>NZ_QUSW01000001.1 GCF_003852895.1 Rhizobacter terrae
GGCCCCGGGGCCCGTGCGGAAGTATCCGCCCCAGTCCACCGCTTGCGCGGGCGTGCTGAGGGCGGCAACGGCTGCTGCGATGGCAGCCATGGACAGGTTCGCGGTGAAGGTGCGACTCATCGGTAGTCTCCTGGTCTATTGATCGTTGATGATGGAAACGCAAGGCAAGAGGAGGCCCTGCGCGGGGGGGACAGCCGCGCAATCGGAAGACTGCGTCTTGCAAACCAGCAGCCGGGTCAGCCGCTGTCGTGGTGGGGCGTCATCAGCGTTTTCTCTTTCGCTCGAAGACGCGTTGCAACAGGCAGAAGGCAAACAGGAGCGCACCGATGACGATGCGCGTCCACCACGAACTCAGGGTGCCGTCGAACATGATCAGCGTCTGGATGATGCCCAGCATCAGGACGCCGAACAGCGTGCCGAACACATAGCCCACGCCGCCGGACAACAGCGTGCCGCCGATGACCACCGCGGCAATCGCGTCCAGCTCCAGGCCGACCGCATGCAGGCCGTAGCCCGACAGCATGTAGAA
Organism: Rhizobacter terrae; assembly: GCF_003852895.1. Classification (GTDB taxonomy): domain Bacteria; phylum Pseudomonadota; class Gammaproteobacteria; order Burkholderiales; family Burkholderiaceae_C; genus Albitalea; species Albitalea terrae. Next base: position 530 of record NZ_QUSW01000001.1, read on the forward strand.
GCTGAACACCACGCCGGCAAGCGCCGAACAAAAGCCGCTCAGGGTGTAGACGCCCACCAGCGTGGCACGCACCGGCAGGCCCATGAGCACGGCCGAGTGCTCGTTGCCGCCGATGGCGTAGACCGTGCGGCCGAACTGCGTGAAGTGCGCGACATACATGGCCACGGCCACCACCACGAGCGCGATGAGGCCGCCCACCGAGATGGTGGCGTCGTCGCCCCACATCGGGATGCGCATCTGCGACACGCTGGAGAAGAAGTCCTCCGTGATGCTGATGGAGTCGATGCTGATGACGTAGCACAGGCCTCGCGCGAGGAACATGCCCGCCAGCGTCACGATGAAAGGCTGCAGGCGGAAGCGCTGGATGAGAAAGCCCATCAGCGCGCCGAAGGCCGTGCCCATCGCCAGCACCAGTGGGATGACGGCGCCCGCGCTCCAGTGGTGCCGCTCCACCAGCGAGGCGATGACCATGGTGGTCAGCGCGATCATGGAGCCCACCGACAGGTCGATGCCGCCGGAGAGGATCACGAAGGTCATGCCCACCGCGACGATGCACAGGAAGGCGTTGTCGATGAGCAGGTTCAGGAACACCTGCCCCGTGAAGAAGCCGGTGTAGGCGACGCTGCCGAAGATCGCCATGGCGGCGAACAGCAGGATCGTCACCGCCAGGGGCAGGTACTTGGCGTCGAGTCGGGGCATGCGTCGGGTTGTTGGTGCGGTGCCGGCCAAAGGCATGTCCATGTGCAGGTTGGCGCTCATGCTGCCGCCTCCCGCCGTGCCAGCTTCGCCACCGTGCCGCGGAATTCGGCGGATTGCAAGAGCATCACCACGAACACCACCACTGCCTTGACCACGAGGTTCACTTCAGGCGGCACGCCCAGCGAGTAGATGGCGTAGGTGAGCGTCTGGATGATGAGCGCGCCGATCACGCTGCCGGCCAGGCTGAACTTGCCGCCGGTGAGTGCCGTGCCGCCCAGCGTCACTGCAAGGATGGCGTCCAGCTCCATCAGCGTGCCGGCGTTGTTGCCGTCGGCGCTCTTGACGTTGGAGCTGACGACCAGCCCCGCCACGCCGGCGCAGGCGCCGCAGAAGGCGTAGACCCAGAAGGTGATGCGCCGCGCGGGCAGGCCCGCCACGTACGCCGCCGACGGGTTGATGCCCACGGCCTGAATAAAAAGTCCCAGCGCCGTGCGCTTGGTGAGCGCGAGCAACGCCAGGAACACCGCCGCCGCGATGAACAGTGCAAACGGCAGGCCGAACAGGTAGCCGTTGCCGATGAAGAAATACGGGCCGTAGTAGATGGTGATGATCTGCCCGCCCGTGATGAGCTGGGCGATGCCACGACCAGCCACCATGAGGATCAACGTGGCGATGATGGGCTGCATGCCCACGAGCGACACCAGCAGGCCGTTCCACAACCCGCAGATGAGCGCGATGCCCACCGCCGCGAGGATGGCGGCCCACATCGGGAAGCGGCTCACGTGGGTGGTCACGCCGTCCTGCACGACCAGCGAGCCGCCGATCATCCAGGCGGCGATGGCAGCGGAGATGGCCACCACCGCGCCCACCGAGATGTCGATGCCGCGCGTGGCGATCACGAGCGTCATGCCCAGCGAGACGAGCATCAGCGGCGCCGAGCTCTTGAGGATGTCCACCAGGCTGCCGTAGAGGTGGCCGTCGCGCCACTCCAAGTGCAGGAAGCTGGCATTGAATGCCGCGTTGATGATGAGCAGCAAGGCCAGTGTGACCAACGGCCACAGCAGGGGGTGACGAAGCAGCTTGTTCATCAGGCCGTCTCCGCCGCGATCAGTTGGTACACCTCGTGCTCGGCGCTGCCGCCCGGCAGTTCACCCACCTTGCGGCGGTCGCGCAGCACGGCGATGCGGTTGGACACGCGCACCACCTCGTCGATCTCCGAGGAGATGAACAGCACCGCCATGCCCTCCTTCGCCAGGCGCAGGATCTCGTCCATGATCTCCTGCTTGGCGGCCACGTCGATGCCGCGGGTGGGTTCGTCGAGGATGAGCAGCTTGGGCTGCGTGGCGAGCCAGCGCGCCAGCAAGGCCTTCTGCTGGTTGCCGCCCGAGAGCAGCCCGATGGGCGTCTCGATGTCCTGCGTCTTAATGCCCAGAGCCTTCACGAAGCGCTCGGCCATGGCCACCTGCTCGTCCAGCGGAAGCAGGTTCCACAGGCCGCGGCGGGCCTGCAGTGCCAGCACGATGTTCTCGCGCACAGAGAGTTCGGCGACGATGCCGTCGGTCTTGCGGTCTTCGGGGCACAGGCCCATGCCGAGCTTCACGGCGGTGGATGGGCAGTCGATGCGGTGCGACTGGCCCGCCACCTTCACCTCGCCTTCGTCGGCGGTGTTCAGGCCGAAGATGAGCTGGGCAAGTTCGGTGCGGCCGGAGCCGAGCAATCCGCCCAGGCCCACGACCTCGCCGGCATGCACGCTGAGGTTGGTGGCCTGCACGCGGCCGCGCTGGGCCACGCCGCGCAACTCGATCAGCGGCGTCTCGTCGTCATCGGTCTCCAGCGGGGTCGCCGTGCCCTGGCGTGCTGCGAACTCGCGTCCGATCATCGCGGCGATCAAGGCCGGCGCCGGCAAGTCGCGCGCCAGGTGCTCGCCCACCAGCTCGCCATTGCGCAGCACGGTGATGCGGTCGCACAGCGCGTAGACCTGCTCGAGGAAGTGCGTGACGAAGAGGATGGCCATGCCTTCGTCGCGCAGTTGCCGCAAGACGGTGAACAGGCGCTGCACCTCGTCATCGTCCAGGCTGGACGTGGGCTCATCCAGGATGAGCACCTGCGCCGACACGCTCAATGCGCGTGCAATCGCCACCATCTGTTGAATGGCCACGGGATAGCTCGACAGCAGCCGTGCCACGTCGATGTCCAGGTTGAGCCGCTTGAGCAGCACACGAGCCTGCGTGTTCATCGCGGCCCAGTCGATTCGGCCCCACTTGCGCGGATAGCGTCCCGCGAAGATGTTCTCCGCCACCGTGAGGTTCGGGCAGAGGTTCACCTCCTGGTACACCGTGCTGATGCCCAGCTTCTGCGAGGCCAGCGGAGACTTCGGCGCGATGGCCTCGCCGCGCAGCGCCATGCGGCCGCCGTCGGCAGGATGCACACCGGTCAGCACCTTGATCAGCGTGGACTTGCCTGCGCCGTTCTGTCCCATCAGCGCATGCACCTCGCCGGCGAACAGCCGCAGCCCCACGCCCTTGAGCACCGGCACGCCGAAGAAGCTCTTGCGGACGTCGGACAGTTCGAGGACCGGTTCGCTCACGATGCTCACTTGTTCTTGTTGTAGACGTCGATGAACACGGCCGCCAGCAGCACCAGGCCCTTGATGACCTGCTGGTAGTCGATGCCGATGCCCATGATGGACATGCCGTTGTTCATCACGCCCATCACGAAGGCACCGATGACCGCACCCACCACCTTGCCCACGCCGCCCGACGCCGAGGCGCCGCCGATGAAGCAGGCCGCGATCACGTCCAGCTCGAAGCCCAGGCCGGCCTTGGGCGTGGCGGTGTTCAGCCGCGCGGCGAACACCAGGCCCGCCAGCGCCGACAGCACGCCCATGTTGACGAAGGCCATGAACGCCAGCCGCTCGGTCTTGATGCCCGACAGCCGCGCCGCCTTCTCGTTGCCGCCCAGCGCGTAGATGCGCCGGCCCACGGTCGTGCGGCGCGTGACGAAGTCGTAGGCCACGATCAGCACCGACATCACGATCAGCACGTTGGGCAGGCCCTTGTAGGACGACAGCAGCCAGCTGAAGTACACGATCACGGCCACGAAGACCAGCGTCTTGGCGATGAAGAAGGCGTAGGGCTCGGTCTCCATGCCGTGCCTGGCCTGCTGGGCACGCCCGCGCAGGCTGAAGTACGCCAGTGCCGCGGCAGCCAGCACGCCCACCACGAGCGAGGTGGTGCGCAAGGTCTCGCCCGACAGCGGGTCAGGAATGAAGCCCGAGCTCAACCGCTGGAACTCGATCGGGAACGGGCCGATGGACTGCCCCTGCAGCAGCGCCAGGCTCAGCCCCTTGAACACCAGCATGCCCGCCAGCGTCACGATGAAAGACGGGATCTTCGTGTACGCCACGAACCATCCCTGCGCCCCACCGATGATCGCGCCCGCCAGCAGGCAAACGATGGTGGTCGGCACGAAGTGCCAGCCGTAGCTCACCATCAGCACCGCTGCCAGCGCGCCGATGAAGCCGCACACCGATCCCACCGACAGGTCGATGTGCCCGGACACGATCACCAGCAGCATGCCAAGCGCCATGATGACGATGTAGCTGTTCTGGAGCACGAGGTTCGTGAGGTTCAGCGGCCGCAGCAGCGTGCCGTCGGTGAGCACCTGGAACAGCCCCATGATGGCCACGAGCGACATCAGCATGCCGTACTCGCGCAGATTGTTCTTGATGAAGCCGGAATGCGATGGCTTGCCCATGTTGGCCTTCGGTGTGGATGCGGCGGATGCGAAATCAGCGGCCATCATGCGCCTCCATGGCCGAGCCGCCGGAATTCACGATGGCCCGCATGATGCGCTCCTGCGAGGCTTCCTGGACCGGGAATTCCGCGACGAAGCGGCCTTCGTTCATCACGTAGATTCGGTCGCACATGCCCAACAGCTCGGGCATCTCCGAAGAGATCATCAAAATGCCTTTTCCCTGGTTCGCCAGCTGGTCGATGATGGTGTAGATCTCGAACTTCGCGCCCACGTCGATGCCACGCGTGGGCTCGTCGAGGATGAGCAGCTCGGGCTGCGAGAACAGCCACTTGGCCAGCACCACCTTCTGCTGGTTGCCGCCCGACAGGTTCACCACTTGCTGGTGCACGCCGGACGAACGGATGTTGAGCTGCCGCCGGTAGTCGGCGGCCACCTTGTATTCCTCGCCGTCGGAGATCACGCCGCGCCTGGCCACCGCGTCGAGGTTGGCCAGCGTCACGTTGCGCTTGATCTCGTCGTTGAGCACGAGCCCGCAACCCTTGCGGTCTTCCGTCACGTAGGCAATGCCGTGGGCGATGGCACGCTCCACCGTGTGCGTGTCCACCGGCTTGCCGTGCATGAACACCTGGCCGCTGATGCGCTGGCCATAGCTGCGCCCGAACACGCTCATGGCGAATTCGGTGCGGCCCGCGCCCATGAGGCCGGCGATGCCCACGATCTCGCCCTTCCTCACATGCAGGTTCACGCCCTTGATGAGTTCGCGGTCGGCATGCTGGGCATGGTGCACGCGCCAGTCGCGCACCTCGAAGACGGTGTCGCCGATCTTCGGGTCGCGCTTGGGATAGCGGTCGGCCATCTCGCGGCCGACCATGCTGCGGATGATCCGGTCCTCGCTGATCGCTTCCTGGTGGCAGTCCATGGTCTGTACCGTGGACCCGTCGCGCAGCACGGTGATGCTGTCGGCCACCTTCGCGATTTCGTTGAGCTTGTGCGAGATGAGGATCGAAGAGATTCCCTGAGCCTTGAGTTCCAGCAGCAATGAAAGCAGCGCGTCGCTGTCGCTTTCGTTGAGGCTGGCCGTGGGTTCGTCCAGGATCAGCAACTTGACTTGCTTGGACAGCGCCTTGGCGATTTCCACCAGCTGCTGCTTGCCCACGCCCAGGTTGGTGATGAGCGCGGTGGGCGGCTCTTTCAGGCCCACCTTGGCCAGCAGGTCGCGGGTGCGGGCATAGGCCTCGAACCAGTCGATGATGCCGTTCTTCGCCGGCTCGTTGCCGAGGAAGATGTTCTCCGCGATCGACAGGAGGGGCACCAGCGCCAGCTCCTGGTGGATGATGATGATGCCCAGCTCCTCGCTGTCGGCGATCGTCCTGAAGCGGCGCAGTTCGCCCTGGAAGTGGATTTCGCCGCTGTAGGAGTCGCAGGGGTAGACGCCGCTCAACACCTTCATCAGGGTGGACTTGCCCGCGCCGTTCTCGCCAACGATGGCATGGATCTCCCCGTCGCGAACCTTGAGGTTCACGTTGTCCAGTGCATTGACGCCCGGGAAGGTCTTCGTGATCCCGCGCATCTCCAGAATGGCGTTCAAAGCCGTCGTCTCCTGTAGTTCTTCATGATTCGGCAGGGGGGGCGCCGCAAGCGCCCCCCATCAAGCAACGCCAGCGGAGCCGGCTCCGCCGGTCCGCCAGGCGGCGCCCCTCGGGGGCAGGAGCGCAGCGACTGGGGGGCCCTAGTTACTTCACCTGCGCTTCGGTGTAGTACCCCGTGGCGATCAGCGCTTCCTTCCAGTTGCTGGCGTCCACGCTCACCGGCTTGAGCAGGTACGACGGGACGATCTTGACGCCGTTGTTGTAGGTCTTGGTGTCGTTGATCGGCACCTGCTTGCCCGAGAGCATCGCGTCGACCATGTTGGCCGTGACCTTGGCGAGTTCACGCGTGTCCTTGAACACGGTGGAGGTCTGCTCCTTGGCGAGGATGGACTTCACCGAGGGAATCTCCGCATCCTGGCCCGTCACCACCGGCATGGGCAGCTTGGGTGTGCCGTAGCCCACGCCCTTGAGCGAGGAGATGATGCCGATCGACAGGCCGTCGTACGGCGACAGCACCGCGTCGACGTGCGCCTGCGAGTAGTAGGCCGACAGCAGGTTGTCCATGCGGGCCTGGGCGACGGCGCCGTCCCAGCGCAGGGTGGACACCTTGTCCATGCCCAGCTGCTTGCTGCGCACCACGAGCTTGCCGCTCTTGATGTACGGGTCCAGCACCGACATGGCGCCGTTGTAGAAGAAGAAGGCGTTGTTGTCGTCAGGCGAGCCGCCGAAGAGTTCGATGTTGAACGGACCCTTGCCGGCCTTCAGGTTCAGCGCCTTCTCGATGTAGCCGGCTTGCAGCACGCCGACCTGGAAGTTGTCGAACGTGGCGTAGTAGTCCACGTTCTTGGAGTTCTTGATGAGGCGGTCGTAGGCGATGACCTTGATGCCCTTGTCGGCGGCCTTCTGCAGCGCGTCGGACAAGGTCGTGCCGTCGATGGCGGCGATCACGAGGACCTTCGGCCCCTTGGTGATCATGTTCTCGATCTGCGCGAGCTGGTTGGGAATGTCGTCCTCGGCGTACTGGAGATCGGTGCCGTAGCCCTTCTCCTTGAACACCTTCACCATGTTCGAGCCGTCAGCGATCCAGCGCGCCGACGACTTCGTCGGCATGGAAATCGCGATCAGGCCCTTGCCTTGCGCCAGCGCCTGTTGCGCCAGGGACATCGAACAGACGGCCACAGCCGCCGCAAAGAATTTAATCAGTTTCAAAGTGACTCTCCTCGATATGAAATGGAGCGCCAAGCGCGACTCCTCAAGCAGCTGCCCGCGGATCCGGCTCCGCCGGTCCGCCAGCAGCGCCCCCCTGGGGGGGTGCGCCGAAGGCGCTCCGGGGGGGATCAATACTTCCGTTTCGGGAACTCGGCCGCAGCCACTTCCATCGGGAAGATGGATTCCTGCGTCACGATGCGCTTGGGCAGCGCCTTGCCGGCCTTCAGGTCCTTCACGGCTTGCATCAGCTGGGGTCCGAGCAGCGGGCTGCACTCGACCGTCACGTTCAGCTTGCCGGCCATCATGGCCTCGAAGGCCCCCTTCACCGCGTCGATGGACACGATGATGATGTCCTTGCCCGGCTTCATGCCGGCTTCCTCGATCGCCTGGATGGCGCCGATGGCCATGTCGTCGTTGTGTGCGTACAGCACATTGATCTTCTTGCCTTCGGCCTTCAGGAAGGCTTCCATCACCTCCTTGCCCTTGGCCCGGGTGAAGTCACCGGTCTGCGAGCGGATGATCTTGAAGCGCGGATCTGCCTTGATGACTTCCTCGAAGCCCTTCTTGCGGTCGATGGCCGGCGCGGAGCCGACGGTGCCCTGCAGCTCGACGATGTTCACGTCGCCCGGGGTGCCTTTCATCTTCTCGACCAGCCAGTTGCCCGCGCGCTTGCCTTCCTCGATGAAGTCCGAGCCCATGAAGGTCACATACAGCGAGTCATCCTTCACGTTGACTGCGCGGTCGGTGAGGATCACCGGGATCTTCGCGGCCTTGGCTTCGCGCAGCACCTGCTCGAAGCCGGTCTCCACCACCGGCGAGAAGGCGATCACGTCCACCTTCTGGGCGATGAAGGAGCGGATGGCCTTGATCTGGTTTTCCTGCTTCTGCTGCGCGTCGGCGAACTTGAGTTCGATGCCCGCTTCCTTCGAGGCCGACTTGATCGACTCGGTATTGGCCGTGCGCCATTCGCTTTCGGCGCCGATCTGGCTGAAGCCCAGGACGATCTTCTTCTGGGCCATGGCGCTCATCGGCAGGGCGGCGGCAAATGCCAGCGCCGCGGCGGACGCGAGCAGTGTGCGACGTTGGAATTTCATGACTGTCTCCTGTTTGCTTTACATGAGGCCTCGAGGGCCCCTGGGTTGAAAACGCTCGTCCGGTACTGCGTCGTACTTCTCCGGTCAGGCAAAGGTGTAGGCCGTCTTCACGGTCGTGTAGAACTCGGCCGCGTAGCGCCCTTGCTCGCGTGCGCCGTGGCTGGAGGCCTTGCGGCCTCCGAAAGGCACGTGGTAGTCCACGCCGGCGGTGGCCAGGTTCACCATGACCATGCCCGCCTGTGCGTGGCGCTTGAAATGCGTGGCGTGCTTGAGCGAGGTGGTGCAGATGCCCGCCGCCAGGCCGTAGGGTGTGTCGTTGGACAAGGCCAGCGCGTGTTCGTAGTTGTCGGCCTTGAGCACGACAGCGATGGGACCGAAGATCTCCTCACGCGCGATGCGGTGCTCCGGCTGCGCGAGAAACAGCGCCGGGCTCATGAAGTGGCCGCGCGTGGCCCGCTCCAGCAGCTCGCCGCCCACGACGCGCTCCGCGCCTTCGGCGCGGCCGATCTCCATGTAGCTGAGGTTCTGTTCCAGTTGCGCGCGGCTGGCCACCGGGCCGATGTCGATGCCGCGCTCCAGCGCATGGCCCACCTTGAGGTGGCGGGTGCGCTCGCGCAGCCTGGCAACGAAGGCATCGTGCACCGAGGCTTCCACGATGAGCCGGCTCGATGCCGTGCAGCGCTGGCCGGTGGAGAAGAACGCGCCCTGCGCGGCGCATTCCACCGCGAGGTCCAGGTCGGCATCGCCCAGCACCACCAGCGGGTTCTTGCCGCCCATCTCCAGCTGCACCTTGGCACCGCGGCGGGCGGTGCCTTCGAGGATCTGTGCACCCGTGGCTTCCGAGCCGGTGAAGCTGATGGCATTGACCAGCTTGCTGTCCACCAGCGCCTGGCCGACCTGCCGGCCGCTGCCGTTCACGAGGTTGAAGGCGCCTGCGGGAAGGCCCGCGCGGCTGATGATCTCGGCCAATGCCCAGGCACAGCCCGGCACGATCTCGGCCGGCTTGAACACCACCGAGTTGCCGTAGGCCAGCGCCGGCGCGATCTTCCACGCGGGAATGGCCAGCGGAAAGTTCCACGGCGCGATGATGCCCACCACGCCCACGGGTTCACGCGTCACCTCGACGTCGATGCCCGGCCTGACCGATGCCATCTTGTCGCCCTGAATGCGCAGCGCTTCGCCCGCGAAGAACTTGAAGATGTTGCCCGCCCGAGCGGCTTCGCCGATGGCCTCGGGCAGCGTCTTGCCCTCTTCGCGTGCCAGCAGCTCACCCAGTTCGTCGCGGCGCGCAAGGATCTCGCTGCCGATCTGGTCCAGCGCATCGGCGCGGCGCTGCGGCGTGCTCAAGCCCCAGGCCGAGGCGGCATCGGCCGCGCCGCGGATGGCATCTTCGGCCTGCCGCGCATCGGCGCGGGCGACTTCACCGACGGGCGAATCCAGGTCCGACGGGTTGTCCGACGTGCCTGTCGTCACGCCGGTTTCCCAGCGCCCATTGATGTAGTTCTTGAAGCTGTGGTGCATTTGGCAAGAGCTCGCTCTTTGCGAGAGGTGCCGAATGGTAGGCAGCCATGGGATATACGCCTAATAGTTATTTGGCGCGCAGAGATATAGGATTTCGGATTCATGGAAACCCCTAGTCCCTCGGTGGCCATGCCACCACTCGCATGACCAATTACACCCACTGGTTCATCCGCGCGCGCTTGAAGACGAGGCAGCTGTTGCTGCTCGTTGCCCTGGCGGAAGAAGGCAACATCCACCGCGCCGCGCAGGTGCTCAACATGACCCAGCCGGCCGCGTCCAAGCTGCTGAAGGACCTGGAGGACGTGCTGGGCGTCTCGCTGTTCGATCGCCTGCCGCGCGGCATGCGCCCCACCTGGTATGGCGAGGCGATGATCCGCCATGCCCGCGTGGCGCTCGCCGCGCTCAACCAGGCGCACGATGAAGTTCAGGCACTGAAGTCTGGCCGCTTCGGGCAGGTGAGCGTGGGCGCCATCACCACGCCCGGCATCATGTTGCTGCCGCAGGCCATCTCGGCGGTGAAGGCCGCGCATCCGACGCTGCGCATCTCGCTGGCCATCGAGACCAGCGACATCCTTCTGGAGCGCATGGCGCAGGGCAAGATGGACATGCTCGTCGGCCGCCTGTTCGCGCAGCACGACAAGACCTCGCTGCGCTATGAAGCGCTGGCCGAGGAGCCGGTGGTGGCGATGGTGCGGCCCGGCCATCCGCTGCTGCATGTGGACAACCTCAGCTTGCGCGACCTGGTCAACAGCTGCTGGATCGTGCCGGCCGAAGGCAGCGTGCTGCGGCACCGCTTCGACCTGATGTTCCACGAAGAAGGGCTGGACGCGCCGTCCAACCTCATCGAGTCCACGAACCTGCTGTTCGTCACCAAGATGATCAACGAGGGCGACATGATCTGCCTCGTCGCCGAGGACGTGGCCCGCTACTACCGGCAGCACGGGGTGGTGGACATCCTGCCGGTGAATCTGCCGTGCCGCATGGATGCGTTCGGGTTGATCACGCGAAGCGACCGGCCGATGTCGCCGGCAGGCAAGGTGATGCTGGCCGCAGTGAAGGCGGCAGCAGCGGAGGTGTATGGCGTGACGCTGGAGGCTGGCGCGTGACGATCAGGTCCAGCCCGCGTCGACCTTGAACTCCTGCGCGGTGCACATCGCGCCGTCGTCCGATGCGAGGAACAGCACCATGCGCGCGATGTCCTCGCCCTGCAGCAGGTCGGGCAGACACTGCGCTTCGCGCAGGGCCGCCTCGCTCTTCGGGTCGAGGTTGTTCTTGATCTGCCGCTCGGTCATCACCCAGCCCGGGGACACCGTGTTCACGCGGATGCGATCGGGCCCGAGCGTCGCCGCCAGGCCGCGGGTCAAGCCGTTCACCGACGACTTCGCCACCGCATAGCAGGGGTAGCCATCGCTCTTGATCTGCCAGCCGGTCGAGCCGAGGTTGATCACCGCGCCGCCGCCGAGCTTTCGCATGCCCGGCACCACCGCCTGGATGGCGAAGAACGCCGGCCGCTGGTTGATGGCCATGCGCTGGTCCCAGTAGTCCACCGTCACCGATTCGATGCTGTGGCGGTCGTCGCTCGCCACGTTGTTCACCAGCGCGGAGAAGTCGCCCAGCGACAAGGCCGCACGTGCGATGGCCGACTGCAACGCAGAGATGTCACGCACATCGCACACCTCCCACCAGGGCGGCGTGATGTCCAGGTCCGCGATCTCTTTCGCCAGGGCGCGGCTGGGTGCTTCCGCGATGTCGATGAATGCGACCTTCGCGCCTTGCAATGCAAACGCCTTGACGATGGACGCCCCGATGCCGCTGCCACCGCCGGTGACGAACACGCTCTTCCCTTTCAGGCTGGGGTACTTCGCAAGGGTCGAGGCGTCGATCGGACGCGTGATGGGGCCGCTGGTCACTTCTGTCTCCGAGATTGCAAATCAGATATGCACGTATATCTTGATATACGTTTCCACTATCAATGTGCCTTGCTACGATGCCGCGCGTCAAGCGCAGCACATCGTCGAATGAACTCCAGCCACAGCACACCGACCACGTTCGCATCGCCCGTCACCGGCACGCCTGAAGTCCTCTGGCCCGCACAGGCGCTGCTGGGCGAAGGCCTGTGCTGGTCGCCCTCCACGCGGTCGATCTGGTGGGTGGACATCTTCGGCAAGAAGTTGATGAATCTGGCGCTGCACAGCGGGGAACGCCGCGAGTGGATGTTCGATGACATGGTCAGTGCGGTGGCTGAACGCGCGAACGGGCGCGGGCTCATCGTGTCGATGCAGCGCGGCATCGCCTTCTTCGACCCCTCCACCGCCCGGCTCGACATGCTGCATGCGCCCGAGCCGCAGTTGCCCGGCAACCGCTTCAACGACGGCAAGTGCGACGCGCAAGGCCGCTACTGGTCGGGCACCATGGACATGGCCTGCACGGCCGAGACCGGCTCGGTGTACCGAGTCACGGCCGATGGCAGCACCACGCACATCGACTGCGCCTGGGCCGCGCACTTCCCGGTCGTCAATGGCCCCACCTGGTCGATCGACGGACGGCGCATCTGGGTCAACGACACCGCGCGCAACTTCATGCACACCGGCGACTTCGACCCCGCCACCGGCAGCATCACCAACATGCGCGTCTTCATGCGCCTGCCCAAGGGCCAGGGTTATCCCGATGGCATGACCACCGACGCCGCCGGCCGACTGTGGGTCGCGCACTGGAGCGGCGCCTGCGTCACCTGCCACGCACCCGACGATGGCCGCGAGCTCGCTCGCATCGAACTGCCCACCTCCAACATCACCAACGTCGCCTTCGGCGGCGCGGACATGACGACACTCTTCATCACCAGTGCCTCGGCCGAGCTGAGCGACGAGCAAGCCTCGGCCCAGCCGCTCAAGGGCTCGCTGTTCATGGTGAAGACGGATGCCGTCGGCATCCCTGCCCACCGTTTTGCGGGCTGACCATGCCGATATCGATATCCCAACCATCCAAGAACTCATTGGTTAGATATCGCTGATCCTCGTAGTCTCTCGGCTGCTTACGCTGAGGAGACAAACGACATGCCCGACCGCAAGAAACTGCGCTCGGCCGAATGGTTCGGCACTGCCGACAAGAACGGCTTCATGTACCGGAGCTGGATGAAGAACCAGGGCATCCCGGACCATGAATTCCAGGGCAAGCCCGTCATCGGCATCTGCAACACCTGGTCCGAACTCACCCCCTGCAATTCGCACTTCCGCAAGATCGCCGAGCACGTCAAGCGCGGCATCTACGAGGCCGGCGGCTTCCCGGTGGAGTTCCCGGTGTTCTCCAACGGCGAGTCCAACCTGCGGCCCACCGCCATGCTCACACGCAACCTCGCGGCCATGGACGTGGAGGAAGCCATCCGCGGCAACCCCATCGACGCGGTGGTGCTGCTGGCGGGCTGCGACAAGACCACGCCCGCGCTGCTGATGGGCGCGGCCAGCTGCGACGTGCCGGCCATCGTGGTCAGCGGCGGGCCCATGCTCAACGGCAAGCTCGAAGGCCGCGACATCGGCTCGGGCACCGCCGTGTGGCAGCTGCACGAATCGCTCAAGGCGGGCGAGATCAACCTGCACCAGTTCCTCTCCGCCGAATCAGGCATGTCGCGCTCGGTGGGCACCTGCAACACCATGGGCACGGCGTCGACCATGGCCTGCATGGCCGAGGCGCTGGGCACCACGCTGCCGCACAACGCCGCCATTCCCGCGGTGGACTCGCGCCGCTACGTACTCGCGCACATGTCGGGCATCCGCATCGTGGAGATGGCGCTGCAGGACCTCACGCTGTCGAAGATCCTCACGCGGCAGGCCTTCGAGAACGCCATCCGCACCAACGCGGCCATCGGCGGCTCGACCAATGCGGTCATCCACCTCAAGGCGATCGCCGGCCGCATCGGCGTGCCGCTGGAGCTGGAGGACTGGACGCGCATCGGCCGGGGCACGCCCACCCTCGTCGACCTGCAGCCCTCGGGCCGCTACCTGATGGAAGAGTTCTACTACGCCGGCGGCCTGCCCGCGGTGCTGCGCCGCATGGGCGAGCACGGGCTGCTGCCGCATCCGGATGCGATCACCGTCAACGGCCAGACGCTCTGGGACAACGTGCGCGAGGCGCCGAACTACAACGCCGAGGTCATCCGGCCGCTGGACAAGCCGCTCATCGCCGATGGCTCCATCCGCGTGCTGCGCGGCAACCTCTCGCCGCGCGGCGCGGTGCTCAAGCCCTCGGCCGCAACACCTGAGCTGCTCAAGCATCGCGGCCGTGCGGTGGTGTTCGAGAACCTCGAGGACTACAAGGCCCGCATCGTCGACGAGAACCTGGACGTGGACGCCACGTGCATCCTCGTCATGAAAAATTGCGGACCCAAGGGCTACCCGGGCATGGCCGAAGTGGGCAACATGGGCCTGCCGCCCAAGCTGCTGCGGCAAGGGGTCAAGGACATGGTGCGCATCTCGGACGCCCGCATGAGCGGCACCGCCTACGGCACGGTGGTGCTGCACGTCGCGCCTGAAGCCGCAGCCGGCGGGCCGCTTGCGGCCGTGCGCGACGGTGACTGGATCGAGCTCGACTGCGAGGCCGGCCGCCTGCACCTGGACATCACCGATTCGGAACTGGCCGATCGCATGGCCACGCTGACGCCACAGCCGGCGCGCTCCGACGGCGGCTACCAGAAGCTGTACGTGAACCACGTGCTGCAGGCCGACGAAGGCTGCGACCTCGACTTCCTCGTGGGCTGCCGCGGCTCGGCCGTGCCGCGCCACTCGCACTGATCGACCACAGGTCCCCAAGATGTTGCTGATTCAATTCAAGACCGCGCAAGGCGCGACCCGCGTGGGCGTTCTGCAGCCGGAAAAAGGCCAGGTGCAGGTGCTCGCCGGCGTGACCTCCACCTACTCGCTGGCGCAGACCGCCATCGCCAACGGCGAGGGCCTGCAAGCATTGGCCGGCCGGATGGTCTCCGACGAAACCTGGGACTACGGCGAGCTGGCCAGCGATGGTCGCCTGCTGCCGCCGCTCACGCATCCCGACGATGCGCATTGCTTCGTCACCGGCACCGGCCTCACCCACCTGGGCAGTGCCGCATCGCGCGATGCCATGCACAAGAAGCTCGCCCAGGCCGAGCAGTCGCTGACCGACAGCATGAAGATGTTCCGCATCGGCCTGGAAGGCGGCAAGCCTGCGTCCGGCCAGGTGGGTGCCGCGCCCGAGTGGTTCTACAAGGGCGACGGCAGCATCGTGCGCGCCAGCGGGCAAGCCATCGAGATGCCCGACTTCGCGCTGGACGGCGGCGACGAGAGCGAGTTGGTTGGCCTGTACGTGAATGGCCCCGACGGCACGCCGCATCGCGTGGGCTTCGCGCTGGGCAACGAGTTCTCCGACCACGTCATCGAGCAGCAGAACTACCTGTACCTCGCGCATTCGAAGTTGCGTGTGTGCGCTGTGGGGCCGGCGCTTCGCGTGGGCCCGCTGCCCGAGCACGTCGAAGGGCACACGCGTCTGTTCGACAAACAAGGCTCGGTGCGCTGGGAGAAGCCTTTCGTGAGCGGCGAGGCCAACATGTCGCACACCATCGCCAACCTGGAGCACCACCACTTCAAGTACGGCCTGTTCCGTCGGGCCGGCGACGTGCACCTGCATTTCTTCGGCGCGGCCACGCTCAGCTTTGCCGACGGCATCCGCGTGCAGGCGGGTGACCGGTGGGAGATCGAGTCCCCGCTGTTCGGCCCCGCGCTCGTGAACACCCTGGCCGTGCAGGCCACCCAGACACCGGCCGTGCGCCCGCTTTGAATGTTCGATCCTGCAGAACACTCGCACCGGCGGCGAAACCCGCTGACGGGCCAATGGGTGCTGGTCTCGCCGCACCGCGCGAAGCGGCCCTGGCAAGGGCAGCAGGAGGCCGCGGCGCTTGACTCGGCGCCTTCGTACGACCCCGCCTGCTACCTGTGCGCCGGCAATGCCCGCGTGACCGGCGAACGCAATCCACAGTACGACGGCACCTTCGTCTTCACCAACGACTTCGCGGCGTTGATGAAGGAGGTGCCTGACGCACCGCCCTCGGACGACCCGCTGTTCGAAGCCATGCCCGCGCGCGGCACCAGCCGCGTCATCTGCTTCTCGCCCGATCACGCGAAGACCCTGCCGGAGCTGCCGGTCGAGGCCATAGAGCGCGTCGTCGACACCTGGTGCGAAGAGACCGAAACGCTGGGCGCGCGCTACGCCTGGGTGCAGGTGTTCGAGAACAAGGGCGCGGTGATGGGCTGCTCGAACCCGCATCCTCATGGGCAGGTCTGGACCTGCGAGCACCTGCCCAACGAAGCCTCGGCGGAAGACGCGCATCAACGCGACTACTTCGCCACGCATGCCCGCCCGCTGCTGCTGGACTACGCGCAGCGTGAAGCGGATTCAAAAGAACGGGTGGTCGTGAGCACCGACCACTGGCTGGCGGTGGTGCCCTACTGGGCCACCTGGCCCTTCGAGACGCTGCTGATGCCGCGCACCGCGCTGCAATGCATGCCCCAGCTCGACCGCGAGCAGCGCCGCGACCTCGCATCGGCATTGAAGGAACTCACCAGCCGGTACGACAACCTGTTCCGCTGCTCCTTCCCCTACTCCATGGGCTGGCACGGCGCGCCATTCAACGGCAGCGATGCGCGGCCCTGGCAGCTCCACGCCCATTTCTACCCCCCGCTGCTGCGTTCGGCCACGGTGCGCAAGTTCATGGTCGGCTTCGAGATGCTGGCCGAGGCGCAGCGCGACCTCACGCCCGAGCAGGCGGCCGCGCAACTCCGTGGCGTGAGCCCCGTGCACTACAGCCTCGCGCCATGATCTCGCCCCACGTCAGCCACACCGCCCTCGCCGCCTTCGACCAGGCCTTCGGCCATGCCGCCGCACGGCTCGTGCAGGCCCCCGGGCGCGTCAACCTCATCGGCGAGCACACCGACTACAACGACGGCTTCGTGCTGCCTTGCGCCATCAACCACGGCACGGTGATCGCTGCGCGCAGCCGGCCCGACATGACAGTGCGTGTAGTGGCAGCCGACTACAGCCACACCATCGACGAATTCCGGCTGGACGCACCCATCATGGCGCGCACTGACACGCAATGGCCGAACTATGTGCGGGGCACCGTGATGCACCTGCTGGCGCACGGCGTGGACATCCGCGGCGCGGACCTGGCGCTGGCGGGCGACGTGCCGCAAGGCGCCGGACTGTCATCGTCCGCCTCGCTGGAAGTGGCGGTGATCCAGGCCTTCAAGACGCTGTACCGGCTCGACGCGCTGCAGCCGACCGCCATGGCGAAGATCGCGCAGACGGCGGAGAACAAGTTCGTCGGTTGCGCCTGCGGCATCATGGACCAGCTCATTTCCGCCCGCGGCGTGGAAGAGCATGCGCTGCTGATCGACTGCCGCTCGCTCTCCACCACGCCGGTGAAATTGCCCGCGGGCCTGGCGGTGATGATCGTCAACTCCCGCGTGCAGCGTGGCCTGGTGGACAGCGAGTACAACCTGCGCCGCCAGCAGTGCGAGGCTGCAGCGCGCCACCTGGGCGTGCCGGCCCTGCGCGATGTCTCGCTGGAAGCTTTCGAGGCCCGCACCGGCTGGCCCGACGAGGTCGTGCGTCGCCGCGCGCGCCACATCATCACCGAGAACCAGCGCACGCTGGATGCCGCCGAGGCGCTCAAGGCCGGTGACCTGCGCCGTGTCGGCCAGCTCATGGCGCAGTCGCACGCGTCGATGCGCGACGATTTCGAGATCACCGTGCCGGCGATCGATCAATTGGTCGAGATAATGCATGCCGAGATCGGCGACGAGGGCGGTTGCCGCATGACCGGCGGAGGCTTTGGTGGCTGCGCGGTCGCGCTGGTGCCCGAGTCCAAGGTCGAGTCCGTGCGTGAAGCCGTTGCTGCCCACTACCGCAGCCCCACCGGCGACAGCGCCGATGTGTACGTCTGCCGGGCCAGTGTGGGAGCCGGCACCCTCGAGTGAGCACCTGAGCAAGATGGAAAGCTACCTGGCGAGTCCGAACCGATACGACACCATGCAGTACCGCCGCTGCGGCCGCAGCGGGCTGAAGCTTCCCGCGGTATCGCTGGGCCTGTGGCACAACTTCGGCGGTGTCGACACCTTCGAGAACCAGCGCAACATCGTGCGCACGGCCTTCGACCTCGGCATCACCCACTTCGACCTCGCCAACAACTACGGCCCGCCGCCCGGGTCGGCCGAAGAGAACTTCGGCGTGCTGCTGCGCACCGACCTCAAGCCTTATCGCGATGAGCTGATCATCTCGTCCAAAGCCGGCTACACCATGTGGCCCGGACCCTACGGCGACTTCGGTTCGCGCAAGTACCTCGTGGCCAGCCTGGACCAGAGCCTCAAGCGCATGGGCCTGGACTACGTGGACATCTTCTACCACCACCGCCCCGACCCCGACACCCCGCTGGAAGAGACCATGGGGGCGCTCGACCACATCGTGCGCAGCGGCAAGGCGCTGTATGCGGGCATCTCCAACTACCCCGCAGAACTGGCACATCGCGCGGCCACCATGCTGCGCGAGCTGGGCACGCCCTGCGTCATCCACCAACCGCGCTACAACATGCTCGACCGCTGGGTGGAGTCCGACCTGCTGCGCACCCTGCGCGACGACGGCGTGGGCTGCATTGCCTTCTCGCCGCTGGCGCAAGGCCTGCTGACGGACCGTTACCTGTCGGGCGATGTGCCGGCCGGCTCGCGTGCCGCGGGCAGCACCGGTTTCCTCACGGCCAGCCACATCACGCCCGAGCGCGTGAAGCTGGCCAATGCGCTCAACGAGATCGCCAAGGCGCGCGGGCAGAAGCTGGTGCAGGTGGCACTGGCCTGGGTGCTGCGCCATGCGGAGATGACCTCCGTGCTCATCGGCGCCAGCCGCGAGTCGCAGGTGCGCGACGCAGTGGGTGCACTGGCGCGGCTGGACTTCAACGCACAGGAACTGGCAGCGATCGATGCCCTGGTGAAGGACGCCGCGCGGGCTTGACGCCCGCGCTCAGGAAAGACTCAGGAACGGGACAGCGAGGTGGGCGTGCAGACGATCTGCACCACCGGCTGTTCCGTGCGCATCAGGGCCCACAGGGTGTAGATGCCCAGGGCCGTGCCGAAAGGCAGGTTCAGCAATTGCAGTGCCCCCATGCCGATGAGCCAGGGGCGTGCGCCCTGCCGGCCGGCCAGGAACGCGGCGCCAGCAACCAGTTCCGCAACGGCGACCAGCACGAACGGTACCGCGAGCGCGGCACCAAAGGCCGCGAAGATGGCGAGCGGGAATTCAGTGCTCGGGAAGAGCGCGGTCAGCACGCCGAAGAACAGCGTCAGCGCCGCGATGACCAGCAAGGTGATGGCCGCGAAGACCACGTGCAGCACGGCAACGACCTTGTGATGGATGTCCATGAGCGGCTGGGCAGTATGGGCGGGACGCCAGTCTAGCCAGAAGGCTGGCGGGAAAACAAGACATCAACCTGAAACAAGAGCGAAGGCTGATGCGCAATTGCAGGAGGACTGCACCTGCAATGCGCTGAGTCAGGTGCTTTCGCAACAGGAATGTCCGGGTAACCACTGAGGACAAGCTGGTGCACCGGCCACGATCGGGCTTGATGATGTGCGGCCGTCATGCCTCGCATCCACTCCTGCCACGCCTGGAGACCTCCACATGGATTCTGCAAACCGTCAGCGGTCCCTCACCTGGGCACTTCGAGCCTTCGGATTGCTCTTCATCCTCGGCGTGTACCCGTTGACCGTGCTCTGGCCCTCGGGGTGGGCATGGCACACGGGGTCATCGTCTGAATATCTGCAGATGATCATCGCCATCTATGCCACCTTGGGTGTGTTCCTTCTGCTGGCATCCCGCCAGCCCGACCAGCACCTCGGGCTGATCTCTTTCACCATCTGGTCGAGCATCGTCCACGGCGGCGTCATGGCGGCGCAGTCGCTGGGAAACACCCATCACATCGGGCATCTGTACGGGGACGTGCCCGCGCTGTTCATCGCGGCTGCCGTGCTGGGGTGGCTGTGTCCGCGGGCCTTGATGCTGCGCTTGTCCACGGACGCCTGACGAGACGATGGTGACCCGATGAATGAACAGGACGCCGCCTTCTTCCGCTCGCTGGAGGAGCGCCGCACGCGGGCCCTCGTCGAGCAGCAGATGGACGTCATCGAGGCACTGCATGCGCCGGACTACGAGCTCGTGACACCGGCCGGCCGCGTCATGACTCGCGCGGACTACCTGGCCGCGATCGAACAGGCGCCCTTCTACACGGCCTGGGACATCGGCGAGATGAAGTGCCGCCTCGCCGCCAACACCGCCATCCTTCGATACCAGGCGACGCTGCGGTTTCCGTCCGGCCGTGAATTGCATTGCTGGCACACGGACCTGTACGAACGGCGGGAGGGGCGGTGGCAAGCCGTGTGGTCGCAGGCGACCGAACGCCGCGACGTCGCGCGATGACTCGCCTGTGAACTGGCAAGCCATCCGCCGACGTCTTCGCTATGCCGACTTCGCCGGCAACCCCATCTTCGCCAGCGTCAGCGTCTCATCCGCACGACCCCAGCCACCGTCGATGACTTCCTCGACGAGCACCATCGAATACGGCCTCGCAGCTTCGCCGAAGTACTCGACGAACATCGCCGTGGTGCGGTGAATGATCTCTTCCTTGCGGGCCGCGTCGACGACGCCCTCGGGGAACTTGAAGTTTGCAAATGGCATGGGAATCTCCTGTGTTGCCGTGGTGAAGAAGGTTTGGCTCAGTGCGCGGCCCGAGGCGACAGCAATTCGCCAAGTCCCACGCGACGCATGAATTCGCAACGGATGCGATCGGCCACCGCATTGACGACCTCGCAGCCGTCATCCGACGGATCGACGTGCACGCGGAAGGGCCGGTGGCCATGCGGCGTGTCGACGATGGCGACCATCGCCTGCGCCACGCTGGACGGGTCCGCGTCCGGTGGCTCGCAAGCTGCAAGGTTCTTGATGATCAGCTCGCCCAGCCCATGCGTCGGCCCACGCTCGTACTCGTCGAGCCGTGCGGCATCCTTGGGCGAGCCCGAATGCTGGAAGTGGTTGGTGCCCTTGGTGAAGGCCCCGGGCACGACGATGCTGGTCTCGATGCCCCATCGCGCCAGTTCACCGGCGTAGCTCACGGCCATCGCATCCATCGCCGCCTTCGCTGCGAAATACGGTGCGAGGTACGGGGGCGTACCGCCGCGATGGCTGCTGCTGCCCACCCAGAGCAACAGCCCCTTTCCCTGCTGGCGCAGCGAGGGCAGCGCCGCACGGTTGACCCGCTGCGTGCCCAGCACGTTCACGTCGTACAGCTCGGCCAGTTGCTCGGGCAGGAAGGCCTCGGCCGGCCCGAAGGCCATGTGGCCCGCGTTGTGCACGACGACATCCAGCCGCCCCTGCTCGGCAATGACCTGCGCCACGGCGGCATCACACGAGGCCTGCGACTGCACGTCAAGCTCCAGGGGCAGGAGCCGCACACCGTGCTCCTGCGCGAAGGCCTGGACCGCGGCCACCTGCGCTGCGTTGCGCCCGGTGGTCTGCCTCATGCTGGCATAGACCACATGGCCGGCTCGGGCCAGCGCCCGGGCCGTCATCGCTCCGAATCCGCTCGAAGCGCCGGTGACGAGAATGACCTGGCTCATGGTGTTCTCCTCTGGGTTGACTCAGGCGAAGCCGCCGTTGGAACGAACGACCTGGCCGTTGATCCAGCCACCCTGCGGTCCGGCCAGGAAGGAGATGACGTCGGCAATGTCCTGCGGCTGCCCGATGCGCTCCAGCGGAGACTGCTTGACGATCTGCCCCACCAGTTCCTCGCTCTTGCCCTGCAGGAAAAGCTCGGTGGCCACGGGCCCTGGCGCCACGGCATTGACCGTGATGTTCCGGCCCCGCAATTCATTGGCGAACACCTTCACCAGGCCTTCGACGCCGGCCTTGGACGCGATGTACGGCCCGTAGGTGGGCAGGCTCTTGGCGATGACGCTGGACGACAGCGCGATGAAGCGGCCGCCGCTCTCCAACTGCCGAGCAGCCTCGGCCATCATGAGGAAGGTGCCGCGCAGGTTGATGGCGAGCATCTGGTCGAAGTCGGCCAGCGACATCGAGGAGATCAGGCCGTTCTTCATCACGCCAGCGTTGGTCACCACCGCATCGACGCGGCCGAATGCCTCCTTGGTCTTGGCGAACAAGGCCTGCACCGACCCGGGGTCGCTGACGTCGCCCTGGATGGCCACCGCTTGGCCACCAGCCGCACGAATCGCAGCGACGACGCCGTGGGCTGCGGCTTCGTTGCCGCTGTAGTTCACGACGACCGCGTAGCCGTCTGCCGCGAGGCGCTGGGCGATGGCCTGTCCGATGCCGCGGGATGCCCCCGTGACGATGGCTGCCTTCTGGATTTGCTGGCTCATGGTTCGCTCCTGTGTGTTGATGTCGATGTCCATGAGGTAGATTCTTTTTGTTATCCAATTCAGGATAAATGCCACCATCCTTTCATTAGAATTCCGTTTGAATTAACAATTCATCCATGGATCGCCTCCAAACCATCAGCCTCTTCACCCGCATCGTGGAGACCGGCAGCTTCAGCCGGGCGGCCGAGATGCTGGACATTCCGCGGCCGACGGCCACGAATGCAATCAAGGAGCTCGAAGCCCGCCTGGGCGTGCGCCTGCTGGAGCGCACGACGCGGCAGGTTCGGCCCACGCACGACGGCATGGCCTACTACGAGCGCTGCGTGCACGTGCTCAGCGAACTCGACGATGCGGAGTCTTCACTGCGGCACGTTGCGGCCAACCCGCGCGGCACGCTGCGGGTGGACATGCACGGCACCCATGCCACCAAGATCGTGCTGCCCAGCATCGCCGGCTTCCACCAGCGCTACCCGAACATCGACCTCGTCATCAGCAGCGGCGACCGCCTGGTCGACCTCGTGCGCGAGGGCGTGGACTGCGTGATCCGTGCCGGAGCGCTGCGGGACTCGGCCCTGGTGGCGCGCCGCCTCGCGGTGATGCCGCAAGTGCTGTGCGCCAGCCCCGACTACCTCACCCGCGTCGGCACGCCGAGCCACCCTGATGACCTTGCCAATCACCAGATGGTCAAGTTCTTCTCCAGCAGCGGCGGCATCGACTACCCACTCACCCTCGTCGTCGATGGCGTCTCGAAGGACTTCTCTCCGGGCGGATGGATCAGCGTCAACGATGCCGAGAACTACGTGCTGTGCGCGCTGCGCGGCTGCGGGCTGATCCAGTTGCCGCGCTTCCACGTCGAAGACGATCTGGCCGCCGGGCGGCTCGTGGAAGTGATGGCGCCATGGCCCAGCCCCGACATGCCCTTGTCGGCGCTGTATCCCTATCGCAGGCAGCTTTCGCCGCGCGTGCGGGTCTTCGTCGATTGGCTGAGCCAGTTGTATGCGCAGCGCTTCAAGACTCACCCCGAAACGGCCGCATCGACGTAAGACTGGGTACCGTCACCACGACTGCTCACCGTCCACCATGAACCTGCCGATCCGATCCCAGATCGTCGCCCTGGCACTGCTGATGTCCGCCAGTGCCTTCGCTCAAGACCGCGTGCCCCGCGACGGCCTGCCGTCCTGGCTGGTCTCGAAGATGAAGCGCTATGACGGCCTGCCCGAAGAACAGGCGCCGCTGGGCATCTGGCAGATCACCCGCGAGGGGCAGCCCGCCTACCTCGAGATCGCCCCGTGCTGCGACCAGTACAACCCGTTGTTCGATGCAAAGGGCCAGCGGATCTGCGCCCCGACCGGCGGCTTCCATGGTGGGGGCGACATGAAGTGCCCGAATCCGGCGGACCCTCGCACGAAAGTGCGGCTGGTGTGGGTGCACCCGAAGTCCGCGGACCAGAACCCGCCGGCCCCGCAACTGTCCAAGGAATGAGGTCGGCGGGCTTCAGCTCGCCACGATGCGCATCAGCAGCCACGACGGCAGGCCCAGGTAGAGCGCCACGGTACCGAGCCGTTCCAGCCACCGCCGCATGCCGATGACCTGGGCTGGCCGCAACATCACGGCCGCCATCGTCCCCGCTTCGATGGCCGCGCGCAGTGCTGCGGCGCACAGCACCACGCCGATCACCCAGCCGGCCCACCACAGCGCGAAAGTGGTCAGGTAGGCACTCAGCCCGAAGGCCTGGTATTCGCCGAAGCTGCCGCCGTAGGCGATGTGCTGGTGCAGGCGAAAGGCCGGGATGGTGAGCATCAGCGGCAGCACGATGAACTTCGCCAACGGCCGGTCGAGCAAGCCCCGGTGGACGGCCTCGCGTGCCTGCGCGTAGGCGCTCGCGCGGGACGGCCTGGCCTGAGGCGATGGGGCACCAACGGCGTCAGCCAAGGCTTGTGCCAGCGCCAGCGGGTCATGGTGTGCCAGCCCGTAACGCCAGCGCCGACCGTCGTTCAATCTCAGCGAAACACCCGGCCCCGGAATGGGCAGGCGCCACGCGTCGGCGGAGGCGATGTCGCCAATGGGCAGTTCCAGCCTGCGCGAGCCGCGCGCCAACACCAGTGCGCCGCCATCGATGGACGCTCGCGCGGAGAACGCCAGCAGCACGAACCATGCGGCGGCTTCGGGGGCGAGGAACAAGGCCGCAAACATGCGGATCTGCGCCAGCGGGTTCGCCTGCAGCACGCCATCGCCGAGGAGCACCGCCGCGACCATCCACAGCAAGCTGCCTCGGGAGAAGACACGCAGCACAGCCGTGGTGATGCGGGCCGCAGCCGGCAAAATGGCCACGCTGGCAGGAAGCGCCTGCGCGGCCAGCCCAGGCGCTTCCTGCGCGACGCGCTCGTGCCAGCACCGCAGGAGCGTCGTCAGGGCCAGCAGCAGAAGGAAGACTGCGCTGGCCTTTCCAACCCAATCGCCCCACATCAGCATCAAGGTGCGGGGCGCTTCGCGCACCGGCACGTCGCCGATCACCAGCGTGCGCTCGCCCATGCGCGTCGCGGCGATCACGGTGCCCGTCGCGTCGATCACGCCGCTGTAGCCGTTCGACGTGACGCGGAACTGCGGCAATCGCGTCTCGATGCTGCGGAACGCTGCAGCCGCCTGGTGCAGCTCGGCGCCCAGCGGATCGTCGCTGAACCACGAATCGTTCGACAGCGTGAGGATGGCCTGCCCGCCCAGCCGTGCACCATCGATGGCGAGGGCGGCATCCATGTCATCCAGGCAGATCAGCGGCAGCACCGGGATCTCGCGCCCGTCGCGCAGGCGCAGCGGGAACACGCGCGCGCCCGTGCCGGGCTGCCACGAACCGGTCCAGGGGAACCAGCGCCGGAAGACCGGCCCGTCGAGCCACGCAGGCACGTATTCGGTGAGCGGGAACAGGCGCGTCTTGCGATAGAAACCCAGCAGGCCGGAGCCCGGCACGACGAAGGCGGCGGCGTTGTACTCGCCCGCATCGTCGCGGTCGTAGGTGCCGAACACGAACGGCACATTGGCCGCATTGACGATGCCCAGGATCTCGCGGTCCAGCTCAGCACCCGCCTCGCTCTTGGGATGGCCGAAGGTCGTCGGGTACACCGTCTCGGACCACAGCACCGCATCCGCGTGCTGGCGCTCGACGGCGTCGTGGCTCATGGCGTAGTGCGTGTCCAGCACCTCGCGCACCACGGCACCCGCGCCCTTCTCGCGGCGCAGGCGTTCGTAGTCGACGATGTTCGATTGCACGAGCCCCATGCGCAGCGGCTTGCCCGATGCGGCGGGGGCAGACGACAGCGTCGCCAAGCCATAGCCCGCCAGCAACGCGGGCACCAGCGCTGCCAATGCGAGCGGCCGAGCCATGGCTCGCAGGCCATCGCCTCGGTGAGCCAACGCAGCACGCACACTTTCATTGGCCAGCAACATCGCGAACGTGAGCCCTGCCGCGCCGCCCACGTCCGCCGCCTGGCGCAGCAGCTTCGATGGATACAGCCCGTAGGCCAGGGTGTCGCCGAGCATCTTCGGCATGCACCACTCGGCCGCGACCCACGCCGCCGCGCCGGCCAAGGCGCAAACCGCAGCACCATGCCAGCGCGCAGCCCACTGCCGCACGAACGCGAAGACGATGAACTGGGGTTGGAACAGCGGCGCGGCGACGAGCAGCACCACCAGGCCCGTGGCCGATCCGAGCTGCGTGTAGTTCCCGATCGCGCTGCCGAACCAGCCGAACACGGCCAGCGTGAAAGCCACCGACATCGCATAGCCGCTGAGCAATGCGCCGGCCATCGTCCGCGTCGCGTCCAGCGTTCGAAGCCAGGGCACGAGCGCCACGAAACCGAGCACCCAGGCGACTCCACCACGTGCATACAGGCTCGCCACCAATGCACTGGCGAGCACGCCCGACATCATCCGAACGCCAGGCTTGGCGAAGAAGGTGGAAGCATTCAACGCCCAGGCCCTCCGGATTCGATCGGCGCTGGAATCGCGATGCGCCGAATGGGCATGCCCGGCGGCGCCAGCTCCGGCGGCACCACGCGGTCCTTGGGCATCGCAATGGGCCGGTTCGCTGCGTCATGGAGCTGGAAGCCGGGCGCGAACATGAGGATGGGTTCAATGCGTTGCCCGTCGTCGGTCGCCTGGTAGTGGCGCACGTAGCCTTCGGGAAGCACGAAGCCTTCGGGCACCGCGATGCCCATCAGCGGCGGTCGCGTGCCCGGTGGAGAGAACGCGCCGAGCCCGGTGTAGACACCTGCGCGGTGCAGCCGGTCGATCACCTCGCCCATGGTCGGTTTCTCGCCCTTGTTGATGTAGTCGGAGATGTCCGGCGTCTGGTCGCCGTAGGGGTCGCGCTGGGGCGTCACCTGCTGCACCGTGCGGGGCTCGCTCTCGCTGGCCGCGGGCGTGGGACGCATGGGGGCAGGCTGCACCACGCTCGATGCAGCGAACGCCAGCACCGGTGCAGTGGGGGCCGTGCTGCCGGATGCCGCGGGCGACGGAAGCTGCGCGGAAGCATCGTCTGCAGCCGCTGCAGGCGACGAGGTGGACGACATCGCCCACCACACCAGGCCGCTCGCGACGATCACCGCCGCGATGGCCAGGTACCCGAAAGACGGCGCCCATGGCCGTCCTGCGCCCGCTTCATCAGCCGGCGCAGGACTGGAACGGCGCGGTCCGTCCACGGTACAGCGCTGAGCCACTCAGGGCGACGGCGGGTTGGACGTGGACACCGCCCAGCCCATGCGTTCGTGCCCGTACTGGTTCCAGATCGGACTCTTGCCGCCGGTGAACGAGGTGTAGCGCGGTGCGCCCGAGCCGGTGGTGCCGCCGAACAATCCCGCGGTGACGGTGCCGCCCGTGTAGGTCGGGTGCGTGTCGTCCGACTGGATGTAGTCGTAGCTGGTGCCCGCCGACACGAAGTGCGTGTTGGCGTCACGGATGGTCGAGCGCAGCGTCGAGGTGATGCGCGTCACGTAGCTCGACTCGCTTTCACCGGCGACGTAGCGCAAAGCCTCCGAGTCGACCTGCCCGTCACCGTTGCTGTCGTAGTCCGCGCCCATGTACTGCGCGAAGTTGTCGGTGCACTGGAAGCCTTTCTGCCGCGCGTACTCGCACATCCAGTAGTTGATGGTGGCGAGCTTGGGCAGGAATTTCTCCTGCAGGTTCACGGTGGCGCCGGTGGACGCGTCCTTGCACGAGCTCTGCACGTTGTCGGCCGCGTAGCCGGGGTAGTGCAGGTTCGAGATGATCTTCACCTTGGTGCCGGCGTAGGCATTGGCGTTGATGAAGTCCATCGCCGCGGCGACGTAGGTCTTGCAGTTGCTCACGGCCGTGTTCATGCCGGAGTAGTCGCAGGTGCCGGTCTGGCTCTTGAAGGCCGAACGTGCCTGCAGGCCGTCGTTGCCGCACATCTCGAAGGTCACCACGCGGGTGGAGCTCGCCTGCATGTACGACTTCTCGGCCACGATCTTGTTGTTGTAGACATCCGAAGCCACCGCGCCGGACTTGGCGCGGCGCACGCTCTCGATGTCGGCATTCCAGAGCGCCGAGAGGTATTCGCCATCCACCGTGGGCGCGGAGTACTTCGCCGCGTTGAGGATGGAGCCGTTGTAGCCGGCGTAGATCGAGTCGCCGTAGGCCACGATGCGGTACTTCGTCGACGTGCCTGCGCGGTCGATGGTCCACGACACGTTCTGGGTCAGCGTGTTGGCCACGGCCTGCGAGCCGAGAGCCGCCAGAGCCAGCGTGGGCAGCAGGGTGCGCAGCGCCGTGCGGAATCGGGAGCTGGTGCCTCCCGTGATGTGATGCGCCTTGTGCGCGAATGCGGGAATCCAACTCCTCATCTGTGTCTCCTTGGCCTTGTGGTTTGCGGTGGGAAAACAGAAACGCCAGGCCGCACGGTGTTGCCGGAGTGCGGGGGCAGAGCCGGTGAAGGCTAGAGGCGCACCTCACGCGTGCATTGGGGGGAATCCCTCGCCGCATGGCGTGATGGCGCGCAAAGCCAATGAAATGGCTCGCTGGGTCACGTGCACGATGCCGGGCGGTGATGACGGGATCGTGAGACCCTGCTAGGCGCAAGGTGAAGCGATGAACCCATGCATCTCGCGCCAAGCCTCTTCCGGTCGGGTCTGGAGCAGCCCGTGCGGTGCTTTCAACCGGACAATCCGAGCACCTGGAATGACCATTTGGACGGCAAGGCCTGCGGAAGCCGGCACCAGCCTGTCATTTGCTGCCTGCAGGTACAGCGTCGGACACTCGATGCTTGTGCAACTCGGTGTGGCGTCGACGATCGCCACCTGCCTCAGCCGCGACTGCAAGACCCGAGAGGTGATCCGCCCCACGGCCATGCGGACCGCCTGGCGCAGTTCGGGCGCGGTATTCCGGCCGAGCAGAAGCAGCGGCGCCATCCGGGCAGCCAGCTTCACATTCACGAGGCTCACCAGAAAGGCCAATGAAGACAGCTTCGGCCGTGGACATCGGATGAAGCTTGCAACGAAGATGAGCGCCTTCAAGCGACGGCCCAATCCGGCGGCAAGGGATGCGGCGACCGGCCCCGAGAACGACTCCCCGAGAAGGACCAGTGGCCCATCGGGCAGCAACGATCGTGTGTATTCGACGAGTTCGTCGAAGGTCTTCGGTTCTTCGCACGGATAGCGGACGACACAAACGGGCCAGTCGTCCTTGATCGCCGCCAGCAACGGCTGGAACAGTTCACCGGTACCGTCCATTCCGGGCAACAACACCAGCGTCGGCTTTGCTGGCTTGTCCGTCATCCGCTGAGAACCTGGGTTTCGCCATCGCACTGCCACTGGACGGACTCGGCGACCTTCACCCACTGGTGGTCAATGTTGGCCAGCATCCAGGCACGGTACCCGCGCTTGTGCATGCGCGGCCCGGGACCGGCCGTGGGCAACTCGCCCACCGGCAAAGTCGCAACGACCGTCATCAGGTCCGGAATGCCGTCCGCGTCGAGGTCCGCCGTCCAGACCTCCGTCAGCGTGAGGCTCCCAATCCTGGAAACGGCGGAGCTTCTGCGCACGGCACGCACACCAGGCGATACCGGCTCGCGCGTCAGCACCAGCATCTGCGGCATCGCCCCCGTGCGCTTGCCCGACAGGACCACGTTGAAGCCCGGTGAGGCGCAGGCATCCACTGACCCGAAG
The DNA here is from genome assembly GCF_003852895.1 of Rhizobacter terrae. Taxonomy (GTDB): domain Bacteria; phylum Pseudomonadota; class Gammaproteobacteria; order Burkholderiales; family Burkholderiaceae_C; genus Albitalea; species Albitalea terrae. The sequence continues at coordinate 30,016 of NZ_QUSW01000001.1, forward strand.
GACATCTTGTCGACCCGCATTTGCACTGTTCCGGATTCAGTGATGGCATTGGCCTGCAGGTCCTGGAAGTCGAGCTCGATCCGGCCGAAGGTGTCGGCCGCGGCTTGCGCGCCAGGCCGCAGGCCGATGGGCGCAGCGAAGCTTCCACGCACGGTGACCGACAGATTGGTGAGCGCCCAATCCGCGAGGTCATCCGCTGCCTGGCTGCGAGCCAGGAGTTGGCGATCATCCTCGCTTCGCGCCATGAAGACGCCCCCCACGACGGCCGCGAGTTCGTTTCTCTCGTGGAAGAACGAGGATTCGGTCGCCGTCCGCGGATGGTCGCGAACCACTTCCGCGATCAGCGCTCGCACCAGCGCCGCGCCGTCGGACCCCAAGCCCCAGGGCTCGGGCTCGGACATGACGGTCAAGCGCGTGGGCGTGAAACCGGAGGTCGAGAAGCCGCGTTCGAACAATCGCCGCATCGGCAGGGTCGCCCAGTGCGACGCCTCCCGCATGTCCTGCCCGGCCAATTGCGCCCGGGAACGGTAGGCAGCATCGACGTTGAACAGCCAGCGCAGCGACGGCGAGAACCAGAAGGCGCGCTCGTTGGCCATCGCCCAGGCCGCGTAGTCTTCACTGGTGACCGGTCCCCAGCTGCGGTCGCGGTGCACCCGGCCCGACGTTGAGGCCGTCATCCCGAGAATCTCGTCGGCCGAATAGCCATGGATCCGCAGCAGGTCGCAGGCCATGAAGCCGGTGGCCTCGCCGGTGGTCAGTGCGCTTCGCGGCACCCGGACACGGCACCAGGTGCCCTCGGTGGAGAGCAGCTCGACCCGGGTGGCGATGGGCACGCGGGCCAGCACCTCGGACTTGTCATCGGCCGACGATCGCAGGTTCACGATGGAACCAGCGACGATCCGGTGCTGGTTGCGCGGAACGGCCTGGGCCGGCAGCGCCAGCGCCCCCACAAGCGCGAGGCCGGCCAGGACCGCGCGGGCATTCCGGAATTGCGTCAACATGCATTCACCGCTTCACCGCTTCACCGCGCCATCTTCATCAGCACCTTGTCCATCTTCCTCGGGAACCAGCGGTACAACTTCCAGCCGCGCCGCAGCCGCCCGGGAAAGACGATGATGCCGTCGCGCTTCACGACGCCGCGCAGGATTTCATCGGCAGCCACGTCGGCAGGCAAGGCACTCCTGGGCACATCCTGCTTGCCCCAGATGCCGGTGGCCACCGCGCCCGGGCAGGCCACGCTCACGAAGATGTTCTCGGGCAGCATCTCCAGCCTGAGGCTTTCGGACAGCCCGACCACCGCGTGCTTGGTGGTGGCGTACAGCACCATGCCCGGCACCGGCATGATGCCGGCGATGGAGGCGGTGTTCACGATGTGCCCGCCGCGCTGCCTTCGCATCACCGGCAGCACCGCGTGCACGCCGTTGATGACGCCGCCCAGGTTCACGTCCACGATGCGCTGCCAGTCGCCCAGCGTCGCCTGCGCCACCGGCGGCATGCCGCTGATGCCGGCGTTGTTGAACATGTAGTCGATGCGGCCCATGCGGGCGACGCCGAAGTCGATGAGCAGTTGCACCGCCTCGGCATCGGTCACGTCCACCGCCGCATGCTGCAGCTGCGGCGCATGCACCGACAGGCTCTCGACCGCGCGGGTCAGGGCAGGCGCATTGATGTCGGCCATCAGCACCCGGGCGCCGGCCTTCAGCAAGGCCCGGGTCAGCGCCAGGCCGATGCCCGACGCCGCGCCGGTCACGATCGCCGTGCGATCCTTGAACGCGTCAGCGGCGCGGGTCATGAATCCAGTCGTCCCATCGGTCTCGCCCGTATCGAAAGGGCCATGGTCGCCGATTGGGGGCCGATTGGGAAGACTCGGTGTCCCGCAAGGCATTGACCGCACGGGCGTCTGCGCCGAAGCTTGCGGTCCATGAAGGCACCTTTCGTTCCCCAGATCCGCCTGTACCAGGACTGGCTGCGCGAGCAGCGCGGCCTGCAGTTCGACAGCTACGACGCGCTGTGGCGATGGTCGGTGACCGAGCTGGACGCCTTCTGGCAGAGCATCTGGGATTCGGAGCAGATGCAATCGCCCACGCCGTACACCGCCGTGCTCGCCGAGCGCCACATGCCGGGCGCGGTGTGGTTCCCCGGGGCCCAGGTGAACTTCGCGCAGCGGGTGTTGCGGCATGTGGCACCGGCGCATGCGGCGGGCATGCCCGCCATCGTCAGTGACAACGAGCTCGGCCGCGTGCGTGAAACGAGCTGGCCCGAGCTGAAGCGGCAGGTCGCCTCGCTGGCCTTGGAGTTGAAGGCGCTGGGCGTGCAGCGCGGCGACCGCGTGGCCGCATGCATGCCCAACGTGCCCGAGACCATCGTCGCCTTCCTCGCCTGCGCGTCCATCGGCGCCGTCTGGAGCGTGACCGCACCGGACATGGGCGCGGCGGCGGTGGTGGACCGCTTCCGGCAGATCGAGCCGCGCGTGCTGATCGCGGCCGACGGCGTGTTCTACGCGGGCCGGACGATCGACCGCACCGCCGCAGTCGAAGCGCTGCGCGATGCCCTGCCCAGCGTCAGGCACCTGCTGGTGATGGAGTCGCCCCATGTCAGCCGCAGCATCGACGGGGCGCTCAGCCTGGCCGATGCGATGGCCCGCCATGACGCAGCCACCGATGCCTTCGAGCCCGAATGGCTGCCCTTCGACCACCCGTTGTGGATCGTCTATTCCAGCGGCACCACCGGGCTGCCCAAGGCCCTCGTGCACGGGCACGGCGGCATCCTCATGGCCATGGCGGCGCTGGGCAAGCACAACGACCTGGGCGCGAGCTACAGCGCCAACAATTTCGGCGAGCGCTACCACTGGTACAGCTCCACCGGCTGGGTGATGTGGAACGCGCAGGTGGGCGGGCTGGCCTCGGGCAGCACCATCTGCATCTTCGACGGCAGCCCCGGCGGCTCGAAAGACCAGCCCGACTGGACCGTGCTGTGGCGCTTCGCCGCGCGGCACCGCGTCACCGTGCTGGGCAGCGGCGCGGCCTTCTATGCCAACTGCATGAAGGCCGGCGTGGACCTCGCGTCCTGCGGCGACCTCTCGCGCATCCGCGCACTGGGCTCCACCGGCTCGCCGCTGTCGGAGGAGGTGCAGCGCTGGGGCACGGCGCAGTTCGAGCGCATCGGCACACCGGACATCTGGTGGAACAACATCTCCGGCGGCACCGATTTCTGCGGCGCGTTCATCGGCGGCCACCGCGAACTGCCGCACACCGTCGGGCGCATGCAGTGCCGCGAACTCGGCTGCGCCGTGGAAGCCTGGAACGAACAGGGCCAGCCCGTCATTGGCGAAGTGGGCGAACTGGTCTGCACCCAGCCCCTGCCGTCCATGCCGCTGTACTTCTGGGGCGACGAAGGCCATGCCCGCTACCTGTCGAGCTACTTCGATGTGTACCCCGGTGTGTGGCGCCACGGCGACTGGCTGAAGATCGACGAGGACGGCGGCTGCACCATCTACGGCCGCAGCGACGCGACCATCAACCGCCACGGACTGCGGCTGGGCACGAGCGAGATCTACTCTGCCGTGGAGGCGCTGCCCGAGGTGCTCGATTCGCTGGTCATCGACCTCGAATACCTCGGCCGCGACAGCTGGATGTCGCTCTTCGTCGCACTGCGCGAAGGCCTGTCGCTGGACGACGCGCTGCTCGGCCGCATCCGCGATGCGATCCGCACCGCGGTGTCACCGCGATTCGTGCCCGACGAGATCGTGCAGGCGCCGGAGATTCCACGCACGCTGTCAGGCAAGAAGCAGGAGGTGCCGATCAAGAAGGCCTTCCTCGGCCAGCCCATGGACAAGGTCGTGAACCGCGACGCCATGGCGAACCCGCAATGCCTGCCCTGGTACGAAGCGCGTGCCAAGGCTCATCTTTCACACTGACCACGACACGCACATGCTCACCACCACCTGCCACTGCGGCGCCGTCACCATCGAGATTCCCGAAGCCCCCAAGGCCGTCACCAACTGCAACTGCTCTCTGTGCCGCCGCGTGGGCGGGTTGTGGGGTTACTACGCGTACGGCACCGTGCGCATCGGCGGCCACCCGGAGAACACCGAGGGCTACGTCTGGGGCGACAAGACGCTGCGCACCTGCCGCTGCAAGACCTGCGGTTGCGTCACGCACTGGGAGCCGCTGGACCCGAATGAGCATCCGCGCATGGCGGTGAACATCCGCAACTTCGATCCGAAGGACATCGGCGATGTCCGCATCCGCCGATTCGACGGCGCGGACACCTGGACTTACCTGGACGAGTAGGCCCACCCAAGCGCAGCAAGAAGCGAAGGCTAGCGGGCAATCGCGTGCTGCACCGCGGGCAAGGACTTGTTCAGGCTCTCCACTGCGATGGACTGGACCTGCTTGGCGACCGCGGCATCGTTGAAGGCATGGGCCATGTTCAACAGCGCGAACCCGCTCACCACTTCATTGACGAGTGCGTTCAGCTTCCTGTCCGGCGGCGGTCCGGGCCAGCAACCGCCGTGAATCGCCTTCCACAACTCCAGCATGCGTTCCAGTTCCGAAGATGCGTCAGCCATGGCTTCTCTCCCTGTTGATGACATTGCACGGTGACAGCCGACGCAGGCAAGCAGCGGCGTCCCAGCAACCTTAGGCGCCGTGCAGTGCGCATGCAAGGAAGGAGCAGGCGTCGATCTAGGGAGAAGGAATGCGCCTACCTTGCCTGGGCGCTGGCCATGTAGTCCACCGTGAGGTGCGCCAGCGTCCTCACGCCCACCAGCAGGCTGGCCTCGTCGGGGTTGAAGCGCGGCGAGTGGTTGGGCTCGGCCTTGTCTGCGTCCTGCCCCGGCGGCGTGGCGCCGATGAACACGAACAGGCCTGGCACCTTTTGCGCAAAGAAGGAGAAGTCCTCGCCTGCCGTGGCCTTGGGCACCACCACCGCCTTCGCGCCGGGCACGCGCTGCAAGCTGGGCGCCATGCGCGCCGTCAGCGCAGGGTCGTTCACCGTGGCGGCATAACCGTCTTCATCGAAGTGCACATGCGCCTGGCCGCCACCGCTCAGTGCGATGTGCTGAGCCGTCTCGTCCATGCGCTTCATGATGAAGGTGCGCATCTGGTCGTCATAGGTGCGCAGCGTGCCGCTCATCTCGGCGCCGTCGGGAATGATGTTGCTGCGGCTGCCGGCGTTGAAGGTGCCCACGGTCAGCACCGACGGCTCCTTGGTCACATTCACCTGGCGGCTCGCAATGGTCTGGAAACCCATCACGATCTCCGAACCGATCACGATGGGATCGACGCCGGCCCAGGGCATGGAGCCGTGCGTCTGCCGGCCCTTCACGCTCACCTGGAAGTTGTCCGAGCTGGCGGTGATGGGCCCGGCCTTGTAGCCGATGACGCCGGTGTTCAGGCCCGAACTGAGGTGAAGCCCGAACACCACGTCGGGCTTGTCACCGTCGAAGGCACCTTCAGCCAGCATGCGCCGCGCGCCGCCGATTTCAGCCTTGGGCAGCTTCTCTTCGGCCGGCTGGAACAGCAGCTTCACGGTGCCTTGCAACTGTGGCTTCATCTGCGCGAAGAGTTCGGCCGCGGCCATGAGGATGGCGACGTGGCCATCGTGGCCGCAGGCGTGCATCACGTCCACCTCCTTGCCGTCCCACACCGCACGGGACCTGGAGGCGAAGGGCACGTCAACCTGCTCCTTGACCGGCAGCGCGTCCATGTCGGCACGCAGCGCCACGACCGGGCCGGGCCTGCCGCCGTGCAGCACGGCCACCAGGCCAGTCACCGCGACGTTTTCCTTCACCTCGTAGCCCAGCGATCGCAGATGCCTGGCCACCAGCGCGGAAGTGCGCTTCTCCTGGTTGCCAAGCTCCGGGTGCTGGTGGATGTCGCGCCGCCAGGCGATCAGCCGGGGCTCGATGGCCTTGCTGCGCTGCTCGATGAGCGGGTAGAGGGATTCGGCACCCGAGGGCGCTGCGGTCTGCGCCAGGACCGGACAAGCCGCGGCAGCCAAGGCGGCCAGGGTCGGGAGGCAACGGAAGGCAACTCGCATGGGAAGGATTAATAAGTGGCAACCCGGCACAGCTTAGAAAGGTGCATGATCCGAATCCAATCGAATTTGCGCCTGGCAATAAGCTGGGCTTATGCCATGGCTTCCACTGCCCTGAGCTCGACGGTCATCCACGAGCGCATGCTGTCGCGCCTGCGATTGAAGCACCTGCGCTTGCTGGTGTCGCTGTCGGTGCACACCACCTTGCGCCTGGCAGCCGAGGAGGTGCACATCAGTCAGCCGGCGGCCACGCAGATGCTGCGCGAGATCGAATCCCTGCTCGATGCGCGCCTGTTCGAGCGCCACGCCCGAGGCATGCGGCCCACGCCGGCCGGCGGTTTGCTCATCGGGCATGCGTGGTCGGTGATGGAATCGATGCGCGTCGCAGCCGATGGGCTGGCGGCCAACGCGGCGGCGGGCGAGCGGCCGGTGCGCATCGGCGTCATCGCCGCGGCGGTGCCGGGCATCGTGTCGCTCGCCCTGCCTGCGTTGCGGCAGCAAGGGCTTCGCGTGGAGATCGTGGATGAGTCCATCGAGCGGCAGATGGAGCTCCTGGCCAACGGCGCGCTGGACATCGCCTTGCTGCGCAAGCCCGCGGGCGTGCCTCTCGGCCACCGCTTCGTGCCCCTGCTGAAGGACCAGGCGGTGGTGGTGGCCGGTCGTCGGCATCCGGCGGCCGGCCTGCCCCGCGTCAGCCTGAAGCAGTTGGCGGACAGTCGATGGATTCTTCCGCCGCGCGGCTTCGCGGTGCGCACGCTCATCGACGACGCCTTCCGCCGCGCGCGCATGGTGCCTCGCGAGCACGAGATCCAGACCGTGGTGAACACCCTGGTCGTGGCGCTGCTGGAAGCCGGCGATGTCGTGCTTCCGGCACCGCGCAGCGCGGTGCTGGACGGCATCCGCGCGCAGCACTTCGTCGAACTGAAGCTGCCCTTGCGTGCGCCGATGCCCCCCGTGGGCGCGCTGATTCGACCCGATGCCATCGGCCTCACCGCCAACCGCGTGCTGGAATGCCTGGCGTCCGCCGCGCGGGATGCATGACGGCGTTCCTACCGCTTCGCCGACGACCTCGCGTTGCGCCGGTAGAACTCCGGCGGCTTGTCCTTCACCCACTCGATGAAATCCACCATCACCGGATGCTCGCGCAGCGACTGCCAGGTGTGGTAGCTGCGTGCCAGTTCCTTCTCGGTGAAGGTGGCGTGGATCTTCCGGTGGCAGATGCGATGCATCTGCTCCTTCACCGTGCCGCCCTGGCTCTTGGGCACCAGGTGGTGCTCGTCCACGCTCTCGCCCAGCACCAGCTCACGCCCGCACAAGGGGCAGGTGCCCGGCGCCTCCGGTTCCACATGCCAGGCAGGCGCATTGCGCAATCGCCGTTTCACGACCATCGGTCTTCCATCTCCTCGGCGCGGATTCTGCCTTCACGGGCTTGGGGTACGCTTGCAATCGAACAGGTCACCGCCAGATAGGAGGCGCCATGAAAACATCGTCCGTGTCCCGAATCATCGTCAGCGTGGTCATCGCAGTGGCGGCCATGTCGGCTTTTGCAGGCAGCAAGGAAGACATCCAGGCCGACATGAAGGCCGGCCGCTGGTCGCAGGCTGACACTCGCCTGACCGACGTGCTGGCCAAGCACCCCGACAACGCGCTCGCGCACTACTGGCAGGCGCAGGTCAAGTTCCGCGAGAACCAGCTCGACGAGGCGCGCAAGCACCTCTCGGCCGCCAAGGAGCTGGACCCGCAGTTCAAGTTCGCCTCCGACAAGGCCTCGCTGTCCAAGCTCGAAGCGGCACTCGACAAGCCGGCGCCAGCCCCCACGCCCCGCATCGACAACCCGACGCCCAAGCAGACAATGCCCGCGACGGTGGAACGCTCGCCGGTCACGCCGTACAAGGAACCCAAGTCCTCCGGCGGCAGCGGCTGGCTGTGGATCGGCCTGATCGTGCTGGTCGTGTTCATCTTCTGGGCCGTGCGCTCGGCCAAGTCGCGAGGCATGAGCGGCGACAAGGCGGCCATCAAGGGCAAGCTGGAGGAAGCGCTCAACGACCTGCGCGACGCCGGCAAGTTCATCGACACCCGCAGCGACTTGACGATGGAGCAAAAGCTCGCCATGTCCGACCGCGTGATGCGCGCGCAGGGCGACGTGCAGGCCCACCTGGCCACGCTCGCCACCCGCGATGACCTGCAGCCCTCGATCGACCTGTGGCGCCGCGTGCGCGACATCGCCGCCGAGACCCGCGGCGAACGCCGGCCGAGCGAGATCGAGGCCGAGCGCGAGATGGAGCTGCAGCGCATGCGCAGTGCGCAGATGGCCAACCAGAACATGGGCATGGGCGTGCCCAACCAGGGCGGCAGCGGATTCGGCGGCGCCGGCGCGGCACTCGGCGGCCTGGCGGCCGGCGTGGTGCTGGGCAGCATGATGAGCGGCGGCGCGCAGGCGCATGAGCGCCGTGACAGCGGTGGCGGCGGTGGTGGCAGCGGCGGCTACACGCCCATCGAGGACTTCGACCGCGGCGATTCCTCGCCCAGCATCGACGTCGGCGGGTCGGGCGATGGCGGTGGGTGGGACAGCGGCAGTTCGGACACCGGCGGCGGGGGTAGCGACAGCTTCGATTGATTCCCCACTCACACCTGGACACACTTCCGCGCTTGAGTCTCCTGGCGGCCCGTCGAAAACCCGAGAACAAGGGTCTGTCGTTGGGCCCTGGCCCCCCAGGAGACTGCCATGAACTCCCCCGCTCCACGCGCCGGCTTCCTCACCGCCAACCCGCATGCGTTGGCCACCATCCTCGACGCGAGCCAGACCAAGTCCATCATCGCCTCGCGCGACATCTTCGACGTCTCCGGCATCAAGCTGTGGGCGCGCGACCAGCCGGTGTCGCAGGCGCTGCAGCGCAAGCTGCTGGACCGGCAGCTGCGCCAGCCGCTGGAAGCCTGCCTGATCGCCGAAGATGGCGTGAACTCCCGCCAGCTGCTCGTGGCCGTGGAACAGCTGCTGGAGCAGGACACGCCGCTCAAGCCGCTGCTCGCCCCGCATGCCGATGACATCGTGCATGCTGCGGTGCACCTGCCGCTGCACCCCGTCGCACAACTGCTGCTGACGGCCGGCCAGGCCTCACGGCCCGACTCCTTCGACCACGCCATCCAGGCCATGGCGCTGTGCGGCGCGTTGACGCTGGCCCATGGCGGCGGCACGCGCGACCTGCGCGTGGCCATGCTGTGCGGCCTGCTGCACGACCTGGGCGAGATGTACATCGACCCGCACTTCGGCGAGGCCGATGCCGACCGCACGCTGGACGTCCGCAGCTACCAGCAGCTGGTGGTGCATCCGCACGTGGGCAAGCTGCTGATCGAGCAGCTCACCAACTACCCGCCGGACGTGGCGCGCGCCATCGCCGAGCACCATGAGAAGCTGGATGGCACCGGCTACCCGCACTGCCTGGCGGGCGACCAGGTGTCGCCGCTGGGCCGCATGCTGGCAGCCACCGAAGGCACGCTGGCGGCATTGCGCAAGCCGCAGGCCCACCTGTCGCATGCCAGCGTGGCGCTGCGCGCCGTGCCGGGCGAATACGACCTCGCGTGGATCGGCCCCATCGCCCATGCGGCGCGCGTTCAACCGGTGCTGCAGGCGTCCATGAGCGTCGAAGAGGTGAGCAATCGGCTGGAGACCATCGGCGAGGCGCTGCGGTCCGCGCAAAGCAACGCGAATGCCCTGATCCCGATGGCGCGGTCAGAGAAGTTCAAGTCCGCGGTGATGCTGGCGCAGCACCTGCTCGCTCGGCTGCGCCTGGGCTGGAACGCCAGCGGTCTGTGGAGCCCCGAGGCGGTGTCGTCGCAGGATGCCGCCGAGGTCCAGGCCATCGAGGACGAACTGCTGTTCCGCCTGCGGTCCATCCAGCGCGCGGCGCTGCTGTGCGCGGGCCAGCTGGCCGACGACGAGGCAGCGCTGCTCAACACGCTGTGCGAGGGCATCGCCGAGGCCACGGGCGGCTGAGGCAGGGCTACCGCACCGCCAGCTGCCGCTTGGCGTACTCCGTCTTGTCGGACGGCGGCGCCACCACCAGGTACCGCCGAAAAGTCTCGGCCGCCCTGGGGTCGTGCAGCAACTGGTAGTTCACGGCCAGGCCCCACAGCGCCACCGGCTCGTCCGGGGCCTGCTGCAGCGCCTTCTGGAACAAGGTCACGGCTTCATCGTGGTGGCCGGTCTCTGAGGCGATGCCTGCCACGCCGACCTGTGCCGAGAGATTGGTGGCATCGAGCTCGAGGGCTCGACGGTAGCTGGCGCCCGCCTCGCTGAACTTCTTCTGCAGGTGCAGGCTGGCACCCAACGCGGAATGCAGAATGGACAGGCCGGGGTCCTGGACCAACGCGGCCCGGTACAACTCTTCCGCGGCCACCGGGTCGCCGCGTTCCATGCAGGCATTGCCGAGCGACAGCGCCAGCTCCGCCGGTGTCCCCTTGCCTGCGGTGGTGGAGCTGTGCATGGCGACGCGGTTGGCCAGCACCGCCGCGCTGGCAGGATCGGCCGGCGCAACGGCTCCCGGCGGCGCCTTCTTTTCCGGACGCGCCAGGAGCCAGCCCCCAAGCATCAACACCACCGCTGCCGCCGCCAGCGCCGCGCCGACGCCGTCCTTGTTCTTCATGCGGGCACCTCCCTGTGTCGCCAGGCGGCCACTGTAGCCGCCTGGCGCACGCCACTGCCTACGAGGCAACGGCCAGGCTCAGCATCCGCTCCAGCACCTGCACCAGCTCCTTGTCGCTGTCCAGGAAGAACATGGCCCGCGACAAGGGGTCGTCGCGCCCCACCCGCACAGTGAGCCAGTGCGGCGTGGCGCGCATGAACACCGCCTCGTCGTTGACGTCGTCGCCCACGAAGACCGCGCCGCCCGCCCCCTCGCGCCGCACCAGCGTGGCGAGGGCATCCCCCTTGTCGGGCAGGCCCACCGCCATCACGTTGACCACGAACTTGCCGCCGAAGCGCTTGACGGGCTCCGTGCCCTGCAGCAGGTCTTCGATGCACACGAGCGCCGCGCCCGCGTCGGGTGCGCGGCGGTAGTGCAGCGCGATCGAGAACTGCTTGTCCTCCACCTCGATGCCGCAACGGCCGAGGCCATCCGCACGCAGCTCGATGCGCTGGCGGATCGCATCCAGCGCCTGCGAGGCCGACGATGGCGGACCGAGCGTCGGATCTTCCGCGCCATGGTTGCCCACGATGTAGCGCGGATGAAAACCCAGCCGCGGCTTCACGTCGGCCACGCTGCGCCCGGTGATGACCGCCACCGGCAGCAGCTCGCTCAGGCGCATGAGCGACGACGACACCGCTTCCGGCACGTGTGCATCGTCCGGCCGCTCGACGATGGGCGCGAGCGTCCCGTCGAAGTCGAAAGCCAGCAGCGGCTTGAGCCGCATCACGGCCTGCAGCGCGTCCTCGCCTTCAGTGCAGAAGAGGTGCCGCATCAGCGTGGTGGTCCTGGTGGCGTTGAACACGGGCCTCGATGCGCTCGCGCAGCCGCGTGCGACCGGCATCGGCCAGCATGCGGCCCGCCCATCGGTAGACATTGAACTCGCGCACCGTCATGCGCAGGCTGGCCATGCGCTCGCGCTGCTCGGCCGGCGGCATGGTGATGGAGCGCAGCAGCGCATCGGCCAGCTCCTCCACGTGGTACGGATTGACGATCAGCGCCTCGGGCATCTCGCGCGCGGCGCCTGCGAAGCGGCTGAGGATGAGCACGCCCTGTTCGTCGTCGCGCGCTGCCACGAACTCCTTGCACACGAGGTTCATGCCGTCATGCAGGCTGGTCACCAAGCATACGTCAGCAGCCCGGTACAGCTCGTTCACCGCCTCATGGCCGAAGTGCTGGGCCAGCAGGTGCACCGGCGCATAGCCCGCGTGGCCGAAGCGCTCGTTGATGCGCGCAGTGACGCGATGGATGCGATCCTGGAAGGACTTGTATTCCTCCAGCGAACTGCGTGACGGCGCGGCCACCTGCACGAAACTGAAGCGGCCGATCCACTCAGGGTACTTCTCCAGCATGCGCTCCACCGCATGCAGCCGTTCGAGGATGCCCTTGGTGTAGTCGAAGCGGTCCACGCCCACGGCCACCTTGTGATCGTGCGGCAGGTCCAGCCGCTCCATCAGCTTGGCTCGGCAGGCTGACACGCTGGGCCAGCGCGACACCATCGTGTCGGTGGGCCACTCGATGGAGATGGGGTAGGCCTCGATGAGCGTCGTGTCCTGCTGGAACGAGATGGTGGAATGCTCGTGCTCGATGCGCGCCTCCAGGTAGCGGTCCACCGTCTCCAGGAAGTTCTTGCAGTGGTAGCGCGTGTGGAAGCCGAGGATGGTGCTGCCCAGCATGCCTTGCAGGATCTCGCGCCGCCACGGGCAGATGCCGAAGCTCTCCGGGTTGGGCCAGGGGATGTGCCAGAAGGTGAGGATGGTGGCGCGCGGCAGCCGCTTGCGGATCATCGCGGGCAGCAGGGCGAAGTGGTAGTCCTGCACCAGCACGATCGGGTCTTCGCTGCGGGCCTCGGCCACCACGGCATCGGCGAAGCGCTGGTTCACGTGCTTGTAGGCCTCCCAGTCGCTCTCTCGGAACACCGGCCGCACGTGGGCCACGTGGCACAGCGGCCACAGGCCTTCGTTGGCGAAGCCGTAGTAGTAGCCCTGCTCTTCCTCGGGCGTGAGCCACAGGCGGCGCAAGGTGTATTCCTCCTTGCCCGGGGGCACGCGCACGCGGTCGCGCGAGTCCACCACCAGCTTGTCGCCGCTGCCGCTGCCGTGCGCGATCCAGGTGCCCGAGCAGGCGCGCATCACCGGCTCCACGGCCGTCACCAGGCCGCTGGCCGGGCGCTTGACGACCACGTGCTCGCCTTCCTTCTCGTGGATGTAGGGCTCGCGGTTGGACACCACGATGACCTGGTCGCCGCGCATGCGCGTGTGCAGCAGCTGTCGCAATCGCTCGGGGTTCCACTCGGCCTCGGGGCCTTGCGCGCGGCGGTACTCGTCTTCGAGGTCGCGCAGCCGTGCGCGCAAGTCGGCAGCGAAGGGTTCCAGCTCGGGCGGCGGTGCGCTGTTGCCGCCCGACGGAGCCAGCATCGGGCTGAGCAGACCTTCGCCGCGCATGATGGCCCGCACGCCCGACACCCAGCCGCGCCAGCTCAGCTGTGCCACCACCATGGTGATGAGCGCCATCACCAGGCCCAGGCAGGAGATGAGCACGATGAGGTAGCGCCGCGTGTCCAGGCTGCGCCGATCGACGAAGCTCAGGTCGTGCAGCAGCACGAGGTCGGCCACGCGACCGGTCTCGTTGTTCACCGGATGCACGCCCACGTGCACCGGACCGCCGTCGATGCGCAGGCGCGGCTCGGGCTGCTGCGAGATCACGCTGGCATTGGCGCAGCTCAGGCTCTTCGGGAATTGCGCGGTGCGCACGAGCATCGTGCCGTCTGGCGTGCACAAGCCGATGGCCACCATGCGTTCATCCTGGATGGCGCGGTCGATGAGCGATTGCAGCCGCCGCTTGTTGTCCTGCAACAGCGACTCGCCGACCGGATCGGACAGCGTGTTGGCCACCAGCTCGCCGCGTGCGTTCAGGTCACGCGCGAACCAGCGCAGCGTGAGCTGGTCCATCAGCGGCAGCGCAAGATAGGCCGCCGCGACGAGCGTGAGCAGCAGCGGAATGAGGAAGCGAAGTTGTAAGCGAAGTGTTTTCACGGGACGGCTGTGACAATTGAAATCGTTCAGGCCCTGGACGGCCGTATCGTGAAGGGCAATCGGCGCGCCTGCACCGCTTCATTGGTATCGGGCGGGTTTCTTGCTGCCAGGTTTGTATATTCGTCAGCAAAGAAGGAGTCTTCCGCATGACCGGTCCGACCACCACCGTCCGCGCCGCGCAACCCGCCGGACTCGATGTTGCAATGATCGGCAACTGCGCCATCAGTGCGCTGATCAACAGCCGGGGCACCGTGGTGTGGTGCTGCATGCCGCGTTTCGACGGCGACCCGGTGTTCCACGCATTGCTCGACAGCAAGGACGGCCTGCCCGACGACGGCAGCTTCGGCATCGAGCTCGAAGGCTTCGCCAAGTCCGAGCAGGCCTACGACCCCGGCACCGCCATCCTGCGCACGCGGCTTTGGAACTCGCAGGGCGAAGGCATCGAGATCGTGGACTTCGCGCCGCGCTTCTTCACGCGCGACCGTCCCTTCCGGCCAGCTCAGATCATCCGCCGCGTGAAGCCGCTGAACGGACACCCTCGCGTGCGCTTCATCATCCGGCCGCGCGGCGACTGGGGCTCGATCAAGCCGTCCATCACGCGCGGCAGCAACCACCTGCGCTTCGTGATGCCGGGCACCACCTTGCGCCTGTACACCAATGCGCCGCTGACCTACGTGCTTGACGAGACGCCCTTCTCGCTACGCACGCCGGTGAGCTTCCTGCTGGGGCCCGACGAGACGCTGCCCGCGGGCATCGAGGACACCGCACGCGAATTCGAGGAACAGACCGCCTGGTACTGGCACCACTGGACGCGCCGCCTGGCCCTGCCGCTGGAATGGCAGGACGCCGTCATCCGATCGGCCATCACGCTCAAGCTGTGCCAGTTCGAAGAGACGGGCGCCATCGTCGCAGCGATGACCACGAGCGTGCCCGAAGCGCCGAACACGCAACGCAACTGGGACTACCGCTTCTGCTGGCTGCGCGATGCCTTCTTCGTGGTGCGCGCGCTGAACAGCCTGTCGGAAGTCGGCACGATGGAGGACTACCTTCGCTGGCTCAATGACGTGGTGCGCGGCGCGGCCGGCGGCCACGTGCAGCCGCTGTACGGCATCGGCCTGGAGAAGCAGCTCACCGAGGGCTTCGTGCCCGACATCTCAGGCTACCGCGGCATGGGCCCGGTGCGCGTGGGCAACCAGGCCTACGAGCACTTCCAGTACGACGTGTACGGCAACATCGTGCTGGGCGCGGCCCAGAGCTTCCACGACCACCGCCTGTTCAAGCGGCCCGACGATGCGGATTTCGTGGCGCTGGAAGGCATGGGCGAGCAGGCCTGGCGCTTCCACGACCAGCCCGACGCCGGCATGTGGGAGCTACGCACGCGCGCCCGGGTGCACACCTCATCGTCGCTGATGTGCTGGGCCGCATGCGACCGGCTGGCCAAGATCGCGAGCGTGCGCGGCCTGGTGCAGCGGCATGTGTACTGGCGCGAGCGGGCCAACATCATCCGCGAGAAGATCCTCACGCAGTCGTGGAACGACAAGCGCAAGGCCTTCGCCGAGAGCTTCGGCGGCAAGGACCTGGACGCGAGCATCCTGCTGATGGCCGAGGTGGGCTTCATCGACCCGAAAGACCCGCGCTTCGTGAGCACGGTGGAGGCGCTGGAGGCCACCTTGTGCGATGGCCCCTTCATGCGGCGCTACGAAGCACCCGACGACTTCGGCAAGCCGGAGACGGCGTTCAACGTGTGCTCGTTCTGGCGCATCGATGCGCTGGCGCGCATCGGGCGCACGCAGCAGGCGCGCGAGATCTTCGAGTCGCTGCTGGCCAACCGCAACCATGTGGGGCTGCTGTCGGAGGATTTGAAGCCGGAGACGGGGGAGCTGTGGGGGAACTTCCCGCAGACCTATTCGATGGTGGGGATCATCAACGGGGCGGTAAGGTTGTCGAAGCCTTGGGATTTGATGGTCTGAGCGGTTCGCGCCTACCCTCGTCATTGCTGTTTCGGTATCCGTCTTTCTTGGTCAGGGTTTGACGGACAGGGACATCGGCATCGGAACATCCAAGGTGCTGCCGTCGGCCTGCCAAACCTTCAGGTGCAAGATCGCTTCGTAGCGGCCTGGCGCAAGGCACTCCACCTTCTCGCCGACAAAAACGTTGCAACGAATAGCGATGGCGTTGGTCCAATGCCATGGCAACGTCTGCATGACGCTTTGGTCATTCAGTTCAAGCCACGCTTGCGGCCCCGCATCCAGGTTGCCGGAGCCATCAGGTGGCAGGTATTCGACCGAATAAGACGCGATGCCTCCGCCGGAGCCCAATATCTTGATGGGGCTTGAAGTTGAATCGATTTGTGGGCTGACTTCGAATGATAGACGCGCTGGGTCTAGCAGATACTTGGTCCCCCCAGCATCGTTGACCTTGTAGGTGACGACGAGTTTTTTGGTGGTCTGGGCCTGCTCGCCAGTGCTGTACGCGTAGTTCGCTGTGACCGTGACTATCGTGTAGTACGTGCCGACAGGCCGAAGCTGCCCGGTGAGAATCAACTTGGGCGTCGGCAGGAGTTCTGCGCGAGCAGCCACCGCGGTCTTGTCCTCGAGAAACGGGTACTCGACAAAGACGGACTGACCCCGCCGGCCCCCGAGCTCGGGCGAAACACTGATGCTCGTTGTGCCGTCCGGCACGGTGAGTGGGATGGCAGCCAGATCCGTCACCTCGCCAAAGGACGACTCGATCGTGATCTCGTCGTATGGCGGACTAAGCTGGTTGAACGCCAATCCAGGAGATACGTGGATCGAATAGGGCACGGTGACCGGCGAACCTGCCAGGGGCATCTTGCACTGCTCATCCGCGCACAACCAAACTTTGACCGCACCCTGACTCGAGCCTACGGGCAAAAACGGAACATAGGCGGAGATGTAGAACAAGCCTCGGCCGGCCTGCCAGTCAAAGGTCGCCCAATGAGCATTGAAGAGCCCTGCGGGATCGTCGACGCGCACGAAGACTCCGTTTGCCTTGAGCAGGCCCTTGTCGCCAACGACGTCGTACTGGAAAAACGTTTGCGCTGATGCATCGTCGTCGCTGAGGTACGAACCTCCGATCGGCTCGGTCAGGACATTCGCGATGGACACCGTAGCCGTCGCCTGCGAATCCCCGCCACCGCCGCAACCCGACATTGCCAACACCCAGGCGGCCAAGGCAGCATGGAAAAACCAGCGGATGCATTGCCACGGTCCTGCTTCAGGGCGCCGCTTGTTGCGCCCTGGCAATCTTGTTGTAGTCACACGCCTCACCCTCCCTATGGCGGAAGATTGTATGAGAGTGTGACCAGGCGACCGGCCCGAATGGACCGAAAGCAAGCCATCTGAAATCAGGCGCCTGCCTTCATCTGCTCCGCCCGAGCCATCACCGACGCCGCCGTTGTATTTCTCCAGCTTGTTGGCGGTGCTGCCGCCCTTGTCTTTCGAAGTGCCGAATCAGAAGCTGTACCGCCCCATCAAGTCGATCCGCGACATCGTGCCCACCTCCCCCGTGAAGGTTTCGCGCCGTCCGTGGACATACTCGCCACCCAGTTCCACGTTCTTGATCGGCGAGTAGATCAGGTTGACGAACAGCTGCCTCAGGCTGCGGTTGTCGATTGCCGCCGCCGTCTTCCCCTTGTTCATCCCGAAGGCGACGGTGCCGCGCAGGCTGTCGCTGAAGTTGCGGTTGTAGCCGGCCACGAAGCCGCGGTTGCGGTCGAAGCTGATGGTGCCTGTCGTGCCGTCGATGGCATAGCCGTTGGAACCGTAGAGCTGGTCGATGTCGCCATCCACACGGGTGTACTGCGCCATCAGCAGGTCCTTGTCGCTCAGCTTGTAGCTGCCGCCGATGCCCACGCCGTACCCGCGCCGGGTCTCGGTGGCCGAACGCTTCTCATGCACCAGCCCCCGCATGTTGATGGCGCCCCAATCGAAGCTCTTGTCGAACCTGGCCACGAACTGCGGCAGGCGCTCGGCCTGGCTGCCGCCGCCAAACTGGTCCTGCGGGTCTTCCAGCGCCACCGTCAGCTTGTAGCCGGCCCTGGGGTCACCGTAGGTGTAGCGGATCATGGTGCGGCGTGAGAACGGCGCACCGATGGGCCCGTTGAAGTCCACCGTTTCGGGCAGGTCGTCCAGGTCCATGAAGGTGGACCAGGTCTGGCCCACCAGGAAGCCGTGGTATTCGCCATAAGCATGGCGCAGCCGCAGGCGGTTCCGGTTGCCGTCGCCGTAGCTGTAGAAGTCCATCTCCAGCCGGGTGTTGAACGTGCCGGTGCTGGTGGGTGTCGATGTCTCCAGGCCCAGGCGCGACGTCGACGCCGTCAACCGGGTCCGGCCATGCGGAACGTCCGCGCTGTCCAGCGGCTGGAAACTCAAGTCGGTGAAGAGGTCGCTCGGGCCGGGCGCCTTCAGGTCATGGACGAGGTGGGCTTCCGCATAGCCGTACAGATGCACCGAGGTCTCCGAGCCGGGGATGCGCAATCCCCCGCCGATGTCCCCCGCCACCACGGCGTCCTTGGACTTGATCTCCAACTGCTCGACCCGATCGTTGATCGCTGCCGCGTCGACCGCAGGAGCAGGTGCCTTCTGCACCTTTAAGTTTTGCATCTCTTCCTTCAATCGCTTCAACTCCTGCCGAAGCTGTTCAAAATCGGCCGCCGACTGTGCCTGGGCCGCCGATGCGCAAAATGCAGACGCGAACGCGCCCACCGCGCACGCCAGTGCGCTGTGCTTGAATGACATGAATCCCTCCTGGGGTTGGGAAAGAGTGGTGGGGCCTACCTGGCGACTTGTCCTAGAAAGGCCCGGATGCGATCGCTTTGCTGCGATCCGAAGAACTGCTGGGGCGTGGCGTCCTGGGCGACGCTGCCCTTGTCGAGAAACAGGATGCGGTCTCCCACCTCACGCGCAAAGTCCATCTCGTGGGTGACGACGATCATGGTCATGCCGCTGGCCGCGAGTTTCTTCATCACGTCCAGCACCTCCTTGACCATCTCCGGGTCGAGCGCCGAAGTGGGTTCGTCAAAGAGCATCACCCGCGGCGTCATGGCCAAGGCCCGGGCGATGGCAACGCGCTGCTGCTGGCCGCCGGAGAGCGCGAATGGGTACTTGTGCGCGTGGTCCCTGAGGCCCACGCGATCCAGCAGGTCCATCGCCCCGGCCTGGGCCTCGGCCCGGCTGGTCTTGCGCACGCGCATCGGGGCCAGGCACACGTTCTGCAGCACCGTGAGGTGCGGAAACAGGTTGAACTGCTGGAACACCATGCCCACTTCGCTGCGCAGGGCATCGAGCTCCTTGAGCTTGTCGCAGACCTCGATGCCATCCACCACGATGCGCCCGCTGTCGTGCGTCTCCAGGCGGTTGAGCATGCGCAGCAGCGTGCTCTTGCCCGAGCCGGACGGGCCGAGGATGACGGTGACCTGGCCTTCGTGGAAGCAGGTCGAGACGTCCTTGAGGATGTGTGCCGATCCAAACGCCTTGTTGACCTTGTCGACGGTGATGAGCGGCAGGCCTGCGCGCTGGCGCGACCGCGCCACGGACACGAGCTTCATCATGAGAGCTTCCCTTCGACATCGAAGCGGCGTTCGATCGCATCGGACACCTGCGTCATCAGCGTGGTGAAAGCCAGGTAGATGCAGGCCGTGGTGACGTAGCACGGCACCGGCTGAAAGGTGGCCGCCTGGATGCGCGTGCTCACCAGCGACACCTCCACCACACCGATGACGTACGCCAGGGACGAGTCCTTGAGCAAGGCCACCAGGTTGTTCACGAGCGGCGGCAAGGCGATCTTGAAGGCCTGCGGGAAGGTCACATCGATGAAGGTGAACCAGCGCGACATGCCCAGCGAGCGAGCGGCCTCGATCTGCCCCCGGGGCACGGCCAGCAGCCCCGCCCGGATGGCCTCCGCGTTGTAGGCGCCAACGTTGAAGGCCAGCGCCAGGCAGGCCGCGGAGAATTCATCCAGCTTCAGCACCGGCAGCAGTTCCGGCAGCGCGAAGAATGCGAAGAGCACCTGCAGCAGCAAGGGCGTGCCGCGCATGATCCAGATGTAGAGGCCCGCCAGCCAGCGCGCCGGCGCAAACGCCGACACCCGGCCCAGCGCGGCAATGATGCCCAGCAGCAGCCCTGCCGCGCCCGCGGCGACGGTGAGCTGCAAGGTGATGCGCGTGCCTTCGGCAAATGACTGCGCGTTGTTGCCGATGGGTTCAGGCGCGATGGACAACGGCCCGGCCATGGTCCACAGCAGCGCCAGCATGAGGGCAACGACGATCACGATGGTGGCGGTGCTGCGCTGCTGCCGGGTCCAGAAGGCCGGCCAAAGCGACAAGGTATTCATGGTGTGCTTCCTTGGGCGTCACTTGCAGCGGATGTCTTCGCCGAACCACTTCCTGGAGATGGCGTCGTAGGTGCCGTCCGCCTGGATGGCCGCCAGCGCCTTGTTGATCTCGCTCGCCACGCTGCCGTTGCCCTTGGCCACGGCCGATGCGATGCGCTCCACGAACACCATGTCGCCCAGCTGCATGCCGCTGGCACGGTTGGCTTCGAGTGCGGCCTTGGCCACGAAACGATCGGTCACCCAGGCATCCACTCGGCCGGTGATGAGCGCAGCGCGTGCATCGGAATCCTGCGGAAAGGTCTTCACCTCGCGGGCTTCGGTGGTCTTCTTGACGTTGTCGAAGTAGGTGCTGCCGATCTGCACGGCAACGACCTTGCCCGACAAGTCCTTCACGGTGCGCACACCCTCGCCCTTGGAGACGATGATGCCGCCCGAGCAGTAGTGCGGATTGCTGAAGGTGACGGCGCGCGAGCGCTCCTCGGTGATGCCGTGGGAGGCGATCACCATGTCCCAGCGGTCCTGGCGCAGGCCCGCCAGCAAGGCATCGAAGCTCAGTGCCTTCCACTCGATCTTCACGCCCATGCGCTGCGCCATCGCCTCGGCGATGTCGACTTCGAAACCCGTGAGCCGGGAGCCCTGGAAGTAGTTGAACGGCGCGAACTGCCCTTCGGTCGCAACAATGATGCGGCCATCCTTCTTGATGTCGTCGAACGGGCGGGCGTGCGCCGCATCTCCATGGACGAGTGAAATGCAGGCAAGCACGGACGAGACGAAACACATCGCCAGGCGATGAAGCATGGTCATAGACACCCTCGGATTTGATTGGAAGACGTCGCGATGCCGTCGATGAAGGCACCGCGTGGGTTCGCGCAATCGCAGCAGGCGTCGATGGACGTAGGCGAGGCGATCGGGACTGCAGTTCTCTTGGACTGCATCCCGAATGTGAAAAAGTCTATCGGGAGGGCGCCGAAATGTCCTTTCGACTTTTCAGCTCAATGACACGAATTGCGAAATAAGCTTTCATGGCTCAGCGCGCCACAAAAGCAAGCATCCGGCAAGCAAGTGCCGGATGCAACAAACCTACGCGACGCAGGACCTGCGCGCTGACCGGTCGGTCAGGGCGTCAGCCGCCGTTCCTCATCTGCTCCGCCCGCGCCGTCACCGACGCGGCGTACTCATCGGCCTTGATCTGCCGCCCATACGAGTCGGTGGCCCCCGGCGCCCAGTTGTCGCCGCCGTTGTACTTCTCCAGCATGTTGGTGGTGCTGCCGCCCTTGTCCGCCTCGATGACCGCGGCCATGGCGATCTGGTCCTTCTGGCTGCTGTGGTCGTAGGCGTGGCCCATCTTGGCCTCGAACTTCGCCGCATAGGCCTGGCGCGTGCTGGGCTCGACCTGCAGGATGCCGTCGCCTCCGCTGGGGCTGCCGGCCAGGGCCTTGCCAAACTGGCTTTCCTTTTCCTCCTGCGCGGCCAGCACGTAGGGGTCGACGCCGGTCTTCTTGCCGACCTCCACGTCGTCGTTCCACATGTCTTTCGGCACACCGGCGGGCGCATTGCCGGCGTCGGCAGACGATGACTTGCCTTGCACCGGGCTGTTGCGCTGCTCGGGCGCGTCGGCCTGCTTCTGCGGTTGCTGCTGCTGCGGATCGTCGATCTGCAGCTTCTCCAGCACCGGCCCGACGACGTTGCCGGCCGCAGGCGTCTGCTGGCAATCCTGCGCACCCTGGGTGGCATCGCTGCCCTGGCCGGACGGTCCGCCCTGCGAGGCCTTCTTGCCCTGTTCGAGGATCTCGCGCAGCAAGGCGTACAGGTCCATCCCCTGGCCCGGCGCGGGTTGCTGGCCGCCCTGGGCGGCTTGCTGCAGCGCGTCACACGTCTTGGCGAAATCCTTGAGGGCGCCTTGGAGGTCGCCCTGCAGCAGCTTCGCCACGAAATCCAACGCGTTCTTCAACACGTTGAGTTCGGCGGCCATCTGGCTCGGTTGCAGAAAGCCTGCTGCGATCTTCATGTCAGACATCCTGGTCTCCTTGTCTTTCGGAGTACCAATCTAGGACCGGCCCAACCCAGATGCGGATGTCAAAACGAAGGCATGGCCGGCCAGGCGAAGCGCCGGCGGCAGCTACTCAGCGGGGCCGCGCCTGCGCCATGCCGTCGGCGCGGAACACATGCATGGCTTCGGGCGGCAGCATGAACGGCAGGTCGTCATCGATCGCGATGTCGTCGCGGTGCGTCTTGGCCAGCAAGGGCATGGCCACCCCCTGCACGTCGAGGTAGACGTAGCTCTGCTCGCCCAGGTGCTCCACATGGCTCACGCGTGCATGCTGCGGGCCCTGCCCCACCACCACGTGCTCGGGCCGGATGCCCAGGGTGACGGGTTCGCCCTCCACCAGCCCCGATGCGGACAGGCGCGCATCGCAGGCCAGCTGGTTCACCTTCGCCGACACGCGCCCTTCGGCAGTGCCGGTGACCCGCGCGTCGATGAAGTTCATTGCCGGTGACCCGATGAAGCCCGCCACGAAGCGGTTGGCCGGGTGGTGGTACAGCTCCAGCGGATGCCCCACCTGCGCCACGCTGAGCATGTCATCGCGGCCGGCCAGCGGCTGCAGCAGAACGATCTTGTCGGCCAGCGTCATGGCCTCCACCTGGTCGTGCGTCACGTAGATCATGCTGGCCGAACCCAGGCCGCGGTGCAGCTTGGCGATCTCCACGCGGGTCTGCACACGCAGGGCCGCATCGAGATTGGACAAGGGCTCGTCGAACAGGAACACCCGCGGCTTGCGAACGATGGCGCGGCCGATGGCCACGCGCTGGCGCTGGCCGCCCGAGAGTTCACGCGGGCGCCGGTCCAGCAAGCCGTCCAGCCGCAGGATGCGCGAAGCCTCCGCCACGCGCTGTTCGATCTCGGCGGCCGGCAGCTTCTGGTGGCGCAGGCCGAAGGCCATGTTCTCCTTGACCGTCATGTGCGGGTACAACGCGTAGCTCTGGAACACCATGGCCACGTTGCGCTGCGCGGGCGGCAGGTCGTTGACACGCTTGCCTTCGATCTCGATGTCACCCGAGCTTGCATCGTCCAGGCCGGCGATGAGCCGCAGCAAGGTCGACTTGCCGCAGCCCGAGGGCCCGATGAACACGCAGAACTCGCCCGGGTCGATGGTGAGCGAGATGTCGCGAAGAATGGTGGCGTTGCCGAATTGCTTGTTGACGTTGCGCAGGTCGATGCGGCTCATCGCGGTCTCCTCAGGGTTTGCTCAGCGTCAGGGGCACCAGCCGGCCGAAGAAGGCCTGGTGCGGTTGCAGGACGACTTCGGCCTGGTCCCACGTGCCGGTGAAGCCATGGCCGTCGATGGGGCGCACATCCACGTCGAACTCCGCCTCGTAGCGGGCCTCGGTGTTCGAGAGGTTGAACACGCACAGCACGCGCTCGTCGCCCAGCTGGCGCTCGAAGGCCACCACCTGCTCGTGGGCCGGCAGCAGCGTCATCGAGCCCGACTTCAGGGCCGCGATGCCGTTGCGCCAGCGCAGGAAGGACTGGTAGCGGCGCAACACGCTGTCGGGCATGCCGAGCTGGATGTCCACCGCGGACTGCAGATGCTCCGACGGCACCGGCAGCCAGGGCTGCACCTCGCTGAAGCCGCCGTGCGAGCGGGCCGCCTCCCAGGGCATGGGCGTGCGGCAGCCGTCGCGACCGGCGAAAGCCGGCCACATGCTCTTGCCGTACGGGTCCTGCAGCAGTTCGTAGGGCACGACCGCTTCCGTGAGTCCCAGCTCCTCGCCCTGGTACAGGCAGATGGAGCCACGCAGCGAGCCCAAGAGCGCCAGCAGCAGCGGCGCCACGCGCGGGCCCTCGCCCATCAGCGACTGCCAGCGGGTCACCACGCGCGTCACGTCGTGGTTGTTCAAGGCCCAGCACACCCAGGCGCTGCCGGCTTCGCGCAGGAATTCCTCCAGCACCCCGTGGATGAAGCGGGCCGAGCAGTCGCGCTCCATCAGGTTGAAGGTGTAGGCCATGTGCAGCCGGCCGTCGGTGGTGTAGTGGTTCAGCGTCGCGTACTGTTCGTCGTCGCCGATCTCGCCGATGCTGGTGATGCCCGGGCGGCTGTCCAGCAAGGCGCGCAGCCTCTGCAGGAACACGAGGTTCTCCGGCTGTGTCTTGTCGTAGAGGTGGCGCTGGAAGGCGTAGGGGTTGCTGCGCGGCACGGCGGCAGCGAAGCGGCCTTCAGGCTGCGGCGGGTTGGAGCGCAGTTCCTTGTCGTGGAAGTAGAAGTTCACCACGTCGAATCGGAAACCATCGCAGCCGCGGTCCAGCCAGAAGCGCACCACGTCGAGCACGGCGTCCTGCACCTGCGGGCAGTGGTAGTTCAGGTCGGGCTGGCTGCTGAGGAAGTTGCGCAGGTAGTACTGGCCGCGCCGCGTGTCCCACTGCCAGGCGCTGCCGCCGAAGAGCGACAACCAGTTGTTGGGCGGCGAGCCGTCCTTCTTCGCATCGGCCCACACGTACCAGTCGGCCTTGGGGTTGGTCTTGTCCTGGCGGCTTTCGACGAACCACGGGTGTTCCGACGCCGTGTGGCTGAGCACGAGGTCGATGAGCACCTTCAGCTTCAGGCGGTGCGCCTCGGCCACGAGCGCATCGAAGTCGTCCAGCGTGCCGAAGCGCGGGTCGACGTCGCAGTAGTCGCTGATGTCGTACCCGAAGTCGTGCATGGGCGACTTGAAGAAGGGCGAGATCCAGATGGCGTCCACGCCCAGTTCGGCGATGTAGGGCAGCCGCATGGTGATGCCGCGCAGGTCACCCACGCCATCGCCGTTGCTGTCCTGGAAACTCCTGGGGTAGATCTGATAGATGGAAGCCCCGACCCACCAATCGTTGTTCTTTGTGCTTTCGGTTTGCATGTGGTTTCTCTAACCCTTGACGGCCCCCGCCGACAACCCCGACACGATGAGACGCTGGAAGTACACCACCAGCGCCACCAGCGGCAGCGTGACGATGACCGACGCCGCCATGATCTTTCCCCAGGGCAGCTCGAAGCCGCTGGGCGTGCTGATGAGCGCAATGGCCACCGGCACGGTGCGTTCTTCCGTCGACAAGGTGAAGGTCAGCGCGAAGAGGAATTCATTCCACGCCGCGATGAACGCCAGCAAGCCCGTGGCCACCACCGCCGGCCACAGCAGCGGCATGAGGATGCGGAAGATCAGCGTGAACACGCCCACGCCATCCATGGCCGCGGCCTCTTCCAGCTCCTTGGGCAACTGCTTCATGAAGGTCACCAGCACCCACACGGTGAAGGGGAGCGTGAGCATCAGGTCGGCGATCATCAGCGCGCCCAGGCTGTCGTACAGGCCGAAGAAGCGCACCAGCTCGAACATGCCCGACAGCACCGCCACCTGCGGGAACATCGAGGCCGAGAGGATGACCAGCAGCAACAGCCCGCGCCCGCGGAACTCCACCCGGCCCAGGGCCCACGCCGCCATCAGGCTCAGGGCCAGAGACAGCGCGACGACCGTGCCTGCCACGATGACCGAGTTCATCAGGTTGGTGGCGAAGGGCTGCTCGGAGAACACGCCCACGTAGTTGGAGATCGTCGGGTGGCGCGGCAGCATCTCCGGAGAGAACAGCCCCGTGCGCTGCTTGAACGAGCTGGACACCGCATACAGCAGCGGGAACACCGACACCGCGATGAACAGCAGCGAGGCGAAGTAGTAGCCGATGCGCTTCATGCCGCCACCTTGTCGCTGCTGCGACGCATCAGTCCCATGCACATGATGGTGATGAGCGCGATCAAGAAGAAGAGCATGGTGGCCGCCGCTGATCCATACCCCACCATGCCGAAATCGATGAGCTGCTCGCGCACGAAGACCGACATGCTCTTGGTGGCACGGCTGTTGGAGGTCATCACGTAGATCACGTCGAACACGCGCAGCGCGTCGAGCATGCGGAACACCATGGCCACCAGCACGCCGGGCATGATCAGCGGCAGCGTGACCCGGCTGAACACCGTCCACGCCGGCACGCCGTCCACCTTCGCGGCTTCGTAGCAATCCACCGGCACCATCTGCAAAGCCGCGAGGATGAGCAGCGCCATGTAGGGCGTGGCCTTCCACACGTCCACCAGCACGATGGTGAAGAGCGACAGCGAGGGATCGGCCGTCCACGCCAGCGGCGTGCTCAGCACGCCAAGCGCCAGCAGGTAGTGGTTCACGATGCCGAACTGGTCGTGCAGCATCCAGCTCCACATCTTGGCCGACACCACGGTGGGAATCGCCCAGGGCACCAGCATCGCAGCGCGCAGCAGCGTGCGGATGCGCGAGGGCTGGTTGAGCAGCAGCGCCACGCCCAGGCCCAGCAGCGTTTCCAGCACCACCGACAGCAGCGCGAACACCACGGTGTTGCCCACCGAATGCCACCAGTCGCCGGACCACAGCAGCCCGTCGGGGCCGATGTAGTTGTCCAGTCCGACGAAGCGGCGCGAGTCCAGCTGGGCCAGCTCGGCGTCGAAGAGGCTGAACCAGATGGTGCGGCCCAGCGGCCAGCCGGCCACCATCAGCAGCACCACCAGCATGGGCAGCGTCACCAGCCAGGCACGGCGCACGCGCTGCGCACGCAGGCCGCCCGTGGCCTTGGCCTTCATTTCGGAACCTTTCGACGGCAGCGCGCTGGATTCGCGTGCGGTCAGTTCCATTTGCCGCCGCGCGACAGGCGGGTCAGCGATTCCTCGAGACGGCCCAGGGCCTCATCCGGCTTGGCCTTGCCCGACAGCACCTCGTGCGCGGCGTTCCAGAACTGGTTGCTCACCTGGTTGTAGCGTGCGCCGGTCACCGTGGTGGGGCGGCCCACCGCGCTCGTGAAGGTGCCGTACAGCTCGCCCATGAAGGGGTTGGCCTTGACGACTTCCGGGTCCTTGTACAGCGAGCCCAGCGTGGGGTTGAACGAACCGCGGATGGCGCGGTCCTTCTGCACCGCGGCGCTGGTCATGTACATCACCAGGTCGGCGGCCTCGGCAGCATGTTTCGAATACTTCGACACTGCCAGCGATTCACCGCCCAGCGTCGCGGCATTGCGCCCGCCCGCGCCGCCCTTGGGCAGCGTGGCCACGCCCACCTTGCCCTTGATGACACTGTCGTCGTTCTGCGCCAGCGACCAGGCATACGGCCAGTTGCGCATGTACACCGCATTGCCGGCCTGGAAGACGCCGCGCGCCTCTTCCTCGGCGTAGTTCAGCACGGCGGTGGGCGAGATGCCGCCGACCCACGACGCCGCCGTCTGCAGCGCCTTGGAGGCATTCGGGTTCTTGATGCTCACCTTGCCGTTGTCCTCGACGATGGATCCGCCGCCGAAGCTGGCCACCCATTCGAGCGCGTCGCAGGTCAGGCCTTCATACGCACGGCCTTGCCACACGTAGCCCCACATCTTGTCGTTGCCGGCAGCGCGCTCGCCGTCCTGGATCTTCTTGGCCGAGGCGCCCAGCTCGTCCCAGGTGTCGGGCACCTTCTGGCCGTACTTCTGCAGCAGGTCCTTGCGGTAGAACAGCAGGCCTGCATTGGCGAACCAGGGCATGGCCACCAGGCGGTTGTTGTTGGTGTTGTTGGCGATGAACCCGGCGAAGTGTTCCTTCTCCACGCCCTTGGTGAAGGGCTTGAGGTCCAGCAGATGGTTCCCCAGCAGGCCCGGCCACACGACATCCACCTGCAGCACGTCGATCTTGTCGGAGCCCGCGCTCAGCACCTGCTGGTACAGCGCCAGGCGTTCGCTCGCATCGTTGGGCGGCGTGACGATCTGGATTTCATTGCCCGTCTTCTTGGCCCACGCTTCGGCAGCGCCCTTGCAGAACTCCAGCTCCTGGCCGACGCCCGAGCAGGAAATCTTGATGGATGCCGCCTGCGCCCCGAAGGCGAAAGCGAGCACGGCGGCGCCGACGGCGCCCTGAATGACGGTCTGGGTCGAACGTTGCATCTGATGTCTCCGGTGATCTTGTCCGTGAGACGCATCAGACCGCGTCCAGGTGAATGCCAGATTTCGATTGTTAAAAGCCCGGCCGGCGCATCGTCATCAGGTTGCAGACGATGTTTCAGGCCTTTCATTCGCATCGGCCAGCAGCCGGGCGAGCCAGTGGGCCAATTGCGCCGGTTCGAAGGGCTTGTGCACGAAGGCGAAGGCCGGGTCCCACTGCTCGGCATTGGGCAACAATTCGGGCGACAGGCCGGACATCAAGCCCAGAGGCAATTCCGGCCAGCGGTCGCGCGCCAGGTGGGCGAAGCGCAGGCCGTCCATGCCCGAACCCAGGCAGATGTCGGACAACATCACGTCGGGCGATGCCCCTCGCTCCAGCAGGGTCAGCGCCTGCTCGGCCGAGGGCACGGCCGTGACGCGCAGTCCCTCGCGCACCAGCATGTCGGTGAGCGTGGCGCGGAAGGCATCGTCGTCGTCGACCAGCAGCACGTGCACGTTGTCCAGCGGCACGGGCGGGGCAGCGGCATGGCGCGCATCCGTTGCGGCCGCGGCACTCGCCTGGGCCGGGAAGCGCAGGGTCACCGTCGTGCCCTTGCCCAGGCGGCTTTGCAGGCCCACGTCGCCGCCGGACTGCTTCACGAAGCCGTAGACGATGGACAGCCCCAGCCCGCTGCCCTCCCCGGCCTTCTTGGTGGTGAAGAACGGGTCGAACACCTGGCGCTGCTGGTGCTCGGGAATGCCGCGGCCGGTGTCGCTGACGTCGATCTCCACCATGCCGCCGGCGGCGCGGGTCGCCACGCGCAACTCGCCGCCATCGGGCATGGCCGCCGCGCTGTTGAGCACCAGGTTCAGCAGCGCGTTCTCCAGCTGGCCGCGGTCGACGTGGAGCTGTGCCGGCTCGGAGCGGAGATCGAAGCTCACCGCCACCTGCGGCCCGGCGCTGTACTCGATCAGGTCCTGCATCTCCTCGACCATCTCGTCGACCGGCACATGCTCGGCCTGCAGCGGCTGGCGCCTGGCGAAGGCCAGCAGCCGGCGTGTCAGGGCCGCCGCACTGGTGGCCGCGCGCTGCACCCGCTTCCACTGCGCATGGGTCTGCACCTCGCCGGCGACGCGCTCCTCCAGCAGCGAGAGGTTGCCGAGGATGGTGCCGAGGTAGTTGTTGAAGTCGTGCGCCACCCCGCCGGTGAGCTGCCCCAGGACGTCCAGCTTCTGCGAATGCTGCAGCTGCGCCTCGATGTTGCGCCGCGCGGTCATGTCGGTCATCAGCGTCACCGTGCCGCCGTCGGGCATGGCGCGGCTGCGCAGGTCCAGCACCTGGCCTTCAGGCAGGCGCAGCTCCACGTGCTCGAACACGGTCACGCCGTCGATGCGCTCGGGGTCCAGCGGCTGCGCCTCGGCATCGCCCGCGTGGCACCAGGCCGTGCCGCGCGGCAGGGACTGCAGCATCTCCTTGCGCGTCATGCCATCGCGCGGCGTGATGCCCAGCGGCCCGAGGAGCTTCACGAGCTGCGGGTTCCAGAGGATGAGCCGATGTTCATGGTCGAACACCGCGAGCGCATCGGTGAGGCTCTCGTGCACGGCTTCGAGCAGTTCGCGCTGGTTCTTGAGGTCGGCCAGCAGCTTCTGCTTGGCCAGCAGGTTGTCGCGGAAGACTTCGAAGCTTCGCGCCAGCTCGCCGAGTTCGTCGCGCCGGGTCGTGGCCGGCGTCTCCTGCGCCACGTCGCCCTGCGCGAGGCGCGACATGACGTGGGTGATGTTCTCCACCTGCGCGATGAGCCGCCGCACATAGCGGGTCGCCCCCAGGCCGATGACCACGCAGACGATGGCCAGCACCAGCATGCCGGTCTCGCCGCGCCGGATGGCGCGCTGCACGCTGTCGTTGCGCAGCGCGGCGGTGTTGCGCAGCTGGGCCACGTGCTGCGCCACCTCGTCGCTCAGGCGGTCGGCATTGGAGCGGGTGAGCGCCACCAGGTAGTTGGTGCGCGACTCATAGTCCAGCAGGTCGCGCCGCAGGCTGAGGATGTTGTCAGGGCCGGTGGCCAGCGCTTCCACCTCGCGAACGAACTCCTCGTCGAAGGCATCGAAGGCGTGGCGCTGGCGTGCGGCGATGAGCAGGGCTTCCACGTCGGCCTGCAGCCGGCCGAGCGTCGCGGCCTTGTCGGTGGTGGCGCCGAGCACCAGGCTGGACCAGATCTCCGCCACCGCCGGATCGCCTGGCTTGCCCTGCCGACCCGACGCATGGATGCGCGTGCCGATGTGGCTGAGCACGATGATCTGCCGTTCCAGCCGCGAGTCGATGGACTGGCGCAGCTTGGTGAGCATGATGAGGTTGGACAAATCGCGGTCCACGCCTTCAAGCCGGCGGCTCATCGCAGGCTGGAGTTCGCCGCTGGGCGGCAGGGTGAGCGAGCGGCGCTTGATGTCGTCCAGAAGGCCGGCCACCACGGCGGCATTGGTCTCCAGCGTCTCGGGCGTGCGCGAGTCCGCCAGATGCGGGGCGATGGCCGCGATCTGCGCCGTGCGTTCGGCCAGCTCCAGTGCACGGGCGATGCCTGGCAACACCTCTTCCTCGTAGCCCGCCAGCTCCCGCTGCATGCTGCGCATGCCCAGCCAGCCCACCACCGCCAGCGCCACGCCGGCCAGCAGCAGGATGGTGAACGCCGCCAGCAGCCGCGTGCGCACGCGGTCGACGCTGAAGCGGGGCAAGAGACGCATCTAGCCTCGCGTCACCTGCGCGGCAAACACGTAGCCGATGCCCCGCTCCGTGCAGATGTACTGCGGATGCTTGGGGTTCGGCTCGATCTTGCGCCGCAGGCGCAGGATGAGCACGTCGATGGTCCGGTCGAACACCTCCGTCTCCAGGCTGCGCGTCTGCTCCAGCAACTGGTCTCGCGTCCACACCCGCTGGGGCTGCCGCACGAAGGCTTCGAGCAATCGGAACTCGGCCTGGGTCAAGGCGCAGGGCGAGCCGTCCTGGTGGACGAGCTCACGTTCGGCCAGGTCCAGCACCCAGGTGCCGAAGCGGACGTGGTCGCGGCTGGTGGGCTTGGGCGGCCGTGGCGCGTTCGACGGCGGTGCGCCGGTCTCGACCGCGTAGCGCCGCAGCACTGCACGCACACGCGCCAGCAGTTCGCGCGGGCTGAAGGGCTTGACGAGGAAGTCGTCGGCCGCGAGCTCCAGCAGCAGCACGCGGTCGGTCTCATCGCTCGCGCCGCTGATCATCACGATCGGGATGGCCGAGTGCTGGCGCAGCTCGCGGGCGAGCGTCAGCCCGTCCTCGGTCTTCAGCCGCAGGTCCAGCAGGATCAGCGAGTAGGCGTGGCGGGCCAGGGCGTCGTGCATGAGGGCCCCGCTGCCCACGCCGTCGGCCTCGAAGCCGGACTGGCGCAGCAGGTCCACCAGGTACGACACCATGTCGTTCTCGTCGTCCACGACGAGGATCCGCGGTTTGCTTGTCTCCATCACGGGCAGTTCCCCTGCACTCTGTAGGGTGAGTAGATATCAAATTCTCACCACCAGCGAATTGCAATTGTTAATGCCCCGCGGTTATTGCGCGCTTGTTCACGGATCGTTGGGCACCAGCAGCCACAACCGGGCAATGTCGGCCGCGCCGTCACGGCCATCCACCGTCTTCAGCAAGGCGGTGGCCTTGGCGTATTGCCGGGCCTGCCAGGCCGCCACCCCCGCATGCAGGCGGGCTTCCTCAGGCCGCTTGAGGCCGCCTTTCTTGAGGCCCAGCTCCATCAGGGCCAGGCCCTTGTCGGCCTGGCCTTGCTGGGCCAGGGACCAGCCGAGGTTGAACAGCCCCGTGCCATTGGCAGCCGCCGCGGCGGCCGATGCTTCGGCGTCCGCATTGGCCAGCGAGCGCTGCTCTTCGGCACTGGCCTTGGCCGCCAGTTCGCGCAGGCGCTTGTGGCGATCGGCGTCCGGCCCCGTGCCGAGCACGCCGGCGGCGAACCCGCGGTCCACGATGCGGCGTGCCTCGGCGGGCGAGGCATCCTGCAGCGCCAGTTGCGCCATCTCCACGTGGTCCGACGCACTGGCCAGGCCGACCGTGGCGAGCTGCAGCCGGTAGACGTCCAGCGACAGTCGTGGCGCGAAGCCCGGCCGCTGCGGCAGCCGACGCAACAGGTCGGTCCAGTACTCCTTCTTCGGATGATGGGCCACGAGTTGCTCCAGCACGGCCTGGTAGCCGTTCGCATCGTTCAGCTTCGCATGGCAGCTCGCCAGCAGCTTGAGCTGGTCTTCGTCCGGAACGCGTCCGGCCTTCTCCTGTTCATGCAGCACGGCCTGCAACTCCTTGGCCGCGTCGGCATGGCCTCCGCTCAAGTACAGCGACTGGACGAGCACGGTGCGCGTGCCTGCATCGCTGCCGCCCAGGTCAAAGTAGCGGCGTGCCAGCGACGCGGCCCGTGCGTAGTCCTTGGCGCGGTAGGCCACGCTGGCCATGGCCTGCAGCGTCCTGGCCTGCTCGGCGGCCGGCAGCAGGCCCGACGACACCACCGTCTCGAAGGACTTCAGCGCCAGCTCTGCCTGCCCAGCCGACAAGGCCGCCGCGCCGCGCATGCGGGCGATGGTGAGCACCTCGTACGCGGTCTTGTTCGGCACAGCATCGGTCTCGGCGATCTTCGCCAAGGCATCGGTGAAGCGTTGCGCCTTCATCGCTTCCTGGGCCGCCTGCAACGGCTTGCCGATCTCCACACGCACCGTGTCCGCCTTCTTGCCATCCTCGGGCTGGACGGCCGCGGTGTTGTCCACCGCGATGTGCGGCTGATGCGTGAACTGGGCCCACGCACCGCATCCGGCGACAAGCATCGCCAGTCCCACCGACGCATTCTTCATTTCGCGAATTGCTCGTTGCCTACGATGCCGATTTTGGTCACACCAAGCCGCTGCGCAGAGGCCATCACGGCCGCCACGCTCTTGTAGGCGACGAGCTTGTTGGGCCTCAGGTGCACCTCGGGCTGGTCGGCCTGCGCTGCCGCCTGCTGCAGCCTCGACTCCAGCGCCGCGCGATCGCCCAGCGCCTCGCCGTTCCACAGCACCGTGCCGTCGAAGTCGACGTCGATGGTCACGACGACGGGCTCCTTCGCAGGCGGCGGCGGATTGCCTTGCGGCATGTCCAGGTTCACCGAATGCAGCTGGATCGGGATGGTGATGATCAGCATGATCAGCAGCACCAGCATCACGTCGATGAGCGGCGTGGTGTTGATGTCGACCATCACGTCCGGATCGCCGCCGCCGGATTTCAATGTCATTGCCATGGCGTCATCCTTTCGCCGGCGGCTGCGTCACGAAGCTGATCTTCATGATGGCCGCGCGCTGCGCCGCGAAGATCACCCGCCCCACCGATTCGTAGCGCGTCTCCTGGTCGCCGCGGATGTGCACCTCGGGCTGCGGCTTCATCACCGCCACCTTCTTCAGCTTCTCGACCAGCAGGTTGTTGTCGGGCACGAGCTGGGTGTTCCAGTAGACGTCGCCGTCCTTGCTCACCGAGATCTCGATGTTCTCCGGCTTGGTCTGCCGCGCGATGTTGGTCTCGCTCGGCAGCTTCACCGGCACCGTCTGCGTCACCACGGGGATGGTGATGAGGAAGATGATGAGCAGCACCAGCATCACGTCCACCAGCGGCGTGGTGTTGATGGACGACACGACCTCCTCGTCGCCGCCGTCGCCTCCCACGGTCATGGCCATGCGCGCGACTCCTTCAGCGGGCCGCCGTGCGGGCGCCCATCAGCACGCCGTGGACATCGGCGCTGAAGCTGCGCACCGATTCCATCGCGACCTTGTTGCGGCGGACCAGCCAGTTGTAGCCCAGCACCGCAGGCACGGCCACGGCCAGGCCGATGGCCGTCATGATCAGCGCCTCGCCCACCGGGCCAGCCACCTTGTCGATGGACGCCTGCCCGGCGATGCCGATGGCGGTCAGCGCGTTGTAGATGCCCCAGACCGTGCCGAACAGGCCCACGAAGGGCGCCGTCGAACCCACTGTGGCCAGGAAGGCCAGCCCATCCTGCATGCGCGACTGCACGTCGTCCACCGAGCGCTGCACGCTCATCGTGACCCAGGTGTTGCGGTCGATGTGCTCGGTGAGCGCGCCTTCGTGGTGCTTGTCCGCCTCGATGCCCGTCTCGGCGATGAAGCGGAACGCGCTGCCTTGCTTGAGCGTCTTGGCTGCATCACCCAGGTTCGCATGCTTGAAGAAGCCCTTGCGGGCCGCACGCGACTCGCCGCTGATCTTCAGGCTCTCATACAGCTTGGTGATGAGGATGTACCAGCTGCCCATCGACATCACCACCAGGATCATCAGCGTGCCCTTGGCCACGAAGTCGCCCTGCTCCCACAGCGCCTTGATGCCGTAGGGGTTGTCCACCGCCTCCTTGCTCACCGCGGCGGCCGGCCCCTGGGCCAGCGCCATGTCCATCATCGCCACCCAGCCCAGCGTCACCAGCAGCAACGCCACCCACCACTTCCAACTCTGCTTGCCGAAAATCATGTCTCGCTCCAACTTCAGATTCATCTGTCCAACTTGAAGACGAAAGGCACCTGCACCTTCACGTCCTGTCCTTGCCCCACGCACTTGAACAAGCGCACCGTCGCCAGCGACACCGCGTCGAACACGCGGTGCGATGACTTCACGACCTGCGCATCGCTCACGCGGCCCTCGCGGTCCACGGTGAACTCCACCAGCGTGTCGCCCTCCAGTTCCTGCCGCTGCGCCTCGCGGGGGTACGCCACTTCGGCGCGCACCTTCTGCGAGTTCGGGCAGGCCACGCCGACCGCCACTGGCACCGGCTTGGCTGGCGGCGCTGCCACCACCGCAGGCGGCTGTGCTTCCGGCGGCTTGGTCGTCACCGCCGTGATCGCCGGCGGCGACTGCGTCACCGGCACCTGGATCTGCACCTCCGGCATGGGCACGAACACATCCGGGGGCGGCGGGGCCAGCTTGGGCGGTGGCGGTGGTGGAGGCGGCGCCTCCGGGGGCGGCTTGGGCGCCTCGATGATCTTGGTCTCCAGGGGTTGCTTGATGACGTCGACCACCTTCTTCGCCAGCCCCGTCACCAGGGCATAGACCACCACCACGTGGAGCAGCACCACCACGCCGAAGCCGATCGAGTGTTTGCCCGGCTGGCGTTGCGCTTGTGCGTACTGCATCGCCGCCGCTTCAGAAGTTGAAGCCCACCGACAGCTCGGCCGCACGGCCGAAGATCGGACGGCCCAGGAACACGCCGTTGCTCACCCCCGCGGTCGTCACCCGCGTGTTGCCTTCGGTGATGCCGATGCTGTTGGTGAGGTTGGTGCCGGTCAGCCGCACGTCGATGCCATTGGCCAGGTGAGCCACGAAGCCGGCGTCCAGCGTGTGGTACTTGGGCAGGATCTGCAGGTTCTGCGTGTCGTTGAAGCGCTCACCGATGTAGCTGAAGGTGGCGAAGGCCTTGAACGTGCCCAGCTCGGTGTTGAACTTGTAGCTGGGCGTGAAGCGGAACTGCATCTTCGGCTGTCGGATCACTCGGTTGCCGGTGCGGTCGTCACCGGGGCCGACGGCGAAGTCGGCGTACTTCGCATCGAGGTAGTCGCCCGTCGCCGTCAGCTCCAGGCCCGGCAGCGGCCGGACGGAGCCTTCCAGCTCGATGCCCTTGGCCTTGGAGCCGGCCACGTTGGTGATGATCCCCGTGGTGGTGATCTGCTGGAACGACAGGCCGGAGAAGTCGTTGTAGAAGCCGGTGAGGTACAGGCTGTACAGCTTGGTGCTGGTCTTCACGCCGACCTCGTACTGCTTGACGGTCGTCGTCTGCTTCTGGCCGTTGCGCAGGCCGTCGAAGGACGGAAACTGGAAGCCCGAGTTCAGCCGGCCGAAAGCGCTGATGTCCGGCGTGAGGTAGTAGTTGGCGCCCGCCGTCCACGACACGTGGTGGTCGGTCTGGCTCACGGTGTTGGCCGTGCCGTTCACCACCGACACGCCGTTGTTGTAGAGCGTGTTGGGGTTGCCGTCCAGGTCCACGCCGCTCGCGTTGGAGATGGTGCCGTTGATGCGCTGGCGCTCGTAGCGCACGCCGCCGTCCACGCGCAGCTTCTCGCTGGCCTTCCATTCGTCGGCCGCGAACAGCGCCATGTTCTGGCCGTTGTAGTTGGCGTTGAGGTTGAAGAAGGCGCCGCTGAGCTGGCCGTTCTTCGTGAGCACCTTGTCGCCGGCCGGGTTGCCGGTGAGCGTCACGTCCACCAGGCGGCCGTTCTGCTGCAGCGTGGTGAGGAAAGTGTTGCCCAGCGACCAGTCGTCCTGCGAGGAGTAGTCGGAGAAGTAGGCGCCCAGCGTGAGCGTGTTGCGTTCGTTCAGGTCGCGGCTGATTCGGAAGTCGTTGGTGAAGCTCTGCAGCTTCTTCACGACGGCCCAGGCCGACACCGGCAACACCTGCGTCGTGCCTGCCACCGCACCGCCGCCATTGTTCACGTAGGTGCCGGAGCCACCCGTGCTGCCGTTGAGGTTGGCAGCGATGAACTCATCGAGCGTGGACGGATTCGCGCCGGTGAACCACGCATAGGTGGGCACCGTGCCGGACATGGTGTTCGACTTGTTCGCGATGGTCCAGTCGCCGAGCTTCTTGTCCAGGTTGACGCCGTACAGCTGCATCTGAACGCCACGGCCATCGGCCATGTCGATCTTCGTCTTGCCCGGCGGCGTTCCAGGCGTGGACTCGAAGGCCACCTGGCGCAGCTCGTTGCCGATGAAGGTCGCCGTCTGCGCCGGGAAGCCGGGGTAGGAATCGAGCGTGTGGCCGCCGTTGCTGGTGAGCAGCGGAATCGGCAGGAAGAAGGTGTTCTTGTCGTTGAGCACGCGGCCGTAGATGGACAGCTCGCCGTTGTCTTCGAGCTTGCGCGTGAGCATGGCGCTGAACTGGCCGCCGCGGTCGGACGGGAACTGCGTGTCGCGCACGCCTTGCGTGGTGCGGTAGAAGCCGCCGAAGCTGCCGTACCAGCCGTCGGAAATCTTGCCGGCGTAGTAGGTGTCGACGCGGCGCAGGTCACCGGTGCCGGTGGTCACGCGCAGGCCGCCTTCGGGCACGTTGCCGCCCTTCTTCATGATGAAGTTGACGGTGGCGCCAGGGTTGCCGTCGGCGAAGATGGGCGACGGGCCGCCACGCAGCACTTCCACGCGCTCGATGGTGTCGTCCAGCCGGAACAGTGACGAACCTTCAAAGAACGACAGCGTGGGCACGGCGTAGATGGTGGCGCCGTTGAGCTGGAAGGACGTCCAGGGGGCGTCACCGGTCGCGGCGAAACCGCGCACCTCGATGTTGTTGCCCGTCTGGCCGCCGGTGGTTTCCACCGACACGCCCGGCACGATCTTCAAGAGGTCCGCGGCGCTCGCAGGCGCCGCGTCCTTGATCTGCTCCTCCCCCGCCGTGGTGATGCTGAAGCTGGCGTCGAGCTTCTTCAGGCCTTCGGAACGCGCGGTGCCGGTGACGATCACCGCTTCGAGCTTTTCCACCGGTGCCTTGGGCGCGGGCGCCGAGGCCGCCGCCGCAGGCGCCGGTGCTGCATCCTGCGCTTGCGCCGACATGCTGGCGAGCGCCGCCAGCACCGCCGACGACATGAGGCTCAAGCGCACGACCCGACCCGTTGCGCGGCCCGACGCCGCGCTGTACTTGCTCTTCATGAGTGTCTCCTGTTGTGTGTGGAACCCGGCACCCGTTCACCGTGTGCCGCGTCTGGCCGCCATTGGGGCTTGCCGGTTTGAATTGAAGATTTCGTTCGTTGCAGGGCGAGCGTCACGCTCGCAACCACATGACTTGGCAGGGTGGGCCCGCTGCGCTCGAACCACCCTGCGGACTCAGTGCCGCCACTGTCGCGGCCATTGCGCCATCGACATCGCCACGCGCAGATCCATGTGCACTTCGTATCCCTGCGCGGCATCCCAGTGCGCAGCGAAGCTTTGCAACTGGTTCATCAGCCGGCGCAGCCGTGCCAGGGCTTCGTCGGGATCGAGGTCGGCGGGCTCGGGCGGCACGAGATCGGTCTTGCGGCGAGCGGGTGTCCAACGCTCTGCGGGAAAGAATGCGCGGCCCATGGCGTTCAATCCCAGCGGCCGTTGCGGCCGATGCGCAGCAGTTCGTCGTCGAGCTTGCGCACGGCAGCGGTGGGGTCGGCCTTGCGCGAGAGCACGTCGCGCGTGTTCATCCAGATCGCCTCGCTGACATCGTTGTAGCGGGCGGCTGTCACCGTGGCGGGGCGGCCCACGGCGAAGGCCAGCACGCCGAAGAGTTCGCCCATGAACGGGTTGGCCTTGAGGATGTCGCGGTCGGCGTACAGCGGCCACAGCGTCGGGTTGAACGAGCCCTTGATGGCCCGCTCCTTCTGCACCTGCGCGCTGGTGAGGTACATCACCAGGTCGGCCGCGATCGCGGTGTTCTTCGAGTAGCGCGACACCGCAAGCTGCTGCCCACCCATGGTGGCGGCGAAGCGTCCGCCATCGCTGTCGGACTTGGGCAGAACGGTCACGCCCACCTTGCCGCGCACGGGGCTGTCAGGCGATTGCGCGAGGGACCATGCGTAAGGCCAGTTGCGCATGAACAGCGCATGGCCGGCCTGAAACATCGCGCGAGATTCCTCTTCGCCGAAGTCCATCACCTGCGGCGGCGTGATCGTGCCGATGAAGGATTGCACCGTCATCAAGGCCTTGACCGCGCGGTCGTTGCGCACGGTGCTGCGTCCGCCCTGGTCGACGAAGCTGCCGCCGCCAAAACTCACCACCCATTCCAGCACGTTGCAGGTGAGCCCTTCGTAGGCACGGCCCTGCCAGACGTAGCCCCACATTGCCGTGTGGCCCGCGGCACGTTCGCCTTCTTGCACACGGCGGGCGGCAGTGGCCAGATCAGCCCAGGTCTTGGGCACCTTCAGGCCGTACTTGTCGAGCAGGTCGCGGCGGTAGTACAGCAGGCCAGCGTCCATGAACCAGGGCATGGCCACGAGCCGGCCTTCCACCGTGTTGTTCGCGACCACGCCGCCGAAGTGATCGTGCTCGATGCCGCCGGTGTGCGGCTTCAGGTCGAGCAAGTGGCGGCTGAGCAGGCCGGGCCACACGACGTCGAGCTGGATCACGTCGATGGCATCCGAGCGCTCGTTGAACACCTTCTGGTACAGCGCCAGGCGCGCCGTGGCGTTGGCGGGGGTGGGCACCACCTGGACCGTGTGGCCGGTCTTGCGCGACCAGGCCTCGGCCTCCTCCTTGCACAACTCGAGCTCCTGGCCCACCGCGGCACAGGAAAGCTTGACCGTCGCCGCATGAGTCGCGCTGCCCAAGACCAGCGCACTCGCCATGAAGACCGCTGCCGTCCACGCATGCATGTCTGTCTCCTTTGTGGATGTGGAGCCTCTAGGAAGCCAGACCCATGCGAATGGCCGGTTTCAAGTGTTGCGAAGTGCGTGTCACGAACATGTCACACGTGAGGAAGTACCGGGACGGCTAAGATGGGCGCCTTCATGCGTGCAGCCCAACGACGAGTCCGGACCCCGCGCCACCTGGCGTGGATGCTGTGGCTCGCGCTGCTGCTGCCCTTCGCGCAGGCCGCGGCCAACTGGCACGCGATCTCGCACGTGTCGGCCTCGACCGAGGCCGATCCGGACAGCAAGCAGTCACTGCACTTCGCGCATTGCGACCTGTGCCTGACCGCGGCAGCCGTGACCGGTGGAGCACCGGCCAGCCAGGCGCCTGACATTGCGCTGCAGGTCACCACGCACGAAGCTCCGGTGCGCGACGGCGCCACGCCGGTGGTCGCCGCACCGATCCGCCGCTACCTCAGCCGCGCCCCTCCCTTCGCTCTGGTCTGACCCGCTTGCCGAACCTGCCGCCGTCGTTGACGGGGCAGGTCGTTCATTCGTCATTGATCACAGCGAAACACCATGCACAGACTCTTGCCGGCGAGCATCGCGCTCGCCCTGGCCGCGCCCATGGGGGCGATGGCCGACACCACCTCCGACATTGCCGCACTGAAACAGGAAATCGCCGACATGCGCGCGGCCTACGAGGCGCGGCTCAAGCAGATGGAGGAGCGGCTGAAGGCGGCCGAAGCCTCCTCGGCGGCGCCGGCCACGGCGCAGGCCGCGCCCCCGGCACCGCCCGTTGCTGCCGCGCCCGCACCTGCGGCGAACACTGCCGCCAGTGGCAACAGCAACAGCTTCAATCCGGCGATGTCGCTGATCCTCTCGGGCACTTATGCACGGACCTCCAAGGACCCGTCCAGCTACTTCATCAATGGCTTCAAGCTGCCCGAAGGCGCTGAGGTGGGCCCGGGCACCCGCGGCTTCAGCCTGGCCGAGACTGAGCTGGGCATCTCCGCCAACATCGACCCATGGCTGCGTGGCTCGGCCAACATCTCGCTGCATCCCGATGATTCAGTGTCAGTCGAGGAAGCCTTTGTCCAGACCACCTCGCTGGGCAATGGCTTGGGCATCAAGGCCGGGCGCTTCTTCTCCAGCATCGGCTACCTGAATTCGCAGCATGCCCACACCTGGGACTTCGTCGACAACCCGCTGGCCTACCAGGCGATGCTGGGCACGCAGTACGGCGACGACGGCGTGCAGTTCACCTGGCTCGCGCCGACGGACCAGTTCATTGAGCTGGGTCTGGAGCTGGGCCGCGGACGCAGCTTCCCGGGCTCGGATGCAAGCCGCAATGGTGCGGGCATGACGGCCGTC
This sequence comes from Rhizobacter terrae, assembly GCF_003852895.1. Classification (GTDB taxonomy): domain Bacteria; phylum Pseudomonadota; class Gammaproteobacteria; order Burkholderiales; family Burkholderiaceae_C; genus Albitalea; species Albitalea terrae. The sequence continues at coordinate 70,767 of NZ_QUSW01000001.1, forward strand.
ACGGCGCACACGGGCGGGGACATCGGCGACAGCCACAACTGGCGGGCCGGCGTTTCCTACCTTCGAGCCAAGGCCAGCGACCAGACGCTGGTCGACCCCCTCGCGGTCAGCCCGGGCGTGTTCAATGGCAACACCTCCGTCATCGTGGCTGATGCCGTGTGGAAGTGGGCACCCAACGGCAACGCGACCCGAACCAACTTCAAGCTGCAGGGCGAGTACATCCGCAGCCGGCGCGACGGCGTGATCACCTACGACTCGGGTGGCCCGATGGACAGCGTCTACCGTGTGGCGCAATCGGGCTGGTACCTGCAGGGCGTCTACCAGTTCATGCCGCGCTGGCGCGCTGGCCTGCGCACCGAGCGGCTGAATTCGGGAGTGCCGACGTTCGACACGAACATGTCACCGCTCATGTTCGAAGCCCGGCACCCACGCAAGACCACACTAATGCTCGATTACAGCCCCAGCGAGTTCTCTCGCGTGCGCTTGCAATTCGCTCGCGACCGCTCCCGCGTGTTCGAGGGTGACAACCAGCTCTTCCTGCAATACCAGATGAGCCTGGGCGCCCACGGCGCACACAGCTACTGATCAAGGAGATCATCACCATGAAGTTCAAGACCTTGTTCTCGTTGGTCGCGGCGCCGCTGATGCTCGCCGCCCTGCCCGCCCACGCCGCCTTGCGCGTGTTCGCCTGCGAACCCGAGTGGGGCGCGCTGGCCACCGAACTCGGCGGCAAGCTGGTGGATGTCTCCGTGGCCACCAGCGCGTTGCAGGACCCGCACCAGATCCAGGCCAAGCCCAGCCTCATCGCCCGCGCACGCAATGCCGACCTGGTGGTGTGCACCGGTGCCGAGCTGGAGATCGGCTGGCTGCCGGTGCTGCTGCAGCAGTCGGGCAATGCGAAGGTGCAGGCCGGCCAGCCCGGCAACTTCGCCGCGGCCGACTTCGTGCGCAAGCTCGAAGTGCCCACGCAGCTGGACCGCTCGCAAGGCGACGTGCATGCCGCGGGCAACCCGCACATCCAGACCGACCCGCGCAACATCGCGGCCGTGGCCACCGCCTTGTCGGCCCGGCTGCAGCAGGTGGACCCGGCCAACGCCGCCGAGTACGCGAAGCGCCAGGCCGACTTCTCCGCGCGCTGGCAGCAGGCCTTGGCGAAGTGGCAGCAACAGGCGGCGCCGCTCAAGGGCGCGGCGGTGGTGTCGCAGCACAAGGGCTTCGTCTACCTGTATGACTGGCTGGGCCTGAAGGAGGTGGCGGTGCTCGAACCCAAGCCGGGCGTGGAGCCCACCGCGCCGCACCTGCAAGGCGTGCTCGCCACCCTGAAGGCCACGCCGGCGCGCATGGTGATCTACGCCGCCTACCAGGATTCGAAGTCCTCCGAATGGCTCAGCCGCAACGCCGGCATCGCCGCGGTGAAGATCCCCTTCACCGTGGGCGGCTCCGATGCGGCCAAGGACTTGTTCGGCCTCTTCGACGACACCGTGTCCAAGCTCGTCTCGGCAGGAGCCGCACGATGAACTGGAGCGCGCTCGACTGGGGCATCCTCGGACCGGCGCTCATCGCCGGCCTGCTGGTGCTGGCCACCCACGTGCCGCTGGGCACGCAGGTGCTGGACCGCGGCATCGTGTTCATCGACCTGGCCATTGCGCAGATCGCGGGGCTGGGCGTGATCGCCGCCGATGCCGCGGGCCTGCCCGAAGGCGGCGTGGCGGTGCAGGTCGCCGCGGTGGTGGCCGCCCTGCTGGGCGCGCTCGTGCTCACCTGGACCGAACGCAAGGCGCCTCAACAGCAGGAGGCGCTCATCGGCGTGATGTTCATCCTCGCGGCCTGCGCGGGCATCCTCATGCTCTCGGGCAATCCGCATGGCGGCGAGCACCTGAAGGACTTGCTGGTCGGGCAGATCCTGTGGGTGAACGGCACGCAGCTGATGTGGCTGGCCGTGGTGTCGGCCGTGCTGCTGGCGGCGATGAAGCTTGGGCTGGTGCAGCGCCTGGGCCGCTTCGGCTTCTACGGCGCCTTCGCCATCGCGGTGACGGCCTCGGTGCAGCTGGTGGGGGTGTACCTGGTGTTCTCCAGCCTCATCATCCCGGCGCTGGCGACGCGGCAGTCCAGCGGCACGCGCCGCCATGTCGTGGCCTACGGCGTGGGTGCGCTGGGCTACGCGCTGGGGCTGGCCTTGTCAGCGGTGCTGGACCTGCCTTCAGGGGCCGTCATCGTCTGGACGCTCGCGGTGTGCGGTCTGGTGGCCAGCCGCGTGGTATGACCGGCCGAAGCGCGTGCGGCGGGATGGTCAAATCACGCTGCACACGCTTCGCCTCATGGACAAGGAACCCCGCTTCAAGGTCACGCTGCCAGATGGCCGGCCCTCGTTCGAGGCCGGCACGAACAGCACCGTGCTCGCCGCCTCGCTGGTTGCCGGCGCGGGGCTGTCGAGCTCCTGCCGCAACGGCACCTGCCGCGCCTGCATCGCGCGGCTGAGCGCGGGGCGCGTCAGCTACCGCATCGACTGGCCCGGGCTCAGCGCGGACGAGAAAGCCCAGGGCTACTTCCTGCCCTGCGTGGCGCATGCCGAATCGGACCTGGTGGTCATGAGTTTCGGACCGGGCTGATCGGTGGCACAGTGGCGCGTCGCCACTGGACGCCGCCGCCATGCCTTCACTTCGTCGCGCCCTGTTCATCGGCCTTGTCGCTGCCGCCTGCCATCCCGCCTGGGCCGCCGGCCCGGAGGCGGACGTCGACCGCCTGCTCGACCGCTTCCACCTCGCCGCTTCGCAGGCGAAGTTCGACGACTACTTCGGCCTCCTCGCGCCAGACGCCGTCTTCATCGGCACCGACGCGACCGAACGCTGGACCGTCGAGCAGTTCAAGGCCTACGCCAAGCCGCATTTCGACAAGGGCAAGGGCTGGACCTACACGAAGGTGGAGCGGCACATCCTCGTCTCCGCCGACGACCGCCATGCGTCCTTCGACGAACTGCTGGACAACGCCTCGCTCGGCCGCTGCCGCGGCACCGGCGTGCTGCGCCGGGTGGACGGCCAGTGGAAGATCGAGCAGTACCACCTGACGATCCCGGTGCCCAACGAGCTGGCGCTGGAGGTGGTGAAGATGATCCGCCGCTGAACGGCCCTACTTCTTCACGCACACATCCTCGACCCCCACCTTCGTCATCGTTCCGCCCGAGTTGGTACAGATCTGCGCCTCGGCGGCTCGCCGCTTGGCGATGCGCTCGGGTGCGGTACTGACCCTGAAGAAGGCGCTGGCAACGGCCAGCACGACGATGGCAACGGCGGCAAAGCGCGCGGCGCGGGTGGTGAGCATGGGTTCTCCTGCCTGCACGCATCGTGTGGGAAGCGGGCTTCGCACGTCAAGCACAAAACGTGGGAAGCAGGGTCTGACAATGCCGCGGATCGCCACTTCCACGTGAGCCATGAAGATCAGCCGCCGATCCCTCCTGCTTGCCGGTGCCGCCGGAATGGCCGCCACGGCTTGCGCCTCAGAACCAGAACCAGACCGTGAGGTCCAGGCGCAGATCGCCGACATCGAACGCGAGACCGGCGGCCAGGTGGGCGTGTTCGCGCTCGACACCCACACCGGCCAGCACCTCGGCCACCGAGCCGGCGAGCGCTTCGCCATGTGCTCGACCTTCAAGCTGCCGCTGGCCGCCGCGGTGTTCGCCCGCGTGGACCGCGCTGAGCTGTCGCTGGAGCAGTCCATCGCCTTCAGCGAGCGCGACCTGGTGCCCCACGCGCCGGTGGCCGAGAAGCACCTGGCGTCCGGCCGCATCAGCCTGGGCGAATGCTGCGATGCGATGGTGCTGCTGAGCGACAACGTGGCGGCCAACCTGGTGCTGCCGCTCATCGGCGGGCCGGCAGGTTTCACCCGCTTCATGCGCACGCTGGGCGACCCGGTCACGCGGCTGGACCGCAACGAGCCGGGCCTGAACACCAACCTCCTCGGCGATCCGCGCGACACCACCACGCCGCAGGCCATGGCGCACAGCCTCGCGGCATTGCTCACGGGCGAACACTTGTCGGCACCATCGCGCGAACGTCTCGTCGACCTGATGCGCCGTTGCAGCACCGGCCTTCAGCGCATCCGTGGCGGCCTGCCCGCGGACTGGAACGCGGGCGACAAGACCGGCACCGGCTCGCGCGGCGCGGTCAACGACATCGCCGCGGCCTGGCCGCCTGGACGCCGGCCGGTCGTCATCTCGGTCTTCCTCAGCGGCTCTGCATTGCCGGCGTCCAAGCTGAACGAATCGCACACGAAGATCGCACGCATCGTCGCGCGCATGCTCGGACAAGGCTAGGCCGGCGGGGGGAAACCCGAGGTGTTCAGAACGTTTCAGGGCGTGGTCAGACAGCAGTTCTATAACTGCGCCTGTTCTCTCGCCAAAAACAAAGAGCCATGAAAAGCAGCCACGCGATTCATCGCCCGCAGCGCACGTTGGGACCCTCGGTCGGCATCGCCGAAGCGTGGGAGCGCGCCTACTGGGCCTTCGAGTTCGACATCGACGAGTCCGAGCTGGTCGACATCATCGCCCTCACGGGCGACCGCGTCGAAGACGTGATGTCAGAGGTCCAACGCCGCCGGCAGCAGAGCGCCTGAGCGGCCCCGGCTGAACGAAGGATCACCGCCGGTTGACCAGCCCCTTGGCGCCGCAGGTCTTGCCGTCGGCGATCACGAAAGGCATCGGGCTCCATGCCGTGGGTGCGCCACAGGCGCCGGACTGGGCACAGCCGCAGGCCTTCGATTTCAGCACCTCATCGAGCTTGGCCTTCTGCGCCGGCGACATGCGCGGCAGCTTGGGCGCGAAGCTCAGCAGCATGGCGTCGTCGGGCGTGGCCCGCTCTTCGCCGATGCGCACCTTGCCCAGCACGGTGTCCACTTCCTTCTGGTCGGCCTTGACCATCTTCACGCCCGGCTTGGGCTGCTTGATGGACGCCAGCGCCACCTGCATGGCGGCGTAGCCCCGCGCTGCGGCCACGCTGAAGGGCTTGCGGTAGGCCGCGGAGAACGCCGGGGCGATGTCGTCCCAGCGCGTGCCGTTCACGTGCAGCATGGGGCACAGCACGGCGTCGTAGCCGTCGGGCATCTTGGCTTCGAAGTCGATCCAGCAGGCGGTGCTGGAGGTCACGCGCAGGCCGGTTTCCGAGCGCAGCTTGGCGGCGATGGTGTCGGCCAGGTTCAGCGGCACGTCGCCCAGCTGGATGATGCCCTCGGCGTTCATGGTGAAGCGTTCGGCGTTGGCCGAGACGAAGGGGATGCCGGCGTCGCGGATCTGCTTGGGCACGGTGCCCAGCACGCAGAAGCCGCCCACCACCACGTCGACCTTCGAGGCCACCAGTTCCTTGGCGGCGGCCGCGGCCTTCTTCGCGTCGCAGGCGCTGTCCTTGACCACCAGCGTCGGCGTCTGGCCCGGCCAGGTCTTGAGCGCCAGCTGCATGCCGTCGCGGATGTCTTCGCCACGGGCCTTGTCGGGCCAGGATTCGGGGACGATGGCGCCCACCTGCGCCGGCGACGCGGCGGCATGCCCCACGAAGAGGCTCAGGGCCGCCAGTGAGAACCATGCGCCGGCGCGGCGCGCGCACCGTTGGGGAGCAGCCCAGACTGCCATCGAGCTCTTGCTAGACATCGTCGCCGACAAGGGGGGTGGGGATGACCCATGCTATCGGCCCAAGTCCCTGGCGCAACTAGCGTAATTGACGATTGGCGTGAACGTTTGCTCACTACAGGCATGCAACTGGTATGGTGAAACGGCCCTCAGGACTTCTGGGACGCCACCGAGTCCAGGAATCGCACGAATCGCTCCCGCGAGAGCTTCAGCGCCTGCGGGTTTCCGCCCACCGTGACGCCCTTGCCGGGATGCACTCCGTTGGGGACATCGGTGCGCACACGCACCGGCGCGGTGGAGTCAAAGCCGTGGTACGCCCCCGGATAGGCCTCGAACTCAGGCGGCTGACCATGCTCCGCGGCGGCCTCGGCGAGCTTGCGGCAGGGCTCGGCGGGCGTCCAGTCATCGGACTCGCCCACCATCATCAGCAGCCGGGTGGTGGTTTCGTAGCCACGGCGCAGGTCCGCCTCGCAGCCGGGGTAGAAGGCGATGGCGAAGGCAGGCTTCACGGTCGCGGCCGCCACGTCCTTGTGGTGCTCGTTGGTGGCCGCAAGCACGGTGCTGCCGCCGTTGGACCAGCCCAGCAGGCCCAGCCGGGCGGCGTCCACGTCGCTGCGCGCGGCCAGCCATTCGAGCGACGAGAGGGCGTCCAGGCGCCGGTTGGCCTGGGTGATCAGGCGCTTCCCGATCTTCTGCGTACAGATCTGCGTCTCGCCGCGCGGCGTGAGCGAATCCACCACCAACGCGTGCATGCCGGCCTTGTTGATGATCCGGGCGTAGTCGAGCATGCGCTGGCTGAGCACGCCCTTCTTGTCGTAGGGCCCGCCGCAGCCATGCAGCAGGACGACGGCCGGCGCCGGCGCGGCGGACTCGACCTGGAACCAGAAGCCCTTGAGCATCAACCCCGGACCGCGGGAGAGGTCCGAGCTGGGAATGCTGACGGCCATCTGCGCGGCGGCCGGCCCGGTCAGGCAGGCGGTGGCGATGACGAGGGCGGCGCGCCCCAGGAACTGCTTCATGCGTGGATTCTCGGCGGGTGGGGGTGGAAGCGGGCCATGGCGTAGGCGTCGGCGAACTGGCCATTGCGCATCACGTAGCCCTTGAAGGTGCCCTCGATCTCGAAGCCGAACTTGCGGTACAGGGCGATGGCACGGTCGTTGTCGGAGTACACGGTCAGCTCGATGCGCAGGGCGCCGGCCCAGTTGTCGGCGAAATCCAGCATGGCGCCCATCAGCGCCGACCCGACGCCACGCCCCTGCGACTCCGCGGCCACGCAGATGCCCAGCGTCATCACGTGCCGCCTGCGCAGGGCAGGCCCCGCAGGATGCAGCCCGGCGTTGCCCACCACGTCGCCGTGCAGTTCGGCCACCAGCGGCAGGTCGGTCTTGCCGGGAGCACAGGTCTCGGTCAGGCGGGCCCGCCAATGCTCCTCGTCGTTGTACGGAAGCTGCATCAGGTTCGGAAATATGTCCGGGTGACTCATCAGCCGGGCATAGGCCGCGGCGTCCTTCGGGGTCGCTCTTCGTATGGCGATTGACATATCAAACTCCTTCCTTGTGCGATTTCATGTCTTTGCTTACGCCGACATCATCTAACCTGGGAAAAGCCGGTCGATACAATTGCGGGTTAATCCGTAGCCCGGAATTCTCCTGTCTCCCGGGCGATAGCGGCCAGGGGCGGCCCCGAGCACCCTTGGCATCTGTATCAGACCTCAGCAATCGATCATGGCAAACCTCGGCACCGAACGCGTCCTGCACGTGCACCACTGGAACGACACCCTGTTCTCGTTCCGCACCACCCGCGACCCCGCGCTGCGATTCCGCAATGGCCACTTCGTCATGATCGGCCTGCCCGTGGACGGCAAGCCCCTGCTGCGCGCCTACAGCGTGGCCAGCGCCAACCACGACGAGCACCTCGAATTCTTCAGCATCAAGGTCGAGAACGGCCCCCTCACTTCGCGGCTGCAGCACCTCAAGCCCGGCGACGAGATCATCGTGGGCCGCAAGCCCGTGGGCACCCTGGTGCTCGATGACCTGCGCCCCGGCCGCAACCTGTACCTGCTGTCCACGGGCACGGGCCTGGCTCCCTTCATCAGCATCATCCAGGACCCCGAGACCTACGAGCGCTTCGAGAAGGTGGTGCTCGTGCACGGCGTGCGCCAGGTCGACGAGCTGGCCTATGCCGACTTCTTCCAGCACCAGTTGCCCGAGCATGAGTTCCTGGGCGAGATGCTCAAGGACAAGCTGATCTACTACCCCACCGTCACCCGCGAGCAGTTCCGCAACATGGGCCGGCTGACGGACCTGATCGAGTCGGGCAAGCTGTGCGCCGACATCGGCCTGCCGATGATCGACCCCGCCAGCGACCGCGTGATGATCTGCGGCAGCGAGGCCATGCTCAAGGACACCTGCAAGCTGCTGGATGCGCGTGGGTTCCAGATCAGCCCGCGCCAGGGTGAGCAGGGCGATTACGTGATCGAACGTGCGTTTGTTGAAAAATAAGGTGGATTGAGAGGGGGCCGGCTGTCGCGCAAGGCCCACTTCAAGCACAGAGAACACAGAGGGCCACAGAGCCCACAGAGACAAATCAAATCTCTGTGGGCTCTGTGGCCCTCTGTGTTCTCTGTGTCAACTTCAACGCCACACCTGATCCCGTTCGTCACTGAACAAGCGGGACCACGCATCACGCAATCATCCCTCCGCGCCGCGAGCCACCAGTTCGCTGAACCTCGCCGGGTCGATGTTCGATCCGCACACGATCAGCGCGACCTTCTTGCCGTCCAGCCGGCCTCGCAGGGGCCCGAGCAGCGCCGCGGTGGCGGCGGCTGCAGCGGGTTCGGCGACCAGCTTCATGTCGCGGAACAGGTAGAACATGCCGCGGCACATCTCCTCGTCCCACACCCGCACGATGTCGTCCACGAAGCGGTGGCACACGCCGAAGCTGTAGGGCAGTGCATACGGCGCGCCCAGGCTGTCGGCCACGGTGTCCACGCGTTCGAGCTTGACCGGCGAGCGCTCGCGGAAGCTGCGGTACATCGCATCCGCGCCGAAAGGCTCGATGCCCAGCACCTCGCAGCGCGGGTTGACCTGCTTCACCGCCGCGGCGATGCCTGCGCACAGGCCGCCACCGCCCACGGGCACCACCACCGCATCGAGATCGGGCACCTGGCGCATCAGCTCCAGGCCGATGGTGCCGGTGCCCTGTGCGGTGAGCGGGCCGTCGAATGGATGGATCATCGTCCGGCGCTCTTCCTCGACCAGGCGATTGGCCAGCGCGAAGGCCTCGTGGATGGTGTCGGTGAGCAGCACCTCGGCGCCGTCGGCCTGCGAGGCCGCGATGCGCGCGGGGCTCGCATGGCGAGGCATGCACAGCTTGGCATGCGTGCCGCAGGCCTTGGCAGCGTAGGCCACCGCCATCGCATGGTTGCCCGCGCTGCAGGCGACCACGCCGCGCTTGAGCGCCGCGGCGTCCAGCGAGGCCACGTTGTTCAGCGCGCCACGCAGCTTGAAAGTGCCGGTGCGCTGGAAGAGTTCGAGCTTGAGCCACACCTCGGTGCTGGGATGCAGCGCCTGCTCGACGATGCCGGTGCGCCACTGCCACACGGGTGTCTCCAGCACCTTGCCGCGCAGGCGCTGCGCGGTGCGCTCGATGTCGGCCAGGGTCGGGAAGTCGCTGGAAAGCTCAGGGGCGGACGACGCAACGGGCGTGTCGGCGACTGCGAAAGACATGGGGGTACTCCATTCGGTTCGGATTGCATGATGCGCCAGTCGGCGCGCGAGTGCAGGCAGGGGGACCGCTGAGCACCGGCGCGACGCCGCAGCTCAACGATCCTTGCGAATTCGAATGGAGGCCTGAATGGATTCGACCGCGAACGCAGGCCAGACGCAGGGAGCGTCGGCGCGGGGCGTTGGGCGGGTCGGGAGATTCACGCGGCAGATCATAGCCTGTGAATCGGCGGAGGTGGGGTGAGGAGTGGACGGCCCGAGGGAGTTTCGGCTCGCGCCATCGGCCCCCTCACCCCGGCCCTCTCCCGCGAGGGAAGAGGGAGAACTTGCACGGGCGGTTCAGGCCGCCTTCGCGCTGGGTTCGACAGCGCACCACGCGGCCTTCGCACGCGGCTCGGTCGGCTCCAGGGCACACCAGGCGGCGGCTGCTTCGCGAGTGGCAGGCTCGATGGCGCACCACGCCGCCTCGGCCTTCACCGGCTCCACGGCACACCAGGCCGCGTCGGACTTGGCGGTCGGCTCCACCGCGCACCATGCTGCTTTCGCCACGGCAGTGGGCTCCACTGCGCACCAGGCAGCCTTCGCCTTCGCGGAAGGCTCCACAGCACACCATGCGGCCTTGCCTTCGGCCTGGGGCTCCACGGCACACCATGCCGCCTTGGCTTCGGCAGACGGCTCGACGGCGCACCACGCAGCCTTGCCTTGCGCGCTGGGCTCCACGGCACACCACGCGGCCTTCACCGAGGGCTCCACCGCGCACCAGGCCGAAGCCTTGGGCATCTCCTCGCCGAACTCCTTGAGGTACAGCTCCTGCATCTTGTCGAAGGCGTTGTCCAGCGCCTTCGCATCCTCTTCGCCGCGCAGGCCGAGGTAGGGGAAGTGGTGCAGGAAGCGGCCGAAGGTGGCGTCGCAGTCGGCCGCGTACTTGCGCGTGTCCAGGATGTGCATGTGCCAGAAGCGGTCGATGTCCTGCTCGGGCGCGAGGGTCATCTCCGGGTACTTCGCATGCAGCGTGAGGTAGCGCTTGTACGCGAGCTCCATCGCATCGGCGTATTCGTCGGACCAGCCATAGCCATCTTCCTTGCGCGTGGCCTTGAACTTGATCATGCTCAAGTCCATCGCCTGGATCGCTGCAACCGTCTGGGCCAGGGTCTTCTTCGGGTTGGAAAGGGTCATGAGAACTTCCATGAGGGGGCGTTGAACGCCCAGGAGCGACCGCCCCCGGGTCGTGGGGTCCACTGCCCGTGGGCCGCTTCAGGCGGCCACCGGGACAGCGAATTGGGTGCGCAGGTGGCGCGCCATGAAGGCGCAGACGTCCTCGGCGGGCATGGGCTTGCACAGCCAGTAGCCCTGGATCTCGTCGCAGCCGTGGGCGCGCAGGTAGGCCAGTTGCTCGGCGGTCTCCACGCCTTCGGCCACCACCTTCATGCGAAGGCCGTGGGCCAAGGTCACGATGCCGTCGGCGAGTGCCTGCGAATCGGGGTCCTGCGAGAGGTCGTTGACGAAGCTGCGGTCGATCTTCACCGTCGTCAGCGGGAAGCGCTTGAGGTAGGACAGCGACGAGTAGCCGGTGCCGAAATCGTCGATGGCCAGGCCCACGCCGAGCCGGCGGATCTGCTGCAGCAGCTGCGCCGTGGTCTCGGGGCTCTTCATCATCACGCTCTCGGTGATCTCCAGCTCCAGCAGCTCGGGGTTGAGCCCGGTCTCGTTGAGCACGCCGGCGATGTCTTCCACCAGCGAGTCGCTCGCGAACTGGCGCACCGACAGGTTCACGCTCATCTGCACCGGCGGCAGGCCGCGGCTTTGCCAGTCGCGTGCCTCGGCACAGGCAGTACGCAGCGCCCACAGGCCCATGGGCACGATGAGGCCCGTCTCTTCAGCGATCGGAATGAACTGCGCCGGCGACACCATGCCCAGCACCGGATGGCGCCAGCGCATCAGTGCCTCCACGCCCACGATGCGCTGCGTGCGCAGGTCCATCTTGGGCTGGTAGTGCATTTCGAGCTCGTTGCGCTCCAGTGCCCGGCGCAGGCCGCTTTCGAGCATGAGGCGTTCGGTTCCCTGAGCATTCATCTGCGCGGCGTAGAACTCATGCCCGCCGCGTCCCTTGTCCTTGGCGCGGTACATCGCCGTGTCCGCGTTCTTCAGCAGCGTCTCGCCGTCGGTGCCGTCTTCCGGGTACACGCTCACGCCGATGCTGGCGCTGACATTGAGCTCTCGCCCGTCGATGACGAAGGGCTCGGCGCAGCAGGCCAGCACCTTCTCCGCGACCACTGCCGCATCGCTGGCCTTGGACAGGTTCTCCACCACCAGCACGAATTCGTCGCCGCCGAAGCGGGCCACCGCGTCGTCCTCGCGCAGCACGCCGCTCAGGCGTTCGGCGCAGGCCTTGATGAGCGCGTCGCCCACGCCATGGCCCAGCGTGTCGTTGATGCGCTTGAAGCGGTCCAGGTCCACGAACATCACCGCGAAGCGCTTCTGGTGGCGGTTGCTGCGCTTGATGGCGCGCGCCATGTCGCGCTGCAGGGTGGCGCGGTTGGACAAGCCGGTGAGCGAGTCGTGCGTGGCCACGTAGCGCAGCGCCTGCTCGGCATGCTTGCGCTGCTCGTACTGCGCCAGCTGCAGGCCGATCGCGCGCAGCGTGTCCAGCATGTCGCTGTCGATGTCGAAGGGGCGGCGGCTGAAGAGCTCCAGCGCGGACGACTTGCCCACGCTGAGCATGGGAACGATCAGGCCCGACACGAGGCCGGCCTGCCCGGCCAGCGCGTCGCGGGTGAAGTGGTCGGTGCTGCGCGAGGTGTCCACCACCACCGCCTCGCCGGCCAGGAAAGCCCGCCCCAGCGAGCCTTCGTCGGCACGGTAGCTCAGCGTGCGGCTGATGCGCACGAACTGCTCGATGGCTTCGTCCGTGCCTTCCTGCCAGGCCGCGCTGCACCGCACGGCGCTGTTGTCGCGAATGGTCCACAGGCTGCCGCAGTCCCAGCCGATGTGAGAACACACCGCGGCCAGCGCACCGGACATCACCGTCTCATGCTCGCCGTCGCAGACCAGCAATTGCGCCACCTCGTGTTCGAGGCGCATGCGCATCACGGCCTTGCGACGTTGCGTGTCGTCGCGCACGGTGCAACGCAGCGACAGGCGGCCGTTTTCCTCGGCGACCTGGATGATGGTGTGCACCCAGCGGCGCGTGCCGTCGGGCAGCCACAGCTGATGCTCGCACTCGGCACGCTCGCGCGACTCCTGCGCGTCGGCCAGCAGGCGGGTCACGTCGCGGCGCTCTTCGGAAGGCACGCGCGACAGCAAGGTGGCCAGCTCCACCGGCTGGCCTTCAGGCAGGCCGAACATGCGCATGGCCTGCTCGGAGCAATGCACTTCGCCGGAGTGCACGTCGATCACCCAGCTGCCGAGGTTGGCCACCTGCTGGGCTTCGTCGAGGCGGCGCTGGCTCACGCGCAGGTGCTGGGTCATCGAACGGGCGATGCCCTCGGCGCGGCCGCGCGAGGTGTTGAGCGAATACACGATGCCGGCGAGCAGGGCGCTGATGGCCAACCCCGAGAGCGCGACCACGGCACCGATGGAACGGTCCAGCCAGCCCATCACCTGGTCGGGGGGCTGCGAGGTCTGCACCAGCCATGAATGGCCGCCCATGTCGAAGACGAAGGTGCGGTCAAAGGCCGCAGCGGCGGCCTTGTCGTCGGCCGCCGGCTGCTGCGTGTCAAACAGCAGGTTGGCGTCTTTGGTGTGAAGTTGATCGACGGGCACCGGATCGGTGGCGCCCATCGAGCTGCCCTTGCTCGGCCCGGCGTCGTACAGGCGGATACGGGGCGCTTCGTTGCCGCTGATGCCGGCCACGTCCTTCATCATCTCGGCCACGCGAAAGCCCGCGCCGACCGAGCCGATGTAGGCCGCGCGCCGCTCGTCCACCGTGTCGTGCGGCATGTCGCCGCGGTAGACCGGCAGGCGCATCGCCAGGCCAATGTCGGATTCGCGGCCCTTGATCTGGATCTTGCGGCCCGACGAGGTCAGCCCGTTGTTGTCGCGGGCCTGCTCCAGCGCCTTCATGGCCGTGGGCACCGCGCTCAGGTCGCGGCCCAGCGTGGCCTCGTTGCCGGCCAGCGGCTCGATGTAGGCCAGCGGGTGATAGAAGGCACGTTCACCCGGTGGCACGATGGCGATCTTCGACGCGAGTGCCGGTGCAAGCGCGGGGTCCGACCGCAGCGAGGCTTCGAACTCCGCCCTGGCGGCGGCCGGCACGTAGGGCGCGTAGTTCAGGACCTGGAAGCCGGGAAATTTCTCGGCGATGTTCAAGCCGGTCACGTACTGGCGAAAGCGCGTGCGCGACACCGTCTCGCTGGTGTTGAACAGGGCCCGCAGGCCGATGAGGACTTCGGTGTAGCCGTCGAAGCGATCCTGCACCTTGCGTGCGGCATCCAGCGACACCGCATCGAACCTGCTTTGGGCGCCCCGCTCGATTTCCTGGTGTGCCGTCACGGCCAGGACGGCGGACAGTGCAGCGCCGACGCTGAACACGATGATGGGCAAGACGAACTTGCCGCGCAGGAACTCGAGACGCTTCACCATGGCCACTCCCAGTCGGCCCACCATCTGAGAACGGCATGCCGACGACTCTGGTGTCTTTCACGGGCCATCAACGAGCGCCCAACACCTGGCCGCGCCCCGGCGGATGCACGCCTGCGAACACGGATCGTCTGACCTGCTGCGTACGCCTCGGCGCTCGTATCGGCGCATCCCCTCGGGGCGACATGGTGCAACGCTGGTCTGGCATCGACCGTCGGCACCCCATACCGCCTGCCTTCGATCGAATGCGATGACTTTAGGGATGACCCTGAAGGCTGAACAGTCAGCGGCCCGACAAGCGCGCTGTACGAACTTTTCCTACAAGCCTGCAGATGTGAACTTTTCCACTGACCTTCGGGCACCATGGGCACATGGCAAACGTGATCGACTTCTCGAAAGACTCGGAGACAGTCGCGCGCGCCCTGATCGGCACCACGGTGCTGATCGACGGCGTGGGCGGACGCATCGTGGAGACCGAGGCCTATGACCGCGAGGACCCGGCCTCGCACAGCTTCTCTGGGCCGACGCCACGCAATGCCGTCATGTTCGGGCCGCCGGGCCGCGTCTACGTGTACCGCTCCTACGGCATCCACTGGTGCCTGAACTTCGTGTGCCGCGAAGAGGGCCACGGCGCGGGGGTGCTGATCCGCGCGATCGAGCCCACGCACGGCATCGATCGCATGCGCGAGCGGCGCGGCGTGGAGGATGTGCGATTGCTGTGCAGTGGACCGGGCCGCCTGTGCCAGGCGATGGGCGTGACCCGCGACTTCAACGGCCTGCCGCTGGATGCACCGCCCTTCGAGTTGATCGTGCCCGGCCGCCGCGCCAAGACCGTGAGCGGCCCGCGCATCGGCATCTCCAAGGCCATCGACGTGCCCTGGCGCTTCGGCCTGGCCGGATCCATGTACGTGTCAAGGCCCTTCCGCTAGGGGCCTCACCCCCATCGGAGGGGGCCGCCTCACGGCGATACTTCACCTCGATTTCACGCCCCCTTCATACGGCCCCGACGAGGCCCACGGAAGATCCGGCGTGACGCACACCTGCGGAGGAAGGAATCTCGTGCTGAGTCGAAAGAAGATCTGGATCATCGGCGGCGTGGCCGCCACGGCCGCTGCGGCCACGGTGGTGGGCATCACCATGGGCTGGGCGCGCTTCACCGGGCGCATCAACGGGCTGGGGGTGGACCTCGCCAAGCCCGATGCGTACATCTCCACGCCGGCGCTGTCCAAGCTGCCGCGCGACCTCATCAAGGCGCCAGTCGCACGCGACCTGCTCACCGAGGACTTCGCCTTCTACTACGAAGAGCACGAAGACCGCCTCGGCCTGCGCGGCGCCGTCAAGCGCATCGCCTACGAGCACGAGACCACGCTGGCCGACAAGCTGCTGGAGATCGTCCTCGACGAACCCGCCGAAGTCGCGATGTGGACGGATGCGAAAGGTGCGCCGCGGTACTGGCTGGTGGCCATGACGCGCGGCACGCTGGCGAAGTCGCTGCAAGGCATGGCCACCATCGCCACGAAGGACAAGCAGCTCAAGGTGATCGACGAGCTGCGCTTCAACGGTTCCTCGGCCACGGTCTATTCCCTCACACTCTCGCCGCGCCGAACGCTGGCCTTCGTGTCGCAGGGCAACCGCATCGTGGTGCTGAGCGACCCGGGCCTGCTGTTCGACGAAGAACGCAAGGCGGACTCCGCCTCGCGCGACGTGATCGCCGAGCTGCTGTCGGGCGACGCGAAGGCACAGTCGGTGTACCGCCGCACGCTGGGCCTGGGCGACCCGGGCACCGGCCACACGGTGGTGGCGGATGCGCGCATGCTGTCCTTCGGCTACCAGCACTTCTTCCCCGGCCTGAAGGCCATGCGTTTCGACCTGGCCAAGGACGGCACCTCGCTGCGCACCCAGCTGCGCGTGGCCGGCCCGGCCGCCTTGCCCGCCTCGCCGGCCGACCGCGCAGTCTGGCAGGCACTGCCGATGAACCCCGCCGCCTGTACGCTGCTGCCCGCCGACTGGGCCCGTGTGAAGGCGGTGGTCGACAAGGCGGACGGCAAGCCCGTCACCAAGGAACAGAAAGCCGCATGGACGGCGCTGGCCGATGCGCTCGAAGGCCCGGCGGCCATCTGCTGGTATTCGAAGTCGCAGTTGCACACGCCAGTGCTGGTGGCGTTGACCAAGGCCGCCGGCCCCGACCCCACGGCCGCGCTGGACAGCCTGTCGGCCTGGCTGCTGCCGGCCAACCCCTCGCAACCCGCAGACACCCGCCAGCCGCAGCGCAAGGGCGCCGACCGCTGGCAGCGTGAAGTCGTCGCGCCCTGGGGCCCGCACGGTGCGGGCGACCAGACCAGCTACAAGCCGACGCTGGCGCGCCAGGGACGCTGGATCACCTTCTCGCCCGACGACGCACTGGTCGACCTCGCCCTCGACGCGCAGGCCCGCCGCTACCCCAGTGCGGCCGACGCCCTGCCCGCCCAATCGCCCACGCTCGCCGTGATCACGCCCAAGCAGGTCGCCGACCTTGCGCAGCGCGAAGCCTTCGACGTGCTGCCGCCCGAGCAGGAGATCTTCCGACAGGCCGCCAAGACGCACCTCGTGCCGCGCCTGGAGGCGCTGCGCAAGCTGCCGGCCGCACGCGCGGTGGCCGTGGGAACGCCCGATTCCATGGGCTGGGTGGCCGTGGACTGGCAGCCGATCAATCCGTCCAAGCCATGAAGCGCCGCCTCCTCATCGCGGGCTTGGCAGCAAGCCCCCTCGCGTTCGCCGCGACGACGGAAACGACACGCGATGCCGTAGCCACGCTCGACCGCGAACAGACGCAGCACTTCCGCGACTGGTTCACGCTGCTCATCCATGCGCAGATCGAGCGCGGCCCCACGCCGCGCTGGACGCACCGCGACTGCGCCGGCCTCGTGCGCTTCGCCGTGGGCGAGACGCTGCGCGAGCACGACCTGGACTGGAAGCGTGCCAACGGCATGCTGGGCACGCGCGTGCCGCCGGACATCCCCCCGCAGCAGACGCAGACGCTGCGCAACGCCTGGCGCCGCGTGGACGGCACCCGCAACGCCTACGTCGGCGCGCTGGAGCTGGTGCAGGAAAACACCCGCTTCGTGGGCAAGCAGCTCACGCAGGCCCAGCCTGGCGACCTGCTGTTCTTCGACCTCGGCGACGAACAGCACCTGATGGTCTGGATGGGCCGCTACATCGCCTACCACACCGGCCGCAGCGATGCGAAAGACAACGGCCTGCGCGCCCTGCGCGCGAGCCAGCTTCTCGAATGGAAGGACACGCGCTGGAGACCGTCCGCCGACAACCCGAATTTCTCGGGCGTCTATCGGCTGGCTTTCCTCGCTCGATGAAACGCAGGATGAACATGCGCACTCATTTTTCTCTCACCCCTCCCTCGCTGCGCCACACGCTGGTTGCAGCCCTGCTCGCGGCCGCCATGCTCACGCAGCCGGTGGTCGCGGCCAACGCGCCCAAGCCGGTGCCGCTGCAGAACTACCGTACCGCCTTCGTCGGCGAGCCCTTCTTCCTGCTGTCGGACGCCACCTATGGCAGCGCCGACCTCGCCAAGGTCCGCATCGAGGTGAACAACCCGCAGATGCTGGAGCAGGCCGGCGGCATCGACGTGCTGGTGTACCGCGTGCCCGAGCCGCTGGCCTTCCTGCAGCGGCAAAAGGACCTGCACCGCGTGCAGGTGGAAGCGCGTCCGACCGACGAAGGCCTGGCCAACACCCTCACGCATGTGTGGGACAACTGGGTGGTCAAGTCGCGGCTGTCGTGGCAGAAGCTCTTCTCGTCCAACGCACGGCAGGCGGTGACGCAGCAGGCGCCCGACCTGAAGACGCCCAAGGCACTGACCAAGCCCTCGACCTTCGAGGAGCCCACGCAGTTCAAGCCCATCGCCGGCCTGCCGGTGGTGGAGCGCTTCCGCTATCCCGTGCAGGCGGCCCAACCCATCGAGCCGCCGAAGGACCTGAAGCTCGCAGGCAGCAGCAGCGAGTTCATCAACCCCTCGCAAGGCAACGTGTTCGTGCCCATCGGCAAGCGTGCGCCGGGCTTGTACCTGGTGGAAGCCATCGCCGGGCAGCACCGCGCGACGACGCTGCTGTTCGTCTCCGACACCGTCGCGCTGACCAAGGTCTCCGGCGAGCAGATGTTGGTGTGGTCGGCGAACCGCGCCACCGGCGCGCCCGTGCCCAGCACCCGCGTGGTGTGGACCGACGGCGTGGGCCTGCTCAAGAGCGGCACGGCCGATGCGCAAGGCGTGGCGAAGCTCGACCGCAAGAGCCCCGAGCAGACCTACGTGATGGGCGAGGACCCGTCCGGCGGCGTGTTCATCAGCGAGAACTTCTACTACGACAGCGAGATCTACGCCGCCAAGGTCTACACCGTGACCGACCGGCCGCTGTACCGCCCGGGCGACTGGGTGCAGCTCAAGGTCGCGGCGCGCGAGTTCAAGAATGCACGCCAGTCGGTGCCGCTCAAGGATGCCGACATGGGCGTGACGGTGCTGGACCCCGCGGGCCAGGTCATCGCCACGCAGAGCATCCGCTTCAGCGGCACGCAAGGCGCGGACACCCGCTTCGCGCTGCCCGACAACGCGGCGGCCGGCGGCTACGAGCTGCGCATGACGATGGGCGATGACACCTACACCGCCGCCTTCCGCGTGGCCGACTACCAGAAGCCGCACTTCGAGATCGGCCTGGTGCTGGACAAGAATGACTTCACCACCGGCGAGGCCATCAGCGGCAAGCTGCAGCTCAACTATCCCGACGGCAAGCCGGTGGCGAACGCCCGGGTGAGCCTGACGGCGCGTGCGCAGAAGCTCACCATGGTGGACGGCGAGCTGGACTACACCGGCCAGTTCCCGCTCAAGCTCACGCAGGATGAGCTGGTGACCGATGGCAGCGGCGTGGCGAAGTTCACCCTGCCCGCCTCCGACCAGCCCAGCCGCTACGTGCTCACGGCGCTGGCCACCGATGGCGCCGCCTACCGCGTTCGCACCTCGAAGGAAATCCTTGTCGAGCGCGGCAGCGGTTCCTACAAGCTCAGCCCGGACAAGCAGTTCTCCAAGCCCGGCGAGGCGGTGAGCTTCCGCATGTCGACCAGCCTGCGAGGCAACACCTCGGTCGAACTCACCAAGCCCGCCAAGTGGGAATGGGTGCGGCTGGAAAACCGCGCCAAGGAGTCCGGCAACATGCCCGCGGGCGATGCGCTGAGCCTGAGCTTCCCGCAGCCCGGCTCGTACACGCTGACGCTGCGCGACGAGAAGGGCCGCATCGTGGCCGCCACCAGCCACTGGGTGAGTGGCGATGGCCTGAAGGCGCCGGCCGGCAGCATCGGCATGGTGTTCAACCGCGCCAGCTACAAGGCCGGCGACACCGCCGAGGTGCTGGTGAGCTTCCCCGAGCCCATCGACAACGCGTTGCTGAGCCTGGAGCGCGACCGCGTCGAGGCCACTGCGCTCATGGGCCAGCGCGCCGACTGGGTGCGCAGCGAACGCATCGCGCCCACGCAGTGGAAACTGACGCTGCCGGTGCGCGAGGAGATGAGCCCGAACATGACGCTGTCGGTCGCCTACGTGAAGAACGGCGACTACGTGTTCCAGAACCAGGGCGTGATGGTGGAGCAGCCGCGCATCGGCGTGACGTTCAAGGCCGACAAGGCGGTGTACCTGCCGGGCGAGACGGTGACCGTGGACGTGAGCACCGTGCTGGACGGCAAGCCCGTGGCCGCCGACGTGACGGTGGGCGTGGTGGACGAGATGATCTACGTGCTGCAGCCGGAGATCGCGCCCACCATCGACGACTTCTTCTTCCACCCGCGCCGCAACAACGTGCGCACGAGCGCCAGCTTGAGCTTCATCGGCTACGACCTCGCCACCAGCAAGCTGGGCGATGCGCCCTCCAGCCGCCAGGTGAACCAGCGCGCGGTGAAGGTGCTGGAACGCCCGCGCCGCGACAACATCGACACCGCGCTGTGGCTGCCGCGCCTGGCCACCGATGCATCCGGCAAGGCCCGCTTCAGCTTCACGATGCCGGACTCGCTCACGCGCTGGCGCATCACCGGCCGCGCCATGGATGCCAACGGCAGCGTGGGCCAGCAGGTCGGCTGGGTGCGTTCGGACAAACCGTTCTACGCGAAGTGGACCAGCCCCGACTGGCAGCGCGAAGGCGACAAGGCACAGGCGTCCATCGCGCTGTTCAACCAGACCGGCAAGGACGCCAAGGTCGAATGGGAGGCCAAGGGCACGGGCGTCGAGCGCAAGGAGACTGTCAGCGTGGCGCCGGGCGCCAACTTCATGACGCTGCCGCTGGCGGTGGCGCAGGTGGGGTCGTCCAACGTGTCGCTCACGCTCAAGCAGGATGGCCGCGTGGTCGATCGGCTGGAGACGCCGGTGTCCAGCCTGCCGGTCGCCTGGCGTTCGCCGCGTGAACTCGCCATCGACATGAGCACCGGCACCGCCGCGCTCAAGCTGCCCGCCGATGCGACCCGTGTTCGCGTGTCCTTCGCGCAGGATGCCGCCGCCGGCGAGTTCAACCGCTGGATGGAAGACCTCGTCGAGTTCCCCTACGGCTGCGTGGAGCAGACGGCCAGCCGCATGCTGCCGCTGTCCATCGCACTGCAGTCGCTGTCGCCCGCACAGCAGTCGGTGGCGCCGATGCTGACGCAGCGGCTGTCCACCGCCCGCCTCTCGCTGGCGCAGATGGCCGGCCCGCAGGCGCAGTTCGGCTGGTGGGGTCGCGACATGGCGAGCGACGCCTTCCTCACTGGCTACGCCTACTACGCCGACTGGCGCGCCACGCAGGCCCTGCGCACCAGCCTGCCGGATGAGCACTGGCAGCGCCTGTTGGAGGTGTATGCCAAGGAAGGCGTGAAGCTGCCGGCGCTCCAGCGCGCACTGGTGCTGTCGTGGATGCAGGAGATGGGCCTGCCGGTCAGCTCGCAGCTGTCCGCACTGCTGGAGCAATTGCAGGCGCAGACCGTGTCCGATGCCGAGCAGCTCACCAAGCATCGCGGCAGCTACGTGCTGGTCGACGGCGACGAGGTGAACACCCGCGACATGGCGCTGGTGCTGGCGGTGAACACCGCGGGCCTGGCCAAGGCCAACGTGAGCGCCGAACAGCGCAGCGCAGCCGATGCCGCCGCCGCGCGGCTCACGCCCATCGAATCGCCGCTCGTGCAATCGCTGCTGATGATGAGCAAGCGCGTCGGCCCCGAGAAGGCATCGGCCGTGCTCGGCCAGGTGCGCGCCGACGTGCCCACCTTCGACCGTGCGCAGACGCTGATGTGGCTGCAGCGCGCGCTGGGTGGCCGTCCGCAGGCGCGTGCCGAAGTCGCCTCGCTGCCCGCGCCGTGGAAGCGTGCCGCAACGGCGCACGGCGAAGCGGTGTGGCAACTGCCAGCCGGTGCCAACCTGCCGACCAGCCTCGCGCTGCCGGCGGGCTCCAAGGCGGCCTGGGCGTTCGTGAACTACGAGAGCAGCGAGCCGCAGGCCAGCGCCTTGCCCGCGACCATCGAGCGCACGCTGTGGCGCGTGGTGCCGCAGGGCAAGTCCTCGGCCAAGAAGCCGGCCTCCGCGCCCAAGGGTGGGCAGCCTGCCGTCGAACCGCCGAGCAGCGACGGCCACATGGACGCCAAGCTGGAACTGGTGCAGCCCGGCACGCCGCTGGACACCAACAGCCTGTACCTGGACCAGATCAAGGTCACGGCCAACCGCAACATGCGCTGGGCGCTGGTGGATGCCGCCTTGCCACCCGGCGCCGCGGTGGAAAGCAGCACCTGGGGCATCGACCTGGACACCGGCAGCAATGCACAGCCGCTCGAACGCGCGCAGCACCAGCCCACGGCGCAGGGCTACGCCGTGCCGCTGGAGAAGATCGGGTCGGGCAACGCCGTGACCTTCCGCCATCTGGTGCGCTTCGCCCAGCGGGGGCAGTTCAAGCTGCCGCCCACCCGCCTGCACCGCATGTACGAGCCCGATGCCAAGGCCTTCGACACCAGCGGCCGCTGGACCAGCGTGGAAGTGCGCTGAGGACTGAGCGCCGTGAACCGCAGACTTCGCCTCGCCCTCCTCGCTGCCGCACTCGGCAGTGTGGGCGCGCATGCCGCCCCGCCGCCCACGCGGCTGGCGTGGTGGCATGGCGGCGAGCTGTCGGCCGTGCAGCGCAACGCGTCCACCCCCGTCGACGCGGCCCATGCGACCCAATGGCGCACGCCGCTGGGCAGCAGCTGGAAGCTGTTCATGCACGCCTACCTGCATGCAAACGCGGTGCAGGAGCCGGCCTACCGTTGCCAGGTGGGCCAGCGCCAGCCCGATGACGAGTACTGCTGCGAGCCCGGCCAGAGCGTGTCGCGCGACGAAGCGCTGGCCCACTCCTGCGGGCCGTACTTCGATCCGCAACGGCTGGGCGTGAACGGTGCGGACTGGATGCGGTTCTGGAAGGCGCAGGACGCGCCCGAGTGGCTCACGAAGCTCGATGCGATGCAGCCCGCAACGCAGGTGCCGGTCGTTGACCTGCTCAAGGCGATCGAACGCATTCCGGCCAACGAGAAGACCGCCGCACGGCAGGCGCTCATGCCCGTGGCGCTGCGCGACTCCAGCGTGGCCGCGGCCCTGGGCTCGGGGCCGCGCTACAAGACCTGGTCCTGGCAGATTCAGGGCGAGCGTGCCGGCGGCGCCGCCGGTTGGCTGCTGGACGGCACGCCCTTCTGGTTCGGGGCGCCCGGCACCAGCAAGACGGCGCTCAACGCGAACGCCGCATGGATCGGCTCGCAATGGCCGTCGCCCACCGCCCCCGATGCGCCGGCCGTGAACGCCCAGCCCTGCATCGAGGTGGGCTTCTTCCAGCGCTACCCGATCCGCTCCGTCGCACCGCTGCACGGCGGCGATGCGGCCAGCGGCGCGATGAACGGCCGCTACCGCATCGGCTTCGTGAACGGCCAGCAACTCGTGATCGAAGCCGTGCCCGCCATGACCTTGCAGCGCGACACCGACGGACCGCGCATCAGCGCGCGCCTCGCGCTGGAGGACTACGTGGCCCGCGTCGTCGACCGCGAGGGCGACGCGAGCGAGGTGCAGGCGGCGCGTGCCCTGGCCGTGGCCGCACGCACCTACGCGCTGCAGAACAGCACGCCGGGTGAAGGCTGCCGCCTCATCGCTGACGACAGCCGCGCCCAGCGCGTGAGCCCCAACCCGCCCACGGCATCGGCCCGCGCCGCAGCGGCTTTCACCGACGGCATGGTGCTCGACGGCGTGCCCGTGCGCTACCACAGCACCCGCGCCTCGCAGGGCGTGCTCTCGTGGCAGCAAGCCGTCGCGCAAGGCCGCGGCGGCATGCGCTTCGACGAAATGCTGCGCCGTGCCTACCCCGGTGCGACGCTCGGCGCGGCGCAGGGCAGCGGCGAATGCGAAGAGCTGCCGCAGGCCGCGCAGTGGCTCGCTTCCAGGCAGCAGCGGTGGCGCGCCGCCTTGCGCGAGCAGTCGGGCTTCGAGCCGGTGGGCGAGGCGCTGCGCGTGTGCCGCCTCGAAACCGGCACGCCGCATTCCGACCAGCGCCGCCTGGTCATCCGCATCCGCGAGTGGTCCACGCGCGAAGGCCGCGTCACCCTCATCCACGAATTCCTCCACCTCGCGTACCGCCACCACCCGGTAGGACGCGACGAAGCCGCCATCGAGCGGCTCGCCCAACGACTGGCTGATTCATGAAGATCCAAACGCTCGCCCTCTTCAGCGCCGTGTTCCTCGCCGCAGGCGCGGCGGCGCAGGTGCGCATCGACGACCCCAAGGCCGGCTGGCGCGTGGCCCCCACGCAGCAGAAGGACTTCCTGCAGGAAGTGCACTACCCCGCCTCCAACGTGAACACCAATGCCACCTCGGCGGCGGCACTCATCCGCGGGCACATCGCCGGCATGAAGAAGGCCGACAACCCGCAGGCGGCGCGCCGCCCCGCCACGCTGGTGGTGGACGGCATCGCCATGCCCATGGTGGTGGGCGAAGACGGCCGATTCGAGCGTCCGTGGAGCTTCGGCTCCGGCGCGCACGGCATCGAGGTGCGCTCGCCGGACGGCCAGGTCAAGCGCACCACCTTCTTCGAGGCGCAGAAGGACCGCGTGCCCACGCGGCTGCGCGTCATCCTCAACTGGACCAGCGACAACACCGACCTGGACTTGCACGTGGTGTCGCCCGACGGCCAGCACGTGTTCTACGGCAACCGCGTGTCGCCCAACGGCGGCGCGCTGGACGTGGACGTGACCACCGGCTTCGGGCCGGAGATCTACGCCACGCCGGCCCCGGTGCAAGGCATCTACCACGTCTACGTCAACTACTACGGCTCGGGCGAGCGGCGCGACGTCATCACCGTCGCGCAAGTCACCATCGTCCAGGACGAAGGCAGCTCGCGCGAGAAGCAGCAGGTGTTCCGCGTGCCCATGCGCAAGCCGGGCGAACTCACCCTCGTGCGCTCATTCATCGTGCCATGAACAAACTCATCATCATCTCGGCGCTTTTGCTCGCCTCAACGCTGGCGGTGGGGCAGACCGCAGGCGACACCACCGTGCAACGCCCGGCCGGCGGCTGGACCTACAGCGGGATCTCGGACGATCCGTCCAAGGTGAGCTACGCCTATCCGAACAACCTCATCGACCGCGGCGGGCAGCGCGGACGCACGCTCATCGAGGGCAAGCTGCGCAAGATGGGCAATGACCGGCGCACGCCCACCATCGTCGTCAACGGCAATGCGATGCCGCTGTACGCCGGCGAGGACGGCAGCTACTCGCGTCCCTACGCCTTCGGTCCGGGTTCCAACGGCATCGAGGTGCGCGACGCGCAGGGCAAGACGATCAAGCGGGTGCAGTTCTACGAGGCCAACCGCACGAAGACCTCCGCGCGGGTGCGCATCATCCTCGCGTGGGACGACCCGCAGGCCGAGCTTGACCTGCACGTGATCACGCCCGATGGCCAGCATGCCTTCTTCGCAGCGCCCATCCTCACCAACGGCGGCGGGCTGGACGTGGACAGCGTGGATGGCGCAGGCCCCGAGATGTTTTCGATGACGGCGCCGATGGCCGGCACCTACCACGTGTACGTCAACTACTGGGGCAACTTCGGCGCGGGGGGCTACCACTTCGACGAGAAGACCCGCCAGCGCGACGTGATCAGCGCGCGCATCACGCTGGTGTTCGACGAGAACACGCCGGCCGAGCGACGCGAGACTTTCAACGTGCCGATGCGCAAGATCGGCGACCTCACGCTGGTGAGGTCCTTCGTCAGGGGTTGATGCGAGTCAGTGCTTGACCGACACCACGCCCACCACAGGGAACCTGGGATGCCCGGAGGCCGGTTGCGGCAGGGCGGGTTCGGCATCGGGTTCGTCGCTGTCGACGAACTCCACTTCCTCGATCGGCAGGCCCTTGAAGGCGTAGTGCCGCGAGACGCGGTCGATGACGTAGACGGTCATGATGAACAGCCCGATGGCGCCGATGGCCAGGGCCACCAGCAGCACCGCATGGAACCACGGGTCGGTGAAGATGCCGAAGCACACCACCGAGACCGCCGCCACGCCGGCTGCCATGCGGCGGCCACGCTGCTCGAACAACGCGCCCAGGGTGAGCGGATAACTCACCAGGAACGCCAGCACACATGCCTGCTGCTCGACGCCCATGGCGTCAAGGCTTGCATGCAGTTCTCCCATCACATTCATGTCGACCCCCACTTCCGGCCAACGAGTACATGCACAGCAGCGTACGCCGAAGATGTGACACCAGCCATGGGCACTCCCTTGAACCGATGGTCATTTTTGGCAATCAACGTGCCTTTCGTTACATGCTGCGGCGAAGAAGCAACGGCGCCTGCGGGTGCACCGTTTTGAGACGCCAAAAAAGCAACGCCAAAACGTGAACTTTGCTTGTAGGGATTGCGGGAACGGAAAGCTTTACACGCGGCTGGCCGCTATACCTTGGGCTACTTCGGCCGGTGCCGCACTGCAACGACAATCCGACGCACAACCAGCATCGATCGGGGGAGTTCTTGCAGCTCGGAAAGCAGTTTCAGCGCGTCGCATGCGGCGTGATGCTGGCGCTCGGCGTGGCCATCCTTGCAGGGTGCGCCTCCACCATCGACACCACGCGCAAGGACCGCGACAAGGGTCTGAAGGACGGCGACTTCCTCGCCGCGCTGGCGCAGTCCCGGCAGTTGTATCGCAGCGGGCCGACGGCTTTGACGGACATCGCAGCGCACTGCGGACTGGTGTTCGCGGTTGCGAACTACTCCGAGGCACGTGAATGCACAGACCGCCTGCTCAATGAACTGTCGGCGGCCGAGGCCATTCTGGATCGCGAGGTGGAGAAACAACTGAACGAGGAGTACGCCAACCCAGGCGTGCGCCACTTCAAGTCGCGCGAGCTGGTCAGCGCGCTGGAGTCGGAAGCCTTCGACGGCAAGAAGCTGTCGCCCCGGTGGCGCGAGTCGCGCTTCGGCGTAGAGAAGATTCTCGCACTGCACAACTTGCGGTGGCGTGCCCAGTACCTGCGCGGAAAGATCGATTTGGACACCGGCGACTTCGCGGGCGCACGGCAGCGCCTGAGCGAAGCGCGCGAGATGGTCAACCACCAGTGGCCGTACGGCAAGGATCGGCGGCTCAGCCTCGCGGCCATCATGGACGGAAGCGAGGTATGGCGCTTCGAGGATGTGGAAGGCGCAGGCTCTGACGACTCACGCGCCTGGTGGATCGACCTGCTGGGCTCGCTGTCCATCGCCAGCAGCGCGAGCCACGATGATGCGCAGGCCATCTCCGCATTGACCGAGCTGGAGCAGTTGCACGTGTCGCGCGAACTCGACGGCTACAAGCAGTCGCGCCTGGCCTTCGCGAACATGGCGGCGGGCCGCCTCGCCGCAGCCAAGAAGGCGGCCGATGCCGACCCCGAGCAGTACCGCCGCAACCTGCGCGTGGGCGGCGCATTCCTCAGCGGCGGCATCCTGATCTACGCGCTGCTCACGGCGGCGGCGCTGTCGGCCGCGCCTGCCGCGTCCCTGGGTACGGCGTTCGCCAACGCCATCGCAGCCGCGGCGACGCTGATCCTGGGCGTTGCCGCCTCCGTCATCACCTTCGCCGTGTCGCGCATCGCCGGCAAGGACACGACCTGGGACCTGACGCAGCGCTGGTATGCCGTGGCGCGCATCTCACGCGACACCGGCGACGACGCCAAGGCCGACGCCACCTACAAGAAGCTGCTGGAACAGGACGCCGTGCTGCAGTCGCAGCCCGCCATCCAGTGGCAGGTCTATGCGGACCTCGGCCAATGGCACGAGAAGGCCGGACGCGATGACGAGGCCATCGCCTTCTACCAGCGCGCCATCGACGTCATCGAAGCCACGCGCCGCAACATCGCGGCCGAGGCGGCCAAGATCGGCTTCATCTCGGACAAGCAGCAGGTCTACCAGAGGCTGATGCAGCTGCGCCTCAAGCGCGGCCAGGTGGCGCAGGCCTTCGAGCTGTCCGAGCAGGCGCGTGCGAGGGCTCTGCTGGACATCCTCGCCACCCGCGACTGGACGCAGGCGCTGGATGCGCAGGTGGCGCAGCGCGGCGAGTTGCTCAAGCTGGTGGAAACGCAGGAGAGCGAAGCACGCCTGGCCATCCTGCAGGACAAGCCCGCGCAGACCACGCTGCGGCGCAATGCGCTGAAGAGCCTGGGCGAGCGCATCCAGGCTGAAGACACGCAACTGGCCGCACTCACGCACATCAAGCGCTACACGCTGGACGAGATCCGCGCGCGGCTCGATGCCCATGAAGTGCTGCTGAGCTTCGTGCCGGTTGGCAATGAGCTGGTGGCCTTCGCCGTGTCGCGCGATGAGCTTCGCCACTGGCGCCTGCCGGCCGGCGAAGTCAACGGCCGCGTGGGCCTGCTGCGGCATGCGATCGAGCAGCATTCGGTCAGCGCGAGCCTCACCCGCGACCTGGCACAGCAGCTCTTCGCCGGGCTCGCGCCAATGAACCGCTTCGACAAGCTCTCCGTCGTGCCGACGGGCTCGCTGCATGCCCTGCCCTTCGCTGCATTGCAAACCGCCGGCGGCGCCTTGCCGGATACGGTGTCGCTGCGCATCCTGCCCAGCGCATCGATCCTGCCGCTGCTCAACGAGCGCCCGCGGCAGGCCGCTGCCATGTCGGTGATGGCCTTCGGCAACCCCGATTTCGGCGGGCAGCTCCAGTCCTTGCCCAACACCGAAGCGGAGGTCGACCAGGTGACCCGCATCGTCGGTGCCGGCCAGGCCCTGACCGGCCGCGAGGCCTCCAAGGCCAACGTGCTGAGCCACAGCGCGCAGGCCACGGTCCTGCACTTCGCCACGCACAGCCAGTTCGATGCCGAACGGCCCTTGCAGTCGTCCCTGTATCTCAGCGACGGCCAGGGCGGCGCCACCACGCTGACCGCCTCGGACTTCTACGGCATGCGCATCGGCGCGCGCCTGGTCACGCTCAGTGCTTGCGAGACCGGCCTGGGCACGGTGAAGTCGGGCGATGAAGTGATCGGCCTGTACCGCGCCCTGATGTTCGCGGGCGCCGACACCATCGTGGCCAGCCTGTGGGA
Source organism: Rhizobacter terrae (assembly GCF_003852895.1). Taxonomy (GTDB): domain Bacteria; phylum Pseudomonadota; class Gammaproteobacteria; order Burkholderiales; family Burkholderiaceae_C; genus Albitalea; species Albitalea terrae. The sequence continues at coordinate 99,264 of NZ_QUSW01000001.1, forward strand.
AGTGGACGACGCCTCCACCTCGTTCCTGATGACCCGGTTCTACACCCACCTGAAGACGCACGATGCGCCCACCGCCTTGCACATGGCGCAGCGCGACACGGCGCAAAAATGGCCCGAGCCCTTCCACTGGGCCGGCTTCGCCGTGATCGGTCTGGAGCGGCCGTTCGGCCAGGAAGTGGCGGTCAGCCCGTCACCTTCAGCTTCAGCTCCTGCTCATTGACGCGGCCCTTGTCATCGGCAATCTGCACCAGCAGGCGATGCGTTCCTGCTGGCACCATCGCCTGCGCCACCACCACGCCCTGCTCGTTCCAATGTGCATGCGGACGCAGCGTGTCGGTGAGGTCGAACTTGAGGATGCCGTACAGCACGCGGAAGGTGGCCGGCACGATGTGCGCGTCCCGCGAGGTCTCGAAGTGAAACTCCAAGCGCAGCGGAGACGGCAGACCGCCGTCTCCGGCACGCGGGTCGATCACGCGGATCATCGGGAACACCCCGCGCTTGCGCGAGGGCGGCGGCTCGGGCCGCTGCGTGGCCTGCGCGCGCTGCTCGTCATCGAGCTGCTGCTGGGTGATGAGCATGAAGCTGTCGTCTTCGGCACGCACGCCGGTCGCGCTCAGTGCCAGCAGGGAGACAAGGGTGCGCCGCTTCATGCAGCGAGTGTAGGGTCTGTTGCTATGCTGCGGTGATGCCTTCGCGACCACGCCACGTTCTGCTGATCGACGACCACGGCCTGGTGCGCCATGGCCTGCAGCTGCTCATCAACGAGGCGCTGCCACAGGTGCAGGTGCACCTCGCGGGCTCGCTGGCCGAAGGGCTGGACGCACTCTCGCGTTCGGCCACCGACCTCGTGCTGCTGGACCTCACGCTGGGCGACGTGCACGGCATGGCAGGCCTTCGAAAACTGCGCGAAGAGCACACCGCCGTGCCGGTGGTCATCGTGAGCGCGCAGGACGATCGCGACACCGTGCTGGCCGCGCTCGACGCCGGCGCCATGGGCTTCATCTCCAAGGCCGCGCCGCCGGACGAGCTGCGCAGCGCGCTCACGCAAGTGCTCGTGCACCGCGCCATCCACCTGCCGCAGTCGGTGTCGAATCGGCACGAGGGCGGACGCGATCTCTCCGAGCTTGCCTCCCTGGGTCTCACGCCGCGGCAGATCGAGGTGCTGGGCCACGTGGTGCAAGGGCTGAGCAACAAGGAGATCGCCCGCAAGCTCGACCGTTCCGAAGTGGCCGTGAAGAAGCACGTCACCGCCGCGCTGCAGGCGCTGGGCGTGTCCAACCGCACCAAGGCGCTGGTGGCCCTCAGCCAGCATGGGTATCGCATGGGCGCCACGGCCGCGAGCGATGACGAGGCCTGAGCCCACCGCATCGCAGGACGTGCGCGCCGAGGCCCCGCGGCGGCGCCGGCGCATCGGCATCACCTTGCTGATGCTGGCCGTGGCCGCAGTGGCCGCGCAATCCTTCGCCGAGTGGCTGCTGCCGTACGATGTGATGGCCTGGTCCAGGCTGGCGCAGGCCCTGGGCCGGCCGGACCTGTCGCCACGGGTCGTGAGCCTCGCGTGGGCACTTCTCACGCTGCTCGCGCTGTGGCCGCTGCGGGCCGGCAAGGCGGGGGCGGCCTGGGCCGTGGCCGCGGGCATCGCGGTGGGTTCCTCGCGGCTCGCGGCGGGCGGGTCGGTGCCGGCCATGGTGCTGTTGCTCGCCGCGGGCATGGCCAGCCTGGGCTGGCAATCAGGGCGCCACGGTGGCCTGGCCCTGCTGCTGTCCACGGCGGCGTCCATCGTCGCCTGGGACCTGGCCCTCACCAGCTTCGCGGGCCTGTGGCCGGTGTGCCTGGCACTGGTCGCGGTGTTCGTGTGGATCGAGCGCCGGCACATCCAGGCCACCGACCAGCGGCTCTTCGCCACCCTGGCAGAACGCGACTCGCTCATCCGCGACCTGGATGCCAAGCAGCAGCAACTGCTCGCGCTGCAACAGGAGCGCACGCACCTGCTGGCCGGCATCGGCCACGACCTGCGCCAGCCCCTGTGGGCCGTGCGCCTGCATGCGGACGCGATGCTCGCGCGCCAGCCCGACTCGCCTGACGGCGATGCGCTGCGCCAGCAACTGCGCGCGACCGACGACGCCATCGGCATGCTGGACCAGTTCAGCGACTTCGCCGCCATCGAACGCGGTGCGTTGAACTCGCAGATGCAGCGGGTGAACGTGCGCGAGATCGTGGACCTGGTGGCCGCATGGGAGCGCGAGAGCCACCGCGGCGAGCCGCTGGACATCCACACCTACGGACGCAACGCCTGGGTGCGCACCGACCCGATGCAGCTCAAGCGCATCGTGCAGAACCTGGTGGGCAACGCCGTGCGGCACAGCCTGCGCGCCGAGCAGCCGCGCCGCTCGCTGGTGCTGGTGGGCGTGCGTCCGCACCATGGCGGCTTCGCGATCGACGTGGTGGACAACGGCGACGGCATCCCGCGCGACAAGCTGGAGGAAGTGTTCCAGCCCTACGTGCAGCTGGGCGGCCAGGCCCGCACGGCCAGGGGCTCACGGGGACTCGGGCTGGCCATCGTGCGCGGGCTGGTGGCTCAACTGGGCATGCAGCTCGCCCCGGTGCGTTCGCGGCAAGGCCGAGGCACGCGCTTCCGGGTGGTGCTGCCGCCGGCCCTGCGCTGGCGCGACACCCCCGGCGAGACCCTGACCGGCAAGCTGCTGGCCGTGCTGGACGATGACGACACGGCACGCGCTGCCCTGGTGTCCGCCTTGCAATCCACCGGCGCCGAATGCGTGTCGGCCGGCTCACTGAAGACCTTGAGGCGCAGCCTGGCGGAGCACGTGCGCTTTCCCGACGCATTGGTCTTCGACCTCGACCTGAACGCCGCCGCCACCGGCGTCGACGCCGTCCATGCGCTGCGGCAGGAATGGGAGCTGGAGGTGCCTGCACTCATCGTCACCGGACAGCCCGGGCAGGCACCGACGCTTCCCGCCGCCTGCCGGCTCCTGCCCAAGCCGGCAGCGCTCGCGGACATCGTCGCGGCGCTGAACCAGCTGCTGCCTTCCAACCGCGGGTGAAACCCACTGGCGCAGGCTCTGCCGGCCGCGCGATGATCCGCCCAGGGAGCCGCGAACAGGAACGAGGAATCGGAATGCGCTGGTGGATGGGCGTGATGCTGCTGGGCTTGTGGCTCGCCGGTGAGCCGCAAGCGCTGGCCCAGGCGAGCACGGTGCCCACCTACGTGGTCGGCACCACCCGCCCGGAAGACAGCGTGGTCGGCCAGTGGACGCGCGACATCTACACCGAGGCCTTCCGCCGCATGGGCGCGAAGGTGCGCTTCGAGGTCCATCCGGTGATGCGCCTGGGCCAGTTGCTGGACAACGGCGACATCGACGTCGAAGCCTCGCGCGGCTTCAACTTCGCCAAGGACCTGCCCTCGGTCATCCGCGTGGAAGAACCCATCTTCGAGATGGTGCCTGCGCTCTTCGTCATCGAGCCGTCCTACCAGATCAAGCAGCTGTCGGAGCTCGCCGACAAGCCCTGGCGCGTGGCATGGCCGCGCGGCCTGGTCGAATGCGAACGGCCGCTCGTCCCCCTGCTGTCGCCCGATCGGGTCGTCGACGTGGGGCTCACCGAGCAGGCCGTGAAGATGCTGCTGACCGGCCGCGTGGAGTTCATCTGCGGGCTGGACATCGTGGTGCTGGCCATGCCCCGCACGCCTGAGTACCGCGGCATGTCGGCCGTGCGCAAGCTGATCGACGTGGCCGACGTGCTGCCGCTGTACCCGCACCTGAACAAGCGGCACAAGGACATCGCGCCGCTGCTGGCCGCCACCTTGCGACAGATGAAGGCCGAAGGCCTGGTCCAGCGCTACCGCCAGGAGGCCTTCAAGCGCTTCGGCGCTACTTGAGCTTGGCCGGGTTGGCTTCCACCCACGCCGCGAAGGCATTCATGAACTTGCGCAGGAACTCCTGCGTCTCGGGCTTCTTGATGTTGCCGCCCTCGTCGAAAAGATCGCCCCCGCCGCCGATGTAGGCCTCGGGCTGCTGCAGCACCGGCACGTTCAGGAACACCAGCGACTGGCGCAGGTGGTGGTTGGCGCCGAACCCGCCGATGGCGCCCGGCGACAGGCTGATGACCGCACCCGGCTTGCCGTCCCAGGCGCTCTTGCCGTAGGGGCGCGAGGCGACGTCGATGGCGTTCTTGAGCACACCCGGCACCGAGCGGTTGTATTCCGGCGTGACGAAGAGCACCGCGTCCGCTTCCTGGATCTGCTTCTTGAACGCCACTGACGGCGCCGGCGGGTTGGCATCGTCGTCCTGGTTGTACAGCGGCAGGCTGCCGATTTCCGCGATGTGCAGCTTGAGGCCGTCGGGCGCGAGCTTGGCGAGGTTGAGCGCGAGCTTGCGGTTCATCGAATCCTTGCGCAGGCTGCCGACGATGACGGCGACGTTGCGAACTTGGGCCATGGCTGTTCCTTTCGAGGCGGGACCGGGGGCCTTCTTGTACTGCCAAGCGCAACTGGACGCCATGCCCGCGCGCAATGCCCCCGCGCAGATGCGGGCTCCGCCGTCCGAAGGCCCCGGGGCAACGTCGTCATGGACATACGCAGTTCTACGTGGCCGCAGGCGGCCACCGGCCGATAAGCTGCCGCATCCCACACCTCGAAGGATGCTGCCATGACCGACACGCTCATCAGCCGCCGACAACTCGTGGCCGCCGGCGCGGCACTCGCGTTGCCCTCCTTGTCCCGTGCCGAGCCGGCGTGGCCGTCCAAGGCAGTTCGGCTGGTCGTGCCCTTCGCACCCGGGGGCAGCTCCGAGATCATCGCGCGCTCTTCGGCGGCGGAGCTCACCAAGCTGCTGGGCCAGTCGGTGTACGTGGACAATCGCCCCGGCGGCGGCGGCAACATCGCCATGGCCGAGGTGGCGCGCGCCGAGGACCAGCACACGATCATCCTCGGGCACATCGGCACGCTGGCGGTGAACCCCTACATCTTCGACAAGCTGCCCTACGACCCGACCAAGGACTTCAAGCCGGTGTCGCTGCTGGCCAAGGTGCCCAGCCTGTACCTCGTGCACCCGGACCTGCCGGTGAAGGACCTGAAGGAGTTCGTGGCACTGGCCAAGAAGAGTCCCGGCAAGCTGAACTATGGCTCGGCCGGCAACGGCAGCGCCGGCCACCTGGCGATGGAATACCTGAAGATGGCCACGGGCACCTTCATCACCCACGTGCCCTACCGCGGCACGGGGCCGCAGCTCACCGACCTCATCGCCGGCCGCCTGGATGCGGCCTCCGTGGGTGCATCGGCGGTGCTGCAGTTCATCAAGACCGGCAAGCTGCGCTGCATCGCCACCGGCACCACGCAGCGCATTGCGCAGTTGCCCAATGTGCCCACGGTGGCCGAACAGGGTTATCCGGGCTTCGAGATGACGCAGTGGTACGGGCTGCTGGCGCCGGCCAACCTGCCGCAGGCGGCCATCAACAAGCTCGCGACCGCCAGCGCGCAAGCAATGAAGGAGCCCTCGCTGCTGGACCGGCTGGCGGCCGACGCGGCCATCGCCGTGGGCAGCTCGCCGGCCGAGTTCGCGAAGTTCATCGGCCAGGAGCAGCTGCGCTGGAAGGCGGTGGTGGCGCGGGCGAAGATCAAGCCCGACAGTTGAGCTGGCGCGATCGGCTTGTCGAAGGCCCCTGTCAGGCCTGCAGTTCGGAACGCCGCGGCATGTCAGCACCGCGTCGGCCACAGACGATGGCCGCTGCAGCACCCGCGAATTGCAAGGCTTCGCCCAGGCGTTGTGCCGGCAGGCCGGCCAGTACCGAGCCATCCAGCAGTTGCCGCTCGGCCAGCCAGGTGAGCAGCGCGGCCTGGAAGGTGTCGCCGGCGCCCACGGTGTCGATCACCTTCACCGGCACCGGCGGGGCACTCGCACGGGCCTGGCGCGTGAACGCCACGCTGCCCTCGCCACCGCGGGTGACGACCACGAGGCGTGCCCCCTGAGCCAGGGCCTGTGCGCCGAAGTCGTCCAGGGCCACGCCAGGCACCAGCAGGCCCAGGTCCTCGTCGCTCACCTTGAGCAGGTCGGTGCGTGGAAGCATCCAGGCGAGGTGCCGTCGCCAGACGTCGACATCGGGTTCGACGTTCAAGCGCACATTGGGGTCGTAGGAGATGAAGCGCCGGCCTTTGGAGCGCTCCACCAGCGCGCGCTGCGTGCTGCCCACCGGCTCCACCACCGTCGCGTAGGAGCCGAAGTGCAGCGCACGCACGGCATCGGGCAGGGTCTCGATGTCCTTCAGCCCGAGCTGGCGGTCGGCCCCATGCGCCCCATGGAAGGCATAGGACGGCACGCCGCGCTCGTCCAGGCCGACCATGCTCAGCGTGGTGGGCGCGTCCGTACGCGCCACGGTGGATGAGTCAACGCCTTCATCGGACAGGGCACGCATCAGCCGCTCGCCGAGGAAATCGGTGGACACGGCCGAGACGAAGCACACCGGCTGTCGCATGCGGGCCAGGCCCACCGCGACGTTGAAGGGCGAGCCACCGATGCGTGCATCCAGCGCCATGCCGGTGGCGTTGGCGCCATTGGGGTACACGTCCATGAGGGCCTCGCCGCACACCGCGAACATCTGACTCGTCTCCATCGCCCGGGATCCCGATTAATCTACAAACTTTATTTATTCTAGCGGAGGCGCAACCGCTGGTGGCTACTTGCCTTGCTCGTTGCCATAGGTCTTCACCAAGTAGTCCACGATGGCGGGCATGTCGGCGTCGTCGATGGGCGCCTTGAACACCACCTTCATGCGCTTGACCATGGAGTCCCAATACGGCCGTGCGGCGGTCGGCGGCTGGTAGCGCATGTATTCGGCGGAGTGGCAGGCCACGCAGCTCGCCTGCGCCTTGGCGAAGCCGGGCAGGATGCTCTCCTTGAGCTGCACGCCGTCGGGCGGCAGGGTGATGGACTTGGTGGCCGCCTGGGGCATGGCGGTGGCAGCCACGGCGGCGAGGGCCGCGATGAACACACGTGTCTTCATGCAGTCCTCCTTCAAGCAGCGACGATCTTCACCGACTCGACCACGTTGCGCATGTAGCCCGCGGGCTGCCACAGCGCGTCCATCGGCTGACTCTGGCCGGAGCGGTTCCAGGCGCGCACGCGCAGGTCGTGGCCGCCCTGGGCCGGCGTGAAGCCGAAGCTGAATTCGCGGAAGGAATATCGGCCGAGGTCATCGCCCAGCTTCGCGCCACGCCAGGTCTGGCCGCCGTCGGCCGACCAGGCCACTTCGCGGATGCCCTGCCCGCCATCGAAGGCCATGCCGCGCACCGCCAGCGCCTGCCCGGCCTGCACCCGAGCACCGTCGCGCACCGAGGTGATGAAGGAGCGCACGTTGAAGCGGCCGATGGGCCGCGTCGCCGCCGGTGTGGTCCCGGGTTCGATGCAGGCGCAGTCGTTGTCGGGCACGCGGTAGGCGGGTTTCATCCAGAAGCCTTCGTAGACCGAGTCGATCACCTCGATCTCGCTCAGGTGCTTGACCCAGTAGGTGCCGTAGTAGCCCGGCACCACCAGCCGCACGGGGAAGCCGTTGAGCATGGGCAGATCGGCGCCGTTCATCTGCCAGGCGACCATCACCTCGCCGTCCATCGCGTGGCCGACGTCCAGCGACTTCACGAAGTCGCCGCCGCCGAACAGGGCTTCGTCCAGTCCGTTGAAGGTGACCTGCCGCGCCGTGTTCTTCAACTCGGCCTTGGCGAGCACGTCCTTCAGCGGCACGCCGGTCCAGCGCGCGTTGCCCATGGCGCCGTTGGAGAGCTGCCCACCCGTCACGCGCGGGCTGAAGTGCCCGCGGCTGTTGCCCGAGCACTGGTTCACCGCCACCAGTTCCACCGGCTTGAACTGCGTGCGCAGGTCCGCCAGCGTCAGTGCGAAAGGCTTGCCCACGGCGTTGCCGCCGATCTTGATGACGTGCGCATCCGGGTCGATGGAGGTGGGGATGCCGGCGTTGTGGTATCGCACGAAGAAGGCATCGTTGGGGGTGATGACGCCTTCGTTGAAGACCTCGAAGGGCGTCTCCAGCTGCGGCGGCCGCGAGGTGAGCACGATCATCGGCCGCTTCTCGGGGTAGGCCACGAGCTGGCGCGTGCCGTTGGCGAAAGGCAGTTCAGTGCTTGTCTGGGCGCGGCCATGTCCGACCAGGGCACCCAGGCCCGCGGCGGCCAGCAGGCGGCGGCGGGTGAATTGCATGGGGTGTCGCATCGCTTCCTCCTTGCTCGTTCTGGGAGGGCGATGACAACATCATCGCCCTGCCCTGTCAACGAACGGCCGTGCCGGTTCGCAGCTCAGACTGCGAGCACCGCATCAGCCCGCGAACGGCCCCGCGCGATGAGCCGCGCATTGGGTTCGTCGGTCGACTCCACCCAGGCTTCGGCCTCTTCCTTCGTGCGCCCGAAGCGCATGTGGCGCGCCACCAGGCGCCGCCGGCGCAAGGCATCGTCCACGTCGATGTACCAGGCCTCGTCCAGCAGTGCACGCACGCGGGCCCACGGGCCATCGTCGACCAGCAGGTAGTTCCCTTCGGTGATGACCAGCGGCGTCTCGTACCGCAGCCCGATCGCGCCTGCGATGGGCTCCTCGATCTCGCGGCGGAATTCGGGGGCGTAGATCACCTCGCCTGCGCACTGTGCGCGAACACGGCCCAGCAAGGCCACGTAGCCCTCGCTGTCGAAGGTGTCGGGCGCGCCCTTGCGCTGTGCGCGGCCCAGGCGTTCGAGCTCGGCCTGCGCGAGATGGAAGCCGTCCATGGGCAGGAGCTGCGCGCGCCCGCGGAAGGATTCGAGCAGCCACTGGCCCACCGTCGACTTGCCTGCACCCGGCGGACCAGCCAGGCCGAGGACGACGCGTCGCGGGCGCCGCAGCAGCGACTCGACACGTTCAATGAAGGCTGCAGGCAGGCTCATCACTTCATCGCCAGCAAGGCCGCATCGGCCTGCTTCCAGCTCGCGGTCCAGGATGCACGCGCGGCCGCTGCATCGGCCGACTTGCCCTGCCCTTCCAACGCCGCCACGAGTCCGCGCCAGGCCCAGCCGCTGTGGGGATGCTCCTTCAGGTCCGCGCGGAAGGTCTGCTCCGCATCGGTCCATCGCCGGGCCTTCAACTGCACGTCGCCCAGCGCCAGCCGCATGCCTGCGCCGAGCAGCGGCGGCTCTGACGAATCGGCATCCTTGGCCGCGGCGACCGCCTCCGACTGGTGCTTCACCGCATCGTCGAAATGTCCACCGGCCAAGGCGATCTCTGCCCGCAGCCGTTCCAGCGAGACCGTGGCCACGCTGCGGATCATCTTGTCCGGGAAGGACGTGCCGGCGTGTGCCTTGATGAGCGCCGCCGCCTCGTCCTCCACCTGTGAGAGCGACTTGCCCGCCACATCCAGTTGCCCCAGCCGCGCTTGGGCGACGCCCTGCGCGTGATGGCCCAGCAGCGCGGCCATGCCCTTGCCGCCGGTGGGCATCGGCTCCTTCAACACCTCGTCCCAGCGCTGCAGGCGCAGCAGCGTCAGGAGCGGCCGGCTGCGCGAGAGTTCGGCGAATTCATGGTCGCCCTTGCTGGCCGCCGCGCGCTGCCGCGCCATCTCCAGCGATGCGTCGCCGCGCCCTTCCATCAGCGCGGCGTACCAGAAGAAGCTGCCGTTGTGCTGCCGCCAGTCCTTGCTGACGCTGAAGCCTTGCTGGCCCAGGTCGGCCGCGAGCGTCCGGTCTGCCGCCAACGCCTGCTCGTTCACGCGGCTCGCATCGGCATAGCGGCCGAGGTTGACGTAGGTGTGCGACGGCATGTGCAGCAGGTGCGGCGAGTTCGGCGCGAGACGACCAAGCTTGTCGGCCGCCGCCGCCGCGCGCTGCGCCGCCGGCAAGGCATCGGTGGCGTGGATGAGGTAGTGGTTGAGGCCGGTGTGGTCGGGATGCGCCTTCAGTGCCGCTTCCAGCCGATCCGCCACCTCGCCCATGCGGCCGGCGGGCTTGCCGGTGTCGTTGTCCCACCAGTCGCCCTTGGTCGCGATCATCTCCGCCTCCGCATACATGGAGACGATGTCCGCATCGTCGGGATACTGGTCGGCCAGGGCCCGCATGCGCTCGGCGTAGGCCACGTCCAGCGGATCGGGCTTCTCCTCGCCGGCCTTGCCGCCGCAGGTCGGCGCGGTCAGCATGGCCGTGTTGCTGGCCTCGCTGCGGTGGGCGTAGCGCAGGGCCAGCGCCTGTATCAAGGCCTTCTCCTTGGCAGAGACGCCCTGTGAATCCTTCAGCGCGTGGTCGACATAGCGCACCGCGTCGCTCAAGTCGCCACGCTCGGGGGCATTGATGTTGGGGCCGAGCTGGTAGGCCACGCCCCAGGCGCACATGGCGCAGGCCGGGTCTTTCGCGAGCGCCGCCTTGAACATGCGCACCGCCTCGGCTTCGTTGAAGGCATAGGCCTGCGCCATGCCCTGCTCGAAGCGCTCGCGGGCCTCGGCCGACGAGGTGGTCACGGCCAGGTCGACCACGCCATAGCCCGGCAGGCGCGGCGCGGTGGCCTGCGGGTCGGGAATGAGCGGCAGCAGGCCGCACGCGGCCAGCGCAGCAGCCATCGTGAACGACAAGGTGAAGCGCGCCGACAGGCGCAATCGCTGGCGTCTCATTCGGTCCCCCTTCGGAAACGACCAATGCGACGCGATCTTAGCGAGGCGGCAGGTTCAATCCACCAGCCACTGCATCCACTTGCCGTGCGGATGCGAGATGGCGACCACCTGCGAGTGCGTGCGGCCGTCGCCGGGCATGGTGAGCGTCCAGGGCGTGGAGGTGCCGCCCTGCGCCATGGCGATGCGTTCGTCCGGCGGTGCCATCTGCGGGTCGATCACGATCTCCGAGGACTCGGCCGAGATCCATGCCATGCCGTGCTGCTGCACCAGCTGCCGCATGCGGGCGATGTGGGCCTCGCGGGCATCGCGCGTCAGGTAGGTGAGCACCCAGCTGTTGAGCAGCACCGGCAGCACGCCGGGTTCGATGCCGCGCACCCAGGGCTCCACCGCCAGGCTGCAGTCGGCGTGGCGCTGCACGGGCCAGCCGTGGTCGCGGGCGATGCGCAGCGCCCCTTGCAGGCGCTCGCGGCGCAAGGCGTCGAAGGGCCACACGCAGGCCTGCAGCCATCGCGAGGCCTTGTCGTCGCGCACGTCGATGGGGTCCACGTCGATGCCCAGCCGGCGCTCGATGCGCGGCCGCAGGCCGAGGTCCGCACGCGGGGCTGCCGGGCCCACCAGCTTGCACGACACCAGCACCGAGGCGTCGCGCCCGCCCGGCGCCAGGTGCATGCGGCCGTAGTCGTAGCGGTAGCGGTCCACGCCCAGGTTCAGGCCGGCGCTGCAGCCGAAGTCCAGCAAGGCAATGCGCTCGAAGCCGCGGCGCTTCGCGATCCACTGCAGCACGGGCCACAGCACCGCGCAGCGGCCTGCCTCATTGGTCTGCGTGGTGCGCACGGCGATGAGATCCACGAGCGCAGTGCGCTGCGAGGAACAGAAGTCCACGAAGCAGCCATGGAGCGCCGAGTCGATGCCGCGGCTACCGCCCACGCTGGGGTAATAGGCGGCGAGCGGATGCTTCACGCCCGACAGCAGCAGGTAGTGCACCGCAGCCAGCAGCAGGTTGGCGCGCCGCTGCTCGCGCGGCGCCACGTTCATCAGCGACAGCACCACCGGTTCGGCAACGGCCACGCGGCACAGCGCGGCATACAGCGGCTCGTCGCCGCACTCCTTGTCGGCGAAGCGCTCGAAGGCAGCAGTGACCACGGGATCGGTGTTGTTATTCATGCAGGCTCCACACGCCGGCAAGCGTATCTCGGGGCTGTCATGAAGTCTCATGAGCCGAAGACACCTTTGTCCGCACAGCGCATCGAACACGCCTGAGGTGGAGAACTTCGTCAACAACTGCCGCGTTTCGTCAATCAATTGGGAGTGATTTCCCAAAGGCTTTCTTCTCGACTGATTCTGCGGAAACAAAGTGCTACGCGGGTAAGGCTGAGCAACCCGGTATTAAGTCCCACCTCACACACGCCGAAGACCGGAACGCGTCGTCATGACGCTGTGATTTGGGAGTGTGTCTATGAAGCGCAGAACCTTCTTGATGGCCGCAGGTGCTGTGAGCAGCTCGGCCGTGTGGCCTGTCAGCGCATCGCGCGCCTCAGCCAGCCGTGTCGTCCGGTTCGGACAGTCGGCATCACTCACCGGCGGCCAGGCGGTCTATGGCCGCGACGTGCAAACGGGCATTGCCGCGGCCTTCGCGGCGGCCAACACCGCGGAGGCCACCACCGGCGTCCGCTTCGAACTCACCAGCCTCGACGATGGCGGCGTGCGCGGCAAGTGCATCGCCAATGCCACGCAGTTGCTGGACTCGGGCGTGACCGCACTCATCGGCCTGACCAACGGCGTGGCGGCTGAAGCCTGCGTGTCGATGATCGACCAGGCCCAGCTGGCCATGCTGGGCACCGCCAGCGGCAACATGGGCCTGCGCACCCCCGGCGCCCACAGTGTCTTCCACGTCCGCGCCGGCTACGACGCGGAATTCAAGCGCATGGCGAACTACCTGCGCGACGTCGGCCTGCAGAAGGTCGCCCTCGTGCGCCTCGCCGACACCGCGCCGGCCAACCTCGAGGCGATGAACAACGCCTTGTCGTCGGTCTCCATCAATCCCAAGGTGGCGATCAGCATCGACCGCCTGGCCACGAACTTCGACAGCGTCACGGCTGAACTGATGGCGGCCAAGCCCGACTGCGTGCTCTTCGTCGCCAACGCCGGTCCGGTGGCCACCATCATCGACCAGATGACCAAGGCCAAGTACCCCGGCCTGTTCTACGCCTCGTCCTATGCCGGCCAAGACCTTCTGGACACGCTGGCCAGCCGGCACCAGAGCTGCGTGATGAGCATGGTCGTGCCGCGCCCCACCGCCCTGGGCGTCAACGTGGTGGCCCAGTGCCGTCGCGACCTGGCGCTGCTGAGCGACAACCCGCGCATGGGGATCACCACGCTGGAGGGCTACATCGCCGGGCGCACCGCCGTCGATGCCACGATGGCCGCCGCCAAGGCCGGCAACATGACCCGCGGCCGCATGAAGGAAGCGCTGGCCGGACTGCGCAGCGACCTCGGCGGCTACAAGGTGGAATTCGCCGGCACCAGCCAGGGCTCGCGCTATGTGGACCTGGTGACGCTGGACAAATACGGCCGCCTCGTCGGCTGAGGATTCAGCCTCTCAGGCAAGCCTGCTCCATCACATTCCCCGAGCGCCATCCGCCGGTCAGCATTGATCGGCGGACGTTCGGCTTGGGAAGAATATCCCAGGCTGTCGGTGAAACATCGGCAGCCTCATTCCATATTCAATGACGAAAACCTGATTTCCAAATTCGTCTTTTGCTCTTCATCAAAGCACAGGATGATTTGAAGAAATGAGCATCTTTGATGCGGACGCATCTCCACGGAGAAATCATGCTTGCGGCCTCGGTGATCTGTCGAGAATCGTCACCTTTCACGGTCATTTAAGAGCAGTTCGGAAAATTGTTCCTGCAGTGAAATTTCTACACTCGACACCGGAAATAATTTCAAACTTTGATCGAGCTCTAAACCTGGTGAATTAATTCGCACTCCTTGCATGAACAGATGATTTGGCATTGGTTTTTTTACACATAGATACCCCTGCGCCAGATATCTAACAGCATCATCTTTTCGCAACACGCAACCCCCAAAGTTCGGGGGTTATCTCTGACGGAATACCGGAAGCCAGAAAAGAACGCCTTGTTCCTCATTCCGGTAACCAACATTTGGGAGTGCGGAAGGGTGACTACATCGCGCATCGGCATCATCGGCGTCGGGCCAAGAGGACTCACGGTCCTTGAGCGCATCGTCGCCCACGAACGGCAAAGCCGCTCCGGCGACCTGGAAATCTTCCTGTTCGATCCCAGCCCGCCCGGCGCCGGCTGCCACGACCCTGAGCAGGCAGATTTCCACCTGGTCAACACCGTCGCCGGCCAGCTCACTCTGTTCTCCGATGCATCGGTCCTCAATGCAGGCCCGGTGATGAACGGCCCGTCCTTCGCCCAGTGGCTGCATGAGCAAAGCGGCATGCGCACGGGCGAGGTCGACGACCATGAATTGATCTCGCCGGATGCGTATTACTCGCGCGGCCTGTTTGGACGCTACCTGCTGTGGGCATTCCGCTATGTCTGCGGCATGGCTCCGCCGCACGTGCGCATCCACTGCAAGAAGACCTCCGTCACGCGCGCCCATCGCTGCGACGATGACACCTGGATCCTGGAGACCCCGGAGGCCAAGGTCCTCGTCAACTATCTCTTCCTGACCACCGGCCACACCAAGCCGGCATCGTCGGAGATTCCTGCTGCGCCCAGGTCGCCCAAGGAAACGCTGGTCATCGAGGACCCTTACCCGATGCGCTCCAAGCTCGCGGCGATCGCGCCCGGGGTGAAGGTGGCCGTCGAAGGCATGGGCCTCACCACCTTCGACGTGGTGGCCGACCTCACCGTGGGCCGCGGCGGCCGCTTCACGGTGTGCCCGAGCACGGGCAACACGCGCTACCTGCCCTCCGGCATGGAACCGAAGATCGTCCTGTTCTCGCGTTCGGGCCTTCCGCTGTCGGCACGCGCCATCAACCAGAAGGGCGTGTCCGGCCAGTACAAGTCGCGCTTCCTGCACGCGCAGACGCTGCGCGACCTGCGTGCGACCCGCAAGCTGGACTTCGCCACCGACGTGCTGCCCCTGCTCGTGGCGGACATGGAGTACGCCTACTACGACGCCTACCTGCGGCAAAAGGATGCGGTGACCGCCGTCCTGTTCTGCAACCAGTTCTCGCGGGCGGATGCACCGCAGCGGCAGGCGCTCATCGAACGCCATGTGCCCAAGCAAGACCGCTTCTCCTGGGATTTGCTCGCAGCGCCCATTCCCACCCCTGCCCTCGCCGACCAGGCCGCCTTTTCAGCTTGGCTGACTGCACACCTGCACAACGACGTGAAGGAAGCCCGCCGCGGCAACCTCAACAGCCCGCTGAAGGCCGCCTGCGACGTGCTGCGCGACCTGCGCGACAACCTGCGCGCCGCCATCGACTTCGGCGGGCTCACCGAAGAGTCGCACCGCTGGGTGCTGTCGGAGTTCCTGCCCATCATGAACCGCCTGGCCGTGGGGCCGCCGCTGTCACGCATCGGCGAGATGCTGGCCCTGATGGAAGCGGGGATACTGCGCGCCGACTTCGGCCCCGGTGCCTCGGTCGCCAGCAACGGGCCGGGCGAGAAGATGCGCGTGCGCTCCGTGCGCTGGGCGTCGCAGTCCGAGCCGATCGACGTCTGCGTGAAGGCACGCATTTCCATGCACAGCCCGCTCGACGATGCGTCGCCGCTGCTGCGCGGCCTGCTCAGCGACGGCCATGCGCGGCTGTTCCACAACGGCGGCTTCCATCCGGGCGGCATCGAGATCGACCGCAACTACAACTGGATCGACGCCAAGGGTGCCGTGGTCGAGAACGCCTGGGCTTTGGGCATCCCGACCGAAGGCATCAAGTTCTGCACCTTCGTCATTCCGAGGCCGGGCGTGAACTCCACCGCCCTCGTCGATGCCGGCCGTGCGGTGGGACGCCTGCTGGGCGCCATCGGCAGCGGCAAGTCGGGGCGCCCGACGCCAGTGTTCCTGCCGACCGAGGAAGAAGCATCCGCCTACGCCTCGCTGTACGGCGGCCTCTGACGCAACATGCTCGAACGCGCCTTCAACCGGCTCAGCCTGGCGGGGCTGTGCGCCACGCTGATCGGCAACGGCATCGGCCGCTTTGCCTTCATCGCGATGATGCCGGCGCTCATCCAGGCCGGCTGGTTCAGCAAGGCCGATGCGTCCTACCTCGGCGTGGCCACGCTCGTGGGCTACGTGGCCGGCGCGGCCTTCTCCGATGCGCTGGCCCGGCGCTTCTCCAGCGCCACGCTGCTGCGCATCTCCATGCTGGTGTGTTCGCTCAGCTTCTTCGCCTGCGCCATCGAAGGCGC
Organism: Rhizobacter terrae; assembly: GCF_003852895.1. Lineage (GTDB taxonomy): Bacteria > Pseudomonadota > Gammaproteobacteria > Burkholderiales > Burkholderiaceae_C > Albitalea > Albitalea terrae. The sequence continues at coordinate 115,289 of NZ_QUSW01000001.1, forward strand.
CGGGCTGCCTTGGTATTACCTGTGGCGCACCGCCGCCGGCGCCTGCGGCGCGGTGCTGATGGTGCTGCCCGCACCCGTCGTGCTGCCGCAGCACGACCCCTCGGTCAGAGGCCGCGCGAGTGGCGTGGTCTTTTCCGGCATCGGACTGGGCGCGGCCTTGTCGGGCTCGCTGGTCCCACTGCTCATCGCCGGCATCGGCATCCCCTTCACGGTCTTTGCGCTGCAGGGCGTGACAGGCGCGTGGCTGGGCATGGGGGCCGTCTGCCTCGCGCTCACGCTGTTCGCCTGGCGGCAATGGCCTGTGGAAGCCGCTCGGCCCGAGCCCACGGCGGACTCGCCCGCTCCGGCCAGCCACCGGCTGCCCGATGACCTGCGCATGACCGTGTGGCTCATCATGGCCGCGCACGGCCTGAACGCCATCGGCTACCTCACCCACACCATGTTCTGGGTGGACTACGTCGTGCGCGAACTGGGCATGCCGCTGGCGACCGGCGGCATGTACTGGGCGCTGTTCGGGCTCGGAGCCGCCATCGGCCCCATGCTCACTGGCTCACTGGCCGACCGCTTCGGCCTCAAGCCTTGCCTCATCGCAGGTTTCGTCATCAAGGCCTTCAGCGCGCTGCTGCCGGTACTGAACAGTTCCGCGCCGGCCTTGATTGCCTCTTCCGTCCTCATGGGTATCTTCACCCCGGGCATCGTGGCCCTGGTGTCGGCGTATTCGCTCGCCACCGTGGGACAAGAGCATCACCGCAAGGCGTGGGGCATGGCCACTTCGAGCTTCGCCGTGGCCCAGGCGGGCGGCGGCGCACTCATGGCATTTGCAGCCAGCATGCTGCACTCCTACCATCCCCTCTTTGTCGTGAGTGCCTTGGCGCTGATCGGCTCGGTAGGCAGCATCCTCCTCATCCGGGACAGGAGCGAGGAACACCGCGCCGCCGCCCAGGACTTCAACCTTTCACCTCCCGTGGAAACAGCGCAAAACCCATGAGCACCATGATTCTCGAACGAGCCGCCGCCGTCTTCGCCAGCGCACTGATCGCTTTCGCATGTTCTCCCGCCGCCGCGCAGATCCGCATCGGCCAGACCACGGGCGTCACCGGACCGGTCGCCACATCGGTGGCCGAGATCAACGTGGGCGCCAAGCTCTACCTGGATCACATCAATGCCGAAGGGGGCATTGGCGGACAGTCCATCGAGCTGGTCACGCTGGACGACAAGAACCAGCCGCCGCTGGCGCTGGAGAACGCCAAGAAGCTGGTGGCTGATCCGAAGGTCATCACGCTGTTCCTCAACCGGGGCACGCCGCACACGCAGATCCTGCTGCCCCTGCTCGCCGAATCGAAGATCGCGTTGCTGGCGCCGTCCACCGGCGCCATGGCCTTGCACAACCCCGTGAACCCCTGGGTCTTCAACGTCCGCACGACCTACCAGGCCGAGACCGAACACCTCACGCGCCACCTGGGCATGGCCGGCCTGGACAAGGTCGGCCTGTGCTACGTGGACGACACCTTCGGCTCCGATGCCATCCAGGGCGCCTTGAAAGTCTTCAAGCAGGCCGGCAAGGAACCGCTGGTCAAGGAAGCCATCGACAAGGCCAAGCCCGACTACACCGCCTGCGTGCAGAAGCTGATCGCGAACAAGCAGCTGGGTGTCGTGATGGTCGGCACGCCGGTGTCGGTGGCCGCCGGCGTGAAGGCGCTGCGTGCGGCCGGTGGCACCACCGTCACCGTCGCCACGCTGTCGAACAACGCAGCAGCCGGCTTCGTGAAAGAGCTGGGCACCAATGCCGCCGGCGTGATCGTGAGCCAGGTGTTTCCGTCCGAGCGGCGCCTGGCCACGCCGATGATCGCGGAGGCCGACCGTCTCGCGCAGGCCAAGGGCATCAAGAGCCTGACGCCCGCGATGATCGAAGGCTTTGCCGCCGCGAAGGTGCTGGTCCTCGGACTCAAGCGCGCCGCCGTGGCCGAAGGCAAAGGGCCCATCACGCGCGTGGCCTTCAAGCGCGCGCTGGAGTCCATGAGCCGTGTGGACATCGGCGGCGGCGTGGGCGGCATCGAGCTCACCTACAGCCCGACCGACCACTCCGGCCTGGACTACGTGGACCTCTCCTACATCACGGCGGACGGATCATTCCGTCGCTGAACATCCGCCCCGCGCTCCCCTACCATCGGCTCCGCACGTTTGCGGAGCCTCTTTCATGAAGATCGCAGTGATGGGTGCGGGTGCAGTGGGCTGCTACTACGGCGGCATGCTGGCGCGGGCGGGACATGAGGTGGTGCTGATCGGCCGCGCGCGGCATGTGGACGCGGTGCGCCGCCGCGGGCTCGTGCTGGACACGCTCAGCTTCAAGGAGCACGTGGCGATGGCGGCGAGCACCGATGCCCGCGACATTGCCGGTGCGTCGCTCGTGCTGTTCTGCGTGAAGTCCACCGACACCGAGACCGGCGCGGCGCAGATGGCGCCCCACCTGGCCGACGATGCCCTGGTGCTCAGCCTGCAGAACGGCGTGGACAACACCGAGCGCCTGCGCGCCTCGTTGAAGCAGGAGGTCGGTGCGGCCGTCGTGTACGTCGCCACCGAAATGGCCGGCCCCGGGCACGTGCAGCACCATGGGCGCGGTGAACTGGTCATCGGCCCATCGGCGCGCAGCGATGAACTCGTCGCGATGTTCGGCCAGGCCGGCGTGCCGGTGCAGGTCTCGGACAACGTGGCCGGCACGCTGTGGGCCAAGCTCATCCTCAACTGCGCCTACAACGCCATGTCGGCCATCACGCAGATCCCGTACGGCGCGCTGGTGCAAGGCCAGGGTGTGTGGGACGTGATGCGCGACGCAGCGAACGAATGCCTTGCGGTGGCCCGTGCCGAAGGCGTCACTGTTCCCGGCGACCCGTGGGCCGCTGTCGAACGCATCGCCGCCACCATGCCCACGCAGTTCTCCTCTACCGCGCAGGACCTCGCACGCGGCAAGCCCAGCGAGATCGATCACCTCAACGGCTTCGTCGTGCGCAAAGGCCAGGCCCTGGGTGTGCCCACGCCGGTGAACCGCGTGCTGCACACCCTGGTGAAGCTGCTGGAGGGCAAGCTCACGCCGACGGCGCCTGCTCCGGAATCGGGTTCCTGAAGCTCACGTTCAGCAGGTTCCAGGCGTTGATGGTGACGATGGTGAAGCCCAGTTCGGCGATCTCCTCGTCGGTGAACACGGCCTTGAGCCTCGCGAACTCCTCGTCACTCGCATCGCTGTGGGGCGTGGCGGTGACGATCTCGGCCCAGCGCAGCGCGGCGCGCTCACGCTCGCTGAAGAACGGCGCCTCGCGCCAGCCGGCCACGGCGTTGGCGTGGCGCGGGTCCATGTCGTTCTTGATCAGGTCGCGCCAGTGCATGTCGATGCAGTAGCCGCAGCCGTTGATCTGCGAGACGCGCAGCAGCACGATGTCTACCAGGCGGCGGTCGAGCTTGCCGTTGTGGGTGACGTTGGACAAGGCCAGCAGGCTGTTGAAGGCCTTGCGCGCGAGCTGGTAATAGGCGATGCGGGGAGCGTGGGACATGACGGTTCCTTCGAGGGCTGGATCGGAGCGCCACCCTGTGCGGCGCTCCATGCCCTACAAGACGCACGGCCCGTCCGCCTTGTGACAGCCCGCCTCAAAGAATCTGCGCAATGCCCGCGAGCTTGTCCGGATTTCGCACCGCGTAGATGGCGATGATGCGTTCGCCGTCGGTGATGAAGCTCTGCGCCGATTCGAGCCTGCCTTCGACGTAGCGCAGGATGCCCGGCTCGCCGTTGATGGACGCGATACGGTAGACCACCTGAGGCCCCAGGCGCAGGAACATCGCCCAGTACAGGTTGGCAATGCGGTCGGCGCCGCCCAGCACCTTGTCGAAGGCCGGCACCTTGCCGCCGCCGTCGCCGATGGCTTGCACGTCGTCGGCGAGCAGTGCCTTGAGCGCTTCGCGTTTTCCGGTGCGGGCGGCTTCCACGAAGCGCTCCAGCAGGCGGCGATGCGCATCGCGCGACACCTCGTAGCGCGGACGCTCCTGCTGCACGCGCTCGCTGGCCCGGTGCACCATCTGCCGGCAGGCGGCCTCGGTCTTTCCGAGCGTGGTGGCGATGTCGCCATAGTCCTGGTCGAAGACCTGGCGCAGCAAGAAGGCGGCGCGCTCGTCCGGGCTGAGCCGTTCGAGCACGTACAGGAAGGCCAGTGACAGATCGCTCGCGAACTCCGCCACCGCCTCGGGCGTGCGGTCTTCGATTTCCACCAGCGGCTCAGGCAGCCACCAGCCCACGTAGGCCTCGCGCTCGGCCTTGGCCGCACGCAGCTTGTCGATGGCCAGGCGCGTCACCACCGTGACCAGCCAGGCCTCTTCCGACTGCAGCCCAGAACGGTCCGCCTGGCCCCATCGCAGCCAGGCGTCCTGCAGCACGTCTTCGGCATCGGCACGCACGCCGAGCATGCGGTAGGCGATGCCGAACAGGCGTGAACGGTGTTTCTGAAACGTATCGGTCGCGTCGGGCATGGTCGTGCTGGAAGTGGACGTTCTGGCTAGACGTGCGAGCCGGGCGGTTTGTGACAGCGGCTACATGTCCGACAGGGGAATGCCGCCGGCCTCCTCGTCCACCTGCAGCACCTCGATCAGCTGGGCGAGGTCCTTCTCCATGCGCTTGAGCGTCTTCTCGTCCAGGCTCGCGAGCGCCGCAGGCAGCACGCCGGCAAACGGGCCGGGGCTCTTCCTGAGCTGCCGGGCGCCGAGCGCGGTCAGGCGCAGGCGCACCGCGCGGCGATCGGCCTCGTCCTTGGTGGCGACCACGAGTTCGCGCTCGATCAGGGTCTTCACGAGATTGCTGGCCGTCGATTGATGGATCTGCATGGCCCGCGCAAGGTCGCCCATGCCGATGTCGGGCGTGTCGCGCAGCACGCTGAGCGCCCACACCAGCGAGCCGCCCAGGCCGACCTTCTTCTCCACTTGCTGGAAGTGGGTCTTGACGGCGTTGAAGACCTGGCGGAACTGGCGCAGCACACGGGCCGATGGCTCCTGGCTGAACTCGACGGCGGGACCGGAGGCGGACTTGCGAGGCATCGGCTCATCATAAGTCGGCAGCTCGCGGTTACAGCCCGTCGAAAGAATCGCAAGAACGGCTAACCCTACATCTTGAAAACGCTTGCGCCGATCCATATCGTGCGCCCCTCAGGTCATGACGCTTTCGTCGGATGCCTTCACAAGAGGCCGCTCGATGAAGTGGACAGCGCCACGCCTTTGAACCGACCGGGCCCGCCTTCGCAGGCCCGACATCCGCATGCGGGCCTCATCCATCGGCCCGACGTTCAACAGGAGACAGCGCCCATGACCATCCGCCATGGTTCGCGTTTGCGCACACCCACGTCCCGTGGACCACGATGGACATCGTGGCTCACGGCCCTCGCCACATCCGCCGCGCTGCTGGCGTGCGGCGGCGGCGACCCTGCGTCGACGACCACCGGTCGCGCCGATGCCTCGCACACGGCGCCTGCAAGCGCCGCTGCAACACCGGCCCACAACTATGCCGAGGCACTGCAGAAGTCCGTCCTCTTCTACGAGGCCCAGCAGTCGGGCAAGCTGCCGAGCTGGAACCGCGTGAGCTGGCGCGGCGACTCGCGCCTGAGCGACGGCGCCGATGTGGGCCACGACCTCACCGGCGGCTGGTACGACGCCGGCGACCATGTGAAGTTCGGCTTTCCCATGGCGTTCACCGCGACGCAGCTCGCGTGGGGTGCACTGCGCTTCGAGGCAGGCTACAAGGCGGCCGGGCAGTACGACGCGTTGCTGAACAACCTGCGCTTCGTCACCGACTACTTCATGCGCGCCCACACCGCACCGAACGAGCTGTACGTGCAGGTCGGACAGGGCAGCACGGACCACAGCTGGTGGGGCCCGGTGGAGGTCTATCCGCTGGCCGCCCCCAGCTTCAAGATCAGCGCGAGCTGCGGAGGCTCGGACGTGGCCGCGGAAACGGCCGCGTCACTGGCATCCGCATCGATGGTCTTCAAGGCCAGCGATGCGGCTTATGCGACGCAACTGCTCACGCATGCGAAGCAGCTCTACACCTTCGCCGACACCGTGCGCGCCAAGTACTCCGACTGCGTGACCGACGCGGCCAACTACTACAAGTCCTGGTCGGGCTACAACGACGAACTGGCGTGGGCCGCTGCATGGCTGCATCGCGCGACTGGTGACTCCGCCTACCTCGCCAAGGCGGAGTCCTTCGTGAACACCAGCAGCAGCGGCTTCGGCACCGAAGGCCAGAGCAGCTTCCTGCCCTACAAGTGGACGCACGACTGGGACAGCAAGCACTATGGCGTGTATGTGCTGCTGGCCGAGACCACCGGCAAGGCGGTCTACAAGGATGCCATCGAGCGCAACCTCGACTACTGGACCACCGGCACCAGCACCGGCGAGCGCGTGAGCTACACGCCGGGCGGACTGGCGTGGCTGTCGCAGTGGGGCTCGCTGCGCTACGCGATGAACGAGGCCTTCATCGCGCTGGCCTATGCCGATGTGGTGAGCGACGAGGCCAAGAAGCAGCGCTACCGCGACTTCGCCGTGCGGCAGGTGAACTACGTGCTGGGCGACAACCCGCGGCGTGGCAGCTACATGGTCGGCTTCGGCAGCGGCTCGCCGCAGCATCCGCACCACCGCACCTCGCACGGCTCGTGGATGGACAGCCAGACCACGCCGGCGCAGCACCGCCACGTGCTGTACGGCGCCATGGTGGGCGGGCCGGGCTCTGACGATTCCTATGCGGACGAGATCGGCAACTACGTTACCAACGAAGTCGCAACCGACTACAACGCCTCGCTCACGGGTGTGCTGGCCAAGATGAACGAGCTGTTCCCTGGCAACGTGCCGCTGGCGAACTTCCCGCAGCGGGAGCAACCGTCGGAGGACGAGATCTTCGTGGAGGCCGGCATCAACAGCTCCGGCAGCAACTACACCGAGATCAAGGCGCTGCTCAACAACCGCTCCGGATGGCCGGCGCGTCACGGCGACAAGCTGTCCTTGCGCTACTACGTCGACCTGGGCGAAGTGATCGCCGCCGGGCATTCAGCGTCGGACGTCACGCTGAGCAGCAACTATTCGCAAGGCGGCACGGTGAGCGGCCTCGTCCGCTGCGGCACGAGCAACCTGTACTACGCGGTGCTCGACTTCACCGGCACAGACATCTATCCCGGCGGCCAATCCGCCTTCCGCCACGAGATCCAGTTCCGCTTCTCCGTGCCCGCCGGCACCAGCTATTGGAACCCCGCCAACGACCCGTCGTATGCGGGGCTCTCGGCCGCGGGCACGGTGAAGTCGCTCGCGATCCCCGTCTACTCGAACGGCGAACGCGTGTTCGGGCAGGAGCCGGCGGCTTGCGGCGGCGTGTCGGTGGGCGTGCCCACCGCGCCCGAGGGCGTCACGGCCACCGGCGGCTCCGGCAGCATCGCGCTCACCTGGGGTGCCGTCGCCAATGCCACGGGCTACCGCATCCTGCGATCGGCCACCGGCGCGGCCGGAACGTACGCACAGGTCGGCGTGGCCGCATCGCCGCGCTTCACCGACAGCGGGCTGGCCGCCGCCACCACCTACCACTACGTCGTCATCGCGACGAATGCGCAAGGCGACGGGCCGCCGAGTGCCGACGTGTCCGCCACCACCAGCACAGGCGGCGGTGGAAACGGCGACTGCACATTGACGCTCGATGCGAGCAACGACTGGGGCGCCGGCCAGGTGCTCGTCGTCAAGCTTGCCAACAGCGGCACGCAGCCCTTGAGCAATTGGCAGATCTCGTGGACCGAGTCGAGCGACTTCACGGTGCAAAACAGCTGGAGCGGCAGCGTGAGCACGAGCGGCCGCACGGTCACCGTCAAACCGGCGAGCTGGAACAGCAGCATCGCGCCGGCGGGCGCCATTGAACTCGGCATGCAGATCAGCTACAGCGGCAGCCGGCCGCTGCCGACCAACGCGGCCGTGCAAGGCCGCAGCTGCACCGTCTCCGTCATCAGCTCACGCTGAATGTCGGAACTACCCATGACACCAGACAGCAAAGGCAACCCCATGAAGACCAACCCCTTGCACGCCCTTGTCCTTGGCGTGTTCCTTCTCAGCCCCTGGAGCGCCGCGACGGCAGACGTAGCCCCGTTGTCCGTCAGCGGCAACAAGGTGCTCGCCGGCGGACAGCCGGCCAGCTTTTCCGGCAACAGCCTCTTCTGGAGCAACACCAACTGGGGCGGCGACAAGTACTACAACGCCGATGTCGTGCGCTGGCTGAAGACCGACTGGAAATCCAAGGTGGTCCGCGCCGCCATGGGCGTGGACGAGGCCGGCGGCTACCTGCAGGATCCCGCCGCGAACAAGGCGCGCGTCAAGGCCGTGGTCGATGCCGCCATCGCCAACGACATGTACGTGATCATCGACTGGCACACGCACCACGCCGAGCAATACCAGTGGCAAGCCGTCGCCTTCTTCGAAGAGATGGCGCGCAGCTACGGCGGGAAGAACCACGTCATCTACGAGATCTACAACGAGCCGCTGCAGATCTCGTGGAGCGGCACCATCAAGCCGTACGCCCAGGCGGTCGTCAACGCCATCCGTGCGATCGACCCGGACAACCTCATCATCGTCGGCACGCCGACCTGGTCGCAGGATGTGGATGTCGCCTCGCGCGACCCCATCGCCGGATCGAACATCGCCTACACGCTCCACTTCTACGCCGGCACCCACGGCCAGTCCTTGCGCGACAAGGCGCAGGCCGCCTTGAACAACGGCGCGGCGCTGTTCGTCACGGAGTGGGGCTCCGTGTCCGCGAGCGGCGATGGTGCCGTCAACAGTGCCGAGACCTGGGCCTGGGTCGACTTCATGAAGGCCCGCGGCATCAGCAACGCCAACTGGGCCTTGAATGACAAGGCCGAGGGTGCGTCCGCCCTGGTGCCGGGCGCCAGCACGCAGGGCGGGTGGCCCAGCTCCCAGCTGACGACCTCGGGCACGCTGGCCAAGCAGATCGTGAGCACCTGGCCGGGCAATCCGGGGCCGGGGTGCACCACCGTCCCCGTGCCGGGCACCGTGCAGGCCGAGGCCTACTGCAACATGTCCGGCGTGCAGACGGAACCCACCACCGACGCCGGCGGCGGACTGAACGTCGGGTACATCGACACCGGCGACTGGATGACCTACGACATTGACGTGCCGGCGGCCGGCACCTACGAAGTCAAGTACCGGGTGGCCAGCCTCGGCTCAGGTGGTGTCATCCAACTCGAAAAGGCAGGCGGGCAGCCGGTCTACGGCACGGTATCGGTTCCGCAGACGGGCGGATGGCAGACCTGGACGGACGTGTCGCATCGCGTGACCTTGCCGGCCGGCAAGCAGAGCATCGCGATCGTCGCCAAGGCGGGAGGCTTCAACGTCAACTGGCTCGACATCCGCTCCGTGGACGGCAACGATCCTTCAGTGGTGACGATCCAGGCGGAGTCTTTTGATGCGATGCATGGCGTGCAGACTGAAACCACCTCCGACGCCGGTGGCGGATTGAACGTCGGCTACCTGGATGCGGGCGACTGGCTGTCCTACCCGAGCGTCAACATCCCGGCCTCGGGCAGCTATGTCGTCGAATACCGCGTGGCCAGCCTGAACGGAGGCGGCAACCTCACCCTGGAGGAAGCCGGCGGGAGCGTGGCCTATGGCTCGATCAACGTTCCCAGCACGGGTGGGTGGCAGAACTGGGTGACCATCCGCCACACCGTCCAACTCACCGCAGGCAACCACAAGTTCGGCATCGCCATTCGAAACGGCGGATGGAACCTGAACTGGTTCCGCATCAGCCGAGCCTCGTAGACCTCGCCGCATTCACCAGGAGACACTCTCATGGCAACACCTTCTCCATCATCGACAGGTTCACGCGCCCTGCGCGCGACGCTCACTGCGCTCGCCTTGAGCCTGAGCGCGGCCGCACAGGCCTACAGCGTCTCGGCCGGGCGCATTCACGACGACGCGGGGGCCATCGTCACCTTGCGTGGCGTGAACTGGTTCGGCTTCGAGACCGACGTGCTCGCGCCCCACGGCCTGTGGTCCCGCAACCTGGGCGACATGCTCGACCAGATGAAGGGCCTGGGCTTCAACGCCGTGCGCCTGCCGGTGTGCCCGGCCACGCTTCGCGGCTCGCCGGTGAGCGGCATCGACTACGCGCGCAACCCGACGCTGCAGGGACTGAACAGCCTGCAGGTGCTCGACGCCGTGATCGCCGCCATGGAAACCCGCGGCATGCACTACCTGCTGGACCATCACCGTCCCGATTGCCAGGCCATCTCCGAGCTCTGGTACACCTCCGGCTACTCCGAAGCGCAGTGGATCGCGGACCTGGAGTTCATGTCCGCCCGCTACAAGGACCGGCCGCACTTCCTCGGCATGGACTTGAAGAACGAGCCGCATGGCGCGGCCACCTGGGGCAGCGGCAATGCATCGACCGACTGGAACACCGCCGCGGAGAAAGCCGGCCGCGCGGTGCTGGCCAAGGCGCCGAATGCGCTCGTCTTCGTCGAAGGCATCGGGCAGACGGGCTACTGCACCAGCAACACCGCCAACACCTGGTGGGGCGGCAACATCGGGCCGCAGTCGTGCAGGCCGCTGAACCTGCCGGCCAACCGGCTCGTGCTGTCGCCGCACGTCTACGGGCCGGACGTCTATGCGCAGCCCTATTTCTCCGCCGGCGACTTCCCGTCCAACATGCCGGCGATCTGGGATGCGCACTTCGGCTCGCAGGCCGCCAGCGGATACGCGGTCGCCGTCGGCGAGACCGGCGGCAAGTACGGCACGGGTGATCCGAAGGACAAGGTCTTCCAGCAGGCCTTGTTCAAGTACCTCAAGCAGCGCGGCATCCTCGACCTCTTCTACTGGTCGTGGAATCCGAACAGCGGCGACACGGGCGGGATCCTGAACGACGACTGGACCACGGTGCGCGAAGACAAGATGGCCTTGCTGCGCGACTACTGGTCTGGCAACACGCCGCCACCGCCGCCACCGCCGCCACCGCCGCCACCGCCGCCACCACCTCCCCCTCCACCACCGCCGCCCCCTCCCCCGCCTCCGCCGTCACCTGATGTGAAGGTGACCACCACCAGCGATTGGGGCGCGGGCTATTGCGCCAACGTGGACGTCCACAACAACGGCACCGCGGCGTGGACGTGGAACGTGAACGTGACCATCCAGGGCACTGTGTCGCAGGCCTGGAACGTGGTGTGGACGCAGTCGGGCAATCAGCTCAAGGGCAGCGGCGTGAGCTGGAACGCCACGCTCGCGCCGGGTGCGACGGCCCAGTTCGGCTTCTGCTCCAACCGCTAATTCATTTCACGTAGACGATGTCGGCGCGGCGGTTCTGGTGCCAGGCCGCTTCGTCATGCGCGGTGGCCATGGGCTTCTCTTCGCCGAAGCTCACGGCTTCGACCTGCGTGTCCTTCACGCCCATCAGTTGCAGCGCCTTCTTCACCGCCTCGGCACGACGCTGGCCCAGCGCCAGGTTGTATTCGGCACTGCCGCGCTCGTCGGCGTTGCCCTGCACGACGACCTTCAGCGACGACGCATGCGAGAGGTATTCGCCGTGGCGCTGCACCACCGGCTGCCATTCCTTGGCGATGACCGAATCGTCGAACTCGAAGAACACGCTGTGCTCGCGGTTGAGCGCGCTGTTGGGGTCCAGGTGCAAAGCCACCTGGGACGACTGGGCCGGTGCCGCCACCGCGGGCGTGCTGGTCGCGGGCTGGGCAGCTTTGGCCGGCGCCGCCTGTGCGACCGGAGCCGCAGCCGGAGCCACCGGCGTGCTGGAGCAGGCCGACATGAGAACGGGGACGAGAAGCGATGCCCCAACGACAGTCAAACGACGCATGTGAACTTTCCTCAGTGGTGAACAAGCCGCGCTCGTTGCGGCGCGGTCCGCAAATGCATCTTCGTCAAAATACATTTGTCCAAATATTATCGCTTTCACCAGCCGTGTGCCGTCCGCTTCCCGACGAACGGCCTCGCCAGATCGAGAACAAGTTGGCTACACTGCGCCGGTCAGGAGAAGTCCGGCCGCGGCCGGCTACCGAAGGCGCAACCCCGAAACGCTCAGGTCCCGTACTGGCACACCATTGAATCGAGCTGGAGAGCGCCGTTGCAACAGACGGCCGCCGAAGGGGCAAGCCGTGGCGCGGGTGCGCAGCGGTCGAATCTCTCAGGCAAAAGGACAGCGGGGCCCATCACCGGTCATGCCGGTGGGGGGCCTTGGTCGCGGAGTCCTCTTGCCATGAAAGTCATCGTTCTCGGAGCCGGTGTGATCGGCGTCACCACGGCCTGGTACCTCAACCGCGCCGGTCATGAAGTCACCGTGCTGGAGCGCAACGCGGCCGCCGCCTGCGAGACCAGCTTCGCCAACGGCGGGCAGATCTCGGTCAGCCATGCCGAGCCTTGGGCCAACCCATCGGCCCCCTGGAAAGTGCTGAAGTGGCTGGGCCGGGACGACGCCCCGCTGCTGTTCCGACTGCGCGCCGATCCGGCGCAATGGCGCTGGATGCTGCGCTTCCTGCTCGAATGCGCCGCCGGCCGCTCGCGCGCCAACATGATCCAGCTGCTGCGGCTGGGCACGCACAGCCGGACTTGCCTGCAGCAGCTGCGCCGCGAGCTGTCCATCGACTACGACCAGCGCACGCAAGGCATCCTGCACTTCTACACCGATGCCCGCGAGTTCGACGCCGCCATCGAGCCGGCGCGTGTGATGCGCGAGCTGGGCTGCGAGCGACGAGTGATCGACCGCGACGAGGTGCTGCGCATCGAGCCGGCGATGGCGGCGATCGCCTCGCGCATCGTGGGCGCGACCTACACCAGCGAGGACGAATCCGGCGACGTGCATCGCTTCACCACGGCGCTGGCCGAGCATGCCGCCAAGGCCGGGGTGGTGTTCCGCCACGGCGTGCGCGTGCAGGCCCTGCACACTCGCGCCGGCCAGGCCGATGGCGTCGAGGTCGCACGCGAGGACGGCGGCTACGAGACGCTGCACGCCGATGCCTTCGTCGTGGCGATGGGCAGCCACAGCACGGCCTTGCTGCGCAGCGCGGGCATCGACGTGCCGGTGTACCCCGCCAAGGGCTACTCCGCCACGCTGCCAGTGATCGATGAGTCCCGGGCGCCCAGCGTTTCGCTCACCGACGACGAGTACAAGCTCGTCTTCTCGCGCCTGGGCAATCGCCTGCGCGTGGCCGGCACGGCAGAGCTCAGTGGGCACAGCCTGGCGTTGAACCGCACGCGCTGCGAAGCCATCGTCAAGCGGGCGCTGGAAGTCTTCCCTGGCTGCAGCCGTCCTGAGCTGGCCAGCTTCTGGGCGGGCCTGCGCCCGGCAACCCCGGGCAACGTGCCGCTGATCGGCCCGTCGCGGCTGAAGCGCCTGTTCCTCAACACCGGCCACGGCACGCTGGGTTGGACACATGCCTGCGGGTCTGCCCAGGCACTGGCCGACCTGGTGTCCGGCCGCCGCCCGGAGGTGGATTTCGCCTTCCTTCGAATCTAGGGTTTTCACCAACCAGACACAGGGTCGAGCCGCCAATCCCTCGAATTGGACGATTTATTCCTAATTTGTATTTTGTTCATATTCAAGAGATCTGCGGCAGAGTCGATACCGTAGAAACCAGACCTACGGACCTCTCAACATGACCCTGTTCAAAAACCTCCGGATCGGAACGAGACTGTCCCTGGTGCTGGCCTGCGTGCTGGTGATGTTGTGCGGCGTGGCGGGTGTCGGCATCTGGGGCATCGGAACCCTCTATCGAATGACGGACCACGTGCTGACCCAGGACGTGCGCCTGGCCCAGTTGGCGGGCGACATCCAGAACCTGGTGCTGCAGGAGCGCCGCTTCGAGAAGGATGCCTTCATCAACATGGCCGATGCCGACAAGATGGCCTCGTACGTGAAGAAGTGGCAGGCGGCCCGCGGCACGCTGGACCAGACCATCGGCGAGGCCGGCAAGCTGAAGCTGGACGGCACCGACCGGCAGGGGCTGGAAGACATTGCCAGCCACCTCAAGGTGTATGCCGGCGGCTTCGAAGGGACGATGTCGCGCATCGCCTCCGGCGACATCAAGACCACGCAGGACGCCAATGCCGACCTGGCCAAGGTCAAGGCCTCGGTGCACGGCATGGAGACAACGAGCGACGCAATGAGCGACCGCGCCGCCAAGCGCGCCGCCCAGGCCACGGCGGTGGTCGAAGGCGTGCGCTCGCAGGCACAGACCATGCAGCTGGCGCTGGCGGGCCTCGGCATCGTGCTGGCGGTGGTGTTCTGCGTGCTGGTCACGCGCTCCATCACCCATCCCCTGGCCGAGGCCGTGAAGGTGGCGGAAACCGTGGCTTCCGGCGACCTCACCTCGACCATCGAGGTGCACAGCAAGGACGAGACCGGCCAGCTCATGGCCGCGCTCAAGCGCATGAACGACAGTCTGGTGCGCATCGTCGGCGAGGTGCGCGACGCCTCGGACTGCATCGCCACCGGCACCTCACAGATCTCGGTGGGCAACGCGGACCTGAGCCAGCGCACCGAGGAACAGGCCAGCAACCTTCAGCAGACGGCGGCGTCAATGGAGCAGATCACCGCCACGGTCAAGCAGAACTGCGACACCGCTCGGCAGGCCACGCAGCTGGCCACCAGCGCCACGCAGGTGGCCGCGCAAGGCGGCGAGGTGGTGGGCCAGGTGGTGCAGACCATGGAAGGCATTGCCACCGCGTCGCGCAAGATCTCCGACATCATCGGCGTGATCGACGGCATCGCGTTCCAGACCAACATCCTCGCGCTGAATGCGGCGGTGGAAGCGGCGCGTGCCGGCGAACAGGGCCGAGGCTTCGCGGTGGTGGCGGGCGAAGTGCGCTCGCTGGCCCAGCGCTCGGCCCAGGCGGCGCGCGAGATCAAGAGCCTCATCGGCGACAGCGTGAGCAAGGTGGAAGCGGGCACCTCGCTCGTGGCCACCGCCGGCAGCACCATGGGGGACATCGTGAACCAGGTGCGCCGCGTGAGCGACCTGATCAACGAGATCGCCTACGCCAGCGAGGAGCAGACCACGGGCATCGGGCAGATCGGCACGGCCGTGAACCAGCTCGACGAGGTGACGCAGCAGAACGCCGCGTTGGTGGAAGAGTCGGCCGCCGCGGCCGAGAGCCTCAAGCACCAGGCCGTCGCGCTCACCAGCACGGTGGCCGTGTTCAAGGTGAACGCGGCCGCGTGATCCGCCAAAAAACAAAGCGGGCCGTGATGGCCCGCCTTGTTCCTTTCGCGGCGTGACGGTGGATCAGACCTTCTGTGCCACCCAGCCCTGCACGGACTCCAGCGCCGCGGCCAGCTTCGAAGGATCGGTGCCACCGGCCATGGCCAGGTCCGGCTTGCCGCCGCCCTTGCCGCCGACCTGCTGCGCCACGAAGTTCACCAGCTCACCGGCCTTGACCTTGCCGATGCTGTCGTTGGTGACGCCCGCAGCGAGCTGCACCTTGCCGCCCTCCACCGCCGCCAGCACGATGGCCGCGGTCTTGAGCTTGTCCTTGAGCTTGTCCATGGTCTCGCGCAGCGCCTTGGCATCCGCGCCTTCGAGCATGGCAGCCAGCACCTTCAGGCCCTTCACGTCCACGGCCTTGGCGAGCAGTTCGTCGCCTTGGGCGGATGCGAGCTTGCCCTTGAGCGCGGTGAGTTCCTTCTCCAGCGCACGGACCTGTTCGAGCACGTTGGCCACCCGAGCCGGCACTTCGGCCGGCGCCACCTTCAGCGAACCCGCCAGGCCGTTCACGGTCTGCTCGAGGCTGCGCAAGTAGTCCAGCGCGTTCTCGCCGGTCACCGCTTCCACCCGGCGAATGCCCGCGGCCACGCCGCCTTCGGCGACGATCTTGAACAGGCCGATGTCCCCCGTGCGCCCGACGTGCGTGCCGCCGCAGAGCTCCTTGCTGGAGCCGATGCTCAACACCCGCACGGTGTCGCCGTACTTCTCGCCGAAGAGCATCATCGCGCCGCTCTTCTGGGCATCGTCCAGCGCCATCACTTCGGCCTTGGCGCCCGCGTTGGCCAGGATTTCGGCATTGACGATGGCTTCCACCTTGGCAATCTGCTCGTCGGTCATCGGGCCGGTGTGCGCGAAGTCGAAGCGGGTGCGCTCGGCGTTGACCAGCGAGCCCTTTTGCTGCACGTGAGCGCCCAGCACTTCGCGCAGCGCCTTGTGCATCAGGTGAGTCGCGCTGTGGTTGCGCACGGTCCTGGCGCGGCGCTCGGCATCGACCTTGGCGATGAACATGTCACCCACCCTGACCTCGCCTTCGGCCACGGTGCCGTGGTGGCCGAACACGTCGGCCTGGATCTTCAGCGTGTCGTCGACGATCACGCGCGTGGTGGCATTGCGGAACTCACCGGCATCGCCGGCCTGGCCGCCGCTCTCGGCATAGAACGGCGTGTGGTCGAGCACGACCACCACGTCGTCGCCGGCACGCGCGAAGTCGACGGGGCTGCCGTCGACGTAGACAGCCGTGACCTTGGCGCCTTCGCGCACCAACTCGTCGTAGCCGTGGAAGGTGGTCGGCGCACCTTCGTAGGCCAAGCCCTGCGCCATCTTGAACTTGCCCGCCTCGCGGCCGCCCTTCTTCTGCTGCTCCAGAAGCTCGTCGAAACGTGCCTTGTCCACAGTCAGGCCGCGCTCGCGGCACACATCCGCCGTCAGGTCGACCGGGAAGCCGTAGGTGTCATGGAGCTTGAACGCGGTGTCGCCATCGAGCACGGCAGGCTTGGCCGCCAGCGCGCTCTCGAGGATTTCCATGCCCCGCTCGATGGTCTGGAAGAAACGTTCTTCTTCCTGCTTGAGCACCTCGGTTGCGCGAGCAGCCCCGGCGCGCAGCTCGGGGTAGGCCTCGCCCATCTGCTCGACCAGCGCCGGCACCAGCGTGTAGAAGAAGGGCTTGCGGGCACCGAGCTTGTAGCCGTGGCGGATCGCCCGGCGCGCGATGCGGCGCAGCACGTAGCCGCGGCCCGCGTTGCCCGGGATCACGCCGTCCACCACCGTGAACGTGCAGGCGCGAATGTGATCGGCAATCACCTTCAGGCTTGGCGAGTCCTTGTCGCAGTCGCCGCCGCCTGCGGCATCGACGGCCTTCTTCGCGGCCGCCAGCAAGGCGACGAACAAGTCGATCTCGTAGTTCGAATGCACGTGCTGCAGCACCGCGGTGATGCGCTCCAGGCCCATGCCGGTGTCCACGCTCGGCTTGGGCAGCTTGTGCATCACGCCGTCTTCGGTGCGGTTGAACTGCATGAAGACGTTATTCCAGATCTCGATGTAGCGGTCGCCGTCTTCGTCGGGCGAGCCCGGGGGGCCGCCGGGGATCTCCGGGCCGTGGTCGTAGAAGATCTCGGTGCAGGGGCCGCAGGGGCCCGTGTCGCCCATCATCCAGAAATTGTCCGAGGCGTAGCGCTTGCCCTTGTTGTTTCCGATGCGCACGATGCGCTCGGCCGGAACGCCGACCACCTTGTTCCAGATGTCGTAGGCCTCGTCGTCTTCCGCGTAGACGGTGACCCAGAGCTTTTCCTTGGGCAGCTTGAAGACGTCCGTCAGCAGCTCCCAGGCGTACTGGATGGCGTCGTGCTTGAAGTAGTCGCCGAAGCTGAAGTTGCCCAGCATCTCGAAGAACGTGTGGTGGCGAGCGGTGTAGCCCACGTTGTCGAGGTCGTTGTGCTTGCCGCCGGCACGGATGCACTTCTGCGAGGTGGCGGCGCGGGTGTAGGGCCGCTTGTCGAAGCCGAGGAACACGTCCTTGAACTGGTTCATGCCGGCGTTGGTGAACAGCAGCGTCGGATCGTCGCCCGGCACCACGGGGCTGGAGGCAACGATGGTGTGGCCCTTCGATTCGAAGAACTTCAGGAACGACTGGCGGATTTCGGAGGCTTTCATCCGGTGCTCTGGTGAATCTGTGGACAGGCCGAGCGGACGCGTTCGGCGAAACCCTGGATTATAGGAAGGCGGCCCCGCCCGACGCCTGGGGCGGGTGCTCCAGGGCGAGCACCGCGTCAAGCCGCGGCGCTGTGGGCCTGCTGGGCGATCTGGCGGGCCAGGAATTCGTACAGGCGGCGGTCGTCGCTGAAGGCCACGTTGAAGCGCAGCCAGCCGGTGGGACGCGGCTCGACCAGGAAGAGCTGCCCCGGCCCGAGCATGATGCCCTCGGGCACCGCCTGCCGCGACAGCTCGGCGCCGTCGGTCAGGTCCGGGTGCCTCGCCCACAGGTACATGCCGGCCTTGGGTTCGTGGAACAGCTCGAAGCCCAGGTCCCCCAGGCGCTGGGCCACCGCGCCGTGAGCCTGGGCCAGGCGGTCGCGCAGCGACTTCAGGTGCTTGCGCCAGCGGCCCTCGGTGAGAGCGCCGAAGACGATGCGCTCGGTGAGGTCCGACGAGGTCAGCCCCGAGACCATCTTGAGCTGTGCCAGCTCGTCCAGCACGTCCGGCGAGGCCACGACGTAGCCCACGCGGACATTGGGCGAGATGGTCTTGGAATAGCTGCCCACGTAGACAACGCGCTTGAGCTGGTCGAGGCTGGCCAGCGACGGCCGCGCCTGCGGATCGAGGTCGGCGCAGATGTCGTTCTCCACGAGCATGATGTCGTGGGCCTCGGCCAGCTGCAGCACGCGGAACAGCTGGGCCAGCGGCGCCACCGAGTTGGTGGGGCTTTGCAGCCGCGGCTGGGTGAAGAAGGCACGCGGCCGATGCTCGGCAATCAGCGCCTCCAGCGCGGGCAGGTCGTAGCCCCCGGGCGTGCGCGGTACACCCACCAGGCGTGCGCCCAGGAAGCGCAGCATGAACATCAGGTTCGGATAGCCGGGGTCGTCCACCAGCACCACGTCGCCGGGCTTGACCACGCGGCGGGCGGCCAGGTCCAGGCCCTGGCTGGATCCCTGCGTGAGCAGCACGTGCTCGGCCGTGGCGGTGATCTGGTGCTCGGCCAGAGATTCGGCGATGAGGATGCGCAAGCCCGCATGCCCATGCGGCAGGCCGTAGCCGCCCAGCTCGGCGCCGTCTCCGGAGAGCTGGCGCAGGCTGCGGCGCACGCCGTCCTCGAACAGCCAGTCGTTGGGCATCCAGCCGCAGCCGGCCTTCAGCGGCAGGTTGCGGTTCTCGAAGATCTGCTTGAGGTACCAGCGGGCGTCGAAGCGCAGGTCTTCGCGGGCGCGCTCGGTCCGAACCGCCGTGTCGCCGGGGCGATGCTTGACGAAGAAGCCGGCCGTGGCGCGCGACACCACCCAGCCTTGCGCCACCAGGCGGTCATAGGCCTCGACCACGGTGAACACGCTCACGCCGTGCGAAGCCGCGAAGGCGCGGATCGACGGCAGCTTGGCGCCGGGCTTGAGCGTCTGGTCGCCGATGAGCCGCCGGTAGCCGTCGACGATCTGGCTGACGAGGGGAGTCGGCGATTCCGGGTTGAGGGCGAGCATGGGGTCCACGAATCTGCGCCGCACCGCATCAGTGCTTCCATGTACAGGACGGCGGCCCTGCACAGTACACCGCGTCGGCAACGTGCCTGTACATGGTATCTCCGTGCCCACCGTCCTACAGTGCCCGCAGCCCCGGAACTTGAGGAAAGACAAGCATGCACCGCGATCCGCAGCTCACCAACGCCGCCCTCATGGCTCGCCGCCAGCACGCCGTCGCGCGCGGCGTCGGCCAGGCCCACCCGATCTTCGTCGAGCGCGCCAGCAACGCCGAGCTGTGGGACGTGGAGGGCCGCCGCTACATCGACTTCGCCGGCGGCATCGCCGTGCTCAACACCGGCCACTGCCACCCGCAGGTCATCGCCGCGGTCAAGGAGCAGCTCGACCGCTATACGCACACCTGCTTCCAGGTGCTGGCCTACGAGCCCTACGTCGAGCTGGCCGAACGCCTCAACGCACTGGCGCCCGGGAACTTCGCAAAGAAGTCGCTGTTCCTGTCCACCGGCGCCGAGGCCATCGAGAACGCGGTGAAGATCGCACGCGCCTTCACCGGGCGCTCGGGCATCGTGGCCTTCACCGGCGGCTACCACGGCCGCACCATGATGACCCTGGGCCTCACGGGCAAGGTGGCGCCGTACAAGACCGGCTTCGGCCCCTTCCCGGGCGAGATCTTCCATGCGCTCTTTCCGAACGAGCTGCACGGCGTGAGCGTGGCGGATGCACTGCACTCGGTCGAGACGGTGCTGAAGAACGACATCGAGGCCAGCCGCGTGGCGGCATTCATCCTGGAGCCGGTGCAAGGCGAAGGCGGTTTCTACGTGGCGCCTGCGGCCTTCGTCGAAGGCTTGAAGGCCATCGCCGACAAGCACGGCATCCTCCTCATCGCTGACGAGGTGCAGACGGGCGCGGGCCGCTGCGGCACCTGGTTCGCCAGCGAGCAGTGGCCGGTGGCGCCGGACCTGATCGCCACGGCCAAGTCCATGGCCGGCGGCTTTCCCATCTCCGGCGTGGTCGGCCGCGCGGACGTGATGGACGCACCCGGTCCCGGCGGCCTGGGCGGCACCTATGCCGGCAGCCCCATCGGCTGCGCCGCGGCGCTGGCAGTCATCAAGGCCTTCGAGGACGAGCACCTGCTCGCGCGCAGCCAGGCGCTGGGCGAGCGGCTCATCGCCGGACTGCGGCACATGGCGCAGTCCGCGCCGTCGATCGGCGACGTGCGCGGCCTGGGCGCGATGGTGGCCATCGAGCTGTTCGAAGGCGGCAACCTGGCCCGGCCCGACGCCGACCTCACGCGGCGGGTGGTGGCCGAAGCGGCCCGGCGCGGGCTCATCCTGCTGTCGTGCGGCACCTACGGCAACGTGATCCGCATCCTGGTGCCGCTGACCGCGCCGGACGCACTCGTCGACGAAGGCCTGCAGATCATGGCCGACAGCTTCGCGGCGGTGCGGTGATGCAAGGCACGCCCTCCTCGCCCGAACGCATGGCCGCGGCAGCGGCCGAGCCCACGCCGGCGCCCGCCGACGCGCTGGTGAGCTTTCGTGGCGTGCAGAAGACCTACGACGGCGCGCACCTCGTCGTGCGCAGCCTGGACCTGGACATCCGCCGCGGCGAGTTCCTCACGCTGCTGGGCCCGTCGGGCTCGGGCAAGACGACCACGCTGATGATGCTGGCAGGCTTCGAGTCGCCCACCGCGGGAGACATCCTGCTGGACGGCAAGCCCATCACCCGCACGCCGCCGCACAAGCGCAACTTCGGCATGGTGTTCCAGAACTACGCGCTGTTCCCGCACCTCACGGTGGGGCAGAACGTGGCCTACCCGCTCACCGTGCGCCGCGTGCCCAAGGCCGAGCAGGCCAGCCGGGTCGCCCGTGCCCTGGGCATGGTGCGGCTGGAGGGCCTGGCCGACCGGCTGCCCGGACAGCTGTCAGGCGGCCAGCAACAGCGCGTGGCGCTGGCACGCGCCCTGGTCTTCGAGCCGCAGCTCGTGCTGATGGACGAGCCGCTGGGCGCGCTGGACAAGCAGTTGCGCGAGCACATGCAGATCGAGCTGAAGGAGCTGCACCGGCAGCTGGGCGTGACCTTCGTCTACGTCACCCACGACCAGGGCGAGGCCCTCACCATGAGCGACCGCGTGGCGGTGTTCAACGATGGCGAGATCCAGCAGTTGGACGTGGTGGACCGCATGTACGAGGCGCCGTCCAACCGCTTCGTGGCCGGCTTCATCGGCGACAGCACGGTGCTCAAGGGCACGGTGCGCGCGGCCGACGACGAGCGCTGCGGCATCGTGCTGACCGACGGCAGAGTGCTGGCCGGCGTGAACGTCAACGGCGCGGCTGTCGGCGCGCAGGTCGATGCCTGCATCCGGCCCGAACGCATCGTGCTGCACACCCAGCCGGCGGCGCGAGGCAACGTGCTGCAGGCCAGCGTGAGCGGCGCCGTGTACTTCGGCGACCACCTGCGGCTGCTGTGCGCCGTGGGCGAAGGCCAGGCGACGGCCACCGTCAAGCTGCCGCTGTCGGCAGGCGCCGTGCCGCAGGCCGGCGACAGCGTGTGGCTGGAGTTTCCACAGGAACTCACGCGGATCTATCTCTGAGTTGTTCCCCTTCCATCACTCCCATCCCTCCCAAAAAGGAGCCTTCACCATGAACAAGAGCATCTTGGCAGTCGCAGTTCTCGCCGCAGCCACCGCATTGCCTTCCCTGGCGCAGCAGCAGATCACCATCGTCAACTTCGGCGGGGCGAACGCGAACGCACAGAAGAAGGCCTTCTACGAGCCCTTCGAGAAGACGGGAACGAAGATCGTGACCGTCGAATACAACGGCGAGCAGGCCAAGATCAAGGCCATGGTGGAAACCAAGAAGGTGACCTGGGACGTGGTCGAGGTCGAGTCGCCCGATGTGGCACGGGGCTGCGACGAAGGCCTGTTCGAGAAGCTGGACTACGCCCGCATCGGCCCCAAGGGCGACTTCGTACCTGCCGCGGTAACCGAGTGCGGCGTGGGCATCTTCGTGTGGTCCACCGTCATGGCCTACAACGGCGACAAGCTCAAGTCCGCCCCCACCACCTGGGCCGACTTCTGGGACGTGAAGAAGTTTCCGGGCAAGCGCGCCATGCGCAAGGGCGCCCGCTACAACGTCGAGTTCGCGCTCATGGCCGATGGCGTGAAGCCAGCCGACGTGTACAAGGTGCTGTCCACCAAGGAAGGCGCCGACCGTGCGTTCAAGAAGCTCGGCGAGCTCAAGCCGAACATCCAGTGGTGGGAAGCCGGCGCGCAGCCGCCGCAGTTCCTCGTGGCCGGCGACGTGGTGATGAGCACAGCGTTCAACGGCCGCATCGACGCCGCCAACCGCGAAGGCAAGAACCTGAAGATCACCTGGACCGGCGGCATCTATGACCTCGACTACTGGGTCATTCCCAAGGGCACGCCCAACAAGGAAGCGGCGATGAAGTACATCGCCTTCGCCAGCACGGCCGATGCGCAGGCCGAGTACGCGAAGAACATCGCCTACGGCCCGACCAACAACAAGGCCCTGGCCAAGCTGGATGCGAAGACGCTGGGCAACCTGCCCACGTCGCCGGCCAATGCCAAGGATGCGCTGCAGTTCAACCTCAAGTTCTGGGCCGACCAGGGCGAGGAACTGGAGAAGCGCTTCGCCTCCTGGGCCGCGCAGTGACCACCGCCGTCCTCGCCGATCCGCGCGCCCTGCAACGCTCGCTCACGCGGGCGGAGCGGCGGCGCAAGCTGCGCGCGTTCTCGCTGACGCTGCCGCTGCTGGTGTTCCTGCTCGCGACCTTCATGGTGCCCATCGCCGCGCTGCTCATGCGGGCGGTCGAGAACCCGGAGGTCGCCAAGGCACTGCCGCGAACCGTGGGCGCCCTGCAGACGTGGAACCGGCAGGACACGCCGCCACCGGCGGCCTTCGCCGCGGTGGCGGCCGACCTCGGCGCCCTGCCCGACCGGGCCGATGCCGCCAACCTCGCGCGACGGCTCAATTCGGAGGTGGCCGGCGCCCGCTCGCTGGTGCTGGGGACGTACAAGGCCTTGCCGCTGGAAGGCGCGACGACACCCGCCGACGTGAAGGCACGCCTCGTCGCGCTGGACGAGCGCTGGACCGACGTGCGCTACTGGCAGGCCATCGCCCGAAACGGGTCGCGCTGGACGGGCGGCTACCTGCTGGCCTCGGTGGACCTCCGGCGCGACGCGCAAGGCCAGGTCGAGCGCATGCCCGAAGACCAGCGCGTGTTCGGCCGCATCCTCATGCGCACCTTCGGCATCAGCGCCGTCGTCACGCTGTGGTGCCTGTTGCTGGGCTACCCGCTGGCCTATTGGCTGAGCACGCTGAGCGCGCGCCGCGCCAACGTGCTGATGATCCTTGTGCTCGTGCCCTTCTGGACGTCCATCCTCGTGCGCATCGCCGCGTGGATCGTGCTCCTGCAATCGGCCGGGCTGGTGAACCGCGCGCTCATGTCGGCGGGACTCATCGAGCAACCGCTGGCCCTGCTCTTCAACCGCACCGGTGTCATCGTCGCCATGGTGCACATCCTGCTGCCCTTCATGATCCTGCCGCTGTACAGCGTGATGAAAAGCGTGCCGCCGACCTACCTTCGCGCCGCGGTGTCGCTGGGCAGCTCGCCGCTGGCGGCCTTCTTTCGCGTCTACGTGCCGCAGACCTATCCCGGCATCGGCGCGGGCGCGTTGCTGGTGTTCATCCTGAGCATCGGCTACTACGTGACGCCGGCCCTCCTGGGCGGCGCCGACGACCAGATGCTGAGCTACTACGTGGCGCAGTACGCCAACGTCAACGTGAACTGGGGCATGGCCAGTGCGCTGGGCGCCCTGCTGCTCGTGGCCACGCTGGTGCTGTATGCGGTGTACCGGCGTGTCGTGAAGTCCGAACTGAGCCTGGGTTGATGGCCATGAATTCACTGATCCGCCTGCTGCCCACGTTTCCCGCCTACGCCACGCCGCTGGACAAGCTCGGCTGGTGGGCGCTGCGCGCTGCCTGCGTGGGCGTGCTGGTGTTCCTGCTGCTGCCCATCCTCGTGATCATTCCGCTGTCGTTCAGCGATTCGTCCTTCCTCGTCTATCCGATCCCGGGCTGGTCGCTCAAGTGGTACGAGAACCTCTTCACCTCGGCGGAATGGATTCGCGCGGCGAAGAACAGCTTCATCGTCGCTCCGGCCGCCACGCTGGTGGCGACGGTGCTGGGCACCATGGCGGCCGTGGGCCTGTCGCGCACGAACTTCGCCTTCAAGGGCGCGCTGATGAGCCTGCTGATCGCCCCCATGGTCGTGCCCATCGTCGTGGTGGGGGTGAGCACCTACCTGTTCTTCGCGCCCATCGGCCTGGCCGACAGCTATGCCGGGCTCATCATCGTGCACGCCGCGCTGGGCGCGCCCTTCGTGCTGACCACGGTCCTGGCCACGCTGCAGGGCTTCAACCACAACCTCGTGCGTGCCAGCCTGAGCCTGGGCGCCGGGCCGGTGGCCACCTTCTTTCGCATCACCTTGCCGGTCATCGCCCCTGGGGTGATATCAGGCGCGCTGTTTGCCTTCGCCACCTCGTTCGACGAGGTGGTCGTCACCCTGTTCCTGGCCGGGCCCGAGCAAGTGACACTGCCGCGACAGATGTTCACCGGCATCCGCGAGAACATCACGCCCACCATCGCCGCGGTGGCGACGCTGCTGATCCTCTTCACCACGAGCCTGCTGCTCGCGCTGGAGTGGCTGCGCGGACGCCGCCGCTGAGCCGCGCGCCAAGACCCTGGGCCTGCCGCAATGTCCGGCGGGCGATAGAGTCGAAGAACACCACCGGGGCCTGGCCCCGCCAATGCAGGAATTGCCCATGGACACGAAGACATCCCCCCTCGCCGCACTGAAAGACCCGACCCTGCTGAAGACGGACTCGCTCATCGGCGGCGAATGGACCGGCAGCGCCCGGCGCTTCGCCGTGAACGACCCGGCCACGGGGCTGACGCTGGCGCAGGTCGCCAACCTCGACGCGGCACACGCCCGCACGGCGCTGGAGCGCGCCAACAAGGCCTGGGGCGCGTGGCGCAGCAAGCCGGCCAAGGAGCGCAGCGCGGTCCTGATGAAGTGGTTCCAGCTGCTCATGGCCAACGCCGACGACCTGGCGCGCATCATGACCGCCGAGCAGGGCAAGCCGCTGGCCGAGGCGCGTGGCGAGGTGACCTACGGCGCGAGCTTCATCGAATGGTTCGCCGAGGAAGCGCGGCGCGTCTACGGCGAGACCATTCCGAGCACGGACAACAACAAGCGCTTCCTGGTGATCAAGCAGCCGGTGGGCGTGTGCGCGGCCATCACGCCGTGGAACTTCCCGATCGCCATGATCACGCGCAAGGTGGCGCCGGCGCTGGCCGCCGGCTGCCCGGTGGTCATCAAGCCGGCCGAGCAGACGCCGCTGTCGGCGCTGGCCGTGGCCGAGCTCGCGCAGCGCGCGGGCATGCCCGCCGGCGTGCTCAACGTGATCACCGCCGACAGTGACAACTCCATCGAGGTGGGAAAGGTGCTGTGCGAGAGCGACCTCGTGCGCCACCTGTCGTTCACCGGGTCCACCGAGGTGGGCCGCATCCTCATGCGGCAGTGCGCGCCCACCATCAAGAAGCTGTCGCTGGAGCTGGGCGGCAATGCGCCCTTCATCGTGTTCGACGATGCGGACATCGACAGCGCCGTCGAGGGCGCGCTGGTCAGCAAGTACCGCAATGCCGGCCAGACCTGCGTGTGCGCCAACCGGTTGTACGTGCAGGACGGCGTGTACGACGCCTTCGTGGCCAAGCTCGCGGCCCGCGCGAAGAGCATCAAGGTGGGCAATGGCTTCGACGACGGCGTGACGCAAGGCCCGCTGATCGACGACAACGCCCTGGCCAAGGTGGAACAGCACGTGGCCGATGCGCTGGCCAAGGGCGCGAAGCTCGTGACCGGGGGCCACAAGTCGGGCGCCCGTTTCTACGAACCGACCGTGCTCGCGAATGCCACCAGCGAGATGCTGTGCGCCCGCGAGGAAACCTTCGGCCCGGTGGCGCCGGTGTTCCGCTTCAAGACCGAGGACGAAGCGATTGCGCTGGCCAACGACACCGAGTTCGGCCTGGCCAGCTACTTCTACAGCCGCGACGTGGGCCGCATCTTCCGCGTGGGCGAGGCGCTGGAGTACGGCATGGTGGGCATCAACACCGGGCTGATCTCCACGGCGGAGGTGCCCTTCGGCGGCGTGAAGCAGTCGGGCCTCGGGCGCGAAGGCTCGCACCACGGCATCGAGGACTACGTGGAGGTCAAGTACCTGTGCCTGGGGGACATCCAGAAGTGATGGCCCCGCGGCGAACGCTCAGTCGTTTGCCGCCGTCCCCGGCCGGTTCGCGTAGCCTGTGCCGCCGACCGCCTGCGCCGAAGCGGCCAGGCCGGAGCCGCGGCGCAGCAGCGTGATCGCATCCTTGCCATCAGCCGGGTAGTGCGCGATGCCATGCGCCACCGACACCGCCGCCTCGCCGCCGGACATGGCGAAGGGCGGCTGCAGGGCCGCCGCCAGCTTGGCGGCCACGCGGTCGGCGTCCTGCGGGTCCTGGAAGCGCGGCAGCAGCACCGCGAAGGAATCGGGTCCGACGGAAGCCACCACGTCGCTCGCCCGCACGCCCACGCGCAGGCGCACGGCGATCTTGCGCCGCAGCACGTTGGCCGACTCGGCACCGAACTTCGCCTCGGCGCTCGCCAGCCCTTCCACGCGAATCACCAGCAGCGCCATGGGCGCGGGCTCGCGCTCGCGCAAGGCGATGAGCTGGTTGACGTGCTCGACGAGCTGGCTCTGGTTGGGCAGGCCCGTCATCAGGTCGGTGGCGTAGGCCTTGCGGGTGAGCTTGTCCTGGCCCTTGCGCTCGATGGCCAGGCGCACGGCGCGCGGCAGGGCGTCGACGGCATCGATGGAGGTAGGCAGCACGTCCTGCACGCCCTTGCGCACGAGCTGCGTGGCGAGCTCGGCGCCGGGCTCGTCGGTGGTGAGCACGATGAGCGCCGGCTCGGACGTGGCCTGCGACAGTGCCGGCCATTGCAGCAGCTTGCGGGCATCCACCGTCTTCACGGCCACGACGATGGCGTCGTAGTGCTCCGAGCCCAGGCGGACCATGGCCGCATCGAGGTCGTCGCTGGCGTGGATCTCGAAGGGACCGAACGCCGACGCGCTCGCCAAGGCCGGCAGCGTCGTGCCTTCTCCAGTGACCAGCAGAACGCGCAGTGCGGCGTTGCTCATTCGGACCCCAACAACGAAGAAGCCGCCGCGGCGGCTTCTTCATGCCTCTTGATGCGGCGATTGAATCGTGGAGCGGGTGATGGGAATCGAACCCACGTATCAAGCTTGGGAAGCTGGCGTTCTACCATTGAACTACACCCGCGGTGAACGCTAGTTTACCGTGCCTCCTCGGGCACAATCGCGTCCCTTCATGAGTGATCAAGACAATTCCGCCGACTTCCCCCAGCGACGCAGCATCCGCAGCTTCGTCGTTCGCGCCGGCCGCATGGGCACGGGCCAGGTGCGCGCCCTCGAAGAACTGGGGCCGCGCTTCGTGCTGCCCTATGCCGCCCAGCCGCTGGATGTCGAGGCCGCCTTCGGCCGCCGCGCCCCGGTGGTGCTGGAGATCGGCTTCGGCATGGGCCAGGCCACGGCCACCATCGCCCAGGCCATGCCCGGCACCGACTTCATCGGCGTGGAGGTGCACACGCCCGGCGTGGGCGCCTTGCTCAAGCTGATCGGAGAGCAGCAGATCCCCAACATCCGCATCGTCCAGCACGACGCGGTGGAGGTGCTGGAGCACATGGTCGCGCCCGGCTCCCTGGCCGGGGTGCACGTGTTCTTCCCCGACCCGTGGCACAAGAAGAAGCACAACAAGCGGCGGCTGATCCAGCCCGAGTTCGTCCAGAAGCTGTGCTCGCGCATCGCCAGCGGGGGCTACCTGCATTGCGCCACCGACTGGCAGCCGTATGCCGAGCAGATGCTGGAGGTGCTCTCAGCCGAGCCCCTGCTGCAGAACACGGCCGAGGGCTACGCGCCCAAGCCGGCTTACCGCCCGCTGACCAAGTTCGAGAACCGTGGCCTCAAGCTGGGCCACAGCGTCTGGGACTTGGTGTTCACCCGCCGATAGCGGGTTTCATTCTGCCCAGGTGACGGCGCCCGTCCACCAAGTGCCCAGCACGATCAAGCCAAAGACGATGCGATACCACGCGAACGGCACGAAGTTGTGCGTCGCCACGTAGCGCAGCAGCCAGCGCACGCAGACCCAGGCGCTGAGGAACGAGAACACCAGGCCCACGAGGAACATCGGCGCATCGGCGGCCGACAGGGCGTGGCGTTCCTTGTAGAGGCTGTAGATGCCCGCGCCGATGAGGATGGGGATCGCGAGGAAGAAGCTGAAGTCGGTGGCCGCCTTGCGGCTCAGGCCGAACAGCATGCCGCCGATGATGGTGGAGCCTGAGCGGCTGGTGCCCGGCACGAGGGCCAGGCACTGCACCACGCCCACCTTCAGTGCATCCAGCGGGGTCATGTCATCGACCGTCTCTACCCGCACGGCGCGGGCGGTGCGGCGCTCGGCCCAGAGGATCACGAACGCACCGAGGATGAAGGTGGTGGCCACGACCTGCGGCGTGAAGAGGTGGGCCTTGATGGCCTTGCTGAACAGCACGCCGGCGACGGCGGCCGGCAGGAAGCCGATGAGCACGTTGAGCGTGAACTTGCGGGCTTTCGCGTCCGAGCCGAGGCCGGTGATGGTGTCACGCACGCGCTGCCAGTACACGAGCACGACCGCGAAGATGGCACCCGACTGGATCGCGATGTCGAAGACCTTCGCCGCTTCACCCGTGAAGTTCAGGAGCGAGCCTGCGAGGATGAGGTGTCCGGTGGAGGAGATCGGCAAGAACTCCGTCAGGCCCTCGACGATGCCCATGATCGCGGCCTTCACCAGCAGCATGATGTCCAAAACGAAGCTCCCTCGCGTGGAAAAAAGTCGCGGGATGATACCGGGTCAACCCTGACACTCGGCTGAGGCACGCACGATCGTGCGGCGCCATCCCCGCCAACCGTCTGGTGACGAATTGCAAACCGTTCGTCGGCTGGGCCGTCGCCGGCCGAGCAGCACGTCACGTCCGGCCACCGAGCCCCCTCAAGACCTCCAGCCCCAGGCCGATTCACCAGTGCCCGCGGTGGGCTGTCGTCTGGCCCGTGCCGCCCGCATTGCTTTCAGTCTTTCAAGGTCGACAACGCACACGGAGGTCCTCAATGGATCGACTCCCCCTCGGCACCGCACGCGCGGCAGCCCTTGTGTCCCTCACCCTCAGCCTGGCTGCCTGCGGCGGCGGTTCGACCTCCACACCCGCCGCTGCGCCTCCCGGCCCGACGGCACAAAGTGTCGACGGCGTCACCATGCCGGCCAGCGTGTCGGTGGTCACCGCCAAGAACGCCAACTGAACGCGCAAGCCGAGGAGACACGCATGAGCCGCTCATCCTTCAAGCGCCAGGCCCTGGCACTTCACATCGCCGCCGCCCTGCCTTTCGCTGCGTTCAACGCCTTCGCCGCACCCGGCGCAAGCTCGCCCTACAAGACCGACGCGCAGAACACCCACGTCGAGGACGCCACCTCCGAAGGCATCTCGCAGGTGAACATGATCACCTGCTTCACCACCAACATGCGCCCCGACGCGCTGGTGAACAAGGGCAACTACATCGCCCTGGTCGACAAGAACAAGTGCGACCCCAACGCGCGTTCTGACTCCAGCCGCTCGGGCTCCGACAGTTCCAGCAGCAACGCGCCGTCCTACCTCAGCGCCGTCGTCAACTCCACCCGCACGTCCAACAGCGACCCGATGCGCGTGAAGACCTGGGTGGACATGAGCGAGAAGGACCAGCCGGTCACCATCTTCCTCAACACGCTCGCCACCGAGGCGCCGTCCGCCTCCAATCCCTACGGCGTGTTCCGCATCGACTACTGCGGCAAGGGCGCGACCGGCCCCTGCATGATGAACGGCTTCCTCGACGGCAGCGCCGGCGGCATCAGCTACTACGAGACCGGCATGGACGGCGGCGGCGACCACGGCCCCATGCTCAGCGTCACCGCCCTGCGCATGACCACCGGCGGTGCCGACACCGGTGCCGGCGCCCTGCACATGACGCACGGCACGGACAGCGTGAGCTACTCCTTCGCCTACAACGCGAACCTCTTCCGCCGTTCCGACGGCGCCTCGGATGAATGCTTCAGCCGCCTGGCCGATGACGCCGGCACGGGCATGTCGGTGTGGCGCTATGGCCTGTACGACGCCGCGGACGGCAGCCGCGTGAGCCTGATGTCGGGCTTCTCCATCGAGTTCAGCGGCAGCGACGGCAAGACCTTGCACGGCCAGATCGGCTACTACGGCCTGTGGGTGCCGCCGGAAGCGTCCGGCGTGCTGGCCAACGGCGCGACCGTGCAGCGCGTGCAATACACGAATGACGGCCCGCCGACCAAGACGCCCTACACGCTCGTCAAGGCCGATGGCCGCCTGATGAAGTACACCCGCCAGAGCCGCACGCTGGCCTCGGCCGACAAGATCAAGTTCAACGCGTGGGTGAACGACGCGAGCCACTTCTTCACCGGCGCGGAGAACAACCACCAGTACGAGATGTACTGGGACAACACCTCCAGGACCTTCAAGGTCACCGGCATCATGGACTGCGGCGACCGCGGCTGCAACACGCGCGACCTGGACAGCGAGAAGACCGTGGCCGCCAGCTTCTTCGTGCCGCAAGGCGGCGTGCGCGGCTTCTCGCAATCGCTGGGCGGCGAGCTCTTCATTCCGCTGGCCGGCCTGGGCGACGTCATCGACGCCACGCAGATCAACGTGCTGTACCGCGTGCAGGACCTGGTCTACCCGTCGCAGATGCCGGCCACGCTGTACTGCCTGCGCGACTGCCCGACGGCCGGCACGCTGTCCGCCTACTTCGGCAGCGGCTCGACGGCCAACTCGCCCTTCGTGGACTCCACCTACAACCAATGGATGCCGCAGGCCGCCGGCGCGCAGGTGACCTACACCATGGACGGCAGCAATGCCGTGATGCGTGACGGCACCAACGCCGCGGTGACCTTCACCGATGCCAATGCCCTCGCCAGCCGCCCGCAGTACCAGTGGGGCGTGCGCACCGGCCGGCTGTTCACCAACCTGGCCAGCGCGCAGTGCAGCGGTGACGCCGCCCATCTGTGCGAGTACAAGATCGACGAGCTGGATGTGTTCTACCAGTGGGAAACCGGCCCCAACCAGTGGAACCAGTTCGCCGCCGTGAAGGACTCCACCGGCGCCATCGTCAACTTCGATGCGCCGCTGCAGGTGGGCTGGGACGTGCCGTCCGACAGCACGAAGTACGGCCAGTACGCGGGCAAGAACATCATGCTGCAGTACGGCGGCTTCGGCGACCTGTGGGGCATCCCCGGCGAGTGCGTGTCGCGCATGACCAACCAGCATGTGAGCTGCGACACGCCCGAGTCGCGCTATGTGCCGGCCTTCGTCATTCCCTTCGACGAGACGCTGGGCCGCCTGACCCGCGGCAGCAGCGCCTACCTCGCCAAGTGGCTGGACCGCGAGATCCGCTTCGCCCGCAAGGACGTGTCGGTGTGCAGCGCCGCCGGCCTGACCCTGCCGACGGGCAGCACGCTGCCCGATGCCACGGGGCTGAAGAACCCGTCCGATCCGGCCTCGCCCATCTACATCGGCGACAAGCCCACGGTGACGGACTCGCCGCGCGTGATCGACGGCGAGGTGAAGTACTGAGCGACCGAGGGCACCACGAGGAATAACGAGGAAGGGGCGCCGTCCATGCGGCTCCGTGCCGGCTCATGGAAGTCTGGCAGCACGGCCGAAGGCCGGGCGGGGGTGGTGTCGCCCCTGTCCGGCCATCGCGTTCCTGCCCTGATCGTGGTGCTCATCGTCGCGGCGCATGCAGCGTTCGTGGCATTCGCGTGGAAGCCGGCGCCTGAGCCCGCCAGGCCGCGGGCCCGGTCGATGTCGATGCGGCTCGTCTCCGCAAGCCAGAGCCGGCCTGCGGTCGAAACGGTCGCGCGAACTCCCGCGGTCCGGACGATGCCGCCCAAGGCACGGCCCGCCACGAAGAAGACGATCGCACCGGCCGCACCCGCCGTGGTGGCACAGGCCGAAGCACCTGCGATCCAGGGCATCGCCTTCGCGCCTGCTCGCATCGCGTTCGGGCCCCCGGCCACGCCGCGCGACTCCCGGCCGGCACCGCCGCCTGCGCCCCCCATCCACCTCCTGCAGATGCAGGCCCAGATGATGGCCGCACGTGCCCAGCTGGCCGAGACCTTGCAGCGCGAGCTCGGCAGCTGGCAGGCACCTGAGGCCACGGCACAAGGGGCCTGCACCCTCGCAGCCGTGCCCGATGCAAGGCTCGCCTGCGACAGCGAGCCCCTGGCCGCCGCCCTCGCCCCGCGCGAGAGCCTGCTCATCGGCCTGCTGCATGCCTGGCGTGGCATGGAGCCCGGCACGCAAGGCCTGTCCATCGCCGTCGTCGGCGGGCGCTACGAAGCACGCTGGCTCTGATCAGGGACTTCCCTCGGTTTGTCAAAGGCTTGACAGTCAAGCCTTGACACGCGCTCCTACAGTGCGGGGCAGACTCAGGAGACCACCGTGACCGACCGCGCCCACTTCACCCGCATGCAGGACAGCACCCGCGAGGACTGGCAGCTCATCGGCGGCGAGTTCATGCACTTCGCGAAAGGGCTGCCCGAGCGCGTGGTCGCGCACCTGAAGCTGCTGGAAGGCGACTACGGCGGCTTCCCGGTGGACCGCTACACCCACAGCCTGCAGACCGCGACACGTGCACTGCGCGACGGCCGCGACGAGGAGTACGTGGTGTGCGCGCTGCTGCACGACATCGGCGACACGCTAGGCAGCTTCAACCACCCGGACATCGCCGCGGCCATCCTCAAGCCCTTCGTGAGCGAGGACAACCACTGGATGGTGCAGCACCACGGCATCTTCCAGGGCCACTACTTCTTCCACCACATCGGCCTGGACCGCGACATGCGCGACGCGTTCCGCGAGCATCCCTGCCACGAGCGCACGGCCGAGTTCTGCGCGCTCTACGACAACCCGGCCTTCGACGCGAAGGCCGAGACCCTGCCCATCGAGCACTTCATGCCGATGCTCCGACGCCTGTTCGCGCAGCCCAAGCAGAGCATCTACAAGAGCGTCACCGCCTGAGCTGTTCCATCGCGCCATCGCCACTGTGTCAGTTCGCCACGAACCGGCACGCGTGATGGCGTGATGCGGCGGGATTACCCGCAGCCGATCTCTTCGCTTCTCCTTGTTGAAGGGGCTTTGCACCAGTGGCACGCCGCTTGCGCAAACGCAGCAGCGTCACTGACGACGCAGCACGCCTTCATTCACAGGAGACACACCCATGCGGCACCCGCTCATTCCCATCGTCATGGCCCTGGCTGGCGCCTCGATGGCAGCACACGCGGTCGTCACCGACCAGATGATCCAGAACGACCCCAAGACCGGCCGCGACGTGCTGAGCTGGGGCCTGGGCACCCAGGGGCAGCGCTACTCGCCGCTCAAGCAGGTCAATGCAGCCAACGCCGGCAAGCTCACGCCGGTGTGGGCCTTCTCGTTCGGCGGCGAGAAGCAGCGCGGCCAGGAATCGCAGCCGCTGATCCACAACGGCAAGATGTTCGTCACCGCCTCGTACTCGCGCATCTTCGCGCTCGACGCGGCCACCGGAAAGAAGCTGTGGAAGTACGAGCACCGGCTGCCCGACGGCATCATGCCCTGCTGCGATGTGGTCAACCGCGGCGCGGCCCTCTAC
The DNA here is from genome assembly GCF_003852895.1 of Rhizobacter terrae. Lineage (GTDB taxonomy): Bacteria > Pseudomonadota > Gammaproteobacteria > Burkholderiales > Burkholderiaceae_C > Albitalea > Albitalea terrae. Next base: position 149,602 of record NZ_QUSW01000001.1, read on the forward strand.
GACAACCTCGTCATCTTCAGCACGCTCGACGCACAGATCGTGGCCCTGAACCAGGACACCGGCGAAGTGGAGTGGAAGGAGAGGATCGACGACTACGCCGCGGGCTATTCGAGCACCGCCGCACCCATCATCGCCAACGGCCTGCTGCTGACCGGCGTCTCGGGCGGCGAGTTCGGCGTGGTGGGCCGCGTCGAGGCGCGCGACCCGAAGACCGGGCAGCTCGTCTGGGTGCGCCCCACCGTCGAAGGCCACATGGGCTACACCTTCGACAAGGACGGCAACAAGCACGAGAACGGCGTGTCGGGCACGCCCGGCAAGACCTGGCCGGGCGACCTGTGGAAGACCGGCGGCGCAGCCACCTGGCTGGGCGGCACCTACGACCCGAAGACGGGCCTGGCCTACTTCGGCACCGGCAACCCCGCGCCGTGGAACAGCCACCTGCGCAAGGGTGACAACCTCTACTCCTGCTCCACCGTCGCCATCGACGTGAAGACGGGGCAGATCAAGTGGCACTACCAGGGCACGCCCAACGACGGCTGGGACTTCGACGGCGTGAACGAATTCGTGACCTTCGACGCTGGCGGCCAGCGCCTGGGCGGCAAGGCCGACCGCAACGGCTTCTTCTACGTGCTCGATGCGACCACGGGACAGCTGAAGAACGCCTTTCCCTTCGTGAAGAAGATCACCTGGGCCTCGGGCATCGACCTGAAGACGGGCCGCCCCAACTTCATCGACGACAACCGCCCCGGCGATCCCACGGCGGCGGGCGATGCCGGCAAGGGCAAGTCCGTGGTTTCCGCGCCGTCCTTCCTCGGCGGCAAGAACCAGATGCCCATGGCCTACAGCCCCGACACGAAGCTCTTCTACGTGCCGGCCAACGAGTGGGCGATGGAGATCTGGAACGAGCCCATTGCCTACAAGAAGGGCGCGGCCTACCTGGGCGCGGGCTTCACCATCAAGACGATCAACGAGGACTACATCGGTGCCTTGCGCGCCGTGGACCCGAAGAGCGGAAGGATCGTGTGGGAAGTGAAGAACGGCGCGCCACTGTGGGGCGGCGTGCTCACCACCGCCGGCAACCTCGTGTTCTGGGGCACGCCCGAGGGCTACCTGAAGGCCGCGGATGCGCGCACCGGCAAGGTGGTGTGGCAGTACCAGACCGGCTCCGGCGTGGTGGCACCGCCCGTCACCTGGGAGCAGGACGGCGAGCAGTACGTGTCCGTCGTGTCGGGTTGGGGCGGTGCGGTGCCGCTGTGGGGCGGAGACGTCGCCAAGAAGGTGAACTACCTGGAGCAAGGCGGCATGGTGTGGGTGTTCAAGCTGCCGGGGTCGGCGGCCCATGCGGCGAAGACCGCGACGATGGGTGGCGCGGCGGTGAAGGCCTCTCGGTGAGAGCCTTCTTCCAGCACGCGGCACTTGCCGCGTGCTGCCTGATCGCTTTGACCTGCAGGGCCGCCGAGCGGCCCTTCTTGCTCAGCGCCACCGCAATCCAGGAAAGCGATGACGAGCGCGTGTTCGAGACCTCGCTGAGCTGGCAGCGCGCGGGTGCGTCCCGCGCGCTGGATTTCGAGCTGGAGTACCACCACACGCCGGCGTGGTCGTGGCAGCTCGGCCTGTCATCGGAACGGGTGGGCGGCGATGAACCCCGGCGCGAGCGGGGCATCGAGCTCGAGATCCAGCATGGCTTGATCGACCCCGACCGTGCCGGCATCGGCCTGGGACTGTCGGCCACCTGCAGTGCGCAGCGGCAGTCGGGCGCGGACCAGCGCATGTGGCAACGCGCGTGGACGCTGGCCGTGCCGGTGTCTGCACGTGTTGCACAGGGGTGGGTGCACGTCAACATCGGCGTGGAAAACATCAGCGGCGACGGCAGCAGGCCCTGGCTGGCCGTCGCCACGCAGCAGCGGGTGTCACGCAGCGTCGATCTGCTCGCGGAGGTGGCGGCCGTGCAGCGTCGCGAACACCTGGCTCATGCGGGCATGCGCTGGTGGCTGCGCCGGGACAAGCACGCCATCGACATCACCGTGGGACGCCGCGGCGGCGAAGACGGCAGCAGCACCCTGCTCACGCTGGGATGGTCGCTGATGGACTTGTCCTTCTGATCCCGCCGGCACCTCATGCCCCTTGCCGCTTCGGCGCCAGGCCGCGCTGCGGGTCGTAGCCCACGCAAGCCACCGCGAAGAACACCAGCGTGCAGCCCAAGACCACCCACGGTGCCATCCCCGGATCCTTGCCATGGGCCGCAAATCGGATCCACTCGACGGCATGCGTGAACGGATTGAACTGCGCCGCCACCAGCAGCCACCGCGCATCAGCCTCCTGGAACTTCCACAACGGATAGAGCGCGGTGGACAGGAAGTACATCGGGAAGATGACGAAGTTCATCGCCCCGGCAAAGTTCTCCAGCTGGCGGATGCTCACCGACAGCATCAATCCCAGCGCGCCGAGCATCAGCGCCGTGCAAGCCATGGCGAGCAGGGCCATGGGCACATGCGGGCCCCACCACGGAAGATCGGTGCCGATCGCCACGGCCACCGCCACGAAGACCAGCGCCTGCGCCAGCGACAGCACCGCCGTGGCCACCAGCTTGGCCAGCAGCAGCCACGCCCGGGGCAGCGGCGCGGTGAGCAGCAGGCGCATCACCCCCAGCTCGCGGTCCACCACCATGGACAGCGAGGACTGCATGCCGTTGAACAACAGCACCATGCCCACCAGGCCCGGCGCGATGTAGACGTCATAGGGAACGTAGGTGTCGTACGGCTCGACGATGGCCACGCCGAACACGTTGCGGAATCCGGTGCTGAACACCACCAGCCACAGCAGCGGACGCACCAGCGCGGAGACGAGCCGCGTCCATTGGCGGGCGAACTTCAGCAGCTCGCGCGCGACCACGGCCTTCATCGCCAGGAGCGCATGCACGGCAGGCGGATGCCGATCGCCATGCAGCGATCGCGCATCGACCGCGGATTTCAATGAGGTGTCTTGCACAGCCCCTCCGCCGCATCAGCACCCAGGGTGTCCAGCACGTTGGCGGGATGCATCACGCCCTCCGCCGGCGCCATGGCAATCACGCCTTGCCCATCGGTGAGCAACAGCGGCTGCCGAAGTTGCCGGTCCCACGCCCGGTAGGACACCCGCACGCCCTTGAACCCATCCAGCGCCTCGGCATTCAAGGCATCCACCGAGAGTGCGGACTGCGGCCTGGACAACGCCGCCTGCACCACCGTCTTCGCGGCCATCCATGCGGCCCAGTCGTTGTCGAGCATCGGCCGGTGCGCTGCACGCTCGAAGCGGTGGGCCAGCTGCGGCGCGCCGTAGCGCTCGAAGTACGGTGCCCAGGCCAGTGCGACGAGGCCGGCATCCCCCACCACCGGCCGGGGCAGCGACGCGCGGTAGGGCAGCGATCTCGCGAACTCGCCGTCGCTGTCGACCACCCACACCACGTCGTAGTCCACACCGGAGGTCAGCAGCAAGGCATTGCCGGCCTGGCGCTTGCGCGGATCGGTGGAGAGTTCGAAGGGGCGGACCGCAGCCAGCTTGAGCCCATGGCGTTGCGCCGACGACTGGACCACGGCCAGCCTCGCCTTGTCATCACCGCTGGGTCCGTGCAGCAGCAGGATGCGCATCCAGCGGCGCGATGCGAGGAACTGGGCCATCGCGTCGGCGCGCATGCGCTCGCTGGGCAGCACGTGGAACATGTTGGGCCCGCAGTGCTGCTGCCGCAGGGCATCGGCCGCCTCGCCGACGTTGAAGACCGGGAGCTGCGTGGCTTGCGCGAGCGCCAGCAACTCATCGGCAGGAAGGTCGGCGACGAGCGCCTGCGCACCGGCCTTCTGCAACCGCTTGGCCGCCTCTCGCGCTTCAGCAACGTTGGACGGCGTCTCGACAGCGAGCTTCCATCCGAGGCCCGCCGCATCCAGCGAGAACTTCGATTCCTTGAGCGCGACCTCGACACCATCGCGGATGGGGCCGCCAGGGTGGCCCAGGTAGCCGGACGCGAGATGCTCCGGCGCGAGGCGAGGATCGTTGGCGCGCTCCACCACACCCAGCGTCAAGGTACCAGCCTGTACCGCGCCGGCGAGCAGCAGGCCCGCGATGCACAGCCACGAACGAGCGATCCGATCAATCATCGACCATCACCGTGTGCGGCACCCGGCCCACCGGAATCGTCTTCAGCGCTCGGCCCTGCACGGCATCGATCACCGTCAGGTCGTCCGACAGTCCGTTGGCCACGTACACCCGCGAGCCGTCGCGGTTCAGGCCCACGCCCCATGCCCGCTTGCCCACGAGCACGGTGCGCGTGACCTGGCGGCTGGCCACGTCGACGACCGCCAGGTGATTCGCGCGGCCCAGCGCCACGTAGGCCGTCCTGCCGTCGGGCGACATGGCCAGGCCGACGGGCGTGATGTCATCGGGGCGCATGCCTGCGATGCGGAAGTCGATGGTCGCCGCCACCGCGAGATCGCGCGTGGAGATGATGCTCACGCTGCTGCCCATCTCGTTGGTCACCCACAGCTCGCCGCCGTCCGCGCTCAGTGCAAAGCGGCGCGGCCGCCGGCCCACGGGAATGTTCTTCACGATGCGCCCGCTGGCCGCATCCACCACGTGCACGAGGTTGGCCACTTCCGAGGTCACGAACACCGTCCGCCCATCGCGAGACAGCTTCACGCCTTCGGGTTCCTGGCCCAGCTCCACGCTGCGCAACAACTTGCCGCTGGCCGTGTCGATCATCAGCAGCGCGCCGGCCTCCTCGCTGGAGACGTAGACGGTGCGGCCGTCGGCGGAAAGGTCGAAGAGTTCCGGATCGTCACCCAGCGGCACCTGGCCGACCGACTTGCGCGTGGCCAGGTCCACGATGTCCGCCCGGTTCGAGTCGCTGCATGCCACCAGGAGCCGCGCGCGGTCGGGCAGGCGCTGGATGTGGCGAGGCCGCTTGCAGGTGGGAATGCTGCCCACCACGGCAAGCGACTGCGGGTCGATGATGGCGATCGCATGGTCCTTCTCGCTGGAGACGTAGACTAGGCCGGTGGCAGCCTGCGCGGTGGCATTGCACGACGCAAGGATGAAGAGTGTCCATCGGGCGATGGCGATGCGCATGGAAGTCCCCCGCTTGTTTGATCAGGCCGTGGCGCGCAGGAAGGCCTGCTCCAGCGATCCGCCGCCCAGGCGCTGCGCCACTTCCGCAGGCGCGCCATCGGCCAGCACGCGGCCGCGGTGCAGCACCATCACCCGGTCGGCCGCCTCGGCTTCGTCCACCAGGTGCGTGGCCCACAGCACCGACGCACCGCGCCGCGTCACGCTGCCGTTCATTTCGGCCAGCAGGTCGCGGCGCGACTGCGGATCCAGCCCGGCCGTCGCCTCGTCCATCAGCAGCAAGCCAGGCTCATGCAGGCCGGCACGGATGAGCTCGACCTTGCGGCGCTGCCCGCCGGACAGTTCACGCACCGGCCGGTGCATGCGGTCTGCCAGGCCGAAGCGCTCGCAGCCCTCGGCCATGCGCTGCCGCGCGGGGCGCGAGCGCAGGCCGTGCAGGTCCGCATGAAGTTGAAGGTTGCGTGCCAGGCTCAGGTCCAGGTCCAGCGAGGGCTGCTGGAACACCACGCCGATGCGCGCGAGGGCGCGTGCAGCATGACGCCGCAGGTCGATGCCATCGACCTGCACCTCGCCCGCGTCGGAGGCGAAAAGCCCCGTGAGCACCTGGAACAGCGTGGACTTGCCCGCGCCGTTGGGCCCCAGCAGTGCCACGAAGCGGCCGCGAGGGATGTCCAGGTCGATGCCGTCCAGCGCCGTCCGCGCACCATAGCGCTTGACGAGTCCACGCACGCTCAGCATGCGGCCTCCGGCTCGCTCGACAGCGCCAGCGAGTTCGCATCGCCGCGGTACACCAGCCCGGCCTGGCGCGCCGCGTTGGGCACGAAGCGCAGCGGTTGCTCCGAGGCCGCCCGGGCCTGCGGCGCCCGCTCCAGCATGGCATCGACCGCACCGCGGTGCGGGCTCTTGCGGCATGCCGGATCGGTGGCCGCGGCCGAGCCGGTGAAGAGGTAGGCCTGGCAGCGGCAGCCGCCGAAGTCATGCCCCTTGTCATCGCAGGAGCGGCAGGTGTCACTCATCCATGCATCGCCGCGGTAGGCGTTGAAGGCGCGGCTGTCATGCCAGATCTCGCGCAGGCTGAAGTCCCTCACGGAGGGCGCATCCAGCCCCGGCAGCATGCGTGCGCTGTGGCAGGGCAAGGCCACGCCATCGGGCGCCACCAGCATGAACACCGCGCCCCAGCCGTTCATGCAGGCCTTGGGCCTGGCCTCCACCACGTCGGGAGACACCCACAGGATCTTCATGCGGCCGTCCAGCCGCGCGCGGTGCCGGTTCACCTCCTCCTCGGCCTGAATCAGCTCGTGGGCGGTGGGCATCAGCGCTTCACGGTTGACCCAGGCCCAGCCGTAGTACTGCGTGTTGGCCAGCTCCAGGTACTGCGCATCCATGGCCTCGGCCATCTCGATGATGCGGCCCACGTGCGGCAGGTTGTGCCGGTGCATCACGCAGTTGAGCACCATCGGAAAGCCTTGCGCCTTGATGATGGATGCGACACGCGACTTCAGCTCGAAGGTCCGTGTGCACGAGAGGAAGTCGTTGAGCTCGCGCGTCGAATCCTGGAACGAGAGCTGCACGTGGTCCAGCCCGGCCTGCTTGAGCGCCTTGGCGCGCGCCTCGGTCAGCCCGATGCCCGAGGTGATGAGGTTGACGTAGAAGCCCAGGCGGTGCGCATGCTCGACGATGACCTCCAGGTCGTCGCGCAGCAGCGGCTCGCCACCGGACAGGCCCAGTTGCACCGCACCCATCGCCCGCGCCTGCGCCAGCACGTCCAGCCACTGGCCGGTGTCCAGCTCGGCATCGTGGCGCGCGTAGTCCACCGGGTTGGAGCAGAACACGCAATGCAGCGGGCAGCGGTAGGTGAGTTCAGCCAGCAGCCACAGCGGCGGCCCCGGACGCGGCGCAGCCATGTCAGGCGACCCAGCCATGCTGCCGCGCATCGGCGATGAAGCCGCGCACGTCGTCTTCGAGCTCGGCGCCGGGAAACTCGCGCTGCAAGGCCTCGATGATCTGCCCCACGCTGGCCGATCCGTCGCAGCGTCGCAGCACCACCGCGGCCGTGTCGCTGAGCCGGACCATGCCCTCGGGGTACAGCAGCACCCAGGCCTCCTGCGCCGGCTCGAACTGCAGGCGGAACATGGGCGACAAGGCCGGGTGGAAGTCGGTGACGACGCTCATGGCCGTTCCTGCTCTGGCAGGTCGTCCGGATACGCCCGCTCGATCGCATCGAGCATCGCCCACAGCACGTCCAGCTTGAACTGCAGGATCTCCAGCGCCCGCATCTGGCGGCGCCGCGTGCTGCACCACTCGTGCGCGATGCGCAGGCCGTGGTCCACGTCGCGCGTGGCCAGTGGGATGCGCTGGCGGAAGTAACCCAGCCCCTGCGCGTCGATCCACGGATAGTGGCTGGGCCAGCCGGCCAGCCGGTCCGCATGGATACGCGGCGCGAAGAGCTCGGTGAGCGAGGAGATGGCTGCCTCTTGCCAGGGCGCCTCGCGCGCGAAGTTCACGTAGGCGTTGCAGGCAAAGCGCACACCGGGCGCCACGTGCTTGTGCGACCACAGGTCCTGCACGCGCAACCCGCAGGCTTGCCCCAGCTTGAGCCAGGCTTCGATGCCCCCCGCCTCGGCACCTTCGTGGGAGCCCCGGCCATCGTGGTCGAGGATGCGCGCGATCCACTCGCGCCGCACCTCGCGGTCCGGGCAGTTGGAGAGGATGGCCGCATCCTTCACCGGAATGCAGGCCTGGTAGTAGAAGCGGTTGGCCACCCAGCCGCGCACCTGGAAGGGCTGGAGCTCGCCCGCATTCAAGCGCAGGTTGAACGGATGGTGGATGTGGTAGCGCGACTCCTTCGCCCGCAGCTTCGCGTCGAATTCCTCGCGGGACCAGGGTGCGAGCGTGTCCGCCTCGCTCGAGGTGTCGATGGTCAGGTTCACAGTTCGATCTCCATGCCGTCGTGCGCCACCTCGATGCCGTGCCGCGCGAGCTCATGCCGCTGCGCGCTGTCTTCATCGAGGATGGGGTTGCTGTTGTTGATGTGGATGAGCACCTTGCGCTGCGCCTGCACCTCGCGCAGCGCGGCGATCATTCCGCCGTCGCCGCTTTGCGGCAGGTGGCCCATCTCGGCCGCGAGCTTGGCGCCGAGGCCGGCTGCGGGCATCTCGTCTTCGCGCCAGAAGGTGCCGTCCACGAGCACGCAGCTCGCGCCGGACATCCACTCGCGTTCGGCATCACCCACCTCCGCCAGGCCGGGGGCGTAGAACAGCCGCTCGCCGGTGGCCGCGTCCTCCACCAGCACAGCGATGTTGGAGCCCACCACCGGGTCGCGCCGCGCCGGTGAATAGGGCGGCGCCTTGCCGTTGATCGCCACCGCACGAAAGCGCAGCGTGGGGCAGTCGGGAATCTCGAACATCGCTTCGCCGGACTCGCCCGCCACCGGCACCACATGCCAATGCACGCCGCAGTAGTGCTCCAGCACCGGCAGGATGGGCAGCCCCGTCGTCAGGTCCTCGAACACGCTGGGCGTGCAGTACAACGACAGCGGCGGCCCTTCGCGCAGGCTGAGCAGGCCGGTGACGTGGTCGATCTGCGCGTCCATCAGCACCACCGCCCGGATGGGGCTGTGCCGCCGTGCGCCATCGTGCGGGCGCGGATGCAGCGCCGGCGTCTGCCGCAGTTGATGGCCGAGGTCGGGCGAGGCGTTGAACAGCACCCAGTCGCGTCCGTTGCCGGAAACCGCGATGGAACTCTGCGTGCGCGTACTGCCGCGCAGGCTGCCTCGCCGAAGGCCGCCACACTGCGCGCAGTCGCAGTTCCACTGGGGGAAGCCGCCGCCGGCGCCTGATCCGAGAACGATGATCTTCATGGTGTGCGGGCAGGCCGTGCCGCGGCGCCAACGCCAGGCACGGCCTTCATGCCTTCAGCGCGCCGAGATGTACAGCGTGATCTCGAAGCCGAAGCGGAAGTCCTGGTAGCTCGGTTTGGTCCAGTTCATTGCTCTCTCCACGATTGAGTTGAGGGGAATACCGACAGGCTTCGGCGGGGGCGCCGCCACCTGGCGATGCCCTGTTTCAGCAAGTCATGTGCCGATGCCGGCCAAGGCCGTGTTCCCTCGTTCTTTCTCGTGGAAACCCCTCGATTCACGGACTCGCGCAGGCAAGGCTTTCCCACACAGCGGTCCACGCGGGAGCGTGGATTGCCGGTTGATCCGTTGGACTGTCTCGGGCTGGAGCATGTCCCGCATCACGCGGGACAGCGCTCATGCAATGCCCTGGCGCCAGCGCAGCTTGCGGTAGATGGTGTTGCGGCTGATGCCCAGTCGCTTGGACGCCACCGAGATGTTGCCGCCGGCTTCGTCCACGGCGCGGCGGATGGTCTCGATCTCCATCGCCTCCAGCGTCGTCGCGGGAGGCGATGCCTCTGCTGCAACGGGCGCCGCCTCGTCAGCGGCCTGCACCTGCGGCACCGACGGCACAGCGACGCGCTCGCCGCGCTGCCGCAGCACGTCTTCGAGGAAGTCGTCCGAGAGGTGCTCGCGGGTGATGAAGGCCTCGCCCGCGGCCATCACCGTCGCCGTGCGCAGGACGTTGGCGAGCTGGCGGATGTTGCCGGGCCAGTGACAGTCCTGCAGCAGGTTGATCACATCACCAGTGAGTTCCGGCGGCAGGCCGTTGGCCTCGGCCCGCAGGATCTTGTGGACGATGACCATGAGGTCGCTGCGCTCACGCAGTGCCGGCACGCGCACCACCAGGCCGTTGAGGCGGTAGTACAGGTCTTCGCGGAAGGTCTGCGCGCTGATCATGTCGCGCAGGTTGCGGTGCGTGGCACTGACCACCGCCACGTCCACCGGCACCGACTTCGATGAGCCCAGCGGCGTGACCTGCCGCTCCTGCAGCACGCGCAGCAGCCGCGCCTGCAGGGGCAAGGGCATGTCGCCGATCTCGTCGAGGAACAGCGTGCCGCCGTGCGCCTGCACGATCTTGCCCACGCCGCCCTTGCGGCGCGCACCGGTGAAGGCGCCCTCTTCATAGCCGAACAGTTCGGACTCGATGAGGCTCTCGGGAATCGAGGCGCAGTTCACCGCCACGAACGGATGCCGCGAACGGTTGGAGTCTTGATGGATGGCGCGCGCCAGCAGCTCCTTGCCCGTGCCGGTCTCGCCCAATACCAGCACCGAGATGTCGCGGTTGAGCACGCGCCGGACCTTGGCAATGACGGCTTCCATCTGCGCGTCGCCGGTCTGCAGGTAGCGCAGGCCCGACAGCGATGCGCTCGCCGTGGCCGCGTCGCTCGCCGTGGCCGGGCGTGCGCCGGAGGCCGCGCCGAAGAAGCTGCCGGTGGAGGCAGGCTGAGGCACGTTCGCCGCAGTGGGCGCGTCGTTGTCGACCACGTTCAGGCTGCCCACTGCATGCCAGGTCGGCCAGTTGAACACCGCGCGCATGTGCAGGCGGCGGCCGTCGGTGAGCTGCAAAGGCATGGGCGTGGCCATGGGCGAGCGGAAGTGGTCCACCACCGCACCCAGCGTGGTGCCGAACAGCACGCCCAGCGTGTTCATGCGCAGCGCGGAGCAGCTCATGCCCAGCTGGTCCAGCGCGCTGCGGTTGGCGCCGAGGAAGCGGCCATCGCGTCCCACCGCCACGATGCCTTCCATCAGCGTGCCGATGAACTCCGGCCGCGAGTGGAAGTGCAGGCGCAGCGCATGGTGGAAGTCGTCGGCCAGCCAGTGGTTCTCGATCATGCGGGCCGACATCTTCACCAGGCCCATGGTGTGCATGTGGTACGAGCGGTGGTCGCCCGTCACGTCAAGCACGCCGAGGATGTTGCCGCGCGGATCGAAGATGGGCGCGGCCGAACAGGTGAGGAAGCCGTTGGCCTGCATGAAATGCTCTTCGCCGTGCACGACGGTGGGCGCCTCGTTCATGAGCGTGGTGCCGATGGCGTTGGTGCCCTTGCTCGCTTCCGACCAGTTCGCGCCCGGTGCCAGCGCGACCTTGGACGCGCGCTGCAGGAAGCCGTCATGCCCCACCGTGTGCAGCACCGTGCCGTGCGTGTCGGTCAGCAGCACCATGCTCTGCGTGGCCATGGTCTGCTCCAGCAACAGCTCCATGACCGGCGCGGCATGCAGGTGCAGGCGCAGGGCGCGCTCGCGTGCGAGGTTGAGGTCGGTGCGGATGAGCGGCGTGTGGTCGCCGCGGTCAACGCGGGTGAGGCCCAATGCTGCGCAGCGTTCATGCGAGCGGATGATGGATTCGACATGCGCCGGGTCGCAAGGCGCAGGCAGCATGCCGGGCTCGGTCGGGCGCAAGGCCCGCGATTGCGGTGCGTGATGAGAGGCCGTCATGCTGTCTCCGGTCCACTGTGCAGGACGGTCATGGCGAGACTCGCCGTCCTTGAAACCCATGCTATGCGCAAAGCTGTGACAGTGCCAGGGGTGTTCTCGAAAGCACCGATCAACTGGCGCAGCCCGAGTCACGCAATTGCTCCACTTTGCAACACGGCCCTCGGCCAGGTCCTAGGGTCAACGCCGAAGAACGAGGCCTGGCGACCTGCATGCATCTTCTGGCACATGCCTTGCGCAGAGCTGTCGGAGCGATCGGCTTGACACAGGAGACACCTCATGCAACTTCATCACCGCGCGTTGGTTCGCGCTTCATTCGTCCTCGGCGCCTTGGCTGTCAGCCTCATGTCAGCGCAGAGGGTCGGCGCACACGGCGACGTGACGCCGCAGGCCGTGGACACCAAGGACCTGCCCACGCTGGGCGCCCCGTGGCGCAACGAGAACCCGTTCCGCCGCAACGACAAGGCCATCCGCGTCGGCACCTCGGCCTACAACCAGAACTGCGCGCGCTGCCATGGGCTGGAGGCAGTGTCCGGCGGCATCGCGCCGGACCTGCGCAAGCTTGACAACGAGTGCGCTACGCAGAAGGACGAGAAGAAGAAAGTGATGTGCGTCAAGGAGATCGACGACTACTTCGTGAAGACGGTCCGCACGGGCCGCTCGCGCAACGGCGCGGTCTACATGCCGCCTTTCGAGGGCACCTTGAACCAGGAGGCGATGTGGGCCATCAAGAGCTACCTGGAGACGCGCCGTGAACGGCCGTTCTGAGGGGCGGGTGTCGCGACGGCAGGTGCTGGCTGCGGCCCTGGCGGCCGTGGCTTCGCCGCCGCTGCATGCGCAAGGCGGCAGCGCGCTGGACCGCATCCGCCAGCGCGGCAGCCTGATCGTGGGCGTGTACCACGACATGCCGCCCTTCCACGTGAACGGCGAAGGCATCGACGTGGACATCGCCGCCCAGCTCGCGCAGGCGCTGGGCGTGCGGCTCACGCTGCTGCCCTTTCACGGCGACGAGAACATGAACGACGACCTGCGCAACATGGTGTGGAAGGGCCACTACCTCGGCTGGGGTCCTGCGGACGTGCTGCTGCATGTGCCGGTGGACCGGCCGCTGATGGATGCCAATCCGCGGGTGCAGATCTTCGCGCCCTACTACCGCGAACGCGTCGCGATTGCATGGTCCAGGGAAGCCCTGGGGCGCCTTGAACGCATGGATCTGCTGCGCGGAAAGCCGGTGGCCGTCGCCGGGCAGACCTTGCCGGGCTGGCTGATGATCGGCGCCGAAGGCGGCGTGCTGCGCGAGAGCCTGCGGACCCAGTTCAGTGACGGCGCAGCAGCGGCCCGCGCGCTGGCTAGCGGCGAAGTGCTGGCCGCAGCGGGGCTGGCCTCGGAACTGGAGTCGGTGCTGGCAGCGGATGCGCGCTTCGGCATCGGACCGCTGCCCATGCCCCTGGGCAACCGGTCGGGCTGGGCAATCGGATGTGCGGTCAAGAAGGAGTCGACCGATCTGGCACAGGCACTGCAGGCCGCCATGGGCGAGCTGACGGCTTCAGCCCGGATCAACAGCCTGTTCGCCTCGCACCGCGTGCATTGGGTGGCGTGATCAGACCTGGGCGGGGCCGCACTCAGCGCCCCGCCCGGCCCTCGGCCACGAGGGCTTCCCACTCCGAGTCCTCATACAACCTCGACCGCGTGAGGAACCGCAACCCATGCGGCCCCTCCAGCGAGAACATGCCGCCGCGCCCCGGCACCACGTCGATGATCAGTTGCGTGTGACACCAGTACTCGTACTGCGACTCGCTGATGTAGAACGGCATCCCGCCGATGCGCCCGAGCAGCCGGTCGCTGCCGCCCACCAGGAATTCGCCCAGCGCATAGCACATCGGTGCGCTGCCATCGCAGCAGCCGCCGGACTGGTGGAACATCAAGTCGCCGTGCAGGGCCTTCAACCGCTCGATCAAGGCCAGCGCCTCAGGTGTGGCCACCACTTGTTCGACGCCCATTGCCATGCCTCCCAAAAAAGCAGTCCGGGCCAGCCCATCGGGGATGGTCCGGCCCGAACAGAAGACGCCGGCTGGTTCGGTCACCGGCGTGTCGTTGGAGACTTCAGAAGAACCCCAGCGGCTTCTCGCTGTAGCTCACCAGCAGGTTCTTGGTCTGCTGGTAGTGGTCCAGCATCATCTTGTGGTTCTCGCGGCCGATGCCCGACTGCTTGTAGCCGCCAAAAGCCGCATGTGCCGGATAGGCGTGGTAGCAGTTGGTCCACACGCGGCCGGCCTGGATGCCGCGGCCCATGCGGAAGGCGGTGTTCATGTCGCGCGACCACACGCCGGCGCCCAGGCCGTACAGCGTGTCGTTGGCGATGGCCAGCGCTTCGTCCTCGTCCTTGAAGGTCGTCACCGACACCACCGGGCCGAAGATCTCTTCCTGGAAGATGCGCATCTTGTTGTTGCCGCGGAAGACCGTGGGCTTGATGTAGTAGCCGCCTTCGAGGTCACCCGGCAGCACGTTGCGCTCGCCGCCGATGAGGCACTTCGCGCCTTCCTGCTTGCCCAGATCCAGGTACGACAGGATCTTCTCCAGTTGCTCGCTGGAGGCCTGCGCGCCGATCATGGTCGTCATGTCCAGCGGGTTGCCTTGCTTGATGGCGGCCACGCGCTTGATGGCACGCTCCATGAACTGGTCGTAGATGGACTCATGCACCAGTGCGCGCGAGGGGCAGGTGCATACCTCGCCCTGGTTCAGCGCGAAGAGCACGAAGCCTTCGATGGCCTTGTCCAGGAAGCCGTCGTCGCGGTCGAGCACGTCCTTGAAGAAGATGTTGGGCGACTTGCCGCCCAGCTCCAGCGTGACGGGAATGAGGTTCTGGCTGGCGTACTGCATGATGAGCCGGCCGGTCGTCGTCTCGCCGGTGAAGGCGATCTTGGCGATGCGCTTGCTGGACGCGAGCGGCTTGCCCGCCTCCAGCCCGAAGCCGTTGACCACGTTGACCACGCCCGGGGGCAGCAGGTCCTGGATGAGCTCCATCAGCACGAGGATGGACACCGGCGTCTGCTCCGCCGGCTTGAGCACCACGCAGTTGCCTGCGGCCAGCGCGGGCGCCAGCTTCCACACCGCCATCAGCAGCGGGAAGTTCCAGGGAATGATCTGCCCCACCACGCCCAGCGGTTCGTGGAAGTGGTAGGCGTAGGTCTGGTCGTCGATCTCGCTGATGCCGCCTTCCTGCGTGCGCACGCACGAGGCGAAATAGCGGAAATGATCAACGGCCAGCGGCAGGTCGGCGAAGGTCGTTTCGCGGATGGGCTTGCCGTTGTCCCAGGTCTCGGCGGTGGCCAGCAGCTCCAGGTTCTGCTCCATGCGGTCGGCGATCTTGTTGAGGATCACCGCGCGGGCCGCCGGCGAGGTCTTGCCCCAGGTGGCCTTGGCCGCGTGCGCCGCGTCGAGCGCGCGCTCCACGTCGTCCTCGGTCGAGCGCGGCACTTCGCAGAAGGCGCGGCCGGTCACCGGCGTGATGTTCTCGAAGTACTGTCCCTTGGCCGGCGCAACCCACTCGCCGTTGATGAAGTTGCCGTAGCGCTTCTTGAAATTGACCGCGAAGCCGAAGCGGCCGGGTTCGAGCATGTCCATGTCTTCTCCTTGGTGGGGCCCCATCGAGCATCAGCGGCGGCGGGGCGGATGCGTCGCTGCGTGCACGCCAAACGCGAATGGCGTGCCAGCGCCCGCAGGCAGGAGAAGACGGCCGATCAGGCCCGGATTGCGAGGGTGAATACCGACGGATGGCGCACGAGGTGTTCCACCGTGGAACACCTCGTGTGCCACATGGCGGGCGACGCGCTCAGCGGATGGGAGACAGCGTCACTTCCACGCCGCGCGAGGTCACGGTGACCGCGCCCGGCTTGTAGCCATAGCCTTCGGCGTTCTTCAGGTCGCCGGGCTTGAAGCGGTAGATGGCCACGTCGTTGAGCAACTGCTCGGCCACGAGCGCGCCCAGCCGGTTCAGCCCGGTCTTCTCGGGCGACGGCAGGTTGTTGATCTGCAGCCGGTTGACGTGCACCTGCGTCAGGCGGATGGACTGCGACGGTTCGTCATAGCGCAGCGCATAGTCCACGCTGATGCTGCCCGCGTAGGTCTTGCCGCTGACACGCTCGGTGGTGACGAGCTCGAGGTCGCTGGACAGGCGGTTGACCTCCGGCATCACGTGCACGCTGGGCTTGTTGACACGCACGTCCAGCACTTCGAGCAGGCGCTTCTGGTAGGGCCCGTGGCTTTCCAGGGCGTGGGCCAGGTCGGCCTCGCTGAAGGTGATCACCTTGGGCCCCATGACGGAGGCGCAGGCAGCCAGGAAGAGGGAGACAGCCCCGGCAAGCAGCAGGGCCAGAGAGCGGCGGGTCTGGATCATTCGGTCCTCGGACTGTTGGACACTTGGAATGGGCGCAAGGATATGCCAGCCATGTCGCAACCGCTGGTAACGGTTGCTTCTCACGCTGGCAAAGTCCGTGCGCTTGACCCTTCCCAAGCGGGCCGCTACATTACTGACCGGTTAGTCAGTATCTTCGATGAGCGCCAAACCCGCCCCCACCCGCCAACGCCGCAAGGAGGCCCGCCCGCAGGAACTGCTCGGGGCGGCGCTGGAGCTCTTCGTGGAGAAGGGCTTTGCGGCCACCAAGACCGAGGACGTCGCCTCGCGCGCCGGGGTCGCCAAGGGCACCCTGTACCTCTACTACCCCAGCAAGGAAGAGCTGCTCAAGGCCGTGGTGCGTGAGAACCTCTCCGCGCTGATCGCCGAAGGCGCCACCATCGCCAGCGCCTTCGAGGGCACCACCCACGAGCTGCTGCTGGTGCTGCTGCAGACCTGGTGGGAACGGGTGGGCGACACCAAGGCCTCGGGCATCTTCAAGATCATCATCACCGAGATGGGCAACTTCCCGGACTTCGCCCGCTTCTACATCGAGGAAGTGATCGAGCCGGGCAAGGAACTCTTCATGCGCGTGCTCCAGCGCGGCATCGACACCGGTGAACTGCGCGACGTGAACCAGTTCGAGGCGGTGCACGTGCTCATCTTCCCGATGCTGATGATGTGCCTGCACAAGCACTCCATCGGCGCCTGCGCACACATTCGGGAAATGATGGACCCTCACAGTTTCATCCGCACGCACGTCGATGTGGTGATGCGTGGGCTGGCAGTCCGCCCCGAAGGCGATACTTCCGAACCCCAGAACAAGAAGCTGAAGAGAGTCGCATGAAGCGCTGGATTCCCTGGACGATCACGGTCGTCGCGGTATTGCTCGTGGGCGGCCTGGCCGCCCGTTCCATGAAGGCGCGGCAGCTGGAGAACGCGGCCGCCGCGGCATCGGCCAAGGTGCCCTTGCAGCTGGAACTGTCGGCCTCCGACGTGCTGGCCGTGCGGCCGGTGGACCTCACGCGCACCCTGGCCGTCTCCGGCGGGCTCAAGGCGGTGAACACGGCCGTGGTCAAGGCCAAGGTCGCCGCCGAGGTGAAGTCGCTGTCGGTGCGCGAAGGCGACACGGTGAAGGCCGGCCAGGTCATCGGCCAACTCGACACCACCGAATACGACTGGCGGCTGCGGCAGGCCGAGCAGACGGCGGACTCGGCCAAGGCGCAGCTGGACATCGCCAAGCGGGCGCTGGAGAACAACCAGGCGCTGGTGAAGCAGGGGTTCATCTCCTCCACCGGGCTGGAAACCTCGATTTCCAACGAGGCCGCGGCCCGTGCCAACTACGAGGCAGCCGCAGCGGCCGTGGCGCTGGCCAAGAAGTCGCGTGCGGATGCGGTGCTGGTCGCACCCATCGCCGGCATCGTGTCGCAGCGCCTGGCGCAGCCGGGCGAACGCATGGCGGTGGACACCAAGATCATCGAGGTGGTGGACTTGTCGCGCATCGAGCTGGAAGCGGCTGTCGCCCCTGAAGACGTGGTCGAAGTGAAGGTGGGCCAGGCGGCGCAGTTGCTCGTCGACGGCCTGCGCGAACCGGCTGCGGCCACGGTGGCCCGCATCAACCCGAGCACCCAGAGCGGCACGCGTGCCGTGATGGTCTACCTCGCGCTGCAAAGCAACCCGGCGCTTCGCCAGGGCCTCTTCGCCAAGGGGCAGATCGACCTGCAGCGCAGCCGCGCGCTGGCCGTGCCCACCACCGCCGTGCGTGTGGACCAGGCACGGCCCTACGTCCTGGTGGTCGACAACGGCCGTGTCTCGCAGCGCAGCGTCACGCTGGGCGCGCGTGGCAATGCATTGATCGACGGCAAGGTGGAACAGGTGGTCGAGATCACCGGCGGCCTGCCGGAGAACGCCACCGTCCTGCGCGGCAGCGTGGGCGCCGTGCGCGACGGCACGCCGGTGAAGCTGGGCGCTGTCGTGCCCACGCCCGCCGCATCGCGCGCCTCGGCGGTCTGACGCCATGTGGTTCACCCGCGTCTCCATTTCCAACCCGGTCATGGCCGTGATGGTCATGCTTGCCTTCGTGGTGCTGGGCATGTTCAGCTACCAGCGCCTGGCCGTGGACCAGTTCCCGAACGTCGACTTCCCGACGGTCGTGGTGCAGATGGACTACCCCGGCGCCTCGCCCGAAATCGTCGAGGCCGAGGTCACCAAGAAGATCGAGGAAGCCGTCAACACGGTGGCGGGCATCAACTCGCTGTACTCGCGCTCGTACGAAGGCACCTCGGTCGTCATCATCGAGTTCAACCTCGACATCGACGGGCGCAAGGCCGCCGATGACGTGCGCGAGAAGGTGGCCCTGGTGCGCCCCAACCTTCGCGACGAAGTGAAGGAACCTCGCATCTCGCGCTTCGACCCGGCCAGCACGCCGATCTTCAACGTCGCGGTGCTCGCCACCGACGGAAAGAAGTCGCCGCAGGAGCTGACAACCTGGGCCACGCAGGTGCTGCAAAAGCGCCTGGAGAACGTGCGCGGCGTGGGCTCGGTGAGCGTGGTGGGCGGCGTGTCGCGCCAGGTCAACCTCTACATCAAGCCGGCGGCGCTGGAGGCGCTGGGCATCGGCGCGGACCAGGTCGTGGCGGCCGTGAAGAGCGAGAACCAGGAACTGCCCATGGGCTCGCTGCGCTCGCGCGAGCAGGAAACCGTGGTGCAGATCAACGCCCGGCTCAAGCGCCCGGAGGACTTCCGCGAGATCGTGGTCGCCCGCCGCAACGGCACGCCCATCAAGCTGTGGCAGGTGGCCGACGTGGTCGACGGCCCGCAGGAGCTGGAGACCCTCGCGCTCTACAACGGCCAGCGCACGGTGCTCCTGTCGGTGCAGAAGTCGCAAGGCGAGAACACCATCGCGGTGGTCGATGGCCTGCAGGCGGCGCTGGCCGACGTGAAGGCCCTGGTGCCGCCCGGCGTGAAGGTGGAGGTCAACCGCGACAACTCGCGCTCCATCCGCGTGTCGGTGGCCAACGTGAAGCGCACGCTGTTTGAAGGCGCGGCGCTCACGGTGCTCATCGTGTTCCTGTTCCTGAACTCGTGGCGCTCCACCGTCATCACGGGGCTCACGCTGCCCATCGCGCTGATCGGCACCTTCCTGTTCATGTACGCCTTCGGCTTCACCATCAACGGCATCACGATGATGGCGCTCAGCCTGTGCGTGGGCCTGCTGATCGACGATGCCATCGTGGTGCGCGAGAACATCGTGCGCCACGTGCAGATGGGCAAGAGCGCGCACGACGCGGCGCTGGCCGGCACGAACGAGATCGGCCTGGCGGTGCTGGCGACCACGCTGTCCATCGTGGCGGTGTTCCTGCCCATCGGCTTCATGGGTGGCATCGTGGGCAAGTTCTTCCACGAGTTCGGCATCACCATCGTGGCGGCCGTGCTCATCTCCATGTTCGTGAGCTTCACGCTGGACCCGATGCTGTCCAGCGTCTGGCACGACCCGCAGGCCCACGGCGGCCCACGCGGCAAACCGGTGACGCTGTACGACAAGACCATCGGCCGGGTGACGCACCTGTTCGACGTGCTCACCGAGAAGATGTCTGACGCCTACCAGGCCATCCTCGGCTGGTCGCTCAAGCACAAGCTCGCGACCATCGGCATCGCCTTCGCGACCTTCATCGCCAGCTTCTTCATCATCCCGATGCTGGGCGCGGAGTTCATCCCGAAGGCGGACCTGTCGGAGACGCAGGTCAACTTCTACACGCCGGTGGGCTCGTCGCTGGAGGTGACCGAACAGCGTGCGAAGCAGATCGACGCCGTGCTGCGCGAGATGCCCGAGGTGCGCCACACCGTCACCACCATCAACAGCGGCAACGCGCAGGGCAAGATCTACGGCTCGACCTACATCCGCCTGGTGGACCGCAAGGAACGCGCGCGCAGCCTGAACCAGATGACCATCCCGCTGCGCGAGCGGCTGTCGCGCATCCCGGGCATCACCGTCACCAACATCGGCCCGACCGACCTGGGCGGCGGCAAGAGCCTGCAGTTCTCCATCCAGGGGCGCGACCTGGATGAGCTGGCACGGCTGTCGGGCACCATCATGGCCAGGCTGCGCGACATCCCCGGCATCGTGGACCTGGACAGCACGCTCAAGCCCGACAAGCCCACCGTGTCCATCGAGGTCAAGCGCGATGCCGCGTCCGACGCCGGCCTGAACGTCAACGCCCTGGCCAGCACGCTGCGCACGCTGGTGGCCGGCACCACCGTCGGCAACTGGCGCGCGCCCGACGGCGAGAACTATGACGTCAACGTGAGGCTCACGCCCGACAGCCGCGATTCGCTGGCCGACCTGCAGCGCCTGCCCATCAACGTGGCCGCCGCGGCCGATGGCTCGCCGCGCGTGGTGCGCCTGTCGCAGGTGGCCGAGGTGACGCCCTCCACCGGACCGAACCAGATCAACCGCCGCGACCTCAACCGCGAGATCAACATCGACGCGAATGCTTTCGGCCGCAGCGCGGGCGACGTGTCGGGCGACATCAAGAAGGTGCTGGACAGCATCGCCTGGCCACCCGGCTACCGCTACAGCTTCGGTGGCTCCACGAAGAACATGACCGAGTCCTTCCAATACGCCGTGGGTGCGCTGGCGCTGGCCGTCGTGTTCATCTACATGATCCTTGCCAGCCAGTTCCGCAGCTTCCTGCAGCCGCTGGCGCTGATGAGCTCGTTGCCGCTCACGCTCATCGGCGTGGTGCTGGCCCTGCTTGTCTTCGGCTCGACACTGAACATGTTCAGCATCATCGGCATCGTGATGCTCATGGGCCTGGTCACCAAGAACGCCATCTTGCTGGTGGACTTCGCCATCCGCTCGCGCGCCGGCGAGGACGGCCAGCCGCCGATGGAACGCGAGGCCGCCCTGCTGCACGCCGCCCGCGTGCGGCTGCGCCCCATCCTCATGACGACGCTGGCGATGGTCTTCGGCATGGTGCCCCTGGCCTTTGCACTTTCCGAAGGTTCGGAGCAGCGCGCACCCATGGGCCAGGCTGTAATTGGCGGGGTCATCACCTCCTCGCTGCTCACGCTGGTGGTGGTGCCGGTGGTGTACTGCTATCTCGACGACCTGGCGCAGTGGGCGAGCCGGAAGTGGCATCGCCGCAGCGCAATCCCCGGCCAATCCGCCTCGGCGGCGGTGGCGAAATAAAATGGCAGGTTTTGCACCCACCCCCTCGAGGACGCCCGCCATGAACACCGAACAAGCCCGCTTCAACATGATCGAGCAGCAGATCCGCCCCTGGGACGTGCTGGATCAAGGCGTGCTCTCGCTGCTGGCCGTCGTCAAGCGCGAAGACTTCGTGCCCGCGGCCTACAAGGCCCTGGCCTTCGTGGACACCGAAGTGCCCCTGCCCGGCGGCCGCTTCATGCTCGCACCCAAGGTGGAAGCCCGCCTGCTGCAGGAGCTGAAGGTCCACAAGCACGAGCGCGTGCTGGAAATCGGCACCGGCTCCGGCTACATGGCCGCGCTGCTTGGCCACAAGGCCCAGCAGGTCGTCACCCTGGAAGAAGACCCGGCCCTGGCCGACATCGCACAGGGCAACCTGCGCCGCGCCGGTGTCATAAACGTGAGCGTGCGCCGCGCCGACGGTTCGCGCGGCCTGCCCGAAGAAGGTCCCTTCGACGTCATCCTGCTGTCGGGCTCCGTGCCCGAAGTGCCGCCCAGCCTGCTCGCGCAGCTCAAGGTCGGTGGCCGCCTGGCCGCCATCGTGGGCCAGCAGCCGGTCATGCGCGCCACCCTCTTCACCCGCACCAGCGAGCACGATTTCGCCAGCGTCATCCTTTTCGACACCGTGGCACCCCGCCTGTCCGGGTTCCCGGAACCCACCCGCTTCAGCTTCTGATGAACCAGCTCGCCGTCCAGCACCTGCATGCCCACTGCACCTCAGCCAACGCGCTGCTGCTGGACGTCCGCGAGCCTTGGGAAGTCGACACGGCAGCCATCCGGCTGCCGGGGGTGGCCGTCAAGCACATTCCGATGAGCCGCATTCCCGAGCGGCTGGAAGAACTCGATCCTTCGCAGTCCATCGTCTGTATTTGTCATCACGGGGTTCGAAGTCTGCAAGTCGTCGCATTTCTGCAGCGGCAAGGCTTCGAGTCGGTCTATAACCTCGCCGGCGGCATCGACGCCTGGTCGGTCGAGGTCGATCCCTCCGTGCCGCGGTACTGACCGCCTCCCCTGCCACAAGCAAGAAACACCCAAGGAAGCCCTCACCATGCCCGCTTTGCGCACCGTCTCTGCTTCGACCCGCCCTGCCCGCCGCACGACCCGGCTGGCCCCGATCGCCCTGGGCGTGGTGCTGGCCCTGGGCGCCACCGCCTCCGTCCGTGCGCAAAGCCTGTTCGAGGTGTATGAGGCCGCCCGCGCCTTCGACGCGAACTACCTGGCCTCGCGTGCCCTGGCCGATTCGGCCACGTACAAGGCCGAACAGGCACACGCCCTGCGCCGTCCCACCCTGGGCCTGGGCCTGTCTGCCAATCGAGCAGGCAGCGACATCCCCGGCAGTGACACCACCTCCAAGACCACCGGCGCCCAGCTGCAAGCCACGCAGACCCTGTTCAACCGCGCCAACGACGCGACCGTCAACCAGGCCGACCTGGGCGTGGAAGTCGCCAAGGCCGACGTGCAGATTGCCGAGCAGGACCTGATCGTGCGCGTGGCGCAGGCCTACTTCGACGTGCTGGCCTCGCAGGATGCGCTGGCCGCCGCGCAGGCCAGCAAGACCGCCATCGCCGAGCAGCTGGCGTCCGCCAAGCGCAATTTCGAGGTCGGCACCGCCACCATCACCGACACCCGGGAAGCCCAGGCCCGCTACGACCTGGCCACCGCCACCGAGCTGGCCGCACAGAACGACCTGCTGACCAAGCGCATCGCGCTGGACACGCTGGTGGGCCGCGCCAGCATCGCCCCCAAGCCCCTGGCGCCCCAGGCCGACCTGAAGCCGCTGCTGTCCGGCGCCGTCGATGAATGGGTGGCGCCCACCGAGCAGTCGCCCAACGTGCGCCGCGCGCGCTTCGCACTGGAAGTCGCCAAGCTCGAAACCGAGAAGGCGCGTGCCGGCAGCCTGCCGACCGTGGACCTGAGCGGCAGCTATGGCAAGGGCCATTCCAACACCACGGGCACGCAGTTCACTTCGCTGGGCGCGGTGCCGATCAATGCCTCCGGCCCGTCGACGACCTCCAGCGTCGGCGTCACGATGAAACTGCCCCTGTTCGCCGGCGGCGCCATCCAGAACCGCGTGAAGGAAACCGTGCTGCTCGAAGAACAGTCGCGCAACACGCTGGAGTCGGCCCGCCGCACGGTGGCGCAGGGCACGCGCCAGGCCTACTTCGGCCTGGAGTCGCTGCAGGCCCAGGTCAAGGCCTTCGAAGCTGCCGAATCGTCGAGCCAACTCGCCCTGGAAGCCACGCAGCTGGGCTACAAGGTCGGTGTGCGTGTGAACCTGGACGTGCTCAACGCCCAGACCCAGCTCTACACCACTCGCCGCGACCTGGCCAAGGCGCGCTATGACGTGCTGGTCAACAGCCTCAAGCTGCGCCAGGCCTCGGGCACGCTGACGGCCGACGACGTGCTGAAGGTCAACCAGCTGCTCGCCAAGTAATTCCGGCCGCAGGGCCGTCCGGCGCTCCTCGCGCAACGTTTCTTGACCGGCGCACACCCGGCGTTCACGCCGGCATGCCATGCTGGCGGCGTTGTCCGAGGAGAGTCCCCATGGCCAGTACCGCCAGTGCCGCAAGCAGCGCGGGTTCCGCATCCGTCCAGGCGGCCATCGCCGCCCATCGCTTCGGCTTGTCCGAGCCCTCGCTGCAAGGCATCGGCAGTGATCCGCAAGGCTGGCTGCTGTCGCAGATCGGCCCGGCCGACATCGCCCGCGGCGACGGCCTGCTGAACACCCCCCAGGCCTGGGCCCATGCCCGGGCCGAGCGCCGTGCCAAGAAGGACGCCAAGGCCCAACCCGAGGCCGTGCCCGGCGAACACCACTTCCGCGAGGTCATCGCCGCGGACATCACCTCGCGGCTCGTCACCGCCGCATCCACGCAGCGGCCCTTCGCCGAACGGCTGCAATGGTTCTGGAGCAACCACTTCACCGTGTCGCAGACCAAGGGCACGGTGCGCGGGCTGGTGGGTGCCTTCGAGCGCGACGCCATCCGCCCGCACATCGCCGGCCGCTTCGAGGACATGCTGGTGGCCTCGTCCACGCATCCGGCCATGCTGCGCTACCTCGACAACGTGCAGTCGGCCGGGCCGCGCTCGCGCATCGTGGGCAAGGCCTCGCGCCGGGCGCACCGCATGGGCGAGGAGCCGCGGGTGAGCGGCCTGAACGAGAACCTGGCGCGCGAGATCCTGGAGCTGCACACGCTGGGCGCGGAAAGCAGCCGCGACGGCATCTACACGCAGCGCGACGTGACCTCCTTCGCGGCGGTGCTCACCGGCTGGCGCATCAGCCTGGCCGACGATGCGCGCGGCCAGCTCTTCGATGCCGACTGGCACGAGCCCGGCCGCAAGACGGTGCTCGGCAAGTCCTACCCCGAGGGGCCCGATGCCTTGCGCATGGTGCTGCGCGACCTGGCGCGGCACCCCGCGACGGCGAAGTTCATCTCGACCAAGCTGGCCCGCCACTTCGTCGCGGATGATCCGCCACCCGAGCTGGTGGACCAGCTCGCCGCCACCTACCTGCGCAGCGACGGGCAACTGGGCGAGGTCTACCAGGCGCTCATCCGCTCGCCGCTCGCGTGGAATCCGGCGCCGTCCAAGCTGAAGACGCCCGAGGAATTCGTCGTGTCCAGCGTGCGCATGCTCAAGGCACCGATGCGTGTCTTTGAACGGCACGATGCCGGCGGCGTCTATTCGCTGGGGCAGCGCATCCACGTCACGCCGTCGCCGGCGGGATGGCCCGACCGCGCGGAGGACTGGCTGGGACCGGACGCGGTGTGGAAGCGCGTCGAATGGGCCACGCGCGCCGGCGAACGCTCTGGCGGCTTCATCGATGCGAGGGCCGTGGCCATGGCCAGCCTCGGCCCCCTCCTGAGCGACAGCTCGCGTCAGCAGATCGAGCGCGCGTCCGACGGCTCGCAGGCCTTGGCCCTGCTGCTGATGGCCCCCGAGTTCCAGCGCCGCTGAGGAGATTCCCATGACACGACAACTTCCGAACCTGCAGCGCCGCAGTTTGGTCCTCGGCGCAGCCAGCGCCGCCACGATGTGGTCCAGCCTGAGCTTTGCCGGCAAGGCGACGCCTGAGTCAACGCGGCTGGTGGTGGTGATCCTGCGCGGCGGGCTGGACGGGCTGTCCGCCGTGCCCGCGATCGGTGACCCCGACTTCGCCGCTGCCCGCGGCGCGCTCGGCCAGTTCGCCTCCGCGCCGCTCGCGCTGGACAACACCTTCGCCCTGCATCCTCAGCTCACGCAACTGCACGCGATGTTCAAGGGCGGCGAGGCTTCGGTGGTGCACGCCATCGGCCTGCCTTACCGCGAACGCTCGCACTTCGACGCGCAGCAGGTGCTCGAAAGCGGGGGCGTGAAGCCCTACGAGCTGAGCACCGGCTGGCTCGGCCGCGCCCTGGTCCGCATGGACGCCAAGGGCATGGCGCTGAACACCGCCGTTCCGCTGGTGTTGCGCGGCCAGGCCACGGTGGACACCTGGGCGCCCTCGGTGCTGCCGGACCCATCAGCCGAACTGGTGGCGCGGCTGGAGCGCATGTACAGCGGCGATGCTGCGCTGTCCACCGCACTGTCGCGCGCCAAGGACCTGCACTTCGGCCCATCGATGGCCGCCAGCGACATGGACAGCGCCGGCAGCAACAACGCCAAGCGCGGCCCGGGCCTGCTGTCGCAGCGTGCGGCGGAATTCCTCTCGCAGCCCAACGGCCCGCGCGTGGCGGTGATGGAGATGGGCGGCTGGGACACCCACGCCAACCAGGCCTCGCCGCATGGCTCGCTGGTCGGCAACCTGCGCACGCTGGACGCCGGCCTGGCCACGCTGCGCGAGGGCCTCGTGGCCAGCGGCACGTGGAAGCGCACGGTCGTGGTCGTCATGACGGAGTTCGGCCGCGAGGTCGCGATGAACGGCACGCAGGGCACCGACCATGGCACGGGTGGCGCGGCCTTCGTGCTCGGTGGCGCGGTCAAGGGCGGGCGCGTGATCGGAAACTGGCCAGGCCTGGCGAAGAAAGACCGCTTCGAGGGCCGCGACCTTCGCACCACCACCGACATGCGCTCGCTGCTCAAGGGCGTGCTGGCGGATCACATGCAGGTGGCGACGCGGCACCTGGACTCGGAGGTGTTCCCGGGCAGCCAGGGGTTGCCTGTGCTGCAAGTGGTCTAGGCCGCTTTTCCGTTGAGGACCAAAGCGGCGATGGCGTCGGCCATGCGTGCCGCCGCACCGCGGTGCTCGGCTGCGAAGGCCGTTGCCTGCCCTGCGGTCTCGCGCAATCCGGACGGATCCTCGATCATTCGCAGGGCAGTCGCCAAACCTTCGTCGATGTCCTTGACGCGCACCGCCGCCGATGCGGCCTCGGCCAGTTCGGCCGCCTCCGCGAAGTTGAAGGTGTGCGGCCCCATCACCACCGGGCAGCCGCAGGCCGCGGCTTCGATGAGGTTCTGCCCGCCCAGTGGCGCGAAGCTGCCGCCCAGCAAGGCCACGTCGCCCAGGCCGTAGTACAGCGGCATCTCGCGCATGGAGTCGCCCAGCCAGGCATCGGCGGCGAGCGCGTCCGCGGGCGGCGTGTCCGTCCATTCGCTGCGGCGTGCCAGGGTCAGGCCGGAAGACTTCACCAGTGCGGCCACTTCATCGAATCGCTGCGGATGCCGCGGCACGACGAGCAGCAAAGGCTTGGCGGGCACGGCCAGGCGAGACCACGCCGCGAGCAGCATCGCTTCCTCGCCTTCACGCGACACGGCGAAGAGGAGCACCGGCCGGTCCAGCATCGAACGCCAGGCCCGGCCGCGTGCCACCAGCGCCTCGTCGGGCGCCATGTCGAACTTCAGGTTGCCGCTGACGCTCACCTGGGGCGCACCCGCCTGGCGCAAGCGCGCTGCATCGGCCGCGGTCTGCGCCAGCACCAGCGAGAGGCTCTCGACCGCCGGATGCAGCACCACCGCCAGGCGCTGTCCCTGCTTCTGGCTCTTCTCGCTCAGCCGCGCATTGGCCAGCACCACGCGCACGCCATGCCGGCGCGCGCAATGCAGCAGGTTGGGCCAGATCTCGGTTTCCATCAGAACGCCCACCGAAGGCGCGAACTGCGAGAAGAAGCGCTCCACCACGCCCGGGGTGTCGTAGGGCAGCCAGGCCTGCCGGTCGCCTTCGCGCAGCAGTGCCTCGCCCGCTTCCCGCCCGGTCGCCGTGCTGTGCGTGAGCAGCAGCCGCATGCCGGGGATGCGTACACGCAGCGCCTCGATGAGCGCCGCCGCGGCCCGCGTCTCGCCCAGCGACACCGCATGCACCCACACCCAGCCTTCGGTACGTTCGCCCTGGTAGGCGCCCAGCCGCTCGCCGATGGCATGCCGGTACAGCGGCTCGGCCCGGCCGCGCCACCACAGGCGCATCAGGTACACCGGCTTGAGCATGCGCAACAGCGTCGAATAGCCGCTGCGAGCCAGTCGTTGCCGCAGCAACAGTCGCGTCATCGCTGGCCGGCCTGCTGGAACTGCGCCCACACCTGCTCCCACGCATCCCACACCGTCTCGATGGCGGGCGTGGGCTGGCCTTCCACCGACACCTGGTAGGCATGGCCATGCGCTTCCTGCGGGCCGGTGCGCCAGGAGGTGGGGTGGTTGTAGATCTGCACGTGCGGCAGGTCCAGCGCAACGGCGATGTGCGACAGCCCGCTGTCCACACCGATCACGCCGTGCGCCGCGCCCATGCGGTCGGTGAGCGAATCGAGGTCCATCGGCGGCCAGACCTCGCAGGCCGGGCCGATGGCCGCGCAGATCGTGTCTGCACGGGCCTTCTCCACCGGCCCTGCATGCGGCAGCGCGATGCGCCAGCCCATGGCTTGCGCGCGGCGGCCGACCTCGATCCAGTGCGACTCGGGCCACAGCTTGTCGTCGCGCGAGGTGCCGTGCACCAGCACCAGCGTGCGCTCGGTGGCTTCGAGCTGCTGCGAGCGCAGGCCGAACTCGGGCGCGCCCTTGAGGGGGTAGCCCAGCACCTTGGAAGCCAGCACGCGGGCACGGTCCAGCGCATGGATGTGCGGCTCGATGAAGATGGGCTCATGCACCAGCCAGCGCGCCGGCCATTCGTGGCTCGCACCGTCGGTCTGGTTGGCCAGGCCGTAGCGCCGGCCGCGCGCCATGCGCGCCACCAGGGCCGACTTGGTCAGGCCCTGGAAGTCGATGATCGCGTCGTAGCGATCACCACGCAGGGCATCGCGGAACTCGCCCCATTCGTGGCGGACCTGGCTCGTCCACCAGCCCTTGCGCCAGCGCCGCAGCGCGCATTCGATGCTGCTGTGGATGCCCTTCACGCGCCGCACCAGCGGCGCGAAGCCGGGCTCCACCACCCAGTCGATGAGCGCGTCCGGATAAGCCTCGCGGATGTCGTGCACCACCGGCATGGTGTGCACCACGTCGCCCAGCGAAGACAGCTTGACGATCAGGACGCGCATGCGCTGCGGGCGGTGTCCCGGCCCGGGTCCTGCGTCATCAATGCGCCGACGCCGCGAACTGCGCGTCGGGCTTCACTGCACGCAGGGCGGCCATGAAGTCGGCCTCGATGCGGTGCAAGGCTTCCTGCGTGTGGCCCTCGAAGCGCATCACCAGCACCGGCGTGGTGTTGGACGAACGGATGAGGCCGAAACCATCCGCGTACTCCGCGCGCAGGCCGTCGATGGTGATGATCTCCTTGGCGCCCGGGAACTTCGCAGTTTCCAGCAGCTTGCTCACCACCTCGCGCGGCTCGCCTTCCTTGCAGGGCACGTTCAGCTCGGGCGTGCTGAAGCTCGTGGGCAAGGCGTTGAGCACGGCGCTCGGGTCCTTGCTGCGCGAGAGGATTTCCAAGAGGCGCGCCGCGGTGTAGGTCGCGTCGTCGAAGCCGTACCAGCGCTCGGCGAAAAAGATGTGCCCGCTCATCTCGCCCGCGATCGGTGCACCGGTTTCCTTCAGCTTGGCCTTGACCAGCGAGTGTCCGGTTTTCCACATCAGCGGCTTGCCGCCGGCCGCCTTGATGAGCGGAGCCAGGCGCTGCGTGCACTTCACGTCGTAGATGACAGTGCCGCCCTTCACGCGCTTGAGGATGTCCTGCGCGAAAAGCATCAGTTGGCGATCGGGGTAGATGATCTGGCCATCCTTGGTGACCACGCCCAGACGGTCGCCGTCGCCATCGAAGGCCAGGCCGATCTCGGCCTCCGTGGTCTGCACGGTGCGGATGAGGTCGGCGAGGTTCTCGGGCTTGCTCGGGTCCGGATGGTGGTTCGGGAAGTCGCCGTCCACCTCGGAATAGAGTTCCTGCACGTCGCAGCCGAGCGCACGAAGGATGGCGGGTGCCGAGGCGCCGGGAATGCCGTTGCCCGAGTCCACCACGATCTTCATCCTGCGCTTGAGCTTGCAGTCGCCGGTGATGCGCGCCTTGTACTCCTCGAAGACGTCCATGGTGCCGCTGCGGCCCTTGGCACTCGCATAGTCTTCGGCCTCGATGCGCTGGCGCAGCTTCTGGATGTCGTCGCCGTAGATGGCACGGCCGGCCAGCACCATCTTGAAGCCGTTGTAGTCCTTGGGGTTGTGGCTGCCCGTGACCTGGATGCCGCTGTGGCAGCCGTGCTTGCCGCGCGTGGCGGCAACGTAATAGAGCATCGGGGTGGTCACTGCACCGATGTCGACCACGTCCAACCCGGTGGAGGCGAGGCCACGCACCAGCGCTGCCGTGAGGCCGGGGCCGCTCAGGCGGCCGTCACGGCCCACCGCCACCGCTTTCTCGCCGGCGGCCAGCGCTTCGGTGCCGAAGGCGCGACCGAGGTGCTCGGCGAAGGTCTCGTCAATGGTCTTGCCCACGATCCCGCGGATGTCGTAGGCCTTGAAAACCGATGCTTCCACTTTCATTGATCTCTTCTCCTTGGCGCGGCATTGTAGGGAGGTAATCAGGCGGGCAGCCCGCGCCGTCCGCTTGCCGCCCATCCCTGCTTCTGTCGATTCGTCGCTTGCAAGCAGCGGGCCGGGCTGCCCTGCCTACACTGCGCATCCATGCACATCAACCGACAACTGCTGGCCGCCTCCTGGCGCAGCTACTGGAGCCAGGACCTGGTGCGGGCAGGGCCTTACTGGCTCCAGATCCTGTGGTCGGTGCTCATCGCGATGGCCGTGGGGCTGGTGTTCACGCTCCTGGGCTTCGTGAGGTATGCCAAGACGGTCAGCGACTGGCTGAGCGTCGCCAACTGGCTGGTCTGGTACCCCAGGAACCTGATCATTTCGGGAACCATCATCGCGATCATCCACGTGCTGTTCGAGGTCGGGTTCGCCGCCTTCACGCGGCAGCGCATCCGCCGCTTCAACCGGTGGCAGCGCACCTTGTTCTTCAGCGGCATCCCTGCCGTCGGGGTCTATACCGGTTGGCCGCTGGGCTATGCCCTGGCCGGCGGCCAGGTGGGCGACTTCTTCACCAACACCAACTCCATCGTCGGATCACTGCTGTTCAGCGGCCTCATGACCCTGCTGATGGCGGTCTACTGGAGTTCGCGGCACCGCGAGACGCAAGCCCAGGCCATGGCCACCGAAGCGCGGCTGAAGCTCCTGCAGGCGCAGATCGAGCCGCATTTCCTGTTCAACACGCTGGCCAACGTCGTCAGCCTCATGGACTACGACACGCCGCGCGCCAAGCAGATGCTGGAGTCCTTCATCGACTACCTGCGCGCCTCGCTGTCGCAGCTGCGCCGCGACGACAGCAGCCTGGGCGCGGAGCTGGACATGGCGCACGCCTACCTCGCGCTGCTTCAGACGCGCATGGCCGAGCGGCTGCGCTACCGCATCGAGGCCAGCGACGCATGCCGAGCCGCCCGCGTGCCGCCGCTGCTGCTGCAGCCGCTGGTGGAAAACGCCATCCAGCACGGGCTGGAGCCCAAGGTGGACGGCGGCGAAGTCATCATCCGCGCCGAGCTCGACGGCAAGATGCTGCACATGAGCGTGCAAGACGACGGACTGGGCCTGGAGCAGGCCGCATCGCGCAAGAGCGGTGGCACGGGCCTGGCCGTCAACAACATCCGCGAACGCCTTCAGTCGCGCTGGGGGAACGAGGCCTCGCTGGACATCCGGTCGCTGGAGCCCGGCGTGCTGGCCACGCTCTCCATTCCATTCACCACCACGCCAAACCATGACCACCGCCCTGATCGCTGACGACGAACCGCACCTGGCGGCCTACCTCAAGGACCAGCTGCTCAAGCTCTGGCCTGAACTGGAAATCATCGGCATCGCGCGCAACGGCATCGAGGCCGCGCAGGAAATTGCCAGGCTCGCCCCCGACCTTGCCTTCCTCGACATCAAGATGCCCGGCCTGACCGGGCTGGAAGTGGCGCAGGGCATCGAGGGCCGGACCCAGGTGGTGTTCGTCACCGCCTACGACGACTATGCGGTCCAGGCCTTCGAGCACGAAGCGGTGGACTACGTGCTCAAGCCCGTCAAGTCCGACCGCCTGGCCAGGACCATCGAGCGCGTCCGCCGCGCGCTGGCGCAGCAGGAGCCTGAAACAGCGCAGCTCGCCGCGGTCCTGCGAAAGCTGATGCCCGCGGGCGGCGCCGCGCCGGAGCCGGCCCGCCTTCGCTACGTTCGCGCCAGCCAGGGCGAGCTCATGCACCAGGTGCCGGTGGGCGAGGTGCTGTTCTTTCGATCAGACGAGAAGTACACCAGCGTGCAGACCGCCGGCGGCGAGCACCTCATCCGCACGCCCATCTCGGAGCTGGCGGCGCAGCTGGATCCGCAGCAGTTCTGGCAGATCCACCGCTCCACCATCATCAACCTGGACCACGTGACGGGCACGCGGCGCGATGAGCTGAGCCGCCTGTACGTGCGCATCCGCGGCTGGACCGGCGAACTGCCGGTCAGCCGCGCCTATGTGCATTTGTTCAAATCCATGTGAGCCGGGCTCGCAGGGACTGGCCGGTCAGAACGCGTAGAAGTTCAGCGGCTGGCCGTCCTGCGGGCGCACCTTCTGGAAGCGCGGCACGAGCCGCGCCTGCACGGCGGTGGGCAGCGGCGTGAGGCCGCTGTTGCGGATCATCGGGTCGCCGCGCAGGAAAGCCCAATACAGGAACTGCAGCGCTTCGCGGGCCGAGGCCGCCGTCTTGGGCTGGGCATCCACGAGCACGTAGGTCGTGATGCTGATGGGCCAGCTCAGCGGGCCGGACTGGTCCAGCAGCGAAGCGGTCTCGTCGCCCTTCTTGTCGAGGTCGGACTCCTGCACGGCCGACCTGAAGCCCTCTTCCGATGCAGCGACGAACTGCCCCGTGCGGTTGCGCATGCGCACACCGGCGAGCCTGGCGCTGATGACGCGGTCGTACGAGGCGTAGCCGATGGCATTGGGCGTGTCCTTCATCGCCTTGACGATGCCGTCGTTGCCTTCGACGGCCGTCACCGCGCCGGGCCACTTCACGAGTTGCCCGTGGCCCACGCCCGCCTTCCAGTCAGCGGACATCAGCGACAGGTACTTGGTGAACGCTTCGGTGGTGCCCGACTTCTCCGCGCGCACCACGCGCACGATGGATGCCACCGGCAGCGAAAGCTCCGGGTTCAGCGCGGCGATGCGCTTGTCGTTCCACTGCGTGATGGCGCCGCGCATGATGTCGGCCAGCACGTCGCCGGAGAGCTTGAGCTGGTTCGCCGCGATGCCGCGCAGGTTGACCACCGGCACGATGCCGCCGACGGCCGTCGGGAATTGAAGCAGCTTGTTCTTGTCGAGGTCCGCCTGGTTCATGGGCGAATCAGACGCCCCGAAATCGACCTCGCGCGCCACGATGCGCTTGATGCCATCGCCCGAGCCCGTGGGCTGGTAGGACACCTTGCCGCCACGCTCTTTCTCGTAGCCGGCGGCCCAGGTCTTGTAGACGGAAGAAGGGAAGGTGGCGCCAGCGCCCTTGATGTCGGCGGCAAAAGCAGCGCCATGCAGGCTCAGCGCAACGCCGAGCAGCGGAAGAAGGAATTTCATGGAGGGGGTTCGAGGAACGGGACTCTCTGTCGGTCCCTGGGATGCGCCAGCCGACGCCCATTCGCCTGCGGCGCCGGGATTGTCACGGCCCATCATGACAACTTCGCGACACCTCGATGAAACCGGCAATGACTACCTGGTGGCCGGTAGTTTTGACCGACGAGAAATGTCGATCCTGGCCTGGCGTCGAGGACGCCGTTGTTTCGACCGCTCGTACTTGAAAGTAAATGTAAATGGCACTTCGGGAATTCACTGGGCCTAGGTAATCTCCCGCGCGTTGCACACGCGAGCACTCACGTGCGGCGACTTCATCGCAGTTCGCAGTTGGGCGGCCTCACAGACTCGAAGCTGTGCTGGCCGAATCGAAAACACTGGCAGGCCATCGGCACTGCCCTGGGGGAAAACTTGTGAATCGAAGAGACCTGCTCGTCGGTGGCTCCGCCTTGTTCGCCACTGGACTCACCTGGTCGGCCAAAACCGACTCCACCACCAACGTCGTCACCTTTGGCCAGTCGGCCTCGCTCACGGGCGGCCAGGCCGCCTACGGCAAGGACGTGCGCGACGGCATCCTGGCGGCCTTCACCGCGGCCAACAAGAGCGATTCGAAGACCCGCTTCGAACTCGTCTCGCTGGACGACGGCGGCGACAAGGAACGCTGCAAGGCCAACGTGAAGAAACTCATTGCCGAAGGCGTTACCTCGCTGGTGGGGCTGACCAGCGGCGCCGCCGCCGAGGCCTGCCTGCCGATCGTGGAAGAAGCCAGGATCGTCATGCTGGGCACAGCCAGCGGCAACATGGGCATCCGCAGCGACAAGCTCACCATGGCCTACCACGTGCGCTCGGGCTACGACGACGAGTACAAGCGCATGCTGGCCTATGTGAAGGAGTTCAACATGAGCCGCGTGGGCTACGTGTACCTGAAGGACACGTCGCCCGCGAACGCCGCGGCCATGAACGCCGCGCTCGAAGCGGTGGGCATCAAGATGACGGTGTCGGTGCCGCTGGACCGCAATGCGAAGTCCTTCGAGGCCGAAGCCAAGACGCTGCTCGACGCCAAGCTCGACTGCGTGCTGTTCACCACCAATGCAGGCCCGATCGCCAAGATCATCAACCTGATGGCGGCCAGCAAGTACGCCGGCTTCTATTTCTCGTCCTCGTTCGCCGGGCAGGCGCTCATCGACGACATCACCGGCAAGGGCCAGTCGGTCATCATGAGCCAGGTCGTGCCGCGGCCCAACGCGATCGCCATGGGCGTGGTCAAGCGCTGCAGCGAAGACCTCGCGGCGCTGGGCACCGACACGCGCATCGGCTTCACCTCGCTGGAGGGCTACATCGTCGGCCGGGTGGCAGTGGAAGCCGCACGCAGCGCGCTCAAGGGCGGCGATGCATCCCGTTCGCGCTTCCGCAGCGCGCTGTCGGAGCTGAACCTGGACCTCAGCGGGTACAAGACCCACTTCACCTCGCGCAGCCCACAAGGCTCGCGCTTCGTGGACGTGGTGGCCATCGACCGCACGGGCCGCATCATCGGCTGATCCTCTGAGGTGACCCCGCCCGTGCTGCTTCCGGGCGGCACGGGTTGGACAACGCATGTTTTCTCAACCAGCAAGGCCCTTCATGAAGCATTCGCAAGTGCTCCAATCCACGGCCAAGGCCGCGGTACTTTGCTTGTCCTCCTTCGCTGCGTTCGCGGCGACTACCCCGACCACTCCCGCCCCGACCGAAGAGGCACGCGTTGCCGCGGAAACGGCTGCTGCACACCTGGCCGCCGACATGGCCCGACTGTGTCCCGTGGCGCCGGTCGACGACCAGGCCGCCTTCGACAAGTGCCGCCAGGGGCTGTTCCAGGACTCGCTGTTCAAGCGCAGCCTGCAGGAATTCGTGCTGTGGGGACGGCAGCGCGATCCCAAGCTGTCGTTGAAGGATTCCAAGCTCACGCAGTTCGGCCCCGACGTGCTGGCCGGCATGTACGTGCCGCTGTTCATGTTCAACGGCAAGTACACCGTCGAGTACGTGGAACGCGAACGCCTGTACCAGATCCGCTTGCAGACGGCGTTCCGCAACCGCCTGCAGCCCGGCCAGTTCCCCTACCCGTTCTGGCACGAGGCCGAGAAGTGGGCCATGTACGAGAAGGCCAATGACATCATCCTCTGGTGGGATCCGAAGGTCAGCCGCGTCCGCTTTGCACAGTTCACCGTGTTCGGATCCAACCCGCCGCTGCAGGCCAGCGAGCACGTGACGCAGGCGGCCTTCGACGGCCAATGGCGCTGGACGGATGCGCAGGGCAAGAGCCAGCCCGCGGTGACGGTGTTCGACGGCCTGCTGAGCAACGACAACCCGTACAAGGCCCAGCTCGACACCAGCTACAAGACCTTTGCGCTCAAGCTGCGCGAGGGCCAGTGCTTCCAGTGCCACGTCCCGAACAACCCGGACGGCATGAAGAAGCTGGTGCTGCTGCAAACGCCCATGCATGCAGCAGCGGAGATCAAGCGCGTGCTGAAGTCGGTGCGTGAAGACCGCATGCCGCGCGACGAGTTCGGTGTGGAAGCGCCCCTGGACGCGAAGACCAAGGAAGCACTGCTCACCGAAGGCGTGGCGTTCGAGCGTGTGCTGGACCAGGCCAAGGCCTGGGAGGCAAGCCGTTCAGCGAGCGTGGTGCCGGCGACGATCAACGCCGCCGCACCCAAGCCGCAGGGCGTCGCGACGCCCTGAACTGCGTCTTTGAGTGATGTCAGTGCGCCGAGGCGACGTTGATCGCCCGCGTGTCCTGCATCAGCGATGCGAAGCGCGGCTCGGCCGCGAGCTTGCGCACCGACTGCGCGAACGCGGCACGCATGGCCGCTGACGTGGACATGCGCTGCGCCTTCGCCAGGGTGAACGAACCCTCGGTGGAGGCGCGGTACACCACGTGGCCGTCGACCGGCGACACGACCTGCCAGCCCACCTGCACCTGGATGCTGCCCTTCCAGGCAGCAGCGGGGGCCTGGCACAACTGCATGTCCAGCTTGTTCACGAAGGCCTGGACCTGCAGGGGCTGTGCACCCTTGAATTGATTCATCTCCTGCTCGAAGGCGCGAGGCAGTTCGGCCTCGACTCGCTTGGCGAGCAGTTGGCTCCAGCCGCGATCGCTCTGATCCTGGCAGGTGGGGCCGCTGAGCAGCGAACCCACGTGCTCGCCGTCGGCGAAGCCGTTGCGCAGCTCGGTGAGCGTCGCACCGCGGCGGGTGGTGGTGTCGTTGTCCGCATGCGCCGCACCCACGAACAACAGGCCGGCGGCAAGAAGGCTTGAAGAAAGGCGCGCAAAGGACATGGAAGTCTCCCGAACGATGGTTGATTGCTGTTGAACTTCTTCGACTTCTCGAACTTCTGGCGCGCAGGCTAGCGTGTCCGCATCCCGTTCTCCACCTTGCCAGCCCCAAAATCCGCATGCGCGCGGCATTGTTCTCGAATCTTTCTGCGCCACTCGCGCAAAGGCCGCAGTGCACGCAGCGACATGTCCGAAAACGGCCAGTGCCAGGCAGTGCAGTGACCATAATCAACGGCATGAACCTCGATGCCGATGCCGCCTACCTCGTCGTCAAAGCCCGCGATGCGCGCTTCGACGGACGGCTGTTCGTGGGCGTCACGTCCACGGGCATCTACTGCCGGCCGATCTGCCGCGTGCGAACACCCAAGCGTGAAAACTGCCGCTTCTTCGACACGCCCGCACAGGCCGAAGCGCAGGCGTTCCGGCCCTGCCTGAAATGTCGCCCCGAGATCGCACCGGGACCTGGCCTGGCGTGGAGCGTGATGGATGCGTCGCGCACCCTTGCCCGCCAGGCGGCCGACTGGCTTGATGCGCAATCGGCCAGCGGCGAATCGCCCTCGCTCACCGACCTGTCAGGCCACCTGGGCGTGAGCGACCGCCACCTGCGCCGCATCTTCCAGGCCGAGCACGGCGTGACACCCATGCAGTACCTGCAGACGCGCCGGCTGCTGCTGGCCAAGCAGTTGCTGACGGACACGCGCATGCCAGTCTCGCAGGTGGCATTGGCCAGCGGCTTCAGCAGCCTGCGGCGCTTCAACGCGGCGTTCGCGCAGAGCTACCGCATGAGCCCGTCGCGCCTGCGCGGCGACGCCGCGGATGACACCACGCAGCCGCCGGTGGATGCGATCACGATGTCCCTGGGCTTTCGTGCGCCGTACGCAGTCGATCGCTTCATGCGCTTCCTCACGCAGCGGGCCATTCCCTGCGTCGAAAGCGTCGATGGCCTGCAAGTGCGGCGCACGGTGCGCGCCGGCGTGATTGCCGAGGCGGCCGGATGGATCAGCGCCGAGTTCCAGCCCGAGGCCTCGCGCGTGCGGCTGGCCTTCTCGCCCGCGTGGGTCAACGCCAGCGCACGCGTGGCGAGCGCCGTGCGCCGATGGCTCGACCTGGACGCCACGCCGCACACCATCGGCGCCGCATTGAGCAGCCTGCCCGGCGAGGAAGGCCTGCGCCTGCCCGGCAGCCTCGATGCCTTTGAACTCGCGGTGCGCGCCGTGCTCGGACAGCAGGTCACCGTCGCGGCCGCACGCACACTGGCGCGGCGGGTGGTCGAGCGTTTCGGCACGCCGGTGCAAACGCCGTGGGACGACGTGAACATCGCCTTCCCCGACCCCACGCGCATCGCGAAGACGCCGGTCGAGCAAATCGCCGAACTCGGCATCATCCGAACGCGGGCGAACGCCATCGTGGAGATCGCCAGGGCCTGGCCCGAGCTGTCCGGGCTCATGCATGGCGCGACATCGACGGAGCCCCTCATCGCGGCCCTGTGCGAGCTGCCCGGCATCGGCCCCTGGACCGCGCACTACATCGCCATGCGGGCCATGAGCTGGCCCGATGCCTTCCCACCGAACGACGTCGCCGTGCTCAAGGCGATGAAGCACTTGTTCAACACCCAGTCGCAGCGCGAAGCCGACGTCCACGCCGCCGCATGGCGTCCGTGGCGGGCCTATGCGGTGCTGCGGCTGTGGAACAGCCTGGAGAACCTTCCATGAGCCATGCCACCCGACACATCCATGCAGCCTGCACCGCGCAAGCCACCATCGCCACGCCACTCGGGCCCGTGCTGCTCGCACGCACGGCGCGAGGCCTTGCCGGCGTGTGGTTCGAAGGCCAGAAGGACCACCCAGGAGAACTCAATGCGCCAGTGGTCGAGGATGACCCGCTCCTGCGTGCGGCGGCCGCACAGCTGGCCGACTATTTCTCGGGCCGCAGCAAACGCTTCGACGTCCCGCTGGACTTGCACGGCACGCCATTCCAGCTCGGTGTGTGGAAGGCCCTCCTGGGCATCGGCCAGGGCCAGACGCGCAGCTATGGCGACATCGCGCGGCAGCTGGGCTCACCCAAGGCCATGCGCGCCGTCGGCTCGGCCGTGGGCAAGAACCCGGTCTCGGTCATCGTGCCCTGTCACCGCGTCCTCGGCACTGACGGCACGCTGACCGGTTATGCCGGCGGCGTCCATCGCAAGCGTGCATTGTTGACGCTGGAAGGGGTGGCACTGTGAAAGCCCTGGCTCACGGGGTTGACGCCCGCAGCGAATGTGCGAACCTCTCGGCCTCGCATCCGCCTCGCAGGCGGAGCACGTCGTGGTCGGGAGTTTCACGTGCAGGTTTCCAAGGCAGCACTGGCAGCGCTGGCCATTCACGCAGGTTTGTCCTTGTCGCCGTGGGCCGCTCCCGCCAGTGCCGCCGTTCCCACGGCGCCGCGCGCCATGACCTGGCAGCTTGAGCCCCCGCGCGAGGGCGCACCACCGGCGAGCCACTCCATCCTGGACTCGAACCGGGCGCACCTGCCGCTCGAAGAGGGCCAACTGGCGCGGTTCTCCGGGGAAGACGGCATCAGCCTGGACGAGGCCATCCTCGGCGGCGTGCTGAGCAGCGTGCATCCCGAGGACAGCCCCGCGCACCGCACCCTCATGCCCCTGGCTTTCGGCGTCGTCGAAGGCGAGGAGCTGAGCCGCTTCTCCCTGGCCGGCGCCGACCTTCCCGAGATCGGCATCGACGAGGACGACATCGGCCCCGGCGACGTGGTGATGGTGATCGGCGGCATGTGTGCGATCGGCGCGCTGGTCTACCGGCTGCACAAGGGCGGCAACAAGATCAAGCCCCTGTCCAAGCGCAAGAAGAAGAACATCGAGATCATGTCGGACAGCGACTTCTATCCCATCTGAAGTCCGTCCCTCTCCCGCACAGGAGTTTTCCGTGAAGTCATCCGACCTTGCCGAGCTGATCGGCCTGGCAGCGCTTTGGGGCGCGTCTTTCCTGTTCATGCGCATGGGCGCCTCCGAATTCGGGCCCTTCGCATTGGCCGCCGTTCGTGTGGTTGGCGCGACCGTCTTCCTCGTGCCGCTGCTGGGCCTGCGCGGGCAGCTCGGCGTGCTGAAGGACAAGGCCGGGCCGATCTTCGTCGTGGGCGTGCTGAACTCGGCCCTGCCCTTCCTGTGCTTCAGCTATGCGGCCTTGTCGATCACGGCAGGCCTGTCGTCCATCTTCAATGCAGCCACGCCGCTCTTCGGCGCACTGATCGCCTGGGTGTGGCTCAAGGACAGGCTCACCCCCTCGCGCATGCTGGGGCTGGGCATCGGCTTCGCGGGCGTGCTGTGGCTGGCCTGGGACAAGGCCAGCTTCAAGCCCGGCGGATCGGGCTGGGCGGTGGTGGCTTGCCTCGCAGCGACGCTGTGCTATGGCCTGGCTGCCAGCTTCACCAAGCGGCACCTGACCGGCGTGGCGCCGCTGGCCGTGGCCACGGGCAGCCAGCTCGCCGCTGCCATCGTGCTGGTCATTCCGGCCCTGATGTTCTGGCCGGCAACCATGCCCTCGCACCAGGCCTGGATGGCCGCAGGGGCGCTCGCGCTGGCCTGCACGGGCGTGGCCTACATCATCTTCTTCCGGCTCATCGCGCACATCGGCCCGGCCAACGCCATCTCGGTCACCTTCCTCATCCCGGTGTTCGCGGTGCTGTGGGGCTGGGTGTTCCTCGGCGAGGGCATCACGCCTGCGATGGTGGCGGGTTGTGCGGTGATCCTGGTCGGGACCGGGTTGACGACAGGCCTGCTGCGCATGCCGGCCACGGCCACGCGCTAGGGCGTCAGCAGCTTGTCCCCACCCCATTCGGGGGTGGTTGACCTCGCTGGGGGTCGCCCCCATCCTGCCGGGATGCCTGAATCCATCCCGCCCGAAGCGTCCTCCCTACCTTCGCCGCCACCCCAACGCCCTGTCTGGATCGACGCTGCCGCCGTCGCGCTGATGGCGGTGGGCCTGCTGTCCATCCTGGCGCTGCACCTGCTGCTCGCGCTCATCGCCGGGCTCAGCGCCTTTGCGCTGCACCGCGCACTGGAGGCCGTGCTCGCGCGCCGCATGAGCGGCCCCACGGCCAGCAAGGTCGCCATGCTGCTCGTGCTGGCGCTGCTGGTCATCGTCGTCGGCCTCGCGTTCGACAAGCTCAACGGCCTGTCCACCACCGCGAGCCCCGAATCACTCACTGCCTTGCTGCAGCTGATGGCCGATTCGCTCGACCGCCTACGCACCGCCTTCCCGGCGTGGCTGGCTGACCGCATTCCATCGTCCGCTGAAGCATTGCGCCTGATGGCCTCGCATTGGCTGCGCGAGAACGCGGCCGAAGTGCAGCGCTTCGGGCATCACACCCTGCGCGGCATCGTGTATGTGCTGGCGGGCATCGTGATCGGCCTGTTGGCCAGCTTCGCGGGCCGCGGCGAGCCGGCCGGGCGCGCCGCCTTCATGCAGTCGTGGCGCGAGCGTCTCTCGCAGCTCGAGCATGCCTTCGCCGACATCATCGCCGCCCAGCTGCGCATTGCCGCCGCGAACACGGCGCTCACTGCGATCTACCTGCTGGCCATCGTGCCGCTGCTGGGCTACCACATGCCCTTCACCGCCACGCTGATCGTCGTGACCTTCGTGGCCGGGCTCGTTCCCGTGGTGGGCAACCTCGTTTCCAACACCGCCATCGTTCTCACGAGCCTGGTCGTGTCGCCCTGGCTCGCCGTGCTCTCGCTCGCATTCCTCGTGGGCATCCACAAGCTGGAGTACTTCCTGAATGCGCACATCGTGGGCTCGCGCATCCGCGTGCCCACGTATGAACTGCTGGCAGTGATGCTGGTGCTGGAGGCCACCTTCGGCCTGGCCGGCGTCGTCGCAGCCCCGATCTTCTACGCGTGGTTCACGCGCGAACTGAGGCTGAACGGCGCCATCTGAAGGTCGGCGTCAGCGGTCCTTGCGCAGCACCACCACGGGCGAGCTCGCATCGCCCATCGCGAACAGCGTGTAGACCTTCTGGGCCACCAACGTCACGTCGGTCGCGGTGTACAGCGCCGTGGTGCGCAGCGGCGTCGTCAGCTCCAGGCGAATGCCGGTGCCCGCCGTGAGCGCGGTCGGCGTGGACACACCGCCGAAGGCCACGTTGTCGCCCACCGAGACGTAGTCGGCGCTCAGGCTGATGGTGCCGTCCAGCCCGTTGAGCAGGTTGACGAGCCGGATCTTCGCGTTGCTCGACACCGTGGCGGGCGAGTTGTCGTCGGCCAGCAGCTTGACCTTGGGCGCCGACGCATCGCCGTAGACGAGCAAGGTCGCGTCCGTGCCGGTGCTCACCGCCAACGCGCTCGTGTCCAGCGCCGTGCCGTTCACCGACACCGCCAGGCCCGACAGCGACGCCGCGGTGGTCACGTAGGTGCCGACTGTCGGCGAGAGCAGGGTCGAGTTCAGGCTGCCGTCCGTGGTGCCGGTGACCACGCTGGCATTGCCGCTCACCGCCGCCACGACGCGCACGCGGGCATTGGCGTTCTTGTAGGCGGTGACAGTCCCGCCCTGGTTCACGAGCAGCCCGTTCACCAGCACGCCGCCGGACGTGCTGGTCAGCATCAGCGTGGTGATCTGCTGGTCAGACAGCGTCACCGAGGGAATGTCCAGGCGAAGGTCGGTCTTGTCGCCATACCCCGTCACGCGGATGCGGTAGGTGCCCTTGGTGATCTCGACGAAGGAGGTCACGCTCGCGCTGGCCACGCTCGATGCCGTGGCCGTGGAGGTGGCAAGGTCTGCATCGGGCGCCGTCACGTAGACGTCGACATAGCCCGCGGCGGCTGCGCCGTTGAACACGCGCAGGGCGGCCGTGCCCGAGGTCGGCGCGGACTGCGTGTCGGCGAAGTACGTGCTCGACATGGTCGAGCCGTTGTTGTAGGCCACGAGCGTGTAGGACGTGTCCTTGGACACCGTCATGGAGCTCGACAGCGCCGTGGTCGTGGTGCCCGCCGGCTTGAACTTGAAGGTGTAGGAGCCTTCGCTCACCGACTGGTAGCTGCTGACTGCCCCCTCGGCAATGCCCGACAGCACCAGCGTGTCGGAGGTGTAGTAGTCGATGGCGCCGTAGTCGTGCGTGGCATTGAGCACGCGCACGTTGCCCGTGCCGCCGCTGTCGCCGCCACCGCCGCAGCCAGCGATGAAAGGCACGCACAGCAACGCACCGAGCCATGTCATGGCTTGTCTGAACTTCAAGGTCGATCCTCGGGGGTTATGGAATGTGTCCGCGAGGATCGCCTTGTGCTGTTGCCTGTCTGTTGCCCTTGTGTAGCGATGCAGACACAGTGCTAACGCTCAGGCAGGCGTCAGTGTCGCAAGGGCAAGGTGATGGCCGCGCGCAGCCCGCCTTGGTTGCGGTTGGACAGGGCGAGGGTGCCGCCCTGTCGCTGCACGAGGTCGCGTGCGATGTACAAGCCGAGCCCGGTACCGCCGGTGGCGCGGTTGCGCGAACTCTCCATGCGGTAGAAGGCCTGGAACACCGCGTCCATGTGTTGCGGCGGGATGCCCGGGCCTGCGTCGTCGATGAATATCTTCACCTGGCCGTCGTCGCGCAGCACGGTCACGTCCGCCTTGTCGCCATAGCGCAGGGCATTGCTGAGCAGGTTCGACAGCACGCGGCGCAAGGCCGTGGGCTGTGCGTTCACAACGGCCTCGGAATGCCCGCTCACGGTGACGGCGTGGCCCTGCTCCACCAGGTCGTCGCCCAGCGATTGCACCAGCGACAGCACGTCCAGCGCTTGCAAGGGTTCCGAGTAGCTCGCGCCGCGGAACAGCTCCAGCGACGAATCGATGAGCTCGTTCATCTCGCGCACGTCGCTGATGCAGCGCTGGGCCGCGTCGTGCTCGATGGATTCCAGCCTCACCCGCATGCGCGTGAGGGGCGTGCGCAGGTCGTGGGAGATCGCGGCCAGCAGCAGGCCGCGTCCCTTGAACTGTTCTTCGAGCTGCCGCCCCATGTCGTTGAATACCCTCGCCGCATCGCGCACTTCGACCGTGCCGGCGTGTTCGTCGAGCCTCGGAGGCGGCTGGTTGCCGCCAATGGAGACGGCCAATCCGCGCGATGCCTCGGCCAGGCGGCGCATCGGTGTGGACACCCATCGCGCCCCGAACCAGGCCGCGATGCCGATGATGAGGAAGCGCAGGCCATAGTCCACCGCCAGCGCAGAGGGCGTGAGGCCGGTCCAGCGCTGGCGACGCGGCGGGCCATCAGGGCGGGATGCTGCATCGCGCCCCGGCGGCGGGCCCATGCCGGGACCCGGCCCGAGATCGGGCGGAGGCTCGCCGCGCCGCATCGAAGGCCCGCCAGGCAGCCCCGGTGTCGGCGGCAGCGAGGGTGCATGCGACAGCACGGCACCGAAGGAAGGGGCAATCCGACCGGGCCGGTCGATCACCCAGTTCGTGACGACTTCGTAGGCCACGAGGTGGCTCACCACCAGCGCGGCCCACATCAACAGGAACAGGCGCTTGAACAGCGTGTCGCGCCACAGGCGCTTCATGCCGCGCGCTCCGAGCTCACCTTGGCATCGAAGAGGTAACCCTCACCACGCACCGTGCGGATGAGGCTGGGCTCGCGTGGCGAATCACCGAGCTTCTGGCGCAGGCGCGACACGGCCAGGTCCACGCTGCGGTGGTTCACCTCCACGCCGGGCGTGACGGTGAAGTCGACCAACTGGTCGCGGCTGAGCACGCGGCCCGCGTGGTCCACGAAGGCGGTGAGCAGTCGGAACTCGGCATTGGACAAGGCCACCACGACCTGCGATGGCGAAACGAGCTGGCGCTGCAAACGGTCCAGCGACCATCCGGAGAACTGCACGCTGCGCGGCAGGTCGCGCAGCGCCGCCGCTTCGCCGCCCGGTGCCCGGCGAAGCACGGCATTGATGCGCGCCACCAGCTCGCGCGGCTCGAAGGGCTTGGCCACGTAGTCGTCAGCGCCGATCTCCAGGCCCACCACGCGGCTGATCGGGTCGCCCTGTGCCGTGAGCATGATGACCGGGGTGCGGTGCTGCTGCCGCATCCACTTGCACAGGTCGAAGCCGTTGTCGTCAGGCAGCATGACGTCGAGGATCACGACGTCGAAGGTTTCGGACTTCACGGCGCGGCGCATCTGCGCGCCGCTGTCCACGCCCAGCACCGACATGCCGAAACGCTGCAGGTACTCGGTGAGGGATACGCGGATCTCGCTGTCGTCGTCGACGAGCAGGCATCGGATCATGGTGTGTGCATCTCCACGGCGCCCGGTCATTCGTCGGGCTGGCCTCGCGCCTGCAGCGCCTGG
Source organism: Rhizobacter terrae (assembly GCF_003852895.1). Classification (GTDB taxonomy): domain Bacteria; phylum Pseudomonadota; class Gammaproteobacteria; order Burkholderiales; family Burkholderiaceae_C; genus Albitalea; species Albitalea terrae. The sequence goes on from NZ_QUSW01000001.1 coordinate 194,190, forward strand.
CCGCCCGTGCTCGCCTGGAGGCGGATCCAGGCGTAGGCCAATTCTCCCGCCGATGCCGCCAGTTCGTCATCGTCCACGAGCAGGGCCTGCGTGCCGAGGATCACGTCGTGTTGCGTCGCCGCGCCGACCTGCTGGCGGCGCTTGACGGCTTCCAGCTCCATCTGGCGGCTCTTCACGACTTCGAACAAGCGCGCTGCGCGCACGGTGCGCTGCTGCAGCGCGGACAGGTCGGCGCTCACCTCGGACTCGGCCTGGGCGGACACGGTGAGCAGGTTCTGCACGTCGGGCAGCTCGGAGCCGGGCATGGACGGCACGGCGCCGGGCGCGGCGGCAATCCAGCCGGTGAGGTTGGCCGGGCCGATGGCAAGCTGCCGCTGGACCTCGGGGGAGCTGCGCGGGCCGAGCGCGATGAGGCTGCGCGAAGCGCTCACGTCGGGCCGCGACATCAGCACGCTGCGCGGCAGCCGCTCGGGCGTGGGGGCGTCGAAGGCCGGCAGGTCGTGGCTCTCCAGGGCGTCGTGCAGTTCGCCGAAGAGGTCCTGCACCGACTTGCCGGTGAGCACGGCGAGTGCGTTCACGGAAGCATCGCGCTGGGATTGCATGGCGGCGGCCAGGCGGTCACAGGTGGCTCGGCGCTGGTCGATGGTCTTCAGCGCCTCGCCCATGGCCGCGATCGGCGGTGCCGCCGCGAGCACGCGCCGCTGCAGCTCAAGGGTGTCGCGCATTTCCAGGGCCAGCCGCCAGCGCAGGTGGAAGGTGCGCAGGCCGACATAGGCAGCGGCGACCTGCGCATCCAGGGGCAGCGACGATGATCCGGAGCTCAAGGCCGGCGCGGCTTGCGGCCGCGAAGCCGCTGCGCGTTGAAGCGCAGGCAATGGGGCCTCGTTGAACGCCGTCCACCAGGGGCTCATGGCCTCGCTCACTGTGGCCTGCGGTCTGGCATCGGCACGGAGCTCTTCTACGCTGGCAGTGCGTGCCTCGCAGGTCACGGTGAGTGCAAGGCACAGCAAGGCCACCGCTGCAGCACGCTGGGACATCGAACGGTTTCGCATGGCAACCCCCGTCATTGCTCTTGTCGATGCGGCGCGCCGGGCTGGCTCGCCATCAGTGCACGGACTTTGATGCTGCGCCATGTCAACACCAATGCCTGTGCGTCAAGTCATGTAAAGAATGCCTTCTGGGCGAAGGCCTGCGACTCGTCGGCGCTCAGCTTGGAATCGCCATTGGTGTCGATGGACTCGAACAGCGCCTGCAGGCCTGGTTCGTTTCAGACGCCAATGCCCACCGTGAGCGTGGCGGTGTAGCCGTTGGTGACGTCGCCGGTCATGGTCGCCATCTGCAGCGTCACGCCGTCGCTGAACACGTTGTCGGTGGAGAAGCTGATGGCACTGAAGTTGGCCACGCTGGCGCTGTAGCCGCTGGTGGCATAGACCGTGTCGCACACGCTCTCCGGAAAGGCGAGCTGCGAGGTCTTGAGCTTGTTGGTGTACGAGGTCGCGGTGGTGGTGCTGCGGTACACCTCCATGTGGACGTGAGGCATGCGGCCCGAGTAGCAGCCGGGGAAGATGGTGGTGAAGGTCGCCAAGCCATCGCTGTCGGTGGCCTGCACGCCGCGCAGGAAGTTCTCGGCGGTGACGCCCGAGGAGTACAACGAGTAGCGGCCCTGGCGGTCGCAGTGCCAGATGTAGATGGCATAGCCCGAAAGGTCCGCGCAGCTTCCGTTGGTGTTGACGAGTTGCAGCTTGACGGTGAGCAGCACGCCATCGGCCACGCCGCTTGCGCCGGCGAAGCTCGAACGGATGTCGCTGCGCACGATGCCCGACAGCGCCAGCGCGCTCACGCCGTTGGAGCCGTCGCCCGGATAGGGTCCCGCCGTTTCCTCGGGAATGACCGAGCAGGAGGTGGTCGTCGTGGTGCCCGTGCCGCTGGTGGTGCCGCTGCCGGACGTGCTGCCGCTGGACGTGCTGGAGGAGCCGGTGTCGTCGCCTCCACCGCCGCAGCCCAGCAAGCTGGCCGCGCCCAGTCCGGCCAGCCAGCCCAGGGCGCGGCGTCGTTCCTTGATGGCCGCCTCGAGCGTGCGCAGGTCGTGGGCCAGTCCGTGATCGTGTGCGTGCATGTTCATCCTTTGCGAGCGAAGCGACAGGCTTCGCCTGGATGGCATTGCACCGGTTCACATTGTCGAGAAGGTTGCTGTTGGATGTCGGGGCCGACATGAAGTGTGTCAGGCCGGGCTGATCGCGGTATCGTCCCGCCATGAAACTCCTGACCGTTGGAACCTGGCGCGAGCTGGCGGCAACGCTGGAATCGCTGGATGGCTGGGCCTTTCGCGGCGAGAAGTCGTCGCAGTGGGACTTGCTGACTTCGCTGTCGCGCCGACTCAAGCTCTACGCCCCCGATGACGCGTCATGGCGGCTGCGCGAAGAGCGCGCCATCCGAATCTTCCGGCGCAAGGCCCACAACTACATTCCCGACCAACAGGCGCAAGCCGACGACCTGCGCCTGCTGGCCATCATGCAGCACCACGGCGCGCCGACACGGCTGCTGGACTTCACCAAGTCGCCATTCGTCGCGACCTTCTTCGCACTGGAAAACGCCACCTCCGAAGCCGCCCTCTTCGCACTGGACACGCCCCGGCTGTGGAACGCCGCGCCGATGTTCGATGCGAACCTCACACGCGAGCTCATCGACCCGCGCCGGCCGGGCAACTTCGACCGCTACTTCGCGCCCAACACCACGCCGGTGCTGTGGTTCGGCGAGCCGGCCGAGATGGACCGGCGGCTCATCGCGCAGTCGGGCCTGTTCGTGGTGCCGGGAGTGCTGCACCTGCCGCTGGACGAGGTCCTCAAGCACTACGACCCGTCGGGGGACTTGCTGATGAAGATCGTGCTGCAGCCGGGCATCCGCGAAGAGGCCATGCGGGCGCTCTACCGCATGAACATCACCTACGCGACGCTGTTCCCCGACCTGGACGGGATGGCGAAGTCGCTGGCCTACGAGCTGGAAGTGGCGTGGCGCACTTGAACCGCGCGACGGAGGTGAAGCGAAGGCACAAAGCAAAACGCCACCCGAAGGTGGCGTTTTACCGAGATGGTTGGCGGAGTGGACGGGGCTCGAACCCGCGACCCCCGGCGTGACAGGCCGGTATTCTAACCAACTGAACTACCACTCCGTTGATCAGACGCTGGCTCAACTGCTCCAGCACTTCTGACCAGCAGGATTTTCGGATTGCTCCGCAAGCCCTGCCAAACTTGGCGTCCCCTAGGGGATTCGAACCCCTGTAATCACCGTGAAAGGGTGGTGTCCTAGGCCTCTAGACGAAGGGGACTGAATCCTTCGTACTTGTGAACAACGCGCCACCGTTTGATTGGTGGAGGTAAGCGGGATCGAACCGCTGACCTCTTGCATGCCATGCAAGCGCTCTCCCAGCTGAGCTATACCCCCATTGATCAAATTTGATCGGGAATCCTCTTTCGAGGACCTTTGGCAGCCTCGTGCATTTCTGCATTTCGACCTGCTTCAGGTTTCGCGCTGTTCTCAAGCGAGACTGCGATTATAGACAGACTTTTATGCCCGATGCAAACGCTCGATCACGAAATGTTTTGCGAAGAGTTCGAGCACCGCATCGATGGACGGCGTCTGTGCACGACCGCACACCTTCACGCGCACGGCATGGGCCAGTTGCGGCATCTTCAGGCCGTGCGCAGCAATGGTTTCCTTGATCGCTGCGTTGATGGCGGCCTTGTTCCATTCCGTGGCTTCGAGCTTGTCGGCGAGCGCGGCAATGGCCGGCTTCACCGCATCAGTCACGTGCGCGGCCAGGTCTTCCGCTGAAGGCGTGACGTCGGCGAAGTACATCGCGAGCCAATCGGCCAGCTCCACCGTGGTGGTGCAGCGGTCCTTGAACAGCGGCACGCGGCGCTGCACGTCGCCCACCGATGCATCGATGCCGCGGCGCTTGAGCTGATCTGCCACCAGCGCGGCCAGGCGCGACTCGTCGATGGTCTTCAGATAATGCGCATTGACCCAGGCCAACTTGGCCGCATCCCATTGCGCCGGGCTCTTGGACAGGTGGCTGCCGTCAAACCATGACACCATCTGATCGCGCGAGAAGATCTCGTCGTCGCCGTGGCTCCAGCCCAGGCGCGCCAGATAGTTGAGCATCGCCTCGGGCAGGTAGCCCGCTTCTTCATAGGCCGTCACGCTCACCGCGCCGCGGCGCTTGGACAGCTTCTGCCCGTCGTCGCCCAGGATCACCGGCACGTGCCCGAACTGCGGCAGCGGCGCACCCAGCGCGTTGAAGATGTTGATCTGCCAGGGCGTGTTGTTGACGTGCTCGTCGCCGCGGAACACATGCGTGATGGCCATGTCCCAGTCATCGACCACCACCGCGAAGTTGTAGGTCGGCACGCCATCGGCGCGCATGATGATGAGGTCGTCGATCTCCTTGTTGCCGATGCTGATCGGCCCCTTGCAGAGGTCGTCCCAGGTCACCACGCCATCGGGCGGATTGGCGAAGCGGATCACCGGCTGCACGCCTGCGGGCGGCGTGGGCAGCACCTTGCCGGGTTCGGGTCGCCACGTACCGTCGTAGCGGCGCTTCCCAACGCGCGCGTACTCGGCTTCCTTCATCGCGTCCAGTTCTTCGGGCGTCGTGTAGCAGCGGTAGGCATGGCCGCTGGCGATCATCTGGTCCACCACCTCGCGGTAGCGGTCCAGGCGCTGCATCTGGTAGACCGGACCTTCGTCGTATTCCAGTCCCAGCCAGTGCATGGACGCGAGGATCTGGTCCACCGAATCCTGGGTGGATCGGGCCACGTCGGTGTCCTCGATGCGCAGCACGAACTCGCCGCCGTGGTGGCGGGCGTAGGCCCACGAGTACAAAGCCGTGCGGGCCGTGCCCAGGTGCAGGAAGCCGGTGGGCGAAGGTGCGATGCGCGTGCGGATTTTTCTGGTCATGTGAGAAGCAGTTGTCCTGGAGGCCGACGATGGCGGCTCAGCGTGTGTCGCTTTCGCCTTGCAGCGCGAGCCGCGAGCGGCCCGGTCCTTCTTCCTCGTCGTTGCCCTGCGAGCTGCGTTGCGTCGCAATGGCATCGAAGTCCGCCGCCGACACATCGCCGGTGATGTACACGCCGTCGAAGCACGAAGCCTCGAAGCCGTTGAGCTTGGTGTTGAGCTGGCCGACCACGCGCTTCATGGCCGCCACATCCTGGTAGATCAGCGCATCGGCGCCGATGAACTGGCGGATCTCTTCCATCGTGCGGTTGTGCGCGATGAGCTCGTCCTTGGTCGGCATGTCGATGCCGTACACATTCGGGAAGCGCACCGGCGGCGCCGCCGACGCCATGTAGACCTTGCGGGCACCGGCATCGCGCGCCATCTGCACGATCTCTTTCGAGGTGGTGCCGCGCACGATGGAATCATCCACCAGCAGCACGTTGCGGCCCTTGAACTCCACGCCGATGGCGTTGAGTTTCTGGCGCACCGACTTCTTGCGCACGCCCTGCCCCGGCATGATGAAGGTGCGGCCGACGTAGCGGTTCTTCACGAAGCCTTCGCGGTAGGGCTTGCCGATCTTCTGCGCGAGCTGCATGGCCGAGGGGCGGCTGGATTCGGGAATCGGGATCACCACGTCGATCTCGTTGGGCGGCATGGTGGAGATGAGCCGCTGCGCCAGTGTCTCGCCCATGTTCAGGCGGGCCTGGTAGACCGAGACGCCGTCCATGATGCTGTCGGGCCGCGCGAGGTACACGAACTCGAACATGCAGGGGTTGAGCGACGGGTTCTCGGCGCACTGCTTCGCATGCACCTGCCCTGCCAGGTCGATGAAGATCGCCTCGCCCGGTGCGACATCGCGCACGAGCTTGTGGCCGGTGCCTTCGAGCGCCACCGACTCGCTGGCCACCATGACCTCGGGGTTGCCGTCCGCACCCATCGCCTGGCCGTAGCACAGCGGGCGGATGCCGTAGGGGTCGCGGAACGCGAGCAGCCCGTAGCCGGCAATGAGCGCCACCACGGCGTAGGAGCCCTTGATGCGCTTGTGCACCGCCGACACCGCCTTGAAGATTTCCTCTGGCGTCAACGGCAGGTTGCGCGCTGCCAGCTCCAGTTCGTGCGCGAGAATGTTGATCAGCACCTCGGTGTCGCTCTCGGTGTTGATGTGGCGGCGGTCGATGTCGAAGAGTTCCTTCTTCAGCGAGTGCGCGTTGGTGAGGTTGCCGTTGTGCACGAGCACGATGCCGAAGGGCGCGTTCACGTAGAAGGGCTGCGCCTCTTCCTCGTTGTAGGCGTTGCCCGCCGTGGGGTAGCGCACCTGACCCAGGCCCACCGTGCCGGGCAGCGCCCGCATGTTGCGGGTGCGGAACACGTCGCGCACCATGCCGCGCGCCTTGTGCATGAAGCACTTGGTGCCCTGCATGGTCACGATGCCGGCGGCATCCTGGCCGCGATGCTGCAGGAGCAGCAAGGCGTCATAGATGAGTTGGTTGACCGGCGTCCGGGAAATCACTCCGACGATGCCACACATGGAACTGCTCCAGCTTTCAAGTCACAAGCGGTGAGGCCATGCCGGCCTCACCGCGGAAGATGTTCGGCGATCTGCTGCGGGAGTACCGGCTTGATGCCGACCAGCGCCCCATGCAGCCACACGGCCCCGCGAGACTCCTGCCACGCCGCCGACTTCGCCAGCGAGGTCAGCAGCACGACGGTGGTGATCGCGAGCATCACCACCAATGCGCGTGCCACGCCGAAGGTCGCGCCCAGCGTGCGGTCGACGATGCTCAGCGGCGTGGCCTGGATGAGCATGCGGATGAGTCGCGACAGCAGGGCCCAGATGATCAGCGCGGCAATGAAGGTACATGCGAACGAGGCGGCGTGATTCAAGCCCGACCCCGGCTTGCCCACCGGGATGTGCGGCGCCAGTTCGGGCGACAGCCACTGCGCCGCGAAATACGCCACGAGCCAACCCAGCAGCGACAGCACCTCGAAGACGAATCCGCGGATGAGGCCGACCACCACCGACAGCATCAGGATGCCGATGAAGACCCAGTCGACCCAGCCGATGTCCGTCATAACGTCAGCACCACGGCCTGTTCGCCCGCGGCCTTGATCTTGGCCTGCACTTTTTCCGCCTCGTCGCGCGACGCGAACGGGCCCACGCGCACGCGGATGCGGTGGCCTTGCGAGGTGTCGGCCACCTGGGCATAGGTCTTGATGCCGAGCTTCTCGACCTTCAGCCGCATCTCGTGGGCAGCGGTGTTCTCGGCGAAGGAGCCGACCTGCACGACGAAGCGGCCGTCCTTCTTGTCGCCAGGCTTGCCTTCGAGCAGCGCCTGTGCGCGCTTGCCGTCGTCGCCGGGCTTGGCGTCCGGTTTCGCTTCAGCAGGTCTGGGCTCGGGCTTGACGGCGGCAACGACAGGCTTGGACGCCGGCGCCGTGGGCTTGGCAGCCACAGCCACAGCCGCGGCAGAGGCTGCCGGCTTGGCGGCGGCCGTGGACGCGGCGGGCTTGCTGGGCGGCACCACGACTTCGCGTCCGGCATCCGCCTGCGTTTCAACGATCTCGGTCGGGGCCGATGCCGCAACAGGCGCGGGCGCAGGCTCCACCGGCACCGCGGCGGCCGTGCGCGCAGGGCGCGACGCCGGAGGCATCACCAGCGGCGGTGCCACGTCCTTGCGCGGAATCTCGATGGGAATATCGACTGGAATCGGCCGCGGCTGCGTCTCGAACACCAGCGGGAAGCCGATCACGCCGATGACCACCAGCACCGACGCGCCGATCAGCCGACGGCGGGCGCGGGTTCGGGCCTCCTGGACGGAATCGGGATTGGCGTCGGCCGCCGCACGGCTGGCCTTGTCGCCGGACTTTCGCTGGAAGATGGACAACAGACCCATGCAGTCGATTCAGAGTGACGAGGCGGCCTTGTGTTCCGCCTCGGCCCGAGGCCGCGCAGGCGGCGGAGGTCGAAATCAGCCCACGTGCGTGGCGCTCAAGCGGGGCAGCCCCTCCTTCAGCACACCACCCACGGTGTAGAAGGAGCCGAAGACCACGATTCTATCAGCGGGGTCTGCTTGGCCGACTGCAGCACGCAGCGCGGCAGCGGGGTCCGCATGGCAGTTCACGCTCACGGGGCCCGGGCCCTTCAGTGCGAGGCGCTCGTGAAGTTGTTTCAGGCCCTCGGCCTTCGCCGCACGAGGGATCGGCAAGTCGCAGAAGTTCCAGGTATCCACCAGCGGCGCCATGCGGCGCAGGATCGCCTCCAGGTCCTTGTCCTGCATCGCGCCGAACACGACATGGGTGCGCGGATGGAAACCCATCTGGTCCATGTTCTGGGCCAGCGTGGCAACGGCATGCGGGTTGTGCGCGACGTCCAGCACCAGCACTGGCTGGCCGGGGATGATCTGGAAGCGGCCGGTCAGCTCCACCATCGCCAGGCCGTTGCGTACTGCCTGGGCAGTGATGGGCAGCTGTTCGCGCAGGGCCTCGAAGGCGGCGAGCACGCCGGAGGCATTGAGCAGTTGGTTCGCACCACGCAGCGCCGGGTAGGCCATGCCGTTGAAGCGCTTGTCACGGCCGGCCCACGACCACTGTTGCTTGTCGCCGGCGTAGTTGAAGTCGCGGCCGAATTGCCAGAGGTCGGCGCCGATCTCGGTCGCGCGGTCGACGATGCTTTGCGGCGGCACCGGGTCGCTCACCACCACGGGCTTGCCGGTGCGCATGATGCCGGCCTTCTCGCGCCCGATGGACTCGCGGTCGGGCCCGAGGTATTCGACGTGGTCGATGTCGATGCTGGTGATGATGGCGCAGTCGGTGTCGATGGCGTTGACCGCGTCGAGCCGGCCGCCCAGGCCCACCTCGAGGATCACCATGTCCACGCTCGCCTTGGACAGCAGCCGGGCGATCGCCAGCGTGGTGAATTCGAAGTAGCTCAGGCTCAGGCCCAGGTCGATGCGGGCCTTCTCCACCGCCTCGAAATGCGGGATGAGTTCTTCGGCGGCAACGCTCTGCCCATTCACCCGGCAGCGCTCCTCGAAGTGCACGAAGTGCGGCTTGATGTACAGCCCCACCCGGTAGCCCGCCTGGAGCGCGATCGACTCCAGCATCGCGCAGGTGGACCCTTTGCCGTTGGTGCCGGCCACGGTGATCGCCGGCACCTTGAACGCCAGGCCCAGGTGCTGCTTGACCGCCAGCGTGCGGTCCAGCGTCATGTCGATTTCCTTGGGATGCAGCCGCTCGCAGCGGGCCAGCCATCCATCCAGGGTGGTGGGCAGGGTGTCGTCGGACATGGTGTTCATGGAATGGGCGCCGGAAGTGAAAAGGCGGCCGAAGCCGCCTTCTCGCCGGCGCGTGGAAGCTCAGGCCACCGCGTCGGCGCTTTGCCGCTGCAGCATGGCGATGGCACGCGCGACGGTGCCGCGCATCTCTCGGCGGTCGACGATCATGTCGATCGCACCCGACTGCATCAGGAACTCGGCGCGCTGGAAGCCTTCGGGCAGCTTCTCGCGCACGGTGTTCTCGATCACGCGCGGGCCGGCAAAGCCGATCAGCGCCTTGGGCTCGGCGATCACCACGTCGCCCACGAAGGCGAAGCTGGCGGACACGCCACCCATGGTCGGATCGGTGAGCACGCTGATGTAGGGCAGCTTCGCCTTGGCCAGCCGCGTGAGGGCCGCGTTGGTCTTGGCCATCTGCATCAGGCTGAGCAGGCCTTCCTGCATGCGCGCGCCGCCGGTGGCCGTGAAGCTGATGAAGGGCACGCGCTGCTCGCAGGCGGTTTCCACGCCGCGCACGAAACGCTCACCCACCACCGAGCCCATGGAGCCGCCCATGAAGTCGAACTCGAAGCACGCCGCCACCACCGGAATGGTGTGCAGCGCGCCGCCCATCACCACGAGGGCATCGGTCTCGCCGGTGTTCTCCAGCGCTTCCTTCAGGCGCTCGGGGTAGCGCTTGCTGTCCTTGAACTTCAGCGCGTCCACCGGCACCACTTCCTGGCCGATCTCGAAGCGGCCTTCGGCGTCGAGGAAGCCATCGAGCCGCGCACGTGCGCCGATGCGATGGTGGTGGCTGCACTTGGGGCAGACGTTCAGGTTCTGCTCCAGGTCGCTCTTGTAGAGGACCGTTTCGCAGGAGGGGCACTTGATCCACAGGCCTTCTGGCACCGAGCGGCGTTCGCTCGGATCGGTCTGCTGGATCTTCGGCGGCAGGAGCTTTTCAAGCCAACTCATGAGCGGTTTCCTTCCAACGAATCGAGTGCGGCGCGGATGTCGGCAATGAAGCGTCCGCCCGCCTGGGCCACGCTGTCGCGCGGCTGGACTTCGAGCAATTGAACAATGGCCGAGCCGATGACGACCGCATCGGACACGGCGGCCACCGCCCGGGCGGTGGCGGCGTCGCGAATGCCGAAGCCTACACCGACGGGCATCTTGACCAGCGACTTGATCCGTGGCACCACTTGCGCCACCGCAGCGGTGTCGAGGTGGCCGGCACCGGTCACGCCCTTGAGCGAGACGTAGTACACGTAGCCGCTGGCCACGCGGCCCACGTCTTTCATGCGCTGCTCGGTCGAGGTCGGCGCGAGCAGGAAGATGGGGTCGAGGCCTGCATCGCGCAGCGTCTTGGCGAAGGCCTCGCATTCCTCGGGCGGGTAGTCGACCACCAGCACGCCGTCGACGCCAGCGTTCTTGGCGTCATCGACGAAGCGGCCGATGCCATAACGCTCGATCGGGTTGGCGTAGCCCATGAGCACCACCGGCGTGGTGTTGTTCTTCGCGCGGAAGGCCCGCACGTAGGCCAGCACCTGCGGCATGCCGATGCCCTTGGCCAGCGCGCGCTCGGCAGCGCGCTGGATGACCGGGCCATCAGCCATCGGGTCCGAGAACGGCACGCCCAGCTCGATCACGTCCGCGCCGGCGTCGGCCATCGCGAGCATGAGGTCCACCGTCGCATCGGGGTATGGATCCCCCGCGGTGACATAGGGAATGAGCGCCTTGCGGCCCTTGGCGGCAAGCGCCTGGAAGACGGTCGTGATGCGGCTCATTTCTGCACCTTCACGATCGTGTCGGCGCCCTTGACGGACTGACCGCGACAGGAAGGCCGGCAGAAGAACTCGGCATTGGACAGGTCGGCCACGGTGCCAATGTCCTTGTCGCCCCGGCCCGAGAGGTTCACGAGCAGATGCTGGTCCGGCCGCATGGTGGGCGCCATCTTCATGGCGTGCGCCACGGCGTGGCTCGATTCAAGCGCGGGAATGATGCCTTCGGTGCGGCACAGGCGGTGAAAAGCGGCGAGTGCTTCATCGTCGGTGATGCCGACGTACTCGGCGCGGCCGATGTCCTTGAGGTAGGAATGCTCAGGGCCCACGCCGGGGTAGTCGAGCCCGGCAGAGATCGAGTGCGTCTCGATGATCTGGCCGTTGTCGTCCTGCAGCAGGTAGGTGCGGTTGCCGTGGAGCACGCCGGGCGAGCCGGCCGAAAGCGATGCCGCATGCTTGCCGGTATCCAGGCCCTGCCCTGCGGCCTCCACCCCGATCAGCCGCGTCTTCTCCTGTTCGATGTACGGGTAGAAGATGCCCATCGCATTGCTGCCGCCGCCCACGCAGGCGATGACGGCATCGGGCTGGCGGCCGATCATCTCGGGCATCTGCACCAGGCATTCGTCGCCGATCACGCGCTGGAAGTCGCGCACCATCATCGGGTACGGGTGCGGGCCCGCCACGGTGCCGATGATGTAGAAGGTGTTCTCGACGTTGGTGACCCAGTCGCGCAGCGCCTCGTTCAGCGCATCCTTCAGCGTCCGGGAGCCGCTTTCCACCGGCACGACCTTCGCGCCCAGCAGGTGCATGCGGTAGACGTTGGGCGACTGGCGCTTGACGTCCTCGCTGCCCATGTAGACCACGCATTCCATGCCGTAGCGGGCACAGATGGTAGCGGTGGCCACGCCGTGCTGGCCTGCACCGGTTTCGGCAATGACGCGCGGCTTCTTCATGCGCCGCGCCAGCAGCGCCTGGCCGATGGTGTTGTTGACCTTGTGCGCGCCGGTGTGGTTGAGGTCTTCGCGCTTGAGGTAGATCTGTGCGCCGCCCAGTTCACGACTGAGGCGCGCCGCATGGTAGATCGGGCTTGGACGGCCCACGAAGTGCGCAAGCTCGGACTGGAATTCGGCGATGAAGGCGGGATCCTTCATCGCCTCGTCGTAGGCTGCCTTCAGTTCATCGAGCGCGTAGATCAGCGTCTCGGCCACGAAGGTGCCGCCGTAGGGGCCGAAATGCCCCCGGGCGTCGGGTTGCTGGTAGTTCAACATGGGAGAAAACTTTCTTCAGATGTTCGCTTGGTTGGCGATGCGGGCATCTGCCTCTCGCACCGCCTCGCAGAACCGGCGGATTGCCGCAGCATCCTTGATGCCTTTGGCCTGTTCCACGCCGGAACTCACGTCAACGGCCCAGGGCCGCACCTGAAGAATCCCCTCGGTCACATTTCCGGCATGCAACCCACCAGACAAAACGACTGGACGGGGCACGTTTGGAGGAATGAGGGACCAATCGAAAACCTTTCCGCCGCCGCCATAGCCCTCGACGTGGGCGTCGAGCAGGATGGCCTGGGCGGTGGGATATTGAGAAGCGAAGTCTAGCAAATCGAAGCCGGGCGCCATACGGGCAGCGCGAAGATAGGGGCGCTGGGCCGAATCGCAGGCGGATGGCGTCTCATCGCCATGGAATTGCAGCAGAAGCTGCGGGATGGCAGCCGTTGCCTGCCGAATCTCGTCCGGCGAAGGATTCACGAACAACCCTACCGGCATCACGAAGGCAGGCAGACGGAGAGCCAGTTCGGCGGCCCGCTCGACACTCACGTGCCGTGGGCTGCGCGGCCACAGCACGAAACCGATCGCATCAGCGCCGGCCTCGACCGCGGCGTGCAGGTCGGCCTCACGGGTGATGCCGCAGATCTTGATTCGGGTGCGTTCGTTCATCGGTGCTCAGGGCAGCCAGTCCATGGCGGGTGTGCGTTCGGGAATCGCATGACGTGCATCGTAATGCGGCCCCAGGAAGTACAGCCCGTCGGGGGCGAAGGTAGGCGCCGCGCGGCTGCGGTCACGCGCTTCCAGGACGGCTTCCAGCCAAGGCACATCACGCGTTCCGTTGCCGACGGCGATGAGGCAACCCATGATGTTGCGCACCATGTGATGCAGGAACGCACTGGCTTCGAAGTCGAAACGCCAGTAGGCGCCGCGACGCTCGATGGCGATGGTTCTCAGCACCTTCACGGGAGAGGCAGCTTGGCATTCGGAAGAACGGAAGGCGCTGAAGTCGTGCTCGCCGATGAGCACGCCAGCGGCTTCGCGCATCGCTTCGTGATTCAGCGGCCGAAAGCTCCAGCCGGCTGAACCTGCCTCGATGGCCGGCCGCACGGGCGATTCCAGCACCAGGTAGGCATAACGCCGCCCCCGGGCGCTATTGCGGGCATGGAAGTCGTCGGCGACCGGCACGCACCACTGGACGGCAATGTCGGGCGGCAGGAAACGGTTGGTGCCCCGCACCCAGGAGAATGATTCGCGCTGCACCTCCACGTCGATGTGGACGACCTGGTTCAGCGCATGCACGCCGGAGTCAGTGCGGCCGGCGCAAAGGGTGGTGACGGGGCGATCGGCGAAGCTGGAAAGGGCCGCTTCGAGCTTGTCCTGGACGGTGTTGCCATCCGGCTGGCTCTGCCAGCCGAAGTAGGACTGTCCTCGATAGCTGACGCCAAGGGCCAGCCTCATTCACCCAACTCCAAAAGAACTGAGCGACAGAGGCTGGGCGCGATGAGAACCCGGCCTCAGGCCAGGTCCTTGAGCATGCCCTCAGCCTTGCTCTTGAGCGCGCCGCTGGCCTTGGCAACGACTTCCTGCAGCAGGTCGCGCGCGCCTTCCATGTCACCGATCTGGCGGAATTCCTCGGCCAGCTCCAGCTTGCGGGCGAGCGGGTCGCCACCATCGTCATCGGCACCGAAGTCGATGTTGGACAGGTCGTCAGCTGCTGCACCACCAGCCTGGGCGGCACCGCCACCAGCATTGAGATCCAGCGAGATGGACGACAGGTCAAAGTCCATCGCGAAGTCGCTCGACGTGCCCTGCGCGGGCGCGGGAGGCGTGGCCGGCAGGTCAGGCAACGAACCGAAGTCCATTGCGTTGTCGGCTTGCTGCGTGGGACGCTGCATGGGCTGCGTGGCCGTCAGAGGCGCCGGAGCGCTCATGGGCTCGACCGGTGTGTCCAGATCCAGGTCGAGATCGAGCATGCCGCTGTCTACCGCGTCGCGGACCTCGCGGGCCTCGCGTGCGTTCTGCAGCTCGGCATTGGCGGCCTCGAACTGCGAGGGCGTGGGCAGCACCGACTGCGGCATGGTGCTCGCGCCCAGCGGCTCGGTCACCGGCGCGCCGTCGGCGCCTGCCGGCGTCACGGGGGCACCACCCGGCTGGTAGAGCGCGTTCTCGGGATCGATCTGCTGACCAAGCTCCTGGGCCTTGGCCCAGTCTTCGCCCTGGCCCTGCGTCAGCGCGAACAGCTGCGTGGCCAGGAGCTCGAAGCCCTTGGTGTCGCGGCGCTTGGCATAGACTTCGAGCAGCTTGGTGCGGATGGCCAGGCGCTCGGGGTTGCTGCGCATGGCCTCCTTGAGGATTTCCTCGGCCTGCAGGTCGCGGCCGTAGGCGAGGTACACGTCGGCCTCGGCCACCGGGTCCACGTCGCCGATGGCGTCGAGCTGGCTCAGCGAGTAGCTCATGGACGAGGAAGCGCCACCTGCATCACGCGTGTCGATGCGCTGGCCGCCGCTGGCGCCGAAGAACGAGTCCGGCTGCAGGCGGCTTTCGAGGAAGGACGTCTCGCCGCTGTCCTTCTTGGAGCGGCGCGTGAAGCGATAGATGCCGAAGGCCGCAAGCAGCGCGACGACGGCAGCGCCAAGGCCGAGCGCCCAAGGGTTCTCGTCGACCATCGTGCCGAGTACGCTGGGCTCCTCAACCGGCGGTGCAGGCGGACGAACCGGCGGCTTGGCCGCAGGCTTGGGCGCAGCAACCACTGGAGAAGCGGCCGCCTCAGGCTGGCTGGCGGCCATGGCCGGCGCGCTGGCCGGAACGGGGGCAGCCGCCACGACCGGAGCCGGCGCGGGTGCCGGAGCAACCACGGGAGCAGGCGCCGGCGTCGGCGCCGCCACGGAAGCAGGCTTGGGTGCTGCCACCGGTGCCGGAGCAGGCGGCGGAGGTGCAGGCACGGCGACCACCGGCTTGGGCGCGGGTGCGGCGGCCGTGGTGGTGGGGGCCGGAGCCGGCGTGGCGGGCACGGCCGGCGTCTTGGCCGGCGCCGTGGAGGCCGCGCCGGAGAGCTTCTTCAGCTCCTCGACGTTCTTGGAGAGTTCAGCCACACGCGACTGCGCCGCCGTCTTCTCGCGCTCCTTGGAGAGCTTTTCCTCAGGCGCCGAAGCCTTCACGCCACCCTTGCTCAGCGTGAGCTTGTCGGGCGTGGGCGCGGCCGCGACCTTGCGGTCTTCGACGTTGGTCTGGACCTTGCCGCCTGCTTGGCGTGAAGCGCCTTCGACCTTGGCTTCGGCAACGGTGCCGGCAAGCTTCTGGCGATACGCACCGAAGTCAGCGCTCTGTGCATGGATGACTTCGCGAGCCTCGCCGGGCGACACCGCCTTGGCCTCTTCGGCGCTGGGCACGTTCAACACGACGCCCGAACGCAGGCGGTTCATGTTGTTGTCGATGAAGGCCTGCTGGTTGCCGCGGTACAGCGACACGAGCATCTGGTCGAGAGAAACACCCTGGCGCTGGGTGCGGCCGGCAATCTTGCCCAGCGTGTCGCCGGGACGCACGCGGTATTCGTCGCCGGTGGAGGGACCGGGCTTGCTGGCGGGTTCCGCACCAGCCGTCGAGGACGCGGGCGCGGAGGCCTTGGGCGTGGAGGCGCGACGCTCGCCTCGCGGCGCTGGTGCCGGCGTCGTGGCGACACTCGGAGCGGGCGCCGGAGCCGGTTGGCTGATCACGGGCGCCGTGGTCGGCGCCGGGGCTTGCTGGGCCTGCCGGGTCGGCGGATCGAACAGCAGCGTGTATTCGCGGACCAGGCGGCCGGTCGACCAGTTGATCTCCAGGATCACGTCGACGAAGGGCTCCTGGACGGCACGGTCGCTGGTGAGGCGCAGGTAGGGACGGCCATCGGCACGCTGCGACAGCGTGACGGTGGTACCAGGAAGAACTGCGTTGTAGTCGACACCCGCCGCACGGTACGACTCCGGCGGCGCGACGCGCACGCGCAGGTTCGCCTGCTCCTCCGGCGTCATGCTCGTGATGTCGATTTCGGCGCGCAGGGACTCGCCCAGCGCAGACTGCACCGCCAGGCGCCCCAGACCCAGCGCCCAGACATCGGGCACAGCGGTCATCCACAGGGCAGCCGCAGCCACCCCGGTCAAGGCGAATCGCCCGGTGTACAGCGAGTTTCGTTTCAAGGCGTCTCCCAACACTCGATCATGCAAATGCCCTCTGGCACTGCCACATTCGCGGCCTGATCCGGCGTCCAACCCGGACAAAGGCGGCGAGAAAACCAGAAATCACAATAACATCAAGAAGATACGGTGACAAGCTAATGCAATTACTGACATTCTTGCCTTCGGAAGTTCCGTGGCCGAATGCCTACAAATCACGAATGCTTACCTGAACGGGCAACGCCGGCCATCCCACGTTGCCCGTATCCGTCATGTCACGCGTCCAGCAGGATGCGCAGCATGCGGCGCAGCGGTTCGGCCGCGCCCCACAGCAGTTGATCGCCGATGGTGAAGGCACCGAGGTACTCCGGCCCCATCGCCATCTTGCGGATGCGGCCCACGGGGATCGTCAGCGTACCGGTCACCACCACGGGCGTGAGGTCACGGATGGTGGCTTCCCGGTTGTTCGGTACCACCTTCACCCACTGGTTGTCGGAGGCGATCATCGCCTCGACGTCCGCCAGCGGCACGTCCTTCTTGAGCTTGAAGGTCAGGGCCTGGCTGTGGCAGCGCATCGCACCCACGCGCACGCAGAAGCCGTCCACGGGAGTGGCCGCCGTGCCGAAGCCTTCGCCCTGGCCGAGGATCTTGTTGGTCTCGGCCATGCCCTTCCACTCTTCGCGGCTCACGCCGTTGCCCAGGTCCTTGTCGATCCAGGGGATGAGCGAGCCGCCCAGCGGCACGCCGAAGTTGGCAGTTTCGGATTCAGTGAGTGCTTGCTGCTTGGCAAGCAGCTTGCGGTCGATTTCGAGGATGGCGCTCTTGGGATCGGCCAGCAGCTCGCGCACTTCGGCGTGGAGCGTGCCGAACTGGGTGAGCAGCTCGCGCATGTGCTGCGCCCCGCCGCCGGATGCAGCCTGGTAGGTCTGCGTGCTCATCCACTCCACGAGCCCCGCCTTGTACAGCGCGCCCACGCCCATGAGCATGCAGCTCACGGTGCAGTTGCCGCCGATCCAGTTGCGGCCGCCCTTGGCGAGCGCGTTCTTGATGACCGGCAGGTTGACCGGATCGAGGATGATGACCGCGTCATCCTTCATGCGCAGCGTGGACGCCGCGTCGATCCAGTGGCCCGTCCAGCCGGCTGCGCGCAGCTTGGGGAAGACCTCGGTGGTGTAGTCGCCGCCCTGGCAGGTGATGACGATGTCGCAGCGCTTGAGCGCCTCGATGTCGAACGCGTCCTTCAGCGTCGACTCGTTCTTCGCATAGGCCGGCGCCTTGCCGCCCACCGCGCTGGTGCTGAAGAACACCGGCTCGATCAGGCCGAAATCACCTTCGGCCTGCATGCGATCCATCAGCACGGAACCGACCATGCCGCGCCAACCAACCAATCCTACGACTCTCATCTCAATGCCCTTAGTTGCTGAAAACCTCTCCACTTCTCCGGACTCGAATCGCCGGAGAGGTAGGGGCGAGACGAACCGGAGCTACTAGCTCGTGGTAATGGTTTTGGTAATGGTTTTCGAAATGGCGGCAACGACGGCGTCACCCATTTCGCGGGTACCGACGCGCGTGGTGCCTTCGGACCAGATGTCGCCCGTGCGCAAGCCCGACGCAAGCACGTGCTTGACGGCCGACTCAATGCGGTCGGCAGCTTCGGGTTGGGCGAGGGAGTAGCGGAGCATCATGGCAGCGGACAGTATTGTAGCCAGAGGGTTGGCAATTCCCTTGCCGGCAATGTCCGGCGCGCTGCCGTGGCTGGGTTCGTACAGGCCCTTGTTGTTCGCATCCAGCGACGCCGAGGGCAGCATGCCGATGGAACCGGTGAGCATGGCGGCCTCGTCCGAGAGGATGTCGCCGAACATGTTGCCCGTGACCAGCACGTCGAACTTCTTGGGCGCCTTCACCAGCTGCATGGCAGCGTTGTCGACGTACATGTGGTCGAGTTCCACGTCCGGGTACTGGGCGTGGATCTCGGTGACGATGTCCTTCCAGAACTGGAAGGTCTCCAGCACGTTGGCCTTGTCCACGCTCGTGACGCGCTTGCCGCGCTTGCGGGCGGCCTGGAAGGCGACGTGGGCGATGCGCTCGATCTCGGGACGCGAGTAGCGCATGGTGTCGAAGGCCTCGGTCTGGCCTTCGAAGGCGCCGTCGGGCGAGAGGCGGCGGCCGCGTGGCTGGCCGAAGTAGATGTCGCCGGTCAGCTCTCGGATGATGAGGATGTCCAGCCCCGCCACCAGCTCAGGCTTGAGGCTGGAGGCATGCGTCAGCTCTTCGTAGCAGATGGCCGGGCGGAAGTTGGCGAACAGCTGCAGGTTCTTGCGCAGCCCCAGGATGGCCTGCTCCGGGCGCAGCGCGCGCTCGAGCTTGTCGAACTTCCAGTCGCCCACGGCGCCGAACAGGACGGCGTCGGCATCCTTGGCCAGCTTCAGGGTCGATTCAGGCAGCGGATGGCCGTGGGCCTCGTAGGCGGCACCGCCCACCAGGGCATGCTCCATCTCGAAGGACAGGTCCAGCACCTTGAGCACCTTCACGGCCTCGGCCACGATCTCGGTTCCGATGCCGTCGCCCGGCAGCACTGCAATCTTCACGAATCACTTCCTTTTTTGACCACGGCGAGACGCTCGACCAGCACCTTCTCGCAAAGCTTGAACAACACATAGAACACCGCCGCCAGGTAGCCTGAGACGATCAGGCCGCCCAGCTGCCTCAACCCGCCCTCGTTCACTGCATCCACCCCGTGCATGCCGAGGAACTCGAGGTTCGCCCCGAGCGTGTGGAGCAAGTTCAGCGTGAGCATGCCAAACAGCACGAAGCACACGCCCATCAGGACAAAGGTCAGCCACCAGTAGCGAAAGAGGAACGCGTAGAGGCGGCTGTACACGGCGGGCTCAGATCGTATGGGCGAGCCACGGCTTCTTCAGCAGGCGCTCCGCCTCGAAGGCCTTGATCTTGTCGGCATGGCGCAGCGTGAGGCCGATGTCGTCGAAGCCATTGAGCAGGCAGTATTTGCGGAAGGGCTGGACGTCGAACGGAATCGCGGTGCCGTCGGGCTTGATCACCACCTGCCGCTCGAGGTCGATGGTCAGCTCGTAGCCGATGAAGGCCGCCTGCTCATCGAACAGCTGCCCCACCACATGCTCGGGCAGCACGATGGGCAGCAGGCCGTTCTTGAAGCAGTTGTTGAAGAAGATGTCGGCGTAGCTCGGCGCAATCAGCGCCCGGAAACCGTACTGCTCCAGCGCCCAGGGCGCGTGCTCGCGCGAGGAGCCGCAACCGAAGTTCTTGCGCGCGACCAGCACGGAGGCGCCCTGGTAGCGCGGCTGGTTGAGCACGAAGTCCGGGTTGGGTTTGCGCGAGGCCGGATCCTGCCCCGGGTAGCCCGGGTCGAGGTAGCGCCACTCGTCGAACAGGTTCGGACCGAAGCCCGACTTCTTGATGGACTTCAGGAACTGCTTGGGGATGATCGCGTCGGTGTCGACGTTGTCACGGTCCATCGGGGCGACGAGCCCCTTGTGAATGCGAAACGGCTGCATGGCTTACTTCTTCTTGGTGGCGGCGTCTTCGATGGATTCACCGGCCTTCTTGATGTCCTTGCCGATGCCGTCGATGGTGTTGCAGGCGGCGAGGACGAACATGGCGGCAATGATGAGGAGCAGATTCTTCATACGATTCCCCTTCCAGATCCCAACGAGCTTTGTTGATGTCAGGCGATGCGGCGCACATCCACGAAATGCCCTTCCATCGCCGCCGCGGCCGCCATGGCTGGGCTGACGAGGTGGGTGCGGCCGCCGGCGCCCTGGCGGCCTTCGAAATTTCGGTTGGAGGTGGAGGCGCAGCGCTCGCCCGGCTCCAGCCGGTCGGCATTCATGGCCAGGCACATGGAGCAGCCCGGCTCGCGCCACTCGAAGCCCGCCGCCTTGAAGACCTGGTCGAGGCCTTCGCGCTCGGCCTGTTCCTTCACCAGGCCCGAGCCCGGCACCACCAGCGCCAGCTTCACGTTGGAGGCCACCTTGCCGCCGATGCGACGCACCACGGCCGCTGCCTCGCGCATGTCCTCGATGCGCGAGTTGGTGCACGAGCCGATGAACACCTTGTCGATCAGGATGTCGGAGATCGGCTTGTTCGGCTCCAGGTTCATGTAGGTCAGCGCCCGCTCGATCGCGCCGCGCTTGGCCGGGTCCTTCTCGCGGTCGGGGTCCGGCACGCGGTCTTCGATGGACAGCACCATCTCGGGCGAGGTGCCCCAGGTGACCTGCGGGCGGATGGTGGCGGCGTCGAGCTCGACCACCGCGTCCCAGTGCGCGTCAGCGTCGGAACGCAGCGTGCGCCAGTACTCCATGGCCTGCTGAAGCTCCAGGCCCTGCGGCGAGAACGGACGGCCCTGCACGTACTTCAGCGTGGTCTCGTCCACGCCGATCAAGCCGGCGCGCGCACCAGCCTCGATGGCCATGTTGCACACCGTCATGCGGCCTTCCATGCTCAGCGCGCGGATGGCGGAGCCCGCGAATTCGATGGTGTAGCCCGTGCCGCCGGCGGTGCCGATGCGGCCGATGATGGCCAGCACGATGTCCTTGGCGCTGCAGCCTTTGGCGAGGGTGCCTTCCACCTTCACCAGCAGGTTCTTGGCCTTCTTGGCCAGGAGCGTCTGCGTCGCCAGCACGTGCTCGACTTCGCTCGTGCCGATGCCATGCGCCAGCGCACCGAAGGCGCCGTGGGTAGACGTGTGGGAGTCACCGCATACCACCGTCATGCCCGGCAGCGTCGCGCCCTGCTCGGGGCCGATCACGTGGACGATGCCCTGGCGCTTGTCGGTCATCTTGAACTGCGTGATGCCGTTGCGGTCGCAGTTCGCGTCGAGCGTGTCCACCTGCAGCTTGGACACCGGGTCGGCGATGCCGTGCGAGCGGTCGGTGGTGGGCACGTTGTGGTCGCTCACCGCCAGGTTGGCGGATATGCGCCAGGCCTTGCGCCCGGCCAGGTCCAGGCCTTCGAAGGCCTGGGGGCTGGTCACCTCGTGCAGCAGATGACGGTCGATGTAGAGGATGGCGGTGCCGTCTTCCTCGGTGTGAACAACGTGTTCGTCCCAGATCTTGTCGTAGAGCGTGCGGGCCATGGTCTCTTGCAGTCGGTCTGCGCTTGACTTCGGTGAACCGCCGATTTTAGGCGCTGTGCCGGCCTTGACGGTGCGGCGCAGCAAAAAGGGGCGCGGATTTCTCCGCGCCCCTGTCTCGATGAAGGGAAAGTGTGGCTTACCAGCCGATGTCCTTCAGCAGTTCGAAGGTCAGGTCGGTAGGCAGCACCACGGAATGCAGCAGGTCGCCGTTGATCGCCGGTTCCATGATGAGGTTCGGGAAGGCGATGGTGTCGAAGTGCGACACCGACGAACCGCTCTGGAACGGGTTCGGCGCGAACAGGCGTGCCCGGCCGGCGGTGTCGGCACCGGCGTACTGCCCGGCATTGACGCCCAGCAGTGCCGTCACGCCCGAGGACGTGCGGGTGCGCTTGGACAAGGCCGCCTTCAGCAGGTTGCCGTCCGCCAGCGACACGCTGATCGCCGGGATGGTCACCGTCGGATCCGCACCGCCCAGGCCAGGCGCGCTGCCCACCGCGTTGTTGACCACGATCACCCCGATGGCGCCGGCGTTCTGCACGTTCTTGGCCTTGACCGCGAACGTACAGGTGCCGCGGTCGACCAGCGCGATGCGGCCGTTGACCGCCAGCGCATTGGCCGCGCTCAGCGGGGTACAGGCCAGGCCGGTCGAGGTGCCCGTGTCCACCACCGGCATCAGCGTGCCGCTCACGCCAGGCGACGACAGCGGCGGGCCGAAGGAGGCCGTGCCGATGTTGTAGGGTCCAGCCGCAGTGCCCGCTGCCGGTCCGCTGATGGTCAGCGCCGGGGTTCCCAGGCTGAGCACCTCAGGCACCTTGGCCGTCACGCCGGCACCGCTCCAGGTCAGCTTGCCGGTGTTCAGGGACGACGTCGCGCGCTGCGCGTCGGTCATGTTCACCCACAGCATGTTGGCCGTGTCGTCGTAGATGTAGTGATCCCAGATCGACGGGCGGCCATCGAACTGCGCACCGGTCGCGCCGCTGGTGAAGGTCTGGAAGCCCAGGCCGTGGCCAAACTCATGCAGCAGCACGGAGACCAGGTCGATCAGCGGGCCGTGGTTGTTGTCCAGGCCGAGGTAGAACGGCGAACCGGGCAGGCAGTCGGCGAACAGGCCCAGGCGCGAGTTGAAGCGCGCGCGGATGTCCTGGCCGTCCACCGGGTCGCCGGCGCTCAGGTTGGTTCCCGAGAGCTTGTTGGCCAGGGCCTGCGGATACCAGGTATTGGGCTTGCCCGCACCAGCGAAGTCGCGCCAGATGTTCCATGCGCCTGCGCTACCGAGCACGGCACTGCTGGCCGTGCAGGTCAGCGGCTCGAAGCTCGCGCGGATGGTGATGGTCTGGCTGCTGGTCAGCGTGGCGCCCCAGATGTCGGCCGCGGCCTGGAAGGCGTTGAGCCGCTGCTGGCCGAGCGTCGTGCCGGGATTTCCACCAACGGGTGCTGCCGGCGTCGGGTCGTTGAAGCCCTCGCCCGCGGCGTTCATGTTCAGGATGACGATGGTCGCCGCGGCCTGCGCCTGCATGGCCGACAGCGCCAGGGTGGCGGAGAAGGCCGCGCCGATCAGCGCGCCCAGGAACTTACTTTTCTTCATAGGTGTGCTCCTTGTGGGAGTGGGCGACGGCAGTGGCGGCGGCCTTCGGGTCGAGGACCAGCCTCTCTGCGGTTTCCTTGCCGGTCACGCATTGCATGGCCAGCGATCCATCGGCCTTGCGGGTGATGACCGAGTACGACAGGAAGCTGTCGTTGACGCGATAGCGAACGCCGTTGGTGGAGCGGATTTCCACCGGGGCGCGCGTGTCGGGGTTGCTGCTCGGAGCGGCTGCGGTGGCGTCGGCGCG
This sequence comes from Rhizobacter terrae, assembly GCF_003852895.1. Lineage (GTDB taxonomy): Bacteria > Pseudomonadota > Gammaproteobacteria > Burkholderiales > Burkholderiaceae_C > Albitalea > Albitalea terrae. The sequence continues at coordinate 217,577 of NZ_QUSW01000001.1, forward strand.
TGCCTTGGCCACGGCAGCGTCCATCGCCTGGGCTTCTTCGGCGGTCGGGGCGCGAAGCTGTCCGGTCACCGGATCGCGCACGATGCGCATGCCCACGGCATCGGCCGCGAAGACCGGTGCCGACACGACGAGCGCGGAAATGACAGCAGCCAGGCCAGCGGCCCGGAACTTGATTTCAGCCATGATGATTCCTTTCGTGTCAGGCGGACTTGCGGCGGCGCAGCGCCAGTGCAGCCAGGCCCAGCGCCATCAGCGCATAGGTCTCGGGTTCGGGCACGGCCACCGCCACGGTGTCGATGCCCATGTAGTTCGAGGTGTCGGCACTGCCGAAGTACTCGAAGGCGAAGCGACCGACGCCGCCACCGCCCACGCCGGACAGCGTGACGGTGTATTGCGTCCAGCCGTCCACGGTGGCCACGGTGGGTGCGAGCACCTCGGTCACCATTTCGCTGCCGCCCAGGGCGGTCGAGCCGGCGAGCACGGCGAAGGTGTCGCTGAAGCCCGCACCGGCCGATCCGTCGCCGCGTGCATAGAACGTGAGGGTCACGTCAGACGCGAGCGAGAAGTACGGCGTGATGAGGAAGTTGTCGATGAACCCGCCCGGGGGTGCGGCCAGGTAGTTCGACGCGATGTACGAGTTGGCGGCACCCGATTGCGACGAGAACGCCGTGGTGTTGTCACCTTGGAACCAAGGGGTACCGGACGACGGGGAACTGACGTTGGCCAGCACCCAGCCGCTGCCCGACAAGGTGGAGACGTCGTCGAACCCTTCGCTCAGCAGGTTGACGGCTTGGGATGTCGAGGCCAGCCCGGCCAATGCGAGGGCCGCGCTTATTTTTGCGATCTTCATGAAAACTCCAGAATGAACCACGATTGGGCTCAAGGCGCAGGCCGTTTTCGGTGAAGCATGCTTTTGGCCGGCGTCTTCACCGGCCGTGGCACCTCTGGTAGAAATGCCGGTTCCGGTGACCCTCCTGGCACGTGACTTTTTCACGCGCAGCTTGCAGGCTAGGCTCCTAGTTCCCTGGTCGCAACCCCCTCGTTCATGGGCGGTAGCAACCCGAAGAGTGTTTCTCCGAGTTCCATCGGCCGGGACGGGCACAAAGAAAAAGCCCCACCGTCTTTCGACGGCGGGGCTTTGCTTTGCTGCGGTGCAGTTTGTGCGATCAGCGCTTGTCCAGCGCCACCACGTCGCGTTTGGAAGCACCGTTGTAGAGCTGGCGCGGACGGCCGATCTTGTACTCGGGGTCGCCGATCATTTCGTTGAGCTGTGCGATCCAGCCCACAGTCCGTGCGAGGGCGAAGATGGCGGTGAACAGCGACACCGGGATGCCGATGGCGCGCTGCACGATGCCCGAGTAGAAATCGACGTTCGGGTAGAGCTTGCGGGCGACGAAGTATTCGTCTTCCAGCGCAATCTTCTCCAGCTCCATCGCGAGCTTCAGGATCGGGTCGTTGGTCTTGCCCAGGGCGCCCAGCACCTCGTGGCAGGTCTCGCGCATCAGCTTGGCACGCGGGTCGTAGTTCTTGTACACGCGGTGGCCGAAGCCCATCAGCTTGACGTTGGAGTTCTTGTCCTTCACCTGCTTGATGAACTCGCCGATCTTCTCGACGCCGCCCATCTTCTGGACGTCTTCGAGCATGTTCAGCGCCGCCTCGTTGGCGCCACCGTGGGCCGGGCCCCACAGGCAGGCCACGCCTGCAGCGATGGCCGCGAACGGGTTGGTGCCCGACGAGCCGCACAGGCGCACGGTGGAGGTGGAAGCGTTCTGCTCGTGGTCGGCGTGCAGGATGAAGATGCGGTCGATGGCGCGCGTGAGCACGTCGTTGGGCACGTACTCTTCGCAGGGCGTGGCGAACATCATGCGCATGAAGTTCGCAGAGTACGACAGGTCGTTCTTCGGATAGATGTACGGCTGGCCGATGCCGTACTTGTAGGCCATGGCCACCAGCGTGGGCATCTTGGCGATCAGGCGGATGGCCGAGATCTCGCGGTGCTGCGGGTTGTTGATGTCGGTGCTGTCGTGATAGAAGGCCGACAGCGCGCCCACCAGGCCGGTCATCACCGCCATCGGGTGGGCGTCACGGCGGAAGCCGCGCAGGAAGAACTGCATCTGCTCGTTGACCATCGTGTGGCGCGTCACCAGGCCGTTGAACTCGGTCTTCTGCGTGGCGTTGGGCAGCTCGCCGTTGAGCAGCAGGTAGCAGGTTTCCAGGAAGTCGCACTGCGTGGCCAGCTGTTCGATCGGGTAGCCGCGGTACAGCAGCTCGCCCTTGTCGCCGTCGATGTAGGTGATCTTCGACTGGCACGCCGCCGTCGAGAGAAAGCCCGGGTCATAGGTGAACTTGCCGGTCTGCGCGTAAAGCTTGCGGATGTCGATCACGTCCGGCCCGATGGAGCCTTTGTAGATCGGCAAATCCATGCTCGGGCTGCCGTCGGAGAACGCTAGGGTGGCTTTCACATCGGACGGGATCATGGTCGTTCCTTGAAGTGCTGGGAAATGGAGAGAGTGGGCTTTTGTCTCGGAGGGCTGGTCTTCGTCAGCTCTACTGCGGTGCGCGCATCAACTGCAGGACCTGCACGACCTCGTCGCGCGCGAGTTCGCCTTCCGGCTCCTTGCGCGCGAGGAAGAGATCCAGCAGGTCGTTGTCGGACAGGTCCATCAGGGCTTCGACGCCGCCCGCCTGCTCGGTCGTGAGCGAGTCGGCGTGGCGCTCGAAGAAGCGCTCGATGAACAGGTCGTTCTCCAAAAGGCCGCGCCGGCAGCGCCAGCGCAGCTTGGACAGGGCCCGTTCGTCGATGCGAGTGTGCATGGCGTCTCTTGCAGTGAGCTGAATGGGGTCTTGGCGCTCAGACGGCGCGGCGGACCATCAGCTCCTTGATCTTGCCGATGGCCTTGGTGGGGTTCAGTCCCTTGGGGCACACGTCGACGCAGTTCATGATGGTGTGGCAGCGGAAGAGCCGGTACGGGTCTTCCAGGTTGTCCAGCCGGTCGCCGGTGGCCTGGTCGCGGCTGTCGGCGATGAAGCGGTAGGCCTGCAGCAAACCGGCGGGGCCGACGAACTTGTCGGGGTTCCACCAGAAGCTCGGGCAGCTCGTGGAGCAGCTCGCGCACAGGATGCACTCGTACAGGCCGTTCAGCTCTTCGCGCTCCTCGGGCGACTGCAGGCGCTCCTTCTCGGGCGGCGCGTCGTCGTTGACGAGGTAGGGCTTGATGGAGTTGTACTGCTTGAAGAACTGCGTCATGTCCACGATCAGGTCGCGGATGACCGGCAGGCCGGGCAGCGGCTTGAGCACGATCGGGTCCTTGAGCGTGCGCATGTTGGTCAGGCACGCCAGGCCGTTCTTGCCGTTGATGTTCATCGCATCCGAGCCGCACACGCCTTCGCGGCAGGAGCGGCGGAAGCTGAGCGTCGGATCGACCGCCTTGAGCTTCATCAGTGCATCAAGCAGCATGCGCTCGGAGCCGTCGAGCTCGACCTCGATGGTCTGCATGCGCGGCTTGGCGTCGGTGTCGGGGTCGTAGCGGTAGATCTGGAATACGCGCTTGGTCATGAGATTCTTTCGTGTCCCAACGATTTAGAACGAGCGGACCTTGGGCGGAATGGACTCCACCGTGAGCGGCTTGAGGTTCACCGGCTTGTAGTCCAGGCGATTGCCTTCGCTGTACCACAGGGTGTGCTTCATCCACTCCTTGTCATTGCGGCCGTTCGGGAACTCGGGCGTGTCAGCGTAGTCGTCCACGGTGTGGGCACCGCGGCTTTCATGGCGGGCAGCAGCGGAGATCATCGTGGCCAGCGCCACTTCGATGAGGTTCTCCACTTCCAGCGCCTCGATGCGGGCGGTGTTGAACACCTTCGACTTGTCGGCGAGGTGGATGTTCTTCACGCGCTCGGCGATGGCCTTGATCTGGTGGACGCCCTCGTCCATCTTGGCCTGCGTGCGGAACACGCTGGCGTGGGCCTGCATGCTCTGGCGGATGTCGTTGGCGACGTCTTGCGCGTACTCGCCGCCGGTGCTGCCATCGAGCTTGGCCAGGCGTGCCAGCGTGAAGTCGGCAGCGTCCTTGGGCAGTTCCTTGTGAGCCTTGGTCTTCAGCGCCGTATCGACGATGTGGTTGCCGGCCGCGCGGCCGAACACCAGCAGGTCCAGCAGCGAGTTCGTGCCCAGGCGGTTCGCGCCGTGCACGCTCACGCAGGCGCACTCGCCCACCGCGTACAGGCCGTTGACCACCGTGTTCGGGCCGTCCGCCGTCGGCACGACCACCTGGCCGTGGATGTTGGTCGGGATGCCGCCCATCTGGTAGTGGATGGTCGGCACCACGGGAATCGGCTCCTTGGTGATGTCGACGTTGGCGAAGTTGTGGCCGATCTCGAACACCGAGGGCAGGCGCTTCATGATGGTCTCGGCGCCCAGGTGGGTCATGTCGAGCACCACGTAGTCCTTGTTCGGACCACAGCCACGGCCTTCCTTGATCTCCTGGTCCATGCAGCGCGAGACGAAGTCACGCGGTGCGAGGTCCTTCAGCGTCGGGGCGTAGCGCTCCATGAAGCGTTCACCGTTGCTGTTGCGCAGGATGGCGCCTTCGCCACGGCAGCCCTCGGTCAGCAGCACGCCCGCGCCGGCCACGCCGGTCGGGTGGAACTGCCAGAACTCCATGTCTTCCAGCGGGATGCCGGCGCGCGCGGCCATGCCCAGGCCGTCACCGGTGTTGATGAAGGCGTTGGTGCTCGCCGCGAAGATACGCCCCGCCCCGCCGGTGGCCAGCAGCACGGTCTTGCCTTCGAGGATGTGCACCTCGCCGGTTTCCATTTCCAGCGCGGTCACGCCCAGCACGTCGCCGCTGTCGTCGCGGATGAGGTCCAGCGCCATCCACTCGACGAAGAACTGGGTGCGGGCCTTGACGTTCTGCTGGTACAGCGTGTGCAGCATGGCGTGGCCGGTGCGGTCGGCTGCGGCGCAGGCGCGCTGCACAGGCTTCTCGCCGTAGTTGGCGGTGTGACCGCCAAACGGACGCTGGTAGATCGTGCCGTCCGGGTTGCGGTCGAAGGGCATGCCGAAGTGCTCGAGCTCGTACACGACCTTGGGCGCTTCGCGGCACATGAACTCGATCGCGTCCTGGTCGCCGAGCCAGTCAGAGCCCTTGACGGTGTCGAAGAAGTGGTAGTGCCAGTTGTCCTCGCTCATGTTGCCCAGCGAGGCGCCGATGCCGCCTTGCGCGGCCACGGTGTGCGAACGGGTCGGGAAGACCTTGGACAGCACGGCCACCGACAGGCCGGCGCGGGCGAGCTGCAGCGAGGCGCGCATGCCGGAGCCGCCGGCTCCGACGATGACCACGTCGAACTTGCGTTTGGAAATCGAGGCGGCCACGTTCACAGTCTCCACAAAACTTGAATTGCCCAGCCGGCACAGCCGACCAGCCACACGATGGTGAACACCTGCATCAGCAGGCGTGCACCGACGGGCTTCACATAGTCCATCCACACGTCGCGCATGCCGACCCAGGCGTGGTAGGCCAGCGAGACGATGATGGTCAGCGTGAGCACGCGCATCCACTGCGGGTTGAAGATGCCGGCCCACTTGTCGTAGCCGATGATTTCCACGCGGTTGCCGGCAGCGTCCTTGACGTAGGCGGGCAGCAGGTATTGCACCAGCAGCACGACAGTGAAGATCGCCATGAGCACACCGGTGATGCGCTGCGCGAGCCAGTCGCGCAGGCCGTAGTGGGCGCCGACGACGACGCGCTTGGAACCGTAATTTGCTTCAGCCATGTCGCGCCTCAGAAGAAGAACAGCTTGGCACCCAGCGCGATCGTGAGGATCACGCTGACACCGATGGTGAACACGGAGGACTGGCGGCCGAACTCCTTGCTGACGGTGTGCGTCGCGTCCATGTAGAGGTGGCGCAGGCCGGCGATGAAGTGGTGCAGGTACGACCAGATGAGCGCCAGGGCCACGAGCTTGAAGAACCAGCCGGGCAGGAAACCGATGCCGGCCGTGAACACGCTCGTGAAGGTCATGTACGAGATCTCGGACGTGAGGCTGACGTCGAACAGGTACACGATGAAGGGCAGCAGGAAGAACATCAGCATGCCGCTGCCGCGGTGCAGGATCGAGACGATCGCTGCAATGGGGTATTTGTACCCCGTGATGGCGTCCGTCAGACGCATGGTCCCAGGACGTTGTCTTGTCGTTGTCTCTGCCATGACAGCCTTTGTAATCGGATGAAACCCGAAGATTTTATTGCAATGCAACAGCTTCGCTCGGCGGTGTTCGCAATTGACACCACGTCAGTCTCAGCTCAGCTCGTTCCGGTAGTGATGCGATGAAGTGTTGTACAGGCCGCGCCGCAGTTCGACGGGCTTGTCGTCATAGGTGAGTGACAGGCGCTCCACGCTGAGCAGCGGTGTGCCGGCTGCGAGCTGGAGGAGTTCGGCAGCGGCTTCGTCGGCCGCGACCGCACGGATCTTTTCTTCCGCACGGATCATGCGGATGCCCCATTCGGTTTCGAACAGGCGGTACATCGGGCCGCGGTATTCGGTGAGCTTCTCGGCCGTGAGGCCCTTGAACATCTGGCCGGGCAGCCAGATGTCGTCCAGCACCACCGGTGATCCGCGGAACGACAGCACGCGGCGGATCAGCACCACCGTGTCGCCGGATTTCAGGTTGAGCGACTTGGCCACGTCGGCCGGCGCGCGCATGCGCTTGCAGTCGATGAGGCGGCGCTGTGCACCGCCTTCTTCGCCGTCGTCGGGCGCCAGCCGAAGGAAGCGGTACTGCACGTGCTGTTCCGCATGCGTGGCCACGAACGTGCCCTTGCCTTGCCGGCGCACGAGCAGGTTCTCGGTGGACAGTTCGTCGATGGCCTTGCGCACCGTGCCCTGGCTGACCTTGAATCGCGAGGCGAGATCGATCTCGCTCGGAATGGCCTCGCCGGGCTTCCATTCGCCGGCCTGCAGGCTGCGCACGATCAGCGTCTTGATCTGCTGGTACAGCGGGCTGAACGCGGGCGCGTCGAGCTCGGCCGCACGCGACGGCAAGCCGGAATTCGACGGTGGGACGGATGCAGCCATGCAGGGGATTGCAGCACACAAAGACCCTGCCATGGTATCAAAGTTGATTGATGTCTTATGTAAGACATAAGAGTCCTTGACCCGCCCCGGGTTGACCCTTAGACTGCCGCCCAAACTCGCATCCGACTGGCCTACACTTCCGCTCTTGCGTCGTCCGGCCAAGACCGGCTCGCCCACAGGTTTTCTGTCCTACCCATCCCTCTCTCTCGGAGTGTTCCCATGAGCAAGAAACCCGTTCGTGTCGCCGTCACCGGCGCCGCCGGCCAGATCGGCTACGCCCTGCTGTTCCGCATCGCTTCCGGCGAAATGCTGGGCAAGGACCAACCGGTCATCCTGCAACTGCTGGAGATCCCCGACGAGAAGGCCCAGAAGGCGCTCAAGGGCGTGATGATGGAACTCGAAGACTGCGCCTTCCCGCTGCTGGCCGGCATGGAAGCCCACTCCGACCCGATGACCGCCTTCAAGGACACCGACTACGCCCTGCTCGTGGGCGCCCGTCCGCGCGGCCCCGGCATGGAGCGCAAGGACCTGCTCTCCGCCAACGCACAGATCTTCACGGCACAAGGCAAGGCGCTGAACGCCGTGGCCTCGCGCAACGTGAAGGTGCTGGTGGTCGGCAACCCCGCCAACACCAATGCCTACATCGCGATGAAGAGCGCACCGGACCTGCCGCGCAAGAACTTCACCGCCATGCTGCGCCTGGACCACAACCGCGCGCTGAGCCAGATCGCCGCCAAGACCGGCAAGCCGGTGTCGGCCATCGAGAAGCTCACCGTGTGGGGCAACCACTCGCCCACGATGTACGCCGACTACCGCTTCGCCACCATCGAAGGCAAGTCGGTGAAGGACGCCATCAACGACCAGGTGTGGAACAAGGACACGTTCCTGCCCACCGTGGGCAAGCGCGGCGCTGCCATCATCGAGGCTCGCGGCCTGTCGTCGGCCGCATCGGCTGCCAACGCCGCCATCGACCACATGCGCGACTGGGCCCTGGGCTCCAACGGCAAGTGGGTCACCATGGGCATCCCGTCGGACGGCTGGTACAACATTCCGAAGGACACGATGTTCGGCTTCCCGGTCACCACCGAGAACGGCGAGTACAAGGTCGTCGAAGGCCTGTCGATTGATGAGTTCAGCCAGGAGCGCATCAACGTCACGCTGAAGGAACTGCAGGAAGAGCAAGAAGGCGTGAAGCACCTGCTGTGATGGCATGACGGGCATTGACCCGTCATCGCCACCCGAGCGAAAAGCCGGCCCACAATGTGCGCCGGCTTTTTTCATCTTCAGGACCCATCACCATGCCGTCCCCCAAGATTCATCCGCGCCAAGCCCTGTTCGATTCCGACGAAGTGGCGCCGCTGCTGCCCGTGTGCGACCACTACGCCGGCGTGGAGGTGCGCATGCGCAAGAGCCTCGCGCTGCAGGCCGAGAAGGGCCCGGTGTTCGACGTGACGCTGGATTGCGAGGACGGCGCGCCCATCGGCGGCGAGGTGGAGCATGCGCATTTGGTGGCCGAACTCGCCATGTCGGACGCGAACAGGTTCGGCCGCGTCGGCGCGCGCGTGCATCCGGTGGACCACCCCGCCTTCGAGCGCGAACTCGACACGCTCATCGGCCGCGCCGGCTCGCGGCTGGCCTACCTGATGGTGCCCAAGCCGCGCCACTTCGCCGACGTGAAGCGCGCCTGCGACGAGATCGACCACTTCGTGCGCGTGCATCCCGGCGCCCGGCATCTGCCGATCCATTTCCTCATCGAGACGCACGGCGCCTTGCGTGACGTGGACTCGATCGCAGCGCACCCCCGCGTGGAGTCGCTGTCGTTCGGCCTGATGGACTTCGTGTCCGCCCACCGCGGCGCCATCCCCTCGCAGGGCATGAGTGCGAAGGGACAGTTCACCCATCCGCTGGTACTGCGCGCCAAGCTCGAAATTGCCGCAGCCTGCCACGCACACCGCAAGACGCCATCGCACTGCGTGGTCACCGAATTCAGCGACCAGCGCGCCATCCAGGAAGCCGCCACCAAGGCGTCTAGCGAGCTGGGCTACACACGCATGTGGAGCATCCATCCGAACCAGATCGAGCCCATCGTCGATGCCTTCGCGCCAACGGCCGCCGAGGTGGACCTGGCGATGGAGATCATCACCCAGGCCCAGGCGGCGGACTGGGCGCCCATCCGCCACCGCGACACGCTGCACGACCGCGCGAGCTTCCGCTACTTCTGGCATGTGCTCGAACGCGCGCAGCGCACCGGCCAGGCGCTGCCCGCCTCTGTGCGAGAAGCGTTCTTCGAGTGACAGATGTCGCGGCCGGCCCACGAACGGGCCGCGAAAGTGTTTCGAGACTTTGTCGGGACGGCGTTGCAGTCTTTGTCGTTCCTCGTGACAAACCAAGGGTTCCCCCGAATCCGCGATGGAAGCCGGCGTGACTTCGTTCACGCGCCGCGGACCACCACCGAGGCCTGCCTCCTCATTCGACCAGTGCAAGCCCTACGCAACCTGTTTCAAGCGCCAGGCCCCGACGCGAAACACTCGCGGGCACGGTCCTCCTGAAGAGGAGACCTGTTGCCACACCATCGAGGAGCCACTCCCATGAATCGTCAAGTCGTCGGGACCGCCATCGCGGCGGTTGTTCTGTCCCTGTGCGCGTCCGCATCGTTCGCCGCCACCAAGGCCAAGCAAGCCCCCAAGGCCCAGCCGGCCGCCACCGAAGCCGCTGACACCAACACGCCCGTCAGCCAGACCCAGCTGGACATCGCCCAGCGCGTGCACACCGGCGACGTGCAGTGCGAGATGAACCAGCACGTCAACCTGCAACCCATCGACGGCAAGCCCGGTTACTTCAAGCTCGGCTTCAAGAACGTCAACTACATCATGACGCCGGAGGAAACCACCACCGGCGCCGTCCGCCTGGAAGACAAGAAGGCGGGCGTGGTGTGGGTGCAGATCCCATCCAAGTCCATGCTGCTCAACAGCAAGATCGGCCAGCGCATGGTCGATTCCTGCCAGGCTGCCGCACAGCGCACCTGATCCCGGCGTCAAGGCACGCCGACAGGCGTGCAGTCCTTCCTGAAAAGGGGTGACGAACGAAAGTTCGTCACCCCTTTCTCCTTGAGTATGACGAGTTCGGTATGTATACTTCATGCATACCTGAACGGAGTCACGCACCATGGAAGCCACCGTCGCCGAGCGCGGCCAGATCACCCTTCCCAAGGCGGTGCGTGATGCCCTCGGATTGACCAAGGGCACGCTCTTGAAAGTCGAGCTCGACGGCAGCCGCATCATCCTGCGCAAGAACGTCGACGACGCCATCTCCCGCGCCCGCGGCAAGTTCAAGCTCGACGGCTTCGACAATGCCGACGACGCCGTGCGCGTCGCCCGCGGCCGCACGGAGACGAAGTGATCGCAGTCGACTCCTCCGTCATCGTCGAGCTGCTGGCCGATACCGAGCATGCCGACGCGAGCGAAGCCGCGCTGCGCGATGCATTGGCACAGGGCCCTGTCGTCGTGTGCGACGTGGTCGTCTCCGAGATCTGCAGTGTGCTGCGCGACGGCGACCAGGCCATGCAGGCGCTGGAAGACATGGGCATCAGCTACAGCCCCGTCGAGCAGAAGTCGGCCCTGCGCGCCGGCGAGATGCAGCGGCGCTTTCGCACCAAGACGGGCGAGCGCTCGCGCTCTGCACAGGACTTCATCGTCGGGGCCCACGCCTTGCTTCAGTGCAACGCGCTGATCACCCACGACGCCGGCTTCTTCCGCGACTACTTCAAAGGTCTCAAGGTCATCGTCCCCTCGGCGGCCTGAACTGTTCACCAACCCACCCGCGTTTCACAGAAAGCTCACCATGCTCAACGCCTACCGCCAACATGTCGCCGAACGCGCCGCGCTCGGCATCCCGCCGCTGCCCTTGTCTGCCCAGCAAACCGGTGAGCTGATCGAGCTGCTGAAGAACCCGCCGGCCGGTGAAGAAGCCGTGCTCGTCGACCTCATCACCAACCGCGTGCCCGCCGGCGTGGACGATGCCGCCAAGGTCAAGGCGAGCTACCTCGCCGCTGTGGCGCACGGCACCGAGTCCTCGCCGCTGATCAGCCGCACCAAGGCCACGGAACTGCTCGGTACCATGCTGGGCGGCTACAACATCAGCCCGCTGATCGAGCTGCTGGCCGACGCCTCCGTGGGTGCTGTGGCCGCCGAAGGCCTGAAGAAGACGCTGCTGATGTTCGACCAGTTCCACGACGTGAAGGAACTCGCCGACAAGGGCAACGCGAATGCCAAGGCCGTGATCCAGAGCTGGGCCGATGCCGAGTGGTTCACCACCCGCCCCGAAGTGCCGCAAAGCCTCACCGTCACCATCCTCAAGGTGACCGGCGAGACCAACACCGACGACCTGTCGCCCGCACCGGACGCCTGGAGCCGCCCCGACATCCCGCTGCATGCGCTGGCCATGCTCAAGAACACCCGCCCCGGCATCACGCCCGAGGAAGACGGCAAGCGCGGCCCGGTGAAGTTCATCGAATCGCTGCGCGCCAAGGGCAACCTCGTGGCCTACGTGGGCGACGTGGTGGGCACGGGCTCGAGCCGCAAGTCGGCCACCAACTCGGTGCTGTGGTTCACGGGCGAAGACATTCCCTTCATCCCGAACAAGCGCTTCGGCGGCGTGTGCCTGGGCGCCAAGATCGCCCCGATCTTCTACAACACCATGGAAGACGCCGGCGCCCTGCCCATCGAGCTGGACGTGAGCAAGATGGACATGGGCGACGTGGTCGAGCTGCGCCCCTATGAAGGCAAGGCGCTGAAGAACGGCGAGGTCATCGCCGAGTTCAAGGTCAAGAGCGACGTGCTGTTCGACGAAGTGCGCGCCGGCGGCCGCATTCCGCTGATCATCGGCCGCGGCCTCACCGCCAAGGCGCGCGAAGCGCTGGGCCTGCCGCCCTCCACCCTCTTTCGCCTGCCGCAGAACCCGGCCGACACCAAGAAGGGCTTCAGCCTCGCGCAGAAGATGGTCGGCCGCGCCTGCGGCCTGCCCGCCGGCCAGGGCGTTCGCCCCGGCACGTACTGCGAGCCGCGCATGACCTCGGTGGGTTCGCAAGACACCACCGGCCCGATGACGCGCGACGAGCTGAAGGACCTGGCCTGCCTGGGCTTCTCGGCCGACCTCGTGATGCAGTCCTTCTGCCACACCGCCGCCTACCCGAAGCCCGTGGACGTGAAGATGCACCACGAGCTGCCCGAGTTCATCAGCACCCGCGGCGGCATCGCACTGCGCCCGGGCGACGGCGTGATCCACAGCTGGCTCAACCGCTTCCTGCTGCCCGACACCGTGGGCACGGGTGGCGACAGCCACACCCGCTTCCCGATCGGCATCAGCTTCCCGGCAGGCTCGGGCCTGGTGGCCTTCGCCGCGGCGACCGGCGTGATGCCGCTGGACATGCCCGAGAGCGTGCTGGTGCGCTTCAAGGGCAAGATGCAGCCCGGCGTCACGCTGCGTGATCTGGTGAACGCGATTCCGCTGTACGCGATCAAGTCGGGCCTGCTGACGGTCGAGAAGAAGGGCAAGAAGAACATCTTCTCCGGCCGCATCCTCGAGATCGAAGGCCTGCCCGAGCTGAAGGTGGAGCAGGCCTTCGAGCTGAGCGACGCTTCGGCCGAGCGCTCGGCTGCCGGCTGCACGGTGCACCTGAACAAGGAACCGATCATCGAGTACATCAACAGCAACATCACGCTGATGAAGTGGATGATCGCCAACGGCTACTCGGATGCCCGCACGCTGCAACGCCGCATCGCCGCGCAGGAAGCCTGGCTGAAGGATCCGCAGCTGCTCAAGGGTGATGCCGACGCGGAGTACGCCGCGGTCATCGACATCGACCTGGCCGAGATCACCGAGCCCATCGTGGCCTGCCCGAACGACCCCGACGACGTGAAGACGCTGTCGGACGTGGCCGGCGCCAAGATCGACGAGGTGTTCATCGGTTCGTGCATGACCAACATCGGCCACTTCCGCGCAGCGTCCAAGCTGCTCGAAGGCAAGCGCGACATCCCGGTGAAGCTGTGGGTGGCACCGCCCACCAAGATGGACCAGAAGCAGCTGACCGAAGAAGGCCACTACGGCGTGCTGGGCACGGCCGGCGCCCGCATGGAAATGCCGGGCTGCTCGCTGTGCATGGGCAACCAGGCGCAGGTGAAGGAAGGCGCGACGGTGTTCTCCACCTCGACCCGCAACTTCCCGAACCGCCTGGGCAAGAACAGCAACGTCTACCTCGGCTCCGCCGAACTGGCCGCGATCTGCTCGCGCCTGGGCCGCATCCCGACGAAGGATGAGTACCTGGCGGACATCGGCGTCATCAACAAGGATGGCGACAAGATCTACAAGTACATGAACTTCGACCAGATCAAGGACTTCGCCAGCGTGGCGGCGACCGTGACGGCTTGATGGCTGTTGCGTGATCTGATGGGGGGCGCCGGGATGGCGCCCCTTTTGCTTTGTGCTTGTGCCTCAGTCGGGTTGTGGCAAAGGCGCGGGTGGGTGGGGCGTGCTGCTCCGTTCATGTCCCCCGGACCGGGCTTCGCCCGGCCCTCCTCCTTTACTTCACTACGCAGCACGCCCCACCCACCCGCACCTTTGCAAAGTGGCATCGGGCCGTTTCGTCGAGCAAACCCCACGCCACTTGAGCGGGAGGCGGCATGGGCCAGAACGATGCGATAGCACCCCCACCACCCTGAATCCCCGAAGCCCTGCCCCAGGGGCTTTCTGGTACAACGTTCTGGCACAAACACGCCGCACGACAGCGGCGGGTCGATGCAGGGGGCCTTCAAGATGAAGTCGCGGTTGCCGGCTGATCCGAGCCGACGCCAACGTCTGCGGGTGCTGTGGCTCGTCGCCGGACTGTGGACGGCGCTTGTCATCGCCTGCGCGGCACTGGTGGCCGCCGACCGCGTGCGCGAACACCGCGCTCAAATCCTGCAGACCAGCACCGTGCGCCTGTCTGGGGTGCGCGACGCACTGAACCTCACCTTCCGCCAGCTCGCCGCCTTGCCCAGGAACCTGGCCAGCCGGCCCAGCGTGCTGGAGTTCCTCACCCGCCACAAGGTGCCCGACACCAGCGCCATGTCCGAGGCGGAGCGCAACCGCGTCCGCGATGCACAGCTCGCCGACCCTGCCGTCCAGCAGATGAACGCGCTGCTCGACCGCACCGTGGAGGACTTCGGCCTGCAGCTCGTGATCCTCATCGATGCCAACGGCACCACCTTGGCCAATGGCATCGCCGACAAGCGCGGCCTGCCCAGCTCCGTCGGCAGCAGCCTCAAGACCCGTGAGTACTTCGAAGGCGCAATGAAGGACGGCAGTTCATCGCAGTTCCTGCTGGGCCGCTCCAGCCGCGTCCCGGGGTTCTACTTCGCGCACCGCATCGATCTGGACCACAAGACCATCGGCGTGGCAGTCATCAAGCAGGACACCGAGTCGCTCAACCGCCTGCTGTCCGACAGCGAAAGCAGCCTGGTCCTCGTCACCGATGCCTATGGCGTGGTGGTGCTGGGCAACCGTGCCAACCTGCTGCTGCAGCGCATGCCCGACGCTTCCGTCCAGACGCCCAAGGACTGGCAGTCGATCTACCAGCGCGTGCCCGACACGCTGCGCTGGACGATCGCCAGCACACGCATCGGCAACCAGGAGGCGATGACCGCGGAGTGGCGCAACATCCGCCACCTGGCCATCGCCGCGCCGCTGGGCGACCGGCCCTTCAAGGTGTGGATCTTCAGCCCGCTGGATACCGAAGTCGGTGTCATCACCAACGCGCTGGGCATCGCCGCAGGCATCTGGCTGCTGGGCTGTGTGTTCATCTGGCTGGGGTGGCGGCGCGTGGAGCTGGTCAACACCGCCTTGCAGGCGCGGCGCGAGCTGCTGGACATGGCCAATGCCCTGCCGCTCACCGTCTTTCGCTACCACCAGCCGCCTTCAGGCCCGGGCCGCTTCTCGTTCATCGGCCGTGGCGTGCGCGAGCTGTTCGGCGTGGAGAAGACCACGCTGGAAAACGACCCCGTCCTGCCCTGGCGCCTGGCCATGCATCAAAGCGCGCCGCCCACGCAGCCCACCGAGTTCCCCGTCCGGCAGGACGACCGCACCGTCTGGGTGCTGGCGCACAGCACGCCGTTTCCGCAAGGCGATGGCGGCATGGTCTACAACGGCTACTGGCTGGACATCTCCGCCCGGCGCGAGGCGGAACTGCGCTTCGCCGCCCTGTTCGAGCATGCGCCCACCGGCTACCTCTTCTTCGACCGCAAGCGTGGCGTCACGCACTGCAACCCGGCCAGCCTGAGCCTGTTCGGCATCAGCGACCCCAAGGGCATGCTCGGACGCCATGTGTGGTTCGCCGGCCTGTCGCCGCCCATGCAGCCCGATGGCCAGCCCAGCCGCACCAAGGCGCTGGCCCAGATGGAACAGCACATGAAGTCGCACCAGCGGGTGCAGAACACCGAGTGGCGCTTCAGGCGCATCGACGGATCCACCTTCGATGCAGACGTGACCATCGTCGCCCTGGACTGGGAAGGCGAGCCGCAGTTCTGCGCGGTGGTGCGCGACATCACCGCGCACAAGCAGTCCGAGGAGGCGATGCAGCAGGCACGCGCCACCGCCGAGGCCGCCAGCCAGACCAAGTCGACCTTCCTGGCCAACATGTCGCACGAGCTGCGCACGCCGATGAACGCGATCATCGGAATGACGCACCTCGCCCTGGAAGACGGCCTGCCGCCGCGCCAGCGCGACTTCGTGGAGAAGGCGCACGATTCGGCGCGCAACCTGCTGCAGATCCTCAACGACATCCTGGACGTGTCCAAGATCGAAGCCGGCCACATGGACATCGAGCAGGTGGAGTTCGACCTGGAGGCGGTGGTGGGCGAGATGGCCGACGTGCTGGGCCTGAAGGCCGACGAGAAAGGCCTGCAGCTGCTGTTCAGCGCCGGCCCCGGCCTGCCCACGCGCCTCGTGGGCGATCCGACGCGGCTGCGGCAGGTGCTGGTGAACCTGGGCAGCAACGCGATCAAGTTCACCGATTCCGGCGAGGTGCTGGTGCGCCTGGAGCTCTCCGATGACGACGCCCAGGGCCTGGAGCTGCACTGCTTCGTGCGCGACACCGGCATGGGCCTGAGCACCGAACAGCTGTCGCGCCTGTTCCAGCCCTTCATGCAGGCCGACAGCTCCACCACCCGGCGCTATGGCGGCACCGGCCTGGGCCTGGTGATCTGCCGGCAATTGGTGGAAAAGATGGGCGGGCGGCTGTGGGTGGACAGCGAGCCGGGCCGGGGCAGCACTTTCCACTTCACGGCCCGATTCGGTCGCAGCGAAACGCTGGGCGAGGTGCAGGGCCTGCTGGCGAAGATGCTGGAGAGCCAGGGGCAGCCGGTGCTCGCGCAGCGCACCGGCAACCGGGCATCGGCGCCGCGCCAGCGCGCCGCCATGCCGGTGGTCTCGGAGAAGATCAAGCAGCGCCTGGCCGGCGCGCGCATCCTGCTGGTGGAAGACCATCCGCTGAACCAGGAGCTGGCGGCCGAACTGCTGCGGCGTGCGTCGATGGAGGTGGTGCTGGCGGAGAACGGCAAGGACGCACTCACGAAGCTGGCCACCGAAGGCCCTTTCGACGGCGTGCTGATGGACTGCCAGATGCCGGTGATGGACGGCTACACCGCCACCCGGCGGCTGCGTGCCGATCCGGCCCACACCAAACTGCCGGTCATCGCCATGACGGCCAGCGCCTTGTCGGAAGACCGCGACCGTGCACTGGCCAGCGGCATGAACGCGCACATCGCCAAGCCGCTGAACGTGGCGCAGATGCTGGCGACCATGGCCGAGTGGATCAGCTCGCGGCGCACCGTACCCAGCACGGTCGAAGCCGGCCCCGCCACCGACTGGGCGCCCCTGCCCTCCGAAGGCCCCATCGACACAGAGGATGGCCTTGCCCGCTGCATGGGCAAGGCACACCTGTACCGGCGCATCCTCACGGGCTTCCGGGATGCGAACCATGACTACACCTCGCAGGTGGCCCGCGCCTATGCCGATGGCCACTGGGACGATGCCGTGCGGCGCACGCACGACCTCAAGGGGCTGGCCGGCACCATCGGGGCGCATGGCCTGCACAACTCCTCGCAGGCCCTGCAGGCGGCGCTGGCCAGCCGCGACCGGCTGGCGGTGAGCGACCTGCTGCCCAGGGTCAAGGCCGACCTGGCCTCGGTGCTGAGCGAGATCGCGCGCCTCGTGCCCAATGAATGAACCTGTCGTTGCACTGGCACATTCGCTTCACACAATAATCATCCCGCTGTCATCGACCACCCCATTTCAAAAGGTCCGCGCCCATGCCTAACAACCTCTCCAAGCACGCCTTCGCGACCACGCTCAAGACCTTCTCCACCGCCTCCGGGCGCGAGGGGCAGCTCTTTTCCCTGCCGGAACTGGCCAAGACCTACCCGAACGTATCGCGGTTGCCGGTGTCCATCCGCATCGTGCTGGAAAGCGTGCTGCGCAACTGCGACGGCAAGAAGGTGACCTCCGAGCACGTGGCCGAGCTGGCCCACTGGAAGCCCAAGGCGGCGCGCACCGATGAGATTCCCTTCGTCGTCGCACGCGTGGTGCTGCAGGACTTCACCGGCGTGCCCCTGCTGGCCGACCTGGGCGCCATGCGCAACGTGGCCGCGGAGATGAAGAAGGATCCCAAGACCATCGAGCCGCTGGTGCCCGTGGACCTGGTGGTGGACCACTCGGTCATGGTCGACTACTACGGCACCAAGAACGCGCTGGACCTGAACATGAAGCTGGAATTCCAGCGCAACCAGGAGCGCTACGAGTTCATGAAGTGGGGCATGCAGGCCTTCGACACCTTTGGCGTCGTGCCTCCGGGCTTCGGCATCGTGCACCAGGTGAACCTCGAATACCTGGCGCGCGGCGTGCACAAGACCGAGGACAAGGTGTACTACCCCGACACGCTGGTGGGCACCGACAGCCACACCACGATGATCAACGGCATCGGCGTGGTGGGCTGGGGCGTGGGCGGCATCGAGGCCGAGGCCGGCATGCTGGGCCAGCCGGTGTACTTCCTCACGCCCGACGTGGTGGGCTTCGAGCTGAGCGGGCGCCTGCGCGAAGGCGTGACGGCCACCGACCTGGTGCTCACCGTCACCGAGATCCTGCGCAAGGAAAAGGTGGTGGGCAAGTTCGTCGAGTTCTTCGGCGAAGGCACGCAGAGCCTGGCGCTGCCCGACCGCGCCACCATCGCCAACATGGCGCCCGAATATGGCGCGACCATGGGCTTCTTCCCGGTGGACGAGAAGACCATCGAGTACTTCAAGGGCACAGGCCGCACCGCCACGGAGATCGAGGCCTTCGAAGCCTACTTCCGCGCGCAGGGCCTGTTCGGCGTTCCGCGCGCCGGCGACATCGACTACACGCAGGTGGTCAAGCTCGACCTGGGCACGGTGGCACCCAGCCTGGCCGGCCCCAAGCGCCCGCAGGACCGCATCGAGATCGGCAACGTGAAGTCGCAGTTCACCAGCCTGTTCTCCAAGTCGGTGGCTGACAACGGCTTCAACCAGCCGGCGGACAAGCTGGCGCAGCCCTTCACCACCAGCGACGGCATCGAGATCAAGAACGGCGACGTGCTGATCGCGGCCATCACCTCCTGCACCAACACCTCCAACCCGGGCGTGCTGCTGGCGGCGGGCCTGCTCGCGAAGAAGGCGGTGGAGGCCGGGCTCACGGTCAAGAAGCACATCAAGACCTCGCTCGCCCCGGGGTCGCGCATCGTCACCGACTATCTGGAGAAGGCCGGGCTGTTGCCCTACCTGGAGAAGCTGGGCTTCACAGTGGCGGCCTATGGCTGCACGACCTGCATCGGCAACGCGGGCGACCTCACGACGGGGATCAACGAAGCCATTGTCAAGAACGACCTGGTGTGCGCGGCGGTGCTCTCGGGCAACCGCAACTTCGAGGCACGCATCCATCCGAACCTGAAGGCCAACTTCCTCGCCAGCCCGCCGCTGGTGGTGGCCTATGCCATTGCCGGCAACGTCACGCGCGACCTGATGACCGAGCCGGTGGGCAAGGGCAAGGGCGGCCGCGACATCTACCTGGGCGACATCTGGCCGAACAGCGACGAGATCTACGCGCTGATGAAGTACGCGATGAACCCCAAGACCTTCAAGGCCAACTACGAGAAGGTGGACAGCGACCCCGGCAAGCTGTGGAAGAAGATCAACGGCGTGAACGGCAACGTCTACACGTGGCCGTCATCCACCTACATCGCCCGGCCGCCGTTCTTCGAGGGCTTCACCATGGAGCCGCCGGTGCACGAGGTGGGCGTGAAGGGCGCGCGGGCGATGGCGCTGTTCGGCGACTCCATCACCACCGACCACATCTCGCCGGCCGGCTCCATCAAGGAAGCATCGCCCGCGGGCCAGTGGCTGAAAGAACACGGCGTGATGAAGGCCGACTTCAACTCCTACGGCTCGCGCCGCGGCCACCACGAGGTGATGATGCGCGGCACCTTCGCCAACGTACGCATCAAGAACCTGATGATCCCGCCCGGTGCCGACGGCAGCCGGGAGGAAGGCGGTGTGACGCTGTACCAGCCCGGTGGCGACAAGATGTTCATCTACGACGCCGCGATGAAGTACATCGCCGCGGGCGTGCCCACGGTGATCTTCGGCGGCGAGGAGTACGGCACCGGCTCCTCGCGCGACTGGGCGGCCAAGGGCACCCAGCTGCTGGGGGTGAAGGCCGTGGTGGCGCGCAGCTTCGAGCGCATCCACCGCAGCAACCTGGTGGGCATGGGCGTGCTGCCGCTGCAGTTCAAGGGCAGCGACAGCTGGCAATCGCTGGGCATCAAGGGCGACGAAGTGTTCGACATCGAACTCGATGCGCACATCAAGCCGCAGCAGGATGCAACCTTGGTCATCACCTCGGCGGACGGCTCGCAGAAGCGGGTGACGCTGACGCTGCGGATCGACACGCCGATCGAGGTGGACTACTACAAGCACGGCGGCATCCTGCCGTTCGTGCTGCGCCAGTTGATGGCCGCCTGATCGATCAGTCCACCGGATGGGCCTTGAAGGTGTCGGCAGTGAAGCCCACCGTCACCGTCCCGTCCGGCCACTCCACCACCGGCCGCTTGATGAGGCTGGAGTGCGCCAGCATCGCCTCGCGCGCCGAGGCGGAGTCGGTCACCTTGGACTTCTCGGCGTCGTCGAGCTTGCGCCAGGTGGTGCCCTGGCGGTTGAGCAAGGTCTCCCAGCTCACCTTCTTGAGCCATTGGTCCATGTGGTCCGCCGGCACACCATGCTTCTTGAAGTCGTGGAAACGGTGCTCGATGCCCCGGTCTTCCAGCCAGGCGCGGGCGCGCTTGACGCTGTCGCAGTTGGGGATGCCGTAGAGGGTGGGAGGGCTGCTCATTTCGCGCTGATGCTGGTCTGGTAGTCGTCACACAAGGGGTCCGGGCCGTAGCCGGTGTCGACCACCTGGCCCGTACCGTCCAGCCCGACCTGGAACCACTTGCAGAATGGCCCTTCGTACCGGTAGGACCACAGGATTCTGCTCTGGTGTGGAAGCGGTTTCGCTTCGGATGGGTGACCGAGTGTGAACAGCAGGTCTTCGCGCGAGGTGCCCAGGCGCAGGGCATCGAAGCGGGGTTCGGTCAGCACCTGCTCCCATTTCAGCAGCCGGCCCTGGGTGTCGAAGTCGAGCATGTAGGTGTGCTTGCCGTAGGGGCCGCGGGCGTATTCGACCCGCTCGCCGCCGCCGCGCGGATAGCGCGCAGTCGGTTTGCCGAGGGAGGCGGTCACCTCGTCGATCGACGCGCCGCTGCGCAGGCCCTGCGGGCCATAGGCGGTGGTGCAGGCCGCGAGCGACACGGTGGCCATTGCGGCCATTGCGATCAGCAGGGTGGACACGCTTCGGGGGTTTGCGCGAGGTGTCATGGGGACCGCCTTTCCTAGAATGCCCAACGCCTTTGGCCACAGCCGCCTCGAATCATGCTCTCCCCCGACGCCTACCTCAGCGCCCACGAAGAGGGCATCCACGTCATCGACACGGGCTTTCACCGGCCCCGGTTCGATGCGGCTTACCTGGTGGTCGAGCGCGGCCGCGCTGCCTTCATCGACACCGGCACCAACCATTCGGTTCCGCGGCTGCTGGGCGCGCTGTCCGCGCTGGGCCTGGGCGTGGATGCGGTGGACTACGTCATCGCCACCCACGTGCACCTGGACCATGCGGGCGGCGTCGGCCTGCTGATGCAATCGCTGCCGAACGCGAGGCTGGTGGTGCATCCGCGTGGTGCACGGCACCTCATCGACCCGGCCGCACTGATGGCCGGGGCACTCGCGGTCTACGGGCAGGAAGAGCTGGACCGCTCCTACGGCCAGGTCGTGGGTGTGGACGAGTCGCGCGTCATCAGCACACACGACGGCTTCGCGCTGGACTTCGCCGGCCGTGCGCTCTTGTTCATCGACACGCCGGGCCATGCCCGCCACCACCACTGCATCTGGGACGCGCGCAGCCGCGGCTTCTTCACCGGCGACACCTTCGGGCTGTCCTACCGCGAGTTCGACACGGACGCCGGCGCGTTCATCATCCCCACCACCACCCCGGTGCAGTTCGAGCCGGATCCGCTGAAGGCATCGGTCGAGCGCATGCTCTCGTTCGACCCCGCCTGGATGTACCTCACGCACTACGGCCCGGTGGACGGCGTGCCGGCACTCGGCCGCCAGTTCCTGTCCACGCTGGATGCCATGGTGGCGCTGGGCCACGCCGCAGCGGGGCAAGCCGACCGTGACGCGAGCCTGCGCCACGGACTGTCCACGCTGTACCTGGACCGCGTCCGTGCCCATGGCGTGACGCTGCCCGACGCGCAGGTACAGGAACTGCTGGCACTGGACGTCGAACTCAACGCGCAAGGCATGGCGATCTGGCTCGACCGCCTCGCCCGCGACGCCGTCAAGGAGGCCTCATGAGCGAAGCCAACGCCCTGCCTGCACGGACCGGCGGCTGCCTGTGCGGCCACGTGGGCTACGTCTCGTCGAAGATCGCGCGACGAGGCTTCTGCAACCACTGCGGCACGCCGCTGTGCTACGCCGCCACCGCACGCGCGGGCAACTTCGCCTCGCGGATCGGCAGGTGCACCAGCGCCGCGCCCAGGGCCAGCACGATGTCGGCGTACCACATCCAGTTGTAGCTGCCCGTCCATTCGAAGGACTTGCCGCCCAGCCAGGCACCGAAGAAGCCGCCGATCTGGTGCGACACCATCACGATGCCGAACAGCGTGCCCATGTTCGCCGGGCCGAACAGCTTGGCGACGAGGCCCGCCGTGGGCGGCACGGTGGAGAGGAAGGTCAGCCCGATGAAGGCAGCGAAGACCAGCATCACCGCCGGCGTCTTGGGCGCGAGCACGAACACCAGCACGCCCAGCGCACGCGAAGCGTAGACGAGTGACAGCAGGGACTTCATGCGCCAGCGGCTCACGGCCCAGCCCATGCTGAAGCTGCCCACGATGTTGAACAGGCCGATCATCGACAGCGACCACGGCCCGAGGTTGGCAGGCAGCTGGCAGGCTGCCACCACGCCCGGCAGGTGCGTGGCGATGAAGGCCACGTGGAAGCCGCAGACGAAGAAGCCGGCGCAGAGGTAGCGATAGCTCGGCGTGGCCAGCGCACGGCGGACCACGGTGCCGGTGCTTTCCACGACAGCGCCTGCGCCTGCCGCCGCATTCGACGAGCCACGCAGGACCCAGGCCGCCGGCAAGGCCAGCAGCGACAAGGCCGCCAAGGTCTGCAGCGAGGCCACCCACCCTGCCGCCTGCGTGACGGCACCAGCGATCGGCGCGAACACGAACTGCCCGAACGACCCGCCCGCGTTGACGATACCCGTGGCCATGCCGCGCTTGTCGACCGGCACCAGCCGCGTGGTCGCCGCCATGAGCACCGACGGCCCCGCCATGCCCGCGCCGCCCGCAGCGAGCACGCCGATGGCGAGGATCAGCCCGAGCGTGGTGTGCATGTACGGCACGAGCGCCGTGCCCAGGCCCACCAGCAGCACGCCAAGCACCAGCACGCGGCCGGCACCGATGCGGTCGGCCACCATGCCGGCGATCGGCTGCGTGAGGCCCCACCACAACTGCCCGAACGCGAAGGCCAGGCTGATGCTCGCGATGCCCAACCCGGTGTTGGTGTTGAGCGTGCCGACGAACAGGCCCATCGACTGGCGCGCACCCATGGTCAGGGCGAAGGTGCCGGCCGCGGCGAGCAGCACCCAGAACAAGGTGGGCACGCTTCGCTGCGCGGGGGTGGAAAACGCGGGCACGCTGCTCATCACAACTCCTCTTCGTCATCGGCCGCGTCGAGCACGGCCATGCAGTCATCGATCAATTGGTGAAGCGCCACGATGCGCTCGTCGCCCAGCCTGGCGTTCAAGGCGAGCTGCGCCTGCTTCCAGGCCCGCTGCGCTTCGGCGCGCTTGTCGCGCCCGGCCTGGGTCGCCTCGACGAGCCGGCTGCGTGCATCCTCGCCGGGCCCTTGCGTGACCCACCCTTGCGCGACCAGCGGCTGCAGGTTGCGCGTCAGGGTGGAGGCGTCGACCCGCATGCGGGCTGCCAGCTCCGACGGCTTGAGAGGTCCGAGCAGCACGACGTGCGACAGCAGCGAGTACTGCGTGTTCTTCAGGCCCGTCGGCGCGACGTAGGCGTCGTAGTGGCGCGTGACCGCGCGGCTGAGCTGGCGCAGCTTCAGGTTGGTGCAGCCCTTGGGGACGGCTGCCACCGTGTCGGTGGCGGTCTTTTGACGCATGCGAAAGATTGTATCTACAATCATTGCATATGCAACCTTTAGGAAACCCCATGAGCACGCAGGCCAATCCCGCTGACGACACCCTCGCCCAATGGCAGGCCGCCGATGCACTGATGCGCGAGCGGTTGAAGCACGTGGGCGTCGGCAGGCCGGAGCAGTTCGCCGGCAAGACCGGCATGCAGATCTTCGAGGCCCTGCTGGCTGGCGAGATTCCCGCTCCGCCCATCAGCCAGGCGCTGGATTTCATCCTTGTGGAGGCGCAGCCTGGCCGCGTGCAATTCCAGGGCCGGCCGCAGTTCGCGCACTACAACCCGCTGGGCACCGTGCACGGCGGATGGATCGCCACCCTGCTGGACTCGGCCCTGGCTTGCGCCGTGCACACGCTGCTGCCCGTGGGCAAGACCTACACCACGCTGGAGCTCAAGGTGAACTACGTGAAGGCACTGACCGAGCGCGTGCCGCTGGTGCGTGCGGTGGGCGAAATCATCTACAGCGGTGGGCGCATCGGCACCGCGCAGGGCAAGCTGGTCGGTGCCGATGGCACACTGTTCGCCCACGCCACGACCACCTGCATCATCCTGGATGCCAAATAGCCGATGAGACTTCTCCACACCATGCTGCGCGTCGGCGACATGCAGCGCTCCATCCGCTTCTACACCGAGGTGATGGGCATGCAACTGCTGCGCACCACCGAACGGCCCGAGCAGCAGTACGACCTCGCCTTCCTCGGCTACGGCCGCAACCCGGAGCATGCTGAGATCGAGCTGACCTACAACTACGGCGTGGAAAAGTACGAGCTGGGCACGGCCTACGGGCACATCGCCATCGGCGTGCCTGACGTCGCGGCCACGTGTGCCGCGGTGCGCGACAAGGCCCAGGCGCTCGGCGGCGCGATCACGCGCGAGCCCGGCCCCGTGAAGGGCGGCAGCACGGTGATCGCATTCATCACCGATCCGGACGGCTACAAGATCGAGCTGATCGAACAGCGACTGTCGGCGTAGCGACAATCACTCATTCGAACCGCACAAAGACAACAGGGGCGCCCAATGGCGCCCCTGTGTCATTTCTCAAACTCCCGACCCACGTGCCCGAAGTCCACCGGACAGGCCGCATTCTCAGGGTCAACTCAAAGCCTTGCACCCCTCATGTGCGGGAAGCGCAACGCTCGTGGTGTGCATAGATCACGCACGCCGCAGATCAAATGTTTCGCGGGCCAGCTGGGTGATTCGCTTCCAGTCCTTGCCCTCCACCGCATCGGCCGGCGTGAGCCAGGAACCGCCGCAGACCTTCACGTTGGGCAACGCGAGGAACTGCGGCGCCGTCTCCAGCGTGATGCCGCCGGTCGGGCAGAACACCACGTCGTGGAAAGGCCCGGCCAGCGCCTTGAGCATGGGGATGCCGCCGGCCGCGATCGCGGGGAAGAACTTGAGGAAGTAGTAGCCGTCGATGTTGGCCTGCATCACCTCGCTGCCGGTGGACACGCCCGGCAGCAGGGGCAGCCCGATGTTGTGGCAGGCGATGCCCACGTCGTGCACGTAGCCCGGGCTGACGGCGAACTGACAGCCGGCGTCCTTGGCGGCTTGCGCATCAGCGACGTTGCGCACGGTGCCGGCACCGACGATGGCACCCGGCACCTTGCGGGCGATCTCTTCCATGGCCCGCAGCGCGACGGGCGTGCGCAGCGTCACTTCGAGCACCTTCACGCCGCCGTCCACCAGCGCCTGCGCGAGCGGCACGGCGTCTTCGAGGCGCTGGATGACGATGACCGGGATGACCGGGCCGAAGGTGGCAAGTTCAAGCGTGTTCATGAGGTCGTCGATTCCTTGATGTCGTTCAAAGCCAGGTCACTGCGCCTTCTTCGGCGGTGAGCACATTGCGCCGCATGCCGCCGAAGAGTTCGCGGCCCAGGCCATGGGCGTTGATCTCGCGCTGCTCGGCGCTGAGCGTGGCCACTTCGCGCCTGGCCCACTCGGCGGCGTCGACCAGCGCATCCAGCGTGCCGGTGACGGCATCCAGGCGGATCACGTCGCCCGTGCGCACCTTGCCCAGCGGTCCGCCCGCCAGCACCTCGGGGCTCACGTGGATGGCCGCCGGCACCTTGCCCGATGCACCACTCATGCGGCCATCGGTGACAAGCGCCACCTTGAAGCCCTTGCCCTGCAGCACCGCCAGCGGCGGCGTGAGCTTGTGCAGCTCAGGCATGCCGTCGGCACGCGGTCCCTGGAAGCGAACCACGGCAACGAGGTCGCGTTCCAGCTCGCCGGCCTTGAAGGCTGCAAGCAGTTGCTCCTGCGTCTCGAACACGATGGCCGGGGCTTCGATGACGTGACGATCTTCCGGCACCGCGGAGACCTTGATCACCGAGCGGCCGAGGTTGCCGGTCAGCAGCTTGAGGCCACCGCTGTCGCTGAAGGGCGCGTCCGCCGGACGCACCACGGACTCGTCGCCGCTCCTGGCCGGCAGGTTGGCCCAGGCGACGCCCTGCCCTTGGGCATGCGGCACACGTGCATAGGCCGAGATGCCCGACTCGGCCACGGCGGCCACGTCCTCGTGCATCACGCCCGACTTCAGCAGCTCGCGGATCACGAAGCCCGGGCCGCCCGCGGCCTGGAACTGGTTCACGTCGGCGCTGCCGTTGGGGTACACGCGCGCCAGCAGCGGCGTGACGTGCGAGAGCTCGGAGAAGTCCGTCCAGTCGATGAGGATGCCCGCCGCACGCGCCACCGCCACCCAGTGGATGAGGTGGTTGGTCGAGCCGCCGGTGGCCAGCAGCGCGACCATCGCGTTGACGATGACCTTTTCGTCCACCAGCTTGCCGATGGGCGTGAAGCGCTGGCCCTTGGTGATGGACAGCACGGTTCGCACCGCCTCGCGCGTGAGCGCATCGCGCAAGCCGTCGTGAGGGTGCACGAAGGCCGCGCCCGGCACGTGCAGGCCCATGGCTTCGAGCAGCATCTGATTGCTGTTGGCCGTGCCATAGAAGGTGCAGGTGCCCGGGCCGTGATAGGCCGCTGACTCGGCTTCCAGCAGCTTGTCGCGGCCCACCAGGCCTTGCGCGAACTGCTCGCGCACCTTGGCCTTGTCGTTGTTGGACAGGCCGCTGCTCATGGGACCGGCCGGCACGAACACGCACGGCAGGTGACCGAAATGCAGGGCGCCGATCAGGAGGCCCGGCACGATCTTGTCGCAGATGCCCAGCAGCAGCGCCGCATCGAACACGTCGTGCGTGAGCCCGATGGCCGTGCTCATGGCGATGGTGTCGCGCGAGAAGAGGCTCATCTCCATGCCCGGCAGGCCTTGCGTCACGCCGTCGCACATGGCGGGCGTGCCGCCGGCCACTTGCGCGGTGGCGCCCAGCTTGTGGGCTTCTTCGCGGATGAGTGCCGGGTAGCCCTCGTAGGGCTGGTGGGCCGACAGCATGTCGTTGTAGGCCGTGACGATGCCGATGTTGGGTGCACGCTCGGCCACGATGCGCAGCTTGTCGTTGGCTGGCAGGGCCGCGAAGGCGTGGGCCACGTTGGCGCAGCCCATGCGGTCGCTGCCACGGGGCCGGTTGATGCCTTGCTCGACGCGGGCCAGGTAGGCCTCGCGGGTCTTGGCGCTTCGATCACGGATGCGCCGGGTGACGTCGGTGACGGTGGATTTCATGGGATTCTTGGATGAAGGTCGATGTAACTCGATGGCCGATTGTGAAGTAACTTGATTACATCGTCAAAACTTTGTGCCGGCTCCCGGCAGCCATTCCGAGTGCCCGTTGAGCAATCGCCAGCGGCCCTTCAGCGGCTGGCGCGGGAAGGCATCGCCGAAGTCGACCTGGGCGATGTCGATGGACAGGTCCGCATCGAGTGTGCGGAATGCGCCCAGGTCGGTGCGGGTGCGTGAAGCCAGTGACACCGACGGCGCTTCGGCGATGTCGCGCCATGCCAGCCACGCGCCGTCGATGCGGCCGGTCAGCTGCGGCGGCGTGCGTCCGCGATCGGCCTCGATGCTGCCGCTGAGCGTGCTGGTGCCCAGCAGGAGCTTGTCCAGGTCGAGACGCCAATGGAGGTCGTCGGCGGTGAAACTGCCGGCCGCCCGGAAGGCCGCCCGCGGGATGAGGCGGACGTCCATCACTTGCGCCATGTCGGCCAGCGAAGTGCCTTCGGCCTCGAAGCGCGCCTTCAGCCCGCGCAGGCCCAGCGCATCCACCGCGCTGCCTTGCACCGTGGCGTGGGTGTCGCCGATGCTCGCGTTCAGCAGCAGCGGCACCCGCTCGCCGGCCGGGTCGCGGTTCACCCAGGCCAGCGGCGCCGCCGTCTGCAGCACGATGCCCACCGGCTGCTTGTGCCACTGGCCATGGGCATTGCAGGCCAGGCCACCGGAGAGGGTCGCCGCACTGGCCGATGCTGCCGAAGGCATGGCATCCGCCGATGCGTCCGATGTCTTGCATTCGACAACC
Source organism: Rhizobacter terrae (assembly GCF_003852895.1). Lineage (GTDB taxonomy): Bacteria > Pseudomonadota > Gammaproteobacteria > Burkholderiales > Burkholderiaceae_C > Albitalea > Albitalea terrae. The sequence goes on from NZ_QUSW01000001.1 coordinate 245,899, forward strand.
AGGCGCAGGTCAGCCACCGCATCACGCCAGCGCAGGCTGCCGTTGCGGACCTTCAGTTCATCGAAAAGCGGCAGTTGCAGGCCGTGCTCATCGGCACCGGTGCCGACCTGCCACGAGGCACGTCCATCGGCCAGGCGCTCGATGTCCGCCTCCAGCTCGTCGGCCTCCAGCATGCGGATGCGCAAGGGCTCGCCGCGCCAGGCGTTCCACAGGTCGCTGTAGTGGAAGGACACCACCGCATCGCTCGCGCGGATCATGTGCTGCGTCTTGCTCCAGGCCGGCGGGCCGATCACCAGTTGGGGCGCCTCCACCCTCACCCGCCCCAGCACGCGCACCACCACCGAAGCGGGGGTCTGGCCGTCGATGGCGAAGCTCACGCGTCGATGCAGCGAGCCGGACAGCCAGCGCTGCATGGGCTCGGCCAGGAAGGGCCAGCCCAGCACTTCCAGGCACACCACCACCACGGCCAGCACGGCCGCAAGACTTCCCAGCACCGCCGGCCAGCGGCGGTAGCGGGGGACGATCGCAAGGATGGCGGTGCTCAAGGCTGACTCGCGGCGGTCTCGTCAAGGTGCAGTCTGACATGTTGGGCGCCGTGGGGCGAGCGCGACATCGGCCATGGCCTCCTGGTGCTGTGGGCATGCTCCTACCGGCAAGGAATCCCGGGGGCGGATAGAGTTGGCGCTCATGACATCGCATCCTGCGAATCATCCCCGTCATCCTGCCAACCAACTGGCCAAGGTCCGCGCCGAATGGGGTGGCGCACGCGAGCTGTGGATCTTCGGCTACGCCTCGCTCATCTGGCGGCCGGAGTTCGATGCGGTGGAGCAGCGGCCGGCCACCGTCTACGGCTATCACCGCGCGCTCGAGATGCGCTCCACCATCAACCGCGGCACGCCCGAATGCTCCGGGCTGGTGTTCGCACTGGTGTCCGGAGGCTCATGCCGGGGCATGGCCTACCGCATGGACCCTGAGCGGGCCAACGACGAGCTGGACCGACTGTGGGACCGCGAGATGCCCACCGGCGTCTACGACCCGAAATGGCTGCCCTGCCGCACGCCGCAAGGCACGGTGCAGGCGCTGGCCTTCACGCTCAGCCGCAAGAGCCCGAGCCACGTCGGTCCGCTGCCTGACGACACGCTGATTGACATCTTTCGCAACGCCTGCGGCAAGTACGGCACGACGCTGGACTACCTGCTGGGCACGGCCGCATCCCTGCGCGGATGCGGCATCGTGGACCGAGAGATCGAGCGCCTGGTGGCGCTGGCGCGGGAGCACGCGCTGGCGGCGTGACCGCTCAGCGAGAGACGTCAGCGAGAGGCGTCAGCGAGAGGCAGTCAACGAGAGACCGGCGAGGCCGACTGCGGATCGGCGTGGGATTGCCGCACGCGTTCGAGGTCGGCTTCGGTGTCCACGTCGATGAGCACGCCCGGGTCGCTCACCTCCACGCCGTGGGCGGGGTAACGGGCCACCAGGCGTCGTGCGCCCTCGTCCCCCGAGAGGGTTGCCAGTTCTGAGTAGAGCTCGGCCGCGAAGCCCACCGGATGTCCGCGCCGGCCGCGATGCTGCGCATACGCCACCGGATGATGTTCAAGCGCCGATGCCACTGCGAGGATGCTGGCTGGCTGCACCATGGGCATGTCGCCCGGCAGCACGAGCCAGCCGGTCGCATCGGGTCGCGACGCCACGCCCGTGGCAATCGAGAAGCCCATGCCCAGTGGCCGCGTGCCGTCGCTTCCCACGGCGGGCAGGATGACCACGTCGCGCGACGCCACATACCGGCGCGCCGTGTCCGCGAGCGCGTCGGTGGTCACCACCACCACCGGCAGATGGCTCGCGATGGCGTGGCGAAGCGTGGTGCCCAGCACGGTCGACGCTCCCAGCTTCTGGGTGAGCTTGTGACCGGGTGCGCCGAAACGGGAACCCGTTCCAGCTGCCAGCACGATCACCGCAGGCCGCGATTTCATCGTCCCTCCAAGTACTGCTTGTCCACTGTTTCACATGCGCTTCGCGCGAACCCCGCACCATCAAGGATGGGATGTGAGTGACCATTCAGCCAGAGGGCGTCTACTTAAGGCTTTCTCCGTAAGCGTTTTTTCGTGGGAAGGGATTTCACCCATTGGAGAACTTGAAGGGCAAGTCGCGAATGGGGTTACCCGTGAGTTTCGCGATGGCGTTGGCAAATGCCGGCGCCAGGGGCGGCACACCCGGCTCGCCCATGCCGGTGGGCGGGTCGCTGCTGGGCACGATGAACACGTCGATCGCCGGCATCTGCGGCATGCGGGCGACGGTGTAGTCGCCGAAGTTGCTCTGCTGCACCACGCCATCCTTCAAGGTGATGGCCGAGCCGGGCAAGGTCGTGCCCAGCGCCATCAACGCAGCGCCTTGCACCTGTGCTTCCACCGACAGCGGATTCACCGCGGTGTTGCAGTGGACACCGGCCGTGACCTTGTGCAGCACGGGCTGGCCGTCCTTCATCGAGGCTTCCACCACGTAGGCCACCACGCTGTTGAAGGACTCGTGCACCGCCACGCCGAAGGCCTGTCCCTTGGGCAGCGTCTTCTTGCCATAGCCTGACTTGGCGACGGCCAGGTCCAGCGCGGCGCGATGGCGCGTGTGCTTTTCCGACAGCAGCGAGCGGCGATAGGCCACCGGGTCCTGGCCACTCGTGCGGGCGATCTCGTCGACCAGCGTCTCCATCACGAAGCCGGTGTGCGAGTGGCCCACCGAGCGCCACCACAGCACCGGCACGTTGACCTTGGGGTGGTGAATGTCCAGCGACAGCGGCACCTCGTACGGCGTGTCTGCCACGCCCTCGACCATCACCGAGTCCACGCCGTTCTTCACCATGAACTGCTCGAAGGGCGTGCCCATGAGGATGGACTGGCCCACGATGGTGTGCTTCCAGCCCAGCACCTTGCCCCGCTCGTCGAAACCGATCTCCGCACGGTGCACGTGCATCGGGCGGTAGTAGCCGCCGCGGATGTCGTCCTCGCGGCTCCAGATGATCTTCAGCGGTGCCGACTGGCCTGCAGCACGCCAGGCCTTCATCACGTTCGCGGCCTCGACGAGGTAGTCGCTCGACGGCACGGCGCGCCGGCCGAAGCCGCCGCCGGCCATCATCGTGGCGAGCTGCACCTTGTCGGGCGTGATGCCCAGCGTGGCGGCGATGTTGGCCTGGTCGATGGTCTGGAACTGCGAACCGGCCGACACCTTGCACTGGCTGCCGTCGAACTCGATGAGGCAGTTCAGCGGCTCCATCGGCGCATGCGCCAGGTAGGGGAAGGTGTACTCGGCGATGATCTTCTTCGGCGCGCTCGCGATCTTCGAGGTGTCGGCCTCGCGAACCTTCACGCCGGGCTGGGTCGCGAGCTCGCGGTATTGCGCGAGCAGCTTGTCGCTGTCGGCCTTCTCTACCGCGTCGGTGTTCCACAGCACCTGCACGGCGTCGCGGCCCATCTTGGCCGGCCAGTAGCCATCGGCGATGACAGCCACGCCGGTGGCGCCGCGGTCGAGCTTGACCTCCAGCACGTCGACCACGCCCTTGATCGCCTTCGCACGCGACGCGTCGAAGCTCGCAGCCTTGCCGCCGAACACCGGCGGGTGCATCAGCAGCACGGTCTTCATGCCGGGCACGCGTGCATCCATGCCGAAGGACTGGCGGCCGCTGCTCTTGGCGGCAGCATCCAGGCGCCCCGTGCGCTTGCCGATGATCTTGAAGTTCTTCGCATCCTTGAGCGCAACCTTGTCGGGCACGGGCTGCTTCATCGCATCGGCGGCAAGCTCACCGAAGGTGGCGCGCTTGGCGCCCGCGGACACAACGCCGTTGGCGACCTTGCAGGCCGATGCATCCACACCGAAACGCTGCGCCGCAGTCGCGACCAGCATGGCCCGGGCGCGGGCGCCGAGTTCGCGGTATTGCTGCCAGGAGTTGTGCAGCGCGCTGGAGCCGCCGGTCATCTGGATGCCGAAGCCCGGGTCCTTGTAGGCGTCGCCTGCCGGCGCGAGTTCACCGCGCACCTTGGCCCAGTCGGCATCGAGTTCCTCGGCCACCAGCATGGGCAGGCCGGTGATCACGCCCTGGCCGAAGTCCAGGCGGTTGACCATCACGGTGACGAGACCGGACTTGTCGATGGTGATGAAGGCGGCCGGGTTCTGGAAGGGCTTGAGAGCGGCGGCAGGCGCGTCCGCTGCAGACGCGGACACGGTGAACAGCCCGAGGCTGAAACCGGAGGCCGCGCCGAGCTTCAGAAAGGAGCGGCGATCCAGCCCGCTCGCCACCGGCTCCTGCGTGATAGCACCCACCCGAGTCATCAGTTGCTCATAGCTCATGGTGGTGCTCCTCAGGCCAGCGCCTTGGCGGCGTCCTTGATGGCCACGCGAATGCGGGCATAGGTGCCACAGCGGCAGATGTTGCCGGCCATGGCGCCGTCGATGTCGGCATCGGTGGGCTTCCTGTTGCCGCGCAGCAGTGCGGTGGCGCTCATGATCTGCCCGCTCTGGCAGTAGCCGCATTGCGCCACGTCGTGCTTCACCCAGGCGGCCTGCACGGCCTTGCCGACCTTGTCGTCGGCCACGGCTTCGATGGTGGTGATCTTCTGGCCGGCAACGGCCGAGATCGGCGTGATGCAGCTGCGCACCGGCGCGCCGTTCAGGTGCACCGTGCAGGCGCCGCACAGGGCCGCGCCGCAGCCGAACTTGGTACCGGTGAGCTGGAGATGGTCTCTGAGCGCCCACAGCACGGGCGTGGACGGATCGGCATCGACGTTGACCGTCTTGCCATTCACGGTGAAGGTGGTCATGCGGGTCTCGCAACGTGGACGAAGGCGCTGGTATACCGCCGTTCCGAAAACTTTGCAGCGCACGTTCCTATACTTGTCCGATGGACAACATCGCCGACCTCCGCAAGAGCTACGAACGCGCCGAACTGGACGAGCAGGCTTCCGACGCCTCGCCGCTGAAGCAGTTCGGCACCTGGTTCCAGCAGGCGCTGGATGCGAAGGTGCCCGAGCCCAACGCCATGACGCTGGCGACCGTGGGCGAGAACAACCGGCCCTCCACGCGCATCGTGCTGGTCAAGGGCTTCGACGAACGCGGCCTGACCTGGTACACCAACTACAGGAGCCGCAAGGGCCGCGAGCTGGAGGCCGACCAGTTCGCCGCCTTGCAGTTCCACTGGGTCGAACTCGAACGCGTGGTGCGCATCGAGGGCAAGGTGGAGAAGGTCAGCGCGCAGGAGTCCGACGAGTACTTCAAGTCGCGCCCGCTCGATTCGCGCATCGGCGCCTGGGCCTCGCCTCAAAGCGAGGTGATCGCGTCGCGCGCAGTGCTGGTGGCCAACGCGGCGAAATACGGTGCGATGTACCTGCTGAACCCGCCGCGTCCACCACACTGGGGCGGCTATCGGCTGGTGCCCGACACCTGGGAGTTCTGGCAGGGCCGCAAGTCGCGGCTGCACGACCGGCTGCGCTACCGCCTTGCGGAAGACGGCGCCTGGATCCGCGAACGCCTGGCGCCGTGAACTTTCGGTGCAGCGCCACGACAGCGCAACGCGTGTGCGGCCCGCGGGTCGCCAGGTGTGCCCGCCGTGACGCGCCCCGTCAGGCGCCCTTGCGCACCCGAGCCGCGAAGGTCTTCTTGAACTTCTCCACCTTCGGCGCCACCACGAACGCGCAATAGCCCTGCCCCGGGTTGTTGGCGAAGTAGTGCTGGTGGTAGGCCTCGGCACGGCTGTAGTTGGCCAGCGGCTTGAGCTCGGTCACCGCCTTGCCGCCGTGGTGCGCGTTCACCTCGGCCAGCACCTCGCGCGCCACCTGTTCCTGCTCGGGCTTCTCGACGTAGATGCCCGAGCGGTACTGCGTGCCGACGTCATTGCCCTGCCGGTTCAGCGTGGTCGGATCGTGGATGACGAAGAAGATCTCCAGGATCTCGCGCAGGCTGATCACCTTCGGGTCGTAGCTGACCCGCACCACTTCCGCATGCCCGGTGTTGCCGGTGCACACCTGCTCGTAGCTGGGCCGCTCCACGTGCCCGTTGCTGTAGCCCGACTCGACGGCACTGACGCCTTCGACCTGCTCGTACACGGCTTCCAGGCACCAGAAACAGCCGCCGCCCAGGGTGATGATTTCAGTCGTCGCAGACATCGAAGTGCTCCGGATTTTGTTCGGTTTGAAGAGTGTGAAACGGGGATTCTCCCGCCGGGCGTCAAGCCCCCACACGCTTATCATCAGTCGATCCCCGGCACACGAGACTTACACCATGAAGACCGCTTTTCAATGGGACGACGCGTTCCGCCTGGATGACCAGTTGAACGACGAAGAGCGCGCCGTGCGCGATGCCGCTCACCAATATTGCCAGGAACGCCTGCAGCCCCGTGTGCTGATGGCCGCGCGCCATGAGAAGTTCGACCGCGAGATCATGAACGAGCTGGGCGAACTGGGCATGCTGGGTTCCACCATTGAAGGCTACGGTTGCCCGGGCGTGAACCACGTGAGCTACGGCCTCGTGGCCCGTGAAGTGGAACGTGTGGACAGCGGCTACCGCAGCGCGATGAGCGTGCAGAGCTCGCTCGTGATGCATCCCATCCATGCCTACGGCAACGAGGCGCAGCGCCAGAAGTACCTGCCGCGCCTGGCCACCGGCGAATGGGTCGGCTGCTTCGGCCTGACCGAACCCAACCACGGCAGCGATCCGGCCAGCATGCTCAGCCGAGCCAAGCCGGTGGACGGCGGCTACCGCCTCAAGGGCAGCAAGATGTGGATCACCAACTCGCCCATCGCCGATGTGTTCGTCGTGTGGGCGAAGCTGGAGAACGCCGACGGCACCGTCGGCGGCCAGGAAGCCATCCGCGGCTTCATCCTCGACAAGGGCATGCAAGGCCTGTCGGCGCCCAAGATCGAAGGAAAGATGAGCCTGCGTGCGTCCATCACCGGCGAGATCGTGATGGACGACGTGTTCGTCCCGGCCGAGAACCTGCTGCCCAACGTGAGCGGTCTGAAGGGTCCGTTCGGCTGCCTGAACAAGGCACGCTACGGCATCGCCTGGGGGGCCCTGGGCGCCGCTGAATTCTGCTGGCATGCGGCACGCCAGTACACGCTGGACCGCGTGCAGTTCGGTCGGCCGCTCGCAGCCAACCAGCTCATCCAGAAGAAGCTGGCCGACATGCAGACCGAGATCACGCTGGGCCTGCAAGGCTGCCTGCGCGTGGGCCGCCTGCTGGATGAAGGAAAGGCCGCGCCGGAGATGATCTCGCTCATCAAGCGCAACAGCTGCGGCAAGTCGCTGGACATCGCACGCACCGCGCGCGACATGCACGGCGGCAATGGCATCCATGACGAGTTCCACGTCATCCGCCACATGATCAACCTGGAAACGGTCAACACCTACGAAGGCACGCACGACGTGCATGCCCTGATCCTGGGCCGCGCGCAGACGGGGATTCAAGCGTTTTCCTGATCGGCCTTTGAGGGGCGTTGCTTTCGCCTCTGTCCGGTGGGGCCGCGGCAGGCGGCATGGGCCAGAGGCTCCGACTGTGGCGGTCGGCCTGCGGCCGACTTCGCTGCGCTGCTCACACCGATGGGTGCACTCGACGAGAAAAACCGGTGCCGCTTGCAAAGGTGCGGGCGGGGTGGGCGTGCTGCGTAGCGAAGTCAAGGAGGAGGGCCGGGCGAAGCCCGGACCCGGGGACATGAGCGCAGCAGCGCGCCCACCCCGCTCGCACCTTTGCCACAACCCGATCCAATCGTCACCTCACGGCTCGCCGTCCCAGTAGTCCAGGTCGTCCTTCTCGCGGTGCATCCGGGCAAAGCCAAACGGATTGCCATCGCGGGAGGCCGACGCCAGGTACTTGCCCGAGTCCGGGTACTCCACCACCTCCGGGTTCTCCTTGGTGCTGATGGACAGGTACTCGAGCGGCGCATCCGAGGTGTTGATGATCTGGTGCGGATACTCCGGGCCAGGTGGAATGAAGATGGTGTCGCCGGCGCGGATGGGAATCATCTCGCCGGCCACCCGCAGCGTGCCCTCGCCGCGCAGCACCACGAAGGCCTCTTCCTGCGCGTAGTGGAAGTGATAGGGGCATGAACGCATGCCCGGCTGCACGGTGTCCACGCTGATGCCCAGCTTGGTGGCCGCCGTGCCTTGTGCCAGGCGGGCACCGGTCGAGTCGTACAGCGGCGGGCGCACGTCGCGCTTGCGCTCGATGTCCTGGTGGTTGCGGATCAGCCGCTGGCGCAGCTCGTCGACGCGGTCTCCCATGGCGGGCTCCTCCTTGATTGGAGCGCGCATCATGCCCAGGCGCGCGGGTTGACGAGGCATCCCGCACGAAAAACCCTCTGCAGGAATTTGAAACACACGGTCACGCTCCGGCACAATCGCGACCCATCGCACACAGCCAAATAGTCGGGAACGCCACGTGAATAGCCTGTTCACCTTGTTGGGCATCGAAACCTGGAAGCCCGTGCTGGCCGCACTGCTGCTGCCGCCCGTGCCCTTCCTTCTGCTGCTGCTCCTGGGTGCCCGGCTCATCCTTCCCCGCCGCGGCCTGGGTTGGACGATCGTGGTACTCGGCGTCGCCGGGATCTGGGTGACCTCCACCACCGGCTTCTCGCGCTTTTGCGAGCAGTTCGTGCTCAAGGTGCCGTCTGCGATCAAGACGGACCGCCTCGCTCAACTGAAAGCCGACGCCAAGGGCAAGAACAACTACGCGATCCTGGTCCTGGGCAGCGGCGCCGAGAGCTTCGCACCAGAGTACGGCGTGAGCAACCTGACGGCGTTCTCGGCGGAACGCCTGCGCTACGGCAACTACCTGTCGCGCGAAACCGGCATCCCGCTGGCCTTCACCGGCGGCGTGGGCCTGGCCGCCGGGCAAGGTGCGGCGGAGGCGGAGATCGCGGCGCGCATGGCCACGCAGGACTTCAACCGGCCGATCAAGTGGCTGGAGGATCAATCGCGCGACACCCACGAGAACGCGACCCACTCCATTCCCTTGCTGAAGAAGGCCGGCATCTCGCACATCGTGCTGGTGACTCACGGCTATCACATGCCTCGCGCCAAGCGCGCGTTCGAGGAGGCCGCCCAGGGCCAGGGCATCACGATCGAAGTGGCGCCCATGGGCCTGGCGCAGCGGGTGGAAGGTGCGGCGCTGGACTGGTTTCCCACCGGCCTGGGCTACTGGAAATCGCGCAATGACCTGCGCGAGATGCTGGGGCTGCTGATGGGTGCCTGAACGGCACGGCACCAAAGTTCAGCGCAAAGAAAAACGGCTTGATCGCGATAGACGATCAAGCCGTTTTAGTTGGTGGGCCCTGTAGGATTCGAACCTACGACCAACGGATTAAGAGTCCGCTGCTCTACCAACTGAGCTAAGAGCCCTGAATTCTTTTCAACAAACCAATATTCTAACTGGGCCGTTGGTGGGTCGTGCGCGACTCGAACGCGCGACCAACGGATTAAAAGTCCGCTGCTCTACCGACTGAGCTAACGACCCAGTAAGCCTAAGAGTATAGCCTGGAAAAATCAGGGTCTGCAAGAGCCCCTTTCAACTTTTGTTCTTTATCGCGAGCAACAGGGCGATGACCTCGCTCGCCGCGACCATGCCGAAGGTCGCCGTGACCGCCACCGACGAGCCATAGCCGTGGCAGTTGAGCGTGCCATCCACGTCGCAAGAGGCCGCGTCCTGCGGCGGCTTCACTTCCTCGCGGGAGAAGACACAGCGCACGCCGATGCGCCCCTTGCGCGCCGCGCCATGCTGCTTGCGCAAGCGCTGGCGCAGCGACGCGATGAGCGGGTCATGCGTCACGTCGGCCATGTCGTCGACGAGCACGTCCTGCGCGCGCTGCTTGCCGCCGGCCGCGCCTGACAGCACGAGCGGTGTGCCCGTGGCCAGCGACCACGCAGCCATGGCCGCCTTCGCACGCACCTGGTCGCAAGCATCGATGACTGCATCCACAGGCTGCGCCAGCAGCGACGGCCAGTTCTTCTCATCGACGAACTCTTCCACCGCATGCACCACGCAGCCCGGATGGATGTCGGCGATGCGCTCGCGCAAGGCCTCGGCCTTGGACTTGCCCAGCGTCGCGCCCAGCGCCTGCACCTGCCGGTTCACGTTGGACTCGGCCACGTGGTCCAGGTCGATCAGCGTGAGCGAGGCCACGCCGCTGCGCGCCAACGCCTCCACCGCCCACGAGCCCACGCCGCCCAGCCCGACCACCGCCACGCGCAGCGAGCGCAGGCGCGCGTAGCCTGCGTCACCGTACAGGCGACGCAGGCCGCCGAAACGGCGTTCGAGGTCGGGAGAGTCGTCGAGCAATGCTTACTTCAAAGAGGCGAGGCGCTCGCGGCCGGCCTGCGCGGCTTCGGACTTCGGGTAAGCCTTGATCAGCTCACCGATGGTCTTGCGAGCCGCCTTATTGTCCTTCAGCTCTGCCTCGCAATTGGCGATGGCCAGCAGCGCTTCGGGCGCACGCGTGGCGTCAGCATGGGCACTCACGAAGGACCGGAAGGTGCTGATCGCGTTCTTGAAGTCGCGCTTGCCGAAGTAGGCATTGCCCAGCCAGAAGGTGGCCGCTTCGCTGTAGCCGCTGGACGGGAAGCGCTTGACGAAGCCCGACAGGGCCTGCGCGGCCGGGTCGAATTCGCCACGGCGGAAGACGTTCATCGCCTCCTCGTACTGGCGCTTCTCTTCCGGATCGGCCATGAACTCGCGGCCGTCCACCGTCACCTTCTGCGGCTCCAGCTTGCGCATGCGGTCGTCCACGCCCTGCTGGGTGTCCTTGACCTTGCGCTGGAGCTCGGCGACGTCGCGCGTGAGCTGCTCATCTTGCCCGCGCAAGCGGGCGTTGTCGGCGCGAAGCATCTCGAGCTGTGCGTTCAAGTCGAGCAGGCTCTTCTTGAGCTGCGCAATCTGCTCGGCCATCTGGTTGTTCAACTCGGCCTGGCGCTGGCGCTGCGCCTCGTTGCTTTGCTCCAGCTTCTGGCGCAGGTCGAGGATGGCCTTGCGGGCCTCGTCGTCGTCGAAGAGACCCGCTTGGGCGGCAGGCGCGAACAGTGCCAAGGCCAACGCCCCGGCACCGGCCCATCGTTGGACAGTCATGATGCGTTCAGGTCAGCGGTTGACGATCTCGGCGCGGCGATTCTTCGCCCAGGCCGCTTCATCGTTGCCCTGCGCTGCCGGGCGTTCCTTGCCGAAGCTCACCGCTTCCACCTGCTTGTCGTCAGCCCCCAGCAAGGTGAGCGACTTGGCGACAGCCTCGGCGCGCTTCTGGCCGAGCGCCAGGTTGTATTCGCTGCCGCCGCGCTCGTCGGTGTGGCCCTCGACCGCCACCTTGCGCTTGCGGTCGACGCTGAGCACCTTGGCGTTGGCGTCGATGGTCGGACGGAACTCGTCCTTCACCACGAAGCTGTCGAAGTCGAAGTAGACGACGCGGGGGATGTTCGTATCCTGCGCGGCGCGGTTGTTGCCCGCCTCCACCGTGGTCACGGCCGATTGCGAGGCCTTGCCTGCATCCGCGCCCGCATTCGGGTCCACCGGCTTGGGCGTGGCCGTCTTGACCTCGACCGGCTTGTCGTCGAGCTTGACGCTCGAGCAGCCCGCCACCAGGGCCGACGCCGCCACCGCCAGCAAGCCCGTTTGAGCGATACGAATCAGTTTCATGGCTGTTTCCTCTCAGTGATGTGACGCCGCTCTTTCCTGCCGGCGCCTTGCTTCAGAGTCTTTCGACCCAACGATTTGTTCCCGGACTCTATCGCCCCTCAACGTCCGTAGGGGCCCCACACCGGTTCGCGCAAGTCCGCCGAGGGGGACGGCAGGCGCGCCTTGATCTTGCCATCGAGCGTGGTGGTCATCAACACGTCGCGGCCGGCGTCCCGGGTGGCGTAGATGATGAGCCGGCCATTGGGCGAGAAGCTCGGGCTCTCGTCGTCGGTCGTGGCGGTCAGCGAGGCGACGGTGCCGCTTTGCAGGTCCAGCGTCTGCAGCTTGAAGGCATTGCCCTGGCGAGTGATGTAGGCCAGCGTGCGGCCGTCCGGGCTGATGCTCGGGCTGATGTTGTAGCTGCCGTTGAAGGTGACGCGCTCGGCCGCACCGCCGGCCACCGGCATGCGGTAGACCTGGGGGCTGCCGCCGCGATCACTCACGAAGTACAGGCTGCGGCCGTCAGGGGAGAAACAGGGTTCGGTGTCGATGGCGCCGCTGTTGGTCAGCCGGCGCGGGGTGCCGCCGGTGCGCGGCATCACGTACAGCTGCGAGCCGCCTTCGCGCGACAGCGTCACGGCCAGCGTCTGCCCGTCGGGCGACCAGGCCGGGGCGCTGTTGGACCCGCGGAAATTGGCCACGGCACGCCGATTGCCGCTCGCCATGTTCTGGGTGTAGACCACCGCCTTCTGCTCTTCGAAGGACACGTAGGCCAGCTCCTTGCCGTCGGGCGACCAGGCCGGCGAGATGATGGGCTCGGGGCTGTTGAGCACGCTCTCGCCTTCGGGCTTGCCGCTGGGGTCATAGCCGTCGGCATCGGCCACGCGCAGCGAGAAGCTGCGGCGGCTCTTGGCCACGTAGGCGATGCGGGTGGAGAACACGCCCTTCTCGCCGGTGAGCTTCTCGTGCACGAAGTCGGCGATGCGGTGGGCTGCCAGGCGCAGGTCGTTGGGATGCACCACCGTGTTCAGCGTGCCGATCTCGCTGCCCTTGACCACATCCCACAGCCGCGAGCGCACGTCGTAGCGGCCGTCGGCCAGGCGCGTGGCCGAGCCGCCCAGCAGCGCATCGGCCGCCTTGTTGCGCCAATCGGCCATGGCGGGCTGCGCCGCTTCGTCGACGATGGCGGACGTCTCGACATCGCGGAACAGGCCGCTGCGCTTGAGGTCGTCACGAATGATGGTGGACAGCTGCTGCGTGGCGCGGTCCTCGTCGCGGAACTTCGCCACCGCGATGGGCACCTGCACGGCGCCGACGCCGGAGATTTCGACGCGGAACTGGGCCAACGAAGGAAGGCTGGCCAGGAGGAGGCCAGCGGCAAGGAAGATCTGTCGTCGATTCACCATGGGATGTCATGACCCTGCTTTTACAACTTGGTTCAACCACCCTGCTTCGCGAGCAGGCCCATCTTCAAGTAGCGGTAGTACGTTCCTTCGGCCACGTAGACCGCCAGGACGAAGCCCAGGCGCCCGTCCAGGAAGCCGCGACGAAGGAAATAGCAGCGCACGAACGCCCACACACCATGGAGCAACGCCGATGCCAGGCCGCCCGACTTCCCCGAGCGCAGCTTGTCCACCGCACGGCCGCTCGTGTAGCGGTTCATCTTCTCGATCGCATTGTCCAGCGTCGGCATGCTGTCGTGCAGCAACTCGCCCTTCAGGCGGCCGACCGGGCCATCGACGATGAGCCGTTCGTGCACGAGGTCGTCGGAGAAGCGTCCGCGGTCACGGCGGACCAGCCGCAGCACACGGTCGGGGTACCAATCCCCGTGGCGCATCCACTGGCCGCAGAAGCTCGACAGGCGTGAAAGCTCGAAACCTACCGTGCCGCCACCGGCGACTTGCGAGGAAGCGTGTGGTTCATGTCCGGATGTGTCCCCGTCCACCACCGCGCGGATGCTGCGGGCGAGCTCCTCGCTGACCCGCTCGTCCGCATCGATGCTGAGCACCCAGCGCCCCGTGGCCAGCGCGAGCGCGCGGCCCTTTTGCTTGCCGAAGCCCGGCCAGTCGGTGGTGACGACGACCTTTGCCCCGAATTGCTCGGCGATGTCGCGGGTGCGGTCGGTGCTGCCGGAGTCGACGACGATCCATTCATCGGCAAACGCCACGGATTCGAGGCAGCCCGCGATGTTGCGCTCTTCATTGCGGGTGATGAGGATGACCGAGAGTTGGATGGCTGGCATAGGGCTCGCGCGAAGCCCGCGCATTGTAGGCAACGATAATGCCGCCCCATGACGTCTCCAGACCTGCCCCTGAAGCTGCGCATCGCACGCATCGCGCCGTTCTTCCGGGCCAGCCGGTCGGGGCTGCTGATCGCACTGGCCGGATCCATCATCGGCGCCGCGACGGAGCCCATGATCGCCGCCTTCCTCAAGCTGCTGCTGGACCGCGGGTTCGCGAAGAACGCACTTCCACTGTGGCAGGTGCCGGTCGCGATCATCGGCCTGTTCGGCCTGCGCGGGCTGGCTGGCTTTCTCGCCCAGTACGGGCTGTCGTGGGCCGCCAACCGCGGCATGCTGGACATGCGCGCCGCCATGTTCGCGCGGCTGCTGAACGCGCAGCCCGCGCTCTTCTCGCGGCACTCGGCGAGCAGCCTCGTCAACACGCTGACCTTCGAGGTGCAGACCGGCGCCGTCCACCTGGTGAACTCGCTGCAGACCCTGGTGCGCGACGCGCTGACACTGGTCGCATTGATGGTGTACCTGCTGGTCCTCAACTGGCAGCTCACCCTGTTCGTCGCACTGCTCTTTCCTCCCGTCGCGCTGGTCATGCGCGTGCTCAGCAAGCGGCTTCACCGGCTGACACTGGAGACCCAGCAGGCCACCGACGAGCTGGCCTACGTGGTCGAGGAAAACGTCCAGGCCTGGCGCATCGTGCGCCTGCACGCCGCGCAGGCCGGCCAGGCATCGCGCTTCCATCGCGTCAGCGATTCACTGCGCCGCCTGTCCATCAAGGCCACGGTGGCAGCGGCGACGATGACGCCGATCACACAGGTCGTCGCCGCGATCGTGCTGTCGGCCGTCATCATGGCGGCGCTGTGGCAAAGCGGGCACGCCAGCGGCAGGACGGTCGGCGACTTCGTGGCCTTCGTGGTGGCCATGCTGCAGCTGGTGGCGCCCATCAAGCATTTGTCCGAAGTGTCCGGTCCGGTCACCCGCGGCCTGGCGGCCCTGGAGCGCGGCGTGCATCTCATCGAGCAGTCGCCGACCGAAACCGGCGGCAGCTTCGTGCCGGCGCGTCCGGCAGGGGTCATCGAACTGCGCGACGTGTCGCTGCAATACCGCGACGACCAGGCGGCCGCACTCGATCGGGTCACGATGCGCATCGAGGCCGGTGAAACCGTGGCGCTCGTCGGCCCCTCGGGTGCGGGCAAGACGACGCTGGTGAACCTGCTGCCCCGATTCCTCGAACCCAGCGCAGGCAGCATCCTGCTCGACGGCATGCCACTGCGCGAGTGGGACATGCACGCCCTGCGCCGCCAGTTCGCCCTGGTGAGCCAGGACGTCGTCCTCTTCAACGACACCGTCGAAGCCAACGTGGTGCTGGGTGGAGACGCCGACCCGAAGCGCGTGACCGACGCGCTGCGCGCCGCCAACCTGCTGGACTTCGTGGAGTCGCTGCCCCAGGGCGTGCACACGGTCATCGGCCACAACGGCAGCCAGTTGTCCGGCGGCCAGCGCCAGCGCCTGGCCATCGCCCGCGCGATCTACAAGGACGCGCCCATCCTGATCCTCGACGAAGCCACCTCGGCGCTCGACTCGGAATCGGAACGCCTCGTGCAGGAAGCCCTGGAGCGGCTGATGGCGGGCCGCACCAGCCTCGTCATCGCGCACCGCCTGTCGACCATCGAGCGCGCAGACCGCATCGTGGCGCTGGAAGACGGCCGCGTCGTCGAGCAGGGAACTCACGCCGAACTGCTGGCCAGCGCGGGCCTCTACGCCCGGCTGCATGCACTGCAGTTCAAGACCTGACGACGCATGCCACTGGCGATCTCCAACCACGCGCTGCGCATGAGCGGCGGCATCGAACGCTACGCGCTGACGCTGGTGCGCGGCCTGCACCAGCGCGGCGTGCGGCCGGTGCTGGTCGCCAAGAAGATCGATCCCTCGCTGCCCGAGGCCCAGTGGGTCGACGCGGTGCAAGTGCCCACGGGTTTCGTGCCGGGCAAGCTGCGCGACATGTGGTTCGACTGGCGGCTGCGGCGCCTCAAGAAGCGCCTGAACCTGCACCCGCTCATCGCCTGCAACCAGACCGGCGCCGCGGACATCGCCATCTGCGGCAGCACGCACCCGGGCTTCCTCGAAGCGATGCAGTTGCCGACGCGGACGATCGACCGCTGGAAGATTTCGCTGGAACGCGCGCACCTCGAACGCTCGCAAGTCATCGTGGCGCACTCGCGGCTGATGGCCGAGCAGGTGCAGCGCTTCTACGGCATTCCTGCGGCGAAGATCGACGTGCTGTATCCGCCGGTGGACACCGATCGCTTCCACACTGTCGACACGGCGCGGCGCGAGCAACTGCGTCAGGCGCTGCAACTGCCCGCCGACCGGGCCACGTTCTTGCTGGTCTCCACCGGCCACAAGCGCAAGGGGCTCGATCAACTGGTGGAGTTCTTCCGCGCGACCACCCTGCCCGTGTCACTCGCCGTCGCCGGTCGGCCCATCGACGTGCAGTCACCCAACATCCGCTACCTGGGCTATCGCAGCGACATCGAGGACGCTTACCGGGCGGCCGACTTCACCGTCATCGCATCACGGTTTGAACCCTTCGGGCTGGTGGGCGTCGAGTCGGTGCTGTGCGGCACGCCCATCGTCGTGGCCGACACGGTAGGTTGTGCCGAGGTGGTCCGCAGTTCGGCAGCGATGAGCTTCACGCGGGACGATCCGTCGTCGTTCGGCCGTGCGATCGCGCAGGCCGTCGACCGCTGGCGTGCGGGCACCCACCGCATCGCCGCCCCGCTGGCCGCCCTCAGCTACGACCCAGGCGTCGATGCCCACCTCGATGCCTTGCTGCGGCATGCCGAAGCCATCGCGCCGGGCAGCGTGAAGACTGCGTCCTGACCGCCTCGACCCAGCACGCGTTCAAGGCCTGCGGGCCACGACCGTGATCGACTCCGCGTGCTCCGGATGCTTCAGCGCGTCCCTGTCCCAGGCCTTGCCTTCGCGGCGTGCCGCACGGCGGCGACCGCGGTCGCCCTGGTAAGGATCCAGGCCGGCTGCCATCGCCGTGCTCTGCTCGATGTAGAACGCCGCGTCCAGCTGCGGCGGCATCAGGCGCATGTCCACGAAGCCCGCGTGCCGCAATGCCGTCATCAGGCTGGCGGCATTGAACATGACGAGGTGGCGCGGTGCCTCCAGCCCGCGCCACGCCACGCCGAAACGCTCGGCGCCGCGCGAATCGATGTTGGGCGTCTGCAGCCAGATGCGTCCGCCGGGACGCAAGGCCTGGTGCAGGCGCCGCAGTGCCGCGACCGGATCATGCAGGTGCTCGATCACGTGGCTCAAGCTCACCTGCGCCAGTCCGGCATCGGGCAGGGGTGCATCATCGACCCCGCCCACGAACACCTCGAAACCCTCGCGCTGCGCCGTGGCCGCTGCGACCGGATCGAATTCAATGCCGCGCGCCTGGTACCCCAGCGCCCTCGCCACACGAAGGAAGCCGCCATCGCCGCAGCCGACGTCCAGCAGCACATCGGCCCGCGTGGACGGCGCCGGCAGATGCCGGATGAACTGCCCGGCCCGTGCGCGGCGCCAGGGACTCCACGCGAACGCCAGCCATCCCAGGGGGAACGCTTCATCCGACGGGTGTCCATAGTCGCGCCGGTAGTGGCTCAGGTGAATCGCGCGCTTGAAGCGCAGGTCCGGCCTGTCACCGGGCACGAGGAAGTTCTTCGCGGGCTCGGCATGGGTGTAGTAGCGGCTGTACGCCCGGCCGATGGACGCCGCCGTCGGCCGCGGGTCGAGATAGGCCGTCTCGCAAGCCTGGCAACGCCACAAGGTCCAGCGGCCGGGTGCCGCGCGAAATGCTGCGTCGGTGACCTGCTCGCGCCACACCGCGCGCCGGCCGTCACCGCACACGGGGCACCGCCCGACGGGTTCGAGGTCCTGGTCTGGCCAGGCGTCCTCCTGGATGGGCAAGCTCATGGGCGGCACGGTCGCAAGTTCATACGAGAATCATAAGCAGCAGCCACCCAGTTCCTCCGATGCCCCACACCCTGCCCACCGCCGACGACGACAAGCCCGAGGTGGCGATGCTCCTGATCGCCTACAACCAGGTGCACACCATCGGCGCCGCCATCGAGGCCGCGCTGGCGCAGGACTACTCGCCGCTGACGATCGTCGTGTCCGACGATGCCTCCAGCGACGGCAGCTTCGATCTCATGCAGCGGCTGGTGGACGACTACCAGGGTCCGCACCGCATCGTGCTCAACCGCAATCCGCGCAACCTGGGCATCGGTGCGCACCTGAGCCATGCGGCCTCCTTGTGCCCGGAGGCACAGCTCCTGTTCGTGACGGCCGGCGACGATGTCTCGCTGCCGCACCGCTGCTCGCGCACCGTGCAAGCCTGGCTGGCCACCGGCAGGAAGGTCGACCTGATCGCGGCATCGCTGGAGGACATCGATGCACAGGGCCGCACCCACTCGGTCATCTCGCCGTCAGACCTGGGCCGCTATCGCGACCTGCGCGACTGGCTCGCACAGCCCCCGCATGTGGTGGGCGCCGCGCAGGCCTGGACGCGCCGGCTCCTGGACCGCTTCGGCCCCCTGCCGGAAGGCGTGGTCGCGGAGGACCTGGTGATGGTGTTCCGCGCCATCGGCTCGGGCGGTGCGATGTCGCTGCCGGAACCGCTGGTGCGCTACCGGCGCGGCGGCATCTCGCGCCGCGTGCGCACGCTGCATGCGAGCGACGTGGTCGCCCGGCTATTGAAGAACAACCGACATGCCCTGGTGGAGCTGCCGCTGCTGCTGGCGGATGCACGCACGATGGGGCAGCTCGATGCCGTCCAGGCCACGCTTGAAACGCGGCTCGCGCGGGAGACCTTCATCCGGGACCTGTTCGATGCGAAGACCCTGGGGGGCCGCCTCGCCGTGCTGTGCGGTGCATCCTCGGTCCCGTGGTCGCTGCGCATCCGGCTGGGCGTGTATGCGGCGTGCCCGTGGCTGCTGGCACCGTGGTTCTGGCTCAAGCGGCGCGTGTCGCGCTGAGCAGCGCGCACCTCAGCGGCTGAGCCGCCGCTTGAGGTCCGCCTTGCGCAATGCCCATCGCAGGGCTGGCGTGTCCTGCGGCTCCGGCAGGGCATTCCCGTCGGACACCTGGCCCCGCCGCAGGTAGAACTTGTCGAAGGTGGACTGCGTCATGCGCCACTTGTCGAGGAACTGGCGCCTGCCGTCGTTCTTCACCACCTTGCCGGTGGACTTGCACTGGAAGTGATAGACCAGCGAGTCGCCCACGCCGATGAAATGCCGGCAGCCCGCCTGCCACAGCTTCATGGAGAAGTCGTTGTCGCTGCTCATGCCCGGCGAGAGTTCGGTGCTGTAGCCGCCGCACTTGAACCACCAGCGGCGATGCACCAGCGTCGGCGGCCAGGTGGCACCGGCCCAGTCGCCTCGCCGCAGGCCGGGAGCCGCGGCCAGCAAGTCGGCTTCGCGGAAGCTGCCCACGGTGTCGCCGAAGTCGCCCACCACCACGCAGGGGTTGCCGGTGTCGCGGGGCTCGATCATCGTGCCCGAGAGCATGAACAGGTCCGAGGGCATGCGCTCAGCCCGCGCCAGCAGCGCGGTGTCCCAGCCCGGCAGGCAATACATGTCGTCATTGAGGTAAAGGACATGATCGAACCTCGCATGCATGGCCGCTTCGTTGACGGCCCAGCAGATGCCGACGTTGCCGTCGGAGAAGGTCGCGTCCACGCCGGCTTGCTTCACCCAGTCACGCGTGCCGTCGCTGCCGTCGTTGACGTGGATGATGATCTGGTGCGCATGCGCCGAGTTTTTGCGGATGCTCTGCACGCACAGGCGCAGGTAGTCGAGGTTGTTCCAGCTGGGGATGATGATCGAGAACATGGGGGCCGATTGTGGACCGTCAGCGGCAGGCTTCGGTCGGCGGCACGATCCCCCACACCAAGGCCATTTCACGGCGCCACACCACGGCGGGCAAGACCATCTCCGGCGTGTGGATCGCATTGGCCGGCAGCAGGTCGGCACGGGTGGCGATGATGACCGACCCCGCCGCGCTCAGCTTCTCCGGCGTGATCCACGGGTTCTTCCAGAACTCGCCGTCTTCGAGCGCCGACGGATGCTCCGGCGAGTACGCCGACACCAGCCCGGCCAGGTGCGCGTCACCCACGACGTAGCGCAACGGACAGCCGGTCACGCGGTGCCAGTCGCGGCTGATCGAATCTGCGATCACCTGCCCTTGTCCGAACTGGATGACATGCCCGGTGAGCGCAGTGCCCTTGGACTGCTTCACCCCCTCGACCGTCACCAGCGCCACGCCCAGCACGTGAAGCGCGAAGGCGATGCCCAGGGCCGTGCCCAGCGAGGGAAAGCGCCAGCGGGCGGTGAACCAGGCCACCAGCGCCAGCGATGCGAACTGCAGGGTCTGCACGCCCCACTGCCCCTGCAGGTGCGCGCCGCCGATCACCGCAGTGCACAGCACCGCCGCCAAGGGCAGGAGGACCAGCCCCTGGATCCAGGCGCGGCGCGCCCGCGCGTCCATGCCTGGGCGGTCGCTCACATCGTGAGCGACCGGCGACCGACTCCGCCATGCAACGGCAGCCCACAGCAGGCCGCACAGGATGGCCACCCAGACGGTGCGCAGTTGCAGCACCGCGAACTTGCTCGCATTCGAGAGCCGGGCGGGCAGATCATGGTGCTCAAGGTGCTTGGAGGCGTACTGGAAAGGCAGCCCGTGGCTGGTCTGCAGCCAGACCAGGTGAGGCAGGCAGACGATGAACGCCGCACCCAGCGCCCACAGCAGCCCGCGCCGAACCTCGGGCCGGGCCAATTGGCCGGTGCGCCACAGGGCCCACAGGGCGCCGGTCAGGGGGATGGCGGCCTGGTACTTGGACATCATCGCCAACCCGACGGCAACACCCACCAGCACCCAACCCCGCGTGCGTTCAGGACGGGCACAGGCCTCCAGCAAGGCCCAGACGCTCAATGCGACGCACATCAGCAGCGGCACATTGTGGTTGTACATGTAGGCACGCAGGCTGAACTGCTGCTGCAGGCTCCACAGCAGCAGGCAGTAGAACGCCGCGCGGCGGCCCAGCACGCGCGCGGCGATCAGCCAGGTCAGCAGGCCGGTGACGGCCAGGCATGCGCCCGACAGCACGCCGGGCACCCAGGTGTTGAGCCCGAACACCGCGGTCGCGCCGGCGAAGAGCCAGGTCGTCAGCGGCGGGTGCTTGTAGTAGCCCCATTCCAGCGACTTCGACCAGATGAACTGCTCGGTCACGTCGGGGAACAAGGCGGTGTTGGTGTAGGCGGACGAGCCGATCCACAAGGCCAGTGCCGTCACCACGAACAGGGCGAACAGCCAGCCATTGCCGGCGTTGGTTCCCAGGGCCGGGCGATCCGCCGCCCCTGCATGTGCAATCTCCACGATTCCTCTCGCCCTCGGTGTGTGCGGTCTCTACAGCAGGACGATGTCGTAGTGTTCCGGCGACCCGGTCGCCTCCGCCTGCAATGAAATGGGCTTGCCGATGAAATCGCTCAGGCCCGCCAGATGCTGGCTTTCCTCGTCCAGCAGCATCTCAACCACGGATGGTGCGGCAATCACCCGGAATTCCTTCGGATTGAACTGCCGCGCTTCGCGCAGGATTTCACGAAGGATGTCGTAGCAGACGCTGCGTGGCGTCTTCACCTGGCCCTTGCCCTGGCAGGTCGGGCACGGCTCGCACAGCATGTGGGCCAGCGACTCGCGCGTGCGCTTGCGGGTCATCTCCACCAGGCCGAGCTGGGTGAAGCCGCTCACCGTGATCTTGGTGCGGTCGCGCGCGAGCTGCTTGCGGAACTCGCCGAGCACCGAGTTCTGGTGCTCCTCGCGCGCCATGTCGATGAAGTCGACGATGATGATGCCGCCCAGGTTGCGCAGCCGCAGCTGCCGCGCGATGGCGCCGGCCGCTTCCAGGTTGGTCTTGAAGATGGTGTCGTCGAAGTTGCGCGCGCCGACGTAGCCGCCGGTGTTCACGTCGATGGTGGTGAGCGCCTCGGTCTGGTCGATGATGAGGTAGCCGCCCGACTTCAGGTCCACCCGCCGCGCCAGCGCCTTCTCGATCTCCTCGTCGATGTTGTAGAGGTCGAAGATGGGCCGCTCGCCCTTGTACAGCTCCAGCTTGCTCACCGACGTGGGCGTGAAGTCCACGCCGAAGGCCTTGAGCGCATCGAAC
The DNA here is from genome assembly GCF_003852895.1 of Rhizobacter terrae. Classification (GTDB taxonomy): domain Bacteria; phylum Pseudomonadota; class Gammaproteobacteria; order Burkholderiales; family Burkholderiaceae_C; genus Albitalea; species Albitalea terrae. Next base: position 267,979 of record NZ_QUSW01000001.1, read on the forward strand.
TGCATGCGCGAGTCGATGCGGATGGACTGCGTGGTGTCGTGCGCCAGGTCGCGCAGCACGCGCTCGGCCAGGCTCAGGTCCTGGTGCAGCAGCGTGCCCGCGGGCGACTTGAAGCTGCGCTCGCGGATGGACGTCCAGGTCTTGCGCAGGTAGGCGATGTCGTCGGCCAGCTCGTCGTCGGTGGCTTCCTCGGCGTTCGTGCGCAGGATGAAGCCGCCCCCGCCGCCTTCTTCAGGCTTGCCCACCAGCACGGCCATGCGTGCACGAAGCTGCTCGCGCAGCTCGGGCGAGCCGATCTTCTGCGAGATGCCGATGTGGTCGTCCTGCGGCAGGAACACCAGCAGCCGGCCGGCGATGCTGATCTGCGTGGACAGCCGCGCACCCTTGGTGCCGATGGGGTCCTTGATGACCTGCACCGTGAGCGTTTGGCCTTCGAAGACCAGGCGCTCGATGGGTGTCTGCGGCGCGCTGTTCTGCTCGCTGCTGCGCGCGGTGCCGCCGTTGACGTGCACATCGGCCACGTGGAGGAAGGCCGCACGTTCGAGGCCGATGTCGATGAAGGCCGACTGCATGCCGGGCAGCACGCGCGCCACGCGGCCCGCATAGATGTTGCCCACCAGCCCGCGCTCCAGCGTGCGCTCGACGTGAAGCTCCTGCACCGCGCCGTTCTCGACGACGGCGACACGCGTTTCCTGGGGGGCCCAGTTGATGAGGATGTCTTGCATCAGAAGCGAACCTTGGCCTGTTTCATCAACTGCGCGGTCTCGTACAAGGGCAAACCCATGATACCGGAGTAGCTTCCCTCGATGCGGCTGATCCATGCCGATGCCGTGCTCTGGATCGCATAGGCGCCGGCCTTGCCGAAGGGCTCACCGCCGTCGATGTAGCGGCGGATCTCCTGCTCGCTCACGGGAGCGAAGTGGACCTTGGAGACATTGACCAGGATCTCCTGTCGGCGCCCCCATGCCACGGCCACGCCGGTGATGACGCGGTGCGTGCGGCCCGACAGCATGGACAAGGTGTTGAAGGCATCGTCCGCATCCGCGGGCTTGCCGAGGATGCGCCGGCCGATGGCCACGGTGGTGTCGGAGCAGAGGATGGGTGACGGCGCCAGTCCGCGGTGCTTGCGCCTCTTCTTCGCGGCGTCCAGCTTGGCCAGCGTCACGCGGTGCACGTAGTCGTGCGGCGCCTCGCCCTTGATCTCGGCTTCCAGCGATTCGGCATCCTCGTGCGCATCGGCCAGCAGCAGCTCGTGCCTGACGCCCAGCTGAGTCAGCAATTGCCGGCGGCGCGGGCTCTGGGACGCAAGGTAGACGAAGTCATGAGGCATGAACGATTCGGCGCATTGGCTGTGGTCGCGCATTGTGACCGCGCAGGCGGGTTCCTGCCTCGCCGGCTTTCCCGGAGCGGCTCGCGGTACGCTTGCGTTCCATGACCCGCTCGCGCCCCTTCCACGCCTTTCTCGCCGCATTCGCCATCGCCCTCGCTGCGCCGCATGCCGACGCGTCCAACGACGGCCAGCTCTGCGAGAACCCGCTCGGCGTGCTGCTGTGTGGGAGCCTGATGGCCGCCGATGCCTTGCGCCCCCTGTCCTGGACCGAGCGCATGGAGAAGGCAGCGACAGCCGGCAAGGCCGACGAACTGCGGCAGCTGGTGCAGGCCCACCCGGACAAGGCCGATGCGATGAACCTGCTGGTGCTGGCCGTCGGGAACATGCCTTCGCAAGTTCCCGATGCCCAGGCCAAGTCCCTGGACGATCGCCTGGCAATGTTTGCGTTCCTGCTGGACCGGGATGTGGCCAAGGACGACAAACGCATGGCGCCGATGCTGCAGACCGTCGCCGCCGGCCAGCGGCCCCGCCGCATCGAGACCTTGAACCTGTGGTTCAGCCGCGGCCTGTCGGCACGCGGGGTGTCCCTCGCAGAGCGCACCATCGGCTGGGGTGAGGACGGCCCGCAGGTGCTGCGGCTGCTGGTGGAACACGGCGCCGATCCGAACCAGCGCGACCGCGACGGCGACCCGCCGTTGATCGAAGCGGTGCGCACGCACAACCTCGCCACGGCTGAGCTGCTCGTGCAGCTGGGTGCGGATCCGAACGCACCCAGAAGCTCCACGGAGCCCAGCAGCCTCATGCACCTGGTGTCCGGCTGCGGCCAGCACCGGCCTTGCACCGCCGACACGCTTCGAATCATCGAGTTCATGATGGCGCATGGCGCCGATCCCAACGGCCGCGCCCAGGCCGGCGGCGATTGCATCACGCCGCTGGACATGGCGCGATGGGGGCACGACGAAGCGCTGGCGGCGCTGCTGCTGCGCTACAAGGCCGACCCGGACTTCCGCTGCGCGCGCTGATGCGCCGCCCTATTCGCGGTGGTAGGGGTGGTTCACCATCACCGTCCAGGCGCGGTAGAGGGCTTCGGCCAGCAGCACGCGCACGAAGGCATGGGGCAAGGTGAGGTCGGACAGGCGCATCGTCTCGTCGGCCGTGGCCTTGAGTTTCGCGTCGAGACCATCCGGGCCGCCGATCAGCAGGACCGCATCGCGGCCATCGTTCATCCAGGCCTTCATGCGCTCGGCCAGTTGCACGGTGGTCAGCCGCGTGCCGCGCTCGTCGAGAACGATGCGGCGGGCACCCTTGGGAATGGCTGCTTCCAGGCGGGACGCCTCCGCGGCCATGAGCTGTTCGGCCGTCTTCGATCCACGAGGCTCGGCCTTCACGGCTTTCAGCTCCAGCCGCATCTCCGGCGGGAAGCGCTTGGCGAAGTCCTCATAGGCCGTGTCGGCCCACGCCGGCTGGCGCTGGCCGACAGCGGCGAGGATGAGCTTCACGAAGCGCGGGTCAGATCAGGCACGCGACGAGGTCTTCTTCGCCGCGGCCTTCTTGGCCGGTGCTTTCTTGGCGGGCGCCTTCTTGGCCGCCGTGGTCTTCGCGGCCGCGCTCTTCACGCCCACCGTGCGGGTCACGCCGGCCCTGGGTGCAGCAGCCTTCTTCGCCGGTGCCTTCCTGGCCACGACCTTCTTCGCCGCAGTCTTGGCCGGTGCCTTGGCCGCCGGTGCCTTCGCAGCGGTCGGCTTGGCAGCGGCCGGCTTGGCAGGGGCGGCCTTCTTCGCAGCCACCTTCTTGGCCGGCGCCTTCTTGGCCGCCGGCGCGGGTTCGTCGTCCTCGTCGTCGTCCGAGCCCTCGGCCTTCACGAGTCGCGTGGCCTTGCCGTCCAGCTTGAGCTTGACCGGCTTCTCGCCCCAGATCTCTTCCAGGTGGTAGTAGTCGCGGATGGCCGGCTGCATCACGTGCACCACGGCCGCGCCGCAGTCCACGATGATCCATTCGCCGTTGTCCTCGCCTTCGGTGCGCATCACCGGGAAGCCCTTTTTCTTGACCGCGTCGCGCACGCTGAAGGCCAGCGCCTTCGTCTGCCGGTTGCTCGTGCCCGAGGCGATGACGACGCGCTCGAAGAGCGGCGACAGGTGCTCGGTGTTGAAGACCACGATGTTCTGGCCCTTCACGTCTTCCAGACCATCGACGATGGCGCGTTGCAGTTTACGGATGTCCATTCAGCTCCTGGGGATGCCTCGGTAGAGGTGGTGTTGGTCAATATAGCGCGCGACCGGGCCGGGCACCATGTCGGTGTAATCCCGGCCTTCGGTGGCGGCGGTGCGGATGGCAGTGGACGAGACGTCCATTCGCGGCAGGGGCAGCAGGGCCACGCGGTGCGGCACAGCGGCAATTTCGGGGGTGGCCACGACGGGGGTGCCTTCGCGGGCAGCCACCGCCAGCGTCACACGCTGCAACAACTCCGGCCAGTCGCGCCAAGTGTGGAGGTTGGCGTACTGATCCTGGCCGATGATGAAGAACCAGTCGGCGGGTTCACGGGCTGACAGCTCGCGGACAGTGTCAATGCTGTAGGTCGGCCCGTCGCGTTCGAGCTCGCAGTCCTCGAGACGGAAGCGCGGCTCGCCGGCGATGGCCAGTTCGAGCATCGCGCGCCGGTCGGCCTTGCTCGAAAGCGCGCGGGTCTTCTGGTAGGCATGGCCTTGCGGCAGCCACCACAGCTCGTCCAGGCGCAAGTGCTCCAGCGCCGTGCGGGCCAGCGCGAGGTGCGCGTTGTGCGGCGGGTCGAAGCTGCCGCCCAGGAGACCGATGCGCTTCACGCCGATGCCCAGTCCCGCGGCTTGAGGAAGTCGGTGTAGAGCTTCGCCTCCGGCGTGCCCGGCTCCGGATGCCAGTCATAGCGCCACTTCACAATGGGCGGCATGGACATCAGGATCGATTCGGTGCGCCCGCCCGACTGCAGGCCGAACAGCGTGCCGCGGTCGAACACCAGGTTGAACTCGACATAGCGGCCGCGGCGATACGCCTGGAAGTCGCGCTCGCGCTCGCCGAAGACCATGGCCTTGCGGCGCTCGGCAATGGGCAGGTAGGCGGCGAGGAAGGCATCGCCCACGGCACGCATCATCGCGAAGCTGCCCTCGAAGCCCAGCTCGGAAAAGTCGTCGAAGAACACGCCGCCCACGCCGCGCGGCTCGTTGCGGTGCTTGAGGAAGAAGTACTCATCGCACCACTGCTTGAAGCGCGGGTACTTGTCGTTACCAAACGGGACGAGTGCGTCGCGGTTGGTGCGGTGGAAGTGCGCCGCATCTTCCTCGAAGCCGTAGTAGGGCGTGAGGTCCATGCCGCCGCCGAACCAGGTCACCGGCTCGCCGTTGGCCGGTGTGGCAGCCAGCATGCGCACGTTCATGTGCACGGTCGGCACGTAGGGGTTGCGCGGGTGGAACACCAGCGACACGCCCAGGGCCTCGAAGGGCGCACCCGACAGCTCGGGCCGGTGTTGCGTGGCAGACGGCGGCAGCGTCTTGCCTTTCACGTGCGAGAAGCTGCAGCCGCCGCGCTCCAGGAAGGCACCGTCTTCGAGCAGGCGCGAGCGCCCTTCGCCTTCGAGCTTGCCGCCGGGCTCGCGGGTCCAGGCGTCGGTGATGAAGCGGCCGCCGTCCAGCGCCTCCATCGCGGTGACGATGCGGTCTTGCAGGTCCAGCAGGTAGTCGCGAACTTGTTGGGTGTTCATGCTTTCCACTTCACGGGTGCCGCATCCTGTGGCCGCTTGCCGGTGCGATGCGCCAGGTACCCGGCCACGAGGCGGATGTCTTCATCCAGGTTGCCGCTGAGCATGATGAACTTCTCCACGCTCACCACGCGCTCGGCGAAATCGAAATACACCAGGGCCAGAGGCACCTGTGCGTTCAGGGCCACATGGTAGAAGCCCGAGCGCCAGCTGTCGCGGTACTTGCGCGTTCCTTCGGGCGCCAGGGCCAGCCACATGAACTCGCCGCGGGCCTTGGCTTCGGCCAGTTCACTCGCCATCTGGCCCACGATCCCGCTGGCCGATGAGCGGTCCACCGGATGCCCGCCCAACCAGCGCAGCCAGCGCCCGAACAACGGGATCTTGAACAGGCTGTCCTTGCCCCAGAAGGTGACGGGAATGCCGATGGACCACTTGGCCAGCATGCCCACCGGGAAATCCCAGTTCGAGGTGTGCGGGTAGACGATGGCCACGCCCTGCGCCGCGGGCAGGCCATCGAAGCGCACCTGCCAGCCGGCCATTCGAAGCGCTGCTCTGGCCAGCGCGCTGCCCCGCAACTGCACGGGGCGTTCAGTCAGATCAACCACCAACAATCAACGCTTCACAGCCCGATGACCGATGTCCTGCCGGTACTGCGCGCCATCGAAGTGGATGCCCTGCAGCACTTCGTACGCCCGCTGCTGCGCCATCTTGGTCGAGTCGCCCAGCGCCGTCACGCACAGCACGCGGCCGCCGGAGGTGACCAGCGTCTCGTCCTGGAGCGTCGTGCCGGCATGGAACACCACCGCATCGGCCGACTCGGCCGGGATGCCCGTCACCGCATCGCCCTTGCGCGGGTTCAGCGGGTAGCCGGCCGCGGCCATCACCACGCCCAGCGCCACGCGGCGGTCCCATTGCAGCTCGACCTGGTCGAGCGTGCCATCGGTCGCATGCATCAGCACGTCGAAGAGATCGCTCTTCAGGCGCATCATGATCGGCTGCGTTTCCGGATCGCCCATGCGGCAGTTGAATTCCACCGTGCGCGGATCGCCGTTCGAATCGATCATCAGGCCGGCATAGAGGAAGCCGGTGAACGGAATGCCGTCGCGCGACATGCCCTGGATGGTGGGCATGATGATCTCGTGCATCACCTTGGCATGCACGTTGGGCGTGACCACCGGCGCGGGCGAGTAGGCCCCCATGCCGCCGGTGTTGGGGCCCTGGTCGTCGTCCTGCAGGCGCTTGTGGTCCTGGCTGGTGGCCAGCGACACCACGTTCTTGCCGTCGCACAGCACGATGAAGCTGGCTTCCTCGCCTTCGAGGAACTGCTCGATCACCACGCGCGCGCCGCCTGCGTTGTGGGTCACGCCCAGCTTGTTGTCCAGCAGCATCCAGTCGATGGCTTCGTGCGCCTGCTCCAGCGTGGTGGCCACCACCACGCCCTTGCCCGCGGCCAGGCCGTCGGCCTTGATGACGATGGGCGCGCCGTTCTTCTCGACGTAGGCATGCGCCTTCTTCGCGTCGCTGAAGGTCTCGTAGTCAGCGGTCGGAATCTTGTGCCGCTTCATGAACTCCTTGGCGAAGGCCTTGGAGCTTTCAAGTTGCGCGGCCGATTTGGTGGGGCCGAACACCCGCAGGTTGCGTGAACGGAACACATCCACCACGCCGCCGGCCAGCGGGGCCTCGGGGCCCACCACCGTCAGAACGATCTTTTCCTTGACGACAAAGTCAGCCAGTTCGTTGAAGTCGGTCAGCGGCACGTTGTGCAGCCGGTTGTCGATGGCGGTGCCCCCGTTGCCGGGCGCCACGTAGACCGTCTGCACCTTGGGCGACTGCAACAGCTTCCACGCCAGCGCGTGTTCGCGGCCGCCTGAGCCAATGACCAATACTTTCATTCCGAGATCTCTGCGTTGTGATAGACGTCCTGCACATCATCGAGGTCCTCGATGACATCCAGCAGTTTCTGCATGCGCTGGGCGTCTTCGCCGGCCAGCTCGATGGTGTTCTCGGCGCGCATGGTCACCTCGGCCACTTCGGGCTTGAGGCCGGCTGCTTCCAGCGCGTTCTTCACGGCCTCGAACTCGGGCGGTGCGGTGAGCACCTCGATGGCGCCGTCGCCATCGGTCACCACGTCCTCGGCGCCGGCTTCGAGTGCCACTTCCATCACCTTGTCCTCGCTCGTGCCCGGCGCGAAGATGAGCTGGCCCACGTGCTTGAACTGGAAGGCCACCGAGCCTTCGGTGCCCAGGTTGCCGCCGTACTTGCTGAAGGCGTGGCGCACTTCGGCCACGGTGCGCACGCGGTTGTCGGTCATGCAGTCGACGATGATCGCCGCGCCGCCGATGCCGTAGCCCTCATAGCGGATTTCCTCGTAGTTCACGCCTTCGAGGTTGCCGGTGGCCTTGTCCACGTTCTTCTTGATCGTGTCGGCCGGCATGTTGGCCGCCTTGGCCTTGTCGATGGCCAGGCGCAGCCGCGGGTTCATGTTCGCGTCGCCGCCACCCTGGCGGGCCGCCACCATGATTTCACGGATGATGCGCGTCCAGACCTTGCCGCGCTTCTCGTCCTGGCGGCCTTTGCGATGCTGGATGTTGGCCCATTTGGAATGTCCGGCCATGGAAGAGAGCTCCTCGTGCGTCCGCTTTGCGCGGCCACCTGTTGTGGGGGAAGAAACGGGGAAAGGGTTGATTTTAGCCTCGCACCACGCCCCTGCAGCCCCACCCTACACTCGGCCATCCACACCCGGAGTTCCCCGATGGCCGAGCCGATCCTCATCGCCAAGCACGACAAGACCGAAGCCTTCCTGCTGCCTTCGCTGGCCAACCGCCACGGGCTCATCACCGGTGCGACCGGCACCGGCAAGACCATCACCTTGCAGACGCTGGCCGAGAACCTGAGCCGCATCGGCGTGCCGGTGTTCATGGCCGACGTGAAGGGCGACCTCACCGGCATCACGCAGGCGGGCAAGCTCAGCGACAAGCTCGCGGGCATCCTCAAGGAGCGCGGGCTGGACGCGCCCGAATCCGCCGCCTGCCCCGCCACGCTGTGGGACGTGTTCGGCGAGCAGGGCCACCCGGTGCGCGCCACCGTGAGCGACATGGGCCCGCTGCTGCTGTCGCGCATGCTGGCGCTCAACGAGACGCAGCAAGGCGTGCTGCAACTCGTGTTCAAGATCGCTGACGACCACGGCCTCTTGCTGCTGGACCTGAAGGACCTGCGCGCGATGCTCCAGCACGTGGGCGACAACGCGGCGGACTTCACCACCGAGTACGGCAACGTGAGCGCCGCCAGCATCGGCGCCATCCAGCGCGGGCTGCTGCAGATCCAGGAGCAAGGCGGCGACAAGTTCTTCGGCGAGCCCATGCTCAACATCGCCGACTTCATGCAGACCGACAGCGGCAAGGGCGTGATCAACATCCTCGCCGCCGACAAGCTCATGAACTCGCCGCGCTTGTACGCCACCTTCTTGCTGTGGATGCTCTCCGAGCTGTTCGAGCAGTTGCCCGAAGTGGGCGACCTGGACCAGCCCAAGCTCGCCTTCTTCTTCGACGAAGCGCACCTCTTGTTCAACGAGGCGCCCAAGGCACTGGTCGAACGCATCGAGCTGGTGGTGCGCCTGGTGCGCAGCAAGGGCGTGGGCGTGTACTTCGTGACGCAGAACCCGCTGGACATTCCCGACTCGGTGCTGGCCCAGTTGGGCAACCGCGTCCAGCATGCCCTGCGCGCGTTCACGCCGCGCGACCAGAAGGCGGTGAAGGCGGCGGCCAGCACCATGCGGGCCAATCCGAAGATCGACATCGAGACGGCCATCACCGAGCTGGCCGTGGGCGAAGCGCTGGTGAGCTTCCTCGACGACAAGGGCCGGCCCAGCGTGACCGAGCGGCTGTTCGTGCTGCCGCCGGGCAGCCAGATCGGGCCGATCACCGGTGAGCAACGCAAGGCCTTGGTCGCGAACTCGCTGGTGGCCGGCGTGTACGAGAAGGTGGTGGACCGCGAATCGGCTTACGAGAAGCTCAAGGGGCGGGCTGCGGCTGCGCCCGAAGCGGCACCCGCGCCGGCCCCGCAGGCCGCACCGTCCCAGCCGGCGGGCCCAGGTGCGCCGGCCGCCGCACCGGCGCCTTCATCGGGTGCCGGGAGCTGGCTGAGCGATATCGCCGGCGGCCTGTTGCGCGGCTCCGGCCGCAAGGACTCAGTGCTGGAGACGGTGGCCAAGTCGGCCGCGCGCTCCATCGGCTCCACCGTGGGCCGCGAGATCATCCGCGGCGTGCTGGGAAGCATCCTGGGGGGCGGAAACTCGCGCCGCCGCTAAGTTTTCCGAGGCCGGAACCGGGCCTCGGAAAAAACTTCTGCGCCACCCCGGCCACAGCCGGATTCCCCTGGACGACACCTCGTGTTGCGGGGCAGGCACGCTCGTTGCCGAAAGCGTTCGCCTTCATCGGTGGACCACCGGCAGTCAGCGCGTCCAAGCAAGCAACCTTTCGTCCTTGGGAGTTCCGTTCATGACATTCGCAGAGAAATTCGCGCCCGCATTGGCGCTCGCGGCCAGCCTTTTCCTGCCGCAGGCGCATGCGGCATTGGGCGACAGCCTGGTCGCCTCGGGCGGCGACGTCGTCATCCGCTTCGAGGGATCGGATGCCGGCTATGACAGCCTCATCAGCGTCAATGGGTCGGCCGAGATCTTCCCGAACCATGCCACGCTCGTGGGCACGGAGTGGGACCTGGGCACCTTCGCGGCGGGCACCGCCATCGACGTGGTGCTGCATGTGCTGAACACCGGCGCCGTATTCCATTCGGGCAGCGGCGCCGGCAACGTGGACGGCCTGGCGCATGCCTGGGTGACCACCGACGCCACCGGCCGCACCTTCGTGAGCTTCGAGGACCTCGTGGGCGGCGGTGACCGCGACTACAACGACCACATGTTCTCGTTCCTGGGCGTCACGAGCCCGGTGCCGGAGCCCACCTCCATCGCGCTGCTGCTCGCAGGGCTGGGCGTGCTGGGGTTCCTTGCGTCGCGCCTGCACCGGGACGATCGATGATCTTCCTCTGATCAGGCCGCCATGCGCTGCGGGGCCGGGTAGCCCCGCACTTCCAGATCGTGCTTGTCCTCGGCGACTGCGGCGAGAAGTTCACGCCGCACCTGGCCCTTCAGCACGCCGCCCAGGAAGCCGAGGAAGCGCGGCACCGGCAGGCGGATGGTGATGCCCACCACCGTCGCGTCGCGGCCATCCGGGGTGCGCCCGGACCGGAAGCGGAAGTCCAGCGAGCCGCCCTGGTTGAAACCCTCCACCGAGCGGTCCACCATGCGCATCCCGTCCGCATCGATCTCGCGGACGAAGACGTCGCGCTGGACGATGCCCAGCAGCTTCACCTCCTGCACGTAGCGCGCGCTGCGCTCCGACACCGACAGGATCTCGAAGCGCAGCTTGGGATGCACGTTGGCCGCGATGTGGTGCCGCAGGTCGGCGAACTGCGCCCGCACGCTGTTCAGCGGGGCGGCGATGAGTTCTTCATGGCTCACTTCGACGAATCGGGTCATGGGTGCCTCCGGGTTTCTGTCAGGGCGTATACGCGCCGATCGCCAGACCGGATGCGCCGGCATACTGGCCCCCCTTGGTCCCGGGGCTGGATGCCCATCCATCGATGAACTTGATCGGACTCGCCGACTTGACCCGCCAGGATGTTCGCGACCTCTGGGCGTCTGTGCGCTCGCCAGCCGTGCCCCTGGGCGGCAACGTGGCCTGGTCCTTCGAAGGCAATGGCATCCGCACGCGGACCACCTTCATCCAGGCGTTCCGCGAGCTGGGGCTGTCGTTCGTCGAACTGCCCAACTTCCTCAAGACCGGCGAGCGAGCCCGCGACCTGGCGGGCTACCTGGACCCGTTCTACGACGTGTACGTGATCCGCGAATCGAACCATGCGCGGCTGGCGGAATTCGCTGCGGCGTCGAAACGGCCGGTGGTCAACGCCATGTCCAGCGAAGGGCACCCCTGCGAGGTGCTGACGGACGCGTACTTCATCGACAGCAGCATCAAGCCCCTCGAGGAAGCCCGCATCTGCCTGTGGGGTCCGCCCACCAACGTGATGCGGTCATGGCACGAGCTGGCCCAGGTGATGGGCTTCACGGTCATCCATGCCTGCGACCCGCGCTGGCACGAGGCCAAGGCGAACGTGCAGTTCACGGCGTACTGTGAACAACCGATGGACGTGGTCATCACCGACGCGTGGCCCGCCGGAGCAGACGATGCCGCCTGGTCACTGACAACGGCGCACCTGGCCCTCATGGGCCAGCCGCGGTTGCTGCCCACACCGCCCTTCTCCATCGGCCGGGAACTGGCGTTCGATCCCCTGGCCTGGCCTGGCTTCACCGGCTATGCGCAAAAGGAGCTGCTCCTGCCAGTGCACAGGGCCATCCTGCAACAAGCCATGTCACGCCCATGAAACGCCTCGCTCCGGGAACCTTGCTGTCGGCCGCCCTCCTCGCGACCAGCCAAGCCGTCGCGGCCGGGCATTGCAAAACGGACGAGGTGACGTATTTCCAATGCACCATCGGCTCGACCGGCAAGGTCGTGGCCTTGTGCGGCAACGAACTCTTCGACCCGGCCACCAACGAGCGGCGCGCGAGCACCTGGCTCCAATACCGGTACGGCGCGCCGGGGAAGGTCGAGCTGGCCTTTCCACAGGCCCGTGCCGGGTCCGTCGAGCAGTTCACCGGCGAGTACCACCACCCCTACCACGGCTTCTACTACGGTTTGTCGTTCAACAGGAAGAACGTGGACTACGCGCTGGTCCACGTGGAATCGGAAACCCGCTTCTACGGTATCGAAGTCACGATGGGCAAGCGCGTGGTGCAGATGCCCTGCATCGGGCAACCCGAGGTCAACCTGGAGCACTCGCCCAACGACTTCTTCCGCCTGGTGCAGGAGCTGTCGCCCCGTTGAACGATTCGCGCCTTACAGCAGGCAGTGCCGCTTCAGCAGGGTCCGCAGCGCATGCCGCGGAATGCCCAGCAGCTTGGCGGTGTGGACCTGGTTGCCTGAGCATCGGGCATAGGCCTCCTGCACCAGCGTCGATTCCACGCTGGTGAACAGGCTGGGCGCATTCACGCTGAGCAGGCGGCGGATGACGCGCACCAGCGCATGGTCCTCGCCGGCGTTGTCCTCAGCTTCTGGCGACACCGCCGGGGCCGCCGCGGCAGCCGGCGCCGGCACGGGCGCCTCGCAGCCTGCATGGTCCAGGCACAGGTCGTCCGCACGCAGGACCTCCCCGTCGCAGGTGATCATCGCCCGGTGGATGGCGTTCTCCAGCTCGCGCACGTTGCCGGGCCACGGGTGAGCCAGCAAGGCCTGGCGTGCATCATCGGCCAGGGCCACGGCGGTCAGGCCCAGCTGGGCGCCGTACTGGTCCATGAAGTGCCGCGCAAGGGGCAGGATGTCCCCCCGGCGGTTGCGCAAGGCCGGCAGCCGCACGGGCGCGACATTCAGCCGGTAGTACAGGTCGGCACGAAAGCGCTGCGCCTTCACGGCCTCTGCCAGGTCCACGTGGGTGGCCGCGACCAGGCGCACGTCCAGTGCGACGGGCTTTCGGGAACCAAGGCGTACCACCTGTCGTTCTTGCAGCACGCGCAGCAGCTTGACCTGCAGGTGCAGCGACAGCTCGCCGATCTCGTCGAGCAGCAGGGTGCCGCCGGCGGCCTCCTCGAACCAGCCCGCGCGCGAACGCGATGCGCCGGTGAAGGCACCCGATTCATGGCCGAACAGCTCGGCGTCGATGAGCGACTCGCTCAAGGCACCGCAATTCACCGCCACGAACGGCCCCTTGCGGGCGCTGCGCGCATGGATGTGCCTGGCGATCACTTCCTTGCCGGTGCCGGTTTCGCCATTCACCAGCACCACCGCCTGGCTGCGTGCGATGCGGTCCAGCCGGTCGAGCAGGCTCGACCAGGCCGGGTCCTGGCAGAGGAAATCGGGGGCGGCGTCGGCCGCTGCCATCAGCGGAGGTCGTGCTCTGACAGCCAGCACACGTTCGGTGTCACGCCGCGATGCTGCTTCTATCGTTTCCATCCGTTCTCCGATGTAGCCTGTACTTCTGAGCGCATAGAAGATTCTGGAAATTGGGCTCTTCGCGATCGGCGCCAAAGGCCGATCGACAGAGGGTGGGCGAGCATACGAGCAAGAAGCCCTCCCATTCCTCAAGCCACTAGACAATCAGGGGACACGCGGGTTAATCGCGGTCATCGCTGCGTCACGAATGCAAGAGCAAGACGCTGCACAGCGAGTCGAGGCGACCGAGTGTCAGGGCGAACCCGTATCAGAGTCGATGCTCGACACAAACACTTTGTAAGTTGATCGACGCGCAGCTTTCGTGTCGTAAGCGAGTCGCAACAGAAACGCTTCCAAGCCGGAGTTGGCAACGCAATTCGCGCAAGGCCCTCAGGGCATCGCGGTCATGGAAGCACGCTCATCTTCGCGACGGGCCGCGACATCACGCGGGCCTGGGCATCCAGGCTCGTGACCACGCCGTTGGCGAAGTAGCTGTTCTGCGTGTCGGGCTCCATGGCCGCGATGACCAGGTTGGCCAGCGGCTGGTCCAGCGGCACGTAATAGCTGCCGGCCTTCACGTCGATGAGCGAAGGCACGGTCTGAACCTGCACCTTCACGATGCCGTTGATGTCGGCCACCGTGCCGCGCACGTCGGGCCGCGCCGTGGTCTCGCGCGAGAGTTCGCGGTAGGTCTCGGCGCGCATGTCGCCAAGCTCGCCCAGCTGCATCACCGTCACGCCCAGGCCGCGCAGCTTGAGCACCGCATCGGTCTGGTCGTTGGACAGCCAGTAGCCGCAAGGCCGCACCCGCGTCTTCACGGGCCGCAGATCCAGCGATGAATCCCACACGACGTTGATCGGCTTGTCCGCGCCGGTCACGGGGTCGATCATCTGCAGCACGTACTGGCCCGTCGTGGCGGCGGCCTCGACCACGGCTTCGCCCTGGCAGGCCTGCGAACTCACCTCCTGCTCGACGAAGCCCTTCACCTTGGCCAGGTCGGCCGCGCGCGTGGCGGCGCTGTTGAGGATGCTGTGCAGCGCCGTGACGTGCGTGAACACGCGCCGCTTCAGATGCAGCCGGCCGATGCCCACGCCGCGCGTCTCGATGAGGAAGCTCACCGCGTTCTTCAGGCCGTTCACGTTGCGGCCGGTGTCGGGCTGCACGCCGCCCATGGACACCTTCTTGTCCGACAGGTCGGTCGAGGTCGTGTAGTACCACTCGGTGCTGATGCCCTCGGCCTTGAAGCTGGCCAGGAGCGGCTGGCGGAACCACTCCTCCGCCGCCTTGGTGATGAAAGGCGGCTCGTTGGCCGTCATCGCGTACTGCACCAGGGCATCGAACTTCTGCACTGCGTCGAACTTCTGCACGTAGCGGCCCACCACGGAGTACTCGTGCGAGTCGACGATGACCGCCGGCTTGAACTCGCGAGCGAGCTGGGCTTGCGCCTGCGCCTCGGGCGTCTTGAGCAGCAGGTGGTCGCGGTTCATGTCGACGCCGCTGGCGGTAACGCGGTTGCTGTCGTGCGCACCATCGGGGTTGGCGCGCGGCAGCATCACCACGTTGATGCGGTCCAGCAGCGGCTCCAGCTTGCCGCCGGCCAGCTCCTGCGCAATCACCAGCAAGGCCTCGCTGCCGGCGGGCTCGTCGCCATGCTGCTGGCCCACGAGCATCACGGTGATGCGGCCGGACTTCACGATGGAAGCCGGGTCGGTGTCGGGCAGCTTGGTGAAGAGCAGTCCCTCGATGGGCTGGTCGGCCTGCGAGCGGCCCAGGCTCAGCAGCTGGATGGTGGCGCGCCCGGCGCCGCCGCTGCGCTCCAGGCCGCGGATCAGCGCACGCAGTTCGTCGTTGCTGGTGAAGTCGCTGCGGCCAGGCGCGAAGGCCGGTGTCGGCAGCTGGACGAGCGGATCAGGGAAACGCGCGGCGACGGCCTCGGCATAGGGAAGCTTGGACGCCGTGGCAGGTGCGCTCGAAGACGAGGACGCAGACACCGGCGTCTGCGCGACCCGTACCGGCTCGGCCGATGTCGCCGATACCGCCCGCCCCGAGGTCGTGGCGCAGGCCAGCAGGCTGGCCGACAAGGCCATCGTCATCCACCAGCGTCCACCTGCGACCACCCAGCTTTGCGACATCACGTGCTCCCAATCCCGCTCCCTTGCGGGACGGCAAATATAAGCCCGGCATCCGACGGCTCGCGTCCGTTCCTCGCACCGGCGATGCATCCGAACCGACCAGACATCCGTAAGCGCAAAGCCAGCCCGGAGTCCGCCCTTGTTCCCACCCCAAGCCGTCGCCCTGCCCATGCCGCCACCGAGGATGTGTGCGGATAGCGGGCGCCATGGCGATCTGCTAAGTTCACCCTCGCCCGGGCCGCAGGGGGCGGCGCCGGAGCCAGCCTGGAAAACGACCGCCTTGTCCACGGTGCCCGCCATTGCCGATGCCGCCAACGCCGCTGTGCTGGATGCAGCCGATGCTGCGTCGGCCACGGGCCGGCGCGCTCACCGCGACGCCGAGCTGGTGGCGCTGCTGCAATCGGCCGCCGCCGGCAACGCCAACGCCTTCGAGCGCTTCTACGACCTCACCACCTGCTATGCACAGACCCTGGCGCGCCGCATGCTGAACGCCGCCGACGTGGAAGACGTGGTGGCTGACGCCTACTTCCAGGCCTGGCGCGACAGCCGCAGCTTCGACCCCGAGCGCGGCAGTCCGGTCACCTGGCTGCTCACCATCGTGCGCAGCCGCGCGCTGGACCTGCTGCGCAGGCGCCGGGCATCGCCCGAGCAGCCTGCGGACGATGCCGACGCTCATGCATCGACGGATGCGGACAGCCCCGGCCCGCTGGACCTGCTGCAGACCATCGAGTCACGCACCCGGCTGCACGCCGCGCTGTTGACGCTCTCGCCGCAGGAGCGCTGGGTGCTGGCCCTGGCCTACTACCGCGAACTCAGCCACCGCGAGGTCTGCGAGCAGACCGGCATGCCGCTGGGCACGGTGAAATCGCTCATCCTTCGCGCGCAGGCCAAGCTGCGCGCCCTGCTGGCGGAGGTCGCCGAGTGAACGACGACGACCTGATCCGCCTGGACGAGGACATCCTCGCCGCCTTCGACGCCGCGCAGGCGGTGCAGCCCGTGCCCGACGAGGTGTCGGCGCGCATCAAGAGCCGGCTGTTCAACCGCATCGCCGACACCGAGGCCGCGCAGGTCGCCATCGCGCCCGAGGGCGGCAAGTGGCGGCCGTTCGGGCCGGGGGTGGAAATCAAGGTGCTGCACAAGCACGAGGGCGTCATGTCCTACCTGCTGCGCATGGCACCGGGCTCGGAGCTGCCCAACCACCGGCATCCGCACGACGAGGAGTGCGTGGTGGTCGAAGGCAGGGTGCAGATGGGCGAGGTGAGCATGGGCCCGGGCGGCTACCTCATGGAACGCGCCGGTACCTTGCACCCGCCGCTGCGCACGGTGGACGGCGCGGTGATCTTCCTGCGCGGGGCGGCGCCGAAGGTCGAGCAGCTGATCTGAACCGGCCCCGGCGCCGGCATTTCGCGCCGATTCCCGACATCTCGCGCCTCCCGGTGGCGCTTCGTCGCAGGCCTGTCGCGGCCGGCAAACCCCTTGGGCACAGTGCGCTCACTCGATCCACTCACCAACCAAGGGACACGCACCATGATCACCTCCATCCTCCAATACACCCCCGTCTGGGTCTGGGGCCTGCTGGCCGGCCTGATCGCCCTGGGCACGTCGATGGCCTTCACCCGCGAGATCACCCTGCGCCGCGCCACCATCATGCCGCTGGCCATGGTGGGCCTGTCGCTGTACGGCGTCGCGTCCGTCTTCTCGCACCAGCCCCTGGCGCTCGGGGCCTGGGCCGTCGGCCTGGCCGTCAGCGCCTCGATCGCCATCGGCATGGGCATCGGCCGCGGTGCGGCATGGGTCCCCGAGACCCGCCTGCTGCGCGTACCCGGCAGCTGGTGGCCGCTGGTGGTCATCCTCGGCATCTTCATCACCAAGTTCGCCGTGGGCGTCACCCTGGCCCTGCACCCGGACTTCGCCCGCGACTCGGCCTTCGCCACCAGCGTCGGCCTCGTCTACGGCGCCTTCAGCGGCGTGTTCCTGGGCCGCGGCACGGCGCTGTGGAAGGCGGCACAAGCCGGCATCGCCCGCGCCACCAGCCTGGCCTGAACACAAGACTTGCCGCCCCACGCTCAGGGAATGCCCGGGGCGTGGGGCTGAGACAGAATCGGCGATGGCTTTTTTCGACCCCGTGACCCCCTACAACTCCAGGCAGCGCCGCTTCGCCGTGCGCGGGCTTCGCAGCGTGACCATCGCGGCCGTCATCTCGCTCCTGTTCTCGGGCATCTACGGAACGAAGGTCATGCCCACCACGGTCTACGCCATGAGCTACACGCTGGGTTGCTGGTTCTTCATCGACGCCGGCCGCATCCTCGCCAGCCGCTTCGTGCACCGCCACGACCCGGGCAACATCGCCTTCGGCAACTGGCCGGGCTGGAAACTGATGATCGTCGTGGTACTTGTCGGTACCCTGGTGGGTGCCATCGCAGGCAACGAACTGGGCAACCTCCTCACCGGCTACGACAACCCCAGCTTCATCAACACCCACAACATGCGCCAGGCGCTGGGCGTGCTGCTGTTCTCGCTGGTGCCGGGTTCCTTCGCCACCTACTTCTTCTACACCAAGGAACGCCTGGCGCTGAGCGAGGCGCAGGCGCAGACGGCGCGCCGGCAGGCGGCGGAGACGCAGCTCAAGCTGCTGGAGTCGCAGCTCGAACCGCACATGCTGTTCAACACGCTGGCCAACCTGCGCGTGCTCATCGGGCTGGACCCGGTGCGCGCCCAGGCCATGCTGGACCGGCTCATCGCCTTCCTGCGCGCCACGCTGGAAGCCTCGCGCCGCGGCTCGCACCCCCTGTCATCGGAGTTCGCGCGCATCGGCGACTACCTGGAGCTGATGAAGATCCGCATGGGCGAGCGCCTGCAGCCGGTGCTGAAGCTGCCGCCCGAGCTGGCCGACCAGCCGGTGCCGCCGCTGCTCCTGCAGCCGCTGGTGGAGAACGCCATCAAGCACGGCCTGGAGCCGCACGTGGACGGGGGGCGGCTGATCGTCAGCGCCGAGCGCGAGGGCGACATGCTGCTGCTGAAGGTGCGCGACACCGGCGCCGGCCTGGGCAAGAGCGGCGCGGACGGAACGCACTTCGGGCTCAAGCAGGTGCGCGAGCGGCTGGCGACGCTGCACGACGGCAAGGCCATGCTGGAACTGGCCGATGCGGACGATGCCGACGGCGGGGTGGTGGCCACGGTGAGGCTGCCGGCGAAGTGAGGCCGTTCGCCCTCACAATGCCACCCCATGCCCACCGCCCTCATCGCCGAAGACGAGCCGCTGCTCGCCGCCAACCTGCAAGCCGAGCTCCAGCGCCTGTGGCCTGAGCTGAAGATCGTGGCCACCGTGGGCCACGGCGAGGCGGCCGTTCAGCTGGCCCTGGCGCACCAGCCCGACCTGCTGTTCCTGGACATCCGCATGCCCGGCATGACGGGCCTGGAAGCCGCCCAGGCGCTCGCCGAGGACTGGCCCGACGACGAGGCCGCGCCCTTCCCCCTCATCGTCTTCGTCACCGCCTACGACCAGTACGCCCTGCAGGCCTTCGAGCGCGCCGCGGTGGACTACGTGCTCAAGCCGGTGCTGCCCGACCGCCTCGCGCAGACCTGCCAGCGGCTGCAGGCGGCGCTGAAGCAGCGCTCGCAGCCCCAGGCCGCAGCCGCCACGCCCTCGCTGGACGACGTGATGCAGCAGCTGCGCGGCCTGGTGTCGCAAGGCGGCGTGGGCACCGTGGCCGGGCCGGCGGCGCAGCAGCCGCCGCTCAAGGTCATCCAGGCCGGCGTGGGAACGGCCATCCACATGGTGCCCGTCGAGCAGGTGCTGTACTTCGAGGCGGCCGACAAGTACGTGCGCGTCATCACCGCAGAGCGCGAGCACCTCATCCGCACCTCATTGCGCGAGCTGCAGCCGCAGCTGGATGCGAACATCTTCTGGCAGATCCACCGCGGCACCATCGTGCGCTGCGACGCGATTGCCACCGCCACGCGCGATGAAGCCGGCAAGGTCACGCTCACGCTGCGCGGCCACGGCGACAAGCTGGTGGTGAGCCGCATGTACGCCCACCTGTTCAAGGCGATGTGACAGCCCCCAAGACCGGGGCATGCCCCGGTCCGCCCCCCGCGGGGGTCAAGGAAGCTTGGGGCGGCCCGGCGCTTCCTTGAGTCTGCATTTCGCGGCGCGAAGCCGCGGTTTCATCGGCGCTGCCTTCCGTCCGTCGCGCGTGCGTTCACCGGCACGGCAGCGACGCAGAAGATGCAGCCCATGGAACACCTCACGCACCTCATCCAGCAGCGGCCGCTGATTGCCCTGCACCTGGGCGCCGCGATGCTTGCGCTGGTGGTCGGCGGCGTGGTGATGGCCCGCCGCAAGGGCACCATCAACCACAAGCGCCTGGGCTGGTTCTGGGTGGCGCTGATGACCGCCGTGGCCGTCACCAGCGTCTTCATCCGCGACCACGGCATGCCCAACATCGCGGGCTACACGCCCATCCACGCCCTCACGCTGTTCGCCCTCGTCTCGCTGCCGCGCGGCATCCACCACATCCGCCAGGGCAATGTCGCCGCGCATCGCGGCCTGATGAAGGGCCTGTTCATCGGCGGCTGCATCGTCGCCGGACTCTTCACCCTCGTGCCCGGCCGAATCCTCGGCGACCTGCTGTGGAAGCAGGCCCTGGGCCTCGTTCACTGATTGCCGTTCACCCCCCTGTTTTCATCCAAGGAGACCACCATGAGCCGTCGCTACGACCACCAGGACCAGAGCATCGAAGCCCGCGCCTACCGCCGCGTGAAGCGCAAGATGGGATTCTTCATCCACGCCTTCGTGTTCCTGTGCGTGAACGGCGGCCTGTTCGTGCTGAACAACATCATGGGCGGCGGCAACTGGCACGTCTTCCCGCTGTGGGGCTGGGGCCTGGGCCTGGCCATCCACGGTGCGGTGACCTTCTTGTCGCTGAGCGGCGACGGCCTGCGCGAGCAGATGATGCAAGCGGAGATCGAGCGGCTGCGTCGCCGCGCGTGAGCTTGTTTCAATCCAACAAAAAAAGCAGCCTGGCCCGGTGATCCCGGGCCAGGCTGCTTGATCAAAGTCGATCGATGAACTCAGTGGCGGCGACGCGTGTCGTCGCGCGGCACCGGGCCGGACTGGCCACCATGGTCGTGCCATTGGCCGTCGCCGTGCCACTGGCCATCACCATGCCAACCTTGGTCGTGGTGCCAGCCCCGGCCGCCATACCAGCCGTTGCGGTAATAGCCGCCGGCATAGACGACCGGCGCCGGGCGGTAGTAGTAGCCCGACCGGACCACCACCGGCACCGGCCGGTAGATCACGGGCGGCGGCGCGTAGACCACGGGCTCCTCGACGTAGACCGGCGGCGGCGCATAGACCACCGGCGCCGGTGCATACACGGGGCCGTTGCTCACCACGGTGGCCACAGGGGGAAGGTTGATGCCGACGGACCACGACACGTGGCTGCCCGCCTGGGCGGAGGTGCCGGCCATGGCCGAGGCCAGGGCGGCGAAGACGAGGGCGATCTGCTTTTTCACGGGTCAGCTCCTGTTCGGGCGCACGGGGCGCCTCAGCCCAAAACCCCGGCCGGGTCCATGCCGTTGACGGCCGCACCCCTGTGACAACGTAAAGGTAGGTTTCAATCGTGGCCGGGCGATGCGCTTCGCAAAGCCATTGGAGCGAACACCGCGCGGCCCGTTCCCACCCTGGTGCGCCGATAGAATGACCCGCACCCCGGGGCGGCCATCCCTGCCCGCCCCAGACCATTGATTTCCCTCATGAATTCACCCAAGAACACCGCCCCCGACGCCAACGCCGAAGACACCGACCACAAGCCCAGCAACTTCCTGCGGCAGGTCATCGAGCGCGACATGGCCCAGGGCACCTACGCCAGCCGGAAGTGGGGCGGCACGCCCGGTGATGCACCGCACCATGAAGCCGGCCAGCCCGATCCGGCCAAGATCCGCACCCGATTCCCTCCTGAGCCGAATGGTTACCTGCACATCGGCCACGCCAAGAGCATCTGGCTGAACTTCGGCTTGGCCAAGGAGTACGGCGGCATCGGCCACCTGCGCTTCGACGACACCAACCCCGAGAAGGAAGAGCAGGAGTACGTCGACGGCATCATCGACGTGGTGAAGTGGCTGGGCTACGACTGGGACGTGAACGGCACCAGCCACCTCTACTACGCCAGCAACTACTTCGACTTCATGTACGAGGCGGCCGAGGCGCTCATCAACGCGGGCCTGGCCTACGTGGACGAGCAGACGCCCGACGAGATGCGCGCCAACCGTGGCGACTTCACCACGCCTGGCACCAACAGCCCCTTCCGCGACCGATCACCGGCCGAGAACCTCGAGCGCTTCCGCGAGATGCGCGATGGCAAGCACGCCGATGGCGCCATGGTGCTGCGCGCGAAGATCGACATGGCCAGCCCCAACATCAACCTGCGGGACCCGGCCATCTACCGCATCAAGCATGCGGAGCACCACAACACGGGCAACAAGTGGTGCATCTATCCGATGTACACCTACGCGCATCCCATCGAGGACGCGCTGGAGAACATCACCCACAGCATCTGCACCCTGGAATTCGAAGACCAGCGGCCGTTCTACGACTGGCTGCTGGAGCGGCTGGCCGAGTTGAAGCTGCTGAAGCATCCGCTGCCCAAGCAGTACGAGTTCGCGCGGCTGAACCTCACCTACATCGTGACCAGCAAGCGCAAGCTCAAGCAACTGGTGGACGAAGGCCACGTGAGCGGCTGGGACGACCCGCGCATGCCGACGCTGGTGGGCCTGCGCCGCCGCGGCTACACGCCCGAGAGCCTGAAGCTGATGGCCGAGCGCAGCGGCGTGAGCAAGGCGGGCGGATGGATCGACTATTCATCGCTGGACATCGCGCTGCGTGACGACCTCGAAGGCAAGGCGCCGCGCGCGATGGCGGTGCTGGACCCAGTGAAGCTCAAGCTCACCAACTGGGCGGAGGTGTTCGGCAGCGAGTCGCATCGCGAGGCTTGCTCGGCGCCGGCGCATCCGCATGTGCCGGAGCTGGGCGTGCGGCAGTTCAGTCTGGGGCCTGAGGTGTGGATCGAGCGGGATGACTTTGCGGAGGTGCCGCCGAAGGGATTCTTCCGCTTGTTCCCTGGCAACAAGGTGCGCTTGAAGTACGGCTATGTGGTGGAGTGCACGGGCGCGGAGAAGGATGCTTCGGGCCATGTCACCGCCGTGCTCGCCAAACTCGTGCCGGACACCAAGAGCGGCACGCCGGGCGCGGATGCGGTGAAGGTCAAGGGCACCATCACTTGGCTGGGTGTGCACGACGCGATCGCGGCGGAGATTCGCTTGTATGACCGCTTGTTCACGGAAGGACAGCCGGATGCCGGAGGGCGGGATTTCCTGTCCGTCCTGAATCCCGCTAGCAAGAAGGTGACGCAAGGATTTGTAGAGCCTTCTCTGCTGTCAGCCGACAAGGACGCGAAGTTCCAGTTCGAGCGGCACGGATACTTCGTTTGCGATCAGGTGGATCATGCCAAAGGCAAGCCGGTATTGAATCGGGTCACGGGGTTAAAGGACTCCTGGGCGAAGTAGGAAGCCAAATATATAGATTGAGCAAATCGCAGCAGAATGACACCTCAAGAGGAGCAATGTCCTAAATTCCAAGAAGACTCACCGCAAAGACTCCAAGACGAACTGATGCCCGATTTCGCCAATCGCGCTGACGTCGCAGGGGCGGCACCATGCTTTCAGCAGCCTTATTCACCCCAAATTCAGTTTTCGCGGACAGCCTACTGATCATTTCAGTCGTTGCCATAGCAAACCCCGGTCATCGAATGTCAACAACATCGCAAATCCCTGACAGCTTCTATGGCGACTTCGTCAAGCAACTCGAGTTATCTATTCGTGGCCATGCAACAGCGAATCAGGCAGAGCACTTTCTGAATGGAGCTGCTGCTGATGAAGTTCACAAAAAAATACCACGAGCCATTCGAAGCAGCGATGGAATATTTTTTAGTGGGCGAGAACTCGCTGCCGAGGCAGCAACCCTAGTACAGAAAAAAATCGATACAGGCGCCAAGATATTTGATCCATCTTGCGGCGCGGGAGACCTTTTACTTGCCGCAGCTCGACTGTTACCGCTGCAAGGCAATCTAATTGCAACACTAAAAAATTGGGGAGAAAGAATTGGTGGCACAGATCTTCACCAATCCTTTGTCGACGCCGCCAAGTTGCGTCTAGTGCTCCTTGCCAAGGAGAGACATGGCCTTCTAGATGAAGTGACCAACTTGGACCGCAAAAATATATTTCCTTTCATTCAGAAGCAAAATTACTTAACGAACCCTGAAGTAAGCAATGGCTTCGAGTGCTTGTTAACAAATCCGCCATTCGGACATCGCCGAGCTCCGAGTGATTGCTCCTGGAGTAGTGGAAGAACTCAACTTGCAGCCCTCTTTATCGAGAAGATAGTCCAGAACAGCAGTGAAGGGCAGATCATCGTCGCAATACTGCCAGACGTTCTGCGGGGAGGAAGTCGATACGGGCGATGGCGAAATTGGGTAATGCAAAATATGGCCATTACACACACCAACATATACGGACGCTTTGAAAAGCGTACAGATGTTGATGTATTCTTATGCCGCCTTGAACGCAAGAAGTTTTTGAATACTCAAGCGTTGCCAGCCCCATCAAAAAGTAGCGGACAAACCATTGGGGACTTCTTTGAAGTGCGCGTAGGTCCGCTTGTCCCGCACAGGCATCCTCAAAAAGGGCCATGGTGGCCATATTTGACGGTCGGAAATGCTCCTGCAAACTCGGAAACAACTATCAGTAAGCGTAGGCGTTTTTCCGGCACCGTGATAAAACCGCCATTCGTAGCCATCCGGCGTACATCCAATCCCGCAGATAGTCATCGAATAATCTACACCGTCATATCAGGAAACACTGAGGTTGCAGTAGAAAATCATCTGTTAGTTGCAATACCTCGAAGCAAGGATATCGAAGATTGCAGAAAGCTAGCCAAGCTATTGTTAAGTGAGAATTCGAAGAGCTTTGTAAATAGCAAACTGCGGTGTCGCCATCTAACGACCGGAGTAGTAAGTGCTATCCCTATCGATGATTGGAAGGACGTGTAATGGAGAAAGCGACCTTTCGCTTCTCACCACGGATTTTGGCTCGCTTAGGAGAAGAGCTAAATCAGACCTTCGATCAGAGCATACTTGAGTTAGTAAAAAATGCATACGACGCAGATGCATCCACCTGCAGGATTGAGCTCTTCGACACCACAAGGCCCGGCGGAATTATTCGAGTTTCAGATGACGGCGTTGGCATGGACGCAGATGCCATCAGAAATTCATGGCTTGTCCTTGGAAAATCAGAGAAAAGCTCCGAAACAACTACCAAGAAACTTGGTAGAACGCCTGCCGGCAGCAAGGGACTTGGACGTCTCGCAGCACTCAGACTAGGTTATTCGGTCTTTCTGGCATCAGTGACCGCAGAATCAACAGGGAAAATAAATAGTCTTCATATCAATTGGGATGAATTTGAAAAAGCGTCCGCGGTGGAAGACGTACTATTGTCAATCGAAACAAGAAGAAAGGCAAAAGGTGGGCATGGCACCGTCATCGAATTAAAATCCCTACGTAGTGCAGTAAGGATTGACGAGGTCAAAAAGCTTGCACGGTCCCTCATCCTCCTTACAGATCCGTTCGCAGATCAAGCTTCTGGATTTCAGGTTGAGCTTGCCAGCTCAGAATTCTCAGACATCGAAGAACTCGTCCGAAAAAAATATTTTGACGAAGCGGATTTTCACCTGGAAGCCTCGATTGATGCACAGGGCCTAGCAAATGTCCGCCTTCTAGACTGGAGAGGCGAACAGCTCGCCGCAGCGTCGCATGATGAACTTAAGCGTTCCGAACCTGAAAAGCCCTATCTAGCCCCTGCCTGCACCTTTGATCTTTGGACCTTCTTATTGAAAGCAGGAGATTTTTTGCAAGGCAGAAAGTCTCGAGTTGGTGAAATACGCCAATGGCTGCGAAGCTTCGGAGGAGTTCACGTCTACCAAGATAATGTCAGAGTCGCGCCGTACGGAGATTTGGGCAATGACTGGCTCCAACTGAACCTTGCGCGGGCACGGAGCCCGGAGGAGCGACCGAGTACAAATAATTCCATTGGCCGTGTGCGTATGAACGGCAAGAGTGAGTATCGTCTCACTCAAAAGACGGATCGATCCGGCTTTATCGAGGACGAGAACTTCGTTCAATTGACTGCCTTCACATTGGACTCGCTGGAATGGCTCGCCAAATGGAGGCTAGAGCAGGCGGAGTCGCGTCGCGTTACCGAGCGAGTTCAGGCTCAAGAAGCAGCCAAAGGGGAACAAGAATCCCTAAACGCGGCCCTTCTCTCGGTGCCGCAAGAAGCGAGAGCTGCCGTGGAGGTGGCGCTTAAGAAATACGCCTCAACAAGGGATCGTGAGGCAGAAGCGCTGCGAGCTGAAATCCAGCTATACCGCACACTTAGTACTGCTGGCATCACCGCAGCCACTTTCGCCCACGAGAGTCAGGGGAATCCGCTAAAAGTCATCACCTTGAATGTGAAGTCCCTGCAGCGACGAATTCCAGCGCTGTTGCCCATCGAAGAAGCCCCCCAACTACTTCGATTGGTTGAGCACATCGCGGTGTCGGCTGGAGCCTTAAGCACGCTGGGCGCCGCGACCTTAGGACTGATAAAAGCAGAGAAACGGAAAATTGGAAAAGTAGACCTTCATTTGGTAATCAAATCACTAGTGACACTGATGAAACCATTTCTAGAGGGCCGAGAGACGACTGTAGATTTGGCACTCACGCAGGAACAGCCTTTTATATATGCCAGTGAAGCCGCATTTGAATCAATTCTAGCAAATCTAATCAATAACTCACTTGATTCATTCCGCCGACAAGGCACACAGGCTCGCAGCATAAAGATTGAAACGACTATCAGCGAGTCTCGCTGCACTATTAGCGTCTCAGATTCCGGGCCCGGAATAGTAGGCGTGAAGTTGAATGAAATCTGGCTGCCAGGCGTTACAACATCCGCTGACGGCACCGGGCTAGGACTAACCATAGTCCGCGATACGGTGCGTGACTTAGGTGGAAATGTGTCGGCGATCGCAAATGGACGTCTAGGCGGAGCAGAGTTTCAGATTGATCTACCAATACTAGGGAGATAAAAATGTCTCGAGTCATATGTGGCAGGGAGATTCGACGAATACATGTGATTGACGATGACCCACGAGTTCGTGAATCTTATCTGGAAACCGTTACTGATATGGGTATCGCCGGGGTCGCTGTAACAGACCCCATTCCTGACGTTGACTCGCTCTTTTCAAAAATCGATTTTGCAAATGACGGCATAATTCTTGATTATCAACTCAACAGCACAAAATACTCTCGATACAATGGCGACATCTACGGGATGGCCGCTTACGAGCGCAATATACCGTTTATAATATCAAGCCATTTCCAGCCACTATCAATGGAGGGAAGGCGTCGCTTCATACCTAAAGCGGTGCATATCGATCATCTTGAGCCAGACTCTGTCACGGAAGCATTTGAGCTATGCATCCAGGAGTACGTCGGAAAATTCACCATCCATCGGTGCCCCGTCAGAACATTGGTCCGCATTGAAGGTTTAGAGCGCAATGGTCAGAGTTGCCAACTCAATGTTGTAGTACCAAATTGGGATCCTCATTCAGGCGTACAAATTCGAGTTGATTTAGATAGCATTCCAAACCTTGATCAACTTGAAAAAAGTCTTCATGAGACGGGGGAGGCGCGATTGACCGCAGAAGTAAACACCGGGGCTCAAGAACGTAGCGATCTATTTTTTGTAAATTGGAAATTGTTATGACCGGCACGTTGACGATCTTAGATGTCGGACATGGAAATTGCTCGATTGTTCGCGATGGCGAGCAAGTGGCGGTCGTTGACGCAGGTAGGGGCCCCTTTGCAACCAAGTATTTGGAACAAGTGGGCATAAAAGCCATTGATCTCATAATTATTTCGCATGCAGATGAGGATCATCTGGCCGGAATTATTGGACTATTGAGCTCAGAGCAATTTGATGTTAAAGAGGTCGCACTAAATTCAGATGCCGAAAAAGATACCAAGATTTGGCGCGATGTACGAAAAACGTTGGAATCACTTCATAATCGCGGCAAGGTCAAGATAACCATCGGAATATTTCGCGGTGGCTCATCATGGAGCACAGAGAATATTCAGATCAGGGTGCTCGCACCATCACTCTCAATTGCGCTTAGTGGCCCGGGAGGGACAGACACGGACGGAAAAAGAATTTCGTCGAATTCGGGCAGCATTGTCCTTCGTGCCACACATTCGTCTGGTAACAGCGCACTTCTCGCTGCTGATATGGAGGAACTCACGTTGGAGGAAATGCTCCGCAGCGGTTGTGACTTAGCGGCAAATGTGCTTGTATTTCCTCATCATGGAGGTCTTCCAGGCAAGGCAAATCCAGAAAAGTTCTCCGCCAAGATACTCCGCGCCGTAAAACCCACCTCAGTGATATTTTCGAATGGACGAGATAAACATGACAATCCTAAGCCGGAAGTTTTGGAGGAGGTTGCGAAATTTGGCGCCAGTCATATTGCTTGCACACAAATATCAAAGAACTGCCACAGCAAATCCTTAAAGCAGACGGCTGGGAATTTGGGATTATCTGCCGGCGCCGATGATGGGAAATCCTGCGCGGGCACCATTGAAATTGACCTGTGTACAGGCCGGGTCCACAAGAAGCAGGAAGAAATACACGTAGCATTTGTACAGACACTGGAGTCGCCAATGTGTCAAAAAACAAGTAACCAAGCGACTCTCCAGATTCCTATAAAAGTGCTGCACTAGATTGAATTGCCACCCCCACCACTCGCCGAGGCTTCGCCAGCTCGCCTCAGCCTTGGCTAAAGGTGTTTGCCGCGAACGGAAATGGGCGAATCGTTCTGCGTCGCCATACCCGAGGAAGGGCACGTGAGTTGGGCTGCCAGCCATAGGCGGCTCCTGATCGACCACCAGCTAATTCGTCACGCGGCGTACAGTGGCGGCGTGAAATGCTCGCGAAACCTCTCTATCACCCAGCACGGTGCGCTGCCCGTCGACAGCTTGTCGATTGAGGCTCTACCAACCGGTCGCGCAACTCGTGGCGCAACATTTTTAGATGACGCGCAACCTAAAGCTCTGGCGTTCTCGGTCACTTCCGAGCGGCCGCTGACGCCGAAGCCGCGTCAACTCGCTGCGGCACAGGGGAAAGGTGCTCGTCATGCGCGGAGAAGGGCCGAAGCTTTCGGCGTTGTCATTCCCGAGGAAGCCGCTAACGGGAGCCGCAACAAGCGCCTTGTGTTGAGTACCCCAGCCGTCAGACGCTCTCAAATTGATGCGGCGGTGAAGGACACCAAAATTGGCGTGGCGCTTGGAGTGGCAAAGCCCATCAGAACCAAGAAGGTCCGTTGACAGTCATCCGCGACTGCCCCGAGGCAGATCGCGAGTTGAGCAAGCAAGAGGACTTGGCTACGAACCAAGAGGTTCGCAGGTTTGCCCGCTCCCACCGCGAAACTCGACGCTCATCAGCGCTTGACTGGCGGCAAATCCGTGCAGGCGCCCTCGAAGGCTTCCGCCGCCAAGCCGATGCTCTCGCCCAGCGTCGGGTGCGGATGGATCGTCTTGCCGATGTCCACTGCATCCGCGCCCATCTCGATGGCCAGCGCGATCTCTCCGATCATGTCGCCGGCATGCGTGCCGACGATGCCGCCGCCCACGATGCGGTGCGACTCTTCGTCGAACAGCAGCTTGGTGAAGCCTTCGTCGCGGCCGTTGGCGATGGCGCGGCCGGAGGCCGTCCACGGGAACAGGCCCTTCTTCACCTTCAGGCCCTTGGCCTTGGCTTCGTCTTCGGTCACGCCCACCCAGGCCACCTCGGGGTCGGTGTAGGCCACGCTCGGAATCACGCGTGCGTCGAACGCGGCCTTGTGACCCGCAGCCACCTCCGCTGCCACGTGGGCCTCGTGCACCGCCTTGTGCGCCAGCATGGGCTGGCCCACGATGTCGCCGATGGCGAAGATGTGCGGCACGTTGGTGCGCATCTGGATGTCCACCGGGATGAAGCCGCGGTCGCCCACGACCACGCCGGCCTTGTCCGCGCCGATGCGCTTGCCGTTGGGCACGCGGCCCACGGCCTGCAGCACCAGGTCATAGAGCTGCGGTTCCTTGGGCGCACCCTCGCCTTCGAACATCACGCGGATGCCGTCGGCCGTGGCTTCGGCACCCACGGTCTTGGTCTTCAGCATGATGTTGTCGAAGCGCGGCGTGTTCATCTTCTGCCACACCTTCACGAGGTCGCGATCGGCGCCCTGCATCAGGCCGTCGAGCATCTCGACCACGTCCAGCCGCGCGCCGAGCGTCGAGTACACCGTGCCCATCTCCAGGCCGATGATGCCGCCGCCCACCACCAGCATGCGCTTGGGCCGCTGGCGCAGTTCGAGCGCGCCGGTGGAGGTGACGATGCGCGGATCGTCCTTCGGGAAGAACGGCAGCTTCACCGCCTCGGAGCCGGCGGCGATGATGGCCTGCGCGAACTTGATGGTCTGCACCTTGCCATCGGCCATCGTGACCTGGAGGTGATGCGGGTCGGCGAACTCGCCATTGCCCTGCACCACGGTCACCTTGCGCATCTTGGCCATCGCCGAGAGGCCGCCGGTGAGCTTGCCGATGACCTTTTCCTTGTGCTTGCGCAGCTTGTCGAGGTCGACGGTGGGCTCGGTGAAGGTGATGCCGTAGGTGTCGAAGTGCTTCACTTCGTCCATCACGGCAGCCACGTGCAGCAGGGCCTTGGAAGGGATGCAACCCACGTTCAGGCACACGCCACCCAGCGTCGCGAAGCGCTCGACCAGCACGGTCTTCAGGCCGAGGTCGGCCGCACGGAAGGCGGCGGAGTAACCGCCCGGGCCGGCGCCGAGGACGAGCATGTCGCATTCGAGGTCGGCACCGCCGGCGTAGCTGGCGGCCACGGGCGCCGCGACCGGCGCAGCAGCAGGCTGGGGTGCCGGTGCCGCCTGGGGCGCGGGAGCAGCAGGCGCCGGCGCGGCCGCCGCAGCGCCATCCGCCTCCAGCGACAGGATCACGGTGCCTTGATTGACCGTGTCCCCCAGCTTGACCTTCACTTCCTTCACCACGCCCGCGTGCGACGAAGGAATCTCCATCGATGCCTTGTCGCTTTCGACGGTGATGAGCGACTGCTCGGCCTTCACCGTGTCGCCGGGCTTCACCAGCACTTCGATGATCGCCACGTCCTTGAAGTCGCCGATGTCCGGAACCTTGATGTCGATGGAAGCCATGTGTTGTCTCAGTCGTCAGTCTTTGAGTTTGATCGTGTGGACACGCACCGGCCCACTCGAGTTCTTGTCGAATTCGCAGCCGGCCTTCACGCCGATCTCCGCGATTTCCTTGGCGGTCTTGGCCTTGTCGTAGGCCGCGTACATCGCGCCCAGTGCAAAGCCGCGTCCGGTGCCGATGCCCCAGAAGCGGTCGAACTCGAACACCTCGCGGTACGAGTACACGCCGAAGATGCCCGCCGGGTTGGCGATGAGCGCGGTGAACTGCGAAGACTCGTAGGGGTCGGAGTCGTCTTCCTTGGTGTTGAGGAAGAAGGTGTCCTTGAGCTTCGGGTGCAGGCGCAAGAAGGTGTCGAACACCTCGTCGCGCGAGTTCAGCCGCAGTTCGTCGGGCGTGAGGCCGTTGAGCGCTCGCCGCAGCACCGGGAAGTGCGCGGTGGTGCCCGACATGCCGAACCACGAGTCGCCCACCTTGAAGAGCTTCTCGTTGGCCTCGTAGCCGTGCGCCAGCCTGGTGTCGCCGAAGGTGACGAGGCTGTCTCCAGCGATCGCCACCTGGCCGCCCTTTCGAACAACCACTACCGTCGTCATGCCTTCTCCTTCCTGTTGGAGTTAGAGAAGCACGCGGCGGAAGTCACCCAGAATCTGCACCAGATAGGCATTGAAACGAGCCGCCGCGGCACCGTCGATCACGCGGTGGTCCCAGCTTAGCGACAAAGGCAGCATCAATCGCGGCTGGAAGGTCTTTCCGTCCCACTTGGGTTCGGTGGCCGACTTGCACACGCCCAGGATGGCGACTTCCGGCGCATTGATGATGGGCGTGAAGTAGCGCCCGCCGATGCCACCCAGCGACGAGATGGAGAAGCAGCCGCCGGTCATGTCGGCGGGCCCAAGCTTGCCGTCGCGTGCCTTCTTGGCGAGATCGCTCATCTCCTGCGAGATCTGCAGGATGCCCTTCTTGTCGGCGTCCTTGATCACCGGCACCACGAGGCCGTTGGGCGTGTCCGCCGCGAAGCCGATGTGGAAGTACTGCTTGAGCACGATCTGCTCGCCGTCCAGCGAGGCATTGAACTCGGGGAACTTCTTGAGCGCGGCCACGCAGGCCTTGATCAGGAAGGCCAGCATGGTCACCTTGACGCCGGACTTCTCGTTCTCCTTGTTGAGCTGCACGCGGAAGGCTTCCAGCTCGGTGATGTCGGCGTCGTCATGGTTGGTGACGTGCGGGATGACCACCCAGTTGCGGTGCAGGTTCGCGCCGCTGATCTTCTTGATGCGCGAGAGATCACGGCGCTCGACCGGGCCGAACTTGGTGAAGTCGACCTGCGGCCAGGGCAGCAGGCCCGGGAAGGCGCCGCCCGCAGCAGCCGCCGCCGGAGCCTTCGATGCCTGTGCCTTGGTCTGCACGCTGCCGGCCATCACGCCCTTGACGAAGCCGTTCACGTCGTCCAGCGTGATGCGGCCCTTGGGACCGGAGCCCTTCACTTCCTCCAGCGGCACACCCAGTTCGCGGGCGAGCTTGCGGATGGTGGGCGATGCGTGCGGCAGGTTGCCCTTGGGTGCAGAGGGCTCATGCGGAGGCAATGCGGCGGTCGGCACTTGCTTGTCGGCGGCAGGCGCCGGACTGGCAGCAACAGCCGCCTGGGGCGCCGGAGCAGCCTGTGCGGGGGCCGCTGCAGCAGGTGCAGGCGCAGCAGCGCCACCAGCGGCTTCAACGACCGCGACCAGCGAACCCTTGCTGACCTTGTCGCCGACCTTGACCTTCACTTCCTTGACCACGCCGGCATGCGAAGACGGGATCTCCATCGAGGCCTTGTCGCTCTCGACGGTGATCAGGCTCTGCTCGGCCTTGATGGTGTCGCCCGGCTTGATGAAGATCTCGATCACGGCGACTTCGTCGAAGTCACCGATGTCGGGCACCACCACGTTGACCGGACCACCGCTGGCGGGGGCCGCAGCCGCCACGGGTGCAGCAGCAGGTGCCGCAGGCGCAGCGACCGGCGCAGCGGCGGCGGGTGCCTGGGCCGGTGCAGCGGCAGGCGCCGAAGCACCAGCGCCCCCTTCAGCCTCCAGCATCAGCAGCAACGAGCCTTCGCTCACCTTGTCGCCGATCTTGACCTTCAGCTCCTTCACCACGCCCGAAGCCGTGGACGGAATCTCCATCGACGCCTTGTCGCTCTCGACGGTGATGAGCGACTGCTCGGTCTTCACCGTGTCGCCGGGCTTGACCAGCAGTTCGATGATCTCCACGTCCTTGAAGTCGCCAATGTCCGGGACCTTCACTTCCACCAATGCCATGTTGTGTGTCTCCGCGTTTCTTCTTGCTCAGGCGTACAGCGGGTTGATCTTGTCGGCATTGATGCCGTACTTCTTGATGGCCTCGGCCACCTTCGTGATGGGCAGCGAGCCTTCGTCGGCCAGCGACTTGAGCGCGGCCACCACAATGTAGTGGCGATTCACCTCGAAGTGTTCGCGCAGCCGGCTGCGGAAGTCGCTGCGTCCGAAGCCATCGGTGCCCAGGACCTTGTAGACGCGGCCCTTGGGCATGAAGGGGCGGATCTGCTCGGCGTAGTTCTTCATGTAGTCGGTGGATGCGATGACCGGGCCGACGAACGGGTCGAGCTGTTGCGTCACGAAGGGCACGCGCTGGCGCTCGCCCGGGTGCAGCATGTTCCAGCGCTCGCAGTCCTGGCCTTCGCGCGCCAGTTCGTTGAAGCTCGGGCAGCTCCAGATGTTGGCCGCCACGCCCCAGTCCTTCTCCAGCAGTTCCTTTGCAGCGATGCTCTCGCGCAGGATGGTGCCCGAGCCCAGCAGGTTCACGCGCGGCGTCTTCTTGGCGCCTTCTTCCAGCAGGTACATGCCCTTGATGATCTGCTCTTCGGTGCCCGGCTTGAGACCCGGCATGGCGTAGTTCTCGTTGAGCAGGGTGAGGTAGAAGTAGACGTTGTCCTGCTTCTCGACCATGCGCTTGAGGCCATGGTGGAGGATCACGCCCACTTCGTGCGCGAAGGTCGGGTCATAGCTGATGCAGTTCGGGATCGTGCCCGCCAGGATGTGGCTGTGGCCGTCTTCGTGCTGCAGGCCTTCGCCGTTCAGCGTGGTGCGGCCCGAGGTGCCGCCCAGCAGGAAGCCACGCGCCTGCATGTCGCCCGCCGCCCAGGCCAGGTCGCCGATGCGCTGGAAGCCGAACATCGAGTAGTACACGTAGAACGGCACCATGATGCGGTTGTTCGTCGAGTACGAGGTCGCCGCGGCGATCCACGAGCTCATGCCGCCCGCTTCGTTGATGCCTTCCTGCAGGATCTGGCCGGCCTTGTCTTCCTTGTAGTACATGACCTGGTCCTTGTCGACCGGGGTGTACTGCTGACCTGCGGGGTTGTAGATGCCGATCTGGCGGAAGAGGCCTTCCATGCCGAAGGTACGTGCCTCGTCGACGAGGATGGGCACGGCGCGCGGCCCGAGGTCCTTGTCGCGCAGCAGCTGCGTGAGGAAGCGCACGTAGGCTTGCGTGGTCGAGATCTCGCGGCCTTCGGCGGTCGGCTCCAGCACGGCCTTGAAGGTGTCGAGGTCGGGCACCTTGAGCTGCTCGTCGGCCTTGGCGCGGCGATGCGGCAGGTAGCCGCCCAAGGCCTTGCGGCGCTCGTGCAGGTACTTCATCTCCACCGTGTCGTCGGCGGGCTTGTAGAACGGAATGCCGGCGTCGATCTGCGCGTCGCTCACGGGAATGTTGAAGCGGTCGCGGAAGCTCTTGATGTCGTCGTCCGTCAGCTTCTTGGTCTGGTGGGCGGTGTTCTTGCCTTCGCCGCTCTTGCCCATGCCGAAGCCCTTGACGGTCTTGATCAGCAGGACGGTCGGCTGGCCCTTGGTGTTCACCGCCTTGTGATACGCCGCGTACACCTTCTGCGGGTCGTGGCCGCCGCGCTGCAGGCGCCAGATGTCGTCGTCGCTCATCTTGGCGACCATCTCCAGCGCCTTGGGGTGGCGGCCGAAGAAGTTCTTGCGGACGAAGGCGCCGTCGTTGGCCTTCATGGCCTGGTAGTCGCCGTCGACGGTGTCCATCATGATCTTGCGCAGGACTTCTTCCTTGTCGCGCGCCAGCAGCGGGTCCCAGTAGCTGCCCCACAGCAGCTTGATGACGTTCCAGCCTGCGCCGCGGAACTCGCCTTCAAGCTCCTGGATGATCTTGCCGTTGCCGCGCACCGGGCCGTCCAGGCGCTGCAGGTTGCAGTTGACGACGAAGATGAGGTTGTCGAGCTTCTCGCGCGCGGCCAGGCCGATCGCGCCCAGCGATTCCGGCTCGTCCATCTCGCCGTCGCCGCAGAAGACCCACACCTTGCGGTTCTCGGTGTTGGCGATGCCGCGGGCATGCAGGTACTTCAGGAAGCGTGCCTGGTAGATGGCCATCAAGGGGCCCAGGCCCATGGACACCGTCGGGAACTGCCAGAACTCGGGCATCAGCTTCGGGTGCGGGTAGCTGGACAGGCCCTTGCCGTCGACTTCCTGGCGGAAGTTCAGCAGTTGCTCTTCGGTGATGCGGCCTTCCATGAAGGCGCGGGCGTAGACGCCGGGCGACGAGTGACCCTGGATGTAAAGAAGGTCACCACCGTGACCTTCGCTCTCTGCATGCCAGAAATGGTTGAAGCCCGCGCCGAACATCGTGGCCAGCGAGGCGAAGGAGGAGATGTGGCCGCCCAGGTCGCCGCCGTCGGCCGGGTGCAGGCGGTTGGCCTTGACCACCATGGCCATCGCGTTCCAGCGCATGTAGGCGCGCAGGCGCTCTTCGATTTCCAGGTTGCCGGGGCAGCGCTCTTCCTGCTCGGCAGGGATGGTGTTGACGTACGCGGTGTTGGCCGAGAACGGCACGTCGATGCCGGCCTGGCGGGCATGGTCGATCAGCGTTTCGAGCAGGAAA
Organism: Rhizobacter terrae; assembly: GCF_003852895.1. Lineage (GTDB taxonomy): Bacteria > Pseudomonadota > Gammaproteobacteria > Burkholderiales > Burkholderiaceae_C > Albitalea > Albitalea terrae. Next base: position 303,459 of record NZ_QUSW01000001.1, read on the forward strand.
TGGGCGCGCTCGCCGCCCTCATTGCCGATGACCGCCGACAAGGCGTCCAGCCATTCGCGGGTTTCCTGGGCATCGGTGTCGTTCGCTGCGGCGCCGAGGAAGGGTTCGGGCATGGCGGCCATGGCTTGTCTCCTATGGGGTGGTTTTGGCGAATGGCGCGAAGTCTCGCACAACTTTTATGGTTTTTCAAATAGTGCGAGTTGATTTCACATTATGAATTTTCTCTCTGGAGTTGCGCACCTCGTGACACGCTGCGCGGTGGACATCTTCGCCAGCAATCGATAATCCCGAGACCATGCCACCAAGCCCGAAGTTCGCCGCGACGCAGTCGAGGACACCCACACTGCCGCGTCGGCTGTTCGGCCGCTGGTGGCGGCGCCAGTCGCCCGCCCAGCAGGACCGCTTCGCCACGCTGGGCCCGCTGGTATCGGTGCTGCTGTTCCTGGCGGCCATCATTTCGGCCTTCTGGTACCTGCGAAACGAGGAGTTCGAGCGCGAGCAGGAGTCGGTCAAGCGCGACACCGAGATCGCGCAGCAGCAGATCCGGCTGCGGCTGATCGAGAACCAGGAACAACTGGTTCGCATCGCGCGCGAGATCGTCACCCGCGCCATCGACCAGGATGAATTCCTCGGCCAGGCGGCCAGCTTCACGCGCGAGCGGCCGGAGATCAACCACCTCTTCTGGATCACCCAGGGGCGCAACCGAAAGGCGGCCTACTCGGCGATCAGCTTCCACCCCGAGACCGGCCTCACCGGCGAGGAGTACGCGGCGTCGCTGCCCAAGGAGGGCAAGTCCAGCGAACCGGAAGTGGCCTTCCTCGCAGCACGCACGCTGCGTCAGCCCGTCTACACGCGGCCCTTCACCGACACCTACGGCATGCCCGTCATCCAGGTGCAGATTCCGCTCATCGACCGCAGCGCCTTCAGCGGCACGCTGGTGGCGGAGTACTCGGTCGAGGCGCTGATGCGCTACTTCGTGCCGGCGGAGGTCTCGAACCGGCACGCCATCAGCCTGGTCGACGGGCAGGAGCACGTGCTGGCCAGCACCGTCACGCCCATGCCGGGACAGAAGACCAAGCCGGCGTCCATCGTCCACGACGTGCCGGTGGCGCCGGCGGGGGACGGACTCATCCTGCGCGGCCAGGGTTACCGCACGTCCATCGGCCTCATCAGCAACACGCTGTTCTGGATGGTGTCCGCGCTGAGCGTGCTCACCGTGTGGATGCTGCTGGGCACCTGGCGCCACATGGGCCGGCGGCTGCAGATGCAAAGCGCGCTGGTCTCGGAAGCCAACTTCCGCCGCGCGATGGAAAACTCCATGCTCACCGGCATGCGCGCCATGGACATGGAAGGCCGCATCACCTACGTGAACCCCGCCTTCTGCGCCATGACCGGGTTCTCCGAAGCCGAGCTCATCGGTCGCCAGCCGCCCTTCCCGCATTGGCCGCCCGACCGCTACGAAGAGAACAACCGCCTCTTCCAGCAGGAACTGCAGGGCCGCAGCCCGGCCGGCGGCATCGAGGTGAAGGTGATGCGCAAGGACGGCTCGCTGTTCGATGCACGCATGTACGTCTCGCCGCTGATCGACCCCAAGGGCCAGCAGACCGGCTGGATGACCTCGATGACCAACATCACCGAGGCCAAGCGCATCCGCGACCAGCTCTCGGCCTCGCACGAGCGCTTCACCACGGTGCTGGAAGGGTTGGATGCGGCGGTGTCGGTGCTGTCGGTGCAGCAAGGCGAACTGCTGTTCGCCAACCGCTCGTACCGGCTGTGGTTCGGCGCCGATGCCAACGGCCACAACCTGCTGGCCGGCGAAGACCCCGGCCTGCCGCGCCTCACCGAGAGCGACGACAACGTCGACAGCTTCGGCGGCCTGCCCGCGCAGGAACTGACCGAGGCCGGCTCCGACCCGCGCGAGGTCTACGTCGAGTCGCTGAAGAAGTGGTTCGACGTGCGCTCGCGCTACCTGCAATGGACCGACGGCCGCCTGGCGCAGATGCTCATCGCCACCGACATCACCGCCCGTCGCCAGGCCGAAGCCATCGCCGCCAGCCAGGCCGAGAAGGCGCAGGTCACCAGCCGCCTGGTCACCATGGGCGAGATGGCCTCCTCCGTCGCGCACGAGCTGAACCAGCCGCTGACGGCCATCACCAACTACTGCAACGGCATGGTCACGCGCGTCAACAACGACGCGATCAAGAAGGAAGACCTGATCGCCGCGCTGGAGAAGACCTCCAAGCAGGCGCAGCGCGCCGGGCAGATCATCCACCGCATCCGCAACTTCGTGAAGAAGAGCGAGCCACAGCGCCAGCCCTCGCAGGCACGCACCATCGTGGAAGACGCGGTGGAGCTGGCCAGCATCGAGCTGCGCCGGCGCAACGTGGCCATCCACACCTACGTCGCGCAGCGGCTGCCCACGCTGATGGTGGACCCCATCCTCATCGAGCAGGTGGTGCTCAACCTGCTCAAGAACGCGGCCGAGGCGATCGACATGGCGCACATGCCGCCGGCACGCCGCAACATCGAGCTGCGGGTGGTACCGAGGCATACCCCGGAAGAAGGCGGCGTGATCGAGTTTTCCGTCACCGACATGGGCCCGGGCATCAAGGAAGAAGTCATCTCCCGGCTGTACGAAGCCTTCTTCTCGACCAAGGCCGAAGGCCTGGGGATCGGCCTCAGTCTGTGCCGGTCCATCATCGAATCCCACCGGGGGCGTATCAGGGCGCAGAACCTCTACAATGGCGCCTCCGTCGTGGGCTGCAGTTTCACCTTCACGCTGCCTGTCGAGACCACCCGGACCGATCCTCTTTCAACCTCTAACTCTGCTGTCACTTCATGAGCTTGATCCCGAAGAAAGGCACGGTCTATGTCGTCGATGACGACGAGGCGGTTCGCGATTCCCTGCAATGGCTGCTCGAAGGCAAGGACTACCGGGTCAAGTGCTTCGACTCCTCGGAATCCTTCCTCTCCCGTTTCGACCCGCGTGAAGTCGCCTGCCTGATCGCGGACATCCGCATGGACGGCATGAGCGGCCTGGAACTGCAAGACCGCCTCCTAGAACGCCGCTCCCCGCTGCCCATCGTCTTCATCACCGGCCACGGCGACGTGCCCATGGCGGTGAGCACCATGAAGAAGGGCGCGATGGACTTCATCGAGAAGCCCTTCAAGGAAGAAGAACTCCTGAACCTGGTGGAGCGCATGCTCGACCAGGCCCGTGCCGCCTTCAGCCAGCACCAGGAAGCCGCCAGCCGCGACGCCCTGCTGTCGCGCCTGACGACCCGCGAAGCGCAGGTGCTGGAGCGCATCGTCGCCGGCCGCCTGAACAAGCAGATCGCCGACGACCTGGGCATCAGCATCAAGACGGTGGAGGCGCACCGCGCCAACATCATGGAGAAGTTGAACGCCAACACGGTGGCAGATCTGCTCAAAATCGCGCTTGGCGCCCAGGCCAAGGCTTGATTCGATCTCCCACGCAAAAGGCCGCCAAGAGCGGCCTTTTGCTTTTCTGACTTTGCATCGAAGGACACCCGCATGACTGCCCAACTCATCGACGGCAACGCCCTGGCCAAGAAGATCCGCGCCGAAGTCGCCGAGCGCGCCGCCGCCCTCACCGCCCGCGGCAAGCAGCCGGGCCTGGCGGTCATCCTGGTGGGCGACGACCCGGCCTCGCAGGTCTACGTCAAGCACAAGGTCAACGACTGCGAGACCAGCGGCGTGCGCTCGGTGCTCGACAAGTACGAGGCCACGCTCTCCGAAGCGGCGCTGCTGGCACGCATCGAGGAGCTGAACAACGACCCGACCATCCACGGCATCCTGGTGCAGATGCCGCTGCCCAGGCACATCGACCCGCAGAAGGTCATCGAGACCATCTCGCCGCTGAAGGACGTGGACGGCTTCCACGTGCAAAGCGCCGGCGCGCTGATGGTGGGCCGCGCGGGCTTCCTGCCCTGCACGCCCTACGGCTGCATGAAGCTCATCGAGACCACCGGCCTGAGCCTCAAGGGCAAGAACGCGGTCGTCATCGGCCGCAGCAACACGGTGGGCAAGCCCATGGCCATGCTGCTCTTGCAGGCCAACGCCACCGTCACCATCTGCCACAGCAACACCGCCGACATCGGCCAGTACACGCGCCAAGCCGACGTGGTGGTGGCCGCGGTGGGCCGACGCAACGTGCTGCGCGCGGACATGGTCAAGCCCGGCGCGGTGGTGATCGACGTGGGCATGAACCGCAATGACGAAGGCAAGCTGTGCGGCGACGTGGACTTCGCCGGCGTTTCCGAAGTGGCCGGCTGGATCACGCCTGTCCCCGGCGGCGTGGGGCCCATGACCCGTGCGATGCTGCTCGTGAATACCATCGAAGCTGCGGAACGCGCAGCGTCCGGCGCGGTCTGACCCTGCGACTCAAGGAGGTGAGCTGATGTCCAACCCGCTGCTGAACACCGACGGCCTGCCGGCCTTCGACCAGATCCGTCCCGAACACGTGGAGCCCGCCGTCGAGCTTCTGCTCAAGCAGGCCGACGAGGCGCTGGAACGCGCCGTCGGCGCAGACACACCGGCTGACTACGACGCCCTGTCTGCCGTGCTGGACGTGCCTGGCGAGCGCCTCAAGACCGCCTGGGGCGCGGTGGGCCACCTCAACGCCGTCGCCGACACGCCCGAACTGCGCGCCGCCTACACCGCGGCGCTGCCCAAGGTCACCGAGACCATGAGCCGCCACGCCGCCGACGAGCGGCTGTACGCGAAGTACAAGGCCGTGCACAACGCCCCCAGCGCCGCCCAGCTCAGCGCGCCGCGCAAGAAGGCCTTGTCCAATGCCATGCGCGACTTCGTGCTGGCCGGCGCCGAGCTGCAAGGCGAGGCCAAACAGCGCTTCCAGCAATTGCAGGAGCTGCAGGCGGACCTGTCGCAGAAGTTCTCCGAGCACGTACTGGACGCCACCGACAGCTACACCTGCGACGCCACCGAGGCCGAGATGGCCGGCGTGCCCGACGACGTGAAGCAGGCGGCCCGCGCCGCGGCGCAAGCGGCTGGCAAGGACGGCTACCGCATCACCCTGCACTTCCCGAGCTACTTCCCGGTGCTGCAGTACGGCGACAACCGCGCCCTGCGCGAGACGCTGTACCGCGCCAACGTCACGCGCGCCAGCGAATTCGGCAAGCCCGAGCTGGACAACTCCAGCGTCATGCGCGAGCTGCTCAAGCTGCGGCAGGAGGAAGCCAGGCTCCTGGGTTACGCCAACTTCGCCGAGGTCTCGCTCGTGCCCAAGATGGCCGACACGCCCAGGCAGGTGCTGGACTTCCTGCGCGACCTTGCCCGCCGCGCCAGGCCCTTCGCCGAGCGCGACCTGAAGGAGCTGCGAGACTTCGCCCGCGACGAGCTGAACCTGCCCGACCTCCAGGCCTGGGACATGGCCTACGCCGGCGAGAAGCTCAAGGAAGCCCGCTATGCCTTCAGCGACCAGGAGGTGAAGCAATACTTCACCGAGCCCAAGGTGCTCGATGGCCTGTTCCGCATCATCGAGACGCTGTTCGAAGTGGCGATCCGCCCCGACACCGCGCCGGTGTGGAACCCGAACGTGCGCTTCTTCCGCATCGAGCGCGCCGGCGAGCTGGTGGGCCAGTTCTACCTCGACCCCTACGCCCGGACGGGCAAGCGGCCTGGTGCGTGGATGGACGACGTGAAGGGCCGCTGGGCTCGCCCCGAAGGCCAGCTGCAGACACCCGTCGCCCACCTGGTGTGCAACTTCACGCCGCCGCTGGAGGGCAAGCCCGCCCTTCTCACGCACGACGAAGTCACCACCCTCTTCCACGAGTTCGGCCATGGCCTGCACCACATGCTCACGCAGGTGAGCGACGTGGGCGTGGCCGGCATCTCCGGCGTCGAGTGGGATGCGGTGGAGCTGCCCAGCCAGTTCATGGAGAACTTCTGCTGGGAGTGGGACGTGGTCAAGCGCCTCACCGCCCACGTGGACACTGGCCAGCCGCTGCCGCGCGAACTGTTCGACCGCATGCTTGCGGCGAAGAACTTCCAGAGCGGCCTGCAGACGCTGCGCCAGGTGGAGTTCGCGCTCTTCGACATGCGGCTGCATTCGGAGCCCGGCAGCGAAGATCGCATCCAGCAAGTGCTCGATGAAGTGCGCGCCGAGGTCTCCGTGTTCCCGCCGCCGGCCTTCAACCGCTTCCAGAACACCTTCTCGCACATCTTCGGCGGCGGCTACGCGGCCGGCTACTACAGCTACAAGTGGGCGGAGGTGCTGAGCGCCGATGCGTGGGGCGCCTTCGAGGAGTCCGCAGAGAAGGGCGGCACCGTGCTGGACGTGGCCACTGGCCGCCGCTATCGTCAGGCCGTGCTCGAAGCCGGTGGCAGCCGCACCGCGATGGAAAGCTTCAAGGCCTTTCGCGGCCGCGAGCCCACCATCGATGCGCTGCTGCGGCATCAAGGCATGGCGTGACTTTGTTCTCGAACTGCACGTTCGCTTACCGGATTCGTCGCTTAGATTCCGAGGTTTTGGAGCTGACCATGAACAAGACTGCCCGAACCCTTGTCGCCGTGCTGTCCGCCGCGGCCTGCACGGCGGCCCTGGCCCAGTACAAGGTCATCGGGCCGGACGGCAAGGTGACCTACACCGACACGCCGCCGCCGCTGAACTCGGGGTCGAAGATCACCCGCCTGGGCGAGAACCCGAGCGTGGTGTCGCAGGCCTCGCTGCCCTACGAACTGCGCCAGGTCGCCCAGAAGTACCCGGTCACCCTCTACGCGCTCAAGACCTGCGACCCGTGCGATGCCGGGCGTGCCTACCTGCGCGGCCGTGGCGTGCCCTTCGTCGAGAAGCTGGTCATCACCGGAGAAGACGGCGAGGCGATGCAGCGCATCACCGGCGGGCGCGATGCGCCGACCATCTCCATCGGTGCGCAGGTGCTGCGCGGCTTCTCCGCCGACAACTGGGGTTCCTACCTCGACAACGCCGGCTACCCGCGTGAGTCGAAGCTGCCGACGAACTACCAGTTCCCCGACGCAACGCCGCTGACCGAGCCGGCGCCGCCGCCTGAGAAGAAGACGGCCAAGCCCGCTGTGCAGCAGCAACCGCAACCGGTCCAGCCGGTGCAGCAGCCCACGCCGGGCAACATCAAGTTCTGATCGGCTTCAGTGGCCGGAGGTCGGCGCCAGGCGCCGCGCCGGCACGCTGCCCGCACCCACGGCCGCGCCCATCACCCAGAACAGCGTGGCTGCGCCAATGGCTGTCCCGGCAAGACCGAACAGCAAGGGCATCAAGGTGCTGGACATGTTGAGTGCCATCGAGCGGAACGCGATCGCCTCGCCATGCCGGTGCTCCGGCGTGATGTGATGCAGCATGGACATCACCATCGGCTGAACCGACCCCAGCGCGAGTCCCAGCAGCCCGGCACAGCCGGCCATCAACCACGCCGAGTGAACGAACGGGTACACCGCGAAGATGGCTGCCACCGAGAGCATGGCGCCTGCAACGACTTGCGCTTCGGTCAGGCGGTGGGCAATGAAGGGGATGACGAAGCGAACGCTGGCCACCGACACCGCGAACACCCCCAGGATGCCGCCGATGGCCGAGGCGCTCAGCCCGCGTTCGTGGCCGAGGATGGGCAGCAAGAAGGTGTGCACATCCCAGCTCGCCGAATGCAGCCAGTTCACGAGCAACAGATGACGCAAGGCGGGTGAGCGCAGCAGGTCCCACGAGGTGCCTGCCCGTTGAGCTTGCACTGTTTGCACCGGTGTCTCGCGCGGCACGAAGCGCGAGAACAGCAGCGAGGCCAGGGGCATCAGCATCAGGACGCCGAACGCGGCGCGGAAGCCGACATGGTCGATCACGGCGCCTGCCGTCACCGGGCCGAGGAAGTTGGCCAGTGCCGGCGCCAGGCCGAGCCAGCTGAACACCCGCATGCGCTCGGTGCTGTCCACCGCCATGCGGCCCGCGGTGCGCTGGATGGTGATGAGGCCGAAGTTGGTGCCGGCCCCGGTGAGCATCGCAGCGGCGCACATCGCGAGGTACTGGCTGGAGAGCGCAGCGATCAGGCCGCCGCTCACAGACAGCCCCACTGCGAGGTACAAGGGCCGGTGGTATCCGTAACGATCTGCCATGCGCCCGGCCGGCAGCGCGAGCAAGACGGGGCCAGCGGCAAACAAGGCCATCAGCACACCGACGGCGCCGGGCCCGAGCTTCTGGTGCAAGGCCTGCAGCGGTGCGGACATCCGCACCCCGGCCATGCAGGAATGAAGGCTGATCTGCCCGAGGATGAGTGCCAGCAGCGGACGCGAAAACCTCAAGCCGTCTCCTCATCATCCTGCGCGAGTTCGGATGCATCGGCGCCGATCCCCGGCAGCAGCACCTGCGCGCGCGATTCGGGCAAGGCCTCCACGCCGCGCAGGCTGCGTGCCATCGCGCGGGTGCGGACCTCCGCCTGCTCGATGGTCTTGGTGGTCTCGTCCAGCTTCTTCTTGGTCTTGGCAAGCACGTCGCCAAACTTGGCGAATTCGGTCTTCACCGCGCCCAGCACCTCCCACACCTCGGCGCTGCGCTTTTCCAGCGCCAAGGTGCGAAAGCCCATCTGCAGGCTGGTGAGCGTGGCCAGCAGCGTGGTGGGACCCGCCAGCGTGATGCGGTGCTCGCGCTGCAGCGCCTCGACGAGTCCGGGACGGCGCAGGGCCTCGGCGTACAGGCCTTCCGTGGGAACGAAGAGGATGCCGAAGTCGGTGGTATGCGGCGTGGCGATGTACTTCTCGCGGATGGTCCGCGCCTCGGCACGCAGCCGGGTCTCGATCGCCTTGGCGGCCTGGTCCACGCCCTCCTTGTCGGCGCGCTCATGGGCTTCGAGCAGGCGCTCGTAGTCGTCGCGCGGGAACTTGCAGTCGATGGGCAGCCACACGGGCAGGCCGTCGTCGCGGCGGCCGGGCAGCTTGATGGCGAAGTCCACGTAGGTTCGCGAGCCGGGGATGGTCTCGACGTTGCGCTCGTACTGCTCGGGCGTGAGCACCTGCTCAAGCAGGCCCGCCAGTTGCACCTCGCCCAGCGTGCCGCGCGTCTTCACGTTGTTGAGCACCCGCGAGAGCGAACCCACGTCGCGCGCGAGCGTCTGCATTTCGCCCAGGCCCTTGTGCACCTGCTCCAGCCGGTCGGCCACCTGCTTGAAGCTTTCGCCCAGGCGCGCTTCCAGCGTGGCGTGCAGCTTCTCGTCCACCGTCGCACGCATCTGCTCGAGCTTCTGCTCGTTGCCCTGCTGCAGCGTGGTCAGGCGTTGCTCGACCGCCGTGCGGACTTCGCCGATGCGCCGCTCGTTGGCTTCGGACAGGGCACGCAGCTGCTCCGACATCGCATCCGAGAAGCGCTTGAGCGCCAGGTCCTGCGCCTCGCGCGAGGCCTGCGCCTGCACCGTCTGCGCGCCGGCCGATGCCTGCAAGGCCTGGCTCACCGCGGTCTGCATGGCGGCCAGCTGTGTGCGGAAGCTGTCGATCTGCTCGTTCTGCGTGCGGGCGACGTCACCTTGCTGGTTGAGCAGCGTCTGCTGGAACATGCCCAATGCGTTGCTCAACTCGACGCGCGTGCCCTGGGCACTGCGGTTCACCTCGTCGCGAAGCTCGCGCTCCAGGCGTTCGTGGCTGATGCTCAGCAACTTCTGGGTGGCGTCACCTTCGTCCCGCGTGGGCCGGACCCTGGCCAACATCCACAGCAGCAAACCCAGATTCAGGACAAGTGCGAGGAGGATCAGCCAAGTCAGCCAGTTCATCCCGCCATTGTCTCAGCCTGCGCGATGCCACGCCCCAACTCGGGTACTGGCGGTGCGATCTGGCGCTCGATGCGGTCGAACGCGAACTGCACGATGAGCGCAAGCGCCGCCGAGGGCAAGGCGCCTGCGAGCATCATGATGGTGTCGTTGACTGCAAGCCCCGCGACGATGCGCTCGCCGAATCCGCCCGCGCCGATGAAGGCGGCCACCGTGGCCGTCCCGACGTTGATGACGGCCGCCGTCTTGATGCCTGCCATCACCATCGGCCGGGCCAGCGGCAGTTCGACGTGGCGCAGGCTCTGGCGCCGGGTCAGTCCCAGCGAGAGCGCCGCATGACGCATCGCCGGGCCCACGCCCTGCAGTCCTGCAAAGGTGTTGCGCACGATGGGCAGCAGCGCATACAGGCACAGGGCCAGCACGGCCGGCACGAGGCCGATGCCGCCGACGATGGCGATCAAGAAGGCCAGCAGCGCCAGCGAGGGCACGGTCTGGAGCACGCCCGTGACGGCGAGCACCCAGGGCGATGCGCGGCGCCACCAGAACGCGGCGATGCCCAGCGGCACGCCGACCAGCACGGCGATCAGCAGCGAGCCGAAGACCAGCAGCAGGTGCTGTCCGAGCAGGCGGGCGAAGTCATCGGCGAAGAGCTTGTGCCAGAAATCGGGGGAGACGCTCTTGCCAAGGGAGGCATCGCCCTTCACAAAACGCCGGGCAGCCTCCGCAAAGCTCAGTCCATCGAGTTCCACCTGCGCGTTCAGCGCGATCATGGCCTTCTCGTCGATGCGTCCTTCCAGCTTGCGCAGCGGCGCCGGATCCACATGGCTTCGCATCAGCAGCACGGCGTCGTACTTCGGAAAGAAGTTGAGGTCGTCCTGGAGCACGCGCAGGGCGTAGCGGCCGACCTTCGCATCCGTCGAGTAGATGTCGATCACGTCCACGCGGCCGGATGCGATCGCATCGTAGGCAATGCCGTGGTCGATGCCGCCACTGAGCTGCATGGGCAGCTTGTAGGCCGCTTTCAATGCTGGCCATCCGTCGGCCCGTGCGAGGAATTCGTGGGAAAGGCCGAAGCGCAGGGCCGCAGCCTGCGGCTTGAGCAGGTCCGAGATCTTCGAAACCCCCAGCTGCGCCGCCTTGGCCTCGGGCATCGCCAGCGCATAGGTGTTGTTGAAGCCCAAGGGCACGGCCGCCTTCAGGCCGCGCGGCGCGAGCCATTCGTTCAACTGCGCGAGGGTGGGGTTGCCGTCCTTCTTCAGCAGCTCGCGAACGATGGTGCCGGTGTACTCCGGATACACATCGACCGCCCCCGTGGCCAGGGCCTGTTCGAGGATGCCGGTGTTGCCCAGCCCCTGCTTGTGCTCCGCCTCGATGCCAGCGTCCTGCAAGGTCTGCCGCACGATCTCGCCGAGGATGTAGGACTCCGTGAAGCGCTTGGAGCCGATGACGATGTGCTGTGCAGCGGCGGCCTCGGCGACGCAACCACCAAGGGCCAGCGCGCACACCAGCCAGCGGCGCCAGCTCATGCGCGGAGCACTTCCGGGTTGATGGGAGACGGCGGATTGCCGGCGTTCGGCCCGAAGCCCAGCGCCGCGATCAGGTTGTCTGCCGCCAGGTCGGCCATCGCGCGGCGCGTGGCCACCGTGGCGCTGGCGATGTGCGGCGTGAGCACGACGTTGGGCACGCGCAGCAGGCCGGGGTGCACCTTGGGCTCGCCTTCGAAGACGTCGAGGGCGGCCGCGGCGATCTGCCGGCTCTCCAGTGCCTGCGCCAGCGCTGCGTCATCCACCACACCGCCGCGCGCGACGTTGGTCAGCGAGGCAGTGGGCTTCATCAACGCCAGCTCCGCCGCACCGATGGCGTGGTGCGATTCCTTCGAATACGGCACCACGATGACGAGGTGATCGCTCTCGCGCAGCAGCGTGGCCTTGTCGACGTAGCTCGCCTTGCATTGCGCCTCGACATCGGCGGCCAGCCGCGACCGGTTGTGATAGATCACTTTCATGCCGAAACCCAGCGCCCCGCGCCGCGCGATGGCCTGCCCGATGCGGCCCATGCCGAGGATGCCCATGGTTGCGCCGTGAATGTCGCTGCCCACGAACATGTCGTAGGACCATTTGCTCCACTCGCCGCGGCGCAGGTAGTGCTCGGACTCGGCGATGCGGCGCGCCGCGGCCATCATCAGAGCGAAGCCGAAGTCCGCGGTGGTTTCGGTCAGCACGTCCGGGGTGTTGGTGCACAGCACGCCGCGCGCCGTGCAGGCCGGCACGTCGAAGTTGTTGTAGCCCACGGCCATGTTCGACACGACCTTGAGCTGCGGATTGGCATCGAGCACCTCGGCATCGATGGTCACGCTGCCGGTGGTGAAGGCGCCCACCTTGCCCTTCAGCCGCTCGATCAGCTCGGGTTTGGTGAAGGCGCGGTCACCCGGGTTCGACTCGACCTCGAACCACGTCTTCAGCCGCTCCACCACCTCGGGGAACACGGCCCGGCACACCAGCACGGAAGGCTTGCTCATTCCAGGAACCTCGTGAAACCGGCGACGGGCTCTCGGGCCGTTTCCAGCTTGTTTTCAATGGCATCGGGGTCGGCGAATCCCATCGACATGCCGCACACCAGCATCTCGTTCGCGCCGGCGCCGAGGTGATCCATGATGATGCGGTGGAACTGCGTGAACGCCGCTTGCGGGCAAGTGTCGAGCCCGCGGGCACGCGCCGCGACCATGATGCTTTGCAGGAACATGCCGTAGTCCAGCCAGCTGCCTTGCTGCATCACGCGGTCGATGGTGAACATGAGTCCCACCGGTGCGTCGAAGAAGCTGTAGTTGCGGCCGTGCTGGTCGTGCATGCGTGCCTTGTCGGTCTTGCCGATCTGCAGCAGGCCGTACAGGTCCCAGCCGATCTTGCGGCGGCGATCAATGAAGGGCGAACGCCACTCGGTCGGGTAGTAGGCGTACTCCTCCTTGTGGGTCGACAGCTCCTCGGGGTCGTCATAGGCCGCGAGGATCTTGCGCGACAGCGCCGCCTTGGACTCGCCCGTGAGCACGTAGACGTTCCACGGCTGCGTGTTGGTGCCAGAGGGCGCGCGGGATGCGACGGCAAGAATCTCCTCGATGGTCTCGCGCGGTACCGGCGTCGGAAGAAACGCCCGGATGGAACGGCGCGACGTGATCGCCGCGTCGACCGATGCTTTGTCGATGGTGCTCATGGTGTATTGACCTGCAGCCGTTGCAGGGCGCCAAGGAAAGGTTCGGGCAAGGCCGTTGGCCGCCGCGAGTCGCGGTCGACATAGACGTGGATGAAGTGTCCCTTCGCCGCCGTCATCGGCTCGCCCTCGGCGAAGAGCCCGATCTCGTAGCGCACGCTGGATCCGCCGATGCGTGCCACGCGAATGCCGGCATCGACCTTCTTCGGAAATTCGATGGGCGCGAAGTAGTTGCAATGCGTCTCGACCACGAGGCCGATGACCGCGCCGCGGTGGATGTCCAGCACACCGGAGTCGATGAGGTAGCCGTTCACCGCGGTGTCGAACAGGCTGTAGTACACGACGTTGTTGACGTGGCCGTACACGTCGTTGTCCATCCAGCGCGTGGCGATCTGCGTGAAGTGGCGGTAGGCCTCGCGGCCTTCGGCTTGGGGACGTTCACTCATGCGCCGTATTGTTCCATCCAGACCAGCTTCTCAGCGCCTCGCGCAGCGTGTTCGTCTGCACCGCCACGGTGTCTTCGATGACGCGACCGTAGCCGCCCGCCATGGAGATGGCCACGGGGACGCGACGTTCGCGCGCAGCCTCGAGCACGCGGCGGTCACGCTCGGCCAGGCCTTCGGTGCTGAGCTTCAGCCGTCCGAGGCGATCGCCCTCGTGTGGATCGGCACCGGCCAGATAGAAGATGAGGCCGGGCGGCTTGTCACTGTGGTGACGCCAGAGGGCGCGCATCGCACCGTCCAGCGCATCGAGGTACTGGGCATCGCGGCAGCCGTCGGGCAACTCGACGTCCAGGTCGCTCGCCTCCTTGCGGAAGGGAAAATTCCTTTCGCCGTGCAGGGACAGCGTGAACACCGTGGGGTCGTCCTGGAAGATGGACGCGGTGCCGTTGCCCTGGTGCACGTCCAGGTCCACCACCGCCACGCGCAGCAGGCTGCGGTGATGGCGGTGCCATTCAGCCTGCATCAGCCGCGCGGCCACCGCCACGTCGTTGAAGACGCAATAGCCGCTGCCCTTGTCCGCATAGGCGTGGTGCGTCCCGCCGGCCAGGTTCGCTGCGACCCCTTCGTGCAAGGCCGTCCGCGCCGCCGCGATGGTCGCCCCAACGGAACGCCGAGAACGCTCCACCATGCGCGGCGTCCAGGGAAAGCCGATCTCGCGCTGCTGGGCCTCGCTCAGGAGCCCTTCGCAGACCGAGGTCACGTACAGCGGCGTGTGGGCCAGCGCCAGTTCGCCGTCGCTGGCCACCGGCGCCTCGTTCAGGCGGATGGCCGGCAGCAGCTCCTGCACGGCCTCGCGCAGGAGCTTGTACTTGCCCATCGGGAAGCGATGCCCCTGCGGCAGGGGCAGGACGAAATGGTCGGAGGTGAAGGCATGCACCGGGCGATTGTGTTCATCCCTGCTTCCGCAAGGGAGAAAACGGTCTTTTTAGGAATTTCGCACTAAATTGCTGCGCCGCACCATCAAACCCTTGCTTTGTCACATCAGGCCCCTATACTTCGGTTCATGGTGCAGCGCAGCAAAAGCCGCGAAACACCTGAGCGTCAAACCAACCTGCACTGGAGATTTACATGCTGACCGCTGAACAATTCGCTGCCGCCCAAAAGGCCAACGTCGAGACCCTCTTCGGTCTGACCAACAAGGCCTTCGAAGGCGTCGAGAAGCTCGTCGAACTGAACCTGCAAGTGGCCAAGGCCGCCCTGGGCGAAGCCGCCGAAACCACCCGCGCCATCCTGTCGGTGAAGGACGCGCAAGAGCTGCTGTCCCTGCAAGCCGGCCTGCTGCAGCCGACCGCTGAAAAGGCAGCCGCCTACAGCCGTCATCTGTATGACATCGCCGCCGCGACCAACGCCGAAGTCAGCAAGGTCGCCGAGCAGACCGCTGCCGAAGCCCAGGCCAAGTTCATGAACGTGGTCGACACCGCCGTCAAGAACGCCCCGGCCGGCACCGAGAACGCCGTTGCCCTGGTGAAGTCGGCTGTCGCTGCTGCGAACAACGCCTACGAAACCGTGCACAAGGCTGCCAAGCAAGCCGCTGATGTCGCCGAAGCCAACTTCCAGGCCGTGACCTCCACCGCCGTGAAGGCCACGCAAGGCGCCACCGCTTCGGCCAAGGCCAAGCGCGCCGCCTGATTCAGGCGGTAGAGGGATTCGACGTAATTTTTTGTACGAGGGTTGAACTAATCTGACAGGGGCCCATCTGATCCAGTACCGCAAGCATGCTTGTGGTGTCCCTGAAAGGTTGTCTCCTCGGTACCGCTCGAATCCCTCCATTCGACGTACCTTCAAGCCCGGTCAATGACCGGGCTTTTTATTTTTTAGGCCCCCCAGTCGCTGCGCTCCTGCCCCCGAGGGCCACGAAGGGGCCCCTTCGTGGCCCTTGGGCGCCACCCTGCGGACTGGCGGAGCCAGATCCGCGGGCGTGGCTTGATGTGTGCGTCGCTGCGCTTGCTATTTTGTTTTGGCGGCGATGTTGGCTTTGAGCTGCACAAGTGCTGCCTGGGCCGCCTCGCGTCCCGCCTGGATGGACTTCTTGCGGGCGGCGAAGTCAGCGCCACCCACTCCGGGTAGCCGCGGACGCAGCACGACATCCGCCTCCTTCAGCTCGAAGGTGTTGATGCTGCGGCCCATGATGGCGAAGGTCTGCAGGAGCATTCGGACCGGGTCGCCGGTCGGGTTGCCTTCCGGGGCGGCCGAGATGTCCACCGCGATGACCAAGTCCGCCCCCATCTGGCGGGCGAAGCGCACCGGGACCGGCGATACCAGGCCACCGTCCACGTATTCACGAGTCCCGATCTTCACGGGCTGGAAGACGGCAGGCACCGCGCTGGAGGCCCGGACGGCCAGGCCGGTATCGCCCACCTGGAACAGGATGGCCTGGCCGCTGTCCAGGTCGGTGGCGACAATGCCCAGCGGCAGGGGGAATTTCTCGATCGGACGATTGCCTGTGGCGTCGCGGACGTAGCGGGCCAGCGCTTCGCCGCGAATCAGTGCACGGCCAGGGAAGCCCCAGTCGGTGATCGCAGCCTCGTCCATGCTGTCAGCCAGCTGGCCCAGCGCCGCACCGTTCTTGCCGGAGGCGTACAGCGCCGCCACCAGGCTGCCAGCCGAGGTGCCCACTACCAAGTCTGGATGAATGCCATTCTCTTCCAGCACCTGGATGACGCCGATGTGCGCGAAGCCCCGGGCCGCACCACCACCCAGGGCCAACCCGATGCGTGGCGGCTTGGGCGCCGGCTTGGGCGTGACGACCTCGGCAGGAGGCGGGGCGACCGGCGGCTGGGCAGGAGACGGGGGCGCCACCGGCACGGTCTGGCAGGCCGCCAGGGTGAGTGAAAACAGGACCACGAGGCCCGCACGGCGGGCGGTTTGCAGGGAGATGGGACGCATTACCCGGATTCTAGGAGGGCGACCTCCAGCCACCGCCTTCATATTCCGCTCGAACATAAGCATTCGCTCAAACTGTTCTTCTCATCTATATACAAGCTCTATAGAGTCGCGCGCTAAACCCCCTCAGGGACAACCCTTCCATGGACTGGACAGCAACGCTCAGCGGCTTCGGCATCGGCGCCATCATCGGCCTCACCGGCGTGGGCGGCGGTTCGCTCATGACGCCGCTGCTGCTGACGGTCTTCCGCCTGCCGCCCGCCGTGGCCATCGGCACCGATCTTTTCTTCGCGGCCATCACCAAGACGTCCGGCTCCATCGCCCATCACCGGCACGGCCACGTCGACTACCGCATCCTCTTCCAGTTGCTGGCCGGCAGCATTCCCGCAGCCATCGCCACCATCGCGCTGATGCACTACACCGGCGTGACCAAGGCCTGGGCCAGCGCGCTCACCTTCTCCCTGGGCATCGCCTTGCTGCTCACCGCCGTGACCGTGGCCTACAAGGCGGCCTGGCAGGCCATTGGCGTGCGACTGGAACGGGTGATCACACCGCAGCGCAAGACGGCGCTCACCGTCACCTCGGGCATCATCCTCGGGGTGCTGGTCTCGCTCAGCTCGATCGGCGCAGGTGCCATCGGCGCCACGCTGATCCTCATCCTCAACCCGCGCCTGGAGGCCAAGCGCCTCGTGGGCACGGACATCGCCCACGCCGTGCCACTGACGCTGGTGGCCGGTCTCGGGCACGCCACGCTCGGCCACGTCGACTGGTCGCTGCTCGCCTCCCTTCTCATCGGCTCCATCCCGGGCATCTGGATTGGCGCCCAATTGACGCGGAAGCTCCCTGACCGGCTCGTGCGTGCCCTGCTGTGCGTCTCGCTCGTCACTGCAGGCCTGAAGGTCATCACCTGACATGTACCAATACACCGACTTCGACAAGCACTTCGTCCGCCAGCGCGCGGCGCAGTTTCGCGACCAGCTCGAGCGCAACATCGCCGGCACCCTGAGCGATGACGAATTCCGCCCGCTGCGGCTGCAAAACGGCTGGTACGTCCAGCGCCATGCGCCCATGCTGCGCATCGCCGTGCCCTATGGCGAGCTCAGCAGCACGCAGGTGCGCGCGCTGGCCCGCATCGCCCGCGAGTACGACCGCGGCTACGGCCACTTCACCACGCGTCAGAACTGCCAGTTCAACTGGATTCCGCTGGTCAAGAGCGCCGACGTGATGGACATCCTGGCCTCGGTCAGCATGCACGGCATCCAGACCAGCGGCAACTGCATTCGCAACATCACCAGCGACTGCTTCGCTGGCGTGGCCGCCGACGAGATCGTCGACCCGCGTCCCTACTGCGAAATCATGCGGCAGTGGAGCACGCTGCACCCCGAATTCGCGCACCTGCCGCGCAAGTTCAAGATTGCGGTGAGCGGTGCGCAGGAAGACCGCGCGGCCATCGCCTGGCACGACATTGGCCTGCAGCTGCTGAAGAACGACAAGGGCGAGGTCGGCTTCAAGGTGCTCGTGGGCGGCGGCATGGGCCGCACGCCCGTCATCGGCACGGTGATCAGCGAGTTCCTGCCCTGGCAGCAGATCCTCGTGTTCATCGAAGCCATCGTGCGGGTCTACAACCGCTATGGCCGCCGCGACAACCTGTACAAGGCGCGCATCAAGATCCTCGTGAAGGCCGAGGGCCAGCGCTTCATCGACGACGTGAACGAGGAATACAAGAACATCCTCGAACGCGACCTCGACGGTTCGGCGCACATCATCACGCAGGACGAGTTCGACCGCGTCGCGGCGCACTTCCAGCTGCCCCAGGGCGTGGCGCCCATCAGCGGCTCCAGGCTGCACGTGCCGTCCGATGCGCCGGTGTCGTTCAAGCGCTGGACCGAGCGCAACGTGCACCCGCACCAGATCGAGGGCTACCGCGCCGTCACGCTGTCGCTCAAGCGCACCGGCCAGGCGCCTGGCGACGTCACCGACCAGCAGATGGAACTGGCCGCCGACCTGGCCGACAAGTTCAGCAGCGGCGAGCTGCGCGTGTCGCACGACCAGAACCTGGTGCTGCCCTGGGTGAAGGAATCCGACCTCTTCGCGCTGTGGGAGGCCGCACGCGCCGCGAGCTTCGCCACGCCCAACATCGGCCTGCTGACCGACATGATCGCCTGCCCCGGCGGCGACTTCTGCGCGTTGGCCAATGCACGCTCGCTGCCCATTGCAGCCGACATCACCGAACGCTTCGACGACATCGACGAGCTCTACGACATCGGCGACATCGACCTGCACATCAGCGGCTGCATCAACTCCTGCGGCCACCACCACAGCGGCCACATCGGCATCCTGGGCGTGGACAAGGATGGCACCGAGTGGTACCAAGTGACGCTGGGTGGCCTGGACGGTTCGGCCATCAGCGGCCACGCGTCCACGCCGGGCAAGGTCATCGGCCCGTCGTTTGCCGCCGATGAAGTCGGCGACGTGATCGAGGCCGTGCTGGACACCTACCGCCACGAGCGCAGCTCGGCAGCCGAGCGCTTCATCGACACGGTCAAGCGCATCGGCCTGGATCCCTTCAAGACCGCCGCCAACGCGCAGCGTCGCACCACGGCGAAGGCGGAGTGAGCACCATGAAGTTCATCGACAAATCCAAGGACACGTGGCATCCGATCATCGGCGAAGACGGCCCGATGGTGACGGTCACCCCTTCGGCCCACAGCCTGCTGACGCTGTCGCAATGGCACGGCGTGCGCAGCACCTGGCCGGCTGACCTGCCCGTGGGCGTGGTCTATCCGAAC
This sequence comes from Rhizobacter terrae, assembly GCF_003852895.1. GTDB lineage: Bacteria > Pseudomonadota > Gammaproteobacteria > Burkholderiales > Burkholderiaceae_C > Albitalea > Albitalea terrae. Next base: position 322,593 of record NZ_QUSW01000001.1, read on the forward strand.
GATGCCGACATCGAAGACCTGGTGGACGACCTGCCGCGCCTGTCGCTGGTCGTCCTGCAGTTCCCGAAGTGGACCGACGGCCGCGCCTACACCCAGGCTCACCTGCTGCGCGCCCGCTATCGCTTCCAGGGTGAAGTGCGCGCCCAGGGCGAGGTGCTGGTGGACATGATGCAACTGCTGCAGCGCACCGGCTTCGACGCCGTGGCCCTGCGCGGCGACCAGTCGCTGGATGCCGCCGAGCGCGCGCTGCGCTTCTTCCCCGGCCACTACCAGGGCGACGTGAACGAGCGCCGCCCGCTGTTCGGCCGCCCGGCCGGGCAGGAGTACACGCAGGAAGACTTCGTGAACGCAGGGGCTGCCATATGAGCGCCATCGATCTCTACGCCCGCAAGACCGCGGGCTTCGACGAGCGCCTCGGGCACACCATCGAGGTGCTGCGCCGCGCCGCCGCCGAGCACCCCGGCCGCATCGTGCAAGCCACGAGCCTGGGCGCCGAGGACATGATCATCACCGACCTCATCGCCCGCCACGGCATTCCCATTGCCGTGGGCACGCTGGAAACCGGTATGCTGCATCCGCAGACGGTGGCGCTGATCGGCCGCATCGAGGAACGCTACGGCCTGGAGGTCGAGGTGTACAAGCCGGTGGCCGAGCAGGTGGTGCACTTCGTGAAGACCAACGGCGAGAAGGCGATGTACGAGAGCATCGACCTGCGCAAGGCCTGCTGCGGCATCCGCAAGCTGGAACCGCTGTCTCGCATGCTGGCCAACCGCGACGCCTGGGTCACCGGCCTGCGCCGCGAGCAGTCGAACAACCGCGGCGTCGTGGGGTTCAGCGAGACCGACGACAAGGGCCGCGCCAAGATCAATGCCTTGGCAGACTGGACCTGGAACGACGTGTGGCACTACATCGCCACCAACGACGTGCCCTACAACCCGCTGCACGACGAGTTCATGCCCAGCATCGGCTGCGCGCCGTGCACGCGTGCCATCGCCGTGGGCGAGGACTTCCGCGCCGGCCGCTGGTGGTGGGAAGACGAGAAAGCGAAGGAATGCGGCCTCCATGCCACGCATGAAGAGCCCGCCGTGTCGATGATTGGAGCCAAGGCATGAATGCCCCGTTGAGCATCGAGCAGTTGCTGCCCGAACTGGACCACACCCACCTCGATTGGCTGGAAGAAGAAGCCATCTTCATCCTGCGCGAAACGGCAGCCGCCTTCGAGCGCCCGGCCCTGCTGTTCTCCGGCGGCAAGGACTCGTGCGTGGTGCTGCGTCTGGCCGAGAAGGCCTTCAAGACGAAGGGCGCCGACGGCCAGTACAAAGGCCGCCTGCCCTTCCCGCTGCTGCACGTGGACACCGGTCACAACTTCCCCGAGGTGATCGAATTCCGCGACCAGCGCGTGGCCGAGATGGGCGAGCGCCTGGTGGTGGGCCACCTCGAAGACAGCATCAAGCGCGGCACGGTGCGCCTGTCGCATCCGCTGGAGTCGCGCAACGGCCACCAGACCGTGGCCTTGCTCGAAGCCATCGAGGAACACCGCTTCGACGTGCTGATGGGCGGCGCGCGCCGCGATGAAGAGAAGGCCCGCGCCAAGGAGCGCATCTTCTCGCACCGCGACAGCTTCGGCCAATGGCAGCCCAAGGAGCAGCGCCCCGAGTTGTGGACGCTGTTCAACACCCGCATCAAGCCGGGCGAGCACATGCGCGCCTTCCCGATCAGCAACTGGACCGAGCTGGACGTGTGGCTGTACATCGCCCGCGAGAACATCCCGCTGCCCAGCCTCTACTACCGCCATGACCGTCAGGTGATCCGCCGCAAGGGCCTCCTGGTGCCCGTGACGGAGGTGACGCCGCCCGAGGCCGGCGAGCAGATCGAGACCGCCGAGGTGCGCTTTCGCACCGTGGGCGACATGACCTGCACCTGCCCGGTGGAAAGCCCCGCCGCCAACGCGGTGGACGTGGTGGCCGAGACGCTGCGCGTGACCGTGAGCGAGCGCGGCGCCACCCGCATGGACGACAGGACTTCGGACGCCTCGATGGAGCGTCGCAAGAAAGAGGGCTATTTCTAAATGACTGACCACCCCCACGCTCACGTTCGTTCGCTGCCCCCCGAGGGGGCGCGAGCCGCCCTTGGGAGCGGCCCGGCGGGCGGCTCAGCCACCGCAGTACCCGTCCAGAAGGACCACCGCGCCCTGCGTTTCCTCACCGCCGGCAGCGTCGACGACGGCAAGAGCACGCTCATCGGCCGCCTGCTCTACGACAGCCGCGCCATCCTGGCCGACCAGCTCGACACGCTGGAGAAGAAGGCCGCCGGCGCGCCCATCGACCTGTCGCTGCTGACCGACGGCCTGGAGGCCGAGCGCGAGCAGGGCATCACCATCGACGTGGCCTACCGCTACTTCGCGACCAAGCAGCGCAAGTTCATCATCGCTGACGCGCCGGGCCATGAGCAGTACACCCGCAACATGGTCACCGCCGCCGCAGGCAGCGATGCCGCCGTGGTACTGGTGGACATCACCAAGCTGGACGTCTCCGCCAAGCCGCTGGTGCTGCTGCCGCAAACGCGCCGCCATGCCCTGCTGGCCCACCTGCTGCGCGTGCCCAGCATCGTGTTCGCGGTGAACAAGCTCGATGCGGTCGACAACCCCGGCCAGGCCTTCGCCGCCGTGAAGACCGCGCTGCTGGACTTCGCCGAGAAGGCCGGCATCACAGTGGCCGAGATCATCCCCGTGTCGGCGCTGCGCGGCGACAACGTGACCCAGCCGCTGGATGCCGACTGGTATGACGGCCCCTCGCTGCTGCAGTTGCTGGAAAGCCTGCCGCCCACGCAGGAGCGCAAGGATGGCGACCTGCTGATCCCCGTGCAGTACGTGGCCCGCGAAGGCGAGGGCACCGGCAACCAGCCGCGCACGCTGTGGGGCCGCATCGCCCACGGCCGCGTGAAGGCTGGCGATGAAGTGCAGTTGTTCCCGAGCGGCCAGAGCGCCATCGTCACCGAGGTTCGCCTGGCGGGCGACACGGTGGAGCAGGCAGAGGCCGGCCAGTCCGCCGGCGTGGTGCTGGACCGCCAACTCGACGTGTCGCGCGGCGACTGGATTGCCACGCCCAAGACCATCCATGAGACGCAGCGTTTCTCCGCGACGCTCGCCTGGCTGGACACCGAGCCCGCCATCGTCGGCCGCAAGTACTGGGTGCGCCACGGCAACCGCTGGGTGCAGGCGCGCATCGCGGCCATCGAGAGCTCGCTGGACATTCACAGCCTGGAGCCGCGCGAAGCGCACCAGCTGGCCGTCAATGAGATCGGCCACGTGGTGGTGGAAACCCAGCAGCCGCTGCCGGTGGAAGCCTATGAATCCAACCGCGTGGGCGGCTCGCTGATCATCGTGGACCCGACCAGCAACCGCACCAGCGGCGCGCTGCTGGTGAAGGCCGCGGCCTGAAACGCCACGCAGGCGCCATGGCCGGACGCGTCGTCTTCATCGGAGCCGGCCCCGGGTCGGCCGACCTCATCACGCTGCGCGGCGCGCGGCTGCTGGGCGACGCCGACGTGGTGCTGCACGACGCGCTCACCGACCCCGCCCTGCGCGAATTCGCGCCGCGCGCGCGGTGGATCCACGTCGGCAAGCGCGGCTTCTCCGACAGCACCGGGCAAGACCTCATCAATGCCATGCTGGTCAAGCATGCTGCCGAAGTGGCGCTCGTCGTGCGGCTGAAAGGCGGCGACCCCAGCATTTTCGGCCGGCTCGAAGAAGAGCTGGATGCGATGGCCCGAGCCGGCATTGAATGCGAGGTGGTGCCGGGCGTCACCGCGGCCATTGCCGCGGCTGCCGCCACCCAGCGCCCCCTCACCCGCCGCGGCGACGGCCGAAGCGTGAGCTTCACCACAGCCATGACGCGAACCGGCGACATGCACGCCTCGCGCACCGCCGACACCGAGGTCTTCTACATGGCCGGCAAGCAGCTGTGCGCGTTGTCACGCCGGCTGATCGAAGCCGGCTGGCCGAGCGACACCCCTGTCAGCGTGGTTTCCCGCGCAGGCTGGCCCGACCAGCTCCACAGCGACCACAACGTCGCCACCCTGCCCCGTGCCAGCTTGCTGCATGCCGGGCGCCCCACCATCGTCACGGTCGGCGCCGGGGCCCGCCCGCTTGAGGCATGTCAAGAACCCGCCAAGCGGAATGCCTCTGACGCAGCCGTGACCTGCGAGCCCTGTCCCAAGCCTTAAACTCGATGGTTTCGCGGCATCCGCGACACCTGTTCCACACCACAACACTGAGCGAGAGCCATGACCCACGTCGTCACCGAAGCATGCATCCGCTGCAAGTACACCGATTGCGTTGACGTCTGCCCCGTCGACTGCTTCCGCGAAGGCCCCAACTTCCTCTCCATCGACCCCGACGAGTGCATCGACTGCGCCGTGTGCATCCCCGAGTGCCCGGTCAACGCGATCATGCCGGAGGAAGACGTGCCCGGCGACCAGCAGCACATGATCAAGCTGAACCTGGAGCTGTCCAAGAGCTGGCCCAGCATCACCAAGCGCAAGCCCGCGCTGCCCGATGCGGACGAGTGGAAGGACAAGACGGGCAAGCTGCCTGAGCTGGTCAAGTAAGGGCATCCGCATCGAATGGACACTGCTACCACCGCCCCCGTGATCGAGACCGACGCCGTCATCGTCGGCGCGGGGCCGGTGGGGCTGTTCCAGGTGTTCGAGCTGGGCCTGCTGGAGATCAAGGCCCACATCATCGACTCGCTGGCCTACCCGGGTGGGCAGTGCATCGAGCTGTACCCCGACAAGCCCATCTACGACATCCCCGCCGTGCCGGTGTGCACCGGGCGCGAGCTCACCGACAACCTGCTCAAGCAGATCGAGCCCTTCGGCGCGACCTTCCACCTCGGGCAGGAAGTGACTGTGGTGGACAAGCAGGCGGACGGCCGCTTCCACGTCGAGACCAGCAAGGGCACGCGCTTCCTCACCAAGACCATCTTCATCGCCGGCGGCGTGGGATCGTTCCAGCCGCGGCTCCTGAAGGTCGAGGGGCTGGACAAGTATGACGACACCCAGCTCTTCTACCGCGTGAAGAACCCCGCGCAGTTCGCGGGCAAGAACCTCGTCATCGTCGGCGGCGGCGACTCGGCGCTCGACTGGACGCTGAACTTCGTGCAGGACGGGCCCAACAAGGCCGAGAGCGTCATCCTCATCCACCGCCGCGATGGCTTCAAGGCGGCGCCTGCCAGCGTGGCGCGCATGCGCGAGCTGTGCGAGGCCTACGAGATGCAGTTCGTGGTCGGGCAGGTCACGGGCATCGAGGAGGCGGCCGGCAAGCTCACGAGCATCAAGATCACCGGCAGCGACGGCGTGACGCGCGTGATGCCGCTGGACGTGCTGCTGGTGTTCTTCGGCCTGAGCCCCAAGCTCGGCCCCATCGCCGAATGGGGCTTGAACCTGGAGCGCAAGCAGATCGTGGTCGACACCGAGAAGTTCGAGACCAGCACGCCGGGCATCTTCGCAGTGGGCGACGTGAACACCTATCCGGGGAAGAAGAAGCTCATCCTCTCGGGCTTCCACGAGGCGGCGCTGGCGGCCTTCGCGGCGGCGCCCTACATCTTCCCGGACAAGCGCATCCACCTGCAGTACACGACCACCAGCCCGAAACTGCACAAGGTGCTGGGCGTGGAAACGCCGACCTTCGACGACTGAGCCATGAGTTACCGGCCGGGTACGAGATAATCCGGCCTCGCGGCGATGCCATTCATCGCCGCTCTTCGCTAGGGGTGTTGAACGCGACAGCGTTCGACTGAGAACAGACCCTTTGAACCTGACTGAGGTAATCCTCGCGCAGGGAAGCATGCATGACACCCACGCCCGTGGGCTTCACGTTCGCCGACCTGCCATCGAATCTTGTGGACACCACGATGGCATCTTCCATTGCCCGTTTCTCGCTTTCACCCGTCGCCATGGCGGCGGTTCTCGCCTTCGCAACGGCCGCGCAGGCCCAGACCACCACCTTGCAGCCGGTGACGATCACCGGCCGCGGAGACCCCGTCATCGACGTCGGCGGCTGGGGCGACGTGCCGCTGTCGAAGTCGCCCTTCCAGGCCAGCGTCCTCTCGCGCGAGCAGATGCGCGACCTGGGCGTGCAGCGCCTGGCTGACGTGACGCGCGTGGACCCGGCCGTGAGCGACGCCTACAACACCGAGGGCTACTGGGACTACCTCACCATCCGCGGCTTCGTGCTGGACAACCGCTACAACTACCGGCGCGATGGCCTGCCCATCAATGCGGAGACGTCCATCCCCCTGGCCAACAAGGACAGCGTGGAGATCTTCAAGGGCACCAGTGGCCTGCAGGCCGGCACCGCCGCACCCGGCGGCCTGGCCAACTTCGTCGTGAAGCGTCCGACCAACGATGCACTGCGCACGGTGTCTCTCGAATGGCGGCAGGCCGGCACGGTACGCGGCGCGGTGGACATCAGCCAGCGCTTCGGCGAGTCCAATGCCTTCGGCGTGCGCGTGAACGCAGCGCTGGAGCACCTGGACCCTCGCGTGAACGAGGCCAAGGGCAACGCCCAGCTGCTGTCGGTGGCGGGCGACTGGCGCATCGCACCCGACAGCCTGCTGGAGGCCGAGATCGAGACCAGCCACCGCAGCCAGCCCAGCGTGCCCGGCTTCAGCCTGCTGGGCGGCAGCGTGCCCGCGCCGGTGGACCCGCGCATCAACCTGAACAACCAACCCTGGTCGCTGCCAGTGGTGTTCGACGGCACGACCGCCTCGGTGCGATTCACCCAGCGCCTGAATGCCGACTGGCGCGTGGTGGCCCATGCCGCCACACAGCGGCTGACCACCGACGACCGCATCGCCTTCCCCTATGGCTGCGGCGCCGAAGGCAACTTCGACCGCTACTGCAGCGACGGCACCTTCGACCTCTACGACTACCGCAGCGAGAACGAAAAGCGCACCACCGACGCGCTGCAGGTGGCCTTGAACGGCAAGCTCGATACCGGCGGCATCGCCCACACCCTGAGCGCCGGCGTGCTGCGCAGCCAGTTCAAGGCACGCTTCCAGCAGCAGGCCTTCAACTACGTGGGCAGCGGCAACGTGCAAGGCACGGCGGTGACGCCGGCCGACCCGAGCCTGACCGCCGACAGCACCAACCGCGACGAGACCAGCACCGAGCTGTTCGTGCGCGACGCCATCAAGCTCAACCCGATGACCACCGTGTGGCTGGGCCTGCGCCACACCCACCTGTCACGCAGCAGCGTGGACACCAGCGGCAACTCGGGCCCGAGCTATTCGCAGGGGATCAACACCCCGGGCATCGCGCTCAGCCACGAATACGCGGGCGGCCAAGTGGCCTATGCCAGTTGGGGGCAGGCGGTGGAATCGCTGGTGACGCCAGGCCTGCCTGCGTATGGCACGCAGGCAGGGCAGCCGCTGAAGGCGCTCAAGAGCCGGCAGATCGAGATCGGCTTCAAAGGCCGGTTCGACGAAGGCACCTGGAACCTGGCCTGGTTCGACATCGACAAGCCCGAGGCGACCGACACCGGCACGGCCTACTTCGTCGACGGCAGCCGGCGCCACCGCGGCATCGAGGCCAACGCGGCATGGCAGCACGACCGCTGGATCGTGCAAGGTGGCGCGCAGTTCCTGCACGCCCGACGCGAAGGCAGCCAGGATGCCACCGTCAACGGCCAGCGCCCGACCAACGTGCCCGCCGCTACCCTCAAGCTCCAGGCCCGGCATGACCTGCAAGCGGTGCGCGGCCTGTCGCTGCAGGGCGACTTCGTCGCCGAGAGCGACCGCACCCTCCTGCCCACCGACGGCAGCCTGCGCATTCCCGGTTGGGCGCGCATCGATGCTTCGCTGCGCTATGCCCAGCCGACCAGCGCCGGCCTGATCAACTGGCGCGTGGGCATCGACAACCTGCTGGACCGGCGCGCCTGGCGGGAGTCGCCCTACCAGTTCGGGCATGTGTATTTGTTCCCGCTTGCCGCGCGGACAATTCGGGTCGGATTGGAGCTCGCCTTGTAGAGGGCCAAAAACTGTGGCTATAATGCAAGGCTCTGTTCCTCGATAGCTCAGTCGGTAGAGCGCCGGACTGTTAATCCGTAGGTCCCTGGTTCGAGCCCAGGTCGGGGAGCCAAAAGTTGTAGTGAAAAGGCCTTGCAGCGATGCAAGGCCTTTTTCACGTCCGGACTCCAACCACTGCGTGACATCGCACGCAGTGCCACGCCTGAACAGCGCAAACCCCAGGGCTACTGGCCCACCACCAGCACCTCGCTGATCGCGGCACTCCACGAGTCGCTGCCGGTTGTTCCCACCACACGAACGCCGAGGATGCCGCCGCGAGCCGTCCCGGTGAAGGTGAAGGTCGCCCCAGCAGCCGCCGCAGTGCCGGGATAGGCTGGCGCAACCGACCATCCCGCGTTGGTCCAAGTCGTTCCATCCGTGGTGAACTGAAGGCCGACGCTCCCCTGAAAATAGCCGTTGCCATAGCCGTCGATCTGGCCGTTCACGAACTGCACGCTCGTCACCGTCCTGGGTGAATCCCACAGCACACCGGCGGCTTGCCAGCGCACGTTGCCATCTTCGCCGGCGGCATTGATGGCAGCGCCGACCGTCAGCACGCCATCATTGATCTGCGGACGCGCACTGCGATTCGCATTCGAACTGGCGGAGGTGTTCCTGGACCACACGTAGCCGACGCCGCTGCGCTCGAGGTGGCCATCCCCCGTGGACTGCGCAATGAACGACGCCGCGATCGAGTGCTGCGCCTGCACGTTGGCGAAGGTGTAAGTGGACGCCGCACCGATCGACTTTCCATCCACCGTGACCGACCCGATGGTGTAGCCCGACGACGCCTGAATGCTGAAGCTCACGCTCTCGCCCTGCAGCACCGACACCGATCCGCTGGGCGAGATGCTGCCGCCCGCGTTGGCCGTGGCGACGACCTGGAAGGACGGCACCGGCGTCGAAGACACCAGCCCGGACTTCAAGGCCGCCCAGAACGACGCATCCTCATAGCCCATCGCCCAGACGCTCGTGCCCGCCAAGCCCAGGCTCGTCACGAGCCCCGCCTTCGCCTGCACGCTCTGCGCGTCCTCGTACCACAGCGCGGGCTGGCGAGTGCTCGAACTCCAGGCCTTGCCATCCGCCTGCTGCTTGACAGTGCCCCAGCTGGCCCACGGTGTGGCTGCGGCCGCATCACGCCCACGGGTCGCGCTGGCGTGGGAGGCAATCACCTTCTGGAAGTCGGACCAGCGCACCGTCTGGCCGGTGCTGAAGTCGTTGCCGTACGACGGGATGCCGGAGAGCACCTTGGCCGCAGGAATCTTCGACAATGCATAGGTCAACACTTGGCGTTGCCAATCCAGGCCCGAAACGGGCCCCGGCCAGGTGAAGCCGTTGCCGCTGTCGCTGCTCCAGCCCGGACCGACTTCGTCATAGGTCATCACCTGCACGTAGTCGGCCGCAGAGCCGATGCCCGCGTAGTCGAAACCGTTGAGGTACGAAGCACTGCTGTCGCTGGTCTTGGCCGGAACGCTCACGATGAGCTTGAGGGCATGGACGTGCAACGCCGCAGCCAGGGATGACAAGAACGCCGTGTAGTTGGCCTTGCTGACGGGCTGCACCGCTTCCAAGTCGGCATTGATGCCTGCAAAGCCATTCGTGGTGGCCAGCTTGACCAGGTTCGTCACCGCATTGGCACGGCTGGCCGGCGTCGCGAGGATGCCATCCGACACCGCCGGGTCGAAGCCGCCCACATCGTTGCTGAAGTCAGAAACGGTGGGATACAGCGGCAGCCCGCGCGACTTCGAAAACGCGATGATGGATTCGGTAGTCGACGTCATCCCTTCGCTGCTGACGCTGCCGTCTGCCAGCAGCGCATAGGTCGAGCCGAGGCCAACAGCGCTCAGGTTCGGCGCGAACTGCTTGAGATTGGTGAAGGCACTCGCCACCTGGCCATCGGCATAGGCCAGGACGAAGGGCGCAGCACTTGCGTCCGGCAAGACAAAGGCGGCGAACAGGGTCGCAAGTGCGGCAAGACGCGCAAGGCGTTGCTTCATGGGAAGGCTCGATCGGAAGTTGACGGCTGCGCGATTCTGCAGACGAGCGGGTCAACATGCCGTGAGCGGTTGTTGCTTCAGGGGCAGTCGCTGCGTGCATCCATGCACGTCTTCGTGCCGTCATCCAGCAGCACCAGCGCCTGCGCTTGCTCGACGGTCTTCCTCCACCGCGCGAACAATTCGCTGCGAGGCACACCCATGTCCTTGAGCGCGCCGCGATGCTCCAGGTAGACGGCCAGCTGCGCCACCGCTGTCACCGTGCGCCATGCGGCCTTGAACAGCCACCGCTTCATCGGGCCGTCCGCCTGCACCCGCAAGAACTCGCAGTGGAAGTGCAGGTGCGACTGCTCATCTGCACACAGTTCCTCCAGCGCATCGCGCAGCGGCGATGGCTCCAGGCCCTGCGCGATCCGCTGGTAGTAGCTGATGCCCACCACCTCCGCAGCGAGCAACACCAGCACCTTCAGGCGCAGCCCCATCGCGCGGCGCACCACCACGAACAGGCTGTCCGTCCAGTTGCTCCTGATGAGTTGCCCACCCAGCGCATACACGCACATTGCCAGCACCTGCGCATGCCGATGTTCCTCCTGCACGAACAATTCCATCGCCCTCGCATAGCCCGGGTTGTTCTTCGCGAAGGCCGAGCGCCGTGCCTGCTCCACCACCGTGCCGCCACCTGTCTCACCCAACTGGAACACGGCCAGCGATCGAGCCACCGAAGGCGGCACGCTTGCATGACAGGCATCGCCGCCCAATGAAGCCAAGGGCCGGGCCTTGCGCGATTCGAAGAATGCTTCCCATTGCTGCCAACGGTTCGAGGACCCAAAGAACTTGGAATGATGCTGCGACATGAACCTTCTCTGAAAGATGAAGCCGCCCTCGCGAACCGGGCACGGCGAGCTCCCTGAAGACATCCGGGAGGAGAAGGCGACACCATCGGTGCCAGCGATGAAGCGGGTTCGAAGCCTGCGAGGCAACCGCATGAAGACCGCGTGAAGTCAACCCAAAGCCTCACTGCGCCAACGCTCCATCCCTAGCTGCACACCTAGGGACCCAAGGCGCCAATTCCCTAAGTCGCGGGAGGCAGCACGCGCGCCTATCGCGCATATTGGTCGGGTCTCGCACGCCCATCACTCTCTCCATCGGGCCGTGCGAAGACACCAAACCCGAAATCAGAGAGGACCATCATGCAAAAACCCCTTTGGCCGGCCGCGCTCGTTCTGGTCGCAGCCACTTCCGCCTTCGCAGCTCCGCAAGGCGTCGTCTCCATCCCGGCCGGCCAGGCCGCCGTCACCCAGGCCAAGAGCACGCCTGACTACCGCCACGCCCAGACCATTCTTCTGCGCTCCAGCACAGCGATGCCCGCGCAAGCGCTCGACTTCAACGCGGCAGCAGCCACCGCACGCGTGGCGCCCACGGCCGGCGAAGCAGGCAACCGCGGCGGCACGGCCGATGCGGCAGGCATGTCGAAGCAGCTCATCGCCGAAGGCCTGATGGGCGGCGGCTTGCTCGACGACCTGAGCGGCCCCACGCCGATGGCAGTGGGCACGCAGGGCCTGCAGTTCACGTCCTCGCAGGTCTTCCCCGCGCAGGCGGACACCACCTACCCCACCCGCGCCACCGGCAAGCTGTGGTTCGAGAAGGTACCCGGCAGCGGCAGCTGGTGGGTGTGCTCGGCCAGCATGATCAAGCCGGGCATCGTGGCCACGGCGGGCCATTGCGTGACCTCGGGCACGGGCTCGTGGTACGGCAGCTTCCAGTTCGTGCCGGGCTACCGCAGCGGCGCCGCGCCCTACGGCACGTGGACGAGCTGGGCCACGGCCACCACCACCAGCGAATGGTTCAGCGGCGGCGGCGGCGTGCCCAATGGCGGTGACTACGCGCTCATCGTGTTCAACAAGAACGGCAGCGGCTACCGCATCGGCGACTACACCGGCTGGCTGGGCTGGCAGTACCCGTCGCTGGTCGGCCGCCACGTCACGGTGCTGGGCTACCCGCAAAACCTGGACGGCGGCGCCATCAACCACCGCATCGATGCGCAGACGACCTCGGGCTCGAACAACACCGGCCTGTGGGGCTCCGACATGACGGGCGGCTCCAGCGGCGGCGCTGTCGTGCTGAACTTCAGCAAGGCCTACACCAGCTCCACGCCGCTGCCCTCGGACAACGGCGACAACCGGCTGGTCTCGGTCGTGTCCTACGGTCCGATTGCCACCGACCCGAAGTACCAGGGCGGCGCGGTGTTCGACTCGCGCATCTCGACCATGCTCACGAACATGTGCACGGCCTACGCGTGGGCGTGCTGATCAGCTGAACTGTTGACGAGCGCATCGGGAAAGCGCGATCACACCTGCATCGCCACGTGGGCCAGCGATTGCGCGTTCTCGATGCACATCGATCTGAAGTCGAGGCTGATGCGATCGTCATCGCCTGCCATGGACCAGAAGCGCCTGGCCGCATCGCAGGCCTCGGTCCATGGCCCGCGCTGCGTGGGCAAGGGCGCAGGTGGACGGAACTCGCGCAACGGCACTTCGCCGCCGGGCAGAGGGGCGTAGGCCATGGGCAGCATGTCGTAGCAGGGGGCGAGCGACAGTCGGCCTTGCTGCGGCACAAAGCTCAGGTTGCCGGTGTGCATGTCGCTGTTGGCGATGAGGCGGCCGAACCACCACAGGCGCTCGATGGCTTGCGCGTCGCTGGCTGGCAGCAGGTGCCGATCCGCCAACCGGGTGGTCAGGCGTGTCCAGTCGCTGGAGGGATCGCCCATCAGCGCGGCGTTGAGGGTGAAGAGGCTGGCCAGCCGGCTACGGCCGTGCAGGCCGTGACGGTCGAAGCGCTCGACTTCGAGGAAGGTACGCCCACCGTGCCGAACGATTCGGCTTGGCGGCGACCGCACGCCCGCAAGCGCCGCGGCGCATTGCAACGCAAGGTGCTCGCACACGAGCAGGTCGGCCCATCGGCGCACCGCCGGCGAATCATCGTTGCCGGAGAACTTGACGAGCACGTGCGGAGTTCGGGCATCAGGCAGATCACGCATGGCCGCGAACTTGGGAAACTCGCCGGCCGCACTCGACCCCGGCACGCCGGCGGCGATGGCCTGTTCCGCCAAGGCCTCGTAGGCCGGCCCAGGCTCATCACGCAATGCCGGCAAGGGCGACAGCTTGCGCGCAAGCCAGCCCTCATACGCCGCATTGCCGAGGATGAGGCTGCCGCTCACGTCAGCGCCCACGCGGGCGAGTACGAAGAGCACCTCGTCATCGGTCCAGTCTTCAAGGTTCTCGGAGACGCCCAGCGCCCGGTGCTCAGCGCGCGCGATCTGCCGCCCCATGTAGCCCTGGGGACGCATGTCGTACAGCGGATAAGGCAGCCCGTCCCACCAGCCCGTGACTGACTCGTCGGGCACCGGCCAACCCGCGTCGACCAGCGACGCATGGCAGCCCTGTGGCGACACCGGTGCGACGACGGCGATCAACTCGGCCCGCCCCTGGGCATCGACTTCATAGAGCGGCAGGTCCGCCGCCTCACCGCGGATCGCCCGCCGCAAGGCATATCGCGCCTGCTGCGCCTTGCCAGCAGCCACCACCTGCCCACCAGCCTCTTTGAGCAGGCGATGCAAGGTGGCGCGACTCACCTGCAAGGCGTCCATCAGCTCGGACGCGGTCGCAACCGACCGGCGGCCGAGGACGGCCGGCAACTGGTCGCGGGCTGATTGGAGTCTGGGGCGCACAGGTTATGAGATGAGTTTTGAGAAGATTAAACGAAATGCTCTCCCAGGTAAACCGTTCAAATAATCACCAGTTTTGAGAAGATTCCTGAAATGAAAAAGGGCCACGTTCTTCAACGTGGCCCTTGTGGAATCCGGTTTGGTGGGGGCTTCAGCCCTTCGCCTTCTCCGCTTCCGCCAGCTCCTTGCAGGACGGCGCGCAGACGAACTGCGTGCGGCCCAGGAGCTTCTTGCCCTTCAGCGAGGCGCGGGGACGGTGCTTGCCGCAAAGAAAACACGACATGGTGGCCGTCGTGAAAGCCCCGGCGGAGCCGAATGGCGAGCCTGCGGGCTTGGAGCGGTAGCGAAGTCCGTCGGAATCGATGGACGTCTTGATTTCGTCTTTGGCCATGGTCTCTTACAGCTCCTTCTAACAACAGCTTGTGGGCAGATAGTGCCGGAAACGAATAGTTCCAGGGCCATCAGGCGGGCCGCGGTGTGCAGACACGGCGCCACCCCGTATTGTGACGCATAGGGCAGGCACGCGTTTTGCCGAACGTCAATCACCTTGAAAAACACGGAGTGGCGAGTGCCCGAGCCCGGGAGGACCCGCACTGACTTGCAATGCCTGCCTACCGCCGGTCCTGCAATACAGGCGAAGCGTACGCTAACTGCCCTGGGTCGCCGACGCCAGCACGCTGTAGTACGCCGGGTTGCCCGTCTGGAACAGGCCAAACCAGGCGTCCAGCACATCGTCGTCGTACACGTCGAGCTGCCTGAAGATTTCCCGGGCGAACTCCAGCGGTGCCGTGGCACCGGCGGTGATGAGCTTGCCGTCGGCCACTGCCCGCTCGTTCTGGTACAGCGCCGCGCCCAGGTAGCCCGTGAACTTGAGGTACTCGGGCGCATTGCTGGTGTGACGCATCAGGTCCAGCACGCCCACCCGCGCCAGGCCGGCGGTGGCGCCGCAGATGGCCGCCACCGGCACGCCCGCCGCAATGAAGCGCTTGGCGAGGGACGCCGCCTCCAGGTCCTTGCCGTCGTCCCACAGCCGTCCGCCCGGCAGGATGAACATGGCGCTCTGTTCGGGCGTGAGCTGGCCGAGCGGCATGTTCGGCAGCACGGTCAAGCCGCCAGCCGTCGTGATGGGCTCATTGGCCAGCGACACGGTCTTCACCCGGTACCGCCCGGGACGCTTCTGGTACATGGGATTGTTGATGCCCGCGATGGCGTAGCCGATCTCCCAGTCCGACAGGGTGTCGAAGACGAAGAGGTGCACGGTCTCTTGCTGTTGCATGGTGCCGATCTCCTGGTGTTCATGGAAGCCTTGCAGCAACGCAGCAATCGGCGCACCCTCGCCCGGCCGGCACCTGCCAACGACGGCAGCAGGGCGACTGGACTCGCGCAAGACCGCGTGGCTACACTGACCCTCCGCCGGCCTCAGGCCGACGCCACGCAAAAGACCACCGGACGGAGGACTTTCTTGTGAAGGCGACGAGCTGGCTTGAAGCATCGGTCCCTGCATGGGTCCGCCACATGGCCGGCATGTCCGGCCTTCTGCCGGACACCGGCGGCGGTGACAACGCGGACGAAGCGCCCCTGCGCTCGGAGCTCTTCACCGCCGACCAGATGGAGCAGCACGGCAAGAGCCTGGCCGCTGCCCACGAGTTCACCCTGGGGCGCGCGCCCGACCGCCTGCTGGCGCGGCTGGCGGACAACGAGAACACGCTGGTCGCCGTCTGCTCCCAGCTCGCGCAAGTCGCCGAAGGCCCCCGCCGCATCACGCCGGCCGCCGAATGGCTGCTGGACAACTTCTACCTCATCGAGGAAGAGATCCGCACCGCCAAGCGGCACCTGCCGCCGGGCTACAGCCGCGAGCTGCCGCGCCTGCGCGCGGGCCCGCAGGCGGGCCTGCCGCGGGTGTACGACCTGGCACTGCATGCGGTGGCGCATGGCGACGGCCGGCTCGGACGCGGCACCCTCACGCGTTTCGTGGCGTCCTACCAGACCGTGAAGCCGCTGCTGCTGGGCGAGCTGTGGGCCATTCCCATCATGCTCAGGCTGGCGCTCATCGAGAACCTGCGCCGCGTGGCCGTGCGCGTGGCCAACAGCCGGGCCGAGCGCAACACGGCCGGGCAATGGGCCGACCGCATGCTGGAGGTGGCGGACAAGGACCCGAAGGGCCTGATCCTCGTCGTGGCCGACATGGCCCGCTCCGATCCGCCCATGACCGCGCCCTTCGTGGCCGAGCTGGCGCGCCGGCTGCACGGCCGCAGCGCATCGTTGGCGCTGCCCCTGAGCTGGGTCGAGCAGCGGCTGAGCGAGAACCACCAGAACATCGAGCAACTGGTGCAGCTCGAAGCGCAGCACCAGGCGGCCGCGCAGGTCTCGGTGAGCAACAGCATCGGCAGCCTGCGCCTGCTGGGCTCGATGGACTGGCGAGAGTTCGTGGAGACCTTGTCCAAGGTCGAGCATGTGCTGCGCGAAGACCCGGCCGACGTCTATGCCCGCATGGACTTCACCACGCGCGACAACTACCGCCACGTGGTGGAGCGCATCGCGCGGCACAGCCCGCACTCCGAGATCGAGGTGGCGCGCGCCGCCGTGGACCTCGCCACCGAAGCCGCTGCACGAAGCGAAGCCGGCCGGCGTCACGAGGCGCACGTGGGCCACTACCTCATCGACGAGGGCCGCCCGCTGCTCGAACGCAAGGTCGACACGCACCTGGGCCTGTGGGAGCGCACGCGGCGCGCCGTCGCCCATCGCCCGCTGTTGTGGCATTCGGGGGCGATCATCGCCGCCAGCCTGCTGCTGCCGCTGGGCCTGGCGGCGTGGGCGTCCGACGGCTTCACGCAGCCCTTCTCGCGGATCGCCCCGGGATGGTGGCTTGCCGCAGCCGGCCTGACGATGCTCATCGCCATGAGCCAGTTGTCGGTATCGCTCGCGAACTGGCTGGCCACGGTGCTCACGGCGCCCAAGACGCTGCCGCGCATGGACTATTCCTTCGGCATCCCGCAAAGCGCGCGCACGCTGGTGGTGGTGCCCACCATGCTGGACAACGAAGAATGCATCGACCACCTGGCCGAGGACCTGGAGGTGCGCTTCCTCGCCAACCGCGATGCGCAGCTGCACTTCGCGCTGCTCACCGACTTCCACGACGCGCACGACGAGCACCTGCCCAGCGACGAGTCCCTGGTCCGCGCCGCGCACACACGCATCGAGGAACTGAACCGCAAGTACAAGGAGCCTCACAGCGATGCCAACGGCGGCGACCGCTTCTTCCTGTTCCACCGGCCGAGGCTGTGGAACGCGAAGGAGAAGGTATGGATGGGCTACGAGCGCAAGCGCGGCAAGCTGGCGGACCTGAACGCCTTCCTGCGCAGCGGCGACGGCAGCCATTTCTCGCTGATCGTGGGCGACACCTCGCAGCTCTCGGGCGTGCGCTACGTCATCACGCTGGACACCGACACGCAGCTGCCACGCGACTGCGCGTGGCAGTTCGTGGCGACCATGTCGCACCCGCTGAACCGGCCGCGCTTCGGCGGGCCGGCGCATGCGCCTCGCGTGGTGGCGGGCTACGGCATCCTGCAGCCGCGGGTGAGCGTGAGCCTGCAGGCGGCCAACCGCACGCGCTACGGGCGCCTCTTCGGCGGCGAGCCGGGCATCGACCCCTACACCCGCGCCGTGAGCGACGTCTACCAGGACCTCTTCGGCGAAGGCTCCTTCATCGGCAAGGGCATCTACGACGTGGACGCCTTCGAGCACGTGCTGGGCGGCCGGCTGCCGGAGAACCGCATCCTCAGCCACGACCTGCTGGAAGGCTGCTACGCGCGCAGCGGGCTGCTCAGCGACGTGGAGCTGGTGGAGGAATCGCCCTCGCGCTACGACGCGGACGTGAAGCGCAGGCACCGCTGGATCCGCGGCGACTGGCAGATCGCCGCCTGGGTGCGCAAGCCGTTGTCGGCGCTGTCGCGCTGGAAGATCTTCGACAACCTGCGCCGCAGCGTGGTGCCTGCGGCCCTGGTCGCCTCGCTGCTGCTGGGGTGGACGCTGCTTCAACCGGCATGGCTGTGGACGGCCGCGGTCCTCGCGGTGTTCGTCGTGCCGCCACTGTTCGCGCTGCTGGGCGACATCGCGCGCAAGCCCGACGAACTCACGATGCCGCAGCACCTGGGCGTCGCGCTGCCGTCGTTCGCCCGTCACCTGGGCCAGGCCGCGCTGACGCTGGCGTGCCTGCCGTACGAAGCCTTCTTCAGCCTCGATGCGATCGCCCGCACGGTGTGGCGGCTGTGGTTCACGCGGCGGCGGCTGCTGGAGTGGCAGCCCTCGTCGGTGTCTGCGAGCAAAGCCAACGGCTCCGCGTTCCATGACTTCACCGCCACCGCCCGCCGCATGTGGGTGGCCCCGGGACTGGCCGTCGCCAGCTTCATCGGGCTGGCCACCTTCCGCGTCGATGCCTTCCCCGTGGCCCTGCCCCTGCTCGGCCTGTGGTTCATCTCGCCCGCGCTGGTGTGGGCACTGAACCGTCCGATCACGCGCAAGCAGTCCACGCTCAGCCATGCGCAGACGGCCTATCTGCACATGCTCACGCGCCGCACCTGGGCCTTCTTCGAGACCTTCGTCACCCGCGAGGACAACTTCCTCCCGCCGGACAACATGCAGGAGCATCCGGTGGAGCGCGTCGCGCACCGCACCTCGCCGACCAACATCGGCCTGTCGCTGCTGGCCAACCTCACGGCGCGCGACTTCGGCTACATCAGCGCGGGCCAGATGATCGAGCGCATCACCTGCACGCTGGACACCATGGACCGCATGCAGAAGTACCAGGGCCACTGGCTGAACTGGTACGACACGCAGACGCTGCAGCCGCTGAGGCCGGCCTACGTGTCGTCGGTGGACAGCGGCAACCTCGCAGGCCACCTGCTCACGCTGCGCGGCGGGCTGTTGCTGCTCGCCGAAGAGATGCCGCACTTCGACCTCGGCTTCCTCGGTTTGCGCGACACGCTGGCCTTGCTGCGCCAGACGATCGGCAAGGAGCAGTTCGGCAGCCCGGTGCTGAAGCTGGCGGCCATGCTGGAGCACAGCCTGCTCGAAGCGCCGGCGCAGCCGTCGGAACTCTTCGCGTCGTTCGATGCGCTCAAGCAGGGTGCCGAAGACATCCGGCTCTGGGTGGACGAACAATCGGCCCGCAAGCTGGCCGAGGCCGGTGAAGAACCCACGGAGAAAGCCCGCCACGCCATCGACGAAGCGCGCCGCTGGTCGCAGGCACTCGTGGTCCAGTGCGATGCCATCCTCGCCGACATCCTGCTGCTCGCCCCGCGCGCCGCAGACTCGCCCGATGCCACCTGGGACATGCCCGCCCTCGTCCACCGTGCCAGCGCACTGCGCTCGCTGGCCGACCGCGCCGGCCGCATGGCCGAGATGGACTACGGCTTCCTCTACGACCCCGGCCGCAAGCTGCTGGCCATCGGCTACAACGTGGACGACCGCCGCCGCGACTCGGGCCACTACGACCTGCTGGCCTCGGAGGTGCGGCTCACCAGCTTCGTCGCCATCGCGCAGGGGCAGATCCCGCAGGAAAGCTGGTTCTCCCTGGGCCGGCAACTCGCCACCATGGACCGCAAGCGCGTGCTGCTGTCGTGGAGCGGCTCGATGTTCGAGTACCTCATGCCCATGCTGGTCATGCCCAGCTACCAGCACACGCTGCTGGACGAGACCATGCAGGGCGCGGTGGAGCGGCAGGCGCACTACGGCAAGCAGCGCGGCGTGCCCTGGGGCATCTCCGAGTCTGGCTACAACATCACCGACGCGCACCTGAACTACCAGTACCGCGCCTTCGGCGTGCCGGGCCTGGGCCTCAAGCGCGGGCTGGCCGAGGACCTGGTGGTGGCGCCCTACGCCACCGTGATGTCGCTGATGGTGGACCCCAAGGCCGCCGTGCAGAACCTGTACCGCCTGGCCGACGAGGGCCTGGCCAGCACCTTCGGCTTCTATGAAGCGGTGGACTACACACCCTCGCGCGTGCCGCGTGGCGAGACCCGGTCCATCGTGCGGTCGTACATGGCCCACCACCAGGGCATGAGCCTGCTGGCCCTGGCCTACCTGCTGCACGAGCAGCCCATGCAGCGCCGCTTCGCGCACGACACGCGGCTGCAGGCGACCTTGCTGCTGCTGCAGGAGCGCGTCCCCAAGGCCGTGCCCTTCCACCCGGTGATGCCCGAACGCGCGGACATCCGCAGCGGGCAGCCTGGCGTGGAAGTGCCGCTGCGCCTGATCACCACACCGGACACCGCATCGCCCGAGGTGCAGTTGCTGTCCAACGGCCGCTACCACGTGATGCTCACCAACTCCGGTGCGGGCTACAGCCGCTGGAAGGACCTGGCAGTGACGCGCTGGCGCGAGGACGGCACGGCCGACTCGTGGGGCAGCTTCTGCTACCTGCGCGACACCGAGACCGGCACCTTCTGGTCCACCACGCACCAGCCCACGCAGTGGAAGTCGGACCACTACGAAGCCATCTTCACCGAAGGCCGTGCGGAGTTCCGCCGGCGCGACCAGGGCATCGATGCCTACACCGAAGTCGTGGTCTCGCCGGAAGACGACATCGAACTGCGGCGGCTGCGCATCACCAACCTGAGCCGCACCCGGCGCAGCATCGAGGTGACGAGCTACACCGAGGTGGTGATGGCCCCCGCCGCGGCCGATGCGCAGCACCCGGCCTTCAGCAAGCTCTTCGTGCAGACGGAGATCGTGAACGATCCGGCGGCCATCCTGTGCACGCGGCGTCCGCGCTCCGCCGGCGAGCAGGCGCCGTGGATGTTCCACCTCGTCGCTGTGCACGGCGCCAAGGCCTGGGACATCTCGCACGAGACCGACCGCTCGAAGTTCATCGGCCGCGGCCGCAGCCTGCATGCGCCGCAAGCCCTGCGCAGTGCGGCTCCCCTGTCGGGCAGCCAGGGTTCGGTGCTGGACCCGATCGCCGCCACGCGACGCATCATCACGCTGGAGCCGGAGCAGACAGCCACCATCGACATCGTCTACGGCGCCGCCGACAACCGCGAGGCCTGCCTCGCCCTGGTCCACAAGTACATGGACCGGCGCCTGGCCGACCGCGTGTTCGAAGTGGCGTGGACGCACAGCCAGGTCATCCTGCGGCAGCTCAATGCCACCGAGGCGGAGACGCAGCTCTACGCGCGCTTGGCCAACACCGTCGTGTATTCGCAGCCCACGCTGCGCGCCGAGGCCAGCGTGCTGCTGCGCAACCGGCGCGGGCAGTCGGGGCTGTGGGGTTATGCCATCTCGGGCGACCTGCCCATCGTGCTGCTGCAGGTGAGCGAGGCGTCCAACATCGAGCTCGTGCGGCAGATGGTGCAGGCCCACGCCTGGTGGCGCATGAAAGGCCTGGCGGTGGACCTCGTCATCTGGAACGAGGAGCGCGACGTGTACCGGCAGCGGCTGCAGGAGCAGATCCTCGGGCTCATCGCGGGCAGCATCGAATCGCACGTGGTGGACCGGCCCGGCGGCATCTTCGTGCGGCATGCGGAGCAGATCGCCATGGAAGACCGCGTGCTGCTGCAGGCGGTGGCGCGCGCCATCATCAGCGACCGGCTGGGCTCGCTGACCGAACAGGTGAACCGCAAGCGTGGCAGCGATCGGCAGGTGGCCCCGCTGCAGCCGTCGCGGCCGGTGGAGCCGTCCAGTTCATCGACACTGCGATCGGCCACGCGCAACCTGCTGCTGTTCAACGGCACCGGCGGCTTCTCGCCGGACGGCCGCGAATACGTCATCGCACCGCGGGCTGACAAGCGGCCGCCGGCGCCCTGGGTCAACGTCATCGCCAACCCGCGCTTCGGCACGGTGGTGTCCGAAGGCGGCACGGCCTACACCTGGTGCGAGAACGCGCACGAGCTGCGGCTCACGCCCTGGCACAACGACCCGGTGGCGGACTCCGGCGGCGAGGTCGTCTACCTGCGCGACGAAGAAAGCGGCCAGGTGTGGATGCCCACGTCCCTGCCCTCCCCCGGCGACCTGCGCGACGAGAGCACCGACCCGCCCTACCTCACGCGGCACGGCTTCGGCTACAGCGCGTTCGAACATGAGCGCGCCGGCATCCACAGCGAACTGATGATGTTCGTCTCGATGACGGAAGCCGTGAAGTTCATCAAGCTCGTGGTGCGCAACAACAGCGACCGGCCGCGCCTGCTCTCGGCCACTGGCTACGTGGAGTGGGTGCTGGGCGACATGCGCTCCAAGACCGGGCCGCACATCCACACCGACGTGTCCACCGACAACGGCGCCATCTACGCCCGCAACCGCTACAGCAACGACTTCGGCGACTGGGTGGGCTTCTTCGACATCGACGAGAGCGACCGCCTCTCGGCCACCATCACCTGCGATCGCGCGGAGTTCATCGGCCGCAACGGCTCGCTGCGGCGGCCCGCGGCGCTGCGGCGCATCCGCCTGTCGGGCCGCACCGGGCCGGCGCTGGACCCGTGTGCGGCCATCATGGTGCCCTTCGAGCTGGAGCCTGGGCAAAGCCGCGAGGTCACCTTCCGGCTCGGCATGGGCCGCAGCACCGACGAGGCCGGCAAGCTGGTGGCGCGCTTCCGCGGCAAGAACGCAGTGAAGGCAGCCTTGAAGGAAGTGCACGAGCACTGGAAGCAGGTGCTCGACACCGTGCAGGTGGACACGCCCGACCAGGCCCTGAACCTGCTGGCCAACGGCTGGCTGATGTACCAGACGCTGGGCTGCCGAATCTGGGCGCGCAGCGGCTACTACCAGTCCGGCGGCGCCTACGGTTTCCGCGACCAGTTGCAGGACGCGATGGCGCTGGTGCACGCCAAGCCCGTCCTGCTGCGCGAGCACCTGCTGCACAGCGCCAGCCGGCAATTCGTCGAAGGCGACGTGCAGCACTGGTGGCATCCGCCTTCGGGCCGCGGTGTGCGCACCCAGATCAGCGACGACTACCTGTGGCTGCCGCTGGCGCTGTGCCGCTACGTGCAGGCCACGAACGACACCGGCGTGCTCGCCGAGACGGTGAGCTTCCTCGAAGGCCGGCCTGTGCCGCCCACCGACGAGTCCTACTACGACCTGCCGGCACGTTCGCAGCATTCGGCCAGCCTCTACCAGCACGCCGTGCGCGCCGTGCTGCATGGCCTGCGCTTCGGCCCGCACGGCCTGCCGCTGATGGGCGCGGGCGACTGGAACGACGGCATGAACCAGGTGGGCCACCACGGCATGGGCGAGAGCGTGTGGCTGGGCTTCTTCCTGTGCGAGGTGCTGCGCGAGTTCGCGGTGCTGGCGCGTCGGCATGGCGACGAGTCCTTCGCGCAACGCTGCGAAGGCGAGCGGCAAGCCCTGGGCCAGCGGCTGGAGGCCGAGGCCTGGGACGGCGAGTGGTACCGCCGGGCCTACTTCGACGACGGCACGCCGCTGGGCTGCCGCGACAACGTCGAATGCCAGATCGATTCCATCGCCCAGAGCTGGGCGGTGCTGTCGGGCATCGGCAGCACCGAGCGCGTGCAACAGGCCATGGACTCGATGGCCACGCGCCTGGTGCGGCCCGACGCGAAGCTGGTGCAACTGCTGGACCCGCCCTTCGACCGCAAGGGGCCGAACCCCGGCTACATCGCCGGCTACGTGCCCGGCGTGCGCGAGAACGGCGGGCAGTACACGCACAGCGCGGTGTGGGCCACCATGGCCTTCGCGGCCCTGGGCGATGCGACACGCGCCTGGTGGCTCATGAACCTCATCAACCCGCTGCACCATGGCCGCACGCCCGAGGAGGTGGCGGTCTACAAGGTCGAGCCCTACGTGGTGGCCGCCGATGTGTACAGCGTGCCGCCGCACACCGGGCGCGGCGGATGGACCTGGTACACCGGGTCCGCGGGCTGGATGTACCGGCTGGTGGTGGAGTCGCTGCTGGGACTGAAACTGCACATCGACAAGGACGGTGCGACGCTGACCATCTCGCCCTGCCTGCCCGAAGACTGGACGGCTTATGCGGTCGAGTACCGCTTCCGGTCCACGCCGTATCGCATCGAGATCGAAGTCGCCCGCGGCGCGCAGGACGTGCCGTCGATCGACCTGGACGGCCATTGGCAGGCCGGCCAGGCCATCCCGCTGGTGGACGACCGGCAAACCCACAACGTGCGCTTGCGCATTGCATGACAAAGGAACCCCATGGCCCGCCGAAGCAGTACCCTGAAGACGGCCTTCAACCCATTCACCCTGTGGACCGACCTGGCGCTCAAGACCGGCGAGATGCTCGCCGCATCGGCCCAGGTCATCACGCACCGCACCGGCCGCATGGTGAGCGCGGGACCCTCACCGAATGCGCGTGACCGCAAGGAGTTCACCCGCATGGGCCTGGAGAAAGTGGAAGCCGCCGGTGAATCCGCCTGGGCCATGGCCGAGCAGATGAGCCGCACGCAGATGGAGCTGGGCATCAAGGCCTGGCAGGACATGGCACGCACCGGCGTGGCGTGGATGTCCGTGGCCGGCAGCAGGAGCCTGCCGCAGGCGATCGCCAAGCAATCGCAGCTGGTGCAGTCGGTGGCGCGTTCGACGCAATCGGCGCAGCGCTTGTCGGATGCCACGGCACGCGTGACCGGCCGTGGGCTCAAGCCGGTGCATCGGAAGGCAACGGCGAATGCCAAGCGCCTGGGCAAGTTGCCCAGGCGTTGATGGCCGTTACTTCGGCCGCGGGTCTTTCAACTGGCGGTCGGGCATCGACAAGCGGCCTTCGCGCAACTCCCTCACGGCATCGACAACCGCGCGTGCCGCATTGCGCGCTTCTTCCTGCACGGCCTCGTCGCGATCCAGCGCCTCATGGCTGGTTGCGTAGGGCTCGTAGTAGCCCACGAACCGGTCCAGCCTCGCCCTCGCGCCGGCATCGATGAACCCCATCCAGTCCAGCCAGTCGCTCAGCGCGCGCCGCACGCCTTCGATGCCCGCCACGTCGCCATGCACCACCACGCCATAGACACGCCCGGCCAGATGCTTCGGATACGACCAGCCCTGCAACTCCAGCGCCTTGGCCTTGTCGGGCCTCTTGCCTCCGGTGGACGTGGGGTCGGGGTTGCCGCCATCCGCACACACCAGCCGGTCGATCATCAGCTTGAGCACGCTGGGCACCTGGTACCAATGCACGGGCGTGAACAGCATGACGCCGTGCGCGGACACCCAGCGCTCGTAGATCTCGGCCATCCAGTCGTCCACCTGGTCCAGCGAATGGTTGGGGTAGCACGAGCACGGCCAATGGCACAGTGGCATGGCGGTGGACACGCAGCCCTTGCAAGGATGAATGCGCCGGCCGTATTCGGACGTGAGCAGGCTGAGGTCCAGGAAGTCGGGCTCCATGCCCGCGCCCTTCACGATGTCGATCGCCATCTGGCTCAGGCGAAAGGTCTTGGAGATCTCGCCGGGGCAGGTGCCATCGTTGCGCGGCGAGCCGCAGACCACGAGCACACGCGAGGGCGTCGCCTTGTCCTGCCAGCGCTTCTGTGCTTGTATCAACCGGTCCCGCGTTTCGCGCCACTCCACCGACAGGTCGTAGTCCGGATCGGCAAAGCCCGGCCCGGCCTTGCGTGTCACAGGCGATTTACGACCCTTGTCGTAGGCTTCCCAGGCCACGAGTTCGATGCGCTGCATCGCGTCGCGATGCCCATCGAACAAGGGGTCGCTGAACGATTGCCGGAAACGTTCGCCGAATGCATCGCGGCTGAGCTGCGATGGGGCTTGCCCCTTTCTTGCAGGTGGAGTGCTGCTCGCCATCGGGTTGCTCCTCGTTGGTGCGTCTCAGAAGCAAGCAGTGGCAAGGGGTATGCCTGATGAAGTGGTTTCGGCAGTGGTGGACACGCCTGGTGCGGCGATTGCGCCGTGTGCGCATTCCGAGCGAGTTCGTGGAAGGCTCGTTCAGCAACGAGGCCGGCGCGCGGCCCTACATGCTGTTCATTCCCACCGGCGACCGCGCGACGCCGCGGCCGCTGCTGGTGATGCTGCACGGCTGCAAGCAGAACCCGCTGGATTTCTCGCGCGGCACGCGCATGAACGAGTGGGGCGAGAAGCTGGGCTGGTACGTCCTGTACCCCGGACAGGTCGCGACCGCGAACCGCCACGGCTGCTGGAACTGGTTCAGCGATGTGGACCAGCGGCGCGGCGAGGGCGAGCCATCGATCATCGCGGACCTCACGCGCGAGGTGCTGCGCACGCAGGCCATCGACCGCCGCCGCGTGTTCGTGGCCGGCCTGTCAGCGGGTGGCGCGATGTCGGCCATCATGGCCACGACCTATCCGGAGCTGTATGCCGCGGTGGGCATCCATTCCGGGCTGCCCTATGCCGCGGCCAGCGATCTCGTCACAGCCCTGCGTGCGATGAAGCTCGGCCTGCCTGACGAAGGATCGGCCAGCGAGGTGTTCGTGCCGACCATCGTGTTCCACGGCGACCGCGACCACGTGGTGCATCCACGCAATGGCGAGGAGGCGATCACACGTTCGGGCAGCACGCCGGGGTTCGAGGTGGAGACCGGGCAGGTGGACCGCGGGCGGCGATACACACGGCGGATCCACATCGACGAATCCGGCGCGTGCGATGCCGAACACTGGGTGGTGCATGGCGCGGGCCACGCCTGGTCAGGCGGAGACCGTGCAGGCTCGTTCACCGATCCGCAGGGGCCGGATGCGTCGCGCGAGATGCTGCGGTTCTTTGAAGAGCATCCGCGCGCCTGACCTTCGCTCAGTTGTCTCAGTCGTACGTGGGCTCGTGCCGCACCAGGCTGGCGATGACCGCCTCATCGAGTGCAAAGCCAGCCCCATGCCTGCTCGCCAGTTCACCCGCCCGCTGCGCAAACGCATCCACGCCCATGCCGTAGATGAACTGCAGCGCACCACCCGTCCAGCCCGGGAAGCCGATGCCGAAGATGGAGCCGACGTTGCCGTCATGCACTTCGCGCAGCACGCCTTCATGCAGGCAGCGTGCGGTCTCGATGGCCTGGCGGAACAGGAGGCGATCCTTCAGCTCTTCCATGTCCCATGCCGCG
Organism: Rhizobacter terrae; assembly: GCF_003852895.1. Taxonomy (GTDB): domain Bacteria; phylum Pseudomonadota; class Gammaproteobacteria; order Burkholderiales; family Burkholderiaceae_C; genus Albitalea; species Albitalea terrae. Next base: position 349,395 of record NZ_QUSW01000001.1, read on the forward strand.
TCCTTCTCGAACAGCGTTTCAAGGCCTGGCCACAGCAGCTTCTTCCCATCCGCCGGGTAGTCATAGAAGCCGCCTCCGGCCGCCCGCCCTGCGCGCTTGTGTTCCTTCACCATCAGCTCCACCAGACGCTCGCCGTCGGTGGCTGCATACGGTTTGCCTTCCGCCGCGAAGTCCGCCTTGGTCTGGTCCATCACATGCACCGACAGGCTGAGCGACGTCTCGTCCAGCACCGCCAGCGGCCCGACCGGCATGCCGGCCTGGATGCCGGCGTTCTCGATCACCGCGGCCGGGGTGCCCTCGGCCAGCATCGCCGCGCCTTCCATCACGAAGGTGCCGAACACCCGGCTCGTGAAAAAGCCGCGCGAATCGTTGACGACGATGGGCAGCTTGCCGATGGCCTGCACGTAGTCGAAGGCGCGTGCCACCGTCTCGTCGTCGGTGAGCGGGCCGCGGATGATCTCCACCAGCTTCATCTTGTCCACCGGCGAGAAGAAGTGGATGCCGATGAACTTCTCCGGCCGCGCACTGGCCTTGGCCAGGCCGCCGATGGGCAGCGTGGAGGTGTTGGATGCGAACACGCCCGTGGCGAAGCCGTGGGCCGGTGCCAGCATCGGCTCGGTGGCCTTCGTCACCTGCGCCTTCAACTCGCGGTTCTCGAACACCGCTTCGATGATGAGGTCGCAGCCTGTCAGGTCCTCGTCGCTCCCCGTGGGCGTGATGCGCGCCAGCAGCGTCGCCGCATCAGCCTCGCTCATGCGCCCCTTGGCCACGCGGCCGGCGCACAGCTTCTCGCTGTAGGCCTTGCCGGCCTGCGCCTTCTCCAGGCTCACATCCTTGAGCACCGTGGCAATGCCCTTTGAAGCATTGGCCCAGGCGATGCCCGCGCCCATCATCCCGGCGCCGAGCACGCCCACTTTCAGCGGCTTGCTGCGCGGCACGGCCTTGGGTCGCGAACGGCCCGACTTGATCGCGTTGAGGTCGAAGAAGAAGGCGCTGATCATCGAGCGCGCATTGGTGCCCGTCATCAGCTTCGCCAGCGCGCGGCTCTCGATGCGCAAGGCCGTGTCGAAGTCGACCTGCGCGCCCTCGACCATCACGCACAGCGCCGCCTCGGGCGCCGGGTACAGGCCGCGCGTCGTCTTGCGCAGCACGGCCGGCGCGACCACCAGGCCGCCGGCGATCTTCGGATTCGACGGCGTGCCGCCGGGCATCTTGTAGTCCTTCGCATCCCAGGGCTGCTGCGCTGCCGGATGCTCGGCGATCCACGCCAGGGCGCGGGCCCGCAGATCGGCGGCATCGCCCACCAGCTCATGGATGAGCCCGAGCGCCTGGCCCTCGGCCGCGGTGAACAGCTGGCCTTCGAGGATGTGCGGCTGCGCCCCCATGAGGCCCAGCAGCCGCGTCATCTTGGTGATGCCCGACGCGCCGGGAATCAAACCCAGCGTCACTTCCGGCAGGCCGTACTGCGCCTTGGCGTCATCCACCGCCACGCGGTGATGCGCCACCAGCGCCACTTCCCAGCCGCCGCCCAGCGCCGAGCCGTTCAGGCAGGCCACGATGGGCTTGCCCAGCTTCTCCAGCGTGCGGAAGTTCTTCTTGAGCGTCTGCACTTCCTCGTAGCACTGCGGCGCATCGATGTCGCGCAGGCGCATCACGCCCTTGAGGTCCGCGCCTGCGAAGAAGGTGCTCTTGGCCGACGCGAGCACGATGCCCTTGATGTTGGCCACGTCCGCCACGACACGTTGCACCAGCGTCGTGAGGTCGGCCTGCCAGGCCAGGCACATGGTGTTCACCGGCGAGTCCGCTTCGTCGAAGGTGATCGTGGCGATGCCGGCCGCATCCAGTTCGTACTTGATGGTCGTCATCACGCTCATACACGCTCCACGATGGTTGCAATGCCCATGCCGCCGCCCACGCACAGCGTGGCCAGGCCGTAGCGCAATCGGCGCCGATGCAGCTCGTCGACGAGCGTGTTGAGGATCATGGCGCCTGTCGCACCCAGCGGATGGCCCAGCGCGATCGCGCCGCCGTTCACGTTCACCCTGTCGTGCGGCACGCCCATCTCCTTCATGAAGCGCATGGGCACGGCAGCGAAGGCTTCATTCACCTCGAACAAGTCGATGTCCTCGATGCGCAGCCCCGCCTTGGCCAGCGCCTTGCGCGTGGCCGGCATCGGGCCGGTGAGCATGATGGTCGGGTCTGCCCCCGACAGCGCCGTGGCCACGAAGCGGGCCCGTGGCTTGAGCTTCAACGCCCGGCCCTTGGCCTCCGAGCCGATGAGCATCGCCGCCGCACCATCCACGATGCCCGAGGAATTGCCGGCGTGGTGCACGTGCTGGATGCGCTGCACCTGCGGATAGCGCTTGATCGCGATCGCGTCGAAGCCCATGCCGCCGAGCTGCTCGAACGAGGCCTTCAGCGCGCCCAGCCCTTCCAGCGTGGTCTGCGGCTTGATGAACTCGTCTTCATCGAGGATGACCTGCCCCAGCCCGTCACGCACCGGCACCACGCTGTCGGCGAACAACCCGCCGGCCCGGGCCTTGGCCGCGCGGCGCTGCGACTCCAGCGCATAGGCATCCACGTCCTGCCGCGTGAAGCCCGCCAGCGTCGCGATGAGATCGGCGCCGATGCCCTGCGGCACGAAGTCGGTCGCCATGCTGGTCTCCGGGTCTTGTGCCCAGGGCCCGCCGTCGGAGCCGATGGGCACGCGCGACATGCTCTCCACGCCACCGGCCACCACCAGGTCTTCCCACCCGGAGCGCACCTTCTGCGCTGCCAGGTTCACCGCCTCCAGGCCCGAAGCGCAGAAGCGGTTGATCTGCACGCCCGCGGCCTGCACGTCCCACCCCGCCTTGAGCGCCGCCGTCTTGGCGATGCACGCGCCCTGCTCGCCCACCGGCGACACGCAGCCCATGACCACGTCGTCGACCTGGGCGGTGTCCAGGTCATTGCGGCGCTGCAGCGCAACCAGCACACCGGCCAGCAGGTTCACGGGCTTCACCTCGTGCAGGCTGCCATCGGCCTTGCCTTTGCCGCGCGGCGTGCGGATGGCGTCGTAGATGAACGCTTCGGTCATGGGGGGTCTCCTGATGCCACAAGGGCCGGGAATCAGTATAGACTTTATGCAAAGCAAACGCTTTGTATAAATACCCCAATGACTGCCGCCGCCATCGACACCCCCAAGCGCCCGCGCGGCCGTCCGCGCAAGACGCTGGACGAGCGCGACGAAGGCAACCGCCGGCTGGAGCTGGTGAAGGCCGCGGCCAGGCTGTTTCGCCGCAAGGGCTTCGACGCCACGAGCACGCGCGACATCGCCGCTGCCGTGGGCATGCATTCGGGGTCGCCCTTCTATCACTTCAAGAGCAAGGGCGACCTGCTCTACGCGGTGATGGAGCAAGGCATGCAGTGGGCACTCGACCGGCAAGCCAAGGTGCTGGCCGATGAGGAGCCGGCCGCCGAACAACTGCGCCGGCTCATCCGCTCGCACTTCGACACGCTGCACGGGCCGGGACGCGACTTCATCCCGGTGATGCTCTACGAATCGCGCTCGCTCACCACGCGGCAGCGCAACGGCATCGCCGACCTGCAGCGCCAGTACGAGGCCGCGTGGGTGCCCGTGCTCAAGGCCTTGAGCCGGTCCGGGCAGCTGCGCACCGACGCCAGCCTGGCGCGCCTGCTGATCTTCGGCGCGCTCAACTGGTCGGTGCAGTGGTTCGATGCGAAGAAGTCGGCGTCGCTGGACAAGATCACCGATGCCGCCATGGCACTGTTCATCCGAGAGGACCTGCAATGAGTGAACCTTCCTCCCGCTACCGGTCGGTCTTCGCGCCGGGCTTGTTCGACGGCCAGGTGGTCATCGTCACCGGCGGCGGCTCCGGCATCGGCCGCTGCACGGCGCATGAACTGGCGGCGCTCGGTGCCACCGTGGTGCTCATCGGCCGCAACGCGGACAAGCTGGCGAAGGTGAAGGACGAGATCCTCACCGAGGGCGGCAAGGTCGACACCGCGGCCTGCGACGTGCGGCAGGAAGATGCCGTGCGGCAGACAGTGGCCGGCATCGTGGACCGGCACGGCCGCATCCACGGGCTGGTCAACAACGCCGGCGGGCAGTACATCTCGCCGCTGGAGAACATCAGCGCCAAGGGCTTCGAGGCGGTGGTCGCCACCAACCTCACGGGCGGCTTCCTGATGGCGCGCGAGTGCCACAGCCAGTCGATGAGCCTGCACGGCGGCGCCATCGTGAACGTGGTGGCTGACATGTGGGGCTCCATGCCCAACATGGGCCACAGCGGCGCGGCGCGTGCAGGCATGGTGAGCCTCACGGAGACGGCCGCGCTGGAATGGTCCGGCAGCGGCGTGCGGGTGAATGCCGTGGCGCCGGGCTACATCGCCTCCAGCGGCATGGACCACTACCCGCCCGAAGCAGCGCCCATGCTCAAGGCCATGAAGAAGACCGTGCCGCTCAAGCGCTTCGGCACCGAGGCCGAGACCTCGGCAGCCATCGTCTTCCTGCTGAGCCCGGCCGCCAGCTTCATCAGCGGCACCACGCTGCGGGTGGATGGCGCGAGGCCGCAGGTGCGCATGGGCTGGCCGATGGGCGAGCCCGATCCGAGCCATCTGGAACGCGATGCGGTGAAGCCCTTCAACGGCTTCCACCTCGCCACCATGCCGCGGGCCTTGTCGTGAGCGTGTTTGCTTCGAACTGGAACGCGAACGGCGACGCGGCGCAGTCTCGTCGCCTCGCCATGCTCGTGCGTCTGGAGGTGCTGCGGGCGCTGGAACGGCGCGCGGCGGAAGCGTCCGCCAAGGCCAAACCGATGTTCGACAAGCGCGGGCAGCTGCTGCCGCGCGAGCGCGTGGCCTTGCTGCTGGACCCCGGCGCGCCGTACCTGCCGCTGTGCAGCGTGGCGGGCTATCTGCAGGACACGCCCGATGCGGAGAAGTCCATCCCCGGTGGCGGCGTGGTCGCAGGCATCGGGTGGGTGTCGGGCGTGCGCTGCATGGTGCTGGCGAGCGATTCCGGCATCGATGCCGGCGCGGTACAGCCCATGGGGCTGGAGAAGATCCTGCGGGTGCAGGAGATCGCGCTGGAAAACCGGCTGCCCTTCGTGCACCTGGTGGAAAGCGCCGGCGCCAACCTGATGAAGTACCGCGTCGAGGGCTTCGTCCATGGCGGCGCGCTGTTCCGCAACCTCGCACGGCTGTCGGCCGCGGGCATTCCGGTGGTCACCGTGCAGCACGGCTCCGGCACGGCGGGAGGAGCCTACATGCCGGGATTGAGCGACGTGGTGGTGATGGTGCGCGGACGTTCGCGCGCCTTCCTCGCCGGGCCGCCCTTGCTCAAGGCGGCAACCGGAGAAATCGCCACCGAAGAAGAACTGGGCGGCGCCGAGATGCACACGGCGGTTTCCGGTCTCGGCGAGTACCTCGCGGAGGACGACCGGCACGCCATCGGCCTCGCCCGCGAGATCGTCGCACAGCTGGGGTGGTCATCCACCATGGCATCCCCGGACACTGTGCCGCCGCACCACGGCGTCGACGACCTGCTCGCCCTGATGCCTTCAGACCTGCGCCAGCCGGTAGACATGCGCGAGGTCATGGCCCGCCTGGCCGACGGCTCCGACCTGCTGGAGTTCAAGCCGCTGTACGGCGCGCAGACGCTGTGCGTGCAAGGTCGCATCGACGGCCGCCAGGTCGGCTTCATCAGCAACAACGGCCCCATCGACGTGGCCGGCGCCAACAAGGCCACGCACTTCATCCAGCGCTGCTGCCAGCTTGGACACCCCATCGTCTACCTGCAGAACACCACCGGCTACATGGTGGGCCGCGAGAGCGAGCAAGGCGGGATGATCAAGCACGGCTCCAAGATGATCCAGGCGGTGACCAGCGCCACCGTGCCGCAGATCACCATCCAGTGCGGCGCGTCCTTCGGCGCGGGCAACTACGGCATGTGCGGCCGGGGCTATGCGCCGCGCTTCCTCTTCAGCTGGCCCGCCGCGAAGACCGCGGTGATGGGCGGCGAGCAGGCGGCGCAGACCATGCGCATCGTGGCCGAGGCCGCCGCGGCGCGCAAGGGCGTGCCCGCCGATGCAGCCATGCTCGATGCACAAAGCGCGCGCATCGTCGAGATGTTCGAGCGGCAGGCCGATGTGTTCTACACCTCGGGCCTGCTGCTGGATGACGGCGTCATCGACCCGCGCGACACGCGTGCCGTGCTGGCCGAATGCCTGGCGGTCTGCGCCGATGCGCAGGCGCGACGCGTGAACCCCATGCAGTTCGGCGTGGCCCGCCCCTGACAGGGCCACTGATTCAATCAGGAAGGAGACAGCCATGAACTTCACCCACGAACACGACGAGTTGCGCCGCACGCTCAAGCGCTTCATCGACACCGAGATCAACCCCTACGTCGAGGAATGGGAGGAAGCCGAGATCTTCCCCGCGCACCAGGTGTTCAAGAAGATGGGCGCCCTGGGCCTGCTGGGCCTCACCAAGCCCGAGCAATACGGCGGCTCGGGGCTGGACTACTCCTACGCCATGGTCATGGCCGAGATGCTGGGCCACATCCACTGCGGCGGCGTGCCCATGGCCATCGGCGTGCAGACCGACATGTGCACGCCGGCCCTGGCCCGCTTCGGCAGCGACGAGCTCAAGCGCGAGTTCCTCGCCCCGGCCATCGCCGGCGACATGGTGGGCTGCATCGGTGTGTCCGAACCCGGCGCCGGCTCGGACGTCTCGGCCATCAAGAGCACGGCCCGCAAGGATGGCGACGACTACATCATCAACGGCCAGAAGATGTGGATCACCAACAGCCTGCAGGCCGACTGGATGTGCATGCTGGTGAACACCGGCGACGGCCCGGTGCACAAGAACAAGAGCCTGGTGATGGTGCCCATGAACACCAAGGGCATCGAGAAGGCGAAGAAGATCCGCAAGATCGGCATGCATTCCAGCGACACCGGGCTCATCTACTTCGACAACGTGCGCGTGCCGCAACGCTACCGCATCGGCAACGAAGGCCAGGGCTTCATCTACCAGATGCAGCAGTTCCAGGAAGAGCGGCTGTGGGCCTCGGCCAATGCCATCGAGGCGTTGACCAACTGCATCGCCTGGACGGTGGAGTGGGCGCAGGAACGCAAGCTCTTCGGCGCCGCGCTGGCCGACCAGCAGCATGTGCAATTCAAGCTGGCCGAGCTGAAGACCGAGGTGGAAGCGCTGCGGGCCCTGACCTACCGCGCCTGCGACCTCTACATCTCGGGGCAGGACGTGACCGAACTCGCGTCGATGGCCAAGCTCAAGGCCGGCCGCCTCATGCGCATCGTGCCCGATGCCTGCCTGCAGTTCTGGGGCGGCATGGGCTACACGCTGGACAACCGGGTGTCGCGCCTCTTCCGCGACGGACGCCTGGCCTCCATCGGCGGCGGTGCGGACGAGGTGATGATGGGCATCATCGCCAAGACCATGGGCATCGCCAAGCGGCCGGTGGCATGAAGCTGCTGCGCGAACGCGAGGGCGCGGTGGAGCGCTGGGTGATGAACAACCCGGCGCAGCGCAATGCGCTGGATGACGAGGTGGTGGAGGCCTTGCATGCGGCCTGCGCGGAGGCGTCACGGGATGCGTCGCTGCGCTTCATCGTGCTCACGGGTTCCGGCGGCAGCTTCTGCGCGGGCGGCAACCTGGGCGGGTTTGGTTCGCTCATCGGCCAGCCGCTGGCGGCCGGCGAAACCGATCCGCTGATCGCGATGAACATGCGCTTCGGCGACCTGCTGCAGGCCTTGTGCGCGCTGCCGCAGGTGCTCGTGGCGACCGTCGACGGGCCCGCGATGGCCGGTGGCTTCGGGCTGGTGTGCTGCGCTGATTTCGTGATCGCGAGCCGGGGCGCAAGCTTCGCCACGCCCGAGGTCACACTGGGCATCGCGCCGGCGCAGATTGCGCCGGTGGTGTGGAAGCGGCTGGGTGATCGGGCAGCGCGGCAGCTGCTGCTGCGGGCGCAACGCTTCGATGCGGTGCAGGCGCAGGCGATGGGCCTGGTCGACGAGGTGGCTGACGACCTGGCCGCGGTGACTCAGTCCTTCATCCAATCCCTGTCTGTTGCCGCGCCACAGGCCGTGGCCGTCACCAAGAGGCTGCTGCGAGAACTCGATCAGCACGCCACCAAGGACTTGCGCCTCGACGCCGCACAGGCTTTCGCCGCCTCGCTGCGTGGCAGCGAAGCCCCCGAAGGCCTGGCCGCCTTCGCCAGGAAGAGAGCCGCATCATGGGCACGGTGACGCGGCTGCTCATCGCCAACCGCGGCGAGATCGCGCGGCGCATCATCCGCACCGCGCATCGCATGGGTGTTACCACGGTGGCGGTGTTCTCGGACGCGGATGCGCAGGCCTTGCATGTGAAGGAAGCGAGCGCCTCGGTCGCACTGGGCGGCAATGCCTCGGCCGACACCTACCTGCGCATCGACAAGCTCATCGCCGCGGCGCGCGCCACCGGCGCCGACTCGGTGCACCCTGGCTACGGCTTCCTCAGCGAGAACGCCGACTTCGCACAGGCCGTGATCGATGCCGGGCTCACCTGGGTCGGGCCGCCGCCGCAGGCCATCCGCGACCTGGGCAGCAAGTCCGCCATCAAGCGCCGCGCGCACGAAGCCGGCGTGCCCTGCCTGCCCAGCCATGCGGGAGAAGACCAGTCGCTTCGCCGATTCATCGACGAGGCCGAACGCATCGGCTACCCGGTGATGGTCAAGGCCGCGGCTGGTGGTGGTGGACGCGGCATGCGCCTGGTGCACCGGGCGAGCGACCTGCCTGCGGCGCTGGACAGCGCGGCGTCGGAGGCCAAGTCCGCCTTCGGCAGCGACGAACTGCTCATCGAACGCGCGCTGCTCTCGCCCCGGCACGTGGAGGTTCAGGTCTTCGCCGACGCGCGCGGCCACTGCATCCACCTGGGCGAGCGAGACTGCTCGGTGCAGCGAAGGCACCAGAAGATCATCGAGGAATCGCCCAGCCCCGCCGTGGATGCGCCACTGCGCGAGCGCATGGGGTCGTGCGCCGTGCGCCTGGCGCAGTCCGCCGGCTACGTCGGCGCTGGTACCGTCGAGTTCCTGCTGGAAGGGCGCGAGTTCTTCCTGATGGAGATGAACACGCGGCTGCAGGTGGAGCACCCGGTCACCGAGGCGCTGACGGGCTTCGATCTCGTGGAGTGGCAGATCCGCATCGCGCGTGGCGAACCCCTGCCGGTGTCGCAGGACGAGGTGCGGCTGAACGGCCACGCCATCGAGGTACGGCTGTGCGCCGAGGACGAGCACTTCACGCCGCATGCCGGCACGGTGCAGCGCTTCGTCGCGCCGCAGGGTGTCCGCGTCGACCATGCGCTGCATGATGGCGCCGTCGTGCCACCCCACTACGACTCGATGATCGGCAAGCTGATCGCCCATGCGTCGACACGCCCGGAGGCGATCGCCACCCTGGCATCCGCGCTGGACCAGACCGTGGTGCTGGGCCTGCCCACCAACCGCGCCTTGCTGGCGCAATGTCTGCGTGACACGGTCTTCGGCCGCGGCGAAGCCCTGATCCCCTTCCTGTCCACACATGGCGACGACATCCGCGCTCGACTCCACGCGGCGCAGGAGTCGCTGCTGCCGCACTGGCTGCACGCGCTGTGGCAAGCCCAGTCAGCGGGCCGCGGCACGCGGCTGACCAGCCCGTTCAACCGGCCGTTGCGCGTGCGCCATCGCGGTCGCACCGTCGATGCCACGCTGAACGAACAAGGCGCGAGACTGTGCGTCACGGTGGATGGCAACACCACCGAATTCGACCTCCATTCGCCTGCGCAATCCGCCCGCACACACGATGGCTGGCACCTGCAGATCGACGGCATCGACACCTTCATCGAAGACGCCAGCTTCGAGCCCGCGACAACCGGCCATGGCCACACCGCCCCCACGCTCAAGGCACCCTTCAGCGGCAAGGTGGTGGCGCTGCACGCCCGTGCGGGGCAACCCGTCAGCGCTGGCGAGGTGCTGCTGGTCATCGAGTCGATGAAGCTCGAACACGCCATCAGCGCCCCGCGCGACGTCGTCATCGCCAGCCTGGCCGTCGAGCCGGGCCAACAGGTCTCATCCCAACAACTGCTGCTGAGCTTCGCATGAACGACGAATTCATCGAACAACGCCACGCCCTGGTGGACGCGGTGACCCGTTTCGCGCAGCGCGAAGTCGCCCCGAACGTCCACGCCTGGGAAGAAGCCGGCGAGTTCCCGCGCAGCCTGTACGCGCAAGCCGCCGCGATCGGCCTGCTCGGCCTGGGCTACCCCGAGGAACTGGGCGGTACCACGGCGTCGTGGCGCATGCGCCTGGCCAACGCCCAGACCTTTGCCCGCTTCGGCGCCAGCGGCGGCGTGCTGGCCGGGCTCTTCTCGCACAACATCGGCCTACCGCCCATCCTCGCTATGGGCTCGCCCGAGTTGCAGCGCCAGATCATTCCGCCCGTGCTGCGCGGCGAGAAGATCGCAGCCCTCGCCGTCACCGAGCCCAGCGGCGGCAGCGACGTGGCGCGCATCCGCACCACCGCCGTCCGCGAAGGCGACCACTACCGCATCAATGGCGAGAAAGTCTTCATCACCTCCGGCGTGCGCGCCGACTGGCTCACCGTGGCCGTGCGCACCGGCGACGGCAGTGCCCGCGGCCTGTCGATGATCGCCGTGCCCGGCGACAGCCCGGGACTCACGCGCACCAACCTGCAGAAGATGGGCTGGTGGTGCTCCGACACCGCGCAGATCCACTTCAAGGACGTGCTCGTGCCTGCCAGCCACCTGCTCGGCGATGAGGGCGCGGGCTTCAAGGCCATCATGGACAACTTCAACGGCGAGCGCCTCACGCTGGCCGGCGCGTCGCTGGGCTTTGCGCAATGCTGCTACGACGAAGCGCTGGATTGGGCAAGGCAGCGACAGACCTTCGGCGCGCCGCTCATCGAGCGCCAGGTCATCCGCCACAAGCTGGTGGACATGCAGATGCGCATCGCCTCCACGCAGGCCTGGGTCGATGCGCTGGGCGACCGCGCCGACGCCGGCGACAGCTCGCCCGACTGGGTGGCGCAGGTGTGCATGCTCAAGAACCACGCGACGCAGACCATGCAACACTGCGCCGACCAGGCCGTGCAGATGCTGGGTGGCATGGGCTACATGCGCGGCATGAAGAGCGAACGCATCTACCGCGAAGTGAAGGTGATGATGATCGGTGGCGGCACGGAGGAAATCATGAAGGAGCTGGCCGCGCGCCAGATGGGACTGTGACCAAGGCAACGCCAAAGACACAGGGCTTCGAGCCCGAGTTCATCGACAAGCTCAAGGAGATTTTCGAAGAGCGCATCGTCTTCAACCAGTTGCTGGGACTGAAGATCGACACGCTGGGCGCCGAGGAAGTCACCGGCCACATCGACATGCGGCCGGAACTCATCGGCCATTTCGCGCACCAGCGCCTGCACGGCGGCGTCATCAGCGCCACGCTCGATGCGATGGGCGGGCTGGCCGTCATGGCCGCCATCGGCGCGCGGCACATGGACGAGGCGCCCATGCAACGCCTCATGCGCTTCGGCAAGCTGGGCACGATCGACCTGCGCATCGACTACCTGCGCCCGGGCATCGGGGAGCGCTTCGTGCTGAAGGCGCAGGTGATGCGGCTGGGATCGCGTGTGGCGTCGACGCGCATGGAATTCCTTGGCGCCGATGGGAAATTGCTCAGCACCGGCGCCGGCGCATATATCGTGTCCTGAGGCAGGCCTTTTGCCTCCGAATCTACAAAGACTTGTAGGACCACACAGCCCCCGCGATTCGTAGACTGGCTTGGAGTCTTCACGGACTCACCAGCAATCATTCGAGTCGGGGAAAACATGGCTTCTGCAGTTGGGAAGACAGGCGCTTGGTGCCTTGCGCTGAGGTCATCGCGCTTCGCCACGATGGCGTCTCTCGCGGCGCTGTTCACTGGCGTTGCGGCGCATGCCGCCAAAGTGACCGTGCTCACTTCGTTCCCGTCCGAGGTCGTGAGCGTCTACAAGAAAGCCTATGAAGCCTCGGCTCCTGGTGTGGATGTCGAGGTCGTCAGCAAGAGTTCGAGCGACCTCGTCGCCACCTTGAAGAAGATGCCCACCGGGCAGCGGCCGGACGTGGTGTGGGCGTCGGATCCCGGTGCATTTGCCGCCATGGCACACCAGGGCTTGCTGAGTCCGGCGGCGGAGTTGCGCAACACGAGCATTCCCACCCGGATCGGCAGCTTTCCGATGAACGGGCCCGACAACCTCTACTTCGGACAGGCGCTGTCGGGCTACGGGCTGATGTGGAACCGGGACTACCTTCGCCAGAACGGCCTGCGCACGCCGTTCAGCTGGGCCGACCTGGCCCGCCCGGTCTACTTCAATCACGTGGCGATGTCGTCGCCGCTGCGCTCGGGCACGACACACCTCACGGTCGACGTGATCCTGCAGGCCGAAGGCTGGGACGCCGGCTGGACGCAGCTGCTGTTCATTGCCGCGAACTGCGCGGCCATTTCGCCCAAGAGCGGCGACGTGCCCACGCTCGTGAAGGAAGGCAAATCAGGCGTGGGCCTGGTGGTGGACTTCTTCGGCCTGTCGGCCAAGGCGAGCGGCGCTCCCGTGACCTTTGCCTACCCGGAACGGACGGCCGTGCTGCCGGCGAGCATCGCGATGGTTGCCGGCAGCAAGGCCCCGAGGGAAGGCGAACGGTTCATCAAGTTCGCGCTGTCCACCCCGGGCCAGGAATTGCTGTTCGAGAAGGCCATCAGCCGCATGCCGGCATCGCCCTACGCCGCAGCGTCGCTGAAGGTGCCTTCGGACTTTCCCAACGTGTACGCGGTGGCCCGCAAGACGCCGGTGAAGTTCGACCTGGCCTTGTACGAAGAGCGCCGGGAACTCGTGGCCGCCTTGTTCGAGCGCACCATCACCCGGGCCCACGCCGAACTGCGCCAAGCGGTCGATGCGTTGATCAAGGCCGAACGCATCCAGGAGAAGGCACCGACGGCCGAGAACGCCGAGAGAATCCGGCAGGCGCGGGAGCTGATCGGCAAGCCCGTCGTGCCGTTCGCCGACTATGCGACCCAGCGCAAGCGAGACGACCTCGCGCTGGCGGGCACGGAGGCCGTCGCTCACCCCTGGACCGTGCTTGCCAAGCTCAACTATGCGCAGGCGACCTTGCTCGTCAGCTCGGTGGGGAAGTCCAAGCCGTCGGATCGGTGAGCCCGGCAAATTGCGCTGCAGCCCTCTTCGGGCATGCAGCCGCTCAAGCCTGCGCGAGGTGCTTGAGGATCGACGGCGCGACGCTGTCGAAGGCCACGGCAGGCGCCATGTGGCCTTGCCGGTCCAACACCTCCAGCCGCGCCTGCGGGTTCACCGCCACAAGAGATCGCGCCATCTCCTTGGCAGCGGCGGTGGTGCGCTCGCCCATCACCACCGTCAACGGAATCTGCAGCTTGCAGTCCTCGAAACGCAGCGGGTCTTGCGCCTGGCCGCGAACCTCCAGGTACATCTTCCAGCCGAGGCCGCGTGATCGGGCCCTGGCGTTCTCGGGCATGGCCTGCCAGGCGCCGCGGCCGTTCCAGTGGTCGATGAACTCTTCCAGCCATGCATCGTTGCCGCCGTTGGAGACATCCAGGCTGCGCAGGGCCGGATGGCTGAACAGGCGCTCGACGTCCGCGGCCACGTCCAGGCGCAACTGCGGCAGGCGGTGATTGAGCGCGCCGTACATCACGGGCTCGTACAACCACAACGACTTCACCGGCACGCGCGGCTGCAGCGCCATCTTCAGTGCGACGAGCCCGCCATACGAATGCCCGCCCAGATGCACAGCCTTCACGCCCGCCGGGAGTTGCTGCCAGGCGGACTCGACGTCGTCGTCCAGCCCCGCCGGCACACCGCGCGGCAGACCGTCGAACGGCGGGTAGCCGCGGTTCGAGGGGGTGTGCACCGTCCAGCCCGCAGGCAGCAGGCCTTGCAGCCGCTGCCACATGAAGGGGCCGGTGCCGGTGGAGTGGATGAAGATCGCATCGTGGGCCATGGTGTCCTCGTCGTCGCCGCTCCGGGCAGCGCTTTACTTGCATGATGCAAGCAAGCATATCCCACCAACTTGCATGAAGCAAGTAAACTCCCGGACACCATGCGCCGCACTTCCTTCGCTTCCATGACCTGCCCGGTCGCCCGTTCGCTGGAGCAGATCGGCGACTGGTGGACGCTGCTGCTCGTGCGCGAAGCCTTCTACGGCACACGGCGCTTCAAGGACTTCGAGGCCAACCTGGGCATCGCACCCAACATCCTGAGCACGCGACTGTCCAAGCTGGTGGAGCACGGCATCCTGCACGTGGCCGAGGCGACGGCCTCCGGCAAGGCGCTGGAATACCGGCTTACCGACAAGGGCCGCGACCTGTTCCCGGTCATCGTGGCGGTGGCGCAGTGGGGCGACAAGCACGCCGTGGGTGCCAAGGGGTCTCCCATCCGCATCGTGGAGCGTGAGACCATGAAGGAGATCGCACCGCTGCGGGTCCGCTCGCAGGACGGCCGAGCGCTGGACGTGCGGCAGCTCGCCGTCATCGACGGACCCGGCGCCAGCAAGGCCGACCGCAAGCGTCTCGAGGATGCCCGCAAGCGCCGGGAGGAGCAGCAGCGCGGCGAGCCCTGAAGGCGACGGCACAATCCGGCCTCATCACAGGAGGACCCATGACCGCATCCGGATTGCGCCTGCACGCCGCCCCCGTACTGATGAGCCTGGCCGCCTTGCTCGCGGCCTGCGGCAAGAAGGACGCCACCCCGCCCACGCCTGCCCCGGTGGCAACGCCCGTGGCATCTGCGCCGGCCGCACCGCCGCCGGCCTCCGCCGCGTCTGCCCCAGTGCCCGCTGCATCAGCCGTGCCGGTCGCCTCCACTGATCCCGATTCGCCCACGCCGCTCACCGCCCGCGAGCTGAAGGGCCAGGGGCTCAAGTCGCGCATCAGCTACTACTACGCCTTCAAGTCCGCGACGGGCGCCATCAAGCTGACCGCCACAGCAAAAAACCTGCCCAGCGGCTCGACCAATGCGCTCACCGTCGGCCTGTACGACACCAAGGCCAACCGCCTGTGCTACGACACCGCGGGCAACACCACCAGCGACAAGACCTTCACCGTCAACTGCACCATCGACAAGGCGCAGCCGCTGGTCCTGCGGCTGGACCTGAGCGAGGAGACCATCGACTACACGGTGGCGATGGACGGGCCAGTCGAACTTGCAAGCGCCTCGGCCGCCGCAGCCTCTGCTCCCGCCCCGGCCGGCGTGGGCAGCACCGACATCGACGAGCCCACTCGCCTGTCCACCAACCGCATCAAGAGCGCGGGCAAGGGCCAAGGGGCGTCGTACTACTACGCGTTCAATGCCGGCCCTGGTGAACTCACGCTCACCATCGACGGCAAGAACAGCGCCACCGCCACGGCGGAAGCCTTGCGTGTGGGCCTGTACACGCAGCGCTCAGAGCGCATCTGCCAGACGCAGCTGGGCAACACCACCCTGGACAAGCGTGCGGTCGAAAGCTGCATGGTCGACAAGCGGCAGCCGGTGATCCTGCGGGTGGACGTCAGCGAGTTCACGCTCGACTGGCGCGTGCGCTTCGAGGGCCCCTACGACTTCGAGCCTTTCACACCGCCCAAGCAGATCACCATCGCGCTCGATGCAGCCGTGCTGTTCGATACCGGCAAGGCCACGATCAAGCCCGAGGCCAGGACCACGCTGCATGAAGCCGCCGAACGCATCAAGAAGTTCGCCGACGTGCCGGTGGTGGTGTCCGGCCACACCGACAACGTCGGCTCCGAGGCATCGAACCAGAAGCTGTCCGAGCAGCGGGCGCAGGCGGTGAAGGATTACCTGTCGTCGCAGGAAGGCGTGCCGGCGGCGCGGCTGTCTGCCAAGGGCTTCGGCAAGTCTCAGCCTGTAGCGGACAACGGGTCGGATGCCGGGCGGGCGCGCAACCGGCGGGTGGATGTGACGATCAACGCGCGGTCGTGAGCTTCCGCCGCTTTGCCTGGGCACTCGCACTGGGTGCCTTTTCCAGACTTTGCCTTGCGGACGACGCTGTCCAACGCTGGCAGGATCTGGCACGCGCCGATCTGGAGGCCGTCCACCTCGCCATCGTCGATGGGCATCCGGGCATGCTGGATGAGCTCAACCCCGGCTTCAAGGCCTGGACGGACAAGGGCTACCAAGAAGCCCTGGCGCTGCTGTCTCGCGTGACCAACCGCGACGCAGCACTGTCTCTGGTGAACGACTACGTGACCACCTTCCGGGATGGGCACCTCGTCTATCTCAGGGAATCGGCCGCGCTGCCTCAGGCGGCCGCGCGGACGAACTCCTTCGAGTTCAGGAACGGCCTGCTGTGGATTCGCGCGGCGAACTTCGGCCTCACTACGGATGACGCGGCGTCATTGCAGACCATGCTTCGCCAACTGGCCGGCCTGCGGGGCGTGAAGCAGATTGTCTTCGACCTGCGCGGCAACGGCGGTGGCGACAGCTCGGTGGGCGACCGAATCTTCGACGCCGCCACCGGCGGACTGGACTTCGACCTCGCCGGGTTGGACAAGCTTCCACGGATCCACGCGCAATGGCGCGTCTCGCCGATTGCGCTCGACGCCGCACGACGGCGCCTGGACCGCCGGATCGAGGTGTACGGCCCCGACAGCGACAACGCTCGCAACAGCCGCGCCTTCCTCGCCGCCATCGAACTCGCGCACAGCCGTGGCAGGACGTGGTTCGACCAGGATGGCGGCTATCGCATCACGCGCCAGGACGTGGTGTCCCGCCACGGCCGCCTGCGCCGCTTCACCGGCCCCGTGGTACTGGTGACCGACGGCGGCTGCGTGAGCGCCTGCCTGGACATGGCCGACAAGGTCAGGCTCGTTCCCGGTGCCGTGCACATCGGGCGGACCACCGGCGCGGACTCGGTGTACATCGACGTCGCATGGATTGCGCTGCCAAGCGGCAACCAGCTCATGCTTCCGTTGAAGGTATGGCGTAACCGGGTCCGGGGCAACAACGAGCCGCTCGTTCCGGACATTCCCATCGATGGCGACATCGACGACGATGCCGCCGTGCATCGGGCAGCACTGGCCGCGATGCCGGCCGCGCGTCGACACTAGGCCGCCGCCGGCATCCCCTTGCGTTCCGTCACCAGCAAATCCGTCGCCACGGCCGCCGGCGACGGCCTCGAATGCAGGAAGCCCTGCACGACATCGCAGTCCCAGCTGCGCAACGTGGCTTCCTGGGCCACGGTCTCCACGCCCTCGGCCGTCACCGACAGGCCCAGGCTGTGGGCCAGCTCGATCACGGTGCGCACGATGGTGTCGTCGCCCTCGCTGTTGCCCAGCTGCATGATGAAGGAACGGTCGACCTTGAGCCGGTTGAGCGGGAAGCGGCGCAGGTACGACAGGCTCGCGTAGCCGGTACCGAAGTCGTCGATGGCCAGGGCCAGCCCGAGCGCACGCAGGGCGTGCAGCTGCGAGATGCTGGCTTCGGCATCGTCCATCACGCTGCCTTCGGTGATCTCCAGCTCGATCTGCGCCGGGTCCACGCCGGTGGTCTGCAAGGCGGCGCGCACGGTGGTCATGAAGTCGGGGTGGTTGAACTGCCGCGGAGAAATGTTGACCGCGACCACGGGCCGCCCCAGCCCCGCATCGGCCCAGGCCTTGGCTTGGCGGCAGGCCTGGTGCAGCACCCACGAACCCAGGCGCACGATCAACCCGGACTCCTCGGCCAGTGGAATGAACTGCGCGGGCGACACCATCTTGCCGTTGTCATGCCAGCGGATCAGCGCCTCGAAGCCCTTGATGCCGCCGTCGCGCAGGTCACGCTGGCCCTGGTAGTACACCTCGAAGTCGCCGTGCTCCAGCGCCTTGAGCATGCGCGTTTCCATGTGCAGCTTGTCGCGCTGGGTGTTGCCCATGCGGGCGTCGTAGATGACGTAGCTGTTGCCCGGCTCCGCATGCGCCTGCAGCTTCGCGAGTTCGGCCAGCCGCGCGACCTCCATGACCGAGGTCGCATCGGTCGGGTACTCCGACGCGCCGACGCCGATGGAGACGATCAGGTCCTGGTTGCCGATCTTGAACGGCGCGTCCATCGCCGACGTCAGCGCCTCCAGCGTCTTGCGCAAGCGGGTTTCGTTGCCGGCGAAGCGGTAGATGGCGGCGAAGGTCACGCCGTCGACGCGGTAGAGCTGGCCACCGCACTGCAGGACGACCTCCTCCAGCCGCTGGGCGATCTGGCACAGCAGGTTGTCGCCCTGCTGGTGGCCCACGCTGCCCACGATGAGCCCGAACTGCTTGATGGACACCCACGCGCCGCTGAAGGGTTCGCCGTTCATCGCGACGACGTCGCGCTCCATGGCGCGGCGGTTGAACAGGCCCGTCACCAGATCGTGGTTGCTCGCGAACTCCAGCGTCTCGTTGTTGAGCCGCAGCTGGCGGTTGGACTCGCGGGCGCGCAGGTACAGGCGCCACGCCACCACCACGCCGATGGCCATCGCGCCGGCCAGCAGCAGCATGAGCAGGCGTTCGGTGTTCCGGCGCGCAATCTCCACTGCCTGCAGGGTGTTGTCGTGCTCCAGCTTGTCCATCTGCCGCTGGCGCTGCTGGAAGCTGGATTCGCGCTGCAGCGCCACGACGGTGCTCTGCCGGTCGCGGCGCGCGAGTTCGGTTTCCAGCAGCAGCGATTCACGCAGGCGCTGCAGGGCGGCGGCGGCATCGCCCGCGCGCTCCAGCGCCGCGGCATAGCGGTTGATCTGGATCAGCAGCTCGGCGTCGCGCTTCTTGTGCTCCAGCGCGGCCACGCCGTCGTCGGCTGCCTTCTTGCCGGCTTGAAGACGGCCGGCACCGATGTCGGCCAGGCCGAGATTGATGGTGGCCCGCGCGGCGTTGTCGGGGTCGTGCAGTGCCTCGGCATGGCTGCGTGCACGCGCGGCGTAGTCGCGTGCCGCGTCGAAGTCGCGCACGCTGAGGTACATGCCGGAGAGGCTCAGCAGCGTCTCCATCTCGGTGCTGAGGCCGCCCACGCCGCTGGCCTGTGAATTGAGCTTGGGGTCGGCCCCCGGACGGATCTGCTCGGCCAGGGCCATCGCCGAGCGGCGTGCCCGCACGCCATGCTCCTTCTCGCCGTGGGCTTCGGCAGCCAGCGCCTCCAGCACCCAGCCGGAAATGACGAGCGAGCTGTCCTGGGCCTGTGCGCCCAGCTCGCGCACGCGCACGGCATCGCGGATGGACGCATCGAACATGCCCTTGACCAGGCGCAGCGGCGCCAGGCACTGGTAGGCCTGCGCTTCGCGTCGCGGGTTGCGGCTTTGCCGGGCCGCTGCCACCGACGCCTCGAACAGGCGGATGCCTTCGTCGATGTGGCCATTGGACGTGGCCAGGTCACCGGCCGTCATGGTGACCCAGTAGTGCAGGTCGGGGCTGCCCACCGTTTCGGACAAGGGCACGGCGCTTTCGATCCAGCCGAAGGCCGCGCGGACCTGGCCGGAGAACGAGAGCATGGCCGCCTTGAGCGTGTAGGCCGAGGCCAGCGCCGCGTTGTTGTGGGTGCGCTCGCCCAGGTCGGTCAGTTCCTCGATGGCGGCATCGGCCACCGCGGGCTTGTCGATCGACGCATGGGCGTAGCCCCAGGCGGCCAGGAAGATGCGCAGGTCGTCGCCGCCGGCCGCGCGGGCCTGGGCTTCAAGCGCCTGGAGCTGGCGGATGACCTCGTGAGGCGCATTGCCGTGCTTGGCTTCGATGGCGAAGACCGCATCGCCGATCGGCCCCGCCACTGCCGAGGCAGCCAGGCCGAAGACGAAGATCGCCGCGGCCAGCACGAGCCGACCCCACCGCACGATTCGGCGGCAGGACGAGGCATGGGTGATGGGCGTTGGGCGGACCACATCGGGTTATCGGCCCGCCGGCGGGCAGGCTTGACGCGGCCGCCGGCCCGCCGGCGGTGAAAGTCCGTGAAATATCGCCGCTTCAGTTGTGCAGCTTCAGCATGGACGTCACCACGCCCACCACGCCCTGTTCCAATTCGATGAACTTCTGCAGGTCGCGGCCGTACAGCAGCGAGCCGACCCAGTCGTTTTCCAGCAGCGTCTGCTTCCAGGTGGACGACTCGGTGGCGCGCACGACCAGCGAGCGCAGCAGGTCCTTCTGCTCGGGCTTGATGCCCGCGGGCGCGAACACGCCGCGCCAATTGGCAAGCTCGGTGTCAGCCCCCAGCTCGCGCAGGCTCTTCAAGCCGAACAGCGAGCGCTTGGACGACACCGCCAGCGGCACCACGGCATGCGACTCGATGCCCGTCTTGAACTCGCTGTAGCCCGAGATGGCCACCGTCGCCTTGCCGGACTTGAGCGCCTCCAGGGCTTCCTTGCCGCTGGCGGTGGGCTGGTACTTGAGGCCGGCGGTGTCCACCTTCAGCGCGCGCAGCAGCATGGCCGAGAGCATGTGGTCCACGCCGCCGGCCGAGCCGCCAGTGAACGTGATGGACGACACGTCCTTGTGCAGCGCGTCGGCGAGGTCCTGGAAGGTCTTGATCTTCGAGTCGGGTGCGCTGGCCAGCACAAGGTAGTCGCTGGTCAGGCGCGCGATGGGCGACACGTCCTTCAAGGCGCCCTCGTTCTTGTTCAGCGCGAGCGCGCCCACCATCACCAGGCCGCCGACGAGCAGGGCATGCGGGTCGCTGCGGTAGCGCTCCACGAAGTCCGCCAGGCCGATGGTGCCGCCCTTGCCGCCCTTGTTCTCGTACTCGATCTCGCGCACCAGGTTGGCCGACTGCAGGGCCGCGCCGATGCCGCGACCGGTCTGGTCCCAGCCGCCGCCGGCACCGGCGGGGATGTAGATCTTCAGCTTCGCCAGCGTGGGTGCGGCCGTGGGCGAGGCCGCCAGGGCGAGGGCTGGTGCTGCGGCGCCCAGGCCGGCGAGGATGCATGCGCGACGAGTGACCATGGTGTCTCCTAGGGCTGTGTGTTGGGTTTGTTCGCCGGTCCCTCCCGGCGATGAGGCCGAAGCCAGTGTGGACGTGCTTGCGGACCGGCGCGCATCGGGATCACCCGCTCCCTGGCCTCATCGACAGGCAACTGACAGCTTGGCACGAGGCTTCGACAGCCATGTGAAAGCCTGGACGTTGCAAGAGGACAATGGCGCCCATGCCACAAGCGCCCGCACACCGCAGCCGCGTCTTCGCCTCGCCCTGGGCCGGCGTGTTCGGCACGCACATCGACAGCGCCCGGCACTACGGCCGGCATTCGCATGCCACCTACGGCTTCGGGCTCATCGAAGACGGCGCACAGCGCTCGGCGAGCGGGCGCGGGCGGGTGGATGCGGTGGCTGGCGACGTGATCACCACCAACCCCGGCGAGGTGCACGACGGCCAGCCGCTGGGCGGGCCATCACGGCGCTGGCGCATGGTGTACCTGCAGCCGCAGGCCCTGGCCGCGCTGCTGGGGCAGTCATGCGATGGCGTGGAGATCACACAGCCGGTGATCCACGATCCCCTGCTGCATGCGGCCTTGCGCAAGCTGCTCGATGGGATGGAGTCTGGCCCGGTGGGCGATCTGAGCCTGCTGGCTGGCGAGGAATCGCTCGTGCATGCGCTGGGACGGTTGATGAACAGCCACTCGACGGCCCGGCCGGAGCCTTCGGTGGCTGCCGACATGCGGCGTGTGCGGCAACGGCTGGCTGACGACTGGCTGAACGCACCATCGCTGGCCGAACTCGCCAGCATCGATGGTCTGAGCCGGTACCAGGTGCTCAGGCGGTTCCAGAAAACCTTCGGCGTGCCGCCGCATGCCTGGCTGCTTCAGCACCGTGCCGAACATGCCTGGAACCTGATCCAGGCCGGCACCGGCCTCGCAGAAGCGGCCGCCTCCTGCGGCTTCGCGGACCAGAGCCACATGACCCGCATCTTCACGCGGCACTTCGGCTTCACCCCCGGCGCATGGCAGCGGGCCGTGGCGGTGCAAGCGCTGCAATAACGTTCAAGACCTGCCGCCCACCGCCCTGCACAGTGGCGGCATGACCTCCTCCTACTCCTACGTCCACGGCTACCAGGCCCGCGAGAGCGAACGCTTGCAAGACCAGGCCGACGTGCTGGCCGAACTCCTGCATTCAGACACCCGCTACCCACCCGGCAGCCGCGTCCTCGAAGCAGGCTGCGGCATCGGATCGCAGACGGTGACGCTCGCGTCGCGAAGCCCCGATGCGCAGTTCACCAGCATCGACATCTCGGCGCATTCGTTGCAACGCGCAAGGCATCGGGTGCAGTCGGCCGGGTTGTGCAACGTCCAGTTCCAGCAGGCCGACCTCTTGGCCCTGCCCTTCGAACCGCAGTCGTTCGACCATGTGTTCGTGTGCTTCGTGCTGGAGCATCTGCCGGATCCATTGCTGGCCTTGCGCCATCTGCACGAACTCATCAGGCCGGGCGGCAGCATCACCGTCATCGAAGGCGACCATGGCTCCACGCTGATGCACCCGCACAGCGATGCGGCCCACGAGGCCATCGGTTGCCTGATCCGCCTTCAGGCACAGGCCGGCGGCAACGCGCTCATTGGACGGGAACTTCATCCGCTGCTGGCCCAGGCCGGCTTCGAGGCAGTCACGGTCTCGCCGCGCATCGCCTGGGCAGATGCCGGCCGCCCTGGATGGGTGGACGCCTTCACCCGCAAGACTTTCATCGCCATGGTGGAAGGCGTGCGGGACGACGCCATGACCGCTGGCTTCATCACACCCGAACGTTTCGACCAAGGCATCTGCGACCTGCATCGCACCACGCAGGGCGACGGCACCTTCTGCTATTCGTTCTTCAAGGCCTGCGCACATCGTGCCGGCGACCGATCTCCTCCAAGCTGAGGACGACAGCAGACCTGCGCCTCCCTAGAGTGGCACCGCACCGGCAGCACCGTGCTGCCCGAAGCCCTCAAGGAGAAGCGTCGTGAACATCCAACAATCCGTGTTTCTTTGCGTCGCCGCCATGGTGAGCACCATCACGGCTGCTGCGCAACTGCCGCGTGCGAGCGACCACTACCTCTATGCCTCGAAGCTTGACCTGGACAGCCTCGGCAGCATCGACAGTCTCACAGCGGGCAAGGACATCGCCTACTTCTGCGCACCGGACCTGAAGACGGCCACGCCGGGCGCAGGCGCCATCGACACACGGCCAACCTCGGCGCTCGCGGCCTGCAAGGACCTGCGTGCCATCTCCGAGCAAGGCGACAAGCTGCACGTGGTCTATGTCGACCGGGTGCGCGGCAACTGCCCGACAGGCGTCGACGACACCGTCGAAATCGCCGTCGAGGAACATGTGCGCAAGACCGCGTTCTCCAAGGATGTGTCGTCGGTTCTCAAGTTCATCCTCAACAAGAATGCCGCGGCACCATCGACCACAGCCGCCCCGCCCGACGCTATCGCACCCAGCCAACGGCTGTGCTACTTCGATAAGGCTTTCACCTTCAAGAATCTTCGCGCCACCGCCGACGTAACGGTGGACGTCAAAGGCGCAGGGAGCGACACGTCCAAGGCCACCACCCAGCTCATCACCGGTCCCGAGGAGCATTGGTTCCTGTCCGCGGACGCCGTCGTCAACGGTGTGAAGGAACTCAAGTACGACCCGGACAAGAAGATCATCCTGGAGCGGGACAAGCCCCAGCAGGTCTACCTGGGCATCAACTACCTGTTCGGCGATGTCTACAAGCGCTACGACGCGGGTGATGGGCACCGCCTGGTCGCCAAGCTGCTGATCGCGCCGTCGCGCCGGCCCTTCGACTCCGTGGGCATCGGACTGGGCTACCGCTTCGCCGATGGCGTGTTCACCATGCAGAAGGACCAGCCCACCGGTGGCTTCATTCTCTTCATTGGCTCGTTCTGGACCAAGGGCGACCAGCTTGATGCCAGCGGTGCCGTCGTGCAAGCCGGACGCAAGCAGTCGTGGCGGCTGGGCATGAGCTACGGCCTGGACACGCTGTTCGACTGGATCAAGTAGCCCCACCCACCAGGAGGCCGACATGCCGAACATCCCCACGACTCCCGACGGAGCGGGCGCCGCTGCAGGCCGCGGCATCCCGGTCAACGACACCTCCACCGAAGGCCTCCCGCAGCTCGCCCCACTCGCGGCGGCGCCTTCGGACCTTGGCGGCGACCTCATCGTCGAGGTCGAACTGTCGACGCCAGCGCAGGCAGCGGGCTTGCACGCGGGGCCGGCACGCGATGCGATGCGCCTGGCGGACGCTCCCGGTCACATCGTGGATCTGCATGATGTGCTGAACCGGTACGGCATGAAGGCCACGCGGCCGGTGTTCAGCGAGGCCCGCATGTCACGCGACGATGCCCGTCGCTCGCAGGACAGGGCACGGTCCGGCGCGGCCGCCGCAGCGCCTGCGGACGCCAGCCTCGCCCCGCTGAGCCATTTCGTCCGGCTGCACTTTCCGCCCGGTACGCCGGCCAACGAAGTCACCCGCTCGCTGCTGGATCTGGAAGCGGTGAAGAAGGCCGTGGTCGTCCCCGGGGCGGCCCCGCCTGCGGCGGTGCTCCAGCCCGAGCCCGTGCCCGACCCCCTGGTGGGTAGCGCCTCACCGGTCGTCGATGCGCAAACCGGCCTGGAAACGCAGTGGTACCTGCACCGGCTGAAGATCGTGCCGGCCTGGAGCCGTTCACAAGGCGCGGACGTCGTCATCGCGGACATCGACTGGGGGTTCCGCATCACCCACGATGACCTGCACGAAGGCATCGAACGCACCTTCAACGCGGTGGACCATGGTGCCGACGTGACACAGGGCCCCGCCGTGAACCACGGCACCGCAGTGCTGTCGATCGCCGGAGCCCGCGAGAACGGCATGGGCATGCAGGGCGTGGCGCCCCGGGCGACGCTGTGGGCGATCCAGGCGGACAGCGGACCGGGGCCGGCGCTGAGCCATGAAGCCTGGGCCGAAGCCCTGGAGTTCGTGGCCCAGGAAGACTCCGGTGGCCGTCGCAAGGTCATCATCCTCGAAGTGCAGACCAATCCGGTGCTGGGCAACTACGAGCAGATCCCATCGGTCCATCGTGCAGTGCGCAGCGCCATCGCCGCGGGCTGCATCGTGTGCGTGGCCGCCGGCAACGGCGACCGCCGCGCCGATCTGGATGACCAGGGCACACCCTTCGAGCCCACCGGATCCATCCTGGTCGGTGCGACGCTCTTCGATCCGCATGGCAACCGGCGTGCGGGCTTCAGCAACTTCGGCCCCACGGTCACCGTCTGCGCGCCGGGAGACCCCGATCACGACCTGAGCTGTACCGCTGCCTCCGACACTTCGTACCGCAACCGGTTCGGGGGCACATCCGGCGCCACGCCCAAGGTCGCGGGCGTGGCAGCCCTGATGCTCGCAGCGAACCCCGCGCTGTCGCACGACGAGGTGCGAGAGATCCTCGTGCAGACAGGCTCGGCCGTGGTCTCCGACAGCGGCAAACCCGTCGGTCCCCTCGTCGATGCGCTGGCTGCGGTGCAGGAGGCCCAGGCCAGGACGGGCAGGCCAGTGCCGCCGCCCTTGGCCGGTCCCCGCGTCGTCGCCGCGCCACCGCAGGTGGGAGCAGCGGCGGCCGACACCGTGGCCGACGACGCTGTCAAGCAGTTGCAGCTCCAGCTTGCAGTTGTCACAACGCAGACCCAGTTGCTGGCGGGGCAGCAGCAATTGCTCGGCGCACAGATGGTCGCTCAAATTGGCCGGCAGGTCGGCGAGGCGTCCAACGACAAGAAGCTCGCCGATGCCCTGCGGGATGCCGTGCTGGCACGATCGGGACTCGCCAGGGCCGGCGCGTCCGCGGAGTTCGCGCAATTGCAGGGCATCAAGGAAGGGCTGGCCGGCCTGGCCGTTCCAGGAAAGGAGGGAAGCCTCTCGATTACCAAAGGCGTGGATGGCACGCTCTCGCTGCACTCGAAGAAGAACCTGCTGGTCTGCCTCGGCAAGGGGGCCGTCCGCGTGGCGGCTGCCCTGTCTGAACACCCGGGGCGCTACGTGCTCGCGGACCAGCAGGCGTGGCAGACAGCTCAGCGAAGCACCTTCGCGCGCGAACGCCTCGTGCAGCAGTTCCATCGGCTCGATGCAGCGATCCATGCCTGGCAAGCAGCAGAGTCGGCAGCGGCACCATTTGTGCTGCCGGCACTGCCCGCCGCGCTCGCCGCCGTCCAGACTGTGCCGTTCGCTCTCAATGTGCTGAGCGACGCAGGCAAGTTCTTCCGGGCCGACCGGACCATCAGCCTCTTCGAGCAGAAGGATGAAGCCCAGGCGCACCTGCATGATTTCCTGGAGGTTGAGTGCAACAAGCACTCAGGCGTGGAGCTGTCGAGAATCGATCGCCCCGATCCGACGATGGTCCAGGTGGCCTGGGCGCTGCTGGAGGACATCGAGCAGCTGCGCAGGCAGCATGACCTGGGCCAGGCCCTGCTGGCACGCGATGGCCCCGCAGGGCAGGCTTCAACCATCGATCCCGCGGCCACGTCGGACCTCGCCGGAGCGGTCGCAGCAGCGGGTTCATTGCTCGACGGCATTGATCCGGACAAGTCTCCCGAAGCGTTCTGGTCACTGGTGGCAGGGCTGCGGCTGCAATCGCTGATGGACGGCCGCGGCCTGCTGGAGGTTTCAGTGCAGGGGCAGGTCGAACGCATCCAGGAGAAGCGCGTCTGGCGCTCGGACCAACTGGTCGACGCCGGCGATGCGCAGATCACCTACCGCCTCAGCGATGCCCGTGGCCAACGGCTGGACGGAGGAACCCTGCTCATCAGCTCATCACCATTCACCGACTCGTCCGCAGGAAAGGCGCATGTCTGGTCAACGCATTGATGGGCGCATGACCAGGCACATCCACCGGTCCGTCACGGACCGGCCAAGCCACGGACATGCCAGCTCGAACTTGCATGGTGCATGCGCTCGCGATAAGGTCGCGCCCTCGACAAACCCGGACCACGACGATGCCCGCGCCCTCGGTCACCCTTCGCCTGGACAACCCGTCCGAGCCGCCTATCACCATCGCGCTCGGGCCCAACTTCCAGGCCGAAGCCATGCGTTGGTCGTACATCGCGCGCAACCGCGACCGGTGGACGTCGGGCACCGACCCGGGCCAGGGCGACTCGGGCCCGTTGCAGGCTTACCTCACGACACAGCAGTTGCAGAAGATCGCTGATGCGCGGCTCATCGAGGTCGGCATTCCGGCCTCCGCGCGTGAAGCCGAGGACTGGCCGCTGCGCGTGTTCCCCTGGGAATATGCCCTCTCCGCCGCCACGCGGGGCCTGCGCAGCCGGCCGCTCACCGTCATCCGCCACCAGCAGACGGAGCGGGCCAAGGCCACGGAGGCGGTGCGGCTGAACAATGCACGCAGCATCGAGTCGGCGCCCGGCCGGCTCTCGCAGTACTACGACACGGCGGCCGAGGGCAACCTCATGCTGTCGAGCATGGGGCTGGAGACTTCTTCCGAGCGCCACCTGTGCAACCCCACGCGCACGGTGCTGGAATACTGGGTACGGGCCAAGGCCCCGAGCGTCATCCACCTCGCGGGCGTGGACTCGCACCAGGCGGTGTCGCTGCTCGGGCTGGAGGCGGAACACCCGGCCCGTTCGCTGCACGACGGCTATGCGCTGAAGTCGCCCACCGACACCGATGTCATCGACCTCGTGGAGGCGGAGGACCTGGCCGGCCTGCTGTGCGGCGGCGAGCCCAAGCCCGACCTGGTGGTGTGCAACCTGTACAACTCGGCCTCGCGCATCGCGGCACGCTGCGTGGCCCTGGGCGCGAAGTTCGCGGTGGGCTACCACGACGTGATCGAAGATGGCCTGGCCATGATCTTCTGCTCTGCGCTCTACCAGCGCCTGGCCGAAACGCAGGGCGACATGCTCGAAGCTTTCGAGGCGGCCGTCGCCGCGCTGCGCAGGCAGCCGGGCAGCCTGCGCGGCGCGTGCATCGTGCTGTGGAGCAGCGTGTCGCTGATCGAGGCCAAGCATGCGCCGAAGAAGCCGCCCCGGCGCACGGCGTCGCCCTCTTCACGGGCTCGCACGCTGGCCGACATCGCCCCGCGCGACCGCATCCGCGTGGAGCGCTCGCCCAAGCCGCAGGTGAACTACTCGCTGCTGCACAACAAGCAAAGCCCCTTCCGTTCGCTGCAGGTGTTCCGCAACAACGTGGAAGGCGCGATCCGCGACATCCGCGTGACGGTGGACCTCAACGCCGGCGAAGGCTCCTTTCCCTTCAGCATGAGCTTCGACCTGGCCGAAGGCGAGAGCGGTCGCGACCTCACCAGCGAGATCGTGCTGCCGCTGACCTCCGCGCTCATCCGCACGCAGAGCGAGCCCATCCAGAGCAGCCTTCGCCTGCACGTGACCTGCGAAGGCCAGACGGTGAAGGAGGAGACCTTCCGCGTCGGCCTCGCGCCGGTGGACGAATGGCAGGACGGCGAGAAGGACGAGTGGCGCTGGCTGCCGTCCTTCGTGCTGCCGCGCGATCCGGCCGTGTCGCGCATCATCGATTCGGCGCAAGGCATCCTCTGCGCGCTGGCCGACGACCCGACCGCGGGCTTCGACGGCTACCAGAGCCTGGGCCAGGGCCGCACCGAGGCCGAGCGCTTCGGCAACGTGGACAAGCAGGTGCAGGCCATCTGGTATGCGGTGCTCAATGCGCACGGCGTGAGCTACATCAACCCGCCGCCGTCCTACGGCAACTACACGCAGCGGCTGCGCACGCCCAGCCAGTTGCTGGCGGAACGGCGCGGTACCTGCATCGACCTGGCGCTGCTGCTGGCAGCCTGCCTGGAGTACGTGGACATCTACCCGGTGATCTTCCTGCTCACCGGCCACGCCTTCACCGGCTATTGGCGCAGCGACGGCATGCACTCCGAGTTCCTCGACATGCACGGACTCGAGCTGGTGTTCGGTGCCAACGGTCCGGACGGCGACACCGTCAACAGCGGCGGCTCCAGTGCCATCAACAACCCCGGCTACGTGCTGGGGCAAAGCCAGCACCAGGAAGTGCGCCAGCGTGTCTACCAGCGCCACCTCATTCCGCTGGAGGCCACCTGGCTCACCAACCGCGGCGGTTTCGAATCGGCCGCCACCGAAGGCAAGAACAACCTGCGCCGCGTGTCGGAGTTCGCGGCCATGATCGACGTGCGACTGGCACGAGACCGCGGCGTCACGCCGCTGCCCCTGCTGGGAGCGAAGGGATGAGCACCACAACGCCGGAGCAGCTGCGGCAATTGATGGACGACGCCACCAGGCGATTGGTGGCGCAAGGCGTGGACGTCGGCCCGCGCGTGCAGGGCATGCCGGGCGTGGTGGAGATGCGCCGGCGCCGGCTGGGCGACGAAGACCGCATCGACCAGGCCGGCTACCTCACGCTGGTGCAAGGCGACGACGGCCTGCTGGACTGGCAGGTCGATGCCGGCCCCTCGCCCTACCCCACGCGGCGGACCGGGCGGCGAGGGCTGTTCGATGCGCAGCCCATCGACCAGGTCGCCTTCCGCCCCGTCGCGGGCTCGCAGGTGTCCACCTTCCTCACCAAGCTGGACCAGGGCTTCAACGCCCGCTACGGCCTCTTCGACCTGGACGGCCAGCGCGTGGACACCATCGTGCCCTCAGGCCGCGTGCTGCTGATCGTGCACGGGACCTTCAGCAAGTGCGATGCGATCGTCGGCCAGTTGCAAGGCATCCCGGACGGCTCAGGCCGGCACCTGCTGGCGGCGGCTCGCGGCCACTACGACCAGGTGCTGCTGTTCGAACACCCCACGCTGGCAGTGGGCCCGGTGCTCAACGCGCTGGACCTGTCGCGCGCCTTCGCCGGCTCCACCGCGCAGGTGGATGTGGTGTGCCACAGCCGCGGCGGGCTGGTGGTGCGCTGGTGGCTCGAAGTGCTGAGCCGGCAGTTCGCGCCGGGTGCGCGTGTGGTGTTCTGCGGTTCGCCGCTGATGGGCACGGCCCTCGCCTCACCCTATCGCCTGCGCACCGCCCTGAAGCTGCTCACCAACATGGCCTCGGCCATGCATGGCGTCGCCGAACTGGCCTCGCTCGTGGTGCCGATGTTCTCGGTGATACAGGGCCTGATGACGCTGGTGGCATCAAGCACGGCCATGCTCTCGCGCACGCCCATTGCCGACGTGACGGCTGCGAGCGTGCCGGGCGTGGCGGCCATGTCGCGCTTCGGGCCGGACGGCACGGACTTCATCACCGGCAACTACGAGCTCGAAAAGCTCGGCTTCGGCTGGACCACCGCGCCCGAAGGTTACTTCGCCGTCAGCACCAACTTCGAGACCGAGGATCCGGGCTGGGAGTTCTGGCGCCACTTCCGCAAGGAGAACATCGCCGACGCCGCCACTGACGTCATCTTCTCCGGCGAGAACGACCTGGTGGTGGACACGGACTCGATGACGCGCATGGCGGTGGGCACGCGCATCACCGAACCGTCGCGCGTGCTGGCGTACGGCACCAACCCGGTGGTGCACCACCTGAACTACTTCAGCCAGCGAAGGACGGTGGAGTTCATCCGCACGTCATTGGGCTTTTGATCCGCCGCTACATCGCCGGGTCGCCGAGGAAGGCGTCGAGCACCTTGAAGTAGGCCTCGCCCTCCTCCACCCATGGCCGGTGCGAGCTGTTGTCGAAGATGCGGACCTGCGCCGGGCCCGCCTTGAACGCCTCGCCGATCTCGTAGGCCACCACCGGCGGGCTCACCGGATCGTACCGGCCGGCGGTGACGAGCACCGGCAGCTTCACCTTGGCCAGCGCCGGCCGCGCGTCGAAATGCGCCATGGTGCCGCCAACCTTCATCTCGGAGTCATCACCGATCATGTCGCAGTAGACCACGCGCTTGAACTTGTCTCGCGGGTCGGTGGACACGGGCTTGCGCAGCGCCGCCTTGGCCTGGTCGTGCCAGTAGAGCTGGCCGATGGGCTCGCCGTACAGGTCCTGGTAGTCGTTGGCGCAGGTCTTCACACCGCGCTGACGCAGCTCCGAGAGCTTCTTCCAGGTCTCGGGGTACTGGTTCTCGACGAAGCGGTTCACGTTGTCGATGTTGCGCTGCCAGGACTCGGCGCTGTGGCCCGAGCTGGAAATCACCAGGTGCGTGAGCCGCTGCGGGAACATGCCGGCGTAGGCCAGCGCAGGGTAGCCGCCGTAGGAATGGCCGATGAGCGCGATGCGCTCGAAGCCCAGGGCCTGGCGCAACCGCTCCACGTCCATCGCGTCGCGCTCGGGCGAGTGGTGCTTGCCGGCGGGCAGGTCGGAAGAACGGCCCCGGCCGATGTAGTCGAAGTAGACGACGGTGTGCCGCGCAGCCAGGTGGTCGAACTCCGGCATCAGCGAGGTTCGCGGCGCGCCGGGGCCGCCGGCCAGCATGAAGACCGCAGGGCCTTCGCCATGGGTCTCGTAGTAGAGCTGCCCGTCCGGCGTGTCCACCGTGCCCGTTCGAACCGCCGGCGCGGCCGCAGCCAGCGCAGAAACGAAGGCCAGGCCGATGGCCCCTGTGTACCGCACCCAATCTCGCAAACCCATGAACAGTTGCTCCCGAGGCTGAAGTTTCAGCCCCGAGTACAACACGCCGACCAAATCCGTCGCCGGCGTACGGACGGAGGCTAGGCGGCGACCGCCACCGCAGCGTCCTGTTCCGCCGGCTGCGTCGCGCCCGGCTTGGGCAGGCTGCACTTGCGGTGGATGAGGTCGCTGCGCGAGAACAGCTCCGCCACCCAGTCCACGAACACCCGCAGCTTGCTGCTCAGGTGCCTGTTGGGCGGGTACACCACGTGGATGGGAATGCTTTCGCCGCACCAGTCCAGCAGCAGCGGCTGCAAGGCGCCGGAGGCGAAGTGCGGCGCTGCCTGGAAGGTGGTGGTGCGCACGATGCCCAGCCCCGCCAGGCCCGCGGCCAGTCCGGCGGACGAGTCGTTGATGGCCAGCGAATGCCGGCCCTCGACCTCGATGCTCTCGCCGTCGCGGTGGAAGACGAAGGGGAACATGCGGCCCGTGCGGTGCGAGAAGTAGTTCACCACGCGGTGCTTGTCATCTTCCAGGTCCGTGGGGTGCACGGGCACCCCATTGCGCTTGATGTACGACGGCGCCGCCGCCAGGATCAGGTGGAACTCGCCGATGCGCCGCGCCACCAGCGACTGGTCGGTGAGCTCGCCGCCTCGGATCACGCAGTCCACGTTCTCGCCGAGCAGGTCCACCGGCCGGTCGCTCACGCCCAGGTCGATCTGGATGTCCGGATAGCGCGCATGAAAGTCCGGCAGCGCCGGGATGAGCAGCAGCGTGCCCACCGATGAGCCCACGTCGATGCGCAGCCGGCCCTTGGGGCTGACCTTCGCGCGCGACATGCTCGATTCGAGTTCATCGATCTCGCCGAGCAGGCGCACGGCACGGTCGTAATAAGCGGCGCCGTCTGCCGTCACGGTGACGCGCCGCGTGGTGCGGTTCAGCAGCAGGGTCTGAAGCTGCTGCTCCAGTGATTGAACGAGCCGCGTGACGGTGGGCTTGGGCATGCCCAGTGTGTCGGCGGCCTTGGTGAAGGTGCCGGCCTCGACGACGCGCACGAAGGCCTGCATGGCGGTGAGCTTGTCCATGAATGCGTACTCCCGGGATTGTTCGTGGTTCAGGACGAAGGGCATGAATCATGAGGCCGCCATTGTTCTGCTGCTTGAAATGATCCATGAGCGCCATGGCTATTGGTTGCGGCGATGCCCATCCCTATCTTTGGCACATCGCCGCAAGCCCCGACGGCCCCTCGTCGCCATCCATTCATCATGTCTGCGTCAGTCTCGCCCACCTTACAGCCAGTGCGCATCGCCGTTGCGAACACGGTGCATGACGCCACGCTATATCGGGCGGCCTCCACGGAAAACAAGATCACGCCGAACGCCTTGGTGCTGCATCTGCACGCCGGTGCGTTCACGAGCGCACCAACAGGTGGCATGCCGTGCGTTGTTCGGCTGTTGCTGGATGCGGGCGCATCGGTGCTGTCTTTCCAATACCCGCTGGCGCCGGAGCATCCCTTCCCGCAGGCACCCGATGCCGTCTACGCCGCACTGGTGCACATGAGCAAGCACCGCCGCCAGTACGGCGGGCCGGCGGCACGGCTGTTCATCGCCGGCGAGGAAGCGGGCGGCAACCTCGCCGCGGCCACCTCGCTGATGGCGCGCGACCGCGACGGCCCGCAGCTCGCCGGCCAGTTGCTCTTCTCGCCCATGCTGGACGTGTGCACGGCCACGGCCTCGATGCGTGGCATCCACGCCGGGCCGGTGGGCTGCCGCTTTGCCGACGGCTGGCGCAGCTACCTGCCCAAGGCCACCGACGCACTGCACCCCTACGCCACGCCTGGCCAGGCAGTGCGGCTGGCGGGCCTGCCGCCCACCTTGCTCGTCACGTCGAAAGACGACCCCATGCGCGACGAATCCGACGCCTTCGCGCGCCGGCTGAAGCAGGAGCAGGTGCCCGTGCAGGTGCTTGTGCTGCCGCCGCCCACCGGATTCCCACACCCCTACATGGAGACAAGCCCCTGCGACGCCGATTGGAAGCAGCGGGTGCATGAACCGATCCGGCGCTTCCTGCAGGCGCCGGACATTGGACAAGACAAGCCGTCGAACCAGCCCTGAACACCCCGGAGGACATCACCATGACCGAGAACTCGAACCTTCAAACGCCCCGCCGTTCCTGGAAGCGCGCCTGGACGGTGGGCACCCTGCTCACCGCCATTGCCGCCATTCCCGCGGCCATCTTCAGCATGAACAGCGGCACCGCCCAGGCCCAGCAGGCCGCGGCGGCACCTCAGGCCGTGCCCGTCTCCGTGGCCACGGTCGTGCAAAGCCAAGTCGCTGCCTGGGAGGAATTCTCCGGCCGGCTTGAAGCCGTGGAGCACGTGGAGCTGCGCTCGCGCGCGGCAGGCACGGTCCAGGCCATCCACTTCCGCGAAGGTGCGCTGGTGAACGTGGGCGACCTGCTGTTCACCATCGACCCCGAGCCCTATGCCGCGGAAGTCGCCCGGGCACAGGCCCAGCTGGCTGCTGCGCAAGCCCGCGCCACCTACCTGAAGAGCGAGCATGCACGGGCCGAGCGCCTGTGGGAGGAACAGGCCATCGCCAAGCGCGAACTGGACGAGCGCACCAACGGCCTGCGTGAAGCGGAAGCCAACCTGCGCGCCGCGGAAGCGGTGCTGCAATCGGCCAAGCTCAACCTGGGCTACACGCAGGTGCGTGCGCCCATCGCCGGGCGCATCGGAAAGATCGAGATCACCGCGGGCAACCTCGTGGCCGCAGGCCCCGGCGCCCCCGTGCTGACCACGCTCGTGTCGGTGAGCCCGATCTACGCGAGCTTCGATGCGGATGAGCAGGTCATCACCCGCGCGCTGAAGGACCTGCCCGGCGGCAGCAGCGCACGCGCGCACATCGAGCGCATCCCCGTGATGCTGGGCACCGCCGGCACCGCCGACACGCCCTTCGAAGGCCGCCTGCAGCTGGTGGACAACCAGGTGGATGCCAAGAGCGGCACCGTGCGCGTGCGCGCGAAGTTCGACAACAAGGACGGCGCGCTGATGCCCGGCCAGTTCGCGCGGCTGCGCATGGGCCAGGCCACGCAGGCCACGGCCTTGCTGGTGAACGAGCGCGCGGTGGGCACCGACCAGAACAAGCGCTTCGTGATGGTCATCGACAAGGACAACAAGGCGCAGTACCGCGAGGTCACGCTGGGCGCAACGGCCAATGGCATGCGCATCGTGACGCAAGGGCTGCAGGCAGGCGAGCGCATCGTCGTCAACGGCGTGCAGCGGGTGAGGCCCGGCTCGCTGGTGGCGCCGGAGACCGTCGCCATGGACGCCAAGCCGACGCTGCACGCCGTCAACAACGGCGCCAAGCAATCGTGAGGGAGCAATCCGCGTGAATCTTTCCAAGTTCTTCATCGACCGGCCGATCTTTGCCGGCGTGCTGTCGCTGCTCATGTTCCTCGCGGGACTGATCGCGCTGCGCAGCCTGCCGATTTCGGAATACCCGGAAGTCGTGCCGCCCTCGGTGGTGGTGCGCGCGCAGTACCCCGGCGCCAACCCGAAGGTGATCGCCGAGACGGTGGCCACGCCGCTGGAAGAAGCCGTCAACGGCGTGGAAGGCATGCTCTACATGGGCAGCCAGGCCACCACCGACGGCCTCATGACGCTGACCGTGACCTTCAAGCTGGGCACCGACCCGGACAAGGCGCAGCAGCTCGTGCAGAACCGCATCTCGCAGGCCGAGCCGCGCCTGCCTGAAGAGGTGCGGCGCCTGGGCGTGACCACCGTCAAGAGCTCGCCCGACCTCACCATGGTCGTCCACCTGCTCTCGCCCAACGACCGCTACGACATGACCTACCTGCGCAACTACGCGGTGCTCAATGTCAAGGACCGGCTGGCTCGCGTTCAAGGTGTGGGCCAGGTGCTGCTGTTCGGCTCGGGCGATTACTCCATGCGCGTGTGGCTGGATCCGCAGAAGGTCGCGCAGCGCGGCCTCTCGGCCGGCGACGTGGTGCGCGCCATCCGCGAGCAGAACGTGCAGGCCGCGGCCGGCGTGGTGGGCGCATCGCCGGGGCTGCCCGGCGTGGACCTGCAGCTGTCCATCAATGCGCAAGGCCGCCTGCAAAGCGAAGACGAGTTCGGCGAGATCATCGTGAAGACCGGCGCCGACGGTGCCGTCACGCGGCTCAAGGACATCGCCCGCATCGAGCTCGGCGCCGCCGAGTACGCGCTGCGCTCGCTGCTGGACAACAAGCCGGCGGTGGCGATTCCCATCTTCCAGGCGCCGGGCTCCAACGCCATCGAGATCAGCAACCAGGTGCGCGCCACCATGGCCGAGCTGAAGAAGACCATGCCCGAGGGCGTGGACTACCGCATCGTGTACGACCCCACGCAGTTCGTGCGGGCATCCATCGAGTCGGTGGTGCACACGCTGCTGGAGGCCGTGGCGCTGGTGGTGCTGGTGGTGATCCTCTTCCTGCAGACCTGGCGCGCATCCATCATCCCGCTGCTGGCCGTGCCGATCTCGGTCATCGGCACCTTCGCGGTGATGCACCTGTTCGGCTTCTCCATCAACGCGCTGAGCCTGTTCGGCCTGGTGCTGGCCATCGGCATCGTGGTGGACGACGCCATCGTGGTGGTGGAGAACGTGGAGCGCAACATTGCCGCTGGGCTGTCGCCGCGTGATGCGACCTACCGCGCGATGCGTGAAGTCTCGGGCCCGATCATCGCGATCGCGCTGGTGCTGATCGCCGTGTTCGTGCCGCTGGCCTTCATCAGCGGCCTGACCGGCCAGTTCTATCGGCAGTTCGCGCTGACGATCGCCATCTCCACCGTCATCTCGGCCATCAACTCGCTCACGCTGTCGCCGGCCTTGTCCGCGCTGCTGCTGAAGGCGCACGGTGCACCCAAGGATGCACTGACCCGAGCGATGGACCGCTACCTCGGCTGGCTGTTCCGCGGCTTCAACCGCCTGTTCGGCCGCGGCTCGCAGGCCTACAGCGGCGGCGTGGGCCGGGTGGTGACGCGCAAGACGGCGATGTTCGCGATGTACCTCGTGCTCGCTGCCGTGACCGCGCTGCTGTTCAAGACCGTGCCCAGCGGCTTCGTGCCGGGGCAGGACAAGCAGTACCTGATCGGCTTCGCGCAGCTGCCCGACGGCGCCACGCTGGACCGCACGGAAGACGTGATCCGCCGCATGGGCGACATCGCCTTGAAGCAGCCCGGCGTGGAAAGCGCCGTGGCCTTCCCGGGCCTGAGCATCAACGGCTTCACCAACAGCTCGAACGCGGGCATCGTGTTCGTGACGCTCAAGCCCTTCTCGCAACGGCGCACGCCGGACCTGCACGGCGCGGCCATTGCCGGCGCGCTGAACCAGAAGTTCGGCGCGATCCAGGATGCGTTCATCGCGATGTTCCCGCCGCCTCCGGTGCAAGGCCTGGGCACGACGGGCGGCTTCAAGCTGCAACTGGAAGACCGCGCGTCGCTCGGCTACGAAGCGCTGGACGGCGCCACCAAGGCCTTCATGGCCAAGGCTTACCAGACGCCCGAGCTGGCCGGCCTCTTCTCCAGCCTGCAGGTGAACGTGCCCCAGCTGTACGCCGACATCGACCGCACCAAGGCGCGGCAGCTCGGCGTGGCGGTGACCGACGTGTTCGACACCATGCAGATCTACCTCGGCAGCCTGTACGTGAACGACTTCAACCGCTTCGGGCGCACCTACTCGGTCCGCGTGCAGGCGGATGCGCAGCACCGTGCACATGCCGAGGACGTGGGCCTGCTCAAGGTGCGCTCGGCCACCGGCGAGATGGTGCCGCTGGCC
Organism: Rhizobacter terrae; assembly: GCF_003852895.1. Lineage (GTDB taxonomy): Bacteria > Pseudomonadota > Gammaproteobacteria > Burkholderiales > Burkholderiaceae_C > Albitalea > Albitalea terrae. Next base: position 386,716 of record NZ_QUSW01000001.1, read on the forward strand.
GCGCTGATGAACGTGAAGCCCAGCTTCGGACCGGAACGCGCCATGCGCTACAACGGCTTCCTCTCCGCCGACATCAACGGCGGGCCCGCGCCCGGCTATTCGTCGGGCCAGGCGCAGGACGCCGTCAAGCGCATCGCCGCCGAGACGCTGCCGCAGGGCATCAGCTACGAGTGGACCGAGCTGACCTACCAGGAAATCCTCGCCGGCAACTCCGCAGTGTGGGTGTTCCCGCTGGCCATCCTGCTCGTGTTCCTCGTGCTGGCCGCCCTGTATGAAAGCCTCACGCTGCCGCTGGCGATCATCCTCATCGTGCCCATGGGCCTGCTCGCCGCGATGACCGGCGTGTGGCTCTCGCACGGCGACAACAACGTGTTCACGCAGATCGGCCTGGTGGTGCTGGTGGGCCTGTCGGCGAAGAACGCGATCCTGATCGTGGAGTTCGCCCGCGAGCTGGAGTTCTCCGGCCGCACGCCCATCCAGGCGGCGGTGGAGGCGGCACGGCTGCGGCTGCGTCCCATCCTGATGACCTCGCTGGCCTTCGTGATGGGCGTGCTGCCGCTGGTGCTCTCCACCGGCGCTGGCGCCGAGATGCGCTCGGCCATGGGCATCGCGGTGTTCGCCGGGATGATCGGCGTGACGGCCTTCGGCCTCTTCCTCACGCCGGTGTTCTACGTGGCGCTGCGTGCCCTGACGCGCAACCGGCCGCTGAAGCTGCACGGCGAGGTACCGCATGCCGAGGCCTTTGCCGGTTCGGCGCCGCATTCCGCAGGTGGCGGCAGCATCAAGCCCGTGCCGGCCGCACCGGTCTCCAGCCATGAATGAGATGACGACCATGCATACGACAACAACAGCCCGCCACGCCGGCATGCTGAGCGCGCTCACCCTGGCCCTGGTGCTGGCGGGCTGCTCCACGGCAGTGACCATCGACGAGAAGCGGCTGCCCGCCACGCCGGCCCAGTTCAAGGAAGGCGACGGCCGCTGGGCCATCGCGGCGCCGGCCCAGGCACAGGCTCGCGGTGAATGGTGGAAGGCCTTCGGCGATGCGACGCTCGATGATCTCGTCGAGCGCGCGGGCCGCGACAACACCAGCATCCAGATCGCGACTGCGCGGCTGGCCCAGGCGCGCGCGCTGCTGGGTGCGACGGACGCGAACCGGTCCCCGCAGATCGGCGTGTCCGGTGGCGCGGTGCGCGAGGCCCTGCCGCTCGCGGGCGGCCAGGGTGCGACGCTGGTCACGGCCGGTGCCAACCTCAGCTACGAGGTCGACCTCTTCGGCCGCCTTTCGCGCGAGAGCCAGGCCGCGAGCCTGGACGTGAAGAGCCGCGAAGCCCTCCTGCAAAGCGCACGGCTGCTGGCCCAGGCCGACGTGGCGCAGGCCTACTTCGCCTTGCGTGCGCTGGACGTGGAACGCGACATCGTGCGCGACACCCTTGCCGCCTACGGCAACACGCTCAAGCTGGTGGAACGCCGCTTCCAGGCGGGCGACGTGGCCGAGCTGGACGTGGCCCGCGTGCGCACCGAACTCGCATCGACGGAGTCCGACGGGCTCGCGCTGGATGCACGCCGCGCGACGCTGGAGCATGCGATCGCGGTGCTGGTGGGTGCGTCGGCCTCGGACTTCAGCATCGAGCGCCAGGCCGCGTGGCGCCCTGCCCTGCCAGTCGTTCCGCCGGGCGTGCCCAGCACGGTGCTCGCGCGCCGGCCTGACGTGTCCTCCGCCATGAGCGACCTGCAGGCTGCACAGGCCCGCGTGGGTGCGGCAAAGGCCGCGTGGTTCCCGAACATCACGCTCACCGCGGCCGGCGGCTTCGCATCGCCCGAGCTGTCGGACGTGTTCAAGTGGTCGGCCCGCACCTGGTCGGTGGGCGCGCTGCTGTCGCTGCCCCTGCTCGACGGTGGACGGCGGCAGTCCGCGGTGGATTCGGCGCAGGCGCAGCTGGAGATCGGCATCGCCAGCTACCGCGAACGGGTGCTGGTGGCCTTCAAGGAGGTGGAGGACGAACTCGCCAACCTGAGGCTGCTGTCCGAGCAGTCCGGCGCACAGGGCCGTGCAATTGCTTCAGCCACGCGCGCCACGACGCTGTCGGAATCGCGCTACCGCAACGGCTTGGTGAGCCAGCTCGACCTGCTGGATGCACAACGCAGCGAGCTGCGCAGCCGGCGGCAGGCGGTGCAGGTTCAGTCGGCGCAGTTCCAGTCGATGGTGGGGTTGATCCGGGCGCTGGGCGGCGGCTGGGAGGCGTGATGCCCGGGGGCCTGCGACCCACGACCTCAGTTCTTGCGCTCCCGCGACATCAGCGCCATCGGAAGCAGCACCGGGGACAGCGCCACGTAGTACAGCAGCAAGATGCCGTCGCTGGTGACGGTGATTGGCGTGGACAGGCGATCGGCCACCTGCGATCCGACCGGCTCCTCGGCGCTGATCTCTATCGTGTAGGGGTGATTCAGTGCCGAGCGCTGGCGGTCTGCCCGAAGGGCCGAGCCGACGAAGCGGCGTCCACGCATTTCGCCGTATTGCACCAGGTGCCGCGCGTCCACCTGCACGAAGCCCAGCGCCTGCGCCGTGTCGCGATCACGCAATGACAGGTCTGCATCCATGTCGAGCGTGAATCGGCCGGTGATGTCACCTTCGCGGCTGACGTGGAACTCCGACAGCGTCGCACTCACCTTCTGGTGCAATGGAGACGCCAGCAACTCGGCAAAGTGCGCAGGCGTGTCGAAGACGTAGTGATAGTGGTCGCCGATCACCACCAGATGACGCCGATCCTGCGAGATCAGCACCGACGAGATGGTCTCCGAATAGTGCTGGATCGGTGTCGACCGCGGCGCCGTCGGCGCCTGGGCACAGCCAGCGGCGGTCATTGCAGCCACGACCGCGTTGACCGTGAGGAGGAATTGCCTTCGGTTGGCGGGAGACATGGGCATGGGGGTTCGCTCGTCGCGCCGGGCGCGGCAGGGGGCGGAGACTCGGTGGCGCGAGCGTAGCAGAGGTGCATAGGGCCGCGTCTCTAGAGAGGCTAGCATCGCAGTCTCATGAACCAGGCCAGCGTCGAAGACCAAGTCGAATCCTTCCTCGCGAAGTATTTGCCCGAGATCGCCTCCCAGCTGCGCGACGCGAGGCAGCACCTGCGAAGCCTCTTCCCGCGCGGGCACGAGCTTGTCTTCGACAACTACAACGCCCTGGTCTTCGCGATCTCTCCCACCGATCGCAGCACCGATGCCTTCGTGTCGGTGGCCGGCTATCCGAAGTGGGTCACGCTGTTCTTCTCGCACGGCGTGGACCTGGACGATCCGCAACAACTGCTGGAAGGCACGGGCAGCCGGGTGCGCAGCATCCGGTTGAAGTCGGCAGGCGACCTGCTGCAGCCCGCGGTGCAGGCCTTGATCGGACAGGCCGCAGCGGCGGCCAGCGATGAACTGCAGGGCGCTCCGGCACTGTCGACCACCGTGAAGATGGTGTCCGCCAAGCAGCGGCCCCGCGTTCCGGCCAAATCGCCGCCCCCTGCGAAGAGGCCGCGGCATGGCTGAAGCCCGGTCCACGCTCTCGCCGCCCTATTGCATCGACCCCGACCAGTTCCTGGACCTGTCCGGCGCCGTGCCGGTCGGCCGGGAGGATGTGCGGGCTGCCTGGGACCAGGCCTATGCCCTCGTCACGCAACGCTTGACCGAGCTTGGTGCGGAGGCGACGTTCTACCTGGTGTTCGGTCTGCAAGGGGCCGGCAAGTCCACCTGGGTGGCGGCGAACTCCCTTCGCTTTCCGCCACGCGCCGTCTACCTGTCGGGTCCGCTGCCCTCACGCAAGCATCGCGAGCGGGCCCTGGCCATCGTCCGCGATGCCGGCTGCCGCTGTGTCGGCGTGTGGATCAACGAGCCCTTCGACGTGGCCTTCGAGCGCAATGCGCGCCGCACCGGACTGGCCCGCATCAAGGAGGAAGCGATGCGGCACGTCGAGCAGAACCTGGAGCCGCCGTCGCTGGAGGAGGGGTTCCATGAAGTGATCGAGGTTCGGTCGGGGACTTGAATCGGGGCGCCGGTGCCTCAACCTGCCGCTTCCATGAACCTGCACTGGAAGCGCCCGCTCGTCTACTGCCTGTTGCCGATCCTGGTCTTCCTGGCGTTCGTGGGCTTTCCGCCGCCGTTTGCGCCTCCGCGGATGACCAAACCCGCCCAGGAGCAATCTGTTCCCGCGGACAAGGAGAAGAAGAAGCGGCAGTCGTGATGCTCACAGTTATGAACCACGCACCGGGCTGCAGGCTTCCGATCTTTTGTTGGAACGATGTCGTGAGCACCCAGGCCGCGGCTGTCCCGACAGTCGACGAGTGAGACACCACCTCCGGAACTCCGGTGCCGAGCCAAATCAGATTCAAGTCGACAGGCGCAGCGAGTCGGTCGAGATTGGCGACTGCCCTGCGGGCCAGCTCCGGTTTGTCTACATGCCAGCGTGCGAGGTCGGCGGCGACCACGGGCCGGGCGCACCGTCCTGTCAGCACGATGTGGCAGGTCCAGATGCCGTTGGCGAAGGGCACACACACCGCGTTCTGTTCGATCGAGTGCGCCACCAGTGTCTGCAGAACACGATCGCCCACCTACTGCCAGAAGACATCTGGCGGGCTATTGCTCATGTTCAGCCCTTCCCGAGCTGCCATTCGCCAATGCTTCGCGCAGCTTGTCCTTCTTGCTCTTGCGCTTGCCCTTGATGCCGCCGCCGGACGTCACCGGTGCGGTCGATTCTGTCGGCTCAAACCCCGCGACCCGCTCCCGCGTCACGCGATGGCCCTGGCGCTTTTCGATGAGCCGAAAGTGCGCCTCGGTCTCGGCGCTGATGAAGCTGACCGCGAGCCCACTCTCTCCCGCGCGGGCCGTGCGGCCGATGCGGTGCACATGGTCCACGGCCGAGCGCGGCAGGTCGTAGTTCACCACCACGGGCAGCTGCGCAATGTCGATGCCGCGGGCGGCGACGTCCGTGGCGACGACCACCTGCAGCCTGCCGGCCTTGAAGTCCGCCAAGGCCTTCGTGCGCGCGCCTTGGCTCAGGTCGCCATGCAAGGCCGCCGCCGCGATGCCTGACCTGCGCAGCTTGTCGGCCACGTGTTCGCTCGCGTAGCGGCTCGCCACGAACACCAGCACGCGTGTCCAACCACCTTCCTGGATCATGTGGCGCAACAAGGGCGTGCGCCTCGCCGCGTCGACCTCCACGGCGTGTTGCTCCACGGCAGGCCCCGCGTCCGGTTCGAGCGGCACCTCGATGCGGACAGGGTCGTGCAACAGGTCATGCGCCAGCGCCTGCACCGCAGGCGGGAAGGTGGCCGAGAAGAGCAGGTTCTGGCGGCGCCGGGGCAGCAACGCGAGCACGCGAGCGAGTTCGTCGGAGAAGCCCGCGTCGAGCAGCCGATCGGCTTCATCGAGCACCAGCAGGGCCACGCCCGACAGGCTGAGCGCGTTGTGATCAATCAAGTCCAGCAAGCGGCCCGGGGTGGCCACGACCACCTCGGCCCCTCCACGCAAGCCCATCATCTGCGGATTGATGGACACGCCGCCGAACACGATGGCAACCTTCACCGGATCGGCCAGCTCCCGCGCCAGGCCACGGATCGATTCGCCGACCTGGGCCGCGAGCTCGCGCGTGGGCACCAGCACGAGGGCGTGAAGCCTTCGGGGTGCCTCGCGTGCCACGCCTTCCACTTGCTGCACCAGGGGCAAGGCAAATGCCGCCGTCTTGCCCGAACCGGTGCGAGCCGCCCCCAGCACATCGTTGCCCGCCAGGACAACCGGAATGGCAGCCGCTTGAATCGCGGTGGGCTGGGCATAGCCGCGTTCACTCACGGCGCGAACCAGCGCCGGGCTCAGCCCGAGCAAGGCAAAGGGATTCAAAGCCGCCTCACCTTCACCGACTTGCCCTTCACCTTGCCCGCATTCAGCCCGCGCAAGGCCTTGTCGGCAATGCCGCGCTCCACGGCCACGTAGGTGGAGAACTCGTTGACGTTGATCTTGCCGATCTGCGCGGACTCGAAACCCAGGTCCTTGGTCAAGGCGCCCAGCACGTCGCCAGGACGGATCTTTTCCTTGCGGCCACCCAGGATCTGCAGCGTCACCATCGGCGGGTGCAGGGGCTCGGCGCCGGCGGGTGCAACCAGTTCGCTCACCGGGTGCCACACGCTGGCGCTGCCCTGCATCTCCTCGATGCGGCCCACGCGCCCCATCTCGTCCAGGCTGGCCAGGTTGAAGGCCCAGCCGGATTCGTCGGCGCGGCCGGTGCGGCCCACGCGGTGGGTGTGCACCTCGATGTCGGGCGTGATGTCCACGTTGATCACGGCTTCGAGCTGGGCGATGTCGAGCCCGCGCGCGGCCACGTCGGTGGCCACGAGCACGCTGCAGCTGCGGTTGGCAAACTGCACCAGCACCTGGTCGCGCTCGCGCTGGTCCAGGTCGCCATGCAACTCCAGCGCCACGATGCCCTCGGCCTGCAGCACCGCCACGAGGTCGCGGCATTGCTGCTTGGTATTGCAAAACGCCAGCGTGCTCACCGGCCGGTAGTGCCTGAGCAGCAGGCCGACGGCGTGCAGGCGCTCGTCCTCCTTCACTTCGTAAAAGCGTTGCCGGATCTTGGTGACGGCGTGGCGCTCGGTGAGCTTCACCTCCTGAGGCTCGCGCATGAAGCGGCTGGCCATCTTCGCCACACCGTCGGGGTAGGTGGCCGAAAACAGCAGGGTCTGGCGCTGCGCAGGGCACAGCTTGATCACGTTGGCGATGTCCTCGGCAAAGCCCATGTCCAGCATGCGATCGGCTTCGTCGAGCACCAGGGTGTTCAGCGCATCCAGGGCCAGGGTGTCACGAGACAGGTGGTCGAGGATGCGGCCCGGCGTGCCCACCACGATGTGTGCGCCGTGGGCGAGACTCGCGATCTGCGTGCGGATGGGGGCACCGCCGCACAGGGTGAGCGTCTTGATGTTGTCCTCGGCGCGGGCCAGGCGGCGGATCTCCTGCGTCACCTGCTCGGCCAGCTCGCGCGTTGGGCACAGCACCACGGCCTGCACCGCAAAGCGCCGCGGGTTCAGGTTGGCCAGCAGCGGCAGCGCAAAGGCGGCCGTCTTGCCGCTGCCGGTCTTGGATTGCGCGATCAGGTCTTTGCCGGCCAAGGCCAGCGGCAGGCTGGCAGCCTGGATCGGCGTCATGCGCTCATAGCCCAGCCGCTGCAGGTTGGCCACTGTGGGAGGGGGCAGCGGCAGGCTGCTGAATGGCGGGCCGGCGGTGGGATCGGAATTCACGGGCGTGACCGCCGTCTGGGAGGAAGTGCTCATGCGAGATTATCGGGGCGGGGCAGAATCGCGCCCATGAACTACCTGCGAGGTTACCCGCCAGAGCTGCTGGCCCAGGTGAGCCAGCTCCTCGCCGAGGGCCGCCTGGGTGAGACCTTGCGCCGACGCTACCCCGAGGCGCACGACGTGCGAACGGACCAGGCGCTGTACGACTATGTGGCCGTGCTGAAGAACCGCTTCATGCGCAACGCCCAGGCCATCGCCAAGGTGGCCTACGACAACAAGCTGCATGTGATCCAGAACGCCCTGGGCACCCACACCAGCGTGTCACGCGTGCAGGGCAACAAGCTCAAGGCCAAGCGCGAGATCCGGGTGGCCAGCCTGTTCAAGGAAGCGCCAGCCCCGTTCCTCAGGATGATCGTGGTGCACGAACTGGCGCACCTGAAGGAGCGCACGCATGACAAGGCCTTCTATGCGCTGTGCATGCACATGGAGCCGGCCTACACCCAGCTGGAGTTCGACACGCGGCTGTGGCTGACTGCTCGGGAGCTCGAAACGCCGGGCGCCTGCTGACGCCAGCGTGCCGGCTCAGCCGGCGAATGCTCAGCCCCCTCTGGCGCCGTCCGGATACGTCGCCATCACCTCACCCAGCCGGATTGCCCCCGCCGGCTCCCACGCCGGGTTGAAGCGCAACTCATCCTTCGGAAACAGCATCACGACCGTGGACCCGAGCAGGAAGCGGCCCATCTCTTCGCCCTGCTTCAGCGTGATGTTCTGGTCCTGGTAGTGCCACTCGCGCACCTGGCGCGAGCGCGGCGGCGTGACCACGCCGTGCCACACCGTGGCCATGCTGCCCACGATGGTCGCGCCCACCAGCACCAGCACGAAGGGGCCGCGCGGGCCGTCGAACACACACACCACCCGCTCGTTGCGGGCGAACAGGCCGGGCACGCCGCGCGCGGTCGTCGGGTTCACCGAGAACAGCGGGCCCGGCACGTGGATCATGCGCAGCAGGCGCCCGTCGCAGGGCATGTGGATGCGGTGGTAGTCACGCGGGCTCAGGTACAGCGTGGCGAAGCTGCCGTGCTCGAACTGCGCAGCCAGGCGGGCATCGCCGCCGACCAGCGCGGTGGTCGTGTAGTCGTGGCCCTTGGCCTGGAAGACGCGGTCGCGGTCCACCGCGCCGAACTGGCTGATGGCCCCGTCCACCGGGCAGATGAGGTCGGCCTTCGCGATGGGCCGCGCGCCCTCGCGCAGGGCACGGGTGAAGAACTCGTTGAAGGTCGGGTAGGCGGCGATGTCGGGGTTGGCCGCCTCGCTCATGTTCACGCCATAGCGCGCCACGAAGCGACGGATGACCGCCGTGGTGAGCGAACCGCCCTGCGCGGACGCCAGCTTGCCCATCAGCGCCGTCAGGAGCTGCTTCGGAAGGATGTATTGGGGGAGGACGGCAAGGCGCGACACGGCAGGAAGTTCAGCGTTGGGAGGGCCTGAAGTGTATCGGCCAGGGCCGGCAGCCCGGCCCTGGCGCGGGCGCGGTCACTGGCCGTAGTCGACCACCACCTTCCAGCGTCCGTCCTGGATCTGCGACAGCCGCGACAGGTCGCTGCCGTAGTGCTTGGTCGGGCTGAAGGCCAGGGCCGGCGCGCCGAACATGTCGGCCTGGGTCTTCATGGTCTCCATGGCCTTGACGAAGCCGTCGGTGGTGAGATTCGGCCCCGCCTTCTGCGCCGCGCTGATGAACACGTCCATCGCGTTGTAGCCGTATACCGAGAAGGTGGTCGGGTCTTCGTTGAACTTGGTCTTGTACTTGGTGGCCCAGAAGCGGATCTGCGGCGCCGCCTCGTCGAGGTAGGGGTGCTGCACGGTGTGCGTGGCGTACAGGCCGTCCATGGCCTTGCCGCCCAGCTTGTGGATGAGGTCGGTGTACGAGGCACTGGTACCGACGAATACCGGTGAGAAGCCGGTCTTCCTGGACTCGGCGATGGTGCCGATGGTCTCGCGGATGATGGTGCCCATGGCCACCATGTCGCAATTGGCCGCCTTCATGCGCGCCACCTGCGAGGAGAAATCGGTGGCGCCGCGCTTGTACGAGGTCTTCTCCGCCAGCTGCATGTTCATGCTCTGCAAGCCGGCCTCCACGCCCTTGAGCACGTCGGAACCGAAGTCGTCGTCCTGGTAGATGATGCAGACTTTCTTCGCGCCCTTCTCCTTCACCAGCCGCGGCAGCGTGGTGCGCATCTGGTCGTAGTAGCTGGAGCCCGCGGCCCACTTGAGCTTGTGCAGCGGCTCGTACATCTCGCGCGCGGCCGTCACCGGGTAGAAGTTGATGACGTTCTTTTCGAACTGCACCGGCATGGCGGCGTTGTTGGTGGGCGTGCCGATGTGCGCCACCATCGCGAAGATCTTGTCCTGGTTGACCAGTTTCTGCGCCGCGAGCACGGCCTTCTTCGGGTCGTAGCCGGAGTCTTCCACCTGCAGCCTGATCTTGCGGCCGTGCACGCCGCCTTGCTCGTTGGCCTCGTCGATGCGCAGCATCATGCCCGAGCGCACCTGCTTGCCGAAGCCGGCGATGGGACCGGACAGATCCTGGATGGAGCCGAGCACGATCTCGGTCTTGGACACGCCCTGGGTCTGGGCGTGCACGGCGCCGGCGGCCAGCACGGCTGCGGCAAGAACTGCGAGCTTGGATGTCATGGTCCACGTCTCCTTCATTGGTACATCGCTTCGATGCGGTCCGCGTACTTGCGCTCCACGAGCTTGCGCTTGAGCTTCATCGTGGGCGTGAGTTCCTCGTCTTCCGCCGTGAGCTGGGTCTCCAGCAGGAAGAACTTCTTGATCTGCTCCACTCGGGCGAACTTCTTGTTGACCCGCTCGATCTCCTGCCAGATGAGCTCCTGCACCTCGGGCGCACGCGTGAGGCTCGCATAGTTGGAGAACGGAATGTCGTGGTCCTGAGCGAATTTCTCGACGTTCTCCTGGTCCACCATGACGATGGCCGTGAGGTAGGCGCGCCGGTCGCCCACTACCACCGCGTCGGTGATGTAGGGCGAGAACTTGAGGTCGTTCTCCAGCTCGCTGGGCGTGACGTTCTTGCCGCCTGCGGTGATGATGATGTCCTTCATGCGGTCGGTGATCTTGAAGAAGCCGTCGCCGTCCACCAGGCCCACGTCGCCGGTGCGCAACCAGCCGTCGGCGAAGGTCTCCGCCGTCTTGTCAGGCAGGTTCAGGTAGCCCATGAAGACGTTGCCACCGCGCACGAGGATCTCGCCCGTGCTGTCGTCCACCCGCACTTCGGTGAAGGGGCAGGGTTGGCCGATCATGCCGGGCTTGATGCGGCCCAGGGGCGTGTAGGTCGATGCGCCGCACGTCTCGGTCATGCCCCACACCTCGAGCATGGGCAGGCCCAGCGCGAGATACCACTTCACCAGGTCGGGCGAGATGGGCGCGGCGCCGGTGAACAGCAGCCGGGCGCGGTGGATGCCGATGACCTTGCGCACGTTGTCCAGCGCCAGCATGCGCGCGATGCGGAACTTCAGCTTGAGGGACAACGGCACCGGCTGACCCGCCAGCACGAGATCGGCGATGCGCATGCCCACGCCGATGCCCCAGTCGTAGACCTTGCGCTGCAAGGCCGTGGCATCGCGCAATGCAATCGTCACGCCGGAATAGAACTTCTCCCACACCCGCGGCACCGCAGTGATGACCGTCGGCGCGATCTCGCGGATGTTCTCCGGCACCGTCTCCGGGTTCTCGACGAAGTTGAGCTTGGACCCGCTGTACACGCCGAAGTATTCGCCGCCGATGCGCTCGGCAATGTGGCACAGCGGAAGGAAGCACATGCGCTCGTCGCGCTCGTCCTGCGGGGAGATGGCAAGGTAGCCGCGCACGGTGTGCACGATGCCCCGGTGGCTGTGCATTGCGCCCTTGGGCTTGCCGGTGGTGCCGGAGGTGTAGACGAGGATGGCGAGGTCTTCGGGCTTGCAGGCGGCGACACGCTCCTCGAGCTCACTGGGATGCAAGGCCATGTGGGCCCGGCCGGCTTCGCGCAGCCGGTCCAGGCTCATCACCTGCGGGTCGTTCAGCTCGCGCAGCCCTTCCATGTCGAAGACCACGATCTTGCGCAGGCGCCGCAGCTGCGTGCGCACCTCCAGCGCCTTGTCCAGCTGTTCGTCGTCTTCCACGAACAACACCGCGGTGCGGGAGTCGTCGCACAGGTAGTGCACCTGGTTGGAAGCATCGGTCGGGTAGATGCCGTTGGAGACGCCGCCCACGCTCAGCACCGCCAGGTCGGCCAGCACCCATTCGATGACGGTGTGCGACAGGATGGAGGCGCACTCGCCCGGCTCGAAGCCCAGGGCGAGCAGGCCATGGGCGATCTCCTTCACCGCGCGGGCGGTCTGGTTCCAGGTCCAGCTGCGCCACAGGCCCAGCTTCTTCTGCCGCATGAAGACGAGGTCGCCGCGCTGGGCCGCCGCATTCCAGAACATCGCAGGCACGGTCTCGCCTTCCACGACGATGCCGGTCGCGGCGACGGGTTGGCGCAGGTCCCACAGGTTGCTCATCGCCAGGTCTTCTTCTTTTTCCAGCGGCGTTCGCTGCGCATGCCGGCTTCCTTCATGCCGAGGTAGAACTCCTTGATGTCGTCCTTCTCGCGCAGCTTGTCGCAGGCGTCTTCCATCACGATGCGGCCGTTCTCCAGCACGTAGCCGTAGTCGGCGGCGTTCAGCGCCATGTTGGCGTTCTGCTCGACCAGCAAGATGGTGGTGCCGCGCTCGCGGTTGATGCGCACCACGATCTCGAAGATCTCCTTGGTAAGCTTGGGACTCAGGCCCAGGCTGGGCTCGTCCAGCAGCATCAGCTCGGGCGCGGCCATCAGCGCGCGGGAGATCGCCAGCATCTGCTGCTGGCCGCCGGAGAGCAGCCCCGCCTCCTGCGCTGCACGTTCGCGAAGGATCGGGAAGTAGCCGAACACCGTCTCCATGTCGCGCGCCACGCCGTCCTTGTCGTGCCGGGTGTAGGCACCCATGAGAAGGTTGTCGTGCACCGACAGCAGCGGGAACACCTCGCGGCCTTCAGGCACGTGGGTGAGGCCCATCTGCACGATCGCCGCCGGGTCCTTCGCGGTGATGTTTGTGCCCTTGAACTCCACGCTGCCCTTGAGCGGGTCGATGATGCCGGAAATGGTCTTGAGGATGGTGGTCTTGCCCGCGCCGTTGGAGCCGAGCACCGTGGCGATCTCACCTTGGCGCACCTTCAGGCTCACGCCGCGGATGGCGCGGATGGGGCCGTAGGAACTCTCGACATTGAGGAGCTGCAGCATGTCGGTCATGCAGCTCTCCGCAAGCTGGACACCTCATCCACCGAACCAAGGTAAGCCTCGATCACGCCCGGATGCGCCTGCACTTCCGCCGGTGTCCCCAGCGCCAGCATCTCGCCCTGGTTCATCGCCAGCACGCGGTCCGACACCTTGGACACGAGGCCCATGTCGTGCTCCACCATCAGCACCGTGACGCCCAGCTCGTGCTGGATGTCGCGGATCCAGAACACCATGTCGTCGGTCTCCTCGGTGTTGAGTCCCGACGAGGGTTCATCCAGCAGCAGCAGCTTGGGCTCGGTGCACAGCGCACGCGCCAGCTCCACCACCTTGCGCACGCCGTAGGGCAGCCCGGCCACCAGGGATTCACGGTGGTGCTGCAGGTCCAGCAGGTCGATCACCTGCTCCACCTTCTCACGCGCGGCCAGCTCGGCGCGGCGCGTCTTCGCGGTGAAGAAGAGGTCGCTCCACAAACCCGTCTGGCGATGCGTGTGCCGCCCGATCAGCAGGTTCTGCAGCACCGTGGCGTGCTCGAACAGCTCGATGTTCTGGAAGGTGCGCGCGATGCCCAGCTTCGCCACCTCGTGCGGCGCCACCTGCGAGAACTGGCGCCCCTCGAACTCGATCTCGCCGGTGCTGGGCACGTAGATGCGGCTGATGAGGTTGAACACCGTGGTCTTGCCCGCACCGTTGGGGCCGATGAGCGTGAAGACCTCGCCGCGCCGCACGTCGAAGCTCACCTGGTTGACAGCCAGCACGCCGCCGAAGCGCACGCTGATCTCGCGCGCGGACAGCAGGACGTCGGGCTCGGCGCTCATCTCAGGCGTTCCGATTTCTGGAAGCTCTTCTGCCGCTTGAAGGTGCCGGCGCGATAGAACGGGAAGGTCTGCAAATAGGTGCGCACCTTGAGCCAGCGACCGTACAAGCCCAGTGGCTCGAACAGGACGAAGGCGATCAGCACCGCGCCGTAGACCAGGCCTTGCAGGCCGGGCGCCTGGCCGATGGCGGGCGGCAGGACGTCCTTCACCGCGGCGATGAGCTGGGGCATGCTGATGAGGAAGATCGCACCGAGGAAGGCGCCGTGCACCGAGCCGAGGCCGCCGATCACCACCATCAGCAGGAGGTCGATGGACTGCAGGATGCTGAACTGGTCGGGCGAGATGAACTTCAGCTCGTGCGCATACAGCGCGCCGCCGATGCCCGCCAGCGCCGCGGAGATGGCGAAGGACAGGGTCTTGTAGCGCGCGAGGTGGATGCCCATGCTCTGCGCCGACACCTCGGAGTCGCGGATGGCGACGAAGGCCCGGCCGGTGGGCGAGCGCAGCAGGTTGAGGATGAGCAGCGTCGCCGCGATGGCGATGAGCATGCACAGGAAGTAGAAGCCTTCGCCGGAGTCCACCTTCCAGCCGAAGATGTCCGGCGACGTGAGGTGCTTGCCGGAGTTGCCGCCCGTCACGCCTTCCCATCGCGCGAAGATCTCTTCGACGATGAAACCGAAGGACAGCGTCGCCATGCCGAGGTAGATGCCCTTCACGCGCAGGGCCGGCAGCCCCACCACCATGCCCACGGCGGCAGACAGCGCACCGGCCAGGGCCAGCGCCAGCGGGAATGGCCAGCCTGCGCCGGTCAGCACCGCCTGCGTGTACGCACCGACGCCCAGGAAGGCCGCATGCCCCAGCGAAAACAGGCCGGTGAAGCCCGCCAGCAGCATCAGCCCCAGGCCGACGATGGCGTAGATGAAGATCAGCCGCAGCTGCGCCAGCAGGTATTCGCTCACCACCCATGGCGCGAGCAGCAATGCCACGACCAGCAGCGAATACCAGAACACATGGCCGCCGTGCTTGGCCAGGCGGATGTCCTGCTCGTAGTCGGTCTTGAAGATGAAGCGCATCGCGTCAGACTTTCTTGCGCAGGCGCTCGCCGAAGAGGCCGTTGGGTTTCACGACAAGCATGATCAACACCACGATGTATGCGGCGGTGTCCTTGAATCCATCAGGCAGATAGAAGCCCGACAGAGACTCCACCACGCCGATCAGCAAGCCACCAACAATCGCCCCCGGCAAGCTCCCGAAGCCTCCCACCACCGCCGCCGGAAACGCCTTCAACCCGATGAACCCCATGTTCGCGTGCACGAAGGTGATGGGCGCCAGCAGCAGCCCCGCCAGCGCCGCCACGCCTGCGGCCAGGCCCCACACCAGCCCGTTGAGCCGCTTCACCGGAATGCCCATGTAGTAGGCGGCCAACTGGTTCTGCGACGACGCCTGCATGGCAATGCCCAGCTTGCTGTACTTGAACATCACGAACAGCAGCGCGCACAGCACCGCGGTGCTGGCGATGATGACGATCTGCTCCACGTTGAGCACCAGCGCGCCCAGGTTCACCGCCTGGTCCTTGTAGGGCACGGCCAGGGTGTGGGTGTCGGTGCCGACGTTGGGCACCATGGTGATGAGCCCACGCGCCACGTAGCCCAGGCCGATGGTGAGCATCACGATGGAAAACGCAGGCTGCCCGAGGATGGGGCGGATTACCACGCGCTCGGCCAGGACGCCCAGCAGCGCCATCGCCGCGACCGCCAGCGGCGCCGCGGCCCAGAACGGCAGCCCCAGAAAGCTCATGCCCGTCAAGCCGGCAAATGCGCCGAGCATCATCAGCTCGCCTTGCGCGAAACTCACCGTCTCGGTGGCCTTGTAGATCAGCACGAACCCCAGTGCGATCAGGCCATAGATACACCCTTGGGAGGCCCCGCTGAGGATGAGTTGGAGAAACTGCAAATCGGCTCCTTTGGTGCCTCCTTCGCGCCGGCAAATTCTGACTTGGCAGGTCGTGGATTTCGCTAGTGGTTGTTCCGGAGACCGTGCATGACCCGCACCGTGCGCATCGCCTCGGGCCTGGGCTTCTACGGCGACTCCTGGGACCCGGTGATGAGCGCCGTCGAGCGCGGGGGCATCCAGTACGTCGCCAGCGACCATCTGGCGGAACTGACGCTGGCCATCCTCGCGAAGGACCGCGAGAAGGACCCAACGCTCGGCTACGCCCGCGACGTCGTGCCCATGCTGCTCAGGCTGTGGCCGGCCATGCAGCAGCGCGGCGTGAAGTTCATCTGCAACGCCGGCGGGCTGAATCCTGCGGGTGCCGCGCAGGCCCTGGGTGTCGCCTTGGTGACAAAGGGGCTGAAGGCGCGCATTGCGGTGGTGACCGGCGACGACGTGCTGCCCGCCATGCAGGCCCCTGGGCAGCAGGCACGATTTGCACACCTCTTCGGCGGCCAGCCGCTGGATGACGCCACGCGCGAGCGGCTCGTCTTCGCCAACGCCTACCTCGGTGCGCGCCCCATCGTGAATGCCTTGCGGCAAGGTGCGGACATCGTCCTCACCGGCCGCGTGGCCGATGCGGCGCTGTTCCTCGCGCCGCTGGTGCACGAGTTCGGCTGGACGCTGGAGGACGCCCGCACGCCGCAGGAGCTGTCGCTGCTGGCGCAGGGTCTCACGGTGGGCCACCTGCTCGAATGTTCCGGCCAGGGCAGCGGCGGCAACTTCGGCAGCCTGGGGGCGTGGAAGGCGATTCCTGATCTCGCGAACATTGGCTACCCCATCGCCGAGGTGAGCGAGGACGGCACGGCCATCATCACCAAGGCACCCGGTACAGGCGGCCGGGTCAACTTCGACACCGTGCGCCAGCAGCTGCTGTACGAGGTGCACGACCCGCACGCCTACCTCTCGCCCGACGTGGTGCTGGACATGAGCACGCTGCGCATGACCGACCTCGGCGAGGACCGCGTGAAGATCGAAGGCGCCAGCGGCCGGCCGCCGCCCGGGCAGCTCAAGGTCGTGGCCGGCTTCAAGGATGGCTTCAAGGCCGAGGTCACCTGGGGCTTCAGCTGGCCCGATGCCATGGCCAAGGCGGAAGCGGCCATCGGCATGGCGAAGGCCCAGCTCGCGCAAAAGCGCGTGCCGCACGACGAACTCTTCATCGAGTTCCCGGGGCTGGACTCCGCCCACGGTCCGCTCGCCCCACGGCCGGCGAACATCGACGACCTCAACGAGGTCTGGGTGCGCCTCGTGCTTCGAACCCAGCACAAGGCGGCTGCCGACGGCTTCGGCCGCCTCTTCCCCTGGATGGGGCTGAGCGGCCCGGCCTACACCTGCGGCTTCAGCGGCCTGCACAACACCGGCGAGCTGCTGGGCATCTGGCCCACCCGGCTGCCGCGCGCGGAAGTCGAGGCCAACGTGAAGATCGACATCGTGGAGGCCACCCCCACATGAGCAAGATGAAAACCATCCGACTGGCCGACATCGCCCACGCGCGCAGCGGGGACAAGGCCGATTGGGTGGACTTCGGCCTGTTCGCCTGGAATGCTGCGGGCTATGAGGTGCTGGCGCGTGAAGTCACCGCCGAGCGTGTACGCTCGCATTTCGAGGCCTGGCTGCCAGGGCAGGTGGATTGCTGGCTGCTGCCCAACATCCTGGCCGTCAAGCTGGTGCTGCGCGGCGCCCTGCAAGGCGGCGGCGCGCGCAACCTGCGCATGGACAACCTGGGCAAGGCCATGGCCGGCGCCCTGCTGCGGATGACGATCGAGCTGAGCGATGAGGAGTGGGAAATCTGCCAGGCGCAGCCACGTGTCGGTTGGTGGCCGAATGATCCCCTGGCTGCACAGTGATGCCGAGCCCTTGCCCGATACGCGGCAGGCATTGCCGCGCGGCTCCGACGCGCCGGGCTTGCTGGCCGCCGGCGGCGAGCTCACGCCGCAGCGCCTGACCGAGGCCTATTCCCACGGCATCTTCCCCTGGTACAGCGAGGGCCAGCCCGTGCTGTGGTGGTCGCCCGACCCGCGCATGGTGCTGCTGGTCGACGAGTTCAAGTTCTCGCGCTCGCTGCGCAAGACGCTGGCGAAGTTCGTGCGCACCCCGGGCTGCGAAGTGCGCATCGACGCTGCCTTTCCCGAGGTCATCGGCGCCTGTGCCGGCACCCCGCGCGAAGGCCAGGACGGCACCTGGATCGTGCCGGCCATGGTCGAGGCCTACCGCCGCTGGCACCGCCTGGGCAGCGTGCACAGCTTCGAGACCTGGGTGGACGGCGAGCTGGCCGGCGGCCTGTACGGCGTCAGCCTGGGCCGGATGTTCTTCGGCGAATCCATGTTTGCGCACCGGACGGATGCATCAAAGATCGCACTGTGCGCCCTGATTTGTTTCTGCCGGCAACACGGCGTGCACATGATCGACTGCCAGCAGCGCACCGGCCACCTGGCGTCGCTGGGGGGCCGCGAGCTGCCACGAGACGAGTTCGAGCGTCGACTCTCCCTCGCTCTCGGGGCTCCAGCCATTGCCGATTGGACCTATGATGGTTCGATGTGGCGCCACCTGCTGAAGTCAGACGCAGGCAGCGGCGCGCAGAAGGATGGACCCGAGTGACCCACCCGAAAGAGCTTCCGCTCGCATCACTGCAGTTCTACGCGACGGCGCCCTACCCGTGCAGCTACCTCGATGGCCGCATGGCGCGCTCGCAGGTGGCCACGCCCAGCCACCTCATCCACGCCGACGCCTACTCGGGCCTGGTCGCCAACGGCTTTCGCCGCAGCGGCATGTTCACCTACCGGCCCTACTGCGACGGCTGCCGCGCCTGCGTACCGCTGCGCATCCCCGTGAAGGATTTCCAGCCCACCCGCAGCCAGCGCCGCGCCTGGAAGGCCCATGCCGACCTGCAGGCCCGGGTGCTGCGGCTGTGCTTCGTGCCCGAGCACTACCAGCTCTACCTGCGCTACCAGGCCGGCCGCCACAGCGGCGGCGGCATGGACCACGACAGCATCGACCAGTACACCCAGTTCCTGCTGCAAAGCCGGGTGAATTCGCGGCTGGTGGAATTCCGCGAGCGCAAGCCCGACGGCACGGTCGGCGCGTTGAAGATGGTGTCCATCCTGGACATCCTCAACGACGGTCTGTCTGCCGTCTACACCTTCTACGAGCCCGAGGCCCGCACCAGCTACGGCACCTACAACGTGATGTGGCAGATCGAGCAGACCAAGCTGCTGAAGCTGCCGCACGTGTACCTGGGGTACTGGATCGCGGAGAGCGACAAGATGGCCTACAAGGCGCAGTTCAAGCCGAATGAGCAGCTCGTCGATGGGAAGTGGACGCGCAGCGAGTGAGCTTGTCGAAAGCCCACTCTCGCCCGCCGCAGGTCATTCTTCCAAGGTCCTCGCCACCTCATCCGCAATCGCGAGGCAACTCGTCAATCCCGGCGACTCGATGCCCAGCAGATGGACCAAACCCGGCACGCCGTGAGCGCGTGGGCCCTGGATGATGAAGTCGGTGGTGCCATCAAGCTTGGGACGAACGCCGCTGTAGGCGGCCTGCAGCGCACCATCCGGCAATGCGGGCCAGTAGCTGCGGATGGCAGCGTAGAAGGCATCGCCTCGGGTCGCATCCACGCGGTAGTCGATGTCCTCGGGTCGATCGATGTCCAGCCATTGCACGTCAGGACCGAAGCGTGCCTGGCCGGCCAGGTCCAGCGTCAGATGAACGCCCAGCCCGCCCGCCTCGGGCATGGGATAGATGAGCCGCGAGAACGGCGAGCGGCCGCTCAGAGAGAAGTAGTTGCCCTTGGCGAAGCGCGGCGTCGGCACGTGGCGTACATCGAGGCCGCGGGTCCTGGCCGCAAGCGATGGCGCCCACAGGCCGGCCGCATTGACGACGATGCGTGCCGACAGTTCGGTGGGCGACTCGCCGCCCACCCTCACCACCAGTTCACCGCCTGATGCATCGATGCCCAGCACCGGCGACATCACCGCCAGCACACCACCCGCCGCTTCGAGATCGCCTTGCAGGGCCAGCATGAGCCCATGGCTGTCCACGATGCCGGTGGAAGGAGAGAGCAAGGCAGCGTCGGCAGACAGCACGGGCTCCATCGCCCTCGCCTCTTCACCGCTGAGCCGCTGAAGGTCGTGCACGCCATTGGCTGCTGCCTGGCGCTCGATCTCGCCCAGCTTGCCAACCTGCGCCTCGCCCGACGCCACGATGAGCTTGCCGCAGCGCCGATGCGCCACGCCATGCGACTCGCAGAAGGCGTAGAGCTGGTCGCGCCCGTTCACGCACAGCCGCGCCTTCAACGATCCGCTGGGGTAGTAGATGCCGGCATGGATCACCTCGCTGTTGCGCGAGCTGGTGCTGGTGCCGATGGCGTCGGCCTGCTCCAGCACGATGGTGTCCAGCCCGCGCTGCGCCAGCGCACGCCCGGTGGCCAGGCCGACCACGCCGGCGCCGATCACGAGGGCATCGACGCGGTCCATGCAGCCGTCAGCGCGACGCCGCCGATGCCGCGGCGCTCGCGGCCAACTCAGGGGCCGATGCCGGCACCGCCGCCGCGCAGGCCACCTCCGGCGCACTGCTCTTCTTCAAGGCAATGAAGACCTTCTGCCCGCCTCGCCCCGTTTCAACCCAACCCAGCTTGCGCTCCTCGTCGCGGATCGCCGCGCTCGTCTTCGGGCCGGACGCACCATCCACCACCACGTCGCAATGCCCCAACCGGAGCAGCATCGCCTGCAGGTCGCGGAACTCCGCGCGCGACAGGCCAGCATCGTCGGTCGGCCAGGGCGTGCGCTGCGGCGCGCTGCCGCGCAAGGCATCCGACAGCAGGCCGATGGCCAGCGCATAGGCATCGGCCCGGTTGTACCGCCAGATGGCCTGGTAGTTGGGCGTGACGAGCCAGGCCGGCCCCTGCGCGCCCGCGGGCATCAGCAGCGCGGCATTGAGCGAGGGCTCCAGCTGCTGGCCGAGCAGCGAGTTGGGGCGCACCAGCGGCTGCCCATCCACACGCGTCACGCCATCAACCGCGAACTCGGCGACGCGCCGGCACTTGCCCACGGGGCTTTGCTGCGTCAGGCAGCCGTGCTCGCTCTCGGTGGCATTCCAGCGCTGGGCCACCGACGGCGGCACCCGCACCTCCACCGCCCAGGGCACGCCTTCGATCCAGCCCAGCCCGCGCAGGTAGCGCGCGGTGGTGGCCAGCGCGTCGGGCACGCTGTGGATGATGTCCACGCGGCCCTTGTCATCGGCCGCGCTCATGTACTTCGCGAAGGTGCCGGGCATGAACTGCGTCATGCCGAAGGCGCCGGCCCACGAGCCCTTGAATTCGTCGACGCGCACCACGCCCTCCTGCACCAGCCACAGTGCGGTGAAGAAGTGGTCCTTGCGTTCGGCACTCTGCAGGTTCAGGCAGGCGCGGCTGAGCGTGGCATCGATGACGGGATAGGCCCCACGCACGCGGCCATAGTCGGTCTCCACGCCGAACACGGCCACCGTCGTGGCGCCATCGACGCCGTGCCGCTGCTGGATGGACGCGAGCGCCGCCTGCTCGTTCTTCACGATGTCGCGGCCCTGCGCCACGCGCTGTTCGTCGGTGCGGCGGGCGATGTAGTCCCAGATGGGCAGCTGGAATTCAGGCTGGGTCTTGGTGGCGGTGTCCACCACCGGGCGCAGGTCCTGCGCGTCGCGGGTGAAGGTCTCGAAGGTCTCGGGCTTGACCTTGGCGGGCAGCTCCTGCCGCAGCGAGGAGACGCAGGTCGACAGGGGCTCGAAGGTCTGCGCGTCGGCGCGAAGCGGGGCGGCGACGGCCGTGGCCGAAAGGAGCGCGATGAGCGGGCGAAGACTGTGCATCAGCGCAGTCTATGCGCCCGCGGCGACCACCCGTTCAGGCGCGGGTAACAGCCTGCACCGGGGGGTGCGCATCTTCCAGCAGGTCTTCGGGTGCCTGCGCGGCCTCGTCGGTCTCGCCGTCGAGTTGCCGTTGCATGCGGGCAGCGTCGAGGTCGCCGGTCCACTTGGCCACGACCACGGTGGCCACGCCGTTGCCCACGAGGTTGGTCAGCGCGCGTGCCTCGGACATGAAGCGGTCGATGCCCAGGATGAGCGCAAGCCCTTCCACCGGCACGTGGCCCACGGCCGACAAGGTGGCCGCCAGCACAATGAAGCCGCTGCCCGTCACGCCCGCCGCGCCCTTGGAGGTGAGCAGCAGCACGGCCAGCAGGGTGAGCTGCTGCACGATGGTCATCGGCGTGTTGGTGGCCTGGGCGATGAACACCGCGGCCATGGTGAGGTAGATGGAGGTGCCGTCGAGGTTGAACGAATAACCCGTGGGAATCACCAGGCCCACCACCGACTTGCGGGCGCCCAGGTTCTCCAGCTTGGCCATCATGCGCGGCAGCACGGACTCCGACGACGAGGTGCCCAGCACGATGAGCAGCTCTTCCTTGATGTACTTGATGAACTTCCACACCGAGAAGCCGTGCACCCGCGCGATGGTGCCCAGCACCACGAAGATGAAGATGAGGCAGGTGGCGTAGAACGAGCCCATCAGCTTGCCCAGCGACAGCAGCGAGCCCACGCCGTACTTGCCGATGGTGAAGGCCATCGCGCCGAAGGCACCCAGGGGCGCGAGCTTCATGATGTAGCCCACCATCGTGAAGAGCACGTGCGAGGCCTTCTCGATGAAGTCGAACACCGGTGTGCCGCGGCCGCCGAAGCGGTGCAGTGCGAAACCGAACAGCACGGCCAGCAGCAGCACCTGCAGGATCTCGCCCTTGGCGAAGGCGTCGATGAAGTTGGTCGGGATGATGTTGAGCAGGAAGTCCACCGTGCCTTGCATCTTCCCCGGGCCGGTATAGGCAGCGATGCCCTTGGTGTCCAGCGACTTCGGGTCGATGTTCATGCCCGAGCCCGGTTGCACCACGTTCACGATGACCAGCCCCACGATGAGGGCGACCGTGCTCACCACCTCGAAGTACAGCAGCGCCAGACCACCCGTCTTGCCCACCTTCTTCATGTCTTCCATGCCGGCGATGCCCACCACCACCGTGCAGAAGATGATGGGCGCGATCATCATCTTGATGAGCTTGATGAACGCATCGCCCAGGGGCTTCAGCGACTCGCCGGTGGCCGGCGCGAAGTGGCCCACCAGCACGCCGATGACGATGGCGACGATGACCTGGAAGTAGAGGGATTTGTAGAGTGGTTTGCCGCTCACGGTGGTCTCCTGGCTTGCAAGCACGGGAGTGTGCGTCGAACGCCCCCGCCTGGGCGTCCGTAGTGACCACAACACCGGGTCAACTGCTGGTCAGTGCGGGGTCAGCACCAGGCGATCACAGGCGGCCCTTGCAGGTGGGCGCCCCGCATTGGCAGACCAGCTTGCCCTCATGGTGAGAGTGGCCATAGTCCACCGTGATCTCCTCGCCCGGCGCGATCTCGCGCAGCGAATGGAACTCCACGCGCCGCTGCCGGATGCACAGCCGGGCATTGGGCGCGCAGCAGTGGTTGACGAAGCGCAAGGGGTCGGTGGACTTCGCGAAGTCGATGGCGCGGCGCTCCGAGACCTCCACGATCATGATGCGTTCGTAGCGCGTGGCGCGGATGCGCGCGTCCTCCACGCTCATCGACTGCCCGCGGATCTCGCCGATCTTGCGGCGCGCCGGGATGCGCTCGGCCGCGAAGGCGCCGTGGCCGTCGATGGCACTGGGCTTCACGGCGACGTCGAACTTCTGGTAGTCGGGCCGTGCCACGGCCGGCATCGGGATGGAAGACATCTGCGGAGCCTCGATGAGTGGATGGCTATTCTCGATGGCCTTGTTAGGCTGGCATGGCTTGGCACTGGTCTTGTCCTAGCCTTGTCGATTCACTCTAGGCTAGCCGCCCCGGTGTTAACCGAGCAATACCAGTACAAGACCTGATATGGGGCCTTTTGGCGACTTCCAGAATTCGTCGCACACAACCAGGAGGCCCCATGAACCGATCTTTCCTTGCCGTTCACCATCGCCTTGCATTGAGCGCCGTGGCCGTGGCCAGCACACTGCTGATGTCCGCGTGCGGCGGCGGCGATGCGTCGTCGGACCCGACCGCCACGGCCAGTGCCGAGGAGGGCACGGCGCGCGCCGCAGCCGTCACGGTGACGTGGACGCAGATCGCCACCGAAGGCAAGAGCTTCACCGTCAACGGCATCCAGACCGTGCGCTTCGGCGCCAACGGCAAGTACGTGGAGAAGTCGGTCAGCGGCTCGGGCAAGTGCACCAATTCCTTCTTCGGCAAGGACCCGGCGGTGGGCACGAGCAAGCATTGCGACCTCAAGTCCACCAGCGACAGCGGCGGCGGCAACAAGAGCGACCTGAACGATCCGAAGAAGAAGGAGATCGCGATGGAGCTGGTGTCCAGCGCGGAGAACTCGTCGCTCGACTGGCGCGCGCAGTACGCCTACATCGAGGACATCAAGGACGGCCGCGGCTACACCGGCGGCATCATCGGCTTCTGCTCGGGCACCGGCGACATGCTGGACCTGGTGCAGTACTACACCGACAACAAGCCGGGCAACGTGTTGTCCAAGTACCTGCCGGCGCTGAAGAAGGTCAACGGCAGCGCATCGCATTCCGGCCTGGACCCGAACTTCACCAAGGACTGGAAGACCGCGGCGAAGGACTCGGCGTTCCAATCCTCGCAGGACCATGAACGCGACCGCGTGTACTTCAACCCCGCGGTGAACCAGGCCAAGGCCGACGGCCTGCGCGCGCTGGGCCAGTTCATCTACTACGACGCGATCGTGATGCATGGCCCGGGCGACGACAGCGTGAGCTTCGGCGGCATCCGCAAGACCGCGATGAAGAAGGCCAAGACGCCGGCGCAAGGCGGCGACGAGACCAAGTACCTCAACGCCTTCCTCGATGCCCGCAAGGCCGCGATGCTGACCGAAGCCGCGCATGACGACACCAGCCGCGTGGACACCGAGCAGCGCAAGTTCCTCAACGAGGGCAACCTGGACCTGAACACGCCGCTGAGCTGGAAGACCTACGGCGACCCGTACAGCATCAAGTGAACAGGGTGTTTCGGATCGACTCCTGAGGGGGAGTCGGGGGGTGAACACGCCGCCGGACGCGATGGTCCGGCGGCGTTGTTCATTGGGTGCAGGTCTTTGCGCCCGCGCTCGCGGATGAAGCCGGCGCCGAGGGACACGGCAGCGTCGGGTGCTTGCTGCGGTAGTCGGCTTCCAGTTCCTGGGCCTGCGCCTCTTCGTCAGGCGTGAGCGGCTTGTAGCCACGCCCGTACGGCCAGCCATAGCCCCAGCGGTACGGTGTGGGAAGGCCCGGGCCACCGCCCACGCGCACGCCGTTGAACATGAGGTCCGCGAAGGCCTGGTCGTTGGTGGCCTGGAGCACGCAGGCCTGCAGCGTGCGGTCGGCGGACAGGCGGGCGTCGGCAGTGCCACCGCGCCAGTAGGCCAGGTCATGCACCACGCAGCAGTGGCACCAGTCGGCCTTCATGGCCGCGGAGCGGTCGGGAAACATGCTGCAGCCATCGGTGGTGAACGGCTTGAGCGCCGTGGGAGGTGAGCCGGGCTCGTTGGCCGAAGTGGTGGCGCAGCCGGTCAGCAGGGTCCCCGCCATCACGAGCGGGATCAGGGCAGAACGCATGGTCCTCCTTGCAGTGAGGGCTTCAGTCTGTCACAAGCGTTGACAGCCGCCAGAGGCTGCAGATCGGGTATCGCCTCGCGCCACCGGCGGTGCAACTCGCGACGCCCATCCGCAGTTCGTCACATGGCGCTCGTGCATTTCGCGCCGGAATCCGACAGTTCGCTCCGTCCAACCCACACCCCAGGAGCGAAACCATGAACCGAGCTGTCACCCAAGTCCTCGCCACCACCGCCGTCTTCTTCGGCATGTCCGCTGCCGCCCAGGCCCTTGAACTGCGCGTCGAGGTGGTCAATGCGAAATCCGACAAGGGCACGATCCTCGGTGCGGTGTACGGCACGCCGGCCGCCTGGCTCAAGGATGGCCAGCAGGTGCAAGGCGCGATGGACACGGCCAAGGAAAAGGCGGTGCTTGTGTACCGCAACCTGCCCGCCGGTTCCTACGCCATCAGCGTGTTCCATGACGAGAACGGCAACGGCAAGCTGGACACCAACGTCGTGGGCTTCCCGACCGAGCGCTACGGCTTCAGCCGCGACGCCAAGGGCAACATGGCGCCGCCCTCTTTCTCCGACGCAGTGGTCGACCTGCAGGCCGACACCACCATCACCGTCACCCTGCGCTGAGCCCGCCATGAGGAGCCAGACCATGAACCGCCGCAACTTCATCGCAGGCGCCGCGGGCGCCCTCACCTTCAGCGGCGCCATCGCTGCCGAGACCGTCGCCGAGACCGCCGCCGCGGAAGCGACGGACCCCGTCTTCAAGGCCTTCGCCGACGCCCTGCCCCAGCACTCCTGGCAGATGGGCTACGAAGGCCTGCAGGCCGATGCCGCCCCCATGACGCTCAGCCTGCGCGGGCAGATGCCGCGAGGCCTGCGCGGCGCGCTTTACCGCAATGGGCCATCGCGCCATTCCATCGGCGGCGTGCGCTACCACCATCTCTTCGATGGCGACGGCATGGTGCAGAAGTACGAGATCACCGACGCCGGCATCACCCACCGAGGCAAGTTCGTGCGCACGGAGAAATTCATCGCCGACAGCAAGGCCGGCAAGCCGGTGCGCCAGACCTTCGGCACCAACCCACCCGACGCCCAGCCCATCACGGGGCCGGATTCCCTGAACGTGGCCAACACCAGCGTGGTGAGCCATGGCGGCGAGCTGATGGCCCTGTGGGAAGGCGGCTCGGCCATCAAGCTGGACGCGCAGACGCTGGACACGCTGGGCCCCAAGGTGCTGTCGCCCGAGTACGCGGGCATGGCCTTCTCGGCGCACCCGAAGATCGAGCGCGACGGCACGCTGTGGAACTTCGGCGTCACCAGCCACCTCGGGCTGCTGTCGGTGTACCGCATCGCGCCGTCGGGCGAGGTGCTGAAGACCGAGACCATCAAGGTGCGCGACATCGCGATGGTGCATGACTTTGCCGTGACCGAGCAGCACCTGGTCTTCCTGCTGCCGCCGCTGGTGTTCGACCGCGACCGTGCGCGTTCAGGCGAGACCTTCCTGGACTGCCACGTCTGGAAGCCGCAGCTGGGCATGCGCGTGCTGGTGCTGCCCAAGGACCACCTGGACCAGCCGCAATGGTTCGACCTGCCCGCGGGCTTCGTCTTCCACGTGGGCAACGCCTGGGAAGACACCACCGCCGGAACGATCCGCCTGGACTACATCCGCTCGCCCGATGCCTGGTCGCCGCTGCATGGCCTGCGCGACGTGATGAGCGGCCGATTCGAGCGCACGGGCAATGCGGGCATCGCCTTCGTCGGCCTGAACCTCAAGACTGGCCGCGCCAACCAGACGCTGGTCAACCAGGAGACCGAGTTCCCCCGCGTGGACCCGCGCGTGGTGGGCGTGAAGCATTCGCAGCTCTTCACCACGCTGCGCCTGGACACCGGCCCTCGCCCGGGCTTCGACGCGGTGATGCGCATGGACGTGGCCAGCGGCAAGACCGACCGCTACCGCTACGGCACCGACGTGATGGTGGAGGAGCACGTCTTCGTGCCCAAGCCGGGCGGCTCCGGCAAGGAAGGCGACGGCTGGCTGGTGGGCACCGCGCTGGACCTGAAGAAGAAGGCGATGCTGCTGTCGGTGTTCGACGCAATGCACCTGTCCAAGGGCCCGATCGCCCAGGCGACGATGGACCGGGTGATGCCGCTGGGTTTCCATTCGATCTTCGTGGGAGCCTGACGGCCGGGTGGGCAGCGACTGGGCGGCGTTGCCCACCCGACACCGCCTTGGGGTTTCTTCAAGTCCTCACAATCGTTCGTTCCACATCGAACGAAGGAGACACCCCATGAAGCTCTACTACTCCCCCGGCGCCTGTTCACTCTCGCCGCACATTGCCCTGCACGAGGCCGGCCTGCCCTTCGAGCACGTGCTGACCAGCACCAAGTCGCACAAGCTCGCCGACGGCACGGACTACTACGGCATCAACCCCAAGGGCTACGTGCCGTTGCTGGAATTCGACGACGGCACGCGGCTCACGGAAGGGCCGGCCATCGTGCAGTGGATCGCCGACCAGGTGCCCGAGAAGAAGCTCGCGCCACCCGCGGGCACGAAGGAACGGTACCGCCTGATGGAGTGGCTGAACTTCATCACCTCCGAGATCCACAAGGCCGCGGGCGTGCTGTTCATTCCCAACATGCCCGAGGAAGCCAAGGCCATCTACCGCGAGAAGATCCTCGGGCGCTTCGCCTACGTGGACCAGCAGCTCGAAGGCAAGCAGTTCCTCATGGGCGACACCTTCACCGTCGCGGACTGCTACCTCTTCGTGGTGACGAACTGGACCAAGCCCCTGGGCCTGGACATCTCCGGCTTGAAGCATCTCACTGCCCACCATGCCCGCGTGGGCGCCCGGCCCTCCGCACAAGCCGCGATGAAGCACGAAGGCCTCACCAAGTGAGGGCCCTGGTGTTCGACCGCTTCGGGCCGCCCGAAGTGCTGCACGTCCGCGAGGTGCCGGATCCGCAACCGACCTCCGGACAAGTGCTGGTCCGCACGAAGGCCATCGGCCTGAACTTCGCCGATGTGTACCGGCGCAAGGGCACCTACCACCTGGCGGGCTCACCGCCTTTCATCGCGGGCTACGAAGCCGCCGGAGTGGTGGTGTCGGCGTCCGCGGGCAGCGGCTTCATCGAAGGGCAGCCGGTGGGTTTCGCCGACATGCCTTTCGCCAATGCCGAGCTCGTGGCGGTGGATGCGGCCAGGCTCATCCCGCTGCCCGCCGACATCTCCTTGGACACCGCCGCCGCGGTGCTCCTTCAAGGCCTGACCGCGCAGTACCTCGTGCGCGACAGCCATGCCGTGAAGTCCGGCGACCGCGTGCTCGTGCATGCGGCTGCAGGCGGCGTGGGCCTGCTGCTGACCCAATGGTGCGCCTCGCTCGGTGCGAAGGTGATCGGGCTCACGTCCACCGACGACAAGGCCCGAGCCGTCATGGAAGCCGGTGCACAGGCCGTGCTGCTCTATGGCGACGACTGGGTGGAGCAGGTGCAGTCGCTGAGCGACGGCGGCGTCGACGTGGCCTACGACTCGGTGGGCTCGACGCTGATGCTCAGCTTCGCGGCCACCCGCAAGCGCGGGCACGTGGTGTTCTACGGCATGGCGGGGGGTGATCCGCCGCACATCGATCCGCGCATGCTGATGGACACCTCCAAGCACCTGAGCGGCGGCGACCTGTGGAACGTGCTCACCAGCGCCCAGGAACGACAAACCCGCGCCGAAGATCTCTTCGCGCGGGTTCGCAGCGGGGCATTGAAGGTGCACATCGATTCGCGCTTCGCACTGGCCGACGGCGCCCTCGCCCATCAGCGCCTGGAAAGCCGGGCCTCCAGCGGGAAGGTGCTGCTCATTCCCTGAAGGCCCGGCGCCGTCGGCAGCTCAGAACTTGAAGTTGCCGTCGCTGCGGCTTTGCGTGGTGCCGGCAGCGCAGGTGGTGAACTCGCGGTTGCCGCTGGAGGTGGACTGGTTGCTCTCCCACACTGCGGCGGAGCCGTTCCACTTCACGTACTTGTACTGCACCGCCGTGTTCGCCGGCAGCGCGACCGAGCCGGTCCAGGGCACGTTGGCGCCGGAGCCCTGGATGGCCAGCGCGTAGCCGCTCGCGGGCGTCCAGTTGCCCAGCGCCGTCTGGTTGCCCACCACGTACAGGTTCTGGCCGAAGGTGGTGTTGGCGTTGGCGATGGTGAAGGTCACCGTGCAGTTGCCGCCGCCACCGCCGCTGACCTTCTGGCCGGTGTAGATGACCACCGCCGGCGGCACCGAGCCGCCGTCAGCCGGCACGGTGATGGTCGCGCTGCCACTGGAGTTCACCGTCACGCTGTCGCCCGTGCAGGCTGTCCCCGCCGCATTCAGCACGCTGCCGCTCACGATGTTGCAGTACGTGCCCGACGCCAGGCCGGTGGTGAAGGTCTTGGTCCACGAACCGGTCGTGTTGTTGAAGGCCGCGAAGCCCACGTTGCCACGGCTGAAGGCGACCTGGTTGGCATTGCCCGTCTGCCAGTTCGCCTGCGCCTGGTTGGCCGTGGCCGAGCGGAACTTCACCATGTTGGACAGGCCGGTCCAGCGATGGATGAAGTCCCAGTTCACGTTGATCTGCGCCTGGCCGTTCAGGTAGGGGCTGGCCGTCGGACGATCGGCATCCTTGTTCGTGAAGCGGAAGCCCGACTGCACCTGCGCCTCGCCATAGCCTTGTGCCAGCATGAAGATGTTGGCCAGGTGGTACCGTTGGGTACCCTGCGTGTCATTGGGCACGCTGCCGGTGTAGTTGCTCGCGTTCAGCGAGCTGCCATTGCGCTCGGTGTCCCAGTTGTTGATGAGGATGGTGGCGTTCTGCGGCTGCACGAAGCCCCAGGTGCCGCCCCAGTTGCCCCACGTGCCCATCACCGAAGGAATCGACGACAGCGTGAGGCCGTTCCAGTTGCGGAAGGCATCGCGCATCGCGAAGGTGAATTGGAACTCGTTGATGGTGCCGATGCCGAAGTAGTCCGAGCGCGTCACTTCGCCATCGGGCAGCACTTCGGAGGTGACCCACAGGGCTTCGCCAGAGTTGGTGAGCGGATGCGTGGACTTCACCGAGTTGAGGATGCTCTGCAACGCCGAGGGCTGCATGTGCTTGGCCGCATCGATGCGAAAGCCATCGACACCCAATGCCATCAGCTTGTTCAGGTAGTTGGTGATCTGGCCCTGCACATAGCTGCTCTCGGTGGCCAGGTCAGGCAGCCCGCCCAGGCGGCAGAACATCACGTTGTTGCGGCCGGACGGCGAGTTGTAGTCCGCGTCGTTGATGTTGCAGTTGCCGTGGAAGTCGCTGCTGCTGAAGAACGGGTAGCTCAAGGTGGCGGAGTTCCAGCTCGACCCGTCGGTGGCCACGCCGTTGCTGGCGCTGGAGCCGTCGGCCATCTGGTTGAACACCACGTCCACGTACACCCGCACCTTGGCGGCGTGGCAGGTGTCGATCATGGTCTTGAGCTGCGACTCGTTGCCCATGCGGCTGGTGAGATTCACGTAGTTCACCGGCTGGTAGACACCCCACCATCCGTTGGCATTCTTGGACGCATGCGGCGGCGAGATCTGCACGCCGCCGTAGCCCTGGGGCCCCAGCCACTGCGTGCACTCGGTGGCGATGTCGTTCCAGCTCCATTCGAAGAGCTGGACGGAGGTGTCGCGGGGGTTGAAGTTGGCCGCGAAGGCCGGTGACGCCGAAGCCGCAATCGCGGCGCAAGCGAGGATGGCGCGGGCGGTCCGCGCAAGTCGCAGGTTCATTTGTCTCTTCCTTGTCCGTTGGGGGGTGACGGCGAAGCGCTCTTTGGCGCTTCTTGGCTGGTCCTTTGTGAACCAACGCAAGTAGTTTGATTACGTCATCAACATGAACACAAGGTGGTTCACCCGCAAAAACAAGGTCGCTTACAAAAGTACCTGAAGTAACTACGGGGACAAGACAGCAGGGCTTCGCTTGGAGCGTCGATGCAGGAAATGGCGCCGGCTGTAGTCTCACGACAGACACGCAGAATCGGCGTGGCCAGCAAAAAGCCCCGCGGTCGTTGCGACCTGCGGGGCTTTGCGTCTGGTGGGTGGTACAGGGTTTGAACCTGTGACCCCTGCCGTGTGAAGGCAGTGCTCTACCGCTGAGCTAACCACCCGGAATCCGGGAAAGCCTTGGATTATGCCATAACTGATTTCCAGATCGTTTTGCCGCCGGAAGATTTGTCGAGCTCAGCCAGCACGTTCACATGCGCGGCGGACTCTTCCTCGGTGGCCAGCAGCACCGGCAGCGTGAATGCACTGAAGTCGATCGCGGCGATCGCGATCTCGCTGCTCGCGGCTTCGGTGGCGTCGATGACCAGCGAATCCTGCCCGCGGGTCATGTTGATGTAGACCTCGGCCAGCAGCCCCGCGTCCAGCAAGGCGCCGTGCAGCGAGCGGTTGCTGTTGTCCACCTCCAGGCGCTTGCACAGCGCGTCCAGCGAGTTGGACTTGCCGGGGAACATCTCGCGCGCCATCGTGAGGCTGTCGCGCACACCGGACACGAGCCCGGTGAACTTGCCGCGGCCCAGGCGGCGCAGTTCCTCGTTGAGGAAGCCCACGTCGAAGGCCGCGTTGTGGATGATGATCTCCGCGCCCGACACGTACTCGGTGAACTCGTCGGCGATGGCCGCGAAGAGCGGCTTGTCGGCGAGGAACTCGTCGGTCAGGCCGTGCACCTTCACCGCGTCTTCGCTGTTGGCGCGCTCGGGGTTCAGGTAGAAGTGCAGGTTGCGCCCGGTGAGGCGCCGATTGACCATCTCCACGCAACCGATCTCGATGATGCGGTCGCCGGACTCCGGGCTCAGGCCCGTGGTTTCAGTGTCGAGAAAAATCTGCCTCATGCCTTGAGTGCCTTCTTGCGGTTCGCCCACCACCAGATCGCGATGCCCGCGAGCACCATGGGCACGCACAGCCATTGTCCACGGCTCATGCCCAGGGCCTGCAAGCCCAGTTCGCGATCGGGCTCGCGGAAGTATTCGACGATGAAGCGGAAGAGGCCATAGCCGATGAGGAACACGCCCGACACCGCACCGGTGGCGCGCGGCTTCTTCGAGTAGAGCCAGAGGATCACGAACAGCGCGATGCCTTCGAGCGCGAACTGGTACAACTGCGACGGATGGCGCGGCACCGGCGTCGCCTCATGTGCCTGCGGAAAGATCATGGCCCATGGCAGCGACGGATCAGCCGCCCGCCCCCACAGCTCGCCGTTGATGAAGTTGCCGATGCGCCCCGAGGCCAGGCCCGTGGGCACGCAGGGTGCAATGAGGTCGGTCACCTCGAAGAACTGCCGGCCACGGCGCCATGCGTACAGCATCATCGCGACGATGACGCCCAGCAGGCCGCCATGGAAGGACATGCCGCCCTTCCACACCGCAAAGATGTCCAGCGGGTTGTCCGGGAACACGTAGAAGAGCACGTAGCCCAGGCGCCCGCCAACGACGACGCCGAGCACGCCGAAGAAGAGCAGGTCTTCCACGTCGCGGCGCGTCCAGCCGCGCTCGGCGAACTGCGGCTGCTTCACCTTCAGGGACGCCAGCCACAGGAACAGCCCGAAGGCCACGAGGTAGGAGATGCCGTACCAGTGGATGGCCAGCGGGCCGATCTTCACGGCGACGGGATCGAACTGCGGATGGACGAGCATGCGCTGGCGGGAGTGGGAATTGAAGCGCGATGATAAGGCGCACGCCGGCGTCGGCTGGGCGGCGCCCGGTATCATTGCCGGCTGCCTTCCCTGTGACACGACGAGATCCACCCATGAGCTTCAATCGCCGCTCGAAGAACATCACCGAGGGCGTCGCACGCGCGCCCAACCGCTCCATGTACTACGGCATGGGCTACGAGGAGGGCGACTTCGGCAAGCCCATGGTCGGCGTCGCCAACGGCCACTCGACCATCACGCCTTGCAACTCGGGCCTGCAGAAGCTGGCCGATGCAGCCGTTGAAGGCCTGAAGCAGGCCGGCGCCAATGCGCAGCTCTTCGGAACGCCCACCATCAGCGACGGCATGGCCATGGGCACCGAGGGCATGAAGTATTCGCTGGTGTCGCGCGAGGTCATCTCCGACTGCGTGGAGACCTGCGTGGGCGGCCAGTGGATGGACGGCGTCATCGTCATCGGCGGCTGCGACAAGAACATGCCCGGCGGCCTGATGGGCATGCTGCGTGCGAATGTGCCGGCCATCTACGTGTACGGCGGCACCATCCTCCCTGGCCACTACAAGGGCCAGGACCTGAACATCGTGAGCGTCTTCGAAGCCGTGGGCCAGTTCAGCGCCGGCAACATGAGCGAGGAAGACTTCTGCCAGATCGAGCGCCGCGCCATCCCCGGCACCGGCTCGTGCGGCGGCATGTACACCGCCAACACCATGAGCTCGGCCTTCGAGGCCCTGGGCATCAGCCTGCCCTACAGCTCCACCATGGCCAACGTCCATGACGAGAAGACCGACTCCACGCGCGAATCGGCGCGGGTGCTGGTCGAGGCGATCAAGAAAGACCTGAAGCCGCGCGACATCGTCACCAAGAAGGCGATCGAGAACGCGGTGGCCGTCATCATGGCCACGGGCGGCTCCACCAATGCGGTGCTGCACTTCCTCGCCATCGCGCATGCCGCCGGCGTGGAATGGACCATCGACGACTTCGAGCGCATCCGCAAGAAGGTGCCCGTGCTGTGCGACCTCAAGCCCAGCGGCAAGTACCTCGCGGTGGACCTGCACCGCGCAGGCGGCATCCCTGCCGTGATGAAGGTGCTGCTGGACGCCGGCCTGCTGCATGGCGACTGCATGACCATCACCGGCAAGACGGTGGCCGAGTCGCTGGCGGACATCCCGCCGCTGCGCGCAGACCAGGACGTCATCCGCCCCATCAGCAACCCGATGTACGAGGAAGGCCACCTGGCCATCCTCAAGGGCAACCTCTCTACCGAAGGCTGCGTGGCGAAGATCACCGGCCTGAAGAACCCGGTCATCACCGGCCCGGCACGCGTGTTCGACGACGAGCAGTCGGCGCTGGCGGCCATCATGGCCAAGAAGATCGTCGCCGGCGACGTGATGGTGCTGCGCTACCTGGGCCCCAAGGGCGGCCCGGGCATGCCCGAGATGCTGGCGCCCACGGGCGCGCTCATCGGCCAGGGCCTGGGCGAGTCTGTCGGCCTCATCACCGACGGCCGCTTCTCCGGAGGCACCTGGGGCATGGTGGTGGGCCACGTGGCGCCTGAAGCCTACGAGGGCGGCACCATCGCGCTGGTACACGAAGGCGACTCCATCACCATCGACGCCCACACGCTGACGCTGCAGCTGAACGTGAGCGACGAAGAGCTGGCCAAGCGTCGCGCTGCCTGGAAGCGCCCGGCGCCGCGCTACACGCGCGGCGTGCTGGCGAAGTTCGCCAAGAGCGCATCGAGCGCCAGCTCCGGCGCAGTGCTCGACAAGTTCGAATAAGCAAGCAAAGCGACGCGACCCATCAAGCAACGCCTGCGGATCTGGCTCCGCCAGTCCGCTGGGTGGCGCCCAAGGGCCACGAAGGGGCCCCTGCGTGGCCCCTGGGGCAGGAGCGCAGCGACTGGGGGGCTCAGAACCTCCGGCGTGCCTGCTTGGCGGATTCGCTGCGGCCGCGGCGGCCCTTGGCGTCCATGCCCAGCTTGTCCAGCGTCTCGATGCGGCGCTTGCGCTTCTTGTCTTCCATCTTGTCCATCTCGCGGCGCTTGGTCCAGCCCGAGGCGTCGGCGAACCACCACCACAGCACGGCCGCGATGAACGGCCAGAAGATCGCCCACCAGGGCCAGGCGCCGACGGGGCCGAAGTCGGTGACCCACATGAGCAGGAGAAGTACGCCGATGACGACAAAGACCATGATGACAATCTCACGACTTGGATCAAACCGGCTGCCAGGCGAGGGTCAACCCCAGGTCCCTACAATCCGTTGGTGCCACTGTAGCTCACAGGCCAACCGCACACGGTGCGAAAGGAACCCATGAAATCCCTGTCCGTCGCGATTCTTGCCCTTGCCGCCGCCACGTCGGCCTTCGCGAATCCGCAGCTCGCCCAGCAAAAGAACTGCATGGCCTGCCATTCAGTCGACAAGAAGGTCGTCGGCCCCGCCTACAAGGACGTGGCCGCCAAGTACGCCGGCCAGAAAGACGCCGTCGAAAAGCTCACGCAGAAGGTCATGAAGGGCGGTTCCGGCGCCTGGGGCCAGGTTCCGATGCCCGCCAATCCGCAAGTGAACGAAGCGGAAGCAAAGACGCTCGTTCAGTGGGTGCTGTCGCAGAAGTGATCTGCCCCGTGTAGAAATGACAAAGGCCCCGGTTTCCGGGGCCTTTGCTTTGGGCAATGGAACAGGCTCAGTAGGCTTGGCCCAGTTGGTCGAGGATGGCCGGATTTTCCAGCGTGCTCGTGTCCTGCGTCACCGCCTCGCCCTTGGCCACCGAGCGCAGCAGCCGCCGCATGATCTTGCCTGAACGCGTCTTGGGCAGGTTGTCGCCGAAGCGGATGTCCTTGGGCTTGGCGATCGGGCCGATCTCCTTGCCCACCCAGTCACGCAGTTGCTTGGCGATGGCCTTGGCCTCGTCACCCGTCGGACGCGGACGCTTGAGCACGACGAAGGCGCAGATCGCCTCGCCGGTGGTCTCGTCCGGCCGGCCCACGACAGCGGCTTCGGCCACCAGGTCGGTGCACGACACCAGCGCCGATTCGATCTCCATCGTGCCCATGCGGTGACCCGACACGTTGAGCACGTCGTCGATGCGACCGGTGATGGTGAAGTAGCCGGTCTTCTCGTCGCGGATGGCGCCGTCGCCGGCCAGGTAGTACTTGCCCTGGAAGTCGGCCGGGTAGTAGCTCTTCTTGAATCGTTCGGGGTCGCCCCAGATGGTGCGGATCATCGACGGCCAGGGCTTCTTGACGACGAGGATGCCGCCTTGCCCCCAGGGCACGTCCTTGCCGGTCTCGTCCACCACCGCGGCGTCGATGCCCGGGAACGGCAGCGTGCACGAGCCCGGCACCAGCGGCGTGGCGCCCGGCAGCGGCGTGATCATGTGGCCGCCCGTCTCCGTCTGCCAGAAGGTGTCCACGATCGGGCAGCGGCCGCCGCCCACGTGTTCGTGGTACCACTCCCAGGCGGCCGGGTTGATGGGCTCGCCCACCGAACCGAGGATGCGCAGGCTGGACAGGTCGTACTTCTTCGGATGCACCGCCTCGTTGCTTTCAGCCGCCTTGATGAGCGAGCGGATCGCGGTCGGCGCGGTGTAGAAGATGCTGACCTTGTGGTCCTGGATCATCTTCCAGAAGCGGCCGGCGTCCGGATAGGTCGGCACGCCTTCGAAGACGATCTCGGTGGCGCCCAGCGCCAGCGGGCCGTAGGCGATGTAGGTGTGGCCGGTGACCCAGCCGATGTCTGCCGTGCACCAGAAGATGTCGTCCGGCTTGAGGTCGAAGGTCCACTTGGTGGTCAGCGCCGCCATCAGCAGGTAGCCGCCGGTGGAGTGCTGCACGCCCTTGGGCTTGCCGGTGGACCCGGAGGTGTAGAGCAGGAAAAGCGGATGCTCCGCGCTGACCCACTCAGGTTCGCAGGTGGTGGACTGCTGCGCGGTGAGTTCGTGCATCCACTGGTCACGGCCGGCGGTCCAGGCGATGTTGCCGCCGGTGCGCTTGTAGACGATCACGCTCTTGATGCTGTCGCAGCCGCCCAGGCCGATGGCCTCGTCGACGATGGCCTTCAGCGGCAGCTGTTTGCCGCCGCGCAGTTGCTCGTCTGCGGTGATGACCATGACCGCGCGGGCATCCTCGATGCGGTCGCGCAACGATTGGGCAGAGAAACCGCCGAACACCACCGAATGCGTGGCGCCGATGCGCGCGCAGGCCTGCATGGCCACCACGCCTTCGACCGACATCGACATGTAGATGACGACGCGGTCGCCCTTCTTCACGCCCTGCGCCTTCAGCGCATTGGCCATCTGGCAGGTCTTGTCCAGCAGGGCCTTGTACGACACCTTGGTGACCTTGCCGTCATCGGCTTCGAAGATGATGGCGGTCTTGTCACCCAGGCCCGCCTCGACGTTCTTGTCGAGGCAGTTGTACGACACGTTGAGCGTGCCGTCCTCGAACCACTTGAAGAACGGCGCGTTGCTCTGGTCCAGCGCCTTGGTGAAGGGCTTCTTCCAGCTCACCAGCTCGCGCGCCAGCCGCGACCAATACCCTTCGTAGTCTTCGCGAGCCTCGGCCACCAACTTTTCATACGCTGCCATCCCCGGCACGTGGGCGGCCCGGGCGAGGGCCTCCGGCGCGGGGTACAACTTGCTGGCATGTTCAGACATTCGTCTCTCCTGGCGAGGTTCAGTTGCGATTGGCGTGCACCATAGGGACGCGCTCTTACGAACGCCTTACTCCGGGCGCACCCTTCGGAATAGTTGGCCCACCTACAATTTTGGGCAATCCGACAAATCCCTGAAGCATCCCACACATGGCTGAAGCACCTGCTCCGCGCCCGACAAAGCTGCGCCCCCTGCCCAACCTGATTTTCATGAGCAGATGGCTGCAGTTGCCGCTGTATCTGGGTCTGATCCTGGCGCAGGTGGTCTACGTCTTCCATTTCTGGGTGGAACTGGTTCACCTGATCCAGGCGGCCATGGGTGACAAGACCGCGCTGCAGGCCCTGGTCGACGTGGTCTCGCCCGGTACCACGGCCACCCAGCTGACCGAAACCACCATCATGCTGGTCGTGCTGGGGCTCATCGACGTGGTGATGATCTCCAACCTGCTGATCATGGTGATCGTGGGCGGTTACGAGACCTTCGTGAGCCGCATGGACCTGGAAGGCCACCCCGACCAGCCGGAGTGGCTGAGCCATGTGAACGCCTCGGTGCTGAAGGTGAAGCTGGCCACCGCAATCATCGGCATCAGCTCGATTCATCTGCTGAAGACCTTCATCAATGCAGACAATGTCTCGGACAAGGTGCTGATCGCCCAGACGACCATTCACATCGCCTTCCTGCTGTCGGCCATGGCGATCGCGGCCACGGACCGGCTGCTGCCCCAACCGGCCCATGAGAACCACTGACCGTCGTCCGTGATTTCCACATCAGTCCCGCGTCAGCGCCCCTTGGGATAATCGCGGGGTTCCCCCCGGCCCTTCCGCTCCTCTCCAGAACAAAGCCATGACCACCACCATCCGCTACGCTGACCTCGTCGAAAGCGTCGCCGCCGCACTGCAGTACATCAGCTACTACCACCCGTCCGACTACATCGCCCACCTCGCGCGCGCCTACGCCAGCGAGCAGAGCCCGGCGGCCAAGGACGCGATCGCGCAGATCCTCACCAACTCGAAGATGTGCGCCGAGGGCCGCCGCCCGATCTGCCAGGACACCGGCATCGTCAACGTGTTCCTGAAGATCGGCATGGACGTGCGCTTCGAAGGCTTTGCCGGCAGCATCGAGGACGCCGTCAACGAAGGCGTTCGCCGCGGCTACAACGACCCCGAGAACAAGCTGCGCGCGAGCATCGTGGCCGACCCGCACTTCGAGCGCAAGAACACCAAGGACAACACGCCCGCCGTCGTCCACATGAGCGTGGTACCTGGAAATACCGTGGACGTGCAGGTCGCTGCCAAGGGCGGCGGCAGCGAGAACAAGAGCAAGTTCGTGATGATGAACCCCAGCGACTCGCTGGTGGACTGGGTGCTCAAGACCGTGCCCACCATGGGCGCCGGCTGGTGCCCGCCGGGCATGCTGGGCAT
This sequence comes from Rhizobacter terrae, assembly GCF_003852895.1. Classification (GTDB taxonomy): domain Bacteria; phylum Pseudomonadota; class Gammaproteobacteria; order Burkholderiales; family Burkholderiaceae_C; genus Albitalea; species Albitalea terrae. Next base: position 425,469 of record NZ_QUSW01000001.1, read on the forward strand.
CGGCATCGGCGGCACGGCCGAGAAGGCGATGCTGCTGGCCAAGGAAAGCCTGATGCAGGACATCGACATGTACGAGCTGAAGGCACGCGGCCCGCAGAACAAGGTCGAGGAACTGCGCATCGAGTTGTGCGACAAGATCAACGCCCTGGGCATCGGCGCGCAGGGCCTGGGCGGCCTGACCACCGTGCTGGACGTGAAGATCGCCACCTACCCGACGCACGCAGCCAGCAAGCCGGTGGCGATGATCCCGAACTGCGCCGCCACCCGCCACGCGCACTTCGTGCTCGATGGCTCCGGCCCCGCCTACCTCGAGCCGCCCAGCCTCGACCTGTGGCCCGACGTGAAGTGGGCGCCCGACTACAACAAGAGCAAGCGCGTCAACCTGGACACGCTGACCAAGGAAGAAGTCGCCAGCTGGAAGCCGGGCGACACGTTGCTGCTCAACGGCAAGATGCTCACCGGCCGCGACGCCGCGCACAAGCGCATCCAGGACATGCTGGCCAAGGGCGAGAAGCTGCCGGTGGACTTCACCAACCGCATCATCTACTACGTCGGCCCGGTGGATCCGGTGCGCGATGAAGTGGTCGGCCCTGCTGGTCCCACCACCGCCACCCGCATGGACAAGTTCACCGAGATGATGCTGGCGCAGACCGGCCTCATCGGCATGATCGGCAAGGCTGAGCGCGGGCCCGCAGGCATCGACGCCATCAAGAAGCACAAGAGCGCCTACCTCATGGCGGTGGGCGGCGCGGCCTACCTCGTGGCCAAGGCCATCAAGGGCGCGAAGGTCGTGGGCTTCGGCGACCTCGGCATGGAAGCCATCTACGAGTTCGAGGTGAACGACATGCCCGTCACCGTGGCCGTGGATTCGGAAGGCATCTCGGTCCACCAGACCGGCCCGAAGGAGTGGCAGGCCAAGATCGGCAAGATCCCCGTCGCGACGGCCTGAGCCAGAGGCACAAAGGCGCCTTTCAAAGCGCAAGCGCAGCGACGCGCCCATCCAGCCAGCAACGCCCACGGGACCGGCTCCGCCGGCCCGTCGGGTGGCGCCCCTCGGGGGCAGGAACGCAGCGACGGGGGGGGGCTAACGTTCTATCCGTGCGTACGCCGAGTGCGCGTGGATGCTCTCGAAGTTCTCGACGTCCACGCTGTAGCGCCCGATGCGCGAATCGGCATTGAGTCGCAGCGCGACATCGCGCACCAGGTCTTCGACGAACTTGGGGTTCTCGTAGGCCCGCTCGGTGACCCACTTCTCGTCAGCCCGCTTGAGCATCGGCCAGATTTCGCTGGAGGCGCTTTCCTCGGCGAAGCGCACGAGTTCGGTCCACTCGATGGCTTCCTTCAACTCGACACGGATGGTCACGTGCGAGCGCTGGTTGTGGGCGCCGTAGTCGGAGATTTCCTTGGAGCAGGGGCACAGCGACTTCACCGGCACCACCGCCTCGGCCCACAGCGCCGTCACACCGGAGCGCTTCTCGGCGATCCAGCGGCCCTGGTATTCGAGCAGGCTTTCCACGCCGGAAACCGGCGCCCGCTTGCGCAGGAAGAAGGGGAAGCGGGCCTCGATGCGGCCTTCATTGGCATGCAGCTTCTCGAGCATGCTGTCGAAGCCGTTGCGCAGGCTGGTGAAGTCCAGCGGCGCCTCGATCGCATCCAGCCACGCCACGAAGCGCGACATGTGCGTGCCTTTCTGCTCGGCCGGCAGGGCCACGTCCAGGTCCCATTGCGCCACGGTGGGCAACACCGCACGGCCGATGCGCAGCTCGACGGGATAGCGCACGTCCTTCACGCCCACCCGCTGGATGGCGAGATGGCGCTCGTCACGCTCGCTTTGCGTGTCCGGGATGTGCAGTGCGTCTTTCAGATTGCTCATGTGATTCATTCAAGTCCCCGCGCGCCGCTGGGCGCGGCGCGGACCCCACTCGTCGGATGGTCGAAAGCTTCTCATCATTCGACCAACCTTGCCCCCGCAAGGGCATGAACACGGCGTTGAAAAATGCCGAACCTAGTGGTTGACCGCCGGCCTCACCAGGGCAGGACGCGCCCCGAAACGCTTGAGCACCGATTGCTCGATCCCGGCGGCGTCCAGCCCGCACTGGGCCATCAGCTTGGCCGGGTCGCCATGCTCGACGAACTCGTCGGGCAGGCCCAGCGTCAGCACGGGCACCTCGATGCCGGCTTCGTTCAGCGCTTCCATCACGGCGCTGCCGGCGCCGCCCATGGCGCAGCCTTCTTCCACCGTCACGATTGCATCATGGCTGCGCGCCAGTTCAGTCACCAGGGCGACATCCAGCGGCTTGACGAAGCGCATGTTGGCCACCGTGGCGTCCAGCCGCTGCGCAGCCTGCAGCGCGGGATGCAGCAGCGTGCCGAAGGCCAGGATGGCCACGCGCTTGCCGCCCTGCCCGCTGTTGCGCGAGGCCTCGCGGCGAATCTCGCCCTTGCCGAAGGGAACCTCGGTCATCTCGGCCTTGATCTCGGCCCCGATGCCTGCGCCCCGCGGGTAGCGCACCGCCACCGGGTGGTCTTGCAGGAAGGCGGTGTACAGCAGCTGGCGGCACTCGTTCTCGTCCGAGGGCGTCAGCACGCTCATGTTCGGGATGCAGCGCAGGTAGGCGATGTCGTAGGCCCCGGCGTGGGTCGCGCCATCAGCGCCCACCAGCCCCGCACGGTCCAGCGCGAATACCACCGGCAGGTTCTGGATGGCCACGTCGTGGATGAGCTGGTCGTAGGCGCGCTGCAGGAAGGTGGAGTAGATCGCCACCACCGGCTTCAGGCCCTCGCAGGCCAGGCCCGCGGCGAACGTGACCGCGTGCTGCTCGGCGATGCCCACGTCGTGGTAGCGCTGCGGGAAGCGCTTCTCGAACTCCACCATGCCCGAACCTTCGCGCATGGCCGGGGTGATGCCCACCAGGCGCTTGTCCTTGTCGGCCATGTCGCACAGCCACTGGCCGAAGACCTGGGTGAAGGTGGTCTTGGGCGCGACGGCGGGCTTCTGCAGGCCCACCGCCGGATCGAACTTGCCCGGGCCGTGGTAGTTGACCGGATCGGCCTCGGCCAGCTTGTAGCCGTAGCCCTTCTTGGTCACCACGTGCAGGAACTGCGGGCCGGACTTGTCGCGCAGGTTCTCCAGCGTGGGGATGAGCGAATCGAGGTCGTGGCCGTCGATGGGGCCGACGTAGTTGAAGCCGAACTCCTCGAAGATGGTGCCGGGCACGACCATGCCCTTGGCGTGTTCCTCGAAGCGGCGGGCCAGCTCGAACAGCGGCGGCGCATTCTTGAGCACGCTCTTGGCGCCTTCACGGGCGGCGGCGTAGAACTTGCCGCTCATCAGCCGGGCGAGGTAGCGGTTGAGCGCGCCCACCGGCGGCGAGATGGACATGTCGTTGTCGTTGAGGATCACGAGCATGTCGACCAGGCCGCAGGCGTGCGGCATGCCGGCGTTGTTCAGCGCCTCGAAGGCCATGCCGGCCGTCATGGCGCCGTCGCCGATGATGGCCACCGACTTGCGGGCCTCGCCCTTCATCTTGGCCGCCACGGCCATGCCCAGCGCCGCCGAGATGGAGGTGGACGAATGCGCGGTGCCGAAGGTGTCGTACTCGCTCTCGTCGCGGCGCGGGAAGCCGCTGATGCCGCCGATCTGCCGCAGCGAGGCCATGCGGTCGCGCCGGCCGGTGAGGATCTTGTGCGGGTAGGTCTGGTGGCCCACGTCCCACACCAGCCGGTCGTAGGGCGTGTTGAAGACGTGGTGCAGGGCAACCGTGAGCTCCACCGTGCCCAGGTTCGACGACAGGTGGCCGCCGGTCTGGGAGACGCTTTGCAGCACGTAGTCGCGCAGCTCGATGGCAAGCTGCTTGAGCTCGCTGCGCGACAGCCGGCGGGTGTCCGCCGGGCTGTTGATGGATTGCAGCAGGGAGTGGTTCATGGGGAGAGCGTGAGTCAGTTGTCGCGGTCGACGACCTTGTCGGCCAGCAGGCTGAGCCATGCTGCATTGGCCAGGCCGCTGCGCGCCAGGGCCGCCTGCGCCTTGTCGCGCAGTTCGGCCGCATGGCGGCGGGCGGCTCCGAGCCCCAGCACGGTCACGTAGGTCGGCTTGTTGTTGTCCTGGTCTTTGCCGGCGGTCTTGCCCAGCGTCTCCGAGGCCTGGGTCACATCAAGGATGTCGTCCACCACCTGGAAGGCCAGGCCCAGGGCGTCGCCGTAGGCCGAGAGGGCATCCCACTGGCCGGCCGTGGGGATGCCCGTGGCCGCGCCCATCAGCACGCTGGCCTGCAGCAGGGCGCCGGTCTTCCGGTGGTGCATGTCGCGCAGGGTGTGCTCGTCCAGCGGCTTGCCGATGCTGGCGAGGTCGATGGCCTGGCCGCCGGCCATGCCGGCGTGGCCGGCGGATCGGGCCAGCAGGCTGCACAGCCGGGCCTGCAGGGCGGCGGGCACGGCGTCGCCATCGGGCGTCAGCACCTCGAAGGCCAGTGCCTGCATGGCGTCGCCGGCCAGCATGGCCTGGGCTTCGCCGAACTGCACGTGAACGGTGGGCTTGCCCCGGCGCAGGACGTCGTTGTCCATGCAGGGCATGTCGTCGTGGATGAGGGAGTAGGCGTGGATCAACTCCACCGCGCAGGCCGCGCGCATGGCGGCTTCGCGGTTGCCGTTGACGGCCTCGCAGGCCGCCAGTACCAGCAGGGGGCGCACCCGCTTGCCGCCGTCGAGCACGCCGTAGCGCATGGCCACGCCCAGGCCTGCCGGGCTGTCCGCCGGCACCCAGGATTCGAGCGCGGATTCGACCGCGTCGAGTTCACTGCGTACCCAATGTTCGAAGTCTGCTCGCTTCATGCACTTGTCCACGGCTTGAGTTCGCCGTCCTCCAGGACCTTGACCTGCTGCTCCACGGCTTCGAGCCGGGCGCGGCAGAAGCTCAGCAACTGCGCGCCGCGCTTGTAGCTGTCCAGCAGCTTGTCCAGCGGCAGCTGACCACCTTCCATGGCGGCGACCAGGCGCTCCAGTTCGGCCAGGGCGTCTTCGTAGGTGGGCGGAACGGCTGCCTCTTCGGGAGACGGGGTTGCTCTTGCCATCTTTGCGAGGTGAAACCCCGATTGTAGTCAGCGCTGACCTTGTAAATCCCCTGGACGGTCACCACCTTTGGAGGGACGCCTCCACGCCGAAAGCCGTGGTAGGCGCCGTGAGGGGCGTTGACATGCCGCAGCCGCCCCCTCCGGGTACAATCCGCGTCCCCGCCAGCGAGGACCCTTCGAGGCGGGTTTTTCACTTCCACCTTTCTTCTTCCCCAGGAAACACGCAGGGGCCCTTCGTGGTCCTGGGGCGGGCCGACATTGGTTTTTGGAGATCCTGGGGATCATGTCCGACCTGAGCATCACCCTTGAAGCTCTCGAGCGAAGCCGCTCACAACTTTCCGTCAGCACCTATTTCGACGAGGACATCTTCCGCAGGGAGATGGAGCTCATCTACCAGCACGGCCCGCGCTACCTCGGGCACGAGCTGTCGGTGCCGGAGGTGGGTGACTACCACGCGCTGCAGCACGAGGGCGAGGGCCGCGCACTGGTGCGCACGCCCGCGGGCATCGAGCTCATCTCCAACGTCTGCCGCCATCGCCAGGCGGTGATGCTGCGTGGCCGCGGCAACACCCGCAGCAACATCGTGTGCCCGCTGCACCGCTGGACCTACGACCTGAAGGGCGAACTCATCGGCGCGCCGCATTTCGCCGACGACCCCTGCCTGAACCTGAACCGCTACAAGACACGGACCTGGAACGGCATGGTCTTCGAGGACAACGGCCGCGACATCGCCGCCGACCTGGCCACCCTGGGCGTGCGTGCCGACCTGGACTTCGAAGGCTACGTGCTCGACAAGGTGCAGGTTCACGAGTGCGACTACAACTGGAAGACCTTCATCGAGGTCTACCTCGAGGATTACCACGTCGGCCCCTTCCACCCGGGCCTCGGGCAGTTCGTGACCTGCGACGACCTGGAGTGGCAGTTCGCGCCGCACTACTCGGTGCAGACCGTCGGGGCGAACAACGCACTCGCGAAGGCCGGTTCCGACATCTACCGCAAGTGGCACGACGCGGTGCTGGCTTTCCGCGACGGCGAGCCGCCCAAGCAAGGTGCCATCTGGCTCACCTACTACCCGAACATCATGGTCGAGTGGTATCCGCACGTGCTGGTCATCTCCACGCTCTATCCCAAGGGCCCGCAGAAGACCGTCAACGTGGTCGAGTTCTACTACCCCGAGGAAATCGCCGCCTTCGAGCCAGAGTTCATGCGGGCCCAGCAGGCCGCCTACTGGGAAACCTGCGAGGAAGACGACGAGATCGCGCTGCGCATGGACGCCGGCCGCAAGGCGCTGATGGAACGCGGCGACGACGAGGTCGGCCCCTACCAGAGCCCCATGGAAGACGGCATGCAGCAGTTCCATGAGTGGTATCGCAAGGTGATGAAGCGGCGTTGATCGCGCAAGTCCCGCCATCGGCACAAGCCGGGCCCGCGCGGCAGAATGCCGCGATGTCCGCTGCCTGGCTGATGGTCGGTTCCTCGCTGCTGTTCTCGCTGATGGGCGTGTGCGTGAAGCTCGCATCCGCCTCCTACAGCACCGGCGAGATCGTCTTCTACCGCGGCACCATCGGCGCCCTGGTGATGGCCGTGCACACCTGGCAGCTGGGCGGCACGCTGAAGACGCGCGTGCCGCTGATGCACCTCACGCGCAGCGTCACCGGCGTCTCCGCGCTGTGCCTGTGGTTCTATTCGATCGGCCAGCTGCCCATCGCCACCGCGGTCACGCTGAACTACACCTCCTCGCTGTGGATGGCGCTGTTCCTCATCGGCAGCTCGCTGGTCATCGGCACGCAACGGGTGCCGATGCGGCTGATCGCCACCGTGCTCATCGGCTTCGTGGGCGTGGCGCTGATCCTTCGCCCCACCGTCGACGCGGACCAGTTCCGGCCCGCCCTCATCGGCCTGCTGTCGGGCATGCTCTCGGCCACGGCCTACCTGCAGGTCAGCGGCCTCGGCCGCGCGGGCGAACCCGGTCACCGGGTGGTCTTCTACTTCTCGTTGGGCAGCGTCGTGGCCGGGGCGCTCAGCACCTCCACGCTCGGCTGGCATGCGCACACCTGGCATGGCATCGCGCTGCTGGTGGCCGTGGGCGTGCTGGCCACCGCGGCGCAATTGCTGATGACACGCGCCTACACCGTCGGCCGCCCGCTGGTGAACGCCAGCCTGCAATACCTGGGCATCGCCTTCTCGTATGGCTGGGGCGTGTTGCTCTTCGATGACCGCATCACCGGGCTGGCCATCGGCGGCATGCTGCTCATCGTGGTGGCAGGATTGCTCGCCACGCGCATGCGCTCGCAGCCGCGGGCCACGGCCGACTCCACGCTCCCCAATCCCGACAGCCTCTCCACATGACCTACGACACCCTCATCAGCGTCCCGCAGCTTCGTGAACTCCTCCAGGCGGGCAAGAAGCTCGTGCTGCTGGACGCCAGCTTCGACCTCATGGACCCCTCGGCCGGCGAGAGGGCCTACGGCGGGGCGCATCTGCCGGACGCCCGCCACGCGCACCTGGACCGCGACCTGAGTGCCGAGAAGACCGGACTCAACGGCCGCCACCCCATGCCCACGCGCGAGGCCTTCGCGAAGACGGTGGGCACCTGGGGCATCGACGAACACACGCAGGTCGTCGCGTACGACCGCCAGGGCGCGATGTATGCGGCCCGCGTGTGGTGGATGCTGCGCTGGCTGGGGCACACCGCGGTGGCCTTGCTCGACGGCGGGTTCCAGGCCTGGCAGAAGGCCGGCGGCGAGGTGCAGACGAGCATCCCCGAGGTGAAGGCACTGCCGCCCTATCCGCTCAAGCCCTCCCTCGTGCCCAGCATGGACGGCGACACGCTCGCCAGCCAGCTCGGCAAGGTCCGGCTCATCGACGCCCGTGCCGCCGAGCGCTTTCGCGGCGAGGTGGAGCCCATCGACAAGCAGGCCGGCCACATCCCAGGCGCCTTGAACCGCTTCTTCAAGGACAACCTCGATGCCGAAGGCCGCTTCAAGCCGGCCGAGCAGTTGCGTGCCGAATGGTCGCCGTTCCTGGCCGGTGACCTGCCGGTGGTGCAGCAGTGCGGGTCGGGCGCCACGGCATGTCACAACATTTTCGCGATGCAACTGGCCGGGCTGGGAACCTCCACGCTCTACCCCGGTTCATGGAGCGAGTGGTCGGCCAATCCGGCGCGTCCGATCGCCAAGGGCTGATCCAGCGCAAAGCCCTTTGCTCCGCGGGCTTGACGGACACGGAAGCTGCGCACATCCTTGCGGTGCCGAGGTTCCAGGCACCACACCGCAAGGAGGTGATCATGTTCCAACGCATTCTGGTTCCCACCGACGGGTCGGACATCACCAGGAAGGCCGTCGACACCGCCATCCGGCTGGCCCAGTCGGTGAAGGCCACCATCCTCACCATCAGCGTGAAGGAGCCCTTCCCCTACAGTGCCATCTCCGAGATGCAGCCCACGCCGCCGCAGGAGTTCTTCGATGCGCAGGAGCGCATCGCCTTGCAGCGCATCGGTGACGTGCGCCGCACCTGCGAAGCGGCCGGCGTCCCCTGCGAGGCGCACACCGTGGAGGCACTTCACCCCTGGGAAGCGATCATCGAGCACGCGCAGCGCGAAGGCTGTGACCTGCTGGTGATGGCCTCGCACGGGCGGCGCGGCGTGAGCGCGCTGCTGCTGGGCAGCGAGACGCAGAAGGTGCTGACCCACTGCACGCTGCCGGTGCTGGTGGTCAGGTAGCGAGGCTTCAGTGGTGCAGCGAGCTCGTCGCCAGCACCACGATCACCAACCCGCCGCCCAGCCAGGCGAGCTGGGCCGCGGTATCGCGCCATGACAGGCGGTGCTGAAGCTGTGGGATCAGGTCGGCCACGGCCACGTACACGAAGCTGCTGGAGGCCACCACCAGCAGGTACGGGAAGAGTTCCTTCCACGGCCCCACGATGAAGTAGCCGATGACGCCGCCCACCACCGCCGCCATGCCCGAGGCGGCGTTGTAGATGAGCGCCTTGCGCCGCGACAGGCCCGCGTTCAGCAGCACGATGTAGTCCCCCACCTCCTGCGGAATCTCGTGGGCGATGATCGCCACCGAGGTGACCACGCCCAACCGCAGGTCGGTGAGGAAGGCGGCGGCGATGATGATGCCGTCGCAGAAGTTGTGGATGCTGTCGCCCATCAGCACCGACCAGCCGCCGCGCCCGGCCTGCGCCTTGTCGAAACCGTGGTGATGATGGTGCTCGTCGCCTTCGTGGTGGTGCTGGTGCCGGTACAGCTCGGCCTTCTCCAGCAGGAAAAAGAACAACAGCCCGCCCAGCAGCGTGGCGAAGAGGCTTTGCGGGCTGGCCTTGCTCTCGAAGGCCTCGGGCAGCACGTTGAGCAAGGCCGTGCCCAGCAGCACGCCGGCCGACAGGCTGACCAGGTCGCGCACCACGCGCGCCAGCACGTTCAGCGTGAGGCTGGCGGCGATGAGGACGGAGAGCAGGCCGCCAGCCAGCGTGGCGAGGACGATGTAGAGAAGGGTCATGGATGAACCGCGAAGGCCGGGCATTTTAGGCTGCATGCGCATGGGGCGTTGCGGCGCAAGGATTTCGCGCAGGCCATTCATCTGCGCATGCTGCTTTGCGAGAGACAATCGCGCGCATGACTTTGCACCCCTCAGACGCCGCAAGCGTGCGCTGGCCCGGACAACTCGCCGCCATCGACATGGGCTCCAACAGCTTCCGGCTGGAAGTGGCGCAGACCCACCAGGGCAAGTACCGCCGCATCGACTATCTGAAGGAAACGGTTCGCCTGGGCGCAGGGCTGGATGCCAACGGCTTCCTCACCGAGGAGGCCACCGAGCGCGGCCTCGCCTGCCTGGCCCGTTTCGCCCAGCGGCTGCAAGGCTTCGTGCCCTGGCAGGTGCGTGCGGTGGCCACGCAGACCCTGCGCGAGGCGCGCAACCGCGACGCCTTCCTGGCCAAGGCACAACGGGTGCTGGGCTACCCGATCGAAGTGATCTCCGGCCGCGAAGAGGCGCGCCTGATCTACGCCGGTGTCGCGCGCCTGCAGCCATCGGACCACTCGCGCCTGGTGGTGGACATCGGCGGGCGCTCCACCGAGATGATCATCGGCCGCGGGCGCAAGCCGCTGCGCGCGGAGTCCTTCCAGGTGGGCAGCGTGAGCCTGTCGATGAAGTACTTCGGCGACGGCCGCTTCACCGAGGCTGCCTTCCGCGCCGCGCAGATTGCTGCGGGCGCCGAGCTGGAAGAAGCGCTGGAGCCCTTTGCCCCGTCGCACTGGACCGAGGCGCTGGGCTCGTCGGGCACGGTGGGCGCGGTGTCGCAACTGCTGGCCGCCAGCCAGGTCACGGACGGCCGCATCACGCCCGACGGCCTGCGCTGGCTGATGCAGCAATGCCTGAAGGCCGGCCGCGTCGACAAGCTGGCGCTGCCGGGACTGAAGGAAGACCGGCGCGCCGTCATTGCCGGCGGGCTGGCCATCCTGTACACGCTGGCCATCCACTTCGGCATCGGCGAGCTTTTTCCTGCACGCGGCGCCTTGCGCCAAGGGGTGATCTTCGACCTCGACGAACGCCTGCAGGCCGCGGCGAAGGAAGTCGACGGCCACGACATCCGCGATGCGTCCGTGCGCGAACTCCAGCGCCGCTTCATGGTCGACACCCACCAGGCGGCCCGAGTGCAGTTGCTGGCAGATGCGATGTACGAGAGCGTGCAGCCCAAGGCCACGCACGACGCCCGCCGCGAGCTGCAGTGGGCCTGCGCCCTGCACGAGACGGGAATGATGATCTCGCACCACGACCACCACCGGCACAGCGCCTACGTCGTGGGCCACGTGGATGCCGCCGGCTTCTCGCAGTCGCAGCAGCGACGCCTGGCCGACTTGGTGCTCGCCCAGCGCGGCGGCCTGAAGAAGGTCGAGCCCCTGCTGACGCAGCCCGGTTTCGTCTGGCAGGTGATGTGCCTGCGGCTGGCCATCATTGCCTGCCATGCGCGCGGCGAGGTGGTGGCGGACGGGCTCAGGCTGAATGCAGCGGGTGGCGTGGCGACACTCTCCGCACCTGCCGACTGGATGGCCGCGAACCCACGCACCCTGCACCTGCTGACCGAAGAGGCCTCGGCCTGGGACAAGGGCGGCCCACTGGCCCTGCACATCCGACGCTGAGCCGCGCATCACCTGGTGGCGCCGCAGGCTGCGCCTGCGCGATCTCGAGGCGCGCCTTCGCAACGCCATCGCGAATTGCGCCTGCGGCAGTGCGCCAGATGGTGCGGCCTTCGTACAGTGGGTCAATCCCACGCCGCAGGGGCACCGTCATGCCAAAGAGCGTCAGCAACGACTCTTCCTCTCACATCCCCGCGGACCCCGCGCTGCATCACCAGGCGAGGGCCGACCAGCCTCCTGTCACGCGGGCCCGCTCCAGTTCCACCTCGCGCCTGGGAAGCGATGCCAACCCGATGCCGTCCACACGCGCGGGCATTGCCGGCAACGCGCAAGCGTCACAGGCCAGGCAGGTCGGATCGACGGCGCTGACCAGCTTCTTCAGGTCCCGCTCCGCCGAAGACCTGATCGCCACCGCATCCAAGGGCCTGGAGGCAGAGCACCACGCCTTGAAGGCCCAGATCGAGACGGCCAGCACGCCGGAAAAATTCAGCGCGCTGAGCGTCGCGCTGGACAGCCAGCCGCCGGCCAGTCAGACACAAGGCGCGGCCGCGTTGGGCGAGCGCTTTGCAAAGCACATCGAGCACATGGGCTTCCAGGACGGATTCAACACGCTCAAGACGATGGCCGAACTGGCGGCCAAGCTGAAGACGCATCCTGGCAGCGCGGCGAACGTGGCCGACTTCGCCGACGCCATGCTGCGGGCTTCCTCGCGCATCATCAAGGAGGCCAATGGCCCGAACGGGGCGGGCCTCACCCCCGACAACCGCCGCAACATCGCCAAGCAGGCCCGTGTGTTGCAAGAGGCGCTCGGACAGGCGCTGGCCGCGAATGACTCCGGACGCACGCCAGCACGGTTCGAGAAGCTGCTCGGGAGCGCGTTCGGCACCGGCACGCTGGTGTCTGCAGAATTCGGGCTCAACAAGCTGCCATGCCTGACCAGCCACATGCCCTCGGCGACCGACCAGGACAAGGCCAGGATCGCGGCCATGCTCTTGCAGATCCTCACCTGTGCAAAAGGCCCCATCGGCATGGAGGCCGTCTGCCAGCCGCGGCTCGATCCGAAGGTCGGACCCTTTCATGCGGTGCACCAGGTCATTGCCGACCGCGGCCTGGACCTGGCCAAGTACCCGCCCCTCAAGGAGCTGCTCGACGGACTGCAGGAGAGCGCCGACCTGTCGCACGCGTTGTATGGCACGCCTGCCGAGGTGGCCGAGAAGATGCATCAGTTCGCGGCCGAGGATGGATTGAAGATGAAGGCCGCGTCGCCGCAAACGATCCACGCGGAAACCGTGCGCAGCTTCGGCTATCTCATCGATGCAGCCAAGGCCAACAACCCGGCGGCGCTGCCACAGGTCATCGCGAGCGTCCTGGACGCCTATGCCCCGTTCGTCGACGACCGCCAGGCCATGATCGAACAGCTGGTCAAGGACCATGGCGTGATGGGCGCGGCCCACGCCACGCGCGGCACCCCGCAGGAAGTCGCCCGGGAACTGACGAGCGTGGCGACGGCCGACATCAAGATGCGCAAGGCGGCGGCCGACAACGCCTTGAGCCGGCCGCAGTCCACGGTCGAATCGCTGCACTGGACCGAGCCCACGGATGCCGACCTGAACGCGATGATCGAGGGCCAGACCCTTCAGAACTTCGAAGCCCAGTCAAGAAGGCTGCAAGCGGAAAATCCCGCAGCCCTGCAGGCCGGTGTGCAGGCCATGGCCCGGGCTTACGCGCCATTCGTGCGTGATGCCGTCAAGCTCGATCCGCAGGCGATGTTGGACAAGCTGGCCGCTGGCTGAACCGATCGCGCGCGGCGAACGCTAGAGGTAGTCCGGCCCCTGCACGGCCTGCAGCACCACCTGCGACAGGCCTTCCTTGTCACGGCTCTTGAGCCACCACACCGCGCCCTTCTTGATGACCCAGGGCTGCGGATGCTCGCACAGCAGATAGGCCGCCACCAGGCCCAGCGTGGGCTGGTGGCCCACCACCAGCACCGGCTCGCCGGCATCCGGCCACCGGGCGGCCTTCAGCAAGGCCTCGCCGGTCGCGTCGGGTGCGAGCGCATCCAGCGTCTTGAAGTTCTTGCCCAGTGCCTTGGCGGTCTGCTGCGCCCGCAGCGCAGGGCTCACCAGGATGCGCGTGGAATGCGCCAGCCGCTGGTTGAGCCACTCGGCCATGCGTTGCGCCTGACGCTCGCCCTTGGAGGTGAGCGGGCGGTCCACGTCGGCCTGCCCCTCTCGCTCGACCTGCGCTTCCGCGTGGCGCCAGAGGATGAGGTCCATCAGGCGTCCGCTGCCACAGGGGGCGTGAACCACTGCATGAGCGCGTGCTGTGCGCTCGGGCCATCGGTGCCGACCCTGGCGTAGCTGCCGTCGGGCGCGAGTGTCCAGGCATCACGGCCGTCGTGCAGGTAGGGCACGAGGCACTCGTCGATCACGCGCTGGCGCAGCGCCGCATCGCGGATGGGCCAGGCCACTTCGATGCGGCGGAACATGTTGCGGCTCATCCAGTCGGCGCTGGACAGGAACAGGGCCTCGTCTGCTTCGCTCGGACCCCAGCGGAAGTACAGGATGCGCGAATGCTCCAGGAAGCGGCCCACCACCGAGCGCACGCGGATGCGGTCGGTGACGCCGGCGATCCCTGGCGGCAGCATGCAGGCACCGCGCACGATGAGGTCGACTTCCGCGCCGGCCTGCGAAGCGCGGATGAGCGCCTCGATGAGCGGCACGTCCGTCAGCGCATTGATCTTCGCGACGATGCGCGCCGGCTGCCCCTTGGCGGCCGCATCGCCCACCATGGCGATGTACTGCATGGTGCGCCGGTGCAGCGTGAACGGCGCCTGCAGCAGCAGCTTGGGCGCCTTCATCTTGCCCAGGCTGGCCAGTTGCTGGAACACGGCGTCCGCATCGGACGTGAGGTCGGGGTCGGCCGTGAGGTAGCCCACGTCGGTGTACATCCGCGCGGTCTTGGGGTTGTAGTTGCCGGTGGACAGGTGTGCGTAGCGGCGCAGGCGCCCTTCTTCGCGGCGCGTCACCAGCAGCAGCTTGGCATGCGTCTTCAGGCCGACGATGCCGTACACCACCTGCGCACCCACGGCTTCCAGCCGCTCGGCCCAGTTGATGTTGGCCTCTTCGTCGAAGCGGGCCTTGAGCTCCACCACCGCCATCACTTCCTTGCCGCGGCGGGCGGCCTCGATGAGCAGGTCCATCAGCGGCGATTCGCTGCCGGTGCGGTAGATGGTCTGCTTGATGGCCAGCACGTCGGGGTCGTGCACCGCCTCGCGCAGGAACTGCACCACCGGCTCGAAGGACTCGAAGGGATGGTGCAGCAGCACGTCGTTGTGGCGCAGCCGGGCGAAGATCGATTCCTGCCGCGGCAGCCGGCCCTGCGGCCAGGCGCCCTCGAAGGCCGGAAAGCGCAGCGCGGGCGCATCGGCCTGGTCGATGAGCTGGTTCAGGCGCACCAGGTTGACGGGGCCATTCACCTTGTACAGCGCGGCCGGCGGCAGGCTGAACTGTTCCAGCAGGAACTCGAACAGCTCCGGCGGGCAGGTGCTCACCACCTCCAGGCGGATGGCCTGGCCGAAGTGGCGCGTCGTCAGGCCCGAGCGCAGCGCCTGGCGAAGGTTGATGACGTCGTCCTCGTCGACTTCCAGGTCGGAATCGCGGGTCACGCGGAACTGCGAGAAGGCCTCCACCTCGCGGCCCGGGAACAGCTCCTCCAGGTGCGCGCGGATGACGCTCGTGAGCTGCACGAAGGCTTGCTTGCCCTTGGGCGCGATCGCATCGGGCAGCTTGATGACCCGTGGCAGCACCCGCGGCACCTTCACGATCGCGATGGTGTTCTCGCGGCCGAAGGCGTCGCGCCCACTCAGGCGCACGATGAAGTTCAGCGACTTGTTGGCGACCTGCGGAAAGGGGTGCGAGGGGTCCAGCCCCACCGGCACCAGCAGCGGCCGCACCTGCTTCTGGAAGAAGTCGTCCACCCACTTGCGCTGCTGCTCATTGCGGTCGAAGTGGTTGAGGATGACGATGCCTTCGCGCTGCAGCAGCGGCATCACCTCGTCGTTGAAGACGGCGTACTGCTCGTCGATGATGGCGTGCGCCTCGGCGGCGACGGATTCGAGGTCGCGGTTGGACACGCCCGCGCCGGGCTGGCGGGCCGCCTCGATGTAGTCGGCGAAGCGCACCTCGAAGAACTCGTCCATGTTGGACGAGACGATGCAGACGTAGCGCAGCCGTTCCAGCAAGGGAACGTCCACCCGCCTGGCCTGGGCCAGGACGCGGCGATTGAATTCAAGGATGGCGCGTTCGCGGCTGAGCAGTGCAGGCAAGGCACTGACCGCAGCAGTGTCGGGACTCATGAACTCAGTTTATGAACATTTCGCGACGGTTTCGTGACAGTCCCCTCCCGGCCAGCGCCCACGGGCACCAGGAAGCTGATGAACTGGTCGCACACCGGCTTCCAGTCGAACTCCAAAGCCCTGGCGCGGGCCCGGTCTCTGGGAATCTTCAAAGCCTCCAGCGCCGCGTGGCGCAGGTCGTCGTGCAGCACGCCGCCGTCGGAAGACCCCACCACGTCCAGGGGGCCAGGCACCGGGAAGGCCGCCACCGGCAGGCCGCAGGCCATGGCTTCCAGCATGACCAGGCCGAAGGTTTCGCTGTGGCTTGGGAAGACGAAGACGTCGGCGGCGCTGTAGATCTTCACCAGCTCGGTCCGAGGGACCACGCCGCGCCACTGCACCTCGGGGTACTTCGCCCGCAGCGAGTCCAGCAACGGCCCGACGCCGTAGACCACCTTGGTGCCGGGCAGGTCCAGTGTCAGGAAGGCCTCCAGGTTCTTCTCGTAGGACACGCGGCCCACGTACAGGAAGACCGGGTGCGGCATCTTCAGGTCCGCATCCGGCGTGGGCTGGAACAGCGACAGGTCCACGCCGTGCGACCACTGGCGCAGGTTCTGGAACCGGTAGCCCTGCAGGATCTTCAGCATGCCTTCGGTGGGCACCATCACGCCCGACGACGGTGCGTGGAAACGCCGGAACCAGGCGTAGCCCCAGCTTTGCGGGACGTGCAGCGCCTTGGCCAGGATGTCGGGGAAGCGCGTGTGGAACGCGGTGGTGAAGGCGAGGCCTCGCTTCAGGCAGTAGCGGCGCGCGGCGCTGCCCAGCGGGCCTTCGGTGGCGATGTGGATCGCATCCGGCTGCGCCTCGTCGAGCATGCGCTCGACCTGGGCACCGGGCAGCCAGGCCAGCTCGATCTCACGGTAGCCCGGGCAGGCGAAGCGCCGGAAGGCGGAGGGCTCGATGACCGCCACCTCGTGCCCGCGGGACCACAGGCCGTCCTGCAGTTCCAGCAAGGTGGTGACCACGCCATTGACCTGCGGCAACCAGGCATCCGTGACAAGTGCAAGCTTCATCTGGGAGCCTCCGTGCTGCGCACTGCGGCGCGAGCCCCTTCGGGCGGCCGGGCGGGGCTCATGCAGCCACCGGCAGTTGTTGTTCCTGAACCAGCACCGGCTGCGCCGCAGGCAGTGGCGGCTTGGACCAATCGATGATCTCCAGCCGTCCATCCGCATGCTCGACCAGCGCCGTGAGGCTTTCCACCCAGTCGCCGTCGTTGGCGTAGAGGATGCCGTCGATGTCGCGCAGCTCCGCATGGTGGATGTGCCCGCACACCACGCCGTGCATGCCGCGCTTGCGGGCCTCGCGCGCCACGGCGTTCTCGAAGTCGCCCACGTAGCTCACCGCCCGCTTGACCTTGAGCTTGAGGTACTTGGACAGCGACCAGTACGGCAGCCCCAGCCGCGCACGCAGCGAGTTGAGCCAGCGGTTCAGACGCAGCGTGAACTCGTAGGCGCTGTCGCCCACGTAGGCCAGCCACTTGGCGCACTGGATGACAGCATCGAAGAGGTCGCCGTGGATGATCCACAGCTTGCGGCCGTCAGCCGTCTCGTGGACCCACTCCTCGGCCACGTCCACGCCGCCGAAGTTGTGCTCCACGTAGCGGCGCGCGAACTCGTCGTGGTTGCCGGGGATGAAGACGACCTTCGTGCCCTTGCGGGCCTTGCGCAGCAGCTTCTGGATGACGTCGTTGTGTGCCTGCGGCCAGTACCAGCTGCGCTTGAGCTGCCAGCCGTCGATGATGTCGCCCACGAGGAAGAGGTTCTCGCTCTCCACGTGCTTGAGGAAGTCGAGCAACGCATGCGCCTGGCAGCCTGGCGTGCCCAGGTGCAGGTCCGAGATCCAGACGCTGCGGAACCTCAGCCGGGGCTCGGGCTCCGGCTGGGCGTCGGGCGCGGCATCGTTCCATGCGCGCAGGAAGTTGGCGTCGCGTTGCATGGACCCGCATGGTTTCTCACGCGGGTGACGCGGTCATGGCAGGCTTGTGAAAGACCGATGACGGCGGAGGCCTCAGCCACGCGGATGGTGCTGCGCATGCATGGTGCGCAGCCGCTCGCGGGCCACGTGGGTGTAGATGGTGGTGGTGGAGATGTCCGCATGGCCCAGCAGCATCTGCACCGCGCGCAGGTCGGCGCCGTGGTTGAGCAGGTGCGTGGCGAAGGCGTGGCGCAGCGTGTGCGGCGACAAGGGCACGTGCACGCCGCCGCGCAGCGCATGCTGCTTGACGAGCTTCCAGAACATCTGCCGCGTCATCGGCCCGCCGCGGGCGGTGACGAACAGGGCATCGCTGGCCTGGCCCTGCAGGATGTCGCTGCGCGCCTCCGCCAGGTAGCGCGTGATCCAGGAATGCGCCTCCTCGCCGAAGGGCACGAGCCGCTCCTTGGCCCCCTTGCCGGTGGCACGCAGCGCGCCTTCGGCCAGGCTCACATGCACGGTCTTCAGCCCGACCAGCTCGCTCACCCGCAGGCCGCTGGCGTACATCAGCTCCAGCATCGTGCGGTCGCGCAGGCCCAGCGGCGTGTCCACGTCAGGTGCGGTCAGCAAGGCCTCCACCTGCGACTCGCTCAGGACCTTCGGAACGCGCATCGGCTGCTTGGCCGCCAGCAGCCGCAGGGTCGGATCCGCCGTGGCGAGGTGCTCGCGCAGGGCCCAGCGGAAATAGCGCTTGAACACCGTCAACCGCCGGTTGCTGCTGGTGGCCTTGCTGCCGGCGTGCCGGGCGACGCTGTACTCGCGCAGGTCGGTCTCGCGCGTGGCGCTGAGGTCGCGTTCGTGCGTCTTGCCCAGCCACTGCGCATACAGCGTGAGGTCGCGCCGGTAGGCCGCGAGCGTGTTCGCGGACAGGCCGTCCTCGACCCACAGGGCGTCGATGAAGCGGTCGATGCTCTCCTGGCTGGCGGCGGGAATGCTCATGCGTGACGCGATTGTGCTTCAGGCGACCAAGAGAAAGGCGCCCAAGAGAAAGGGGCCCGCAGGCCCCTGGAATGGACAACGAGGTCCGGCCTCAGTCGAGCTTGAGCTTCTGGTCGGCCACCACCTTCTTGTACACGTCGTACTCCGCCTTGATCTGCGTGGCGAACTGATCCGGCGTGTTGGCGATGATGATGGAGCCCGTGTCCTCGATGCGCTTCTTGACGCCCGGGTCATCCACCGCCTTCTTCACCGCCGCGTAGACCTTGTCGACCACGTCCTTGGGCAAGCCCTTCGGACCGTGGATGCCGTAGAAGGCCATGCGGTTCACCGGCTCCAGGCCCACTTCCTTGAACGTGGGCACGTTGGGCAGCTGCGGCAGGCGGGTCGGCGCCGACACCACGATGGCGATCAGCCGCCCGTCTTTGATGAAGGGCAGCGCCGACGGCAGGTTGTCGAAGATCATCGGCACCTGGCCGGCCACCGTGTCATTCAGCGCAGGGCCCGCACCGCGGTAGGGAATGTGGGTCACGAAGGTGCCCGTCAGGCTCTTGAACAGCTCCATCTGCAGGTGGCCGATGCCGCCGGTGCCGGACGTGCCGTAGCTGAACTTGCCGGGGTTGGCCTTGACCAGGGCCAGGAAACTCTTGTAGTCCTTGGCCGGGAAGGACGGATGCACCGCGATCACATTCGGCGTGGCCGCCACGTTGATGATCGGCGTGAAGTCCGTCAGCGGGTTGTACGGAATCTTCGGGTTGATGGCCGGGTTGGCCGCGGTGGTGGACACGGTGGCCATGCCCAGCGTGTAGCCGTCGGGTGTGGACCGCGCAATTTCGGTGGCGCCCACCGAGCCGCCGCCACCGGCCTTGTTCTCGACCAGCATGGTCTGGCCCAGCGCCGGGCCGGCCTTCTCGGCGACCACGCGGGCCACGATGTCGGTGGTGCCGCCGGGTGCGAACGGCACGATCAGCCGCACCGGCTTGGACGGATAAGTCTCTGCCCATGCGCCACCTGCTGCGATGAGCGAGGCGGCCACCAGGCCTGCTTGAACCACGGTTCTGCGTTGCATGAAGTCTCCTGTTGCGATGCCGTCCGGCGCCGCGCGACTCCCTCGCCCGCCGCCTTCTTGTTGACGAGCATGGTGACGCCGCGCGCTGATCGCGCGATTGTGGGAACTACGATCCACCCCCCGAGTTTTCCCCGAGGCCGGCCTGGGCCAGGGCCCAGTCGATGTGCTCGCGCACCAGCGCGCAGGCGGATTCTCGCCGCGAGCGTAACGCGTCGGCGATGTCCCCACGGCCGGTTGCCCGCAGCGCGTTGCCCAGGGCCACGGCGATGTTGCGCAGCCACGCCTCATGCCCGATGCGGCGGATGGGGCTGCCCTCGGTGTAGCGCAGGAAGTCGTCTTCGCTCCAGGCCCACAGGTGCAGCAGTTGGGCATCGGACAGGCCTTCGCGCGCATCGAAGTCGGGCACGGTGGCGCGTTGGGCGAACTTGTTCCAGGGGCACACGAGCTGGCAGTCGTCGCAGCCGTAGATGCGGTTGCCGATGGCCGCGCGCATCTCCACGGGGATGGGGCCGCGGTCTTCGATGGTGAGGTAGGCGATGCAGCGGCGCGCATCCACCCGGTAGGGCGCGATGATGGCCTTGGTCGGGCACACGTCGATGCAGGCGGTGCAGCTGCCGCAGTGCGCCTGCACCGGCTCGGTCAGCGGCAGCGGCATGTCCACGTAGATCTCGCCCAGGAAGAACATGGAGCCGGCCTCGCGGTGCAGCGTCAACGTGTGCTTGCCGCGCCAGCCGATGCCGCTGCGCGAGGCGAGTTCCACCTCCAGCACCGGGGCCGAATCGGTGAACACGCGAAAGCCGAAGGGACCGACTTCCTCCGCCAGCTGGTCGGCCAGCTTCTGCAGCCGCGAGCGCAAGACCTTGTGATAGTCGCGGCCTCGTGCGTACATCGACACATTGGCCTGCATTGGATCGGCCAGCCGCTGCCATTCGATGGCCTGCCAGCCCTCGGGCGTGTTCGAGGGAAGATAGTCCATGCGCGCGGTGATGACACGCACCGTGCCGGGCACGAGTTCTGCTGGACGCGCGCGCTTGAGTCCGTGCGTGGCCATGTAGTCCATGGAGCCGTGAAAGCCGTTGTCCAGCCAGCGCATGAGCCCCGGCTCGGCGCTGGCCAGGTCCACATCGGCCACACCGATCTGTGAAAATCCCAGTGCCGCGGCCCATTGCCGCAGCAAGGGCAACAACGCATCCGCATTCAAGTCTTGAGCACCGGTCATCCACCGATTCTAGAAACCGCAAGCCTCGTCTGGTCCGGCGAGGCCGATTGCGCCGCCACCGCCGCCCGGCTGGCGGCCCACCCTGCCATCCGGCGCGCCTTCATCGAACTGCATGGCACGCTGGGTGCCGGCAAGACGACCTTCGTGCGCCACCTGCTGCATGCGCTGGGCGTCGAAGGCCGCATCAAGAGCCCGACCTACGCGGTGATGGAGCCCTACGAGCTGCCGGAATTCAATGCCTGGCACTTTGACTTCTACCGCTTCAACGACCCGCAGGAATGGGAAGACGCCGGCTTTCGCGACGTGTTCGTTGCCGAAGGCCTCAAGTTGACCGAATGGCCCGACAAGGCGCATGGGTTGCTGCCCGTGCCCGACCTGCGCGTGGCGATCGCCATCGGCGAGCATGACGAGCGCCATGTGAGCCTCGCGGCGCTGACGCCGCTCGGACAGGAGCTGCTGAAATGAGCGCCGCGGAACTTCCCGACCTCGTGCCCATGCAGCCCGATCCGCGCATGTCGCGCCGCGCCGCCTTGCGCGCCATGGGCACGCTGGCCCTGCTGCTGGGCAGCCGCGAGCTGGCCTTCGGCGCGAGCATCGTGGCCGTGCGCGTCTGGCCGGCGCAGGACTACACGCGGGTGACCATCGAGTCCGATGCCGCCTTGTCCGCCAAGCACTTCATGGCCGAGAACCCCTCGCGCCTGGTGATCGACGTGGACGGCCTCGAACTCAGCCCGAGCCTGCGCGAGCTGGTGGGCAAGGTGCGCTCGGACGACCCCTACATCGCCGGCGTGCGCGTCGGGCAGAACCTGCCGCGCGTGGTCCGCCTGGTGATCGACCTGAAGCAGCCCACCGCGCCGCAGGTGTTCACCCTGTCGCCGGTGGCGGCCTACCAGCACCGGCTGGTGTTCGACCTATACCCGACGCAGGAGCATGACCCGCTGCTCGCGCTCATCCGCGACAAGGAAGCGGCGGAGCAGCAGGCGGCCAAGGCCGTGCGCGATGCGCTGGGCGAGTTCATCGGCAAGGTGGACAAGCCCATGAGCGCGGCATCGGGCGTGGGCCTGGCGACGGCGCCGCCGGCGTCGGTTCCGGTGACGGCCGCGTCGACACCCAATGCCGTCGTCACTGCCCAGCAGCACCAGACCAGGTTCGACCGCCTCGTCGTCGTCGCACTCGACCCAGGCCATGGTGGCGAGGACCCCGGCGCCGTCGGCCCCAGCGGCCTGCGCGAGAAGGACGTGGTGCTGCAGGTGGCCCTGCAACTGCGCGATGAGATCAACGCCGTGCCCGGCATGCGCGCCATGCTCACGCGCGACGCCGACTTCTTCGTGCCGCTGCACGAGCGCGTGCGCAAGGCCCGCCGCGTGCAGGCGGACCTGTTCGTCTCCATCCACGCCGATGCCTTCTTCACGCCCGAGGCGCGCGGCGCGTCGGTGTTTGCCTTGAGCGAGCGCGGCGCCAGCAGCAGCGCCGCGCGCTGGATGGCTGACAAGGAGAACGCCGCCGACTTGGTGGGCGGCGTGAACATCAAGGCCAAGGATGCGAGCGTGATGCGCACCCTGCTGGACATGAGCACCACCGCGCAGATCAAGGACAGCATGAAGATCGGCCACGAGGTGCTGGGGCAGATCGGCAAGGTCGGCCGCCTGCACAAGGGCTCGGTGGAGCAGGCCGGCTTCGCGGTGCTGAAGGCGCCCGACATCCCGTCCATCCTGGTGGAGACGGCCTTCATCTCCAACCCCGAGGAAGAGACCAAGCTGCGCGACGCAAAGTACCAGTCGCAGCTGGTGGATGCGCTGACCACCGGCATCAAGCGCTACTTCGCCAAGAACCCGCCGCTGGCACGGCAACGCACGCTGTAGAACACCCAACGCATGAGCATTCTCGAGACCGAACGCACCCGACTGCGCGAACTCCACGAAGGCGACGCCGCCTTCACCCTCGAACTGCTGAACGAGCCGGGCTGGCTGCGCTTCATCGGCGACCGCGGCATCCGCACCGAGGACGCAGCGCGCGAGTACATCGAGAAAGGGCCGGTCGCGATGTACGGCAAGCATGGCTTCGGGCTGTGGGCGGTGGAGCGCAAGAGCGACGGCGCGACGCTGGGCATGTGCGGACTCATCAAGCGCGACACGCTGGACGACGTGGACATCGGCTTCGCCTTCCTGGAGCGCCACAGCGGCCAGGGCTATGCGTTCGAGGCGGCCAACGCGGTGATGGCGCATGCCCTCCAGACACTGAAGCTGCCGCGCGTGGTGGCCATCACCTCGGTGGACAACGACAAGTCCATCCGGCTGCTGGGCAAGGTAGGCCTGAAGTTCGAGAAGCTGATCCGCCTTGCCGGCAGCGATGAAGACGTTCGGCTGTTCGGGACGGAATGATGAAACGCACGTTGCTTCTGCTGATCACCATGGGCGAGCGCAGCCTGAGCACGCTGCACGAGCGGTTCGAGGTGATCCATGCACCCACGGCTTCCGAGCGGGCTGCGGCGGTGGCTTCACATGGCACACGGGTAGAGATCGTCCTCACCAATGGCGTCACTGGCCTGCGCGCTGACGAGATCGACGCAATGCCCAAGCTCACCTTGGCTTGCGCACTCGGCGCCGGCTACGAGAACCTGGCGGTGGACTATGCACGCGCCCGCGGCATCGCCCTGGCCAACGGTGCCGGCACCAACGACGACTGCGTGGCCGACCACGCGCTGGCGCTGATGCTCGCCACCGTGCGCGCCATTCCTGCGCTGGACAAGGCCTGCCGCCAAGGCCTGTGGCGAGATGACCTGCCGATGCGCCCGCAGCTGGCACGCAAGCGGCTGGGCGTGCTGGGCCTGGGCACCATCGGCAAGAAGATCGCGCAGCGCGGCGCCGCCTTCGACATGCCGGTTGGCTATCACAACCGGTCAGCGCGCCACGACGTGCCCCACCGCTACTTCGACAGCGTGCAGGCGCTGGCCGAATGGTGCGATGTCCTCGTCATCGCCACGCCCGGCGGCGCGTCGACGAAGCACCTCATCGACGCGTCCGTGCTCCAGGCGCTGGGCCCGCAAGGCTTCCTCGTCAACATCGCGCGTGGAAGCGTCGTCGACACCTCGGCCCTGGCCGCCGCACTGCGCGCCGGTGAACTCGGTGGCGCCGGCCTGGACGTCTACGAGACCGAACCCAAGCCACCGGCCGAACTGCTGGACCTGGCGAACGTGGTGCTCACGCCCCACATCGCCGGCTGGTCGCCGGAGTCGATGCAGGCTTCGTTGGAATGCTTCCTGGAGAACGCTGACCTGCATTTCGCCGGCCGGCCTCTGCGCACGCCGATCTGATCAGAACATCGCCTTGAACTGCGCCCCCCAGGTGCGCGGCTCGTTGATGAAGCCCGTCAGGTTGTTGAAGTCGATGCCGCCGGTCACGCGGATCTGGTTGGTGATGTTGCGGCCGAACAGCGCCGCCTCGTACTTGCCGTTCGCCCACGAGTAGCCCACGCGCAGTCCGCCGGTGAGCAGCGAGCGCCCTGTGAATTCCTTTGACTCGTAGAGGAAGAAGTTGACGCTGCTGCGGTACGACCAGTCGGTGAACACGAAGTACTCGCCGCCGTTGGCCGCCGGCACGCCGTAGCGCACGGTGACGTTGCCGATCCAGCGCGGCGCGTTGGGCAGCGGGTTGCCGTCGATCAGGGCCTGGCCTGAGCTGTTGACCGGATCCAGCACGGTGCAGGCGGCGCACACGCCCACCGCCAGCCCCGGGTCCTTGATCTTCGTGAGGTTGTAGCTGCCGTTGAGCGTGACCAGCAGGTTGTCCGCGAGGTAAGCCTCGACGGTGCCTTCGATGCCCTGCCCCATCGACTTCTTCGCGTTGAGCAGCCGCGTGAGGTTGCTGGTGCCGCCGACCGCGGTGAGCTGCTGGTCGCGCACGTCGTAGTGGAAGAGGCTGAAGGCCACGCGGGCACGGCGATCGAACACGTCGGCCTTCACGCCGACTTCGTAGGACGTGGTGCTCTCCGGCCCGGCCGACGACATGGCACCAAAGGGCGACGCAGGCTGGATGCTGGAGCCGCGGAAGCCCGTGGCGATGCGCGCATACACGTTGGCCTCAGGCGTCAGCGCGTAGGTGCCGCTCAGGTCCCAGCTCACCTTGGAGTCGCTCGTGTTGGTGGACAAGCCGTTGGATGCATCCAGCGACGGGTCCGGATCGGTCGCGAGGTCCTTCTTGTCATGCGTGTAGCGCAGGCCGCCGCGCAGCTTGAGCACCGGGCTCAGCTCGTAGTTGACCGAGCCGAACAGCGCCCACGCGTCGTTCTTCTGCCGCGTGGTGGTGAGCCCCGTTTGCGCACCGCCACCCAGCGAGTCGTAGCTGCTGCTGTCGATGTGGTAGTCCTCGTGGAAGAGGTAGACGCCGCCTTGCCACTTCAAGGGGCCGGCCGCGGTGGATTCCACGCGGAACTCCTGCGTGAACTGGCCGTGGCCCCGCATCGCATCGGCCGTCTCGGAGGGGAACGGAATCGTGCCCGGTCCCGAAGGCGGCGCGAACGCGGCACCGTAGCCGCCATCGATGTCGCCGCGGCTGAAGCTGCGCACCGTCTCATAGCCGGTGATGGAATGCAGTGCAAGTCCATCGAGCTGCCACTTCAGCCGCAGGCTGGTGCCGCTGGTGTTGACGCGCTGCTCGTTCTTGCCGTCGATGGAGATCTGCTTCGGGTCGAAGCCATCCACCAGGTCGTTGCTGCCCTTCTTGATGATGTTCGCGCGGAAGAGCCGCGCGCTGCCGCTCAGGTCGCGCGCGTGCAGGTTGAGCAGCGCGCTGAAGTCGCGCGAGGGCTGGTACAGCAGTTGTCCTCGCAACGCGCTGTCGTCATAGCCTTCCAGGTCTTGCGTGGGTCCGGCGGCGAAGGTGTTCTTCACCCAGTCGCCGCGATGCTGCACCTGGGCCGACACACGCGTGGACCACTGCGCATTCAAGGGCACGGTGTAGGCCCCTTCGAGGTTCACGCTGTTGAAGCTGCCGATGCCGCCGTTGAAATAGCCCCCCGCCTTCTGGCTGGGGGCGACCGAATCGAACTTCACCACGCCGGCCGGCGTGTTGCGTCCGAACAGCGTGCCCTGCGGACCGGCGAGCACTTCCACCTTGTCGGTGTCGAAGATGGGAAAGCCCTTGAGGATGGGGTTCTCCTGCACCACGTCGTCCACGATGAGCGACACGGGCTGCGAGGCATTGAGCCGGAAGTCGGTGTTGCCGTAGCCGCGGATGTAGAAGCGCGGAAAGGCACGTCCGAAGGACGACTCGATGTTCAGGCTGGGCACGCGGCCGGAGAGGAAGCGGATGTCCTCGCCGCCGGAGTTCAGCACGTCCAGCGTTTCGCCGCCGATGGTACTGACCGAGACTGGCACGTCCTTGATGTTCTCGGCGCGCCGCTCGGCAGTGACGACCACCGGTGCCAGCACGTTGGGCTTGGCGTCCTGGGCAAGCACACCGGAACCCGCGAAGGCCAGGGCCAGCATGGCGGGCAGCGGGCTCGGCAAGGCGGGGCAATGCGCTGGGCGGGCCACGATGGCGCGGCCCGCTCGGATGGCGAGTGAAGGCATGAGGCAGTCCCTCTGTTGAAGTAATGCACCGTCTTTCGCAACCGTCATGCCACGCGCGGTGCCGTTCGCACAAACGTTTGTCAGGACGGATGTCAGGGCGGCGGCACGCCCTCGCGCCACTGGTCCCAATGGCGCACGATGTCTTCCACCAGCGGGCCGCCGACCTTGTAGAGGTTGTGCGTGGCCGGCATGAACCCGCCCGATGCACCAGTGGTCGACGCGATGAGCGATGCATGTGCGGATTGCCCCGGCGCGGGGCGATCGAAGTTCGATCCGGTGCGCAGCACGGCCAGGCGCTTGATGTCCACGCGCCCTGCGGCGGCGGCACGCATCAATGCGTTGTAGGTGGCGTTGTCTTCCTGCTGCGTGGTGCAGTAGCGGCCCTTGCCGTCGGTGAGCAGGCGGGTCCACTCGCGGGCGTGCGCGCCCAGGCGGTGCCCGTGCCACCAGGTGTCGCCGCCCAGCGTGTCGCACTGGATGACCGCCGGCGGCTGGTTGGCCGGCGCCGACTTGTAGCGAGCGCGGTAGGCACGCGCCTTGTCGTTGTCTTCCAGCGTGGCGTTGCGCGACAGGGCCAGGGCCTTCTGCAGCAAGGCCTCGTCGAGCTGGAAGGCCTCGGTGTGGTAGTCGAATTTCGGCTTCTCGCCGGGCTGCTTCGTCATGATGCCGAAGTAGCCCGTCTTCCACGACTTGGGCATCTCGCGCGCATCGATCTCGTGGGCGATGCCGAAGTCCACCAGGTACCGCGCCCAGGCCGCGGAGCCGATCGTGCCTTGTGCGGGGTCGATGCCCGCGATGCCTGCGATGAGGAACCAGGTGTGCGTGAGGTCGAAGCGCGGGTCCAGCGTCACGGCGAGCGTGGACGCGGCCACATTGGCGTGCCCCATGCCGGCGGTCAGCAGGCACACATCGTCGGCGTTGCAGCGCAGGGCCGGGCTGTCAGGCAGCAGGCCGGGCACGGGCACCTTGTCAGTGAGGTGCAAGGGCTCGATCCACGGCGCGGCCTCGGGCTCGAACATCGTGATGATGAGCACCTTGAGCGCTCGTGGTGCGGGCGTTGCGCCTTGCGCCCAGGCGCCCACGCATGAGGCAGCCAGGCCGGCCAGGATGGCGCAGGCGCGCAGGGTCTTCATGAGGCTTGGCGTCATGGGCGGGCTCCGTGCTTGCGGGGCTGCCGGGCCCACGCATCGAGAAAGGCAAGCGTCACCGCCGAGGCGTTGGCTTCGGCCAGTCCGCTCGAAAACAGTGCACCGACGTCGGCATTGAATTCCTCCGCGCCGGCCAGGTCGCTCAGGCTGCGGAAGGCGATGTAGGGCACCTGGTTGGCATAGGCCACATGCGCGAAAGCCGCCGTCTCCATCTCGAAGGTCTGCGCCTGGAGTTGCTCGAACAGGTAACGGCGGTAGTGCGGGTTGGCGAGGAAGACGGTGGCCGACACGCCGCGGCCGCCGACGATCAGCTTGGGTTGCGCGGCCACGCATTGCTTGGGGTCCGGCTCGGCGCCTGGCGTCTGGACTGCCTTGGGACCGCACCGTTGAAGCACCGGTTGGATGCTGCGCGCCACGCCCATCATGGCCTCATCGACCGGGTAGTCGAACCGGAACTCCCCCTTGGGCGAATTGGCAGACGTCATCACGAAGTTCTCGCGCATGAAGAGACCCGTGGGTGCTTCCGGCAAGTTGAAGGACGGCACTGGTTTGCCATCGACACTGGCCAGCTTCAGGCCCAGACAGGACACGTCACCGGCGGAGCCGCACGGCGCGGGCGGGCTGCCGTCATGGTTCCAATAGACCTCCATCGGCATCGACCAACGCTCGGGAATCGTCACGTCGCCCACGTGGTGCGCCGGGTTCACGCCGCCGGCGATGCCGCTCATGATCAACCGCTCGACCCGGAAGTGGTCGAGCATGAGCTGGGTCACCATGGTCGAGTTGATCATGCTCACCCCGCTCAGCACGATGACCACGCGATTGCCGCGCAAGACCCCGGTGGTGAAACGGTTGCCGTTGATGACCACGCTGCGCTTGCGTGCGGTCTGCGCCACCAGGATGTCCGCCTCCTGCCCGAAGGCCGAGACGATGCCGATGCGCGGCGTGCAGTCGGTGAGGCACCTGGCTTGCGCTGCTTCGGCACGGCTGCACACCATGCTCGCAAGCAGCGTCACGGCCACCAGCAGCACGGACAAGACATTGCGTTCCGCCACGAACCCTCCCTGTTGTTCGAACGTGGGCGCAGGTTGCAAGCTTCATGCCGCAAGCTGGCTCGGAATGAGCGGCGGATTGTGTGGCAAGCGATCCGCGAGGCGACAAAGCCCCGAGGCCTCGCAGGGATGTATCAGGGGGGATACGAATAGTCTTTGAAGTGCACCGGAGCCCAGGAAGATCGGACGTTTCTGAAAACCTTGGCGGCGGCCAGTTGGCCCGCGCCGGATGCCGCATAGGAATCGACGGTGTCCTTGTCCTGCATGTAGATGGCACATTGCCCCAGCAGCCGAACAACGTCCTCATCACGATTGGACAAAATGTTCGGCCCAACCAGGGATTGCTCTCGCTCAAAGGTCCGTTCCCAGATTCGCAAACGGGGTTCTTGCTGCACCTTCAGCTGGAATTCTGTTCTGTGCTCCAGCCACAAGCTCGCGAGATAGTCGAAGCCTTCAGGACGCGGCATGATCAGTCGCCTCAAACAGCGCTCGACTGACACGGCCCTGATCTCCGCGTTCAGGTTCATCGGTGAGGCTGGGTCATGAGCAGCCACAGGCTCCGAGCTTTTCAGCCATTTCAATCGCTCGACGGAGTAGGGGTAAATGTCGAAGGCATGCGTTGTTTCGTGCGCCGTCACTTCGAACAGCGACTGAATCACTGAAGCCGAAGCGGGACCGAGGAGGCCTGGGGCATGAACCGCGATGGGAAACACCAGTTGCCGCTTGGCAGAAGATGGCGTGAATTGCATCTTCTCGATGTAGGTGCAGTCAGCTGGCGTCATGCGAACCACGTAGCGAATAACCCGCGGTCGTCCGTCGTGCCCCGCGAGTGCATCGAAGCCGCTCGCCAAGGCATGCCACGCCCCTTTCAGCAGTTGCTCATTGGACTTGACGTTCACATCTTCGCTGGTGGCGTTCAACCAGGCCACGTAGGCAGCCCTTTGATCGCGAGGAACTGAAAAAGTCAACTGCAGCCAACGGTCCACCACCACAGGAATGTCGACGAACCTCGTGGACTTGCAACGCGTTGCTTCCGCAACTCCAGGCGCTGCACCAATGGTGTAAGTGTTGAGAGCTGCCATACCCTCGCCCGAACTTTCAATGCCGATGCCGACTTCTGGTGAAGAGTACGCCGTCATCGGTACGGTGGATGGAGCAGCGGGATGGTCCTGTGCACGGCAAAGCACTGCGAGCGTGATGCCAACAATGCTCAATACCAGCTGGACCCTGGCTCTTCTGGTGCATTCAAATTGCATAGATGTATGTGCGGGACGGGCCACTGAAGCGCCAACCGCCATCACACCACTGTGCAGCAGGAATGGTCGCCTCGATTGAATTGGTTTCATTGAACCTCCTTGAAGACTTGTTGGAACAACCGAAGCACAGTGAGTCGCACTTGATTCGGGCCGTCGCTGTGCCAGTACGTTCCACGAATCCCAGCTGCACTGTCAAGCGTGACCCAACACCTTCAGCACATGCTCGACAAAGCCACGCACCTTCGCCGACGGCCTGCGCTCCGGCAGATACACCACATGCGCCGGACGCGGCGGTGGCTGGTGCTTCGGCAACACGCGCACCAGCCGCCGCGCCTTCAGGTCATCGCGCAACAGCAGCTCCCATTGCATGAGGACACCGCCGCCAGCCAGCGCTGCCTGCCGCATCGCCTCGCCGTTGTTGATGAGCACCTGGCTCGTGATGCGGACGGTCTCCTCGCCCTCGGGGCCGATGAGCCGCCAACGATCCTTGTGCGTCCAGTGCGTGAAGCCCAGGCACGCATGCGAGGCCAGGTCCTGCACGCGGCGCGGTGTGCCGTGGCGCTTGAGATAGGCAGGGGATGCGCACAGCAGCATGCGCAGCGGCGCAAGCGGGCGTGCCACCAGGCCGTCATCGTGGATCAGGCCAGAGCGGATGGCGACGTCGAAGCCTTCGTCCATCAGGTCCACGACGCGATCGTGCAACGCCAGCTCCACATGCACGCCCGGATGCCTGGCGGCGTAGCTCGCCACGAGGGGTGCAATGCCGTGCGTGCCGAGCACGACCGGCGCGGTCACGCGCAAGGTGCCACGCGGTGTGTCCTGCAACTCGGAAGCCGCGGCTTCGGCGGCCGCGTATTCAGCGAGCGTCGCCATGCTTCGTTCGAGGTAGAGGCGGCCGGTGTCCGTGAGGCTTTGCCGCCGCGTCGTGCGGTGAAGCAGTCGTGTGCCCAGCCGAGCCTCGATGGCCTGGACGTGCTTGGCCACCATCGTGGGCGACAGGTCGAGCTCCTTCGCGGCCGCTGCAAAGCCACCCAGTTGCGCCACGCGGACGAACACTTGCATGCTGGTGAGGCGATCCATGGATTCAACACCATTGGTTTGGAATGAATCCACCATAGCAGGCTTTATCGACGCGGCGCAGTGCTTCAGAGTGCAGGCAGCCCAACGCTCGCTACTCACCATGACCCGATGCCGCTTCCTCGCCGCCGCAGTGCTCGCCATTTCCACGCTGCACGCCGCTGCCGCAGAGGCCCAGACCACGCCCCGCCTCTACGCGCTCGATTGCGGACACGCCAGCTTCAAGGACTTCGGCGCCGCCTCCGACACCGGCGACTTCGACGGCCGTGCGGCTGAACTGGCCGATCCCTGCTTCCTCATCCAGCATCCCAAGGGCTGGCTGCTGTGGGACGCCGGTTTGCCAGCCGCCTTGCCCGCCAGCGTCACGGGTGGACTGAGCCCGCAAGCCATGGCGGATCAACTCGGCTTTCGCACCTGGCTGGATCGCCCCGTCACCGATCAGCTCCGCGACATCGGCATCACGCCAGATGACGTCGGGTGGCTCGCCTTCTCTCATCTGCATTTCGACCACGTCGGCCAGGCCTCGCTCTTCCAGCGTGCGACCTGGATCGTCAATCGCGATGAACTCGACTGGGCGCTGGCCAAGCCGGCCCATGTGAGCATGTCCGCCGAACTGCTCGCCAACCGGCCCCCGCAACGAACGAAGTTCATCGACGGCGACTTCGACGTGTTCGGCGACGGCAGCGTGCGCATCCTCAAGACGCCGGGGCACACGCCGGGCAGCAGCGTGCTGCTGGTGCGCCTGGCCCGCTCGGGCCCGGTCATCCTGTCCGGCGACCTCTACCTCACCCGCGAAGGCCGCGAGCACCAGCACGTGCCCACGGTCAATGCCGACCGCGCGGCGACGCTCGCTTCCATGCACCGCGTCGAAGCCATCACGAAGCGGCTTCGGGCACGCGTGATCGTGCAGCATTCGCCGCAGGACTTCGCCGCCTTGCCCAAGCCTCCAGCGTTCCTCGACTGAGGCATCACCGCCAAACTAGGGGCCCTAGCTCGAAGGGCCTCGCTCCCCCAACCGTGGGGATGCTCCTGCGTTCATGCACCACCCACACTGGCCTCACGCCTCGCCGCAACCTCGCGGCGATGCATCCACCAGGGGAGACATGCATGCCCATCGCCACCACCATCGATTCCGCGCTCACCGGTCCCGCGCTCACCGAGCCGCCCAAAGGGCCCGCCGCGCCGGGCTGCGTCATCAACCCCTACGCCCTGGCCGAGGTGATGACCGGCCGGCGCATCGACTGGAAGCAGGTCGAGGACAAGCCCGCCATGCTCGAGCAGGTGCTTGGCGTGCCCTACGAGGAGCTGTTCGATCCGAAATTCGGTGGCCCGCTGTACATCGGCGGCGCGCGGCAGGAGGACGGCAGCATGCGCGCGCAGCGCTCCACGCTGCTGGACGTCGAGGTGCCCAAGGGCGGCGACGACCTGGAGCGCGCACCGATGGCCGAGCTGGGCGGACTCGCCACGCTCAAGGACGTGGCCAAGGCACTGAACGTCAACGCGCTGGATGACCTCGCCATCGCCTGCATCGACTGGAGCACCATCAGCCGGCTGCGCATCACGCTGGACCTGCCGCAGGCGGTGCGCGACCTGCGCATGGCCCGCAACTACACGCCCGATGTCGTGCGCACCATCAGCAACGATCCTGCATTGCGTCTTGGCAACAGCGTCGACTGGTCGCCGCCGGGCGGCACCTGGGAAGACGCGGGCCGCTTCTTCAACGAGACGGCGGAGTTCTTCGACCCGGTGCAAGGCGCGGTGGCCAATTGCTATTTCATCGCTGCGCTGTCGGCCATCGCGTGGTCGCAGCCGTATCGCATCGCGCAGCAGACGCGCGCCACCGGCCAGGGCCAGGGCCAGTTCTTCGACCGCGTGACCTTCTACAAGCCCGACGGGCAGGGCGTGGACCGCGACATCGAAGTGAGCGAGACGGTGCCCAAGACGGCCGGCGGCTTTCCCATCTATGCCCGCTCGAGCGAAGACGGCGAGGCCTGGCCCGCGATCTACGAGAAGGCCTTCGCCAAGCTCAAGACCGGCACCACCACCGACCACCCCGACATCACCGCCACCGGCTGGGGCGACTGCGTGTGGGCGACGGCGCAGCTCACCGGCGGCAGCCGCGCCTACTACGACACCGCGAGCCGCTCGGCCGACCAGTTGTGGAACACGCTGCGCAGCAACTGCCTGAGCTACCGCACCATCCGCCCCATGACCGCCTGGACCTACGGCTCGGGCGCCGATTCGCCCGACCACGTGGACTACAGCGCCGCGAACGTGGTGGGTTCGCATTGCTACACCGTGCTGGGCTGGGCCTACCGCAACTGCCGCCGCTACATCCTGCTGCGCAATCCCTGGGGCAGCACCGAGGCCACCGTGGGCTCGCTGGATGCCACGGTCTACGCCTACGACGTGAGTTGGTGGCGGCCCATCGCGTTGAAGGACACCGACGGCACCTTCGCGATGGAGATCGGCACCTTCAAGAAATACTTCGCGGGCTTCGGCGTGGTGAGCTGAAGGCCTTCATGCAGCTGCACGCCCCTTGTCAGAATTACAAGGGGCGTGCGTTTTTACAAGGGCCACGCGTTCTTGCCAGTGATGTCCAATGCGTCACGATTGCAACTGCATGTACTCAAGTGCGCAACCCGCTTCGCCGATAAGCTGCGCACAGGCGCTTGACGAAGAGCGCTGACGTTAGACAAAGGCACACCCGTTCGAAAGTCGGGGTCGCAAAGCTTCCGGTCTACAGCTTCTCGAAGCCATGACAGCGGGGTTGCCAAGACGCTCAGGGCAGGACCTGTTCTGCCCGGCTGCGCGCCGACATGCTCGGCGCGGGCAACCGCATCCCGTTCTCATGATTTCCTGATGCACCGGCAGTCGCGGCTTCGCTGGCGCGGGCTTGCCCTGGTCCGGAACTCAGGGAGAAAACATGGGAAGCATCGACCGTTTCATCAACACGGCCAGCAGTCCGCTGGACGCCAATTTGTGGACCAGCCTGGGACTCCCGCTGAAGCCACGGAACTGGACGCGCCAGCAGGTCTCAGGGCTGCTGAGCGAGTTGCTTCCCGCAGAGCAAGGCGGCACCGAAGACCGCCCCGCCCTGCGCCACCAGCTCTCGTCGGCCTTCCTCGCCGGCGTGGCCGAGGCGCAAGATGCGCAGATGCTGCGCCCGCGCGGCTCGCTGGTGTCGCAGTCCGTCATCGAGGCCCGCACGCTGATGAAGAACCGGGCCGCCAACCAGTCCGATCGCGCCTGGCATGCGTTCCTGGCCGGTGCCCGCGCCGGTGGTGCCTTCGACACGCCCGCCGCGGCGAACGAGGCCGAGGCCTTCAACCTCTTCATCCGACAACCCTTCACGGAATCCGATGAATCGCAGCAGCAGCTCGTGGCCGGCGTGCTGGCGATGATCAGCCACCATGACACGCAGGCGCAGCCGTTTCGCTACCTCACCGGCTGCCAGGCCGAGAGCGCGCAGACCTTCCGACAGTCCTTCGAAGCCGAGACCGGCGAGCGCTTCACGCCCAAGGCCTTCCGCGCACACCGGCTGCACTTGCTGTCGCAGGCCGACGCCTTCATCAACATCCGCGTGGGCATGAGCGAGAGCAGTGCCTTCGAGCTCTCGTACCACGTGTTCCGCGGCGCCTGCACGCCGGTGCTGTTCCTCGTGTGGAAGCACGCACCCATCAAGACCACCTTGCTCAGGGAGATGGACAACCTGTGCGACGTCACCTACCTGGAGTTCGAGCACCCGGCCGAGCTGGCGCCGGGCATCGCCGGATTCTTCCGCCGCTGCGGGCGTTGAACCGCAGCGCGCACAGAGCGTTTTCAAGAGCCAATTCAGAGTCTCAGGGAGCACCACACCATGCTGTCCAACCTCAAGATCAAGACACTCATCATCGCGGCGCTGAGCCTGCTGATGGTCCTCGTTGCCGCCGTCGGCGCCTTCGGCCTGTACGGCAACTCGCACACGCGGCAGGCGTACCGCGAGATCTCGCTGCGCGACGCGAAGACGGAGAACGACTTCGCGCAGATCCGCCTGCTGATGGAGACCAACCGCAGCCAGGTGCTGCAGGCCCTGCAGCACAACCCAGGCTTCGACTGGTCCAAGCTGCACGACCACGCGCTGGACGTGCACTTCGCGGCGATCGACAAGGCCTCGGCCGGCATCAACAAGCTGTGGGAGCAGTACCACGCGGGCATCCAGTCCGACGATGAGCGCCGGCTGGCCGATGCCTGGTTCGACAAGAGCGCCGGCCTGGGCGTGAAGGCGGTGGCCGATGCCGCCGCTGCGATCAAGGCCGGCCGCTGGGACGAGGCCGAGACGGTGCTGATCTCGCGCATCAATCCGAGCTACCGCGTGGGCACGGCGGCATCCACCGAACTGTCGGACTTCCTCGTCAAGCGCGCGGCGCAGAACGACCAGGTGGTGGAAGAGCGCGTGAGCCACATGACCTGGATGCTGGCCGGGCTGCTGCTGCTGTCGTGCGCGCTGGTGGTGAGCACCATGGTCGTGCTCAGCCGCGGCATCACCGTGCCGCTGTCGCAGGCCATCGCCATCGCGCGGCGCGTGGCCAGCGGCGACCTGGGCTCGCGCATCGAGGTGCACAGCACCAACGAGCTGGGCGAGCTGCTGCGCGCGCTCAAGGGCATGAACGAAAGCCTGGCCGCCGTGGTGTCCAGCGTGCGCCAGGGCAGCGACAACATCGCCACCGGCTCCAGCCAGATCGCCACCGGCAACTCCGACCTGTCGCAGCGCACCGAGACGCAGGCCAGCAGCCTGCAGCAGACGGCCGCGTCGATGGAGCAGCTCACCTCGACGGTGATGAACAACGCGCAGACCGCGGCCGAAGCCGAGCGCCTGGCCAAGGCCGCCAGCGACGCGGCCGCGCGCGGCGGCGAGACGGTGGGCCAGGTGGTGGCCACCATGGAGCAGATCACCGCGGCCAGCAAGAAGATCAGCGACATCATCGGCGTGATCGACAGCATCGCCTTCCAAACCAACATCCTGGCGCTGAACGCCGCGGTGGAAGCCGCACGCGCTGGCGAACAGGGACGCGGGTTCGCGGTCGTGGCCTCCGAGGTGCGCTCGCTCGCGCAGCGCAGCGCGCAGGCGGCCAAGGAAATCAAGACGCTGATCAACGACAGCGTGGAGAAGGTGGGCCTGGGCAGCGGGCAGGTGGACAACGCGGGCCGCACCATGTCCGACATCGTGCGGCAGGTGAACCACGTGAGCCAGATGATCGCGGCCATCAGCTCGGCCACCAGCGAGCAGACCTCGGGCATCAGCCAGGTGAATGCGGCGGTGAGCCAGCTCGATCAGGTCACGCAGCAGAACGCCGCGCTGGTGGAGCAGTCGGCCGCCGCGGCTGAGAGCCTCCAGCAGCAAGCCAGCAAGCTGGTCGACGCGGTGGCGGTGTTCCGGCTGGCTTGACCCGCAGGCCTGCGCCGCGCGTCAGCGGCGCTTGCCGGCGTGGTTCGGCTTGTGCTGGTCCTGGTTGTTCTGCGGCTTTTGCTCCTGCGGCTTGGACTGGCTGTCGTAGCCGCTGGCCTTGGACTTGTCGCCGTCGTTGGTGCTGGGAATCGCCTGGTCCAGCCCCTTGCGCGCTTCCTCGCCGACCTTCTTGGCCGCCAGCCCGGTCGGGTCGACGATTCCCACCACGTTCTCGACGGTGTTCTGAAGCATGTCCTTGCCCATGTCCTTGGCGGCGGCACCCACGTCGCCGCCCACCGCTGCCACGCCGGCCACCCGCAGTCCGCCTGCAGCGGCACCCGCCAGCGTGTCGCCGATGAAGCCGGCGATCTTGCCCAGGCCGGGAATCTTGCCGATCGTCTTGCTGAACAGCTTGCCGGCGAAGTCGAACACATCGGCCAGCCCGTTGAGGATCTTCTGGCCGATGACCGCTGCATCGCTCACGAAGTTGCCGCCGTTCTTCACATGCGGGTCGTTGGTCGGGGCCAGCGCCTTCTGGCTGTTCATCCAGGCATAGGCCTTGGACTTGTCGACGGTGGCCGGCGCGTCCTTGTCGGGCACCTGCGGCCCGCCCTTGAACGAGTCCTTCAGGATGGCCAGTTCGGTGCCTGAGCGGATGTCGCCGTCCTTGGTCGCACCTTCGACCTTGTCGTTCTGCGTCACATCGTCCGGACGCTTGCTGCCGTCCGGGTTGGGCATGTTCTTGATCTTGCGCAGGTAGGCAATGCCGCGCGCCGCCGCCTGCGGGTCGCTCTCGAAGTCGCCGACGGTCTGCTTGAGCTTGTCGCGCACGCCTTCCTGGTTGCCCAGGTTCTTCAGGATCGCGCCTTCCTTGCTGTCGAGCACCTGCTGCGCGGTGCGCTTGTCCGAAGGCGGCAGCAGCTTGTCGTCAGGGCCCAGCGGGTGGTTGCCGATGCCCTGGAGCTTTTCCTGGTTGACCTTGGCCTGCTCGGGGCTGGGTTCCGCCTCGGCCGCAGGAGCCTCGGTCTTCACCTTCGCTTTGGCGTAGGCGGGAGGCTTGTCGTCCTTCACCTCGTGGTAGGGCGGCGGCGGTTCTTCAGTGTCTTGCGTCTTCGCGGCGCCGAGGTCGGCACTGGTCAATTGCGCAATCTGGGCCTTCATGTCGGCAAGGAGCAGCTTGCCGATCTGGTCGAGCAGGCTTCGAATGTCCTCGCTGATGCCCTCCTCCTCGCTCGTCGCCGGCTTGACGACGCCGCAACGGGCAGCCATCAGTTTCTCGTGGCCGGCGCTGCTCAGGCTGGCCGGCACGGCGTTCATGGTGTTCATCCTCATGGACGGCCCCTTCGCTTTGGCTGGGTCGCTCCAGCGGGTGCCGGAACGTGTCGCACGAATGCTGTCGGGGGATCACGCTGAGGCGTCGCGGGAAAACGAAGCCGCGGATGAATCTGCGAACCGCGGAGACGGACAGCCGGCGTCTACGGGAACGGCCGATCGTCCTCAGCCGCGAGCTCATCCTCCTCATGGGTCGTGGAGGAGCGGCTCCCCGGCTGCCCCTGCGGCAACTGCACCGTCAGCAGCAGCGACGAATCGCGCACCGCCCGCACCGCATGCTCGCCGCGGGCGCGCAGCAGCACCACCTGCTGCGGGTACAGCTCGTGCACCACACCACCCTCTTCCACCTCGACCAGGCCCTCGATGCACTGCAGCGTGCATTCGCCGTAGGCGCTGTGCGGCGGCAGCTGGTCGCCTTCCATCAGCACGATGCGCATCAGCTCCAGCGCGTGGGTCTTCATGAGGGCATGCGAGGCCGAGGCACCCAGCGCATCGCCCAGCGGGCGGATGTCGATGGGCTGGCCGGGCACGGCGTGGGTCAGGGCCATGGCGCACCGTCCTTCCTGTGTGGAGAGCCGGCCGCCGCATCTGCCGGCCGTCACGGGATTCTGCTCCCGTTGCCGCAGCCTGTGTCCGGCAGACCCCACGCCGCGGCAGGCACGCCGGCGTCAGGACTGCGCGGCAGCCTTGTCCTTGCGGCGAGCCTTCCACGCACCGAAGAGCGCCAGCAGGCCGGGCACGAAGATCAGCGCCCAGATGATCTTCTCCAGGTTGCCCTTCACCCAGGGGATGTTGCCGAAGAGATAGCCCGCCACCGTGACCCCGCCCACCCACAGCGTGCCGCCGGTCACGTCGTAGATGGAGAAGGTGCGGCGGGTCATCTGCGCCACGCCCGCCACGAAGGGGGCGAAGGTGCGCAGGAAGGGCATGAAACGCGCGAGCACGATGGTGATGCCGCCGTAGCGTTCGTAGAACTCATGCGCCTGCATGAAGGCCTTCTTGTTGAAGAAGCGCGAGTTCTCCCACTGGAAGACCTTGGGGCCGAAGTAGCGGCCGATGGTGTAGTTGCTCTGGTTGCCCAGCACCGCCGCGGCGATGAGCAGGCCGATGCTCAGCCCCAGGTTCATGCTGCCCTGCGCGCACATGGCGCCGACCACGAACAGCAGCGAATCGCCGGGCAGGAAGGGCATGACGACCACGCCCGTCTCCACGAAGATGATGAGGAACAGCAAGGCGTAGACCCACACGCCGTAGGTGACGACGAAGTTCTGCAGGTGCACGTCGACGTGCAGGATGAAGTCGATCAGCGTGTGCAGGAGATCCATGGCGGCGCATTCTAGGGTGCTCCGTACAATGGCCTGATGAATGCCGTGTTGTCCGCCGCCCCTCGCCGCCCCATCCGGGAGCTCCCCGACGAGCTGGTGAGTCAGATCGCGGCGGGCGAGGTGGTCGAGCGGCCAGCCTCCGTGGTGCGCGAGCTGGTGGACAACGCGCTGGACGCGGGCTCCACCGAGATCGCGGTGAAGCTGGTGGCGGGCGGCATTCGCGCGATCGTGGTCGAGGACGACGGCCACGGCATTCCCAGCGATGAACTGCCCATGGCCTTGAAGCGCCATGCCACGAGCAAGATCGGCTCGCTGGTCGACCTGGAGAGCGTGTCCACCATGGGCTTCCGCGGCGAGGCGCTCGCGGCCATCTCCTCGGTGGCCGAGGTGTCCATCGCCAGCCGCACGGCCGACGGCCCGCACGCGCAGCGGCTGGACGCGCGCTCCGGCGAGCTGGCCCCGTTCGCGCGGGGTGTCGGCACCAGCGTCGAAGTGCGCGAACTCTTCTTCAACACGCCCGCGCGCCGCAAGTTCCTCAAGAGCGAAGCGACCGAGCTCGCGCACTGCGTGGAGGCCGTGCGCCGCCATGCGCTCACGCGGCCGGACGTGTCCTTCACCGTTTGGCACGAAGGCAAGCTGGTGCAGCAATGGCGCCGAGCCGACCACGACGGGCGCATGCGCGACGTGCTGGGCGAAGAATTCATCGAGCACAGCCGCGCCGTGTCCATCGACATGGGCGTGTTGCGCATCATCGGCCGCGCCGGCACGCCGGAGTCAGCGCGGGCACGGGCCGACCAGCAGTACGTCTACGTCAACGGCCGCTTCGTGCGCGACAAGCTCATCGCCCACGGCGTGCGTTCGGCCTACGAGGATGTGCTGCACGGCGGGCGGCAGCCTTGCTACGCGCTCTTCATCGAGATCGCGCCCGATCGTGTGGATGTGAACGTGCATCCCACCAAGATCGAAGTGCGCTTCCGTGAATCGCGCGAGGTGCACCAGGGCGTGAAGCGTGCGGTGGAAGCGGCGCTTGCCATTCCGAAAGCCACCGAATTCACGCCCGTTGCATCGACCGGCGAAGTGGCAGCCGACGGCCATGCCGCATCGTCCTACCCGACGCCCCGGCCCAGCGCGCTGGACTCGCAGCCTGCCCCCTGGCGCGGCAACTATCCGCAAGGCGCGCAAGGGCAGCTCGGATTGCAGCAGGCCGCCGTGCTCTACGCGCAGGAACCGCCTGCGTCCTGGACCGTGCGCCCCGCCGCCGAGCCCGTGGCCGCCTCGCGCATGCCCACGCTGCAGCCCAGCACGCAGCCGCAGCCGCAGTCCCTGCCCAGCGACACTGAATGGCCGCTGGGCCGCGCCATCGCGCAGATCGCCGGCGTCTATGTGCTGGCCGAGAACTCGCAGGGCCTGGTCATCGTGGACATGCATGCGGCGCACGAGCGCATCGTGTACGAGCGGCTGAAGTCAAGCCTGGGCAGCACGAAGATCGAGAGCCAGCCGCTGCTCATCCCCGCGACCTTCCCGGCCACGCCGCAGGAGATCGCCACCGTCGAGGCCCATGCCGACACGCTGTCCACGCTGGGGCTGGACATCTCCGCCCTGTCGCCCACCGTGCTGGCCGTGCGCTCCTGCCCGGCGGCGCTGGCCAGCGGCGACATCGTCGACCTGGCGCGCAGCGTCATCGGCGAGCTGTCGCAGTACGACGCCAGCAGCGTCATCCAGCGCGCGCAGCACGAGATCCTCTCCACCATGGCCTGCCACGGTGCGGTGCGCGCGAACCGGCAGCTCACGCTGGACGAGATGAACGCGCTGCTGCGAGACATGGAGCGCACCGAGCGCTCCGACCAATGCAATCACGGCCGGCCGACCTGGCGCCAGATCACCATGCGCGAACTCGACGCGCTGTTCTGGCGCGGTCGCTGAAGCCTTCACACCGTCTGCCATGGCCACGATCAAGCTGAAGAAATCATCCGCAACACCGGCGGACCCGCTCAAGCCCAAACGCTCGCCCGTCCGCGGCATGGGCTCGGCGCCCCGCAAGCGGCCGACGCTGGCCGAGGCGCAGACCGCCCGCGCCGAGCGCGAGGCACGCTACCAGGAACAGCTGCGCCAGCGCTTCGGCGACAAGCCGCCGGAGAAGTTCAAGCGGCGCGACGAAGGCGATGCGTTCGACCGGAAGCCGGCCCCGCGGCGCAATCCGCTGGAAGGCGTGGATCAGAGTTCGCGCGGCAAGAACACGGCCTTCTCCGGCGGTGGTTCGGTGCGGCGCATGGCCCCGGCCGACCCGCGCGATGAGGCGTCGCGTCCGCCGCAACGCAGCGAGCGCGTCCCCAGTGAAGTGCGGCGCGATGCCGCGCCCCGCCGCGCCAGGCCCGACGAGCCCAGGCGCGCCGGCCCGGTACCTTCGGATGCACGCCGCTCCGATGCAGGGGCGAGGAAGCCTCACAGAAAACCCGCCGATGCGAGGCACCACGTCGACGATCACCAGGACATCCACCCCGAGATCCCCGGCAGCATGCGCCTGTCCAAGCGCATGAGCGAGCTGGGGATCGCCTCGCGCCGCGAAGCCGACGAATGGATCGCCAAGGGCTGGGTGCGCGTGGACGACCATGTCGTGAGCGAACTGGGCTCGCGCGTCACGCCGGACCAGCGCATCACCGTCGATGCCCGCGCCCGCCACCAGCAGGCGCAGCGCGTGACCGTGCTGCTCAACAAGCCGATCGGCTACGTCAGCGGCCAGGCGGAAGATGGCTACGAGCCGGCGTCCGTGCTCGTCACGCCCCAGAACCAATGGCGCGATGACCACTCGGGCATCCGCTTCCTGCGCGAACACCTGCGCAGCCTCGCGCCGGCAGGTCGGCTGGACATCGATTCGGTGGGCTTGCTGGTGCTCACGCAGGATGGCCGCATCGCCAAGCAACTGATCGGCGAAGACAGCGACACCGAGAAGGAATACCTGGTGCGCGTGCAGATGATCGAGGGCGGCCGCCTGAGCGACGACAAGCTGGCGCTGCTCAACCACGGCCTGGAACTCGACGGCGAGGCGCTGCGGCCTGCCCAGGTCGAGTGGGTCAATGACGACCAGTTGCGTTTCGTGCTCAAGGAAGGCAAGAAGCGGCAGATCCGCCGCATGTGCGAGCTGGTGGGA
This sequence comes from Rhizobacter terrae, assembly GCF_003852895.1. Lineage (GTDB taxonomy): Bacteria > Pseudomonadota > Gammaproteobacteria > Burkholderiales > Burkholderiaceae_C > Albitalea > Albitalea terrae. Next base: position 467,603 of record NZ_QUSW01000001.1, read on the forward strand.
TTGAAGGTCGTCGGCCTCAAGCGCGTGCGCATCGGCCGCGTGATGCTGGGCGATTTGCCGCCCGGACAATGGCGCTACCTGAGGCCGGACGAAAACTTCGGCTGATGCCTGCGTCGTTGATGGGGTGATTCACCGCCCATCAACGGCACATCCAGGTCGCCTGGGTATCGACGAAGGCCGGAGGTTCCTCGGCGCCCGCTTCATCGGACGGGTAGCGCTGCTGGGTCTCGTCCTTCGCAGTGAAGCGAAGCCGCTGAAGCAGCGGCGTGAGAGCGGCGAGCACGCGGCCTCCCAGGCCAGCAGGCCAGCCATTGTCGCGTCGGTGCAGGTGAGCAGAGAGCATCGGGAACCAGCTTATTCACTTCGTTACCTGGCATCTGTTCGAAAGCGCACAGAGAAGGTCGCGGCACATGCCCACAGTCTTCCGTGATCCCTGATCCCCCGGGAAAACTTCAGAGGCAGGTGCAACATGTCTTCGGCCTCCACCCCACGCGGCTTGTGTGCAGACAGCCTGCCACCGTCGACGGAGCCGTTTCGCCAGCTCGCCGACAGCCTGACCGATGTCTTCTGGATCTACGAACCCAGCACCGGGAGCTTCCTGTATGTCAGCCCCGCCTACGACCGCGATTGGATGGGAGATTCGCAGGAGCTGTACAGAAATTCCCGCGAGTGGCTCATTCCAGTGCACGACGAGGACAGGCAGTTGCTGAGAGACTCGATCGACCAGTTGGCCGGCAGCGAAGGCTATGTGCTGGAGTACCGCAGGACCACGCCTGACGGAGCCCAGCGATGGATCGAAGAAAGAACGCTCCCGGTCCGGCCGCAATGCGGGCAGTTGCTGCACTTCGCCGGCGTGTCCCAGGACATCACCTTGCGAAAGGCAGCGGAACTGGAACTGCTGCGATCGGCCCGCTGCAAGGACGAGTTCCTTGCGATGCTGGCACACGAGCTGCGCAATCCGCTGCAGCCCATCCGGTGGGCAGCAGCGCTGCTGTCGCGGCAGCACCTCGATGGACCGGTCGCCGAAAAGCAGGCCGCCGCCATCATTGAACGGCAGGTCGGGCACCTGACCCGCCTGGTCGATGACCTGATGGACGTTTCACGCGTCACGCACGAAAAGTCTCGGTTGCGCCCGGAGTTGATCTGCCTGGGCGATGTGATCGAGGCCGCCATCGAGACCCACCGATTCCTGGCGGAGTCGATGCGTGTGCACCTGCGGGTGACGATGCCCGGGGATGTGTGGGTGAGGGGCGATGCGGTGCGATTGACCCAGGTGTTCAGCAATCTCCTGCACAACGCCGTCAAGTTCAGCCCTGCCGGCGGAATCGTCGACCTGTGCGTGCACTGCGGCGAAGGCACCCAGCAGGTCAGCATCCGTGTGCGCGACGAAGGCTCCGGCATCCGGCCGGACATGATCGATTCCATCTTCGACCTCTTCACTCAGGAAGAACCATCGCACGGCCGGAGCAACGGCGGCTTGGGCATCGGCTTGTCCGTCGTGCGCAACCTGGTCGAACTGCACGGCGGCGTGGTCTCGGCCCACAGCGACGGCATGGACAAGGGCAGCGAGTTCGTCGTCACGCTTGCACGGGCGGCATCTCCGGCAGCACAGGTCATCTCGTCCAAAACTGCCCCCACGGACGTTGGTGCGGTGGCAGACAGACGAGCGCCTGGGCGGGCCTCAAGCTGCGTGCATCAGCCGCGCCAGACTCACCACGCGCGCTGAGCTGCGCATGCTTCACGGGTGCAGCCGCAGTCCACCCCGTCCGCATCGACAAGCTTTTGTCACGGCGCCCCGTTTGACCATTCCGAACCAGGAGTCTTCAATGACATCCAGATACTCATTCTTGCCCGGCGCACTGACCATGGCCGGCGCCGTGGCGTTGGGCGCTGCAGGCTGCAGCACGATCCCGCCGCCCACCGTGCAGATGACCGTGGCCAAGGCCTCGGTCGAAGCCGCCAATGCGGCAGGAGCGCAGGCCTACGCCCCCACTGAACTGCGCCTGGCAAACGACAAGCTGGCAACCGCCGAGAAGGCCATGGTGGACAAGAACTACAGCGTCGCCCAGCGCCTGGCCGAGCAGGCACAGACCGATGCGCAGCTCGCGGTCAGCAAGACGCAATCCATCAAGGCCCGTCTGGTCGCCAACGATGCGCAGGCTGCGGCTCGCAGCTGGCACGACGAACTGGACCGCAACGCACTGCGAACAGCACCAGGAGGTCCTCAATGAACACGCTGTCGATGAAGAAGTGGGCCACGCTGTGCGTTCGCGTCGCAGTGCCCGGAGCGGCCATCGCCGCCGTCCTGGCTGCATGCGGCACGATGGCAGAGCCGAACCAGGCACTCGATCGCGCCCACGCCAGCTATCGCGCGCTGCAAAGCGACCCGCAGGCGACCGTGCTCGCACCGTCTGAAATGTCGCAGGCCAGCGAGGCACTGAGAACCGCCGATGCAGCCTGGACCCACGGCGAGAAGCAGCAGACGGTCGATCACCTGGCCTATCTGGCCCAGCAGCGCATCGCGATCGCCCGCGAGACCACCGGCACGAAGACCTGGGAGAAGGCCATTGCCGCCGCCAAGACCGGCATGGCCGCCGACAAGGCACAAGCCGAGATCGACCAGGCCCGGGGCAACGCCTCCGTCGCCCGGCAGGACACGCGCGACAAGAGCGCCGAACTCGCGGTGGCCAAGGCCGGCGCGCAGCAGGACAAGGCGCGTGCAACCGACCTGGAAATGCAGCTCAGGGACCTGAACGCCAAGCAGACTGACCGCGGCGACGTGATCACGCTGGGTGACGTGCTGTTCGACTCCAGCCGGTCCGAGCTGCGCTCCGGTGGCCTGCGCGACATGTCCAAGCTCGTGAGCTTCTTCAAGCTCCATCCCAAGCGCACGGCGATGATCGAAGGCTTCACCGACAGCCAGGGAAGCGACGCCCTCAACAACGACTTGTCGCAGCGTCGTGCCGCGGCCGTGCGGGACGCCCTGATCGCTCAGGGCGTGGTCGCCGATCGGCTGAGCATTCGCGGATATGGAGCCGCCTATCCGGCCTCGACGAACACGACAGTGGCCGGTCGCCAGATGAACCGTCGCGTGGAAATCGTCCTGTCGGACGAGGACGGCATCGCCAAGGCGCGGTGACCGAAGGCAGGGTGCCGTTGCTCCGTCCCGGCGGATGGTGGCATCCATGCCAAGACCCTTCATTGTGCGGTAGCGCACACAGTCTGTGCCTCGCCTGCCATACTGGAGCGGCTCGTGGCTCCGAGCATGGATGCCGCTCCGGCATCCCGGATGCCCTCGGCAGGCGGAGGCGCCATGACCCCCCTTCCAGACCCTCGCGGAAACCACTTGCTGGCCGCGTTGCCCGCCGACGAATGGGCGCGCTGGTCGACGATTCTCGAACCGGTGGACATGCCGCTCGGCGAAGTTCTCTACGAGTCCGGCGTCGCCATGACGCACGTGTACTTCCCCACGACCTCCATCGTGTCGTTGCTGTATGTGATGGAAGACGGCGCGTCCGCAGAGATCGCCGTGGTGGGCAATGAAGGCATCGTCGGCGTGTCGCTGTTCATGGGCGGAGAAACCACCCCGAGCCGCGCGGTCGTCCAAAGCGCGGGCCTGGGGTTTCGCATGCGGGGACAGTTGCTGAAGGCGGAGTTCAGCCGGTCCGCGTCGGTGCTGCACCTGTTGCTGCGCTACACCCAGGCGTTGATCACGCAAATGGCGCAGACCGCCGTGTGCAATCGCCACCATTCGCTGGACCAGCAGCTGTGCCGCTGGCTATTGCTCAGCCTGGACCGGCTGAAGACCCCCGAACTGGCGATGACACAGGAGCTGATTGCCAACATGCTGGGCGTGCGCCGCGAAGGCGTGACCGCGGCGGCGACCAGCCTGCAGCGTGCAGGGCTCATCCAGTACCGGCGCGGCCACATCACGGTGCTCGATCGCGCAGGCCTCGAGCACCGCACTTGCGAGTGCTATGCCGTGGTGAAGAAGGAATACGACCGCTTGCTTCCGGTTCGCACCGCCGTATAAGCGCGCAGCGCCCAAGCAGCAGGGACGGTGTGTGCGGCGGCAGACGGTCAGACCGGAACAGGACGACCATAGTCCGTCGCATGACCACCGCCGAAAACCATCTGATCTCCTTGCTTCCACGCCGCGACCGCCTCTCGCTGCTGCGCGTCAGCGAAACCGTTGCGCTGGAACTGGGCGCGGTGCTGTACGACCCCGGCCAATCCACGCGCCATGTGTACTTCCCGGTCGATGGCTTCATCTCGCTGCTCACCGCCATCGATGGCGCACCGTCGCTGGAAGTCGGCATGGTGGGACGCGAGGGCATGCTGGGCGTGCAACTGGGCCTGGGCGTGAGCGCCATCCCGCTGCATGCCCTGGTGCAAGGTCCGGGCACCGCCCATCGCATCAAGGCTGATTCGTTCCGGCGGGAGCTGGCCTCCAGCAAGTTGCTGCAGGACCAGCTGAACCGCTACCTCTACGTGCTGATGGCACAGCTGGCCACGTCCGCTGCCTGCACGCGGTTCCACAGCGTCGGCCCGCGGCTCGCCCGCTGGCTGCTGATGAGCCAGGACCGGGCACATGCCGACAGCTTCCACCTGACCCATGAATTCCTGGCCTACATGCTGGGCGTGCGACGCGTGGGCATCACGCGCGCGGCCAGCGACCTGCAGGAGCGCGGCCTGGTCCGGTATCACCGCGGCCAGATCACCGTGCTCGATCGAGCGGGGCTGGAGGCAGCCGCATGCAGTTGCTATGCCGCGGACCGCGAGGCCTACGGCCGCATACTCGGTTGATCGCCGGTCGGCTCAGGTCACCAACTTGCGCATCGCCTTCACCATCCGACGCGCATCCTCCACGCCTTCGTAGTAGCCGGGGTACAGCCCCGCCTCGTCGAAGCCATGGTGCCGGTAGAAGGCGATCGCATCCTCGTTGCGCGAGCGCACCTCCAGTTCGATGGTGGCCCAGCCACCGGCCTGCACCGTCGTTTCGAGCCAGCCCAGCATGGCGCTGGCCACGCCCTTGCGGCGATGCGCCGGCGCCACCGCCATCAGCAACAAATGGGAGTCGTCGTCTTCGTACTTGAGGATGGCAAAGCCGAGGAACTCGCTGCCGCGCCGGGCAATGACGACGTTGGTCTCGCTGTCGCGGATGCTGCGGGCCACGCGGCGTGCGGTCCATCGCCACGACAGGCCATGCTCGATGGCGTCGCGCGACAACTGCGCAATCGCGCCGGCATCCGAGGGGACGGCCAACGAAATGTCGATCTGGTCGATCACAAGAGCCTCCTTCAGCGCCTGTTGCGCGGATGGTTGCTCGCGGTTCTTTCGTTGCCGCGTTTGTAGTTGCCGGTCAGGCGCGCCATCAGTTGCTGCTGAGAGCCGAGGTCCGCGCCCGAGACCTCATCCATGAATTCTGCCGCAGCCTGGCCGCGCAGGGTGGCAGCGAGCCGCCCATGGTGATGAACAATGACCGAACCGTCCTTCAACGCCAGCCAGGTGAAGCCGAGATCGCCGTCGTCGTGGGACTGTTCTGTCATCGCGGCCTCAGTACAGGGTGCTCGCCTGCCGGGCGGGCAACTCGCGGTCGTAGGCCTCGCCGTCGATGGCCGCGTCGGTCAGCGCCGAGAGCATGGTGCCGGTGGACGGCAGGCTGTCGCGCGAGCGGATGGCATCAGGCTTCCACAGCCGCGAGCGATGGATGGCACGCGCGCACTGGAAGAACACCGTGTCTACCGAGATGCGCAGCACGCATTTGGGCCGCTGGCCCTGCATCACGAAGCGGTCGATCAGCGACGGCTCGGTGCTGATGGCCGCGCGGCCGTGCACGCGCAGCGTCTCGCCGATGCCGGGGATGAGGAAGATCAGCGCCACCCGCGGGTCTTGCACGATGTTGCGCAGGCTGTCCACGCGGTTGTTGCCGCGGCGCTCTGGCAGGAGCAAGGTCTTGTCGTCTTCGACCACCACGAAGCCCGGCGGATCGCCGCGCGGCGATGCGTCCAGGCCTTCGGGCCCGACCGTCGCGAGGATCGCGAACGGTGACGCTTCGATCATCGCGCGGTAGTGCGGATGGACGTGGTCGACTTCCTTCTTTGCGGAGGCTTCGCCCACCTCGCCGAAGAGTGCGGCAAGCTGCTCGAGGCTGGTGATGCGGTGTGGATCGTCATCGGCGGGCATGCCGCGATGTTAGCCGGGTCGGCTGACAGGCCCGCGGCGAACGGATCAGCGGGCGGTTTGAGCCGCCGAGAGCGCCTCGCGCGCCTGGCCTTGCCATGCATCGTCAGCGAGTGCGATGGCCTGCTGCGCCGCATCGATCGCTGCCTGCTTGTCGCCCAGTTCAAGCAGCGTCGCAGAGAGGTTGATCCAAGCGGGCGCACTGCGATGTGTCGTCGCCGCTTCGCGAAACGCATCGGCTGCGGCCCGCTTGTCGCCAGCGCCATACAGGCTGTTGCCCAGCCCCATGCGCAAGCTGAGGTTGGCGGGCCAGCGCGCCAGTGCACTGCGGTAGACCATCACCGCTTGCGACGGCGTGGCGTTGCGTTCGAAGCCGACCGCCGCTTCCACGGCGGACTTTTCATCAGCCTGCGCAGGCCACTGGCCGGGCGGCGTGACCACGAAGGCCCAGGAGCCCGATCGCTTCCAGGTGTGCTCGAAGGTGCGCATGGGCAGCAGTTGCCGCTCGGTCTGCCCCGACCTCAGGATCACATCGCCTTCATCGATGTCGTAGCCCACCAGCACCGCGTAGTGCCACATCGGCGCCCACGACAGGCCCAGGTTCTGCAGCACCACCACGGGATGCCCACCCTGCACTTCGCGCAGCACGGCCTCGAGTTCCTGCGGCATGCGCGTGGCCAGCACACCGTGGCGGCGAGCGCCCGCGATCATCTCCACTTGCAAGGTGCCGGTGCGTGCAGGCAGGAACACTTCCTGGCCGAGCACGGCAGGGTCAGCCGCCACACCGATGGCTGAGAGCGCCGTGGCCAGCGCGGCGGGACCGCACTGGTACTCGGTCTGGGCGAAGAACGGTGTGCTCGCCAGTTCCGCCTTGTGCGGCAAGTCGACCGGCGGGTGCTCGCGCAATGCCCGCGTCTGCACCGCGCAGCCACCCAGCATCAAGCTGACGATGGCCCAAAGAAACAGCGCGGCCCACGCCAGTGGCCGCGCTGTGATGATCAGACAACGCATCAAGAAAATTCAAAGCTCGGGGCGGTGAAGCTCACCGCCCCGGCGCAGGATCAGCGGATCGAGCGGGTGAACGGGAACACCTTCGTGAAGCCGAGGATGTCGGTGATCAGCAGCACCACGAAGATGGTGACGATCACGCCCAGCACGTCGCTGGCGCCAGCAGGCGCGGTGTCCAGCGTATTGGCGACCGTGGCGACTTCATCGTCGGTCAGCGCGGCCACGCGGGCACGGGCCTGGTCGACACTCACGCCGCGCTCGGCCAGGGCCGCTGCCACGTCGGCGCGCGACAGCGTCTCGTTCAGGTGCTGGCGCTGCGCAGTGGCGCTCTTCACGCCTTCGCTGGCAGCCACTTGCTCGGTGCTGACGAGGCCGGCGGCCTGGGCGCTTTGAACGCCGCTGGCGAAACTGATGCAGGCCACGAGCAGGGAAGCCATCCAACGGGTCGTTTGTTTCATGGTTGTTCCTTTCAAAGGACGTGATGTGATGTTGCGCCGCAATACGATTCGCATTTGCCGACGACGCAGGAATCGTAACCATCCGATCCCGTCTTGTCGGTCTCGGATTGAAACCTTGAGGGTGAACGCGGCGCCCGCGCAACAGGAACCGCCTGATAACCTATGAACATGCCTCCGAACCTGACGCACAGCCAGCCATGAAGCCCCTCCTGTGTGTCGCAGGCCCCACGGCGTCGGGCAAGACGGCGGCTGCGCTGGCCCTGGCCGAAGCGTTTGCCCGCGTGCTGCCGGTGGAGATCGTCAGCGTCGATTCAGCCCTGGTCTACCGCGGCATGGACATCGGCACGGCCAAACCCACCGCCGCAGAGCAGGCACGCGTACCGCACCACCTCATCGACATCATCGAACCCTCGCAGGCCTATTCGGCCGCGCAATTCGTGGCCGATGCAAACCGGTTGGTCGAGCAGATCCAGTCGCGTGGCCATCTGCCGCTGCTGGTGGGCGGGACCATGATGTATTTCAAGGCGCTCTTCGAAGGCCTGGACGAGATGCCCGCCTCCGAACCTGCCGTGCGCGCAGCGCTCGACGAGGAAGCCTCGCGCCTGGGCTGGCCCGCCATGCATGCCGCCCTGCGCGAGGTCGACCCCATCACCGCCGCGCGACTGAAGCCCGGCGACTCGCAGCGCATCCAGCGTGCGCTGGAGGTGTTGCGCATCAGCGGCCGTCCGCTGTCTTCCTTCCACAGCGAGAAAGCGCCGCGCGATGCACCGCCGCTCATCTCGCTGGAACCTGAGAGCCGCGCCTGGCTGCACGAGCGCATCGCCCAGCGCTTCGACGCCATGCTCGACCATGGCTTCATCGACGAAGTGAAACGCCTTCGTGCCCGCGGCGACCTCACGCCCGAGCTGCCCAGCATGCGCTGCGTCGGCTACCGGCAGGCGTGGGAAGCGCTGGACGACGGCGACCTCTCCACCCTGCGCGACAAAGGCATCGCAGCCACCCGTCAGTTGGCCAAGCGCCAGCTCACCTGGCTGCGCAGCATGCCGCAGCGCCAGGTGGTGGCCTGCGACCTGCCCGGTGCCGTCGACGCCGTGCTCGCGCGCGCACACGAACTGCTCCAACCTCTTTTGCATTCATCGAGCCACCATGCTTGACGTCAACAATCTCACCAAACGCTATGGCGAGACGGCGGTGTTCAGCAACGTCCACCTGAGCGTCGGCCAGGGCGAGTTCGTCGCCATCCTCGGCGAATCGGGCGTGGGCAAGTCCACGCTGCTGAACTGCATCGCCGGGCTGGACACGGTGGACGCCGGCAGCGTGCGCATCAACGGCACGCAGATCACCACGCTGGACGAGACCGCGCAGGCGCTGTTCCGGCGCGACCACCTGGGCTTCATCTTCCAGGCCTTCCACGTGCTGCCGCACCTGAGCGTGGACAAGAACGTGGGCCTGCCGCTGCTGCTCAAGGGCGCACCCGACTGGAAGCGCGTGGACACGCTGCTCAATGCGGTGGACCTGCCCGGCCTGGGCCCGCGCCTGCCGCAGACGCTCTCGGGCGGACAGCTGCAGCGCGTGGCGATCGCGCGCGCGCTGGTTCACCAGCCCAAACTCATCCTCGCCGACGAGCCCACCGGCAACCTCGATCCGAAGACGGCCGAGCGCGTGATGGACGTGCTCTCGCAGCAGGTGCGCGAGCACAAGGCGGCCTGCGTGCTGGTGACGCACTCGCGCACCGCGGCGGCGCGGGCCGACCGGGTCGTCACGCTCACCGCCAACGGCATCGAAGTCTGATGATCGAGCTGCTCAAGCAACTGTCATGGCCCGAGCTGCGCCACCACCCGTGGCGCAACGCCGCGGCCCTGCTCGCTGTGATGCTGGGCGTCGCGCTGGCCTTCTCGGTGCAGCTCATCAACCAGTCGGCGCTCAGCGAATTCAGCTCGGCGGTGCGCTCGGTCAACGGCCAGCCCGACTTCGAGTTGCGCGGCCAGCGCGGCGGCTTCGACGAAGCCTTGTACGAGCGCGTCGCCACGCATGCGCAAGTCGACATCGCGAGCCCCGTGGTCGAGATCGACACCTTCGTCATCGATGCGCAGAAGCAGCGCGTGCCGATGCGCGTGCTGGGCATCGACCCACTGGTGGCCGGCCCCCTGTCGCCTGCGCTGATGCCGCAGCCTGCCGCCGGCGTGGACCGGGCCGCGATGTTCGACGAACGCTCCATCTTCATCAACGGACCGGCACGGCTGCGGCTCAATGACGCGAAGTCGCTGCGCCTGCAATCGCAGCGCGGGCTGGTGGAGTTCGCGGTGCGCGGCGGCGTGGCCGCAGGCGGCGTGCCGATCGCCGTCATCGACATCGCCACCGCACAGGAGCGCTTCGGCTGGCTGGGCAAGCTCAGCCGCATCGACGTGCGTCTGAAGCCGGGCACCAACCGTTCGCAGGTGATCGACGAGCTGAAGCTGCCCGAAGGCGTGCGCGCCGCCTCGCCGGACGAAGGCGCGCAGCGCGTCTCCAACGTCTCGCGCGCCTACCGCGTGAACCTCACCGTGCTGGCGCTGGTGGCCCTGTTCACGGGCGCGTTCCTGGTGTTCTCCATCCTCTCGCTGTCGGTGGCGAAGCGGCAGCCGCAGCTGGCCCTGCTGGGCGTCCTGGGCCTGAGCGCACGGCAGCGCATGGCACTCGTGCTGGCGGAGTCCGCGTTGCTGGGCTGCGCCGGCAGCCTGGTGGGCCTGCTGCTCGGCACGGCGCTGGCCGCACTGGGCCTGCGCATGTTCGCGGGCGACCTGGGCGGCGGCTACTTCCCCGGCATCGCACCGCCGCTGCACTTCGACGTGCTGGCGGCGCTGCTCTACTTCCTGCTGGGCGTGGCGGCTGCCGTGCTGGGCGGATGGGTGCCAGCCCGCAACGCGCAACGCATGGCGCCGGCCCAGGCGCTGAAGGGCCTGGGCACGGTGCAGCCCGCCTCGCACATGCGCTGGTTCGGGCCGGCGCTGCTGCTGGCGAGCCTGCCGCTGGCGCTGCTGCCGCCGATCGCCGAGATGCCACTGGCTGCCTACCTGTCCGTTGCCTGTCTGCTTCTGGGCGGAATCGCCTGCGTGCCCTCAGGCATCGGCCTGCTGCTGCGCACGATGCGGCCGCCCGAAAACGCGCTCGCCCTGCTCGCGGTGGAGCGCGCCCGGCATCAACGCCAGACGGCCACCGTCGCGGTGGCTGGCGTGGTCGCGAGCCTGAGCCTGGCCGTCGCACTCACAGTGATGGTCGCGAGCTTCCGCGATTCGGTGACGCGCTGGCTCGACGCCCTGCTGCCGGCCGATCTCTACGCCCATGCAGCCACCAGCGGCGGCGCGGGCGACATCGTGGTGCTGCCGCCTGCGCTGGTGAACGCCGCGGCCAAGGCACCGGGCGTGACGCGCGCCAAGGCCCAGCGCGTGGCCTCGATCACGCTGGATCCGCAGCGTCCCGCGGTGGGCCTGATCGCCCGCGACATCGACGACCCCGCCACCGAGCTGCCGCTGGTCAGCGACCTGCTGCCCGCGCCGAAGGACGCGACACCGATCTACGTGAGCGAGGCGCTGAGCACGCTGTACCGCCTCACACCCGGCGCGCGCGTGCAGCTGCCGCTGCCCGACGGCCGCCGCGTGCCGGCCTTCGTGCGTGCGGTGTGGCGCGACTACGTGCGGCAGCATGGCGCCATCACCATGCACCTGGCCGACTACCGCCGCCTCACCGCCGACGATCGCGTGAACGACATCGCCATCTGGCTGGCGCCGAAGGCCGACGTGAACGCGGTGCAAGCCACCTTGCGCGAGGCCGCCCGCAAGCAGGGACTGGACGACGCATTGCTGGAGTTCGCCGCGCCCGGCGAGATCCGCGCCGTCTCGCTGCGCATCTTCGACCGCAGCTTCGCCGTGACCTACTGGCTGCAGGCGGTGGCCATCGCCATCGGCCTGTTCGGCATCGCCGCCAGCTTCTCCGCGCAGGTGCTGGCGCGGCGCAAGGAATTTGGCCTGCTGTCGCACCTGGGGCTCACGCGCCAGCAGGTGCTGACGGTGGTAGGTGCCGAAGGCGCGGTCTGGACAGCCGCCGGCGCGCTGGTGGGCTTGCTGCTGGGCATCGGCGTGAGCGTGGTGCTGGTGCACGTGGTGAATCCGCAGAGCTTCCACTGGACCATGGACATGCTGCTGCCCTGGGGCCGGCTGCTGCTCCTGTGCGCCGCGGTGATCATTGCCGGCACGTCCACTGCCTTGCTCGCCGGCCGCAGCGCCGCGAGCCGCGACATGGCGCTGGCGGTGAAGGAAGACTGGTAGACCATGGACGATCAAGGAGAACGCACATGAAGCTTCGCCCCCTGGGACGATCAGGCATCGAGGTCTCGCCGCTGTGTTTCGGCGGCAACGTGTTCGGCTGGACGGCCGATGAAGCAGCCTCGCACGCCATGCTGGACCGCTTCGTCGACGCCGGCTTCAACTTCATCGACACCGCCAACGTGTATTCGTTCTGGGTCGATGGCCACCAGGGCGGCGAGTCGGAATCGGTGATCGGCCGCTGGTTGCGCAAGAGCGGAAAGCGCGACCGCGTGGTGATTGCCACCAAGGTCGGCATGGCGATGCCGGAACTGGGCGAGGGGCTCGACCGGGCACGCATCGAGCGCTCGGTGGACGATTCCCTGCGGCGCCTGCAGACGGACCGCATCGACCTCTTCTACGCCCACAAGGACGACGACAAGACACCGATGGAGGAGACGCTGGCGGCCTTCGACCGGCTGGTGAGGGCGGGCAAGGTGCGCACCATCGGCGCATCGAACTTCAGCGGCGCGCGGCTGGAACAGGCCCTGGCCCTCAGCCAGCGCGAAGGCTTGGCGCGCTATGAATGCCTCCAGCCCCAGTACAACCTCGTCGACCGGCAACCGTTCGAGAGCGATCTCGCGCCGGTGTGCCTCAAGCATGGCGTGGCCGTGGCGAACTTCTTCTCGCTGGCCAGTGGCTTCCTCAGCGGCAAATACCATCGACTGGAAGACACCGAAGGCCGCGCACGAGCGCCGCGCCTGAAGAACTACTTCAACGACCGCGGCATGCGCATCCTTGAAGCGCTGCTGGCAGTGTCGACGAGGCTGGGCACCACGCCCTCGACCGTGGCCATCGCCTGGACCATGGCGCAGCCGTCGATCACGAGCGCCATCGCGAGTGCGACCTCGGTGGCACAGCTCGACGAGTTGCTGCGCGCGGCCGAGCTGCGCATCGACGCGGCCAGCATGGCGCAGCTGCAAGCCGCGAGCGCCGCGTGATTCCACGCCGCACGTTCATCGCTGCCACCGCCGGCCTCGCGCTGCCGGTGGCGTGGAGTGCCGAGCCCGGAGTGCGTCCGAGGCCCCTGAAGTTTCCGGCGGACTTCGGCGCGCACCCCGACACGCGCACCGAGTGGTGGTACGTGACGGGCGAGCTGCAATCCGGCGACCGCAGCTTCGGCTTCCAGGTCACCTTCTTCCGCTCCAACACCGGCATCACCGGCGACCACCCCAGCCGCTTCACGCCGCGGCAGATCGTGTTCGCGCATGCGGCGCTGAGCGACATCGAGGGCAAGCGGATGCGGCACGACCAACGCATCGCGCGCGATGGCTTCGGCGTCGTGCGCGCCAAGGAAGGCGACACCGACCTGCGCCTGCGCGACTGGAAGATGGCCCGCAGCGGGCCCGCGGAAGACAGCCGCTACGACATGAGCGTGCGCAGCGAGGCCGGCGGCTTTGCGCTTGAACTCGAGGCCAAGGCCTCGCGCATCGTCTTGCAAGGCAACGGCGGCCTCTCCACCAAGGGCCGCAAGCCCGGCGAGGCCAGCCACTACTACAGCCGGCCGCAGCTGGAAGTGGGCGGCACCCTCACGCTCGACGGCAAGCCGCTCACGGTCAAGGGCCGTGCGTGGCTGGACCACGAGTGGAGCAACATCTACATGGACAGCGAGGCCGTGGGCTGGGACTGGCTGGGCATGAACCTGGACAACGGCGAGTCGCTGATGGCCTTCCGCATGCGGCGGGCAGATGGCGCGGGCGTGTTCGCCGGCGGCAGCTGGACCGATGCGAAAGGCAAGGTCCGCAGCTTCACGCCCGAGGAAGTCCGCTTCACGCCCGGCCGCACCTGGACCAGCGCAGCGACGCGGGCGGTCTACCCGGTGGAGTGGGCGCTGGAGACGCCCAACGGCAAGTTCCTCGTCAAGTCGCTGATCGACAACCAGGAGATCGACAGCCGTGCGAGCACGGGGGCGATCTACTGGGAGGGCCTGAGCGACTTGACGGATGCCTCAGGCAAGCGCGTTGGACGCGGCTACCTGGAGATGACCGGGTACGCCGGCCGGCTCCGGATATGAGCGCGGTCAGTGCGCCCCGCCGCCGTCGCCCATCGCCTGGCCGGTCTTGGGCTTGGTGAGCCACACCACCGACACCATCAGCACGAACAGCACTGAGGACAGGTAGAACAGGTCCGTCGCTGCGAGCGTGTAGGCCTGCTGGTCGATGAGCCGGTTGACCATCGCCAGCCCCTGCTCCGGGGACATGCCCGTCGCGCCGAGTTGCGCCAGCGTGGCCGTGGCCGCATCGTTGCCGCGGTTGATGCTCTCCGCGATGTGCGCGTGGTGCATGTTGGCGCGGCTCTCCCACACCGTGGTGAAGATCGACGTGCCCACCGCACCCATCGTGATGCGCACGAAGTTCGACAAGCCCGCCGCCGCCGGCATGCGCGGGGGAGGCAGGCCGGAGAACACGATGGCCTGCAGCGGGATGAAGAAGAAGGCCATCGCCGCGCCCTGCATCAGCGTCGGGATGAGCACGCCGCTGAACTCGGTCTGCGTGTTGAAGCGCGAGCGCAGGTACAGCACCAGGCCGAAGCCGAGGAAGGCCACCGTCGCCAGCTTGCGCGGGTCGATCTTCGACACATTCTTGCCCACCCAGGGCGACAGGATGATCGCCAGCACACCCACCGGCGCCATCGCCATGCCGGCCCAGGTGGCCGTGTAGCCCATGTACTGCTGCAGCCACAGCGGCATCAGCACCACGTTGCCGAAGAACAGGCCGTAGCCCAGCGACAGCGCCACCGTGCCCAGCGCGAAGTTGCGGCGCGAGAACAGGCGCAGGTCCACGATGGGGTGCGTCTCCGTCAGCTCCCAGGCGAGGAAGAACAGGAAGCCCACCACCGCCATCACCGCGAGCATGATGATCTGCGTGGAGTTGAACCAGTCCAGCTCCTTGCCCTTGTCGATCATGATCTGCAGGGAACCCACCCACAGCACCAGCAGGCCCAGGCCCACGTAGTCCAGCGGCACGCGCTTGGGTCCCGGATCACGCTTGTGATAGATGGACCAGGTGATGCCCGCGGCCACGATGCCCACGGGGATGTTGATGTAGAAGATCCACGGCCAGGAAATGTTGTCGGTGATCCAGCCGCCCAGGAGCGGCCCGACCACCGGCGCGACAAGCACCGTCATCGCCCACATCGCCATCGCGCTGCCGGCCTTCGCTGGTGGGTAGCTGCCCAGCAGCAGCGTCTGCGACAGCGGGATCATCGGACCCGCGACCAGGCCCTGCACCACGCGGAAGAAGATCAGCGATTCGATGTTGGGCGCGAGGCCGCACAGCCACGACGCGATCACGAAGAGGATCACGCTCGCGACGAACAGGCGCACCTGGCCGAAGCGCTGCGTGAGCCAGCCCGTCAGCGGCACCGAGATGGCATTGGCCACCGCGAAGGAGGTGATGACCCAGGTGCCCTGCGCCGGGCTCACGCCCATGTCGCCGGCAATGGCGGGGATGGACACGTTCGCGATGGACGAGTCCAGCACGTTCATGAAGGTGGCCAGCGACAGGGCCAGCGTGCCCAGCACGAGCTGCGTGCCGTGCAGCGGGCCCGACTGCACCACGCGAGGTGGGGTGGGCGGTGCGGGGGGCGCGGGCGGAGAGCCCGGCCCGTCAAGGACGGCCGATGCGTTGCTCATGGCGTCCTCGCTTTCAGCCCGGCTGGCTCATCGCGACGCTGGCCGAGGGCTTGGCGCCGGAGACGTGCGTGGCACCGCCGCGGCCCAGGTTGGCCGAGATGATGTCGTGCACCATGCGGTCGGCCGCGGTGGTCTGCACATCGAAGGCTTGCGTGGTGTTCGAACGCGCGCTGGCACCGGCGGCGGCCAGCGGCTGGCCGCTTTGCTCGGCGATGTCCACCGTCGCTTCCATCGACAGGCCCACGCGCAGGGGATGCTCGGCCAGTTGCTTGGCGTTGAGCTCCACGCGCACCGGCACGCGCTGCACCACCTTGATCCAGTTGCCCGTGGCGTTCTGCGCGGGCAGCAGCGCGAAGGCGGCACCAGTGCCGGCACCGAGGCCGACCACGCGGCCTTCGTACTCCACCTTCTCGCCGTAGATGTCGGCATGCAGCTTCACCGGCTGGCCGATGCGCATCTTGCGCAGCTGCACTTCCTTGAAGTTGGCCTCGACCCACACCTGCTCGAGCGGGATGATGGACATGAGCGGTGCGCCGGCCTGGATGCGCTGGCCGACCTGCACGGTGCGCTTGGCGACCTGGCCCGACACGGGCGCGGGCAGTTCGGTGCGCTGCAGCGACAGGTAGGCCTCGCGCACGGCCGCGGCGGCGCGCTGCACGTTCGGGTGGTTTTCCACGCTCGTGCCTTCGGTCAGCGCCTTGTTGCTGATGGCCTGTTCCTGCGCGGCGGCCAGGGCCGACTGCGCACCGGCCAGCGCGCTCTTGGCGGCGGCCAGCGTGGTCTCGGCGTGCTTCATTTCTTCGCCGCCGACGGCACCGGTGGCCACCAGCGGCTGGCGGCGGTTCACGTCTTCGTTGGCGCGGGCCACGTCGCTGCGCATGCGGTCGACCTCGGCC
Source organism: Rhizobacter terrae (assembly GCF_003852895.1). Lineage (GTDB taxonomy): Bacteria > Pseudomonadota > Gammaproteobacteria > Burkholderiales > Burkholderiaceae_C > Albitalea > Albitalea terrae. Next base: position 484,122 of record NZ_QUSW01000001.1, read on the forward strand.
TCGCGCAGGCGGATGTTGGCTTCCAGCGTGCCGTTGGTGGCGTACATGGTGCGCACTTCACGCACGGTCTGCGCGAGCTGGGCCTGCGCACGTTCGAGCGCGAGCTTGGCGTCGGCGGGGTCCAGCTTGACCAGCGGCTGGCCGGCCTTCACCACATCGGTGTCGTCGGCCAGGATGGCCAGCACCGTGCCGCCGACCTGCGGCGTGATCTGCACGACCGGCGCCTGCACGTAGGCGTTGTCGGTGTTCTCGTAGTGGCGCAGCACGACGCCCCAGTACACGCCGTAGGCAATCGCGGCGGCGGCGGTGATGCCGGCCACGGCCAGCAGCGCGGGCTTGCGCTTGGACGGCGACACGGCCGGCGCGGGCACGGTGGCCACCGGCGCGGCATTGGGCGTCGTGGCGGGGGCCTTGTTGTCTTGTTCGTTGCTCATGGTGTTCCTCGGATTCCCTGCAAGTTCATCGTTGTGAGTTGACGGCGGTGAGCGTGGCGGGCGCGTCGGACTGGTATCCGCCGCCCAGCGCGCGCGCCAGGGAGGCTTCGGCGCTCAGGTGACGCGCCTTCAGGTCGGATGCCGCGCGGCGTTGCGCGAGCACATTGGTTTCGGCAGTCAGCACGACCAGGAAGTTGCCCAGGCCGTTCTGGTAGCGCTGCGTGGCGAGGTCGAAGGCCGACTCGGCGGACTTCGTCGCCTCGGCCTGCGCCGCCTGCTGACGTTCCAGCGATTGCAGCGTGCTGACCTCGTCGGCCACTTCGCGCAGCGCCCGTAGCAGCGAGGCGTTGTAGCCATCGATGGCGGCATCCACCTCGGCGTTCTTCGCGCTCAGGTTGGCACGCAGGCGACCGCCTTCGAAGATGGGCAGTCGCACCGCGGGGCCGATGCCGTAGGTCTCGGCGCCGGACTTCACGAACTTGTCCAGGCCGATGCTCGACAGGCCGGCGAAGGCCACGAGGTTGACGTTCGGATAGAACTGCGCCTTCGCGACATCCACGTCCTTCATTGCGGCTTCGACGCGCCAGCGCTGCGCCACCAGGTCGGCGCGCCGGCCGATCAGGTCCGCCGGCAGGCCTTGCGGCAGCGGCACGGCCTTCACCTCGGTCAGTTGCGGGCTCAGCGTGTCGTAGGCTGTCGGCGCCTGGCCGCTCAGCTCGGCCAGCGCGTGGCGAGTGCGCGCGATCTGCTCGTCCAGCGTCTCCAGCTCGACCCGGGTCTGCGCGATGATGCCTTCGGCCTGGCGCAACTCGACGTTGGTGTCCAGGCCGGCGCCCACGCGCTGGCGCACCAGCTTCAAGGTCTGGTCGCGCTCGCTCAGCGCCTGCAGCGCCACCTTGCGCGCATCGACCAGCCGGGCCAGGTTCACGTAGGTGTTGGCGACGTTGCCGGCCAGCAGGACGCGGGCGGCCTGCGCTTCGGCCTGCGTCGCACGCAGCGTGCCGATGGCGGAGGCCACGCTCGCCTTCTGGCGGCCGAACAGGTCCAGCTCCCAGCTCGCGCTGACCTGCGCGGAGTTGTTCCACTTGATGGAGCCGCCCAGCGGCGGCGGCACCAGGCCGTTCTTGGTGAAGCGCTGGTCGGTCAGGTCCAGCGAGCCGTTGACTTGCGGCAGGCGTGCGGCATTGGTGGCATCAACAGCAGCCTGCGCCTGCACCAGGCGGGCTTGCACCGTCTGCAGGCCGGGCTGCGTGGCGAGCGCCTTGTCGACCACGGCATTGAGCTGCGCGTCGCCCCAGCCGGTCCACCAATCGGTCTTGGGCCAGGGCGCATCGGCGCCCTTGACGCCAACCTGCTCGGCCGTCATCAACTGATGCGAGTGCGGCACGGCGCCGCTGGTGCTCGCGCAGCCGGTGACCAGCAGTGCGGTGGCGAGCACGGCACCCAGCATCGTGGCGGCGGTGAAGAGCGACGCCTTGCGCTCGTGCGACAGGGCAGATTGCGCGCCCGGCTTGCGTGCGGGCTGCCCGGCCCTTCTCGGCTGAGACGCCTGCTCGCGACGCAGCGGCGAGTTCAGGCACATCGAGTTGTTGTTCATTGTGGGTCCTCCTTGTCGGCCTGCATGCGCTGGCCGTTGAGCAGCATCTGCTGCAGAAATTCCTTGACTTGATACCACTCCTGCTTGCTGAAACCTGTCAGGAATGCGTTGTTGACCTCGGCCAGCACATGGGGAATCTGCGCCGCCGCCACCTCGCCTTCGGGCGTGATGCGCAGGTGCACGACGCGGCGGTCGGTCTCCGAACGCACCCGCTCGATCAGGCCCTTGGCGGCCAGGCGGTCGAGCATGCGCGTCATGGCGCCGGCGTCGATGGACATCTCCTTGGCCAGCTCGAAGGCGGTGTCGGCCTTGCCTTCCTTGAGGTACCACAGGGGCTTCCACTGCGCGTCGGTCAGGCCCAGTTCAGTCATGCGCCCTTCCACTTCGCGGCGCATGCTGAGCATCAGCTGGAACAGCAAGTGCCCCAGGCTGTCGGCCATCTTGTAGTCCTCGCCGGCGTAGAAGCAGACGGGACGGGGTGCGCGGGAGGAAGACATGGGATACGGTTGCCTCAGCAATATTTGCTTGGGCAAATTTTGCTACGGCAGACAAATCCCTGCAAGTCCCAAGGTCATGTGCGTCTGACGCGCGGGAGGAAAAAGTCACGGACGCCCCTAGACTCCCCGACCATGTCCTCTTCATCCAACGACAACAAGACCGTCGGTTCGCTGCGCGGGCTCGTGCCATTCCTGTGGCCCTACCGTGTGCGCATCGGGCTGGCCGTCCTCTTCCTCGTGCTGGCGGCGGTCAGCACGCTCGTGTTCCCGACCGCGCTGCGCTCGCTGATCGACCAGGGCTTCGTCGCCGCCGATCCGGGCAACCGGGTCATGGCCTTGCGAGAGCACTTCTTCCTGCTGTTCGCCGTGGGTGCGGCACTGGGCGTGTTCTCCGCGGCGCGTTTCTACATGGTGACGTGGCTGGGCGAGCGAGTCACGGCGGACCTGCGCAATGCCGTGTACTCGCACGTGGTGGAGCAAAGCCCCGAGTTCTTCGAGACCACGCAGACCGGCGAGGTGCTCTCGCGCCTGACCACCGACACCACGCTCGTGCAGACCGTGGTGGGCTCCAGCCTCAGCATGGGCCTGCGCAACGGCGTGATGGGCCTGGGCGCGATGATCATGCTGGTCATCACCAACCCGTATGTGATGTCGCAGGTGCTGGGCATCCTGGTGCTGGTGGTGCTGCCTTCCGTCTACTTCGGCCGGCGCGTGCGCAAGCTCAGCCGTGCCAGCCAGGACCGCGTGGCCGATTCCAGCGCCATCGCGGCCGAGGTGCTCAACGCCATTCCCGTGGTGCAGAGCTATACGCAGGAAGCGCGCGAGGCGCGGCGCTTCGACGTGTCCACCGAGAACGCCTTCGGCACGGCGGTCAAGCGCACGCGCATGCGTTCGTTCCTCGTGGCCTTCGTCATCACCGCGACCTTCGGTGCCCTGCTGTGGGGCCTGTACCAGGGCACGCAGGCGGTGCTGCAAGGCAAGATCAGCGCCGGCCACCTGGGGCAGACGGTGGTGTACGTCATCATCCTCGTGTCGTCGGTGGCCGTGCTCGCCGAGGTCTATGGCGACCTGCTGCGCGCGGCCGGTGCCACGGAACGATTGATGGAGCTGCTGCGTGCGCGCTCGCCCATCACCTCGCCAGCGAACCCGAAGCCGTTGCCGCCGGCACGCGGCGGGTCGGCCGTGGCCTTGCGTGACGTGAACTTCCGCTATCCGTCGCGTCCGCAGCATGCGGCCTTGTCCCAGCTCACGCTGGAGGTGAAACCCGGCGAGACCGTGGCCCTGGTGGGACCGAGTGGCGCAGGCAAGAGCACGGTGTTCCAGCTGCTGCTTCGCTTCTATGACGTGAGCACGGGGCAGGTCACGGTGGACGGCGTGTCGGTGCAGGAGGCGTCACTCAACGACTTGCGCCACCGCATCGGCATCGTGCCGCAGGACAGCGTGATCTTTTCGGCCAATGCGATGGAGAACATCCGCTATGGCCGGCCCGATGCCACCGACGACGAAGTCATGGCCACGGCCAAGGCGGCATTCGCGCATGACTTCATCACAGCCTTGCCCGAGGGCTATGCCACCTTCCTCGGCGAGCGCGGCGTGCGCTTGTCCGGCGGACAGCGGCAGCGCATCTCCATCGCACGGGCCATGCTGAAGAACCCGCCGCTCTTGCTGCTGGACGAAGCCACCAGCGCGCTCGATGCGGAGAGCGAACGCATGGTGCAAGCCGCGCTCGAATCCGCCATGCGGGATCGAACGACGCTGGTCATCGCCCACCGGCTGTCCACCGTGCAGCGTGCGGACCGCATCGTGGTGCTGGACGCGGGGCAGATCGTCGAGCAGGGCACGCACGCGCAGCTCAGCGCAGCGGGAGGGCTGTATGCGCGACTGGCGGCGATGCAGTTCGACATGCAAGTTGCATCTTGAGCGCGCACGGCAGCGCGCTGTGCGGCTCGTTGTAGGACAGGAGCTGACACGGCCGCCCAGCCGCGTCCGACAGACCCCCATGGGAACGCCTTCGATACTCGAAGGCACTGCCCACACTCTGGACGCAGAAGGAGATTCCTATGAAGCAACAACGATTGATTCGCACCACCGCCCTGGGCATCACCGCCGCAGCCTTCCTGATGACCGGCTGCGCCGACATGAGCGAGCGCCAGAAAGGCACGGCCACGGGCGCCGGCATCGGTGCGGCAGCCGGCGCGGTGCTGAGCTCGGCCACGGGCGGCAAGGCAGGCACCGGCGCAGTGATTGGCGGCGCCATCGGCGCGGTGGCCGGCAACATCTGGTCCAAGCGCCAGGAAGAACGCAAGCAGGCCATGGAACAGGCCACCCGCGGCACCGGCGTGGACGTGACCCGCACGGCCGACAACCAGCTCAAGCTCAACATCCCGAGCGACGTGAGCTTCGACACCGGCAGCGCCACCATCAAGCCCAACATGCGCTCGGTGCTGGACACCTTCGCGCAGAGCCTGCAAGGCGATCCGAACTCGCAGCTGACCATCGTCGGCCACACCGACAGCACCGGCTCGGATGCTGTGAACAACCCGCTGTCGCGTGAACGTGCGCAAAGCGTGCGCGACTACCTGGCGGCACGAGGCGTCTCGGCCAGCCGCATTCACACCGAAGGCCACGGCGAGCACGAGCCGATTGCCGACAACACCACCGACGCCGGCCGTGCGAAGAATCGCCGGGTGGAAATGTTCCTGCGCGAGCCGGGCCAAGGCTGATCCAGCAATTGCGCATCGCATCAAGGCGGGCATGCCATGGGGCATGCCCGCCTTGCTTTTGCTCGGGCGGCAAATGCGTCTCCCGATGGCTGACGGCCTTCAAAGATGTGCATAATCCATGCGCATACCTGATGAGGCCACACCATGCTTCGTTTTGACAACGCCCCCAAGCGCCCCACCAACCTCAGCCTCAACGCCAAGGTGCTCGACATGGCCCGTGAACTGGGCATGAACGTGTCGCAGACCGTGGATGCCTTGCTCGCCGAAGAAGTGAAGCGCCAGTACTGGCAGCGCTGGAACACAGAGAACAAGGAAGCCATCACGGCCTACAACGACCGCATCGAGCGTGAAGGCCTGCCGTTGGCCAAGTACCGCACCTTCGCGAAGGGCCGCTGACGTCAATGGCCCGCTACGACGTCTACCCCAATCCCGACGCGGCCGAGCGCAAGCTCATTCCCTATTTGCTGGACGTCCAGAACGACTACATCGACGAACTGACCACGCGGGTGGTCATCCCACTGCGCAAGGAAGCGACCTTCGGCCCGCGCGCCCGCGGACTGAACCCGGTCTTGGCCGTGGGCGCGGACAATGTGGTGCTGGACACGGCCACAATGGGCGCCATTCCCCTGTCCGAGCTCCGCAAGCCGGTGGCCAACATCCGCGACCAGCATGCGCTCGTCCTCGAAGCCCTCGACACTCTCTTCGGAGCCTATTGAAGTGACCCGCCCCATCCGCTCCCAGTACGAAGATTTCATGCGCCATGTGGACACGCACGGCGTGACCAAGGCCGACCGCACGGGCACCGGCACCAAGAGCGTGTTCGGCCACCAGATGCGCTTCGATCTCAACGAGGGCTTCCCGCTGGTCACCACGAAGAAGGTGCACCTGAAGTCCATCATCCTCGAATTGCTGTGGTTCCTGCGCGGCGACTCGAACGCGCGCTGGCTGCAGGAGCGTGGCGTGACCATCTGGGACGAATGGGCCAAGCCCGATGGCGACCTGGGGCCGGTCTACGGCGTGCAGTGGCGCTCCTGGCCCACGCCGGACGGCGGTCACATCGACCAGATCGCCGAAGTCGTGAAGATGCTCAAGTCCAACCCCGATTCGCGGCGCATCATCGTGAGCGCATGGAACGTGGCGGACCTGTCGAAGATGGCGCTCATGCCCTGCCACGCCTTCTTCCAGTTCTACGTGGCCAATGGGCGGCTGAGCTGCCAGCTCTACCAGCGCAGCGCCGACATCTTCCTGGGCGTGCCCTTCAACATCGCGAGCTACGCCCTGCTCACCCACATGCTTGCGCAGCAGTGCGACCTGGACGTGGGCGACTTCGTCTGGACGGGCGGCGATTGCCACATCTACAGCAACCACGCCGAACAGGTGGCGCTGCAACTGTCGCGCACGCCCTTCGCCTACCCGACGCTGAACATCAAGCGCAAGCCGGCCTCCATCTTCGACTACGAGTACGAGGACTTCGAGGTGCTGGGCTACGAGCACCATCCTGCGATCAAGGCGCCGGTGGCGGTGTGAACACGAAGGCCGCCGCCGCGCTGGCACTGCTCGCCGCGTCATCGGCCCTCGCGCAGCAACCGCCGGTGATCGGCTGGGTGCCGCCCTATGGCATGGACGCCGCCATGCGCGGGCTGGAATCGGCGCCGGGCGTGGCCAAGGGGTTGACACGCATCGCCCTGCAGTTCTGGAACCCGAGTTCGGACGGCAAGGGCCTTGTCTTTGCGCCCATCGACAAGACCGGCGCTCCCGTCACCGCCGCGGACGTGGCGCGCTTTCGAGACTGGGCGAAGCAACGGCGCATTCCTGTGCTGCTCACGGTCTACAACAACTCGCAGGTGCTGGCGAAGTGGGACTGGTCGCTGGCGCGCCATGCCTTCGTCGAGCACCGTGCCGAGTTCGTGCGCGCGCTGGTCGCCGAGATGGACCGATACCAGCTCGACGGCACCGACATCGACCTGGAAGGCGAAGGCGACCACAGCGCCGACCGTGCAGCGTATGCCAGGTTCGTGAGCGAGCTGTCGGCGGCGCTCAAGCCGCGCGGCAAGCTGCTCACGGTGGACAGCTTCCACAGCCCCTGCGACAACGCGCCCAACATGAGCTGGTGGGCCGACTGGACCGGCCGCATCGACGCCATCCACAGCATGGGCTATGCAGACCTGTACGAAGGCAGCACCGACACGTTCACGCCGCCGGGCAAGCCGGTCTGCGAAGGCGGCGCACGGATCTTCAAGTACAGCTGGCAGCTGCAGTACGGGCTGAAGGCCGGCTACCGCGTGGACCAGATCGTGCTCGGCATGCCGACGTGGGTGGACACCTGGGGCCAAGGCGGCCAGGGCAGCCATGCGGTGGCCCACCTGAGGGAAGTGCAGGCGCTGGGCGCCGGCATTGCCTTGTGGGACCTGCAGTTCGAAGGGCCGCAGTGGAAGAGCGATGCGACCTGGGAGGCCGTGGTGCAGCTCCGCAGCGCACCGGGCGACGGCTGGAAGCCGCTGCTCAAGCCGGCGCCCTGACAAGTTCGCCAGGCACCGGCGCTGAGCGGCTCAGTGCCGCTTGAAGTACTGCACTTCACGCTCGTGCCGCTTGGCCTGCTCCAGCGTGTCGAAGGTCCCGAGGTTGCGGCGCTTGCCGGTCTTGGGGTCGGTCTTTCGCGAGTAGAGGCGGTATTCACCAGACGCCAGCTTGCGGATCATCGTGCGCTCCTGATGTTGCTGTGGCCACCAGTCTGGCCCTGCCGACGCACCTGCGCAGTCGGACGGTCCCGTGCATCCGGCTCGGCGATGTCCTACGAATCCTCGTCGCTGCTTGACAAGGTCCGAATCGCCGATAAACTAACTCGCATGCGATCTAATCTAATACGACTTATTTCAAGCGCAATCGCGGTGCTTGCCATCGGCGTGGTGGCCTCGCCTTTCGCGGCCTCGCCCGACCTCCCGCCCTTGAGCCGCTCACTGCCCTCCACCTCCGCCATGCCTTCGCTGGACGCCGCCACCGGCTGGATCAACTCCGCCCCGCTGGCGCAGGCCGACCTGCGCGGCAAGGTGGTGCTGGTCGATTTCTGGACCTACTCCTGCATCAACTGCCTGCGCACCCTGCCTTACGTGCGGGCCTGGGCACAGAAGTACCGTGCCGCCGGGCTGGTGGTCGTGGGGGTGCACACGCCGGAGTTCGAGTTCGAGCAGCAGGCGGCCAACGTGCAGCGTGCCGTCAGCGACCTGCGCATCGACTACCCCGTGGCACTGGACAGCCGCCATGCCGTCTGGCAGGCCTTCGGCAACCGGGCCTGGCCGGCGCTGTACTTCGTCGATGCACAAGGCCGCATCCGGCATCGCCAGTACGGCGAAGGCGGATATGAGGATGCCGAGCGGCTGATCCAGCAGTTGCTGAAGGAAGCCGGCCGTGGCCAAGCTGTGCCGACCGGTCTCGTCGCACCCCAAGGCGACAGCACGCAAGCGGCCCCGAGCGCGGTCACGGCAGAGTCCGGCGAGACTTACGTGGGCTTCGATCGCGCCAGCGGCTTCACCTCGAGCGATGGCGCCCTGCGCCATGCGCGAGAGCACACCTACGCTGGCGCGCCCAGCCTGCGAACCAATGAATGGACGCTCGCGGGCACCTGGAAGGTCGAGGACGAGTTCGCGCTGCTGCGCCAACCGGGCGGGCGCATCACCTACCGCTTCCGTGCCCGCGACCTGCACCTCGTGCTCGGCTCAGACAACGGACAACCCGTGCGCTTTCGCGTGAGCATCGACGGCCGTCCGCCGGGCCAGGACCACGGGGCCGATACCGACGCGCAAGGCCGCGGGACCGTCCAGTCGCAGCGGCTGTACCAACTCGTGCGCCAGGCATCGCCCCATGCCGAACGAACGTTCGAGATCGAATTCCTCGACCCCGGTGTGCGGGCCTACGCCTTCACCTTTGGCTGAGGCGCCAAGAACATCCACCGAAAGGACCGTCACCATGACACCCGAGATCGACCTTCAGCGCCGGCGCATCTTCACTGCTGCGGCTGCCGGCCTCGCGACATCCCAGTTCAGCCTCGCGTTTGCACAGTCGTCGCCGACCTTGCCAGGCATCAAGCCGGGCACGCACACCTCGTTCGCATCACTGAAGCAAGTGAATGCCGGCGTGCTCGACATCGGCTACGCGCAGGCGGGCCCGGCCAACGGCCAGCCCGTGCTGTGCCTGCACGGCTGGCCCTACGACATCCACTGCTATGCCGATGTCGCAGCGCTGCTGGCATCGGCCGGCTACCGCGTGATCGTGCCCTACCTTCGCGGCTACGGCAGCACGCGCTTCCTCTCCAGCGACACGCCGCGCAACGGGCAGCAGGCCGCGCTCGCTGCGGATGTCATCGCCTTGATGGACGCGCTGCACATCGACCGGGCGATCGTCGCGGGCTGCGACTGGGGTGCGCGCACCGCCTGCATCGTCGCCGCGCTGTGGCCGCAGCGCGTGCAGGGCCTGGTGTCGGTGAGCGGGTACCTCGTGGCCAACCCGAAGCTCGGCCAGCAGCCCCTGCCGCCGCAGGCGGAACTGCAGTGGTGGTACCAGTTCTACCTCGCGACGGAGCGCGGCCGCCTGGGCTACCAGCGCAACACGCATGCGTTCGCCAAGCTGATCTGGCGGCAGGCGTCGCCGCATTGGGACTTTGACGACGCGACCTTCGAACGTTCCGCCCGCGCGCTGGACAACCCGGACCACGTGGCGATTGCAGTCCACAACTACCGCTGGCGCCTGGGCTTGGCGGCTGGCGAGTCGACGTACGACGAGATCGAGGCAAAGCTCGCTTCGGCGCCGCCCATCGCCGTGCCGGCGATCACGCTGGAAGGCGATGCCAACGGCGCACCGCATCCTGAACCGGCGTCGTACGCGACGAAGTTCACCCACCGCTACGAGCACCGCAACCTGTCCGGCGGCATCGGCCACAACCTGCCGCAGGAGGCGCCGCAGGCCTTCGCGCAGGCCGTGGTCGATGTCGCCAGGACCTAGACACCCATTCCTTCAACCACCCACCCCAAGGAGCCCCCACCATGCCCCACATCCAGGACGTCCTCTACACCGGCCGCACCCACACCATCTCCGGCCGCGACGGCAGTGCCCGCAGCGACGACGGCCGCCTCGACGTCAAGCTCACGCGGCCCGGCAGCCAAGGCGCCGGCACGAATCCCGAGCAGTTGCTCGGCGCGGGCTGGTCCGCCTGCTTTCTGGGTGCCATGGGACGCGCAGCCGCGGCACGACGCATGACCGTTCCGGCGAATGCCACCATCGATGCCGAAGTCGACCTGGGCCAGACGGACGGCCAGTTCTTCCTGGCCGCGCGGCTGAACATCAGCCTGCCGGGCGTGGATCCGGCGCTGGCCCGCGAACTGGCCGAGGCCGCGCACCAGATCTGCCCCTACTCGAAGGCCACGCGCGGCAACATCGACGTGGAGCTCAACATCGTCTGATGAAGATCGTCAGGCCTGGGTACCACCCAGTGCCTTGACGATGTCCGGCGGGGCCTGCACGAGTTCGATCAGCACGCCCTCGCCGCCCACCGGGAATTCATCGCTGCTCTTCGGGTGCACGAAGCAGATGTCGTATCCCGCGGCGCCCTTGCGGATGCCGCCCGGCGCGAAGCGCACGCCATTGGCCGCGAGCCACTCCACGGCCTTGGGCAGGTCGTCGATCCACAGGCCGATGTGGTTGAGCGGCGTGGTGTGGACAGCCGGCTTCTTCTCGGGGTCCAGCGGCTGCATCAGGTCCACCTCGACCTTGAAGGCGCCGTGGCCCATCGCGCAGATGTCCTCGTCCACGTTCTCGCGTTCGCTGACGAAGTTGCCGGTGACTTCCAGGCCGAGCTTGTCGACCCACAGGGTCTTCAGCCGCTCCTTGCTGGGGCCGCCGATGGCGACCTGCTGGATGCCAAGGACTTTGAAGGGACGTGCGGTCGTCATGGCTGCATCCTCACTGAAACTTCACGATGACTTGATCGACCGCCAGGCTCTCGCCTTTCTTCGCGACCACCTCGCTCACCACGCAGTCCTGCACGGCCAGGAGGATGTTCTCCATCTTCATCGCCTCGATGACGGCCAGCTTCTCGCCGGCGCGCACCGTCTGGCCGGGCGTGACCGCCACATCCACCAGCAGGCCGGGCATGGGCGAGAGCAGGAACTTCGACAGGTCGGGCGGCGCCTTGAACGGCATCAGTGTGTTCAGTTCCGCAGCGCGCGGCGTGAAGACCTTGGCGTCGATCTGCGTGCCGTTGTGCATGACGCGGTAGCTCAGGCCGATGCGCTCGATCTGCGCGACGAACGGCTCGCCGTTGCAGCTGCCGCGGATGACCAGGTCGCGCAAGGGCGTGAACATCTCGATGCGATAGTGCCTGCCGCCGGCCTCGACATCGAATGCCTTGTCGATGACCTTCACCGTTGCCGGCACCGACTGCGTGTCGCCGTTGCGGCCGGTGACCACCACGAAATCCTCGCCCGCCTTGTACTCGTGGCCGGGCAACTGGCCGCTGATGCGCATGGCCCGCTGCGTGTGCACGCGGTTGGCCACGGCGGCCAGCGCCCGCAGGAACACGGGGTCGTCATGCGGCACGTCGGTGGCCGAGAACCCACGCCCGTAGTTCTCGGCGATGAACCCGGTGTTGAAGTCGCCCGAGACGAACTTCGGATGCGCCAGCAGCGCGGCCTGGAACGGAATGTTGGAGTTGATGCCGCGAATGGCGAAGCCGTTGAGCGCCTGGCGCATCTTCGCGATCGCTTCTCGCCGGTCCTTCCCGTGCACGATGAGCTTGGCGATCATCGAGTCATAGAACATCGGGATCTCGCCGCCTTCGTAGACGCCGGTGTCCACGCGCACGCCGTTCTCCTGCGGCGGCGGTGCGTACTTCACGAGGCGGCCGGTGGAGGGCAGGAAGTTGCGAAACGGATCCTCCGCATTGATGCGGCATTCCATCGCCCAGCCATCGCGCTTGATCTCGCCTTGCGTGAACGGCAGCTTCTCGCCGGCGGCGACGCGGATCATCAGCTCCACCAGGTCCAGCCCGGTGATGCCCTCGGTGACCGGGTGCTCCACCTGCAGCCGCGTGTTCATCTCCAGGAAGTAGAAGCTCTTGTCCCGGCCGACGACGAACTCCACCGTGCCTGCGGACTGGTAGTTCACCGCCTTGGCCAGCGCCACCGCCTGCTCGCCCATGGCCTTGCGCGTGGCGTCGTCGAGGAAGGGACTGGGCGCCTCCTCGATCACCTTCTGGTGCCGGCGCTGGATGGAACATTCGCGCTCCCACAGGTACACCGTGTTGCCGTGCGCATCGCCCAGCACCTGGATCTCGATGTGGCGCGGCTCCTCCACGAACTTCTCGATGAACACGCGGTCGTCGCCGAAGCTGTTGCGCGCCTCGTTGCGGCAGGAAGTGAAGCCTTCGAAGGCCTCCTTGTCGTTGAAGGCAACGCGCAGGCCCTTGCCGCCGCCGCCGGCGCTGGCCTTGATCATCACCGGGTACCCGATGCCCTTGGCGATCTCCACCGCCTGCTCGGCCGTGTCGATGGCGGCGTTGTAGCCCGGAATGGTGTTGACCTTCGCTTCCTTGGCCAGCTTCTTGGACGCGATCTTGTCGCCCATGGCCGCGATGGAAGCGTGCTTGGGACCGATGAAGACGATGCCCTCTTCCTCGACGCGGCGCGCGAACTCCTCGTTCTCGCTGAGGAAGCCGTAGCCCGGATGCACCGCCTGCGCACCCGTCTGCTTGCAGGCGGCGATGATCTTGTCCATCACGAGGTAGGACTCGCGCGACGGCGCCGGGCCGATGTGCACGGCCTCGTCGGCCAGCTCGACGTGGCGCGCTTCCTTGTCGGCGTCGGAATACACCGCCACCGTCTGGATGCCCATCTTGCGGGCCGTCTTGATGACGCGGCAGGCGATCTCGCCGCGGTTGGCAATGAGGATCTTGCTGAACATCTTGGGGTGTCCTTCGTCGTTCAGAGGGGGATGTTGCCGTGCTTGCGCCACGGGTTCTCGATCTTCTTGTCGCGCAGCATCACCAGCGAGCGGCAGATGCGCTTGCGGGTTTCGTGGGGCTGGATCACGTCGTCGATGAAACCACGCGCACCCGCCACGAACGGATTGGCGAACCTGGCCTTGTACTCGGCTTCGCGAGCCGCGAGCTTGACCGGATCGTTCTTGTCTTCACGGAAGATGATCTCCACCGCGCCCTTCGCGCCCATCACCGCGATCTCCGCGTTGGGCCAGGCGAAGTTCACGTCGCCGCGCAGGTGCTTGGAAGCCATCACGTCATAGGCGCCGCCGTAGGCCTTGCGCGTGATGACGGTGATCTTGGGCACCGTGCACTCGGCATACGCATACAGCAGCTTCGCACCGTGCTTGATGATGCCGCCGTACTCCTGCGAGGTACCCGGCATGAAGCCCGGCACGTCCACGAAGGTCACCACGGGAATGTTGAAGGCATCGCAAAAGCGCACGAAGCGCGCGGCCTTGATGCTGCTCTTGATGTCCAGGCAGCCCGCCAGCACCAGCGGCTGGTTGGCCACGATGCCCACCGTTTGCCCTTCCATGCGGCAAAAGCCGATGACGATGTTCTTCGCGTACTCGGGCTGCAGCTCGAAGAACTCGCCGTCGTCGGCGGTCTTGATGATGAGCTCCTTGATGTCGTAGGGCTTGTTCGGGTTGTCCGGGACCAGCGTGTCCAGCGAGTAGTCGATGCGGTCGGCCGGGTCGTTGCTCGGGCGCACCGGCGGCTTCTCGCGGTTGTTGAGCGGCAGGTAGTTGTAGAGCCGGCGCAGCATCATCAGCGCGTCCACGTCGTTCTCGAAGGCCAGGTCGGCCACGCCGCTGCGGCTGGTGTGCGTGCCCGCGCCGCCCAGTTCCTCGGCGGTCACTTCCTCGTGCGTCACCGTCTTCACCACCTCGGGACCGGTGACGAACATGTACGAGCTGTCCTTCACCATGAAGATGAAGTCGGTCATGGCCGGCGAGTACACCGCACCGCCGGCGCAGGGTCCCATGATCATGCTGATCTGCGGCACCACGCCCGAGGCCATCACGTTGCGCTGGAACACATCCGCATAGCCGCCCAGCGAGGCCACGCCTTCCTGGATGCGCGCGCCACCCGAGTCGTTCAGGCCGATGACTGGTGCGCCGACCTTCATGGCCTGGTCCATCACCTTGCAGATCTTCTCGGCATGCGCCTCGGAGAGCGCACCGCCGAAGACGGTGAAGTCCTGGCTGAAGACGAAGACGAGGCGGCCATTGATCATGCCGTAGCCCGTCACCACGCCATCGCCGGGCACCTTGTTGTCGGCCATGCCGAAGTCGTGGCAGCGGTGCTCCACGAACATGTCCCATTCCTCGAAGGTGCCCTCGTCCAGCAGCAGCTCCAGGCGCTCCCGGGCGGTGAGCTTGCCCTTGCCGTGCTGGGCGGCAATGCGTTTCTCGCCGCCGCCTTGGCGCGCCTGTTCGCGCTTCTTCTCGAGCAGGGCATTGATGTCGTGCATGGTGTGTGGTCCTCGGTGCTTATCGGTTCTCGAACAGGTCGAGCAGCGCGCGCGCGGCGGCTGACGGAGCGATGCGCGCGTCAGCAACGTCGCGCAGGGTGTGGGGCAGTGCGTCGTGCACGGATGGGTGGCGCTTGAAGTCGGACTGAAGCCGGGCGTGGATCAGGTCCCACATCCACGACAAGGCCTGCGATTTGCGGCGTGCTTCGAACTCGCCGCTGGACTGGCGCTGGTCCTTGAACTGCGTCACGCGTTGCCAGAATTCGTCGATGCCCTGCGACTTGAGGGCACTCATCTGCATCACCTGCGGCGTCCAGTGCCCGGCCTTGCCGTGGAAGCTGAACACACGCAGGGCGCTGGTGATGGTGGCCTGCGCACGCATGGCGGCATCGGGGTCGATGTCGGCCTTGTTGATGACCACGAGGTCGGCCAGCTCCATCACGCCCTTCTTGATCGCCTGCAAGTCGTCGCCGGCGTTGGGCAGTTGCAGCAGCACGAACATGTCGGTCATGTTGGCCACCGCGGTCTCGCTCTGGCCGACGCCGACGGTCTCGACGATCACCACGTCGTAACCCGCGGCTTCGCACACGAGCATGGCCTCGCGCGTCTTCTCGGCCACGCCGCCCAGCGTGCCGGACGAGGGCGAGGGGCGGATGTAGGCGGCGTCATGCACGGAGAGCTTCTCCATGCGCGTCTTGTCGCCGAGGATGGAGCCGCCGGAGATGGTGGATGACGGGTCGACCGTCAGCACGGCCACGCGGTGGCCCTTGGCGATCAAGTCGAGGCCCAGGGCCTCGATGAACGTGGACTTGCCCACGCCCGGCACGCCGGAGATGCCGATGCGCAGGGCCTTGCCGGTTTCGGCCAGCAATGCATTCAGCAAACCATCGGCTCTCTCGCGATGATCCGGCCGCGTGGACTCCAGCAAGGTGATGGCCTTGGCAATGGCTCTGCGTTCGCCTCGGCGAACGCCACTTGTCAACGCGAGGTCGGCAGGACTCATCTCCACGCGGTCAGGCCTTGGTGAGGTTGGCCCGGATCTGCTCCAGCACATCCTTCGCACTTGCCGGAATCGGCGTGCCGGGGCCGTAGATGCCCTTCACGCCCGCTTCGTACAGGAAGTCGTAGTCCTGCCGCGGAATCACGCCGCCCACGAACACGATGATGTCGTCGGCACCTTGTTCCTTGAGCGACTTGATGATCGCCGGCACCAGCGTCTTGTGCCCGGCCGCCAGCGTGGACACGCCCACCGCATGCACGTCGTTCTCGATGGCTTGCCGCGCGCACTCCTCGGCCGTCTGGAACAGCGGCCCCATGTCCACGTCGAAGCCCAGATCAGCAAACGCCGTGGCCACGACCTTGGCCCCGCGGTCGTGCCCGTCCTGCCCCAGCTTGGCGATCATCACGCGCGGGCGGCGGCCCTGCTGTTCGGCAAACTCCGCGATCTCCTGCTGGAGCTTGGCCCAGCCTTCGGCACTGTCGTAGGCAGCTGCGTACACACCGGTCACCTTTTGCGTATCGGCGCGATGGCGCCCCCAGACCTTTTCCAGCGCATCGGACACCTCGCCCACCGTCGCCCGCAGGCGGACGGCCTGGATGGACAGGTCGAGCAGGTTGCCCTCGCCAGTCTCCGCGCAGCGCGACAGTTGTGCAAGCGCGCTTTCCACCGCCTTCACGTCGCGCGTGGCACGCAATTGCTTGAGGCGCGCCACCTGGTTCTCGCGCACCGCATGGTTGTCGATGTCGAGGATCTCGATCGGGTCCTCCTTCGCCAGCTTGTACTTGTTCACGCCGACGATCACGTCGCGGCCGGAATCGATGCGCGCCTGCTTCTCCGCCGCGCTCGCCTCGATCTTCAGCTTGGCCCAGCCGCTTTCCACGGCGTGGGTCATGCCGCCCATCTTGTCGACTTCTTCGATGATGGCCCAGGCCTTGTCGGCCATGTCCTGCGTGAGCTTCTCCATCATGTAGGAGCCGGCCCACGGGTCCACCACGTTGGTGATGTGCGTCTCTTCCTGGATGATGAGCTGCGTGTTGCGCGCGATGCGGGCGCTGAACTCGGTGGGCAGCGCGATGGCTTCGTCCAGCGCGTTGGTGTGCAGCGACTGCGTGCCGCCGAACACCGCGGCCATGGCTTCGATGGTGGTGCGCACGACGTTGTTGTACGGGTCCTGCTCCGTCAGCGACCAGCCCGAGGTCTGGCAGTGCGTGCGCAGCATCTGGCTCTTGGGGTTCTTGGCACCGAAGTCCTTCATGATGCGCCACCACAGCAGGCGGGCCGCGCGCATCTTGGCGACTTCGAGGTAGAAGTTCATGCCGATGGCCCAGAAGAAGCTGAGCCGCCCGGCGAAGTCGTCGACGTCCAGTCCCTTCTTGATCGCCGTCTTCACATACTCCTTGCCGTCGGCCAGCGTGAAGGCCAGCTCCAGCGCCTGGTTCGCGCCCGCCTCCTGCATGTGGTAGCCGGAGATGGAGATCGAGTTGAACTTCGGCATGTTCTTCGCCGTGTACTCGATGATGTCGCCGATGACGCGCATCGACGGCTCGGGCGGGAAGATGTAGGTGTTGCGGACCATGAACTCCTTGAGGATGTCGTTCTGGATGGTTCCGCTCAGCTTGTCCTGCGGCACGCCCTGCTCTTCGGCGGCCACCACGTAGCCCGCCAGCACCGGCAGCACCGCGCCGTTCATCGTCATGGACACACTCACCTTGTCCAGCGGAATGCCGTTGAACAGGATCTTCATGTCCTCCACGCTGTCCACCGCCACGCCGGCCTTGCCGACGTCGCCGGTGACGCGCGGGTGGTCGCTGTCGTAGCCGCGGTGGGTGGCCAGGTCGAAGGCCACGCTCACGCCCTGCGCGCCGGCGGCCAGGGCCTTGCGATAGAACTCGTTGGACGCCTCGGCGGTGGAGAAGCCCGCGTACTGCCGGATGGTCCAGGGCCGCACGGCGTACATGGTGGCCTGCGGGCCACGCACGAAGGGTGCGAAGCCGGGCAAGGTGTCGGTGTGGGGCAGGCCCTGCACGTCGGCCGCGGTGTACAGCGGCTTGACGGTGATGCCGTCCGGCGTGTGCCAGTCCAGCGCCTGCACATCACCGCCCGGCGCGGATTTGGCCGCAGCCTTGGCCCACGCGTCGAGCGACTTCGAATTCAACAGATCATCGGACATGCATGCCCCTGCGTCGTGAAGGAACGGCGAGCGTCAAAACGGGTGGCGGGAATCACGCCTTGTTGCCGCTGGCGGCTTGAAGTGCCGCGCCGTCTCCTCCATAATTCAAAATTGAATTATAGCTTCAGGCTGTTTTCCCGCACCAGCCCGCCATGGCCGCTCCCCGCACCGACATCACCGCCCCCGTTGCCCCGCCTGCCGCCCGGCTGGCGGACGTGCCCTTGTACCAGCGGGTGGCCGAACGGCTGCGCGAGCGCATCGTGGCACACAGCATGGCCCCGGGCAGCTGGATCGACGAACAAGCCCTGACCGGCGAGCTGGGCATCAGCCGCACGCCCTTGCGCGAGGCGCTGAAGGTGCTGGCCGCCGAAGGCCTGGTCACCATGAAGCCGAGGCGCGGCGCGTACGTGACCGAGGTGTCCGAACGCGACCTGTCCGAGGTGTTCCACCTGCTGGCCCTGCTGGAAAGCGATGCCGCCGCCGTGGTGGCCGCCCAGGGCAGCGACGAGCAGTTGGCCGAGCTGGCTGCGCTGCACGGCCAGCTTGAAGCCACCGTCGCCGAGCGCGACGCCTTCTTCGCCGCCAATGAGCGCTTCCACATGCGCCTCCTGGAGATCGCCGACAACCGCTGGCGCAACCAGATGGTGGCCGACCTGCGCAAGGTGATGAAGCTGTACCGGCACCATTCGCTGTTCAAGCAAGGCCGGCTGGAGGCGTCGCTCAAGGAGCACCGCAAGATCATGGCGGCGTTGAAGGCACGCGACGCCGACAAGGTGCGCGAGCTGATGCAGCAACACCTGGCGCAAGGCAAGGACGCGGCTTCGCAGCGATAGCCCACGCGGACTTTGCCACTTCGATGGTCAACGCGTGGGTCCGCTGCGCTTGACCCACCCTACATACAATCCGTGGCATGCCCCGCCCCACCCTCAGCCTCATCGCCGCCGTCGCGCGCCGCGGCGCCATCGGCCGCGACAACCAGCTGCTGTGCCGCATTTCCGAAGACCTGAAGTTCTTCAAGCGGACCACCCTCGGGTCGCCGGTCATCATGGGCCGCAAGACCTGGGACTCCATCGGCCGGCCGCTGCCGGGGCGCCGCAACATCGTCATCACCCGCAACCGGCAATGGCAGGCCGAGGGCGTGGAGCGGACGGGGTCTCTCGATGAAGCCTTGTCGCTTGTGCAGAATGCGCCCAAGGTCTTCATCATCGGTGGCGGCGAGATCTACCGGCAGGCACTGCCAATGGCCGATGAGCTCGTGCTGACCGAGATCGATGCAGACTTCGAGGCCGATGCATTCTTTCCCGAATGGGACCGCACGCAGTTCACCTCGCAGGCCAGCGAACCCCAGACCAGCGAACACGGGTACCCCTACCGCTGGGTCACCTACCAACGACAACACGGAGCTTGAACAATGTCGGGACACGGTTTTCACGTGCATGGTCCGCACGACCACGAACTGGAACACGCGGCGCAGCATGGCGACGGCCATGCCGGCCAGCTGGCGGTGGTGACGGCCATCCTCGCCACGGTGGGCGCCATCTTCGGCTACATGGGCGGAGCCACGCAGGCCAATGCGGGCCTGCTGAAGAACGACGCGGCCATCAAGAAGACGGAAGCGTCCAACCAGTGGAACTACTACCAGGCCAAGAGCAGCAAGCAGAACCTCTCGGAGCTGGCGCTCGAACTCGCGCCTGAGGGCCGCAAGCCGTTCTACACGGAAGAGATCAAGCGCTACAAGGCCGAGAAGGCCGACATCAAGACCGCCGCGGAGAAACTCGAAGCCGAGGCCAAGGACTTCGACAAGAAGAGCGATGAGCAGATCCACCAGCACCACCGCTGGGCCCAGGCCACCACCGCCTTGCAGATCTCCATCGCCATGGCGGCCATCGCGCTGCTGACCAAGAAGCAATGGGCGGAGTACGTCGTGTACGGCCTGAGCGTGGTCGGCGTGGGACTGGGCATCGCCGCCTGGCTGCACTACTGAAGGCCACCGCGCCGCACGCATGATCCGCCTGCTGCTCGTCGACGACCACCCGCTGGTGCGTGACGGGCTGCGTGCCCGGCTGTCGGGCGTCGCCGGGCTGGACGTGGCCGGCGAGGCCGGCAATGCCACCGAGGCGCAGGAACAGGTTCGCGCCCTCGCGCCCGACATCGTGCTGATGGACGTGGGCATGCGCGACATGAACGGCATCGAGCTCACGGCCATGCTCTTGCGCGAGCATCCGCAGCTGCGCGTGCTGATGCTCAGCATGTACGACAACGCCGAGTACGTTCAGCGCGCGCTGCAGGCCGGCGCGCGTGGCTACGTGCTCAAGGGCGCGCCGTCGATCGAGATCGTCAATGCCATCCGCGCCGTCGCCGCGGGCGGCACCTTCCTCGCGCCGGACGTGTCGCGCCGGCTCTTCGACAAGGAAGCGCCGGAGCCGGCGCTCTCGGCCCGTGAGGGCCAGATCCTCTCCGCGCTCGCGCGGGGACTGGCGAGCAAGCAGATTGCCCGCGAGCTCGACCTGAGCGTGCGCACGGTCGATGCGCACCGCCAGAGCATCAAGCGCAAGCTGGACCTGGACGGCCAGGCCGAGCTCATCAAGTACGCCGTGGAGCACGTGCGCCGCCACGGCAACAAGTCCTCGGGCTAACCCTTAGGTGGTCTGGCGCGGTCCCGCCGCGCATTGCGACGGATGCGCCGGGAGGCGCGCTTTCCGATGATCTCGCATGGACGCCGCTGCGCGCAATGCACGCGCCGCGACAGGATTTTCATCTCAGGAGACATGCCATGCGGATACTGCTTGCGCTTCCGTTCCTAGGCCTGCTGGGGGTGCCGTTCTACAACGACACCACGCCAGCGCTGTGGGGCTTTCCCTTCTTCTACTGGTACCAGCTCGCCTGGGTGCCGCTCACTTCGCTGCTGATCTGGATCGTGTACCGCCACGGCGTGAAGAAGGGAGACGAGTGATGGAACAGCACCTCGACTGGACGGCGCTGGGTGTCTTCGCATTCTTCTTCGTGCTCGTCACGGTGCTGGGCTTCGCCGCCTCGCGCTGGCAGCGCGGCAAGGCCAGCGGCGATGCACACCTGGATGAATGGGGCCTGGGCGGCCGCAACTTCGGCACGTGGATCACCTGGTTCCTGGTGGGCGGCGACTTCTACACCGCCTACACCGTGATCGCCGTGCCGGCCCTCGTGTTCGCGGTGGGCGCGTACGGTTTCTTCGCGTTGCCCTACACCATCCTCGTGTACCCGATCGTGTTCATGATCATGCCCAAGCTGTGGGCCGCGGCGCAGCGCGACGGACACGTCACCGCCGCCGACGTGGTGTACGGCCGGCATCGCTCGCGCGCGCTGGAACTGGCGGTCGCGATCACGGGCGTGGTCGCCACCATGCCGTACATCGCGCTGCAGCTCATCGGCATGGAGGTGGTCATCAAGGCGCTGGGGCTCACCGGCGAACTGCCGCTGGCCGCCGCCTTCGTGATCCTCGCGCTCTACACCTACTCGGCGGGCCTGCGTGCACCGGCGCTCATCGCCTTCGTCAAGGACATCATGATCTACATCGTGGTGCTGGTGGCGGTGGTGATCGTGCCGATGAAGCTCGGCGGCTACGGCGTGGTGTTCGCCTCCGCAAGCGATGCCTTCGCGGCCAAGGGCGGCATGACCGGCCTCACGCTCAAGTCGGCGCAGGTGCTGCCCTTCGCCACGCTGGCGCTGGGCTCGGCCCTCGCGGCCTTCATGTACCCGCACACGCTCACCGGCATCTTCGCTGCGAAGAATGCGGACACCATCCGCAAGAACGCCGTCTTCCTGCCGGCGTACACCGTGCTGCTCGGCCTGATCGCGCTGCTGGGCTTCATGGCGCATGCGGCGCACATCTCGGTCAAGAGCAACAACGACGTGGTGCCTGCGCTGTTCAACGCGCTCTTCCCGAGCTGGTTCAGCGGCTTCGCCTTCGCGGCCATCGCCATCGGCGCGCTGGTGCCCGCAGCGGTGATGTCCATCGGTGCGGCCAACCTCTTCACGCGCAACTTCTGGAAGCCCTACGTGGACTCGAACGTGTCCCCGGCCGGTGAAGCCAAGGTGGCGAAAATCGTCTCGCTGGTGGTGAAGTTCGGCGCGCTGGTGTTCATCCTCTTCCTGCCCACCAAGTTCGCGCTCGACCTGCAACTGCTGGGCGGCCTGTGGATCCTGCAGACCTTCCCCGCCGTCGTCTTCGGCCTGTTCTTCAAGCGCCTGCATTCCACCGCCCTGCTCGCGGGCTGGGCAGTGGGCATTGCCGGAGGCAGCTGGCTGGCCTGGGCCGATGGCCTGAAGCCTGTGCACACGCTGGTGATGGGTGGCAGCAGCTTCGCCGTCTACACCGGGCTGCTCGCGCTGGTGGTGAACATTGCCGTTGCCCTGCTGGTGCATGCCGTGCTTGGCATGGCCGGCAAGCAGCAACCGGAGGCCGTTGCACAAGGCGCAGCGGGTTGATGATGCCTTCTTCGTGCGCCTCAAGGCCAAGCTGATCCTGCTGGCGGCCGTCCCGCTGCTGCTGTCGCTCGCCCTGATCGCAGCAGCAGTGCGGACGCAGTCGCAAGAGCTTGCTCGACGGGAACACCTGCTCGTCGAGCAAGCCTACATGGCCGCACGGCAGGCCGAGCTCAAGCACTACGTCGAGCTGGCCACGGGCATGGTGCGCGCCTTGCGCGAGCAAGGCGGCAACACGGCCGACGTGCAGCGCGAGGCGCTTCGCCTGCTGTCGCTGCTGAGCTACGGCGACGACGGCTACTTCTTCGTCTACGACCTGCAAGGCCGCGTGCTCATGCACTCGCGCCAGCCCGACCTCGTCGGGCAGAACCTGTGGACGCTGCGCGACCTGGAGGGCCAGCAGACCATCCAGCAACTCATCGCTCGCGCCCGCAGCGGTGGAGGCTACGTGCCCTACTTCTGGCGCAAGCCATCGAGCGGACTGATGGCGCGCAAGCTGGGCTACGTGGTCACGGTGCCCGATTGGGACTGGATGATCGGTACGGGCCTGTACCTCGACGACATCGATGCCACCATGGCAGAGCTGGACCGGCAGGCCGGCGGGCACATCCAGACGACGCTGCTGTGGATCGCCGGCATCGCGGCGCTGGGCATCGGCCTGCTCACCGCCAGCGGCGTGTGGCTGAACCTGTCGGAGCACAAGGTGACGGATGCCAAGTTGCGTCTGCTCGCGCGCCAGGTCGTGCAGTCACAGGAAGACGAGCGCGCCCATCTGGCGCGCGAGCTGCATGACGGCACCAGCCAGACCCTGGTGTCGGCCAAGCTGCAGATCGAAGCGGCGATGGACAAGCTCGGTCGCGGCGAGCGCGCAGTGGTGCTGTCGCTGGCCAAGGCGCTGGCGCGGCTCAACGACTCGCTGGATGAAGTGCGCCGCATCTCGCACCGCCTGCGCCCGGCCATGCTGGACACGCTGGGGCTGCCTGCCGCCCTCGAACTGCTGGGGCGCGAGTGGGGCGAGCACTCGAGCGCCCGGGTTCGCGTCCGCATCGAAGGCACGCAGTCCGACCTTCCGGTGGAGGTGAAGACTGCCTTGTTCCGCGTGGCCCAGGAGGCCGTGACCAACATCAGCAAGCACGCGGACGCGCTGGAAGTGGACATCGTGCTGAGTTTCGATGCGCACTCGCTGCGGCTGGACATCCGCGACGATGGATGCGGCTTCGACGCCGCGGCGGTGCAGCTCGATCCGCGCCGAGGCATCGGCCTGCGCAACATGCGCGAGCGCATGGCCTCGATCGGTGGACGCTTCGAGGTGCATTCAGGCGCAGGCAGTGGCACCTGGCTGGTGGCCAGCGTGCCGGCGGATGCCGTCGAGCGGCTGCGAAAGGCTTGAGCCGCCAGCCGGGTTTTGCTGGAGGTGAATAATCGCCTCTTTCGTCCACCGCCCACGCCTCATGAAGATCGCCACCTGGAACGTCAATTCGCTCGGGGTTCGCCTGCCGCAGGTGCTGGACTGGCTCGCCGCCAACCAGCCCGACGTGCTGTGCCTGCAAGAGACCAAGCTCACCGACGACAAGTTCACCCACGCCGAGTTCAAGGAAGCGGGCTACGAGTCGCAATGGTTCGGACAGAAGACCTACAACGGCGTGGCGCTCCTGAGCAAGACGCCGGCGAACGACATCGCCAAGAACATCTTCGGCTTCGAGGATGAACAGACCCGCGTCATCGCAGGCACGGTGGGCGACGTGCGTGTGATCGGCGCCTACTTCCCCAACGGCCAGGAGCCCGGCAGCGAGAAGTTCGCCTACAAGATGAAGTGGCTGGACGCGCTGCGCGAATGGGTGCGCAGCGAGCTGGCCAAGCATCCGAAGCTCGCGCTGCTGGGCGACTTCAACATCGCGCCCGAAGACCGCGACGTGTGCGATCCGGTCGCATGGGCGGGGCAGATCCACTGCACCGTCGAGGAGCGCGATCACTTCCAGAAGCTCGTCGGCCTGGGCCTGCACGATGCCTTCCGCCTCTTCGACCAGGCGCCCAAGCTCTACAGCTGGTGGGACTACCGCATGCTCGCCTTCCGCCGCAACCAGGGGCTGCGCATCGACCACATCCTCGTGAGCGATGCGCTCAAGCCGCGGGTGTTGGCTTGCCACATCGACAAGCTGCCGCGAAAGAACGAAAGGCCCAGCGACCACGCACCGGTGGTGGTCGAACTTTCGTGACTCAGCCCTGAAGCTCAGTCGTCCAGCCCGAGCTCCTGGATCTTGCGGGTGATCGTGTTGCGACCGATGCCCAGCTTCTGCGCGGCTTCGATGCGCCGGCCCCGCGTGATCTCCAGCGCGGTGTGGATGAGCTGCGCCTCGAACTTGCGCGTGAGCACGTCCCACACATCCGGCGCACCAGCCTGGAGCAGGCTGCGCGACTCGCGTTCGAGATCGAGCAGCCATGGTGCGGGACCTGCCGGTGCAGACGGGGCCACGGCCTCGGGCGTGTAGCCGGGAATCGCCGGCGCGGTGAAGGGACTGGGTGCGCTCGTCATGGAAGAACTCTCCGTGAATGTCGCGTACTCGTTCGTGATGGCCGGCAGGCTGGCCGGAACCGGTGCCACTGCGCCATCGAGCAGCAGCTCGGGCGGGAGGTCCTTGGCTTCGATCACCTGGGCCGGCGCCATCACCGTGAGCCAGTGGCAGATGTTCTCCAGCTGGCGCACGTTGCCGGGAAAGTCGAACTTCACCAGCCGCGCGAGCGCGGGTTCGGTGATGCGCTTGGCCTCCACGCCCAGTTCCTTCGCGCTCTTTTGCAGGAAGAAGCGCGCCAGGCCCGGCACGTCTTCGCGCCGCTCGCGCAATGCGGGCAGGCGAAGCCGGATCACGTTGAGGCGGTGGAACAGGTCTTCGCGGAAGCCGCCCTGCTTCACGCGCTCTTCGAGATTCTGGTGCGTGGCCGCGATCACGCGCACGTTGCTGCGCAGCGGGCTGTGGCCGCCCACGCGGTAGAACTGCCCGTCGCTCAGCACGCGCAGCAAGCGCGTCTGCAGGTCGAAGGGCATGTCGCCGATTTCATCGAGGAAGAGCGTGCCGCCGTCGGCCTGCTCGAAGCGGCCGCGCCGTGTCGTCTGCGCGCCGGTGAAGGCGCCGCGCTCGTGGCCGAAGAGTTCGCTCTCCAGCAAGTCCTTGGGGATGGCCGCGGTGTTGATCGCCACGAACGGGCCGCTCGCGCGCGGGCTGTGCTTGTGCAGTGCACGCGCGACCAGTTCCTTGCCTGAGCCGGACTCTCCGGTGATCAGCACCGTCACCACGCTCTGGCTCAGGCGGCCGATGGCGCGGAACACGTCCTGCATCGCCGGAGCCTGGCCCAGCATCTCGGGCATCTCGGCCGAGCCGGTCTCGCGCACTTCCTCGCGCATGCTCTCGTCGACAGCGCGGCGGATGAGCTCCACCGCCTTGGTCAGGTCGAAGGGCTTGGGCAGGTACTCGAAGGCGCCGCCCTGGAAAGCGCTGACCGCGCTGTCGAGGTCGGAATACGCCGTCATGATGATGACGGGCAGGCCCGGGTTCTTCTCCTTCACCTTGCCCAGCAGCTCGATGCCCGAGCCCCCGGGCATGCGGATGTCGGACACGAGCACCTGAGGCACTTCGCTGTCCAGCGCCGTGAGCACGTCACGCGGGTTGGTGAAGCTGCGTACTGCGAGATCCTCGCGCATCAGTGCCTTCTCCAGCACGAAGCGGATGGATTGGTCGTCGTCAACGATCCAGATGGGTTTCATTCCCTGCCCTTGAGGCGATCAGCCTCGTTCGCTGCCCCGATCGCTCATCCGCAGCATCGGCTTGTGGCCTCAGGGAAGCGGAATCACGATCTTGAAGTTCGTCTTGCCGGGAACGCTTTCGCATTCGATCATGCCCTGGTGTTGCTGCACGAAGGTCTGCGCCAGCGTGAGTCCCAGACCCGACCCGCCATCGCGCCCCGACACCAGCGGGTAGAAGATGCGATCACGGATCGACTCGGGAACCCCCGGGCCGTTGTCTTCGATATGCAAGTCCAGTGCCAGACGATAGCGCTGTTTGCCCAAAGTGACCTGACGGGCGATGCGCGTTCGTAAAGTAATGCACGCGTCACCGACGGCGATGCGCTCGGACAGCGCCTGCGCCGCGTTGTGCGCGATGTTGAGCACCGCCTGGATGAGCTGCTCGCGGTCGCCGCGGAAGTCGGGAATGGAGATGTCGTAGTCGCGCATCACCGTCAGGCCGCGCGGAAACTCCGCGAGGATGAGCGAGCGCACGCGTTCGCAAACCTCATGGATGTTCACGTCGCTCACCACATGCGGCTTGCGGTGCGGGGCGAGCAGCCGGTCGACCAGCGCCTGCAGCCGGTCGGCCTCCTGGATGATGACCTGCGTGTACTCCGTCAGCGCGCGCGACTCGACTTCCATCTCCAGCAATTGCGCCGCACCTCGGATGCCGCCCAGCGGGTTCTTGATCTCGTGCGCGAGGTTGCGGATGAGCTCCTTGTTCGCCTGCGCCTGGTCCAGCGCACGCTCCTCGCGGTCCTGCCGGGTCTGCTGCTCGATCTCCACCAGCTCCACCACCACGGTGTCGCGGCTGGGTGAATCGGCCGAGAAGGGATTCGCGCGGTCCATCTGGTTCACGATGACGTGAACCGGCAGCACGTCGCCATGCGCGCCCACGGGACGCTTGAGCTGCGCTTCGAGGCGGCTGGTGGCGTAGTCGTTGCGCATCACCGCAGTGACGGTGTCGCGCAGCCGCTGCGGGTCCACGAACCAGTCGAAGAGTGAGCCGCGCAGCACGCTGCGGCGCGACAGGCCCAGCACGTGCTCGAAGGCGGCGTTGGCGAACACGCAGTGCCCGTCGGGGCGGACGATGGCCACCATGGTGGCCAGGTGATCGAGTGCGGTGAAGGCGGCGGCCACCTGCGCGTCGCCGCCGGCCGCCTGGGACTTGGATTTCACTGCGGCAGCTTGGTCAGTTCACGCCGGATGGCGGCGATGTCGCTTTCCTTGCGGGCGATGCCGGCTTTCATTTCCGCCACGCGGTCGAGGTACTTCTGGTAGTTTTTCTCGTCGCCGTTGCGCTCAGGCTGGCCGCCGTTGTAGTCCTTCTGCATCTGGGCGAGCTTTTCTTCCTCGCGCTTGAGCTCACTCTCCAGGATGCGGCGGGCATCGCTGTCGCGGGCGCGCTGGTCTTCTGTCGTCACCCGCTGGTCAGGGCCGGTGCGCGGCGTCGCGGGGCCGGAGGCCGCGCCCCGCGGCCTGCTGCCTTGCACCACGGTGATGGGCGCTCCTTCCAGCGTGCGGCAACCCTTGTCGCGGGCTTCCTTGGCTGACAGGGCGTCGGTGTACAGCACCGGGTTGCCGGGGCAGCGGTAGACCTCCCGACCCGGCTGCTGGGCCAGCGCCAGCGTGGCGGTGACCAGGCTCAATCCGAACAGGGCAACACGTTTCATGCGGAGAACTCCTTTGGCGGTCAACGCGAGCGCTTGCATTCGAGATGACGCCGGGCATTGTCGCGCACAAGCGTCATTCCTGACGATGCCGTGGAAGCCCGCAGGTCCGAAGGCCGCATCAACGAAAAAAGGGACGGCTCGCGCCGTCCCTTTCTGCCTGTGCCGATCGATGAATCGATCAGGCGGCGTAGTACATGTCGAATTCGACCGGATGGGTCGTCATGCGGAAACGCGTGACTTCCTGCATCTTGAGGTCGATGTACGCATCGAGGTACGCATCGGTGAACACGCCGCCCTTGGTCAGGAAGGCACGGTCCTTGTCGAGGTAGTCGAGGGCCTGGTCCAGGCTGTGGCAGACGGTCGGGATCTTTGCATCCTCTTCCGGCGGCAGGTGGTACAGGTCCTTGGTCGCGGCTTCGCCCGGGTGGATCTTGTTCTCCACGCCGTCCAGGCCGGCCATCAGCATGGCCGAGAAGCCCAGGTACGGGTTGCACAGGGGATCCGGGAAGCGCGCTTCGATGCGGCGGCCCTTCGGATTGGACACGTACGGGATGCGGATCGAGGCCGAGCGGTTGCGCGAGCTGTAGGCCAGCTTCACCGGGGCTTCGAAGCCAGGCACCAGGCGCTTGTACGAGTTCGTGCCGGGGTTGGTGATGGCGTTCAGCGCGCGGGCGTGCTTGATGATGCCGCCGATGTAGTACAGCGCGAATTCGCTCAGGCCTGCGTAGCCGTCGCCGGCGAACAGGTTCTTGCCGTCCTTCCACACGGACTGGTGAACGTGCATGCCGGAGCCGTTGTCGCCCACGATGGGCTTGGGCATGAAGGTCGCGGTCTTGCCGTAGGCGTGGGCGACGTTCGTGATGACGTACTTCTGGATCTGCAGCCAGTCAGCGCGCTGGACCAGCGTGCTGAACTTCGTGCCGATTTCCATCTGGCCGGCGTTGGCCACTTCGTGGTGGTGCACTTCGACGGGCACGCCCAGCGATTCGAGGATCAGGCACATCTCGGAGCGCATGTCCTGGAACGAATCAACCGGGGGAACCGGGAAGTAGCCGCCCTTGACGGCGGGGCGGTAGCCGGAGTTGCCGTGCTCGTATTCCTTGCCCGAATTCCAGGCGGCCTCTTCGGACTCGACCTTGGAGAAGGAGCCGGACATGTCCACGTTCCAGCGCACGCTGTCGAACACGAAGAACTCGGGTTCCGGACCGAAGAAGGCGGCGTCGCCGATGCCCGAAGCCTTCAGGTACGCCTCGGCACGCTTGGCCAGGGAGCGCGGGTCACGCTCGTAGGGCTTGCCGTCGCCCGGCTCGATCACGTCGCAGGTGAGGATCAGGGTGGGTTCTTCGAAGAACGGGTCGATGTTGGCGGTGTTGGGGTCCGGCATCAGCAGCATGTCGGACGCTTCGATGCCCTTCCAGCCGGCAATCGAAGAACCGTCGAAGGCATGGCCCGACGTGAACTTGTCTTCATCGAAGTGCGACAGGGGCACGGTCACGTGTTGCTCTTTGCCGCGGGTGTCGGTGAAGCGGAAGTCGACAAACTTGACTTCGTTTTCCGACACCAACTTCATCACGTCGGCGACGGTCTTGGCTGCCATCAAAAATCTCCTAGCTGGACGCTATTTGTTGGGTGGTGGGACGACATCCGCAGGCACTGGCTGGAGTGCCTTAAAAATGCGCACAGGAATGTAGCAGAAAGCATGCCGGAGACCCTGAGTCATAGAGGGTGTTGCACGGCCCGGTGCAGCGACGACGGGATGCCAGGGAATGTGCGCGCTTCGCCCGGCATTGCGCACCACAATAGGACATTTGATTGCACCATTCAAGTGCAATCAGTCATCCCTCAACGCACCAGTTCCGGGCCCAACTGGACCGGGTAGCGGCCCAGCCCCTGGATCAGCGCCGGATAGGCCGCATCGAGCTGCTCGGGCCGGCCCTTCACGCCCAGCTCGATGTGCCGGCCGTGCTGCGGGTGGTCCACGCTCGGCAGGCTGAACACCTTCACGCCGTCGAACTGCGCCTCGATCTCTTCCATCAGCGGCGTGAGCGTCGCCTCCATCGAGCCGTAGACGATGACCGAGCGCTCCTGCCACTCGTTCTTGCGATGCAGGTGACCATAGCGGTGGTCGAGCAGCCACTCGATCATCGGGTGGGCCATCACCGGGAAGCCCGGGACGAAATGCACCTCGCCCACGGTGAAGCCGGGGATCTTGTTGAACGGATTGGGCACGATGTCCGCGCCCTCGGGGAACTCGCCCATCTCCAGGCGGCGGTGCATGTCCGGGTGATCCTCGTCGAGCGCCGTCCCTTGCTGCGCAGCCATCTCCCGCGCACGTTCGGTGATGAGCAGCTTGGCCTGCGGATGCAGCGCCAGCGGCCGTCCAAGCGCCGCCGCAGCGCACTGGCGCGTGTGGTCGTCCGGCGTCGCGCCGATGCCGCCGCACGAGAACACCACGTCGCCGCTGGCGAAGGCATCGCGCAGGTTGGCGGTGATGCTCTCGCGGTGGTCGCCCACGTAGCGCACCCACGAGAGCATCAGCCCCCGCGCCGCCAGCATCTCGATGACGCGCGGCATGTGCTTGTCCTGGCGCTTCCCCGAGAGGATTTCGTCGCCGATGATGATCAGTCCGAAGTTCATGGCAGGGGCAATACCTCGATGGGCACGTCAATGGCCGGCGGCAAGGCTTCCTGCCGCGTCTTCGCCTCGCGTGCATGGAACTCGCGAAGATCGGCCAGCGCCGACAGCAGGTAGTGGCCGAACCACAGGCCTGTGAAGGCGAAGACCAGCGTGTAGATCCAGATGGCGGCCATGATGACGAAGGGCGCATAGATGAGCGCGGCGCCGATGCCCCACACCATCGACGGCAGCATGCTCACGTAACCCGACAGCACACCCATGCCCAGGAGCGTCCAGCGGTGCGCACGCACGATCTCGCGCCGCTCCTGGCGGGTCGCGTGGTCAGCCAGCACGTCGTAGCTCATCACCCGGTAGGTCAGCCAGCCCCAAATCACCGGCGGCAGGATGAGGATGAGCGGCGGGATGAGCCACAGCGGCATGGACACCACCAGCACCACCGCCGCCACCGCGGTCACCCACAACGCATGGAAGACGCTGCCGACGATGGTGCCGCCGCGCAATTTCTCCAGCGCCGGGAAGCGTCGCCTGGCGACGAGCTTGACCATCCACGGCGCCATCATCGCCGTCACCAGCAGCAGCGAGCCCACGACGATGACCGGCGTGGCGAGCATCACCACGACGAGCTGGCCCACGAGCGTGTGCAACTTGGCCAGCCCGATGCCCGCGAGCAGGTTGTTGATCTGCTTGATGATCTCCCAGCCCATCACCGCGTCCAACGCGTCTTCCCAGTAGAAGCGCGCCAGGAACCAGGCGGCCGCGCCCATGATGAGCACCGGCATGAACGACAGCACGATGACCACGGGATGCAGGCAGTAGGCCGCGGCCCGCCACAGCGAGTCGGCCAGCCGCGAGACCACATCCTTTGCCATGCATTGCCCTCCAGTTGAATCCCTTGGATGTTAGCGTCGCACCGTATGGCCGCCGCTGCATGCGGAGATAGACTGGGCCATGCCTGATCACGAGAACCCGACCGTCCCCGCGCCCGCCGAGGCGCCGCGGCCCGGCGACACCTACGTCCAGTCCTTCGCACGAGGGCTGCAAGTCATCCGTTCGTTCAGTGCGCAGGCGCCCCAGCAGACGCTGTCGGAAGTCGCACAGCGCACAGGACTCACCCGCGCGGGCGCGCGCCGCATCCTGCTCACGCTGGAAGGGTTGGGCTACGTGCGCAGCAACGGCCGGCAGTTCAGCCTGGCACCGCGCATCCTCGACCTCGGCTTCGCGTACCTCTCGTCACTGCCGCTGTGGAACCTGGCCGAGCCGGTGATGGAACGGCTGGTCGAGGACGTGAAGGAGTCGTGCTCGGCCGCAGTGCTCGACGGTGCGGACGTGGTGTACGTGCTGCGCATTCCCACGCACAAGATCATGAGCATCAACCTGGGCATCGGCAGCCGGCTGCCGGCCTATTGCACGTCCATGGGCCGCACGCTGCTGGCCGAGCTGGATGGCCGCACGCTGGACCAGCTGCTGCAGGACGTGCCACCGGTGCGGCGCACGGAGCGGACCATCGTCGACACCGCAGCGCTCAAGGAGCAATTGGTGAAGGTGCGTGAGCAGGGCTGGTGCCTTGTGGACCAGGAGCTGGAGGAAGGCCTGGTGTCGCTGTCAGCGCCCATCCGCGACCGTGCGGGGCGCGCAATCGCGGCGATGAACATCAGCGGGCAGGTGAACCGCACGTCGCCGGCCTACATGGTGGAGAACTTCCTGCCCAAGCTGCGGGCGGCTGCGCAGGACATCTCGCGCATGTTGCAGCACAAGTCCTGAAGCGCTGAAGGCGCCACCCGGCTCAGGGTCTGTGCGGGTCCGTGATGCCTGCATACGCAGCTATACTTTTTCCATGGATGTCGACCACTACGCCAGCAGGGGCCTCGATTGCGTCTGCGGCAATCTGCGCATGGCTTCGCGGGCGGTCACCAGCGTCTACGACAGCCACCTGCGTCCCATCGGTATCCAGGCGAGCCAGCTGGCCGTGTTGTGGGCGGTGGCAGGCATGCCGGACTCGACGGTGAAAGACATCGCCCGGCGCATCGCGATGGACGAGACCGCCCTGCTGCGCAACCTGCGGGTGCTTGAAGCACGCGGCTGGGTCGCCATGGACGTGGGCGAAGACCGCCGCCAGCGGCTGCCCACGCTCACGGACGACGGCCGCGACATCTTCGGGCGTGCCCTGCCAGTGTGGCAGCGGGCGCAGGCGCAGGTCGCCGCCGTGCTCGACGGCACGCTCAAGCAGATGAACTCGCAACTGATCAAGCTGACCCGCGCCGTGAGTTGATTTTTTTTGGCCAGAAAGATGTATATGCATGTAAACCGCATTTCATCCGCCAACCGATGCCAGGACCCACGATGCTGATCGTGCGCGACATCGACACCTTTCGAAGCCAGGGCCACGGCGCATCGGTCACCCTGCTCGCGTGCCAGTGCCGGCCGTCCAGCCCCGGGCCGGTGGACCGGCGGCTGTGCATCAAGGCCATGCAGCGCGGCCTGGAGCACCACCACTTCCGGCAGCGCCGGCTCACGCTGGACGAGGACGCCTACCTCATCCTGAAGGGCGGCGACCCGGCGTCCAGCATCTACGAAGGCGAATCGTGGGTGCAGCCCTTCGCCGCTTTCTTCGGCGACGAGCTGGTCAAGCAGGCACTGCGCGGCGCGCTGGAAGACGGCGCCGAACGCGACCTCGGCCTGCTCGAGCACCTGCGGCCGCACGGCGACGCGCTGAGCCTGCAGTTGCGCCGACTCGTGCAGCGCGTGAACGCCGGCGACGAAGACGACAGCTGGATCGAAGAGCAGGCACTCGCGCTCCTGGACGGCGTGCTCGACCTCGAACGCGAGGTGCGCCATGCGGGGCTGGGCATCGGCAGTGTCAAGCCGGCCACGCGGCTGGAGCTGCTTCGCCGCGTGCTGCTGGCCACCGACTTCATCCTCAGCAACCATGAGCAGCCCATCACGCTGGGCGACATCGCCGGCGCGGCGCGGCTGTCGCGCTTCCACCTCGTGCGGCTGTTCCGCCAGGTGCTGGGTTCGACACCACATGCCTATCTGCTGAGCAAGCGGCTGGCCGTTGCCGAGCGGCTGCTGCTGCACACGCAGCTGGACCTGAACGACATCGCGCAGCGCTCAGGCTTCGGAACCCGCTCGTCGCTGTTTCGCCACCTGCGCAAGCAGCGCGGTGCCGGCGGCGTTGCTTTGCGCAACCGTTTGGACACGCCCATGCACGCCACCCGCACTGCCGACCACACGCCATGCCATACCTCAGCTTGATCATCGAGCGCGACGCCAGGCTCTCACAGTCCATCCAGCGGGACTTCCCCGCCTTCGGCTTCAAGCCCTACGTCGTCGAATCGTGCGAGACGGCCATGACCGTGATGCGCCAGTGGAGCTTCGACGCCGTGGTGCTGGACGCGGACGCCATTGGCCCGGGCGTCTTGCCGATGCTGCGCCGGCTGCAGCTGCGCTCGCACATCCCGTTGATGCTGCTGTCCACCGCCAGGGACGAGCAGGAACAGATCGCGAGCCTCGAGTCCGGTGCCACGGAAATCGTGACCATGCCGGCCTCGACGAGGCTCATCGCGGCCAAGCTCAGGCGGCTCATCGAGGTCGGCGTGCGCGAGCCCGAGGACGAGGCTTCCGAGATCACTGTCGGTCCTTTGGTGATGCATGCGCGCCGCGGACGCGCCACCGTCAATGGCGTGCCGCTGGAGCTCACCACTCACCAGTTCGAGCTGCTGTTCGTGCTGGCATCACGCGCCGGCCAGTTCGTGCACCGCGAGACCATCGCCCGTGCGCTGCGCGGACCGATGACAGAGGTGGGCCGCAGCGCCGACGTCCACATCTACCGCATCCGCAAGAAGCTGCGCGACCAGGGCATCGCGAGCCTGCGGCTGGACACGGTCTATGGCCGCGGTTATTGCCTGTCGGTGCATGACCCGCAGCGTCAATCGGAGGACGTGCCGGTGCGGTATCCGCAGTGGGTGGAGTGATCCGCGACACCAGCGCAGCGTGACATTGTTTCAGTCCCGTTTCAGCGGCGCGCGCTCTGTGGCGGCATCGGCGCACGCCGAGCAAATTCGCAAGAACTGCAACACGCCGCGTGACTCGCCCACGTAGTCTGGCCTCACCACATTCAACCATTGCGGAGTGATGATGAAGCTCAAAGCCAGACAGGTCGCGGCACTGCTTGTGCCTGCGCTCGCAGGGGTCTTCGCTCTCAAACCCACCGTCGTGCTCGCGCAGGCGCAGCCGCAGCAGCTCGAACGCGTGGAGATCACCGGCTCGTCGATCAAGCGCATCGAGGCCGAGACGGCCTTGCCGGTGCAGGTCATCTCTCGCGAGGAGATCCAGCGCACCGGCGCATCCAACGTCGAACAGTTGCTGCAGACCGTGAGCGCGGTGTCCAGCTCGGGCGGCCTCACCGCCTCGTCGGTGTCGGGCTCCACCACCGGCGGCATCTCGTCGGTGTCGCTGCGCGGCCTCACCTCCATCCGTACGCTGGTGCTGCTCAACGGCCGGCGCATCGCGCCCTACGGCATCGGCTTCACCGGCGACTCGGTGTCGGTGGATGTGAACAGCATCCCGCTGTCGGCCATCGAGCGCGTGGAAGTGCTCAAGGACGGCGCCTCGGCCGTGTACGGCTCCGACGCGGTGGCCGGTGTCATCAACTTCATCCTGCGGCGCGACTTCACCGGCGGCGAAATCACCGCCAACTACGGTGACACGGCCGACGGCGGCGCCAGCGTGCAGCGCATGGCCGCGACCTGGGGCGCCGGCAATCTCGCGCAGGACCGCTACAACGTGATGTTCGTGGCCTCCTTGCAGAAGGAAGCGCCGCTGTTCGGCCGCGACCGCAGCTTCTCGAGCACGGGCATCAACGTGGGCCACGGCAACGACACCACGTCAGGCAACACCTTCCCGGCCAACTTCGCCGCAGCCGACGGATCCTTCGGCACCTACAACCCGAGCAGCCCGCTGTGTCCGGGACCGTATGCGATCAAGAGCCCATTCCTTTCGCCCAACGGTTGCCGCTTCGACCCGTCACCGCTGGTGCAGCTGGTGCCCGAGTCGGAACGCACGAGCGTGTTCGCATCCTTCAAGTACGCACTGAACAACGACATGGAGGCCTACCTCGAAGCCTCGTACAACCGCAACAAGCAGAACAACATCATCCAGCCGGTGCCGCTGTCGGACCAGTTCGCGCTGCCACCCAACCACCCGCTGTTCAACGTGGCACCCTACAACGGCGTGTCGACCTTCCTCCTCAAGCCGTCGAGCCCCTACTACCCGACCGCGCAGGTGGTGTCGATCACGGGCGGCCCCACGCCGGACCTGCTGGTTCGCTACCGCGCGGCCGTCAACGGCAACCGCGACATCACCGACGTGTCCGAAGCCCCGCGCCTGGCCTTCGGCGTCAAGGGCAGTGCCGCCGGCTGGGATGTGGACGGCGGCTTCCTGCATTCGGAAAGTCGCGTGAGCGAACTCGTGAACGACGGTTTCCCGTCGCTCTCGGCCATCTTGCCGCTGCTCAACAGCGGCACGGTGAACCCATTCGGCGCGAGCGATCCGGCCGTTGAGGCCGCGCTGCGCGCGACCAACTTCCACGGCGAGGCCTTCCACATCAAGTCGAGCATCGACAGCCTGCAGGCCAAGGCCTCGAAGGAACTGCTGCAGATGCCCGCCGGCGCGCTGGCTGCGGCCTTCGGCGTGGAAGCGCGCAAGGAAAAATACCTCTTCCAACCCGACCCCACCATCCAGACCGGCGACATCGCCGGTTACGGGGGCAACTTCCTCGTCACCGACCGGTCACGGGACGTGAAGGCCATCTTCGCCGAGGTGAGCGTGCCCGTCTTCAAGAGCCTGGAAGCGGGAGCGGCAGTCCGCCACGACCGTTACCAGGGCGTGGGCAATTCCACGACACCGAAGTTCACCCTGCGCTGGCAGCCGACCCGGCAATTGCTGCTGCGCGGCTCGCTGGGCGAGGGCTTTCGCGCACCCAGCCTGCAGGACCTGTACCTGCCCAACACCACCGGCGTGACGCCGCCGGGGCTCAGCGACCCGGCGCGCTGCCCCACCACCGGCGACGGCGTGAAGGATTGCGCCACCCAGTTCACCACGCTCAACGGCGGCAACACCACGCTCAAGCCGGAGACATCGCGCAGCGCCACGCTGGGTCTCGTGTTCGAGCCGACAGCCAACCTGTCGGTGGCGGTGGACGCCTTCAAGATCAACCTGAAGGACACCATCGTCAACGGCATCACGCCGGCGGTGGTACTGACGGACTTGACCAAGTACGGCTACCTCATCACCCGCGGCCCGGTGGACCCGGCCTTCCCGACGCTGCCCGGGCCTATCACGCAGATCAACACGACCAACATCAACCTGGGCAAGACCAAGCTGGCCGGCGTGGACTTCGACGCCAAGCTGCGCATCCCCGACACGGCGCTCGGCCGCGTCACGGTGGGCTACAGCGGCACCTATTTCACCAAGTACGACACGGAGAACATCGACGGCAGCTTTGCGCCCAACATCAACCTCGTGAACGGCGCGACAGGGGGCATCATCCCGCGGCTGAAGACCTACCTTTCGGTGAACCTGGCGCGCGGCCCGTGGAACTTCACCGTGGCACAGAACTGGCAAAGCGGCTACACCGACTTCCCAAGCAGCATCACCGGTGAAACCGCGAACGTGGGGCCTTACGAAATCTACGACGCGCAAGTGCAGTACAGCGGCATCAAGAACCTGCGGCTCACGCTGGGCATGAAGAACATCTTCGACCGTGACCCGCCCTACACCAACGCAGGCGGCCAGGTGTCCTTCCAGGCCGGCTACGACCCGCAGTACGCCGACCCGCGCGGACGCTTCGTCTACCTGAACCTGAGCTACTCCTTCCAATGAACGTGAGCACGAGACACGCACTGGCATCATGGTTGGCGGCGGCCTGGCTCGTGACCGCACCGCCACTTCACGCGCAGACCGCCACCATGACCCAGACCGCACAAGCTTCCGATCTGTTCGATTTCTGGATCGGCGACTGGGACGCCTCATGGATCGGCACGGACGGCAAGCCCGGCCGGGGCCGCAACCGCATCGGGCGGATCCTGGACGGCAAGGTGCTCGAAGAGAACTTCGAGGAGACGCCGGATGGCACATCGCCGCCGCTCAAGGGGCGCTCACTGTCGGTACTGCACCAGCTCCTGGGGCAGTGGCGCCAGTCCTGGGTCGACAACCAGGGCGGGTACTTCTCCTTCACCGGCCTGGCAGAGGGCGACCGCCGAATCTTCATCACCGACACCGTGATGAAGAATGGCCAGCCTTCGGCCCAGCGCATGGTGTTCCACGACATCAGGAAGGACACGTTCACATGGGATTGGGAAAGCACCGGCGACGGCGGCAAGACCTGGAAGCTGCTTTGGCGCATCCACTACAAGCGGCACGCGCCGTGATGCGGACCTGGGCGGCGGCTGTGACCGCGAGCGTGGCCGTCGTCGGCTGCGCATGGGTGGACGCACCCATTGACGGCACATGGCGCAGCGCGCCATCGATGCAACACGGCCGCGCGGCACATGCCGTGGTGTCGACGCCGTCGGGCATCGTCGCGCTCGCGGGCACCGGCGCCTCAGGCCGTCCTGTCATCGAGGTCGAACGCTTCGACGGCAAGGCCTGGACCGTCGTCACGCGACTGCCCGCCAACGGGCTGAACGCTCCGGCCGCGGCGGCACTCGGCGAGCGCATCTACCTCATCGGCGGCTTCGACCTGACGACCAACGTGCCCGTGTCGCAGGTGCGTGTGTTCGACACGATCAGCGGAAATTGGAGCGATGGCCCGGCCCTGCCCGCGCCACGCGGCGGGCATGCGGCCGCGGTGCTCGATGGACGCATCCACGTGATCGGCGGCGGCAACTCGCGCTCGACCATTGCCGACCACACGGTGTTCGATCCGAGCACCCAGCAGTGGTCCGAGCTGGCGCCCTTGCCACGATCGATGGGCAGCCCTGCCGCCGTGGTCCATGGCGGCGTCCTGTACTCGGTGGGTGGCCGCAGCGGACCATCGGATTTCGGCGACGTCTACCGCTACGACGCAGCGAACAACCGGTGGGTGGCCATGCCCTCGATTCCTCCTCGCGGCACGGCCGGCGCGGTGTCGTACTGCGGCGCCATCCATCTCTTCGGCGGCGAGTCGCAGGCGACGGAATCGACCATCGCCGAGGCCTTGCGGCTGGACGAGGCGAAAGGCGAGTGGACACGCATCGCCTCCATGCCGACGGCACGCAACTTCGCACGCGCGGTGGTGCGAGACGGCAGCGTCTACGTCGTCGGTGGCAGCCGGGCCGCGGGCAGCAGCCATGAGTCCGCGGGCTCGGCCATCGTGGAGGCGTTCAGCGCGCCTTGCGGGCGCTGAACCGCGTCACATCCCCAGCGCCGACTCGGCGCTCACCGCCGGCATGTTCAGGGCCTTGGCCACCGGCGCGCAGGTGATGCGCCCGCGGTGGATGTTCAATCCGTTGCGCAGGTGGGCGTCGTCCACCATCGCCTTCTCGCCTTTGGCCGCCAGTGCGAGGCCGAAGGGCAGCGTCGCGTGGTTGAGCGCATGGCTGGACGTGGCCGGCACGGCACCGGGCATGTTGGCCACGCAGTAGTGGATGATGTTGTCGACCTCGTAGGTCGGCGCATCGTGCGTGGTCGGGCGCGAGGTCTCGAAGCAGCCGCCCTGGTCGATGGCCACGTCCACCAGCACGCTGCGCGGCTTCATGCGCGAGAGCATCGCCCGGCTGACCACCTTGGGCGCGCTGGCGCCGGGGATGAGCACGGCGCCGATCACCACGTCGGCCTGCAGCACCTCGTCTTCGACATTCGCCACGCTGGAGAAGCGCGTGCGCGCCCGGCCCTGGAACAGCTCGTCGAGCTGGCGCAGGCGAGGAATGGAGCGATCCAGGATGGTGACCTCCGCCCCCAGCCCCGCCGCCATGCGCGCCGCGTGCGTGCCGACCACGCCGCCGCCGATCACGACCACCCGCGCCGGCGTCACGCCCGGCACGCCGCCCAGCAGCAAGCCCTTGCCGCCGGCCGGTTTGCGCAGCGAGAAGGCCGCGGCCTCGATGGCCAGCCGCCCGGCCACTTCGCTCATCGGCGCCAGCAGCGGCAGGCCGCCGCGCTCGTCGGTCACCGTCTCGTAGGCCACCGCGGTGCAACCCGATTCGAGCAGGCCGTGCGCCTGTTCCGGATCCGGCGCAAGGTGCAGGTAGGTGAAGAGGATCTGCCCGCGCCGCAGCATCTTCCACTCGGCGGGCTGCGGCTCCTTGACCTTGACGATCATCTCGGTGCCCGCGAACACCTCGTCCGCGGTGGATGCGATGCGTGCGCCGGCCGTCACATAGGCGGCGTCATCGGCACCGATGCCCAGGCCCGCGCCGGTCTGCACCAGCACCTCGTGCCCGTTGGCGACGTACTCCCGCACGGCCATCGGCGTGAGGCCGACGCGGTGCTCCTGAACCTTGATCTCCTTGGGCACACCCACGCGCATGACCGTCTCCAGGAATGTTGGCGTTCCTCCAGTCTAGGAATCGCCTCGCCGCATTTCCTGTGGTTTGCGCCACGGGGGAACCCTTGAATCGGGCTCGAACCCTCCAGAATCGGGATCGCAGACCGGATATCTGACTACGGGCTGCGGAAGTGCCACGCCTTGGGCCGCGTGAAGGCCAGGATGCCGTGGCGGGACAGTGTCAGCCCCATGCCCGACTCATTCACGCCCGACCACGGCAGGCGCGGACTGACCCGGTCGCAGCAGTTCCAGTAGACCGAGCCGGCGTTCACGCGCGACAGCAGCCGCTGCGCCCGTGCCTCGTCGGGGGTGTAGACGCCGGCGGTCAGGCCGTAGCGGGTGTCGTTCATCAAGCCCACCGCCTCGTCGTCGCCGCTCACCTTCTGGATGCCGATGACGGGGCCGAAGCTCTCTTCGCGCATCAGGTCCATGCGGTGGTCGACGCCGACCATCACCGTGGGCTCGAACCAGTGGCCGGGCTTGTCGATGCGGTGACCACCAAGCAGCAGGCGCGCACCCTTGGCGATGGCATCGGCCACCTGCGCCGAGAGCACGTCCAGCTGGGGCCGCCGCGTGATGGCGCCGATGTAGGTCGCCTCGTCCATCGGATCGCCCAGCTTGAAGCCGCGCACGGTCTCGACGAAGGCCTGAACGAATTCGTCATGCACCTTCTCGTGCACGTAGATCCGTTCCACCGAGCAGCAGCTCTGGCCGGTGTTGTACATCGCGCCATCGGCCAGCGAGGCGGCGGCGTTGGCGATGTCGGCATCCTCGCAGACATAGGTCGGATCCTTGCCGCCCAGCTCCAGCTGCATGCGGATCATGCGCGGCCCAGCGGCTTCGGCGATCCTGCGCCCGGTCGCGTTCGACCCGGTGAAGAACACGCCGTCGACGCGCTGGTCCAGCAGCGCCGCCCCCACCGAGGCCCCGCCGACGAGAGGCACGAACACCGCCTGCGGAATGCCGCTTTCATGCAGGAGCCGCGCGATGTGCAGTCCTGTGAGCGTCGAGAACTCCGAGGGTTTGTACAGCACCGCATTGCCCGTGAGCAGCGCAGGCACGAACACGTTGCCGCCGACGAAGTACGGGTAGTTCCACGCCGAGATGTTGGCGATGACGCCCAGCGGGTCGTGCCCGATGCGCTCGGCGATGCTGTGGTCCTTGAACACCGTTTCGGTGGCGATGGTGCCGTCGACTTCGGCCAGGAAGAAATCGATGCGCCCGAGCAGCCCCTTGATCTCGTTGCGCGACTGCGTGATGGGCTTGCCCACCTCGCGCGTGAGCGTGGTGGCCAGCACCTCCAGCTCCGCTTCGAGCAGTGCGCGGAAACGGGCGATGCAGTCCTTGCGGCGATCCAGCGGCCACGCGGCGAAGGCCGGCTGGGCTGCACGCGCCTGCCGGGCCTTTGCGGCCACGCTTTCGGCGCTGTCAGCAGCAATCTCGGCCACGTGCTCGCCGGTCGCGGGGTTCACGATGGTCAATGCATCCATGGCCATCACATCGCCGCGTTGAAGAAGCGCTCGAAGTCCGCCGGCGTGCACGGCCGCGGATTCGTCTGGTGGCAGATGTCGGCCTGCGCGATCTCCACCAGTTGCGAAATCTGCCCGGGTTTCACGCCACGCTGCGCCAATCCGCCGGTGATGCCCACTCGCCGCTTGAGCACGCGCAGCCATTCCACGAACGCCGCGCCACCGCCGCCGACGCCGCACACGTGCGCCAGCTCATCGAACTTCTGCGGCGCGGCCTCGCGGTTCCAGTCGAGCACGGTGTCGATCATCAAGGCATTCGCCAGCCCATGGTGCAGATCGCAAACGGCGCCCAGCGCATGCGCGCAGGCATGCACCGCCCCCAGGTCCTTCTGGAAGGCGATGGCCCCCATCATCGAGGCCATCATCATGTCGCTGCGGGCATCGATGTTCGCGGGCTCGCTCACCGCCACCGGCAAGGCCCTGGCTGCGATGCGCGCCCCCTCCAGCGCGATGCCGTCGCACAGCGGGTGATAGGCGGGCGACAAGTAGCTCTCGATGTTGTGCGTGAGCGCGTCCATGCCCGTGGCAGCCGTCACCGCGGCCGGCAGGCCCAGCGTGAGTTCGGGGTCGGCGAACACCGCCTTGGCGAGGATCTTCGGCGAGAACACCACGCGCTTCACATGCGACACATCGTCGGACACGACGCTGGAGCGCCCCACTTCGGAGCCTGTGCCCGCGGTCGTCGGCAAGGCCACGAAGTGCGGCAGGGGCTGCGTGATGGAACGCACCTGCGGGTGGTCCCACACGTACTCCATCACATCGCCCTCATGCACCGCCATCAGGCCGACGAGCTTGGACACGTCCAGCGCCGCGCCGCCGCCGAAGCCGATCACGCAGTCCGCACGATGCGCCTTGAACGCCGCGGCCCCGGCCATCACCTGGCTGCCGGTGGGATTGCCGAAGACACCATCGAACACCACAACGTCCAGCCCCTGCAGGTGCGAGCGGAACTCCTTCAGCAGGGGCAAGGTGGCCAATGCCCTGTCGGTGACGAGCAGCGGACGCTGGCAGCCCTGCGCCAACAGGTGCTCGGCCACCTCGCGCCGCGCGCCGGCACCGAAGCGGATCGCGGTGGGAAACGAAAACCCATTGATGCTCATGACTCAGATGATCTCGAAGTAGCGTTTCAATTCCCAGTCGGTGACGCCGTCCAGCCACTGCCGCCATTCCCAGTCCCGGGTGGCGGCGAAGTGGTCGACGAAGTCGTCGCCCAGCCAGTCGCGCGCGATGGCCGAGTCGCGGAAGATCCGCGTGGTCTCGATCAGGGTGCGCGGCGCACGGGGGATGTCCTCCGCGCCCTGGTTGGTGCCGGTGATCGGCGGCGTGGTGAGCTTCAAGCCCTTCTCCACGCCGTGCAGGCCGGCCGCCAGGACAGCAGCCATGGCCAGGTACGGGTTGATGTCCGCCCCCGGGCAGCGCGTCTCCAGCCGCGTCGACTTGGCACTCCCGGCGATCACCCGGAAGCTTGCGGTGCGGTTGTCCACGCCCCAGGTGGGTTTCACCGGCGCCCAGAAGCCGTCCACCAGCCGCTTGTAGCTGTTGACGGTGGGCCAGAACATCGGCGCGAATTCCATGAGGCAGGCAACCTGCCCGGCCAGGTAGCTCTCGAACACGCGGCTCATGGTGCGCGGCGCCTTCGCGTCGAAGAACACGTTGCGCTTGCCGTCGCTCAGGCTCTGGTGGATGTGCCCGCTGCAGCCCGGGTACTGCGCGCTCCACTTGGCCATGAAGCTGGGCATGATGCCGAAGCGCGCGGCGATCTCCTTCGCGCCGGTCTTGAAGAGGATGGCGCGGTCGGCCGCCTCCAGCGCTTCCGAGAAGAGGATGGCCGCCTCGTACACGCCCGGCCCCGTCTCGGTGTGCAGCCCTTCGATGGGCACGCCGAACTCGCGCATCTCGTCCATGAGCGCATTGAAGTACTCGCGCTGGTGATTCATGCGCAGCAGCGAGTAGCCGAACATGCCCGGGGTGATGGGCTCAGGCCCGAAGCCCTTCTTCGCCGCCCAGCTCTGCGGCGTCTCGGCGAAATTGAACCACTCGAACTCCACGCCGCACATTGCCTGCAGGCCCAGCTTCGCGCCCCGGGCCAGCACGCGGCGCAGGGTCTGGCGCGGGCAGATGGGCGATGGCGATCCATCGGGACCCACGAACTCGCCGAGGAAGAATGGCACGCGGCCGTCCCAGGGCACGTGGCGGAAGGTGTCCAGGTCGATGCGCGCGAGTGCATCGGGAAAGCCGTGGTGCCAGCCGGTGAGCGTGGTGTTGTCGTAGCAGGTGTCGCTGCTGTCCCAGCCGAACACCACGTCGCAAAAGCCGAAACCGCCATCCGGATGTGGCCTTGCCGCGCTGAAGAACTTGTCAGGGTGCAGGTACTTGCCGCGCAGCACGCCGTCGATGTCGCTCACCGCCACCTTGA
This sequence comes from Rhizobacter terrae, assembly GCF_003852895.1. Taxonomy (GTDB): domain Bacteria; phylum Pseudomonadota; class Gammaproteobacteria; order Burkholderiales; family Burkholderiaceae_C; genus Albitalea; species Albitalea terrae. Next base: position 528,069 of record NZ_QUSW01000001.1, read on the forward strand.
CCTTGCCGGCCTCGCTGCTGCGCACTGCCGCCAGCGCCGGATGGTCGCCGGACTTCTTCGAGGAACTCGGTTCGCGTGGCATGCGCAGCCTTTCGTGGAGCCCGGGTCGCGGATGGGCGGAGGTGTACCCTACTTCTGTGACTCCGATTTGGCGCCGTACCGCCGCGTCCATTCCGCGAGGATGCGGTCGCGGTTGTCCGCCGCCCAGCCGAAGTCCATCTTCACCAGGCGCCGTTCATAGTCGTGCGGGATGTTGGGCAGCGCCTCGGCCATGCCCGGCTGCGCGGTGATGGCGAAGTTGCGGCCGTACAGCGTCATTGCCTCCGGACTCGAGGCCCAGTCGGCCAGCAGCTTGGCCGCCGCCACGCGCCGCGTGCCCTTGACGATGGCCAGGGACTCCAGGTCCCAGCCCAGCCCTTCCCTGGGGAACACGAGGTCGATCGGCGCGCCCTTGGCCTTGTTGGTGTTGCCGCGGTATTCGAAACTGATGCCCACCACCGCGTCACCGGTGGAGGCCATGGTGCAGGGCTTGGAGCCCGAGGCGGTGTACTGCGACACGTTGCTGTGCAGCGCGTCCATGAACTGCCAGCCGCCGCCCTTGCCGCTGTCATCGCCAAAGAGCGTGAGCCAGGCCGTCACGTCGAAGAAGCCGGTGCCCGAGGACACCGGGCTGGGCATCACCACCACGCCGCGGTACACCGGGCGGGCGAGGTCCTTCCAGGTCTCCGGCCTGGGAATGTTGCGGCGCGCGGCCTCCACGGTGTTGAAGCAGATCGCCGCGCCCCACACGTCCATGCCCCACCACGCCGGCGGGTTCTTGCGGTCGCGGTATTGCGCGGAGATGTTCTCCAGGTGTGCCGGAGCGTAGGGCAGCAGCACGCCGCGCTTGTCCAGCACCGCGAGGCTGGTGGCCGCCACGCCCATCACCACGTCCGCCTGGGGCGCGGAGCGTTCGTCCAGCAGCATTTCGGTGATCACGCCGTTGGGGTGGCGCACCCACTTGATGTCGATGTCGGGCTGGCTGCGGGCAAAGGCCGCCGCATAGGCCTTCACCTGGTCAGGTTCCAGGGCGGTGTACACCACGAGCTGCGTGCGCTGAGCAAAGGCGGCCGGGCACAAGGCGGCGAACATCGCCACGCCCCATGCCGGCCGTCGCCAGGACCATGCCATTGCTGCCTCCAGGGAATCCGGTGCGACCCAGTGTAGGCATGGCGTCACGAACGTCAACCGAAGACCCCGGATGTCTCTATGATGGCCCCATGATGACGATGCGCCCTTCGGCGCATGGAGACACGTCACCCCGATGCTGCACCTGCTCAACCTGCTCGCGGCCATCTCCCTCCTGGTGTGGGGCACCCACATCGTGCGCACCGGCGTGCTGCGCGTGTTCGGCGAGAGCCTGCGACAGGTGCTGGCCAAGAGTTTCAGCAACCGGCTGAACGCCATGGTGGCCGGCATCGGCGTGACCAGCGTCGTGCAGTCCAGCACCGCCACCTGCCTGATCGTCGCGTCCTTCGTGGGCAAGGGCATCGTGAGCACCACCGCGGCGCTGGCCGTGATGCTGGGCGCCGACGTGGGCAGCAGCCTGATGGCGGTGGTGTTCTCCTTCGACCTGTCGTGGGTGTCGCCGCTGCTCATCTTCGTGGGCGTGGTCACCTTCGTGTCGCAGCAGGACACGGGTGCGGGCCGGGTGGGCCGCATCCTGATCGGGCTGGGGCTCATCACCCTCGCCCTGCACCTCATCGTGGACGCCACGCGGCCGCTGACGCAGTCGCCCGCGGTGCGTGCCCTGCTGGTGGCCCTGCCCAGCGACATCCTGCTGGACATCGTGGTCGGCGCGGTGCTCACCGTGCTCTCCTATTCGAGCCTGGCCATCGTGCTGCTCACCGCCACGCTGGCCGCCTCGGGGCTGGTGCCCACGGGCGTGGCGCTGGGGCTGGTGCTGGGCGCCAACGTGGGCAGCGGCGTGCTGGCCATGCTGGCCACCGGCCGGGCCTCGGCGCAGGTTCGGCGGCTGCCGGTGGGCAACTTCCTGTTCAAGGCGGCCGGCGCGCTGGCGGCCATTCCGCTGCTGGGGCAGGCGCACATCCTGCTGCAGGAGTTCGTGGGCGACGTGCACCAGCAGGTGGTCATCTTCCACCTGGGCTTCAACATCGTGATCGCGGCGGTGTTCATCGGGCTGACGGGTTTCGTCGCACGCATCACCGAGAAGCTGCTGCCCACACGTGCCGTGGGTGCGGGCACCGAGCGCCCGAGGCACCTGGACCCGTCCGCCCTGGCCACGCCATCGCTGGCCATCAGCTGCGCCGCGCGCGAGGCGCTGCACCAGGCTGACGTGGTCGAGACCATGCTGCGCGGCATCATGCCCATCATCCGCAACAACGACGTGGCGCTGGCCGAACAGCTGCGCCAGATGGACGACACGGTCGACGAGCTCTACACGGCCATCAAGTTCTACCTCACGCAGATCTCGCGCGAGGCATTGTCCGAACGCGAGAGCCGGCGCTGGACGGACATCGTGTCCTTCACCATCAACATGGAGCAGATCGGCGACATCATCGAGCGCGTGATCCAGGACGTGGAGGACAAGAAGATCCGCAAGAACCGCAGCTTCTCCGATGCCGGCATGGCCGAGATCGCCGCCCTGCACGAACGCCTGATGGCGAACCTGCGACTGGGCATGAGCGTGTTCCTGGACGGCCACGCGCGTGACGCGAAGAAGCTGCTCGAAGAGAAGGCGCGATTCCGCGACATGGAGCACGAGTACGCCGCCAGCCACATCGCCCGGCTGCGCGAGAACACCGCGCAGAGCATCGAGACGAGCTCGCTGCACCTGGACCTCATCAGCGACCTCAAGCGCATCAACTCGCACATCTGCTCGATCGCCTATCCCATCCTCGAATCGGCCGGGGCCTTGTCGAAGACGCGGATCCGGCAGTCGAGGTTCGCGGCGCTACCGCCCGAGATGGAGTGAGGACTGCGCCTCGATCCACGCCGAGTGGATCAGCACAGCCTCGAAGGTGAACTCGCCGGCGGACATGCGGCGCACGAGGTCATCCACGGCCAGGCAGTCGAAGCCCATGACTTCGCCGTCCTGGTTGCTGGGTACCATGTGCGAAGGTACTTGGGCACTGAACATCGCCATGTGCTCGACCATGTATCCATCGGACACGGGACGCCGGACCACCGCGCGGCCGATGTCGCGAACCTCGCCGAGATCGGCCAGCCGCAGGCCCGCCTCTTCCCAGGCCTCGCGCTCCAGCGTCGTCGCCACCGACTCGCCAAAGGCCGCGAGCCCGCCCACCAGCGTGTCGAGCATGCCCGGGTCCACCGCCTTGTCGAGCGCACGGCGCTGCACCCAGACGCGTCCGTCGGCATCGCTGCCCACGAGGTGCACTGCCTGCGTCGCGATGCCGAGCACACGGACCGCGGCACGTTCTACCGCCGCCACGACCTGGCCTTGCTCATCGGTGACGGCGACGCGCTCGTGGCGCCACTTCCCGCCGTGGCCGTTGGCATGCAGCCATCGAGCCATGGCGTGAAGCGATTCGTCGGGCGCGCCGGTGACGGCCCAGCCATCGCCTGAGGCCTGCACAGGCAAGCCCGCCTGCACCATCTCCTGTGCAAGACGCGGCTCGACGGATCCACAGACACGCGAGCCGATCAGCAATCGCCCACGCGGCATCGCCGGCCCGACCTGCGCCCGTGCCAGGTAGTCCCGGAACCAGGCGCTGTCGCGATCGAAGCCCATGGCCGGGTTCAGTGCAGCATGCGCAGCAGGCCGTAGCCACCGGCCAGCGCGGAGATGACCGCGAAGGCGGTCTTGGCGGTCTTGTGCGAAGTCACGGCGCCAAGCACGCTGCTGGCGGTGATGAGGGCGAGAAGGTACGACGTCTTCATCAAGCCATCGTATCAAGGCTTCTTCGCCAACTCGCGCGCGATCCAGCGGTCGACGTGCGCCTCCAGCACGGCCAGCGGCAAGGGGCCTTCGCCCAGCACCGTGTCGTGGAAGGCTGCGAGGTCGAACCTGTCGCCCAGGCGCTGCCGCGCCCGCTCGCGCAAGGCCTGGATCTTCAGTGCGCCGAGCTTGTAGCCCAGCGCCTGCGCGGGCCACGCCATGTAGCGGTCGATCTGGTTGGCGGCCTGCTTCTCGGTGAAGCCGGCGGTGTCCACCAGGTACGCGATGGCCTGGGCCCGCGACCAGCCCTTGGCATGGATGCCTGTGTCGACCACCAGGCGCGCGGCGCGGAAGATCTCCAGCCGCAGCTCGCCCACGTACGCCGCCGGGTCTTGGTACAGGCCCATCTCCGCGCCCAGCGATTCGGCATACAGCGCCCAGCCCTCGCCATAGGCATTGATCCATGCGCGCTTGCGGAACTTGGGCAGGTCCATCTCCTGCTGCATCGCCATCTGGAAGTGGTGGCCCGGCTGGCCTTCGTGCAGGAACAGCGCCGTCATGGTGGTGGCATCGTAGGTGGCGGGATCGTTGATCACCGCCCAGAAGACACCGGGGCGCGAACCGTCCTCGGCCGGCAGCGAGTAGTGGTCGGAGGCCGCGGCGCGCGTGAGTTCAGGCTCAGGACGAATCTCCAGCGCCGCCTTGGGGCTGCGGACGAACAGCTGACCCAGCTTGGCCTTCACGCGGTCGTTGATGTGCGCATAGGCCGCGAGGATCTGCTCCTCGCTGCGAAAGGGCAGGAACTTCGGGTTGCCGCGCACCCAGCTCAGCAGGAGGCGCGGGTCGCCGTCGTAGCCCAGCTTCGGCGCGACTTTCTCCAGCTCCTTCTGGATGCGCGCGACTTCCCGCAGGCCCATGGTGTGGATCTCGTCTGGCGTCAGTTCGGTGGTCGTCTGCGACCGCACCCATTGGCGGTACCAGGCTGCCCCTTCAGGCAGCGCACCCCAGCCTGCCGTGTCGCGGCAGGCCGGCAGGTACTCGCGCTCGATGAAGAGCACCAGGCGCCGCACGGCCGGTGCGATGCGGCCCCGCACTTCCTGCCGATAAGCCTCCGACAGGCGCTGCCGATCGGCATCGGCGAACGATGCCGGCAGGCTGCGCACCGGCGCGAGGAAGGGGTTCTCCTCCTCGCGATCGCTGGCCATCTCGCGCAGCTGGGCCTGCACCGCTGTCATGACGCTTCGCGGCTGCACGATGCCGCGGCGCATGCCTTCGCGCATGTTCACCATGGCCTGGTCGATCCAGGCTGGCAGGCGTGCGATGCGGCGAAGGTAGGCCTCGTGCTGCGCCACCGTCTGCAAGGGCTGCTCGGCCTGGCCGCTGGCGAAGGTGGCGAGCTGGATGGGCACGGCCCCAAGATGCTGCAGCGGCAACAGGTCGTCGTTGAACCGTTCGAAGCCCAGCCTCGACTTCAACTCGTAGGCCAGCAGGTCGTGCGTGAGCGCATCGGCGGCCGGCAACTGGCCGCGCGGGATGCGCGCCAGCTGCCGCAGCACATCGCGGTACATCGCGAAGCGCTGCCGCCGTTCGCCCGGCGCAATGCCGATGGGCAACTGGTCGTCGAAGCGGTTGTCACCTTGCAGCGTCGCCGAGTAGATGGGATCGAAGCGCGCCTGCGCCTCGTAGTAGCGCTCGGCCAGCGCAGCCAGCTGGACGGATGCCGGCTTGACCTCGGCCGCCACGGCGGCCCCACCCACAAAGCACGCCGCAAACAGGAAGATGAATCGGAACCAACGCATGTGAACCCTGCCCTCAATCAGCCAGACCACGCCAATGCGCGAGCAGTTCCGCGTTGAATGCCCGCCATCGCTCCTCGGGAAAGAACAGCCGCGCTCCCTCGAACTCCACGCGCTGATGCGCGCCCGGGATGGCTTGCGCCAGCCAATGCGACCATTTGACGTCGAAGTAGACATCATCCGTGCCCCACACGATGAGCGTGGGGGCATGCAGCGCCCTCAGGCCGGATTCGATGGCCATCGTCTGCGCACAGTCGAAGGCGGCGAGAAAGCGCGCGAGATCGGTGGTGCGCTGTTCGCTCGCGAGGTGCGGACGCAAGTAGCACTCGATGCTCGCGTCGTCGACCGTCTGCGGGTTCTCGTAGGCCGGACCAAGAGCCTGCGGCGAACGATAGAAGTCCTTCTCGTCGATCATCTTCTGCAGCGCGCCCCGCAGCCCGCCGGCAGCAGAGAGGGCGAGGAAGGGTTTGAAGGCTTCGGGCGGCCAGTTGTCGTGCGCATCGCAATCGGTCAGTGCCAGGCTTCGCACGCGCTGCGGATGCCGGGCCGCAAAGATCTGCGCGATGCCGCCGCCGCTGTCGTTGCCGACCAGGTCCGCCTCGTCGATGCCCAGCGCATCGAGGAACTGCAGCAGCATGGCGGCATTGGCGTCGGAGGAGACGTCCTGCTGCGGCGCAATCTGCGTGGCGCCGTGGGCCAGCAGGTCCAGTGCGATGCAGCGGCGATGGCGCGACAGGTGTTCGAGCTGGTGCCGCCACAGGTAGCCGTTGAGCAGCACGCCGTGCACGAACAGGGCGACCGGCCCGCTGCCTTGCTCGACGTAGGCGATGCGGCCGGAGGGCGTGTCGACGAAACGGCGCTGCGATTCGAATTCCCGGGGAGTCATGTGTGGCCTCGTGATGGAGTGAAAACGAGGCGCAAGCGTAGGGATGCCCCTGCGCAAAGACTTGGCAAAAATTGACTTCGGCAGCATGCGGCGGCCATCACTAAGATGGCGGCTCTTCCAGCACCGCTGCACCATGTCCCTCACCCTCACAGACGCCACGCCCGTCGAGCGCCACTACCGGCCCATGCGCCGGGCCAGCGGGCTGCGCGTGCTGCGCTGCCACTGCCATGCCGGCGTCGACGAGCGGCCGGTCGACGAGCAGCACGAGGCGTTCTCGATCACGCTGCTGGAGCGCGGCACGCTGGGCTATCGGACAACGGCCGGGAGTGCCGTGCTGTCTCCCGGCTGGCTGATGCTGGGCAACCCGGGCGAGGCCTACGTGTGCTCGCACGAGCACGGCGATGGCACCGGCGATGACTGCGCCGTGCTGTCGATGTCGGCCCAGACGCTGGACGAGGTCTGCAGCGCGCTGGGACGCACCGGTGTGCCGCCGACATTCAATCGTGCCGGCATGCCGCCCCTGCCGCGCGTGGCCGCGCTGTTCGGCGGCTTGCTGGATGACGGCGACGAAGGCTTCGCCCTGGAAGAGACCGCGCTGGCCGTGGTCGACGCCGTCCACGCCGCGCTCTGCGACGGACAGGCGCCCGAACCGGCGATGCCACAGGATGACCGCGCACTGGCCGCCGTGAACTGCATCGAGCAGCGTGCCACCGAGCCCCTGTCGCTCGACGACGTGGCCCGCTGCGCCGGCGTCGGAAGCTTCCACCTCGTGCGCATGTTCCGGCGGAGCATCGGCGTCACGCCACACCAGTACCTGATGCGGGTGCGCCTTCTGCGGGCCATCAGCCTGCTGCGCGACACCGCCCGCCCCGTCACCGACGTCGCCTACGACAGCGGCTGGTCGGACCTGTCGAACTTCTCGCGCACCTTTCGCCGCGAGGTGGGATGCTCTCCGAATGGCTTCCGCAAGGGCGGGGTTGCCGGCAGCTGATCAACGCCGCAACACTGATCCGTTGTCGTGCGAGGGCAACGATCAGCGCCACCGGAAGCAAAAAGCGGCCGTTTCGTTCCGCCAGCCGGGATTGCCCCAATTTGGTCCGGCGGTTTCGCGGCCGAAAGTAGCGGCATGCGTAGTAAATCCTGGTCGCGATTCTTCGTCGTCGCCCCGTTGCTCTTCAGCGTCCTGGCCGGTGGTGCTTGCATGGCACTCGCAGGACAACAGGCCCCAGGGGTCGTGATCACGATGCTGCTGCTCACCTGTGGCGGCACGTGCAGCTGGAACATCTGGCGGAACGAGCGTCGGTAACGGGCCATCCGGTGTACGAATGGGCACTTTGAGCGGTCCGCACTGGCGATCGCCCATCAAGTGGCGCCGCAAAGTGCCGATAGGCAGCCATTGGCCCCGGGCCGCGAGACACGAAGGATCATCATGGCGGGCGGCCGCAGCATTTGGCATCGCCTGAAGTCGGCTTGGCAAGGCGCCGTCGATGGGTGGCGCCACCCTGACGCCACTGCCAGCCAGCAGCCCTCGCACGACGGCAACGTGAACGGCCGGCTGCTCGACATGCTGGAGCGAAGCGCCGACAACGTGATCCAGACGGATCACCGCGGCGCCATCACCTACCTCAATGCCTCGGCCAGGGCCGCGCTGAACATCCCTGCGCAGGGCCCGCTTCCCGAACTGGCGCTGGCCGAACTGGCACCGGCCGCCACCCGCGCGCTTTTCGACGAGGTGGTGGCCCCGGCACTGGCGTCGCAGGGCCGCTGGTGCGGCGAGGCCGCGGTGCGTCTGGGCGGTTCACAGGAGGCACTGTTCAGTCACATGGCGCTGGCCCATCGCGATCCGCACGGGCACATCGACGCCTACTCCGTGGTGATGCGGGACATCTCCGCGCAGGCCCAGGCGCATGCCGAGGTGCTGCGGCACACGCAGATCCTCCATGCCATTTCCGAAGCGATCCCCGCCACGGTGGTGATCGTGGATTCGCAGGGCCGGTACCGGTTCGTCAACAGCGCCTTCGAGCGCTACGTCGGCCGAGCGGCGAGCGACATCATCGGCCGCACGGCAGTCGACATTCTTGGGGCGGAAGAAGTCGCGCGCCGCAAGCCTTACATGATCAAGGCACTGGCTGGCGAGGCCGTGAGCTTCACGCTGGACTACCCCGGCGACCAGGGCACGACCCATCTGTCGCTGACCTGCATTCCACTCAAGCTGGATGGCGAAGTGGATGGCTTCGTCGGCATCGGGCAGGACGTGACCGTGCAGCGGCGAGAACAGGATCGGCTGACCCACCTGGCCGAGCGCGACCCCTTGACCGGGTTGTTCAACCGGGCCGGCTTCGAGCAGCGTGTGGAGCGCAAGGTCGCGATGGGCGAAGGCGAAAGCCTTGCGTTGCTGTTCATCGACCTGGATCACTTCAAGCCGGTGAACGACCGGCTCGGCCACCTCGCAGGCGACCGCCTGCTGCAAGGCTTTGCAAGGCGCCTGGGCGAGGCAGTGCGCGGCAGCGACGTGGTGGCGCGGCTGGGCGGCGATGAGTTCGCCGTGCTGCTGGCCGGCGTGCGCGACGAGGCGACGGCACGGGCCGTTGCGGAGAAGGTATTGGCCGCGGCCAACCAGCCCTTCGACCTGGAAGGCGGAACTGTGCGCGTCAGCGCCAGCGTGGGCGTGGCGTTCTCAGCGCGATCCGACGCGAACTGGCGCGAACTGCTGGCCCGTGCGGATGCCTTGCTGTACCAGGCGAAGGCTGCGGGGCGTGGGCGGCAGATGGTCGAGGAGTTGGTGGCCGCAAGAGAGCGGGCGTGATGCACCCGGGGCATCAAGAAACACCGAGAAGTCCTGAGCCGAAATGGGTGATGTTGCGCAGTGGTGGACGCGGTTCCAGCGCTGCGTACACTGCCGCGCTCGGGAGTCCCTTCGATGGAGCATTGCGATGCCATTGCTGGAACCGCTGGACGCACAGGCGCTGGACACCAGGATTTCTGAATTGCTGGCCGCCACCGCCGGAGGCTATGACCGCCACCTGGACGAAGAGATCACCGAGGTCCTTCAGCTGCTGCGCGAGCAGTTGAAGATGGACGTCATCTTCGTCTCCGAGTTCATCAACGGCCAGCGCGTCTTCAGGTTTGTCGACGGAGGCGATGCCCTCGGCATCCACGCCGGCGTGGGTGACCCCCTGGAACAAAGCTACTGCCAGCGCGTGGTCGACGGGCGCATGTCCGAACTGGTGAAGGATGCTGCGGAGGCCGTGCGGCGAGGCGAGTTGCCGCCGACGAGCATCAAGGTCGGAGGGCACTTGAGCACCCCGGTCATCCTGCGCGACGGCCGCGTCTATGGCACGGTGTGCTGCTTCGGCAGCGTGCCGAAGAACCATCTGGTCGAAGCAGATCTGGTCCGTCTCAAGCAATGCGCAAAGCTGGTGGCGAGGAAGCTGGACATCCAGCAGCGCACGGACTTCTCACCGGCTCGGAAATAATCTCGGGGCAAGCAGATGGCTGCGACGCGGAGGTTGCCGATGGAATCCGATGAACGAGCTGTCCGCGAGGTGCATGCCGCCTGGATCGAAGCCGTCAACGCCGGTGACCTTGAGCGCCTGTTCGCCTTGATGTCGGACGATGTCGTCTTTGTGAATCCAGGCTTGGCGCCGTTCGGCCGCGATGGGTTCCCTGCGCGGTTCTCAAGCGCTCATCGAGAAAATCGGATCCATTGCATCAGCGAGCTGCAAGAGGTCGTGGTCGTCGGCGGCTTGGCGCACACGCTGTGCAGTGACTCGTTGTCCGTCGAGCCGCGTGCCGGTGGAGACGCCATGAAGCTGGCCGGGCATCGCCTCACGGTCTATCGCAAGCAGTCCGATGGCCGCTGGCTTCTGGCTCGCGACGCGCACACCCTGGCGGCGGTGGAGCACTGAGGTTGCAGGAGGCGATGAGCACATGAAAAACGCCGCCAGAGATATTTCTTCTCTGGCGGCGTCGGTCTGGGTCTTGGTGGAGCCGGGGGGAATCGAACCCCCGTCCGCAAGCCATCATCAGGCAGTTCTACATGCGTAGCTCTCTGATTTGGTTTTAAGAGTGGCCGCCGCGCAGGAGCACGCTGCGTTCACCCCGAGTCACTTGATTTAGCCCTGGACTGAGTGACCCAGCTCAGAGCGAGCCAATGTGTATGACTTCGCAGTCCTTGGGTTGCCCCTCAGACCCGGCCCATCGGCCAACCGTTGCGAAGCTCACCGGTATTAAGCGGCGAGGGCGTACGAAGAGTCGTTCGCAGTTACTTTGATCCAGATGGATTTACGAGGTGCCTGGCCCTCGGCATGCCCTGTTCCAACTCCGCACCCACGTCGAAGCCAAGTCGGCCCCAGGAAGTCGTTAGTTTAGGCCAAGCCCGGAAGGTTCAAGAGATCTGCAGGCTGGCGGACGATGAATTCCGCACCCCAGGCCTCGATGGGCTCGCCCAGACCCAGGTAGCCCCACCCTGCCACCGCCGTGGCCATGCCGGCTGCATGGCCGGCCTGCACGTCGCGCAGGTCGTCGCCCACGTAGATGCATCGCTCGGGGGCCAGGCCCACCCGGCGGGCCGCTTCCAGGAGCGGCTCGGGATGCGGCTTGGCATGCGGGGTGGTGTCGCCCGAGATGACGGCCGCGGCGCGCGGATGCAGCCCCAGCGAGCGCACGAGCGGCTCGGTGAAGCGCGAGGCCTTGTTGGTCACGATGCCCCACTTGGTGTGCCGCCGCTCCAGGGCTTCGAGCACGGGCACGACGGCGTCGAACACGCGGGTCTGAAGGGTCATGCGCTGCTCGTAGCGGCGCAGGAAGTCGTCGCGGAGTTCGAGGAAGGACTCATGCGCCGGCCCCACGTCGAAGGCCACGCCGATCATGCCGCGCGCGCCTGCCCCCACCATGGGCCGGAAGCTCTCGTAAGGCAGCGCAGGCAGGCCGTGGGCTTCGCGCAGTTCATTGGCCGCGCCGGCGAGGTCGGGGGCGCTGTCGATGAGCGTGCCGTCCAGGTCGAACAGCACTGCTTCGAAACGGTCAAACATCATGTGCCCTTGCGGCAGGCCAGCAGGTAGTTGACGCTGGTATCGCCCGACAGCCAGTAACGCTGCGTGAGCGGGTTGTATTCCATGCCGCGGGTGGCCTGCAGGTCGAGGTCGGCATCGCGGCACCACTGCGCCAGCTCGCTCGGGCGGATGAAGCGGGCGTACTCGTGCGTGCCCTTGGGCAGCATCTTGAGCACATGCTCCGCGCCCACGATGGCGAAGAGGAAGGCACGGGCGTTGCGGTTGATGGTGGAGAAGAACACCCAGCCGCCCGGCTTCACGAGCGCACTGCACGCACGCACGACGGAGGCGGGTTCGGGCACGTGCTCGAGCATCTCCATGCAGGTGACGACGTCGAACTGCCCGGGTGCCTCGGCGGCCAGCACTTCGGCGGCCACTTCACGGTATTCGATGTTGGGGGTCTGCGCTTCCAGGGCATGAAGCTGCGCCACCTTGAGCGCCTTGGTCGCGAGGTCAATGCCCAGCACGTTGGCGCCGCGCCGCGCCATGGAATCCGACAGGATGCCGCCGCCGCAGCCGATGTCCACCACGCGCTTGCCAATCAACCGGGCCTGCTGGTCGATCCAGTCCAGCCGCAAGGGGTTGATCTGGTGCAGCGGCTTGAACTCGCTTTCGGTGTCCCACCAGCGGTGCGCCAGTTCACCAAACTTGGCGAGCTCGGAGGGGTCGGCATTGAGGGTTGTCATAGCCCTTGATGTTAACCAATGGGCCTGCCCCCACCACGAGGGCGAAGGCCCAAAAACAAAGCCCCGCCGGGGCGGGGCTTTGAGGCATCGGCGAAGGCCGATTTACTTCTTGCTGCGGGTACCGACCACTTCGATTTCCACTCGACGGTTCTTCGAGCGGCCTTCGGCGGTCTTGTTGTCGGCGACAGGCTGCTTCTCGCCCTTGCCTTCGGTGTACACGCGGTTCTTCTCGACACCCTTGCTCGTCAGGTAGTTCTTGACGGCATCGGCGCGCTTGACCGACAGCTTCTGGTTGTAGGCGTCGTTGCCCACCGAGTCGGTGTGGCCGACGGCGATGATGACTTCGAGGTTGATGCCGGACATCTTGCTGACGAGGTCGTCCAGCTTGGCCTTGCCTTCGGGCTTGAGCGTGTCCTTGTTGAAGTCGAAGAACGCGTCAGCGGCGAAGGTCACCTTCTCGCTCACCGGGGCCACGACGGCCGGGGGCGGCGGGGGCGGGGGCGGGGGAGCAACCGGGGGCGGGGGCGGCGGTTCAACCGGCGGGGGCGGCGGAGGAGCCTTGGGAACGGGCTTGATGGCGCCGTCGCAATCGGGGTGAGCCGTGGCGGGCGTCCAGTTGGCATCGCGCCAGCACAGTTCGTTGGTACCGTTCTTCCAGGGAATGCCAGTGGCATTGACCCAGTTGTCAATCGTTTGCGACTGAGCGAACACACCCGACGCCGAGGCGGCGAGCGTGGCGGATGCGAAGAGCGACGCCACCTTGTTCAGTTTCTTCATGATTCTCCTCTCGAGGGAAGGTGCAGTTGTTTCTGCAAAACGTCCGAACCGGAATCGGAAAACGTTGGCACACCAATGCCCAATAGGCGCATGGTCCACCACCCGAATGATTGTGCCAGCCCAAGCCGTTTTTCCCCCTTTTGCCCCGTCGAGCATGAAGCAGTGTTGCGCATGTGCTACAACCGCGCGCACTTAGAATGTCGGGCTTCGCCTCTCCCCTCGCCACCCTTTGCGGCGGGCCTTCACGGCCCACGCCTGCCTCATGACTCAATTCGCCAAGGAAACCCTGCCCATCAGCCTCGAAGAGGAGATGCGGCGCTCCTACCTTGATTACGCGATGAGCGTGATCGTCGGCCGTGCGCTGCCCGATGCGCGCGACGGCTTGAAGCCCGTGCACCGGCGCGTGCTGTTCGCGATGCACGAGCTGAACAACGACTGGAACCGGCCGTACAAGAAGTCAGCGCGTATCGTCGGTGACGTCATCGGCAAGTACCACCCTCACGGCGACAGTGCGGTGTACGACACCATCGTGCGCATGGCGCAGGACTTCTCGCTGCGCCACATGCTGGTCGACGGCCAGGGCAACTTCGGCTCGGTCGACGGCGACAACGCCGCGGCCATGCGGTACACGGAAATCCGCCTGTCGAAGATCGCCCACGAGATGCTGGCCGACATCGACAAGGAAACCGTCGACTTCGGCCCGAACTACGACGGCTCCGAGAAAGAGCCGCTTGTGCTGCCCACGCGGCTGCCCAACCTGCTGGTCAATGGCGCCGCAGGCATTGCGGTGGGCATGGCCACCAACATCCCGCCGCACAACCTCAACGAAGTGGTCGACGCGTGCCTTCATCTGCTGAAGAACCCGGCGGCGACCATCGATGAACTGATGGAGATCATCCCGGCACCGGACTTCCCGACCGCCGGCATCATCTACGGCCTGTCAGGCGTGCGCGACGGCTACCGCACCGGCCGCGGCAAGGTGGTGATGCGCGCCAAGTGCCACTTCGAGGACATCGACCGTGGCCAGCGCCAGGCGATCATCGTCGACGAGATCCCCTACCAGGTGAACAAGAAGAACCTGCTCGAGCGCATGGCCGAGCTGGTTCACGAGAAGAAGCTCGAAGGCATCAGCCACATCCAGGACGAGTCCGACAAGTCGGGAATGCGCGTGGTGATCGAGCTCAAGCGCGGCGAAGTGCCCGAGGTGGTGCTGAACAACCTGTACAAGCAGACGCAGCTGCAGGACACCTTCGGCATCAACATGGTGGCGCTGATCGACAACCAGCCCAAGCTGTGCAACCTGAAGGACCTGGTCGAGATCTTCCTGGAGCACCGCCGCGAAGTGGTGACCCGCCGCACGGTGTTCGAGCTGCGCAAGGCGCGCGAGCGCGGCCACGTGCTGGAAGGCCTGGCCGTGGCGCTGGCCAACATCGACGAGTTCATCGAGACCATCAAGACCTCGCCCACGCCGCCGGTGGCCAAGGCGGCGCTGATGAGCAAGAGCTGGGACTCCTCGATGGTGCGCGAGATGCTCGCGCGCGCCGAGAAGGAAGCACCCGGCGGACGCGAGTCGTTCCGTCCTGAAGGCCTTCCGAAGGATTACGGCATGCAGCCCGACGGCCTCTATCGCCTGTCGGATGCACAAGCCAGCGAAATCCTGCAGATGCGCCTGCAGCGCCTGACCGGACTCGAGCAGGACAAGATCATCGGCGAGTACAAGGAAGTCATGGCGGAGATCGCCGACCTCCTGAGCATCCTCGCCACGCCGGCTCGGGTGACGAGCATCATTTCGGACGAGCTGAACGCCATCAAGCTGGAGTTCGGCCAGACCAAGGTGGGCGCGCGCCGCAGCCAGATCGAGCACAACGCGCAGGACCTCGGCACCGAAGACCTGATCACCCCCACCGACATGGTGGTGACGCTCTCTCACACCGGCTACATCAAGAGCCAGGCGCTGTCCGAGTACCGTGCGCAAAAGCGCGGCGGCCGCGGCAAGCAGGCCACGCAGACCAAGGATGACGACTGGATCGACCAGTTGTTCATTGCGAACACCCACGACTACATCCTGTGCTTCACCAACCGCGGCCGGGTGTACTGGCTGAAGGTCTGGGAAGTGCCGCAGGGCTCGCGCAACTCGCGCGGCAAGCCCATCGTGAACATGTTCCCGCTGCAGCAAGGCGAAAAGGTGAACGTGGTGCTGCCGCTGACCAACGGCTTCCGCAGCTTCCCGCCTGACCACTACGTCTTCATGGCCACCGCCCAGGGCACCGTGAAGAAGACTTCGCTGGACGAGTTCAGCAACCCGCGCAAGGCCGGCATCATCGCCGTGGACCTCGATGAGGGCGACTACCTCATCGGCGCGGCGCTCACCGACGGCAAGCACGACGTGATGCTCTTCAGCGACGGCGGCAAGGCCGTGCGCTTCGACGAAGACGACGTGCGCCCCATGGGCCGCAACGCCCGCGGCGTGCGCGGCATGATGCTCGAAGACGGCCAGAGCGTGATCGCCATGCTGGTGGCCGAGGACGAGACGCAAAGCGTGCTCACCGCCACCGAGAACGGCTACGGCAAGCGCACGAGCATCGTCGAGTACACCCGCCACGGCCGTGGCACCAAGGGGATGATCGCCATCCAGCAAAGCGAGCGCAACGGCAAGGTGGTGGCCGCCACGCTGGTGCGCCCGGATGACGAGATCATGCTCATCACCGACCGCGGCGTGCTCGTGCGCACGCGTGTCTCCGAGATCCGCGAACTGGGCCGCGCCACCCAGGGCGTCACGCTCATCGCGCTGGACGACGGCTCCAAGCTGAGCGGCCTGCAACGCATCGTCGAGAACGACGCCAACGAGTCGGGTGGCGATGCCGCCTCCGGCGACGAACCCGCACCCGAGGAGAACAATTGATGAAACGCTGGATGGCATTGGCGCTGGTTTGCTGCGCCACGGTGGCAAACGCCCAGACGCAGGGTTCGCCGGCCAAGAAGGAGCTGATCAACAAGCTGCTGACGCTGCAGCAGGCGGGTGTCGATGACCTGGCCCGCACCATCGCGCAAGGCCCGGCCATGAGCCTCGGCCAGCAGGCCATGGTGGCGCTGGAGACCGTGCCGGCCGACAAGCGCGACGCCGCAGCGAAGTCCATTGACGCCGACCTCAAGAAGTACCTGGAGGAGACCACGCCGATCGTGAAGGAGCGCACCACCAAGCTGGCGCCGGTCGTCATCGGGCCCTTGCTGGAAGAAAAGCTCACCGAGGACGAACTCAAGCAGGTCATCGCCTGGATCGAATCGCCGGTGCGCAAGAAGTACGAAGCGCTGTCGCCGGAGATGCGCACGGGCCTGGGCCAACGCGTGCTGGCTGACCTGTCGCCGTCGCTCAACCCGAAGATCTCGGCCTTGCAGGACAAGATCGTCGGCACCCTGCGCGCCTCGGGCGCCAAGCTGCCGCCCAAGCCGGCCGCCGGCCCGGCCAGCGGCGCCAAGCCGGCCGCCAAGGCCGCCAGCAAGTAAAGAGAACTCGCGTTGGCGATGATTCCTGCCCGTCTGCACACCGCCATGGACCGTCGCAAGCGCTTGCACATGCGAGAATTTGGCGCACGCCATGGCTGAGACCACCCCCGCGACCAATCCCGCGCTGCTCGCGCTGCGAACCCAGATCGACGCGGTCGATCGCGAGCTGCTGTCCCTGCTCAATCGGCGGGCTTCGCTCGCTCAGGAAGTGGGCGAGGTAAAGAAGAAGGAAGGCTCGGTGGCCTTCCGCCCCGAACGCGAGGCGCAGGTCATCGACGGCCTGAAGGCGAAGAACCCCGGCCCGCTGCACTCCGACAGCGTGGCGCCCATCTGGCGCGAGATCATGTCGGCCTGCCGGGCGCTGGAGACGCCCACGCGCGTGGCCTACCTGGGCCCCGCCGGCACCTTCAGCGAAGAAGCTGCGCTGGGCTTCTTCGGCTCCTCGATCGTCAAGGTGCAATGCGCCAGCATCGACGAGGTGTTTCGCACCACCTCCGCGGGCGCGGCCGACTTCGGCGTCGTGCCGGTCGAGAACTCCACCGAAGGCGTGGTCGCCCGCTCGCTGGACCTGTTCCTCACCGAGCCGCTGTTCATCATCGGCGAGACGAGCTTGGCAGTACGGCAGAACCTGCTGCGCAAGGAGAACTCGCTGGCCAACGTGAGCGCGGTGTGTGCTCATCCGCAGGCGCTGGCGCAGTGCCATGGCTGGCTCAGCAACCACCTGCCCCAGGTGGAGCGCCGGCCGGTGTCCAGCAATGCCGAAGGCGCGCGCCTGGCGAGCCTGGATCCGTCCCTCGCCGCCATTGCCAGCGAGCGCGCGGCCAGCGAGTTCGGCCTGCACGTGGTGGGTCCGGCCATCCAGGACGATCCGCACAATCGCACCCGCTTCGCCATCCTCACCCACCCGCTTCGCCATCCGCAGCCCCAGGCCTCGGGCCACGACTGCACCAGCCTGGTCGTGTCGGTGACCAACCGCCCCGGCGCGGTGCACGACATGCTGGTGCCTCTCAAGCAGCACGGCGTGTCGATGACGCGCTTCGAGTCGCGCCCCGCACGCTCGGGCCAGTGGGAGTACTACTTCTACATCGACATCCAGGGCCATCCCGACCAGCCGGCCGTGGCCACGGCCTTGAAGGAACTGCGCTCGGTCTGCGCCTTCTTCAAGGTCCTGGGCACTTACCCCATCGACGTCCACTAAAAATGTTCAACCAACTCGGCGTCATCGGTTGCGGTCTCATGGGCGGGTCGTTCGCGCTCGCGCTCAAGCGGGCCGGTCTCGTCAAGCGCGTCATCGGCTACAGCAAGTCGCCCTCCACCACCGAGAGGGCCAAGAAGCTCGGCGTGATCGACATGGCGGCCGAATCCGCCCTGCTCGCGGTGTCGGGCTCTGACATCGTGCTGGTCGCAGTGCCGGTGTCGGCCACCGAAGCGACCTTCAAGGCCATCCGCCACCTCGTCGAACCCGGCGTGCTGTTCATGGACGTGGGTTCCACCAAGCGCGACGTGATCGACGCCGCGCGCCGCGTGCTCAAGGAGCGCGTGGCGAGCTTCGTGCCGGCCCACCCCATCGCGGGCAAGGAAGTGTCGGGCATCGGCAATGCGGATGCGGCGCTCTACACGAACCGCCAGGTCATCCTCACGCCGATCTCGCAGACCAACCCCGACCTGGTGCAGAAGGCCACCGACGTGTGGGCCGCCATCGGCTCGCAGGTGCTGCGCATGACGCCGGAGAACCACGACGCGGCCTTCGCCGCCGTGAGCCACCTGCCACACATGCTGGCCTTCGCCTACTTCAACTCGGTGGCGCGCCAGCCCGCGGGCAAGGATTTCCTCTCGCTGGCCGGCCCGGGCTTTCGCGACTTCACGCGCATCGCCGCGAGCGACCCCACCGTGTGGCGCGACATCCTCGTGTCCAACCGCGAGGAACTGCTCAAGCAGTCCATGCGCTTTCGGCACACGCTGGACGCGATGGAGCACGTCATCAAGACGGGCAACATCGAGGCGCTGGAAGACCTCATCCGCGGCGCGTCCGATGCACGCGCCGGATGGCAGATGAACGCCGGCAAGCCACCCACGAATCGTTGAGGACGCGCTGCCGTCCTGTCCCTGCAGTTTTCGCCGCGGTTTTCACATGTACAGCACGCCCTTCCTCGATCTTCCCCCGCTGTTGAAAGCCGCCGGCACGGTGCGCCTGCCGGGCTCCAAGAGCATCTCCAACCGCGTGCTGCTGCTGGCCGGGCTGAGCGAGGGCACGACCGTCGTCCACGACCTGCTCGACTCCGACGACACCCGCGTGATGCTGGCCGCGCTGCGCGAGATGGGCTGCCAGATTGATTCGAGCGGCGAGACGCTGCGCATCACCGGCCTGGGCGGCCGGTTGAAGAACCGCGACGCCAAGCTCTTCCTGGGCAATGCCGGCACGGCGATGCGGCCGCTCTGCGCAGCGCTCGCCGTCCTCACCGCCACGCAGGGCGGACGCTTCGACCTGAGCGGCGTGCAGCGCATGCATGAGCGACCCATCGGCGACCTGGTGGATGCGCTTCGCCAGCTCGGCTGCCGCATCGACTACCTGGGCGTGGAAGGCTACCCGCCGCTGCGCCTGTCGGCCGGCTCGGGCAGCGTGAAGACGGCCGCGCCCATCCGCGTGCGCGGCGACGTGTCCAGCCAGTTCCTCACCGCCTTGCTGCTGGCGCTACCCCTCGTCAGCGCCTCGTCGGCAGTGACCATCGAGGTCGAGGGCGAGCTGATCTCCAAGCCCTACATCGAAATCACGCTGAACCTGCTCAAGCGCTTCGGCATCGAGGTGAAGCGCGAAGGCTGGGAACGCTTCGTCATCCCGCAGGGCAGCGCGTACAAGTCGCCGGGCAGCATCCACGTAGAGGGCGATGCGTCCTCCGCGTCGTACTTCGTGGCACTGGGCGCCATTGCCGCCACCGAGGCGCCGGTGCGCATCGAGGGCGTGGGGCTGGACTCCATCCAAGGCGACATCCGCTTCTGCGAAGCCGCCCAGGCCATGGGTGCGACCGTGAAGACCGGCCCCGGCTGGCTGGAGGTCCGGCGCGGCGCTTGGCCGCTCAAGGCCATCGAGCTGGACTGCAACCACATCCCCGATGCCGCCATGACCCTGGCCGTGATGGCCTTGTACGCCACGGGCACGACGCGGCTGACCAACATCGCCAGCTGGCGGGTGAAGGAAACGGACCGCATCGTCGCCATGGGCACCGAGCTGCGCAAGCTGGGTGCGACGGTGGTCGAGGGGCAGGACTTCATCGAAGTCACGCCGCCTGCCGAGTGGACGCCGGCGTCGATCCACACCTACGATGACCACCGGGTGGCGATGTGCTTCTCGCTGGCCGCATTCAACACCCTGGCCCCGGGCAATGCCCAAGCCGTGCCCGTGCGCATCCTCGACCCGAAATGCGTGGCCAAGACCTTCCCGCACTACTTCGAGACCCTGTTCTCGGTGGTGGAGACGGACGACGCCCGCATCCCCGTCCTGGCGGTGGACGGTCCCAGCTCGTCGGGCAAGGGCACGGTCGCCAGCGCGGTCGCCCAGCACCTGGGCTACCACTTCCTGGACTCCGGCGCCGTCTACCGAGCCACGGCCCTGGCGGCGATGCGCGCCGGGCTGACACCAGCCGACGAGCACGCCGTGGCCGTGGTCGCCGCCACCCTGGACCTGGCCTTCGAGGGCAAGTCCATCCGCCTCGCGGGAGAGGAAGTGGCCGAGCTGCTGCGCGACGAGGCGGTCGGCTCCCTCGCCTCGAAGATCTCCGCCCTGCCCTCGGTGCGCTCTGCCTTGCGGGAACTGCAACTGTCGTTTCGCCGCCTTCCTGGCCTGGTGGCCGATGGCCGCGACATGGGCACGGTCATCTTCCCGGGCGCGGACATGAAGGTGTTCCTCACGGCCAGCGCCGCCAAGCGGGCCGAAAGACGCCATAAGCAATTGATTTCTAAAGGAATTTCGTCTAATATCGACGATCTTCGTGCGGACCTGGAAGCGCGCGACCAGCGGGATCAAAACCGCGCCGTCGCGCCTCTCAAACCCGCCCCAGACGCGCTGCCCCTGGACAATTCGGACCTCACCATCGACGAGTCGGTGAACTGGGTCTTGAATTGCTGGGAACAACGCAGACCTTTCGGGGGTCCACAAGACGCCTGACGAGGCCGCGGTCGGAAAACCGCGAACGAGGCCCGGCACCTTCCCTTCCGCGCTGTTCCAAGCGCATCAAGGTGCCGGATCATCAACCTAACCCCGCGGCGGTAGCCGCAAAGAAAGTCCCCATGTCTCAAACCCAAACTGCCACCAGCTCCGGCGGCGAATCGTTTGCCGCCCTGTTCGAAGAATCGCTGAAGCGCTCGGAGATGCGCAGTGGCGAGGTCATCACGGCCGAAGTCGTCCGTGTCGACTACAACTTCGTGGTGGTCAATGCAGGCCTCAAGTCCGAAGCCTACGTTCCCATTGAAGAATTCAAGAACGACCAGGGCGAGCTCGAAGTCCAGGTCGGCGATTTCGTGTCGGTGGCCATCGACGCGATCGAAAACGGCTACGGCGACACCATCCTGTCGCGCGACAAGGCCAAGCGCCTGGCCTCGTGGCTGTCGCTGGAAAACTCGCTCGAATCCGGCGAGTTCGTGACCGGCACCGTCTCCGGCAAGGTCAAGGGCGGCCTGACCGTCCTGGTCAACGGCATCCGCGCCTTCCTGCCCGGCTCGCTGCTCGACACGCGTCCTGTCAAGGACATGAGCCCGTTCGAGGGCAAGACCATGGAATTCAAGGTCATCAAGCTCGACCGCAAGCGCAACAACGTCGTGTTGTCGCGCCGCGCCGTCGTCGAGGCCTCCATGGGTGAAGAGCGCGCCAAGCTGCTCGAGACGCTGTCCGAAGGCGCCATCGTCCACGGCGTGGTCAAGAACATCACCGAGTACGGTGCGTTCGTGGACCTCGGCGGCATCGACGGCCTGCTGCACATCACCGACATGGCATGGCGCCGCGTGCGTCACCCGAGCGAAGTGGTGCAAGTCGGTCAAGAGCTCACCGCCAAGGTGCTCAAGTTCGACGCCGAGAAGAACCGCGTCTCGCTGGGCATCAAGCAGCTGGGCGACGACCCCTGGCACGGCGTGGCCCGCCGCTACCCGACCGGCACGCGCCTGTTCGGCAAGGTCACGAACATCGCCGACTACGGCGCGTTCGTCGAGATCGAGCCGGGCATCGAAGGCCTGGTCCACGTGTCCGAAATGGACTGGACCAACAAGAACGTGGCCCCCAGCAAGATCGTGTCCCTGGGCGACGAAGTCGAAGTCATGGTCCTTGAGATCGACGAAGACAAGCGCCGCATCAGCCTGGGCATGAAGCAGTGCAAGGCCAATCCGTGGGAAGAATTCGCCGCCACCGTGCAGCGTGGCGACAAGGTCAAGGGACCCGTCAAGTCGATCACCGACTTCGGCGTGTTCGTGGGTCTTGCCGCCGGCATCGACGGCCTGGTTCACCTGTCGGACCTGTCCTGGAACGAGCCGGGCGAGACCGCCGTTCGCAACTACAAGAAGGGCCAGGAAGTCGAAGCCGTCGTGCTGGCCGTCGACGTGGAACGCGAGCGCATCTCCCTGGGTATCAAGCAGCTCGACTCCGACCCGTTCACCAGCTACACCTCGGTCAACGACCGCGGCATGGTGGTGGCCGGCAAGGTCAAGACCGTGGACGCCCGTGGCGCTGAAATCCAGCTCAACGACGACGTGACCGGCTACCTGCGTGCTTCGGAAATCAGCCGCGACCGCGTGGAAGACGCGCGCAACGTGCTGAAGGAAGGCGACGAAGTCTCCGCCCTGATCATCAACATCGACCGCAAGACGCGTTCGATCCAGCTGTCGATCAAGGCCAAGGACAACGCCGACCAGCAAGAAGCCATGCAGCGCCTGTCGCAGAGCAACGAGCGTGAGACCGCCGGTACCACGAGCCTCGGTGCGCTGCTGCGTGCGAAGCTGGACAACCAGAAGGACAACGGCTGATCTTTTTCAGCCTGACCTGAAAGCCGACACCCCACATGACCCGATCCGATCTCGTGGCCCAGCTGGCCGAACGTTTCAGCCAGTTGACCCACCGCGATACCGAGTTCGCCGTCAAGACGATCCTCGACGCGATGTCCGATGCGCTTGCGCGCGGGCACCGCATCGAGATCCGGGGGTTCGGCAGCTTCTCGATCAACCGCCGCCCGCCGCGGGTGGGGCGCAATCCCCGCTCCGGCGAGCAGGTGGTGATCCCCGAGAAGCTGGTGCCCCATTTCAAGCCTGGCAAGGCTCTTCGCGAGTCTGTCGATGCCCAGGTGCCGGTGCAAGATGATCCGGCCGACAAGCCCCTGAACAAGCCCGCGACGGGCGATTGATTCAACGCTTGTCCCTTCCCCTGAAACCCGCGCATGGGCCACTAGAATCGGCCCGGGAGATGCGATGCGGTTCTTCACCTGGCTCTTTCGAGCCTTCGTTTTTTTTGCGCTGTTCGCCTTTGCGCTGAACAACCAGCACGACGCCAGCGTGCGCTGGTTCTTCGGCCAGGAATGGCGTGCGCCCATGATCTTCGTCGTCCTCGCGGCCTTCGGCCTGGGCTGTGCCTTCGGCGTGGTGGCGATGGTGCCGAGCTGGTGGAAGCACTGGCGCATCGCACGCCGCGTTCAACCGGCGGAGCCGATGCCCGCCGACAAGCCGGTGGTGGCTGCGCCCACCACCATCGACCCACACGCCGAGCACCCGCCACGCGATGGACTTTGATCTTCAGTGGGTCCTCCTCGGCCTGCCCGTGGCCTTCGCGCTCGGGTGGATGGCCTCCCGGCTCGACCTGCGCCAGTGGCGCCGCGAGCAGCGTGATTCACCCAAGGCCTACTTCAAGGGCCTGAACTTCCTGCTCAACGAGCAACAGGACAAGGCCATCGATGCTTTCATCGAGGCCGTACAGCACGACCCCGACACGTCCGACCTGCATTTCGCGCTGGGCAATCTCTTTCGCCGGCGCGGCGAATACGAACGCGCCGTGCGCGTGCACGAGCACCTGCTCAAGCGCGCCGACCTGCCCGCCGCCGAGCGCGACCGCGCCCAGCACGGCCTGGCGCAGGACTACATCAAGGCGGGCCTCTTCGACCGCGCCGAAGAGGCGTGGAAGGCGCTCGAAGGCACGGCCTTCGACACTGAAGCCCGGCTGGCCCTGCTCACGCTGCACGAGCGCTCGCGCGACTGGCGCGCTGCCGTCGAAGACGCGACCAAGCTGGACCGCACCGGCAGCACCGGCTCGTATGCATCACGCATCGCGCACTACTGGTGCGAGCTGGCGCAGGAGGCCGATGGCCGCGGCCAGACCGCCGACGCCGATGAAGCCTTGCGCAAGGCGCGAGAGGCCGCGCCGCAGGCTGCGCGCCCCATGGTGCTGGCTGGCCATCGCGCCCGCCAGGCCGGCCAACATGCGCAGGCGCTGGAGGCTTGGCGCCAGCTCGTGCTGACGCATCCGGAAGCCTTCACCCTGGTCGCCCGCGACTTCGCCTCGAGTGCCATCGACGCCGGCCAACAGGACAAGGCCTTGCAGGAACTTCGCACCCTGTACGACAAGCTGCCTTCGCTGGACCTGCTGGCCGCCATCAACCTGCTGGACGCTGCCACCGAGTCGCAGCGCACGCGGGTCTCCGAGCACCTTCGCAAGCACCCCAGCCTGTCCGCCGCCCGCGAGCTGCTTCGCCTGCGCACCGCCGAGCGCGGCGTGAGCGAAGAGCCCGACGTGCTGAGCATCCAGTCGGCCATCGCGCATGCCGCCAAGCCCTTGCAGCGCTACCGTTGCGCGGCCTGCGGCTTCGAGGCGCAGAACTACTTCTGGCAATGCCCCGGCTGCCTCAACTGGGACAGCTACCCGACCCAGCGATTGGAGGATCTGTGATGTCGTCGATCGTCGATCGCAAGAAGCTCGCTTCCTCGCGCGTGCTGGTGGTGGGCGACGCCATGCTGGACCGCTACTGGTTCGGCGCCGTGGAGCGCATCTCGCCGGAGGCCCCGGTGCCGGTGGTGCGCGTGAACCGCGAGGAAGAGCGCCTGGGCGGCGCGGCCAACGTCGCGCTGAACGTGAAGACGCTGAGTGCGCAGGCCACCTTGCTCACCGTGGTGGGCAACGACGAGCCGGCCCGCAAGCTGCGCGCCCTGCTGGAGCAACAAGGCGTGACCACGCTGCTGGGTGAAGACCCGCAGCTCTACACCATCGTCAAGCTGCGCGTCATCGGCCGCTCGCAGCAGCTCATCCGCATCGACTTCGAGAACCAGCCCGACCACGAGGTGCTGGCCGGCATGCTCAGCGACTTCGAGCGCGTGCTGCCCGAGCAAGGCGCTGTGCTCTTCAGCGACTATGGCAAGGGCGGGCTCGAACACATCCCGCGCATGATCGAGCTGGCGCGTGCGGCGAAGAAGCCCGTGCTCATCGACCCCAAGGGCCACGACTACAGCCGCTATGCCGGCGCCACCGTGGTCACGCCCAACCGTGCCGAGCTGGCGCAGGTGATCGGCCCGTGGAGCAGCGAGGCACAGTTGCACGAGCGCGCCCAGAACCTGCGGCGCGAACTCAAGCTCGACGCCCTGCTGCTGACCCGTTCGGAAGAAGGCATGTCGCTCTTCGACGGCGCGGGCCACGTGCAAGTCCCGGCCCAGGCGCGCGAGGTGTTCGACGTGACCGGCGCGGGCGACACCGTCATCGCCACCCTGGCCGCCATGCTGGCTGCCGGCCTCAGCCTGCGCGAGGCGATGCCCATCGCCAACCGCGCGGGCGGCATCGTGGTGGGCAAGTTCGGCACGGCCGGCGTCACCTACGAAGAACTGTTCGGCTGAGCATCGGTCGAACGCATCGGACTACCGAAAAAGGAAGCGGCATGAAAGTCGTGGTCACCGGCGCAGCCGGCATGATCGGCAGCAACATCGTCCACGGGCTCAACGCCATCGGCATCGACGACGTGATCGCGGTGGACGACCTCACCGATGGCCCCAAGTACCGCAACCTGCTGGGCGCCAAGCTGTCGGACTACTTCGACCGCACCGAGTTCTACCAGCGCTTCGCCCAGGGCGAGTTCGGCCGCGTCGACGCCGTACTGCACGAAGGTGCCTGCTCCGACACCATGGAGCACAACGGCCGCTACATGATGGACACCAACTACCGGTGCTCCAAGGCGCTGCTGGATGCCTGCCAGGCGCAGGGCACGCGGCTGCTGTATGCGTCATCGGCCGCGACCTATGGCGGCAGCGCGTCCTTCCGCGAAGAACCGGAGTTCGAGCAGCCGCTGAACGTCTACGGCTACTCCAAGCTGCTGTTCGACAACGTCGTGCGACGCATGCTGCCGGGCGCGAAGACGCAGGTGGCGGGCTTTCGCTACTTCAACGTGTACGGTCCGCGCGAGCAGCACAAGGGGCGCATGGCCTCGGTGGCCTTCCACCACTTCAACCAGTTCCGCGACACCGGCCGTGTGAAGCTCTTCGGCGAGTACGGCGGCTACGCAGCAGGCGAGCAATCGCGCGACTTCGTGTTCGTCGACGACGTGGTGGCGGTGAACCTGTGGTTCCTGCAGAACCCGCAGGCCAGCGGCATCTTCAACCTGGGCAGCGGGCGCGCACAGCCGTTCAACGACGTGGCGATCGCCACAGTGAACGCGTCACGCGCCTTGAAGGGAGAGGCCGCGTTGTCGCTCGCCGAGATGGTCAGGCAGGGCCTGGTCGAATACATCCCCTTCCCCGAGGCGCTGGTGGGCAAGTACCAATGCTTCACGCAGGCCGACCTCGCACGGTTGCGCGGCATCGGCTGCGGCCACGTGTTCAGCGACGTGGCCGCAGGCGTGCAGCGCTACGTGGAGTGGATGGCTCGTCAATCCTAGGGCCCTCCGACGCGGGGCATCGAGCCCCTCCTCCGTGGGTCGACCGCGACCCATCACGTGTCGTTCAATGACGGCACGGCACAACACCGTGTCGTGCACATCATCAACAACACGTTTGGAGGAACCTATGTTCAAGAAGATCATCGCCATCACCCTCGCTTTCTTTGCTGCCGCCGCCTTCGCGTCGGTGGACATCAACAAGGCCAACCTGGCCGAACTGGAAGGCGTGAAAGGTGTGGGGACGGTGACCGCCGGCAAGATCATGGAGGAGCGCAAGAAGGGCTCGTTCAAGGATTGGGCCGACGTGCAGCAGCGCATGCACGGCATCAAGGATGCGCGCGCCACCAAGCTGTCCAACAACGGCCTGACGGTGAATGGCGAGGCCTACAAGTCGACGGGCGACGCACCGAAGGCATCGGGCAAGGGCAGCAAGAAGGCGGCGTTCCAGGCAGCCGACAAGGCCAGCGATGCCAAGGCCTCGAAGAAGAAGGCAGTGGCCCAATGAAGCGCATCGTCCAGGCACCGCCGGCACGCTGAGTGAACGGCCAGCATTCTCCGAAGGCGCCCCTGCCAGGGCGCCTTTTTTTCGTGCCCTACTTGGAGGCGACCAGGGATTCAGCCTGGGCTGCAGCGGGAATGCGGCTCCTGGGCTTCCACCCAAAGAACTGCATCACCTCGTCGCGCCGTGCGAAGGTGTCCGAGCGGCCCAGCGCCATCAGCTCTCGCGTGTACGGCGCCTCGAACAGCAGGTAGCTGGCCAGCGCCGCGCCGCGTGCGTCATTGCCGCGCCCCGACACGCCCACCCCACGAAGCAATGCACGGATGGGCGCCGGCAGGCTGCCCAGGTGCTTGGCGGCGATGTCATCCAGCCGCTTGCTGGGCGCGATCACCAGCACATCGATGGGACGCAGCGACGTGCGCGCCCTCGCCTCGGGCGTCAGCAGCCCGAGCGTGCTGTTGATGCGCTGCAGGCGCTCCACGTCGACCGCGAGCGCGTCGAGGAAGATGTTCGACAGCGCGTGGCCCGCGATCTGCGCCACGTTCGGATATTCACCGCTGGCCGGGCGCTCGCCCGGCGGCTCATGCATGCGGCCCGCACCCACCACCAGGATTCGCTCGGCGCCAAGGTGCACGGCCGGTGAAATGGGCGCCGACTGCCGCATCGATCCGTCGCCGAAGTATTCGATGTGCCCATCGATCACCAGCGGCACCGCGGGAAAGACGAATGGAATCGCCGACGAGGCCAGCAGGTGCGGCACGCCCACGTCGCTGCGCACCGCGATGCGCTGCGAGCGTGTCCAGGGCACGATGTCCTTCACCGCGTCGTAGAAGGTCACGTGCAGCCCGCTGCCATAGCTCGATGCCGTCACCGCCAGGGCCTGCACATGGCCGTCGCGCATCACCTGCTTCAGCCGGCGGATGTCGATGAGCTTAGCGAGCAGGACATCCAGCGGGCTGTTGTCCAGCAAAGACCGGGGCCGGGCGCGGCGAAAGCGCGCGATCATCCAGCCCACCGACATCATGGTCAGCCAGCTTGCGCCGGTGCGGATCACGCCGATGGAGTCGCTGCGGTAGACCTGCTCCGCGCGGAAGTTGCGCCAGATGTGCACGAGGCCGTTGACGGCCTTGTCGAAGTCATCCGCGCCGCAGGCGAGCGCGGTGGAATTGATGGCACCGGCAGACGTCCCGGCGATGACCGGGAAGGGATTGCCGGGCGGCGCGTCGCTGTGTCGGCGAATGTTCGCCACCGCATCGAGCACGCCGACCTGGTATGCGGCACGGGCTCCACCGCCCGTGAGGATCAGGCCGGTGGTTGGAATGTCGGGCATGCCGCAGTGTAGACAGCGGCATGCGGCTTGGTGGTCGGGACTGCCCCGGGGTGGCCCCGGCGCAACATCCGCGGGGAGCGATCAGTGGTGGCGGCTGCGGCCATGTCCGCGATCGTGGTCGTCATCACGGTCATGGTCACGGTCGTGGCCATGGTCGTCATGGTCATGGTGGTCATGGTCGTGACCGCGTCCATGCCACTGGGCCGGCACATACTGCCGCTGGTACCAGTCCTCCCGCACGAAGTAGACGGGCTGGCCGCAGGCGCCGTAGCGGCCGCAGTAGTGGGCCCAGCGGCGCTCATGGCCGGGCGGCACGCGCAGGTAGATCGGTGCCTGGTACACCGCCACCGGCGATGGCTGGATCACGACGGGTTGCGGATAGATCACCACCGGCGGCTGCGGCACATGGCCGATGTCGATGCGGCCGTACAGGCCCGGCTGATTGACCTGCACCGACACCCCGACTTGCTGTGCAAAAGTTGGCACAACGCAGGCGGCGAGGGCAATGGCGGCAAGAATTCGTTTCATGGTTGGACTCCTGGGAAAGCTACTTGTCCAACGCAGCCGGGCCATGGCCTGTGCACCATGGCCGGCCCGCAAACGTGACTATTCGTACACCACCGTCGCCTTGCCGTGGCTGCCCTCTTTCCAGCGGGCGATGGCCGCATCGCTCGGAAAGAACTTGCCGTCCTCGCCCAGGTCCAGTTCGCCGCGGGCGGACTGCCGCTCCAGCACCAGGCGCACGCCCAACCCCTGCGTCGTCGGCCCCAGCTCGCCCATGGTCTTGCGCGTCGGGAAGTCGCGCAGCACCTCGGCCACCGGCGGAATGCTGCCGTTGACCTCCACGCGCAGGTACTTGCCGAAACGGCAGCGGGCCGTCGTCAGGTCCCACACCTGCTGCACGTTCAGCCGCAGGCCACCGGAGAAACGATCGGGCTGCACCTTGCCCGTCACGATGAGCAGTTCATCGTCCTTGAGCAGGTCCTTGTTGGCGTTGAGCACCTCCTCGTTCGCCACGGCCTCGATGGCCTCGGTCTTGTCATCGAGCTTGAAGATGGCCACGCGGCCACGCTGCCCGTTGATGACACGCAGGTCGCTCACGATGCCCGCCAGCAATTGCGGGTCGCGGCTGTCCACGAGGTCCGCATTGCGGCGCTTGGCGAACAGGCGCACCTCGTCGGCGCTCTGGTCGAACAGGTGGCCCGAGAGGTAGAAGCCCAGCGCCACCTTCTCGAAGGTCAGCCGCTCCTTGATGCTCCACGGCTCGGCCTGCACGAGGTCGGGCTCCTGCGTGGAGGCGGCGTGCGAGTCGCCGAAGTCGAAGAGCCCGCCCTGGTCGGCATTCGCGTGCTGTGTGTCGGCGTAGTCGAAGGCGAGCGGAATGCTCGCCACCAGCGATGCGCGCTCCAGGCCCAGGATGTCGAACGCACCGGCCTTGATCAGCGCCTCCACCGTGCGCTTGTTGATGCGCGAGCGGTCCACGCGGGTGCAGAAGTCGAACAGCGACTTGAAGTCACCGCCGTCCTTGCGGGCCTGGATGATGGCCTCGATCGCGCTCTGCCCCGTGCCCTTGATGGCGCCCAGCCCGTAGCGCACCACCTTGCGCCCCACCGGCTCGAAGCGGTAGTTGCCGGTGTTCACGTTGGGCGGCTCGAAGGTCAGGCCCAGCTTGTCGACCGCATCGTCATGGAACACCTTGAGCTTGTCGGTGTCGTCCAGGGCGATGCTCATGTTGGCCGCGGTGAATTCGGCCGGGTAGTGGAACTTGAGCCAGGCCGTCTGGTAGGCCAGCAGGGCGTAGCACGCGGCGTGCGACTTGTTGAAGCCGTAGCCCGCGAACTTCTCCATCAGGTCGAAGATCTCGTTGGCCTTGTCGGTGCTGATGCCGTTCTTCGCCGCGCCCTCCGCGAACAGCCCGCGGTGGGTGGCCATCTCTTCGGCTTTCTTCTTGCCCATCGCGCGGCGCAGCAGGTCGGCGCCGCCCAGCGAGTAGCCGCCCAGGCGCTGCGCCACCTGCATCACCTGCTCCTGGTAGACCATGATCCCGTAGGTCTCCGAGAGCACCGCCTCCATCATCGGGTGCGGGTACTCCACCTCTTCGCGGCCGTGCTTGCGGGCGCAGAAGGTGGGGATCAGGTCCATCGGGCCCGGGCGGTACAACGCCACCAGCGCGATGATGTCCTCGAACACGCTGGGCTTGGCGTCCTTGAGCATGCGCTGCATGCCCGAACTTTCCAGCTGGAACACGGCAACGGTCTTGCCTTCGCTCATCAGCTGGTAGGCCGAGCGATCGTTCAGCGGAATGTCCTCGAGGACGAAGTTTTCCTTGCCGGGGTTGCGTTCGCGGATGTAGTCCTTGGCCAGCTCCAGGATGGTCAGCGTCGCCAGGCCCAGGAAGTCGAACTTCACCAGGCCGGCGGCTTCCACGTCGTCCTTGTCGAACTGGCTCACCGCGCTGTCGCTGCCGGGCTGCATGTACAGCGGGCAGAAGTCGGTGATCTTGCCCGGCGCGATGAGCACGCCACCGGCGTGCATGCCGATGTTGCGGGTCACGCCTTCCAGGCGCATCGCCAGCGTCAGCAGCTCGGCGACTTCTTCCTCGTTCTTCTCGCGCTCCTCGATCTCGGGCGATTCCTTGCGCGCGTAGATCACGCCGCCATCGGGGTTCTCGGGCACGCGGGCCAGCGTCACCGTCTTGCCTGGAGGCGCGGGGATGAGCTTGGCGATGCTGTCCACATGGCCGTAGCCCATGCCCAGCACACGGCCCACGTCGCGCAGCGCGGCCTTGGCGGCCATGGTACCGAAGGTGGCGATCTGGCTCACCGCCTCGCGGCCGTACTTGTGCTTGACGTAGTCGATGACGCGGTCGCGGTTGCCCTGGCAGAAGTCGATGTCGAAGTCGGGCATCGACACCCGCTCGGGGTTCAGGAAGCGTTCGAACAGCAGGTTGTAGCGCAGCGGATCAAGGTCGGTCACCTTCAGCGCGTAGGCCACCAGAGAGCCCGCGCCCGACCCCCGGCCCGGCCCCACCGGGCAGCCGTTGTTCTTCGCCCAGTTGATGAAGTCGGCCACGATGAGGAAGTAGCCGGGGAAGCCCATCTTCAAGATCGTGTTGATCTCGAAGTCCAGGCGCTCCACGTAGCGCGGGGTTTCCTTCTCGCGCAGGGCTTCGTCGGGAAAGAGCTGGACCAGGCGTTCCTTTAGGCCGTCATGGGAGGCGAGCCGGAAGTAGTCCGACATCGGCATGGGCGTGCCGTCGTCCAGCAGCGGCGTGGGAAAGTTCGGCAGCTGAGGCTTGCCCAGCACCAGTGAGAGGTTGCAGCGCTTGGCGATCTCCACCGTGTTGGCGATGGCACTGGGGATGTCGGCGAACAGTGCCTCCATCTGCGCCTGCGTCTTGAAGTACTGCTCGCGGGTGAAGCGCTTGATGCGACGCGGGTTGGTCAGGGTCTCGCCCTCGGCCACGCAAACGCGGGCCTCGTGCGCCTCGAAGTCTTCATCGGCCAGGAACTGGATGGGATGCGTGGCCACCACCGGCAGATGCATCTCGGCCGCCAGCGGCACGGCGGCGCGCACATGCGCCTCGTTGGTCGCCTGCCCGGCACGCTGCAGCTCGATGTAGAAGCGGTTCGGGAAGAGGCCCGCCAGTCGGGTCGCGAGTTCCTTCGCCCGGTCCTTGTCCTGCGCCAGCAGGGCCTGGCCGACGGCGCCCAGGTCCGCGCCCGACAGCGCGATGAGCCCTTCGCCCAGTTCGGCCAGCCATTCCCACTTGACCCAGGCCTGCGCCCGCTGCACGTTCACCAGCCACGACTTGGACAGCAGCTCGCACAGGTTGAGGTAGCCAGTCTTGTTCTGCACCAGCAGCAAGAGGCGGCTCGCGCCCTTCTCGCCACCTTCGGGCTCCAGCCACACGTCCGCACCGATGATGGGCTTGACGCCCTTCTTGCGCGAGCTGCTGTAGAACTTGATCGCGCCGAACAGGTTGCTCAGGTCGCTGATGGCCAGGGCAGGCTGCTTGTCGGACGCTGCGGCGCCCACCGCCTCGTCGATTCTCAGGGTGCCGTCAACGACGGAAAACTCGGTGTGGATGCGCAGGTGAACGAAGGCCATCGGGCGATTTTACGGAGGGCCGGGTCCGTAAAATCCCGCAGGTGAAACCGATTCTGAACATCTCGGCGTACCTCTTCACGCCACTGAACGACACCGCCGCCTTGCGCGAGAGCATCCGCTCACAAGCGATGGACCTGTCACTCAAGGGCACCGTGCTGCTGGCCGGGGAAGGCATCAACCTCTTCCTCGCGGGGGCCGCCGAGAACGTCCGCGGCTTCGTCGCCTGGCTGCGCAGCGATGCGCGATTCGCACCGCTGGCGCCCAAGGAAAGCTGGTCCGACGCCGTGCCCTTCGGCAAGCTGCTGGTGAAGGTGAAGGAAGAGATCATCCGCATGAACCACCCCACCATCCGCCCGGCGGATTCGCGGGCGCCAGCGGTGGATGCGAAGACGCTGGCACGCTGGCTGGACGCCGGCCACGACGACGAAGGCCGGCCGGTGGTGACGCTGGACACGCGCAACGAGTTCGAGGTGCAGCAGGGCCGATTCCACGATGCCATCGACTGGCACATCCACAAGTTCAGCGAGTTCCCGCAGGCGGTGCTCGACCACCGCGAGGAACTGCGCGGCAAGACGGTGGTGAGCTACTGCACCGGCGGCATCCGCTGCGAGAAGGCGGCAATCTTCATGGCCGAGGCGGGCGTCGACCACGTGTACCAGCTCGAAGGCGGCATCCTCAAGTACTTCGAGGAAGTGGGCGGCAAACACTTCGACGGCGACTGCTTCGTGTTCGACGATCGCCGGGCAGTGGATGCAGCCTTGGCCGAATCGCCTCCGTCCCAGCCCGAATGACAAGGTCAAGGACGCAGACGTAAGCTTCGGGTCCGCCGGCACGACAGCCCACAGATGCCTCCGACCCGCGACAACCTGCGCTCGATCCGCAAGTACCGGCACGCCGCCGCCGCGTACGACAGGACCACGCGCCCCACCTGGCCCATCCGCATGCGCTGCATCGAACTGCTCAAGCTCGATGCGGGCGATTGCGTGCTGGACGTGGGCTGCGGCACGGGGCTGAGCTTCGAGCCCATCCTGGAAAAAGTCGGCCGCAACGGCAACCTCATCGCCTTCGAGCAGAGCCCGCACATGTTCCGCCAGGCCGAGCTGCGGGCCAAGGGGCTGATCGCACAGGGCTGGAACATCGAGCTCCTGTGCGCCAGTGCCGAGGAAGTGCGCTTCAAGGGCCGGCCCGATGCGGCCCTCTTCCACTACGTGCACGACATCAGCCGCACGCCGCAAGCCGTGGACAACCTCTTCGAGCAGTTGCCGCCGGGCACGCGCATTGCCATCGCAGGCATGAAGTTCTTTCCCTGGTGGCTGGCGCCGCTGAACCTGCTCGCCTGGTTGAAGAATCGCCCGTACAACGTGCGGGCGCATGAGCTGCACAAGCCCTGGTCGCTGATCGAACCTCGCTTGCAGAACTTCAACTGGAAACCCACACAAGGCGGCATGGGCTACATTGGGTCGGGACGTGTTCGAGGGACTGGTCCATGACGCTTGCACGACCTGAATCACCGCCGCGATGTTCGTCGCCGCTGTCGCAGCGCTACGAGCAAATTCGCCGCTTCACGCTCGCACTGGCCGAGCCGCTGACCGACGAGGACTGCCAGGTGCAGTCCATGCCTGACGCCAGCCCGACCAAGTGGCACCTGGCACACGTGACCTGGTTCTTCGAGACCTTCATCCTCGAACGTTTCGAGCCGGGCTTCCGGGCCTTCGAGCCGATGTTCCGCGTGCTGTTCAACAGCTACTACCAGGGCGTGGGCGAGCGGCATCCACGGCCTCAGCGAGGGCTGATCACCAGCCCCACGCTGGCGCAGGTGAAGCGCTACCGGGCCGACGTGGATGCCCGCATGCTCAGCCTGCTCGCTGCGCGACCCGATGATGCGCAGCTGAACGAGCTGCTCACCCTGGGCCTGCACCACGAGCAGCAGCACCAGGAACTGCTGCTCACCGACATCAAGCACGCGCTGTCGTTCAACCCGCTGCATGGGCCGTATGCGAAGCGCTGGCCGATCGGTGCGGTGAGTCCGCAGCCGCCGCAGTGGCATGGCTTCGACGGCGGCATGTTCCAGCTGGGCCATGAATCGTCGCGCGACGGTGACTTCTGTTTCGACAATGAAACGCCGCGGCACGGCACCTACCTCGCGCCCTTCGAGCTGGCGTCGCGCCCGGTGAGCAACGGCGAGTTCATGGCCTTCATGGACGATGACGGCTACCGCCGCCCCGAGCTGTGGCTGTCCATGGGATGGGACTGGGTGCAGGCCGAGCAGCGCGACGCCCCGCTGTACTGGCGGCAGGAGGAGAACCGCTGGCTCACCCACACCCTGCAAGGCCAGGTCGAGATCGACCCGCACACGCCCGCCTGCCACCTCAGCTTCTTCGAGGCCGAGGCCTACGCGCGCTGGGCCGGCGCCCGGCTGCCGACGGAAGCCGAATGGGAACTGGCTGCACGGCGACTCATCAAGAGCAGCCCGACGCACGGCAACTTCGCCGAGCGCGGTGCGTTCCATCCCTTGCCTGCCTCAGTGCCCGACGGGGGAGAGCCGCTCCAGATGTACGGCGACGTGTGGGAGTGGACCCAATCGAACTACAACCCCTACCCCGGCTACCGGCCACTGCCGGGCGCAGTCGGCGAATACAACGGCAAGTTCATGTGCAACCAGTTTGTGCTCCGCGGTGGCTCCTGCGCCACGCCGGCGGGGCATGTGCGCGCCAGCTACCGCAACTTCTTTCCACCGGATGCGCAGTGGCAGTTCACGGGACTGAGGCTGGCCCGCTGAAGTCCGAGGCTCAGGCGTTCAGGCCCTGGAGCACGTCCGACCTGAACTCGCGCTGGTAGAGGATGTAGATCACGCCCAGCGTCGCCAGGACATAGACGATGGGCGAGAAGAACCAGCCGATCGCCGCGAAGGCGAAGTAGTACGCGCGCAGGCCGTCGTTGAAGGTCTCCGCTGCCAGGCCCAGCACGCGGCCGGCTTTCTGCGAGAACGCGAGACGGGCGGCTTGCGCGCCATCGCCCAAGGCATCGAACTGCTTGGCTTCCGGCGCCGAACCGATGAGCAGCGCGCCGAAGGTGTACTGCCGCATCGACCACGTGAAGCGGAAGAAGGCATACACGAACACCACCAGCATCAGCACGAGCTTGAGGTCGAACACCAGCACCGAGGTGCGTGCGGCGAAAGGCAGGTCGCGCACCAGCTCGGTGGTCTTCTCGGTCGCGCCCAGGGTCGCCAGGAGGCCGCCGATGACAAGGATGGACGTGGACGCGAAGAACGACGGACTGGTCGAGAGACTCTGCACCACCACGCCGTCGATGACGCGCACGTCGCGGTAGGTGGTCTGCAGCATCCACGCCTGGCGGATGCGGTTGGTGCTGGCGAGAACGGAGGGCTGTGTCATCGCGCGGTGCCGCGCGAACCAGGCATAGCCCGCCCACCCGCTGAAGAACACCACCACCGCCGCCCAATCCAGCCAGGGCAGCAGCGCCAAGACCTTGAACATCGCTTCCATGGGCGCGACTTTAGCCGACGCCCCGGCCAGACTGGGTGCCGACCGGGCGCAAGGCGCCCGGCGGCGATGGTCAGGCTGCGAGGTCGAACACGATGACCTCGGCCTTCTCGCCGTGGTCGATGACCAGCGCTTCTTCCTGGCTCAGCTGCGCCGCATCGCCCGGGGACAACGCCTGTCCGTTGACCTGCACCTTGCCGCGCACCACCTGGACGTAGGCCTTGCGCTGCGGATTCACGGCGATGCGGGCCGACTCGGCGCCGTCGAACAGCCCGGCGTAGATGGCCGCATCGGCATGGATGACCAGCGAGCCCTCGCGCCCGTCATTGCTGGCCACGAGCCGCAGCTGCCCACGCTTGCTGGCCTCGTCGAAGTGCTTCTGCTCATAGCCGGGCTCGATGCCCTGCACGCTGGGCATGATCCAGATCTGCAGGAAGTGCGTGGTCTGCGAGGGCGCGTGGTTAAACTCGCTGTGCATCACGCCGCGGCCGGCGCTCATGCGCTGCACGTCGCCGGGCACGATGCTCGCGCCGTTGCCCATGCTGTCCTTGTGCGCCAGCGCGCCTTCGAGCACGTAGCTCACGATCTCCATGTCGCGGTGGCTGTGGGTGCCGAAGCCGGTGCCCGGGGCGATGCGGTCTTCGTTGATGACGCGCAGGTTGCCGAAGCCCATGTGCTTCGGATCGTAGTAGTCGGCGAAGGAAAAGCTGTGGAAGCTCTTGAGCCAGCCATGGTCGGCGTAGCCGCGGTCGCAGGATTTGCGCAGGGTGATCATGCGTGGGGACTCCTTGGTTGGCTCCACTGTAGGAGCCCGGGCCCGTTTGCAGGGCCTCGCCCCTTGAAGCGTCCGTTCAAATAAGATGAACGCATGTCCGCCGCCCGCAACGTCCTCACCCCCGAAGCGCTCGCGATGATGGATGTCATCGCCCGCACCGGCAGTTTTGCCGCCGCGGCGCGCGAGCTGGGCAAGGTGCCCAGCGCCCTCACCTACAACGTGCGCCAGCTCGAAGACGCGCTGGACGTGCTGCTGTTCGACCGCCGCTCGCGCCAGGCCAAGCTCACCGCCGCCGGCGAGGAACTGCTCAACGAAGGCCGCCGCCTGCTGGAACAGGTGGACGCCGTGGCCAACCGCGTCAAGCGCGTGGCCACCGGCTGGGAGACGCAGCTCACCATCGCAGTGGACGGGGTGCTGTCGTCCACGACGATGTTCGAGCTGGCCGAAGCCTTCTACGCCTTGCGGCCCGAAGGGGTGGCCGACCATGGCGTGCTCAACGAACGCACTGGCCCCGGAACCCGGCTGCGCT
Source organism: Rhizobacter terrae (assembly GCF_003852895.1). Lineage (GTDB taxonomy): Bacteria > Pseudomonadota > Gammaproteobacteria > Burkholderiales > Burkholderiaceae_C > Albitalea > Albitalea terrae. The sequence goes on from NZ_QUSW01000001.1 coordinate 565,300, forward strand.
TCCGCACCGAGGTACTGGCCGGTACCTGGGAGGCGCTCGTCAGCGGCGCCGCTGACCTGGCGCTGGGCGTGGGCATCGCGTCCGACCCTCAGCCGGGCATCCAGATCAAGCCGCTGGGCGAGATTCGATTCGTGTTCGCCGTGCCGCCGCATCACCCACTGGCTGCAGTGGAAGGCCCGTTGAGCGAGGCGGAAATCATCCGCCACCGCGCCGTGGCGGTGGCGGATTCCGCCCAACGCATGGAGCCGGTCACCGTCAACCTGCTGCCTGGGCAGGAGGTGTTCACCGTGGCCAGTACGCAGGCCAAGATCGAGGCACAGCTTCGCTGTCTGGGCTGCGGCTACCTGCCCGAGCCCATCGTGCGCGACCACATCGACGCCGGCCGGCTGGTGGTCAAGGAAACCGAGCGTCGCCCGCAGCCGCCGCGCCTGGGCTATGCCTGGCGCACCGGCAACGGTCCGCTGGGCCTGGCGCTGCAGTGGTGGCTCGGGCAATTGGAAAGCCCCAAGACCCGGCGCGCCCTGCTGGAACGGCACGGCAGCGCACAGGCGGAGAGCTGAGACGATGCACCGCAGCGACCTGCCCGGGGCCGGCTACATCGGCCGCTTCGCGCCCTCGCCCACCGGCCCCTTGCATGCCGGTTCCCTGGTGGCCGCCCTGGCTTCCTGGCTCGATGCGCGGGCGCATGGCGGACGCTGGCTGGTGCGCATCGAGGACGTGGACATGCCTCGCTGCGTGCCGGGCATGGACCGCACCATCCTCGGCCAGCTCGCTGCCTGCGGGCTGACCCCGGACGAGACGCCGGTGTGGCAGTCCGAGCGAGGCGAACTCTACGAGAACGCGCTGCAGGGCCTCCTGGCCGCCGACCTCGCCTACCCGTGCGGCTGCTCGCGCCGCGAGATCGAACTGGCCGTGCAGTCCCAGGGCCTGGAGCTGCTGCGGCATGCCGAGCTGGTCTACCCCGGCACCTGCAGGCATGGCTTGAAGGGCAAGCCAGCCCGCGCCACGCGCGTGCGCACGCTGGATCGCCGGGGGCATGACATCCGCATCGAATGGATGGACCGCCGCCTGGGCTTGCAGGCGCAGGACGTGACGCACGCCGTGGGCGACTTCGTGCTGCACCGCGCCGACGGCCTGTGGGCCTACCAGCTCGCCGTGGTGGTCGACGATGCCTTGCAAGGCATCTCGCACATCGTGCGCGGCGAGGACTTGGCAGACAACACGCCGCGGCAGATCCACCTGCAGCGGCTGCTCGGGCTGCCCACGCCGCACTACATGCACACGGCGCTGGTGCTGGGTGCCAATGGCGAGAAGCTCTCCAAGCAGAACGGCGCACAGGCGCTCGACCTGCGGGATCCGCTGGCGGCGCTGAAGCAGGCCGGCGAGGTGCTGGGCATCCGCTGCGACGCCGGCCGGCTGGAAGACTGGCTGCCCCTGGCCGTGGAACGGTGGCGTACCACCTGGCTGCGCCCGGTGGCATGATGCCCACCCTTCACTCACTCACCACCAAGGAATCCCTTCCATGAACACCACCCCCTCCGGCCTCCAATACGAAGACACCGTCGCGGGCAGCGGCGCAGAAGCCAAGGCCGGCCAGTACGTCACCGTGCACTACACCGGCTGGCTCTACAACGATGGGGTAAAGGGTTCGAAGTTCGACAGCAGCAAGGACCGCCGAGACCCGTTCCAGTTCGACCTGGGCCAGGGCCAGGTCATCAAGGGCTGGGACGAAGGCGTGCAGGGCATGAAGGTGGGCGGCACCCGCCTGCTGGTGATCCCGCCGCAGCTGGGCTACGGCTCGCGCGGCGCGGGCGGCGTCATCCCGCCCAACGCCACGCTGATGTTCGAGGTCGAACTGCTGGCGGTCTGATCAGCCGGCCGTCTTCGGGGCTGACTTCTCCGCCTTCTTCTCGGCCTTGATGTCGGCCTTGGCCTTGGCCTCGACGGCCTTCGCTTCCTTCTTGCAGGCGCTCTCTTCAGCGCCCTTCAGGTCTTCGCACTTTTCCTTGGCCACGGCGTAGTCCTGCTCGGCCTTGACCTTCTCGGCCTTCAGGCGGTCGCTGTCCTTGCCGCTGCGCTTGTAGTCGAGATCGGCGATGGCGATCTTCTCGGTGGCCTTGGCCTGCTTCTGGCAGACATCCTTGGCGTTGTCCTTCATGTCCTTGCAGCCGTCCTTGGCGGCCTTGTAGTCGGCCTCGATCTTGTCCTTGGCGGCCTTGTAGTCGTCCTTGCTCATCGCGTCGGCGGCAAAGCCGGACGAGGCCACACACAAGGCGGCAGCGAGGACGGAGAGCTTCAGCGTGCGGATCATGGTCGGTCCTTTCAGGTTGATGATTTGCCAGAAAGTATCGCCACCGCGTCCCGCCGGATGAAGCGGACTCGACCGCGAGCGACCGTAGTTTTCGTCCTACGCAGTCGGGCCGCCGTCAGGCCTTGCGATTGCAGATCCAAAAGGGGTCTGTGTAGGATATGCCTGACGCGGTCGCCCGCTGTCGCCCGATGGCGGTTCCCCCGGGCATCGGCAACACTGGAAACAATGCTCAGTGTCGTCCGCTTGCCGATGAGTGGGTTCGCCCTCTGCGTTTGCCTGGCGATCCGAGCGGTTCTGCCCGGAGTCTCACGTCCATTCCGATCGACCCTGTCATGGCGCACCTGAGAACCTACATCGTTGAGGACAGTCCCGTCATTCGCGAGAACCTGATCGCGACGCTGGAGGAGATGGTCCCTGTCGAGGTGATCGGCACCGCCGAGGACGAATCGAGCGCCGCGCAATGGCTGGGCCAGTCGGGCAACACCTGCGACCTGGTCATCATCGACATATTCCTGAAAAGCGGCTCCGGCCTGGGCGTGCTGCAGACCGCACGCAACGCCGCGACCGGGCGCAAGCTGGTGGTGCTGAGCAACTACGCCACGCCCGACATGCGCCGCAAGTGCCTGCAGCTGGGCGCCGACAAGGTGTTCGACAAATCCAACGAGATCGACGGCCTCATCAACTACTGCGCCCGGCTTGCGTCGGGCGAGGAGACCACCGGCTTCGGCCAGCTCCCCTCCTGAAGCCGGATGGCCTCAGTGGCTCACTGGATGAGCCCGTTCTTCAACGCGTAGTAGGTGAGGTCGCTGTTGGACTCCAGCTTCATCTTCTCCATCACCCGGGTTCGATAGGTGCTCACCGTCTTGACGCTCAGGTTCATGCTGTCGGCCATGTGGCCGATGGTCTCGCCCTTGGCCAGGCGCAGGAACACCTGGAACTCGCGTTCGGACAGCTGCTCATGAGGCGGCTTCTCGCCCCCGCCCGCCAGGCCGTCGGCCAGCAGCTCGGCCACGCCGGCGGTGATGTACTTGCGCCCGCGCACCACGGTGCGGATGGCCTTGACGATCTCCTCGGGGTCGCATTCCTTGTTGAGGTAGCCGCTGGCACCTTGCCGCAGCAAGGTGGTGGCGTAGTGCTCTTCAGGAAAGCCGCTGAGGATGAGCACCGGCAGCTCGGGTGCACGGGCCTTGATGGCCGCCAGCGCATCGACACCGCTCTGGTCGGGCATGGACAGGTCCATCACCAGCACGTCGACTTCGCCCTTGCGGACAAGATCGAGCGCCTCACGGCCGTTGGCGGCTTCTCCGGTGACCTTGAGGTCCACTTGGTCGGAGAAGTACTGGCGCAGACCGGCGCGCACAATGGCATGGTCATCGACGATAGCTACTCGGATCATGGCGTTCGTGACTCACTGCTGCGATGAGCGAGTTTAGATGCAAGACAAATCCCTGAACATCCTGCTGCGTTTGAAGCGCAGCCCCTTCGTGTTCCCGCTGGCGGCACTGGCGGCACTCGCGCTCATCTTCATCAGCGAGACGGCCTACTACCAGTCCACCCGCGCGATGGAAGCGCTGGACACGGTGACCGCCGCGCGCAACCACATCATGAGCCTGTCGCGGCGCATCGTCGACGCCGAGACCGGCCAGCGCGGCTACCTGCTGACCGCACGCAAGGAGTACCTCGCGCCCTACCGCGATGCAGCACGCGACATCGACAGCGACCTGCACTGGCTGCGCAGCTACTACGCCGGCAAGCCGGCGCAGATCGCGCTGGTGGACAAGCTGGAGTCCCGCTTCAACAGCCGACTCTCGGAGCTGGACCAGACCCTGCGCCTCTTCGACGAAGGCAAGGAGGAAGCGTGGCGCACCTTCGTGCTGACGGACATCGGCAAGGAGAAGATGGACGAGATCCGCAGCGTGCTGGACCAGTTGCTCGCCGCGGAAACGCGCAAGGACACGGCCGGCCGCCGCGACGTCTTCGAGACACTGATGCTCAACCGCATCGGCGTGGCCACCATGAGCGCCCTGAGCCTGCTGGCCCTGGGCATGTACCTGCGGCAGACGGCCGCGCTGGAGGCGCACCGGCGCGAGCGGCAGGAAGCCATCGAGGCCGAGCGCGACCAGCTCGAGCAGGAGGTGTCACGTCGCACTGCGCAGCTCACCGAGCTCGCACAGCAGCTGACCGAACTCGCCCAGCACTTGCAGACCGCCCGGGAGGACGAGCGCAGCCGGCTGGCGCGTGAACTGCACGACGAGCTGGGCGCCTTGCTGACGGCTGCCAAGCTGGATGCGGCGCGCATCAAATCGCGGCTCGGCGCCACGTCGCCAGAGGCCACGGAGCGGCTGGGCCACCTGAGCGACATCCTCAACAACGGCATCGCACTCAAGCGCCGCATCATCGAAGACCTGCGTCCGTCGTCGCTGAGCAACCTGGGCCTGCTGGCGGCGCTGGAGATCCAGTCGCGCGAGTTTGCCGAGCGCTCGGGTGTCGAGGTCGATTGCCAGCTCACGCCCGTCAAGCTCAGGCCGAACGTGGAGCTCACTGCCTACCGCATGGTGCAGGAGGCCTTCACCAACATCGCCAAGTACGCCCGGGCCTCCAAGGTCGAGGTCCGCCTCGTGGAGGAGGACGGCGAAGCCCGCATCTGGGTGCGCGACGATGGGGTGGGCTTCGACACGCGTCAGCGCCGCGCCTCAGCCCACGGGCTGCTCGGGATGCGCTACCGCGTCGAGGCCGACGGCGGCCGCTTCACCCTCGAATCGGCGCCCGGCCAGGGCACCTGCGTGCGGGCGAGCCTGCCCTTGCTGGCCGAGGAAGAAGCCGCTCCGCAGGCGGCCTGATCCACGGGGCCACACTGGGCGTTTCCACATGAGGCGCCGTCCTACACGGGATTGCTGATCCAGCCGACAGCGCGAAGCGGGGGCCTCTCATGGCAGTGCGCCAAGCCGCTGCATAAGCTGTCTTCCACGCACCCTCCACAAGGGTGCGGATCAACGGAGGATCACTGCCCATGCTGCACTACGCCGTCGTCTTCTTCGTCATCGCCCTGATTGCCGCCCTGTTCGGTTTCGGCGGCATCGCCGCCAGCGCGGCGGGCATCGCGAAGATCCTGTTCATCCTGTTCGCCATCCTCGCCGTGGCCAGTTTCCTTTTTGGGCTGATCAAGAAACCTTGATTTGAGTGGCGGCTTGATTCAGCGCCACACCGTTCGCTCGCGCTCTTCCACCCATCGAAAGGATCAACATGATTGCCACCACCAAGCCCTTCGGCCCGACAAACACCCTGGCCGACCAGGCTGCGCAAAGCGCCGACAGCGCGATCTCGTCCACCAAGCGCGTCGCCGACGAAGCCCTGGATTCACTTTCGGACAAGGTGCACGACATGAAGGACCAGGCCGCCCCTGCGCTCAATCGCGTTGCCAGCAAGGCCGAAGAATTGGCGCGCCGCAGCGCGGACGCCATGCGCGACACGACCGCCCACCTGAAGGAGCGAGCGCAGCGGGCCTCGGAAGCGACGGTGGGCTACATCAAGGACGAACCCGTCAAGTCCGTGCTGATCGCCGCCGGCGTGGGCGCGGCGGTGGCCGCCGTGGTGACCCTGCTGCTGCGCAACCGCGACTGAACGCGGCACTCGCTGCCTTCACCGCCACAGGGGTTCACCGCAACACGGTGAACCCCTTTTCTTCGCCGCCGTTCGCGGCGCGTCAGCCCAACGCCGGGGTCCATCATGATCCATCCGCTGTTTCGTCTGCTGGTATCCGAGCCCCAACTGATCGCCGATCACGTCGAGGCCTATTCCGAGATGGTGGCCGAAGAAGTCGGCGCCGTCACCGTGCAATGGAAGCGACGAGCGATGCTGCATGCGGTGTCGTTGGCCTGCCTGTTCGTGACCGTGGTACTCGCCGGCGTGGCCGTGATGCTGTGGGCGGTGGTGCCGTTGGAGCGGATGAATTCGCCCTGGGCCTTGCTGATCGCGCCGTGCATTCCGCTGGTGCTGGGACTGTGGGCCCGATCGTCGGCGAAGGCTCCGGTGGGCGGCGAGCGCGGCTTCAGCGCCATCCGTGAACAACTGTCCGCCGACGCTGCGATGCTGCGCAGCGTGACCGCACCATGAGCACGCCGATGCCTCCGGCCGGCGAGTCCGGGCAGTCCCAACCCGCCACGGCGGTGCAGCGCCTGGCCGAGTCACGCGAGCGCATGCGCCAGTACATGCTGCGTGGAGAAGGTCGCGACGAAGCGAGGCGGCGGCGCGCCATGGCGAATGCGCAGGGCCTGCAGTCCCCCTTGTTCGACAGGCTGAGGGCCATGCCGGGCCTGGGCGTGGTGATCGACGCGGTGCAGGCGTGGTGGTCCAACCACCCGCTGCATCCAGTGGTCACGATGGCCGAGGGCGTGATCCGCGAGAGCGCGGCGCCGCTGGCACGCAGGCACCCCATCCTGTTGGTCACAGCGGCCTTTGCCGCCGGTGCTGCCCTCGTTCGCTTCAAGCCATGGCGTCGTCTGGGCAGGACAGCGCTCTTCGCAGGGCTGTTCTCGCAGATCACTTCCCACGTCCTCACGCAGATGCCGTGGGAATCGGTGCTGGACGCGGTGACCGCGTTCGCGCGCAAGGCGCCGCGGGCCCCTGACGACACGGCTGCGGCCCCTGCGCCCGGGCCAGCCGCGAGCGAAGAGATGGTCGGCATGAAGGAAGCGGCATGAACGCGGCTTCGTCCTACAGGGCAAGGGCCATCGCTCCGATGGCCCGGCGCTGACCCTCCCCCTAGAGTTGATTCACTGCGGGCTGCGCCCGACGCGTCCCGATGTCCGTCACGAATTCCAAGGACCAGCCACAATGGATTCACGAACCAAGCTCGAGTTGAACGAGAAGGCCATCGAGGCCGCCAAGCGCAGCCTCGACGACGGCGCGGTGACGCCCAGCTACGGCCCGTGGCGCGACGACATCGTCAAGCTGCTCAACGACGCACTGGCCACCGAGCTGGTGTGCGTGCTTCGCTACAAGCGCCACTACTTCACCGCGCACGGCATCGCATCGCCGCGCATCGCAGAGGAGTTCCTGGAACACGCCAACGCGGAAGCCGGCCATGCCGACCGCATCGCCGAGCGCATCGTTCAGCTGGGCGGCGAACCTGACTTCTCGCCCGACCACCTCTCGCAGCGCAGCCATGCGGAGTACGACGAGTCCAAGGATCTGCGCGACATGCTGCGGTCCAACCTCATCGCGGAACGCGTCGCGGTGGAGACCTACCGCCAGATGATCGAGCTCATCGGCGACAAGGACCCGACCACGCGCCGGCTGCTGGAGGAAGTGCTCAACGATGAAGAAGAGCACGCCGACGAGCTGAAGGACCTGCTCGACGAATGACCTTTTCCGGCTCGGTCCCCTGGGGTGGCGGGACCGGCGCAGCCTTTTCGAGACCGCCCGTTCGTTAGTCAATTCGTTCGATTGAATCGCTTCCAACCATCCAACAGGAGAACACCATGCTCGCACGCACCATCCTCGCCGCCCTCGTCGCCGCCACCTCCATCGCCGCCATCGTCAGCCTGGAAGGCTGCGCGATTGCCCGCGGACAGGAAACGGTCGGCGCCTACGTCGACGACGCGACGATCACCACCCAGGTCAAGGCCCGCTTCGTCGACAACAAGGATGTGGACGCCGGCGCCATCAAGGTCGAGACGCTCAACGGCACGGTGATGCTGTCGGGCTTCGCCAAGAGCAACAACGAACGTGCGACGGCTGAGAGCATCGCCCGCAACGTGAACGGCGTGAAGTCGGTGAAGAACGAGATCGCGATCAGGCCTTGAGCCCCCCAGTCGCTGGCGCTCCTGCCCCCAAGGGGCGCCACCCTGCGGGCTGGCAAAGCCAGTCCCGCGGGCGTTGCTTGATCTGTCGCTTCGCTGCGCTCGCTTGGGTGGGTGGGGCTGGAATGAAAAAGGGTCGCTTGAGGCGACCCTTTTTTACTTAGCGGCCTTGGCCGCGTTGGGCTTTGAAGCCGGGCTTGCCGCCGGGGCGCGGCGCGGGTTTGCCGGCCGGGGCCTTGCGGCCTGCGAAGGTGCCCTTGTCGGCAGGCTTGCGGTCGAAGGCGCCGCGCGATGCGCCGTCGCGGCGATCGAAGGTTCCGTCGTTGCGCGAGGTGAAGGCCTTGTCGCCGCGAGGCTTGAAGGCGTCGTCGCGACGGGGCGCGAAGCCTTCTTCGCGGCGAGGTGCGCCGCCATCATCACGGCGCGCTGCAAAGCCATCATCACGACGCGGTGCAAAGCCGTCGTCACGACGCGGCGCGAAGCCAGCATCGCGGCGCGGGCCAAAGGGCTTGCCACCCGGACGGCGGGGGCCGTCGTTGCCACGGTTGCCGAAGCCCTTGCCAGCGAACTTGTTGTCAGCGGGACGCGGCGGGAACATGCGCGGCTCGGGGTTCTTGGGCTCCAGGCCCGACACCGTCGCCACCGGAATGCTCTGGGTGGTGAATTGCTGGATGCGGCGGATCATGCCGGCGTCCATGCGCTCGGCCAGCGTCACCGCCAGGCCATTGCGGCCGGCGCGGCCCGTGCGGCCGATGCGATGCACGTAGTCTTCGGCCTTCATCGGCAGGCCGTAGTTGATGACGTGGCTGATGGTCGGCACGTCGATGCCACGGGCGGCCACGTCGGTGGCCACCAGCACGCGCAGCTGCTTCAGGCGCAGGCCCTGCAGCACGCGGTTGCGGCGGCCTTGCGGCATGCCGCCGTGCAGCGAAGCGACCTGATGGCCCATGTCGGCCAGGCGGTCGGCCAGCCAGTCGGCGTCGCGCTGGGTGCTGGTGAACACCACGGCCTGTTCCATGTCGCGCTCGGTCAGGATGTGGTCCAGCAGCGCGTTCTTGTGGGTCGAGTTGTCGGCCCAGTGCAGGCGCTGCTCGATGTTCTCGTGCGTGTCGGTGTGCGAGGCGACGTCGATGCGCTGCGCGTTCTTCAGCAGGCTCTCGGCCAGGCGGCCGACGTGGCCGGCGAAGGTGGCGCTGTACATCAGCGTCTGGCGCTCGGCCGGCACGTGCTCGGCAATGGTCTGGATGTCTTCGATGAAGCCCATGTCCAGCATGCGGTCGGCTTCGTCGAGCACCAGCACCTCGACGTGGTCGAGCACGGCCTTGCCGGTGGTGAGGTGGTCGAGCAGGCGGCCGGGGGTGGAGATGAGGATGTCCAGCGGGCCACGCAGCGCCTTGATCTGCGCCGGATAGGGCACGCCGCCGACAACGGTGGCGACGCGCAGGCCCTGCACGTGGCGGCCATAGGTGGAGGCCGCCTTGGCGACCTGGATGGCCAGCTCGCGCGTGGGCGTCAGCACCAGCACGCGGGGGCCGTAGACCACGCCCTTTTCACGGCGCTTGGTGTTGTCGCCGCGGGCGGCCAGGATGCGCTGCAGCGCGGGGAGGATGAAGGAAGCGGTCTTGCCGCTGCCGGTACTGGACGAGACCATCAGGTCGCGTCCCTCGATGGCCGGCGGAATGGCCTTGGACTGGACGTCGGTGGGGGTGTCGTAGCCAGCGTCGGCCACGGCCTTGGAAAGGGCGGCATGCAGGCCCAGGGAATCGAAACTCATCGTCTTCTTTCAAGCAAAAGCAGTGCGTGGCGCCGCCCACGGGCGAAACGCAACAACGCACCGGCGCGCCCGCACGCGGGAGCGCCTTGGTCAGGTCGCTGGGAGAACGTTCTGAAGGGAACAGTCAAAGCGACGGCATCGCCGCCAACCGTTGCCCGCGCCGCCGCGAATGGACGGACGCTTCAGGAAATCGAACCAGGCCGACGGCATGCGTGGGTGGCTCGAAAGAGGTCAGAGGGGATGAACGAATGCGCTGACTTCCAGCCGGAAGCCAGCGCAGCCTTTGATTCTACCAAGAATCCTCGGGTTTGCCCCAGGTTTTTCTTGACCAGGGTCCGAGAAGTTCCTCACACCGCCAGCAGATGCTGCCGGTAGTACACCAGTTCGTCGATGGATTCGTGAATGTCGGCAAGCGCCGTATGCGCCTGCGCCTTCTTGAAGCCGCCCATGATGTCGGGCTTCCAGCGGCGCGCCAGCTCCTTGAGCGTGCTCACGTCCAGGTTGCGGTAGTGGAAGAAGGCTTCCAGCTTGGGCATGTAGTTGGCGAGGAAGCGACGGTCCTGGCAGATGCTGTTGCCGCACATCGGCGATTTGCTGGAGCCAACATACTTCTTCAGGAATTCGATGCACAGCGCCTCGGCCTGGGCCTCGTCGACGGTGGAAGCCTTCACCCGGTCGATCAAGCCGCTCTTGCCGTGGGTGCCCTTGTTCCAGGCGTCCATGCCATCCAGCGTGGCGTCGCTCTGGTGGATGGCGAACACCGGCCCTTCGACGCGGACGTTCAGCTGCGGATCGGTGACCACCAGGGCGATTTCGATGATGCGATCGCGGTCGGGGTACAGCCCCGTCATTTCCAGGTCGATCCAGACCAGGTTGTGTTCGCTGGCGGCCAGTGCGGTCTCGGACATTGTCTTTTCTCCTTGAACCGGCATTCTCGCAGGGCCGGGGATGGCCCTGGCACCGTTTGCGCCAGGCGACCGCGCCGCCTGTGACATCGGCACGCACGACCTACACTCCCGGCCATGACGTCGTTTTCCCTCACCCTGCTCTTCGTGTCGGCGCTGGTCGCCTCGCTGCTGGTCAAGTTCTGGCTGGCGACACGGCAGATGCGGCACGTGGCTGCGCATCGCGGCGCAGTACCGGGCACCTTTGCCCAGACCATTTCCCTCGCTGCGCACCAGAAGGCGGCGGACTACACCCTGGCCAAGGCGCGCTTCGGTCTGCTGAGCACGGCTTTCGGGGCGGCAGTGCTGATCGGCTGGACGCTCATGGGCGGGCTGGACGAACTGAACCAGTTCCTGCTGCAGACCGTGCAACCGCGCTGGGGCGGCATGGCGTACCAGCTGTCGCTCCTCGGCGCGTTCACGCTGGTCGGCGGCATCCTCGAATTGCCCTTCGAGCTCTACAGCACCTTCCGCATCGAGCAGCGCTTCGGTTTCAACCGCCTCACCTGGAAGCTGTACATCGCCGACACGCTCAAGGGCGTGCTGGTCGGCCTGCTGGTGGGCGTGCCGATCGCCGCGCTCATCCTCTGGCTGATGGGCAGTGCCGGCCGCTGGTGGTGGCTGTGGGCCTGGGGGGTGTGGATGGGCTTCAACCTGCTGATGCTGGTGCTCTATCCGACCGTCATCGCGCCGATGTTCAACAAGTTCGAGCCGCTGCCCGACGAATCGCTCAAGGCCCGCGTGCAGGCGCTGATGCAGCGCTGCGGTTTCGCGGCCAAAGGCCTGTTCGTGATGGACGGCAGCAAGCGCTCGGCCCACGCCAACGCCTACTTCACGGGCTTCGGTGCCGCCAAGCGCGTGGTGTTCTTCGACACGCTGCTCAACAAGCTCACGGCAGGCGAGGTCGAGGCCGTGCTGGCACACGAGCTGGGCCACTTCAAGCACCGCCACGTGCAAAAGCGCATCGCGTCGATGTTTGCCTTGAGCCTGGCGGGCTTCGCCCTGCTGGGCTGGCTGTCGGGGCAGGCCTGGTTCTACACCGCCTTCGGTGTGCGCCCGGCCCTGGCAGCCCCCAACGACGCCGTCGCGCTGCTGCTGTTCATGCTGGTGGTGCCGGTCTTCGGCTTCTTCATCTCCCCGCTGTTCGCCCAGTTGTCGCGAAAGCACGAGTTCGAAGCGGACGCCTACGCCTGCGCGCAGGCCAGCGGCACCGACCTCGCGGCGGCCCTGCTCAAGCTGCACGAAGACAACGCATCAACCCTGACGCCCGATCCGATCTACGTGCGCTTCTACTATTCGCATCCGCCGGCCAGTGAACGCCTGGCCGCGCTTCCCCTCACGCCCTCCCACCAAGCCGGGTGACACCATGACGAATCTTCTGCACAGCAAGTGCCAGGCCCTCGAAGGCGGCTCGCCGATGAGCGAATCGGACATCAAGCGCCACCTCAACGAGGTCCCGGGCTGGCACCTCGACAAGGGCTTCATCGAGAAGACCTTCAGCTTCAAGGACTTCCACGAGACCATGGCCTTCCTCAATGCGATGGCGTGGATCTGCCACACGGAGGACCATCACCCCGACCTGCAGGTGAGCTACAGCCGCTGCGTGGTGCGCTTCAACACCCACTCGGTGGGCGGCGTGTCGATCAACGACTTCATCTGCGCGGCGAAGGTGAACGCGCTCGTGGCCTTTGTCGGCTGAGCGCTTCACGAGGGCCTTGCAGTGAGCAAGGTCCAGGTGCCCGACGACGGGCTGGACTTCGGCCTGGTCGTCGCCGGGTATGGCCGCCACTACGTGGTGGAGACGCCCGAAGGCCGGCGCGTGATCTGCCATCCGCGCGGCAAGAAGAGCGAATGCGTGGTGGGCGATCGCCTGCGCTGGCAACCGGCTGGCGACGAGGGCGTCATCGAGCACGTGGAGCCGCGGCGCAACCTGATGTTCCGGCAGGACGAGTGGCGCACCAAGGCGTTTGCAGCCAACCTCGACCAGATCCTCGTGATGGTGGCGGCCAAGCCGGTGTTCAGCGAATCGCAGCTGGCCCGGGCGCTGATCGCGGCGGAGAGCGCCGGCATCGCGGCACACGTGCTGCTGAACAAGGCCGATCTGCCTGAGATCGAGGACGCGCGCGCCCGGCTCGCCCCCTACACGCGCATGGGCTACGAGGTGGTAGAGGTGGCGTTGAAGGCCCGGACCGACGAGGCCCGGGCCACGCTGTCGCCCATGCTGGAAGGCAAGGCCACGCTGGTGCTGGGCCCCAGCGGCGCGGGCAAGAGCACGCTCATCAACCTGCTGGCGCCGGATGCCAAGGCGCAGGTCGGCGAGATATCGCAGGCATTGAACTCGGGCAAGCACACCACCACCAGCACACAGTGGTATTGGCTGGATGCGCAGCGGACGACAGGGCTGATCGACTCCCCCGGCTTCCAGGAATTCGGCCTGCGCCAGGTGACCGCCCAGGACCTTCCGACGCTGATGCCGGACCTGCGCGAGCATCTTCCGGGCTGCCGCTTCTACAACTGCACCCACCAGCACGAGCCCGGCTGCGGTGTGCGTGCAGCGGTGGAACGTGGCGAGATCAGCGAGTCGCGCTATCGGATCTACGGCGAGATCCGCGAGGAGCTGAGCCAGACGCGCTGGTGAGCCGGCTCAGCCGAGGATGTTCGCCAGCGACAGCAAGGCGACCAGCAGCATCCATAGCACCACCGAGCGCCACACCAGGCCGACGATGCTGCGCAGATGAGCCGGCACCGGCACGGCACCTGGCGTCGAACCTTCCGCATCCATCTCGCCGATGGCCCCGCCGCGATCGAAGGTCTTGGACCGGTCCGGTGTCACCCCGGGTGCCGCGCTGCCGCCCAGCTGCACGCCCACGGCGCCGGCAGCCGCCGCGAGGATGATGCCCTCGTTGGGATGCTTCCACAGGCCCGCATCCCGCCGCCAGCAGCTCACCGCCTCCTCGAAGTTGCCGACCACGGCGAAGCCGAAGGCCGTCAGCCGTGCGGGCAGGTGGTCGATGATGCTGAACATGCGCTGCGACAGGGCCATGAGCCGCTCGTTGATCGCCTCGCCCACGGTGCGGTTCTTGTAGGCCCAGTAGCGGCTGGCGAACTCGGCCATGCGGTACAGCACCGCACCGGCCGGGCCCAGGCCGAGCGTCGAGAGCACGACGAACCAGAAGAACACGCCAAACACGTGGCGATGCGCCGCCAGCAGCGAGTGTTCGATGATGTGGCGCAACAGCTCGGTGCGCGGCAGTTCGCTCGCGTCCAGGTGCCGCCATTCGGTCAGCAGCCTGCGGGCCTCGTCCTCGTCGCCGCGCTCCAGCGCATCGCGGATGTCGGTGAAATGGTGGCTGAACTGGCGGAAGCCGAGCGTCACGTAGAGCACGGCCACGTTCCACGCCAGCCCGAGGAAGATGTTGACGTGCACCAGCCCGAGGTAGATGAGCCAGGCCAGGACCGCTGGCGCGATGGTGGTCACGCACCACACCACCCAGGCGTGGTGCGGCTTGCCGGCGTCGAAGTTGCGGCCGGTCCAGCGCATCCATTGGGTGAGCGAATCGTGCACCGGATTGCCACGCGGCAACGGCTTGAGTTGCTCGATGAGCAGTGCGAAGAGGACGGCGAAGAAGCTCATTCGCCGCGAATCATAACGGTGGGATGTGCTGCTTCACGCCGCCAGGAAGCGATAGAAGTTGCGCAGCATCGCCGCCGTCGCTCCCCAGATGAAGTACTGGCGCGCCGCCTCGCTGCGCGCCTGCCACGGCATGGACAGGAATTCGCGCCTGCGGCCGGCGACCTCGATGCCATGGCGCCGGTGGTTGGCCGGCGACATCAGGAAGCCCAGCGGCACCTCGAAGACTTCGGCGACCTCGAAAGGATCGACCTGGATGCTGAACGGGGGCTCGATCAGGGCCACGACAGGGGTGACGACAAAGCCCGTGCCGGTGGTGTACGTGGGCAGCACGCCCAGCACCTCGACGTGGCGGGCATGCAGACCGATTTCCTCCTCCGCTTCGCGCATGGCGGTGGCGACGGCATCGACATCCTCGGGCTCGGCCCGGCCGCCGGGGAAGCTGATCTGGCCCGGGTGGTCGTGCAGGTGGTCGGTGCGTTGGGTGAGGAGGACAGTCACTTCGTCATCGCGCTGCACGAGAGGGACGAGAACGGAAGCGTTGGTGGGTTCGCGGTCGCTGAAGCGGTGTTCGACCACGATCTCAGGCGCCCACGTGGGTGGGGCCTTGAACCGACGGCGCAGGGCGTCGGGCTTCAGCTCGGCAGGAGTGATCGCAGGCAGGTGATCGTCGACGCCGAGGACCGGCAAGGTGGTGGGATCGAAGCTCAGGGCCATCCGGCATTTTCAAACAAAAAGCCGCCTGGAGAGGCGGCTTTGTTGTGTCGAGGAGCGACGATCACTGCAGGCCAACTTTTGCCTACGGCTAAAACTCGCTCCGCGCTTCGCGCGACCTCCGCGACGCGGAGGCTGACTGCGTCAGGCGAGCTTTTCCTTGATGCGAGCCGACTTGCCCGAACGATCGCGGAGGTAGTACAGCTTGGCGCGGCGCACATCGCCGCGGCGCTTGACTTCGATCGAGGCGATCAGCGGGCTGTAGATCTGGAAGGTACGCTCCACGCCTTCGCCGCTGGAGATCTTGCGGACGATGAAGCTGGAGTTCAGGCCGCGGTTGCGCTTGGCAATCACGACGCCTTCGTAGGCCTGCACGCGCTTGCGGGTGCCTTCGACGACGTTCACGTTGACGATGACCGTGTCGCCGGGCGCGAAGGCCGGGATGGTCTTGTTCAGGCGAGCAATTTCTTCTTGCTCGAGGGTCTGGATCAGGTCCATGGTTTCTCCGTGCGATCGTGCCAACGCGGTGTTGAGAATTGGGTTCGGATACGTGGTACCCGGGCCTGGCAGAGGATCGAAAAGCCTTTGATTATAGCGCAAGGCCGGCCAGGAACTTCTCGTCGGCTTTGGTGAGCTTTCCCGCCGCCCGAGCGGCAGCGATCAGGTCGGGCCGGCGCCGGGCGGTCAGCTCCAGCGAGCGTTCCCGCCGCCAGCGGGCGATGTCGGCGTGGTGGCCCGACAGCAGCACCGGCGGCACGGGCTGGGGTTCGCCCTCGCCTGCCAGGACTTCGGGACGGCTGTAGTGCGGGCAATCGAGCAGGCCGTCCGAGAAGCTGTCCTGCTGGTGGGACTGGGCATCGCCCAGCACGCCATCCTGCAGGCGGGCCACGCCATCCAGCAGGGCCAGCGCAGGCAGTTCGCCTCCGGAGAGCACGAAGTCGCCCAGGCTCAGCTCGACGTCCACGTGGCGGTCGAGGAAGCGCTGGTCGATGCCCTCGTACCGCCCGCACAGGAAGATGGCACCGGCGCCAGACGCAAATTCCGTCACGACCTGCTGGTCGATGCGCCGGCCGGTGGGCGTGAAATGCACCACCGGAGCCGAATCGGCCCGGGCCGCACGCACCGCCGCCAAGGCCCGCTCCAACGGCTCGGCCAGCATCACCATGCCAGGCCCGCCGCCATACGGGCGGTCATCCACCCTGCGGTAGTTGTCATCAGCAAAGTCACGCAACTGCCACAGGTGAACCGCCACCTGCCCGGACTCGAACGCGCGCCGCGTCACGCCTTGCGTCAGGTGCGGCGCGAACAGCTCGGGAAACAGGGTGATGGCGTCGAAGCGCATGACTGCGCGGGGTCAGTAGTCCAGGCCCCAGTCGACGGTGATGCGCTTGTCGGCCAGGCTCACGTCGCTCACGTAGGCGGCGACGAAGGGAACCAGCCGCTGCACCGCCTCGTCATTGGGGTCGGCATCCGGCGGCGCGATGCGCAGCACGCTGTGCGGACCAGTATCCAGCAGGCTCACCACGGTACCCAGAGCTTCGCCCTGCAGGTTCACCACGGACATGCCGATGAGATCGACCCAGTAGTACTCGTCGGGTTCGGCGGTCGGGAAGCTGGCGCGGGAGACGAACACCCTGGCGCCCTTGAGCGCTTCTGCGCCGCTGCGGTCAGACACATCCAACGGCAGCGCGACGACGCCATCGCCATGGTGCTTGACCTGGGAAATCTTGAGGAAAGAGGGAATGGCTTCTGCCGCAGGGGCGGGCCGCTTCGGGCCTTGCGGCTCGGGCGGCTTGAGGAACCAGCGCCGCGTGGAGAACAGCGCTTGAGGATCGGCCGCGAAGGGGTGGATCTTGATCCATCCCTTGACGCCCCAGGCGTCGATGATGCGGCCAACCTCGATGGCGTCTTCAGGCCAGGCGGGCGTGTCGCCCGCGGCTTGGGACGCCGTGCTCACGGTACAGCTTAGGCTGCGGCCTTGGCCTGGGCAACCAGGCGAGCCACCGTGGGCGACAGCTGGGCGCCTTGGCTGGCCCAGTAGTCGACGCGGTCGAAAGCCACGCGCAGGGGTTGCTCGGCGCCAGCGGCCACGGGGTTGTAGAAGCCCACGCGCTCGATGAAGCGGCCATCGCGGCGAACGCGCGAGTCAGCAACCACGATGTTGAAGAAAGGACGCTTCTTGGCGCCGCCACGTGCGAGTCGAATCACGACCATGTTGTTTCCTTGAATTGTGAAAACAATCCACCGCACCAGGAGACACTCAGGGCGAGCAGATCAACGACGACCGAGGCCCTACGCCTCGTCCGCCAGCCATTCGGTACCGTAGATACGCCGCAAGACGCGTTGTTTCCAAAGCAGGACTTGGGCCGTCACCGAAACCGCGCATTATAAACTCCAAGAACCTTCCCAGGCCAAACCCATGTCCTCGCCCCTCTTTCTGCGGCCCAGCACGGCCCAAGACCTGCCCGCCATCACCGCCATCTACGCCTGGAACGTGACAAACGGCACGGGCACCTTCGAGTTGGACGCCCCGGACCAGGCCGAGATGACTCGCCGCCGCGACGATGTGCTGTCCAAGGGCCTGCCCTGGCTGGTGGCCGAGCGCGACGGCCAGGTGCTCGGCTACGCCTACGCCAACCACTTCCGACCGCGCAAGGCCTACCGCTTCTGCGTGGAAGACTCGATCTACCTGGCCGACGGCACCCGAGGCCAGGGCATCGGCCGGCTGTTGCTGGCGGAGCTGATGTCGCAGTGCGAGGCACGCGGTGCGCGGCAGATGCTGGCCGTGATCGGCGACTCGAACAACGCCAGCTCCATCGGCGTGCACCGGACGCTGGGCTTCGAACAGACGGGCATCCTCCAATCCGTCGGCTGGAAATTCAACCGCTGGCTGGACGTGGTCCTCATGCAGCGATCGCTGGGCGTGGGCGACAGCCGCGACCCCGTCGACCCGAGCTGACACATGCACATGCGCAAATCCAAAACGCTCACGACCTGGATCGCCGTCATCGGCGGCAGCATGGGTCTGCACCGCTTCTACCTGCACGGCTTTCGCGACCTGTGGGGCTGGCTGTACCCGCTGCCCACGCTGCTGGGCCTGTACGGCGTGCGGCGGGTGCAGGAACTCGGCCAGGACGACATGCTCTCCTGGGCCTTGATTCCGCTGGCCGGCTGTGCCATCGCCGCGGCCATGCTGACGGCCATCGTCTATGGCCTGATGGCCGATGAGAAATGGGACGCCCGCTACAACACCGACGGCCCCGCCACGCACAGCGGCTGGGGTGCGGTGATGGGCGTGATCGTTGCGCTGCTCATCGGCGCGGGCGTGCTGATGGCCACCATCGCCTTCAGCGGCCAGCGCTACTTCGAATACCAGATCGAGGAAGGCCGCAAGATCAGCCAGTGAGGTGAATCAGGGGAACAGCGTGAGGCCCAGCCAGTAAGCGATCGCGGCCACGAAGGCCGAGGCGGGGATCGTGAAGATCCAGGCCCACACGATGTTGCCCGCCACGCCCCAGCGCACCGCCGAAGCGCGCTGCGTTGAGCCCACGCCCACGATGGCGCCGGTGATGGTGTGCGTCGTGGACACCGGAACGCCCAGCGCCGTCGCCATGAACAGGGTGATCGCTCCGCCCGTCTCGGCGCAGAAGCCGCCCACCGGCTTGAGCTTGGTGATCTTCTGGCCCATGGTCTTGACGATGCGCCAGCCGCCGAACATCGTGCCCAGGCCGATGGCCACGTAGCAAACCCAGATCACCCACACCGGGGGCAGCTTGTCGCCGGCCGTGGCGTAGCCTGTGGCGATCAGCAGCATCCAGATGATGCCGATGGTCTTCTGCGCATCGTTGCCGCCATGGCCCAGGCTGTACAAGCCCGCGGACACGAGCTGCAATCGCCGGAACCAGTTGTCCACCCGCAAGGGCGACGAGCGCTTGAACAGGTTCGCCACGATCACCATCAGCAGCGAGCCGAAGGCAAAGCCCAGCAGCGGCGAGAGGAAAATGAAGAGCACCGTCTTCCAGATGCCTGCCGCGATCAGCGAGCTGGCGCCGGCCTTGGCCATCACCGCACCCACGATGCCGCCGATGAGCGCATGAGACGAACTCGACGGAATGCCGTACAACCAGGTGACGACGTTCCACACCAGCGCCCCGACCAGGGCCCCGAACACCACGTGGTGGTCCACCACGCCCGGCAGCACGATGCCCTTGCCGATGGTGGCGGCCACCTTGAGCTGGAAGACGGAGATCGCGATGACGTTGAAGAAGGCGGCGAACACCACCGCCTGCTGGGGCTTGAGCACGCCGGTGGACACGACGGTGGCGATGGAGTTCGCCGCATCGTGGAAGCCGTTCATGAAGTCGAACGCGACGGCCAGGACGACGAGCAGCGTCACGACCCAGAAGGCAGCCTGGATTTTTTCCATCTGAAGAGGAGGCTCGGGTGCCGGGTCAGGAGTTCTCGAGGACCACGCCCTCGATGAGGTTGGCCACGTCCTCGCAGCGGTCGGAGATCGACTCCAGCTGCTCGTAGATGGCCTTGAGCTTGATCAGCTCGCGCACGTCGGTCTCCTCGCGGAAGAGGCGCGACATCGCCGCACGCATCACGCGGTCGGCGTCGGATTCGAGCTTGTCGATCTCTTCGCAGGTCTTGATGGCCGCGGCCGCCGCCTCGTGGTCGCTGAGCTTGGGCAGCAAGGACACCGCATGCTGCACGCGTTCGCAGCACTTGGCGCTCAAGTCGCCCAGGCGCAGGATGTCCTCGGTCATCTTGCGCACGTCGTACAGCAGCATGGTCTCGGTGGCATCCTGCAGCAGGTCGAGGATGTCATCCATCGCGTTGATCAGGCTGTGGATCTGCTCGCGGTCGATGGGCGTGATGAACGTCTTGTGCAGCAGCCGGTTCACCTCGGCGGTGACGCGGTCGGCCTGTCGCTCGGCGTTGCCCACTTCCTGGGTGTACTTCTCGCGCAGGCTGGTGTCGCCGTAGTTCTCGATCAGCAGGATGAAGGAGCGCGCGCCTTCAACAATGAACCCGCCGTGCTGGTTGAACAGCTCGAAAAAATTGCCCTCTCGGGGCAGCAGCTTGCCGAACAGCATCCGGGTCTCCTCGCGGCGCCATGCGCACGGAACCGGCGCGGCGTCATCAATCGGTCAAAACCCGCGAAGTGTAGTTCACGCGGCTGCGGGGTCCAGTACACCGGCCGGTCCGCGGAATTGATCCAGCGCATCGACAAGCCGGCGGAAGTCCTCGTCGTTGCCGGCGGGGTTGAAGCTCTCGGTCGGCACGGTGAGCACCGGCGAGGTGCCATCCGAGCGGAAGTGCTCCACATAGGCATCGCACAGACGCTGCAGGTAGGCGGCGTCGATGTCCTGCTCCATGGCAATGCCCCGCCGGCCGATGCGCTGCAGCAGCGCCTGCGGCTCGGCCTGCAGCCAGATGACCAGGTCCGGCCGGGGCAGGCTCTGCGCCATGTGGCCGTGGATCTGCGTGTACAGGCGGTATTCCTCATCGTCCAGGTTCATGCGGGCGAAGAGTGCGTCCTTGGCGAACACGAAGTCGCTGACGATGCCGCGCGAGAACATGCCCGGCTGGGCAATCTCCTGCATCTGCTTCACACGCTGGAAGAGGAAAAAGAGCTGCGTCTGAAACGCGTAGGCGGTGCGGTCGCGGTAGAAGCGCTCGAGGAAGGGGTTCTCCTCGGCCTTCTCCAGCAGCAGGTCGGCCCCCAGGTGCGCGCCCAGGCGCCGGGCGAGCGAACTCTTGCCCACGCCGATCGGGCCTTCGATGGCGATGTGGCGAAAGCGGTCGAGCAGGTTCGTCATGCGCTGCGGAACACGAAGTACACCGCGCCCACCAGGCACAGGCCCGCCCACACGAAATCCATGCGGAAAGGCTGGTCCATGAAGAACATCGCAAAGGGCACGAACACCAGCAGCGTGATCACCTCCTGCATGATCTTCAGCTGCGCCAGCGTGAGGCCGCCCGCGAATCCGATGCGGTTGCCCGGCACCTGCAACAGGTACTCGAACAGCGCAATGCCCCAGCTCACCAGCGCAGCGATGTACCAGGGCTTGTCGTTGAGATTCTTGAGGTGCCCGTACCAGGCGAAGGTCATGAAGACGTTGGACGCCACCAGCAACAAGGTGGTCTGGACGGAGATGGGCAGGGAGATCATGGGTTGAGCCGTTCGATGCGTTGGTCGGCCACGCGGGGCAGCCAGTCACTGGCGGGGCCGAGGCCCGGGATGCGGATGGACGGCGCCACGTCCAGCAAGGGGCGCAGCACGAAGGCGCGCTCGTGCATGCGCGGGTGCGGCACGGTCAGGTCGTCGCCGTGCATGGCTTGGTCACCGTAGAGCAGCAGGTCCAGGTCGAGCGTGCGCGGTGCGTTGCGCGTGCTGCGCTGGCGGCCATGCCGCTGCTCGATGGCCTGGAGGTGGCGAAGGAGCCCGTGCGCATCCAGCGAAGTGCGCACCAAGGCCACGCCGTTGAGGTAATCCGGCCCAGTCGCATCGATGGGCGCGGTGCGGTAGATCGGCGACACGGCAAGCAGCGTCGTCCCCGGCAGTTCGCTCAAGGCGCGCTCGGCAGCCTGCAGGGTGGCCAAGGCATCCCCGAGATTCGCTCCCAGCGCAATGCACGCCTGCACGCCCGAATCCTGCGGCGCGTCGTCCAACTCCCGCACCCTTTCCGGTTCAGTCCTGCGAGGGCGCAGGCCCTGCACCTGAGCCACCACCGGGCTTGCGTCGACGGCGGCGGCGCTTCTTGGCCGGGTCGCCGGCATCCGATGCCGCACCCGCGGCCGCCTGCGGCGCATGACCCGCAGCCGGCTTCACCCGCTTCGAATGGTCCTGCTCCTTGGCCAGGTCGATCAGCGCGCGGCGCTCTTCATCGTCGCCCAGCGAGAAGTCTTCCCACCACTCGGCCAGCGTGTTGTCGATCTCGCCCGAATCGGCCCGCAGCCGCAGGAAGTCGAAGCCCGCACGGAAGCGCGGCTGCTCCACCAGCGTGAACGGCCCGCTGCCCACGCGGCGGTCGAAGCGCGGTTGCATCATCCAGATCTCGCGCATGTCCGCGGCCAGCTTGCCGCGGCCGGAGATGTCGCCGATGCGGGCGTCGAACACCAGGTCGATGGCCTGCTGCAAGGCCGGGAACGGGGCCTCGCCCTGTCCCTTGAGTTTCTGCCAGCGGTCCAGCACGTCGTGCCACAGCATGCACGCCAGCATGAAGCTGGGTGCGACCGGTTTGTTCTCTCCCACGCGCCGGTCGGTGTCGGCCAGCGCCATCTGCACGAACTTCTCGCGGCCGTCGTGCCGGTGGGCCTCGTCCAGCACCACGTCAAGGATCGGGAACACGCCCTGGTGCAGCCCCTGCTTGCGCAACTCTTCCAGGCTCGCCAGCGAGTGCCCGGTCTGCAGCAGCTTGATCATCTCGTCGAACATGCGCGACTGCGGCACGTTCTCGAGCAGGGACGCCATGGCCTGGATGGGCGCGCGCGTCTTGGGCTCGATCTCGAAGCCCAGCTTGGCGGCGAAGCGCACCACGCGAATGATGCGCACCGGGTCTTCGCGGTAGCGCGTCTCCGGGTCGCCGATCATGCGCAGCAGCTTCTTCTTGGAGTCCTTGATGCCGCCGTGGTAGTCGACCACGATCTCGCGCTGCGGGTCGTAGTACATGGCGTTGACGGTGAAGTCGCGGCGCGCGGCATCCTCGACCTGCGGACCCCAGACGTTGTCGCGCAGCACGCGGCCTTCGGCGTCCACCACGTGGGTCTTGCCGGCGAGTTCGCTCTTGGAGGTCTTCTCGTTGCCGCTCACCGTCTCGGCGGCCGATGCATCCATCATGGCGCGGAAGGTCGAGACCTCGATCACCTCGTGGTCGCGGCCGCGGCCGAACACCACGTGCACGATGCGAAAGCGCCGGCCGATGATGAAGGCGCGGCGGAAGAGGTTCTTCACCTCCTCGGGCGTGGCATTGGTGGCCACGTCGAAGTCCTTGGGGCGCAGGCCCAGCAGCAGGTCGCGCACCGCACCGCCGACGATGTAGGCCTCGAAGCCGGCTTCGGACAGTGTCTGCACCACCTTGATCGCGCGTTCGTCCACGAGCGTGAGATCGATGAGGTGCTCGTCCTTGGCCACCTCGACGCGCTTGCCCAGCGGCGTGGCCTTGGCCTTTCCGTTACCGGCGGCGGCTTCGCCCTTTCCGAGCAGCTTGTTGATGAGCTTCTTGATCATTTGAAGAGGTTCAGGATGCGCCAACCGCGCTCGCCGGCAATGGCTTGGAGCGCCGGCGACGGGTTCGTGGCGACGGGATGCGTGGCGCGCTCGAGCAGCGGCAGGTCGTTGGTCGAGTCGCTGTAGACGCTGGTGCGTTCGAAATCGCTCCAGCGCAGCCCGCGCCCGGCCAGCCATTGCTCGACCCGCGTGACCTTGCCTTCCCGGTAGCTCGGCACGCCGTCGATGCGACCCGTGATGGTACCCCCCGGACCGCGCTCCAGCCGGACGGCGATCAGATCGGCGATGCCGAAGGCCTGCGCGATGGGCGCGGTGACGAATTCGTTGGTGGCCGTGACCAGGGCCACGAGGTCGCCCTGGTCGACGTGGCTTTGCACCAGTTGGCGGGCGCTGTCGTGCATGCGCGGGGTGATGACCTCGGCCATGAACTGCCGGTGGGCGGCAGCGGTTTCCTCGGCCGAATGCTCTCGCAGGGGCTGCGTGGCGAACTCGATGTAGGCGTGCACGTCGAGCTTGCCGGCCTTGTAGGTCTCGAAGAACTCGTCGTTGCGGCGGCGGAATTCCGCCGCGTCCACCCAGCCCAGCCGGGTGACGAACTCGCCCCAGGCGTGGTCGGAATCCAGCGGAATGAGCGTGTCGTCGAGGTCGAAGAGGCAAAGATTCATGAGGAACCCTGGTCGGCCAGCATCTGCTTGAGCAAGGGCACGGTGATGGCGCGCTTGTTGGCCAGCGCGTATTCATCGAGGCCGTCGAGCAGGGCCATGAGGTGCTTGAGGTCGCGGGTGAAGCGGGTGAGGAGGTAGTCCATCACCTCGTCGGAAAGGAACAGGCCGCGGCGGTCCGCCTCGCGGCGCAAGGCCGCGCGGGTCTCCGACTCGGACAGTGGCTGGATCGCCAGCACATGGCCCCAGCCCAGCCGCGTGCGCAAGTCGTCGCGCAGGGGCAGGTCCACGGGCGGCAGGCGGCCGGCGGCGGCAATGGGAATGCCGCGAGTGGTGGCGTCCACGAAGAGCGCGAAGGCCGACTGCTGCTGGTCGGCATCGAACTGGTCGCAGGCGTCGAAGACGATGAGGTCCGTGCGCTCGTCGATGGCCCAGGGCCCGGCATCGGCCGCACTGAACCAGCCGACCTGCCCGCCTTGCAGCTGGAAGCGCTGGGCCAGCGCCTGCAGCAGGTGCGTCTTGCCGCTGCCCGACGGCCCCCACAGGTAGACCGGCGCCGAGCCTGCGTGCACGGCCCGCAGGTGCTCCAGCGCCATGCCGTTGGCGCCCGGCACGAAGGTGTCGAAGCTGTGGACGATGGCGGGGCCGAAGGCGAGCGGAATCTGCTTCATCGCTCAGGCACCGT
Organism: Rhizobacter terrae; assembly: GCF_003852895.1. Classification (GTDB taxonomy): domain Bacteria; phylum Pseudomonadota; class Gammaproteobacteria; order Burkholderiales; family Burkholderiaceae_C; genus Albitalea; species Albitalea terrae. The sequence continues at coordinate 590,058 of NZ_QUSW01000001.1, forward strand.
ACAGCCGGCTTTGCAGGTACCAACTGCGCAGGCGCCCCACGGCCACGGCCAGCACGGCGCTCAGCGGCAGGGCCACCAGCACGCCGGCGAAGCCGAAGAGATGCCCGAAGGCAAGCAGCGCGAAGATGACCATCAGCGGACTCAGGCCGATGCGCTCGCCCACCAGGCGCGGCGTGAGGAAGAAGCCTTCCAGGATCTGGCCCAGCCCATAGATCACGGCCACCGCGATCAAGCCGTACCAGCTCGCGAACTGCAGCACGCCCGCCAGCAGCGCCAGCAGCATGCCCAGGCCGAAGCCCAGGTAGGGGATGAACATCGCCATGCCGGTGAACACGCCCACGGGCACGGCGAGGTCGAAGCGGAAAAGCGCGAGGCCCACGCTGTAGAAGATGGCCATCGCCAGCATCACCAGCAGCTGGCCGCGCAGGTACTGGCCGAGGACGGTGTCGCATTCGCTCATGAAGCCGTGGAAGCCCGGGCGCAGGCGCGGCGGCACCAGCTCCTGCACCCGCTCTGTGAGGCGGGACCAGTCCATCAGCAGGTAGAACAGGGCCACCGGCACCAGCACCATCGCACCCAGCACCGTGAGCACGATGCTGCCGCCAATGCGCGCCGAGGCGAGGATGGTGGACAGCCAGTCCTCGAAGTTGGCGTTCAGCGCCTTGAGCACCATTTGTTGCAGGCTGTCGATGTCCAGCGAGACGTTGACGCCGTAATGCGCGAGCCAGGGTTCCAGCGATTCCTTTGCGCCCTTGGCCAGCACCGGGATGCGCTCGCGCAGCAGCGGGATTTCCTTGGACAGGATGGGCACCATGAGCAAGAGGACGGCCGTGAAGGCGAGGAGCACCAGAACCTCCACCGCGATCACCGCCAGCGCCCGCGGCACGCCGCGGGCCGCCATGCGCTCCACCGCAGGATGCAAGGCATAGGCCAGCACCGCCGCGATGAGGAAGGGGGTCAGCACCGGCGCCAGCAGCCACAGCAGGCCGAGTCCGGCCAGGCCGAGCGCGATCCAGGTCAGGGTGCGGCGTTGTGTGGAAGACAGGTTCATCGAGCGAACATGGAGGCCGGCGTGGCGCGGCCCGTGTCGGTTGGTTCGGACGCCATGGCTTGTGGCGCGCCATGGTCGGGGGGAATTCTAGGGGCTACAAACTCAATGCAGCCTCGGCCTGCCCGCACTGCGCCACTCATCGATGCGAGCCGTGAGCGCCGCGTGGTCTTCGGCCTCGGGGCGCTGGCGCAGGTAGGCGTCGATGTCCTCGACCGCCTGCGGGTATTGGCCGAGCTCGGCCAATACCATGCCGCGGTCGCGCCGCTCCTCGACGGCGTGCGGCAGCAGGATGACCAGGCGATGCGCCACCGACAGCGCCCGCGGCCAGTCCTGCGCGCTGCGGTGGATTTCCTTCAGGTTGCGCAGCATGCGCGCCAGCACGTCGCGCGGCGGGGCCGACTGCAGGAACAGGCCCAGCGGCGCATCGAACTCGCCCATGAGGCCATGGCTGCGCTTGTAGGGGCCCAGCAATTCGTCCAGCTCCTCGCGCGACAGCGAGTGGCCAGTGAACGGGTCGATCACCACCTCGCCGTGCTGCTGGCCGGTGTGCATGCGCAGCTTGATGAGGAAATGGCCGGGAAAGGACACGCCACGGGCGGTCAGCCCGATCTGCGTGGCCAGCTCGATGTAGAGCACTGCCAGCGTGATGGGAATGCCGCGCCGCGTGGACAGCACCATGTGCAGGTAGCTGTTGCGCGGGTCGTAGTAGTCGTTGACGTTGCCCGCGAAGCCCAGTTCGCGGAAGAAGTAGCGGTTGAGCCAGCGCAGTCGCTGCACGGGCACGGCGTCGGCCGGGATGCGGCGCTTGAGACGGTCGGCCAGGGTGTCGATGTCGGCCAGCACGGCCTGGGTGTCGAGATCGGGGTAGTCGTCCTGGGCGATGGAAACGGCGGCCTCGACCAGCGACAGGCTCGCATCGTCGGCCACCAGCGAGGAAAAGTATTCCAGCGCAGTAGGTGCTGCGAACTGCAGGGGCTCGGACATCGGGTCAGTTTAGCCCCGGCGGGCGAACTCGCGAAGCTTCAGGCCAGTGGCTGCCAGGGTGGCGAAGTACAGCACGGCGGCGGCAGCCAGCACCCCGGCCATCCAGGCCGCGCGGCGCAGGCTGTCGGCGCCCAGCCAGTCCAGGTGATGCGCCGCCCACCACAGCCCGCCGCCCATCACCGCACAGCCCGCGCACAGGCGCAGCACGTACAGGAGCCAGCCCGCCGCCGGCCGGTAGGCGCCGCGGCGCCACAGGAAGAAAAGCAGCATGCCGGCATTGACGACACCACCCAGCCCAGTGGACAAGGCGAGGCCCGCCACGCCCAGCCCCAGGCCATAGACGAATCCGAGGTTGAACAGCTGCGTCAGCACCAGCACCGCGATGCCCACGCGCACCGGGGTGCGGGTGTCCTGCCGGGCAAAGAAGCCCGGAGCGAGGATACGGATCGACACGATTCCGATCAAACCGACACCGTAGCCGCTCACCGCGAGCGCGGCGCCATGAACCTGGGCGGCACGGAATTCGCCACGCTGGAAGAGCGTGGACACCAGCGGCTCGGCGAACACCAGCAAGGCCACCGCACAAGGCAGCGCCAGCAGCAGCAGTTGCCTCAGGCCCCATTCGATGAGATCGGAATACGCGGCATCGTCCTTGCGCGCGTGGGCCGCCGACAGCTGCGGCGTCAGCACGACGCCCAGCGCCACGCCAAGCAGCGCGGACGGGAACTCCATCAGCCGGTCGGCGTAGGTGAGCAGCGAGACCGCACCGGCACCGAGGTGGCTGGCGATCTGCGTGTTGATGAGCTGTGAAATCTGCGCCACCGACACGCCGATCAGCGCCGGCGCCATCTTGCCCATCACGTGCCGCACGCCTTCGTGCGACCAGGATTCCTTCAGCCGCTGCCAGCCCAGCCCGAAGTGCGGCAAGGCATCCGCCCGTCGCAGCGCCGGCACCTGCACGGCCAGCTGCAGCACGCCGCCCACCATCACGCCGACGGCCAGGGAGTAGATGGGCTCGATGCCCCAGCGGCGGAACCAGGGCGTGAGCAGCAGCATCGCGGCGATCCACGACAGGTTCAGCAGCACCGGCGTGGCCGCGGGCACCACGAAGCGGCGCCAGGTGTTGAGAATTCCCGCGGCCAGCGCCACCAGCGACATGCACGCGATGTACGGAAACATCCAGCGCGTCATCAGGACGGCCGCGTCGAAACCGCCGGTGGCCTTCAGGCCACTGCCCATCAGGTAGACCAGGACCGGCGCCCCGGCCACGCCCACGACGCACAGCACGATCAGCGACCACAGCAGCACGGTGGCGACGGCATCGATCAGCTTCTGGGTGGCCTCGGGCCCATCGCGCTCGTGGGAAGCCGCCAGCAAGGGCACGAAGGCCTGGGAAAATGCGCCCTCGCCCACCAGGCGCCGAAACAGGTTCGGGATGCGGAACGCCACGTTGAAGGCGTCGGTCAAGGCGTTGGCTCCGAAGACGGACGCCTGGAGCATGTCGCGGACCAGCCCGGTGACACGCGAGGCGAGCGTCAGCAAGGAGACGGTGGAGGCGGCCCTCAACAGGTTCATGGGGTCTTTCGGGCGGGCCCGGCTCGTCGATGGACTATGGAGTGGGCGGCATTATAGGAAGCGGTTACTAACGTTCAGTTGCTGCCATTTGCCCAGACTTGCCAACGGGTGCTATACTCGCTGTCTTTGCTCCGTGTGCATTCACCCAGTGAATTGGACCATGGAGCGCCCACCTGGATCGAAGCTCAAGCATGGCCACCTCTTCCAAAGCCAAGAAAAAGACGGTTCGCATTGCGTCTGGTCGCAAGCGTGTCCGCCAAGACGTCAAGCTGAACGCCGCCAACACGGCGCTGCGTTCCAAGTTCCGCACCGTCATCAAGAACGTGCAGAAGGCCGTTGTCGCCGGTGACAAGGCGAAGGCCACCGAACTCTTCCAAACTGCCCAGAGCGTGATCGACTCGGTCGCCGACAAGGGCATCTTCCACAAGAACAAGGCTGCTCGCCACAAGAGCCGTCTGGCCGCCAAGGTCAAGGCGCTCGCCACTGCCGCCGCCTAAGACGGCAAAGCATCCAGGTGAAAAAAGGGCTCGCGATTGCGAGCCCTTTTTGTTTTGCCTGACGGTTTGGCCTGGCGGTTTGGCTTCACCGACCATCCCCGAAGAAGGATCAGTCCTTGGGCGGCTCGGCGTCCGGCAGCAGGCAGGCGTCGCTGTACTGCAGCTTGTTGTCGCGGGCAAAGTTGATGACGAAGTCCCAGGCCATCGGCTCGATCTCACGCAGCTTCTCGTTGACGATCACGCACTTCACGCCGTTGATGACCTGCGGCACGCAGTACGGCGAGTAGCCGATGAAGGAGCCGATGCCGCCGGCCGAGCCCTCGGGGCGGAAGCAGGACATCGCTCCGCACAGTCGCTCGGCCCAGTCGCTCGGCCTGAAGGTCTTGCCGTCCTGGGTGATTCCCTGGATGAAGACTTGGCGAGGCTTGGGGTCGGTCATTCTGTGCAGTCGGGCCGTCCAACGGGCCCAGGAGGGATGTTCGACCCACAACGGGATCCGAACGGCAGGCGGTATTGTGCCGTGTTTGTGCTGCGTCGCAGCACGCTCGATCTGGAAGTCTCTGGCGCCCATGGCGTTGTCATCGGCACATTGGGGCTGACCCTTAGAATCGTTCGATGCGGCACTGCGAAGGAATCATCGCTGTTGCCGCTGACGATTCGCTGTCAGCCATCTGTCGATGTCCTGACATCCTTCCAGCCCATCCACGCGGAGAGCGCTCGATGAATGCCCCTGAGAAAGTCCCGACCACCCCGGAACCCCATGTGATGAAGACCTACGGCCGCCTGCCGATGGCCTTGTCGCATGGCCGAGGATGCTGGGTCTGGGACACCGAGGGCAAGAAGTACCTCGACGGGCTGGGCGGCATCGCGGTCAACACGCTCGGCCACGGCCATCCCAAGCTGGTGCCCGCCCTGCAGGACCAGGTCAGCAAGCTGATCCACACCTCCAACTACTACGCCGCGCCCCTGCAGGAACGGCTGGCCGCCAGGCTCACCGAGATCTCCGGCCTGACCAACGTCTTCTTCTGCAACTCCGGCCTCGAAGCCAACGAGGGCGCCATCAAGATCGCGCGCAAGTTCGGCCATGACAAGGGCATCGCCCGGCCGGAGATCATCGTCTACGAGAAGGCCTTCCATGGCCGCTCCATCGCCACGCTTTCGGCCACCGGCAACACCAAGGTGCAGGCTGGCTTCGAGCCGCTGGTGGAAGGCTTCGTGCGCGTGCCGCTGAACGACGTGGCCGCGATCGAGAAGGTCGCCGCCGGCAACCCGAACGTGGTCGCCGTGTTCCTGGAGGTCATCCAGGGTGAAGGCGGCATCAACCCCGCCAAGATCGAGTACCTGCAGGCCGTTCGCCGCATCTGCGACGACAAGGGCTGGCTGCTGATGCTCGACGAGGTGCAGTGCGGCATCGGCCGCACCGGCAAGTGGTTCGCGCACCAGTGGGCCGGCATCAAGCCGGACGTGATGCCGCTGGCCAAGGGCCTGGGCTCGGGCGTGCCCATCGGCGCGTTCGTGTGCGGGCCGCGTGCGGCGCACGTGCTCGGCCCGGGCAACCACGGCACGACCTTCGGCGGCAATCCGCTGGCCATGCGCGCAGGCATCGAGACGCTCACGATCATGGAAGAGGACAAGCTGCTGGAGAACGCGGCGACCATCGGCGCGCGGCTGCATGACGCCTTCGTGCGCGAGTTCAAGGGCGTGAATGGCGTGGTGGACATCCGCGGCCAGGGCCTGATGATCGGCATCGAGCTCGCCCGACCCTGCGGCGAACTGCTGCTGAAGGCGGCCAACGCGGGGTTGATGATCAGCGTCACCGCCGACAAGGTGGTGCGCCTGCTGCCCCCGCTCATCATCAACGCCTCGGAAGCGGACCAGATCGTGGCGATCCTGTGTCCGCTCATCAAGGAATTCCTCGCGCAGCCCGCGCCACAACAATGAAACCCGGAATGAGCCTGATCAAGCACTACCTGCAGTTCAAGGATTTCCGGACCGAGGAATACGCCTACCTGCTCGACCGCACCGCGATCATCAAGAAGCGGTTCAAGAATTACGAGAAGTACACGCCTCTGGTGGACCGCACCTTGGCGATGATCTTCGAGAAGGCCAGCACCCGCACGCGCGTGAGCTTCGAGGCCGGCATGTACCAGATGGGCGGCTCGGTGGTGAACCTCACCACGGGCGACAGCCAGCTGGGCCGCGCCGAGCCCATCGAGGACAGCGCGCGCGTCATCAGCCGCATGGTCGACCTGGTGATGATCCGCACCTTCGAGCAGACCAAGCTGGAAGGCTTCGCAGCCAACTCGCGCGTGCCGGTCATCAACGGGCTGACCAACGAGTACCACCCCTGCCAGATCCTCGCGGACATCTTCACCTACATCGAGCACCGCGGCTCGATCGCGGGCAAGGTGGTGGCCTGGGTGGGCGACGGCAACAACATGGCCAACACCTGGCTGCAGGCGGCCGACATCCTCGGCTTCACGCTGCACGTGAGCACGCCCTCGGGCTACGAGATCGACGCGAAGGTCGCCGGCGTCAGCAACACGCAGTGCGTGAAGATCTTCAAGAACCCGCTGGACGCCTGCAAGGGCGCCCACCTCGTCACCACTGACGTGTGGACGAGCATGGGCTACGAGGCGGAGAACGAGGCGCGCATGAAGGCCTTCGCCGACTGGTGCGTGGACCGCGAGATGATGGCCGCCGCCCAGCCCGATGCGCTGTTCATGCACTGCCTGCCGGCGCACCGCGGCGAGGAGGTGGAAGCCGAGGTCATCGACGGTCCGCAGTCCGTCGTGTGGGACGAGGCCGAGAACCGCATGCACGTGCAGAAGGCGTTGATGGAGTATCTGCTGCTCGGCCGCATCGGTTGAACCGCGCTTGACCCGCCCCGCCGGTCGTGCCTTACGATCGGCGGGTCCATGAAGCTCGCCCTCATCACCGACCTCCATGCCAACCGTGACGCCGTGGAGGCGGTCATGGTGCATTCGGTGCTTCAGGGCGCACAGCGCTACGCCTTCCTCGGCGATTACGTCGGCTACGGGCCGGAGCCGGGCTGGGTGGTCGACTTCCTCATCGAGCATGTACGGCAGGGCGCGATCGCCGTGATGGGCAACCACGACAGCGCCGTCGTGAAGGGGCCGACGCCGACGATGGTCCCGCAGGCGCGCGAGGTGGTGGAATGGACGCGCAACCAGCTCGACGACCACCAGCTCACCTTCCTCGCCGGCCTGCCCATGTCGGTGCGCGACGAGGATCGGCTGTACGTGCATGCCAATGCCTTCGCCCCCGACCAGTGGGCCTACATCGTGAGCCGCATGGAGGCCATCCGCAGCCTGCACTGCACCGAGGCACGCTTCACCTTCTGCGGGCACGTGCACGAACCCAAGCTGTTCCACCTGACCACCACCGGCAAGGCCGGCGAATTCAAGCCAGTCCCGGGCGTCGCGATCCCGCTGTCGCCGCAGCGCCAGTGGCTGGCCATCCCCGGCTCGACCGGCCAGCCGCGCGACGGCAACCCCGCCGCGGCCTACGCGATGTTCGACACGGACACCCACGCCCTCACCTTCCACCGCGTGCCCTACGACCACGAGGCCGCGGCCGCGAAGGTGCGCGCCGCGGGCCTGCCCGAGCGCCTGGCGGAGCGGCTGGTCGATGGCGACTGAAGGCAAGCCCTCGAAGGGTCCGCTGGAAGCTGGTGACGTCGTCGACGGCTTCATGCTGGAAGAGCGCACCCACCAGGGCGGCATGGCCTCGCTGTGGCGCGTGAAGCGGCTGGACGGCACCGACACGATGCCGCTCATCATGAAGGTGCCGCGCATCAAGGGCGGCGACGATCCGACCACCATCGTCGGCTTCGAGGTGGAGCAGATGATCCTGCCCACGCTCACCGGCCCGCACGTGCCGCGCTTCGTCGCCAATGGAGACTTCACCGGGCAGCCGTACATCGTGATGGAGCGCATCGCCGGCCCCTCGCTCAAGGCGCGGCTGGACGAGGCACCGATTCCCGTCGAGGACGTGCGCCAGATCGGCTGCAAGGTCGCCACCGCCTTGCACGACCTGCACCGCCAGCATGTGGTGCACCTGGACGTGAAGCCCAGCAACATCATGTTCCGCGACAGCGGCGAGGCCGTGTTGATCGACTTCGGCCTGTCGCGCCACGAGCGCCTGCCCGACCTGCTGGAAGAGGAGTTCGAGCTGCCCATGGGCACGGCGCCGTACATGTCGCCCGAGCAGGTGCAGTTCGTGCGCAACGACCCGCGCAGCGACCTGTTCGCACTCGGCGTGATGCTCTACCACCTCGTCACGGGCGAGCGGCCCTTCGGCAACCCGACCAGCGTTCGCGGCCTGCGCCAGCGGCTGTACAAGGACCCGGAGCCCGTGCGCACGCTGCGCGCGGACTGCCCGCCGTGGCTGCAGGAGATCATCCTGCGCTGCCTCGAGGTGAACCCCGCCAAGCGGCACCAGAGTGCCGCGCAACTCGCCTTCGACCTGCAGAACCCCGACCAGGTGGTGCTCACCCAGCGCGCCGAACGCTCGTCGCGGCGCGGCACGCTGAAAACCATGCAGCGCTGGTTCTCATCCATGGGCGCGGAGCCGGCGGGAGATGCCAGCATCACCACGCAGACCAGCCGCAGCCCCATCGTGCTCGTGGCCGTGGACGTGGCCGGCGCCGAGGCCGCGCTGCTGGAGGCCATCCAGATCACGGTGCAGCGCGTGATGCAGACCTCGCCGGGCGCGCGGCTGGCCTGCCTGGCAGTGATGAAGGTCAACCGCATCGGCATGGACGAGCTCACCGAGAAGGACGGCAGCAGCAAGCACGTGAACATGCTGGTGCAGCTCAAGCACTGGGCCCGGCCGCTCGTGGCCGCGCTCGCCCTGCCCCCGGATGCGGCCCAGGACACACGCGTCACCTTCCACGTCATCGAAGCGCCCGATGCGGCCACCGCCATCGTGGAGTACGCCCGGCGCAACCAGGTCGATCACATCGTGATGGGCGCGCGCAGCAGTTCGATGCTGCGGCGCTACCTGGGCAGCGTGTCGGCGCAGGTGGTGGCGGAGTCGAACTGCACCGTCACCGTGGTGCGGGCGCCGGCCGTCGCGGAAGACTGACGGCCGCTACTTGTCCACAGCCTGCGCAAGGAGGCGGTGCACCACCGGCGGCTGGTCGCCGACGTGGAAGGCAAGGCGCCGCTCACGCAGCGACAGGTCGAAGGCGCTCATGCGCTCGAAGTGGCGCAGGTGCTCCACCCACGACTCATCCACGAAGTGCTCGATGTAGCGCGCCGGGTCCGCCGGGTCGCGGAACAGCCCCCAGGACAACATGCCGTGGCGCAGCCGGTTGCGGCGGCTCTCCTGCATCACCGAGAGGAATTCATCGGTGCGCGCCGGGTCGATCCTGTATTCCACGGTGATGAGCACCGGCCCTTCATGCGGGTCGAGCTCGATGTCCGTGCCCGGCGGGCGGGCGAACTGCGCAGGCGTGAGGTCCTCCACCACGCCGGATTCCACGTTGAAGCGCTGCGTGATGAACAGGCACAGGATGGCCAGGCCCGAAGCAATCATCAGGCTGGTGTGCACGCTGGTCCACGTCGCGACCTGGCCCCACACGGCGGCGCCGACGGCACAGCTGCCCATCAAGGCCATCTGGTAGATCGACATGCCGCGGGCACGCACCCAGTCCGGCAGCACGAGCTGCGCGGACACGGTCAGCGAGTTGGCCGCGGAGATCCATGCGCCACCGGCCACCACCATCGCCGGCATCGCGATCCACAGCTCGGACGTGATGCCCACCACCAGCATCGCCGACGCCTGGATCACCGTGCCCCAGGTGACGATGTCGTCGCGCGACGCAGCGGCACGCAGCCGAGGCAGGAACATCGCCGCGACGATCGCGCCCGCCCCCATGCAGGCCAGCAGCACGGTGAAGGTGCGCGCGCCGCCGCCGTGCAGGCTCTTGGCCACCAGCGGCAGCAGCGCCATCAAGGCCATGGACTGCAGGAAGAAGATGCCCACGCGGATCAGCACCGCATGCATGCGCCGGGACTGCCGCACGTACTGCAGGCCCACGCGCATCGCGCCGACGAAGCGCTCGCCAGGCAGCGCACTGACCTTCTGCTCGCGCTTCCATCGGCGAATGATGAAGAAGGCCCCCACCGACAGCACGGCGTTGAGCGCGAACACGTAGGCGCTGCCCAGGCTCGCGATGATGGCGCCCGCCAGGATGGGTCCGATGATGCGCGACGCATTCATCGCCACGCCGTTGAGCGCCAGTGCCGCCGGCAAATGCGCACGCGGCACCAGCTCCGGAACGATGGCCGCGAACACCGGCCAGCGCATGGCCAGGCCGATGCCGTTGGCGAAGGTGAGCGCCAGCAGCAGCGGTGCACTGATGCCGTCGGCGCTCACCACCAGGCAGATCACGATGGCCACGGCCGCGACCCACACCTGCGTGATCATGAAGTAGTGCCGGCGGTCGAGGATGTCCGCCAGTGCGCCGCTGGGCACGCCCAGCAGGAACACCGGCAGCGTGGACGCCGACTGCACCAGCGCGACCATGATGGGCGACGGGCTCAGCGAGGTCATGAGCCAGGCCGCGGCCACGTCGTTCATCCACATGCAGACGTTGGCCGCCACCCACACGCCCCACAGCATGCGGAACACGGGGTTGATGAGCGGCGTCCAGGCAGACACCGTGGCGACGGGCGGAACGGGAGCCAGGGGCTGGGGTTCGGGAGGCGTCGCGCTCATGGCCTGCGACCATACCATTGGTAGCGCTATCAAGCGGTTCGCAATGTCCACAATGCGGCCGCACCGAACGGCGCTGCAGACGCCCAGGAGACGATCAGCTGCAGGACGGCCCGACCGGCGACTCGCGCACGCCGCTGCGCCTGAGTTCCGGCCGGTCGTAGGGAACGTAGCCCATCCAGAACCACGGCAGGCAGCTGCGGCCCACCAGCGCTTCCACCGCGGGGAAGAACATGCGGTCGCCACGCGCGCTGTTGGCCAGCATCACGATGCCCGTGCCCGACTGCGGGAACAGCAGCATGAAGTTGTTGGTACCGTCGTCGTTGCCTTCCTTGAACAGCGCCTGTCCGTAGGGCGACTGGTAGCTGATCCAGCCATGCGCGGAGCTGAGCCGGATGGACTCGTTCACCCGCGTCTCGCCCGGCAGTTGCGACGGGAACTCCTGAGGCGACACGATGGCCAGCTGCGGCTCGAACATGCGGCGCACCGCCGGCTTGCCGACCTTCCAGTCGCGCAGCAGACCTGCGGCCAGGTGCGTCATGTCATGCAAGGTGGTGTCCATGCTGGCCGCGGCCACGGCGCGCATGCGGCGCGGATGCGCAAACGCCGTCCCGTCGGCACGGTAGTGCGTCGTCGCCAGCGCGGCGTTCTCGATCTGCCAGGTGAGGCTGGAGTTCGTGAGCCCGTAGGGGGCGAACACCTTCGCCTTCAGCAATTGCTCCACGGGCTCCTGCGTCTTCAGCTCGACCAGCAGTTGCAGCAGTTGGATGCCCTCGCCCGAGTACACGAAGCGCGACCCCGGGTCGAAATGAATGCCCAGCTTCTTCCCCTCGATGAACCAGCGCCAGTTGGGCAGGCCGCTGCTGTGGGTGAGCAGCATGCGCGGGGTGATGCGCTTCCAGCGTTCATCGCCTGCGAGCTCCGCGAACTGGCGGTACTCGGCGATGCCGCCAGGCAGTTGCTCGCCCAGGGGCTGGTCCAGCGAAATGAGGCCTTCCTGCGCGAGCTGCATCACGGCCGTGGCGAAGGTCGGCTTGGTGAGCGATGCAGCGCTCATCACCGTCTCGGGCGTCATGGGCCGCTTCGATGCCACATCCGCGAAGCCGCGGCCGGTCATCAGCACGATGCGACCGTCCTGCACCAGGCCCAGGGCGAGGCCGGGCACCTGGGCCTTGTCCATCAGGCCATCGATGGTCGACTCGATCTGCGCCTGCGACAAGCCGCCGCTGCCATCCAGCCGATGGAAGAGCGGCGATGCGGCAGAAGGGGCGGATGCCGGTGCGTCAGGCTGGGCCGCGACGCTGCCCAGCGCGAACACGAGGCACGCGGCGAGCAGCCGCCTCATGAAGCGTCGCTGGTCTCCACCCGCAACAGCTTGCCGGTGTGTGATTCGAATTCGCAGCGATAGGTGAAGGGCACGAGGTTCATGCCAGGCGCACGTTCGACGGCGCCCTGGGCTTCGAGCAGCGTGTGTTCATTGGGTGCCGGCCGCAGCTTGCGCGAATCCGAACCGAAGGCAATGCGGCCCACGCGCGGATACTTCTGTTTCAAGGCCGCAGCAGTTGCGCTCTCGCAGGCTTCGGGCGAGACGCTGGCCAGGTCGGGCTCCCAGGCCTTGGCGGCACGGCCCGCGCCGCTCACGCCGGTCTCGCGGAACATCGCACCCGAGGTGCCGCCGGTGGTCGAGTTGTAGGCACAGCTGTAGCTGAAACTGACCTGCTCGCCACCGGGCCGGCGGTAGCGGCCCTCGCCCTTCACGCCAAGCTCTTCTTCGGGCGTGGGCGAGATCTGGCGCTTGGCGCCGATGAACTCGACCTCCTGCGCATCCTTGCCGCGCATGCGCTTGACCGTGTCGGCCACAGCGTTCTCGCACTTGTCAGCCGCCTTGCCGTGTTCGGCGGGCAGCTCCGCGGCACCGGCGGCGGTACACAACATCCAGGCGGCAAGGGCAATACAGCGGGTCGGGGTCATGAAAGGCGCGAAGTCGAGATGCACGAAGGGGCATGTTCTCGTCTTTCGCGCCCGGGGGCAAGCCGCCAGAGGGAAAGTCCTGCCTCCAGACGCAACTGGATTGGCCACTCAGTTGAACGGCGAATAGCGCCCGTTCACCGGGCGGCCGGCGGGCGAGAAATCCACCCGCCGGCGCTCCTCGATGCGCTCCTCCCCTCGCCATGCGCCACCCGACAGGCGCCCTTCCACCAGTTCGTAGCCCATCAGGGCGAACACGCGGTCGCCGCTGAAGATGGGCCGTGCATTGCCATACCAGTCCACGCAGGACGCGACGCAGCCGTCGTCGCGCTGGCCTTGGCCGTGCGAGTCCAGCTGGCCGAGCGGCGTGAAGGCCAGGTCACGCTGGCGCAGGAAGACCACCGACGCCGCGCCCTGCCCGTCCGAATACACCCCACCGTGGCGGCGCCGCAGGCCCGGCCCCATCACGGGCAGGCCCAGCATGCCTTCGTTGCGCGACACGGGCTTGTAGAAGAAGCCATGGCTTCGCGTCTCGCCCTGCATCGCACCGGGCACCACGTGCTTGCCCATCACCTCGGCCGAGCGCCATGCCAGCCGCACGCTGGAAAAATGCAGGTCGCCGTTGCTGCCGCCCACCAGCAGCGCATCGCTGCCCATCGCCTCGATGCGCTCGACGTGGTGCCCCGGCGACAGCGGCACCGGCTCCATCGTGCGGTCAGCCTGCCGCACCGCCCACGCGCCGATGCGCAGCACACCCGGTGCCGCGCCGGTATTCAGGCCGCCCCACACCAGCCAGTCGCCGATGAAGCGGTTCTGCACCGAGGACCCCGGCATGGCCGGCAGGCTGCGGTAGTGCTCGCGCTGGGCCGAGTCGCGGCCGTCGCCGAAGGCCGACAGCGGCACGCGCAGCAAGGCCATGCCGGTGCGCGCGAGTTCACTGCCCCACATGCCTTCGCCCACGCCGCCACTGGCCAGCAGCACGTTCAGGTGAGCGCCTTCCTCGAGGAAGGACATCTGGTCGATGGGCACGCCCGCCGCCTTGAGGCCGGTGGGTGCCGAGCCGTCCAGCGGGATTCGGAAGACCGCCGACGTGCCGCGCTGCCGCCACGAACTCGTCCACACATAGACCGAACCCTGCGAGACGTAGAACACACGTCCGGCCGGGCCCATCACCGCGGTGGATTCGCAGCGCAGGCTGGGGCTGGACAGGTCGATGCTGGTGATGGTGTGCAACGCCAGCGGCTCGTTGATGTCGAAGTCGTCGTCGGTGCGGTAGATGCGGGTGGCGGGAAGGATGCGCTGGAAGTCTGCCGGCGTCGCATCGCTGCGCCAGCGGCGGAAGGCGGGCAACTGGTCCAGCGGCACGTCGCCATGCGGCTGAAGGTAGCTGGGCGTGTAGAAGACCAGCTTGTCGCCGATGAGCCGGCTCGCGTAGTTGCGCGAGGAGTAGTAGTCGAAGCTGCGCAGGTGGTAGGTGGACCGGTAGCGCAGCCGGCCATCGCGAGAGAGCTCGAACAGGCCGATCTCCGTGCCGCCGCGCTCGTAGCTGTAGCCGATGACCACCACCGTGCTGCCGGAGATGAGCATCTCGTCGTACCAGGCACCTTGCGGGCTCGACCCGGGCGCGAAGGCATCGACCATGTGCACCGGCTCCAGGGCATCGCCGCCGACACGCACCGTGAACAGCCGGCCGCGGCGCAGGATCACCAGGTGGTCGCCCGCGCGCTTGACGATGCCGCCTTCATCCACGCCGGCTGTCTGGTTGTTGGTGATGGAGTCCGGCGCACCGGGCGCGACGGACTTGGCGGATTGCTCCGCCGCGGGCGCAGCCATCGGCGCAGGTGCCATGTTCATTGCCACGCTGCCCGCCGCATCGGCCATCGAGCGGCGCTGCCGCACGGCGGACGACTCGCTCCAGCGCTTGAACACCCGCAGGAACTCGGCCTCGCTCTCGAAGGGCTTGAGCGTGTTGCGTGACGCAGCGCTGGCAAGGGGCAGCACGCCACCGGCGGACGCGGCAGCCACGGTGGTGAGGGCGTAAGACAGGACGGCGCGGCGGGTGGGCATGGCTACTCTCCAAGTGGTGGTTGTTGGAGGGTGATACGCAGGACCCGCGCGAACGGGGTGACGCCTTCACATTGACCGTACCAATGGAAACATCAAGGTCAATCGCTGATTTCTATAGTCATCCAGCCGGCGCGTGAGAGGGGTTGCCGAGGGCTGCGCGGCAATGGCTTTTCAACCGTCACATGGGAGAAGACATGAAACGCATCCGCCCCTCCTGGAAAGCGCCGCTCGCCGTCGCGACGCTGGCGACTCTGGGCGCCATCACCGCCACGGCCTTGGCCGACCCCGAAGACTTCCCGTCGCTCGTCAAGCGACTCACGCAGGAAAAACCCAAGTTCGCCAAGCGGCAGCAGGACCTGCTGAACGCCCGCTACGACCTCGCCGACCGCCCCGCCCAGGGCGTGACCATGACCCGCGGCAAGCCGGTGCAAACCGGTGTTCGCGTCAAGCTGCCGCTGGGCACAAGCTGGGACGCGCTGGCCGCCATGACGCCGCAGGAGATCAAGGACCGCAAGCTCTGGCCCGCGGGCTTCCTGCCGCTACCGCACCCGCACCATGAGGCGGGCGGCATGATCTTCCCGCAGCCGCTGATCGATGAGACCAGGCGCCAGACCCAGCGCGACCTCACCCGCTTCGACCTCGACTTCGACCTGCCGCAGCACCTGCTTCCGGAATTCCCGGCGCCCGTGTTCCTTACCACGCGGCCTGATCTGGGAGATGTCTCCAAAGGCCAGCTCATCACGCAGGACAACTTCGAGGCGCTGTTCAAGGGCGTGCTCAACCCGAAGCAGCTCGAAGGCCTGCGCCTCTTGGTCACGCCCTTCCCGCAGCAGCAGTTCAATCTCACGGAGGACCGCCGCGCACTCAGGCCGCACCCGGGCGTGGCCTGCTTCGACTGCCACGCCAACGGCCACAGCACCGCGGCCACGCACACAGTGGGCGACATCCGGCCCGACGAACTGCGCCACCGCATCGACACGCCCTCGCTGCGCGGCGTGGGCATCCAGCGGCTGTTCGGCTCGCAGCGCGCCTTGAAGTCGGTGGAAGACTTCACCGAGTTCGAGCAACGCGCCGCCTACTTCGACGGCGACCCCGCCACCGCCGCGCGCAAGGGCGTGAACCCGCTGGAGCGCGGCAGCCAGGTCCACGCCATGGGTGAGTTCCAGAACCTGCTGGACTTCCCACCCGCGCCCAAGCTGGACGTGTTCGGCCGGCTCGACCCGGCCAAGGCTTCACCCGATGAGCTGCGCGGCGAGCAGGTCTTCCACGGCAAGGGCCGCTGCGGCACCTGCCATGCGCCGCCCTACTACACCGACAACCTCATGCACAACCTGCACACCGAGCGCTTCTACACCGAGGGCGTGACCTTCAACGGGCGCAAGGCCATGCAGGACGGGCCCATCAAGACCTTCCCGCTGCGCGGCATCAAGGACTCGCCGCCCTACCTGCATGACGACCGGCTGCTCACGCTGGACGACACGGTGGAATTCTTCAACCTCGTGCTGGGCGTGAAGCTCAACGAGCAGGAGAAGAAAGACCTGGTGGCCTTCATGCGCACGCTGTGAGCGTGCCTGGCGGCGCGGCTGTGTGCCGGCGCCGCCGGGTGCTTGGCCTGGGGACGACGGCGCCTCAGGTCAGCTTGATCTCGTTGTGCACGTCCTTCACGCCCCAGACGGACCAGGCGTCCATCTCGGCCAGCCGCCGTTCTTCCTCGCGCGTGAGGATGCCCGACAGCGTCACCTCGCCATCGGCAATGTGGATGCCGATCTGCTCGGCATGCACCATCGGGTCCATCTCGAACACCAGGCGGATGGCGTCCGCCAGTTCGTCGTCGTTGTCTTCCTCGGCGGGCTTCACTTCCAGCTTGTTCACCACGTTGCGGCAGCCGGGCGTCCACCAGCCCAGCGCCTCGATGACACGCTTGTGGCTCAGGCTGAGCACTTCACCGGCGAGCGTCAGTTCGCCCTCGGCCACCGCGAAGGCGATGGTCGCGGAGGGCTCGTCATCGTCGGTCTCGTGGAGGGTCTCCAGCCGGCCCTTGCGGTGCTGGCGGATGGTGGCGTTGCGCAATTCCGGCTGGGCCAGCAGCGAACGGGAGAAGGCGTCGCAGATCTCTCCGTCGCCGCGCGGCTCGGTGGGCACCAGGCGCAAGGCGTCGATGACCTGGTCCAGGCCGCACACGCGGCGGGCCAGCTGCATCGCGACCCGCTTGGCCGCGATGTTCTCCACCTCGCCTTCGAGGGTGAGGCCCTTTCCGTTGGGCACCACATGGATGGGGTACTTGTGCAGGTCGACGCGCGGGTCCAGTTCGAACGCCGCGCGCAACTCCTTGCCGACGTCGTTGTTGCCTTGGGACAAAGCCATGTCGAAGTCCTCCGGTGTGCCGCCGCGACGCGCAACGGGCCCGGGGCATCTTCGCCCCGCCAGCCAATCGCGGCTACCGCCGAACCTCGCCGGCTGTAGGGGCAATTCCGGGCCCTAGCGGAGTTCCTTGCGGACCATCAGCTTCAGACCCGACCAGGTCTCGTTCACCGCGCAGACCTTCACGTCCACCCAGCCCATGGGCAACACGACCTCGCGGATCACGTCCTCGGTGATGTCGGTGGGCACCTTGGCCGACTTCTTGGGCCACGACACCCACAGGACGGAATCCGGCGCCAGGGTCTGCCGCATCTTCTTCGCCTGCGCGGCCAGCACCTTGCGTTCGGTCACGAACAGGTGCACCAGGCCCGTCTTCGCATCCGCCCTGGACACCAGCTCGGCGCCCTCTGGCCAGGGCACGACGAGCGTTCGGTAGGCCATCGGCGCATCGATGACGAAGACGCGCAGGCCAGGCTGGATGCCCAGCTTTTTCGGCAAGGGTGTGCCGGAATACCCGGCGTTGCTCGCGGTGCTCATGGCCGGCGATCCTAAACTCGCCGCATGTCCACCCCCGCCAACCCCTGCACCCGCTGCGGCGCCTGCTGCGCCAGCTTCCACGTCGACTTCGCCCGCGACGAGCTGGACGAGGAAGGCGGCCACGTGCCCGGGGGCTTGGCGGTGGATGTCACCGGGCACACCTGCCGCATGCGCGGCACCGACCATGCCCAGCCGCGCTGCGCCGCCCTGGTGGGCACGGTGGGCGTGAAGGCGCACTGTGGCATCTACGAATGGCGCCCGTCGCCTTGCCGGGAGTTCGGCCTGCGCGCTCCGCTGGGCGTGGGCGACGAGGCCTGCAACCGCGCCCGCCAGCGGCACGGCCTGCCGCCGCTGTGAACCGAAGCGGCAGATACAAGCTAGGGCACTTGGCCTAACTTTCCGCGCCTTCTAGCTTTCCGCGCCCAGCACTCGGCGCTGATGATCCGTGCACCTCTTTCCCTCCCACGGAGCATCCATGTCCACGCAAACCCTCAGCACCGTCGCGATCAATGTCGTCGGCCAGTACAACCAGGCTGGCAAGCACCTCGTGCGTGCCTACCGCACGAGCACCGAGCGTGCCGTCGGCGCCGTGAACGAGCGCTTCGCCGCCGCCGTCAATGCCCGCCCGCTGCCGCTGGTGAGCGAGAACGTGAAGACCAGCCTCATCACCGCCCAGCAGCACCTGGTCAACCTCGTGGCCGGCGGCCTGAGCGCCAGCGCCAACGGCGCGGACGCCACCATCGACCAGATCGCCCGCGGTGCCAAGGGTGGCATCGAGCGCATCGCCGAAACCGGCACCAAGATCGAGACGGTGTTCAACACCTCCGTGCTCGACACGGTGAACGTGCTGGCCCTGCCCGCGGCCTATGTGACGCTGGAGATCGGCAGCCTGGTGAACCAGCGCACGAAGCAGCTGTCCGAGCGCGTGGTCGGCACGCAAGAAGAGACCGTGGCCGAAGCTCCCGCGAAGAAGCCCGCTGCCAAGAAGCGCGTGGCCCGCACCCGCCGCGCATAATCGGCGCGACCGCGGCCGGCGTTCCTTTGCGGGCGCCGGCCGTTTCACTTTCTGACGCACCAGGGGACGATGCGATGGCAGGCAAATCGAACCAGAAAGCCGCACCCGCGGCCAAGGCACGGGCCAAGGCCGAGACACCCGCCCCCGAAGAAAAACAGACTGGCGCGAAGGCCCTGCTGCGCGCCGGCCTCAAGGCGCTGAACGAGGTGCGCGACGACGTCGTCACCCGCCAGAGCCGCGTGTTCGAAGCCCTGCTGGGCCTGGACACCTCCAAGACCGCGAGCGACCGTTCGGCCCACGAGTGGAAGCTGCTCAACCCCACGGGCGCCGCCGGCGTTCAGAAGTTCGAAGAGATCTTCGACCAGCGCGTGGCCCGTTCGCTGGAACGGCTGGGGATGCCTTCGCCGCAGGCCCTGGCCACGCTGTGCCAGCAGCTTGAAGCCATCAACGAGCACCTGAAGCGCATCGAGTCTTCATCGCCACAGCCGGCGACGAAGAAGCGCGCCGCCCCGCGCAAGACCGCCAGCCGCAAGACCACCGCGCGCTGAAGGCGACGAGGGCACGCCGGTGGTCGCACCCAAGACGCGAGACCGCATCCTCGAGACCAGCCTGAACCTGTTCAACCAGGAAGGCCTGGCGGGCGTGTCCACGCACCGCATCGCCGCGGAGCTGGACATGAGCACGGGCAACCTGCACTACCACTTCCGCACCAAGGAACTCATCGTCACCTGGCTGTTCCGCCGCTTCGAGGAACGCTTCGCGCCGTGCATCGATGCGCATGCGAACGTGACCGCGCTGGACGACCTGTGGCTGTCGCTGCACCTCACCTTCGAGGCCATCGATGAATATCGCTTCATCTACCGCGACATCGACTACCTGCTCAAGGAGTTTCCCGAACTGGAGCAGCGTGCACAGGCGCTGACGGCACGCAACCTGGTGGCCACCAAGGCCATGTGCGCCGGGTTGGCCGAAGCCGGCGTGATTGCCGCATCGCCCGAGGACGTGGAGATGCTGGCCCTGCAGATCGTGTTCTCCACCACCTGCTGGTTCTCGTTCAAGCGGCTCACGCCGCCGCAGAAGTCGCCGGCCTACGGGGCCTCGGCACTGGCCGCCTACTACACGCTCACCCTGCTCTCGCCCTACGTGGTGGGCGAGAGCAAGGACTACCTGAACTACCTGCGGGCGAAGTACCTGCGGTGAGGATCAGCCGCGGGAGCGACGCAGCACCAGGGCAGCGAAAGCGGCTGCGGCCGTGACCAGGACGAACAAGAACAGGGGCTGGGCTAGGTTCGCCAGCGACATGCCAACGCCCTCGACCAGCTGCGCCGCGTCGACCGGCCAGTGGTTCAAGTCGGCCACCGGCTGATTCGACTGCGCCACGATCGGATGTCCCTTGTGGACGATGGAGTACAGCGCGTTCACCCAAACGCCCTTCAAGGTGTCGCCGATGAGCGTGATGCCGTAGAACTTGTCCAGCAGCACGTCACTGCCGGCCAGCCCCGCCACCAGCGCGGGCACGCCCCAGCGCTTGAGCCAGGCCGAGGCTGCCATCGCCACCAGCACGATGGGTGACAGCCACAGCATAGACAGCGTGATGCCCAAGACCATGTAGGCCAGCGTGGCGAGAGAACCGCTCAGGATGCCGGACCAAGGCACTTCGCCAAAGCCGGACAGCCCCGACGTGACAGCGACGCCCACGACCCCCACCAGAAGGCTACCCACATAGCCGACCAACAGGCCCAGCAGCGGGATGAGCAGCAACTGCATCAGCACCATGGCTGCGACGCTGGCAGTGTGCGACACCGGCAGCGAGGCCCAGAACTCGACGGAGCGGTCCTGGTGGTCGCGCCTTGCCATACCAGGCGCCTGCATCACCGTGACGGTCCAGGTGATGGCAAACACCATGAAGGTGACCGCCAGCACGCTGCCGACCATCAGCACCGAAGGCACGTTCATGGGCGTTTGGCCGACCTCGACCTTGGCGAGCTTGGAGAAGACGTAGACGCCGAGGATCAGCACGATCGGCGCGATCATCACCGCCAGCCATCCCTTGTGGTGCTGCATCCACTCGCGCAGCAGCAGGGTCTTGAAGGTGTTCATCTGAAGTTTCTCCTGCACGGCACGCTCAGGCCGAGCTGCGGTTGAGTTCGGGGGCGCGGGTCAGGGCGACGAAGAGGTCCACCAGCTTGGGCCGCATGCGTCGGCCGAGCTGCGCCACATCGTCGGACGGTGCGCCATCGAACAGCGCCACCGTCTCGCCTTGCTGCCGGTAGCGCAGCAGCGGATGCGCCGCGGCGATGCGGTCCGCGCTCACCGCGTCGTGGCTGAGCGCGACGAAGCGGCGGTCCACGTCTTCCAGGCTGATGTCCAGCACCAGCTTGCCCTCGTTCAGGATCATCACGTCGCTCAGCAGCGTCTCGATCTCCTCCACCTGGTGGGTGGAGATGATGACGGTGCGCTCGCCGTCGCACCACTCGTCGATGAGCATCTCGTAGAAGGACTTGCGCGAGAGGATGTCCAGGCCCAGCGTGGGCTCGTCGAGGATCATCAGCCGCGCATCGATGGACGCGATGAGCGCCAGGTGCAGTTGCACCACCATGCCCTTGGACAGCGTCTTGACCTTGTCGCGCGGGCCCACGCTGGTGCGCTTGAGCAACGCGCGGGCCCGGTCGGCGGAGAAGCGCGGATGCAGGCCGCTCATCAGCGTGATGAGCTGGTCCACGCGCGCCCAGCGCGGGAGGATGGCGACGTCGGGGATGTAGCACAGCGACTGCAGCAGCTGCACGCGCTGGCGCACCGGGTCCAGGCCCATCACGCTCAGCTCGCCGCTGCGCGGCATCAGCCCCACCAGCGCCTTCATGAGGGAGGTCTTGCCCGCCCCGTTGTGGCCCAGCAGGCCCACCACGCGGCCCTTGGGCACGGTGAAGGTCAGTTCGTCGCAGGCCATCTTGCGGCCATAGCGCACGCTCAGTCCGCGCGCTTCGATCAGGTTGTTGTCGCTCATTGCGCCTCCCAGTTCAGGTCTTCCGGCTTGATGCCCAGCCGCCGCAGCTTCGCCACCAGCTGCGGCCACTCCTCGTTCAGGAACCGCGAGCGCTCGGCCTGCAGCAGCCGCCGGCGGGCGCCGGGCTGCACGTACATGCCCAGGCCGCGGCGGCTTTCCACCAGGCCTTCGTCCACCAGCGACTGCAGCGCCCGGGTGACGGTGAGCGGGTTGATGACGTACTGGCTGGCGAGCGTGCGCACCGAGGGCATGGCCTCGCCTTCGGGCGGATCGCCTTCGAGAAGCTGCCCGGCCAGGTGGCCGGCCAGTTGCCGGTAGATCGGCGAGTCGTTGTTCCAGGTGGGCATGAGGGCACCGGTGTGTTGGTGATGTAGCACACCATAGCGGAGCCGCCGGCCGGGGGCCAGATGGGTTGCGATGAACTGCCGGAAGGGGGGGATGAACTGCAACGTGACTGGCGGCAATCGACCCAAAGGCGACATCCACAGGGTCGAATTCATCGCCCGTTGGTTGACGGTCGCATCTGTATCGGAATCACGAGGGTGGCTCCGTGGCGTGGTCATGCACCAGCGTCTGGCATAGGGACGAGGCGGGTCCATGGCCCGACCGAAGACATCTAACGAAAGCGGAAGGCAAATGCGGCGCTGAATCGCGCCCGTGTCAAGAGAGCCGGCACGGTCGAACCGCTATAGCTCAAAAAGATGTGACAAGTCAGCCAGCCGCAAGCTTTTTCCCGGAGGAATGTCTTAGATTACTCGCAAACAAATTGCGAAATAGTACCGTTCTGGTCGAGCCCTTCGGCAAGGTCGAGGGCTTGGCCGTGAGTGGAATCGCGGGGAGGCTCGTTGATCTGACGAACATTAGGTGTGCAGCGCCGATTCGGTGTTTGGCTTGTCCAAGCATCAGAGAGTCGTTTCTACGGCTGCATCAAGCATCCGCCCAAGTCTGGGCTGGCCGATGCACATCTCTGGCTTTCTCTCGGAAGCCATCTCTATTCGAATAGTTCTCCCGGTTTTCAGGGTGGGCGGCAGCATGTCTAACTGGACTGCTTGAAACATGGGGTATCGCCTTCGGCCCGAGTTGAACGAGGAAAGACAAATGACACCAGCTTCACCAAGCACTGAGCACACTGTTCGAACAATAGAGCGCGATCCAAACAGTCGGCAGACATTGACTCGTCCGGCAGGAGGGGGCCCACGAGCCAAGCGTTCCACGGCGGCACGTCTATTGATCCAGATCGCCGTTTGCGTGTCTCTTGGCGGACTCGCACACGCAGATGACAAGAGAGCCGCTTCGGATGTTGCAGAGCCGATTCACCAGTTCCTTGACCGAGCGGCCTGCTCTGCGCACACAACGTTTCACGTCGAGCAGGTGGATGCGGGCTCCCTTCGCGTTTATGAAAATTTGGTGTTCAAAAACCGACCAACTCTTGTCACCGATCCAAATTTGATCGCCAGCTTCAAAGCAGCAAGTCGGGTGTACCGCTGCATTGAGCACAGAAGTGTCGCGGCAGACGCTCCGACGACTCCGATTCAATCACTTGTGCTAATTGATTCCACTGGGAACCTAATTGGCATTCTTGCTCGACGGCTCGACTAATATCAGGAGGAAACGATGCCCGTTCAAGTTTCAGTTGTGTACTCTCAAATTCAAGCGTTTACAGGAGCAGCCCACGGCGCGATCCTTTGGAAGTTCGACGATGGGAAAGAGATCGTATTTCGAGGCGGCCCTGCAAGCGATAACCCAAATCGTCTCACCTACAATTTTCTATTTGGTGAAGATGCTCGTCAGGCCAAAGGTGATCTTGACCCGAATATAACGATTACGACGCAAGTACTTGGGACAGTATCGGATGCAGTAGCCTGGCAAATGATTGAGGGCGTTCGAGATAACATTGCTCACGTCATCGAAACAGGAAATATTTCGTACGTTCCGTACTCTGTAAATCCCTTCGCCTGCGTGAGCAACTCGAACGCAGTGATGAGCACGGCTGCCACATTCATGGGATTTGGAGATCAAGTCAAAAGCACTCCCATCGATCCTCGGTACGGCAATCCGGTTCTCGCCCCAGGCGTGGGATGCGAACTGCCGGGTCTGAGCAATACATACTTGAAGTCTGTATCCCCATTCATGACAACAACTCCACCGCCGAAGGCGATGGATCAAGGCACGTGGTCACCCACCACGGATTCGCCAGTGCCAGTGGAGTCTCAGAAGCTGAGTTCGATGGACTTTCAGGATCTCAACGGAGACGGCAAGTATGAGAAGGTCGTGATGAACCGGGATGCCAACGGCGACGGTAACAAGGATGCAAATGAAGTAGTTGTCGTCAATGCGGACAAGAGTGAACTGGATGACAAGAAGAATTTGTATTTGGGACAAGTTCAATCCGAGGAGGTCATCAACACCGCGGCCGCAGGCCAAGTCAATGTTGCTATCACCGGCAGCGGTGCCAGCGACACATTCAGCAACGCCACAGTGAATCTTGCACAGGGCGCTTATGCAACGATCAATGGCACAGGCAATACGATTACCGTTGGTGGCTACGGACGTGTCGATGTTCTGAACGCCGGTGGCGACAAGATCAACGGAGTGAATCCGTATTCCCAATGGGACACCCACGTTCTGGATGGGAGCAACGTCACGGTCACTGGCCTTGGTGACGTATGGGCAAACAACGGAACTCTCAACGTCACCAGTGGCAGCAGCGTCTCACTCCAAGGTTGGAATGAGAGTGCATATGTCGCCTCGGGAGACTTGTTTTCCATCATGGGGAACAATGACGTTCTCTACGGTTCCGGAGTGACTTTGGGGTTGTACGGTCCCTCTACGACCGCGGTCGTCGGAACCGGCGACACAATCAATTTGAACGGCAGCAACGAATTGCTCTTTGCTTCCGGCGACACGGTGAATCTCACCATGAGCGGACTGACCGGAGTCAAACTGGTTGGATCGGTTGACTATGTTGGCGGCAACGGTACTAACGATCAGTTTGCGGTTGAAGGAACGAACATCACTGGCAGCTTGCCGAGCAGCGACACAATCACGTGGGCTGGCGCCACCACGGGTGATTCAATCAACACTGGCGGCGGAGGGCAATTCACGACGCCCGACACCACACTTTGCGAAGACGACGCAGGTGATTGGGTTGACGACCCGATCATCCTCAATCTGCGCGGAGGCAGTGTTCAGACGACTGCAGTCGGAACCTCCAGTGTGTACTTCGACATGCAGAACATCGGCAAGAAAGTCCAGACGGGTTGGGGCACTGCCGGAGAAGGGTATCTGGTCTACGATCCGAACAACCTCAACTCCGTCCCGAATGACAAGGCTATGGTCCCGGGATTCGCGGCGCTCACAGCGCTCGATACCAACCACGACGGCAAACTGAGTGCATTGGACAGTGCTTGGTCGCATCTTAAGGTGTGGGTGGATCAATACGGAACTGGGGCATTCAGCGCGAGCGCATTGTCGACAGTAGATCAACTGGGGATTGCTTCCATCAGCCTCAGTTCCACCCATGTGAACCAAGTCAACAATGGCAATAAGATCCTTGATGACAGCGTGTTCACTTGGAAGGCAGGCGGAACAGGAGATATTGCTGGCGTGAGCTTTCGCTACGATCCAACGCACGTCTACAAGCCGGATCCGCCTGAATACTGTGTGAGTGTCTCTTCGCATCTTCCTGATGGGCGGACTGCTGGAGACGTTCTTGTGGATTCGACCCTTCAGTTGGCGGACGAATCCACGCTTGAGGCCGATGAGGGCGTTGTGACACATTCCAAGCGTCAGCGGGTTCCGGGGGTCAAGATCACAACCCAGAGCGGCATAAGCCTGGTGTGCTCAGAAACGGCGCCAATCCCGACACCGAATGGAGTTTTCCCTGCACCTAAGCTGATCGGGCTGAAAGTTGCGACGCGAGTGGATGACAAGAACGGCGTCCGCACCGCGTGGGAGACGGTGGAAGTGGTTGAATCGGTTGGAGAGATCGACGTTCAGCACATCGCCGTCGGTGACAAGTGCTTCTGGGCAGGCGAGATCGCTGGCGCCTACATCCTTCACCACAACAAGATCCCGCGGTAACAGGCACTTCCGGTCCTGGGCTCTCCCCCAATCAACAATGGGAGAGCCCGGCGAAGGTGCCTCCTTGTGGCTTTCACATCCGGGGCGCCGAAGATGTCTCTTCGCGACATTCCGTCCCATGTCAACCGCAACAGCGGCCGATCCGGCCAACCTCTCTTCAGACAAATCCGATTGCGCCGTCACCGATTCGGGTGTGAATGCCCTGGCGCTGATTGCTCGCCATCACAGTATCGCCACTGATCCGAGTCAGCTCCGGCATGCCGCAGGCGTGTTGTCAGGTGCGCTGAGTACCCGCGACTTGGCCCTGTCTGCACGCAGACTAGGGCTGAAGGTTCGCACCGTCCGAGTATCAGCGGAACGCCTTGGAAAGACGCCGTGCCCGGCGCTGGCGCTTGCACCGAACGGGGCACATTTCATCGTTGTGGGCAGCGACGCTGACCGCGCAATGGTCCTCGATCCAGACGGCACGGCTCCTAAGGTGTGCCGTGCGAGCGAGGTCATCGACCGGTGCGGCGGCCAGCTCATGCTGTTTGCATCTCGAGCCTCCCTCTCAGGTGAACTAGCTCGATTCGACTTCTCGTGGTTTATCCCGGCCGTAGTGAAGTATCGCCGGCTGCTACTGGAAGTCATCTTCGTGTCCTTTGTGTTGCAACTATTCGGCTTGGTCTCACCCTTGATGTTCCAGGTCGTCATGGACAAGGTCCTGGTCAATCGAGCGCTAAGCACGCTGGGAGTCGTGTGCGTCGCACTTCTCGTGTGCTCCGTATTCGAGGTCCTCCTGACTGGGTTGCGCAACTACGTGTTTTCCCACACGACGAACCGCATCGACGTGGAGTTGGGCGCCCGCTTGTATCGACATTTGATGGCGCTTCCCATCAAATACTTTGCCTCCCGCCGCGTCGGTGACACCGTCGCACGCATGCGCGAACTCGAAAGCATTCGGAGCTTTCTCACGAGCCAAGCGGTGACTGCCCTCATCGACCTATTCTTTTCATTCGTATTCCTCGGCGTGATGTGTTTCTACAGCGGCTGGCTCACCCTTATCGTGACCTTATCGCTGCCCATCTATGCTGCCATCTCAGCAGGCTTGAATCCCATCCTGCGCCGGCGCCTGAATGAAAAATTCGCACGCGGAGCCGACAACCAATCGTTCCTCGTCGAGTCAGTCTCCGCAGCAGAGACGGTGAAGGCGATGGCGGTGGAGCCCCAGTTCACTCGTCGCTGGGACAATCAGCTCGCAGCGTACGTCACAGCCGGCTTTCGCGTCAGCAACATCGGCAATATCGGACAGCAACTCATCCAGCTGGTCGGCAAGCTAGTCAACCTTTCGATTCTGTACTTTGGTGCGCTGCTCGTCATTGAAGGCAAACTCTCCATCGGCCAGCTCATTGCGTTCAACATGATGGCGCAGCACGTGGCGGCGCCTGTGCTGCGGCTGGCGCAACTCTGGCAAGACTTCCAGCAAGTCGGCATCTCAATGCAACGCCTGGGCGATATTCTCAATTCGAGCAACGAACAGCCATCGAGTCGCCAGGCCTTGCCGGCAATCCAAGGGCACATCAGCTTCGAAGATGTGCGGTTCAAATACCGGGTAGACGGTCGCCCCGTGTTGGACGGCGTGTCGATGGAAATCCGCGCCGGAGAGGTCATCGGGATTGTCGGTCGCTCCGGGTCCGGCAAGAGCACCGTCACGAAGCTCATCCAAAGACTCTATCTGCCAGAGGCTGGTCGCGTCCGCGTGGACGGCATCGATCTCGCATTGGCCGACCCGGCATGGCTGCGACGACATATCGGCGTGGTGCTACAGGAAAACGTCCTATTCAATCGATCAGTCCGCGACAACATCGCCCTATCCGATCCTGGCACCCCTCTTGCAGCAGTCATGCACGCAGCAACGCTCGCGGGAGCGCACGAATTCATCAGCGAGTTACCAGAAGGCTACGACACGCTGGTGACCGAACACGGGGCCAATCTATCCGGCGGACAGCGGCAGCGTATAGCGATCGCCCGCGCCTTGCTGGCCAACCCTCGCATCTTGATCTTTGACGAAGCGACGAGCGCTCTCGACTTCGAGACCGAGCTCGTCATCCGGAACAACATGAAGGCGATGTGCCAAGGGCGCACCGTGATCATCATCGCGCATCGCCTGAGCGCAGTTCGGCATGCAGACCACATCTTTGTGCTGGACAAAGGAAAGATTGTTGAGCGCGGTGGGCACGAGCAGTTGGTGCGCCTGGGCGGCCACTATGCACATCTCGTGACTTTGCAACATGCTTGACGGGGCGAGATATGCTGGTTCTCCAAGCCTATGCTGATTTGGCGCGCAGGTATGCTTCAGTATTCACCGCCTCGTGGGCCGTCCGACACCACCTGCAGAGTCCGGACCGCCTTGACCACGAGCTCGCCTTCTTGCCGGCGAGCTTGGAGCTCGCCGAAACTCCTGTTCATCCAGCGCCACGATGGACGATGGTTGGAATTGGTGTGCTGGCAATCATCGTCGTGCTGATTGGACTGGTTGGGCAGCTCGACATCGTGGCGTCTACAAAGGGAAAGCTTGTACCGAACGCAGGCGTCAAGGTGGTCCAGCCAGCGATCACGGGCGTTGTTCGGCGGATCCTGGTGCACGACAGTCAGCGAGTCGCTGCGGGCGAACTCCTGATGGAACTTGACCCGCGGCAAGCAGCGGCAGATTCCAGCAAGGTCCGCTCTACGCGCGTGGCGGCTGCCCTGGCGGCTGCGCGGGCCATTGCACTGCTGGAGGCGCAACAGTCTGGACGGTCACCTGTTCTGATGCCGGTCGAGGGAGCGGGAGCGAGCGATCTGGATGCCGCCCAGAACCTTGCCGAGGGCCTCGCCAAGGAATACAGAGACAAGCTTGCTGGCGCGCAGGCGGACCTTGCCAGGCGCGAAGCCGAGCTGCAGTCAACGCAGCATCAGATCGCGAAGCTGAGGGCGACCGCTCCATTGGCGCGTCAGCAGGCCGCGGACTTCAAGGCGTTGGTTGAGCGAAAGTATGTAGCGAAGTCGGAATATTTGGACAAGGAACAGAATGCGCTTCAACAAGAGCATGAGCTGGATGCTCAAATCAGTCACGCTCATGAACTGCGGGCTGCCATCGTTGGGCAACGATCCACGGTCGCTGGCATCACGTCCCAGTTTCGTCGCGAGCAGCTCGACGCATTGGAGCGTGCCAAGCAGCAGCTGGCACAGGTACGAGATGAAGAGACCAAGGCCGAGACACGCGAAGGCTTGACGACGCTTCGAGCCCCCGTTTCCGGGACGGTGCAGCAACTTTCCGTGCACACAGTCGGCGGTGTCGTCACCACTGCGCAGCATCTGATGGACATTGTTCCGGACGATGCCATGGAGGTGGAGGTCACTGTCGAAAACAAGGACATCGGTTTTGTGCGCGCGGGGCAGGCGGCCGTCGTCAAGATCGATGCCTTCCCGTACACGCGATTCGGCCTGTTGCACGGAACTGTGAAATCAGTATCGAATGACGCCATACCGGACAAAAAGCTCGGACTGAGCTTCATCGCACGTGTGGCATTGCCAACGAATCGAATGAACATTAACGGCCAATGGGTCAACCTGACTGCCGGAATGAGTGCGACTGCGGAGATCAACACCGGCAAACGCAGCGTCGCCGGCTACTTCCTTGATCCGCTGGCGCGCGCTACCCAGGAGAGTCTGCGTGAACGTTGAACGGTCTGATCACGCGACCCAATATCCACAGAGACCATCCGCAATCGCAGCAAGAAGGACTGTTTCGGTGCTTGCTTGCCTGGCGTGCATGCACGCCATGGCCTTCGACCCTTTCGACTCGAGACGCAGCGTGCCAGAGACGGCCGCGGCACCTTTGCTGGGTCCCGCAGCGGTCTGCCGGTTCGACATGCCGGGCACGCCGTTGAAGCTTGAAGAAGCCATCGAGCGGGGGCTTTGCAACAACCCTAAAACACGGCAGACGTGGGCAAGCATCAAGGTTCAAGCAGCGGCGGTCGGAGCGGCCCGAGCCACCTACCTGCCCTCAATCAATGCGTCGGCCCAGGCGGTGCACGACGAGGCCGTCACCGATGTGTCAGGCCGTCCTGATCTGAGCTCGCAAAACCATGCCCTGGTGCAAAGTCAGACGATCTCGCTGAGTTGGGTGCTATTCGATTTCGGTGGTCGCGAAGCGGCCTTGCACAATGCACAGGAACTGCTCGCGGCAGCACAGGCCAATCACGATGCCTTGCTGCAAACGGTGTTTGCGGCCGTCGCCAAAGACTATTACACGGCACAAGGCGCACAAGGAGCACTGGCAGCGGCGCTGGACATCGAGCGGTCAGCGAACGAGAGCTTCGTGGCTGCAACCGGCCGCGTCGAAAGAGGCGCGGCGCCTGTCAGCGACGCACTGCAGGCCCAAACCGCCTACGCTCAAGCAACGATTGGTCGCACCAGGGCGGAAGGAAACTTGCAATCCACTTTGGGTGTTCTTGCGGTGGACCTCGGTTTGCGACCTGACGCCCGACTCATCTTGCCGGCGGTAACTGAAGGCGTGACCGCTGACAAGGATTTTCTCCGATCAGTGTCGGAGCTCATGGAAGAGGCCGAGCGGACAAGCCCGAACGTGCAACAGGCGCGAGCACAACTGCGCGCCTCGCAAGCCAAGACCGATCAGGTGCGTGCAGAGGGGCTGCCAAGCGTCAGCGTCGTTGCGAAGGCTGGGCACAACAACCAGCGGGCAAGTCAGGGCCTGGGACTCCCGCAGTACCCTGCAACGGGCCGCGACTGGTCTGTCGGTGTGCAAGTCAACGTTCCGCTCTTTGAGGGCCTTTCCAGGAGCTATCAGGTAAGGCAGGCCGAGGCGCAATCCGAACTACAGCGAGCGACGCTTGATCAGGTTCGCCAGCAGGTCGCGCTTGATGTCTGGACCGGTTACCACGACCTACAAACCGCTACCCAAAGCGTCATCAACAATTCCAGGTTGCTCAAGCTTGCAGAAGCTTCGCGCGCCGCCACAGAGGAACGGTATGTCGCCGGCGTCGGAAGCATTGTCGAGTTGCTGAGTGCGCAGTCCGCTCTGGCCGAGGCCAAGAACCAGCATCTGCGAGCTTTGACGGATTGGCGCATATCTCGGCTGCAGTTGGCGGAGAAGTTGGGGACACTCGGAATGTGGCTGGTATATCCATAGCTGGTGCGGCTCCGCTCCGGGCAACCCACTGGAAACGCTGCCCTCACCGATCTCATCTGAAACGGGACATTGGTGACGGTGCTCTCCTGGCCGAGTCCGTGGGTTCACTCGGTGCGCCGCAACCTGACTATCGCGGCGGGCGCATTCTGCGTGGCCCTCAACTCGATGGGAGACCATCATGGGTACCGCAGGCAATGCCGCTCATCGCGAGCCGTGGAACAAGGGCAAGCTGGTCGGGCAGAAGGCCCCATTCAAGCTCAAGGACATCTGGGCCTTGCGCGTCCGGCTGCAGATGGAAGGCCGGGTTCGCGAACTGGCACTCTTCAACCTCGGCATCGACAGTAAGCTGCGAGGATGTGATTTGGTCAGCCTCAAGGTCCGGGACGTGTGCCACGGCGACCAAGTGGCGGCACGCGCCATCGTGGTTCAGCACAAGACCCAGCGGCCGGTTCAGTTCGAGATCACGCCGGCCGCCCGCGACGCCGTTCAGGCCTGGATCAAGCTTGCCGGGCTGAAGTCGGAGGACTTTCTGTTCCCCAGCCGGCTTCACGACTCACCTCATCTCGGCACTCGCCAGTACGCCAGGATCCTCGAGCACTGGGTCGACGAGCTCGGGCTGGACCGCGCCGACTACGGGACGCACTCGATGCGACGGACGAAGGCGACGCTGATCTACCGGCGCACCAAGAACCTGCGCGCCGTGCAACTGCTCCTCGGACACTCCAAGCTTGAGTCGACGGTGAGGTACCTCGGCATCGAGGTCGACGACGCGCTCGAGATCTCCGAGCAGACGGAAATCTGAGGACGTCGACGGTGGCCGCGCCGCCCTTGGTATCGGCGCGGTTGTCTTCGATGTCAGCTATCTGGCGCCGCACCGAATTCGAAGTCCCGGCCAAAAGCGGAAGTACGTGACCGTCCGCTTTTGGCCGATTGCAGCCGGCCCGTTGTTGCGGACTGGGTGCCCTCGTCGTCGAAACGACTGACCATGAGCAACCGAACTGGCTGCCCGAGCTCCCGATGGCGCCCCGCTCTGCCAGGGGCATCGAGAGGGGTGACTGTGGTGTCATTCCATGCGATGGACACGGCGCATCGCGAGCAGTGCCAACAGGCCCAGCGCCATCAGCGCCATCGACGAAGGCTCGGGCACCGGCGATGCCACGTTGACCGCCAGGCGGAAGGGATTGGGCGTGTCGAAGGTCGATGCCGACCAACTCGCGCCGCCGTCGGTCGAGTAGCCGAAGGCGCCCAGCGTTCCGGGGCCGATGGAGGCGTTGCCCTCGGCATAGGACCAGCCCAGGTATTCGGTGTCCAGGCTGCCGTGCCGTTCGCCCATCACCAGCCAGTAGGTCGTGCCGGCGGCCAGCGACACGCCACTGGTGGGCAGCAGCGAAATGGAGGTGGGCGCACCCGACGGCATGCTGCCGAACGAGAAGGTGCTGAGCAGCGTGCCGATGATGCCCGGGCCGCTCGCATGCAATTCGGCCACGTACTCGGTGTCGTCGCCACCAAGCGCGCTCGCACCCAGCATCGCGTCGATGGACAGCAGCGAATGGACGCTGCCGTCGGTGGTGAAGGACTGCGCCGCCCAGAACTGCGAGGTGAGCTCGCTGAAGGCGCGTTCGGGCTGCGCGAGGTTGCTGACGAGCACGTCGGCCTGGGCGCAGGACGCGGCCAGGGCCATCGCGGCGGCGGCGGTGAATCGTTTCCGGATGCAGTTCATGAGCGGTTTCTCCTTGAGGTTGTTGGTTCAATCGGCAGAGCCCGCCGGACGAGCGATCGTCAACCAGCGCCCGACGCGCCCACAGTAGCTGGCGTAGTCAGCGCCAAACTCGTTCAGCATCCGTTGCTCCTCGAACGGGATGTAGACCCGGTCCACCACGCCGAACGGGATCCAGATGAGCAGCAAGGCGTAGAGCTGCCAGTGCAGCAAGGCCACGCCGGCATAGATCAACAGCAGCCCGATGTACATGGGGTTGCGCGAGAACCTGTAGACCCCGCCAGTGAACAACCGCGTGGGAGTGCGCACCGGGTTCAATGTCGTTCCACGGAAAAGGAACATCAGGGCGTTCGCAGGCCCGAGCACGACGCCGAGAGTCAACAGCACAGCGCCAACGGCTTGGCTCCAGTCCACAAGCCCGGGTGGGGCTGCCGGCGCCGGGAGAAGTCGCTGAAGACCAAACCCAAGCAAGAACGCGGCGACGTAGACCAATGGAGGCGGAATCCGCAGAAGCACCGAGCCCGCGCCATCGCCGCCGCTCGCCGGGATCGGCTGGTCGTTCCGGTTGCCGCCGATCGCGAGCCCCTCCTCGATGAGGCGTCCGGCACGTTGGCGCGTCTGCGCGAAGTCGACCTGGCCCGTCACCTGCTGCTTGTCCATGTGCACCTCCGCACCGTCACTGTGGGGAGGTCCAAGGTTCGCTCGTCCCTGCTCGCCTGACTTCGGGTAGATCACCCAAGACCGCCGGGTGCCGGGTTTGGGTGGAATCCCCCAGTGGCTAGGGACTGGCGGGCAGCAGCCCCTGCCGGAAGGCGAACGCCGTCGCGGCAGATCGGGTGTGTACTTGCAGTTTGTCGAAGATGCTGCTGAGGTGACGTTCCACGGTCTTCTCGCTCAGGCCAAGCTCACGGGCAATGCCCTTGTTCGTCTGGCCGGTCGCCAGCAGGCGCAGCACCTCCAGCTCACGAGGGGACAGCCCTGCGTCCGGCGTCCCGCATGCGGGAGCTGCATCCAACGCCTCCAGCTTCCCCAGTGCGGGCCGCGCACCCAGCCAGATGAAGCACTCGCGAGCCGCCTCGAAGTGCATGCGTGTGCTCTCCATGTCGCCAATGCCCCGGCAGGCAAGCCCGAGCAGGACCCGCGCACCAGCTGCCAAGTAGGGTGCAGACAATCGCAGCCACGCCGACAACGCGTGCTCGAGACCATGCATCGCACCGCCGGGATCTCCCTGCGCGAGTCGCACTCGCCCGCGCGCCTGCGCAGCGGCAGCCTCCAACATGGAGGAGGGGTACGAGTCCGCGACAGCCTGCAATTGCGCAGCGGCATCCGCTGCAGCCTCCACTGTGCCCACTTCCAGCAAGGTTTCCACCATCGCCGGTAGCAGGCGCGCGCGGGCCAGGGGACTTGCCGCCGCCGACAGACTCCGGTGGAGCATGGCGCTCGCCTGCGCGGCCTCTCCGGTCGCCAGCCGAAGCAATGCAAGGCCCGGCTGAGGGTCTGTGCCCAGCCTGTGCGCCTCGACGAGGCATTGCTCGGCCAGTGACCATTCGCCCCGCAGGCGATGGATCTCCCCCTCCTGATAAGCGGCGCCTGCGCGGATATCAAGATGCGCAGGGCGGACGGCACGCCGTGTCGCATCACGGGCGGCAGCGACCGACTCCTGCCAGGCCCCGTCGAGTTCAAGAATTTCCGCCCGGTGGAGCTCGCAGGCGCCACCGAACTGCACGAGTTGCGGTTGCGAGTGGCACCACTTGGCAAGGGCTGCAGTCCATTCGCGGACGCGTTCGAATTCGTACACCTGGCGGCAGGAGGCGATCAGGTTGCAATAGACAAGCCCGGTGACCACCGGCGACAAAGAATCGCCCAGCGCCAGCAGCATGGCTTCATCCAGCGCCGCCACGCCGTCGTCGAGCTGTCCCTGCGCCAGCATGGCCTTTCCCATCCAGCAGCGCGCCAGTGCTTCGAGCTCGGCGTCCGAGCAACGCCCTGCGACCTCCAAAGCCCTTTGTGCAGTGGAGATGGCCGTCCCAAACTCTGCGCTCATCACGTGCTTGATGATCTGTGGCAGCAGGAGATAACCATGGACGGAACAGTCCTCGCCGGCCGAATCTGCATGACGGCGAGCGCGTTGCAGCCAAGCCGAGGACAGGCCGTGCTCGCGCAGCGCCATCAAGCGGAAGCCATGGAAGAACGCCCAGTAAGCCGCCGAGGCAAGGTCGCCTGCGGCCTCGCTCTCTTCGAACAGTCGCGCGCAGCAGGCCAGCAGATCATCATCGCGGTCCAGCATGCCGGCCGACCAAGCCAATCGGACGAGGTCCTCTCGTGCCAGCGGCTGCAATGCATCGCATTCCCGGAACTGATGCAAGGCGTCGGCCCAGCGGCGATCATCATAGGCAGCGCGAGCTGCCGCGAGTCGATGGGCCATCTCCGTGGGCTGGGATGAACGCATGGGTGCACGCTCTATGCTGGCAGGGATCTTGCCGAGCATACCTTTGTTGCGGCACAGAGCATGCTCGAACTGGCGATCGGTCACCAAGGTTGGCGTTCGGCACTCCAGCAAAGTCTTTTCTTGATGGGTGAACCACCAACTGGTCCACATCGAGCCCAGGCGCCCAAATTGCTGGTAGTGAGCCCATTCACTCTCCGGCCAACCCACCATGCGAGCTCTCTTCATTACAACCAGCAGCGACGAACTGGCCTCCGGACACCCTACCGGCCTGTGGGTGGAAGAGTTTGCCGTCCCTTACATGGCGGCGCGTAAAGCAGGCATCGACGTCGTTGTCGCCTCACCCAAGGGCGGCGCGGTGCCGCTGGATGCGAAGTCGGCGCCCAGCGACCGCGAAACGGAACGCTGGGCGCCTGCTTTGGCGGCCCTGCGCAAGAGCGTCCCGCTGGAGTCGGTACGGGACGAAAGTTTCGAGGCCATATTCATTCCGGGTGGACACGGCCCCATGGTGGATCTGGCACACGACCAGGTGTTGCACGACCTGGTCTCACGGCACGACGCCGAGGGCAAGCTGATCGCGGCCGTCTGCCATGGCCCGGCGGCACTCGTCTATGCGCAGCGAGCCAACGGCGCACCCTTCTTCGCAGGCCGCCGAGCGACCGGATTCACCAACACCGAAGAGCGCATGGCCGGACTGCACGACGAAGTGCCATTCCTGCTCGAAGATGTCATGAAGGCCAAAGGGGCAGACTTCCATTCGGCGCTGCTGCCCATGCTGAGTCATGTCGAGCACGACGGCAATCTGCTCACGGGTCAGAATCCGCGCTCAAGCGATGCGATCGCAACGGCAATGGTCGATGCGCTGACAAAGAGGACGGCCCCCGTGTAGAGCGCGCCCGCCACCCGAATTGCATGGCGAGCCCACCGATGACCGCGACGCCCCGTCGCCGCAAGCTGCGCGAGCCCTCCGCCGCCCGCGTGTTTGCCGTCGACTGCAAACTCTCCTACACCTTGCTCGGCGACACGCACTTCCTCTTCATGGTGCATGCCCTGAACGGCATGGACCAGGAAGTCCTGGAGGAATCCCTTCGCATCACGCCCACGCTTGAACACGAAGTGCACGTCGACGAGGCGCTCGGCCATCGCATCCTGCGGTTGAAGGCGCCCACCGGTCCACTCACGCTGCGCTACCGTGCCAAGGTCCGCCTGAGCCGCCCGACACCTGACACCAGCGCGCAGGAGGTGCCCATCGAGGCACTCCCCTACCCGGTGCTGGCGGATCTCATGCCAACGAGGTATTGCGAATCGGACCGGCTCGCGTCAGCCGCCTGGAAGATGTTCGGCGACCTCCCGCCGGGGTACTCGCGCGTCAAGGCGGTGAGCGAATGGATCCGCGAACATGTGGACTACCGCACCGGCTCCACCGACAGCACCACCACCGCTTGCGACGTGTTCCTTCAGCGCGCGGGCGTGTGCCGCGACTTTGCACATCTCGGCGTGGCGATGTGCCGCGCGCTCAACATCCCGGCGCGCCTGGCCGTGGGCTACTCGCGCTTCGACACCCCTCCCCCGGACTTCCATGCGGTGTTCGAGGCCTTCCTGGGAGGCCAATGGGAACTCTTCGATCCGACTGGCATGACCGACCCCGGCGACATGGTGCGCATCGCCGTGGGCCGCGATGCGGGTGACGTCGCCTTTGCCACCCTGTTCGGGTCGGTGGAGACCCGCCTCATCCGGCCGGAGGTGGAGCAGGTGCGATCGCGCCCTGCGCGATCCACCACATAGCCAACCCAGCCTGCGCTGGTCTCAGCTCGAACATTCTTCAGCAGGCTCGCCACAGCTCACCGCGCCGGCACACGGCAGGTCGAGAAAAAACCGAACCATCGCCGCGGATGCATCCGGCCCGTTTGGATCAGTGTGCGACCCGCGGGCGTCGCCCCCGGACCACGCATGCCCGGCACCGTGAACGGTCCATGACTCCATGCGGGACTGACCGCTGGCGTCGGCATGAATGGTGCGGCTGTATGCGCGACCGCCCGGGACCGATCCGCGCTCCACGCGTGTGCGCAAGCCTTCTCCTGCATCGGCCGCGTGCGCATCGGCCGCCTGCCGGATGATCTCCTCGCCATTGGCGTGCTGGACCGTGTGGTCCCGGTCGCCGTGGAAGACGATGATGGGCACCGCCTGCGCCGCCTTTCTGCGAGGCACCGGTGGCGTGCCGGGAAGCCCCCGCGGATGCCGTATTCCGCTTCGGCCGCCCTTCATCGCCAGCATCGCCGAGGGGATGTCATGGGCACTTCCATACGCCAGGCCTGAATGAGCACCCACACCGGCAAACAACTCCGGATACGTCTCGCCCAGCACGATGGCCATCGCAGCGCCGGCCGAGAGCCCCGCCACGAAAATCCGTTGCGGGTCGGCGTCGTGGTTCGCGACCACCTCGCGCACGATTCCAGCGATCAACGACGGCTCGCCGCAGTCGCGCAATTGGTCCTGGGACTTGAACCAGTTCCAGCACTTCGACGGGTTGGCATGCGCAGGCTGCTCGGGATACACCACCAGGAAGCCATGCTCGTCAGCCAATCGATTCATCTTCGTTCCCGTGGCGAAGTCATTGGCCGATTGGGTGCAGCCATGCAGCATCACCACCACCGGCATCGGCGCCGATGCATGGGCAGGAACGTACAGCTTGTACGCCCGCGTCCCGGCGTGGTTGGTGAACTCGCGAGTCACGAAGGTGCCGGGCTCCTCGCGTTTGGCGATTCCCGGCCTGGGTACAAAGTCCACAACCTTGTCTTGCGGCTCGACAACAAGGCGAGCCTCGACATCGACGCAATGCGGGTCCGTGCTGGATGCCCACGAGGGCGCGGCCATCCCGCCAGCGGAGAGGGCTTTGCGTATGGTGTCAGTGACGTCCTGCATTGGCCCCGCTTTGGTATCGAGGCCTGCAGACGCCAGGGCACGCTCGATGGTTTCGGTGATGCTCGCCGCGTCGAAGCGCGGCACATGGGAATGGCGGGGGTACTTCATGAGAACTTTCCTTTGATGAGGAAGAAACTAGTGGATGCGGCCGGACAAGGCCCGTCGCACGGCGGTACTGGCTTGGAATGCGCCCAGCACCGTCACGGATTCGATGGCGGCGCGCGCGAGTTCGGGGGTCACGTCGTCGGCAATGCGAGCCAGCCCGACGACCTGGATGTGAAGCCGCTGACCGGCAGCGACGGCCTGCTCCAGGTCTGCGCGGCTGAAGTGCTGCAAGCCCACGGTGAGCGTTCGGCGCGCCAGCGTTTGCTTCAGCACATCCGAGTGCAAAGCGAGCTGGTTGCGCAGTGCCGTTCTGATCAGGTCAGACCGGTTTGAATAGAAACCTTCCTGCACCAACAAGTCGACCTGGCCCAGGTCGACCACGCCCACGTTGATCGTCATTTTTTCGGTTTCTCCGGCCTTTTGCCTCGGCTGGATCGGGTGATTGTCAGCGTTCATACCATCCAATTGGATTCCATATGGATTCCAATTGGAGCACTTTCAGCTGCCGTGACGCCTGACCATCTTTTTGACCGCACCTGCGACGTGGTCGGGTGCGTGCTGCACGAGTGACGGTCAGGCCGGCCTTCCCAGGCTGGGTCGATGCCGGAAACTCGGAGATCATCGGCACACACGTCATCACGCCGCGCTCACACCATGACCATCGACTGGACTGCATTCACCCCCTGGACCTCGCTGGCCGGCGGTGCCCTCATCGGGATGGCCGTGGCCATGCTCGTGCTGCTCAATGGCCGCATCGCCGGCATCAGTGGCATCGTGGGTGGACTGCTGCGCCCCGCTGCGGGCGACATCGCCTGGCGGGCGGCGTTCGTGGCGGGACTGTTGGCGTCGCCGCTCCTGTTCACGAGTCTCTTCACCGGCCCCGCCGCGCCTCAGAGCTCTGCAACGCCGCTGGGTCTGGTCGTCGCGGGATGCCTGGTCGGCCTGGGCACGCGGTACGGGTCCGGATGCACCAGCGGCCATGGCGTGTGCGGCGTGGCCCGGCTCTCGCCCCGCTCCATCGTGGCCACGCTGACATTCATGGCGATGGGCTTCATCACGGCTTACGTGACCCTTCACCTGCGGGCATGGTGAGGAGACGGACATGCCTGTCTTCACCTCTCTTCTTGCAGGCCTGGTCTTCGGGCTTGGCCTGATCCTGTCGGGCATGGTCAATCCGGCCAAGGTGCTCGCCTTCCTGGACCTTGCCGGACGATGGGATCCCTCCCTGATGCTGGTGATGGTGGGCGCCATTGGCGTGGCGGCGCCCGCGCTGGCCGTCGCAGGCCGCCGGAAGGTGTCGGTCCTGGGACTGACCATGGCTCTGCCGCAGGCCCGTCGCATTGACCGACGGCTCATTGCCGGCAGTGCGGTGTTCGGAATGGGCTGGGGCATCGCAGGCTTCTGTCCTGGCCCGGCCCTGGTGGCGCTTGGGATGGGACAAACCAATGCCCTGATCTTTGTCGCGGCGATGCTTTGCGGCATGGCTGCGTTTGAAGTCTTGGAGCGCCGCGAGTGACAGCTTGGAGTCCAGGCCGAGTGCGAGAACCTTGAGCGCACGTCGAGGCCGTGTTGCAGCGGCCTCGGACGGGTGAGTTCATTTCAAGAATTGCGCCGGCAGCTTCGTTGAATCGAGCAGCGTGCGGTGCACCTTGGCGCCCGCACGCACGCCAAGGTAGGCCTTGACCGATGCAATCACCAGCGGCAAGGCCCCGAACACGATGAATACCACGTCGCCCGGCATGCGCATCCATTCGAGCAGGTGGGATCGTTCGCTGCCGATGTAGTCCAGGCTGCGGGCATGCCAGTAGCCGTTGTGCAGGACGTCCCACAGTTGCAAAAGCCCGGCCGGGAACAGACTCAGGACCACCATCAGCACCAAGCCCAGGTTGGTGCCCCAAAACGCCACACGGACATACCTTTCGACCGCGGGCCACCGCGTGTCGTCGCTGGTCTGGCGCAGCACGAAGACCATCAGCGCGATCCCCAGCATGCCGAAGACACCCATCATGGCCGAGTGCCCGTGAGCGGGCGTCAGCAACGTGCCAACTTCGTAGTAGCTGACGATGGGCAGGTTGATCAGGAAGCCAAGCATCCCTGCGCCGACGAAGTTCCAGAAACCGACTGCCATCAGGAAGTAGAAGGCCCATTTGTGCGGAATCTTCATCGCCGTGCCGGTGGCGTCGCGTTCGCCGCGCGTCGTGCGCACGAAGTCCCATGCGTCCAGCGTCAGCAAGGTCAGCGGAACCACTTCGAGGGCTGAGAACAATGCCGACAAGGCCATGTTGAAGTTGCTCTGGCCGGTGAAGTACCAGTGATGCCCGGTCCCCATCAGCCCACCGAGGAAATAGAGGATCGCGTCGAGGTAGATCACGCGCAACGCGACATTGCGGCCAGCCAAGCCGATCTGGAAGAACGTGAGCGCCACCACGGTCGTGGCAAAGAATTCGAAGAATCCTTCGACCCACAGGTGGACGATCCAAAAGCGCCAAGTGTCGACCACCGTGTAGTTTGCCTTGGCACCGATGAACAGCGCTGGAATGTAGAACAGTGGAATCGCAATGGCGGCGACCAGGAACATCCTGACGATGGGTTGCGCCCTGGGGCTCGCAAGCGCGTGGGGTCGCACCAGGCTCCACAGCAGTGCGAACCACACGAAGAGTCCCGCCACCAGCAGGTATTGCCAGACTCGGCCGAGTTCCAGGTACTCCCAGCCCTGATTGCCGAGCCAGAACCACCAATCGCCGAGCACCTGCGTGATGCCCAGCCATTCCCCGATCAGACTGCCACCAATCACCACGGCAAAGGCGGCGAAGAGTCCATGTGTCACCGCAGTCAACCAGCGCGGCTCATCCTTGCGCAGTGACCGCCCGAGGAACAACGCCGCCGCGACATAGGCGGTCGCGATCCAGAAGATCGCCAGTTGCAGGTGCCAGGTTCGTAACAGATTGCTGGGGAAGATGCGTTCGAGATCGAAGCCATAGAAGCCACCTGGGTCGGCGCGATAGTGTGCGACACCACCACCCACCAGGGCTTGCCCCAGCAGGAGCACGGAGACCACCACGAAGAACTTGACCAACGCCTTTTGCCCGGCGCTGGCTGGACCGGGCACCAATTGCGGCCTGACCTTGTGGTCCCGGATGACCCAGCCGAGGTAGTCGAACTTGCCGAAGGCCAGCAGCACCACGGCGATGCCGGCCAGCAGCACTGCGAGGCTGAGGGCGCTCCAGAAGAGCGCACCGGCGATCGGGCGGTTGCCGAC
This sequence comes from Rhizobacter terrae, assembly GCF_003852895.1. GTDB lineage: Bacteria > Pseudomonadota > Gammaproteobacteria > Burkholderiales > Burkholderiaceae_C > Albitalea > Albitalea terrae. The sequence goes on from NZ_QUSW01000001.1 coordinate 631,566, forward strand.
ATCCGGGTCGTAGGGAAAGTTGTTGGTATAGGAATAGTCCTCACCCGGCCGTGTGGCAACAGATGCCCACGCGGCCCAGCTGACGAAGGCCGTGAACTGCCTCAGTTCCATGCGATCCGTGATCAGGTCGGCCTGGAGCCCACCATTGAGTGCGGGGTCGTGAAAGTAGCGGGTCCAGTGCTCGATCAGTTCGCGATGTGCCGTGGCTTGCGAGGCGGTCAGCCGCAACACCCCGGTGGCGGGCTCGTAGCGGTTGGTCTTCAGCTCGACGGCCGCTTCGGCGCGCACCGCAGCCTGCTGAGATGGCGTCAGAGCTGAAAGGGGCAGCTGGTGACGGGCCTGCGCGATGGACTGCGCGGTGGCCTCGCCCATTCGGTGCAAGGCCTCGGCAGAGTAGTCGGGCCCGAGGTAGGCACCATGGCCCCAGATGCTTCCGTTGGCCATCAGCCCGTATTTCAGGAACACGGCCTGCCCTTCGGCAACGTCTTCGCCGCTGAACTGCAGCGAGCCCGCCGGGTCGGTCGCCTGCATCGGGATGGGTGGTGCATTGCGGTAAGCGAGCAAGGTCACCGCGATGAGGCCGGAAAAGCCGAGTGCCATCACGATCAACACTGCACGAACCCACCATGGCGACAAGGAACCATCGTCCTCGTCGGTGAGAGGCAGAGCAGCTTCACTCATGATGGCTCCCACTGTGCGTGCATCGCCAGCCAGGGTGCGCTTCGAGCAGCTCCGATGTATGTGCGCCAACAGACACTCCCTGCCGATTCCTGAGTCGGTACGGGGCTCGACTCACGATGAACCGTACGACAGCGCACAGAACCTGGCCATTGAGGTCGGCACAGTGGTGCAGATGACTACCCGCAAAATGAAAGCCGCGATATTCGTGGCGCCTGGACGCATCGTCCTGGACGAGAAACCCGTTCCGGAGGTCGGCGCCCTCGATGCACTCCTGCGGGTGACGACGACCACCATTTGTGGCACTGACGTGCACATCCTGAAAGGTGAGTATCCGGTGGCGCGCGGTCTGACCATCGGTCATGAGCCGGTTGGCGTGATCGAGAGGCTCGGTTCGGCCGTGAGAGGCTATCTCGAAGGCCAACGCGTGGTTTCCGGAGCCATCACCCCGAGCGGGTGGAGCAACGCCTGCTTGTGCGGCGTCTGCTCGCAAGACGGGGCAGGCACCGAGCACGGCTGGAAGGCAATGGGCGGCTGGAAGCTGGGCAACACCATCGACGGCTGTCAAGCCGAGTTCGTACTCGTGCCCGACGCGATGGCCAACCTGGCACCGGTACCTGACGATCTCAGCGATGAGCAGGTGCTGATGTGTCCGGACATCATGTCAACGGGCTTCAGCGGCGCGGAAACCGCCGGCGTCGGGATTGGCGACATGGTGGCCGTCTTCGCGCAAGGGCCCATCGGCCTGTGCGCAACTGCCGGCGCCAAGCTCAGCGGTGCAAGCCTGGTGATCGGAGTCGACCGGTTGCCCGATCGACTCGCCATGGCGCGGCAGATGGGGGCCGACCATGTCATTGACAGCAGCCGGGTCGACCCGGTGGCCGAGATCATGCGGCTCACACATGGCCGTGGAGTTGATGTGGCGATCGAGGCTCTTGGAACGCAGCAGACGTTCGATGCAAGCCTGCGTGCCCTGCGACCCGGAGGCACCTTGTCCAGCCTGGGCGTGTACTCTACCGACCTCACCATCCCGCTGGGGCCCTTCGGCGCGGGACTTGGGGATCACAAGATCGTCACCACGTTGTGCCCGGGCGGCAAGGAACGCATGCGACGCTTGATGGCGGTCATTGCTGCACGCAGGGTCGACCTGTCGGCGATGGTCACTCACCGCTTCAAGCTCGATGACATCGAGGCTGCCTACGAGCTCTTCAGTCATCAACGCGATGGCGTCCTCAAGGTTGCGATCACACCGTGAGCAAACCGGTAGACACTCCCACGTCAGCGGCATTGTGTCCGCAGACTCCGGCTGGATCGAAATCCCGCGGCAAGCACAAGCCTGATGAAATCGCGCACAGACTGCTCGGCACCTCGTTTGTCGCGCTGGACGAGCACGCGAAAAAGGTGGCACGCCACGTCGCGCAGCGAACGCACATTGCCCGCAATCTGGCAAGCCAGTTCGAGTCCACCACACCATCTCGAGGGCAGCGTGCTGCGGATGCGGTGGCGCTCTTCGGTGGCTCATGGGCCTTCGTCGGCCTGTTTGCCGCAGCCATGGTGCTGTGGGTTTCGCTCAATGCGGCCATCCTGTTCGCCACAGCGAGCACATTCGACCCCTATCCATACATCCTGCTCAACCTCTTTCTTTCGATGCTTGCAGCCATCCAGGCGCCGATCATCCTGATGTCACAGAACCGCCAATCCGCGAAGGATCGCATCACCGCGGAACACGACTACGAAGTCAACCTCAAGGCCGAGTTGGAAATCATGCTGCTGCACGAGAAGATCGATGCGCTGCGGGAAACGCAGTGGACCGAGTTGCTGGAGATGCAAACGCAGCAACTCACTCTCTTGGCCGGCCTGATCGCCAAGCGCTCACCGGAAGCTACAGCATCGCAGTGACTGTCTGCTGTCGGCCGTCAGCATGATTGACCGCTCATGGCCGTGACTAGACCCAGCAATCGGTCAGACGCTGTAGCAACGGTTCAACGAGTTGTTTTCCCCGCAGTTGTTCACGCCACCGTAGCGGGATCGCTTCTTCGCCATAGAGCAGCCCAGCCCAGCCTCCAGCAACGCAGGCAGTCGTGTCTGTATCGTTTCCGAAGCCAATCGCGGTGCGAACGCAATCTTCGAAGTTGCGGGTGCGAAGGACTGCGGCGACGGAGGACCAAAGACAATCCACCACGTAGCCACTTCCACTGGGTGGGTCCAACCTCCCGTCCAGCAACACTCGAAGCTCGTCTCTTTCCTCTCGAATCGTCATTGTTTCGAGACACTCCTGCGCCTGGTCTAGTGCCTCAATGAAACCAGTGCCGTTGAGCAGCCTGGCTGAGATCAACGTCGACAGGGAGCAGGCGAGCAACGATCTCGTATGCCCATGCGTGGGGAGACTTTGTCTTCGCGCTCTGTCAAGCAGCACGTGGTCACCCTCGGCAGGTACAAGGGCGGCTGGAAGCACTCGCATGAGTGACCCGTTCCCATTGCTTCGCTCTTCGCATAAGCCGCTCTGGTTCGCCGGCACTCCTCGCGCGAGGCGAGACAACGCTTCCTGCGTCTGAATACCAATGTCGAAAACGCGCCCATCCGGTGTCAGCTCTCCACGCGCGAGCCAAGATTGCAATCCCTGTGCCAGGCGGCCCTCAATGTCGACGTCGCCTTGCAGGAGAACGCTAAGAAGATGCAATGCCTGCGCGCCGTCATCGCTCCAGGTACCAGGAGGCACGCCCGCGTGCGCTCGATCGAAAGCGGGCGGCGGCTCCATCTCAATGAGGTTCTGCTTCGGCAGATCTTCAGCACTTGAGAATTCGTAGGGGACGCCCAAAGCGTCACCAACGAGAAGGCCGTAGATTGCCCCGCGAAGACGGGAACGCTGGGAGATGACGGGAGAGATGGTCGACATCCCCAAAAGCGTACCAGCGATCCCGCAAGCCACCGTTTGCAGTCGTCCGCCCCTGGCCGCCAAGACGGACCTGCTCCACCGTTCGCCCACGGAAATCAGTGCTTCGTCGCAACGTGCCCGCCAGCCCGTCGTGCGACGGATACCCTGCCGAACATGAACAAACGCCCTTTCACCCCCCGCCCGGTACGTGGCGCGCATACGCACCGCGCGTTCCCGTCATTCTTCATGGTGATGCGTGGCGTGGTGTTGGCCGCTGGCATGGTCGCCTTGAGTGCGGCCTCGCTGGCTCAAGGCGCCCCGCGGACATGGGTTGGCACGTGGGCAGCGGCGCCGCAGCCTGCGTTCCCTGGCACGGTGGATCGTTACCAGGACGTCACGCTGCGCTTGATTGTGCACACGAGCTTGGGCGGCGAACGCGTACGCATCCGCCTGTCAAACACGCATGGCCTCGTGCCATTGACCATCGCAGCAGCGCATGTCGCGAGACGCGCGGGCGGCGGCAGCATCGACGCTTCGTCTGATCGAGCGCTTTCTTTCGGCGGCCGTGCGGACGTCGTGGTGGCACCCGGCGAAACGGTCGTCAGCGATCCGGTCGACCTCGATGTGCCCGCACTGTCTGATCTGGCGGTGAGTCTGTATGCCGCGGGCCGCATCGCTGCGAGCACCGTGCATGCGCTCGCACAGCAGACGAGCTACGTCAGTGCTGGGCGGGGCAATGTCACTGGCGCCGAACACCTGCCAAACGCTCGCACCATTGACAACTGGCCCTTCCTGACCGGCGTCGATGTCGAGGTGAGGGGCGCAGCCGCCGCAGTGGTGGTCCTCGGCGACTCGCTGGTCGACGGCGACGGTACCGATCCCGACACCAATACGCGCTGGACGGACGCGTTGGCCGCGCGTTTGCACAAGGCTGGCGCCGAGCACGCGAATATTTCGGTGCTCAACGAAGGTCTGATCGGCAACAGGCTGCTTTACGACAGTGCGAGCAGACACGCGCCGGGGGTTCCGGATTTCGGCCATGCGCTTGGCGAAGCTGGCGTCGCCCGCTTCGAGCGCGACGTGCTTTGCCAGTCCGGTGTCCGAGCCGTGATCATCCACCTCGGCACCAACGACATCGGCTTTGGCGGCGGGGTCGCGCCTGTGGGCGAGAGTGCGACAGCCGATTCGCTCATCGCGGGCTATCGGGTGCTCATCGCGCGGGGCCACAAAGCTGGCCTGCGCGTGATCGGCACGACCCTGACACCTGTTGAAGGTGTGACTGTGCTGCCGGCCTACGACACACCGGCCAAGGAAGCCATGCGCCGCGTGGTGAATGACTGGATCCGCGGAAGCGGCGAGTTCGATGCGGTGATTGACCTCGACGCCTCGCTGCGAGACCCGCTGCGCCAGACCCGGTTGTTGGCGCGCCTGGCGAGCGGCGACCATCTGCACCCGAATGCCGCAGGCTATGCCGCAGCAGCGGGAGAAGTGCCGCTCGACATGTTCGACGGCCTCGTGTCCGGGCAGCAACTCCGAACTCCTGGCAACGCAGACGGCCGCGGAGAATTGCAGAGAATCGGAAGTTGCTCAGGGATGTGATGCTCGATTCGGACGTCTCACCGTTGACGTCCAGCACCAACTCATCAGGGCATGCGGGCACGGAGACAATCACTGCCTGGACTGCCCCTGGACGGCCAGGCAGCCTGTCCCTCTCTACAACTGGTGCCGTCAGACTGCACATGACAGACGCTCAATACACGACCTTGCCGCAGTGGCCCAACGCTTATCCGGCCAGCGGCGCCAGCGCCACCCTGAAATTCCTCAACGAGGATTTCATCGTGACCGAACTGCCGCTGCAGCTCCCCTGCGGTGAGGGCGAACACATCTGGCTGGACATCGAAAAGAACGGTGCCAACACCGCCTTCGTCGCCCAGCAGTTGGCCGAAGCCGCCAACGTGCAAGAAAGGGACGTGGGCTATGCCGGCCTCAAGGACCGCTACGCCATCACCCGCCAGTGGTTCAGCATCTATCTGCCGAATGCGAAAGGGAAAGGCGAGACGCCCGACCTGACCCAGCTTAAGCACCCGGAATTCAAGGTACTGGGCCAGAGCCGCCACGTGAAAAAGCTGCGCCCCGGTGATCTGCAGGGCAACCGATTCCGCATCGTGCTGCGTGACGTGACCGGCGACCGCGACGCCATTGAGCCCAATCTTCAGGCCATTGCGTCACTCGGCGCGCCCAACTACTTCGGCGCTCAGCGTTTCGGCCACGACGGCGGCAACGTCGAGCAGGGCCGTGCCATGCTGGCGCGCGAAATCCGCGTGCGCAACCCGAAGAAGAAGGGCATCTACCTGTCGGCGGTGCGCTCCTTCGTCTTCAATGAAGTGCTGGCGCTGCGAATTCAACAGGGACTCTGGGGCAAGACCCTGCCCGGTGACGTGATGGACGAGGCGGGCCGGCCCACCGGACCGCTCTGGGGGCGGGGCCGCGTGATCGCCACCGATCAGGCGCAGGCCCTGGAAAACGGAGTGGCTGAACGTCACGCCGCCTTGTGCGACGGCATGGAACACGCCGGTCTGGATCAGGAGCGCCGCGCCCTGGTGGCGAGCCCGGCGGACATGTCATGGGAATGGCCGCAAGCCGATCAACTGGTGCTCACGTTCACTTTGCCCGCCGGGATTTACGCCACTTCTGTCCTGAAGGAAATCCTCCGCACCACGGAGCCTGACCGGCACACAGAGAACGAGTCCGCGGCTGCCGAATGAGCTACTTTGAGAACCAACCGGAGATGCGCTGGCGCAAGCGCAGGAAGAATCCGGCACGCTCCACGCCTGCCAGCGCGACGACCGGCGCCTCCCCGAGTTGCTTGCCGTTGGCGGTGACGACAAGCTTGCCGATCACCGCACCCTTGGCAACCGGCGCCTCCAGGCCGGGGTTCAGCGAGACCGAGGTCTTGACCGCGGCGCCTTGTCCCTTGGGGATCATCAGCGTCAATGCCTGTGCAGCGCCCGCGGCCACATCGGGCGCCACGCCGTACTGCACCTTGGCGGTGGCCAGCGTCGTGCCTGCCTGGACGGGGGTGGCCTCCTCGAAGTTGGCGTAGCCCCAGTTGAACAGCACCCGCGTCTGGTCAGCGCGGGCTTGCGCGCTGTTGGCGTTCATGATGACCGAGATCAGGCGCATGCCGTTGCGCTTGGCCGATGCGGTCAGGCAGTAGCCGGCTTCCTCCGTGTGCCCCGTCTTGAGTCCGTCGACCGTCGGATCGGTGTACAGCAACGCATTGCGATTGCCCTGCTTGATGCCGTTGTAGGTGAACTCGTGCTCCGCGTAGATCGGGTAGTACTCGGCACTGTTGCGGATGATCGCCTGGGCAAGCACGGCCAGGTCGCGTGCCGAGGCCTTGTGGTTGGGATGGGGCAGCCCGGCCGAATTCTCGAAGTGCGTGCGCGTCATGCCCAGCTTGGCCGCTTCCGCGTTCATCATGACGACGAACCCGGCTTCCGAGCCACCGATGTGCTCGGCCAAGGCCTTCGAGGCGTCGTTCCCGCTGTCGATGACGACACCACGCAGCATGTCCATCAAGGACGCCTGCGCATTGAGCGGCACGAACATGCAGCTGTCGCCGTCCTTGCCACCGCGGCACCAGGCGCTCTGGCTCATGGTGACCGGGTCGTTGGGCTTCAGCTTGCCGCTCTTGAGCCCCTGTTCCACCAGGTAGCTGGTCATCATCTTGGTCAGGGACGCGGGCGGCAGCGGTTCGTCCGGATTGGACGAGGCGATGACCTGCCCCGTGTTGAAGTCCATGAGCACCCACGCCTTGTTGGCCAGCACCGGCACGGACTGCCCATTCGCGTCGGTGGTCATCGCGGGTTCGGTGGATTCGGCGGCCGGCTTTGACTTGTGAGCTGCGGCGTGGGGTTTGGAATGCGGCTTGCCGGAAGCAGCCCCAACCGAACAGACCAGGATCGCGGTTGCAACGACGGAAGGGAGTAAACGGGAAATCCGGAGATTGGGGGTCATGAAGAAAATTTTCCTGAAGAAGCCAGCATCTGGTCGCGTCCCGTCGGGGACGGCGGAAACTGGCTCTGCGTCCATGGGTATGCTCGACAGTGGTCGTGCGTGGGTGCTGATCCCATTGTGGCGGATCTTCATGCCCCCATTGACACCACCCAAACGCCCAAGCAGCAACCGCTCAACGGCGGTGCCTGAACCTTCGCCTACTTGGTCGAGGCCATCGGCGCCACGGCCGGCGTGTTCGCCTTCATGAACTTGTCGAAGCGGTTGTAGAACTCGAAGACATTCGCATCCTGGCGGTAGCCGTGGGCTTCGTCGCTCACGAACATCCATTCGAAGGGCTTCTTGGCCTTGTCGAATGCCGACTTGATCGTGCGGCCGTTGGCAAAGTCCACGTTCCTGTCCTCGCCGCCGTAGGCGTGGAACACCGGCGCGGCGATCTTGTCCACGTGGCGAGCCGGTGATTGCTTCTCGAACAGGTCCTTGTCGGCCGACTGGTCGCCGTTGATGATCTTCGCAAGGTCGCTGAAGTCGCTGTAGAGCTGCGCCGGTTGCGTGTCCTGGTGGACGGCCATGTCGGTCACGCCCACGTAGTTCACGCCCCACTTGAAGAGATCGGGCCGCCGCACCATCGCCTGCAGCGTGGCATAGCCGCCGTAGCTTGCGCCATACACCGCCACGCGCTTGCGGTCGGCGTAGCCTTCCTTGATGGCCCATTCGACGCCATCGATCATGTCGTCGATCATGGTGTCGCCCCAGTGCTTGTAGCTCAAGCGCAGGTGATTGGCACCATAGCCGGTGGAACCGCGGAAGTTCGGCTGCAAGACCGCATAGCCACGGTTGGCCATGAACTGCACTTCCGCGTTGTACTGCCAGTTGTCCTTGGCCCAGGGCCCGCCGTGCGGGTGCAGGATGAGCGGCACCGGAGAGCCCTTGACGTAGTTCTTCGGCAAGGTGAGGTAGCCGTCGATGCGCACGCCGTCGCGCGCCGTCCAGCTCACGGGCATCATCGGCGCCATCTTCTTCGGATCGATGTCGGGCCGCACGCGGATGCCGGTGTCCTCCAGCCGGCGCTTGTCGCGGTCGAACAGGAAGTACTGGCCGGGGTTGGTGTCCGAGCGGGAGAAGACGAGCGTCGTCGATGCGCTGAGGCTGAAGGAGTTGTTCATGCCCGGCAAGGAAGCGTCGACCATGGCCTGGGTTCGCGCGGCGGCTTCATCGAAGAAGTACCGGCGCGGCTTGTCAGCCTGGTAGGAGATGCCCACGAGCTTGCCCGGGGACTCCTCGGTGCCGGCGAAGATCAGGTTGCCGCCTTCGCCCAGGGCCTCGCCGATGAGGCCGAACGATGCGATGTCGTAGCGGGCGTCGCCGAACACCAGCTCGCCGAGCTTGCCGGCCTGCACGTCGTACTTGAAGAGAGCCAGCGTGTCGCGGCCGACGTTGCTCGCGACATAGAGCGTGTTGCTGTCCTGCGGGTCAAAGGCCATGGGAATCACGACGTCGCGCAACTGCTCGTCCCATTGGGCGGCCGTGACCCACTCGCCGCCCTTGAGCAGGCTGAACCACCAGCGATTCTTCTTGCTGTCGTGGTTGAAGGTCGCCCTCGGCGCCATGTCGTCGTCGAGCACCCACCTGACGACGTGGCCGGGGCCCCGGTCCGTCACGAGGGTCTTCCGCCCGGAGAGGGTGTTCATCCGATAGATGTCGGCGGTTTCGACATTGCGGTCGTTGGCCTCGACCAGGACTTCTTCCTTGTTGCCCTTGATGCGCCCGAGGATGCGGGTGGTGCGCCAGACAAACTTCACGGACGAACCACCGTCCATGGGTTCCACCAGCATGCGTTCTCGCGATCCATCGCGGTCGATGGCGAAGAGGCCACCGGTGTTGCGCGTCTCGATCCCTTGCATGTCGACCAGCGTGAAGGCGATCCGCTCGTTGTTCACCCAGCGCGGCTGAAGCACATCCAGGTCGCGGAAGTTGGTCAGCCGCACAGCCTTTCGGTTCTCGAGGTCGATGACCGCAAGGTTGCTGCGGCCATTGGACGGCATCAGTGCCGCCATGAACTTCTGGTCCGGGGAGAGCACCAGGCCGGTGAACGCCGGCTTCTTGAACAGTGTCTCGATCGGAATTTCTTCCACCGGCGCTTGCGCCCTCACCGACGAGACGCACAGCAGCGCCGCCGCTGCCAAGGGCCAGACTGCCCGCTTGATGAATCCCAGGTTCATTCCCATGTCTCCCATGCACGCACACACGTGGCACTGACCATGCACCGGCGGGAGCCACGGAGTCCGTGCATCGACCAATCCGACGGTGCCAACGAGCGAAATATTATCCGCGCCGGTCAGAAGGGCTAGGCTTCGCGCAAGCTTGTTTGCTCAAAGCGATTCGGCTCCGCAGGTTTTTCGACGAGCCAGACGATCATGAGAATGAACCCGACAAGGGGAACGAGTTCGATAAGCTGCCACCACCCGCTGCGATTGGTGTCATGCAGTCTTCTGGTCGTGACCGCCACTGTTGGCACCAGCACGGCAAGCCAGAACAAGTCGCACAGCTTCTCGTGCACGATCGCGAGCGCCGACGAAACGAGAAACAAGAACAGAACCCACCACCAGTACTCGGCCCGAGACGCGCGGCCCTGGAAATCGGCGTACCTCTGAAGGCATGCCTGAACTGCGTGTGAGAACTCCATTTTCTTCCACCTCCCTGTTCGTACTACAGGACCGATTTTCGCATCCTGGCACCAGGCGCCCGGGTGTCGTCAAGCTCCGTCCGGTGCGATCAACGATCCGACCTCTCGACGACAACCTCGCTGATCTGGACCACCGGCACGATGTCGGTGTAGTTGGCGATGTCGCCCCGGATCTCGGCCCGGTGCTCCTGCGACGCGGCGAGGTAGGCTTCGGCCGAGTCACAAATGAACGCACACATCGCCACGAAGGCTGGCGGCGAACCAGGCTCCCTGCCCGCCAGCCCCTTTTCGACGGTGTAGTAGGCGCAGGCACTGCCCAGCCTGGCCTTGACCATCGGCATGTGCCGGTCGCGGTAGTAAGCGTGGTCGAAGCGTGCGCCTTCGGTGTACGGGTACATCACGGTGACTTTGATCATGTGGTCCTCCTTGCCATCATTGGCGTCGCAACACAGGGATTCTCGTTGCAAACACGGCTGCTCTTGCGGTACACCGGTGCACAGCTGCCGCGGGGTTGTCGAAGAGACCTGGAACAAGAAGTTGGCGACCATCTCGGTGCTCTCTGGGTGGAGAACCTGTTCGGGCGTGACTACAACGACAATCCTGTCGTGATCGATCACGTTTTCCAAGGCTGGACTTTCGGCGAGCCGGGAAGTGATGCGAAACACCTCATCCAATGTGCGGATGCGCCGCGCTCGCAGCGCGAAAAGAATTCCTCGGTCCGAGTTCATCGGGCGCCGACGAAAGGACGCCATGCCCACAGGCGCAGACGCTTCGCAATCTGGTGGCAATCGAAGGCGGTGTCCTGGTCGATGCATTGACGAAACGCTGAACCCCGCCGTATCGCGGCATCCACCCGGAGACCTCGCATGTATCCCCTGGCACTGACCCTGAATGGCCTGGCCATCATCGTGTGGCCGCTGATCGATCCCGTCCCGCAGCGCAGCTGGATCGCCGTGCTGGTCCTGATGGCCGTGTTCACGCTGGTCGCCGGCAGGGGCGTCACGGGCGTGTGGCGAGGCGCCCTGATCGACGAGCGCAACGTCATCTCGCTGTCGCGCTTCCAGATGGCCTTGTGGACGGTGCTGATCCTGTCCGCGTTCTTCTGCGCAGCGATGAGCAACATCGCCGCGAAAGATGCTTCCGCGCTGAGCATCGCGGTACCGCACGAACTGTGGGCGCTCATGGGCATCAGCGCCACCTCGCTCGTCGCCTCCCCGCTGATCCTGTCCAACAACAAGCAGCAGGCCCTGACGCTGGCCGCCCCGACACAGAAGCCCCGGGTCAATGCCTCGCCCGACGCCGCCCAGTGGTCGGACCTGTTCAAGAGCGAGCAGGAAGACCCCGCCAAGCCGCCCTCTCCTCACCTGGACCTCACGCGCATCCAGATGTTCTTCTTCACGCTCGTCACCGTGGTGGCCTATGCCAGTCTGCTGTGGACCCGCTTCGGCAGCATCCCCACAGGAGGCCTGCACGAACTGCCGGTACTGGACTCCAGCATGGTGACCTTGCTCGGCATCAGCCACACCGGCTACCTGGTCGCCAAGGCGGTGCCGCGCGCGACGTGACGACGTCGCGCTACGGCGAAGCCCACATGCGCAGAAGGTTGTGATAGCAGCCGGTGAGTTGCACGCGGGCTCCTTCGTCGGCGCCAGTCTGTGCCAGCCGCTGGATGGACGTGTCCATGTCCAGCAGCAGGCTGCGCTGGCCGGCATCACGCACCATGCTCTGCACCCAGAAGAAGCAGGCCAGGCGAGCCCCGCGCGTCACCGGCTCGACGCGATGCAAGCTGGTGGACGGGTACAGCACCATGTGGCCCGCGGGCAGCTTGACGGACTGGGCGCCATACACGTCCTCGATCAGCAGCTCTCCGCCGTCGTAGTCCAGCGGCTCGCACAGGAAGAGCGTGGCCGACAGGTCGGTCCGGATGCGTTCCCCGCTGCCGGGCATGAGCCGGATGGCGTTGTCCACGTGGTTGCCGAAGGCTTCTCCGCCCTCGTAGCGGTTGAACATGGGCGGGTAGACCTTGGCGGGCAGTGCGGCGCTGATGAAGAGAGGATGCTTCTCCAGCGCCGCAAGCACAACGTCACCCAGCGCCGCGGCCAGCGGTGAACCTTCGCGCAATTGCCGGTTGTTCTTCACCGGGGCGCCCTGGTGCCCTGCGGTGGCGAGGCCGCTGACCCAGTCGGCGGCAAGCAACTGCGAACGCACGGCAAGCACCTGCTCGTGCGTGAGTACGTCGGGAAGCTGGACGATCATGGTTCAGAAGCGATAGACCACGCTGGCCAGCGCGGTACGGCCGCGCACCGGCGTGGCCCGGCCTGCGCTGCTGCCCTCGAAGTACAGCTTGTCCGTCAGGTTCTGCAAGTTCAGCCGCACCTCGAAGTTCTTCTCCAGGTAGGCCACCGTCGCATCGAGCCGCGTGAAGCCATCGACCATCGCGGTCTCGTAGTTGTTCAGCGTGCGGGCACTGGAATACAGCACGCCGCCACCGATTTCCCATTTCGGCTGCACGCGCCAGGTGGTCCACACCGTGGCGTTGTGGCGAGGCGTGCTCGGTGTGCGCTTGCCTTGGGCTGCAATGCCGGCATCCACACCCGTGCCCACTTCCGGCGACTGCACGATGCGGCCATCGAGGTAGGTGTAGCCGCCAAAGACCTGCCAGGTCGGCGTGATGCGGCCCGCGGCGCTCAGCTCCACGCCCTGCACGCGGATGCGGCCTGCCGTGACTGTCACGCTGCCGGCGCCGTCGCGCATGCGGGCGTTGGTCTTCTCGGTGCGGAAGAGCGCACCCGTCAGAGAGAGCTCGCCGTCGAGCACGTCCCACTTCACGCCGGCTTCGATGGAGCGGTTCTTCTCCGCATCGAGCTGCGCGGTGGCGGCAGTGGCCGTGACGGTCTCGGCCGAAGGGTTGAACGAGGTGCCGTAGGACGCATACCAGGACTGCGCCTCATTGGGCTGGAACAGCACGCCGGCACGCGGGCTCAGCATGGTCTCAGACTTCGGTTGCGCCGCCGCCGTGGTGTCGGCCGGGAAGCCGCTGGGCAACGTGTACTTCACGAGGTCGCTGCTGGCCTTGAAACGCTCGGCACGCAGGCCGCCGACCAGCTTCCATTGCTTGCCGATGTCCAGCTGCTCGTTGACGTACGCGGCCAGCGTGTCGGCCTTGCCGGTGACGGTGCGGCTGAGCGCGCGGCTGCCCTGGCGCGTGCCGTTGACGGGGTTGCCCAGGTTGATGGCGGCATCCGCGGCCGCGGTGTTCCACACGTAGCGGTCTTCCTTGCTCTCCTCGTGGGCGATCTCGATGCCGGTGGTCACGGTGTGGCGCAGGGCATCGTCGCCGAACTTCATCACCAGGTCGGTCTGGTTGCTGAAGCTCTTGTCATGGATCACGCGATCGCGGTCCTGGCGCGGCGCGCTCAGCAGCGACAGCGGGTCGTTCAGCGAAGGCGTGCCGCCGCCCGTGCGCGTCACCGTGCCCAGCGGAGAAGGCGATGCCTCGGTCACGTTCGCGCTCACGAGCGTGCGGTTGCGCAGCATGGTGGTCGCGCTGAACTTGTGCTGCATGCCGGCCGTGAGCACGTTCACCGACTGGTTGTAGAAGTCGTCGGTGTAACCGTAGAACACGTTGGCCGCAGCCTGGATGGGCTTGCGCACCGTGCCCGCGCCGTTGGTGGTGACGAAAGGGAAGCCGTAGTCGGGCAGGTCGCGGTTGCGCTGGAGAAGCGCCGAGAAAGTCACCTCGGTAGGCGTGTTGATACCGAAGCGTACCGAGGGCGCGATGCCGAAGTCCTTCAGGCGCTCGACGTCGCGGGTGGATTGGATGTCTTGCCCGAAGATGGCCACGCGCGCGGCCGACGTTTCGGACAGCTTGCGGTTCACGTCGCCCGTCACGCGGTAGTAGTCGTCGGTGCTGAGGGTCGCGACGACTTCGGTGCGGTCACGCAGGTCCGGCTTCTTGCTGACCTGGTTGATGACGCCGCCGGTGGATCCGCGGCCGAACAGCATCGACGACGGCCCCTTCAGCACTTCCACCGCCTCCAGCGAGAAGGTGTCGCGCGTGTACTGGCCGCGATCGCGCAGGCCGTCGAGGTACACGTCGGTGCGGGCCGAGAAGCCGCGCAGGTTGATGTTGTCACCGATCACCCCGCCCTCGCCCGCGCCCAGCGTGATGCCGGGCACGTTGCGCAGCGAGTCCTTGAGCGATGCAGCGGCCTGCGAGTCGAGCATCTTGCGGTCGATCACCGTCACCGATTGCGGGATGTCGCGCACCGGCGTGTCGAACTTGGCGCCGGCGCTGGAGCTGCCGTTGTCGCGCTCGCGCGTGGCCGTGGCCTTGATCTCGGGCAGCGAGGCTTCGGCAGGCTTGGGGGCATCGGGCTTCTTCGCCTCCTGGGCGTGTGCGGTGCCGAAGGCCAGCGCCAGGGTGGCCGCGCGAAGACTCAGCGGAACGGCTCGGTTCTGTTTGTGGTTCATGGTGCGTTGAAAGGGTGAACAAGGGCCGCCTCTCCCCTGTGGAAGAGGCCAGCAGGATGGGATGGCGGCCGCGCCGCTCAGGGTTGCTCGGGATCGCTCACGAAGCCGACCTTGCTGAGCCCCGCCTTGGAGGCATCGGCCAGCGTCTGCGCCACGAAGCGATAGGCCACCGCCTGGTCCGCGCGCAGATGCACTTCGGGCTGCGGCTGCTTCTTGCTCTCGGCCGCGAAGCGTCGGGACGCCTCGGCGCGCGACACCGCCTCGCCGTTCCAGAACAAGGTGCCGCCCGCATCGATGGCAAAGTCGATCTTCTCGGCCTTCGCTTCATTGGCCTGCGACGTCGCCTTGGGCAGCTCCAGCTTCACCGCGTTGGTGAGCAAGGGCGCGGTGATGATGAAGATCACCAGCAGCACCAGCATCACGTCGATGAGCGGCACCATGTTGATGTCCGCGACCGGCGCGCTCGCGTTCTTGCTGTCGAAACTCGCGAAAGCCATGGCGCGTTCCTCAGGCCGGCTGCACGCGCTGCGGCAGCGCGCGCACGTTGGTCACGGCCGTGCCGTCGGCGCCCAGCGGCTGCCCCATGGCGACGAAGGTGTGCAGCTCGTAGGCGAAGGCATCGAGCTTGGCGACCATGACGCGGTTGGCACGCGTGAGCCAGTTGTAGCCCATGACCGCGGGGATGGCGACGGCCAGGCCCAGGCCGGTCATGATGAGCGCCTCGCCCACGGGGCCGGCCACCTTGTCGAGCGTGCCGGCCCCGCTCATGCCGATGGCCACCAGCGCGTGATACACGCCCCACACCGTGCCGAACAGGCCCACGAAGGGCGCGGTGGCGCCGACGGTGGCCAGCAGCGTGAGCCCGTTCTCCAGCCGCATGGTCTCTTCGTCGAGCACCTTCTTGATGGTGCGGGTGACGAAGTCGCTGGCCGTGCCCGCCTCCTCCAGCTTGGCCGCGCCGTACTTGGCGTGGTGGGCCTGCGCGTGCATGGCGTGGCTGGTGAGGTGCGAGAACGGATCGGTCGCGCCGTGCGTGGCGATCTCATTGGCCACCGCATCGAGCGAGGTCGCGTTCCAGAAGAGGTTGAGGAAGCTCTCGCTGCGGCTGCGCCGCACGATGAGCGTGAGCCCCTTCACCGCGAGGATGGCCCAGGAGATGACCGACATGGCCAGCAGGATGAAGAGCAGGGCCTTGCCCACGCCATCGGCTTGCGCGATGAAGTGGCCCATGCCAAGGGCGGTGTCTTGGTTCATCATTTCTCCAGATCGAAAGACAGGGGCACGAGCGCCCAGCCGGATGCCGGCTGGCCGTCGACGGTGTAGGGTTTGAAGCGGGCCTTCTGGATGGCGGCGGTAGCGGCTTCGTCCAGGCGAGGGAATCCGGTGGACTGGCTCACCAGCACCTGCCGCGGCAGTCCGGCTTCGTCGATGAAGACGCGCAGCACCACGCGGCCTGATTCGCTGGCGCGGCGCGAGGCGCGGGGGTACACGAGCTGCGGCGGCTCGAGGTACTGGACGGCTGATGGCGGGATGGTGCGGGCAGCGGGCGCAGGTGCGGGCGGCGTGGGTGCCGGTACGGCCACAGCCACCGGTGGTGCTGGTGGCTCGGGCGGCGGTGCGGTGAACTGTTCAGGCTGTGGCGTGGGCGTGGGAGCCGCCGTCACGATGGGCCGCTGCAGCGGCGGCGGTGCCTTGGTGACCGCAGGCGCAGGCAGCGCGGGAGGCTTCTCGGGCGCCACCATGCTCACGAAGATCGGCGCGACCTCTGCCACCGCCTCGCGGACTTCGCGCACCTGCATCAGCCCATGGCCCAAGGCGGCATGCAGCGCGACGATGACACCCACCATCGCCCGCCGCTGGTTCGGCGTGAGCGAGTCGGCGCGCTGACCGGTGCGCGGCAGCCTCGCGGCGGGCGAAGGAGTCGACAGCAGGTGATGGGGTGCGGCAGTCATGTCGGAATCGGTCAGCCCTCATCGGGACGGACCGGACTCTAACACAATTGATAATCGTTCTCATTTGCTATTGCACTTGTATTGAGTGCATGGCAAAACAGACAAACGCGACCAGCGCACAAGGCTTTGTCGATCCGTGCCGCGGCTCATTGAGAATGCGCGGCGACCGCCACCGCGGCATCTTCGTCAACCGACATCCACCGATCTCATGACCACATCACGCCTGATCCCGCTGTTCATGTCCATGGCCTTCCTCAGCGCTTGCGGCGGAGGCGGCTCCGATGCCGGCACCGCGCCGACGCCCACGCCACCGGCCCCGTCGAACACCTGCAGCGCCGCAGGCGTGGCGGCGTCCAACGCGAGCACCCTCAACACCGTGTGCATGCTGACCACCCAAGGCGAGATCGTGGTGGAGCTGGAAGCGGCGAAGTCGCCCATCACCGTCGCCAACTTCCTGAAGTACGTGACGGCCAACCGCTACGACAACACGCTGTATCACCGCGTGGTCGCGGGCTTCGTGATCCAGGGCGGCGGCTACACCGCCAGCGGCGCCAGCGTCGCGACCTACGCGCCCATCACGCTCGAGAGCAACAACGGCCTGAGCAACGTCCGCGGCACCATCGCCATGGCCCGTACGAGCGATCCCAACTCGGCCACCAGCCAGTTCTTCTTCAACACCGTGGACAACAGCGCCTGCCTGGACCGCGGCAAGACGGTGTGCGACGCCACCGGCAACGGGTATGCGGTGTTCGGGCGGGTGATCTCCGGTCTGGACACCGTGGACAAGATCGCGGCCGTGTCGGTGGATGGCAACTCGCAGCCGCGCACGAATGTGGTCACGTATTGGGCCAAGCAGTTGAAGTAAGGCCAATGAAGCAAGCCCATCGTCATCAGACAACTTTCGTTGCAAACGCTAGGTGTTTCCACCGTCTTGTCTGATGACCGTGCGTGATTCAATCTCACGCCATGGGACCGCTTCCACGATGCATGGAGCGGCCCAGCGAACAGACCTCGCCCAGAACCCGACGGCACGTCGACGCGAGGTCGGAGGAGCCACGCCGGCCCGTGCGCGCAAGCGCCTGCGGGCGGCTGGACGGTTGGGATCACACCTGAGGATGTTCACGAGCGTGTCCACGCTCGCCGCCGGTGTGCCCGAACCATCCGCGGCCCCTCGCCACCACCTTCGTGAGACGAGTGAGGAGAACACCGATGAGCTTCCAACACACCCCTGCCGCGCGCCGCCTGCGCTGGGCGCTGGCCCCTGTCACCCTGGCCCTGTTGTCTGCCTGCGGTGGCGGCGGCAGCGACGATGCCACCAGCGACGCCATGTCCGCATCCGCCAGCGACGGCGTCCGCCGCGCACAGGCCGTGGTGCCATCGACATTCCGCCACCCCGGCATCTTCGCGACGCAAGCGAGGCTGGACAGCTTCAAGGCGGCACAGAATTCGCCCAACCCGAGCGTGATGAAGATCGGCTACCAGGCCGTGACCAGCGATGCGCGCAGCGAGCACACCTACCCGCACAAGGCGCTGTCCAACGTGGAGGTGGTGGGCAGCGCCATCGGCGACCAGGAGAAGCGCTTCAAGGACGATGCGCAGGCCGCCTACCTGAACGCGCTGCGCTGGGTGAAGACCGGTGACGCGCGGCACCGTGACAAGGCGGTGGCCATCCTCAACGACTGGGGGCGCACCTTCCGCACGTTCTCGGTGGCCTCGGGCACGAATGCGGCGCAGGTGCAGCTGGAAGCGGCGTGGATGCTCCCGGTGTGGGTGAGCGCGGCGGAGATCATCCGCCACTACAACAACGGCGAGGCCGGCTGGTCGCAGGCCGACATCAACACCTTCAACGGCTTCGTGGACCGGCTCTACAACCAGGCCGAGCAGGCGCGCACCCGCGTCAACAACTGGGCGGTGTCTGCAGGTCTGGCGATGATGGCCGCGGGCGTCTACCAGAACAACACCTCGCGCTACTCGGCCGGGCTTCAGCGCATCACCGAGATGATCCCGCTGTCGGTGTTCTCCAGTGGCGAGGTCAACGAGCTGAAGGCGCGAGACTGCACGCATCCGCAATACAACCTCGAAGGCCTGGCGCAAGCGGCGGAGATGGCAGTGATCCAGGCCGGCGACACCTCGGTGTGGATGTGGACGGGCTCCGGCGAGACGACGCCGCGCCTGGCCAAGGGGCTGGAGTACATGGCCAAGTCGCTGATGAACGGCAGCGGCGTGCGCAACTGCCAGGGGCAGCACCTGGAGGCGGGGTACATGGACATCGCGGTGAACGGCTACATGAACCGCGGCGTGGCAATTCCGAACTTCCAGCAGTTGGCCAAGCAGCGCAGGCCGGACGCGGGGTCGATGCAGTTCCTGGGGTGGACGACGGCCACGCACGGGCGGGATGACTACTGAGCCGCGATGACACGGATGCAGCCATCGCGGCTGCATCCGTCTTCTGGTAGCGTCTCCACCACGAACGTTGCCGACAGCATTTCATTGAGCCCGAACTTTCACCGTCCTTCCCTGCGTCCGGCAGTGGCCGAGGTGTACGAGACATTCCGCCGCCACGCAGCGCCGAGCTTCCCTTTGGATGTCTGCCTGATGTGCTGCGTCTCAGAGGAGGTCGAACGAGCGTTGCGCGAATGGCCCCTGGAACAGATCACCGCCCGGCATCTCTACGAATACAACGGCTCGGCCAAGGGCATCGTTCAACCTGTGCAGGAGGTGAAGCACCTCCTGCCCCGCATGCTCGATCTGCTGTCCGAGGGTGAGGAGATTCATCACTCCATCGAACTGTCCCTCATCAGACTCGGGCTGTGCCCGGAAGGCAGCTGGAACGACGCCGAGCGGCGCGTGCTCGACCGCTTCGCGCTCGCCTACTTCGCCCTCATCCTGCACGGCGAACGCCGATGGCACGAGGAACCGTTGAGTGTCCTGTTGATGTTCCACATCGGTGGATTTGCGGTCCAGCCCCTGCTCGACCTTTGGTTGCAAAGCGAAGATCCCGTGTCTACCGTGCAATTCGTGACTGGGACCTACTGGGATTTCTGGGAGGATCGCAAATACCGCAATGCTTTCGCCTCGGACCGCCATGCCTTTCAAGCGCAGCTCCAGGCATGGATGCTCGACCCAGTCCATCGGCAACGCTTTGCTTCGAAGATGCTGACACCGGCATTCCAGGCCTTGGCAGACGTTCAACCGCCGATCGGACACATGCCGTTTCTCATGATGGCCGAGGGCGTTTTCGACCAGTTGACGCAGTAGTCCATATGTCCGCGCTTGTGCAGCGCAGCGGCTATGCGCGGGTCCATGGCACGACGCCGCCGATCTTCAGCCTTGAACCTGTCGATCTGGTGCGTCACAAACTCGTCCCTCCAAGAGCCTGAGCGTCTTCCCCTCCACATCTTCTCCACTATCACCTTGCGCTACCTCACCTTCACCCTCAGCGAAGACACCGACGGCATCAGCACCCTGGACGCCATGGCTTCCACCCGCCCGGAAAGCCATGCCGAGGTGATGCGCGAGGTCCAGAACATCCTCGATTGGGCGCACCGCCGCTTTCCGGACCGGCACGGCCCCATCGAAGACGGCATGGCCTGGAACCACGACCTGCTCGTGCAGGAAGAGGATGGCGGCTGGCACACCGTCACCCTCTCCCTCGCGGGATCTCCTCAGTTCATCGACGCATTCGCCGCCGAGTTCGGCGACGCGATGGACTGACTCAGCGCATCCCGCCGCTGGTCAGCAGCGTTTCGCCCGTCAGCCACTTCGCATCGTCAGACGCCAGGAACACCGCCACCGGCGCGATGTCGTCCACCTGGCCCGTGCGGCCCAGTGGCGTCTGGCCGACGAAATGGGACTCCATCTCCGAGCCGATGGCGCCGAACGAGCGGGTGCCTTCGGTCTCCACCAGGCCCGGGTTGATCGCGTTGACGCGGATCTTCCTTGGCCCGAACTCGCGTGCCCACACGCCCGTCAACGCGTCGACCGCGCCCTTGGTGCCCGAGTACACACCGGAGTTCGGCGGCGTGATGCGCGTGACGCCCGAGCTCACGTTGATGATGCTGGCGCCTTCCTTCAAATGAGGCAGCGCCGCCTGCGTGACGAGAATGGGGCCCAGCACGTTGACGTCGAACTGGCGATGGAAGTGCTCTTCGGTCACTTCCTCCAACGGCAGGAACTCATAGACGCCCGAGTTGTTGACCACGACGTCCAGCCTGCCGAAGTGCTCGACGGCCGCGGCCACCAGCGCCTTGGCTTGCGCAGCCTTGGAGACATCGCCTCCTACCGCCACCGCCTTGCCGCCGGCGGCGGTGATCTCGCCAACCACCTTGTCGGCCCCTTCACGACTGCTCGCGAAGTTGACCACGACCGAGGCGCCTTCGGCCGCCAATGCGCGGGCGATGCCCGCGCCAATGCCCTTGGATGCGCCGGTGACGAGCGCGACCTTGCCTGTGAGTTTGTTGCTCATGTGATGTGTGTCCGAAGTTGAGATTTGCCCGGAGCCGGCAGCAGCACCCCGCAGCGCACCGCCCCGAAAGGCCGCTGGGTGGAAGGCAGGTGTTCTGGGCCTGTCTTCGTTCGTGGCCCTGACGCATGCGTCGGGGCGTACTGCGAATGGTGGAGATGAAGGCCGCGGTTGATAAGACGGCTGGGATGAGGAGGTGTGGCTCGCTGATTGCAACAATCATCGGACCCCACTCCATGAATCGACCCCTCGCAGTCGTACCCTTCAAGCGTGGTACCACTATCCGATCGACGAGTCGCAGGAGCAGCCTCAGCATGAGCCGCTGCAGACGGACATCTAACGTTCGTGTTGCTTGATGGGCTGTCTCAATGAAAGGACACGCACGCACAACGCCATGGGCTCGCAAGCCGCACTGCCGTCAACGCAGACCGCCCGCGTCGGCATCGGGTGCCGACGTGGGCAGAACTTGTGATGCGCCCCTCTACTGGGCCAGCACCGTCGCCGTCAGATCACGGCACCCCTCCCACCAGCAACCGATGCTGTCCCGATACGGCAGCAGCGTCTGCCACTTCGGGCTCACGGCATCGCTGTCGAACAGCGTCTCCTTCAGGCCCCACGCGCCCCACTGGCTGTAGGCCGACACGAAGTTGAAGGCCGCGAACACCTGGCCTTTGTTGCCCTGCGGGCCCGCGGCCATCCAGTCGTCCATCATGGTGGTGTAGGCACGCCCCATCAAGGCATGGTGGCTCGCATTGCTGAACAGCTGCGTCCACGCCTTGACGAACTGGGCACCCTTGTCCTGGCAGGCCTTGAGCGCATCGCCCGACAGACCCCCGCAGTCGCGGTACAGGTTCACGAGGTGCTGGCCACCTTCATAGGCATACAACGGCTTCTTGCCGGCCAGAGCCTTCCTGTAGTCGTCCATCCAGCCTCGGGCTTCCATCAGGGCACCGTTCTTCTGCTCCTGCCCGGTCTTGCCCGCGGCATACAGCGGCGGAACCACCACGTTGTCGTTGGCGTCCTTGGCGCGGATCTCCTCGAACAGCTTGCCGATGCCGCCATCGGGCTGGGTGAACCAGTTGCTGGCGATGTAGTCCTGCCGCGCATTGCCGTCGGCGATGTACACGCCGAAGTACGGTGCGATGGCCACCACGTCGATGCTCTGCTCGCAAGCGTGCCCGATGATCGGCGCACCCTTGGGGCAAGGCAGGCTGACGTTGAGGACGTTCCAACTGCCGCCGCTGGCCTGCGCATTCAGCACGCACTTCACGCGGCCGGCGTCCGAACCGAACTCGGCCTTGACGATGTCGCAGACCTGCGCCAAGCGCATGGCGTGGTAGTTCAGCACCCATTCGTGCTTGCTCTGCCCCTTCTTCGGATCGGGCACGCCCCACAGGCCCACTGCCTTGTCATACATCGAGTTGTACTGGCGGAACTGCCCGTTCCACGGCTCGTTGTTGTACTCGACGAGCACCTGCGACTGCGTGTCCAGCTGGGACTTCAGCAACTTGCCGGCGTTGTGGACATAGTCGTCCGTGGCTTCGGTCGGGATGTTGACCCACGCATCCGCCTGCACCGCGTTGGCCAGCGACACCATGGCCGCGAGCGGAACGCCGTACTTTCCGGTCCAGGTCGCGTCGGCCTTCTTGGGCCTGTCAGCCCAGTTCGCCAGGGTCGAGTCGTTGGTGTGGCCCCAGTCCATGAACCGCAGTGCACGCATGCCGTTCAGGTGGGCACGGAAGGTGGGGTACCAGGCCTGCGTCTGCGCCAGCGTCTCGAAGTTGATGAAGCTGTTGCCGCTGCCCGTGCAGTCCGCCGCCTTGCCGACCACCACCAGCTTGGCGCTGCTGCACACGCCACCGGGCGGATAGACGCGGATGTTGCGGATGTAGTCCGACGCGACCGTGCTCCTGATGCGAATGAAGAACGCGCTGTCGGGCTTGTTGAATACCTCCACCTGCACCCGGTGGTCATCGAGGCGCGTGACCGCCCCGCCCGATTGGAATTCGATGTCGCCCTTCCCGTCGTACACGACGGTGTAGGTGCCAGCGGGATGCGCTCCACCGTCGCCCTGGAACACCAGCGACGTCACCATGTGGTACTTCACGTTGGGGTCGTCCACCGACGGAATGCTGCGCACCCAGCCGTTCTCGTCCAGGTCCAGCTTCGCCTCCTCCAGCGTGTCCCAGGCGCTCTTGCCCTGGTCCTTGTCCGCCTGGTTGAAGGTGCAGCTGCCCGGGTCGTACGGGGTGTTGACGGCGTCGCACGAGGTGACCCAGGTGCTGGCGCGCTTGAACTGGTCGATGGTGGGCAGGTCGGTGGACCAGTACTCCAGGCTGGACAGGTTGACGGCCAGGCCGCTGAAGCGCCTGGGGTTGGCCGCGACCGCGGCCGCCTGAGAGACCGCCTCCTGCGCCCGGACCTGGCTGCCGGGCTGCTGTGCTTCTCCTCCTCCGCACCCATGCAGGCCGAGAACGGCCAGGGGCAGGATCAGCCACCCGAGGGCACGTGCTGATGCCATGGTGAACCTCCGATTGTTTGTTGTGGTGGCGGCACCTTAGCGGCCGCTTCCGCAGCAGCAAGACCCACTCCAGCCAAGCGCAGGATCGGCCCGGTGAACGGTCGATCCAGACCCTTGGGCGGAAACCCACGACGGCCGTGCGCGCGCTGTCCGCACCCGTCACCCACAGATGGACAAAATCGCCATCCCCAGATGTCGATTTCGGGCATCCTGATTCGTCGACTGCCGAGAGGACAGATTCCATGAGCACCACGGCCACCCACCGCGCCATCGACGCCGTCTGGCGGATCGAATCCGCCAAGATCATCGCCACCGTCGCCCGCATGCTGCGCGACGTGGGCATGGCCGAGGAGCTGGCGCAGGACACGCTGCTCACCGCCTTGGAAACCTGGCCCTCCACCGGCGTGCCCGACAACCCGGGCGCCTGGCTCACCGCCGCGGCGAAGAACCGCGCGCTGGACTACCTGCGCCGCCAGCAGCTGCTGGACCGCAAGCACGAGGAGCTCGGCCACGAGATGGCCCTGCGCGAGGAGGTGGCACGCGTGGACTTCACCGAACTCCTGGACCAGGACATCGACGACGACATGCTGCGGCTGGTGTTCACCGCCTGCCACCCGGTGCTCTCCACCGAGGCGCGCGTGGCGCTCACGCTGCGCCTGCTGGGCGGCCTGACGACCGATGAGATCGCCCGGGCCTTCCTGGTGCCCGAACCCACCATCGCGCAGCGCATCGTGCGGGCCAAGCGCACCTTGTCGGAAGCGCGCGTGCCCTACGAGGTGCCGCGGGCCGACGAGCTGCCGGCGCGGCTGTCCTCGGTGCTGGAGGTGATCTACCTCATCTTCAACGAGGGCTATTCGGCCACCGCCGGCGACGACTGGATGCGGCCCGCGTTGTGCGAGGAAGCCTTGCGGCTGGGGCGCATCCTGGCCGAGCTGACACCGCGCGAGCCGGAGGTGCACGGGCTCGTGGCGTTGATGGAGATCCAAGCCTCGCGCTCGCGCGCCCGCGTGGGGCCGCAGGGCGAGCCCATCCTGCTGCTGGACCAGAACCGCGCGAAGTGGGACCACATGCTGATCCACCGCGGGCTGACGGCGCTGGAGCGGGCCGAGGCCCTGGGCGGGGCGCTGGGGCCCTACGCGCTGCAGGGCGCCATCGCGGCCTGCCACGGACGGGCCAAGACAGCGCAGGAGACCGACTGGGCCCGCATCGCGGCACTGTATGACGCGCTCTACCAGCTCTCGCCCTCGCCGGTGGTCGCGCTGAACCGGGCGGTGGCGGTGTCGATGGCCTTCGGTCCGCAGGCCGGGCTGGACCTCGCGGACCAGCTCGTGGCAGAGCCGCAGCTCAAGAACTACCACCTGCTGCCCAGCGTGCGCGGCGACCTGCTGGCCAAGCTGGGCCGGCTGCAGGAGGCCTGTGCGGAGTTCAAGAAGGCAGCGGACCTGGCCCGCAACGAGCGGGAGAAGGCGCTGCTGCTGTCGAGGGCGGCGGCCTGTGCGGAGGGGATGCTGCCTTCCTGAGCCGAGGCGGAGCAAGCGCGTTGCATCCGGTTGTCACGGATGCGCGTACAGAATCCCACGCTTGCTCACGCCATGAATCCCTTTCTCCATCTTCCATCGCTGCGCGACGCCCTCGCCCGGCTTCCCATCGGCCTGATTCCCCTGCAGATGCTGACGCTGCTGGCCCCTCACGCCAGGGCGCAGGACGCTGACACCCAAGTCGCATTGGCCAGGCAATCGCTGCCCACGGTGGAGATCACCGGCAACTACGCCAACGCCGTGGGCACCTCCGACGCCGCCAGCCAGGGCACCGTCACCGCCAAGCTGCTGGAAAGCCGACCCACGCTGCGTCCGGCCGAGGTGCTGGAGTTCGTGCCCGGCGTGATCGTCACCCAGCACAGCGGTGACGGCAAGGCCAACCAGTACTTCCTGCGCGGCTTCAACCTCGACCATGGCACCGACTTCGCGACCTGCGTCGACGGCATGCCGGTGAACATGCCTACCCATGCGCACGGCCACGGCTACTCCGACCTCAACTGGCTCATTCCCGAGCTGGTGAACCGCATCTCGTACAAGAAGGGGCCGTACTTCGCGGACGAGGGCGATTTCGCCTCCGCCGGTGCCGCGCACATCGACCTCTTCGACCAGTTGCCGCGCGGCGTGGGCAGCGTCACGCTGGGCCAGAACGGCTACCGCCGCGCCTTGCTGGCGAACAGTTCGGCCATGGCCTCAGGCCAGCTCCTGTACGCCGTTGAAGCTGCGCACAACGATGGCCCCTGGGATTCACCAGAGAAGTTCCACCGCTTCAACGGCGTGCTGCGCTACGCCACCCGCACGGACGACAGCCGAGCCGCATTCACCGCCATGGCCTACAACGCCGGCTGGAATTCCACGGACCAGATACCGCTGCGCGCGGTGCAGTCCGGCCTCGTCGGGCGCTTCGGCAACCTCGACCCGACCGACGGTGGCCAGACATCGCGCTACAGCCTGTCGTACGCCCTGCAGCGCACGCTGACGGACGGCCGTTTCAGCGTCGACGCGTACGTCATCCGCTCGACGCTCGACCTGTTCTCCAACTTCACCTTCTTCTCCGAAAACCCGGTGGATGGCGACCAGTTCGAGCAGGCCGAGCGCCGCCGCGTGATGGGCCTGACCAGCAGCCGCGCCTGGGACCATTCCCTGGCCGGCCACGACAGCACCACCACCGTCGGCCTGCAACTGCGCCACGACCGCCTCGACCCCGTGGGCCTGTATTCGACCGTGGCACGCCGGCGCACCGCCACCACGCAGGAAAGCCGCGTGCGCCAGACCAGCCTCGGCCTCTACGCCGAGAACAGCACGCAGTGGACGCCCTGGCTGCGCAGCATCGCCGGGCTGCGCGCCGACCGCTTCTCGTTCAGGGTGGACAGCTCCATCGCGCAGAACAGCGGCAGCCAGGGCGCGGGCATTGCTTCGCCCAAGCTGTCGCTGGTGTTCGGTCCGTGGGACAAGACGGAGCTCTTCATCAACTACGGCCACGGCTTCCACAGCAACGACGCTCGCGGCACCACCGCCACCGTCACTGCAAAGCCGCCGCACGATCCGGTGGACCGCGTGAATGCGCTGGTGCGTTCCAGGGGCGGCGAGCTGGGCTTGCGCACGGAGATCATCCCCGGCCTGCAAAGCTCGCTGGCGTTGTGGCAGCTCACGCTTGGCTCGGAGCTGCTGTTCGTCGGCGACGCCGGCGAGACCGAGCCCAACCGCGCGAGCAAGCGCTACGGCATCGAGTGGAACAACCACTACGCCGCCAGGCCCTGGCTGTTCTTCGATGCGGACCTCTCGCTCTCGCACGCGCGCTTCACGCAAGCCGACCCGGCGGGCGACCAGATTCCCGGGGCGATCCGCACCGTGGCTTCGTTCGGCGTGACGGTGGCTGACCGCGGCCCGTGGTCCGGCCAGTTCCAGCTGCGCTACTTCGGACCGCGCCCGCTCATCGAAGACGGGTCGCAGAACTCCAAGGCCACCACACTCGCGTACCTGCGTGCCGGCTACCGCGTGAGCAAGGACGTGAAGGTCGCGCTGGACGTGTTCAACCTCTTCGACAAGCAGGCCAGCGACATCGACTACTACTACGGCTCGCGACTGAAGGGCGAGGCGGCGGACGTGGACGACATCCACTTCCACCCGGTGGAGCCGCGCAGCGTGCGGCTCACGGTGTCGATGAACTTCTGAGCGCGGGTCAATCGTCGATGGCGGCGTAGGCCAGGGTGCGGAAGTCCTGCACCACGGCCGGCACCGCCGGCGAGGCCCAGACCGCCTGCGTCATGAGCACGGTGACCAAGTCTTCCTGCGGATCGCAGCGCCACGCCGTGCCCAGGCCGCCGTCCCAGCCGAAGCAGCCTTCGGGCTCGGCCGGGTCGGTGCGGCGGGTGCACACGCCCACGCCGAAACCCCAGCCGTGGTTGTCGAAGTAGCCGCCCGGCCAGGCGGTCGCCGCCTTCTGCTCGAGCGTGAGCTGGTCGGTGACCATGGCTTCCACCGAGGAGCGCGACAGGATGCGGTTGGCGCCGTGCCGCCCCTTGTTCATGAGCATGAGGCTGAAGGCGAGGAAGTCGTCGGCCGTGGACACCAGCCCTTCGCCGCCGCCGGCAAAGGCGGGCCGGCGGCTCCACTGCCCACCCTCGGCCTCGTCGTGCAGCGACAGTGCGCCCGTGGTCGCGTCGGTGAGGTAGCTGGTGGCAAAGCGGTCGATCTTGCTGTCGGGCACGAAGAAGCCGGTGTCCTTCATGCCCAGCGGCTCGAAGATCCGTTCCCGCAGGAAAGCCTCGAAGGGCTGGTCGGCCGCACGGTCAATGAGCACGCCCAGCACGTCGGAGCCGGTGTGGTACATCCAGCGCTCGCCGGGCTGGTGCATCAGCGGCAGCATGCCCAGCCGCCGGATCCACTCCTCCAGCGCGACCACACGCGCGGGTGCCGGCAGGCCCTGGCCCAGTTGCATTTCCTGCATGGCCTGCTGGATGGGCGTGCTGCCCGGCGGCGCGAGCCCCAGGCCCATGCCCAGCCGGAAGGTGAGCAGGTCGCGAACGGTGATGGAGCGGCGCGCGGGCACCGTGTCATCCAGAGGACTGTCGAAGCGGCGCAGCACGCGGCGATTCGCCAGCTCGGGCAGCCACTGCTCGACCGGGTCGTCCAGCCGCAGCTCGCATTCCTCGACGAGGATCATCGCGGCCACGGCCGTCACCGCCTTGCTCATCGACGAGATACGGAAGATGCTGTCGCGCCGCACGGGCTCGCCGTGCAGCGCCAGGCTTCCCATCGCATTCACGTGCACTTCGCCCCGGCGGCTCACGAGGCTCACCAGGCCCGGCACCTGCCCGCGCTCGACATGGCCCGACAAGGTGTCGCGCATGCGGATGAGACGGGCGCGTGAGAAGGTCGTAGGAGCCATGCCGTGTCCTCCATGGAGCCGTTGCGAAGCTCCAGTTTGCGCCCGCAACACCCGACGCGCAAAAACCCTACGCGGGAATGACGGCCGTGACTTCGATCTCCACCTTCGCCCGGTCCTCGATGAGCGCCACCACCTGCACCGCGCTCATGGCCGCGTTGTAGCTGCCGATGACCTCACGGAACACCGCGCCGATCTCCTTTCCGCGGGCGAGGTATTCGCGCTTGTCGGTGAGGTACCAGGTCATGCGGGTGATGTGCTCGGGCCGCGCGCCTCCTGCTTCCAGCACGGCCCTCACGTTCAGCAGCGCCTGCCGCACCTGCGCCACGAAGTCGTCGCTCTCGAACTCGCACTGCGCGTTCCAGCCGATCTGCCCGGCCACGAACACCGTCGTGCCCTGGGCAGCGACGCCGTTCGCGTAGCCGCGCGGCGGCTTCCAGCCCGCGGGTTGCAGCAGTTTCATGCCTGGCCTCCGCTGGATGCTTCTGCACGCAGCCGGAAGCGCTGCAGCTTGCCGGTTTCGGTGCGGGGCAAGCTCTCGCGGAACTCGATCTTGCGCGGGTACTTGTAGGGGGCGATGGTCTGCTTCACGTAGTCCTGCAGGGTCTTGCACATCTCGTCGTTGCCGGTGAATCCAGGGCGCAGCACGATGTACGCCTTCACGACCTGGCCACGTTCCTCATCGGGCGCGCCGATGACGCCGCATTCGGCCACTGCCGGATGGGCGAGCAGCACGCTTTCCACCTCGGGGCCGGCGATGTTGTAGCCGCCGCTCACGATCATGTCGTCGGTGCGGGCCTGGTACACGAACCAGCCGTCTTCATCGACCAGGTAGGCATCGCCGGTGAGGTTCCAACCGCCTTGCACGTACTGCTGCTGGCGGTCGTCGCCGAGGTAGCGGCAACCGGTGGGGCCTTTGATGGCCAGGCGGCCGATCTTTCCCGCCGGCAATGGCTTCAGGTCGTCGTCGAGGATCGCGGCGGTGTAGCCGGGCACGACCTTTCCCGTGGCGCCGGACCTCGCATCCGTGTCGGTGTGCGAGATGAAGATGTGCAGCATTTCCGTCGAGCCGATGCCGTCGATCATCTCGATGCCGCTCGCATCCTTCCACAGCTTGCGGGTGGCGGCGGGCAGCGCCTCGCCGGCACTCACGCACTTGCGCAGCGAGCTGATGTCGTGGTTCTTCACGGCCGCCGACATCGCGCGGTAGGCGGTGGGCGAGGTGAAGCACACCGTGCCCTTGTACTTCTCGATGGCCGCGGGCAGCACGTCGGGCGTGGCCTTCTCCAGCAGCACGCTGGATGCGCCGATGGACAGCGGGAACAGCAGCAGCCCGCCCAGCCCGAAGGTGAAGGCCAGCGGCGGGCTGCCGATGAAGAGGTCGTCGCGGGTGGCCTGCAGGTGATGCCTGGGCCAGCACCAGCAGGCGGCCATCACGTCGCGATGGAACTGCACCGCGCCCTTGGGCGTGCCGGTGGTGCCGGAAGTGAAGGCCATCATGCAGACCTCGTCGGCCGCGGTGTCGACGTTCGCGAACTGTGGCGACTTGGCCGCCGCGCGCGCCTCCAGGCCGTCGGCCGCATCGCTGTGGAAAAACACCACCCGCCTGAGCGTCGGGCATTGCGGCTGCGCGTTGCGGACCTCGTCGGCCAGCCGCTCATCACACAGCACGTGGCTGATCTCGGCCTTGTTGACGATCTGCGTCAGCTCCTTGGCCCGCAGCAGGGGCATGCTGCCCACCGCCACGCCGCCGGCCTTCACCACGCCCAGCCAGCAGGCGGCCAGCATCGGCGAGTTCGCGCCGCGCAGCAGCACGCGGTTGCCGGGCACCAGGCCCAGGTCCTGCGTGAGCACGTTGGCGATGCGGTTGGCCTGTGCCAGCAGTTCGACATAGGTCCACCGCACTTCGCTGCCGATGAGGCAGGGCCGGTCGCCGTGGCCTTGCGCCACCCACTTGTCCAGCAGTTCGTACGCACAGTTCATCCGCTCGGAGAACTGGAGTTCTGGGCGATCGAAGCGGAACTCCGGCCACCACTCCCGAGGCGGGAGGTTGCGCGCACAGAAGTCATCGACATGGGAAGGACGTGTCACGGAACACCTCACGCGTTGTCAGAGATCGCGCAGCAGTTCGCGGGCGATGATGAGCTGCTGCACCTCGGTCGCCCCTTCGTAGATCCGCAGCGCTCGGATCTCCCGGTACAGCGACTCCACCATCTGCCCGCTGCGCACGCCTTCGCCGCCGAAGAGCTGCACCGCGGCATCGATGACCTTCTGCGCGCCTTCGGTGGCCGCCATCTTGGCCATGGCGGCCTGCTTCGTCACCGTCTCGCCCTGGTCGCGCTGCCAGGCGGCGCGGTAGGTGAGCAGCGCGGCGCTGTCCACCGTGGTGGCCATGTCGGCGAGCTTGGCTTGCGTGAGCTGGAAGTCGGCCAGGCGCTGGCTGAACATCTGGCGCTGCGTGGCGCGTTGCAGGCCTTCGTGCAGGGCGCGGCGTGCAAAGCCCAGTGCGGCGGCAGCGACGGAGGTGCGGAAGATGTCCAGCGTTTGCATGGCGATCTTGAATCCCTGGCCGGGGTCGCCCAGGCGCTGCGATGTCGGGATGCGGCAGCGGTTCATGCGCAGCCTGGCCAGCGGATGCGGTGCGATCACGTCGATGCGCTCGGCGATCTCGAAGCCCGGGGTGTTCGCGTCCACGATGAAGGCGCTGATGCCGCGTGCACCGGGTGCCTCGCCGGTGCGGGCGAACAGCACGTAGAAGTCTGCGATGCCGCCGTTGGAGATCCAGGTCTTCTCGCCATCGAGCACGTAGTGGTCGCCTTCGGCCTTGGCCTCGCAGGCCATGGCCGCCACGTCGGAACCGGCGTGCGGCTCGGACAGCGCGAATGCCGCGATGGCGTCGCCGCGTGCCACGCGCGGCAGGTAGCGCTCGCGCTGGGCCGGCGTGCCGTGCAGCGAGATGGCGCCCGAGCCCAGGCCCTGCATGGCGAAGGCAAAGTCGGCCAGGCCATGGTGGAAGGCCAGCGTCTCGCGCAGGATGCAGATGGAGCGGGTGTCGATCACCTCCGCCGAGCCACCTTGCGCCACGCCGGCCACGGCATGGCGCAGGTGGCCCGCTTCGCCCAGTTGCCGCACGAGCTGCCGGCACTCGTCGTCCACGCCGAGGCCTGCCGGGTGGTGCACATGCGCGCCGGCCCAGGCATCCACGGCCGCCGCCAGTTCACGATGGCGAGCCTCGAAGAACGGCAGCTCCAGGTGTTGGCGGTCCATCGCTCAGTCGCCTTCGAAGACCGGCTTGGCCTTGGCCGCGAATGCCGCGTAGGCCCGATGGAAGTCCTGCGTCATCATGCAGATGGCCTGCGCCTGCGCCTCGGACTCGATGGCTTCGTCCACGCCCATGGCCCATTCCTGGTGGAGCATGCGCTTGGTCATGGCGTGGCCGAAGGTGGGGCCGGCGGCCAGCTCGGCCGCCCAGCCCACGGCGTGGGCGTGCAGGTCATCGCTGCGGGCGATGCGGTTGTAGAAGCCCCAGGCGAGCGCCTCGTCGCCGCTCATCGAACGGCCGGTGAACAGCAGCTCGGACGCACGGCCCTGGCCGATGATGCGCGGCAGCATCGTGCAGGCGCCCATGTCGCAACCGGCCAGGCCCACGCGCGAGAACAGGAAGGCCACCTTGCTGCGCGCGGTGCCGATGCGCAGGTCCGACGACATCGCGATGATCGCCCCCGCTCCGGCACACACGCCGTCGATCGCCGAGATGATGGGTTGCGGGCAGCCCCGCATCGCTTTCACCAGGTCGCCCGTCATGCGCGTGAAGGTCAGCAAGTCCGGCATGGTCATCTTCGTGAGCGGGCCGATGATCTCGTGCACATCGCCACCGGAGCAGAAGTTCTCGCCGGCGCCTTGCATCACGACGGCGCGCACGTCGTCGGCCTGGGCGAGCAGGCGGAACAGGTCGCGCAGCTCCGCATAACTCTCGAAGGTCAGCGGGTTCTTGCGCTCGGGTCGATCCAGCGTGACCACGCCCACCTTGTCCTCGATGCGCCAGCCAAAGTGCTTGGGCGCCAGGCCAGCGGCATCGCGGCGGTTGCCGGCCAGCAGGTGCGAATCCATGGTTCGGCTCATGCCGTCTCCTTCTTCGATTTGTTGCGTTTGGGCAGCGCGGGGTCCACGTCGCCCAGGTGTTTCTTGAGGCCGGCCAGCAGCGCATAGACCTGCGACTTCTCCTGCGCACTCCAGCCGGCGAACAGCTCGATCACCCACTGCTCGTGGACTGCGGCCATGCGGCGGAACTGCCGCTTGCCCGCGGGCGTGAGCTGCACCGACGACACCCGTCGGTCGTGCGGATGGGGCGTGCGCTTCACCAGGCCCTCGGCTTCGAGCTGGTCGGTCACGCCCGTCACGTTGCCGCCGGTCACCATCAGGCGTTGCGAGAGTTCGCCCATGGTCAGGCCGTCGGGCTCGCGCTCCAGCTGCGACAGCAGGTCGAAGCGCGGCAGCGTCGTCGTGAACTCGCTGCGCAGGCGGTTGCGCACCACCGACTCGATGCGCGTCGTGCACGCCAGCATGCGCAGCCACAGCTTGATGGCCTGGTGGTGGTCGTCGATGACGCGCGACTCCAGGTCTTGGTCGGGAATGGCGTGCTGAGTAACCTCCGTGCTTCGCACTGCGGTGCGAGCGCCTTCGGGCGGCCGGGCGGCGCTCACATCACCTCCCCGCCGGCCACCGCGATGGCCTGGCCGGTGATGGACGAGGACTCGCGCCGGCACAGCCACACCACGGTGCGCGCCACCTCGTCGGGCTGGATCAGGCGTCCTTGCGGATTGCTCGACGCCAGTTCAGCACGCGCCTGGTCGGCACTGCGGCCAGTCTTGCTGCTGATCTGCTGCACGGCCTTGTCGACGATCGATGTCTCGGTGTAGCCCGGGCACACCGCGTTCACGGTGATGCCCTTCTTCGCCACCTCCAGGGCCAGTGCGCGCGTCATGCCCAGCACGCCATGCTTGGCCGCGCAGTAGGCCGCGACATAGGCATAGCCCTTGAGCGCCGCCGTGCTCGCCACGTTCACGATGCGGCCGAAGCCGCGCTCCACCATGCCTGGCAGCACCTGCTGCGTGCACACGAAGCTGCCGGTGAGGTTCACGTCCAGCATGCGTTGCCAGACGTCGACGCTGGTGCGCACGAAGGGCTGGCTCTCCACCTGCCCGGCGTTGTTGACGAGGATGTCCACCGGGCCGAAGTCCGCCGCGGCATCGAAGGCGCGTTTGACGCTCTCGGGGTCGGACACGTCCGCCACGATGCAATGCGAGGCGGGCAGGGGCAGCGACTTCAGCCGCTTCATCGACCGGCCCATGAGCGTCACGGCCACGCCCTCGGCGGCCAGCGCCATCGCGATGGCCGCACCGATGCCGCTGCCTCCCCCGGTGACGACTGCGTGCAGGCCTTTCATGTCAGACCCCCTGCGCCAGGTTGGCCTGTTCCTGCGGGCTCAGCCCGGCGTTCTGCGCGGCGAGCGCGCGTTCGCGCTCCAGGTTGCGCTCCAGCTGCGACTTGCCCGAGAGGTACTGCACCGGCCAGTCCACGCCGATGCCGTTGGTGTGGCCGATCTTCGCGGCCTCCAGCAGCGTCCATGCCGGGTTGGCCAGGTGCGGCCGCGCGATGGCGCACAGGTCCGCCCGGCCCGCCGCGATGATGCTGTTCACATGGTCGGCCTCGGAGATCGCGCCCACCGCCATCGTCGCGATGCCGACCTCGTTGCGGATGGCATCGGCGAACGGCGTCTGGTACATGCGGCCGTACACCGGCTTCTGCTTCTTGCTGACCTGGCCGGAGGACACGTCGATCAGGTCGGCACCGGCCTGCTTGAAGGCACGCGCGATGGCAATGGCGTCCTCGGGCGTGTTGCCGCCGTCCACCCAGTCGTGCGCCGAGATGCGCACCGACATGGGCTTGTCTTCAGGCCATGCAGCGCGCATCGCCTGGAACACTTCCAGCGGATAGCGCAGGCGGTTCTCCAGCGAGCCGCCGTACTCGTCGGTGCGCTGGTTGGTGAGCGGCGAGAGAAAGGCCGACAGCAGGTAGCCGTGAGCGCAGTGCAGCTCCAGCCAGTCGAAGCCGGCCGCTTGCGCCCGGCGGGTGGAGGCCACGAAGTCCTGCGTCACGCGGTGCATGTCGTCGCGCGTCATGGCCCGGGCCCAGTCGCTCACGCCATCGATGTATTGCAGAGGCGATGCGGAGATGAGCGGCCAGTTGCCGGACGCCAACGGCAGGTCTTCGCCTTCCCATGGCACG
This sequence comes from Rhizobacter terrae, assembly GCF_003852895.1. Lineage (GTDB taxonomy): Bacteria > Pseudomonadota > Gammaproteobacteria > Burkholderiales > Burkholderiaceae_C > Albitalea > Albitalea terrae. Next base: position 666,441 of record NZ_QUSW01000001.1, read on the forward strand.
CGCGTGGATCCCTTCGCGCCGGCATGGCCGAGCTGCATCGCGATCTTCGCGCTGGTGCCGCCGTGAACGAAGTCCACGATGCGTTTCCAGGAGGCCTGCTGCTCGTCGTTCCACAGGCCCGGGCAGCCCGGGGTGATGCGCGCCTCGGCCGTGGGGCAGGTCATCTCGGCAAACACCAGCCCGGCACCACCCATGGCCCGCGCCCCCAGGTGCACGAGGTGATGGTCGCCCGGCACGCCATCCACCGCGCTGTACTGCGCCATCGGCGAGACGACCACGCGGTTCTTCAGCGTGAGGCCTCGCAGCTGGAACGGCGTGAACATCGGCGGCACGCCATCGGGCACGTGCAGGCCGGCGCGGTCGGCAATCCAGTGCTCGAAGCCGCCCACGTAGACGGCATCGCGCTCACGCAGGTTCTCGTGCGAGATGCGCTGCGAGCGCGTGAGCAGCGAGTAGGCGAACTGGTCGGGCTCCAGCTTCGCATGCCGCGCCACGTTCTCGAACCATTCAGTGGAATTGCGCGCGGCGTTCTGGATCTTCAGCACCTCGATGCTGCGGCGCGCTTCGTAGGCCTGCAGCGCGGCCATCGCGTCATGCGGTTGTGCGGCAAGGCTTGCCGCGAGGTCGATCGCATCTTCCAGCGCGAGCTTGGTGCCCGAGCCGATGGAGAAGTGCGCCGTGTGCGCTGCATCGCCCATCAGCACCACCGGCGTGCGGCCGTCTGCGCCGCCGTTCGGTTCGATCCAGGTCTTGCACACCACGCGCGGGAAGCGGATCCACTGCGCCGAGCCGCGCAGGTGCGCCGCGTTGGACATGAGCGCATGCCCATCGAGGTACTTCGCGAACAGCCGCTCGCAGAAGGCGATGCCCTCTTCCTTGGACATGCCCTCCAGCCCCGCCGCGCGCCACACCTCCTCCGGCGCCTCGACGATGAAGGTCGAGGTGTTCTCGTCGAAGCGGTAGGCATGCGCCTGGAACCAGCCCCAGGGCGTTTCCTCGAAGGCGAAGGTGAAAGCATCGAAGCACTTGTGCGTGCCCAGCCACACGAAGCGGCAGCGGCGCAGGTCGAAGTCGGGCGAGAAGGTGGCGGCGTACTTGCTGCGGATGCGGCTGTTCAGGCCATCGGCCGCGATGATGAGGTCGGCGTCGACCTGCGAGTCATCGGCCACGTCGGTCTCGAAGCGCAGGTTCACGCCCAGTTCGGTGCAGCGCGCCTGCAGGATGTCGAGCAGCCGCCGCCGGCCAATGCCGCAAAAGCCGTGGCCGGACGAGCGGATGGTGCGGCCCCGGAAGTGGACCTCGATGTCGTCCCAGTGGTTGAAGGCGTCCAGGATCTGCGTGGCCGTCTTCGGGTCGCTGCGCTGCAGCGCGGACAGGGTCTGGTCGGAGAACACCACCCCCCAGCCGAAGGTGTCGCCGGCGCGGTTGCGCTCCAGCACCGTCACCTCGTGCGACGGGTCCTGCTTCTTCATCAGCAGGGCCAGGTACAGGCCGGCCGGACCGCCGCCGATGCAGGTGATGCGCATGAAAACCGCTTCCGACTCCAGGTGGGAACGCAGTTACTTTAGGTTGAGATATTTGAGATGTCAAATAATCGCAAACCATGGGTCGAGTGTGCGAATAAACCGACACCACGCGCTTTGAACCGGTGCTAACGTCCCCTGCATGAAACGCATCTGGGACATCTCACCGCCCATCGCACCGGACTCTGCGCTGTTCCCGGGCGACGAGCCGTACTCGCAGAAATGGACGGCGCGCATCGGTCCTGGCTGCCCGGTCAACCTGAGCGCGATCACGATGTCGCCGCACATCGGCGCGCATGCCGATGCACCGCTTCACTATGCGGACGACGCCCCGGCCATCGGCGCCGTGAGCCTCGTTCCCTACCTCGGGCCGTGCCGCGTGTTCCATGTCATCGGCAAGGGTCAGTTGGTGCGGCCCGAACACTTGCTGCCCTTCATCGAGGGCGTTCCCGAACGCGTGCTGGTGCGCACCTGCGAGCGGGCGCCCACCACCTGGAGTGAGGACTTTGCCTCCTTCGCGCCCGAGACCATCGACTGGCTGGCCACGCTGGGCGTGAAGCTGGTGGGCATCGACAGCCAGTCGGTGGACCCGGCCAGCAGCAAGACACTGGACAGCCACCACCGGCTGCTCGCCAACGACCTGCGCGTGCTCGAGAACCTGGTGCTCGACGAGGTGCCCGCCGGCGACTACGAACTGATTGCCCTGCCCCTGAAACTCACCCAGGCCTGCGCCAGCCCCGTGCGGGCGGTGCTGCGCGAACTCTGACCGACGACCCGACCATGACCACGAGACAAGACTGCCTCGCGCTCGATGCGCAAGACCCGCTCGCGCCGCTGCGCGAGCAATTCGAACTGCCCGATGGGGTGACCTACCTCGACGGCAATTCGCTCGGCGTGCTGCCCAGGACCGCTGCGGCCCGCGTGGCCGACGTGGTCACGCGCGAGTGGGGCCAGGACCTCATCCGCAGCTGGAACACCGCCGGCTGGATCGACATGCCGCAGCGCATCGGCAACAAGATCGCCCGGCTCATCGGTGCGGGCGAGAACGAGGTGGTGGTGGCGGACTCCACCTCGGTGAACCTCTTCAAGGTCCTCACCGCGGCGCTGAACCTGCAGCGCACCGATGCACCGCAGCGCAAGGTCATCGTGTCCGAGCGGCACAACTTCCCGACGGACCTCTACATCGCCGAGAGCCTGGCGCGCGAACGGGGGCTGGTGCTGCGGCTGGTGGAGCCCGACGAGATTCCCGCGCACCTGGACGACGACCTGGCCGTCCTGATGCTCACCCACGTGAACTACCGCACCGGCCGCATGCACGACATGCCCGCCCTCACCCGGCAGGCACAGGAAGCCGGTGCGCTGGTGATCTGGGACCTGGCCCATTCAGCCGGTGCCGTGCCGGTGGACCTGAACGCCGCCGGTGCCGACTTCGCGGTGGGCTGCGGCTACAAGTACCTCAACGGCGGTCCGGGCGCACCGGCCTTCGCCTGGGCCCATCGCTCGCACACCGAGGTGATGGATGCCGAGCAGCTGTGGCAGCCGTTGTCGGGCTGGCTGGGCCACGCAGCGCCCTTCGAGTTCACGCCTGACTACCGTCCGGCAGCGGGCGTGAACCGCTTCATCTGCGGCACGCCACCGGTCATCTCCATGGCCGCGCTGGAATGCGGCGTGGACACGATGCTCGCCGCACAACCGCTGGGCGGCATGACGGCACTGCGCAGGAAGTCCATCGCACTGACCGACACCTTCATCGCCCTGGTCGAGCAGCGTTGCGCCGGCCACGGCCTCACGTTGCAGACGCCGCGAGACGCGTCGATCCGCGGCAGCCAGGTGAGCTTCGCTCGTGAGGAAGGCGGCTACGCCATCATGCAGGCGCTCATCGCGCGCGGCGTGATCGGCGACTTCCGCGCGCCCGACATCCTGCGCTTCGGCTTCACCCCGCTGTACGTGCGCTTCATCGATGTGTGGAACTCGGTGGAGCATCTCGCGCAGGTGCTTGATGGCGGCGAGTGGCGCGAGGCCCGGTTCAACCAGCGTGCGGCGGTGACATGAGCAGCGAAAAGATCGTCAAGGAAGAAGGCGCGCAGCTGGATTTCAGCCGCGACATGAGCTACAGCGACTACCTGCACCTGGACGCGGTGCTGAACGCGCAGCACCCGCTCTCGCCCGACCACAACGAGATGCTGTTCATCGTGCAGCACCAGACCAGCGAGCTCTGGATGAAGCTGATGCTGCACGAGCTGGGCGCCGCCGTGCAGTGCGTGTCGCAGGACAAGCTGGGCAGCGCCTTCAAGATGCTGGCGCGGGTGAGCAAGATCATGGAGCAGCTCGTGCACGCCTGGGACGTGCTGGCGACGATGACGCCGCCGGAGTACTCGGCCATCCGCCCCTACCTCAGCAACAGCAGCGGCTTCCAGAGCTGGCAATACCGCTGCGTGGAGTTCATGCTGGGCAACAAGAATGCGGCCATGCTCAAGCCTCATCAGCATCGGCCCGACCTGCTCGAACGGGTGGAGCAGGCGTACAGGGCGCCGTCGCTGTATGACGAGTCCTTGCGGCTGCTGGCCCGGCGCGGCCTGCCGATTCCTGCGGCTTACGTCGAGCGCGACTGGACGCAGCCCTACGTATCGAGCGACGAAGTGGAACAAGCCTGGCTGCAGGTCTACCGTTCCCCCGATGCGAACTGGGACCTCTACCAGCTCGGCGAGGAACTGACCGACCTCGAAGACGCCTTCCGCCTCTGGCGTTTCCGGCACGTCACGACGGTGGAACGCGTCATCGGCTTCAAGCGCGGCACCGGTGGCACCAGCGGCGTGGGCTACCTGCGCAAGATGCTGGACGTGGTACTGTTTCCCGAGATCTGGAAACTGCGCACCGACCTGTAGCAACCACACGCCATGCTCATCACCCGCAAGCCCGCTGCACCGCTGGCGCTCTTCGTGGAGCACCTGTGGTTCAGCGAGCGCGGGGCCTTGCCGCACCGCCGCGAACGCAGCCTGCCCACGGGCTGCGCGGACATCGTGATCCCCTTGCTGGAAGGGCAGGACATCCTTCGCTACGGCAGTGAGGACGACGCGGGGGCGCGGCGGCTGCGCGGGCCGATCGTGCAGGGCGCGCACGACCGCCATTCGGTGCGTGGCGTGGAAGGTCCGTCGCGCGTGGCCGGCGTGCACTTCAAGCCGGGCGGTGCCGCGGCCCTGTTCGGATCCTTGTGTGCTGAGCTGCGCAATCGCACCGAGCTGCTGGAAGACCTGTGGGGGCCGGCCGCGCGGCACCTGCAGGAACAGTTGGCCCTGGCCCCCACCCCGCACGATGCGCTGGCACTGCTCGAACACCTGTTGGCCCAGCGGCTGCGTGCGACGGCGCCCGATCCGATCATCGCGAATGCCTTGTCGAGCTTCGAGCGCTCGCCGGCCGATGCACTCATCGAACCGATCCAGCAGTCCACCGGCCTGAGCACTGCGCAGTTCATCCGCCGGTTCGAAGCCAACGTCGGCCTCACGCCCAAGCGCTACACGCGGGTGCGGCGCTTCAATGCCCTGCTGCCGACCCTGGTGCGCTGCGGCCCACGGGACTGGGCACAGGTGGCCGTCGATGGCGGGTACTACGACCAGTCGCACCTCATCCATGAATTCCGGCGGCTGGCGGGGATGACGCCATCGAGCTACTTGCCGGTGCAAGCGGACCAGCCGACACACGTGGCCATCCGGTAGCGCCGAAAAAATCTCCAATACGGCGGCGCTGGATGCCTCCACACTCCCGGCCATTCCCATCCCGGAGCCCTGCATGAACACCATCCACGAAGTCTTCGCCTACCTCATGGTCCGCGACGCGACAGCCGCCGTCGCCTTCTACGGGCAGGCCTTCGGCGCCAGGGAAATCTTCCGTCTTACCGAGCCCTCCGGCCGCATCGGCCACGTCGAACTCCAGCTCGGTCCGGCGGTGCTCATGGTGGCCGACGAGTTTCCCGAGTACGGCATGCGCGGCCCGCAGACCGACAAGGGCACGGGCTGCACCGTGCACCTGCATGTGGACAACGCCGACGAGATGGGCGCACGAGCCGTGGCCGCCGGCGCCACGATGGTGATGCCACCCACCGACCAGTTCTACGGCGAACGCAGCTGCCGCATCCGCGACCCGTTCGGCCACGACTGGCTGCTGGGCCACACCATCGAGAAGCTGACGCCCGAAGAAATGCAGCGCCGCTACACGGCGCTGCTCAGCACTTGAGCCGACGACTGAAGAAGTGGCTCAGTCCGGGCTGCCCGGAAAGTTCAAGGTGGCCTGGGCATGCCCGCCGATGTTCACGGTGGCAGGCGATTCCGTCGTCATGCCCTTGAAGGTGGCCTCCACACGATAGCGGCCCGGCGGCAGCCGCACCAGCATGAACGGGCCGTCGGCGCGGGCGTCGAGCACCACGTGGCCTGCGCTGTCCATGACGCGCACCTTCGCGTCCGCGGTGAACATGTTGCGCCCGCCCACCTGTTGCACCAGCTCGATGGCCAGCGGATAGTTGTTGCGCATGGCCTTGAAGGCCTCGGCCTCGTCGGCCGACACGCCGCCGCTCACGTAGCTCACGCCACCGGCCTGCCGTTCGGGCGGCAGGCCCGCAGCCATGGCAGAGGCCGCCAGCGCCAGCCCGCCCAGAAGAAGCGTCATCGATCTCATCGCTCACTCTCCTCGTTGCGGGCCGGCGCTGTTGTACAGACGCTTACCCGAGGTTCACCGGCACGAAGATCTTGTCGCCATCGCGTTGCACCAGCAAGGCCACGCTCTTGGGCTTGCTCTGCAGCACGCTCTTGACGGTGTCGATCGATTGCACCGGCTTGCCGTTGATGGCCAGCAGCACGTCGCCCGGCTCGATGCCGGCGCGTGCGGCCGGGCCGCCCACGTCTTCCACCACCATGCCCTGGTCCACATGGACCTGGCGCCTTTCCTGCGGCGTCAGTTGCCGCAGCGCCAGGCCGAGCGAACCGGGCTCGGCCGCACCATCCTTGTCAGCAATTTGCTTGCCCGGTTCCTCGGCGCTGCCCAGCTTGGCTTCCAGTTCATGCCAGCTGCGGTCACGCCAGACCTTGAGCTTGACGTGCTCGCCCGGCGCGGACATGCCGATGATGCTGGACAACTCGCCGGAATGGTCGATGGCCTGGCCGTTCACCGAGGCAATCACGTCGCCCGACTTCAGGCCGGCCGCCGCCGCCGCGCTGCTGGGCGCCACATTGGACACCAGTGCACCACCCGGGCGCGGCAGGCCGAAGGACTCCGACAGCGCCTGGTTCAGCTCCTGCACCGTCACGCCCAGCCGCGCATGCTGCGCCTTGCCATGCGCCACGATCTGGTCCTTCACCTTCAGCGCGACGTTGATGGGAATCGCGAACGACAGGCCCATGTAGCCGCCGGACTGCGAGTAGATCTGTGCGTTGATGCCCACGACCGAGCCGTTGCCGTCGAACAGCGGGCCGCCGGAGTTGCCGGGGTTCACCGCCGCGTCGGTCTGGATGAACGGCACCACCGCGTCGCCCGGCAGCGAGCGGCCCTTGGCGCTCACGATGCCCTGGGTGGCGGTCTGCTCGAAGCCGAAGGGCGAGCCGATGGCCAGCACCGGGTCGCCGACCTCCAGCGCCTGCGGGTCGCCCAGCCGCACCGTGGGCAGGTCCTTGGCGTCGATGCGCAGCACGGCGATGTCCGTGGTGGTGTCCGAGCCCAGCACCTTGGCGCTGAACTCGCGGCGATCACTGAGCTTGACGGTGACGTTCTTGGCCTCGCGCACGACGTGGGCGTTGGTGAGGATCAGGCCGTCTGACGAGATGATGAAGCCCGAACCCTGGCCCTTGAACGGCACCGACGGCAGGCCGCCGCGCCCGCCTCGCCCCTGGAAGCCGGGCAGGCCGCGGAAGAACTGGAAGAACGGGTCGTTCTCGGCGCCGGGCGGCAGGCCCGATTCCTCGGCGGTGGCCTTGTGCATGCCTTCCACCGTCACGCCCACGACGGCAGGGCCGGCCTGTTTCACGATGGCACGGTAGTTGGGCACCGAGGGTGCCAGCATCGGCACAGGCACCGCAGGCACCGTGGCCGCGGCGGCGGCAGACGTGTTGGCAGCGGCAGGCGCAACCGTCGATGCGGCGGCCACCTTGTCGTCATTCTTGAACCAGGCGGGACGCAGGCTGAACGCGCCTGCCGTGCTCACCAGCACACCTCCCGCGACCAGTGCGGCGGTCAAAGGCTTCATCATGGTGTCTTCCTCGAATCAGTCGCGGAACATTCCGCATGACGAGGAAGATAGGAACGCCCGATTAGGCCTCGGTTAGCGCTTGGTTAGGCCAGGATTAAGAGTCCCGATCACTGGCGGTTCGGGTTGTCGGGGTGGCGATCCTGGCTGTTGCGAACCCCGTCGCCGTCGCGGTCGTGGTCATGGCGGTTGGGCACGCCATCGTGGTCTTCGTCATGCCGCGACCAATGGCCTTGCTGCATCTGCCAGCGGCCATTGTGCTCGACCCAGGTCGGCGCGGCGTAGGCGTATCCCACGCGTTCGCGGACCCAGTTGCCCCGGTACCAGACATAGCGGCCATGGCGCCATTCCCAGTGGCCCGGGACCCACGCAAAGCCCTGTCTCGGGGCCGGAACCTCTTCGACACGAACGGCCGGCGGAGCTTGACGAACCCACACGGTGGTCGCTGCGCCCGACACGGCAGGGATGGTGGTGAATGCAGCAGCGATGCAGGCAGCGATGAGTGTCTTCTTGAGCATGTCGTACTCCAGCGGTCTTGGAGAATCCTTTGTCCCCCAAAGCCCCGTTGCCAGTAACCGGACGATGGCGGGCAACGCTGTAGGAGAAGGCCGGGCACGACCGTTGCCGGATTGGGGCGCACGGGGTTGGCGACGAGGCCCTAGGCCGCGCCCATCGGCAATTGCACCGTGACACGCAGCCCGCCCAGCGGCGAGTCCGACAGGCTCACCGTTGCGCCGTGCCGCGTGGCCACGCCCTTGACGATGGCCAGGCCCAGGCCGCTGCCCGGCTCGTCGTTGCTGGCGCGGCGGTAGAAGCGGTCGAACACGCGGCCGCGCTCCGAAGGAGGAATGCCGGGGCCGGCATCGTCCACATGCACCGTGGCATGGCCTTGCTCGGCGAGCACGCGCAGCTCCACGCGTGCGCCCTTGGGGGAGTAGCGCACGGCGTTGTCGACCAGGTTGCGCACCAGCACCGCCAGCGAGGTGCGCTCGCCTTGCACGGGCACGGGCTGGTCGGCGAAGAGCTCCAGCTCCACGCCCCGCGACAAGGCCAGCGGCACCGTGTCGGCCATGGCCTGGCGCACGACCTCGCTCAGGTCCAGCGGCGACAGCGCCATGGCCGTCGCGCCAGGCTCGCTGCGGGCCAGCGCGAGCAGTTGCTCGACCAGGCGCGTCGCACGCTCGATGCCGGTGGACAAGGCGGCCAGTGCCTCTTCGCGCGATGCGTCATCGCCCGCACGGCGCAGCAGCTGCAGTTGCAGCTTCAAGGCCGTCAGCGGCGAGCGCAGTTCGTGCGCCGCATCACCGACGAAGGCGCGCTGCGCATCCAGCGACTGCGACAGGCGCTCCAGCAGTTGGTTGAACGCAGCCACCAGCGGCGAGACCTCTTCCGGCAGCCCTTGCGTGGGCAGCGGCGCCAGCGACTGGCCGTCGCGGCCCTGCACCTCGCCGGCCAGCTCGGCCAGCGGTCGCAGGGCAACCTTGGTGACCCACCACACCACGAGCGCCAGCACCGGGGCGATCAGCAGCAAGGGAAACACGGCGTGCAAGGCGGCGTCAGCCGCCAGGCGCTTGCGGATCGTCAGGGGCTGCGCCACCTGGATCACGCGCAGCGGCGTGGCCACGCCGAAGGTGCGCCAGGTCTGCCCGCCGGCGGAGATGTCGGCAAAGCCCAGGGCCGCGCGTGCCGGCAGTTCCGGGTGAGGCCGCGACTGGTACACGCTGCGGCCGTCGATGGACCAGACCTGCACGACGAAGTCCAAGTCGTCGTCGGCGAAGGCACGGGCCTGCTCGGGTGCGATCTCGCCCTGGTCGCGCAGGGACAGGGCCATCTGCCGCAGCTGGTAGTCGAACAAGGCCTCGGTCTCGGCCAGCACGCTGCGGTAGGTGAGCAGGCCCATCGCCGCCGCGGCCAATGCAAGCATGGCCAGCAAGGCCAGCAGCAAGCGCACGCGCAACGACTTCACTGCGGGCCGCCCACGAAGTAGCCCACGCCGCGCACGTTCTGGATGAAGTCGGCGCCGAGCTTGCGGCGCAGCTGGTGGATGTAGACCGACACCGCATTGCTCTCGATCTCCTCGCCCCAGCCGTAGAGCCGGTCTTCGAGCTGCGCGCGTGAGAGCAAGGCACCGGGGCGCTGCATGAGCGCTTCCAGCACGGCGAACTCGCGGGCGGACAGCAGCACCGGTGTGCCGTCCTTGGTGACTTGCCGGGTGGCCGGGTCCAGCGTCACGCCGGCGTGGCTGAGCACGGGCTGCGCGCGACCGCTGTGCCGGCGCGTCACGGCGCGGATGCGGGCGTTCAGCTCATCCAGCTCGAAAGGCTTCACGAGGTAGTCGTCGGCGCCGGCATCCAGTCCGGCGACGCGGTCCGTGAGGCTGTCGCGTGCGGTGAGCACGATCACCGGCGTGCTGTCGGGCCGGGCGCGCAGGCCGCGCAGCACGTCCAGGCCGTCGCCCTTGGGCAGGCCCAGGTCCAGCAGCACGAGGTCGAAGCGTTCGGTGGCCAGCGTGGCCTGGGCGGCCACCGCGTCGCGCACCCAGTCGACCGCATGGCCGTCCAGGCGCAGCGCGGCGCGCAGGCTGTCGCCGATCATGCGGTCGTCTTCGACGAGGAGCAGGCGCATCGATGGCTGTGCAGGGCGCGAAAAACACGTGGAGGATCGAAAAGCATAACCGCGACCGGCCAGGTACCGCTGGTCACGAGGCCATGCGGCAACGCGGTATCGTGTGAATCGTTTGTCCACGTGCCGTGTCCGACGCCATGCCCAAAGTCCTGCGCCACACCCTTGTCTCCGTCCGCGACCTGCTCGTCACGGCCGGGCCTTTCATGATCATCGCGCTGCTGCTGCTGGGCCTGGCCTATGTGCTGCTGGACCCGACGCCGCCCAAGAAGGTGGTGCTCGCCACCGGGCCTGACCAGGGGGCGTATTCCGAGTTCGGCAAGCGCTATGCCGCCATCCTCAAGAAGCGCGGCATCACCGTCGAGCTGCGCGCCACCCAGGGCGCGGCCGAGAACCTCAAGCTCCTGCGCGACCCGAAGTCCGGCGTGGACCTGGCCTTCGTGCAGGGCGGCGCCGGCGAGAAGCTGCGTGCAGACAACCCCGAAGCGGACGACGTGGTGTCGCTGGGCAGCCTGTTCTACGAGCCGGTGTGGCTCTTCTATCGCGAGGAATCCGCGCAGCGCCTGCTGAAGGCGGATTCGCTCACCAGCCTCACGCAGCTCACTGGGTGGAAGTTCAACATCGGTGCCAAGGGCAGCGGTGCGCCCAACCTGATGAAGCGCATGCTGGACGCCAACCATGTCGACCAGGCCAGCCTCACGCTCTCGCGCCTGGAGCAGACGCCCGCGGTGGTGGCGCTGCTGGGCGGCGAGATCGATGCGCTGGTCTTTGCCTCGGCGCCCGAGTCGCTGATGGTGCAGATGCTGCTGCAGACGCCGGGCGTCAAGCTCTTCCACTTCAACCAGGCCGAGGCCTATTCGCGCCGCTTCCCGTACATGAGCCCGGTGACGCTGCCGCGCGGCGTGGTGGACCTGGCGCGCGACCTGCCCGCAGACGACATGCACCTGGTCGCGCCGACCGCCGGGCTGGCGGCCAAGGACGACACGCACCCGGCGCTCATCCAGCTCTTCGTGCAGGCGGCTCGCCAGATTCACGGGGAAGCGGGCTGGTTCCAGCACAAGGCGGAGTTCCCGAATCCGAAGAACACCGAGTGGCCGCTGTCCAAGGAGGCCGACCGCTTCTACCGCAACGGCCCGCCGCTCCTGCAGCAGTACCTGCCCTTCTGGCTGGCCAACCTGATCGACCGCATGTGGGTGGCGCTGGTGTCCATCATCGCCATCCTGATCCCCATGTCGCGCATCGTGCCGCCGCTGTACGAGTTCCGCATCCGCTCGCGCATCTTCCGCTGGTACGGCCAGCTGCGCACGGTCGAGAACGCCCAGGGCGAGCGGCCCGCGGAAGAACTGATGAAGGACCTCGACGGCATCGAGACGCGCGTCGAGCGGGTGAGCGTGCCGCTGAGCTACACCGACGAGCTCTACGCGCTGCGCAGCCACATCAACCTGGTGCGCAGGAAGCTCCAGGCGTCCTTGCAGAGTTCCCCTTCTCCCACTCCATGAGGATGTCATGAGTTCGCCAAGAAAGAAGGTCGTGGTCATCGGCTGCGGCTTCGGAGGGCTGGAAGCCGTCCGTGCGCTGTCGACCGCGGATGTCGAGATCACGCTCGTCGACCGCACCAACCACCACCTGTTCCAGCCGTTGCTGTACCAGGTCGCCACCGCGGGGCTCAGTGCTCCCGCGGTGAGCGCGCCCATCCGCCACACGCTGCGGCGGCAGATGAAGCGAGGCAACCTCACCGTGCTGCAGGCGGTGGTGACGGACATCGACGCCGCGGCGCGCCAGCTGGTGCTCGATGGCAGCGAGCCGCTCGAATACGACCACCTCATCGTCGCCGCCGGCGCGACGCACAGCTACTTTGGCCATGACGAATGGGCCGAGCATGCGCCGGGCCTCAAGACGCTGGCCGATGCGTTCAGCATCCGCGCCAAGGTCATCGGCGCGTTCGAGCGCGCCGAGCGCTGCCAGACCGACGTCGAGCGCGCACCGTGGATGACCTTCGTCGTGATCGGCGCCGGCCCCACCGGCGTGGAGATGGCCGGCACCATGACCGAGATCGCGCAGCACACGCTGCCGATGGAGTTCCGCCGCATCGACTCCACCAAGACGCAAGTCGTGCTGCTCGAAGGCTCCGACCGCGTGCTGGGTGCCTTCGTGCCGCAGCTGTCGCAGAAGGCGCGGGAGCAGTTGACGAAGCTGGGCGTGGACGTGCGCACGGGCTGCAAGGTCACGGCCATCGACGGAGACGGCGTCACCTACGAAACCCGGGACGGCGACACCACGCGCGCGCAGTACCTGCCCAGCAGGACGGTCATCTGGGCAGCCGGCGTCGCGGGCTCGCCGCTGGGCCGGGCGCTGGCCGCGAATGCCGGCGCCACCTTGGACCGTGCCGGCCGCGTGGTGGTCGAGCCGGACCTGACGGTGCCCGGCCATCCGGAAATCTCGGTGATCGGCGACCTGGCCGCCGCCAAGAGCTACGGCCGCGGCGAACCCAAGCCCGTGCCCGGCGTGAGCCCCGGCGCCAAGCAGATGGGACGCACGGCGGCGGCCAACATCCTGCGCCGACTGCGCGGCGAGAGCCCGCGCGCCTTCCGCTACATCGACTACGGCAACCTCGCCACCGTGGGCCGCAAGGCGGCGGTGGTGGACCTCACCGTTCCGGTGGTGGGCGCGATCCGCTTCTCTGGCTTCTTCGCCTGGCTGTTCTGGCTGTTCGCGCACATCTACTTCCTCATCGGCTTTCGCAACCGGATCATCGTGATGATCGACTGGGCCTGGGCGTATTGGACGTATGAACGGCACGCGCGGGTGGTGGCGGAAACACCGCAGGTGGCCTCGATTGTGAAGTCGTAGCCTTTTGAGCTACATTCGTAGCCATGAAAGCTACACCCGTGTCCGCCGTCGATTTGTTGTTTCCCGGAACCTATCGGCGGCGGGTGCTCGGGTTGATGCTGCTGCATCCAGACCGGGCGCTGCATGTGCGCGAAATCGCGAGACTCACCGGCACCACCGCGGGAACCTTGAACAAGGAGCTTGCCCGTTTGCACGAAGCGCAGTTGCTGGACCGCGAAGTCGTGGGCAATCAGTTGCGCTACGTGGCCAATCGATCCAACCCGCTGTACCCCGAGCTGGCGAGCATCCTGAAAAAAACCATCGGCATTGGCGACGTCCTCACCGATGCATTGGCACCGCATTCAGATCACATCAGCGTTGCACTCATCTTCGGGTCCATCGCGCGCCACGAGGAAACAAGCGGCAGCGACATCGACCTGCTGGTCATCGGCGACATCTCGTTCGGTGAGATCGTGAACGCCACGCACTCCGTGCAGGCCGAGCTCGGACGAGAAGTCAATCCGCAGGTGTTCAGCAAGACCGAATGGAAACAGCGAGTCAAGGCCCGGGACACGTTCGTGAACGACGTACTGCAGCGCGCAAAGATCTATCTGATCGGAAATGACAATGAGCTTGAAAAACTTGGTCGGCGTCAGTCTTGACGAGATTGCGCCCGATCAAAACACGGTGCGGCGCCTGCTGGCTGCAACCCGTCGGCAGATGCCGATGCACAAGCAATCAACATCAGCGCCGAGACCCGCTTTGCGTCGGCCTACACCGCCATTCGGATGCTGGCCGACCTGGGCCTGAACGCCAATGGGTATCGCACCCTCACCAGCAAACCAGGGCACCACCAGACGGCAATCCAGACCCTGCCGCTGACGATGGGCATTGATCCGTCGACCGTGCGAATCCTCGATGCCCTGCGCAAGCAGCGAAACCTGACGGAATACTCTGGCGATCTGATCGCAGACTCCGTGGTCAAGGAGTCTGTCGAGCAGGCGAAAACCTTGTTGGCGTGGACCGAAGCCTGGCTGGCAAAGCACCACTCCGGGCTTCTTTGAAGTCATGCGTCCCACGTCCTAGGGGAAACCCCGCGACAACTCCGATTGACGTTGGCCCGTTGCATCCGAACACTGCCCGTCACCCGCCCGGGAGGCGGCATACGGTGCAAACACCCCTTTTGGAGGCCAGCCATGAACTTCACCAAGACCCTCATCGCCATCGCCGCAGGCAGCCTGCTGGCGCTTCCCGTTCTCGCGCAGAACAACATGCCGCCCAAGGAGCCCAAGGGCGCCGTCATGGCCAAGGAAGGCGGTGACAAGGGTGGCGACAAGAAGGGCGCCATGATGGTCAAGGAAGGTGGCGACAAAGGCGGCGGTGACAAGAAGGGCAGCCTGATGGTCAAGGAAGGCGGCGACAAGGGCGGTGGCGACAAGAAAGGCTCCCTCATGGTCAAGGAGGGCGGCGACAAGGGTGGCGACAAGAAGGGCGCCATGATGGTCAAGGAAGGTGGAGACAAGGGCGGTGACAAGAAGGGTGCCGTCATGCTCAACGGAGGCAACGCCGCGATGATGAAAGAAGGCGGCGGCAAGAAGGGCAGCATGATGATGAAGGAAGGCGGCGACAAGGGCGGTGACAAGAAGGGCATGGCCATGCAAAAGGGCATGGTGGGCCAGAAAGGCGCGGCCGACATGAAGGCCGTGGAAGGCGCGGTCAAGCCCTGACGCCCGGCGTGTGAACGCCATCCTGCGCAAGCGGGCAGCGATCGCCTTCGGATCGCTGTTCGCCGCATGGCACGGCACGGTGCTCGTGCTGGCGGCCATGCCGGACTCGTACCTGTCGTCACAGGTTTATCCGCTCGTCAGGCCCTACGCCGAATTCCTGCACCTGGACGGCGGCTGGGCCTTCTTCGCGCCGGACCCTACCGCGGGCCGCGCGCTGCGCTATCGCATCGAAGACGCGCAGGGCCACCGCACCGAGATGCTGTTCAGCGAGGCCGTGCCGCGCAGCGACCCGGCCTACCTGCGCTTCACCACACTGGCTTCGTCCGTCGACAACGACTCGCCTGCGCTCATGAACAGCGTCGGGCAGATGCTGTGCCGCCAGCATGCCGCACAGCATCCGGTGCGCATCGTGTTCACCGTGGTGAAGCAGCTTCGCATCACGCCGGAGCAGCATGCGCAAGGACTCAGGCCCTTGGACGCGTCGCTGGTGGAGTTGGCGCAGATGCCGCCGGTGACTTGCCAGCCAGCGCCGGGATCCACATGAGCGCCCTGCCCGCTCCGCCCTCGCCGTCGATGCTCCAGCCGGCAGCCTATGCACGCCATGCCTGGCAACGCTGGACGGATTTCTGGTTCACGCCGCAGCCGGTGCTGATGCTCGACGTGGTCCGCATCGGCGTCGGCCTCACGCTGCTGGGTTTGTATGCGGCCCTGGGCACGCAGTTGCTCGCGTTCTATGCCGATGGCGGCTGGGTGGATGCCGCAGCGCTGGCAGAGCTGAATCAGGGCCCGTGGCAGCAATCACTGCTCACTCACCTGGCGCCAGGATGGCCACAGCAAGCCTTCATCGCCACGGCCGTGCTGGGCATGCTGGCATTCACCATCGGCTGGCAGACCCGCTGGGTGAAGTGGCTGGTGCTCGTGGCGCACCTGTCGCTGCTGCATCGCAATCCGCTGATCGCCTATGGCGTGGACAACATCACCGCCAGCCTGCTGTGGCTTCTGTGCCTCGCCCCCATCGGCCAGTCGCTGAGCCTGGATCGCTGGCTCGCGGTGCGCCGGGCGAAGCTGGTGGATCTGTCCCATGTTCTGCCTTCGGCCACCAGCGCCCGCGCCGGCCTGTGCCTGCGCCTCATCCAGTTCCAGATGGTGGTGTTCTTCTTCCTCGCCGGCGCCACCAAGCTGCAGGGTGCGAGCTGGTGGCACGGGCATGCGGTCTGGTTTGCCCTCACGAACTACGAGTACGCCAACATCCCGCTGAGCTGGCTGGTCAGCCAGTTCTGGATCGTCAACCTGCTCACCTACGCCACCATCGTGCTGGAGCTGGCCTACCCCTTCCTCGTCTGGGGGCCGCGACGCGGCTGGCTGCTGGCAGAGGCCATCGCGCTGCACGTGGGCATCGCGGTGATGCTGGGCTTGTACGCCTTCTCCTTCGTGATGATCTTTGCCCACCTGGCCTTCGTGCGCACGACCTGGCTCGCGCAATGGCGCGAAGCCTGGCAGCGCCGCTTCGGCGGCATGGAGATGATCTACGACGGCCACTGCGGCTTCTGCAAGCGCTCGATGGCGGCCTTCCTGGCCTTCGATGGCCTCTCGCAGATCGCGGTGCGCGACTTCCGCCGGCATCCATCGCCGGTGGTCAGCGACGCCGAACTCGAGCTGGCCCTGTACCTCGTCACCACCGACGGCCGCCGCTTCGCCGGCTTCGAGGCCTATCGCCACGCCGTGCTGCGCGTGCCGGGCTTGTGGTGGGCGGTGCCGCTCTTCTACCTGCCCTGGCTCAGCCGCGCCGTCGGGAGCCGCATCTACCACTGGGTGGCCACCCACCGGAACGTGATTTCCGACTGCGGCACGGGCACCGCGAGCGCCTGCGCGATTCCCCATGACAGCCGGGCGGAGTCCTAACTCCTAGAATGCGTGATCCTCCCGCCGCCAGCGCCTACCCGGCGACGAATCGGCACCACACGGACCACACCATGGACACCCGCACCTCGCCCTTTCGCCTTCGCATCGAACACGTCCAGGACGTCCTGAAGCGCCGCGGCATCGCCGCCGTGCTCGTGCCGTCCTCCGACCCGCACCTGTCGGAGTACCTGCCCGAGCGCTGGCAAGGCCGACAGTGGCTGTCCGGGTTCACGGGCTCCATGGGCACGCTGGTGGTCGCACAAGACGAGGCCGCGGTGTTCGCCGACAGCCGCTACTGGACGCAGGCCGAGGCCGAACTCGCGGGCAGCGGCATCCAGCTCGTGAAGATTCCCACCGGCGCCGGCACCCAGCACGTGGACTGGATGGTCGAGCACCTCAAGGGCGGGGACACCGTGGGCGTGGACGGCGACGTGCTGGGCCTGTCGGCTGCCAACCACCTGCGCTACACGCTGGACAAGGCGGGCATGAAGCTGGACACCGCGCTGGACGTGCTCAGCGAAGTCTGGCCCGACCGCCCCGGCCTGCCCACCGCGCCGGTGTACGAGCATCGCGCACCGCAGGCGCCCATCTCCCGCGCCGACAAGCTCGCCAAGGTTCGCGAGGTGTTCCTGCGGCACGGCGCCACCCATCACTTCGTCTCCACGGTGGACGACATCGCGTGGCTGTTCAACCTGCGCGGCTCCGACGTCTCCTACAACCCCGTCTTCCTGGCGCATGCACTGATCGACGCCCACGGCGCCACGCTGTTCGTGGGCGAAGGCAAGGTCGACACCGCCCTGCAGAAGGTGCTGGCCGCCGACGGCGTGCGCATCGCGCCCTATGCCGACGCGCGCCAGGCGCTGGCTGCGCTGCCGGCCAAGTCCACGCTGCTCATCGACCCGCGCCGCGTGACGCTGGGCCTGAAGCAGGCCGTGCCCGCGGGCGTGAAGCTCATCGAGACCATCAACCCCAGCACGCTGTTCAAGAGCCGCAAGACGCCGGCCGAGGCGCAGCACGTGCGCGAAGCCATGGCGCAGGACGGCGCCGCGATGTGCGAGTTCTACGCCTGGTTCGAGCAGGCGCTGGGCAAGGAGCGCATCACCGAACTCACCATCGACGAGAAGCTGAGCGCGGCGCGTGCGAAGCGGCCTGGCTTCGTCGGCCTGAGCTTCAACACCATCGCCGGCTACAACGCCAACGGCGCCATGCCGCACTACCGCGCTTCGCCCGAGTCGCATGCGGTGGTGGAAGGCAACGGCCTGCTGCTCATCGATTCCGGCGGCCAGTACCTGGGCGGCACGACGGACATCACCCGCGTGTGGCCCATCGGCACCATCGGCGATGCGCACCGCCGCGACTACACGCTGGTGCTCAAGGGCACGATTGCGCTGAGCCGCACGCGCTTTCCGCGCGGCACGCTGTCGCCCATGCTGGATGCCATCGCCCGCGCGCCGCTGTGGCAGCACGGCATGGACTACGGCCACGGCACCGGCCACGGCGTGGGCTACTTCCTGAACGTGCACGAAGGCCCGCAGAGCATCAGCAAGACCATTCCCGAAGCCACCATGGCGATGGAGCCGGGCATGATCACCAGCATCGAGCCGGGCCTGTACCGGCCGGGGCAGTGGGGCATCCGCATCGAGAACCTGGTGATGAACGCGCCGGTGACGACCAGCGAGGGCAACACCTTCGGCGACTTCCTGGAGTTCGAGACGCTGACCCTGTGCCCCATCGACACCCGCTGCATCGACCGCTCGCTGATGCGCGCCGACGAGATCGACTGGCTCAACCAGTACCACGCCACGGTGCGCGAGCGCCTGTCGCCGCTGGTCAGCGGTGATGCGCTGGCCTGGCTCCAAGCGCGCACACAGCCGATTTGACGGATCGAGGAACCCGCTTCATCGGGTTTCCTCGCATTCCGTCAGCGACTTTCAGCGTTCTATCGCAACCCGCTTTCGAGGGCCGGGGCCGGCTCCTAAAGTTCGTTCCATCGCAACACGAAACGAACCCACGGAGCCCACCATGTTCAGCCGCCTCACCGCCCTCGCCGCCCTCTTCGCCGTCGTGACCACCGCCTCGTTCGCCTACGCGACGAACGTGCAGCAACGCCACCACGCCGCCGCCAAGGCCAGCGCCCCGGTGATCGTGCTGGAACGCGTGGTGGTCACCGGCAAGCATGTTCCCGACACCTCCAACTGAACCACGGGGCGGCTTGAAGCACCGCCCCTGATCCCTCCTCTCGATAGACCCTCGCCGACGACCTCGGCAATCCACGGGATCGGTTCATTCCACCCGAGGCCCACCGATCTCCGGGCCTCGGGTTTTTTTACGTTTGGGCCCGCTTCTTTCACGCAGGCTTCACACGTTTCTATCCCCTGTTCATCGGATGCGGCGACATTGGCCTGGTCATCAACCAGAGCCACTCATGTCCAAGCTCATCGTCCACGGCGGCACCGCACTCAGCGGCCGCATCATTCCCTCGGCCAACAAGAACGCGGTGCTGCCCATCCTGTGCGCCACGCTGCTGACCCGCCATCCGGTGCGCCTGGTGGGCGTTCCCGAGATCACCGACGTCAAGAAGATCCTGGAGCTGTTCCGCTCGCTGGGCAGCCAGGTGGAGATGGACTTTGCCACCGGCATCCTGGACATCCACCACAAGGACACGCTCTTCGACCCCGCACGCCATCGCCTGCCCGAGGAGATGCGCTCGTCCATCATGCTGGTGCCGCCGCTGCTCGCACGCTTCGGCGCGGCACGCATCGAGAATGACGTGCAGGGCTGCACGCTGGGTGCGCGCGAGATCGACCCGCATGTGGAGGTGTTCGAGAGCTTCGGTGCCAAGGTGCACCGCGGCATCGACGGCCTCCTGATCACCAGCACCGGCCCGCTCACCGCCGCTTCGCACTGGACGGACTACGCCTCCGTCACCACCACCGAGAACTTCGTGATGTGCGCGGTGCTCGCCCAAGGTGAGTCCACACTCATGAACGCCGCCTCGGAACCGCACGTGCAGGAGTTCTGCCGCTTCATGCAGATGCTGGGCGCGAACATCGGCGGCACCGGCACCTCGCGCCTGACGGTGGCGGGCGTGGACACCCTGCGTGGCGGCGAATTCCACTTCACCGAGGACTTCCACGAGATCGTCACCTTCCTGGCGCTGGGTGCGATCACCGGCGGCGAGGTGAGCGTGCGCAACTCCTCGCCGGAGCAGTTCCCGCTGATCGATCGCAGCTTCGCCAAGTTCGGCGTGCGCATCACGCACGAAGGCGGCTGGTCGCGTGCGCAGGTCGACGGCAAGCTGAAGGTGAAGGAGCCTTTCACCCAGCACATCCTGCAGAAGATCGAGGCCGCCCCCTGGCCCTACCTGCCGGTGGACCTGCTGCCCATCTTCATCGCCCTGGGCGTGAAGGCCGAGGGCAGCGTGATGTTCTGGAACAAGGTCTACGACGGCGCCCTGGGCTGGACTTCGGAGCTGTCCAAGTTCGGCGCCCACGCCTTCCTGTCGGACCCGCACCGCATGGTGACCTTCGGCGGCAAGCCGCTGGTGCCGGCGGAGGTGGAGAGCCCCTACATCATCCGGGTGGCCATTGCCTTGCTGATGGTGGCGGCCTGCACCCACGGACGCTCGGTCATCCGCAACGCCAGCCCCATCCGCCGGGCTCATCCGCGCTTCGTGGAAAACCTGCGTTCGCTGGGGGCGCAGATCGAATGGGACGAGTCGGAGGACTGAGCCGGCGGGAGCGCCAAGCGCCCACCCCCCTATTTCCATGCGGGGCGCCGGGCTGGGCCGGTGAGAAAATCCCCAAATGCACCTGTTGTTGTCCGCGAAGCCGCGCTTGGCTGTCCTGTGCACCGCCCTGTGGGCGGTGCTGTGCGCTTCGCCGTCGGCCTGGGCGCTGGATCCTCCCGCCGGCAAGGTCATCCTCACCGTCACCGGCGAGGTGGCCAACCGCAATGCCCCGGAAGGCGCTGCCTTCGACATGGCCATGCTGCAGAAACTGCCGCAGCGCAGCTTCATGACCCGCACGCCCTGGTATGCCGAGCCGCGCAAGTTCACGGGCGTGGCGCTGGCCGACCTGCTGGCCGCCGTCGGCTCCAAGGCCCGCACCGCCAAGGCCGTGGCCCTGAACGACTACCGCGTGGAGTTCCCGGTGGATGACGCCTTGAAGGGCGACGTGCTGGTGGCCTACGCGCTGGACGACAAGCCCATGCTGGTGCGCGACAAGGGCCCGCTGGTGCTAATGTACCCCTTCGACGCGCGGCCCGAGCTGCGCAACGCGGTGAACTACAGCCGCGCTGCCTGGCAGCTCAAGGCCCTGGAGTTGCGGTGAACCAGGAGCTCATCTCCGAAGGCAGCCACCAGTCGCCGCGCGACCGTGCCCGGCGCATCTGGCTGAGCCTGATCGGGTTTGCGCTGGCGCTCGCGCTGCTGGGCGCAGCCTACGTTCAATGGCGCCAGTACGACCTGCTGGACGGCACCACCCACTTCCAGAACGACGCGCTCGGCTGGAGCTTCTTCCAGCTGGAGGCCGAACAGCTGAGGCTGCGCAACGAGATGCAGCAGGCGGTCCTCAACCCGCAGGAAGATCCCGCGCAGAAGCTGCAGCTGCGCTACGACATCTTCGTGAGCCGGCTCGGGCTGGTGGACCATGAGCGGGCCGCGCGCATCATGGCCGCACAGGCAAGCTATGCACCAACCATGGCCCAGGTGCGGACCTTCGTGAAGCACGCCGACCGATATTTCGGCGAGACCCCCCAGGCCAAGCTGACCCCGGACACACTCAAGGCATTGCAGACCGAGCTGGACACGCTGAGCGTGCCGCTGCATGACCTGTCGCTGAGCGCCTCGCACCTGCTGTACGAGCGCGTCACCCAGCGCAACAACGCGGTGCGCACGCAGAGCAAGCAAGGCATCGCGCTGACCTTCTTCCAGTGCGTGCTGCTGCTGGTGTTCGCCTTCGTGGTGCTGCGGCAGTTCCGCGCCCTGCTGCAGCGGCGCGAGCGCCTGGAAATCCTGGCAGACCGGCTGACGGCCGCACGCGCCGAGGCCGAGTCCGCCAGCCGCGCCAAGAGCGTGTTCCTGGCCAACATGAGCCACGAGATCCGCACGCCCTTCCACGGGCTGCTGGGCATGATGTCGCTGCTGCAGGAGACACCGCTGTCGTCGCAGCAGGCGGGCTACCTGCACACGGCCAAGGAATCGGCACACCACCTGCTGGCCATCCTCAACGACATCCTGGACATCTCCAAGCTCGAGTCCGGCAGCCTGCACGTGGTGCCCGAGCCGGTGGACCTGGCCCGGCTGGTGCGCGACGTGGATGCGCTGATGCGCGTGCAGGCCCAGTCCAAGGGCCTGTCGCTGAACGTCACCATGGATTCGGACGTGCCGCGCTGGGTGCGCGCCGACCCGACGCGGCTCAAGCAGATCCTGTTCAACATGCTCAGCAACGCCGTGAAGTTCACGGCCGTGGGCCATGTGCACCTGCGGGTGGAAGCCGGTACCGGCCCGGCGGCAGGCTGCGTGGTGTTCTCGGTCATCGACACCGGCATCGGCATGGATGAGGCCACCCAGGCCCGCGTGTTCCAGCGCTTCGTGCAGGGGGACGACACGACTTCGCGCCGGCACGGTGGCGCGGGGCTGGGCCTGGAAATCTCGCGCAGCCTGGCGCGGCTGATGGGCGGCGACATCACCGTCAAGAGCGCGCCCGGCGAAGGCAGCACCTTCGTGTTTTCGGTGCCGCTGCTGAAGATCGGGCCACCCTCGGCCAGCGCCCATCTGCCGCCCACGGGCAGCGAGGGCCCCGGCCGCATGCTCAAGGTGCTGGTTGCCGAAGACCACCCCGTCAATCGCATCTACCTCGAAGCCGTGCTCGACAAGCTGGGCCACCAGGCGGTGTTCGCCGAGAACGGCGAGGAGGCCGTGCGCGCGGCCCAGGAGCAGGACTTCGACATCGTGCTCATGGACTTGCACATGCCGGTGATGGACGGCTTCGCCGCGGCGCGCGCCATCCGCGCATTGCCGCTGCCGCGCGGCGCGATGCCCATCGTGGCGCTCACGGCCGATGCCTTCCAGGATTCGCAGGAACAGGCGCGCCTGGCCGGCATGGACGAGATGATCACCAAGCCCGCGCACCTGCCGCAACTGCGCGACCTGCTGGTGCGCTACGGCGGGGCGCCGTCGGCCTCACACGCGCCGCCCTCGGCGCCTGCGCCTGACAGCCATGCCGACATCGTGGACCGTGCCACGGTCGAGCAATTCCATGCGACCTTGTCGCCGCAGAAGTACACGGCCTTGCTCGGCAGCTTCTTCGAGTCGCAGTCGGCCATGCTGTCGCGGCTTCGAGAATCGGCCGATGCGGGCGACCGCAGCACGGTGTGGAACCAGGCCCACGCGCTCAAGGGCGCGGCGCTGAGCCTGGGGCTGCGCGCAGTCGTGGAGCAGGCCGAGGAAGTCAAGCAGGCCGCCGCCGGAACGGCACGGCCCAACCTGCACACCACGCTGGATTCACTGGAGCGGCACCTGATGATCACCCGGGACCTGTGCCAGAGCCTGGGCTGGCTGCCGGCCGCACCGGCACAGGGGCGCACGGTGAATTGATGGCCTTGCCGGCTGGCGATTCAGTCGCCGCCGCCTCCACAGCCACCGCCGCATCCGCCGCCGTCTCCTCCCCCGTCGCCACCGCCGCCATCCCCACCGTCACCGCTGCCGCAGGACACCCCGGCATCCGACGTGCCTGAGGAGCTGCCGCAGGACGACCCGCAGGCGAAGCCGACCGCACAGTGGGTGTCGCCCCGGTCTGCGCCCAGCAAGGTGCAGTCAGGCACGTACTTGTAGCCACCAGGGATCGCCAGCATCGTGTCCAGCGCGAAGAGCAGCGGCAGCTTGTTCGGCTTGCGCGGGTTGATGCCTTCGTCCTTGCAGCTCCAGTACCAGGCGCGGCGCAGGCCGGAGAAGTTGTCGCCGCGGCGCAGGCTTTCGGGCGGCATGGCCTCGGTGGGCGTGTGGTGCAGCATGCGGCCGAAGACCCGCTTGCAGAAGTCCTGGTAGCCCCGGGTGTGCAGGATGAACTCGTGCCACAGCGCATCCACCACCTTGGAGGGCATGGCCACGAAGCGCCCGCCCGACTGGGCGTTGGCCACGAAGAACTGGCGCAGCCCGCGCTCGACGTCATCGACCTGGCGCTCGGTGAGCGTGGGGTACTGGGCGCGCAGCTTCTTGCGCAGGAAGGACGGGAAGGGATGGTCGAGCACCATGCGCCGCCGCTTGCTGCGCCACCAGACGCCGTAGATGTTGAAGCCCGCCAGGGCCACCAGCCCGCCCACGCAGATGATGGGAATCAGCTTTGGGCTTGCGCCGCTCACCACCGCAAGAACCAGCGCGATGACCAGCAGGGGAATGAAAACCAGAACCTGCCGACCCAGTGATGCATTCATTGCATGCCTCCTCTTCTTGTTGTTGTGATCTTCTTTTTCTTCTTGCTTGACCGTCAATGTGCGTCAGTTCGATGACAACACCGTGACACCGCTCGGCTACACGACGACCGGCTCCGGCTCCAGCCGGATGCCGAAGCGCCCATAGACGCTTTCCTGGATGGCCCGGGCCAGCGTCATCACCTCGGAGCCGATCGCACCGCCCCGGTTGACCAGCACCAGCGCCTGCTTCTCGTAGACGCCCGCCTGGCCCACCGTCTTGCCCTTCCACCCGCAGGCGTCGATCATCCAGCCGGCGGCCAGCTTCACGCTGCCATCGGGCATGGGGTAGTGAACGATCTCCGGGTCGCGGCCGATGATGTCGCGGCACTGCTCGGGCGTGACCACCGGGTTCTTGAAGAAGCTGCCTGCATTGCCGATCTGCGCCGGGTCGGGCAGCTTGGCGCGGCGCACCGCGATGATCCAGTCGGCGATCTGGCGCGCGGACGGGTTCGTGATGCCCGTCTCGGCCACCTTGCGCTCCAGCTCCAGGTAGCCCAGCACCGGCTTCCAAGGCCTGGGCAGCAGGAAGCGCACCCGGGTGATGAGCGTGCGGCCAGCGAGCGAATGCTTGAACTCGCTGTCGCGGTAACCGAATTTGCACACGGACGCATTCAGCGTCACGCTGCGGCCGGTGATGAGGTCCACCGCGTCCAGCGAATGGAAGCGGTCCTGCAGTTCCAGGCCGTAGGCGCCGATGTTTTGCACCGGCGCGGCCCCCACGGTGCCCGGGATCAGCGCCATGTTCTCCAGCCCCGGGTAGCCGTTGGCCAGCGTCCAGGTGACGAATTCGTGCCAGTTCTCCCCGGCGCCGGCCTCCACCAGCCAGCCGTCCGGACGCTCCTCCACCAGCCGCCGGCCCATGACCTCCACCTTGACCACCACCTGCGGCATGTCCCGGGTGAGCACGATGTTGCTGCCGCCTCCCAGGATGAACTTCGGCGCCAGGCCCAGCTGCGGGTGGTCGACCACCTGCCGCACGTCCGCGTCGCTGGCCACGCGCACGAGCGTGTGCGCCACGGCCGGCAGGCCGAAGGTGTTGTATGGTTTCAGGCTCACACCTGACTCGATATGCATGCGAGAATTTTCGCCGATCCGCGGGGCCGGCCGTCCCGCGTCGAGTCCATACCCCGGCACCCTACAAGACAACAGCCCATGCCCAGCTTTGACACCGTCCTCGAGCCCAACCTGGTCGAGGTGAAAAACGCCGTCGACCAGACCTCCAAGGAAATCGGCACGCGTTTCGATTTCAAGGGCTCCTCCGCCCGCATCGAACAAAAGGACAAGGAAATCACCGTCTTCGCCGACAGCGACTTCCAGATCGGCCAGGTGATGGACATCCTGCTGGCCAAGCTCACCAAGCGCTCGGTGGACGTGCGCTACCTGGACCGCAGCGCCAAGATCGAGAAGATCGGTGGCGACAAGGTCAAGCAGTTGCTGACCGTGAAAAACGGCATCGACAGCGACACCGCGAAGAAGATTCAATCCCTCGTGAAGCAGAGCAAGCTCAAGGTGCAGGCCGCCATCCAGGGCGACACCGTGCGCGTCACGGGCGCCAAGCGCGACGACCTGCAAGCTGCCATGGCCTTGCTGCGCAAGGACGTGGCCGACGTGCCGCTGACCTTCAACAACTTCCGGGACTGACCCTCTTGATCCGCCTTGTTGCCGCGCCCGTGCTGGCGCTGATGAGCCTTGCCGCCGGCGCGCAGACCGTGTCGCTGTCGGGCAGCATGGGCGACAAGGCGCTGCTGGTCATCAACGGCACGCCGCGCACGCTGGCCGCGGGTGCGAGCTTCCAGAACGTCAAGGTCATCAGCGTCGCTGCGGGCGAGGCCGTGGTCGAGATGGACGGCAAGCGCTCCACGCTCACCCTGGGCGGCGCACAGGTGAACCTGGGCCGCGGCGACAGCGAGGGCAGCGGCAGCCGAATCGTGCTGACGGCCGGCTCCGGCGGGCACTTCGTCACCGGCGGCAGCATCAATGGCCGGGCCGTGAGTTTCATGGTGGACACCGGCGCCACCATGGTCGCCATGAGTGAATCCGACGCCGAACGCATCGGCCTCAAGTACAAGAGCGGCGAGCGGGGCCTCGCCAACACCGCCAACGGTCAGGTGCCCGTGTACCGGGTGAACCTGAACACCGTGCGGGTGGGCGATGTCCAGGTCTACAACGTGGACGCCTTGGTCGTGCCCATGCCGATGCCCAACGTGCTGCTCGGCAACAGCTTCCTCACCCGCTTCCAGATGAAGCGTGAGAACGATGTGCTGACGCTGGAGCGGCGTTGAATATTCACGGCAGTTACATCGGGGTTTCGAGGTTGATGACACTACGTCAACTACACAACCACGCCCTTTGAATGCTCGATAGCATGCGTGTTTGCGCATGCTTCCCCCCATGAATTCGAGCATTTCCTTCGTCCCGGCGTGGGCCCAGCACGCCATCTGGTACCAGATCCTTCCCGAGCGGTTCTGCA
The DNA here is from genome assembly GCF_003852895.1 of Rhizobacter terrae. Classification (GTDB taxonomy): domain Bacteria; phylum Pseudomonadota; class Gammaproteobacteria; order Burkholderiales; family Burkholderiaceae_C; genus Albitalea; species Albitalea terrae. The sequence continues at coordinate 693,216 of NZ_QUSW01000001.1, forward strand.
ACGGCGACACCAGCAACGATCCCACGGCCCAAAGCCTTGCAGGCGGCCGGTTGGGCGGCAGCACGGACGATGCCTGGGCGCCCACCCGCTGGACCGGTGACTGGTACGAGCGCCAGAACTGGGAAGCCGGCGAGGGCCGCGACCCGTGGATGAGCATGCACGACCGGCGCTACGGCGGCGACCTCGCCGGCATCATCGCCAAGCTGCCCTACCTGCAGGACCTGGGCATCAACGCCATTTACCTGAACCCGGTGTTCGATTCGCCCTCGCACCACAAGTACGACGGTGCGTCGCTGCATCACATCGACCCGCATTTCGGCCCGGACCCCCAGGGCGACCGCGCCTTGATGGCCAGCGAAGTGCCCGACGACCCCAGCACCTGGGTGTGGACCTCGGCCGACCGGCTGGTGCTCAAGCTGATCGAAGAGACGCACGCCCGCGGCATGCGCATCATCTTCGACGGCGTGTTCAACCACGTGGGCGTGAGCCACTGGGCCTTTCGCGACCTGAAGGAGAAGCAGCAGGCTTCGCGCTTCGCCGACTGGTTCATCGTCCACCAGTTCCGCGACGAGGCGGCAGGCAAGGCCTTCAGCTACGAAGCCTGGCGCGGCTATTCGACGCTGCCCGAACTGCGCAAGGTCGGCGACCACCTCGCCCCCGGCCCGCGCGACTACATCTACGCCGCCACCCGCCGCTGGCTCGCGCCGCACGGCGACGTGAAGCGCGGCATCGACGGCTGGCGCCTGGACGTCGCGCCCTGGGTGCCGCACGGCTTCTGGAAGGACTGGCGCGCGCTGGTGAAATCCATCAACCCCGAGGCCTACCTCGTGGCGGAGAACATCCGCGACGTCGCCTTCAACGTGCCGTACCTCGAAGGTGATGAGTTCGATGCGGTGATGAACTACAACTTCGCGTTCGCCTGCGACGAGTACTTCTTCCGCGACACGACGCGCATCGCCACCAGCCGATTCGACGGCCTGCTGCGTGAACTGCGCGAGGCCTATCCGGCCTGCGTCGCGCCCGTGCAGCAGAACCTCTTCGGCAGCCACGACACCGCCCGCCTCGCCTCGCACGCCGTGAACCGCGACCGGCTCGACTACCGCGCCTTCGACGAAACCTACCACCCGCGCGACTCCCGCGCGCCGCTGTTCGACACACGCAAGCCGAACGCCCACGAGCGCCAGCTGCACAAGCTCTTCGCCCTGTGGCAGATGACCTACCTCGGTGCGCCGCTCGTCTACTACGGCGACGAGGCGGGCCTGTACGGCGCCAACGACCCCTGCTGCCGCAAACCCATGCTGTGGCCCGAGCTGCAGTACGACGACGAGGCGATGGGTCCGGACGGCAAGCCCCGCGCGAAGGCGGAGAAGATCGCCTTTGACACGGCGCTGCACGCCACCTACCAACAGCTGATCGCCCTGCGCCACGCCATCCCGGCCTTGCGCACCGGCGAAGTCCGCACCCTGCTGTGCGACGACGACCGGCAGGTGCTGGTCCACCTGCGCGGCGACGAAGCCATCGTGGCCATCAACCGCAGCGAGCAGGAGCAGGAGGTGGTCATTGCGTTCGCCCTGCCCGCAGGATGGAATGATCGGCTCCATGGCGGCGCCATCGTGGCATCCGCACAGGGGCAGACCACCTTGCGGCTGCCTCCCCTGTGGGGCGCGGTGCTCGCCGCCTGATCAGCCGCGCTGGCGGCGCCGCATGAAGGCGCCCAGCAGCCCCAGGCCCAGCAGCATCAGCCCATAGGTGCCGGGTTCCGGCACCGGCGACACGGCGGCGTCCACGCGGATGTTGTCCACGTTGAACGAGCCGGGCCCGCCGCCTGAAAGGTCGATGGTCAGCCGGTCGATGGCCTGCGATGAGGTGCTGTGCACGGTGTTGAAACCGCCCGCGGCCTGGCTGGAGGCGAAGTCGAAGACCTCTGCGCCACCCAACCATCCGCGGACCTCGTAGCCCACGCCCGACCAGTAGGCGGCGAGGTCCAGCGAGTCGAACGTGAACAGGCCGCCATTGGTGACCTGCAGGGCCCCGAAGGGCGTGGACCGCAGGTCCTCCACGAACACGCTCGGCAGCGGCGCGCCATAGGCATGCGCCTGCTTCCAGTCGCCAGAAGTCGTGGTGACGGTGAAGCCATCTTCGACGATGCTGCTGAAGCTGTCGCCGGTGTTCCCCGGCAAGGCATCGAAGCCGATGGTGGCCGCCGTGGCGGCCTGCGAGGCACCGGCCGCCAATGCGGCAACGAGTGCGAGCCTGGGCATGAATTGAGATGTCATTTGTTTCTCCCTGAATGGGCGGGTTGAAGTGATCGGACTCCCCGCGCGGAGGGTTCGTCGGGGTGTGCGCTGCAACATTTCAGTGAAGCTAGGGATGGCGCCGGCCTCGTCACCCGCCAGGCGGGAAGAATTGCACCGCCGGCCGGAAATCGGGGAATATCGGTAGGCCGCCATGTCTCCGCTGGGACATGGCGCAATAGAACGGTCGTGCTAAAACCTCGATGAGCGGTCGGACAGCCGATCCGGCACAGCAGGAGACAACGCGATGGACCTGAATTTCACCCCTGAGGAACTGGCCTTCCGCGCGGAGATCCGCGCCTGGGTGGCCGAGAACCTGCCCCAGGACATCAGCCACAAGGTGCACAACGCCCTTCGGCTGAGCAAGGACGATCTGCAGCGCTGGGCGAAGATCCTCGGCAAGAAGGGCTGGCATGGCTGGGCCTGGCCCAAGGAGTTTGGCGGCCCCGGCTGGAATGCCGTGCAGCGCCACCTGTTCGAAGAGGAATGCGCCCTGGCCGGCGCGCCGCGCGTCGTGCCCTTCGGCCCGGTGATGGTGGCGCCGGTCATCATGGCCTTCGGAACGCCCGAGCAACACAAGCGCCACCTGCCCGGCATCATGAGCGGCGAGGTGTGGTGGAGCCAGGGCTACAGCGAACCCGGTTCGGGCTCCGACCTGGCCTCGCTCAAGACACGCGCCGAGCGCCGCGGCGACTACTACATCGTCAACGGCCAGAAGACCTGGACCACGCTCGGACAATTCGGCGACTGGATCTTCTGCCTGGTGCGCACCAGCACCGACGGCAAGCCGCAGACGGGCATCAGCTTCCTGCTCATCGACATGAAGAGCCCGGGCATCACCGTGCGGCCCATCATCACGATGGACGGCGAGCACGAGGTGAATGAGGTCTTCTTCGACAACGTGGAAGTGCCCGCCGACAACCTCGTGGGCGAAGAGAACAAGGGCTGGACCTACGCGAAGTACCTGCTGGCGCACGAGCGCACCAACATCGCCGACGTGAACCGCGCCAAGCGCGAACTGGAGCGGCTCAAGCGCATCGCGAAGGCCGAAGGCGTCTACGAGGACCAGCGCTTCCGCGACCAGATCGCGGCGCTGGAAGTGGATGTCGTCGCGCTGGAGATGATGGTGCTGCGCGTGCTCTCCGCCGAGAGCAGCGGCAAGCAGTCGCTGGACGTGGCCGGCCTGCTGAAGATCCGCGGCAGCGAGATCCAGCAGCGCTACAGCGAGCTGATGATGCTGGCCGCCGGCCCCTACAGCCTGCCCTTCATCCAGGAGGCGATGGAAGCCGGCTGGCAGGGCGACTACGTGGGCGCGGCCCACGTGCCGCCACTGGCCGCCACCTACCTCAACATGCGCAAGACCACCATCTACGGCGGCTCCAACGAAGTGCAGCGCAACATCGTGTCGCAAGTCGTTCTGGGCTGATCGAGCAGGAGCATTCACATGGACTTCAATTTCTCAGACGACCAGGAAATGCTTCGCGACTCGGTTCGCAAGTGGGTCGACAAGGGCTATGACTTCGAGAAGCGCCGTGGCGTGGTCAAGGCTGGCGGCTTCTCGCGCGACGCGTGGGGCGAACTCGCGGGCCTGGGCCTCACGGGCCTGTACGTGCCCGAGGAGCACGGCGGCATGGGCTTCGGCCCGGTCGATGCGATGGTGGTGATGGAAGAGCTGGGTCGAGGCCTGGTGCTGGAGCCGTTCGCGCAGGGCGCGCTCATCGCTGGCGGCGTGATCGCAGGCTACGCACCCGAGGCGGTGAAGGCGCAGTGGCTGCCGAAGATCGCGTCGGGTGATGCCCTCGTCGTGCTGGCCCAGCAAGAACGTGCCGCACGCTACAAGCTCCACCACGTCACCACGTCGGCCAGGCAAGACGGCAAGGGCTGGACGATCACCGGTGACAAGAGCATCGTGCCGGCAGGCGACAAGGCCGATGCCTTCATCGTGCCGGCCCGCGTGTCGGGTGCGGCCGACGATGCGAAGGGCATCGCGCTCTTCATCGTCGAGCGCAGTGCAACAGGGGTGAGCACCAAGGGCTACCCGACCGTCGACGGCGCCCGCGCCGCCGAGGTGAAGTTCAGCAACGCCGGCGCCACCTTGCTGGCCGCCGCCGGCACCGGCTTCGCCGCGCTGGAGCACGCCATCGACATCGGCATTGCCGCAAGCTGCGCCGAAGCCGTGGGGGTCATGGACAAGCTGCTCGCCGCGACGGTGGAGTACCTCAACACCCGCAAGCAGTTCGGCGTGCCCATCGCCAGCTTCCAGGCCCTGCGCCATCGCACGGCCGACGTGAAGATGCAGCTGGAACTGGCCCGCTCGATGAGCTACTACGCCAGCCTCAAGCTCAACGACAGCCCCGAAGCGCGGCGCCGGGCGCTGGCACAGGCCAAGGTGCAACTGGGCAACTCGATGCGCTTCGTGGGCCAGCAGTGCATCCAGATGCACGGCGGCATCGGCGTGACCGACGAGTACATCGCCGGCCACTACTTCAAGCGCCTCACGGCCCTGGAGATGAGCTACGGCGACACCATGCACCAGCTGGGCGAGGTCAGTGCGCGCATGCAGGACACGGCGGGGGTCTTCGCGTAACGCGAGCCGTCCGAGGCGGACCATAATCGGGCGATTCCTGACCGGGAAGACTGGGAGATTCGCCCGATGAGCAATCCGTCCGCCAACCGCGCCATGAGCGCTGCCACGGCCTCGCTGGTGGCCTTCGGCGCGAGCCTGTACCTGTTGCTTCAGCACACGGTGGAGGCGCAGTCCGTCGAGGTCGGCAAGACCGTCCTGCTGGCCTGCGTCATCGCCGCGAGCATGGCGCTTCACTTCATCTTCGTGGGCATGGCCGCGCACCACCTGAACCGCAGAGCCTGGGTGTGGGTGCTCGTCGCCTTCCTCGGCTTTCCGATCTCGTCCATCGTCGGCCTGGTGCTGCTGGCGTACTTCGACGTGGACCAGCAAGGCCTGCCCGCTGCCCGATGAGGGCCATGTCCGCGGGTTCCATCACCGACGTCGCCGGGCTGCTGTGCGGCCACTTCACCGACACGCGCCGCCCCACGGGCTGCACGGTCGTCATCGCGCCTGAAGGGGCGGTCGGCGGCGTGGATGTGCGCGGCGCCGCGCCGGGCACGCGCGAGACGGACCTGCTCTCGCCCCTGAACTCGGTGGATGTCGTCCATGCCGTGATGCTGGCCGGCGGCAGCGCCTTCGGCCTCGATGCTTCGGCCGGCGCGATGTGCTGGCTGGAGGAGCGCGGCATCGGCGTGCAGGCCGGCCCGGTGCGCGTGCCCATCGTGGCGTCGGCCATCTTGTTCGATTTGATGATGGGCGATCCATCCATCCGCCCCGATGCGGCGGCCGGGTACGCGGCGTGTGTGGCGGCCGGCACGGACGCGCCGGCCGAAGGCAGCGTCGGCGCCGGCACCGGTGCCGCCTGCGGCAAGCTCTTCGGCATCGAGCGCGGCATGAAGAGCGGCATCGGCTGCGCGTCCATCACGCTGCACGGCGTGACGGTGGCAGCCATGGTGGCCGTGAATGCCACCGGCGACGTGGTCGACCCGTCCACTGGCCGCATCGTCGCCGGGGTCCGCAGCGACGATGGCCGGACCATCGTCGGCGGCGCACGGGCCATCCTCGACGGCCAGCTGCCGCGGCACCTGCAGATCGCTGCAGCCACCACGCTCGGCATCGTCGCCACCGATGCCGCCTTGACCAAGCTAGACGCCAATCGCCTCGCGCGCATCGCCCATGACGGCCTGGCGCGCAGCATCGTGCCGGTGCACACCCCCGTGGACGGCGACACCGTGTTCGCGCTCGCCACCGGCAAGGCCAACGCGTCCCTGCCGCCCACCGTGATGGGCGTGCTCGCCGTCGAAGTCACCGCACGCGCCGTGCTGCGCGCCGTGCAGGCCGCGACCCCCGTGAGCGGCGCCGGCGTCCCGTCCCTGCCCTGCGCACGCGATTTGCCACTCTGAACCGACAACGAACAACACCACGGAGACACCACCGATGTCCCAACGAATCTCGCGCCGCACCGCCTTGCTGACCGCCGGCGCCGCATCGCTGCTCGCCGCCTGCCGCACCGCGCCCAAGGTGGAGGCACCCGACCCCTTCCCGCCGCTGGTGTTCGTGCACGGCAACGGCGACACCGCCGCCTTGTGGATCACCACCGTGTGGCGTTTCGAGAGCAACGGCTGGCCGCGCGAGCGGCTCCACGCCATCGACCTGCCCTACCCGCTGGCGCGCGACGACGACGGCAAGCTGCAGGACGGCCGCACCTCCACCGCGGAGCACATGAAGTACCTGTCGGACGAGGTGGACCGCGTGATGAAGGCCACCGGCGCGAAGAAGGTGGTGCTCATCGGCAACTCGCGCGGTGGCAATGCCATCCGCAACTACCTGGCCAACGGCGGCGGCACGAAGAACGTGTCGCATGCCATCCTGGGCGGCACGCCCAACCACGGCGTGTGGGCCGATGCCAAGCGCAACACGGGCAGCGAATTCAACGGCGCCGGCCCCTTCCTCACGGCGCTGAACGCGCCCAAGGGCTCCGAAGGCTGGGAGGTCACGCCCGGTGTGAAGTGGATGACCATCCGTTCCGACAACAACGACAAGTACGCCCAGCCCGACGGCGTGTGGATCGGCGCCAAGGGCACGCCCACCAACGTGGGCTTCGACGGCCCCGCGCTCAAGGGCGCGGACAACGTCGTGCTGCCGGGCGTAGACCACCGCGAGACCTCGTTCGGGCCCAAGGCCTTCGAGGCGATGTTCCGCTTCATCACCGGCCGCTCGCCGTCGACGCTGTCGGTGACACCGGAGGCCAGCGTGGTGCTCAACGGCAAGGTGTCGGGCCTGGGCCTGAACAACGAGCCGGGCCGCGGCAACTACGCCAACAACCTGCCGCTGGTGGGCGCGACGCTGGAGGTCTACGCCACCACCGCACAAGGCGAGCGCGACGGCGCGGCCGTGCATCGCAAGACCATCGGCGCCGACGGCCTGTGGGGGCCGTTCACCGCCAACCCGAAGACGGCCTACGAGTTCGTGGTCAGCGCGCCGGGGTATGCCGTCACGCACATCTACCGCTCGCCCTTCCCGCGCTCGTCGACCATCGTCAACCTGCGCGCCGAGCGCATCGCCGATGCGGACCGCGACGCGAAGTCGGTGGTGACCTTCACCCGGCCGCGCGGCTACTTCGGCATCCCGCGCGACCAGATCACGTTTGACGGCAAGACGCCACCTGGCGGCATTCCGCCGGGCGTGGCGGGCGTGTCGACAGCCAAGCTCAAGGTGCTGGACGCACCCAACCGGCTCATCGTGGGCGAGTTCAACGGCGAGCGCGTGGCCGGCAAGGCCTGGCCGGCAGCGGACAATCACGTCGTCTTCCTCGAACTGCACGACTGATTGAAGCTCTCCCAAGTCCTCTTCACCCAAGGCTTCGGCGCCCGGCGCGAATGCGAAGGCCTGATCGCCTCGGGCCACGTCACCGCCAACGGCCAGCGCATCGACGACCCCTTCGAGGAGGTCGACACGCGCGGCCTCGTCTTCACCGTCCGCGGTGAGACGTGGCAGTACCATGAGAAGGCCCTGCTCGTGATGAACAAGCCCAGCGGCCACGAGTGCTCGCAAAAGCCCAAGCACCATCCGAGCGTCTACAGCCTGCTGCCGCCGCCGCTGCGCGTGCGCGAGGTGCAGACCGTGGGTCGGCTCGACGAGGACACCACGGGCCTGCTGCTGTTCACCGACGATGGTGCGCTCATCCACCGCTGGACCTCGCCCAAGAAGCACGTGCCCAAGGTCTACGAAGTGGGCTGCAAGCACCCGGTCACCGCCGAGCAGGTGGAGCGGCTGCTGGCCGGCGTGAAGCTGGTGGACGACCCCGCCACGGTGAAGGCGGCGGCGGCCGAGCTCACCGGGCCCATGGCCGATGGCCTGCACGGCCTGCGGCTGACGCTCACCGATGGCAAGTACCACCAGGTCAAGCGCATGCTGGCCGCGGTGAGCAACCGGGTCGAATCGCTGCACCGCAGCGGCTTTGGTGCACTGCGGCTGCCCGACGACCTGGCCCCTGGCGCCTGGCGCTGGCTGGACGGCCCGGAAGCGATCTCGCCCAAGGCGTGAGGTCCGCCACACAGGCTGCGGCAAAGCCTGACGCCGCGACCCGCACGGCAGTGGTACCTTGCCCCGGCAAGGAAGGAACCACACAGGCTTGAGCCTGGACATGCCAGCGGGACCGCAGCCAGTGACCACGCCCCCGGAGCAGGCCCCAAGCCCGCCTGCCCACTCCCCCCACCCCCACCTGCACGCCTCGGACGCGATGCAGCACCCACTCGAGCGCATTGCCGAGCAGGTCGATGCCGAGCGAGTGGCGATCATCCACGAGCTGACCGGCACCCCGGTGCTGGCCGGCATGGCCTTTGGCGCGCTGGTGTCGGTGGTGATGTGGCACTACACCGCGCATGCCGTGGTCGTCGCCTGGATGGCGCTCAAGGTCGTGGTGGGCGCCCTGCGCTTCCTGGACACCCTGCGCTTCGCCCGCCTGGCCCAGGGCACGGCCGAGAGCACCGCTTACTGGCGCCGCCGCTCGCTCGCGCTGCTCATCGTCGACGGCCTCATCTGGGGCTCGATGGGCGTGATCTTCATGCCGCCCGAAGCGCCCGGCCTGCGCGCGGTGATGCTCGCTTCGCTGATCGGCATCGCCGGCGTGGGCGTGTTCAGCTACGCGGGCGACTGGCGCGGCTGCGTGGTGTTCCTGTTCACGCTGCTGCTGCCGTCCATGGTCGTGCAGGGCCTGCGCGGCAGCGCCGAGGGCTGGCTGGCCTGCCTGGGCATCGTCATCTACCTGGGCATGATGTGCCTGGAGGCCAAGCGCAGCGAGGCACGGGTGGTGGAGATGCTGCGCTTTCGCTTCGAGAACGCCTGGATCGCCGAAGAGCGGCAGCACGCCATGCGGCTGTCCGAACACGCCAATGCGGCCAAGAGCCGCTTCCTGGCCACCGTGAGCCACGAGATGCGAACGCCGCTCAACGGCATCCTCGGCATGGCGCAGATGCTGCAGCGATCGCCGCTGAACGACGAGCAGCGGTCGCAGCTGGAGATCATCCACGACTCGTCACGCCACCTGCAGACGGTGATCGACGACCTGCTCGACCTGTCGCGCATCGAGTTCGGAAAGCTGGCCATCGACGAGCGGCCCTTCGCGCTGGCGGACATGGTGCAGGAGGTGACCGGGCTGCTGGGTGCGGTGGCGCAGGACAAGGGCCTGGCCTTCGAGGTGCACATCGATGCGTCGCTTCCCGCCTGGGTGATGGGCGACGCCTCGCGCATCAAGCAGGTGCTGCACAACCTGCTGGGCAACGCCATCAAGTTCACCCGCGAGGGCGAGGTGCGGCTGGACGTGAGCCGCCAGGACGGCCAGCTCGAATTCGTGGTGCTGGACACCGGCGACGGCGTGCCGGCGGACATGCGCGAACGCATCTTCAACGCCTTCGAGCAGGGCCCTTCGGCCGTGGCGCACGGCCGAAGCGGCACTGGCCTGGGCCTGACCATCTCGCGCCGCCTGGCGCGCGCCATGGGCGGGGACGTCGTCTGCACCCCAGCCGCAGACCGCGGCGCCTGCTTCGTGTTCTCCATGCCTTGCCAGACCGCACAGGCCGCGGCCGGGCCTGCCACCAAGGCACAGGCCACGCCCGGCGGGCTGCGCGGGCGCGTCCTGGTGGTGGACGACAACCCGGTCAACGCGATGGTGGCCACGGCCATGCTGCAGTGTGCGGGGCTGGAAGTGGACATCGCCGAAGACGGACTGGCCGCGCTGGAACGCATGCGCGCCGGCGGCCTCTCGCTGGTGCTCATGGACTGCCAGCTGCCGGTGCTCGACGGCTGGGAGGCGACGCGGCGCTGGCGGCGCGGCGAGCCGGCCGGGGAACACCTGCCCATCGTGGCGCTCACGGCCAACGCCGTGCTGGGCGACCGCGAGCGCTGCCTGCAGGCCGGCATGGACGACTACCTGGCCAAGCCAGTGGAGTTCGAGGCGATGATCGCCGTGGTCACCCGGCTGCTGGAAAGACCGACGTTGCCGCAGGCGGGATAATCCGCCGCATGCACGTCTTCCGCGGTTTCCACCACCCCGGCATCGCCCGCGCCTGCGCGCTGACCATCGGCAACTTCGATGGCGTCCACCGCGGCCACCAGGCCATGCTGGCGCTGCTGCGCAACGAAGCCCAGCACCGCGGCCTGCCTTCTTGCGTGATGACCTTCGAGCCGCATCCGCGCGACCACTTCGCCAGGCTGGCCGGCAAGCCCGAGCTGGCACCGGCGCGCATCGCCACCTTGCGCGACAAGCTCAGCGAGCTCGAACGCGTGGGCATCGACCAGGTGATCGTGCTGCGCTTCGACCACGCGCTGTCCTCGCTCTCGCCGCAGGCCTTCATCGACCAGGTGCTGGTCGAGGGCGTGCATGCGAAGTACGTGCTGGTGGGCGACGACTTCCGCTTCGGCGCCAAGCGCGCGGGCGACTACGCCATGCTGGATGCCGCGGGTAATGCCGCCGGCTTCGACGTGGCGCGCATGATGAGCTACGAGGTGCACGGACTGCGGGTGTCGAGTTCCGCCGTGCGCGAGGCGCTGGCCGCCGGCGACATGGGCCGCGCCGCCACGCTGCTGGGCCGGCCCTACAGCATCAGCGGCCACGTGGTGCACGGGCGCAAGCTGGGGCGCGAGCTGGGCTTTCGCACGCTGAACCTGCGCTTCCACCACCCCAAGCCGGCGGCGATGGGCATCTTCGTCGTGCGGGTGTTCGGCCTCACGGATTCGCCGCTCCCGGGCGTGGCGAGCCTGGGCGTGCGGCCCACGGTGGAAGATGCGGGGCGGGTGCTGCTGGAGACGCACTGCCTCGACTGGCCGGCCTCGCTGGCCGCCGAGGGCGGCTACGGGCGCTGCATCCGCGTGGAGCTGCTGCACAAGCTGCATGACGAACGCCGCTATGAATCGCTCGATGCGCTCAAGGCCGGCATCGCACGCGACGAGGACGATGCGCGCCGCTGGCTGGCCTCGTAGGCCCAGGTAGGGGCATGGCCCATTCCTGCCGGCGCTGTCGGCAGAATCGCCGGGATTGCAGTTCCGGGGGCGTCCATGGCAATTCGGCGTGAGGCCATCGAAGACACCGGCGCGGCCATTGCCTTGCAGCAAAGCGAGGCCCGCCTGCGCCTGATGATCGACGCCGTGCCGGCGATGATCACCTACATCGACACCAGCGAGCGCTACCTGTTCAGCAACCTGCCCTACATGCGGATGCTCGGCCTGGCGCGCGAGCAGATCGTCGGCCGCAACATGCGCGAGGTGCTGGGCGATGCGCTGTACGAGCGCATCGGCCCGTACAAGGAGCAGGCACTGTCCGGCCAGACAGCCCACTACGAACGACAGCACCGGCGCGACGATGGCAGCGTGGCCGACTTGTCGGTGACCTTCGTGCCGCACCTGTCCGACGATGGGACCGTCGAGGGCTTCTTCTCGCTGACGCTGGACATCACCGAGCTGAAGAACCTGGAGCGCGAGCTGGCGCACATTGCCCGGCACGACACGCTGACCGGCCTGCCCAATCGCGCGCTCTTCGCCGACCGCCTCGCGCAGGCCATCGAGCGGCACAAGCGCGACGGCACCGGCTTCGCGCTGGCCTACCTGGACATCGACAAGTTCAAGGCCATCAACGACACCCTGGGACATGCCGCGGGCGACCAGTTGCTGGCGGGCTTCGCGGCGCGGGTGCGCCAGTGCGTGCGGGGCGTGGACACGCTGGCGCGGCTGGGCGGGGACGAGTTCGCGTTGCTTCTCGAAGGGCCGATCACCGCAACCGGGGCAGGCGCCGTGGCCGCCAAGATCGTCGCCGCCATGCAGGCACCGTTCGACCTGGAGGAACGGCAGGTGCAGGTCACGACGAGCGTGGGCATCGCGCTGGCCGGGGACAGGCCCGTCCTTGCCGCCGACATCAATGCCCGTGCCGACGCCGCGCTCTACGATGCCAAGGCCGCGGGCCGCAACACCTTCGTTCTTCGCTGACGCTCAGAACCGCCAGGCGATGCCGGCATTCAAGCTCCACTGCCGCGCCGAGGTCGTGAGCGGGCTTCGCGCCGCCGGGCCCAGCAGCCGCCCCACCGAGCCTCCCCACAGCGCCACCCATTGCGGGTTGATCTCGGTGCGCCACCCGGTGCCCAGGGACACGCTGGTGATGCCCGTACCCGGCTCGTACACCGGGTAGCCGCTGGCCGTGGATTCAACGGGCGACACGCCGTAGTAGCTGCGCATGTACTTCCCGTCGGCCAGCCCGACGCCGGTGGACAGGGTCCAGGTGGTGTACTCGCTCACCCGCCGGTCGTGGCTCACGCCGGCATCGAACACGTTGCCGCCACCGCGGCCCAGCAGGTCAGCGCCCCAGCCCGCCCCCACCTTCCAGCCGTGGTCCAGGTTGTAGGTGACCGACGTGCGCGCCCGGATCGTGCGGCGCACGTCGTCGATGCCGTGCAGCGCCGTGCTGTCGCTGGAGCGGCGGCCGTTGTCCACGCGCAGGGCCACGTTCAGCCGCAGGCGGTCGTTCTGCTTCAGGTCCAGCCCCAGGCCGCGGAAGATGTCGTCGCTGTTGCGCCGGGTGATGAAGCCGCTGGCGTTGCTGATGCTCAGTCGGCCGTAGCGCAGGTAGAAGCCGGGCACGACGGAGGTCTTGCGGGAGGAATCGCCCGCGTAGCGAGGGGACACGCTGACAATGGGGCCGATGGCGCCCTCCCATTTCCACTTCGGCGCTGATGGCGCCGAAGCCGCCGACGCCGCCTCGCCGGGCACCTGGGCGGCGGGCTCCTGCGGGGCCGGGGCGTCATCCGCCCTCGCCGGCTGCCCGGCCAGCGGCAGCAGGGCACCCGCCATCGCGGCCACACGAAGGGCTCGGATCATGGGGGAGGAAGGCCTGGCACGGCCCGGTAGAATGGAACTCATGCCATCGTATACCGTCCGCCCCGTCCCGCCGTGCTGGCACAGCGCCACGCGCCGCCAGACCACGCGCGACCGAATTTGACGCGGCCCCTCGCGGATCACGCCTTCCGCACGCGTCGCCCCGTTCGCCACCCCAGGCCCTGCCTCGAACGCGGTCTTCTCACTCGCCGGCCCTCGAAGGTCCCGCTGCGAACACTCTTCCCGAGAACGAAGCATGTCCACTGATTCCACCGCCAACAAGTACCGTGCCACGCTGAACATGCCTGACACGCCCTTCCCCATGCGTGGCGACCTGCCCAAGCGCGAACCGGGCTGGGTGAAGGAGTGGGAGGAGCAGGGCGTCTACAAGAAGCTGCGCGACGCGCGCTGCAATGCGCCCAAGTTCGTGCTGCACGACGGCCCGCCCTACGCCAATGGCCAGCTGCACATGGGCCACGCCGTCAACAAGATCCTCAAGGACATGATCGTCAAGGCGCGCCAGTTGAAGGGCATGGACGCGCTGTACGTGCCGGGCTGGGACTGCCACGGCCTGCCCATCGAAAACCAGATCGAGAAGACCTTCGGCCGCCACCTGCCGCGCGATGAGGTGCAGGCCAAGAGCCGTGCCTACGCCACCGAGCAGATCGCCCAGCAGATGGCCGACTTCAAGCGCCTGGGCGTGCTGGGCGACTGGGACCGGCCCTACCGCACGATGGACTTCGGCAACGAGGCCGGTGAAATCCGCGCGCTCAAGCGGATCATCGAGCGCGGCTTCGTGTACCGCGGGCTGAAGCCGGTGTACTGGTGCTTCGACTGCGGCTCGTCGCTGGCCGAATTCGAGATCGAGTACGCCGACAAGACCTCGCCCACCGTGGACGTGGCCTTCCTGTGCGCCGAGCCCGACAAGCTGGCCGCCGCCTTCCATCTGCCCAAGCTGGAGAAGGACGCCTTCGCGGTCATCTGGACCACCACCCCGTGGACCATCCCCGCCAACCAGGCGCTGAACCTGAACCCGGCCCTGGTCTACGCGCTGGTGGACACCGAGCGCGGCCTGCTGGTGCTGGCCGAGGCACTGGTGGAAAAGTGCCTGGCGCGCTACGGCCTCACGGGCCAAGTCATCGCCACGACGCATGGCGGGCACCTGGACATGATCCGCTTCCACCATCCGCTGGCCCACGTGGACCCGGGCTACGCGCGCACCAGCCCCGTGTACCTGGCCGACTACGCCACCGCGGAAGACGGTACGGGCATCGTGCACTCGTCGCCCGCCTACGGTGTGGACGACTTCAACTCGTGCCTGCACCACGGCATGAAGCACGACGAGATCCTGAACCCGGTGCAGGGCAACGGCAGCTACGACCCGGCCTTGCCGCTGTTCGGCGGGATGAACATCTGGAAGGCCAACCCGCAGATCATCGAGACGCTGAAGAACGCGGGCCGGCTGATGGCCACCGACAAGCTGCTGCACAGCTACCCGCACTGCTGGCGCCACAAGTCGCCGGTGATCTACCGTGCCGCGGCGCAGTGGTTCGTGCGCATGGACGCAGGCGAAGGCGTGTTCACCCTGGACAAGGCGCCCAAGACCCTGCGCCAGACCGCGCTGGACGCCATCGACCAGACGAGCTTCTACCCCGAGAACGGCCGCGCGCGGCTGCGCGACATGATCGCCAACCGGCCGGACTGGTGCATCAGCCGCCAGCGGAACTGGGGCGTACCGCTGCCCTTCTTCCTGCACAAGGAGACAGGGGACCTGCATCCGAAGACGATGGAGTTCCTGGACCGTGCGGCGGCGCTGGTGGCGCAAGGCGGCATCGAGGCGTGGTCCAAGCTGGATGCGGCCGAGTGGCTGGGCGAAGACGCGACTCAGTACGCCAAGAGCAACGACATCCTCGATGTCTGGTTTGATTCCGGCTCCACCTTCTTCCACGTGCTGCGCGGCTCCCACCCGGGCGGCAGCCACGAGTCCGGCCCCGAGGCCGACCTCTACCTGGAGGGCCACGACCAGCACCGCGGCTGGTTCCATTCGTCCTTGCTCATCGCCTGCGCGCTGGAAGGCCGCGCGCCCTACCGCGGCCTGCTGACCCACGGCTTCACCGTGGACAGCAAGGGCATCAAGATGAGCAAGAGCCTGAAGAACGGCATCGAGCCGCAGGAGGTCAGCAGCAAGCTGGGCGCGGAGATCATCCGCCTGTGGGTTGCCGCGAGCGACTACTCGGGCGACATCGCGGGTGACGAGAAGATCCTCGCCCGCGTGGTGGACGCCTACCGCCGCATCCGCAACACGCTGCGCTTCATGCTGGCCAACACCTCCGACTTCGACCCGGCCAAGGATGCCGTGCCGCTGACGCAGATGCTGGAGATCGACCGCTACGCCCTCGCCCGGGCCGCGCAGTTCCAGGCCGAGGTGCTGGCTCACTATGAGGTGTACGAGTTCCACCCGGTGGTCGCCAAGCTGCAGGTCTACTGCAGCGAGGACCTGGGCGCGTTCTACCTCGATATCCTGAAGGACCGCCTGTACACGACCGGCGCCAAGTCGCTGTCGCGCCGCTCCGCGCAGACCGCGCTGTGGCACATCACGCACGCCATGCTGCGCTGGATGGCGCCCTTCCTCAGCTTCACGGCCGAGGAAGCCTGGAAGGTGTTCGCACCGGGTCAGTCGGATTCCATCTTCATCGAGACCTTCAGCGACACGAGCGCCTGGGAGAACCCGGCGCTCATCGAGAAGTGGAACTTCATCCACCAGGTGCGCGACCTCGTGAACAAGGACATCGAGGCCGTGCGCACCGAAGGCAAGGTGGGCTCGTCCCTGCAGGCCGACATCCGCATCACCGCCAACGCGGCCGACTACGAACTGCTGGCCTCGCTGGGCGACGACCTGAAGTTCGTCACCATCACGTCCAAGGCCGACGTGGTCAATGGCGACGAGCTGAAGGTGCAGGTCACGCCGTCCACCGCCACCAAGTGCGAGCGCTGCTGGCACTGGCGGGAAGACGTGGGGCACGATGCGGCGCATCCGACGCTGTGCGGGCGGTGCACGGGCAATCTTTTCGGTGCGGGTGAAACGCGTACAGTCGCATGAGCCGCACCATGGAGTCGACCATGAACCGTCATCCCGAATTCGCTGCACTCTTCGAGTTGCCGGTCGCCGAGCGCCTCGAATTGGTCGAAGACCTCTGGGACAGCATCGCCGACGAGATCGACGCGCAGCCCGTGCCGGAAGCCGTGGTCCGTGAGCTTCGCGAACGCATGGCCAGATACGACGCCAACCCTGAATCAGGCATCCCCTGGGAAGAGGTCAAACGGCGGCTTCGCGAAGAGAAATGACCCGGCTTTCATTTACACCGGAAGCCTTCAAGGATGTGAGCACGGCAACCGCTTGGTATGAGCGCAAGCGCGAAGGCCTGGGCTCCGAATTCGAACGCGCCCTGGAAGCGACACTGACGCGCATCGAGCGCTCGCCTCTTCGGTACCGCCTGTTTGCCAAGGAGTACAGGCGTCTGTCGCTGCGTCGCTTTCCGTACGAGGTGTACTACACGCTTCGTGGAGAAACGATTGTCATCGCTTCCGTCTTCCATACATCCCGTGACCCTCTGACGGTCCTGGCCCGACTGCAAAAGCACTGAACCCATGACCTCTCGAAATGCTGCCGGCTCGTCACTCCTCCCCTGGCTCGGCATCGCCCTCATCGTCATCCTCGCCGACCAGTTCACCAAGGTGCTGATCCTGGGCAACTACAAGCTGGGCGACACCGTCTACGTCACCTCGTTCTTCGACGTCGTGCGGGCCCACAACACCGGTGCGGCGTTCTCGTTCCTGCACAACGCGGCGGGCTGGCAGCGCTGGTTCTTCACGGGGCTGGGGCTGGCAGCCACGGCGTTCATCATCTGGATGCTCAGGCGGCATGGCGGGCAGACGATGTTCTCCTGGGCGTTGTCGCTGATCCTGGGCGGCGCACTGGGCAATGTCATCGACCGGCTGGTGCACGGCTACGTGGTGGACTTCATCCAGGTCCACTACGGCAGCGCCTACTTCCCGGCGTTCAACATCGCCGACAGCGCGATCACGATCGGCGCGGGACTGCTCATCCTCGACGAATTGCGGCGCGTGCGGCGCAGCTGAGCGGCCGGTCCTCCGGGCGCATTGACGTGTTTCGTCGGCATCCTCTCTCAAAGCGGCGCGACGAGCCCCGGGCTTTCACCTAGACCGCCCGGTTCACGCGGCCCATCAAGCCGCCCACACGCCAAACCAGTGCATCCGTGACAAAACGCGTCACGCGACCAACCACTCACGTTCTTGTTTTCGTCGCCCTTGTGACCGGTGAATTGGACTGGAAAAGGCGTGATTTCTTCACCACCGCGCAAGCCGGCGGACTGTCACAGTGAGACACCTCAGTTTCACCCGCGCAGGCTGCCATGAAGTCCCTCCGCATCCCCCTCCTCGCCACCGCGTTCGCCGCATCCTTGGGCCTGGCCGCGCCTTTGATGGCCCAGGCGCAGGCAGTGGCCGCCGCCAACATCTCCAGCGCGGAGACCGCAGCGGCGTACAAGAAGGATGCCGCCAGGCACGTCTACAAGGCCTATGCCGACAAGGTCTACAAGGGCAAGCTGCCCCCGCTGATCCATGCGGTGGTGGTGCTTGAAGTCTCGGTCGACAACCAGGGCAACGTGCAGGACATCAACACCATCCGCGTGCCCACCCATGCGCCGGACGTGACGGCGGCGGTCAAGGACATGATCCAGCGCGCCTCGCCCATGCCCGCGCCTTCGCGCATGGGCGGCGTGAAGTTCACGGAAGTGTGGCTGGTCGACAAGAGCGGACGGTTCCAACTGGATACCTTGTCAGAAGGCCAGCGATGACCCCGTAGGGTGGGTCGAGCGAAGCGGACCCACGCGGTGCCGCTTTGACAACCGACCCGTGGGTCCGCTTCGCTCGACCCACCCTACCAAATCCAGTCCGCTAGACTGCGGACATGTACGCGCGTTTCTTCGGACTGAAGCGGGAGCCTTTTTCGATCGCGCCCGATCCGCGCTATCTCTACATGAGCGATCGGCACCGCGAGGCGCTCGCCCACTTGCTGTATGGCGTCAAGGGCGGCGGCGGCTTCGTGCTGCTCACCGGCGAGATCGGCGCGGGCAAGACCACGGTGTGCCGCTGCTTCCTGGAGCAGATCCCGCCGCGCTGCAACGTCGCCTACATCTTCAACCCCAAGCTCACGGTCGACGAGCTGCTGAAGTCGATCTGCGACGAGTTCCGCATTCCGATGCAGGCCAGCATCCCCGGCATGGCCACGGTGAAGGACTACGTCGACGCGCTCAACGAGTTCCTGCTCAAGACGCACTCGGTGGGCCAGAACAACGTGCTCATCATCGACGAGGCGCAGAACCTCTCGGCCGACGTGCTGGAGCAGTTGCGCCTGCTCACCAACCTAGAGACCAACGAGCGCAAGCTGCTGCAGATCATCCTCATCGGCCAGCCCGAGCTTCGCACCATGCTCGCGCGGCCCGAGCTGGAGCAGATGGCGCAGCGCGTGATCGCGCGCTTCCACCTGGACGCGCTGTCGCCCAAGGAGACGACGCAGTACATCCGGCACCGCATGGCGGTGGCGGGCATGACGCGTGCCTTCCCTTTCGATGCCAACGCGATCGCCCGCATCCACGAGCTGTCGCGCGGCATTCCGCGGCGCATCAACCTGCTGTGCGACCGTGCGCTGCTGGGCGCCTACGGCAACCAGCGGCCCAACGTGGACCGCACGATGGTGGAGAAGGCATCGCAGGAAGTCTTCGGCGTGGCGGCCGATGGCGCCCGCCTGCCCTGGTCGCGGAACAAGCGCTGGGCGGTGGCCGGCGGCGGCATCGCGGCCTGCGTCGCCTTGCTGGGCGTGGGCACGGTGGCGATGGATTCACGGCACGGCGCTCCGACCGCGGCCGCTCCCAATCCCGCTGCGTCGGCCACGCGGCTGGCCTTGGCCGCGCCTTCGGCCAGCGCAGCCGCACCGGACCACCTGGCCGCGGCGAGCGCGCCACCGGCGGCCATCGCCAAGCCGGCCGCATCTGCACCAGCGCCTGCGGTGTCCCTGGCAACCGGCGTGAAGTCCGCCATCCACAGCGAGCGCGACGCCTGGCGTGAACTCGCCCCCGCCTGGGACCTGAAGCTCGGCGACGGCGACCCCTGCCAGCTCGCCGGACGCGCCCAGGTGGAGTGCTTCCGCAGCACCAGCAGCAACCTGGCGTTGATCCGCCAGCTCGCCCGGCCGGGCATCATCAGCGTGCGCGACGAGAGCGACAAGACCGGCTTCGCCGTGCTGACCGGCCTGGGCACGCAAACCGCCACGCTCAGCACTGGCGGCGTGACGCAGACGGTGTCGCTCGCCACGCTGGCGTCGATGTGGAAGGGCGACTACGCCACCTTCTTCCGCGTGCCGCCGGGCTACGTCAACAAGGTCGTGGATGCCGAGACCGGCCCCATGGCCGAGTGGCTGTCGGCGCAGCTTGCCAAGGTCGACGGCGCCCCGCAGGGCGGCCCCCTGCGTCCGCGCGTGTCGGCCTTCCAGCTCGCCCAGGGCCTCAAGGCCGACGGCCTCGCCGGCCCCACCACCTTCATGCAGCTCAACCGCGCCATGGGTATTCCCGAGCCGCGGCTGAGCGCGGAAAGATAGGCCGCCCATGTCCTACATCCTCGACGCCCTTCGACGCGCGGATGCCGAACGCGAACGCGGCTCGGTGCCCAGCATCCACGCCCAGTCGGTGCTGCCGGGTGCGTCCGAAGCCCGCGAGGGCCGGGGTACCAACCCCATGGTGTGGGTGGTGGCCGGCCTGAGCCTGGCGCTGCTGGCCTCGCTGGCCTGGCAGTGGCTCGGGCGTGAACCCGTGCGCGAGCCGGTGGCAGCCACGGAACCTGCACCCGCGGCAATGCCCGTGAACATGGCCCCGGTCAACGCCGGGGCAGCGCCGGATTCCTCCCGCGTCGCTCCGACGCCGGCACGCACGCCCACCTTGCCGCCAGTGCCGGCGACCGCGCAGCAATCGCTGCCGCCGGTGCCCGCTGCGACCACGGTGCAAGCACCGGCAGCCGCCGCCAAGCCCGCGCCCACCGCCTCGGCCGCACGCCTGCCCACGCAAGACGAACTGCCCGAAGACCTTCGCCGCCAGATCCCCAAGTTCGCGGTGGGCGGCTCGATCTATTCCGAGAGCGCGGCCAGCCGCTTCATCATCCTCAATGGGCAGATCTTCCACGAGAACGACAAGGTCCTGCCCGACCTCGTGCTGGAGCAGATCAAGCTCAAGAGCGCGGTCCTGCGCTTTCGCAACCAGCGCTTCACGATCAGCTTCTGATCGGCTTTCGCCGCTCGTTCACGGCGCCCGCACGCAGACTTCATTCGAGCTTCATCCGCCCTCGCGACAGTCTGGTCCCACCACAACACTGGAAGGGATCGAGATCATGTCTGAGCGCTTGAATGCCGTCGTCACGGCCATCCGGAATGCCTTTGCCGGCCCGGCCGCGCGGATGGGCGCTGCGGGCAAGGGCATGGCCCGCAGCATCACCCATTCGCGCGGGCTCATCATCGGCGTGCTGGCGGTGGGTGCGGCCGGCTATGCCCTCGTCCAGCACCCGCCGGTGAAGACCGTGGGCCGCGGCGAAATCGGCGTGCGCGACAACCGCCTCACCGGCCACGCCAGCCAGTTCGGCGAAGGCAGCGTGATGGTGCTGCCCGGCCTGCACGACCTGCGCGTGTTCGACCTGCGCGACCAGGTCTACCGCCCCGTGCAGAGCGCGAAGGCCACCGGCGACGCGCCCTTCCAGTCGGTGGAGGGCCTGTCCATCGGCGTGGACCTGTCGGTGCGCTACGCACTGGACCCCGCCAAGATCGGCGCGATGGCCCGGACCCTGCCCGACAACCTCGGCACCGAGATCGTGGAGCCCGCCGTGCAGGGCGTGATCTACAAGGTCTTCACCAAGTACACCGTGCGCGAGATCTTCTCCAGCAAGCGCGCTGAAATCCAGCAGGCCATCGAGACCGAGCTGCGCCCCAAGCTGGCGGCCGACGGCGTGATGCTGCGCGCCGTGCAGATGGGCAAGGTGGACCTGCCGGCCGACTACCGCCGCGGCATGGACCAGTTGCTTGCCGAGGAGCTTGCGAGCGAGAAGATGCGCTACACGCTGGAGCTCAAGGACAAGCGCGTGAAGGAGACCGAACTCGACGCCGAAGCCGACAAGGTGCGCCGCGAGAAGGCCGCCGAGGCCGCGGGCAACGAGCAGATCATCGCGGCCAAGGCGCAGTCCGAAGCGATGAAGCACGTGCTGCCGTTCAAGCAGAAGCAGATCGAGCAGCGGCAGCTCGAAGCCGAGGCCGAGAAGCTGTCGCGCATCAAGAGCGCGGAAGGCACCGCCCAGGCCCGCCGCATCGAGGCCGCCGGCGAGGCCGATTCGCGCCAGAAGCTGGCCGACGCCGAGGCCTACCGGCTGGATCGCGTGGGCAAGATCACCAGCGAGCAGATGGCCCGTGAGGGTGCGCTCATCAGCAAGCACCCGCTGTTGATCCAGAAGACCATGGCCGACAAGCTGTCGGACAAGATCACCGTCGTCATCGCGCCGCCGCCCAGCGATGGCGGGTTCATCGGATCGGCCCTGCTGGGCAGCCAGCAGAAGGCGGCCGCCGCTGCCGCACCTGCCGAGCCGCAAGAGACGACGAAGGAGGCTCAGTGATGTCCGCCACGATCCACCTCGCCGTCGCAGCCATGATCGTCGTCAGCGGCGTGGCGCTGCTGCGAAGCGCGAACGCGGCCGTGCCCGCGACGACGCAGCCCACGCCGGTGGCCGCCGCGGCCAATGCGTCGGCCACGCCCGCGGACAAGACGCCCGGCGTGATCGCCATCGTCGTGCAGGACCAGGTCGCGCTGCGCGCGTCGCCGCGAGACTCCGCGCAGCAGCAGGCCGTGCTCTGGCAAGGCGACGCGCTGGAGATCCGCGGCGAGCGCATGGACTACGTGCAGGTCTACGACCATCGCCGTGAACGCGCAGGCTACGTGCGTGCCTCGCAAGTCCGACGCGTGTCGCTGGCACCGGCCGATGCGCCCGAAGCCCTGGCGGTGCTGCGCTTCCTGCGCGACCAGTCCGGCAGTGAAGCACTGGGCGTGGCCTATGCCGCGGCCTACCTGCGCGCCGTGCCCGCATCGCAGATCACGGCCGAACCGTTCGATGCGCTCGGCCAGATGGCCGACCGGCTGGCCCGCCGCGCCTCCGCCCGCCAGTCGCAGGACAAGGCGGCCGACCAGCGGCTGGCCGCGCACCTGGAAGTCGTGGCGGCCTACGGCGTGGAGATCGCGAGTTTCGAGCGCCAGGGGCACATGCAGCTGTGCTACGACGGCGACGCCTTCAAGCGCGTGCTGACCATGACATCGACCAGCGCGCAGCGCGCCCATGCCGCGCTCGCCCTCACCCGCCACGAATGCGTGGACCCGGCGATGAGCCCGCTGGACCGGCAGCGCGTGGACGAAGCCCGCGCCGAGCTGCTCGACCGCGCCATGGCCCCGGACCTGCCCGAGACGCTGAAGAACCGCCTGCGCATCCGCACGGCCGGCGTGTGGGCCGGCGTGGCCTTCGACCGGCACCGCAAGGGCGGGCAGGATGCGGTCGCCACCGAGCGCGCCCTGCAGGCCCTGGCCGGCGTGAACAAGGCCGAGCTCAGCGAGGCGGACGACACTGCCTATGCCGATGCGGCCGTGCGCGTCTCGGCCAGCCGCTGGGCCACGGAGCCCGCGCCGGCCGACGGGCCGGCCACCAAGCTCGCCATCGTCACCAGTCCGGGCCAGCCGGGCGAGACCTGCGTGTCGCTCATCGATGCGAAGCACGATGCCTCGCAGCCCCTGCTCAAGCGCTGCACCTTCGGCACGGTGTGGGGCGCATCGGCCAGCACCAGTCCGCAGGGCAACGCCCTGGCCGTGGCCGTGCAGCCGCTGAGCACCTGGCGCGAGTTGTGGGTGTTCCACCGCGTGAACAACGCCTGGGTGCTGGACGCCTTGCCGCCCGGCACGGGCGAACCCGAGCTGGGCGTTGTGGAATTCGCGGGCTGGGTACCTGGCAGCTCCAAGCTGCTGGTGGCTCGCGAAGCGCGCGTGGACGGACGCTTCAGGCGCAGCTACGAGGTGCTGAAGCTGGACACGCTGACACTGGAAAACCGCGCCGACAAGCCCGATGCGCTGACGGCCTTCCACCGCTGGCAGGACCCGCGCTGGAAGCACGTGACGCTCAGCCTGCGCTGACCTCGCCGCCCGCGAGCTCCTGCAGTTCGTGCTCGATATTGCGCCGGGCTGCCGCCTCGCGACGTGCACGCATCCGGGCGGTGGCGAACAGGTGCTCCTGCGCGAGCAGGCCGTGCAGGAAGCGCGAACGGCCCGCAGTGAACGCCTCGGAGGTGACGGCAGCGGGAACGAACTCGCGGCGCACGCCGTCGGCATAGGCCCGGTAGGTGGCCTCATCGGCGCCGAGCACGGACAGGTCGATGTCGAGCAAGGCCGCCTCGTCGTGCAGCAGCGTGCGCGGCGCATGGTGGCTGGCGGTCAGCCGGATGAGCTGGGCGACTTCTTCCCGCTCATCGGCATCGAGGCGGCTGTGCGCGACCAGCGTGTCCACGGCCAGTTGCGCACTGCGCTCCTCGTTGTCTCGGCGGCCGGGAACATAGATGGCGTCGTGGAACAGGATGGCCAGCAGCACGGTGCGCGGCCGGTCCACCTGCACCTCCTTGAACTGGTTCAGGCAGGCCTCGATGTGGCTCCAGCCGTGGTAGTGGCGGCCCGGCGAGTCGTAGGCGTCGCGGGCGATTCGAAACAGCGCATCGTCGCAGCCGTTGTAAGCGGCAGGTGCGATGCCTTGCAGGAAATCGGGACGGTTCATGCGATGGGCATGTGGCGGGCGATGCGGCCATCGTAGGCGCAAGTCAGCACGCTGTCGCTCGCCGGCAGCACGTCGGTGACGAAGTTGCCGTGACGGGCTTGCCAGGTGGCCTCCTGCCGGGCGGACCAGCACCTGGCCCATCCGTCTTCGCCGCCGCTGAAGAACGTGCCGTCGTCTCCATGGCGCACGCGGCGCACGGCGGCCTGGTGGGCTTGCCACGACGCGGCCTGCTGCCAGCGGCCGGACTGCCGGCTCCACACCGTGATGCGGCCCTGGATGTCGCCGACAGCGAGTTGGCGGCCATCGCGTGAGAAGGCCACGCTGCGGCAGGCGGCGCCGATCGGAAGCTGCTCGCGGGCTTGCAGGTTCGGCAGATCGTGCACTCGGACGATGCGGTCTTCGCCCGCCGAAGCGAGCAGGCCATCGGCCGTGACGTCGAGGGCCCACTGCCAGCATCCCGCGCGGTCCAGCGTCGTGCATTCGCCGCGGCGAAGGTCGGTGATGCGCAGGTCGCCGTCCGCGCCTCCAGTGATGAGCAGTCCTTGCCACACCGCCACGGACAGGATGGCCGCGCCATGCGGCGTGAAGCGCCGTTCGCAACGGCGGGTGGACAGGTCCCAGATGCGCAGGCTGCGGTCGCGGGAGACCGAGGCGAGGCGCTGGTTGTCGACCATGGCCATCGCCAGCACCGACTGCTCGTGGCCCTGCAAGGTGGCGACGCTGCGGCCTTGCGCATCCCAGATGCGGATGCTGGCATCGCGCCCCGCGCTGGCCACCTGTCCACCGGGCAAGGCGCACATCGCCCAGACGTAGCCCTGGTGCGGCGGCGAGAACGGCGCGTCGGCCGCCACTGCCACCCGCTCGGCGCGGAACATCAGGTCGCTGCGCATGATGTGCTTCACGCCACGCGTCACGATGGCACCCGCATGCCAGATGCGGTGGTCGAAGACGATGAGGCTGCCCGCTTGTGGCCGCACGCTCGAGCGCACCGGCGGATGCGGCTCGCCCCGCGGGGTCGTGTCGGGCCCGCCGTCGAAGAACAGCGTGTCGCCCCCCTCGAACTCGTCGCCGTCGGTGAGGTAGACCATGAAGGTCAGCTGTGAGCGGTGGTCCGGGCCGCGGTGGTGCACGCCGTCCTGATGGATGTGGAAGGCCTGGTTCTCGCGGTAGCGGCAGAAGCGGAAACGCTCGTTGACGCGGTCCGCTTGCCAGCGCACGCCCTCGGCGTCGGTGCGGGCCAGCGCCGGTAACGGCAGCCGGGCAAGGAGCCGTTGTGTCATCTGGTCGGCCAGTTCGGCATCGTCCATCACCAGCCGCTCGTTGTTGCGGTACGAAGGCGGGTAGTCGCTGCCAGCGCCATGGAAACCCTGGCCTTCGGCGCGGGCGATGAAAGCCCGGCATTCGGCCGGGGAGAGGAAGTCCGGCAGCACGGCGCACAAGCCGAGTGCGGCAGGGATCGGATGAATGACCATGTCGGTGCTTGTCTTGAATATTGGTTGATCAACCAACAATTTCACTCTACGCCTTGCCGGCCAGGTTTGCAACGGAAATTTGGTTGATCAACCAAATCACGGCACAATTCCACCCATGTCACGCAGCTCCAACACCGACTCCCGCCGCGCCCAGATCGTCTCCGCCATGTTGCCGGTGCTGGCACGCAACGGCTACGGCAAGGCCACGGTGATGGAGATCGCGCGCCAGGCCGGGCTGACGCCGGGGCTGATCCACTACCACTTCGCGAGCAAGCGCGACATCCTGGTGTCGCTGGTGCATTCGATGGTGGAGGTGGCCAATGCACGGGTGGACGGACAGCCAGGCAGCCTGTCGGCGATGGAACGGTTGAAGGCGCACATCGACTCCCGCCTGGCACTGGGCCAAGGTGCCAACGCCGAGATGGCGGCGGCCTGGGTGATGATCGGCGCCGAAGCCGTGCGCGAGCCGGAAGTGCGCGCCGTCTACCAGGAAGCGGTAGGCGCCGAACTGGCCGCACTGCAGGGGCTGCTGCGCGAATGCCTGGCCGTCGCCGGCCGCGACACACAAGCCGCACCGCGCATCGCAGCGGCCTTGCTGGCCATCATGGAGGGCGCCTTCCAGCTCGCGAGCGCCGCACCCGACGTGATGCCCAAGGGCTATGCCGCCAGCGCGGCCTTCGAGCACGCGCGGCTCAGCGTGGAGGCAGCGCCGCGTCGCAAGTCAGCACGTCCCCCACGCGCAGCCGGCCACCACGAATGATCCGCGCGGTGACGCCGCCGTGGCCGCGCATGGCGTTGTAGCCGCCGGGGCCAAGCACGGCTTCCATCTTCGAGCAGGGCTCGCAGGGGCCGGTGATCTCCAGCACCACCTCGTCGCCGATGCGCAGCCACAGCGGCTGGTCGGCAAAGAGCGGCTTGGCGGCCAGCAGGTTCAGCCCGGACACGACGAGGTTGCGCCGCAGGCTTGCCGGGTCCACCGCGACCAGCCCCGCCATCGCAGCGATGCCCGTCAGATGCTCGGCCTGGATCAGCGTGACCTGCCGCTTGCCGCCGCCTCGTGCCTGCAAGCTTCGATCACCTTCCAGCCCGCGGCCTTCAATGGCCAGCACCTCATGCACGCCCACTGTCGGGGCTGCACGCCGCGGACGCAGCCAGATCTGCTCCAGCCGCCCCGGTGTCGCGAACCGCCGCGTCAGTTCGCGCAGCGTGAGCGATTCAGCGGCAGCGATCAAGGCACGAGCACGCTGGAGCCCGTGGTCTTGCGCGCTTCCAGGTCGCGATGCGCCTGCGCCACGTCGGCCAGGGCATAGCGCTGGTCGATGCGCACCTTCACGGCACCGCTTTGCACCACGGCGAAGAGATCCTCCGCCATGGCCTGCGTGCTCTCGCGAGTGGCGATGTGGGTGAACAGGGTGGCCCGCGTGATGTGCAGCGAGCCCTTGGGCCCGAGCTGGCCGATGGCAAAGGGCGGCACCGGCCCGGAGGCATTGCCAAAACTCGCCAGCAGGCCGAAGGGGCGCAGGCAGTCGAGGGAGCCCTCGAAGGTGTCCTTCCCGATCGAGTCGTAGACCACCTTCACGCCCTGCCCGCCGGTGATCTCCTTCACGCGCTGGGTGAAGTTCTCGCGCTGGTAGTTGATGCAGTGCGCCGCACCATGCGCCAGCGCCAGATCGCACTTCGCGTCGCTGCCCGCGGTGCCGATGAGCTTCAGCCCCAGCGCCTTGGCCCATTGGCAGGCCAGCAGGCCCACGCCGCCGGCGGCCGCATGAAAGAGCACATGGTCGCCGGGCTGCAGGCCGCCTTGCGGCAGCGTCTTCTTCAGCAGGTACTGCGCCGTGAGGCCCTTGAGCATCATGCCGGCCGCGGTGTCGAAGGCGATGTCGGCGGGCAGCTTCACCACGCACTTGGCCGGCATGACCCGCGCCTCGCTGTAGGCCCCGGGCGGGTTGCTGGCATAGGCCGCGCGGTCACCGGCCTTCAGATGCGTGACGCCGTCGCCCACCGCCTCGATGACCCCCGCGCCTTCCAT
Source organism: Rhizobacter terrae (assembly GCF_003852895.1). GTDB lineage: Bacteria > Pseudomonadota > Gammaproteobacteria > Burkholderiales > Burkholderiaceae_C > Albitalea > Albitalea terrae. The sequence goes on from NZ_QUSW01000001.1 coordinate 720,849, forward strand.
GCCGAGTTGCAGGGGCAGCGGGTTGGCATACAGCCCCGTGCGCTGGTACACGTCGATGAAGTTGAGCCCACAGGCATGATGGCGGATGCGCACCTCGCCCGGACCGGGCTCGCCCACCGGAACCTCCACCAGCTTCATCTTCTCGGGTCCGCCGAATTCCTCGATGCGAATGGCGCGAACAGTCTGCGTCATGGGTGTCTCCTGCAAAGAGCGTGTATCGTGCCATCTCTTCCTCGCCCCTGCTTCGATGCGACGTCTCGTCACCGCGCCCAACCTTGCCATTGCCACCCTGTGGGCCGACATGCTCACCCAGGGCGGCTTCCCCTCGACCGTGCAGCGCGCCTACGCCAGCAGCATCGCCGGCGAGGTGCCGCCCGACCAGTGCCTGCCCGAGGTCTGGGTGACCGACGAATCGCAATTCGATGCGGCACGCACGCTGCTTGAACAGCTGCGCCGCGCACCGCACCGGCATTGGGTCTGCCCGGCCTGCCATGAGCGGGTGGACGGGCCCTTCGAGCAATGCTGGAACTGCGGCGGGGCGATGCCCCGATGAGCAGGGTTGACGCACGAACAGCCATCCTGATGACCTTGCCTCCGCTCCTGTGGGCGGGCAATGCCGTCGTCGGCCGGCTCACCGTCGGCAGCGTGCCGCCGCTGATGCTCAACTGCCTGCGCTGGGCACTGGCTGCTCTCATCCTGATGCCGCTGGGCTGGAAGGCGCTGCGCGATCCGCGCGCCATCGCCGTGCGCTGGAAGTACCTGCTCGCCATCGGCCTGCTGGGCGTGGGCAGCTACAACTCGCTGCAGTACCTGGCGCTGGTCACCACCACGCCCATCAACGTCACGCTCATCGCCGCCAGCCTGCCGGTGTGGATGCTGGCCATCGGCGCGTTGCTGCATGACGAGCACCCCACGCGCCGCCAGATCGCCGGCGCATTCCTCTCGCTGGCCGGCGTGCTGCTGGTCATCGCCCGTGGCGACCTGAGCACCCTGGCGCGCGTGCACTTCGTGGCGGGTGACCTCTACGTGCTGGTGGCGATCATCGCCTGGGCGTTCTACAGCTGGCTGCTCGCGCGGCCGCCTGAGTCGATGCGCGGCGCGCAGCGGCCCGACTGGGACTGGGCCGGCTTCCTGCTGATCCAGATGCTCTTCGGCCTGGCCGGCTCCAGCGTGGCCGCGGGCGCCGAGGCTGCCATCACCCACGCCAGCATCCACTGGTCGCCCTGGGTGGTGCTGGCGCTGCTGTACGTGGCGATCGGCCCGTCGATCATCGCCTACCGCTGCTGGGGCCTGGGCGTGACCCAGGCCGGGCCGGCGCTGGCCTCGTTCTTCGGCAACCTCACGCCGGTGTTCGCGGCGGTGATGTCCGCCGCGGCCCTGCACGAGGCGCCGCAGTGGTTCCATGGCGCGGCGTTCGCGCTCATCGTGGGCGGCATCGTGGTGTCCTCCAGGCGCTGATCGCCCGTCGCCATTTTTATGGAATGAGAATTGTTCTCATTCTTCGTATACTTCGGGCTTCATGAATGGAAGCCCCGATCCCAAACGCCGGGCCTACTGGCTCAAGACGCTGCACAAGTGGCACTGGATCAGCTCGGCCGTGTGCCTGCTGGCCATGCTGCTGTTCGCCTTCACCGGCATCACGCTGAACCACGCGTCGCAGATCGAAGCCAAGCCCAGGGTCGTCAACCAGACCGGCACGCTGCCGGCCGAACTGATGCGCGAACTGGCGGCCGGCCCCGCGCACGACTCGGGCAAGGCCAACGCGGTGCTGCCTGAGGCGCTGCGGCAATGGGGCGAAGACAGGCTGTCCGCGCGCTTGGGCCAGCAAGAGGCCGAGTGGTCGCCGCAGGAGGTCTACCTCTCGCTGCCCCGCCCCGGCGGCGACGCATGGCTGCGCATCGACCGCGACAGCGGCGCCTTCGAAGTCGAGTCGACCGACCGCGGCTGGGTGTCGTACCTGAACGACCTGCACAAGGGCCGCCACACCGGCGTGGCCTGGAGCTGGTTCATCGACCTCTTCGCCTTCGCCTGCCTGGTGTTCTGCATCACGGGGCTCTTCATCCTCAAGCTGCATGCGCCCAAGCGGCCCAGCACCTGGCCCATCGTGGGCCTGGGCCTGGTCGTGCCGGTGGTGCTGGCCATGGTCTTCATCCACTGAATCCGCACACCAGAAAGACGTCGTCATGCGATTGCGAATTTCCGTCGCCCTCACCGCCGTGATCGGCATTCCCGCGCAGGCCGCCGAGCTCGGCGTGAAGCTGGAGATCCCGCGCCTGCAGGTCGCCGAGTACCACCGGCCGTACACCGCCGTGTGGATCGAGCGCGCCGACCAGGGCTTCGCCGCCAACCTCGCGGTCTGGTACGACTTGAAAAAGAAGGACAACGAAGGCACCAAGTGGCTCAAGGACGTGCGCCAGTGGTGGCGCAAGAGCGGCCGCGAATTGCAGATGCCGGTGGACGGCCTGAGCGGCGCCACGCGCGCACCGGGCGAGCACGCGCTGGTGTTCAACGCCGGCCAATCGGCCTTGGACAAGCTGCCCGCCGGCGACTACGCCGTGGTGGTGGAAGCCGCCCGTGAAGGCGGTGGACGCGAGCTGGTGCGCGTGCCTTTCCAGTGGCCGCCCAAGGCCGTGCAGACCGCCAAGGCCAAGGGTGAGCATGAGCTGGGCAACGTGAGCGTGGAGGTGAAGCCATGAGGCGCCTGCCCCTGTTGGCGATGGCCGCCGGCCTGACGCTGAGCGCCACACTGGCCCACGCCCACCGCGCCTGGATGCTGCCGTCGTCCACCATCCTGGCCGGCAAGGAACCCTGGGTGACGGTCGACGCGGCCGTCTCCACCGACCTCTTCCATGCCGACCACAACCCGATGCGCCTCGAAGGCCTGAGCGTGGTCGCACCGGACGGCAGCCGCACCGCCGCCGAGAACGCCAGCACCGGCAAGTACCGCAGCACCTTCGACGTGAAGCTCGCACAGCCGGGCACGTACCGGCTCGCGGTGGTGAGCGAATCGATGCTCGCCTCCTACAGGCTCAACGGCGAGACCCGGCGCTGGCGCGGCGCCGCCGATGCGATGGCCAAGGACATCCCGGCCGGCGCGCAGGACCTGCGCGTGACGCGCATGCAGTCGCGCACCGAGACCTTCATCACCTCCGGCAAGCCCAGCGACAAGGCGCTCGCGCCCAGCGGTTCCGGCCTGGAGCTGGTGCCGCTCACGCATCCCAACGACCTCGTCACCGGCAGCCCCGCGAGCTTCGCCTTCGTGCTGGACGGCCTGCCCGCGGCCGGCGTCGAGGTGACTGTCATCCCCGGTGGCGTGCGCTACCGGGACAAGCTCGGCGAGATGAAGTTCACCACCGATGCGCAAGGCCGCATCAACGTGAACTGGCCGGCGGCCGGCATGTACTGGATCAGCGCCACCCACGGCGCGGCCGGCATGGGCGACGCCAATGCCGGCGGCACGCTCGACAAGCCCGCGCGTCGCGCCAGCTACAGCGCCACGGTGGAAGTGCTGCCGCAGTGATCGCCGTCCGATGAGGCGCGTGCTCGTGCCGGCGCGGCTGTCGCACCGCGACCCGCCCTTCGGCGGCGAGGTGCATGCGCTGGAGGGCCGCAGCATGGGCACCACCTGGTCGGTGAAGGTGGTGCTGCCCGATCCAGCCATGCTCGCCGGCGTGCGTGCCGGCATCGACGACGGCCTGGCGCTGGTCGTGCGGCAGATGAGCACCTGGGAGCCGGACTCCGACCTCTCGCGTTTCAACCACGCGGCCCCAGGCAGCTGGTGCAGGCTGCCCGGCGAATGCTTCCACGTTTTGCAGCAGGCGTTGCAGACGGCGCGCGACAGCGGCGGCGCCTACGACCCGACCACGGGAACGCTGGTCAACCTCTGGGGCTTCGGTCCGACGGGCCGGCATGGCGAGACGGGCTTTCGCATTCCCACGGCATCCAAACTGGAGGAAGCCCGGCGGCACACCGGCTGGCAGCGCATCACCCTGGACCCGGTGAGCCAGCGCGCTTTCCAGCCCGGCGGCATCTGCCTGGACCTGTCGGCCATCGCCAAGGGCTATGCGGTAGACCACGTGTCGCGCAGCCTGCTGCTGCGCGGCCTGGCCGACCACCTGGTGGAGATCGGCGGTGAGCTGATGGGCAGCGGCCTGAAGCCCGATGGGCAACCGTGGTGGGTGTCGCTGGAGCAACCCCTGTCGCACGTCGCGGGCGCGCCAGGCCTGCCCGACAATCTCGTGGCCTTGCACGGCCTCGCAGTGGCCACCTCGGGCGACTACCGGCGCTTCTTCACGCACGAAGGTTCAGCGCATCCGCACACCATCGATCCGCGCACGGGCCGCCCCATCACGCACGGGCTCGCATCGGTCTGCGTGCTGCATGCGCAGTGCATGCTGGCCGATGCGCAATCGACCGCGCTGAGCGTGATGGGCCTGGATGAGGGCCTGGCCTGGGCCAACCAGCACGGCGTGGCCGCGCTGTTCGTACAGCGTGTGAACAGCGGCTTCGAGGAACGCATGAGCAACGCCTTCGCGGCGCTGCTGTGAACCGGGGTCAGAAGGTCCCCGGATACGCCCCGCCATCCAGCAGGATGTTCTGCCCGGTCAGGTAGCCTGCCTGCACACTGCAGATGAAGGCGCAGACGTCGCCGAATTCATCCGCCGTGCCGAAGCGCTGCGCCGGCACGGCCTGCATTCGGCGCTGCCACAGCGTATCGAAGGCCTGCCCCGTCTTCTTCGACGCGCTGTGCGTGCCGCTGCGCAGGCGATCGGTGTCGAAGGCACCCGGCAGCAAGCCGTTGATGGTGACGCCGCGCGCCGCGATGTTGCTGCGCGCGACGCCCGCCACGAACCCCGTGAGCCCGCTGCGCGCCCCGTTGGACAGGCCCAGCGTGTCGATGGGCGCCTTCACCGCGCCCGAGGTGATGTTCACGATGCGCCCGAAGCCGCGAGAGGCCATGTCGTCCACCGTGGCCTTGATGAGCTCGATGGGCGTGACCATGTTCGCATCCAGCGCCTTGAACCAGGCGGCGCGATCCCACTCGCGGAAATCGCCGGGCGGCGGGCCGCCGGCGTTGTTGATGAGGATGTCCACCTGCGGACACGCCGCCAGTGCCGCGGCCCGGCCTTCGGGCGTGGTGATGTCGCCCGCCACCGCCCGCACCTCGCCGCCGTTGAGCGCACGCAGCTCGGCCGCGGTGGCCTGCAAGGCGTCGTCGCCACGTGCCGTGATGACCACGTTCACGCCCTCGCGCACCAGCGCCTTCGCGCAGCCCTTGCCCAGCCCCTTGCTCGCGGCGCAGACCAGCGCCCACTTGCCCTTGATGCCCAGATCCATGGCGACCTCCGAAGATTGAAGCTCAGCGTGCCTTCGCCAGCAGCCAGATGCCGGCCAGCACCAGCACCGTGCCCGCGACCACCCAGGCCGTGAACGGCTCACCGAGGATGAGCACGCCCATGAGGATGGTGGACAGCGGCCCGATCATCCCCGTCTGCGCGGCCATGGTGGCACCGATGCGTTCGATGGCCATCATCACCATCAGCACCGGCGTGAAGGTGCACAGCGTGGCGTTGAGTACCGACAGCCAGATCACCTGCGGCGCGACGGCGGCCGCAGACACCGGCCGCAGGATGAAGAACTGCGCGATGCACAGCACGCAGGCCACGGTGGTGGCCAGTCCCGTGAGCCGCAGCGCGCCCAGGCGCTTGACCTCTTCGCCGCTGTAGACGAGGTAGATCGCATAGCTCACCGCCGAGCCGAAGACCAGCGCCGCGCCCAGCGCGACGTGGCTGCCGGCCAGCGTGACCTCATGGCCGAACACCAGCAGCACGCCGCAATAGCTCACGCCCAGCGCCATCGCCTGCCGGAGGTTGACCTTGCGCTTGAACACCACCAGGCCCAGCAGCAGCACGATCGTCGGGTTGAGGTACAGGATGAGCCGCTCCAGGCTGGCCGTGATGTAGGCCAGCCCTGCGAAATCAAGGAAGCTCGCGAGGTAGTAGCCGCTGAAGCCCAGCCCGCAGATGGTGATCCAATCGCGCCGTGTCAGCGGCGGCTTGCCGCGGCTGGCCCACCACGACAGCGCCAGGAACATGGGCAGCGCGAACAGCATGCGGTACATGATCAGCGTGACCGCATCCACGCCATAGCGGTAGGCCAGCTTCACGATGATGGCCTTGCCGGAGAACGCGATGGAGCCGCCGGTGGCCAGCAGCAGCCCGGGCCAGACCGCCTTGTGCGCCGCGGCGGGCGGGTCTGCCGCAATGGTGGGTGAGGACATTGCATGGGATTCTACGGACCGATGACAACACACGGGCACATGAGGAATTGGCTGGACCGCATCACCGCCGCCGCGGCGTGGCTGGTGCTGCCGCTGGCCTTGCTGCTGTTCGCACAATGGCCGCTGCGCGACCTGCTGCATGCGGGCTCTCGGCAGGCCAACGACATCGCGCAATGGGTGTTCGCCCTGTACGTGGCCCTGGCGCTGCGCCATGCGACACGCGCCGATGCGCACCTGAAGGCGCCGGCCGTGTGGCATGGCGGCTGGCACCGCTGGCGGCGCCTGGGCCATGCGCTGTGCGTGCTGCCGTTCGCGCTGTTCGTCCTCGTGTCCGGCGCCCCCATGACGTGGCGGGCCGTGGTGGCGCTGGAGTCCTTCCCGGACACCTTCAACCCGGGCTACTTCATCATCAAGTGCGCGGCATGGCTGATGGCGCTGGCCATGGCGTTGCAGGCCTTGCTGGATGTGATGGGCGGCGAGGACACAGCGTCGTGAGCGCACTCGGCCTGGCGATGTTCGCGTTGGCCCTGGCGGGCATCGTGCTCAGCGGATTGCCCGTCTACGCCGTGCTGCTGGCGGTGTCGGCCGTGTTCGCGGCCCTCGGCGTCGCGCTGGGTTCGGTGGATGCCTCGCTGCTCACCGCCCTGCCCTTTCGCATCGTCGGCCTGCTGGAGCACGACCTGCTGCAGGCGCTGCCGCTGTATGCCTTCATCGGCGCGCTGCTGAACCGGCTGCCGCTGGCCCACACGCTGCACCGCGTGGGCACGCACCTCGTGCGTCGCAGCCGGGTGGCACCGCGACTGTCGGCCATCGGCGTGGCGGCCTTGCTGGCGCCGATGAACGGCTCCGTGGGCGCCAGCCTGCACATGCTCTCGCGCAGCGTGGCGCCGGCCATGCGACGGGCAGGCACGAGCGCGCAGGAGACCGCCGCCACCGTGTGCGTGGCCAGCACGCTGGGCGTGGTGATCCCGCCCTCGCTCGTGCTCCTGCTGCTGGGCGACGCGATGATGCGCGCCCACACCGAAGCGGTGAACGCCACGCATGCGGCGGTGCGCATCGTCAACACACAGGACGTGGTGCGCGCGGCCTTCGTGCCCGGCGTGCTGGTGCTGTTGGCAACGCTGGCCGTGTGCTGGTGGCGTGGGCGGGCATCAACGGCGCGCGAGTCGATCCAGGACGCGCCAACGCTGCAGGAACGCTGGACCGGCGCGATCGTCACCGCCGCCATCCTCGCACTGCTTGCCGGCGTCGCCGTGGGCTGGCTGTATGCCGTGGAAGCTGCAGCCACCGGCGGCGTCGTGCTGCTGGTCGTGTCGGTGCTGCGGCGGCAGCTGCCGGGGTCGCTCCTGCGCATGGTGCTCTCCGACACCATGGCCCTGACCGGCGCGCTCTTTGCGCTGCTGGTGGCGGCCACCACCTTCTCGCTGGTGCTGCGTGGCTTCGGCACGGATCGCCTGATCACCGACGCGCTGCAGTCGCTCGCGACGCATCCCACCGCGCTGCTGCTCAGCGTGCTGGGCGGCATGGCGCTGTGCTCCTTCGTGCTCGATGCCTTCGAGATGATCTTCCTCGTCATTCCCCTGGTGATGCCGCCGGTGCTGATGAGCGTGGGCGACGCGGCCTGGGTGGCGGCACTCGTGCTGCTGGTGCTGCAGCTGGGTTTCCTGCTGCCGCCGGTGGGCTACGCGCTGGTGATGTCGCGTTCGGTGCTGGCAGAGCCGGTGGGCATGAAGGCCCTCATGCGCTCGCTGTGGCCGCAGTGGCTGGCGCAGGCGCTGCTCATCGCCGCCGTGCTTGCCTGGCCGTCGATCACCCGGCTCACGCGGCCTGACGAGCACGCGCTGTCGGGCGGCGCGCCCGATGCGGCGGAAATCGAGCGCCGCATGGAGGAAGCCATCAAGGCCCAGCAGGCGCCGCAGTGAGGCCACCTCCGCTTCATTGAGGATGCGGGGCTCAGGCTTGCCGGCCACGCTGTGCCGGTTCACCATTGCGCGCCAGGAGGAGCCGCCCATGAACTGCTTGCTTCGATCACTGCTGTGCGCCGGCACGTTCATCGCCGCGGGCCAGGCGGCCTCCGCCCAGTCCAGCTACACCGGCATGGGCGATGCCTCCGCGGCCGAACCGCTGGGCAACGGGCACTTCATCGTGGCCGATGACGAGAGCGACGTGCTTCGCATCTACAAGCGCGACACCGCCGCACCGGTCGCATCGGTGGACCTCACCGACGTGCTGCGCAACCGCAAGCCCAGCGGCAAGGCTGTCGAGGCGGACATCGAAGGCGCGGCCATGGTCGGCGAACGCATCTACTGGATCAGCTCGCATGCACGCAAGGGCAAGAGCGGCGATGCTGACCCCAACCGGCATCGCCTCTTCGCAACCGACATCGACCGCAGCGGGCCGGTGCCGACGGTGAAACCGGTGGGCCAGGTGCACGAGGCGCTGTTGCAAGAGTTGCTCCAGGACCCGCGCTTCGACGTGCTGAAGACGGCCTCCGAACGCAAGCCGGAAGACAAGGATGGCCTGAACATCGAAGGGCTGGCGTCGACGCCCGAGGGTGGGTTGCTGATCGGCTTTCGCAATCCATTGCCGAAGGGACGTGCGCTGGTTGTGCTGCTGCTGAATCCGCAGCAGGTGATCGATGGCGGTGCCCGGCCGCAATTCGGCGAACTGATCCGCCTGGACCTGGGCCAGCGCGGCATCCGCAGCATCGAACGGGCGGGCCATGACTACCTCATCGCGGCAGGGCCATTTGCCACCGCATCGCAGAGCAAGGCCAGGCCGGCCTTCGCGCTCTACCGCTGGAGCGGCAAGCCGGGTGCGAAGCCCGAGAAACTTCAGTCGCTCGACAACGGCAGCTTCCGCGCCGAGGCGCTCTTCTTCGACGCCGACACGCGGGACATCGTCCTGCTCAGCGACGATGGCGACGAACAAGTGGGTCCGGTGGATTGCAAGGACAAGTCGGTGCCTGCGGACCGCAAGTCATTCCGCTCATGGGTCTTGCCCTGGCCTGCTGCGCACCCATGAGCCGCCGATCGCACAAGCGTCAAGACCTCGGCGGCCTCAGGGTGATGTGAACTCGAACTTTGAACCGATGGCACGCTCGAAGACTGGCCCATTCCACTGAAGCCGGACTCCTCCATGAAGTGCGTCGTCGCCATCAGCTTTGCCACCTTGTTCAGCCAGTGCTCCACCGGGAACACGTGTGACACGACCTTCGAGGAAAACTTCTCCCAGGGCGTCAGCGGCTGGGTGACCGGCCTGAGCGACTACACCGACGCCAACAAGCCGACCGACGCGGCCTGGGCGTTCGACACCTTGCCGAGCCCGGGTTCAGGCAGCGCCTACCACCTGTCGCTGACCAACCGCAGCCAGGACGCGATGATCTGGACCAAGAAGCTCTTCACCGGCCTGGAGCCGGGCGTGACCTACAGCTTCGAGGTCGACGTGGGCGTGTTCACCAATGCATCGACGGGCTGCGCCGATTCATCCGGTGCGACCGGCGCGGACACGCACCTCATGATGCTGGCCGACACGACGGAGCCCTCAACGACGCAGTTGTCCGACGGCACCTGGCGCCTCAACTCCGACACCTTGTCGGGCACCACCTTGACCCGAACCATCACCGACCTGGGTTCGATCTCGGTCGGCAGCGGCGACTGCGCCCACCTCACCTACGCCGCCAAGCAAGTCAGCGGCAGCCTGCAGCACGACGTGGTGGCGCCGTCGGACGGGAATGTGTGGGTGCTGATGGGCGTGGACGCGAAGTACTCGGGGAAGATCGATGTGTTCTTCCAGACGATGAAGGTGTCGGCGAAGGCGCAGAGCTAGGACTGCTTCAGCGCAGTCACTTCGATCTCGATGCGCATGCGCGGGTCCAGCAGGTTCGCCGAGATCATCATCGCCGCGGGCCGGACATCGCCGAAATACTTGCGCAGCACCGGCCAGCATTCGGGGAATTCCTTGCCGTCCGGCAGGACGTAGGTCACGCGGACGACGTCCTTCAGGCTGGAGCCCGCCTGCACGAGTGCGGCCTCGATGTTCTTCAGGCATTGCTCGGTCTGGGCCTGGATGCCTTCGGCGATGGACATGGTCGAGTAGTCGAACCCTGTCGTGCCGGAGACGAAGACCCAGTCGCCTTGGGCAACGGCCCGTGAGTAGCCGATCTCCTGCTCGAACGTGGAACCTGAACTGATGAGGGTGCGTTTCATGGGGAGGTCCTGGGCGAGGGCGCCATGGATGGCGAAGTCTGGGCATTCAGCGATCCTGGCGAATTCGAAATCTTGAGCCGCCAGTCTCTCTTCTCGATCCGACGCACGTTGGGCTCCGCCGCCAGAAGGCGCAAGTACTGCAACAGCCGCGGCAGCTCCGCATCGTCGACATCGCCGGTGAACTCCGACACACGGATCAAGTTGCCATAGTTGGCTCGGTGCTTCTCGGGCGAATCGTCCACCGCGATGATGTGCTCGAGCCGGTAGCCCAGCGACTTGAGCTTGGACAACCGCTTGAGCGGGTAGTAGTCGCCAGTGGTGAAGTCGCGTCGCAAGGTACATCGCTTGCTGGCCCAGAGAAACTTCAGGTCACCGGGATCCATGATCCTGGACACGACGTAGTGTGCATAGTCCGCCCCCGCCGAGGTCCAGATGCCGACATCGAACTCCGCGAACGCTGACTGCAGGAAGACTTCGAGATGAGGCCGCTTGTGCACCGAATAAGTCCCGTACTCGAAGGCAGGCGCATGCTCGCTCTCCTCTTCCGTTGCATGGATGAGGGTTTCGTCGAGATCCAGCACGAGAAGCTTTCGGTGAACCATCAGAACGCCACTGCCTGACCATCCCTTCGCGGGTCGCTCGCCGCCACATACCCTTCCACCGACGGCTCGCCCAATCGCCAGATGAACTGCCCCGCCCCGAAGTCCTGGTAGCTGTCGTTGATGACCTCCACCTGGTGCCCGCGGTCCACCAGCCCTTGCAGCGTGGCCGCATCCATCTGCGATTCGACGTTGATCGACAGGCCCTCATTGAACCGCCACCTCGGCGCATCGCATGCGGCCTGCGGGTTCTGCCCGTGGTCCAGCATGCGCACCAGGGTCTGCATGTGCCCCTGCGGCTGCATGTTGGCGCCCATCACGCCGAAGGACATCACGGCGGAGCCGTCCTTGGTGAGGAAGGCGGGAATGATGGTGTGGAAGGGCCGCTTGCCCGGCGCCACCGCGTTGGGGCTGACGGGGTCCAGCGAGAAGGCATGGCCGCGGTTCTGCATCGACAGCCCATAGCCCGGCACCACCACGCCCGAGCCGAAGCCCATGTAGTTGCTCTGGATGAAGCTGACCATCATGCCGCGTTCGTCGGCGGCGGTGAGGTAGATGGTGCCGCCCTTGACCGGGTTGCCCGCACCGAAGTCCTGCGCGAGCTTCCTGTCGATGAGCTTCGCGCGTTCGCGCAGGTAGCCATCGTCAAGCATCGCGTCGGCGCTCACCGTCATGCTCGCGGGCTCGGCGACGTAGCGGTACACGTCGGCGAAGGCGAGCTTCATCGCCTCGATCTGCAAGTGCTGGTGCTCTGCACTGTCCACCGGCATCGACGACAGGTCGAAGTGCTGCAGGATGCCCAGCGCGATCTGTGCGGCGATGCCCTGGCCGTTGGGTGGAATCTCATGCAGCGTGTGGCCGCGGTAGTCCTTGGCCAGGGGCGTGACCCACTCGGGTTCGTAGCGCGCGAAGTCCTGCAGGCCGATGGCGCCGCCGTGCTGCTGGGCATGCAGCACCGCCGCCTGCGCGATCTCGCCGCGGTAGAAGGCCTCGCCCTTGGTGTCGGCGATCAACCGCAGGCTGCGCGCCGCCGACGGGAATCGGAACAGCTCGCTCACCTGCGGCGCACGCCCATGCGGGAGGAAGGCTTCTGCAAAGCCAGCCCCGCTGCGCAGCTCACCCGCCGCGGCAGCCCATTTCTGCTGCACCACCACCGGCACGGCATAGCCACGCTCGGCGATCTCGATGGCCGGTGCCATCAGGTCGGCAAAGGGCAGGCGGCCGAAGCGTTCGCTCAGCGCTGCCCAGGCCGACACGGCACCGGGCACCGTCACCGCATCCCAGCCGCGCTTGGGCGGCGTGCGTGCATCGGCGCCGTACTTGTTCTTGAAGTATTGAGGCGTCCAGGCTTCAGGCGCACGGCCGGAGGCATTGAGGCCGTGCAGCGTCGTCCCATCCCACAGGATGCAGAACGCATCCGATCCCAGGCCGTTGCTCACCGGCTCGACGATGGTCATGGCCGCCGCGGTCGCGATCGCCGCATCCACCGCATTGCCACCTTGCTGCAGCATGCGCAGGCCCGCCTGCGCGGCCAGGGGGTGCGAGGTCGCCACCACGTTGCGGCCGAAGATCGGAAGACGCTGGCTGGGGTAGCCGCTGGACCATTGGAAGGGAGTCATGGTTCGTCCGGGAGTGAGGCCCGGACGATTATTGAGCACGGCGCGAAGACGCCGGCCAACCCGGTGCGCAGCGCGCCCTACTCGACCTCGGCATGCACCTGTCGGTGCAGCCGGCGGATGCCCAGCCACACCGCCAACGCGATGATGGGGATGCACACCGCCACGGCGATGTCCGGCGACACGTGCCAGTCGGCGGCCTTCAGGCCCTTGGCGAAGTAGCCGACCAAGCCGGCGCCGTAGTAGGTCACGGCGGCCACCGAGAGGCCCTCCACCGCGCTTTGCAGCAGCATCTGCGCCTTCTGCCGGCGGTTCATCGCGTCCAGCAGTTCCTGGCTGCTTTGCTGCTGCTCGATCTCCACCCGCGTGCGCAGCAGGTTGCTGGTGCGCGAGATGCGTTCGGACAGGGCCTGCTGCCGGCGCGCGGCCCAGACACAGGTCTGCATGGCGGGCGCCAGGCGCCGCTCCATGAATTCGCCCAGCGTCTGCAGGTTCTCCAGCCGGCGCTCGTGCAGTTCCTCGATGCGCCGCTGCACCAGCTCGAAGTAGGCACTGCTGGCGGAGAACCTCGCATGCGTGCGGGCGTACAGGCTCTCGACCTGGCCGGCCAGCAGCGTGAGCTGGCGCAGCAACTCGGGCTCCTGGTGGCGCTGCGCGCTGCGGATGAGCTCGGCCACGTTGGCCAGGTCGCGCTCCGCATGCAGCAGCGAGGTCGCCACCTCGCGCGCCATTGGCAGGCCCATCAGGGCCATCATGCGGTAGGTCTCGATCTCGAGCAGGCGCTGCACCGCGCGGCCCAGGCGGCGCGGGCTCATGCCGTTGGCGATGACGATGAAGCGCTCGAAGCCGTCCGCCGCCAGCTGCAGGTCGGTGTAGACCTCGGCATCGTCGTCCATCACGCTCGCACCGAGCAGGCTGTCTTCCTGCAGGCAGCGGCGCACCAGCTGCTGCACCCGGGCCGAGGCCTCGGCGCCCTTGTCGGTGCGCACCATGAGGTGCATGCCGACGATCCATTCGCCGGGCATGGCCGCCAGCCAGTCGCGCGGCACTTCGGCCATGGCGGTGCCGTCGAAGGACTCGGGCGCCTCGTGCAGCGCCTTCCAGAAAGTGCAGGTGTGGAACTCGGTGTGCTTTTCCCAGCGAAGGTGCACGCCGCCCAGGTCCACGCTCAGGTGGTTGGCATCTTCGGCCGGCAGCGGCAGGTGCCGGTTGCGCAGCAAAGAGGCAATGTGCTCGCGCGCCTCGTCGGCCCCGCCCACCAGCGCGACGTGGGACAGCACCAGCGGCGCCATCAGCCGCTCATAGGGCCGTGCGTGGACTTCGTTGTGGAGCGCTTCGCGCTGGGGGTGCGCCGTCAGCATGGGCAGTGTGGTGCGATTGGTGAGCACCGAGCATACAAAACCCGTGGGGCAAAAATGAGACAACCGCCCGAAGGCGGTTGTGCTTGCCCGACGGGTCGGTCAGTCCTCTGAGAAAGCTTCTTCGCGCTTGTTCTTGATGGACGGCAGCATGACGATCACGATCATCAGCACCGCTGCCACCAGCAGGCCGGCCGACAGGCCCCGAGTCACGAAGGTGCTCCAGTCGCCGCGCGACAGCAGCAGCGCACGGCGCAGGTTCTCTTCCATCATCGGCCCGAGGATGAAGCCCAGCAGCAGCGGCGCGGCCTCGCAGCTCAGCTTGTAGAACAGGTAGCCGATCACCGCGAACAGGGCCGTGAGGTACACGTCGAAGGTGTTGTTGTTGAGCGTGTAGACGCCGATGCAGCAGAACAGCGTGATGGCCGGGAAGAGATAGCGGTAGGGCACCGTCAGCAGCTTGATCCAGATGCCGATCATCGGCAGGTTCAGGATCACGAGCATCAGGTTGCCCACCCACATCGAGGCGATGAGGCCCCAGAACAGCTGCGGATTGCTCGTCATCACCTGCGGACCGGGCTGGATGCCCTTGATGGTCATCGCGCCCACCATCAGCGCCATCACCGCATTGGGCGGGATGCCCAGGGTCAGCATGGGAATGAAGGAAGTCTGCGCACCGGCGTTGTTGGCCGACTCGGGGCCTGCCACGCCGCGGATGTCGCCCTTGCCGAAGCGCCCGCTGGCGCCGGCCACCTTCTTCTCCATCGTGTACGAGGCGAAGGAGGCCAGCAGCGCACCGCCACCCGGCAGCACGCCAAGAATGGAGCCGAGCGCCGTGCCGCGCACCACCGCGGGCCAGGCGTCCTTGAAGTCCTGCTTGGTGGGCCACAGGCCCTTCACGTCCTTGGTGAACACCTCGCGGTGCTCGGCCGGCATGCCCAGGTTGGCGATGATCTCGCCGAAGCCGAACACGCCCATGGCGATGATGACGAAGCCGATGCCGTCGGTGAGTTCGGGAATGTCGAAGCTGTAGCGCGCCTGGCCGGAGATCACGTCGGTGTTGATCTGCGCGAGCAGCAGGCCCAGGATGATCATCGCGATGGCCTTGATCAGCGAGCCCGAGGCCAGCACCACCGCACCCACCAGGCCCAGCACCATCAGCGAGAAATATTCGGCCGGGCCGAACTGGAAGGCCAGCTCGGTCAGGGGCGGCGCAAAGGCCGCGATGATGACCGTGCCCACGCAGCCGGCGAAAAACGATCCCAGGCCCGCGGCCGCCAGCGCGGCACCAGCCCGGCCCTGGCGGGCCATCTGGTAGCCGTCGATGGCCGTCACCACCGAGCTCGATTCACCCGGCACGTTGATGAGGATGGCAGTGGTCGAGCCGCCGTACTGCGCGCCGTAGTAGATGCCCGCCAGCATGATGAGCGCGGGCGTCGCGTCCAGCGAGTAGATGGACGGCAGCAGCATCGCGATGGTGGCCACGGGGCCCAGGCCCGGCAGCACGCCGATGAGCGTGCCCAGCACCGCGCCGAAGAAGGCGTACATCAGGTTTTGCAGCGTGAAGGCGACGCCGAAACCGATCGACAGGTTGTGAAGCAGATCCATGGTCAGTTCCTCAGGCGCCGAAGAAGGAGGGCCACATCGGGATGACCAGCTTCAGCCCGAGAATGAAGATCGCCCACGAGCCGACGGTGAGCACGATGGCGCTGAGCAGCACGCCCTTCCAGTGGAACTCGTCCCCGGCGAAGCTCGTCACGACGATGAGGATGGGAATGGTGATGACCATGCCCAGCCGCGGCAGTGCGAAGCCGAACAAGGCGATGGCCGCGACGATGACCAGCAGCGGCCGCCAGGCGACGGCGCCGATCGGGTCGCCGCCCTCGGTCTCGATGGTGAGCGACTTGAACAACACGATGCCGCCGAGGATGGCCATGATCACGCTCAGCATCAGCGGGAAGTAGCCGGGGCCCGGCCGTGCGGAGGAACCCAGCGAGTAGTTGGTGGCACCGACGGCGAACACGACGCCCACCACCACGAACATCAGGCCAGACCAGAAGTCGCGCTGACTCTTGATTTTCAAAGGATGTCTCCAAAGCTTGCGGGATGCTGACCAAGTCAGATTCTAGGCAGCACCCCTTCCGGGCCGTCTGTGGTTTACACGTAGCGGCCCACGCGGTGAGTACGCACACCCCGCCCGCACCGGGACGCTCAATCCCAGGCCGGGGTCGCGCTCAGCACTTCGTCCATGGTCGTGAGGCCTTCGGCGACCTTCATGGCGCCGGCCATGCGCAAGGGACGCAATCCGTCCTTGAGCGACTGCTGCCTGAGCCTCGCGTTGTCGGGCACCGGCGAAACGCACTGCCGCGCGGCATCGCCCACCGTGAGCAGTTCGTACAGGCCCGCGCGGCCGCGGTACCCCGTCATGCGGCATTCGAGGCAGCCCACCGGCTTGTAGGCCCGCACGTTGCCGTTCAGGCGCCAGGGCTTGACCATCTCGGCCAGGCGCTCGGCCGTCATCTCCTCGTCGGGCTGCTTGCACGCCGGGCAGAGCGTGCGCACGAGGCGCTGGGCGAGCACGCCGATCACGGTCGCGCCGATGAGGTAGGGTGGCACGCCCAGGTCCACCAGCCGCGTGATGGCCGAGGCGGCGTCGTTGGTGTGCAGCGTGCTGAAGACGAGGTGGCCGGTGAGCGCCGCCTGGATGGCCATCTCGGCCGTCTCCAGGTCGCGGATCTCGCCCACCATGATGATGTCCGGGTCCTGCCGCATCAGCGCGCGCAGGCCTTCGGCGAAGTTTAGGTCGATGGCCGGCTGCACCTGCGTCTGGTTGAACGCGGGCTGGATCATTTCGATCGGGTCTTCGATGGTGCAGACGTTGACCTCGTCGGTGGCCAGGCGCCGCAGCGTCGAATACAGCGTCGTGGTCTTGCCCGAGCCGGTGGGCCCGGTCACGAGGATGATGCCGTGCGCCTTGGCCACCAGGGCTTCCCAGCGCTTGGCATCATGGCTGCCGAAGCCCAGCTGCTCCAGCGGCTTGACGGTGGTGTCGGGGTCGAAGATGCGCATCACCATCTTCTCGCCGAAGGCGGTGGGCAGCGTGGACAGGCGCATTTCCACTTCGTCGCCGTCGGGGTTGCGGGTCTTGATGCGGCCGTCCAGCGGACGGCGCTTCTCGATCACGTCCATGCGGCCCAGCAGCTTGACGCGGGCAATCATCGCGTTCATCACGCCGGGCGGCAGCTGGTACACCGTGTGCATCACGCCGTCGATGCGAAAGCGGATGGCGCTCAGCTCGCGGCGCGGCTCCAGATGGATGTCGGAGGCGCGCTGGTCGAAGGCGTACTGCCACAGCCAGTCCACCACCTGCACCACGCCCTGGTCGTTGGCGTCCAGCTGGCGGTTGCTGCGGCCCAGCTCGACCAGTTGCTCGAAGCTCGCGAGCGCCGCGGTCTCGCCGGTCTTGATGGCCGCCCGCACCGAGCGCGACAGCGTGTAGAACTCGGTGGTGTAGCGCTGCAGCTCCAGCGGGCTGGCCAGCTGCAGCTTGATGGTCTTGCGCGTGTGGCTTTCGATCTCCGGCACCCAGGCGGCATCGAAAGGCTCGCAGGTGGCGATGGTGATGTCGTGCGCCCCCACGTTGATGGGCAGCGCGCGGCGCCGCTCGGCATAGCTGATGGACATCACCTCGGCCACGCGGCCCACGTCCACCTTGAGCGGGTCGATGCGCACATACGGAATGCCGCAACGCCCGGCCAGCCATTCGGTGAGCGCCTCGGTGTCGAGGATCTTGCCCGTGCCCACGCGCGCCAGGCCCGCCCCGCCCAGCCGCACCAGCGGATGCTGCGCGCTGTCAGCGCCACTGAAGCGCTTGCGCGTCACCTCGGCGTCTTCGGGCGTGATGATGCGGTCGTCGCGCAGCCATTTGAGCAGCACGCGCCAGTCGAGCCGGCCGGCGGGGGTGGTGCGAGTGGGGAGATCGGTGACGTTCATGTGTTCAAACCCGGTTCCGCCGGCAGCACGCGGATCATGCGCAGCCATTTGCGGGCGGGCAACTGGAATCGAGTTTCGATGTTTTCAGCCCGAGCGGCAAGCTCGTCCCGGTCGGGCATCCCGGCGCCCTTGAGCGCCACCACGATGGTGTTGCCCTCGCGGGTGGGCCGCAGCGTGCGCACCTGGTCGCGGCCGAAGGCGGTGGCGATGCGGCTCGCGCTGCGCTCGAAGCTGGCGTCGCGGCCGAAGAGGTTCACGCTCATCACGCCGCCGTCGGACAGCAGGCGGCGGCAATCGCGGTAGAAGGCGGCGCTGTCGAGCACGGGGCTGGCCGCCTCATGGTCATAGAGGTCCACGCACAGGGCGTCGACGCTGCCATGCTGGTCGGCATCGGCTGCAAACTCGGCGGCGTCCATGTTCAGCACCTTGAAGCGTGCGCCTTCCTCGGGCAGCTTGAACCACAGGCGGCACACGCCGATCACGGTCGGGTTCAGCTCGACCACGGTGGTTCGCATCTTCATCACGCTGTGCGTGAAACGCGTGATCGCCGCCGCGCCCATGCCCAGCTGCACCGCATGGCCCTGGCAGAGTTCCTCGGTCGGTCGAAACAGCATCCACGCCATCATGCGCTGGATGTACTCAAGCTCCAGCGCCTGTGGCTTGCGAATGCGCATGGCGCCTTGCACCCAGGGCGTGCCCAGGTGCAGGTAGCGCACGCCGTCGGATTCGGAGATGGTGGCCGGTGCAAGGTCCTCGGCCTGTTCTTGTCGTGAGGGCATCCGCTCAGTCTGCCAGAGCGGCCAGCCGCGGCAGCGCAGCATGTGCGTTGGCGGTGGTGATGCGTGCGGCATCCTCGATCGACCAGCCCCTCAGCTCGGCCAGGGTCTGCGCGATGCGGGGCAGCTGGGCCGGCTCGTTGCGCGAGGTCTCGCCGTTCGCCCGCTGCCTGGCGGTCTTGTACAGCCAGTGCGGCGGGATGTCGGGCGCATCGGTCTCCAGCACGATGGCATCCGCCGGCACCATGGCCGCGAGCCGGCGGATCTGCAGGGCGCGGTCGAAGGTCATCGCGCCGCCGAAGCCCAGCTTGAAACCCAGCTCGACGAACACCTGCGCCTGCTGCTCGCTGCCATTGAACGCATGGGCGATGCCCTTCACGGGAAATCGCCGCAGGTGCTTGAGCAAGGTGTCGGCGGAGCGGCGCACGTGCACGATGACCGGCAGCTCGAACTCCACCGCAAGCTTCAGCTGGGCCTCGTAGAAGCGCTCCTGCTTTGCACGGTCCAGGCCTTCGACGAAATGGTCGATTCCGATCTCGCCGATCGCCACCAGCCGCGGGTCGCCGATGTGTTCCCGCAGCGCAGCACGCAAGGTGGTCAGGTCGTCGTCATGTGCCTCATCCACGCACAGCGGATGAATGCCCAGGGCATAACAAAAGCGGTGCTCGTGCGCGAGTTCGCGCACCTGCTGGAAATCCCACACCGCCACCGCAGGCAGCACGATCTGGTGCACGCCCGCGGCCCGTGCGCGCTGCACCACCGCCTGGCGGTCGGCATCGAATTCGCGGGCATCGAGATGGCAATGGGTATCGATCCATGACATTCGTCGAATCATGCCTGCTTTGTACTTCCCCCCACGTGCACGAAACGCGTGGCCGTGATACGTTTCAGGCACCGGGCTTGCTGAAGGCAAGCCGAGGGGGTGCAGCGATGAAGAAGGCTCCGCTTTACAGCCGTTCACGCCATCGACTGGGTTCCACAACCCGGCCAGAGGTGACGGTGCCTGCGCGAGACCCTTCCACCGCGCCCTCCTCGCCACCGCCCACCGCGGCCGGCCCCATCCCTGCCGCCACGGCGCCTGCCGCCATACCCACGCGGCGCCAGCGCCTCCACCAGTTCTTCACCCGCCATCGCGCGCCCCTGTGGGCGGCCGTCGCCGTGCTGCTGGTCTTCACCGGCGCCGGGCTGCAGCGTGCGATGCTCGCACCCTCGCGAATCCTCACGCAGGAGGACATCGACAACGCCGTCAAGCAGTCGCTGGTCAAGGAGGTGCTTCCCTCGCCCTATGCGCGGGCCTACGCGGCCATCCGCCCGTCGGTGGTGCGCATCGTGGGCAGCGACGACGACAAGGACGATCCCAAGCCCGGCGACGATCCGCGGCTGCACTCGCGTTCCACCGGCACGGGCGTGGTCATCGTGGACAACGGCACCATCCTCACCAACCTGCATGTGGTGGCGGGCTCCAAGCGCATCCGCGTCACCTTCGCGGACGGGCATGAATCCGATGCCAACCTGGTCAGCGTGCAGGCCGAGAACGACCTCGCGGTGCTGCGCGCCAAGAGCATCCCCGACGACCTGCAGCCCGCCACCATGCGCGGCACCGGCGACCTGATTCCGGGCGACGAGGTGCTGGCCGTGGGCTTCCCCTTCGGCATCGGCCCCTCCGCCTCGGGCGGCGTCATCTCCGGGCTCAAGCGCAGCTTCCGCGCGCCCGAAGGCGAACGGCTCACCAACCTGATCCAGTTCGATGCGGCCGCCAATCCGGGCAATTCCGGCGGGCCGCTGGTCACCATGGACGGCGCGGTGGTGGGCATCGTCACCGCCATCCTCAACCCCGGCGAGCAGGGCACCTTCATCGGCATCGGCTTCGCAGTGCCCATCGAGAACGCCGCCGCCGCCGCGGGCATGCCGCCGTTCTGAACTCTCCAACGCTGCATTCACATCAAGGAGCCGCATGGACACGCCAGACACCGCCAGCCTGATGGAGCGCATCCTGTACGAGGTCAAGCGCGTCGTCGTCGGGCAGGACAAGTTCCTCGAACGCGTGATGGTGGCCATGCTCGCGCAGGGGCACCTGCTGGTCGAGGGCGTGCCGGGGCTGGCCAAGACCATCACCGTCAAGACGCTGGCCACCACGCTGCGCGGCAGCTTCAAGCGCATCCAGTTCACACCCGACCTGGTGCCCGCCGACCTGGTGGGCACGCGCATCTACAACCAGAAGACCGGGGACTTCAGCACCTCGCTGGGCCCGGTGTTCGCCAACCTGCTGCTGGCCGATGAAATCAACCGCGCGCCGGCCAAGGTGCAAAGCGCGCTGCTGGAAGTGATGCAGGAGCGGCAAGTAACGATTGCAGGCGAAACGCACAAAGTTCCGTCGCCCTTTCTGGTGATGGCCACGCAAAACCCCATCGAGACCGAAGGCACCTACCCGTTGCCCGAGGCGCAGGTGGACCGCTTCATGATGAAGGTGGTGGTGGGCTACCCGAGCGAGGAAGAAGAGTTCGTGATCGTGCAGCGCGTGACGGGCGACCCCGCCGTGGTCACGCCGGTGGTGAGCACGGGGCAGCTGGGCGAACTGCAGATGGAATGCCGCAAGGTCTACGTGGACCCGTCGCTGATGCAGTACGCGGTGAAGCTGGTGTCGGCCACGCGCGAGCCTGCGCGGCATGGCCTGCCTGATCTCTCGAAGTTCATCAGCTTCGGCGCCAGCCCCCGCGCGACCATCGGCCTCATCGAAGGCGCGCGTGCCATGGCGATGCTGCGCGGACGATCCTATGCCTTGCCCGAGGACGTGGTCGACCTCGTGCCCGACGTGCTGCGGCACCGCCTGGTGCTGAGCTACGAAGCGCTGGCCGAAGGGCTGAGCCCGGACCAGATCGTTTCGCAGATCGTGAGCAAGGTTCCCAAGCCCGACAAACCCATGGCCAATGAGCGCAACAACGGCTGAAGCGATTCTTCGCCGTCTGGAATGGACGGTGATCCGCCGCCTGGACGGCATGCTCCAGGGCGACTACCGGACGCTGTTCCGCGGCGCCGGGCTGGACTTCGCCGACCTGCGCGAATACCAGCTGCATGACGACGTGCGCCACATCGACTGGAACGTCACCGCACGGCTGCAGACGCCGCACGTGCGCGAGTTCACCGAAGACCGCGAGCTCAATGCCTGGTTCCTGCTGGACTTGAGCGGCAGCGTGGACTTCGGCTCGGGCGAGCGCACCAAGCGCGTGGTGTCGGCGGAATTCGCCGCCGTGCTGGCGCGGCTGCTCACGCGGCACGGCAACCGCGTGGGCGCGATCTTCTTCGGCTCGGACGTCGACGCCGTGCTGCCCGCCCGCCACAGCCGCATGCACGTGCTGCACATGCTGCAGCGCATGCAAAGCTACCAGGCACCGCGCAGTGAATCGCCGACGCAGCTGCGCCGCCTGCTGGAGGCCGCGCGCGGCATGATCCCGCGGCGCTCGATGGTCTTCGTGCTGTCGGACTTCATGAGCGAACCCGGCTGGGAAGCGGGCCTCGCGCGCCTGGCGCAGCGCCACGAGGTGCTGGCCATCCGCCTGTACGACGCGGCCGAAATGGAACTGCCGGACCTGGGCCTCGTCACCATCCAGGACGCCGAAACCGGCGAGCAGATGTTCGTCGACACCCACGACCCGCGCTTTCGCGAGCGCTTCATGCAAGCTGCCCAGCACAACGAGGAACAACTGCACGAAGCCCTGCTGCATGCGGGGGTGGACACGCTCGAACTGGCGACCGATGATGATCTGGTGGATGCAGTGCTTCGTTTTGCCGACATGAGGCGCCAGCGCAGCCGCCTGTCCTCGGGCGGCGGGCTGCCGGTGCATCTGCTTCGCACGGGCGCCGCCTCGTCAGCAAGGGAGCAGTCATGACCTTCGCCTGGCCCGATCTGCTGTGGTTGTTGCTCAGCCTGCCGTTGCTGGTGCTGGCCTACGCGTGGCTGCTGTACCGGCGCAAGAAGAACACGGTGCGATTCGCCAGCCTGGCGCTGGTGAAGCAGGCGGCCGGCAAGGGCCCAGGCTGGCGCCGGCACGTGCCGCCGGCCCTGTTGCTGCTGGCCGTCGCCACCTTGCTGGTTGCGACTGCGCGGCCGCTGGCCATCGTGACGCTGCCCAGCCAGCAGGAAACCATCGTCCTCGCCATGGACGTCTCCGGCAGCATGCAGGCCACGGACGTGCAACCCAACCGTCTCGTGGCCGCACAGGAGGCGGCCAAGGCCTTCATCAAGGACCTGCCGCGCAGCGTGCGCGTGGGCGTGGTGTCGTTCGCCGGCACGGCGGCTGTCGTGCAACCGCCCACGCAAAGCCGCGAGGACATCGTGGCCGCGATCGACCGCTTCCAGCTTCAACGCGGCACGGCGATCGGCAGCGGCATCGTGCTCTCGCTGGCCACGCTGTTCCCCGAGGCGGGCATCGACCTCTCGCAGATCACCGGCGCACGCAACATGCCCGTGGGCCCGAAGGACAAGCAGAAGAAGGAGCCTGAGCCGGTGGCGCCGGGCTCCTACGGCTCGGGCGCGATCATCCTGCTCACCGACGGCCAGCGCACCACCGGGCCCGACCCCATGGACGCCGCCAAGATGGCCGCCGACCGCGGCGTGAAGGTCTATGCGGTGGGCATCGGCACCAAGGACGGCGAAACCATCGGCTTCGAAGGCTGGAGCATGCGGGTGCGGCTGGACGAGGACGCGCTGAAGAACATCGCCAGCGCCACGCGGGCGGAATACTTCTACGCCGGCACCGCAGCCGATTTGAAGAAGGTCTACCAGTCGCTGAGCACGCGGCTCGTGGTGGAGAAGAAGGAAACCGAGATCAGCGGCTTGTTCGCAGCCGCCGCGGCGGTGCTGGTGGTGCTGGCCGCCGGGCTGTCGGTGGCGTGGTTCGGGCGGGTCATGTGACCTTGGCCATGGCCGCCGCATCCAGCAATTCGATGCGCCCATAGTGCAGCCGCACCAGCCCCTCGGCCTCCCATTGCCGCAACTGCCGGTTCACGCTCTGGCGTGACACGCCCAGCATCGCGGCCAGGTCTTCCTGCGACACGCCGAGCATGGTGGTGCCGTCGTGCACGCGCGTCTCCAGCGAGAGCATGCGCTTGGCCAGGCGCGCGGCCAGCGGCATGAGGATCACGTCGTCGATCCACGACAGCGCCACGCGCAGCCGCAGGCACACCAGCTTCGTGAAAGCCATGTGCACGTCAGGGCGCTCCTCGATGAGCCGGTGGAAGTCCTCCGCATTGACGATGGCCACCTCGCCCGGCTCCACCGCGATGATGTCGTAGACCCGCTGCCGGCCGATCAGCAGCGACACCTCGCCGAACCAGTGGCCCGGCTCCAGCAGAGAAATCACCGCCTGCCGGCCGTTCTCGGCCGACACGCTCACGCGAAGGCAGCCGCTGACCACGCCGAACAGTGCATCGGGCATCGAGCCCTTGAGGAAGAGCGACTCGCCGGCCACCAGCGGCTTGAAGCGCGACTGCGCGAGCAGCAGTGACTGCACCTCGTCGGGCAGGCGCATCGGGTCGTTGGCTGTGGCGGCAGAAGTCATGCGGGATTGTCCGGGGCTGCAAATGACAGAACGCGACAGTCAGCAGGAAAAGCGTTACCGATAGTAGGCGTCCGCACCACGCCACACCATCATGAATCACACCGAGACGGAACAGACACAGCTCGTGCGCAGCACGCGCGAACGCATCGTGCGCGAGCACATGGAAAACGAGAACACCAAGCACTTCGAGCGGGTGCTCGGCACCTTCCCGCATCCGCACTACGAAATCATTCCAAGCGGCAAGACGCTGGATGGCACGCAGGCGGTCAACGGCTACTACATGAGCTCGCGGCGCATGTTCCCGGACCAGCGCAACGAGCTCATCGCGCTGCGGCATGCGGACGACGCGGTGATCGTGGAGTTCTGGCTGCGCGGCACGCACTCGGGCCATGACTCGGGCGTGAAGCCCACAGGCGCGTCGTTCGAGACGCGCATGACGGCCTTCTTCATCTTCGAGGGCACGGTGCTCCAATGCGAGCGGGTGTACTTCGACGCGATGGGCATCGCGCGCCAGCTCATGGGCAAGCCCAGCCTGTGGAAGCCGGGCAGCTGGCTGCGTGCGCTGCGCGTGCTGAAGCTGCTGCGGCAGCAGACGGCCTGACCCCATGCAGGCCCTTGCCGACTTCGATGGCGCGCGCGACGCCGCATCGCCCCTGGACCGGCTGCGCGAGATCCGTCGCCGCAGTGCCGCCTTCCGCGAGCGCTTCCTGGACGAGCCCGTCATCACCGGCGCACGCAGCCTGGACCTGCTGCGGGTGCCCTACCCGAGCTGGTACGCCTTCACCGGCGTCTATGCGCAGGCGGTGATCAAGCCGCTGATGGTGCACCTGCTCACGCGGATGACGGTGATCCGCTTCGTCGATTTCGAGGGCGAGGCGCGCACACTGCTGTTCGGCGCGAGCGACCATGAGCGCGGCCGGGCCACGCCCTTCTTCCAGCGGCTGGCGCAGAAGACACCCTCGTTCCTGCACGGCGCCATGGCACCCGTGTACGCCACGGTGCCTCAGGCCCTCACCGCCTGCGGCGTCTCGCCCACCGAGGTCGACTATCTCAGCTTTGATCATCTCCACACGCAGGACCTGCGCCGCTGGCTGGGTGACGACGGGCTCTTTCCCAAGGCCAGGCTGCTGGTGCATCGCCAGGAGTGGGCCAGTGCCCGCGCGCTGCTGCCATTGCAGTCGGACTGGTACTGCCCTGGCGGGACCGAGGGCATCGACGCTTCGCGCGTGACCGCCTTCGACGGCAGCGTGCAGTTCGGCCACGGCATCGCGTTCGTGCACACGCCCGGGCACACCGGGGGCAACCACTCCCTGGTCATCCGCACACCGGACGGCATCCGCGTCAGCAGCGAGAACGGCGTGTCTGCCGACAGCTGGGCACCCGAGCATTCGCGCCAAAACGCCATCCGCCGCTACGCCAAGGCCACGGGCGCGGAGGTCATCCTCAACGGCAACACGCAGGAAAGCAGCATCGACCAGTACCTGTCGATGGTGCAGGAGAAGTGCATCGCCGGGCCATCAACCGACCACGGGTTCGCCAACTGTGTGCCGTCCAGCGAATGCACGCCGCACTGGCTGTTCCCGGGCGCGCCGGCCAGCCACCTGTTCGGGCAGTGGTCCTGCGGCTCGCTTCACGGCACGAAGCGGTAGCCGATGCCCGTCTCCGTCAGCAGGTGCCTGGGCTGTGCGGGGTCGTCTTCGATCTTCTTGCGCAACTGTCCCATGTACACGCGCAGGTAGTGCGTGTCCTGCGCATGGTTGGGGCCCCACACGGCCTTCAGCAATTGCCGATGCGTGATGACGCATTGCGGGTGCGCGGTGAGATGAGTGAGCAGCCGGTACTCGTTGGGCGTGAGGTGCAGCGGCTGGCCGGCACGCTCCACGATGCGCCTGGCCAGGTCCAGCTTGACTTCGCCGAACTCGACCACCGAGTTGCCGTTGCGCGGGCCGCCCGCCTGCCGCCTGAGGTGGGCGCGCACCCGCGCCAGCAGTTCACCGGCACTGAAGGGCTTCACGAGGTAGTCATCGGCCCCCGCGTCCAGAGCCTCGATCTTGTCGTCCTCCGCGGTGCGGGCGGACAGCACCACCACCGGCGCGTCGGACCAGCCGCGCAGGTCGCGGATCAGGTCGACGCCATCGCCATCGGGCAGCCCGAGGTCGACGATGAGCAGGTCCGGCCGCCGCGTGCCAGCCTCGATCAGTCCGCGTGCCACCGTATCGGCCTCGAACACCTCGAAGTCGCCCGCGCGCTCCAGCGACAGGCACACGAAGCGGCGGATTTCGGCCTCGTCTTCGACGACAAGGATCTTGGTCGGATTGCCGCTCATGCTGTTCCTTCTTCCTCCGCGCCAGGCATTGCGGGCGGTTCGCCGCGCGGCAGCTCGATGCAAAAACGCGCACCCTGGTTCGCGCGATTCTCGGCGCGAATGCGCCCGCCATGGGCCTGCACGATGGCGCGGCAGATGGCCAACCCGAGGCCCACGCCCGCGGTGGAGCTCTCCTTGCGGCCGCGCTCGAACATCTCGAAGATGGTTTCCTCGCGACCGCGCGGTAAACCCGGCCCACGGTCATCGACCATGATGCGCACCTGCTGGCTGTCGGCCACCGCACTGATCTCGATCGGGCTGCCCGGCGGGGTGTACTTGTGTGCGTTCTCCAGCAGGTTGCAAAACACACGCTCCATCAGCACCGCATCCACCTGAACCAGCGGCAGGTCCGCCGCCAGCACCACCTTGACCCGCGACACGTCCAGCGACGGCGCCATCGCCTGGAGCGCGCTGCCCACCAGTTCCTCCAGTGGAAGCCATTGCCGGTTGAGCTGCACCGGCCCGGCCTGCAGCCGCGCCATGTCGAGCAGGTTGTTGACCAGCGAGTTCATCCGCAGCGCCGCTTCCTTGATGGCCGTGGCCCGCTCCCCGGCTTGCGCTTGCGGCGTCAGCGGCAGTGACTCGGCCATGCCCACCAGCGCCGACAGCGGTGTGCGCAGGTCGTGCGAGATCGCGGCGAGCAGGGAATTGCGCAGGCGTTCGGATTCCATTTGAAGGGTGCTGCTCTGGGCCACGTCGACGTAGTGGATGCGCTCCAGCGAAAGCGCCAGCAACGAGGCACAGGTGTCCAGCAGGCGCCGCTGCTCCGGCCCCGCCAGCCGCAGCGGATTGGCCGGGTCGATGGCGAGCACGCCGCGCAGGCGCATCGGCGCCTTCAGCGGCAGGTACAGCATGGGCGAGGCCGGCAGCGTGTTGGTGCCATGGCCGGCCGCTTCCGAGTGGTCGTAGGCCCATTGCGCCACGCCCTGGTCCACGCCCTTGGGGAGGTCCTGGGCGGCGACGGGCGGTTGCAGCTTGTCGTCCAGCCCGGCGATCATCAGTGCGGCGCGGGCCTCGAACTCCGAGCGCAGAAAGCGCGAGGCGATTTCCGCGACCTGTTCTGCCATCAAGGCGCCGGAGAGGTCGCGCGACATCTCGTACAGCGAGCTGACCCGCTCCTCGCGCATCGTGGCCACGCGGGCCTGGAATTTCAGGCCCGCGGTGAGCTGGCCGATGACCAGTGCCACCACCAGCATCACGCCGAAGGTCAGCAGGTATTGCACGTCTGTCACGCTGAAGGAGAAGCGCGGCGGCACGTACAGGAAGTCGAAGGCGCCCACGCTCAGGAAGGCCGCGAGCACTGCCGGACCACGACCGTAGCGCGTGGCAACGAACACCACCGCCAGCAGGAACACCATGACGATGTTCGACAGGTCGAACACCGAATGCAGTGGCGCGGCCAGCAAGGCCACGGCGCCGCACACGGCCGCGCTCATCGCATAAGGCCGCCAGGCCCCGCCGGTGGATGGCGACGGCGCCGCGCCCGGTGCCGGCAAGCGCTGCATCCGCTCCCGTGGCGGCAGCGCGATCTGGATGACATCGAGATCCTGGCCCAGGGCCCCGACCGCTTCGGCCAGCGTCAAGCGCCACGGCCGGGGCCATCGCCCTGTGTCACGCCCCAGCACGACGCGCGACAGGTTGTGCTCATGCGCGTACTTCACCAACGTCGAGGCCAGCGTGTTCCCGGTGAGCGTGGCGGTGACCGCGCCGGCGTCCTGCGCCAGCTTGAGCACGCGCAGGATCTGCTGCCGCCTGGCCTCGGGCAGCCGCTGCAAACCGGGCGTCTCGACGTAGACGCAGCGCCACGGGACATCGAGCTGTGCCGCCATGCGGGCAGCGGCACGCACCAGCTTCTCGCTGCGCTCGTCCGGCCCGATGCACAACAGCAAGGCTTCGCGCGTCTGCCACACGGGCGCCACCGACAGCGTGCGACGGTACTGAAGCATCTCGTCGTCCACCCGGTCGGCCGTGCGCCGCAGGGCCAGCTCACGCAAGGCGATGAGGTTGCCCTTGCGGAAGAAGTTGCGCACCGCGCGCTCGGCCTGGTGCGGCAGGTAGACCTTGCCCTCCTTCAGGCGTTGCAGCAGGTCGTCGGGCGGCAGATCGACGATGACGACTTCATCGGCCTCATCGAACACGCGATCAGGCACCGTCTCCCAGACGCGGACTCCGGTGATGCCGCTGACCACGTCGTTCAGGCTTTCGAGGTGCTGGACGTTCATGGTGGTCCACACATCGATGCCTGCGTCGAGCAGTTCCTCGACATCCTGCCAGCGCTTGGGGTGGCGCGAGCCGGGCACGTTGGAGTGGGCCAGCTCGTCCACCAGCATGAGCTTCGGCTTGCGTTCGAGCGCCGCGTCGAGATCGAATTCCTTGAGCGTGCGATCGCGGTAGCTCACGTCCTTCATCGGCAGGCGCTCGATACCCGCCACCAATGCTTCAGTCTCGGCGCGTCCGTGGGTCTCGATCACGCCGATCACCACATCCACGCCCTGCAGCTTCTGTGCGTGCGCGGACGAGAGCATCGCGAAGGTCTTGCCCACGCCTGCAGAAGCGCCGAAGAGCACCTTGAGCCTGCCACGCGCGGCCAGCGCCTCTTGCTGCTTGAGGCGCTGCAGCAATTCGTCGGGGTCAGGACGCGTGTGCTCGGTCATTCGATGCCATTGTGATCCTTGGGTCAGGGCCTGCGTGGTGTGGCCTCGTCCAGTGCGAGGTTCAACGCCAGGACATTCACCCGCGGCTCGCCCAGCAGGCCGAAGAGCCGGTCTTCCGTGCTACGAGCGATCAGCAGGCCGACCGCATCCACCGGCATGCCGCGCAGGCGGGCCACGCGCGGCGCCTGGTAGGCCGCAGCAGCCGGGCTGATGTGAGGGTCCAGTCCGCTGGCGGATGCCGTGACGAGATCCACCGGCACCGGCAGGGTGTTGCCCGGGTCGGCGTCGCGCAAGCCCTGCACACGGCCCTTGACCGCATCCACCAGCGCCGGGTTCAGCGGGCCCAGGTTCGATCCGCCGGACCCGGCACCGTTGTACGGCATGGGACTGGTGGCCGACGGGCGTCCCCAGAAGTACTTCGGGTCGCTGAAGTTCTGGCCGATGAGGGAGGAACCCACGGGCTTGCCGTCCCTGTAGACGAGGCTGCCTGCCGCCTGCGGCGCAAACACCGCCATGGCCACGCCGGTCACGGCCAGCGGATACGCCACACCGCAAACGATGCTCAAGACGACGAACAAGGTGATGGAGGGACGGATGAGTGTCTTCATGATTTGATGGCCTTCACACAAGTCCTGCGCCGCTCAGCAGCAGGTCGATGAGCTTGATGCCGATGAACGGCACGACCACGCCGCCCACGCCGTAGACCAGCAGGTTGCGGCGCAGCAGCACCGCTGCGCCCAGCGGCTTGTAAGGCACGCCCTTCAAGGCCAGCGGGATGAGGAAGATGATGATCAGCGCATTGAAGATCACCGCCGACAGGATGGCCGAGTTCGGGCTTGCCAGGTGCATGACGTTCAGCGCCGACAGCTGCGGGTAGGTGGTGACGAAGGCCGCCGGAATGATGGCGAAGTACTTCGCCACATCGTTGGCGATGCTGAAGGTGGTCAGCGACCCGCGCGTCATCAGCATCTGCTTGCCGGTCTCCACCACCTCGATCAGCTTGGTGGGGTTGCTGTCCAGGTCGACCATGTTGCCGGCCTCCTTGGCGGCCTGCGTGCCGGAGTTCATGGCCACCGCCACATCGGCCTGGGCCAGCGCGGGTGCGTCGTTGGTGCCGTCGCCCGTCATGGCCACCAGCCGGCCTTCGGCCTGGTGCTGGCGGATGAGTGCCAGCTTCTGTTCCGGCGTGGCTTCGGCCAGGAAGTCGTCCACGCCCGCCTCCGCCGCGATCGCCGCCGCGGTCAGCCGGTTGTCGCCAGTCACCATCACCGTCTTGATGCCCATGCGGCGCAGCTCGGCAAACCGCTCCTTGATGCCGCCCTTGACGATGTCCTTGAGTTCGATGAGGCCCAGTACCTTGAGGCCGTCGGCGACCACCAGCGGCGTGCTGCCGCGGCGTGCCACGTCGTCGACCGTGGCCTGCACCTGCGCAGGGAAGCTGCCGCCCAGCGACTCGACGTGCTTGCGGATGGCTTCGGCCGCCCCCTTGCGCAGCTGCCGCACGCGCGCCGGCGTATGGCTGCCGCCCACGACCATCTGCTCCTGCACCGCCAGCGGCAGGTCCACCCCGCTCATGCGCGTCTGCGCCGAGAAGTGCACGAAGTGCGCCCCGAGGGATTGCAGGTCGCGCTCGCGCAGGTTGAACCTGTGCTTGGCCAGCACGACGATGCTGCGGCCCTCGGGCGTCTCGTCGGCCAGCGAGGCGAGCTGCGCCGCATCGGCGAGGTCGCCCTCCTTGACGCCGGGCGCTGGCACGAAAGCCGACGCATGCCGGTTGCCCAGGGTGATCGTGCCGGTCTTGTCCAGCAGCAGCACATCCACGTCGCCCGCGGCTTCCACCGCGCGGCCGGATGTGGCGATCACGTTGGCCTCCATCATGCGGCTCATGCCGGCCACGCCGATGGCCGACAGCAGGCCCGCGATGGTGGTGGGAATGAGGCACACCAGCAGCGCGATCAGCACCGTCACGGTGATGGGCGAACCGGCCTTGGCGACATCGACGCTGTACATCGAATACGGCAGCAGCGTCACCGTGACGCCCAGGAACACAATGGTCAGCGCCACCAGCAGGATGGTCAGCGCGATCTCGTTGGGCGTCTTCTGGCGCCTGGCGCCCTCGACCATGGCGATCATGCGGTCCACGAAGGTCTCGCCCGGATTCGCGGTGATGCGCACCACGATCCAGTCCGACAGCACCCGCGTGCCGCCGGTGACGGCGCTGAAATCACCGCCGCTCTCACGGATGACGGGCGCGGATTCGCCGGTGATGGCACTTTCATCCACCGAGGCCACGCCCTCGATCACCTCGCCGTCAGCCGGAATCACGTCCTGCGCGGTCACCAGCACCACATCGCCGCGGCGCAGGTCAGACGACTCGATGGGATGCCACTTGCCGCCGAAACGCGGCTCTTCCAGCTTCTTGGCCCAGGTCTGCTTCTTCAGACTGCGCAAGGATGCAGCCTGCGCCTTGCTGCGCCCCTCGGCCAGCGCCTCCGCGAAGTTGGCGAAGAGCACGGTGAACCACAACCACAGCGCAATGGCGAGGATGAAACCGGCCGGCGCCTCGCCGCTGCCGCCCAGGGCCTGGAAGAACAGGATCGTGGTGATGATGCTGCCGGTGTAGACGACGAACATCACCGGGTTGCGCCACTGGACGCGCGGGTCCAGCTTCTTGAATGCATCGGCCACGGCGGGCCGGATCAGCGCAGGGTCAAAGAGTGTGAATGTCTTGCGGGTCATGGATGGATCACTTCCAGAGCATCAGGTGCTCGATGACCGGGCCCAGCGCCAGCGCCGGCACGTAGTTCAGCAGGCCCACAAGCAACACGACGCCGATGAGCAGCGACACGAAGAGCAGTCCGTGCGTAGGCATGGTTCCGGTGGTGGCCGCCAGGCGCTTCTTGGCTGCGAGCGAACCGGCCATGGCCAGCACCGGCACGATCACGCCGAATCGGCCGAACCACATCGCCACCGCCAGCAGCACGTTGTAGAACGGCGTGTTGGCCGAGATGCCGCCGAAGGCACTGCCGTTGTTATTGGCCGCCGATGTCAAGGCATAGAGAACTTCAGAGAAGCCGTGTGCGCCGGGGTTGGCCACCCCTGCGCGGCCGGGTTCGGCCATCACTGCGACGGCCGCGCCCAGGAGCACCAGCAAGGGCGTGACCAGGATGGCGACGGAGCTCATCTTCATCTCGTAGGCCTCGATCTTCTTGCCGAGGTACTCGGGGGTGCGGCCGATCATCAGCCCCGCGATGAACACCGCGAGGATGGCGAACACCAGCATGCCGTACAGCCCCGTGCCCACGCCCCCGAATACCACTTCGCCCAGCTGCATGTTGACCAGCGGCACCATGCCGCCCAGTGGCGTGAAGGAGTCGTGCATGCCGTTGACCGCGCCGCACGACGCATCGGTGGTGATGGTGGCGAACAGCGCCGTCTCGGCGATGCCAAAGCGCGTTTCCTTGCCTTCCATGTTGCCGCCTGCCTGGCTGGCAGTCGCGGATTGATCCACGCCCAGCGCAGCCAGCCGCGGATTGCCCTGCTGCTCGAAGGCCGTGGCGGCGATGGCTCCTGCCACGAACAGCACCGTCATGGCGATCAACAACGTCCACCCTTGCCTCGCATCGCCGACCATGCGGCCGAAGGTGAAGCACAGGCCCGCCGGGATCAGGAAGATCGACAGCATCTGGACGAAGTTGGCCAAGGCCGTCGGGTTCTCGTAGGGGTGCGCCGAATTGGCGTTCAAGAAACCGCCCCCGTTGGTGCCGAGCATCTTGATGGCTTCCTGCGAAGCGATCGGCCCCATCGCCAGGGTCTGCCGGCCGGTGGCCTTGTCTTCCATCACCGGCTCGCCCTTGTCGTTCTTCATGGGCTGGCCGTCGGCGGCCTGCCTGGGCTCCTGGTACTTCGTCACCTCCAGGGTCTGCACGTCCTTGTAGGCATCGAAGTTCTGCGGCGATCCCTGCTGAACGAGGAACAGGGCATAGACGAACGAGATTGGCAGCAGGATCCACAGCGTCACCCGGGTGAGGTCCACCCATGCGTTGCCCACGCTGGTGCTCGTGTGCCTGGCGAAGCCGCGGATCAGTGCGACCACGACCACGATGCCAGTGGCGGCAGAGAAGAAGTTCTGCACGGCCAGCCCCAGCATCTGCGTGAGGGTGCTCATGGTCTGCTCGCCGCTGTAGCCTTGCCAGTTCGTGTTGGTCACGAAGCTCACCGCGGTGTTGAACGACGAATCCGGCGACACGTTGGCCAGGCCTTGCGGGTTCAGCGGCAGCCACAGCTGCAGCCGCTGCAAGGCATAGACGACGAGCACGCCCAGTCCGTTGAAGATCAGGATGGCCATGGCGTAGTGAAGCCAGCCCATCTCGGCCTCGGCCTTGATGCCTGCGATGCGGTAGAGCAGCCCCTCGATGCGGTTCGCGAAGGCCAGGCGGCCTTCCGCCACGTGGGCGATGTAGCGCCCCATGGGCACCGCGAGCACGAGCAGCACCACGGTGTACACCGCGAGCAATGTCCAGGCGTGCGCGGTCACGAGAACTTCTCCGGGCGCACCAGCGCGGCGACGAGATAGATCAGCAGGCCCACCGACACGGCACTGCCCAGCACATGGAGCCAGCTCATGCCGCAGGCCCCTTCAAGGTGGCGCAGCCTGCGGCCATGCCGGCCATCAAAAGCCAGAACGCAGCAGCCAGCGCGAGATAAACGACATCCATCCGGACGCCCTCCTTTCATGGAGAGTCATCCTAGGAAGATGGGCATCAAGATGTCGGCAAGTTCCGCTCGGCGGGCATCAAGACGGTATCAAGACGGCAGGCTCGGTCCGCCGCACCCACCTCGGCCACGCTCAAGCGGCCAGTCGTCCACCGTTCAGGCGCAGCACCCGGTCGCACCGTGAGGCCAGTACCTCGTCGTGCGTGACCATCACGTAGGCCATGCCCTGCCTGCGGGCCAGGTCCATCATCAGGCCGAAGACCGTGTCGGCCGTCTTCTTGTCGAGGTTGCCGGTGGGTTCGTCGGCGAGCACGCAGGCCGGGTTGCCGGCCAGTGCACGGGCGATGGCCACGCGCTGGCGCTCGCCGCCCGAGAGCTGCGAGGGCCGATGGTCGACGCGGGCCGCCAGCCCCACCTGCCCCAGCACCTCGCGCGCCTTCTCGCGCGCTTCGTTCACCGTCTGCCGGCGGATGCGCAGCGGCATGGCCACGTTGTCCAGCGCGGTGAACTCGGGCAGCAGGTGATGGAACTGGTACACGAAGCCCAGGTGCTGGTTGCGCCACGCCCCCTGCTCCGCCGGACCCATGTGGGCAAAGTCGCGGCCTTGCAGTTCCACCGTGCCGGTCGTGGGCGCTTCCAGGCCGCCCAGCAGGTGCAGCAGCGTGCTCTTGCCCGAGCCCGATGCACCCACCACCGCCACCGTCTCGCCGCGCTTCACGCTCAGCTCCACGCCTTGCAGCACGTGCACGTCCAGCCCGCCTTCGCTGAAACGCTTGTGCAGGCCCAGCGCGCGGATGACCAGGTCGTCACTCATAGCGCAGCGCCTCCGCGGGTTGGACGCGGCTGGCGCGCCAGCTCGGGTACAGCGTGGCCACGAAGGACAGCAGCAAGGAGATGAGGACGATGGGCACGATGTCGGCGCTCTGCGGGTCGCTGGGCATGCGGCTGATGAGGTAGACGCTGCCGGGCAGGAAGCTGGTGTTCAGCAGGCGCTCGATGGCCGGCACGATCACGTCGATGTTGAAGGCCACCAGCAGCCCGAGCAACATGCCCGTCAGCGTGCCGATGACGCCCGAGGCCGCGCCCTGCACCATGAACACGCCCATGATGGAACGCGGCGTGGCGCCCAGCGTGCGCAGGATGGCGATGTCGGCCTGCTTGTCCGTCACCGTCATCACCAGCGTGGACACGAGGTTGAAGGCCGCCACCGCAACGATGAGCGTGAGGATGATGAACATCAGCCGCTTCTCGATCTGCACCGCGTCGAACCAGTTGCGGTTGGTGCGCGTCCAGTCGCGGACCTCGACCTCCGGGCCCAGGATGCCGGCGAGCTGGTCGGCCACTTCGCGCGCGGCGTGCACGTCCTTCAGGCGCAGTTGCACGCCGGTCGGGCCGGCCACGCGAAAGAGCCTGGCGGCATCGTCCACGTGGATGAAGGCCAGGCCGCTGTCGTACTCGTAGTGGCCGGCATTGAAGATGCCCACCACCGTGAAGTGCTTGAGCCGCGGCACCACGCCGGCGGGCGTCATCTGGCCGCCGGGGGCGACGATGGTGACCTGGTCGCCCTCGTGCACGCCCAGGTTGCGCGCCAGTTCGCCGCCGAGCACGATGTTCCAGGCGCCGGACTCCAGCTTGCCAAAGGTCGTGGAGCGGGTGGCGCGGACGAGGTCGGTGACGGTGGCCTCGTCATCGGGCGAGATGCCGCGGATGATGGAGCCGCGCATGTCGTCGCCGCGGGCGATCAGCGCCTGCGCGGCGATGAAGGGCGCCGCACCCACGACGGCCTTGTTCGTCCGTGCCTTGTCGGCCAGCGCGTGCCAGTCCTGCAGCGCATCGCCGTGGCCTTCGTAGACCTCGATGTGCGCCACCACCGACAGCATGCGGTCGCGCACCTCCTTCTGGAAGCCGTTCATCACCGACAGCACGATGATCAGCGCCGCCACCCCGAGTGCGATGCCCAGCATCGACACGCCCGAGATGAAGGAGATGAAGCCATTGCGCCGCCCGGCGCGCCCGGCGCGGGTGTAGCGCCAGCCGATCTGGAGTTCGTAGGGCAGGTTCATTGGGTGGGGATGCTAACTGACGCGGGCGGCAGCGAGCCTGGAATGGAAGAAGGCCCCGGAGGGCCTTCTTCTGCCGCAAGCGACTATGGATATGGGAACCACGCCGGCTTGGCGTCACCGCATTTGTCACCTGGCACCGTGTGGCTCCACGTGATCACCTTGTAGGTACTCCCGTGACCGCCTCTGTACATTTCCTTGATGTCAACGGACAGGGTCGTGGTGTCTACCCCCTTCAACGCGAAATAGGACTGGTAGATTTCCTCTGTTTTCGGATCCATGGCCGCCCAGCAGGACCGCACCTGGACGGGGCGGGCCGTCTGTGCAGTACAGACATCAGTCCCGCACAGGCCCAAGCCCACAAAGGCAACCGCCCATAAGATTGTTGTTTTCATTTTCAGCATCCTTCAACGAAACTCCCGCTCCGCGGGCAAGGTTCGAATGCCTCTTGACTCACCCTCACTGCACGCCTCTTGACGAAGCGCTCATGAGAGCGAGGACTCTCACGAGTCAAGCATCCAAAGACCCGCGGCTGGGTTTCGCCTCGTGAAGGCTCGTCGGTTTGGCTTGAGGGGCACACTGGCGCGAACCCCATCTCAAGCCTAGGACCGGCCAGGAATGGTGTCGCGTCTGAAATGGCCGCAATGCCCGCCATTTGTCCCGGTCAGCCACTCGCGTGGCTCATTCCCCTGAACGGCTACCGCACACCGTCCAGCAGCAGCTTCTCCAGCTCACCCACCTCCGCAATGCCGTTCCTGCGACGCACGGGCTGGCCGTCCTTGTAGGTGAGGAAGACCGGCAGCCCGTTGACCTGGAGCTTCTCGCCAAAGTGATCCTGCGTGACGGAGGTCCAGGGCCGGTACATGACGCGCAGGTACTTCACCTTGGCGTCGCCGGATGCCGTCCGCTGCGCGAGCGACTCGAACAGCGGATTGGCTTTCATGCAGAAGACGCACTGGGTCTCGAAGGACGAGAGCATCACCACCACCACGCCGCTCGACTTCGCCACGGCCTGCTCGGCCTTGGTCGGGTCCACCTGCTCGATCGAGCCGGTGACGTTCAGCGGGCTGGGCTTGGGAGGAGGAGGCGGCTCGCCGATCATCTTCCCTTCGAACTTGCCGTCCTGGAACACCAGGCGTGCCGGCACGCCGGGGATGCCGTACTGCTTCAGGAAGGGTTGGATCTCCGTCGGAAATCGCGACCAAGGCTGCCAGGCCACTTGGACAAAGCGCGCCTTGCCGCCCATCTCCTTCGCGACCCGCTGGAACTCCGTGTTGGCGCGGATGCACGGACGGCAATTGCTGTCCAGCGAGGTGATCGACACGACGAGCATGCCGGTCTTGTGCGATTGAACCAGCGCCTCGATCGCGCCAGGCTCGACCGACTCGATCGGTTCTCCCGCCGCCCACACCTGCATCGAGGCCAGCATCAAGACGGCCAACGCCGACAGCCAGCGAACAAACATCACCAATCCTCCCTTGCCTGGAATGCCAGGTCTCAATGTGCTTCGTCCCAGTTCGGCCCCACGCCGACTTCCGCCACCAGTGGCACCTTCATTGCCGCCACGTCGGACATGATCTTCGGGATGGCCGCACGCGCCCACTCGACCTCCGCATCCGGCACCTCGAACACCAGTTCGTCGTGCACCTGCATCACCATCTTGGTCGCGCGGCGCTCCTCATCGAGCACCTTCTGCACGGCGATCATCGACAGCTTGATGAGGTCGGCCGCCGTGCCCTGCATCGGCGCATTGATGGCCTGCCGTTCCGCGCCCGACTTGCGCGGGCCATTGGGGCTGTTGATCTCCGGCAGCCACAGGCGCCGGCCGAACACCGTCTCCACGAAGCCCTGCGCCTTGGCCGAAGCCTTGGTCTCGTCCATGTAGCGCTTCACGCCGGGGTATCGGGCGAAGTAGCGCTCGATGTAGGCCGACGCGGCGCTGCGCTCGATGCCCAGGCTGGACGCGAGGCCGAAGGCGCTCATGCCGTAGATGAGGCCGAAGTTGATGGTCTTGGCATAGCGGCGCTGCTCGCTCGTCACCTCCTCGGGCTTGACGCCGAACACCTCGCTCGCGGTCGCGCGGTGCACGTCCATGCCTTCGACGAAGGCCTTCACGAGGTTCACGTCTTCGCTGATGTGCGCCATCAGCCGCAGCTCGATCTGCGAGTAGTCCGCACTCAGCACCACGTGCCCCGGCGGCGCGATGAAGGCCTCGCGAATGCGCCGGCCTTCCGCCGTGCGGATGGGAATGTTCTGCAAGTTGGGGTCGTTGCTGGACAGCCGCCCCGTCACCGCCACCGCCTGCGCGTAGTTGGTATGCACGCGGCCGGTGGCCGGGTTGACCATCAGCGGCAGCTTGTCGGTGTAGGTGCCCTTGAGCTTGGACAGGCTGCGATGCTCCAGGATCTTGGCCGGCAGCGGGTAGTCCTCGGCCAGCTTCTCCAGCACTTCTTCGTCGGTGCTGGGCGCGCCGCTGGCGGTGCGCTTGAGCACGGGCATGGCCAGCTTGGTGTACAGCACCTCGCCAATCTGCTTGGGCGAGCCGATGTTGAAAGGCTGGCCGGCCATGTCATAGGCCTCGCGTTCGAGCTGCATCATGCGCTCGCCCAGCTGCTGGCTCTGCGCCTGCAAGACGGCAGCGTCGATGAGCACGCCGTTGCGCTCGATGCGCTTGAGCACCTGCGACACGGGCATCTCGATCTCTTCGTAGATGCGGCGCAGGCCCGCATCGCTTTCGATGCGCGGCCACAGCGTCTGGTGCACGTGCAGCGTCATGTCGCTGTCTTCGCAGGAGTATTCCGCCGCACGGTTCACCTCGACCTGCGCGAAGGGAATCTGGTTCGCGCCCTTGCCGCACACGTCCTCGTAGCTCAGGCCGTGGCGCCCCAGGTGGCGGTCGGCCAGGCTTTCCAGGCTGTGCGGCTTGTGCGCCTCGAAGACGTAGCTCTGCAGCATGGTGTCGTGCGCATAGCCTTGCACGTCGATGCCGGCGTTGGCGAACACGTGCGTGTCGTACTTGATGTTCTGGCCGAGCTTGAGCTTCGCGGGATTCTCCAGCCAGGGCTTGAATCGTGCGAGCACTTCATCCGCAGGCAGTTGGTCCGGTGCGCCGGCGTAGTTGTGGCGCAGCGGAATGTAGGCCGCCTCGCCGGGCGCCACACTCAGCGAGATGCCCACGATGCGCGCGACCATGCCATCCAGCGAGTCGGTCTCGGTGTCGATGGCCGTGAGCGGCGCGGTCTCGATCTTCGCCATCCACGCGTCCAGCGCCTCGCGCGAGACCACCGTCTCGTAGTGCTTGTTGAGCGGTTCAGCAGCAGCCGCAGCAGCAGGCTGTTCCGAGAAAAGGTCGCCACTCGCAATGGCTGCATCGCCCGCCAGCTCGGCTTCCAGCTCCTTGCGCATGGTCTTGAAGCCGTAGCGCTGGTAGAACTCCAGCAGCGCCTCGCGCTTCACGTCGCCGAAGGCGAGCGACTGGAACTCGGGCCAGTCCATCACATGGCCCGCGAGATCGCAGTCGGTCACTACCGTCACCAAGCGACGCCCTTGCGGCAGCCAGTCGAGCGCACGCCGCAGGTTGTCGCCCACCACGCCCTTGATGCCCGCCGCATTGGCGATGACGCCATCCAGCGAACCGTGCTCGGCAATCCATTTCACCGCGGTCTTGGGGCCGACCTTGTCGACCCCGGGCACGTTGTCCACGGTGTCGCCGATGAGCGTGAGGTAGTCGATGATGCGGTCCGGCGGCACGCCGAACTTGGCGATCACGCCGTCCACGTCCAGCACTTCGGGCGGCTTGCTCATGGTGTTGATGAGCGACACCTTCGGCGTGACGAGCTGGGCCAAGTCCTTGTCGCCGGTGGAGATCACGACCTTGTGCCCGCCGCGAGCCGCGGCGCAGGCCAGCGTCCCGATGACATCGTCCGCCTCGACCCCGGGCACCTGCAGCACCGGCCAGCCCAGCAGCTTGACCACCTCATGGATGGGTTCCACCTGCAAGGCCAGGTCTTCGGGCATGGCGGCCCGGTTGGCCTTGTACTCGGCATACCAATCGTCGCGGAAGGTCTTGCCCTTGGCATCGAACACACAGGCTGCGTGCTCGCAGGGAATCTTGTCGCGCAGCCACTTGAGCATCGCCACCATGCCGTGGATCGCACCGGTCGGAAACCCATCGGGGCTGCGCAGGTCCGGCAGCGCGTGGAAGGCACGGTAGAGGTAGCTGGAGCCATCGACCAGCAGCAATGTGCCGGGGTCGGATTCTGTGGTGATTTCGGCGGTCATCGGGCGATTGTCTGCGAAGGCTGATGGCTGTGGTTTCGGGTGGGTTGCCGAGGCCGATGGGGTGGCCGACTCCGCTCATGTCCCCCGGCCTGGGCTGCGCCCAGTCCTCCTCCTTTACTTCGCTACGTCAGCCACCCCATCGGCCTCGGCAAACACCGCCGTGCCGCACCCTCGCCGCGAAAACCCAGTGCAGGATCGAGTGGGCTGGGCGCATTGCGTAGCGAAGTAAAGGAGGAGGGCCGGACGAAGCCCGGTCCGGGGGAGAGAGCCCGGACACAAACAGTCCAGTGGACTGTTTGTGCCTGGCGAGCGCCCGACGCCTTGGCGTCGGGCATGAGCGGAGCAGCACACACAGCCCGCTCTCCCGATCCCGCGAAAAACGAATCAGGCTCCCTCGGCCTGACGCGAAATCGCCCGTCGCACCTCGCCCATGAAGCGGCCCCTGTCGAAGCCCACCTTGTCCACGATGTCGTGGATGTGGCCATTGAGCCGCTTGCGGGTGGCCGGCGTCACCTGCCGCGCCGTCACGATCACAATGGGAATGCCCGATGTGCCTGGATGGCCGCTCAGGGCCTCCACCACGTCGAAGCCGCTCACCTCGGGCATCTCCAGGTCCAGCGCGATCAGGTCGGGGCGGTAGCGGCGGGCCAGCTCGATGCCCTCGGCGCCGCCCGTGGCGCGCAGCACCGTGTAGCCCGACTGGCGCAAGTGCGTGGCCATGATCTCCACCGCGTTGGCATCGTCGTCCACCACCAGCACCGTCGAATCGCCGCCTGGCTTCAGGCCGATGCGCGCCAGGCCGCGTGACAGCACGTGGCGGCCCACCGGCTTTTGCAGCACCAGCGAGGCGCCCAGCGAGAAGCCGCGGCGGTGGTCGGCCATCACCGAGACCACCACCACGGGAATGTCCGCCCAGGCCGGCACGTCGCGCAGCCGCTCGATGAACTCCCAGCCGTCCATGCCCGGCAAGAGGATGTCGACCGTGATCACGTCCGGCGTGATGCTGCCCGTCAGTGCGAGGGCCGCCTCCGCCGAAGTCACGGCGCGCACCTCGAAGCCCTCGGTGCGCAACTGCAGCATCATCAGCGCGGCGGCCTCGTCGTCGTCTTCGATGATGAGGGCCAGCGGCGTTGGGTTCGCGGTGGCCCGCGCGGCGGCTGGTGCGGGCACGGTGTCCACTGCCACGGGAGCTTCGGCCTCGCGCCACGGCAGCCACACGGTGAAGCAACTGCCCCGGCCGGTCTCGCTGGTCACCGCCACGGTGCCGCCATGCAGCTCGGCCAGGCGCTTGACCATCGCCAGGCCGAGCCCGGTGCCCTCGATGCGTTTCGTCAGCTGGTTGGCGATCTGCGTGAACGGCATGAACAGGCGTCGTGCATCCTCGGGCGTGATGCCGATGCCGGTGTCCACCACCGACAGTTCCACGAAGCGCTGGAACGCGTTGTCCGGCAAGGTCATGCGCACGCCCAGGCCGAAGCCGGGCAAGGCGCTGTCGGCGGTGGCGCGGTCCACCAGCCGTGCATGCAGGCTCACCTGCCCGTGAGCCGGCGTGAACTTGATGGCGTTGGACAGGAGGTTCAGCACGATCTGCCGCAGGCGCCGCTTGTCGGCCATGAAGCTGCCCAGCGTGTGCGTGGCCTCCAGGCGCAGCCGCACCTGGGTGGAGGCAGCCTTGTCCGACAGCAGGGCCACGCTGTCGGCGAGCATGGCGTCCAGGTCGACCGCGGAGAACTCGATCTCCACCTTGTCGGCCTCGATCTTCGACAGGTCCAGCACGTCGTTGATGAGCGACAACAGGTGCTGGCCGCTCTCGAAGATGTGGCCCACGTAGCCGCCTTGCTGCGGCGTGAGCTCGCCGGCCAGGCCGTCCTTCATCACCTCGGAAAAGCCGATCACTGCATTCAGCGGCGTGCGCAGCTCGTGCGACATGTTCGACAGGAACTGCGACTTCAGCCGGCTGGCCTCTTCCAGTTGCCGGTTCTGCTCGCCCAGCGTCAGGTTGACCGCCTCCAGCTGCAGGCTCAGTTCGCGCGCGTCGGCGGCCTTGTGCTGCTCCCGCTCATGGGCCCGGGCCAGGCGGGCATACAGCGTGCCGTTCTCCGCCGCCAGCATGACGAGCACGAAGCTCGCTGCCAGCAGGCCGTAGATGCGGCCGGCGTAGAAGCCCAGGTCGAAGCGGCCTGCGTTCAGCACCGCCGACAAGGCGATGTCGAACACCCAGGCGCACATCACCACCAGCAGCCACAGGTCGAGGATGGAGTGCGGCTTGCGCCGCCACAGCACCACGATGGCCGCCAGGCTCGCCATCCACACCGACCCCACCACCACACGCATGGCCGGCGAATAGTGGTTGCCCACCATGATGGCCGGCAGCATGGGCGCCCCGGCGGTGGCCAGCATCACGCACAGCGCCGCGGCCACGAAGGCAAACACCACCACGCCGGCGCCCGGCGGGCGGCCGGCTGCAGCCGGCGGGGCCGAGTCCGCACCGCGGGCGGGCAAGGCATAGGCAAGCACGAACACCGGGAAGCCCGTGTGCCAGAACATGTAGATCCACGCCGTGCTCTGGGGTGTGGCGCCCAGCAGGCCCGTGGGCGCGAACAGCCCCGGGAAGGTGAGCATGTGCATCGCCGCGATGAACGCGGTGAAGAAGTAGCCGCACGACAGCACCTGCAGGCCGGGGCTGCGTGCGATGCGCGCCTGGCCCAGCAGCAGCAGGGCCGTCATCAGGTCGCCGAAGATGAGCGCGGTCTGGTAGATCGGGATGAACGACCACACCGGCGTGAGCGGCGTGGTGGCCAGCGGCGCCAGGCCGGTGAAGACCAGCACCGAAGCCACGACCACGCCGAGCGCCACCCGGCGCTCGACGGGGCCGGCCGGGGCGGTGGACAACACCGGCGCGGCAGCGGGCAGTGATGACTGCGGCTGCGCCGGAGGTGGGTCGTCGCGCAGCGTGCCCGACATTCCCATCCCGGCCCTCAGCGTTGTGCCGCCTCGGCGCGCCGTTTCATCACGGCATTCACCTCCGCCAGGAATTCCTTGTAGCGGATGGGCTTGGTCACGTAGCCGTCACAGCCGGCCTTGCGCGTCTCGTCTTCGTCGCCCTTCATGGCAAAGGCGGTGAGCGCGATGACCGGGAGCTGGGCGGTGCGCGGGTCGGCCTTCAGCCGCCGGGTGGCGGCCAGTCCGTCGATGTCGGGCAGCTGGATGTCCATGAGGACCAGGTCCGGCTGCTCTCGCCGCGCGATTTCGATGCCCTCGGCCGCATGGTCGGCCTGGAGAATGGAATGGCCTGCACTTTCGAGGATCGCCACGGTGAGCGCCATGTTCACCGGCGAATCCTCGATCACGAGTATTCGAAGCATCTGTAATTCTCTTTTCCCTGTTTGCCGGCCTTTGAACGCCGGCTGGCAACGACCGTCCCAGGGTACTCCCGAGGCAGTCCCAGCCATTGTGTACAACCGTAAACCTTCGCGCCACCCCGTCAACCTGTAAAGGCTGACAGTTGTGACGCAGTGCGCCCTCTTGATACGGTTACACCTGCTCGAAGACGCGCTGCGGCTGGTTTACCCCTCGGACTCCCCTCGCCCGCCGCAAACCTGCTGGTCCCGTGTCCACCGGTTAAAGGCAGGGCGTTTTCGAGCACCCCTCTCTCCACGTTTCACACCCAATTTCCCTGGGGCGCCC
This sequence comes from Rhizobacter terrae, assembly GCF_003852895.1. GTDB lineage: Bacteria > Pseudomonadota > Gammaproteobacteria > Burkholderiales > Burkholderiaceae_C > Albitalea > Albitalea terrae. The sequence goes on from NZ_QUSW01000001.1 coordinate 765,000, forward strand.
GTCGTGGGGCCGTTCGTGTCCACCTTGCGGCAGTTTCCGGTCCTCTGCGGCGTCGCCCCGGCAGTCCTTGGCTCCTCCTTGGCTTCCACAACGGGCGCCGTCGGCAGATGCGGCGGGCGCCTCGTCCTTTCGTCCTACGGCGCGCGGGGGCTTGCGGGCCTAAAATGACCTGCATGAGCACCCTCGCCCGTCACCTTGCCGCCGCTGCCGGCGCCTTCCTCGCCCTGACGCTGTCCGCCGGCACCGTCCGTGCGGCCGAAGCCGAGGCCGACCGGCCGGCGAAGGATGGCGAGCCGAAGGTGCAGCGCACGGTGATCGAAGACGATGCCACCCGCATCGAAGAACTGAAGGTACGCGGCCAAACGCAGCGCATCACGGTCACCCCCAAGGGACTGAAGAGCTACGAGATTCTTCCGGCCGACCAGGGTCGCGACATGTCCGACAGTGCAAGCTCGCAGCGGGGCGCCGCCGGCAAGCGCGTCTGGCACGTCATGTCTTTCTAGAACTTTTCCAGTCCTCATGGCCGTCTTCACCGAGGTCTCGTTCGGCGAGGCCGCATCGCTCGTGTCCCGGCTTCGCATCGGCGAGCTGACCACCCTCACCGGCATCACCGCCGGCATCGAGAACACCAACTACTTCGCCGACACCACCGAGGGCCGCTATGTGCTCACGGTGTTCGAACGGCTGACCTTCGAGCAGTTGCCCTTCTACCTGCACCTGATGAAGCACCTGGCCCGCAAGGGCATCGCGGTGCCCGACCCGAAAGCCGACGAGACAGGCAGCATCCTGCACACCGTGCAGGGCAAGCCCGCCGCGGTGGTCGACCGGCTGCGCGGCAAGCACCACATGGCGCCTGACGTGGCCCACTGCGCGAGCGTGGGTGACATGCTCGCCCGAATGCACATCGCGGGACAGGATTTCGCCATGCACCAGCCCAACCTGCGCGGCCTGCCCTGGTGGGAAGAGACGGTGCCGGTGGTGCTGCCCCACCTGGATGCCGCGCAAGCCGAACTCATCAGCGCGGAGCTGGTTTTCCAGCAGCACGTGGCGGCCTCGGCGCAATACCTGTCGCTGCCGCGCGGCCCCATCCACGCCGACCTCTTCCGCGACAACGTCATGTTCGAGGACGACGAGCTCACCGGCTTCTTCGATTTCTATTTCGCCGGCATGGACACCCTGCTCTTCGACATCGCGGTGTGCCTGAACGACTGGTGCATCGACCTCGAATCGGGCCGGCTCGAAGACGAGCGGGCCCATGCCTTCGTGGCCGCCTACGATGCGGTGCGCCCGCTGGGCGGCGCCGAGCTGCGCCTGCTGCCGGCCATGCTGCGCGCCGGCGCCCTGCGCTTCTGGATCTCGCGGCTGTGGGACTTCCACCTGCCGCGCGACGCCAGCATGCTCAAGCCACACGACCCCACGCACTTCGAGCGTGTCCTGCGCGAGCGCGTGGACACGCCCTGGCACTACGCACGCGCATGAAACTCAAGCTGGTTCCGCCGCAGCAAGGCCTGCTCTGGGTGCGCCATGGCCTGAAGGTGTTCTTCAAGCGGCCCATGTCCTTCACCATGCTGCTGCTCATCTTCATGCTGGTGGCGCCGTCGGTGGTGCTGGCCATCGCGCCGCTGGCCACCATCGCCTTCATGCTGGCCACGCAGCACACGCTGCTGGGCCGCGTGCCCACGCCGGCGGTGTACGTGCAGCCGCTGCAGGTCGACAAGGCGCGGACCTGGGCGCACGTCCGCCTGGGCCTGGCCTACGCGGCCTGCGCCGTGGTCGTGTACCTGGCCGCTGGCGCCGCTGCCGGCGACTCGCTGGCCAACCTGCGAGAAGCGCTGATCGCCAACAAGTCCCCCGAGGAAGTGGCCGCGCTGATGGCCGACCCGCGGGTGCAGTACTGGTACCTCGTCATCATGGGCGGCCTGGGCCTGGCCTCCGTGCCTTTCTGGTACGCGCCGCCCCTCATCCACTGGGGCGGCATGGGGGCAGCCAAGGCGGTGTTCTTCAGCACCGTGGCCTGCTGGCGCAACAAGGGCGCGCTGGCCTTGTTTTCCCTTGCGTGGTTCGGCGTGGTGATGGCGATGGCCTTCGTCTCGCTGACCGTCTTCACGCTGATGGGGCTGCCGCAGATGGCGCTGGCCGCGATGGTCCTCGGCGGCCTGATGCTTTCGGCCGCCTTCTACGCGTCGCTCTTCTTCACCTTCGCCGATTGTTTCGAGCCGGCCGACACGCGGGACCTGCCGCTCGATCTGCCGCCACAGGAGCCGACATGAACAAGGTCGCCATCGTCACGGGCGCCGGCAGCGGCATCGGCCGCGCCACCGCCATCGCCTTGCTGCAAGCCGGCTGGCAGGTGGCCCTGGCGGGTCGGCGCGAAGACGCCCTGCTCGCCTCGGTGCAGGAAGCTGGCGATGCCGGCTCTCGCACCCTGGCCGTTTCCACCGACGTGCGCGACCCGGCCTCGGTGAAGGCCTTGTTCGACAAGACCCGCGACACCTTCGGCCGGCTGGACCTGCTGTTCAACAACGCCGGCACCGGCACGCCGCCCGTGCCGCTGGAAGACCTCACGGTCGAGCAGTGGAAGAACACGGTGGACATCAACCTCACCGGCGCCTTCCTGTGCACTCAGGAGGCCTTCCGGCTGATGAAAGCGCAGACGCCGCGCGGCGGTCGCATCATCAACAACGGGTCCATCTCCGCGCATGCGCCGCGGCCCTTCACCGCGCCCTACACCGCCACCAAGCACGCCATCACCGGCCTCACCAAAGCCACCTCGCTGGACGGCCGCGCCTACGACATCGCCTGCGGGCAGATCGACATCGGCAACGCCGCCACCGACATGACCGAACGCATGGCGCAGGGCATCCTGCAGCCGCGCGGCGACATGATGGTCGAGCCGCGCATGGATGTGCGCCACGTGGCCGATGCGATCGTGCAGATGGCGTCGCTGCCGCTGGAAGCGAACGTGCAGTTCATGACGATCATGGCGACGAAGATGCCCTACATCGGGCGCGGCTGAACGAGCGCTGCCCCCCGAATGGGGGTCTCCGTCTCGTCAGTTACATCGAGGTTACTCATCCAGAATCCCCGGCACCGCACGCTCGTGCGGACAAGCACGGCTCCAGGACCGAGGGGGATTCCATGACATTCATCGCAAGGCTGCGTTGCGCAGCCGCCCAGGCCGCGGCCGTCTTCTTGGTTGCCGGCTGCGGCGGTGGTGGCGGCGGCTCCGACGGTTCGCTTCCGACCGCCCACTCGGTCTCGGTCACCAACGTGCAGGTGCCGGCAGTCAAGCACGAGGTCTTCGAGGGCTACGATGGCATTCCCAAGTTCCAGGTCGTCGCCGACCTGACCGGCGACCTGTCCCAGCTCAACGGCAAGACGATCTTCGTCAACGTCGAGGATCCGGACCATCTCGTGGCCCAGGCCTACGTGATCCTTTCCGGAGGCGCCTCGGGGAACACGCTGGTCATCGAACCCTGGAACTTCAACGCGACGGTGGGACACCTCAAGGGCGCCTTGCGAATCTTCCTGTGCCTGGACGCGGCGTGCACCACGCCACTGGGCAACACGCCGATCTCCGTGCCCTACGACATCACGGTGCTCCCGGGGCTGAAGGTGTCTGCCGGCGAGTCGATCGACATGCAGGCAGCCTTCGGCGGCACGACCCAGACGACTGTGGGCGTCACCCTGCCGCCTGGCACGCAGTCCTGGGAAGCGCACATCTGGAATTCGCAGTCGCTGGGCTTCCCGACGACGGACGCCGTCACGCTCGAGACGACGAATGCGCCGTCGCCTGCGGTCACGCTCAAGGCCGGTCTCACGCGCGTCGGAAAGTTCCAGCCGTTCCTGGCCCTGACCGCGACGGCGGTGACTTCCACAGGCCGGCAAGTCCTGCTGCAGCAGACGACGCCGATCAACTACACCATCACCGCCACCGGTAGCGGGGCCGTGGCACAGCCGGCCAGTTCGACCTTCACCATGCCCGTGTCCAGCCGCGTGGACGTCGCGACTGTCCGCGTCCTGGAAGCCAGCGGCGTCCACCCCATCAACCTGGTCGACCACATCGAGTACCTGCCGCCCGGCGCGTCGGGCAATGCCAACGCCGGTGGCTTCGAGTGGCTGGTCGCCAGTTCGACCATGGATGCGCAAGACTTCGACACCCTGTCGCTGGCGGCGCACGCCTGCCCGCTGAGCGGCACCGGCGGTTGCCTGGCCCCTGGCCGCTATGACGCCATCGTCTACATGACGAACGTCGCCGCGAACGGAAGCGTCACGCTCATGCCCTATCCCGTGAGCCTGACCGTCACGCCCTGAACGCGCTGGCTCAGCCGGCTTGCCGCATCTGCTTGGCCGCCTGAACCATGTTGCGCAGCGCGGCCTCGGTCTCCGGCCAGCCGCGGGTCTTCAGCCCGCAGTCCGGGTTCACCCACAGGTTGCGAGCCGGCACGACCTCGGCGGCCTTGCGCATCAGGCGCACCATCTCGTCGACCTCGGGCACGCGCGGCGAGTGGATGTCATACACGCCCGGCCCGATCTCGTTGGGGTAGCGGAAGCTGCCGAATCCCGCGAGCAGTTCCATGTCGGAGCGGCTGGTCTCGATGGTGATGACGTCCGCATCCATCGCCGCGATCTCGGCCAGGATGTCGTTGAACTCCGAGTAGCACATGTGGGTGTGGATCTGCGTCTCGTCGTGCACGCCGCTGGCGCTCACGCGGAAGGCGTGCGTCGCCCAGGCGAGGTAGGCGGCACGGTCGGCGCGGCGAAGCGGCAGGCCTTCGCGGATGGCCGGCTCGTCGATCTGGATGATGCCGATGCCCGCGCGCTCCAGGTCGCACACCTCATCGCGGATGGCCAGCGCGATCTGCAAGGCAGTGGCCGAGCGCGGCTGGTCGTCGCGCACGAAGGACCACTGCAAGATGGTGATCGGCCCGGTGAGCATGCCCTTCATCGGCCGCTTCGTCAGGCTCTGCGCGTAGACCGTCCAGTCCACCGTCATGGCCTTGGGGCGCGACACGTCACCGAACAGCACAGGCGGCTTCACGCAGCGTGAGCCGTAGGACTGCACCCAGCCGTTGGCGGTGAAGGCGAAGCCCTCCAGTTGCTCGCCGAAATACTCCACCATGTCGTTGCGCTCGGCCTCGCCGTGCACGAGCACGTCGATGTCCAGCGACTCCTGCACCTTCACCGCATGGGCGATCTCGCGGTGCATCGCCTCGACGTAGTCCCCCTCGGCCAACTCGCCGCGGCGCAAGGCCGCCCGCGCCGCGCGGATCTCGGCGGTCTGCGGGAAGGAGCCGATGGTGGTGGTCGGGAAGGCCGGCAGCTTGAAGCGCTGCTGCTGGATGGCCTGGCGCCGGGTGAATGCCGCGTGGCGCTGGTCCACGTCGGCAGCAAGCGTCGCCGCGCGTTCGGCCACGGCCGGGTTCTTCACCCGCGGGCTGCTGCGGCGGGCGGCCTGCGCTGACCGTGCGGCGAAGAGTTCAGCACGCACGGCGGTCGGACCATCCACCAGGGCCTGCTTGAGCACGCGGATCTCGTCGAGCTTCTCCTTGGCGCCCGCCAGCCAGCTTTGCAGCTCGGCGTCCAGCGCCTTGTCCTCGCGCAGGGTGGTGGGCACGTGCAGCAGCGAGCAGGAAGCGGCCACCCACAGACGGCCGTTGCGGTGCGCCAGCGTCGTGCGCAGCCGATCGAGCGCGAGGTCGAGGTCGCCGCGCCAGATGTTGCGGCCATCCACGATGCCCACCGACAGCTCGCGCTCCAGCGGTAGCTGGCGCGTCACGGTTTCGAGTTCATCGAGAGCGCGCACGGCATCCACATGCAGACCAGCGACCGGCAGCGAACAGGCCAGCGCGAGGTTGTCGCGCAGAGGCGCGAAGTAGGTGGCCAGCAGCACCGACACGTCGGCGCGCCTCAGCGCCTCGTAGGCCGGCGCGAAGGCATCGCGCCAGGCGGCAGGCAAGTCCACGCCGAGGATGGGCTCGTCGATCTGCACCCACTGGATGCCGGCCGTGCCCAGGCGCTGGAGGATCTCCGCGTACGCCTTCAGCAACTGCGGCAGCAGGCTCAGGCGATCGAACCCTGCCGCTTTCTCCTTGCCCAGCCACAGGAAGCTCAGGGGCCCGAGCAGCACAGGCTTCACGCGGTGGCCAAGCTTGAGCGCCTCCTCCACCTCGCCGAAGAGGCGGCGTGACGACAGCTTGAACTGCGTGTGGCTGTCGAACTCCGGCACCAGGTAGTGGTAGTTGGTGTCGAACCATTTCGTCATTTCCAGCGCGTGGCGGGCCTCGCCGTGCGAATGGCCGCAGGCGCATTCGGCCTGCGCTTCCTTCTCGGCGGCCACGCCGCGGGCCATGGTGAAGTAGCGCGCCAGCTCGCTCTCGTGCTCGACGAAGCCGAAGCGCGCCGGCTCGCAGCCCAGCAGCTGGATGTGGTTGGCGACCTGGTCGTAGAAGGCGAAGTCGCCCACCGTCACGAAGTCCAGGCCGGCATCGCGCTGCAGTTGCCAGTGGCGGGCACGCAATTCACGCCCCGCGGCTTCGAGCTGGTCGGCATCGATCTCGCCGCGCCAATGGCGCTCCAGGGCGAACTTCAGCTCGCGGTGTTCACCAATGCGCGGAAAGCCAAGGACGTGGGCGGAAATCATGTTCGTGACGACAGCAGTTGAATCGGTCTGGCATGTTCGGCCGCCCGCCTCTATGATTCAAGCGAAAGTTTTTTCGCACCATCATGAATTCGTCTCATGCAATCAATTCTTGAACTTCGGCACCTGCGCACGCTCGTGGCGCTGCGCGAGGCAGGCAACCTCTCGCGTGCCTCGCAACTGCTGAACGTCACGCAGTCGGCGTTGTCACACCAGCTGCGCCTGATCGAAGACCACTACGCCACCAGCGTCTTCGAGCGCAAGTCCAACCCGGTGAGCTTCACCGCCACGGGCCGGCGGCTGCTGGCACTGGCCGATGCGGTGCTGCCTTCGGTGGACGAAGCGGAACGCGACGTGGCCAAGCTGGTGTCGGGCGCGAGCGGCGCCATGCGCATCGCCGTGGAATGCCACACCTGCTTCGACTGGCTCATGCCGGTGATGGACGCCTTCCGCACCCGCTGGCCCGAGGTGGAATTGGACATCGTGTCCGGCTTCCATGCCGACCCGGTGGGCCTGCTGCACCAGGACCGCGCCGAGATCGCCATCGTGTCCGAGCTCAACGACACCGACGAGAAAGGCGTGGCCTACCACCCGCTGTTCAGCTTCGAGATCGTCGCGCTGCTGCCGCAAGGCCATGCGCTGCTGGCGAAGACCCACCTGCGGCCGAAGGACTTCGCCAACCAGACACTCATCACCTACCCGGTGCCCGACGACATGCTGGACCTGGTGCGGCGCGTGCTGATTCCCGCCGGCGTGTCGCCCGCGCGGCGCACGACCGAGTTGACCGTGGCCATCCTGCAGCTCGTCGCCAGCGGTCGTGGCATTGCTGCGCTGCCGCTGTGGGCGGTGAAGGGCTACCTGGACCGGGGCTACGTCGCGAGCGCTCGCATCGGCGCGAAGGGGTTGACGGGTCGCCTGTACGCCGCGGTACCGGAGCGTCTCAACGAACGCGCCTACGTGAAGGAGTTCGTGCAGCTCATGCGCGAGACATCGCTGCTCACGCTGGAGGGCGTGTCCCTGCTCTGACCGGCCTCAATGCCGGGTCCCGAAGCGGATCTCGCCCTGCCTTCGGTAGTCCCGCGGCGTCATGCCCTTGATGTCCAGGAACCGCCGGTTGAAGTTCGCCACGTTGTTGAAGCCCACCATGAAGCAGATGTCGGTGATGAGGCTGTCGGACTCCAGCAGCAGCTGGCAGGCGCGGCTGATGCGCACGCGGTTGACGAAGTCGGTGAAGGTGTTGCCGGTGGCGCGGCGGAAGAAGCGGCTGAAGCGGCTTTCGGTCATGCCGAACTCGGCCGCGACCTCCGCGGCCGACAAGGGCTCCGACAGGTTCTCGGTGATGCGGCTGACCACCGCATCGATCTGCGCGAGCGAGCGGTCGTCGTCCACGCCCTGCAGTTGCATGCTCGACAGCAGCCGGTAGTCGGTGCTGCTCGCCAGGTCGGCCATGAAGCTGCAGAAGGCCGCGAAACGGTGGGCGCCTCGCGTCTGCTTGACCTGCTCCCAATGGTCTCTCGCCTGCTCGGCCATGCCGAAGAACTCGATGCCGTGCTTGGCGCGTTCGAGCATGGGCATCACCGCGGCGAGTTCGGGCACCACGTCGGCCATGCGCGCAATGGGCTCATGCGGGAACTGGATGACCATGTCGCGCGTGGCCACGCCCTGCTCCGGCAAATCCATGGACACCCAGTTGTGCGGCAGACGCGGGCCGGTGAGCACCAGGTGCCCCGGCTGGAACTGGCCGATCCAATCGCCCACGAAAGCCTTGCCCGAGGTGGCCACGATGAGGTGCAGCTCGTACTCGTCGTGGTAGTGCCAGCGCGCCAACGGCGTGGGAAAGCCGTGCTTGAGGCAGCGGATGATGCCGGTCTCGTCAGCCGGCTCGTAGCCCAGCGACGGACTGCGTGAGAGTTCCAGTTCGAGAACGGGCTTGATCTGTCGAGGAAGCTGCCGGGGTCTGGATCGCATCGAACCACTCCTTGGAGGTCACAGCATCGTACTCAGCTTTTGCGAGGCCTGGCGGACGGATGTCACGACACGTTCATCGCCTGCAAGTTCGCCCCACAGCGCCGCGTCCGCGCACAGGGCGGCCACCGGGTCGGCGGCATCGCAGATGGCGTGGGCCGCCGCGGGGTTCATGGCCTGGTCCTGGTAGTCGTAGGGCACCTGGCCGCGGTGCCAGCGCTGCAGGAAGGCCAGGAACAGCGCCGGCAGCATGGCCACGCTGGACACGCCCAGGCCGCGCTTGAGGCGATCGCGGAAGGTCGGCACGATGAAGCCCGGGATCTTCGAGAAGCCATCCATCGCCACGCGCTGGTTGGTGTCGAGGATGGCGGGGTTGCCGAATCGGTCCAGCACGGTGTCGCGGTAGGCGGCCAGGTCGATGGGGCTGGGCAGCAGCACCGGAATCACGTCGTCGGTGACGTAGTCGTAGGCCACCTGCCGCACCTGCGCATCGTGCGTGCCTTCATGGATGAACTCGTAGCCCTTGAGCGTGCCGAACCAGGCGATGGCGCTGTGCGTCGCGTTCAGCAGCCGGATCTTGGCTTCCTCGTACGGGTCCACCGAGGCCACCATCTCCACGCCCACCGATTCCCACTGCGGACGGCCGGCGATGAACTTGTCCTCGATGACCCACTGGATGAAGCTCTCGGCCATCACCGGCGCGGCGTCCTCGCGGCCGGTGGCGGCCTGCACGCGCTGCGCCACCTCGGGCGTCGGGCGCGGCGTGATGCGGTCGACCATGCTGTTGGGGCAGCTCGTGTGGCGGTTCACCCAGTCCAGCAGTGCCTCGTCGCCCACGAGCTTCAGGAACTGCGTGAGGCCGTCGCGCGTGCGGTCGCCGTTGTGGCGCAGGTTGTCGCAGTTCAGGAGCGTCACCGGCCCGCCGCTGCGGCGCATGCGCTCGCGCAGGATGGCGGTGAGCGCGCCGTAGATGGTCACGCCCGGCTCATGCGAGCGGGCACGCCGCACGTCCTGCGCGAGGTCGTCGAAGCCGAGGTCCAGCTGGCCTTGCAGGTTGAAGTAGTAGCCCGCCTCGGTCACGGTGAAGGACACGACGCGGGTGTCGGCGCGCGCGCCGATGTCGATGAGGCCCGACAGCGATGCATCCCATGGCACCACGGTGCGGATGGCCTCGATGCGCTCATAGGCGCGCACGCCGGCCGGCGTCACCGTCTCGAGCGTGTAGGCACCGCCCTGGCGCGTGAGGGCGTCCATGGTGGCCGCGGCGTCGGGGCGGATGTTCCCGCCGGCGAGCACCCAGGAATGGTCGCCCGACTCGATCAGGCGATGCACATACACCGCCTGGTGCGCGCGGTGGAAGGACCCCAGGCCGAGATGAAGAATGGTCAACTGCATTGCAATACGGCTCTTGGCTTCTGGTGTTCCGGAATCAATGGGCGACCGCGGCCGCCGGGCTGTGGGTGACGCGGCCGTTGGCGTCGAAGATGTGGGCGCTTCCAGGGTCGAAGGCCAGCCCCACGGAATCTCCTGCGGACAGTGCGCTGCGGGTGGACTGGCGCGAGATGAACTGCGCACCCTGGTCGGTGCTGACGTGGATCAGCGTCTCCGCCCCCAGCGACTCGACGAGGTCGACATGGCCGCCCACCTGGCCCGATCCGCGCGGCGTGAGCGACACGCTCTCCGGCCGCATGCCCACGAAGCCGCCGGCCGGGACCTTCAGGCCCAGCACGCTCTCCAGTTGCGGCACCGCCGATGCCTCGACGATGTTCATCTGCGGCGTGCCGATGAACTGCGCGACGAAGCGGTTGGCCGGCTTGTCGTACAGCTCCAGCGGCGTGCCCACCTGCTCGATGGCGCCGTCGCGCAGCACCACCACGCGGTCGGCCAGCGTCATGGCCTCGACCTGGTCGTGCGTCACGTAGATGGTGGTGGCGCCGAGGTCGCGGTGCAGGCGGGCAATCTCCACGCGCGTCTGGCCGCGCAGCGCGGCGTCGAGGTTGGACAGCGGCTCGTCGAACAGGAACACCTTGGGTGCACGCACGATCGCGCGGCCGATGGCGACGCGCTGCCTCTGCCCACCCGAGAGTTCACGCGGCGTGCGCGCCAGGTAGGGCACGAGGTTGAGGATCTCCGCCGCACGCTGCACCTTCTCGCGGATGACGGCCTTGTCCACGTTGGCCAGCCGCAGCGCGAAGGACATGTTGTCCGCCACGCTCATGTGCGGGTACAGCGCGTAGGACTGGAACACCATCGCGAGGTCGCGCTTTGAAGAAGGCAGGTGCGTGATGTCGCGGCCGTCCAGCGACAGCGAGCCGCCGTCGATGGTCTCCAGGCCGGCGATGAGGCGCAGCAGCGTCGACTTGCCGCAGCCCGACGGCCCCACGAACACGATGAACTCGCCCTTCTCGATGGACAGGTCCACGCCCTTGATGGCGCGCGTGTTGCCGAAGTGCTTCTCGACGCGCTTGAGTTGGAGGAATGACATGGCAGGACTTCCTGATTACTTGACGGCGCCGAAGGTCAGCCCCTGCACGAGCTGCTTCTGGCTGAACCAGCCGAAGACGACGATGGGCCCGATGGCCAGCAGCGACGCTGCCGACAACTTGGCCCAGAACAGGCCCTCGGGACTCGAATACGAAGCGATGAGCGTGGCCAGCGTGCCGGCCTTGGCCGAGCTGAGGTTGAGCGACCAGAAGGCCTCGTTCCAGCTCAGCACCAGGCACAGCAGCCCCGTGGATGCGAAGCCGCCCATGCCCAGCGGCAGGATGACGTGGCGGAATTCGCTCCACACCGAGGCGCCGTCCATGCGCGAGGCTTCGAGGATCTCGGGCGGGATGTCCTTGAAGTACGAGTACAGCATCCACACCATGATGGGCAGGTTGGACATCGTGAACACGATGGTCAGCCCGGTGAGCGAGTCGAGGAAGCCCGAGGTCTGCGCGATCACGTAGATGGGCACCAGAGCGCCCACGGCCGGCATCATCTTGGTGGACAGCATCCACATCAGCAGGTCGCGGGTACGGCGCGTGCGGAAGAAGGCCATCGAGTACGCCGCCGGTGCAGCGATGAGCAGGCCCAGCAGCGTGGAGCCCACGCTCGTGATGATGGAGTTGCGCGCATACAGCAGGTAGTCGCTGCGCTCCTGCACCTCGGCGAAGTTCTCCAGCGTGGGCTTGAAGAACAGCTCGGGCGGCACCGCGATGGCCTGCAGCTCGGTCTTGAAGGCAGTGAGGAACAGCCACAGCAGCGGGAACACGAAGATGAGCGTGACCGTCCACGCCGCCACCGTGCGCACCGCCAGCGCGGCCATGGAGCCGGAGTTGCCGTCGCGTGTCATTTGTCGAGGTTCTTTCCGATGAGGCGGATGAGGAACACCGCTGCGATGTTGGCCAGCACCACCGCGAACAGCGCGCCGGCGGAAGCCACGCCCACGTCGAAGTTCATGAGCGCCTGCTTGAAGATGAGGAAGGCGACGTTGGTGCTCTCGTTGCCCGGGCCGCCGCCGGTGGTCGTGAAGATCTCGGCAAACACGCTCATCAGGAAGATCATCTCGATCATGATGACCACCGCGATGGGCCGCGCCAGGTGCGGCAGCGTGAGGAACCAGAAGCGCTGCAAGGCGTTGGCGCCGTCCATGCGCGCGGCCTCCATCTGCTCGCGGTCCAGCGACTGCAGCGAGGTCATGAAGATCAGGCAGGCGAAAGGTAGCCACTGCCACGACACGATGACGATCACCGACAGCAGCGGGTGGTCGGTGAGCCAGTCCACCGGCGCCAGGCCGAAGAAGCCATTGACCTGTGCGAGCACGCCGTAGATGGGGTTCATCATCATGTGCTTCCACAGCAGCGCATTGGCCGTGGGCATGACGAAGAAGGGCGAGATCAGCAGCACGCGCACGATGCCGCGGCCGGGGAACGGTTCATTCACCAGCAGGCCGAGCAGCACGCCCGCCACCACCGTGATCGCGATGACCGAGCCCAGCAGCACCAGCGTGTTGACGATGGCCGGACCGAAGTCGGGGTCGGTGAAGAAGTAGCTGAAGTTGGCCAGGCCCACGAACTCGGTGGGGCCGGGCTGCATGAGGTTGTAGCGGACGACCGAGAAATACAGGCTCATCACCAGCGGCACGATCATCCACAGGAAGAGCGTGCCCACGGCGGGTGCGAGCAGGAAGGTGCGCAGCCAGCGGTGCGGCGGTTTCACCGCGTCGTCGTCGGTGGTGCTCGTCTCCATGCCGAGAGCATCGGCTTTGGAGGCGAGCAGGTCTGTACCGGCCATGATGGCATCTGTACTTTGTTGCATTGGAGTCTCGGGGATACCCTGAAGAACGATGTTCTTCGTACCGAGGGGGTGACGAACCATCGCCGGCGTGCAGGCCGGCGATGGTCCTCAGGCCCGGTGGCTTACTTGTAGTAGCCCGCCTTGCGCATCTCGCGGTCGGCGGCCGTCTGGCTGGCGGCCAGCGCGTCGGCCACGCTGGTCTTGCCGGCCAGTGCCGAGCTCATCTGCTGGCCCACGGCGATGCCGATGGATTGGAACTCCGGAATGGCGGCGAACTGCACGCCGACATACGGGCTCTTGGGCAACGTGCTGTCGTTCGGGTTCGCGCTGTCGATGGCCTTCTTCTCGGCCTCGGCGAAGCGCGCTGCCTTCAGGAATTCAGGCGTGGCGTAGGTCGACTTGCGCGTGCCGGTCGGAACGCTGGCCCAGCCCTTCTCCTTGGCGACGAGCTTGATGTAGTCCTTGGACGTCGCCCACGAGATGAACTTCTGCGCCGAGTCCGCGTTCTTGCTGCCCGCGGGAATGGCCAGCGCCCAGGCCCACAGCCAGTTCGCGCCCTTGGCCGTCACTGCCGTCGGTGCCTGCGCGAAGGCCACCTTGTCGGCCACCTTGCTCTGCTTGGGGTCCGACACGAACGAGGCGGCGATGGTCGCGTCCACCCACATCGCGCACTTGCCGGCGTTGAACAGCGCCAGGATTTCATTGAAGCTGTTGGCCGACGATCCCGGCGGGCCGTAGTTCTTCAGCAGGTCGACGTAGAAGGTGATCGCGTCATTCCAGGGCTTGCTCTGCAGCTGCGGCTTCCAGCTGGTGTCGAACCACTGGCCGCCGTAGGCATTCACCACCGTCGTGATGAAGGCCATGTTGTCGCCCCAGCCCGGCTTGCCGCGCAGGCAGATGCCGTAGGTGCCGTTCTTCGGGTCATGCACCTTGGCGGCGAAGTCCTTCACCTGCGCCCAGGTGGGCTGGTCGGGCATGGTCACGCCCACCTTGTCGGCGAGGTCCTTGCGGTACATGAGCATGGAGCTTTCGCCGTAGAAGGGCGCGGCGAACAGCTTGTTGTCCACCGACAGGCCCTGGCGCATGGCAGGCAGCAGGTCGTCCACGTCGTAGGCTGCGTCGGGCTTGAGTTCCTGCAGCCAGCCCTTCTTGCCCCAGATGGGCGTTTCGTACATGCCGATGGTCATGACGTCGAACTGACCGCCCTTGGTGGCGATGTCGGTCGTGACGCGCTGGCGCAGCACGCCTTCTTCCAGCGTGACCCACTTCAGCTTGATGTCGGGATGGGCGCTCTCGAAATGCTTGCTCAGCTTCTGCATCTCGATCATGTGGCCGTTGTTGACGGTGGCGATCACCAGCTCCGTGGCTTGCGCTGCGCCGGCCAGCGCCAGGGATGCAGCGAGCGCGAGGGTGGCTTTCAGTTTCATCGATGTCTCCTGTGCGGACTTGAGGTCTTGTCATCCTGCACCTGCATGGATGTGCCGGTGGGGATGCTGCGAACTTTAGGGACCGAAACCGATGCGAACGATACAGATTTGTCTGTTCCTGTACGTTCTTTCGCCAGCCTATCAGGACTTGCCCAGGGGAACGCTGGCCCGGCATCCATGAGGTAATCGTGGTTTCTGCACGGTCGTGTTGCGCCGCAACACTTCAGAAATCGTTATCTAAAAATCGTCATCAGTAAAGTTCACTGACCATAAACTGCGCCGCTTCCGAACCCGATGGACGTGCAGCCCATGCAGATGAACAACCTCCGGCAGGTCGCGAAGTCGCAGACCCTCTTGCTCAACGAACAGTCGCGCAACATCGAAGTCAGCGGCCGCGAGATCTTCAAGTTCGGCTTCGGCCAATCGCCGTTTCCGCCGCTTCCAGCCGCCGTCGATGCCTTGCGGGTGCATGCCGCGGCCAAGGACTACACGCCGGTGCAGGGTCTGCTGGATCTGCGCGCACGCGTCGCTGCCTTCCATGTCGACGCGTTCGGGCTTCGTGCACGCGCCGAGCAGGTGCTCGTCGCGCCGGGATCCAAGATTTTGCTCTACACGGTGATGGCCGCGTTCGAGCGCGCCGACGTGCTCATTCCCGCACCGGCCTGGGTGTCTTATGCACCACAGGCGAAGCTGCTCGGACACACGCCGATCCGGGTGGCGACGAGCTTCGAGCAGCGCTGGCGCGCCACGCCCGAAGCCATCGCAGACGCCCTGCGCCGCAAGTCCGATGCGGGCGTGCCCAGCCTGCTCGTGCTCAACCACCCCGGCAACCCTGACGGCCTGTCCTACACCAGCAGCGAACTCGAAGCCATCGCCCGCGTGTGCAACCGGCACGAGGTGCTCGTGATCTCCGACGAGATCTACGGCCTGCTCGACCACCGCGGCGAGCACGTGAGCCTCGCGGCCTACTACCCCGAGCGGACCATCGTCACCGGCGGCCTGTCGAAATGGTGCGGCGCGGGCGGCTGGCGCTTGGGCGTGGCCGTGCTTCCCCACGAGTTGCTCGGTGACTTCAGCGAGACACTGGTGGGCATCGCGTCGGAAACCTATTCCTGCGCGCCGCTGCCCGTCCAGATGGCGGCCTGCGAGGCCTACCAGTGGAACTCGGCCACGCGCGACTACCTGGCCCACCAGCGCCGCGTGCTCGACCACATCGGCCAGATCACGGCGCGGCAGCTCATCAAGGCCGGCGTGAACCTGCACCTGCCCACGGGCGGCTTCTATCTCTTCCCCGACTTCACGCCCTTCGCCGACCGCCTGCACCGGGCGGGCATCCACAGCTCGCAGGCCTTGTGCGAACGGCTGCTGGCCGACACCGGCGTCGCACTGCTGCCCGGCGACGCCTTCGGCATGGCGCCCGACCACCTGTGCGCACGGCTGGCCTACGTCGAGTTCGACGGCGCGCATGCCCTCGCCGTGTCGCGGGAGCTGCGCCTGGACCGGCCGTTCGACGACGCCGCCAGCCACGTCCTCTTCGCCAAGACCGTGCGCGGCACGCTGCGCCTCACGCAATGGCTCGCCACGCTCTGAATCCACGCATCCACTTCAAGGAGAACGCCGCATGACTCTCATCGAATCGCCGGACGACTTGCCCGAGACCGCGCTGCCCGACGTGAAGCCCGCGCGCGGCCGCTTCAACAGCAACAACGTGGTGCCGTTGCTGCAGCGCTTCTACCCGCCTGAACAGATCCAGACCATGCGCGACCACGGCGTGGACCAGCGCATGATGTTCGGCATCAACCCGTACTACATGGCGCTGGTGCGCGGCGAGGAATACCGCGGCCCCGGCGGTGAAGTGCTGCTGCCGGCCATGCCGCCCAGCAAGCCGCTGGAAGCGCTGGTCGTGCCCATCCTCGCCGAGGCTGCGGACATGAGCGGCGAGAAGGACCCGTCCAACCAGATCCGCTACAGCCCGGACAGCCTGAAGGGCAAGATCCTGCACAAGTACGACGAGATCGTGCTGGGCTATTCGGCGCTCGCCTGCTCGGCGCACTGCCGCTATTGCTACCGGCTGGACATCTTCAACGGCTCCACCGGCAAGGGGCTGGTCAAGCCCGATGAACTGCGGGAATACATCCTCGACTACAACGCCACGCTCGCGCTGAACGGCGGCAAGGACAAGGCCACCGGCGAGACGCGCTACCCGATCCGCGAGGTGCTGCTGTCCGGCGGCGACCCGATGGTGCTGTCCAACCGCAACCTCTACAAGTACATGGCCGCCGCGGCCGATGCCGGCGTGCACCTGGTACGCATTGGGACCAAGGAGATGGCCTTCCGGCCGCAGCGCTTTGACCGCAACCTGGCCGTGATGCTGGAGTTCTTCCATCGCCGCTACCCCGAGGTGCACGTGAACTTCGTCGTGCACTTCACGCACCCCGACGAGATGCTCGAACGCGACGCCAGCAACCAGTACATCCGCGACAGCATGGGCTACCACCGTTGGCTGGCCCCGGTGGCCGCCGCGCTCGATGCCGTGCGCGGCTTCGGCTTCGTGAGCCTGGAGAACCAGACGCCCATCATCGCCCGCGTGAACGACGAGGCCCAGGCGCTGCGGCTGCTGCACGAGGAACTGCGCCGCCACAACATCAAGCCCAAGTACCTCTTCCAGTGCCGCGAGATCGAGGGCCACACCGCCTTCGCAGTGCCGGTGGAAAAAGCCTGGGCCCTGCACAACGACGCGCAGAAGGGCGTGTCGGACACGGCACGCTCGCGATTCACCATGTCCACCGAGGCGGGCAAGCTGGAGGTGGTGTCGGTCATCGACGGCCCGACGGTGGACTCATGGACACCCGCTGTCGGCCGCATCTTCGGCGGCGGTGTGATCGTGATGAAGGTACACCGCTCGCCGAACTCGGCGGGCACGCAGGGTGACCTCATCATCGCGCGGCGCAACCCGGACGCGCTGTGGCTGTCCGACTACGAAGACCGCATCATCTACGACGGCCGGCTGGAGGCATCGCAGAAGTACGGCGCCGAGCGCATCGCGCTGCGCGCCTGAGAAGCGACGCTGCCACCCTACTTGGGCAGCAGCGTCTTCATGTACTTCGGCGCCTGCGCGTGCATGAACTGCTTGAATGCCTGCGCCGCGGGGCTGAGCTGGCGCGTGGCGCGGTGGAGCACGTACCAGTCGCGCATCACCGGCAGGCCGCGCAGGTCCAGCAGCACGAGGTGGCCGGTGCGGTGCTCCAGGTTCACCGTGTGCAGCGAGATGAAGGCGAGCCCCATGCCGCCCATCACCGCCTGCTTGATGGACTCGTTGCTGGGCATCTCCTGCGCAATGGGAGGATCGAGCGCGTGCTCGGCGAAGTACTGGTCCATCGCCGCGCGCGTGCCTGAGCCGTGCTCGCGGGCGATGAAGGGTTCATCGGCGATGCGTCCGGGCGCGAGCCTCTTCTTGCCGGCCAGCGGGTGGTCGGGCGGTGCGATCACGCCGTGCGGATGGCGAGCGAACACCTCGGCGACGACCGGCAGGTTCGCTGGCGGCCGGCCCATGATGGCCAGGTCGGCATGGTTGCTCTCCAGCTGCGCGATCACGCCTTCGCGGCCGAGGATGTTCACCTCCAGCTCGATCTGCGGATGCTCCTGCCGGAACATGGCCAGGAGGCGTGGGGCGAAGTAGCGGGTGGTGGCCACCACCGCGATGCGCAGCTTGCCGTGGCGCAGGCCCTGCAGCGCATCCAGCGCGTCACCCGCCTCGCGCAGCGTCTGCGCCACCCGTTCGGCATAGGGCACCAGCGTCTGCCCCGCCTGCGTCAACACGATCTTGCGGCCCTGGCGTTCGAAGAGGGCGCTGCCCACCACGTCCGCCAGCTGCGACATCTGCATGGACACCGCCGGCTGCGTGAGGTGCAGCAGCTGCGCCGCGCGGGCGAAGCTGGAATGCTCCGCCGCGGCAAGGAATATCTGGATCTGGCGCAGCGTGATGTGGCGGAGGGCGTCGGGCATGGCCTGCGCATTCTGCCGTGGCCGCGCTCAATCCATGAAGTCGTCGTATTCCTTCTGGACGTAAGTGGCGAGACCGTCCCACGGCAAGGCCCCTGCCGGCGCCACCGGCTCGACCGTGACGACGCGCCTGAAGCCGCCATCCAGGCGCTCGGACTCGATGCGCAGCGCCACCTGCTTCTGCGTGGACCACAGCACGCGGTGCGACCATTCGCCGTTCTTCTCCACGTGCCACACCGCCGACGCATCCCTGGACGCGCTGGCCAGCACCGGCATGCGCTCGATCACCGACGGCGGCACGATGTGCGCCGCTGCATCGAAGCGGCCGTCGAAGCCCACCGCCTCGTACTCCGACTTCGGCACGCTCACCACCATGCGATGCGCCCGGTCGACGAAGCGCAGCACCGTTTGCCCCTTCGCATCGAGCTGCACCCAGCGCGCGGCGGCCTCGGCATCGAAATGCTTGTGGCCGGCGTGCTCCTGCCTGCTCTCGTGCCGGTGTGCATCCCTGGCCTGCGGCGGCAGGATGCGTTCGGTCCACACCGTGTCGCCGCGGCGCACCACCTTCTCCTGCCAGACCTCGGTGCGCATCACGCCGGCGGCGGTGACGACCCTGGTTTCGGTGGTCACCACCGCATCGAGCGCCGGAGAAACCGCCAAAGCGGCCGGGGCCGCCTGCATCACGCCCGCGGCCGCCAGGCACAGCGCCGTGGCCAGGACGGCAGCCCGGCCCCAGGCACGGTGCAGCACCTGCCCCAGCGTGGGCGCAGGGCCCACGCGGTGAGGCTTCAAGCCACGTACTTTCATCAGTACCCCGCTGCGTTCTTCACCAGGGTGAAGACCTTGGTGTTGTCGATGGTGCCCTTGAAGGTCTTGGACGCCGCGCCGGTGGCGAACAGCATCACGTCGCCGCCACCGTGGGTCTCCGAGCCGGGCGTGCCGCGGCGCACCGCGACTTCCTGCAGGTAGTCCTTGTTGGTGACGGTGGCCGCATCCAGCGGCGCCCGCGTGGCGACGCGGTTGGAGCCGTTGCCGAACACCAGCGTGGTGTAGCTGTTGCCGTTCACGTCGGTGTTGGGCGCGCCGTTGGCGTAGTTGATGCTCAGGCCCAGCGGATCGCTGCCGCGCTTGCCGTAGCCGTTGAAGGCCATCGTGTGGTCATGGTCGGCGGTGACCACGATCAGCGTGTTGGCCAGGCCCGGGTCGATGGTGTTCATCTTGTCCAGCGCCGCCTTGATGGCATCGTCGAACGCGATGGTGTCGGCCAGCGCGCGGGCGGCATTGGTGCCGTGCAGCGCGTGGTCGATGCGGCCGCCTTCGACCATCAGGAAGAAGCCGTTGGCGTTCTTGGACAGGATGTCGATGCTCTTGCTCGCCATCTGCGCGAGGCTCGGCTCCTTCGTCGGGTCGCGGTCCAGCTCGTAGGACATGTGGCCTTGCGCGATGGCGAAGTCGTACAGGCCGATGACCTTGGTGCCCCCCGTGGTGGGCAGCGAGTTGAAGCCCGACAGGTCGCTCACGAAGTTGTAGCCCTTGGCCTGCAGCTCGGCCACGAGGTCGCGGCCGTCCGGGCGGCCCTTGGGACGCGTGGTCGCATCGAAGGGGCGCCAGTAGTTGCTCACGCCACCCATCATCACGTCCACGCCGTTGCCCAGCGCCGCGTTGGCGCCGGCGCCGCCGGGCACCGCCTGGCGGGCGATGTTGTATTCGGCGTCGCGGTGGCAGCTGTGCGCATAGGTCGCGCCCGGCGTGGCGTGCGTGAGGCGCGCAGTCGAGATCACGCCCGTGGCCTTGCCCTTGGCGATGGCCAGCTCCAGCAGCGTGGTCGACGGGCCGCCGTTGCCGGTGGCCGGGCAGTTGTCCACCGCGGCGCTCACGCCGGTGGTGGCGTCCTTGCCCGGTGCCTTGGCGAAGGTGTTGCCGTCCATCGAAAGGACGTCGTTGCGCGTCTTCACGCCGGTCATGTAGGCCGCCATCGAGGGCGCGCTGTCGGTGGTCTGCGCGTCCAGCGAATAGGTCTTGACGCGGGCGGTGTACGGCAGCGTCTCCATGGCCAGCTGGCCTTCTTCCTTGTACTTCCAGATGCGCGACGCGGTGATGGTCACCGGGCCCATGCCGTCGCCGAGGAAGAAGATGACGTTCTTGGCTTCGCCCGCGGCGAAGGCCTGCGGTGCCAGGGTCGCGGCAAGGGTCGTGGTCAATGCCGCTGCGATGAGGGAATGCTTGATGTTCATCGTGATCTCAAATGTCGGGAGGGTGGATGGCGGTTTTGTGACAGGGCTCACAACCCCACTGCCGCCTTCACCAGCGAAAACACCTTGGTGTTGTCCATGACGCCGTGGAAGGTGTCCGCGCCCAGGCCCATGGCCCCGAGGAACACGTCCGCGCCGCCGTGCGTTTCGCCGCCCGTGGGCATCTGCACCACCGCTTCCTGGTGGTAGTTCTTGTCGTACACCGCGGCATCGGTCAGCACCGTCATCGCGCTGCGGGCGGTGTTGACGCGGTTCTCGCCGTTACCGAACACCAGCGTGGTGAAGGGCATGCCGTCGGCATCGACCGCCGGCTTGCTGGGGTCGGTGAAGTCGCGCATCAGGCCGAGGATGCCGGGGTTGGCATCGGTGGTCTTGCCGGTGCGGGCGGCGTAGCCGTTCATCACCATCGTGTGGTCATGGTCGGCCGTGACCACGATGAGCGTGTTCTTCAGCTCGGGGTCGACCGCCTTGACCTTGGCGATGGCCGCGGCGATCGCCTCGTCGAACGCCTTCGCGTCCTGCAGCGCCTTGCGGGCGAGCGTCGGGTGCAGCGCCTGGTCGATGCGGCCGCCTTCCACCATCAGGAAATAGCCCTTCTTGTTGTTGGCCAGCAGGTCGATGGCCTTGGTCGTCATCTCCGCGAGGCTGGGCTCCTTGGCCGGATCGCGGTCGATGTCGAAGTTCATGTGGCTCTTGTTGAACAGGCCCAGCAGCTTGGTGGTCGAGGCCGGCACGGCCGACAGGGCGGCAGGGTCGGTGACATAGCTGTAGCCCTTGGCCCTCATCTCGGCCACGAGGTCGCGCGCGTCAGTGCGCACCGAGCCCTTCGCATCACCCTGGGCCAGGAAGTGCTGCCAGCCGCCGCCCAGCACCACATCCACGCCGTCGGTGCCCAGCGCGGTGTTGTAGCCCGCGCCGCCGGGCACGAGCTGCGCGGCGATGGTGTTCTCGCCATCGCGGTGGCAGAGGTGCGCGTAGGTGGCCGCAGGCGTCGCGTGCGTCACACGGGTGGTGGTCACCACGCCGGTGCCGCGGCCGGCGGCCTTGGCCAGCTCCAGCAGCGTGGTCACCGCCGTGCCGTTGCCCGTGGCCGGGCAGGTGCTGTCCACACCGCTGATGTACGACGCGCCCGCCGGGCTGCGGGCCTGGGTATCGGCGGACATGGAGATGACTTCGTTGTTCATCTTCACGCCAGTCATGTAGGCCGACATCGACGGCGCGCTGTCGGTGACCTGGGCGTCGTTCGAATAGGTCTTGATGAACGCGGTCTCGGGGAAGGTGTCGATCGTCAGCTCGCCGTCTTCGCCGGCGGTGTAGATGCGGGCAGCGGTCATCGGCACCATGCCGTAGCCGTCGCCGAGGAAGAAGATGACGTTCTTCGGGGTGGGGGCCGCCGGGGCGGGATCGTTGTTGCTGGTGGTGATGCACCCAGCCATGGCCAAAGCGGACAGCAGGGCTGCCGCAAGGGTCGCGCGTCGCATTCGGACTCTCCGTTGAAAAAACAGCGCGCAGGGTAGGAACAGGCCGTGAAGGTCGCGTTACGTCTGCGTGACGGTTTCATGAAAGACGATTGACAGCAGGACCATGGCACCCGGTAAAGTCGCCCTTTTCGCGTCCCTGACAAGGGGCCCGACAATCGCACCCTCGTGACACGGCGAACCAGCAGACCAACGGAGACGGCATGGCCAACATTCACTTCATCGGCGGAGAAAAAGGCGGCGTGGGCAAGTCGGTGGTCGCGCGCTGCGTGGCCCAGTACCTGATCGACCACAACCTGCCCTTCCTCGGCTTCGACACCGACCGCTCCCACGGCGCGCTGATGCGCTTCTACTCAGGCTACGCGTCGCCGGTGCTGGTGGACCGCTACGAGTCGCTGGACGCGATCATGGAAGCCGCGGTCGAGCAGCCCGAGCGTCGCATCCTGGTGGACCTGGCGGCGCAGACCCACGAACCGCTGGTGCGCTGGATGGACGAGTCCGGCGTGCTGAACCTGGCCGACGAGATGGGCATCCCCATCTTCTACTGGCACGTGATGGACTCCGGCAAGGACTCCGTGGACCTGCTCAAGAAACTGCTCGACCGCTTCGGCGGCCAGCTGCGCTTCGTGCTGGTGCGCAACCAGGTGCGCGGCATGGACTTCTCGGTGCTGGAGGAATCCGGCGAGCAGGCCCGGGCGATGGAACTGGGTGCGCAAGTGGTGTCGGTGCGGCACCTGCACGATTCGGTGATGAACCGGATCGATGCCACCAACAGCAGCTTCTGGGCGGCCAAGAACATCGGCGGGCTGGAAACGGCGGAGCTGGGGCTGATGGATCGGCAGCGGGTGAAGATGTGGTTGAGGGACGTGTATCGGGAGTTTGATACGGTCGGGATTTGATCCCCGCCGCGGCCTCGAGCGCTCGCCCGGCCTTCAGCTACCATCCATCCAAACCGAACTGCTTCACCACGGAGGACGGATGGGCAGCGTTCCAGTCGACGCAAGGGGCACGCCTGCCGCATGAGGCCTTCCTCGCTCGACACCAGCTTCACCGCTGAGACCCCCGAGGGCATCGCCCTCGCATTGCGCCCCGCTGGCGTGGTGCCGCGCTTCTACGCCTTCTCCATCGACGCCTTCATCCGCCTCGTGCTGCTCATCGTGGTGTCCATGGCACTGCAGGGCCTGGGCGGGTTCGGTGGCGGCGTGATGCTCATCGTCCTCTTCCTCATCGAGTGGTTCTACCCCGTGGTCTTCGAGTTGATGCTCTCGGGCGCCACGCCCGGCAAGCGCTCGATGGGCATCAAGGTGGTGATGGACTCGGGCCTGCCCGTCACGCCCGGTGCTTCGCTGGTGCGCAACCTGCTGCGCTCGGCGGACTTCCTGCCTTTCCTCTACGGATTCGGCTTCGCCTCCATGCTCATGCGTGGCGACTTCAAGCGCCTGGGCGACATCGCCGCGGGCACGCTGGTCGTCTATGCCAAGCCCGTCACCCTGCACGGCGCGATGCCGGATGCACCGCCGCAGGCACCGGCCCGTCCGCTGTCCCCGCGTGAACAAGCCGCCGTGATCGCCTGGGCCGCGCGCAGCAGCCGCATCACCGAGGCGCGCCTGGCGGAACTCGCCACCATCGCTGCGCCCGGATTGGGCCTGGTGGCCGAGGGCCAGACCGCCACCGCGCGCATGCTGGGCATCGCCCAATGGCTGCTGGGCAAGCGGGAGACGACCACATGACCCCGCTGCAATTCGAGAACACTTATCGGCCGATCTGGGACGAGCTGGACCAGGCGCTGGAGCATCTGGAAGGCGCACCGCGCACGAAGAAGGACGACAAGGGCAAGCGCCGCGTCGACAAGGCCAGCAAGCGCCCGGCCACGCGCATCGCCGCGCTGTACCGCGCCACCTGCGAGCACCTCGCCCTGGCCCGCTCGCGCGACTACCCGACGCACCTCACCGTCCGCCTGGAAGCACTGACCGAGCGCGCCCACCAGGCCGTGTACCGCGCCGGCGACAACAGCCTCGCCCGGCTGGGCCAGCTGGTGCTGGTCGACATGCCGCAGGCCGTGCGTGCGCACCGGCTGTACATGTGGACGGCACTCGCGCTGTTCGGCCTGCCGCTGGTCATCATCGCGCTGCTGTGCTACTTCGACCCGGGCTTCGTGCTGTCGGTGCAGGACATCAACACCGTGCGCGAGTTCGATGCGATGTACGGGCCGTCCAGCAACCCGGTGGGCCGCACGCGCAGCGCCGGCGGCGACTGGTCGGCCTTCGGCTTCTACATCATGAACAACATCGGCATTGCCTTCAAATGCTTTGCCGGCGGCGTGTTCTTCGGGCTGGGCAGCCTCTTCTTCCTGGCCTTCAACGGCGCGGTCATCGGCGCGGTGGCCGGCTACCTCACCTACAAGGGCTACACGCAGACCTTCTATTCCTTCGTGGTCACGCATGGCGCGTTCGAGCTCACGGCCATCGTCATCTCCGGTGCCGCGGGCCTGGCCATCGGGCACGCGCTGGTGGCGCCGCGCCGGCTGAGCCGACCGCAAGCCTTGAGGAAGGCCTCGGCCGATGCAGTCCCGCTGATGTACCTCGCGACCGCCATGCTGTTCATCGCAGCGGCCATCGAGGCCTTCTGGTCGTCGTCGCGCTGGATCGCGCCCGAGGTCAAGTACGGCGTGGGCGGCTTGTGCTGGGTGATGGTGCTGGCCTACCTCGGCTGGCAGGGCCGCCCGCGCACGGTGGAGGCCGCGCATGCAGGTTGATGCCCTCGCCGTGAACCTGCGCCCGCGCGGCATGATGGAAGCCGGCGACCTGGGCGTGCGCCTCGTGCAGCAGCACGCACGCGACGTCTGGACCTGCTTCACCCCGGTGCTGCTGGTGGTGCTGCTGCTGGCCTTGTCCACGGTGGAGATCGCGCCCTGGCTGCCGGCCACGGTCATCTTCTGCCTCAAGCCCTGGATGGACCGCACGCTGCTGTTCGTGATGTCGCGCGCCGTCTTTGGCGAACGCACGCGCCTGTCCGACCTGTGGGATGCGCAGCGCAGCGTCTGGTGGGGTCAGCTCATCGGCACGCTCACGCTGCGCCGCCTGTCGCCGTGGCGCGCGATGACGCAGCCGGTCTACCAGCTCGAAGGCCAGCGCGGCGCGGCCCTGGGCAAGCGCCGCCGCCAGCTCATGAAGGGCAAGCACGGCAGCGGCATGGCGCTGCAGGGAGCCTTCAACCAGCTGGAGATGATCTTCATCCTGTCGCTGGTGGTGCTGGGCGTGCTGTTCAATCCATCCGAGCACGGCAACTTCATCTGGCAATGGATGGAAGACGGCGGCACGCTGGCCGAGAGCCTCTTCTCCGCCACCGGCTATGCGCTGGTGGTGCTGGCAGTCGAACCGTTCTACGTGGCCGCGGGATTCGCCATGTACCTCAACCGCCGGGTCGAGCTGGAGGCCTGGGACATCGAGCAGGAGTTTCGGCGTGCCTTCCAGGCTTGATGCGCTGCTGCTGGGCCTGCTGCTCGCGCTGCTGACGCCGGCCGCGGCCACGCAGGCCGCGCCGCTGACGGTCGAGCAGGTGAGCCGCGCCGCAAGCGCGGTGCAGAAGGATCCGCTGCTGGGCGGCAGCCACACCGAGCGCACGCTCAAGTTCAAGTCCGACGACAAGAAGGACGACGAAGAAGAAGCGCCCACACCGAAGGCCGACCGCTCGTGGCTGGTCGACCTCGGCATCTGGCTGGCCGAGTCCGGCCGCCTGCTGGTCTGGCTGCTCGGCGCCCTGGCCCTGGCGATGCTGGTCGTCGGCGCGCGCCGCTGGTTCTTCGTGCATGGCGGGCTGGCCTCTCGCACCAAGGTCGTGTTGCCCAGCCACGTGCGAGACCTCGACATCCGCCCCGAGAGCCTGCCCGAGGACATCGCCGGCACGGCACGCGCGCTGTGGCAGCGCGGGGAGCACCGGGCGGCGCTGTCGCTGCTGTACCGCGGTGCGCTGTCGCGGCTGGTGCACGAGCATGCAGTGCCCATCCGCGCCGCCAACACCGAGGGCGACTGCGTGGTGCTGGCCTCACGTTCACTGTCCGGCGAGGCGAGCGGCTTCTTCCAGGGCCTGGTGCAGGCCTGGCTGCTCACGGTCTACGGCGCACGCACGCCGGACGATGCGCAGGTGATGTCGCTGTGCGACCGCTTCGACGCGCAGTTGCCGCGCAAGGCCCGCACGGAGGCCGCCGCATGACGCTGCATCGCGACCTGGTCTGGAACATCGCCTTCGTCGTGGCGCTGGCGCTGGGTGGCCTCTGGTTCGTCAACAACACCTACTGGGCCGACGAGCGCGTGCCCGACCCGGCCAAGGGCGAAGCCGCCAAGGACATGCACTACGCCGCCAAGAAGCTCGTGCGCGAGCTGGGCGGCAAGGTGGTGTCGCCGGACAACCTCGACCGCCTGCCGCCCACCAGCGCGACGCTGGTGCTCAACTCCTGGGACTACGACTTCTTTCCCGAGCGCGACAAGCGCCTGCAGGCCTGGGTGCAGGCCGGCGGGCACCTGGTGTCGGAGCAATGGAAGCGGCCGAAGTGGATCGGCATCGACAACGATGAAGCGGACAAGCGCACCGCGCGGCGCGGCGGCGCGGCCAGTGCACCGCCACCGCCGCCACCCCCGCGCCGCCCTCGCCGCTTGCTGCCCGACCCCACGCCGACGCCATGCTTCGGCGGCAACGAATCCACCGCGCGCCCTGGCGCCTACGACGAACCGCGCAGCTACAAGATGTGCACGGGCATGGAGCGGGTCTTCCTGGTCAGCAAGTCGCCGCTGCTGTGGTCGGTGGATTCCTCCTTCGGCCCCGCGATCGCGCGCGTGGCCGTGGGCCAGGGCCAGGCCACGGTCATCCTCGGCAGCATGAGCTTCAACCACGAACTCTTCGCCGGCGACCACGCGCTGGCCTACGTCGCCGCGCTGAACCTGAAGGAGCGGCCTGAGGTCTGGTTTGTCGACTCCGAAACGCGCGAGCCGCTGCTCAAGCTCATCTGGCACAAGGCCGCGCCGGTCGTTCTGATCGCGGCGGGCCTCATCGTGCTCGCCCTGTGGCGCGCCATCCTGCGCTTCGGGCCGAGGGCGCCGGTGCCGCCGCTGTCGCGCCGCTCGGTGGCCGAGCAGGTGCGTGGCACATCGAGTTTCATTTTCAAGGGCGACAGCCAGGCCCTGCACAGGGCACAGTTGCGCTCTCTGGAGCAGGCGGCGCGCCGCAGCATCCGCGACCATGACAAGCTGGATCGCCGCTCGCGCGCCGAGGCCATCGCCCGGGCCACCGCCGTCGATGCCGACTCGCTGGCGCGTGCAATGGACACCACGCTCAACCGGCCCCGCCGCGACCTGGTCACCGCCCTGGCCCTGCTGGAAACCGCCACGCGGCGACTGACCCTGAACCGCTGATCCAGAAAAACGTTCACCGAGGAAACGACATGCAAATCAACCCTGCCGACATCAGCCGTGCCGCCGAAGTCTTGTCCGCACTGCGCGACGAAGTGGGCAAGGCGGTGGTCGGCCAGCGCGAGGTGGTGGACCAGACGCTGATCGCACTGGTGGCCTCGGGGCACGTGCTCATCGAAGGCGTGCCGGGGCTGGGCAAGACGCTGCTGGCGCGCGCCTTCGCCAAGGCGCTGTCGCTGCAATATGCCCGTGTGCAGTTCACGCCCGACCTGATGCCTTCGGACATCACCGGCCACGCCGTGCTCGACGTGAAGGCCGGCTCCAGCGCCGATCTCGGTTCGCTGCGAGTCATCAAGGGCCCGGTATTCACCAACCTGCTGCTGGCCGATGAAATCAACCGCGCGCCGGCCAAGACGCAAGCCTCGCTGCTGGAAGTGATGCAGGAGTACCAGGTCACGCTCGAAGGCCAGACGCTGCCGCTGTCGCGGCCCTTCATGGTGCTGGCCACGCAGAATCCGCTGGAGACCGAAGGCACCTACCCGCTGCCGGAAGCGCAGCTCGATCGCTTCCTCTTCAAGATCGAGGTCGGCTACCCGAGCCTGGCTGACGAGGCAGCCATCGTCGTGCGCACCACCACCGCGCAAAGCGGCGACCAGCTGCCGCTGGCCGGCGTGCAGCCGCGCCTGGACGAGCGCAACGTGATGGCCTTGCAGAAGATGGCCAGCTTCATCCGCGTGGACGACAAGGTGGTGGACTACGCCGTGCGCATCGCACGCGCCACGCGCAACTGGCCGGGCATTGCCAACGGCTCGGGCTCGCGCGGCGCCATCGCGCTGGTGCGTGCCGCGCGCGCGGCGGCGCTTCTGGATGCCCGCGACTACGTGACGCCTGATGACGTCAAGAAACACGCGCTGCCCGTGCTGCGCCACCGCGTGCTGCTCTCGCCCGATGCGCAGCTGGAAGGCCGCAAGACCGACGAGCTGCTGGCGACCATGCTCGACAGCGTGGACGCGCCGCGCCTTTGACGGACCGGGACCGACCAACGTGCGTCTTCCCCTGATCCCCAGCCGCGCCACCTTGTGGACGGTGGCCGCTGCCGGTGGCGCCGCCATCGTCGCGCTGGTTGCGGGCGTGCCGTACGACACTGTCGTGAAGGCCGCCATTGCCGCGGCCATCGTCGGCACGCTGTGGGCGCTGGTGGACATCATGCGCAGCATGGTGGCCTGGCGGCACATGCCGCTGGTGTGGAAGCGGCGCATGCCCGCGGCGCTGGCGCTGGGCGTGCAGCACAACCTGGCCTGCGCGCTCGTCAACGAAGGCCCGAACACCTGGCAAGTGGAGCTGTTCGACCACGTCGATCCCTCGCTGGATTTCGAGGGCCTGCCGCTGAAGGTACTGGTGCCGGCCCAGGCCCGCACCGAGGTGCACTACCTCATCGTGCCGCGCATGCGCGGGCCGGTGAGCTTCGAGCCGGCGGAGCTGCGCGTGCGCACGCTGCACGGCACCTTCGAGTGGGTGCGGCGCGTGGGCGAGAAGGAATCGCTGCGGGTGTATCCGAACTTCGCGGCGGTATCGCGCTATGCCTGGCTGGCGAGCGACCGGCGGCTGGCAGACATCGGCATCAAGAGCTACGCGCAGCGCGGCGCCGGCACCGACTTCAAGCAGTTGGCCGACTACCAGGTGGGAGATGCCATCCGCCACATCGACTGGAAGGCCACGCTCAAGCACAGCCGGCCCATCGTGAGGCAGTTCCAGGACGAACGCGACCAGTGCGTGATGTTCCTGCTGGATTGCGGCCGCCGCATGCGCGCGGACGAAGGCCCGGCCTCACGCAACGGCAGCCACTTCGACGAAGCGCTGAACGCGATGATGCTGCTGGCCTACGTCGCGCTGAAGGAAGGCGACGAAGTGGGCGCCATGACCTTCGGCACCGATGCGTCGGACATGCGGCGCTTCGCTCCTCGCAAAGGCAATGCCGCGCTGAATGGCTTGATGGCCACGCTGTACGACGTGCAGCCCAAGGCCACGCATTCGGACTACCTGCTCGCGGCCCGCGACCTGATGCGGGTGCAGCACAAGCGCGCGCTCATCGTGGTGCTGACGAACTTCCGCGACGAGGATGCGCGTGAACTGGAGCCTGCCTTGCAACTGCTGCGCTCACGGCACCTGGTGCTGCTGGCCAGCCTGCGCGAACGGGTGCTGCGCGAGATGGCCGAGCAGCCGCTGGACACGCATCGACAGGTCGTGGAAGTCGCTGGCGCCCACCTCTTTGCGCAGACACGCAGCGATGCGTTCCAGAAGCTGGCGGGGCGCGATGGCTTGCTGATCGACGTGGAGCCGGCGCACTTGCCGGCGGAGCTGGTGAACCGCTATCGAGCCGTCAAGCGGGCAGGCCTTTTGTAGACCCCACCCTACTCGACGGGCGTGAGTTTCGCGACGCTCAGCGCCAGCCACTTCGTGCCGTGCCTGCCGAAATTCACCTGTGCCCGCGCATCGTCGCCGCTGCCTTCTAGCGTGACGATCACGCCTTCGCCGAACTTGTTGTGGAACACGCTCTGGCCGGCGCGCAGTCCGTGGCTGGGCGCCCTGGGCACCACCGCGGGTGCGCGCGGCTCCACGCGGCCTGCGCCGACCATCGAGCCCATGCCCGACCCGCGCGACCAGGCCGATTGATACTCGCGGGCAAAGCCTGACCCGAAGCCCTGGTTGCGTGGCGTGATCCACTTGAGCGCCGGCTCGGGCAGCTCGTCGAAGAAGCGGCTCTTCACGTTGTAGCGCGTCTGGCCATGCAGCATGCGCGTCTGGCTGAAGCTCAGGTACAGCCGCTTGCGGGCGCGCGTGATGGCGACGTACATGAGGCGCCGCTCTTCCTCCAGCCCGTCCACGTCGGACAGGCTGTTCTCGTGCGGGAACAGGCCCTCTTCCAGGCCGGTGATGAAGACCGCATCGAACTCCAGCCCCTTGGCGGAATGGACGGTCATGAGCTGGATGGCGTCCTGCCCGGCCTGGGCCTGGTTGTCGCCAGCTTCGAGCGACGCATGCGTGAGGAAGGCGGCCAGCGGCGACATGATCTCGCCGGTCTCGGCGTCGGGGGTGACGGCGGCCGCGAGTTCCTGACGAACGCTCTCTGTCTGCGGCGCGGAAACAGCAGCCACCTCATCCACCGGCAGCGCCACCGCGTCCTTGCCAAAGCCTTCCTGCGTCACGAAGGCTTCCGCTGCATTGACCAGTTCTTCCAGGTTCTCCAGCCGCTCCTTGCCATCCTTGTCGGTCCTGTAGAAGTCCACGAGTCCGCTGGCATGCAGCATGTGCTCGATGATCTCGCGCAGCGTGAGCCCGCGCGTGGCTTCCCGCATGTCGTCGACCATGCGCACGAAGCCTTGCAGGTTGACGCCGCTCTTGCCCGTCACTGCGCCCACGCTCTGGCACAGGCTGCGGCCGCTCACCCGCGCGGCATCCTGCAACTGTTCCACGCTGCGCGCGCCGATGCCGCGCGTCGGGAAGTTCACCACCCGCAGGAAGCTGGTGTCGTCGTTGGGGTTCTCGATGAGCCGCAGGTACGACAGCGCATGCTTCACCTCGGCGCGCTCGAAGAAGCGCAGGCCGCCATACACCTTGTACGGAACGCCCGCATTGAACAGCGCGCTCTCGATCACCCGGCTCTGCGCATTGCTGCGGTACAGGAGCGCGATGTCGCTGCGCGGCATGCCTTCGCGGTGCAGTTGCTGGATCTCCTCCAGCAGCCACTGCGCCTCGCCGAAGTCGCTGGTCGATTCATACACCCGCACCGGTTCGCCCGGCCCGGCCTCGGTGCGCAGGTTCTTGCCCAGGCGCCGCGAGTTGCGCGAGATGAGTTCGTTGGCCGAGTCGAGGATGTTGCCGAAGGAGCGGTAGTTGCGCTCCAGCTTGATGACCTTCTCGACCTTGAACTCGCGCTCGAACTGGGCCATGTTGCCCACCTGCGCGCCGCGGAAGGCATAGATGCTCTGGTCGTCGTCGCCCACGGCGAAGATGGCGGCCTGCGGGCCGGCGAACATCTTGAGCCAGGCGTACTGCAGCTTGTTCGTGTCCTGGAACTCGTCGACCAGGATGTGCCGGAAGCGCCGCTGGTAGTGCTCGCGCAGGGCTTCGTTGTCGCGCATCAGCTCGTAGGTGCGCAGCATCAGCTCGGCGAAGTCGACCACGCCTTCGCGCTGGCACTGCTCCTCGTAGGCCTCGTAGACGCGGATCATGGTGCGCGTGTTCTCGTCGCGCGCCTGCACGTCCTTGGGGCGCAGGCCGTCTTCCTTCGAGCCAGCGATGAACCACGTCACCTGCTTGGGCACGAAGCGCTCTTCATCGAGGTTCATCGCCTTGATGACGCGCTTGACGGCCGACACCTGGTCCGACGAGTCGAGGATCTGGAAGCCCTGCGGCAGCGCGGCCAGCTTCCAGTGCGCCCGCAGGAAGCGGTTGCACAGGCCGTGGAAGGTGCCGATCCACATGCCACGCACGGGAATGGGCAGCATCGCGCCCAGGCGCGTGAGCATTTCCTTGGCGGCCTTGTTGGTGAAGGTCACCGCCATCACCCCGCCGGGCGACACCTGCCCGGTCTGGATGAGCCAGGCGATGCGCGTGGTGAGCACGCGCGTCTTGCCCGAGCCCGCACCCGCGAGGATGAGCGCAGGCCGAGGCGGCAACGTGACCGCTTCGTGCTGTTCGTCGTTGAGGTTGGCGAGGAGGGGCGTCGGACTGCTCATCCGGCCATTCTAGGGAGGCACGATGGCGCCCCGCCGATCCGCCCCGGCCCGGCGTTGTGGTACTGGGCGGGACCGGCCTACATCACGTACATGGCTCGACCGCCTACGCCCGGAAGATGCCGTCCACCGGCGACTTGTACAGGAAGCTCACGTGGCGGTAGCCCACCTGCTTGTCGTCGAAGGCGATGCGCATGCCGCCCAGGTCGTGCGGGCGGCTGCGCAACGAACGCGCCAGTGCCTCGCGCGTGGGCGTGCTCTTCACCGCCACCAGGTTGCGCGCCACCAGGCTGCCGGCAATGAAGCCTTCGAAGGCGGAGTAGGAGCGATCGGCGTGGTCCAGGCCGATGTCGGCCATGGCATCGCGAAAGCGCCCCGCCACGTCGGTGCGCGCGGTGTACGGGTTCTGGTAGGGGCAGGTCACGGCGAAGGCGCGGTACACCGGGTCGCGCGCCACGGCGAGCTTGTTGCACAGCACGTGCGACAAGCCGCTGACCGGTGCGAGGAAAGGGCTCTTGCGCAGGCGCAGCTCGGTCATCACCGGCGCGAGGGATTCGACGGGCGCGAGAACGATCAGGGCCTGGACCCCCTCGGCGGACACCACCTCGCGCGCGGCCTGTGCCATCTCGGCCGCACCACCGTTGACCGATGAGGCCTTCACGATCTTGGCCCGCGGATTCGACTGAAGCAGCTGCAGGCAAGTCTTGCCGTACTCATCGTGCCCCTTGAGCACGCCGAAGCGGGTGAAGCCGGCACCGCCCATCACATCGACCATGGAGCTGACTTCTTCCTCGTAGCCCGGTCGAAGATGGAAGAGCATTGAATGCTTGCCGCTGCGCAAGTCCGGCGCGCCGCTGCGCAGACCCACTGCGGGCAGCGACGCCGCCTTGAGCACCGGCAGCGCGGCGCGGGCCGCCTCCGTCGTCCACAGGCCGCTGATGGCCACGACACCCTGCTTCTCCAGCGCCTCGACATTGGCCTTCGCCAGCTCGGGCTTGAACATGTCGTCCAGGGCGACCGTCTCGATGTTCATGCCGTGGCGCTCGGCATCGATGCCGGCGCGAAAACCCGCAAGGTAGTCCAGGCCGATGTCGGGAACGATGTTGGTGGACGAGACCGCATCCGCGGTGCTCGTGGCCGTGAGCGGCAGGCTCAGCCCCACCTTCACCACTGGCTCGGCGGCGCGCGCGGCCATCGACGGCCATGCCAATGCGGCGGTTGTGCCGACCGCCTGCGCCAGCCATTGCCGGCGCGACCCGTTCACCTGCGTCATGGGTTGTCTCCTACTTCTGGTACCGCATTCAGAAAACGGTTTCAAAAAGTGTAGGGAGGCATGTCCGAGGCGGCATCGGGGTTGCCCCGGAGAGTAGTGCACCTGACGTGACCTGGATCACGTGGGCCCGTCGAATCGCAATCCGCGCTAGCAAAAAATGCGGCGCGTAGAATGCGTCACCGGGCCCAAATTTTGTCGCCCGGTTTTTTTGTGCCCGCACCGCCCACGCCGGCGGCCTTCGGGGGCACAGGCCGGACAGTCAAGTCAAGCGCTCGCAGCCTTCGACCAGACACTGCACAACGTCTGGCAACACAGGAAAGCGATGCATGGAAATCTTCGACTACGAAAACGTCCTCCTCCTGCCGCGCAAGTGCCGCGTGCAAAGCCGCAGCGAATGCGACAGCTCGGTGGAATTTGGCGGGCGGGTGTTCAACCTGCCGGTGGTGCCGGCCAACATGAAGACGGTGGTGGACGAGCCGATCACGGAATGGCTGGCGGCCAATGACTACTTCTACGTCATGCACAGGTTCGACCTGGACAGCGTGGCCTATGCGAAGCGCATGAACGACAAGGGGCTGTTCGTGTCGATCAGCTCGGGCGTGAAGGCGGAGGACTACAGCGTCATCGACCGGCTGGCGGCCGAGGGCGTGAAGGTGGACTACATCACCATCGACATCGCGCATGGGCATGCGGAGACAGTGCGGCGGATGATCGAGCACATCAAGCAGAAGCTGCCATCGACCTTCGTGATCGCGGGCAACGTGGGCACGCCGGAGGCGGTGATCGACCTGGAGAACTGGGGCGCGGATGCGACCAAGGTGGGCATCGGTCCCGGGAAGGTCTGCATCACGCGCTTGAAGACGGGCTTCGGGACCGGCGGGTGGCAGCTGTCAGCGCTGAAGTGGTGTGCTCGGGTGGCGACCAAGCCGATCATTGCGGACGGCGGCATCCGCGATCACGGCGACATCGCCAAGAGCGTGCGCTTCGGGGCCTGCATGGTGATGATCGGGTCGCTGTTTGCGGGCCATGAGGAATCACCGGGCCGCACCGTGGAAGTCGACGGCAAGCTGTTCAAGGAGTACTACGGCAGCGCCAGCGACTTCAACAAGGGCGAGTACAAGCACGTGGAGGGCAAGCGCATCCTGGAGCCGGTGAAGGGCCGCCTGGCCGATACCCTGCGCGAGATGCGCGAGGATGTGCAGAGCTCGATCTCGTATGCCGGCGGGACGAAGCTGGCGGACATCCGCAAGGTGAACTACGTGGTGCTGGGCGGGGACAACGCCGGGGAGCATCTGTTCATGTAGCCGCAGCGGCGCCGGTCATGGCGGCCTGCGTCATCAGGAAAGTCTGGCACTGGACCAGCCCACGCCAGGAGGCTCAGGTTCATGGGCGAGTCCGTCAAAGCACCGTCGACGGCGCGAGTGCCTGGGCGTAGCGCGCCAGCGATCGGTTGTACCGAGGCAGGTAGCGGGAAAGAGCAGCCAGGCTCAGAGCGACTGCTTCACGCTCTCGCCCCAGCTCCACCAGCGCAAGCGCCAGGAAGGCGCGGACGGCACCGTCGAGCTCGTCACTGGGTGCGTGCAGTTCCTCGGTCAGCAACCCGGCGGCTTCCTGGGCCTGGCCGAGGTTGCGCAAGGAGCTGGCCAGTTGGATGACCGCTCGGCGGCGACGCAGTCCCGTCAAGCCTGCCTCCAGGGCGAGGCGATAGAGCGGAACCGCCCGTTCCGGATGCCCCGTGGAGTCCTGCGCCGCACCACGCTCGAACAACCCGATGGCACTGCCGGGCGGCAGCTCGGCGACCAGGGTGTCAAGTCGCGCGACGAACGCTTCGGGTTCGTGCTGATCGAGGGCCAGCCACAACTCGGCCAGGCGCTCTTCCCATGCTGCATTGGTGGTACTCATCCGTGCAGTCTAGGTCCGGCGGCGAAAGCCGCCGGCTCACTCGACTCGAGGTGGCCGGAACCGCGATCGGCTCACTGGCAGCGCCCCTACAATCGACCCTCCCCCGTTTCAACCTCCGCCCGTCCAGGGTGGACAGCACCGTCTCCCCCATGAGCGACCTAGCCAAATCCTTCGAACCCGCCGCCATCGAGGCCCATTGGGCGCCGCTGTGGGAGAAGAGTGGCGTATACGCGCCCACGCTCGACGAGAAGAAGCCCTCGTTCTCCATCCAGCTGCCGCCGCCCAACGTCACCGGCACGCTGCACATGGGGCACGCGTTCAACCAGACCATCATGGACTCGTTGACGCGCTACCACCGCATGCGTGGCTTCAACACGCTGTGGGTGCCGGGCACGGACCACGCCGGCATCGCCACGCAGATCGTGGTGGAGCGGCAGCTGCAGGACAAGGGCCAGTCGCGCTACGACCTGGGCCGCAAGAACTTCGTCGCCCGCGTGTGGGAATGGAAAGCCCACAGCGGCAACACCATCACGCAGCAGATGCGCCGCCTGGGCGACAGCGTGAGCTGGCAGCATGAGTACTTCACACTGGACGACAAGCTCTCCGGCGTGGTGACCGACACCTTCGTCAAGCTGTACGAGGAAGGCCTCATCTACCGCGGCAAGCGCATGGTCAACTGGGACCCGGTGCTCAAGTCCGCCGTGTCCGACCTGGAGGTGACGAGCGAAGAAGAAGACGGCTCGCTCTGGCACATCCGCTACCCGCTGGCCGACGGCTCGGGCGAGATGGTGGTGGCCACCACGCGGCCCGAGACCATGCTGGGCGACACCGCCGTGATGGTGCATCCAGAGGACGAGCGCTACACCGCCTTCATTGGCAAGCAGGTGACGCTGCCGCTGTGCAACCGCACCATCCCCGTCATCGCCGACGACTACGTGGACCGCGAGTTCGGCACGGGCGTGGTGAAGGTGACGCCCGCGCACGACGTGAACGACAACGCGGTGGGCCTGCGCCACAAGCTTCCGGTCATCGGCGTGCTCACGCTGGACGCGAAGATCAACGAGAACGCACCCGAGGCCTACCAAGGCCTGGACCGCTTCGCCGCACGCAAGAAGATCGTTGCCGACCTCGAAGCGCAAGGCTTTCTCGTCGAAGTGAAGAAGCACAAGCTGATGGTGCCGCGCTGCGAGCGCACCGGCCAGGTCATCGAGCCCATGCTCACCGACCAGTGGTTCGTCGCCATGAGCAAGCCCGGCCGCGACGGCAAGTCCATCGCGGAGAAGGCCATCGAGGTGGTGCAGGACGGCCGCGTGCGATTCGTGCCGGAGCAATGGGTCAATACCTACAACCAGTGGATGAAGAACATCCAGGACTGGTGCATCTCGCGCCAGCTCTGGTGGGGACATCAGATTCCGGCGTGGTACGGCACCAATGGCGAAATCTTCGTCGGCCGCAGCGAGGAAGAAGCTCGCGCCAAGGCACAGGCGGCAGGCTACGCGGGTGAACTGACGCGCGACGAAGACGTGCTCGACACCTGGTACTCGTCCGCCCTCGTGCCCTTCTCCACGCTCGGCTGGCCCGCGCAGACCAAGGAGATGAGTCTCTTCCTGCCCTCCACCGTGCTGGTGACGGGCTTCGACATCATCTTCTTCTGGGTCGCCCGGATGATCATGATGACGGTGCACTTCACCGGCCAGGTGCCCTTCCGCGACGTGTACATCCACGGCCTCGTGCGCGACTCGCATGGCCAGAAGATGAGCAAGAGCGAAGGCAACGTGCTGGACCCGGTGGACCTGATCCAGGGCGTGGGGCTGGAAGAACTGGTGCGCAAATCCACCAGCGGCTTGCGCCGGCCCGAGACCGCGCCCAAGGTCGCCAAGCGCGTGGAGAAGGAATTCCCCGAAGGCATTCCCGCCTTCGGCTCCGATGCGCTGCGCCTGACCATGGCCAGCTACGCGAGCCTGGGCCGCGACATCAACTTCGACACCAAGCGCTGCGAGGGCTACCGCAACTTCTGCAACAAGCTCTGGAACGCGACGAAGTTCGTGCTCTCGAATTGCGAGGGCTTCGACTGCGGGCTCAAGGAGCATTCGAAGGAAGAATGCGCGCCGGGCGGCCCCTTCCACGGCTACATGAACTTCTCGAACGCGGACCGCTGGATCACCAGCGAGTTGCAGCGCGTGGAAGCCGCGGTCGCGAAGGGCTTTGCGGAATACCGGCTCGACCTCGTGTCCAGCGCCATCTACCAGTTCGTGTGGGAAGAGTATTGCGACTGGTACATCGAGATCGCCAAGGTGCAGATCCAGACCGGCGACGAGGCCCAGCAGCGCGCCACGCGGCGCACGCTGATCCGCGTGCTGGAGGCGGCGCTGCGGCTGCTGCATCCGGTGGCGCCGTTCATCACCGCCGAGCTGTGGGAGCGCGTGGCGCCGGTGGCCGGGCGCAAGGCGGCCGATGATCAGGTCGGCATCGTGGCGGCGCCGTATCCGCAATCGCAGCCGGATCGCATCGATGCGATTGCGGATGCCTGGATGACCCGCCTGAAGGATCTGGTGGGTGCCACCCGCAGCCTGCGCAGCGAGATGAACCTCGGGCCGCAAGAGCGTGTGCCGCTGTACGCCATTGGCGATGCGGCATTCCTCAACGCCGCGGCACCGGTCATCAAGACACTGGCCAAGGCCACTGAAGTGAGGCTCTTCACCGACGAAGCCGAGTTCGCAAAGGCCGCTGGCGTGTCACCCGTGGCCGTGTCCGGCGACGTGCGCCTGGCGCTGCACGTGGAAATCGACGTCGCCGCCGAGATCGAGCGCCTGAGCAAGGAAGCCACGCGCCTGGACGGCGAGATCGCCAAGGCCAACGCCAAGCTCTCGAACGAGAGCTTCGTCGCCCGGGCCAAGCCCGAGGTGGTGGCTCAGGAGAAGCAGCGCGTGGCCGAGTTCACGGCGAAGCGGGACCGGCTGCTAGATCAAGTGAAACTCCTGGGCTCGTCGACTTGAATTCCGGCTGGGCTGCGGGCGTGAGGCTCAGCAGCTCATCGATGCGCTTGGCCACCGCCCAGGCGGCGCGCAGGCGCGACTCGCGGGTGGTGCTGGCCACGCGCGGCGTGATCTGGAGCGTGGGGCTGCCCGCCAGCGGGCGGCCTTCGTCCAGCCAGCCGGGCTCCATGCTGTCCAGCCACACGGCGGCCAGGCGACCGCTGTTGAGGGCCTGGGCCAGTGCATGCTCATCGAACAGGCCCGAGTGGGCAATGCTGACGATGACCTGATCAGGCTTGCAATAAGGCAGGAAGCGCTCGCCCAGCAAGCCGTGGTAGCGGCTGAAGTAATGCAGCTGCACGCACACCGCGTCGCAGGTTTCCAGCAGCTCGCGCAGGCCCAGCGGCTTGACGCGCCAGCGGTCCCACACGGGGTCGGTGGCGTGCAGCGAGGGGTCGTAGCCCACCACCTTGGAGCCGAAGGCCGACAGCAGCTGCGACATCGAACGGGCCGACGGCGTCATGCCGACCATGCCCACGGTGGCTGCGCTCAGTTCGCGCCCCACCTGAAGGCCGTCCGAGCCGATCACCGGCACGCGGCGCAGCAGTGACAGCAGCGCGCCGATCATGAACTCGGCCTCGGCCTGCGCCGTGGCGGTGACGCTGCGCACCACTTCGACGCCGGCACGGGAGCAGGCGTCCAGGTCGATGTTCTCCACCCCGGAGCTCACCCGGCCCACCACCCGAAGCACGGGAGCGTAGTGCAAGGCGTGCTGGTCCAGCGAGACGGATGGCGGGATGATCAGGGAACGCACGTTGTAGAGCGCCTTGCGGAACTCCCGGGGGTCGCGCGCCAGCTCAGGGGCGTAGCGCACCGTGTGGCGCGCACTCAGCCACTGCGTGACTTCATCCTCCAGGGGTTCGACGATCAGCAAGTCCATGCGGGGTGTGCGTGAGGTGCGGAGGGGCAGGTCAGGTTTTTGCTCATGCCAGAATGGCTCAAGCACCCGAATTCACCTTTTCTGCGGAGATTGTAAGTAAATGTTGGTCAACAAAGCGATCTTTCCCGTGGCTGGTCTTGGCACGCGTTTTCTCCCGGCCACCAAGGCTCAGCCGAAGGAAATGCTGCCTGTTGTCGACAAGCCTCTGATCCAGTACGCCGTGGAGGAAGCTTACGCCGCCGGCGTGCGGGAAATGATCTTCGTCACGGGCCGCCACAAGCGACCGATCGAGGATCACTTTGACATGACTTTCGAGTTGGAGGTAGCCCTTGAACAAGCGGGCAAGGCCGAGCTCCTCGAAGTGGTGCGCAGTGTCAAGCCGGACGACATGGAATGCATCTATGTGCGCCAGGCCCAGGCCCTGGGCCTGGGCCACGCGGTGCTGTGCGCACAGCGTCTGGTAGGCAACAACCCGTTTGCGGTGCTGCTGGCTGATGACCTGATGGTGGGCGAGCCGCCGGTGCTCAAGCAGATGGTCGATCAATTCGCCGATTGGCGCGCATCCATCCTCGCTGTTCAGGAAGTGCCGGCCGAGCACACCCGGCGCTACGGCATCGTGGCGGGCACGCAGGTCAACGACAAGCTCATGGACGTGAGCCGCATTGTCGAAAAACCCGCACCGGAAGTGGCGCCTTCCCGACTGGGCGTGGCGGGCCGCTACATCCTCACGCCGGGCGTGTTCCATGAAATCGCCAACCAGCCGCGCGGCGTGGGCGGCGAGATCCAGCTCACCGACGGCATCGCCGGCCTGCTGCGCCGAGAGAAGGTCTTCGCCTACCGCTACGACGGCAAGCGCTACGACTGCGGCAGCAAGGAAGGCTTCCTGCAGGCCAATGTGGAACTGGCGATGCAGCACCCGCAGCTGGGTGCGGGCTTCAAGGAATACCTGAAGAGCCTGGAGATCTGAACCCGTGCGGCGCGCTCAGCGCCGCCGCAGGTAGTGCACGAACTCGTCGTTGGCGGAACTCTGCTCGACGAGTTCGTTGCCCGTCTGCCGCGCGAAGGCCTGGAAGTCGCGCACGGACCCGGGGTCGGTCGCCACCACCTTCAGCACCTCGCCGCTGGCCATCTCCGACAAGGCCTTCTTGGCCTTCAGGATGGGCAGCGGGCAGTTCAGGCCGCGGGTGTCGATTTCCTTGTTCGCTTCCATCGTGGGGTCCTCAGTTCGACTGCGGCCTGGGCGGCAGCTCGATGAAGTCGGGCTCGATGCCTCGTGAGCGCAGCCAGTCGGCCAGGCCGTAGCCGGTCCCGGCAGGCCAGCACTTGAGCTCCTCGGGCTCGTACAGCCGGTACTCGGCCAGCTCCGGCGACAGCTTGATCTCGCCACGAGACAGCGCGTGGTACACGATGATCACCTGGTTCATTCGCTGGAAGTCGTACACGCCGATGAGCTTGAGCGCATCGACGCTGAGCGAGGTCTCTTCGGCCACCTCGCGGCGGATGCCGTCTTCCGGCGTCTCGCCCGCTTCCATGAAGCCGGTGATGAGTCCGAAGAATTTGCCGGGCCATGCGGCGTTGCGTGCGAGCAGCACCTGGCCGTTGCGGTCCGCCAGTTCGATCACCGCGGCCAGCACGGGCGTCGGGTTGTTCCAGTGCGTCCAATTGCAGGCCGGGCAGCGCAGGCGGCTCTTGGGTCCGCCGTCTTCATCCTGCGTCACATAGCGAAGCTCGGTGGCGCACTGCGGGCAGAACTTGTAGGGGACGGGTGCGGTCATGCCGGAAACACCCCCGTGGAGAGATAGCGATCGCCGCGATCACACACCACGAACACGATGGTCGCGTTCTCCACCTTCTTGGCGATTTCCAGCGCCACCCAGCACGCACCCGCGGCCGAGATGCCGGCAAACAGGCCCTCTTCGCGAGCGAGCCGTCGCACCATGTTCTCCGCATCGCTTTGCGTCACGAGCACCTGCTCGTCGATCCACGTCGGATCGTAGATCTTGGGCATGTAGGCCTCGGGCCATTTGCGGATGCCCGGGATGCGCGAGCCTTCAGCCGGCTGCGCGCCGATCACGCGGATGTCCTGGCTCTTTTCCTTGAGGAAGCGCGAGGTGCCGGTGATGGTGCCCGTCGTGCCCATGGCACTCACGAAGTGCGTGATGCTGCCTTGCGTGTCGCGCCAGATCTCAGGCCCCGTGGTCTCGTAGTGGATGCGCGGGTTGTCGGCATTGGCGAACTGGTCGAGCACGCGGCCCTTGCCGTCGCGCTGCATCTGCTCGGCCAGGTCGCGTGCGTATTCCATGCCGCCCGAGCGCGGCGTGAGGATGAGCTCCGCACCGAAGGCCTTCATCGTCTGCGCACGCTCGACGCTCAGGTCCTCCGGCATGATGAGCAGCATGCGGTAGCCGCGGATGGCCGCGGCCATGGCCAACGCGATGCCGGTGTTGCCCGAGGTCGCCTCGATGAGCGTGTCGCCGGGCTTGATCTCGCCACGCTCCTCGGCGCGGCGGATCATGCTGATCGCGGGCCGGTCCTTCACCGAACCGGCGGGGTTGTTGCCTTCCAGCTTGCCGAGGATGACGTTGCCGCGCTGCTCGTTGTCGACGCCGGGAACGCGCACAAGGCGCACGAGCGGGGTATTGCCGATCACGTCCTCGACGGTCGGGTACTGGATGTTGCGTGAGCTCATGGCGTCCATTGTGACCCAGGCGAATGACCCACGCTCCCATGCCATAATCCGGCCCCTCAAGCGCGTACCCACGCCCATCCCATTGGCCGGAGTGGCGAAATCGGTAGACGCAGTGGATTCAAAATCCACCGGGCTAATACCCCGTGCCGGTTCGAGTCCGGCCTCCGGCACCAAAGAGCATTTGCTTGCCTGCTGCGGCAGCCGATCTGGGCGCTGCGGTGCTCGCCGTACGGGAGCACGGCTTGTGGCGCCTCGGCACTGAAACCTAGTACGCTTGCGTTTCCGTTTTGACGAGGACCTTTGAATGCCGCCGGTTCCAAAGATCACCAAGTGGTTCCTGATCGCACTGACGGCCGTCTTCTTTGTCGGCGACATCGGCCTCATGGCCACGGGAGTGGACATCCGCACCTGGCTGGCGCTGTATCCGCTGAGTTTCTCGTTCCAGCCCTGGCAGGTGTTCACCTATGTGCTGGTGCACGGCGACATCGTCCAGCTGCTGTTCAACCTGCTGGGCCTGTGGATCTTCGGCGCGCCGCTGGAGTACCTCTGGAACGAGAAGCGCTACCTGCAGTTCGTCACCGCCTGCGGGCTGACCGCCGCCATGATCGAACTGCTGCTGACCACGCTCACCGGCCGGCCGTCGATGATGGTCGGCGTCAACAGCATCATCTACGGCCTGCTGCTGGCGCAGGCCATGCTGTTTCCCAACAAGGTCATCACGCTGGTCATCCCGCCGGTGCAGATGACGATGAAGACCTACGTCATCGTCTTTGGCGTGCTGGAACTCTGGGTGGGCCTGCATGCGCAAGACCTCGTCGCCCACTTCGCCCACCTGGGCGGCATGCTGGGCGCCTTCCTGATGATCCGCTACTGGCGCGGCCAGCCGCCGTTCAAGGGCCGCCGGCGCTTCTGAGCACGGCGCGGCAACCGCCATGCCCCTGAGCTTCCGAGGGGCACGAAAAAGGATCATGCTGAAGACCTTCGCGTGGAGGTCGTCATGCGCTGGTGGTCCAGGTCGTCGCATTTGCTCGGGCTGCTGGGGCTGACCTTCGCCCTGGCTGCAGCGCCCGCCGCGGCGCAGGACCTCCGGCACGAGCACAGCCCCGAAATCGAAGCCAAGATCGCCGCACTCGAACGGGCGCATTCGGCAGTGGTGGGCGTGCGAAGCGTGGCGGTGGACCACGCACGCTCCAGCGACACACTGGGCCAGGTCCGCCAGGGCTCGGGCGTGGTGATCGGCAGCGACGGGCTCATCGTCACCATCGGCTACCTCATCCTCGAAGCAGATGACGTCGAGCTGCAGCTGGGCACCGGCCGGGTGGTGCCTGCGCGCATCGTGGCCTACGACCTGGCTTCCGGCTTCGGTCTGTTGCAGGCACTCACTCCGCTGAAGGTGCCGCCGGTGGCACTGGGCAACTCGACGGCGGTGAGCGACGACGACCCGCTGATGATCGCCAGCGGCGGCGACGCCGGCGACCTGAGCGTGGCGCACCTCGTCTCGCGGCGGGCGTTCTCCGGCTATTGGGAATACCACATCGACGGCGCCCTCTTCACCTCGCCGCCGCGCACCGACCACAGCGGCGCGGCGCTGTTCAACGCGAATGGCGAGCTGCTGGGCATCGGCTCGCTGATGGTGATGGACGCGCAAGGCCCCGACAAGCCGCGCCTGCCCGGCAACATGTTCGTGCCGGTGGACCTGCTCAAGGACATCCTGCCGGAACTGCGCAGCCGGAGCACGACGCGCAGCAGCACGCGGGCCTGGCTGGGGCTGAACTGCGTGGAGATCGACGGCATCGTGCGGGTGGTGCGCGTCACGCCTGACAGCCCGGCAGCCGATGCGGGGCTGCAACCGGGCGACATCATCGTGCGCATCGAGGACACCGAGGTGAACGGCCTGGAAGGCCTGTACAAGACACTGTGGCGCGACTCCGCGGAACGCGATGTGATGCTGGTGGTGTCTCGCGAAGGCGTGCACACCTCGGTCAAGGCGCACACCCGGGACCGCATGAAGACCTTGCGGCAGGCGCAAGGCGTGTGAGGCTCAGGCCCTGAGGCCTTCGTGCACGGTCGGGTAGCGCAGGCGCAGGCGCAGCTCGGTCTTCAATCGCCGGTTGGCCAGCCGCCGTGATTCGCTCATGAAGCTCATCAGCATCGGCGACAGTTGTTCGCGCGCTTCATCGCGGCTGATGCGCGGCGGGCGGGGCATGCCGCACAGGTCGGCGGCGAGGTCGAAGTAGTCGCCCATCTTCAGCTCGGTGTCGTCGCTCGCGTGCACCACGCGCTGCGGCAGGCCGCGCGCCAGAGCGGCCACGCAGGCACGCGCGAGGTCGTCGGCGTGGATGTGGTTGGTGTAGACGTCGTCCTCCGGCCGCAGCACCGCCGTGCCACGCGCGAGGCGTTCGCGCGGATGGCCGCCCTCGCGGTCCGAGGCGTAGATGCCGGGGATGCGCAGGATGCTCACGCGGGCGCC
The DNA here is from genome assembly GCF_003852895.1 of Rhizobacter terrae. GTDB lineage: Bacteria > Pseudomonadota > Gammaproteobacteria > Burkholderiales > Burkholderiaceae_C > Albitalea > Albitalea terrae. Next base: position 809,435 of record NZ_QUSW01000001.1, read on the forward strand.
GTGGCTGCGTCCGTACCAGCGCAACCGCGACTCCGCATCGACGCGGCGTCGTGCGCGGTCGGTCGCGGGGTTCACGGCCCGCGTCTCGTCGAAGCGGGCACCTTGGCAATCGCCGTAGACGCCCGTCGTGCTGGCATAGACGATGCGCTGCACGCGGCCCTTGCGAGCCATGGCCTGCAGGAGGTTGCGCGTGCGTGTGTCCTCAGCCCCTTGCATTGGCGGCGGAGCGAGATGCAGCAGCGCATCCGCAAGGCCCGCCAGGCGCGCCAGCGTGCGAGGGTCGTCCAGGTTGCCGATGACAGGCACTGCACCGGCGCGGCGGATGTGCTCGGCACGCTCCACGCCCGTGGTGAGCGCGAGCAGGCGCCAGCGGCCATGCAGCAGCTTCACCACCCGCATCCCTACGTCGCCGCAGCCGACGATGAGCAAGGTGGGACGCTTGGCACGAGTGGGAATCGACACGGGAGCCATCAAGACCGTAGGCAGGGATGCGCCCGGGAAGCGGGGCAAAATCGAGGCTCAGTTTACGAGAGCCCGACCATGACCTTCACCGTGACCGTCCAGCCCAGCGGCCGCACCTTCACTGTCGAACGCGACGAAGCGATCCTGCAGGCGGCCATCCGGCAAGGCATCGGGCTGCCCTACGGCTGCAAGGATGGCGCCTGCGGTTCCTGCAAGAGCCGGCTGCTCGAAGGCCGCGTGATCCACGGGGCCCACCAGCACAAGGCGCTGAGCGTGGAGGAAGAGGAAGCCGGCTTCACCCTCACCTGCTGCGCCGCCGCTCAGACCGACGTGGTCATCGAGGCGCGCACCGTGGCCGGCGCCGGCGAGTTCCCGGTTCGCAAGATGCCCAGCCGCGTGAGCACCATCCGCAAGCCCGCGCCTGACGTGGCGGTGGTGATGATGCAGTTGCCTGCCAACGACCCGCTGCGCTACCACGCGGGGCAGTACATCGAGTTCATCCTGCGCGACGGCTCGCGCCGCAGCTACTCCATGGCCAGCGCGCCGCACACGCAAGGCGACAAGCCCATGATCGAGCTGCACATCCGCCACATGCCCGGCGGCAAGTTCACCGACCAGGTGTTCAGCACGATGAAGGAGAAGGACATCCTGCGCATGGAAGGCCCCTTCGGCAGCTTCTTCCTGCGCGAGGACAGCGACAAGCCCATGGTGCTGCTGGCCTCGGGCACGGGCTTCGCGCCCATCAAGGCCATCATCGAGGAGATGGAGTTCAAGGGCATCACGCGGCCAGCCGTGCTGTACTGGGGTTGCCGCTCGAAGGCCGACCTGTACCTGCACGACTGGGCGGTGGAGGCCACGTCCCGCCTGCCCAACCTCACTTATGTGCCGGTGCTGTCCGAACCCAAGCCTGAAGACCAGTGGATGGGTCGCACCGGCTTCGTCCACCGCGCGGTGATGCATGACCTGCCGGATCTCTCGGGCCATCAGGTCTACGCTTGCGGCGCGCCCGTCATGGTCGAGTCCGCGCAGGCAGACTTCGTGCAGACCTGCGGGCTGCCGGAAGACGAATTCCTCGCCGACTCCTTCACCTCGGAAGCCGACAAGCACGGCGGCTGACAACCACGAATCGCATGCAACGCAGAACCGCCCTTCGCGCGCTCGCCGGCGCCGCCACCATCACGGCCTGGCCCGCCTTCTCCCAGCAGCGGCCCATCCGATTCATCGTCCCCTACGCACCCGGCGGCCCGCTGGACACGGTGGCGCGCCTGCTGGCCGAGAAGGTCAAGGACTCCCTGGGCGTGGTGATCATCGAGAACAAGCCGGGCGCCGGCGGCAACCTGGGCGCCGACATGGCCGCCAAGAGCGCGCCGGACGGCCACACCATCGTGATGGGCGCGGTGGCCACGCATGCCATCAACCCGTGGCTGTTCAGCAAGCTGCCCTACGACCCGATCCGCGACTTCACGCCCATCACCGGCGTGGCGCAGGTGCCCAACGTGCTGGTGATGAACACCGAGACGGCCACACGCCTGAACATCGGCAAGGTGGCGGACCTCGTCGACTACGCGAAGAAGAACCCGGGCAAGCTGAACTACGGCTCGGGCGGCAACGGCAGCGCGGGGCACCTGGCCGGCGAGATGTTCAAGGCGCAGGCCGGCGTGTTCATGGTGCACATCCCCTACGCGGGCGGCAATCCGGCGCAGCTGGCCCTGCTGTCGGGCCAGGTGGACCTGACCTTCGACAACCTCGCCTCGGCCTCGGGCAACATCAAGGCGGGCAAGCTCAAGGCCCTGGCCGTGACCACCACGAAGCGCTCCAGCGCGATGCCTGAGGTACCCACGGTCGCCGAGACCGGCCGCACGCTGTCGGGCTTCAACGTGGACACCTGGTTCGGCATCTTCGGACCTGCCAGGCTGCCGGCGGATGTGACCCAGCGATTGAACAAGGCTTTCGTCGATGCGCTCAACCAGCCCGACGTGAAGGCCAGGCTCGCCGGCCTCTTCGCCGAGCCCATGCCCACCACGCCCGATCAGTTCGCTGTGTTCGTCAAGCGCGAACTGGCGAAGTACGAAGGCGTGGTGAAGGCCAGCGGCGCGAAGGTGGACTGAAGCTTCAGGCTCCCGAGGCGGCCTGCTCCTTGCGGCGGATGAACCCGGCGCGCTTGGCGTCCTCGGGGTAGAGGAAGTGCACCTCGCCCTTGCGCCAAACGCCCAGCCAGATCATGTTGCGCGTGAAGGCGTCGTGGTCGGTGGCGGAGAACGGCTTGTCGTGCGTGGTGACCACGCCCGAGTACGGGCGCTGCAAGGTTTCCAGCGCCTGCTTGAGCGCATCGCCGGAGGTGTCGCCCTTGGTCTGGAAGAGAGCGCGCAGCATCAGGTGCACGGCGTCGTAGCTTTGCGCCGCGGCCATCAGCGAGCCAATGGGTTCCTTGCCTGACTGGCGCTTCAAGCGTGCGATGAAGGACGAGCGCCGCTCGTTGGACAGATCCTGAATGATGGTCTGGACCATGATCGCGCCCTCGATGGCGCCGCTTGACTTCTCGGACACGGTGCGCAGCGAGAAGGGCCATGGGCCGTACAAGGGCACATTGAACTTCGCTTCCACTCGCGAGCTGGCCATCACCGCGGCCTCGGGGCCGACGGTATAGCCGATCACCGCCTCCGCCCCAGCGGCCTTGGCCTCCAGCATCTGCGCCGTGAGCGACTTCACGCCCAGGTCGAAGCGCGCGGTGTAGACGGGCTTGAGGTTCTTGGCCGCGAGGAAGTTCTCCACGTCCTTGAAGCCACCCTCGCCGTAGCCTGTCTTGTCGGCGAAGACCGCCACGCGGGTGAAGCCTCGCTTGACCACGTCATCGACAAGGTAGGCGGCCTGCAGCGTGTCGCGGGCGGACATGCGGAAGATGTAGCTCGATGCCGCAGGGTACTTCGCGGTCACCGCAGAGCCGGTGGACACCGGCACCATCAGCAGGTGCTTGTGGTCCTGGAAGACATCGAGCGACTTCAGCGCCACTCCGGTGTTGCAAAAGCCGACGGTGAAGTCGACTTTCTCCTTGAGCACCAGGTCCTCGGCGATCTTGCGGCCTTCGTCGGGCGCGGACTTGTCATCGCGTTCGACAAGTTCGACCGGGCGACCCAGGAAGCCCCCCACCTCGTTGATCTCCTTGACCGCCAGCTCGGCCCCCATGCGGGCGCTGTTGCCGAAATCCTGCGAGCCGCCCGTGAAGGGGCAGATGAAGCCCACCCTCACCGGCTTCACGCCGCTCGTCTGCGCGTGAGTGCCCAGCGCGGCCATCGCCAGCATCGCGGCGACGGCCGCTTTCGTGAAGACCTGTCCCATCTCGTCTCCTTAGTTGCCCATCGGTGAGCGTAACGATAGGTTCGATGTGCGAGATGCGCAAAAGGACCGATCCCTGCGTAAGACTACGCGGTGGGCGTGCAGATGTCTCGGTCCTTGCTTCCTTTTCGCCTCTTGTCCGGTTTTGCAAAGGCGTGGGTGGGCTGGCTGGGGCGCGCCCCAGCCGCCCACCCACGCCTTTGCTGTTGGGGCTTCGGGTTTTCTCGTCGAGCACACCCATCGGTTGTTGAGCGGCAGGCGGCATGGGCCAGGGGCTGCGTCTGTGGCGGCGAGCAGCGCAGCACCGAGGGGTGGCGTGCGCAGCACGCTTCGTCCTCATACTTGCCTCGGCTGTTTGACCGCAGCGCACCGCAGGGGCGCGTAGGGAGTTCCGAGGCACACCCCTCGGTGCGAGCAGCACAGCGCAGTCGGCCGCAGGCCGACCGCCACAGCCGCAGCCCCTGGCCCATGCCGCCTGCCGCGGCCCCACCCAATCTCCGAGAAAACAAAAAAGCCCGCCGCTCGAGCGACGGGCTTTCCCTTGAGAAAGGTCCGAAAAGGAGACCGATCAGAAGTTGTGGCGGATACCGAAGGCCACCGAGCGGTAGTCGCCACCGTAGATGTTGGCGGCGCCGTCGTCGAACTTCGTGTAGTAGCCGTACACCTTGGTGCGCTTGCTCAGGTTGTAGTTGACCGCAGCGGTGAGCTGGTTGGCATCGCTGTCAGCCACCGAGCCCGTCTTGCCGGCGTGGCCGTAGTTCAGGTGGAACTCGGTCAGGCCCAGGGTGTACATGCCCGACAGGCGGATGTTGGTGCGGTTGCCGGCGGCAAACACGTCCTTGTCGCGCTGGACATAGCCGCCGAAGGTGAAGGCGCCCATTTCGTACAGGCCGCGCACGGCGAACTGGTGCACGTTGTCGTTCTTGGCATAGCCGCCACCCACGTGCAGCGGGCCGCCGTCCCAGTTCACGGCCAAGTCGTAGGTCGGCTTCACGCCGGCAGCGCCTTCGCTCAGCGTGCGGGCGAAGTCCACGGTCGCGCCGCTGAACGTGGGCGAGTGGTAGGCCACCTTGTTCGTGTTGTTCGACACGTAGGCGTACAGGCGGTCGGCCGAGCTGCCGGTGTCATGGTTGTGCATGCTGACGTAGTCGGCGGTGGCGTAGTACGCCTCGCTGACCATGTTGCCCAGGCGGATGGTGCCCAGGCTGCTCAGCGTCAGGTTCACTTCAGAACGGCGGCCCCAGAACACGGCGTTGGCCGTGCCGGTGTCGGGCGAGAAGCCGTGCTCGATCTGGAAGCCGGCCTTGATGCCGCCGCCGATGTCTTCCGTGCCCTTGAAGCCGATGCGCGAGCTGTTGTTGTTCTCGACCCAGGTGGACGAGCCGGTGCCGACCTTCTGGTTCTCGACGGTTTCGTTCAGGCGACCGTAGATGGTCACGCTGGACTGGGCGAAAGCCGGAGCGGCAGCAGCCGCGGCGAGGACCAGCGCGAGCGGCGCGAAGGAATGACTCTTCATGGTGGTGTAAACCTTGTTGTTGAATAAGCGGCGCAATGCTAGTGGCGTCCCGGCGCTGCGCAATGTTGCCAAAGCCGCAATGGTCCATTCACGCCAGTCATGTTGCGTGCGCCAAGTCCTTGTTTCTCCAAGGAAACCCCAATGAAAAAGCCCGGCGGAGGTGCGCCGGGCTTTACTTCTTGAAAAGGCTTTGGCGCAACGTTTTGTGCGCAATCCGCCCGATTTCTACTCACCGAGGTAGGCCGCCCTCACCTTCGGATCATTCAGCAGCGTCTTCCCGTCGCCGGTCATGGTGATTTCGCCTGAATCCATCACGTAACCGCGCGTGGCCAGCTGCAGGGCCCGGCTGGCGTTCTGCTCCACCAGCATCACCGTCACGCCGCGGCCGTGGATGTCGTTCACCACCTCGAAGATCTTGTCGACCATGATGGGCGACAGGCCCATGGACGGCTCATCCAGCAGCAGCACCTTGGGACGCGTCATAAGCGCACGGCCCATCGCCAGCATCTGCTGCTCGCCGCCGGACATGGTGCCCGCCAGCTGGTTGCGCCGCTCCTTCAGCCGCGGAAAGATCGCGAACACCTTCTCGATGTCGTCATCGATCTCCTTGTCGTTGCGGATGAACGCGCCCATCTGCAGGTTCTCGGTGATGGTCATGCGCGTGAAGGTGCCGCGGCCCTCGGGCACCATCACCAGGCCTTGCTTGACCAAGTCCCAGGCGCCTTGCCCCTTGATGGACTTGCCGAGGAACTCGATGTCGCCCGCCGCCACCGGCTGCAGGCCCGTCACCGCCTTGAGCGTGGTGGACTTGCCCGCGCCGTTCGCGCCGATCAGGCTCACCAGTTCGCCTTCATGCACCTCGAACGAGGCGCCCTTGACCGCCTGGATGCCGCCGTACGCCACCTTCAGGCCGGTGACCTTGAGCAATGTGTTTGCCATGTTGTGATTCCGATCGTCGTTGCTCAAGACTCAATGCGCCGCATGCCCAGCGCCGAGGTAGGCCTCGATGACCTTCTCGTTGCTCTGCACCTCGGCCGGCGTGCCTTCGGCGATCTGCTTGCCGTAGTCCAGCACGGTCACGCGGTCGCACAGGCCCATCACCAGCTTCACGTCATGCTCGATGAGCAGGATGGTGCGCCCGTCGTTGCGGATGCGGTCGATGAGCTCGCGCAGCGTGACCTTCTCGGTGGCATTCATGCCGGCCGCGGGCTCGTCCAGCGCGATGAGCTTGGGGTCGGTGGCCAGCGCCCGGGCGATCTCCAGGCGGCGCTGGTCGCCGTAGCTCAGCGTGCGCGCCTTGAACTCGGCGTACTTGCCGATGCCCACGTAGTCCAGCAGTTCCTGCGCGCGCTGGGCGATCTCGGCCTCTTCCTTCTTGAAGGACGCCGTGCGGAACACCGCGCCGATCAGGCCTGAGTGCGTGCGCACGTGGCGGCCCACCATCACGTTCTCCAGCGCCGTCATGTCGGCGAAGAGGCGGATGTTCTGGAACGTGCGTGCGATGCCGGCCTTGGCCACCTTGTGCACGGCGCTGGGCTTGTAGGGCTCGCCACCCAGCTCGAACGTGCCGGAGTCCGGCGTGTACAGGCCGGTGAGCACGTTGAAGAAGGTGGTCTTGCCTGCGCCGTTGGGCCCAATGAGTCCGTAGACCTGGCCCGCGTTGATGGTGATGCCCACATCCGACAGGGCTTGCAGGCCGCCGAAGCGCTTGGCCACGCCACCGACCTTGAGAACCGTTTGAGTCATTGCCCGTGTCTCCCTTATTTGGCCGGCGTCGGGGCCGCCTTGCCGTGTTCCTTGGCGGGCCACAGGCCGCGCGGGTTCCACAGCATGATCATGATCATTGCCAGCGCGATCAGCAGCTGGCGCAGGATGGATGCGTCCAGCCGGCCATCGGTGAGGTTCTGCAGCGGGCTCGCGACGTAGCGCAGCACCTCGGGCAGCAGCGCCAGCAGCAGCGCGCCGACGATCACGCCCGGCAGGTGGCCGATGCCGCCCAGCACCACCATCGCCACGATGATGATGGACTCGTTGAGGATGAACGCCTCGGGCGAAATGAAGTTCTGGAAGGTCGCGAACATCGTGCCCGACACGCCGCCGAAGGTGGCGCCCATGCCGAAGGCCAGCAGCTTCATGTTGCGGGTGTTGATGCCCATGGCCTTGGCCGCGATCTCGTCTTCGCGGATGGCCATCCACGCACGGCCGATGCGGCTGCGCTCCAGCCGGAAGCAGATCAGCACGCTCACCAGCGCCAGTGCGACAAGCAGGTAGTAGAAGTTGGTGACGCCCGGCACCTCCATGCCGAGAATGGTGTGCGTCTTGCTGAAGTCGAAGCCGAACAGCATTGGCGGGTCGATGGGACCGATGCCGCGCGGGCCGTTGGTGATGTTCACCGGCGCGTTCAGGTTCAGCAGGAACACGCGGATGATCTCCCCGAAGCCCAGCGTCACGATGGCCAGGTAGTCGCCGCGCAGCTTGAGCGTGGGCGCGCCCAGCAGCATGCCCGCGAGGCCCGCCACCGCGGCCGCCATCGGAATCACGAGCCAGATGCTGAAGTGCATGCCGTTCGGGAAATGGGCGGCCAGCCCCGGGAAGGTGTCCAGGAGCTGCGGGCTGGCCAGGAGGCCGAACAGGTACGCGCCGAGGGCGTAGAAGGCGACGTAGCCCAGGTCGAGCAGGCCGGCATAGCCAACCACGATGTTCAGGCCGAGCGCGAGCAGCACGTACAGCAAGGCGTTGTCGATGATGCGCACCGGGCCGCTTCCCCACTGCTGCGCGAGCAGCGGCAAGGCGAGCAGCGCGATGCCGCCGATGATGTACTTCACGGTGTTGTTCTGGGTCATGGTGTCGGTCTCCTCAGGCGCGGTCAGCCACGCGTTCGCCGAGCAGGCCCGACGGCCGCAGCGTGAGCACGAGGATCAGCACGATGAAGGCGAAGATGTCCTTGTAGTGGCTGCCGAGGATGCCGCCGGTGAACTCGCCGATGTAGCCCGAGCCCAGCGCCTCGATCAGGCCCAGCAGCACGCCGCCCACCATGGCGCCGGCGAGGTTGCCGATGCCGCCGAACACGGCCGCAGTGAAGGCCTTCAGGCCGGGCAGGAAGCCCATGTCGTGCTGCACGGTGCCGTAGTTGGCGGCGTACATCACGCCGGCCAACGCAGCCAGCGCGGCACCGATGATGAAGGTCGCGGAGATCACGAAGTCGGGCTTCACGCCCATGAGGCTGGCCACCCGCGGGTTCTCGGCGGTGGCCCGCATCGCGCGGCCCAGCTTGGTCTTGTTGACGAGGTACATCAGGCCCGCCAGCGTGGCGGCCGTGACACCCAGGATGAGGATCTGGATGGTGTTGATCACCGCCCCTCCGATCTCGATCGGCTCGGAGGGCAGCAAGATGGGATAGGGCTTGGGGTTGGGCTTCCAGATCATCATCGCGACGGTCTGGATCAAGAGGCTCACGCCCATCGCCGTGATCAGCGGCGCCAGCCGAGGCGCATTGCGCAGTGGCCGGTACGCGATCTTCTCGATCGTGAAGTTGAGGATGGTGCACACCACGATGGCAGCGACCAGCGAGACCAGCATCAGGGCCCAGCCGGGCATGGTGCCTTGCAGGGCCGTCACCACCGTCCAGCTGGTGAGTGCGCCCACCATCAGCACGTCGCCATGGGCGAAGTTGATGAGGTTGATGATGCCGTAGACCATCGTGTAGCCCAGTGCCACCAGCGCGTACACGCTGCCGAGCACCAGACCATTGATGATCTGTTGGATGAAGATGTCCATTCGCGAGGTCTCCTCGGGGTTGTCTGACTTCACTGGGCGACGCACATCCTCGTCGACCCGTCGCGGGATTTCTATTAGCAAAAAGCCCGCCGTGGCTGTTTGCTTGGGCGGGCTCGGCAACGTCGGTAAACGTCAGCTGGCGGCGAAATTCTAGGTTCCGCACCCTCCCAAGGGCATGCGGAGTTTTCTCTAACAAACCGGCGAATCTCACCAAACACGGGGATCACGAGCCTTTTTCCTTCGCCGATTCATTCAGTCGACGCAACTCATTGAGCTTGTCGGCGATCTTGATCTCCAGCCCACGAGGCACGGGTTCGTAGAAGACCTGGCCTTCCATGTCGTCGGGCCAGTAGCGCTCGCCGGCGGCAAAGCCGCCTTCTTCATCATGGGCGTAGCGATAACCCTTGCCGTAGTCGAGCGACTTCATCAGCTTTGTCGGTGCATTGCGCAATCGCAGCGGCACCGGTCGGGTGCCGTCTTGCGCGATGAACGCCCGTGCGGCCTTGTAGGCCACGTAGACCGCATTCGACTTGGGCGCGATGGCCAGGTAGACCACCGCCTGAGCCAGGGCCAGTTCGCCTTCGGGCGAGCCCAGGCGCTCGTAGGTTTCGGCCGCGTCCAGCGTCAGCCGCAGGGCGCGCGGGTCGGCCAGGCCGATGTCCTCGCTGGCCATGCGCACCATGCGGCGCGCGGCATAGCGCGGGTCCACGCCGCCGTCGAGCATGCGCACGAACCAGTACAGCGCGGCATCGGGGTCGGACCCGCGCACGGCCTTGTGCAGGGCAGAGATGGTGTCGTAGAACTGCTCGCCGCCCTTGTCGTAGCGGCGCAGCTGTTCGCCCAGGGACTTCTCCAGCAAGGCTTCGTCGATCTCGTTGGGCTGACCACCACCCGACGTGAGGTTGGCAACGAGGTTCTCGTAGGCGTTGAGCAGGCGGCGCGCATCGCCATCTGCATAGCCGATCAGTCGCGTCGACGCCGCCGGAGTCATGGGCGGCGCCTGCAACGTGGCCTGCGCCCGCTGCAGCAGCGCGGCCTGGTCGTCGTCGCCCAGGCTGCGCAGCACATGCACCGTGGCGCGCGACAGCAAGGCCGAGTTCACCTCGAAGGACGGGTTCTCAGTGGTCGCGCCGATGAAGGTGAACAAGCCGGACTCGACGTGCGGCAGGAAGGCATCCTGCTGCGCCTTGTTGAAGCGGTGCACTTCATCGACGAACACGACCGTGCGGCGGCCGCTGGCGCGCACGGTCTGCGCCCGCTCGACCGCATCGCGGATGTCCTTCACGCCGCCCAGCACGGCGGAGATGGGGATGAACTGCGCATCGAAGGCATCGGCCATCAGGCGCGCCAGCGTGGTCTTGCCCACGCCGGGCGGGCCCCACAGGATCATCGAATGCAGCCGGCCCGATTCGAAGGCCACGCGCAGCGGCTTGCCCGGCCCCAGCAGATGCTGCTGGCCGATGACCTCGTCGATGGTGCGTGGCCGCAGGCGCTCGGCGAGCGGCGCATGTCCGGGCTCTTGCAGGGAAGACAACAGGTCGCCGTTCATCGAGGGATTGTGCCGTGCTCGGCCGCCTTCAACCTCACGCCCGCGCACAGGCCGACACCGTCGGGTCCCGGGGAGAGATCGAGCCGGCCATGCAGCAGTTCCGCGTAGCGCGAGACGATTGCCAGACCGAGCCCCGCGCCCTCGCCCAACTTGATGCCGGCCGCGCCCTGCGCCCAGCGCTTGAGCAGCAGGTCGCGCAGCTGCATGTCCATGCCAGGGCCGTTGTCCGTCACCGACATCACCACTTCGCTGCCGTCCACGCGCAGTTCGACCGTGACGCGCGGCGTCTGTCCGCTGGCCGGCCGCCCGTAGCGCAGTGCGTTGTCGATGAGGTTGCCCAGCAGCCCTTCCAGCAGCTCGCGATTGGCGACGGCGCACACCGGCTGGTCCAGGCCCAGCGCACCCAGGTCCACGCCCATGGCATCGGCACGCGTCAGGTAGCCCAGCACGCAGTGGTGGACGATCTCGTCGACCATCATCGGCTGCAGCACGACGCTGTCGCTGGCTTCGTCGGCCAGTGCGAGGGCGAGCAACTGGTCCACGAGCCGGCTGGCGCGGTCCTGGCTCGCGGCGACGCTCTTGAGCTGGGCATGCCAGACCTCGGGGTCCTTGCGTGCCAGGCCGTACTCCACCAGCGCACGGATGCCCGCCAGCGGCGTGCGCAGCTCGTGGGCCACGTTGCCCGCGAACTCGCGCTGGGCGCGCAGGCCGCGGTGGATGCGCTCCATCAGTGCATTCACTGTCTGCGTCAGTTGCTCCACGTCACGCGAGGCGGCAGTCACCTGCACGGGCGCCAGGTCGTTCGAGTCGCGCTGGGACAAGGCCCGCTGCAGGCGGCCCAGCGGCTCCAGCTCGCGCCCGATGGACCGCCGCAGCCACGCGCCGATCAGCAGCAGCAGCACGGCTTGCGGCCCCAGCGAATAGGCCAGCAGGCGACGCAGCAGCTTGCCCCGACCCACCGTGGTCTGCGCCACCACCACGTGGAAGGGGCGCGGCTCGTCGCGGCGAACGGTGGCCATCCGCCATGAATGGCCTTCCCGGATCGTGTCGCGCACATCCACCAGCGGGCTCGTCGGCGTCAGGTCGGTGCGCAGCCCCGGCGTGCCGGCGACGAAGGTGCCGTCCGCGCGAAGCAGCGCATAGACCAGCTTGTCGCTGCGGTCAAAGAGGATGCCGCTGATGGCAGGCGCCGACAGGCTCAGCGCCACCTCGCCGTCGTGATCCACCACGTTGGCGGCAATGGCATAGGCGTCGTCGATCAGTGTCTGGTCGAAAGCCTCGCGGGTGAAGAGGAAGGCCACCATCGACGCCACCAGGGTGCCGACCAGCCAGATCAATGCCAGCGGCACCAGCACGCGCCAGAGCATGCGCGTGCGCAGCGACCCCTTGCGCTCGCCCATCGGATCGAGCGCGCGCTCTGTCATGCAGCGGGTGGCGATGCCGTGGCGGCGGCGGTGGTGGAGGCAGCGTCGGACAGGCGCTGCTCCGGCTCCACCACATAGCCCAGTCCGCGCAGCGTGCGGATGGTGGCGCCCGTGCCCGCGAGCTTCTTGCGCAGTCGGGAGATGAAGGCCTCCAGCGCGTTGTCGCCCAGGGCGTCGTCGAAGCTGGACAGCTTGCCCGACAGCACCCGCTTGCTCACCACATGGCCGGGCGGGGTCATCAGCTCGCGCAGCACCTCGAACTCGCGTGCGGGCAGCTCGAAGGGCACCGTGCCCTGCGCGCCATTGGTGAAGAAGCGCCCGGCCTTGCGGTCGAGCACCAGGCTGCCGACCTCGCAGCGGTCGTCGATGCCATGCGCCCGGCGTGCCATGGCGCGCAGCCGCGCTTCCACCTCGCCCAGGTCGAAGGGCTTGCCGAGGTAGTCGTCGGCGCCGGCGTCCAGGCCGGCGATGCGCTCGTCCGTGCGGTTGCGCGCCGTGAGGATGAGCACCGGCGTGCGGTCGCCGCGCGAGCGCGCCTCGCGCAAGGAGGTGAGGCCGCTGTCGTCGGGCAGGTTCAGGTCCAGCAGCACGGCGTCGAACTTCTGCACCCGCCACAGGTGGCTGGCTTCGGCCGAGGTGGTGGCCACGTCGATGCGGTGGCCGGCGTCATTGAGGCTGCGCAGCATCACGTCGCGCAGCACGGCATCGTCTTCGACCAGCAGGATTCTCATGGCGACTCGTCTTGGCTGTGGTTCACTGTTCGATGAGGTCCGCGCCCTTGGGCACGGTGAATTTGAAGTGCTCAGGCGGCATGGTCGCGTTGGCTGCCAGCTGCGTGAACGTCAGCAGCGACTTCTGCCCGAAGTTGTCGACGATTTCCAGCGCCGACAGATCCTTGCCCTTGAAGCCGATGCGCACCGACTGGAAGGTGCCTTCCTTGGCCTTGGGCAGGGCCTGCGCCCAGTCCACGCCCTGCTGCGAGGGCAAGGCGCTCAGGGTGAAGTCCTTCTCCAGGGATCCACCGGCGAGCAGCGCCGCGGGCGTGGCGCCCAGCGCCTGCGAGAACTTGCGGGAGCTGACCTGGTTGAGGTCGGCGTCGTAGATCCAGACCTTCTGGCCGTCGGACACGATGAGCTGCTCGAAGGGCTTGGCGTACTCGAAGCGGAATTGGTTGGGGCGCGCGAAGTCGAAGGTGCCGCTGGACGATTTTTTCTTCTTGCCGTCGGGTGAGGTCACGACCTGCGTGAACGAGGCATGGCCCGTCTTCACGGTGGCCACGAAATCCTTGAGGGTGTCGACGGCGTCCGCATGGGCGGCCGCGGCGGCAAAGGCAAGGACAGCGGCGGCGAAAAGCTTGTTGTTCATCATTCGGGTCGTGCGGGGACGATGATGTCCCGGTTGCCGTTGGTGGACATGGCCGATACGAGGCCGGATTTCTCCATTTGTTCCAGCAAACGGGCTGCCCGGTTGTAGCCGATGCGCAAATGCCGCTGCACCAGCGAAATGGATGCACGGCGATGCTGCAGGACCACGCCAACGGCCTGGTCGTACATCGGGTCGTTCTCGCCGCCGCCACCGCCGGGCATGTCGGCGGTGGACACGTCGCCATCGCCGTCCAGCGTGCCGCCTTCAAGGATGCCCTCGATGTAGTTGGGCTCGCCGCCCTGCTCCTTGAGGTAGCTGACGACGCGATGCACTTCGTCATCGCTCACGAAGGCGCCGTGCACACGAACCGGCAGTCCGCCGCCGGGCGTGAGGTAGAGCATGTCGCCCTGGCCCAGCAGCGCCTCGGCCCCCATCTGGTCGAGGATGGTGCGGCTGTCGATCTTGCTGCTGACCTGGAAGCTCAGGCGGGTGGGAATGTTGGCCTTGATGAGGCCGGTGATCACGTCCACACTCGGCCGCTGCGTGGCGAGGATGAGGTGGATGCCCGCGGCGCGCGCCTTCTGCGCCAGGCGGGCGATCAGCTCCTCGATCTTCTTGCCCACCACCATCATCAGGTCGGCGAGTTCGTCGATCACCACCACGATGTAGGGCAGGCGCTCGAGCGGTTCGGGCTGCTCGGGCGTGAGGCTGAAGGGGTTGGGAATGGACTGGCCCTTCTCGGTGGCTTCTGCAATCTTCTTGTTATATCCCGACAGGTTGCGCACGCCCATCTTGCTCATGAGCTTGTAGCGCCGTTCCATCTCGCCCACGCACCAGTTGAGCGCGTTGCCGGCCTGCTTCATGTCCGTCACGACGGGCGCCAGCAGGTGCGGGATGCCTTCGTACACGCTCATTTCCAGCATCTTCGGGTCGATGAGGATGAGCCGGACGTCGCGCGCCTCGGCCTTGTAGAGCACCGACAGGATCATCGCGTTGATGCCCACCGACTTGCCCGAGCCGGTGGTGCCGGCGACCAGGCAGTGCGGCATCTTCGCAAGGTCGGCCACCACGGGCGCACCGACGATGTCCTTTCCCAGGCCCATGGTGAGCTGCGACGCGGCGTCGTTGTAGACCTGAGAGCCGAGGATCTCGGACAGGCGGATCATCTGGCGCCGCGCGTTGGGCAGCTCCAGCGCCATGGTGGTCTTGCCAGGGATGGTCTCCACCACGCGGATGCTCACGAGGCTCAGGCTGCGGGCCAGGTCTTTCGCGAGGTTGAGGATCTGCGAGCCCTTCACGCCGGTGGCAGGTTCGATCTCATAGCGCGTGATCACCGGGCCCGGAGAGGCGGCAACGACGCGCACCTCGACGCCGAAGTCCTTGAGCTTCTTCTCGATCAGGCGCGACGTCATCTCCAGCGTCTCGGGCGTCACGGAGGCTTCGACGCGCGACGGCGCCGCATCGAGCAGATCGACCTGGGGCAGCTTCGTATCGGCCAGTTCGGTGAACAGCGGCTTTTGCCGTTCCTTCACCACCCGCTCGCTCTTGGGCACCTCCATGACCGGCGGCTCGATCACGATGGGCACGTGCTCTTCATGCAGCTGGTGCTCCACCTCCACGACCTGCTCGCGCTCCTTCTGCGCCTGCTCGCCGATGCGGATGTCCTCGGCGCGCTCGATGCGTTCGACGCGCCGCTCCTTCACCGAATCGAACCAGGTGCCGATGTTCTCGGCCGTGTGCAGCCAGGAGAAGCGGAAGGCCATCGCGAGACCCGCGACCAGTGCGGCGATCCACAGCACGCCCGACCCCACGAAGCCGATGAGCTTCTGGCTGGCTTGGCCCAGCAGCGATCCGAGCACGCCGCCCGATGCGCCGCCCGGGAGGTGCGAATCCCACTGGTACATGCGAGTCCATTCCAGCGAGGTGCTCGCTGCAAGTAGAACGGCCAGGCCCGCCCAGAACATCCAGCGCGGCTTGTTCGAGACGGCACCGTCGCCGCCGCGCAGCACGCGGGCGAGGCCGCCCAGCCATTCGCGCAGTCCGACCAGCATCAGCCACCAGCAGGAATAGCCGAACAGGAAGAAAGCGAGGTCAGAGAAATACGCACCCAGTGCGCCGGCCTTGTTGAGCGGCACGGGGGAACTGCCCGAGGTGGAGAAGGCCGCGTCGGCCGCGTTGTGCGTGGCCAGCGCCAGCAATGCCAGCAGCCAGGCGACGCCGCCCACCAGCAGCATCAGCTGCGCGCGCCAGCCGGCGGGATGGTGTTCGACGGGAGAAGAAGCCGCGGCGTTCTTGCCGCGCGTGTAGGTGCCGCCGTGCGAGGCGGCGCCCGAAGAAGAAGCAGACACCTGAGAAACCCCGGCGTCGGACCGGAGCGAACCGAGCGGAAACGTCATGCGCGGATTGTGGCCGATGGCGACCTGTGCGCGGCGACGGAAAAGCTCAGGCTCAGGTCAGGCGTTCCTTGATGATCACCGAGCCATTTTCCTGGGTCTCGACGATGCCGCGCTCTTCCAGGTCCTTCATCACGCGGCTGACCATTTCGCGCGATGCGCCCACCACCTTGGCAAGGTCTTGGCGTGACACCTTGTTGCGAATGATCTTGATGCCGTTGTCGTCCTCGGCCATGTCCAGCAGCGTGCGGGCCACGCGGCCGTAGACGTCCAGCAGGGCCAAGGATTCGATCTGCCGGTCGGCGTTGCGCAGGCGCTGCACCAGGCCGCGCAGGATGGCGTACGAGAGGCTGGAATTCTCCGGCAGGCAGCGTGCGAATTCCGCGCGCCCCAGGATGAGCATGTCCGTCTGGACCTCGGCGCGCACCGTGGCCGAGTGCGGCTCGTTGTCGATGAGGCTCATTTCGCCCACGTAGTCGCCTGGCTGCAACACTGCGAGGATGACTTCCCGGCCGCGGGAGTCCGCCGTCAGCACGCGGGCCCGGCCCGTGAGCAGGATGAACAGCGCATTCGATTTGCGCCCGTGCTCCACGATGATCTCGCCCCGACGGAAGCGGCGCTTCACCACGCTGTCCGCGATCCCCTGCGCCTGGTCGTTGGTGAGCATGGAAAAGAGAGGCACACGGCGGATCAGGTCGAGATTCGAAAGCATTGCCATACGGGAAGCTCCAGACAGTTGTTATCGCTATTGTTAGGGCGAGACCGTGAAGATGTCACGCTGCCTACAATTTGGCTATTGTCACCATTGCGGCCGTTGACGCCAGCGCGAGAGAACCCCATGTCAGACTTGCGCCCTCGCCAGACGTCCCATCCCCTGAAATCTCCCTGTCCATGAGCACCGTCCAACACGCCCGCGTCCTCATCCTCGGCTCCGGCCCCGCCGGCTACACCGCCGCCATCTACGCCGCGCGCGCCAACCTGAAACCCATGCTCGTCACCGGCATCGCCCAGGGCGGCCAGCTGATGACCACGACCGACGTGGACAACTGGCCCGCCGACGTGGACGGCGTCATGGGCCCGGACCTCATGGCCCGCTTCCAGAAGCACGCCGAGCGCTTCAACACGCAGATCGTCTTCGACCACATCAACACCGTCGACTTCAGCAAGCGGCCGTTCACGCTCAAGGGCGACTCCGGCACCTACACCTGCGACGCGCTGGTCATCGCCACCGGCGCTTCGGCCAAGTACATCGGCCTGCCCTCCGAAGAGGCCTTCATGGGCCGGGGCGTGAGCGGCTGCGCCACCTGCGATGGCTTCTTCTACCGCGGCCAGGATGTGTGCGTGGTCGGCGGCGGCAACACCGCCGTCGAGGAGGCGCTGTACCTGTCGAACATCGCCAGCAAGGTGCACCTCATCCACCGCCGCGACAAGTTCCGCGCCGAGCCCATCCTGGTGGACAAGCTGATGGAGAAGGTCGCCGCCGGCAAGATGCAGCTGCACTTGTGGAACACGCTGGACGAAGTGCTGGGCGACCAGTCAGGCGTGACAGGTGTGCGGATCAAGAACACGCAGGACGGCTCGACCAGCGACCTGACGCTCAAGGGCTGCTTCATCGCCATCGGCCACCAGCCCAACACCGACATCTTCAAGGGCCAGCTGGAGATGAAGGACGGTTACATCGTGACCAAGAGCGGGCTGGAAGGCTTCGCCACGATGACCAGCGTGCCGGGCGTCTTCGCCGCGGGCGACGTGCAAGACCATGTCTATCGCCAGGCCATCACCAGCGCCGGCACGGGCTGCATGGCAGCCCTGGACGCTCAGCGCTTCCTGGAGCAGTAAATCCGGCCATTCCGGGCGATTTGGCGTCGTCCGGAATTCTGGCTATAATCGTCGTCTTTGCCGGAAGCGGCCGGCGTTGTTTCGTAGTTCCTTACCCAACTTACCTAACAGCGTCCCCGTCTACAGGCTCCAGGGTGACTATTCAAGACCGGCCCAGCCAGTCCTGCTCTTTTCACCGCGATACGCAACGAGATTCACACGGAGAAGCGTCATGGCACGCGTCTGTCAAGTCACGGGCAAGCGCCCGATGGTGGGGAACAACGTCTCCCACGCCAACAACAAAACCAAGCGTCGCTTCCTGCCGAACCTGCAGTACCGCCGCTTCTGGCTCGAGACCGAGAACCGTTGGGTGCGCCTGCGCATCACCAACGCCGCACTGCGACTCATCGACAAGGTCGGCATCGACCAGGTCGTCGCAGACCTCCGCGCCAAGGGCGAACTCTGATATCCAGGAGCTGAATCATGGCAAAAGGTGGACGCGAAAAGATCAAGCTGGAGTCCAGCGCCGGCACCGGTCACTTCTACACGACCGACAAGAACAAGAAGACCACGCCCGAGAAGATCGAAATCATGAAGTTCGATCCCAAGGCTCGCAAGCACGTGATGTACAAAGAAACCAAGCTGAAGTAATAGCAGCTGTTTCGCAAAGAACCCGCCCGACGCAAGTCCGGCGGGTTTTTTGTTGGCTGTCTGAGTCGAATCGATGCTGAACGGAGTTCAGCCGGCCAACTGATCCAGCGCCGCCATGCCCCGATCCCACGAATCGGCCATGCTGGCGAAGGTCGCGGAGGCATCGAGGGGGCGCTTGGCATTCACCGCCCGGGCCGCCTTGAGGATAAGCGCCTTGTTGTCGTTGGCGATCTGGCGCCAAGCCTCGATGGCCGGTGCGAAGGCCGAGGCATCCAGCCATTCCAGGTGCTGAGCCGACAGCTCCGCTGCCGCACCGAGCTGCCGGATGCCTGCAAACGCCCACTTGTGATACGTCGCGAGGCCGGCGGCCTGCAGGCCGGGAAGGTCACGCTCGAAGCGTTGCGCGAAGCGGGCGACCGGGTTCGTGGCAGGCCGGCGGGACAGGTGCTTGCGAAGCAGTCCCCTGGCTTCTCGCCACAACACCGTCTCGCCCCGATCCACCGCCCGATCCATGCGAACCAGCTCCGCGAACAGCGGCAGGAACTCCGCATCGTCTCCCGCCACATCCAGCCGGAAGGTCTTGATGAAGTCCTCGCCTTCCAGCGTGAAGTAGCCCGCGTTGTGGAAGTAGCCCAGCCGCTGCGCATCGACATCGATGTCGTTGAGCACGATGGTCGTCTTGGTGTGCTGGTGCCGATAGTCCGTGCCGGCGGTGTCGGGCAGCCAGAAGGCATCGGCCTCGGTCGAGATCCATTTGCCCTTGCCGAGCTGCTCCACCGCATGGTCGATCAGCGGCCGCCACACCGTCAGCTCCTGCACGTCCACGCCATACAGGTCGCGCAGTTCATCGTGCGAAGGCTTGAAGAAGGTCCACTGGTCGTCCTCGAAGTCGACGGCCAGCGTGAAGCCCAGGCAGGCACGCGGCTCCAGCTTCAGAGCGTGCAGCAGCTCGATCCACAGGTCGACGTAGCAGTTCTTCTCGACCCAGATGCAGTCCTCGGCATGCAGCGCGTGCCGCTGGTACGACGCCGCATCCAGGCCCTGGATGACCGAGACACGGCTCATGGCCACAGCAGCGCGCGAACCGGCGCCGGCCAGGCAGCCACATCGAAGCCGTGGTGCTTGATGAGCGCCAAGGTCACCCGCTCCAGCCCGAAGCCCAGGCAGGCCGTGCTCGCGGTGTTGCCCGTTGCATCCTTGATGCCGAAGGTGCCGCTGAAGTGGTCCTGGTGCCAGTTGAAGGAGCAGATGGCTGTGGGCTTCTCCTCGGAGATCACCGGTACGAGGATCTCGAACTTCAGCCGCTGGTCGCGCTGGCTGGCCGCCATCATCTTGCCGGCACGGCCGAAGAAGGGGTCGGTGGCCACGTCGCTGACCACCGGGAGCTGCAGCGACTTCAGCAGCGCCAGACCCCGGTCCAGCCACGCATTGCGCCAGTCCACCACCTGCTCGTTGGTGCCCACGCGAATGAACTCGCGCATGCGGAAGGCCTGCAGGCGGGTGGGTTCATCCGAGGGCTCGTGCCGGTACACCCAGCCCGTCACCGTCACCAGTCGGCCCTTGCCCGGCAGCAGTCCGCTGAACATCGGGTAGACGGGGTAGCACGCCGCCGGCGTGAGCATGGATTCGGTGGGCGCGAGCATGTCTTCCCAGCGTTCGCCGCCGTTGACCTTGCCCGACAGCGCAAGCGCCTCGCGGTCGTTGCCGAAGAAGCTGCTGATGGAGCCGCTCAGGTGCGGGAAGTTGTCCATGTAGCCCACCCGCTCGATGAGCGCGCGCGGCACGATGGGCGGGAACTGGAACAGCTCCGCGCCGTCGTCCTGGGCGGTGCGTGACACCAGCGCGTTGAAGCGATCGACGATGTCCTCGAACTTGCCCGTGCGGCCCCAGCCGCCCTTCACTTCCGTGGGCACGATGAAGCCTTGACGGACCAGGTCGTCATGGAATCCCTGGATGTCGTAGACCGTGGGCATGAGAGCTTCCTTGTCGTTCTTGTCTCTTGAGAAGGATCAGGCGTCCTTGAGCACCAGCAGCATGGACGCGCTCTTGGCCATGAGCCGCTCGTTGGAGATCATGAGCGAGGCCGACAATGCGTCACGGTAGTGGCGGCCCACGCTGAACGGCGAGTCGTTCTTGTAGCCCATCACGCCGATGATCTGCAGCGCCATGTGCACCAGGCGCGGCGCCGCCTCGGAGGCGGACACCTTGAGGTTGATCAACTTGAGCGCCCAGGCCATCGAAAGCAGCTCCTGCATGCCCTCGGGGCGCACGGCGGTCTGGTCGAATTCCGCTGCCGCTTGAGCCCAGGCGGCGCGCATGACCTGCAACTGCGCCGTGGCCTCCGCCAATTGATGCGCCGCGGGCGGCACGGTGCCCGGGTTCTTGCGCGCCTGGCCACGCACGAAGGCGCCGGCGCGCGAGACCGCATCGGCCGCAATGCCCCACCACAGCGAGGACCACAGGATGTGCGAGTACGGCACCATGGTCTGCGCCGAGGACTCGGCGAACTCGCCAGGCAGGATCTGCTCGACGCCGGCATTCGCCTCCAGCCTGCCGCCCGGGCTGCAGGTGCCGCGCATGCCCAGCGTGTCCCAGTTGGAGGTCGGCGTGAGGGTGTAGTCGCCGGCCTGCAGCAGCACCAGCACCTGGTCGCTGTTGGAGGCATCCGGCGCGCGGCGTGCGGTCACCAGCAGCGAATCGGCATGGGCACCGTAGGACACGGTGGTTGCATCCTTGCGCAGCGTGAAGCGATCACCCTGCACTTCCACCGCGCAGATGCTGGAACGCGTGTCGCCGAAGGTGCCGACCTCGGAGGTCACCGAGGCGATCAGCAACTGCTTGTCCGAGATGGCCTGCATGTAGCCGCGGAAGAAGGCCGAGCCCATGCCGTGGCGCGCGAGGCAGGCGACTTCGATGTAGTGCATGGCCAGCACCATGCCGCTGGCGCTGCACGCCTGCGAGAGCGTGGAGCACAACAGGGCCAGCTCCATCATCGAGCAGCCGGATCCGCCCAACTCACGCGGGACCGGTGCGGACAGCACGCGCGCCGCGCGCAAGGCGTCGAAGGTCTCTGAAGGAAAACGCGCGCTGGCGTCCACGTCGGCCGCGTGCACGGCAGCCACTTCGGTGGCGATGCCTCGGACGGCCACCAGCAGGGTCTCGAAAGTGGCGGTGGTGCTCATGTTGTAGGTCTCCCGCTGTTTTTCACCGGACCATCGGCCAGGGGTGCGTCCACGAAGGCGCTGCAAGAATAGGAACTGGCCGGCGGCTGGCACCCGGCATGCGCAGATTGGAACGGAATTCCAGGCGCATTCGTCCCCCTCACTCGCGGTGTGCGCCGCGACTTGCATGACGTATTCCGCACTCGTCCAAGGCGCATCCATCGATGGCTGACATGACCATCGTGTTCCTGAATGGGCACGCCATGTCGCCCAAACACTTCCGGCCCTTCGTGCAGGCCGTGCGGCCGAGTGCGGCCTGCCACTTCCTGCGGGGCATTCGAGGCCATTGGCGGCAGCTGGGCTGCCCGGCGGGTCCCGCAATCTGTGGCGCAGGCTCATCGCCAATCATGATCCGCGAGAGCAATTGTTCACATCCACCCCCAAACCGAGGGGGAAGGCGGGTAAGAAGGGAGCTGCCGGGTGGACCCCCGTGATAAAAACAACTGGTAGCACATTAGCCCTCAGGGTCACCCATTTGTCATGTCAGCGCCTGTGGTCTTCCAGGATGAAAGCTTGCTCGCCCTCGTGGGCGACGGCCGCACGCGCGTGGGCATCGACATCGTGCAGATCAGCCGCATCGCCGACTCCCTGAGCCAGTTCGGCGACCGTTTCACGCAGCGCCTGTTCACCTCCACCGAGCTGGCCGATGTTGCCGCTCGGCTGGCGCCGGGACTGGCCGAATGCTTTGCCGCCAAGGAGGCCGCCCTCAAGGCCCTGGACCTGTGCGAAGCGGGCATCGACTGGCGCGAGATGGAAGTGCGCCGCCTGGCCGACGGTACCTGCAGGCTCCAGTTGCACGGCAAGGCCGCGGAATTGGCCGGCGTGAGCAGCGACGGCATCGCGCTCAGCCTCAGCCAAGACGGCCACCACGCCATGGCAGTGGTCACGGCAGCGTCCAGTTTTCTCCCTTCTCCGAAGCAGTAGTCTCGCCATGAACGAACAATTCACCATCGACAACATGATCCGCACGGTCCTGAAGGACCATGGCCGACTGAGCCAGGATGCCTTGTCGATCCAGCCGGATGCCGACCTGTACCAGGCGGGCATGACCTCGCATGCGAGCGTGAACGTGATGCTGGCGCTCGAAGGCGCCTTCGACGTGGAATTCCCCGATCACATGCTCAAGCGCAGCGTGTTCGCCAGCGTGGTCGCCATCCGCGAAGCCATCACCCAGCTGCCCGGGGCGCGCTTGCAATGACCCATCGGCCTGGGCGTGTCGCGACCCATCGACGCGAACGCCTGGTGCGCGACTGGGAACTGGCATCGGTTCCAGCGGGAAGCCTGAGCGATCCGTCCCAGCTGGCCGACACCGGTCCGCATGCGTGGGTGGCAGCCCAGCGTCCGGGCACCGTGGCCGCCGCGCTGCGCGACGCCGGCACATGGTCGCTGGACCATCCGCCACGCCGCTTCGACGCGGACGACTGGTGGTACCGCACCCATTTCACCGCTCCCGAGTCCGATGACGGCGACGAGGTCGTCCTCGGCTTCGACGGACTCGCCACGCTGGCCGATGTCTGGCTCAACGGCGAACTGCTGCTGTCCAGCGAGAACATGTTCGTCGCCCATGAGCACGAGGTGCGTTCGCGGCTGCGCTCCGGCCGCAACGAACTGGTGATGCGCTTCCGATCGCTGGATGCGGCATTGGCTGCGAAACGCCCGCGCCCCGCGTGGCGGGCGCCGATGATCGAGCACCAGCAACTGCGCTGGTTGCGGACCACCGTCCTGGGCCGCACCCCCGGCTGGTCGCCGCCTGCAGCAGCCGTCGGGCCGTGGCGGGATGTCTGGATCGAGACTCGCTCGCTGGTCGACGTGAGCCATCTGCGCATGCATGCGTCGGTGAATGGCACGGAGGGCGTCGTGCAGGTCGGCGCCAGCATCGCTGCGCACGCCGGGCAACGCATCGACGCCGTCGTGCTTGAAGTCGAGCGCAACGGGCAGTCGTACCGCACCCTGTTGTCGCGAGAGGCCGGGACGCAATTCGCCGGGTCGCTGAGCATTGACGCACCCGCGCTGTGGTGGCCGCACACCCACGGCGAGCCGGCGCTGTACGGCGCGCGCTTGTCGGTGTCCCTGGCCGGCCGGAACGATCCGGTGACCGTCGACCTCGGTCGCATCGGCTTTCGCACCATCGAGGCCGACACCTCACAAGGCCGCTTTGCCATCCGAGTCAACGGCGTGCCGGTGTTCTGCCGCGGGGCCTGCTGGACGCCGCTGGATCCTGTCTCTTTCTCCAGCGACCGCGAGTCGTACACGCAAGCCATCGCCCAAGTTCGCGGCGCCGGCATGAACATGCTGCGCGTGGGCGGCACCATGGTCTACGAAGACGATGCCTTCCATGACGCGTGCGACGAGCAGGGCATGCTGGTTTGGCAGGAGCTCATGTTCGCGAACATGGACTACCCGACGGAGCCGGCGTTCCTCGCCTCGGTGGAAACCGAGGTCCGCCAGCAGCTGGGCCGGCTGCAATCGCGGCCCAGCCTGGCCGTGGTCTGCGGCAACAGCGAGGTCGAGCAGCAGGCCGCCATGTGGGGCGCGACGCGTGAGCGCTGGGCGCCCGCCCTCTTCCATGAGCATGTGCCGTCCTGGGTGCGCGAGACGCTGCCGCTGACCGCCTACTGGCCGTCGAGCGCCCATGGCGGCGCCTTCCCGTACCAGGGCGACGCCGGCACCACCTCCTACTACGGCGTGGGCGCCTACCTGCGCCCGCAGGACGATGCCCGCCGCTCGGACCTGAGCTTCGCCACTGAATGCCTGGCCTTCGCCCACCTGCCAGATGCATCGACCATCACCCGCATGCCCGGCGGCGAGAGCCTGAGGGTGACGCACCCCGGCTGGAAGTCGCGCACGCCGCGTGACCTGGGCGCGGGCTGGGACTTCGAGGACGTCCGCGACCACTACCTCGCCGAACTCTTCAAGCTCGATCCTTCCAGGCTGCGCTACGCCGACCACGGGCGCTACCTCGAACTGGGCCGCGTCGCCACCGGCGAGGTGATGGCCGCCGCGTTCAAGGAATGGCGCCGCGCGGGCTCGCGCTGCGGCGGTGCACTCGTGTGGTTCCTGCATGACCTGTGGGCTGGCGCAGGCTGGGGCTTGCTCGACGACCAGGGCCAGCCCAAGGCGGCGATGCATATCCTTGGTCGCGTGCTGCAACCGGTGTCGCTGGCCTTCACCGACGAGGGCGGCAACGGGCTCTACCTTCATGCCGTGAACGAGCAGGCCGCACCGGTCGCCGCCTCGCTGTCCATCGCGGCGTACAACGAATCCGCAGCACTGGTGGGGCACGCGAGCCAGCCCATCGCACTCGATGCCCGCAGCACGCGCGGCCTGCCGGTGGCGGGCTTCTTCGACGGCTTCCTCGATCTCTCGGCGGCGTACCGCTTCGGCCCGCCACCGGCGCAGGTCGTCGTCGCCAGCCTGCTCGACAAGGACGCGAAGCTGCTCGCCCAGGACTTCCACTTCCCGGCAGGCTTCTCGGCGCAGCGCGAAGACGACGTGGGGCTCAGTGCGGCCATCACGCACCGCAGTGACGAGGGCATCGAACTCACGATCCACACCGAGCGCCTCGCGCAGCACGTGTGCGTCGAATGGCCCGGCTACGCCGCAGCCGACAATCATTTCCACTTGGCGCCGCGAGGAGCCAGGACGCTCCTGCTGCGCGGCCCCGCCTCCGGCGCGGCCCACCGCGGCAGCCTGCGCGCGCTCAACTCCAGGCGCAGCATCAGCATCGAGGACAGCAGATGACGATGCGAAGCCTCTACTTCGGGCAGACCGGTCGCGAGGCCCTGGCCTGGCTGCACGACGCCGAGCAGCCTGCGCAGCGCGGGCTGGTCATCTGCAGCAGCTTCGGCCGCGAGGATCTGTGCATCCACCGCAGCCTGAAGCACATCGCCCAGGCCGCGGCAGCACAAGGCATGCCCGCGCTGCGTTTCGACTATCCGGGCTCCGGTGACAGCGCGGGTGCTGAATTCGGCGACGGGGTCGTCGGCCGCTGGATCGCATCGATCGGCGACGCCATCGACACGCTCAAGCAGGAGACCGGCGTCACCGAGGTCTGCCTGCTGGGCGTGCGCCTGGGCACCTTGCTGGCCGCCTGCGCCGCAACGGGCCGCGACGACGTGGCGGGCATGGTGGCCATCGCACCGCTCATCGCCGGCCGCTTCTACGTGCGCGAGCTGAAGGCCTACGCGCTGGGCGCCGCGAGCATGGGCATGACCGTGCCGCAGGAGCGCGGTGACCACCTGCTGCAAGCCGGCGGCTTCGCGATGGACGACACCACGCAGGAAGCGCTCAAGGCCGTGGACCTGCTCAAGGACGACTGGAAGCCGCCCTACCCCGCGCTCATCATCGAGCGCGACGACGTGCCGCCCGATCCGCGCTGGCTGCAGCACCTGCAGGGCGTGGGCTCGCAGGTGTCCTCGCTGCGCATCCCGGGCTTTGCGGGCATGGTGCGCGACTCCTCGCCGCACCACTGCGAGGTGCCGTCGATGATCATCGACGCGGTCATGCCGTGGATGATGGAACGCTTGCCGCTCAGCGGCTCGGCACACGTGAAGTCCGTGCCGGTGGCAAGCGCCATGCGCTGGACCTCGCCACAGGGCGTGGAGCTGGTCGAACAGGTCGAGACGGTGGACGTCGGTGCGCGTCTCACCGCGCTGGTGACCCGGCCCGCCTCTGCGGCGGTCGACTCTGCTCCGCAGCGAGCCATCGTGCTGCTGTCGGGCGGGGCGGACCGGCGCATTGGCCCGGGCCGTCTCTTCGTACGCTTTGCGAGGGAATGGGCTGCACGTGGCTTCATCGTGCTGCGGCTGGACCTGTCGGGCATCGGCGACAGCGAGCCGCGTCCGGGCATGGCGGAGAACCTTCCCTACATGCGCCATGCGCTGGATGACATCGCCGCCGCCGTGCAGCACCTGCGGCGCGAGCACCGCGTCGGCCACTGCCAGCTGGTCGGCCACTGTGCCGGCGCCTACAACGCATTCCGCGCTGCGGTGGAAACGACCGTGGTGGACTCGGTGGTCCTCATCAATCCGCTGCTGTACCTGTCCGTGGGCGACGGCCCGGTGGATCTGACCGTGCAGAGGACCGAGGTGAACGACTCCGTGCGCGGCTACAAGCGAAGCCTGTTCCACTGGGACCGGTGGCGCGCGCTCCTGGCCGACCCCGGCAAGGTCCTGCGCGTGGGCCGCATCCTGGCCGAGCTGGTGCGCGGCAAGCTGTCGAATCGTGTCCGCGACCTGATGCGCCTGCTCGGCGTGCACCTCAAGGACGATTTGCCCAGCGAGCTGTTGAAGCTTGCACGGCGCAACACGCAGGTCCGACTCGTGTTCTCCGACGACGAACATGGCGAGTCGCTGCTGTGGTCACTGGGTGGCGCCACCGTCAAGCGACTGAGGCGCAAGGGCAGGCTCAGCATCGACCACGCCCGTGGCGCCGATCACCTGTTCACGCTGCAGTCAGACCGCGAGGCCCTGGTCAAGCAGCTTGCCGGGCTGATCGAGCCGGTGCAGGCAACCAGCTCACCATCTCCGGTCGCTCACCGGGCGATGTCGCCTTCCAAGGGCATGGCCTGACCTTGCATCGGCACCCATGAAAAAGGGCCTGCATCGCAGGCCCTTCGTTCAAGCGAGGCGTGACCCTCAGGCGTGTGCAGCGCGCAGCTTGAGCGCGAACTCCTGCAGCGCGGCGATGCCGCTTTCTTCCGCCTTCTTGCACCAGGCCTGCAGATCGATCACGAGCTGCTCGGCCGACACGTTGGTGCGCGTCCAGAGCTGGCGCAGCTCTTCGCGCATCGCCACGAGCTTGGCGAGGCCGGCGTTCTGGGCACAGGCGTTGGCCACTTGCGTCTTCACGTCGCTCGGAATCTTGTCTTCGTCGCGATGGAGCCAGCGCTTGGCCAAGTGCATTTCCTTCCACTTCGCGGTGTTCTGCGCGCCTTCGGCCTTCAGCCGGGCCAGCTCCACGCGGCAGGCGTGGCGCAGGTGCTTGGCGTACTTGGCCATCACTTCATAGCGGTTGGCGATGATGGCTTCCAGCGTCTGCGAGTCGGCCACCGGCTTCACGTTGCCCAGCTTGAGCTGCGGCACGGTCTTGCGCACCTTGGCCCAGCCCAGCATCTCCAGGCCGCGGATGTAGGCCCAGCCGATGTCGAATTCGTAGGGCTTGACCGACAGCTTGGCAGAGGTCGGGTAGGTGTGGTGGTTGTTGTGCAGCTCTTCGCCGCCGATGATGATGCCCCAGGGCGACACGTTGCGCGACGCGTCCGAAGCTTCGAAATTGCGATAACCCCACCAGTGGCCGATGCCGTTGATGATGCCGGCGGCGGTGATGGGAATCCACAGCATCTGCACGGCCCAGACGGCCGCGCCGATGGCGCCGAACAGCACCAGGTCGACGATGAGCGTGATGCCCACGCCCTGCCAGGTGAAACGGCTGTAGACGTTGCGCTCCATCCAGTCGTCGGGCGTGCCGTGGCCGAACTTGGCCAGCGTCTGCTGATTCTTGGCTTCTTCACGATAGAGCTCGCTGCCCTCGAGCAGCACCTTCTTGATGCCGCGGGTCTGCGGGCTGTGCGGGTCTTCTTCCGTCTCGCACTTGGCGTGGTGCTTGCGGTGGATGGCAACCCATTCCTTGGTGACCATGCCGGTCATCAGCCACAGCCACAGGCGGAAGAAATGCGAGGGGATGGGGCCCAGGTCGAGCGCGCGGTGCGCCTGCGAGCGGTGCAGGAAGATCGTGACGGACGCGATCGTGATGTGGGTGGTGACCAGCGTGTAGAGGGCAACTTGCCACCACGCCATGCCCGACAGGCCATTGGCCAGCCAGTTGATCAGACCATCCCAAACCGACATCAGAAGATTCATGAAAAAGCCTTCAAGCCGTCACCGACGGCGGGTAATGCGCATTGTACTGACGCCCTCTGGTGATTCCCCTCGGAAACTACGGGGTTGGCCGCCATCAATTCACATGATTTGCGGTGGATCAGCCCAGGTTCAACGGCGTTCCCAGGCCGCCGCGAAAAATCCATCGGTTTGGTGCCTGTGCGGCCACAAACGGAGGAATTCGTCACGAACCAGCGTCTGGGAAGCGGACACATGGGCCTTGTCCAGGATCTCGGAGGCCGGCAAGGGTTGGAAATCCCGGCCATGGGCCTCGATGAAGGCGCGGGCAATCGCCTCATTCTCTTCGTCCAGCAGGCTGCAGGTGGCGTAGACCAGGCGGCCACCGGGCTTCACCAGCCGTGCGGCGCTTTCGAGGATCGCTGCCTGCTTCTGCGTCAATTCCTTGATCGCTTCGGGGCTTTGCCGCCATTTCATGTCCGGGTTGCGGCGCAGCGTGCCCAGGCCCGAGCACGGCGCGTCCACCAGCACGCGGTCGATCTTGCCGGCCAGGCGCTTCACGCGCGCGTCGCGCTCATGGGCGATCTGAACCGGGTGGACGTTGGACAGTCCGCTGCGCGCCAGGCGCGGCTTGAGCGCCGCCAGCCGATGGCCGGAAATATCGAAGGCATAGAGCATTCCGGTGTTACGCATGGCCGCACCCAGCGCCAGTGTCTTGCCGCCGGCGCCGGCGCAGAAATCCACCACCATCTCGCCGCGCTTGGCATCGGTCATCAGCGCGAGCAGCTGACTGCCCTCGTCCTGCACTTCGATTTCGCCCTTGGTGAAGACGTCGAGCTTGGCAAGGTTGGGCTTGCCGTCGATGCGAAGACCCCACGGCGAATACGGCGTCGGCACGGCCTGGATGTTGGCCTGTGCCAGCGCCGCCTGCACGTCGTCACGCTTGGCCTTGAAGGTGTTCACCCGCAGGTCGAGTGCGGCGGACTGGTTCATGCTGTCCACCAGCGGCCAGAACTCATTGCCCAGCTCGGCGTGCAGCGGCTCGGCCAGCCACTCGGGCAGGTTGTGCCGCAGCTTCTCGGGCAGCGAGGTTCGATCGACCTTCTTGACCTGCTCCAGCCAGTGCTGCTCCTGCTCGTTGAGCGCGGCGCGCAGGAAGCCTTCATTGCCCTGCCAGCCGAGGATGGCCAGTCGCCGCTCCATCTCGCCCTTGCCCGACTGCGCCAGGTGCTGGAACAGCAATCGGTTGCGCAACACGTTGTAGGTGGTTTCGGCCAGGGTGTGGCGCTCGCGGGCGCCGAGTGCGCGATGCTCGCGGAAGAAGGCGGAAACCACGCCGTCGGCGGGCGAATCGAACCTCATCACGCGGTGCAGCAGTTCGGTGGCGAGTTCGAGGAGGGCGTTCGGATGCATGGGCGCGATTATCCTTGGCGGCCATGAGCACCGACCTCGCCCCCCTGCCGCCCACGCCGACTGGCCGCTACCGCCACTACAAAGGCGGCGAATATGAAGTGATGGGCGTGGCCCGGCACAGCGAGACGCACGAGCCGTTGGTGGTGTACCGGACGCTCTACAACGACTCCGGCTGGTGGGTGCGGCCGCATGCGATGTTCTTCGGTGAGCTCGAAGTCGACGGCCAGACCGTGCGCCGCTTCGTGCGCATCGCGGACTGAGGCCGCATGGCCAACCACTTCCGCGCCCGTCCCCGCATGCTCATTGCCGCGGCGATCGGCATCGCCGTGGGACTCGCCGTGCCGGCATCGACGGTGGTCACCCGCGCGCTCATTGGATGGAACATGGCGGTGTGGCTGTACCTCGCGCTGATCGCGACGTCCATGTACCGCGCGGACCACGGCCGACTCAAGCGTGCGGCGCTGGCTCATTCGGAAGGCGCGCTGACCGTGTCCGTGCTGGTGGTGCTGGCCTCGCTGGCGAGCCTGGCGGCCATCGTGCTGGAGCTGGCGGCGAGCAGGCAGGGCCACATGCAGCCCGGCACGGCGCAGGTGGCGCTGACCCTGGTCACCGTCACCGGCTCATGGCTGCTGCTGCCCACGCTCTTCACGCTGAACTACGCGAGCCTGTACTACTCGCGGGAACCCGGCATGGGCTTGGGATTCCCCGGTGCCGACCCTCAATTCCGCCCGCACTACGTGGACTTCCTTTACTTCTCGTTCACCATCGCGGTGGCGCTGCAGACCTCGGACGTGACCGTCACTGACAAGACCATGCGCATGGTGGTGCTGGCGCAATCGGTGCTGTCCTTCGTGTTCAACACTGCGGTCCTCGCATTCTTCATCAACATCGCGAGCGGGTTGTTCTGAACAGCGTCAACGAAGGACTGTCGACATGCTCAAGCTCTACGGCTTTTCCAAGGTCAATCCCGTCGCGCGCGGTCACACGCGCGACCTGCGCGTGCTGTGGGCGCTGGAGGAGTTGCAATTGCCGTACGAACTCGCTGGCATGGACCACCCCGCGCACGACCTGAGCCGCGAGACGTATCGTGGGTTCAGTCCTTTCCAGCAAATCCCCGCCATCGACGACGACGGGTTGGTGCTGTCCGAGTCCGCCGCCATCCTGGTCTATCTGGCGAAGAAGTGCGGCCGACTGATCCCTGCCGACCGTGCCGCAGAGGCGCAGGTGATGCGCTGGTGCTTCGCCGCGATGAACTCGGTCGAGCCACCGTTGCTCGCCCTGATGGTGCACGACTGGACCGCGGATGGCAGCTGCGGCAAGCCTCGCGAGTTCCTGGTCGGCTGGGTGCATCGGATGCTCGGAAACCTGGAGCGCTGGCTCGCCGGCCGCGAGTTCGTCGCCACGACGGAGTTCACCGTGGCCGACATCCTGATGGCGCATGTGCTCTTGTCCGGCATCAAGGACGAACGATTGATCGAGCCCCACAAGGGCGTCGTGTCGTATCGGGATCGGTGCCTGGCCCGGCCCGCGTGGCAGCGGACCATCGAGATGTATTGCGCGCGGGTCGAGGCGGGTTAGACCGCCGTCGTCAGCCGCGAGGCCGGCGGTGGCCACTACGCCAGCAGCTGGCTCTCGCCTCCGGTGTGCGTCACCACGCCACCCTCTTCGCGCAGCACGCCTTCCACCAGCCAGCGCACCGCCCTCGGGTAGATCACGTGCTCGCGGCTGAGCACGCGCGCGGCCAGCGTGGCCTCGTCGTCGCCGGGCAGAACCGGCACTGCAGCCTGGACGATGATGGGCCCGTGGTCCAACTCGGCCGTGACCAGATGCACGGTGGCCCCAGCCACCTTGCAGCCCGCCTCGATGGCACGGCGGTGCGTGTGCAGCCCGGTGAACGCCGGCAGCAGCGAGGGATGCACGTTCACCATCCGTCCCGCGAAACGCTGGACGAAGCCCGGCGAGAGGATGCGCATGAAGCCCGCCAGCACCAGCACATCGGGCTCGAAGCCTTCGATGACGCGAGCCAGTTCGGCATCGAACACCTCGCGTCCGGAATAGGCCTTGTGGTCCACGACCGCCGTCGCGATGCCGCGCTCCTTCGCGAAGCCGAGCCCGGCCGCCTCCGGCCGGTTGCTCACCACCGCGGCGATCCGCGCATTCCAGCCCTCGCTCGCGCAAGCGTGCACGATCGCCTCCATGTTGGAGCCGCGGCCGGAGATCAGGATCACGATGTTCTTCATGGCGGGCGAAAGTGTAGCGGCCACCTACAATCCGCCTCCTGCCCCTTCAGCCCTCCAGACCGCCACTGCGATGAAACAGCGAGTCCTCTCCGGCATGCGCCCCACCGGCGCCCTGCACCTCGGCCACTACCACGGCGCGCTCAAGAACTGGGTCAAGCTGCAGGAAAACTACGAATGCTTCTATTTCGTGGCCGACTGGCACGCCCTGACCACGCACTACGAAGACCGAGAGATCATCGAGCGCAATGTCTATGACATGGTGATCGACTGGCTGGCCGCGGGCCTGGACCCCGAGAAGGCCACCATCTTCATCCAGAGCCGCCTGCCCGAGCATGCGGAGCTCTTCACGCTCTTGTCCATGGGCACGCCGCTGTCGTGGCTGGAACGCATGCCTACCTACAAGGACCAGATGGAGAAGCTCAAGGACCGCGACCTCGCGACCTACGGCTTCCTGGGCTACCCGCTGCTTCAGGCAGCCGACATCCTCATCTACAAGGCCGCCTACGTGCCTGTAGGCGAGGACCAGGCCCCGCACGTCGAAATCACCCGCGAGGTGGCGCGCCGCTTCAACCACCTCTATGGCCGCACGCCGGACTTCGACGCCAAGGTGGCGGCGGCAATTGCCAAGCTGAGCAAGGACGACGCCCGCTACCTGGAAAAGCAGCGCAAGGACCACCAGCAGGAAGGCAAGCCCGAGGCGATGGCCAAGGGCGAATCCATCATCAAGAAGGCGGCGGCCAACGTCGCCGGCTGGACGGCGGAGGACAGCGAGTTGCTGACCGGCCACCTCAAGGGCACCGGCAAGACCGTGCTGCCCGAACCTGCCGTGCTGCTCACCGAGACCAGCAAGCTGCCGGGCCTGGACGGCGACAAGATGAGCAAGAGCTACGGCAACACCATCGCCATGCGCGAGGAGCCTGCCGAGGTCGAGCGCAAGATCAAGCGCATGCCCACCGACCCGGCGCGCGTGCACCGCACCGACCCGGGCAACCCCGACAAGTGCCCGGTGTGGCAGTTCCACCAGGTGTATTCGGACGCCCCCACCCAGGCCTGGGCGAAGCAGGGCTGCACCACCGCCGGCATTGGTTGCCTGGACTGCAAGCAGCCGGTGATCGACGCGATCAAGAAGGAACAGCAGCCCTGGCGCGAGCGCGCCGAGGCCTACCTCAGCAATCCGAAGCAGGTGCACTGGATCGTCGAGGTCGGCACCGAGCGCGCCCGCACCGTCGCGCGCGAGACCATGCGCGACGTGCGCGATGCAATGGGGCTGGTGTACTGAGGGAAGAGGCTCCCGGCTCAGGCCGCCCGCGGCCGAGCCTTTTCCTTCTCGTCCTGCAGCTTCTGCTTGACGGCATGGCACTCCGGCGCGCTGAACTGCGCGGCAAGTGCATCGAGGAACACCCGGGTGCGCGCCGGCATCAGGCGCCGCCCCGGGAACACCGCCCAGCAGTCGGTCTCCGGCTGCATCCAGTCCTGAAGCACCGGAACGAGTTCACCGTCCCGCACATGGGGCATCGCGAAATGGTCCGTCACCGCCGCGATGCCGGCACCGGCACGCGCCAGGCGCATCAGCAGCTCGGGTGAATTGGCGACGGCCCGACCCGGCACCACGCCTTCCCAGCGCTGCTCGCCCCGTGTCAGTGTCCAGCGTTGCGGCTCGCCGGTGCGGGTAAGGATGCGAAGGCCCTCGTGCTCCATCAGTGCTTCCGGCTCGCTGGGCATGCCGTGCTCGGCGATGTAGCCCGGCGACGCATACAGCCCGACGGAAAAGCGCGCGACGAGCCGAGCCGCCAGGGTGGCGTCGTCGCCCAGTTCACCCATGCGCAAGGCAAGGTCGAAGTTCTCGCCGACCAGGTCCACGCGACGCGGCGTGAGGTCTACCTCCAGCGTGACCTGGGGGTACTTGCGCATGAACGCCGCCATCATCCCGCCCAGCACGGCACTGGCAAAGTCGCCCGGCATGGACACGCGCAGCCGCCCGCTGGGTTCAACCTGCCGATGCTGTGCCAGCTGCTGGGCCGCAGCCACCTCGGCCGACACCTGGTGCGCATGCTCCAGCACGCTGTGGCCGAAGTCGGTGACGGTGAGCTTGCGCGTCGTGCGCAACAGCAGCCGCTCGCCCAGATGCGATTCCAGCGTGGCGATGCGGCGCGACACGGTGGACTTGGGCAGCCCCACCTTGTCTGCCGCGCGGCTGAAGCTGCCTTCGTCCACCACCTTGGCGAACAGCATCAGGTCGTTGGCTTCCAGGTCCATGATCGGCCTCAATCGTTCCATCAGTGGAACAATCTTATCCAATTCAGTATCTTCCGGCCTTCCAGTGGGACAACTAAAGTGACTTTCACCGCTTCAGACAACCCACCGGAGAGACACCATGAAGATCCTGCAAATCAATTCCAGCCAGCGTCCCCAAGCTTCCCAATCGTCCCGCCTGGCCGCCCAGATCGTGGAGCGCCTGCAGGCTGCCCACCCCGCCAACGAACTGACCATTCGTGACCTGGGCCTGGCGCCCCACCCGGCGCTGGACGAAGCCGCCATCACCGCCATCTTCACGCCCGCCGACCAGCGCACGCCCGAGCAGCAAGCCCGCGTCGAGCTGGACGATGCGGTGATCGCCGAGCTCAAGAACTCTGACGTGATCGTGCTGGGCGTGCCGATGTACAACTTCGGCGTGCCCGCCCAGCTCAAGCACTGGATCGACGCGATCGCCCGCGCCGGCGTCACCTTCCGCTACACCGAGAAGGGCCCCGTCGGCCTGGTGACCGGCAAGAAGGTCTACGTCGCGCTGACCCGCGGCGGCCTGTACCGCAACACCCCCGCCGACACGCAAGTGCCCTACCTCAAGGCCTTCCTCGGCTTCATCGGCCTGACTGACGTGCAGTTCATCTACGCTGAAGGCATGGCCATGGGCGCCGACGCGGAACAGAAGGCCCTGGCTTCGGCTCAGAGCCAGATCGACGAACTGCTGCCCGCCTGAACCACGCGTTGACTCACACTCGCAACCCGCCATCGAAGGAGACCGCCATGTCCACCGCCACCCTTGTCCGCCACGACACGATTGCGCAACCGCGCGAGGTCGAGCGGTTGGTGGCCGGGCAGGCCACCTCCGATGGCGCGGGCGTGAAACTCACCCGAGTGCTGACGCAACCGCTGCAGCGCCGCCTGGACCCGTACCTCATGCTCGACGCCTTCGGCACCGACCGGCGCGAGGACTACATCGGCGGCTTCCCGGACCATCCACACCGCGGCTTCGAGACCATCACCTACATGATCGCCGGGCGCATGCGCCACCGCGACAGCGCGGGCCATGAAGGCCTGCTGAGCAACGGCGGCGTGCAATGGATGACCGCCGGCCGGGGCGTCGTGCACTCGGAGCTGCCCGAACAGGAAGATGGCCGCATGGAAGGCTTCCAGCTGTGGCTGAACCTGCCGGCCGCGGACAAGATGAAGGCGCCGTGGTATCGCGACATCCAGAGCGACGAGATTCCCGAGTTCACGACGGATGCAGGCGTGACGGCACGCGTCATCGCCGGTGCCAGCCACGGCATCGACGGCGCGCTGCAGCGGCAAGGCACGCAGCCGCTGTACCTGGACCTGCACTTCGACGCCGGTTCGCATTTTGCGCAGGCCCTGCCCGCCACGCACAACGCCTTCGTCTACGTCTACCGCGGCGAACTGCGCGTGGGCAACGCCGCGGTGCCGTCGCAGCGCATGGCCATCCTGCGCAATGGCGGCGATGGCGTGGTGCTGCATGCAGATGCTCCGGCGCGTGCGCTGCTCATTGCAGGGGCGCCGCTGAACGAGCCCATCGTCCAGTACGGCCCCTTCGTGATGAACAGCAAGGAAGAGATCTTCCAGGCGGTGCAGGACTTCCAGGCTGGCAAGTTCACCGGGGCCTGACCTTCCTCGCCCGCCGCCGGTGCGGGTTTGCGAAAGGGCGCTATCCTTGGCGCCCCTTCCCGGTGCCCTGCGCACGTCCCATGGCCGGCATCCACATCACCGACATCGAATCCGCCATCAACTGGTGGCGCGACAAGCATCCTTCGCCGGACGGCATCACCGCCTGCCCGGAAGTGCTTGCGCTCGCCGAGGTGTATGCGCTGATGGTGTACTACCACGAGAACGTGTGCGACGAGGACTCCATGCCCCAGAAGGCAATGGACGCCTGGCTGGGCTGGTACGCCAGCACGCCGGATGCGCCGTGCATCGCCATCTGCTCCACCAGCCAGGGCGACAACGTCTGCAAGGGCTGCGGCCGCAGCTTCGACGAAGTGCAGCACTGGCCGGTGATGACGCCGGCCGAGAAACGCGCCACCTGGCGGCGCATCACCATGGAAGGCACAGCCTGGCGCTTCAATCGCTACGCTGAACGGGCGCGCGAAGCGACCGGTGTGGATCACCCGCCGCCTGACAGCCTGGAGAAATCCTCCCGCCCGTCGGAGTCGGCCGCTTGAGCGCTGCCGTCCCAGGCACGCCCGCGCGACGCGGGCTGCTGCACGACGCCCGGCGCATCGCCGCCCTCGCGTGGCCGCTGTTCTTCGGGCAGCTCGCGGTGCTGGCCTTCAGCACGGTGGACACGGTGATGACCGCGCGCCATTCGGCCGTCGACCTTGCTGCGCTGGCCGTGGGCGGCGCGGTGTACATCACGGTGTTCGTCGGCTTCATGGGCGTGATCCTCGCGATCGGTCCGATCGCCGGGCAGTTGTTCGGTGCGGGCAAGCTGCAGGAGGCCGGGCGGCAATTGCACCAGGCCATCTGGCTGGCGCTGTTCATGTCGGTGCTGGGCTGCACGGTCCTGCTCTTCCCGCAACCCTTCCTTGCCCTGTCGCATGCCGAAGGCGAGGTGGCCGAGAAGGTGCGCGGCTACCTGCATGCGCTGGCCTTCGCGCTGCCATCGGCGCTGCTGTTCACCGCGTTCCGCGGCTTCAACACCGCGGTGTCGCGGCCCAAGATCGTGATGGCCCTGCAGTTCGGTGCGCTGGTGCTGAAGGTGCCGCTGAACGCCGTGCTGGTGTTCGGCGCGGACCTGGGCCCGCTGCATGTTCCGGCCTTCGGCGCGCAGGGCTGCGGCATCGCCACCGCCATGGTGATGGGCTGCCAGTTGTTCGCGGCCTGGGAGGTGCTGCGGCGCGATCCGTTCTATGCCCGCTTCGGCTTGGCCTCAGGCTCGCTGGCATTGCCCGACCGCGCGAGCCTCATGGGCTTGCTGCACCTGGGCGTGCCCATGGGCCTGTCCATCGGCATCGAGGTGACGGGCTTCACCTTCATGGCCTTCTTCATCGCGCGGCTGGGCCCCACGCCGGTGGCTGGCCACCAGATCGCGGTGAACATGGTGTCGGTGATGTTCATGATGCCGCTGGCCCTGGCCAATGCGACCAGCACGCTGGTGGCGCAGCGCATCGGCGCCGACGACGCGCGCGACGCCGCCCGCATCGGCTGGCACGGGCTGCAGGTGGGCGTGATCATCGCTTCGGCCATGGGCGCAGTGGTGTACCTCACGCGGCAAAGCCTGATGCACGCCTACACCCACGACGAGGTCATCATCGCAGCGGCCATGCCGCTGCTGGCCTGGGTGCTGCTCTTTCACATCGCCGATGCGGTGCAGACCATCACGGCGTTCACGCTGCGTGCCTACAAGATCGCGACGGTGCCGGTGTTGATCTACGCCGGGTCGCTGTGGGGCGTGGGCCTGGGCGGCGGGTACGTGCTGGCCTTCAATCTCACGGGACAATCGCCGCCCGCGCTGCAAGGTGCGCTCGGCTTCTGGGCGGCATCCACCACCGGGCTGACGCTGGCTGCATCGTGCCTGGCAAGTTTCCTGATCTGGATGCTGCGCCAGCGCAGTTCACGCTAGGCGAGGCTGAAAGTCACGCCCGCCTCGCGCAGGGCGCCGACGGCTTCGATGCCCAGTCCCGCTGCTGGCGTCACCACGCCCACATGCGGCGTGCGGCCCAGCGTGCCCTTGGCCAGGCCGATCGCCGAGGTGACCAGCATCTCCGGCGTCGATCGATAGCCCGGGTGCCCCTGCGCTTCCAATCGGCCGCGCAGCTTCTTGCCGCTTTGCGACACGGCGAAGAGGTCGAAGACATAGCCAGTGCCGGACAAGGCTTCTTCGCTCGGCCCCTTGCCGGGCTTGGGCGCCAGCCAATCCACCACCTTGCGCAGGGCACCGCGCTCGAACTTCAACGGTCCGGCCAGCGCTGCGCTCAGATTCGCCAGAGGCGCAGCCAGCGACGCCGCAGCCGCCCACTGCAAAGGCAGCGAGGCTGCGTCGGGCAGGAAGCTCACCTCGGGCACCATGCTCTTCATGTTCATCGCCTCGGCGTAGCGGAAGTCCGGCGCGAACAGCCCCTCGCCAGCCATCAGCGCCTGCGAACGCAGCACGATCGGCGGGTTGACGAAAGGCGCGGGGATGTTGGGCGCCGTCACCGCACCCACGTCTTCGTCGAAGCGTGGGATGAAACGGTAGGCATTGCGCTCGGCCACCTCGTGGGCGTCGCTCGCATCAGCGGGCAGCAGGCAAGCCGGATTGCGCACGCAGTCGGTGGTGTCCAGCTCCAGCATGGACGACAGGGACGCCACCGTGCCGCCGCTCACCGCATCGGCAACGCTCGTGATGCGCTTGCCGGTGAAGCTCACCACGACCTTCACCTCGCGGCAGGGTTCGGCATGGTGCTCCCTTACCTGATTGGCCATCCACAGCGTCGCAATGTCGAAGGGCAGCGACTCATAGCCGCAGCAGGGAATGATCTTCAGCTTGGCACTCTTCGCCGCGCGATGATGCCGCGCGATCATCTGCTGCACCCAGAAGGTCTCGCCGCTCAGGTCCAGGTAGTGGGCGCCGTTGGCGATGCAGGCCTGCACCACCGCCTCGCCACGCTTGGCATAAGGCCCGGCCAGGTTGATCAGCACCCGCGTCTGCGCCGCCAGGGTGTGCACGGCATCGAGGTCGTCGGCATCGGCCACCAGCACGGCCGGTGGCTCTGCGGCTGACGGCACGAGCTCCGACACCAGCGCAGCGAGCTTGTCGGCACTGCGCCCGGCCACAGCCCACGTCACCGATTGCGTCGCGCAGCGGTGGATCATCGCGAGCACCGCCTGCCGGCCAGTGAAGCCGGTGGCGCCGAACACCACCACGTCGAAGGGTTTCGCGGGCATCTCGCACCTCCGTCAGAGTGCGCGAGCTTACGCCGGAAGGCGTGCCCGGCGAACCGGAAGGCTGTGTGCGACTGAAACCGCGGCGTGTCAGCCCGCGGGCAGCGCCAGGATGAAGCAGCTGCCGCCGCCAGGGCGCGGCTCGCATCGCACGCTGCCGCCATGGCGCTCGGCGATCTGCTTGACCAGGCTCAGGCCCAGGCCCACGCCGCCGGATTTCTCGGCATGGCCGGGCAGGCGATAGAACGGCTCGAAGATGCGTTCGCGCAGCTCGGCCGGCACGCCGTGGCCGCGGTCGCACACCTGCATCTCGACCAGGTTGGCTTGGCGGCGAACGACCACGCTCACATCGTCACCGCCATAGCGGCGCGCGTTCTCGAGCAGGTTGCGCAGGGCACGCCGCGTCAGGCGCTCGTCGGCGACGACCGTGAGTGGCTGGCCATCGGCGGGCGCATCCACCGCGGCATCCACGCGGGAGGCTTCTTCCGCGGCCAGGCCCACCACGTCGATGCGCTCGCGATGCTCGATGTCGCGCAGGGAATCCAGCCGGCTCGCCAGCAGCACCTCCTCGACGAGTTCATCGAGCTCGGCCACGTTGGTGTTGATCTCGCGCTTGAGCCGCGTGCGCTGCGACTCGTCGGCCTCGTCGATCATCGATACCGCCATCTTCAGCCGCGCCAGCGGCGAACGCAGCTCATGGCTGGCATTGGCCAGCAGCGACTGGTGCGAACGCACGAGCGCCTCGATGCGCGAAGCCGCGGCGTTGAAGCTGGA
Source organism: Rhizobacter terrae (assembly GCF_003852895.1). Lineage (GTDB taxonomy): Bacteria > Pseudomonadota > Gammaproteobacteria > Burkholderiales > Burkholderiaceae_C > Albitalea > Albitalea terrae. The sequence continues at coordinate 849,362 of NZ_QUSW01000001.1, forward strand.
GGCCACCGAGGCCACTTCGTCCTTGCCCACCACCTCGACACGATGGCCGAGGTTGCCTTCGCCGAAAGTCTCCATGCCGCTCTTGAGCGCCTGCAACCGTCGTGTCAGCGCGCGCACGACGGGATACGCGCCGACGGTCACGGCGACGAACAGCACCACCAGCACCAGCACGAGGCCGAAGCCCGGCTGCAGCGAAGGCGGCAGGAACGGCAGACTGATCAACGGCCCGTCGCCTTGCAGCGCCGGATGAGGCCCGCCCGGCGGAGGGGGCCCCCCTTGCATGCGCGGCGGCAGGTTGGCGTTGCCGACATTGGCGCGCAGCCCCGGACGCATCACCCACAGCGTGCGGCCATCTTCCAGCTTGATCGCGAAACCCCGGCCCATGCCTTCAGTTTGGCGCCGCTGGTAAGACTCGGACGTGCCGATGCGCTCCCCGTTGGGACTGTCCAGCGCCAGCGGAATGCGCAGGCGCAATGACCAATCCAGCAGCGCGGCGGCCTGGTCGGGGCGTGGCGCGTCGACGCCGGGCAGCGAACGCTGGATCAGGTCGCCCCAGGCGGCCATGCGCTCGGCCACCGCCGAATTGGCACGCGTGCGCTCCTGTTCGATGTGATGCTGAAACACCCAGCCCGAGGCAAAGGCGAACAACGCCAGCACCGCCACGACGGTGAGGTAGATGCGAAGGGCGAGGGTTCTCAAGCCGGCTTACCGTGCGTCGTCCGCGTCCTGCTTTCTGGCGAAGACGTAGCCGGCGCCACGCACGGTCAGCACCCGCCGCGGCATCTTGGGGTCGTCCTCGATCACCGCGCGGATGCGCGAGATGTGGACGTCGATGGAGCGGTCGAAGGCTTCCAGCGGATGGCCCTTGAGCGCATCCATGATCTGGTCGCGCGACAGCACGCGGCCGGGGCTTTGCGCGAGCACGACCAGCAGGTCGAACTGATGGCTGGTGAGGTCGCAGGGCTTGCTGTCCAGGCGTGCGACGCGCTCGCCGAGGTCGATCTCCAGGCGGCCGAAGCGAAGCACCTCTTCCTCGCTGGGAGCGGGCGCGGCCCGGCGCAGCAGCGCCTTGACCCGGGCCAGCAGTTCACGCGGCTCGAAGGGCTTGGGCAGGTAGTCGTCGGCACCGAGTTCCAGTCCGACGATGCGGTCCATGGGCTCGCCGCGGGCGGTCAGCATCAGCAGCGGCAGCGTGCGGGTGCGCGGGCTGGACCGCAGTTCCCGGCACAGGTCCAGGCCATCGCCGTCGGGGAGCATCAGGTCCAGGACCAGGCCGTCGTACTGGCCAGCGGCGAGGCGGTCGCGGCCGGCCGCCAGCGAGCCGACCGAGTCGATCTCGTAGCCGCCGCTTCGCAGGTAGTCCCCCACCATGGCGGAAAGGCGGGCGTCATCGTCGATCAGCAGGAGGCGGGTGGTCATGGAAGACATTGGAACTCAAAACGAGCGCCCCGCGAATGGCGGGGCGTGGGTTGCGTTGGTCAGGCGCTCAGCTCACAGCAGGATCATTTGCCGTCTCGCTGCATGCGCTCCTGCATGCGCTTGTGCCGCTCTTGCATGCGCTCGGCCAGCTTGGCGCGCTGCTCAGGCGTCAGCACGCGGCTGATGTCCAACATGGCCTGCAGCACACGGCGGCTGGCGGTGTCGTGCTGCGTGAGCATCTGCTGGCGCACCGACTCGGCAGCGGCGGCATCCACCGTCGGTGCGGTGAAGATCTGCATGCTGCGCTCGTGCAGGGCACGTCCGGCATCACGCTGCGCCTTCAGGTCGGCCGCGGCCTGGGTCACGATCTGCTTGATCTGGGTGCGCTGCGCGTCCGTGGCGTTCACGCCGTCCAGCACGTGATCGACCGCGCGTCCGATGTGTTCGGGCGAGCCCATGAACAGCCCCGGACCACCGAAGCCACCGCCGTGGTGGCCGCCGGGCATGGGCTGAGCCAGGGCCGTCAGGCCGATGCTGGCGGTCACGGCGATCACCACGCCTGCAGCCAGTCGCTTCAGACCACGCGCCTTGCCCGCAGCCGTCGAGTTCACCGTTGCCGATTCATTCATGTCACTACTCCTGTTGAATGGGCGAATCCCATGGCAGTCATCTTGGGATGCAGGGGTGTCGATCAAATTTCCTGCCGGTAAAGATCAGTGAATTGGCCGCCGTCAAGGGCTGTACAAATAGTTCCAACAAATACCCCCTAATTTCGATTGACCCCCGCGTCCGGGGGATGTTTTCGTCTGGTCACAAGTTGCCTAATTCGCACAAACGCGGTGAGTCACGCGTTCAGTACGGGATTTCCCTGACCATTGATCACCCCTGAGGAGCAACATGAAAAAGTTCCAATTCGCATCCTTCGCAGCACTGAGCGTGCTGGCCCTGTCGGCCCAGGCCGGCCAAGTCATCACCACCGCTGGCGGCGCTTCGCTCGGCATCCAGGACATGGGCGCCCTCGGCTTCGGCGGCGTCGGCATCGCACTGGCCGGTGTGGGCGATGGCATCACCCCGGGCTGCCTCTGTGAAGGCTGGGGTGCTTCGCTGGGCGGCACGGCGGGCTGGTCTGCCAATGCCAACGGCGGCAACGTGAACGTGGGCCTCGTGAGCTTCGGCTCCACCGCTTCCAGCGCCACTTCCATCGTGAACGTGGGCGGCGCCTCTGGCCTGCAAGTCAAGCAGGAATACGGCATGTCCGCCAGCAGCGCGCTGGTCAAGGACCACGTGACCCTGACGAACAACAGCGGCGCCTCTGCCGTGGTTCGCTACTCCCGTTCGATGGACTGGGACATCCCCCCGACCGAGTTCAATGAATACGTCACCATCGGCGGCGTGGGCGCGACCAAGCTGATCTTCTCGAACGACAACGGCTTCGCCACCCCGAACCCGCTGTCCAACCCCGGCGCACTGGCCGGCGGCACGACCAACGTGAACTTCGTGGACTCCGGCCCGACCGACCACGGCGCGTACTTCACCTTCGACTTCGGCTCCGTGGCCGCTGGCGAGTCGGTGTCCTTCGACATCTTCTACGGTGCCGCTGGCTCCGAAACCGCTGCCTTCGCCGCCCTGGGCGCTGTGGGCGCCGAGGTGTACTCGCTGGGCCAGAACTCGCGCACCGGCCTGACCGATGGCACGCCCGACACCTTCATCTTCGGCTTCGCCGGCGTGGGCGGCACCCCCGTCCCGGCCGTTCCGGAACCCGAGACCTATGCCCTGATGCTGGCTGGCCTGGGCATCGTCGGCTTCATGGCTCGCCGTCGCCGCGCTGCCTGATCGAGGTTCACCCCTCAAGAACAAACGGGAGCTTCGGCTCCCGTTTTTCTTTGGCGCGATGCGCCCGGGCCGGACAAACAAAAAGGCCGATTGATCACTCAATCGGCCTTTGCTCTTCCTGGCGGAGAAGGAGGGATTCGAACCCTCGATACGGTATAACCGTATACCGGATTTCGAGTCCGGCGCATTCGACCACTCTGCCACCTCTCCAGAATTCTTCCGCGCCTCCTGACGAAGGCCGCGGCGGCTTGGCGGGTCCAGCCAAGCCTTAGATTCTAACTCAAGCTTTGAGCAATTCCTTGCCGCCGAAGTAGGGTCGCAGCACCTCGGGGATGGTGATGCTGCCGTCGGCGTTCTGGTAGTTCTCCAGCACGGCCACCAGCGCGCGACCCACCGCCAGTCCAGAGCCGTTCAGCGTGTGGACCAGTTCGTTCTTGCCCTGCGCATTCTTGAAGCGTGCCTGCATGCGCCGCGCCTGGAAGGCCTCGCAGTTCGAGCATGAGCTGATCTCGCGGTACATCTTCTGCGCCGGCAGCCACACCTCGAGGTCGTAGGTCTTGGTGGAACCGAAACCCAGGTCGCCGGTGCACAGGGCCACCACGCGGTAGGGCAGCCCCAACTTCTGCAGGATGGCCTCTGCGTGGCGGGTCATCTCCTCCAGAGCGTCGTAGCTGGTCTCCGGGTTCACCACCTGCACCATCTCGACCTTGTCGAACTGGTGCTGGCGGATCATGCCGCGGGTGTCGCGCCCAGCGCTGCCCGCTTCGCTTCGGAAGCAGGGGCTGTGCGCAGTGAGCTTGATGGGCAACGCGTCGGCCGCCAGCACCGACTCGCGCACGGTGTTGGTCAGGGAGATTTCCGAGGTGGAGATGAGGTACTGCTCCGAGCCGGCAGCCACCGCTTCGCCGCCTTCGCTTTCCTCGCCGCGGTAAACCCAGAACATCTGGTCCTTGAACTTGGGCAGTTGGCCCGTGCCTTCGAGGATCTCGCGGTTGACGATGTAGGGCGTGTAGCACTCGGTGTAGCCGTGCTCGCCGGTCTGCGTGTCGAGCATGAACTGCGCCAGCGCCCGGTGCAGCTTGGCGACCGGGCCACGCAGGAAGCTGAAGCGCGAGCCCGACAGCTTGGTGCCGGTGTCGAAATCCAGGCCCAGCGGGGCGCCAAGGTCCACGTGGTCCTTGGGTTCGAAGCCCAGTTCACGCGGCGTGCCCCAGCGGCGCACCTCGACGTTCGCGTTCTCGTCCGCACCCGCGGGCACGCTGTCGTGCGGCAGGTTGGGCACGGCCATCAGCAGGTTCGACAGCTCGGCCTGGATCACCTCCAGCCGCTCGACCGAGGCCTTGAGTTCATCACCGATGCCGCCCACTTGAGCCATCACCGGCGCGGTGTCCTCGCCCTTGGACTTGAGCTGGCCGATCTGCTTGGACAGGGAGTTGCGCAGCGCCTGGAGCTCTTCGGTGCGCGTCTGGATGGTCTTGCGCTCGGATTCCAGCGACGTGAAGCGGTCCACGTCGAGGAATGGCTGGGGCGACTTGCGCTTTTCCAGGCGTGCGATGACGCCGGGAAGGTCCTTGCGCAGCAGGTTGATGTCGAGCATGGGCTTGCGGCCACTGCGAGTGGCGCCGGATGAAGTAACCGTGAAGCCCGGGATTGTAGGCAGGCGCAGCCCGCCGGCGGAGGAATCAGGCCATCTGCGGCCGCATCACCTGCACATTGGCGTGCGCGGCGACGGGCGCCTGCGCAGCCCGCGCGTCACACAGCACCTTGGAGGCACAGTCGGCACAGCGTCCGCATTGGGTGGCCACGCCGAGGTCGAACTGCAGGCACTCAAGGCTGACGGCGCCATCGGCCGCAGCCTGGCGAATCTGGTGGTCGGAAATCCGGCGGCACACGCAAACAATCATCGTCAACCTCTGTACTGCTGCAGCAAGACCCGTCTAGCTCGCCTCACCCATCTGGGACTGCAGGTAGTTTTCCAAACCCACCTTGCCGACCAGATCGATCTGCGTCTCGAGGAAATCGATGTGTTCCTCGGTGTCATCAAGGATGTCTTGCAGGATGTCCCGCGAGACGTAGTCGCGCACCGACTCGCAGTACGCAATCCCATCCTTGATCGTGCCCTGGGCGCCGGTCTCCAACTGCAGGTCGCAGGCCAGCATCTCGGGCACGTTCTCCCCGATCAGCAGCTTGCCCAGGTCTTGCAGGTTGGGCAGGCCGTCGAGCGTGAAGATCCGTTCCATGAGCCGGTCGGCGTGTTTCATCTCGCCGATCGACTCCTCGTACTCCTTCTTCGCGAGCTTGTCGAAACCCCAGTGCTTGAGCATTCGGTAATGCAGGAAGTACTGGTTCGTCGCCGTGAGCTCGTTCTTCAGCTGTGCGTTCAGGTGCGCGATGACTTGCGGGTCGCCTTTCATGGGGCCTCCTCTGGGCTGCTTCTGCAATGGACAAACGGCCATTGTGGGTGAAGTCAGGGCCATCGAGGTGCCGCCACTGCGCGCCCTGGGGTAGGCATCAGTGAAGACAGATGCTATTATTATTGAAAACCGTTCTCATTTGCAATACTGAATACAGCGCTCTTTCGGGCGCTTTTTCACGAGGGAGTCTGAGGTGAAGGATTTCGACAGCCGCGGCCGCGCCGGGATGGCCCTGGCCCTGATGGCCGCCTGGGCCTTGTCGGCGTGCGGCGGCGGCGGAACGGCCGCCAGCAGCAGCGGCGTCAGCACCAGCACCGCTGCGGCCTTGTCCGCCCAGGCAGCACTGGGCGAAAAGATCTTCAACGACACCTCCCTGTCCGCTTCGGGCCGCCAGGCCTGCGCCACCTGCCACGTGGCCGCCAACGGCCATGCCGCGGACAACGACCTGCCTGCCCAGATGGGCGGCGTGATGCTGGAACTCCAGGGCCACCGCAGCTCGCCGTCCATCCGCTACCTGTCGACCAACACCGCGTTTTTCTTCGACGCCGAAGGCACCCCCACCGGCGGCTTCTTCTGGGACGGCCGCGCCAGCTCGCTGCAGGACCAGGCCGGCCGCCCGTTCACCAACCCGGTGGAAATGGCCAACACCGACGTGGCCTCGGTGGTCGACAAGCTCTCCAAGGCCACCTACGCCGCGGACTTCAAGAAGGCCTTCGGCGAGGACATCTTCAGCCGCCCCGACGACGCCTTCGCCCGCATGACGCTCGCGCTGCAGAAGTTCGAACAGGAAGACCCCGCCTTCCACCCGTTCACCAGCAAGTTCGACGACATGCTGCGCGGCAAGGCCACCTTCACCGAGCAGGAACTGCGCGGCTTCGCGCTCTTCAACAACCCGGCCAAAGGCAACTGCGCCGCCTGCCATCCGGCCACCAAGAGCGCGGACGGCAGCCACCCGCTGTTCACCGACTTTACCTACGACAACCTGGGCATCCCCCGCAACCCGGACCTGCTGCACAACGCCAACCCCGCCTTCTTCGACCTGGGCCTGTGCGCCCGCGAGAACGGCGACCTGCTGACGCGCGCGGACCTGTGCGGCGCCTTCAAGGTGCCCTCGCTGCGCAACGTGGCATTGCGCAAGAGCTTCTTCCACAACGGCCGATTCAAGACGCTCAAGGACGCGCTCACCTTCTACGTGCAGCGCGACACCAACCCGGAGAAGTTCTACTCGCGCAACGCCGACGGCAGCATCAACAAGTTCGACGACCTGCCCGCGCCATACAAGGCCAACGTGAACGTGACCGAGGTGCCCTACAACCGCAAGCCCGGCGACGCGCCCGCGCTCAGCGACGCGGAGATCGACGACCTCATCGCCTTCCTGCAGACGCTGACCGACGGCTACGCCCATTGAGCCGCACCAGTTCCGAACCCCCTCATCGACGCCAACGACATGAACAACCGCCGATTCCTGCCCGCCTCGAAGATCGCGCTGGCCGCAGCGCTCGCCCTGGGCGGCACCCAGGCCTTCGCGCAGACCGCCACGGAAGCCGAACTCGCCCGCAAGCTGGACCAGCTCGCCGCGGAACTCGCCGCCGTGAAGGCCCAGCTCGCTCAGATCCAGGCCCAGCGCAATGCTGCTGCCGCAGACGCTCCAAAGCCCGCGACGACGGCTGCCGCCCCGGCCGCAGCACCGGTGGCCGCTGCCGCCGCTGCTGCTCCCGTTGAGCCCGCCACCGTGCTGACCAGCTACGGCGAGCTCAACTACAACCGCCCGAACAAGGCCAGCCAGAACGCCCAGGCGGACGTGCGCCGCTTCGTGCTGGGCTACCAGCACCGCTTCGACAAGAAGACGAAGGTGGTGACGGAGCTGGAAGTCGAACACGCAGTGGCCTCGGCCGAAGACCCCGGCGAAGTCGAAGTCGAGCAGGCCTATGTCGAACATGAATTCCAGCCCGGCCTGGCGGTTCGTGCGGGCCTCTTCCTGATTCCGTCAGGCCTGCTGAACGAGAACCACGAGCCGACCGCCTTCTACGGCGTGGAGCGCAACTTCGTCGAGACCGCCATCATCCCCAGCACCTGGCGCGAAGGCGGTGTGCAGCTCGTGGCCAACCTCGACAATGGCCTGACCGTGCAAGGCGGCCTGAGCACCAGCTTCGACCTGACCAAGTGGGATGCCACCTCCACCGAGGGCACGGAATCGCCGTTGGGCGCGATCCACCAGGAAATGGCCCTGGCCAAGGCACGCGACCTCGCAGTCTTCGGCGCCGTGAACTGGCGCGGCATTCCCGGCCTGCTGTTGGGCGGATCGCTGTTCACCGGCGGCGCCACGCACGGCCAGGCGGCCGCCAGCGCGCGCGTCACCCTGTGGGACGCCCACGTGCGCTGGAACCCCGGCCGCTGGGATCTCGCCGCCGTCTACGCACGTGGCAGCATCAGCAACACCGCCGCCCTCAACACACCGCTGGTGGGCAGCGCGACGCTGATCCCGAAGTCCTTCGACGGCTGGTACGCGCAGGCCGCCTACCGCCTGTGGAGCAGCGGCGACTACGTGCTGTCGCCCTTCGCGCGCCTGGAGCGCTTCAACACCGCACGCAGCTTCGCCGAGCTCGGCCCCGGCCTCACGCCCAGCGCCTTGCCCACCGAGCAGGTCGTGACCCTGGGCGCGAACTTCCAGCTCACGCCCGGCATCGTGGTGAAGGCCGATGTGCAGCGCTTCCGCGAGAACAGCGACAACAACCGCCTGAACCTGGGCCTGGGCTGGAGCTTCTGATGCGCCTGACGCTCGCCGCCGTCTCGGCCGCCGCGCTGGCGCCGGCGAGTGCTTTCGCCGTCGACTACATGAGCGCGGAACAGGCGGCCAAGCTCATGTTCCCCGATGCCGACCGCTTCGAGTCGCGCGACGTCGTGCTCGACGCCACGCAGATGCAGAAGCTTGCCGCGCAGGGCGTGCAGGCCCGTTCGGCGAAGTGGACGATCAAGGTCGCGCACCACGGCACCACCGTGCTGGGCACCGTGGTGGTGGACGACGTGGTCGGCAAGTTCGAGCTCATCACCTACGCCGTGGGCCTCGCCGCCGATGGCACCGTGAAGCAGGTGGAGATCCTCTCGTACCGCGAGAGCCACGGCCAGGAAATCCGCCTGCCCGCCTGGCGCCGCCAGTTCGTGGGCAAGACGGTGGCGTCGCCCATCCAGGTCGGCGAGGACATCGCCAACATCAGCGGCGCCACGCTGAGCTGCAAGCACGTGACCGATGGCATCAAGCGCATCGTGAGCATCGTCGACCTGGCGCGCCGCAGCGGGGCGTTGGGGTGAACATCGCCGCTCGCGGCAACGCCTGGGTGCGTCGCGCGAAGCCTCTGCTGGGAACGCTGGTGGAGGTGGGACTGCCTGAGGGCGCTGCCATGCACGACGTCGCGTTTGCCGCGATCAGCGAAGTGCAGGCCGCTCTCTCGCGCTTCGAGGCGAGCAGCGATGTCGGCCGGTTCAATGCGGCCAACGAAGGCGATGTCATCGGCATCGGAACCCATGCGCAATCGGTCCTCGCAGCGGCCGACGTCTTGCGTGCCGAGACGGACGGGCGTTTCGACATCTCACTGGGCAGCGGCACCCACGCATGGCGGATCGACGCAGACCGCCTTCACAAACTGAGCGCCGGCGTGCAGCTGGACCTGGGCGGCATCGCCAAGGGACACGCCGTCGATTGCGCCGTCACCGTCCTCATCGCCGCGGGCTCCCCGGCGGGATGGGTCAACGCCGGCGGCGACCTGCGCGCATTCGGCGACATCGACCTTCCGCTGCAGCTTCGCGACGAGGCCACCGGCGGCGTGCGCGACTTCGGCCTCCTGCGCGACGGCGCCTTTGCCACGAGCCACTTCGCCCCGGGTTCACGCCCGCTGGCCGGCTCCTTGGCCGTCCATGCCCATGCCAGCGTCGCCGCTGCGTCATGCCTGTGGGCCGACGCCCTCACCAAGGTCCTGGCCATCACCGGCGATACTGCCCATCCCCTGCTCGCGCGCCATGGCGCCCAGGGCTGGCTGCATTGAGCGATTCCGATGACCCGTCACGTCCCCCGATCCCATCGCCATCACGGCCTGCCTCGGTGGCAGCGCGCACTGCTTTACGCGAGCGGCCTGGTGCTGCTGGCCACCGGGGTGGCGTGGTTGTGGCTGCACTACACGGTCGGGGCAGGCGCGGGTGAGCTGCCGCACCCGCTGGAGGCCTGGAGCATGAAGCTGCACGGCCTGGCCGCCTTCTTCGGGCTCTTCCTGCTGGGCGCACTCGCCGGCGCCCACATCCCCCAGGGCTGGCGCATGAGCGGGCGGCACCGCTGGGCGCAGCAGCGCGGCACGGGCATCGCGCTGGCTGCGGCGGGCGGCACGCTCGCGCTGACCGGCTACCTGCTGTACTACTTCGCACCGGAATCCGTCCGGCCTGCGCTGGGCTGGATCCATGCCGCCGTCGGCATCGCCATGACGGCCGCGATCCTCGTCCACCGAAGAACAAGATCACGACATCCGCGCGACTGAAAGGTCAAGGGCTTTCGATCAGGGAACTCTCAACCGAAATGAGAGACAATCTCATTTGCGGATGCATTCGCGATGGTCGCGAAGCCGCATGAATGCCCGAAACGCCCGTCCGATGTCCACGCCCACGATGCTCCTGACCGACCTGCCCGATGGTGCCCATGCCACCGTCGAAGGCGTGGTGGCCGCGTCAGCGGAGGTGGATGCCGTCACCCTGCGCCGGCTGGGTGAGCTGGGCTTCATCCCTGGAGAGCCCCTGCAGCTGCTGCGGCGCGGGCCGGGCGGACGAGAGCCCCTGGCGGTGCTGATCGGCGAAACCATGTTCGCGCTAAGGCTGCTGGAAGCCCAGTGCATCGAAGTGCGGCCCTTGCAGGCCTGAACCCATGTCCGCCTCGCACGCCCACGCTGACCCTCACGCTCCTTCCTGGATCGTCGCCCTGGTGGGCAACCCGAACTGCGGCAAGACGGCGCTGTTCAACCTGCTGACCGGCGCACGCCAGAAGGTCGCCAACTACGCCGGCGTGACGGTGGAGCGCAAGGTCGGCACGGCGCGGCTGCGCAGCGGCCAGGCCCTGTCGGTGGTCGACCTGCCCGGCGCCTACAGCCTCACGCCGGCCACGCCCGACGAGCAGGTCACGCTGGAGGTCATCGAAGGCCGCCGCCATGGCGAAGCCGCGCCGGACGCCATCGTCGCCGTGGTCGACGCCACCAACCTGCGCATGAACCTGCGCCTGGTGCTGGAGCTCAAGCGCCTGGGCCGCCCGATGATCGTGGCGCTGAACATGGCCGACGTGGCGCGCGCGGAAGGCCTGGTCATCGACGTGAAGAAGCTGTCGCAGGAGCTGGGCTGCGCGGTGGTAGAGACGGTGGCCGTCAAGCACGACGGCCACGCGCAGTTGCTGGCCGAACTCGAACGCGAGTTCGCCGCCGGCCTGCCGCCCACGCACGAAGAGAAGCTGGTGGGCGACGCGCCCTCGTCGGCCGACCTCCAGCGCGAGGTGCGGCGCATCCTCGCCAGCGTCGCGCCCAACGCGATGAAGGTGCAGCGCTTCCACCACCGGCTGGACGGCGTGGTGATGCACCCCGTGTGGGGCCTCGCGCTACTGGCCGCCATGCTGTTCCTCATCTTCCAGGCCGTGTTCTCCTGGGCCAACGTGCCCATGGACGCGATCAAGGCGGGCATGGCGAACCTGGGCGCATGGACGACCGCGCACATGGCCGAAGGGCCGCTGCGCAGCCTGCTGGTGGATGGCGTCATCGCCGGCGCCGGCAGCGTGATCGTCTTCCTGCCGCAGATCCTCATCCTCTTCCTGTTCATCCTGCTGCTGGAAGACTCGGGCTACCTGCCGCGCGCGGCCTTCCTGCTGGACAACATCATGGGCAAGGTGGGGCTGTCGGGCCGCGCCTTCATCCCGCTGCTGTCGAGCTTCGCCTGCGCGATCCCCGGCATCATGGCCACGCGCACCATCGCCAACTGGCGCGACCGGCTCGCGACCATCATGATCGCGCCGCTGATGACCTGCTCCGCGCGGCTGCCGGTGTATGCGCTGCTCATCGGCGCCTTCGTGCCCGACCGCGCGGTGGGCCCGTTCAACCTGCGCGGCCTCACGCTGTTCGCGCTGTACGTGGCCGGCGTGGTGTCGGCAATGGCCGTGGCCTGGATCTTCAAGCGGGTGTGGATGAAGAGCAGCTACCAGCCGCTGATGCTGGAGCTGCCGCCCTACCGGGTGCCGGGCCTGCGCAACCTGGTGCTGGGCTTGTGGGAGCGCGCGCGCATCTTCCTGCGCCGCGTGGGCACGATCATCTTTTCGCTGATGGTGATCCTGTGGTTCCTGTCCACCTACCCGGCCCCGCCGGCAGGCGCCACGGGCCCGGCCATCCAGTACAGCATCGCCGGCCTGCTGGGCCAGGCGCTGCAGCACGTGTTTGCACCGCTGGGCTTCAACTGGCAGATCTCCGTGGCGCTGGTGCCTGGGCTGGCCGCGCGTGAGGTGGCGGTGGGTGCGCTGGGCACGGTGTATTCGCTGTCGGCTGCGGGTGAATCGGTGGCCGACACCCTGGCACCTGTCATCGCGCAGGGCTGGTCCCTGGCCACGGCCTATGCACTGCTGGCCTGGTACGTCTTCGCGCCGCAATGCATCTCCACGCTCGCGGTGGTGCGGCGCGAGACCAACTCGTGGCGGTACCCGGTGCTGATGGCGGCGTATCTCTTCGTGCTCGCCTATGTCGCGGCGTTCGTCACCTACCGCGTCACCTTGTGGTTGGGAGGCTGAAATGGTCCAGCAGATGATCGTGGGCCTGGTCGTGATCGGCTGCGGCGTCTATGCCGCCTGGACGCTGATGCCTGCGGGCGCACGCCGCGTGCTGGCCACGCATGCCTTGAAGCTGTCGCTGCCGGAGTTTGCGCGCAAGCCGCTGCAGCGGGCGATGAAGCCGGCCGGGGCTTGTGGCGGCTGCGACAGCTGTGGGGATGAGAAGAAGACGACGGATGCGGGGGTCAAGCCGATCCGCATCCATCGGATGGTCAAGCACTGATCATTTCAATCCCTTGGGCAGAGGGAACTGGATGGTTTCCTCGACCCCCGGCATCTTCCTCACCGACACCGCACCCAGCGCCCGCAGCCGCTCGATCACGTGCTGCACGAGGATGTCCGGCGCCGACGCGCCCGCCGTCAAGCCAACACGCCGCTTGTTCTCGAACCACTCGGCCTTCAGGTCATCCGGCGCATCGACCATGTAGGCATCCGTGCCCAGCCGCTCGGCCAGTTCACGCAACCGGTTGCTGTTGGAGCTCGTCGGGCTGCCCACCACGATGAGCACGTCCACCTGCGGCGCCAGCACCTTCACCGCATCCTGGCGGTTCTGCGTGGCGTAGCAGATGTCCTGCTGCTTGGGCTCCCGGATGCTGGGGAAGCGCTGCTTCACCGCGCCGAGAATCTCCGCCGCATCGTCCACCGACAGCGTGGTCTGCGTCACCACCGCGAGCTTGTCGCTCTGCACAGGTTGAAGCTTCTCCACGTCGGCCACGTCCTCCACGAGGTAGATGCCCTCGGTGAGCTGGCCCATGGTTCCTTCGACCTCGGGGTGGCCCTTGTGGCCGATCATGATGAAGTCGTAGCCTTCCTTGTGCAGCTTGGCCACTTCCACGTGCACCTTGGTCACGAGCGGGCAGGTCGCATCGAACACGCTGAAGCCGCGCTCGGCCGCCTCGCGGCGCACCGCCTGCGACACGCCGTGCGCGCTGAACACCAGGGTCGCGCCGGGCGGCACCTCGGCCAGGTCCTCGATGAAGATCGCGCCCTTGCCCTTGAGGTCGTTCACCACGTAGGTGTTGTGCACGATCTCGTGGCGCACGTAGATGGGCGCGCCGAACTTGGCCAGCGCCCGCTCGACGATCTCGATCGCACGGTCCACGCCCGCGCAGAAGCCGCGCGGCGCGGCCAGGAGAACTTCATCCACCGGTCCACTCATCACAGCACCCCGATCACATGGACTTCGAAGATCACCGGCTGGCCAGCCAGCGGGTGGTTGAAGTCGAACAGCACGGACTCGTCGCCCACCTCGCGCACCACCCCCGCATAGGAGCCCGCTCCATCGGGTGTGGGAAATTGCACGACATCCCCCACGTGGTAGGTCTCGTCAGGGTCGCCCAGCTCGTCGAGCAGGCCTCGTTTCACGCGCTGCACGAGGTCGGGGTTGCGCTGGCCGAACGCTTCGCCCGCCGGCAGCTCGAAGGTGGTGCGGGTGCCTTCTTCCAGGCCGATGAGCCGCGCTTCCATCGCCGGGGCCAGCTCGCCCGTGCCCAGCGACAGCGTGGCGGGCTTCTCGGCAAAGGTGTTGATGATGTCGGCGCCATCGGGCCCCGCGAGACGGTAGTGCAGGGTCAGGAAGGACCCCCTTTGGACTGGGTTCACGACAGGTGCCGGTTGGATAGACTGGCCGCAATTTTACGAGCCGCCTGCCAAGTGCCTGCGCGGCAGCAATCATGGATTTGAAGGACATTCCCGCCAGCGCCCGGCCCCGCGAACGACTGATGTCGCAAGGACCGGCGGCGCTGGCCGATGCGGAGCTGGTCGCGCTCTTGCTGCGCACCGGCGTCAAGGGGCGATCGGTGCTGCAGTTGTCGCAGTCGCTGCTGGACGATTTCGACGGCCTGCGCGGCTTGCTGCAGGCCAGCCCCGACGACCTGCGCCGGGTGAAAGGCCTGGGGCCGGCCAAACGCGCCGAGATCTCCGCCGTGATGGAACTCGCGCGCCGCTCGCTCGCGCAGGAGATGCGGCAGCGGCCGGTGTTCGAGTCGCCACAGCAGGCCAAGGACTTCGTGCGCCTGCAGCTCGGCCACCTCGCGCACGAGGTGTTCGCCGTGCTGTTCCTCGACGCGCAGCACCAGCTCATCCGCTTCGAGGAGATGTTCCGCGGCACGCTCACGCACACCAGCGTGTACCCGCGGGAGGTCCTCAAGCGGGCGCTGGAACTGGGCGCAGGCGCGGTGATCCTGGCGCACAACCACCCGTCCAACAGCACCGAGCCCTCGCGCGCCGACGAGCTGCTCACCGACACCCTGCGCCGCGCCCTGCAGCTGGTGGACGTGCGCGTGCTGGACCACTTCGTCGTCTCCAGCACGCACGTCATGTCCTTCGCGGAGCGGGGCCTGCTGTGACCCGCCGCGCGCAAAGCCTGCAGGACCTGGGCGACATCCGCCGCGCCCTGCACGACGCCGCGCGCGAGAAGGCCCTGCGCGAAGCCCAGGCGCGCGAGAAGGCGGCCCGTGACAAGCGCGAGCGCGAACTGTTCGCCCACACGGTGGGCAAGGTCACGCCGATCCGCAACGCGGTGCGCGTGGTGCTGGACAAGCCGCGCCCCAGCCCGCTGCCGATCCAGCGCGAGCGCGACGATGCCGCCGTGCTGCACGAAGCCATCTCCGACGAGTTCGATGTCGAGTCGCTGCTGGACACCGACGATGCGATGTCATTCCGCCGGCCCGACATCAGCCCCGAGATCGTGCGCAAGCTGCGCCGCGGCGCGTGGTCCATCCAGGCGCAGATCGACCTGCATGGCTTGCGGCGCGATGAAGCCCGCGAGCAGCTCTCGGCCTTCCTTCGCGAGGCGCAGAAGCAGGGGCTGCGCTGCGTGCGCGTCATCCATGGCAAGGGCAACGGCTCGCCGGGCCGGCAAGGCGTGCTCAAGGCCAAGGTGAAGAGCTGGCTGGTGCAGAAGAACCAGGTGCTGGCCTTCACCCAGGCCCGAGGGTCCGACGGCGGACATGGTGCGTTGGTGGTACTGCTGCGTCCCACTTGAGCATTCACGGCCTACAATACTGGGTATCCATCCAGTAGTGCCATGCGCCGCCTGATCGCCCACCTCGACATGGACGCCTTCTACGCGTCCGTCGAGCTTCTTCGCTACCCGGACCTGAAGGGCCAGCCGGTGATCATCGGCGGCGGACGCGATTCCACGCCTCGGCAGATGCCCGACGGCACCCGGCGCTACGCCAGGCTGCGCGACTACGCCGGCCGCGGCGTCATCACCACCGCCACCTATGAAGCCCGTGCCCTGGGCGCGCACTCCGGCATGGGCGTGATGAAGGCGGCCCAGCTCGCGCCCGATGCCATCCTGCTGCCCATCGACTTCGACGAGTACCGCAAGTATTCGCGCCTGTTCAAGGCCGCCGTGCGGCAGGTCGCGCCGCTGGTGGAAGACCGCGGCGTCGACGAGATCTACATCGACCTCACCGACATCCCCGGCGCGCAGGACGACGCCGGCCTGGACGCCGCGCGGCGGCTCAAGCAGGCGGTGCGCGATGCCACGGGCCTGAGCTGCTCCATCGGCGTGACGCCCAACAAGCTGCTGTCCAAGATCTGCTCCGACCTGGAAAAGCCCAACGGGCTAACCCTGCTGGCCGAGGAAGACATCCCGACCCGCATCTGGCCGCTGCCGGCCAAGAAGATCAACGGCATCGGCCCCAAGGCCACCGAGAAGCTGGCGGGCCTGAACATCCACACCATCGGCGAGCTGGCGGCGGCAGATCCGGCCTTTCTCATCACGCATTTCGGCAAGAGCTACGGCGCCTGGATGCACGAGGCCTCGCATGGTCGCGACGAGCGCGCGGTGGTGACCTACAGCGAACCCAAGTCCATCAGCCGCGAGACCACCTTCGACCGAGACCTGCATGCGGTGCGCGACCGAAGCACCTTGACGGGCATCTTCACCGAGCTGTGCATCGAGCTGGCGGGCGACCTCGCGCGCAAGGGCTACGCGAGCAAGACCATCGGCATCAAGCTGCGCTTCGATGATTTCAAGATCGTGACGCGCGACCTCACCCTCAGCGCGCACACCATGGACGCCCGCACCATCCGCCGCGCCGCCGGCGAGTGCCTCAAGCGGGTGGACCTTTCGCGCCGACTGCGCCTGCTGGGTGTGCGCGCCGGCACCCTGGCCAAGCTCAGTGACCTGGTCGCGCCCCTGTCGCCCTATGCGACCGCCGAACCCGCACCGCCGCCTGTGGTGCGCGAGCCACCATCACCCCACGGGCTTCCCCTCTTCGACTTGCCCGGCGATTCCGGTTCGTGATTTATTGACCGCTTCCGGCGCGGGGCATGCATCCATTGGCGCTTGCCCTGCGTAAGAGAGGGCACAACGCAATGATCATTGAACCCACGTCCTTGGGAGACTCCATGCCGAATCGCCTCGGGCGCGCCCTGTGCGCCGCCGCCGTGCCGTTTTGCCTGTGCGCGACTGCCTTCGCCCAGGACGCCCCCAAGCTCGGATGGGGCAGCGGCAAGCTGCTGCTGACCGGCGGCGTGAGCACCATCGACGGCGCAGCCGGCGGCGGCCTCACCCCCTGGGCCGTGACCGCCAGCTACGCCACCGACTACCAGGCCGGCGGCACGGCGCACCTGACGCACGTGAAGACGCAGGACTATTCGATGAACGCCTATGGCGCGGCCATCGGCATCAAGGACCGCTTCGAGTTCTCCATCGCGCGGCAGGACTTCGACACCGGCGACACCGGCACCGCGCTGGGCCTGCCGGGCCTGCACCTGAAGCAGGACATCCTGGGCGCCAAGCTACGCGTGCTGGGCGATGCGGTGCTCGACAGCGACACGCTGATGCCACAGGTCGCCATCGGCCTGGAGCACAAGAAGGTGCACGCCGGCGGCCTCGAATCCACGCTCACGTCACTGGGCGCCAGCACCAGCGGCACCGACCTGTACGTGAGCGCGACCAAGCTCTTCCTCGCGCAGGGTATCCTCGTCAACGGCACGCTGCGCGCGACCAAGGCGAACCAGAATGGGCTGCTCGGTTTTGGCGGCACGAACCACGGGGGCTACTCCCTGCAGCCGGAAATCTCCGTGGCCTGGCTGCTGCGCAAGGACATCGCCATCGGCGCCGAATACCGCGCCAAGCCCGACAACCTGAACCCGTCCGCGCTCGGCGAAGGATTGAAGGAAGACGATTGGGCCGACCTCTTCGTGGCCTGGGCGCCGTCCAAACACTTCTCGCTCACGCTGGCCTACGTGGACCTCGGGCACATCGTCCCCGCCGTGATCGCCCGCCGCCAGACCGGCACCTACCTCTCGGCCCAGTTCGCCTTCTGATCGGGACCACGCACCATGCGCTTCATCCAACGCCTTGCGCTCGCCGTCGTTGCGGCCTTCATCGTCCTTGCGACGCCCGCCTTCGCGCAGTCTGCCAAGCCGGTCATTCCCGCCGACGATTCGCTCTACCAGCAGTTCGGCGGCCAGCCCGGCCTGGTCAAGCTGATGGACGACTTCATGACGCGACTGCTGGCCGACCCGCGCATGAACCCGTTCTTCAAGGATGTGAACCAGCAGCACGTGAAGGAACAACTCGTCGCGCAGTTCTGCGAGCTGTCAGGCGGTCCCTGCAAGCTCAAGGGCCCGGACATGAAGAAGGTGCACGCCGGTTTCGACATCGACCGCAGTGCCTTCAATGCGTTGGTGGAAGTGCTGCAGCAGGCGATGGATGCGCAGGGCATCCCGTTCAGTGCGCAGAACAGGATGCTGGCGCAACTGGCGCCCATGCACCGGGACATCATCAACGTGCCCTGAACCCGAGACCCTGACGTGACGCTCGGTGGGAACCCCACCTGCGCCTGGCACCATCATCACTATCATCAAATCATGAGTCGACATCACCTCCTCCGCCCCTCCCTCCTCGCCCTGCTGGCAGCCGTCGCAGGCGTCGCAGGCGTCGCCAACGCAGGCACCCTGCAGATCAGCGTGACCGACAAGGACGGCAAGCCCGCGCAGGACGTGGTGGTGCTGGTCGAGCCGGCCACCAAGGTCGCGCCCAAGGCACCCGCGGCACCGGTGCAGGTGGTGCAGCAGGACCTGAAGTTCTCGCCCTTCCTGACGGTGGTGCCGGTGGGCACCACGCTGCGCTTCATCAACAAGGACAGCTACGACCACCACGTGCGCTCCACCCCCAGCGGCCCGCTGGGCAGCATGCCGTCGGTGAAGAACTTCGAGCTGCGGCTGGATGCCGCGCAGGAGGCGTCGGCATCCGCCGACGAGTACAAGACCGCCGCCCCCAAGGGCAAGAAGTCCGGCACCTCCTGGCAGGATGTGAAGGTCGACCAGGCCGGGCCCATCGGGCTGGGCTGCCACCTGCATTCGTCGATGCGCGGCCAGGTCTACGTGAGCGGCACGCCCTTCTTCGCCAAGACCGATGCCAACGGGCAGGCCAGCATCGATGGCGTGCCAGACGGCGCGGCGGAAGTCGCCATCTGGCATCCGGACCAGCTCGCCGAGCAGACGCCGGTGCGCGTGACGGTGACCGCGGCGCCGGTGAAGGCGGTGGGCCAGCTCAACTTCACGCCGCGCAAGCGCAAGGGTTGAGGGAAGCCCGCGGGCGGCGACAATCCGCCCATGCCCGGCTCCGACGTCAGATTTCCGTCCATCGACGGCCTGCGCGCCTTCGAATGCACGGCACGCCTGGGCAGCTTCGAGCGTGCGGCCGATGAGCTGGACATCACCGCCAGCGCGGTGAGCAAGCGGGTCGCGACACTGGAGGAACTGCTCGGCACCGCACTGTTCACGCGCAGTGGCCGGGTGCTGTCGCTGACCGCGGCGGGCAAGGAGTACCTCGCACAGACCAGCAACGCGCTGGCGATGCTCGCGGCGATCCCTCTGCACAGCCGTGCCGCGCAGAAGACTCAGCGGCTGCGCGTGAGGACGCCACCCACGTTCGCGCGACAGATCCTCGTGCCGCACCTGGAAAGCTTCACCTTGGCACACCCCGGGGTCGAGCTGGAGATCGTCCTGTCGATTCCCTACCTCGATGCAGGCACTGTCGACGCCGACGTCGAGGTGCGCAACGGCGAGACGAATGACCCGCTGATGCACGACGTGGTGCTGCCGGTGGCCTCCCCCGCCCTGCTGTCGCGCCTGCCGCCGATGCGCGAGCCCGCTGACCTGTCTCATGCGCCCTTGCTGCGCACGCCGCTGGAACCCTGGACGCCCTGGTTCCGCGCCGCCGGACTCGACTGGCCCGAGCCCTCCCAAGGCCCCAGGTTCGTCGACCTCGGGCTCACGCTGGAAGCCGCCGTGAGCGGCCAGGGCGTGGCACTGGCCCGTCCGACGCTGGCCGCGTCATGGCTCAAGGCAGGCGTGCTGGTGCCGTTGCTGGGCATCACCACGCGGCCCGCGGGCCTCTACCACCTCGTGCCGCACGCACCGTCGGATGCGGCACAGGCCTTCGCCGACTGGCTGCGGCCGCTGTGCGCGAAGCTGTCGGAAGAAGCACTCGCCGCGCTTTCCGGCAACGCCTGAAAATCTTTCGGCCTGCGATCCGGCGTGCGCCGCTAGCATGCGCACACGCTGACCTTGCCGAACGCCATGACCGTCATCACGCACATCGAGGAATTCCGCCACATCGCCAAGCGCCGCGTGCCGCGCATGTTCTACGACTACGCCGACAGCGGCTCCTGGACGGAAAGCACCTATCGTGCGAACGAGAGCGACTTCCAGAAGATCAAGCTGCGCCAGCGCGTGGCGGTGAACATGGAGAACCGCAGCACGGCCACGACCATGGTCGGCGTGCCCACCGCCATGCCGGTGGCGATCGCGCCCACGGGTCTCACCGGCATGCAGCATGCAGACGGCGAGATCCTTGCCGCGCGCGCTGCCGAGAAATTCGGCGTGCCCTTCACGCTCTCGACCATGAGCATCTGCTCCATCGAGGACGTGGCGGCGCACACCAAGGCGCCGTTCTGGTTCCAGCTCTACGTGATGCGCGACCGCGACTTCATCGAAGGGCTCATCGACCGCGCCAAGGCCGCGAAGTGCGGCGCGCTGATGCTCACGCTGGACTTGCAGATCCTCGGCCAGCGGCACAAGGACATCAAGAACGGCTTGTCGGCCCCGCCCAAGCCCACCCTCGCCAACCTCATCAACCTTGCCACCAAGCCGCGCTGGTGCCTGGGCATGCTGGGCACGAAACGGCGGCAGTTCGGCAACATCGTGGGCCATGTGAAAGGCGTGGAGAACATGAGCTCGCTCAGCGCCTGGACCGCCCAGCAGTTCGACCCCAAGCTCAACTGGGGCGACGTGGAATGGATCAAGAAGCGATGGGGCGGCAAGCTCATCCTCAAGGGCATCATGGACGCGGAGGATGCGAAGCTGGCCGTCGACAGCGGCGCGGACGCGCTCATCGTCTCCAACCACGGCGGGCGCCAGCTCGACGGTGCGCCCTCGTCCATCGAAGCGCTGCCCGCCATCGTCGACACCGTGGGCTCGCGCATGGAGGTGTGGATGGACGGCGGCATCCGCTCGGGCCAGGACGTGCTCAAGGCCGTGGCCCTGGGCGCACGCGGCACGCTGATCGGCCGCGCCTTCCTCTACGGCCTGGGCGCGGACGGTGAAGCGGGCGTGAGCCGCGTGCTGGAGATCATCCGCAATGAACTCGACCTGACGATGGCGTTCTGCGGCAGAACGGACATCCATCAAGTCGACAAGAGCATCCTGCTGCCGGGCACCTACCCGGCGTGAGGATCAGCGGCGGCCACCGAAGGCGTCGATCACCTTCGGCGTGCCCTTGCTGCCGCCATCCACCGGGTTGGGGTTGGTCACCAGCGTGCCCGCGGGCAACGACAGCATGTGGCCGCCGGTGGCGGCCGTCCCGCCGCCTTCGCCGTTGGTGCGACCGCCAGGCCCGAAGCGCTGGCCGGGCTTGAGCATGACGGTGCCGCCGCTGCCGGTGGATTCGTCACCCGTCTTGTTCTCCGTGGTGCCGCCCACCTTGTTCACCCGCTGGCCGTTGTGGCTGGTCGTGGGTTGATCGTCTTGCACGGTGCGGCCCTTGTCCTTGCCGCCACCGCCTTCCTTGGCGGGCTTCTCGCCCTTCTCCGTCTGCTTGTCGCCCTTGCCGGAGTTGTCCTTGGAGGAATCCTTGGTGTCCTTGCTGCTGTTGTCCTTGGGCGCGTTGTTGTTGTTGGCGGGCGCCGCCGTGCCCTTGCCGGTTCCCGTGCCGCTGTTCTGGCGGCTGCCGCTGTCGGTGCCTTTGCCGAAACCCTTGTCGAAGTCCTTGCCCAGACCCTTGCCGGTCGATTCGCCCGGGCCGCGCTGGCCAGGCACGCCGATGCCCTGGGTGCCGGTGCCCGGGGTCGTCTTGTCGGTGCCGGTGGCCGGATTGATCAAGCGCACCGAGCCGTCGGGTCCGACGAACTTCGTGTCGCCCGACACCGGGTCATGGCTGGCGCGAGTGCCGTCGGAGTAGGAGACGGTGCCGTCGGGGTTGATCTTGCCGGCGTTGCCCGAGGGATCGGTGCCACGCAGCGTGGCGCCATCGGAGTAGTGGAAGTTGCCGTCCGTGCCGCGCGTGGGGCCGCGGCCGCCGGACACATCGACCGTCCCATCCGGGCGCGTGATCTTGGATTCACCCGTGCTCACGTCGTGCGTCACCGAGGTGCCGTCGGAGTAGCGGATGGTGCCGTCCTTGGACGCGGTGCCGGTGCGCCCGCTCGGGTCGGCAGCGCGCACGCGGGTGCCATCGGAGTAAACGAAGTGGTCGCCCTTGAGCACCGGAGCGGCCGAGCCGCCAGCGGCGACGGCCAGGCCGGTCGCAAGGACGAGGGCCACCGCCGCGGCGATGGGACGAAGGGTGTGTCCGAAACTCCTCATGGCTCCTCCAGGGGGTTGTCGTGGTTGATGGCGTCTCTAACGCCGCGCCCCAGGAACGGCTGACAGGTATTGATCCAGGGCCTCGATCGCCACTCTCACCTTCGCGGGTTGCGCATCGCGCTGCGGCGTGACGGCCCAGACGTCCAGCGGCTCGATCTGCCACTGCGGCAGCACGGCCTGGAGGCGGCCGGCCGCGAGGTCGTCGGCCACGTCCACGCGGGCCATCATGGCCAGGCCCAGGCCGGCCACACACATCTGCTGCAGGGAGAACTGGTTGTTGCTCTGGATGCGTGCCTCGACGCGGAAGGCCCGCGACTCGCGCTCGGGCCCGCTCAGCTGCATGCTCAAGCCCTGGCCCGGCCGCGCGAAGGACAGCCACTGCCGCGAGTGCAGGTCCTCCGGTCGCGTGATGGGCGCCTGCGCGGCGAGGAAGGCCGGCGACGCGCACAGCATGATCTCGAAGCCGCACAACCGGCGCGCAACCCAGTTCGAATCCGGCAGGCGGCCGAAGCGGATGGCCAGGTCGATGCGGGCCTCGATGAGGTCGATGCGCGCGTCATCCACCAGCAGCGTGAGCGTGAGGCCGGGATGCTCCGCCAGCGTGTGGCCGAGCGCCGGCGCGATGTGCCGCGCGAACCCGACCGGCGCGGACAGGCGCAGCTCGCCGGAGGGCGCGTCGCGCGAATGGGCCAGTTGTTGCTGCGCCCGCTTGGCAGCGGCCAGCATGGCGGCACAGCCCTCGTAGAACTGCTCGCCGGCCGGCGTGAGCGTGAGCTTGCGGGTGGAGCGGTGCATCAGCGTCACGCCGTTGTCGCGTTCGAGCTGGCGGATCTGCTGGCTCACGGCGGAAGTGCTCATGCCCAGCAGGCGTGCCGCGCCGCTCATCGAGCGCTGCTCCACCACCGTGGCGTACACGGCCATGCGTCGAAGGTCGTCCATGCCTTGGATTGTGAAGCATGGCTTCACAGAATTCTCTGAATCGACCAGCTAGTGCAGCGATTGTGAAGTCTCTATCGTTACGGACATGCACTTCCAACCCGTTCACCCAGGAGCACATCCATGAACATCGTCCTCATCGGCGCCACCGGTTTCGTCGGTTCCAAGGTCCTGGCCGAAGCGCTGTCGCGCGGCCATCAGGTCACCGCCGTCGTGCGCGACGCCTCCAAGCTGCAAGCGCAGGACGGCCTGACCACGGTCGCCGGCGACGCTGCCGATGCCGACAAGCTCGCCGCCGTGACCAAGGGCCACGACGCCATCGTCAGCGCCTACAACGGTCCGCGCGGCACACCCGAGTTCGCCCAGCGCTACATCGCCGGCACCCGCGCAGTCATCGCCGCAGCCAAGCAGTCGGGCGTGAGCCGCGTGCTGTGGGTGGGCGGCGCCGGCAGCCTGTTCGTCGCGCCGGGCGTGCAGCTGGTGGACACGCCGCAGTTCCCCGAGGAATACCGCGTCGAAGCACGCACCGCACGCGACGCGCTCAACATCTTCCGCGACGAAACGCAGCTGGCCTGGAGCTTCGTCTCCCCGGCGCCGCTGCTGGTGCCGGGCCAACGCACCGGCAGCTTCCGCCTGGGGGGCGACCAGGTGCTCATGGACGGTGACAAGCCCGGCAGCATCTCGGTGGACGACCTCGCGGTGGCCATCGTCGACGAGCTGGAGAAGTCCGCCCACGTGCGCCAACGCTTCACGCTCGCCTACTGAAACGCCACTGACAAAGCTTGCCCATTTCCTGCAATTTGGGGGTTCAAAAAGGCTGACACGAGACTTACAGTGGGCCTCATCCGTTGTCGCTCGGGAGCCCGCCATGACGCTCAGTCAGTTCCATGCGCTCAAGCTTTGGCATACCAGCCACTCGCGCGAGCGGCCCATGGAAAAGAACACCTGGGACATCGTCGTCACGCTGTGGGTGAGCGGCTGGGTCGGCGGTGCGGTGGCGCTCATCCTGGGCGCCCCGCTCGCGGAAATCCTGTGCATCTCGCTGCTGTTCCTGCCGGGCACCTACGTGGCCTGGCGCGCGAAGCTGCACCGCGCAGGCCGCCTGCGCTGCGACTGGATCAGTGCTCTTCGGTGAGCGCGCCCGGGCCCGTGCGCGGGCTCAGCGCCATCAGGTCCACGCAGGCCTGCACGACCTCGCGGACCAGGTCTTCATCCACCGGATAGCGGTAGCGAAAGCGGATGTGCCGCATGCCGCGCCCAGTGCCTTCCAGCTCGGGGAACTGGTCCGACAGCGACGCGCCATTGAAGATCTGCAGGTTGGCGTGGTCCTTGTGCATCACGATGGCCACGGCGTGCGTGCCTTCGTGGGTGAACATGAGGTTGCCCCACTTCACCGTCTGCACGAGTTCGCTGGACGCATCCTGCACCAGCGCTCGCAGGATGCGGGCGAGGTCGCGCTGCTCGGGACGCAGGTTGTCGAACCAGGTCTCGATCAGGGCAGCAGGTCTCAGGATGGATCGCATCAGGAATGAACCTTCTCAAAGCTCCCGGGATTGCAGGGTGTCGCAGTCGTTGACCCGGCCGCTTTGAAGACCTTTCTTGAACCAGGCCACGCGCTGTGCGCTCGTGCCATGGGTGAAGGTTTCCGGCTGGATCGTGCCGCGCGCCTTTCGCTGCAAGGTGTCGTCGCCGATCTGCGTTGCGGCATTGAGCGCTTCTTCCACGTCACCTTGCTCCAGCACTTGGCGTGCCGCCTGTGCGTCGTGCGCCCAAACGCCTGCGAAGCAGTCCGCCTGCAGCTCGACGCGCACGCTCACGGCGTTGTATTGCGTCTCGCTCATGCGCCGGCGCATGTTGTCCGTCTTGTCGGTGACGCCCATGAGCTTCTGCACGTGGTGGCCCACCTCGTGGGCGATGACGTAGGCCTGGGCGAAGTCGCCGGGCGCGCCCAGGCGGGTGCGCATGGTCTCGTAGAAGCCGAGGTCGATGTAGACCTTCTCGTCGGCCGGGCAGTAGAACGGCCCCATCGCGGATTGCCCCTGGCCGCAGGCGGTCTGCGTCGCACCGCGGAACAGATGCAGCTTGGGTTCCCGGTAAGTCCCACCGGCGGCGCGAAACTTTTCACGCCAGACGTCCTCGGTGTCGGCAAGGACGACCGACACGAACTTCGCCATCTTGTCGTCCGTGGGCGGCTTGTGGGCGGGTGCCTGCTGCACCGTGCCGCCGCCTCCGCCGCCGCTCATGAGTCCGAGGATGGTCAACGGATTGATCCCGAAGATCCAGCCGGCCACGAGCGCGATCGCCACGGAGCCCAACCCGATGCCGCCACCGCCGAGACGGAATCCGCCACCACCGCCACTGTCGCGGCCGTCCTCGACGTTGTCACTCTCCCGATTGCCTTCCCATTTCATGCCAGATCCCTCGGAGTGGTCATGGGCGCATCGTACGCGCCTGCCCTTCGGGATGCTGGGGCAAATCGTGTGCCCGGGAAGGCGGGCCTCAGGTCTTGGGCAGTGTCACGCCGCGCTGGCCCTGGTACTTGCCGCCGCGGTCCTTGTACGAGGTCTCGCAGACCTCGTCGCTCTCGAAGAACAGGACCTGCGCGCAGCCTTCGCCCGCGTAGATCTTGGCGGGCAGCGGCGTGGTGTTGGAGAACTCCAGCGTCACGTAACCTTCCCATTCGGGCTCGAAGGGCGTCACGTTGACGATGATCCCGCAGCGCGCATAGGTGCTCTTGCCCAGGCAGATGGTGAGCACGTTGCGCGGGATGCGGAAGTACTCGACCGTTCGGGCAAGCGCGAAGCTGTTGGGCGGGATGATGCAGACATCGGACTCGATGTCCACGAAGCTCTTCTCGTCGAAGGCCTTGGGGTCCACCACCGTGCTGTAGATGTTGGTGAAGACCTTGAACTCCGGCGCGCAGCGAATGTCGTAGCCGTAGCTGGAGGTGCCGTAGCTCACGATGCGGTGCCCGTCGGCCGCGTGGCGGACCTGGCCCGGCTCGTACGGCTCGATCATGCCGTGCTGCTCGGCCATGCGGCGGATCCACTTGTCGCTCTTGATGCTCATTGATTGTTCCTGCGGAATTGCAGCGATTCTAGGCACCGCCGGCCGCCGCCCCGAGCGCGGGCAGATCCAGCAGCTCGATGACGCCATAGCGCAGGGCCAGCATGCCTTGCGTTTCCAGCGATTTCAGCGCCTTGTTCATGCTCTGGCGGCTCACGCCCAGCATCAGCGCCAGTTGTTCCTGCGGCAGGCGGATCTGCCGGCGCGGCCCCTCGGTGCGCGCACCGTAGCCATGCGCCACCAGCCACAACCGCTTGGCCAGCCGCTGCTCCAGCGACAGGTGCGCGATGTCCTCCAACACCGAGAACGCCAGCCGCAGCTTGGCGCAGGCGAGGCGGCCCAGGTCGCGCCAGTGGGCGGGGTTCGCGTCCAGCCATTCGTACAGCCGCGGCTGCTCCACCAGCAGCACGCGCGTCTCGCCGTCGGCGACCGCATCATGCGTTCGTGGCTGGCCGTCGAGCATGGAGATCTCGCCGAACCACTGGTAGGGCTCGATGTAGGCCAGCAGCGACTCGCTGCCATCGGACTGCAGGGCGCCCACGCGCAGGGCGCCGGCGATGACGCAGCACAGTCCGTCGGCATCGTCGCCCCGGCCGAAGAGGGGCTGGCCGGGCGCGAGCTGCACCGGCCGCGCGCGGTCGAGCAGCGCTTGCTGCAGCGCATCAGGGCAGGCAGCAAACCACGGGTCGGTGGCCAGCGCTGCGCGCAAGTGCGTGAGGGAGGTGACGGGCTGCAGCATCGGGTGTGCGGAAAATCGCCGATGTGGGGAGTGTCGGCATTTTGACAGTCGCGTGTCGGTGTGCTGCACTAGCATCAGTGCATCGAAGGAGACATTTCATGCGCAAAGCCACCGAGCTGATGGTCCAGTACGCGGCGTATCACCGCGACCGCCGCAACATCACGACCCACTTCCTCGGGATTCCCCTGATCGTCTTCGCCGTCGGTGTGCTGCTGTCGCGGCCTGGCTTCTCCGTCAACCAGGTGGCCCTCACGCCCGCCTGGGTGCTGTGGGGCGTGACCGCCATCTGGTACCTCACGCGCGGCAACCTCGTGCTTGGCGCGGCCGTCACCTTCGCCACCGGCGTGCTGATGGCGCTGGGCCAGCCGCTGGGTGCGGGCACCACGGCCGCATGGCTCACCTGGGGCATCGGCTCCTTCGTGGTGGGCTGGGTGCTGCAGTTCATCGGCCACTACTACGAAGGCCGCAAGCCGGCGTTCGTCGATGACCTCATCGGCCTGCTGGTGGGCCCGATGTTCGTGACCGGCGAAGTGCTGTTCGCCATGGGCCTGTGCAAGCCGCTGCTCGAAGAAATCGAGCAACGGGTCGGCCCGACCATGATCCGCGACCTCGCGCATCCGCTCACTTGATGCGCCGTTGGCTCATCCGCGCCGGCCTTGCACTGCTGGCGCTGGTGGCGGTTGCCATCGCGGCGCTGATGCTCCTGTGGCAAAAGCGCCCATCGCTCGAACCCTACCAATCCCTTACGCTGCCGGCAGCGCCCGAAGGCTCGCCGATCCGCGTGCGCTTCGCTGGCGTCGCCACCTTGGTCTTCGACGACGGCGACACCGCATGGATGACCGACGGATTCTTCTCTCGGCCCGGTGTCTCCAAGGTCTTCTTCAGCAAGATCAGGCCTGATGAAGACGCCATCAACCGCGAACTGAAGCACCTCAACATCACCAGGCTCGCCGCGGTGGTCCCCGTGCACTCGCACTACGACCACGCCATGGACTCCCCGCTGGTCGCGCAACGCACCGGTGCCCTGCTGGTGGGCTCGGCTTCCACCATCAACATCGGCCGCGGGCTTGGTACTGCAGAGGACCGCATGTCGGTCGTGACCGCCGGCAGCGTGGTCGAATTCGGTGCCTGGAAGCTGACCTTCATTCCATCGCGCCACAGCCCCACGCCGTTCAGCGACGGCAAGACCTCGGAAACGGTCCTGACGCCGCTGGTCACCCCCGCCCGCGCCACCGCCTGGAAGGAAGGCACGGTCTGGTCCATCCTCGCGGAGCACAACTCCGGGCGGACCATCCTGGTGCAAGGCAGTGCCGGCTTCGAACCCGGCGCCCTGGCTGGCCGGCATGCCGACACCGTGTTCCTCGGCGTGGGCACGCTGGGCAAGAAGACGCCGGAGTACCGCTCGCAGTACTGGAACGAAGTGGTCAAGCAGGTCGGCGCCAGGCGCGTCATTCCCATCCACTGGGACGACTTCTTCCTCCCGCTGGACGAGCCGCTCGTACCCATGTCCATCCTGGCCGACGACTTCAGCGCCACCATGGCCGACCTGGCCCGCTTCGCCCAGCGCGACGGCGTGGAGCTGCGCATGGCACCGGCCTTCACGCCGTTCACGCCGTTCAAGCCCTGAGAGCCGGCATGGCGTGATGCCGTGCACGCGGCTCGCCCCACTGTCACATCTTCCGCTGGTTTGCGGTGATGCCACGGCATCGACGCCGGACGTATATTCGGCGCCAAGGGAGTGTGGGGGGTGCCCGCCGGGCATGAACACACGCAGGAAGGGCGATGAAGAATCGCAAGCTGTCGATCGCCGCCATGCTCAGCGTGGCGCTGGTGACCGTCGTCACCGTGCTCCTTGGAGCCTTTGCCACCGTCTACTACGCCTCAGAGCGCGACCGGCAGTGGGAAGAACTGCGCAGCGCCTTGAGTGTCAGCGCCGACCAGCAGGCGGCCGCGCTGGCCTTGCCCATGTGGAACCTCGACGCGCCGCACATCATGGCGGTCATCAGGAGCGGCATGCGGCCGCGCGAGGTGGAGAGCATCGTCGCCGGCACCGACGGCAAGACCTACGCGCAAGGCCGCGATGCCCAATGGCAGCTGGCCTCGCCGGTGGCACCGCCTGTGGCTGCGCCGGGCCTGCTCGAAGAGCGTGACATCAGCTACCGCGGCCAGGTGATCGGGCACCTTCGCCTGGCCGGCTCCGCCAGGTTCCTCGAAGCCGATCTGGCCGCGCGGCGGCGCTCCATCATCGCCTTCATCCTCGTGCTGGACGCCGCGCTGGTGGCCAGCCTCTACCTGCTGCTGTGGCAGCTGCTGCTCAAGCCGGTGAAGGGCCTGGAGCAATTCGCGGCCTCGGTGCGCGACGACGGCAGCGAAGCGGCCGAGCCGCCGCAGATGCTCTTCGTCGGCGAGCTGGCCACGCTGCGCGACTCCATCCGCGGGATGATCGACATGCTCGATGCCCGCTACCGCGCGCTGCACGACAGCGAGGAGCGGCTCAAGCTCGCCACGGGTTCGGCCAACATCGGCATCTGGGACTGGGACGTCGTGAAGAACGACCTGGTCTGGGACGAGCAGATGTACCGGCAGTACGGCATCAAACCCGACACCTTCAGCGGCGCGTACGAAGCCTGGTCGGCGGCGCTCGCGCCCGACCAGTTCGAGCACGCCACGGCTGCCGTGAAGGCCGCACTGCGCGGCGACCGGCCCTTCGCCACCGAGTTCGTCATCCGCCGGCCCGACGGCGAGTCGCGCATCATCCAGGCGGCGGCCATCACGATCCGTGACGACCATGGCAAAGCGCTGCGCATGGTGGGCGTGAACTACGACATCACCGACCGCAAGCGAGCGCAGCAGGAGGTGATCGCCCTCAATGCGCAACTGGAGCAGCGCGTGAGCGAGCGCACCGCTCAGCTCGAAGCGGCCATGAACCAGCTCGCCAACGCACGCGACGACGCAGAGTCCGCCACGCGCGCCAAGAGCGAATTCCTGGCCAACATGAGCCACGAGATCCGCACGCCGATGAACGCCATCCTCGGCATGACCGACCTGGCGCTGCGCGGCGAGATGGCCCCCAAGCAGCGCGGTTACCTCACCAAGGCGCGTGCGGCGGCGGAGTCGCTGCTGGTCATCATCAATGACATCCTGGACTTCTCCAAGATCGAGGCCGGCAAGCTGGACATGGAGGCCAGTGCCTTCCAGCTGCAGGGCGTGCTCGACCGCGTCACCGCCATCGTGGGCATGAAGGCGCAGGAGAAAGGCCTGGAGCTCTTGCTCAACACCTCGCCCGAGGTGCCGCGCGCGCTGGTGGGCGACCCGCTGCGGCTGGAGCAGGTGCTGATCAACCTGTGCAGCAACGCGGTGAAGTTCACCGCGCAAGGCGAGATCGTGGTGGTGACGGTGAAGTCGGTGATGACCGACGACGAGCACATCACCTTGCGCTTCTCGGTGCGCGACACCGGCGTGGGCATGGGCGAGGAACAGATGAAGGGCCTGTTCCAGCCCTTCAACCAGCTCGACGCTTCCACCACGCGGCGCTATGGCGGCACCGGCCTGGGCCTGGCCATCAGCAAGAAGCTGGTGGGGCTGATGGGCGGCGAGATCGGCGTGAAGAGCCAGCTCGGCAAGGGCAGCGACTTCTTCTTCACCGCGACCTTCGCGCTCGTGAAGGATGATGCCGACACCGCCGAAGCGGTGCAGCCCGTGCAGGGCCTTCGCGACCTGCGCATCCTCGTGGTGGACGACAGCGCCAACTCGCGCGACATCTTCCAGAGCCTGCTGCGCGGCCTGGGCTACCGACCCACCATGGCCAGCGTGGCGGGCGACGGGCTGGCGGAGATCGAGCGCGCCGCGCCCGAGCGGCCCTACGACCTCGTGCTGCTGGACTGGAAGATGCCCGAGATCGACGGCTTCGAGTTCGCCCACCGCGTGCGGGCGATGGCGAACATCCGGCAGCCGCGCATCATCATGGTCACCGCGTACGGCGACGACGCGCTCATGCGGCGTGCCGCCGCCGACAAGCTGGACGGCTGCCTCACCAAGCCCGTGAATGCCGCGGCGCTGTTGGACTCCATCAACAGCGCCTTCGGTGCAGCGCTGGCCCAGGCGGCCTCGACGGAGACGCCCTCCGACGGCTCGCGCGCACCGGCCTCGCTGCGCGGCCGGCAGGTGCTGCTGGTGGAAGACAACGAGTTCAACCAGATCGTCGCCAGCGAGCTGCTCACCGACGTGGCCGGCATGGAGGTGGTGGTCGCCGCCAACGGCCAGGATGCCGTGCAGTACGTGCGCTCGCGCCACTTCGATGCCGTGCTGATGGACGTGCAGATGCCCGTCATGGACGGCTACCAGGCCACCGCGCTCATCCGCCACGATGCGGCCCGGCGCTCGCTGCCCATCATCGCGATGACGGCCCACGCCATGGCCCGCGACCGCGAGAAATGCCTGGCCGTGGGCATGAACGACTACGTCACCAAGCCCTTCGACCCGGCCGAGCTGTTCTCTGTGCTGGCGAAGTGGATCGCCATCGACCGCGGGCTGGAACGGGCTGCACCGGTGACGGGCGACACCAGCCGCGACACCGGGCACGGCGTGTCGTTCGAGCTGGGCCTGCACCGCTGCCTCGGCCGCCACGAACTCTACGAGCGCATCCTCAGCCGCTTCCTCGCCTCGCGGCTGGACGACGCGCGCGACATCCGCGCCGCGCTGGTCGCGCACGACCTGGACCGCGCGGCGGGTATCGCGCACTCCATCATCTCCACCGCCGGCACCATCGGCGCCGAGGCGCTGTCCGATGCAGCCCGGGCGCTGCAACTGGCCATCGATGCGGGCGAGCTGAACCGCCTGCCTGCACTGGTGGAGGTGTTCTCGCAGCGGCACGCCCAGGTCACCGAGGAGCTGCGCTCGTTCTTCGAGCACCAGCGAAGTGCATAGGTGCGAACCGCAGTCCCAGCCGCTGTCAAAATACGTAAACTGAACACGTGACTGACACCACCACCCCTGCCAGCCCCGCCTCCTACTCCACCGCGGAAGTCGCCCGCCGGCTCGGTGTCTCCATCCCGACCGTGCAGCGCTGGGTGGACCTCGGGCACCTCAAGGCCTGGAAGACCGTCGGCGGCCACCGCCGCATCGAGGCGGCCAGTGCCGAACGCATGTTCCGCTCCCAGGGGGCCGTGGGCACCTCGGCCCCGGCCGCACCACTGTCGGTGATGATCGTGGACGACAACCCCGACGACCGCGACCTGCTCACGGCCCTGGTCGAAGCCGCCCTGCCGGCCGCACGGCTGAGCACGGCTGAGAACGCCTTCCAGGCGCTCGTCTCCATCGGCCACCGTGCACCGGACGTGCTCATCACCGACATCGTGATGCCCCACATGAATGGGGTGGAGATGCTGCGTCAGCTCGCCACCCAGTGCGTCGTGCGGCCGCGCCACATCTTCGCCGTGTCCAGCCAGCTGCCACGGCAGTTCGCCCCGCTGGGCACCTTGCCCGACGACGTGACCTTCGTGGCCAAGCCCATCGAACCAGACGCCTTCATCCAGATGCTGCAGGGTGCGGTTGCATCCGCCGACAACCTGCCCTGAGCCGGTGCGCCGGCGGGAATACGCCGCGCGGCATCGCACCGTCGTCGCCCTTGTTCGGCCATCGCGCACTTGCCGGTCAAGTCGCGCGCCCTGCTTCCGATAAGCCGTCGGTGTGAAGCAGTACCCGCAGGGTGGGACAACATCATGAAACGCTGGATCGCCAATCTGAGGATGTGGCAGAAGTTCGCCCTCGTCGGCGCGTTGGCAGCCGGCATGGTGGCCGGCCCCACCGCCATGACGGTCAAGGGCCACCTGGAGGACATGGAGGCCGCACGGCACGAAGCCGCCGGCATGGGACCGGCGGGCGACGTGATCCGGCTGCTCCAGCGCACGCAGCAGCACCGCGGCCTGAGCGCCGCCGCGCTGGCCGGCAACGACAAGGCCCGCGATTCACGCAAGGGCAAGCAAGGCGAAGTCGACGAGGTGCTGCGTGCAGCCCAGGCCTCGATCGCGGCGTTCAGGAACACCGGGCTGGATGCGCAACTGGCAGACATCCAGCGTGAATGGCAGGAACTTTCCTCCGCGGTGGCCGGCGGCAGCCTCCCGGCACCGGACAGCTTCAAGCGGCACACCGCGCTGATCGCGCGCGAGCTCGGCCTGCTCGAAGGCATCACCGACGTGTCCACCCTCGCGCTGGACCGCGAGGCCGGCTCCAGCTACCTCATCGATGCCGTGCTGGGCGAGCTGCCCAAGCTCACCGAAACGTTGGGCCAGACCCGCGCCCGCGGCGCGGCGGTGCTCGCCAAGGGCGAGGCCACGGCCGACGAACGGGCCACCCTGGTGGCACTGGTGGAATCCACCCGCAGCCTCGCCCGAAGCACCCGTGCGCGCATGGACCGCTCGCTGGAGGCGGACCCGGTGCTCCGCGAGGCGCTGGAGGCCACGCTCGCCAGCGCATCGGCCGCCGTGGACGAGGGCCTGAAGCTCACCGACGAGCAGGTCCTTCGTGCGGACAAGCCGACCATGGCCTCGTCCGACTTCTTCGCGGCCATGACGCGGGTGATCGACACACAGTTCGAACTCAGTGCGCAGGCGTTCAGGTCGCTGGACGGCGTCCTCGCCGAGCGTTCTGCACGCGCCCAGCACGAGCTGTGGCTGCTCACGGCGAGCATCGCTGTGCTGGGCGGCGCCGCCACGTGGATCGTCGTGATGGTGACGCGCACCAGCATGCAGTCCGTGACGCAGGCGCTGAATGCGGCGCGGGCACTGGCCGCCGGCGACCTCACCCACCCCATGCGCGCCGACAGCCGCGACGAGATGGGCGAGCTGGTGCACGCGCTGGGCGAATCGATGGAGAAGCTCGCGCAGGTGGTGGGCGTGATCAAGACGACCACGGAATCGGTCAGTACCGCGGCCGTGCAGATCTCGCAGGGCAACCATGACCTGAGCCAGCGCACCGAAGAGCAGTCGTCGCAGCTGCAGAACACGGCGTCGTCGATGGAGGAGATCACCGCCACCGTGCGCCAGAACTGCGACACCGCGCAGCAGGCGACCACACTGGCCAGCACCGCATCGCAGGTGGCCGTGCAAGGCGGCGAGGTGGTCAGCCGCGTGGTGTCGAACATGCAGGACATCTCCGCCAGTTCGCAGCGCATCGGCGACATCATCGGCGTCATCGACGGCATTGCCTTCCAGACCAACATCCTCGCGTTGAACGCGGCGGTGGAAGCCGCCCGGGCCGGCGAGCATGGCCGCGGCTTCGCGGTGGTGGCCTCCGAAGTACGCAGCCTCGCGCAGCGCTCCGCCGAGGCGGCCAAGGAGATCAAGGCCCTCATCGGCCAGAGCGTGGAGAAGGTCGAGGCCGGCTCCAGGCTGGTGGGCGACGCAGGCCGCACGATGAGCGACATCGTCACCCAGGTGAAGCGCGTGAGCGAGCTGATCGAGGAGATCAGCGCCGCCAGCGGCCAGCAGTCCGCCGGCATCAACCAGATCAGCGGTGCGGTGAGCCAGCTCGACGCGGTGACCCAGCAGAACGCCGCCTTGGTGGAAGAGTCCGCCGCGGCCGCCGAAAGCCTGAGCCAGCAGGCGGCTCACCTGGCGCAGACGGTGGCGATGTTCAAGACCGAAGCCTGAGCGTTGATCACAGCAATCGAATAGCGCGCAAACAAGGCTGGTTTATTCGTTTTATTCACTTCATCGTGTCCGCCCCTTCTGCGAAATAGTCTCGCCAGGGAGTCGGCGCAAAAGCACGCAGTGGCTGAAGGACTCAGGACATGAAAAGCTGGATTGCCAATCTGCGGATGTGGCAGAAATTCGCGCTGATGGGCGCGCTGACCCTGTGCATGGTGTCGGGCCCCACGGTGCTGATGGTGAAGGAACACCTGTCGCTCATGCAGGCGGCACGCGACGAGGCCTCGGGCATGGTCCCGGCCGGCAACGTGCTCAAGCTGATCCAGCGCACGCAGCAGCACCGCGGGCTGAGCGCCGGGGCGCTGGCCGGCAACGAGAAGGCGCGCGAGCAGCGCGGCGCCAAGCAGGCCGAGACCGACGAAGCCTTGCGAAACGCCCTGGCGTCGGTCGCCATCTACCGCAAGCCGAAGATCGACAAGCTGGCCGGCGAGATCCAGCAGGAATGGCAGTCGCTGTCCTCGGGCATCGCATCGGGCAGCGTGGCCGTGCCGGAAAGCTACCAGCGGCATACCGCCCTCGTGGCCCAGGAGCTTCGGCTGCTCGAAGGCGTGACGGACGCATCCACCCTGGCGCTGGACCCCGAGGCCGGCACCTACTACCTCATCACCGCCGTGCTGGGCGACCTGCCCAAGCTCAGCGAGAAGCTCGGCCAGCTGCGTGCCCGTGGCGCGCCCATGCTGGCCAAGGGCGAAGCCTCGCCCGAGGAACGCGCCGCCATCGTGACGATCGCCGATGCCGTGCGGTCTTATGCACAGTCCACCCGCGGCAGCTTCGAGAAGGCGCTGGAGGCCGATGCCTCGCTGGTCGCCGCACTCGACAAGCCCCTGGCTGCCGCCACGGCCGCGGTGGATGAAGGACTCAAGCTGGGCGAGGAACAGATCGTCCGCGCGGAGAAGCTTTCCATGCCGGCGCACGAATACATCGCCGGGACCACGCGGGTCATCGACACGCAGTTCGATCTGACCACGCAGGCCTTCAAGGTGCTGGACGGCATCCTCACCGAACGCGCGGCCAGCAAGCAGCGCGAGCTGTGGACGGTGGTCGCCATCATCGTGCTGTTCGGCTCGCTGGCCACCTGGCTCATCGTCGCCGTGACGCGCACCACCACCCGCTCGGTGGACCAGGCGCTGCGGGCCGCCCAGGCACTGGCCGCGGGCGACCTCACCCACGTGATGAGCGCGCCCAGCCGCGACGAGATGGGCCAGCTCGTGAAGGCACTGGGCGTGTCGATGGACAACCTCGCCCGTGTCGTCGGCGTGATCAAGTCGTCGACGGAATCGGTCAGTACCGCGGCCGTGCAGATCTCGCAGGGCAACCATGACCTGAGCCAGCGCACGGAAGAGCAGTCGTCGCAGCTGCAGAACACCGCCGCGTCGATGGAGCAGATCACCGCCACCGTGCGCCAGAACTGCGACACCGCGCAGCAGGCGACCACACTGGCCAGCACCGCATCGCAAGTGGCCGTGCAAGGCGGCGAGGTGGTCAGCCGCGTGGTGTCGAACATGCAGGACATCTCCGCCAGTTCGCAGCGCATCGGCGACATCATCGGCGTCATCGACGGCATTGCCTTCCAGACCAACATCCTCGCGTTGAACGCGGCGGTGGAAGCCGCCCGGGCCGGCGAGCATGGCCGCGGCTTCGCGGTGGTGGCCTCCGAGGTACGCAGCCTCGCGCAGCGCTCCGCCGAGGCGGCCAAGGAGATCAAGGCGCTGATCGGCCAGAGCGTGGAGAAGGTCGAGGCCGGCTCCAGGCTGGTGGGCGACGCAGGCCGCACGATGAACGACATCGTCGCCCAGGTGAAACGCGTCAGCCAGCTCATCGAGGAGATCAGTCGGGCCAGCATGCAGCAGTCCAGCGGCATCGGCCAGATCAGCGATGCGGTGGCTCAGCTCGACACGGTGACGCAGCAGAACGCCGCACTCGTCGAAGAATCGGCCGCCGCCGCGGAAAGCCTCAGCCAGCAGGCAACTCAGCTCGCCGAAACGGTGGCCTCGTTCAAGACCGCGGCCTGAGCGCCTCTCAGCTCGCCACGCGCTGCATGGCCACGGCCGCCAGCGTGCGGTCGAGCAGGCCGGAGAAACGGTCCAGCCGGCGATTGGTGCGCTCGAACTGGTCGGTGGGAAGCAGTTGCTCCAGCTCGCGCGCCGCCGCGGCCAGGGACTTCGCCCCGATCGTGCCCGCCGCTGAACTCATCGCGTGCACGAGTCTCGCGGCTTGCACCTTGTCGCCGCCGTCGAAGGCGGTGCGCGCATCGCGGGCCACCTGGGACATCGTGTCCTCGAAGGTCTTGAGCAGGCGCAGGTACAGCGACGCGCGGCCGTGGCAGTGGCGCAGGCCCTCCTCCACGTCGAGCACGTCGTCGTCATCGACGTGGGGCGCCGTGGCGAGGAAGTCTTCGTCCTCGGGCACCTCATCGGCGACGGCGGGCGCCTGCGGCATCCAGCGGCGCAGCACCGCCAGCAACTCTTCCAGCTCGAAGGGCTTGGTGACGAAGTCGTTCATGCCGGCGGCGATGCACAGCTCGCGGTCCTTGACCATCGCATGCGCCGTCATCGCGATGATGGGCAATGCCAGGCCTGCCGCGCGGATGCGGCGCGTGGCCTCGTAGCCGTCCATGCCGGGCATCTGGATGTCCATGAGCACGACGTCGCAGGCTGCGCTCTCCTCCACCAGGCGCTTCACCGCTTCCGCGCCGTTGTTCGCCACCTCCACGTCCACACCGGCCACGGCCGAGAGCAGCTCGGTTGCCACCTGCTGGTTGATGTCGTTGTCTTCCACCAGCAGCAGGCGCCGACCGCGCAGGGCCACGAGTGTTTCCACCGCGCGCGGCGTGACACTGGAGGGCACCACGATCTCGCTGGCCTCGTCGGGAATCTCGCCCGCGATGCCGAAGCGCGCCGTGAACCAGAACTCGCTGCCGCGGCCGGGCTCGCTGGCCACGCCGATCTCGCCGCCCATGAGCTGCGCCAGTTGCCGGCTGACGGCCAGGCCCAGGCCCGTGCCACCGTAGCGGCGCGTGGTCGAGGTGTCGGCCTGCACGAAGGGCTGGAAGAGCTTGCCAGCCTCCTCGCTGTTCATGCCGATGCCGGTGTCGCGCACCGAAAAGCGCAGCAGCACGTGTTCGTCGGCGCTGCGCTCCACCAGCGAACAGTTCACCACGATCTCACCTGCGTCGGTGAACTTGACCGCGTTGTTGCACAGGTTCACCAGCACTTGAGCGAGACGCAGCGGATCACCCACCAGCGAACGAGGCACGCCCTCGCCCACGAGGATGCGCAGCGGCAGGCGCTTCTCCTGGGCCTTGTGGCCGACGATGGTCCGCACGCGGTGCACCACCTCGTCGAGGTGGAAGCTGCGTGC
This sequence comes from Rhizobacter terrae, assembly GCF_003852895.1. Taxonomy (GTDB): domain Bacteria; phylum Pseudomonadota; class Gammaproteobacteria; order Burkholderiales; family Burkholderiaceae_C; genus Albitalea; species Albitalea terrae. The sequence continues at coordinate 887,498 of NZ_QUSW01000001.1, forward strand.
CTCCAGGTCGAGCTTGCCGGCCTCGATCTTGGACACGTCCAGGATGTCGTTGAGCACGCCCAGCAGCGCCTCGGCGGCGGTGCGGATCTTGCCGACGTAGTCGCGCTGCTGGCGAGACAGGTCGGTACGCAGCGCCAGGTGCGACATGCCCAGGATGGCGTTCATCGGCGTGCGGATCTCGTGGCTCATGTTGGCCAGGAACTCGCTCTTGGCCTGCGTGGCCGCCTCGGCCACGTCGCGCGCCTCGATCAGCTCGGCAGTGCGCAGCTGCACGCGCCTTTCGAGGTCGGCGTTGAGGCGGTCGAGTTCGGCCTCCTTCTCGCGGCGGGCGATCACCTCGTTGCGCAGCTCCGCGGTACGGCCGCGCACCATCACGCGCAGCTGGATGATGAAGGCTGCCGCCAGCACCAGCACCGCCACCAGCACGACGATGGGACGGTAGTCGAAGTCGCGCTCGTAGGCGATCAGCGTCCACTTCTGGCGGAAGCGGTCGCGGTCGTTCTTCGGGATCGCCTCCAGCGCCTTGGCCAGGATCTCGGCCAGTTCCGGCCAATCCTTGCGCACCGCCATGCCGAACTGGAAAGACGTGTCGATGTCGCCCGCCACCCGCACGTCATTGATGCCGGCCTCCATGAGCTGGTAGGTCGTGGTCAGCAGCGCGCCCACATAGGCCGCCGCATCGCCCCGGCGCACCGCCTGCAAGCCTTCGAGCGGCGAACGCACCTCCAGCAGCTGCACGCCCTGCCCTTCGCGCCGCAGGACCTCCGCCGCGCCGAAACCCTTCACCACCGCCACCCGCTTGCCCGCCAGTGAAGACAGTCCGCCGCTGAGCTTGGACTGCAAGGGCGCGAAGATGACCACGGGCGTGGTGATGAACGGCTCGGTGAAGAGGAGCGACTCGCGCCGCTCAGGCGTGATGACCAGCGAGCCGAACATGTCCACTTCGCGCCGGCCTGCCTTCTCCAGCAAGGTCGACAAGTCCTGCGGCGGCAGGTACTCGAAGCGCACGCCCAGCATCTCCTCGACGCGGTTGAGGAACTCGACGGTGATGCCCTGGTACTTGCCATCGGCGCCGAGGGATTCGATGGGCGCCCGTGCCGTGTCCATGCCCACGCGAATCACCGGATGCGCCGCCAGCCACGAGCGCTGCGCCTCGGTCAGCGGCAGGTCGCGCTGCACGCTGGCGCCGTCGGCACCGCGCAGCCAGCGGCGGCGGATGACGTCATGCTCTTCGGGCGTGATCGATGCGATGGCCTTGTTGAAGATGGACAGCAGCTCCGGCGCGGTGTTGCGCAGCGCGACCCGGTTGGTGCCGGCCTCGGAGTAGTAGTACAGCAGCGCCACCTTCAGCGCGCCGCCGTCCTGCTGCATCGCCTGCTGCACCACCGGCAGGTCGTCGAAGAAGCCTTCGGCCGCGCCCAGCGAGACGCGGGCCACGCCGTCCCGTGGCGAGTCGACCTCCACGACCACGCAGCTCGCGCACTGCGCATGGATGACGGGGATGCGCACGGAGTTGCGCCGCACCGCGATGCGCTGGCCCGCGAACGATGCGAGCTGCCGCGCCTGCGCGTGGCTGCTCTTGGTGACCATCGCAATCGGGATCTCGAGGTAAGGCTCGGTGAAGTTCAGGCGCTTCTTGCGCTCCTCCAGCACCCGCGCGCCCGGCACGCCGTCCACCTGGTGTGCCATGGCCTTGTCCAGCGCCACCGCCCAGGTCGAGCCTTCGTAGTGCAGCTTGAACCCCGCCTTCTGGGCGATGAGGTCCATGTAGTCGATGTTCGCACCGGCGAAAGACGGCTGGCCCTGCGAGTCGCCGCGCTTGTAGTTCAGCGGCGGATTCACCTCGTCGATGGCCAGCGTGACCACCGGATGCACCGCGATCCACGCCTGCTCCGCCGGGCTGAGCGGCAACTTGGCCTCCGCCGCCGCACTGCCGCGCGGCCAGGCCAGGCACAGCGCCAGCAGCAACACGCCCCACGCCGGCAACGATGCGAAGGCGCGCAGATGAAGGCGGACGAAGGCCATGGGAAATTCTAGTGTGGGGACCCGAGCAACGGTGATGACTTGTGGCCAGGGCGCTCCCATGCCTACAATCGCGCCCTCTTCTTTTTCCGACTGCTGCTGCGGAAAAGGTCTTGGCCTCGGCACTGGGTGCGCGCGGCCATACCTTGTCGTCTGGACTGCTCCAGACCTCTCGGGCAACTCGCCCAGGAAAGCACAGCATCGTGTCCCAACTGAACCGTCTCCAACGGGCGTTCGCACGCTCGAACATCGATCTTCGCTACGAAGACGGTATCTACCGCGTCCGCGACGACGCGGCTGACGCCAGCATTCTTCTGCCCGCCTCGCTGCCTCTCGAAGAAAAGGCGGTGAAGCAACTGCTCGCCTTCGCTGCGGTAAAGACCCCGCAGGGTGACTCTGCCGTGTGCACCGCCTGCGCCACGCCGGACTTCCATCCGGGTGCCATCGCGCCGGTGGGGTCCGTCGTCGCCACAGGAAGCGACGTCGTCATTCCAGCGGCGATCGGCACGGACATCAATTGCGGCATGCGGCTGCAGACCACCGGCCTCACGCTCGGACAGGCGGCACCTCACAAGGAAGCGCTGGTGGCGCGACTGAAGGCAGCGTTGCTGGACAACGAACGCAACGTGCCCTTGGCCACCCAGGCGTTTCGCGCGCTGTTCGACACCGGCCCCATGGCCCTCGTGGACGCGCTGGGCGCGGATGGCCTGTGGGCCCAGGTGGACCGCGACCGGCTGGTGGCCGAGATCGGTCGCTGCATCGGCCTGGACGAACTGCAGGCGCACTCCCGCCACGCACCGGACGCCTTCGTCCGCGGGCGCGAGGTCTTTCGCGACCCTTGCCTGGGCACGCCCGGATCCGGCAACCACTTCGTCGAGCTGCAGGTGGTGGACGAGGTGCTCGACCGCCACGCGGCCTATGAAGCAGGACTGAAGAACGGCGAGGTGGTCGTGATGATCCACAGCGGCTCGCGCGACATGGGATTCCACGTCGGTGCGCGCTGGATGGACCGTGCCCGTGATCAATGGCCTCGGGGCGTCAAACATCCCGAGAGCAAGCTGTATGCGCTGGAAGGCCCGCTGGCCGCGGAATATCTCCAGGCCATGGGCGTCGCCGCGCGCTATGCGTGGCTCAATCGCGTGGTGATCGGCGAAATGGTGCGACAGGAATTGCGCCGCGTGCTGGGCACCGACGGCTCGCGCCTGGTGGTGGACGTGCCGCACAACGTCGTCCTGGCGGAGAACGGCATGAACATCCACCGCAAGGGCGCCACCCCGGCCAGGAGCGGCGACCTGGCACTGATCCCCGGCTCCATGGGCGACCACTCCTTCGTGGCCCGCGGGCTGGGTCATGCGGACTGGCTCTGGTCATGCAGCCACGGTGCGGGACGCCGCATGCGTCGGCAGGAGACGCGGGCATTGAAGGCGTCAGGCCGCCCAGCGGACGCACCGTGGACCTGCGTCACGCTGCGCGAGGAGCGCCGCATCGAGGAAGCTCCGCGGGCCTACAAACCGATCGGACCCGTGATCGAGGCACAGGAAAGCGCCGGGTTGATCCACGCCGTCGTCCGGCTGCGTCCGTGGGTAACTTTCAAGGCCTGATGTCCGGTTTTGTCTCACCAATCCGTCCATCCCCTTGGACACGCCGGGACCCAAGGGGAGCACCATGACGCCAACGCCAGTCAGGCCGACCCGCGTCGGAATGATCGTTCCGAGCTGGAACACGACCATGGAAGCGGAATTGCCGGAACTGCTGCGAAGGCAGCAGCAGTCCGGCTCGCCGCGCCTGAGCCTGCATTCGGCCAGGCTGCGCCCGATGGCCGGCCCGGACGAGCAGGACGCGGTGATGGACGCGGTGGATGCCTTGAGCGATGCGCAGGTCGAAGCGCTCATCCACGCCGACGTGTCGGGCTTGATGCTGCGTGGGCGGCGCCGCATCTGCGACATGCACGCGCAGTTGTCGCAGCAGGCCGCCGAGAGCGGACGCCACCCCTCGGTGATCACCAGTGCAGGCGCGCTGGTGTCCGCGCTGAAGGCGCTGAACGCCGGCCGCATCACGCTGATCGCGCCCTACCTCAAGGCCGCGACGCAGCAGGTGTGCAAGACCTTGGGCGAGTACGGCATCGAGGCCGTGCAGTCGCGCTCGCTGGAGATCGTGGCGCCCGCACTGGTCGGTCGGCTCGACCAGGCCAAGCTGCTGGCCATCGCCTCGCAGCTCGACTATTCCGGCTCGCAGGCGCTGGTCATCTCCGCCTGCGTGCAAATGCCTTCGCTGGACGTCATCGACGAAGCGGAGCAGATGCTGGGGTTGCCGGTGATCAGCGCCGCGACGGCCACGGCCTTCGAGCTGCTGAACTGCCTGGACATCGAGCCGGCGATCCACGGTGCGGGTTGCCTGCTGCGGCCGCGGTCGGCGGCGCGCCGGCAGGCCGTGGTCCTGTGAACCAGGCTCAAGCCGGCAGGCACCCCAGACCGCGCAGCGTGGTCTCCACCGCCTGGTCCAGCGGCGTGTGCGGTTCCTCGCCCAGCACGCGGACCAACGCGGTGTTGTCCATGCGCAGTTCGCGGGTCCACAGGTAGCGCATCTCGCGCATCTCGCGGAACAGCGGCACGAACGGGGAGGCGAGCATCAGCAGCCACCACGGGAAGGCCTTGAGGGCAGGCGCCTTGCCGGTGCGGCGCTGGACGACGCGCTGGATGGACGCGGCCATCTGCTGGCCGTCAGCGTCCCAGTGGCCGGCCATGTGGAAGCTGGCGAAGGTGGGCAGGGTGTCGGCGCGGTCGAGCAGGCGCACCATGGTCCGCGCCACGTCCGGCAGGTAGGACCACTGGTGGCCGACGCCGGCACGTGCCGGGTTGCTCACGGCGGACACGGCCTGCCCCGGCTTGACCAGGCCCTGCGAGAACCAGTTGTTGCCGACTCTCGGGCCGAAGAAGTCGCCGGCCCGCACGATGATGACGGGCACGCCGTCCTGCGAGGCGGCCTGCAGCCGGCGCTCCATCTCGACGCGGATGGCGCCCTTGCGGGTCAGCGGGCGCTGCGGCGAGTCTTCACGCAGCACCGGAAAGGCATCGGGCCCGAAGTTGTAGACGGTGCCCGGCAGGACGATGCGCGCACCGACCGCCTGGGCAGCGGCGATGGTGTTGGCAAGCATGGGCAGCACCAGCTCGCTCCAGCGGCGGTAGCCCGGCGGGTTCACGGCATGCACGATTGCGCTCACGCCCTGCGCCGCCGCCAGCACGTCGCCTGCGCTCATCGCGTCGCCGCTCATCCACTCGATGCCGTGGCCATCGGCGGGCGCCGCGCCGCGCTTGAGTGCACGCACCGTCCAGCCCGCATCGCACAGCTGCCGCGCCACTTCGCCGCCGATGCCGCCAGTGGCACCCAGCACCAGAACCGTCTTCTTGCCTTGCATGATCTGCTCCTGTGTCAATGAACGAATGGGAGCAGTGTGGCCGTCGGCAGTCTCAAATGGAATTGCCGAACATGTGCCAGACGCTATACATTTTTGCATGGACACGAATGAACCCGGCTGGGAGCTGTACCGGTCATTGCTCGGCGTGCTGGACGAGGGCTCGCTCTCCGGTGCCGCGCGGGCACTGGGCATCGCGCAGCCCACCGTCGGCCGCCACGTCGCGGCCCTGGAAAAGGCCCTGGGGCAGGCGCTCTTCACCCGTTCGCAGGCGGGGCTCACGCCCACCGAGGCGGCGTTGGAGTTGCGGCCGCACCTGCAGACGCTCTCGGCCACCGCCGCGGCCATCAAGCGCGCATCGTCGGGCACTCGTGACGCCGTGGCCGGCACCGTGCGCATCACCGCCAGCGAGGTGGTGGGCGTGGAAGTGCTGCCGCCCATCCTCGCGCGGCTGGCGGAAAACCACCCGGGCCTGGCCGTCGAGCTGGTGCTCAGCAACCAGGTGCAGGACCTGCTGCGCCGTGAAGCGGACATCGCCGTGCGCATGACGACGCCCAGGCAGGAATCGCTGATCGCGCGCCGCGTGGCGGGCATCGTCGTGGGCCTGCATGCGCACCGCGGCTACCTCGACCGGCACGGCACGCCACGCACGGACGACGAGCTGCAGCAGCATCGCATCATCGGCTACGACAAGGAAACGGCCTACATCCGCGCGATGAGCAAGTCCCTCGGGCCGATGCGGCGCGACCGCTTCTCGCTGCGCACCGACAGCGACCTCGCCCAGCTAGCGGCCATCCGCGCGGGGCACGGCATCGGCATCTGCCAGGTGGGCATCGCCAGGCGCGACAAGCAGCTCGTGCGCGTGATGCCGCGCCGCTATTCGTGGACGCTGGACACCTGGGTCACCATGCACGAAGACCTGCGCCACAGCGCACGCTGCAAGGCCGTCTTCGATGCGCTGGTGGAGGGCCTCGGCCGCTACGCGCCCAGCGACTCGGTGACGCGGTAGGTGTTGCGGCCGGCGGCCTTGGCTTCGTACAAGGCCTTGTCGGCGCGCGCGAGCAGGTCCGACCCGCTGATCACGCCCTGGCGATGCACGGCGATGCCCATGCTGGTGGACACGTTGAGGTGGCGTCCGTCGATGTCGAACACGTGGCCGATCTGCGCCAAGATCTTGCGCGCCACGAACTGCGGCTCGGACTCGCCGCGCAGGCCTTCGAGGATGATGACGAACTCGTCGCCGGCCAGCCGCGCCACGCAGTCGGTGCTGCGCACCGCGTCCTGCAGCCGGCGGCCGAACTCGCGCAGCACGGCGTCGCCCATGGCGTGGCCCAGCGTGTCGTTGACGGACTTGAAATGGTCCACGTCGAGGAACATGACGGCCAGGCAGTCGCCGGTGCGGGCCGCACGCGCCAGGGCGTCCTCCAGCCGCTCGTTGAACTGGTGGCGGTTGGGAAGGCCGGTCAGCGCATCGAAGCGCGCCAGGGCCTGGAGCTGCCGCTCCACGCGCTTGAGTGCCGACACGTCGGTGCTCATGCCGTAGACGCCGGCCACGCTGCCGTCGGCGCGCACGTCAGGCACGTAGATGGTCTGCATGTTCCGGTGCAGGCCTTTCGCATCGCTGTCCAGTTCGAACTCCACGCGCTCGCCGGCCAGGGCGCGCTCCAGGTGCTCGCGGCGCGGCCCGAATTCCCGCTCGCCCAGCACCTCGCGCAAGGGCCGGCCGATGGCCGCCTCGATGTCCACGCCCATCCAGGTGTTGATGGTCTCGTTGATGAAGCGCAGCCGCTGGTCCGAGTCGATGTACGAGATCATCACCGGCAGGTTGTCGGTGACGGCGCGCAGCAGCCGCTCGTTGGCAGCGAGCGTCTCCTCGTCGCGCTTGCGGTCGGTGATGTCGAAGCTCACGGAGTAGAAGCCGCGCACCCAGCCTTCGGGCGCGATGTCGGGCACGTAGTTCTGCTGGAACCAGTGCGCCTTGCCGCGGATCGTCGCGTAGACCTCGAAGCTGGCCGGCTCTCCGTTGAGCACCGCGTCGATGTGGGGCTTGGTCTGCTCGTACACCAGGTCGCCACGCACCTCGCGGATGGCCTTGCCCACCAGGGCGGACGGGTCGCAGTGGTAGACCTCACCGCAATGCCGGTTGGCGAAGTCGCAGCGCTCCTCGCGGTCGAAGTGAGAGATCATCACCGGCACGCTGTCGGTGATGGCACGAAGGCGCCGCTCGCTTTCGGCATGCTGCAATTCGGCTTGCTTGAGCGGCGTGATGTCGAAGCTCATCACGTAGAAACCGGTGACCTGGCTGTCGGCGGACCACTCGGGCACGAGGTTGGCCAGGAAGAAGCGGCTGCGGTCGTGGTGCAGCCAGTTGGCTTCGAAGGCCACGCGCTTGCCCGACATCACCGCCGCCAGGTGCGGGGCATGCAGGGCATAGCTTTCCTCGCCCAGCGCCTCGCGCAGGGTGTAGCGGTCCAGCCGCGTGCGGTCCAGGCTCAGCGCGCGGATGGCGCCGCTGTTGAAGAAGTGGCAGCGCTGCTGCAGGTCGCAGTAGGCGATGGCCGCGGGAATGCTGTCGGTGATGTCGCGCAGGCGCTTTTCCACCGCTTCGCGCCGCATCTCCTCGTCCTTGCGGTCGCTGATGTCGGTCACCATCGCATAGCAGCCGCGCACCAGGCCGTCGGGGCCGCGGTCGGGGATGTAGTCGATGTGGAAGTAGCGGCCCACGCGCGGCGCAGGCCCCTCCCAGCTCGACCGGTCGCCGGCCAGGGCTCGCTCGATGGCGGGGCGCATCGCCTCGTAGGCCTTGCGACCGGTGACTTCCTCCACCGGGCGTCCGTCCATGCCGGCCGGGTCCACGCCCAGCCAGGTTTCGTGCTTGGCATTGCCGAAGGTGTAGCGGCCTTCGCTGTCGATGTAACCCACCAGCGCGGGGATGTTGTCGACCACGTCGCGCATGCGGCGCTCATGCTCCTCACGCTCGGCGCGCGCCTGGGTGACCACCGCTTCGTACTCGCGGCGCCGTCGCTGCTGCAGCCACAGCGCCGCCGCGGCACCCAGCGTCACCACCGCCAGCGTGCCCATCATGATCGCCGCCTGCTGCCGCCAGGCGGCGAAGATGAACTCGTTCAGCCGGCTCACGTGGATCACCATCGGCGGCTCGATGCGCGAACTGCCGGCGCCGATGGTCCGGTTGGCGATCATGCGGTCTTCGCCGGTGGCTGCGATGCGTCCGCTGAACTGCGTGGCGCTGGCGCCCGACTCGTGGTGCCGCGCGAACATCGAGCCCGGCCGGTCGATGTTCATGCCCAGCGTGGCGGCATTCACCGGCATGTTGCCGAACACGATGCCGCTGCCGTGAACGAGCGTCGTGCGCATGTCCGGCGCATAGAGCACCGACGACTGCACCACCTCGAAGTAGCGCGGCTCCACCACCGCCGAGACGATGCCCGCGAAGTGGCCGTTGCTGTCGAGCAGGCGGCGGCTGAGGTTGATGGTCCACACGCCCTCGGCCGACTTGTACGGACGCGACATGTACAGCAGGTCGCCCTCGAAGCTGTCGCGCAGCGTGGTGAAGAACTCGCGGCCCACCATGCCGTGGCCCTGCAGTTCCGCCAGGCTGGTGGCCACGACCACGCCGTTCACGTCCAGCACGAACATGGCCCGCACGCCGGGCAGTGCATCGGTCAGGGCGCTCAGCCGGCGCTCGGTGGTGCCGCCGGCGGGCGGCACGCCGCGGCCGGGAAAGAAATCGCGGCGCACGCCCAGGAGACCCTGGTCGGCGCCGTCGAACTGCTGCAACAGGTTGTCGTGGATGACCTTGGCCTGCGTGGCCAGGCGGCTGCTTTCAGTGCGCCCGATGTCGCGGTGGGTCTGCAACAGCGCCATGGCGGCCAGCCCGAACACGAGGACCGTCACGGCGCCGAACAACAGCCATTCGAGGCCGTAGCGGCGGCGCTGGCGGCGGGCAGCGTGCTGACTGTCCATGTGCTGGTCGCATCCCGCGCGCAAGCCCTGCCTGCGCGCCCTTGGGGGCACTTCGCCCCGTTCCCGCTCCCCGGTCTTGCACACTATGCCATCGGCCCAAGCCCACTCCTCCAGCGCTTGTATGAATTTGTCACGGTTGCGGCGCGACATCGAAGCCGCCCACCGTCACCATCGCGCTCGGGCCGTCCAGGCGCACCGTCGTCAGCTCCTCCTTCTGCTGCGCCGTGCCGAAGCCGGTGGTCAGCCGCATCATGAGATTGGTGGCCGGCGAGACGATCTGCTGGCGGTGCCCGTAGAACTGCGCCTGCACCGTGTAGTGGCCGGGCTTGGCACGGCGCAATGAGAACTCCTCGGGCCCGTAGCCGCCGGTCACGTCCTGCGAGACGCGGCCGCCCTGGCGGGTGAAGCGGTGGCCGTAGAACGCCTTCTCGCCGTTGGGGTCCACCACCCACAGGTCGATGTCGGTGTTGTCCGCATCCCAGGACAGCACGATGCGCAGGTCCAGCGGCAGGTTGCGCATGAGGCGCTGGTCGAAGCCCTGCGTGCGCACCGGCTGGCCCAGCAACTGGGCACGCGCGGCCACCGAGTTCAGCTCGGCGAGCGCGGTCAGGTCGATGTCGGGAAAGCGTCCGTCCCAGGGGCGGGAGACCACCTCCCAGAGCTGGTCCACCGCATCCTGCCATTGCTTCGCATCGGCATGGGCCAGGCCCAGGTCGCGCCAGGACTGCGGCTCGTTCGGGCTCAGCCGCTTCACCTCCTGGAACACGGGAATCGCGAGCTCGGCCTGACGGGCCTGCAGCAGGCGGTAGCCCAGCACGCGCAGGATGTGGCGGTTCTCCAGGTTCATCTCGGCCAGGTTCGACAGCACGCGCAGGCCCAGTTCCGGCAGGCCCTTGTCGAACAGCACGTCGGCGGCATCGAGGAAGAAGGCGGTGCTGTTGACGAAGTCCGGCCGCTCGTCGAGGTAGCGCTGGTAGACCTGGTCGCGCGGGGCCTCGCGCAGGCGGCGGGCATAGGCGGAGTCCGGCGCCCACTTGGTGAGCTGGATGCTCGAGGTGGTGGTGTCGGGCTTGTCCGCGGCGGCTTCCTTCTTCGCAAGATCCGCCGGGGCGGCATTGCCGGCGGCACGGGTGCGCATCTGCGCTGCCTCGGCCATCGCCGGCGCCACGGCGGGCGCGGGGGCCATCACCGGCGGCGGCGGCGGCATCGGCACGGCCGCGCGAGCCGTTGCATCGGCCACGTCATCCGATCGACGGCTGCGCGCATCGCGCTCCTGCAGGCGGCCGAGGGCTTCCTTGCGATCGGCCGCTTCCTCGCGTGGCAGTCCGCCCTTGGGGTAGTCGCGCTGCCACCAGGCCACCTGTTCCTTGAAGCGGCTCACCACGCCTTCGAGGTGGGCCGTGCGCTGGTCCTGCACCTGGCGGTTGCCGTAGGCCATCAGGCGTTCGTACTCGGCGCGCATCGCCATCGGCGGCTCGATCTCGTAGCGCACGTAGTCGTTGATCGCATCGAGCACGATGAGCGAGGTCTCGCGCGTCACCAGCCCGAACTGCTTGCCGACACGGCGGATCTCCGCGCGGTGGGCATCGTAGTCCTCCTCCAGCTCCGCGATGCGCATGCTGGCCCACTGGATGGGCACGAGGTCGGCACGGGCGGGCGATGTCTCGCGCGGCGCCTGGATGTCCACCACCTGCGAGCTGGCCTGGCCATCGGGCAGCACGAAGTCCAGCGTCACCCGCGCCGGCCAGCGCGCCACCTGGCCGGCAACAGCCACGAAGGATTCACCCACCTGCGGCATGCGCGCCACCAGTTGCGAGGCGCCGGCGCCGCGGATGCCGGCCAGGCGCACGCGCTGTGACGTGAGCGATTTCACCGCAGCAGCAGCATCCACGTGCAGCAGGTCCAGCCACTCGCCGCCGCTGCGCTGCGACAGGCCGGCCAGGCGGCGCGCGTCCACGCTCGATGCGGCACTGACGGCGTAGGTCGGCACCTTGTCGCCGGGTTGTGCGTGAGCGCCCCAGTTGCCCAGGCCGTCGCTGAAGACGAAGGCCAGGTCGACCTTGGGCACCGCGACCAGTGCAGCGAAGTTGGTGGCGCCGTCGTAGGCGACGCCGTTCAGCGCGCGGCGCAACTCGTCCCAGCGTCCGTCCTTCACGGCAAAGCGCCGCGCCGGCTCGGCGGCATCGCGCACGACGTTGAGCTGCACGTCCACGTTGCGCACGGCCTTGAAGTACGCATCCAGCAGGGCGAGCTCGCGGTCATGGTCCCGCGTGGCGCCGGAGCCTGATGCGTCCCACTGCAAGGCGATGCTGCGCGGCGCCGGCCGCGGCATGGCGCGCTGGACCATGGGCACTTCGGCATAGAACATCGAACGCGAATCAACGGTGCTGGCAGCCACCACGGTGTCCGAGCGCGCCGGCAGGTCCACCTTCAGCAATGCCGCCCCGCGGTGATGGCTGCGGTGGATCTGCACCTGCGACCAGCCGGTGCGCTGCTGGGTCTGCACGTCGTTGGCCGGCAGGCCGCTGGCTTCGAGGTGGATGCTCGACAGCGGCACATCGGCCAGGCGCAGGTCGACGTCGAGCTGGCCGACCTCGCCGGCGAACTCCAGCGGCAGCTCGAAGCTCGCGCCCATCACCTTGCCCCGGCCCGAGCGACCCAGGTTCTCGCTGATGTCGAGCACCACGCGCCGCGTGCCGCGGCCGGGAATGGGGTACACGCGCAGCTTGTAGTTGTTGCCCTGCGTGACCTCCAGCAGCGCCGGGTCGACGCGGGTGCGGGTCACGTCCTCGAAGACCTGCTGGCCCTTGGCCTTCTCCACCGGCACGGCGGGGCGCATCTCGTGGCCCATGTCCAGCGCGAAGCCGGTGGCGACCTGTCCTTCGCGCAGCGGGAACTGCAGCTCACCTTCGAGCACCTGGTCGTTCGGATTGCGCAGCACCAGTTCCACCCGGGTGCGGGCCGCGTGGCCGACCACCTCGGTGAAGACATCGGCCTTCTCCAGCTGGATGGCCAGGCGCGCCTGCGGCGACCAGATGCGCACCTGCGGCGGCAGGAGTGGCGCGATCGGCATGACGCCCTTGGCCGGCGGCACCGGCGGCGTGAGGGCGTGGCCGGGGATCATGACGGCCGCAAGGGCCAGCGCCGCGGCAAGGGTCGTGAGTCTGCGCATGATGGGCTTGAAGTCGTTGGGACAAGAACTGCTACGGCCCAGCTTCGCGAACGGGGTGAAAGTTTTTCACCACCGGGCTGCTGTATCCCAAAGGCTCATTCCCTCCCCGGCCGCGCCCGCCTATCGTCCGCCCCGACTTCAACCATTCGGGAGGACACCATGAGACCGATGACGCTGACCACCATGCTGGCGGCCTGTGCAGTCGCCAGCGCGTGCGGGGGTGGCGACGACGGGCCTGACACCGGCTTCGACTGCCTTTTCGCCAACTGCAAGAACTCGCAGGACATCCAGGTCTCGGACCTCAGCGCCCGATACGAGGTGACGCAGGAAGGCACGCGCGTCACCGCCGTGTCCTCCGTGGGCTACCGGTACAACCTGTTGACCGTGGTGCGCGTGACCGGCGGCGACACCCTCACGCTGTCCAGCGGTGTGCAGTCGCGCGAGATGCATCCCACCGACGCGAGCTGGTGGCACGCCAGTGCCTCGCTGGACGGCCTGGGCGAGTCCCCCACGGTGTCGGTGGATTTCAAGCGCGGCACGCAGGTGGAACGCGGCACGGTGACCCTGCCCAAGGTGTTCAGCATCGTCAGCCCCACGGGCGCGGTGGTGCTCAAGCATTCCGACGGGCAGTTGCTGGCGACGCTCACCACCTTGGCGTCCGACCACTTGGTCACGCAGGTGAACGGCAACTGCCGGCGCGCTGATGGCACCCAGTTCCCCATCAACACCACCCTCACCCCGGCCTACCAGTCGGCGCAGCCCACGGGCCACCTGTACCGCATCAGCGTGTCGTTGCTGGACAGCGAGATCGCCTTCGAGAACCAGCAGGCCCAGCCCGGCAACCTGAGCGCGGTGGATCGTTGCGAGCTCACCCTGCAGTGGCGCAGCGAGGCCTACGGCACCACGCCGGCCGGCATGCACCCTTCCAGCAGCATCGTGGGCGTGACGAAGCAGTCGATGCCACTGAGCTACCTGGCGCAGCAGTGAGTGGTGCAGCGGTGGGTGGTGCAGCAGTGCGCCGCGTCAGGTGTTCTTGGAGATGCTGATGGTCGGGAATTTGGCCGAAAAGTCCTTGGCCCGCTGGGCGATCTTCACGGCCACCTGTCGCGCCACCGCCTTGTACAGGTTGGCGATCTCGCCCTCAGGCTCGGCCACCACCGTCGGGCGCCCGCTGTCGGCCTGCTCGCGGATGGACAGGCTCAGCGGCAGCGCGCCGAGGTAGTCCATCTCGTACTGCTCGGCCAGCTTCTTGCCGCCGTCGGCGCCGAAGATGTGCTCCACGTGGCCGCAGTTGGAGCACACGTGGACGGCCATGTTCTCCACGATGCCGAGGATGGGCACGCCCACCTTCTCGAACATCTTGATGCCCTTCTTCGCGTCCAGGAGCGCGATGTCCTGGGGCGTGGTGACGATGACCGCGCCCGTCAGCGGCACCCGCTGCGACAGCGTGAGCTGGATGTCGCCGGTGCCCGGGGGCATGTCGACGATGAGGTAGTCCAGCTCGCCCCAGTTGGTCTGCCGCAGCAGCTGTTCCAGCGCCTGCGTGGCCATGGGGCCGCGCCAGATCATGGGGTTGTCCTGCTCGACCAGGAAGCCGATGGAGATGACCTCCACGCCATGGTTGACCAGCGGCTCCATGGTCTTGCCGTCCTTGGATTCGGGGCGGCCCTCGATGCCCATCATCATCGGCTGGCTGGGGCCGTAGATGTCGGCGTCCAGGATGCCCACGGTAGCGCCCTCGGCCTTGAGCGCCAGCGCGAGGTTCACGGCGGTGGTGCTCTTGCCCACGCCGCCCTTGCCCGAGGCGACGGCGACGATGTTCTTGACCTTGGGCAGGAGCTGCACGCCGCGCTGGACGGCGTGGGGGATGATCTTGGTGGTGATGTCGATCTCGACCGACTCGACGCCCGGCACCGTCTTGGCGGCAGTGGCCAGCGCCTGCTGCAGCGCCGCCACCTGGCTCCTGGCTGGGTAGCCCAGCTCCACGCCGAAACTCACCTTGCCCCCGTCGACACGCAGGTTCTTCATCTGCTTGCCCGACACGAAGTCGCGGCCGGTGTTGGGGTCGTTGACAGTCTGGAGCGCCTGAAGCAGCGCGGATTCGGAGGCGGACATGGAAAAGCGGGGATGGCGGGAGGGAGGCCGGCCAGTCTAACTCCCGGGGCATTCAGCCCGGCCGGCACGGGGATACCCAACGTTGGTGCCCGGGGAGCGGCCGGAGCCTAAAATCCGCCCTTTCCCCCTCGTCACCCGCGGCCACAAGCTGCCACTGCCCATGACGCGCAAGCTCTTCGTCACCACCGCCCTGCCCTACGCCAACGCGCCCTTCCACATCGGCCACATGATGGAGTACATCCAGGCCGACATCTGGGTACGCTTCCAGCGCATGGTCGGCAGCGAGGTGCACTTCGTCTGCGCGGACGACGCCCACGGCGCGCCGATCATGATCGCGGCCGAGAAGGCGGGCAAGTCGCCGCAGGCCTTCGTGGCCGAGATCGCCGCGGGGCGCAAGCAGTACCTGGACGGCTTCCACATCGGCTTCGACAACTGGCACTCCACCGATGGCGCGGAGAACCACGAGCTGGCGCAGGACATCTACCGCGCGCTGCGCAAGCAGGGCTTGATCACCGAACGCAACATCGAGCAGTTCTTCGACCCGGTGAAGTCGATGTTTCTGCCCGACCGCTACATCAAGGGCGAATGCCCCAAGTGCGGCGCGAAGGACCAGTACGGCGACAACTGCGAGGTCTGCGGCTCGGTGTACTCGCCCACGGACCTCAAGAACCCCTACTCCACCCTCACCGGCGCCACGCCGGTGCTCAAGACCAGCGACCACTACTTCTTCCAGCTCTCGTCGCCGCGCTGCATCGAGTTCCTGCGCGAGTGGACGGGCAAGGCCGGCCGGCTGCAGCCGGAGGTGCTCAACAAGATCAAGGAGTGGTTCACGCCCGACGACGACGGCCGCGTGGCGCTGAGCGACTGGGACATCTCGCGCGACGCGCCGTACTTCGGCATCGAGATTCCCGATGCACCGGGCAAGTACTTCTACGTCTGGCTCGATGCACCGGTGGGCTACCTCGCCTCGCTGAAGAACTACTTCGCCAAGATCGGGAAGGACTTCGACGCCTTCCTCGCCGACCCGCAGGTCGAGCAGGTGCACATCATCGGCAAGGACATCATCACCTTCCACACGCTGTTCTGGCCGGCCATGCTGCACTTCAGCGGCCGCAAGGTGCCCGACCACATCTACGTGCACGGCTTCATCACGCTGGGCGGCGACAAGATGAGCAAGAGCCGTGGCACCGGCATCTCGCCCTTGAAGTACCTGGAGCTGGGCATGAACGCCGAGTGGCTGCGCTACTACATCGCGGCCAAGCTCAACAGCCGGGTGGAGGACATCGAGTTCACGCCGGATGATTTCAAGGCCCGCGTGGACAGCGACCTGGTGGGCAAGTACATCAACATCGCCAGTCGCGTGGCAGGCTTCCTCAGCAAGCGTTTCGACGGCAAGCTGGCGGCCGAGCATGCGGCCGACGGCGCCAAGCTGCTGGATGTGCTGATCTCACAGGCCGGTGCCGTGAGTGCGCTCTACGAGGAGCGCGAGTTCGGCAAGGCGCTGCGCGAGATCATGCTGCTGGCCGACCGGGTGAACGAATACGTCGACCAGAACAAGCCCTGGGAGCTGGCCAAGCAGGAGGGCATGGATGCCCGGCTGCACGAGGTGTGCTCGGTGTGCATCGAAGCCTTCCGCCTGCTCACTGTCTACCTCAAGCCGGTACTGCCGGCGCTGGCGAACAGGGTCGAGGCGTACCTGAACATCCAGCCGTTGAACTTCGCGGACGCGGACAAGCTGCTCGGCAGCCACACCGTCGGCAACTATGCACACCTGATGCAGCGTGTGGATCCAGCCATGCTCGACAAGCTGTTCGAGCTGCCCGGCGCACCGGCCACGGCCGCTCCCGACCCCAAAGCGGCTGAAGGTGCAACGGCTGCCGCCCCGTCGCCGGGCGGCGAAGAAATCGCCGAGACCATCGCCCTCGGCGACTTCACGAAGATCGACCTGCGCATCGCCAAGATCGTCAGCGCCGAGCATGTGGACGGCTCCGACAAGCTGCTGCGCCTGACGCTGGACGTGGGCGAAGGCCGCACGCGCAACGTCTTCAGCGGCATCAAGAGCGCCTACAAGCCCGAAGAACTGGCCGGCAAGTTCACCGTGCTGGTGGCGAACCTCGCACCGCGCAAGATGAAGTTCGGCGTGAGCGAGGGCATGGTGCTGGCCGCGAGCCACGCTGACGAGAAGGCCAACCCGGGCCTGTACATCCTCGAACCCTGGCCGGGCGCGACTCCCGGTCTGCGGATTCGCTGATTCATGCGTTGAGTGCCGATGACCGCGCCCACCACCGTCGACATCGTCCGAGAGTTCCCCGACACCACCTGGGCCGACGACGGGCCCACGCGGGGTGTCGAGGCGGTGGTGGAAGACGGGCAGGTGCTGAGCTTTCCGACCCTGCCCTTCGTGCTGTCCGAGGCCGAGCGGCGCTTCCTCGATGAGCGCTGGGCCGACGGCAAGGCCAAGAACATCTCGGTGCGATGGCCGGGCGGCGAGCTGCGCGGCGCGGCCGGTTCAGCGGCCGATCTTGCCGACCTGCGCACGATGATCGTGCGTTACGCCGAGCAGAGCGAAGCCTTTGCCCTGCGCCTGTTCCCTCACTACCGCGGCAAGCTGCGCCGCGGCAACACCTCGTTCCGGCCGGCCGACATCGCCGGCCGCGAGACCAGCTGGCGCAAGGACGACACGCGGCTGCACGTGGATGCGTTCCCGTCCAACCCCATGCAAGGCACGCGGCTGCTGCGCGTGTTCTGCAACGTGAACGAGAACGGCCGGCCGCGCGAGTGGCGCGTCGGCGAGCCCTTCGTGGCACACGCGCGGCGCTACCTGCCGTCCATCACCCGGCCGCTGCCGGGCTCGGCCTGGCTGATGCAGAACATCGGCATCACCAAGCGCCGCCGCACCGAATACGACCACGTGATGCTGCAGTTGCACGACCACGCCAAGGCCGACCTGGACTTCCAGAAGACCGGGCCGCAGGCACGCGTGGACTTCGCGCCGGGGACGACCTGGGTGGTGTTCAGCGACCAGGTGCTGCATGCGGCGATGGGGGGGCAGCACATGATGGAGCAGACGTTCTATCTCGATGTAGAGGACCTGCAGCGGCCCGAGACCTCGCCGCTCAGGACACTGGAGCGACTGCTGCATCGGACCTTGCGCTGACAGCCCCGCTCAGGCCCATGCATCAGCCTGCTGAAACCAGCCAGCGCCCGAGGCTTCGCCGCACGCGTTCTGCGCAGCGGGCCAAGGTGTGGCGATGCACCTCGTCAAGCGCGGACCAGCGCTCGTCCCACTGCTCGGCCGCCGCGCGCAGCAAGGCCGGCGCGGCACCGAAGACGATGCGGTTTCCGCCAGACTCTTGGTCGACATGGACGAGACCATCACCCAGTACATCGCGCAAGCGCGCGGTCAGTTCGGTGCACTGCGGCTCCTCGTCATGCAGGTTCACCACCAGCACACCGGTATCGCCGATGGCACGTCGGCAATCGGCATAGAACGCCGGCGTGCACAGCCCCTCGGGCTGTCCGTCGTAGTTGAAGCCATCCACGAACACCACGTCGTGTGGCCTCGTGTTCTCCTCCATCACCGCGGCACCGTCGCCCTGCAAGACGCGAAAACGCTCCCCGTCCGGTGGCACGAAGAAATCTTCACGCATGGCGATCACGTGGGGATTGATTTCGACCACGCTGACATCGGCGTGCCGCAGCCATCGGTGCCAGTACTTCGCGAGCGAACCGCCACCCAGGCCGATCATCAGCATGGATGCGGGGCGCGGCTGCAGCATCAGGCAGGCCATCATCGTGCGTGTGTAGGCGAGGTCAAGTGCGCAGGGGTCGGCACGCCGCATGCGGCTTTGCGTGGCAGACATGTCGAAGTGCATCGACAGCGTGCGTTCGTCTTCGTAGATGTAGGGCCGAACGGCGTCGGCATCGGCGGGAAGAAAGTCGTTCAGCAATGCATGTCCTGCGAGGTGGGCGATTCGGGCGGGATGGAAAACGGCGGCTGGCCAGGCACTGCCAGGTCAGGCGGATGGATGGGACAGGCCCGCACGCAGTGACTGCAAGTCGCGCCACAGTGGCGGCGCGGCGATGGCCATCAGCAAGGCAGCGATCGGCACGGTGGCCAGGAAGCCCGCGCGCTTGAAGGCGATTGCACCGACCAGCCCGCCAATGAAGAACATGGCGAGGATGAGCGCATGAATGCGCAGCTTGTCCCGGTTGGCACGCACGAAGTGCTGGGGGTCTGCGTTTTCGGTGCGATTCCAGTAGACGAGCCTGCCGAGTTCGATGCCGAGGTCCGTGATCACACCCGTCATGTGGGTGGTGCGGATCTCCGCCCGCGAGATCTTGGTGACGATTGCGTTCTGCAAGCCCATGATGAAGCACAGCAGCAGCACGGTGGACGGCACGAACACGTCCACGAAGAGCGCGAGATGGGCTCCCAGCATGCCGAAGATCAGCAGCAACGCAGCCTCCAGCATGAGCGACAGCGCGAATTCGCCGTGCATCTGGCGACGCCGGGCCCAGTGGATGAGTACTGCCGTCGTGGCTGCGCCGAAGACGAAGGCAAGCAAGGCCGACACGCCGGCCATCGCGAGCACCGCCTGGCCGAGCACGAGGTCGTCGGCAATGGCTGACACGACGCCCGTCATGTGCGACGTGTAGCGCTGCACAGCGAGGAATCCTCCAGCGTTGACGGCGCCGGCCACGAAGGCCAGCACGCTGCCGAGTTGCCGGTTCGCATGTCGAGTGCGATCCCGTGCGCTCAAGCGATGGAAGAAAGTTGGCATGGCGGACCGCGAATACTTGCTACACCCATTTTATGCGCGTAGCATGTTTACTGAACGCACATCGCATTAACATATCGTTGATTCGTGGGCCATGGCTGTTCCGAATCCCGAGTGACGACGCCTGAGCAGCAAGAACCCGAGCAATGGAACTGAAGACGGCACGCCTGACCCTGCTGATCGACCCCGCGAAGAAGGTCGCCTTTGAGCGTCTGTGCGCGCAGCAGGACCTCACCCCGTCGCAAGTGGTGCGCCAGCTCATTCGCGAATACCTTGCCGCGCATGGCGTGAACTACGTGCCCAGCGGATCACCCGCGCCACCCACAGCGGTCGATGGGTCGTCGCGGCGCACAGCTGCCCCGGCAGGCCGTGCACGGCCTGTCAAATCCGCGGGGTCCATGGTGGCCTCGGCGACAAAGCGGCGCTGAAGTTTCGGCGCCGCGGTGTTCCTCCTGACCCATGCGCCTGCGATTCCACCCCCGGTTGGTCGACTCGCTGCCTCACTACAGCCGGCAAGATTTTTTCCACGACCTCGGTGCCGGCCTCACCGTCGGCGTGGTCGCGCTGCCGCTGGCCATGGCTTTCGCGATCGCGTCGGGCGTGAAGCCCGAGCAGGGGCTCATCACGGCCATCGTGGCGGGCTTCCTCATCTCGGCGCTGGGCGGGTCCAGCGTGCAGATCGGCGGGCCGGCGGGCGCGTTCATCGTCATCGTGTACGGCATCGTCGAGCGCTACGGGCTCACCAACCTGCTCATCGCCACCGTGCTGGCTGGGGTGCTGCTGTTCGCGATGGGCGCGCTGCGGCTGGGGGCGCTGGTGCGCTACATGCCGGTGACCATCGTCATCGGCTTCACCAACGGGATCGCGGTGCTGATCGCGGTGTCGCAGCTGCGTGACCTGCTCGGGCTGCAGATCACCAAGATGCCGGGCGACTTCTTCTCGCAGTTGCACATGCTGGGCAGCCACCTCGACAGCTTCAATCCTTACGCCCTGGCCGTGGGCCTGGTGTGCCTGGGCGGCCTCTTCCTGTGGCCGCGCATCTTCCAGCCGGGCGGGCCGTTGCCGGCCCAGGTGCTCGAAGGCGTGACGCTGCGCACCGCGTCGCGCATGCCGGGGCCCATCGTCGCGCTCATCACCTTGACGGCCGCCGTGCACTGGCTGCACCTGCCGGTGGAAACCATCGGCTCGCGCTTCGGCGGCATTCCGCAAGGCCTGCCGTCGCTGGCGCTGCCGCCCTTCAGTTGGGACAGTGCCAAGCAGCTCTTCATTCCCACGCTGACCATCGCGTTGCTGGGCGCAGTGGAGTCGCTGTTGTGCGCACGCGTGGCCGACAACCTCATCGACTCGCCGCGCCACGATCCCAACCAGGAGCTGATGGCGCAAGGCATCGCCAACATCGTGTCGCCGGTGTTCGGCGGGCTGCCCGCCACCGGCACCATCGCCCGCACCGTCACCAACGTGCGCGCCGGCGCGAGGACGCCCGTCGCGGGCATCGTGCATGCACTCACGCTGCTGGGCATCGTGCTGGTGGCCGCACCGTTGGCCGAGTACGTGCCCCTCGCCGCACTCGCCGGCATTCTGCTCTTCGTCGCCTGGAACATGGGCGAGTGGCATGAGTTCGCGCGGCTGCGGCACTTCAGCCCGCAGTACCGGACGATACTGGTCGGTACCTTCTTGCTGACGGTGATCCTCGACCTGACGGTGGCGGTGGAAGTCGGCCTGGTGCTGGCCTGCGTGTTCTTCATCTACCGCATGGGCACGCTGTTCCGGCTGGAGCCGCATCCGCGCTCGACGGCAGAGGTGAAGATCGTGCGGCTCTACGGCTCGCTGTTCTTCGGCGCGGTGGATGGCCTGGAACCGCTGGCCCGCGACCTGCCGCCGGGCACGCAGGTGCTGGTGCTCGAAGGACACCGCCTGATCTCGATGGACACCTCCGGCCTGGACGCGCTGGCGCAGTTGCATCGCACGCTGACCCGGCAAGGCGTGCGGCTCATGCTGTGCGACTTCAACGAGCAGCCACGCAGCCTGATCCACCGGTCCGGCTTCGAGGTGCTGCTTGGCGGCGAGAACATGGTGCCCGACCTGGACACCGTGGAGAGAATGACGCAGCGCGGCGCCTAAGGTTTTCGCACCGGCCGCCTCTTCTTCAACGGCCCGGCCAGCGCGGGAATCTCCGCGATGAGCGCCTCGCGCCGCGCCGCCAGCCAGCCGATGGCAAAACGCGTGGTGGCATCGTCGGCCTGCGGCTTGCAGGCGTCGATGGCGACGCTCAGGTCCATGTAGCGGCCCAACTCGTCCAGCGTCTTCTTCAGGGCCTTGAGCGTGCGGCGCACATCATCGCCATCGAGCAGCGGAGCGAGGAACTCCAGGCCGTAGCGCAAGCGCTTGGCACGCTTGCGCAGCTTGTGGCGGGCCAGGTGGTCCAGGGTGGTGAACTCGGCCAGGCCGGCAACGACCTTCTTGTGATCACGCGCCAGTTCTTTCTCCAGCACCTGCAGTGACGGCGAGGCCACGGTGCCCAGCCCTTGCGTCCATTCGAACAGGGACAGCATCAGTGCCTGGCAAGAGAAATCGCGAACGATGTCCACCGGCGCCGCGCCCTGGTCGGCTGCAACGCGGGGCAGGTCCCAGCTCAGTCCGATCGCCGCCATCGCCTGGTGGAGCTCATCGGCGATGAACCCGGCCACCACCGCACTGTCACGCGATGCACCCAGGGCGCGGAAGCACTGCGTCGCCGCATCGTCGATCTGCGGAGCAGGCTCTTCCAATCCGAACAGCCGCCAGGCCGTGCGCAACCGGCGCAGGCCCACGCGCAGTTGATGCACGTGCTCATCCGAATGCTCGCCGCTGCTGATCTGGCTGGCGTTCACGCTGATCTGTTCCAGGCACGAGAGCACGACGCGGCGCATGGCGTCGTCCATGCCGGCGTCCTTGTCGAGCTCGATGCCGGACGCCTTGCGCGGCGGTGCCACCGGTTCGCCGCGCGACAGCATGTCGCCGCGTTCTGCCTTGCCACGGGTGTCCAGCCACAGGCCGTGGCGCTTGACCCAGGTGCGTGCGGCCGCCAGCACGGCCAGGGGCGATCCGCTCAGGAGTTCGATTTCCAGCTCGCACACCGCCAGCTGTTCCTCGCCGGCGGTGATAACGCCATCGTCGAAGGCGATTTCCACCATGCCGTGGCGCGTGCGCACGGCACGGGTGCGGCGGCGGATGTCGGTGCGGAAGGTCATCACCAGGGGCGAGGAATCGCGCAGCACCACGGCCAGGCGTTGCCCCACCGGTGTGTCCGCGTGCAGCGACGGATCGGCCGCATTAACCGCCGCCGTGGACAGGTTCACGTTGTGCTCGGAGCGCGTGATGCCGTCGCCCTCCAGGCCCTTGAGCGTCTGCACCAGCCGCCGGCCTTCGCGGCGCACGCGCAAGGCCAGCCCGACGCGCGCCAGCGCCCGGTCCGCCGTGTCGAAGTACGCCGCCTGCAGCCGCACGCGCGGCGGCCTGGCCGCACCTGCCACCGCCGCGTCCACCGCGGCACGCGCCTGGGGCGGCACCTGGAATTTCAGCTCGATCTCCCGCATCCGCGAATCATGCCCGGCCCGGGCCTGAAAAGTGATGAAACACCGCTTCCACCCCCCGGCGCTGCGCTATTCTTTGCCCCTCTCGCTCCAACCCAAGAAGCCACCCGTGAGCTTTCTCGACGATCTCAAGCGCCAGGCGGAGGCCCTGAAGGCGCAGAAGGACGGCGACGCCGCATCCATCGCACGCAACCTCGCGCTGACGGAATCGGCCTGCAAGACCGTCTTCACCTACTTCACCACGCTCGCCCCGCAGCTGGAGGTGTTGCGTCCGCCCAGCCATGCCCGCTACACGCTGGACCGGCAAAACGTGCTCGAGCGGCTGCCGCTCACCGAATTCCGCGTCGATTCACGCCGCAAGAAGCTGGGCAATGAGGACGTCTTCGACTTCCTCGTCATGCACTGGCAGCTCAAGACCGGCCGCGAGTTCCAGCTGACGAAGGACTTCCTGCCCGACATGGAAAAGCTCGAAGCCAAGCTGCACCAGAGCGGCATGAAGTTCGAGAACGAGGCCGTGCGCCACGCCGAGAACGGCAAGCTGCAGTGCCGCCGCTACACCTTCGTGGCCGATTTCGTCGGGCTGGTGCGCGTCACCGCCCAGCACGAATCGGCCAAGCTGCACTTCCAGGTGCAGAACGTGGACGGCTTCGAGACGGTGACGCTGGAACTGCCCGCACTGGAAGTCAGCGGCGCACGGCTGGATGAGCTGGCCAAGTGGCTCACCGGGCATCCGCACGCCTTCTTCAAGGATGCACTGAACGTCCGCCGCGTCGAAGCCTGAGGGCCTCGGCACCTTCATGTCCGCCCCTGAACCCACCACCCGCGCGCCGGCACCGCTGGACGCGCTGGCCGTCACGATCCTGTGCTTCGGCTGGTTCATCCTGGGCTCGATCGCCGCAGTCGGCGCCAACTATCCGACCGGCCAAGGGTTCACCGACAGCGGGCTGGCCAGCACCATCGTCACCGAGCTGGTGCTGGGCGGGCTGGCCCTGGTCTTCCTGCGAATGCGCGGCCATTCGGTGCTGGCGCTGCTGCCGCGACCGAACGTGGCCGGCGGCATGGTGGGCGTGGTGCTCTATGCGGTGGGCATCGCCACCTGGTGGGTCACCTTGGCGATGTTCGACACGCGGAACATGGCCAGCCAGCCGATCGCCGAGATCATGGCCAACACCCGGGTGTCCTTCACCATGGTGCTGGCGCTGTCGCTGGTCAACGGCATCTACGAGGAGACCTTCCTGTGCTTCCTGGTGGACGCCTTCCGTGGGCACGGCGCCTCCGTGGCCATCGGCGTGAGCACTTTGGTGAGGCTGCTCTACCACGTGTACCAGGGGCCGATGGGCTCGGTGTCCATCGTGCTGTACGGGGTGATCATGGCGGGCTTCTACTGGCGCACCCGCTGGCTGTGGCCGGTGGCATTCGCCCATGTCCTGGCCGACCTCGTGGCCCTCACCTGAGCGCCACTCGCACGCCCGCTAAAATCCGCGCCAGTCACTTTTTGCCGCCCGGCTCGTCGGGCGCTGCCGCCATGCCTCTGTTCTGGAAGCCTTACAAGTCCGACGTCACGAACTTCATCGACGAGCTCAAGGCGAAGAAGCCCAGCCTCGAGGAAGAACAGCGCGCCGGCCGCGCCCTGCTGTGGGACAAGCCCATCGACGCCCAGGCGCAGGCCGAGTACCGGCAGGCCCGCGTGGCCCAGCAGCCCTACGTCTACCAGACCAAGGTCTGAACGGCGTCCCCCAGCCCCTGCGCTGCCAGAGACCTCCCCCGTGAGCGACGCCGCGAAAGCCCTGGAGGCTGCCGAGCCTCCGGTGACCGACATGCCCCCGCCGCCTGCCGAGGTGCTGCCCGAGGCCGTGGACCGCGTGGCCATGGCGCGCCTGTACGGCGAGCCGCTGTTCGCGCTGCCGCAGGACCTGTACATCCCGCCGGACGCGCTCGAAGTCTTCCTCGAAGCCTTCGAAGGCCCGCTGGACCTGCTGCTGTACCTCATCCGCAAGCAGAACTTCAACATCCTCGACATTCCGCTGGCCGACGTGACGCGGCAGTACCTCGCGTATGTCGAGCAGATCCGCAAGACCAATCTCGAACTGGCCAGCGAATACCTGCTGATGGCCGCCATGCTGATCGAGATCAAGTCGCGCATGCTGCTGCCGCCCAAGAAGACCGAGGACGGCAAGGAACCGGAAGACCCGCGCGCCGAACTCGTGCGCCGGCTCATCGAGTACGAACAGATCAAGCTGGCCGCCGCGCGGCTGGACGCGCTGCCCGTCATCGGCCGCGACTTCCTGCGAGCGCAGGTGGTCATCGAGCAGTCGCTGACGCCGCGCTTCCCCGACGTGGACTCCGACGAGCTGCGCGCCGCCTGGCAGGACATCCTGCGCCGCGCGAAGCTCACCCAGCACCACACCATCACCCGCGAACAGCTGTCGGTGCGCGAGCACATGAGCATCGTGCTGCGCACGCTCCAGGGCCGCAAGTTCGTGGAATTCGAGGAGTTGTTCGACACCACGCGCGGCACCCCCGTGCTGGTCGTCACCTTCATCGCCATGCTGGAGCTGGCGAGGGAGCGCCTGCTGGAAATCACGCAGGCCGAGGCGTTCGCGCCGATTTACGTGAGACTGGCCTACCAGCCGTCGTAGGTTTTCAATGCAGGCCCTGCGCCACCCGCGCAGGTCGCCGAGACTGGACGCCTGCGAGACCCCCACAACAACACAGAGGAGCCGCTTCGGCGGCAAGACCATGCAAGAAGCTCCTGTCGCCATCCACCGCCCTGTTGCCCGCAAGCCCGCCAGCCGCTGGTCGGTCGACGATGTGGCCGCCCTCTTCGAGCTGCCCTTCAACGACCTGCTGTTCCGTGCGCAGACGGTGCACCGCCAGCACTTCGACCCGCGCAAGGTGCAGCTCTCGACCCTGTTGTCCATCAAGACCGGCGGTTGTCCGGAGAACTGCGGCTACTGCCCCCAGTCGGTGCACTTCGACACCCCCGTGGAAGCCACGCCGCTGATGAAGCTCGATGCCGTGATGGATGCCGCGCGCCTGGCCAAGGAAGCCGGCGCCACGCGCTTTTGCATGGGCGCCGCCTGGCGCGGCCCCAAGGACCGCGACGTCGAGAAGGTGGCCGAGCTGATCAGCGGCGTGAAGTCGCTGGGCCTGGAGACCTGCGTGACGCTGGGCATGCTGGGCGACGGCCATGCCGAGCAGCTGCGCGACGCAGGCCTGGACTACTACAACCACAACATCGACAGCGCGCCGGACAAGTACGCCGACATCATCACCACCCGCCAGTTCGAAGACCGGCTGGACACCCTGCAGAAGGTGCGCAACGCCGGCGTGCACGTGTGCTGCGGCGGCATCGTCGGCATGGGTGAGTCGCGCCAGCAGCGCGCGGCGCTCATCGCCGAGCTGGCCAACATGGACCCGTACCCCGAGTCGGTACCCATCAACCACCTCGTGCAGGTGGAAGGCACGCCGCTGCACGGCATCGACAAGCTCGACCATTTCGAGTTCGTGCGCACCATCGCCGCGGCGCGCATCACCATGCCCGAAGCCATGGTGCGCCTGTCCGCCGGCCGCCAGCAGATGGGCGAAGCGGTGCAGGCGCTGTGCTTCATGGCCGGTGCCAACTCCATCTTCTACGGCGAGAAGCTCCTGACCACCGGCAACCCCGACGTGACGGCCGACCAGGAACTGTTCGCCAAGCTCGGCCTGCAAGCCGGCTGAGGAGCCTGCGATGAGCGACCAAGCTGTGTATGGCGGCGGCACGCCCGCCGCCGCGGCGCCGCGCAAGGCGGTGACCCTGCATCGCATCCGCGAGATGCATGCGCAGGGCGAGCCGATCGCGATGGTGACCTGCTACGACGCGTCCTTCGCCAAGGTGATGGATGCCGCCGGCGTCGACTGCCTGCTGGTGGGCGATTCGCTGGGCATGGTGGTGCAGGGACAGACGAGCACGCTGCCGGTGACGCTGGAGGAGACGGCGTATCACATCCGTTGCGTGGCGCGCGGCAACAAGAACGCATGGCTCATCGGCGACCTGCCCTTCGGCTCGTACCAGCAATCGCCTGCGCAGGCGCTGGAAAGCGCCGTGGCGCTGATGCAGGCCGGCGCGCAGATGGTGAAGCTCGAAGGCGGCGGCTGGACCAACGAGACCATCCGCTTCCTCACGCAGCGCGGCATTCCGGTGTGCGCGCACCTGGGGCTCACGCCGCAGTCGGTGCATGCGCTGGGCGGCTACCGCGTGCAGGGCCGCAACGACGAGGCGGCTGCGACACTGAAGCAGCATGCCTGCGAAGTGGCCGAGGCCGGGGCCGCCATGCTGGTGCTGGAGCTGCTGCCCAGCAGCGTGGCCAATGACGTCACGCAGTCGTTGCCGATCCCCGTGATCGGCATCGGCGCGGGCAAGGGCTGCTCCGGGCAGGTGCTGGTGATGCACGACATGCTGGGCATCACCCAAGGCAAGCTTCCGCGCTTCGTGCGCAACTTCATGGACGGCGCGCCCTCCATCGAAGCCGCGCTGCGCCAGTACGTGAGCGACGTGAAGGCCCGCCGCTTCCCCGACGACGCCATCCACGGATATTGAAGGGGACGTCCCATGCAGATCCTGCACACCATCGCCGACCTGCGCGCCGCCCTGCCCGTGCCGCAGGCCTGCGCCTTCGTGCCCACCATGGGCAACCTGCATGAAGGCCACCTGAGCCTCGTGCGCCAGGCCAAGGCCCATGGGCTGCCGGTGGTCGCCAGCATCTTCGTGAACCGCCTGCAGTTCGCGCCGCATGAAGACTTCGACCGCTACCCGCGGACGCTGGCACGCGACGCCGAACTGCTGCAATCGGCTGGCTGCGACATCGTCTTCGCGCCCGACGAGAAAGAGCTGTACCCGCAGCCGCAGACCTTCAAGGTCGTGCCGGACGCGGCCGTCGCCGACATCCTCGAAGGCCACTTCCGGCCCGGCTTCTTCACCGGCGTGTGCACGGTGGTGATGAAGCTGTTCAGCGTGGTGCGGCCGAAGGTGGCGGTGTTCGGCAAGAAGGACTACCAGCAGCTGATGGTCATCCGCCGCATGGCCGAGCAGTTCGCGCTGCCCTTGACGATCGAGGCGGGAGAGACCTGCCGCGCGGAGAGCGGGTTGGCGCTGTCGTCGCGCAACGGGTATCTGAGCGATGCGCAGAAGGCCAAGGCCACCGAACTCGCTGCAGCCCTGAGCGCCCTGGCCGATGCCTCGAAGTCCGCAGGCGCCGACCTGACTGCGCTGGAGCAGCAGGCCGTCGCCTCGTTGAATGGCATGGGCTGGGCGGTGGACTACCTCACCGTGCGGCGGCGCGCTGATTTGCTGGCACCTCAGGCCGGCGACACGGCCCTGGTTGCCCTGGGCGCGGCCAAGCTGGGCAACACGCGCCTGATCGACAACCTCGAGTTCTGAACAGCTCGCCCAAGGGGGAACGCCAATGCTCAGGACCTTGTCCGTCGTCTGCAGCCTTCCGTTCTTGGCGAGCCTGGCCGTCCTGATGGTCAACGACCTGATCCTGAAGGCCGCCTTTCCCGGATGGATCACCGGCAAGCTGTCCGACGTGGCGGGCATCGCCATGGTGGGCATGTTGTCCACCGCGCTGGCGCCATCGCGTCGCTTCCTGCGCTTCACGGCGATCGGCATGGGCTTTCTCTGGTGGAAGAGTCCCGCTTCCAGCCCTTTCATCGAATGGGTCAACGCCCAGCACTGGGTGGAATTCGGCCGCGTGGTGGACTACACGGACCTCGTGGCGCTCGCCATCCTCCCCTGGTGCGACAGGCTCGCGCGCGAGAAGACGGCCGAACCCATGTCATGGCCCCTGTGGCGCCGCCTGCTTGCCGTGCCTGCCACCGGGCTGACCTTGCTCGGGCTCGTGGGCACGTCGGCCATTCCCACCCGCCAGACCTACGAGATCAGGGACGTCTCTTCGAGCGAAGCCATGCGAAGAGAGGATGTCGTGGCGGCGATCCTGGCCGTGGCAGCGAAGCACTCTCTGGCCTGCCGCCAGGCGTGCGACCGCCCGACCGAGGAGCAACGGCTCGAAGGCCGGGGCATGTGGCTGATCTACCGATTCGTCGGACCCAAGGCCGTGTCGATCGAGGTCAGTGCCTTTCCGGGTGCCATCTTCGTGGGCAGTTCCGGTTTCCAGCGGGCCGATGCGGTGCGCCAGGACATCCGTGCGGAGTTCGCGGCCCGCTTCAAGGGGCTCGAGTACGCCGAGCCGCTGTCGCCTCCGCGCTGAGCCTGCCGCCCGCTACGCGTCGGGCCGGAATCCGACTTCCACCAGCACGCCTCCAGGCGCATGGCAGTACAGCAGCGTGCTGCCCCGCATGGTGCTGACCGGCGACAGATCCGCGCAGCCTGCTTCGCTGAGCTGCCGATGGACTTCATGCACCGTCTCGGGCGACGGCACCAGGAAACCGACGTGGAACGTCTTCGCAAACGCCGGCGAGTCGTCGCCGCGCCGCGTGAGCACGAGCACCACGCCACCATCGCCCTGGAGGATGGCCATGCCATCGTTGCCTTTCACGGCATCGAGGCGGAAGCCGAAGAAGCGGATGAAGAAGTCCGCCGTGGCGCGGACATCGGGAACGGGGAGGTCGAGATGATTGAGTTGCATTGCATTCTCCAGGAGGATGACCGGACCCGGCCGAATGCAATGACGAGCAGGCAGCTCTTGCACGCGCGCGGACGAGCCCGAAGCGCCTGACGGCGCGGGGTTCGTCGCGGGTACTCATGCAGTGCATGGAACAGAGCTTCCTGGAACAGGAAGGGGTCGGGCTTACCAAAACCGACCCTGCCTTTTTCGACCCCGGCAGTGTACTGCCGGGGCCGGCTCAGAAACGTTCGTCAGGCGTGCCGCACGCGCGCATCCACCGCACGATCATCGTTGGCCGCCTGCTTGTGGCCCAGCTGCTCCATCGGCGTGCGGAAGGTCTCGCGGGCCGTGAGCGCCGCGATGGCGGCCACCAGCGTCACCACCGTCACGAAGCCTGCCACCGGCACCCAACCCGTCGCGCCGGGCTGCAGGATGGCCGCGCTGATGGTCGGCGCGAAGCCGCCCAGCGCGAAGCCCACCTGCGTGCCGATGGCCATGCCTGACAGTCGCACGCGGGTGTCGAACATCTCGCCGTAGAAAGCCGGCCACACGCCGTTGGCGGCGCTGTAGACCACGCCCGACAACAGCAGGCCGAAGACGAAGATCATCGTGGTGTCGACCTGCGAGATGGCCCACATGTACGGCCAGATCAGCGCCGCGGAGCCCAGCGCGCCGAGGATGAACACCGGCTTGCGGCCAATGCGGTCGGCCAGCGACGCCCAGCTCGGGATGGCCATCAGCGCCACGATGTTGGCCAGGATCAGCACCGTCAGCATCGTCGCCTTCGGGATGTGCATGGTGTTCACCGCGTACGACAGCGTGAACACGCTGAAGATGGTGCTGACCACCGACACCAGGGCGCAGAACACCACGCGCATCACGTCGGATGCCTGCTCGCGGAACAGCGTGGCCACGGGCAGGGCCTCGGTCGTGCGGGCCTTCTCTTCCTCGGTGAAGGCCGGCGTCTCCGGCAGCGTGCGACGCACCCACATGCCCACCACCACCACGATGGCGCTGAGGAAGAACGGAATGCGCCACCCCCATGCCAGCAGGTCCGCTTCGGGCAATGCAGACACCGGCAGGAACGCCAGGGTCGCGAGGATGAGTCCGGCCTGCGTGCCGCTGAGCGTGAAGCTGGTGAAGAAGGCGCGGCGATGCTCAGGCGCGTGCTCCAGCGTCATGGAGTTCGCGCCGGCCTGTTCGCCGGCAGCCGACAGCCCTTGCAGCAGCCGCAGGACGACCAGCATGATGGGCGCAGCGATGCCCACCTGCGAATACGTCGGCAAGGCACCGACGAGGAAGGTGGAGATGCCCATCAGCAGCAAGGTGAAGGTGAGCACCTTCTTGCGGCCGAACTTGTCGCCCACGTGGCCGAGGATGACCGCGCCGATGGGGCGGGTGACGTAGCCCACGCCGAAGGTGGCGAAGGCCGCGACCGTGGCCACGGCCGGGTCGAAGGACGGGAAGAAGATCTTGCCGAACACCAGCGCCGCAGCGGTGCCATAGATGAAGAAGTCGTAGTACTCGACCGCACTGCCGATCCAGCTCGCCAGGGCGGCCTTGCGGGGGGAGCGCGCCGGGGCGGCGGAAGTGGGAGAGGAAGCGTTCGTCATCGATGACCTCGGTGTAGCGGAGAGGGTGGACGTGCACTGCATTGATGCAGCCTCACAAATGTACGAACTAGTTCGTTTTTAACGATCCGTGTTTTCCCTTAGCAGTTTTGTCCTCGTGGACCCCCTGCGTGTTAGGCTTTGTCCATGAACGAGACAGTACAGAAACCTGCTGCCAAGAACACCACCCGCAAGCCCCGCGGCGAGCCTACGCGCACCAATGACCCCGAGCGCACCATGGCCGACATCCTCACCGTGGCCACCGCGGAATTCGCCGACAAGGGCCTGAGCGGCGCGCGCATCGACGAGATCGCCGAGGCCACGCGCACCAGCAAGCGCATGCTGTACTACTACTTCGGCAGCAAGGAAGGCCTGTACCTCGCAGTGCTGGAAGACGCCTACCGCCGCATCCGCGAGATCGAGACGGGCCTGCACCTGGAAGACCTGCCGCCCGAGGACGCGCTGCGCAAGCTGGTGGCCTTCACCTTCGATTACCAGCACGAGCACGAGGACTTCATCCGCCTGGTGATGAACGAGAACATCCACCGCGGCGAGTTCCTCGCGCAGAGCAAGACCATCCAGACGCTGAATGCCCCCGCGGTCACTGCGGTGCAGCAGGTGTACGAGCGTGGCGTCAAGGCCCGTGTCTTCCGCAAGGACATCGACCCCATCGACCTGCACATGACCATCTCGGCGCTGTGCTTCTTCAGCGTGGCCAACCGCCACACCTTCGGGCTCATCTTCAAGCGCGACATGCAGTCGCCCAAGGCGCTTCGCGACCGGCGCGACAGCATCGTGGAGACCATCGTGCGCTTCGTGCGGAAGTAGTGCTGCCGGCAGCAAGGTCTGCAAAGATGCTTGCAACTAACTAGTTCGTACATTTATACTGCCTGCACGGACCTGGCGGCATTGACGCCGCTCGTCCGGCGGCATGAACGACAAGCTCCTCATCGGCCTCATCGGCGCCGGCATCCAGCGCTCACTGACGCCGGCCCTGCATGAAGAAGAAGCGCGGCGGCACGGCCTGCGGCTTCACTACCAGCTCATCGACCTGGACACCACGGGCAGCAGCGCGGACGACCTGCCCGCGCTGCTGGGCGCGGTGCGCACCATCGGCTTCGCCGGCCTGAACGTCACCTACCCGTGCAAGCAGGCCATCCTTCCGCTGCTGGACGAACTGTCGGACGAGGCGCGGGCGCTGGGCGCGGTGAACACCGTCGTGCGGCGCGGTTCCCGCCTCATCGGCCACAACACCGATGGCTCCGGCTGGGCCTGGGGCTTTCGCCGCGCCCTGCCCTCGGCGCGGCTGGATCGCGTGGTGCAACTGGGCGCCGGCGGCGCAGGCGCTGCCGTGGCCGATGCGAGCTTGCGCATGGGCGCGAGCGAGCTGGTGGTGGTGGACCGCGAACCCGAGCGCGCGCAAGCACTGGCCGATCGGCTCAACGCCAACCATGACGGACAGCGCGCCCAGGTGTCCACCGACCTCGAAGCCGCGCTGCAGGGCGCCAGCGGCCTCGTGCATTGCACGCCCACCGGCATGGACAAGCTGCCCGGCATGCCGCTGCCGGCATCGCTGCTGCGCCCGAGCCTGTGGGTCAGCGAGATCGTCTATTTCCCGCTGGACACCGCGCTGCTGCGCGCCGCCCGAGCCGCGGGTTGCCCGACGGCCGATGGCGGCGGCATGGCGGTGGGCCAGGCCGTGGGTGCGTTCCGCCTGTTCACCGGGCGCGAGCCCGACGCCGTCCGCATGGAGCAGCACTTCCGGGAGCTGATCACACACCGCGCGCCGGCCCTGCAAGCGGCTGCCTGAGCGCAAGGAGACATCGCATGACCACCGACCGCGAACACATCGGCGAAGCCCCGAACCCCATGGGCATCGAAGGCGTGGAATTCATCGAGTTCAGCACCGCCAAGCCGCAGGCGCTGGGCCAGGTCCTCGAAGGCCTGGGCTTCAAGCCGGTGGCACGCCACCGCTCGCGCGAGGTGCTGCTGTACCGGCAGGGCGACATGAACATCGTCATCAACGCCCACCATGCGGATGCGGGGGCGGCACCGGCCATCTCCGCGTTCGCCCTGCGCGTGCGCGACGCGGCCGCGGCCCACGCACGCGCCGTCGAACTCGGCGCCTGGACGGTGCCTGTGGACGTGCGCCCGATGGAGCTGCACATCCCCGCCATCCACGGCGTGGGCGCGACGCGCATCTACTTCGTCGACCGCTGGCGCGACTTCTCCATCTGGGACGTGGACTTCGTGCCCATCCCCACCGTCGAGCGTCATCCGCCTGCCGTCGCCGGCATGGGCTGGTTCGGCGTGGTGCAGTACATCGCCGCCGGCCGCACCGCCGACTGGACGGCCTTCTATGCCGAGCTCTTCGGCTGGACCACCCTGCGCGACGACGAGCGCTTCGGCATCCTGCCCAGCGGCCGGCTGCTGCGCAGTCCAGGCGGGCTCATGGTGCAGCTCATCGAACCGCCCGCCGATGCGCCCGAGCAGGACGAAATGCTGGAACGCATCGGCTTCGGCGTGCCCGACGTGATGGCCGCCGTGCGTCGCCTGCGTGAGAACGGCGTGGAGTTCGTGGACACCGACCGCCTGCACGCCCAGGCCCGCGGCGCCCTCACGCGCACGGTGCTCGGCAACGTCGCCTTCGAACTCGTGCAGTGGCCGCAATGAAGAACATCGCCGATTTCGGGATGGACACCATCACCCTCGCGGGCGGCCTGCCGCAGAAGCTGGCCGCCGTGCGCGAGGCCGGCTTCGGGCAGGTCATGCTCTCGGCGCGCGACATCACCAGCCATGCCGAGGGCGTGGACGCGGCCATTGCCGCGGTGCGGTCCAGCGGCGTTCGCGTCACCGGCTTCCAGGTGCTGCGCGACTTCGAGGGCCTGTCGGGCCACCTGCACGGCTACAAGGTGGACGTGGCGCGCTCGATGCTGGAGATGGGCGCCGCGCTGGGCAGCCGGGTGCTGCTGGCCTGTTCGTCCACCTCCTCGCACGCCAGCGGCGACATCGATGCCGTGGCCCGCGACCTGCGCAAGCTGGCGATGCTGGCTCTGCCCCTGAACATCAAGGTGGCCTACGAAGGCCTCTCCTGGGGCCGCCACATCAACGAATACACCACGGCGTGGGAAGCCGTGCGCCGCGCGGACATGCCGAACCTCGGCATTGGTATCGACTCGTACCACATCTTCGCCACGCGCACGCCGCTGGCGCCGCTGGCAGAGGTCGACCCGGCCAGGATCTTCCTCGTGCAGCTGTCGGACTTCATGTGGAACGAAGTGCCGACGGTGGAGGAGCGCATCACCACCGCACGCACCTTCCGAGTCTTCCCCGGCGAAGGAGTGCACAGCGAGCTGCTGGCCGACCTGGTGCGCCGGCTCGACGCCATGGGCTACCGCGGCGACTACAGCTTCGAGGTCTTCAACGACGACTACCAGCAGATGCCGCCCGGCACCGTGGCCTCCCGTGCGCGGCGCTCGGCCCTGTGGCTGGCGGAGGACGTGTTGCGCCGTTCGGTGCCGCTGCCGCGCGGGCTGCGGTTGAAGGAGACGGCCGCATGAAGGTCCTGCTCATCAATGGCCCCAACCTGAACCTGCTGGGCACGCGCGAGCCGGCCACCTACGGACATGCCACGCTGGCCGACGTGGAGGCGATGTGCCACCACGAGGCCGAGCGGCTGGGCCTGTCGCTCACCGCCTTCCAGAGCAACCACGAAGGCGCGCTCCTCGACCGCATCCACGCCGCGCGCGGCGAAGGCGTGGGGTTCATCGTGATCAACCCGGGCGCGTTCACGCACACCAGCATCGCCTTGCGAGACGCGCTGGCAGGCGTGGCCATTCCGTTCATCGAAGTGCACATCAGCAACGTGCACCGGCGCGAACCTTTCCGCCACCACTCCTACCTGTCCGACATCGCCGAGGGCGTGATCGTCGGGTTGGGCATCGACGGCTACCGGCTCGCGCTGATGGCCACCGGCGCCCGTCAACACTGAGGAAACGCGACATGTCCGATCCGTGCATCATCTCCGTGGCCATCACCGGCTCCCTGCCGCGCAAGAAGGACAACCCGGCCGTTCCCATCAGCGTGAGCGAGCAGGTCGAATCGACCCATGCCGCCTACGAAGCCGGCGCCACGCTCGTGCACCTGCACGTGCGCAACGACGATGAGTCGCCCAGCTCCGCGCCCGAGCGTTTCCAGGCCGTGCTGGACGGCATCCGCCGCCATGCGCCGGGCATGATCACCCAGGTCTCCACCGGCGGCCGTTCAGGCGCCGGCCGCGAGCGCGGCGGCATGCTGCACCTGCGGCCGGACATGGCCTCGCTGGCCAGCGGCTCGGTGAATTTTCCGACCCGCGTGTACGAGAACTCGCCGGAACTCATCGACTGGCTTGCCGAAGAAATGAAGGCCCACGGCGTGAAGCCGGAGATCGAGGCCTTCGACCTGTCGATGATCTTCCAGGCCGTGGCCCTGCAGCAGGCGGGCAAGATCGTCGGGCCGCTGCACATCCAGTTCGTGATGGGCATCAAGAACGCGATGCCGGTGGACCGCGAGGTGTTCGAGTTCTACGTGAAGACCTTGAAGCGGCTTGCGCCCGACGCGACGTGGACCGGCGCCGGCATCGGCCGCGAGCAGCTCACCTTGGCGAAGTGGTCGCTGGAACTGGGCGGCCATTGCCGCACCGGGCTGGAAGACAACGTGCGGCTGGACAAGCACACGCTGGCGCCGTCGAATGCGGCGCTGGTGCGGCAGGTGGCGGACCTGTGCCTCGAACACGGGCGGCGTCCCGCCACCGTGGCCGAGGCGCGCAGGTTGCTGCGCTTGCCGTCGTGAGCTGACGTCCCTCAGCGTGTCGCTCTGCGCCTCACGCAATCGATGTACTTCTCGCCGTCCGGCGGCAGCCCGCTGCGCTGCGACTCCCACATCATCTGCCCGAGGCATTCCATCACCTCGTGCTGGGCCTCGTGCGCGGAACCCAGCTTGGCCGCCAGCAGCCCGAAGGCCTGCTTGATGCCCCTGGGCTGGTCGATGCTCACCTGCTCGCTGATGCTCAGGTGCATGGACAGGTGCAGGAAGGGATTGGTGCGGCCGGCGTCCACGTCGAAGACCGCGGCCAGGGCGGCGTCCACGTCGGCCAAGTCGTCGTGGTATTCGGGGTGCTGGTCGACCCAGTCGGCGGCCAGGGTCTCCAGCGGCGTCATCACGCTGCCGTCGCGGCGCTTCTTGAAGGCGTCGCAAAAGAATCGCCTCACGTCGTTCTGGGATGGAGCAAACATCGCAGAATTGTCGCCTTGTTCTCTTCCCCCGCTATCGCACGAGGCCTGGCCCCATGAACGTCACCACCGAACAACTCTTCACCGAAGCCCGCACGCACAACGGCTTCTTCCCGGAACCCGTGCCCGAAAGCACCCTGCGTGCGATCTACGAACTGATGAAGTGGGGGCCGACCTCAGCCAACTGCAGTCCCGCACGGTTCATCTTCGTCAACACGCCCGAGGGCAAGGCCAAGCTGGGGCCATGCATGTCCGAAGGCAACCGCGCCAAGACGCTGGCGGCGCCCGTCACCGTCATCATCGGCATGGACATGGCCTTCTACGACAAGCTGCCGCAGCTCTTCCCGCACACCGATGCGCGCCCGTGGTTCGCGGGCAAGCCGGCGGTGATCGAAGCGACGGCCTTCCGCAACTCCAGCCTGCAAGGCGCCTACTTCATGATGGCCGCCCGCTCGCTGGGCCTGGACTGCGGGCCGATGAGCGGCTTCGACGGCGAGCTGATGGACGCCACCTTCTGGGCCGGCACCACCGTGAAGACCAACTTCGTGTGCAACCTCGGCAAGGGCGACCCCAGCAAGATCTTCGGACGCAGCCCGCGGCTGTCGTTCGAGGAAGCCTGCTCCTTCGCCTGAGCACACGGCCTTGGCGTTCCAGCTCATTGCCGACCCGGCGTTCTATGCCGTGGCGGTGCCTGCGGTGCTGCTCATGGGCCTGGCCAAGAGCGGCTTCCTGGGCGGCTTCGGCTCGCTCGCCGTGCCGCTGATGGCGCTGGCGGTTCCAGTGCCGCAGGCAGCGGCCATCATGCTGCCCTTGCTGTTCATCATGGATGCCGTGGGCTTGCAGCAGATGTGGAAGCAGCGCGATTCGGCCTTGTTGCGATTGCTGCTGCCGGCGGGCCTGGGAGGCACCGTCGTCGGGACGGTGCTCTTTGGTCTGCTGTCAGGCAAGACCGTCGCGGCCATCGTGGGCGGGCTGACGCTGGCCTTCTTGGCGCAGCGCCTGCTGTTCCCGCCCAAGGCCGATGGGCACGTGCGCTCCAAGCCGCTGGGCGTTCTGCTGGGCATTGCGTCGGGCTTCACCAGCTTCGTCGCCCACGCCGGCAGCCCACCCATCAGCGCCTACGTGCTGCCGATGCGGCTGCCGCCCATCACCTTCGCCGCCACCATGGCGGTGTTCTTCGCGGCGGTGAACCTGTCGAAGTGGATTCCGTATGCCTGGCTGGGCTTGATCGACGTGCGCAACATGTCGACCTCGGTGGTGCTGATGCCGCTGGCACCGATTGGTGTGTGGCTGGGAGTGTGGCTGACGAAGCGGATTCCGTCGACGTGGTTCTATCGGGTGGCGTACAGCGGGATGGGGTTGACGGGTTTGAAGCTGTTGTGGGACGGGTTGCGCTGAATGCATGCGACTGAGGGAGCCTGACGCAGATGTCAGACTCCCTTCGGACTTACCCGAAAACCAGCACCCCAGCCGTCACCAGGCACAGAGGCATGACGATCCGCTCAAGCGTGCCCAAGAAGATGCTGCCCCGTGCGAGGTTGTCCTTGTAGATATCCTCTGCCGTGGCTTTCATGCCTGACCGTTGCGCCAATCGACGCAACAGGGACATGCTGGCAACAGCATGCAAGGCAATTCCCACCCACAGCCATGGGCCTGTCCGAGCGGACGGCACCAGTATCAGCAGCAGACATACGGCCAGAAGGCAGATGTGCACTGCGCGCAGCCAGTGGGGATAGGGTGAAGGCTTCAAGGTGCTCATCACTTCTTCGATCTGTTAATGCTGAGCAGATAATTGTTGTAGACATGCCAGCTGTTGGTGACCCCATCATCGCCGCCCATGCCCAGACTGTCATACACATACGACTGGAAGCCAAACAGGTCACCGACGGATTTCTCGATTTGCCCCTTCTTCAGGTCGTCGTTCGCGTCTTTGAGGCGATCCAACATGTTGGAAACCGTCCCGCCAATCGCGTCGTAGGTATCCGGGCAGTACTCCTGAAGAACCCAGCCCAGCGCAGACCCGCCCGTCCAACCAACGAAGAAGGCAGCACCGACCCCGTTTGACAGAGTTACCCCTGTCTCAAACGCTGCGCCGGTGGCGCCCAGAGAACCCACAGGCATCGTGCGGAAGTCGAGGTAAATCTCCTCCGGGGTGAAGAAGAGATACTGACCGAGACCTTGGGCAGTTCGAGTGCCGCCCAGCGCCTGAGCAGACCTGTTGGCCAGGCTATCAAACTGCACCGCCTTCTCGGGCGCGACCGTGACGATGGCCGCGTAGATCGGCGCATAGCCGAAGTAGTTGGCCAGGCGCGCAAGGTGGGGCGCATCCAGTCGATACGCGAGTACCGCATGAAGTCTGGGGGCGCGCCCCAGGTCGTTGACTGCGTTGTCGTAGTTTCGCGCCAGGGAGGCCAGCTCCTTGTCGGTCAGGTTGTTGACCAGGGTCACGCTGGTGGTCGAGTTGAGCCTCGCGAAGTTCTGCTCGATGATCTGCGGGAAGTTCTTGTGGATCGTCGGCGCCGGGTCCATGTTGGCCGGTGCGCCTTGGGCGTAGTTGCTGAGCGCTTCGGACAGAACGGCACGACCAGCTGCGTCGGGCACCGTGGAGGCCGTGTACGGCGCAGCGAACGCCATGGGTGCAGCGCTGGTCAGCACGACAGCGAGAGCAAGGCGAACATGACTAAAAGCGAACATTCGATTTTCCTCTTAGAGTTTTTAGAGTTGCCGCACATTTGCGGCAGCGGGAATCTACACGGCAACGGCATGCGCTGCCTTCCCCTCTTTGGTGGCATGCATGAGAGGTGCAGAAAACCCCAACCCATTTATGAGGAATAGCGCGACCGTTGGATTTGTCTCAATCCAACCTGCTGCTTGGCCAACTCGTTGCTGCAGCCTGGCTTGTTGCCAATGTACGTGAAGCTCCAAGATTGATGTCCAGGACTGCACCCAGCCCGGGACATGCCGGCCATGTTCAAGACTCGGCCTCCGTCTCCCCGCCCCATCCCGACCGCCTCTGCCGCTGCTTCGCCAGCTCCCGCTCCGCGGCGAACTGCTCTTCCAGCTGCTGCCGGCCTTGCTTGGCCGCCGTGATCAACCGCGCCTGATCTTTCCAATGCGGCGCCATCGAATGCACCTGATCGACGTTGTGCCGCCGGAAGCGCATCGCCAGGTTGCGCGCATGGTGCGGCTCCCAACCCAGCATCTCCAGCGCACTGCGGCCGGTGAGCAAGGCTGAATCCAAAGTTTCGCGCTCGATGTGCTTCACCCCTGCATCGAGCAGCGCATAGAAATGCCGCACGTTGCGGGCCCGGGCCACCACCTGCAGATGCGGGAAGTGCTCCTTGGCCATCTTCGCGATCTCGATGCTCTGGTCCACGTCGTCCACGGCCAGCACCAGCACCTTCGCGGTCTCCGCGCCCGCGGTGCGCAAAAGGTCCAGTCGCGTCGCGTCGCCATAGAACACCGGCCAGCCGAAACGCCGCATCGCCTCGATCTGCTCCGCGTCGTGGTCCAGCACGGTGGGCACCACGCCATTGGCATACAGCAGGCGGCCCACGATCTGCCCGTAGCGCCCGAAGCCGGCAATGATCACCGCCTCGTGCTGCTGCTCGTCGATTTCCTTCACGTCCGTCTTCCTCTGCCCAGCCAGGCGCGGAATCCACCAGCGGTCGGCCGCCACCAGCAGCAAGGGCGTGGCCAGCATGGAGATGGCTACCACGGCCACCAGCAGCGAGCTCATGGGCGCCGCAATCACCCCGGCCTGCGCCGCGGTCTGGAACACCACGAAACCGAACTCGCCGCCTTGCGCCAGCAGGATGATGAACACCGGCCGCTCGGGAATGGGCAACTTCATCACGCGCCCCATGGCCCACAGCACCACGGCCTTCACCAGCAGGAAGCCCAGCACCAGCAAGGCGATGAGCACCGGCCGCGCGAGCACGACCTGGAAGTCGATGCTCATGCCCACCGCGATGAAGAACAGCCCCAGCAGCAGTCCCTTGAACGGCTCCAGGTCGGTCTCCAGCTCGCGCCGGTATTCGCTCTCGGCCAGCAGCACGCCGGCGAGGAAGGCACCCAGCGCCATGGACAGGCCCACCGCCTGCATCAGCGCCGCGGTGGCCACCACCAGCAGCAGCGACGCGGCGGTGAAGATCTCCGGCGTGCGGCTGCTCGCGATCCACCGGAATGCAGGCCGCAGCAGCAGCCGCCCGCCCAACACAATGATCGCGATCACGCCGATGGCCTTGACCGCACCCTGCCAGCCGCCGGCGTCCTGCGCATGCGCGCCGCCGATGGCGATCGCCGGGATCAGCGCGAGGATGGGAATCGCTGCCACGTCCTGCAGCAAGGCCACGCTCAGGATGCTCTGCCCGGAGGTCGTCGCCATGAGGTTGCGCTCGGCCAGCACGCCCAGTCCGATGGCGGTGGACGACATCGCCAGCCCCAGCCCCGCCACCAGCGACAGCCGCCAGTCCACGCCGAAGGCCATGCCCACGCCCATCATCACCAGCGCCGAGCCCACGAGCTGCACGCTGCCCCAGCCGAAGATGGGCTTGCGCAAGGCCCACAGCCGGCGCGGCTCCAGCTCCAGGCCGACGAGGAAGAGCATCAGCACCACGCCGAATTCGGCGAAGTGCAGCATGTCGGCCGGGTCGGTCACCAGCTTCAGGCCCCAGGGCCCGATGAGGATGCCCGCGCCCAGGTAGCCGATGATGGAGCCGAGACCCAGCAGCTTGGCCAGGGGCACGGCGACGACGGCGGCGGCCAGGTAGACGAGCGCGCCATGAATCCAGGAGCTGTGTTCCATATCTCAGGCGGCCTCGGTCTGGGACTT
Organism: Rhizobacter terrae; assembly: GCF_003852895.1. GTDB lineage: Bacteria > Pseudomonadota > Gammaproteobacteria > Burkholderiales > Burkholderiaceae_C > Albitalea > Albitalea terrae. Next base: position 928,875 of record NZ_QUSW01000001.1, read on the forward strand.
GTTCTCTTCGTCAGCGGGGCGGGCGTGCTGCGGCACCTCGCAGGCCACGCACTCGGGCAGTTCGTCCAGCTCCGGCCAGTCGGGGTAGCTTGCCAGCCGCTCGGCGTAGACGCGGGCATGCTCGACCACGTCCTCCTTGGTGACCCGGTGGGCGCCGTGCAGCATCATGGGGTGCAGGAAGCGCATGCCGCACAGGGCGGCCGTCTGCTCGTAGGGCGGCAGGAAGGCATCGAAGAAGTAACGGTTGTAGCTGTCGGGGCGGTAGGAATCCTGCGGGCCGCCGGTGGAGGCCACCAGCCACAGGTCCTTGCCGCGCAGGGCATTGCCTTCGGGCCCGTAGGCCCAGCCGAAGGCCAGCACCTCGTCCACCCACAGCTTCATGAGCGGGGGCATGCTGTACCAGTGGATGGGGTGCTGCCAGACCACCAGCCGGGCGCTGGAAAGCGCCGCCTGCTCGGCGGCCACGTCGATGTGATAGTCCGGGTACAGCCGGTACAGGTCGCGCACCTCCAGCCTGGCGCCCGCCGGTTGTGCGAGCAGCGAATTCGCCGCGCGCAGCAGCTTGCGGTTGACCCGCGAATGTTCCATCGAGGGGTGGGCGACGATGACCAGCACCTTGTCAGGCGTGGCAGGATCGGGCTGGCCAGGAGGCGGATTCATGCTGTGGTTAGTTCGAATGTCAGGCAGATGTCGGGCGCCGCTAACATAACCCGAAAGAACCATCGAGGAGCGCACATGCCGGTGATCGTGGTGGCCAACCCCAAGGGCGGCGTCGGCAAGAGCACGCTGTCCACGCAGATTGCGGGTTTGTACGCATCGCAGGGGCATGCCGTGATGCTGGGCGATGTCGACCGCCAGCAGTCGTCGAAGATCTGGCTGGGCCTGCGGCCGGCCGGGCTGCCGGAGATCCGGTCCTGGGAGGTGGCCCATGACGAGGTCGTGCGCCCACCCAAGGGCACGACCCACGTGGTGCTGGACACGCCCGCCGGCCTGCACGACAAGCGGCTCGCAGACGTGATGAAGATCGCCGACAAGGTGGTGGTGCCGCTGCAGCCGAGCATCTTCGACATCCATGCCACCCATGCCTTCCTGCAGGAAATCCATGCCGGCAAGCGCCACGGCAAGGTCGAGATCGGCATCGTGGGCATGCGGATGAAGGAAACGACGCTGTCGGCCGACCAGCTCAAGGCCTTCCTGGGCACGCTGGACATCCCGGTGGTGGCCTACCTGCGCGACACCCAGAACTACGTGCAGCTGGCCGCCCGCGGCCTCACGATCTGGGACGTGGCGCCCAGCAGGGTGCAGCGCGACCTGGAGCAGTGGGCGCCGCTGGTGAAGTGGCTGGCCTGAAGTCACCCGGGGTGTCACCCCGGTGAATGCGCGCCAAGGGGTCTTTCGGCGATGCTTCGTCCTGTCACAACCCCTTGACCGCCTCCATGAAACGCTTCGCCACGCTCGCTGAACTGCAATCCCTCGTCGGCCAGGAACTGGGCGTGAGCGAGTGGATCACCGTCGACCAGCAGCGCATCAACCTCTTCGCCGACGCCACGGGCGACCACCAGTGGATCCACGTCGACCCCGAGCGCGCCAAGGCCGGCCCCTTCGGCACCACCGTCGCCCACGGCTTCCTCACCCTGAGCCTGCTGCCGGAGATGTCGGCCTCGGCCTTCGACGTGGACGAGTCGAAGATGGGTGTGAACTATGGGCTGAACCGCGTGCGCTTCATGTCCCCGGTGCCTGCCGGCAGCCGGCTGCGCGGGCATTTCAAGCTGCAGAGCTTCGAGCCCATCGCCGGCGGCGCGCAGATGGTGGTGGAGGTGACCATGGAGCTGGAAGGCGCCACCAAGCCGGCGTGCGTGGCCGAGTCCATCGTGCGGCGATTCGTCTGAACTTTTTTTGTAGGGTTATGGCCCCCGGCGCTCGCGTAGCATTTCGCCCTTGGACAACACGGGGACGAGAACCATGAAAGTGCTGCTGATCGACGACCATCCGCTGATCCTGTCGGCGTTGCAGTCGGTGATCCAGGGCCTGGGCGACGACGTGACGGTGGTGGGTGCCGGCAGCGCCCGCGCCGCGCGTGAGACCCTCGCGGCCCAGAGCGATTTCGACCTGGTGCTGCTGGACCTGCAACTGGGCGACGCCGACGGCTTCGACGTCCTCAGCGAATTCCGCACCGCCTACCCCGCCTTGCCGGTGGTCATCGTCTCGGCCAGCGACCGTGCCAGCGACGTCATCCGCTCCATCGACCTGGGCGCCATGGGCTTCGTGCCCAAGCGCTCCACCAACGAGACGCTGTTCGAGGCGCTGCGCATGGTGATGTCCGGCGGCATCTACGTGCCGTCCATGAGCATGGGCTCGTCCGATCCCCTGCCGCCGGTCCCGGATGCCGGCCGGGGCAACCTGCACAACGTGCGCCGCAACGCGGTCGAGAGCGATTTCCAGACCGCGCAGAGCGTCGAGTCGCTGGGCCTCACGCCTCGCCAGCGCGACGTGCTGGGCCTGCTGCTCAAGGGTCATCCCAACAAGCTCATTGCCCGCGAGCTGGGCCTGTCGGTGGAAACCGTGAAGGACCACGTGGCCGCCGTGCTGCGCGCGCTGAACGTCAGCTCGCGCACGCAGGCCGTGCTGGCGGTCGGCCAGATGTCGCAGCAGCCGGGCACGGTGGCCGGCTGGCGCAAGCCGGAATGAACAGCGTCGCCAACCCGCTGCCGGCGCCGGCCGCAGGCACGAAACCGGGCGGGCGTGACCCGGCCCTGGCCGAGATCGTCCAGAGCATCTTCGACTACATGCCTGCCACGCTGGCGGGCTACATGGCGGGCATCGGCGTCATCGCCTTGCTGTACTGGGCCATCACGCCCATGCCGGTGATGGCCTCGTGGCTGGGCTTGTTCTTCGTGATCTGGATCGCCCGGCTGTTCATGTCCCGGCAGTTCAACCGCGCCAAACCGCAGACGCAGGAGGACTGGCAGCGCTGGCGCATCTACGCCAACCTGGGGACCTTCGCCTCCGGCATCCTGTGGGGCACGACGGCGTGGATCTTCTACCCGCATGGCGACAGCATCCAGCAGGTGGGTTTGATCATCCTGGTCTACACCTTCTGCGTGGCGGCAGTGCCGGTGTTGTCAACGCAGCCGCGCGTCTACCTCACCTTCGCGGCCCTGTCCTTCGTGCCGCTGGCGGTGCGCATCGCCAGCGAGGGCACGGTCTACGCCTACCAGCTGGCGGGCGTGCTGCTGCTCATCATGAGCCTGACGACCGTGCTGGCCCGGCGCTACCGGCAAGCCCTGCAGCGGGTGATCGACCTGAAGCTGCATGCCGACGAACTGCTGGCGCAGCTGCGCGTGGAGAAGCAGGCCGCCGACACCGCCCGCCGCGAGGCCGAAGTAGCCAACCGTTCCAAGACCCAGTTCTTCACCGCCGCCAGCCACGACCTGCGCCAGCCGCTGCATGCCATGGGCCTGTTCGCCGAGGCGCTGCGCAACAAGAGCCACGATGACGAGGTGGCGCACCTGGTCAACAGCATCAACGCCTCGGTGGATGCGCTGGAGGAACTGTTCTCCGAGCTGCTGGACATCACGCGCATCGACAGCGGCGGCGTGGCGGTGAACCCGCAGCATTTCGAGATCGGCGACATCTTCCGCAAGCTGCGGCTGCACTTCGAACCCACCGCTTTCGAGAAGGGCCTGGCGCTGCGCCTGCGCGGCGGCAAGCACATGGTGCATGCCGACCCGCTGCTGGTGGAGCGGGTGCTGCGCAACCTGGTGTCCAACGCCATCCGCTACACGCAGGACGGCACGGTGCTGGTGGGCTGCCGCCGCCGCGGCGAACGCGTGCTGCTGCAGGTCTGGGACACGGGCCCAGGCATCAGCGAGCAGGAGCAGACACGCATCTTCGACGAGTTCTACCAGGTGCCAGGCTCGAACGAGGCCAACACGCATGAGCGCAAGGGCCTGGGGCTGGGGTTGTCCATCGTGAAGCGCCTGTCGGCCCTGATGGATGCGCCGCTCACCATCCGCTCCAAGCTGGGCCGCGGCACGGTGTTCACCTTCGAGCTGGCACCCGGCAAGGCGGTGCCCGCCACCGCACCGGCCATCTCCTCCAAGGGTCCGCTGGGTCTCACGCTGGAAGGCCGCCTGATCGTGATCGTGGAAGACGAGCCGGCAGTGCGCAGCGGCCTGGAGGCCCTGCTGCGCGGCTGGGGCGCCACCATCGCCTCCTTCGACAGCGTGGACGGCAGCACGCAGTGGGCCAACATGGCGCCCACCGATGCACAGAAGCCCGACCTGCTGATCGTCGACTACCGGCTGGAGAACGGCCGCAACGGGGTCGAGGCCATCACCCTGATGCGCCAGCGCTTCGGGCCGGACATCCCGGCCATCGTGGTCACCGGCAGCACGATGACTGGGCATGACCGCGAGGCACAGGAGAAGAACTTCCACCTGCTGATCAAGCCGGTGGTGCCGAACAAGCTGCGGGCGATGATTGCCTTCAAGCTGGGTGTGAAGGGGCGCTGAGCTTTCTTGCTGGTTCGCGGGGTTGGGGTTGGCGGGCCCGTGGTGCTTTCGCCCTTGTTCGGGGTGGCAAAGGCGTGGGTGGGCTGGCTGGGGCGCGCGGCGGAAGCGGTCGGCGCGTTGCGCCGACTTCGCTGCGGTGCTCGGGCTTGTGGTCCGGCGAGAAACTCGCTTCAGGCCCCTGCGGTGCCTTACGCTCAAACAGTCTCGCCGAGTATGAAGACGAAGCGCGCTGACGCGCGCGACCACAAGCCCTGCGCTCCTCGCCGCTTCCTGATGCGCGCCCCAGCCAGCCCACCCACGCCTTTGCTGTTGCGGCACTGGGTTTTCTCGTCGAGCACACCCATCGGTTGTTGAGCGGCAGGCGGCATGGGCCAGGGGCTGCGTCTGTGGCGGCGAGCAGCGCAGCACCGAGGGGTGGCGCGCGCAGCGCGCTTCGTCTTCTGACTCACGGGGACTGTCTGACCACAGCGCACCGCAGGGGCGCGGCGGGAGTTTCCCCGTGCACCCCTCGGTGCGAGCAGCACAGCGAAGTCGGCGCTTCGCGCCGACCGCCACAGCCGCAGCCCCTGGCCCATGCCGCCTGCCGCGGCCCCACCGGACAGAGGCGAAATCCCCTCAGCGCAGGATCACTTCACCGTCACCCACTGCGTCTCCAGCCAGTTGTCGGCCCGATGCACCACCGTCACATTCGACCGAGCCGCCCAGGGAATGAACTGCCGGTGCAGCGGAATGTGGTGAACCATCTCGTTGTGCCGCAGGAAGACCTTCTTGATCAAGGCCTTGCGCTTCTCCGGATCGGCTTCCTTGCTTGAGGCCGCCGCCAGCGCATCCAGCTCGTCGTCCTTGAAGTTGCCGCGGTTGTATTCGCCCACGCCCTTCTCGCCGCGGTTGCGGTAGATCGGCGTGAAGGTCGTCTCCGCATCGGTGATCGAGCCGCCCCAGCCCAGCATGTACATCGAGACGTCCAGCTTCTCCTGCTTGGGGAAGTAGTTCGCCTTGGGCATGGCGTTGACCTTCACCTTCACCTTGATCTGCGCCCACATGCTGGCCAGCGCGATGCAGATGCGCTCGTCGTTGATGTAGCGGTTGTTCGGGCAGTCCAGCGTCACCTCGAAGCCGTCGGGGTAGCCGGCCTCGGCCATCAGCTTCCTCGCGGCATTCACGTCATACGGCAGGCGCTTCTCGATCTCGGGGTCGTTGAAGCTGCCCAGCGGCGAGGGCACCACGGCGCCGGTGGGAATCGCCTGGCCGTTCATCAGCTTGGTCTTGATGGTCTCGATGTCCACCGCCTGGTAGAAGGCCTTGCGCACCCGCACGTCCTTGAACGGGTTCTTGCCCTTCACGCTGGAGTACAGCAGCTCGTCGCGCGCCTGGTCCATGCCGATGAAGATCACCCGGTTCTCCAAGCCTTCGATCACCTTCACGCCCTGCGTGCTGCGCAGCCGCTCCAGGTCGCGCGGCGGCGGGTCGAGGATGAAGTCCACCTCACCGGAGATGAGGGCCGCCAGGCGCGTCGCGTCGGACTTGATCGGCGTGTAGATCACGTCCTGCACGTTGCCGTCGATCTTGCCCCAGTAGTTGGGGTTGCGCTTGAACACCGTCTTCACGTCCGGCTGGCGCGTCACCAGGATGTACGGGCCGGTGCCGTTGGCGTTGTGCGCGGCGTAGGTCTCTTCCTTGTTGGTGAAGTCCTGCGGCTTGGTGGCCTTGTGCTCCTCGCACCACGACTTGCTCAGGATGTACACCGTGTTCAGGTGCTCCAGGAAGATCGGGTCCACCTGCGCGAGGTTGAACTCGACCGTGTAGTCGTCGATCTTCCTGGGCTCGCCCAGCGCGTTCGCGTAGTTGGCGATCTGCGAGGTCTTTTCCTTCGAGCGGTTCACCGAGAACACCACGTCGTCGGCGGTGAAGGGGCGGCCGTCGTGGAACTTCACGCCCTTTCGCAGCTTGAAAGTCCACTTCAGCGGGCTGTCCTGCTTCCACTCGGTGGCCAGCTGCGGAACGATGTTGAGCTGCTTGTCGCGCGCCACGAGGAATTCGTAGACCTGGCCGTTCATCGCGTTGGTGAACGACTCGTTCTGCGACACCGGGTCCAGCGTCTGGATGTCGCCGGCGCTGGCCCACCTGAAGGTCTGGGCCTGGGCCGACAGCGCGCAACCCAGCGCCACGCACAAGACCGACAGCGAATGCTTGATCTTCATCTCGTACAACCCCGCGAAGTTGAAAAGTGCGGCGAGTGTAGGAGGCGTCCGCCCATTGCGTGCCCGGGGAAACGAGGCCCCAGGCGGGCTGGGGTCATCGGCTCGTCATGAGCAAATCACGCGGGCGCATAACCCTCGTCGATGAGCGCACGTTCGAACTCCTGCGGTGCATGCGCGGACTCGATGCGCACCTTGTGCGTGGGCAGGTCGATGTCCACCTTGGCGTGGGCGTCGACCTGGTGCACCGCGTTGGTCACCGTGCGCACACAGTGGCCGCAGGTCATGGTGGGAAGCGTCAGTTCGATCATGGAGAACCTCGTTCGGTGAGCTTCGAGTATCGAAGCTGCCGTCATGGGAAGGTCAAGCGCCCAGCAAAAAGGCCGCTGGGGTCAGCGGCCTTTTCAGGTGCGGTACGGCGCGGTGCGCCGCGGCCGGTCACTTCACGTGCGTCTCGTTCGACTTGAAGCGCGCCTGCGGCACCACGTGCAGCTCGGTGTCCAGCGAGCCGATGTACTTGGCGATTTCCTTGAGCTGGGCGTGCGAGAACTGCGTGGCCATGCCGCCCATCACCGGGTTGGCGCGGCCGACCTGCGGGTTGTCCTTGGTCTGGTAGGCCTTCAAGGCCACGTAGAGGTAGTCGGCATGCTGGCCGGCCAGCTTGGGGTAGGTGCCGTCGATGGGCTTGCTGAAGTTGTTGCCGTGGCAGGACACGCAATTGCCCTTCTTCAGCAGCTCGGCCACCTCGGTGGAGGGCTCGTGGCTGGGCTTGTCGCCCAGCGCGGACTTCTCGGCCGGCAGGGTCTCGTAGTAGGCGGCCAGGTCGGCGATGTCCTGGTCGGTCAGCGAACCGGCGATGGCCTTCATGGTCGGGTGCTTGCGGTCGCCCGTCTTGTAGGCGTTCAGCGCACTCTGGATGTACTTGGCGCCCTGGCCGGCGATCATCGGCACCTTGTGGACTTCAGGGAAGCTGGCCTGGTAGCCGGGAATGCTGTGGCAGCCGATGCACATGGCCGCCTTCTTCTCGCCGGCGGGCGCGCTGCCGGTGACGGCGGTCTGCGCCAAGGCGCTGGAAGCAATGCCTGCAAAGGCGACAAAGGCAGCAACGGAAGCAATCAGTTTTCTCATGATCCGGCAGGCAGTTTCAAGTGCAACCCCGGATTATAGATGGCCCCTATATACTGCCCCGACCCCTCCTGAACCCCAGGCTTCTCCATGAAGTTCACCGGCTCCAAGAACTACGTCGCCACCGACGACCTCATGCTGGCGGTCAACGCCGCGGCCACCCTCAAGCGTCCGCTGCTCATCAAGGGCGAGCCGGGCACCGGCAAGACCATGCTCGCCGAGGAGGTCGCCACGGCCTTGAACATGCCGCTGCTGCAGTGGCACATCAAGAGCACCACCAAGGCGCAGCAGGGGTTGTACGAATACGACGCGGTGAGTCGCCTGCGCGACAGCCAGCTGGGCGACGAGCGGGTCAAGGACATCCACAACTACATCGTCAAGGGCGTGCTGTGGCAGGCCTTCACCGCCGACCAGCCCGTCGTGCTGCTGATCGACGAGATCGACAAGGCCGACATCGAGTTCCCGAACGACCTGCTGCGCGAGATCGACCGCATGGAGTTCTACGTCTACGAGACGCGCGAGCTCATCAAGGCCAGGCACCGCCCGCTGGTGTTCATCACGTCCAACAACGAGAAGGAGCTGCCCGACGCCTTCCTGCGCCGCTGCTTCTTCCACTACATCAAGTTCCCCGACGCCGACACGATGAAGAGCATCGTGGGCGTGCACTTCCCGAACCTGAAGAAGGAACTGCTGGGCGCCGCGCTCAGGAACTTCTACGAGGTGCGCAACCTGCCGGGCCTGAAGAAGAAGCCCTCCACCTCCGAGCTGCTCGACTGGCTCAAGCTGCTCGTGGCCGAGGACATCCCGCTCGAGGCCCTGCAGAGCAAGGACGAGAAGGTGGCCGTGCCGCCGCTGGTGGGCGCGCTCCTGAAGAACGAGCAGGACGTGTCGCTGTTCGAGAAGCTGGTGTTCATGCAGCGGCACAACCGCTGAGCGGCCGATGAAGGCGTCCTGGAGCCTCGCCGCCGCTGCGTGCCTGGCCGCCGTCGCACCCGCGTCGAACGCCCAGCCCACGCCCCAGGAATGCGCGAAGGCCAAGGCCTCGGCGGATCCATCCGCCCCCGAGGCATTGGCCGGCCGTGTGCGATGCCTGCTGGCCGGCGTGGAACCCAGCGACAACCCCATCCAGCGCTCGCGCGAGTTGCTTCGGCCGGCGCTGCAATCGGGCAGTGCCGTCGCAGGGTTCCTGATGTATGCGGTCTACTCGGCCGATCCGGCCTACACCTACATCCGCAACGGCAACGTCGACGCCGCACAGTACGACCGGCTGGCGGCCTTGCCGGTGTCCGAGCGCGGACCGCAGATCGAGGCGCTGGATGCGCTGGCCCTGGGCATGAACAAGGGCAACGTGAGCGCCGCCGTCGCGGTGGCCGCCTACCTGATGGAGAGTTCCGCGCCGGGCAATGCGGTGCGCCTGCGCAACCTGCTCGGGCGGCTGCAGCACGCCGGCGTCGACACGCCGCAGCTGCAGCGCTACGGCCTGGCCGCCGTCCAGGCCACCACCTACGGCCCGACGCACGCATCGCCCAAGGCCTTCACCGATGCCCTGAACGCCGCCGGCTCCGCTGTCGCGGCGAGCACCGCGGCCGCCGGCGGGAAGCCACCGTGCAACGACGTGCAGCTGTCGCAGACCGCGGCCGGCGACATCGCCGGCGCCGAGTACCTGCCGCTGACGAACCAACCCCTGGTCAACACCTACCTCTTGCGCGGCACCTGGACCGAGCAGTGGACCTTCGCCGCCTGTGGAACGAAGGTGCCCGCCGAAGTGCGCTTCACCGCCGACGGATGGAGCGGCGCCGCGTTCAAGGTCACCCTGCGTCCGGCGGCCGCCCAGGCTGCCAGCGCCCCAGCCAGCACATCCAGCAATGCAAGCCGTTGAACCCGTCATCCTCGCTGACCAGCGCATCCGACTCGAACCGCTGACCCTGGACCACCTGGACGGCCTGCTGCGCGCGGCCGCCGACGGCGAGCTGTGGAACCTGCGCTACACCAGCGTGCCGGAGCCCTCGGACACCGCCGGCTACATCGAACGCGCGCTCAAGCAGCAGGCCGACGGCAACCGCCTGCCTTTCGCGGTGGTCGACCTGGCCAGCGGCGAGGTGATCGGCAGCACCAGCTACCATGACATCGTGCCCGCCATCAGCCGCGTCGAGATCGGCTGGACCTGGTACGCCAAGCGCACGCAGCGCACCCACGTGAACACCTGCGCCAAGTTCCTGCTGCTCAGCCATGCCTTCGACACCCTGGGTGCGGAGGTCGTGGGCTGGCGCACCGACAACTTCAACCACGCCAGCCAGCGCGCCATCGAGCGGCTGGGGGCCCGGCGCGACGGCGTGATCCGCCATCACCACCCGCGCCGCGACGGCACGGTGCGCGACACCGTCATGTACAGCCTGACCGCGGGCGAATGGCCCGAGGTGAAGGCGCATCTCCAGTGGCAGCTCACAAGGCCGCGCTGATCCGATCCACGGGCCGCACGCGCGGCCTTCTCTCTCTTTGACTGACATGGCCAAGAAGAAACTGTTGACCGTCGACGACCTGTGGCAGATCGAGCGGGTGGGCGGGGTGTCGCTGTCGCCCGATGGCGCCCAGGCGGTGTGCGCGGTGACGCGCTACGACATGGACACGAACAAGGGCGCGTCCAGCCTGTGGCTGCTCTCCACCTTCGGCGGCAAGCCGCGCCGACTCACCAGCTGCGGCGAAAAGGACGGCGCTGCGCAGTGGTCGCCCACCGGCGAGCGCATCGCCTTCGTCGCACGCCGCGAGCAGGAAGGCAGCAAGGACGAGACGCCGCAGCTGTACGTCATCGCAGCCGATGGCGGCGAGGCTCAGCGCGTGGGCAGCGTCGCCACCGGCATCGATGCCTTCAAGTGGTTCCCCGATGGCAAGCGCATCGCCTTCATCAGCTGGGTGTGGCCCGGCCTGAAGGGCAGCAAGGCGCAGGCCAAGGCGCACAAGGAATTCACCGAGCGCAAGGAAACCGCCTACGTCACCAGCGAGGGGCAGTACCGCCACTGGGACCGCAACCTGCCCATGGGCCGCGTGCCGCACTTGCACGTGATGGACGTGTCCACCGGCCGCGTGCGCGACCTGTTCGAGGGCACCGATTTCGAGCTTCCGCGCGCCGACCCCGATGCCCACGGCTTCGACGTCTCGCCAGACGGCGGGCGCATCGTCTTCGCCTTCGATCCGCAGAAGGAGAAGCAGAACACCCACAACAAGGCGCTGGCCGAGCTGCACCTGCGCAGCGGCAAGTTCACCACGCTGGCGTCCGATGACGACTGGGACTTCGAAGCGCCCCGCTACAGCCCCAATGGCGGCACGATCGCCTTCACGGCCTGCCACCGCGGGCTCAAGCACACGATGCCGGAGTGGCTGGCCACGGTGCAACCGGGCGAGGCCTGGCAGGTGGTGAGCCAGGACTGGGACCACCAGGTGCATGCGCCGCTGAAGTGGGCCAAGGACGGCGAGTCCGTCTACTTCACCGCCGAGGAACGGGCCCGCCATCACCTGTGGCGTTTCTCGCTCGCCACGCGCAAGGCCGAGATCGCCGTGCAGGGCGGCTGGGTGCAGGGCTTCGACGTGGCCGGCGACGTGGTGCTGAGCGCAGCCGACGCGATGAACCACCCGGTGCGCATCACGGTCCGCCAGGGCGCGCACGAGCCTCGCCGCATCGAGAGCTTCAACGACGAATTCCTCGCGGGCTTCCGCACGGCCGAGGTCGAGGATGTCAGCGTCAAGGGCGGCCAGGGCGACCTAGTGCAGATGTGGGTGGTGTACCCGCCCGGCTTCGACCGCAAGAAGAAGTACCCGGTGCTGCACTCCATCCATGGCGGCCCGCACGCGGCCAGCGGCGACACCTTCCACTACCGCTGGAACAACCAGGTCTTCGCCGCGCAGGGCTACGTCGTGGCCTGCGTGAACTACCACGGCTCCAGCGGCTTTGGCTACCAGTTCCTGGACAGCATCACCCACCGCTGGGGCGAGCTGGAACTGCAGGACGTGGAAGCCGGCACCGACTGGCTGCTCAAGCAGTCGTGGTGCGACAGGAAGCGCGTCTATGCCACCGGCGGCAGCTATGGCGGCTACATGGTGGCGTGGATGAACGGCCACGTGCCCGAGGGCCGCTACAACGCCTACATCTGCCACGCCGGCTGCTTCGACTGGGTGGCGATGTTCAGCGACGACGCCTATGCCTGGCACGCGCAGGAGCTGGGCGCGAACTACTGGGACGATCCGGTGAAGGTTCACTCGCAAAGCCCGCATGCGTTCGCGCGCGCCATGCAGACGCCCACGCTGGTGATCCACGGCGCGCTCGACTACCGAGTTCCGGACCAGCAGGGGCTGGCGTACTACAACACGCTCAAGGCCAAGGGCGTGGAGGCCAAGCTCATCTGGTTCCCGGATGAGAACCACTGGATCTTGAAGCCGCGCAATTCACGGCTGTGGTACCGCGAGTTCTTCGACTGGCTGAAGGCACACCGCTGACTCGCACGGTGGGTCAAGCCACGTCGACGGCCATCAGCTCCGACGTCATCACCCGATTGCGCCCACCCTGCTTGGCACGATAGAGCGCCGCATCCGCCCGCGCCATCATGGTCGCGAGCTGGTCCTCATCTCCCTGCCAATGCGACAGCCCCACGCTGATCGTCAGCGGCACGGCCCGCTCCTGCCAGCGCAGGGGCGAGGCCTCCACCCGCTCGCGCAGGCGATCGGCCATCTGCCGCGCTTCCGCGATCGACGCGCCCGGCAGCACCACCACGAACTCCTCGCCGCCGTAGCGACCCACGCGGTCGATCTCGCGCATGTGGGTGGTGAACACCGTGCCCAGGTGCTGCAAGGCGCGGTCGCCGGCCGCATGGCCATGGCGGTCGTTGATGTCCTTGAAGTGGTCGACGTCGATCATCAGCACGCTGAACCGGTCCTTCAGCCGACGCGAGCGCATGACCTCGGCATTCAGCACCTCGTCGATGGCGCGGCGGTTGAGCGCGCCGGTCAGCGAATCGAAACGCGATGCCTCCTTCAGCTCGGTCACGAACTGCGACACCACCAGCGCCACCAAGGTCAGCTGGAAGGCCAGGGCCACCACGAGGTAGATCACCGCCGAGCTGGTGTTGAGCGTGCTGTTGGCGGTGACGTAGGCCACCACATGCTCCGGGTCCAGCGCGGCGCGCAGCGAACGCGCCGCGAACACCAGGCCGGCCAGGCCCACCGGCACCGACAGCAGCAGCCGCCAGCGCCAGTCCAGCTTCCAGCGGGCGGCGCGCTGCAAATCCCAGGCGGTGGCCAGGGTCAGCACCGCCAGCAAGCCGGAAATCACCGCCACCCGCACCGCGCCGTGCGCCGGGTCCAGGCCGTACCAGCTCACCAGTGCCGCCAGGGCGGCCGCCCCGGCGTGCCAGCGCCAGGCACTCTCGCGGTGCACGAACACCCGCACGCCCCACTGCAGCGCGATCATCGAACCGACGATGGACAGGTTGGCCGCCGCCCGCAGCGGCTCGTTGCCCGGGCGGGTCGCCACCACGAAGCCGCACAGCGCGACGGCGCTGAGCGTCGCGTGCAAGGCCCACGCCAACATGGACTTGCGCGACTGCGGCAGCAGCCCGGCCGCCGCGAGCCACCCAAAGGCCAGCACAGCCTGCTGGCATCCAACCATCAGGTAGGCGATTTCGGTGGCTGAAAACTGGGGCACGGCCGGATTGTCGCCCCTCGTAACGACCGCGACGCCAGGGAATGCGAGAGGCGTGTATCCTCCTGCGACCGGTGACCCCATGCTGACCAATTTCTTCTTCACCCTGCGAGCGGCCAAGCTCAAGGTATCCGTCAAGGAATACCTCACGCTGCTGGAGGCCATCAAGGCCGGCGTCATCGACGACGGCGACGGCCCGACGGTGGACAAGTTCTACTACCTCGCCCGCACCTCGCTGGTGAAGGACGAAGCCAACTTCGACAAGTTCGACCGCGCCTTCGCCGCCTACTTCAAGGGCGTGGAGATGCTGACCGACTTCACCCAGGACATCCCCCTCGAATGGCTGCAGAAAAAGCTCGAACTCGAGCTCAGCCCCGAGGAAAAGGCCCAGATCGAGAAGATGGGCTGGGACGAGCTGATGGAGACGCTGAAGAAGCGCTTCGAGGAACAGAAGGAACGCCACGAAGGCGGCAACCGCATGATCGGCACCGGCGGCACCTCGCCCTTCGGCGCCTACGGCTACAACCCGCAGGGCATCCGCATCGGGCAGGACAAGGGCCGCAACAAGAGCGCGGTGAAGGTCTGGGACCAGCGCGCCTACAAGGACTACGACGACACGCTGGAGCTGGGCACGCGCAACATCAAGGTCGCGCTGCGCCGGCTTCGCCGCTTCGCCCGCGAAGGCTCCGAAGAAGAACTCGACCTGGACGACACCATCCGCAGCACCGCGGCCAACGCCGGCTACCTGGACATCAAGATGGTGCCCGAGCGGCACAACAAGGTGAAGGTGCTGCTGCTGATGGACGTGGGCGGCACGATGGACGAGCACATCCATCGCGTGGAGGAAGTGTTCTCGGCCGCCAAGAGCGAGTTCAAGCACCTGGAGTTCTATTACTTCCACAACTGCGTCTACGACTTCATGTGGAAGAACAACCGACGCCGCTACAGCGAGAAGTTCCCGACCTGGGACGTCATCCGCAAGTACAACAAGGACTACAAGCTCATCTTCGTGGGCGACGCCACGATGAGCCCGTACGAGATCCTGCAGCCCGGCGGCAGCGTGGAATACAACAACGAAGAAGCCGGCGCCGAATGGCTGCAGCGGCTCACGCATGCGTTCCCGAAGTTCGCGTGGATCAACCCCGAGCCGCAAGGCGTGTGGGGCTACCGGCAGAGCATTGCCGTCATCCAGCAGCTGATGAACCAGCGCATGTTCCCGCTCACGCTGCAAGGGCTGGAAGGGGCGATGCGCTTGCTCAGCAAATGAGCTGGCGCGCGTCCATCACCACCGTTTGCGCCCTGGCGCTTGCCCTGCTGCTCAGCGGCTGCGCGAGCCTGCCCTTCTTCGGCAAGAAAGACGAGGCCCCGGCCGCGACGCAAGCCGGCAGCGACCGCGCGGTCTACTCGCTCGAAGTGGACGCGCCCAACAGCGAGCTGCGCAAGCTGCTGCTGACCTACCTGGACCTCTCGCGCTTCCAGAACGCGCCGGCCACCGACAGCATCAGCGGCGTGGAACTGGACCGCCTGGCCGCCGCCGCCCCCGCGCAAGCGCGCTCGCTGCTGGAGACCGAGGGCTACTTCAACGCCGAGGTGCACATCACCCGCGAGACGACGTCCACCGACACGCCGCACTTCAAGGTGCACGTGGAGCCGGGGCCGCGCGCCACCATCGAGAAGTGGACGGTGAACGTGCAGGGCGACCTGCAGAACCGCGTGCGCACCGATGAGGAAGACGCCGTCGTCGAACTCGCCGCGCTGCGCCGGCGCTGGGGCCTGAAGGCGGGCGAGCCCTTCCGGCAAGGCGCGTGGAACGACGCGAAGAACATCACCATCGCCCAGCTGCGCGCCGAGGGCTACCCGGCCGCCACCTGGGTCAGCACCACCGCGAAGGTGGATGCACAGAACAACACCGTCACCATCTCCGTGCTGGCCGACAGCGGGCCGCTCTTCCACATGGGGCCCATCAGCATCGAAGGCCTGAAGCGCTACCAGGAAGAAGACGTGCGGCGCCTGTCCACCTTCTACCCCGGCCAGCCCTACAGCGAGCAGCTGCTGCTCGACTACCAGGACCGCCTCGTCAAGGTGGGCCTGTTCGAAGGCGCGGTGATCGAGATCGACCCCAACCCCGACAAGGCCGCCGCAGCGCCGGTGCTCATCCGTGTGAAGGAACTGCCGCTGCAGGCGTCCACGGTGGGCGTGGGCTACAGCGCCAACACCGGCCCGCGGCTCACGCTGGAGCACCTGCACCGGCGCGTGTTCGGCAGCTCGTGGATCGCAAAGAACAAGGTCGAGCTCGGCCCCAAGCTCACGTCGTGGCAGGGCGAGCTGACCTCGCATCCGCTGGAGGGTCTGTACCGCAACCTGGTGTCGGGCAGCGCGGAGCGGCTGGAGTCGGCCGATGAAATCCGCAAGTCCTGGAGCGCGCGCGTGGGCCGGGCGCAGGACACGCCGACGATCGAGCGGCTGTACTACGCCGAACTCACGCACTCCAACCTGGAGACGGCCGCGGGCGCGGCGAGCAGTGATGCGGCATCGCTCAACTACAACTGGATCTGGCGGCGCGTGGACAGCGTGCTGCTGCCCACCAAGGGCATCACGCTCTCGCTGCAAGGCGCGGTGGGCTTTGCCAAGGGCCGCGACATCACCGTCGACGGCCCGCTGGAAGGCCGCGGCCCGTTCACGCGCGCCTGGGGCCGCGTCACCTGGTACCAGCCGGTGGGCACCTGGTACGCCACCTTGCGCAGCGAGGTCGGCCACGTGTTCGTGCGCGACCGCGTGGGCGTGCCCGACACCCTGCTCTTCCGTGCCGGCGGCGATGAGTCCGTGCGCGGCTATGCCTACCGCACGCTCGGTCCGATGGTGGATGGCGTGGTCACCAGCGGACGCATGCTGTGGACCGGCAGCGCCGAGATCGCGCGGCCCATCTCGCCACAGCGGCCGGCCTTCTGGTGGGCGGCCTTCATCGATGCCGGTCAGGCCGCGGACCGATGGAGTGACCTGCACCCTGCCCTGGGCTACGGCGTGGGCCTGCGCTGGCGCAGCCCGGTGGGCCCCTTGCGCGTCGACCTCGCCTATGGGCAGGAGGTGCACAAGACCCGGGTGCACATGAGCGTTGGCGTGGCGTTCTGAGGCGACGATGAGCGACGAGACTGCAACGCCCGAGGTGCCGCCCGAGGTGCCGCCCAAGGTCCAGGAACGCCGCTGGCGGCGGCGCATCGCCTGGCTGATCGGCGGCTTGTTCGCGCTGCTGCTGGTGCTGGTGATCGCCGGTGCCAGCGGGCTGTGGTGGTCGGTGCGCACCGATTCCGGCTCGGCCTGGGTGCTTTCGCAACTGCCCGGCCTCAAGCTCGAAGGCGGCAAGGGCACGCTGTGGGGCGACTACGAGGCCGACCGCATCGAGTTCGAGATTCCCGGCGGCGGCAAGGTCGTGCTGCTGAAAGCCGGCTGGCGCGGGCTGCGGATCGAGCGCGCGCCCTGGACCGACTTCAAGACCAAGGTGGTGATGCAGGAGCTGCACGCGCAGCGGGTGGACCTGTTCCTGCCCGCCAGCGACAAGAAGGAGCCGGCCAAGCCGCCGCAGCGCCTGAAGCTGTCTGTGGAGCTGGACGTGGGCTCGCTGCATGCCGGCGAGTTCCACATGGCGGCGCTGGGCGACAAGCCGCTGCGCGACATCCAGGCGCGGCTGCACCTGGGCGACGAGCACGGGGCGCTGCATCGCATCGACCAACTCTCGATCACGTGGGACCGCCTGAAGGCCTCGGGCAGCGCGCGCATCGGCACGGAGTCTCCGTTTGCGCTGGAGGTGAAGCTCGACCTCGCCCAGGACGCGGTGACCAACGCCGACGGCAAGACCGCCGTGCCCGCCTGGAAGGCCAGCGCCAGCCTCGCAGGGCCGCTGGCCCAGCCTACGCTGCAGGCCTCGGTGCGTGCGGCACCGGTGGCATCGCGGCCCGAGCAATCGCTGGACCTCACCGCCGCGCTCAAGCCCTTCGAGGCCTGGCCGCTGGGCGACCTGCAGGCCCGCACCAAGGCGCTGGACCTGTCCGCGCTCGCGAGCGGTCTGCCCGTCACCTCGCTCAGCGGCGAAGCCCACGCGAAGGTCACGGGGCTGGACCAGCCGGCCTCCATCGTGGCGGACTTGTCCAATGCCGAGGCCGGCCGCTGGAACGAAGCGCGCCTGCCGGTACGCAGCGTGAAGGTGGAAGTGCACGGCCAGCCCAAGGACGTGAGCATCATCGACATCCATCGCCTCAGCGCGGAACTGGGCACCAAGCAGCAGCCGGGCGGACGCATCGAAGGCAAGGGCCAGTGGACGCCCAGGCGCTGGGCGGTGGAGGCAAAGCTCGACGGCCTGCAACCGTCGCAGCTCGATGCGCGCGCCGCGAGCATGGTGCTCTCTGGCCCCGTCACTGCGGTGGGCACGGGCTTCAACGGCCCCATCGACCAGGCAAAGGTGGACCTCAAGGCGCAGCTCACTGGCCAGCTCCCCGGCAAGGGCGCCACGCGCCTGGCCACGCTCGCCGTGGATGGCAGCTGGACGCTGCGCCGCATCGACGTGCGCGCCGCCAAGGCCGGCGTGGCCGGCGCGACGGCCGAGTTCGCGGGCGTGGCCTCGCAGGCGGCGGACCGCGCACCCTGGCAGATCAAGGCCCAGGGCGCGCTGAAAGACTTCGACCCCGCACCCTGGTGGCCGGGCATGGACGACTCGCCCCTGCGCAAGGGCCCGAACCGCCTGAACGCCACGCTGGACGTCGACCTCTCGGTGCCCCTGCAATCGGCGCCCACGCTGGCCGACCGCCTGTCCCTGCTGCGCGGCCGGGCCAACGCCAGCATCGGCAACAGCCTGCTGGCCGGCGTGCCGCTGGCAGGCAGCATCGGCCTGCGCAACACCGAGGGCGGCACGGCCGCGGCCACGGTGAAACTGGAGGCCGGCGCCAACCACATCGACGTGGAAGGCCGCCTCGTCGCCAGCCGCAACGGCGCAGGCGACCAGTGGGACGTGAACATCGCTGCCCCGGCCCTCGCCCAGCTCGCGCCCCTGTGGAAGCTGGGCGCGGCGCCGTCGGGCGAGACTGCCTTGTCCGGCACGCTCAATGGCAAGGCCCAGGTCAAGGGCCGCTGGCCGCTCGTCACCACGCAGGGCCAGCTCGATGCGAAGGACCTGCACGTCGGCCGCACCCAGGTGAAGGCCGCGCAGGCCCGCTGGCAGGTGGACAGCAAGAGCGACAGCAGCGCCGATGCGGTGGTGGACGTGACCGCCTCGGTGGAACAGGTGTCCTTCTCGCAGGCGCTGTTCAAGGGCACGCCGCCCATCGACACCGCGCAGTTGCAGCTCAAGGGCACCATGCGCTCGCATCACATCGAGCTGCATGGCGACACGCATGCGCTCCCTCCGGCGTGGACCGAGGCCCTGCAATCGCGCCGCACGAATGCGCCGGCGCCGTCGGCATCCGCGCCTTCGAAGGCGGACAGGAACCGCACGCTGGCCAACTTCGTCGCGCAAGGCGGCCTGTTCGAGGCGGCGGCCCCCAAGGGCGGCATCGCCAAGGGCCACTGGGCCGGCTGGCGCGGCAGCGTGCAGCTGCTCGAAGTGCGCAGCGCCGACACCGACCTTCGGCCCCTGCTGCGCACGCGCGACGTGAGCGGCGAGGTGCAGTTCGCCAACGGCCCCATGCGCGTGGTGGTGCAGCCCGGCCGTGCCACGCTGGCCGGCGCCAACCTGCGCTGGCAGCGCATCGCGTGGCAGGCCGGTGTGGATGGCCGGCCCGCGCAGATCGATGCGCAGGCCGAGCTGGACCCGTTGCCGCTCGCGCCCTTCCTGCAGCGCGCGCAGCCTGATTTCGGCTGGGGCGGTGACCTCACCGTGGTCGGCCACCTCAACCTCAAGAGCGCGCCGGTGTTCACCGCCGACATCGTGCTGGAGCGGCAGGCCGGCGACCTCACGGTGACCGATGAAAGCGGCAAGACCCAGCTGCTGGGCCTGACCGACATGCGCCTGGGCCTGGACGTGCACGACGGCGTGTGGAGCTTCACCCAAGGCCTGGCCGGCAAGACGCTGGGCGTGGCCGCGGGCGCCTTCATCGCCCGCACGGCGCCGCAGGCCACCTGGCCATCGGCCGATGCGCCGGTGCAAGGCGTGCTGGAAGTGCAGGTGGCCAACCTCGGCACCTGGGGCCCGTGGGTGCCGGCGGGGTGGCGGCTGAATGGTGCGTTGCGCATCAGCGCGGGCATCGGCGGCAAGTTCGGTTCGCCCGAGTACACCGGCGAGATGCGCGGCAACGGCCTGGGCGTGCGCAACTTCCTCGAAGGCGTGAACGTGAGCGATGGCGAGGTGGCCATCGCGCTGCAGGGGCCCACGGCGCGCATCGACAAGTTCACCGCCAAGGCCGGCAGCGGCACGGTGGCGCTGGAGGGCAATGCTTCTCTGGGTGCGGAGCCCAAGGCGGTGCTCAAGCTCAAGGCCGACAAGTTCCAGCTGCTGGGGCGGGTGGACCGGCGCATCGTGACCAGCGGCGAGGCGCAGCTCGAACTGGACAAGCGCAAGCTCGCGCTCAACGGCAAGTTCGGCATCGACGAAGGCTTGTTCGACTTCACGCGTTCCGACGCGCCCAGCCTGTCGGAAGACGTGCAGGTGGTGCGCAAGCAGGAGGACGAAGCGCCGGCATCCACCGCCAACCCCGCGCCCGAGCATGAGCTGAAACTGAGCATCGACGTCGGCCTGGGCGAGCAGCTGCGGCTGCGCGGGCGCGGCATCGACACCGGCTTGCGCGGCGACCTGCACATCAGCTCGCCGAACAACCGCCTGGCCATCACCGGCACGGTGCAGGCGGTGGACGGGACCTATGCCGCGTACGGGCAGAAGCTCACCATCGACCGCGGGCTCATCACCTTCACCGGCGTGCCGGGCAACCCGCGGCTGGACATCGAGGCCACGCGGCCGAACACCGACGTGCGCGTGGGGGTGCAAGTGAGCGGCACGGCGCTGAACCCGCGCATCCGCCTGTTCTCGGAGCCGGAGATGTCGGAGATCGACAAGCTGTCATGGCTGGTGCTGGGGCGGGCGAGCGATGGGCTGGGGCGCACCGACACGGCCTTGCTGCAGCGGGCGGCGCTGGCGCTGCTGGCTGGCGAGGGTGGTGGTGTGAGTGATCAGCTCACCAAGGCCATCGGGCTGGATGAGGTGTCGCTGCGGCAGACGGAAGGTGAAGTGAAGGAGACGGTGGTGACGCTGGGCAAGCAGCTGTCGCGGCGGTGGTATGTGGGGTATGAGCGGAGCTTGAATGCGACGACTGGGACCTGGCAGTTGATTTATCGGATTGCGCAGCGGTTCACGTTGCGGGCGCAGACGGGGGCGGATAGTTCGTTGGATTTGATTTGGACTTGGCGGTGGCAGTGAGTCTGAACGCCTGGAAGGACCCCACCTGCACAAGCAAGTGGCCTTCTGGTTGGCCAACTGGCGGCTTCAGCCAAAATGCCAGCCCATCAAAACTGGTGTTGGCTTACGATACTTGCGACCACGCCGGGTAGCGTCGTGGCGTCAAATCACCATGCCACCAAGGCCGTCATTGAGCGGCATCTGGATCGGTCAGATATGAGAAGCCGCGCCGGGAGGAGATCTGCGTGCCGATTCGTCTGCGCTTCCTGCTTGACACCAATATCCTGATCCCGTTGCAGGATTCCATGGCGGTGCTGCGCCCCAGCCTCGCCGACTTCATGCGACTGTGTAACGCCAACGGCCATCAACTGCTGTATCACCCGGCGTCGGTCGACGATATCCAGCGTGATCCAAGCGAAGATCGCCGTGCACGCACGCTGGCACGGCTGCCACAGTACACACTGCTACCCGAAGGTCCTACCTGCGAATGGAATACGCCCGACTTGTCGCCCAATGAGGCATGTGATAACCGCATTCTGTGGGCGCTTAAACAAAACGCCGCCCACGCGCTCGTCACCGAGGACCAAGGCCTGCACAAAAAGGCGCGAGCGCACGGCCTGAGCGACCGGGTCTACTACATCCAAGCAGCCGACGACTGGCTTAAGCGCCTGCATGAGCCGGGCACCGTCACGCTTCCGAACATCGAAGAAGTTGATCTCCACACGCTCACGCCGCAGCTTGATAGCGACTTCTTTACCAGCATTCGCGGCGACTATGCAGGCTTCAACGACTGGTTCCGCCGCATCGCCATGGAGGGGCGTCGGGCGTGGGTTTACCGTGAACCGGGTCAAGGGGAAATCCATGCAATCTGCATCTTCGTCGTCCAAACGAACGAGCAGGTCACTACCGATGGTCAAGTCCTGCATGGCCCTGCGCTGAAGCTATGTACTTTCAAGGTAGGAGAAGCTGTCCGTGGCCGCAAGATCGGTGAGCTGTTCTTGCGAGCGGCCTTCCAGTACGCCACGCAGCACCTTTGCGAACACATCTTCCTGCACGCCAACACTCGCCAGCAAGATCATCTGACCAGTCTCATCGAGGACTTCGGCTTCGGAGAGATCGGCAACTACCAGGGTGACGCAGTTTTCGTAAAGGACCACCCAGTGCGGCCACCCGCCGTCCAGATAAATGCGCTCGACTACGTCCGGCGCTACTACCCGCACTACATCGGGGGTGTCGATGTCCAGAAGTTCATCATCCCAATCCTCCCAGAGTTTCACAGCATCCTTTTCCCGGACTGGCTAGTTCCGGGTAGGGCATTGCACGCTGGTCACCCTCAACGGCATGTGGGCAACGCGATCAAACTCGCCTACTTGTCAAACTCGCTGAGCAAGCTTCCCCAGCCGGGCGACGTAGTTCTTTTCTACCGCAGCCGGGACCAGAAGGCGATCACCACTCTAGGTGTCATCGAGCGCTACGAAACGATGGGACAGGCAGACGAAATCGCTCGCTTAGTGAGCCGGCGAACGGTCTACACGGATGCCCAGATCGCAGAAATGACTCAAAAGAATGCAAGAGGCGAAACCAAAGTGATGCTATTCAGACACATCAAACACTTCGACAGCCCCGTCACCTACCAACAATTGCAGCGGCCATTGCGTGTTGTCAGCGGCCCCATCCAGTCCATCACTCACATTTCCGATGAATCTTTTTCCAGAATCCTCGCAGCAGCCGTCCGGTAGGGCGGTCCTGCTATCGATCAAACCGAGGTATGCGGATTTGATCCTCGCGGGTACCAAGACCGTCGAGCTCCGGCGTAGCTGGCCGTCCAACGACGTTGGGGTGATGGTCATCTACTCATCTGCGCCGGTGCAGCGCCTGACCGGGATTGCGCTAATCAAGGAGATTCGAGAGTGCGACCCGGACACCCTATGGGAGGTCGCGCAATCCCATGGTGGAGGCGTCACGGAAGAAGAGTTAAAAGAATACATCGGCAAGAAGAGGCTCGCCTATGGCGTCATGCTGGGGCGCGTCGTGCCCGCCGAAGTGCTGGTCGATCCCAAAGACCTGTTTCCAAACTTCACGCCGCCACAAGGCTTTTTATATCTGCCCCCACCGGACTACCAACGGGTCATCATCGCCATGTTTCCGGGAGGTATCGACCTATGAACATCTTTGTTGCCGGCATCCACGGCGTGGGCAAGACCTATTTGGCAAAGCGCCTACCGCCGGCGAGTGGGTTGATGCACAAATCGGCGAGCGTGCTCATCAAGGAAGAACGCGCCTTGCCGGAGTGGAACACTGACAAGCGCGTCGCCGACGTGGACGGGAACCAGGTCGCCCTGGCCAAAGCAGTCGCTCGCTACAACGCTGAGGGGACAGCGTTACTCCTAGATGGCCATTTCGTTCTGGTGGGGCAGAACGGACTGTTCGTCCCTCTGGGTGCTGATGTCTTCAAAGCGCTGAATCTAAGCGCGATCGTGCTGATCGAAGCACCGCCGGATGTCGTGGCGGGACGTGTCACCCAGCGTGATGAGCTTCATCGAGATTCCGCTTGGCTTACCGATTTCATGGCCAAGGAGCGCACTCAAGCAGAACTGGTTTGCGCAGAGCTGAACCTGCCGCTCACTGTCCTCAACTCTCCGAGCGACGCCGACTTCGCATTCGCCATTGCCTCACTGGCCAGAGACCGCGGCTGATGATCAGCTAGTCAAAGAAGGATCGGTCCGCCGCACCACATCGCACCGAAACCTCTTGAAGCCGCGACCATTCCTTGTCACTGCGAGCCGGTGGAAACCCATCAGCCAACCGCTCTACCCGTGGGTCGAAAGCATGGACAGAATCATGCAGCATGAGCGTCTGGAGGACATGCCCGGCCCTCTTATTCACATGTTTTCGGACTACGGTGGCAGGCACAAGGCAAGCCTGTACGAGACGACGGCCGTGCTCTATATGGACGTCAACAACTCCGCGTCTTGGCAGGCTGATCGGCTTCGGGTCCGGCAGCGCTACCTGCCGGACGGTAGGCGCATGTCCTTTAAGGGGCTGAACGACGTGATGAAGCAGCAGGCCTTGATTCCGTTTCTCGAGGCCACGGATGCGATCCCGGGCGTCCTTCTCGTCGTTGCCGTGCACAAGTCGGTAAAGAACTTGTGTTGGGGCAACGAACTTCGCACGAGTTGGCCTAACACAAAGACCCTCCACCACAGGTGGAGCCCTCGCGCATTCGAGCGGGCTCTCTCTGTCGCGCACCTCGTCGGCCTGATGGTGGGGGGCCTATCCACTTCTGGCCAGGAGATTTATTGGTTCTCTGATGAGGATGAGCTGCTCGCCAATCAGAAAGCCTCTAAAGACGTTGGCAGCTTCTTGTCCCTCTTTTCCAGCGCCTACGTGACGCACCCCTTGAAGCAGGTTGGATTGGGTACCACGGCAATCGATGAGGGCGACCGGTATGAGGAAGACCACGTGACGATCACCGACCTTGCAGCGGGAGCCGCGGCGGACATGCTCACTGAACTGGCGAGGCACGCAGGCAGTATTCCAACGGGGATTGCGGTGGAATTCCACGGTCAATTCAGTCCGAAGACTAATGTCATCACCTCGTGGCTTGGCGATTCGCGATGCCGCCTCAAGAAGGTCTTAATGGTCTTCGATCCCCGAGGAACCACTGGCTTCTGGGTGATGCGCTTGAACTGGTAGCGCCTTAGGCTCCCGCCGCCTAGTGGTCGACCTGACTCTCAACCTGTCTTTCGCCTAGAACATCAGCCGGATCTGCCTGTTCAGACGCAGCACGTGGTCCGGCTTCAGGTGCACACGGGCACGGGACTCGTCGCCGTCTTCGCCGAGCACCTGGATCTCGTTCAGCTGGCTCAGCTTCAGCAGCGTCGATTCGACCATCATCCGTGTGGCGGGCGTCGTGTTGATCAACTGCAGAAAGAACTGCTCAAAGCTGATGTCTTCCGCGATATCGAACAGCATCACCGGGATCTGCTCCAGCATCGTGTCCTGACTGACTGAGGCGGCGACCTCGCTGAAATCGAACCCACCTTGCAGCTGGTCCTTACTGTCGATCTTGGTGATATAGCCAGTGCTGAACATGTGGAATCCGGCGCGACCGTAGTGAGAGAAGTGGTTCGAGTGGTTCCAGTGAGTGGTGGCCATCACGTCGCGAGCCTTCCAGTGCTGGGACAAGTGCAGCAGCCAGAAGTCCCCATGCCCACGCTGCGGCCGAACGAAGAAGGGTGTGTAGAACTTGGCTGAGCACTGGCTGGTCAGGCTCTGGTAGAGGGACGACTGCAGGTGCACGCGCCACTTGGGCGACTTTTTCATCTCGTCGATTTCAGCCGCCGTCATGCCACCGCGAATGCCTGTGGCCTGCTCGAAGCCGGCTAGGTTGACCTCGTTTAGGTAGCTGATCAGTGCGTCGATGTAGAAGGTGAGAATGACCTCTGCATGCGGGAGCGTCGCGAAGATGTCTCGTAGGCAATGCATAGGCACACGGGAGTAGCCGTATTGGTCCAGCACGAAGATCGCCCGGCCGGAGATGCGGCTACGTCCCTTGGCGCGCTGGATGGTGGCCGCGCAGTGCTGGTCGAACTGCCCCTTGACGAGTTGGATCTTGCCGGCCGCCAGCGCAGCGCCATAGTTGCGATCCTTGAGTAGCCGCTCAAGGTAGTCCAACGTTGTCTTGCTCTTGTCGATGCAGATTAGCTCGACGTCGAGATCGATTGGCTTACGCCGTTCCTGGCGCGTCTCTATGAGCAGAGTGGCCTCGCGAATCGCGTTCAGTATCACCAGCGGAGAGCCGGGCACTTCGTGCCCGGACTCACTGATGTACAGGCCGCCTCCGCAGAAGCCGTCGACGATGGTGAGCTTGATCCTGTCCTGGTGCGGCATCGCTACCAGCGTCAGGAAGTAATCGATCAAGTAGTTGCGCAGGAGCGCATGCTTGACCTCGCTGTGCCGTTTGACCGGCGGGGGTGGACTCCCCCACTTCCAGGCGTAGTGTGACATTGACCGGCACGCTGGACGCGCTCTTGTCTTCCCTACCTGGGAATGTGCCTGTGTCGGGCAGGCACAGCAAGATCGCTGTGGTACCGCTCAGACAGCATGGATCTGTATGACAGCCTCGGCCGGCATCTCGTCCCAAGTGCGCCCGTTAAGCTCACGGCCATTGGCCGCCTTGGCACGCTTTTTCCCGTCCGCACCCCAGCCGCCCCACTGCTTGAAGAAGAACGCAACGTCCTGCTGCTGGCATTGCGTCCGTATGGACTCCACCCATTCCGTCTTCATCGGTCTGGCCTTCGGGCCAGACTCGCCACCTACGATCACCCAGTGAATGTCGGTCAAGTCTAGCTCTCCGACATCTGCCAGCAGGGGCTCCACCGACAGGAATCGGATGCGCGCCGGCACCGTGCGCAGGTAGTCAATGCGCGGCACGCCATACCTCCGGTCCTCAACTGAGACGCCCAGCCACGCATTGGCCGGTACAGAACGGTTGCGGAAGAAGCGCACCATTCGAGCCCCGCGTTTTGTCAGGATCTGGTACGTGTGATGCGGTGTGTGCTCGATCACCTCGAAAACCTTTTCGATGAAGGACTCCGGTACGCGGTCGTGGAACAAATCTGACATCGAGTTAACGAAGTAGACGGTGGACTTCTTACGCTTGTAAGGGTCGCCCAGTCGCTCCGGCAGTAGCGTCAGTGCGAACCCATTTGCATAGCCCGGCGTGCCCATCGCATTCAGGCGCTTGGCCATGGTCTCGGCGTAGCAGTGCTTGCAGCCCGGTGAGATCTTGGTGCAACCCACCGTGGGGTTCCAAGTTTGCTCGGTCCATTCAATTTTGCTGGTGGTTGTCATCGCAATACTCCCTACCTTGCAAGCTTAGTCGGGACATTCGCCTCTCGGCCATAGGTGCGGACGATGCCCCTGGCAACGTCAATGATGTCCAGAGCCTGACAGGGCGTAATCTAGCCCGGCCGATCCCCATGGGACGCTAGGACGTCTGGGCCACCGAAACCCTGAGGTGGCCTAGAAGAGTTCGCGGTTCTGGTCTCGGGCAATGTCGCCCCAGATGCGGTTCGGCAGCGGGTGCCGGGAGAAGAACACGAGTCGGTAGATGGCGCGCCCCTCGCCGTCGGTGATGCGCGGCATCCGCGAACTGACGATGAAGCCTAGATCCTTTACCCTGGAGCACCACTCCTCGAAAAACCAGTTCGGCAGACTCTGTTTGGATAGTTCGTCGGCGGGGAGACGGGTGCGCCAACCCGGCAGCGCATCCCTGAACCTGTCGCGGCAGGGATTCATCTCCATGTCGATGTTGCGGTGGAGGTCCATGATGCTGAAATGCACCGCGAAATCTACGTGCTGCAGCTTAGCCAGCCGCTCGATGATCGAGAACGACAGGTACTCGAGGTTGTACGGGTCGATGTATGCCAGCACGAGGGCACCGAACGGCACGGCCTTGATCATCGAATCGACCGTTTCGTAGGCAGCACCTACAAATTTTTGGACCGGTGCACCATGCGCCATAAGCCGCAGTTCGTTCGCGGCCGCGCGGTCTGGATCAATATCTCCCACCAGCACCCGCGTGAATGGAGCGCCAGACAGCACAGACTGGCGGTAAGCGACTACGGTACCGCCATCACGGGAGATCGTCTCGCCCAAAACCTGGACCCGACCGGGACCGCAGAATGGATCGAGGAGAACCCTGTTCTTGAAGCCCTTCCAGGCTTCTCTTGTGGCGTTCAGGTAGAGGCAAAGGTAGCGGTGCTTCTCAAATGGCACCCATTCGCCCACGCCGCGCCCATGCTTGCCTCGTTCGATCGGAAGATCAGGATGGGTGTCGGGCTCCCAGACGTCTACGGCTTCTGCAATCAAGTGCGCTCCCTGATGCGTTTCGAACGACTGTCCAGACCACCGCTCCGACGGCTGAGTTCACAAGTCTGGCCTTGGATTGAGTCTAGCCTCGGATCTGAATGCGCGCGTACTAGGGGTGCCACTGTCTTGCCACCCGAGGCCCGTTCCGGGAGGCTCTGCGGCTCCTTCAGAAGCTGGCGCTCGAGTGCCCGCTGACGACGGCCGCCATCGGCCCGGTACCCAAGCTTGACGTCCGGATCCAGTCTGAAGCGAACAATTTCTCCGCGACACTGGAGCGCCGCTTCTGGCCCGACAAGCGCCATTGCCCCCTGCCAGTTGGTCGCAAGGAACCATCAATCAGTCGGAAGCCTTCTTACCAATTCAATCATTGGATGCGGCCCTGGGGCAAATCCATTTACCTAGAGTTGAGGCTGCATAACCAGAGCACCTTGACAGTCGCTCCACAGACCGAGCCCACCGAACACCCCTAGAATCTCGCCTTCATCCACCCCGCTCGCCGTAGTTCAATGGATAGAACGGCCGCCTCCTAAGCGGCAAATACAGGTTCGATTCCTGTCGGCGGGACCATCCCACAGGCTGGCCATCACGTCGTCCCCGACGTCACCCCCACCAGCCCCTCGCACCGCACCACCGCCGCCGGCAGCGTCACGGTGAACGTGCACCCTCCCCCCACGCTGCTGTCCACCGCGATGGACCCATCCATCGCCGCCAGCAAATCCCGGCTGATCAACAGCCCCAGCCCGTGCCCCTGCACGTTGCTCTTCTCCGCACCCAGCCGATCGAACGGCTGGAACAGCCTGGCCCGCTGCTCCGGCGTCAGCCCTGGCCCCGTGTCGCGCACCTTGATGCTCACGCCCTCCCCCTGCGACCGAACGACCAGCGACACGCCGCCGTGCTCGGCGTTGTACTTCACCGCATTGCTCAGCAGGTTCACGAACACCTGCCGCACCGCGCGCCGGTCGGCATGCACCATCGCCCGCGTGTCGCCGCCCAGCGCGATGACGATGCCGCGTCGCCAAGCCTCCGGCTCGACGATGCGGATGGCCTCATTGAGCACATCCTCCACCTCGAAGCTTCTGCCGCCCACGCGCAGGCAGCCCGAGGCCGAGCGGCCCAGTTCCATCAGCACCTCGATGGTGTCGGCCATGTGCCCGCCGGTGCGTGCGATCTGATCGACCCACCGGTCCACCGGCCCGCCGTCGTGGCCCGGGCGCTGCCTCATGCGGATGAGCTGGGCCAGCCCGACGATGGCGTTCAGCGGCGTGCGCAGCTCATGGCCCACCTTGGACACCAGCACCGACTTCGCGCGGTTCGCAGCCTCGGCCTCTTCCTTGGCCAGCGTCATCTGCAAGAGCTGGTGCTCGCGCCGCCACAGCTCGGCCTTGGCCTGCACGCTCTCGGTGACGTCGCGCGCGGAGCCGCGGTAGCCGAGGAACACGCCATCGGCCGCCAGCACCGGCACCGCGCTGCGCGACACGAAGCGCACACGCTCGCCGTCGCGCTCGGCGCTGACCAGCCGCACCACGGGGTGGCGCTTGTCGAGCACGTCTTGCAGCGACAGCGGTGGCGAGACGGGCTCGCCCACCCAGTCCACCACCTGTGCGTGCTGCATGGCCTGGCCGACCTCGGGCTGCGCGTCGCCGGCCAGGCCGCGCGACTGGTCGCGAAGAATCCAGGTGTAGACACCCGCCGCATCGGTTTCCCACAGCCAGTCGCCGCTGGCATAGGCCACGTCCTCCACACGCTGGGCCTGCAGCGCGGCGGCCTGGGCCTGGCGTTCCATGCGCAGTTGGTTCGCCAGCGCCAGGCCCATGGCGTGCAGCGCTCGGTGCGCGGCGTCGTCCATCGCCGGCAGGTCGATCATCACCACGGTGCCCATCACCACGCCGTGCTCTCGCAGCACCAGCAGCATCAGGTGGCGCAGCCGCAGGCCCTGGCGCAATCCGTCCGGCTCGAAGCGGATGTCCACGCCGTCCGTCCCCTCGTCGGCTGCACGCGCCGCGCGGTGGCGCAGCGTAGGCACCAGGTGCTGCGGCATGCGGCCGCTCAGCAGCACGGTCTCGTCGCCGGGCACGATGAGCAGGCCGCCGCCGGCCCGCGCCATGCTCACCAGCGCGTCCAGCAGCAGGGCGCGACCTTCGCGCCACGTGGGCTCGCTGCGTTGGACTCTCGCGCAGCTGCGCGCTTGCAACTGCTCGTCGCGGCTGACCTTGATGCACATCGAAAGTCTCCTCACCCGAACCTCGGGTGGAGGCCTGGCTCGCTGTTCACGAACCCTGGATCACCACCATCTCCCTGTCGTTGGCCATTCGTCTCGCGGCTCGGCAGATGTCGAGGAAGTCCGCAGGATGCAAGGACGCCCCGCCCACCAGCACGCCATCCACCCCCGGGCAGGCCATGATCGCCGCCGCATTGCGCGGGTTCACGCTGCCGCCGTAGAGCACGCGCATCGCGCCCTGGTGCATGCCGGCCTGGAAGTGCAGCGTGCGTTCGATGAGCCCCAGCGTGTCGGCGATGACACCCGGTGCTGCGGCGTCGCCGCTGCCGATGGACCACACCGGCTCGTAGGCCAGCACCACCGCGCTCAGTGCGCGGCCCAGCACCCGTGCCAGCGGCGCGAGCTGGCGCTTGAGCACGGTCGCCGTCTCGTTCGCATCGCGCTCGGCCGAGGTCTCGCCGATGCACACCACCGGCGTCATGCCCGCGGCCAGCACACGGTGCGCCTTCTCGGCCACCAGCGCGTCGGACTCGCCCAGCGCCACGCGCCGCTCGGAGTGACCGACGATCACGTAGCGCGCCCCCAGCCGTGCGATCAACTCGGCCGAGACCTCGCCGGTGTGCGCGCCGCCGGCATGCACCGAGCAGTCCTGCGCGCCCCAGCGCAGGGGCGAGGCCTGCAGTGCCGAATGGGCCGCCGGCAGCAGCGGGAAGGGCACGCACACGGCCGCATCGCAGGCCAGGCCGTCGCGCTGCACGGCGTGCGCCAGGTCCCACAGGTCGGCCGGGCTGCCGTGCATCTTCCAGTTGCCGATGACGAGCTTGTTCATGCTCACTTGATGAACTTTCCGTTGCGCGAGAACACCGTGAGGTCCACCTGGGCCGGCGTGCGGCGGGTGCGTGCGTTCGAGTAGAAGCCGGCGACGAAGCCGCCGAAGTCGCGCGGCGCGCTGGCATCCAGCGCCTCGGCGAGCCGGGCCGGCGTGATCTCGTGGGCGCGGCGCAAGGCATCCACCAGCAGGTTCGCGGCCAGCCACGCCTCCATGCCCGCGAAGGATGGGTCGATCTTGCGGCGTGCGCAGAAGGCCTGGTAGTGGCGGCCGACCTGCGCCGAGGCCGTCCATGGGAAGGGCACGACCTGCGTCACCGAGATGCCCGTGGCCAAGGGGCCGAGCTGTTGCATCAAGGGTCCGCCACCGACTGTCGACAGCGTGTAGAAGAGACCGGTGTAGCCCACGCGCCGCACGGCTTCCACGAAGCGTGCGCTGGCCACGTAGTCCGACCCCAGCACGATGGCCTGCGGGTCGCGCACCAGCACCGACGACACCGCGCCCGGCAGGCTGTAGCGGCTGCCTTCATGGTCCACGCTGCTGATGGACGCGACCTGGCTGCCGCGCGCCTCGAAGGCAGCGATGAGCGCATCGCGCAGCTCCCAGCCCTGCGAGTTGTATTCGGACACCAGCGACACGCGCTGGATGCCGATCTGCCGCGTGTGCCGCGCGATGTAGTCGATCTCGTCCACATGCCCGGCGCGCAGGTTGTAGACCCACGGCAATGCGCCGGAGCGCAGCTCCTGCGAGCCGCTGACCGGGGCGATGTACGGCAGACCCTCCTCTGCCGCCCCTCTCGCCCCGGCCCGGTGGGCCCCCGCCCCCACGAAGCCGAACAGCGCGACCACGCGATGCTCGGCCGCGAGCAGCTTGACGTTGACCGCCGTGCGCTCCGGCCGGTCTTCATCATCGAGCGTGGTCAGCTCGATGTCGCGTCCGTTGATGCCGCCTTGCGCATTGACTTCAGCGAACACGGCCAGCGCCGTGTCGCGGAAGGCAATGCCCACCTGCGCGAGGGACCCGCTGATGGGCGCCGATTGCCCGAGGCGGATCGGCGACCTGTCACTGCTGATGGCCTGGCAGGCCACCGGCCACAGGGCCGGCGGCACCGCCGCCAACCCCATGCCAAACAACACATTGCGACGGTCCATGGCCCGGCTCCTACCAATGCAGCGCCGCGGTGTGCACCGGCGCGTCCCACAACGACTTCAGCTCTTCATCGAGCACCGTGACCGTGAGCGAGGCCCCGGCCATCTCCAACGACGTCGTGTAGTTGCCCACCAGCGAGCGCACCGGCTTGAAGCCCTGCGCACGCAGCTGCTCGGCGGCGCAGTGGTACAGCAGGTACAGCTCCATCTGCGGCGTGCCGCCGAAGCCGTTGACGTGCAGCAGCACTTCGCTGCCGCGCTCGGGCTTCAGGTCGCCGACGATGGCGCCCAGCAGGTCCTCGACGATGCGCGAGGCGGGCTTGATCTTCTCGCGGCGGCGGCCGGGCTCGCCGTGGATGCCCACGCCGACTTCGATCTCATCGTCGCCGATGTCGAAGGTGGCACGGCCGGCCGCCGGCACGGTGCAGCTGGTGAAGGCCACGCCCATCGATGCCGTGGCCGCGTTGACGCGGTCGCCCACCGCCTTGCATTCCATCAGCGTCGCGCCGCGCTCCGCGGCGGCGCCCACCATCTTCTCCACCATCAGCGTGCCGGCCACGCCGCGGCGGCCGGTGGTGTGCGTGGAGTTCTCCACCGCCACGTCGTCGTTGACGAGCACGGTGGCGTTCTCGATCTCCAGCATCTCGCTGGCCATCTGGAAGTTCATGGAATCGCCGGCGTAGTTCTTCACGATGAATAGCACGCCACGGTCCGCATGCACCGCCTCGGCCGCGGCCAGCATCTGGTCGGGCGTGGGCGAGGTGAAGACCTGGCCCGGGCAGGCGGCGTCCAGCATGCCCCGGCCGACGAAGCCGGCGTGCAGCGGCTCATGCCCCGAGCCGCCGCCCGACAGCAGCGCCACCTTCTTGCTGGCGCGCTGGACCCGCGCGATGAACGTGGGCTCGAACTCGACGCGCAGCAGCTCCGGGTGGGCCGCCACCATGCCGCCCAGCGATTCACGCATGACGGCATCGATCTCGTTGATGAACTTCTTCATACCGTGACCTCCTGCAGAACGGTCTTGCACACAGCCCCGATGGCGACCTCGCAGGTCTTGCAACCCGGGTCGATGTGGCCCAGCGCGCGCTCGCCGAGGAAGTACGCGCGGCCCTTGGTGGCGATCATGTCTTTCGTGGCGAGCATGTTGCGTTGCGCCTCCTCGTGCATCTGCGCGCACAGCTCGGGCAGCCCGGCGCCTTCGTCCGTCATGCGAGAGAGCAGGCGCGAGGCGGGAATCAGCACGTCGAGCATCGTCTTCTCGCCCACGTCGGCCTTGCCGCGGCTCTTGATGGCCTCCACGCCGGCGGCGAAGGCCGTGGCGAACTGGCGGCGGTCGGGCTCGTCGATGCCCTCGAAGCTCTTGCCCATGGCGAGGAAGAAGCTGGAGATCAGCGGCCCGGAAGCGCCGCCGATGGTGCCCAGCAGCTTCAGGCCGATCTTCTGCAGCGCGATCGAGGGCGGCGCGTCCTGCAGGGATGGGCTCAGCGCGACCAGCACCTCGCAGCCGCGGCGCACGTTGATGAAGTGGTCGCCGTCGCCGATCGCGCGGTCCAGCGATTCGATCTCGGATTCGTGACTGAGGATGTCGTGCTGCACGGCAGCGATCGACGCGAGGATCAAGGCAGTGTTCATTCAGTAACTCCCATCAAACAGGCAAGCGCTGGCCCGATGCGTCGAAGAACAGGCAACGATCGGGCGGAAAGGAAAGGCGCACCGGCGCGCCGGGATGCAGTGCCTGGTCCATGCGCGTGTGGGCGCGGACCTCCACGCCGGAGCGCTCGGCCACCACCAGGTGCTTGACCAGCGAGCACTCGATGACGTCGAAGTGCGAGGGGCCGTTGCCCGCGCCCACCGCCACGTCTTCGGGACGGATGGCCACGTGCGTGGCCCGCGGCGGCCCGCTGCCCTCGAACCATTCGGCCGGCAGCACATTGATGGCCGGCGCACCCAGCCGCTGCGCGACGTGCAGCGACTGCGGGTCTTCGTAGACCTGCAGCGGCGTGCCCACCTGCTGGATGCGGCCGTGCTCGAGGATGGCGATGCGGTCGGCGAGCGTGGTGGCCTCGACCTGGTCGTGCGTCACGTACAGGACGGTGGCGCCGCTCTGGCGCTGCAGGCGCTTGAGCTCGACGCGCAACTCCTCGCGCAGTTGGGCATCCAGCGAAGACAGCGGCTCGTCCATGAGGAACACCCGCGGCTCGCGCACCAGCGCCCGGCCGATGGCCACACGCTGCATCTCCCCGCCGGACAGCGCCGTCGCCTTGCGGTGCAGCTTGTTCTCGATGTGCAGCGTCTGCGCGACGCGCTCCACGCGCTGCTTGATCTCAGCGGGGGGCGTGCGACGCATCGGCGAGCGCAGCGGAAAGGCGATGTTGTCGAACACCGTGAGGTGCGGGTACAGCGAGTACTGCTGGAACACGAAGGCGCAATCGCGCTGCGCGGGCGGCATGTCGGTGATGTCTTCACCGTTCATCAGCACCCGCCCCTCGTCGGGCCGCTCGATGCCGGCCACCAGCCGCAGCGTGGTGGTCTTGCCTGCGCCGCTCGGGCCCAGCAGCACGAAGAACTCGCCGTCTTGCACATCCAGCTGGAGGTCGTCGACCGCGGTGACCGGGCCGAAGCGCTTGGTGACGCCTGACAATGAAATGCTAGCCATGGCACATGCTCGGCTTGTGGGTGGAGGTGGTGATGCTGGGCAGCAGGCGTTCGGTGGTGGCGTCGAACAGCACGACGCGCTGCGTGTCGAAGCCCAGGCCCACGGCATCGCCTGCCTTGGGTTTCATGCTCTTGTCGACGACCGCCTTCAAGGAACCGGCCGAACTCGTGAGCTCGGCGATCCAGTGCGAGCCGAAGTACTCGACGTGCTGGACCTGCGCATCGAGCCCGGAGCCCGGCGCTCCGAGGTGGACGTGCTCCGGCCGCACGCCCAGCAGCGCACTGCCGGCCGCGGCTTCGATCATCGGCACATCCACCGACTGCCCATCCAGCGCCACGCGCTTCATGCCCGCGGACACCGCCCCGTTGACCTTAAGCAGGTTCATCGGCGGCCGCCCGATGAAGCGCGCCACGAACACGCAACTCGGAAAGTTGTAGATGCCCTGCGGATCGTCCGCCTGAAGGATCTCGCCCTGGTTCATGACGACGATGTGGTCAGCCAGCGCCATCGCCTCGTTCTGGTCATGCGTGACGAACACGGTGGTCGTCTTGAGCTTCTCGTGCAGCTTGCGCAGCTCCACGCACATCAGCTCGCGAAACTCGGCATCGAGCGTGCCCAGCGGCTCATCCATGAGGAACGCCTTGGGCTGCCGAACGATGGCACGACCCAGCGCCACACGTTGCCGATCGCCACCTGCCAGGCCACCCACGCGAGACCCGAGCAGATGCTCAATCCGCAGAATGCCCGCCACTTCCTTGATGCGCCGATCAATCTCCACCCGAGGCAACCGCTCATTGCGAAGCGGAAACTCCAGGTTGTCCCGAACGCCCATGTGCGGGTACAACGCAAACAACTGGAACACCATCGCGATGTCCCGCTCGCGAGGCCGACGGTAGGTCACATCCTCACCATCGAGCAGGATCTGCCCATCGGTCGGAAACTCCAGTCCGGCCACCATGCGAAGCGTCGTGGTCTTGCCGCAGCCCGAGGGCCCCAGCAGCACGACGAACTTGCCGTCTTCAAGCAGCAGCGACGAGTTCTTCACCGCGGTGAAGTCCGCGAATCGCTTCTGCAGGTTTTGGATTCGGATCTCGGCCATGGTTCATTGGCCTCCTGGACGATTGGTGGGTGCAGAGAGCGGCTGGCGGCCGACTCCGCTCATGTCCCCCGGACTGGGCTGCGCCCAGTCCTCCTCCTTTACTTCGCTACGTCGGCCACCAGCCGCTCTTTGCAAACACCCCCGTGCCGCACCATCGCCGCGAACACCTGGTGCAGGAACGGGTGGGCGGGGCGTGCTGCGTAGCGAAGTAAAGGAGGAGAGGCCGGCCGCAGGCCGGACTCGGGGGACATGAGCGGAGCAGCACGCCCCGCCCGCCCGTTCCCGCGAAAAACGAAAGCTCGGTACAGCGAAGTAGTTCATGACATCAGTGAGGCAACTTGCCAGCGATCGAATACCCGACGACACCAGCCAACAGCACAGTGAAGGCATAGCTGAAGACATCGATGGACCAGGGCTGCATCAGCATCACCAGCCCAAGCCCGATGAGCCCAGTGGTGACGCGCTCCCAGGGAGTCCGGCGGAAGAACTTCATTTGCGGATCGCTCCGAAAGTGATGCCGCGCAGCAAGTGCTTGCGCAACAGCACGGTGAAGAACAGCACCGGCAGCAGGAACAGCGTGGTGCCCGCTGCCATCGCAGGCCAGTCCAGGCCGCCCTCGCCGATGATGGTCGGGATGAACGGGGGTGAGGTCTGCGCCGTGCCGCTGGTCAGCAGCAGGGCGAAGGCGTATTCGTTCCACGCGAAGATCAGGCAGAAGATCGCGGTGGTCGCAATGCCCGTCGCGGCCTGCGGCAGCACCACCTTCACGAAAGCTTGCCAGCGCGTGTAGCCGTCGACCATCGCGGCCTCTTCGTACTCGCGCGGGATCTCGTCCATGAAGCCTTGCAGCAGCCACACCGACAGCGACAGGTTCACCACCGTGTACAGCAGGATGAGGCCCAGGTGCGTGTCGTTCAGCCCGACCTGGCGGAACATCAGGTACACGGGAATCGCGATCGCGATGGGCGGCATCATCCGCGTGGACAGGATGAAGAACAGCAGGTCTTCCTTGGCGGGGACCCGAAAGCGCGAGAACGCATAGGCGGCCAGCGTGCCCAGGGCGACCGACAGCAGCGTGGAGCCGAAGCCGATCAACAGTGAGTTGGCGTAGCGGTCCGTGAAGCGCGAGGGGCCCGCGAGGATCATCTGCTGATCGCGCACCAGGCTCTCGTACCAGGTCTTGGGCGGCGGCAGCGCGGCCAGTTCATCCGCACCGACGCGAGAGCGGGTGGTGAACAGGTTCACGTAGCCGATCAGCGACGGCTGCGCGATGACCTTGGGCGGGTACGCGATGGCGTCTTC
Source organism: Rhizobacter terrae (assembly GCF_003852895.1). Lineage (GTDB taxonomy): Bacteria > Pseudomonadota > Gammaproteobacteria > Burkholderiales > Burkholderiaceae_C > Albitalea > Albitalea terrae. The sequence goes on from NZ_QUSW01000001.1 coordinate 965,904, forward strand.
GGGCGTGCGAAAGCTCGTCATGAAGATCCACACCAGCGGGATCAGCGAGATCAACGCGTAGGCGATGACGGTGGTGCCGGCGAACCACTTGGCGCGTGCCGTCGGCTCCAACGGCGAGTGAGGAATGGTTTTCATCGCTGCTTCACCTTCTCAAGGAAGCGCACTGCCACCAGCGACAGGCCATAGATCGCCACGAAGAGGATGATCGCGAAGGCCGAGGCGTAGCCGGTACGCCACTTCTCGAAGGCCTCGCGCTTGAGCGAGATCGACGCGAGCTCCGTCACCGACCCAGGGCCGCCGTTGGTGAGGTTGTCCACCAGGTCGAACATCTTGAAGTTCTCGATGGTGCGAAACAGCAGCGCCAGCAGGATGAAGGGCATCACCATCGGCAGCGTCACGCGCCAGAACTTCGTCCACTCCGAGGCCCGGTCGATCTCGGCCGCTTCGTAGAGGTAAGGCGGAATGGAGCGCAGGCCAGCGAGCAGCAGCAGCATCACGTAGGGCGTCCACATCCAGGTGTCCACGAGCACGATCGCCCAGGGCGAGAGCTGCGTGTCGCCCAGCATGGTGAAGGTGGTCGGCCCGCCGAAGAAGCCCACGATCTGGTTGAAGATGCCGTACTGCGGCTCGAAGAAGTACTTCCAGAAGGTGCCCACCACCGCAGGCGCCAGCATCATCGGCAGCAAGATGGCCGTGCTCCAGAAGCTGTGCGAGCGGAACTTGCGGTTGAGCATCAGCGCGAGGCCGAAGCCCAGCAGCAGCTGCAGCGAGATCGACCAGCACAGGAAGTGCGCGGTGACCTGCATGTGCTCCCACAGCGCTTCGTCGTTGAGCACGCGCTTGTAGTTGGCGATGCCCATCCACACGCTGTCCGCGCCGGGCCGGTTGGCCCGGTAGTTGGTGAACGAGAGCCAGATCGTCCAAAGCAGCGGGAAGATGTTGAAGGCCAGCAGCAGCAGCACCGTCGGCCCCACGAACAGCCAGGCCAGCGTCTTGTCGGACAGGCCCTGGCCCCGGCCCCGGCCGAAAAGGGCGGGTGCCCGGGAGCTTTCGCTCCCGGCGCCCCGCGAAGACAGTGGGTCTGGCCTCACCCCCCACCGTGCGAACACCATTGGTTTCACTTCATCTTCCCGGTTTTGGTTACTTCAGCTTCCCGTCTTCCTTGAACACTTCTTCCCAGTCCTTCTCGAGCGAGTCGAGCGCGGCCTGAGGGGTGCCCTTGCCGGCGACCACGTAGTCGTGCACGCGGTTCTGCATGGCCAGCAGCAGCTGCGCATAGGTCGGCTCGGCCCAGAAGTCCTTGACGATCTTCATGGAGTCGAGGAACACCTTGGCGTACGACGTGCTCTTGTCGAAGCCCGGCGCATTGAGGATGGCGGTGTGGCAGGTGAAGCCGCCGCTGTCCCACCACTTCTTCTGGACGCTGGGCTGCGCGAACCACTTGAGGTAGTCCAGCGCCATGTCCTTCTTGTCGGAGTACTTGACGACAGAGATGCCCTGGCCGCCGAGCTGCGCGAAGTGCTTGTCACCCTTGGGGATCGCGAAGAAGCCGGTCTTCTCGCCGCCGACGTTCGGGTCCTTGGAGATGCCCGGGAAGAAGGCGATGAAGTTCATCTGCATCGCGACCTGGCCCGACTTGTAGGCGTCGAGGTCTTCGGTCATGTAGGCGTTGGAATGCCCGGGCGGCGTGCAGCAGTCGTACAGGTCCTTGTAGAGCTTCAGGCCCTTGGCGGCGCCGGCGCTGTTGACGAAGCCTTTCATCTCGTACGGCTTCTTCGGGTTCTCGTAGTCGAAGCCGTAGGCGTACATGGTGTTCGTCACGCCCATGGTGATGCCTTCGGAGCCGCGCTCGGTATACAGAGCCGCGCCGTAGACCTTCTTGCCGTCGATCATGCGGTTCTGGAAGAACTCGCCGACCTGCTTGAACTCGTCCCAGGTCTTGGGGGCTTCGAGCGCGCGGCCGTACTTCTTCTTGAACTCGGCCTGCAGCTCAGGACGGGCGAACCAGTCCTTGCGGTAGGTGAAGGCGACGGCGTCGCCCATCGCGGGCAGGGCCCAGTAGTTGGGCGTGTTCTTGGGCCACTCCGAGTAGCCCGTCACGGTGGCGGGCATGAAGTCGCTCATCTTGATGCCGTTCTTGTCAAAGAACTCGTTGAGCTTGACGTAGTGGCCTTCGGTGGCGGCCGAGCCGATCCACTGGCTGTCGCCGATGAGCAGGTCGCACAGCTTGCCCTTGCTGTTGAGCTCGTTGAGCATGCGCTGCGCGAAGTTCGGCCAGGGCACGAACTCGTACTTCATCGCGATGCCCGTCTTGGCGGTGAAGTCCTTCGACAACTCGACCAGCGCGTTGGCCGGGTCCCAGGCCGCCCAGCACAGCGTGAGCTGCTTTTGCTGGGCCTGAGCGCCGGTGCTCATGAGCGTGGCGGTCACGAACGCGCCGGCCGCGATCGCCACCTTGGTCATCTTGGTCATCTACGTGTCTCCTGTTTGAGCGGTGAAGGCGGCGGAAGGGCCGCTGGGATGAACTTTATGTCGATCAAAAAATAAATCACTCAATAAAAACCCTAAACACATCTTCTTTGCCGATAAGCACATCACAGTTCGCGCGGCCGTGTGCAGGCAGGGGTGGCCCCGCTGGTCGATCACCCCGACTTCGGCGACACTCCGATGGATTTACTTTCCGGCGCGCCCAGGCGCCGCTTTCATGCCGAATCCAGTCACCATCACCCAGATCGCCGAAGCCGCCGGGGTCAGCACCGCGACCGTGGATCGGGTGCTGAACAACCGGCCGGGCGTGAACCCGACCACCGTGCACAAGGTCAGGGAGGCGCTGGCCACGCTGGGCGGCGGCGCCCCGGTGCGGGGGCGGCCGCGGTCGACGTCGAACTACCGCTTCGCTTTCGTGCTGCCGGGCACGCGCCGCGGCTTCTTCGACCTGGTGGACCGCGTCGTGGCCCAGGCGGCCGGCGAGTTCCGGCACCAGCACATCACCGAGATCACGCACCGCGTGCCGGTGGGCGACCCGAACGCCTGCGCGGCCGAGCTGATGAAGCTCAGCGACCTGGACGGCATCGCGCTGCTCGCGCCGGACGTGCCGCAGGTGAAGCTCGCCATCAACGAACTGGTGCGCGCCGGCGTGCATGTGGTGACCTTGTTTTCCGACGTGCCGGGCTCCATGCGCGAGACCGCCATCGGCGCCGACAACCGCGCGGCGGGCCGCACGGCCGGGTTGCTGGTGGGGCGGTCGATGCCGCGCGATCAGGCGGGCACCTGCGCCCTCTTCTCGCCGGCCACGCGCTACGCGGCGGAGATCGACCGGCGCATCGGCTTCCAGCAGGTGCTGGAGGAGCGCTTCTCCCACATCCAGCCGGCGCGCTTCTTCGACCTGCCCGAGTCGGAAGACGAGGCCTTCGACTACGCCCGCGGCGTGCTCGCCGCCAAGGACGGTCCGCCCCTGGGTGGCGTCTACAACGTGGGGCCGTCCAGCTTCGGCATCGCCCGCGCGATGACGGAGCTGGGCATCAGCCACGAGGCGACGATGTTCGTCGCGCACGACCTGCTCGAAGTGCACCGCTCGATGCTCATCTCGGGCAGCCTGGGCTACGTGCTCCACCAGGACGTGCACTACGCCGTGACGGCCGCGGCCCGCGTGCTGCGCGCGTTGTGCGACGGCGTGCGCGGCGCGCTGGTGGCGAGCAACCCGCGCGTGGAGATCCTGACCGCGGAAAACCTCGCGTGACACGGTCTGACGCGAGGTCCAGAATCCTCGATGGAGGACCCCCAGCGCCGTGAAGAAATTCATCAACTCGGTCGACGATCTCGTTCCTGACAGTGCCGCCGGGCTGGTCATGGCCCATGCCGACCTGCTGGCCCTCAACGAAGACCCGCTGTTCATCCATCGCCGCGTGCCCAAGCGGGGCTTGGTGGCGCTGGTCTCGGGCGGCGGCTCCGGCCACGAGCCCTTGCACAGCGGCTACGTCGGGCACGGCATGCTCGACGCGGCCTGCCCCGGCTTGGTCTTCACTGCGCCGGTGCCCGACCAGATCGTCGCCGCTGCGCAGCGTGTGGATGCCGGCCAGGGCGTGCTGCTCATCGTGAAGAACTACGCCGGCGACTGCACCAGCTTCCAGATGGCCAGCGACATGCTGGACATCGACCACCTCACCCTGCTCGTGAACGACGACGTGGCCGTGGAGAACTCCACGCACACCACCGGCCGGCGCGGCGTGGCCGGCACGGTCATCGTCGAGAAGATGGTCGGCGCTGCTGCAGAGGCCGGAGCAGATTTGTACGAATGCAAGGCACTGGGCGACCGCGTCAACGCGAGCACCACCTCGATGGGCATCGCCTTTTCCAGCTGCATCGTCCCCGATGCCGCCGCACCCACCTTCGACATCGGCGAGGGCGAGATGGAAGTCGGCGTGGGCATCCATGGCGAGCCGGGGCGCCACCGGCGTTCGATGATGCCGGCCGACAAGATCGTGGCCATGCTGCTCGAACCCATCCTGCAGGACCTGCGCCTCGAGCGCGGGCGCCAGGTGCTGCTGCACGTCAACGGCTTTGGTGGCACCCCACTCATCGAGCTGCACCTGCTGAACAAGCTCGCGACGGACCAGCTGCGCGAGCACGGCCTGCAAGTGCAACGCTGGCTGGTCGGCAACCACACCACCTCGCTGGAGATGGCCGGCGCCTCGCTGACCCTCACCGCGCTGGACGACGAGATGGTGTCCATGTGGGACGCATCGGTCATCACGCCCTCGCTGCGTTGGTGATCTACGCAGTCACGCCGTGAGCCTGAACAGGCTCATCGCATCCACCAACTTGCCCGCCTGAGATTCCAGGCTGCTGGCCGCCGCGGCCGACTGCTCCACCAGCGCGGCGTTCTGCTGGGTCATGTGGTCCAGCGTGTTCACCGAGCCATGCACCTCGCCCAGGCTGTCGGACTGCTTCCTCGTGCTCGCGGTGATGGTGACCAGCGCCTCGTTGACGCGCTGCACGCTGCCCACGATTTCATGCATGCGATCGTTGGCTGCATCGGCCAGCGCAGAGCCGCTGCGGATCTCGTCCGTGCTGGTGTTGATGAGCTGCTTGATCTCCTTGGCTGCATCCGCCGCGCGGTGCGCGAGGCTGCGCACTTCGTTGGCCACCACCGCGAAGCCGCGCCCGCTCTCGCCGGCGCGCGCCGCCTCCACCGCCGCGTTGAGCGCCAGCAGGTTGGTCTGGAAGGCGATGGCGTCGATCACCCCCGTGATCTCGCTGATGCGCTGGCTGCTGGTGGAGATGCCGGCCATCTTGCGCACCACCTGGCTCACCGCATCGCCGCCGCGTTGCGCGGCCTCGGATGCACCGCTGGCCAGGTCGTCGGCCGCGCGCGCCGCATCGGCCGCCTGCTGCACCTGGCCGTGGATCTGCTCCATCGCCGCCGTCGTCTCCTGGAGGCGGGCCGCGGCTTCCTCTGTGCGGCGACTCAGGTCGTGGTTGCCGCTGGCGATCTCGCTGGATGCGACCGAGATGGCATCGGCCGAGGAGCGCACCGCACCCAGCATGTCGACGAAGCGCAGGCGCATGGTCTCGACGCCGCGCATCATCTGGCCGATCTCGTCGCGGCGGTTGGTCTGCACCGCCGTGGCGAGATCGCCGTCGGCCACCGCGCCGAGCGCAGTGGTGACGGTGTGCAGCGGGCGGGCGATCCAGCGCCGCATCAGCACGTACAGGCCAGCACACAACGCGAGCGCGGCCACGGCGAAGAGCGCGAGGAAGGGCGCCAGCGTCTGCCACTGGGTGCGCATCGCCTCGCTGCTGGAGACCTCGCCGACCGCCCACCAGCCGGTGGAGGTGCTCTGGCGTGCGACGGCGAAGCGGTCGGTGGCGCGCGGCTGCAGCAGGGGTTGGAAGCCGGTGATCGCTGTGCCGGGTTGGCCATCGCGCACCGCCGCGAGCACGCCGCGGCCTGCGCCGCCGACCTCGGCGAGCGTTCGGCCACGCAGGCTCGCCGGCCAGGCCAGCACCGCGTCTGTGCCGCTGCGCGGATCGATCACCACCACGCCGCCTGAATCGAAGAAGCGGGCCGCCGCCACCGCCTGATCGAGCGCGCGGTCGAACTCCGTCAGGTCGAAGGCGACGAACAGCGCGCCGACGATGCGCTCCTGCAGGTCACGCACCGGCTGCAGCCGCGTGACGTAGGGCCGCCCGTACAGCGTCGTGCGGGCCACGTAGGGCTGGCCACGCAGCAGCGCCGCATGCGCCGGGTGGTTCGTGCCGACCACCATGCCCATCGCACGCTCCTGCTTCGCGTCCTTCAACGAGGTGCTGATGGCCACGAAGTCGTTGCCGCGCTTCATCAAGACCGCGGCCGCGCCGCCGGTGAAGTCGGTGAACTTGTCGCAGGGGTTGTGGTACTCGTTGAGCGCGATGCCCAGCTGAGTCAGGCGGCCGTTGGCCTCGTCCAGCGCGAAGTGCTTGCCGAACTGGTCGCCGAAGACCTTGAAGAAGCGCTCGACCATCAGCTTGGAGGTCTGGTCGTGGGCGTCCATGGCCTGGGCCACCGCTTCCACCTTGGCGTCCACCCAGGACACCGTGCGCTCCTGCGCCCGCTTGGCCAGCATCACCGTCATCACTGCGCTGATCGCGCCGATCACCGCCAGCAACACGGCTGCGCCGATGAGCGTGATCCGACCAGCGACGCTGCCGCCCGACCCGACCTTCACCTGGAACTTCATGGGATGTCTCCTGCTTCAGGCGGCGGGCCAGCCCCGCGCTGGTGTCGCCTCTAAGCACCATCTTCGGATTGATGTGAAATTTCTTTAGTTGATCTATTACGATTGATTTATTATTTACACGTCACAGGAAGTTTCCGTCGGGACAATGGGTTGCAGAAGCTTTCCTGATGACATCTCTCACTCGTAAATCAATCAATCTGGAGACATTTTTCATGAACAAGCGAGTCTTGTCGGGATTGGCCGCGCTGGCGGCCTGCACGGGCGCCTGGGCCGAGCCGTCGGTGACGGTGTTCGGCTTCCTGGAGGCACAGGTGGGTCGGCAGACCCAGAACGCCCCGGGCACCCAGCTCTACGACATGGGCGGAAGCCGGCTGGGCTTCAAGGGCGACGAAGACCTGGGCGGCGGCCTGAAGGCCTCGTTCTACCTGGAGCACCGGCTGAACCCGGACGACGGCACCGTCGGCGGCGGCGCCACGTTCTGGAAGGGTGGCTCATGGGTGGGCCTGAGCAGCGAGGGCATGGGCTCGGTGAAGCTGGGCCGCTGGTGGTCGCAGGCCTTCCTGAAGTCCCAGTACGCCTCCGACCCCTTCGGCATGGGCACGCTGGGTGAAGGCAGCTATCCCACGGTGGGCTGCGGCCCGGCCTTCTCCGGCGGCTGCCTGGGAGCGTTCTGGGTCAACAACTCGGTGAGCTACGAGAACAGCTTCGGGCCGGTGAGCTTCGGCGCGCAGTACTCGGTGGAAGCCGTGGGCACGGGCGGCAAGCACCCGGTCAACTTCGGCGTGAGCTACGGCGACGGCCCGCTGTACCTGGGCGCGGGCTACGAGGCCTCCAACGACGGCAGCAGCGACGAGCGCTGGACCTCGCTGGCCGCCACCTACGACTTCGGCGCGGTCAAGCTGTACGGCGGCTACGGCTCGGGCCAGGATGCGGCGCAGGTCAAGCGCAAGAACCTCATCGTCGGCTTCACCGCCCCGGTGGGCGCGGGGCAGGTCATCGGCTCGTACAACACGCAGGACCAGGGCGGCGTGAAGGTGGAGCAGCTGCTGTCGCTGGGCTACAAGTACTTCCTGTCCAAGCGCACCAACGTCTTCGCGGTCGTGGCCAGCGACAGCAAGGCACCGACGGGCACCAACAAATCCGGCTACGCGCTCGGCGTGTTCCACAGCTTCTGAAAAAAGGCCCCCCAGTCGCTGCGCTCCTGCCCCAGGGGTCACGCAGGGGCCCCTTCGTGGCCCTTGGGCGCCACCCTGCGGGCTGGCAAAGCCAGTCCCGCGGGCGTTGCTTGATGGATGCGTGCTGTGCGAGCAATGGGGGCCTTTCGCAACGAACTGCAACGCGCCCTGGACAGCGCAGGCACCGACAGTTTCAAATCCCGCCGTTCGCGATCACAAAACATAGCGCGAACGACACAAGGGAGAAAAAACATGTCATCACCGAACGGGTGGGCCGGCACGGGCCTCACCTGCGGGCGCGTCATCGCCCGCGTTGCCTCATTCACTTCAACCCCATTGGACCGCTTCATCGCAGCGAGGTACATGCGATGAGCCGGCGGACCTTGTTCATCATCGACGAGAGCCAGGCGTTTCGCGACACCGCGGCGCAGTGGCTGGATGCGGCGGGCTACCGCATCGTCGGCCTCGACGGTCCGCACGATGCGCTGCAGGTGCTGGGCGACTGGCAGGAAGCACGCATGCGCCCCGGCGCACCGCACGACCTGGCCTGCCTCATGATCGAGGTGCAGATGGCGGCCATGTCCGGCCTGCGCCTGTATGAGTCGCTCACGGCGCAGGGCCTGCGCCTGCCGGTGGTCTACGTCTCGCACGAGGGTGACGTGCCCACCGTGGTCGAGGCGATGAAGAAGCACCAGGCCATCGACTTCCTGGAAAAACCCACGCTGCCGGACCTGCTGCGCCAGGCGGTGGATGAAGCCTTCTGCCATGCGCACGAGATCATGCAGTCCTCGTGGGCGCAGCGCGAGTTCGAGCAACGCGTGGCCTCGCTCTCGCCGCGCGAAGCCGACGTGATGGAAGGCCTGAAGGACGGCAAGAGCAACAAGATCATGGCGCGCGAACTGTCGCTCAGCCCCAAGACGGTGGAGCTGTACCGCTCCAAGCTCATGAAGAAGATGCAGGCACAGAACGTCACGCAGCTCATCCGCATGATGAGCACGGGACTCGCGCTGTAGATGCCGGATGCAAGAACGGGGCGGGCCCCCTCAGGCCCGCCCCGTTTGCACCAGGAGAGTCGTCAGCCGCGCCGGATCAGAACGAGTAGCGCACGCCGGCGGTGAAGAGGTTCACCGTGGCGGTCTCGCCCGGGTACTTCACGTCGTAGTGGTCCCACTCGCCGACGATGGTCGCGTTGCCGTGCACCTTGTACTCGGCGCCCAGGCCGAACTTGATCGTCATCTTGGTCTTGGCGTCCACGCCCGTGGCCTTGTTGTTGCCGAAGTACATGCCCAGGCGCCCGTAGGCGTCGAACTGGCTGTTCAGCGGGTACTGGCCCACCACGTCTGCGATGAAGCCCGAACTCTTGGCGTCGCCGCCGCCCTTGAGGTCGGTCTTGCCGAGGTAGGCATAGCCGCCTTCGACACTGAAGTTGCGGTTCAGCCGGTAGCCGATGCCGCCCTTGAAGCCGAAGCCGCTGTCGTCGGTGGCGCTGTCGGACGACCACGACGAGATACCGCCGTTGAGGAAGGCGTAGGGGCCTGGTTCAGCCGCGGATGCAGACGCGGCGGCCAGGGACATGAGAAGGCTCGCGAGGAGCCGCTGGGTGGTGATGAGCTTCATGTGGATGTGTTGCTGGCAATGGTGATGACACCGGGCACAGCCACACCGTGAGTTGCTCGATCACTCAAGTACCCCCGGACACGCCGCCCCCGGCCGCAGCACGCAGCGCGGATGCGTCTTGGCGCCCTCCCCCGAACTGCGTGGCGTCGCAGGACAGGGTCCGCAAGGACCACGTCGCGACGCAGGGGGATTGAAGCGCAGCGGCGCGACCGGCGCATCCCGGCCGCTGCCTCTGTGGGGGCACCTCTGGGCAGGGGCCTATAGGGAAGTTCCTATCAGCCCGTGTAGCACTGGTAGACGATCTTGCTCACCTTGCCGCCCACTGTCTCGAAGCGGATGGAATCGTTCTCGCCCGTGTAGGTGGAGCGCAGTTCCGTGTCATCGGCCGATGCGGCTCCGAGGACGGATCGCACCGCTTTCACCGGCTGGCCCACGGCATACGGCGACAGCTTCTGCCACGTCGCGGCCGAGATCTCCGCCGAGCTCAGCATGTAGCGGTCCGCCTGGTTGGAGAAGGTGACGATGCCCAGCACCAGGCCCGGAAAACTCACCGTCTTGCGGGTGGCGGTGTAGCCCTCCCACTGCTCCACGCCCTGCACGCTCTCCTGCTGCACGCGCCCCAGGCGCATCAGCTCGGGCAGCGTCGCGGGCATGCGCAGGCCGTGTGCACCGGCGCTGCAGGTGAGGCCCTCGATGAACACCTCGGGGTTGCCCGCTGCACCGGCCAGCGACACCGAATGAAGCAGGCACAGCAAGCTCGGGACGAGCAGACGAGGCAGCAGTTTCATGTGTGCAAGCGATCAGCTGCGGCGACGACGCGCCACGAAGCCCATCACGCCGAGGCCGGCGAGCATGAGCGCATAGGTCTCGGGTTCCGGCACCGGGCTCGCGACCTTGATGCTGTCCAGCGCGAAGGCATTGAAGCCGCCGGTCAGCGAGGAGATGGGCTCGCTGTTGTCGCGCAGGCGGATCTCATCGAAACCGCCGCCGGAGAAGCCCACCCAGTGGCCCAGGCGGGTGTGATCGAGCGCGCCGCTTTGCACCACGCTGCCGCCCAGGGCGAGTTCGTAGTACAGGACCAGGTTGTCGGCAAAGTAGCCGCTGCCCGCGAGGAAGCTCACGTCGCCGAACTGACCGCCGCCTTGCAGGGTGATGGCGGTGTAGCCGGTGTCGCCCCCGTTGGGGTACCAGGCCCGGTCGCCCTGCGCGCCCCAGAAGGTGTAGGTGGTCCAGATGTCATTGGCCTCGCCGTTGACCTGGGTCACCGTGATGCCGTCTTCCGTGTAGGCCGGGCCGTAGGTGCTGGACTCCGGAAGATCCTCGAAGCCGTTGAAGTGCGCCGGTGCGGCGATGAAGTCCGTCGTCTTGAGCGTGGCCGCCTGCGCGACGCCCAGGGTGAAGGCCGCGATGGCCATGGCGAACTGGTTCAGTTTCATTCGTGTCTGCAGGTTGGTGTTCTGCCGGGAGCCGGCGACGCGGAGTGTGTCCGTGACATACGGTTTCAAGGACCCCGGGAATGAGGGGGTACCAGTTCGATACCAGTGAAAATGCGGCACTACGTCACAGCTTGCGTTTCCCGCCTGCGTGATGCTTCGTGGAAACCCGCAAATGTTTGGATGTGTGCAGTTCCTATCGCGCCAAAGCGCGAAAAACCGTCTCAAATACCGCGTAAATGCCGTGAACTTCAACCCTGATTCACGGCTCCAATCGAGCCTCGTGGTTTTATACTGGACCGGGCGATATGTCTTTGTCTCAAGCAGGAAGCGTGAATGTCATGGGTGCGAAACTGAAGGTTGCTGGTTGGGTTGCACTCGGAACAGTTGCCGGGGCCATGGCGACGATGTCGTGGCAGGCCACAGCGCGAAGTACCAGCCTTCCGCTTGAAGAACTGAACCAGCTCGCCTCGGTGTTCTCGATGGTCAAGAACACCTACGTGGACCCGGTCGACGAGAAGAAGCTCATCAACGATGCCATCGCCGGCATGGTCAACGGGCTGGATCCGCACTCTGCCTATCTCGAGAAGCAGAATTTCACCGAATTCAAGGAAAGCACCACCGGCAAGTTCGTCGGCGTGGGCATCGAGATCCAGATGGAAGAAGGCCTCGTGAAGGTCGCCACGCCCATCGAAGGTTCTCCCGCTTTCAAGGCCGGCCTGAAGTCCGGCGACCTCATCACCAAGATCGACGACACGCCGGTCAAGGGCCTCACCATGGACCAGGCCGTCAAGCGCATGCGCGGGCAGGCTGGCACCAAGGTCGTGCTGAACATCTTCCGCAAGGCCGAGAACCGCGTGTTCCCGGTCACCATCGTGCGCGAGGAAATCAAGGTCCAGAGCATCGTGGCCAAGGTCATCGAGCCGGGCTACGGCTGGATCCGCATCCGCCAGTTCCAGGAACGTTCGGTGGAAGACTTCAGCCGCAAGCTGGAAGACCTCTACAAGGCCGACCCCAACATGAAGGGCCTGGTGCTGGACCTGCGCAATGACCCGGGCGGCCTGCTCGATGGCGCCATCGCCGTGTCCGCGGCCTTCCTGCCGACGGACGTGACCGTGGTGTCCACCAACGGCCAGGTGCACGACGCCAAGCAGATCTTCAAGACCAACCCGTCCGACTACCTGCGTCGCCCCGGCATCGAGGATCCCGTCAGGCGCCTGCCCCCGGCCGTGAAGTCGGTGCCGCTGGTGGTGCTGGTCAACGAAGGCTCGGCGTCCGCCAGCGAGATCGTCGCGGGCGCGCTGCAAGACCATCATCGCGCCACCATCATGGGCGCGCAGACCTTCGGCAAGGCGTCGGTGCAGACCTTCACCTGCCTGGCCGGCCGCTACAGCATCGAGGACTGCCCGGGCCGCGGCCTGAAGCTCACGACGGCGCGCTACTACACGCCCAATGGCAACTCCATCCAGGCCAAGGGCATCGTGCCCGACGTGATGCTGGACGAGACCGCCGAGGGCAACGTCTTCGCCGCGCTGCGCACCCGCGAAGCCGACCTGGACAAGCACCTGAGCGCCGGCCAGGGCACGCCCGAGCAGAAGGACGCCGCCCGCGACAAGGCTCGCGAGGAAGCCCGCAAGAAGCTGGAAGAGGATCTGGCCAAGAACAACAACCAGCCGCCCAAGCCGCTGCCCGAGTTCGGCAGCGCCGAGGACTTCCAGCTGGTGCAGGCGCTGAACCGCCTGAAGGGCCGCCCGGTGCTGGTCAGCAAGACCATCGTCGAGCGCAAGGCGGAAGCCAGCACCACGACGAACTGAGGCCTTCGCGCCCCATGCAAAACGCCCGCAAGTCGCGGGCGTTTTTGTTGGTGGGAGGCGTAGGGTGGGTCGAGCGAGGAGCCCCCTACCTGGGCAGACGCATCTTCGCCAGCACGTCCTTGGCCTTCAGCTCGGAGTTCAACGACACCTCCAGCGGCGCACGAACCAGGCCCGCATGCTGGTAGTTGATGTTCTCGTACAGCTCGGCCGCCACCGGGAAGGTGTTCAGCACGGCGCGCAGGTCGTCGTCCATGGTGAGCCGGCCCAGTTCGTCGGACAGGCGGGCGGCCACCGACTTGTACTGCTCGGGCGCCACCGGCGTGGCGCTGCCTTCCAGGCGTTGCAGCAGGTGGGCCAGGGTGAAGGCCACGGCCAGCCGCTCGGGAAGCACACGGGGTTGGGTTGCGTTCATGACACTCCTCGAATCGCATCCGGGGCGATCGCCCCTCTGGCCTGAATCTGGGGCCACCCGGCTGCCTTGCAAGGCTTCCTGCTTGGGTATGCTGCCGCAATGAACGACGACCAGCTCCTGCGCTACTCGCGGCACATCCTGCTCGATGAACTGGGCGTGGAGGGCCAGACCCGCCTGATGGCCTCGCATGCGCTGGTGATCGGTGCCGGCGGCCTCGGCTCGCCGGTGGCGCTGTACCTGGGCACGGCGGGCGTGGGCACCATCACGCTGGTGGACCACGACACGGTGGACCTCACCAACTTGCAGCGGCAGATCGCGCACAACCTGTCGCGCGTCGGGCAGCCCAAGGCGGCCTCGGCGGCCCAGAGCATCGTGGCCATCAACCCGGAAGTGAAGGTGCTGGCGCTGCAGGAACGTGCGGACGCCGCCCGGCTGGACGTGCTCGTGCAGTCGGCCGACGTGGTCATCGACTGCAGCGACAACTTCAAGACCCGCCACGCCGTGAACGCCGCCTGCGTGGCGCATCGAAAGCCGCTGGTGTCCGGCGCCGCGGTCGGCTTCGACGCACAGATCTCCGTCTACGACCGCCGGCAGGAGAACGCCCCCTGCTACGCCTGCATCTTCCCGCCCGATGCCGCGTTCGAGGAAGTGCGCTGCGCCACCATGGGCGTGTTCGCGCCGCTGGTGGGCATCATCGGCGCGATGCAGGCAGCCGAGGCGCTCAAGCTGCTGGCCGGCGTGGGCAGCTCGCTGGCAGGCCGGCTGCAGATGCTGGACGCCCGCACCATGGAGTGGAACGAGATCCGCATCACCCGGCAGCAGGCTTGCCCGGTGTGCGGCCACGACCATTCACCTGACGACACTTCGAGGGGGTAAGCTGCGCGCATGAAGCCAACAATCAACGGGGCCGCCGACAAGCGCGGCGAACTGAAGGCACGCAACTTTCCCTCGGCGCAGCAAGAGGCGGTCAAGGGCGCACCGCCCACCCGCTACGACGGCCCGGAAAGCTCCTACCGCCTGGCCTTCACCGACACCGATTTCCTCCTGCGCGAAGACCTGCGCCCGGTGCGCATGCAGCTGGAGCTGCTCAAGCCGGAGCTGGTCCAGCAGGAGCAGCACATCGAGTCGACCATCGTCATCTTCGGCAGCGCGCGCATCGTGCCGACCGACGTGGCCCAGCGCCTGGTGGCCGATGCCGCCTCGGCGAACAACGAGACCGCGTTGCGCATGGCGCAGACGCACCTGTCGATGGCGCGCTACTACGACGAGGCGCGCCATTTCGCGCAGCTCGTGACGCAGAAGTCGCGCGAGCTGGCCACGCCGATCTACGTCGTCACCGGCGGCGGCCCAGGCATCATGGAAGCGGGCAACCGCGGTGCCTATGAAGTGGGCGGCAAGAGCATCGGGCTAAACATCGTGCTGCCGCACGAGCAGGCGCCCAACCCGTACATCACGCCGGAGCTGTGCTTCCAGTTCCACTACTTCGGCCTGCGCAAGATGCACTTCCTCATGCGCAGCATCGGGCTGGTGTGTTTTCCGGGCGGATTCGGCACCCTGGACGAACTGTTTGAGGCGTTGACCCTCATCCAAACCGGCAAATGTAGGCGTCGACCGGTGCTACTGTTCGGGCGCGATTTCTGGACCCGCCTGATCAATTTCGATCTGCTGGTCGAGACCGGCATGATCAGCCCGATGGACGTGGAACTCTTCCGATTCGTGGAGACCGCGCAGGAGGCATGGGACGTGCTGGAAGCGCACTACGGCTTCAGCCTGCGGGAAGATGCGAAGGGCGATCTCGCAGGCCAGCTCTGACTCCCTTCCTCGGACGCAGTGGACATGAATCATCGAATCAGCATCATCGGCGCGCCCACCGACATCGGCGCGGGTGTTCGCGGAGCCAGCATGGGCCCCGAGGCACTGCGTGTGGCCAACATCGTGCCGGTGCTGGAAGGCCACGGGCTGGAGGTGCTGGACCGCGGCAACCTGAACGGCCCGGCCAACCCCTGGCAACCTCCGAAGGACGGCTACCGCCACCTGAACGAAGTGGTGGCCTGGAACAAGGCCGTGCACGAGGCGGTGCATGCGGAGCTGGCACTGGGCCGGCTGCCGATCCTGCTGGGCGGTGACCATTGCCTGGGCCTGGGCTCCATCAGCGCCGTGGCACGCCACTGCCGCGAGACGAACAAGAAGCTGCGCATCCTCTGGCTGGACGCGCACGCCGACTTCAACACCAACATCCTCACGCCCAGCGGCAACCTGCACGGCATGCCGGTGGCCTGCCTGTGTGGGCACGGTCCGCAGGAGCTGATCGAGATCGGCGGTCAGGTGCCGGCCATCAGCCCGAAGTGGATCCGCCAGATCGGCATTCGCAGCGTGGACGCAGGCGAAAAGCGCTTCGTGCACGAGATGGACCTGGAAGTCTTCGACATGCGCTACATCGACGAGATGGGCATGCGGCATGCGATGGAGCTGGCCTTGGCGACGCTGGACATCAACACGCACCTGCACGTCAGCTTCGACGTGGACTTCCTTGATCCCGACGTTGCTCCGGGTGTGGGCACGACGGTGAAGGGTGGGCCGACCTATCGCGAAGCACAGCTGTGCATGGAGATGATTGCCGACACTGGTCGGCTGGCTTCACTCGATGTCATGGAGCTGAATCCGGCGCTGGATGTGCGCAATGCGACGGCTGAGGTGGCGGTGGATCTTATCGAGAGCTTGTTTGGCAAGAGCACCTTGATGCGGAAGTAGGCCTCGGGCCTTCGCGTCTTTCCGTTTGGGCAAAGGCACGGGCGGGCTGGGGGCGCTGCTCCGCTCATGTCCCCCGGTCCGGGCTTCGCCCGGCCCTCCTCCTTTACTTCGCTACGCAACGCCCCCAGCCCACCCGCACCTTTGCAAGTGGCATCGGGCTTCCTCGTCGCGCCAGCCCCTCGGTGCGAGCAGCACAGCGCAGTCGGCGCTACGCGCCGACCGCCACAGCCCCTGGCCCATGCCGCCTGCCGCGAGCCCACCCCATGGTCAACAAAGGTCAAGCACAACTCACCGTCACATCATGGTTGTGCGACAAGGTTGTCGTCGAAGTGACGGTGACCATCGACCCCGCCTTCAGCATCGCCAGCTGCGCCACCGTCAAGGTGATCGAGTGGTCGTGCGAAGCCGACCCCATGATGCTGTAGGTCTTGTCGGTGGTTGAATCCAGGTCAGTCTTCTGGATGGTGATCGAATGCCCGTGGTTGTTGGTGATGGTGGTCCCCGAGCAGGTCGTGGACGGCGCAGGAGCCGGTGCAGGGGCGTTGCTGTAGCTGCCGCCGCCTCCGCAGCCTTGAATGACCAGCACCACCGTGCTGCCGGCCAGGGATTCCAGGAAACGCTTGCGTGTCATGCTCATGTCGACTTGCTCCTCGTGGCCCGCGGGCCGTTGCGATGTGTCGTGGTCACGTGCGAACGCCAACGACCCGTCTGGACAAACCGTTCGCACTCGTGTGTACGCAGGCGCATGAGCGCCCATTCCGATGCGGCCTGGTCTCTTTTTGTGACCAGTCGCGTCCTGACCTACGGAGTCAGGTGGCAGATGGATGCATCACAGGTGCCGCCAGACCAGCCAGGCCGCGCCGCCCATTACTGCGAGCCACACGAGCGCGACGAACACCGCACCGGCCCACATGCGTGGAAGCCGTGTCGCGCTGGCCTGCGCCTGGCGGAACACCTCGTCCCACAGCGGGCGGGGCGTCAGCTTCACCGCCAGGGCAATGCCCAGCGGCACGATCACGATGTCGTCCAGCAGACCGAGCACCGGGATGAAATCCGGAATGAGGTCGATGGGACTGAGCGCGTAGGCGATCACCGCAATCGCGACCCACTTCGCCAGCCGCGGGGTCTGCGGGTGTCGGAACAGGGTCCACAGTGCGTAGAGGTATACGCTGAGCCTTGCGCGGATGGACGTGGATTTGAGCGTCATGGTTGCGCCGCCTTTTCCGCGTCGCGGATGATGCGGGCCAGGCGGTCCTTGAGCTTCTCGGTGGTGAGCTTCTCGCGGAAGCGCTCGACCATCAGCGGCAAGGCGAAGGGGCTGGGGGCTGCGAGGTTCACGGCCTCGACGCGCTGCGAGCGCATGCGCGCCAGGCTCGCGGCCAGGCGGCGGATGTCCAGTTCCTGGCTCAGCACTTCGCCCTGCGCCTGCGACAGCAGCAGGTTGCCGGCGTCGTACTTGCTGAAGACCTCGTAGAAGAGCGAGCTGGAGGCCTGGAGCTGCCGCGTGCTCTTGGGCGCACCAGGGTAGCCGGTGAAGATGAGGCCGGCCACCCGCGCGATCTCGCGGAAGCGCCGGCGCGCCAGCTCGCTGGAGTTGAGGCTGGCCAGCACGTCGTGCAGCAGGTCGCCTTCGTCGAATGCACGCTTGTCCAGCAGCGGTGCCAGGTCCACTGGCTGGGCACTGAGCATCTCCAGTCCGTAGTCGTTGATGGACAGGCTGAAGGTGTTGGGCGCTTCTTTCGCGAGCCGCCAGGCGAGCAGGCTGGCCAGGCCGATGTGCACGTAGCGGCCGGCGAAGGGATAGAGGAACACGTGGTGCCCTTCGCGTGAATCGAACTGCTCGATGAGCAGCGTGGATGGCGTGGGCAGCTTGGACAGGCGCATCTGCGTGTCGAGCATGGGCTGCGCGGCGCGCAGCTCGGGCTCGTCGGCATGGCCGCGCTCGACGTCGGCCATCACTTCGAGCGAGGCCTCGGCCAGCTCGCTGGACAAGGGCATCTTCGCGCCCGCCCAGGTCGTGATGAGGCCCCTGGGTCGCTCGGCCTTCTTCACGTAGGCCGTCATCTCGCGGGTGCGCACGTACTCGAGCGTGCGGCCGGCGAAGACGAAGCAGTCGCCGGGTTTCAGGCGCGAGATGAAGCCCTCTTCCACCACGCCGATGCGCCCGCCCGAGAGGTACTTCACCTGCATGGACGAGTCCGACACGATGGTGCCGATCTGCAGCTTGTGGCGCCGCGCGATGGCGCGATCGGGCACACGGTAGAGGCCATCGACGAGCTGCACGCGGTGGTATTCGGGGTAGGCCGCGAGGCTCGCGCCGCCCTTCTCCACGAAATCGAGCGCCCACTGGAATTCGTCGCGCGTGAGATGGCGGTAGGCGCGGGCCGTGCGCACTTCGTCGAACAGCTCGTCGGGCGTGAAGCCGCCGCCGAGTGCCACGGTGACGAGGTGCTGCACCAGCACGTCCAGCGGCTTCTCCGGTGTGGCGCGCTTCTCGATGCAGCCTGCGCGTGCGGCCCGGCGCGCGGCCACGGCCTCGATCAACTCCAGCGTGTTGGTGGGCACGATGGTCACGCGGCTCGGACGTCCCGGCGCATGCCCGCTGCGGCCCGCGCGCTGCAGCAGCCGCGCGATGCCCTTGGGCGAGCCGATCTGCAGCACGCGCTCGACCGGAAGGAAATCCACGCCCAGGTCCAGCGACGAAGTGGCCACCACCGCCTTCAGCTCCCCGGCCTTCAGGCCCTGCTCCACCCACTCGCGCGTTTCCTGGTCCAGCGAACCGTGGTGCAGCGCGACGCTGCCGGCCCAGTCGGGACGCTCCTGCAGCAGCAGCTGGTACCAGATCTCCGCCTGCGAGCGCACGTTGACGAAGACCAGCGTGGTGCTCGACCGCGCGATCTCCTCCACCACCGGCTTCTGCATCTGCGCGCCGAGGTGCCCGCCCCATGAGAAGCGACCCGGCTCGGCCGGGATCAGCGTGTCGATGACCAGTGTCTTGTCCACCCGGCCCTGCACCAGCGCGCCGTCTTCGTGGCCGAGCAGCACGTGCATGGCGTCGGCGAGGTTGCCCAGGGTCGCGCTCAGGCCCCACACGATGAGCCTCGGATTCCAGCGCTTGAGCCGCGCGAGGGCGAGCTGCACCTGGACGCCGCGCTTGTTGCCCATGAGCTCGTGCCACTCATCGACCACCACGGCCTGCACGCCGGCCAACTCGTCGCGTGCGGTCTCGCGCGACAGCATCAGGCTCAGGCTCTCGGGCGTGGTCACGAGCGCGGTAGGCATGCGGCGGTCCTGCCGCTGCCGCTCGGCGCTGGACGTGTCGCCGCTGCGCATGCCGATGGTCCAGGCAGGCGCGAGCTGGGGCAGCGGCAGGGTCAGTGCGCGGGTGGTGTCGGCAGCCAGAGCGCGCATGGGGGTGATCCACAGGACGCTCAACGCAGGCGCCGTGCGGCCTTGCATCGGCACGCCTTGGCGCATCGCATGCAGCAAGGCGCCCATCCAAACGGCGTAGGTCTTGCCGGAGCCGGTGGTGGCATGCAGCAGTCCACTGCGGCCCGATGCCATGGCGCGCCACACGTCGCGCTGGAAATCAAAAGGCGCCCAGCCCTGCGACTGGAACCAGGACTCGATGGCCTCGTGCTCCGCGGCCTGCCTGCGCCGGGTGGCGCTCATCGCTTGCGCGGCGCCAGCGTGATGCCCACGCGCGCGATCCGGTCGTCCTGGAACTCCTTCACCGTGAACCTCGCGCCATGCCAGTCGAAGCCGTCGCCTTCGGCCACGTCACGCGCCAGTTCGGCCACGAGCCATTCGGCCAGCGTCACGCCATCGTGCTCAGGCAGCGGGAGCTGGAAGAAGGTCAGCACCTCGGCCAGCGGCAGATCGCCGTCGAGGACGAGCCGGCCTTGCATGCTGCCCTCGCCGGGCGGCGGTTCATCGGGGGGCTCGACCATGCCGAGCTTGCGGGCGAGCCACGAGAGCGTCGACCCTTGCAGCAGCAAGGAGGCCAGCACCACCGCGAAGGCCACGTCGAAAAACCTCGCGGTGCCCGGCACCCGCTCCAGCAGCGGGAACAGGGCCAGCACGATGGGCACGGCTCCGCGCAGGCCCACCCAGCCGATGAAGAGGCTTTGCCGCCACGGAAAGCGCAACGGTGCGAGACACAGCACCACCGCCAGCGGACGAGCCACGAACATCAGGGCCGCGGCGATGGTGACGGTCTGCGACGCGGCGCGCAGCATGTCGTGCGGTGTCACCAGCAGTCCCAGCAGCAGGAACATCGTGGCCTGCGCGGCCCAGGCGAAACCATCGAGCGCCGTGGCCGCGGCATGGGCCGCTTCCTCCGCACGCGCGCGAACCCGAAGGCCATAGAGATACATCGCGAGAAAGCCCGAGCCTTGGGCCAGTCCGGCGATTGCAAACAGGGTCAGGCCGCCGGAAAGGATGAGCAGCGAGATCAGCCCGCCATGCGAGGTGCCCAGCGGCATCTTGCGCAGAAGCCAGGCGATGGCCGCGCCGCCCAGCCAGCCCACCGCCACGCCGAAGGCCGCCTGCTTGGCCAACAGCATGAGCCCGTGCGACAGCCCCGCATCGGTCTTGATCATGGCAATGAGCGCGAGCACCAGGAAGACGGCCATTGGATCGTTCAGGCCGGACTCCATCTCCAGCGTGGCCGACACGCGCTCATTCAGCCGGATGCCTGCTTGCCTCAGCAGCGAGAACACCGCCGCCGCGTCGGTCGACGCGACGATGGCTCCCAGCAGCAGGCCGTGCTTCCACTCCACCTTCAGTGCCCACACCGCCACTGCGCCCACGATGCCCGCCGTGATCGCCACGCCCACCGTGGCCAGCAGCACGGCGGGCCGGAAGCCCCGCTTGAACGTGGACATGCGCGTGTTGAGCCCGCCTTCGAGCAGGATCATGGCCAGCGCCACGTTGCCCACCCAGGCGCTGAGAAGCGGGCTGTCGAAGTTGACGCCACCCGGTCCATCCACGCCCGCCAGCATGCCCGCCAGCAGGAACACGAGCAGGAAGGACAAGCCCAGCCGCGCGGAATACACGCCGGCCAGCAGGCTCACGAAGACCAGCAGGCCTCCCGCGAGCAGAAGCAGGTTCATCGCTTCCATGGGGCAAGCACCTTAGCAGAGGCCGCGTGCCCGGGCGCGGCTGTGCCTTATGCCGCCTTCGACGGCACCTCGCTGCGCGACTTGTAGAACTTCAGCATCACGTCGCCGAAGTCGCCCAGCAGCGTGCGCGCCACCCAGTCGGCATACGGGTTGAATTGCGTGGAGATGCGGTAGCTCACGCGGTAGTGCAGCAGCGTGCCGTTGCCCTGCGGCGTGAGGGTGTAGGTGGTGTCCAGCAGGTCGAAGTAGCGCCCGCCGATCATCACGTGGTCGTCCAGCGAGCCGGGCGGGAAGGAGTCGGGTGCGAAGCGGTAGGTCCAGCGGATGCGGCGGCCGGGTTCCCAGTCGCCCGTGGCGACGACCTCGTCGAAGTGCACCTTGCGGCCCCAGGTGGTGGAGCGCACGTGGCCTTGGGGCGTCTCGCGCGTCAGGCCCGACAGCGGCATGGGCGCGCCGATGCGGAAGGCCCAGGCGTCGCCGACTTCATCGGCGCGGATGTCGGTGGCGGCGTTGAGGTGCTTCCAGATCGCCTCCGGCGGTGCGGCGATGTGCAGCGTGCGTTCGACCGTGCCGCGATCATCGGGCGTGGGGATGAGGTCGCCCACCAGGCCCAGCACCAGCGGGATGACGCTCAGGCAATACACCGCGGGCTTCGGCCAGTCCGTGACGCGGCAGACGATGCCCATCACCAGTCCGCCGATGGCGCCCATCACCGCGAACATCGGCACGATGACGATCGCACAGATGATGCCCTCGATCATGATGAGCAAGGTGCCCGCGACGAAGAGCGACGTGGCGAGGAAGGGTGCACCGAGGTAGTACAGCCAGCTGCGCCGCTTGATGCGTTCTGCGAGGTAGACCGTGACTGCTCCCACCGCCACCGGCGCGAAGTAGATGAAGCCGGCGGCCATCGCTTCGAACTGGTGCTGGCCCGAGAACATCAGTCGCAGCAGCACGCCGAAGACGGCGCCGGCGATGATGGGATAGCGCGTGAGGAACGGCAGATGGCGTTCGGGTTCCGGCGTGTTGTCGTCCAGCAGCGACGCACCGGGCGCGGAGAAACGGTCGGGCCTGCTCATGATGCGTGCACCGTCGATTGCAAGGTGGCCGTGCCCGCGCGGCGGGCCTTGCGCGAACCGGGGCGGGCGGCGCTGCGTTCAGGCAGCGGCGACGCCAGCCACAGCAGCACGATGAGCGCGAGCACCGGCAGGTTCTTCACGAGCGGGCCGCAGTGGTCGATCGTCAACTCGGGCATGTTCAGCGCGGCGGTGATGGTGTAGCCCAGCACCGCGCCCACTTGGACCGCGCCCAGCCAGGGCGTCATGCGGCGCAGGCTGAGCAGGCCCATGCCCGCATTGAGCGTGCAGGAGAACAACAACGCCGCCAGGCCCCACCGGCCCTCGAAGCCACAGCGTGCCAGCAGGTTCAACACGCCCGACTGGTGCGGCATGGCCGCGCTGATGAGCGCCGTGTACAGCCACATGAAGGCCAGCGCCACGCGCGCCAGCATCTCGGCCGCGGGGCTCAGGTTGACGCGCAGGTCCAGCATCGGCTCGGGGTCGGAGATTTCCAGCCCGTGCGCCATGGCGGTCGGCGCGCGGCCCAGCAGCGCCGGCATGGCGTTCACCGAGGGCACGCTTCCCTTCTCCAGCAGGCGGATCGTGTCGCGGCAGAACACCTTCTGCGGGATGAGCTCGGCCAACCAGGCCATCGTGCGCATCAGCACCAGCGGCATGGGCAGCCACACCGCGCCGCCCAGGCCCAGCGCGTGGCGGTAGCGCGCCAGCATGTCGCGGTAGCTCAGCGCCTCGGGGCCGCCCAGCTCGTGCACCTCATGCAGCGCGCCAGCGCGTTCGACGAGGCGCACGATGCACTCGGCCAGCTCGTACACATGCAGCGGTTGCACAGGCTGCACGCCATGCCCCGGCAGGCTGATGACCGGGAGGCTCGCCAGCGTCGCGAACAGCGCGCCGCTCTGGCTGCCCGGACCGTAGATGAGCGAAGGCCGCAGCACCACCCAGTCCACCGGCAGCGAGGCGAGTGCGTCGTCGGCCAGCAGCTTGCTGCGCAGGTAGGGCGTGGACAGCGTGTCGGCATCGCCGCGCACACCCAGCGCCGAGACCTGCACGATGCGATGCACGCCGGCCATCGCGGCGCCGCGGAACAGCTCGACCGGACCGTCGGTGTGCACGCGCTCGAAGGTCTGCCCGCGCGACGGCATGAGGATGCCCACGCAATTCACCACCGCCTCGATGCGTGCGCCGCGCAGCTTCGCGGCCCATTCCTCCGGCGCGGTCGGCACCATGTAGTCGACATGCATGCCATGGCGGCCGTCGGCCGCGCTGCGCGTGCCGTCCACCACCTGGTGCCCACGCGAACGCAGCGCATGGGCGACCGCGCGTCCGACGCAACCCGAGGCGCCGCAGACCAGGACTCTCATGATGTGCTCCTGTCGTGGCCATGGATGTCGCACGCGCCATTGCGGCAGGCTCGCATCTCGGCGGCCTTGCGGCGGGCACGCGCGGCGCGGATGGCGTGGATGAGCGGCGCCGCGGCACGCGAGATTTCGCGGCGGTGGCGGGCGAACACCCGGTAGCCCGCATCGAACAGCGGCTTGAGGGGCGTCCAGCCCGTGGGGCGCAGCACCCAGCCGAGGTCGGCTGCGTCGTAGGCCAGCCGCAGCACCTCGACCCCGCGCAGCATGGTGCCGTCGGCGCACAGGCCGTGGATCTCGGCGTCCATGTCGGCGTAGCTCACGCCGTAGATCGCAGGGTCGAAGCCGGGCGCGGCGATGTTGACGAAGACCAGGCGCTCATCGCGATTACGTTCGCGCAGGTGGTCCATCTCGAGGGAACACACCGGGCAGGCCGCGTCGTAGAACAGGGTCAGCGGATAGATGGTGCGGTTCACAGTCCCTCCAGTCATTTCAGTCAAAACAGAAATCGTTAGTCAAAAAAATTTCGGCGCTTCAGGGTCCGAGCAGATGCGCCGGGTTCAGGTCTTCTTCTGCCTTGGCCTTGGCTTCGCCGATCTCGCGCCCCAGCAGCTTCTTGATGCGAGCGCCCAGCTTGAGCACCTTGGTCAGCGTGTCGGTGTCCAGG
Source organism: Rhizobacter terrae (assembly GCF_003852895.1). Classification (GTDB taxonomy): domain Bacteria; phylum Pseudomonadota; class Gammaproteobacteria; order Burkholderiales; family Burkholderiaceae_C; genus Albitalea; species Albitalea terrae. The sequence goes on from NZ_QUSW01000001.1 coordinate 990,049, forward strand.
CGCAGCATCTCGTCGCTCCAGGCGGTGAGCGTCTGCAGCAGTTCCAGCGTCTCGCGGATGCGCACCTTGGCTTCGGCCGGGTCCTTGCTGATCGCCGGATCGGCCAGCAGCTCGGCCAGCACGTCGATGGTGGGCGCGATCTCGCGGCGCTGGCGCTCGCGGATGACGGTGCGGAACAGCTCCCACACGTCGGTGGACGTCTCGAAATGGTCGCGCCGGTCGCCAGCCAGGTGGACGAGGCGGATCAGGTTCCAGCCTTGCAGTTCACGGATGCTGGTGCTCACGTTCGAGCGCGCCACCGACAGCGTGTCGGCGATCTCCTCGGCATGCATGGGCCGGCCGGTGATGTACAGCAGGGCGTGGATCTGGGCGACCGTGCGGTTCACGCCCCAGCGGGTGCCCATTTCGCCCCAGTGCAGGACGAATCGGGAGAGGGTCGGCGAAAGTTCCATGGCGCCATCTTGGTGGCGTCTGAAATTTCTGTCAAGACAGAAATTACGGAATCCTGATGAACGGCGCGGACGTGATCCAGCCTTCCAGCGCGTCCACGCCTTCGGGGATGCCGTGGCCGGGCTGCTGGGCTGCCCAGGCCGCCTGCATCATGCACAGCACGGCGTCCAGCCGGTCGCCGGAACCGTCGGCGGCCAGGTCGTCGCGCTGGGCGTGCGTGGCGCGCAGGCGCAGGCCCAGGCGGCTGCGGCCTTGCTCCAGCGCATCGAGCAAGTCCTTGCGGGCAATGAGCCGCTCGGGCGTGTGCTTGGCCGCCTCGTCGCTCTTGTACGAGCGCTTGCCGATCAGCTCGCGGGCCAGCAGGCCGGGGTAGCCCTCCAGCGCGACGCGGCTTTCGTCGCCCGGGTACAGCGGCGGCAGGTGCACGCCCGCCTCGATCAGCAGCGGCACGCCGGCATGCAGCATGTAGGCGACTGGTGGGTTCACCCATTTCATCGACGGCGACGAACCCGCGGGCTTGTCGCAGGCGCGATGGGCGAACTTGCCGCCCACCGGCCGCGCATCGCAGAACGCACTGAAGTGCGTGCGGATCTCGTCGCGGGTCAAGGCCGCGTAGTGGTTCATCAGCGGCAGCCAGTCGGTGGGCCAGCCCAGCGTGGCCACGAGTTCGCGCGGCAAGCCGAAGGGCATGTCCAGCGCCGCCACCCAGGGGCCGGGCGTGCGCAGCCAGCGCGCGAAGCTCTCGAAGGTGTCGTGCGAATCCAGCCGGTCGAGCTTCACCACGTGGCGAGACACGTGGCCCAGGGCGACGGTGATGGGCTTGCGCCGCGTGGGGCGGCTGGTGAAGTCGACGCCGGCGACAGCGTACAAATCAGGAGAAGATGGGCTCACGGGTGAACGATACAGTCGGTGCACCGCACTCTACAGAGAACAACGATGGCCGACGCGAAGGACACCGCCGCTCCCGCACCCACCAACCCGCCGCTCCAGGACGAACTGGTCGTCACCGAACACCGGCTCACGCTGGGCAACCGCGCGCTGGACTACAGCGTCACCTGCGGCACCCTGGTGTTGCGCGAGGACGAGCACGATGCCGATGGCCAGCGCAGCGCCGACAAGCCCCGCGCCGCCCTCTTCTTCATCGCCTACACGCTGAAGAACCCCAGCGACAGTCCGCGGCCCATCACCTTCAGCTTCAACGGCGGGCCGGGCTCCAGCAGCGTGTGGCTGCACCTGGGCATCCTCGGGCCGCAGCGCGTGAGCACCGACGACATGGGCAACGTGCCCCCACCGCCCTACGCGCTGCAGGACAACGAGCACACCCTGCTCACCGACAGCGACCTGGTGTTCATCGACCCCATCGGCACCGGCCATTCGCGCATGGCCGAGGGCGAGAAGGTGGCGGAATTCCACGAGTACCAGCGCGACCTCGACTCGGTGGGCGAGTTCATCCGCCTGTACCTCACCCGCTTCGGGCGCTGGGAGTCGCCCAAGTACCTCATCGGAGAAAGCTACGGCACCACGCGCGCCGCAGGGCTCACGCACCACCTGCAGGACAAGCACGACGTGTTCCTCAACGGCGTGATGCTGGTGTCGCTGGCCATCGACCTGCAGACGCTGGAGTTCGACCACGGCAACGAGCTGCCCTTCCCGCTGTTCCTGCCCACCTACGCAGCCACCGCCTGGTACCACAAGGCCTTGGCCGCGGACCTGCAGGCCTTGCCGCTGGGCGAGGTGATCGCGCAGGCCGAGGCCTTCGCGCTGGGCGACTACACCGTGGCGCTGATGCGCGGTTCACGCCTCGATGCCGCCACCCGCCAGCGCATCGCCGAGCAGGTGGCACGCTGGTCGGGCTTGTCCGTCGAGTACGTGCTGCGCTGCGACCTGCGTCCCACCGAGTTCCGCTACTTCAAGGAACTGTTGCGCCACCGCGGCCAGACCGTGGGCCGGCTGGACTCGCGCTTCCTCGGCTTCGACCGCGACGACGCCGGCGAGAAGCCCGAGACCGACGCCGCCATGGCCAACCTCATCGGCGCGTACGCAGCGGGCATCAACCGCCTGCTGAAGACGCACTACCAGTTCGAGAAGGACGCGCCCTACGTCGTGCATGCGCCGCTGTGGCAGAAGTGGTCGTGGAAGGACTTCGCCAACCGCTACGCCAACGTGGGCGCCAGCCTGCGCCGCGCCATGCACGCCAACCCGCACATGCGCGTGTACGTGGCCAGCGGCTACTACGACCTGGCCACGCCGCATGCGGCGGGCGACTACACGCTCAGCCACCTGGGCATCCGCGAATCGCTGCAGGGCAACATCCGCGTGAGCTATTTCGAGGCGGGGCACATGATGTACATCCACCAGCCCTCGCTGGCGCGAATGGCGCAGGAGCTTCGGGAATTCGTCAGCGTCAGGTCCACTGCGTGATCTTGTGCCCTTCGCCGTCGGTGAAGGCGCTGCACAGGATCAGGATGAGATCGACCAGCGCCCAGATGCCCAGGCCTCCCAGGGTCAGCAGCTGGACAATCCCGGTGCCGATCTTGCCGACGTAGAACCGGTGGACCCCGAACACGCCGAAGAGGAAGCACAGCAGGAACGCCGGCAGCAGCCGCTTGCTCGATCCGCCGGCATTGCTGCCGGGCTGCGTCGCGCCGCAGGACGGGCACGCAATGGCCGAGATGTGAAGCTGTTTGCCGCAGCCGCGGCAATACATCATCTGGCTGCTCTCGATGTTGGCACTCATCGTTGTTCTCCCTCCGGGTTGGTCAAAGAGCGGCAAGGTTAGCGGCCGAAGTCCCGGTGTCAAGCGGGGCTTCCTGGGCCGGCATCGTGGATGGAAGGTTCGATCCGTCCATTTTTATGGATGCAAAAATCCACTAAACTGGATGGAAGCCAATGACGGAACGTTCACCATGCACCTCATCGACTGCACCGAGCCCGAGCATGGCCCCGCCATCCTCGACATTCTGAACGACGCCATCCTCACCTCCACCGCGCTGTACGACTACAAGCCACGGCCGCCCGAGGCGATGGCAGCGTGGTTCGCCACCAAGCGGCAGAACGGCTTCCCGGTGATCGGCGCCGTGGACGGCGACGGCCGCCTGATCGGCTTCGCGAACTGGGGCACGTTCCGCGCCTTCCCGGCCTACAAGTACACGGTGGAGCACTCGGTGTACGTGCACCGCGACCACCGCGGCAAGGGCCTGGGCCGCGTGCTGCTGGAACGCATCGTGGCGCTGGCCGGCGAACGCGACGTGCACGTGCTGGTGGGCGGCATCGATGCGGCCAACGGCGCGAGCATCGAGCTGCACCGGCGCCTGGGCTTCGAGCACGCCGGCACCGTGCGGCAGGCCGGCTTCAAGTTCGGCCGCTGGCTGGACCTCGCCTTCTACCAGCTCATCCTGCAAACGCCGGCCGCACCGGTGGATGGCTGAGGGCTCAGCCGAAGGCCAGCCCCACCACGCCCAGCGCGATGCAGGCCGCGCCCAGCAGGCGCACCGTGCGGTCGCCCTCGCCCAGCAACTGCCCGCCCAGCAGGGCCGCGAACAGCATCGAGACCTCGCGCGCCGGCGCCACGTGGCTCAGCGGCGCCAGGCGGATGGCATACAGCACCATGATGTAGCTCAGCGGCCCGAGGATGGCGATGACCATCGCCGCCTTCCACTGCTGCCTGAAGGCCTGCATGAAGCCCGACGGGTTGCGCAGCGCGAACGGCAGCATCACCGGAATGCGCAGCACGTTGCCCACGTAGTCCACGAGGATGGGCGAGATGAGCAGCACCTTCACCGCATAGCCGTCGATGACGGTGTAGCCCGCGATGAAGCCGCCGGTGATGGCGCCCCACAGCAGCCCGCGCCTCACACGCTCGCGCTTGCTCGGGTCGTGCGCCTCGCGCCACAGCCCCGGCCCGCCGGCGATGAGGAACACACCCGACACCACCAGCAACGCGCCGATGGCACTGAGCACCGACATGTGCTCGCCCATCAGCAGCAGCGCACCGATCGAACTCAGCAGCGGACCGCTGCCGCGCGCCACCGGGTACACCACCGTCAGGTCCGACACCGCGTAGCCGTGCAGCAGCGAGCGGAAATACACCACGTGGACGACGGCGCTGGCCGAGATCATGAGCCAGGCCAGCCAGCCCCAACCGCGCATCTCCTGGTAGCCGGTCCAGATGACGACGGGCAACCAGAGCACGCCCACGAGGATGGAGCCCATGAGGACGAAGAAATTGCCGCCGCCGCCCGATTTCTTGGCGACGAGGTTCCAGGTGGCATGGGACAGAGCGGCCGCGAGGACCAGTGCAAGCGCGAGTGGGGTCATGTTTGCCCGGGATTGTGCCTGCGGCCTGCGTGGCTACAGTCGTGGCGTTGACGGCCAGCGAACCTGAAGGAAGCGCGATGAACCCGGTGCTCGTGGAAGTGTGGCGAGGCAATGCGATCGAATCGGAGCACGCAGGCGCGATCGCCGTCGTGGACGCCGGCGGCACGGTGGCGCATCAGGTGGGCGACATCGAGCGGCCCATCTTTCCGCGCTCGGCCGTGAAGGCGCTGCAGGCCCTGCCGCTGGTCGAGAGCGGCGCCGCCGAGCGGCTGCAATTGAACGACGATGAACTCGCGATCGCCTGCGCCTCGCACAACGGCGAGCCCGAGCATGTGCGCACCGCGGCCGGCATGCTGGCCAAGGCTGGCGTCGATGCCGAGGTGCTGGAATGCGGCGTGCACTGGCCCTACCAGGACGCCATCTCGCGCGCCCTGGCCACCCGCGGCGAGACGCCGACCGCTCTGAACAACAACTGCTCGGGCAAGCACGCCGGCTTCGTCTGCCTGGCCTGCGGCCTCATGGGCTGGAACGATGCGGGGCTGGACCTGCGGCAGTACGTGAAAGGCTATGTGAGGCCCGAGCATCCGGTGATGCAGGAGGTGACCGACGCCTTGCAGTCCACCACGGGCTTCGACCTCTCGCGTGCACCGCGCGGCACCGATGGCTGCTCGATTCCGACCTACGGCATTCCCTTGCGGCACCTGGCCCATGCGTTCGCCAAGTTCGGCAGCGGCATCGGCCTGAGGGATGGACAGGCGCGCGCGGCCCGCCGACTGCGCCAGGCCGTCGCGGCCTCGCCCTTCATGGTCGCGGGCAGCAACCGCTTCGACACCGCCGTGATGCAGCGCCTGGGCGAGCGTGTGTTCTGCAAGGTGGGCGCAGAAGGCGTCTACTGCGCGGCACTGCCCGAGCGCGGCTTGGGCGTGGCCATCAAGAGCAGCGACGGCAACAACGCCCGAGCCGCAGAGGTGGTGATGGCAGCGGTGATCGAAGCGCTGGTCCGCCTGGATGACGAGGAGCGCGCCTTCATGCGCCGCTACAGCGAGGTCACGCTGAAGAACTGGAACGGCATCGAGGTGGGCTCGCTGCGCGCAAGCCAGGCCTTGCGGTCGAGCTTGCGCGCGTGAAGGTCAGAAGAACCGCACCGAGGAGAACGCCGGCTCGATCGGACCGCTTTGGCCCACCTTGTTGAGCATGAGGATCCAGATCTTCCAGGTCGCATCGGTCAGCATGCCCGACACGGTGAAGACCTGCGGCTGTGCCCCGCCGTTGGGCGACAGCACGACCGCGGCCCAGCCGATGGCCGGGTTGTTGGGCACGCTGTGGAAGACGCCTTCCTCGATGCTGAGTCCCTTGACCAGGCGGTAGGTGCCCTGGCTGCCCACATGGCCCGCATCGAACTGGAAGCGCATCTGCGCCGGATGCAGCGGATCGGCCGTCCACAGATAGTCGCCGCCCAGTCCTTCGAGGGTGACGATGTCGCTGGCGCCATGCCAGCCGGCGGGCGAGGCGCCCTTCTCCTTCTGTTCAAGGTGCTTCTTGAAGCTGCGTTGCGACTGCTCGATGGCGCCGGCGTCCAGCTTGCTGTGGCCGAGGACGCGTTCGACGAAGTCGCTCGTGGGTGATGCTACGTGGCTCATGGTGAATCCTTCCCTGGATGGCTTGTCTCCATTCACCGCGCGCCATCGTGCCGACAGCATCGTGACGCGCTCCGTGGATGTGTGAAAACGCAGATCGTAGGAAGCTGCGGATCGCACACCACCCCCTAGAACTCGCAGTAGGGGAATTCGGCAGGACGTCAAACGCTTGTGGCAGCGCGCGGCATCAGGCCGGGCGAAGCCAGTCGAGCACGGCGGCGTTGAAGGCCTCGGGTTGCTCGACCATCACCCAATGCCGCGTGTCCAGCGGCACGACCTTGTTCCGCGGGTCGCGGGCGAGCATCTGCGCCCACGCCGGCGAGTGGAAAAGGAATGGCTTGCGCCGGCCGTAGATGAACAGCATCGGGCAAGCGGGCCGCACCGCCGAGAGGTTCGCGTAGGAGCCGTGCGTCCTTGTCCACTGGATGTAGTAGGGGTAGTTCATGCACGAGCCTGCCAGCGCCGGATCGGAGGGCACCTCCAGCGACCGCATCATCCAGCGCGTCATCCGGTCGCCCAGCGAACCGCCGATGCGCCAAGCCACGGCCAGCCAGGACTGGTACACGAAGATGGCCAGCTTGGCGGAGCCGCTCAACGAGCGCAGGAAGGCAGGCTCCACCGTGTCGCCGATGTCCACGCCCACGATCTTCGAGACGAGCTCGGGATGCTTCATCGCGAACTGGTAGCCGAACACCGCGCCCCAGTCGTGGACCATCAGGATGGCCTTGCCGTCCGCGCAAGTCGCCTGCACGACCTTGCGGAAGAACTCGACCAGCTCGGCCAGCGAATGTGCGCGCCGCGGACCGCGAATGTCGAAGCCCGGCAGGGTGAAGCGCACGCAGCGGAAATGCGGCTTGAGCGTGGCCACCTGCGCATCCCACAGCCGCCAGGTGTCGGGCCAGCCATGGATCATCACCACGGTCTGCGGACCTTCGCCTTCGACGTGGATGTCGATGCCGTCCATCTGGATGCGTGCCGTGCTTGCGGGTTCGTTCATGCGCTTGAGTGCCATCGACAAAAAGGGCCCGAAGCTTAACTGCAGCTTCGGGCCCAACACGGGCCAAGAAGAAGAGCTTCTTAGAAATTCACCCGCGCACCCACCATGAACGTGTTGGCCTTGACGTTGTTGGAGAGCTTGCCGTAGTGGTCGTAGTCGGCGGTCAGCGTGATGTTCGGCGCGACGCGGAAATCCGCACCGAAGCCCACGAGCAGCGAGCGCTTGGTGCCCGTCAGGTCGTTGGCCGCCGGCAGCACGTTAGTGCCGCTGACCTTGCCGAACGAGATACCGGCGCGGCCATGGACGCCGAAGGACTCGGTGAGGTTGGCGCGTGCCGTGCCCACGCCGTAGAAGCTGCGGGCGCTGCCGTCCTGCTTGGTGGCGACGGCGCCGACGGTGGCCGTCTCGCTGAACGAGCCGAAGCGGGTGTAGCCGAGCTCGGCACCGAAGTTCTGGTCGAAGTTGTAGCCGCCGAAGATCTTCAGCGCATTGCCGCTGCGGTCGCTGGCCGTCACCGGCAGCGAGCTGGACAGGCTGAAGTTGCTGCGGCCGATTTCAGCACCGGCATAGGGTCCGATGGACTCGTCCTTGGGAGCGGCCTGCGCGGCCACAGAGGCAGTGGCAAGGAGAGCGGCGAGGAGGATGTTGGCTTTCATGGTTCTTCCCTTTGAGTTGGTTGGATGGGTGGCGCCGTGGTCACGACGCGGACCGCAGTGTCTTGGCGTTCGAACGTTCGTACCAGCCTTCTGTACGAAGAGGCACAATGCGCGCTGGAACGTACCGGAATCCGGTACCAACTGGAGATTCCATGAGCTCACCGGAAACCATCCTGCAGGTGCTGCGCGCGGAAATGCGCTCGGCGGGCATCACCTACCGCGTGCTGGCCGACCGCATCGGCATGAGCGAATCCAGCATCAAGCGCGTGTTCGCCAGCGGCGACATGTCGCTGACGCGGCTGGCGCGAATCTGCAAGGCCTCGGGCATTTCGATGGAAGAAGTGCTGCGCCGCGCGGCCGATGCCGCGCCGCATGCCGACACGCTCACGCTCGCACAGGAACGCGCACTGGTGGCCGAGCCCAAGCTGCTGCTGGTGGGCATCTGCTGCGTGGGGCAATGGAGCCTGGAGCAGATCGTGGAGACCTACCACATGACCGAGGCGGAATGCATCCGCTGCCTGGTGAAGCTCGACAAGCTCGGCCTCATCGAGCTCAAGCCACTGAACCGCTACCGCATGAAGGTGTCGCGCGCCTTCCGCTGGCGCGCAGATGGCCCGGTGCAGCACTACTTCCGCGAATACATCGTGGACGACTACTTCGCCGGTCGCTTCGACGGCCAGGGCGAGACGCTGCTGTGCGTGCATGGACGGCTTTCGCAGCCCAGCGCCGTCGAGCTGGTGCAGAAGATCCAGCAACTGGCCGGCGAACTCGCGCGCATGCACCAGTCCGACCAGCGGCTCACCCCCGGCGAACGCGACGGCTACACCTTGATGCTGGGCCTGCGCTCCTGGGAGTTCGCCGCCTTCACCGCCATGCGCCGCGACGGGGCCGAGGTGGCCTCAACCCATCACCAGAACGGGCCGAGGAAGAGGTAGAGCGTGCCGCCGATGCCACGCGTGGAGCCTGCCGCGAAGGAGAGCGGCCCGAAGCGCGTGTCCACCGACAGGAAGAGGCTGCCGGCCTCCTTCAGGTCGCGCAGGCGCACCGTCTGGCCATGGTCGAAGCCACCGCCCAGCTCCAGCGAGAAACCAGCGCGCACCGGCCCACCCACCGCGATGGGCAGCTCGCCGATGCGCTTGGCCAGCACCACGCGGCCGAAGGCCACCGTCTGCCCTTCGACGGACTCGCGTGGCGTTCCCGACAGCCGCAGGAAGCCACCCAGCGGCGAGGGTGCCGTGCCCAGCTTCGCCCGTGACAACTCGCCGTACACATGCCCCGCCCACTCGCCGGCACGGAAGGCCTGCAAGGCGATGAGCGCCGAACGGGCGCTGTTCTCATTGCCGGCGTCCTGCTCCAGGCGCATGGTCACCAGCGTGCCGCGTGTGGGAAACGCCAGCGTGTCCAGCGTGTCGACGTCGAACTGCACGAACTTGTTGGTGTTGGCGAAGTGGCCGCTCAGCGGATTGCCGGTGGGCGAGATGAGCTCGCGGCCACTGCCCACACGCCGCGTCAGTCCGATCGCCACGTTGCCCCAGTTGCCGAGCTGGCGTCCGAACTGCAGTGCCCCCTCCCAGTAGCCGAAGCCCAGCCGCGCCGTGCGCTGGCCGTTGGTGTACACATCCGCCGACGAGGCCTGGTAGCTGAGGCTGGGGGCCACGAACCAGTCCGACCCCGGCGCGATCGGCTGCCACCACTGCGTGCCGAGCGACCGTTCCGAGCCGATGCGCGCCAGCGTGCGCAGCTCCGCACCCCAGGAGTTGACCCACGACAGCACGTGCATGGCACTGAAGGTGAAGCGGTTGTCGTCGGCGAAGTCGCTGGACAGCTCCAGCCCCAGGCGCAGGCGGCTGTGGGCCCAGCCCGCCTCGGTGGGCTGGATGGTCACTTCGCGCTGGTCGTCGTCGCGGTCCTTGATGTCCACGTCCACGCGCGAGAAATCGCCGCGGCCATAGAGCGCCGCCGCGGCGCGGCGGATCTCCATGCGCGTGGCCTTGTCGCCTTCCTTGAGGCCGACGTGCTCCTTCAGCGCTTCCGGGCTGGCGTGCCTGGTGCCCTTCACTTCCAGCTTCGCGATGGTGAGTTCGCGTCCCGGCGCGTTGGCCGTGGCCGATCGGTTGAGTTCGAATTCCGCGTATTGCTCGGGCGAGACGGCGTAGTGCCTGAGCTGGTCCGCCAGGGACTTGGCCGCCTTCTCGCCCGCGGCGATGGCGCGCTGGTTCTGCGTGAAGTTGAGGAAGCCCACGCCTGTGAGGTCGGGTGAGATGAGGATGTCGTTGGGCCCGAGCTCGCGCAGCGAACGCTGCACATTCTGTTCGGTGAGGATGTTGAGCATCTGCTGCGCCACGCCGAACGCACTGGTCAGCTCCGATTCGCCCGACAGCGGCGTGCCCACGTTCACCGCGATGATGACCTGCGCACCCATCTCGCGGGCGAAGTCCACCGGCAGGTTGCGCACCAGGCCGCCGTCGACCACGAGGCGGTTGTTCACTCGCACCGGCGTGAACACGCCAGGCACCGCCAGCGATGCACGCACCGACATGAACAGCGGCGTGTCGCGCAGCTCCACCAGTTCGCCGGTGAGGAGGTCGGAGGCCACCGAGCGGAAAGGCAACGCGAGCTTGTCCACGGGCAGGTCGCCCGCGCCGATCGGGAACAGGCGCGTGAGCGCGGCCTCCAGGGCCACGTTGCCGGCCGCACCCGGCGGCAGCGTGGCGCCGTTCTTGTCGATGCCGAACTCGATGCGCGAGGGAATGATCAGGTCCTCCTCGCGGCGGCGAAAGGCCAGGTCGTCTCGCGGCGGGCGGTCGGCCACGATGGTGGGCCAGTCGGTGCGCTTGACGAAGTCGGCGAGTTCCTTCGGCGTGCGGCCCGCCGCATAGGCGCCGCCGATCACGGCGCCCATGCTCACGCCCACCACCATGTCCACCGGCACGCGCATCTCCTTGAGGGTCTTGAGCACGCCGATGTGCGCGAAGCCGCGTGCGCCGCCGCCCGACAGCACGAGGGCAATCTTCGGGCGCTCCGCGACATCGGCCGCATGGGCAGGAAGCAGGTTGGCGAGCAGCAGGGCAAGGAGAAGGGCGAGGACGATTCGGCGCATGGCCGCGATCATTGCAGAGAACGGTGATGGGTCCCGCAGACGCCTTCAGCGCCCGCCCAGCAGGAGCTCCAGCGTTTGCAGCGTGTCTGCCTCGTGCAGCGGCTTGTCATGTCTGATTCGCAACATGCGCGGAAAACGCACCGCGATGCCGCTCTTGTGCCGCGTGCTGCGGTTGATGCCCTCGAAGCCCAGTTCGAACACGAGCGAGGGCTTGACGCTGCGCACCGGACCGAACTTCTCCAGCGTGGTCTGGCGGATCACGCGATCGATCTCGCGAAACTCTTCATCGGTGAGGCCGGAGTAGGCCTTGGCGAAGGGCACGAGTTGCAGCCCCTCGGGGTCGGCCGGGCGCTTGGCCGCGATGGCCTCGACCACGGCATGCGCCTCCGCCGCATCCCGCGGTGTGCGGTTCCACACCGCGAAGGTGTAGTCGGTGTAGACGCTCGCACGCCGCCCGTGGCCGGCCTGCGCGTAGATGAGGATGGCGTCCACGCTCAGCGGATCGATCTTCCACTTCCACCACGTGCCTTCGGCCTTGGTGCGGCCGGTGCCGTAGCGTGCTTCGCGGTGCTTGAGCATGAAGCCCTCGACGCCGCGCTCGCGCGACTGCTCGCGCAGCGTGGCGAGGTCGGACCACGTCGGCCCGCTGACCATCGGCGAGAGCAGCATGGGCTCGATGCCGGTGGCCTGCACGATCGCCTCCAGCTGTTCGCGGCGCTTCGATTGCGGCCAGGACCGCACATCGTCGCCCTGCCATTCGAGCAGGTCGTAGGCCATGAAGGTCACGGGCGCGTCGGCAAGCACCTTCTTGGTAAGCAGCTTGCGGCCGATGCGCTGCTGCAGCAGCGCGAAGGGCGCGGGCGCATCGCCTTTCCAGACGAGGATCTCGCCATCGAGCACCGTGCCGTCGGGCAAGGGCTCGGCGAGCGCCACCACCTCGGGGAAGCGTTCGGTCATCAGCTCTTCGCCGCGTGACCAGATCCACACCTGGCCCGCGCGCTTGACGATCTGCGCGCGGATGCCGTCGTACTTCCATTCGACGATCCAGTCGTCCGGCGGGCCGAGGCGAGCGTGGAAGCTGTCATGCACGCCTTCGACGGCATGGGCGAGGAAGAACGGATACGGCTGGCCGGAGTCCGTGTTCGCCGTGGCCTCCTTCGACAGCAGTTGCCGGAAGGCATCGCCACTGGGCCGTGCGGTCTTGTCGGTGAAACCCATCATGCGCTGCGCGACGAGCTTGGCGTCCATGCCCGCATGCTCGGCCAGCGCACGCTGCACCAGCAGCTTGCTCACGCCCACGCGGAAGCCGCCGCCGATGAGCTTGGTGAGCAGGAAGCGGCCGGAGGGGTCGAGCTCATCCCAGTAGCCGGCGATGCGCGCCGCCTGCTCCTCGGGCGACAGCTCGCGCAGGTTCAGCAGGCGCTCTTCCACCCACACGGCCAGGCTGATGTCGCTGGGCGACGTGGCCGGCGGCAGCACGTGGGCGATGGTTTCGGCCAGGTCGCCCACGGCCTGGTAGCACTCCTCGAACAGCCAGTCGGCAATGCCGGCGCGCGCGCAGGCCAGCGTTCGCAGCACGCCGGTGGGCACGACCTGCCGGGGCTTGCCGCCAGCGAGGAAGTAGACCGCCCAGGCCGCATCCGCGTCGCTGGCCTGGGCGAAGTAGCGCTTGAGCGCCTGCACCTTGGCCGTGGTGGCCGTGCTCGCATCGAGCTCGTTGAAGAGCTGCGAGAAGCGCTTCACTCGCCGCCCTCCTCGGCCTGCACGGTGGCGGGTTCGGTGGCCTGCGGCTCCTGCGCGTCGTGGCGCTCGTCGTCGTACTCGGTGTGGAAGGAGCCGGCCTGCAGACCCTGCTCCTGCAGCCAGCGCACCATCACCGCTTCATAGCCGTGGGTGACGATCACCCGCTCGGCACCGGTGGCCATGATGGCCCGCTGCAGGCCCGGCCAATCGGCATGGTCGGACAGCACGAAGCCGCGGTCCACGCCGCGGCGGCGGCGGGCGCCGCGCAACTGCATCCAGCCGCTGGCGAATGCATCGCCCGGGTCGCCGAAGCGGCGAACCCAGGCGCTGCCATGCACCGAGGGCGGCGCGACGACCAGCGCACGCTTCAGCAGGTTCTTGTCGGACACGTCGTTGACGTTGAGCGTGTCTGGCAGCGGCACGCCGGCCTCGCGGTAGGCACGGTTCAGCGTCTGTACGGCACCGTGCACGACGATGGGCCCGATGCCCGCGTCCACGCCCGCCAGGATGCGCTGGGCCTTGCCGAAGCTGTAGCCCATGAGCAGGCTCGCACGGCCTTCCTGTGCGTTGGCTCGCCACCAGGCATTGATGTCGTCGAACACGTCGCGCTGCGGCCGCCAGCGGTAGATGGGCAGGCCGAAGGTGGACTCGGTGATGAAGCAGTCGCAGCGCACCGGCTCGAAGGGCGCACAGGTGGCGTTGTCGTCGCCCGGCCCGCTGACGAAGTAGTCGCCCGAAGCCACCCACACGCGGCCGGCGTGTTCAACCCTGACCTGGGCCGAACCCAGCACATGGCCGGCCGGGTGCAGGCTGAGCTTCACGCCGTGGTGGTCGATGGTCTCGCCGTAGGCCAGCGTCTGCAGCGTGATGTCCGCGCCGAGCCGAGCGCGAAGCACGCCCTCGGAGATGGCGGTGGCGAGGTAGTGCTGGTTGCCTGTGCGCGCATGGTCGCCATGGGCATGCGTGATGACCGCACGCGCCACCGGCCGCCACGGGTCGATGTAGAAGTCGCCGGGTGGGCAGTACAACCCTTCGGGGCGCTCGACGATGAGGTCATCGGCATGCATCACGGTTCTCGAGAAGAGCGCATCAAGCAACGCCCGCGGATCCGGCTGCGCCGGTCCGCTGGGTGGCGCCCCTCGGGGGCAGGAGCGAAGCGACTGGGGGGCACTAGTACTTTCCGGTGGCACCGGCGATGCGCAGGTACACGTGCGCGATCCACGCGATGAACCCGCGCGTCAGCGCCCCCTCCACCAACCGCCGCTTCGCCTGCGCCGGCACCACTTCCATCGACGCCGCGAACGCCCGGTCGAACTCCTCGCGCAGCTGGGCATTGAACTGCGGGTCGCGCACGACGATGTTGGCTTCGAGGTTCAGCAGCAACGAGAGCGGGTCGATGTTGGAGCTGCCCACTGTCGCCCATTCATGATCGGTGAGCGCCACCTTGGCATGCAAGAAGGCGGGCGTGTACTCGTAGATGTGGACGCCCGCGGCCAGCAGCTCGTTGTAGAGCGTGCGTGCCGCCAGCCCCGCGATGCGGTAGTCCAGCTTGCCTTGCAGCAGCAGCCGCACCTGCACGCCGCGCCGCGCCGCCTGCCGCAAGGCCGTGCGGAAACCGCCGCCCGGATAGAAGTACGGTGACGCCAGGTCGATGCGCGTGGTCGCCTTGCGGATGGCCGCGATGTAGCTGCGCTCGATGGTGCGGCGCCGCCTCAGGTTGTCGCGCAGCACGAAGGCGGCGCGCACCGGGGCCAGGTCAGTGAGCTTGGTCTTGGCCGCCTTCAGCGTTGGCATGCGCAAGCGCTTCAGCAGCCGCTTCGCACGCGCCACTGGCTCGGCCGCACGGGCCAGGGCCATCATCTCTTCCTTGAAGTCCTCACCCAGCTGCGCCCGCGTCCACACCGCCTTGCAGGCCTGCTCGATGGGCTTGACCACCGGCCCGCGCACCTGCACCGCGAAGTCCAGCCGCGGCTCCTCGGACCAGCCGTGGTTCTGGTCCAGCTTGTCGTCGATGATGTTGATGCCGCCGACGAAGGCCACCTCGCCATCGACCACGCACAGCTTCTGGTGCAGGCGCCGCAACTGCCCGGGCTGCAACCAGTTCCACCAGCGGTGAATGGGCCGGAACACGCTGATGCCCACGTTGGTCGCGCGAAACAGCTCGCGCAGCCCGGCGATCTTGGTGCGGCTGCCGAAGCCGTCGGCCACCACCTTCACCTGGACTCCGCGTGCCGCGGCATCGCACAAGGCCTTGGCGATGCGCATGGCCGCGGGGTCGTCGTTGAAGATGTAGGTCGCCAGCCAGATCTCGTGGCGTGCCGCCTCGATGGCTTCCAGCATCGCCGGGAAGAGCTCGTCGCCGCCGCGCTTGAGCCGCACGTCGTTGCCGCCGGTGAACATGGCCCGCGGCACCACGCGGGCCAGCGGGTCCAGCGAGACACCTTCGGCGGCCTGTGGCGGCGCGGGCGAATCGCCCGAGGGCTCGGGCACGCCCTGCTGCTCGTCGAGGTTCAATCGATCTCGAGTTCGGCGACGCATGGGAGGTGGTCCGACATCCGCGCCCAGGAGTTGCCGCGCGGAACGAAAGCCGAGGTGCAGCGGAATCCCCGGGTGTAGATGCGGTCCAGCGCGAACACCGGCACCAGCGAAGGAAAGGTGCGAAGCGCCGCCACGCCGGGCGGCGTGGCGCGCTTGAGACCGGTGGCGCGCATGGGCTCGTCCAGCTTCTCGCCCCAGTCGTTGAAATCGCCCGCGAGGATGAGCCGCTCGTTCTTCGGCACTTCGGCGGCAATGAACTCGGCGATGCGCTCGACCTGCCGCACCCGGCTGGAGTGCATGAGCCCCAGGTGCGCGACGATGCAGTGCACCGGAATGCCATTCCAGTTCACCGGCACATGCAGCAGGCCGCGCTGCTCGAAGCGGTGGTCGGAGACGTCACGATGCCCGATGTCGCCGATGGGCCAGCGCGAGAGCAAGGCATTGCCATGCTCGCCTTCCTTCGTCACGGCGTTGGTGCGGTAGGCCACGTCGTAGCCATCGGGCGCGAGGTAGTCGGCCTGCGGCATCTTGGGCCAGCCGATGTGCGTGTCGGGGAAGCGCATCGCCTCGCTGTGGTTGAACAGCCGCACCTCCTGCAGGTACACGAGGTCGGCGTCCAGCGCCTCGATGCCCAGGCCCAGGTTGTGGATCTCCAGCCGCTTGCGCGGGCCCATGCCGCGCACGCCCTTGTGGATGTTGTACGTGGCCACCCGCAGCACGTGGCTGGGGTGCATCGTGGTGTTGGAGAACTTCATCGGACGCGAGGCGGGGGGCGTCATGCGATGAACCTCGGAAGCATGAGGATGGCTTCGGCGTTGGAGGACGAGAAGCAGCGGTCGGCGGCCTCCTGGTGCGGCAGCCACTGCAAGGCGCAGTGCTCGCGGGGCGAGAGCGTCACGGCAATGTCCCGCGGCACCTGCAGGCTGAACACATGCTCGGTGTTGTGCGTGACATGCGGTTCATAACGATGATGCCACTCGGGGTAGATGAGGTAGATGTTGCGCAGGTTCCAGTCGCGCAGCGCCTGCGGCGGGACGGCGGCCGTCCCGACCACGATTCCTGTTTCCTCGGCCACTTCGCGCACTGCAGTCAGCTCCAGTTCTTCTTCGACAGTGTCCTTTGACCCCGTGACACTTTGCCAGAACCCCGGACGCTCGGCACGCTCGATGAGCAGCACCTGCAGATCGGCAGTGTGGATCACGACGAGAACGGACTCCGGGATCTTGTACGGACGGTTCATGGGAGGGGCAAGTGTCGTTCCTGGCTTCTTTGGTCTCTGGTGACGGAACGATATCGCTTTGTTGTGGCTGTGGGGGCTCTTTCGCCTTGGTCGGGGTGGGCAAAGGCGTGAGTGGGCTGGCTGGGGCGCGCCCCAGCCAGCCCACCCACGCCTTTGCTGTTGTGGCTTCGGGTCTTCTCGTCGAGCCAGCCCCACGCCACTTGAGCGGCAGGCGGCATGGGCCAGGGGCTGCGTCTGTGGCGGCGAGCAGCGCAGCACCGAGGGGTGGCGTGCGCAGCACGCTTCGTCTTCTAGCTTGCCGCGGCTGTTTGAGCGCAGCGCACCGCAGGGGCGCGTAGCGAGTTCTGCGGCACACCCCTCGGTGCGAGCAGCACAGCGCAGTCGGCCGCAGGCCGACCGCCACAGCCGCAGCCCCTGGCCCATGCCGCCTGCCGCGGATCCACCCGGTCAATGCGACACACGCAAAAGAAAAGGGCGTCCCGAAAGACGCCCTTCCCATGTAGCAAGAGGAGAGATCAACCCGCCGGTTGCGGATTCCTCAACCGGATGTGCAGTTCACGCAGCTGCTTCTCATCCACCGGACTCGGCGCATGCGTCAGCAGGCACTGTGCACGCTGCGTCTTCGGGAAGGCGATCACGTCGCGGATGCTCTCGGCGCCGGTCATCATCGTGACGATGCGATCCAGGCCAAACGCCAGGCCACCGTGCGGAGGTGCACCGTACTGCAGTGCATCCAGCAGGAAGCCGAACTTCAGCTGCGCTTCCTCCGGCCCGATCTTCAGCGCGCTGAACACCTTGCTCTGCACCTCGGCCCGATGGATACGGACCGAGCCGCCGCCCAGTTCCCAACCATTGAGCACCATGTCGTAGGCCTTGGCGATGCAGGCGCCCGGGTCCGTGTCCATGAGGTCCTCGTGGCCGTCCTTGGGGGCCGTGAACGGGTGGTGCACCGCGTTCCAGCGCTGGCCTTCCTCGTCGTATTCGAACATCGGGAAGTCCACGACCCACAGCGGCGCCCACTTGTCGGTGAACAGGCCGTTGGCGCGGCCGAAATCGCTGTGGCCGATCTTGATGCGCAGCGCGCCGATCGCGTCGTTGACGATCTTTTCCTTGTCTGCACCGAAGAAGATCAGGTCGCCCGTCTGCGCGCCCGTGCGCTTGAGGATCTCCTCCAGCGCGGCGTCGTGCAGGTTCTTCACGATGGGCGACTGCAGGCCCTCGCGGCCCTTGGCCAAGTCGTTGACCTTGATCCAGGCCAGACCCTTGGCGCCGTAGATCTTCACGAACTCGGTGTAGCCGTCGATCTCGCCGCGGCTCATGTCGCCGCCCTTGGGCACGCGCAGCGCCACCACGCGGCCGCCCTTGGTCGTGGCCGGCGTGCTGAACACCTTGAAGTCCACGCTGGCCATCACGTCGGTGAGCTCGGTGAACTCCAGGTTCACGCGCAGGTCGGGCTTGTCGCTGCCGAAGCGGTGCATGGCCTCGGAATACTTCATCACCGGGTAGTCGCCCAGTTCCACGCCGATGGTCTTCTTGAAGACCGAGCGGATCATGCCCTCGAACATCGTGCGGATCTCTTCCTCGGTGAGGAAGCTCGTCTCGATATCGATCTGCGTGAACTCCGGCTGCCGGTCGGCGCGAAGGTCTTCGTCGCGGAAGCACTTGGTGATCTGGTAGTAGCGGTCGAAACCGGCCACCATCAAGAGCTGCTTGAACAGCTGCGGCGACTGCGGCAGCGCGAAGAACATGCCCTCGTTCACGCGGCTGGGCACGAGGTAGTCGCGCGCGCCTTCAGGCGTGCTCTTGGTGAGCATCGGCGTCTCGATGTCGATGAAGCCGTTCTCGTCCAGGAACTTGCGCGTTTCCATGGCCACGCGGTAGCGCAGCATCATGTTTTTCTGCATGGTCGGGCGGCGCAGGTCCAGCACGCGGTGCGTGAGGCGCGTGGTCTCCGACAGGTTCTCGTCGTCGAGCTGGAACGGCGGCGTGACGCTGGCGTTCAGCACCTCGACCTCATGCGCCAGCACTTCGATCTTGCCGCTGGTGAGGTTGGCGTTCTCGGTGCCCGACGGACGCGCGCGGACCTTCCCGACGATCTTCAGGCAGAACTCGTTGCGCACGATTTCCGCGGTCTTGAACATGTCGGGGCGATCGGGGTCGCACACCACCTGCACGAGGCCGGCACGGTCACGCAAGTCGATGAAGATCACGCCGCCATGGTCGCGGCGGCGATGGGCCCAGCCCATCAGGGTCACGGTCTGGCCCATCAGTGCTTCGCTGACGAGGCCGCAGTATGTTGTTCTCATGGTCACTCCAATATTCGGGGTCTTCTTGGGCGCAGCCCTCTATCGTAGGACGGCCGGGCCCGATGTGTGTGAGGCGCTGAAAGGCTTTGTCTCAAGCCCTGACGGTTGAGCGCTTGCCGAGGCGCTCAACCGTGTTGATTTCGTGCGTCCCTCAGGGCCTGGGGCTCGGCGCGCGGCGCATGCGGCGGCGGGGCCACCACGCCCATGGAAATGATGTACTTCAAGGCCTCGTCCACCGACATGGACAGCACGATCACGTCCTTGCGCGGCACCATGAGGAAGAAGCCCGAGGTCGGGTTCGGCGTGGTCGGGACGTACAGGCTCAGGTAGTCGTCGTGCAGGTGGTCGGCCGCCTCGCCGCCGGGCTTGCCGGTCACGAAGGCGATGGTCCAGGAGCCCTCGCGCGGGTACTGCACCAGCACCGCTTCGCGAAAGGCATTGCCGCTGCTGGAAAACAAGGTGTCCGAGACCTGCTTCACCGAGCTGTAGATCGACTTGACGATGGGGATGTGCGTGAGCAGGTGGTTGGCCTGGCGCAACGCCCACTGGCCGGCGAAGTTGGCCGCGAACACGCCGGTGAGCAACAGGCCGGCGACCATCACGATCACGCCCAGGCCGGGCACCTGCTTGAGCATCTGCAGCGGCGCGTAGGCAGCCTCCGGCAGCACCGCCTGCGAGGCGCTGAGCAGGGCTTCGAAGACGCCGTCCAGCGTGTTGAGGACGGCGTGCAGCACCCAGATCGTGATTGCCAGCGGCAACCAGACCAGGAGGCCGGCAATCAGGTACTTTCTCACTGGGGCCTTTTCAATGGCAGGCGCAGGAGCCGCCGCAACCGGCAGCCGGCGTGCTGCCGCTGTCGGACGATGAGGAGGTCGAAGCCGTCGAGGTGGACGAAGCTTCGGACGAGCCCGACGCCGCCGGGGCGGATTCGGTCTTGGCGCCGGTGGACGCAGCGCCGTTGCTGCCGCTGTTGCCACCGCGGAAATCGGTGACGTACCAGCCGGAACCCTTGAGCTGGAAGCCGGCCGCGGTCAGCTGCTTCTTGAACGTCTGGGCGTTGCACGCCGGGCAGACGGTGAGAAGCGGATCGGAGACCTTTTGCAGCACATCTTTCGCGTGGCCGCACGACTCACAGCGGTATGCGTAGATCGGCATGGCTAAGCCCTTGATTAAAAACGTGAAATTATAAGGAACGGCGCCGGGCGGTCCCGGCGCCGAAGTGCCAAATGGTGGCGAAGTTCTAGGCGTTCAAGCCCTGCAGGTGGTGGGTGCGGTCGTGGCGGTTCACCAGCACCTGGGGCGCCAGGGAGCCGACGACCATGCCCAGGAGAGCGGCGATCAGGCCGGCAAGCTGCCCCGGGAAGTTGTTGGTGGCCGCAGCCACCGGCGGCAGGAAGCTGGCAATCCACACGCCCACGCCCAGCGCGAGGGACACGATGGCGCCCTGCGTGGTGGAACGGCTCCAGTACAGGCCGGTGACCAGCGGCACGAAGGCGCCGACCAGGGTCACCTGGTAGGCCGTTGACACCAGGTCGTAGATGGACGTGCCTTTCATCTTGATGGCATAGCCCAGCACCAGCGCGGCGAAGATGACGATGGTGCAGCGCATGGCGAACAGCTGCTCCTTGTCCTTCATCTGCGGGCGCAGGTTCTTGAGGATGTTCTCCACGAAGCTGGTGCTGGGCGCCAGCAGCGTGGCCGAGGACGTGCTCTTGATGGCCGACAGCAGCGCCCCGAAGAAGAGGATCTGCATCACCAGCGGCATCTTCGTCAGCACGAACGTGGGCAGCAGCCGCTGGTAGTCGTTCTTGGCCATCTCCAGGCCATTGGCACCCAGCACGATGACCGCGCACGAGACGATGAACATCGGCACGAAGGCGAACAGGATGTAGCTCGCGCCGCCGATGGCCGCGCCGTTGCGCGCGGTGTGGGCATCCTTGGCTGACATCACGCGCTGGAACACGTCCTGCTGCGGGACGGAGCCCAGCATCATGGTCAGCCCGGCACCCACGAACATCGCGATCTCGGTGAAGCTGGGCGGCGGCAGGAACTTCCACAGCTCCTTCTGGCTGGCCATGGCGAACACCTTGTCGGCGCCGCCGGCCAGGCTGGCCGAGAAGATGGCGATGATGGACAGGCCCACCACCAGCACGATCATCTGGATGAAGTCGGTCCAGGCCACCGCCAGGAAGCCGCCGACCACCACGTAGATCAGCACCGCCAGCGTGCCGACGATCATGCCGGCCGTCTCGCTCATGGCGCCTTGCGTCAGCACCGAGAACACCACGCCCAGCGCGGTGATCTGCGCGGCCACCCAGCCCAGGTAGCTCAGGATGATGGCCACCGAGCAGAACACCTCCACGCCCTTGCCGAAGCGCTGGCGGTAGAAGTCGCCGATGGTCAGCAGGTTGAGCTTGTAGAGCCGGGCGGCAAAGAACAAGCCCACGAGGATCAGGCAGGTGCCGGCGCCGAAGGGGTCTTCCACGATGGAGTTCAGGCCGCCCTGCACGAACTTGGCCGGAATGCCCATCACGGTTTCAGCGCCGAACCAGGTGGCGAAGGTGGTCGTCACCACCATGATCAGCGGCAGGCTTCGCCCGGCGATGGCGAAGTCGCTCGTGTTCTTGATGCGCGTGCCCGCCCAGACGCCGATGCCCAGCGTCCCCACCAGATACAGCACGACGAATACGATCAACGTGACGTTCATTGAACCAGCCCCAACCCGAGAAGATGACTTGTGACGCCTGTTCGGCAGTCGCGCATTATCCCTGCGCCGCGTCGGAATTCACCACAGAAAGTGGGTGACCAGCTGGGTGCCCACCAAACCCACGATGAAGCCCAGGCCCACGTAGATGAGAACGTTCAGCAGCCGGTTGGTTCGCCGCTGCTCGATCAGCAGCGCTTCGACCAGCCTCTGCTCGGCAGCAGGCCTGGGCTGCAGGGCCTGGTGCAGCAGGCGCGGCAGCTCCGGCAGCAGTTGCACGTAGCGCGGCGCCTCGTTCTTGAGCCGCTCCATGAAGCCGCGCCAGCCGATCTGCTCGTGCATCCAGCGTTCCAGGAAGGGCTTGGCGGTGTTCCACAGGTCCAGCTCAGGGTCGAGCTGCCGCCCCAGGCCCTCCACGTTCAGCAGGGTCTTCTGCAGCAGCACCAGCTGGGGCTGGATCTCCACGTTGAAGCGGCGCGACGCCTGGAACAGCCGCAGCAGCACCTGGCCGAGGGAAATGTCCTTCAGCGGCCGGTCGAAGTGCGGCTCGCACACCGCACGGATGGCGCCTTCCAGCTCGTCCACCCGGGTGGTGGGCGGCACCCAGCCGCTCTCCACGTGCAGCTCGGCGACCCGCTTGTAGTCGCGCCGGAAGAAGGCCAGGAAGTTCTGCGACAGGTATTCCTTGTCGAACTCGGTCAGCGTGCCCACGATGCCGAAGTCCAGCGCGATGTAGCGCCCGAAGGTGGCCGGCGCAATGCTGACCTGGATGTTCCCCGGGTGCATGTCGGCGTGGAAGAAGCCGTCGCGGAACACCTGGGTGAAGAAGATGGTGACCCCGTCGCGCGCGAGCTTCCTGATGTCCACGCCCGCCTCGGCCAGCCGCTGTGTCTGGCTGATGGGCACGCCGTACATGCGCTCCATCACGATCACGGTGGAGGTGCACAGGTCCCAGAACATCTCGGGCACCAGCACCAGGTTGAGGCCGGCCATGTTGCGGCGCAGCTGGGCGGCGTTGGCGGCCTCGCGCACGAGGTCCAGCTCGTCGTGCAGGTACTTGTCGAATTCGCCCACCACCTCGCGGGGCTTCAGGCGCCGGCCGTCCTCGCTGAAGCGCTCGACCCAGCGCGCCAGGGTGCGCATGAGCGAGAGATCGTCGTCGATGACCGCCAGCATGCCCGGCCGCAACACCTTGACCGCCACCTCGCGGCCGTCCTTCAAGGTGGCGAAGTGCACCTGGGCGATGGAGGCGCTGGCCACCGGCTCGGCCTCGAAACTGGCGAAGATGGCCTCGATGGGCTTGCCGAAGGCGCGCTCCACCAGCATGCGCGCCTCTTTGGCGGGGAACGGCGGCACGCGGTCCTGCAGGCGGGCCAGTTCGTCGGCCACGTCCGGGGGCAGCAGGTCGCGGCGGGTGGACAGCACCTGGCCGAACTTGACGAAGATCGGGCCCAGCCGCTCGAAGGCCAGGCGCAGGCGCATGCCGCGCGGCATGTCCAGCTTGCGGCCGATGGTGATCAGGCGGACCAGCAGCCGCACGCGCCGGGTCCGGAAGCCCGACAGCGCGAGCTCGTCCAGCCCGAAGCGCAGAACCGTGAAGACGATGAGGATGAGGCGCGCGAGGTGCCTCATCACACGGGCGGCCCTTGGCGCACGGCCAGGCCCGCCAGCAGGGCGACGGCCGAGCGTATGGCCTGCCCCACCGGGCGGCCGATGCGCATGAGCTCGTGCGCCGGTGCGTCGCCGATGAAGCGCGCCAGGTCGTCTTCCACGTCCCAACGCAGGTTGTCCATGAGCCAGTTGAGGTCGGTGGCGAAGGCCGAATCGCCGGCGATGGCCACGCCGGGGCGCTGGCCGGCCAGCCCTTGCGCCACCATGAGCGCCGGGTTGGAAGCGTCGACCGTCAACCGCAGGTCAGGCTCGCTGGCCGGCTGGTCGCCGGTCCATTCCAGCAGGCCCGCGCGGGTCACCACGAATGCCAGCGCAGGCGGCGCCGGCAGCAGGGACGGCCAGCCCGACAGCTCCACCCGCACGCTGCGGCCGGCATGCGGGCGCAACCTCGCCATGGCGGCTTCCTCGCTGGCCAGGACGTGGTTGAGCCAAAGCGTGAAGCGTTGCACGAACGCCGACGCCGCCAGCTGCTGCAGGGTATCGAACATAGGGGGATTGTAGGCACGGCGCCACGCCCTCCCCCCTTGGACATGGGTGCTGAGGCCCTTGGTTTTTGAGGGAGAATCCACGCCTTAAAACAAGGGACGGACCGCCCGCCAGGGGAGCGGCTGCTACCAGTTCGCGCACAGCAGTCCCGCGTCCTGCAACCAAAAGAACACACCTACTGTCACCTCCGGCCAGGCCCCATGCCAGGCCGGCGAGAAGATCACGATCGAATGTTTGAAGACCGCAGCTACAAGAGGACGTTCTACAGCGCGCCACAGTCCGTGACGTCGCTGGTGGCGGCGTTCCTCGAGCCCGCGATCACGGTGCTCACCTTCGTCTTCGCCAACTGGTGGATCGACGAACCCATCACCCGACCCGAGCTCACGCTGTGCCTGCTCGTGTTCGCGCTCACCTTCCCGGGCCGCAACCGCTTCCGCGACAACCTCATCGCCGCCGGCGTCGACATCGTCTCGTCATGGGTGATGCTGATCGGCATCCTCGCCCTGTGCGGCTATGCGACGCGCAGCATCAACTACTTCGAGGAACAGGCGCTGATCGCCTGGTTCTTCGCGACACCCGTGTTGCAGTGGGCCGCGGTCTGGGTGGGCCAGAAGATCGTGCGGCGGCAGGCGGGCAAGTCCGAGAACCGCCGCTCGGCCATCGTGGTGGGGGCTGGTCCGCTGGGGGTGAAGGTGGCGCGCGCGCTCACCGAAAGCCGCGACCAGGGCATCGACTTCATCGGCTATTTCGATGACCGCACCGACGACCGCGTGCACGAGACTGCCTCGCAGCAGCGCCTGGGCAGCCTGAAGGACGTGGCCGACTACATCCGCAACCACGGCATCCGCGAGGTGTTCATCACCTTGCCGCTGGGCTCGCAGCCGCGCATCCAGGAGCTGCTGGAGCAGGTGCAGGGCACCACCGCGTCCCTGTTCTTCGTGCCCGACGTGTTCGGCATCAGCATCATCCAGGGCCGCCTGCAGGACATGAATGGCGTGCCGGTGGTGGGCATCTGCGAGACGCCGTTCACCGGCACCAACGACCTCGTCAAGCGGGTCAGCGACATCGTGCTGGCCAGCATCATCATCGTGCTGATCTCGCCCATCCTGCTGGTGCTGGCCATCGGCGTGAAGCTGAGTTCGCCGGGGCCCGTCATCTTCAAGCAGCGGCGCAACGGGCTGGATGGCGACGAGATCGTTGTTTACAAGTTCCGCTCCATGCGGGCGCAGGACAACGGCCCGGTGGTGCGCCAGGCCACCAAGGGCGACCCCCGCATCACGCGTTTTGGTGCATTCATCCGGCGCACCTCGCTCGATGAACTGCCACAGTTTTTCAATGTGTTGCAAGGCCGCATGAGCATCGTGGGCCCGAGGCCCCATGCCGTCGCACACAATGAGGAGTACCGGCGCCTGATCAAGGCGTACATGGTGCGCCACAAGGTCAAGCCGGGCATCACCGGCTGGGCGCAGGTGAACGGTCACCGGGGGGAGACCGACACCATCGAGAAGATGCAGGCCCGTGTCGAGTACGACCTCGAGTACTTGCGCAACTGGTCGCTGGGCCTCGATCTGCAAATCATTGTGCGTACCATCCGGCTGGTGTTCTTCGACCGCAATGCGTATTGAGACGCCTGAGTGCATGCCGCTGGTACGCGGCATGCATTGGTCGATTCCAAATCACATGAATGACAGGAGAACTCGTATGCCCCAGAAGATGCGCGCTGCACAGTGGATGTTGAATCCCCTGGCCCTGGCGGCCGGCCTGGTCTTCGCACAGGTGGCCGTGGCCGAAGACGGCGGCAGCCCCTGGTACATCGGCGCGAGCCAGGCCTTCAACCATGACAACAACGTGTTCCGCCGGGCCTACGGCGGCACCCTGCCCGTGGTGTCGGACACGACGTCCAGCACCGGCCTTCTGGGCGGCATCGACCAGCCCTTCGGCAGGCAGCGCTTCTACGCCAACGGCACCGCGGCGATGAACCGCCACAAGAACCAGGACCAGCTCGACAACACGAGCTACGGACTGAACCTCGGGCTGGACTGGTCCTCCATCGAGCGCCTGTCGGGCAGCGTGACCTTCGGGGCCCGGCAAAGCCTGGCCAACTACGGCGACGTGAACGCCACCTCCACCACCGAGAAGAACCTTCAGAAGTCGCGCGACGTCGCAGCCACGGTGCGCTACGGCGTGGAGTCGTCGCTGGGCATCGAGGGCGGGGTGAACCACAACGCCATCGACTACTCCCTGGCCGACGACCTGCGCACCGTGCGCCAGAACGGCGCCAACGTCGGCGTGCGTTGGGGCGGCGGACGCGCCCTGAGCGTGCTGGTGGGCGTGCGCACCAGCCAGGCCAAGTACCCCACGGTCGCGACCTCGGCCACCACCTTCGATTCCGACACGGTCGACCGCCGCGACATCGATGCCACGGTCACCTACGCGCCCACCGGCCTGAGCGTGCTCACCGCCACCCTGCGCGGGACGCACGAAACCCACTCGCTGGCCGGCCGCCAGAACTTCAGCGGGTTCACCGGTGCCGTGACCTGGGACTACCACCTCACCGGCAAGATCAATCTGCGCGCCGCGCTCAACCGCGACACCGGCACGGCCACCACCTTCCTGCAGTACACGCCCATCGTGATCACGCCGGTGGGGCCGGTCCTCGGGTCGCCGGAAACGCTGCGCATCGATGCCAACCGCCTGAGTACCACCGCCATGCTGGACGCCGGCTATGAAGTCACCAGCAAGATCGGCCTGACCGCCAACCTGCGCCGCCTGAGCTCGTCCACGGGCAGTTCGGGCGACGACACGCTCACCGCCTACGGCTTCGGCGTGAGCTACCAGCCCACGCGCACGCTGAAGCTGGGCTGCAGCACCAACCGCGAGACCCGCTCGGGTGTCTACTCCGACAACACCTACGGCTGCAATGCCCAACTGACCTTCCAATGAGCAATCCCTGCATCCTGCTCACCGGCGCCACCGGCTACATCGGCTCGCACACCTGGCTGGCGCTGCTGGCCGCGGGCTACGACGTGGTGGGCCTGGACGACTTCTCCAACAGCTCGCCCGAGGTGCTCAAGCGCCTGGCCACGCTCAGCGGAAAGGCACCGGTTTTCGAGCAGGTGAACGTCTGCGATGCGCAGGCCATGGAAGAGCTGTTCAGCAAGCACCGCATCGATGCCGCCGTGCACTTCGCCGCACACAAGGCCGTGGGCGAAAGCACGCAGCAGCCGCTGCGCTACTACGGCAACAACATCGGCGGCCTCATCACGCTGGCGCAGGCCATGGACCGGCATGGTTGCCGCGCCCTGGTCTTCAGCTCCAGCGCGACCGTCTACGGCAAGCCCGAGACTCTGCCCATTCCCGAAAGCGCGCCGCTGGGCAGCACCAACCCCTACGGTGCCACCAAGGTCATCGGCGAGAACATCCTGCGCGACCTGGAGAAGGCCGACCCGCGCTGGAACATCGCACTGCTGCGCTACTTCAACCCGGTGGGCGCCCATGAAAGCGGCCTGATCGGCGAGGACCCGCGTGGCATTCCCAACAACGTGATGCCGTTCATCACGCAGGTGGCTGTGGGAAAGCGTCCCAAGCTCAACGTGTTCGGCAACGACTACGACACCCCCGACGGCACCGGCGTGCGCGACTACATCCACGTGGTCGACCTCGCCGAAGGCCACGTGGCCGCCTTGCGCTACCTGCTCAACGAGAAGCGCTCCATCACGGCGAACCTGGGTACCGGACGCGGGTACAGCGTGCTCGAACTGGTGCGCGCCTTCGAGAAGGCCAGCGGCCGCCCGATTCCGTATGAGATCGCACCGCGCCGGCCCGGTGACATCGACGCCTGCTACGCCGATCCGACACTCGCCCATTCAGCACTGAGCTGGCACGCAACTCGCGATATCGACGCCATGTGCGCCGACAGCTGGCGCTGGCAGAGCAAGAACCCACAGGGGTTCGGCTCAGCCTCTTCCTGATTTCCGACTTCGAGTCTTCCATGTCCAACATCGTCGTTCACCCCGTCATCATGGCCGGCGGCAGCGGCACGCGGCTGTGGCCGCTGTCGCGTGCGCAGTACCCCAAGCAGTTCCTGGTGCTGCAGGGCAACCGCAGCCTGTTCCAGCAGGCGGTGACGCGCCTGCAGGGACTGGCCACGGCCGACATCGAGGTGAGCGCACCGCAGGTCGTGGGCAACGAGGACCATCGCTTCCTGGTGGTGGACCAGCTGCGCGAGCTGGGCCTGGAAAAGTCCAGCGTGCTGCTGGAGCCCATGGGCCGCAACACTGCACCGGCCATGACCATCGCCGCCCTGCACAGCGCCGAATCAGGCGCCGATCCGGTGCTGATCGTGACCCCCGCGGACCAGACGGTGACCGATGAGCCGGCATTCAAGGCCGCGCTGCAGGATGCCGTGCGCACGGCCGCGACTGGTGCGATCGTCATCCTGGGCGTGACGCCCGATCGTCCGGAAACGGGCTTCGGCTACATCCGTTCGGGCAAGGGTGAAGGTTCCGTGCTGTCGGTCGCGCAGTTCGTCGAGAAGCCCAAGCTGGAAACGGCGGAGCGTTACCTGGCCGAAGGCGGCTACTACTGGAACAGCGGCATCTTCGTCGTGCGCGCCTCCGTATGGCTGAAGGCGCTGGACCTGTTCCGGCCCGACATCGCCGGCGCCACCCGCACCGCCTGGGCCGCCAAGTCCACCGATGCCACCTTCATCCGCCCCGGCAAGGCGGAGTTCCAGGCCATCCCGAGCGAATCCATCGACTACGCCGTGATGGAGAAGTGCCCTGGAGGAAAAGACTTCGACATCCGCATGGTGCCGCTGAACGCCGGCTGGTCCGACCTCGGCGCCTGGGATGCGGTGTGGCAGGTGAGCGCCAAGGACGGCGACGGCAATGCCGCCGTGGGCGACACCTTCGTTCGCGACAGCCACGGCACGCTGGTGCACGCCACCAGCCGCCTGGTGGGCGTGGTGGGGCTGGACAACGTGGTGGTGGTGGAAACGCCCGACGCGGTGCTCGTCACCGAGCGCAGCCGCAGCCAGGAGGTCAAGCACATCGTCGGCCACCTGAGCGGCTCGGGCCGCACCGAGCAGAACCTGCACCGGCAGGTGCACCGCCCCTGGGGCTGGTATGACAGCATCGATGCCGGTGCGCGCTTCCAGGTCAAGCGCATCATGGTCAAGCCGGGTGCATCGCTCAGCCTGCAAAAGCACCACCACCGTGCCGAACACTGGATCGTGGTGAGCGGCACGGCCGAGGTCACCAACGGCGACCAGGTGATCCTGCTCACCGAGAACCAGAGCACCTACATCCCGCTGGGCACGGTGCACCGCCTGGCCAACCCGGGCAAGGTGCCGCTGGAAATCATCGAGGTGCAGTCCGGCAGCTACCTGGGCGAAGATGACATCGTCCGCTACGAAGACACCTACGGCCGCGCTCCGAAGTGAGCCCGGCCCCCAAGACCTGAAGTGAAAGCAAGCTACGAATGAAGATCACCGTCATCGGCACCGGCTACGTGGGCCTGGTCACCGGCACCTGCCTCGCGGAAATGGGCAACCACGTCATGTGCCTGGACGTGGACGAGAAGAAGATCCGCATCCTCGAAGAGGGCGGCATTCCCATCCATGAGCCCGGCCTGCTGGAGATGGTGACGCGCAACCGCGCGGCTGGCCGCCTGCAGTTCACCACCGACGTGATCAAGGCCGTCAACCACGGCACGCTGCAGTTCATCGGCGTGGGCACGCCGCCCGACGAGGACGGCTCCGCTGACCTCCAGTACGTGCTGGCCGCAGCCCGCAACGTGGGCAAGCACATGACCGACTACAAGGTCGTCATCAACAAGAGCACGGTGCCGGTGGGCACGGGCGACAAGGTGCGCGCCGCCGTGGCCGAAGAGCTGAAGAAGCGCGGCTCCGACGTCGAGTTCGCGGTCGTCTCCAACCCTGAATTCCTGAAGGAAGGCGCGGCCGTCGAGGACTTCATGCGTCCCGACCGCATCGTGGTGGGCGGCGACGACGAGCGCGCGATCCTGCTCATGCGTGCCCTGTACTCGCCCTTCATCCGCAACCACGACCGCCTGCTGGTCATGGACATCAAGAGCGCCGAGTTCACCAAGTACGCGGCGAACTCGATGCTCGCCACGCGGATCAGCTTCATGAACGAGCTGGCACTGCTGTCGGAGAAGGTCGGTGCCGACATCGAGCTCGTGCGCAAGGGCATCGGCAGCGATCCGCGCATCGGCTACCACTTCCTCTATGCCGGTGCCGGCTACGGCGGCTCCTGCTTCCCCAAGGACGTGAAGGCCCTGGTCAAGACCGCCAGCCAGAACGGCGTCGAGCTGCAGGTGCTGCAGGCGGTGGAAGCCGCCAACGAGCGCCAGAAGCACGTGCTGGTGGACAAGGTCGTGGCCCGCTTCGGCGAGGACCTCACCGGTCGCACCTTCGCCATCTGGGGCCTGGCCTTCAAGCCCAACACCGACGACATGCGCGAGGCCCCGAGCCGCGTGATCATCGGCGAGCTGGTCCGCCGCGGCGCGAAGCTGCGTGCCTACGACCCGGTGGCCATGCCCGAGGCACAGCGCGTGATGTCCGACGTGAAGAATCTCACGTTCGTCGATGGCCAGGCGCAGGCCCTGGAAGGCGCGGATGCGCTGGTGGTCATCACCGAATGGAAGGAGTTCAAGAGCCCGGACTTCGACCTCATCAAGTCCTCGCTCAAGCAGCCGGTGGTGATCGATGGCCGCAATCTCTATGACCCGCAGCTCATGAGCACACTGGGCATCGAGTACACCGGCATCGGCCGCTCCGCCAAGCCCAAGAGCTGAGCGCCCGCCGGTCGGGCGGCTAGACTGCCGCCCGACCGGCGTGGTAACCGGTCACCTGGCGCCGATGCATTTCGGCCGAGGCTGGTCAAGGTTGCAACAGATTGCATCCGCGACGCATCGGCGGCGGCCTGAAACTCGTAAGAAGCGACAGGAATTGGTCGAACGGGCCCAGAAAAACCCTTGGCCCGGTCCCTGCACTAGGGACGACAAGTTGGTCAGCACTGCTGGCCGGCTGAAGAAAACAAAGCCGTCGGCTGTTGAGTCGGTTTTCAAGCGTTGTGCGATGTTCGTGCATGGGTGCGCTTGTGTTCTTCACGCCGGTTGGCTGCAAGCAGTCGTTGGGAGTGATGAATGCGAGTTCTGTTCGAGCGTGCCACCCGAGCCAGGATGTCTCTGACAGCCGTGCTGGTTGCCGCGATGCTGTCCGCCTGCGGTGGCGGCAACGGCGCTTCGGACAGCACCTCGACGCCGTCTGAAGTCCCCACCCCCTCGACGCCCACGCCTTCGACCCCGACGCCGCCCACGCCCGCCCCCACGACCGGCAGCATCACGCTCAGCTGGACGGCGCCCACCACCAATTCCGATGGCAGCGCCATTTCGGACCTCGCCGGCTACCGCGTGTACTACGGCACCGCCAGCGGCTTCTACACGGACAACGTGACCATCGACAACCCGTCGACGTTGACCGCCACCATCTCGAACCTGCCGGCCGACACGTACTACGTGATCGTTCGCGCCTTCAACAGCGTGAACTCCGAGAGCCTGGCGTCCGTCGAAGTGAGCAAGACCATCAAGTGACCGGCGGCCGAGCGCGCCGATGGACAGGCTGGCTGCATGCCAGCCTTTTCGTTTTTGGCCTGGCCTTTCCCCTTCTCTCGCCGGCAGCGAACTACTACCTCTCCGACTGCCAAGCCGGCGCGGCCAGCGGCTGCGTGCCGGGCGACGACGACAACCCAGGAACCTCGCCGGCATCGCCGTGGCGCAGCATCGCCAAGCTGAACACGCGGGTCGAGGGCATGGGCGCAGGCGACCACGTCTACTTCGCCCGCGGCGCGTCGTTCAAGGACGCCACGATTGCGGTGTTCGTTCCGAAGAGCAATCGCCACAAGCCGGTGGTCTTCGAAAGCTATGCGCCCGCCTGGGGGCCTGCCGCGGCCAAGCCCATCCTCATGGCCACCAAGGACAACGGCGTGTTCTCCTTCGCCGACAGCGGCAATGCCGACCACGACGAAGGCTATGTCGTGCGAGGACTGGACTTGCGCGGCACGGCCGCCAGCGGCACGGGCATCTTCATCTTCAACGATGTGGACTACATCACCCTGGAGGACCTGTCCATCACCGGCTTCGCGCTGGGAGTGCAATGCAGCGCTGCCAACACACCCGAACCGGGCGCCAAGGGCTGGAACGACTTCATCACCCTGCGCAATTCACGCATCGCCGGCAACGGGGCGCAGGGCATCCTGACGCTGTGCCACCACGTCACCGTCGAGAACAACGTGTTCGACGACAACGGCTTCGAGCGGGCGATGCTGGACCACAACGTCTACATCGAGGGCGGGGAGCATGTGGTGTTCCGCGGCAACGCAATCATCAACAACGGCCGGCACGACCGCGTCGCGCTGAAGTGCCAGTCGGTGCCGCTGGTGGTGCATGGCCGCGTTCGCGACCTGCTGATCGAGAACAACTTCATCGGTGAATCCAACGCCACGGACGGATGCTGGGGGCTGACGGTCGATGTGGTGAACGACAACGATTCCACCGATGGCTTCGAGGACGTGGTGATCCGCGGCAACCGCATCGTCAACGTGGGCGGTCTGGGCATCGGCATGGTGGGCTGCCAGCGCTGTGCGATCGAGAACAACCACATCATGTGGACCATGAAGTCCAAGATGGACCGCGTGGCCATCGCCGTGCCCAACAGGCCGAACGCGGCAGCGCCTGCGGACAAGGACTTGAAGAGCGACCAGATCGCCATCCGCAACAACTCGATCTACATCGCATCGGCCACGGCGCACACCAGCGGCATCAAGTCCAACGACGACGGCAACGGGCACAGCGTGGTGTCCAACCTCATCGTGTTCGACGCAGCGTCCTCAGACAAGGCCACCTGCTTCGTGACCGACAAGCATGCGCTGTCGCGCTACGCGGCTTTCGGGCACAACCTGTGTTTCCGAGAAGGCGGCGCGGGCCGCTGGAGCGACAGGTACAAGAGCCTGTCGGCGGCGCAGTCCGAGGGCTGGGACCTGGGCAGCCTGGCGGTCGATCCGCAACTCCTCGCGGCGCCTTCGGCAGCCAACGACTGGTGGATCGGCATCAGCGCCCAATCGCCGGCTCACAAGGCAGCGCATCCTCGGTCGAGCATCCGCATCGACATCGGCGCCTTCGATCCGTCGGGCGCCAGGCGCTGACGCAAATCATCCAATCAAAGACGCCATACCCGCACGCCTGAACCACGCAGATCATTGGCATCGAATGCAGACTTGACATCGATGAAGCATCCGCCTTTGGTCAGCTTGCGGCAGATGTCCTCTGTGCCCAGCTTCTTGTAGCTCCGATGAGCCACCGCAGCAACCACCGCCTCCGCACGCGGCAGATCCGACCAAGAAAGCAGACGCACACCATATTCATGCATCGCTTCTTCGGGGTCGGCATCGGGGTCGTGCACAAACACTTCCACGCCAAATGATTGCAGCTCATGGATGATGTCGACGACCTTGCTGTTGCGCAGGTCAGCGCAGTCTTCCTTGAAGGTCAGGCCCAAAATATTGACCTTCGCTCCTTTGATGTAGCTGCCCGCCGCAATCATCTGTTTGATCGTCTGCTCGGCGATGAACTTGCCCATGCCGTCGTTGATGCGGCGGCCGGCGAGGATCACCTGCGGGTGGTATCCCAGCGTCTCAGCCTTGTGCGTGAGGTAGTACGGATCCACACCGATGCAATGCCCACCGACAAGGCCAGGACGGAACTTGAGGAAATTCCACTTCGTGCCAGCAGCCTCCAGCACTTCCATAGTGTCGATGCCCACCTTGTCGAAGATGATGGCCAGCTCATTCATGAGAGCGATGTTCAGGTCGCGCTGCGTGTTCTCGATGACCTTGCAAGCCTCCGCGGCCTTGATGGAGCTGGCCCGATGGACTCCGGGACGCACGATGGACTCGTACAGCGCGGCGACCTTCTCCAGGGTCTCGGGCGTATCGCCGGAGACAACTTTCACCACATTCGTGAGCATATGCTCGCGATCGCCGGGGTTGATTCGCTCGGGGCTGTAGCCGACAAAGAAGTCCTTCTTCCAGATGCCGCCTGAAACGGACTCCAGAACGGGAATGCAGACCTCTTCCGTCGCTCCGGGGTAAACCGTTGATTCATAAATGACGGTCGCGCCTGGCTTCATGTTCGCGCCGATGGCCTTGCTCGCACCGATCAAGGGGCCAAAGTCGGGGATGCGGGCTTCGTCGACCGGGGTCGGCACAGCCACGATGATGAAGTCTGCTTCTTTGAGCGATGCAGCGTCATCGCTGTATTCGGCGTACACCGCCTGGACCATGTCGGCGTCAGGAATTTCCCGGGAGGGATCGGTACCCGCACGGCATTTCGCCACCTTCTCCGACGCGATGTCGAAGCCGATCGTGCGGCTCTTCTTTCCGAACTCCACCACCAGGGGCAGGCCCACATATCCTAGACCGACGACTGCGATGACTGACATATGAATAACCTGTGATTGCGAATTGGGCTAGGGAAAAGACCTGGCGAAAGGGTCGAGAGGTTCGCTATGCGCAAAGCCGTAGAGGCACTCACGCACTGCCGATTGGTCGCCCGTTTCAGCATTCAACGGGCCATTCATCGCAGAACGTCGTTCCCCGCAAAACGGAGACATCGCGTACTTGATTGGCCTGTTGTCGATTTCGAGGAGCCGGCAGCCGCGCGATAACTCAATATCGTAGCAAATGCTGGCAACCGCCCGCACATGAAGCGGGGCGAAAGAGCAAGTTCACGATTGAATCATCCACCGGAGGGTGTCAGTCAAGTCGATGTGTGCCAACGGGCCGATGGCCTGTTCCAGTGCGCCACCATTGCCGACGAGCATCTTCACTTCATTGGCCCGAACGAATTTTGGATTGACCTGGACCTGCGGAGCGAATCCGGCGATGGCCGAACTCATGGCCAACACCTGCCGCAGGGTATAGCCACGGCCGGAGCAGACATTGAAAACCTCACCACCGGCTTGCAGCCCCGCCTGCCGATCGAGCAGACGCCGATAGGCACTTACCACCATGCGCACGTCCGAGAAGTCGCGCTCGACATCGAGGTTGCCGAGTTCGATCACCGGCGCACGCCGGCGCAGGTGATCCACGATCTTGGGCAGCAGGAAGTCCGTGGTCTGCCCCACGCCGGTGTAGTTGAACGGCCGCACGAAGGTGATGGGCAGCTGCGCAGTCCACAGCCGGGCCATGTGTTCCATCGCCAGCTTGCTCACCGCGTAGTCATTGGCCGGGGCCGGCGGAACCGACTCGTCGATGACACCCGCCGTGGCATTGCCGTAGATGTTTGCGCTGCTGGCCAGCAGCACCGCCTGCGGCTTGCGCTGCTGAGCCGCCAGTGCGGCGAGCAGGTTGCGCGTGCCGACGACATTGGTGCGGTAGATCGCATCCACGTCGCCATGCCCGACGAAGGCCACTGCCGCGAGGTGGGCCACCCAGTCCGGCTGCACACGCTCGATCGCAGCGCGCAGGCCGGCGGCATCCAGCAGGTCGCAGGCCACGACGCGGTCTGATGCCGCGCCACCTGCATGCGTGAGGCCGAAGACCTCGTGCCCGGCGCGTTCCAGCTCGTGCTGCAGGTGCCGCCCGGTGAATCCGGCAATGCCCGTGATCAGCGCACGCGCCATGTCAGAACGAGAACCCGCTCTGGTTGCGACGGATGTCGGCCTCGACCATCATCTGGCACAACTGCTCCAGTGTCGTGGTGGCTTCCCAGCCCAGGTCGCGCTTGGCCTTGGACGCATCGCCGATGAGCAGGTCAACTTCCGCCGGCCGGTAGAACTTCGGGTTCACGCGCACGATGGTCTTGCCGCTCTTGCGGTCGATGCCCACCTCGTTCTCGCCGCTGCCTTCGAACACGAGGTCGAAGCCCGCGCCCTTGGCAGCCATGGCGACGAACTCACGCACCGGCACCGTCCGGTTGGTGGCCAGCACATAGGTGTCGGCCACGTCGGCCTTGAGCATGCGCCACATGCCGTCCACGTACTCGCGGGCAAAGCCCCAGTCGCGGCGCGCGTCAAGGTTACCCAGCTCCAGCACGTCCAGCTTGCCCAGCAGGATCTTGGCGAAGCTGTCGGTGATCTTGCGCGTGACGAACTCGCGGCCGCGCAGCGGCGACTCGTGATTGAAGAGGATGCCGCTGCAGCCGAAGATGCCGTAGCTCTCGCGGTAGTTCACCGTCAGCCAGTGCGCGAAGAGCTTGGCCACGCCGTAGGGGCTGCGCGGATAGAACGGCGTCGTCTCCACCTGCGGCACCGCCTGCACGTGGCCAAACATCTCGGATGTGCTCGCCTGGTAGAAGCGGATGTCGGTGTTGACCGTGCGGATGGCTTCGAGCAGGTGCAGGCAGCCCATGCCGGTGATGTCGGCCGTGGTCATGGGCTGGTCGAAGGACACGCCCACGAAGCTTTGCGCCGCAAGGTTGTACACCTCGGTGGCACCCGACTTGATGAGCAGGCGGATGCTGGAGCCCAGGTCGGTCAGGTCGTATTCAACCAGGTGCAGGTTCGGATGCTCTGCCACGCCCAGCTCCTGCAGGCGCCAGAAGTTGACGGAGCTGGTGCGCCGGTAGGTGCCATAGACCTTGTAGCCCTTGGAGAGCAGGAGTTCGGTGAGGTAGGCGCCGTCCTGGCCGGTCACGCCGGTGATGAGTGCGGTAGGTTGGGTCATTTTTTCTCGAGCACCAAGGTGTGGGCCGCAGTGGGCGGCACGGGATTCAGAAGATAGTCGGCGCGGCAGCAGCGGATCATGCGCAACAGCCGGGGTTGTACCGCACTCACGCGGCACTCCCACGACAGGGTCTGGCGGAAGGCCCACAGCAGGCTGATCAGTGCGATCACCTCGCTGTCGGCCCAGCGGCATTCGGAAAGATCGATGTGCAGCGGGCCTTGCACGTCGGCGGCCTGGCCCAGCCAAGGCCTGAGCTTGTCGACGTTGCGTGCATCCCAGCAGCCGCCGATGCGAAGGGTCCAGCGGCTGCCCTCCTGCACCAGTTGCACCGAGGCCGACGCCAGTTGCGACTGCGCCGGTGTATGCCACATGGCGTTCCATCGGTAGGGGATCACGCTGCCAGCCAGGAGACCGAGGTAGCTGCGGCCGTCATTGGCATAGCGGCGCCACAGCGTGGGCTCTTCCTTGATGCGCCACAGCCATTCCAGGCCCAGGCGCTGGAAGGCGCGAGGCGCCCGCTGCACGTTGCCGGCCACGAAGTTCACCACCGCGCCGAGGTAGCTGATGACCGGCGCACCCAGGCGTTCACGGTTGCGTTCGATCCAGGCCTGCCCCTTGGCCACACCGATGGACACGACGATGAAGTCCGCGCCGCTGGCGTTGATGCGACCGATGAGGTCGTCGCCGCTCATGGCCTCGACGCTGCCGAAGCCCGGCGACTCGAAGCCCACGCAACGCACGCCCTTGAGGTTGCCGTTGATGGCCTCGCTGGCGCGCGCCGCCACGCCATCCGCCCCGCCGAAGAAGAAGACCTTCAGCGGCTGTGTCGCCGGCTTCGGCCGATGCCACAGCCGCTCGAACATGCTGGATCCGGCCACGCGGCCCTTGGTGGGCACACCCATGATGCGCGCCGCCCAGATCAGCGGCATGCCGTCGGGCACGCTCATGTCGCTGCGGATGACGGAGTCGCGCAGCGCGGCGTCGCGTTGCACCGCGGTCGCGAAGCTCAGGTTGGGCGTGGAGAAGAAGCACGGCCGGCCCGAGCGCGCCGACTCGCGTACGCGCTCGATCGCCTCCTCCTCGTCAAGCAGGTCGAAGGGCAGGCCGAGAACGCAGTGGACCTTACGATGGAAGTCGGGCTTCAACACGATTCCTTCGGTCGATCTCTTCGGTCGCGCGCTTCTTGCCGACGAACAGCGAGCGCCACTGGTAGCGGCGCAGGAAGCGGCGGAACTCGTCGTCGCCGTAGCGCGGCTGGCGCTGCAGCGCGCTCTTGATCCAGCCCCACATCATCGCCGCGCTGCCGATGACCGCCGGCTTGTCGCCGATGCGGAAGATGGCGCTGGCCAGCATGTACCAGAAGCCCGTGCCCATGAAGTACTGGCCGAAGCCGTGGCGCATGCGGCCGGTGAGGATGCCCGTCTGGCTGGAGCCCATGGGCCGCAGGTGCACGAAGCGCAGCTCGGGTTCGTCCCAGCTGCAGGCCACCCAGCCCATCATGCGGCACTTGTGGTTGTCGATGCCGTCCCACATCACCTCGCGCACGAAGCCGCCGATGCCCTGGAAGCAGGTCACGCGGTAGAACTTGGTCATGCCCAGCGAGGTCTCGTCGCCATGGTTCTCGGCCACGAGCTGGCCGTCGCGGTGCACGTAGGCCTTGCCGCTGCAGGTGGCGATCAGCGGGTTCGCCTGCATGCGCTGGATGAGGATCTCGAAGTAGCGCGGCGGCAGGTTCAGGTCCAGGTCGAGCTTGCACAGGAACTCATAGTCCTTCGGCTCGATGGCGGCGTAGCCCTCGTAGAAGGCCTCGATCACGCCGGGGCCGACTGCGCGCTTGCCGCGGTCCTTTCGGGTGACGATGGTGATCCAGTCGTGCCTGGCCGCGTACTCGGCCAGGATGCGCGGCGTGTCATCGGTCGAACCATCGTCGACGATGACCCACTTGGCGGGCCGCACCGACTGCGCCACGACCGTGTCCAGCGTCTGGCGCATGTACTCGGACTCGTTGCGGCACGGCGAAATCAGGACGTATCGTTGGCTCAAGAAGAACTCACCAAAAAAGCAAAGGCCGAGAACTCGGCCCGAGCGACGCTGGGTCGCCTCCAGTTGTCAGAACAGGCGTCAGGCTGGAGATTCCAGCCCGCTCAGGCGTTTGCGGTCGACGGGGGGCAAGGCCTTCAGCAGGTCGGCGACGAATGCGTCATGCTGCGTGAAGGCACGCGGTACTTCAGGATCGATGGACGACACGCGGAACAGCAGGCCATCGGGCACCTGGCCGGTCAGGCCCAGGCGGACTTCCACCAGGCGGCGTTGCCAGGTGCTTTTCACCGCCTGGTCGCCCATGGTGAACCAATAGGTCACCGGCTCGCGGCGGCGCCCCATGTTCGTGTCCAGCCGGCGTGCGTCGATGGGACCGAAGGGCGTGGACAGCAGCGTGTCGACCTTGCTGTTCAGGGTGAAGCCCTGGGCCGGGTAGCACACCTCCGGCTTGTGGGCCTGCAGGTCACCGCGCTGGTCGTCGCCGTAGGCGATGGACAGCATGATGCGGTAGCCCTGGGAATTGACATAGGTGCGCGACAGGATCTGGCTGTAGAGCTTGTCGAGCAGCTCCTTGGTCTGCGGGTTCACGACCTGGGCGGTCTCGGCCGGCAGTTCCTTCCAGTCGCCGAATTGCCGGGGGACCACGTTTTCCAGCACGTAGCGCGGCTGGCCCGGCCCGGACTTGGACGATGGACGTGCCGCGATGCCGCCGACCGCCGTCACTGCCATCAATCCGGTGAGGACGATCGCCCTGCGAACCATGCCCATGTGTTTGTGAACCCCTGCTGAGAGAGGCGATTGTATGTGGCACCCACCCGGCGGACGCCCCACGGTTTCGGGGGGCTCAGCGGCTGGAACTTGTGAGCAAAGTCTCAATCACCCGGGGAAATTCGCTGCGGAAACGGCGGTCGTTGGCGAGGAACCACGCCCGCGCCGCCTGCCCCCTGGCCACCCGCTGTGCGGGTGAATCGGCCAGGATGGCGGCCACCGCCGCCTCGACGCCTTGCGCAGACACCTTGTAGCGGTGGCCGAGCCGAAACGGTTCGGCCGACACCGAAGGCACCAGCACGCCGCGCTGGCCGTCCACGAGTTCGTTCATCGGCGGCGCATCGGTCGTGACCACCACCGCTGCGAGCGCCAGGCCTTCCACCAGCGCCTGGCCGTAGCCTTCCACCTCGCTGGGCAGGATGTAGATCGCATGCTCGCGCTGGAGTGCCAGCAAGGCCTCGTCGGACAGCCGCTCGCTGAAGTAGCGCACGTTGGGCAGCGGCGGCGCGTACAGCGGCGTGCCTTCGTCCAGCACGCGCTGCACCACCGTCAGCCGCGGCCATTCGGGGTGGCGCGCCCAGGCGTCGATGACGGCCCGCGTGCCCTTGTGTTCGCTGCGGCCGGCCACGTGAAGCGCCTCCAGCCGCCCCGACTCGGCGGCCAGCTGCCCGTTCCCGCGGTCTTCCGCGGTGAAGCCGATCCACTGCGTGCGGCAGCCCAGGGCCTGGAAGGCACGCTGCGCGTCCTGCGTCTTGCACAGCACCACGTCCAGGCCTGGCAGGTGCGCATGCAGGTCCTCGCGGAACCATTCGGGATTGGGAACCAGCACGTTCAGCCTGGCGAACGGATACCAGCCCGGGTGCATGCGCTCAAGGAACAGGTTGAGGTCGTAGCGCCCCACCAGCCAGCGCAGTGGCGCCAGCCTGCCCAGCCGCATCTTCCATTTGGCGGGCCGCACGCCCTTGAACCAGCTCACCTCGAAGCCCGCATCCGCCAGCAGCGACTGCAGCAGCCGCGCATCCACGCTCAGCCCGGCGCCGTTGTCCAGGCCAATGATGTTGATTCGTAACGGTCTGTCCGACATGCGGGCAGTAGACCACAGCGGCCCCTGGCAACCTGGCCACGAATGATCGAAACGAACATTCACAAACACGCAAGCCGGCACGCGTCGGCTTTGTAACGACGGGCAACTCCGACTCGTCCGAACGCGGCGCAAAGGGAAAAAAACCGGCACCTGGACCTTGGCAAGTCCCCGG
Organism: Rhizobacter terrae; assembly: GCF_003852895.1. Taxonomy (GTDB): domain Bacteria; phylum Pseudomonadota; class Gammaproteobacteria; order Burkholderiales; family Burkholderiaceae_C; genus Albitalea; species Albitalea terrae. The sequence continues at coordinate 1,030,704 of NZ_QUSW01000001.1, forward strand.
GAAACCCCCTGGTCCGGAAGCTGCGAATGGGTTGGCGTCCCCGGTGGGGGACACGCACAAGTGAAAGCTGAATCGTGATGGGTTCACTGGATCGACACCGCACCACTGCGAAGGCAGTCCGCGTTTGCCAGTCCGGCGCCCATCAGGCTTGCAGAAGGTTACAAATCATTGACCCCGCTTACAGGTCGGTGATCAACCGCGGCAGCCACCCACCGAAAAAACGTAAGCACCCGGCGACCCACGCTTCAACCCCCAGTTGGACAACGTCAGGAGCACTGTTCGAGCGACTTCCACGCCCAGCGTCACACCGACCCCAGTCGGTTCCTTCGCTCTCCGTACCGCAAGTGGCTGGCTCGACCGCCATCGCTTGCACCGTTGTGATTGATGGAGCGATTCATGAGAACCAATCTGGGCCGCGCTGTTCGTGCCCGCGTCTTGATGTCCCTGTCTGTTTGCTTCGCAGCCGCGCTGACGGCCTGCGGCGGCGGTACCGACGCTTCCTCCGACACCTCCGCCGCGCAGGCCGAGGACGGCACGGCCAACGCCCAGGCGCTGGCCCAACGCACGATTCCCACTGCGCTGCCCAAGCAGCAGCAACCGGGGCAGGCCATCGGCCAGCAGCCGATCACGCAGCAACCCGTCAACCAGCAGCCGGTCGCCACCGGCACCATGACCGTGTCCTGGGCAGCGCCCACCACCAGCGCGGACGGCCTGCGCCTGGGCGACCTGACGGGCTACCGCGTCTACTACGGCACCACCAGCGGCAGCTACACCGCGGCGGTCGACGTGCCCAGCGCCACGACCCTGAGCGCCACGATCAACGGCCTGCCCACCGCCACGTACTTCGTCGTGGTCAAGGCCTACGACTCGTCCAACAACGAAAGCAGCGCTTCCTCCGAAGCCAGCTTGGCCGTCCGCTGATGAGCACCGCACCGGTCCGCACCATGAGCATTGCGCGGATCGGCGAAATGAGGAATCTGCGTCAGGTTGACGTGACGATTTGAGGTTAGATTCCGCAAGGCCCGGGAGGTCGGGTTCAAGCGGGGTCCGATTGGAGCAATGAAGATGAATTCGATTTTGAAAGCCGGTTTGTCCGCCGCCGCCATCGCGCTGATGAGCGCATCCGCGTCGGCCACGGTCTACTACGTGTCGGACTGCCAAGCTGGCGCAGCGGCCGGCTGCGTGGCTGGCAATGACGCCAACAACGGCACCAGCCCCGCCACCCCCTGGAAGACGGTCAGCAAGGCCTCGTCGATGATCGGCAGCCTGCTGGCCGGCGACGAAGTCCGCTTCGCCCGCGGCGCATCGTTCAGCGCCGCCCGCCTGCAGATCTACAACACCCGCAGCCGCGCCGCGACGCCGCTGGTCTTCGACAGCTACAAGCCCAGCTGGGGCACGGGCACGCAAAAGCCCATCCTGATGGCCCCCACCGGCGCTCAGGCCGTGCAGTTCGAGGACTCCGGCAACGCCGACCACGACGAAGGCTACGTGGTGCGCAACCTGGACCTGCGTGGTTCGGGCTCCAGCATCGGCGTGTTCATCTACAACGATGCCGACTACATCACCCTCGAGAACCTGGACATCAGCGGCTTCGCCATCGGTGTGAACTGCTCGGAGTCCAACGCGGCCAATGCCGGCAGCAACGCCCGCAACGACTACATCACGCTGCGCAACTCCAACATCCACGACAACAAGGACATCGGCTACCTCGGTGGCTGCGCCAACGTGCTGGTGGAGAACAACCGTTTCGACAACAACGGTTTCGGCGGCGGCACGATGATCAACCGCAACCACAACATCTACATCAGCACCGAGGGCACCAACGTCGTCGTGCGCGGCAACACGCTGACGCGCAGCGCGGTGAGCGGCGGCGTCTGCGGCGGCGTGCCCATCGTGGCGCACGGCAAGCAAGTGGGCCTGGTGATCGAGAACAACGTCATCGACGAGACCACCGGCGCCGGCCCCGGCTGCTATGGCATCCAGGTGAACCCCGGCTACGGCAGCATCGCCGAGTCGTTCACCGGCGCGATCATCCGCGGCAACAAGGTCATCAACCCGGGCACCATCGGCATCGCCGTCGGCTCCTGCCCGAGCTGCGTGATCGAGAACAACTTCATCGTCAAGGAAACCTCGGGCCTGTTCGTCGGCATCGCCATGCCATCGGAGAACATCGAGGTCGGCGTCGACGCCGCGGACACCAACCTGACGGTGCGCAACAACTCGATCTACGTCACCTCGCCGACTTATGGCAGCCAGGGCATCCGCACGGAGACCTACGGCACCGGGCACAAGGTGGTGTCGAACATGGTGGTCTTCGGCTCCGCAGCCTCGGGCACCTCGTGCTTCAGCACCAAGGGCCTGACGCTGGCCAGCTTCACGGCCTTCGACAACAACCTGTGCTACTCCACCGGCGGCGTCGCCTACAGCGCCACCTACAGCAAGCTGGCCGATGCACAAGCCGCCGGCTTCGACCGCAACGGCCAGTTCAAGGATCCGCTGCTGGTGGCGGTGCCCTCGGCGGCCAACGGCTACTCGATGAAGGCAACGGCCACCTCGCCCCTGCTGAATACGGGCAACACGCTGTACAGCGTCATCTCCGGTACGTCGAACATCGGCGCCTATGACCGCACCCCGCCGTCGCCCCCGCCGACGGTGAGCATCAAGTAAGTCAGCCCACTTGAAGACAAGCGCGGCGCCTTCGGGCGCCGCGCTTTTTTCATGGCGGCAGCTCGAAGGACGTGAAGGCGTGATCGTCCCTGAGCCTGAAGCTGCCGGCCAGCACCCGACCCAGCGGGGCTGCCGAAGACAGGTGCTCGTTCAGCCGCAGCCGCATCGTGCCTTCGGCAACGTCGAGTTCGATCACTTCCGCAGCGAAGTGATCGAAGAAGCGCCGCACCGACGGGTACAGGCACTTGTACAGGCTCTCCTTGGCGGAGAAGCACAAGGTCGCGAACAGGCAGCGCTCGATGCCCAGGCGCCGCCCGAGTTCACGCTCCCTGGCGATCAGGCAGACGCTCTCCACATCGTCGGCAAGCTTCGGCGACAGCACCCGCTCGATGTCGATGCCCACCGCCCCGACCGCGCTCGCCTTCGCGACGGCCACGCCGAGGATCGTGTCCTTGTGGGTGATCGAGCCGACGAAACCGGGCGGCCACACCGGCGAGCGATCGGCTGCCACGCCGACTTCCGTGACGCTGCTGCCCAGCGCCGACAGCAGCTCGGCAGCACAGCGCCGGCCCGTCTGGAACTGCCGCTGGCGCGCCAGGCGCCGTGACGCAAGGATCTGGGCGTCACCGCCGCCAGGCTCGTTGGCCGGCACCAGCGGTTCGATGCGCTGCAGGACCGCCGCACCGAGCTTGAACGGCAGGCCTTCGCTCATCGAACGGCAGTGGCACGCCGGAAGTGATCGATGGCCGCGAGCGTCAGCGCATCGGTCGAATCCACGTACCGCGCCGGATGCGCCGCGCACTCCCGCTGCAGCCCGATGGGAATCTCGGTGCAGCCGAGGATGATGACGTCCGCGCCGCGGTCGAACAGGCTGAGTGCCACCTGCTCGAAGGCCGCCTGTGCCTGGTCGATCTCGTTGGCCTTCACGTGGGCGATGCCCGGCGACACCAGCGTCTCGAATTGCAGGGGCGTCGCCGACAGCACATCGAAGCCGCGGTCGCGCAGCGCCTGTTCGTAGATGCCGGTGCTGTGGGTGCCCAGCGTGGACATCACGCCCACCACCTGGGCCTTCGGGTTGTGCACACGCACCTGCGACACGCTGGCCTCGGCGATGTGCAGGATGGGCACCGCTGAGGCCTGCGCCATCTGCGCATACCAGTGGTGCGCGCTGTTGCAGGGAATGCAGATGGCCGACACGCCGGCGCGGTTGAGGAACTCAATGCCCGACAGCAGCTGCGGCAACGGCGATGGCCCATGGCCGACGATGCTGGCGGTGCGGTCGGGCGTGGTGCAGTCGCCGTACAGCAGCACGGGGATGTGCTCCTGGTCGCAACGTGCGGTGCAGTTGCGCGCGAGCTTGCTCATGAAGTCCGCCGTCGCGAGCGGCCCCATGCCGCCCAGCACGCCGAGAAACCCGTGCGCAGCCGTGCTCATGCGGAAGCGCCCGCCGGTTGTTCCTGCGCCTTGGAAGCGGCACCGCTCACCGAGCCGTAGTACAGCGCGTACAGCTTGGCCATCACCCACCCGAAGCCGCCGAAGAACATCGCCAGCGGAATGATGAGCGCCGGGCCGCCGGGCATGCCCCAATGCACCAGCAATCCCTTGATGCGAAGCACGAGGTTGTGGCACACGAAGATGGGCAGCGACAGCTGGCCCAGCACGCCCAGCAGATTGAAGCCAACCCGTGCCGGCGCAGGCAGGCGCTCATGGGCATTGAGCGCGACCGACAGCAGCGAGGCCATCAGCAGCACGGTGCCGCCGTAGAAGATCCACTTCCACAAAGGCATGATGGCCGCGTTCTGGATCTGCTCGAAACTGCCGGTGGACTGGTACAGCAGCCCCAGTCCGAACACCGTGGCCGCCAGGCCCGCGAGGCCCAGGCGCTGCGACAGGTCCGACAGCGCATGCTTGCCTTGCGACCACTCATGCAGGTAGTAGCCGCCGGCCAGCCCGCACAGGGCGCCCGCCGACATGTTGAAGTAGTTGAACTTGGCCACCACCATCAGTCGCATCAGCTCCACGAAGCCGGTTCGCTGCTGCTCCAGGAACAGCCACTGGAAGCCCTGGTAGATGAAGTGCGCCGCCACCGCCATCAGGAACACCGTGCGGTACACGTTGGAGCTGCGGGTGATGAGCCTGAACCACCACGGCGCCGTGGCCAGCGCGATGGCGTAGTACAGCAGCGCGCTGTAGAAACTCGTGAAGAAGAGCGTCGAGTCCAGCGCGACGCCGTTGCTCACGAGCATGCCGATGTCGAAGGCCGCACGCACGAACACGCCGCCGATCACCAGCCACATCGCCTGTCGCAAGGTCTTGGTGGCAGCCTGCGGCTCGCTGGCATAGCGCGGCAGGAAGATGTACCCCAGGCTCAGGCCGAACATCAGTGCAAAGCCCGGCGTGGCCGCGTTGAACAGCGGCATCAACGTGCTGCCCACGCCATGCCACGCATCCGGCAGCCGGTTGAGCAGCCCTTCGAACCAGTGCCCCGCCACGAGGATGGCCACGAGGACGCCGCGCATCACGTTCACGAAGAGGTTGGTGCGCACTTTGGGCGGCATGCCCATGTCTTCGACGGGCGCCTTGCCTTCGGCCATCTGCACGATCTGGCGGATGGACCAGCCCTGGAAGATGCCCCGTGCATACCCGTCCGGGATGCCAAGCCGCTGCATGCGCACGAGCGCCGTGATGGCGGTGAGCGAATCGCCGCCCAGTTCGACGAAGCTGTCGTTCACGCCAACGCGGCCATGGCCCAGCACGCTTTGCCAGATCGCGATGAGCTCGGCCTCGCGGGCATTGCGCGGCGCATCGGCCGCATCCAGCGGTGCAGTTGCGGGTTCCGGCGACGCAGCCGGCGGCGTCAGCGCCTTGCGGTTCACCTTCCCGTTGGGCAGCAGCGGCAAGGCATCGAGGACGACGAAGGCCGACGGCACCATGTTCTCCGGCAGCCGCGCGCGCAGGAAGTCGCGCACCGAGGAAGTCGGCTGGCTGGCGCTGAACACCACATAGGCCACCAGGTACTTGCCCTGCTCGCCCTCGTGCGCCACGACCGCGGCCTCCTTCACGCCGGGGCAGTGGCCGATGGCCGCCTCGATCTCTCCCGGCTCGACGCGCACGCCGCGGATCTTGACTTGGTTGTCCATGCGGCCGCGCATGACGATGAGCCCGTCCGCGCGGTAGCAGCCGCTGTCGCCCGTCATGTAGAGCAGGTCACCGGCCTGGTCGCTGAACGGATTGGGCACGAAGACCTTGGCCGTCGTCTCCGGCGCGTTCAGGTAGCCCAGCGTGCGGAAGGGCGTGCGGATCGCGATCTCGCCCAGCTCGTGCACACCGCAGACCTGCTTCGCGCGGTTGAGGATGACGATCTGCGTCTGCGGCTGTGGCCGCCCCACCGGCTGCACGCCCGGCTCGGGCTGCAGCACCGGGTGGAAGCACTTGATGAGCGTCGTCTCGGTCGGCCCGTAGAAGTTGGTGACCAGCGCATCCTTCTCGCCGAAGCTCGCGCGGAAACTCTTGATGAGCGAATCGGTCAGCGGCTCGCCAGCCAGGAACACGCGCCGCAGCGCCGGCAGCTTCAGGCCTTCGGGCGCGTTGTTGATCCAGGCGCGCAGCAGCGAGGGCACCACGTGCAGCACGCTGATGCGTTCGGAGGCCATCCACGACAGGATGGCGCCGGGGTCGAGCACGTCGGCCTCTTCGGGGATGCTCAGCGTGGCCCCGCTGGTGAGCGCGAGGAACATGTCGCGCAGCACCATGTCGAAGGACAGCGTCGTGATCTGCGCCGCACGGTCGCCCGGGCCGATCTCGAAGGTCTTGCGCTGCCAGTCGAGGAAGTGCGCGAGGCCCTGGTGGCAGCCCACCACGCCCTTGGGCACGCCGGTGCTGCCGGAGGTGAAGAAGATGTAGGCGGGTGCCGAGGGCACGAGGTCGGGCAATGCCGACTGCGACACGGCACCCGGCGCCGCGCCTTTGACGAGACCGCTGTCCGGATCGATCTCGATCACCTGCAGCCCGTCGCCATCGAGCGCGCTCGATGGCCCGATGCGCACCATGAACCGCGCCGAGGCCTGCTGCACCATCACCCGCTGCCGGTCCAGCGGCAGCTTCGGATCGATGGTCAGCAAGGTGGCACCGCTGCGGAAGGTGCCCAGCACCGAACTGACCGTACCGAAGCTGCGCGGGCCGGTGACCACCACCACGTCCGACGGCGTGACGCCCAGGCCGCACAGCGTGGCCGCCAGCGCCGAAGAGCTGCGGTCGACCTCCCGGTAGGACCAGGTGCGTCCGGCCTTGCGTATCGCGACGTCATCCGGACGCGATGCCGCCATCGCGGCGAAGGCCTCGGGCATCAGCGGATAGCGTGGCACCTCGATGGGCTGCGACGGATCGGGCAGCAGGCGGCGGCCCAGGTCGGTCATCAGCGAATACGTGAGCACGGGCCGGTTCGCGTCCCGACAGGCCTGGTCCCACAACACCCCCAGCTGCGCCAGCAGCTCGGACATGCGCTCGGCCCTGAAGAGCCGGCCATCGAAGGACAGGCGCACGCGCAGCGCGTCGCCATCGGCCGAGCACGCCAGGGCCAAGGGGGCCGAACCGGCCAGGGGATTCGCCTCGGCATCCAGCAGGCAGACGGTGCTGGGCGTTGCCGCGGCGGGTGCGGGAGCGGCGGCCTGGCAGGCACCGATCACCTGTGACAACAAGGTGCCGTCCTCGAACTCGATGCCAACCACGCGCAGCGGCTCTTGTGCATCGACCACCGCCAGCGCCAGCGATGACTGGTTGGTGTGCCGATGCAGCAGCGTGGCGAAGCAGGCCACGACCCCATGCTTCCAGCCCTGCGGCCCCGCATTCAGGCGAGTCTCAGCCTCGATGCGTGCGGCCTGGTCGTCGCAGCGGCCAAGGTCGGCCGGCAGCTCGAACCAGGCAATCTCGGACGTCGAAGGATGGGATGGATGGGCGTCGCGGGCTTGCGCGCCGCGGCCCTGGTTGGGGCTTTGCAATTCTGTCTCCGGGATGCCGTCGCCTGCCCGTGCGCGGCCGGGTTGCCCCGGACGCCGCCTCCCCGGACAACCCGGGCCCACGCAGGACGCTTATTCTGTCGCATCACCCCCTGGAAACGGCGCCTTTGCGCTTCAAGCATCGCCCGATCCCCTTGTCCACGGGGGACATCCCCCTAGGTCGAATCCATCACGCTTTACACCTTGGCAAAGTCTCGGCGCGCTGGCGGCGGTATGCTTCTGACCCTTGCCTGACCCGGCGTTTTTTCCTGCAGTCACCGGGTCCGCCCGCTCCCCGATCGCTTCCATGCAGCATCCCACCACCCTTGACGCCCCGGCCGACACCCGGCCCCGGTTCCCCTACTTTGCTGCGGCCGGCGTGGCCGCATTCAGCCTCGTGCTGGGCTGGCTGGCCGTTCGTGCCGGCGTCCCCGTGATGGCCGTCGTGCTGTCCGCCCTGGCCGTTGGCGGCGTGACGGCGGCCGCCCTCGCGCGCTGACCATGACGCCGCCCAGACAGCCCAGTGCGGAAGACAGCAATCCCCAGCGCAGGCTCGTCCGTGCGCTGCTCAACAGCATCCGCAGCTACCAGCACCACAAGACCCGGCGCGGCGCGATCGCCCTGGTGATGCGCAAGCTGGCGCGCCTGCGCTACGAGGTCCTGAGCGTTCTCACGGGCTCGGACGTGGGCATCACCGCGAAGTTCGGCACCAACTTCCGACTGCCGCACCCCGTGGGCGTGGTCGTGCATGAACGCGCCGTCATCGGCGACGACTGCATGTTCATGCAGCAGGTCACCATCGGCATCCTGGCCGACCACCGCGTGCCCACCATCGGCTCGCGCGTGTACATCGGCACGGGCGCCAAGGTGCTGGGCCACGTGTCCATCGGCGACGATGCCCGCATCGGCGCCAACGCGGTCGTGCTCTCGGACGTGCCGGCCGGTGCCACCGCCGTCGGAATTCCGGCACGAATCATCGTCCGTAAGTCACACGAAGCGCCGTCGCCTGAGCCCAAGTAAGCTGCACGTCATCGGTTTGGCCCGAACATCGGGCGATGATGCGTGCAGTACTCAGGGAAACATCGGGCTCCATGGCATTTCGCGACGTGCTCTATCGGCTGTACCAGCCGCTTTCGCCGTCGCTGCGCGCCGAGCTCAAATGGACCCTCGCCGCCTTGCGCGAGCTCGCGCGCAAGGCCCGCATCTGGAACTGGGTCCGCATCGAGACCACGCCACCGGGCTGCACGCACCGCGTCATCTACTCGGGCACCGCCGCGCACCGCGAAGCCGTGGACCTGCACCTGTCGGGCAATGGCGGCCCGCCGGCTGCCGGCTGGGACCCGGTGGCAGTGAGTGAGCTGATGCTGCCCGGCGCGTTGCGCGTGCCGCGCTACATCCAGCCGGTGGTGCCGCTGGACGGCTCCATCGACAAGGTGCTCGAAGGCTACGGCGACAAGCTGCGCCGCATCGTGCGCCAGCAGCTCGCCAAGGTCACGGTGCGCCGCGCCGAGAGCGCCGAGATGATCCGCTTCGCCGACGACACCATGCTGCGCCCGTACGCCCTCGCCCGCCACGGCGGCGGGGCCGACCAGCTCTCCAGCGACATCGTGAACGACATCGCCTCGCGGCACGACGGGCGGCTGGACATCGTCTACGCCGGCGAGACCCCCGTGGCCTGCCACCTCGGCTTCGAGCGCGTGCGCCGCGGCAAGCGCTACTGGAACGCCATCCGCTTCGGTTTCGCAGAGTCGGTGTTCGGCAACACCAAGCGGCTGCACGAGATCAACTCGGTGAACGTGTTCATCGCGACACGCTTCGCCAAGGAGAACGGCTTCGACTACTACGGCCTGGGCGACTGCGTCGCACGGCCGGATGACGGCCTGCTGCACTGGAAGCGCCGCCGCGGCGGCGAACTCGACGCATCGCAGTGCCAGGAATGGTTCTACGTGCGCCTGCCCCGGCGTGGTACGACTCAGTTCCTGTGGAACACCCCGCTGTTCAGCGCCGGCCTGCGCGGGCGCCGCCTCACCTTGCACCTGGGGGTGCCGGCAGAACGGTCAGACGAGGACGTGCTGGCGCGCTACCGCGAGATGAGCTTCGGCGGGCTGCACAAGGTGGTCGTGCACGCCAACAAGCCGCTGTCGGCCGAGCTGCTCGCCGGCCTCGGCCAGCTCCTCGGCCAGGCCGGCCCTGCCCCGCGCATCGTCCAGAAGCTGCACGCCGCCTGATCAGGCGGCCATCAGGTCCTTGAGGCGGCGGGCCTCCGTGTCCACGTCGTGCATCTGCCAGACGCGCTCGCGTCCGGCCCGGCCCAGATCGGCCAGGGTGCTCACGTCAGTGGCCAGGCATGAGGCGATCGCCTGCGCGAGCGCCTGCACGTCGCTGGCCGGGAACAGCCAGCCGGTGCGTTCGTGCAGCACGAGCTCAGGGATGCCCGCCAGATAGGGCGCGATGACCGGCCGGCTGCTGGCCATGGCTTCCATGATCACCACCGGCAGGCCCTCCGACAGGCTGGGCACGACCAGCGCCGACGCCTGGGCGAGCTCCTTCTGCACACCGGCGGCGTCGAGCCAGCCGGTGATGCGCACGCAGTCGCGCAGGTCCAGCGACTCCACGAGTGCCTCCACCTCCGCACGCTGCGGACCGTCGCCGGCCAGGACGATCTCGAACGGCTGTGTCGACAAGGATCGCGCCTGCGCAGCCGCCTTCAGCAGCAGCAACTGGCCCTTCTCCTTGGACAGCCGGCCCACGCACACCAGCCGCCGCGTGGCGCCCTGCACGGCAGCCGCCGCGTCGCCATAGCCGCGCTCCAGGCCGCAGCGCACCACGTGCACCCGGTCCCACAGCGGCTGGGCGATCCACTTGAAGATCTGGCTGCGTCCATAGGAGCAGACCGCGATGGCGAAGGCAGCACGGCCCACCGTCTGCTGGAGGCCGACCTGCGCCGGGCGGTCCATGATGTCCGAGCCGTGCGCGGTGAAGCTGTAGGCCGGCCCGCCGATCGCGCGGACCAGCATGGCCACCTCGGCAGGATTGGTCGCGAAGTGCGCGTGCAGGTGGGTGGCGCCGCTGTGCGCGAGCCACTGCCGGATCACGCAGGCTTCGGCCAGGTAGGCCAGGTGCACGGGCCAGGACTTCTCCGCCCCGCGCGACATGGCCCAGGCCAGCTTCCAGCCGCGCAGGAACGCGCCCGGCGTGCTCACCGCCGCCTTGAACATCGTGCCCAGCAGCCTCAGCGGACCACCTTGCAGCACGTAGCGCGTCTTGCCGCGCTCCTCGATGTCCAGCGGATCGACCAGCGTCAGCTCCCAGCCTCGCAGGGCAATGCGGTCCACCTGCACACCCAACCGTTCCAGCGCGTGGATCTCGCGGCGGATGAAGGTGTGGCTGACGGCGGGATACTGGTTGACGAGGTAGGCGACTCGCACGAAGGCGTGCTCCAGAGATCAGGACTTGTAGTCGAAGGTGGTGGAGCCCTGGCGCTTCTTGTGGCCCATCCAGAACTGGATCTGTCCCACCAGCTCGGGGAACTTGCCCAGCACGAGGAAGAAGCCGCGTTCCAGGTTGAAACGCCAGCCGCGGTCCATCGCGACGGCGATGCGCAGCACCTGCAAGGGGTACAGCAGCAGCAGGAGCAGGCCCAGCCGGCCGAATCGGATCACGCCTGCCAGCGACACCAGCGGCAGCAGCACCGCCCACAGCCAGGTGCGCAGGCTCTGCTTGACGATGCTCGCATCGGTGTCGCGCCCCGTGAGCCACAGGCGTTGCGCGTTGCCGAAGCCGGTGCGCTTGGAGCGCTTCCACCACTGGCCGAAGCGCAGCATGGCCGCGTCGTGCCAGGCCATGGCCGAAGGCAGGCGCCAGATCTTCCAACCCTTGGCACGCATGCGCTGGCACAGCTCGGGCTCTTCGCCGGCCACCATGTCCTCGCGGAAGGCGCCCATCTCCTGGAACACCGCGGCTCGCATCATCGCGATGCCACCGCAGGCCTCGGTCTCGCCGGGAGCGCGGTCCCATTCGAAGTCGCACAGGCGGTTGTAGACCGAGCGTTCGGGGAAGCGCTCGCGCAGGCGGCCGCACACGCAGGAGACGTCGGCGCGGTCCTGCAGGAAGGACATGGCGTCCTGGAGCCAGCCGTCGATGACCTCGCAGTCGCCGTCGACGAACTGCACGAACTCGATGTCGGGCGAGACCTGCCGCAGCCGGGCAAAGCCGGCATTGCGCGCACGCGCCGCGGTGAACGGGACCGACATGTCCAGCGCCACCACCTCGACGCCGCGCGAGCGCGCCATCTCGACCGAGCCATCCGTCGAGCCGGAGTCCACGTAGACGACGACCGGCCCCATGCCGCTCATCGATTCGAGGCAGCGACGCAGGCGTTCGCCTTCGTTGCGTCCGATGACCACCACGCCAAGCTGCTTCATCTGGACCAGGGGTAGGGGTGGATCAAGGAGATGGACGCGCGGAACGACGGCTCGTCGAATTCGCCGTGCAGGCCGCTGGCGCGCGACGGATGCATGTCGATGCGGCTCAGCCGCATCGGGTCGGCCTCAGGCCCGTTGCGGCCGGTGCGGGTGGTGCAGGCATGGGTGCAGCCGGCATCGGCCACCGCCTGGCGCACGCGGTCGTCATGGTCGCCGTTCGGATAGGAGAAGCCGCGCACCGGCTGGCCGAGCCACTTCTGCAGCTGGCTGAGCGAGGTCTCCAGCTCCGCCTTGAGCGAGGCGGCATCCAGCTGGGGCAGCAGCGGGTGGCTCATGGTGTGCGAGCCGATCACGTGACCCGCGTCCACGAGCTCGCGCAGCTCCTCGGCCGTCATCAGGCGGTCCAGGTGCCGGCGCGACTCCAGCGGGCCGGGGTCGGCCAGCTCCGCCACCACGTTGGCGCGCTGGGCCGGTTCAAGTCTCTTGAGAAAGCTCATCCAATGTCCAATGTCGGGCTTGGCCTTCTTCATCCACGAGGCATCGATGCCGCAGGCACGGCAGGCCGCCGCCAGTTGTTCCAGCGTCGCGATCTGCCAGCGCCGCGCGGCGACGTCATACCAGAGTTCTGCGTCCGTCCCGATGAAACCGGTCACGACAAAAAACGTGGCCCGCACGCCATGGGCATTCATGATGGGCGCGGCCACCCGCACATTGTCGGCGTAGCCGTCGTCGAAGGTCACGGCGACCATGGGTTTGTCGCCCTCGGCCTGGCCGGATTTCAGCGCCTGCAGCCCCTCCTCCAGCGTCACCACCTGGCAGCGGCGGGCGATGGATTCCATCTGCCCGCGGAACATGGACTCGGACACGGCCAGCGAGGGGAACAGGTAGTCCTTGAAGAGTTCGTCGGGCAGCACGCGATGGAAGGTCAGGATGGTCATCCGGCCTCGCATGCGGGACTCGGCGAGCGCGAGCAGGCCGGTGGCCGCAGCCATCCGGTCGAAACTCACGCGGGCGATTCGTCTTAACTTCAAGGTGCCTGCTTTCTGCTTCTTCTCTTCAGCGTGTGGCCCGTGAGCCCAGCCGCGTCTGCCCAACGCTGGTCCAGTACAAGCCCAGGTGCTTGCGTGCTTCAGCCACCCGCGGCCAACGCCGCCTGATGCTGCTCTTGAGGACGTCCAGCACGTCCGCAATGGTGGAGAGGAACAGGGCCGCCAGCGCGCCGCCCAGGCCGAAGCGCTTGCGGAAGAACAGCAGCTCGCTCTCGACCTGCAAGGCCGAGATCTGCCGTCCCGCGGTGAGCTGCGCGTCCGACTTGGCGCTCTCGCCGCCCAGGTGGACCACCGTCGTCTCGGGGAAGAACACCACCTTCCAGCCGGCGGCCTTGGTGGACCAGCACAGGTCCACCTCTTCGCTGTAGAGGAAGAAGCGGTCGTCGAACAGGCCCACCTTCTGCACCACCTCGCGGCGGATCAGGAAGTAGCAGCCGATGACCCAGTCGCATTCGCGGATGGAGGCGTGGTCCCAGCCCATGTCGTCCACCAGCCGCGTGCCGCGGAAGATGGAATGCCAGCCGGTGCGCTTGAGGAACACGTTCCAGGGCGTCGGGAAGTAGCGGCAGCACGGCTGCAGCACGCCGTCGCGGCCTTCCAGGCGCACGCCCAGCACGCCGCAATCAGGGTGCTCGTCCATGTACTTCACCGTCTTGCGCAGCGTGTCCTCGGCCACGAAGGCATCGGTGTTGAGCAGCAGGATGTGCCGGCCCCGCGCATGCGCCAGGCCCTGGTTGTTGGCCCGGCCGAAGCCCACGTTCTTGTTGTTGAAGATGAGCGTGGCGTCGGCGAAGTCGCGGCGCAGCACCTCGGCGGAGTCGTCGCGCGAGGCGTTGTCGATGATGATGAGCTCGATCGCCAGCCCGCGCGCGGAGCGCATGAGCGCATCGCGCATCTCGTGCAGCAGGTGCGCGGTGTTGTAGTTCACCACGATCACCGACACGTCCACCGGACCAGGGCTGGCGAGCTGGATCATGCAGCGCTTTCCTTGCCCGCGGCCACCGCCTCGGCGATGCGCGAATCCAGCGATTCGAGCAGTTCATAGCGGCGGCGGTACATGGCGCGCTTCTTCGAGGGCACGTCATCGAGCGACTTCAGCGGCGCCTCGATGGCCAGCGAGAAGAAGTCGTCGGTGACCTTCTGCGCACCGCGCTCGGTCCAGATCTCGTCGTAGTTCAGCGAGAGCGTCTCGGACTTGGCGGCACCGAAGTAGGCCGCGCGATGCTGCCGGCTGGCGTCGGCCACGGCCATGATCTTGCTCACGCCCAGCGAGCGGCACAGGCTGCGCACGAGCTCCACCAGGAAGTCGCGCGGGCGCATGCCGTGCAGGGCCTTGGTGAGGTCCTTGTAGTCGGCCATCACGCCTTCGCTGTTGCCGCCCTGGATCGCGCCGATCCAGGCCACGGTGGCGCCGTTCTCGCGGCCCAGCGAGAAGGCGATGGAATAGATGCGCACGTCGCCGGCGAAGAGGTTGAGCACGAGCTGGCCTTCGCGCATGAACCAGCGCGGCTGGTCCAGCACCACCTTCAGGCCTTCATGCTCTGCGGCCAGGTCCAGGAGCTGCCGCGACTGGTCGATGGGAAAGTCGACAACGCCGCCGATCGCATCGACTGCGTCGTAGTGGGATCGGATCTGCGCGAGGCGGCGCTGGCCGTCCCAGCGCGCGCAGATGTACGGCCACACAGCGGCCCCCACCATCTCGGGGCGCTGCTCGAAGGCACGCGCCAGCGGACTGCCGGGCCGCGCGCCGGCGAATGCGTCCAGGTCTTCGCGCAAGGCCAGCGCCTTCACGACGAAGCCCACGCGTGCGCGCAGCCGGCGCAGGCCGGTCTGCTCGCACACCTTGCCGGACCAGGCCCAGAAGCGGCGGACAGCCGCCATCAATCCCTGGCCCGTGTTCGTGGTGTCGTTCGGTGCTGCCTCACTGGCGGTCTTGCTCACTGTCATCCTCTTGGCACGGCAGCACTGCTGCCATGGTGTTGGCGGACGGCGTCTTCAAGCGCCGACTCGAATTGGTCCGCGCAACGCTCCCAGGAGCTGTCGCGCACGGTGTCGAAGGCTGCCTGCGACATCGCGCGCCAGCGCTCGTCGGGCAGGGAAAGAATCGCCTGGGCATGGTCGGCCAGGCCTTGGGCATCGTCGATCTCCACGAGCGCGCCGTTGATGCCGTCGGTGATCGCCTCTTCAGGCCAGCCGGTCTTGGTGGAGACCACCGGCGTGCGGCAGGCCATGGCCTCCATCGCGGTGAGGTTGAAGCCCTCGCTGCGGCTGGCGGCGATCCACACGTCGCAGGCGGCGTACAGATCCTTGAGTGTGTGCTGAGGCGGATCGAAATGGAACTCGCCGAGCTTGTCGGCACCCGACTCCGGCTGCGATGAACCGAAGCTGACGACGCGCAGGCCGGGGATGCGCTCGCGCAGCATGTCGATGGCGCGGATGGCCACGTCCACGCCCTTCACCTCGGCGTCGGAGTACAGGAAGCCCACCGTCGGCCGCAGCTGCTTGCCGCGCACGGGCGCATGGAACTGGGCATGGTCCACGCTGTTGTGGACGATGGTCGAATCCGGGTCGCCGTATTCCTCGGCCATCACGCGGGCCAGCCAGCGCGCGACGACGATCTTCTTGAACGGCATGCGGTAGGTGGCGCGGCAGCGGTCGGCGCCGGCCTTGTGGAAGATCTCGTAGCCCTGCACGAAGTAGACCTTGCGGCCCTTGCGCGGCGACAGCTTCGCGGCCCACTCGGCGGTCTCCCACCAGGTTGCCACCACCACGTCGGCATCGGGCACGTCGGCATCGACGATGGGGCGCGCCGTCTCCAGCACGCGATGGTCCAGGCCCAGCCCGTCCAGGTGCGACTTGGGCGTCGGCCACAGGCCCAGCGCCGCCTTGATGTGATGAAGCTTGCGCGTCTTGGGCTTGGGCGTGGAGACGAGCGTCACCTCATGCCCGCGCTCGGCGAGCCTCTTCGCATGGATCGTGATGACCCGGATGCCACCGCTCATGTTCACCGGCGGCAGGAGGAAGGTGATCTTCATGGGACTCGTCGGACGCGGCATCGTCATTTCGGGAAGGCCGCACGATACAGAATCTTGGCGAAGTTGATCCACCCCCTGAGATAGAGGGGATGGCTGGTCACCGCGCGCCATGCGCGCGACACGCCCGAGCGCACGCGGCCCTCACCGAGGTCGCGCCAGGACTGGCCCACCAGCAGGCCGTGCATGTGCATGTTGACGCTGCCGCTGGGCGATTCCGAGGCCGCGGGCGCTGCCGGCGCCTGGCCCAGCGTCAGCGCATCGTCGCCGGCCAGCAGGCGCTGCTGCTGGAACTGCACGGCCACGCGGTCGAAGAACTGCCGGCGGCCGCTGCTGCGCGAGTGCGTGATGGACGCGCCGTGCAGGCGGTAGAAGTACTCGTCCACCGGCACGTAGCCCACGCGGCAGGCTTCGCCCATGCGCAGCTGGAAATCCAGGTCCTCGGCGGTCTCGAAGTATTCGCGGAAGCCGCCGATGCGGTCGAACACGCGCCGGCGGATGGCGAATGTGCACAGGTGCGTGCGGGTCACGCCCTTGCAGAGCTCGGCCTCGATGCGCTCGAACACGGGGCCGCCGCGCTTGCCCACCTCGGCGACCAGCCGGCCCTCGGTGTCGATGGTGCTGAATGCGCCGCACACCGCGTCCTGGTCAGGGTGCGCCTCCAGCCAGGCCACCTGGCGGCGGATGCGCCCCTCGGGGTAGAGGTCGTCCGCGTCGCAGCGCATGACGATCTCGCCGCGGACATGCGAGAGACCGGTGTTCAGCGACGCCGAGATGCCGCGGCGGGGGCCTTCGACCACGCGGATGCGCGGGTCGCCGATGGATTCGACGATCTCGCGGGAGCGGTCGGTGGAGCCGTCGTCCACGACGATGGTTTCCAGCGCCACCACGGTCTCGCGCAGGATGGAGTGCAGGGCTGCCTCGACGTAGTCCTGCGCGTTGAGCATCGGCACGATGATGCTCACGGCAATGGCGGACGGGTCGGCGGCGGCACTCATTTGATGGCCTCGAGGGCGCTCCAGTCATTGGTCAGCGCGACAGTGACCACCACGGCCGTCGATGCCACCAGCACCGGGATGTCGATGCGCGGGTGCCACAGGCCCAGCCTGGCGTAGACGGTGGCGTGCAGGGGGTAGAGCACCCAGCCGGCCGCGGCAAAGCCGATGATGGCACCCGGCTTCCCGTGCAGCCAGTAGCCCAGCAGCATGCCGCCGATCTGGCAGGCCAAAAGTGCGACTTGCATCACGGTGCTGATGCCGATGCGTTTCATCGCCCACAGCACGCCGGAGAAGGAGCCGTTGAGCATGTCCACCATCAGGCCCATGGCCAGGATCTGCACGATGGTCCCCGCCTGCTGGTAGCGCGCGTCGTAGAGGAAGTGGAACAGGCTCGGCCCCCCGAAGACGAGCACGAAGGCGAAGCACCATGCCGGCGCCACTTGCACGAAGCGGGCACGCTCGACCGCCCGTGAGAAGCGTTCGGGGCTGGTGCGCAGCACCTCGGAATACGCCGGCAGCAACACGCGCCCGGCCACCTGCTTGAGCAGGTTCCACACCACGATGTTGATGGTCGTGGCCAGGCCCAGCAGGCCCAGCAAACGGATGTCGAGCACCGAGCCCCAGATGAGGCGGTTGCCTTCGCCGCCCAGGAAGGTCAGGCTGGAGCTGAGCATCACCCACATGCCGAAGGAGAAAATGCCGCGCACCACGGCCGGGTCCCAGGCGAAGCGGTCGCGCGGGCCCTTCAGGATGAGGTGGCTGGACAGCATCTTCACCAGCTCGCCCGTCATGTAGCCCCAGGCCAGCGCCCAGGGGGTCGGGTCGCGCAGGGCCAGCAGGGTCGCCACGACGATGTTGATGAACAGCGCCCCCACCTCGATCAGCGTGACACGCTTGGCGTCCACGTTGCGGTTGGACAGCGCCACCTTGATGGACACGAAGCCGTCGAAGAACGCGACCAGGGCGACCATCGGCAGCAGCTGGGCCAGCAGGGGCTGCTTGTAGTAGGCGGCCACCGGGTGCGCCAGCCCCAGCAGCACCAGCGCGATGAGCGCACCCTTGCAGATCTGGACGGTCCAGGCGGTGTGCACGTAGCGCTGGTCCGCGCCCTTGGCGCTGATGACGATGCTCTGGCTGATGCCCACGTCCGACAGCAGCGCCACGCCGGCCAGCACCGACTGCACCAGCGCCATCAGTCCGAAGGCTTCGGGGAACAGCAGCCGCGTGAGGATGAGGTTGCTGCCGAAGCGCAGCACCTGGCTCGTGGCAAGGCCGAAGATGGTCCAGCCGCCGGCACGGATGACGCGCTGGCGCAGGCTTTCCTTGGGTGCGCCCTCGCTCATCGTTTCACCGCCGTCTTTCGCTGCAAGCTCAGCCAATGCACCACTTCCTTTCCGTTGAGAACGATGAGCGTGCGGCCCTGCTGCTCGCGGACCTGGACGCCGGGTTGCTGGGCGTCGACCGCGAGGCCCGTCGCAGCGATCTCGATGTCGCCGCGGACCGGCTCGCTCGAATAAGGCAGGTCCTTCTCGCCGGCGGGCGACGCGTCGGTGGCGATGGACACCAGCAGGCGGCCGGACTCGCGGATGGGCTTGTCGTCCAGCGACTGCACCACCACGCTCGCGCGCGGCGTCTGCAGGCGGACGCTGATGTCGCCCAGCTTGATCTCGCGCCCGCCGATGGCGCCGGAGGCCAGCTGGGTGCGGGCGGTGTCGACGGTGAAAGTGGCGCGCTTCCAGTCGCGCTTGAGTTCTGCGGTGTCGGAGGCCAGTGCGTCGTTCGCTGCGCTGGCGGCCTTGGCGGGTGACAGGGCCTGCGGCGCCGAAGCGCTCTTCAGCCACGGCAGCGCCACGATGGCGGGCATGCGGGTCACGAGCCGGCCATGCTCGGCCGCCAGGCGCAAGGGCATGGAGGTCGCAGGAGCGATGGGCGCGTCGAACAGTTCAGCGGCGGTGGGCGACCATTCATAGTCCGTGGTGGCTTCGCGCACGTCGTGCCGGCGGTACAGCAGCGCCGCGGCGGGCAGCACGGCCAGGCGCGATGGATCGTTGAACGCATGCCAGATGGAAGCGAAGCCGGCGGACTGCAACGGCGTCTGCGCATAGGCGTAGTGCATCAGCGCGTCCCAGCCCTGGTGGCTGGCCGTGGCGGCGACGTACAGCGGCAGCTCATGCCGGTCGGGCACGTCCAGCTTGCCCATGTTCCATTCGGTGACCGTCACCGGCTTGCCCACCACCTGCGCGGTGGCGGCCATGTGCATGGCGTTGCCCTGCTTGCGGGGGTCGCGCCCGAGGAACCCTGGCTCCTCGTAGGCATGCACGTCGACCACATCGCCCACGGTCAGCGCCGGCAGCGACACCGCCTGCCAGCCCCACAGGCTGGTGGTGGCGATGGGCACCTTCACGCCGATCGCATGCAGGTGGCTGATCATGCGGGCGTTGAAGCGCTGCTCGAGGTCGTTCAGGAACAGCTTGGACGGGCCGTACTCCCAGGCCTTCCACACCTTGTCCTCGGGCAGGTCGTGCGCCTTGGCGAAGGCCTTCGCCTCGTCCATGTAGCGCTGCCCGTGCCGCCCGACCTTCTGGTTGGGCAGCAGCGCATTGCCGTAGTGGTGCGTCAGGTCGTTCTCATTGGTGATGAGGACGGCGGCGACCGCCGGGTCGTCCTTGAGCGCCAGGTGGGTGTAGGGGTTGGTGTGGGTGAGGTAGGCCTCGTTGAAGGCCTGCATCGCCCGCTCGATGTCCGCATCGATGTAGTTGAAGCCCTTGAGGTCCACGGCAGACTGGCCCTTGGCCATGTCGGCGAAGCCGGGGATGCCGTCATCGGCGGTGAGCTTTCGCTGCACGTGCAGGTCCACCCACACGTAGATGCCCTCTTCCTTCAGGCAATGCACCCACCAGTCGAGCTTGTCGAGCATGGCGGGGTCGATGCGGCGCGTGCTCGGCGAACGGGTGCCGAAGATGTTGGGCTGCACCCAGTAGGAGTCGTGGTGGTGCAGCCGCACGAGGTTGAAGCCCAGGCGCGACAGGCGCCGGGCCTGCTCCTTCACGGCCTCGCGGTCCGTCTGGAACAGGCTGGCGGCGGTGATGTTCGCGCCCCAGAAGCGGGCCGTGCTGCCGTCGTCGAACACCAGCGCATCGCCCTTGGCGTGCACGAAGCCGCGCTTGCCGGCCGGGCGCTCGGGCTGGTTGAGGAAGGAGAGGTCAGGCTGGGCGGCCGTCCAGTCGATGGTGTCAGGCAGCGGCGCCGACAGCGCCCATCCAGCCGCGCAGCAGCCGACGATGAAGCTAGCGATGCGGGGGAGGAAGGAACGACCGATGGCGCCCGAGGCCATCATGTCGTGCGCGACCACGACGCGGCGCCGCGGAAGGCGCGTGGCCCGCGGAACGGCTCGGACACGGGCTCGGGCGCCGGCGCGCTCTCGAGCGTGCGCTTGACCATGTTCGAATAGCCCACGCACAACCCTGCGAGGAACCAGTACAGCAGCGGAATGAACGAGATGCTGCTCACCGTGCCGATGGTGAAGGCGATGCCCACCAGGGCCGCGAGCAGCGCCTGGCCGATGGTGCGTTCCTCGCAGTCCGGGTTGGGCAGCTTGCGCATGGACCAGAAGATCGACAGGCCTGCCAGCAGGAAGACGCCCATGAAGGCGCCCAGGCCCACCAGCCCGTTGGCCAGGCCGATGGCGACGTAGGAGTTCACGATGTCCACCATGCCGCCGATCACCAGGTCCATGTCCACCAGCTGGTAGACGTAGTCGCTGGAACCGAACCAGGGGTTCTGCAGGATGATCTGGATGGACGACTCCAGCATGCGCTGGCGGTACACCACGTTCTCGGCCTCCACCGTGCCCACGAACGGCAGGAGTTCCACCACCGAATCGCGCAGGGGCGACACCATCACCAGGCCGGCGATCAGCCCGAGCACGATGGCCGATTTGAACAGGCCGCCCAGCGCCTTGGGGCCGGACAGGCGGAACACGATGAGCGCGAGGAAGGCGCCGACCCAGGGGCCGCGCGAAACGGTGGCGATCAGGCCGCCGACCAGCAGCAGCAGGCCCAGCCACCAGATGCGCCTGTTCTCGACCACGTAGCGTTGCACGCCCAGGTACAGGCCGATCGCCACGACGAAGATGCAGCCCAGCACGAGCGGCTGGCCGGTGGGGCCCTGCGCACGCAGCAAGGCACTGCGTGCGAGGTAGTTGCTGTAGCCCCACTTCAGGCCCAGCGCATGGATCACGTCACCGTACAGCAGCCAGTACTTCACTGCCTCGAAGATCGCCACCAGGCCCAGCAGCAGCGCCGACAGCGTGAAGCTCATGAACACGTCGCGGTACGACTTGGCGCTGCGCAGCGAGCGGCTGGCCACGTAGTACGGCAAGCCCACGTCCACGATGGCGTACAGCGTGTAGCGCAGCGTGTTGGTGACCGTGTCCACCGACAGCCGGATGCCCAGCTGCACGAGGATGTAGACGAGCAGGCACAGGTCGGCGTAGTTCCAGCCCTCGCCATGCGCCTTGGCGTCGCGGCGGAAGAGGAAGTAGGCCGGCAGCAGCAGCGTCAGCGAGGTCAGCCGGGTGTAGTCGAAGTCCAGCAGCTGGTTGAACAGGCCGAAGCCCGGCACCTTCGACGAGATGGGCGGCACGGCGAACATCACCACCGCGAACATCGCCAGCGGGTTGTGCTCCTCGCGCCGCACCATCAGGATCACCATCGCGCTGAGGATGATGAACAGCCAGAAGTTGTGCGCGATGAAGGCGATGCAGGTGATGATGAACCACAGGTTGCGCCGCCGGTTGAAGTCAGCCTCGTCGATGCACCATTCCGTGGCCGCGCGCTTGGACAGCGCGAACACGATGCCGGCGAATGCCAGCAGGACGATCAGGGCACGAAGATGGACCGGCATGACCGAAGCGAGGCGGCTGCGTCTGTGGAATCAGGCGGCCGCGGCCGGCGGCTTGCGCTCGCCAAGAACGCGCACCAGGACGGCATCCAGCAGGAAGCAGATCAAGAGCGCGATCACCATCAGCACCATGCCGGCCGTGCCGTGCAGGAAGCCCTGGCCCGCCTCGTCGCCGAGGTAGTAGGTGATGAGCACCAGCACCATCACGCGCACGATGTTGGCGCAGAACGCGATGGGCAGCAGCGACAGCAGCATGATCGCGTTGTGCACGCGGCTCTTGCGGTCCATGATGTACATGAACAGCGTTCCCAGTGCGGACAGGCTGAACATCGAATGCAGCCCGGAGCAGGCGTCGGCCACCTGGAGCTGGTACTGCCCGATGCTGATGATCACGCCCGAGCGCGCGATCGGGTAGCCCACCGCGTACAGGACGGTCTCGACGATGCTGGAGATCCACTGCTTGAGCGGGCCGGTGATGGCGTCCACCAGCACGCCCGGCAACGGGATCATGAAGACGAAGTAGATGACCGGGAACCAGGCCAGGCGCAGCGCCCGCCGGCCCTTGAGCAGCAGCAGCAGGCCGGCGCTGACCGGCATCTGCGAACCGAACTCCAGGATGGACACGTTGAACATCCGCCCGGCGAAGTACACCAGCAGGCCGAACACGAAGATCGGCCAACCCAGTGCCGGAGAAGGTTCCGTCGGCGACTCGAGCAGGTCCTTGTGCAGCGTCCAGAACAGCCAGCCGATCACCGCCAGGATGATGGGGCCGTGCGCATGGTCGTCGGACTGCCAGATGACGTGAGCCGCCCACCAGTACACCGGCACGTACATGACCGCGAAGCCGGCCAGCACGATGAGCCACGGCGTGACGCGATCGGAATCGGCCAGCCAGCGGTTGGTGCCATTTGGAACGGGGGCGGTACTGCTCACGTCAGGCTCACTTCTTCTTGGCCTTCTTGGGCGGCGGCACGTCGTTGAGCACCGAGCCCACCACCGCCACGCCGGATTCGGTCAAGCCCTGCACCATGTCGTTGAAGGCATGGACGCGGGTGGCGCCGGTGCGGGCCACGGCCAGCACGGAGCCCGTGCGCGCGGCGATCATGGCGGCATCCTCGCCCACCGACAGCGAGGGCGTGTCGATGATGACGACGTCGAAGCTGGCGCGCGCATGAATCAGGAACTCGTCCAGGTTCATCTTGCTCAGCAGTTCGAGCGGGTTGGGCGGGATGGGGCCCGAGGGCAGCACGTACAGGCCGGCCAGGTCGGTGATGCGGATGATGGCCTCGTCGCGCGAGCGGCCTGCGAGCACGGTGGACAGGCCCACCTTGTTCTGCAGCAGGAAGAGCTCGTGCTGGCGCGGGTTGCGCATGTCGGCGTCGATCAGCAGCGTGCGCTCGCCCAGCTGCGAGAAGATGATCGCGAGGTTGGCCGCCAGGTAGGTGCGGCCCACGCCGGGGTCCGTGCCCACGACGGTCAGCACCTGGCGCTGCTCGGTCTTGTCGAACCAGCGCAGCATCAGCTGCGAGCGGATGGCGCGAAGCTGCTCCACGCGCGGGCTGAAGGGCTGGTAGGCCGCGACCAGCTCGTCCGACAGCGTCTTCTTCTCGGCGCTGGCGCGCAGGTAGGCATAGGAGAACTGCCGCGACAGCGCGTACTGGATGTCGGCTTCGGTCAGCAGGCCCAGGCGGATGGCCGCCTCGCCAAAGCGGATGTCGTGTTCCTTCTGGAACTGGATGATGCGCTCTGCGTCTTCCGGCGTGAGCACGCCGCTGTCCATCAGGATCGCGCCGATCGAGCGGTTGGCCCTCGGCGCGCCGGTGGCCACTGAAACGGTCATCTTCATGTCAGCGCGCTCCCGGGGCGTTCAGCATGGGCCGTGCAGGCCGCTGGCCGGAGGTCAGCTGGCGGAAGATCGGCCGCTTGGAATCAGCAGGACGCAGGACGCCGATGACCGGCACTCCAGGCGTCGCGAGCAGGTCCTGCGGGCCGCGCACGCGGCGGTCCAGCACTTCCCACAGCAAGGCGGCACCCACGCCCAGCAGCAGGCCGCCGACGATGGAGCCGATGATGTTCACCAGCACGCGCGGACGCGCCGGGAAGATGGGTTCTACTGCGGGGCTCAGCAGCCGGGTGTTGGCCTGCGTGTTCTGGCCTTCCAGGTTGAGCATGCTCACCTTCTGGCTCACGCCTTCGTAGGCCCGCTGGGCAGTTTCCACGTCGCGCAGCAGCACCGAGATCTGGTCCTTCTGCGAACGCAGCGACAGCACCGTCTTCTTCTGCGCCTCGACCAGTGCTCGCAGTTCGGCAATCTTCTGGCCTGTGCCGCGCACGATCACCGAGCTGCCGCCGGAAACCCGGCGAATCTCACTGGCGATCTGCTGGTTGAGTTCAGCGATCTGGGCTTCCAGGGCCAAACGCTGCGGATGGCTCTTGCCCACCACGCTGCTGATCTCGCTCAAGCGCTGCTGGGCCGTGGCCAGCTGGCTCTTCAGGCTCTGCACAGCTGCGTTGTTCAGCACGTCGGGCGAGGTGTCAGTGCCGGTGATGCGCTGGCGGGTCTGCGCATCGACGGACTCGGCCTCGGCCGTGCCCAGCTGGGCCAGCAGCGCGCCCAGGCGGGAGTTCTCCTGGTCCAGGCGTTCGTCGGAAACGACGATGCCCTTGTCCTGCTGGAACTTGGACAGCTTGGCCTGCGCCGCTTCCAGGTTGCTGCGCAGCAGCTTCACCTGCTCGTCGAGGAAGGTGGCCGACTGGCGGGCCGGCTCGATGCGCAGCTCCACCGACACGTCCATGTAGGCCTGCGCAAAGGCGTTGGCCGCGCTGGACGCGAAGGCGGCATCCTGCGAGGCGAAGCTGATGCTGATGACGTTGCTGCCGTGTGCGGGCTCCACCGTCAGGCCGCGCTGCAGCAGCCCGGCGAAGTAGCGCTCCAGCGGCACCTTGGCCTCGGTGGATTCACGCCACTGGCGAACCGCCTCCGGCGAGCGTTCCACGCCCAGCATCTTCACCACGCGGGATGCCACGCGGTCGCTCTTGAGCACTTCCACCTGCGTTGCCATGTAGGCGGGCGAGGCCAGGCCCGGCGCCAGGGCGCCGAGGATCGGGTCGTTGCGCACGTCCACGATCATGGACGCTTCAGCGATGAACTGCTTGGGAAGCGTCAGCGTGACCGCGGTACCGGCGCACGCCACGATGACGGCGATCACCAGCACCAGCCACTTCTTGGACCAGATGGCCCGGAACAACTGCAGGGGACTCATGGGCTACCTTAGAAAATCGACTCGCGCACGTAAATGACGTCGTCGCGCTCGACGAGGTCATTCATGTTCGGCTGGATGACGCGGGTCTGGCCGCTGGCGTCACGGCGATGGATGCGCAGGCCGCGGTCGGTGCCGCGCTGGGTGAGGCCGCCGGCCTGGGCCAGCGCCTGAAGCACCGTCATGCCGCGCTCCAGGCGCGCCACGCCGGGGTGCTGCACCTCGCCGTAGATGTACAGGAGCGGCGCACGGTCGACATAGATGATGTCGTTGTTGGCCACCGAGATGTCCAGCTCGCTCTTGCCGGCCTGCAGGATGGCGGGCAGGTCGATGTCCAGCCGGACCGGCTTGCCGTTGCGCGTGCCCACGAGCGTGATCACGTCCGAGCCGCCCTGGATCACGCCGCCGGCGGCCGCGATCATCTCGGACACCTTCATGTTGACCTGCTCGATCGGGTAGCGGCCCGGCTTGGCCACCTGGCCCAGGATGGAGATCTGGGCGCTGCGCACCTGCATCAGCGTCACGGCCACCTGGGGCTTGAGCACGAAGTTGCCGTCCTTCAGCGCCTTGGCGATCTTCTGCTCGGCGGCGGCACTGGACAGGCCGTCCAGCGAAACGGCGCCCACCAAAGGCATGGTGATCTGGCCGTTCTCCGACAGGCGGGTCTCGACGCCCAGGTCAGGGTTCTGGTAGACCGAAATCCGGATCACGTCGCCCGGGCCGAGCAGGTGCTCGGGCTTGGGTGCGGCGGCTGGCGCGTTCTGCGCGAACGCAGCGCTGATGCCGAACCAGAACATCAGCAGGGTCTTCAGGAAAAATCGCATCTTGGTTCCTCGGTTGAAGGTGGGTGTCAAGCGTGCCCCCGGCACTGCATCGGCACTCCCGTTGCCAGAGTTCTCGTTATTTCAATCCCTTGATGCCCTGCTCCAGCGTCGTGCCGGTGGGCATGGACGCGGGCTGCACGGGCAGAATCGGCTCGGGCGCTGACGCCGGAGTGGACGTCAGCGGCGACTTGGTGAGCTTGACCTCGGTGGCCGACGCCGCGGTGGCCGGCTTGGCGGTCGGGACGAAGTCGCCCACGTATTCGATCTTGGCGGCCGAGCGCAGCGACTTCAGGTCGTCTTCGATCACCTTGCGCTTGCGTTCGTTGATGAGGTAGGTCTCGATCGGGCCCTTGGCGCGGTCTTCGTCGACCGGCTGGCTGCGGGAACTGACCAGTACCAGCACTTGGGCGCCGCGCGAGGTCGGCACGAACTGGGCCTGGCCATCCTTCATCTGGGCGATGCTTTCCAGGCGGGCCAGGGGCAGCTGCTCGGCAGCGCGAACGGCCTGGTTGGCACCGAACTTGACGCTGTTGGCCTTCAGGTAGGCCACGAAGTCATTGATGTCCTTGGAGCTCTGCAGCCGGGTGCGCAGATCGTCGAGTTGCTCGGGCTTGGCCTCGATGACGATTTCCTGCAGGTTGTAGACGCGACGCTCGCGGAACAGCGCGGGGTTCTCGTCGTAGTACTTCTTGATTTCTTCCGGCGAAGGCTTGGGTGCGCCGGCGCCGATCTTCTCGATGTAGGCCCGTGCGATGATTTCACGGCGGGCCGCATCGACCTGCGCCACCACGCGCGGATCGCGGTCGATCTTCTGTTCGCCGGCCTTCTGCACGGCCAACTCCTGGTCGATCAGCTTTTCCAGCACCTGGCGGCTGGCGGAAGCAGCCTGCTCAGGCGCCAGGCCGCGCTGTGAAGCCAGCACGTGGTTGATCTGGTGGACGGTGATCTCTTCCTTGTTGACGCGCGCCGCGGTCTGCGAAGCGGCCTTCTTCTCGTCCTTCTTGCCGCAACCCGCGAGGAGCACCGACACGGCTGCAACGGCTACGGCTGCGACCCGGACCGAGGTCGTGATCGAACGGGACAAGGTGAACGTGGAAGTCATTGTGGTTCGGTCTCCAGGGCTTTTTTGTCAGGCTTTGCTGGTGGCGAATGGCTGAACGGTGGCGAACGGCGGGCATGGGATGCAGCATTCACGCCGCATCGAGGCATAAAACAATGGGAAACCCCGCCCAGTTCCGGGCAATCGCCGAGTGTACCGGCGATAGATGGCTACAAGACGGACCTCCCAGCCCCACGCTCACGCGAGGCCGATTAGAACGTGACCTGTACCCCAAGTTCAGGCCTCATCCCCCCGTGAGTAAGGGGGAACCCGGGCATCGGATTCGGGGGGTCGGCCCGCTTTCAACGGGTTCAACGGGACCTGTAACAGCTCAGCACTTGATGCCCACGTGCAGGGCGACGACGCCGGCACTGAGGTTGTGCACGTCCACGTGCCCGAAGCCGGCGGTCTTCATCATCTCCTTCAGCTCGGCCTGGCCGGGATGCATGCGGATGGACTCCGCCAGGTAGCGGTAGCTGTCGGCGTCGCCAGCCACGAGCTGGCCCAGGCGCGGGAGGATCTTGAACGAGTACCAGTCGTACGGTTTCTGCAGGGGCGCCGCCACCTTGGAGAACTCCAGCACCAGCAGCCGGCCACCCACGCGCAGCACGCGGTTCATCTCGGCCAGCGCACGGTCCTTGTGCGTCATGTTGCGCAGGCCGAAGGCCACGCTCACGAGGTCGAAGCTGGCCGTCGGAAAGGGCAGCGACTCCGCATCGCAGATGGACGTCGGCAGGGCCAGCCCTTCGTCGAGCAGGCGGTTGCGGCCCTGGCGCAGCATGGCCTCGTTGATGTCGGTGTGCACGACCAGGCCCTGGGCGCCCACCTTCTTGGCAAAGGCGCGCGACAGGTCGCCCGTGCCGCCGGCGATGTCCAGCACCTTGTCGCCGGGGCGCAGGTTGGCCACGGCCACGGTGTACGCCTTCCAGGCCCGGTGCAGGCCCATGGACATGAGGTCGTTCATCACGTCGTAGTTGGACGCGACGGAATCGAACACGCCGCGCACGCGGCCGGCCTTCTGGGAGTCGTCGACTTTTTCGAAGCCGAAGTGGGTTTCGCTCATGGTGGCGCTCGATTCAGTGGTGATGGCCGCAGGCCGCGCCGGACTTTTCCGGCATGGGTTCGTCGCGCGACATGCCGGCCTGGGCCAGGCGCTCCTCGTACTGGCGCCACAGCGTCTCCTGGTCGGCGCCCAGGTGGTAGAGGTAGTCCCACGAGAAGATGCCGGTGTCGTGGCCATCGGAGAACGTAGGCTGCACGGCGTAGTTGCCCACCGGCGCGATGGCGCTGATGCCGATCTCGCGCTTGCCCGTCTGCAGCACCTCCTGCCCCGGGCCATGGCCCTGCACCTCGGCGGAGGGCGAGTACACGCGCATCAGCTCGAAGGGAATGCGGAACTCGCGGCCATCGGAAAAGCCGATCTCCAGCACGCGTGACTGCTGGTGCACGGTGATGGAGGTGGGTTGCGGGGTGTTCGCGGTCAGGCCGGCCATGGCTTGCGGGGTGCTGCTGGGAGGAGGAGTAGTCGTGCCGCAGTTTATCGGAGGCCCGCGGCCGTCAGGCGTTTGCCAGCGCCTGCAGCACGGCGGCGTCCAGCACATCGAGGCCGACCGCCAGCCGCTCAGCCGCAGGCTGGGCCGGTTCGCGGGTCCGGGCACCCCAGATCGGGTTGGGAAAGTGGTCATCCCAGTCGAACCGGGCCATCACGTGCCAATGCAGGTGGGGCACCATGTTGCCGAACGCCGCCAGGTTGATCTTGGTCGGGTTGAGTTGCGCGATCAGCACCTGCTCGATGGCGCACACCAGGTCCATGCAGCGTGAGCGCTGCACGCCGGACAGGTCCGAGAACTCGCGCACGTGCCGGTTGCAGATCACCCGGTAGAAGGCCGGATGGGCTGCATCCTCCACCCGCACCGCCCGCCAATCGCCCTCGGACCACAGCAGGAGGCCGCCGGGGTTGGTGCAGAGGTCGCAGCCCGCCTGGGGCTGGGCAGGTGGCGTGAAGACGGGGGACATGCTCATCGGCCGATTATGGTCGCCGCGGACAAACGCCCCTGGATGAACCACGGCGCGAGCGCGGCCCCGGAACAGCCCCTAAGATGCCGCCCACCCTTCCACGCGGAAAGCCTCCAATGACGCAGATCATCACGCGCCGCGGCGCGCTCGCTTTCGCCGCGGCATCCGCCGCCCTCTCCTCACCCCTGCACGCCCTGGCGCAGGCCTGGCCCGCCCGGCCCGTCCGCTGGGTGGTGGCCTACCCGGCCGGCGGCGGCTCGGACTTCCTCGCCCGCCAGCTCGCACCGCAGCTGGGCAAGCAGCTGGGCCAGACCTTGGTCATCGAGAACAAGCCGGGCGCGGCCGGCATCATCGGCACCGACAATGCCGCGAAGTCGCCGCCCGACGGCTACACCATCGTCACCGGCGACAACGGCGCGATGGTGTTCCACAGCGCGATGTACAAGAAGCTGCCCTACGACCCGAAGGACCTGACGCCGGTGGGCTTCATGGCACGCTTCCCGCTGATCCTCGCGGTGAACCCGAACGCCGGCTTCACCAGCGGCAAGCAGTTGCTCGAAGAGGTGAAGAAGAACCCCGGCAAGTACAGCTACGCCTCGCCCGGCGTGGGCAGCCCGCACCACCTGGCGATGGAGCTGCTGAAGGATCGCGCCAAGGCATTCATCGTGCACGTGCCCTACCGCGGCACGGCACCGGCGGTGCAGGACGTGATCGGCGGCCAGGTGCCGATGATGGTGCTGGACACCGCGGCCGGACTGCCGCAGATCCGCACCGGCAAGGTCAAGGCGCTGGCGGTGATGTCGAAGAAGCGCATCCCCTCGCTGCCCGACGTGCCCACGCTGGACGAGCTGGGCATCAAGGATTTCGACGTGACCGCGTGGCAGGCGCTGTTCGTGCCCAAGGGGACGCCGGCCGACATCGTCTCCAAGCTGAGCATGGAGATGAACAAGGCCATCACCAATCCCGAGGTGAAGGCGCGGCTGGAGGACTTCGGCCTGGAAGTGACGCCTTCCGATGGTCCGGCGCTGGCAGCCTTCCTGCAGAAGGAAACGGCCTTCTGGCATGCGCTCATCAAGGAGCGCGGACTCTCTGCCGAATGATCCGGCCCGGCGGGCTCAGTGCCTGATCTTGTAGCCGATGCGCAGCAGGTTCAGCGCGATGCCCGCCACCACCGCGAAGCTCACGCCCACCACGCCCAGGCTGACCCAGGGCGAGACGTCGCTCACGCCGAAGAAGCCACGGCGAAAGCCATCGATCATGTAGAAGAACGGGTTCAGGTGGCTCACGCCCAGCCAGAACGCCGGCAGCGAATGCACCGAGTAGAAGACCCCTGACAGGAAGGTCATGGGCATGATGATGAAGTTCTGGAAGGCGGCCATCTGGTCGAACTTCTCGGCCCACAGCCCGGCAATCAAGCCCAGCGACCCCAGCATGCCCGCGCCCAGCAGGGCGAAGACGACGATCCACCAGGGCTCGGCGGCACGCAGCGGCGCGAACCACAGCGTCACCAGCATCACGCCCAGGCCCACCGCCAGCCCGCGCACCACAGCCGCGCCCACGTAGGCGATGAACCAGGCCCAGTGCGACAACGGCGCCACGAGCAGGAACACCAGGTTGCCGGTGATCTTGCTCTGGATGAGCGAAGAGCTGCTGTTGGCGAAGGCGTTCTGCAGCACGCTCATCATCACCAGGCCAGGAATGAGGAAGCTCGTGTAGCCCACGCCCTCGAACACCTGGACCCGGTTGGACAGCACGTGGCCGAAGATGAGCAGGTACAGCACCGCGGTGAGCACGGGCGCGGCCACGGTCTGGAAGGCCACCTTCCAGAAGCGCAGCACTTCCTTGTAGAGCAGCGTCTGCGTGCCGGCGAGGCGGCTGGTGGACACCTGGGTCATTCGGAAACCTCCGCGCTGCGCGCTGCGGTGCGAGCGGCGCTCATGCCGCAGCCTCCACCTTCAATGGCAAGGGTTTGGATTCGCCCTGCATGATTTCGAGGAACACATTTTCGAGATCCGCACGGCCGATCTCCAGGTCTTCGGGTTGGCAGCCGGCCGCGTGCAACCGGGCGAGCACCGCCTCGACCTCCTTGGCGTCATGGGCCTTGATCTGCACGATGCGCCCCGTCACCCGCGCCTTGGAGGCCAGGTCAGGCGGCAGCACGGCGTCGAGCTTGAACCGCATCATCGTGCTGGCGGTGCCGGCCAGCAGCGCCGAGGTGCGATCCAGCGCCACCACCTTGCCCTGCTTGAGCATGGCGATGCGCCCGCACAGCGCCTCGGCTTCCTCGAGGTAGTGCGTGGTCAGCAGCACCGTGTGCCCCTGCTTGTTGAGCCGCGCGACGAACTGCCACAGGGTCTGGCGCAGCTCCACGTCCACACCGGCGGTGGGCTCGTCCAGCACGATCACAGGTGGCCGGTGCACCAGCGCCTGGGCCACCAGCACCCGGCGCTTCATGCCGCCCGAGAGCTGGCGCATGTTGGCGTTGGCCTTGTCGGACAGTCCCAGGTTCTCCAGCAATTCGTCGATCCAGGCGTCGTTGTCGTAGACGCCGAAGTAGCCGCTCTGGATGCGCAGCGCCTCGCGCACGCTGAAGAACGGGTCGAAGACCAGTTCCTGCGGCACGATGCCCAGGCTGCGGCGGGCGGCGGCATAGTCGGCGACCACGTCGTGGCCGTGGACCTTGACCGCGCCGCCCGAGGCCCGCGCCAGGCCGGCCAGGATGCTGATCAACGTGGTCTTGCCCGCCCCATTGGGACCCAGCAGCCCGAAGAACTCGCCGGGCTGGATGTCGAAGGCCACGTTGTCCAGAGCGTGGACGCTGCCACGGGCCCCGACGTAGGTCTTGCTGACGTCCTGGAAGGAAATGGCAGGCGTGGAGGCGCCGGTGGAAATGCTCGACATGAGGGCGCGAATTGTAGGCAGCCGTATCGAATCGTGCAGCGCAAGGGGCGCTTCGCATTGGTCTGGCCGGCGGATGGTGCTAGATTGCCCGGCAAACCATAAAGGGCTCCCGAGACAAATCCATGGCAACGCAGGCCAAGAAACCGCGGCGTACCGCTGAGCGCATCCTCGAGGTCACGCTGGACCTCTTCAACCGGTTCGGCGAGCCCAACGTCTCCACGACCCTGATTTCCGCCGAGCTCAACATCAGCCCGGGCAACCTGTACTACCACTACCCGGCCAAGGACGAGCTGATCAACAGCCTGTTCGACCGCTACGAGCGCTCGCTCAACGAGCTGCTGCACGCGGCGGACAACGTGCGCAACGTGGAGGACGCGTGGCTGTTCTTCCACATGATGTTCGAGCTGATCTGGCAATACCGCTTCCTGTACCGCGACCTGAACGACCTGCTGTCGAAGAACCGTCGCCTGGAGACGCACTTCCAGTTCGTGCTGAAGAACAAGTCGCGCGCAGTGCAAAGCGTGCTCGACGGCCTGGCCCGAGGCAGCGCGATGCGCATGGATTCGCGCGAGGCCGAACCGGTGGCCACCTCGATGGTGGTGGTGCTGACCTACTGGCTGAGCTACGAATACGTGCGAGATCCGCGCAAGGCGCTGGAACCCGAGAGCGCCGGCGCCGCCTTGCTGCGCGGTGCCTTCCACGTGCTGAGCCTGCTCATGCCTTACCTTGAACCGGCCCAGAAGGAGCACCTGCTCGGCTTGGTCGGCAACTACAACAGAACCTGAACCCCGGAGAACCTGTCATGGCCAAATGGACTGCCTTCCCCTACGACGCGGACGACTACACCTATGACGCCGCCGCGCTGAAGAAGAACTGGGCGCGGCTGCACGCCGGTGACGCCGAGCCCCTGCCCAAGGACGAGAAGGTGCTGGCCGCCTGGGCGCTGTTCCATGCGGGCGACTTCCAGAAGGCGACCGAGGCAGGCCTGAAGGCGGGTGGCGCAGGCATCACGGTCGCGAACAAGGCCCAGTCCATCTACGCCAACTACCTGGAAAAGAGCGAGAAGACCAAGCTCGCGATGTTCATGGAAGTCGCCGAGCGTGCTGAAGCGCAGGCTGCGGAAGACCCCAAGAACGCCAACGCGCACTACTTCATGGCCTATGCGCTGGGCCGCTACAGCCAGGGCATCAGCGTGGCCAAGGCACTGGCCCAGGGACTCGGCGGCAAGGTCAAGGGCGCGCTGGAAACCGCCATCAAGCTGCAGCCTAAGCATGCGGATGCGCACATCGCGCTGGGCGCCTTCCATGCAGAGGTGATCGACAAGGTCGGCTCGCTGCTGGGACGCACCCAGGGCGCCAGCAAGGACACGGGCCTGTCGATGTACAAGCAGGCCTTGAAGCTGAATCCTTCATCGGCCATCGCGATGGTCGAGTACGCGAATGGGCTTGTCATGCTTGAAGGCGACAAGAAGATGAAGGAAGCTGAGAAGCTCTACGCACAGGCTGCTGAATGCGAGGCCAAGGATGCCATGGAGCGGCTCGATGTGGAGATGGCGAAGGCTGAACTCGAGGAATGAGCTGACGCCTCGATCGGGTGGTGCAAAGGCGTGGGTGGGCTGGCTGGGGCGCGCGGCGGAAGCGGTCGGCCGTTGGCCGACTCCGCTGCGGTGCTCGGGCTTGTGGTCCGGCGAGAAACTCGCTTCAGGCCCCTGCGGTGCCTTGCGCTCAAACAGTCTCGCCGAGCATGAGGACGAAGCGCGCTTCGCGCGCGACCACAAGCCCTGGCCTTGCAGGCCGCGCCGGGCCAAGGCCCGGCCGTTCGCAAGGCACAAGAGGTCCACTGGACCTCTTGTGTCCGTGCTCACCTCCTCGCCGCTTCCTGATGCGCGCCCCAGCCAGCCCACCCACGCCTTTGCTGTTGCAGCACTTGGTTTTCTCGTCGAGCACCCCCACCGGTTGTTGAGCGGCAGGCGGCATGGGCCAGGGGCTGCGTCTGTGGCGGCGAGCAGCGCAGCACCGAGGGGTGGCGTGCGCAGCACGCTTCGTCCTCATACTTGCCTCGGCTGTTTGACCGCAGCGCACCGCAGGGGCGCGTAGGGAGTTCCGAGGCACACCCCTCGGTGCGAGCAGCACAGCGCAGTCGGCCGCAGGCCGACCGCCACAGCCGCAGCCCCTGGCCCATGCCGCCTGCCGCGGCCCCACCCAACAGAGGCGAAAGAAAAGCAGCGCTAAGCCGCCTCGCCCCAAGGCAGCATCAGCGTGACCATCAGCAGCTTCTCGAACTCCGGTTCGAACCGGTCGATGATCTGCTGAGGCTTCGGGCACAGCTTTTCGTCGGTGATCAACCCGAACTGCACGCCGCCGCCGTACGAGAGGATGCTCACACCCATGCCGATGTCGCCCGATTGCGGCACCCAGAACATCGTCTGGCGAAGGGTCGAGCCGCAGAACTTCAGCGGCTTGGCCGGACCCGGCACGTTGGTCATCACCGCCGTGGCCTTCTTGGCGAACATGTTGAGCAGCGCATCCTGCACCGGCTTGATCAGCAGCCCTGCCACTGACAGAACGGCGAAGGCCAGCACCGGCTGGTAGCTGCCCTTGAGTTCGTTCATGCGGGCCCGGACGGCGTAGACGCGCTCGATGGGGTTGCTGATGCCGATGGGCAGCACCAGCGGCACCAGGCCGAAGCGGTTGCCGAGCTGGTAGGCCTTCTCCAGCGGCCGAAGGTTCACCGGCACCATCGCGCGGATTTCCTTGCCGTCGGGGTCCTCGCCCCGGTCACGCAGGTACTCGCCGATGGCACCGGCCACGCAGGCCAGCAGCACGTCGTTGACGGAGCAGTTCAGCGCCTTGCCCACGGCCTTCACATGGTCCAGCGCGAGGGGCTCGCCCCAGGCCACGGTCTTCTTGCCGATGGGCTTTCCCTTGAGCTGCGTGGCCGAGTCGTCGGGCATCAGCGCCATGGAGGCCACGTCGCTCACCACCTGGTAGCCGGTGCGCGCCATGTCCATCGAGCCGAAGAGCGGCTGGTACGGATTGGCCAGCACCTCCATGGACTTGGCCACGCCGCTGCCATACATGCCAATGGCCTTGGTCGTGAGGTCGGTGAAGGGTTTGACCACGGCATCGGTGAGCCAGTCGCGGTCGGTGTCTTCGTCGGCCTTGCGGGCGCGACGCTCGGGCGGGTCCATGCCGCCGTCAGTGATCGAAAGCATCACCGAGATCAGCGCGATGCCGTCGGCGATGCAGTGATGCACACGGGCGATGAGCGCGCTGCCGCCCTCGTAGCCGTCGATGAGGTGGAACTGCCACAACGGCCGTGCCGGGTCCAGCGGCTGCATCGACAAGTCGCCCACGAACTCCTGCAAGGCGGCACGCTCGCTCTGCCCGCGGCGGCGCTTGAGGGTGTGCTTCACGATGTGGTGGCCGACGTCGAAGTCCTCGTCATCGACCCAGCTCGCACCCATGGAATCCTCAACCACCTTCTGCTTGAAGCGGCCGTACTTGAGCAGCTTGTCGCTCACGCGCTCGGCCAGCGCCTCGTAGGTGATGCCCGGCTGAAGCAGCCACACGCCCACGATCATCATCAGGTTGACGTCGTTGTCCATCCGCAACCAGGCGGTGTCCACACGTGACATGCGCTCGGTGGCGGCTGCAGGCATGGGGAGTCTCCTCTAAGGCATTGGTGTGTGGCGGGCCGCGTTGCTGGGTAACATCCGGCCCGGTCTATCGCCGATTTTTACCTACTGGAGACGCAGCATGGCTGACTTGAAGGCCCAATTCGAACAAGCAGTGGCTGATTCGAAGAAGCTGTCGGAAAAGCCCGACAACATGACGCTTCTGAAAATCTACGCCCTCTACAAGCAAGCCAGCGCAGGCGACGTGGAAGGCAAGCGTCCCGGGTTCACCGACATGGTGGGCCGCGCCAAGTTCGACGCCTGGGCGGAGCTCAAAGGCAAGACTGGCGACGAAGCCATGCAGGAATACGTCGACCTCATCGAATCCCTGAAATAACGGCCCCCCAGTCGCTGGCGCTCCTGCCCCCGAGGGGCGCCACCCAGCGGGCTGGCAAAGCCAGTCCCGCGGGCGTTGCTGGATGAGCGCGTCGCTGCGCTCGCTTTTGCTTTGCCCTACTTTTTTGCGGCCTTTTTCGCCGGCGCCTTCTTGGGCTTGTTGCTCACCAGCAGCTCGTCCAGGTTGCGTTCGATCTCCGACTCGATGGTCTTGCTGAAGGCCCCGAGCAGGAAGCCCAGCTTCGCGTCGAGTTCGAAGCGGTCGGCGGCCACCAGCAGCTGGCCCTTTACCCCGGGTCGGGTGAATTCGACCGTGTCCGTCTCATCGCCCTCGATGACGGTGCATTCCATGTCGAACTTCTTCTCCACCTCCTCGGCCCACTGCCAGGCGACTTCGCGTGCCTTGGCCAGGCCCAGCTTGTGGTTGCGGTGGATGCGGATGTCGGGCATGGATCAGTCTCCTTGGCGCAGCGCGGCGCGGCGTTCGTTCTTGGGCAGCTTGGCCAGGCGCTTGACCTCCGCATAGAAGCGGGGAAAGTCGCGCCCCTCGCGCTCGAACAGACGCTCGAAGTCGGGCACCAGTTCGTTGTAGGCGGCCAGCACGCCGAAGGCCGCATTGTTGGCGCGCGAGAACCAGCCGTCATACCCTGAAAACCCGCCCCAGCGCTGGGCCTTCATGGCAGCGTATTCGTCACGCAGCTCGACCATGATGGCCGCCTTGCGGGCACGCTTCTCGTCGTCGGTGGTGGAGCTCTTGTAGAGCGCGTCGAGCTTGTCACGGTACTTCTGCGTGATGACGCGGAAGTCCTGCCGCCGGGCGTCGTACTCGGCGTACTCCTGCCGGGCCTGCGCGGTGGACTTCTGCTCCAGCCAGCGCGTGCCGCCGATGCGCTCCACCGCGGTGGCGAACGATTCATTGAACTCGGTGTCGCCCGCGGCATACGCCACCTGGTGCGCGAGTTCATGGAAGATCAGCCGCGCCAGCTCGCCTTCGGGGTAGTGGATGAAGGTGCTGAGCAGCGGGTCGGAGAAGAAGTCGCCGGGCAAGGTGCCCAGCGTCGAATAAGCAGGCACGCCATAGACGCTGACTTCCAGCTTCTCGGCCCGCAGTTCCTCGGCAAAGGCATCGGCCCTCTGCCGATCGAAGTAGCCCCGGTAGCCGACGCAACCCACGACGGGGAAGCACCAGGTCTTCAGCGTGAGGCTCAGCTCCCGCGCGGCCACCACGTTCCAAACCGCTGCAGGCCGGTGCAGGTCGGCATAGCGGCGGTAGCTCGCGTTGTCGGGCAGCTTCAGCTCGGTCACGGCGTAGTCGCGGATGCGTTGCGTCAGCGCCAGCCGTTCCTTGAGCTCAGGCTTGGCCTCCTCGTCGCTCAGCCATTCCGGCACCGGCTTGGCGCTGCGCAGCAGGTCGAGGTGGCCGCCGACCGAATGCGCGTAGTAGCCCAGCGTGCTGCAGCCTGCCGTGAGGCACACCGTGCCCGCAGCCAGGGCCAGCGTGCCGACGATTCCGAGTCCTGCCATCAGCAGCCAGCGTCTCACGTTGCAGCAGCAGCTGCCGGCCGGACCTCGACCAGGCAGTCGTAGAAGGACGGCGCACGGCCGATGTCGGTCAGGCGCTGGTGCGTCACCTCGTTCACGTTGGTGCCTCGCGCGCCCAGCTTGCGCCACCAGATGCCCAGCCCGTTGACCACGCCCGGCCGTGCGCGCTTGCTGTGCACCGCCTTGCAGACATACTCGCCGCGGTCGTTGAACACGCGCACCTGCTGGCCATCGGCGATGCCGCGCGCACGCGCGTCCGCCTCGTGCATCTCCAGCACCGGCTCGCCTTCGATGTCGCGCAGGCTCTGCACGTTGACGAAACTGGAGTTGAGGAAGTTGCGCGCCGGCGGCGAGATCATCGCCAGTGGATACCGGCCCGCCAGCTCGCTGCCGGGCGCTTCATAGTTGGGCACATGGTCCGGCACGCCGAAGAGGGGCGAGTCGATGATGCACTTGCCGCTGGGCGTGCGGAATTGGCCCTGCGCCAGCGGCGCATCGGGCAGCGGCAGCTTCACCCAATGCGATTCGCGCAGCGCATCGAAGCTCACGTCGCGGCTGAAGGCCACGCGGGCCATGGCTTCGTCGCTGTCCCTGAAGCAGGGCTCGTCGAAGCCCATGCGTTGCGCCAGTTCGCGGAACACCGCGGTGTTCGGCCGCGCCTCGCCCAGCGGCGCGATGGCTGGCTCGTTGATGAGCGCGTAGCTGTGGCCGTAGCTGGTGTGCACGTCCAGGTGCTCGAGCTGTGTCGTCGCCGGCAGCACGTAATCGGCATGGTCGGCGGTGTCGGTCATGAACTGTTCGAGCACCACAGTGAAGAGGTCGTCGCGGCTGAAGCCCTTCACCACCTTGGGCGACTCCGGTGCGACGGCCACGGGGTTGCTGTTGTAGACGACGAGCGCCTCGATCTTCGGCCCGAACTCCGGAGAGGCTTCGCGCAGCAGGTCGTCGCCGATGGTGCTCATGTTGATGGTGCGGCACTGGCGGCCCGCCATCAGGTCGGGCCGCTGCAAGGCCGCGCGATCCACCGGGAACCAGCCCGAGGCCGACAGCAGCATGCCGCCCGCCCTGTCGCGCCAGGCGCCGACCAGGCACGGCAGGATGGCCACCAGCCGCACCGCATTGCCGCCGCCGCGCACGCGCTGCATGCCGTAGTTCAGTCGAATGGCCGCGGGCTTGGCCGTCGCGTAGTCGCGCGCCAGGCCGCGAACCTCGTCGGCGCTGATGCCGC
Organism: Rhizobacter terrae; assembly: GCF_003852895.1. GTDB lineage: Bacteria > Pseudomonadota > Gammaproteobacteria > Burkholderiales > Burkholderiaceae_C > Albitalea > Albitalea terrae. Next base: position 1,069,652 of record NZ_QUSW01000001.1, read on the forward strand.
AGGTCTCGGCGGTGCGCTCCGGCGTCCACTGCAAGGCACGCTCGCGCAGCTTGGGCCAGCCTTCGGTGTACTGCTCGATGTAGTCGTGGTCAAGCCAGTCGTTCATGATCAGCTCGTGCATCAGGCCCAGCGCCAGCGCTCCATCCGTGCCCGGCAGGATGGCGATGTGCTGGTGGCACTTGTCCGCCGTCTCGGTCTTGCGCGGATCGATGCAAATGAGCTTCGCCCCATTGCGCTTGGCTGCCTGGGCGAAAGTCCAGAAGTGCAGGTTGGACGCGATGGAATTGCTGCCCCAGATGATGATGAGCTTGCTGTGCGCGAAGTTCTCCACATGCATGCCGATCTTGCCGCCGTAGGTGGCCGCCAGCGCCTCGCCACCCGCCGAGGCGCAGATGGTGCGGTCCAGCAGTGACGCGCCCAGCTTGTGGAAGAAGCGGCGGTCCATGCTCTCGCCTTGCAGCAGCCCCATCGTCCCGGCATAGCTGTAAGGCACGATGGCCTGCGGGTCGCGCGCGGCGATCGCCCTCAGCCGCGAGGCGATGTCGCTGAGCGCCGCGTCCCAGCTCACCCGCGCGAACTGCCCGCTGCCCTTGGGACCCACGCGCTTGAGGGGATGCAGCACGCGATCGGCTGAATAGGTGCGCTCGGGGTAGCGCGACACCTTCGTGCACAGCGCACCATGGGTGGGCGGATGGTCCGGGTGGCCCTGCACCTTGATCGCACGACCGTCTTGCACCGTCACACGGATCGCGCAGGTGTCGGGGCAATCGTGGGGACAGGCGGCCCGGACGGTCGTGACTGCAGTTGCTTCGTTCATCTGGCAACTATTGCACAACCCTTGGTGCGTCATGCGCTCAGGGGCCGGCCGGACGGCACGAGCCGCGTCTATGCTTGAAAACCCTAGGCATGGCATGGCGGACGAGGGGCGTCCTGGCCGTGCCTGTATCTGTTGGGGCAGGAGGAAAGAACAATGAACCGTCGTGACGCCATCACCCGGCTGGCCGCCGTCGGGGCCGCCGTTGCCGCACCGGCCTGGGCACAGGCCAGCCGCATCATCCTCGGTCAGTCGGCCGCCTTCACCGGACCGGCCGCACAGCTGGGCATCCAGATGAATGCGGGCGCCAAGCTGTATTTCGACCACCTCAACGCCAGCGGCGGCATCAACGGCCAGCGTGTGGAGATCCGCACGCTGGACGACGGCTACGAGCCCGACCGCTGCAAGGCCAACACCGAGAAATTCATCAAGGAAGAGGTGCTCGCCCTCTTCGGCTACGTGGGCACGCCCACCTGCCTGGCCGCCCTGCCGCTCATCAACGAGGCGAAGATTCCCCTGTTCGGCCCGTTCACCGGCGCCGAGGCGCTGCGAGACCCGTTCAGCAAGTGGGTGTTCCACCTGCGGGCTTCGTACTACGACGAGACCGGCCTCATCGTGAAGCAGCTCACCGAGCTCGGGCTGAAGAAGATCGCGGTCTTCTACCAGAACGACGCCTACGGCAAGGCCGGCCTGGAAGGCGTGCGCCGCGCGCTCAAGCCGCTGGGCCTGGAGCCGGTCGCGCTGGGCACGGTGGAGCGCAACACGGTCAACGTGGCGCAGGCGGTGAGCGAGATCGTGGCCAAGTCGCCCGACACGGTGGTGCAGATCAGCGCGTACAAGTCGTGCGCTGCCTTCATCCGCGAAGCGCGCAAGGCAGGCTATGGCGGCACGTTCTACAACGTGTCCTTCGTGGGCACGCAGGCCCTGGCCGACGAGCTGGGCAAGGAAGGCAATGGGGTGATGATCAGCCAGGTCATGCCCTTCCCCTTCTCGACAACCACACCGATCTCCCGCGAGTACACCGACGCGGTCACCAAGGCCGGCGGCAACTTCAAGCCCAACTACTCCAGCATGGAGGGCTACCTCGCCGCCAAGGTGCTGGCCGAGGGCCTGCGCCGCGCCGGCAAGAACCTGAACCGCGAGTCGCTGGTGACGGCGCTGGAGTCCATCAACAACGGTGACTTCGGCGGATTCCACGTGAAGTTCGGCGGCCGGGACCACGTCGCATCGAAGTTCGTGGACCTGTCCATGCTGACCGAGGACGGACGCGTCAAGCGCTGATTTCCGGCGGTGCTCCCGGCCGTGCGCTGATCGTTTCCCGAGTCACGACACGGCCAAGGGCTGGCGGGTAAGATGGCCCTTCCAGCCTTTTCCACGTGACCGCTCGCCGGGGCCGCAGAGGGCTTCGCGCGGGCGCTTGCCGCACGCCATGCGCCTGATCGAATCCATCCTCGCCGACGCCGCGTCCATCGCCGCCGTGCGCCGCGACATCCACGCCCACCCGGAGCTGTGCTTCGAAGAGCAGCGCACCTCCGACCTCATCGCCAGGCAGCTCACCGACTGGGGCATCCCCATCCATCGCGGCATGGGCAAGACCGGCGTGGTGGGCATCATCAAGAACGGCAGCAGCGATCGCGCCGTCGGTCTTCGGGCGGACATCGACGCGCTGCCGATGACCGAGCACAACACTTTCGCCCACGCCAGCAGGCACCACGGAAAGATGCACGCCTGCGGCCACGACGGCCACACCGCCATGCTGCTGGCCGCGGCCAAGCACCTGAGCCGCCAGCGCAACTTCGACGGCACGGTCTACCTCGTGTTCCAGCCGGCCGAGGAAGGCGGCGGCGGCGCGCGCGAGATGATCCGCGACGGCCTGTTCGAGAAGTTCCCGATGGAAGCCATCTTCGGCGCGCACAACTGGCCGGGCATGCAGGTGGGCCAGTTCGCCATCAAGAGCGGTCCGTGCTTCGCGTCGAGCAACGAGTTCAAGATCACCATCCACGGCAAGGGCGGCCACGCGGCCATGCCTCACAACAGCGTGGACCCGGTGCCCGTGGCCTGCCAGATGGTGCAGGCCTTCCAGACCATCATCTCGCGCAACAAGCGGCCCATCGACGCGGGCGTGATCTCGGTCACCATGATCCACACCGGCGAAGCAACCAACGTGGTGCCCGATGCCTGTGTGATGGAAGGCACCGTGCGCACCTTCACGCTGGAGGTGCTGGACATGATCGAGCGGCGCATGAAGGAGGTCGCCGAGCACACGTCGGCGGCCTTCGGCGCGACCTGCGAGTTCGAGTTCGTGCGCAACTACCCGCCCACCATCAACCACCCGGCCGAGACGGAGTTCGCGCGCCAGGTGATGGGCCAGGTGGTCGGCCCCGAGAACGTGCAGGAGTTCGAGCCCACCATGGGCGCGGAGGACTTCAGCTACTTCCTGCTGGACAAGCCGGGTGCCTACTTCCTCATCGGCAACGGCGACGGCAGCCACCGCGAAGGCGGCCACGGCATGGGCCCGTGCATGCTGCACAACCCGAGCTACGACTTCAACGACGACCTGATTCCGCTGGGTGCCACGCTGTGGGTGCGCATGGCGGAGCAGTGGCTCGCCACGGCGCGCTGACATCTTCGGAACGAGGAGCTTCCGCATGACGGCATCGCGGCACTTCTCGCAGAGCTACCAAGAGGCCCGCACCAAGTTCCTGGCCGCGGCCGAAGCCGCATCGCTGGACGTCGAGCCGCATGTGCATCCCATGCTGGGCCGCGACGGCGAGGCGCTCGCCATGGACGTGGTGCTGGAAGGCCCCCGGGACGCGGAATCGCTGCTGGTCATCTCCAGCGGCTGCCACGGTGTGGAAGGCTTCTGCGGCTCGGCCGTGCAGACGGCCTTGCTGGGTGACGCAGCGTGGAGGCGCGAAGCGGCCGAGTGCGGCGTGGCTGTGCTCTACATCCACGCCCTCAACCCGCACGGCTTTTCCTGGTGGCGCCGCGTCACGCAGGAGAACGTGGACCTCAACCGCAACTTCTGCGACTTCTCCCAGCCGCTGCCCCTGAACCCGGGCTACGACGAGATCGCCGGCATCCTCGTGCCCCCGACCTGGCCACCGTCGGACTACATCAACGCCAAGACCATGCGGCTGCTGCAGGAACGTGGCCTGGACGCCTTGCAGGAAGCCGTCTCCAGCGGGCAGTACGAGCATCCCGAAGGCCTGTTCTACGGCGGGCGCAACCCGACCTGGAGCAACCAGACCCTGCGCCACGTGCTGCAGGACCATGCGCAGACATGCCGGCGTCTGGGCTGGATCGACCTGCACACGGGCCTCGGGCCGCTCGGCCACGGCGAGCGCATCTTTGCCTGCCGCGACGACGCGCCCGCGCTGACCCGGGCGCGCGCCTGGTGGGGCCGGGACCTCACTTCCATCTACGACGGCAGTTCCACCTCGGCCAAGCTGAAGGGCTTGATGTGGGCCGCCGCCTACGAGGAATGCCCGCAGGCCGAGTACACCGGCGTGGTGCTGGAGTTCGGCACCTGGCCGCTGCTGGACGTGGTCAATGCGCTGCGCGGCGACCAGTGGCTGGAGAATCATCCGGAGGCGCCGGAACCGCTGCGGGCCGTCATCAAGAAGACGATCCGCGACGCCTTCTACGTCGACACCGACGAGTGGAAGGCCCAGGTCATCGAACAGTCCTTCGATGCCGCGCGAGGGGCGCTGGCCGGCCTGTCGGCCTGAATGTCCGAAAATGATCGGAGCTGGTCGCGATGCGCCGCGACCAGGCCAGCCATTTCCGCCAAAGTGGCGGCTCTGACCACACAGGAGCCCCTCTTGAACACCGCCCTTCTGCTCATCGACGTCCAGGAATCATTCCGCCAGCGCTCGTACTTCCGCGACGATCCGGCCATGTCGTTTCTTGCGCGAGTCAATCCGCTGATCGAGGGCTGCCGCCAGCGCGGCGTGCCGGTCGTTCGCGTGCTGCACGTGGACGAACCCGCCACGCCGGACAACCCCTTCTCGATGGAGTCGGGCCACGTCCGGCCGCTGAAGGGCCTGACCGAATTCGATGCTGGCGCCACCTTCATCAAGAACCGCCACAGCGCGCTGGTGGGCACGGGCCTGTCGGTGTGGCTGCGCGAGCGCGGCATCGGCCGGCTCATCGTGGCGGGCATCCGCACCGAGCAATGCTGCGAGACGACCACGCGCCATGCCAGCGATGAAGGTTTCCAGGTCGACTACGTGGCCGAGGCCACGCTCACCTTCGACATGCAATACGCCGACGGCTCGCCGCTGCCGGCGGCCGACATCGTGGCGCGCACCTGCGCCGTGCTGAAGGACCGCTTCGCCACCATCTGCACCGTGGAGGAGGCCTTGCAGCGTGCCCGCTGAGCCAGCGCGCATCGACCTGCTGTTCGTGCTCACGCCCAGGGCCTTGCTGCTGGACCTGGCGGGGCCGGCGGAGGCGTTCCGGCTGGCCAACCAGCATCTGAAGCATGCAGGGCGGCCGGCCTGCTTCAGGCTGCGCTACACAGCGGTGTCCGAGGCACTGGAAACCTCCGTCGGTCTGGTGGTGAACGGCCTCGAACCCTTGCCTGCCCGCTTCGATTCACCGACCTGGGTGGTGCTGCTGGGCCAGCCCAGCGAGACGCTCGCCGAGCCCAGCCGAGCCATGCACGCCACGGCCAGCTGGCTGGGCCGATGCTTCGCGCCGGCGCTGCGGGACGCCGCCGCCGGGCATCGGCTGCTCACCATCTGCTCAGGCACCTTGCTCGCGGCGCGCGCCGGATTGCTGGGCTCGCACCGCTGCACCACGCACCACGAGATGCTGGACGAACTGCGCACCCTGGCCCCGTCGGCGCAGGTGGTGGACAACCGCGTCTTCGTGGTCGATGGCCCCATCGCCTCCAGCGCGGGCGTGACGGCCGGCATCGACCTTGCGCTGCATCTGGTCGCGCAGGCCTGCGGCGACGCCATCGCCGCATCGGTCGCGAAGGACATGGTGGTCTACCTGCGCCGCACGCCCAACGATCCGGAGCTGTCACCGATGCTGGCCCACCGGCACCACCTGCATCCCGCCGTGCACCGCGTGCAGGATGCCGTGAGCGAGCAGCCGACGCGGGACTGGGACATGGCCTCGCTGTCAGCCGTCGCACACGTCACCGAGCGGCACCTGCAGCGCCTCTTCGCCGAGCATGCCGGCGTGTCGCCGCTGCACTACCTGGAACGCATTCGGCTGGAGCACGCGAGGCAGTCACTGCTGCGCGGCGCTAGCGTCACGCGGGCGGCGGAAGTGGCCGGGTTCAGTTCGGACCTGCAGTTGCGGCGCGCCTGGAGCCGGCACCTGAGCGGCTCGCCGCGCGACGTGGTCAGATCAACCCACGCTTGACGAGATCCGCCTCGCACTGCTCGCTGCTGAGGAAGTGGATCGCATCCCACCCCAGCGCCTTGGCGGCTTTCACGTTCAGCGCGAAGTCGTCGATGAACACGCTCTCGCCCGGCGCGATGCCGAAGGCCTGCGCCGCGCGGTGGAAGATCGCCGGCTCGGGCTTGACCATCTGGATGCGCGACGAGAACAGCCCATCCTCGAACCATTCCTTGAGCGGCTGCGTGCGCTCCAGGTGTTCGGCGTAGGGAATCGGCATGTTCGACAGGAAGAACAGCCGGTGCCCCTGCGCCTTCAGCCGCCGCAGCAGCGCGACGCTCGCGGGCATGGGATGCAGCTCCGAGGGAATCGCGTCGATCACCCGCTGCACGTCGGCCAAGTCCAGCTGCGTGCGGAAGGCAATGCGGTTGGCCACGCGGAAGGCGTCCACCGTGCCGCGGTCAAACTCCCCCCAATCGCCGCTGTAGCCCTGGAAGAATTCGGCCACCAGGGCTGCCGTCGTCTCTTCATTGCGCGCATGCAGCGGCAACAGGCGCGGCATGAATTCGTGCGGCTGCCATCGGAACAGCACGCCGCCGAAGTCGAAGACGACGTTCACGCCCGCAGCCGCTGCAACAGCCCTGCGGTGGAACCGTCAAGGCCGCCCGTCTCGCCGGAGGCGAGGCGAGGCAGCAGGTCGTTGCACAAGGCCTTGCCCAACTCCACGCCCCACTGGTCGAAGCTGTTGATGCCCCACAGCGCGCCGCTGACGAACACGCGGTGCTCGTACAGCGCAATCAGCGCGCCCAGGCTCTCGGGCGTGAGCTGGTCCAGCACCAGCGTCGTGCTCGGCCGGTTGCCGGGGAAGGTCCGGTGCCTGGCGATGGTGTCGGCATCGAGGGACTTCGAGGCGGTGGGCGCTTTCTCGCCCTTGGCCTGCTCGGTCGTCTTGCCCAGCATCAATGCCTGCGACTGCGCCAGGCCATTGGCCAGCAGCTTGGTGTGCAGGTCGGTGAAGGCATGCGTGGGTCGCTTCACGAGGAGGAACTCCACCGGGATCACGTCCGTGCCCTGGTGCAGCATCTGGAAGTAGGCGTGCTGGCCGTTGGTGCCCGGCTCGCCCCAGACCACCGGGCTGGTGGCGTAGGGCAGGCTGGTACCGTCCAGGTCCACGCACTTGCCGTTGCTTTCCATCTCCAGCTGCTGCAGGTAGGCCGGCAGGCGCTTGAGGCCCTGGTGATACGGCGCGACGCTGCGGCTGCTGAAGCCATGAAAATTGCGGTACCAGACGTCGATGAGCGCGAGCACCACCGGCAGGTTCTTCGCCAGCGGCGCGGTGGCGAAATGGCGGTCCATCGAATGCGCGCCGGCCAGCAGCGCGCGGAAGTTGTCCGCGCCGATCGCCAGGGCAATGGGCAGGCCGATGGCCGACCACAACGAGTAACGTCCACCCACCCAGTCCCAGAAGCCGAAGGTGGTGGTGATGCCGAACTCGGCCGCAGCCTTCACGTTGGTGGTGGTGGCCACGAAGTGCCTGGCCGTGTCGGTGCCTCCGTTGGCATCGAACCAGGCTTTCGCGACATGCGCGTTGGCCATGGTCTCCTGCGTGGTGAAGGTCTTGCTCGCGATGATGAACAGCGTCTCTTGCGGCTTGAGATGGCGCAGCACCGGCGCGATGTCGTGGCCGTCGACGTTGGAGACGAAGTGGAACTGCAAGCCCGGGTGCACGAAGGCATCGAGCGCGGGCACGACCATCTGCGGGCCGAGGTCGCTGCCGCCGATGCCGATGTTCACGATGTGGCGGATGCCGCTGGCCTTCGTGTCGCGCACCGTCTCGACGAAGGCGAGCATGGCGTCGAGCACGCCGTGCACGTCATCGCTGAAGGGCCCCTGCCCGCGCGGCGAGCGCAAGGCCGTGTGCAGCACCGGCCGGCCTTCGGTGTGGTTGATGGGATCACCGCGCAGCATGGCGTCGCGCCGTGCTTCGAGCTGGCATTCCTGCGCAAGGTCGAGCAGGAAGTGCAGGGTCGCGGTGTCGATGCAGTTCTTGGACAGATCGGCGAAGACCTGCGGCGCCTCCACGCTCAGCGCATTGAAGCGGCCCGGGTCGCGCGCGAAGGCCTCGCGCAGGTCGAAGTCACGCCCGTGGGCTTCGTAGTGGCCGCGCAGTGCGGCCCAGGCTTCGGTTTGATCGCAGCGAAGGGTGTTCATCACAGGCTCTGGATCATCTTGTCGAGCTTGGCGGCGTCGGCGGCGAAGGCACGGATGCCTTCGGCCAGCTTCTCGGTGGCCATCGCGTCTTCGTTGAGCGCGTAGCGGAAGCTCGCTTCGTTGTAGGTGAGGGCGTGCACGCCGCAGCCCCGGGCCACGTCCGGGTCCAGCGCGCGCTGCAGCGGTTCGTCGCTGGCCTGTAGCGAGGCCAGCAGTTCGGGGCTGATGGTCAGCAGGTCGCAGCCCGCCAGCGCGGTGATCTGGCCGACGTTGCGGAAGCTCGCGCCCATCACCTCGGTGTCGATGTCGAACTTCTTGTAGTACTCGTAGATGGCGCGCACGGACTTCACGCCAGGGTCGTTGGCGCCTGCGTTGGCGGCCTCGTCCCAGCTCGAACCGGCGAACTTCTTGTACCAGTCGTAGATGCGGCCGACGAAGGGCGAGATGAGCCTCACGCCGGCTTCGCCACAGGCCACGGCCTGGCAGAAGGCAAACAGCAGCGTGAGGTTGCAATGGATGCCTTCGCGCTCCAGGATGCGTGCGGCCTGGATGCCCTCCCAGGTCGAGGCGATCTTGATGAGCACCCGCTCGCGCGCAATGCCCGCTTCCTCGTAGAGGGCAATGATGCGGTGGGCCCGCGCCACCGTGGCGGCACAGTCGAAGCTCAGGCGCGCATCGACCTCGGTGGACACGCGGCCGGGCACGACCCTCAGGATCTCCAGGCCGAAGCGCACCAGCACCTGGTCGACGATTTCCTCCAGCGGCCAGCCCTTGGCTCGCGCCACGGTTTCGGCCAGCAGCGGCGCGTACTCGGGCTGCTGCACGGCCTTGAGGATGAGGGAGGGATTGGTGGTGGCGTCTCGCGGCGCGAAGGCGGCGAGCTGCTTGAAATTGCCGGTGTCTGCAACGACGGTGGTGTATTGCTTGAGCTGGTCGAGTCGGTTCATGGCTGCGTCCTGGGGTGACAGCGTCTGTGGCCTTTGCGCTGTTCCTGCCCCCGATTAGAACCCGAGCGCATGACCAATCGCGCCATGCCCCGTTCGCTTGTCGCCAACAGGTAACCGGGCCTCCCGATTGCCCGCATTTCCAGCCCTCGGCGACTGGCGGCGTTGACCTCGCCAAGAAACTTCGGCATCATTGAAGGTGAAACTAAATTACATCGAACGCTGAAATGTCTTTCGATCTTGTTTTCTTCGGCGGCACCGGAGACCTCACGTGGCGCAAGCTGATGCCCGCGCTGTTCCAGGCTTTCAGGCACGGCAAGCTGCCGCCCGGCGGGCGCATCCTGTCGGTGGCCCGTGACGAGCAGTCCGACGAGAAATACCGCAGCTGGCTGAAGGACCGCTTCCAGGACGTGGTCGACGCCAAGCGCCCGAGCGACGAGGAATTCGAGCGTTTCGCCCAGCTGGTGCACTACCGGCGCATGGACCTCTCGCAGCCTGAGGACTACCTCAAGCTCAAGAAGTGGCTGGAAGAGCGCGGTGCCGACACCGCGGTGCTCTACCTGGCCACCAGCCCTCACCTCTTCCCGATGATCTGCGAGCAGCTCGGCGCGTCCGGCCTGAACGGCCCGCACATCCGCGTGGTGCTCGAAAAGCCGCTGGGCCACGACCTGCAAAGCGCGCAGGAAATCAACCGCGTGGTGCGCTCGGTCTTCAGCGAGACGCAGGCTTTCCGCATCGACCATTACCTGGGCAAGCCTTCGGTGCAGAACCTCATGGCGCTGCGCTTTGGCAATGCCCTCTTCGAGCCGCTGTGGCGCCGCGAGAGCATCGCCAACATCCAGATCACGCTGGCCGAAGACCTGGGCGTGGGCACCCGCGGCGACTTCTACGACCGCACCGGCGCCCTGCGCGACATGATCCAGAACCATGCGCTGCAGTTGCTCACCATGGTTGCCATGGAACCGCCCTCGCGCAACGACGCCGACGCCATCCGCGACGAGAAGCTGAAGGTGCTGCGCTCCCTCAAGCCCTTCACCGAGGAGAGCGTCGCCCGCGACGTGATCCGCGGCCAATACCGCAAGGGCACGGCAGGCGGCAAGGCCGTGCCGGGCTACCTGGAAGAAGCCAAGGTGCCGGCCGACAGCAAGACCGAAACCTTCGTCACCTTGCGCACGGAGGTCGAGAACTGGCGCTGGGCCGGCGTGCCCTTCTACCTGCGCACCGGCAAGCGGCTGGCCGCACGCGACGCGCAGATCGTCGTGAACTTCCGGCCCACGCCGCACAGCATCTTCCCGGGCGTGAACCAGCCCAACAAGCTGGTCATCAAGCTGCAGCCGGAAGACGGCCTGGAGCTGCACCTGCTCGCGGCCAAGGGCAGCGGCCAGCAGGAAGCGCTGAGCCCGGTCTTCCTGGACCTGGACTTCGAGAAGGCCTTCGCCGAGAACCGCGTGGGCGCCTACGAGCGGCTGCTGCTGGACGCGATCGCCGGCCGGCTGAACCTGTTCGTGCGCAGTGATGAGCAGGAGCAGGCCTGGCGCTGGGTCGAACCCGTCCTCGATGCCTGGGAGCGCGACAACGCCGCCTCCGGTGGTCCGCGGCCGTATGCCGCCGGCACCTGGGGCCCGGCAGCGGCCAGCGCCCTGGTGGCGCGCGACAGCTTCGCCTGGGCCGAGGAGCAGTAACGCAGTAATCGCGCAGGCCTCGCGAGAACGGCCGCGCTGGTGGAAGGACGACAAACCATGCTCGACCGCATTCGCGCCTCCATTCCCGCCCTGCCCCCGGCAGAGCAGCGCGTGGCCAAGCTCGTCCTGACCGACCCGCGCAGCTTCGCCAGCCTGCCCGTGGGCGAGCTGGCCGAGCGGGCCCACGTGAGCAAGCCGACCGTGGTGCGCTTTTGCCGCAGCGTGGGCTACGACGGGCTGGCGGACTTCAAGCTCAAGCTGGCCGGCAACGTGAACGAAGGCGTGCCCTTCGTTCACCGCTCGGTCGATGAAGACGACAAACCGTCGGACGTGATCGTCAAGGTCATCGACAACGCGGTGTCGGCCCTGCTGAAGTACCGCAACGATGCAGCCAGCCATGCGTTCGAGCGCGCCATCTCGGCGCTGGCGTCGGCGGGGCAGTCGGGCAAGCGCATCGAGTTCTACGGCGTGGGCAACTCGGGCATCGTGGCGCAGGACGCGCAGCACAAGTTCTTCCGCCTGGGCGTGAACACCGCGGCCATCAGCGACGGGCACATCCAGGTGATGTCGGCCACCATGCTGCAGCCGGGCGACTGCGCAGTGATCATCAGCAATTCCGGCCGCAGCCGTGACCTGCTGGATGCCGCGGACATCGCGCGGCGCAAGGGTGCGACGACCATCCTCATCACGGCAAGTGGCTCAGCACTGGCGCAGACGGCGCAGGGCAGCAACCAGGTCCTGCTGGCGGTGGATCACCCGGAAGACTACGACCGCTACAGCCCGATGGTGTCGCGGCTGCTGCACCTGATGGTGATCGACATCCTCACCACAGCAGTCGCGTTGCGGTTACCGGGAGAGTTGCGGCCGATGCTGCAGGAGATCAAGAAGAACCTGCGGGCGAAACGCTACGCTACTCCCACCTGAGGTCTTCGCCGATTCCAAAAACAAATGCCCACCGAAGTGGGCATTTGTTTTCAGGGCGCTTGCCCCCCCGCGTCAGACAGCTTCCAGGCTCAACAGCGGATCGACACCATACAGCTTCGCCAACGACGACAGCTTCACCGGTGCGTTCTTCACGCTGAAGCTCTTGCCCCAGGCCTGGGCCTGGCGCTGGCACTCCAGCAGCACGGCGATGACCGCGGTGTCGAACTGCTGCAGGCCCGACGCATCAATCACCACGGGACCTTCAGGCTCGCGCTTCAAGGCCTGCGCCAGCATGGCGCTGGTGTCGCGGGCTTCCTTGAGGGTGACGGTGGCGGGCAGCAGCAGCATGGCTTACTTGGCCGACGAGGCGCTCTTGTTGCGCTCGGCCAGCTTGTTGATCAGGCCGTCGATGCCGTTGGCGCCGATCTCCTGCGCAAAGCTGTTGCGGTAGTTCTCGACCAGCCACACACCCAGCACGTTCACGTCATAGATCTTCCAGTCGCCGCTGGCCTTCTCCAGGCGGTAGTCGAGCTGGATGGGCTCGCCCTGGCCGCGGATCTCGGTCTTCACGACGACCTCGTTGGGGTCGGCGCCGGGACGGGTGGGCTTGAGCTGCACGGTCTGGTCCTTCACCTGGGCCAGCGCGCCGGAGTAGGTGCGCACGAGCAGGACCTTGAATTCGTCCTCGAGGCGCTTTTGCTGCTCGGGCGTGGCCTGTCGCCAGTAGCGACCGACCGCGGAGGAAGTCATGCGCTGGAAGTTCACGTGCGGCATCACCTTGGCGTCGACCAGGGCGATGATCTTCTGCACGTCGCCGGACTTGATGGACTTGTCGGCCTTCACGGAGTCCAGCACCTCGGTGGACACCTGCTTGATGAGTGCATCCGGTGCGGTTTCCGCACGGATGGCGACGCTGCCGAACGCCAGGGAGGCGCTGAACAGGAAGAGAGCAATTCGACGAGAAATCATTCGTTACCTTTCTGAGCGATGTCCTTGTCGGACACCGGCATTTCGAGTGCCTGGGCGCCTCGGAGTTCGGCGCCAGCGCCGGCCTCGGAGTGACAACGTGTCAGAGGCGGCTGCGGTTGGCGGCTATTTGGTTGCGGGTGGTGACGGTGCCTTGTCGCCAGGTTTGCCGTCCTTGCCATCGGCAGGCTTCGCATCATCGGCCTTGGCCGGCGCCGTCTTGCCGTCGTCGAGCGGCTTGCTGCCATCGTCCTTGGGTGGCGGCTCTTCGCCGTCGTAGACCAGGCTTCGGCGCCGCTGCAGGTAGGCATCGCGGATGAAGGTGTACTTGTCCAGCGCGATGTCATCGAGCACCTTGCTCGCTCCCAGCAGGCCCGCACGCGTGTTGACGATCTGCAGGCCGGTCACCTCCCACTTCACCGCACCGTCGTGGATGACCAGCGCCGGCGACACCGCCCTGTCGAATGGCAAGGCGATGGACTCGCGCACGCTGGACGGCCCCAGCAGCGGCCACACGATGTATGCGCCCGGGCCGAAGCCCCAGGTGCCCAGTGTCTGGCCGAAGTCTTCGTACTGGTGGTCCAGCCCGAACTCGGTGGCCACGTCCAGCGTGCCGCCAAGACCGAACACCGTGTTCGTGCCGAAGCGGATGACGTCATGGAAGCCGTTGCCGACCTTGCCTTGCAGGAAGTTGTTCACCGCGGACCAGGCATCGCCGAAGTTGCCGAAGAAGTTGTCCACGCTGTTGCGCACGGGGCGCGGCACGACGTTGCTGTAGCCCACGGCCACGGGCTTGAGCACCTTCTCGTCGAGCTTCTCGTTGAAGGTGAAGACCTTGCGGTTCCAGTTCTCCCACGGGTCCACCTTGTCGCCCGCCGTGCGCGCACCCAGCGTGGAGCAGCCTTGCAGCAGCACCAGCCCGAGCGCCAACGCGGCCCAGGCAGCCAGGCGCCGGCTCCGGCCGAAGAAGGCGAGCAGGTTCATTTCTTGGCCCCAGGCGCGGAAGCAGCCTGTGCGGCGGCGCCGGCACTGTTGCTGCTGCCTTCAGCTGCCTTGTTGAACAGGAACTGGCCAATCAGGTTTTCCAGCACCACCGCCGACTGCGTCTGCTTGATGGTGTCGCCCGCGGCCAGGTTCTTCTCGTCGGCGCCGGGCTCGATGCCGATGTACTGATCGCCCAGCAGGCCGCTGGTGAGGATCTTGGCCGACGAGTCCTTGGGGAACAGCACGCCCTTGTCCAGTTCCATCACCACCAGACCCTGGAAGGTCTTGGGGTCCAGCGAGATGGACGTGACCCGGCCCACGTTCACCCCGGCGCTGCGCACGGGCGAGCGTGCCTTCAGGCCGCCGATGTTGTCGAAGCGGGCGGTGACCACATAGCTTTCGCGCGCGCCGAAGCTGGCGAGATTGGCCGCCTTGAGCGACAGGAACACGAAGCCTGCCAAGCCCAGCAGCACGAACAACCCGACCAGCGTTTCAATTCCCTTTTTGGACATGATTCTTCCTTGGCGACGGTGTCTCAGCCCGTCGAAAACATCAGCGCGGTGAGCACGAAGTCCATGGCCAGCACGGACAGCGAGGAGATCACCACGGTGCGCGTCGTGGCGTAGGCCACTCCCTCGGGCGTGGCCTCGGTCTCGTACCCCTGGTACAGCGCCACGGCCGTGCAGATCACGCCGAACACGAAGCTCTTGACGATGCCGTTGCCCACGTCGCGCCACACATCGACGCGCGACTGCATGATCGACCAGAAGTTGCCCGAGTCCACACCCAGCAGCAGCACCGCCACGACATAGGCGCCGAGTATGCCGACGGCAGAAAACAGGCCGGCGAGCAAGGGCATGGAGACCATGCCGCCGATGAAGCGCGGCGCGAGCACGCGGCTCTTGGTGTCCACGGCCATCATTTCCATCGCGGCGATCTGTTCGCCTGCTTTCATGAGGCCGATCTCGGCAGTGAGCGAGGTGCCTGCGCGACCGGCAAACAGCAAGGCCGTGACCACGGGTCCGAGTTCGCGCACCAGCGACAGGTTGACGATGAGCCCGAGCGACTCGGTCGCGCCGTAGGTGACCAGTGCGTAGTACATCTGCAGCGCCAGCACGAAGCCCACCGCCATGCCGGAGGCGAGGATGATGAGCAGCGAGAGGTTGCCGATGGCGTGGATCTGCGTGATCACGAGGCCGAAGCGTCGCAGCGAAGCCGGGATGGCCTTGATCAGATCCCCGAAGAAATAGGCGGCGTGGCCGAAGGAACGCAGCACATCCAGCGTGCGCGCACCGACTTGGGTGACGGGATTGGTCATGGCGCCACGCCCTTCAGGTCGAAGTCCTCGGCCAGCGTGGGCGCGGGGTAGTGGAACTTGACAGGACCGTCCGGCTCGCCCTTGACGAACTGGCGCACCTCGGCGTCCGACGAGTTCATCAGGTCTGCCGGCACACCCTGCGCCACGATGCGTCCACCCGGCGCCAGCAGCACCACGTAGTCGCTGATGGCCATGCACTCGGGCACGTCGTGCGAGATGACCAGCGAGGTCGCGCCGGTCACGTCGTTGAGCGTGCGGATGAGGTTGGCGGCCACGCCCATGGAGATGAGGTCCAGGCCCGCGAAGGGCTCGTCGTACATGATGAGTTCGGGGTCCAGCGCGATGGCGCGTGCCAGCGCGATGCGGCGCGCCATGCCGCCCGAGACTTCGGAGATTCGCAGCTTGGCCGCGCCGCGCAGGCCCACGGCATTGAGCTTCATCAGCACGATGTCGCGGATCATCGCTTCGGGCAGGTCGGTGTGCTCGCGCAGCGGGAAGGCCACGTTGTCGAACACCGTCAGGTCGGTGAACAGCGCGCCGAACTGGAACAGCATGCCCATGCGCCGGCGCATGCGGAACATCTTCTCGCGGTCGCGGCCATCGACCTTCTCGCCGTCGAAGCGCACTTCGCCGGAGTCGGGAGTGTTGCTGCCGCCGATCAGCCGCAGCAGCGTCGTCTTGCCGCAGCCCGAGCCGCCCAGGATGGACGTGACCTTGCCGCGTCCGAAACGCAGGCTCAGGTCGCTGAGGATCTTGCGGCGGGCGTCATAGCCAAACGTGACGCGGTCGATCTCGATCAGGCTGTCGGATTTCAATCGGGGATGGCGGCCGCCACGGACGGCCCGGCGCTGTGGGTTTGGTGCGAAATGCGCCCCTCGGACAACGACTGAGGCATGGCGCACGAAAACCTGGGCATTCTCGCACGGTCGCGCCGGGCATGCGGGCCAACCCTCAGGGGATTGACCGGCATGGTGTTGTAGGCCACCAACCTGCGGCGTTCAGGACAAGGACTTGGCCTGAAACGACAAGGCCAGCCTAGCGGCTGGCCTTGGTCGATGCCTAGCAGGCAGACTCAGCGCGGCAGGTCGCTCGCGCCCATCAGGAACTCATCCACCGCACGCGCCGCCTGGCGGCCTTCGCGGATGGCCCACACGACCAGCGACTGGCCGCGGCGCATGTCGCCGGCGGCGAACACCTTGGGCACGTTCGTCTGGTAGCCGCCGATGAACTCGGTGCCGGCCTTGGCATTGCCGCGTGCGTCCTTGTCCACGCCGAAGGCATCGAGGATGCTCACCACCGGGCTCACGAAGCCCATGGCCAGCAGCACCAGGTCAGCCTTCAGGATCTGCTCCGACCCCGGCACCTCGACCATCTTGTTGCCCTGCCATTCCACGCGAACGGCCTTGAGCGACTTGACCTTGCCCTTGTCCTTGCCCTCGCCGCCGATGAACTCCTTGGTGGCGATGGCGAACTCGCGCTCGCAGCCCTCTTCGTGGCTGGACGAGGTGCGCAGCTTGATCGGCCAGTACGGCCACACCAGCGGCTTGTTCTCCTGCTCGGGCGGCATGGGCAGCAGCTCGAACTGCGTCACGCTGGCCGCGCCGTGGCGGTTGCTCGTGCCCACGCAGTCGGAGCCGGTGTCGCCACCGCCGATCACGATGACGTGCTTGCCCTCGGCGCGCAGCTGGTTCTTCACCTTGTCGCCGGCGTTGACCTTGTTCTGCTGCGGCAGGAACTCCATCGCGAAGTGGATGCCTTCAAGATCGCGGCCGGGCACCGGCAGGTCGCGCGGCTGCTCGGCACCGCCGGTCAGCACGACCGCATCGAACTGCTCCTTCAGCGCCTCGGGGCTGATGATCTCCTTGGCCCAGTTGGTCACCTTGCTGCCCTCGGGCAGGTGACCGACCATCACGCCTTCGCGGAAGACCACGCCTTCGGCGCGCATCTGCTCCACGCGGCGGTCGATGTGCGACTTCTCCATCTTGAAGTCGGGGATGCCGTAGCGCAGCAGGCCGCCGATGCGGTCGTTCTTCTCGAACACCGTCACGTCGTGGCCGGCGCGCGCGAGCTGCTGGGCCGCTGCCATCCCCGCGGGGCCGGAGCCCACCACCGCCACCTTCTTGCCGGTCTTCACTTTCGCAGGCCGCGGCTTCACCCAGCCTTCTTGCCAGGCGCGGTCGATGATCGCGTGCTCGATGCTCTTGATGCCCACCGCGTCGTCATTGAAGTTCAGCGTGCAGGCCGCCTCGCAGGGCGCGGGACAGATGCGGCCGGTGAACTCCGGGAAGTTGTTGGTGGAGTCCAGCGTGCGGAAGGCGTTGTGCCAGTCGCCTCGGTACACGAGGTCGTTGAAGTCCGGAATGATGTTGTTGACCGGGCAGCCGTTGTTGCAGAACGGAATGCCGCAGTCCATGCAGCGCGCGCCCTGGACCTTCGCCTCGGCCTCGTTCAGGCCGATGACGAATTCCTTGTAGTCCTTCACGCGCTTCGCGACGGGCGCGTAGCCTTCTTCCAGGCGCTCGTACTCGAGAAAGCCGGTGACTTTTCCCATGGTGTGTTCTCTCTGGTCTTTCTCGAATTACTTGGCGGACACGGTCTTGGACTTCTTGTCCGAAGCCTTGGCCTTGGCGATGGTGTCGTCAGCTTCCTTGGCGGCATTGAGCTCACCCAGCGCACGCTTGTATTCGTTCGGGAACACCTTGACGAACTTCGCGCGCGACTCGGCCCAGTGGTCGAGGATGTGGCGGGCCCGCAGCGAGCCCGTCCACTTGTGGTGGTCCTCGATCAGCTTCTTGAGCAGCACCTCGTCAGCCTGGCCCTTGTGCCAGATGGCGCGATCGACCTGCGCTTCCTGCTCGGTGTTGGGCAGCACGCGCTCCAGCGCCACCATGGCGGTGTTGCAGCGCTGGGCGAACTTGCCGTCTTCGTCGAACACGTAGGCGATGCCACCGCTCATGCCGGCCGCGAAGTTGCGGCCGGTCTGGCCCAGCACGACCACCGTGCCGCCGGTCATGTATTCGCAGCCGTGGTCGCCGGTGCCCTCCACCACCGCGGTGGCACCCGACAGGCGCACCGCGAAGCGTTCGCCCGCGACGCCGCGCAGGAAGGCCTCGCCGCTGGTCGCGCCGTACAGCACCGTGTTGCCCACGATGATGTTCTTGGTCGCGTCGCCGCGGAAGTCGATGCTCGGGCGGATGGCGATCCGGCCACCCGACAGGCCCTTGCCGGTGTAGTCGTTGGCGTCACCGATCAGGTAGAAGGTGATGCCCTTGGAGAGGAAGGCGCCGAAGCTCTGACCGCCCGTGCCCTCGAACTGGATGAACACCGTCTGGTCGGGCAGGCCCTCGGGATGCCGGCGCACGAGTTCGCCGGAGAGCATCGCGCCCACCGTGCGGTTCACGTTGCGCGCCTCTTCCATGAACTGCACCTTCTCGCCCTTGTCGAAGGCGGGCTTGCACTTCTCGATGAGCTTGACGTCCAGAGCGCGGGCCAGGCCGTGGTCCTGCTCCTCGACCTGGCGGCGCGGCACGTCGGCCGGTGCAGCGGGCAGGTGGAAGACGCGCGTGAAGTCCAGGCCCCTGGCCTTCCAGTGCGAGATGCCCTTCTTCATGTCCAGCAGGTCCGCGCGGCCGATGAGGTCGTCGAACTTGCGGATTCCGAGCTGCGCCATGATCTGGCGTGCTTCTTCGGCGACGAAGAAGAAATAGTTCACCACGTGCTCGGGCTTGCCCTGGAATTTCTTGCGAAGCACCGGGTCTTGCGTGGCCACGCCCACCGGGCAGGTGTTGAGGTGGCACTTGCGCATCATCAGGCAGCCTTCGACGACCAGCGGCGCGGTGGCGAAGCCGAATTCATCGGCACCCAGCAGCGCGCCGATGACCACGTCGCGGCCCGTCTTCATCTGGCCGTCGGCCTGCACGCGGATGCGGCTGCGCAGGCGGTTGAGCACCAGGGTCTGCTGCGTCTCGGCCAGGCCCAGTTCCCAGGGCGTGCCGGCATGCTTGATGGACGACCATGGCGAGGCGCCAGTGCCACCGTCATGGCCGGCGATCACCACATGGTCGGCCTTCGCCTTGGCCACGCCGGCTGCAATCGTGCCCACACCGACTTCGCTCACCAGCTTCACGCTGATGCTCGCGCGCTGGTTGGCATTCTTCAGGTCGTGGATGAGCTGCGCCAGGTCTTCGATCGAATAGATGTCATGGTGCGGCGGCGGCGAGATGAGGCCCACGCCCGGCACCGAGTAGCGCAGGAAGCCGATGTAGTCGGACACCTTGCCACCGGGCAGCTGGCCGCCTTCGCCGGGCTTGGCGCCCTGGGCCATCTTGATCTGGATCTGGTCGGCGCTCACCAGGTACTCGGTCGTGACGCCGAAGCGGCCCGACGCGACCTGCTTGATCCTGGAGCGCAGCGAGTCGCCTTCCTTCAACACGTAGTCGGCTTCGATGACCTTCTCGCCGATCACTTCGCTGACCTTGGTGCCATCCTTGATCGGGATGCCCTTGAGCTCGTTGCGGTAACGCGCCGGGTCTTCGCCGCCTTCGCCGGTGTTGCTCTTGCCGCCGATGCGGTTCATCGCAATGGCCAGCGTGGAGTGCGCCTCGGTGGAGATTGAGCCCAGCGACATCGCGCCGGTGGCAAAGCGCTTGACGATGTCCGCCGCGGACTCGACCTCGTCGACGGGAATCGCCTTGCTCGGGTCGAACTTGAACTCGAACAATCCGCGCAGCGTCATGTGGCGGCGCGACTGGTCGTTGATGATCTGCGCGTATTCCTTGTAGGTGTCGAACTTGTTGGCACGCGTGGAATGCTGCAGCTTGGCGATGGCGTCGGGCGTCCACATGTGCTCTTCGCCACGCACGCGCCAGGCGTACTCGCCGCCGGCGTCCAGCATGCCTTCGAGCACCGGGTCGTCGCCGAAGGCGGCCTTGTGCATGCGGATGGCTTCTTCCGCCACTTCGAACACGCCGATGCCACCCACCTGCGAGGCCGTGCCGCGGAAGTACTTGTCGACCAGGTCCTTCTCAAGCCCGATGGCTTCGAACAGCTGCGCGCCGCAGTAGGACATGTAGGTCGACACGCCCATCTTGGACATGATCTTCGACAAGCCCTTGCCGATGGCCTTCACGTAGTTGTAGATGGCCTTCTCGGCGGAGAGGTCGCCGGGCAGGTCCTTGTGCAGACTGGCCAGCGTTTCCATCGCGAGGTACGGGTGAACGGCTTCCGCGCCGTAGCCGGCCAGCACGCCGAAGTGATGCACTTCGCGGGCGGAACCGGTCTCGACCACCAGGCCGCAGGTCGTGCGCAGGCCCTCGCGCACCAGGTGCTGGTGCACGGCCGACAGCGCCAGCAGCGCCGGGATCGCGATGTGCGCGCGGTCCATCTTGCGGTCGCTGATGATGAGGATGTTGTGGCCGGTCTTGATCGCGTCCACCGTCTCCGCGCACAGCGAGGCGAGCTTGGCCTCCACGCCCTCGTCGCCCCACTCGGCCGGGTAGGTGATGTTCAGCTCATAGCTCTTGAACTTGCCGTGGGTGTGCTTCTCGATGTGGCGCAGGCGCACCATGTCCTCGAAGTCGAGGATGGGCTGCGGCACTTCCAGGCGCATCGGCGGGTTCACCGCGTTGATGTCCAGCAAGTTGGGCTTGGGCCCGATGAAGGACACCAGCGACATCACGATCGCTTCGCGGATCGGGTCGATGGGCGGGTTCGTCACCTGCGCGAACAGCTGCTTGAAGTAGTTGTACAGCGGCTTGTTCTTGTCCGACAGCACCGCCAGCGGCGAGTCGTTGCCCATGGAACCGATGCCCTCTTCGCCGGCCTGCGCCATCGGGCTCATCAGGAACTTGATGTCTTCCTGCGAATAGCCGAAGGCCTGCTGGCGGTCCAGCAGCGTTTCGGTGAAGGCGTGCTGCTCCGCATCGACGGGAATCTCTTCCAGCTTGACGCGGATGTTCTCGATCCACTGGCGATACGGCTTGGCCGAGGCGAACTGGTTCTTCAGCTCTTCGTCATCGACGATGCGGCCTTGCTCCAGGTCGATGAGGAACATCTTGCCCGGCTGCAGGCGCCACTTCTTGACGATCTTGTTCTCGGGGATCGGCAGCACGCCGGATTCCGAGGCCATCACCACCAGGTCGTCGTCGGTCACGATGTAGCGCGCCGGGCGCAGGCCGTTGCGGTCCAGCGTCGCGCCGATCTGCTTGCCGTCGGTGAAGACCATGGCCGCCGGGCCGTCCCAGGGCTCCAGCATGGCGGCGTGGTACTCGTAGAACGCGCGGCGGCGCTCGTCCATCGTCGTGTGCTGCTCCCAGGCCTCCGGGATCATCATCATCGCGGCATGGGCCAGCGAATAGCCGCTCATGGTGAGCAGCTCCAGCGCGTTGTCGAAGGTGGCCGTGTCGGACTGGCCTTCGAAGCTGATGGGGTAGAGCTTCTTCAGGTCGTCGCCCAGCACGGGCGACTTCATCACGCCTTCGCGGGCGCGCATCCAGTTGAAGTTGCCCTTGACGGTGTTGATCTCACCGTTGTGGGCCACCATGCGGTAGGGGTGGGCCAGCGGCCATTCGGGGAAGGTGTTGGTGGAGAAGCGCTGGTGCACCAGGGCCAGGGCCGAGACCACGCGCGGGTCCTTCAGGTCCTTGTAGTACTTGCCGACCTGGTCGGCCAGCAGCAGGCCCTTGTAGATGATGGTGCGGCAGCTCATGCTGGGCACGTAGTACTCGCGGCTGTGCGTGAGCTTCAGGGCCTGGATGGCGCTGGAGGCCGTCTTGCGGATGACGTACAGCTTGCGTTCGAGCGCGTCGGGGACGATCACGTCCGGGCCGCGGCCGATGAAGATCTGCTTGAGGATGGGCTCCTTCTCGCGCACGGTGGGCGACATCGGCATGTCGCGGTCCACCGGCACGTCGCGCCAGCCGAGCAGCACCTGGCCTTCGGCCTTCACGGCGCGCTCCAGCTCCTGGATGCAGGCGAGACGGGAAGCGTGCTCCTTGGGCAGGAAGATCATGCCCACGCCGTACTCGCCGTAGGGCGGCAGCTCCACGCCTTGCTGGGCCATCTCGGCACGGAAGTATTCGTCGGGAATCTGGATGAGGATGCCCGCGCCGTCGCCCATCAGCTTGTCGGCACCGACGGCGCCGCGGTGGTCGAGGTTCTCGAGGATCTTCAGGCCCTGCTCGACGATGCCATGAGCCTTCTGGCCCTTGATGTGGGCGACGAAGCCCACGCCGCAAGCGTCGTGTTCATTGGATGGGCTGTAAAGACCCTTCGCGGCGTCGAGCCGTTCATCGAGAGAAGCAGTCGCGAGCTGCGAGGACGCGGGGAATGCGGACGTGTCCATGGCGGGTTTTCCTGGGGATTCCCGCGAGAGTAATGCAGCGCAGCAAGGGTCACAAGGGGAAATCTTGTTTATATGTCCCCAATTAAATGCAACGCCCCACGCTTGTGAATTTAATTGGGGACACTATGCAGATTGCACACTTTTGGGGCGCCCTCGCTGCAGTGGCGTCGTGCGCCGGCCACGCTCGGCCCACTCGGCCAAGGTCTGCGCCGACGCCCAACCCCAACCTTTGAGCAGCTGGCTTTCGATCGCATGACTGACGGCGCCGGACAAGCCCCGCTCCAACACCTGCCGATGGGCAGCTTCTCGTTCGAAAGGCGTATTGCCGAGTGCCCACAACGCCTGATGCCCGGCCAGCAGCGGGTCACGCCCCCCCAGGACGTGGTGCCCGGCACTCGACCACGGATGTTCCGCCGGCAAGTAGGCCAGGCCTCGCCGCACCGCAGCGAGTTCGACATAGACGACGGCATCCAGCACATGCTCGGCCGCCAGCGGGCCCGCCGTGAAGCGCCCGTTCCACAACGAGCCTGTTCGCGCATGGCGGCGGTTGAAATCGGTCACGAACCAGCGCGACATCGCCTGCATCAGCTTGCCCAGCGCGTCGGCCGTTGAAGGCACGCACACCATCAGCCAGGAATCGGGCAGCAAGACATAGCCGTGGACCGCCACACCCTTCTCGGTCGCAGCCCGGCGCAGGCTTTCCAGGAACGCGCGGCAATCGACATCCTGCGCGAACGGCTGTGCGCCCTCCACGACCGCCTGTCGCACCAGATGCGCCTCGCCGGGCACGACCAACCGGCTCAGGCGCGCCATGGACGCCAGGGATGCAACAAGCGGTTCGAGACTTTGTTCACGAAGGCTTTCGGGAAGATTCCGCAAGTCACGCAGGAACGACCGTTCGTCTGAGGGCGCTGGGTTGCGGCAAGGGACGCGGTTAATTTACACGAGCGGACTACCGCGAAACCCTTTCCCAGCCGTCAACCTCCACTGCCGACATGCCTTCACGTCAACGTGCCCCACACCGCACCGAGCGAGGCTTCACGCTCATCGAGTTGCTGGTCACGATCTCCATCCTGGCCGTGATCGGTGCACTGGCTGCGCCCAACCTTCGGACTTTCGTGGTCCGCAACAAGGTGGCCAGCATGAGCAATGAACTCGTGGCCGCCTTGTCGCAGGGCCGCTCGCTGGCCATCGCCAAGAATAGCTGCGTGTCCGTGTGCGTGGCCAGCGCGAGCAACAGCTCCAGCTGCGCAGGCACCGCGGCGGTCAGTGACTACCAGGCCAACGGCTGGATCGTGTTCCGCAATCCGCAGTGCAACGCGGCCTCCACTACCGCTGGCACCTCGCCGAACGTGATCCTCCAACAACGCACCGGTGAATCCAACAACTACACGATGAAGCCCACCAATGCGAGCTGGAACATCGTGATGTTCGACCCGCGTGGATATGCCAATCTCACCGCGTCAGGCAAGTTCGAAATCGTCCCACCCGGCACCCTGGACGCCAGCTACAAGCGAATCGTGTGCCTTGACGCCGCCGGCCGTCCGACGGTGCGTTCGTTCTCCTCAAGCTGCTGAGTTGCAAGTCATGAAGACCTACTTGAACAAGACCCGCAGCGCGCGCCGGCAGCACGGCGCCACGCTGATCGAAGTGATGGTTGCCGTGCTGGTGCTCTCCATCGGCATGCTTGGAATCGCAGGGCTGACCTCAGCGTCCATGCGTTATTCGCAAGGCTCGTGGGCTCGCGCGACCGTCTCCGCCGCCCTCACCGATTTCGCCGACCGCGTGCGCAGCAATCCCGCGGCTTCGGCGACGGCCTACCTGCAAAGCTCTGACAACTACAGCACCCAGCAGGGCGGCAGCTACGCCTTGAGCTACAGCACCGATTGCTCCTCCGCCTCGGCAAACTGCTCTGGAAGTGACCTCGCCGCCTACCAGCTGGAGCAATGGCGGCTTTCGGTGAAGCGCAGCCTGCCTTCGTCAGCCATCTGGGTGTCTGGTTCGCGCAGCACGGGTTATGAAGCCACGGTCCTGTGGTTCGACAAGGGCTTCGTGCAAAGCGATGGCGTCACGCTGGACACGGCGACCACCTGCGCCACCACGATCACCAATGCCATCGCCCAGCGCTCCTGCTGTCCGTCAGGAGCCGTCGGCGGGACCGGCGTGCCCGGTGTTCGCTGCACAAACATGACGGTGGTGCCATGAGAATGAATTCGAACAACATGAGCTTGGTACGCCCGATCTCGAGGCAGCGCGGCTTGACGCTCGTCGAGCTGATGGTTGGCCTTGTCATCGGCATCGTGATTTCGCTGGCAGCCTCCGCGCTGTACCTGGCGACGAGGGAGTCATCACGCGCCGCCCAGGGACACACGGACATCAACGAAACCGGCAAGATTGCCCTGGACATGATCGGCCGCGAGTTGCAGAAGGCCGGCTTCTACCCGGCGCAATTCACGACGCCGTCAGACGTGGCGCATTCGGGTCGCTACTACAACCCGACGACCTATGCCGCGTTCACCTACGGACTTTCCGGCTGCGATGACAAGGCGTACGACCCGGCCACCCATGCGTGCAGCAGCACCACGACGACTGGCGACACGGTCATCATCAGTTATTTCTCTTCGCCTGAGTTCGGGACGTCCTCCCTGCTGGGCAACACCAATGATTGCAACCGGCAAGCCGTCTCCGGCGACAGCGTCAACACGCCGCTGGCCGCCGCCAGCATGCCGCTATTTGTCTCCAACCGCTTCGGCCTGTCGGGATTGGTGACCTACACGGCACCCGATGGCTCGACCGTCTCGACACGCAACCTGACCTGCCAGGGCAACGGCGCCGACTCCACTGCACCGCAGTCGATGATCCAAGGCGTTGACGACCTGGTCATCCGGTACGGCGTGAGCGCCGGCAACGGCGTGCAGTCACCGACGGCCTTTCGACCGGCCACCGGTGCAAGCGGTGTGACATCCCTGAGCACGACATCGGATGGATTGAATCCGTGGCAGCGCGTCACCGCGGTGAGTGTGTGCATCGAGGTGCGCTCGATGGACAACAACCGCCTCGAAGACAAGTCCGGCTCGGAGCGAACCTATGTCAATTGCCGGGGGTCGACGATCACGCCCACCGACAAGTACCTCCACAAGGTTTTCACACGGGTGTTCGCCGTTCGCAACAACCTCAACGCCGTGGGCACCTTCTGACCGGTGACCGAGATGAAATCCCAACTCCGCTCCTACCGTCGTCGCGCTGCCGGCATTGCCTTGCCGATCGTGCTGATGTTCATGCTGGTCATCACCGTGGCGGCCGGCTTCGGCATCCGTCGCGCCATCCTCGGCGAAGGCGTCACCCGCAACCAGCTCGACTATGAGGTTGCCCGCAACGCCGCGGAAGCCGCCTTGCGCGACGGCGAGCGTGACTTGTTCATGCTGTCCAAGGCCGCCACAGCGAAATGCGATCGCATGGAAAACCGCCCGCTGGGCGACGCCATCAAGCCCCCGTACTGGGGCTCCACCTGCCCCAACGGACAGTGCTACGTGACCGCCGAGTACCTGGCCACCAGCGTCTTCAGCTCTGGCACGAACCCAATGCCTTGGTGGCCTGACGCCAACAACGGCAAGTGGGGCGACAACGCCACGTCCGCGGCAACCTGCAGCTTCACCGGCGGCGTGCCCATCGGCACGTACACCGGCTCGCCGCAGATCTCCGGCGTGGCCCGCCAGCCTGAATACATCATTGAATACATCGCCCGCATTGACGACCCCGTCATTCGCGTGACTGCACGCGGCTTCGGAGCCGACGTCAACACCGAAGTCGTCCTGCAAACCTACATCCGCGCTGCGCTGGATTGACAGAGAGGCCCCTCATGAGCCGACACCTTTCCAAATTCGCCGTCCTGTTCGCACTGGTCGCAAGCAGCCTGCAAGCGCTGGCCGCGCCCAGCGCCATTCCGCCGAACATCCTGGCCACCGACAACAAGCCCATGGTGATGCTGTCGGCCTCCAAGGACTTCACGATGTTCTGGAAGGCCTACACCGATTTCGACGACATCGATTTCGATGGCGTGGTGGATCGCACCTTCATGCCGAACTTCCGGTATTACGGCTACTTCGACCCGGTCAAGTGCTACACCTACAGCACCTCCAACAATCGCTTCCAGCCCAGCCGGCTGGCTGACCAGGTGGACAAGACCACGATCAATGGCGTGGAGCGGGTGAAGTACTACTGCACGCCCGGCGCCGGCGAATGGAGCGGCAACTTCCTGAACTGGGCCACGATGTCTCGCATCGACATCCTGCGCAAGGTGCTCTATGGCGGCATGCGTTCGGAAGACACGGCCGACAGCACCACGCTGGAATTGAGCTTCGTCCCGCGCAACAGCCAGGCATTCGTGAAGTACTACAACGGCGCGGACCTGAACAAGCTCACGTCCTACAACACGTCGGATGCGCTGGCCAAGGGCATCACGACATGCCGTCGTCCGGCCGAAGACTCCGGTGTCTCCCACACGGGCACGTTCACGCCTGAGATCCGCGTCGCCGTGGGCAACGTGATCCTCTGGAACATGACGGAGGTCCGCACCTGCAACTGGGCCGATGGCGGCTCCAGCGAACCGTCCTACACCTGGCGCAGCGACACCATCTCCTACCTGTCGGCCAACTACGTGACACCGGATGGCACCCTGGCCACGGGCAATCACGTCCACCTGTCCACCACGCCGAAGAAGTCGGATACCGGGAATACGAGCTTCGTGGCTCGTGTGCAGGTCTGTGCGAGCACGGCGTTGCTGGGCAACGAAAAGTGCAAGAACTACAACACCTCTGCCAGCCCCAAGTGGAAGCCCATCGGCCTGCTGCAGGACTTCGGCGAGAGCAAGAACTCCGGCGTCGAGGCGGCCCGTGCCGAGTTCGGCCTGATGATGGGCTCCTACGACAACAACCTCAAGGGCGGGGTGCTGCGCAAGAACATGGGCCAGATGAACGACGAGATCGAGGCCAGCACCGGCCGCTTCACGTCCACCACAGGCATCATCAAGTCGCTCAACGAGATCACGCTCTATGACTACGACGTGGGCAGCGGCAACTACAGCACCACCTCATGCCCGACCGACAAGCGCTTCTCGGACAAGATCGTCAACGGCACTTGCCCTTCCTGGGGCAACCCCGTCGGCGAACTGGTGCTGGAGACCATGCGCTACTTCGCCAACAAGGACGCCTACACGTCGTCAGGCAGCGGCTATGACGCTGCGGTGGGCCTGACTGCAGCGACGCGTGTCGATCCGATGGTCAGCAACCCGGCGATCGGCACATCCACCCGCAGCGCGCTGTACGGCAATCCGATCTGCCGCCCGCTGAACATGCTGGCGGTGACCAGCGGCGCCAACAGCTTCGACGACGACGACTACGGTTCGCGCTTCACCGACCTGAATGTCGGCTCAGCCACCGTCGAAGGCATCGTGAAGAAACTGGGGGACCTCGAAGGTGTGACTGGTACCAGCCGCCTGGTCGGAGAAAACGGCGATGCCGGTCCTGACCTGTTGTGCACGGCCAAGACCATCAGCGACCTGAGCAAGGTCAAGGGCATCTGCGCCGACGGTCCGAATTTCCGTGGCACCTACCTGGGTGCGGGCGTGGCGTACCAAGCCAACACCAACCGGATCCGCAACGACTTCGACGCAAGCACCGCGCACCCCACAGACTGGCCGAACAACGCCTTGCGTGTACGCAGCTATGGCGTGTCCATGTCTGGCGGCGTGGCCACCATCGCCGTGCCCATCGACACCGGCAAATTCGTCTACATCACGCCCGCCGGTCGCGACAAGATCTCCGGCAACTACCTGCCGGGCAACATGGTGGACTTCAAGATCCTCAGCCGCTCGGCGGATGGCAAGTCCGGGTCGGCCCTGGTCCTGTGGCAACACTCGATGCTCGGCGAAGACCAGGACCAGGACATGCTGGGCGTGCTTCGTTATGAAGTGCTCGCCGGGCCGCAGATCCGCATCTACACCCAGGCCCTCGAGTCGGACACCGGCTCGGGCGCTGCCTACGCCTTCGGCTACACCATCGTCGGCACGAAGAACCTGGATGATTCCGCCAGTGACGGTGTGCACTTCCACAGCGGCATCAACCTGGCGCCGATGGGCCCGAACGATGCCTCCGGTACCGTGGGCTACTCGGCCGGCGTGCTGCAAGGCGCCAACGACACGGACACCAGCGGCGGCGTGTGCGATCCGTCCCCCGGCAGCAACGGCAAGCTGTGCTCGGTGGTCAATGGAAAGACCACGCGCGGCGAGACCTACAAGACCTACAAGGCCGTCGGCGGCTCGAACGCGCTGATCCGTGAACCGCTGTGGTACATCTCCAAGTACGGCGGCTTCAAGTACGACACCAGCAAGACCGCCTACAGCGACGCGTATCCGACCGACAGCAACCGCCAGTCCTGGGACACCAAGCGCAACGACGACCAGGCCTGCGGTGGCAGCACGGGCGTCAACTGCTACGACGGCGAGCCTGACAACTACTTCGTGGCCCGCAGTCCGGAGAAACTGGAAACCTCGCTGAATGCCATCCTCGAGGACATCACCAACTCCTCGAACACGGCACCGGCCATCGCATCCAGCCAGTTGCGCACGAATGACCTGAAGTACGTGGCGACCTTCGATCCGGGCGACGCCAGCGGAGCACTGCGCGCCTTCCCGCTGCTGTCCACCGGCGACTTCGACTCCGTGCCGAAGTGGGAAGCCCATGCGCAGCTGACGGCGATGTCCGCCGACAGCCGCAACATCATCACCAATGACGGCACCACCGGCATCAAGTTCCGCTGGGCCGACATCGGCACCACCAAGCAGGGTCTCATCAAGGGCAGCGGCGACGACACCTACGGCCAGAAGCTGCTGAACTGGCTGCGGGGCGACAAGACCGAGGTCTCGCTGTTCCGCAAACGTGCGGCCAGTTCGATCATGGGCCCGATCGTGAACTCCAACCCGGTCGTGGAGGGCGTCCCGAGCGGCAAGTTCTTCAGCTCGGCCTTCAGTGGCTACGACACCTTCGTGACCACCTGGAAGAACCGGCGTCCGGTGATCTGGGTGGGCGCCGGCGACGGCATGCTGCATGCATTCGACGCCCGCAATGCAGCGGGTGGGGGCGCACCCATCATGTCCTACGTGCCCGAACCGTTCTTCACGCCCGACTCGGTGACCAACGCAGTGGACAACGCCTCCACCTTGCCGGACTGGGCGAATTCCCAGGGCGCCAAGGTCCAGTCCTTCGTCGACGGCTCGCCCTTCGTCGGTGACCTGAAGGTGAGTTCGACCTGGAAGACCTACCTCTTCTCCAGCCTTGGCCGCGGCGGCAAGGGATTGTTCGCGCTGGATGTGACCAACGCCGGTACCGTCGTGGCCAGCGACGGCAGCATCACGGGCAACCAGCTGGATGAAGCCCATGCGAGCGACATCTTCAAGTGGCAGTTCACGGCGAACTCCGACAGCGACCTGGGCTACATCGTGTCTGAGCCCACCACCAGCCGATTCAACAACCAGGCCGGCCAGATCGTCCGCCTGAACAACGGCCGCTGGGCCGCCCTGTTCGGCAATGGCGTGGGCAGCGCGACCGGCCATGCGGCGCTGTTCATCATGTTCGCCGAAGGCCCGGCCGGAAGCGCCAGCAACGGCGGCGTCTACAAGAAGCTCGTGGCCGACTCGACCAGCACCGACAACGGGTTGTCGACACCGATCTGGGTCGACACCAACAACGACGGCGTGGCCGACTACATCTACGCTGGCGACATCAAGGGCAATGTCTGGAAGTTCGATGTCAGCGACGCTGACTCCGTCAACTGGAAGGTGGCCTACTACGGTAATCCGCTGTTCATCGCGACGGACGCCAGCGCCAACCGGCTGCCCATCACCGGCGCGCCCGAAGTCCGCTTCCATCCGATGGGCGGTGTGATGATCAACGTGGCCACCGGCATGGCGGTGAACTCCGGTGACTTCCCGAACACCACCCGCACCAACGGCATCTTCGGCGTCTGGGACAAGACCACCTTTGCCTCGATGTCTGCGGCGGTTGTGGCCACGTCGCTGCCTCGCGTGGCAACACTGGAGGCGCGCACGCTGAACAACGTGGGCACGGACACGACGAGCCGCTACATCACTGGCAGCGCGATCGACTGGTCCACCAAGCTGGGCTGGAAGGTCTACCTGCCGGTGAGTTCGGAGATGTCGTTGAGCAACCTGACCATCACCAACAGCCAATTGCTGACCGTGACCGTGTCTCCCCCGTTGGCGCACACCGGCACGGCCACCGATCCCTGCTTTGACAATCCGATCGCGCGGTTGAATGCCATGGATCCGATCACCGGCCTGCCAAGCTCGTTGCTGGGCACGACCACGGTCACCATCGCTGGCGTACCGACCGTCGTCAACCTGGCCACGACCTCGATCAATGACCAGAAGGTGCGCATCGCCAAGGACCTGGTCGGCAAGGGCAGCACGCAGGCTGGCTGCGCCAGCGGCGCGCTGAATTGCACGGCCGTCGAGGGTGCTTCGGACAAGGGCAAGCGCTTCTCCACCGCCACGGACACGGGCCGGATCTTCTGGCGTGAAATTCCCGGCCTGAAGACTCGTTGAGCATGACCATGAGCAAGAACCACTTATCAGGTGCAACGCCCCTCGGCCGGCCCGTGTTCGGTAGGCCCCCAAAAGGGCAACGGTCTGGGGGCTTCACGCTCATCGAGATGATGATCACAGTGGCCATCATTGCGCTTCTCGCGCGCATCGCTTATCCGGCGTACACGGAATACATCGCCCGCAGCAAACGGGCGGAGGCGCAGGCCATCCTGATGGAGGCCTCGCAATACATGGAGCGCTTCTTCGCCGAAAACTACCGGTACGACCAGAACACG
Source organism: Rhizobacter terrae (assembly GCF_003852895.1). Taxonomy (GTDB): domain Bacteria; phylum Pseudomonadota; class Gammaproteobacteria; order Burkholderiales; family Burkholderiaceae_C; genus Albitalea; species Albitalea terrae. The sequence goes on from NZ_QUSW01000001.1 coordinate 1,101,087, forward strand.
GCCGGGGTGGCCGTGACCGACGGCGCCTTGTTTGCGGCACGGTTCAGCAAGTCGCCCAAGAGCGGTTCCGGCACGAACTACACCATCACGCTACCGTCGGCGAGCCTTGCCGCGAACACCTACGTGGTCAAGGCCACCCGTTCGGGCACCATGGCCACCGACAAGTGCGGGAACTTCGGCATCGACAACCTGGGTCGCAAGTCGATCGATTCATACAGTTCGTCCTACGCCACGGATGCCGCGGCGTTGGCGGCTTGTTGGAAGTAATCGGCGAGCGCCCGCCGAAGCGGGGCTGATTCTCGTCGTGAAGATCGGAGGTCTTCCAGTGATCTGGGCCAGCGCAGGAGCAGTCGCCGTCCATGTCGGCGCCGTATGGATGCTGGGCTATTCGTTCGACAGCAACGGCGCGGACCATTCAGTAGACGGGCATCAGGCCCTGCTGGTGCGCTACGTGGAGCCTTCGTCTCCCGCCATCCTTCCTGACCCGGGTGCGGAAGACTCGGCGCGATCTTCGGCGGCCACCAGTTCTTCATCCGTGACGACAAGTGATGACAAGGCCTCGCTCCAAGGAGCAGGCGCCGAGGGTGGTCCTGCCCGCCGATATTTCGATGTGTCGGAGGTGGATCAGCCTGCGATGCCCACGCCGGACTGGGCGCTCGATGCCGACATGCTCGTGCGCAATGGCGTGCGCAGCTTGCGGGTGGAAGTGCTGGTGTCCGACAAGGGCCGCGCCGAGAAGTGCACCGTGCAGGCCATGGAGCCGCCGCGACCCGTACTGCACCAGGCCATCGCACGCCAGGTCTGCGCCACCCGGCTGACACCCGCGATGCGCCAGGGCGTGGCCGTCGCCAGCGTGCGGCACGTGGAAATCCTGCTGACGCAGGAATAGCACGCCGATCAGGATTGGAACGTTTTCCTTCCCGTCAGGCGCTCGTGTTCGCGCAGCGCGAATCGATCCGTCATGCCCGCGATGTAGTCCGCCACGGCGCGCAACATGCGAGGCTGCTGCGCATAGTCCCTGGGCATCTGCGCGGGATCATTCACGTAGATGCCAAACAGGTCTGACACGACCGTACGCGCTTGATCGGTGGTCTTCACCACTTGAGGATGCCGGTACAGGTGCTCGCGCAGGAAGCCCTTGAGTTCGTGGTGGCGCGATTCCATCTCGGCGCTTCTCGCGATGAGCGGCGCGCAGCGGCGTACGTCATCTACCGTTTCCGGTCGATGCTGATTCAGCAGCGTCGACGACGAATCGATCACGTCATAGATCTGGTTGCTGAGCATCCGGCGGATCGTCTCGAACAGCAGCCGGCGGCCCTGAAGATCGGGATGCTCACGCAGCGCTTCTTCCTTGAAGCGCCGGACCAGCGGCACGTCGCAAACTTCGTCGAAGCTGATCAAGCCGGAGCGCACACCGTCGTCCACGTCATGGGCGTTGTAGGCGATTTCGTCTGCGAGATTGCACAGCTGTGCCTCAAGGCTCGGTTGAGTGCGATCGAGGAACCGGCGCCCAATGCCCCCCGGTTCCCGAGCTTCCAGCCACTGCGCATTGCGACGCGCGCAATGCTTGAGGATGCCCTCGCGGGTTTCAAAGCACAGGTTCAGTCCGTCGTGAGCAGCGTAGCGCTCTTCGAGCCGGTCCACGGCCCGCAGGCTCTGGAAGTTGTGCTCGAAGCCTGCAGTGCCGGGCTCGACGGCCCTCATGCTGGCATGCAGTGCATCCTGCCCGGCGTGTCCGAACGGCGTGTGGCCGACGTCATGGGCCAGGGCAAGCGCCTCGACCAGGTCTTCGTTGAGCTGCAGGCGGCGAGCGATCGAACGCGCCACTTGCGCAACTTCGATCGAGTGCGTCAGTCGCGTCCGGAAGAGGTCACCCTCATGGTTGAGGAAGACCTGGGTCTTGTAGACGAGCCGGCGGAACGCCGTGCTGTGAACGATGCGATCGCGATCACGCTGAAAATCGTCTCGCGTCGGGGCTGGGTTTTCCGGAAATCGGCGCCCACGGCTGGATCCGGCGGAGCAGGCATAGGGGGCAAGCATCCCGCGGTCTCGGTCTCAGCGTGCCGTCCTGCTCTCGATGACCTCTGCTACCAGTGCATCGGGCGCGGATTTCATCACGGCCCGTCCCGCGCCGTCGAGCAGCACGAAACGGATTTCTCCGGCCTCGGCTTTCTTGTCCACGCGCATGAGGTCCAGGTAGCGGGCGGCCGGCAAGTCCGGGCCTTTCAGCGGCAACCCTGCCCTGGCGACGACTTGTTCGATGCGGCGAGCCAGCGATGCATCGACAAGGCCGAGGCGCATGGACAAGTCCGTGGCCATGAGCATGCCCGTGCCCACAGCCTCCCCATGCAGCCATGCGCCGTAGCCCATGCCCGCCTCGATGGCGTGGCCGAAGGTATGCCCAAAGTTGAGAATGGCACGAAGGCCGGACTCCCGCTCGTCCTTGCCCACCACCTGCGCCTTCAGCTCGCATGAACGCTTGACGGCATAGGCCAGTGCCGATTCATCCCGCTGCATCAGCGCATCCACATGGGCTTCCACCCAGTCCAGGAAAGCAGCATCGGCAATCGGACCATACTTGATCACTTCGGCCAGGCCTGCGGACAACTCACGTTGAGGCAAGGTGTCCAGCGTCGCCAGGTCGGCCACCACCAGCCGCGGCTGGTAAAACGCACCGATCATGTTCTTTCCCATCGGATGGTTGATGGCCGTCTTGCCTCCCACCGACGAGTCCACCTGCGCCAGCAAGGTGGTCGGGACCTGAACGTAGTCCACGCCGCGCATGTAGGAGGCTGCAGCGAATCCTGTCATGTCGCCGACGACACCACCGCCCAACGCATAGAGCACCGTCTTGCGGTCACAGGCGCGCTCGAGCAGCGCGTTGAAGATCAGGTTCAGGGTGTCCCACTGCTTGAAGGCTTCGCCGTCGGGCAGCACGACCATGTCGACACGCCGATGCACTGCTTCAAGGGTCTGCCGCAAGGCCTGTGCATACAGAGGTGCCACCGTCTCGTTGGTGACGATCAGGGCGTGGCCCTTGAATCCAAGCCTTTGGAAATGCTCGCTGGCACCGATCAGGCCACGGCCGATGAGGATGTCGTAACTGCGATCGCCAAGGTCGATCGCCACCTTCTGGATGCTGGAGGACATGGCAGGAGTTTAGCCGGGCGGTTCCAGCCTGCCGTCAACGCAGGATCAGTGCGAAGACTGCGGCGGTGGCGAGATACCCGCCAGTTCAAGCTGCATGAGGATCATGTTCACGAGCGCCGGCACGGAGGGCCGCCCGGTCTCGATCACGTAGTCTGCGGTCGACTCGTACAGCGGGTGCCGTTGCTGATGAAGATCACGCAATCTGCCCAACGGATCCGCCACCTGCAACAGCGGGCGTTGCGTGTCATGCCGAAGACGCCGATACAGCTCCTCGGGAGACGAGCGCAGGTAGATCACCGAACAGCGATTCTTGAGATGTGCCCGGTTGGCCTCGCGCAATACCACGCCGCCGCCCGTGGCGATCACACCCGAAGGTCGCTGAGTCAGTTCGTCGATGACGGACTCTTCGATGTCGCGGAAGGCCGCTTCGCCATGCTCGTCGAAGTACTGGCGGATGCTCGTCCCGATTCGGGCCTCGATGACAGCATCGGAGTCCACAAATGGCATTTCCAGCCGCCTGGAAAGCTGGCGCCCGACGGTGGATTTACCACCGCCGGGCATGCCAACCAGCGCGATCAGTGACAGCTTGTTCGAAGCCGCTGTCACTCAGTTAGGATCAGTACACACCGTGATCGCCGTACCTCCCGGCGGGGTGTAGGTGGTCGGCGCTCCGGTTCCCGTGCCATACGGGCTGACCACGAAGGCGGGAGCCTCCGTCGCTGTGAATGAAGACGCATCTGCAGTCAGAATCTTTGTGAGGCTGGCTCGACCTTCAGTGCCGGACACGCCGCCAGCGGTCACCGACAGCTTGTACTGAATCCAAGTGGCAACATTCTTGGGATACTCAATTTGCAGTATGACGATGCCACTGCTGTTGGTCTTCGACGAGCCAACCACACTGACCAAGACATCTGATTTTCTCGGATCGAGTTGACCGTTGCCGTTGAAGTCCTCGGTCGCTTCCAGAACCCCATTTCGGTTGATGTCCTCGTTGGCACACATTTGGCCACTACCGGGCTTCAGAACCCAGGCGCCCGGGTTTTGGTATGACCCCTTGATGTAGTTCACCAAGTCGATCGACGGCGTGACCTGAACATCCGATTTGGCTTGGCCTGCTGCATCGGCAACAGTCACAACGAACTTCTTGACGTAGGTCAGACCACCATTGCCTTCGGTGATCGTGGCGTCAAAACCGATCGATACCGCAAGAGCCTCGGAAGTGACAGTTAGGGTCTTGGTAACCGAGTTCGGACAGGTTCCAACGGCAAAATCGTTGTAGTCCCAGCATGCGCGGATGGTGACGCCGTTGGTAGGGCTCGAGCGGGAACCCGGACTGTAAGCCGACACGGCCAAGCCGTTCTCGTCACTGGGAATCAGTGTGGTGTCCGTGGAGAGCGTCCCCCCAATCGAATTGGGATCGCCAGCCAAGTCGAATCGAACGCGGATGTATTGAATTGGCGCGTTGTTGGCTCCCAGGAACAATGCACGGATATTGGCGCGATTGGTGGAGGTTCCACTGTTGATCGGAACAACGCTGGGATCCACAGAAATCGAAGCGGAAGTGACAATGGCCGATGGCAACGGTGTGGTTCCACCAGCTTGCACATTGATCGATTTGTCAAGAGTGACCCCTGCTGCAATCGCCGTCGCATTCAAAATGCCTGCGGCGGCCGGAGCCGTGTAGTTGTAGACGTATTCACCGTTGCTGTCGGTCGTACCAGTCGTGCTGGAACCGGACGCAGACACGATGATGGTCGTTCCCGCAATTGCCGTATCAGTCGAGTCCTTCAGGGTGTAAGTGATCTTGCCAGTCGCCCCCGGTGCGATGATGTCAGGCGAGGCTGCCGCGCTCAGCTTGGCGCCAATCACGGTAAAGCTGATGGTCTTGGTGATCGTTCCACTCGTCACGGTCACCGTCACAGTACGATTGGATTTGTCTGCGCCGGTCCCAACAGTGGCAGTGACCTTGCCCGATGTATCTGTTGACGTGCTGGCTGCCACGACCACCGCACCGTTGTCCGCCCCGATCGACACTGCCGCATTAGGCACGGCTACACGTGACGCATCAACGGCGGTCACTGTCACAGTCAAAGAATCGCCGCCGCTGTCCTGCAAACTGGTCTTACTCAGTGACACGTTCAAGTCGGCCACTGTCGTTGTTGGGGTGGGAGTAGTTCCACCACCGAATGGCGCCGTGCCGGCGTCGCTACCGCCACCGCCGCATCCGATCAGTGCGAGAACCACCGCCACTGCACCGAACCACTTTGACTTAATCATTGTTTCCACTCTCAAGATGCTGCCTTTTCAGATGCTACACGCAACGCTCAACGCGCTGCCGAGCGATCCGTCACGACCTTGGGCGTAATGAAGATCAGCAGTTCCGTCTTGTTGGACGTCTTGGCCTTGTTCTTGAACAGGTTGCCAAGGTAGGGGATGTCACCGAGCACCGGCACCTTGGTGATGTCTTCACGATCGGTCTGCTCGAAGATGCCACCGATCACCACCGTGCCACCGTTCTCCACCAGCACTTGCGTCTTGACATGCTTCGTGTCGATGGCGAAGCCTGCAGCCGTCACGCGGCCCACGCTGTCCTTGGTCACATCGACATCGAGAATCACGTTGCCTTCCGGAGTGATCTGCGGCGTGACTTCAAGCTTGAGATTGGCCTTGCGGAACTGAAGTGCGGTCGCGCCGCTGGACGTTGCTGTTTGGTAGGGCAATTCTTCACCCTGCTCGATCAACGCCTTGACCTGGTCAGCCGTGATCACCCGGGGGCTAGAGACGACCTTGCCCTTGCCGTCCGCTTCCAGAGCGGAAATCTCCAGGTTCAGGAATCGATTCGATGACGCACCAAAAAGGGAGAGTGCAAACGTGGCGGCATCAAAATTATTCTGACCCACCGCCGGCAGATTCACGAACTGCGTGTCGTTGAACGGTACAGAGGTCGCCGTGGTCTGGCCTGTCTGTGCACCGATGGCATTCATGTTCCCACCCACTGTCACACGGTTGTCCCCGCCCACGCTGTAGCCAGGGGTACCGCCACGGACACCACGCAGATCGGCACCACCAAGCTTCACACCCAGGGAGCGGCCAAACTTGTCATCTGCAATCACGATCCGAGCTTCAATCAACACTTGGCGAACCGGAATGTCGATCTTGGCGATCATGGCCTGGATCTCTTCCAGCTTGGACGGAATGTCGCTCACGAAGAGCTGGTTCGTCCGCGTTTCATAGATCACACTGCCACGCGGCGACAGGATGCGACTCGCAGTACCCGTTGCCGTGGATTGGCCAGTCAACCCCTTGGCAACGTCTTCGGCCTTGGTGTAGTTCAGCTGGAACGACTGAGTCCGCACCGGCTCCAGCGCAAGAATCTGTGCCTTGGCTTCAAGGTCAACCTTTTCCTTCGCTGCCAGTTCGTCCTTCGGCGCAATCCAGATCACGTTGCCCGACTTGCGCAGGCCAAGCCCCTTGGCCTGGAGGATGATGTCCAGCGCCTGGTCCCAGGGCACGTCCTTCAGACGCAAGGTCACGTTGCCGGTCACGGTGTCGCTGGTCACCACGTTGAAGTTGGTGAAGTCGGCAATCACCTGAAGCAGGGCGCGAACTTCGATGTTCTGGAAATTGAGCGACAGCTTTTCGCCGGAGTAGCCGGGTCCCTGCGTCAACTTGTTGGGATCGATCTTCTGCGGACGCACTTCCAGCACGAACTGGTTGTCGCTCTGGTAGGCACTGTGTTCCCAGGCACCACGCGGATCAACCACGAGGCGAACACGGTCGCCACTTTGCATGGCAGTCACCGTTTGCACGGGTGTTCCGAAGTCGGTCACGTCCAGGCGGCGACGCAAGCTGTCCGGCAGGGTTGAACGCAGGAATTCCACGACCAGGCTTTGGCCTTGCTGACGGATGTCCACGCCGACCTGGTTGTTGGGCAGATCCACAACCACGCGGCCAGCACCATCCGGGCCACGACGGAAGTCGATGTCACGCAGGGCCACGGGGTTTCGGTTGAGACTCTCTGCAAAATGAACCGATTCGCCGGTCGCGGTACTCGCAGGTGTCGCTGCCGTCGTCGGCGCATCCAGCACCACCAGCAGCACCTTGCCTTGCAATTGAAGCTGGTAGTTGGCAGCCTGCTTCAGGTTCAGCACCAGGCGAGTCCGTTCACCCGATTGCGCCACGTTGACAGAACGCAGGTTGCCCTGGTTGATGTCCACGCTGGACTTGCCCAGCGCATTGGTCACACCAGGCAGGTCGATGGCCACTCGCGGCGGCGTCTGCACCGAGAAGCCGTTCGGCAAGGCCGACAGAGGCTGCGCCAGTTCAACCCGCACGACCTCCGAGCCAGCCTGCTGGCTGCTGTTGATCGACTGAATGGCATTCTGTGCCAACGCCGAGACCGTCGCGCCCAAGCACACCGCGAGCGCCAGCATTCGAGCCCGCCAATTGCCCATCATTCCTGTCTCCTGCATGCTCTTCATCGCGATTTCTCCTGGAGCTGGAGTGAGCTGGAACGCTCAATCCATTCGCCGGCCGCATCCTGAACGATCTCTCTCAGAGAAATGTCGGTTTCGGTGATCTTGGTGATCTTTCCGTAGTTCTGGCCGAGGTAGTCCCCCACCTTGACCTGGTACAGAAGGTTGTCGACTTTCAGCAAGGCATAGGGCTGGCCCTTCTTGGCCACGCTGCCCACCATGGCCATGCTGTCAAGCGGATAAGCCTCCAGCGGTTCCTTGCGCCGGTTGATTTCCGCCGCCAGCATGGAGTTCGGTTGCCGCGCCTCTTGCTTGAGGGCCACCGTCAGCTTCTGCGCGCTGAACGGATCCACGCCAGTGAGGGCGGTGTACGGCTGCGGGTCGAACTTCTTCGGAGGAGTCAGCGGAAGCACGCTCGGCTTGACTTCGCGCTTTTGCTGCTCCATCCATTGCGTCAGTTCATCCTGCTCGCCACTGCATGCCGCCAGACCCACCACAAGCAAGTATGCAGACAAACCAGTCAGAGCGATCTTCATGCTCATTTCGCCCCCGGCTTGCTCTTGTCGTTGGCCTTGCGGACCGATTCGATCTCGGACTGGTCCAGGTAACGGTAAGTGCGCGCGGTCGCTTCCATCGTCAAAGGTGAAGACTGATCCTTGCCCGCCACGATGCTCATGTTGTGCAGGGTCACGATGCGCGAGAGATTCGATACGTCAGCGGCAAAGGCTCCAATGTCGTGATAGCGTCCGGTCACCTTGATCGAGATTGGAAGTTCAGCGTAGTAGTCTTTCACCACCACCTGACCCGGCTTGAACAGTTCGAATTGAAGGCCGCGTCCCAGGCCGGCGGTATTGATGTCCGACAACAGCGCATCCATTTCCGCCTTGCCGGGCAACTGCTTTTCCAACTGGGTGACGTATTCCTCGACTTGAAGCTTCTGCTTGCGCAGTTCCGGCAGATTCACCGCCTGGGACAACTTGGCCCGGTAGTCGGTCTTCAGCGTCGGTTCCTTGCCTCGCTCAGCTTCGAGATCATCGTTGGCGCTGGAAAGCAGCAGGAACCAGCCCACCACGACCACGGCGACAGCCAGCAAGCTCCAGGTGAACAACTTCGGGAGGACCGGCCATTGGCCAGGCTCATTCGGGTTCAGCCCGCGAAATTGTGAGACGGCCCCTTCGAAGACCGAGTTGAGATCGACGTTCACGTTTTTGGTAGCCATGTCGTCAACCTCAGGCCTTGCTGGCCGACGCAGCAACCATCGGGCCGCTGGCTGGCTTGGCGGGCGCCAACAATTCCGTGGCCGCCTTGTCCTGCGGACGCTTGATGGTCAACTTCACGCCGAAGTCGAATAAACGCTTCTGGTCTTTACCAGAAGCCGTGCTGGACGCTTTGATCTCCAGCAACTCCGGCTTGACCAACCACTCGGACGTGTTGGCTGTATTTCGCAGAAATTCAGACACGCGCTCATTGGTCTGCGCAATGCCATTCACCGACAAGGTCTGCCCGTCTTGCTTGATCGACGTGAAGTACACCCCTTCCGGAGTCTGCTTCACGAGTTCGTTCAGCACATACACCGGCACATTGCGATCGATCTGGAGATCTTCTACCGCCTTCTGGCGCGCCTTCAGGGACTCGATTTCTGCCTTCAAGGTCGCGATGTCCTTGATCTGCACTTCCAGCTTCTTGATCTCCGCATTGAGGAACGCGTTGCGCTCCTGCTGCGAAGAAGTCATCTGCTGCAAGACGAGGTACCAGATGCCGACGACCGCCAGGCCAACGCCCGCTGCCGCCCCCAGGCCGATGAAGTAGGCCGCCTTGCGACGCTTGCGCCTTTCCTCCCGGTGCGGGAGAAGGTTGATGAGGATCACTGCAGGAACCTCCGCATCGCCAGACCGCAGGCCGTCAGGTACGACGGGGCTTCACGGCGCAGCTTGCTCTCGCGCACGGCGCTTCCGAGCTTCATGTTGTCGAACGGGTTGACCACCATCGATGCAAATCCGGTCAGCTCCGTGACCCGGTCCTTGAGGCCCGGCAGCGTGGCCGTGCCGCCCGCCAACATCACGTAGTGGACCTTGTGGTGCGGCGTGCTGGTGAAGAAGTACTGCAGCGCCCGGCCGATTTCCTGCGAAAGGCTGTCGACGAAGGGCGCCAGGATGGAAGTCTCGTAGTCGTCGGGCAGGTCGGCGGCGAGCTTCTTCTGCTCAGCCTCCTCGAAGGAGAAACCGTACTGCCGGGAAATCAGTTGCGTGAGCTGCGAGCCGCCGAAGGCCTGGTCGCGGTCGTAGAGCATTTCGTCATCGCGCAGCACCTTGAGGCTGGTGGTGTCGGCACCAATCTCGAACAACGCCACCAGTGCGTCACGGCCTTCGTTAGGCAAGGTGGCGACGACACGACTCATGGCCAGGCGAGAAGCATGCGATTCGATGTCCAGCACCATGGGCTTGAGGCCCGCAGCTTCCGCCAAGCCCTGGCGGTCCTGCACCCGGTCCTTGCGCGAGGCAGCGATCAGCACCTCGACGTCGCCCACCGAGGTGGGACTCGGCCCGATCACACAGAAGTCAAGACTCACCTCGTCCAGCGAGAACGGGATGTATTGGTTGGCTTCGGATTCGACCTGCAGCTCAAGCTCTTCCTCGCGCAGGCCGGCGGGAAGCACGATCTTCTTGGTGATGACCGCGGACTGCGGCATGGCCATGACCACGTTCTTGGTCTTGGTGCCGCTCTTGGAGACCACGCGCTTGACGGCGTCGGCCACCTCGTCAAACTTCTCGATCTGGCCGTCCTGGATCCAGCCTTTTTCGAAGCTTTCGGCGGCAAACCGCTCCAGCACGTACTCGCCCGAGGCGTCTTGCGACAGCTCCACCAACTTCACGCTGGACGAGCTGACGTCCAGCCCGATCATCGGGGGATGTTTGCGGCCCAACAAGGTGTCCAGAAAGCTCACAGCGCCCTCTCCCAACGCATGAACAGGTGCATTGGACTGTTAATAAGTTACTTCAATGCTAGCAGTAAACCCTTTGCCCCACAACGAAATTTCCGTTTCCGGAACCTCGTTCCCGTTGCTAAACCAGCACGTGTTCGTAACGAATCCGGGCCCGATTTCGGGTCAACCCTGAGAAGATTTGGGCGCGGCTCACGCTTGGTTGCCAACCAAATCACGCTCGGCCCGATTGAGCTGTAACACCCTTCCTATAATTCTTCGAGCCACCTCTGGAGTCCCATGAGCTCGTCCGAGCAAGAAGCCCAACGCCCGCGTCCCAAGGTTTTCTCGTCTCTGCCGCCCTGGGGCCAATTCGTCGCACGCACCCTGACCTGGTTGTTCGGACTGGCCCTGGCCGGCATCGTCTCCATCCTCATGGTCGTGGCCATTGCCTTGTCGGTGGCCTACCCGAACCTGCCGGAAACGGCGAGCCTCACCGACTACCGGCCCAAGCTGCCCATGCGCATCTTCGCGGCCGACGGCGTCATGGTGGGCGAGTACGGCGAGGAGCGGCGCAACTTCACGCCCATCGCCGAGATCCCGAAGGTGATGCAGCAAGCCGTGCTGGCCATCGAAGACTCGCGCTTCTACGAGCACAGCGGCGTGGACTACAAGGGCGTGGTGCGCGCGGCATTCGCCCAGTTCGGCGAGGCGCGCAGCCAGGGCGCATCCACCATCACCATGCAGGTGGCACGCAATTTCTATCTCTCCACCGAGAAGACCTTCACCCGCAAGATCTACGAGATCCTGCTGGCGCTGAAGATCGAGAGCCAGCTGACCAAGCCTCAGATCCTCGAGGTCTACATGAACCAGATCTATCTGGGTCAGCGCGCATACGGCTTCTCGGCGGCGGCCGACATCTACTTCGGCAAGCCGCTGAAGGACATCACCATCGCCGAGGCCGCCATGCTGGCCGGACTGCCCAAGGCGCCCTCGGCCTACAACCCGATCGTGAACCCGGCGCGGGCGAACAAGCGTCAGGCCTACATCATCGACCGCATGCTGGAGAACGGCTTCATCACCGCGGAGCAGCATGACGAGGCACGCAAGCAGCAGTTGCGCTACCGCGCGCCGGCGGACGTGCCGGTGCATGCGGAATATGTCGCCGAGGCGGCCCGCCAGCTCATCTTCAGCCAGTACGGCGAAGAGGCCTACACCCGCGGCCTGAACGTCTACCTCACCATCGACTCCGGCGAGCAGATGGTGGCCTACCGGGCGCTGCGCAAGGGCATCATGGACTACGAGCGCCGGCAGGTGTACCGCGGTCCGGAGGCCTACATCGACCTGCCCGGCAACAGCAAGGAGCTGGACGTGCGCATCGCCGAGGCGCTGGTCGATCACCCGGACAACGACGAGATCAAGGCGGCGGTGGCCGTGGAGGCCGGTCCGAAAAAGGTGGTGGCGGTATTGCAAAGCGGCGAGTCGGTCACCATCACCGGCGATGGACTGAAGCCCGCGACCTCAGGCCTGTCCGAAAAGGCCAACCCGAAGACCCAGATCCGCCCTGGCGCGGTGATCCGCCTGGTCCGCGGCGGCCCGAAGAACGACTGGTTCATCACCCAGTTGCCCGAGGTGGAGGGCGCCTTCGTCTCCATGGACCCGCGCACCGGGGCCGTGCACGCCATGGTGGGCGGCTTCGACTACGCCAAGAACAAGTTCAACCACGTGACGCAGGCGTGGCGGCAACCGGGCTCCAGCTTCAAGCCCTTCATCTACTCGGCTTCGCTGGAAAAGGGCTTCACGCCCGCCACGATGGTCAACGACGCCCCGCTCTTTTTCGACGCCGGCACCACCGGCAGCCAGCCCTGGGAGCCCAAGAACTACGACGGCAAGTTCGAAGGTCCGATGACGCTGCGCACCGGTCTGAAGAAGTCCAAGAACATGGTGTCGATCCGCATCCTCAAGAGCATCGGCCCGGCGTATGCCCAGGAGTGGGCGACGCGCTTTGGCTTCGAGGCGGAAAAGCATCCGGCCTACCTCACGATGGCGCTTGGCGCGGGCTCAGTCACGCCACTGCAGATGGCCAGCGCCTATTCGGTGTTCGCCAACGGCGGCTACCGGACCAACCCCTTCCTCATCAGCAAGCTCACCGACCACAAGGGTCGCGTGCTCAGTGAAGTGAAGCCGCCGCCGCTGGACGAGTCCATGCGCACGCTGGACGCACGCAACGCTTTCGTGATGACCAGCCTGTTGCAGGAAGTGACCCGCTCGGGCACCGCCGCGGGCACGCAGGACAAGCTCAAGCGGCCCGACGTGTACGGCAAGACCGGCACGACCAACGACTCGATGGACGCCTGGTTCGCGGGCTACCAGCCCAGCCTCGTGGCCATCGTCTGGATCGGCTACGACACGCCGCGCAAGCTGGGCGACCGCGAAACCGGCGGCGGCCTCGCGCTGCCCATCTGGGTGGACTACATGCGCTACGCGCTCAAGAGCGTGCCCATCCAGGAACCGCCGGCGCCCGAAGGCGTGGTGAACATCGGCGGCGAGTGGTATTACGAGGAATACACCCACGGCACGGGTGTGACCAGCGTGGGCCTGGAGGACAAGCTACCGGCCACGCCGACCGAGGAAGAGCGCAAGAGCATCCTCGACCTGTTCAAGCGCTGAGCCCCTCGCTCAGCCGCCGTCCGTCTTCAGGCGGGCGGCGCGAACTTCACGGCCACGCCCGCTTGCTCGCTGGCGCTGGCCGACAGGGCTTCAAAGAACTCGCGGCCTTCGCGATCAAGCCAGCGGCCGTTGGAGAACTTGTAGTGGTAGCCGCCCGAGCGTGCTGCCATCCACAGTTCATGCAGCGGCGGCTGGGTGTTCAGCACGATCTTGCTGCCATTGGGAAAGCCCAGCTCCAGCAGGCCGCCAGTGCGGTGGGCATCGATGTCGACCACATCGTCTTGCAGGTAACGGTCCACCGCCTGCTCCACGCTGGCGAGCACGGCCGAGGTCTTCTCGTGGTACTCGCTGTCGGTCAGGGGCGTGGCGGCGATCTCGGCAGTCATGGTCGGTAAAATCGAAAGATGTTGAAGCGCCACCGCAGTTTATCCCTCGGGGTTGTCACGACGGCATCAGGCCTATTGGCCGCCGTGCTGGCATTGAGCGCTTGCGGGCAGAAAGGTCCGCTGACGCTGGCACAACCATCGTCGTCTTCCGCTCCGCCGGCCGCCGCCTCGGCGTCCTCTCCTGCCTCTTCTGCTTCCACCTCGAAATGACACTGCCCGGATCGCCGCATGTCGCCTACCGCGGCGACACGCTGCACGTCGAAGACTGTGCACTCCCCGACCTGGCCGCGCGCCACGGCACGCCGCTGTATGTCTACTCGCGCGCCTCCATGCTGGCCGCCGTCGGCGCCTACCAGCGCGCGCTCGCAGGGCGCGACCACCTCGTCTGCTATGCGATGAAAGCGAATTCCAACATCGCCGTGCTGCAGACCTTTGCGCAGGCGGGCTGCGGCTTCGACATCGTGTCCGGCGGCGAACTGGCGCGTGCGCTCGCCGCAGGCGCCGAGCCCGGCAAGATCGTGTTCTCCGGCGTGGGCAAGACGCGCGCCGAGATGCGCCAGGCGCTGGATGCCGGCGTGATGTGCTTCAACGTCGAGAGCGAGGCCGAACTGGACGTGCTGTCCGACGTGGCCACGCAGGCCGGCCGCACCGCTCGCATCAGCCTGCGGGTGAATCCGGACGTCGATGCCGGCACGCACCCGTACATCTCCACCGGACTGAAGGGCAACAAGTTCGGCGTCGCGCATGCCGATGCCGTGAAGGTCTATCGCCACGCCGCCTCGCTGCCGGGCATCGAGGTGGTGGGCATCGACTGCCACATTGGCTCGCAGATCACCGAATCCACGCCCTACCTCGATGCGCTGGACCGCATGCTCGATCTCGTCGAGGCGGTCGAATCGCATGGCGTGCGCCTGCATCACCTGGACCTGGGCGGCGGCCTGGGCATCACCTACACCGACGAGCAGCCGCCGTCGGCCGACGTGCTCGTGGCCGCGCTGCTCAAGCGCATCGACGAGCGCGGGCATGGCCACCGCAAGATCCTCTTCGAGCCGGGCCGTTCGCTGGTGGGCAATGCCGGCGTGCTGGTCAGCGAGGTGCTGTACCTCAAGCCCGGCGAAGAGAAGAACTTCTGCATCGTCGACGCCGCGATGAACGATCTCATGCGTCCGGCGATGTACCAGGCGTGGATGAACATCGTGGCATGCCGCCAATCCGGCGATCAGCCGGTCACCTACGACGTGGTCGGCCCAGTGTGCGAATCCGGCGACTGGCTCGGACGAGACCGTCCGCTGGCCGTGAAAGCCGGCGAGCACATCGCTGTGCTGTCGGCTGGCGCCTACTCAATGTCCATGGCCAGCAACTACAACACCCGCGGCCGTGCGGCCGAGGTGCTCGTGTCGGGCAGCCAATCCTGGTTGATCCGCGACCGCGAGCAGCCCTCAGAGTTGTTCCGCGGTGAGCACCTGGTTCCCGGCGGCTGAGCGCGGCTCGGGCTGGTAGCGGCCCTCTTCGATCGCGTGGCAGGCGATGCGCACGCCCGCAATCGCCTGGAGCGCCGGCCGTTCCACCTTGCACCGCGCATTCGCCAGCGGGCAGCGCGGATGGAATGAGCAGCCGCTGGGCGGATTCAGCGGGTTGGGCACCTCGCCCTGCACCGGCGTGCGCGATCGTCCGCTCATGCGGATGTCGGGAATCGCATCCAGCAGCATGCGCGTGTACGGATGCCTTGGCCGTGAGAACAGCTCCGCCTTGTCAGCCAGCTCCACGAGGCGGCCCAGGTACATCACGCCCACCTGATCGCTCACGTGCCGCACCACCGCGAGATTGTGCGAGATGAAGAGGTAGGTCAGGCCTCGCTGGCGCTGCAGGTCCTTCATGATGTTGAGCACCTGGGCCTGCACCGACACGTCCAATGCCGACGTCGGCTCGTCGCAGACAAGGAACTCCGGCTGCGTCGCCAGCGCCCGTGCAATCGAGATGCGCTGACGCTGCCCGCCCGAGAACTGGTGCGGGAATTTCTCCATGTCGGCCGCCGTGAGGCCCACCGACTTCAGCAGCTCGCCAACGCGCGCACGGCGCTTGTCCGCCTCGTCGATCAGCCGATGCTCGATCAACGGTTCGGCCACGATGTCCAGCACCTTCCAGCGAGGGTTCAGGCTGGCATACGGGTCCTGGAAGATCATCTGCATGCGCCGGCGCAGGACTGATGCCTGCGCGCCGCGCAGGCCTTGCGCGATGTCGATGCCATCGAAGCGCACATGCCCGGCCGTCGGCGCGTACAGGCCGACCAGCAGCCGCGCCACCGTGCTCTTGCCGCAGCCCGATTCGCCCACCAGCGCGAGCGTCTTGCCGCGCTCGATCGAGAAGCTCACGCCATCGACCGCGTGCACGAACTGCCGCGGCTTGCCTTCGACGACGCGGTTGAGCCAGGGCGCCGACACATCGAAGCTCTTGGAGAGGTCTTGCACCTCGACCAGCGGCGGGCCGTTCATGCCACTGCCCTTTCCTTGTAGTCATGCAACCAGCAAGCCGCCCGGGTCGGACCGGCGTCCAGCAAATCGGGACGCTCCACACGGCATCGTCCAAACGCCTTGGGGCACCGCGGATTGAATGCGCAGCCCTTTGGAATCGCATTGAGTCTCGGCATCGCGCCATCGATCTGCAGCAGCCGCTCGCTTTCGCCTTCCATCTCGGGGATCGAGCCCATCAAGCCAACCGTGTAGGGGTGCGCGGGCGAGTGAATCACGTCCTGCACAGGACCGATCTCCACCACACGCCCTGCGTACATCACCGCCACCCGGTCACAGGTCTCGGCGATGACGCCCATGTCGTGCGTCACCAGCATCACCGCGGCGCCGTGCTCGCGGCACATGCGCTTGAGCAGCGAGATGATCTGCGCCTGCACCGACACGTCCAGCGCCGTCGTGGGCTCATCGGCCACGATGAGCTTGGGCCCGGCCGCCAACGCCAGCGCGATCACCACGCGCTGGCGCATGCCGCCGGAGAACTGGTGCGGGTAGTGGTCGATGCGCTGCGCGGCGGCCTGGATGCCGGTCTCTTCGAGCAGGCGGATGGCCCGCTGGCGCGCCTCGGCTTCGCTCACTGGCAAATGCGTGCGGATGGTCTCGATGAGCTGCCGCCCGACGGTGTACAGCGGGTTCAGCGACGTCAGAGGATCCTGGAAGATCGCACCGATGCTTCGGCCACGCACCTTGCGCATCTCTTCGTAGGGCAGGTTGTCGATGCGACGACCCTCGAACACGATCTCGCCTGCGGCGATGCGCCCCGGCGGATCCAGCAACCCGATGATGGAGGCGCCGGTGAGCGACTTGCCGGCACCGGACTCGCCGACCACACCAAGAATCTCGCCGGGCGCGATGTCGAAGGACACATCGTCCAGCGCAACGAGCGTGCCTTGCCGCGTCGGAAACTCCACGCGCAGATGGCTGACGGACAACAGGGCTTGGGTCATGGCGATTCAGCGCAGCCGCGGGTTGAGCGCATCACGCAGCCAGTCGCCCACCAAGTTCACGCTGAGGGCGATGAGCACCAGCACGGCGCCTGGGAAGAACGTGATCCACCATTCGCCGGAGAACAGGTAGTCGTTGCCCACGCGGATCATGGTGCCCAGCGACGGCGAAGTCGGCGGCACGCCCACGCCGAGGAAGGACAGGGTGGCCTCGATGATGATGGCCGTGGCGATCTGGATGGTCGCGAGCACGAACACCGGCCCCATCACGTTGGGCAGCACGTGGCGCCGCATGATGCGCATCGGCGAGACGCCGATCACCCTCGCCGCCTGAACATATTCCTTGTTGCGTTCCACCAGTGTCGAGCCACGCACCGTGCGGGCGTACTGCACCCAGCCCGACAGCGAGATCGCCACGATCAGCACCACGAAGGCGAGCAGGTCGTGCGCGTTCGGGAACAGCGCGCGGCCCACGCCGTCCACCAGCAGGGCCACGAGGATGGATGGGAAGGACAGCATCACGTCGCACACACGCATGATGAAGGCATCGGTGCGTCCGCCGATGAACCCGGCCAGCAGCCCCAGGCTCACGCCCAGCACCATCGACACGATGACTGACGCAATGCCCACGACGAGCGAGATGCGCGTGCCGAACATCAGTGCCGACAGGATGTCGCGCCCCTGGTCGTCGGTGCCCAGCAGGTAGGTGGACTTGCCCTCGGCCGACCATGCCGGCGGCAGCCTCGCGTCGCCGAGTTCGATCTTGGCCAGGTCCTGCGTGTCATGCGGCGCGATGACGTTCGCACCCAGCGAGCAGACCAGGAAGACCAGCGCCACGATGGCCGACACGATGGCCACCGGCGAGGTCTTGAAGCTGAACCAGACGTCGCCGTCCAGGAAGCGGCGAAAGCGGCCGGGCGCTTTCACTGCGGGCGTGGAGTCAACAGGCTCGGACAAGGGCACGCTCACTTGATGGTGACCCACTTGAAGAACATGCGGTTGTCCGGCAACTGCGTGAGGGTCACCCTGTTGCTGAAGCCCCAGGCCAGCGCCTGCTGGTGCAGCGGAATGTGGCCCACGTCGTCCATGTGCAGCTTGAAGGCTTCGCGGATGTACTCGTTGCGCCTGGCCTGGTCGGTCTCGGACTGGATCTTCTGCGTCAGCTCGTCCACCTTCGGGTTGCTGTAGCTGCCCAGGTTGAACTGGCCCTGCCCCTTGTCGTTGGGCGTGGCGATGAGCGCAGACAGCGCGTCGTGCGAGTCGCCGGTGCTCGGCGTCCAGCCCAGCAGGTAGAAGCTGGTGTCGCGGCGCAGGATCTTCGGGAAGTAGCTGACCTTGGTCTCCGTCTGCAGGTTCACCTTCACGCCGATGCGCGCGAGGCTGGCCGCCACTGCCTGGCAGATCTGGCCATCGTTGACGTAGCGGTCGTTCGGGCAATTCATGCCCACCTCGAAGCCGTTCGGGTAGCCCGCCTCGGCCAGCAGCTTCTTCGCGGCCTCCACATCGTAGGGAAGGCGCTTGTTCATGTCAGGCTGGAAGCCGCGCACGCCGGGCCCGACCATGAGCGCCGTCGGCGTCGAGGCATTGCGCATCACGCGCGACTTGATGGCCTCGATGTCGATGCCCTGGTACAGCGCCTGCCGCACGCGCCTGTCCTTGAAGGGGTTCTTGCCCTTCACGCTGCTGAACTGCAGTTCGTCGCGCTTCTGGTCCATGCCCAGGAAGATGGTGCGCAGCTCAGGGCCTTGCAGCACGGTGAACTTGCCCGCCGACTTGATGCGCTCCACGTCCTGCAGCGGCACTGGCTCCATCACGTCGATCTCGCCCGAGAGCAGCGCCGCCACGCGCGTCGCATCGTTGCCGATGGGCGTGAAGACGATCTCGTCGATGTTGGTCTCGGGCTTGTCCCAGTAGTTGAAGTTGCGCACGAGCACCGTGCGCGTCGACGGCTGGCGCTCCTTCAGGCGGAACGGCCCGGTGCCGTTGGCCTTGAAGCTGGCGGTGTTCTCCACGCCCTTTCGGCGGTCCACCGGTCCGAGCGCCTTGTTGTCCTCGCACCATTTCTTGCTCATCACGTAGACGTTGGTGAGCACGTCGGGAAGGATGGGGTTGGGTGCAGTGGTCTCGATCTCCACCGTGAAGTCATCGATCTTGCGCACCTCCTTGAACGAGGTGGTGTAGCCGCGCATGTCGCCGGCCGGGTCGGCCGCGCGCTTGAGCGAGAAGACGACGTCATCGGCCGTGAACGGGGTGTCGTCGTGGAATTTCACGCCGTGCCGCAGGTCGAAGCGCCACACCGTCGGCGTCTTTTGCGTCCACTTGGTGGCCAGCAGCGGGATCACGCTCATCTTCTTGTCGCGGCCCACCAGCGCCTCGTACACGCTGGCGGTGAAGCTCAGCTGCAGCGTCTCGTTCAGCGAGTGCGGGTCCATGGACTGCACGTCGCCGACGTTGGCCACGCGCAGCGTCACCGCCTGGGCCGCGCTGGCTGCCAGCAACGCGGCGGCAACAAGAGAGAGCTTGAAGTTCATGATTTCTCCTGGAACGTGGGCAGCGGCATGGCCTGCTCGGCCAAGCCCACGAAGAGCGCGGCGCCGAGCGGAAGAATGTCGTCGTTGAAGTCGTAGCGCGGGCTGTGCAGGAAGCATCCGCCTTCGCCGCCCTGCCCGATGCGCAGGTAGGCACCCGGCTTGGACTGCAGCATGAAGGAGAAGTCCTCCGCGCCCATGCTGGGCGTGAGGTCGCGGACCACCTTGTCATCGCCGACCAGCGAGGCTGCGACATCGCCTGCGAACCTGGCCTCCTCGGCTGTATTGATGGTGGCGGGGTACATGCGGTGGTAGTCCAGCCGTGCCGTCGCGCCGAAGCCGAGTGCGATGGATTCGCACAGGCGGCCCAGGCGCTCTTCGATCATGTCCTGCACCTCACGCCTGAAGCTGCGGGCCGTGCCGATGAGCTGCGCCTGACGCGGAATCACGCTGAAGGCGCCGAGGTCACCTGCCTGCATCGCGCAGATGCTGAGCACGGCGCTGTCCAGCGGATTGATGTTGCGCGAGACCAGGCTTTGCGCAGCGGTGATGATGTGCCCGGCCACCAGCACCGGGTCGATGGTCATGTACGGATGCGCACCGTGGCCGCCCCGGCCCTGGACCGTGATCTCGAAGCGGTCGGCCGAGGCCATCATCGCGCCCGGGTTCAGGCCGATGGTGCCCGGTGCCATGCTGGGCCAGTTGTGCATGGCATACACCGCATCGACTGGAAAGCGCTCGAACAGGCCATCGTCGATCATCGCCTTCGCACCGGCAAAGCCTTCTTCGCCCGGTTGAAAGATGAGGACGACAGTGCCCGCGAAGTCGCGTGTCTGAGCGAGGTAGCGCGCCGCGCCCAGCAGCATGGTGGTGTGGCCGTCGTGGCCGCAGCCGTGCATCAGGCCGTGCGCTGAGGAGCGCCAGGCAAAATCGTTCTCCTCGCGCATCGGCAGGGCGTCCATGTCGGCGCGCAGGCCGATGCTGCGGACCTTGGCGCCCTGTGCGGCCTGCGTGCGTCCGCGGATGATGCCCACCACGCCCGTCTTGCCGATGCCGGCGTGCACCTCATCCACACCGAAAAGCTTGAGCGCCTCCACGACGCGGCCGCCGGTGCGATGCTCTTCGTAGCCGAGTTCAGGATGCGCATGCAGGTCGCGCCTGAACGCAGTCAACTCGGCGTGCCAGGATGACAGGCGCTGATACGCACCGGATCGCGCGGGGTCGACGGCCTGCAGCATGTCAGTGCGCTCCTGCGGATCGCTCGATGCGCAGCCTGGGATCGACCGCGAAGTACAGCAGGTCCACCACCAGGTTGATCAGCACGAAGATGAGCGCGATCAGGCACAGGTAGGCGGCCATCACGGGGATGTCGGCGAACTGCACTGCCTGGATGAACAGCAGCCCCATGCCGGGCCACTGGAACACCTGCTCGGTGATGATCGCAAAGGCGATCAGCGAACCGAGTTGCAGGCCGGTGATGGTCATCACCGGCACCAGCGTGTTCTTCAGCGCATGGCTGAAATACACCACCCGGTTGGGAAGCCCGCGGGCCCGCGCGAACTTGATGTAGTCGGAACGCAGCACCTCGAGCATCTCCGCTCGCACCAGACGCATGATGAGCGTGAGCTGGAATGCCGCGAGCGTGATCGCGGGCAGGAGGAGGTGCCGCCATCCATCGATGCTCAGCATGCCCGTGGTCCAGCGGCCGAGATCGACCACATCGCCGCGGCCGAACGCGGGCAGCCATCGCAAGTTGGCGGCAAAGATCCAGATGAGCAGGATGCCGATGAGAAAGGTCGGCAATGACACGCCCATCAGCGACAAGGTCATGAAAAAATGCGAGCCGGCAGTCCCTCGACGAAGGGCCGAATAGACGCCCATCGGAATGGCAAACACCAGCGCAAGCACGCCGGCGCTGAACGCGAGTTCCAGGGTGGCAGGCAGTCGCTCGACGATCAACGTGGACACCTTCTTGCCGAGCTTCAGGCTCAGCCCGAATTCACCTTTCACCGCGTTGCCGACGAAGTGCGCAAATTGCACCGGGAACGATTGGTCCAGCCCCAGGTCGGCGCGCAGCTGTGTGCGCTGCTCGGGCGTCGCATCCTGTCCGAGAAGGTTGGTCACCGGATCGCCCACGTACTGGAACAGCATGAAGGCGATGAATGCCACCGTCAGCATCACGATGACGGCTTGGACGAGTCGGCGCAGGATGAATGCAAGCATGGTTGACGCTGTGTAGACGCAGCAGGATGTGTGCCGCGCCCCGCGATGGTCCGGCACGATGCAGGTGGTCGCGCCATCGGGGAAGGCTGACCCCGATCTGAGCAAATCGCCTTCAAGGCGTCAAAGGGGAATGCCCGATGAGCGTCGGGACTCGCACACCGGGAGAACCCGTGGTGCATGGAATCGAACAATGAAAAAGGCCGCCCGAAGGCGGCCTTTGAATCGCTGCTCGCAAGCGAGCGTCGAATTAGAACGTGTGCTTCACGCCGACAGCGTAAGCGGTGTTGTTGGTGGCGTTGGTGGCGCGGCCCATGCCCATGTCAGCATAGACGTTGGTGCGCTTGCTCAGCGGGTAGTCGTAGCCCAGGCCCAGCTTGGACTGGGTCTGGTTGCTCCACGGAGCGCTCACCGGAGCAGGCGTATTGGCATCCGGCGTCAGGCGGCCATAGGCTGCCTTCAGCGTGCCGCCACCGATCGGGGCCAAGGCGCCCAGCATCCAGTACTTGTTCGTCAGCGGGGTGGCCGTACCGGCATTCACCTTGGCGCGCGAGTAATAGAAAATCGGCTTGACCATGCCGAGGTCATAGTGCAGTGCGAGGTTGATCAGGCGATTGCCATCTACAGAGGCCGTCGGACCACCCGTGATACCTTCATAGCCAAACGCGGCGTAAATCGGACCGCCGGAATATTCGACGTTGAATCCAGTGTCGCGACCGACCACCCTTTCACCCAGAGCCACGGCCACTTGAGCAGTCAGGCCGGACAGGTTGGGCGACTTGTAGCCCACGGTGTTGGAGGCGCGAACGCCAGAAGCGGCAGCTGTGCCGCCGGCATTGGCCGGGGTCAGGAAACCTGCCCACATCGTGGAACCAGCTTGACCCACGCCGTCCCAGCCGAACGGGTCAGACTTCACTGCGGGCCAGAAAGCCGGCGTGTAGTCACGACCCAGGTAAACGCGGCCAGCAGTCGCCGACGACAGTTGCACGTACGAACGACCTTGCCAGAAGAACGACGGGTTGTTCAGGACGCCTTCGTCCGGGTTGAAGCGGTGCTCGATCTGGAATTGAGCCGACAGGCCGCCACCCAGGTCTTCATTGCCGCGGAAGCCGAGGCGCGAGCCGTTGGACTGCTTCTCGATCCAGGCCTTGGACGTGCCGTTGGCGCTGTTGTTCGGGGCGGTGCCGCCATTGCCCTTGGTCACAGCCAAGTCCAGCGAACCGTAGATGGTGACCGACGACTGGGCCGAAGCGGCACCAGCGAACGCGCCCAGAACTGCGAGAGCGAGCAGAGATTTTTTCATTGCGACTATCTCCTAGGTTGAACAAAGAGGTCCCGATCCGAAAGCCCTGCATCGAGGGCTGACCAGGCCAAACCCCCTCAGCGGAAGTTGGACGTATTGCACCAGACGCCCTCCCCATTGCAAAGGATTCGGGGGCTGAAAAAGGCCTTTATGTTGTCCCGGCACAACGAGGCACCGACGCGAAACTGTCACGAGCGCGACGTACTTCAAGGCCCGCCAAGCGCCCCGTTCCATGAGTGAAAGGCAGTGGCTGCGCTATGCTGAAACTCGTTCCCAACGACTTGCATAGACATGTTCGACCGCCTGCTCATCGCCGCCGACAACGCACTGCGAACCCTGTCTGGAGGTGGACGAGCCAGCAGGCCCAATCCATCGGACGCACTGCAGAGCGATGACGAACTTCAAGCCATCGACAGAGCGCACGCCAGCGGACTGATGAGGGTCAACCACGTCGGCGAGGTCTGTGCACAGGCCTTGTACCAGGCACAGGCATTGACCACACGCGACCCACAACTGCGATCGCACTTCGAACAGGCCGCGCGAGAAGAAACCGATCACCTCGCATGGACGCAGCAGCGCCTGGATGAACTCGGCTCGCGCGCCAGCCTCCTCAATCCGCTCTGGTATGCCGGTGCATTCGGCATCGGGCTCGTGGCCGGTCGCGTGAGCGATGCGGTGAGCCTGGGTTTCGTCGTCGAGACGGAGCGCCAGGTCGAGGAGCACCTGCAAGGCCATCTCGACGAATTGCCCGCAGCCGACCTGCGTTCGCGGACCATAGTTCGGCAGATGAAGGACGACGAAGCACGCCACGCCGCAGGCGCCGAACAAGCTGGCGCGGCCGCCTTGCCCATGCCGGTGAAGTGGGCGATGCGTGCCGCGGCGAAGGTCATGACGACCACCGCCTACTACATCTGACGGTTCAGGCGGCTGCAGCGATCTCGAATGACGTCGTGATCTCCGCCGTCTTGCCCAGCATGATGCTGGCCGAGCAGTACTTCTCGTGCGACATCTGAATAGCGCGCGCGACAGCCGCCTCCGGCACGTCCTTGCCCGTGACGTTGAAGTGCATGTGGATCTTGGTGAAGACCTTCGGATCGGTACTGGCGCGTTCCGACGTCACCTTCACCTGGCAGCCTGACACCTCATGCCTCCCGCGCTTGAGGATGAGCACCACGTCGTAGGCCGTGCAACCTGCGGTACCGGCCAATACCGTTTCCATCGGCCGCGGCGCCAGGTTGCGGCCGCCGCCATCTGGAGCACCGTCCATGACGAGCACGTGGCCACTGCCGGTCTCTGCGACGAATCCCATGCCTGAGGCAGGCAACCAATTGACGGTGCATTCCATGTGCTGCGTTTCCTGTGCGCTTGCTGTGTGGTCGGTGCGCCGTTCGCATGCAGGCACCCATTCGGGGCGCCGCCAGCCCGGCATTCGTGGATTGTGCAACGCATCACGTCATATTCGAGTCGAGAATCTACTGGATTCGCCTCATGGATATTGCAGTGCAGCATACGACCGACTAAACTGCTTCTCACTGGCGATGCGAATTGCCAACCGATTGTCTCCTCCACCTCCTCCATTGGTGGATTCAACCCGAGGTCTCACGACCTCGGGTTTTTCTTTTTTGTGCCCCCAGTCTTTGAGCCCCCCAGTCGCTGCGCTCCTGCCCCCGAGGGGCGCCACCCTGCGGACCGGCGAAGCCGGATCCGCGGGCGTGGCTTGATGTGCGCTTTGCTGGGATCGCTTGGGCGCGCGGGTGCTCACGTATCATCCCGCGCTCGCCACGACGGGCGACCAGGAGAGACAGACCATGACCGGCCGAGCAGGCGGCGCGAGGAGCGCGGGGAAGAACCAGGATGCCAAGGCGTCCACCAAGAAGCTGCCGCTGGCCGCGTACCTGCAGAAGATCCTGACCGCGCGTGTCTACGACGTGGCCATCGAGTCGGCGCTGGAGCCTGCGCGCAATCTGTCGAAGCGGCTGTCCAACCAGGTGCTCCTCAAGCGCGAAGACAGCCAGCCTGTCTTCAGCTTCAAGCTCCGCGGGGCCTACAACAAGATGGCGCAGCTGTCGGCCGAGCAGCTCGAGCGAGGCGTGATCTGTGCCTCTGCCGGCAATCACGCGCAAGGCGTGGCGCTGGGCGCCAAGCGGCTGGGATGCAAGGCGATGATCGTCATGCCCGTCACCACGCCCAAGCTGAAGGTCGACGCGGTGAAATCCTTGGGCGGCGACGTCGTTCTCCATGGCGACAGCTATTCCGACGCCTATCTTCATGCGCTGGACCTGGAGCGCGAGCACGGCCTGACTTTCGTGCATCCCTTTGACGACCCGGACGTCATCGCCGGCCAGGGCACCATCGCGATGGAGATCCTCCGCCAGCACCAGGGGCCGCTGGATGCGGTCTTCGTCGCCATCGGCGGCGGCGGGCTCATCTCGGGCGTGGCGGCCTACATCAAGGCCGTGCGGCCGGAGATCAAGGTCATCGGCGTACAGACCACCGATTCCGATGCGATGGTGAGATCGGTGAAGGCCGGCAAGCGCATCGCACTGCCCGACGTCGGACTCTTCTCCGACGGCACCGCAGTGAAGATGGTGGGCGAAGAGACCTTCCGGCTCACCAGGCAACTGGTGGACGATTTCGTCGTCGTGGACACCGATGCGGTTTGCGCCGCCATCAAGGACGTCTTCCAGGACACGCGCAGCATCCTCGAACCCGCGGGCGCGCTGGGCGTGGCCGCCGTCAAGCAATACGTCGAGCAGCACAAGCTCAAGGGCCAGACTTTCGTGGCCATCACCTGCGGCGCGAACATGAACTTCGACCGGCTGCGCTTCGTGGCCGAGCGGGCCGAGGTGGGCGAGGAACGCGAGGCGCTCTTTGCCGTCACCATTCCCGAAGAGCGTGGCAGCTTCCGGCGCTTTTGCGAACTCATCGGTCCGCGCTCGGTGACCGAGTTCAACTACCGCATCTCCGACGAGAAGCAGGCGCATGTGTTCGTGGGCATCGCCACCACGAACCGCGGCGAGTCGGACAAGATCGCGCGCAACTTCGAGCGCCACGGCTTCAAGACCATCGACCTCACCCATGACGAGCTCGCCAAGCAGCACGTGCGGCACATGGTGGGTGGCCGCAGCGAACTCGCGCGCGACGAGCGCCTGTACCGCTTCATCTTCCCGGAGCGGCCGGGCGCGCTGATGCGCTTCCTGTCCAGCATGCACCCGGAGTGGAACATCAGCCTCTTCCACTACCGCAACCAGGGCGCGGACTACGGCCGCATCCTCGTGGGCATCCAGGTGCCCAGGGACGACAAGTCCGCCTTCCGCGAGTTCCTGGACACGCTGGCCTACCCGTGCGAGGACGAGACCGACAATCCGGTCTACAGGCTCTTCCTGCGATGATCCGACTGGCGCAGCAGGCACCTCCGGCCTCACAATCCGCCCCTGAAGTCCCTCCTCCCACGAGTGTTGTTGGCGTGCGGAGCCTGCCGACCCGCTTGAGCGCCCCATGTCCGTCAACCGTTCGCTGATCGCCCCGACGACCAATCCCACGCTGGAACAGGCGTTGCGGGACAAGCTCAAGCGCCGCAGCGAGACGACCGGGGCACTGGGCGAACTGGAGCCGCTGGCGGTCAGGCTCGGGCTGATCCAGAACACACTCAAGCCGCGCTTCAGGGCGCCGCAACTCGCGCTGTTCGCCGCGGACCATGGGTTGGCGGTCGACGGCATCAGCGCGCCGGGCCGCGCCTCCACCGCGAAGATCGTCAACAACCTGCTGACCTCGCAGCTCGCCGTGTCGGTCTTCGCGCGCATCCAGGGCCTGGAGCTGTCGGTGGTCGACTGCGGCGTGGCCGAGCCGGTGACGCCGCATGCGCGGCTGCTGGCCCGCAAGATCGCACACGGCACGCGCAATGCACGGGTGGTGTCGGCCATGTCCATCGAGCAGGCCCATGCGGCCATCCGCGCCGGCATGGAGATTGGCGATGCCTTGCCGGGCAACGTCGTCGCATGCGCCGGCCTCGGCATCGGCTCCAACGAAAGTTCGGCCCTGGTGCTGTCCAGGCTCACCGGCGCCAACGTGCGCGACCTCGTCAACTCGGGCCCGGCGATGAATCCGGACGACCTCGCCCACCTGCAGGTCGTGCTCTATGGCGCCCAGGGCAAGCACAAGGACGTGACGGATCCGGTCGAGGTGCTGGCTGCCTTCGGCGGCTTCGAGATCGCGATGATGGTGGGCGTGATGCTGGTGGCCGGTAGCAAGCGGCACCTGATCATCGCCGACGGCATGGCCGCGTGCGCCGCACTGATGGTGGCGTCGCGCATCGCACCGGCTGTCACAGACTATTGCATCTACTGCCGCAGCCACAGCCACCAGGGGCTGGACATCGCGCTGTCGCTGTTCCACACGACGGCGATGCTGGAGCTGGGCATGGAGAGCATCGACGGCACCGGGGCCACGCTGGCCTGGCCGCTGGTGAAAAGCGCCGCGGCCCTGCTGACGGAAGTGGCCGAGGGCGAAGACCCCGGACCTTCGCAGCCGGCCAGCATCAACGGCTCATTGCCCGGCGCGTGAAGCGCTGACGCGGCGCGGCAGGCTACTACTGGGTTTCTGCCGGCTGCTGCGGTTGCTGCTGCTGGCGGCTCATCATGCCGCGCGAACGGCGCGGCCCCGCGGTCGGCACATTCGGGTCGCCCTGCCCCATCGGCGGTTGGACCATCGGCGGCGCCACGGGTGCTACCGGCATGGGCGCGGCCGGGATCACCGGTGCCGGGCCGGCCACCGGAGGCACCATCGCTGCAGGGGGTGGCAAGGTTCCTGTCGCGGGAGGTGGCAGAACGGGCAGTTCCAGCACCACCGCGGCAGCGCCTTGGGCCGGTCCGATGGACACCGAACGGTGGTTCACCGACTGCAGCACCAGCTCACCATCGACGGCCGCGCCCACGTGATAGGCCCGTGGCATCTTGCCGTCCACTGCGATCAGCGCGATGCCGTCGCCTCCGGCCTGGCGCGGAGCCATCACGCCCGTGAGCTGAAATCGGGAACTGATTGCCGGCGTTTGAACCGAAACAGGCGCCTGGACTGGCGGTGCCCCGAGCATGCGCGTGAGATCGACGCGGGCTGGGCCGGCGTCGGACGCGAGCTGGGTGTGAAGGGGCGCGACCGGCGGCTTTACAAATAGTCGCAGACCCCAGAACACGGCGCTCGCGGCCACGAGGGCCCAGATGATGAAGGCGGACAGTCTTGCCGGCATATCCGACGATTATGATTCATGCGACTTCAACGGTCCGCCGGGAAATCCACACATGACGAGACTCCAGACCCAAGGCATGCCTGCCATCCATCGCATCCAGCGCGGTTTCACCCTCATCGAGCTGATGGTCGTGCTGCTCATCATCGGCGTGCTGTCGGCGCTGATCGTGCCCAACGTGCTCGACCGCCTCGACGAGGGCAAGGTCACCGGCGCCAAGAGCGACATCAACACGCTCGTGCAAGCACTGAAGATGTACAAGCTCGACAACCAGCGCTTCCCGTCCACCGAGCAGGGCCTGAACGCACTCATCGCCAAGCCCACCACCAACCCGATCCCGCCGAACTGGCGCCCCTATCTCGACAAGCTGCCCAAGGATCCCTGGGGCAATGCCTACCAGTACGCCAACCCGGGCGTGAAGGGCGAGATCGATGTCTTCAGCTTCGGCGCCGACGGCACCGTGGGCGGCGAAGGCAAGGCGGCCGACATCGGCTCCTGGCAGTAAGCCCAGCCCATCGTGAACATCCGGCAGCGCGGCTTCACCCTCATCGAGCTGATGGTCGTGCTGGCGCTCGTGGCGGTGGCCACCGGGCTGGTCAGCCTGTCCATCCGCGACCCGAACGCCACCGCGCTGGAGCAGGAAGCCGCGCGGCTGGCAGCACTGCTGGAATCCGCGCGTGCCGAGTCGCGCGCCTCAGGCGTGATGGTCCGATGGGAACCGCGCACGTCCGACAACTCCGGCGAGTTCCGCTTCACCGGCCTGCCTTCGTCCAACGAGATGCCGAGCAAATGGCTGTCCAACGGTGTCTCGGCGCAGGTGCAGGGCGCCGGCGCGGTGGTGCTCGGGCCCGAACCGCTGATCGGCGCGCAGCGCATCACGCTCAAGCTCGAAGACCGCCAGCTCACGCTCGCGACCGACGGGTTGGGGCCTTTCGAGGTGCAAGGCGAATGAACAAGCGCCGCGCCCGGGGTTTCACGCTGATCGAAGTGCTGGTGGCACTGGCCATCGTGGCGATCACGCTGGGCGCCGGCATCAAGGCGGCCGGCTCGCTCTCGTACAACGCCGAGCGGCTCACCGACGCCAGCCTCGCCCAGTGGTGCGCTGACAACCAGCTCATCAGCCTCAAGCTGTCGCACCCCGGCCTGTCCATCGGCGACAGCGACTTCGTGTGCGAGCAGCTGGGCCGCAGCTACAAGGGCAAGCTCGTCGTGCGGCCCACGCCAAACATCAACTTCCGCCGCGTGGACGCCGCCATGTTCACCGAAGGCGGCCAACCCATCCTCACCGTCTCCACGGTGCTGCCGCGATGAAGCGCCCCCACGGTTTCACGCTGGTCGAGGTGCTGGTCGCCATGATGATCATGGCCATGCTCGCGCTCATGGCCTGGCAGGGCGTGGACGGCATCATGCGGGCGCGCAACTTCAGCCAGACGCGGCTGGACCAGACCCTGCGGCTGAACACCGTCATCGCCCAGTGGGAGCAGGACCTCGCCGCCGTGCAGGAAACCCCGGCCGTCCCCGGCCTCACTTTCGACGGCAGCACCGCCCGCCTCACCCGCCGCGCCGACCGCGGCATGCAGGTGGTGACCTGGTCGCTCAAGCCCTCGCCAGACGGCACCGGCGGCAACACCTGGATGCGCTGGGCGAGCCCCTCGGTGCGCACCAGCGGAGAACTGCAGGAACTGTGGATGCGCACCCAGCAGTTCCAGGGCCTGGAAGCCGGCCAGCTCAAGACGCTCAAGGGCATCAACCAGTGGCAGATGTACTGCTACTGGGGCTCGTGGAGCAACTGCCAGTCTTCCGGCGACGTGGCCACCGCCAAGCCGCCCGACCCCGGCTCCAGCCAGCCACAGCAACCCCAGCCTCCCCCGCAGCGCCAGGCCCTGCCCAGCGGTGTGCGCCTGGTGCTGGACTTCGCGGGTGAAGGCCTGAACGGCAGCCTCGTGCGAGATGTGGCGCTCGGACCATGAAGCACCGCCACCCCGCACATCGCCAGCGCGGCGCGGCCATGCTCACCGCGATGATCATCGTCGCGCTCATCGCCACGCTGGCTGCATCCATGGTGTGGCAGCAGTGGCGCGCGGTGCAAATCGAAGTGGCCGAGCGATCGCGCATGCAGTCCTCGTGGATACTCTCCGGCGCGCTGGACTGGGCCAAGCTCATCCTGAAGGAAGACGCCAAGAGCGGCGGCCCTGACCACCTGGGCGAACCCTGGGCCGTGCCGCTGGCCGAGGCCCGGTTGTCGACCTTCCTGGCCGCCGACAAGGACAACACCGACGAAGGCGGCCCTGAGGCCTTCCTCTCGGGCAGCATCACCGACGTGCAGTCGCGCTACAACCTGCGCAACCTGGTGGACAACACCGGCAAGATCGACGCCACGCAGGTGGCGGCCTTCAAGAACCTGCTGCGCGCCGTGAACGTCGGCGAAGGCGTGGCCGACCGCATCGCCGACGGGCTGCGCCAGGCCATCGCGCCCATGGCCAACGGCGGCAGCCAGAACGGACCGCTGATGCCACGAGAGGTCTCGCAGCTCACCTGGCTGGGCATCGACGACGACTCCATCAAGCTGATGAAGAGCTACGTGACCATCCTGCCCGTGCCCACGCCTGTCAATGCCAACACCGCCAGCGCCGAGGCACTGCTGGCGGCCATTCCCGGGCTGGACCGGGGCACGGCCCAGCGCATCGTGCAATCCCGCCAGCGCAACCCCTTCAAGAGCCCGAAGGACGTGCTGGACCTCGTGCCCGAGGCCGTGAGGGCGAACACGACGGCCACCCAGGTGAACGTCTCCTCCTCCTTCTTCGAGGTCCGGGGCCGTCTGCGCCTGTCCGACCGGGTGCTGGAAGAGAGCTCCCTGGTCGAGCGCCAGGGCACCACCATCGTCACCCTGAGCCGCCAACGGGAGAACAGCCGGGATTCTTCCGAATAGCGAACGGCGAAAACGCAGTCACAATCCTGCGGCCGAGCTACAACAATACGTCCTAAGTCATTGATTTGCAGTAGTCTTCGCCCCGCCGACCGGGCCCATCCATGTCAATCCTCGTCATCCAGCTATCACCTCGCCAACGGCTGCGTGCCAGCGCCTCGCAGGCGCCCGCCTCCGACGGCGCACGCCTGACCGACGAGTACGTCTACGCCCTGAGTCCCGATGGCGGCCTGAGCCTGGACTCGCAGGGCCAGTGCGCCGCCTCCTTGCTGCCCAAGGCCGACCAGGTGGTCGCCGTGCTGGGCGACGCGGACATCAGCTGGCACCGCATCACCCTGCCCAAGGCACCGGCCGCCAAGATGCGCACCGCACTGGCAGGCCTGCTGGAAGAGGCCGTGCTGGAAGACGCCGAGCAGACTCACTTCGCGGTGGCGCCGGACGCCACTGCCGGGCAACCCGCCTGGATCGCTGCCATCGACCGGTCCTGGCTGCGCGCCGAACTGGCCGCGCTGGAACAGGCCAATGTCTTCGTCGACCGGGTCGTGCCCAGCTCCTGGCCCGATGACCCGCCCGGCGGACACTTCGCGGAGACCGACTCGCGCCACAACGGTGGCGAGCAAGGCATCACCCTCACCTGGTCGCATCCCGACGGCGTGGCCAACCTGCGGCTGCACGGCGGCTTGGCGCGCGCAGTGGTACCGGTTCCAGCGCCGCACGGCACCCGCTGGAGCGCCACGCCCGGCGCGGCGGCGTCCGCCGAGCAGTGGCTGGGCACCACCGTCAACGTCATGCAGCCGGCGCAGCGCCTGCTGCAGGCCGCCCGCACGCTGTGGAACCTGCGCCAGTTCGACCTCGCCCGCCGCAACCGTGGCACCCGTGCGCTGGGGGACGCCTTCAAGCGCTTCCTCAGCCCCGGCTGGCGCCCCGTGCGCATCGGCCTGGCAGCCCTGGTCATCGCGCAGGTCGTCGGGCTGAACCTGTGGGCGTTGTCGCTCAGTTCATCGGTGAAGGCCAAGACCGAGGGCCTGCTGGCCGTGGCCAAGACAGCCTTTCCGAAGGTGGATGAGAACTCTCTGCGCCGTGACGCTGCACTGGTGATGCAGCGCGAGACCGACGCCCTGCGCCGCAGTGCCGGCAAGCCGGGCGACAACGACTTCGAGCCGCTGCTTCAGGCTGCCGCCACCGCCTGGCCGCCTGACAAGACTCCGGTGGAGAACATGAAGTACGAGAACGGCAAGCTCACCGTGGCCACGATCGGGTGGGACCCGAACACGATCCAGACCTTCCAGAGCCGGCTGCGCCCGGCCGGCTGGAAGGCCGAGAACGCCGGCGATGGGCGACTGGTCGTCTCCCGCAACGCTGGAGGCACGCCATGAACGCTCGCGCCGTGACCCTGCCGCCAGCCATGGCCGCCCTGCGCACCCAGGGCCTGGCCAAGTGGAAAGCCATGGCGCCGCGTGACCGCGCGGCGGCCGGCGTGGGCATCGCCGTGCTGGTGGTCTTCATCGTGTGGATGCTGCTGGTGGCCCCGGCCCTGCGCACCGTGCGCGAAGCGCCGGCCAAGCTCGACAAGCTGGAAGCCCAGCTGCAGCAGATGCAGCGCCTTGCGGCCGAAGCCAAGACCCTGCGCGGCGCACCCGAGGTGTCGGTGGCCCAGGCGGTGGAGCCGCTGAAGATGGCCACCGAACGCCTGGGCAACGGCTCGACCATCAACATCCAGGGCGACCGCGCCACGCTCACCGTTACCGGTGTGTCCGGCGACGCGCTGCGCGACTGGCTCGGCGAGGCACGCACCGCCGCGCATGCACGGCCGGTGGAGGTCACCCTCAACCGCAACCCGCAAGGCTATGCCGGCACGGTCGTGGTCACCTTCGGGCCGGGGTCCTGATGGCCACCTTGCTGCGTCGACGAGGGGCCAAGCGAGGCTGGAGCAACACGGTTGCCGCGACCGGCTGGGGTGAATCCACCTTTGCCGAGATGGCCTGGGACAAGGCCCGCAGCGCCGCCACGCGCTGGGGCGTGCTGGGGGCGGTGCTGGGCAGCGTGATCGGCATCATCGCCTTCGCGCCAGCAGCGTGGCTGGCCAGTGCCGTGGCCTCCGCCACGGGCGAGCGCCTGCTGCTGACCGAAGCCCGCGGGACGGTGTGGTCCGGCAGCGCCGTGCTCGTGCTCACCGGCGGCCCCGGCAGCCGCGATGCCAGCGCCCTGCCCGGCCGCCTCGAATGGACCGTGGGCACCAAGGGCCTGGCCTTCGAGCTGCGCGCCAAGCACGACTGCTGCCTGAACAACAACCCAGTGGCCATCCAGTACCGGCCCGGACTGGGCAGCTCCGTCATCAAGATGGAGCCGCCGATGGGCGGGTGGATCGGCCAGTGGCCCAGTGCCTGGCTGGCCGGCATGGGCACGCCCTTCAACACCCTGCAGCTGGGCGGCTCCATCCGCATGACCACCCCTGGTTTCACCGTGGAGCAGGCCCAGGGCCGCGCGATCATGAACGGGCGGCTGGACATCGAGTTCGTCAACGCCTCCTCGCGCATGTCCACGCTGGACTCGCTGGGCAGCTACCGCGTGACGCTGGCTGGCGAAGGCGCCAACGGCACGCCCACGATGAACCTCACCACGCTGGAAGGCGCCTTGCAGCTCACGGGCAACGGCACCTGGGGCGCGGGCAAGTTCCGCTTCCGCGGCGAGGCGCGCGCCGCGGGCGCCGACGACGCCGCTCTCTCGAATCTCCTGAACATCATCGGAAAGCGCGAAGGCGCGCGCTCCGTCATTTCGATCGGATGACCATGAAGCAACGCACACCATCGACCTCCTGGCACACGATGCCGCGACGGCTTGGGACGCGCAGCCTGGCCGCGGTGCTTTGCCTGTCGCTGGCGATGACGCCGGCCAGCTTCGCCCAATCGCCCAATGCCAAGTTCAAGGGAGAGCCGGTCACGCTGAACTTCGTCAATGCCGACATCGAAGGCGTGACGCGGGCCATGGCCGCCATCCTCAAGCAGCAGTTCGTGGTCGATCCGCGGGTCAAGGGCACCATCACCCTCTACAGCGAAGAGCCGCTGCTGCCGCGCGAGGCCTACCTGAACTTCCTGGCCGCGCTGCGCGGGCTGGGCTTCACGGTGGTCGAGTCCGGCGGCATCTACAAGGTGGTGCCCGAAGCCGATGCGAAGCTGCAGGCGGGCACCGTGTCGGTGGGCGGCGTGGACCGCCGCGGCGACCAGGTCATCACCCAGATCTTCAAGCTCAACCACGAGAGCGCCAACAACATGGTGCCGGTGCTGCGTCCGCTGATCAGCCCGAACAACACCATCAACGCCAATCCCGGCAACAACTCGCTGGTCATCACCGACTACGCCGACAACCTCAACCGCATCGCCAAGATCATCGCGGCCATGGACACGCCAGCTGCCGGCGACGTGGAGGTGATTCCGCTGCAGCATGCCGTGGCCTCAGATCTCGCCGTGATGGTGCAGCGCCTGACTGAAAGCAGCCCCGGTGCGCCCAACGTACCCGGCGTGTCGGGCACAGGCGCATCCATCCTCGTTGATCCCCGCAGCAACTCGCTGCTGGTGCGCGCGCCGAATCCGGCACGCATGGCGGCCATCCGCTCGCTGGTGGAAAAGCTGGACAAGCCCATCCCGGGCAACAACCCGATGGGCAACATCTGGGTGGTCTACCTGAAGAACGCGGATGCGGTGAAGCTCGCGTCGGTGCTGCGCGCGGCCTACGGCGCGGGCGGCGGTGCGTCGTCCGGCGGCAGTTCCTCCACCGGTTCCTCGTCGACCTCCGGCGCGGTGCCGCCCACGCAGAACGCCCAGGGCGCGGGCGCAGGCGCTTCGCCGCAGTCCACCGCCCCGATCACGCCGTCGGCCGGACCGTCCACCGGTGGCTTCGTGCAGGCCGACCCCTCCACCAACTCGCTCATCATCACCGCGCCCGAGCCGATGTACCGGCAGTTGCGCTCCGTGATCGACCAGCTCGATTCACGCCGTGCACAGGTCTACATCGAGTCGATGATCATCAAGGTCGATGCGACCAAGGCGGCCGAGTTCGGCTTCCAGTTCCAGGGGCCGCTGAACAGCACGGGCAGCAAGACCGTGGGCGTCGCAGGCACGAACTACAACGTCGCCCAGAACGGCGCGAACAACATCATTCCGCTGGCCGTTGGCATCGGCACCGGCAGCGCAACGCCTCCCGGCGTCGGGCTGAACGTCGGGCTGCTGCGGCAGTTCGGCGGGGTCTACACGTTGACGGCCCTGGCGCACTTCCTGGAGACCAAGACCGACGGCAACATCCTGTCCACGCCGAACCTGGTGACGCTGGACAACGAGGAAGCCAAGATCGTCATCGGCCAGAACGTGCCCTTCATCACCGGCTCGTTCACCAACACCGGCACCAGTGGCAGCTCGGCCAACCCCTTCCAGACCATCGAGCGCAAGGACGTGGGCCTCACGCTGCGCATCAAGCCACAGGTGGGCGAAGGCGGCACGGTGCGCATGACCATCTACCAGGAGAATTCCTCGGTCGATGCATCGAGCAAGTCTTCGCCGCAAGGCCTGACGACGGACAAGAGCGCCATCGAGACCAACGTGGTGGTCGACGACGGCCAGATCATGGTGCTGGGCGGCCTGCTCAAGGACGAATACAGCGGCGGCGTGAGCAAGGTGCCGGTGCTGGGCGACATCCCCGTGCTGGGCAACCTGTTCAAGACCGACACGCGCTCGCGCACCAAGAGCAACCTCATGGTGTTCCTGCGGCCGATCATCGTGCGCACGCAGGATGCGTCGAATGCGCTGACGATGGATCGGTACGACGCCATCCGCGGGCTGCAGCAGAACACGCAGCCTAACCACAGCATCGTGGTTCCAGTGAACGAAGCACCGGTCATCCCGCCGATCCAGACCCTGATTCCTCCGCCCGCGCCCGCCTCAGGCCCCGCGCCGACCGCCGCACCGGCCGCCTCGGCGCCGATGACGCCGCAAACCAAGAAGTAGGACCCGAAAGGCCACCATGGGCGCGCGCCACCCTCTCCCCTACGCCTTCGCCAAGGCCCACACGCTGCTGCTGGAAGACGACGGCAACCAGCTCGTGCTGTGGGCGCCCGAGACGGTGCCCTTCGCCGCCCTGAGCGAAGTGATCCGCCTGTACGACGTGGATGCGCTGGAGCGCGAGGCCGCGGCCACCCTCACCAACCGTATCGCCGCGGCCTATGCAGGCGGTGAATCGAGCGCCGCCACCGTGATCGGCGAAGTCGAGAGCGCGGTGGACCTGAGCCGCATGATGCAGGAGATCCCCGCGGTCGAAGACCTGCTGGAAGCGGCCAACGACGCGCCCATCATCCGCATGCTCAACGCCCTGCTCACGCAGGCCGCGAAGGACGGCGCCTCGGACATCCACATCGAGCCCTACGAGCGTTCGAGCTCGGTGCGCTTCCGCGTGGACGGCACGCTGCGCGAGGTGGTGCAGCCCAACAAGGCGCTGCACGCGGCGATGATCTCGCGCCTGAAGATCATGGCCGAGCTGGACATCGCCGAGAAGCGCCTGCCGCAGGACGGCCGCATCTCGCTGCGCATCGGCGGCCGCGCGGTGGACGTTCGCGTGTCCACGCTGCCCTCCGCACACGGCGAACGCGCCGTGCTGCGTCTGCTCGACAAGGGCGAGTCCAAGTTCACCCTCGAAGGGCTGGGCATGGACGGCGAGGTGCTCAACAAGTTCGACAAGCTCATCCAGCAGCCGCACGGCATCGTGCTCGTGACCGGCCCGACGGGCTCGGGCAAGACGACCACGCTGTACGCCTCGCTCGGCCGCGTGGACACCTCCACCACCAACGTGCTGACGGTGGAAGACCCGGTCGAATACGAGCTGGCCGGCATCGGGCAGACGCAGGTCAATCCGAAGATCGACCTCACCTTCGCCAAGGCCTTGCGCGCCATCCTGCGCCAGGACCCGGACGTCATCATGATCGGCGAGATCCGCGACTTCGAGACCGCGCAGATCGCCATCCAGGCCTCGCTCACCGGCCACTTGGTGCTGGCCACCTTGCACACCAACGATGCGCCTTCTGCCGTCACCCGGCTGACCGACATGGGCGTGGAGCCCTTCCTGCTCAGCTCCAGCCTGCTGGGCGTGCTGGCGCAGCGCCTGGTGCGCAAGCTGTGCCCGGTGTGCAAGAAGCCCGATGGCCGCGGACGCTACCACCCGGTGGGCTGCGCCGCCTGCGGCCAGAGCGGCTACAAGGGCCGCACCGGCGTGTACGAGTTGATGGTGGCCGACGACAAGGTGCGCTCGATGATCCACAGCCGCGCCGCCGAGTCGCAGCTGTTCGTCGCGGCCGAACAAGGCGGCCTGCGCTCCATGCGCGAAGACGGCGAGCGCCTGATCGCCGAAGGGGTGACCTCGCCGGAAGAGGTGATGCGGGTGACGAGGGAGTAAGCGATGCCCGCCTACAAGTTCGAGGCGCTGGACGCCGCCGGCAAGGCCACCACCGGCCTGCTGGAAGCCGACAACGCCCGCGCCGCCCGCGCGCAGCTTCGCGCGCAGTCGCTGGTGCCGCTGGATGTCACGCAGGTCTCCGCCGCGAACCGCGAAGGCAAGTCCTCGCGCTTCCAGCGCCGCGTGTTCTCGCAAACAGGCCTGGCCGTATGGACGCGCCAGATGGCCGGCCTCGTCGGCAGCGGCCTGCCGCTGGAACGCGCGCTCACGGCCCTGGCCGATGAATCCGAAGACCCGAAGCAGCGCGAGCTGATCGCCCACCTGCGCTCCGAAGTGAACGCCGGTTCGCCCTTTGCCCGTGCGCTGGCCGGCTCGCCCCGCGAGTTCG
Organism: Rhizobacter terrae; assembly: GCF_003852895.1. Taxonomy (GTDB): domain Bacteria; phylum Pseudomonadota; class Gammaproteobacteria; order Burkholderiales; family Burkholderiaceae_C; genus Albitalea; species Albitalea terrae. The sequence continues at coordinate 1,139,196 of NZ_QUSW01000001.1, forward strand.
ACGACGTGTACCGCGGCGTGGTCGCGGCCGGCGAGGCCAGCGGCGCCCTGGGCCAGGTGCTGGAACGGCTGGCAGATGACCTCGAAGAACGCCAGGCCCTGCGCAACAAGCTCATCGGCGCCACGCTGTACCCGGCCATCGTGTCGATGATCGCGGTGGTGATCGTGATCTTCCTCGTCACCTACGTGGTGCCGCAGGTGGCGTCGGTGTTCACCAGCTCCAAGCGCGCCCTGCCCTTCCTCACCGTGCTGATGCTGAGCATCAGCAGCTTTCTTCGCAGCTACGGCTGGCTGCTGCTGCTGGCGCTGATCGCCGGCGTCGCGGGTTTGATGACGGCCTTGCGCAACGAGGCCTTCCGCGAACGCTTCGATGCGGGCTGGCTCGGCCTTCCGCTGATCGGCCGGCTCTCGCGCGGCTACAACGCAGCGCGCTTCTCCGGCACGCTGGCGATGCTGGCCGGGGCGGGCGTGCCCATCCTGAAAGCCTTGCAGGCTGCGGCAGAAACCTTGTCCAACCGCGCCATGCGGGCCGATGCGCTCGAAGCGCTGGTGCAGGTGCGCGAAGGCGCGCCGCTGGCCTCGGCACTGGCCGGCAAGAAGCGCTTCCCGGGGCTGCTGGCGATGTTCTGCCGCTTGGGCGAGCAAACCGGGCAATTGCCGAAGATGCTCGATCGTGCAGCCAAGCAGCTGTCGGCTGAAGTGCAGCGGCGGGCCATGGCCATGGCCACCATCCTGGAACCCTTGCTCATCGTGGCGATGGGCGGGGTCGTCATGCTGATCGTGCTGGCGGTGCTTCTTCCCATCATCCAACTCAACACCTGGGTCAAGTAAGGCCGGAACTTTTGCGTCAGGCACGCAATCTGCATGTCAATTGACACGAACTTAGGGGCTTTTTCCTGGTGCATTCCTGAAGCCCCTCTGCTTCAATCAAGCCAGACCTGTTGTTCGGAGGTTCTCATGGGTGATTCCAATGAGCTGGTTCCGCTGACACGCCGGGGCATCCCGATTGCCCGCATGCGGCACGTGTACCGGGTGGACGAGGTCGGGCGCAAGCTGGACAAGCTGCCGCCCAAGGAACATGAGAGCCTGCGCGCCACCTACGAGCGCATGATCGAAAAAGGTTCCGAACGCTTCCAGGTGAAACCTTCCGGCCTGCCGGTGATGGACCACCTCTACGACGACCTGCCCAACTTCACCGACGTGCTGGACGACGTGCGCCGCCAGCTCGCCCTGTGCGAAGACAGCCGCGACGCGCTGGAGATCACGCCCTTGCTCCTGCTGGGCCCGCCGGGCGTGGGCAAGACGCACTTCGCGCGCGAACTCTCGCAGCTGCTGGGCACCGGCATGGGCTTCGTCTCGATGAGCTCGCTCACCGCAGGCTGGGTGCTCAGCGGCGCTTCCAGCCAATGGAAAGGCGCGCGTCCCGGCAAGGTGTTCGAAACGCTGGTTGACGGCCAGTACGCCAACCCGGTGATGGTCGTCGACGAGATCGACAAGGCGGGTGGCGAGCATGCCTACGATCCGCTGGGTGCGCTGTACAGCCTGCTGGAGCACGACACCGCCGGCTCTTTCACCGACGAATTCGCGGAAGTGCCCATCGACGCCAGCCAGGTGATCTGGGTGGCCACGGCCAACGACGCACGCAACATCCCCGAGCCCATCCTGAACCGGATGAACGTCTACGAGGTGCAGATGCCCGACCGCGAGGCGGCTCGGCACATCGCGGCCAAGCTGTACCGCAGCATCCGCGCGGACCACGACTGGGGCTCGCGCTTCGATCCCGAACCTGCGGCAGAGGTGCTCGACCGCATGAGCGAACTGGCGCCGCGCGAGATGCGGCGGGCCTGGATGACGGCCTTCGGCAATGCCAAGCTCGATCGTCGTGAATCCGTGCAGCCGAAAGACCTGCCCGAGCCTGGCGGGCGCAAGTCAAGCATCGGGTTCGTGCAGTAGGTCTGCGCGGAAACCTGCTGAAGGGCGGATACAGTGCGGCCTCACCCGTGAGGCCGCCCATGAATCTCGACACCTTCCTGACCAAGCTCCAGTCCGCTCCCGCGTCGATCAGCTTCGACGACACGATGGCGGCCATCGCCAGCGCCTACGACTTCACCCCCACCGCATTCACCAACGGCGGCCTGCGCAACGAAGCCGGGCAGAACTCGCGCTCGTGCCAGCTCTTCGCCTTCGCGAAGCTGCAAGGCCTGAGCCCAGACCAGACGCTCGCCTGCTACGGTGCCTACTACCGCGATGACGTGCTCAAGAACCCGCAAGGCACCGACCACATGAACATCCGCAACTTCATGAAGCACGGGTGGGAGGGTGTGGGCTTCGAAGGTGAACCCCTCCAGCCTCGCGCTTGAGTTCAGGTGCCCATCGCCCCGTAGGTCTTCAACCCATCCAGGTCCAGCACCGTCACCCCGCGCGGTTCCACCTTCAGCAACCCGCAGGTCTGCAAGGTCCGCAAGGCCACGTTGACCCGCTGGCGGGAGATGCCGCACAGCAGGCCGATCTCCTGCTGCCGCAGGTCCACGTAGGCACGCGGCTCGGGGTAGAGGTCGGTGCTGAACAGCGTGGAGATGCAGCGTGCGACCCGGGCATCGGTGTCCAGCAGGCGGTCGTACTCCAGCATGCCGATGAACAGGCTCAGCCGCGAGTTCAGCAGGTGCTGCAGGTGGTGGTTGAAGGGCAGGCTGGTCGCGCGCAGCCGCTCGAAGGTCGTGCGCGGCACCATGGCCACGCGACAGGGGCGCAGCGCCACCACGTCGTAGCGTCGCGCCTCGTGCTTGAGCAGCGAGCCTTCGCCGAACCAGCCGCCGGTGTTGATGCCCGTGAGCGTGCTCACCTTGCCGTCCGGCGACGTCACCGACATCTTCAGCAGGCCGTCGATCACGCCGATCCAGTGGTCCACCACCTGCCCCATGCGGGCCACCATGCCGCCCGCAGGCACTTGCCGCTCGAAGGACTCGGCGATCACGCGCTCCAGCTCGGGCTCGGTCAGCGTGCGGCCCCACAGCGAATGGCGGATCACGCCTTCCAGCGTGGGCAGCCGGTGGCCGGGCGAGAGATGGATGACCTTCAAGGGATTCGATGCCGTCATCGGATGAACTTCCCACCGCGTCCGATCATCGTCAGCTCCACGAAGCGCGACGCGTTGCGCCCGGGTTGCTGGAAATGCAGCTCGAAGCCGCCGATGTCGAGCCGATGGATCGACCATACCGCATCGACGAAGCTCTTGCGCGTGAGATTTCGCCCGGCGCGTTGAAGTGCCTCGACAAAGACGCGGGCGTTGATGAATCCTTCCAGCGCCAGGTGCGAGGGCTCCATGCCCGAGGGCGCCGCCTTCCACGCCTGCTGGAAGTCGCGCACCACCGGCACGACCGCGTTGGTGGGCATGGGCACCACCTGCGACACGGCGATGCCGATGCCGTCGTCACCCAGTGCCGAGAGCGTGGCAGCCGAGCCCATCACCGACAGCGCGTACAGCGGCAGGCCGCGCTTCTCGGCACGGAAGGCCTTGATGAACGCCACCGTGGGCTTGCCGGCCAGGCCCAGCAGCACGGCTTCAGGGCCGGCCGCGGCAATGCGCTTCGCGGCAGCGGCCGCATCGCTGGCATCGCTTTGCACCGGCGCCGACACCACGGCCTGCAGGCGATGCTTCTTCATCGCTGCTTCCGCCGCGCTCATCACCTCCTTGCCGAAGGAGTTGTTCTGGTAGGCCACGCCCACTCGCTGGATGCCGATGGTGGCCAGGTGCTCCACGAGCCGCTCCGTCTCCTCGGGGTAGCTCGCGCGCAGGTTTAGCACGTTGCGCATGTCCGCCGGCCGCGCCGAACTGGCACCGGTGAGCGGCGAGAAGCAGGGAATGTCGGTGTTGCGGATCAGCGGCAGCGTGCCTTCGATGATGGGCGTGCCCATGCAGCCGAACAGGCCGAAGAGGCCGGGGTCCTTGATGAAGCCGTCGATGTTCGCCAGCGCGCGCTTCACGTCGTAGCCATCGTCGCGCGCCACGAGTTCGATGCGGCGGCCATTCACGCCGCCACGGGCATTGACGGCATCGAAATACAGCTTGGAACCCTGGTGCATCGCGGCACCGATGTCGGCCAGCGGACCGGTCAGCGCCACCGTCTGCCCGAGACGGATGACGTCGTCCTGCGCGAAGGCACTGGGCGCCGCGGCCGATGCGGCAAGTGCCGCGGCCTGGGCCAGCCAGTTGCGGCGAGTCATCAGGAAATTCGTCGACGTGGGGTCCGAAGACCCGCCAGAGGAACCGCTCATTTGCTACTCCACAGCCGCCGCTCAGCTGGCGGCATGGGGGCGGATGCTAGGCAGGCGTCGAGGCCCGTCCTGTCGTCGCGACGACAGCGCGTAAGCATTTGCGTCCGTGATTTCCCGGAAAGCGGACGAACGGTATGGCCCGCCGTGACCGGGTCGACGACCTGGCACCCGTATCATCGACCGCATGCCCATCTCGCTGGACGGCCAACTGGTCGTCGCCATCTCCTCGCGCGCCCTCTTCGACTTCGAGGAGGAGAACCAGGTCTTCGAGGCCTCGGACGACCGCGCCTACATGCAGCTCCAGCTCGAACGGGTGGACCGCCCCGCCAAGGCCGGCGTGGCCTTCTCGCTGGTCAACAAGCTGCTGGCCTTCAATGTGGGGGATGCGCCACGGGTGGAGGTGGTCATCCTCTCGCGCAACGACCCGGTGTCGGGCATGCGCGTGTTCCGATCGGCCAGGCACTACGGCCTGCCCATCCAGCGCGGCGTGTTCACGCGCGGGCAGTCGCCGTGGCGCTACCTGCGGCCCTTGAGCGCGAACCTCTTCCTGTCCACCAACGAGCCCGACGTGCGCTCAGCGCTGGAAGCGGGCGTGCCGGCGGCGCGGGTGTACCCGCAGTCGGCGCGGGCCTCCGATGCACATCCGAACGAGGTGCGCATCGCCTTCGACGGCGACGCGGTGCTCTTCTCCGACGAAGCCGAGCAGGTGTTCCAGCGCGACGGGCTGGATGCTTTCCAGAGCCACGAATCGAGCCAGGCGCAGACACCGCTGGCCGCCGGCCCCTTCAAGCCGCTGCTGGAGGCGCTGCACCGCCTGCAGCGCAACCCCAGCGGCGACATGCGCATTCGCACTGCGCTGGTCACGGCCCGCAGCGCACCGGCGCATGAGCGGGCCATCCGCACGCTGATGAACTGGCGCATCGACGTGGACGAGGCGATGTTCCTCGGCGGCCTGCCCAAGGGCGAGTTCCTGCGCGAGTTCGAACCGGACTTCTTCTTCGACGACCAGACGGGGCACATCGAGAATGCATTGGCCCATGTGCCGGCAGGGCACGTGGCGTCGGGCGTGAGGAACGTCGTTTCCTGATGCTGTCGATCACTGTGTAGTCAAGGGCTTCGCCGCCTGGACCTGAGGCACAGCTTCGGTTGAAATGAGCAGTCAGCGGCTCAAGGGGAGGTTGCCGGCATAGGAGGCCCCACCGTCGCACCAGCAGCTTTGGCCAGCCACTCCGCAGGGGTGAGGACATAGTCACTCCAAGGGCCTTGCTTTAGCACTAGCTTTGCTTGCTGGAGGCCACCTTGCCGAAAAGCAGCACGAACGTCCTCGACACTTCCGCTCATCGCTACCTCCTGTTCCTGCGAAGGATTCAGCCGCATCGGACTGAATGCACGTGGCATCAGCTCGAGCAGACCACGAATCTCGCTGGCCCATCGGGCTTGTTGCACCAGCGTGTCCGGGACCCGTCTGTCACCGCAAGCAGCCAGTGCCAGTTCCATGACATGAGCGCCGTGCGAAAGCGTCGGCCTGCGCTCTTCAAGGTGGTCGACAAATGAACTTCTGGGGGCCAGCAACGCCAGCCATGCACCCCAATTCGCTTCGCGCCAGGAATAAGAAAAAAGCAGGTCCTGCAGCAACGGTTCATCCAGCGAGCACGACGCTCTGCGACACAGGTAGAACCATTCAAGCGGCTCGCATTGCACAGTCGGGTAGTGCTGCAAGAACTTCGCATAGTCTCTGCCTGCCATGCACATGGACTTGAGCACGCCCGCAAGTCCGCCATTGGAAAGTCGCAGGTAGAACAGCCCCTCCATCTTGAAAAGAAGGCGCAGGCTGTCTTCGCTGTAGTAGTGGGGGCGTCGGACCATCGCCATTGCGCACTCGCAATGTCACTTCCCAGCCTGCAGCATCGCACCCATGCGCTGGTGGATGAGGTTGATCGCCTTCAACGGCCGGATCATCACCTTGAAGTCCACGATGCGACCGGCCTCGTTCCACTTGATGATGTCCACGCCGTTGACGAGGATGCCGTCGATCTCCGTCTCGAACTCCAGCATCGCATCGGTGCTGCCGATGATCTCGCGCACGTAGCGGAAGCTCGGGTTGAAGAACACCTGGAGCGCCGCGCCCAGGTACATCGCAGTGATCTTCTTGCCGCGCTGCGGGCTGTGCACGACCGGCGAGTGCATCACGGCCTCGTCGTCGAGCAGGGTGTCCAGGCCTGCAGCGTCCTGCGTCTTCACGAGCCGATGCCAGGCCGCGATGGGGTGTTCAGCCATTGGGAAACTCCGTGTCGGATGGGTGGCGCGAGTCTGCCACCGTTGGCCGGGGCCGGTGATGCCATGCATCAGTCGCCTCGTTCGACTCACCGGTCACGTTCGTTGAAGCCCGGCATGGATGACTCCCCCACCGGCACCGCGTTGCGCAGGCCGTCCAGGTCCAGCACCCGCACCCCACCATACTCGATGCGTATCAGCCCCCGGTCCTGCAACACGTTCAGCGCCTCGTTCACCCGCTGCCGCGACAAGCCGACCACATAGCCCAGCTCCTGCTGCGTGATGCGCAGCAACTGCCCCACGCCGGGGTACAGGATGGGATGGAACATCGCCGCCAATCCTCGCGCCACGCGTGAATCGGTGTCGTTGAGGCGGTCGATCTCCACCGCCGCGATGAACTGCCCGAGCCGCTCGTTCAACTGCCGCAGCACGAAGCGGTTGAACGCGAGGCTCGTGTCCAGCAGTTCGTGGAAGGTGTCGATGGGCAACCCCGCCACCGTGCTCTTGCGCAGGGCCTGGATGTTGTAGCGATAAGGCTCGCGCTTGAGCAGCGTGCCTTCGCCGAACCACGCGCCCGGCGGCACGCCGGTGAAAGTGATGGGCGGCGTGTTCGCGTTGTCGTTGCTCATCTTGAGCAAGCCGTCGATCACGCCGAACCAGTAGGTGGGCGGCTTGCCGATGCGGCACAGGGTGTCGCCCGCCTGTGCCGTCGCGGCGCGCAGGTGCGAGGCCGCGTGCTCCTGCTCCGCGCGGCTGAGCGACTTCATCCAGGGAATGTTCTCGAGCTCGGCTTCTGTGAGTGGCCGGGCTCGTTGCCACAGGGGCACGGAGATCTGCGCAGTGTTCATGGCACCTCGGGAAAGTCCTGAGGGGGCGGACCCGGGGATTGTCGTCGCACCGACAACATGGCGTCAAACTTCTCCGTAGCATCAGACCCCAATGTGACGGCCTGCACGATGTGTCCCTGCCAGGCCGCAAGGAGACTCCGGTGACGACAAGCTTTCCCAAGCTCCTGCTCGACCACGCGGCGAAGCGTCCCGACGACGCAGCGCTGCGTGAAAAGGAATACGGCATCTGGCAGACGACGACCTGGGCTGAACTGGCGCGCCTGGTGCGCGCACTGGCGGCCGGCTTCCACGCCGCCGGCGTGACGCGCGGACAGCACGTGGTAGTGATCGGCGAGAACCGTCCGCGCCTGTCGGCGTCGATGATCGCGGCGCAGGCACTGGGTGCCATCCCCGTGCCGCTGTACCAGGACGCCGTGAGCAACGAGTTCGTCTTTCCCATCAACAACGCGGAGATCGCCTTCGCCGTGGTGGAAGACCAGGAGCAGGTCGACAAGCTGCTGGAGATCCGCGAGCAGTGCCCGCAGCTCGCGCGCATCTGGTATGACGATCCGCGCGGCCTGCGCAACTACCGCGAGCGCGGCCTGGAAGCGCTGGATGTGCTCGTGTCCGACGGCGCACAGCTCGACGCCAAGGCACCGGGCCGCTTCGAACAATGGGTGAACGACATCCAGCCGCATGACGTGGCCGCGATGTTCTTCACCTCCGGCACCACCGGCCATCCGAAGGGCGTCGTGCACACGCACTTCACGCTCATCGACCGCGCGCAGGCCGGCGCCAGCTTCGACAGGCTCACCAGCCAGGAAGAAGTGCTGGCCTACCTGCCGCCCGCGTGGATCGGCCAGAACATCTTCTCCTTCTCGCAGTGGCTGGCCTGCGGCTACGTGGTCAACTGCCCCGAGTCCGCCGAAACGGTGAGCATCGACCTGCGCGAGATCGGCCCCACCTACTACTTCGCGCCGCCGCGCGTCTTCGAGGCACTGCTCACCTCGGTGATGATCCGCATGGAAGACGCGGGCGCGCCCAAGCGCTGGCTGTTCAAGCGCTTCATGGACCTGGCCCGCCGCGTTGGCCCCGCGCGCATGGACCGCAAGCCGCTGTCCTTCGCCGACCGCATGCTCTACGCGCTGGGCGACGTGCTCATCTACGGCCCCTTGCGCAACACGCTGGGCTTCAGCCGCGTGCGCGTGGCCTACACCGCGGGCGAGGCGATCGGGCCGGACCTGTTCGTGTTCTACCGCGCCATCGGCATCAACCTGAAGCAGCTCTACGGCTCCACCGAGACCGCGGTGTTCGTCTGCCTGCAGCCGGACAACGAGGCCAAGTCCGACACCGTGGGCGTGCCCATCGCCGGCGTCGAGCTGAAGGTGCTGGACAGCGGCGAGATCCTCGTGCGCTCGCCGGGCCTGCTCAAGGGCTACTACAAGAACGACGAAGCCACCGCCGAGGTGCTCACGGCCGACGGCTGGTACCGCACGGGCGATGCCGGCTTCCTCGACCACGGCGGCCACCTGAAGATCATCGACCGTGCGAAGGACGTGGGACGCATCATGGGCGGCGCCAACGACGGCGCCATGTTCGCGCCCAAGTACGTGGAGAACAAGCTCAAGTTCTTCCCGTTCATCAAGGAGGCCGTGGCCTTCGGCGACAAGCGCGAGAAGGTCTGCGCCTTCGTGAACATCGACTTCGAGGCGGTGGGCAACTGGGCCGAGCGCCGCAACCTGCCGTATGCCGGCTACACCGACCTGGCGGCCAAGCCGGAGGTGATCGAGCTGGTGCGCGAATGCGTGGAGAAGGTCAACGCCGACCTCTCGCAGGACGAGCGCCTGGCGGGCAGCCAGATCAGCCGCTTCCTCGTGCTGCACAAGGAGCTGGACGCCGACGACGGCGAGCTCACGCGCACGCGCAAGGTCCGCCGCGGCGCCATCGCCGAGAAATACGGCGTGCTGGTGGATGCGCTGTACGCCGGCCGCGATTCGCAATACATCGAGACGCAGGTGAAGTTCGAGGACGGCCGCACGGGTGTGGTCAGCGCCGAGCTTCGCATCGTCGATGCCAAGACATTCCATTCCGTCCGGAGCGCCGCATGACCGCCCTCGCCGCAGCCGCCATGAAGCCCGAGCCGGCCATGGCCATCGACGCGCAAGACACCGCATCCAACGACGCGCAAGCCCACGACACGCCCGTCGCGCAGCGCCGCATCGGCGACGTCGTGCTGGACGTCCAGAACATCAGCCTGTCGTTTGGCGGCGTGAAGGCGCTCACCGACATCAGCTTCAATGTGCGCGAGCACGAGATCCGCGCCATCATCGGCCCCAACGGCGCGGGCAAGAGCTCCATGCTCAATTGCATCAACGGCGTGTACCGGCCGCAGCAAGGCGCCATCACCTTCCGCGGCAAGACCTTCAGGCACATGAACTCGCGCCAGGTGGCCGAGATGGGCGTGGCACGCACCTTCCAGAACCTCGCGCTCTTCAAGGGCATGAGCGTGCTGGACAACATCATGACCGGCCGCAACCTGCGCATGAAGAGCAACCTCCTGCTGCAGGCGCTGCGCATCGGGCCGGCCGAAAAGGAAGAGATCCGCAACCGCGAGTTCGTGGAGCGCATCATCGACTTCCTGGAGATCCAGGCGCACCGCAAGACGCCGGTGGGTCGCCTGCCCTACGGCTTGCAGAAGCGCGTGGACCTGGGACGTGCGCTGGCGATGGAGCCCAAGGTGCTGCTGCTGGACGAGCCCATGGCCGGCATGAACGTCGAAGAGAAGCAGGACATGTGCCGCTTCATCCTCGACGTGAACGACGAGTTCGGCACGACCATCGTGCTGATCGAGCACGACATGGGCGTGGTGATGGACATCTCGGACCGCGTCGTGGTGCTCGACTACGGAAAGAAGATCGGCGACGGCACGCCCGACGAGGTGCGCCGCAACCCCGACGTCATCAAGGCCTACCTGGGCACCAGCCACTGACGGAGCACGCATGGGACCGATCCTCGAAACCATCATCGGCGGCCTCATGACGGGCATGCTGTACTCGCTCGTCGCCCTGGGCTTCGTGCTCATCTTCAAGGCCTCGGGCGTCTTCAACTTCGCGCAGGGCGCGATGGTGCTGTTCGCCGCGCTCGCCATGGCGCGCTTCTCGGAATGGATCCCGCAGTGGACCGGCATCGAGAGCAAGTTCGTGGCGAACGCACTGGCCTTCGTCGTGGCCATGGTGCTGATGATCGTGTGCGCCTGGCTCATCGAGCGCTTCGTGCTGGGCAAGCTCGTGAACCAGGAAGGCGTCACGCTGCTGATGGCGACACTGGGGGTGTCGTACTTTCTCGACGGCTTCGGCCAGACGCTGTTCGGCTCCAGCATCTACAAGATCGACGTGGGCATGCCCAAGGATCCGATGTTCCTGCTGGAGAGCACCTTCCAGGGCGGGCTGCTGGTGAACCAGGAAGACCTGGTGGCGGCCGTCATCGCGGCTGCGCTCGTCGCGGCGCTGGCCGCGTTCTTCCAGTACACCGGCACCGGCCGCGCGCTGCGCGCCGTGGCCGATGACCACCAGGCCGCGCAGTCCATCGGCATCCCGCTGAACCGCATCTGGGTCATCGTGTGGAGCGTGGCGGGTTTCGTCGCGCTGGTGGCCGGCATCATCTGGGGCAGCAAGCTGGGCGTGCAGTTCTCGCTGTCGGTGCTGGCGCTCAAGGCGCTGCCGCTGGTGATCCTGGGCGGCCTCACGTCGGTGCCGGGCGCGATCGTGGGCGGCCTGATCCTCGGCGTCGGCGAGAAGCTCGCCGAGGTGTTCATCGGCCCCATGCTGGGCGGCGGCATCGAGATCTGGTTCGCCTACGTGCTGGCCCTGTGCTTCCTTCTCGTGCGGCCGCAGGGCCTGTTCGGCGAGAAGATCATCGACCGCGTCTGACCCGAGGCCCACCCCATGATCTACCGCGAAAACGGCCAGTTCAAGACGAGCTACCGCGCTGACCAGGCGATCTTCCCGATCGCCCAGGACCGCCTCTTCATCATCTTGCTGTTGGTGGTGGCCTTCGTCGTCGTGCCGGGCCTGGCCAGCGACTACCTCTTGCGCGCGCTGCTGATTCCCTTCGTCATCATGTCGCTCGCCGCGCTGGGCGTGAACATCCTCGTGGGGTACTGCGGACAGATCTCGCTGGGCTCGGGCGCCTTCATGGCGGTCGGCGCCTACGGGGCCTACAACTTCTTCATGCGCATCCCCGGCCTGCCCCTGGTGCCTGCCATGCTGCTGGGCGGCCTGTGCGCCACCTGCTTCGGCGTGCTGTTCGGATTGCCGAGCCTGCGCGTGAAGGGCCTGTACCTCGCAGTCGCCACGCTGGCCGCCCAGTTCTTCGCCGACTGGATGTTCCTGCGCATCAAGTGGTTCACGCTGGACACGCCCTCGGGCTCGGTGTCGGTGTCCAACCTGCAGGTGTTCGGCATGCCCATCGAGAGCGCGCCCGCCAAGTACATCTTCTGCCTGGGCGTGCTCACGGTGATCGCGCTGCTGGCCAAGAACCTGGTGCGCAGCGCCATCGGCCGCGAGTGGATGGCCATCCGCGACATGGATGTGGCCGCAGCAGTGCTCGGCATCCGCCCCATGTACGCCAAGCTCACGGCCTTCGCGGTCAGCTCATTCATCATCGGCGTGGCCGGCGCGCTGTGGGCCTTCGTCTACCTCGGCGCGTGGGAGCCTGCGGCCTTCTCGGTGGACCAGTCCTTCCGGCTGCTGTTCATGGTGATCATCGGCGGACTGGGCTCGATCATGGGCAGCTTTTTCGGGGCGGCCTTCATCGTCATCCTGCCCATCGCGCTGAACCTGTTCCTGCCGGCGCTGCTCGGCCTGTTCGGCATCAACATCTCCACAGCGGGCATCTCGCATGCGGAGCTGATGATCTTCGGCGCGCTGATCGTGTGGTTCCTCATCGTCGAGCCGCACGGCCTGGCCAAGCTGTGGTCCACCGGAAAGCAGAAGCTGCGCCTGTGGCCCTTCCCACATTGAGTTGACATCGGAGCCGGTTTTGTTCACCCGCGGTTTGCACACACAACAGGAGACATTCATGAAGTTTCGACATCTCGCCCTCGCTGTCGCGGTCCTGTCGGCCACGCTTGGCAGCACCGCTGCCCTGGCGCAGGCCAAGGAGCAGTTCATTCCCGTGCTGTCGTACCGCACCGGCCCGTACGCGCCCAACGGCACGCCCTGGGCCAACGGCTTCGTGGACTACCTCAAGCTCGTCAATGCCCGCGGCGGCGTGAACGGTGTGAAGCTCGCCTTCGAGGAATGCGAGACCGGCTACGACACCGCCCGCACGGTGGAGTGCTACGAGCGCCTGAAGGGCAAGGGCGCATCGTTCGTGCAGCCGCTGTCCACCGGCGGCACCTTCGCCATCACCGAGAAGGCGCCGACCGACAAGATTCCGCTGGTGACCGTGGGCTACGGCCGCAGCGAATCGGCCGACGGCTCGGTGTTCAAGTGGAACTTCCCGATCGCCGGCACCTACTGGGTCGCCAGCGACACCATCCTGCAGGCCATCGCCAAGAAGGAAGGCGGCTGGGACAAGCTCAAGGGCAAGAAGATCGCGCTGGTCTACCACGACAGCCCCTTCGGCAAGGAACCCATCGCGCTCATGCGCGAGCGCTCGGCGCTGCATGGCTTCGAGCTCATCCTGCTGCCGGTGACGGCACCGGGCGTGGACCAGAAGGCCACCTGGCTGCAGATCCGCCAGCAGCATCCTGACTACGTCGCGCTGTGGGGCTGGGGGATCATGAACACCACCGCCATCAAGGAAGCCCAGGCCACGGGCTACCCGCGCGAGAAGATGTACGGCGTGTGGTGGGCCGGCGCCGAGCCCGACGTGAAGGACGTGGCCGAAGGCGCCAAGGGCTACAACGCGGTGACCATGCAGCACGGCGCGGAACCGCAGTCCAAGGTGGTGCAGGACATCCTCGGCATGGTCCACGGCAAGGGCCAGGGCACGGGGCCGAAGGAAGAAGTCGGCCAGGTGCTGTACATGCGCGGCGCCATGAGCGCCATGCTGGGCGTGGAAGGCATCCGCGCCGCGCAGGAGCGCTACGGCAAGGGCAAGGTCGTGACCGGCGAGCAGGTGCGCTGGGGCCTGGAGAACCTGAACCTCACGCAGGCCAAGCTCGACGCACTGGGCTTCGCGGGCGTGATGCGGCCGATCAGCACCTCGTGCGTGGACCACATGGGCTCGGCCTGGGCGCGCATCCACACCTGGGACGGCAAGCAGTGGAAGTTCAGCTCCGACTGGATGCAGGCGGATGAGCAGATCATCAAGCCGCTGGTGAAGGCCACGGCCGCGAAGTACGCGACGGAGAAGAAGCTGACGCCGCGCACCGGTGCAGATTGCCAGTCCTGACCGGTCTAGACCACTTGCAGAGACACGCCCCATGGACAACATCGTTCTGAACGTCAACGGCATCGAGGTGATCTACAACCACGTGATCCTCGTGTTGAAGGGCGTGTCCCTGCAGGTGCGCGAGGGCAGCATCGTGGCGCTGCTCGGCGGCAACGGCGCGGGCAAGACCACGACGCTGCGCGCGGTGAGCAACCTGCTGCGCGGCGAGCGGGGCGAGGTGACCAAGGGAGCCATCGAGCTGCGCGGCGAACGCATCGAGGCGCTGAGCACCTCCGACATGGTGGAGCGCGGCGTGGTGCAGGTGATGGAAGGCCGGCACTGCTTCGCGCACCTCACGATCGAGGAGAACCTGCTGACCGGCGCCTACACGCGCCGCGACGGCAAGGCCGCCGTCGCACAAACGCTGGAGAAGGTCTACAACTACTTCCCGCGGCTGAAGACGCGCCGCAGTTCGCAGGCGGCCTACACCTCGGGCGGCGAGCAGCAGATGTGCGCCATCGGCCGCGCGCTGATGGCCAACCCGAAGATGGTGCTGCTCGATGAGCCCTCCATGGGCCTGGCGCCGCAGATCGTGGAGGAGGTGTTCGAGATCGTGAAGGACCTCAACACCAAGGAACGCGTCACCTTCTTGCTGGCCGAGCAGAACACCAGCATGGCGCTTCGCTATGCGGACTACGGCTACATCCTGGAGAACGGCCGCATCGTCATGGACGGGTCGGCCCGCGACTTGGCGGAGAACGAGGACGTGAAGGAGTTCTACCTCGGCATGGGCGGCGGCGACCGCAAGAGTTTCCGCGACGTGAAGAGCTACAAGCGCCGCAAGCGCTGGCTGTCGTGATCCGTTGATGACCGTCCCGAGGGAGCATCCACATGAGTGACGACTTCTTTGCACCGCCGCCCTTCAAGCCGGCGGAATCATTGATCCAGCTCAAGCGCAGCCTGCGCGACCTGCGGCCGCTGGCCGAGCGCGGCGACGGCTTCGAGCTGCAGGGCTGCCGGGTGATCGAGCTCGCGGTCGAGGGCGACACCATCGCCGTGAAGTTCGCCAAGACCCAGTCGCGCTCGCCGCAGTGGGAACGTGTCGTGCTCAAGTCCGGTGCTGACGTGCGCCGGTGTGTCGATGACGCCAAGAAGCGCCTTGTGCGCTGGACGGAGGAGTGAGCATCATGAGCGCCGCGACGGCCGCCTATTACGACGCGCTGGAGACTCGCGCACCCGAGGAGCGCGAGAACGCGTTGATGGCCGCGCTGCCGGACGTGGTGGCGCACGCCCGGGCCCATGCGCCGGCCTATGCCGCCATCCTCGGCGACCTGACGCCCAGCGAGGTGGGCAGCCGCACCGCGCTGGCGAAGCTGCCGGTGACGCGCAAGAGCGAGCTGATCGAGCGCCAGAAGACGGCGCGGGTACAAGGTGATGCCTTCGGCGGCTTCGCGACCATCGGGTGGCGTCCTCGCCGCGGCGCGGTGCGGGTGTTCTCGTCGCCCGGTCCGATCTACGAGCCCGAGGGCGAAGGGCCGGACTACTGGCGCGCCGCGCGGGCCCTGTTCGCCGCCGGCTTCCGCCAGGGCGACCTGGTGCACAACAGCTTCAGCTACCACCTGACGCCGGCGGGTTCGATGATGGAAACCGCCGCGCATGCCCTGGGCTGCACGGTGTTCCCGGGCGGCGTGGGCAACACCGAACTGCAGTTGCAGGCCGCGGCCGAGCTGCGCCCGCACGGCTACGTGGGCACGCCCAGCTTCCTGAAGATCATGGTGGACAAGGCGGCCGAGCAAGGCACCGCCCTGCCCTCGCTGCGCAAGGCGCTGGTGTCGGGCGAGGCGTTTCCGCCGTCGCTGCGCGACTGGCTGGCCGAGCGCGGCATCGTGGGCTACCAGTGCTATGCCACGGCGGACCTCGGGCTCATCGCCTACGAGACCGAGGCGCGCGAAGGGCTGGTGCTGGACGAGCACGTCATCGTGGAGATCGTGCGGCCCGGCACCGGTGACCCGGTGCCGGCAGGCGAAGTCGGTGAGATCGTGGTGACAACGCTGAACAAGGACTACCCGCTGATCCGCTTCGGCACCGGCGACCTGTCGGCCGTGATGCCGGGCCCGTGTCCCACCGGCCGCACCAATACCCGCATCCGCGGCTGGATGGGCCGGGCCGACCAGACGGCCAAGGTGCGCGGCATGTTCGTGCATCCCTCGCAGGTCGCAGCCATCGCCCGGCGCCATCCCGAGGTGCATCGGGCGCGGCTGGTGGTCAGCGGTGAGATGGCCAATGACCAGATGACCTTGAAGGTGGAGGTGGCGTCGCGGTCGGAAGGGCTGGATGCGCGCATCGCCGAGAGCATTCGTGAGGTGACCAAGCTGCGCGGCAACGTGGTGTTCAGCGAGCCCGGCAGCCTGCCCAACGACGGCAAGGTGATCGAGGACGCGCGCAGCTACGAGTAGCACGTGTGATGGCTTTCCCGGGCTTTCCCGGGCATTACGTAGTTTCCGCAATCCGCACGGTGGGGTCCGGCACACAATCCTGGACAGTATTGCCAACCAGGGAAAGCAACCCATGAAACGCCTGCTGTTCGCCGCCGTGGCCACCCTCGCCGCTGCCTCCGCTTTTGCCGACTACCCGGACAAGCCGATCACCATCGTCGTGCCCTTCGCCGCGGGCGGCCCCACCGACAAGGTGGCGCGCGACCTGGCCGAAGCCCTGCGCAAGCCCATGGGCAACGCCACGATCATCATCGAGAACGTGGGCGGCGCCGGCGGCACGCTGGGCGCCACCAAGGTCGCCAAGGCTGCACCAGACGGCTACACGCTGCTGCTGGCCCACGCAGGCATCTCCACGGCGCCCGCGCTGTACCGCAACCTGCAATACAAGACGCTGGAGGACTTCGAGTACCTCGGCATGATCAACGAGGTGCCCATGACGCTGGTCTCCAAGCCGACGCTGCCGGCCAAGAACTACGGCGAACTCGTGAAGTGGCTGGAAGCCAACAAGGGCAAGGTCAACCTCGCGAACGCGGGCCTGGGCTCCGCCTCGCACCTGTGCGGCCTGATGTTCCAGAGCGCCACCAAGATCGAGATGCAGACGGTGCCGTACAAGGGCACGGGACCGGCAATGACGGACCTCATCGGTGGCCAGGTCGACATCATGTGCGACCAGACGACCAACACCACCACGCAGATCGAGGGCGGCAAGATCAAGGCCTATGCCGTGACGAGCAAGGCCCGCTTGAAGACGGCGGCGCTGTCTGGCCTGCCGACGCTGGATGAAGCGGGGCTCAAGGGCTTCAACGTGACCATCTGGCACGCGCTGTACGCACCGAAGGGCACGCCCAAGGCTGCGCAGGACAAGATCAACACCGCCCTGAAGGCCGCGCTCAAGGACGCGGAATTCATCAAGCGCGAGGAGTCGCTGGGCGCGGTGATCATCACCGACAACCGCGTGAATGGCGCGGACCACAAGAAGTTCGTGGAAAGCGAAATCAGCAAGTGGGGGCCGGTGATCAAGGCGGCGGGACAGTACGCCGATTGAATGGTTGGATGCTCGCAGATTGACAGGCCGCCTTCGGGCGGCCTTTTTCTTTGTCTGTCGCGTGTGTTCGGGTTGTGGCAAAGGTGCGAGTGGGTACGCGAATGAGGAAAGCTCAATCGCGCAAGGTCATGGGGATGGTGACAGGTCCGTCATTGAGCAGGTGGACCTTCATGTCCGCACCGAACTCGCCGCTTTGCACGATCGGGTGCTGAGACCGGGCTGTCGCCAGCACACGCTCGTACAGCGCTTCACCCAAGGCCGCGGGCGCGGCACCGCTGAAGCTTGGACGGTTGCCGCCCGAAGTGTCCGCGGCCAGGGTGAACTGGCTCACGATCAGCAGGCCGCCCTGTACATCGACCACGCTGCGGTTCATCTTGCCTGCCTCGTCGCTGAAGATGCGCAGCTTGAGCAGCTTGGCGACCAGCTTGTCGGCGATGGCTTCGGTGTCGGCCGGCTCGGCGCAAACCAGCACCAGCAGGCCGCGTTCGATCTGGCCGGTGGTGCGGCCTTCGACCTCCACGCGCGCATGCGCGACCCGTTGCACTACCGCCAGCATCTCAGCCCTCCGCCTGCCGCACGCCCACCGGCTCCTTGCCTTCGGGCAGCAGCTCAATGGTCACGCGCAGGCCGCGCACGGAGTCGATGAGCCGGCGCTCCACTTCGTCGCGCTCGCGAAAGGCACGGCCGAGCAGCCATTCGGACGGGACGTGCATGTGCAGCTGGCAGAACTTGGCATTGGCCGCACGGCGTGACCGCAGGTGGTCGAAGTGAACGTGCTCGCTGGTGAGCTGCTGCAAGGCGGCGTCGATGCGGCCACGGTCCTCGTCGGAGAGCGCGCGGTCCATCAGGCCGTCCACCGAGCGGCGCAGCAGCCCGTAGGCCTCGCGAAGAATGTTCACCGCCACCAGGATGGCCAGCAACGGGTCCAGCCACAGCAGGCCGGTGAGCGGCACCAGCAGCAGGCCACCAGCCACGCCCACGGACGTCCACACGTCGGTCATCAGGTGGCGCGCGTCGGCTTCGAGCGCAATGGAGTCGTGGCGCCGGGCCGCACGCAACATGGCCGTGGCGAGCACGCCGTTGATGGCCGAACTGCCGATGGACAAGGCCACGCCCCAGCCCAGTGACTCGAGCGGCTGCGGCGAGAACCAGCGGTGCAAGGCCGTCCAGATGATGGCCAGCGACGCGCCGAGGATCATCATCGCCTCGAAGCCGCTGGAGAAGTACTCGGCCTTGTTGTGGCCATAGGGATGGTCGTCATCGGCCGGTGCCTGGGCGATGGTCACCATCACCAGCGCAAACATGGCGGCAGCCAGGTTGACGAAGGACTCCATCGCGTCTGACAGCAGCCCCACCGATCCGGTGACCCACCAGGCCGCGGTCTTCAGCCCGATGGTTGCCAGCGCGGCGAGCACCGACAGCTTGAGGAAGGCGCTGACCGACAGGCCAGAGTTCGCGTGGTGCGACGACGAAGAAGCCGGTGCGGTCACTTGCCCGCGTCCATGCGCTTCAACTCATCCTGCAGGAACTTCGCCGCCGGCTCGATGAGGCCGCTGGCGAAACGGATGGTGTACGGCTGCCCGCTGGTGCTGGACTTCGAAGCGATCTGGTCGATGAATTCGTGCGCGGTGTTGACGTGCTCGCCCATGCTGTCGAGCTTCTTGCGCAGGAACTTGGCGGCATCGTCGCAGGAGTAGTCGGTGCCGTTGCGCACGAAGCGCACGTCCTTGCGCGACTCGACGTAGCGGATGAGCCGCTCGATGCGTGCGCGCTCGGCCGGCGAGAGCTCGGCACGCGCCGCACCCGAACCGGCGAGTGCAGCGATGAGGCAGAGGACGTGGCGGCGGTGGATCATGATCCGAGCGTAACGCGGGCGAACTTGCGACGGCCGACCTGCACCACGTAAACACCAGGTCCGAGCCTGAGTGCCTTGTCGCTGACCACACTGCCATCCACGCGCACACCGTTGCCATCGATCAGGCGCCCGGCCTCGGTGGTCGACGGCGCCAGATTCGCCTGCTTGAGCAACTGGCCAATGCCCAGCGGAGCGCCAGTCAGCGAGACCTCGGGAATCTCATCGGGAATACCGCCGCGCGCCCGGTTGTTGAAGTCGGCCTCCGCCGCATCGGCCGCCGCGGCATCGTGAAAGCGCGTGGTGATCTCCTTGGCCAGGATCACCTTCGCCTCCTTCGGATTGCGCCCGCCATCCACCTCGGCCTTCAGCTTCGCGATGTCCGCCTCGCTCTGCCAGCTCAGCAGCTTGAAGTACTTCCACATCATCTCGTCGCTGATGGACAGGACCTTCGCGAACATGTCGTTCGGATGATCCGTGATGCCGATGTAGTTGCCCTTGCTCTTGGACATCTTCTCGACGCCATCGAGCCCTTCGAGCAGCGGCATGGTCAGGATGCACTGCGGCTCCTGGCCGTATTCGGTCTGCAGCGCGCGCCCGACCAGCAGGTTGAACTTCTGGTCGGTCCCGCCCAGTTCCAGATCGCTCTTGAGCGCCACCGAGTCGTAGCCCTGCATCAGCGGGTACAGGAACTCATGCACGCTGATGGGCGTGCCGGCCTTGAAACGCTCGCTGAAGTCGTTGCGCTCCATCATGCGCGCCACGGTGTACTTGGCCGCGAGCTGGATCATGCCGCGCGCGCCCAGCGGGTCGCTCCATTCGGAGTTGTAGCGGATCTCGGTCTTGCTCGGGTCCAGCACCAGGCTGGCCTGCTTGTAGTAGGTCTGGGCATTGGCCTCGATCTGCTCGCGCGTGAGCGGCGGGCGGGTGGTGTTGCGGCCCGACGGGTCGCCGATCATCGAGGTGAAGTCGCCTATGAGAAAAATCACGGTATGCCCCAGGTTCTGGAGCTGGCGCATCTTGTTGAGCACCACCGTGTGGCCGATGTGGATGTCGGGTGCCGTCGGGTCCAGGCCCAGCTTGATCCGAAGTGGCACACCTGTTGCATGGGAACGTGCCAGCTTGGCCAGCCAGTCACCCTCGGGTAACAGCTCGTCACAGCCCCTTTTGGAAATCGCCATCGCCTCCAGAACTTGGTCGGTGATGGGGTACTTGGGAGGGGTGGACACGGGCTCGGCAGGCTGAGTCATCGGGATGCGAACAGCGGTTTGGAAGGGGTGCCTCGATGGGGCTTCTACGGACTTTTCCGCGGCGGTGCGTCGGTATACTGCGCGGCGGCTGCGGCCGGGGCGAAGGGTCCGGCAACCGCACGATCCCAGCGGGACTTGAAAGCGTTGCGATTCTAGTGGACGCCTCGGGTCGTGAAGTACAACCCAGCCTGCGCCGCATGGCGCAGGCCAGCTAGACGGGCCGCCAGGCCCCGGGACACAAATTGAGTTCGTTGGATCCTGTTGACAGCGCTGTGGCCTCGGCCCTGGAGCGCACCGGAAAATTTGTCTCCCGGCACCCCCGCAGCATCACCACGGCGGTGGTCCTGGCCCTGGCTGGCTTCGGCGTGACGGCCTTCGGCATCGCGCCCCTGGCGCCCGACGCAGCTGACCTCCCGAGTCGCATCGTGACGGAAACCGTCACCCCGGAAGGCATTACGTCACAGCTGGAAGCCCTGGCCGCCAACGAGCTGGAGCTCTACCGCAACGACCTGACGCGCGCCAGCGACACCGCCGACACCCTGCTGCGCCGGCTGAACGTCGACGACCCGCACGCCGCCGCCTTCATCCGCGGCGATGCGGTGGCCAGGAAGCTGGTGTCCGGCCGGGCCGGCAAGATGGTCCAGGTCCGCACCGATGCCTCGGGCGAACTGGATTTCCTCGTCGCCCGCTACGCCGCCGAGAACAGCGAGCAGGCCGGCACGCACTTCACCCGGCTGCGCATCAGCCGCGTGAACGGGCAGTTCCAGGCCAAGGTGGACACCTTGCCGATGGCCTCGCAGATCCGCATGGGCAGCGGCACGATCCGCAATTCGCTGTTCGCGGCCACCGACGACGCCCACATTCCTGATCCGGTCGCCAACCAGTTGGCGGAGATCTTCGCCACCGACGTCGACTTCCACCGCGAGCTGCGCCGAGGCGACAGCTTCCGCGTGATCTACGAAGCCCTGACGGCCGACGGCGAGCCCATCACCTGGAGCCAGTCCTCCGGCCGCGTGCTGGCGGCGGAGTTCACCAACAACGGCAAGACCTTCTCTGCCGTCTGGTTCAAGGACCCGGCCAGTGGCAAGGGCGCCTACTTCGACATGAACGGCCAGAGCAAGCGCCGTTCGTTCCTCGCCAGCCCGCTGGAGTTCTCGCGCATCACCTCCGGCTTCGCGATGCGCATGCACCCCATCCAGCAGACCTGGAAACAGCACAACGGCGTGGACTATGGCGCCCCCAGCGGCACCCCGGTGCGCACCGTGGGCGACGGCACGGTGGAGTTCGCCGGCTGGCAGAACGGCTACGGCAACGTGGTCAGCATCAAGCACAGCAACAACCGCTCGACGGTGTATGCGCACCTGAGCCGCATCGACGTGCGGCGTGGCCAGCGCGTGGACCAGGGCCTGCGCATCGGCGCGGTCGGCGCGACCGGCTGGGCCACCGGGCCGCACCTGCACTTCGAGGTGAAGCTCAACGGCATCCACCAGAACCCGCTGACGATTGCCAAGGCGTCTGAGACGCTGACCATCTCGCCCGCCGGGAAGGTGCAGTTCACGCAGGTGGCGCAAGGCGTTCGCGCGCAGCTGGATGCGGCGCAGACGATTGCCGGGTCGAGCATGTACGCCGAGTAAGGCGCGCCGCTTCTCCCACCACAAGGCCCGCCGACCGCGGGCCTTGTGCTTTTCGGCGGGCACAATCCGCGCATGGCAGATCTCTACATCGGGCTGATGTCCGGCACCTCGCTGGATGGCGTGGATGGTGTGTTGTGCGAGTTCGGCGGCAGCGCGGCAGCGAGCCTTCGCGTGGTGGCGCATGCGCATCGCGGCTTCGATTCTGCGGTGGCTGCCGAGCTGATGGCGCTCAACACGGCGGGTGCGGATGAACTGCATCGTGCGGCGCTGGCGGGCAACGCCCTCGTGCGTGTCTACGCCGCCGTGGTGTCGGACCTGCTGCGCCAAAGCCGCATCGACGCCTCGCAGGTGCGTGCCATCGGTGCGCATGGGCAGACGGTGCGGCATCGTCCCGGCGAGTTCGATGGCACCGGCTACACGCTGCAGCTCAACAATCCCGCCTTGCTGGCCGAGCTGACCGGCATCGACGTGATTGCCGATTTCCGCTCGCGCGATGTGGCGGCTGGTGGCCAGGGCGCGCCACTGGTGCCGGCCTTCCATCGTGCGGTGTTCGGCCGGCCCGGCGTGACGGTTGCCGTGCTCAATCTCGGCGGCATCGCCAACATCACCGCGCTGTCAGCGGATGGCCGCACCATCGGCTTCGACTGCGGGCCGGCCAACGCGCTGATGGACCATTGGTGCCTCACGCATCGCGGCCAGCCTTTCGACCGCGATGGCGCCTGGGCCGCGTCAGGCCGCATCGACGCGACGCTGCTGTCGCGCATGCAGGCCGAGCCGTTCTTCGCGAAGGCGCCGCCCAAGAGCACGGGCCGCGATCTCTTCAACGCGGTGTGGCTGGCATCGATGCTGTCTTCCGGCCCGAGCTCCGCCAACCCGGCGGACGTGCAAGCCACGCTCGCCGAACTCACGGCCTGGTCCGCCGCGACGGCCATACAGGCCCATGCCAGCGACGCCACCCGCGTGCTGGTCTGCGGTGGCGGCGCCTTGAACGGCCACCTCATGCGATCCATCGCATCGCACCTGCCCCACGCCACCGTGCGCCCCACTGATGACCAGGGCTTGCCGCCGCTGGAGGTGGAGGCCGCGGCCTTTGCATGGCTGGCGAAGGCTTTCGTCGAGAGACAGCCGGGCAACCTCACAGCCGTGACCGGGGCAGCCGGGCCTCGCATCCTGGGCGCGTTCTACCCCGCCTAGGCAACTCTCCCTGCAGAAATGCAAAAGCCGCCCGAAGGCGGCCTTTTGTCACGAACCAGCGCAGATCAGACCGAGAAGCTCGATCCGCAACCGCAGGTCGTCGTGGCGTTGGGGTTCTTGATCACGAACTGGGCGCCTTGCAGGTCGTCCTTGTAGTCGATCTCGGCGCCCATGAGGTACTGCAGGCTCATCGCGTCGATCAGCAGCGTCACGCCGTTCTTGTGCATCTGCGTGTCGTCGTCGTTGATGATCTCGTCGAAGGTGAAGCCGTACTGGAAGCCGGAGCAACCGCCACCCTGCACGAAGACACGCAGCTTGAGGTCGGGGTTGCCTTCCTCGTCGACCAGCTCGCGCACCTTGGAGGCGGCGCTGTCGGTGAACACCAGCGGCGGCGGCGGTTCGTCCGCGGGGATGGTGTTGGGGGTTTCGGCGAGGGCACTCATGGGGACTCCAAACGAATAACGCGAACCCGCATTATCCGCCGTTCGAAGCCGCCAGTTTGAGTGCGGGCTTCTCTTCGGCCTTGAGCGGGCGCATGTCACCTTCAATGGTGGCGCCCTGGTGCATTTCAAGGACCTCGTAGCGCACATCGCCCACAATGCTCGCCTTGGGCTGCAATTCGAGCAGTCCGTCGGACACCACCGGCCCGGCCACGCTGCCGTTGATGATCACGTGCGCCGCCTTGACCTTGCCGTGCACGCGCGCTTTCTCGCTGATCACGAGGATGCTGTGCCCCTCGCCGGTGGCGAACACGTCGCCATGGACCTCGCCGTCGATGCGCAGGCCTTCGGTGAAGCGCACTTCACCCTGGATGACGGTTCCCTCGCCGATCAGCGTACGGATCGGCGGCTGCTTTTTCTTGCTGCTGAACATGATGTCTCCAACGAGGCTGTCGGCAGTCAAAAGCACAACGCATGCCGACACGACTTCACAATTTGGCGGTCTGTGTGGCCCGGAGGCCGCCGCTCGCGTCCAACACCCGGATCTGCAGGGTTTTTACCACGGCCGCCGGGGGATGATCGACCATTCCTTCAACCCGCAAATACTGTTTCAACTGCAGCGGTTTGCTGCCATTGGGCGGCGTGAACGACCACGGTTTGCCATCCAGTGTGCCCTGAAGCGTCAGTTCGTAGTTACCGCGGAATTCAGCTTGTGTCTTTCCGGGTTGCATGACCAGCAAGGTGAAGCGGATCTGGCCCGGCGCCTTGGCCTCGGCCTGGAAGCCCCGGATGCTCAGCCCCGCGCTGGCGCCAGCGGGCAGCAGCCGCTCGAAGAAGCCCAGGTCTGCCTTCATGGCCAGGTTCTCGGCTTCGATCTGCTTGAGCTGCTGGGTCAGGCGCTCCTGGGAGGCCTTCTCCGCCTTGAGCAGGCTGTCGGCCGTGTTGGCCACCGACAACGTGCGCTCGCGCTCAGCCTTGAGCTGGGCCACCTCGATGCGCAGTTGCGTCAGCTCTTCCTTGGCGCCCTTGTCCAGCCCGGCGATGTCCTTGCCGAACTCGAAGGCCCACACCGCGATCGCCGCTGAAAAGCCCAGCATCAGGGCCACGACGGCCCAGCGCAAGGGCCAGGGCAGGTGACTGCGGACGATCATGCGCGGGGCGCTGACCGACAGTCTTCGACGCATCAGTTTCCAGCGCATGTCCAGTGTGTCCGAGGGTTTCGCAAAAACCGCAGTGGTGGCAGATGGCCTGGAAGCGAGCAAGAAAAAGGCCGCATGAAGCGGCCTTGTTTCCTTGCTCGTTCGAGCGATAGAGCTGAAGCTCGATCAGCGCTTGCTGAACTGCTTGCGGCGACGGGCGCCGTGCAGACCGACCTTCTTGCGCTCCACTTCGCGCGCGTCACGCGTCACGAAGCCGGCGCGGCTCAGTTCGGGCTTGAGCGCTGCGTCGTAGTCGATCAGTGCGCGGGTGATGCCATGACGCACAGCACCGGCCTGGCCGGATTCGCCACCGCCATGCACGTTCACCTTCACGTCGAAGGCAGCGTCGTTGGCAGTCAGCACCAGGGGCTGCTTGACGACCATGATGGACGTCTGGCGGCCGAAGTACTGTTCCACCGGCTTGCCGTTCACGACGATCTGGCCCGTGCCCTTCTTGATGAACACGCGCGCCACCGAAGACTTGCGGCGGCCGGTTCCGTAGTTCCAATTTCCGATCATTGCCGCTGTCCTTAGATCTCGAGCACTTTGGGCTGCTGAGCGGCGTGCGGGTGCTCGGCACCGGCATAGACCTTCAGCTTCTTGACCATCGCGTAGCCCAGAGGACCCTTGGGCAGCATGCCCTTGACCGCCTTTTGCAGGGCGCGGCCGGGGTGCTTGGCTTGCATGTCCTTGAACTTGGTGGCGTAGATGCCGCCCGGGTAGCCCGTGTGGCGGTAGTACACCTTGTCGGTGGCCTTGTTGCCGGTCACGCGGATCTTGTCTGCGTTGACGACGACGATGAAGTCGCCGGTATCGACGTGAGGCGTGTAGATGGCCTTGTGCTTGCCGCGCAGGCGGAGGGCGACTTCACTGGCCACCCGTCCGAGAACCTTATCGGTTGCGTCAATCACAAACCACTCATGCGTCACTTCGGCGGGTTTTGCGCTGAAGGTTTTCATGGAATGACTTGAGTAAAGTAAGCCCCTCGACCCGCGGTCGGTGCCGCTTCTTTGGATGGCGGCCTCTTAGGCGGTACGTCCACGGCCTTCGTGGCCAGGAACGCTCTTTCCCTGGAGCTGGATTCGGGAAAGCTTTTGATTCTAGCAGAGTTCCGCGCCGCGTCAGGTAACGGCCGACCTGCCGATGTCACCCAGCCTTGGTAGAATTAGGGTTAACACCAAGGAGTCGATCATGGTGGATCACCGTTCATCGCCGACGCCCGCGGTCACCCCGCCGCACGCCCCCTCTCCCCTCGCCGCCGCCTTCAGCCTGTGGGCCTGGGTGCCCATCCGCTCGCTCGCCCCGCGCCATCGCAGCCGCATCGCCGACCACCTGAAGGCACTGGGCCCGCATGACCGCTACCTGCGCTTCGGCTACCCCGCCACCGACGAGCAGATCGACAAGTACGTCGAGCACATCGACTTCGACCGCGACGAAGTGTTCGGCATCTTCAATCGCCGGCTGGACCTGATCGCCATGGCCCACCTGGCCAATGTCTCCATGCCTCAGTGCGGCTCCAATGCCGTGGCGGAATTCGGCGTGTCCGTGGCATCCAAGGCCCGCGGCCGCGGATACGGCGCCCGCCTTTTCGAGCATGCGGTCATGCATGCGCGCAACCGGGGCGTGGACACGCTGTTCATCCATGCCCTGAGCGAGAACACGGCCATGCTCAAGATCGCCCGCAAGGCAGGCGCCACGGTAGAGCGTTCCGGCTCTGAAACCGAGGCCTGGCTGAAGCTCCCACCGGAAACAATCGCGACCAGATTTGGCGAGCTGATGGAGGAGCAGGCCGCCGAGATCGACTATCGGCTGAAAGTCCAGGCGCATCGATTCCAAGAAATCATCGATGCCATTACAGAAGTGAAAACTCACATTTCCAACAAACCCCCATCGGCATCGGGGTGACCGATTGACGCACCGACACCTCATGTTGGGGATGCTTGGCGTTGGAACTTGTGCGTAACAATCCAGACTTCTTCTTGAGGGACATTCTGACCAGGGCCATGCATCGCGGGGCCGGCTGTCAGACGACGCCGTGACCATGCAAATGCTTCCGTGGATCATCCTTGTGGCCGTGCTGGGCGTGGCCGTGATCGCACTGGCGGTGTGGGCCCTGCGTCCGCGTCCCGCACCGCACCAGGCCCCTTTGCCGACCGATTGGGCCTTGACCGCGCGGCCAGTGTTCAACACCGACGAGCGCCGTGTTTACCGGCTGCTTCGCGAGGCGCTTCCCCACCAGATCATCCTGGCCAAGCTGCCGCTGGTGCGCTTTTGCCAGCCGGTCGACGCCAACGACGTGCGCTACTGGTATGACCTGCTGGGCGCCAACCATGTGGCCTTCGCCGTGTGCAGCGCCAACGGCCGCGTGCTGGCCGCCATCGACCTGGACACCGAGCGCGGCAGCTCGCGGCGCATCGCACAGATCAAGCAGTCGGTGCTCAACGCCTGCCGCGTGCGCTACCTACGCTGCCCGCCCGATCGCCTGCCCACGCTGGCCGAGCTGCAGTTGCTGGTGCCTCACCACACCAACACCGCTCGTGCGCCCCAGGCCGCGCCTGCGCCCAGCCACAGCCTGCACGAGGCCCGCGATTCGCTGTCCAGCACGGTGGCCAACCGCCGCGCCGAGCGCACGGCCCTCTGGCAAGACTCGACCTTCTTCCAGGACTCGTTCTTCGCGCCGGACAACCGCCTGGACGGCATGGGCGCATCCGACTTCGGCCCCTTGTCGGGCATGAATGGCGACCGGGCTGACAGCGAGCTGCCGTCGGACGACATCGGCGGCGTGGTCGTCGATTCGCCGCGCACACCGAACCCCACCCGCCACTGAGCCTCGCGCGGCCCGCGTTCCGCGTCGGCTTACGATGCGCGGATGAGCATTGACCGCGAGCCCTCGGCGTCCCTCACCCCATTTTCCGGGCTCACGCCGGACGCGGTCCTCGATTCGCTGGACGCGGTCGGCCTGCGTGGCGACGGCCGCCTGCTGCAGCTCAACTCCTACGAGAACCGGGTGTTCCAGGTGTTCCTGGAGGACGGCTCGGTGGTCGTGCCCAAGTTCTACCGGCCCGGACGCTGGAGCGACGAGCAGATCCTGGAGGAGCACGCCTTCGCCACCGAACTGGCGCAAGCCGAAGTACCCGTGGTGGCTCCGCTGGCACTGGTCTGCGACAGCGATGCACGCATGGCCATCGAACTGAGTGGACACCCGCCCACGCTGGCCCGCTCGCCGGCACACCGCTTCGCCGTCTCGCCACGTCGGGCTGGCCGGGCGCCATCACTGGAGTCCATGGAGCAGCTGGAGTGGATCGGTCGGTTCATCGGCCGCATCCATGCGGTGGGCAGCCGCCAGCCCTTCTTGCACCGGCTCACGCTGAGCGTCGATTTGCTCGGCCGTTCGTCACGCGACTGGCTGCTTCAGTCGGGGATGGTGCCGCCCGATGCCGAACCAGGCTGGCTTGGCGTGGTGGACGACTGCCTGCTGGCCGCCGCCGAGGCCTTCGATCGGGCCGGAACCCTGCAGCATGTGCGCCTGCATGGCGACTGCCATCTCAACAACGTGCTGTGGACCGACGCCGGCCCGCACTTCGTGGACCTCGACGACGCCATGAACGGACCGGCCATCCAGGACCTGTGGATGCTGCTGTCCGGCGACAAGGCCAGCTATCGGCACCAGATCGACGCCTTGCTTCGCGGCTATGAAACCATGATGAATTTCGACGACCGCGAACTCGGCCTGATCGAGGCCTTGCGCACGCTGCGTCTCATCCACCACAGCGCATGGCTGGCGCGCCGCTGGGACGATCCCGCTTTCCCCGCGGCATTCCCGTGGTTCGGCCAGGCCGCCTATTGGCAGCAGCAGACACAGGTCCTGCGAGAGCAGCTGAACGCTATGCGCACCCCGGGTTACATCCAGACTTCAAGTTAGGGATTCAGCACCCCCTAACCCTGGATCGACCCCCCGAATACGGGATGTGCTACGAATCGGTAACACCTAACATCCCCCCATCGCAAAAGGAGGAGCCTTCTGCGACACCAACTCCGAAGGGACCAACAATGAAACGCACTCTTCTTGCTGCAGCCTTGCTGGCTGCCGTTGGCGCCGCCAACGCGACCGTGAGCCTCGTCGGCGGCACGGAAAACCATTTCACCGGCTACGACGCCCCCCCGGTTCTGACCGACCCGCAATCCTCCGGTCTGCAAGACGCCCTGCTGGTGTCCGACAACCCGCTGGACCAAATCACCGCCACCTTCCTGGGCAAGGAAGCTGCGCACATCAACCAGTTCTTCGTGAACGGCGGCTTGGTGTTCAACAACCTGGCAGCGGCTCCGTCCACCTACGGCCCGTTCTACGCCCACTCGCCCCTGGACTTCAAGTTCAAGGACGCCACTGACGGCAGCGAAGTGCCCAACGGTGGCAACGCCCTGGCTTTCGCCAGCTACGTCGTGCTCGGCACGTTCGACACCGCCCACAACTTCACCGCTTACCACGGTACGCATGGCGAGTTCGACTTCGTCCTCGGCTTCAATGACGGTCGCAAGATCGACGCTGACTATGACGACCTGGTCGTCGGCCTCAAGGTTTCCGTCGTGCCGGAACCCGAGACCTACGCTCTCATGCTCGCTGGCCTCGGCATCATGGGCTTCGTTGCCCGCCGTCGTCGCGCGGACTGAACTCGTTAGTCTCGAGTTGGTTTAAGAGCCGGCCTCAGGGCCGGCTCTTTTCATTGGCAACGGCAACTCGTCAAGACAAAAGGGCCTGCATTCGTGAAGGCCCTTTTGCTTCCAGCGGCTCCTGTTTCAGCCAACCAGCAACGAGTTCACGCGCTTCACGTATGCGGCGGGATCTTCGAGATGCCCGCCTTCGGCCAGCAAGGCCTGGTCGAAGAGGATGTGCGCCAGGTCGTCGAAATGCGCACTGCCATCCAGCCGCTTGACCAGCGCATGTTCGGCATTCACTTCCAGGATGGGCTTGGCCGACGGTGCGCTCTGGCCGGCCTGCTTGAGCAGGCGCGCCAGGTGGCCGCTCATGTCGCCCTCCTCCACCACGAGGCACGCCGGTGAATCCACCAGGCGCGTGGTGACGCGCACATCCTTCGCGCGGTCCTTGAGCGACTCCTTCAATCGATCGAGGATGGGCTTGAACGCCTGCGCAGCCTGCTCGGCCTGCTTCTTCTCCTCTTCGTCCTGCAGCGTGCCCAGGTCCACCGAGCCCTTGGCGACGCTTTGCAGCGGCTTGCCATCGAACTCGTACAGATGGCTCAGCATCCACTCATCGACACGGTCGGTGAGCAGCAGCACCTCGATACCCTTCTTGCGGAAGATCTCCAGCTGCGGGCTGCTCTTGGCCGCGGCGGGGCTGTCAGCGGTGATGTAGTAGATGGCCTCCTGGCCCTCCTTCATGCGACTCACGTAGTCCGCAAAGCTCACGCCTTCCTCGGCATGCGTGGACGCGAAGCGCAGCAGCTTCGACAGGCGCTCCTGGTTGGCGTGGTCCTCGCCCACGCCCTCCTTGAGCACCACGCCGAAGTCAGCCCAGAACTTCGCGTACTTCTCACGCTCGGCGGCGTCCTCGCTGTCCGCCAGCGACTCCAGCATCGACAGCACGCGCTTGGTCGAGCCCTCGCGGATGGCCTTCACGTCGCGGCTTTCCTGCAGCAGCTCGCGCGAGACGTTGAGCGGCAAGTCGGCGCTGTCGATCACGCCCTTGACGAAGCGCAGGTACACCGGCATCAACGCCTCGGCGTCGTCCATGATGAACACGCGCTTGACGTACAGCTTCACGCCGCCGC
Organism: Rhizobacter terrae; assembly: GCF_003852895.1. Classification (GTDB taxonomy): domain Bacteria; phylum Pseudomonadota; class Gammaproteobacteria; order Burkholderiales; family Burkholderiaceae_C; genus Albitalea; species Albitalea terrae. The sequence goes on from NZ_QUSW01000001.1 coordinate 1,169,844, forward strand.
GCTTGTCACGGTTCCACAGGTCGAAAGGCGCCTTGGCCGGAATAAACAGCAGCTGCGTGTACTCGCTGCGGCCTTCCACGCGGTTGTGCGTGTAGGCCAGCGGCGCTTCGCTGTCGTAGCTGATCTGCTTGTAGAACTCCTGGTACTGCTCGGGCGTGATCTCGCTCTTGTTGCGCGTCCACAGGGCCGCGGCCTTGTTGACCGGCGCCCATTCCTCGCGCGTGACCTGCTTCTGCGCCTCGGCATCCCACTCCTCCTTCTGCATGAGGATGGGCAGCGAGATGTGGTCGGAGTACTTGGAGGCGATGGACTTGAGCTTCCAGCCGCTCAGGAACTCCTCCTCGCCATGGCGCAGGTGCAGGATGACCGACGTGCCGCGGGTGGCACGGTCAATGGTCTCCACCTCGAACTCGCCCGCACCTTCGGACACCCAGCGCACGCCTTCGGAAGCCGGCAGCCCGGCGCGGCGTGATTCCACCGTGATGCGGTCGGCCACGATGAAGCCGCTGTAGAAGCCCACGCCGAACTGGCCGATGAGCTGGGCATCCTTCTTCTGGTCGCCCTCCAGCTTGGCCATGAACTCGCGCGTGCCGCTCTTGGCGATGGTGCCCAGGTTGGCCACCGCTTCATCCGCCGACAGGCCGATGCCGTTGTCGGTGATGGTGATGGTCTTGGCCTCGGCATCGAAGCTCACCCGCACCTCGAGGTTGGGCTGGTCCTCGTACAGCTCGGGCTTGTTCAGCGCCTCGAAGCGCAGCTTGTCGCAGGCATCGGAGGCATTGGAGATCAGTTCGCGAAGGAAGATCTCCTTGTTGGAATACAGCGAGTGGGTGACGAGGTGCAGGATCTGCTTGACCTCGGCCTGGAATGAAAGCGTCTGTTTGTCCATGTTTGTCCCGTGTCTTTCGGAGGCCGAAACAACCGGCCGCGCGCGAAAAAGTAGGGGCGATTGTGGACGATTCAAGAGGACATAAAAAAGGGCCGACCCCAAGGGGACGGCCCAACGGTCGCGCACAGCCCAAGGTGGGCCGCTCGCCGCTCTCTCAACTGCCTGTTCAGTTCACCACGTACACCACCGCGGAACGCGCGGGCAGCGTGAACTTGCCGGTGGCCGAGTCGTAGGCCGCATCGGTCATCACGCGGGCATCGGCCGCACCAGCTGCCGACTGCACCGGGTGCAGCACGTAGGCCTTGCCCAGTTCCGGCGCGATCGTGATCTGCTGTGCCGTCTTGTCCACGTTGACGAAGTACATGATCTCCTTGAAGCCCGCACCGGCGTAGCCCGTGCCGTCCAGGTGCGCCGCAATCACCACCGGGTTCTGCGTGGAGCCGGTGTTGTAGAACTTGAGGCGCGCCTTGATGTCGTCGGCGGTGCGCAGGCGGAACAGCGTGGAGCTGGAGCGGATCTTCAGGAGGTCGCGGAACATGTCGCGCGCCGCCGTGATCTGCACCGAGCCCGGCTTGATCGACGTGTTGGTCAACAGCGGCTTGATGATGGACCAGTTCGCGCTGTTGTCGCCCGAAGGCGGCGCGCCCACGCCGAAGTTGTTGTCGGCATAGCTCCAGTCCAGCCGGTTGAACCAGTCGCCCGAGTCATAGCTGTTGCGGTCCATGCTCTTCGAGCGCAGCGTGTCGATCCCGGCGTGGAAGTAGCTCACGCCCTGGCTGAAGGCATTGAGCGCAGCGCCCAGCATCTGCACGCGTGCACGGTCGTCGGCCGTGGTGGACAGCGGCAACTTGTACACGTTGATGTCGAACAGCGTCTGGTTGTCGTGGTTCTCCACGTAGTTCACGACTTCACCCGGCTGCGTGACGTAGCCGGCCGGCTGGCCGCCGTAGTCCAGTTCCTGCAGCTGCTTGCTGGCATCCCAGTGCGTGGTGATGCTGTAGTCGCGGATCGACCCAGCCAGGCCCACCTTGACGATGTCGCCCGCCCACATCAGGTCGGTCTTGGTCTTGCCCGCGCCGCTGCCGTTGTCGTCGTAGTACAGGCCGTTGATGAAGCCCTGGTTGCGCACCAGGTCCTGGCCACCGTCGAAGGGTCCGCCGCCGCGGATGTAGTCGCGTGCGCGGTCGCTGAAGGTGCCGATGCCCGAGCCGTTGAGCGACAGCTGCGAGGCCTGCACGAAGCGGGCGCCGTTGGCCACTTCGCCGAAGTTCCAGCCTTCGCCGATCAGTTGCACGTCGCGGCCCGCGGCCGTGGCCACGCGGGCCTTGATCGCTTCCATCACCGCACGCGGCTCATGCGCCATCAGGTCGAAGCGGAAGGAGTCGATCTTGTACTGCGTGGCCCAGGTCACCACCGAGTCGCTCATGAGCTTGCCCATCATCGCGTTCTCGGTCGCGGTGTTGGCGCAGCAGGTGGAGTTCTCCACGCCGCCGGTGGCGTTCAGGCGCTGGTAGTAGCCCGGCACGATGCGGTCGAGCACCGACTTCTCGGTCTGGCCGGAGGCGGTCGTGTGGTTGTAGACCACGTCCATGCCCACGCGCAGGCCGGCCTTGTGCAGGGCCTGCACCATTTGGCGGAACTCGATGACGCGCTTGGCGCCGTCGGCCGCGTCGGTGGCGTAGCTGCCTTCGGGCGCGGTGTAGTGGTACGGGTCGTAGCCCCAGTTGAAGCAGTCGGTGTCCTTGGTCGCGCCCACCGCGGCCTGCTGCGTCTCGGCATCGGCCGCGCCCGAGGGGCTGGGCGTGACACAGCCCGCTTCGGGGATGGTCGCGATGTCGAACACCGGCAGCAGGTGCACGTCTGTCAGGCCCGCATCGGCCAGCGCCTTCAGGTGCTTCATGCCGTTGGAGCCGGTCTCGGTGAAGGCGAGGTACTTGCCGCGGTTGGCGGCCGACACCGTCGGGTCGTTGACCGAGAAGTCACGCACGTGCAGTTCGTAGATGGACATGTCCACCTGCGCGCTCACCGTGGCCGGTGCGGGCGTGCTGTCCCACTGCGCGGGCTTGAGCGCGTCGGCGCCCAGGTCGGCGATGTAGCTGCGCTTGGAGTCGGTCGTGAGGCTGATGGAGTACGGGTCCGTCACCAGGTTGCGCACCACGCCCACGCCGCGCACGAACACCTCGACCGCATAGCGGTAGTACTTGCCGCTCAGGTCGGCGGACTTGCTCACGCTCCACACGCCGGTGGCGGCGTCGAAGCTCATCGCATCGAAGGCAGTCGCATTGCCCGAGCCGGTGTCATAGGTGTAGACCGTCACCTTCTGCGCCGTGGGGGCCCACAGCTTGAAGCCGGTCGCGCCGCTCTTCACGCTCACGCCAAGGTCGGTCACCGCGGTGGCGCCCGAGTACAGGTCGTCGAGCGCACCGGCCACCTGGGCCGAGGTCGCGTTCTGCACGTTGCCGGCCGAGTCTTCCTGCACCAGCAGCAGCTGCTTCTTGTGCAGGTCGCCGAGCTGGGCGACGTCGCTGTCCTTCACGGACACGACCACGCCGGGCGAGACGTACTTGAAGCGGGTGGCCGCGGCCGAAGGCACGGTGTCGGTGAACACGTCCAGCGTGATGGAGCCATCGGCGCCGCTCACCTTCGCATCCTTGGCGGCCGCGATCTGGCCGTTGGCCGAGTAGTACAGCTTGAACACGCCCGAGCTGTCCACGCGCGGCCACTGGATGAGCTTCTTGGTGAACCAGTACGCCTTGGCGTCGGTGGTCGACACCGATCGGGTGTCAGGTGCCGATGTGTAGACGGTGGCGTCCTGCTGGATCAGCCAGATGTCCGCGACCTGCGAGACCGGCGCCACCGCGGCATAGTCGACCTTGATGTTGTCGCTGCGGCCGTCCTTGTCGTTCTCGTTGGGCGGCATGCCGTGGATGATGAACTCCAGCGACTTGCGCGATGCATCATCCTTCGGGTTCAGCACCGGAATCTCGAACACCGTCTCGCTGGCGGTCGAGCTCGCGTTGTTGAAGTCGCTGAAGGGCACCGGCGAGCTCCACTGGGCGATGTTCACGCCGGCCTTGAGGCCGGTCACGTCCAGGCCGCTGCCGTCCCAGATGTGCACGCCCCAGTTCGTGTAGGCGCCATCAAAGCGCTTGTAGTGCACGCGGATGGACTTGATGTCCGGTGCGGCAGCGCCCAGCGGGTTGGTGTTGTAGGTGGTGTTGTCACCCTCGATGCGCCAGATCTCGTTCTTCCCGTCCTTCAGCGTGTAGCTCTGGTCGGCGCCGCCGTGGTCCTTGGTGTCGCCGTTGTGGAAGAGGTAGCCCACGGTGCCCGTGGTGGCTGCCAGGGGCACGTCGTAGATCGCGCCAAAAGCGTCGCCGCCGCTGGCGTTCCAGCCGACGTTCCAGCCCGGATCCTTGCCGGCGCCCCAGCTGTGCACTTGCCAGCCGGTGGTGTTGCCGTCGAGCCGGCGGTAGTGGATGGTCAGCGTGGTCGACGTGCCGCCCGTGCCCGGCGATGACGCCGCCGGCACCGCATGCAGCACGGTGGCGAACGCCGTCGCGTTGCCCACCTCCAGCTCCGACGATCCGCTGTTGTTGTCCGAACCGCTGCCACCACCGCACGCCGACAGCACTGCCGTGCCGGCCACCGCGAGGACAGAAGCCAGCCGCCTCAGCCACGAAAAACGCACCAAACGCTCCACGCCGAACTCCTCAGTTAAGGACGGTGCGGATGGTATGGAGTCAAACTACAAATCAACTCCGGGGAGTTTCCCTAGGTTTAGTGATGTTCTTACTGTAGTTTCAGCAAGGACGTTGCCGATTACATGTACCTCAACTACATTGCCTTTCATTCCATTCACTTTGAGCTGCCCATGTCCCGCCTTCCGTCCTTGGCTGCCGGCTGCGCGCTGGCCTCGATCGTCCTTTCGGCCTGCGGCGGGGGTGGCAGCGGCAGCGACAGCAGCGGCGGTGGGAGCAACCTGCCCGCGGTGGACACCAGCGCGGTGGCCGTGGCCGACCCGGGCAGCACCCTGGCCGCCAACTGGCAGACCGGCGTGTTCATGGAGATCTACGTCCGCGGCTACAAGGACAGCGACGGCGACGGCATCGGCGACCTCAAGGGCCTGACGCAAAGCCTGGACTACCTGAAGGACCTGGGCATCTCCGGCATCTGGCTCATGCCCGTGACGCAAAGCCAGGACCACGACCACGGCTACGCGGTGACGGACTACCGCGGCATCGAGACGCAGTACGGCACGCTCGCGGACTTCGACGAGTTCGTGAAGCAGGCGCATGCGCGCGGCATCGGCGTGATCATCGACTACGTGATGAACCACAGCGCAGCGCAGCACCCGGCGTTCATCAACGCCAAGGCCGACAAGGGCAACGCCTTCCGCAACTGGTACGTGTGGCAGGACAACAAGCCCACCGGCTGGAGCATCTACGGCAACGACCCCTGGTACTCGGGCGGCACGGGCTATTACTTCGCAGGCTTCTGGGACCAGATGCCCGACTTCAACCTGCTCAACGCGGAGGTGGTGGGCTACCACCAGAATTCCATGCGCTACTGGCTCAATCGCGGCGTAGACGGCTTTCGCTTCGACGCCGTCGGCAACCTCGTGGAGAACGGCCCCTCCGCCTGGGAGAAGCAGCCGCAGAACTACGCGCTCATGAACGACGTGCGCAAGATGATGGACGGCTACTCGCGGCGCTACATGGTGTGCGAGGCGCCGGCGGACCCGGTCGGCTTCGCCTCCTCCACCGCGTGCGGCAGTGCCTTCGCATTCGGGCACAGCAGCGACATCGTCAACGCGGCCAAGGGCACGGCCAGCGCGGTGAAGGCGGTGGCGGAATACTTCATCAGCGCACCCTCGGGCATGGCCACCATGGTGTCCAACCACGACGCCTTCGCCGGCCAGCGGCTGTATGACCAGGTCGGCGGCAACGCGGCGCAATACAAGCTCGCGGCAGCCACCTACCTGCTGCAGCCGGGCACGCCCTTCATCTACTACGGTGAAGAGATCGGCATGGCCGGCGCGTCGAGCTTGAGCGGCGACTGGAAGCTGCGCACGCCCATGAGCTGGACGGCCGCGGGCGGCTTCACCACCGGCACGGCTTTTCGCGCTTCATCGGGCAACGTGGCCACCAACAACGTGGCTGCGCAGACGGCGGATGCGAACTCGCTGCTGAACTTCTACAAGTCGCTGATCGCGCTGCGCCGCGCGCATCCTTCGCTGGCACTGGGGACGTACGAACACCCGGCGTCATCGGGCACGGTGATGAGCTACCAGCGCGCGCAGGGCGCAGAGCGCACGGTCGTGATCATCAACTACGGCACGTCTTCGGCGGCCGTGAGCCTGGCCAACCTGCCTGCCAATGCCGTGCTCGCGCCGCTGCTGCCCACAGGCGGTGCTGGCATCAACGCAGACGCTGCAGGAAATGCGACAGCCAATGTCGGTGCGCAGAGCGTGACGGTGTTCCAGGTGAACTGAGGAGCACCCACCGACCCTCTTCTCCTCGTGGGAGAGACCCGGCGCAGTCATCTCCTTCGGTTACCGTGCCCCGCAGAACTTGCGTAAGCTGCGGGCCCTATGACCGAACTGACCTCGCTGGTGAGCCTGGACAAGCCGCTGTGGACCCTGGAGGGCCTGCGCACCGCACCGCCCGTGCTGGGCCTGGCGCTGATGATGGTGCTGGCCGTGGTGCTGGCCGACGTGCTGCATCGCTATGCGCGGCTGCCGCGGCCGCTGGGCCACATGCTGGTGGGCGTGCTCGCCAGCCCGCTGGTGCTGCGCCTGCTGGAGCGCACCGAGCTCGATGCCTGGAAGCCGCTGATCGATCTCGCCATCGGCGTGCTGGTGTTCGAGCTGGGCACGCGCATCCGTCCCCGGTGGCTCATCGACAACCCATCGCTCGCGCTGACCTGCCTGCTCGAAGGCGCACTGGCCGGCCTGGCGGTGACCTTCTCCCTGAACTGGCTGGGTGCGCCGATGCTGTCGGCCGCGGTGGCCGGCATCGTGGCCATGTCCACCTCGCCGGTCATCACGCTGGCGGTGCTGCACGACGTGAAGCCACGCGGGCAAGTCACCGAACGACTGCTGATGATGACCGCCGTCAACAGCGTGATGGCGATGCTGGCGCTCAAGGTGTGGCACGTCATCGCCGCCTCGGCCGACCATGACTTCGTGAGCACCTCGGCCAGTGCGGTATGGGTGGTGGCCGGCTCCTTCCTGCTGGGCGCCGTGTGCGGGCTGCTGCTGGACGTGCTGGGCCGGCGAGTGAGCGGCACGGGCGCGATCCCGGTGCTCCAGATCGCGCTGGTGACCATCGCCATCATCCTGGCCGTGCAGTGGACGCTTTCGCCGCTGCTCGCGCTGCTGGTGGCCGGCGTGGTGGCACGCACCCGCATGCGGCACGGCCTCACCGTCGAGCCGCAGCTGGGCTCGGCCGGCGCGGCGCTGGGTGTCGCCTTGTTCCTCTGCCTGGGCCTGCTGCTCACGCTGGACCACATCGGCTCGCTGTGGCCCTGGGTGCTGGCGATCATCGCCGCGCGGTTGCTGGGCAAGGGCCTCGCCGTGGCAGCGCTGAGCCGGCCCAGCGGCCTCGGATGGCGGCAGTCCGCCGCGCTCATCGTCGCCCTGCAACCCATGAGCAGCCTGGCCGTGCTGCTCGCAGCCGACACCTTCAACTGGACCTCGCAGTTCCCCGGCGCCGACAAGTCGGTGATGCAGGCGCTGCTGGCCGCCACGACCTTGATGCAACTCACCGGACCGCTGTGGACGGCGCTGGCGCTCAAGCAGATGGCGCGTGAAGCCGACGCGGAGGTGGTCGCATGAGCCTTGCCGAATTCACCACCTCCGAACCGCTGACCCTGGGCGTCGAGCTCGAACTCCAGCTCGTCAGCACGCACGACTTTGACCTCGCACCTCAGGCCGAAGACCTGCTGCGCGTGCTCAAGAACCACACTGGCGCCTGGGACGTGAAGCCCGAGATCACGCGCAGCATGATCGAGATCGGCACCAGCATCCAGACCGAGCACGGCCCGCTGCTGGCGGAGCTGAACGACCTGCGCCGCCAGCTCAGCGACGGCTCGCGCAAGCTCAACATCGCCATCGGCGGCGGTGGAACGCATGCGTACCAGCACTGGAGCGCACAGCAGATCTTTCCCACCGAGCGCTTTCGCTACATCAGCGAGCTGTACGGCTACCTCGCCAAGCAGTTCACCGTGTTCGGCCAGCACGTGCACGTCGGCTGCGAGAACGGCGACACGGCCCTGTGGCTGCTGCATGCGCTGTCGCGCTACGTGCCGCACTTCATCGCGCTGTCGGCCTCGTCACCCTTCGTGCAAGGGCAGGACACCGGCTTCGACTCGGCACGCCTGAACTCCGTGTTCGCCTTCCCGCTGTCGGGCCGCGCACCGTTCGCACTGACATGGGACGAGTTCGGCCGCTACTTCGACAAGATGACCAGCACCGGCGTCGTGCAGTCGATGAAGGACTTCTACTGGGACATCCGCCCCAAGCCCGAGTTCGGCACCATCGAGCTGCGCGTGTGCGACACGCCGCTCACCGTCGCCAAGGCCGCGGCCCTGGCCTGCTACCTGCAGTGCCTGTGCCGCTACCTGCGCGAGGAGAAACCCTTCCAGCCCGAGGAAGACGACTACCTCGTCTACACCTTCAACCGCTTCCAGGCCTGCCGCTTCGGGCTGGACGGCGAGATCGTGGACCCCAAGACCAAGGAACGCCACAAGCTGCGCGACGACATCCTGCGCACGCTGGCGCGCATCGACGAACATGCGCTGGACCTGCGCGCGCTGGACGCGAGCAACCTTCTGCGCGACAGCCTCTTCGCAGGCAACGACGCCCACGCCCTGCGCGAGCAGCGCCGCCAGGGCCTGCCCTTGCCGGCCGTGGTGGAATGGGCGACCGAACGCTGGATGAATGAAGCGAGGAAGGACGAGACATGAAGGTTTGCATCGTCGGGGCAGGCGCCATTGGCGGGCTGTTCGCGGGGTGGATGGGCTCGCGGCTGCCGGCCGGTGAGGTGACGCTGAGCGCCCTGGCCCGCGGAGAAACGCTGGCCGCATTGAAGCGCGAGGGCCTCACGCTGGACACCGGCAGCGAGACCGTGCGCGTGCCGGTCAAGGCCGCCGCCGATGCCGCCGAACTCGGCCCGCAGGATTTGGTGGTCGTGGCCGTCAAGGGCCCCGCCCTGGCCGCGGTGGCGCCCGCCGTGCAGAAGATGCTGCATGCCGACACCATCGTGCTGGTGGCCATGAACGGCGTGCCCTGGTGGTTCTTCGATGGCCTCGGCGGCGAACTCGACAGCCTGCACCTGGCGTCGGTAGACCCCGGCGATGCGGTGCGCCAGCACATCCCGCTCCAGCACGTGGTCGGCTGCGTCGTGCATCTGAGCGCTGCCACACCTGCGCCCGGGCGCGTGAAGCACGTGATGGGCAACGGACTCATCATCGGCGAGCCGGCAGGCGGCGTCTCGCAGCGCGTGACCCGGCTGGCCGACGTGCTCAACCGCGCGGGATTCGCCACCACGGCCAGCGACCGCATCCAGCGCGACATCTGGTTCAAGCTGTGGGGCAACATGACCATGAACCCCATCTCTGCACTGACGGGCGCCACCGCCGACCGCGTGCTCGACGACCCGCTGGTGCGCGACTACTGCCGCGCGGTGATGGTGGAAGCCAAGGAGATCGGCGCGCGCATCGGCCTGCCCATCGACCAGACGCCCGAGCAGCGGCATGAAGTGACGCGCAAGCTCGGCGCGTTCAAGACCTCGATGCTGCAGGACGTGGAAGGCGGCCGGCCGCTGGAGATCGACGCGCTGGTGGGCTCGGTGCGCGAGATCGGGCAGCAGCTGAAGCTCAGCACGCCACACCTGGACTCGCTGCTGGGCATGATCCGGCTCATGGCGCAAGTGAAGGGATTGGCGCCTCAACCCCGATGAGCCTGCGCAACTACTACGACGAGACCATCGGCCAGCGCCCCGTGCGCCCTGAACTGCAGGGCGTGGTCGAGGCCGATGTCTGCATCGTCGGCGCAGGCTTCGCGGGCATGGCCACCGCACTGGGCCTGCTGGAACGCGGCACGAAGAACGTCGTCGTGCTCGATGCCGAACGCGTGGGCTTCGGCGCCTCCGGGCGCAACGGCGGCTTCGTGTTCGGCGGCTACAGCCTGGACTGCGCCGACCTGCTCGATCACCTGGGCGAGGCGCGCGCCCGCCACATCTACGGCCTCACGCGCCAGGCGGTGGACCTCATCCGCAAACGCATCGTGCGCCACGCCATCGAGTGCGAAGCCGAGGAAGGCGGCGCGCTGCTGGCCAACTGGTTCGACGACGAATCCATCCTGCGACGCCAGCAAGGCCTGATGCACGACCGCTTCGGCGTCGATTGGCAGTTCATCGACCAGGACACGCTGCGTGGGCAATGGGTGCGCTCCGTGCGCTACACCGCCGGGCTGGTGGAGCCCGATGCCTTCCACTTCCATCCGCTCAAGTACGCCCTGGGCGAGGCCGCGGCCATCGAGTCGCTGGGCGGGCGCATCTTCGAGCGCTCGCGCGTCACGGCCATGGACGTGCGCAGCGCCTCCACCACCGTCAAGGCGCCGCAGGGCGAGGTGGTCGCCAAGCACGTGGTCATTGCCGGCGGCGGCTACCTCTCCAAGCTGATTCCAAAGCTCGAACGCGCCATCCTGCCCATCGCCACCTACGTGATGACCACCGAGCCGCTGGGTGCCGAAGCCGAACGGCTCATCCCCTGCCGCGCCGCCATCTACGACACGCGCTTCGCCTTCGACTACTACCGGCGACTGAACGACAGCCGCATCCTCTGGGGTGGCCGCATCTCCATCCGCGACCGTTCGCCCGATGACATCGCCGCCTTCCTCAAGCAGGACATGCTCAAGGTCTTCCCGAGCCTCAAGGACGCGAAGGTCGACCACGCCTGGGGCGGCATGATGAGCTACGCCCGCCACAAGATGCCGCAGATCGGCCGGCTGCCCAACGGCATCTGGTACGGCCTGGGCTTCGGCGGCCACGGCGTGGCGCCCACCACCGCGGCGGGCGAGCTGATCGCCAGGGCCATCGCCGAGAACGAGCCCATCCCCGAGGATTTCAAGCGCTACGGCCTGCCGCCCACCTACCGCCCCTTCGGCCTGCTGGCCGCGCAGGCGACGTATTCCTGGTTCGAACTCAAGGATGCGTGGCGGGACCGATAATCGGCCCCATGCGACTCCACTTCACGAAGATGCACGGCGCGGGCAACGACTTCGTCGTGCTGGACGCCACCCGGGCGCCCGTCGAGCTCACGCCTGAGCAGTACCGCCGGCTGGGCGACCGCCGCTTCGGCATCGGGGCCGACCAGATCCTCATCGTGGAGAAGACCGACACCCCCGGGGTGGACTTCCGCTACCGCATCTTCAACAACACCGGCGACGAGGTGGAGCACTGCGGCAACGGCGCGCGCTGCTTCGTGCGCTACGTGCGCAGCCACGGCCTGACCGACAAGGACCAGATCCGCGTCGAGACCATGAACAACGTGCTGGAGCTGAAGCTTCAGCCCGACGGCCGCGTGACGGTGGACATGAACACGCCCATCTTCTCGCACGAGAAGATTCCGTTCGACGGCGCCGGCCTCACGCCCAGGCGGATGGGCGACTTCGAGCAGTGGCCCGTCTCGCTCGGCGACTACGACGTGGACCTGGCCGTGGTCTCCATGGGCAACCCGCACGCGGTGCAGGTGGTGGTCGACGTGGATTCCGGCGTGGTCGCCTCGCAAGGTCCGATGATCGAGGCGCACTCGCGCTTCCCGCGCAAGGTGAACGCCGGCTTCATGCAGGTCCTGAGCCGCACGCACATCAAGCTGCGCGTGCACGAGCGCGGCGCCGGCGAGACGCTGGCTTGCGGCACGGGTGCCTGTGCGGCGGTGGTCGCGGGCATCCGCCTGGGCCTGCTGGACTCGCGCGTGGACGTGGACACCCGAGGCGGCCGCCTCACCATCGAATGGCAAGGCGGCGACAGCCACGTGCTGATGACCGGCCCGGCTCAAACCGTATTTGAAGGAGACATCGAACTGTGAGCACGGCTGGCATTCAAGGCATCACCGAAAACGACATCGCCAACTACCTGGCGAACACTCCCGGCTTCTTCGAGCGTCATGCCGAATTGCTCGCGAGCATCCAGCTCACCAGCCCGCACGGCCAGCGCGCCGTGTCGCTGCAGGAGCGCCAGATGGAAATGCTGCGCGACAAGATCAAGGGCATGGAAATGAAGGTGATGGAGATGATCCGCCACGGCCAGGAGAACGTGGCCATCGCCGATCGCCTGCACCGCTTCACCCGCGCCATCATGCTCACCGCCAACGCGGCCGACCTGCCGCAAGTGCTGGTCACCGAGCTGATGCACCAGTTCATGATCCCGCAGGCGGGCATCCGCGTGTGGGGCGCAGCGCCCGCCTTCTCGGCGCTGGGGTTTGCCAAGCCGGTGAGCGACGACCTCAAGAGCTTCGCCACCAGCCTGATGGCGCCCTACTGCGGCCCCAACACCGGCTTCGAGGCGGCGCAGTGGATGGAAGACGGCAAGGCGATGACCTCCATCGCGCTCATCCCCCTGCGGCACGGCGTGACGCCCACCGCCTTCGGCATGGTGGTGCTGGGCTCGCCCGACCCCACGCGCTATGCGGCCGACATGGGCACCGAGTTCCTGATGCGCATCGGCGAGATCGCCAGCGCCGGCCTGTCGAGGCTGCAAGCGGCAGGTTGAAGCCATGAGCGATGCGGCGCCGGTCGAGCTGAGCGAAGACATCCGGCGGCATCTCACGCACCTGAAGGTCGAGCGACGCCTGGCCGCGCGCACGCTGACCTTGTACGAGGAAGCCTTCGTGCGCCTGCAGCAGCGGGCGGGCGAGGCCAAGGTCGAATTGCGACGCGTGCAGGTGCATCACATCCGCCGCTGGGCGGGGCAGATGCATGCCGGTGGCTTGGCGCCGCGCAGCATCGCGCTGGTGCTCTCGGCCTGGCGCGGGTTCTACCGCTGGCTGGGGCGCGAGTCACTGGTCGGCGCGAACCCGGTGGAAGGCGTGCGGGCCCCCAAGATGGCCAAGCCGCTGCCCAAGGCCCTGCCGGTGGACCATGCAGTGGCGCTGGCCGAGATTGACGACGACACCACCTCGCCCGTGCTGATGGCGCGCGACCGCTGCATGGTGGAGCTGCTGTACGGCTGCGGTCTGCGCGTGGGCGAACTGGAAGGGCTCGATGTCCAGGCCTCTGATCACGCGGCTGGATGGATCGACATCGCCGATGCCACCGCCCATGTGCTGGGCAAGGGCAGCAAGCGGCGCAGCCTGCCGGTGGGCAAGCCGGCCATCGAAGCGCTGCAGGCCTGGCTGGCGGTGCGCGACCAGATGGCGTCGGCCGGCGAGCACGCCTTGCTGGTGAGCCAGCGCGGCAGCCGGCTGACGGCCAGCCAGATCCGCTCGCGCCTGAAACGCCGCGCCCTGGTTGCAGGCTTGCCCACGCACGTGCACCCGCACATGCTGCGGCATTCGTTCGCGTCCCACCTCTTGCAGTCCAGCGGCGATCTGCGTGGCGTGCAGGAACTGCTGGGGCACGCGAACATCACGACCACGCAGGTCTACACGAAGCTGGATTTCGGGCACCTGGCGAAGGTGTATGACGCGGCGCATCCGCGGGCGAAGAAGCGATAGAAGCCAGGGAGGGCTGAAGCCCATGTCGATCGAATTCGAGTACGACTGGTCCGAGCATGATGACGGCACGATCAGCCTTGTCTTCTCACCGCCTGACCTGCAGGCCTTCAAGGACGCCGGGCTTGAAGGCAGCGGGCACGACTGGGAAGACTTGCTCGAAGCCGTGCTTCCCCGTCTCGCACCAGACACTCTCGTGGGAACCACCTTCGACTGTGAAGCCGACCTGTTCGCGGCGGTGAATCGCAACCCGTTTGCGCTGCAGGAAATGGCCTCCGTGGTGGAGTCGTTGGTCGAGGATGAGGCCGCATTGCGCAGCTTGCTGCGGCATGCTGGCCTCGTGCGCTAGGACAAGACGTCCTCCATGAGTTCACCGGCAACGTCAGCGTGGCGCCTGCCCACGCGCAGCCAAGCCGTCTCGATCTGGTTGCGTTCACGAGGGCTGATGCTGGTCCGCGCGTGGCACGACTGGGTGCAAGCCCCTGTCAGGCGGTGGCCTGCACCAGGCGACGACCTCGAACTGCCGGTCGTCTCCGAATGGCGCAGCGCACTGTGGGACACACAGGCGCCGGCATCCGAATGGTCCCTGGTGGCGGGCAAGGTGCAAAACCTGCGCATCGCCGCACAGGCGCTGAACGGCGCGGCCGTGCCCGCAGGAGAAACCTTCAGCTTCTGGAAGCAGGTCGGCCGAGTGCGCCGGGGACGTGGCTTCGCCGTCGGGCGCGAGGTGCGCGCAGGCTGCGTGATTCCCACCTTGGGCGGTGGCCTGTGCCAGCTCTCGAACGCCCTGGCCACCTGTGCAGTGCAGGCCGGATTCACGCTGGTCGAACGCCATGGCCACAGCGCAGTGCTGGACTCGAGCCGCCCCGAACTCGTGGACGCGACGCTGTTCTGGAACTATGTGGACCTGCGCATCCGCAGCGATCAGCACTGGCAGATCGAGGCGATGCTGACGGACACGGAATTGATCGTCCGGCTGCGCGGCACAGCCGCCCAGCGCAAGAGCACGATCATCCCGGTCGCGCCTCGATCGCCCGACGGTGAGCCCTTGCGTGGATGCCTGAGTTGCGATGAGCGGGCGTGCTTCAGGCACCGGCCGCCGGAGCAGCAACTGACGCGGGGAACCACGGCGCTGTTGCTGGACACGTGGACCCCGGAATTCGAGCGCCATCTGCACGAGCACGCGATGCAAGCCGATGCATTGGTGCCGAGGGCGCAGCGCTTCAAAGGCCTGCCGGTCCCGGGGCGTGCGTCGTGGCATTTCCCGTCGCCGTACCACGTTGCCTGGTGGACCTTCCTGCTTCGCGCCATCCACTCGCGCCTTGCCGGTCGCGACGGCGGGAAGCGGCAGGCCACGGTGATGAACGAGCAACGAAGGCTGGCCGCGGCCTATGCCCGGCGACTGCGGCCGCAACACACCCACGTGATCGTCGACCAGGCCTTGCTGCCGCACCTTGCCATGGCGGGCGTCTTGCAAGGCCGGAAGGTGACCGTGCTCGCCCATAGCCTGCCGATGCACGAGATCGAACGCCGCCTGGACGAAGCGAGCCTGCGTTGGCCGGATGAGCCGAGCCTGAAAGACTTTCGTGCCGATCCGGTGCTAGCGCGCGAGGAGGAACTCGCGCTGCGGCGTGCGCATGAGATTGTGTGTTCGCACCGGGAGCTGGCGGCATGCCTGAGACGCGATGGCATCCATCAGGTACAGCTCATCGATTGGGCCATGCCCGATGCTGCGCCGCCGGCATGGGCCCGTGCAGCGAAGGAGCGTCCGGCCATCGTGTTTCCGTGCAGCGCGCTGGCTCGCAAAGGCCAGCGTGAACTGGCGCAGGCACTGCGCGGAATCGATGCGGACCTGCTGGTCCTCGGAACGCCATCGGCCCGGCCTGACG
This sequence comes from Rhizobacter terrae, assembly GCF_003852895.1. GTDB lineage: Bacteria > Pseudomonadota > Gammaproteobacteria > Burkholderiales > Burkholderiaceae_C > Albitalea > Albitalea terrae. Next base: position 1,185,339 of record NZ_QUSW01000001.1, read on the forward strand.
CCTGGCCGGGCCTGCACGTCACCCACGCCAGCCATGCCACCGGCTGGCTGGCGCGAGCGGATGTGGTGGTGATGCCGGCCCACATCGAGCATTCGCCCCGCGCCGCACTGCGCGCCATCGCGGCTGGCGTGCCGGTTATCGCCACGGCAGCCTGCGGTCTGGAAAGCATGCCCGGTGTGCAGACCGTGCCCGCAGGCGATGCCGATGCATTGCGCGCGGCGATCATCGACGCGCTGCATGGCTGGCCGGCCCGCCTGCAGGCCTAAGAGACAATCCCACCCATGAAAGTCATCAAGCTCCGCGACGGCAAGGAGCGTTCGCTCTTGCGCCGTCACCCCTGGGTGTTCCAGGGCAGCATCCACTCCGGCAAGGCCGACAGCGGCGAGACCGTGAAGGTCGTTTCGCACGACGACAAGTTCCTCGCCTGGGCCTCGTTCAGCCCGACCTCGATGATCCGCGTGCGGGCCTGGAGCTTCGATGAAGCGGAGCGCATCGATGCCGGCTTCTTCGAGCGGCGCATCACGCAGGCGCTGGCCATCCGCAAGCGGCTACCGATCGCCAGCGATGGCGTGCGGCTCATCCACGGCGAGGCCGATGGCCTGCCTGGGCTCATCGTGGACCAGTATGCCGACGTGCTGAGCGCGCAGTTCCTCTCTGCCGGCACGGAGCGCTGGAAGAACCAAATCGCCGACCTGCTGCTCAAGCACACTGGCCTCACGCGCATCTACGAGCGCAGCGACTCCGGCGTGCGCGGGCTCGAAGGCCTCGAACCCGTCACGGGCTGGCTGCGCGGCGACGGTGCGACCGAGGTCACCATCCGCGAGCATGAATGGAAGCTCACGCTGGACGTGGCCGAGGGCCACAAGACCGGCTTCTATCTCGACCAGCGCGACAACCGCAAGCTGTTCGCCGACACGGTGAAGCACTTCGGCTACCAGCGTGTGCTCAACTGCTACTGCTACACCGGCGGCTTCAGCGTGGCGGCGCTCTCCGGTGGCGCATCGCAAGTGGTGAGCGTGGATTCATCGGCCCCGGCGCTGGCGCGTGCAAGCGCGCACGTGACGCTCAACGGCTTCGATGCGTCACGCCACGAAGCGCGCGATGCCGACGTGAACCAGACCCTGCGCGACGCGGTGAAGGCCGGCCAGACCTTCGACGCCATCGTGCTGGACCCGCCCAAGTTCGCGCCCACCGCGGCGCATGCCGAACGCGCGGCGCGGGCCTACAAGGACATCAACCGCCTGGCCTTCAAGCTGCTGGAGCCGGGGGGTGCGCTGTTCACCTTCTCGTGCTCGGGCGGCGTGGGCGCGGAGCTGTTCCACAAGATCGTGGCAGGTGCGGGGCTGGACGCAAACGTCGATGGGCTGATCTACGCCCGCGTGGGCGCGGCGCCGGACCATCCGATGACGGTGACCTTCCCCGAAGGCGAATACCTCAAGGGCCTGGTGATCATCAAGAAGTAGCGGGCTTCGCGAGGCTCAGCCCGGACGGGTTGGAGCCGGCAACGGCAGCTTCGTCTCGAACTTCGCGCGCCTCACGCTGAAGAAGCTCTTCACGTTGCGCACGTTCGCGTCCTGCGTGAAGAGGCGGTTCACGAGCGCGTCCCACGCCGGCATGTCGCTCACCTGCAGGATGAGGATGAAGTCCGGCCCCGGCGAGACGCGGTGGCACTGCTGCACCGCGGCCTCGGCCACGGCGCGTGCCTCGAAGGCCGCGAGATGTTCGGCGCCCTGGCGGTCCAGCGTCACCTCGGCGATGACCGTGAGGCTGGCGCCCAAGCGGTCGGGTGAAAGGATGGCCACGCGACGCTCGATCAAGCCGGAGTCCACCAGGCGCTTCACCCGGCGCAGGCAGGTGGCGGCCGAGGTGTGGACGGCGGCAGCCAGCTCCAGGTTGGACAGGGAGGCATCGGCTTGCAAGACCTCCAGGATCCGCAGGTCGATGGTGTCCAGATCGATTTTTTCAACCACTTCACTCATTGATGTGAATTTATCACTCACATCAATGGACTTGTGAATTTATTGATCAAGTCAACGTCAATTTCGCACCCTTTCATCAATCGACGCCACCCAGAATTCCCCCATCGAACATATCTCTGGAGCCCTCCCATGTGCGGCATCGTCGGCGCGGTCAGCAAGAAGAACATCGTTCCCATCCTCATCGAAGGCCTGAAGCGCCTCGAGTACCGCGGCTATGACTCCTGCGGCGTGGCCGTCCACCAGGACGGCGAACTGCGCCGCGCCCGCAGCACCGCCCGCGTGGCCGAGCTGGACGTCAACATCGCCACCGACAAGGTGCAAGGCGGCACCGGCATCGCCCACACCCGCTGGGCCACCCACGGAGCGCCGGCAGTGCACAACGCCCACCCGCACTTCTCGCACGGCCCGAAGGCGCGCGAAGGCAGCGCCGGCCGCATCGCGCTCGTGCACAACGGCATCATCGAGAACCACGACGAGCTGCGTGCCGAGCTCATCGCCAAGGGCTACGCCTTCACCAGCCAGACCGACACCGAGGTCATCGCCCACCTGGTGGACCACCTGTACGACGGCGACCTCCTCGACGCCGTGCAGCGCGCCTGCCTGCACCTGAAGGGCGCCTACGCCATCGCCGTGTTCTGCCGTGACGAGCCCAACCGCGTGATCGGTGCCCGCGAAGGCTCGCCGCTGGTGCTGGGCATCGGCACCGGTGATCGCGCGGGCGACCACTTCCTGGCCTCTGACGCCATGGCCCTGGCCGGCGTGACTGACCAGATCGTCTACCTGGAAGAAGGCGACGTGGTGGACCTGCAGCTGGGCAAGGTGTGGATCACCCAGCGCAACGCCGAAGGCCGCTACGCCGCCGCGCAACGCGAAGTGCGCACCGTGCATGCGCACTCCGGCGCGGCCGAGCTGGGCCCCTACCGCCACTACATGCAGAAGGAAATCTTCGAGCAGCCCAAGGCCATTGCCGACACGCTGGACGCGGTGAACGGCATCTCGCCCGAGCTGTTCGGTGATGGGGCGTACAGCATTTTCAAGAACATCGACTCCGTGCTCATCCTCGCCTGCGGCACGAGCTACTACTCGGGCTCCACTGCGAAGTACTGGCTGGAGAGCATCGCGAAGATCCCGACCAGCGTGGAGATTGCGAGCGAATACCGCTACCGCGACAGCGTGCCCAACCCGCGCACACTGGTCGTCACCATCAGCCAGAGCGGCGAGACGGCCGACACCATCGCCGCGCTCAAGCATGCGCGCTCGCTGGGCATGACCCACACGCTGACGGTGTGCAACGTGTCCACCAGCGCGATGGTGCGCGAGTGCGAGCTGGCGTACATCACGCGGGCCGGGGTGGAGATCGGCGTGGCGTCGACCAAGGCGTTCACAACGCAGCTCGTGGGCCTGTTCCTGCTGACGCTGGCACTGGCGCAGGTGCGTGGGCACCTGAGCGACGAGCAGGAGGCCGAGCACCTGAAGGCACTGCGCCACCTGCCGGTGGCGGTGCAGGCGGTGCTCGCGCTGGAGCCGCAGGTGATTGCGTGGAGCGAAGAGTTCGCGCGCAAGGAGAACGCGCTGTTCCTGGGGCGTGGGCTGCACTATCCGATCGCGCTGGAAGGGGCGCTGAAGCTCAAGGAGATCAGCTACATCCACGCGGAGGCCTACCCTGCGGGTGAGCTGAAGCACGGGCCGCTGGCGCTGGTGACGGCGGCGATGCCGGTGGTGACGGTGGCGCCGAATGATGCGCTGCTGGAGAAGCTCAAGAGCAACCTGCAGGAAGTGCGTGCGCGCGGTGGTGAGCTGTTTGTGTTTGCGGATGGCGACTCACGCATCGAGAGCAGCGAAGGGCTGCATGTGATCCGGATGCCGGAGCACTATGGGGCGCTGTCGCCGATCTTGCATGTGGTGCCGCTGCAGTTGCTGGCTTATCACACGGCTTGTGCGCGGGGGACGGATGTGGATAAGCCAAGGAATTTGGCGAAGAGTGTGACGGTGGAGTGAGCGTCAATCGACAAGGGGCCGTTGGCCCCTTTTTTCTTGGCTGCTTTCTCCACCCTGAATCACTTGGCGAATACGAGCCAAAAGCGCTCATCCTTTTCAGCAGGACGAACGATTCAGGCTGTGTGCTGACATTGGTGGAGGGTTCCGGCCAGTCTCCTTGAGCCAACAACTGCCATACCGCGTGTCGCCATTAAAGATTTCCTTCTCATGGTTGGGTTGTGGTGCGTTATTACGTTTCGTGCGCGTGGACCGGGGCGCCGCCGCAGGGCCGGGGGATGACCGACGGAGTTGGCCGCGCGAGCCGCAGTGAGATAGACTGCACAGAATTCTGTCATCACCTTCCCGGGAGCTAGCCATGGGCTTTTCAGCCAGTGATGTGGTGCCATTTACCCAGGCGCGCGCCAACCTCTCCGAACTCGCCGACCAAGCGAAGGCCGGTGCCGAGAAGATCATCACCAAGAACGGTGAGAGCTTTGTCGCCCTTATCGACGCAGACCGGCTGGACTACTACCACCGGCTGGAACGCGAACGCATCCACCTGCTGTTGATCGACGATGCCAAGCGTGGATTGGCCGACGTCGAGGCCGGCCGTACCTACGGGGCGGATGCTGCCCTCGCCCAAATTCAACAGCGCCGAGCCAGCGCTACCACCGGCAAGGCTGCCAAGAAGCGTGGCTGAGCATGCCTACCGGGTCGAGCTGACGGCAAGCTTCCTGGAACGCCTGGACACCATCGAGGCGTTCTTGACGGAGGCGAATGCAGCCTTTGCTTTTGATGACCTGCTCGCCGAACTGCGCGCCACTGTGATCCCCAACCTGGCGCGGTTCTCTCGCATTGGCCGTCGCTACCTCGACAACCCACCGCAATCGGCAGAGGCACTGGCACAACTGGCCACTCTGCCGGAAGGCTCGGCCAACGTCCTGCGCGAGTACCTGCATGGTGACTACCTGATTCTGTATGCGGCCGTGGAGGTCAATGCCACTGTGTACCTGCTGTCAATTCGGCACCATCGCCAGCTTTCGTTTGACTTTGCTCGGCATTGGCCGGCGTCAACCTGACCGCAGGGGAGAAGCAACTTGGCGACCCCGAATTCCAATGAGGCAACCACACGCGCTCAACTTGTTGACGCTCAGTTGGCGCACGCCGGTTGGAACAAGTCGCGGCGAAGCCTGATCGAAGAATTCGTTCTGTCGGCACAGGAAAATGAGGCGGGCTACAACGCCCAGCAGTTCGCGGACTACGTGCTACTTGGTAGCGACGGAAAGCCGCTAGCCGTGGTTGAAGCGAAGCGCACGTCGCGGGACGAGCTGGCAGGTAAGCGGCAGGCTGCAGACTATGCCGACGTCCTCAGAGCGAAGTTCGGCCAAGACCCATTCATCTTCCTCACGAATGGCAACGAGATCCAATTCTGGGATCGTGAGCGCTACGCGCCTAGAAAGGTTTCAGGCTTCTACACGCGAGACGACCTGGAGCGCCTGCATCACCAGCGCCAGTTCGCGCAACCGCTACAAGGCGTCGCGATCAATGCGGACATCGCTGGCCGCGACTATCAAAACGAGGCCATTCGGCGAGTCACCGAGGGTGTTGACGCGGCCAAGCGCAAGTTTCTTCTCGTGATGGCGACTGGCACGGGCAAGACGCGGACGACTATCGCTCTGGTCGACACTTTGCTGCGCGCCAAACGCGTGCAGCGCGTGCTGTTCTTGGCCGACCGGCGCGAACTGGTGCGACAGGCAATGTCGGAGTTCAAGTCTCACCTGCCAAACGAAAGCCTGGCCCGCATCGAGGCTGGCGAGACCTCGGGCGCTCGCATTCAGTTCTCCGCCTACCCCAGCATGATGCAGGTGTACTCGCGCCTGTCGGTGGGCTACTACGACCTGATCGTCGCAGACGAAAGTCACCGATCCATCTACCAGCGCTACAAGGCCGTCTTTGACCACTTCGATGCGATTCAGCTTGGCCTGACTGCCACGCCAACCGACTACATCGACCACAACACCTTTGAATTGTTCGACTGCGGCGACGGCGCTCCCAGCTACTACTACAGCTACGAACAAGCCATCGCCGACCAGAACCTGGTGAACTACCGCGTGCTGGACGCGCAGACCAATTTCCAATTGAAGGGCATTCAAGGGGATGCCCTTCCGCAGCCACTACAGCAAATGGCGCGCGACCAGGGCGTGGAGGTCGATGAACTCAACTTCGATGGCACTGACATCGAGAAGTGCGTCATCAACCAGGGCACTAACGACGCCATGGTGCGGGAGTTCATGGACAAGAGCCGCAAAGACGTTCGCGGGTTACCTCACAAGTCGATCATCTTTGCTGTTAGCCATGCTCACGCCAAGCGGCTGTACGAGAGCTTCAACCGCCTGTACCCGGAGCTGCAACGCCAAGGTATGGCCGAGATCATCGACAGCCATATGGAGCGTGCCGATGCCACCCTGGATGACTTCAAGTTTCGAACCATGCCGCGCGTGGCCATCTCGGTGGACATGCTCGATACCGGTGTTGACGTGCCTGCCATTCAGAACCTGGTGTTCGCCAAGCCTGTGTTCAGCAAGGTCAAGTTCTGGCAGATGATTGGTCGCGGCACGCGACTTCATATCGACAAGTCAACGGGTGAGATCAAGAAGGACTTCTTGATCATCGACCACTGGAAGAACTTCGCCTACTTCAAGCTCAAGCCTGACGGTGAGATCGAGCACCCCAGCGAGCCCTTGCCAGTGCGCCTTTTTCGATTGCGGCTGGAGGTGTGGCAGTTGCTCTACGGCCAGGAGCCAGGTGCGCAAGGCACGCGCGACGCCATTGCAGTCCTGCAGGCCATGCTGCTGGCCTTGCCACGCCAAAGTGTCAACGTACGGCCACATTGGGACGAGCTAGATGCACTGGCCCGGCAGTGGCCGGCGCCCGACCCCAGCACGCTCGAACACCTCTCAAAGACGATCGCACCACTGATGCGCCTTGCGCCTTTAGCAGGTCTGGACGAATTGCAGTTCCGCATCTGGTGCGAGCGGCTCACCGTGGGCTGGCTCAAGGGCAATGCCGACGACCAAGTCACTGTGCGCGAGCGCATCCAGGGCGCCGTGGCCAGCCTTGCCGACAACATCCCCGAGGTGCAAGACGCGGCTGAGCAACGCGCCTGGGTGCAGTCGGTCGGATTCTGGCAACACCTGGACATGGTCCGCCTTGCCACGTTGCAGGCGGTGTTCGCGCCACTGATGCGTTACCGAACCAGTGCCCCAGGTCACACGGTGGAAATCAATCTCCCCGACAGCATCACCCAGCGCAGTTGGATCATTTACGGCCCCACCGGCGAAGGCGCCTTTGCCGAAAGCTACCGCCAGCAGGTGGAAGCCCTTGTTCGCCGCCTCGCTGACAAACTGCCCGAATTGGCCGAGCTCAAGGGCGGCAAAGCCCTGAGCGACGAAGAGCTGGAGCGCATCAGCTCCGCGCTGAACCAGGCCGACCTCTTCGTCACCGAAGAGACTTTGCGCAAAGCCTTCGAAGCGCGAGCTGCATCGCTGGCCGACTTTCTGCGCCACATGTTGTGCGAGGGTGTGCATCTGCCCAACCGCGAAGAGCGCATCAACGCCGCGTTTGATGCCTTCATTGCCAGCCACGGATACCTCCGTGCCAACCAGCTCAACTTCTTGCGTGCTGTAAAGGCCGCAGTGCAAAGCCGCGGCCGCATCACCCTCGCAGCGCTCAACGAGCCACCACTGTCGCGAGTGGGCCGCGTGGAATCGTTGTTCCCGCCGCAAGACATCAACGAACTCATTGCCTTGGCCGACCAGCTGATGGACGAGGCCGCCTGATCCCTCAAGGACAAACCTTAATGCTTGCTCCGCACATCAAGAAAAAAGTTGACGAACTCTGGAATCGCTTCTGGGCCGCAGGCCTTACCAACCCTTTGGTGGCCGTGGAGCAGATCACCTACCTGCTGTTTCTTAAGCGCTTGGAGGACATTGACCTCAAGCGCCAACAGCGCGGGTTTCCGTCGATCTACGCAGGGTCCGAGTCATGCAAGTGGAGCTACATCCGCCAGGAAAAGACCAATCCCGGCCACCTGATCGATGTGGTGTTCCCGTGGCTGCGCGAGCTCGACAAGCACTTCACCACTGCCAGCGCAGACGGCACCGAGCTGGCCAGCCTCAACAACCGCATGGCCGATGCCTACTTTCAGCTCGACCCCAACAAAGGTAAGGTTCTGAGCGACGCCATCGACGCCATCGACCAGCTATTTGCTCGCGCCGGTGACGGCAACGCCGCCCAGGACATCATGGGTGACACCTTCGAGTATCTGCTCAGTGAGGTGGCCACCGCTGGTAAGAACGGGCAGTTCCGCACGCCGCGCCATTTGATCCGGTTCATGGTCGAATTGCTCGACCCCGAGCCCGGCCAGCGTGTGATCGACCCCGCGGCCGGCACGGGCGGCTTTCTGTTCAGCACGCAGCAGCACCTGATGCGCAAGTACTCTGCGCAAGAGAACGTGGTGCTTGAATGGGACGGCACGCCGCACCGCACCGATGGTGCCGCAGCCACGCCCGAGCAGTACGCCGCCATCCATAACGGCGCCAACTTCGTCGGCCTGGACAACGACCGCACCATGGCGCGCATCGGCTGGATGAACCTGGTGCTGCATGACGTGACCGACCCGCATCTGTTGCAGGGCGACTCGCTCAGCAAGCGCGAAGGCAAGGGCCAACTCAAGCAACTGCTGGAATCTGAAACCTACGACTTCGTACTGGCCAACCCACCCTTCACTGGCACGGTGGACAGTGGGGACCTCGAGCCTGACTCCTTGCTGTTCCCGCGCGTAGGCGGTGGTGGCAAGAAGAAGGATGACAGCATTACTAACAAGAGCGAGCTGCTCTTCCTGTGGTTGATGCTCGATCTGCTGCGCGTGGGTGGCCGTTGCGCGGTGATCATTCCGGAGGGGGTGCTGTTCGGCAATACCGATGCCCACGCCCGCTTGCGCCGCGAGCTGCTGACCGAGCACGTGGTCGAGGGTGTTATCTCGCTGCCTGGTGGCGTTTTCCAACCCTACACCGGCGTGAAGACTTCGGTTCTCATCTTCCGCAAGGAAACCCGGCGTGACGAACGGCCGACATCCACCTGCCGCGCGGCTCCGCGCACAGAGCATGTCTGGTTCTACGAGGTGGAGGAAGACGGGTACTCGAAAGATGCCAAGCGCAATGCTCGACCTGGCCAGCAGAACGACCTGTGGGATGCACTGGAGAAGTTCAAAGCCTGGCTCGCGCACGGCCGCACAGGCGCGCAGCACAACGAAAAGGTGCTGCTTCAACCCCGCTTTCGCGTCGAGCGCTGGCGCCAAGCGCTGCTGCGTGACACTGCCGACCAACTCACGCCGGCCGGAGAGGCTTTCGCGGCCTTGCCTGACACCAGCATGTGGGACGGCCAAGTCTGGGGCATCCATGAGCTGTTTCCCGAACTGCCTGCCGACCCCAAGGCCGCAGAAGCACAAGTGCGCAATGCCGCGAGCCAGCAGTTGTACGACTTGGCGGTCAAGTACTTCGCGGCCCCCACGCGGCCCATCTGGGAGCAATGGCGCACAGCAGGCACGAGCGAAAAACCCATGAACGCCGAACTCGCTATGGCCGACTGGCAAAAGGCTATCAGGGTGCCCCAGCAAGACTTCAACCGGGCGGCCAAGGAGGTTCACCGCTTGTTTGATGCTGAGGATGGCCCTGCCTTGCCGTTGTGGAAAGACCTGGTGAGGGACGCTATGAAGGCCGGCCTGTCATTCCATGAGACCGCCGTCAAGCAGGCACCCGTTGTGCAGTTCAGTCAACAGGCGCCCGTGGCTGACCTCAAGGCCGCGCTTGAAGCCATTGCCCGTGAGGTGGCCAAGCTTGACGGCTTCGACGTGACGCTGCGCAGCCTGGCCGTTGACCAGGCGACGGAACTCAAAGCGGCCAAACACTGGGTGGTGCCGGTGCGCACCTGGGTCCGCAACAACGATTGGCGCGGCGACGATGGCACGCTCGTCGGATCGCACGATGCTGACGGCCTGGTGCGTCACGCCTATGTGCAGGCCATGCTGGCTGAGGGTCTGTACGACGACAAGGGCTCGCTCAAGGACGGTTTGCTCGATCCCGACTGCATCGAGGCTCGCGAGTGGAACCTGTCTGCCGGGCAGTACAAGCCCTTCGACTTCACTCAGCTGAAGAGCGACAAGAGCGTTGCTGAGCTGATCGGTGTACTCAAGGCTACTGAGCAGGACATCATCAAGGGACTCGACAAGCTGCTGGCGATGGTGGAGGGGCAGGAATGAGGCTGCCAGCGACGTGGGCAGAAGTACGGCTCACTGATGTTTGCGAACTGAACCCTCGGCTGTTGGCCGAGATTCGGCCTAGTGACGATTTGCCGGTGACCTTTGTGCCGATGTCCGCCGTGAACGAATCTGCGGGGGTCATCGACAAACCAGAGGAGCGTACGTTTGGCGAAGTCGCGAGGGGCTATACAAGCTTTCGTGAACGCGATGTACTGTTTGCAAAGGTCACGCCTTGCATGGAGAACGGAAAGGCTGCGATTGTTGGTCAGCTAGTAAATGGGCTTGGGTTTGGATCTACCGAATTCCATGTTCTGCGCCCCACGCCGGCTGTACTACCCGAGTTTGTTTTCAGCTTCGTTCGTCAGCAAGCCTTTCGTGATCGAGCCGCCTCTGCGTTTGTCGGTACAGGCGGTCTACAAAGAGTTCCCCCTGACTTCTTGGCTCGGGTCAAGATCCCACTCCCGACCCTTCCCGAGCAACAGCGCATCGTCGATGTTTTGCAACAGGCGAAAGTGGTAGCGAAGGCCAAGCAGTCGATCAGCGAACAGATTGATCAACTGGTTAGAACCGCCTACTGGGAACACTTTGGCGCGTGGTACACCACTGACGGCCTGATCGACCCAGTGCGGATCAGCGACTGCATTGCAGACTCGCAGTACGGCATTTCCGAAGCGATGGAGGAGCACGGCACGCATGCAGTGCTGCGCATGAACAGTATCACCAGCAGTGGTTGGCTGGACTTGTCTGAACTGAAGTACGCCAGCTTGTCCGCCAAGGACATCGCATCGACTGAATTGCAGGATGGTGACCTGCTGTTCAATCGAACCAACTCGAAAGAGTTGGTTGGCAAGTGCGCAGTGTGGCGCCCAGTTGCTGGCGCATTCAGCTTCGCGTCCTACCTGATTCGGCTGCGCTTGAAGAGCGAGATGCTGCCTGAGTACTTGTGGGCCACATTGAACAGCGCCTACGGCAAGTACCGGCTCGCAAATTCAGCCAAGCAGGCGGTCAGTATGGCCAACGTGAGTCCGACTGACCTGGGTCGGATCACAGTCCCGCTGCCACCGTTGGCCATCCAGGATGCGTTTGCGAAGTTTGTGCGCACCGTCGAAGCGCTGCGATCACAGATGCTCAGCAAGCTAGATGCTTTTGCTGAACTGCAGACAATAGTAAGCCAACAGGCGTTGATCGGTGAGCTGACACCCACGTGGCGCGACGATCACGCCAACGAGATCGCGAAGGCCGTGCAGACCCGCGACACGCTACTTCGCGAGCGGGGCGCCATGATCGATCCTAGCGCCACCATCACTGCCACGCCGTCCGCCCAGGCTGAAATGACTGTACGGCCCGCCCGCCATTGGCTGCTGGGCCAACTGAGTGCGTTTCAGCGCCAAGTGTTGACTGCCTTCACCGTGTACTGCCAATCGAGCGGCGAACCCCTGCTGGTCGAAGACCCAGACGTGTTTGCGCGCTTCTGCGACGACACGACAGTGACCGAGCAGCTGCAAGTTTTTGGTACCTCGCACGGCAACCGTATCCGCCGCACACTCAGCCAACTGGCTGCCCTGGGGTTGATCGCAAAAGTCGCCTTACCCAAGGTCGACCCGGAAAGCGGCGAGCGCGACTACCTCAAAGCCTTTCGTCCGCTGCGGAACGACGAGTTCACGCGCTTGGCCGACGTGCAGAGTCTGCGCAAGGCCTTATCGGCTGATGACGATCATGGGCACTACCACTTTCAAGCGCAGTTGGACTATGAAACCTCGCAGCGCGCCGGCGCGGGCAGCATGTTTCAAGTCATTTCGATTGAAGATGACGAAGGCAAGGACTTCACCCATCTGGTGGACCAAAGCCGGCGCTACGCCTCACTCGATGATCTGAAAGTTGACCTTGCCAGTGCCCTCAAGGTGGCGGCGAAGCAAATTGAGTTGGAGGAGAAGTAATGCGCCTGCGCTATCTGCATCTGCAGAACTACCCGCCAATCTCAGACATCAAGGTGTGCTTTGCCAGTGGCTCGCCGCTGGAGCGCGAGTGCGCCATTCGTTTTGTGGTCGGCGTGAATGGCAGTGGAAAGTCAAATCTGCTCCGCGCTGTGGCGGAGGTGTTCCTGGCAATTGCGGATGGGCGCCGTGCTCCATTTCCGGTGCGCCTCATCTATGAACTCGGTCATCGCGACTCTTCACGCTTTCGAACGCTGGTCCTGGATTGGCTCGGTGACCGTCAGTCTGCGAGTCTTTGGATCGGGGATCGGTATGTATTTCCAGACAACGCCACAGCCGAGCAGTTAGACCAAGCATTTCTCTGCTTGTCGACCGAGTCGAGCGAAATTCCAGCAGATTTCCGCCCGCTCATACGTCGAGGCGAATGGCCAGCCGGATCGGTCACGCCGCAGGTCATTGCGCTGCCCTCTGCGGTGTTGGCATACACGACCGGCGACCTTCGGCCGTGGCGCTCAGTGTGGAGCCGAAATCAAAGAGCCGAGGGTTTTCTGGACAGTGGGGATGACCAGCAGAGCGATGAGCGCCCAGCGGGATGGACGGCAGCGCAGGAACGTACCTTACAAGCGATCCGACAAACAGACGCAGAAGCTGCCCCGCGCGGCATGAGTGGCAGCAATGCTGAGGCGGGCCGTTTCCGGCGACCAGTGCTCTTGGATGCAACGCTACTTAAGTGCGCTCTGTTGGCAGTGGCATTGCCGCAGGCCTTTATTGAAACCACTAACTATCCAGGTCGCGCTGAACTCGATGCGGCAATGGCCCAGCTTCGCCGTCGCTCCGACAACAGGACTTCGATGCAGGAACTGTTGGAGCGTGGCGGATGGCATCACCTGGTGTCTGTGGCCTTCCGCTCTCGCTTGCAGGCGGCAGAGTGGGACCGGAAGCTCTGCGAAACCGCGCATGACTGGTGGCTGTGCGCCAGCGAAGTGATCGCCGAGCCCCATCCAGTGGAAGCTCGCCGAACCTTGTTGTTTGATTTGATGGGCTCGTTCGATGCACAGGCTTCGAGCTATGCCTCTGCCGCACGCGAAGAACTGCAGACTTGCACGAGCCAAGGTGAGGCCCTTTGGGCGTTGTTGGGTGGCGCCCAAGATGCCAGTGCGTTCGACCTTTTTGCTCGCCTGTTGGAGCTGAACCAAGTCGGCCTGTTCGATGACGTGTTGATCCGGCTACGTCGCGCACCGGCGCCAAGCGATGCCAATGTGACGGAGGTCGACGACATCGGCGTGCTTCGCTACGAAGAGTTGTCGGATGGCGAACAGATGGTGTTGGGCCGCATGGCACTCTTCCATCTGCTACAGGGTCAGCAGGACGCATTGCTCCTGCTAGACGAGCCAGAGACCCACTTCAATGACAAATGGAAGCGTGAGATCGTCGACATCATCGACGACGCCATTGGCCACACCAGCAACGACGTGCTGATCTCCACCCATTCGGCCATCGTGTTGTCGGATGTGTTCAACAACGAGATCGTGATGGTGCAGAAGACGCCGCATGGCTCCAATGTGCGCAGCGTCGACGAGCCAACGTTCGGGACCGACCCGAGTGCGTTGATGATGACGGTGTTTGGCGCTGACGACAGCATCGGCAAGAGGGCGCAGGAGTTCATTGAAGGCAAGCTGGCGCAGACCACCGGTACGCAGGCCGAAATCGCCGACCTGGAACGGCTGATTGCCCGCATGGGATCGGGCTTCTACCGCAGCGAGCTGCGCACTTTGCTGAACACCTGGCGGGGCGGCGATGCTTAAGCCGATCCATCGCGTGACCTGTTACCCCGCGCTGGTGGCGTGCCAGCATCTGATGCAGCGGTTCGCACTGTGGCTTTGCGCCCCTGGCACCACGGCGGCGAGCCTGACTTCCGCGGGCCTGCAACCGCCTGTGATGCTCAGTGCGATAGAAGCGGACTGGCTGTGGGGATTTCTCCAGACCAAGAAAGACAAACGGCCGCTACTTGAGCGTGCGCAGTTGGTTGCGGCGATGCCAACAGCACAGAAGGTCGCTTTGGCAGCCTGGGTGCAGGCTGTCTCGGCACTCGCGACGCAATTTCAAGCCGCGCCGCCGCCCTGGCCCGCGACAGGCCCGCAGACGGAGCCGGCGAACTGGACGGCGTTCAGAACTCTGATGGAGGCCTTCTACGACAAGGGATTCCACGCCGGCCTGCCATACGCCGAAGACGGAACGCCGGTGGCGGCAGGAGGTGTCACCTACGCCGTATTCGTCGATGCCTTTCGTGTTGCGCACCGTCTGAACACCGACCCCCACGCCCGCCAGGTTTGCGTACTCTGTGGCGGGCCGCTGGGCGATACGCCGCACGTGGACCACTGGGTTATCAAGAGCGCGTTCCCATTGCTCAGCATGTGCGGTGACAACCTGACGCTCATCTGTAGCACCTGCAACGAAGCGCCGAACAAGGGGGACAAGCCAGTGCACAGTGCCGGCAGCTTTGCCGACTGGTTCCACCCGTACTTGCGCCCGGGCAACGGAGCCCTGCAGCTTGGCTATGACGTTCATGCAGCGGCAGTGCATTGCTCGGCCGTTGCGCCCGCCGATCAGCCCAAGGCCGCAAATCTCGACGCGTTGCTCAACTTGGCAAGCCGATGGACGCGCGAATTCAAGGCGGAATATGCCAAGCATCAGGACGTTCTTCGGCGCAGCGAGAGCCGACGAATTGGGCCGGCACAGGCGAGGCACACACTGCAAGAGCTTGGAAGCTACGTTCAGCAGTGGGTGGGAGGCCTCTCGCCCAGTGAGCCGCATCATGAGGTTCACACCACTCTTGGGCAAGCCATGATCGAGCCCGCCCGAATGCAAGCTTGGCTTGCTGAGTTGGCGACAGTTCAATAGCCAGAATCGGAGTAGCTGATATGGCCGAAATCACCCGCCGCCGCACCGGCGAACTACTTCGGGAGCTGTTCAACATCCTGATGGCCGCGCCCGATGGTGTGCAAGCAAGTGCGGCGTTGCAGGCTTTGGCCAGTCGCGTCACCTTAACACCCTATGAGGCTGACTCCTACGAGTCGGGCGGCAGGCGTTTCGAGAAGATCGTGCGCTTCGCGACAGTCGACTGCGTCAAAGCCGGCTGGTTGGTTAAGGACAAGGGCATCTGGACCATTACCGAAGAAGGCCGCAAGGCTTATCTGGAGCTGCCCGACCCTGAAGCGTTTTATCGACGGGCGTGCAAGCTCTACGCCGAGTGGAGGGCTGCCCAGCCTGACGCCGACGTGGCCGCGACAGCTGGAACGGGCGGGGGAACTGACGAGCCGGATACGACTGCCAAGGCGGTGAGCGTGACCTACGAAGAGGCGGAGGAGCAAGCATGGGCGGAAATTTCGGCCTACCTCCGTGCGATGAATCCCTATGACTTTCAGGACCTGGTTGCCGATCTGCTGCGTGCCATGTCTTACCACGTGACCTGGGTCTCGCTGCCCGGAAAGGACGGTGGCATAGACATTCTTGCGTGGCCTGATGCCTTGGGTACGCGGCCACCGCGCATCAAGGTGCAAGTAAAGCGACAACAGCAAGCGGTGAGCGTTGACGGCCTGCGATCCTTTATGGCATTGCTGGGCGACGACGACGTGGGCCTCTTCGTCTGCACGGGCGGCTTCACGAAGGACGCCGAAACGGAGGCGCGTACTCAGGAGAAGCGCCGCGTTACGCTGATCGGACTGGAGAAGCTGTTCGACCTGTGGGATGAGCACTACGACAAATTGACTGACCAAGCCAGACGGCGGCTGCCATTGCGGTCCATCCGTTTCCTAGCTCCAGGTGGGTGAGTCGAGGTTGCCTGAGCCATTAAGTGGCACGCCGCATCTGCCTCATGAGCAGACTATCTCGAAGGTATTGGTCGCGGCGGATCTGTGGCGGTGATGGCCAGGGTACGCTGTCGACGGCTGCAAGTCGGCAGGCCGCGTGCACACGCTCAAGGAGCACATCGGCTCGAATCGGTCGTGCCGTGTGCAATGGTGCGTGGCCAACCCGCAAGAATGCTGGGCTTGCAAAGGATTTCCGCCTTGCGGCATCATGTGCACGAAATCCAGTGTGCAAGGAGAAGCCGCAAGCCCGCATGGATACTGGTTTTGCGTAAGGATTTTGCAGTCTACCCAAGGACTCATAGTCCTTGGGCACCGACATAGATTCGTCCCGTTGATGTGAGGCTTCTGGCTCTGAAGCGGTCACGCTGCAGAGCGGCCCCATGATTACGCTCTTTCCTCTGGGCAGGAGCCGGTAACGGCACGAACGGTCTCCACAAGCGTCGCGCCATAGTTCGGGCCGCCAGGCAAGTTACTTGGTGCCCCTCAAGTCCACAGTAGCTTGCCGCCGCCGCTCATAGTTGAGCAAAGCCGTCCGAGTCCACGCAGTCAGATCCCGCGTGGAAAACGCCACCGCCTTGACCCGCAACGCAATGGACATCACCACCAACGCCGGCAGCACAACAGGCCCAGCCAGAATCCCAACCCACTGCCGCACGTTGTAGAACATCGCTCCAGCCCTGGGCGTGTGGAACTGCCACAGCCACGCCGAGCAGCCCGCCCAGCCCAGTATCAGCAGCGCATCGGTCGAAAGCGTCCGGATGGATCTGGGAATGAGCGTGATGCCGGCGTTGAAGGCTAGGCGAGCCATCAAGCTCAACACCAGCACCGTCAAAACCAGCATGAACAGCGACCCCAGCGTCGCCGCCACAGAGGCCGCTGACCGCTTCTGTATCCCCGCGAAAAGCACATGCTGCCCTCGCTCCAGGTCGTCCATGCAGGCGGTGCGGGCGTCGGCCAGCCGAAGGCCATCCGCAGCCGGCGCATCCTCAGGCGCGGCCCGGCTCATGGCGTTCCACAACGCCGTCATGTCCTGCGGACAGCCATCAGGAATGTCGGCGCTGCCCATGGCACTCTGGTAGCCGGCCAGGAACAAGAGGTGCGCTTCCGTGGCGGTGAAATCGTCGAGGTCGGTGCGCAGGGCTCGCAGGTGGGTCCACCAGTCCAGCCCGCTTGGCTGCAGCACCGGGTTGCGCAAGGAGATCAGTGCGCACTTGTAGCTGGGCTCGCGCAGCACGTCGCCAAGCGTCTGCTCCATCATCAGGTCCATGGCCCGCATCGGCGTGCCCCAGCCATCCACCGGCCGCATGGGCAAGGCGGGCGCCGAGGCATCGATGCACACGGCGGGGCCAATGCCCAGGTTGAACTCGCGCAAGCCATGGTTGTCGAGCACGCCACCATCGCCCAGGTAGCGCTCGCCGCAGCGGATGGGTTCGAACACGCCCGGCACGGCGCTGGATGATGCAATGGCGCGTGCAATCGGCAGATCGTTCATCGTCAGGTAGCCGGCGTCAGGCTGGCGCGGCAGGCCACGGTCGCCGACGACGATCACGCAGCGGTTGCCTTGCGCATAGTCGGAACAGGCGATGCGCCATTCAGGCAGCGCCGCAGGCCACAACCCCGTCGAGGTGACCCGGTGCAAGCCCGCGAGCCAACGGCGGTTGATGCGCGCCATGGCCTGTGAGAAGCCGAACTCGTTGCGGACCAGCCCGCTGCTCAGCGCGCGCAAGGACGCCATCACACGCAAACGAGGGTTGCGCCGGCTCTTGCGGAACAAGGCCTGCTGGGCACGCAATGCGCACTGCGCCAGCTCCTGGTCGCTGACGGGGCCACGCCGCGTCGCGGCCAGCCACTCCTGCAGAAAGAAGCCCGCGGCGATGGATCCGCCCGAGATGGTCACCAGCATCTTCACCTCGCGCAGGCGGCCTTGTGCGGCCAAGGCATGCAAGGCACCCAGGTGAAAGAAGGCGGCGCGAAAGCCGCCACCGGACAGTGACAGTTGATGGATCGGCTCGTCGAGGCTCGATCGAGGGTCGGAAAGTGTCATGAAGCGCTGCGTTCAGTGTCGAAAGAGGCGGTGATCGCAGCTCAAAGTTTGACATGGGCAGCCACCGCGGATCGGGCGATTGGCGATCACGCGGCCGGCCAGGAGGACTCAGGGTTTGGGCCTGAACGCCATGACCAGAACTGAAGGCACGGCACCCGAAACGTCTGGCGGAATACGACCCGTCTTCTCGACGGCGCGCAACACCGCCGTGTCCCACGCCGGGCTGCCGCTGCTGCGTGTCAAAGTGAACGACGCAATGATGCCGTCGGGCTTGGTTCGCACCTCAACCTCTGCCACCGGATTGCCCTCGATGGGCTCCGGCAACAGCAGGTGTGAGCGGACCGCGTCACGGATGCGCTGCGGATAGGCGCTCGAATACGCAGGCGCCGAAGCACGGGCAGCGCCTGTCGCCGTGGTCATCCGCTTCAGCATCTCTTCGCGAGACTGGGGCGCAGAAGACGGCTGAGCAGGGGCGCCGCCCGTGGCCAGCGAAAACGCAATGAAGAGGGCACTCGGTCGCATCACGGTTTGCATGCTGCCACCTTCTTGTCCGCCAGCAGCTTCTTGCACACATCCATCGCACGCGGCGAAGCGCAGGACCATGCGCCCGGCTCGCCCACCACCGCCTTGCACCCGGCCTCGGCAAGCTGCTTCTGCCCGCTCACATCCAGCGAATGCACCGTGGTCGTGGCAGTGGCAGCACCGGCACCTGTGACCGTCGGCGCGCCCGTCGCCATGCCGACGCCACCCGCCGTGTTCGCAGCCTTGGCCCCGGCCGCCAGCGCCCCGCCATTCATCGTCGCGGCCGGCGTCGGCCCCTGACGCTGCACGCTGATCACCGCGCCCTGCCCGGTCGCGGGCGCGGCCACGGGGTTGCCCTGCGCCTTCTGCGCATTCACGCCCTGCACCAGCGCCGGGTTGATCACCGGCGCCCCGGTCACCCGCTCCGTCACCGCAGCGCCACCGACCAGGCCACCACCCGACAACGCCGGCCGGCTCTTCTTCGCCGCCTCGATCGCCTGGACAAGTTGATCCATCAACGCCCGCTGCTTCGAGGTCATCTCATGCACGACGTTGAACCCGGGCTGGTCCTGCCCATCGTTGTCGGGGTCGCTCGCATCACGCGGCGCAAGCGGCGGATTGGCCTTGTGCACCAGGCCCGTGACGAGGCTCTCCGCCGGATCGGTATAGACCACATCGATCAACAGCGGGTCACTGGCATTGACCGTGAACGCAGCCTTGTAGTCCCCCGATACCAGCCGCAGGCGGCGCGACGGGTTGGACTGGTCGGCGTTGTAGCGTTCCACGTCGCCGCGCGCGCTGTTCTCCAGCGCCTGGGCCAGTTGCTCGGCGGTGCCCTGCACCTGCGTGACGAGCGCCTGGTAGGCCGCATCACGCTGCAGCACGCATGCGATGTCGCCGATGACGGGCCGGTTGGACGCCACAGTGTCACCAGTGGACGACTGCTGCGTGGGGTAGAGCTTCACGGCGACTTGGCAGGCCTTGCTCACCGAGAGGTCGCGTGTGCAGCCCACGGTCTTGCCGTCGCCCTTGAGCGTGCAGCGGTGCTTGGGGTCGACCTGCGACAGCAAGGCCGCGAACTCCGCGCCCGCACCGCTGGGCACCGGCGAGCAGTTGGGCAGACCGCCGCCCTTGGCGGGGCTGCCGAAGAAGTTGCCCAAGGCCACGCCCAATGCGTTGCGCGCCGCCTGGCAGGCGCCAAGGCCGGCGTAGGTCTTGCACTGCAGGCTGTCGAAGTCGCCAGTGGCGGACTGCACGCCGCACTGCGCCTTCAATGCCTCGCTCCGCTTGGTCGCCGCCTTCTCGGCTTTCGCAGTCGCCATCCAACTGGTGCAGAACTCTTCCGGCGTGGCGAGCGTGTTGAGCGTCGAGTTGGGCTTGACCTTGCCGCGCTCCTGGCGCCATGCACGCACCACGTTGCCGAAGACATCGGCCTGGATGCACTGCGCCGTCAGTGTCTTCACGAGCCCGGCGCGGGCCGCAGGGTCGGCGTTGTACAGGCTCACCATCGCAGCGCGCCCCTGCTTCTGCGTCCAGGCCTGCCAGTCCTTGCGCGAGCGGTCCCAGGCGGTGGCGTCCATCTCGGCGTCCCAGCGCTCGCCGGCATAGGCGATGTAGGCGGTGACCGCCGCGGTGATGTCGGCCTGCTTGACGAACTCCACCTTCAGCGGGCCATTGATCTGCGCTGCCATCTGCTTGGCGCCATCGTTCACCTTGGCCAGGTGCGCCGTCCACGCGCCTCCTCCACCAGGGTCCATGTGCGCGGTGAGGCCCTCGTTGCCGAACTTGTCGCGCAGGTTCGTGAACATCGTCTCCGAGATCGGCGGGCCACTGTCGCTGGAGCATCCGAAGAGGCACGATATCCATTCGGCCGCAGCGCCCAGCCCACTGACGAAGGCGCCCACCACATCAGCCACCGCCTCGCCCACGGCGACAATGGCATCGAGCGCACCGCAGACATCGAAGCCCGTCATGACTTGCGCGGCAAGGCAGCCGATCACCGGGCCGCTGTCCTTCATCAGCGCCACGTAGTCGGCCTTCTCCAGGTCCAGGTAGATGTTGATCGCGGTCTCGACCTTCTGCGCATCGCCAGGGTCGACGTCGGCGTTGTCGATGATGGCCTGCGCGCAGTTCATCAATTCGCTGTCTGACAGGTTGCCGCAGCTTTGCAGCGCGCCGGGCACGGCGCGGATGGTGTTGATGCTGGGCAGCTCGGAAGGCCAGACGCCAGCGACGGAGACGATGCTGTCGAGCAGCGACAGCGCGTCGGCATGCGCGGCGCCGGGCAGGAAAAGCGCCAGAGGGAGCAGCAGCGCGAGAGCGCCGCGGCGCAGGCTGTTGAAGATGGCTCGCATGGTCGACCCTCCTTCAGCGAGCGCGCTTGGGCACGGCGGTGGCTTTGGCCTGGGCACGCAGTTCACCCAGCGTCACGCGCACGCCCTTGGCGTTCTCGAGCACCGTGCTGTCGGGCTTGCCCTGCAGCGCCTGCAGCTCATGCGCGTCGTGCACCACCACCGCGGGTCCGGCCAGGTTCGGCCGGCTCGGCTGCGCCTGGACGATGCCGTGGCCCTTCCAGCGTTGCATGACAGCGTCCAGCCGGTGGAGGTCGGACACCGTGAGCTTGGCGCCGTTGGGCAGCTGCACCACGTCGCTCCCCGGCCGGTTGAGCACCGCCGGCAGGTACGCGCCGCGAGACAACTCCGTGGCAGCCGGCCCTTGCGGGTGGGAGAAGCCGGTCTCCGAGGCGACGCGCGGCCTGCTGGATGCGCTGCGGATGGCGTCGGTCAGCGCAATCATCTGCTTGGCGGTCACGACACGGCCGCCTGCGGTGCGCACCGGCGTGTCGGGCGGCAGCGTGCGCAGGTGCGCGAGCGTGACAGGCGCCTGGCCGGCGACGGACAGCTGCAGCGGCGCGGCCGATGGCGCAGGCGTGGCGGCGTGGGCAGCACCCAGGGTCAAGGCGGCGCAGGCCGCGCCCAGGAAGCGACGAACGGACATGAAGGTCTCCTCGGTGGACTCGTGCGCCGAGCGCAGTCGGCGGCTCGGTCGCGACTCTCGCGCAAGTCCGCGCGCCGGGTGTCTGGTCGGAACCCTTATTCGGCGGGATGCAAGCGAAGGTCTTGCAGTCGACTGCGAAATCCGTCACACCGCAGGAGGGGCGCCCTGCCTGCGCGGCAACGCCGCTTCAGCGCCCGCGCACCCGTTGCAGCAGCAGCCGGTCCTCGTCGCTCTCGCCGGTCGCCCACACGCCGTTGGGCAGCGCATGGAACACCAACACCGCATGGCGCTGCGGATCGCTCATCACCAGCTCGCCCGCAGGATTGCGGTGCCAGGCGTAGAGATCCTCTGCCCGTGCCGTCACGCCGGAGCAGCGTGGCGATGCGCTGATCGCCGAGCCGCCGATCACGCGCCGTCGTTCGAGCTTCACGCGGCAGGCGGGTGCACCCTCGCCGTCTTTCGAGAGCGTCCAGGTGCCGGCATCCGGCAAGGCCGCTGCCGGCGACGACGCCGGGCCGCTTGCCGCAGGGAGCGGTGCCGCTTGCACGGGCACGGCGGCCAGGGCGTGCAGCAACGCGGCAGCAGCCAGGGCCAGCCTGACGCGCGAGCGGCGATGAAAGGTTGTTGTGGAACTCATGTCCGATGCCGTGAACGCTTGTCCGCGGGCCAGTGTACTGTCCGGTACCAACACAGCCCTGGTCCAGCACTACAGCGTCAAAGCCATGGCTGATTCGCGTCCATAGGCATCCAGGCGCCGGATCGTTTCGCGCATGTCCAGCTCGGTCGCATCCGGGTGGATGGCGCAGATGCGAAGAACAGTGCGCCCCTTCAACTGGGTCGTTAGCACCGCGGCGAAGCCATCCTCCAGCGCACGCCTGGAGATGGCGCGATTCAGCGCGTCGGTGTCCTCCGGCGACAAGCCCGGCTGCGTCATGCGGAACGTGACGATGGCCAGTTGGGCGGGCGACACCACGTCCCAGCCGGCGTGCTGGCGCAGCTCGTCTTCGGCCCATTGCGCCAGCTGGCAGCCATGCGCGATCGCATCGCCCATCGCCTGTGAGCCCAGCACCTGCAGCGTCAGCCACAGCTTCATCGCGCGGGCCGGCCGCGTCAGCTCAGCGCCCAGGTCCCAGTGGTTGACCTGGTCGGCGTCGGTCTGCGCGTCACGCAGGTATTCAGGCCGCGTGTGGAAGCTCTGCGGCAGATGCTCGCGATGGCGCATCAGCACCATGCCGCACCCGTAGGTCTGGAACAGCCATTTGTGGGCATCCCAGCTCAGGCTGTCGGCCTCGCCGATCCCATCCAGCAGACCTCGATGGGCCGGCGACAGCGCCGCCGATGCGCCGTAGGCGCCGTCCACATGCATCCACAGGCCATGCTGGTCGCAGAGTGCCCGGATGGCCCGCAGCGGGTCGACGCTGCCGGTGTTGGTGGTGCCCGCACTGGCGATGACCACGAAGGGCTTGAGGCCGGCAGCGCGGTCCTGTTCCATGGCGCAGGCCAGTGCGGCCATGTCCATGGCGAACGCATCGTCGGTCGGCATGCGCCGGATCTGGTCGGGCAGGAAGCCGATGATCTTCAAGCCCTTGGCCACGGAGGAATGCGTCTGCTCGGAAACGTAGGCCACGGCGATGGATCTCTCGTGCGGCGCCAGCTTCTGGTCGCGTGCCACGGTGAGCGCGGTGAGATTGGCCATCGAGCCGCCCGACACGAAGAGCCCGCCGGCCGTGGCCGGCAGGCCCACGCGAGACGCGAGCCATTCGATGAGTCCCATCTCGATCGCGCTGGCGCCTGAGCTTTGCAGCCAGCTGCCTGCGTGGGCGTTGTGCATGGCGGTGGCCAGCTCACCCAGCGCGGACAGCGGCGACGCCGGGCCGGGAATGAAGGCGAAGAAGCGGGGATGGTCCATCTTCGCGCGCCATGGGTGGATGTCTTCCAGCAGCTGGGTGAGCACATCGTTCAACGGGCGCCCCTTGGCCGGCACGCCCATGTTGCGCAAGGCGGCAGCGCCCGCTGCGTCGATGACCTGCACGGCGCGCTGCATGGGCTTCTGCTGCTGGCTGTCGCCCACGCGGCTCACGGCCTTCGCGAACGCCTGAGGCGTGACGTCTCCGAGCAAGCGGCTTGGCCACCCGGCTTCGGATGAGGCAGCCGGATGCTGTGATTGCGGGCGATGAATCATTAGAATTCCACCGAATGATGTTCTGTCGTTCTTCCATTCTCTTGAATGTCATTCAACAAATACAGCACTCTGAACCACATGGCCAAAAATACGAATGGACTTCAGCCAGAGGGCAGCACCGCCGCCCGCCTGGACGCCGTGGACCGAAAGCTGTTAGGGCTGCTGGCGGACGACAGCAGCTTGAGCTACGGCGAACTGGGACAAGCCCTGCACCTGTCGGCCCCCGCCGTGCATGAGCGGGTGAAGCGGCTCAAGCGCGACCGCGTCATCCTCGCCACCGTGGCGCGGCTCGATGGCGCCAAGCTGGGCCGTCCGCTCCTGTGCTTCGTGCAAGTCATCACCAGCACCGTGAAGCGCGCCCGGCAGGTGGCCGCGTTGTCATCGCTGGCCGACATCGAGGAAATCCACACTGTCACCGGCGAAAGCGGCATCCTGCTCAAGGTGCGCACGCGCGACACGCAGGCCCTGGAGACTTTGCTGGCAAAGATTCATGGGGTCGACGGCGTGGAAGGAACCCGCACGCAGATCGCCCTGTCAACGCTGCTCGAACGCGGGCCCAGTCCGCACCTGGCGGATTGACCCGCTGGGCAAACGGCCCGATGCAAAGGTCAATCGTCGCCGAACAGCCCCGAGATGGCGCTGCCGGCGAGGTCCAGCGTCGCGTCCACGGCATCTTCTGCCACATCGCTTGCCAGGTCGTCGGCTGCCTTGGCCGCCGCCGTCGCGGCCACCGCACCCAAGGCACCGGCGATCAGCGCGCCGCCCAGCGGCACCGGGTCAGGCTCGCCCGGCTGGCGCCGCCGCGGCTTGACCCGCAGCGTGAAGGTGATGGCAAAGGCCAGCCACGCCAGCAGCATGGCCGCCACCAGCCCCCAGCCGGCAAGGCCAAGCATGGTCAGCACCACACGAACGATGAAGAAGACGACTGCGGCCACGCCCGCTGCGAATAGGAACGCCATGCGCTCGATTGTGCTGCCCGCGCCCAGCGAGAATCACTTGGCCCGCGCCAGCCTCTGTGACTTGTCTCACACCCCTGCAGACCATCCCATGTCCATCGACTACGCCTTGCACCATCGCGACATCCCGCCCGAGCTGATCGCCGAGGTGGCTTCCTTGTCCGAGCACGTCTTTGAAACGTCCACCATCGACCACGCATGGCGGCTGACGCACATGCCCGACGTCAGCCTGTTCTGCGCACGGCAGGCGGGCGAGCTCATCGGCTTCAAGGCCGGCTACGCCATCGCTGAACGCAAGTACTACAGCTGGCTGGGCGCCGTGCACCCGCAGTGGCGCCGCCAAGGCGTGGCCAGCCGTCTGGCCGACATGCAGCACCAGTGGCTGGTCGAGCGCGGCTTCGCGGTGGTGGAAACATCCAGCCGCCACGAGAATTCAGCGATGGCGCGGATCAATCTCCACAGTGGCTTCGTCACCGTGGGCACCAAGCTGGAGCCGCATGGCTTGCAGGTCTTGTGGGCGAAGACGCTGGCTTGAAGCGACGGCCGGCCGGTTCAGAACGAATACAGGAACTGGGCGCTGAACATCTCGGCCCGGCGGCCATACACCCGCCCCCAGAGATAGGCCGCCTGGAGCTGGGCCTTCTCCCCCAGTCCCAGCTTCAGCACCGGACCGAGGCGGTCGGAATGTGGATCTTCCGAATGCCCCAGGCGGCCCAGTTCGCCGAAGCCTTGCACGCCCCAGCGCACACCGGGGCGCAGCCGGCCCAGGACCTGCCATTGGTACTTCGCCTCGGTCCCATCAGGCTCCGACAGGGCTCGCTCGAAGAAGAGGTTGGCGTTGATCTGCAGGCGTCCGAACTCGGTCTGCCAGACCGGGCCGAACTCGATCAGGTTGCCTTCGTCCGGCTCGTGGATGAGCTGCGTGTGCAGCGCGAGGTCGAAGCTGTATTGGCCTTGCGTGAGCAGCCAGTCGTTCTGCCAGTTCCAGGAGTCCACGCCCTGCTGGCGCAGCGTCGGGCCGATGAAGCTCACGAAGAGCTCCGTGGTCCACCGGCTGGTCACGCCGTAGCGCAGCCCGGCCTCCGGCCACAGCACCGCATCGCGGTCTCTCGAATCGACGGTCCAGTAGCGCAGGTCGACCGAGAGCTGGCCCGGCGTCGAATAGGGCGTGACCACGTAGTAGCCGGCTTCGGCCCACACCGACGCCGAGCCCACCAGGCCAAAGGCCAGGCCGATCCATCGGCGCACAGACTTGGAAAGCAACCGGTCACGCATCACGCCGCAAGGATAGTGGCCGGAACCGCGCCTCCGCGGATGCCTCAGGATCGCCCCCGCGCCAAAGTGCAAATTAGGAACGTTTTGCATCGGCGACACAATCGTCGGTCGACGATTCCATCGCCTTGGAAGCTGCATGAGTGACGCCCCCGCCGAGCAAGACCCTCATCTCCTGCGCCGCCTGCTGCGCGCGAAAGACCGCATGGACGCCGCCTCGCACGAGGACTGGCCGGTGCATCGACTGGCCAGCGTGAGCGGCGTGTCCGAGGCGCACTTCGCGCGCTCGTTCAAGCAGGCCTTCGGGCTGCCGCCGCACCGCTACCTGCTCACGCGCCGCATCGAGCGCGCCACCGCGCTGCTGCGCGACACCGAGCTGTCCATCACCGAGATCGCCTTCGTCACCGGCTGGAGCAGCCTGGGCACCTTCGGGCGGACCTTCCGCGACATCACCGGCGAGAACCCGGGCGCTGTGCGCACGCGTGCGCGCGCCGAGAACCAGGGCCTCGACCGCGTGCCGGCGTGCGTGCTGCGGGCCGCGCACCGGCCCGATCTCAACATCGCAGTTTTGGAGAAGCGGCGGCGCGAGGCGGCAGGTACAAACGACACCGGTGACAACAAGGAGGTCCCATGAACCAAGGCATTGAAGTGATCGGTCTGTATGTGCGAGACCAGGAAGAAGCGCGCGCGTTCTATGTCGACAAGCTCGGATTCCGCGTCCACACCGACGTGCGCAACGGCGACTACCGCTGGCTGACGGTGCAGCACCCCGACCAGCCCTCGTTCCAGCTCGGGCTGTTCCTGCCCGGCCCGCCCATGCATGACGCCGCCACCGCGCAGGCGCTGCAAGCCCTCGTGGCCAAGGGCGCGATGCCGCCGATGGTGCTGACCGTGGCCGATTGCCGCGCAGCCTATGACCGCATGCTGGGCCACGGCGTCGAGTTCACGCAGGAGCCCGTGGACCGTTACGGCACCGTCGACGCGGGTTTTCGTGATCCGTCGGGCAACGGATGGAAGATGATCCAGGCTCGGCGCTGAATCTGGAGACGACACATGAAGAAGAGTTCACCGGCGGGCACCGCTTCCGCCTCGGAGATGATCGACGGGCGCATCGAGGAGCTGGGCGACTGGCGCGGCGAGATGCTTGCGCGGCTGCGCGTCCTAATCAAGGAGGCCGACCCCGAGGTGGTCGAGGAGTGGAAGTGGAGCAACCCCGTGTGGTCGCACGACGGGATCGTCTGCACCGGTGAAAGCTACAAGAAGGCGGTGAAGGCGACCTTTCCCAAGGGCGCCTCGCTGCCGGATCCTGCCGGCCTGTTCAATTCCAGCCTCGATGGAAACGTCAGGCGCGCCATCGATTTCCATGAAGGCCAGCAGCTGGACGAGAAAGCCCTGAAGGCGCTCATCCGTGCGGCCGTGGCCTTGAACAAGTCCTCGGCCCGCGGGTAGCGCTCAGCAGCCCGCGAACCGGGCGATGTCCTCGTTCAGGCGCCGTTGGTGGGTGAAGTACAGCCCATGCGGCGCGCCTTCGTAGACCACCAGCTGGGCGCCCGGCACCATGGCCGCCACGGGCCGGCCGGTGAGGTCGATCGGTGCGGATTCGTCGGCATCGCCGTGGATGACCAGCGTGGGCACATCCAACCGCGCGAGCTCCGCGCGGAAGTCGGTGGTCATCTGCAGGCGGGTCAACGCCACCGTTGCCAGCAGCGAGGTGCGGGTCATGTCGCGTGCCGTCCAGTCGATGACGGCGCGCGGCGTGTCCGGCATGAAGTACGGCAGGGCATTGGCCTCGATCCAGCCGGGGAAGTCGTGGCCGATCGTGTCGACCAGTTGCCCGATCATTTCGTCGGGCACACCTTCGTTGCCGTCGAGTTGCCGCCGGCAAGGCAGGCCCGCAGGCGCGAGCAGCAGCAGCCGCTTCACGCGGCGCGTTCCATGGCGGGTGAGGTAGCGAACCGCTTCGCCGCCGCCGAATGAATGCGCCACCAGCGTCACGCCGGTGAGGTCCAGCGCATCCAGCACGGCGGCCAGGTCATCGGCGAGGGTGTCGTAGTCGTATCCGCGCCCGGGGTCGTCGGAGCGGCCATGCGACCGGCGGTCGATGGCGATGCAGCGAAAGCGCTCGGACAGCGGCGTCATCTGGTAGCCCCAGGCGTCGGAAGACAGGGTCCAGCCCGACAGGAAGACGATCGGTTGCCCGCTGCCCCAGTCGCGAACGAAGAGCCGGGTGCCGTCTGCGGTGCTGATGCGATTCATGGTCTGCGCTCCTTGGTCGGTGTGTGCAGCCAGTCTAGGAACCGCGCAGTACCAAATCCATGACCTGGGAGGTCAAACCAGGCGCCCAGCCCGGCCGGCACTAGCCTAGTTGCTGGCGACATGTATCGAGCTGCAAAGGCCTCCGGGCTAACCCTCAATCGCCATCCGGAGAAAAGTGTTCACAATCCCTGCGGATTTGGAATCGGTTCCATACATGGTGTGTCCTGCGGCCACGACCACACCACCCGCGCAAACCCACAGCGCGACGAACCGCCACAAGAGGCATGCCCACGCCGCGTGCCCGCTCGGGGAGGGATCACTCTCAAACTCGTGAGGAGAACACTGATGCAGTCAACCCTTGGGCGCGCCGCCTCGCGCCCGCCTGCCGCCACGCCCCGCCGCAGGCTGCCAAGCCGCTGGTTCGCCTGCGCTGCCGCATCGGCCGCGCTGCTGGGCGCATGGAACACCGCCCAAGCGGCCACCATCCGTGCGGTGGCCAACAACGCCTTCGTCAGCGCCACCGCCACCGGCACGTCGTTCCTGACCGCCACGGCCCAGACGGCCAGCACCTGGGAACAGTTCGAGATCGTCAGCAACGCCAACGGCACGGTGTCGTTCAAGGCCACCATCAGCGGCAACTACGTCTCGGCCGACATCGGCCTGGCCGCGCCGAACACCAGCAAGCTGATCTCCAACCGCACCGCCATCAACGGCTGGGAACAGTTCACGCTGGTGCCGCAAGGCAACGGCACGGTGGCGATCCGTGCGGCGGCGAACAACCTGTACGTGTCGGCCGACCTGAACATCGGCGGCGCGCTCGTCGCCAACCGCAACACGGTGCAGGCCTGGGAGCAGTTCGTCATATCCGACCAGCCCACCACGCCTCCGGGCACGGCGCCGGACTTCGGGCCGAACGTGCACATCTACAGCCCGTCCACGCCGAACCTGCAAAGCCAGATCGACAGCATCTACAACGCGCAGCAGCCCAACCACTTCGGGCCGCGGCGCGATGCCATCCTGCTGCAGCCGGGCACGTACAACAACCTGCGCATCCCGGTGGGCTTCTACACGCAGGTGCTGGGCCTGGGCAGCCATCCGGACCAAGTCTACGTCAATGGCGACCTGCGCTCCAATGCCTACCTGGACGGCGACAACGCCACGCAGAACTTCTGGCGCGGCGCCGAGAACTTCTCGGTGACGCCCAGCCTGGGCATCGGCAACAACACGATGCAATGGGCGGTGTCGCAGGCCATTCCGTTCCGCCGCATGCACGTGCGCGGCAACATCAGGCTGAACCAGAACAACGGCTGGTCCAGCGGCGGATGGTTCTCCGACGTGCTGGTGGACGGGCAGGTGAACTCCGCCTCGCAGCAGCAATGGATCTCGCGCAACAGCCAGTGGGGCAGCTGGACCGGCTCGAACTGGAACATGGTGTTCGTGGGCGTGCCCAACCCGCCGGCCGGCAACTTCCCGACCGCCGGCCAGCGCTACACCAAGGTCGCGCAGACGCCGATCATCCGCGAGAAGCCGTACCTGTTCATCGATGCGAACGGCAACTACGCGGTGCGCGTGCCCTCGCTGCGGACCAACAGCGCGGGCATCAGCTGGGCCAACGGCGCGACCACGCCCGGCACCACCGTGCCCATCGACCAGTTCTTCATCGCCAAGCCCAGCGACAGCGCGGCCACCATCAACGCGCAGCTCGCCGCAGGCAAGCACATCCTGTTCACGCCGGGCATCTATGTGCTGACGCAGACGATCCAGGTCAACAACCCGAACACCATCCTCTTCGGGCTGGGCTTCCCGACGCTGCGTTCGGACAACGGGCAGCCGCTGGTGAAGACCGCGGACGTGGATGGCCTCACCATCTCGGGCCTCTTCCTCGATGCAGGCAGTGCAGAGTCGGGCGTGCTGATGGAGATCGGGCCGAACGGCGCGAGTGCCAACCACGCGGCCAACCCGACCGTGCTGCACGACCTGTTCTTCCGCATCGGCGGCGCTGCCGCGGGGCGCGTGGGCATCGGCCTCAGCCTGAACTCGAACAACACCATCGTGGACCACACCTGGCTGTGGCGCGCGGACCATGGTGCGGGCGTGGGCTGGACGACCAACCCGTCGGCCAACGGCCTGTGGGTGAACGGCAATGACGTCACCATCTATGGCCTGTTCGTGGAGCACTTTGAGAGCTACCAGGTGGTGTGGAACGGCAACGGCGGCCGGGTGTACTTCTACCAGTCGGAGATTCCGTACGACGTGCCGAGCCAGTCGTCATGGAACAGCCCGACCGGCCGCGGCTACGCCTCCTACAAGGTGGCGGACTCCGTCACCAGCCACGAAGCCTGGGGCCTGGGCATCTACAGCGTGTTCACCAACGGGGGCATCTTGCTGGACCGTGCGATCGAGGTGCCCAACACCCCGAACGTGCGCTTCCACGACATGATCTCGGTGTGCCTGGGCAACAACGGCGGCATCGTGCACGTCATCAACAACACCGGCGCGCAGACGGTGTGCAATGCGGCGGGCACGCCGACGGTGACGAACTTCCCCTGAAGCGTTGCGGTTGAGACCGCGAATCGCCTGGCGCCGGCTTCAAGCCGGCGCTTTTTCCTGGTGCGGCGAATCGACGATGAACTCCACGTCGGAGATCCAGCCGCGCTGGCGGCGCGCGAGCCGCGACGCTTCGGTTTCTTCCTCGAAGGTGACCGGCACCTGGCGCAACAGCGCAGGCTCCACGTTCTCGAAGGCGTGCACGCTGACGACGGCATACAGGTGGTCGTCGATGCGGCTGGTGACGACCGGAACAACACCGCAGCGCGAGCACACATGGAAGTCCGCCGTGTGCGTGCCGAAGGCGTAGCGCGACACCGCGGTTTCGTCCTGCACATGCACCCGCAGCTTGCCGGCCGGATTGGAGGTCCACACGCCGCCATGCTTCACGCAGAACGAGCAACTGCAGGCCCGTGCCTGGATCTCGGTGGGGTCCGGATCCCAGCTCAGCGTGAACGACAGGTTGCGGCAGTGACAGGCTCCGTGGATGACCATGGCGTGCTCCTGGAAGGCTGCATTATGGAAGCCATGCGCACGGTACGGCACGGCGACGCGCCGGCGGCGGCAACTAGGGTTTCGCCGAAGGCCTCACGGGCCTTCAGCGCCACCGGCGGGAGGCACAATCCGCCACCCTGACGACCTTTCGGAGCTGCCGTGTCGACACCCATGACCACAGCCTTCTCCACCAGCGTCGCCCGCGACACCCGCAGCGACCGTGCCTTCTTCGGACACCCCGCCGGCCTGGGCTGGCTGTCGTTCTGCGAGTTGTGGGAGCGCTTCTCCTACTACGGCATGCAGGCGCTGCTGGTGCTGTACCTCACCAACTACCTGTTCCTGCCGGAGAACATCGGCCACGTGGCCGGCATGGATGCCGCCCGCCGCTGGATCGAGAGCGTGACCGGCCCGCGCTCGCCGCAGCAACTGGCCTCGGTCGTGTTCGGCCTGTATGCCGGCTTCGTGTACCTCACGCCGCTCTTCGGCGGCCTCGTGGCCGACCGGCTGCTTGGACGGACGAAGACAGTGGTCATCGGCGCGAGCCTGATGGCCGCGGGTCACTTCCTCATGGCCTTCGAGGCGAGCTTCCTCATCGCGCTGGCCTGCCTGCTGGTGGGCGTGGGCTGCTTCAAGGGCAACATCGCGGCGCAGGTGGGCGACCTCTACGCCCCCGGCGACAAGCGCCGTGCGAGCGCCTTCCAGATCTTCATGCTCGCGGTGCAGATCGCGGTGATCCTCGCGCCCATCGTGTGCGGCACGCTGGGGGAGAAAGTCGCCTGGCATTGGGGCTTCGGTGCCGCAGGCGTGGGCATGCTCTTCGGCCTGGTGGTTTACCTGGCCGGCCGCAAGCACCTGCCGGCCGAGCCGGAATTCAAGCGCCAAGATTCCGACGCCACGCCCCGCCCCGCGATGACGGGCACCGAGGTCGCGCGGCTGGTGCTGCTCGTCGCGCTCATCCCCGTGCTGATGCTCAGCGTGGTGGGCAACCAGCAGTTCAACAACGCCTACCCGTTGTGGTCGCAGAAGCACATGGACCTGCTGCTCTTCGGCTGGTCGGTGCCGGTCACCTGGCTGCAGGCGATCGATGCCATCGTGAGCACCGGCACCATGGTCGCCTCCATCGCGTTCTGGCGCTGGTGGGCCACGCGCCGCCGCGAACCCGACGAACTCACGAAGATGGCGCTGGGCTCCCTGATCGCCGCGGGCGCACCGGCGATGCTCATCATCGCCGCAGGACTGATCGAGAACTCGCAGGAGAAGATCAGCCTCGTCTGGACGCTGGGCTACACCATCGTCAACGACCTCGGCTTCGCCAATGTGCTGCCGGTGGGCCTGGCGCTGTACTCGCGCGCCGCGCCACGGCGCATGGAAGGCCTGCTCATCGGCGCGTACTACCTGCACCTGTTCCTGGCCAACACCTTCGTGGGCTGGCTGGCCGGTTTCCTGGAGACCATGCCGGGCCGCGAGTTCTGGGGCCTGCATGCGGTGCTGGTGGCCAGCGCCGGGGTGTTGCTGCTGGCGGTGCGCTTCCTCTTCGGCGGACTGCTGGCGCCGGACTCGGAACAACGCTGATCCGCAGGGTGGGTCCGCTTCGCTTGACCCACCCTACCAATACACGCATACTAAGCCAAATGGCTAACCAACGCGCCGACCTGTCGGAGGTCTTCTACGCCTTGGCCGATCCCACGCGCCGCAAGATCGTGAGCGTGCTCGGCCGCGGCCCGGAAACGGTGTCCGCACTGGCGGCCCCCTTCGACATGGCCCTGCCCTCGTTCATGAAGCACCTGTCGGTGCTGGAACGCTGCGGGGTCATCAGCTCCAGAAAGGAGGGGCGGGTCCGCACCTGCGAGCTCGTGCCCAAGACCTTGTCGCAGGCGGAGCAATGGATGGCCAAACAGCGCGCCCTGTGGGAGGCACGGACCGACCGCATGGCTGCTTTCGCGGAGCAACTTCACCAGGAGGACATCTCTCGTGGCAAACGACAACGCTGAGGTCAACGACCTCGTCATCTCCCGCCTCGTGCGCGCACCGCGGGCCACCCTGTGGCGGGCATGGACGGACCCGGCCCTGCTCAAGGAATGGTGGTGCCCCAAGCCCTGGACGACCGAGGTGCGCGCCTTCGACCTGCGGCCGGGCGGCGCCTTCCACACCTTCATGCAGGGGCCTGATGGCGGCACCAGCGACAACCCGGGCTGCTTCCTGGACATCGCGCCGCAGTCGCGCATCGTGTTCACCTCGCAGCTCGTCGCTGGTTGGCGGCCCCACACGCCGTGGATGAGCTTCACCGCCATCATCACCATGGCCGACGAAGGCAGCGGCACGCGCTACGGGGCCACCGTGATGCATCCGGACAAGGCGACGCGCGACCGCCACGAAGAGATGGGTTTTTTCGACGGCTGGAACACCTGCATCGACCAGCTGGACGCCTTCGCGCTGTCCCTGCGCTGATGGTGGATCAGCGCATCAGCGCCTGGCCTTGGTGAACCACTTGGGGCCTTCGCCGAAGAAGAGCAACCAGGTGGCCACCAGCTCCATGACCATGCCGACGGAGTCGATCATGGCAGCCATCGGCGCGCGGTCGAAGTTGACGGGCAGGTCGGGCGCGGTGAGGTACCAGCCGAGCACAAGGTAGGCCAGCAAGGCCCAGCGGGCCCAGTTGCGGCCGCGCAGGGTCTCCAGCGACAGCACCACGGTGACGCCGCCGAAGACGATCACCAGCACCAGGGTGAACCACGCCGGCACGGGCTCGCCTTCTTCCGGCCGGACGCCGGGCAAGAGGCCCAGCAGGCCGAGTGCCAATGCCCCCAGGACCAGCCCGCAGGCCACGTACACGCTGGTCGGCGGCATGGCCTTCCCGTGCGGATCATCGGAAACATCCGACCGGGGCGGCTGGTAGGGGTTGTGGTCCATGGCACGCATGGTACCGGTGCTGGCGCACGTAGGACACAGCCGACGGGAAGACGCGCCACGCTCCTGTACACAGCCGACGCACCGGACTGGACGATCGGTCATTGCACGACCTTGGAGCAAACGATGCAAAAGTCCGATGAACCCACGGCATTCGGCGTCTTCAAGCCGGTGGGCCATGTGGTGATGGCGTTTCCGCCGGATGCGAATGTTTCACGCGCCGAAGAAGCACTGCGGCGCGACGGCCTCACGGCCAGTGAAGTGCTGCACTACGCGCCGCAGGAGATCCTGGCGCAGGCCGAGTCACAACTGGCGCATGCGGGGGCCTTGTCTTCGCTGGGGCAGGAGCAGAACCTGGTGAAGGCGCATCGGGCGCTGGCCGAGCGGGGGTATCACTTCCTCATCGTGCATGCGCAAGACGACAAGCTCGCGCGGAAAGTGGCGCAGACCGGGCAACGCTTTGGTGCGGTGCGGGCGCAGAAGTACGGGCGCTTCGTGATCGAGGAGCTGATCGATCTGCCGGATGAAGTGCAGCATGCGGAGTCGGCCTCCCGGGGGTTGGATTCGCAGGGGGTTGCTGGGGAGGGTTGATCTTTCGGTTTTGCAAAGGCGCGGGTGGGCTGGCTGCGGCGCGCGGCGGAAGCGGTCGGCGCTTTGCGCCGACTCCGCTGCGGTGCTCGGGCTTGTGGTCCGGCGCAGAACTCACTCCGCGCCCCTGCGGTGCGCTGCGTTCAAACAACCGCGCCGAGCTAGTCAACGAAGCGCGCTGCGCGCGCGACCACAAGCCCTCCGCTCCTCGCCGCTTCCTGATGCGCGCCCCAGCCAGCCCACCCACGCCTTTGCTGTTGCAGCATTGGGTTTTCTCGTCGAGCCAAGCCTTTGCCACTTGAGCGGCAGGCGGCATGGGCCAGGGGCTGCGTCTGTGGCGGCGAGCAGCGCAGCACCGAGGGGTGGCGCGCGCAGCGCGCTTCGTCCTCTAGCTTGCCGCGGCTGTTTGAGCGCAGCGCACCGCAGGGGCGCGTAGCGAGTTCTGCGGCACACCCCTCGGTGCGAGCAGCACAGCGCAGTCGGCGCTCCGCGCCGACCGCCACAGCCGCAGCCCCTGGCCCATGCCGCCTGCCGCGGCCCCCCCAATCGAATGCAAAAAGCAAAAAAAGGGCCGCCCAATCGGACGACCCTCCAGCCAAAAGATTCAGCAGCGAATCAAAGACGCGGTTCGCCGCTCTCGTTCACCGTGACCGTCGCACCAGGCGGCGTGCTGGTCTGCATGTGATGCTCGGTGCCCCGGAAGTTGTAGGTCACGTCCCAGTACTCGGGCCTGCCCTGAGCCGGCACTGCCGCACAGCGCTGCACGTTCTGCGTGGAGGTGACCTGCCCGCTGTCGCGGCCCGCATTGGCGCCGATGGCGGCACCCGCCACCACGCCACCCACCGTGGCGATGTCACGACCAGTTCCACCGCCGATCTGGTGACCGAGGATGCCGCCGATGAGGCCGCCCACCACCGCGCCCCCCACGTTCGGCTCACTGCGCCGCTCGCGGACCACCTGCTCGCGCTCGACCCAGCAGCGCTGCTGCGGTGCCGCATACACGGCACGCACCGAGCTCACGTTCACTTCGTACACGCGCTCTTCGGGGCGACGGCGCCAGTCGTAGACCGGCACCGGGCGCGGTGCGTAGCGGGCATCGTCGTAGCGTGCCGCCGAGGGCACGGCGCGCACGGACGAGAGCTTGTCGTTCAGGCCCATCGCGCCGAGGTTCGGGTAACGGCCGGGGCGAAGGATCACGCACAGGCCGGTGAAGTCGCGGTGCTCGCAGGCTTCCCAGCGCTCACCCAGCACCACCACCGACGACGCGCGGTTGTTGAAGCCGAACTGCGCGAAGCTGGGCACGTCCTGTTCCGTCGCGAAGGCGCGGCCCTGGAAGTCGTTGTGCTCGTAGAAGATGATCTGGCCGGGCATCGGATGAGGCGCGAAGCTACCGGGGTTGGGGCGCTCGGGCACGTAGGGGCGCGTGGACGACAGGCGGTCGTTCATGTCCATGGCGCTCAGGGACGGATAGGAGCCGGGTCGCAGGACCATGCAGCGTCCCTTGAATTCAGCGTGCTCGCAGACTTCCCACGGACGCCCGGTGACGACCACCGACGACGCGCGGTCGTTGAAGCCGTAGTCCCTGAAGTTGAACACCGGCTCCTGCGTCGTGAACGCGCGGCCGCCGAAGTTGTCGTGCTCGTAGAAGGTGACTTGCGCCGATGCCTGGGCGGCCAGGGCTGTGGCCAGGACGGCGAATGCGGTGTGGAGGATCTTCATCGTTGGATTCTTTCCGTGGTCTTGGCATGAACCGGCCGTCACTGCACCGGCGTCGTCCGGACAACGCACGGTCGATGACCGTCGACGACACAGGTCAGCCCTCACTCAGGTAAATCTCTGTTGCTGAGGCGCAGGGCGCACGCGAAGGCTGCCGCACGGTCGTGTGACGGCCCTTGGCTACACTGCCGTCGCATCAAGGTGGCACCACAGCGGAGTTCAGCCCACGATGGACGCAGATTCGGCAACATCCCGGCGCAGGGGCTCGAACCAGACCGGCGTTCGCCTGTTCAACGACCAGATCGTCATCCAGACCATCCGCGCCCAAGGCCCCACGCCGCAGTCGGTGCTGGCCTCGCAGACCCATCTGTCGGTGCAGACCATGGCGCTCATCATCGAGCGGCTGGAAAGCGAAGGGCTGCTGATGCGCCTGGAGCCGGTACGCGGCAAGGTGGGTGCGCCGTCGATTCCCGTGGCGCTCAACCCCGACGGCGCCTTCTTCATCGGCGTGTCCATCGGCCGACGCCGGCTCGATGCGCTGCTCATGGACTTCACCGGCGTGATCCGCGAACGCTGGTCGGCCGCGCACCGGTACCCGGATCCGGATGTTCTGTTCGCCGAAGTCGAGGAAGCACTGAAGGCGCTGCGCCAGCTCATCAAGCCCAAGCTGCGTTCGCGGCTGCGCGGCGTGGGCGTGGCAGCGCCGCTGAGCTTCGGCGGATGGGGCGAGCTGCTGGGCTTCCCTCCAAGGCTGGCGCAGAAGTGGGAAGGACTTTCCATTTCCGACAGCGTGTCGCAGCTGCCCTCCGCCCACGGATTGAGCGTGCATGCGGTGAAGGACACCTCCGCTGCATGCGTGGCCGAGTTGATCGTGGGCAATGGACGGCAGATCGATACCTTCCTGTACGTGTTCATCGATGTGTTCATCGGCGGCGGCCTCGTCATCAACGGCCAGCTCCGGTTGGGCACGAACGGCAACGCGGGTGCGCTGGGATCGCTTGCGCTGGGCACCGGCAAGTCGCCGGCCTCGCTGCCGGCGCAGTTGCTGAGCATCGCTTCGCTGCGCAGCCTGGAGGCACGCTACGTGGACGCGGGCCTCGCGTCGGATGCGTGGATGGACCACCGCGCCATGTCCGACGGCTGGCGGCCCCACACGCAGAAATGGCTGCGTGAAGTGGCGCCCGGCATCTCGATGGCCGTGCACAGCGCGGCCTGCATCATCGACCTGCCCTGCGTGATCATCGACGGCACCATGGGCCGCGGCCTCGCGCAGGCCCTGGTGGAGTCGGTGCAGCATCACCTCGCGCTGTACCCCTGGGAAGGCGTGTCGCAGCCGAACATCGGCATCGGCAGCGTCGGCCCCGAAGCGCGGGCCATCGGTGCGGCGCTGCTGCCGCTGTACAAGACCACGGCACCCGACAACGCGCTGTTCATGAAACCCATGGCCTGACCCGCGACGCGGCAGGCACAACGCATTCGCGTGCCCGCAACACTCTGGGGTTTTCTATTATTCAAGCTTATTGATTAAAAGAAGACGGCACCCCACAATGCCCTGGCGATGAGTCGTCGCGGCCAGCATCCACCGGCCGCAATGCGCCCTGCCACACACAAGAGGCAACAGGAGACAAACCTCGGCACCTTCCACGCACCGCGCTTGGCGCGGCGGCGCGGTTGCGTTCCTCATCGCGCATCCCCAAAGGTTCCCGGCCCGCCATCGAAGCAGGCCGGGCGGACAAGTGCATCCACATCCAAGAGAGTCACCTCATGAAAATCATCCGCATTGCGCCGCTCGCGCTGGCTTCCACGCTCGCCCTCCTCGCCGGTTCCGCCGGCGCGGTGGACTGGGGCGGCTACTTCCGCACCGGCCCCGGTGCCACCAAGAAGGACGCCGCGCGCGCCTGCTACGGCCTGAGTGGCCCTGGCCTGAAGTACCGCCTGGGCAACGAGTGCGACTTCTACGGTGAGTTCCTGCTCAGCCAGGGCTTCAAGACCGATGGCGTCGAGTACAAGGCCAACCTGATGACCAACATGTACAACGGTGGCACCGACAGCGGTGACGCCAAGCTGGGCATCAACCAGATGTACCTCGAAGGCAAGGGCTTCGACGTCGCACCCAACAACACCTTCTGGATCGGCAAGCGCTTCTACGGCCGCGCCGACGTGCACATCGTCGACACCTTCTACGTCAACATGTCCGGCGTGGGCGCGGGCGTGGACGGCATCGACGTGGGATCGGGCAAGCTGAACCTGGCCTACTTCCGCACCGACGGCGGCGCCACCAAGCCCGGGACGCGCGTGAACCTCGACCTGCAAGGCGTGGACACCAACCCCGGCGGCAAGCTGCGCGTGAGCGGCAGCTTCGTCAATGGCGACTTCAGCGGCGGCAAGAGCGGCTTCGGCCTGAGCTTCCAGCACAACCAGGACAACGTCTTCGGCCTGGGCGGCGGCAACACCTTCTGGCTGCAGTTCGCGCAAGGCTCCGCCGGCCTCGACCAGAACTTCGGCACGCTCGATGCCGCCAGCGGCACGCGCGGGTTCCGTGTCGTCGAAAGCCTGACCTGGCAGGTCGGCGCCTTCGGCGGCCAGGCGCAGGCCATGTGGCAACAGGACAAGGACGGCGCCACCGGCCTGAAGACCAACAGCGGCACCATCGGCGGCCGCATGTCCTATGCCATGACCAGGAACCTCAAGTGGCTGACGGAAGCGGCGTATTCGCAGAAGAAGCCCGACGGCGGCGAAACGCAGAAGCTGGCCAAGCTGACCTTCGGCCCGGCGCTCACCACCGGCCCTGGCTTCTGGAACCGTCCTGAACTGCGCCTGTACGTGACCACTGCGAAGTGGAATGCCGCTGCCAACGCGGCGGCCGGCGCGGGCGGCGTGACTGGCATCGGCGATGGCAAGACCACCGGCACGAGCTACGGCGCGCAGGTCGAGATCTGGTTCTGAGTGTCCTGTTGATGTCCCATTGAGAAATGGCTCTCGCAGGTTCGAGAGCGGTCAGTTCGGGCTCCTTCGGGAGCCCGTTTTTTCATCCTGTCCCCGCTGTCATGCACTCTGTCGCAGGGGGCTTGGGCCCGATCGGTCACAAGCGTAAGGTGTGCCCATCGAAGCACTCCACTGGAGACGGATCATGAGCACGAGCGACGAACTGGCCAAGCTGGGCGAACTGCATCAGAAGGGCGTTCTGTCGGATGAAGAATTTGCACGCGCCAAGGCGCGCCTGCTCGACGGACTGGGCACGCGCTGCAGCAGCGATGCATCCGCGGTGGAAGCCGTGAATGCCTTGCGCCGCAGCCGCAGCGACCGCTGGCTGGGTGGCGTGTGCGGCGGGCTGGGGCGGCTCACCGGCATCGCCTCTTGGGTGTGGCGCCTGGTGTTCACGCTGATGTTCATGTTCGGCGGCAGCGGCGGTTTCTTCTACCTGCTGATGTGGATCTTCGTGCCGCAAGACAGCGAAGCCCCTCGGCTGCAGACTCCGGTGAACCACGCCTCGTGATTCAGAAGCCGAACTCCACCTCCACCGGCTGGCCTCGGTCCAGCCGGGCACCGGGGGTGGCCCGGCCGTAGATGCCGAAGCTCACGGCCTCGTTGGGCCAGCGCTGCGCCGACAACGTCGTGAGCGACTCCAGCACCACCGGCTGCGCCTCGCCGGTGCGCGTGTCGACGTTGGGCACGACGCAGCGGATGCTGCGGCCGGTGAATTTCATCGACACCATGCCATCGCCGCATTGCCAGCGCATCTGCGTGAGGTGGTCTTCGATGAAGGGCACCAGCGGGGCATCCAGCCCCTCGATGACGATGTTGGGCCGGCAGCGCCGCAGCGATTCGGCCTGCAGGCCGCGTTGCGCCAGCAGTTCATCCACCTCAGCGCATGACACCGTGCTGACCACGTGCAGGCGGTTCGTGCTGTCGCGGCCGACGGCATCGTCGCCCAATCTCACCAGCCGCACCGGCGCCTTCACGACCTCGGACATCCACTGCGCGGCCTCGTCGCCGGCATCGCCGACGGTGAAGTGGTCCACGCGCTTGGCCAGGTCGTTCCAGATGCCGATGGTGCGCGGCGGAAGGTCGGCGTCATCGACGTCCAGTGGTGCCTGGTCCAGCGCCGTCAGCCGCAAGCCCTGCGGCAGCAGTTCGGGCATGACCAGCACCAGCCGAGGAAACTCCCCCGCCCAGGTCACCGAGCCTTCCGCGTTGATGACCGCCCAGCGGCGATCGCCTTGTGCCGCACCCCATCGATCGATGGTGACGGAAGGCAGCTCCACCGCCGCGCAGGCTTTGATGGGATGGATGAACGTGGCGACGACGCGGACGTTGGGGGTCACGGACAGGCCCTCGATGGGAACGATTCCAAAGGCGACGCAGTGTCGCAGCATGGATCGCCTCCATCAAGGCCTGTCGTGGCCCCGCGCATCAGGCGCGTGCGGGGTCCAGCGCGTCGGCCAGCGCAACGATGGCGCCTTGCCATTGCTCCGCGGACACGCCGTCCAGTGCGTGCTCCATCGCATCTTCGGCCGCATCGTCCAGGTCCATCGCACGCTGCTCGGCGAGCCAGCGCACGAGAAGCATCCAGGCGGTGTCGCGGTCGAGGCCCAACCCCTGCAAAGCCGTGATGGCGTGCATGACAGCATCGTCCGGCTTCAAAGCCTCCATGGCATCGGCAAGACGACCCTGGCGTCCCTGCGAGAGGAAGGCGACGGCCGCGCGCAGCACCTCGTCGGCATCGGCTTGGCCGCTGGCCGCCGGCGCTGCACGCCCCATCTCCATCGGGCTGGCATCGAGCGCATCAAAGCGTGCACGGCTGAGCATCGGACTTGGCCGCGCTGCGAGCTTGGCCATGCGCATACCACCGGCGGGCGCCGGCATGGCCGCCGCGCCTGCCGCCATGGCGATGCCGCGTGCGCGTTCGGACCCCACAGCACCCCAACCCGCCGCCAGCATCGACGCCACCTGGTGCAGTTGCGCCATCTCCGTGGCCTTGTCCGCCTCCGCCCGCTCGTGGATGACGAGGAAGTTCGTCCGATCCGTCAGCAGCTGGTAGCGCAATGCGAGCGACAAGGCTTCGTCAGCAGACGCAGGGCCGATGCGCGACGCGGCCGCCATGCGGGGCAAGGCGTCGCCCTTGTCGGCCGACACCGGCGGCGAGCCCTCCGCCAGCGCTCGCTCACTGTTCACCAGCGTCGCCGTGCGAGGAAGCCCGTGCGAGAACCCGGCGAACACATGGATCATGTCGCCGGCGAACACGCTGCCGGGCAACGGGGTGACCCAATCCGGCGCGGCGCCACCGTCCCACTGCACCCGC
Source organism: Rhizobacter terrae (assembly GCF_003852895.1). GTDB lineage: Bacteria > Pseudomonadota > Gammaproteobacteria > Burkholderiales > Burkholderiaceae_C > Albitalea > Albitalea terrae. The sequence goes on from NZ_QUSW01000001.1 coordinate 1,227,201, forward strand.
ACGTCACGCATCGACTGCTGGCGGATGCGCGCGAACATGCGGTCCACCGCGGCTTCCAGGTTTTCTCCCGGCGTCGCGAATTCGCAGGCGCCACCGCTGGCCTCGGCCAGGCGGCGCAGCAGCGAATGCGCCGGCGCGGCACCCACGCCAACGGCGAAGATGCGGTGCTTCGACGCCGCTGCGGCGGAGATCATCGGCTCGGCATCCCACACCTCGCCGTCGGTGATGAGCAGGATGTCCGCCTGTTCAGCCGTGCCGCGCAAGGCGATGGTCGACTCCAGTGCCGCCAGCATCTGCGTGCCGCCGAGGTCGGCCTGCGTCACCGCGATCATGGCCTGCAACATCGCGAGGTGATGCGGCTTCACCGTCGCCATGCGGCGAAAGCCGTGGTGCACGCGGTCCCCGAAGCGGCTGTAGCTGAAGCGGTCGTCCTCGCGCAGCTGGCGCACCACCTGCGCGAGGGCCACGCGGGCCGATTGCATGCTGTCGCCGGCCATGGACCCGGAGCAGTCCACCAGCAGCTTGAGGTCGATGCGCTCGCGCGGCGGCAAGGCGTTCGCCGGCTGGAACGAAGCGAGCACGACCTGCTGCGAGCCATCGGCCGCGTGGTGCAGGTGTGAGCCGGACGACGGCGCATCGAGCGTGATGACCACGTCGCGGTCCAGCCAGGCGCGGTCGCCCAGGCTCAGGCGCGCGCCTGTTTCGGTCGCCGCGAAGGTGGCGCGATGCGTCGCGCAGTGCATGGGCGCCTTGGCCCACTGCGCATCCACGTCGAGCGTGAGCGCCAGCCCGTATTCCGCAGACAGGGAGGCCTCCGGCACCTGGTACGGCTGCAGCTGGCCACCCCGCAGCGGGTCGCCGTAGCGCGGCGCCACGGTGGTGGGAATGCAGATGCGCACGCGGCCTTGCTCCACTGCCAGCAGCTCGCCGCTTCGGTATTCGATCACCGCTTCCTCGCCCGGCTTGAAGTTGCCGAGGTTCACCGTGCACAGCCCATCGCCCGAACGCTCCAGCAGGATGGGCGCGTCGCCCGACTCCATCGCCTCCTCATAGCGCTGCTGCGCCTGGACCTTTTCGACGATGGCGCCCACCTGGCGGCGGCCGGCCAGCGTCACGCTGAAGCCCAGCAGCACCGCGCCCGGGGCCAGCGGAAAGGTATAGACCACTTCCAGCACGTCCTTCGACGTGTTGCGGTAGGCCTGGCGAACGGTGGTGTCCAGCAGCAGGCCGTCGAGCCGGCATTGCGCGGTGACGTGCTGCAGCACGGGTGCGGCGGCGGTGCCGCCTGCGATGTGGCGCAGGCCGAATTCCTGATGGGTCATGAGTCTTCCTTGTCGTTCGAGCGCACATCCCGGTACGCCTCGGTGATGCGCCGCACCAGACGGCGCACCTGTTCAGCACCCAGCCCGGCACGCCCGGGTTCCAGGTGCAGCTCCAGTCCATCCGCCAGCGTCACGCGGCTCCACACTTCGACGCTGCCCGGCTTGGCGACACGCGGCGCGGGATCGTCCGGCGCGCCCGCCATCAGCTCGGCGATGCGCTCCAGGCTCAGACCGGCATCGACCCAGCGACGCACCTGCAGCAATTGCTCCAGGTGGCGGGCCCCGTAGTAGGCGCCGCGCTTCTCGCCCAGCGGCCGGTCCACGAGGCCTTGCTGGATGTAGTAGCGCACGGTGCGCGGCGTGAGGCCGGCCAGCATGGCCAGGGATTCGAGCGAATGGCGGGGGGTGTCGTCAGCAGAGGACATGCACCCATTTAACGACACTATTTATTGACAGTCAACTGTCTTTAAATCGTCGGGGCAAAACAAAAGCCGCGCTCGGCGGCTGAGTTCGTGGCCGCAGGCCCGGTCAGTCCAGGTCGTGCCGCGTGCGGATGGCCGGGTGCGAGCGCAGCACCACGTTGCCCGACCCCGTGGCCTGCACGGCCGCGTCCTGGTCCATCCACATGAGCCACTCATCGACCAGCGCGAACGGCACGTCGAAGACGCACACGCCGTGCATCACCTCTCGCTGGTGCGGCACGTGGGCGCGGGCCAGCTCCCATTGCAGCTGGGTCTTCTTGAGCATGTCCAGCAGCCAGCGCAGGGCGGTGGCCGGTTCCTGGGGTTCATCCAGCGTGGCCGGGCGGCCCGAGGGGATGATGAGGAAGGCCACGTGCGCATCCAGATCGTCCAGCCACAAGGCCACGTCGGCGCTCTGCCCGAGCCGGAAGCGCATGGGGCGGGACCCCGACACTTCGAAATCGGCGGTCTTGTAGTCCAGGGCGAGGGGGAACGTCGTGCTCACGCGTGGTTATCCAAACTTGATGGCTGGATTCTGGAGAGCGGCGCGCGCCACGGGCTGAAGCGTCCTGAAATTGCGCGGCATTCGCCCAAATGGCGTGAAAACTTCCGGCCTGAACTGACATCGGGCTGACCCAAAAACCTCGGTGGCCACGCACATTCAGACACGCACGACACATTCGCAATGGCTACCATCGTTCGCCTCGATCCCCAACGACCACGCCATGCACCACACCACCCGCTTTCTCGCCGCCCTGCCCCTGGCCCTCGCGTTGAGCGCGCCGGCCTTGGCCGCCAGCTCCGCCGCCTCGTCCGCCTCGGACAGCGTGACCACCTCGGTGGGCAGCATCTCCGGCTCCTTCCAGCGCTCCAGCGACAGCTCCTCCGACAACAAGGTGGCTGACGGCGAGTACAAGGTCATCGAGATGGCCGCGGTGCCCGATGAAGCCGGCAAGGTGCGCATGAAGCTGCAGGCCATGGGCACGACCACCGGCGACAAGGAGTTCGTGCTGCTGCTGCCGCAAGAAGCGGTGGAACGCGGCCACGTGCGCGTGGGCGGCGTGGTGACGGCGCGCACCCGCGACTACGGCTACGAGTTCGCCAGCCTGCACGACGACAAGCCCTTCTTCCTCGTGCTGGCCGACGAGTGGTTCAAGGAACTCCAGTCCCGCCCCGTCGCGCTTTGAGCGTCCTGCGCGCGTGGGCGCGCTGTGCGCTGGCGTGCATGGCGCTGGCTGGCGCAGGCGCCTGTGAAGCCGGCGTCACCCGCTTTTGCGACAAGCCGGCCGAGATGAGCCCGCAGCAGCAGGACACCCTGCTGCGCATGGGCGCGCTCATCAAGAAGGAGCTGGATGCGTCGGGCACCAGCGTGGCCATCGTCTCGCGTTCGGGCCTCGACCTGAGCCGCTTCGGCGTCCGCTACTCGCATGCGGGCGTGAGCCTGAAGGCCAGCGGCAACACGCCGTGGTCGGTGCGGCAGCTGTACTACGCCTGTGACGAGAAGCGGCCTCGCGTCTACGACCAGGGCATCGCCGGCTTCCTCATGGGCACGGACGATCCCGGCCTGGGCTTCGTGTCCATCGTCTTCCTGCCGCAGGAAGCAGCCGCGCCGCTGGAACGCGCGGCCCTCGACGACCGGCTGGCACTCGCGCTGCTGGGCGGCACGTACAGCGCAAACGCGTATCCGTTCAGCACGCGCTACCAGAACTGCAACCAGTGGACGGCGGAATTGCTGGCCGCCGCATGGAGCGAGCCCGCCTTGCTGCCCGAGGATGCACGAGCCGGTGCGCAGTCCTGGCTGATGGCGCAGCACTATGCGCCCACCACCTTCGACGTGTCGCGCTGGCTGGTGCTGGCCGGCCACTTCGTGCCCTGGGTGCACCATGACGACCATCCGCCGCAGGACGTCGAGCAGGCGCGCTTTCGCATCAGCATGCCCTCGTCGATCGAGTCCTTCGTGCAGTCCAGGCTGACCGAGGCGCGACGCGTGGAGTTCTGCCACGCCGGCCGGCAGATGGTGATCCATCGCGGCTGGGACCCGATCGGCGACGGCTGCGTGCCCGGGCCCGAGGACACGGTGCTCGCGCTGGACTGACACACCCGGGCGGGCGAGACGACGTGTCCGGAAGCGGCCAGACGCCGCGGGCCTGGCCCTGCACAGTGAAGCCCATCACTTCACCTTGCAGAGGCTCCCATGCACCAACACAGCGAACCCAACATCCTCTACTTCGGCACGCCGGTGGTCGTCATCAGCACGATGAACGAAGACGGCACGCCCAACCTCGCGCCCATGTCATCGGCCTTCTGGCTGGGTTGGCGCTGCGTTCTCGGCCTCGGTGCATCGTCGCAGACGGCCTACAACCTGCGGCGCGAGCGGCAGTGCGTGCTGAACCTGCCGTCGCAGCACGAGGTGGCGCAGGTGAACCGGCTGGCGCTGACCACCGGTTCCAACCCGGTGCCGGCGTTCAAGGCGGCGCGCGGCTACCGCCACGTGCACGACAAGTTCGCCGCGTCGGGCTTCACGCCGCAGGAATCGGAAACCGTCGACGCACCGCGCATCCGCGAATGCCCGGTGCAGATGGAAGCCGTGGTCGAGGCCATCCACCACATCGCCGATGACGACGAGATGCAGCGCGGACGCATCCTCAACATCGAGGTGCGGGTGCAGCGGGTGCATCTGCACCCCTCCATCCTGATGAAGGACCGACCCGACCACGTGGACCCGGACAAGTGGCGCCCGCTCATCATGAGCTTCCAGAAGTTCTACGGCCTCGCACCACAGCAGCTGCATGCTTCGTCGCTCTCCACGATTGCGGAAGCGGTGTACCGCAGCCCCGACGTGGACCGTGCGCGAATGGCGGCAATGGCCTGAGTGGATACACGGCGTCACTGTCTTTCGCACACGCGTCGGGCATAACGCCGATGTGTCACGCCGCATTCATCGAGGCTCGGAATACTCCGCCGTTTTCCAAAGAACCGCGGAGATCCCCTTGCGCCTCAACCTCACCCTGGTCGCGCTGGCCGCACTCGCCCTGAACGGCTGCGGCGGCAGCGACGACACCCCTTCGCTGCCCGACGGCACGCGCACCACCTTCGCGCTGCTGGAGACGACGGACCTGCACACCAACGTGCGCAGCTACGACTACTTCAAGCTCGCCGAGGACAAGTCCATCGGCTTCGAGCGCGTGGCCACGCTCATCAAGAACGCACGCACCGAATTCCCGAACAACGTGCTGCTGGACAACGGCGACACCATCCAGGGCACCGCCCTGTCGGACTACCAGGCGCAGGTGAACCCGGTGGCCTGCTCCGACACGCTGGCCGTCTACAAGGTGATGAACACCATCGGCTATGACGGCGCGGGCATCGGCAACCACGAGTTCAACTACGGCCTGTCCTACCTCAACCAGGTGACGGGCAGCCAGTTCAACGTCGACGGCGTGACGGCCGGTGCAGCCTGCGCGGGTCCGAAGTTCCCGCAGGTGCTGGCCAACATCACGAGCCTCAAGAGCGGCGCGCCGCTGTTCCAGCCCTACCGCATCATCACCAAGACCTTCACCGCGACGCAGCCCGACGGCAGCAAGGTGAACGTGCCGGTGAAGATCGGCATCATCGGCTTCACGCCGCCCACCATCCTCGCCTGGGACAAGCGCTGGCTGGACGGCAAAGTGAAGTCCGAAGGCCTGGTGGAGACCGCGCAGAAGTACGTGCCCGAGATGCGCGCCAAGGGCGCCGACATCGTGGTCGCCATCTCGCACGGCGGGCTGGACAACAGCACCTACGCGCCGGACATGGAAAACGGCAACTGGCACCTGTCCAAGGTCGCCGGCATCGACGCGATGCTCATCGGCCATTCGCACCAGATCTTCCCGAATGCCGCCAGCACCGTGCCGCAGTTCAACCTGCCGGGCGTGGACAAGGCGACGGGCACCGTCAACGGCGTGCCCACGGTGATGGCCAACTTCTGGGGCAAGCACCTGGGCGTGATCAAGATGGAACTGGCCTATGCCAGTGGCAAGTGGACGGTGGACACCGGCAAGACGACGGTGGAAGCGCGCTCCACGCAAAACGCCGACAAGACCTACGTGGATGCGGATGCCAGCGTGGCCACGGCCATCGACACCGAACACAACGCCACCATCGCCTACGTGAAGACGCCCATCGGCAGCACCGACTTCCGCATGAACACCTATTTCGCGGACGTGGGCGATGTCTCGGCCATCCAGATCGTGAACCAGGCGCAGGCGAAGTACGTCGCCGACTACATCGCCGCCAACCTGCCGCAGTACCAGGCGCTGCCGGTGCTGTCGGTGAGCGCGCCCTTCAAGAGCGGCTTCGGCGGCGGCAACGACTTCACCGACGTGGCCTCGGGCAACGTGGCCATCAACAACGCGGCCGATCTCTACCTGTACCCGAACACCGTGTACGCGGTGAAGGTCAAGGGCAGCGACGTCCAGGCATGGCTGGAGACCGCAGCCAAGCGCTTCAACCAGATCGACCCCGCGGCGACTGCCGACCAGGCGCTGGTGAGCAGCTTCCCCGGCTACAACTTCGACATGTTCACCTCGACCGACCTCAAGTACGAGATCGATGTGACGAAAGCCGTGGGCAGCCGCATCAAGAACCTCACGTACAAGGGCACGGCCATCGACCCGAATGCGGAGTTCATCGTCGCGACGAACAACTACCGCGCCAGCGGCGGCGGCAGCTTCCCGGGCCTGGACGGCAGCAAGACCATCTATGCCTCGCCCGATGCGAACCGTGATGCGCTCATCAACTACATCAAGGCCGCCAAGACCCTGAGCCTGGTGAGCAATGGATCGGCCCGCAGCTGGAGCTTCACGAAGGTGGCGACGGCCGGCCGCGTGACCTTCAAGTCTGCCGCCAACCAGCTCACGCTGGCGACCGCGGCGGGCCTGGCCAACGTGAGCAGCATCAACAACGACGATGGCAGCGGCAAGGGCCTGGCCGACTACGCCATCGACCTGAGCAAGTGAAGCGGTTCGCCGGCCTGCTCGTCCTGGGCCTGCTGGCAGGCTGCGGGCCGGACGTGGCCATGGAGCTCGCCGCGGGCAAGGCCTTGCTGGCGAACGCTGCGCAGCAGCCGGCCGACGCGCTGGCTGCACGCGAGCATCTTCAGCGGGCTGCGGAGCATGGTTCGGCCGCAGCGGCATTCCACCTGGGCCTGCTGCATCGGCGAGGCGCGGCAGGCCTGAAGGGCGATGCGGTGGAGGCTCGCCGATGGCTGCGCCTCTCCGCGGAGAAAGGCCTGGCCGATGCCCAGTTCATGCTGGGACAAATGGTGGCGCACGGCGAAGGCGGCCCCGCTGATGTATTGCAGGCGCGGCAGTGGTTCGAGCGCGCGGCCGAGCAGGAACATCCCGAAGCCAACTTCGAACTCGCGATGGCGTATCGCCGAGGCGACCTCGGCGTGCAACCCGATGCAGCGGCAGCCGACCGCTATCTGATGGAAGCGGAGCACGCGCTGAAACATCCAAGAACATTGCCGTAGCCAGGGGCAATCACCACATCGTCACGCACTCATCGTGGAATGCACGCTCCTTCAACCAGGAGACCTCATGAGCCTTTCGATTGCATCGCTTCGCCGCGGCCTCGTCCTGTCGGCCGCCATGGTTGGCGCCCTGGGCGCCAACCATGCGCAGGCCGGCACCGAGAACTACCTGCTGGCCCTCAGCTGGCAGCCCGAGTTCTGCGAGACCAAGCCCACCAAGCTCGAATGCCAGACGGCCACGTCCACGCGCTTCGACGCGTCGCACTTCACGCTGCACGGCCTGTGGCCGCAAAGCGGGTCCTACTGCGGCGTGAGCAAGACCAACAAGTCCTACGACACCTCCAACCGCTGGAACCAGCTGCCGGCGGTCTCGCTGAGTTCGTCGACCTGGACCGACCTCAAGCAGAAGATGCCCGGTACCCAGTCGTACCTGGAGCGCCACGAGTGGACCAAGCACGGCACCTGCTCTGGCCTGTCGCAGCAGACCTACTTCTCCAACGCGCTGTCGCTGCTCGCCGGCGTGAACGCGGGCAACCTGCGCTGGCTGGTGGCCAGCAACGTCGGCGGCACGGTGATGCTCGACGACCTCTACGCCGCCGTCGAGCAGGACCTGGGCAGCGGCGCCGGCGACGCGGTGGAGTTCATCTGCGACTCGCGCAACGGCCAGCAACTGCTCGCCGAGGTTCGCATCCACCTGAACCTGCCCTCGCCCATGCCCTCGCGCATCGGAGCGCAGCACCTGGCCGAGCCGATCAATCCGGCATCGGCCACGCAGCTGTGCGATTGGGGTTCGGTGGCGATCGACGCGGCGGGCGCCTCCCGCTGACCGCTGACCTCGCGATCCCCGGCCGGCGAATGCTGGATCGGGGATCGTCATCGGAGTACGAAGATCCGCCCACCGCCCGGAGTTCACGACATGGACATCGAACTCTCCATCCACCTCCCCGAAGAGCATGCCCAGGCCCTGGAGGCCGCATGGGCCGAGGCCGCGGAGCTGCTCGTGCCGGAAGAATCCGCCGCGCTGCCTCCGAGAGACACCATCGAACGGTTCGACGGCGCGACGGTGGCGGAGTGGGTCCTGAAACTTGCACCCCGTGTCGTCACGGTGTTCACCGCGATGTTCGGGTTTCTGGCCAAGCGCAAGGCCACCGTGCAGATCGGCAAGGTCAAGTTCGAGAACATCTCGCCCGACGACATCGTCAAGATCCTGAAGGCCATCAAGAGCACCGGCATTCCGATCAAGTAGGCACATGGAACGTCTGGGCTTGCGCAAGCCCATCCGCGCCCACCTGGCTCGGCAGGGGCGTGTGCCTGCGTTTGCGGTTCATCGCGATGCGCGGCAGCTCGCACGCCGTGCATGGCGCTGGCTGAAGTCCATCGACGACGGGGCCGACTCGCTGCACATCACCGTGGTCAGCACCGTCCAACGGATCACGGAGTACCGAAGCATCGGGGCCTTCGGCCTCATCGTGCTGGACGACGAACACATCAATGCCCTGGGCTGGATGCAGTCGCTGAGGTTCAGCGACGAGTTGCCCATCTTTGTCCAGACCGAACTCATGCTTCGTGCAGCCGAGCGATGCCTCGAGCAGTCAAGATGGCGCGAAGCGGCAGCCATCTGCCAGCGGGCGCATTGGGACCTGCATCGTCATGCCGAGCTGGGCCGCAGCTTTCCCGCCATCGACCGCCCCCAACGCATCCTCGTGAACCGAAGCGACGACGGCGAACTCGGGCTCGACCTCCAGGCTCGCCATGCCATCCCGATCGCCGCGCACTTCGTGGTGGGCCACGAAATCGGCCATCACGTCGTGCGCTCGTCGGACCGTGCGGCGCAGCTTCGGGCAACTGCCAACACGATCGTCCACAAGCATCTGTGGGAAGGGCTGGAGGGAACGTACAGCCAGCTTCACGCCATCGTCAAGCCATCGTCCGAGTACACGATCGGCCCTGCCGGCGAGTACCTCAAGAGTGCGTCGCGGGGTACGCAACTGCTGCCTGCGCTGGCAAGGATCGAGTTCGCCGCGACGGAGGAACTGGTCGCCGACCTCCATGGCCTGTTGTTCGCCACGGCGTTCTGCCTGGAGAACCAGGTGCCGCCCGGTGCCCTTGTCCAGACACTGCTGCAGGTGTTCGAGGACCTGCTGATGAACCAGCTGGTACGGATCATTGCGGACAACACGCCTGCAAGCGGCACGGGCGGCGCTGCGGACTTTCCGTATGGCCGATATGCCTACCGGGCGAGCGCCTTGCCCGGCCTCATCGCCGCAACGCTTGCCGGCACCTTTGCGCTGTCCAGCCAGGCGATCAACGAGTTCAGGCGGTACTGGCAGTCCGACGAGGCGCAAGCGGCGCTGGATCAAGGTGTTGAGCAAGCAACCATGCGCTCCCGGCTGTTCGACCAGGTCGACATCCTCGCCCGCGGCGGGTTCGTTCACGCCGTGATGACCGAGGTTCCCGCCATGCCGCCCTACCCTGCGTTCGTCGCGACGCTGCCACCGCAAATGCAAGGGACGCAGATCTGGGTCTACGCGCCGTTCACCGTGCCCAAGGCGTACTACGGCGAAGATGCCGTGTTCGTCCGGGACCAAGCCCGACTGCCCCACGTCTACCGCGGCTTCGCGACGGCCTGCCAGAAAATCGCCGCTGCCGTGTGGTCGCCGGACGCAGTCTTCGAGACTTTCGGCAACCAGTACCTTCCCATGACCGATGAGCGATCGCTGGCCAGCCGCTTCGAGATGGCACGCCATCCGCGGCTGGACGTCGTGCAGCGGATGAGTTCGTTCGACGAAATCCGCTTTGACGACCGCGGCCAGGCTTGATCGCGGTCACTTCGGCTCGCGTCAGGCCGCCAGTATCGAATCGGCGGAACTCATCGCATCAAGGATGAGGCCCATGTCGTCGCGCGTGACCTCAAACAGCCCGAAGCGCAGCACGTAGCCCCAGTTCGTCTTGCTGCGCGAGAAGCTCAGCTCGTCCAGCAGTGGGGCGATGGGCGTCTCGTGCACGCGGAACCAGTCGACATCACGGCGGAACATGCAGTAGCCGTTGCCCATGTCGGCCTGGTAGGGGTCGCGGCTGCGCGTCACGCCGGCAGCGGTGAACGCCTGCAGGCGGTCCTTGCCGCCGAAGGTCACGGTGGGCGAGTAGTAGGCCACCCGATCGCCGGGGTGGATGCGCCGCAGCGGCCCGCCCTTGCCGTGGCAGACCTGCATGAAGCCTTCGCGGCGGCCGCGGCGCACGTGTTCGGCGGAAGCGACGGCGACCCAGCAGCGGGCCGAGTCGGGAATGGTCAGCAGGTCGTTCATCGCAAGCTCCTCGTGTTGATGAAGGGATGCTAGGAGCGGCTGCTGTCAGGGAGTGTCAGGAGGGTGGGTCGATATGATTTGCGCATGCTCATCCGACTCGCCCCACTCATTCTTCTGGCCTTTGGCCAGGCCCATGCCGAACTCGTCACCGACGCCGCGACCGGCTGCCAGGTGGCCGTTCCCTACCCAGGCGCCGGTGAAATCACCCACTGGTCGGGCGAATGCACGAACGGCAGGGCCCAGGGCACCGGTACGCTGACCTCGTCGAACGGCACCTTCTTGCAGGGCGAGTTCCGCGATGGCAAGCCTTTCAATGCCAAAGGGCGAACGGTGCTGCGTTTCAACAACGGCAGCTCGGTCCTCGCCAGCGACATCTACGACAACGGCAGCGGCACGTCGTCGGCCATCACGCTGCCCCAGCCCGCGAGCCCGGTGCAGACAGCACCGCTCGTGGGGCGCTGGGAATGGACATCCAACGACGGTCGCTGCCGAGAGACGCACGAGTACCGGGCCGACGGAACGGCGCTGGTCGAAAGCGGCAGCGAGCGGCTGGATGCGGCCTATGGGCTGATGAAGATGAATCGGCAGGAGCAGCACGCCATGCTGCGCACGACGCTGGGCTCCAACGGCCAGCCCGACTGCATGGGCGGCCTGACCGAACTGCACAAAACGAGCTACACCGTGCTGAGCTTCGAGGATGGTGGCAACAGCTACCTCACCTGCGGCTCGGCTGAGAAGTCGTCATGCTACGGGCGCGCGTCACGCGCGGCCCACGCGAAGTAGGCCGGCAGCTTCCTTCGAGGAACAAAGCCGGCCATCGGCGCCGGCTTTGTCATCTGACGCAATGAACCCGCTCAGACTGCTTCCGTCGCAGGCAGCTTGAACGACTGCGTCAGCTGCGTCAGCGTGCGGGCCTGGTCCTTCAGGCTCTCCGCCGAAGCCGCTGCCTCTTCCACCAGCGCCGCATTGCGCTGGGTGGATTCATCGAGCTGGCCGATGGCCTTGTTCACGTCCACGATGCCGTCGGACTGCTCGGCCGTGGCAGTGTGGATCTGCCCCACCATGGTGGTGACGTGCTGGATCTGGCGGCGCACTTCCTGGATGGTCCTGCCGGCGTCATCCACCAGGCGCGAGCCGCTTTCCACGCGCTGGCCGCTTTCCTGGATGAGCTGGGTGATTTCCTTGGCGGCCTGCGCACTGCGCTGGGCCAGCGACCGCACTTCGGCGGCCACCACCGCGAAGCCGCGGCCCTGCTCGCCGGCACGCGCGGCTTCCACCGCGGCGTTCAGCGCCAGGATGTTGGTCTGGAAGGCGATGCCGTCAATGACGCTGATGATCTCGCCGATCTTGGCCGACGACGCGCTGATCTGGCCCATGGTGGACACGACCTGGTCGACCACCTCGGCGCCGCGGCCGGCCACTTCGGCCGCGCCGATGGCCATCTGGTTGGCCTCGTTGGCGGTGCCCGCGCTTTGCTGCACGGTGGAAGTGAGCTGGCCCATGGACGCCGCGGTCTGCTGAAGGTTCGCGGCCTGCTGTTCCGTGCGGCTGGACAGGTCCTGGTTGCCGCTGGCGATTTCGCTGGCCGCGTTGGTGACCATCTCGCTGGACTGGCGGATCTCCGTCACGATGCGGCGCAGGCCGTCCTGCATGGTGGCGAAGGAGCGCATGAGCTGCGCGAGTTCGTCGTTGCCTTCGGGGCGGATGTCGTTGGAGAGGTCGCCGCTGGCCACGCGGGCGGCGGCATCGATGACTTCGCGCAGCGGCTTGAGCGTGGCGCGGGTGATGGTGAACGCGATGGCCGCGCCGCCCAGCACCATGGCCGCGGTGACGGCCAGGATGACCACCAGTGCAGCGTTGTACGAGTTGTGCGCCTGCTCGACCGCATTGCGCGACAGCTTGACGTTGTGCGCGGAGGCGGTCTGCACGGCCTGGCTCAGTCCTTCGCCGGCGGTGGCGGCTTCGCCGGTCACCACGCCGCGCAGGTCCTGCGCCTTGGACATTTCAAGCGCCAGGGGCTGCAGCTTGTCGAAGGCCGCCTTGGATGCAGCGAGCTTCTCATCCATGGCCTGCCACAGCGCCAGCGACTGCGGATCATGGATCAACGCCTTGTGGTCGGCCTGGTGCTTGGAGAGCGACGCAAAGGCATTGGCCGCACGAGCCAGCTGCTTCTTGCGGATCTCCATGTCGAACTCGATCATGATCTGCAACTGCGCCTGCCGGATTTCCTGCAGGTCGTGGTCCATGGCCGAGAAGGACTCGAGCGAAGGCACGGTGCGAAGGGCCACATGGTCGAACTCGCCCTTGAAGCGGGCGAACTCGAACAAGGCCACGGCGGCCATGAGTGCCGCCGCCAGGAGCATCACGCCAAAACCAAGACCCATGCGGGTGCCGACTTTGAGGTTGGAAAGCATGCCAATGATCTCGAAAAGGTAATGGGGGCTCGGACGGAGCCGATACTGCTCAGACCTTATCGGCATGGTGCCTGGGTGCTTGAGTGCCGATTGGCGGAATAGGTGGGGAAAAGTTGCTCTCGTTTGGGAAGAATTTCCTTAAACCGCTGAAGGGTGGAAACGGTTTCCGAATAGCGCACTGTGCGGTTTTTGGCAGATTGGGGTGGGGCAAAGGCGCGGGTGGGCTGGCTGGGGCGCGCGGCGGAAGCGGTCGGCCGTTGGCCGACTCCGCTGCGGTGCTCGGCTTCATGGGCTGCCGCAGAACTCACTCCGCGCCCCTGCGGTGCGCTGCGTTCAAACATGCTGCGGCAAGTCAGAAGACGAAGCGCGCTGCGCGCGCGCCCATGAAGCCTGCGCTCCTCGCCGCTTCCTGATGCGCGCCCCAGCCAGCCCACCCACGCCTTTGCTGTTGTGACTTCGGGTTTTCTCGTCGAGCCAAGCCTTCACCACTTGAGCGGCAGGCGGCATGGGCCAGGGGCTGCGTCTGTGGCGGCGAGCAGCGCAGCACCGAGGGGTGGCGTGCGCAGCACGCTTCGTCTTCTGACTCACGGGGACTGTCTGACCACAGCGCACCGCAGGGGCGCGGCGGGAGTTTCCCCGTGCACCCCTCGGTGCGAGCAGCACAGCGCAGTCGGCCCCAGGCCGACCGCCACAGCCGCTGCCCCTGGCCCATGCCGCCTGCCGCGGATCAACCAGACCAATGAGGCAACAACAAAAAAAGAGGCCGTCGCGCAGACAACCACGCGACGGCCAACACCTCACGCTCTCTCACTCGTGATGTGGCTTCCGGTTCAGCTCAGTTCAATCCGTGACCTTCACCCAGTCGTAGTAGGCCGGCCCACCCCCACCGGAGTAAGTCCCGACGAAGCCCTTGGCGCCGGCCGAGTTGTTGCCCACCCAGTGGTTCAGCATCAGCCGCATCGGCGCGGAAATCGCAGAGTTCACGCGGCGGAATTCCTGCTCCTGCCCCGCATCGTTCACATGGAAGAAGCGGATGTAGCTCGGCCGCCATTCGAAGCCGATGGTCCTCCAGCCGGTGGCGATGGCGAACTGCTGGTAGTTCTGCTTGCCCGCCACCCACACGTTCGTGTGCAGCGTGCGCCCCGCGTTGATGAACTCCAGGTCGACTTCGAAGTGGTTCGACGTGCCCGCCGTGCCCGTGTAGAGGAAGAACGAGCTGTCGCCACCTGCGATCATCCCCGGCTGCAGCCGCGTGACGAACTTGCCGTAGGTGAAGCTCTGCCAGGTGCGCACTTCCGCGCACTTGGCGGTGCTGCCGTTCACGTTCAGGTCCAGCGCGCCCCAGCCCGTGAGCCACACCTCGCTGTACGCGAATGTGCAGCCGAAGATGTCGCCGTTGAACCAGGTGGCGGTCTCCCACACGCTGCCGTTGGGGCCGCCCGTTCCGTCGAAGCCGTCGAAGAAGTTCGTGGCTTGGGCCGGCGCCGATGCAGCAATCACGCCTGCGGCCAATGCGGCGCGGACGATGGTGTTGAAGGTCATGGTCTTGTCTCCTTGCGTTGTTGTGTGTGGACGTCTCAGTGCGTCGCGAGCTTCACGGTGCCCACGCTCAAGTCGTGGGTGCCGGTCGTGGTCGCAGAGTTGACGACGTCGATCGCATAGAGACCCGCCTTCACGGTGGCCACCTTGCTGCCGGTGCCGTTGCAGTAATCGGGCAAGGGGAAGCTGGTGTCGTTCAAGTCGATGACCAGTTCGGACGTGGTCGAGTTGACGATGGCCTGCGCCGTGGCCGTGCAGCCGTCGCCCGCCACCGGGTTGGGCTGCAGCTTGATGGTGAGCACGGCGTCGGTGCTGGAGCGCAGCTGGATCTTCAGCTTGGTGAAGCTGCTCGCATCGAAGGTCGTGGCCGGCAGCGAGCCGGTGTTGTTCGGCGCGTAAAGCCGGATGGCCGCGCCCGCATAGGCCTGCGCGCCTGCCAGCGTGGTGCTGTAGCTCACCTCGCCCGATGCATAGCTCAGCGTGCCCGAGGTGAGCTGCGCGCTCTTCTCGGCGAAGCTGTACGACTGGACCGCGCCTGACTCGCTGGTGGCCGTGGCGGAGGTCGGCGTGGCGAAGGCGGTGTCCGCAGGTGCAGGTGCAGGTGCAGGTGCAGGTGCAGGTGCAGGTGCGGGTGCGGGTGCAGGTGCGGGTGCGGGTGCAGGTGCGGGTGCAGGTGCGGGTGTAGGTGTCGGCGCCGGCGTTGGGGCCGGACTGTCACCGCCACCGCCGCATGCGGCCAACATCACCGCACTGAAAAGCGCGGCGATCGTGCCGCGGGAACGGGTCGAGAACTGCTGCTGGTCCACTGTTGTCTCCTGTGATGTGGCCAGGAGATGGTGTTCCTGGGACATGGCCGACGCAGTCGCTTCCTTGCGTTGGGCCTAGCCGTTCTTGCGATCGCCCTGTCGCAGATCAGTAGCACATCATCAAGCCGAACTTGTTCCGTTCACATGTCACGACCCGCCGCGTGACGGGCGCAGGCGCCTCGGTCGGCGCCGCGCGGCGCGGGGCCGCAGGCTTGGCCGCGGGCCTGGGCGCGGCAGCCGCAAGCACCGCATCCCCCTTGCCGTGCGCAGCCAGCCAGGGGGCCATGCGCGCACGGTGAGCCGCCGCCAGCTCATCGTTCTGGAACACCCGCAGGTGGTCCACGACCCATGGCGTCGTCGAGCCGGCGTTCATCTCGATGCGCAGCAGGAAGGGCCAGTGCTCGAAGGACTCGCGGGCCGCCGGCGGCATGTCGGCCATGGCCACCGTCTTCACCGTGGCTCCATCGAGTTGCCAGCGCAGTTGCTTCGGGTCCCACTCCAGCACGATGGTGTGGAAGCCATCCTGCAACTGCGCGGTGGACAAGGCCGCCTGGTAGGCCGCGTCTTCGTCGATGCCCGGCGCATAGACGCCGACGTGGGTGTCGGCCCCTTCGTTGTCCAGCAGCGTGATCTCACCCTCCTCCGGCCAGTTCAAGGCGGTGAGCGGCGCGCCGCGCAGCGACACCCGCACGGCGGACGACAGCGGGAGCTTGGCGCGCAACTCCACGCGCCCATGCGTGAGTGCCGCCGGATAGCGCATCTGCATGCTGAACGGTGCCGTCAACACCAGGTGACCGTTGCCGTCATGCACCGGCACGGTGGTGCCCGGGACCTTGTTGTTGAGCCAACGCTTCTCGTCGATGCCCGCGCCCGAGGGTGCGTTGAATTCATCCGACCAGGCCAGCTTCCAGGCCGCCGGCCGCGATGCCGAGGCCGGGGGTGGCGGGGCGGCCGACGCCAGGTGGCTTGTCGCGCCGGTCTTCACGAATTCGATGCGACCCACGTCGAAGATCACCGGCTCGTCGGCAGCGTCATTGGCCGTCACCTCCACCTGCACCACGGCCGGCAGCGTCTGCGCGATGCTGGCCCCGCGAGGACCGCAGTAAGGCTCCGGCTCGAAAGCCTCCAGCGGAATCTCCAGTTCGGCCGACGCCGCGACGCGCTGGAACACCACCGGATAGCAGCCTTCTTTCTGCGTCTTCACATCCGGCCCCTTGAGGCGGATGCGCAGGTTGCGCGCCGCGTTCGACGCGAGACGGATGCGCAGGCTCTGATACCCCGACAGGTTGACCGCGGTGTTGGCCGCATTGGCCGGCACCGCCAAGCCCAGCGTGCTCCATTGGCTGCCCTGGCCGCGGGCGATGCGGCCGGCCACCCTCACGGCCGATCCTGCCAACACGAGCGGCTCTGACGAGACATCGCCCGGCTTCTCCGCGAGCGCGATGGCATTCACCGGCGCCCCCGAGGTGCTGACCGAGGCCGACCTGAACTCCGCCCACACCATGGACGGTCCGTCGGCTGCGAAGACTGGCGACATGCACCATGCCGCGCACGCAGCCCCCAACAATCGGCGAGCGTTCATCTTTTGTCCCCTTCCTGCCACCGTCGTCCGCCGTGCGCCTGAACCGGCGATGGATGGCGTTTTCGACACAAGCCTCAGCGGCTGCGTCCGGATGAATCCCGGCGTCCGCGGGTCACGCAGGCTCGACGGGCATGCACAGTTCGCAGCTCACGCGCTCGCCGCCGGGTGCGCCCTCGCGGCGGTCGTAGCGCTCGAAGAAGTGGCCCTCGCCGAGGCGGAAGGACGAGCCGGGCAGCCACTCGTTGAGCAGCGCCTCCCAACCGCCGCCGATGTCCGCGGCCGGGCCGTCGAACTTCAGGCATGCCGCCCATTGCGCGGGCAGCTGGCGTCGCATGGTGCGAAGGCCGGGGTCGTTCCATTCCTGCGGCAGTTCAACGCAGGCATCCATGCGGCAGTTCGATGCAGGCGTGATGGACGGGTCGTCCAGGCCCACCGACATCAGCGGCTGGCCACCCAGGCCCAGGCTGTCGACCCAGGGAATGAAGCGCAGCCACAGGGAATGCGCATGGCTGGCGTAGTCGCCGCGCTCGCGCATGTACAGCACCTCGCGCGCCTCGATGCGCTTGACCTCCACGCGGAAGTGCTTCGTGCGCCAGCAATCGTTTGCAGGCGTGCGCCAGCCAATCCATCCGCCCGAGCGCCACTGCGATGGCGTCATGCCGAAGTGCTCGCGGAAGGCGCGGGCAAAGGCTTCGGGCGAAGCGAAGCCGCAGTTCAGCGACACCGCAGTCACCTTCTCGTTGGGACAGTGCCGCAGCCGCCCCGCGGCCGATTCCAGGCGGCGGCGCCGCACGAATTCCTTCAGCGTCTCGCCCGTCCAGGCGAGGAAGAGGCGGTGGAAATGAAAGGGCGAGAAGGCCGCGAGATCCGCCAGCTTTTCCAGGCCCAGGTCCTCCGACAGGTGCGTCTCGATGTGGTCCAGCA
This sequence comes from Rhizobacter terrae, assembly GCF_003852895.1. Lineage (GTDB taxonomy): Bacteria > Pseudomonadota > Gammaproteobacteria > Burkholderiales > Burkholderiaceae_C > Albitalea > Albitalea terrae. The sequence goes on from NZ_QUSW01000001.1 coordinate 1,245,066, forward strand.
CTTGCTCCATGCGCCGCAGGTGATGGCTGCGCAAGGCCGGATGCTCGCGCGTGCGCCCGGTCGGCGGCAGCACTTCGGCCTGGATGGGCTGGAGCGTGGCGACACGTCCCGGCGCCAGGGCCGGGGATAAAGCTGGCGTGTTCATGCGGACCTCGCTGGGTGGAAAAGCGCCGTGTGTCTCTTCAGCGCGCGTTGACCACGCGCCCTTCACGGTCGAACAAGTGGCACTGCCCCGACTCGGGCTTGAGCCACACCACCTCCCCTGTCGCGAGCGTGCGTGCGCCGCTCGCGAGCTTGACCGCCGCGGGCTCGGCCAGGCCGGCCACGCGGGTGTAGACGATGTCGCAGTCGCCCAGGTGCTCGACCTGGTCGACCCTGGCCTTGAGGCCACCGCCCTCGGGCGCGAAGCTGAAGTGCTCGGGCCGCACGCCCAGGGTCACCTCGCCCGGCGGCGTGGCCAGGCTCTGCCCCGGGAGGTACACGCTGCCCGCATCGCCCAGCGACACGCGCAGGCCGCTGCCTTCGCCATGCGCCATGGCCGGCAGGAAGCTCATCTTGGGCGAACCGAGGAAACCGGCGACGAACTGCGTGCGCGGACTGCGGTACAGGTCGATGGGCCGGCCCACCTGCTCGATGCGTCCGGCGTTGAACACCGCGATGCGCGTGCCCAGCGTCATCGCCTCGACCTGGTCGTGCGTCACGTAGACCATGGTCGTGCCCAGCTCCTGGTGCAGCTTGGCCAGCTCCATGCGCATCTGCACGCGCAAGGCGGCGTCCAGGTTGGACAGCGGCTCGTCGAACAGGAACACCTTGGGGTGCCGCACGATCGCGCGGCCGATGGCCACGCGCTGGCGCTGGCCGCCCGACAGCTCCTTGGGCTTGCGGCCGAGCAGCGGCACGATCTGCAGCACCTCGGCCGCGCGTTGCACGGCCTTCTTCACTTCGTCTTTTGACAGCTTGGTGAACTTCAGCGCGAAGCCGATGTTCTCGGCCACTGTCATGTGCGGGTACAGCGCGTAGCTCTGGAACACCATCGCCACGCCGCGCTGCACCGGCGGCAGCTCCTGCGCTTCTTCGTCGCCGATGAAGATCTGCCCGGCGGTGATGTCTTCCAGCCCCGCGATGGAGCGCAGCAGCGTGGTCTTGCCGCAGCCCGAGGGGCCGACGAAGACCATGAATTCACCAGACTCGATGCGCAGGTCGATGCCATGCAGCACGCGGGGACCGGTCCCGTATTGTTTTTCGACGCCCTTGAGAACGAGATGAGTCATTTGAATGCTTCCTTGGTCAGCCCTTGACGGCACCAGCGGTCAGGCCTTCGATGAGGCGACGTGAATAGAGGACGAAGAGCACCAGCAGCGGCAGCACGGTGATGGCCGATCCCGCGCTGATCGCGCCCCACGGCGTCTGCCCCGTGCCCTGCAGCGAGCGCAGCACCAGCGGCGCGGTGAACATCTCCATGCGGCTCATCACGAGCAGCGCGCCGACGAAGTTGTTGTAGGCCCCGATGAAGGTCACCAGGCCCAGCGTACCCATGGCCGGGCCGATGAGCGGCACCACGACGCGCCAGTAGATGCCGAACTCGCCGCAGCCGTCCATGCGGGCGGCCTCCACCAGCTCGCGCGGGATGGCCGAGCCGATGTACTGGCGCATCATGAACACGCCGAACGCCGAGCAGGCACCGGGGATGATCAGCGCCCGCGTGCTGTTGAGCCAGTCGAACTCCTTCATCAGCAGCACGAAGGGGATCATGCCCACGAAGGCCGGCAGCAGCATGGTGGCCATGAGTGCGCCGAACAGCTTCTCGCGGCCGGGGAAGTCGTACATCGCGAACGCATAGCCGCCCAGCGAGCAGAAGAACAGGTTCAGCACCGTGGCCGCGAAGGCGATCCACAGCGACAGGCCCACGCTGTGCCAGAAGTGCGGGCGCAGCGTCACCAGCTCGCGCAGGTTGTCCATCAGCGCGGAGCCGAACCACAGGGGCGGAGGCACCGAGAGGATGTCGGTGTTCGTGTGCGTCGCGAAGACGAACATGAAGTAGAACGGCGCGAGCATGATGAGCGCGCCGACGAGGATGACGGCGTACGGCAGCCATTGCAGCGGATTGACGCTGCGCTTCTTCGAACGCGCCTGCTTGACGGGCGCCGAGGGCTGGACGGCCATCGCCGGCACGGAGAGTTGGGTGGCGGCCATGGCTTACTCCTTGCGCCCGAGGGTGCGGTTGTTGAGCCACGTCAGCGCGGCGATCACCATGAACATCAGCCAGGCCACCGACGATGCGGTGCCGAAGTCGCCATCGGTGAGGCCGACCTTGTACATCTGCATGGCCACGGTCTCGGCCACCTGGCCCACGCCGCCGGAGCCGCCGGTGAGGATGAAGGGCTCCTCGAACAGCTGCAGGTTGCCGATGATGGTCAGCGTCACGGCGAACAGCATCATGGGACGCAGCAGCGGCACGGTGATGTAGCGGAACTGCTGCCACAGGCCGGCGCCGTCGATGGTGGCGGCTTCGTAGAGGTCTTTCGGAATGGTCTGCAAGGCGGAGAGGTACAGCACGGTGTTCCAGCCCACGAAGCGCCACCACACGATGAAGGCGACGATGGGCCGGGTGTATTCCGGACGTCCCCAATCGATGTTCTGCGCCGGGAATATCCACGACAGCGGATGCATGCCGAACACCTCGACATGATTCAGGCCGGTGAGCACCTGGTTGATGACGCCGAAGTCGCGCGAGAACAGCGACGAGAACACCAGCGTGATGGCCACGGTGTTGGTGATGTACGGCAGGAAGTACATCGCGATCACCGGGTTGCGCGCACGGCGGAACTTGGTGTGGATGAAGAAGGCCAGCGGCACGGCGATGAAGTGCTGCGGCAGGCCGGAGGCAAAGCCCAGCCAGAAGGTGTTGTACATGGCGCGCCAGAAGTCGCGCGAATACAGCTCGCTCCAGAACTCGCCGGAGAAGAACCGGCCCCAGGGCAGGTCGTTGAGCTGCAGGACGAAGGCGTAGTTGCCAAAGCCTTCCCACTTCATGCTGCCGATGCCCGCGGTCAATTCCCAGCGGAAGAACGAGGCGTAGGCCGAGAACAGCAGGGGGAAGAGGCCGAACGCGATGAAGAGGATGAAAAAGGGCGCGACGAAGACGTAGGGCATGAACTGCCACGGCTTGAGGCGGCGCTTCTTCTGCCCCTTCGGCGGCGTGCCGTTGGAAGCAAGGACAGCGGACATGAGCGGCTCGGTGGTGTGTGTTATGGACTGCTGCGGACTGTTTGTTCACGCGGCACCCGTGACTTCACGTCAAGGGCGCCGCGTGCCCAGCCGTCAGTGGCGGATGCGGCGCTCGATCGCCTTCTTGGCGTCGGCGAGCGCGGCCTTCACGTCCTTGCCTTGTTCCAGCACCTTGTCGAATTCGGCATTCACCACTTCCTGCGCCACCGGATCGAGCTTGTCGACTTCGGTCGCGGGAATCTTCGCGGCGGTGGCCTTCCACTGCTCACGCGCCTTCTGGCCACCCAGGAATTCGATGGGCTGCGACACGAAGGCGTCGTTGGTGGCATCCACCAGCACCGGGAAGGCATCCAGCTCTCGGAAGGCAGCGATCTGCACTTCCTTGTTGGTCGTCATGAACTTCACGAAGTCCCAGGCGAGCTCCTTGTTCTTCGCACCCTTGGGGATGGCGTAGAAGCTGCCGCCGTACGACGCGTTCACGCCGCCGGGAATGCCGGCCGAGCGCCAGTTGCCCTTGGTGTCCGGTGCGATCCAGTTCTTCAGGTGGCCGGCCAGCCAGGCGCCCATCATTTCCGAGGCGATGGTGCCGCGCTTGAAGCCTTCGCTCCACTCGTTGCTCCAGGCGCCGATCTTGGCGTCGATGCCGGCGGCGCGTGCCTGCTTGGCGGTCTCGAAGGCGTTCACGAAGCGCGGCGAATCCACCAGCACCTTGCCCTTGCCGTCGAAGTAGATGCCCTCGCCGTCCTTCAGGCCCGAGCGGATCATGATGTCCTTGATGGCCGAGGCGTGCGGGATGAGGAAGGAGCCAGTCTTGGCCTTGAGCGTCTTGCCCGCGTCGATGAACGAGGGCCACGATTTGGTGAGCTGCGCTTCAGTGACGCCGGCCTTGTCCATCAGGTCCTTGCGGTAGAAGAGCGCACCCGGGCCGATGTCGGCCGGCATGGCGGCGAAGATGCCGCCGCGGCTGGTGGCCTGGGCCACCGCGAACTTGAAGAACTTGTCCTTGTATTGCAGTGCGTTGTAGGGCGGCTTGGACAGGTCTTCCACACCACCGCCTTCGGCGAACTTGGCGACGAAGCCGATCTCGATGCCCATCACGTCGGGCAGGTTGGCGCCGGTGGCCAGTGCGGTGGTCATCGCGTTGTGGTGGTCGCCGTAGCCCAGCGCCACGAGCTTGATCTCCACCTCGGGGTGAACCTTCTTGTACAGCGGGATGGCCGCTTGCACGGAGCGGTCGAGGTCCTTGAAGGACGCCACGGTCAGCACCGTCTGGGCGTGGGCGAAGCCGGCAGTGGCCAGCAGGGCAGCAACGAGCGTGAGCCTGGATGTGAATTTCACTGTGTTCTCCTCATGGTGGGCGGTCGGCGCCTTCGAACCTGCTTTCTTGACCCGGTTCATGCAAGCGCTTGCATTGCAGTGTAGGGAGGAGATTTTGGATGCCGCGTCGGGGGGAACCCTGAAGAAAGCTAGCGGATCTTGCGGTTTGTGAGAAATGGCATGCAAGCGGTATCACGAGGCTTGCACGGAGTGTCCGGAGGTTGTGCAGGAGGGCCGTGCAAACCCGGATGTGGAGATTCCGGCGGGTTCAGCCCGAAGGGGACATGGCCCCCAACCTTCAGTTCGAGCCGACCGGCAGCGCCTTCGTCGATTCGCGAACGATCAGCTCCAGCATCGCCACCGTCGCGCGCGGCGGCTTGCGGCCTTCGATCAAGGCCACCACCGCGCTCGCGGCCTCCCGGCCGAGGTCGCGCAGCGGCTGCCGCACGGAGGTGAGCGGCGGCAGCGAGAACGAGGAATGCGGCAGGTCGTCGTAGCCGATGAGCGAGATGTCATCGGGCACGCGCATGCCGCGGCGGTACATGGCCAGCATGGCGCCGTAGGCCGAGTCGTCGTTGGCCGCGAACACCGCGCTGAAGGGCAGTCCACGGTCGAGCAGCGTGTTCATGGCGGTCACGCCACCGGTTTCCACATAGCCGCCGTTGGCCACCAGGCGTTCGTCATAGGGAATGCCCGCAGCCTCCAGCGCCTCGCGGTAGCCGCGCAAACGCTCGTCGGCATCGTGCCGCCCCTGCGGACCGCTGATGAACGCGATGCGCCGGTGACCCAGCTCGACAAAATGCTGCACCGCCATGCGAGCGCCGCTGTAGTGGTCGAAGCCCAGCGAATGCACACGCATGGAGGCCGACTGGCCACCCAGCAGCACCATGGGCACGCCCTGGGCATGCCGGTCCATGATCTCGTCGTCGAGGTCGGCCACCAGCAGGATGACACCGTCCACCCGCCGCCCGATCAGCGACAGCAGCCGCTGCTCCTCTTCCACCTTGTTCCAGTGACCGCTCACGAAGATGGCTTCGTAGTTGTGGCTGGCCAGCGCATCTTCCACGCCGCGCATTGCCTCATTGAAGAATGAGCTCGCGATTTCCTGCGTCAGCACGCCCACCGTCATCGTGCGCCCCTTGGCCAGGCCCCGGGCTACCAGGTTGGGCCGGTAGTTCAGGCGCTTGATGCTGCTATCGATGGCGGCCTTCTTCTCGCTGGACACCTGGTGGGTGCCGCTGAGGTAGCGCGAGACGGTGCTGGTGGACACCCCGGCCAGGCGCGCCACCTCTTCCAAGGTGACAGTGTTGCTTTCGATCGACATCCGTGGATGATAGCGCTTGTCTCGCCAACGATCATGTCGTAATCGCGCACGAGAACGGGGCATTCACCTAGGTAAAACGCGAAGATTTGGCGGTTTCGCAAGAATCGCTAGGCGACGTTGTTGCAAGCGCTTGCATGGCCAGCTATCGTGGCCGCCATGAAGTCACATCCCCCCATTCAATTCCCGTCCCAGTTCCTGTGGGGCGCTGCCACCTCGGCCTACCAGATCGAAGGTGCACACGACGTCGACGGCCGTGCGCCCAGCATCTGGGACAGCTTCGCCAAGACGCCCGGCCGCGTGGTGAACGGCGACAACGGCGACATCGCCTGCGACTCCTACCGCCGCGTGGAGGAAGACGTTGCGCTGCTCAAGCAGATGGGCGCACGCGCCTACCGCTTCTCCATCGCCTGGCCGCGGGTCATGCCCCATGGCCGCGGCGAAGTGAACCCGCTGGGCATCGCGTACTACAAGCGCCTGGTGAGCCTGCTGCGCGACGCGGGCATCGCGCCCATGGCCACGCTCTACCACTGGGACCTGCCGCAGGCCCTGCATGACGAAGGCGGCTGGATGAACCGCCGCACCGCGCAGGACTTCGCGGCCTTCGCCGCCGTCATGTTCGACGCGCTCGGCGAGAGCGTGCCCTTCTGGTTCACCGTGAACGAGCCGTGGTGCGCCTCGTTCCTGTCGCATGCCATCGGCGAGCATGCGCCCGGCGAGAAGGACCTCAACCGCGCTGTCACCGTGGCCCACCACCTGCTGCTCGGCCACGGTCTCGCCATGACGGAATTCCGCAAGCGCAAGCTGGGCGGCCAGATCGGCATGGCGCCCAACGTCGACTGGCGCGAGCCCTACTCGCAGGACCCGGAGGACATCGCTGCCTGCGAACGCGGGCTGGACTGGTTCAACCGCTGGTTCATCGACCCCATCTACCACGGCCGCTATCCGGCCGCGATGGCGGCGCGCTATGCCGAACTGGGCATCCGCGCGCCCATCGAGGACGGCGACATGGCCACCATCAGCCAGCACCCGGACATGCTGGGCATCAACTACTACACCGGCAGCTTCGCGAAGGCGCCGGCCAACCCCCTGCCGCTGCGCCCCGGCGACAGCCCGCAGCGGCAGATGGATGCGCTGCGCAACCTGGACACGGTCAACGTGCCCGGCTTCGCGAAGACGCACATCGACTGGCCCATCTTCCCCGAAGGCTTCACCAAGGTGCTGACCTGGCTGCGCGACGAGTACGGCAACCCGCCGGTGTTCATCACCGAGAACGGCGCCTGCGACAACACGCAGGTGGGCCATGACGGCCAGGTGCACGACGCGCTGCGCGTGGAGTACATGCACCGCCACGTGATCGCGCTGCACCGTGCCATCCGCTCGGGCTGCGACATCCGCGGCTACATGGCCTGGTCGCTGCTGGACAACTTCGAGTGGGCCTACGGCTACGGCAAGCGCTTCGGCCTCATCCACGTGGACTTCGGCACGCAGCAGCGCACGCCCAAGGACAGCTTCCACTGGTACAGCCAGCTCATTGCGAACAACGGCTGCGCAGCATGAAGCACCTCATCACACGGCGGACGGTCGCGCGCATGGCAGCCCTCGGCTGCAGTGCGCTCGCGCTCGCCGTGGCGCACGGCGAAACCACGGTGACGGTGGACGCGGGCCGCGAAGGCCTGGCCGTGAACCGTGCCGTGACCGCCGGCTTCAACTTCGGCAACTGGATGGCAGTGGCCGACTGGAAAGACGAGCTCGCGAAGGTGCCGACCGCCGCCCTGCGCTTCCCGGGGGGGAACGTCGGCGACGAGCAGGACATGGATGCCGCATCGCTGGACACGTTCAAGCTGCTGCTGTCGATGGTCAAGGGTGGCCCGGAACTCACCATCCAGACACGCGTCTTCGAAGGCCGTCCGGACCGGCCGGCCGGCAACAAGCCCGAGGACGCCGCCCGCGCGGTGCGCATGGCCCGCGAACGCGGCCTGAACGTCACGACATGGGAAATCGGCAACGAGCCGGACCTCTTCAGCGAAGTGCGCGGCGATGCAAGCTGGACCGCCCAGCGCTACTGCGACATGTTCCGGGCCCAGGCAGCCGCGATTCGCCACGAGGACCCGAAGGCGCTCATCGCCGGTCCGGCGGTCTCCGGCGCACAGCCGGGCGCCCCGCGCTTCGTCGCAGCCTTCGTCGAACGCTGCGGCGACGTGGTGGACGTGCTGACCTGGCACATCTACCCCACCGATGGTGACGGCACCGAAGACTCCGCGCTGTCCACCGTGGCCGAGGTCGACCGCTCCATCGCCCACTACACCGCACTGTGGAAGGACGCGAAGCGCAATCCGCTGGGCCACCAGCGCGCCATCAAGTTCGGCATCACCGAGTTCGGCCTGTCGTGGAAGACCGACCGGCCGCGCTTCCTCGCCGACCAGACCGGCGCGCTGTGGGCTGGCGAGTCCGCGCTTCGCATGGCCGAGCAGGGTGTGTCGGTGGCGCACTACTTCGCCTACCAGGGCACTGGCTTTCACGGCCTGCTGGACATCGGCGGCGTGCCGCGCCCGACCTACTACGGCTTCCAGCTGGTGCGTGAACTCGACGGCCGCTTCGTGGACACGCGCAGCAGCGATGCATCGCTGTGGGCGCACGCGGCGCGCTCGGGCAAGCAGGCGAAGCTGCTGCTCATCAACACCGCCGCCAGCGCGCAAAGCGTGCGCATCGACGCCCGCGGCTTGCGTGCCGTGAGCGCACGCGGCTTTGACGCCGAGGTGGTGGAAAGCGAAGCACCCTTCGCCGACATCGCGGTGAAGGACGGCAAACTCACGCTGCCCGCCCGGTCCATGGCCCTCGTTCAACTGGACGCGCAGCCGTGAACAGCACCCGACGCCACCTCGTCAGCGCCGCAGCCATGGGCCTGGCCTGGCCCGCGCTCGCCGCGCCCGCGCCCTCTGCGCTGGACAAGGCGCTGAAGCTGCCCGTACTGGTGGACGGCAGCGACGATGCGGCCAAGGGCATCTTCTTCGGCATCTTCCGGGAAGACGCGCTGCCCGACGTGGTGGCCACCACGCAATCGGACCTTCGCCGCCAGCCGGCGGCCGCGATGTGGTTCACGCGCTTCGAATCGGCCTTCCCGGAATCGCAGCTTCGCTTCCTCGCGCAGCGCAACATCGCCGCGCAGGTCACCTGGGAACCCTGGGGCCACGGCAACAAGCCGATCACCCTGGCCGACATCGTCGAGGGTCGGTGGGATGCCTACATTGACACCTGGGCCCAGGCCGCCGCCAAGCTGGACCTGCCCTTCATGCTGCGCTTCGGCCACGAGTTCAACGGCGACTGGTACCCCTGGTGCACGGTGAACAACGAGCGCCAGCCCGAGCTGTTCGTGAAGGCGCACCGCCGCGTGGTGCAGCGCTTTCGCGATGCCGGTGCGCACCAGGTGCAGTGGGTCTGGTGCTTCAACAACGCGAGTGCGCCGGCGGCGTCGTGGAACGACCCGCGCGCGGCTTGGCCGGGCGACGAGTTCGTCGACTGGATCGGCATCGACGGCTACAACTTCGGCAGCAGCCGCAGCTGGTCGCGCTGGACCTCGTTCGCCGATGTATTCAGCGATGCCGTCGCCACCGCACGCGCCATCTCGCCCGACAAGCCCATCGTGCTGGCCGAACTCGGCTGCTCGGAAACCGGCGGCGACAAGGCCGCCTGGATCGCGCGCATGTTCAGCGACATCGAGTCGCTGCCCAACGTGCGCGCCTTCACCTGGTTCGACACGGTCAAGGAGACCAGTTGGTCGCTCACCTCGAGCGACGAGAGCTGGCTCGCCGCCATCCAGAGTCTTCGCCGCGCGTCCATTCGGGGGAATGGCCACGCGCTCCTGTCCATCAGTCGAAAAAGGAGACCGACATGAGACAACGTCCCGCCGCGAGCCGCGCATGGCTCGCCGCTGTGGCGGCCGCTGCCCTGGGCGCGGCCTGCAGCAGCACACCGACGGCGCCGCCCGCGCCCGCGCCCAGTCCCGCACCCGCACCGGCACCCGCTCCTGCGGCCACCGCCGCAGCGCCGGCCCCGACCGCCGATGCCGGCAAGCTGGTGTTCGCCGCCATGAAGGCCGAGGGACGCACCGAGCAAGGCGCCTCGCTGGACGGCTTCGCCTACTCGGAGAAGCCCGGCGACGCGTCCTTCGGCAAGATCAGCGTGGCCGACGGCGTGGCGCACGTCACCGGCGTGATCTGGCCGCAAAAGGGCAGCAGCTGGGGCGGCATCGGCTTCAGTGTGGGCGCCGGCAATGGCGGCAAGACGCTGGACCTGTCCTCGTACAAGACGCTCACGCTGCAGCTGGCCGCCAATGCGCCGGGCACCTTGCGCATCCGCGTGATGGGCAATGAGAAAGCCACGCGCGACAACGGCTGCTACCCGGTGGTGGTGCAACCGGTGAGCACCGAGCTTCGCGAATACAGCATCGACCTCAGCCGCTTCGCTTCCGAGGCGTACTGCGGCGGCAACGCCAGGACCATCGCCGCCACCAGCACTGCGGTGTCCGCGGTGGAAGTGGCCGATCCGAAGGTCGCTGGCGGCAAACGCGACATCGACTTCCAGGTGGGCCGCATCACGCTGAGCCGCTAGTCCCACCACCCCTCTTTCTCGCACATGCGCGCGGCGCCGGGCAGCCGCGTGCAGGACTTCCTCACGCCCAAAAACCTTTCGAGCACTACAGGAGACTCTCATGAAAAGGACAACTCTCGCACTGGCAGCCGCGCTTCTCGCGGCCTGCGGCGCCGCGAACGCGACGCAAGTGGACTTCTCCGGCTACATGCGCGCCGGCACCGGCATCAACGCCCGCGGCGGCACGCAGGTGTGCTTCGGCCTGCCGGGCGCGGACACCAAGTGGCGCCTGGGCAATGAGTGCGACTACGTGATCGAGCCCACCTTCACCGCCAAGCTGGCCGAGTACGAAGGCGCCGACTGGAACGTGCGCGTCATGCCCAGCGTCTACCGCGCCTGGGGCCAGACCGAGAACGGCACGGACGAGCTGACCACCCGCTTCGGCCAGATCTACATCTTCGGCAACAAGATCTCGCAGTTGGGCAACGGCACGGCCTGGGCCGGCCGCCGCTTCTACAACCGCCTGCAGACGGGCATCAACGACCAGTTCCTCGAGAACAACGACGGCGACGGCGCCGGCATCGAGAACATGGACGTGGGCCTGGGCAAGCTGAGCGTGGCCTTCATGATGAACGGCCGCGGTGCCGCGAACGACAACCGCTTCGCACTGCCGATCCGCCTGACCAACATCAAGGACATGCCCAACGGCGAGCTGTCGATCTACGTCACGCCGTCGGCCCAGCTGAAGTCGCATGACCAGACCGCCGGCACCGACCCGGTGAAGCAGCCCAACGGCATTGCCTTCGGCGCCTACCAGAGCCTGTCGGGCTTCCTCGGTGGCGACACGCTGCTGGGCTTCAAGCACGACAAGACCGGCGACGTGAAGAACACGCGCTTCGTCGTGCAACAGACCGGCAAGCTGGCCGCCAGCACCAGCTTCGACCTGTTCGGCGAGTACCGCATCAACGACAACGCCGGCGTGAAGAGCAAGTGGACCGCGCTGGGCGGCCGCACCGACACGCACATCAGCGGCCCCTTCCGCTTCCTGGCCGAACTGGGCACGGACATCGTCAAGCCCGATGGCGCCGCCACGCGCCAGATGACCAAGCTGACGCTGGCTGGTGCAGTCTCCGCCGGCAAGGAGCCCTGGTCGCGTCCGACGCTGCGCCTGTTCGTCACGCACGCCTTCTGGAATGAAGCTGCACGCCAGGTGCTGGGTGACAACTGGGTCAACGGCGAACGCCTGAAGCAGGTCTATGGCGACCAGAAGTCCGGCACGTCCATCGGCATCCAGGCTGAAGCCTGGTGGTGATCAGCGCTTGAGACAGGAAGGCGCCATCGAAGCGCCTTCCTGAATGGTCATCGGTGCGTCGCTTGTACTGGACAAGCTTGCGGCGCTTTGTAGGGCGGGCGCGTTGGCTGCGTCCGCCCTACTCTCTTCTTGCCGCCGGCTCAGGTGCGCTGCTCCACGATCCGGTAGCCGACGCCTGGCTCGGTCATCAGCAACTGCGGGTCTGCAGGGTTCTCTTCCAGCTTTGCACGAAGCTGAGCCATGTACAGGCGCAGGTAGTGCGTGTGCTCGGTGAACTCCGCACCCCAGACGTCCAGCAGCAGTTGGCGGTGCGTCACCACCTGGCCTGCGCTGCGCACCAGGCGGGCCAGCAAGTTGAACTCGGTGGGCGTCAGGTGCACTTCCTTGCCGTCCAGCAGCACGTCGCGTGTGCCCAGGTCGATGTCCAGGCCTCGCAGGCTGTAGTGCGTCACCGCGGGCGCCACGCTCGTGCCCCGGTGCCTGAGGCCGACCCGCATGCGGGCCAGCAATTCGCGGATGCTGAACGGCTTGACCAGATAGTCGTCGGCGCCTTCGTCAAGCAATCGAACCTTCTGGCCATCGCTTTCCCGCGCCGAGATGACGATGAGCGGCACGTTGTGCTTCTGCCTGAGCGCCACCAGCAACTGTTCGCCATCGCCGTCCGGCAGGCCAAGGTCCAGCAGCACCATGTCCACCGGCGCGCATCCCTGCGACGTGCCAGCCCCCAGGCCTCTGAGAAGGGCGAAGCCCTCGCTCAGGCTCGCGGCGGTGTAGACCTCGTAGCCCTCGGCCGCCACTGCGTCCTTCAGCGTCTGGCACAACTCGCGGTCATCCTCGACCAACAGCACTCGCAGCGTCATGTCGGCGCTCCATTCATCGCTGAATCGTGTTCCTCCACGCGAGGCGCCTCTTCTTCCGGCAGCCAGCACTCGAAGCTCGACCCGCCGTGGCCGCGCTGACGCAGCTTGAGTTCGCCGCCGTGTGCACGCGCGATCGCACGGCACACGGCCAGGCCCACGCCGGCGCCACGCTGCGCGGCGCTGTTCGTGCTGCTGGACCGCCAGTCGCCACGCTGGAAGACATCGAAGATCCTTTCGCGCCAAGCGGGCTCGATGCCCGATCCGCGGTCGCGAACGGCGAAGACGATGTGGTGTCCCTGCCTGCGCACGGTCAATTCGACCGGGGCCGGCGCGTCGCTGTATTTCAGTGCGTTGTCGACGAGGTTCTCCAGCATCTGCGCAAACAGCACCGCGTCGCAGCGGACCAGCGGCAAGTCCGGCTCAGTCCACACCTTCAACCGACGATCCGGGTCGTGCCGGCGGGCCCGGCCGGCCACCGCTCCGGCCAGTTCATCCGCCGATTCCCAGTCGAGGTGCAATTTCACCCCCGGCGCGTCCAGCCTCACGAGCTGCAGGGTGTTGTCGGTCAATCGGCTGAGCTGGTGGGTCTCCGCCACGATGCTCTGTGCGAGCCGTTCGCGCTGTTCAGGGGCGAGCTTGTTGCCCACGTCACGCAGCGAGGACGCTGCGCCCATGATGGCCGCGAGCGGCGTGCGGTAGTCGTGGGAGATGGCCGCCAGCAGTGCATTGCGAACCGCTTGTCCCTGGGCATGGGCTTGCGCCGCTTCGGCCTCGCGCTGGGTCTGCGCACGATGCAGCAATTGACCCATCTGGTCGCACAAGGCCTGCGCCTGCGTCAGCGCATCGGGAGCGGCCATCTGCTTTTGACTGACTGGAATCAAGGCTGCACCGAACGCCTCGTCTTCCCCGCCACGCAGCGGCAGATACAGCGCCGGCAACTCCGGCTCGCAGCCGGTGCCAGGGCCGAACTGCTTGCACAGGCGCATGCAGTGCCGCATCCCCGCAAGCTCGTCAGCGTTGGGGGCGTCGACGGCGATGACTTCACTCGCCTCGCCATCCATCGCTGCATGGCTTCGCAGCAGCAGCTTCGGCTCTTGCCCCAGCAGGTCCTTCAGGGCCATGTGCAAGGCTTTCCCGCGCTGCAGCGGGTCTTCCGCTTCACGCAAGGCGTCCCCCAGTGCACGCATCTGATCGGCATGCCGCGCGTTGCGTCGAGCCCGGCTCGCCAGCACGCGGCCACGCGCGAGCAGGCCCGAGACGACCCAGCTCAGCACGACGATCTCCAGCAGCAACAGCACGTCTTCGGTCATGTCGACGCGCAGGGTGTACTTCGGGGTCACGAAGAAATAGTCAAACGCAAGCACCGCCGCCACCGTCGTCGCGAGCGAAGACACGAGGGGCAGCCAGATGGCGGCGAGGGCCGACGCCAGGACCAGCGTGATCGCGACCTGGGCCAGCCCGATGCGGCGCTCGAAATAGACCATCAGCGCCCACGCCACGGCCCAGACCGCCGAGGCCCATGCCCAGCGCCACCTTGCCAGCCGCGCCGGTGCGATCGAGGAATCGTCCATCATGGTGGCAACCGTACCAGACATTCCAGCCTCCAGGCGCACGCCCATGAATGCATCCAGGCGCTGCAGCCATGACCTTCGCAGCGCCTGGCTGCGCCCCCACCGGTTCACAGGGTTGCGAAGCGGCCTTTCAACGCCGCCGCCATCTCGAAGAACTCCTTGCGCGACTCGATGTCCGGGTCCCACGCAAGCCCCATCTCGGCCAGGTTGTAGACCTCCTTGATCGACGCCCCTGAGATCAGCTTGCCATCGGCATTGCGCTCGCGGCCGAGCACCCACAGCGTGTCCGCGATGCGGATGGCGCTCTCCACATCGTGCGTCACCACGATGATGGTGTTCAGCTCGTTCGTCATCGAGACCCGGATGATCGTCTCGCACACCTTCGTCTTGGCCAGCGGGTCCAGGCCCGAGAACGGCTCGTCCATCAGCAGGAAGTGCGAGCTGCACAACAGCTGCTGGGCAATGGCCACGCGCTGGCGCTGGCCGCCCGAGAGTGCCAGCGGATACGACTTCGCGGTGTCCACCATTTCGAACTCTTCCAGCAAGGCCAGGCACCGCTGCCGGGCTTGTTCCGCGGTGTCGCTGGTCTTGCTCGCTGCCACCATCAGGTTGCCCCACACGGTCCGGTGATTGAACAGGGGGTAGTTCTGGGCCACCACGCCCACTTCGCCAGGTTGCACCTCGCGCTGAGCGCCGTTGAGGCGCACGCTTCCCGAGGTCGGCCTTTGCAGGCCGGCGATGCAACGGAAAAGCTGCGACTTGCCGACACCGGAAGGCCCCAGCAGGCACACGACCTGGCCCTGCTGCATGCCTTCGCGCTGGATGTTGTCGATCGTGCCGCTCACGGCCTCGAGGATGGGCCTGTCGTAGCTCACGCACACCTTGTCGATGGTGAGCAGGCGTTGGCCGAGGGTGTACGGATGCTTCATGGCGGGGCTCACGCTGAGATTCCTTCCTTGCCCAGCCTGCCGTACGGGCACAACGAGTCCTTCAGCAGCGACAGCAGGAAGTCCTGCCCCAGCCCGTAGGTCAGGATCGTCAGCTGGATCGCGAAGACACCGGCCAGCAGGAAGTAGCGGTTCTGGTTCAGCAACATCGCGCCCACACCGCCTTCCGACCGGGTCATGCCTTCCACCAGCGTCAGGAGCGTCCAGCCGACGGCGGCGTTCTGACGCATCAGGTCCAGGATGACATCCGCCTTGCCCAGCACGACGACTTCCGCTGTGATCCGCCAGTGCCGCATGCCCAGCGTCCGGCAGTGGTCGATGCGCTCGCGCGGGGTGGCCGCGATCTCTGCCAGCAGCGAGGTCACCATGAACACGAACATGCCGAACGAGAGGATCGCCACGCGCAGCGAGTGCGCGTCGCCGGATGCGAGCATGAACACGTAGGTGAGGCCGGCGAAGCCCAGGAACCGCATGGCCGCCGACAGCCTTGCCGCCGGCATGAACACCGGTGCAGTGCCCAGGCAGGCCACGACGACAGCCGCCAGTGTGGACACGAGCAAGGCAACGACGCTCACCTTGACGCTGGCCCACAACTCGAACAGCAGTCCCTGCCGCTGGACCAGATCGATCCACGCGCGGGCCACCTCCATCGGGGACGGGAGCGTCGTGGATCCGCTCATGGCCCACAGCGCGATGGCCAGGCAGGCCTGGACGATCAGCGTCAGCTGGAGCCAGCGCGCCCGCACGGGCGTGAACGGGAGAAAGAGGTTGACGGCTTTCACGGTGCTTCTCGCGACGGATCGTCCGCACGATGGCTGGCGGGCGATCCGTCCATCGCATCACTCGGTGCGGATCAGCGCGATGTCGACACGGCGGTTCTTCGCGCGGCCTTCTGCGGTGGCGTTGGCCGCCACCGGCTGCTGGTCCCCGTACGCGCGGGTCCGCACGCGATCCTTCGGGAACGACGAAGGCGCGTTGGCCTGCAGCCAGCTGCTGACCGCGTCGGCACGGCGCTTGGACAGGACCAGGTTCGACGCCGAGTCGCCCACGTTGTCGGTGTGGCCTGCGATCTGCACCGCCAGCCCGGACACGGCCACCTGGTCGATCATCTGCTCGAGCACGGGAATGGCTTCCGGCCGGAAGCTCGCCTTGCCGGTGTCGAACTCGATCGCCCACGAGCGCTTCGCGAAGGTCGAGGTCGCCGGCGCATTCGCTTCGAAGACGGGCGTGGCGGGTTTCGCGGCAGCGGCAGCGGTGGCGCTGGCGGCGAGCGACTGCAGGTAGCTGGTGTTCACCACCGACTCGTACGGCAGCACGGCCGGCATTTCCTCCGGATAGAGGTCATGGGCAATGCCGCCATAGACGGTGTAGACGCGCTTGTACAGGCTGTCGTTGCCGTTCAGGCCGAACAGGTACAGGTTGTCCGCCAGGTTGTTGGTGGTCGAGCCGCCCAGCCTGATGTCCAGGCCCTTCGCGTCCTTTTCCACCACGCCGCGGTGGTACTTGGCCCACCACTCGGGCGTCTGCTCGCGCATCACCCTGGCCATCACCTTGGACGCCGCCAGCAGGTTGGCATCGCTCGCCTTCACTGCATCGCTGGCATCGAAGGCGGCCGCCAGCATGTTGCGGACGAACGGGGCGTTCTGCGCCATCCACTGCTTGTTGCCGATGATGGCCGCCGGCATCTGCCACATGTACTCCTTGGTCGATGCGACGGCCGCGAGGCCCCCCACCTCGCGGGCGACCTTCACGTCGCCAGGCGTCCAGGTGGCGGTGCCGTTCTGGCAGACCTTCTGGGTGGCGCCCGTGGCCCGGCCATTGCGCACCACAGGGCGGGTTTCACAGGCTCCCTTGCTTGCGGCGATCAGCTTCTCGTCGGCTTCCGTGAACGCGCCGACCGACACGAAGTTCATCGCATCGGGGTCGTAGGTCTTCGGGTCCGGGTTGACCGGGATCTTGTTGTCCGAGGCGTACTTGATGCAGATGTTCCAGTCGCCGTCGCGAAGGACGGCACCGATCAGCGAGCCGCGCGCCTTCTGCGGGTCGGCCGCGACTTCCGCAGGCAGCATGCACTTGTCTTCGCCTCGCGAGTAGCCGAGCGCACCGACGACTTCGATTTGCTGGCCCATCTTGGCCAGGGCGGCCTGGGCGGAGGCTGCGTAGCCCGGCAGCGCATCGCCCATGATGACGACGAACGCGGCGCCCTTGGCCGGACGTGCCACGCCGGCGGCAACCTCGGCCGCGAAGAGTGCCTGCTCGGCCACCATCTGGGCGTAGTCGTCCTGGCGCTCCAACGCCAGGCGAACGCCACGGCGAGCCATGAGGCTGCCGGCGCTGGTGGTCGAGTCACCGTTGGCGTAGGCCAGGCCTGCCACCGCATTCCACGGCAACACCAGCGTGCGCGCCGTGTAGTCGCCCGTGGCCGCGGCCATCGGCGCCGGCCCGAGCGCGATCGGGCCTGCCGCGGGGGCAGCGGAGCCTGCGACGGGCACATCCACATGAGCCGGCACCGCGCTCGCAGTCACGTTCTGTGCGTGCATGTACTGGACGTATCGGTTGAGGCCATACCAGCTGCCGGCGACAGCGGTCACGATGAGAAGAAGTCTCGGGAGGGGCTTGAGTGCCATGATGTTTCCTTTCACATTCAGTCTTGAAGTCGGCTCACTTGCTGGCCTTGCCGAACCAGTCCAGCGCCGGCGCGTCGGTGCTTGCGGTGCCCTGCTGGGTAGTTCCACCGCGCGGCGGCGAAGCAGCGCTTGCAGGGTTGTTCTCGATCAGCAGGCGCTTGGCGTCGCCCAGCACGATCGAATCGGCGTTCTTTTCCCAATCGGCCAGGAGCTCGACGGCTTGTTGCTCGTACACGCCGTTGCGCAGGTCGATGGACTGCATGAAGGTGTCGGACATCCGCACGAAGTCCTCGATCTCGCCGATGCGCATGGCGTAGTCGGCAGCGACGTACTCGCTGGCCATGTCGTACATCTGCCTGGCGCTCGGGTCGCCATGGATGATGGCCATGGCCGACTTCATCGCGGAGTACGCTTCCTTGGCCATCGCGCGCTTGCGCTCCTTGACGGCAACCTCCTGCGTCATGTCCTCGATGAGGAAGCTCGACACCTCCTGGTACTTCACGAGCACCCGGTGAAGGAGCTCCATCTTCGCGAGCAAGTCCTGGTACGTCAGGTTGGCCTCGGCCATGCGGCCCGCCTTGCGCGACTGCGCCGCGGCGACCATCGTCAGCCCCTTGCGCCTGGCCTCGCTGACGAGACCCAGCGCGCCTGACTTCACCTGGTCGTTGCTCGCGATCTCTTCCTTGCAGGCGCGGATCATTCCGGACAGGCGCGAGACGCGTGCGTTCATGTCGACCAGCTTCTTCTTCAGCTCCTCGACGTAGTTCTTCATGATCCCGATGGGATCAATCTCCACGAAGACCTGCGTGAGCCGGCGCATGGCGCTCATGTAGGCCCAGGCTCCGAGCCGCCAGAAGCGCCTGTCCGTGATCACGAAGCCCAGGCACACCGCGACCACGCCAAGCACGCCGGCGTAGATGGTGTTTTCCAGCAGCGTGATGAGCGCAGGCAGCGCCTTGTAGAGCAGGTATCCGGCGCCCCCCACGAGGGCGACACCCACCACCTGCCCGGTGACGCCCTCCTTGCGTTCCCAGAAGCTCTTGGGCTTGTAGTCCATGGGGACCATGTCGTTCATGTTCATTCCTTGCTGGGCCGCATCGGCCCTTCCGTGTGTTGCGCCTGTCGTGTTCAGGCGAGGTGCCGCACGACCGTGGCCTTCGCCCTGGAGAGGGAGTCCTGCACCGTCGCCGCGGCGGCGTCGAATTGCTGCTTCACGCCTGTCAACTCCTGCCGCCTCGCATCGATCTCCTGGGAGACCTGGGCCAGTCGCTCGCGGTCTCTTGCCACCGTGGCTTCGATCTGTTGAATGCGAGCGTCGAGTTCCTCGCGCAGGCGTGCCGTCTGCCGAGTGGCTGCATCGATGTTGGCGCTCAGCGTCTGGCACTCCGAAGACCGGGTGCCGATCTCGACGCGTTCCTTCTCCCGCAACTGCGCGGCGAAGCGCCCCACCTCTGCCTCGAGCGCCTGCATGTGCTGCATGTCGATCGACTGAACGACCTGCTCGACCGAGCGCGAGCCCTTGATCAGCGCGTAGGCCGCCTGATAGCGCATGCGCTCGTCGGAGATGATCGACTCGAGCGGCGCGAGCTTTTCGGTGAGTGCGGTATAGGCCGTCGCCTTCGACAGAACCTGTTCCAGCAATGCCACCGCCATGGGCGACATGGGCGCTTGAACGGACGGTTCGGGAGCCGGCCCCGTCGCGGCGACGGGCGCCTTGCCGCCTTGAAGCTTGGCGCGCCGCGCCTGCGCAATCGGATCTTCGTCCGTCAATGCATTCTTCAGGGCGCCCCATAGCTGGGAGCCGAGCCTGTCCCTGTTGTCCGTGTCTGTGGTGTCCGTCATGGCTTGCGCCTTTCAACCCGTTGGGCGCTGCGGTCAGCGCATGGGCGTGACTACACCAGTGCGTGCGTCAGGGCCGCATATGACGGCGTTAGGAATCCATAAGTGCCCTGGGGTCGCCTCGAGCATGCGCATCAGGGCCTTCGCGTCGAAAGCCTGGGACGAGTGGTTGCTTTCAGGTAGGCTGCCGAGCCGTCTTGTCGCGAGGAGATTGCATGCTCTTGCTCCCCTGGAAAAAGTGGCTGCCGCCATGGCTGCTCAGGCCCCTGTCCGTCATGGCGCGCCTCGGCTTGTGCATCGCCGTGGCGAGCTGCGCGGCGGTCAAGGCGCCGAACGACCCGTCCTTCAGCCTGGACTCGTTCCCGCCCATGGCCGCCGGTGCGGCACCGGGTGCCTCAGAGCAGGCGTGGGCCGTCGCGAAGTCGCTGGGGCGAGGCGTCAACTTCGGCAACATGCTGGAGGCACCCACTGAAGGCGCATGGGGCATTCGCGTGGAAGACTCGTTCTACGACAAGGTCGTGGAGGCCGGATTCCAGAGCGTGCGCCTGCCCGTGCGCTGGAGCAACCACGCCTCGCTGGACGCACAGGCACACATCGACGAAGGGTTTGGCAAGCGCGTGGACGCCGTCATCGATGAGCTGCTCAAGCGGCATCTCACGGTGATCGTGAACATGCATCACTATCGGCAGCTCGATGGCGACGCGCTGGACAGCGGAGCTCGCCGCGCGAGCCTTGCAGGTCGTGCGCCAGTCCAACCCCAAGCGGGTTGTGATGATCGGTCCGACGCAATGGAACAGCGCGAAGGCCTTGAACCAGCTGACCTTGCCCAATGACCCGGAGCTGATCGTCACGGTCCACAACTACGAGCCCTTCCAGTTCACCCACCAGGGTGCCGAATGGGACAGTCATGCTGCGGCCTGGCTGGGAACGACCTGCTGTTCACCCGCGCAACAAGAGCAGATGCGAGCTCCCCTGGACATCGCCGCGCAGTGGTCCCGGCAACACCGCTACCCCGTCTACCTCGGAGAGTTCGGCGCCTATGGCAAGGCCCCGATGGCTTCGCGCCAGGAATTCACCCGGATCATGCGCGACGAAGCGGAACGCCGCGGCATGACCTGGGGCTACTGGGAATTCGGCGCAGGGTTCGGCGTGTACGACCCGGGCCGCAAGGCGTGGCGCGCACCGATCCGGGAAGCACTGCTCGGACAGTGAACGCACCAGCCCTGTCGACCGTCGATCAGTCCAGACGTTCCGTCCCGACCGGCACACGGGAGATCCGGTTCTGACCGAAGTTGCGCATGTCGCCTGGCAGGCCGCGCACGGCCGGGTCCGTCTGCACCATCTTCGACAGCCGAAGTGCCGTTCGCGAACTCCAGTGAGGCGTCATGCCCTTGTGCCGCACGCCTTCGATGTGCTGCTCCGCGGCACCGGCCGCGTGCTTGGCAAACACGTTGTGCGTCGCGCCGCTCCACCGGCCGACAATCTGGTAGTTGCCACCGTGGCCAGGCGCGGTCTTCAGCGGCCCTGCCGGCTGGACTGCACCATTCAACTTCGCCAGCGACATGTACTCGTACGGGCCTTTCGACCCCACCATGAACCACGAGCGCAGCAGCCAGTTCGATACCTGCACCGGCGTCTTGTCCCTGGTCAGTTTCGAGTAGGTCTGCAGCTCCACCGCATCGCACATCTCCATCGCATGCAGGATGCCGGCGTTGTCGTAGGCATAGAGATTCGCGCCCTCGTCGCCGAAGGTTTCGAGGATCTCGTGTGACAGGTCGACGCTCACGCCGTCGCGCCCGAGAATGCTGCCGCAGGTGGTTACCGCGCAGAACGCGTACGGCACGCCCTTGTCGCTGATGTCGTGGTACGCGCTCGCACCGGGTGCGTCCGGCAGCGTCGGCACGAGAATGAACGCCCACTCGCCAGGCTTCACGTCATTCGCGCTGGCACCGACGCGAATCTCCGCCTTCGCGCCCCACTCGGCCGCGAATTCCTCGTTGATCTGCGCCTGAACAGCCTCCGCCATCTGGCCCATCGCCACCGGCGTGATGCTGGCGCCGTCGTGCGTCGTCGCGCCTTTGGTGCGGTCGAAGAGGACCCACTTCATCGTGTTCATCGCTGCTCCTTTCGTCGTGGCAGGACCATCCTGCGCAGGAGATCGTTAGGGACGACGGATGAGGCGTCAATCCCACATCTCCATCAAGCGTAGGAGGCTTGCGGATCGACCCTCTGCCGTGACGGGCATGGCCCACCGCTTGGTGGTCAGCCTCGCTTCAGCTTTTCCTGGAGGCCCACCGTTCAGCAGTCACGCGACAGGTGCGCAGGCTGTGTCCGTACCAGGTGTCGATGCCCAGGTCATCCATGCCGAGCCGCCTCATCACCGAGGCGGACGCCGCATTCTCTGGATCGCAGACTGCATAGAGCTCCGGCGCCGCGAGTGCCCCGAATGCAAAGTCGGCCATGGCAACAGCGGCCTCGCTGGCCAAGCCTTGGTGCCAGCGGTCGCGTCGCAGCCGCCAGCCGATCTCCAGTGGACAGGTGCGATCGGGCAACGGCGTGTTGGTGCGGCGCAGGTTCTGGATGCATCCCGCGCCAACGACCTGAGCGCTTGCTAGATCGATGAAGCTCCACCAGGAATAGCCGAACTCAAGCCAACGCGCCTGCACGCGTTCGATGACAGCCATGGTTTCTTCCCTCGTCTCCGGCCGCCCTGAGAGGTAGCGCATCACCTCGGGGTCGGCGTTCATCTCGTGCAGGCCGTGAAGGTGCGACAGGTTGAAAGGCTCGAGGCGCAGGCGCGCGGTGGTGAGGATTGCCATTTGGTGACTCTAGCGCGATAGCGAGGCTCAGCCGCGACTTCACGACCCCGGCCAGGAGCTGCCGGTCGCGACAGACAGGTGTCGGGGCCGCTTGGTAGACTGGGCCCATGCTTCCTGAGCGGATCGACAAAGCAACGTTCGGCTCGGCACTTCGTGATAACCGGCGAACCGGTCACGATCGGTGTGCAGTTCGAGAGCCAGGGCGACATCGTCAATCTTCGTGTCTGCGGAATCGATGACCTGTTCATCCTGCTTGGCCATTGCGAAGACTGTGCACTTCCGACAGCCGATCGCGACTGTGGAAGGCGTGCTTCAGCACAATGTCGATACCGGGCGGCTGCGGACGAATGGACACCCCATCGACGGAGGCGCATTGCTCCGCGTCCGATATTGCTGCACGCAGTGCGGTTCGTCCTGGATCCTCCTGTATCCCGACCATTCGATCGCCCCTGCTTGGTCACCCGAGCACGATGGTTGAACTCTCCTGTCGGGACGTTTGACTCCGCGGTCCCAGCAGCCAATTGCGGTGACCGAGAAGCGTTCGCTTCACAACTAGGCATAAGATGGCATCCACCTCACGCCAACATGTACGAGCCACTTTAGATCGACTGCCCGCTGTTCCGGAACTTCGATCATCCGATGCACTCGGGCGCGTGGATGCGGGCGCTCTTGTCTCGCTTGAGTTCCAGCTGGGCACCTCATTAGTTTGGTTCCAGTTCAGTGCGGCGTCTAACGAGGTCGATTCGATCGCCAAGGGAAACAAACTGCTCCGTCTGGCACATGCCAGCAAAGAACGAGCGATGCAACTGGCGAACACTGCGTCTCGATCTTCGATTCCGCAGTTTTGGACCGAATTTGACAGTACGACCTCGCAAGGAAATCCGCTCTCGATCTGGGGAGTCCTGCTCCGCATCGACGACGGTGACATCGAGTATGACTTTGGCGCAAACCAGGAACTGTTTTTCTCTTCATCGACGACTTTCTCGGTACTTGATGTCTACGAGGAGAATCCGATTCCGCTGCCAGACTTTCCCGACAGGCAGCACATCTATGTGGTTCGTACGAGGGCTGACGAATGGGCAGTCCGCAGCTCCGCTGACTGACCACTTTGCGGCGGCCGATCGAGGCATCGCAACTTCCGCTTTGGGTCGTTTGCGGCCGCGCCCATGCCAACCAGACACGATCGAAACCGCACAGCTTGGAACGCGGCCCCCCCATCTTCACCGTCCAGCGTTCAAAACTTCGACGTGCGCCCTTCCCGCTGCGCCCGCTTGCGCCGCTTGGTGGCGTACAGCAGCCGGTCGGCCTGGGCTAGCACGTCCTCCAGCGTCTCCTTCGAGTCCACCGGAATCACGTAGCCGCCCACGCTGCAGCCCAGGGTGTAGGGCTTGCCGTGGGTGGTGTTGTAGTCGTCGAAAGCCTTGCTCAGGCGCTTCTCGATCTCGGGCAGGCTGTCCAGGTTGTGGATGCGCGTGAGCACCACGAACTCGTCGCCGCCGATGCGCGAGACGATGTCGTCCTGCCGGAAGGTGTCGCGCAGCAGGCGCCCCGCCTCGCGGATGGCGACGTCGCCTTCCTCGTGGCCGTGGGTGTCGTTGATCTGTTTGAGGCCGTCCAGGTCCGCGAAGATCAGCGTCACCGGCTTGCTGGTGATGCGCGCGGTGCTCAGCAGCGTGTGCGCCAGCTCGAAGAAGCCGCGGCGGTTGAACAGGCCCGTCAGCTCGTCACGCATGGCCAGGTGCGACAAGGCTTCGTTGTCGCGCTGCACGCGTGCCAGGTCGGAGCGCAGGAGGTCGCGCGCATTGGCCAGGTCGCGCACCAGCAGGCAGTGGTGGATGTAGGTGGACAGCTCGTGCCGCAGGTCTTCGCAGCGCAGGCCGGTCTCGGCCTGCCGGTCGATGACGATGAAGCCGAAGTGCTCCCGCAGGTAGAACATCGGCAGCACCACGCGTTCGGTGGCGCGTGATCCGATGGACACGTCGTCGGGCGAGAGCCGGCAGGTGGAGAAGTCCTGTTCCACCCATTCCGGCCGCAGGCAGCCTTCGTGCATCGCGAAGATGAGCCGCGAGGACGACGGCATGCCTTCGTCGCGCATCTGCTCCAGCGTCAAGGGCTCGCGGTACAGCGCAATGAGGCAGGTGCCCACGCCCAGGTTCTTCAGGCCTTCGCCCAGCGCGGCGAGCAGGTCGTCCAGGTTGTCGGTGGTGACGCGCGCCTTGAACTGGTTGCGGAAATCCAGGGCGATGTCACGCTGCTGCACCTGGCGGCGGTTCTCCGTCAGCTCCAGCGCATGGATGGCATCGCGCAAGCTCAGCAGGTCACGGCTGAGCGTGTTGGCGATGGCGAATGAAGATTCGGTGCGCGCCATGTCGCGCACCTGCTGGGCCATCAGTCCGGCGCGCTCGGACAGCGAGGAGCTGCCATGGCAGCCGCAGGAACTGCGCAGTACCAGCCGGGTGTCGATGGCCACGTACTGCGGCACTTCCTCGCCGCGCAGGCTGTCGACCAGCAAACCCAGCGCGGTCGCGCCCTGGGTGTCGATGGCCTGGTTGACGGTGGTGAGCGAGGGGCCGGTCTTGTAGATGGACAGCAGGTCGTCGAAGCCTCCGATGGCCAGGCCCGAGGGAGTGTCGATGCCGCGGTCCACGGCTGCGGCCAGCGCGCCCTGGGCCATCTCGTCGTTGGCACAGACGATGGCGCTGAAGGGCTCGCCGCGCGACCACAGGATGTCCATCGCCTCGCGCGCCGTGTGCTGAGAGAAGGCGCCCACCACCCGCAGCATCGGATCGGGTGTGAGGCCGGCATCGCGGTGGGCATCCAGGTAGGCCTGCAGGCGCTCCTGGGCATCGCGGTTGTCGGGCGGCCCCTCAATCATGGCGATGCGGGTGTGCCCGTGCGCCTCGATAAAGTGCTCCACCAGCTTCTTGAAGCCGCTGTGGTTGTCCAGCATGACGGCTGGCCACTGCACCGTCTCCAGGCCCACGCACACCACCTGCATGTGCTCGAAGCGCGAGAGGAACTCGCGCATGCCCTGTTCGTCGAGGTAGAACTGAAGGGTCGAGGCAAAGATCAGCAGGCCGTCGAGGATGTCGGAGTCCACCAGCTCGAACACCGCGCCCCATTGGCGCTGGAACACGCCCGGAGTTCCAGGCAGGTGGCCCGGGTAGAACACCAGGTCGACATCGAGTTCGCTGGCTTGCCGGCACACACCATCGACCAGCGGCCGGTAGTACTCGCCGTCGATTTCCGGCAGCAAGACGCCGATGCGCAGGCGCGGTTCGGCACGATCGTTGGAAACCATGGACTGTCGCGACACCTCACTGCCCGGATCGCCGCATGTTGCGCAGCACCTGGCGCAGTGTCAATCGGGTTGCGCAGTAGGTAAGGTCACTGTGTTCAGCGACTGCACAAACTCGTCACACCGGGCCGTGCGAACCATGAAAAAAGCGGGGTGACGCGCCATGGCACATCACCCCGCCGCTCACGGGAACCGACTAGTGATGGTCCCAATAGATGTTGTCGACCTGGATCTTGATCTTGGACCCCGGCGTGTTGCTGGTCACGGCGTAGCGGTCGGCGATCACGAAGCCGTTGGTCACCTGGGCCATGTTCAGCGCGGCCGATGCAGGCTGGCCATAAGCCGGCGCTGCCTTTGCAGCAATCGCCGTCACGGGGATCGACACGTTGTGCCAGGCGCCGTCGTTCTGGTAGCCGTACTGGCCCGGCGCAATGGCCAGGTACACGTCCACGCCGGTGTTGGCGCCAGCGCTGCCGGTGAAGAAGCCGATCTCCAGCTTGCCTGCATACGTGGTCTTGATGCTGAAGTTCAGGTAGCCATCGGCCACGTTGAACTTGCTCAGGTCGTCCGCATTCGCGAGGCCGAGGAAGAAGCCCCAGCCCCAGTCTTTCGGATTCGGCGAGATCTCCAGCGCATTCGCACCCTCGGCCGTGCTCGTGCCGATGATGGCGCCGGTGGCGGTGGCCGGGCTGTCCCAGGGTTGCCAGCTCGTCAGCGGCGTGTTCGCGCCCGAGGGTTGCGCCGCGCCGGCGGGCACGGTGTCGGCGAACAGCACGTAGGTGTTGGCCGTGATGGTGGGGTTCGCGGTGGGCGCCTTGTAGTACAGCGCGTCGGCCGCGGCGTAGGTGCCGCCGTCCTGCATGTTGGCCGGGAACAGGTCATAGATGACGTAGCGCGCCTTGCGGTTCACGTCCCACAGGCCCCAGCCGTTGTCGCCGCCCTTCCAGGGTTCGTCGAAGGCCTCGAAGTAGAAGATCTGCTTGGGGCCGCCCATCCAGGCGTTGAGGCGGTCGAAGTACATCTTCTGGTTGACCGGGTGGTCGCGGTTGGCCTCGCCACCGGCGGCCTTCCAGCCGGTCTCGCCGATGATGATGGGCAGCGTCACGCCCTTGCTCGTGAGGTAGCCCTTGACCGCACCGTAGTCGGTCTTGGCCTTGTCGATCATCGCGTCCATCATCGCGGCGGCACGCTGCGGCTCGGGCGTCGATTCCATCTTCCACGAGAACGCCGGGTCGTACACGCTGTCCAGCAGCGAGTAGGTGTGCAGCGACACATAGTCCACGGCCGCGAGGATCTTGTCGGTGCCGTACTTGCCGTCCTTGTTGGCCCAGAAGGCCCAGTTGTCGTCGGTGGTCACCGGCTGCGTGATCTGGTCGCGCACCTGCTTGATGTAGGCGGCCATGTCATCGGCCGGCACCTGCAGGGCCGACCAGTCCACCATGGTCTCGTTGCCGATGCTCACCGACATCACGATGTCGCTGTAGGTCTTGGCCAGCGCCACGCCGCGGGTGATCTCGGCCTGGTTCTCGGTGTCCTGCGTCGCCTTGGAACCGGAGATCCACACGCCCAGCTGCACCTTGATGTCCAGGTGGTTGTCGGCGATGGTCTTGAGCACGACCTTGCTGTCAGCGTCGCCGCTGCCGAACAGGCGGATCAGCTTGAAGTTGGCCTGCGTGAGCAGTTGAAGGTCTTCCAGCACCTGGGCCGTGGTGGGCGCGGTGTTGCGGTCCGCGCCACGGTAGCCGGAATAGGCCACTGCCTTGCGGGTGTAGAAGTCCGCCGCGAGGGCGCGCACGCCCGCGGCTGGGGCCGGTGCAGGCGCCGGGGCGGACGATGATCCGCCGCCTCCGCAGGCGTGCAATGCAAGCGTCGAGAAAATGGCAAGCCCCGTCGCCACCAGGCGACGACGCAGCGTAGATGGCTGTGTCATGTTCCTATCCGAAGGTTGTCTCGTTGGTCCACTGGCGCGGTTTGGAACCGCTTTCTGAAATCGCTTTCACAAGGCTATCAGAGCAGGATTCGGTGCGTCCATCAGGGTTAGACCTGTGGAGAATCCGGGCAGTGGGTCAACAACGGAACCGGTTTCACCCGTGTGCGCCAGTCACAATCGGGAGCCATGCGAACGATCTGCTTCGCACCAGCCTCGCGAAACAGCAGTACGAGCGGGACTTGGCGCGAGAAGGCGCCCAGCAGGCATGTCAGCGCGCCAGCGGCTGACCCACTGCGGCAGCCAGCACCAACAGCAGCACCAACTCACACACCTGTTCGATGGCACCCAGGGTGTCGCCCGTGTACCCGCCAATGCGCTGGCGGATCCATTGACGGGCGGCGGCTGCGGCGAGCACGGCACACGCGGCGGCGATGCCCCACGTCGCGGCTCGCCCATCCACGAACGCCATGGCGCCGGCCAGAAGGACTGCGAGCGCCACGGCCGTCGCCGCAGATGCAGCACCCACGCGTGTCGCCAGCGGCTTGGCCTTGGCATGGTCCATGTCACCGGCGTAAGGCAAGGTGGCCATCACGGCCACCGGCGCGGCGCGCGCCAGCGTGTGTGCGCCCACGAGCGCCAGTGCGGCTGCCCACACGCCCGTCGTGAGCAGGCTGCCGAGCAGCACCACGCGCAGGACCAGCGACAACACCAAGGCCACCGCGCCATAGGTGCCGATCCGCGAGTCCTTCATGATCTCCAGCGCCCGTTCGCGCGGCACGGCGCCGCCCAGGGCATCCATCGTGTCAGCCAGCCCGTCTTCGTGGAACGCCCCCGTGAGCCACACCGTCGATGCCACCGCCAGCGCTGCGGCCACCCCTGGGGACCACAGGCATGACGCCATCACCAACACCGCCGCGCCAACCAGGCCGACCAGCATGCCCACCAGCGGAAACCACCGCACACACTGGTTCAGCCACGAGGGATCGTGCCCAACCCACGGCGGCACCGGACACCGCGTCAGGAACTGGATCGCCGTGAACACCAGCCGCACCTCATGCACGAGCGCGGCCACTGGCCTCATGCGTTCTTCTCGCTCACGCCTGCCGAATCGAAGCTCGCCATCTCCTGCAGCATCAGCTCGGCAGACTTGAGCAACGGCCAGGCGAGCGCAGCGCCCGAGCCTTCGCCCAGGCGCAAGCCCAGGTCGAGCAAGGCACGCACACCGAGCTTCGACAGCCAGGCCGCGTGGCCGCTTTCGGCCGAGCAGTGCGAGAACACGCAACGCTCGAGAACCGCCGGCGACAAGGCCGCAGCCACCGCCACTGCCGAGGTGGTGATGAAGCCATCCACCACGATCACGCGCCGTTCGTGCGCGGCCTGGATCACGGCGCCCACCATCGTGGCGATCTCCAGTCCGCCCAGCGCAGCCAGCACATCCAGCGGCTCGCGGGCCTGCTCGTGAAGGCGCAGCGCGCGCGACAGTGTCTCGACCTTGCGCGACAGGCCGGCATCGTCCAGCCCCGTGCCGCGGCCGGCGCACTGCTCGATGGGCAAGCCCGTCAGGCGGCTCATCAGCATCGCCGCCGACGAGGTGTTGGCAATGCCCATCTCGCCCAGCAGCAGCACGTTGCCCGGCAACTGTGTGACCAGCGCCGCACCGTGGTCGATGGCCAGCTCGCATTGCTGGCGTGTCATCGCTCGTCCCAAGGTGCAATCCGCCGTGCCCTTCGCCGCCTTCGCGATCACGAGGCCCGGCTGCGCAGCGATGTCAGCGGCCACGCCGCAATCCACCACCGTCAATGCCAGCCCGTGCTGCCGCGTGAACACCGACACCGCGGCACCGCCGGCCAGCATGTTCGCCACCATCTGCACCGTCACTTCTTGCGGGTAGGCAGACACGCCTTGCGCTGAGATGCCATGGTCGGCCGCGAACACCACCAGTTGCGGAGACTGGAGCCGAGGCGCCTCGGTGCCGAGGATCAGGCCGATCTGCAACGCCAGCGACTCGATGCGCCCCAGCGCGCCCAGCGGCTTGGTCTTGCGGTCGATGCGGTGCTGCAGCCGGGCAGCGAGCGCATCGTCGTGAAGGTCGGCGATGTCGAACATCATGGGTGATCGTTCCAATCTGCAAAGAGTCGATGAAGTTGTTCGAGCCCGTCGGTCAGGGCGGCCGGCCCGGGCTGCAAGATGTCGCAGGACTTGATCTCATGCAGCCGATCGAGGCGCACGGCCGGCACGTCCTGCCAGCCGTCGCGAGCGCGCACGTGCTCGGGGCGGAACTTCTTGCCGCACCAGGAGCCGACGATCACGTCCGGCGCGCGGCGCGCAGGTTCCATCGCATCCTGGATCACTCGGTCGCGGCCCATGCGCTGAACGGCCAGTTCGGGAAACACATCGTCGCCGCCCGCGATGCCGATCAGCTCCGACACCCACTGGATCGCGCTGATCATCGGCGAGTCCCATTCCTCGAAGTACACGCGCGGCCGGCGCTTCCAGGCCGATGCCGCCGCGGCAATCTGCGCATGGCGACCGCGGCATGCGGTGATCCATGCCTCGGCCTTGTCATTGGCGCCCACGAGCGAGGCCATCATCCGCAAGGTACCGAAGATCTCCTCCACGCTGCGCTGGTTGGTGATCCACACGTTCAACCCGGCGCGGATGAGCTTGTCGGCCAGCACCGCCTGCATGTCGGAAAAGCCGATCACCAGCTCCGGCTCCAGCGCGACGATCTTGTCGATCTTGCCGTCGAGGAAGGCCGACACCCGCGGCTTCTCGTCGCGCGCCCGGCGTGGCCGCACGGTGTAGCCCGAGATGCCCACGATGCGCGATTCCTCGCCCAGCAGGTAGAGCCATTCAGTAGGCTCTTCGGTGAGGCACACGATGCGTCGTGGGCCGAAGCTTGAAGTCATGTCCAGTCCTTGCCCAGCAGGCGATCCAGGGCTCGCGCGTCGATGTGTTCTTCCACCATGTCGGCCAGCGTGTCGAAGGCATCGTCCAACAATGGCACCTCGGCGCCGAAGAGGGCCCGCAGCACCGCGGGCGACTCGAAGAGCCCGTGGGCATACACGCCCAGCACCGGCCCATGCTGCCAGCCGATGGGCTCGCCCTGCGCATCTTGCAGCACCGCACCGCAGGACGACAAGGCTTGCGTGCTGCCGTGGCGGATCTCGTAGCCATCGGCCGCCACGCCCGACAGCGCGGACCACGCGCCTTGCGTGCGGGTGAACGTCGCTCGCGTCCGCACAAGCTTCTTGCACGCTTCGTAGCGCGTGCCCAGCGGCAGCAGGCCCAGGCCCGCCAGCTGCGCATGCGGCTCGCCGTCGAAGCCCGCAGGGTCGGACAGGTGCTCGCCCAGCATCTGCAGCCCGCCGCAGATGCCCAGCACCGGCCGGCCCGCGGCAGCATGCGCGCGGATGGCCTGGTCGAGCCCCTGCGCGCGCAGCCATGCAAGATCGCCGCTGACCTGCTTGGATCCGGGCAGCACGATCCAGTCCGCGCCCTCCAGCGCCGCCGGCGTGCGCGCCCAGACCAGCCACAGCCCCGGCACGCGCTTGAGCGGCTGGAACTCATCAAGGTTGCTGATGTGCGGCGTGGCAATGACGGCCACGCGCAGCTTCACCGCGCCCGATCCGCTCGCGCCATCGTCGAACACGCCGTCCTCCTCGGGCAGGCCATGGTCGCGGCGCATCGGCAAGGTGCCGATGACGGGCACGCCGCTCAGCTCCTGCAGTTGCTGCGGGCCCGGTGCGAGCAAGCCGGCATCCCCGCGGAACTTGTTGAGCACGAAGCCCGACAGGCTGTGCCTCAGGTCCTGCGGCAGCAGGGCCCAGGTGCCGTACAGGTGGGCGAAGGCGCCGCCGCGGTCGATGTCGCTCACGAGCACGCACTGCAAGCCTCCGAGGTCGCGCGCCCAGCGTGCGGTGGCGAGGTTCACATAGTCATGCTCGGCCAGGTTGATCTCGGCCGGGGAGCCCGCACCTTCGATGACGACCAGTTCATGACGCGACGCCAGCCGGTGAAAGCTCTCGCGCGCCGCGGCAGCCAGCCGGTCGCTGCGCTCGCGCCATGGCATGCGCGACAGTGCGGCATCCACCCGCCCTTGCAGCACGACCTGGCTCGCGGTGTCGCGCTCCGGCTTGAGCAGCACGGGGTTCATGTCCACCTCTGGCAGCACGCCCGCCGCCAGCGCCTGGAAGTACTGCGCCGAGCCGATCTCGCCGGGCTCGCCCTGCCCACCCGGCACGACACGCGCGTTGTTGCTCATGTTCTGCGCCTTGAACGGCGCCACCGCAATGCCGCGGCGCCGTGCCACGCGGCACAGGGCCGTGGTCAGCCAGCTCTTGCCCGCGCCGCTGGACGTGCCCCACACCATCAGGCTGCGCGCCGCCCGGTTCATGCCAGCTCCAAGGTCTGAAAGATGAGTTCGCCCGGCGACAGCGGCGGCGTGGCGGCGACGCGGCGTTTCTCCAGGGGCCGCAGCACCAGCGGCTTCGCAAAGCCGGGCGCGTTCCAGACGAAGGTGTGGAATTCGCCGTCCTCGCCGCAGGGGCACACGCCGTCCGGCAGGCGCCGCAGCAGCGCAGGGTCGTAGGCCGCACCGACAAAGGACTCGTCCAGCCGCCGCGCATCCACGCACACCAGCGTGGCCTCGATGCCGCGCTCGATGATCTCCTGCGCGAGCGCCTGGCGCTTGTTGCCCCACAGCGGAAAGGCCGCCTGCAGCCCGGCCTTCTCGCACATCGGCTCCAGCCAGTCGCGGTGCGCCTGCAGGTCGATGTCGCCGAACACCAGCCGGTCATGCCCGGTCTCGCGCAGCTTGTCCAGTTGCTCGGCGAAGACGCGCGCGTACTGGCCGGGTGCGGCCACCGCGGGCTGCCACTGCCCGCCCATCGCCCTCACCTGCGCGACGATGAGTTCGCGCGGCAAGGCGTGGGACTTGCTCAGGCCATCCACGTCCAGCATGGTCAGGAAGGTCTTCACCGGAATGCCGGCCTCGCGCGTGCGCAGCCAGGCCAGGCACGAGTCCTTGCCGGCGCTCCAGCTGATCGCGGCCTTGGGTGGCGTCATGGGATCAATCCTCCTCCAGTTCGTGCACGGCAATGGCATGGCGTCCGCGCGTCTCGATGCGCACGGCATGGTCGAAGCTTGCTTCGAGCGCGGCCTGCAGCTGGCCATCGCCCGGCTCGCCGACGGCCTGCACCGCACCGCTGCGAAGCACCAGCAGACGGTCTGCATGCAGGGCCAGCGACAGGTCGTGCAGCACGCTCACCACCGTGCGCTGCTTTGCGAGCTGCCGGAACAGGCGCGCCAGCGCCACCTGGTGCGGCGGGTCCAGGTGCGTGGTGGGTTCGTCCAGCAGCAGCACCTGCGCTTCGGTGGCCAGCACGCGCGCCAGCATCACGCGCTGGCGCTCGCCGCCAGACAGCTCGTGCAGACGCCGATGCCGCCACGCGCCGCATTCGGTGGCGGCCATGGCTTCGTCGACGACCTGCTCGTCATGCGCACTGTGCGAACCGAAGATGCCAATGTGCGGGAGCCGCCCCAGCCGCACAGTCTCGCGCACCGTGAGTTCGCCGCTCACGGGCGTCTGCTGCGCGAGCCAGGCAATGCGCCGGCCACGTTCAGTCGGCGACAGTGTGTTGATGTCATTGCCATCGAGCCGCACCGATCCTGCGGCCGGCGGAATCAAGCCGGCCAGCGTGCGCAGCAGTGTCGACTTGCCGGCACCGTTGGGGCCGACGATCGCGGTCCATCCCGGGCCCAGCGTGCAGGCCACGTCGCGCAGCACCAATCGTCCTCCCAGGGCGACACGCAAGGCACGGGTTCTTATTTCACTCATTGGGGAACCTCCGTGCTGCGCACTGCGGTACGAGCCCCTTCGGGCGGCCGGGCGGTGCTCATGCCACCCTCCCACGGTGCAACAGCCACAACAGATAGCCGCCGCCCAGCAAGGCAGTGAGCACGCCCACGGGCAACTCCTCCGGCGCGACCAGGCCACGCGCGAGCACGTCAGCCGCCAGCAGCAGCACCGCCCCCACGCAGGTGCTGGCCACGAGCGCATAGGCATGGGCCGAGGGCGCATATCGGCGCACGAGATGCGGCGAGACCAGGCCCACGAAGGCGACCAGGCCCGACTGCGAGACGGCGATGCCGGTGCACAGTGCGAGCAGCACCACCAGCGCGAAGCGGATGCGCGGCAGGTCCAATCCCAGGCTGGCGGCACTGTCGTCGCCCAGGCTCAATGCATCGAGCGCGCGCGACAGGCGCACCGACAGCGGCAAGGCCCCCACCAGCCCCGCGAGCAGCACCCACACGCTGCCCCAGCCGAGGAAGCCGGTGCTGCCCAGCATGAAGACCTGCTTGCCGCGCAAGGCCTCGGGCGAGATGGTGGTGAACAGGTCGGTCGCAGCGCCAAGCACCACGCCCACCACCACGCCCGCCAGCAGCAGCCGCACGCTCTCCTGCGCACCGCGCGCCAGCACCAGCGTGAGCAGCACGCCGACGAGCGCACCGAAGAACGCGGCCAGGACCAAGCCGGCACGCGCGAGCATGGCCGCGGTGGCGATGGCCAGGGCGTGGCCGCTCAGGCTGCTCGCAGCCAGCACCAGCACGACGGCGAAGGAAGCGCCCGATGCCGAGCCCAGCAGGAACGGGTCCGCCAGCGGGTTGCGGAACAGCCCCTGCGCCAATGCGCCGGCCAGCCCCAGCAGGCCGCCCACCAGCAGCGCACCGAGCGTTCGCGGCAGTCGGATCTCGCCGAGGATGAGCGCCGCCTGCGAGTCCACGAGATCAGCGCGGAACCCGGACCATGACCAGCCTTGGCTGCCCACCATCAAGCCGGTCGCTGTCAATGCGATGGCCAAGGCAGCCAACACCAGCATGAGCCGGCGACGACGCGCGCCATCGTCCGGCAGCGCAGGCGGGACCGCATCGATGGCCGGCAACGCGCTCACTTGGGCGTCTCCAGCCCTTGCAGGCACTCGGCCATCAGCAAGGCCGCCTCGCCCATGCGCGGGCCGGGGCGGATCAGCGTCTCGTAGCGGCTGCTCTCGAAACCGCAGCTTCGGCCGTGCAGGGCCGCGATCCCTTGCCAGCCGGGACGCGACGGCATCTCGTCGACGGCGCGGCGCTCGGCCATCACGACATCGGGCTTGGCACGCACCACGAATTCCGGGTTGAGCTTCGGGAACGGCCCCAGGGCCTTGGGCACCGCGTTGCGCATGCCCAGCCGCGTCAGCGTCTCGCCGATGAAGGAGGCCTCGCCCGCGGCGTACGGCGCCGACGCGACCTCGAAGTACACACGCTGGCCGCGCAGCGCGGGCGGAACCATCGCCGCGGCGCGGGCCACGTCCTGATCGATCTGCGCCCACAGCCGCACCGCGTCCGCCGGCCGCCCCAGCAGCTTCGCGATGAGGTCCACGCTGCGTTTCACGTCGGCATGCGTCTGCGATTCGAGCACCACCACGCGCAGCCCCAGCGATTCGAGCCGTTCGATGACGCGCGCGGACTTCGCGGCCAGCACCACGTCGGGCTTGAGCGCCACGATGCGTTCGACGTTGGCATCCTCCAGCCCGCCGAGCTTGGGCAGCAGCAGCACCGCCGCAGGCCAGTTGGAATAGCGGTCGGTGCCCACGAGTTGTGCGCAGGCTCCGAGCGAGCACACGGTTTCGGTGAGCGAGGGCAGCAGCGACACCACGCGCACTGGCGGTGCGACCAGGCGATGCAGCGCGCCGCGATCGTCTCGCAGCTCGATGCCCTGTGCACTGGCCCACGTGCCGGACAGGACCAGCAGCAGTGCGAGCCACCACTTCATGGTCGCCCCTTCACTGCCAGCTCGTGGCCGGCCACCATCAGCGTCACGCGGGCACAGGCCTCGGCCACGCGCTGGTGCAGCAGGCCCAGCGCATCGAGGAAGCGGCGCGCCTCGCGGCCCATGGGCATCACACCCAGGCCGATCTCGTTGGACACCAGCACCACCGGCCCTCGTGCGCCGCGCAGCGCATCGACCAAGTCAGCCTGTTGCTGCGCCCAGGCGTCGTCGCCGATGGGTTCGCCTTCCATGGGCATCATCAGGTTGGTGAGCCACAGCGTGAGGCAGTCCACCATCACCATGCGGTGCTCGGCGCTCATGTCGCGCAGCACCTGCGGCAGAGGGCGCGGCACCTCGATGGCAGAGACGGACGGCAGCCGCGCGGCGCGGTCCTGCCGATGGCGGGCGATGCGCTCGCGCATCTCGGCATCCAGCGGCAGCGCGGTGGCGAGCAGGCAGGCACTGCGCCCCGGTGACGCCAGCCAGTCGGCAGCACGCCGTTCGGCGCAGCGCGACTTGCCGCTCTTGCAGCCGCCCAGCACGAGCTCATGCATGGCGGCCTCCCGGCAACGGCGGGTCCATCCAGGCGAGAAGGCAGAACACGGAAAACAGCACCTGCTTCGAATCACGTGAGCGCCAGCTTCCCCGCAGGCACGCACCTCATGGCGCAGCGCTCATTCGCGCCACGCCGCCTTGCTGGCCGGTATCCGGGCTGGCAGACATGACCCGTGCGTCCTTCCCGGTGCCGCGAGGCATCCAGTGGACCGAAGACACGGGCGGAGGGGGTGACCCCTCATCCGCTTACCGTTGCGGGGGCAGCTCAGGTTGGGGCGTGTGCGGCATCGCGCGCAGCGCCCTTCCTGCTTCCCGTTTAACTGCACCGGCTGAACACCGGCACGAGCACCAACGGGCAAATGATAGCCGGGCCCCTTGGGGACCGAGCTGGATTCGCGCGGCCCGCGTACGTTTGGCAACGG
This sequence comes from Rhizobacter terrae, assembly GCF_003852895.1. Taxonomy (GTDB): domain Bacteria; phylum Pseudomonadota; class Gammaproteobacteria; order Burkholderiales; family Burkholderiaceae_C; genus Albitalea; species Albitalea terrae. The sequence goes on from NZ_QUSW01000001.1 coordinate 1,281,512, forward strand.
GGCGGGCATCGCGTTTGCCCCTGTGAGGGTTCCCACCTCGCTGCCGGACTCCATGAAGATCGCCCAAGTCGCGCCTCTGTTCGAAAGTGTTCCGCCCACGGCCTATGGAGGCACGGAGCGCGTGGTGTCCTACCTCACCGAAGCCCTGGTGGCGCAAGGCCATGAAGTGACCCTGTTCGCGAGTGGCGATTCCGACACCGCCGCCACGCTGCAGCCCATGTGCGAGCGCAGCCTGCGAACAGACCCGCGCCGGCCCGACTGGGTGATGCGCCACACGATGATGGTCGACGAGGTGTTCTCGCAGGCACACGGGTTTGACGTCATCCACTGGCACATCGACTTCCTGCACTACCCGCTCGCGCAGCGTTTCAGCGTGCCCAGCGTGACCACGCTGCACGGCCGGCTGGACCTGCCCGACCTGGTGGAGCTGCACCAGCAATTCCAGGCCATGCCGCTGGTGTCGATTTCCGACAGCCAGCGCGCGCCGATGTTGCAGGCCAACTGGTGCGGCACGGTCTACCACGGGCTGCCACTTTCTCTGTACGGTTTCCATGAAACGCCCGGCGACTATTTCGCCTTCGTGGGACGGGTCTCACCGGAGAAAGGCCTGGACCGCGCCATCGGGATCGCCATCGCCTGCGGCACGCCGCTGCGCATCGCGGCCAAGGTGGACCGGGCGGACGAGGCCTACTTCGAGCAGGTCATCCGGCCGCTGCTGGACCACCCGCTCATCGATTTCGTGGGCGAGATCGGCGATGCGCAGAAGAACGACTTCATCGGCCGAGCCAAGGCCCTGCTCTTTCCGGTGGATTGGCCCGAGCCGTTCGGCCTGGTGATGATCGAGGCGCTGGCCTGCGGCACGCCGGTCGTTGCCTGGCAGCGCGGCTCGGTGCCCGAAGTGATCAAGCATGGCGTGACCGGCTTCGTGGTGGACAACCAGGCCGACGCCATCGCCGCGGCCCGGAACATCCATCGCATCGACCGCACACGCTGCCGCGAAGTCTTCGAGCGACGATTCAGCGCCGACACCATGGCCCACCGCTACCTGCAGGTGTACCAGGCCCTCATCGACGCGCGCAGCGACAACAACGCACAGGCCGCCGCGCTCAAGGCAGCATGACTTTGCACGACCAGCACCTGGGAGGTGTGACATGAACGACCGCATCCGCATCGGGGACCAGTGGTACGTGGCGGCCACCGCCGCGCGTTCCGAGGAGAGCCCGCAAGTCGTCAAGCACGACGAGACCTTCGCGCTGTTCGACCGCTTCGGCGACATCCACTCCTGGGGTTCGAGCGGCCTGGGCCTGTACCACGAGGACACGCGCTTCCTCTCGCAGCTGGAGTTCGGCCTGAATGGCGTGAAGCCGATGTTCCTCGGCTCCACCGTGAAGGAAGGCAACAACCTTCTCATCGTGGAGATGATGAACCCCGACTTCATGGTGGATGGCCGCGTGGCCGTGCCCAAGGGCGAGGTGCACATCTTCCGTGCCAAGCTGCTGAAGGACGCGGCCTGCTACGAGCACATCCGCCTGGCGCACCACGGGCTGGAGCCGCTCACGCTGGAGCTCGCGCTGCGCTTCGAGGCGGACTTCGTGGACCTGTTCGAGGTACGCGGCACGCCACGCGCACGTCGCGGCGAGATGCTGCCCACCGAGACGACGCACGACGAGCTGGTGTTCGCCTATCGCGGGCTGGACGGCCGGCGCCGCGCGAGCCGCATCTGCGTGCATCCCGCGCCCACGGCGTGGAGCGGCCATGAGGCGCGGCTGCAGATCGTGCTCAAGCCCGGGGCCGAGTTCCATCTGTACTGCACGATCAGTTGCGACATCGAAGGCCAGTCCTTCGACCGGGCTCGCGACTACGACAGCGCCTACCGGCTCAACACGCAGGCGCGCTTCTCGCAGCAGAGCGCGCAGTGCCGGGTGGAGACATCCAACCCCCTGATGGACCTGTGGCTCGAACGCTCGCGCTCGGACCTGGTGATGCTCACCACCGACCTGCCGACCGGGCCCTACCCCTACGCCGGCGTGCCGTGGTACTCCACCACCTTCGGGCGCGACGGCCTGATCACCGCGCGCGAGGCGCTGTGGCTGGACCCGTCGCTCGCACGCGGCGTGCTGTCCTTCCTTGCGGCGACGCAGGCGGTGGCAGAGGAGCCGGAGCGCGATGCGGAGCCGGGGAAGATCCTGCACGAAGCGCGCAAGAGCGAGATGGCGATGACGGGCGAGGTGCCCTTCGGGCGCTACTACGGCACGGTGGATGCGACGCCGCTGTTCGTGGCGCTGGCGGGTGCCTACTTCAAGCGCACGGGCGACATCGAGTTCATCCGCACGCTGTGGCCCAACGTGCTGGCCGCGCTCACCTGGATCGACACCTACGGCGACATGGACGGCGACGGCTTCGTCGAATACGCACGCCGCAGCCGCGAGGGCCTGGTGCAGCAAGGCTGGAAGGACTCGCACGACTCGATCTTCCACATCGACGGCCGCATGGCCACCGCGCCGATCGCGCTGTGCGAAGTGCAGGCTTATGTGTACGAAGCCAAGCAAATGGCCGCGCACCTGGCAGCGGCGCTGCACGAGCCGGAACGCGCGTCGCGGCTGATCACCGAAGCGGAGACGCTGCGGCACCGATTCCAGAGCGCATTCTGGTGCGAGGACATGGGCATCTATGCCATCGCGCTGGACGGCGATAAGAAGCCATGCCGCGTGGCATCGTCCAATGCAGGGCACACGCTGTGGACGGGCATTGCCTCGCCCGAGCATGCCCAGCGCATGGCCGCACGCTTCGTGGAGCCGGACTTCTTCAGCGGCTGGGGCATCCGCACCATTGCCACGAGCCAGGCGCGCTACAACCCGATGTCGTACCACAACGGCTCGATCTGGCCGCACGACAACGCGCTCATCGCCTCGGGCCTGGCGCGCTACGGGCACACCGAGGCGGCGATGCGGGTGCTCAGCGGGCTGTTCGATGCCAGCCTGCACTTCACCCAGCATCGGCTGCCCGAGCTGTTCTGCGGCTTCTCGCGCCGGCCCGGTGAAGGCCCGACGCTCTACCCGGTGGCCTGCTCGCCGCAGGCCTGGGCGGCGGCGTCGGTGTTCAGCATGCTGCAGTCCTGCCTCGGGCTGGACATCGATGCCGTGAGCGGTACGGTGTCGTTCCATTCGCCGCGGCTGCCTGACTACCTGCAATGGGTCGAGTTGAAGGACCTGCAAGTGGGCAAGCACAGCGTCGATCTGCTGCTGCAGCGCTTCGACAACAACGTGGGCGTCGATGTGATCCGCAAGCAAGGCGAGGTCGCGGTGCGCATCACGGTGTGAATTGAACGCAGAGTCGCCTGCGCTGCGTTGCCGAGGGACGCCGGCCTGATGAGGGCTTCGGCGGCGGGTTTCTGAGCAGAGGCTGACCGTTCATGCAAAGGCAAAGAAACTTCACCTGGTGACAGTTTGCACACAGTCAACGATGTCTCCCTGCCGTCGTTTTCAGATGCAGGCCGCAATGGCCGCGAACCAAGCAAGACCCACCGCACCAGGAGATCATCATGACCAAGCATTCCCTCGTCCTGATCGCCGCGCTGATGAGCGCCGGCGCCTTCGCCCAGACCGCTGCCTCGACTGTGCAGCGTGATGTCAACCAGGAAAAGCGCATCGAATCCGGGCTGCAGAACGGCAGCATCACCACCCGCGAAGCCGCGCTGCTGGAACGCGACGAGGCCAAGGTCGACAAGCTGCAGGCGCAGGCGCTGAAGGATGGCAAGCTGTCCGACGCCGAGCGCGACCGCCTGCGTGCGGCCCAGAACAAGGCGAGCCGCGACATCGACACGGCCAAGAACAACGGCGTGAACGGCAACCCGCTGTCGGCCTCTTCGCAGCGTGCTCAGGCCGATGTGCAGCGCAACATCAACCAGCAGCAACGCGTCGAGAACGGCATCAAGGACGGCTCGCTGACCAACCACGAAGTTTCCAAGCTGGAGCGCGGCCAGGCGAAGGTGGACCGCAAGGAATACGTGGCGGGCCGTGATGGCCACATCGGTGCGCACGAGCAAAAGCGCATCCAGCGCAGCGAAGACCGCCAGAGCAAGCGCATCCATCACGAGAAGCATGATGCGCAGGAGCGCAAGGGCTGATCGGGGTTCTTTCTTCTCTTTGGGAACGGCTGCTTTTTGGGCGGCCGTTTTCTTTTGTTGCTTCGGTTGGTTGGGGCAAAGGCGTGGGTGGGCTTCGGGTTTTCTCGTCGAGCACACCCATCGGTTGTTGAGCGGCAGGCGGCATGGGCCAGGGGCTGCGTCTGTGGCGGCGAGCAGCGCAGCACCGAGGGGTGGCGCGCGCAGCGCGCTTCGTCTTCTAGCTTGCCGCGGCTGTTTGAGCGCAGCGCACCGCAGGGGCGCGTAGCGAGTTCTGCGGCACACCCCTCGGTGCGAGCAGCACAGCGAAGTCGGCGCTACGCGCCGACCGCCACAGCCGCTGCCCCTGGCCCATGCCGCCTGCCGCGCCCCCCTCAGCGCAAGGGAATCTGCATATCCCGATCCACAGCCACCGCCGTCACCGAGTTCTTCGGCGACCCTTCAATGACCCGATCCGAATACGTGAGGTACACCAGCGTGTTGCGCTTCTTGTCCACCATCCGCACGATGCGCAGCTTCTTGAACACCAGGCTCAGCCGCTCATTGAACACCTCCTCCTGCTGAGGCAGCGGCTTGGAGAAGCTGATCGGCCCGACCTGCCGACAGGCGATGGAGGCTTCGGCCTTGTCTTCGGCCAGCCCCAGCGCTCCCGAGATGCCGCCGGTCTTGGCGCGGGACACGTAGCACGTGACGCCGTTGACCTTCGGGTCGTCGTAGGCGTCGACCACGATCTTGTGGTCGGGGCCGATCAGCTTGAACACCGTGTCCACCTCGCCGATCGAGTCGGCACGGGCGGCCACAGCCAGGGGCAGCAGGACGAGGGGGAGGAAGCGGCGCATCGCGAAAGTCCCGTGGGGAGCCAGAGATGGCGCGAGCTTACCGAAGTCGGGCCAAAGGCCATTGGCGCCGCGCTGGAAAGCTGGACCCTCACGTAACGTCAGGGTTCATACTGGCGCTCATCACACATGCCATGGCGAGGGGAGTCCATGTCACTGCTGAAAGTCGGCGAACTCGCCAAGCGGAGCGGCCTCACCGTTCGCACCTTGCACCACTACGACGAAATCGGCCTGCTCGTGCCTTCCGTGCGCTCGGAAAGCGGCTACCGGCTGTACGACCGCGCCGACGTCGCACGACTGCATGCCATCCAGGCCCTGCGCAAGCTGGGCCTGCCGCTGTCGGAAGTGGGCGAGATGCTGGCCTGCGACGGCGCCACGCTGCCGGCCATCGTCGAGCGGCAGATCCAGGCGCTGGACCGCGAGATCGAGCAGGCCAGCGAACTGCGCGCGCGGTTGACGCTGGTGCAGGCCGCCATGGCCACCGGCAGCACGCCCAGCGTCAGCGACTGGCTGGACACGCTGTCGCTCATGTCCACCTACGGCAAGTACTTCGCAGCCGACGAGCTCAAGACCATCCTGCAGAACTTGAAGCGCATGGAGTCGGAATGGCAGCCGCTGACGGCGCAGATCCGCGAGCAGATGGCGCTGGGCGTGCCCCCGACCGACCTCAGCGTCCAGCCCTTGGCGCGCCGCTGGATGGACCTCTCGATCCGCTGGATGGAAGGCGACATGGACCGCCTGATCCGCTGGGGCCGCATGTACCGCGAGGAAGTGCAGGCGCGTGGGCGGCACGGCATCGACCTGGACGTCATCGACTACATCGGCAAGGCCGTCGAGATGCGCTTGGCGGCGCTGCACCGGCATCTCTCGCCGGAAGACGTTGCGCGGATGGACAAGACCCTGGATCCGCAATGCCGCCAATATGCCGCTGAGCTCCGGGTGCTGATGGATGAGGGCCTGCGCCCCGATTCGCCGAAGGCGCGCGAGATGGCGCAGCGCTGGTTCGAACTCATGAACCGCATGGTCCGCGGCGACGCGGACCTCCAGGCCCGGCTGGTGAAGGCCTTCGACACCGAACCGCTGCTGCGCGAGGGGGCGGTGCTCAGCCAACAGCAGCGCGAGTTCATCCGCCAGGCCATGGCCGACCTGCAGCAGCCGCGGGAAACCGAGAAAGGACTTGACCCTCACACCACGTGAGCCCCGAGAGTCGTGGACAGACCCTCTTTCTGATGCGATCAACCAGGAGTGCCGATGAACACGACGTCCGACATCAACATCATCCAGACCGGCGAACCCAGCCGCTCCGCCTTGCGCGTGGCCACGCTGCGCGGGGCGCATCAGCTGCTGGACGAACCCATCGTCTTCGAGGATCCGGTGGCGCTGCCCATCCTCGGCGCGGCACTCGAAGCACAGGTGCGCGAAGACCCCTTCCAGTACAACGACCCGCTGTCGCGCGGGCTGCGCGCGGCCCTGGTGGTGCGCAGCCGCGCGGCCGAAGATGAACTGGCTCGGGCGGTGAAGGCCGGCGTGAGGCAGTACGTGGTGCTGGGCGCGGGGCTGGACACCTTCGCCTACCGCAACGTCCACACGCCGCAGGGGCTGATGGTCTACGAGGTGGACCATCCGTCCACGCAGGTGTGGAAGCAGAGGCAACTTGCCGAGACCGGCATCCGCGTGCCCGATTCGATGCGCTTCGTGCCGGTGGATTTCGAGCGCGACAGCCTGGGCGAGCAGCTCGCGGCATCAGGTCTGCGCATGGACCAGCCGACCTGCTTCTCATGGCTGGGCGTGACGGTGTACTTGGAGCGCGAGGCAGTGATCAACACCCTGCGTTTCGTGGCCGGCATGCCCGCAGGCAGCAGCGTGACTTTCGACTACCGCGCGCCGCCCGCGACGCTGAATCCGATCGAGCGGGTGATCGATGAATACCTGCGGCGCATCATCACCGACGAGGGTGAGCCGTGGAAATGCCACTTCGACCCGGTGCCGTTCCAGGCGGAACTGAACGCGCTCGGGTTCACGTCGATCAAGAGCTGGGATGCGGCGGATCTGAACGCGCGGTACCTGGCGCGGCGCAAGGATGGGTTGAGGACGGGCGGAGCGTTCCGCGTGATGTGTGCAGGGGTGTGAGCCGGTGGACAGCCCTGCAGCCCCCACCTACTACCACGGCACGAAAGCCGACCTGACCGTGGGAGACCTGATCGAACCAGGCTTCGATTCCAACTACGGAAGCCGGAAGCAGGCGAATTTCGTCTACCTGAGCGCCACGCTGGATGCGGCCATCTGGGGCGCCGAGCTGGCCGTCGGCACAGGGCGGGGCCGGATCTACATCGTCGAACCAACCGGTCCCATCGAAGACGACCCCAATCTGACGAACAAGCGGTATCCCGGCAACCCCACACAGTCCTACCGTTCCCGGGATCCGTTTCGAGTCGTCGGCGAGGTCACCGATTGGAAGGGGCACTCCGCCGAACGGCTCAAGGAAATGCGCGACCACCTTGAGAAACTCAAGCAGCGTGGTGTCGAGGCCATCGAGGAGTGAGGATGCTCACGCCAGCATCGGCACCAGATCCGGATCCCCCTTGGCCATCGCGCGCCGATACGCCGGCCGCTCGCCGATGCGTTGCAGGTAGGCGCGGATGTTCGGCCAGGGCGCCAGATCCAGGGGCTGGAACAGCCGCATCGTCGTGAGCGAGAACACGCTCATGATGTCGGCCGCGGTGAACTCGCGTCCCGCGAGGTAGGGGACGCGGCCCAGGCGTTCCTCCAGCAGGGCCACGATCCGGTCGAGCCGGCCTCGCACCGATGCCAGCACCGGATGGTCCGCAGGAAGCTGAAGCCGGCTGAGGAACATCACGCGACCCATCGCCGGCTGCAGGTTGCCGTTGGCGAAATGGAACCAGTAGAGAAAGTCTGCGTAGTCCGGATGCTCGGGCCCGGGCTTGAGTCGGCCGCCACCGTGCTTCACGATGATGTACTCGACGATCGCAGCCGACTCGGCCAGTTGCAGGTCACCGTCTTCGATCAAGGGCGCGGCGCCCAGAGGATGCAGCGCCTTGAGCTCGGGCGGTGACAGCAAGGTGACCGGGTCCCGCGTGTAGTGCCGAAGTTCGTACGCAAGGCCCAGCTCTTCGCAAAGCCAGATGATGCGTTCGGACTGGGCGTGTCCGAGGTGATGGATTCTGATCATGGGGTGTCCAGGGGTCGGTGGTTTCAATGGTCGCGCTCATGGCCACGCACGGCGGTCGGCGCGAAGCCGAAGCGCTGGCGGAATCGAACGGCAAAGCGAGAAGGCGATTCGTAGCCCACCGAGAGCGCGATGTCGGACACGGGCTGCGCCGTGGCCTGAAGCAGCGTGAGCGCGGTGGACATGCGGGCGTCCACCAGCAGCTCAGTGAGCGACGTGTTTTCCGCGGCCAGGCGGCGAAGCAGCGTCGCCTCCGACAAGGCCAGTTCGCTGGCCACGCGGTCCGCGGTCCATGCACCTTCCAGGCGACCCGCGATCAATGCGCGGACCTTGACCGAGACGCTCGGGTTGGCAGGTGAACTGCGCAAGACGATGCCGTCTTCCAGCAACCAGTGCATGACTTCGAGCGCCCTCTGGCGCGCGATGGCGTCCGGAATTCCTGCGGCAGGTGCCAGTGCCTGGCGGGCGTTCTCGAACGCACCCGCCAGGCCCTGCGGCACATGGGACAGCAGTCGAGCCGCCGCCGAAGCGCGGCCAGGAAGCTCGACCTGCCCCGCTCTTGCGAGGTAGTAGGCGTCATCGAGCAAGGCCGGGTCAAAGAGCAGCCAGCGGGCTTCGTAGTGGCTGCCGTCGGGCACCGAGTTCGTGAAGTCGACGGTCTGGTTGCCCGCGATCACGATGCCCTGGCCGCGAAACGCCCGGACGCCGCTGCCGCGCTCTACCTTCACGGCCTTGATGCCTCTGTCGACGAGGATCAAGGTCGGGTACTCCACGCGGACGCGAAGAATCTCCAGCCCGCGGCCTTGCAGGATGTGGGCAGCGACGCCCACACCCGGCCGGACGTTGAGCTCCCGGGCGAGCGCCGAAGCATCCGGCGGCGTGACGATGCGTTCGTTCAACGCGAGCCCTGTGCGGTGAAGGTGGCCTTGCCCACCGTGTGGCCCAGCATCATGAAGGCCAGCAAGGCCGGCGTCGCGGTGGGAGGCAGGTCGAGCCGGGGCACGTCGAGTGCCGTCACGGTGATGACGTAGCGATGCGTCTGGCCCGGCGGCGGCAGCGGGCCGCCATAGCCGGGCACGCCCATGTCGGTGTTGACCTGGACGGCGCCTGCCGGAAGCGATGCGGGATTGGTTCCGGCGCCACGTGCCAATGCATTGGCCGTCGACGGAATGTTCGCAACGACCCAATGCCACCAGCCGCTGCCCGTCGGCGCATCGGGGTCGTACATGGTGACGACGAAGCTCTTCGCGCTGGCCGGCGCGCCACGCCATTCGATCTGCGGCGAGATGTTGTCGCCCGGCCCGCCCATGATGTTGGCGAACTGGGCTCGTGCGACCTTGCCGTCCGCCATGTCGGGGCTGCTGACGGCGAAGGCGGCAGCACCACCGCCGCCATCCGCGACGATGCCGGCCAGGGGAAGCAAGAGGGAAGTGATGATTTCAAGCATGTCCGTGCTGGTGAGTGGGAACACGGTCAGTCTAGGTTTCGATGCACTTGGGTTCAGTGCCATGCCAGTCGACTTTCGTGCCGTTCCGATCGAATTGCCATGGCTTGATGACACGACCCCTCAGCACCATCACGCTGGCTGGTCCGATGAGAACCAATCCCTCGGCGCCCCGTCATCACACCTCTTGCACTTGAGCACCTGCCCCAACACCTTCGCCCGCCCCTCGGGTGTCACCACCCAGGGCCGGTTGATCCACGGCGGGTTGTGGCGCACATGCTGGTTGTGGCCGCACTCCAGCTCGGCCACCCAGTCGTTCTCTTCATCGAGATGAAAGCCGACGATCTTTCGTTCCATGGTCAGCGAGGTCCCCTCAACCCAATGCAGTTGCCCCACGGGTCGAGAACCTGTCCCATGCGCATGCCATCCTCGATGTCCATGGGACCACGATAGGCACGAGCGCCCAGGGCAACGATTCGTGCCAAGGCTTCATCAAAGGCTGTCACGCGCCAATACACCACGCTGCCACGAGCACCGGCGCCAACCTTTTCATCGGCGGGCACCAATTCGAGCTGCACGCCATCGACATCCAGACATCTGAACCGATGCGGCTCGGCAACATGCTTGAGCACGGCAGACGGGAAGGCTTGCCGATACCAAGCCAACGCCGCATCGGGATCAGCAACGTGGACCATCACCGCCATCACGGGCCCAGGCACAAGGTCGCTCATGCGCTGTTCTCCGTCCCGATCAAGGCAAGGGAATGAATTCCTTGTTGTCATTCGGCGGCAAGGCCATGCGCCCCGCCTTCCAATCCGCCTTGGCCTGCTCGATGCGCTCCAGGCGCGAGGACACGAAGTTCCAGAAGATGTGGCGCTCGCCCACCGGCTCGCCGCCCAGCAGCATCACGGTGGAGGGCTCCAGCGCCTTCAGGCTCTGCAGGCTGCCTGCCGTCACCACCAGCATCTGCCCGGGCACGTAGGCATGGCCGCCCATCTCGACGCGTCCCTTCACCACATACGCCGCGCGCTCGGTGTGGCCCTTGGGCATGCCAAGCTGCGCCCCGGCATCCAGTTCCACATGCACATAGAACAGCGGCGAATGCGTGCGCACCGGACTGCGCAGGCCGAACGCCTCGCCCGCGATCACGCGCATCCACACACCGCTTTCGCGTGCCTCGGGCAGCACCTGCATGGCGTAGTGGTCGAATGCCGGCTCGGTCTCCTCATGCTCCACGGGCAGCGCCACCCACGACTGCAGCAGCTCCAGCCCCGTGCCGGAGAACGCCGCCGGGTCCTCGAACCGTTCGGAGTGCGAGATGCCCTTGCCCGCCGTCATCCAGTTGACGTCGCCGGGACGGATGATCTGCTCCTTGCCCAGGCTGTCGCGGTGGGTCACCGCGCCGCCCAGCAGGTAGCTCACCGTCGACAGGCCGATGTGCGGATGCGGCCTCACGTCCGCCTGGCGCGCCGATTCGGGCGGGAGTTTCACCGGGCCGGCATGGTCCAGGAAGATGAAGGGCCCAACCATGCGCCGCTTGGCAAACGGCAGGATGCGGCGGACCAGCAATCCATGGCCGAGATCGGCATGGCGGGCATCGATGACGGTGTCGAGCATGGCGTGTTCCTTGCGTGGCAAACCGCAGCCTACCGCAGCGCACGACCCGGCACCGCGATGGGTCATTGCACGGTGCGTGGCGCGACGCTTCCTAGAATGGTTTGAGTTGCCGATGCAGGAGAAACGCATGAGTTCACACGACATCGCCAAGACGGGCACCGAGCTGATCGACGCCGATGAGCAGGCCCTGGAACCGGCCTCACCCTTCAAGGCCTGGAACCCCTTCTTCAGTTTCCACTACAGCGTCACCGAATGGAGTTCCGAAGGCGGTCGCACGCAGGTGCGTTCGCAGCGGACCACGTTCAGCAACGGCAAGCTGCGCACCGAGCGCTTCCAGGGCGAGGCCGAAGGCGGCGTCTACGACAGCATGGTGGAGCAGATGCAGCGCCAGGCCGCGACGCAGGTCGAGCTGATGATGAAGGCATTCACCTGGTTCCTGCCGCAGGCCGTGCGCGAGCGCCTCAAGAGCGACTGATCACCAGTTCGTCCCACCCGGTTGCCTCGTCGCGCTCGCGGGTGAAGCGCCACCCAGGCAGCACGGCCAGCAGCACCTCGGCGGTGGTGCGCACGGTGCAGCCAGGGCCGACGTGCCCGCCCAGCACGCTGCCGTCGGCGCGCGACACGCTGATGTGCAGGTGCGTGGCCGTGGGGGTGACGCTGCCCGACAAGGTGAGGATCTCCAGGTCTTCCTCAAGGCTCAGCGATTCCTGCGCCCCCGCCATGCGCAGCTGCGCGAGTGCGAGGCTGCCGATGCCGCTCACCACGAACGCCGCCTGCGCGCCATCGGCCGCCAGAGCTTCCTGCAGGGCCAGGCGCAGGTCCTGGCCCGGTGTCAGTCGCAGCGGCAAGGCGCGCATGGCCACTCAGGGCAGGCGAGGCTTGATCTTGCCGGCGGCTTCCTTCGCACGGGTCCTCGCGGTCTCCACGTCCGCATCGAACGCGAGGGCCACGCCCATGCGGCGCTTCGTGAAGCTTTCGGGCTTGCCGAACAGGCGCACGTCGGTGTTGGGCACGCGCAGCGCTTCGGCCACGCCGTCGAACACCACGCCCTTGCCTTCGACGCCGCCATAGACCACCGCACTCGCGCCCGGGCTCTTGAGCGCCGTGTTCACCGGCAGGCCGAGGATGGCGCGCGCATGCAGCTCGAACTCGTTCTGCCATTGCGTGCACATCGTCACCATGCCGGTGTCGTGCGGACGCGGGCTCACCTCGCTGAACCACACTTCGTCGCCCTTGACGAACAGCTCCACGCCGAAGATGCCCTGGCCACCCAGGTTGTCGGTCACGGCCTTGGCGATCTCGCGCGAGCGCTGCAAGGCCTTGCTGGCCATCGGGTGCGGCTGCCAGCTTTCCACGTAGTCGCCGCTGACCTGGATGTGGCCGATGGGTTCGCAGAAGTGCGTCTCGACCAGTCCATCCGCACCCACTGCACGCACGGTGAGCTGCGTGATCTCGTAGTCGAAGTCGATGAAACCTTCGACGATGACGCGGCCGTGGCTCACGCGGCCGCCGGCCATGGCGTAGTCCCAGGCCTTCTTCACGTCGGCCGGTCCGTCGATCTTGCTCTGGCCCTTGCCGGAGCTGCTCATCACCGGCTTGACGATGCAGGGGTAGCCGATGCCGCCGTCGATCGCGGCCTGCAGCTCGTCCAGCGAATCGCAGAACTTGTACGGGCTGGTGGGCAGCTTCAGCGTCTCGGCCGCGAGGCGGCGGATGCCTTCGCGGTCCATGGTGAGGCGTGCCGCACGTGCCGTGGGAATCACGCGCACCACGCCGCGCGCTTCGAGCTCTTCGAGCATGGGCGTGGCGATGGCCTCGATCTCGGGCACGACCACCATCGGCTTCTCGGTCTCGATCAGCGTGCGCAAGGCGGCCGGGTCGCTCATCGCGATGGTGCGGGCGTGATGCGCCACCTGCTGGCCGGGTGCGTTCTCGTAGCGGTCGACCGCGATGGTCTCCACGCCCAGGCGCTGCAAGGCGATGAGCACTTCCTTGCCGAGTTCGCCGGCGCCCAGGAGCATGACGCGGGTGGCGGTGGGGGACAGTGGTGTGCCGAGGGTCGGTGTTGTCATGGTCATGTCGTCGATTCAATCCACGGGAAAGGGCATGGCCTTGGGCAGCGGCTTCTTCGCCTCGTCCTCAGGCAGGCCGGGACCTTCCATCGTATCCACCCCGCGCCACCACGGCGTCACGCGGTCCACCGTCGAGGGTTCCACCGCTTCGCCCAGCTGCGGCAGCACGAGCTGCACGCCCTGCCTGGGCGCCTGCTCGAAGAGGGTCTGCACCGGCTGGTCCCAGGCATGCAGGGCCAGGCTGAAGGTGCCCCAGTGCACCGGCAGGAAGGCCCCGCCGCCCAGCAGCTGCAAGGCCTTCAGTGCGTTCTCAGGCCCCAGGTGGATGTCGCCCCACGACGGATGGAAGGCGCCGACCTCCAGCATCACGAGGTCGAAGGGCCCGAGCCGTTCGCGGATGACCTCGTACTCGGTCGTGAGGCCCGTGTCGCCACTGAAGAACACCTTGTGCCGGGGCGTGTGGATGACCATGGAGGACCACAGCGTGCTGTTGCGGTCCTTCAGCCCCCGCCCCGAGAAGTGCTGCGACGGCGCGGCCGTGATGCTCAGCTCCGCCTTGGGCGAACGCCAGCTCTCCCACCAGTCCAGCTCGGTGATGAGCGAAGGCCGCACACCGAAGGCCTCCAGGTGCGCGCCGACGCCCAGCGAAGTGACGAAGGGCACGTCCATGCGTGCCATCTCGCGGATGGTGGGGTAGTCGAGGTGGTCGTAGTGGTCGTGCGAGACGATCACTGCATCCAGCGGCGGCAACTCGCGCAGCGCCACAGGCACGGGTTGGAAGCGCTTGGGGCCTGCGAGGGTGGAAGGCGAGGCACGCAGTCCCCACACCGGGTCGGTCAACACGCGCAGGCCGTCGATCTCGACGAGCACGGTGGAGTGGCCGAGCCACGTGGCACGCAGGCCGGTGGATGGGGCGCGGAGCCAGGTGTCCAGCGGGTTCAGCGAGGGCAAGGGACCCTTGGGCACGCGCCGCACGCCACCGCACAGGAATTCGCTGATGGCCACCTTCTGCGACGGATCGCGCAGGCCGGGCAGCACGGGATGCACGTTGCGGAAACCCTCGCCCGCCCACCGTGGCGAGGCCTTCATGCGCTCCAGGCGCTCACCCTCGGGTCGCTTGCCGAATGACTTCATGGTGGCGGCAGTGTGCCACCGTGGGGTTCAGCCGACTGCGGTGATTCGGAAATCCGCAGTCGTGGTGGCGGCGTAGTCGGCGCGGCGCTCGGCCGGCTTCATGCGGTCGGACAGATCGGGCTGCGCACGCAGGCGGCCCATCAGGTGGCGGGCGCGGGCTTCCAGCCAGCGGGTCATGCAGCCCATCAGGAACAGGCCCAGGAACTGCCCACCCTGGCGCAGGGCCACGCGCAGCCCGGCCAGGTCGCGCGCGGCGATCGCGGCCTTCGCGTCGTGGCGGAACAGGCGAGAGCCGCAGGTCCACAGGAAGCGGTTGGTGAGGCGCCCTGTCTCCTGCTGCTGGGACTCCAGATAGGCATCCGTCAGCAGCTCGGCGGGATAGACGCGCGCGTCGCGGAAGTTGGCGGGGTAGCCGGCGATTCGAGCCACCAGCGTGGCTCGGCCGTCCACCTGCACGTGGGTCATGTCCAGCACGCGCTCGTCGTCGAGCAGCACGGCCCAGTGGTCGACGTAGTTGCGGTCGTCCGTCACCGACCACTTGATCAGGCGCGACTCCACGCCGTAGAACTGCCTGGCCGCCAGCGCAAAGTCCAGCGAGACCGACAGGCAATGGCCGGCGGCCTCCTCCTGCGTGGTCAACTGCAGCCGTTCAGCGAGCGAGATCAGCCGTTTGGAGTTGATGTTGTGCAGAGTGGCCATGTTTGTGCAAATGGACTGGATGCGCCGTGGAGTCTGCCGGCATCTCCCGCAAAACGCGCGTGCATTCCGCACGCCTGACGATGTCCTGACGGGACATTTTTGCAGGTGGAGCACGCCTGACCCGTCGCCCGGGCGTCGTTTGGGAATTCATTCCCTTTTCTGAAGCGAATCCGCCAGGCCTGTGCGATTCGCCTCCACGTTGGTGCCGAGGTCATTACCGCCGGTTGCGCAAGATTGCCTTTGGAGACGAAGGTGCACAGCCGGGGTGCCGATTGCACGGCATCCGCACACTGGCCGGCCATTCGGGCCTCGACTCAGGGTTAGCCCGGAATTTGCAAGAGCAGTCCCCATGACGGCTGCCCAGATCTTCATTCTCTTGCGCGCCCGCTGGCGCTTTGCAGTGCTCGTGCTGCTGGCGGTGGTGTCCCTCACGGCCGCCATCAGCCTGCTGCGCACACCCCAATACACCGCGACGGCCTCGGTGGTGCTGGACGTGAAATCGCCCGACCCCATCGCCGGCGTGGTGCTGCCGGGCCTCACCACCGTGGGCTACATGGCCACGCAGATGGGCGTGCTGCAAAGCGAACGCGTCGCGCTGGGCGCGATCCGCCGGCTCAAGCTCGAGCAGGACCCCGATTACCAGCAGAAATGGCGTGAGGCCACGGACGGACGCGGGGACTTCAAGTCCTGGCTGTCGGAGCGGCTGCTGCGCAAGCTCGACGCCTCGCCGGGACGCGATTCGAACGTGATCATGGTGGGCTACACCGCGCCCGACCCGGCCTTCGCTGCCGCCGTGGCCAATGCCTTCGTCGAGTCCTACATCGAGACCACGCTGGAACTGCGTGTCGAACCGGCCAAGCAGTACACCTCGATCTTCGACACCCGCGGCAAGCAACTGCGCGACGAGCTGGAGCGCGCCCAACAGAAGCTGTCGGAATACCAACAGAAGAACGGTGTGATCGTCGCCAGCGAGGAGCGGCTGGATGTGGAGAACCAGCGCCTGCAGGAACTCACCTCGCAGCTGGTGCTGATGCAAGGCGTGGCCACCGAATCGGGCAGCCGACAGGGCCAGTCGGTGACGCGGCCTGAGAAACTGCCCGAAGTCCTGACCAATCCGCTGCTCATCGGCCTGAGCACCGAGATGTCCAAGCAGGAGTCGCGGCTGCACGAGCTCACCGAACGCCTGGGCGACAACCACCCCGACGTGCTGGAGCTGCGCTCCAACATCGTCCAGCTCCGCAAGCGCATCGACGAAGAGACCAAGCGCGTGGCCGGCAGCCTGACGGTGACCAACGACGTGAACCAGACGCGCCTGGCCCAGGCCCGGCAGGCCGTGTCGGAGCAGCGCGCCAAGCTGCTGCAGCTCAAGACACAACGCGACGAGGCCGCGGTGCTTCAACGCGACGTGGAGAACGCGCAGCGCTCCTACGAGGCCGTGCAGACGCGCGCCAACCAGTCCAGCGTCGAAAGCCAGACCACGCAGACCAACGTGTCGGTGCTCAAGCACGCCACCACGCCCGCCCTGCCCTCGGCGCCCAAGCTGGTGCTGAACCTCACCGTGGCGGTGCTGGTGGGCCTGCTGCTGGCGGTGGCCGCCGCCGTGCTGCGCGAGAAGCGCGACCAGCGCCTGCGCACCGAGCGCGACGTGGTGGAGCTGCTCAAGCAGCCCATGCTGGGCGTGCTGAGTTCGCACCGGAAGGCCAAAGCCGTGAGCCCGTACCGCCTGCGATGGATGTCGCACCTGGCGCGCGTGCTCCCCCCTCCCGCCACGAACGGGTGATGCAATGAAGACTCAGACCTACACGGGCACCCCGGGCGCCCCGCCGCGACTGACCGACGAGCCGATGGCCCGCATCGTCGACCGCTCCATCGGTGACCTGCTGCGCGAGGTGCGCGAGATCGACGACGCGCAGGTGGAGCAGATCCTGCGCTTCTCGCGCGACCACCGCGTGCGCTTCGGCGAAGCGGCCATCTCCCTGAAGCTGGCCAGCAGCGGCGACGTGCTGTGGGCGCTGTCGCAGCAGTTCCACTACCCCTGCGCCACCGAAGACGACGCCGTCGCACTGAGCGAAGAGCTGGTGATGGCGCGCGACCCCTTCAGCGACCAGGCCGAGACCTTTCGCGACATCCGCAGCCAGCTCATCATGGGCGTGCTGTCGCCCGACCAGCCGCGGCGTGCACTCGCCGTGCTCAGCCCCAACGTGGGCGACGGCAAGACCTACTTCGCGGCCAACCTCGCGGTGGCCTTCAGCCAGCTGGGCGCGCGCACGCTGCTGGTGGATGCGGACATGCGCACGCCGCGCCAGCACGACATCTTCAGCGTGGCCGGCCGCGCGGGCCTGAGCAACATCCTCGCAGGCCGGGCGGAGGCGGACGTGATCCACCAGTCCAGCGCCCTGCCCAGCCTGTACGTGCTGCCGGTGGGAACGCTGCCGCCCAACCCGCTGGAGCTGGTGCAGCGCTCGGCCTTCGGCCTGCTGATGCGCGAGCTGCTGGGCAAGTTCGACCACATCGTGGTGGACACGCCCGCCGCCTGCCATGGGGCCGATGCGCGCGTGCTGGCCGCCAAGTGCGGCGCGGGCATGGTCATCGGCCGGCGCAACACGACCCGCATGGACGCGATGCAGACGCTCATCTCGCAAGTGTCCAAGAGCGAAGCCAAGCTGGCCGGGGTGCTGATCAATGAGCACTGAGGCCGTGCGCAACATCCTGGTCGTCATCCCCACCCTCAATGAAGCCCGCGGCATCGAAGCCGTGGTGAATGCCTTGCATGAGGACCTGCCCGCCGACGCCCGCGTGTCGATGGTGGTGGTGGACGGCGGCAGCACCGACGGCACGGTGGGCATCGTGCAGCGGCTGTCGCACAAGCGGCCGCTGCTGTCGGTGATGCACAACGACAAGCGCATCCAGAGCGCCGCGGTGAACCTGGCGGCGCGCACTGCCGGCCACGATGCCGACGTGCTCGTGCGCTGCGACGCGCACGCGGTCTACCCTCGCGGCTACGTGCGCCAGCTGGTCGAGACGCTGGACCGCACGCAGGCCGATGCGGTCGTGGTACCGATGGATTCCACCGGCCACAGCTGCCTGCAGCGCGCGGTGGCCTGGGTGTCGGACACGCCGGTCGGCTCGGGCGGTTCCGCACACCGCGGCGGCAGGCGCAGCGGCTTCATCGACCATGGCCACCATGCCGCCTTCCGCATGGCGAGCTTCCGACGTGCCGGCGGCTACGACGAGAGCTTCACGCACAACGAGGACGCGGAACTGGACTGCCGCCAGCGACGCCTGGGCAGCCGGCTGTACCTCGATGCGGACATCCGCCTGGGCTACCACCCGCGCGATTCCTTCCGGGGCCTGGCGCGGCAGTACTTCGCCTACGGACGCGGACGCTCGCGCACCGTGAGGCGGCATCCCGGCTCGATGCGCGCGCGGCAACTGGCGCTGCCGGTGCACTTCGCGCTGTCGGCCGCATGCCTGCTGCTCGCCGCCTGGCTGCCCTGGCTGCTGCTGTGGCCGGCGCTGTATGTGGCCGTGCTCGGCGCCACGTCACTGGGCCTGGCCTTCAAGCACCAATCGCCCTGCGGGCTGCTGGCCGGCCCGGCCGCGGCCACCATGCACGCGGCCTGGGCGCTGGGCTTCCTGCTCGGACTGGCCACGCTGCGCGAACAACCCTGGCACGCGAGCATGGCGCGCGGGCTGGATGCACCGGGGGCCGCGTCATGAGCAACGCCCGGCCGCCCGAAGGCGCTCGCACCGCAGTGCGCAGCACGGAGGTTACCCAATGAGCGAATCCGCCAAGCTCGATGTGATGCTGGTGGACCCCTCGCTGTTCACCCCGCCCTACGACGCCGCGCTCACGCAAGGCCTGGTCGCCAACGGCATCGCGCCGATGTGGATGACCCGGCCCACGCGCCGCGCCGACCGGCAGGAGCTGCCGCTGCCCCTCACCGACCCGTTCTTCTACCGCCGCACCGACGAGGCCTCCTGGATTCCCGACAAGCTCAAGCCGGTCGCCAAGGGCATCGCCCACTTCGCGGGCCTGGTGAAGCTGCTGGCCAAGGTGCGCCGGCACAAGCCGGACGTGGTGCACTTCCAGTGGATCGTGGTGCCGCCGCTGGACGTGATCGCGATGGCGCTCATCCGGCGCTGGTGCCCGCTGGTGCTCACGGTGCACGACACCGTGCCCTACAACGGCCAGAAGATGTCGTGGCTTCAGCGCTTCGGGCACGACACGCCGATGAAGTGCGCGCATCAGCTCATCGTGCACACCCGCTCAGGCCGGCAGGCCCTGCTGGACCGCGGCGTGCCCGAGCACAAGATCACCGTGATCCCGCATGGGCCGCTGCAGCTGAGCGTTCCCGCGCCACCGGCGCGTGCCACACGCGACCCGCGCTGGACGGTGCTGCTCTTCGGCGAGATCAAGCCCTACAAGGGGCTGGACCTGCTGATCGAGGCCGTCGGCTCGCTGCCTGTGGAGGTGCGCCACGAGCTGCGCGTGATCGTGGCCGGGCGCCCGCGCATGGACATGGCGCCGCTGGTCGAGCGCATCGCCGAACTCGGGCTGCAGGAGCAGTTCGACATCCGCCCCCGCCGCCTGAGCGAGGAGGAGATGGCCGCGGTGTTCGCCGAGGCCGACAGCTTCGTGTTCCCGTACCGGCAGATCGACGCGAGCGGCGTGTACTTCCTCGTGAAGGGGCTGGGCAAGTGGTTGATCGCCAGCCGCGTGGGCATCTTCGCGGAAGACATGCACGAAGGTGTCGACGGCGCGCTGATCGCGAGCGAAGACATCGCCGAGCTGGCACGAGAACTCCAGGATGGCATCACCCGCCGGCCGCAACGCGCGCCGGTGCCGGTGGCCGATTCATGGACGGCCATCGGCCGGTCCACACGACAACTCTATCTGCAGGCGATCGCGGAACACCGCGGCGGGCAACGGGTCGGCGACGAAAGGAGTGCCGATGCATGAGCCGCCCCGACCATTGACCACCCGCCGCCAGGCCCTGCAACGCCTGCTCGCCGCCACCGGCCTGGCCGCGACGGTGGGCTGCGCGGACTCGGCCTCGCGCCATGGCCGCCTGCCCAAGCCGGACAGCGTGGACGAACCCGCGCCCATTCGCGGCAAGGGCTACAAGCTCGTGAAGGACTGGGACTTCGGTCGCAGCGTCACCAGCGTGGAGGCCATGCGCGAAGAGTTCTTCACGCGCTACATCTACAACAACGGCCAGCAGGACGCGCTCAACGACGAGTGGGAACGCTACCGCGACAACGACAACCACGTGTTCGAGGACGGCGCGCTGGCGCTGGTGGCACGCACGCCCGAAGGCGCCATTCGCGGCAAGATCGAGAGCGGCATGATCCGCTCCAAATGGTCCGGCCAGTACGGCTACTTCGAGGCGCGCATCAAGGTGCCCGACGGCCGCGGCATGTGGCCCGCGTTCTGGCTGAACCCGCAGGACGGCAAGTGGCCGCCGGAGATCGACATCCTGGAGGTCGTGAACAACGGCCGCGACACGACGCGCAACACCTTCCACTTCGTGCACAGCGGCGTGAAGGACGTGCTGCCGGTGGCCTCCTCGCTGCTGAACAACAACAAGACCTACAAGCCCGGCACCGACTTCAAGGACGACTACCACACCTACTCCGCCGAATGGCTGCCCGACCGCGTGCGGCACTACGTGGACGACGTGCTGGTGGTGGACCGCGAGTTCAAGTGGGTGCACCGCGACGGCTCCGATGGCGGCGCAGCACACGTGCTGCTGAACCTCGCGGTGGGCGGCGCCTGGCCGGGCCGGCCTGACCCGGCGGCATTCCCGGCCAAGCTGATGGTGAAGTACGTGCGGGTGTGGCAACGGTGAGGCAGCGGTGAGCCTGGCTGTCGCCCTGCCGTCGAGCGAAGCGCAATTCACGCCGCGCTTCAATGCCATCGCGGTGGCGTTCGTCTTCGCGCTGCTGGCACTGACGCTGCTGGACCGTTTCGGCCTGGCGGTCAGCGCGACCTTCTCCGTGCACCCCACGCTGATCGCGATGTACGGCCTCGTCGCCGCGATGACGATCGGCAACGCCGGACGCATCCACCCCGGCATGGGCCTGTTGTACGTGGGGGTCGTGACGGTCAGCGGCATGAGCCTCGTGACCAACGCGTCCTTCGACTACCGGCAGGTGGCCTCGGTCGGGTCCTGGCTGCTGCTGGCGGTGATGTACCTGCCATTCATCATGGTGCAGGACGCCAAGGCCGACAGCACCGAAGCCTGGCAGCGCGCGATGCGGCTGTTCGTGGCGTTCATGCTGGCCATCGCCGTCGCCGGCATCGCGCAGTACTTCGGGCAATACGCCATCCACGCGCCCTGGCTCTTCGACTTCACGCCCTACATCCCGGCGTCCATCCGCAGCTCGGGCACCTACAACACCACCAACGTGGTCGGCGAGCACATCAAGTCCAACGGCTTCTTCCTGCGCGAAGCCTCGGGCTTCTCGTTCTACATGGCCTTCGCGCTGATGGTGGAGACCACGCTGGCCAAGCGCAAGTGGGTGATGGCCACGCTGGCGCTCGCGCTGGTGCTGTCGTATTCCGGCTCGGGCCTGCTCGCGCTGGCGGTGGCAATGCTGTTCCCGCTCGGGCAGCGCACGCTGTGGCGCGTCACCGCCGCCGCGGTCGTGGGCTGTGCGGTGGTGCTGGTGTTCGGCGAGGCGCTGAACATCCAGTACACGCTGGACCGCATCGGCGAATTCGGCTCCGACCGCAGCAGCGCCTACTGCCGATTCATCGCGCCGGGCAAGCTGGTGCTGGAGCAGATCGACTCCAACCTGTGGAGCACGCTGCTGGGCCACGGGCCGGGCACCACCCAGAAGATGTTCGACGTGTGCGAGACCACCTACGGCAAGCTGGTCTTCGAATACGGCCTGCTGGGCATGCTGGCCTTCGGCGCGCTCATCGTCGCGGCCATCCATCGCTCGCAAGTGCCCATCCGCCTGCGCGTGGCGCTCATGCTGCAGTGGCTGCTGCTGGGCGGCAACCTGCTGGCACCGGAATCGCTTCTGCTCATCTTCATCACCTGCGCGATGTGGCCCCGGCTCACCGCGCCGGACCCTTCCACCACGAAAGGCAGTACCGCATGGGCAACGACCATCCCACACTGAGCGTGGTCATCACCTGCTTCAACTACGAGCGCTACGTGGGTGACGCCATCCTCAGCGCGCTGACGCAGACCGTGCCGCCCGACGAGATCGTGGTGGTGAACGACGGCTCCACCGACGGCTCGGCGGGCGTGCTGGCTGCCTTCGGCGACCGCATCCGCGTGGTGAGCCAGGCCAACGCCGGGCAGATCGCGGCACTGAACAACGGCTATGCGCACGCAAGGGGAGACATCGTGCTCTTCCTCGATGCGGACGACCTGCTTCATCGAGAAGCGCTTGAAGCGGTGCACCGCGCCTGGCGCCCCGGCTGCACCAAGGTGCAGTTCGAACTGGAGGTCATCAACGGCCAGGGCGAGATGCTGGGGCGGCGCTTTTGCAACTACGTGCAGCCGTATGGGCCGGAAGAGATCCGCCGCGAGTTCGACCGCTTCGGCACCTACGTGTGGCCGGTGCTCACGGGCAATGCCTACTCGCGCAGCTTCCTGGACCTGGTGATGCCGCTCACCGTGAAGAAGGCCCCCGACGGCCTGCTGAACACCGTCGCGCCGCTGTACGGCGACGTGATGGTGGTGCCTCGCGCACTGGGCTACTACCGCCTGCACGATGCCAACCAGAGCTACCACGGCGCGGCCTCGGCCTCCATCGGCGAGCGCTTCGCCAAGCAGGTGGCGATCCGCGTGGTGGAGTTGCAGGCGCTGCGCGAGCATGCCGCCTCGCATGGTGTCGCGCTGCCCAAAGGCAACCTGCTGGACTACGACCTGCCTTCGGTCAACTACCGGCTGATGAACCGCAAGCTGGGCGAGCGCTACGAAGGCGACGAGGCCGACACCGCCGCCGGCCTGTGGCGCGCCGGCATGTCGCTGCTGCGAAAGCGCCCGCTGCCCGCGGCGCTCAAGCTCATGCACGCGGCCTGGCTCACCGCCTTGTTGTGCAGTCCGCGCTGGCTGGCACGGCCCTTGATTCTTCTTCGCTTCAGCCGCGCCGCGCTGGTACAGCCGGTGCGCCGCAAGTTCGCCGCCTGGTTCGGCACCGGCAAGACGCCTCACCCCAGTCCCTCGAGCCCGACCACCTGAACGCATGTCCGCCACCGCACCACTGCCCGCCACCGCGAACCGCGCCAAGGCCGCCCGATCGGCCCTGTGGAGCGTCGCCGAGAACGGCGGGCTCGCGCTCATCTCGTTCTCCTCGCTCATCATCTATTCGCGCTTCCTGTCGGTGTCGGACTTCGGGCTGTTCTCCATCGTGCTCGCGGTCATCGAGCTGATGACGGTGCTGGTGAGCATGCTGTTCCATGACGCGCTGGTGCAGCGCACCGACGTGGGCGAGGCCCATTACGACAGTGCCTTCACCGCCACCATGGCCCTGAGCGCGGTGCTGATGGCCGCCTGCTGGCTGGGTGCGCCCACCTTCGCCGCGCGCACCGGCAACCCGCAGGCCGCGATGGCGCTGGCCTGGACCTCGCTGTGCCTGCCGCTCACGGCGCTGAGCGCCACCATCGTCGCGAGGCAGCGGCGCAACCTGGACTTCCGCACCCTGGCCGTGCGCTCGCTGGTCGGGCGCACGCTGGGCGCCCTCACCGGCATCGCGCTGGTGGTGATGGGCTTCAGCTTCTGGGGGCTGGTGGCCCAGCAGGTGTTCGTGGTGCTGTTCGGCTCGGCCATCCTGTGGATCACCTGCCGCGAACGGCCGCGGCTGCGTTTCCAGTGGGTGGCCTTCCGCGAGCTCATCGGCTTCGGCGTGGTGGCCGTGTCGGTGCTGTTCGTCAACTTCTCCATCAAGCGGCTGTTCGTCATCCTGTGTGGCATGTCGCTGGGCACGCATGCGGCTGGCCTGATGAACCTGAGCTTCCGCGCGGTGGACACCTTCTGGTCGCTCGCCTCCACCGCCATCTCGCAGGTGGCGCTGCCCATCCTCTCGTCGCTGCGGGCCGATGACGAACGCTTCAAGCGAGCCTTCCGCACGGCGTCGTCCTTCGCGTGCGTGGTGCTGTATTTCTCGTTCGTGCTCATCGGCGCGACGTCGACCGAAGTGGTGGAGATCCTCTTCGGCCCGCGCTGGTCGGCCATCGCGCCCTACGTCACGCTGTTGTCGCTGCAGGTGCTGGTGCAGGCGCGGCGGCTCCTGATGACGCCCATGCTCACCGCGCTGGGCCGTCCGCGCGACCTGCTCATCACGCAGTCGGCGGAGCTGGTCTTCGTGCTGGGCGCCATCCTCGTCACCGGCGTGCCGACGATTGGCTGGGCGATCGGCATCTGGGTGACGCGCGAGCTGCTGGGGGCCGTGCTGCAGACCACCTTGTTCCGTCGCGCCAGCGGCATCGGCTGGATGGAGCAGATCCGCGCGTCCTGGCTGCCGCTGCTGTGCGCCGCAGCCATGCTGGGTGCGGTATGGGCCGCACGGCTGGCGATGCCGGGCTGGCCGGCGATCGCGCGCGTGGCCGTGCTGGCGCCGCTGGGCACGGCGGTGTATGTCGCCGGCCTCTTCCTCTTCGACCGCCGGTTGCTCACCGAACTGCTGGACTTCGCCAAGTCCGCCGTGGCCCGCCGGCGTGCGCCTTCCACCGCCTCGAACGGGTGATTCACGCCATGCGAAGCGACACGCCGCTCATCTCGGTCATCATTCCCAACTACAACTACGAGGCCTACGTGGCCGCGGCCATCGACAGCGCGCTGGCACTGGAATGGCCGGGCGTGGAGGTCATCGTCATCGACGACGGCTCCACCGACGGCTCGCGCCGCATCATCGAGTCGTACGGCAACCGCATCCAGGCGATCTACCAGGAAAACGCCGGCCAGCTCGTGGCCTGCAACAAGGGCTATGCGCTGTCGCGCGGACAGATCGTCATCTTCCTCGACTCCGATGACGTGCTGCGGCCCTCGCTGGCGCGCGAGATCGTGGCGGTGTGGTCGCCCACGGTCAGCAAGGTGCAGGTGCAGATGCAGGTGATCGATGCGCGCGGCGAACCGACCGGCGCGTTCTTTCCGCAGTACCACGTGGTGCCCACCGCCCGGCAGGTGAGCGACTGGGCGCGCACCACCACGGCCTATCCGACGCCGCCCGGCTCGGGCAATGCGTACTCGCGCTGGTTCCTCGACCGCATCTTCCCGCTGCACAACACCTGCGGGACGGCGAACGATTCCTACTGCCTCGCGGCAGCGCCGCTGCTGGGTGACGTCGTCACCATCGCCAAACCGCTGGTGGGCTACCGCGTGCATGGCAAGAACCAGGGCGCGATGGCCAAGCTGGACGTGCACCAGTTCGAGCGGCAGATGACGCGTGCGCGGCAACGGCTGGTGTATGCACAGGGCATCGCGCAACAGGACGGGCAGAACATCCCGGACGGTGCGATCGACCTCAGCCTCAACTACCTCGGCTACCGCATCGGCTCGCTGCGCCTGTCGCCTGCAACGCATCCCGTGCCTGATTCGCGTTGGCGCTGCCTGCGCGATGTGTGCCGCGCCTTCTTCGCGCCTCAGGGCCTCACGCTGAAGGCACGAGTCGCCATGCTGGTGTGGGCCTGGGGCGCGCTGCTCATGCCTTTGCCCGTGGCCTCGCGGCTCATCCTCTGGCGCTTCGCACCGGGGACGCGGCCTCAGGCATTGAAAGGGTGGCTGGTGCGGGCGCGGGTGGTGCGCGCCTGACGGGCAGACCCAGCAGCAGGCGCCGCGACAGGTCGTGGCGCGAGAGCAGCGGGACCAGCAGCGTGGGCAACGCGATCGCAATGGCGATTCGCAGGACCACGTCGTGCACGCCCAGCCGTTCGTTCAGCGTCTGCTGGATGGCCATGTGCGTGAACATGATGAACAACGACGCTTCGCCAAGGACGGCCAGGCCTTGCGCGAACACACCGCGTTGAAGGAAGGTTCGACACACGGCGACGAGACCCAGCACCACGCACAGTCCGAAGACGAGGGTCGCGAGCGGCGTGCCATAGCGCGTGTTCTTGAGATCCAGGTCGCCGATGAGGTGCTGGTCGACGAGCACCAGGCCCACCAGCGCCAGAGGAAGCGACCACCAGATCGCATGGGACGCCAGGTGCGGCCGCAGCCGATGCCCGAGGTAGAGCACCGGTGCGGCGAACAGCACCACGTTCGCCGCCCACGGCAGCCATGCGCGCGGCAGCCACATCGCGTTGGTGAAGGCGAGCGCGAGCATGGCCAGCATCCACGCCACCACCACGGCCGGTCGGCATCGCGTCACCAACGCATTCACCACCTGCTGCGACAGGAACAGGCAGGTCACGAACCAGAACACCGCGAGCCAGCCGTACAGGGTCTTGCCGCCGGCCACACGCGAGACGGCGAAGGCCATCCAGTCGCGCGGTGATGCGCTCGCCACCGCGGCCATCAGGTCCGGGCCCGACAGGAGCAGCAGGAACACCGCATACGGCACCAGCAGCCGCGCCGCCTTGTCACGCGCGAATCGGCGCCAATCCGTGTCCGGCTTGAACACCAGGCCCGCGAGGAAGAAGAACAGCGGCATGTGCCACAGGTAGAGGGTGCGCGCCGCGTCGCGGTCGATGACGTGCCCCGCCACCACCGCGATGATGCCCACGCCCTTCAAGGCATCCAGCCACAGCCAGCGGCCGCCGCTCAGCGTGCGTTCCATGAGGGCACCGTCTGTTCGAGCACGGCATCGGCGAGGATGTGGTCGTAGTGCGTCTCCAGCGCGCGGGTGCAATGGCCGATGTCGAACTGCCGGCGCACGAACTGCGCGGCTTCGCGGGCCATGAGGTCGACGCGCGCACCATCGCGCAGCAGCACTTCCAGCGACTGCGCGAGCCGCGGCACGTCGCCCTCGCCGAACGCGAAGCCGGTCACGCCGTCGACGATGGCCTCCTCGCTGCCTCCCTTGGCCGAGGTCACCACCGGCACGCCGGCGCACTGCGCTTCCAGCAGCACCATGCCCAGGCCCTCGGCATCGCCGTTGGCGGCGGTGACGCTGGGCAGGCACAGCGCTCGCGCCGAGACGAGCTGGCGGCGCACTTCGGCCTGCGGCTGTGCGCCGAGGAAACGTGCGTCGACATCCAGCCGCCTGGCCTGCGCAGCCAGGTCGTCGCGGCACGGCCCGTCGCCGATGAACACGAGGCGCACACCGGGCACGCGCTCGCGCAAGGCAGCCGCCGCCTCGACGAGGAAACGTCCGCCCTTCTTCTCCACCAGCCGCCCCACGAAGAGCACGTCCGGCCGCCGCTGCGACGGCGGCGGACCCTCCACCGGGAAGTTCTGGGTGGGAATGCCGATGTGCCGGATGCTCATGCGCTCGTCTCCCACGCCCTGCGCCAGCGCGGCGCGGCGGATGGCCTGGGACACGGCGATGAAATGCACCGACGGATCGGCCGCCATCTCGCGAAGCCGCTCGGGGTAGTCGCGCATGCGCGGGCCGCCATGCCCCGCATGCCACCAGTCGGCATGGGTGTTGATGTCGTAGCCGTGCAGCGTCACCACCACCGGCACGCCCAGGCGCCGCAGCGTCGGCCACGCCTGCACCGCATCGGTGGCGAAGTGCACGTGGACGAGATCGGGCCGCAGCGT
This sequence comes from Rhizobacter terrae, assembly GCF_003852895.1. Taxonomy (GTDB): domain Bacteria; phylum Pseudomonadota; class Gammaproteobacteria; order Burkholderiales; family Burkholderiaceae_C; genus Albitalea; species Albitalea terrae. The sequence continues at coordinate 1,309,289 of NZ_QUSW01000001.1, forward strand.
GCGCAACGCGCGATGCTTGGCAGGCGAGTAGCCCATCACCTGCTCCAGCAGCCGGTCGGCGCGGCGCAGCGTGCGGCCGATGCGCGTGTCGCGCCACAGGGCCTGGTGGGTGATGCCGTCGAGCACGGGCCGCGGGTCGTACAAGGTCTCGCCGAACAGGGTCGCGTTCCAGCGGTGCATGGCCCGCACCTGGTCGCGGATGAAGGTTTCCGACAGGGGCAGGATGGGCGAGCGGTAGACCGCCACGCGGGGGGAGTTGTCGAGGCTCATGCGGATTGTCCTTGGGGCAGCGCGGCCGTGCCGGACGCAGGCGCCGTGCCGCGCGACTTGAGCCAGCGCGCGAAGCGTTGCTCCAGCAGCGCCCATGAGGCATAGGCCAGGGCCCACGACACGAGGGCCGACGCCGCGAGGAACACGAGCGTTGCCGGCCAACCCTCGGGCACCGTGCGCACCACGATCGGCTTGACCACTGCCATCGCCACCGGATGCATCAGGTAGAAGCTGTAGCTGATGCGCCCGAGGTGCTGCGCCGCGCGGCTGCGCAGCAGCGGCCATCCGGCATCGTCCGGTGCGCCAACGCAGGCAAACACATGCGTGCCGGCCAGCAGCGCAACCAGCACGGCGATTCCCTGTCCCGCAGCGACCACCGACCACAGCGGCGTGCCGAACTGCGCGGCGAAGATGCCCGTGCTGTACCAGCAGGCCAGCATCAGCGGCAGGCTGAAAGCGCCCAGCCACGTGGCGCGCTGCAAGGGCGCGAACACCGAAGGCGCCAGTGCCAGCGCGACACCCGGCAGGAAGAACAGCGAGCGCGGAATGGCGGCTATGAGCCACGCCGCTGCCACGATCCACAGCACCAGCACGATGCGCGACCTCGTCGCCGAGCGGGACCACAGCGCCAGCGCGGCACAGGCCAGATAGAACAGCCACTCATAGCTCAGCGACCACGACGCCGGATGCACCAGCGGCAGCGGCACCAGCGGCGGCAGCAAGGCCAGGTTGGCCAGCACCACCGGCAACCACCATGCGGGTTCGGAAGCGACGAAGCCGAGCTTGCCCACGACGACGCAGGCGATGCCCAGCACCAGCCCCAGCGGCAGCCACACCGGGAAGATGCGCAGCGCACGGTCGGCCAGGAAGCCGCCCACGCTCGCATGCCGGCGCAGGCTTTGCACGATGACGTAGCCGCTGATCATGAAGAACAGTTCCACGCCGTAGCCGAAGCTCATGAAGAGGTCCTGCAGCGCGAGCTGCCACAGCGACTCGGGGTCCGCGGCGGGTGGCAGCCCGGAGTGCGCCACGTGGTGCAGGAACACCAGCGACACGCACAGCCCGCGAAAGCCATTGACGTTGCGCGAGAACCCGGGCGACGACATGCGCGCTCCGTTCACGCGAGCGAAGGCCGGGGCAGGCGCACCCGGTGCAGGCTGTCGGTGAGCAGCCGCCGCACCGGGCGGTCGTACAGGCGGTCGAGGATCCATGCGAGCGCGACCACGCAGGTGGCATACGCCGGCATCCACGCAGCCGGCGGCAAGCCGACCTTCTTGGCCGCGAAACCGGCCATGAACATCAGCGGGTAGTGCACGGCATAGAGCGGGTACGACACGTCACCCAGCCAGGCCGCGACGCCCGAGGCCGCGCGCGGCGGGTTCAGGCCGGCGCCCCACCACACCAGCAGCGGCGCGGCGAGCATCACCACGATGAGGTCGAAGACGAGGCGGGACTGGCCCTTCACGTCCACCGCGAGCAGCGCGGCCAGCACCAGCATGGGCGCGAAGGACCACGCGCTTTGCACCACCGCGCGCCGATGCGACCGTGCGATGAGCATGCCCAGCGTGAACGAGAAGCCCACGCGCGCGACGCCCCAGTGCAGGTCCTGCCACTTGAAGCCGAAACCTGTGGAGTTGTGGGCCAGGGCTGCCCACAGCACGCCCACGCCACACAGCGCGCACACGGCGGCCAGGCCCTTGCGGCTGGCCTTCACCAGCAGCGCGGCGTAGACGAGGCTTGCCGCCACCTCGAACGAGAGCGACCACGACGGCGTGTTCAGCGGCGCGATGAAGCTGTCCACCGGCGAGGGCAGCAGCAGCGCCTCGAACACGATGTTCACGGCCAGTTCGGTCCCCGTCATGCGGTCGGGGTGGTGGATGAAGATCTGCCCGGCGGCCCGCACGATGCCGATCAGCAGGCCCAGGAAGATCAGCGGATACAGGCGGATCAGCCGCAGCGCCGCGTATTCGAGGAAGGGCATGCCGCCGGCCAGGCGTGCGTCATAGGTGCGCGCGAGCACGAAGCCGCTGAGCACGAAGAAGAAGTCCACCGCCAGGTAGCCACTGGCGAACACATGCGCGCCCGCGGCGTTCAGGTGGTACAGCATGACGAGGATGGCGGCGATGCCGCGCATCGCATCCAGCGTCAGCAGGCGCGAGGACGGCTGGCTCATCGCGCGCCGCGGCCGATGCCGACGTACTCGATGCCCAGCGATGCCATCAGCCCCGGGTCGTAGAGGTTGCGGCCATCGATGATCACCGGCTGGCGCAGCGTGGCCTTGATCTGCTCGAAGTCCGGGCTCTTGAACTGCCGCCACTCGGTGACGATGAGCAGCGCGTCACTGCCTTGCAGGGCCGCCGCCTGGTCGGCCACGAAGCGCAGGCCGGGCAGGTCACCGAAGGAACGCCTGGCTTCATGCATCGCCACCGGGTCGAAGGCGGCCACGTCCGCACCACGGCGGATCAGTTCTTCCACGATCACGCGGCTGGGCGCCTCGCGCATGTCGTCGGTGTCGGGCTTGAACGCCAGGCCCCACAGCGCGAACTGGCGGCCGGTGAGGTCTTCGCCGAAACGCCGCACCACCTTGTCGACCAGCACTTTCTTCTGGCGCTCGTTGGCCTCTTCCACCGCGGTCAGCACCTGCAGCGTGATGCCGTTGTCCTGCGCGGCACGCACCAGGGCCTTCACGTCCTTGGGAAAGCACGAGCCGCCGTAGCCCGCGCCGGCATACAGGAACTGCGTGCCGATGCGCGGGTCGCTGCCGATGCCTCGGCGCACCAGCTCGATGTCCGCGCCCACGCGCTCGGCCAGCAGCGCCAGCTCGTTCATGAAGCTGATGCGCGTGGCCAGCATGGCATTGGCGGCGTACTTGGTGAACTCGGCGCTGGCCAGGTCCATCACCAGCAGGCGATCGCGGTTGCGGGTGAACGGTGCGTACAGGGCGCGCATGAGCAGCACGGCACGCTCGTCGTCGGCGCCCACCACCACGCGGTCGGGGCGCATGAAGTCCTCCACCGCCGCGCCTTCCTTCAGGAACTCGGGGTTGGAGACGACGGCAAAGTCCACAGACTGGCCACGCGCGGCCAGTTCCTCGGCCACGGCCGCCTTGACCTTCGCGGCCGTGCCCACCGGCACGGTGCTCTTGTCGATGACCACCTTGTAGTCGGTCATGTGGCGGCCGATGCTGCGGGCCGCGGCGATCACGTACTGCAGGTCGGCCGAACCATCCTCGTCCGGTGGGGTGCCCACGCCGATGAACTGCAGCGTGCCGTGCTGCACGGCCGCGGGCACGTCGGTGGTGAAGTGCAGGCGGCCGGCCTCCACATTGCGCCGCACGACCTCCTGCAGGCCCGGTTCGTAGATGGGAATCTTGCCGTCCTGCAGCAGGCCGATCTTGCGCGCATCCACGTCCAGGCAGACCACGTCATTGCCCATGTCCGACAGGCAGGCGCCGGTGACCAGGCCGACGTAGCCGCTTCCGATGACGGTGACTTTCATGCAGGGGCGCCTTCCAGCGGAGCGGGTGAATCGGGATCGGAAGCAGTGGGCGAATCGAAGGAGTACGCCGCCAGCAGGCGGGAGCTGAAGCGCCCTTCGCCGAAGCGCTCGCGCGCCTCCTTGCGGGCCGCTTCGCCGATGCGCGTGCGCAGCGTGGGGCTGTCGACCAGCGTGGCGATGCAGCCGATCAGGTCGCGCTCGGATTCACACAGGAAGCCCGTCTCGCCGTCGCGGATGACCTCGCGGTGCTGGGGCGTGTCCATCGCCACGCACGGCAGACCCGCGGCCATCGCCTCCACGAGGAACACCGGGAAGCCGCGCGTTCCGCCGGGTGCGACGTAGATCCAGCCCGCCGCCAGGCGCTGTGCACGCTCGGCGTCGTTGGCCACGTCGAACACGCTCACCCCGGCCGCGTTCAGGCGCTGGCGAGAGACAGGGTCCACGCTGCCGATCCAGTTGAAGCCGATGCGCAGGGCGTCGTCCGTCAGCAGCACCGCCAGTTGCGCCAGCAGTTCGGCGTTGCGCGGGTTGTGCTCGCGCCCGCCGGTGACCACCAGGGGATGCCGCGCCTCGTTGCGCGCGACGGTGAGAAACACGTCGCTGGCCGGACTCTCGATCACGTCCACCGACTTCCATTTGTCGAAGGCGCGCCGCTCCTGCGGCACGTTGACGATGGCGGTGTTGCTGCCCGGCTGGAGCAGCGGCCTGAAGAGCCACAGCAGCGTGGCGCCGATCCACTTGAAACGCCCCATGGCGCGCGAGCCGTGCGGCGAATAGAAGATGGCCGCGCGGATGCCCGAGGTGCGCACCGCCCACGCGCCCACCAGGCAGGGCACGATGCCATGCAGGTGCACCGCGCGCGGCGGCGAATCGGCCAGGGTCTGGCGCAGCGCCTTGAGCACCTCGCGCCATTGGCGCATCGGGTTGCGCAGGCTGGGCGCGAGGACGAGCTCGGCCCGTTCGTGCAGGCTCACCAGGTGGTGCCGGTACTGCACGTCGTCGATCATCACCACTGACTGGTCCAGGCCCGAGCGCGCCAGCGCATGCGTGGCGGGGCCGAGGAAACTGTAGACCTCGTCGGTGACGCAACCGACCACGTGCACCACGCGGCCGGCATCGGAGTCTGACCAGCGCACTTCGCGCCGCAAAGGACCGGCGGGGGACATCAGCGTGCCCCTTCGCGCGCCACCACCACCTTCACGGTCTTGAAGAGAATGGCCACGTCCATCCACAGGGTCTTCTGTTCCACGTAGCGGCGGTCCAGCGCGACCCGCTCGTCGTAGGTGGTGTTGTTGCGTCCGCTCACCTGCCACAGGCCGGTGATGCCCGGGCGCACGCTCAGGTAGTGCCAGCGCACCTTGCCGTAGCGCGTGAGCTCGCCCACGGTGATCGGACGCGGCCCGACCAGGCTCATCTCGCCGCGCAGCACGTTGAGCAGCTGGGGCAGTTCATCGAGGCTGGTCTTGCGCAGGAAGTGGCCGATGGGGGTGATGCGCGGATCGTTGGTGAGCTTCTGGTCGCGCGCCCATTCCTCACGCGCAGCAGGGTCATCGCGGAGCAAATCCGCCAGCACCTGTTCGGAGTTCCTCAGCATCGTGCGGAACTTCATGCAACGAAAGAGCTTGCCCTCGTGGCCCACGCGGTAGTGGGCGAAGAGCATCGGCGCGCCGTCGCGCTGCCAGATGAAGAAAGTGATGATGAGCATCACCGGGCTCAGCAGCATCAGCAGCACGAAAGCCACCGCCTGGTTAAGGCGCAACACCAGCAAATCCCGGACAGGGTCTTGCTTCACCGATGCGGGCACCGTCATGCGTGCGCCCGCCACGAAACTAGCTGCATTCATGGCAACTCCCTTGTGAGTACGTCGCGTGTTGCAACGCAACATCCGGGCCAGATCCGTGAATAGTTCGCAGTTGGTTTCCGTTTGCCCCAAACCGATTCCACTTGAGATGTGCAGGTGCCTGATGCACATCCTTCGACACAGTTTGCGCAAGCGCGGTGCAAGACCCTGCCCCCTGAATGCATGCGTTGCCCATGCGCTGCGAGTGCGTGCCGCACCACAGTGATGAGAACGGTTCCAGCACGCACCGATGCATGCGAATTGCTTGGGTGCTGCTGGCGGAAATCACGCAGTTGTGGAGTGGCTTGACGATGTCGTCCATCGCACTTTTCGCGCTCGCGGGCACATCGCTTGCCCTGGCGCTGCATGCCTTTGTGACCTACCCCCTGTCGCTGTACTTGCTCAGGCGCTGGCAACGTGCCGCGCAGGTGCCGGTGAAGTGGCTTAGGCCAGTTCCGGCCACGCGCCATGCGCTGTGCCTGTACGCCACCGAGGCGACCGGGCTGCCGCGACCCATGCTGGACCAGCTGCGCACGCTGCGGCAGCGATACCCGCGCCTTCAGATGCTGCTGTGCGCGGACGGCGAGCTGCCTGCGCTGGCCGAGGCCGGCGAGGCGCTGGCGGCCTGCAGGGTCGAGGTCTGCGCCACGCCCATGGTGCGGGGCAAGTCGCATGCGATGAACCTGCTGGCGCGGCGCACGCCGGCCGACGTGCTGGTCTTCGCCAATGCCGGCGTCGCGCTCGATGCGCAGCTCATCGACAAGCTGGAGGCGCACTTCGCCGACCGCGAGATCGGCTGCGTGTGCGCCACGCTGGAGGCTGCGCCCGGCGATGGGGCGCTGCTGGGCTACCGCCGCATCGACGCCTGGATCCGCGCCCTCGAAAGCGACACCGGATCGACCGTCGGCGCCAACGGGTCCCTCTTCGCGGTGCGCGCGGCGCTCTACCACCCCGCACCGGACCATGCACTGCACGACATGTATGTGTCGCTGATGGTGCTGTGCGGCGGGCACCGCGTGGTCTGCGCCGGCGATCTGCGCGTGCAGCCGGTGCCGGCAGGCCGCGGCGCGACCTTCCGCCTGCGCCGCGACATGGCCTACAACGCGCTGTGCGTGCACCGGCTCATGTGGTCCATGCTGGCGCGGCTGGATGCGCTCACGCTCTACAAATATGTATCGCACAAGCTGCTGCGCTGGTTCTCGGGCTACCTGGTCGCGGTGGCCCTGGGCAGCGTGGTGATCGGCCAGGCCCTGTCCGGGCACTTCATGCCGGCGGCCGTGCTGGCCTCAGGCGTGGCGCTGGTGTGGGTGTTGGGCGAGCAGTTGCGCCTGCCGCCGTTCGCCCAGGCCTTCGATGCCCTGAGCGCCCTGGGCGGCACCGGGCTTGGGGCGGCGCATGCCCTGCTGCATCCGCGTTGACGGGCGGAGGAACCTTTATTTCTTCGCCGGCCCGCTGGCCGGCGCGGACGCTGCTGCCGGTGCCGCCTGTGCCGCCACCTGCCCCCAGGTCGCGGCGCACTGGGAGGCGAATTTCTTGTCCAGCTCCGGCGATTGCTTGCTCAGGCGCTTGTCGGCCTTCGCCCGCTCGGTCTGGTAGGCCGCCTTCTTGCGCAGCTCGGCCAGCCTGGCGCGCATCTTGTCGTCGTCCTTGATGCGGTAGACGCCGAGGTAGGCCTCGTCCGCGTGGCCACGCATGTGCTCGTACTTCTGTTCGCAGCGGGCATAGCCGGCATCGAAGCGCGCCAGCCCGGCGGCGTCCAGGGGCTTGGCGAAGGCAACGGTGGCGGCGGAAAGAAGAAGCAGTGCGGCAACGGCGGAACGTGCGGTCGAACTTGCGGTCATGGAGTCCTCGAAAGCTTGAGCAGCCGGGCCGCATTGTCCTTGAGGATCAGCGGTTTCACTTCGTCACGAAATCCGGCCTCTTCGAAGTCCTTCATCCAGCGCTCGGGCGTGATGAGCGGGAAGTCCGAGCCGAAGAGCACGCGGTCGCGCAGCAGGGTGTTGGCGTACTGCACGAGCTGGGGCGGGAAGTACTTGGGGCTCCAGCCCGACAAGTCGATGAAGACGTTGGGCTTGTGCATGGCCACCGACAAGGCCTCGTCCTGCCAGGGCCAGGACGGGTGGGCGATGACGATCTGCATGTCGGGGAAGGCGATCGCCACGTCGTCGAGGTGGATGGGGTTGGAATACTCCAGCCGCAACCCGCCGCCGCAGCGCATGCCCGAGCCGATGCCCGAATGCCCGCTGTGGAAGATGGCCGGCATGTTGTGTTCGGCGATCACCTCGTACAGCGGCCAGGCCATCTTGTCGTGCGGGTAGAAGCCCTGCACGGTCGGGTGGAACTTGAAGCCCTTCACGCCATGTTCCTCGATGAGCCGGCGGGCTTCGCGCGCGCCCATCTTGCCCTTGTGCGGGTCGATGCTGGCAAAGCACATCATCATGTCGCTGTTCTTCTGCGCGGCTTCGGCGATCTCCTCGTTCGGGATGCGGCGCCGGCCGAGGTTGGACTCCGAGTCCACGGTGAACATCACCAGGCCGATCTTCTTCTCGCGGTAGTAGGCCACCGTCTCCTCGATGGTGGGCCGCCGCGCGGAGCGGAAGTACTTGTCGGCCGCGCGGTCGTATTCCTCGCCGTAGTTGTCGAAGGGGTTCCAGCAGGACACTTCGGCGTGGGTGTGCACGTCGATGGCCACGAGTTGGTCGATGTTCATGGTCGGACGACTTCCTGACTAGTTCACGTGATGAAACGGCGACGCCCGGACCAAGGGGTTCTACTTAGTTGCGGTCGCCAGCGGCTGGGGACTATGATACTTCATCTACTAAACTAATTACACCACCCATGGACCCCCTGTTCAAGCCGGCATCCGGCATCCTGTCGCAGTTGCCGCTCTTGAAGATCACCACGGCCGGCGCGGTGGTGCAGGTGCGGCTGAACCGGCCCAGCAAGCGCAACGCCATCAGCGACGAGCTGATCCTCCAGCTGCAGACCGCCTTCATCAACCTGCCCACCGACATCCGTGCGGCGGTGCTCAGCGGCGAGGGCGACCACTTCTGCGCGGGACTTGACCTGGCCGAGCTCGTGGAGCGCGACGTGGCCGAGGGCGTGCTGCACTCGCGCATGTGGCATGCGGCCTTCGATGCCATCCAGTTCGGCCGAGTGCCGGTCATCGCGGTGCTGCATGGCGCGGTGGTGGGCGGCGGGCTGGAGCTGGCGGCGGCCTGCCACATCCGCGTGGCGGAGTCATCGGCCTACTTCGGGCTGCCCGAGGGCCAGCGCGGCCTGTTCGTGGGCGGCGGCGGCTCGGCGCGCATCCCGCGCCTGGTGGGCGTGGCCCGCATGAGCGACATGATGCTCACCGGCCGGGTCTACAGCGCCGACGAAGGCGAGCGTGTCGGCCTGGCGCAGTACCTGGTGGGGGACGGCGAAGGCCTCACGCGCGCCATCGAGCTCGCGCACCGCATCGCCAACAACGCGCCGCTGTCCAACTTCGCAGTGATGCATGCCTTGCCGCGCATCGCCGACCAGTCGCAGTCCGAAGGCCTGTTCACCGAGTCGCTGATGGCGGCGGTGGCCGAGAGCACGCCCGAGGCCAAGGAGCGCCTGCGTGCCTTCCTGGACAAGCGCGCGGGCAAGGTGACCAAATGAGCAAGGCCCGCTACCGCGAGGCGCGTGTGGGCGGCTGTGTCAGCGCGACGCTGGAGGAGCGCGCGGGCGGCGTGAAGGTGCTGCGGTCCTCCGAGGCGCTGGATGCCTTTCCCGAGCGGCTGAGCGACAGGCTGGCGCACTGGGCGCAGGTGGCCCCCGAACGCACGTTCGCCGCCAAGCGCGATGCGAGCGGTCAGTGGCAGCGCATCACCTATGCGCAGATGCTGGCTCGCGCGAAGTCGGTGGGGCAGTTCCTCGCGACGCGTCCGCTCAGCGCTGAACGGCCCATCGCCATCCTCTCGGACAACGACCTCGAACACCTCACGCTGGCACTGGGCGCGATGTGGGTGGGCGTGCCGTACACGCCGATCTCGCCGGCCTACTCGCTGATGTCGCAGGACTTCGGCAAGCTCCGGCACATCGCCGCCACGGTCACGCCGGGCCTCGTCTTCGCGAGCGGGCCGCAGTACGAGCGGGCCATCCGGGCCATGGCCACGCCGGACATGGACGTGGTGCTGGCCAACGGTACCTTGCAGGACCAGGACACCCTGCCCTTCAGCCGCCTGCTCGACACCGCCCACGGCCCGCAGGCCGAGGCAGCCCACGCCCAGGTCGGCCCCGACACCATTGTCAAGTTCCTCTTCACCTCGGGCTCCACCAAGCAGCCCAAGGGCGTGGTGAACACGCACCGCATGATGTGCGCCAACCTGCAGATGATCGCCCAGGCCTTCGCCTTCCTGCAGGACGAGCCGCCGGTGCTGGTGGACTGGCTGCCCTGGAACCACACCTTCGGCGGCAACCACAACGTGGGCATCACGCTGTACAACGGCGGCACGCTGTACATCGACGAAGGCAAGCCCACCGCCTCGGGCATCGGCCAGACGCTGCGCAACCTGCGCGAGATCGCACCCACCATCTACTTCAACGTGCCCAAGGGCTTCGAGGAGATCGCCTCGGCCATGGACCACGACGCCCAGCTGCGCGAGACGCTGTTCAGCAAGGTCCGCGCCTTCATGTTCTCCGGCGCCGGCCTGTCGCAGGCGGTGTGGGACAAGCTCGATGCCCACGCCGAACGCACGGTGGGCGAGCGCATCCGCATCCTCACCGGGCTGGGCATGACGGAGACGGCGCCGTCGTGCACCTTCGCGGTGGGCACCGACGTGCGATCGGGCCACATCGGCCTGCCCTGCCCCGGCGTCGAGGTGAAGCTCGTGCCGGCCGAGGGCAAGACCGAGATCCGCTTCAAGGGGCCGAACGTGATGCCGCACTACTGGCGTGCGCCCGAGCAGACAGCCGAGGCCTTCGACGAGGACGGCTTCTACAAGACGGGCGACGCGGTGAAGTTCATCGACCCCGCGCAACCCTTGCGCGGCCTGATGTTCGACGGCCGCATCGCCGAGGACTTCAAGCTGTCCACCGGCACCTTCGTGAGCGTGGGGCCGCTGCGCGCCAGGCTCATCCTCGACGGCTCGCCCTGCGTGCAGGACGTGGTGGTGGCCGGGCTCAACCGCGACGACGTGGGCATCCTCGTGTTCCCGCGCATCGACGAGTGCCGCAAGCTGGCCGGCCTCGCGGCCGACGTGCCGCCCGCCGTGGTGCTGAAGCATCCCAAGGTGGTCGACTTCTTCCAGTCGCTGGTGGACCACGCCTGGCATGCCGGCACCGGCAGCGCCAACCGCGTCGCCCGTGCCCTGCTGCTGGTCGAGCCGCCGTCCATCGACAAGGGCGAGATCACCGACAAGGGCTCCATCAACCAGCGCGCGGTGCTGACGCATCGCGCCGCGCTGGTCGATGCGCTCTATGACCAGGCCGACGGCGTGCTGCTGCCGCGGCGCGACTGACTCCATCACACAAGGACTCCGCATGAAGATCGAAGGACTGTCCGCGCTGGTCACCGGCGGCGGCTCGGGACTGGGTGCCGCGACCGCACGCGAGCTGGCGCGACAGGGCGCGAAGGTGGCCGTGCTGGACGTGAACGCACAGGGCGCACAACAGGTGGCCGAGGAGATCGGCGGCCTCGCCTGCCCCTGCGACATCACCAGCGCCGACAGCGTGCAGACCGCCATCGCCATGGCCGCCGAGCGCCACGGCCCGGCGCGCGTGCTGATGAACGTGGCCGGGATCGGCGGCGCGAAACGCATCATCGGCAAGGATGGGTCGCCCATGCCGCTGGAGGACTTCAAGCGCGTGATCGACGTGAACCTGGTGGGCACCTTCAACGTGCTGCGGCTGTTCGCGGCCGAGGTGGCGAGGCTCGATCCGCTGGCCGATGGCGAGCGCGGCGTGATCGTCAACACCGCTTCCGTGGCTGCCTACGACGGGCAGGTCGGCCAGGAGGCCTACGCCGCGTCCAAGGGCGGCCTGGTGTCGCTCACGCTGCCGCTGGCGCGCGACCTTGCGCAATGGGGCGTGCGTGTCGTCACGATCGCGCCGGGCCTGTTCCTCACGCCGCTCTTGCACAAGCTGCCCGAAGAAGTGCAGCAAAGCCTGGCGGCATCCATTCCCTTTCCCAAGCGCCTGGGCCAGCCCGAGGAGTTCGCGGCGCTGGCCGCGCACATCGTCGCCAATGGCCACCTCAACGGCGAGGTGATCCGCCTGGACGGCGCGCTTCGCATGGCACCGCGCTGACAGCGGCGGCCTTTCGTTCCATCATCCAACAGACAACACACGGAGACAGCGTCATGTTCAATCGCAGACAGTTCCTCGCCGCCGGCGGCGCCACCGCACTGGCGGGCACGTGGCCGACGCTGGCCTGGTCGCAGTCGCTGGAAACGGCCCGCGTGGTCGTGGGCTTCCCGGCGGGCGGCACCACCGATGCGGTGTCGCGCCGCCTGGCAGACAAGATGCGCAGCGGCTATGCGAAGGTCGCGCTGGTGGAGAACAAGGCCGGCGCCGGCGGCCGGCTCGCGGCCGAGATGGTGAAGTCCTCGCCCAACGACGGCTCCACGCTGCTGCTCACGCCGGCGTCCATCATCACGCTGTACCCGCACATCTTCACCAAGCTCACCTACAAGATCGAGGACTTCACGCCGGTGTCCACCGCCTGCATCGCCGTGTTCGGATTCGGCGTGGGCCCGATGGTGCCGGACTCGGTGAAGACCCTGCAGGACTACCTCGCCTGGGCCAAGGCCAATCCGGGCAAGGCCAGCTTCGGCTCGCCGGGCGCCGGCACGCCACCGCACTTCCTCGGCGCGCTGCTGGCCAAGGGCAGCGGCGTCGAATTGCAGCACGTGCCCTATCGCGGCTCGGCGCCCGGCATCCAGGACCTGATCGGCGGCCAGGTGGGTGGGTTCTCCGGCCCCATCGGCGACTTCCTGCCGCATCTGAAGACCGGCAAGCTGCGCATGCTGGCCACCTCCGGCCACCAGCGCACCCCCTTCGCACCCGACGTGCCGACCTATTCGGAGCAAGGCTTCAAGAACATCGAGTTCGTGGAGTGGTACGGCGTGTTCCTGCCGGGCAAGGCGTCGCCCGAGGTGGTGCAGCGGGCGGCGGCGGCGGTGAAGGCGGCGGTGACCTCGCCGGATGTGATCGAGGGCCTGGCCACGCTCGGGTTGGAGGCGTCGGCCAACACACCGGAACAGTTGAAGAAGGCGGTGGCAACGGAGAACGCCGCCTGGGGGCCGGTGGTGAAGACGGTGGGGTTCACGCCGGAGGCTTGATGTCTCCCTGAGATTTTGTCCAGAAAAATAGTCACCTCTATAGTTGAGATGTCTATAATTCTGGACAAATGAACACACCCACCAGTGCTGTCCTGGAGCGTCAGCTCCTCCTTCAGCTCGGCGACAGGCTCAAGCGCCTTCGCAAGGCGCAGGGACTGGGCACGGTCGAGATGGCCAAACGCGTGGGCATCTCGCGCACGACACTCAGCGCCATCGAAGCGGGCGACCCGGGCCCCTCCATCGGGACCTATCTGCAGGTCATGTCGGTCCTGGGCATCAGTGGCGAACTGGCGCTGCTGGCAGGCGACACCCTGCAGCCAGCACCAGCGGGATCGGCCGCGGCCCAATCCCGCCGCGCGAAGCCCATGGTGCAAGTCATCGTGTCGGCCGACGAGTCCCGCCATCAGGTCCAGGACCTGCAAAGCCTGGCCCTGCATGAAGAAGCGGTTCGCCTCGTCCGCAACGATCCGGCTTTGCTGCTGCAAGCAGAAGACACCCTGGAACGCTGGCTTCGATCCGGCAACTCACGCTCGACAAGCCTTTGGAAGGAGTGGCAAGGCATCTTGCAACACCGCACTTGGCGCAAGGTCCTGGGCCGGAGCCGACGAGCGCAGGAGCTGCGCCAGGCATCTCCGTTGACTGCGGTGCTTCCGGAAGGGGTTCGCCAAGACGTTCTGGCCCAGGTGAGCCAGCTCAAGAAGGGCGTCGTGCTTGGCGACGGTGCACCATGAATCGCAAGGAACTCGAGCACATCATCCGCGCAAGCGGTGACATCACGGACCAGTACGAGTTCGTGATCGTTGGCAGCCAGTCGATCCTGGGTCCCATCCCACATCCGAACGAAGTCTTCACGATGTCTGCCGAGGCGGACATCTATCCGCTGCAAGCACCGGAGCTGGCGGAAGAGATCGACGGCGCCATCGGCGAAGGTTCGCAGTTTCACCAGACCTATGGCTACTACGCCCAGGGCGTCGGACCCGAGACGGCCGTTCTGCCCGAGGGCTGGCTTCATCGCGTGCACCGCGTCCAGAACGCATCGACGAACCACCGCGTGGGCTATTGCATCGATGTCGCGGACCTCTTCATGTCCAAGGCCGCGGCAGGCCGCGACAAGGACCGCGAGTTCTGCCTGGCGCTTCTCAAGCATGCCTATGTCAAACCGGATCAGGTGCTGGACCTGGTGAATGCCATGCCGCTTGACGACGAAGAGCGACGCAGGCTGCGCGCAACCATCCGCCGATGGCTGAAGACGCTGCGCGACGCAGGTCAACTGGCTTGATCTACCCCTTGCGCGCCGGCCGCGTCAACGCGACCTTGTGCAGCAGCTCGATCAGGATCGTGCGTTCGCCTTCGCTGAGGTGAGCGAATGCCTCGCGCTCGCCGAGCAGCAGCTTCTCCGTGGCCTGCGTCACGAGCGTGGCACCCTTGTCCGTCAGCCGCAGGTGCTGCGCCCGCTTGTCGGTCTCGCTGCGCGTGCGCTGCACCAGGCCGCGGCCCTCGAGCTTGTCGATCCACATCGTGATGTTGGGCGCCGTGACCGACAGCGCCTGCGCCAGCTGGGCGGCGGAGCCGTCCGGGTTCTCGTTGATGAGCGAGAGGATGGTGTACTCCACCGGCCGGAGCTCGAAGGGGTCGCCCACCTCGCGCATGTAGACCAGCGTCGTGGCGATGGTGGCCTGCGCGAGCTGGTAGCCCATGACATGGTGCAGCCGGGCTTCGACCAGGCGGCCGGCGGGCGTGGCGTCGGGACGGGTGGGCTTCTTCTGCGGCATGTCGCGATTGTGAAGGCTGGTGCTACAGGCACAGGGCCTTGATGTCCTCGGGGATCGGAATGGCCTTGATGCGGTCCGGATCGGCCGGGTCCTTGATGACGAAGGCGCGCGTCTCCGTGCCCTCGCACAGGATGTCGTCGCCGCGGCGGATCACATGCCGGTGTCGGAAGGTCTTGGCCGCCCAGTGCTCGATGCTGGTGTGCACCTCGATGGTCTCGCCATAGGTGGCCGGCTTCATGAACTTCGTGTGGATTTCCAGGAGCGGCGTGCCCACGATGCCGCGCTGCTTCAGGAGCTCGCGCCAGGGCGGCACGCCGCAGGCCATGAAGAAGGCCAGCGAGGACTGGTCCATCCAGCGGGAGAAGTTGGGAAAGAAGACGATGCCGGCCGGGTCGCAGTCACCGAAGTGCACGGTGACGCGGTGGATGGTGGTCTTGGTCATGCGCGGATTGTCGCGCGCAACGCCCGCGCGGGCAGCTCAGCGTGCGCGCTTCGTGCGCTTCTTCTTCGGCGCCGCCGCAGCCTGCTGGATGCGCCCGAGATGGCTGGCCACCATCGACGACACGATCTGCGCCACGGCCTGCGCGTTCAGCGGCTCGTCGAACAGCAGCTCGACCGCGGCATAGACCATTTCCACCGCCACGCGGCCGGCCAGCCGCAGCTCGTCGATGTCCGCGCCGGGAAACACGGCGCCCAGCATCTCGGCCTGCGCGTGGGTGACCTGCTCGTGCGACTCCAGCCTCACCTTCTGCAGTGCCGGCACGGCACGCAGGGCGCGGGTGATCCACATGCCGCCCACGGTCTCCTGCGTCACGCGGTGCGTGTCCAGCAGCAGGCCCTGGATCGCGCCTTCCAGGTCTTCGACGGAACCGGTCAGCACCTCGGGCGTGATCCAGCGCGGGATCAGCTCGTTCTGCTTTTGCATCAGCCGCTGGCCGAGTTCATACAGCAGCGCGTACTTGTTCGGGAAGTAGCGGTACAGCGCCGGCGGCGTCAGCCCGGCGCGCTCGCACACGAGGTTGGTGGACAGCCGCTCGATGCCCACGTCGGCCAGCGTCTGCGCAGTCACTTCGAGGATGCGCTCGAAGGTCTCGGTGGCACGCTGCTGCGCCGGCTGCTTCTTGGTCTCAAGGGACGGCTGCGGCTTGCGGGGCGTGCGCGTGGTGCGGGTGGACGGCATCTGCAAAGGCATGAGGGCGACCGGGATTATCCCTAGGGGCTGGCCGATTGAAAAACGATAGTAATCACTATACGATAGTTATGACTACTTAATCAGGTTTTTCGTGCAGCCCGATCACCTCCACATCCGACGACGTGAATTCACTGCCCTGGCCGGTGCCGGCGTGGTGGGGGCGCTCTCGGGCTGTTCGAGCGAGGCACCGCCGCCCGCCGCGCTGGCGCCGGGCGAGTGGAGCAACTGGTCGGGGCTGGAGCGTTGCAAGCCCCAGCGCATCGTGTCGCCCACCAGCGAAGAGCAGCTGGCCGAGACGCTGCGCAGCGCCACCGGGCCGGTGCGCTTCGTGGGCGCCGGCCATTC
Source organism: Rhizobacter terrae (assembly GCF_003852895.1). Classification (GTDB taxonomy): domain Bacteria; phylum Pseudomonadota; class Gammaproteobacteria; order Burkholderiales; family Burkholderiaceae_C; genus Albitalea; species Albitalea terrae. Next base: position 1,325,513 of record NZ_QUSW01000001.1, read on the forward strand.
GTTCACCGCCCTCGTGCCCACGCCGATGACGCTGGTGATGATGGATGGCCTGAGCGGCGTGGTGAGCCACGATGCCGCTGCGAAAACCGCCGTGGTGCGCGGCGGCACGCGCATCGCCATCGTGGCGCCGGAGCTGGACACGCGCGGCCTGGCCCTGCCCAACCAGCCGGACATCAGCGTGCAGTCGATGGCCGGCAGCTTCGCCACCGCCACCCACGGCACCGGCGCGACGCTGCCGGCGATGCATGCGCAGATCCGCTCGCTGCGGTTGGTCACGGCCAACGGGCGAGTGATGACCGCGAGCCGCGATCAATCGCCCGAGCTCTTCCATGCCGCCCGCGTGAGCCTGGGCGCGCTGGGTGCGCTCACCGAGGTCGAGCTGCAACTGCAGCCGCGCTTCTTCCTGCGCCGCCGCGTGTGGACGCAGACGACCGACGAGCTGCTCGCCAACGCTCCCGACCATGCGAAGAAGCACCGCCACTTCGAGCTCTTCGTGCTGCCGCACACCGGCTGGGGCGCAGGCATCACGCACGACGACGTGCCGGTGACCACGGCGCCCTTCCACGCCGCGTCCGACGACGAAGATGCACTCAACGACCTGCGCCGCCTGCGCGACCTGCTCGCGCGCTTCCCGTCGATGCGCCGCTGGGTGGCCGGCAAGGCCATGGGCGACCGCGAGGAGGTGTCGGTGGATGTGAGCTGGCGGCTGCTGAGCAACAGCCGCGCAGCGCGCTTCAACGAATCGGAATACCACGTGCCGGCCCAGAACGGCGTGGCGTGCCTGAAGGACGTCATCGCGGCCATCGAGTCGCGCCCCGACACCTACTACCCCATCGAGTTCCGCTTCATCGCCGCCGACGACGCGTGGCTCAGCCCCTTCCACGGGCGCGACTCCTGCTCCATCGCCGTGCATGCGGCGGCGGGCGAGGAGCACGCCTACCTCGTCAAGCAGCTGGGCCCCATCTTCCGCAAGCACGGTGGGCGCCCGCACTGGGGCAAGCTCAACGACATGTCCGCGGCCGAGCTGGCCGCGGCCTACCCGCACTGGCAGGACTTCCACGCCGTGCGCCGCGAACTCGACCCGCAGGGCAAGTTGCTGAACCCCTACCTGCGCAAGCTGTTCGGGGAGGCCGACCATGCCTAGCCGGCGGCGCCTGATCTGGTCGGGCATCGGCGTGGCCGCGCTCGGCGCGCTGGCCGTGTCGCGTCCGCGCGATGCAGGACAGCCGCACGACGGCTACTTTGCGTCGCTGCAGCAAGGCCTGCGCGCCGCGGGCATCGCGCAGCCGACCATCGTCGTCGACCGCGAGCGCATGAAGCGCAACCTCGCGCGCATCGGCGAGCGGGCGAGGCAGCAGGGCCTGCCCGTGCGGGTGGTGGTGAAGTCGCTGCCCTCGCTGGCGCTGGTGGATGCCGCGCTGGGCGCCTGGGGCAGCGACCGCACCATGCTCTTCAACGCAGCGCAACTCGTGCAGATCGCGAACGAGCGGTCGAACGCGAAGATCCTGCTCGGCAAGCCGTTGCCAGCCGCGGCGGCGCAGCAGGCGATGAGCCGCATGGCCTCCTCGCTGGACCGTGTCGAATGGCTCGTCGACACACCGCAGCGCCTGGCGCAATACCGCGACCTGGCACGCGCCGCGCGCACCAGGCTCAGGCTGAACATCGAGATCGACGTGGGCCTGCACCGCGGCGGCGTCGAGTCCACCGACATGCTCGCCCAGATGCTCGCCATCATCCGCGACGAGCCGCTGCTGGCCTGGTCGGGCTTCATGGGCTACGACGCGCACGTCACCGGCATCCCCGACATCGCGGGCTCCCGCGCCAAGGCGCAGGCCGATGCACGCGCGCGCTACGACACCATGTGGACGACAGCCCGCCAGGTGCTGCCCACGCAGGCACTGCGCGAGGCGCTCACGCTCAACACCGGCGGCTCGCCCACCTTCCACCTGCACGACAAGACCGGCTTGCCCAACGAAGTGGCCGTGGGCTCGGCCGCGCTCAAGCCCTCGGACTTCGACATCCCCTCGCTCGCCGAGCTGGAGCCGGCCGTCTTCATCGCCACGCCGGTGCTCAAGGACCTGGGCCGCTTCCGCCTGCCCGAAGGCGTGGGCCTGGTCTCCTCGCTCGCCCGGCTGTGGGACCCCAACGAAACCCAGGCCTACGCCATCCACGGCGGCCACTGGCATGCGGTGCCCGTGTCGCCTGCAGGCATCGCGCCCAGCGGCCTGTTCGGCAACTCGTCGAACCAGCAGGTCATGGTGGCCTCGGCCCACACCGGGCTCGTGCCCGACGACTTCGTGTTCTTCCGTCCGCAGCACAGCGAAGCCGTGCTGCTGCAGTTCGGCGACATCGCCCTGGTCGAGCAAGGCCGTGTGGTGGAGATGGCGCCGGTGTTCGCAGCTTCCGCATGAGGACCTCACGCATGAACCGATTCGCATTGCTTTGCCTTGCACTCTTTGCCGCGAACAGCCAGGCGGCCGGACCCGACGACGCCAAAGGCTTGTGGCTCACCGCCGAGAAGGATGCGGTCATCGAGTTCAAGCCCTGCGCCGACCGCGGCACCGCGCTGTGCGGCACCATCGTCTGGGACAAGGACGCCAACACGCCGCTGGACACCTGCGGCGTGCGCATCGCCCAGCTCGACAAATACGAGAACGAGGCCTGGCGCGACGGCTGGATCTACGACCCACGCGACAAGAAGAAATACAAGGGCGCGATCCGCGTGAAGGAGGGCGTGCTGAACATCCGCGCCTTCATCGGCGCCGAGATCCTCGGCCAGACCGAACAGCTCAGCCGCGTGCAGGCACTGCCTGCGTCGCCCCAGTGCAAATCCTGAACCCACGACCGAGGAGGCCTCCCATGCACCCGCACCATCTCGCCGCCGCTGCGCTCGTCGCCTGCGCCACCGTGGCCCATGCCGCCGACCCAGGCATCGCCAGCTACACCGTCGACGCCTCGGCCACCCTGATGACCGACGTGCGCACCCGCGGCATCTCCGACTCGCTGAACAAGCCCGGCCTGCGCCTGAGCATGCTGGCCGCGCACGAGAGCGGGCTGGTGGCGCTGGCCGAACTGGCCACGGTCAGCAAGAAGCAGTTCCTCGAAGGCGACAGCCTGGGCGTGACCCTGGCCGGCGGCTACCGCTTTGGCGACCCCGAGCGCTGGCACTTCGGCGTGGGCCTGGCCACCGAGTTCTTCCCCGGCGCGAAGTTCGACGCACCGCACGGCTTCGACTTCGGCACCTTCACGCCCACCGACGTCCAGACCTCGAAGTACGACAGCAGCTTCGCGGTGCTGGAGATCGGCTATGGCGCGATCGAAGGACGCGTGCTCAACGTCATCTCCAAGAGCTACCGCGGCGCGGACACCGGCGGCGTGTGCGGCACCATGCTCGCGCTGATGGCCGACCCCACGCAAGGCCTGGCGTGCTACGCACGGGGCGACCACGGCTCGCGCGGCAGCTGGCTGTTCGACATCGACTTCAAGCAGCCGATCACGCCGTCGACCACGCTGAACCTGCATGCGGGCTACCAGAAGGTGGCGAATTTCTCCGAAGCCAACTTCAGCGACTGGCGCATCGGCATCACGCACAAGCACTGGGGCTTCGAGTGGAATGTGGATGCCGTGGGGACCAACACCCGCGTGCGCGAGCTGTACCTGGCGCAGGACGGCACCGACCTGCGCGCCACCGACAACGCCAAGCTGGTGCTGTCGGTCGCGAAGCACTTCTGATCCATCGTCTGCGGGAAGTGCCTGTGCCGACCGAACGCCTGATCCTCGCCGTCGACCTCGGCACCTCCGGCTGCAAATGCGCGCTGGTGTCGCTGGCCGGCCAGGTGAAGGCCTGGGCCTTCCGGCCGGTGGCCTTGCACGTCGACGGCGTGAGTGCGGAACAGGAGCCGGAAGACTGGTGGCGCGCGTTCATGGAGGCCGCGGCCGAGGTGCTGGCCCGCGACACCGCCTGGCACGACAGCGTGGTGGCGGTGTGCTGCTCCACCCAGGGCGAGGGCACGGTGTGCGTGGATTCATCCGGCCAGGCCATCGGCCGCGCCATGACCTGGCTGGACATGCGCGGCGCGGCCGCCATCGCACGGCGCGCACGGGGCGTCGTGAACGTCGCCGGCTACAGCCCGCTGAAGCTGCTGGCCTGGCTGCGCAAGTCCGGCGGCGTGCCGGCACTGTCGGGCAAGGACTCGGCCGGGCACATCGCCTACATCCGCGACCAGGAGCCGCAGCGTTACGAGGCGACGCACCAATTCCTCAACGTGCTGGACTACATGAACCTGCGTCTCACCGGCCGGTTCTGCGCCACGCGCGATTCCATCCTCACCACCTGGGCCACCGACAACCGCGACGCACACCACGTGCGCTATGACAACGGGTTGCTGTCAGCCCTGCGCGTGGAGGCTGGCAAGCTGCCCGAGATCGTCAAGTCCACCGAAGTGCTGGGACCCTTGCGGCCCGAGGTGGCCTCGGCGCTCGGCCTGCCGTCGAACACGCGCGTGGTGGCGGGCGCCATCGACACCTCCGCAGTGGCCGTGGGCGGCGGTGCGGTGCGCGACTTCGAGGCGCACCTGAACCTGGGCACCTCGTCATGGCTGGGCGCCCACGTGCCCTTCAAGAAGACCGACGTGTTCAGCAAGATCGCCTCGGTGCCCTGCGCCATCGATGGGCGCTACCTGGCGATCGCCATGCAGTCGGCCGCAGGCGCCAACCTCTCCTTCCTGCGCGACCGCATCCTCTTCCACCCCGATGAACTGATGCGCGACGAGCAGCGCCCCGACGTGTACCAGGTGCTGGACCGCATCGCCGCGCGCGTGCCGGCCGGTGCGCGCGGCCTCATCTACACGCCCTGGCTCTTCGGCGAACGCACGCCGGTGGATGACGCCAGCCTGCGCGCGGGCCTGTTCAACCTCTCGCTGGAGCATTCGCGCGAGGACATGATCCGCGCCTTCCTCGAAGGCGTGGCGCTGAACACGCGATGGATGCTGGAACCCTTCGCGCGCTTCACCGGGCGGCCGTTGCAAAGCATCGCCGCGGTGGGCGGCGGCGCGCAGTCGGACCTGTGGTGCCAGATCATGGCCGACGTGACGGGGCATGCCATCCGCCAGCCGGAGTCGCCGATCCAGGCCAATGCGATGGGCGCGGCCTTCATCGCGGGCGTGGGGCTGGGCGAGATGTCCTTCGACGACGTGCCCCGGCTCGTGCGCACGCGCCGCGTCTACGAACCCGCGGCCGCGCACCGGCGCCTGTATGACGACCGCTTCGCCACCTTCAAGGAAGTGCGGCAGCGGCTGGCGCCGATCTATCGCAAGCTCAATCCGCCGCGGGAGGTGATGGCATGAGGGATCAAGCCATTCGGGAGCGCGTCGTCCAGTTGTGCCTGGACCTGTCGCGCCAGGGCTTCCTCGCCGGCACCGGCGGCAACGTGGCCATTCGCACCGATGACGATCACATGGCTGTCACCGCGTCGGCCATGGACTACCACCGCATGCAGGCCGCCGACGTCTGCGTGCTGAGGCTGTCGGACCTGCAGAAGGTGGACGGCGAACAGACGCCGTCGGTCGAGAGCAGCCTGCATGCGCGCGTGCTGAAGGCGCGGCCCGACTGCCGCGTCAGCATCCACACCCACCAGCCGGTGGCCAGTGCCTGCGCGCTGCTGGGCCAGTCCATCACCGTCTACGACCCGATGCTGTGGGCCTCGGTGGGCGCCATCGTGCCGGTGGTCGGCTACGCACCGTCGGGCACCGGGTGGCTGGCCTCCAAGCTCGCCGCCGCGATCCGGCCCGATCGCAACGCCTACCTCATGCTCAACCACGGCGTGCTGTGCTGCGGACCCGACGTGGACGCCGCCCAACGCACCGTCGAGGACCTGGAGCGCGTGTGCCAGCGCCATCTGGGCGAGCGCATCGCCGCGCGCGCCACCACCGATCCTGCCCGGCGAGAGCCCTTGCAGCGCGTGCTCTCGCTGCTGGCCCATGAACCACAACACAAGACATGAACGACTCTCACGGCATCTCAGAATGGCCGGACACCGGCGCGCTCTACCAGCGCTTCGATGCATTGGTGAAGCAGCCCATGCGACCCCTACGCCGCGACGCGATGGAGCGCGTCATGCGCTACTTCGACGAGCGCTGCACCGGCTCCAAACGCATGGCCGAGGCCGCGAAGCGGGTGATTCCCGGCGGCGTGCAGCACAACCTCGCCTTCAACCATCCGTTTCCCATCGCGATGTCGCGGGCCGAGGGGGCGCACCTCACGGACGTGGACGGCAACCGCTACATCGACTTCCTGCAAGCCGGCGGGCCCACGCTGCTCGGGTCCAACCACCCGGCGGTGCGCGCCAAAGTGCATGAGCTGCTCGACGAGTGCGGCCCCGTCACCGGCCTGCTGCACGAGTACGAGGTCAAGCTCGCCGAGCTGGTGTGCCAGCACATGCCCGCGGTGGAAATGCTTCGCCTGCTGGGCTCGGGCACCGAAGCGGTGATGGGCGCGGTGCGTCTGGCGCGGGCCTACACGAAGCGCAAGTGGATCATCAAGGTCGGCGGCGCCTACCATGGCTGGAGCGACCAGCTCGTCTACGGCATGCGGCTGCCAGGCACGGGGCGCATGGAGGCCACCGGCATCCCGCGGGGATCGACGGCGTTCACGCAGGAGTGCCACCCGAACGACCTGGACGCGCTGCGCCGCAAGCTGCTGATCAACCGCCTGCGCGGCGGCACCGCGGCCGTGCTGGTGGAACCGCTCGGCCCCGAGAGCGGAACACGCCCCGTGCACCGCGACTACAACGCCCAGGTTCGCAGGCTGTGCGACGAGTTCGGCGCGCTGCTGATCTTCGACGAGGTGGTGACCGGTTTTCGCGTGGGCATGGGCGGCGCCCAGGGCTACTTTGGCGTCAAGCCCGACCTCACCGTGCTGGGAAAGTGCCTGGCCGGTGGCTACCCGATGGCCGGCGCCATCGGCGGGCGGCGCGAGGTGATGATGCTGCTGGTGGGCGGCATCGGCACCACCTCGCGGCGCGCCTTCGTGGGTGGCACGCTGTCGGCGAATCCGTTGTCGTGCGTGGCGGGCTACCACGCGCTCACGGAAGCCCATCGCAGCAACGCGGCGGCTGTGGCAGGCCGTGCCGGCGACCGACTGCGGCGCGGGCTCGACGCGATCATCCAGCGCCTGGGCCTGCCCTACGTGGTCTACAACCTCGGCTCCATCGTGCACCTGCAGACCTCTGGCGTGCTGCTGCTGGACACCGGCAATCCGCTCAAGCTCTTCAAGGCGCGCCACGAGGCCAAGGCGCGCAAGCACATGATGGAGGAGATGGGCGCGGCCTACACCGCGCACGGACTGGTGACGCTGGCGGGCAGCCGCATCTACACGAGCCTGGCGGACACCGACGAGGTGATCGACGATGCGCTCAACCGCTTCGACGATGTCTTCAAGCTGGTGTGACGACATGAACGCGACGATCGACACGCCCTCTTCCACCGCCACGAGCCGTCCGCCAATGCGTGCCGCCACGGCCGACGCATTGCGAGACGCCTGGATCGAAGCGCGCCACCGCCTGCGCGGCAAGGGCCTGTTCCCCGACGGCGCGAGCCTGTCGTTGCGCTGCCCGCAAGGCGCGACGCTGTGGTTCGGCGATGCGCACGGCAGCCTGCCCGCGCGCCTGGACTTCGCCGGTGCCGTGGCCTCCACCGACGATGCACCGCTGCATGCGGCCATCTACCTCGCCCGCCCCGACGTGGGCGCGGTGCTGCTGGGCGGCGGCGGCTACGGCCGCGCACTGGCGGACTTCGGCGGCACCATGCCGCAGCTCTTCGACGAACAGGCCCGGCACATCGGCCCGATGGGCGCGCCGGTGGATGGCACCGCCTCGCTGTCGCGCACGCTGCGCACGGGCGGCAATGCACTCATCATCGGCGGCCGGCCGGCGTGTCTGGGCATCACCTGCGAGCGCATGGTGTTGAATGCGGAACTGTTCGAGAAATGCGCCAAGGCCTGCGTGCTCGCCCTGGCCACGGGCGGGGGCATCCAGCCGCTGCCGTGGTGGGTGAGGCTGGTCGCCAACCGGCGCCTGATGAAGGACGAGAAGCGCGCCGCGCTGCGCTTCTCGCAAGGCCTGATGCCCGAGGAAAGCCGCGGGTATTGACGCATGAGGAGCGAGGTGTCCATGAGTTCGACCGAATCCCGTCCGCTGGGTCCCGGCCAGATCGCCTCGGCGCTGGCCGTGGGCACGCTCGCGCTGCTGATGATCGGGCTGCAGCCCATCTTGCTGGGCGAGCTGGTGGAGCAAAAGCGCATCACGCTCGAAGGCGTGGGCATCGTCGCGATGGGCGAGATCGTCACCGTCGGGCTGGGCGTGATCCTGGGCGATGCGCTGCTGTCGCTGTCGCAGCTGCGGCTCATCACCGTGCTGGCGGCGCTCTTCACCGCCGTGCTGGACATAGTCACGGGGCAAGCCAGCGGCGACACCAGCTTCGCCATCGTGCGAGCGCTGGCGGGCCTGAGCGAAGGCGTGCTGGTGTGGGTCACCACCTGCGTCATCGTGCGCTCGGCCACGCCGGACCGGCTGGCGAGCATCTTCCTCGTGGTGCAGACGCTCGCGCAGGCCACGCTGGCCGCAGTGCTCGCCATCGCGGTCATTCCGCGCTGGGGCTGGGCGGGCGGCTTCGCCGTGCTGGCGGCGGTGTCGCTGCTGGCATGCGCGCTGTCGCGTGGCCTGCCGGCCGCGGTGGCGCCGCTGCCGAGCGTGGGTGCTTCGCGCCTGCCGTGGTCGCTCGCCACCGTGCTCACGCTGGTCGTCGTGTTCATGCAGATGGCGGCGATCGGATCGCTGTGGGCCTACCTCGAGCCGCTGGGCAAGCAGGCCGGCTTCGACGCGCAGTCATCGCAGACGATGATTTCCGGCGTGCTGCTGATGCAGGTGATCGGCGGTGCGGTGGCGGCGGTGGTCATCCGCCGGCTGGGCGCCGGGTCCACCTTGCTCGCAGGCACCGTGGCGCTGGCGGCTGTGGCCGCGGGCATCCACTTCGCGCCTTCCGGCGCCACCACCGGCTTCGCCGCGATGTGCGCCCTCTTCGGCTTCGCGTGGCTGTTCCTGATGCCCTTCCACATCCGCCTGGCCTTCCGCGCCGATGCCACCGGCCGCGTCGCGGTGCTGGTGCCGGCCATGCAACTGCTGGGCAGCGCCTTCGGCCCGCTGGTCGCGTCCTTCATCGTCACCGGCGAGGATGCCCGGCCGGTGCCCATGGTGTGCGCTGCCTTTGCCGCAGCCACCGCGGTCGCGCTGCTCGTGCTGCTCAGCCGCCGGCAGGCTGCACCGGCGCTGGCGACGAATACATGACATCGGTGCGCAGCACGTACTTCACACCCGAGATCACCGGCGAACCCTGATGGCTCAGCCGGTGCGGAAACACCAGGGCCATGCCGCGTTGTGGCTTCACTGAATCCCACTGGAACTGCGTGTCGCCGCCTTCGAAGCCATCGTTCAGGTACATCATGAAGGTGAGGAAACTCTCCTCCTGGTCCGACCGGCGGAAGGTGCCGTCGCGGTGCCATTTGAAGTACTGCTGCTGGTCATAGCGGTAGAAGCGCATTCGTTCGTTGAAGCCGCTGAGCCGCCAGCCATCGAGTTCCGCGGGCAGGCTGGCGCGTGCCTTCTCGAACAATTCCTGCGCGATGTCCGCCCGGTCGAAGACGATGCGGTCGTTGTTGCGATGCTCCTTGAAGATCACCTCTCGACCGGCTGGCCCCATGCTGGCTTCCTCGTACCCCATGGCCTCGCTCAGCGCGATGTAGCGGCTGCATTCGTCGTCGGAAAGAAAGTCGGTGATGGTGAAGACCCCACCACCCAGCGGATGAACGTTCATGGGACGAATCCTAGTCGAGCGTGAAGCGAGAACTTCTTCTCGCCCTGACCCCAACGCCGCCGCTGGAATCCCGCCATGCGGTTCGGCTCGCGTATGCTCGTGCGACAACGAAGTCCTTCCCAGGGACCATGGACGCGAGACAAGCCCGGCTCCAGAAACATCGTTTGCGAATGACCGCCCTCACGGTGGTCAACACGCTGCTCCAGGGCGTCATCATCGGCCTGTATGCGTGGTCGGGTGCGGTCTCGTGGACGGTGATGGCCAGCTTCACCGCGCTGAGCCTGGCCAGCACCCTGTGCTTCACCACGGCGGTCGCGCTGCACTGGAACCTGCGCTTTCCCGACGGCTGGCTGCTCTACGCGCAGATCGGCATCAACTTCGTCATCCAGCTCACGTTCCTGGCCATCGCGCCGCAGCTGGCCACGGTGTTCCTGGTGTCGCTGCTGGTCACCTTCAACTTCGCGATGCTGGGCTTCACGCCGCGCCAGTTCCTGTACGCATGGCTGGGCTTCGGCGCCCTCACCGCGCTCGCGCTGGTGCTGGGCCGGCCGCACTTCGCCGACATCCCCGCCACGGACTTCAACATCTTCGTGCTGTGGCTGTTCTTCTTCCTGGCGGTGAGGCGCTTCGCCGTCATCGGCGCGCAGTTCAGCCACCTGCGCGAGCAGCTGTCGGAGAAGAACCGGCAGCTCACCGAATCGCTGGAGCGCATCAACGAGCTGGCCACGCACGACGACCTCACCGGCGCGTTCAACCGCCGGCAGTTCATGCAGCTGCTGAGCGAGGAGCGCGACCGGGCCAACCGAACGCACCAGACCTTCTCGGTGGCCATCTTCGACCTGGACCACTTCAAGAGCGTGAACGACCGATTCGGACACCAGGCCGGCGATGCGGTGCTCAAGGAGTTCTGCGAGCTGGTGCACGACGGCATGCGCAGCACCGACCGCTTCGCCCGCTACGGCGGCGAGGAGTTCGTGATGCTCATGCCCGCCACCACGCAGGCCGACAGCGCCGGCGTGGCGGTGGAACGCATCCGCGCGGCGGCGGAGCGCAAGGACTGGGGCCATATCCTGCATGGCCACATCGTGACGATGTCGGCCGGCGTGGCGACCTACCGCTCCAACGAGAGCATCGAGGAGCTGCTGGCGCGCGCCGATGCGGCCCTGTACGAGGCCAAGCACAAGGGCCGCAACCGTTTCGTCGTGTCGACCTGAACGGCGGCTCGGGGCAACTGGCGGCGGTTCAGCTGCGCAGGGTCTTGTCGAAGAACTCCACCGTGCGCTTCCACGCGAGGTCGGCGGCCGCCGCGTCGTAGCGCGGGGTGGTGTCGTTGTTGAAGCCGTGCTGCACCTTGGGGTAGACGAAGGCCTCGTACTTCACTCCCGCGGCCTTGAGCGCGGCCTCGTAGGCCGGCCAGCCGGCGTTGATGCGCTCGTCGTCGCCCGCGTAGTGGATGAGCAGCGGCGCCTTGATCTTCGCAGTCTCCTCGGCCGGCGGCTGCGCGCCGTAGAACGGCACCGCGGCATTGAGGTCGGACACGCGCGTGGCGAGGTAGTTGGCGATGCCGCCGCCAAAGCAGAAGCCCACCACGCCGACCTTGCCGTTGCCTTCGGGCAGGGCCTTCAGCGCGGCGACGGCCGCGACGAAGTCGGCGCGCATCTTGGGCTGGTCGGCCTTGGCGAAGAGATCGCGGGCCTTGTCCTCGTCGCCGGGGTATCCGCCCTGCGGCGCCAGGCCATCCGGCGCGTAGGCGATGAAGCCCGCCGTGGCCAGGCGCCGGGCAATGTCCTCGATGTGCGGATTGAGCCCGCGGTTCTCGTGCACCACCAACACCGCAGGCAGCTTGCCCGTGGCGTTGGCCGGCCAGGCGAGGTAGCCGCGCACGGTGCCATTGCCCTGTGGCGAAGGGAACTCGGCCGTGCGCGTCTTGATGCGCGTGTCGGTGGGCGAGACCACCGGCGCCGCGAAGCTGGGGCTGAGCGCGCCCAGCAGGCTGGCCGCCGTCACGCCGCCCACGGCGTACTGCTGCGCCGAATCGAGAAAGCCGCGGCGGCTGATGGCGCCGTGCACGTACTTGTCGAACAGCTTGAGCACTTCGGGGTGGAAATCCTGGGCAGTGGGTCGTGTCATTTCGTGCAACCTCGCGGGAATGGGTGTTGGAAAGGCAGCAAGCCGCGCGCCGCGGGCGAGCTTAAGCCGGCCGGTGCAGGCGCCGTGCCAGGGTCTACGTTGAGGGTGGGGACTTGATTCCAGCCAGCGTGCGATGTGCGGCCCCGTCGCGCCTCAGCTCAGAACAGGTGCGCCTTGTCCGCGGCCTCGAACACCGTGCGCGTCAACTCGCCAAGCTGCGTCTGGATGTCTTTCGACGGCGGCGAGGTGGCGCGTGCCGTCCACAGCAACTTGCCGCTGGCCACTTCGGTGACGCGGATGTTCGATGCATAGCCGGTGCTGACGCCGCCCCCGCCGATGGGTGCGGACACGCCCACGCCGCCGCTCACGCCACCGCTGCCGAAGCCGAATCCGCCGATGCCCAGCGTGATGCCCGGACTGACGGCGGTGGCCGAAGGTGTGATGTAGCTTGCGAGCACCGCGCGTGCGCCAGCGCTGCGGGCCGCGCCCAGGTACTGGTCGTCACCAAGCGGGCGGCCCGGCGCCGGGTTGGTGGTGTCGGGTGCGATCACCGGCGTGCCGCCGCGGGCCACCACTTCGGCGGAGAGCTGGTCCAGGCAGATGCGCTTGATGACCATCTCGTAGGCCTCGCAGGCAATCATGACCTTCGCGCCGCGCAAGGGGCTCGCGCCCATCTGCGGGTCGGACCATTGCGCATCGAGCTGGGTGGATGCGCAACCGGCCAGGGACAAGGCCGCGATGGCTGCAGACATGCCGACTCGCCACGGCGGATTGGAGCGCGCGGTGTTCATGAGGCCTCCTTTCGCGAAGCTCGCGAATCGAAAGTGAGTCCAGCATAGACCGGCGCGATGCGACGCAGGGTCCATCGGTCACGAAAACGAACAATTCCTACACACCGGCAGGGTGGCCACCGACGCTGAACGGGGTGGTGACGAGCTGGTCCACCAGCGAGGCGACGATGGGCTGGTCGCTGTCGAAGTAGTGGGTGTGGGCGCCGGGGCCCAGGCACACGTCCAGCTCGGCGCGGGTTCCCATCACGTCATGCAGGTCGGGTGCGACGGACTCGGCCACGTACACGTCCTGTGGCTGCTTCACCTCGTCGACCATGGTGTCGCTCGGGTCGCCTGCGCGCGCGGGCCGGCTCCACAGCCAGCGGCCCACGTAGTCGCCGGTGGCGAAGACGTTGACCCAGCGGCGCACGCCCACGTCGCCGGCGGTCGGCCCCATGCGCAAGGCCTGTTCTTGCTGGTCCTCTTTCCTGTCACCCACCCAGCGGTACAGCACCGGGAAGAAGCTCGCGTACAGCTGCCGCAGCGGCGACCCGGCGGTGAGCAGTCGCAGCTCGGGCCCGAGGTCGCGCCACAGCCGGCCCGCCTCGCCGCCCTGCTGCTCGCCCTGCCCCGCGCGGTACTGCAGGTAGCGCAGCAGCTCGGCGGAGATGACCGTGCCCTGGCTGTGCGCGACGATGACGACCCGCTCGTAGCCCTGGTCCGCGACATGGCGCAACAGCGCCGCGAAGCGCGAGAAGATGCGTGCCCGTGGAATGCCGTGCCGCGGGAATTCGCGGAAGTGGCTGTCGACGTCCAGCGCTGCATCCAGTGGGGCGCGCATCCACGGCACGTAGCGCGACAGCACGCCGCCGAGTGCAGAGAGCGCGACGGTGGTGCTGGCCGCGGTCCAGATCAGCGGCTTGAGGATGTGTTGCGACCAGCGCGGCACGAAGGCGAAGGTCGCGTTGATGGTCTCCAGCAGTGGCGGGCCCAGCCAGCGCGAGTTCAGCGACACGCCCACCACCGTGGCGGCGAGCACGGCGAGGATCATCAGCACGGCCACCGCCACCGACAGCCAGCGCCAGGTGAAGGTGAGCCATCGGCCCAGCCGTGCGGAACCGGTGTGAAGCAGCTTCAACTCGGCCAGCACGCTCGGGAAGAAGCCGATCACCAGGTACGCCCCCAGCAGCACCAGCAGGATGGCAATGATGGAGAAGGTCTCGGTGCTGTTGCGGTAGCGCTCGTCGAGGAAGTGCACCGCGCTGACCACCGGCAAACCGGGCTCGGTGAAGAAGAGCGGCACGTAGTTCATGCCGGCCACGCTCAGGTCCAGCGCCGTGGTGAGCGCGGCCCACGCGGCCATCACCAGCACCACGAACAGGCTCATGGACGCGAACAGGCCCAGCCGGCCCGTGGCCACGCTGGCGCGGCCCTCGAAGCCATGCGTCGTCGTGCATGCCTGGCCGACGAACATCCAGGCGAAGAGCATCAGCCCGGCCACGCCCCACCACAGGATGTTGCCCACCAGCACCCACTCCACCGCGCGCAGGGCACCGAACGTGAAGATGCGCAGGCCCGTCTCCGCCTCCATGCCGGCGATGCGCAGGCCCGGCAGCTCCAGCGCCGACCACAACACGATGAAGAGCATGGTGGCCCACATCACCCAGCCGATGAAGCGCGTCATCGGGAAGCGCTCGTCGCAGATGCGCAGGATCCAGTCGCAGCCCAGGCTCAACACGCCCAGCCAGGCGACGCCGACCACCCAGTGCGCGGGTGTCCAGGCCAGCGCCAGGCACAGCACGGCGAGGCTCCCCAGGCAGGACACCCACCAACGCAGGCTCTTGTCCGCGCGGTACAGCCACCACAGCAGCAGCGCCACCGGCAACACCCAGGACAGCGCCAGCCTGGCGCTGTCCGCGAAGTGCGGCCTGCCCGCGACGATGCCCACGGCCAGGAACATCAGCGCCAGCATGCCCAGCTGCAGCGTGAGGATGGCCAGCACGCGCGAGAAGGCCCAGTCCAGCCCCGCCTGCAGCGCGCTCAGCCAGCGCCAGCGGCGCGCATGGTGTCCGCCCTGTTCGAATTGGCGCGCCGCCGCGGCCACCGAATCGCGCCCGAGCTGCGACAAACGGAACAGCAGCGTGAACAGCTCGCTGATGATGCGCGGCACGCTGCCGGCCAGGCGAGAGAGGTCGGCCCAGTACATCTCGTAGACATCCACGTCCTGCTCGGGCGTGCCCACCCCCTGGCGCTTCAGGCGCAGGCGGGTGGTGTCGTACGCCACCGTGGGAATGTGGTTGCGGCAGGCCTTGAAGAGCAGGAAGTCGGTGAGTTCGACGCCCGGGTTGGGCGCATCCGTGGGCGACGGCGCCTCGCTCATGGGCACGCGCTTGTCGACCACCCAGTCGGGCCGGTGCAGGTCCGAGCGCAGCGACTGCGCCACCGCCTTGGCGATGGGGCGGTTGCCCCGCGGCGTGGCAGGCTCGGCTGTGTCGGCCTTGAGCTGCTCGCCCGCCTGGGCCTGCGGCGTGGGTTCCAGCGGCGGCACCCGCAGGGCGACTTCGTCGTCGCCGTCGATGCGGTAGCGGATGTCCCCGGGCACGGAGGACACGAGCAGTTCGGCCAGGGTGCGGGCCGTGGCGCCGGCCACCTGGTCGGCCACGCCGTGCACGGCGATGACCGCAATGCCCCGGCGCGGCGCCGGCATGGTCGAAGAACCGCTCTTGTCGTCGCTTCCCATGGGCGCTCCCGATGGTTCGTGGGTCGTTCTTGGGCCTTCGAAGCCGCTGATCCCGGTGGCTTCGGGTGGCGGGCAATGTAGGGCGGCACCGGCGGATTGCCAAGTCTTTCCGCTCGGCGGGCATGGATGGCCGCCCGGGCTTCAGACCCTGCCGCCGGAATCCGAAAACCACCGGATGTTCCCGGCAGTACCCGAACATGCTCCCCGCAAGCTGGCTTGGCTGCTGGTGAGCATGGCCAGCTTGCTTCTCCTGACCATGGCCGCGGCCTGGTCGCTGCAGCGCATGACCGATGCGGCGCAGGAGCAGCGGCACGTCTCCACGCAGCGGCTGCTGGTGCTCGAAAAGACCCTCAACAGCCTTCACAAGGCCGAGACGGCCCAGCGCGGCTACCTGATCACGGCCAATGCGCGCCACCTCGAAGGCTGGGAAAAGTCCACCCAGGAAGCGCGGCAATACCACGCCACGCTGGTGGCGATGTACGCCGGCGACCCCACCGCCGCCAAGCTGCTGGAAAGCTTCGGACGCTGGGAGCGCCTGAAGCTGGAGGACCTGGAGGACTCGATCCAGGCCCAGCGCGACGTCGGCCGCGACGTGGCCGAGACGCTGGCCCATGCCGACAACGGCCGGCACTACATGGTGCAGATCAACAAGATCATCGGCCAGCTCGAAGCCCTGGAGGCCGACAGCAACGCCGCCCTGCAAAAGCTCGTGGCACGGCGCCGGGCCGCCACCTATGGCGCGGCGCTGGTGCTGTTCCTGGTCGCCTCGGTGGCCAGCGTGCTGGTCTGGCGGCTGCTGCGGCGCGAAGCTGCCGCGCGCCAGGCCCTGCACGAACGCATGGCCCACGACGCTTTCCACGACGCGCTGACCCTGCTGCCCAACCGGCGCTACCTGCTGGAGGAGCTGGAACGCGCCGTCATGCGGGCGCGCCGCCAGCATCGCTTGGCGGCGCTGCTGTTCATCGACCTGGACGGCTTCAAGCGCGTGAACGACTCCCTCGGACACGAGGCCGGCGACGCCTTGCTGCAGCGCGTCAGCGAACGCTTCGCCCGCACCGTAAGGCAAAGCGACCTGCTCGCCCGCCTGGGCGGCGACGAATTTGCGGTGGTGCTGGATGCGGACAGCCGCATCAGCGCGGCAGCTCTGGGCGAGCGCTTGATCGAGGCCATCCGCGGGCCGCTCATCGATGGGCATGCGGACGTGCTGGTCAGCGCGAGCATCGGCATCGCGCTCTTCCCGGAGGATGCACCGGACAGCTCCACCCTGCTCGCCCGCGCCGATCAGGCGATGTACCTGGCCAAGCGGCTGGGCAAGTCCCGGGTGGCTTCACTGCCGGCGGCCATCGAACCGGAGCGGAAAGAGACCCTGCCGGCCTGATCCCGTGAAAAAGGCCTCTGTCGGGCGTGCAACTCCGACTCAAGGTGCGCCCTGCCCCTGCCGACACCAGGGAGACAGAGATTCGCCGGAGATTCCGAGACATGCAGCACCACCAGGATGCCCCCATCACCGATTCCCGCAGCCTGCGCGAGCACCTGCTGGCCCCCGACCCGATGCAGCGCGCCATCGCCTTGCATGCCATCGAGCTGGAAGCCGAGCGCTGCCCGCGGCGCGGCCTGACTCAGGAAGCAGCCCGGTTCACCGCCCGCGGCATTCCCTACTACGCCCTTCACGACCCGCATTTCAACGACTGGGTGGGCAAGGCCGTGTCCTACTGGGAACGCATGCACGCCCGCTGAGCGGCGCTCGGCCCCTCCAGAATGCCGCAGGCGGCGCCACCCGTGAGGATGGCGCCGCCTTTGAGCTTGTTGTAATGACAGCGTCGTTCAGCGCTATTGAAGCAGCGACGCCCCCACTTGCAAACTGCAAGCCTTTACAGCTTGCGGGGCCAATGGCCAGGCGCAATGATTTTTGATGGGTACGTGTGCTCGTGCCGTCAATCATCCTGCGACGCGATGACCCGGGCGCGCATGCGCAGCATGTCCAGCAGCTCGCCGTGCATGACGGCGTACAGGCGCTGGGCGCTTCCAGGCAACCGAAAGAGGCTTTGCCGGCCGTAGAACACCTGCGCCCTTTCCATCAGCTCCACCAGCTTGCCCGACGAAAACGGGTCCTTGGCGCCAAGCTGCGCAGCTGCGGCACGCAATTCGGCCATGGCCTGCACGTTGCTGCCCGGCTGGGGGTGGGCATCCAGCACCGCCTGGATGCGGTCGGCGACGAGGTTGATCCGCTCGGAAGTCTTCATGGCCGCATTGTCGCGTGAGCCTGTCGGCAAAAAGCGCTCAAGTCCGGCAACAGGCCGCCGAAAACCGGACGAGACGCCATGAATTCACTCAACGCCATTGCCATGTCGGGCCTGAACGTCGCGCTGAAGCGCGCGGACGCGTCGGGCAACAACATCGCCAACGCGCAGACGCCTGGCTACCGCCGCGAGACGGTGGTGCCGGTGGAAGATGCGGGGGGTGGGGTGTCCGCGACGGTGGCCGCACTGCCCGAAGGCGACGGCCTGGACCAGCTGGCGGCGGACATGGTGGAGCAAATGTCGTCGGTCTATCTCTTCAAGGCCAACCTGCAGGTCGTGAAGACACACGACCAGATGCTGGGCGCCCTGCTCGATTTGCGTGCCTGAGCGCGGGCGGCCCGCTCAGGCCGCCTCGGCCGTGAGCCAGTCGGGCTGGGTCAACCCGGCCAGCAAGGCGTCACAGGCCGCAATCTCGTCGGCGGTCATCTGCCGCCAGTCACCGGTGCGCTCGCGCACCTGCATGACGTTCACCTCCGGCGCATAGTCGATTTCCTCGAGCTGGTCGGCGTTGGCTGCACCGCGAAGCAGCGGACGTTCAACCAGGATGCGGGTGTCGTCGCCGTTGCGTACCGCCCCATGCCGGCCGTCCCAGTACAAGCGGAGTCGATAAAGTGCGAGGCTCATGGCGTTCTCTCTGACTTTCTTTCGGCAAGCTGCGTGCCCGACAACACGTTGGAGACGGCTCGTCGAACTTCCCTGTTCATGAACAGACAGTAGGTCGCCGACCCGGGTGCCGCCATCCTCCAACTGGGGGAAAAACGCGTTGAGCCCCTAGATCGAAGGACCCCGGCATTTGCCGTCACACTAGGGATCGACCCGGCAGGAACAACGCGGTTACGGCGCTATATCAACGCACTGGCGAGTCCCTGGAGGACAGGGATTCATCCCGACGATCGACTTTCTAGGAGAGGCTTCGTGGCATCGAACAGGATCCTGATTGCGCAAGGCGGCGGCCCCACGGCCGTGATCAACCAGTCGCTGGTGGGTGCGGTGCTGGAGGCCCGGCGATACCGGGAGATCGACCTCGTGGTGGGCGCGCGGCATGGCGTGCGTGGCATCGTCAACGAAGACCTGGTGGACCTGGGCCAGGAAACGAACGACAACCTGGAGCGCGTGGCGGCCACGCCGGCGTCGGCGCTGGGCTCCACCCGCGACAAGCCCGACCTGAAGTACTGCCAGGAGATCTTCAAGGTGCTGCAGGCCCACGAGATCGGGCAGTTCTTCTACATCGGCGGCAACGACTCGTCGGACACGGTGCGCATCGTGAGCGAGGAGGCGAGCAAGTCGGGCTACCCGCTGCGCTGCATCCACATTCCGAAGACCATCGACAACGACCTGGTGGGCAACGACCACACGCCGGGCTTCCCCTCGGCGGCGCGCTTCGTGGCGCAAGCCTTCGCCGGCGCCAACCTCGACAACGCGGCGCTGCCCGGCGTCTACGTGGGCGTGGTGATGGGCCGGCACGCCGGCTTCCTGACGGCCGCGTCGGCGCTGGCGCGCAAGTACCACGACGATGGCCCGCACCTCATCTACGTGCCCGAGCGCAATTTCTCGATCGAGAGTTTCCTGGCCGACGTGAAGCGCACCTACGACAAGCTGGGGCGCTGCATCATCGCCGTGTCCGAGGGCATCCACGACGCCTCGGGCGAGGCCATCATCACCCAGCTGGCGCAATCGGTGGAGCGCGACGCCCACGGCAACGTGCAGCTGTCGGGCACCGGCGCGCTGGCGGACCTTCTGTGCGACGAGATCAAGGACAAGCTCAAGATCAAGCGCGTGCGCGGCGACACCTTCGGCTACCTGCAGCGCAGCTTCCTCGGCTGCGTGTCGGACGTGGACCAGCGCGAGGCGCGCGAGGCCGGAGAGCGGGCGGTGCAGTTCGCCATGCGCGGCGGGCGCAACGGGTCGGTCGCCATCAAGCGCACGGGTTCTTACGCCAGTGGCTTCGAGCTGGTGCCGCTGGACAGCGTCGCCGCGAAAACGCGTGTGATGGAAGATGAGCTGATCGCGCCCAGCGGCACCGACGTGACCGACGCCTTCCGAAGCTACCTTCAACCGCTCCTGGGCAGCGACATGCCGCAAGCGCACCGGCTGCGCGCGCCTGCGGTGCCCAAGGTGCTCAACCGCTCGTAGGCGCTGCGGCTCAGGGCGCGAGATCGTCCGACGACCACTCGGTCACGGCGAAGGTCGCGCGCCCGGCCCGCTTGGCGCGGTACAGGGCCTCGTCGGCCTTGGCGATGATCTGCTCGGGCGTCACCTTCGTGCCAGCATCGACGAAGGCCACGCCGATGCTGGAGCTGAGCGCGAGCCCGCCCGCCGCTTCGCCGAAAGCCGGGCCCAGCGCCTGGCCGATCTTGCGCGCCACGATTTGCGCCTCGGCGCTGTCGTTCAGGCCTTCGAGCACGATCACGAATTCATCGCCGGCCAGGCGTGCCACCGTGTCGGTGCTGCGCACGCAATGCACCAGCCGCACGGCGAATTCCTTGAGCACTTCGTCGCCCACGCCATGGCCGTGCTTGTCGTTGATCTGCTTGAAGTGGTCGATGTCCAGGAAGAGCACCGCCAACGGACGGCCCGAGCGGCGGCTGCGCTTGACGGCCTGGTCGAGCTTTTCCTCCAGCTGGCGGCGGTTGGGCAGGCTGGTGAGCGTGTCGATTCGGGCCAGTTCGTTCAGGCGCCGCTCCACCTGCTTCAGGGCCGTCACGTCGCTGGCCACGGCGTACAGGCCTGCCACGGTGCCGTCCGGGCGCACGTCGGGGATGTAGACGTTCTGCAGGCAGCGCAGCTGGCCGCGCATCTCCGATTCGACCTCGAACACCACCCGCTCGCCTTTCAGGGCGCGGTCGATGTTGTGGCGGCGCTGGCTGTGCAGCACCGGGCCGACGACCTCGATGAGCTTGCGGCCGACGGCATCGCCGGGCGCCACGCCCATCCATTCGTGGAAGGTCTCGTTGACGAACTGCAGGCGGTGGTCGGCATCGATGTACGAGATGATCACCGGCACGTTGTTGGTGATGTCGCGCAGACGCTTCTCGCTGGCCGACAACCGCTCCTGCGCCGCCCGCCGCCCGGAGATGTCGTGCAAGAAGGCGTTGGCGGTATAGGTGTCGCCGTTCTTCATCGCCGCGATGGACAGTTGCACCGGGATCTCGTGGCCGTCCCGGTGCAGCGCATTCACTTCGAGGCGGTTGTTGATCACCGGCCCCACGCCCGTGCGCACGAAGTGCTTCATGCCGGCGTTGTGGCCCGCGCGCATGCCTGGAGGAATCAGCAGGTCCGACAGCAACTGGCCCAGGACCTCGTCGCGCTGCCATCCGAAAGTGAGCTCGGCCTGCCGGTTCCACTCGTCGATGCGGCCCTCTTCGTCGATGCTGATGAAGGCATCCGGCGCGTTGGTGATGATGCTGCGCACGCGCGCCTCGGATTCGGCACGCAAGGCGATTTCGCGGTCGAGCTGGGCCGTGCGCTGGGCCAGCGACTCGGTCATCGCGTTGAAGCTGCGATTGAGTTCACCGAGTTCGTCCTCGGTATGCCCCTTCAGCCGCATGTTCAGGTCGCCGCGTTCCACAGCCGCGGTGGCGCGCCCCAGCCGGGCCACCGGCCCCAGCACGCGCCGCATGACCAGCAGGGCTTGCGCCAGCAGCAGCGCGACGACGAGGGCGAATGCGGCCATGCCGTAGTGCTGCGAGCGCCGCTCGGCCTCCATCTGCGTGGCCGACGCCTCGCGCGCCCAGCGGTAGGCGCCGTCGGCAAGGATCTGCGTGGCCGTGAGCAATTCGTCGACCAGGAATTCCTGGCGGCGCGTCTTCAGCGGCGAATCCGGCGACCCCGGCAGTTCCAGCAGCCGGTCGAACACCTGCGGCAGGTCACCGTTGGTGCGGCGCAGGCTTTGCAAGGCGGGCGATTCATGCCCGCCGGCCAGGATGAGCGCGAGCGCCGCCTGGCGCTGCTGCCATTGCTGCGCCGCCCGTGGTTCGAAGTGCAGCACGTACTCCTGTGTGAGCACCAGCAGGTTGGCGGTCTCGCGCGAGGCCTCCTGCGCATGTTCCTCTTCGGCGCTCGCGTCGGCGGCCGCGGCCACCGCCAGCCACACGATGATGCCGCCGCCCAGCGTGGCCAGCAGCGCCGCCACGGCCGAGGTGAGCAAGAGGGTGCGGATCTTCATCAGCGGGCGATGTTCGAGGCGTCGGGCAGCACCGACTTCAGCGGCACAGCATGCACGAAGCCGAGGTAGTTGGGAATCTGCTTGCCGCTGACGTGGCCTTCGCGCATCGCCCAGCGCGCCTCGCTCTCCAGCGTCTTGATGAGGGACTGGTCCAGCGCCAGCCGGAACTGAAGGCCGGGCCAGACCCAGTCGATGAAGGCCTGGTCACCGGAAAGCCGGTCCATCATGATGCGTTGCGCGCGCTGCGGCTGTTGCTGGATGAAGCGCTCGGCGCGCTCCACCGCACGCAGCAGCGCCGCCAGGTCGGCGTCGCGCGGCCCGGCCAGCTTGCGGCTCGTCACCAGGTTGAAGGTCACCGTGTAGATGCCGGTGGCATTGAGCACCTGCACGCCGCCCTTCATCGCCTTGACCGTGCGCCAGGCATACGGCTCCCAGACCGACAGCGCCTCCACGCGCCCCGAGGCCAGCGCCTGCGGCATGTCCTCGGGCTGAACATTCACCATCTGCAGCTGGCGGGGCTCCACGCCGTGCATCATCAGCATGCTGTCCAGGAAGAACTGCCCGGACGTCCCCGCCGCCACCCCGATGCGGCGGCCGGCCAGCTGCGAAGGCCGGTCGATGCCCGAGTCCTTGCGCACGACGAGCTTGGAATCGTTGGTCGTCGAAGCAAAGGTGCCGATGACGCAGAAGTCGTTGCGCTCGAAGCTGCGAAAGACGATGGGGGTGTCGGCCACCGTGGCCACGTCGGCATCGCCGTCGAGCATGGTCTTCATGCAGCGGGCCCCGCTCACGCATTCGATGACCTTCACGTCCAGGCCTTCGGCCGCGAACAGTCCTTCGTGCTGGGCGACCAGCAGCGGCAGGGCCATGGGATTGAGCGCCACGGCGACGGTGAGCGGCGCAGCCAACGCCAGGACAGGCGCCAGCACAAAACCCGCAGCGACAGCAGACAACACGCGCAGTCTCATGTGACACGCCTCCGGAAGGGCCGCCTTGAACGGTTGGGGCGGGTCATGCTCGGTTTCGGCCCGGGACAGGGGAACTTGAGCATGCCACGCCCGGCTGCGAGCACTCTACAAAGGCCCGCCCCCGGCAGGGTTGCGGCCGAACCCTCGGTATCGCGGGCTCAGTACAGGCCGGGTTCGCCCGCGGGCCGCGTCTTGAAGCGCTTGTGGACCCAAAGGTATTGCGCCGGGTTGCGGCGGATCTCCCGCTCGATCCAGCGGTTCATTGCCGTGGTGTCTGCCAATGCATCTTCGGTGGGAAAGTCCGTCCAGGGATCGAGGAACCGGACCCGGTAGCCCTGCCCGCCCGGCAGCATCTCGGCCACCACGGGCTGCACGACCATGTCCAGGGCCCGCGCCATGCGCGACGGCGCCAGCAGTGTGGCCGCGCTCACGCCGAAGAAGGGCACGAAGGCAGCATCTCGCTCGCCGAAATCCATGTCGGGCAGGTTGAAGAAGGCCCAGCCCTTGCGGATCGCGCGGATCAGCGGCTTGGCCGAATCGCTGCGCGGGAACACGTCGCCCTGGTTGAAGCGCAGGCGGCCGCGGCGGATGGCGGCGTCCATGACCGGATCGCTTTGCTCCTGGTAGATGGACGCCACCTGCTGGCGCTGGAAGATCTGCGTGGCGGCGCCGGCCACGTCCAGGGCCATGAAGTGCGGCACCAGCCACATCACCGGGCGGTCGCTGCGCTCGGCGAGCGTCACGTCGCCTTCGACGTGGATGAGGCGCTTGAGCCGGCTGACCGGCGCGAACCACAGCACGCCGCGTTCGACGATGCTGCGGCCCAGCCAGAGGAAGTGCTCCTTCACGAGTGCCCGGCGCTGCGGCTCGGACATCTCCGGGAAGCACAGTTCGATGTTGCGCAATGCGATGCGCCGGCGCGACCCAGCCAGCGCATGCAGCAGCCGGCCGAGCCCGCGCCCGGCGGCCGCCAGCAGCGGCAGCGGCAGCCAGTGCAGCACCCAGAACAGCCCGAGGAGGATGCGAGAGCCCAACGTCAATCCTTGTGGTTTTCAGCAGCGGCGGCCGTGCCGTCCAGCGCCATCTCCGGTCGCGGTGCCTTGTAGCGGTCGTAGCCCCACAGGTATTGCCCGGGGTCTTGGCGGATGACGGCTTCCATGGCCCGGTTCACGGCGGCGGCCGATTCTGCCTGAGCGGCCGCGCCCTCTGGCAGCGGTTCGGTGAAGGGCGCAAGGTGGATGACCCAGCCCCGGCCAAGCGGCAGCCGCTCGCCCCAGGCCAGCAGGAGCACCGCGCCGGTCTGCTGCGCCAGCCGGGCGGCGAGGGTCATGGTGTAGGCCGGACGGCCGAAGAAGGGCGCCCACACGCCCATGTCCGCCGGCGGCACCTGGTCGGGCAGCAGGCCCACCGCTTCGCCGCGCCGCAGGGCGCGGATCATCTGGCGAACGCCCGCCAGGGTGGCTGGCGCCGTCGCCAGGCCCGGCCGCCCGCGCGAGGTGTCGACGAGTTCGCGCAGCCAGGCCTTGCGCGCCGGACGGTAGAGCACGGTGATGGGGCCTTGCGCCGCGGAGAAGCGCTCGGCGTAGCCTTGCGCCGTGACCTCGAACGACCCCATGTGGGGCGTGAGGAACAGGATGCCTTTGCCCTGCGCATGCGCGGCGCGGATCAGTTCGTCGCCCTCCCAGCTCAGCCGGCGGCCGAGCGCAACGGTGGCCGGGCGCATCCACAGGTACGGCAACTCCATCAGGAGCCGCCCGGAATGGCCGATGGCACGGCGCGCCCGCGAAGGCGGCACGCCGGCCTGCCGGACATTGGCGTCAAAACGGCGGCGGTAGCTGCCCGACAGCAGGTAGCTGGCCCAGCCGAGCGTCCCCCCTAGAACGTGCAGAAACCACAAAGGGCATCGCGAGAGCCAGCGAAACAGGGTCTGCATGTTTCTTATAATGCGCGTATCGCCGAGTTATTGAACTACTTGCGGGGCGAGGGCATCCGGCCCACATACCGCTAAAGCGTTCGCCGAATCTCACCCAATCAGGGCGGCAACGCATCTGTGTGCAACCTGACGGGAGTTTACGAGTGTCGTCGAACGATTTCCTTTTCACGTCCGAGTCGGTGTCCGAGGGGCATCCCGACAAGGTCGCCGACCAGATCTCTGACGCCATCCTCGACGCGATCTTCGCGCAGGATCCGCGTTCACGCGTGGCCGCTGAAACGCTGTGCAACACCGGCCTGGTGGTGCTGGCCGGCGAGATCACCACCAACGCGCATGTCGACTACATCCAGGTCGCACGCGACACCATCAAGCGCATCGGCTATGACAACACCGAATACGGCATCGACTACAAGGGCTGTGCCGTGCTCGTGGCCTATGACAAGCAGTCCAACGACATCGCCCAGGGCGTGGACCACGCGTCCGACGATCACCTGAACACCGGCGCCGGTGACCAGGGCCTGATGTTCGGCTACGCCTGCGACGAGACGCCCGAGCTGATGCCCGCGCCGATCTACTACGCCCACCGCCTCGTGGAGCGCCAGGCCCAGCTGCGCAAGGACGGCCGCCTGCCCTTCCTGCGCCCGGACGCCAAGAGCCAGGTGACGATGCGCTATGTCAACGGCAAGCCCCACAGCATCGACACGGTCGTGCTGTCCAGCCAGCACGCGCCCGAGATGAGCGACGGCAAGAAGATGAAGCCCGAGTTCACCGAAGCGGTGATCGAGGAGATCATCAAGCCGGTGCTGCCCAAGGAGTGGCTCAAGGACACCAAGTTCCTGATCAACCCGACCGGCCGCTTCGTCGTCGGCGGCCCGCAAGGTGACTGTGGCCTGACCGGCCGCAAGATCATCGTCGACACCTACGGCGGCGCCTGCCCGCACGGCGGTGGTGCGTTCTCCGGCAAGGATCCGACGAAGGTCGACCGTTCGGCCGCCTACGCCGCGCGCTACGTGGCCAAGAACATCGTGGCGGCGGGCCTGGCCCGCCAGTGCCAGATCCAAGTGGCCTATGCCATTGGCGTGGCCAAGCCGATGAACGTGACGGTCTATACCGAAGGCACGGGCGTGATCTCCGATGACAAGATCGCCGCGCTGGTCAACGAGTACTTCGACCTGCGTCCGAAGGGCATCATCCAGATGCTGGACCTGCTGCGTCCGATCTACGGCAAGACGGCCGCCTACGGCCACTTCGGCCGGGAAGAGCCGGAGTTCAGCTGGGAACGCACGGACAAGGCCAAGACCCTGCGCGCAGCGGCAGGTCTCTGAGGAACTCGGGGAAGTTAGAGGCGAAACCCGCGCTTTTCACACCCCGGAGTCTGATAAAAATGGCGCCCTCGCGGCGCCATTTGCTTTTCCACGGCTGCCTGCGCCCCCACATCAACGGAGTTCGTCGAATGAGATTCCTGAAAACATGGCTCGTCGCTGCGATGGCCACGTGGACGCTCGCGTCCATGCCGGCAGCGGCCGCCCCCCTGAGCATCGAGGACATCTGGAAGGCGCCGCAGTTCCGCAGTCCCACGCTGTCGCCCAACGGCCAGTACATGGCGGTCACGATGGCGGTGAAGGAGCGCATGAACCTCGCCATCGTGGACCTCGCCACGCGCAAGGCCTCCATCATCACCAACTTCGACGGCGACGATGTGGTGGACGTCAGCTGGGTGGGCAACGAGCGCCTGGTGTTCTCCATCGGCCAGTTGAACAAGCCGGTGGGTGACGCGGCGCAACTCAGCCAGGGCGGGTTGTTCACCATCACGCGCGAGGGCAAGGAATTCCGGGTGATCTCGCCCAGCATCAAGCAGCAGATCGGTTCAGGACAGATGACCCTGCGGTCCTGGGAATATGCCGGACGCGTTCAGGGCAGCGAGGAAGAAATCTTCGCCACGGCCAACGAGCCCAGCGTGCGGTCGAACGACCTCTACAAGGTCAACGTGAAGACGGGCAAGCGCGAACTCCTCACGCAAGGCAGGCCCGACCTCACCGAAAGCTACGTCCTCGATCGCAACGACGTTCCGCGCGTCGCGACCGCCTTCCTCAAGGATGAACCGGTGGTCATCGTGAACTACCGGGAGGACGCGAAGTCGCCGTGGCAGGAGCTGACCCGCTTCAACATCGGAAGCGAAGGCATGATCCCGATGTACTTCGACGACGACAACCAGACGCTGATCGTCGCCTCGAACGTCGGCCGCGCCACGACCGGCATCTTCAAGTACGACCCGAAGAAGAAGCAGCTGGGCGAACTGCTGGCGCAGCATCCGCGCTTCGACATGGGCGCCGCCGCCAACGGCGAACGGCTGCCCGGCATCATCGTGGACCCGAAGACCCGCCAGGTCGCAGGTTTCGCGGTGGCCGGCGCGAAGTACGAGACAGTCTGGATCGATCCGACCTACGCGTCCTTGCAGAAGTCGATCGACGCCGCGCTGCCTGACACGATCAACACCTTCCGGCGCATTCCCAACGGCAACCGCCTGCTGATCACCTCCTACTCCGACCGCAAGCCGGCGCGCTGGTACATCCTCGACCAGGACAAGAAGTCGCTCGAGGATCTGTTCACCAGCCGCCCCTGGTTGACGCCGGACAAGCTCGTGCCGATGCAGACGGTGTTCTACAAGACGCGCGATGGCCAGGAACAGATGGCCTACCTGTTCGTGCCGGCAGACCGCAAGGCCGGTGAGCGCCTGCCGATGGTCGTGCACATCCACGGCGGCCCGTGGGCGCGTGCCGACATGTGGGGCACCATGGGCTTCGGCGAGCGCGAAGGCCAGCTCTTCGCCTCGCGTGGCTACGCCGTGCTCGTGCCGCAGTTCCGCGGCACCACGGGCCTGGGCACCAAGCTGTACACGAGCTCGGTGCACCAGATGGGCAAGAACATGCAGAACGACATCGAGGACGCCACCGACTGGGCCATCAAGGAAGGCTATGCCGATGCCGGTCGGGTGTGCCTGTCGGGCGCAAGCTATGGCGGCTACTCGACCCTCATGGGCCTGGCCAAGACGCCGGCCAAGTACAAGTGCGGCGTGTCCGGCCTCGCGGTCACCGATCTCGAGCTGATCATGACCTCCACCTACGGCGACATCCCCCGCAGCGAGATCGGCCTGAAGATCTGGAAGGCGATGGCCGGCGATCCGGACAAGGACGCCGCGATGCTGAAGGAAGTGTCCCCGGTCAACCTGGCCAAGCGCATGAAGGCCAACATCCTCATCTATGCCGGCATCGACGACATCCGCGTGCCGCTGGAGCAGATGAAGAACATGCGCTCCGCACTGGAAAAGGAAGGCAAGAGCGTGGTGTGGATCGCCAAGGAAGAGGAAGGCCACGGCTTCGCCAAGCTTGAAAACAACGTGGACCTGTACACCCAGGTGCTGGACTTCCTCGACAAGAACATCGGCAAGAGCTCGCTCAAGCCCTGAGGCCAGCGGCCTGGCGTCCGAGGGGGCATCATCTCGGGCATATGGCCCTGCCCCCTCCCCAGCTCGACGACCTGCGCCGCCATGCGGTGGCGCGGTCCCTCTTCAAGCCGACGACGCTTCATTCAGCGATCCGCAGGCTCGGCTTCATCCAGGCCGACCCGATCCGGGCGCCCGCCCGCGCGCAGGACCTCACGCTGCGCCACCGCGTGAAGGACTATCGCGCCGGCGACCTCGAACGCCGGTATCCACGGCTGCAGGTGGAAGAGGACTTCTTCGTCAACTACGGTTTCCTCAGCGCCGACCTGCAGCGCCTGATGCATCCGCGCACGCCGCGCGCTGCCTGGCCGGCTGCGACCCGCAAGCGGTCGCAGGCACTGCTTGACTTCATCCGGGAACGCGGCGAGGTCCATCCCCGCGAGGTCGATGCGCACTTCGCGCACGGCAGCGTGGAGAACTACTGGGGCGGTTCGTCCAGCGCCACCACGCACCTGCTGGACGGCATGCACTACCGCGGCCTCATCCGCGTCGCGCGTCGCGAGAACGGCATCCGCATCTACGCAGCCCACGAGCATGCCGACGCGCCGCTGGACGCGGCCCAGCGCAGGGAGCAGCTCGATGCGCTGGTCGACGTGATCATTCGCAAGTACGCCCCGCTGCCGGCGGCCAGCCTGAGCAACCTCGTGCGCCGGCTGCGCCACGGCACGCCGCAGTGGCAGGCCGACCTCACCGCGGCCATCCAGCGCGCGAGGCAACGGCTGTCGCATGCACGCATCGACGGCGTCGACTGGTTCTGGCCGGCCGACGAGAAACCGTCATCGTCCCGGCACGCACTGAAAGACGAAGTCCGCCTGCTCGCGCCCTTCGATCCCATCGTCTGGGACCGCCGCCGCTTCGAGCTGTTCTGGGGATGGGCCTACCGGTTCGAGGCGTACACACCTGCAGCCAAGCGCAAGCTCGGCTACTACGCCTTGCCCCTGCTGTGGTGCGACCAGGTCGTCGGCTGGTGCAACGCCAACACGGACAGCGGCCGCCTGAAAGCAAGCTTCGGCTACGTCGAGGGACGCGCCCCGCGGGATCGCGCATTCCGCTCGGCCCTGGCCGACGAGGTCGACCGGCTCAAGCTGTTCCTCGATCTCTGAGCTTCAGATCGTGCGCCGCACGGCCACCAGCCGCTGCGCGATCTCCGCGAAGCCCGCTCCACGCTCGGAGGCGGTGACGTAGGCCGGCCACACGTCGAGCTGGTCCGCGAACGCCAGCAGGTTCGCCACACCCACGCTCAGCGGGAAGTGCCCGAACATCTGCTGGTCGTTGGTGGAGTCGCCCACGTACACCCAGGCCGATCGCTCGGCCTCGATGTCGCGCCCGAGGAGCCTCTGAACGATCCAGCGCGCGCCGCTGAGCTTGGTGTGTCCGCCATACCAGCCGTTGATGTGGATGGAGCTCACCGTGGCGTGCATGCCTTCGTCACGCATCACGCGAACGACCTCGTCGATCTGCGACTGCGACAGCTGCGCGAATTCCGAATGGTCGATGGCGATGTCGGTGACGCGCCCTTCGCTGTCGCGCGACAGGCTGGTGCCAGGCACCTCGGCCAGCACGCGAGCGGCCGCGGCCTTCAGGCGCACCGCGTTCGCTGCGCGCGTGGCCTCGTCCTGCGAATACTCGACCAGCAGCGACCCATCCTGCTTGAACAAGGCCACGGCCCCGTTCTCCGCCACGATGGCATCGATGGGCCAGGACTGCGCGAACGGCAGGCTCCATCCCATCGGGCGGCCGGTGATGGCAATCACCGGCAAGCCTGCGGCCCGCAAGGCCTCCAGCGCCAGCATGGCATCGCCGGTGATCGCACCGGCGGTCGTGAGGGTGTCGTCGATGTCGGTCAGGACACCGGCCACCGCCCGGGCTTCATGCTCGGACAGGGCCGTCCAGGGCCTGGAGGGCAGCACATTCATGTGCCGCAGTCTGGCACAGCCGGCGTGGGATCAGGCTGGCTTCTTGCGCGAGACGTTCAGCAGGATCGACGTCGCCGCCTCGCCGTTCTTTCCGGCGGACACCATGACCTGGATGACTTCGCTCTTGGCCTCGTTGACGAGCATCAGCGTCGTGCTGCTGCCTTCGGCCATGTCCATGAACTGGCGGCCGCTCGACATCGCCTTCAGGCGCTCGCGGTAGAACGCAGCCGCCTTCTCCGGCGAGTCGGTCGTTTCCAGCGGCACCATCATGCCCATCTCGTTGTTGTTCACCACCTTCATGACGTGGCTGTTGTCGATCTTGGCGCCCGGGTAGAACGGCAGCCCGAGGTCAGCCTCCGAGACGGCAGAGGCATTGCCCATCTCGAACTCCTTCTTCGTGCCGTCCTTGTCGACGGTGACGCTCTTGATCGTGCCCGACGACAGGTCGACCTTGGCTTCGGTGGCGCCATCCTTCTTCATCTGCGCCTCCATGCTCTTTTCCATCGCCTTTTCGGTCACGGCTTCGGAGGCTTTCTGGCAGCCGGCCAAGCCGGCCACGAATGCGAGGACGGCGCAGGCGGCCGCGGTTCGAATGGCTTGTTTCACGCAAATCTCCCTCGTGGTTGCCCGTCACGGGCGAAGGGGAATTCTAGGAGCCGTCCCACCGGAGCCACCCCTGCGTTCGTGGGATGAATCACGCAGCTTTGGCAACGGCGGGTAACTGCTCCGCTACAATGCGTCCCACTTTCCGAGGAGCGTTGCAAGGCACCTGCCACAGGTCCCCAGGCTCGGAACATCGAACTGCAACCGCGCTCACCCGCACGACGTGTCCGGCGTGGGTGAGTTCCAAGATCTCCCCCACCTTCGCGTCCGCGGGTTCCTGAACGAACTAGGAGCCACACATGAACGCTGCCGTCCTCAAGACCACCGCCGACCACGCGATCGCGGACATCACCCTTGCCGCCTGGGGCCGCAAGGAAATCAGGATTGCCGAGACCGAAATGCCCGGCCTCATGGCCATCCGCGACGAATTCGCCAAGACCCAGCCGCTCAAGGGCGCGCGCATCACCGGGTCGCTGCACATGACCATCCAGACCGCCGTGCTCATCGAGACGCTGCAGGCGCTGGGCGCCAAGGTGCGCTGGGCCTCGTGCAACATCTTCTCCACGCAGGACCACGCCGCCGCCGCGATCGCCGAGGGCGGCACACCGGTCTTCGCCGTCAAGGGCGAGACGCTGGCCGACTACTGGGACTACACCCACCGCATCTTCGACTTCGGCCCCAAGGGTGCCGATGACGAAGGCCCGAACATGATCCTGGACGACGGCGGCGACGCGACGCTGCTGATGCACCTGGGCCAGAAGGCCGAGAAAGATGCGTCGCTCATCAGCGATCCCAAGAGCGAGGAAGAGCGCTGCCTGTTCGCCTCCATCAAGGCCAAGCTCGCCGAAGACCCGACCTGGTACACCCGCAAGGCCGCCAAGATCATCGGCGTGACGGAAGAGACCACCACGGGCGTGCACCGCCTCAACGAGATGAGCGCCAAGGGCACGCTGCTGTTCCGCGCCATCAACGTGAACGACTCGGTCACCAAGAGCAAGTTCGACAACCTCTACGGCTGCCGCGAGTCGCTGGTGGACGGCATCAAGCGCGCCACCGACGTGATGATCGCCGGCAAGGTCGCGGTCGTGGCCGGCTACGGCGACGTGGGCAAGGGCTCGGCCCAGGCGCTGCGCGCGCTGAGCGCCCAGGTGTGGGTCACCGAGATCGACCCCATCAACGCCCTGCAGGCCGCGATGGAAGGCTACCGCGTGGTGACCATGGAGTACGCCGCCGACAAGGCCGACATCTTCGTGACGACCACCGGCAACAAGGACGTCATCACGCACGACCACATGAAGGCCATGAAGGACCAGGCCATCGTCTGCAACATCGGCCACTTCGACAACGAGATCGACGTCGCGTCGCTCGAGCAGTACCAGTGGGACGAGATCAAGCCGCAGGTCGACCACGTGATCTTCCCTGACGGCAAGCGAATCATCCTGCTGGCCAAGGGCCGCCTGGTGAACCTGGGCTGCGGCACGGGCCACCCGAGCTACGTGATGAGTTCCAGCTTCGCGAACCAGACGATCGCGCAGATCGAGCTGTTCACCAAGCCTGACGCGTACAAGGCGGGCAAGGTGTATGTGCTGCCCAAGCATCTCGATGAGAAGGTGGCACGCCTGCAGCTGTCCAAGCTGGGTGCGCAGCTGACCGTTCTGACCGATGCGCAGGCCGCCTACATCGGCGTGAACAAGAACGGTCCGTACAAGCCCGACACGTATCGCTACTAAGCCCACCCCCTGCGGCCTTCGGCCGCCCCCTCGAGGTGGCCGCACCAGTGGCCCGGCACAGCCGGCTCCACGGTGCGTGCTTGATGAGGGCCGTGATTGGACATTTCAGTGCGAGCCGACCAACTCATCGTCGACCGAGGCATGGCCCCCACGCGATCTGCCGCACAACGGCTGATCGCCGCCGGTGCCGTGCACTGGCTCGGCCCCAAGGGCTGGGCGGCACCACGCAAGGCGGGCGAGGACCTGCCTGAAGGCTGCGAGCTGCGGCTCACCGACGATGCGGAACTGCGTTTCGTCGGCCGCGGCGGATTGAAACTGGAAGGCGCACTCGTTCGCGCCGGCATCGACGTCACCGGCATGACCTGCCTGGACGTCGGCCAAAGCACCGGCGGCTTCACCGATGCCCTGCTCCAGCGGGGCGCGGTGCAGGTCGTGGGTGTGGACGTGGGCCATTCGCAGCTGCACGACAGCCTGCGCCAAGATGCCCGCGTCAGGGCGTTCGAAAGCGTCAACGCACGCCACCTCGACCGCGCCATCCTGGGCGACGCCATGCCCGAGGCCGGCTTCGACCTCGTCGTGGGCGACCTGTCCTTCATCTCGCTGTCGCTGGTGCTGCCGGCACTGGCGCCGCTGATGGCTTCATCCGGCCAGTTGCTGATGCTCGTGAAGCCGCAGTTCGAGCTGCAGCCGGAGTTCATCGGCAAGGGCGGACTGGTGAAGGATGAATCGTCGTTCGTGATGGTCGAAGCACGCATCCGCCGTGCCTGCACCGATGCAGGCCTGCAGGTGCAGGACTATTTCCCGAGCCCGATCGCCGGCGGCGACGGCAACCATGAATTCTTCGTCCACGCGCGGCGTGGACAGACCCGATGAAGGGGCATCGATGAGCAACACCAAGCAAGTGCCGATCAGCTTCGAGTTCTTCCCGCCCAACACGCCGGTGGGCGACGAGAAGCTCAGGACCGTGGTGCAGGAACTCGGCGCGATGAAGCCGGAGTTCTTCAGCGTCACCTACGGCGCGGGCGGTTCCACCCGCGAGAAGACGCTGAACACGGTGATGGCGATCGCCAAGGCCGGCTTCGAGGCGGCGCCGCACCTGTCGTGCGTGGGCTCCACGCGCGGGGGGCTGAAGGAGATCCTCGACACCTACCGCGCACAGGACATCCACCGCATCGTCGCCTTGCGCGGCGACATGCCCAGCGGCACGGCCATGGCCGGCGAGTTCCGCTACGCCGCGGAGCTGGTGCGCTTCATCCGCGAGACGCAGGGCAAGGACTGGCACATCGAGGTCGCCGCCTATCCCGAGTACCACCCTGAGCAGCGCTATGCGCGGCGCGACCTTCAGCACTACGTCGACAAGGTGCGCGCAGGCGCCAGCTCATCGATCACGCAGTTCTTCTTCAACCCGGACTGCTACTTCCACTTCGTCGAGGAGACGAAGAAAATGGGCGCCGACGCACCGGTGGTGCCGGGCATCATGCCCTTCCACAACTACGCCAAGATCGCGCAGTTCGCGCAGCGCGATGGCATCGAGATCCCGCGCTGGGTGGCCTTGAAGATGGAAGGCTTCATGGACGACTCCGCGTCCATCCGCGCCTTCGGCCTGGATGTGGTCGCCGAGCTGTGCGAGCGGCTCATCGCCGGTGGCGCGCCGGGCATCCACTTCTACACGATGAACCAGTCGGCGCTCACCATCGAGCTGTGCAAGCGGCTGAACCTGGGCTGATCAGCCCTCGGCCTCCCAGACGACGCCGTCATCGGTGATGAGGGCGTCCAGCGGCAGGTCACCCGGCTTGGAGCGCAGCAGCGGCAGGAAGCCATTGGAATAGCACAGGCCCACCATCTTCGGCCGCGGCGTGATGGTGGCCATCGTGCGGTCGTAGAAGCCGCCGCCGTAACCCAGCCGCACGCCGGCCGGGCCGTAGCCCACGCACGGCACGAGCAGCAGCTGCGGCTCGAAGACCTCGGTGCCCTTGGGCTTGGGAATGTCGTAGGCGTCCAGCTCCGTCGGGCAGCCGGGGTACCAGACGTGGAACTTCAGGGAGCCGGCCTCGCGGTCCACCACCGGCAGGCCGATGCGGCGCTTGTCGTCGGTCTCTGACCACCGATACAGCGCCGGCAGGGGGTCGAACTCGCCCTTGATGGGCCAGTAGGCGCCGATGGTCATCTCCTTGCGGCCCACCAGCCACACGCGCAGCACGCTTTGCAGCGCCACCGCACGCTCCAGCCGGTCGGGCAGCGCCTGGCGCGCGGCGATCAGCTTCTTGCGAAGCGCTGCCGCCTGTTCGTCATCGCTCTTGTCGGATTCCATTCGTTTCGTGAAGGCCGTTGCCGCGAATGGGCCCATTGTGCAAGATGCCGCGCATGGCCTACGAAGAACTCGCCGCGCACAGCGCGGAACTGCTGGCGCCCCTGGGCGCCGTGAAACTGCGCCGCATGTTCGGCGGGCACGGCATCTACGTCGATGACCTGTTCATCGCGCTGATCGCCTTCGACCAGCTCTTCCTCAAGACGGATGACCAGACCCGCGCCCAGTTCGAAGGCGCGGGTGGCGAGCCGTTCGTCTACGAGGCGTCCGGCAAGCCGGTCACCGTCTCGGCTTACTGGACCGTGCCGGCCGAAGCGATGGAGTCGCCCGCCCTGATGCAACCCTGGGCCCGCCTGGCCATCGCTGCTGCGCTGCGTGCCAGGGCGTCCAAGCCCAGCTCGACCCGCCGCAAGCCGAAGGCCACGGAGGCCGCGCCAGCCGCCAAGCCGCGCAAGGCGAAAGCGGCTGCACCGCGGGGCAAGGCCTCGGCGCGCGGAAGCCGGGGATAGGCCGTCCAGGCCACCTCGACGGATTCACCGGCCGTCCACGGCTCGACCACCACGTGATCCGCCGGCTCGATGAAGAAGCGCTGGCCCGGCTCGACCACGTAGTCGTCCAGGTCGCCTTGCCGGGTCACCCACACACGTCCGCTCAGCACGGCGAATTCGCCGGCCAGCCGCTCGACACGAACCGGGGCGTCAAACTGCACCGCCGCCGCACCTGCTTGGGGGAAGACTTGCGTTCTCATCATCAATCTCCTGTAGGCCGAAACTGCTGTTTTGTTGTGACTGCCCCTGTATCATCGGCAAGACCCAGGGTTTACTCCAATGAATTCGAACAGGCCGTTTAATGCGGAATTGATATGAATACGCTGAGGCACCGCGCCCTGTCGCTGGGCAACCTGCGCGCGTTCGAGGCCGTCGCCCGGCGGCTGAACTTCAGCGAGGCTGCCGAGGAACTGCACGTCACGCAGTCGGCCATCAGCCGGCAGATCAAGGGCCTGGAAGACGAGCTGGGCGCGCCGCTGTTCACCCGCGGCACCCGGCATGTGGAGCTCACGAGCAGCGGGACCATGCTGCTGCGGGTGGTGGCGCCCTGGCTGGACCGGCTCGATGCCAGCGTGCGGCAGATCCGCCAGTCGCGCGGCCGGCGGGCGGTGCACCTCACGACTTTCCCGTCCTTCGCCTCGCTGTGGCTGCTGCCGCAGATCGAGGCCTTCCAGCGGGACCACCCCGACCTGGACATCCGCGTCTCGGCGAACGACCGCCTGGTGGACCTGGACGACCCTGAGATCGACATCGCCCTGCGCCACTGCACGCCGCAGGCGGCACCGGCCGGCGCCCAGCGCATGTTCGGCGAGGTGATGACGCCGGTCATCAGCCGCGCCCTGGCCGAGGACATCCGCCAGGGCAAGGCCCCGAAGCTGGACAACCCCTCGCAGCTTGCCGACTTCACCCTCATCGAGGAAGACGACCACCGCCCGAGCGGCGAACTGCTGAGCTGGCGACCCTGGCTCACCGCCATGGGCCACCGCAAGCTGCAGCCGCGGCGCTGGCTCTACCTGAACTACACCTACCAGCAGGTGCAGGCGGCACTCGCCGGGCAAGGCGTGGGGCTGGCACGGCTCGCGCTCGTGGCCGAACAACTGGGCCGCGGCGATCTCGTGGAGCCCTTCGGCCAGGAGGGCCGCACCAGCAGCCCCTATGCCTACTGGCTGATCACCACCAATGCCGGCCAGGGCCGCGAGGAAGTGAAGCAGTTCGCCGACTGGGTGAACGACCGGGCGGCCGACACCCGGCATGCCATCGGCGAGGTCAGCGAGGAAGACCTCAACACCGAATCGGACTGAGCGGCGCTCAGCCGCCGATCACGCCCTGCTCGGTCACCACCAGCATCAGCGGATGGTCATGCGCCTGCGGCCCGAGTTCGGCTTCGTCGATCTCGCAGCAAGCCCACGCCAGGCCCACCGCCGTGACGTGCGGATGCTCGGCCAGCCAGCGGTCGTAGTAGCCGCCGCCGTAACCGAGGCGGAAGCCCGTTCGCGTGAAACCCAGGCAAGGCACGAGCACCACATCCGGCTCGGCCGGCTTGCCCTGCGGCGAGGGAATCCCGCACTCGTCCTTCGCTTCAGGCGTGTGCCGATCCCATGCGCGAAAGTGCATTCGCACCGGCGATTTCGTGGCGAAGGGTAGAGCCAGCGCAAGGTCATCGAGATTTCTGTCTTCGAGGCATGCAACCGCTGCGTTAAATTCGGATCGAAGCGGCCAGTACAACCCCAGGCACTCGGGCATCAGTTCGGCCAGCACGTCGCTCAGGTGAGCGGCCAATGCGGGCGATGCCTCGGTGCCGGATGCCGCGACGAATCGGTCGCGGGTCTGATGCAGCCGGTCGCGCAGGGCTTTGCGCGGCGGCGCGGCGGATTCGTCGGGATGGCTGGCCACAATCTCAGGAAGGCATAGCAGTTGAAGACCTGCAGTTCAGTATATGGGCGTGCCCGCGGCAGGCTCGCGGCCTTGGCAAGCAGCGTGCTCGTGAGCGTGGGGGCCATGGCGCCCTGCATGCCGGCCCATGCGCAATCCACGCCCGACCCTGTCGCCGATGCGCGCGAGGCCTTCCGCAAGAAGGACCGCAACCGCCTGGCAGCGGCGCGCGCTGCGGCGATCTCCAGCCAGCATCCGCTGGCGATGTGGGCCGACTACTGGGAGCTGAGCAACCGGCTGAGCGAGGCCACGCAGGCCGAGGTCGACGGCTTCTACGCCCGCTGGAAGAACACCTACGTCGAGGACCGGCTGCGCAACGACTGGCTGCTGGAGCTGGGCCACCGCCGCGACTGGACCAACTTCGCGGCGGACTTCCCCAAGTTCCGCATGAACGACGACCGTGAGGTCACCTGCTATGCGCTGCTGACCAATCACCTCGCCGGCAAGGAGGTGGCCGATGCCGCCCGCGCCGCCTGGTTCGCGCAGCGCGAGGCCGACGACGGCTGCAACCTGCTGGCGGCCACGCTCATCGATGCCAAGCTGTTCGACTCCGCCGACGTGTGGCGCAAGACACGGCTGGCGATGGAAGCCGGCCGCGTGCGCGTGGCCAGGCAAGCCGCAGCGCTCATCAGCATTCCCACCGCCAGCCTGGTGCAGGACCTGTCGGACAGCCCCGCCAAGTTCATCACCCGCAAGGCCAGCGCCGCGGGCGGCCGCGCGAATGCCGAGATCGCCACGCTCGCGCTCATGCGCATGGCGTCCAATGATCCCGACGCCGCTGCCGGCGCCCTCACCGACCGCTGGGAGCGGACCCTGCCTCCGGATCTCGCCTCCTGGGCCTGGGCGAGCGTGGCCAAGCAGTCGGCGATGAAGCTGCTGCCCGAAGCCGCCGACCACTACCAGCACGCCCAACTCGTCTTCGCCAAGGACAAGAACCGCGAACTCGACTGGCCCGACGACACCATGGCCTGGAAGGCACGTGCCGCCTTGCGTGCCAACGACGGCAAGGGCCGCTGGCAGCAGGTGGTGCAGGCCATCGATGCCATGAGTCCCGAGGAGCAGCGCGACCCGTCGTGGATCTACTGGAAGGCGCGCGGCCTGCAGTCGCTGGCCCGCAACTCGCAGTCCGGCGACGCGATGCGCGACCAGTCGCGGCAGATGTTCGCCTCCATCGCCGGACAGCTGAGCTTCTACGGCGCGCTGGCCTCCGAAGCCATCGGCCAGCCGTTTGCCCTGCCCGCCGCGCCGCAGCCGCTGACCGCGGAAGAGCGTGCAGCCGCGACCGCCACGCCCGGCCTGGCCCGCGGCCTGCAGCTCGCGGCCCTGGGCCTGCGCGACGAAGGCCGCCGCGAGTGGAACTACACCCTGCGCGGCATGAGCGACCGCCAGTTGCTGGCCGCTGCGCAAGTGGCCTGCGACGCGCAGGACTGGCAGCTGTGCATCAACACCAGCGAGCGCACCAAGGCCGAAATCGACGTCGCGCAGCGCTACCCGACGCCCTACCGCGACGACATCGTGGCCCGCGCCAAGGAACTGGGCCTGGACCCGGCCTACGTGATGGGCCTGATCCGCCAGGAGACGCGCTTCATGGCGACGCTGCGCTCGCACGTCGGTGCCTCGGGGCTGATGCAGCTCATGCCCGCGACCGCGAAATGGACGGCGCGCAAGTACGGCGTCGAATACCGGCCTGAACTCATCAACGACCCCGGCACCAACCTGCGCCTGGGCACCGGCTACCTGCGCCACGTGCTCGATGCCTTCGAGGGCTCGCAGCCGCTGGCCGCCGCGGCCTACAACGCCGGGCCCGGCCGCCCGCGCCGCTGGCGCGAAGGCCCGGTGCTCGACACCTCGGCCTGGGCGGAGAACATCCCCTTTCCCGAGACGCGTGATTACGTGAAAAAGGTGATGTCCAACGCCACCATCTACGCTGCGCTGCTCAACGGCGAAGCCCCGGTGCTGCGCACGCGGCTGGGCCGGGTGGTGGGCCCGCGCGACGCGAACGCGCCGGAACCCGAGAAAGACCTGCCTTGACCTGACCTCGATCACATGAACAACATCCTCGTCCTGGGCGGTACCGGTTTCGTGGGCAACAGCGTCTGCGACAAGCTCGTGACGCGCTCCGGCGGGGCGGGCGGGCGCATCGTGGTGCCCACGCGTTTCCCGGGACGGGTGGGCAGCCTGCAGGCGCTGCCGACGGTGGAGATCGTGCGCGCCGACGTGCACGACGACGCCACGCTGCGCCGGCTGCTGCGCGGCAAGGATGCGGTGATCCAGCTCATCGCCATCTTGCATGGCCGGCCGGCCGAATTCCAGCGGGCGCACGTCGAGTTCCCGAAACGCCTGGCGGATGCCTGCGCGGCTTGTGGCGTGAAGCGGATGATTCATGTGAGCGCCCTGGGCGCGGGCGAGAACTCGCCGGCCCTGTACCAACGCACCAAGGCCGCGGGCGAAGCGGCGCTGAAGCAGGCGCCGCTGGACCTCACCATCGCGCGCCCCTCGGTCATCTTCGGCGAGCACGACCACTTCCTGAACCTGTTCGCCCGGCTGCAGCGCATCTTCCCGGTGATGCCGCTGGCCGGCGCGAACGCGAAGTTCCAACCAGTGTGGGTGGAGGACGTGGCGCAGCTGATCGTCCAGTCGCTGGACAACCGCACCACCATCGGCCAGACCATCGAATGCACCGGGCCGCAGGTCTACACGCTGCGCCAGCTGGTCGCCATGGCGGGCCTGTGGTCGGGGCACCCGCGGCCCATCATCGGGCTGCCGCATGCCGTCGGCCGGCTGCAGGCCGCCCTGCTGGAACTGCTGCCCGGCGCGCCGCTCATGTCGCGTGACAACGTCGACGCGATGAAGATCGACAACGTGGCCAGCGGAACGCTGCCCGGCCTGACGAATTTCGGCATCCGTCCCCGGTCGGTGGACAGCGTGATGCCCGGCCTGCTGGCCGGCACCGATGGGCCCGCACGGCTCGACCCATGGCGGACGCAGGCCGGGCGGCGCTGATCTCCGCAGAGCGGGCGGATGCGCCATCGGCATGAAACCGATGAACATTCGTCATCCGCCAAGCCCCTCGCGCGACCTAGCATGGCGGCTCTTTCCACAACACGACAAGACACCGAGGAACCACCATGCAGCTCTACATCGGCAACAAGAATTATTCGTCCTGGTCGCTTCGCCCCTGGCTCCTGATGACGCAGTCGGGCATCCAGTTCGAGGAGATCAAGCTGCGCCTGTCCTTCACCGATGAGTCGGATTTCAAGAAGACGCTGGCCAAGATCGCACCGTCCGGACGCGTGCCGGTGCTGGTCGACGAAGGCTTCGCGGTGTGGGACACGCTGGCCATCGCCGAATACCTGGCCGAGAAGTACCCGAGCAAGAACCTGTGGCCGGTGCAGCCCCTGGCCCGTGCCCGTGCGCGCAGCCTGTGTGCGGAGATGCATGCGGGCTTCGGCGCCTTGCGCAACCACTTCGGCATGAACATCGAAGCACACCTGCCGGAGATCGGCCAACGCGTGCTGGCCGAGCAGCCCGACGCGGCTCGCGACTTCAAGCGCATCGTGCAGATGTGGGAGAAGCAGTTCGACGAACACGGCGGACCCTTCCTGTTCGGCAGCTTCTCCATCGCCGACGCCTACTACGCGCCGGTGTGCTCGCGCATTGCCACCTATGCGCTGCCGGTGCCACAGCGCATCGCCGCCTACGTGGACCGCATCCACGCCCTGCCGGCGATGCAGTCCTGGATCCGCGACGCGAAGGCAGAGCACGACTTCATTGCCGAGGACGAGCCCTACCGCACCTCCCGCGCGGGCTGAGGCGTGACGTGCGACCATTCGCACGTTTCACCCTTCACGTTTCACGCAAGATGAAGAGCTTCGTCGTCGGCGGCGCAGTCCGCGATGAACTGCTGGGGCGGCCCGTGCACGACCACGACTGGGTGGTCGTGGGCGCGACGCCGCAGCAGATGATCGACCAGGGCTTCCTGCCCGTGGGCAAGGACTTTCCGGTCTTCCTGCATCCGCAGACGAAGGAGGAATACGCCCTGGCGCGCACCGAGCGCAAGACGGCGCCGGGCTACCACGGCTTCGCGTTCCATGCGGACCCCGGCGTCACGCTGGAAGACGATCTCGCCCGGCGCGACCTCACCATCAATGCCATGGCGCGCGATGAGAACGGCGTGCTGGTGGACCCGCATGGCGGGCAGAAGGACCTCGAAGCGCGCGTGCTGCGCCACGTGTCGCCCGCCTTCGCCGAAGACCCGGTGCGCATCCTGCGGCTGGCACGCTTCGCGGCACGCTATGGCGACTTCAGCGTCGCGCCCGAAACGGTCGAGCTGATGAAGCAGATGGTGGCTGCCGGCGAAGTCGATGCGCTGGTGGCCGAGCGCGTGTGGCAGGAGGTGTCGCGCGGGCTGATGGAGAAGCATCCCTCGAAGATGTTCGAGGTGCTGCGCCAATGCGGCGCGCTCGCCCGGCTGCTGCCCGAGGTGGACCGCCTGTGGGGCGTGCCGCAGCCGCCGCAGCATCATCCCGAGGTGGACACCGGCGTGCACCTGATGATGGTGCTGGACATGAGCGCGAAGCTGGACGCGCCGCTGCCCGTGCGTTTCGCCTGCCTGGGCCACGACCTGGGCAAGGGCACCACCCCCGAGGACGTGCTACCGCGGCACATCAAGCACGAGGAACGCAGCGTGGACCTGGTGCTCGAGGTGTGCGAGCGCTGGAAGGTGCCGGTGGAATGCCGCGAGCTGGCCGAGGTGGTGGCGCGCGAGCACGGCAACGTGCACCGCAGCGGCGAGCTGAACGCCGCGGCCATCATGCGGCTCATCGAGCGCTGCGATGCAATCCGCCGGCCGGCGCGCTTTTCGCAGATGCTGCTGGCCTGCGAATGCGATGCGCGCGGACGGCTGGGCATGGAGGACGATCCGTATCCACAGCGTCCGAGGCTGCAGAAGGCGCTGGACCTCGCGCTCGCGGTGGACACGCGGACCATCTCCGCCGCAGCCACCCAGAAGGGATTGGCCGGCCCCGCGATCGGACAGGCGATCTACCAGGCTCGGGCCAAGGCCATCGCGGACGGGCTGGGCTGAGGCCTACAACACCTTCGCCAGCAGCATCGCGAAGAAGCTCATCAGCACGCAGCTGCCGATGGGCAGGAACACCTCGCGGCCGAACAGCCGGAAGCGCAAGTCCAGCGGCAGACGGCCCAGCCCGATCTTCTCCAGCCAGGTGCGCAGCCCGCTGAAGATCAGCAAGGCCACGCACATGACGATGAGCCAGCGGATCACAGCGTGTGCGTCCGGTCGCCGCTCGTGAAGCCGACGGGGTTGGTGGTGAACGCGGCGTCGCAGTTCCTTGCGAAGCCGATCACCTTGAACAGCTCGCCCATCTCGTGCTCGTTGAGCAGCTTCTGCGCGTTGGCGACGGCCGCCACGCCCTCGCCTTGCAGCATCTGCAGGATGCCGCAGTTCATCAGGAAGCGCGCCTGCGTGGCGTAGCCCAGCACGTCGAGGCCGGCATCCTGCGCGGCCATGGCGATGCCGGTGAAGTCGACGTGGGCGGTGATGTCCTTGTCGCCGACATCGGACAGCGGATCGGTGTCTGCCTTGTGGGCCCGGTGGCACATCAAGGTGCCGCCCGTGCGCTGGGCCAGGTAGTACTCGGCCTCGGGGAATCCGTAGTCGATGAAGAAGGCTGCACCGCGCTCCAGCCGCTCGGCCAGCGTGGCGATGTACGCCTTGGCCTGCGGATGGATCTCGGTGGTGGTGCCGGGCACGAACGGGCTGTCCACCGGCGGACGCAGGTCGGTGATCTGGTCGGCCCACGCGAAACGCTCGCCGTCCAGCGACACACCGCGCTCGAACCAGGTGCGGCCGTCGAAGTGAAGCAACTGCACCGGCATGGCGTCCAGCACCTCGTTGCCGATGACCACGCCGCTCATGCGCTCGGGCAGCGCATCGAGCCAGCGTACCTTCGACGCCAGCGCGCCCAGGGTCTGGCGCTGCTTCTCACGCAAGGTCCCTGACAAGTCGACGATGCTGTACTGCCGCACGCGGTCGCCCAGCGCCTGCAGCAGTTGCAGGGCCAAGGCCCCCGTGCCGGCGCCGAACTCGAACACCTCGTCGCTGGAGGAACCTACCAGCGCCTGCGCCACCTGCTGCGCCAACGCGCGGCCGAAGAAGGGCGACAACTGCGGCGCCGTCACGAAATCGCTGCCGGACGAGGGCAGGCTGCCGAACTGCCGGTCGCCACGCGAGTAGTAGCCCAGCCCCGGCGCGTACAAGGCCATGGCCATGAAGCGGTCAAAGGGCAACCATCCGCCGTCCCGGACGATCGCGCGGCGAATCAGCGACGCGAGGGCGCCCGATACACTGGAGGGTTCCTTGGATTGCATCGCCGGATTGTAGAAACCATGGCTTCCCGCCCCGTCATCCTCGTCACCGGCGCCGCCAGGCGGCTGGGGCGCGAGATCGCGCTGGAGCTGGCGGGCGGCTTCGACGTTGGCGTTCACTACCGCGGCTCGCGCGAGGAGGCGGAAGCCACGGCCGATGAGCTGCGCCGCAAAGGGACCCGCGCCGAGACCTTCCAGGCCGATCTTTCCGACGAATCCGCCTGCCGCGCCCTGGTGCCCGCGGTCGTCCAGCGCTTCGGCCGCCTCGACGGCGTCGTCAACAACGCCTCCATCTTCGAATACGACAAGCCGGCCAGCTTCGGCTTCGAAACCATGGACCGCCACTGGCGCGCGAACGTCGCTCCAGCCGTGATCCTCTCCCAGGCGCTGCACGACCAGCTCGCCGGGGGCACGACCGGCTGCGTGGTGAACCTGATCGACCAGAAGCTCTGGAACCCCAACCCGGACTACTTCTCCTACACGCTCTCCAAGGCGGCCCTGCAATCCGCGACCGTCATGCTGGCCCAGGCCCTGGCGCCCAAGGTCCGCGTCTGCGGCGTGGCGCCAGGCATCACCCTGGTCTCCGGTCCCATGACCGAGGGCGAGTTCGCCCAGGCCCGCACGCTCACCCCGCTGCAGCGCTCGTCCACGCCGTCGGACATCGCCCGCGCGGTGCGTTTTCTCATCGAATCCCCGGCCATCACCGGCACCACGCTGATGGTCGATGGCGGCCAGCACCTGCAGGCGCAATCGCGCGACGTGCTGTTCATCGCCAACCCTGCCAAGGAACACTGACATGCACAGCCTGCTGCACCACCCGAGCCTGATGGACTG
Organism: Rhizobacter terrae; assembly: GCF_003852895.1. Classification (GTDB taxonomy): domain Bacteria; phylum Pseudomonadota; class Gammaproteobacteria; order Burkholderiales; family Burkholderiaceae_C; genus Albitalea; species Albitalea terrae. The sequence goes on from NZ_QUSW01000001.1 coordinate 1,370,145, forward strand.
CCGCCGGCTGTTCCTGCGCGACTACGAGGTCTGGATCAACATCGGCGTGCACGACTTCGAGAAGAAGGGCGAGCAACGGGTGCTGATCAACGTGGACCTGTACATCCCGCTGTCGCTGTCCACGCCCAAGGAAGACGACCTGGACGAGGTGGTGGACTATGACTTCATCCGCCGCACCATCGCGATGCGCGTGAAGCAGGGGCACATCCACTTGCAGGAAACGCTGTGTGACGACATCCTCGCACTGATGCTGGCCCACCCGCGGGTCAGGGCAGCGCGTGTGTCCACCGAGAAGCCCGATGTGTACCCCGACTGCGAGGCAGTTGGCTGCGAAGTCTTCGGTATTTCGCAAACCTCGGCCGAAGCCAAGAAGTAAAGAAAGTTGAAGACATGAGTGCCGTACTCGACCAGGAAGACAAGCGCGCCGCGCACGAGATCAACAAGCTGTCCAAGCGGCTGCACCGCCTGGTCGGGCAGGCGGTCACTGACTTCAACATGATCGAGGACGGCGACAAGGTGATGGTGTGCGTGTCCGGCGGCAAGGACAGCTACACGCTGCTGGACATCCTCATCAACCTGCGCCAGCGCGCACCCATCAATTTCGACATCGTCGCGGTCAACCTGGACCAGAAGCAGCCGGGATTCCCCGAGCACGTGCTGCCGGAATATTTGAAGAGCCTGCACGTACCCTTCCATATCGAGAACCAGGACACCTACTCCATCGTCAAGCGACTCATTCCCGAGGGCAAGACGATGTGCAGCCTGTGCTCGCGCCTGCGCCGGGGCATCCTGTACCGGGTGGCAGGCGAGCTGGGTGCGACCAAGGTGGCCCTGGGGCACCACCGCGACGACATGATCCAGACGCTGTTCATGAACATGTTCTTCGGCAGCCGCATGAAGGGCATGCCGCCCAAGCTCGTGAGTGACGATGGCAAGAACATCGTCATCCGCCCGCTGGCCTACGTGGCCGAGACCGACATCGAGCGCTGGGCAGCGCACCGGCAGTTCCCGATCATTCCGTGCACGCTGTGCGGCAGCCAGGCGAACCTGCAGCGGGTGCAGATCAAGAAGATGCTGCGCGAGTGGGACAAGCAGTTCCCCGGGCGCATCGACAACCTGTTCACCGCCATGGGCAACATCGTTCCCAGCCACATGATGGACCGGAACCTGTACCCCTTCACCACGCTCAAAACCACTGGGGTGGTCAACCCCGAGGGAGACCGCGCGTTCGACGATGACGACGACTGCGGGCCCACGCCGTCCAGCACGGCCATCAAGCTGCACCGCGACGACTGAAAGCCTTCGTCCCGGCCGTCGAATGACAGGAGAGACATCATGCAACGAGCCCTGAGTATCCTGATCACCGCCGCTGCGCTCACCGCCTGCAGCGGCCTGCGCGATCTGAGCAGCGACGTGTCCACGTTCAGCCAGTGGCCGGCCGACCGCAAGCCCAGCACCTACACCTTCGAGCGGCTGCCCTCGCAGGAGCAGAACCCGCAGCAGATGCAGTTGCTCGAAGACGCCGCCCACCGCGCCATGGAAAGCGCCGGATTCCAGCTGGCCACCGACCCGAAGACGGCCGACGTGAGCGTGAACCTGGGCGCACGGGTGAGCCCGAACGAGCCCTCGCCTTTCGACAACCCCTTCTGGTGGCACGGCGGTCTCTACACCCACCGCTTCTACGGCCGCCCGGGCTTCTACCGGCCCGGCTTCTACAGCGGCTTCGGCTACGAGCCGGCCAGCTATGAGCGCGAGGTGGCGATGCTGATCCGCGACCGCAAGTCGGGGCAGGCGCTGTATGAAGTGCGCGTGACGAACGACGGGTATTCGTCGTCGATCAACTCGCTGCTCGGCGCGATGTTCCAGGCCGGGCTGAAGGACTTCCCGGCCGGTGGACCGAATCCGCGCCGCGTGGTGACGCAGATCGGCGCGTCCTGAACCGCACCTGAACCTGGCGAGTCAGCGCTGGCTCGCCAGCACCCTCGCGTCCTCCTCCCAGCCCTTGAAGCGCTTGACCGCGTGCGCGCGCTGCTCGGGCGTGGCGAGGTTGTGGACCTGCGCCGCGAACTCACAGTTGTATTGGATGAGCCGCTGCTGGTACGCACGGTAGGCCGGGCGCGGGGACTGGAGCATGTCCTTGTACAGGCCACGAACCACGCCCTTCGCGTCATCCAGCGACGCCTGCTGCGCGCTGAGCCTGCGCATCGCATCCAGCGCCTCGTCCTGCCGCTTCTTGCGCTCCACGTACCAGCCCTGCGGGTCCAGCGGTGACTCGTCCGTGAGCTGCGCAATGCGCGCCTTCTGTGCATCGGTGACACGGCCATAGACCATGTCGACCCGCTCGGCCACCCGCTTGATCTGCGCCTTGCGGCGATCGTCCGCGTCATCCTGCAGGAAGTCGCTGCGGTACTCCTTCAGGTTCTTCTCGTACTTGTGCTTCAGGTGCTCCAGCTGCTGCGGCGTGAGCGCGCGCACCGAGTCCGCCAGCGCGGGCAGCGCATGTTCGAAGGCAGTGTCCATGCGCTGCTGGATGGCCTCGGTCCACTGGCAGATCTGCGCACCGGTGAGAGGTTCGGCCACCTCCGCCTGGGCCTTGGCCAGCAGGGCCGCGTAGTCCGGCAGCTGGGTGGCGCGGTGCCAGCGGAACCACTCGCCGATCGCCTCGCGTGCCTTCACCTCTTGCGCATCGTCGAAGTCGATGTACCGGTCCAGCCACCAGAAGGCCAGCTGCGGGCCCTGGTTGTAGCCGAAGCGCACGGCGGTGCAGGCGGCCAGGACCAGGGTCAGGGCGCCGATAATCGCGATTCTGACTAAGGACTTTTTCATGGCGTTGGACATCGTGATCATGGCCGCGGGCAAGGGCACCCGCATGAAGTCGGCCAAGCCGAAAGTGCTGCACGCGCTCGCCGGGCGAAGCCTGGTGCAGCACGTGATCGACACGGCCTCGTCGCTGGGCGCCGACCGCATTGTGACGATCACCGGCCATGGCGCCGACGAAGTGGAAGCAGCAATCGGCGCGCCCGGTCTGCACTTCGCACGGCAGATGCCCCAGCTGGGCACGGGCCACGCCCTGCAGCAGGCGGTGCCGCACCTGCATGACGAAGGCACCACCCTCGTGCTGTACGGCGACGTGCCGCTCATCGAGGCCAGGACGCTGCGCACGCTGCTGGCGGCCAGCGGCGGCGACAAGCTGGCGGTGCTGACCATCGACCTCGCCGACCCCACCGGCTACGGCCGCATGGTGCGCGAGAACGGCCAGGTCATCGGTATCGTCGAGCAGAAGGATGCAACCCCCGAGCAGCGGCAGATCCGCGAGATCAACACCGGCGTGATGGCCGGGCCCACGAAGCTCATGAAGCGCTGGGTGTCCCAGCTGAAGAACAACAACGCCCAAGGCGAGTACTACCTCACCGACGTGGTCGCCCTGGCCGTGGCCGACGGCGTGCCGGTGGTGACGGCACAGCCGGGCAGCGACACCGAGATCCTGGGCGTGAACAGCCCGTCCCAACTGGCCGACCTGGAACGCCGCTACCAGCGCCGCCGGGCCGAGGCGCTGATGGAAGCCGGTGTGCGCCTGGCCGACCCGGCACGCTTCGATGTGCGCGGCGCGCTGGTGTGCGGCGCGGAGGTGGAGATCGACGTGAACTGCATCTTCGAAGGCCACGTGGAGCTGGCCGAGGGCGTGCGCATCGGCGCGAACTGCTGTATCCGCAATGCGGTCATCGGTGCGAATGCGGTGATCCATCCGTACACCCACATCGACGGCGAGAAGCTGGGCGTGAAGGTCGGCGCGGGTTCGCTGATCGGCCCGTTCGCGCGGCTGCGCCCGGGTGCCGAACTCGGCGAAGAGGTGCACATCGGCAACTTCGTCGAGGTGAAGAACTCGACGCTCGCCAAGGGCGCCAAGGCCAACCACCTCGCCTACCTGGGCGATGCGACAGTCGGCGAGCGCGTCAACTACGGCGCGGGCAGCATCACCGCCAACTACGACGGCGCGAACAAGCACCGCACCGTCATCGGCAACGACGTGCACGTGGGCAGCAACTGCGTGCTGGTGGCGCCGGTAACGCTGGGCGACGGTGGCACCATCGGCGGCGGCTCGACCATCGCCAAGGACACGCCGCCCGGGCAGCTCACGGTGGCGCGAGCGAAGCAGGTCTCGCTCGCCAATTGGAAGCGGCCGGTCAAGGCGAAGAAGTAGTTCGTCAGGCGTTCAGCAGATGGGGCGCGGCCCGGCGGTCGCGCACCCAAACCTCGAAGTCCTTCACACTCAGCGGCTTGCTGATCAGGTCGCCCTGCAGCTCATCGCAGCCATTCAGCGCCAGGAACGAGCGCTGCGACTCCGTTTCCACGCCTTCCGCGATCGCCGTGATACCCAGGCTGCTGGCCATCTGGATGATGGCCCGCGTGATGGCGGTGGATCCGCGGTCGCCGGGCAGGTCCTTCACGAAGGACGCATCGATCTTCATCTTGTCGATGGGCAGCTCCTTCAGGTGGCCCAGCGACGAGTAGCCCGTGCCGAAGTCGTCCACCGACACCCGGATGCCCAGCGCAGACAACTGCTTCAGCTTGCCGCTGACCTCGGGCAGGTCGTCCATCAGCATGCGCTCGGTGAGTTCCAGCTCGATGAGCCGGCCGTCCACGCCCTCCTCGCGCAGCACCTGCGCCACCGTCTCGGCGAAGAACGGTGCCTGGAACTGCATGCTCGACAGGTTCACCGCGATGGGTGCGACATTCAGGCCCATCGCATGCCAGCGCGCCGCGCAGCGTGCCGCTTCGCGCAGCACCCACTGGCCGATGGCCAGCATGAGCCGCTGCTGCTCGGCCACGGGAATGAACTCGCCGGGCAGCAGCAGGCCGCGCGCCGGGTGGTGCCAACGGATGAGCGCCTCCGCACCCACCACCGAACCGTCCCGCGCGCTCACCTGCGGCTGGAAATACAACTCGAACTCGCCGCGCTCCAGGCCCTGGCCCAGTTCGCCTTCCATCACCATCGCGGCGTAGGCGGAACTCGCCATCGCCGGATCGAAGAAGCGGAACTGCGCACGGCCACGCGCCTTGGCCAGGTACATCGCGGTGTCCGCGTGCTTGATGAGTTCCTCGGCCGTGAGCCCGTCGTTCGGGAACATCGCGATGCCCACGGACGCGGTCACCGACAACGGCCGCCCTTCTGCATGCAGTGGCGCCTCGATCGCCAGCAGCAGTTTCTGCGCCACCTCGGTCACGTCGTTGCGGTGTGCCACGTGGGTGAGCAGCACCATGAATTCGTCGCCACCGAAACGCGACACCACGTCGGTGGTGCGCAGGTTGCCGGTGATGCGCGAGGCGGCGGTGCGCAGCAGCGTGTCGCCCACCAGGTGGCCCAGCGAGTCGTTGACGCGCTTGAAGTGGTCCAGGTCGATGAACAGCACTGCGAGCTGGCTCCCGCCGTCGCGCGCGGCCACGAGCAGGTGCTCCAGGTACTCCATGAAGGCGCTGCGGTTGGGCAGGCCGGTGAGCGTGTCGTGGTGCGCGAGGTGGTGGATGCGCGCCTGCGCCGCATGCCGGTCACGCAGGTCGCGGATGATGGTCATGCGCACGCGTTCGCCGTGGTGCATCATCGTGCGCACGATGAATTCCACCGGCAGCCGCTGCCCGTGCTTGTTGATGAGCACGCTCTCGTAGGCCGTCTCCTGCCCCGAGGCGATGACCGAGGCCACCTTGGCCACGTGGTCGGGCGCGATGAACTCCAGCGTCTTGCGGCCCAGCAGCTCGTGCAATTCGTAGCCCACGAGAGACAGCGCGGGCGGGTTCGCGTCGGTGATGAATCCGTCCTTGTGGAAGACGATGCCTTCGCAGCTGGCCTGCATGAACTTGGCCAGCCGCTCCTCCGACTCGCGCAGGGCGGCCTCGGTGCGGCGGAACTTGGTGATGTCCGAGATGAGCACGAAGCAGCCGATGACCTCGCCTTGCTCGCCCAGGTGCGGCAACAGGTTCACCTCCAGCCGGTGCATGCCGTCGGCCGCGTCCAGCTGGCGCTCGTAGGTGACGCTGGCACGCTGCTTGAGCACCTGCTGCACCTGCGGGTCGATCTGTCGTGCCGCCGCCTCGCCGATCACGTCGGCGAAGGTGTGGCCGACGATGTTCTCCGTGGTCCAGCCGAAGGTCTGCGCGTAGCGGTTGTTGGCGAACAGGCACTGCCAGGTGCTGGCGTCGTAGTAGGCGATGGCCGCCGGCACGTTGTCGGAGATCAGCCGCAGCAGCGCATTGCTTGCCGAGGCATCGCCGGGGACGGGCTCGGGGGCGTTCATCGTGTTCGCCGGTTCAGCCGGAGGCCGTCTCAGCGGCGAGGCACAGGTCGTCCCAGGCCCGCGCCTTGTCTTCAAGGTTGCGCAGCAGGTAGGCCGGGTGGTAGGTGACGATCAGTGGTACCCCTTGGTACCTGTGGACGCGTCCGCGCAGCCGGCCGATGGGTTCGGTGCTGCGCAGCAGGCTCTGCACCGCGAAGCGCCCCATCGCGAGGATGATGCGCGGCTTCACCAGCTCGATCTGCCGGATGAGGAAGTGCTCGCACTGCGCGAGCTCCTCCGGCTGCGGATTGCGGTTGCCCGGCGGCCGGCACTTCAGCGTGTTGGCGATGTACACCTGCCGCGACGGATCGGGCGGGGTCGCGTCCTTGCGGCCCAGGCCCAGCGCCTTGAGCATGTTGTCCAGCAACTGCCCGGACTTGCCGACGAAGGGCTCGCCCTGGATGTCCTCCTGCTCGCCCGGCGCCTCGCCCACCACCATCCAATGCGACTGCTGGTTGCCGACGCCGAAGACCGTCTGCCGGCGGGTCTCGCACAGTTTGCAGGCGGTGCAGGCGACCACCGCCTCGCGCAGCGCGGGCCAGTCCATGGTGTCGATGCCAGTGGGGCGGTTGCCGCGGGCGACGACAGGGGTGGGTGTGACGATCGGGTTCGAGGCTTCGACCAGCTCAGCCCGAACGGCGATGGGTGCAGCACGCACCGGCGCCACGCCGCCGGCGTCTGGCGAGGCCACGGCCTCGCCCTCCCCCCTCGCGGAGGGGGGCAGGGGGGAGCGATCCTGTTCGACGAAATGGGTCTGCGGCGGAAGCCGCAGACCCATTTCACCCAACATCGCGATCTGTCGCTCACTCCACGGCATGCAGCCTCCCCAGTTCCAGGCTCATGACGTTGGCATCCTCGCGCTTGCCGTGCAATGCGGGGTAGTAGCCCTTGCGCACGCCGATGTGGCGGAATCCGTATTGCAGGTAGAGGTCGCGCGCGCGCTGGTTGCTCAGGCGGACCTCCAGCCACAGGCGGTCGGCCCCGTGCAGGCGCGATAGGCTGGCCACCTCGTCGAGCATGCGCCGTCCGAAGCCCTTGCCCTGCTCGAGCGGCGCCACGGTGATGTTCAGCAGGTGCATCTCGTCCACGCCCTTCATGGCGACGAAGTAAGCGATGAGTTCGCCCTCGGGCGCACGCAGCACCCGGGCGTGGTAGCCGGCGGCCAGCGAATCGATGAAGTTGCCGCGGGTCCAGGGAAAGTCGTAGGCGGCGCACTCGATGGCGGCGACTTCGTCGAGGTCGCTCACCATCATGCGCTGCGGCAGGAAGTCGTCACGCACCAAGGCGCTCATCGGGAAACCTCCGCGCTTTCCTTCGCCAGCCTCGCCGCCTCGCGTTCAGCGGTCGTCTGCGCCACCTTGTCGCGCACGTACAGCGGAATGGCGAGTGCTGCATCGACGGCGGCACCATCGTTCCACATCGTCAAGGCCAGCGGCAGCATGGCGCGGGCATGGGGCGATGCATCGGGCGCGAGCCGCGCCTGGCCGGTCTGCAGGCCGGCGAAGGCCGTGAGCGCCGAGCCGGCCACGGCCTGCGGTGCCTCCGCGGCCCAGTGCTCGTTCAGCATGGCCACGTCGATGAGACACGGCGCCACCAGTGTGCTCCAGTGTCCATTTTCATAAAGGTAGTGCGCCGCGTAGATCTCATTCATGCGCGCATCCATCGCCACCCAGATGCGTTGCGGCGCTTCGCCCTGCCGCGCGTCTTCCGCCACGGCCAGCAGTGTGTCCACCGGCAGCACCGGCTTGTTCGCACCGAAGGCCAGGCCCTGCGCCACCGAGCAGGCGGTGCGCAGCCCGGTGAAGGCGCCCGGCCCGCGGCCGAAGGCGATGGCATCGACCTGTGCGAGCTCCACCCCGGCTTCATCGAGCACGCCCATGATGCCAGGGATCAGCAGCGCCGAAGCCTGCGCACCACCGGCCGATTCGCGCACCCAGGTCCGTCCCTGGTGCGCCAGCGCGATGCTCATGCGCTCGGTCGCGGTATCGAAGGCCAACAGCGTCGTCATCCGTCGAGTTTAGGTCACCGCACCCGGTCTTCGGGCCGCGCAGGCATGCCATGCGATCATCGAAAGATGCCTTCCATCACACAACGATTCGCTCTCGTTCCCGCCCTTGCACTGCTGCTCGCCGGCGCCTGCGCCCAGGCCCGCGGCCTGCCCACCGAAGTGGAGGCCGCACTGGATCGCGCCAAGCTGCCGCGCGATGCGATGGTCGCGGTGGTGCAGGAGGTCGGCAAGCCCGCGGTGCGCCTGTCGTGGCAGCCCGACAAGCCGATGAATCCTGCATCGCTCATGAAGCTGCTGACCACCGAAGCGGCACTGGAAACGCTGGGGCCGGCCTACCTCTGGCTCACGCCGGTCTGGCTGCAGGGCACAGTGAACAACCCAGGGCCGCAGGGCGTGCTGGAAGGCAACCTCGTCATCAAGGGGTCGGGCGATCCGAAGCTGGTGATGGAGCGCACCTGGCTGTTGCTGCGGCGCGTGCAGCAACTGGGCGTGCACGAGATCCGCGGCGACATCGTGCTGGACCGCAGCGCCTTCAAGGCGGGCGAGCAAAACCCCGGCGACTTCGACGGCGAGGCCAGCAAGCCGCAGAACGTGCAGCCCGATGCGCTGCTGTTCAGCCAGCGCTCGGTCATCCTCACGTTCACGCCCGACATCCCGCGCGGCGTGGCCATCGTGAGCGCCGACGCACCGCTGAATGGCGTGCGCGTCGACACCACCGTGCCGCTGACCAGCGGCCCCTGCGCTGACTGGCGCGCCGGGCTCAAGGCCGAGCTGCAGGACCCGGCCCGCATCCACTTCACCGGCAACTACCCGGTGGTGTGCGGCGAACTGAACTGGCCCATCGCCTATGCCGACCCCAAGAGCTACAACGAGCGCCTGCTGGCCGGCATGTGGCGCGAGATGGGCGGCGTGCTCACCGGCAGCGTGAAGGACGGCATCGCGCCCACGACGCTGCCGACCTTCACCGTGCAGTCGCCCGCGCTGGCGGAGGTCATCCGCGACATCAACAAGTACAGCAACAACACGATGGCGCAGCAGCTGTTCCTCACGCTGGCGCTGACGCAGCGCGGCCTGGGCACCCCCGAGAATGCGCGCGACGTGCTGGGCCAGTGGGCGAAGACCCGCTTCGGCACGGCCACCAAGGGACTGGTGATCGACAACGGCTCGGGCCTGTCGCGCGAGACGCGCGTGAGCGCCGATTTGCTGGCACGGCTGCTGCAATCCGCCTGGTCGGGGCCGTCCATGCCCGAGCTCGCAAGCTCGCTGCCCGTGGTGGGCCTGGATGGCACCCTGCGCCGCGTGCAGACGCAGACCGGCCGCGCACACCTGAAGACCGGCTCGCTGCGCGACGTGGTGGGCATGGCGGGCTACGTGCTCGCCGCCAGCGGCAGGCGCTACGTGTTCGTCGCGATGGTCAATCACCCCAATGCACAAGGGGGTCGGCCGGCCATCGAAGCCCTGCTCCAGTGGACCGCCGCGGACGCCAAATCCGCACCGCCGACAGCCGATTGATACCTTTCGAGACCGCACTTACGCGGGATACCCCCGCGAATGAATGGTACTCAACTGGTATTTACTTATTGCGGACAAATTGCATACCAATACGATTTGTCGCGCAGGCGCGGGAAGGGTGTGAAAACGCTCTCAGAGAGGCAGGGAAATTGTGTCGGCGCTTGTGTCACGGGCGGCCCGGAAGAGGCTGTCCGCCATTCATATCCACTGGAGCAACGACATGACGACAACCGCTTCGACCCGCCTGCAGACGCTGCGGGTGCTGTCCGCATTGACCGCCGCGCTGGCCGCGACCTCCATCTACGCCGCCAACTACCCCGCCTGGAAGCCCGACACCTTCTACGCTGCCGGCACCAAGGTCTACTACAACGGCCGCGATTACCAGGCCCTGGTGGACCAGACCGACTACTCGAGCACCGGCTGGAACCCGACCACCACCAGCCTGTGGAAAGACCTCGGACCTGATTCGGCCCCGTCACCTGCCCCCGCGCCGGCTCCGAGCCCGGCCCCCGCACCCGCCCCGTCGCCCGCACCGGCTCCCGCCCCTGCCCCGGCACCCGCCCCGGGCTGCCAGCCGGCCTGGAACGCCTCCACCGCCTACACCCAAGGCCAGCAAGCCAGCGTCAACGGCGTGAACTACAAGGCCAACTGGTGGACGCAGGGCCAGAACCCGGCGACCAACAATGGCCCCAGCGGCAGCGGCCAGCCGTGGACCCAGGTCAACACCTGCGCGCCGGCCCCCGCTCCCGCCCCGGCGCCTGCACCGGCTCCCGCGCCTGCTCCGGCACCGGCGCCCGCCCCCGCGCCGAGCGGCTTCGTCTTCGGTCCGTACAAGGACGTCACCATCAACATGGACTGGAACACCAACGTGATGAGCACGATGGTGACGGGTTCCCGCCAGCCGGCCGTGAGCGTGATGCCTGCACGCGCCAAGACCGTGACCTGGGCCTTCGCCAGCGGCGAGTGCGGCAGCGAGACGTGGGCCGGCGTGCAGCCTGCGGCGCTGGCCGCGGCCAACGTCCAGCGCTTCATTGATGCGGGCAAGACCTACATCATCTCCACCGGTGGTGCGGCGGGTACCTTCACCTGCGGCAGCGACCCGAACTTCACCAAGTTCATCAACACCTACAACTCGGCCAACATGATCGGCGTCGATTTCGACATCGAGGGTGGCCAGTCGCAGGATGTGATCAACAACCTGGTGCAGCGCTCGATGGCGGCACAGTCGAAGTATCCGAAGCTGCGCTTCAGCTTCACCATCGCCACGCTGGGCGGCAACGCGGCCAACAGCCTGGGCAGCGCCGGTGCCAACGTGATGACGGCGATCAAGAACTTCGGCATGAAGAACTACATCATCAACCTGATGGTGATGGACTACGGCAGCACGACGGCGACGAACTGCACGATCGGCAGCAACGGCAAGTGCGACATGGGCAAGTCGGCGATCGCCGCAGCCCAGAGCCTGCACAACTTCTATGGCGTGCCGTACAGCCAGATCGAGCTGACGCCGATGGTCGGCGGCAACGACACGCAAGACGAGGTGTTCACCCTCACCGACGTCGACACGCTGTCGGCCTGGGCGAAGGGCAACGGACTGGCCGGCGTGCACTTCTGGTCACTGGACCGCGACGTGGACTGCCCGGCGGGATCGGCCTCGGCCACCTGCAACAGCTACGGCCAAGCGGGAACCTGGGGCTTCACGAACCGCTTCGTGTCGAAGCTGGGGCTGTGATCGGCTGATCCGCAGCACCCAAGAAAAAGGCCCCGCATGCGGGGCCTTTTTCATTGCCGGGATTTTCGTCGCGGGTCAGAAGCTGTACGACGCTCCGAAGGAGTACACGATCGGCCGGAAGTCGATCGTGGTCTGCAGCACCGTGGTGCCCGAGGCGACCAGCTTGCTCTTGACCTTCAATGCGGCCACGCTGGCGAACAGGCCCCACTGCTTGTCCAGCGCGTAGTCCACGCCGGCCTGCACGACCCAACCGGTGGAATCGCTCATCTTCACATCGGTGGCGAGCTTGGACTCGATGCCGGTGAACTTCGTGTGGTTGATGCCGGCGCCGACATATGGGCGGAACTTGTCGCCGGGTTGGCCAAAGTGGTAGTTCGCCAGAAGGGTTGGCGCGAGGTTGTGGGCCGACAGGACGTCGTCGCCCAGGAAGGCGACGCTGCCGGTGGCCTTCGCCTTGATCTTCGGCGGAATGCCCAGCACCAGCTCGATGCCCACGTTCGGGGTGATGAGCCGCTCGTACACGAAGATGACCGTGGTCGCATCGCCGGTCTCGGCATCCGCGCCGGGGGGCACGCCGACACCGGTCACGCCGTTAGTCCGCGAATGCGTCGTGTAGTCGGTGACGCCGAACTTGAAGGTGTTGTTGTCGGCGACGGCCAGGCCGGTGCCGCAGGTTGCTGCCAATGCCACGGCCAGCGTCTGGAGTTTGCTTTTCATTCGATTGCTCCTTGTTGCGCCGCGTCAGATCCAGCCGAAGGCATGCAGCTGCGCCGCAAAGGCGTCGCTGATGATCTTGTGGCCACCGGTGGTCGGATGCACGCCGTCGGCGAACTGCCAGGTGTTGACGTCCGCGCCGGTGCGCAGGCCGTTGTAGGGGGCTCCCGGGGTGCTGTTGCAGAACAGCGAGGAGCCATCGGTCACGGCCCCGCTCGTGATGGCGCTGATCTTCGTCGCGTCGCAGGCCGGGACCGTGTTGTTCACGATGCCGTACTTGCCCGGGTTGGCGTAGCCGTCCTTGAAGATGGTGAAGGTGTCGATCAGCTGGACGGGCTGGTTGGTCAGCGCGTCACGCAGCCAGAGGTTGAAGATGCGCGACAGGTCGGTCAGCACCGGCCGCGCACTGGCGGGAAGGGAGTTGCCGAACGGCGTGTCAGCGATGTCGCTCAGTGTCATCACCGCGACGTACTTGCCGCCCTTGGCAAGGATCTGCGTGCGCACGAGCGCGGCCAGCTCGAGGGCCGCCTTCTTCATCTCGCCCTGGGCCAGCGTCTGCGCGTTGAACAGCGCCGCGTTGGCCTGGTCGGCGGTCAGCTTGCCCGCGGCTGCATCGGCCTGGACTTGCGCAGCCGTCGCGGCAAAGGTGCCGAACTGCGTGAAGACGTCGTTGTTGCCGGCGTACACCAGGATGAGGTCGGAATCCTTGAAGCTCGTGAAGCGCGTCAGGTGGTTGGCGATCTGCGTCACCACCGGTACGGTCAACGCTCCGCCGGCATGGCCGATGCCGTTCGGATCGGTCACCCGCGCACCGCCTTGGCCATAGGCCGTGCAGGTGCCTGCCAGCGCCGGCGTGGCGGCCGCAGGGCACTTCACCGACGACGCGCCAAAGCCGACTTCAGCCGGCGTCACGACGATGCCCATCGAGGTGGCGAGGTTCTCCACCCACACCGTGCCGGTGGCGCTGTTGGTCGTGAACTTGCCGCCGAAATACGGTGCAGTTCCGTTCCCGGCCAGGGACGTGGCGGGCGCGTACGTCCCCACGTCGCTGAGGCTGTCGCCGAAAGACACCACAGCCGTGAATGTGCCCTTGGTAGTGGGTGCACCAGCGGGCGAGCCAGTGCCTGGAACGTCGGGATCGCCGCCGCCGCAGGCGACCAGCAATACCGCGACAACCGCGGAGACACCCCATGACCTCACGTTCTTCATGCATACCCCTTGTGAAAACAACAAAGCGAACGGTCGTTCGCTTTTTGGTCATTCACTATAGGTTGCGTCCCAAACCCGACGCAGCCGGGGAAACCCGCCTCGTTCCTGGACGGGTCTGCCTAAGTCAAGAAACCGTCAGGTTCAGAAGGGATTGCCGGTGGCGCGCGTGGTGGCAAGGTTGCCGACGATGCGCTGGCCGGCGCCGCTGAGGTGCCGGTCGTCGGCCCAGAGGTAGTTCTCGCCGGTCGTGCCGGCGGCGGTCACCAGCGTGGAGCCCGTGCACTGCAGCACCGAGGTGATCTTGGTCGAGTCGCAGGCGGCCTGGGTCACGTTGGTGATGGTGGTCGTCGTGCTCTTGATGGTGCCGGTGATGCTTTCGTCAGCGAGCACGAGGCCGATGCGGGTGCCATCGTTGACGAGGCCGATGCGCATCTTGGAATTGAAGCGGCTCGTCAGCATCGTGAGGATGGCGGCGCGACCGGCAAACGCGGCCTCTTCCGCGATGCCGAAGGGCGTGGTGCCCTGGTCGGGAATCGTGGCCACGAGCACCTTGCCGCCCAGGTCGGCGATGCGATTGACCTGGGCCGCCAGGTCGGTCCCGGCCTGCTCCACGTTGGCCTGGGCCTGCGTGATGTCGATGGTGCCCGCCTTGTAGGCCGCATACTGGGCCAGCACGTCGTTCTGGCCCGCCAGCACGGTCACCAGCGTCTTGCCGGTGAACTGGTCGGCCGCGACGAAGGTGTCGATCTGGGCGCGCACGCTGCCGCTCACGCCGGATGCCAGGGCACCGACGGCCGAGAGGTTGCGGTTGTTCGTGGCCACGCTGGCCGGGTTGCACTCGGGGAACGGCAGGGTGTAGTACTGTCCCAGGTACTGGTTCCACACCGGGTTGCTGGCGCAGTCGAGCACCGCCGCGCCACCGGTGGTGGTGGGGTCCTTGAGCAGGTTGATGGTGTACTTCGCGCCGTTGTGGTCGCTGTTCACGTCCACGACCATGCTGTTCTCATCGCCGAACGAGATGAGCCGCGTAGGCACGAAGCGCTCCACCTGCTGGCCGCCGCCGCATGACGCCAGCATCAGCGCCGACACCACCGCGCCCGTCGCGGTCAGCGCCGCACGCACACCCACACCCTTGAACATCACGAACTCTCCAGCAACCGAAAGGGAGGGCCGATTAACGGGACGCCGCAGCGCGACGAAGCCGGTCCCGCACGCCTTCCCACTCGGGGGTGGCAGGCGGTTCCTCGACCCAGATGAGCTGCGCGCCTTCGTCGTCGAACGAGCGCAGCACGGAAAACAATTCATGGGCCGCCTCGGCAGCCCGCGCGGGCATCGCACGGTGGCGCAGGCCCTGGATCCCGCCCGAAGGCGCGACCCTGGAATATACCGCCAGCTTCAGGGTAGACCCGGTCAGCATTTGCAAAGCTTGCTGAAGCTGCCCGGCAGGCATGAGGCGCAGCGGCGCGGTGGGGGCGTAGTGGGCTTCCAGTGTGCCGGAGGCGCGTGGCGCAGCCTCGTCGCGGTCGCGCAGCGGTTCGCCAGCGGCCGCCTCGATCTCCGCCCGGGTCAAGACGCCTGGGCGCAGCAGCACGGGATGGTCGCGGGTGCAGTCGACGATGCTGGACTCGATGCCCACGTCGCAGGGGCCGCCATCGAGCACCATCAGCTCATCGCCGAATTCGCCGGCCACGTGGGCCGCCGTGGTCGGACTGATGCGCCCGAAGCGGTTCGCACTGGGCGCGGCGACACCCGGAACGCCGGCCGAGCGCGCCTCCGCCAGCAGCGCATGCGCCACCGGATGGGACGGGCAGCGCAGCCCGATGCTGTATTGCCCGCCGGCTGCCGCCGTGGCCACGCCGGCAGCGCGCGGCACGATGATGGTCAGCGGCCCCGGCCAGAATCGCGCCACCAGGCGCACCGCCACCGGCGGCACGTGGGACGCAAACTCGCGCACGCTGTCGGCGTCGGCCACGTGGACGATGAGGGGATGGTCCGCCGGCCGGCCCTTGGCGCTGAAGATCTTGCCCACCGCCACGTCGTCGTCGGCCCGGGCGCCCAGGCCGTACACCGTCTCGGTGGGCATGGCGACCAACTCGCCCGCCGCCAGCGCCAAGGCGGCGCGTTCAATCACCGAAGGATCGCGGCCATCGAGGATCACGCCTGCTGCTCCAATTTCACGCCGATGCTCAGAACCGCTCCAGGCCGAGCAGGTCGCAGGCGGCCAGCGCGGTGTCGCGTGCCTGCTGCGCCATCGCGCCGGTGATGGTGAGGTGGCCCATCTTGCGGCCAGGCCGCGCCGAGGCCTTGCCGTACAGGTGCAGGTGCGTGCCCGGCAACGCGAGGATGCGGTCCCAGGGCGGCGCCACTTCCGTGTCGCCATGGCGGAACCACAGGTCGCCCAGCAGGTTGAGCATCACCGCCGGCGAATGCAGGCGCGGCGCCACCAGCGGCGTGCCGGTCATCGCACGCACCTGCAGGTCGAACTGCGAGACATCGCAGGCATCGATGCTGTAGTGGCCGGAGTTGTGGGGCCGCGGCGCCATCTCGTTGGCCACCACGCTGCCATCGGCGAGGACGAAGAATTCGACGCACAGGACGCCCACGTACTTGAGCGCCGAAGCGATGGTCTCGGCGGCCTCGATGGCACGCTGCTGCACCGGCGGCGTGAGGTCGGGCGACGGCACCTGCGTGACGGCGAGGATGCCGTCGCGGTGCAGGTTCTGCTGCAGCGGAAAGTGCACCACCTGTCCGTCGTGGCCGCGGGCGACGATGACGCTCACCTCGTAGGCCAGCGGCAGCATTTTCTCGAGCACGCAGGGCGCTTGCTTCAGCTCGGCCCAGGCGGCGGCCAGCTCTTCGCGGGTGCGCACCCGCACCTGGCCCTTGCCGTCGTAGCCCAGGCGGGCGGTCTTCAAGATGCCCGGGAGCAGGGAGACATCGATGCCCGCCAAGTGCCCGGCCGTCTCGATGAGCGCGTGCGGTGCGCACGGCACCCCGCAGGAAACGAAATGCGCCTTCTCGGCGGCACGGTCCTGGCAGACCGCGACGGCGGCCGCGCCCGGTGCGACCGGGCGAGTCTTCGCCAGCGCGGCCAGCGCCTGCGCCGGCACATTCTCGAATTCAGTGGTGATGGCGGCGCTGTGCCTGGCCAGTTCCGCCAGGCCGGCTTCGTCCAGGTAGCCGCTGCGAACGTGGTGGTGCGCGATGAGCCCGGCCGGGCTGTCCGCATCGGCATCAAGCACCGCGGTGAAGTAGCCCATCTGCTGCGCGGCGTGGGCGAACATGCGGCCGAGCTGACCGCCGCCCATCACGCCCAGCGTGGCACCCGGAGCGATGTACTGCATGGTTGTCGTTCCCGGAGCCTTGGATTCAGCGGTCATTTCAGGTCGGCGGTCATGGCGCGCGCGACCTCGGTCTGGCGGGCACGATACGCATCGAGCTGTGCGCGCAGGGCTGGATTCTCGTTGGCCAGCATGGCCACGGCGAAGAGCGCGGCGTTGCCCGCCCCGGCCGTGCCGATGGCGAAGGTCGCCACCGGGATGCCCTTGGGCATCTGCACGATGGAATGCAATGAATCCACGCCCTGCAGGTGGCGGCTGGCCACCGGCACGCCCAGCACGGGCACCGTGGTCTTGGCCGCCAGCATGCCCGGCAGGTGGGCGGCGCCGCCGGCGCCGGCGATGATGGCCTTCAGCCCGCGCGAGGCTGCGCTCTCGGCGTAGGCAAACATGTCATCGGGCATGCGGTGTGCCGACACGACACGTGCTTCGAAAGGGACATTGAACTCGGCGAGAATCTCGGTCGCGGTGCGCAGGGTTTCCCAGTCGCTGCTGGAACCCATCACCACACCCACGACCACAGGGGCGCTGCTCACAGGGCCGCTCCAGGTACTGATGAACCTTGAATTGTAGGCGGCGCGCCATCACCTTCCGCGCCTGCCCGACTCCTGCCTCAACCATGATCGACATCTCGCTGCAGAACTTCCAGACCGAGCTCATCCAATCGTCGATGCAGCAACCCGTGCTGCTGGACATCTGGGCCCCCTGGTGCGGGCCCTGCAAGGCGCTCGGCCCGGTGCTGGAAAAGCTGGAGGTCGCCTACGCCGGCCGCTTCAGGCTGGCCAAGCTCAATTCCGACGAGCAGCAGGAAATCGCCGGCCAGCTGTCGCAGATGTTCGGCGTGCGCAGCATCCCGTTCTGCGTGCTGTTCAAGGACGGCCAGCCGGTGGACGGCTTCGTGGGCGCCCTGCCCGAAGGCGAGGTGCGCAAGTTCCTGGACAAGCATGTGCCAAGCGCGGAAGAAACCGCGGCGGAAGAAGAGCTGGCCGAAGCCTCCGAGCTGTTGGCCGAGGGCGACACCGACAGCGCGCTGGAACGGCTGCAGGAAGCCGTGGCCATCAACCCCGGCAACGACGCGGCGCGCTACGACTACCTGCGCGCACTGCTGACGGCCGGCCGCGTGGACGACGCCATCCGCGCCTACGAGCCGGTCGCCGGGAAGGTCATTCCCGATGCGCGCCTGACCGCCTGCGGCCTGTGGATCGACGCCTGCAAGGTCGCGCGCCAGGCGCGATCGCCGCAGGCGCTGGAGCAGGCCATCGCCGCCAACAAGCGCGACTTCGCGGCGCGCCTGGAACTGGCCCAGCTGCACTTCGCCGCGCAGCGCTTCACGCAGGCGCTGGACGAACTGCTGGAAATCATCATGCGCGACAAGGCCTGGAACGAGGAACTGCCGCGCAAGAACTACGTGGCCATCCTCGAGCTGATGACCAAGCCCGCGCCGGCCAAGAAGGCCGAGGCGGCCACACCGCAAGGCACGCTGGAAGTGGCCAGCCGCGTCACCACCGCGCCGGCCGATCCGGTGGTGGATCAGTACCGGCGCAAGCTGAGCATGGCCTTGTTCTGATGGTCGCAGCAGGGCCGCGTCAAGCGGCTCTGCCTCGCCCGGGTCATCAACCCTTCACCGGCACCCGGTCCTGCGGCTCCTGGCCCGGCCGGTAGGTGACCAATTGGGCCGCCTCGAAGGCCCGCACCATCTCGTCCTGGTAGGCGCGGTGCCGCGCCCAGCACTCCTGGGCCCGTGCGCCGTGCCCGGTGCGCAATTCCTCTTCGCCCAGTAGCCCGAACAACAGGCCCAGTCGCGCATGAGTGGTGGCCTGGTCGTCCACGTGCATCGACGAGTCGATGGACTGCGCCGCCGCATGGCCGTCTCGACGCGCGCCGGTGCGGTCGCCCAGGTGCCAGCGGCACCACGCCATGTCCGCGAGGTAGTTGCCCGTCAGCCGCGCCAGGCCTTGCTGCCGTGCGTCTTCCAGGTGCTTCTCGTACAAGGCCAACGCATCGCCGTACTGCCCCTGCACCGAGGCAATGCAGGCGCGCTGCATGGGCATCAGTGCGTCCAGCGATTCGGTGCCCACCCAGTCGTCGAAGTTGCTCGCGCACTCGGCGCCCGCCTCTGCGTAGCGCGCCTGGCCCTGCACGTCGCCACCGAAGACCGCCGCCTGCATGGCATGGTGCACGCGGTGCGCGCTGATGTTGTAGTTCAGCGCGCTCTGCGTGGTCTCGTCGCCCTCGGCCAGCGCGTGCTCTCGCGAGCGCACGTACCAGGGTTGTGCGAGGTCCATGCGGTCGCAGAAGTCGTAGGACAGGGCCACGACCATGCAGGCCCGCGCCCGCGCCGCGTGGTTGTCGGGCGCGGCCAGCTGCAGGGCCAGCGTGAGGTTGCGCACCAGGCCGTCGAGGTCGTTGTGCGAGTAGTCCATGTGGGCGAGCCAGGCCGAACTCAGCGCCTGCAGCTGGGCGAGGCCCGCTGCGGCGCTCAGGGCTTGCGCGCGCTTGAGCTTGTCACGGGCGCCGGCGCTCAGGCTGCCGAAGTGCAGCATCCAGCCTTCGACCATGCACAGCCACGCACTGACCGCCGGGTGCGGACGATCGGCGAAATGCACATGCAAGGCATCCAGCTCGGCCTTCGCCTCGGCGAACTGCCCGCGCCGCGCGAGGAAGCCCGCACGTTCGGCGCGCAGGCAGGCCGCATCGACCAGGTTGCGCGTCCGCGCAATGTCCGCATCCAGCCGCGCCAGCAGCCGGGAATGGGGGGCGCGCGCGTTCATGCCGTCAGTCGTTGCAGCGCTTCACGGTACTTGGCGGCCGTCTTCTCGATGACGTCGGCCGGCAGGGTGGGCGCAGGCGCCTTCTTGGGCCACGGCCTGCCGTCGATGCGCACCGACTCCAGCCAGTCGCGCACGAACTGCTTGTCGTAGCTGGGCGGATTGCGGCCTTCGGTGAACGCCGCCTCGTAACCTTCCACCGGCCAGAAGCGCGACGAGTCGGGCGTGAGCACCTCGTCCATCAGGACCAGCTGGCCGTGGTCGTCCAGGCCGAACTCGAACTTGGTGTCGGCAATGATGATGCCCTTGCGCAGCGCGATCTCAGCGGCCTTGGAGTAAAGCGCGATGGAGGTGTCGCGGACCTTGGCGGCCAACTCGGCGCCGATGATCTCGCTCATGCGCTCGAAGCTGATGTTCTCGTCATGGTCGCCCATCTCAGCCTTGGTGGCCGGCGTGAAGATGGGTGCGGGCAGCTTGCTCGCGTTCTTCAGTCCAGGCGGCAGTGCCACGCCGCACACCGACTGGCTTTGCTGGTATTCGCTCCAGCCACTGCCGGCCAGGTAGCCGCGCACCACGGCCTCGATGGGCAGGCCCTTCAGGCGCTTGACCAGCATGGAGCGGCCACGCACCTGCGCGCGCTCTTCCGGCTTCACGACGCTGACAGGGTCGTCGCCGGTGAGGTGGTTGGCAATGATGCCTTCGAGGTGGGCAAACCAGAACAGCGCCATCTGCGTGAGCAGCTCACCCTTGCCCGGGATCGGCTCGCCCATCACGACGTCATACGCGCTCAACCGGTCGCTGGCGATCATGAGGATGCGGTCGTTGCCGACGGCATAGTTGTCGCGGACCTTGCCGCGGGCCAGCAGCGGCAGCGAAGTGAGGGACGAGGAGAGCAGTGCGTCTGACATGGTGTTCTTGTAAACGAAAAGGGGCGTGCGCGATCCAACGGAACTTGATTGTAGTGAGCGGGATGCCGCTCGGAGCCGCGTGTTTTGTAGTCTTGCCCCCGATGGATTTCGTGTAAGCCCACCAGCAAAAAGGGCGCCTCGCGGGCGCCCTGTCTGGAAGCATCGCCGGATCAGGCCGTGACCTGCTGCGCGAGCTCGCCCTTGCTGTAGCGCGCGGCATAGACCGCGAGGGTCTCGACCTTGATCTTGCCGGCCTGGCCTTCGCAGTTGAACTCCACGTAGCGCTGGCGGCAGATCTTCTTGGCCGCTTCGCGCGCGGGCTTGAGGTATTCGCGCGGGTCGAACTTTTCGGGGTTCTCGGCGAAGAACTTGCGGATGGCGCCGGTCATCGCGAGGCGGATGTCGGTGTCGATGTTGATCTTGCGCACGCCGTGCTTGATGGCTTCCTGGATCTCGCTCACCGGCACGCCGTAGGTTTCCTTCATGTTGCCGCCGTACTTGCGGATCTCTTCCAGCAGGTCCTGCGGCACGCTGGACGAGCCGTGCATCACCAGGTGCGTGTTGGGGATGCGCTTGTGGATTTCCTTGATGCGGCCGATGGCGAGGATGTCGCCCGTGGGCTTGCGGCTGAACTTGTAGGCGCCATGGCTGGTGCCGATGGCGATGGCCAGGGCGTCGAGCTGCGTGCGCTTGACGAAGTCGGCGGCCTGCTCGGGGTCGGTCAGCAACTGGTCCATGGTCATGGTCGCTTCGGTGCCATGGCCGTCTTCCTTGTCGCCCTTCATGGTCTCGAGCGATCCCAGGCAGCCGAGTTCGCCTTCCACCGTCACGCCCAGCGCGTGGGCCATGTCCACCACGCGGCGGGTCACGTCCACGTTGTAATCGTAGCTGGCAATGGTCTTGCCGTCGGCCTGAAGCGAACCGTCCATCATCACCGAGGTGAAGCCCAGGTCGATGGCGCCCTTGCAGACCTCGGGGTTCTGGCCGTGGTCCTGGTGCATCACCAGCGGCACCTTCGGGAAGGCCTCGACCGCCGCCTGGATGAGGTGCTTGATGAAGGCTTCGCCCGCGTACTTGCGCGCACCGGCGCTGGCCTGCAGGATGACCGGCGCACCCACTTCATCGGCCGCCGACATCACGGCCTGCACTTGCTCGAGGTTGTTGACGTTGAAGGCCGGGATTCCGTAGCCGTTTTCGGCGGCGTGGTCCAGCAGCTGACGCATGGAAACGAGTGGCATGGTGTGGTTCCAGGAAGTTGAGAAAGAACTTCAGGTCGCGAGTCCGGGGGCGGACGAATCCGCCGTAACCGCGCCGTAACTCCATGAGTTTACCGGGGCGCACTCGGGCGCCACCGGACATGAACCACGCCCAAGCAGGGGGGTTGTGCACCCTGGGCGCGATTTCGTCAACCTGGGACCACTCCGGGGCCGCGGAAAAGAACTGGGCCGGGAACCCCCCGCTTTTCCGGCTCAAGCCGGACGGCCGGCGTCCGACACTGGACCCCTGCGAGAAGGGATTTCCCATGGCACGACTGGACATCAACACGCTCACGCTCTGGATCACGCCGGCAGCGCTCGACCACCCCACCGACCTGGCCGACCACGTCGCGGCGAAGATGAAAGTGACGCGGCGCACCGCCAACAAGGCGCTCACGCGGCTGGTCGAGCTGCAGTGGCTGGTGCGTGAAGGCAGCCGCAGCAAGCCGCGCTACCGGCCCGGGCTGCTGCGCCAGGTGGCCCGCACCTACCCGCTCGCCGGGCTGGAGGAAGATCTGCCTTGGGTGCGCGATTTCGCGCCCTACTTCAACCTGCCGCGCGAAGTGCATCGCATGGCCCAGCACGCCTTCTGCGAGCTGCTGAACAACGCCATCGACCACAGCGAGGGCACGGCGGTGACCGTCTCGCTGCGCCAGACGCCCAGCCATGTGCAACTGCTGGTGTCCGACGACGGGCGCGGCGTGTTCGACAAGATCAACGAGGCCTTCTCGCTCGAAGACCCGACGCTGGCCATGCTGGAACTGAGCAAGGGCAAGCTCACCAGCCAGCCCCAGCGCCACACCGGCCGCGGGCTGTTCTTCACTTCCAAGCTGGCCGACGTGTTCGACCTGCATGCCAATGAGCGCGCTTTCCAGCGCCGCGAGTGGGATGCCGCGGGCTGGACGCCTGGCCGGGCGCTCAAGCGCCAGGGCACGTCGATCTTCGCCGCCATCGCGCTGGACACCACCCGCACGCTGGACGGCGTGTTGCGCGCCTACAGCGCCGACGGCCATGGCATGGCCTTCGAGCGCACCGTGGTGCCGCTGCGGCTGATCACCTCGACGCTCGCCGGGCTGGAATCACGTGCACAGGCGCGCCGCGTCGCGGCCCGCCTGAATCAATTCCGCCGTGCTGAGGTCGACTTCGCGGGCGTGCCCAACATCGGGCACGGCTTCGCCGACGAGCTGTTCCGCGTGTTCGCGAGCCAGCAACCGGAATTCGAGCTCGTGCCGGTAAACATGTCGCCGGACGTGGCGACCATGGTGCAGAGCATCCGCTGCGCAGCGTAGAGGGCACGAGCCCCGCGAGTGCCCCCTTCAAGCCACGCCCGCGGATCCGGCTTCGCCGGTCCGCTGGGTGGCGCCCAAGGGCCACGAAGGGGCCTCTGTGCGGCCCCTGGGGCAGGAGCGTAGCGACTGGGGGGCCCACCTCTAGCCCACGCGTTCTGCGTGGTAGCCCTGCTCGCGCATCTTCGTCAGGATTTCCTCGATGTGGGCGACGCCACGCGTCTGCACCACCACCTCGATCTGCGCGCGCTCCACCGACAGCGAGGTGAAGGCCCGCTGGTGCTGAACCTCGTCGATGTTCGCGCCCAGCTTGCCCAGCCACGATGCCAGGTCGGCCAGCGCACCGGGCACGTCCCGCACGTCGAAGCGCAGCCGCGCCATGCGGCCGGACTTCACCATGCCGCGCTGGATGATCTCGGCCAGCACCAGCGGCTCGATGTTGCCGCCCGACAGCACCAGCCCGACCTTGCGGCCGGCAAAGCGTGCGCGGTGCTTCATGAGTGCAGCCAGGCCCACCGCACCGGCGCCTTCGACCACCGTCTTCTCGATCTCCAGCAGCATGAGGATGGCCTGCTCGATGTCGTCTTCGCTGACCAGCAGCACATCGGCCACGCGCTCGCGGATCAAGGGCACGGTGAGGGCGCCCGGCTGCTTGACGGCAATGCCATCGGCGATGGTCGCCTGCGCACTTTCGTTGGCGGCGCTGTGCATCGCGTTCCACACCGCGGGGAAGCGCTCGGTCTGGACGCCAATCACCTCGAGCTCCGGATTGATGGACCTTGCCGCCGTGGCGATGCCGCTGATCAGTCCGCCACCGCCGATGGCCACGACCAGCGTGTCGATGTCGGGCTGCTGCCTGAGCATCTCCAGCCCGATCGTGCCCTGCCCGGCCGCGACGGCCAGGTCGTCATAGGGATGCACCACCGTCAGGCCCCGTTCCGCCGCCAGTGCCAGCCCGTGGGCGCGTGCGTCGTCGAAGGTGTCGCCCTGCAGCACCACGTTGGCACCGAAGCGCCGGGTGTTCTCCACCTTCACGGCCGGGGCGAAGCGCGGCATCACGATGGTGGCCGGAATGCCCAGCCGCTGCGAGTGGTAGGCCACGCCCTGCGCGTGGTTGCCGGCCGACACCGCCAGCACGCCGCGCGAGCGCTCGTCTTCGGTCAGTTGCAGCAGCTTGTTCAGCGCCCCGCGCTCCTTGAAGGACGCGGTGAACTGCAGGTTCTCGAACTTGAGGAAGACCTCGCAGCCTGTGATGGACGACAGCGTGCGCGAGGGCATGCACGGCGTGTCGAGCACCTGGCCCTGCAAGCGTTGAGCGGCGGCGTGGATGTCGGCGGCAGTGAGGCTCATGGGCGGCTATTGTGAACGGGTTGCCGCCGATGAACCTCAGGCTTGTGGGGCGCCGGTCCGCATGAAATCCGGATCGGTGGCACCCGACCCGTGAAGGATCTCAGCCGACCCGGCAGACCTTCAGCATGTTCGTGCCGCCCGGGTAACCCATGGGCTCGCCGCAGGTGATGGCATAGGTATCGCCCGGCTTGAGCACGCCGCGCTCCACCAGCAGGGCCTCGGCGCGGCGCAGGGCCTCGTCGCGGTCGGTGTAGGTGGGCATGAGCAGCGGGCTGACGTTGCGGTACAGCGCCATCTTGCGCTGGCTGATGGGCTGTGCCGTCAGGCCGTAGATGGGCACCTTGATCTTGTGGCGGCTCATCCACAGCGCGGTGGAACCCGACTCCGTCAGCGCGAGGATGGCCTTGCAGCCCAGGTGGTGCGCGGTGAACAGCGCGCCCATGGCGATGGACTGGTCGATGCGGCCAAAGTGCTTGTTCGTGAAGTCCGAGTCCAGCGTGACGTCCTCGGCGCGCTCGGCTTCGAGGGCGATGGCGGCCATCTGCTCGATGGTCTCCACCGGGTACTTGCCGGCCGCGGTCTCGGCGCTGAGCATCACGGCGTCGGTGCCGTCGAGCACGGCGTTGGCCACGTCGCTCACCTCGGCACGGGTGGGCACCGGGTTGACGATCATGGACTCCATCATCTGCGTGGCGGTGATGACGACCTTGTCCATCTCGCGCGCCATGCGGATCATGCGTTTTTGCAGCGCCGGCACGGCGGCGTTGCCCACTTCCACCGCGAGGTCGCCGCGCGCGACCATGATGCCGTCGGACGCCCGCAGGATGGCCTCCAGCACCGGAATCGCTTCGCTGCGCTCGATCTTGGCGATCATGCCGGGCTTGTGGCGCCACGGCTCGCCGGCCACATTGGCCAGCTGGCGTGCCATCTCCATGTCGGTGGAGTTCTTGGGAAAGCTCACCGCCAGGTATTCGCACTGGAAGGACATCGCGGTCTTGATGTCCTCCATGTCCTTGGAGGTCAGCGCCGGCGCGGTCAGGCCGCCACCGGCCTTGTTGATGCCCTTGTTGTTGGACAGCTCGCCGCCGATCACGACGACGGTGTGCACCTCTTCGCCGCGCACCGCTTCCACCGTCAGCTTGAGCAGGCCGTCGTTGAGCAGCAGCGTGTCGCCGGGCTTCACGTCGCGCGGCAGCTCCTTGTAGTCCAGGCCCACGCGGTCATTGGTGCCCAGCGTGGTGGAGGCGGCGTCGAGCACGAACTTCTGCCCGGCCTCCAGCATGATCTTGCCGTTCTCGAACTTGCCCACGCGGATCTTCGGGCCCTGCAGGTCGGCCATGATGGCCACTTCCTTGCCGGCCTGGCGCGCCACGTCGCGCACGAGGTTGGCGCGGTCGATGTGGTCCTGCGCCTTGCCGTGCGAGAAGTTCAGCCGCACCACGTCCACGCCCGCGAGGATCATCTGCGTCAAGACCTCGGGAGAACTGGAGGCAGGGCCGAGGGTCGCAACGATCTTGGTGGCGCGGGACATGGAGTCTCCTGTGTTCGAAAGCCCGCGATTATGGGCGCGGGAAGTTTCATGCAGTTACGGCGTGCGGGGCTCATCGGCCCCGCTCGGCCGCACCGATTCTCTGCCTGAACGTCAGCCTTGGGCGCGTTTTTGAAGGATCTCGAACGCCGGCAAGGTCTTTCCTTCCAGCACTTCGAGGAACGCGCCGCCACCGGTGCTGATGTAGCCCACGTCCTTCTCGATGCCGTACTTGGCGATGGCCGCCAGCGTGTCGCCGCCGCCGGCGATGCTGAAGGCGCTCGATGCCGCAATGGCGCGCGCGATGGTTTCGGTGCCATGCGCGAAGGCATCGAACTCGAACACACCCACCGGGCCGTTCCAGACGATGGTGCCGGCTGCCTTGAGCTGGTCGGCCAACTGGGCAGCGGTCTTGGGGCCGATGTCCAGGATCATGTCGTCGGCCGCCACGTCCGCAGCCGCCTTGACGGTGGCCGGCGCGTCGGCGGCGAAGGTCTTGGCCGTCACCACGTCCACCGGAATCGGCACTGCGGCGCCGCGGGCCTTCATGGCTTCGATGACCGCCTTGGCATCGCCCACCAGGTCGGCTTCGGCCAGCGACTTGCCGATGGGCAGGCCGGCAGCCAGCATGAAGGTGTTGGCGATGCCACCGCCCACGATGAGCTGGTCCACGTTCTTGGCCAGCGACTGCAGGATGGTGAGCTTGGTGCTGACCTTGCTGCCCGCCACGATGGCCACCAGCGGGCGCTTCGGATTGGCCAGCGCCTTGCTGATGGCATCGATCTCGGCGGCCAGCAGCGGGCCGGCACAGGCGATCTTCGCGAACTGCGCGATGCCGTAGGTGGAGGCTTCCGCGCGGTGGGCCGTGCCGAAGGCGTCGTGCACGAAGATGTCGCACAGCGCGGCCATCTTCTTGCTCAGCTCCTCGCTGTTCTTCTTCTCGCCCTTGTTGACGCGGCAGTTCTCCAGCAGCACCACCTGGCCGGGCTTCACGTCAACGCCATCGACCCAGTTGCGCAGCACCGGCACCTCGCGGCCCAGCAGCTCGCCCATGCGCTTGGCGACGGG
This sequence comes from Rhizobacter terrae, assembly GCF_003852895.1. Classification (GTDB taxonomy): domain Bacteria; phylum Pseudomonadota; class Gammaproteobacteria; order Burkholderiales; family Burkholderiaceae_C; genus Albitalea; species Albitalea terrae. The sequence continues at coordinate 1,397,151 of NZ_QUSW01000001.1, forward strand.
CGCGAGCGAATCCTCGGGCTTGAACTCACCTTCGGTCGGACGGCCCAGATGCGAGGTGACCATCACCGCGGCACCGGCCTTCAGGGCCATCTCGATGCAGGGCACCGAGGCCCGCACACGGGTGTCCTCGGTGATGTGGCCGGCGTCGTCCAGCGGCACGTTGAGATCGGCGCGGATGAACACGCGCTGGCCTGCGACCTTGCCCTGGGCAATCAGGTCTTCAAAACGGAGAACGTTCATGGTGTGCGGGGGTTGGTGGATTCAACCCGGCGATTTTAGGGATCGCCGATTCCGCAGCCGGAACGAAACGGTTTCGCCGAGGGACTTACCAGCCCAGCAACAGCTTGAGCGGCACCAAAACGGCCATGCCCGTGAGGATGGTGCCCAGGATGCCGCGGCGCCAGAAGAAGTACGCCGTGGACGCAGCCACCGCGTAGATTCGCGCATCCTTCCAGGTGTCGATGAGGTGGCCCTGCGTCATCACCACCTCGGGCACGATGACCGCGGCAAGCGCCGCCAGCGGGGCGTAGCGCAGCCCGCGCTGCACCCAGGCCGGCAGCACCAGCTCCCTGTCGGACAGCAGGAAGAAGGACCTCGTGATGACCGTGATGACGGTCAGGCCAAGGATGGTCAGCACGGTGTCGAGGCTGTTCATGCCAGCATCTCCTTGGCGACGCCATCGCGCTTGAGGCGCGGGCCTGTGCCGGCCAGGAGGCTGCGGATGCGCCGGCCGGCATCGCCACCGCCATCGATCATCAGCCCCACGCAGACCGCGGCGGCAATGGCCACGACGATGTGCAGGCGGAAAGGCAGCGCAAAGGCCGCCACGGCCGCGCATCCCGCGATCACGGCGGCGAAGAGGGTGGCCCGGTCGGAAACCAGGGAGTAGGTCAGCCCCAGCAGCGCCAGCACGCCGGCGAAGCCCAGGCCCCATTGGGTGGGCACCACGTCGGCCAGCACGATGCCGATGATGGACGGCACCTGCCAGGCCATCCAGTTCAGGCTGGAGGCGCCGAGGAAGTATTCGATCTGGCCCTCGTCCTCGCGCGGCTCGGCGAAACGCTTCATGAACAGCACGTAGGTCAGGTCGCCGCTGATGTAGCCGAGGAAGGCGCGTTCGCCGCGCGGGCGCTGCTTGAAGTAGGGCCGCCACTGGGCGCTGAAGATGACGAAGCGCAGGTTCACGCACAGGGCGGTGGCCCAGACGACCCACATGGGCGCGTTCATCACGATGAGCGGCACCGTCGCGAGCTGCGCGCTGCCGGCATAGACGACCAGGTTCATCAGCAGGGCCAGCGGCACGCTCAGGCCCGACTTCACCATGGCCACGCCGGTCACCAGGCCCCAGGCGGCCACACCCAGGCTGACGCCGGCGATGTCCTTGACGCCGGCCTGGTACTGGGGGTGCCGCCAGGCGGCGCGGAGGAAATGCATCCGGCGATTGTCCTCGCTACGGGAAAACCCTGCGAGGCGGGGTGATTGCGTAAATCAGCGCTTTTTCACGTTTCCATGGCCGGCGATGGAAGTCTTGAGAACCGGATCGCCGGTGTAGTCGACATCCCCGCTGCCGGCGATGGACACGTTCAGCGTCTTGCGGGCATTCACCTTGGCATCGCCACTGCCGGCAATGCTCACGCTCACTTCCTCGGCCTGCAGCTCGCGCGTCACCACGTCGCCGCTGCCGGCGATGGACACGCTGAGCTTGTCCGCCTTGCCGCCGAGCGCCACGTCGCCGCTGCCGGAGACATTCACGGCCATCGTCCCGGTGGCCAGCTGGGTCAGGCGCACATCGCCCGAGCCGACGATGGACAGCCGAAGCTCGCCCGACTTGATGCCGTTGCCCAACACATCGCCGGAGCCGCTGATGGCCACGGACTGGAGGTCGATGAGGTCCACGGTCACCGTCATGCGGTTGCGGGTGGTGTAGCTGGCGCCCTTCTTCGTGCCGATCTCCAGCGTGGGCAGGCCGTCGCGGGTGGTGACCGCCGTTTCGATCAATCCGATGAGGTTGTCGTCGGCCTCCACCTGCACGCCTTCACGGCCGGACTGGCGCAGCACGATCTTCATCGAGCCCTTGAGGTGCACGCCCTGGTAGCCGCTGACCTGGCGGGCCTCGGTCACCACCTGGCCCGAGCCCTTGACCATCGGGCCCCAGGACCGTTCACTCCAGCTGCCCTTCTCGTCAGCCACGGCGGCACCGGAGGCCACCATCGCCGCGGCGAAGGCACCCAGGATGTAGCGGCGCGGGGTGAAGTAGGCGAGTGCAAGCATGGGACCTCCGTCGGCGTCAGTTGGAATGCCGCGATGGTGCCCAGCCACCCGCGAGCGGTCGCGGGGCTTGCGATGAACTGCAGAAAACGCCGGCTGGAACGGCTCAGGACGCGTGGGAGGGCTTGGCGTCCTTGCTTTCCTTGGCTTCCTTCGCTTCCTTGAGCTTGGGCTTGGCCGGCTTTTCGGCATCGGCGTCCTTGTCCTTCGCATCCTTGTCGGATTTGTCGGATTTGGAATCGGCCACAACCTTGGTCGTCGGCTGCTGCTGGACGATGACCGGCGTCACCGGCTCGATCTTGTTCTCGCGCATGTAGTCGTTCATGTCGCGCCAGCCGGCAAAGATGGCCGCCTTGTCGGCACGCCGGTTCAACGCATAGCAGTCCTCGATGGCCCGGCCGGCATGGCGGCAGGCGCCGCCGATGGCGCGCCCCTCCGCATCGCGTGCCGCAGCCACCTTCTCGGGCGATTCGATGCCCAGCATGTCGCATCCCGCCAGCAGGGCGGTTGCAAGAGACACGGCGAGGATGGCAGGGCGCAGCATGGTCGGGTCACACGGAGTTCTGCTGCGGATATCGGCCGCCCGGCGCCCGACTTGAGCGTGTGGGTTTGCCGGCTCAGGTCCCGAGGCGGCGGCCCAGGAGATCCGGATGCGCCTGCAGGAACTGCCGGGCAGTCACCCGCTTGCCGCCGGCCTTTTGCAGCTCCAGCAATTGCACGGAACCCGTGCCGCAGGTCACGGCCAGGAGGTCGCCGGACGCATGGACGACCTCGCCCGGACTGCCGTTTGTCGAACCGGCTAGTGCCTTCCAGACCTTGACCTGCTCACCGTCCAGGCTGGTGCTGGCGCCGGGGAAGGGGTCGAAGGCGCGGATGCGGCGCTCGATGACCTGCGCAGGCTGGCTCCAGTCGATCTGCCCTTCGGCCTTGTCGACCTTGTGGGCATAGGTCACGCCCTCTTCGGACTGCGGCGTTCGCTTCAGCGTGCCGCAAGCGGCGATTTCCAAGGCCTCGACGATCAGCCGGCCGCCAAGCGCGGCGAGCTTGTCGTGCACGGTCGCCGTCGTGTCTTGCGGACCGATGGCAATCGACTCCACCAGCAGCATGTCGCCGGTGTCCAGGCCGGCGTCCATCTGCATGATGGTGACGCCGGTGCGTGCATCGCCCGCCTCGATGGCCCGGTGGATGGGGGCCGCACCGCGCCAGCGCGGCAAGAGCGAGCCGTGGATGTTCAGGCAGCCCAGGCGAGGCAGTTCAAGCACCCAGGACGGCAGGAGGAGGCCGTAGGCCGCGACGACCAGCACATCCGGCTTGGCCGATTGCAGGGCTTCGCGCGCGGCCGCAGCGTCGTCGGGGTATTTGCCGTCCAGCCTGAGGCTGCGCGGCTGCACCACGGAAATGCCATGCTCCTGCGCGAAGGCCTTCACCGGCGAGGCCTGCAGCTTCATGCCGCGGCCTGCGGGCCGGTCGGGCTGGGTCAGGACGAGCGGGATCTCAAAGCGCGCCGCGTGCAGCGAGCGCAATGCCACCAGGGCGAATTCGGGCGTTCCGGCGAAAGCGACGCGCATGCCTCAGGTCCGCTCCTCGTCACGCGTGCGCTTGATCATCTTGGTCTTGATGCGGTCGCGCTTGAGCGAACTCAGGTATTCAACGAAGACCTTGCCCATGAGGTGGTCCATCTCATGCTGCACGCACACCGACAGCAAGCCCTCGGCATCGAATTCGTAGGACTCGCCGTCCCGGCCCAGTGCCCGCACGCGCACCTTCGCGTGGCGCTTGACCTTGTCATAGATCTGCGGGACGGACAGGCAACCTTCATCGCTGAAACTCATCTCCTCGCTGCGGTAGATGAGCTCGGGGTTGATCAGCACGCGCGGGTCGTCGCGCGCTTCGGAGGTGTCGATGACGATCACCCGCTCGTGCACGTCCACCTGCGTGGCCGCCAGACCCACGCCGTCGGCGGCATACATGGTCTCGAGCATGTCGTCGACCAGGGTCTTGATCCGGTCGTCCACCACCTCCACCGGCTTGGCCACGATGTGCAGCTTGGGATCGGGGTAGCGAAGGATGTTGAGTTTGGCCATTGGTAAGTGAAGGTTTCCGCGCCCTCAGGGGGAACGCGAACATGTGGATACCACGCAACGCAGGCGGCCGTGATGAGTCTCACGCTGCCGGATGCCTCGGGTCACTTTCGTTGCGATATCAAGGGTTTAGAGGCAGAATCTACGAAACTGAATGAGGAATTTTCGCCGAATTGAGCCGGGTTGGGCGGAATCGGTGGAACAACCCCATGTGACAACTTTCGCGCAGGCGCCTCACCTCTTGCGCCCCCGGAGACTCAAGCTGATGACGCGTCGCACCCGATTTGCCTCCCAGAACCGCCCGGCCCTGCGATCGATCCGGTCCGCCGCCACCCTGGCACTGGGACTGGCCGTGGGAACCGCACTGTGCGGCGCCGCCAACGCAGCCGGCAATTATCCGATCACCGGGCAGCAACGCGACACCGCACAGCGCGTGGCGTCCGCCGGCGTGCCGCTGTCGGAACTCTCGCCCAACGCGCCCGACGTCTACACCGTCAAGAGCGGCGACACGCTCTGGGACATCTCCAAGCTCTACCTGACCTCGCCCTGGCGCTGGCCCGAGCTGTGGGGCATGAACATGGACCAGATCCGCAACCCGCACCTGATCTACCCGGGGCAGGTCCTGCACCTGGAGAAGATCGACGGCCGCGCCCGCCTGCGCATGGGTGAAGGCGATGCGGTTCCCTCGGGCACCAACAAGCTGTCGCCGCGCGTGCGCGGCACCGCGCTCGATGGCGATGCCATCCCCTCCATCCCGTTCAACCTGATCGAGCCCTTCCTCAACGAGGCGGTGGTGTTCAACACCAACGAGTTGGCCAGTGCACCGCGCATCGTTGCCACGCAAGAAGGCCGCGTGCTGCTGTCGCGCGGCGACACGGCCTACGTCCGTGGCGAGCTGGGCGGCAACACGGCTTTCCGCATCTTCCGCGAGCCCAAGCCGCTGAAGGACCCGGAAACCGGTGAAGTGCTCGGCTTCGAAGCCGTGTACGTCGGCGCTACCGAAGCCGTGCGTGCCGGCGAGACCCGCACCGGGTCGGACGGCAAGCCTGAGATCATCCCGGCCACGTTCAACGTGACCATGATTCGCCAGGAAGCGAATGTCGGGGACCGACTGGCCCCCGTGCCGCAGCGCGAGTTCGCCAACTACGCACCGCACGCGCCGGCATCTCCCATCGGCGGACGCATCGTCTCGCTGTACGGCGATGCCCTGACCGCGGGCCAGAACCAGATCGTCGCCATCAACCGGGGTGCCCGCGACGGCGTCGAACGCGGCCACGTGCTGGCGCTGTGGCGTGACGGCGTCAAGGTGATCGACAAGACCGACCCGTCGCGTCCAACGATCAAGCTGCCCGACGAGCGCCACGGCATGCTCTTCGTCTTCCGCGTGTTCGACCGCGTGTCGTACGCACTCATCCTGTCGGTGAAGGACCCGGTCAAGCCGGGTGACCGCTTCTCGCAGCCCTGATCCCTCTCTGTCATAGGTTTCCCATCTTGATCGAGCGCGATGAGCTCGCAGCGTGGCTGCGCCTGCTCGAAACACCCGGCATCGGCCGGGTTCATGCACGAAAACTTCTCTCCGCGTTCGGATCGCCCCAGGGCGTGTTCGATGCCGGCATCGATGCGCGGCAGGAAATCGTCGGCCCGCCCAAGGCGGCATCGCTGGACAAGCCGCCGGAGCACCTCGATGCCCTGACGGATGCCACGATGGCCTGGCTCGCAGCCGGCAACGAAGAGATTCCCCGGCGGGTGATTCCGCTGGGTGACCCGCTCTACCCGCGCATGCTGCTGGAAACGGCTGATCCGCCGCTCCTGCTGTACTCGCAAGGCCGGGCCGAATTGCTCGCTGCGTCGGGAATCGCCATCGTCGGCAGCCGCAATCCGACGCCACAAGGGGTGGAGAACGCCCGGGCCTTCGCTGGTGCACTGAGCGCCGGCGGCATCACGGTGGTGTCAGGCTTGGCGCTGGGCATTGACGGGGGGGCACACGAGGGCGCCCTGACCGGCCCCGGGAGCACCATCGCCGTGGTCGGGACCGGGCTGGATCGGGTCTATCCCAAGCGGCACCACGACCTGGCGCATCGCATTGCACGTGATGGCCTGTTGCTCAGCGAGTACTCGCTTGGCATGGAACCGTTGAACCAGAACTTCCCTGCCCGCAACAGGATCATCGCGGGCCTGACCCGAGGCACGCTGGTCGTGGAGGCCGCGATGCAGTCCGGCTCGCTCATCACCGCCCGGCTGGCAACGGAGGCTGGCCGCGAGGTCTTCGCCATACCAGGCTCCATCCATTCGCCTCAGGCCAGAGGTTGCCACTGGCTCATCAAGCAAGGCGCCAAGCTGGTCGATTCGGCACAGGACATCCTCGAGGAACTCGCACCCGCTGAGCCGAATGCCCTGCCCGAAGCCGCCAACGATGATCCGCTGCTGTCCGCGCTGGGCTATGAGCCCGTGAGCCTGGACGCCCTGGTCGCCCGCACCGGCACCTGTCCGACGGAGATCACCGGCCGGCTTCTCGAACTGGAGCTGGACGGCAAGGTGGCCCGGCTGGCCGGCCAGCTGTTCCAGAGGATCGGTCTCGGGTGACGAAAGGCCGCCTTTACACACCTCGTGACAAACTCTCTGCGGTATAGTGGTTTCATGTTCGACGTGCTCGTGTACCTGTACGAAAACTACTGGCGACCCGACGCCTGCCCCGACCACGCGCAGCTGACCCGCAAGCTGTCCGCCGTGGGCTTCGAGTCGGATGAGATCCAGGAAGCCCTCAACTGGCTGGACGGATTGGCCGGCGCTGCCGAGTCCTACGTCGGCGAGCAGGGTGCCAACAGCCTGCGCGTCTATTCGCGCGCCGAGCAGGAGCACCTGGGCGAAGCCTCCATCGGCTTCATCAGCTTCCTCGAATCCGCCGGCGTGCTGCCGCCGCCGATGCGCGAGATCGTCATCGACCGGGCGAACGCCATCTCAGGCGGCTCGCTGGAGCTCGAAGACCTGAAGATCATCGTGCTGATGGTGTTCTGGAGCCTGGGCGAGGAGCCCGATGCACTGATTCTTGACGAGCTGTTCGTGGATGAAGCGGATCGGTTGATCCACTGACCCACGATTCATCTCCCAAGCAAAAGGCCGCTCTCAGCGGCCTTTTCGTTTTGGCGGATCCAGTGGAGCCGGTTCAGTTCAGCAGGCGGCCCGGGTCCACGTCCAGCTTGGCCAGCGCGCTGCGGGTGGCGCGCACGGTGAGCGCCTCGTCCTGCGCCGGCACCAGCAGGCCCGCTTGCAGGAACGCCGCAAGGCGATGCTGCTGGAACAGGATGCCGCGTCCCTGCGGCGACACGAACAGCGACAGTTGCTTGCGCAGGCCCTGCCACGCGAGCTGCACCTGCTCGTTGCGGTTGCGGTAATCCAGCATGAACCAGCTGCCCACCTGAAGCTCGCGCGCCCACGACAGCATGGCCGGCGTCGGCATGGAGCCGCCCTCGCCCACCACTTCGAGCTCAGAGCTCTCGTGGCCGGACAGGTCCAGCACCAGCGACTCGTCGATCTCCACGTCTTCCGCGTCCGGCAGCAGCTCTTCCAGCGTCTCCAGCCGCGCCATCAGGTCTTCGAGCCGGTCATGCGGAATCGCTGCCGCCTTGGCGGTGAAGGCCGCCGCCAGCGAGTTGTTGAGCTTCTGGATGTGCTCGTCCTGCTTGACCTGCGGCAGACCGGCGTTGTGCATGCCGTCGCGCAGCGTCTTGAGCAGCGGCGGCAGGCGGCGGATGACCTCCGCCCGCTCCTCGCGCGACACCTTGGCGCTGGCCGACCAGATCAGGTCCGCCGCGGCGCGTTTCATCGCCTTGGTCTCTTCGCTTTGCAAGTCGAACTTGACCGCGGTGGTGGCGAGCACGTCGGCCCACACCTGGAACAGGAACTCGCGCACGCCTTCTTGCACCGGCACCTCGTTGAGCATCTTGCGCAGCTCGATGGTGTACTGGATGGCCAGCGTCTCGCGCTGCTCCACCTGCTGGGCCAGGGACACACCCTTGCGCGACGCCTCGTTCTCGTTCTTGAAGTAGTGCTCCAGGAATTTCTCGAACTCGGTGAGGACGGTCTGGAAGACACGGCGGCCGGTGTCGGGATAGGCCTCGACCACCTGCACCACACGCTTGATCTCCTTCTCCACGAGATCGCCCGCGGCACGCATGGTGGCGTCGAAGCCCATCACGCACGCCCCCATGCGGTCGATGAGCCGGCGCGCCGGGTGGTCGGTGGTGGCGAAGAAGTCCGGCTCGCTGATGGCCACGCGCAACACGGGCATCTGCAGGCGAGCGAACCACACCCGCACCGTGGCTGGAATTCGTTCTTCCATCAGGATGCTCTGGAACAGCAGCGCGACGATCTCGATCGTCGCCCGCTCCACCGGCGTGCTGGCCGCCTGCTTGAGCTGCTGCTTGCGCTGCTGCATTTCCTCCAGCAGCATGGGCGTGCTGACGTGCACACCCGGCGCACCGGCAGCCACCACCTGTTCGTCCGACGCCATCCGCCGCGCCAGGCCCTGTTGCGCATCGCTGATGGCCGCACGCAGCGCCTGCGAAGTGGGCCGCGCGGCCTGCTGCGTGTTGGCGAATTCGGGCAATTGCCGACCGATGAGCTTGTTGAGCCGGCCCAGCACCGCCTCGGCATGGTCGGCACCGCGCACCAGGCCGCCAGCCCTCGTCATCAGGCGGGTTTCTTCATGGACCTCGGCGCGTGGCCGATCGGCCGTCGCGGCGGGGTTGCCGGTGTTGGCAAAGCCCGAAGGCGACGCCGCGCCCGGCGCGCTGGAGCCCCAGGCGGAATTGCGCGAGCGCCGGATGAAAGGGCGCAGGTCGATCTCCGGCAGCACCCGCTGCTGGATCAACCAGCGGTTGGTCTCGTGATAGGCCTCTTCGGAAAAGTGGGCGAACTCGTCGTGCAGCACCGTCTGCAGGGTTCGCCAGGCGTCGTGGCTCAGGCCAGCCTGCCGCCACGCATTGGTGACGATGCGCGCCACCACATGCGGACGCAGCACGTCGTTGGGGTCGAGTTCGTCGCGGCCCTCGAGCATGGTGATGCGCGAGCGCATGTCGGTGAATTCCCAGGACGCTCGGTCCATCATCGCCAGCGCCAGGCGCGAGCTGAGGATTTCACTTTCGATGGTGTCGTTGTCCACCAGGCTCAGCCCGGCGCTCGACGCGAACACGCCGCTGCGCTGCGCCGACGGCAACTCCGACGACTTGCCAGTCGCGAACCCGCCACCCTGCAGCGCGGCGCGCAAGGCATTGATGGCCCCGTGCAGCCAGGCGTTGTGGAACTTCGCGAGGTCTTCGACGACGTCGCGCCGGCGCATCATGGTGGCCGGATCGGCCACCTGGCTCAGCAGGATTCGCGCACCGTGATCGACCGCCTGCACCACGCTTGGCAGCCCGTTGAGCACGCCCTCCACGTAGGATCGCCGCGCCTGTGCGGCCAGTGCCAGCGAATTGGCGGCGGTCGCCATGGATGTGGAGTGAGTGCTCGCAGGAAACAGGGATGCGTGAACTCTACACCACAGCCCCGGCGTTCGGGTCGTTCGGGTCGATTTCCTTTGAGGTGGCCTTGACCAGGTCCGTACGCTTGACGCCCAGCCACATGGCGATGGCCGCGGCCACGAAGACCGACGAGTAGATGCCGAACAGGATGCCGATGGTCAGCGCCACCGCGAAGTAGTGCAGCGTCGGCCCGCCGAACAGCAGCATGGAAAGCACCATCATCTGCGTGCAGCCGTGCGTGATGATCGTGCGGCTCATGGTGCTGGTGATGGCGTGGTCGATGACCTCGTGCGTGGTCATCTTGTTGTACTTGCGGAAGGCCTCGCGGATCCGGTCGAAGATCACCACCGACTCGTTGACCGAGTAGCCCAGCACCGCCAGCACCGCCGCCAGCACCGAGAGCGAGAACTCCCACTGGAAGAAGGCGAAGAAGCCCAGGATGATGATCACGTCGTGCAGGTTGGCGATGATGGCCGCCACCGAGAACTTCCACTCGAAGCGGAAGGCCAAGTACAGCATGATGCCGGCCACCACGAAGGCCAGCGCCTTGGCGCCGTTTTCCGCCAGCTCGCGGCCGACCTGCGGGCCGACGAAGTCGTCGCGGCGAAGGCTCACCGGTTCGCTGCCGTTGGCATCGCACTTGGCCCAGCGCTTGACCACTTCACCCTTGTTGTTGGTGTCCTGCTTGATCTGCGGCGTGCCGCCCTGGGCAGCGCACAGCGCGCCCATGACCTGGATCACCGTGTCTTCCTGCTTCACGCCGGCTCGCGCGGGCAGGCGGATGAGCACGTTGTTCGCGCTGCCGTAGTTCTGCACCTGCACGTCGCTCAGCTTGGCGGCCTCGAGCGTGCTGCGCACCTTGGGCACGTCGGCGGCCTGCGTGTAAGCCGCCTCGACGGCCGTGCCGCCGGTGAATTCGATGGACAGGTGCAGGCCGTTCTTCACCAGGAAGAACACCGCCAGCAAGAAGGTGATCAGCGAGATCACGTTGAACACCAGCGCGTGCCGCATGAACGGGATGTCGCGCCGAATACGGAAGAACTCCATGTCAGATCCTTGTTCGAGTTCTCAGGCTCAGGCCTTGGCAGGCTGCGAGGCGTCGTCGGCCTTGGGCTTCCACACCTGGCCGATGGACACGCCCTTGAGCTTCTTCTGGCGGCCGTACCACAGGTTCACCAGGCCACGCGAGAACAGCACGGCGGAGAACATGGAGGTCAGGATGCCCAGGCAGTGCACCACGGCGAAGCCCTTGACCGGGCCGGAGCCGAAGGCCAGCAGCGCCAGGCCGGCAATCAGCGTGGTGACGTTGGAGTCCAGGATGGTGGCGAACGCCCGCTCGTAGCCGGCGTTGATCGCGGTTTGCGGTGCCGCCCCGTTTCGCAACTCCTCTCGCACACGCTCATTGATCAGCACGTTCGCATCGATGGCCATGCCCAGCGTCAGCGCAATGGCCGCGATACCCGGCAAGGTCAGCGTGGCCTGCAGCATGGACAGCACCGCCACCAGCAGGAGCAGGTTCAGCATGAGTGCCAGCGTGGAGAACATGCCGAACAGCAGGTAGTACGCACACATGAACAGCGCGATCGCCGCGAAGCCGTAGATCAGGCTGTTGAAGCCCTGGGCGATGTTGTCCGCCCCAAGCGTCGGACCCACCGTGCTTTCCTCGATGAACTCCATCGGCGCCGCCAGTGCACCGGCGCGCAGCAGCAGCGCGAGCTGGGCGGCGTTCTCCGTCGTGCCCATGCCGGTGATCTGGAACTCGCTTCCGAACTCGCCCTGGATGGTCGCGACCGTCAGCACCTCACCCTTGCCCTTCTCGAACAGGATGGCCGCCATCGGCTTGCCGATGTTGTTGCGGGTGGTCTCCTTCATCAGGCGGCCACCCTTGGCGTCCAGGCTCACGCTGACCGCGGGCTGCTGGTTGTTGTCGGGGCGGGGCTGCGCATTGGTCAGCATCTCGCCGGTGGCGATCGCGTCCTTGAACACCACCACCGGTGCATTGCGGCCGACGGTGTACTTCTCGCGGCCGAAGGGCACCGGGCCTGAGCCGTCCAGGGCCGACAACGCCTCGGCGCTGCGGTCAGCCAGGCGGAATTCGAGGTTGGCGGTGCGGCCGATGATGTCCTTGGCCTTGGCGGTGTCCTGGATGCCGGGCAGTTCGACCACGATGCGGTCCGCGCCCTGCTGCTGGATCACGGGCTCGGCCACGCCCAGCTCGTTGACCCGGTTGTGCAGCGTCGTCATGTTCTGCTTGATCGCCGCATCCTGCGTGGCGACGATGGCGGTCGGTTTGAGCGCGCCGATCAGCTTGTAGTCGGCGCCATCGACCGCGGGCGTCCATTGCAGGTCGGTGAACTGGTCGGTGAACACGCCTTGCGCCTGCGTCTGCGCGGCCTGGTCACGGAAGGTGACGACGATGGTGTTTCCGTCGCGCGAGGTGCCGCCGCGGATGGTCTTCTCGCGCATCGCGGTACGGATGTCGCCGACCAGCGCATCCATGCGCTTGTTGACCGCCGCCTTCATGTCCACCTGCAGCAGGAAGTGGACGCCGCCACGCAGGTCCAGGCCGAGGTACATGGGCAGGGCCCGGATGGAGGCCATCCAATGCGGCGAGCGCGACACCAGGTTCAGCGCGACGACATAGGTCTCGTCGGAGGAGTCCGGGTTGAGCGCCTTCGCCAGCATGTCCTTGGCCTTGAGCTGGCTGTCGCCATCCTTGAACCGGGCCTTGACGGAGTTGCCCTCGAGCTGGACGAAATCGGCCTGCAGCTTGGCATCCGCCAGGAGCTGCTCCACGCGCTTGACCGTGTCTTGTCCGATGCGCACGGTGGCCTTGCCGCTGCTGACCTGCACAGCCGGCGACTCACCGAAGAAGTTCGGCAGCGTATACAGCAGGCCGACCAAGAGCGCGACGACCAGCATCGCGTATTTCCAGAGGGGATAGCGGTTCATGACGCCTTACTTGATCGTGCCCTTGGGCAGCACCTGGACAACCGACGAACGCTGGACCTGGAGCTCGACGCCCTTGGCAACCTCGACCGACAGATAGCTGTCTCCGATCTTGGACACCGTGCCCAGCACGCCGCCTGCGATGACCACTTCGTCACCCTTGGCCAGGGCTTCGATCATGGACTTGTGTTCCTTCTGGCGCTTCATCTGCGGGCGCAGGACCACGAAGTAAAGGGCGGCGACCATCAACAGCGGAAAAATCATCCCGCCCATGCTGCCGAACGGAGATTCAGCGGCGGCTCCAGTGGCCGTCTGGGCAAAAGCTTCGGAAATGAACACGTCTTTGGTCCTTTGAGCAGGGTCAGCGGGTCACGGGAAAACCCGAATCAGCACCGGGCACGGCTGCGCCCGGCAAAACTTTGGGATTGTACGGCGGGGGTCCGGCGGGCTTTTCGGGCCGGCACTACAGTGCGCGTTGGCACCAAAACGAACAGGAGAGCCGAAATGGCCGGACGCGAACCCACCACCTTGCTCGACCAGCTCATCGCCGCCGCCCGCGACGCCGACCCGCAGGAAACGCGCGAATGGATCGAAGCCCTGGAAGCCGTCGTGCGCGAAAGCGGCGCCGAGCGCGGGCTCTTCCTCCTCGAACGGCTGGAGGAGCAGGCGCAGCAGCTGGGCATCGTGCCGCACGTGCAGCCCTACTCCGCCTACCGCAACACCATTCCCGTCGAGCAGCAGGGCCGCTACCCGGGCGACCTGGGCGTGGAGGAGCGGCTCACGGCCATCATGCGCTGGAACGCGCTGGCGATGGTGGTGCGCGCCAACCAGGCCTATGGCGAGCTGGGCGGGCACATCGCGAGCTATGCCTCGGCCGCGGAGATCTTCGAGGTCGGCTTCAACCATTTCTTCAAGGGCGACGATTCCGCTGGCGATGCGCCGCGCAATGCGGACCTCGTGTACTTCCAGCCGCACTCGGCGCCGGGCGTGTATTCGCGTGCGTTCCTCGAAGGCCGTCTGAGCGAGGAGCAGCTCGCGCACTACCGGCAGGAACTGAGCGGGCCGGGACTGAGTTCCTACCCGCACCCGTGGCTGATGCCCGGCTTCTGGCAGTTCCCCACGGGGTCGATGGGGCTCGGTCCGCTCAGCGCCATCTACCAGGCGCGCTTCCTGCGCTACCTCGAGCACCGCGGCCTGCTCAAGACATCGCACCGCCATGTCTGGGGCGTGTTCGGCGACGGCGAGATGGACGAACCCGAATCCATCGCCGCGCTCACGCTGGCCGCGCGCGAGCGGCTGGACAACCTCACGTTCATCATCAACTGCAACCTGCAGCGGCTGGACGGGCCGGTGCGCGGCAACGGACAGATCGTGCAGGAACTGGAGTCGCTGTTCACGGGCGCCGGCTGGAACGTCATCAAGGTGCTGTGGGGTTCGGACTGGGACGCCCTCTTCGCCCGCGACCGCAACCACGTGCTGCTACAGCGGCTGGCCTCCACCGTCGACGGCCAATACCAGAACCTGGGCGCCAAGGATGGTGCCTACAACATCGAGCACTTCTTCCGGCAGGACCCGGAGGTGCAGAAGCTCGTGGCCCACATGAGCGAAGGCGAGATCGATTCACTCAAGCGCGGCGGGCATGACTTCCGAAAGCTGCATGCGGCGTTCTCGGCCGCGCGCTCGCACCAGGGCCGGCCCACCGTCATCCTGGCCAAGACGAAGAAGGGCTACGGCATGGGAGGTGCCGGCGAATCGCGCATGACCTCGCACCAGGCCAAGAAGCTGGACCTGGATGCACTCAAGGCCTTCCGCGACCGCTTCGCCTTGCCGCTGAGCGACGAGGACGTGGCGCAACTGCGCTTCTACAAGCCCGACACCGACAGCCTGGAGATGCACTACCTGCAGGAGCGTCGCGCCGCGCTGGGCGGTGCGCTGCCGGCACGCAAGGGCGATGCGCTCCGGCTGGCGGTGCCGGCGCTGCCGAACTGGGGCGGCTTCGCACTGCAGGCCGAGGGCAAGGAGATGTCCACCACCATGGCCGCGGTGCGCATGCTCAGCGGCCTGCTCAAGGACGCGCAACTCGGCCCGCGCGTCGTGCCCATCGTGGCCGACGAGGCGCGCACCTTCGGCATGGCGAGCCTCTTCCGGCAGATCGGCATCTACTCGCCGCACGGCCAGTTGTACGAGCCCGAAGACGCAGGCTCCATGCTCTCGTACCGCGAGGCACGCGACGGCCAATTGCTGGAAGAAGGCATCACCGAAGCCGGCGCAACCGCCTCATGGATCGCTGCCGGCACCTCGTACAGCGTGCATGGCTTGCCCATGCTGCCGATCTACATCTACTACTCGATGTTCGGCTTCCAGCGCGTGGGCGACCTCATCTGGGCCGCGGCCGACCAGCGTGCACGCGGCTTCCTCTTCGGTGCCACGGCCGGCCGCACGACACTGGGTGGCGAGGGCCTGCAGCACCAGGACGGTTCCAGCCTCGTCATGGCGTCGATGGTGCCCAACTGCCGGGCGTGGGACCCGTGCTTCGCGGGCGAGGTGGCGGTCATCATGGACCACGCGATGCGCCGCATGCTCGACGAGCAATGCGACGAGTTCCACTACCTGACGCTCATGAACGAGAACTACGAGCACCCATCGCTCGCAGCGGAAACGCATGCGGACCTGCTGCGCGGCATGTACCGCATCGCGCAGCACCGGCCGCAGCGCCCGGGCGGATTCGTGCGGCTGCTGGGCAGCGGCACCATCTTGCGCGAGGTGATGGCCGCGGCGCAGTTGCTGGCCGACGACTGGGGCGTGTCCAGCGATGTCTTCAGCGTCACGAGCTTCAGCGAGCTCGCACGCGATGCCCGCGAGGTGGAGCGCAGCAACCGGCTGCACGCCGGCGCCATCGACCGCGTGAGCCACGTGCAACGCATGCTGGCCGGCAACGCGCCGGTGGTCGCGGCCACCGACTACGTGCGCGCCTGGCCGCAGCTCATCGCCGAATATGTGGATGCGCGCTACGTGACCCTGGGCACCGACGGCTTCGGCCGCAGCGACAAGCGCAGCGCGTTGCGCAGCTTCTTCGAGGTGGACCGCGGCCACATCGTGCTAGCCGCGCTGCAAGCCCTGGTGCGAGAAGGCGCGGGCGACCGCGGCCTGCTGGCCGAGGCCGCGCAGCGCTACGGCATCGGCACCGACGCCGTGGCGCCATGGCTGCGCTGATCAAACCGCCTGCCGACCGGGGCCGGCTGGCGGCGTCTTCTCTACTTGGTCACGGGCGCCGACGAACCGGCTGAATTCACGTCCTGCCCCGGCGCCGAGGCCGGGCCGGCCGCGGCCTTGGCCCTGGCTGCCTCTTCCATCAGCTCGCGCTGCTTGGGACTCACGCAGTCGTCGACGATGCGGTGGCCCGCCTTCACGTCCAGCAGCATGGACTTGTTGGCGATCTGCACCATCAGCGTCCTGTCCTTCACATCCTCCAGGCGCAGCGCACCGGTGGACGAGAGCACCGGCTTCATGAGGTAGGTCTCCTTGCCGTGCTTCACCTCGACATAGCCTGCGTCCTTGGCGCTCTCGGCAATGTCCACCAACTGCCTTTCACCGCACTCGTAGTGTCCGTAGTAGACGAGCTTGGCGGCCTCGATCTGCTCGGGCGTGGCAGCGGGCAGCACCACTGTGGCCGGCTTCTTGGCAGCCGGCTTGGCCGCGGCGGCCTTGGGCTTGGCCTTGAGCGCATCAGTGGCATGGGCCGGCGACAGTCCGAGGGACAGGGTGGCGACGAGAAGGCCGGCAGCACCGGCCAGGCGTGAGCGAAGCATGGGATCTCCTGCAACCGAATGAAGGCGGCCGATGCTAACCGCTTCGATTGACAGGCCGCGCGGTGCCTGAACAGCGCTTGCAGCGAGCCAAACAAGGCCCAAATTTCACACGGCCGTGCGAATCGGCGTGAACTACTGCGGGGTTGGTCAGACCCCGGTCAGGGCAGTTGTTTCAGCCTGGGGAAACTACCCCCCTCTTTGTGGGGCACACGGGCTAAACCGCGCTGAACTTCACACGACATATTTGTGCATTCAGATATTCTGTGCGCTCTGCAAACAAGTAGTAACAACAAAGAGCGGTGGACGCTAGGGAGTCGGGGGAATGCGGTCGGATCTTGCAGCGCAACTCTTCGGTGAGTTGCTCGTGAACGCGGCGATCATCGCCGCGCCTTTGCTCATTTGCACCTTGCTCGTCGGCTTGGTCGTGAGTGTTCTCCAGGTGGTGACGCAGATTCAGGAAACGTCGCTCACCTTCATTCCGAAGTTGATCGCGGCCGTGCTGGTCCTGATCGTCGCCGGCCCCTGGATGCTCAAGCGCCTGGCCGAATACGCGACGCGGCTGATCGCCAACATTCCCAATTACCTCTAGCCGAGCGGACTCGGCCATGTTGGTCATCGACCCACACTGGGTGATGGGCACTGCCCTGCTGTCGCTGCGCCTGAGCGCGGTGTGGATGCTCACGCCGCTCATGACGCTGTTCAAGGCGCCCATGTTCTTCCGCGTGCTGTTCACGGTCTCGCTGTCGGCCGTCCTCTGTGCAGCGCTGCCGGCTTCGGCCTGGCCGCAGATCGACAGCCCCATCGCACTGGCCCTGTCGATCGGCTCCGAACTGTTGCTGGGCGCGGTGCTCGCCCTGGGCCTGCATGCCGCCTTCGGGGCCATGCATTTCGCGGGACGCCTGGTGGACCTGCAGATCGGCTTTGGCGCGGGCGGCATCTTCGATCCGTCGACACGCTCGCAGGCATCGGCACTGTCCATCGGCCTGCAGTGGCTTGCCGTCGTGGTGTTCTTCACCATCGACGCGCACCATGCCCTGCTGCGCGGCATCAGCCATTCGCTGGTGCAGGTGCCCATCGGCAGCCTGTTCACCCAATTCGCACTTCCGCAGTTGCTCAGCGCCTTCGGGCTCGTGTTCGTGCTCGCGCTCATGGTGTGCGCCCCGGTGCTCATGGCGCTTCTGGTGCTGGAGACCGGGCTGGCCGTGCTGTCGCGGTCGCTGCCGCAGATGAACGTGTTCTTCGTGAGCATCCCTTTGAAGATCCTCGTCGGGCTGGGCATGCTCGCGATCACCTCGCGGCAACTCGCGCCGGTGATCGCGCGGGGCTACGGCATGGTCTTCGAGTACTGGCAACAGGTGTTGGGCTGATGGCTGAGCAGGACCTCGATCGCAACCACCCGGCCACCGCCTACAAGCTCGACCAGGCGCGCCGCAAGGGCTCGGTCGCGCGCAGCCCCGAGATCTCTTCCGTGGCAATGCTCGCGGTCGTGGTGGTGGCCTGCCACGTGATGGCCCAGCCGCTGATGCAATCCTGGGCACAACTCAGCGCCCGCTGGTGGAACCCCGCCGTGCCGGTGTCGCTGGACGCCGCACATGCAGCCTCGCTGCTGTCGTCGCTGGCCGTGGCGGCCGCCGAGCTGCTGGCTCCGCTGCTCCTGGCCATCGCCATTGCCGCGGTGCTGTCGCACCTGCTGCAAAGCGGCGTGGTGCTCTCCGCCGAGCCGCTCAAGCCCGATTTCAATCGATTGAACCCTGCCCAAGGCTTCAAGCGGCTCTTCTCCCTGAAGACGGTGTACCTCGCGGGCAAGAGCCTGGTGAAACTTGGTCTGCTCGCCGGCGTGTTCTGGTGGGCCTTCGAGGCATTGCTGGCTGCGTTCATGGCCTTGTCGTGGCTGCCGGCCAAGGCGCATGCGCTTCGCCTGCCGGCTTTCGTGGGTGGCCTGCTCACCAAGCTGTGGCTGGTGCTGCTGGTACTGGCCCTCATCGACCTCATGTACACGCGCTGGGAGTTCGCCCGTCAGATGCGCATGAGCGCGCGCGAGCTGAAGGACGAGTTCAAGCATCGCGAAGGCGATCCGCGCGTGCGCCGCAGGCTGCGTGAGCTCCGCATGGAGCGCCTGAAGCAGACTCGAGCGATGGGCCAGGTCAAGTCGGCCGACGTGGTGGTCACCAACCCCACCCGCATTGCCGTGGCCCTGCGCTACGACCGTGACCGAGAAGCCGCCCCCGTGATCCTCGCCAAGGGCGCCGGTTCGATCGCCGCGCAGATGCGTGAGCTGGCGTGGCGCCACAACGTTCCCATCGTCCAGAACCCACCGCTGGCCCGTGCGCTGTACCGGCACACTGCCATCGGCGGACTGGTTCCCCAGGAGTGGTACCCCATGGCCGCCAAGATCCTCGTGTGGGTCTACGCCGCACGCGAAGCCCGCCGCCGCGGAGGCAACGCATGAATGCCCTTCAACGCGTGATGGGTCGCCACACCGACGTGGTCCTCGTCCTGCTCGTGGTGGGCGTGATGGCGGTGCTGTTCTCGCCCATCCCCAGCGGCCTGCTGGACATGCTCATCCTCAGCAACTTCAGCTTCGCGCTGCTGTTGCTGCTGCTCACGTTCTACATGGCGCGGCCGGTGGACTTCTCCACCTTCCCCTCGCTGCTGCTGATTGCCACGCTGTTCCGCCTGTCGCTGAACGTCGCGGCCACGCGGCTCATCCTCACCGACGCCGACGCAGGCCGTGTCATCGGCGCAGTCGGCACCTTCGTGGTGGGCGGCAACTACGTCATCGGGCTGATCGTCTTCCTCATCCTCGTGGTCGTGCAATACGTGGTGGTGACCAGCGGCGCCCAGCGCGTGTCCGAGGTGGCCGCGCGCTTCACGCTGGACAGCATGCCCGGCCAGCAGATGAGCATCGATGCGGACCTCAACATGGGGTTCATCGACCAGGCCGAAGCCCAGCGCCGCCGCAAGAACCTGGAAAAGGAAGCCGCGTTCTACGGCGCGATGGACGGCGCCAGCAAGTTCGTGAAGGGCGATGCCATCGCGGGCATCGTGATCCTGCTCATCAACATCATCGGCGGCCTGGTGATCGGCGTCATGCAACTGGGCATGGGCTGGGGGCAGGCGCTGCAGACCTTCACCTTGCTGACCATCGGCGACGGCATCGTCACCCAGGTGCCGGCGCTGGTGATCGCTGTGGGCACCGGCATCATCGTCACCCGCTCGGGCTCCGACAGCAACCTCAGCGCCGAGGTGCTGCGCCAGATCACGTCGCATCCGAAGGCCATGGTGCTGGTCATGGCCGCTTTGCTGCTGCTCATGGCCTTGCCGGGCATTCCCGCCTGGCCTGCGCTGGGGCTGCTGGTGCTGATCGGCGTGGGCGCCTGGATCGCCTCGTCACGCAAGGCCAGCACGCAGACGGACGCGCCGGCCGAGCCCACTGCAGACACGCCGGCATCCCAGGACGTCTACGCAACGATGAAGGTCGAGCCCCTGGAGCTTCGCCTGGGCGCATCCCTGCTTTCCATCGCGCGTGAAGACGGTGCCATGCTCGCCGAACGCGTGGCAAGCCTGCGCCAGCAGGTGGCCATCGAGCTCGGCGTCGCGGTTCCCAAGCTCACCCATGTGCCGGTCGCCAAACTGGCGCCGAACGCCTACGAGCTGCACTTGCACGGCGTGCAGATCGGCCGCGGCGAACTTCACCTGGACCGCGTGCTGGCCATCCACCCGAGCGGCGACACGAAGCTGGTCCCCGGCGTCGAGACACGCGAGCCGACCTATGGTTTGTCGGCCCTGTGGGTGGAGGAAGTACAGCGCGACGCCGCGCGCAATGCCCGCTACACGCTGGTCGACCCCGCCACCGTGCTCATGACGCACCTGAGCGAGACGGTGCGCCAGAACGCACCATCGCTCGTGACCCGCGCCGAAGCCGAACGCATGCTGGCACGCGTTCGGCAGTCCCAGCCCGGCCTCGTGGAGGAATTGGTACCGACGGTCCTTCCGCTGTCCGACGTGCAGAAAGTGCTGCAGCATCTCCTGCGGGAAAAGGTGTCGGTGCGCCACCTGGAAGCCATCGTCGAGACACTCGTCGACGCCGGCCGCACGACCAAGGACCCCGCGATGCTGGCCGAGCTCGTGCGCCAGCGCCTGGGCGCGTCCATCTGCCAGCAGTTGCTCGGTGACGCCACGGCCTTGCAGGTGCTGACGCTGGATCCATCGGTCGAGCAGGCATTGACCCAGCAGATGCGCCGCTCCGATGCGCAGTCCGGCCTGGTGCTCGAGCCGCGCTTTGCCGAGCAGTTGCTGGGCAAGCTGGCCACCTACTCCGAACAGATGATGCGCGCCAACCTCTTGCCCGTGCTGCTGTGCGCGCCCGAGCTGCGCCGCCACGTGCGCGCCCTGGTCGAGCGTGCCGTGCCCCACATGCGCGTGCTGTCGCTCACCGAAGTCCCCAACAGTGTCCCGCTGCAGTCGTTCGGCTCGGTGGTGATGCCCTCATGAACAGGCGCCAAGCCAGGAACCTCCCATGAACGCTTTGGAAATCGCAGCGCTCGGCATGCAGACGGACATGGACCGTCTGCAAAGCGTGAGCCAGAACCTCGCCAACGTCGCGACGCCCGGCTACAAGCGCGCGATGCACGTGCACACGCCCTTCGGCCAGGTGCTGGACGGCGCACAGCCGGCCACATCGGTCGAGCAGGTGGTAGACATCCGCGCGGGTGCACTGAAGCCCACCGGCCGCGCGCTGGACATCGCGGTGGACGATGGCGCCTTCGTCGAGCTGCGCTCCGAGCGCGGGCTGCTGTCGTATTCGCGCGGCGGGAGCTTCGCGATGGATGCCGCCGGCCGTGTGATTGGTCCCGATGGCTCCGCACTGCAGCTGCTGGACGGCGACTTCAAGCTGCGTGGCAGCGAGAACGATGTCCGCATCGACGCGCGCGGCGAGGTCTTCGTGGGCGAAGAACGCATCGGCCAGTTGCGCCTGGTGCGCTTCGACGCCCCCGAGAAGATGCGTGCGCTGGGCGCAGGCCGATATGAGGCCGGCGCCGCCCGCATCACCGATGACCCCGCGCGCAGCACTGTGCGCTCCGGAACGCTCGAAGGTTCCAACGTGCAGTCCACGCAGGAGATGGTCCGCCTGCTGGAGACCTCGCGCCATTTCGAAGCCATGCAGAAGGTGGTGCAGGGCTACGACGAGGTGCTGGAAAAGGCCATTCGCAAACTGGGAGAAGTCTGAACATGAACGACGCTCTATACATCGCGGCCACCGGCCTGCAGGCGCACCAGTCGAACGTCGACACGGTCGCCAACAACCTGGCCAACATCAACACGCCGGGGTTCAAGCGCACCAGCGCAAACTTCCATGACGTGATGCGTGCGTCCGCCGCGACTGCCGAAGGCGACGCCGCTGCGACCGGCAACCTTGCGGCATCTCCGGTCGGCGTCAAGATCGCCAGCACCGTGAAGGACTTCAGCGCCGGCGAGCTGCGAAACACCGGCAGCGCGATGGACATCGCCATCCGCGGCGACGGCTTCATCGAGGTGCAGATGCCCGACGGCAGCACCGCCTTCTCGCGCGGCGGCTCGCTCGTCGTCGACAAGGACGGCCTGCTGGCCACCGTCGAAGGCCACGTGCTGCGCCCGGCCATCCACGTGGGCCGCGACATCAGCAAGCTGGCGATCGCCGCTGACGGCAGCGTGAGCGGCACCGACGCGAACGGCCGCCAGACACCGGTGCTCGGCCGCATCGAGCTCGTCGGCTTCGCCAACACGTCCGGCCTGCGCGCACAGGGCGACCGCCTGTTCAAGAGCACCGAGGTCTCGGGCGAAGCCGTGCCGGTCAAGCTGGGCGACAGCGGTGGCCCGTCGATCGCGCAGGGCTTCGTCGAAGCCTCCAACGTCAAGCTGGTGGACGAGATGGTCACCCTGATGGTCGCGCAGCGCGCCTACGAGATGAACGTCAAGGTCATCCAGACCGCCGATGAAATGGCGGCGATGAGCAACAACCTGAGGCGTTGATGGCCACCTCGTCGAACTCCTCCATGCGCATCGCCGGCGGCGCGCTGCTGTTCGCAGCAAGCACCGCCCTGGCCGCGCCGCTCGCCCCCATGGCGGCGGCGCGCGACGCGCTGGAACGCTCGCTCAAGGCCAAGTGCCCGCCGTGCACCTTCGAGGTCCGCGAAGACGCCGATGCAGCCACCGAGCGCGACCTCGCCGCGGCGCCGCAATGGACGGTGAAGTCCACCGACACGGCCTTGCGCAGGCGGATGACGGTGCTGCTGGAACCCGTAGGAACCGCGGCAGTGCGGGCGGCGCGCGTCGGCTTCACCGTCGAGGCGCATGCCAACGCATGGAAGCTCCTGCATGCAGCCGACCCGGGGGTACCGCTGCGCGCCGAGGACGTCCAGGCCGTGACCGCCGACGCCATCGCCGAGCCTGATCTGGCCGCCGTTCCCGACGTCGCCCTGTGGCGTCCGACACGTCCGCTGCCCGAAGGCCGCGTGCTTCGCCTGAGCGACCTCGCGGCCGCAGACAGCGTGCTGCGCGGCGACCTCGTCGACGTGCGCCTGCAGGCCGGCGCCGTCGCCTTGGAAGCGCGCGGCACCGCGCTCAATGCCGGCAAGCCCGGCGAACTCGTGAAGGTGGCGCTGCCCGGCCGGCGCGACACCGTCGAAGGAACAGTGACCGCCGACCGGCGCATCCTGGTGAGACCATGAAGAACCGACACATCGCCCGAATCGTCATCGCGTGCGGCCTGGCCATGACGGCCCTGGCCGCGTCCGCCGTCGACAGCCTCTACCGCGAGGACACCTACCAGCCCCTCACCGCCGACCGCAAGGGCACGCGGGTGGGCGACCTCGTCACCGTGCAGATCTTCGAGGCCTCCAGCGCCACGAGCACGGCCGACACCAACTCCGACCGCTCGGCCGACCTCGCCGTCGAAGTGGCCGGCACGCAGCGCCGCCTGCGCCGCTCCGCATCGCTGAGCAACGACATGCAGGGCACCGGCCGCACCGAGCGCACCGGCCGCCTGCTGGCCCAGGTGACGGTGTCCATCAAGGAGATCCTGCCCAACGGCGACCTGATGCTGGCCGGCGACCAGATGCTGGAGATCAACGACGAGCGCCAGCGCATCCATCTCGAAGGCCGGATCCGTCCGGTCGACCTGCAGGAGAACAACCTCGTGCTGTCGTCGAGGTTGGCAGACGCCAAGATCAGCTACCTGGGCAACGGCGTCATCGGCGACAAGCAGAAGCCGGCGTGGTGGCAGAAGATCCTGACGGCGCTGGGGGTCTGACATGAGATCCCGCCTCACTCTTGCATTCGTGCTGGCCGCGCTCCTCGGGGCGTCGCTGCCCGCCGTCGCCGCCGCTGCCGCCAGCACCGACGCGCCCGTGCGCATCAAGGACCTGGGCAGGCTCTCGGGCTGGCGCGAGAACGCCCTGGTGGGCTACGGGCTGGTGACCGGCTTGGCGGGCACCGGAGATTCCGCACGCAGCAAGGCCACGCGCCAGTCCATCGCCAACATGCTGTCGCGCTTCGACGTGGCCATCCCGTCCGACGACGTGAACACGCGCAACGTGGCGGCCGTGATGGTCACGGCCCAGCTGCCGGCATTTGCACGCACCGGCGACACAATCGACGTGACGGTCACTTCCGTCGGCGACGCACGCAGCCTGGTGGGAGGCACGCTGCTGCTGGCTCCGATGAAGGGTGCCAATGGCCACGTGTATGCACTGGCGCAAGGCTCGGTGTCTGTGGGCGGCTACCGCTACGACGCCAACGGCACGCTCACGCAGAAGAACCATCCGACCGTGGGAACGGTCTCTGCTGGCGCCACCGTGGAAGCCACTGCGCCGGACACCGCCGGCCCGCAGCGCAGCGTGACCTTCGTGCTCGCGCAGCCGGACTACACCACGGCCGCACGCATCGCCGACGCCATCAACCAGCAGCTCGGGCAGTCCATCGCCGAGGTGCGTGACGCCGGGGGCGTCGACGTCGCTGTGCCGGAAAAATTCGCCGGCCAGGTGCCACGCTTCCTCGCCACGCTGGAGTCGGTGTCGGTACAGCCCGACCGGCGCGCCAAGGTGGTCGTGAACGAACGCACCGGCACCGTGGTCAGCGGCGGCGACGTGCGCATCTCGCGGGTGGCCGTGTCCCATGGCGAGCTGCGGGTGTCGGTGGTCACCGAGAACAGCGTCTCGCAGCCCACGCTCGTGCGCCAGACCGGCCCCGGCGTGCGCACGCAGGAGGTGGCCAACAGCCGCATCAGCGTGGACGAGAACGCGGGTTCGGTCTTCCTGCCACCCACCAACAACACCGTGGCCGACCTGGTGCAGGCGCTCGCGCGCCTGCACACGCCGGCGCGCGACGTCATCTCCATCCTCGAAGCGGTCAAGGCCGCCGGCGCACTGCACGCCGATCTCATCGTGCAGTAACCCACCGAACAACGACGACTACCCAAGGACACGACGTGATCCATCCTGTTGACGACACCACCACCGCCCTGGTCCGCATGGCGATGGACGCCGCGAACCTGCGGCAGCTCGCCCACGCCAGCAACATCGCCGCCGCCGGCACCGAGGGCCACGTGCCGGTGCGGGTGGAATTCGAAGAGCACATGGGCGCCGTGCGCGATGCGCTGCAGACCGGCCGCGCCAATGCGTCTGCCCTCGCCGGCGCACGCGAGGCCACGCTGGTGCACGACACCGGCACCAGCGTGAAGCTGGACCAGGAAGTGGCCGCGATGTCGCAGAACGCGCTGCACTACCAGGCCCTCGTGAAGCTGCTGGACAAGCAGTATTCGATGGTCTCCACCGCCATCGACGGAGGCAAGCGCTGATGGACTACCGCGCCGCATTCCAGATCAGCGCCGCCGGCATGGACGCCGAGCGCCTGCGCCTCGACGTGACCGCGCTGAACCTCGCGAACATGAACACCACCTCCAAGACCGAGGCCGGTGCATTCCGCCCGATGCAGGTGGTGACCCAGCTCAAGGGCGTGAACTTCGAAGGCGTGATGCAGGCCGAGGGCGCCATGCTGGGCCTGCCGCAGGCCAGCGTGGTACCGACCAACGCACAGCCGCGCTTCGTGCACGACCCGTCGCACCCCCATGCCGATGCGAGCGGCATGGTGGCCTACCCCGGCGTGCAGCACGCCAACGAGATGGTGCGGATGGTGAACGCGCTGCGCAGCTACGAAGCCAACGTCGCGGCGGCCAGCGCCACGCGTGCCATGGCCGCCAAGGCCCTTGAGATCGGAGCAGGCCAATGACCCCGGAATCCATTTCCGCCCTGGGCGCCGTCGCGCAGGACCCCGCGTCCGCCGCTGACCTCGCCCAGCTGTCGCCCCAGCAGGCCGCACAGCCCCAGGGCAAGACCTTCGCCACCTGGATGAGCCAGGAAGTGGCCAGCGTCAACCAGCAGATGGTGTCGGCCGAGCAGGGCCTGCAGCAACTGGCCTCGGGTGCGCCCGTCAGCCTGCACGAGGTGATGATGCGTGCCGAGGAAGCGCGCCTGTCGTTCCAGCTCATGGTTCAGATGAGAAACAAGGTCCTGGAGGCATACCAGGACATCATGCGCATGCAGGCCTGAGGGACGCGAGATGTCGGCGTTGAATGATTTCTGGAACGGCCTGTCGCGCAGCGCGCGCACGGGCTTCATCGTGGGCCTGGCGGCCATCGTGACGGCGGTCGTGCTGCTGGCCTGGGCCACGCTGCGCACCGACTACGGCGTGCTGTTCTCCGACCTCAATGACCGCGACCTCGCGGCCATGGTCGGCGAACTCGACAAGATGAAGGTGGCCTACAAGGTCGATGACGCTGGCCGCACGCTGCTCGTGCCCAAGGACCAGGTCCACAAGGTGCGCATCAAGCTCATGGGCACGCCGGTGGCCCTGCACGGCGCGGTGGGGTTCGAGCTGTTCAACAGCTCCGACCTCGCGATGACCGACTTCGCGCAGAAGGTGAACTACCAGCGCGCGCTGCAAGGCGAGCTGACGCGCACCATCCTGTCGCTGGACGAGATCCAGAACGCGCGCGTGCACCTGGCGCTGCCCGAACAGGGCCTGTTCCGCAAGACGGCCACCAAGGCCAAGGCTTCGGTGACGGTGCACCTCAAGCCGGGGCGGGTGCTCGCGGGCGAGCAGGTCACCGGCATCCAGCGGCTGGTCGCCGCATCGGTGAACGACATCACCGCCGAGGACGTGGCCGTGCTCGACCAGCACGGCGTGGTGCTGTCGCACGGCGCCATCGGCACCGAGCCCGCGGTCGCCAACCTTGACCAGAAGCAAGGGGCCGAGGCCTACCTCGCCAAGAAGGCGCTGGCCGTGGTGGACAAGCTCTACGGTCCCGGCGAAAGCCTGGTGACGGTGGACGCCGAGTTCCGCCATGAACAGACACGCGTGACCACCGAGGAGGTGCTGCCTGCCCGCCAGGCGTCCGGCGATTCGCCGGCCACCGGCGTGATCGTGCGCGAGCGCGTCTCCACCCACGAGGGCGCCGGCGCCGACAAGGCCGGCTCGTCCACGCAGGAGACGGACTACCAGACCGGCAAGCGCACCGAGCAGATCGTCTCGCCGGCCGGGCAGCTCAAGCGGCTGAACGTGGCGGTGGTGGTGCGGCGTCCGCTGGATGCAGCGGAAACCGACAAGGTGCGCGACCTCGTGGCCGCCGCGGTGGGCCTGGATCGCCAGCGCGGCGACGTGATCGCCGTGCAGTCGATGTCCAGCATCGCCAGCGCGACGGAGCCGGCCACAGCCGCGGTGGCGAAGGACGATCCCGCGCCCGTGGCGCCGCCGCGCACCGAGCGCACGGAAGAGCCCCGCCAGGCTGTGCCTTACTTCGCCGCCCTGCTGGGGCTGGCCGTGCTGGCCGGCCTCGCCTGGTTGCTCGCCCGCCGCGGCAACACGCCAGCCCGGGAAGCCGTTTCCCTCAGCGATGCACAACGCGCTGAATTGCTGGGACAGGTGCGCGGCTGGCTCGACCAGGACACCACGGCCTCGGGCCCTTCGACGCTGCGAGGCCGCTGATGAGTTCCCGCCAAGCCGCCTTGCTGGTCCATTCACTGGCCGCCCCGGACCGCGAGTGGGTGCTGTCGCGCCTGGACGGCGCCGAGCAGGAACGCCTGCGCGGCTTGCTGTCCGAACTGGGTGAACTGGGCATTCCGCAGGACCGCCGCCTGGTCGAGTCGGCACTCGCCCAGCCCACGCCGCGCGTGGCGGCCATCGCCACCATGCCGGTGGATGACGACGGCCTGGTGAGGCATGCCGGCGCCCAAGCCATTGCCGGCGTTCTGCATCGCGAGCCCACGGCCTTCGTGCGCAAGCTGATCGCCTGCGGCGACTGGCCATGGCTGGAGGACGTGGCCTCGCGCCTGGGCATTCCATCGGGCTCGATCGCTGAAGGATCCGCCGCATCGCCGGCATTCCGCCGTGCCGCCATCGGGCTGCTCGCGAGCCGCTTGCGCGAGGCCGGCGTCGCGGCGCAGGTGCCCACCCGCCAGCTGAACACGACAACAGATCCCGCATCGCCCAGGCCATGGATGAAGCGGATGCAATCGATGTGGAGGAAGCCGCAATGAGAAAGATCGTCAAGGACGCCACCCTGGCCCAGCCGCGCGTGGCCCTGCGCGCCGCGCTGGCACAGCGACCCATTCCCGCGGCGCGGCCGCTGGCGGCACACGCCGAGCCGGCCGCCAGACCTGTGGGCATCGCGGTGGACGAAGAGAAGCACCTTCGCCAACTGCGGCAGAACGCGGAGCGTGCGGGCTATGAGGCCGGCATGAAGCAGGCGCAAGCCGACATCGATGCCACGCTGGATGCCGAGCGCGCCCGCGTCAATCGCATCCTGGATGAGTTGCGTGCGAACCAGGCCAGGCACGTGCAGACGCTGACCGGCCAGTGCGAGGACTTCGCCTTCACGGTGCTGTGCCGCATGCTCGGCGAAGGCGCGGTGGAGCGCGCCGCCGTGGCCGCCGTTGCCGCCGCCGTGCTGCGCGAGGCGGGCGACGGCGCCGTCACCACGCTGCGCGTGCATCCCGAGGACGCCGCGCTGATGCAGGTCGTGCTCGAAGGCAGCGGACACCAGGGCATCGCCATCGAATCCGACCCAGGCATCAAGCTGGGTGGCTGCGTGGCCGACACGGCCGCCGGGCGCCTGGATGCATCCTTCGACACGCAGCTCGCGCTGCTGGCCCAGGCGCTGGCCGAGGCCCGTGCAAGGCGCAACGGGACAGCCGCTGAATGAACCACCTGGCCGACATCGCCCGGCACACGCCACTCACCCGCTGGACGGGTGAGGTCATCGGCGTGCGCTCGGCCACCGTGGAAGCCAGCCCCCTGCCGGTGCGGCTGGGCGACGTCTGCACCATCCGGCGGCCGGGCGGCCGCGAGAGCGTGGATGCGGAGGTCATCGGCTTGAGTCCCGGCAAGGTCATCCTCATGCCGTGCGGCCCGTCCCTGGGCATCGGCCTGGGCGACGAAGTCGTCCACGGCACCAACTCATCGCGCGTGGCGGTGAGCGATGCGGTCATCGGCCGCGTGCTCGACGCGCATGGCAAGCCGCTGGATGAAGGCCATGAACTCCTGGCCGGCACGCCCATGCCGCTGCGCCCCCAGCCGCTGAACCCGATGTCGCGCCCGGCCATCGAGCGCCAGCTGGGCACCGGCGTGCGTGCCATCGATGCCTTCCTGCCCATCGGCTGCGGGCAGCGCGTGGGCATCTTCGCCGGCAGCGGCGTGGGCAAGAGCACCTTGCTGGGCATGCTGGCGCGCAGCGTGCAATCCGACGTCAATGTGGTGGCGCTCATAGGCGAGCGCGGCCGCGAGGTGCGCGAGTTCCTGCTGCACCACCTCGGGCCTGAAGGCCTGGCCCGCTCGGTCGTCGTGGCGGCAACGTCCGACCAGCCCGCCGTCGTGCGGGCCCGCGCGGCACTGACGGCCACGGCCATGGCCGAATACTTCCGCGACCAGGGCAAGAACGTGTTCCTGATGATGGACTCGGTCACCCGCTTCGCGATGGCGCGGCGCGAGATCGAGCTCGCGGCCGGCCAGCCGCCCACGGCGCGCGGCTACACGCCTGGCGTCTTCGCCGAGATCCCGGCGCTGTGCGAGCGCGCGGGCACTGCGGCGTCGGGCGGGTCGATCACCGCGGTGTACACCGTGCTGGTGGAAGGCGACGACCACAACGAGCCCATCGCCGACACGCTGCGCGCCACGCTGGATGGCCACATCGTGCTGACACGCGAGCTGGCCCACGAAGGACACTACCCGGCGATCGACATCATGCAAAGCGTCAGCCGCCTCGCTTCGGCGCTGCTGGCGGACGTTGACCTGCGCGCGCAGGACGGCGCCCGCCGTTCCATGACGGTGTTCCGCCGCTATCGCGAGATGATCGAGATGGGCCTGTACAAGCGCGGCTCCAACCTCGAGGTGGATGCTGCGCAGGACGCCGTCGCCAGGATCAATGAATTCCTGAAGCAGTCCACCGGCGAGTCGGCGGCACTGGCCGATACCCGCCAGGCACTGCGCGAACTGGTCGCCACCAAGGCATGAGCATGGACAGGAAAAAGCACACCATCCACCTCGTGCAGCAAGTGCTCAAGGTGCGCGCATGGAGCGAGGAAAGCGCCAAGGGAGCGTTGAACGACGCCAACGCGGAACTGGACAGCCGGCTCGCCGCGCGCGAGGTGATCGAGACACGCATCACTGGCAATCTCGCCGCCCTGCGCCTGGCCCACGGACAGGCCGGAACGGCGCTGGACCTGGACCAGATCCAGCGCCTGAGGCAATGGCAGGGCGACAGCGAAGCCGAGATGGAGAAAGCCGGCGCTGCGGTCGATGCCGCACAGCAGGTGGCCGACGACGCCCGCGAAGCACTGGGCGGCATCGTGGCGGAACGGCGCGCGCTGGGCACCATGAAAGACCGGCTGCAGCATGAGCTGCGGTCCGACGACGCCCGCGTCCAGGGACGGCTGGCCGATGAAGCCTACGCCGCCAATGCATCCCATCGTGCAGGAGAGCCACATGGCACGCATTGACCGCATGGACGTGCCGGCCAACGCCGCCTCGCAGGCGCGCGACCTGGTGCGCACCAACGAGCAGGCCTGGCGCAAGGCGATGGACGGCGCCTTGTTCGAGCTGCTCCAGCGAGATCCCCAAGCAGCGCGACAGGACACGCCGCCGCAGCCGCAGACAGCGGTGCGCCAGCAAGCCGTCCAGGCCGACACGCCCCTGCAGTCAACGACCAGGGACAGCGCGCAGTCATCCACCGAGACCACGCGCACGATCGCCAACCCACCGTCTTCGGCAGCGCGCACGATCGCGCCGGCGCAGCCCGAGCCCGCATCGACATGCAACGCTGACGTGCACCAGCAGACCGTGCCAGCAGCCCCGCTTCAACACCTGATGCCGGGGCGCATGGCGGCCGCGTCATCCGGCGAGGCGGCCGCATCAGGCGAGGCTGTTGCGCCGCCCGTGCCGCCCCTGCCATCGGCCACGGCCTGGACGGCATCGGTCCCCCTTCGCGCCACGCCCCAGTTCGCAGCAAGCGAAGACGGGGCCGCGCCACCCGAACAGTCCGAGCTCGCCGAGCAGCGCAGCGACGAGCCGCTCACCGTTCCCGCCGACACCCACGTCTTCCTCGAACACACCGGTGAAGGCGCCGTGCTGTGGATGCGCGATGCGCGCGGCGACGCCGCCACGCTGTCGCCGTCACTGAAGTTCCTGCTCGCCGAGTCCGCCCGCCAAGGCGTGAAGGTCACCGGCGTGCGGCTGAACGGCCGCGCGCTCGCGTGGCCGCAGCTGAATTCCATCCCCCATTCCGAACATCCGCAAGGAGAAGACCATGGCCGTTGAGAGCGTGTCGTCCAGCACGACATCGTCGAACTCGCAGATCAACCTGCAGGACTTCCTGCGGATCCTGACCAGCCAGTTGACCAACCAGGACCCGATGAAGCCCATGGACAACACCGAGTTCATGGCGCAACTGGCGCAGTTCACGTCGCTGGAGCAGACGCGCCAGCTCAACGAGACGATGGGCTCGCTGCTGTCGGTGCAGTCCACCACGCAGTCGGTCGGGCTCATCGGCCGCACGGTGACCGTGAGTCTCGCCAGCGGCACCGACACCGGCCAGGTCGTCTCGCTGGACCTCACCGGCAGCCAGCCGCAGATGAACGTGAAGCTCAGCAGCGGCTCGGTGGTCTCGGGCATCACGCTGGACAAGATCCAGACCGTTCAATAAGGAGCAGCTCACATGCTGGATTCACTGTACGTCGGCATGACCGGCCTGGAGGGCTACTCCAAGGGCCTGCGCGTCATCAGCAACAACGTCGCCAACCTCAACACGCCGGGCTTCAAGGGCTCACAGCAGCAGTTCTCCGACCTGTTCTACCAAGGCGGCTCGGGCGGCTCCGCGTCGTCCAACGGCGGCTTTCCGCAATACGGCACCGGCCTGAACGCACTGGCCACCACCTTGAACCTCAAGGCCGGCGAAACCCGCCAGACCGGCGGCGCGCTGGACGTCTCCGTCACTGGCGACGGCTTCTTCGTGCTCAAGGACAAGGACAGCGGTGACGTCCGCTACACGCGCGCCGGCCAGATGCAGTTCGACAAGGACGGCTTCCTCACCGGGCAGGACACCTCGCAGCATGTGATGGGCTTCGCCGACAGCGGCGCGCTCGTGGACATCTCGCTCACCGGCCTGCGCGCCAACGCCGCCAAGGCCACGGCGAACGTGGTGCTGCAAGGCAACCTGTCGAGCACGCTCACGACCTCCACGCTGGACAACGTGAAGGTCATCGATGGCGCCGGCGCGGAGCACCTGCTGAAGCTGGTGTTCAAGCGCACGACCGCCGCCGACAAGGACTGGAGCGTGGACGTGATCGACGGCACCACCACCCTCACCACCGGCAGCGTGAGCTTTGCCGACGGCAAGGTGGTGGCCGGCAAGGACAGCGTGGCTTTCAGCTTCACGCCCACCGGCGCCGCCGCCATGAGCGTGACCGTCAAGCTCGGTGCGGACGTGACCTCCTTCGCGTCGGGCTCCAGCTCCTCGCTGGCCGTCGCGTCGCAGGACGGCATCGCCCCCGGCACGCTCACGAACGCGACCTTCGACGTCGACGGCAAGCTCAAGCTGACCTACAGCAACGGCCAGACGGTGGATGGCCCGCAGCTCGCCCTCGCCCGCTTCGATTCCAGCGAAGCGATCGAGTCCGCCGGCGGCAACCAGTTCATCGCCCGCGACGCCAGCCTGGCGCGCCTGGGTCGCGCCAATGCGGGCGGCCTGGGCAAGATCACGGCGGGCCAGCTCGAACTCTCCAACGTGGACCTGTCGGTGGAGTTCAGCGACTTGATCGTGATGCAGCGCGGCTACCAGGCCGCCTCGCGCATCGTGAGCACCGCCGACGAGATGCTCAAGGAACTGTTCGACATGAAGGGACACGGCTAAGTGAGCGTGCGTCCATTCCGGCTGGTGCCCGACACCGCCATCTCCGCCATCCGCGAAGCCGTTGCGCAGTGCCTGGCGCACTGGGCCGGTGACTGGGGCGCGACCCTGGACGACATCCAGGCCGACGTGCACCGTTTCGACGGCAACGATCTCGCCGCGCCCACGGACGAGTGGCAGCCGCTGCATGGTGGCTGGATGTGGAAGAGCAGCGAGCTGCCCTCGCATGTCGCCTCCGCCATGGGCCTGCCCGCCGCGCCGAAGACGGAAACACCGTCGATGTCCGCGCAGGCGGTGGCGCAGGCCGCGGCCGACCTGGGAACCCGGGTCGCCGGGCTCCTGCGGGACCTGCGCGATGCCTCGTCAACGGTCCGGCCGCCCAGCCTGTCGCAGGCCGCGCAGATGCCCGGCCACGGGATCGTGCACGTCACGCTCAGGCGCGGCACCGGCGTGCTGTCACTCGCGGCCGATGTCACGGCTTTCAAGGCCTGGATACCGCAAGCCATCAAGTCGGCGCCGATCCGTGCCGAAGACCTCGACGCCGCACTGCGCACGCAGGCCGCGACGCTCGAGGTCGTCCTCGGCCACACCGAGCTGTCGCTGGCCGACATGATGGACCTGGGCGCCGGCGACGTGCTGCTGCTGGACCGCCGCATCGACCAACCCCTCGTCCTGAGCGCCATCGACGGCCAGGCCGAGCTGCCCGTGCACCTGGGCCGGCAAGGCGACCACTTTGCCGTGCAACTCATGGGCCACCACCATTCCTGACATTGCGTGACAACATGAACGAACACCACACGTCCCATCCGCAGCCCTCCGCCGCGACGAGCGACCAGCTCCACATGGTCGAGCTCGAAGAGCTCAAGCCGCAGCAGGCCGGCAAGTCGGCGCTGCTCGAAGACCGCGTGAGCCTGTTCAGCGGCGTGAAGGCGCGTGTCAGCGCCGTTGTGGGCGAGACGCAATCGCCCATCGGCGAGCTGCTGTCCATGAAGGAAGGCGCCGTGCTCAAGCTGGACCGCCACGTCGACGCGCCCATCGAGCTGCGCGTCGAAGGCCGCGTCATCGCGCGCGGGCAGCTGTCGGTGCTGGGCGACCAGTTCGCCGTGCGCATCACCGAAGTCGTCGGCGGCGCCAAGGCGTGAGGCGCGCCATGCTTCGCCAGGCTTTGGCAGCCTCGGCCTGCGCCTGCGCGGGCCTGGCCAGCGCCGCCAGCACCATCCCTTTCAAGCCGGAGGCGGCTGAAGGTCCCTCGGGCGGCCAATGGGGCTGGGCCCTGCTGGTGTGCGTGGCCGTGCTGGCAGCGCTGATAGTGCTGGCGCGCCACCCGGCGGTGCGGAGGCTGATCGGCGCGGTGCCTTTGAATGCAACCGTTCCCACGCAGGGGCTGCAGGTCGTCGACTCCGTGCGGCTGACACCGCAGGTGCGGCTGGTCACCGTCGCGTTCGGGGACCAGGTGCTGCTGCTGTCGGTCTCGGGCCAGGGCGCCACCCTGGTCAGCTCGCGCCCGGCGGACAAGCCATGAAGACGCTGCATCCCTTCTGGCGAATGGTGCAGGTGCTGCTGGTGCTGCTGGCCACCCTGGCCTGCGCGCCCCTGGCGATGGCCGCTGCGCAGGCGCCCAACGCCGCGGCGCTGTCCGACCCGATCCGCGTGGTGGCCGCCAATCCGCTGGGCGGCAACCCGGCCGAGCTGTCCTCGGCCTTGCGCATATTCCTGCTGCTGACCGCGCTCAGCCTCATCCCGGCCGTGCTCATCTGCACGACCGCCTTCGTGCGCATCGTCATCGTGCTGTCGATGGTACGGCACGCCATCGGCCTGCAGGACTCGCCGCCCAACATGGTCATCATGAGCCTGTCACTCTTCCTGACGGTGTTCGCGATGTCGCCGGTGGCCACGCAGATCAACGAGTCCGCGGTGGCACCCTACCAGGCCGGCAAGATCTCGCTGGAACAGGCGCTGGACCAGGGCAAGCGGCCCTTGAAGGAATTCATGGTGCGGCAGACCCGCGAGAGCGACCTGTCGCTGATGGTCGAGCTGGCCAACGCGCCGGCCCCGCAGTCGCTGGACGACATCAGCATGGTGCACCTCATCCCGGCCTTCATGCTGTCGGAGCTGCGCACGGCCTTCCAGATCGGCTTCGTGATCTTCCTGCCCTTCCTGCTCATCGACATCGTCGTCTCCAGCGTGCTGATGTCGCTGGGCATGATGATGGTGCCGCCGGCCACCATCGCCATCCCGGTCAAGATCCTGCTGTTCGTGCTGATCGACGGCTGGCATCTGCTGATCAAGGCCTTGATGGGCACCATCGTCTAGAGGCATGACGACGCTCGCGCCTTCGCCACCCCGGCCCGATGCCGCGCAGGACGCGGCATTGTGGGCGCGCTATCTCGGTGGCACCGACAACACCTGCCGCGATGCGCTGGTGACGCGCTACGAGCGGCTGGTGCGCATCCTTGCGGCGCGGGCCTACTCGAACCGCATCAGCCCCGAGCTCGAGTTCGACGACTACTACCAGTTCGGCATGCTCGGCCTGCTGCAAGCGCTGGACCGCTTCGACCCGGCAGCCGGCGTGCGCTTCGAGACCTTTGCCAGCCGCCGCGTGGCCGGCGCCATTCTGGACGGGGTGGTGACGCTCAGCGAGAAGCAGCAGCAGATCGCCACGCGGCAGCGTGCGATCAAGGAGCGGGCCGCATCGGTCCGCGAAGGCAGCTCGCCGCGCGAGGACGCTTTCCAGCGCCTGGCGGATGTGGCGGTGGGCCTGGCACTGGGTTTCCTGCTGGAAGACACCGGCCTGTACGTGAGCGAAGAGCGGGCCTACCCGGACAACAGCTATTCCGGTCTCGAGCTGCGCCAGCTCAAGAAGAGCGTGCAGGCCGCCGTGCGCCAGTTGCCCGACCAGGAGCGGCGGCTGGTGACCTTGCACTACATGCAGCAGCATGGGTTCGATGAGATCGGCGTGCAGTGGTCGCTGACCAAGGGGCGCATCTCCCAGATCCATCGCAGCGCCCTCAAGCGGCTGCGCGCCTTGCTCAAGCCCGACGGCGATGGAGCAGCACCATGAGCCCGGTGAGCGAGCGGCCGTTGCGGGTGCTGCTGGCGTGGGAGCTGGGCGCCAACCTCGGCCACCTGCTGCGCCTGTTGCCGATTGCGCAGGCATTGCATGCACTGGGACACATGGTGAGCCTGGCGGTGCCGGACCCCGCGGCGGTGCGTGAGCGCATGGGGCCGCTGCCCTGGGAGGTCTTGCGCATTCCGCGTCCGGTGCGCGGCGACGAGACGGAGCCCGCGTGCTTCGCGCAGATTTTGGCCATGCACGGCTTCGGCGCGGACGACCTGCTCGGCGACGCCATGCGAGCCTGGCAGCGGCTGCTGTCGGTGGCCCGGCCCGACGTGCTCCTGGCCGACCATGCGCCGCTGGCGCTGCTGGCCGGGCGCCTGTACCGCGTGCCCGCGGTGCACGTGGCCACCGGCTGGGAATCGCCACCCTTCGGCGGCACGCTGCCCATCCTGCGCCCCGCCATGCCCGAGGCCGAGCCCAGCCGCGTCCGCGCGCTGGAGGACAGCATCGTGGCGCGCATCAATCGCCTGTGCGTCGAACACCAGGCGCCGCCCATGCAGGTGCTGGGCGAGGTGTTCCGTGCGCAGCTCAGCCTGCTGGCGACGTGGCCTGAGATCGATCATTTCCAGCCGCGCCCGGACCGACCCTGGTTCGCCGTGGGTGATCCGCGCCGGCAGCCGACCTGCATCGGCCCGCTGTTCAGCGCCGACACGGGCGCCCCCGCGGCATGGCCGCAGGGCCAGGGCCCGCGCGTGTTCGTGTACATGCAACGCGGCCCGGCCACCGCGGCTGTGCTTCGCCATCTCGGCGCCATCGGTGCGCGGGTGGTGGCTTCGGTGCCCGGAGCCACGATGGCCGAGCGGAATGCGGCCGGCCCGTCGTGCCAGCTCCACGATGCGCCGGTGCGGCTGGACAGCGTGCTGCCACAAGCGGACCTCGTGCTCAGCCACGGCAGCCACGGGCTGACCGCGGCCAGCCTGCTGGCCGGCGTGCCCATGGTGTCCGTGCCCATGCAGATGGAGCAGGCCACCTTGACGCAGCAGGTGCGCCGTCTCGGTGCCGCTGAACTTCTGCGCCCGGCCGACGTCGAGTCGCAGGGGCGCGACCTCATCGTCCGTGTGCTGGGCACGCCGAGCTACCGTGATGCCGCCAACGCCATGGCGCGGCGCCATGCGGGCTTCGATCCCCGGGTCGTGGCGCGGCGCATCGCGGCCAGCATCGAGCACATGGGGCGGCATTTCGCGCAGGGCGCGCAAGCGTCCGTCCCGGAGGAGGCCAGGACATGACCCTGGAAGCCCTGCCGCTGCGGCCCTGGCGCGAGCGCGTGCCCTTCGTGCAGATCGAAGTCACCACCATCTGCAACTTCCGCTGCTTCTACTGCGCGGGCCGCGACATGCCGCAGACCCACATGCCGTGGGAGCGATTCATCGGCATCCTCGACAGCCTGGGCAGGGAGCCGAAGCAGCAGGTGTCGCTGCAGGGCGAAGGCGAGCCCACGGCGCATCCGCGCTTCTGGGACATGGTGGACGCCATCACGGCGCGCGGCAAGGAGCCCTACACCATCACCAACGCGAGCCTCATCGACGTGGACCGCGCCGCGGCCAGCTTCAAGACATTGGGCGTGTCCATCGACACGCTGGACAAGGCCGAGGCCGACCGCATCGGCCGCTACAAGCTGGAGCGTGTGGTCGAGCGCTTCGAAGCCCTGGTGGCAGCAATGGGGCCTCGTCGCGTGCTGGTGCACACGGTGGACTACGGGCAGGACGTGGCGCCCGTGCGCGCGTACCTGCAGGGCCTGGGCGTGCCCCACTACGTGCAGCCGCTGCAGTGGAAGGCCGACTACCAGAAGCACTATGCCGAGGCGATGCCGATCGTCGGCTGGCAGCACCGCGGGCGCTGCGACTACATCGAGCGGCCGCGCATGCGCTACTTCAACATGGACGGCACGGAGATGCCCTGCTGCTTCATCAAGGATGCATCGCGCTTCGAATCCATCGACGCGCTGGAGCGTGACTTCTCGCAGCAGAAGGTGCCCGCCTCGTGCATCGGATGCCACCAGATTGCGCGGCCGGTGAGACAGGCGCCGTGAAGCGCGACGACGCAATCGCGAACGCCCTGGCAGACCCCGGGCGCCTGTGCCCGGTGCTGGCCATGGGTGTGATGATCCGCGGCCGCGAGCTGAAGGCCCGCCTGCATGAACAGGAACACGTGGTGAAGGCGCCGCCGCGTTTCCTGCAGCGTCTGTACGACTGGTGCGACGGCTCACGCAGCCTGGCCGACATTCGTGCCTTGGCCCAGGCGCCCGGATATGGCGAATCGTTCTGCCGCTTCGTGGATGCGCTGCTCGATGCCGGGCTGCTCGTCGACGCTGCGCGCAGCCTCATTGAGGCTTCACAGGTCGCACGCTATCCCTCGTGGACGGGACAGGCGGCACCGCCCGAGACATGGCGACAGCTGATTGCGGGGCCGATGGCGGAAACGCCAGCATGGCCCGCGACAGCACGCGCACTGCCCGAGCCGCTGGACAGCCCCTTGCTGCGCCTCGTGGAGCAGCGGCAGTCGGCCATCGCATTCGGCGACGCGCCGGTGAGTGCGGCACAGCTTGGCGCGATGCTGCAGGCCATGTACGGCGCCAATGCCGAGGGCACCCACCGGGCGGTGGCGTCCGCAGGCGGCTTCTATCCGCTGCACATCACGCTGTGCCTGATGAAGGCAATGGACGATCGGCCGCCCGGCGTCTACCGCGTTCACTACGCACGAGCAAAGGTGGGGCTGGAGCGCATCGATGCCCCCGACGGATTCCTGCCGCGGGCGTTCATGCAGCCGCTGCGTCTGCAAGGGGCGGCCTTTGCGCTCGTCGTGAGCTGCGACCTGCAACCTGGTTCCCTCAAGTACCGCAACCGCTTCTTCCAGTACGCCTTCACCGAGGCCGGTGCGGTGATGAACAACGCCGCCCTGGCCTGCGTCGAAGTCGGGCTGGGCCTGCGCACGCTGGGCGGCTTCGACGAGGACATGCTCTCGCGGATGCTGGCGCTGGACGGCCGTACGCCGCTGATCGCAAGCGTGGGCGGCAGCCTGCCCGGAGCCGATGCCCGCCCTCGCCGGTCGGTGCGGGCGAGTTGGTCATTGGGATTGCCGAGTCGCAGCTTCAACGCGGCATCCGCCTGTGTTCGCGGTGCAGATGGTGCGTGGGGCAACCCATGCTGGGGGCGCGACCAGGATCCGAAGCTGGCGCTGGACAAGGCCATCGCGGAAGCCGTGGAGCGCAGCGCCTATCGCCAGCGTGGGGCTTGCATGGAAGCGCCTGCCCACGCCCTGGACCGGCCATGGCTGCATCCGGACCGCTTCGTGGCGTACTCGCCCGCGCAGCACCGGCAGGCCGGCTTTCCATTCGCGCGCTTCGACGAGAACGAGCCGCGGCTTTGGACCGAATGCCGACATGCCATCACCGGCGAACCGGTGCTCGTGCTGGCTGACCTCGTCTTTCATCGGAACAGCTTCGACCCGGACTACGCCGCGCGGCTCGTCACCCATGCCTCTTCATCGGGCTGCGCCAGCCACCGCAGTCGCGAACAGGCGGTGTCGGCGGCGGTGTGCGAGCTCATCGAACGCGATGCGTTCTCGCGGCATTGGCTGGCGCAGCGGGCGGGCGTGGCGGTGGCGCTGAAGACCCTGCCCGCGAAGATCGCCGCGCTCGCGGCGGACCTGGCCGGGCGGCACGTGCAGGTCCAGGTGCAACGACTGGATGCCTCATGGATGCCGGTGTGGTTCGTGTGGATGCAGTCGGAGCAGGCAGGCTTCACCACCGTGGCCGCTGCCAGCGGGTTCGGACCGGAGGCGGCGCTGGAGTCAGCCTTCTTCGAAGCGCACACTGCGGCCCTCGTGAGGCTGGCATCGCGCCAACCAACTGGCATCGCCGCCCGGGCCGTGCGCACGCCTCGCGACCATGCCGACCTCTACGCCCAGCGCCGGTACTTCCGGCGGGCCGATGCCCTGTGCAGCAACGAGCCTCAGGTGGATTTCGGCACGGCCGTGGCGGGGTGGTGCCCATCGTTCGAGGCCTTGCGCGCTGGCCTTGCGGCCCACGGACGGGACATCGTCGTGGCCGACCTGAGCCTGCCTGATGCTCCCACCACCTGGGATGGCACGCCCATCGTCACGGTCCGCGCCCTGGCGCCCGGACTGGTTCCGCTGGGCTTCGGTGCCGGGCGGATGCCGCTGGGCATGGGGGCGGAGCGGGTGGCTGGCGGTGAATTTCCTCACCCTTTTCCCTAGTTTTTGCCGTGAGCACTAAACGAAACCCTGAAACCGCGGATAGCTTGGTACGCAGCACGTTCGGCCCGTACCGGCTCGACCCGCGCCCCCATCGATCGGAGTAATCACATGAGCGCTGACATTCGCAAGGAAGGCATCCCGGTTTTCGTGGACGGCCAGGAAAGCCGCATCCAGGCCCGGGCCCCTCGGCAGGACGAAGCGGAGGGCTGGAGCATCACCACGCGCCCTTACCGCCACCGGCCCGAAGACGCCTTGCTCGACAACCTGGGGTCGGACAGCAGCTGCTGCTGCTTCCTGCCCGGCAACCGTGTGACCATGGCTGACGGCTCGACCCGGGCCATCGAGTCCATCGTAGCTGGCGACATGGTGCTGACCATGACCGGCCCGGCCCGCGTGAGCGCCCGCAAGACCACCCGCCTGGGCCTGACCCGCAAGGTCATCGAGCTGCGCGGCATCGGCGACGAAGTGCTGTTCATGACCGATGACCATCCCCTGTGGGTGAGCCGCCAGGCCCAATCCGGCGAACGCCGTGAAAGCTGGGGCACCTACAACCTGCACCACCTCATGTACGAGCTGCGCGGCTCCAACGATGGCAACACGCTCGATGCCGTCGTGCCCCTGTGGTTCGACCTGCCCGAGCAGGTGGCCCACACCAGCGGCTGGCTGCACGTGCGGCCGGTGTTCCATCAAGTCGCGGCCGAGACCGAGGTGTTCCACCTGATCGTCGAAGGCGCGACCAGCTTCGTGGTGGAAGGCTTCCCGGTGTTCAGCCATTCGCTGCATGAGCAGGGCAAGGCGGGTGCATGGCAGGGCATCCGCCAGGACGAGCAGGCAGTGAACTTCGTCAGCGCCTTGTCTGCCGCGACGGCCTGAACACATCGCCGCAGATGAACAGGGCCGGCCGGGCATTGCCCGCCGGCCCTTTGTCTTTGTTCATGGCTTCGCCGCGGGGAACAGCGAGTCGAGCATGGGGCGGTAGGCCTTGGGGTGCACCATGGGGTGGCAGTTCATCTCCAGGAACCACACGGCGCCTTGGCTGTCGACCACGGCGTCCACGGTGTAAATGGAGTCGCGAATGTGGTCGGGCACCGTGCGCAGGAAGGCCGGACCCGTCTGGAGAAATTGCTCGCGGATGGGCGCATCCAGGCTGTCCAGCACGTCACGATCCAGCAGGGTGCGCAGGTCGTAGTCGGTCACGTACTTGAAGCCCACCCACACCTTGCGGCCGGCGGCGGGAATGTCATCGAGCCGAAAGCCTTGCCAGGCGAGCATCGGCTCGGCAGGCGCTGTCGGATACGTGCGGTCGAAGCTGCCGCGAGGCTGCGTCAGCAGCGCACGAATGCTGCGCTGGCCGTCGCCCACGACATGCGGCGGAGTCAGCACCTCCACCGCGACAGGCTGATCGCGCCAGTACCAGGCCTTGGCGGACCGGCCGAACTTGAAGGCTTCGAAGAATGAGCCTTCCGGCAACGCCGAGGTGGGAGCCGGCGCATGTGCGCCCCAGGGGCCGGTGATGTTCTTGCCGAAGGAGCCGTGACGAGCCTTCACCAGGAAGTCTCCTCCGGCGGGCGGCGACGCCGAACTCCAAGGCGGGGTGCGCAGGCCTTCATCGGCGCACCACTGCTTGAAGACGAGCTTGTCGGCAGCGCACGGCCAATGATGGGCCGGGTAAGGCAGCCAGCCCACGAAGGAGCCGTTGTCACCGATCGTGTGGGTGTAGCCCAGGCCGGTCGGCGTGCGGACGGAAAACCGCGGGGTCATGGAGACGGTCTTGCCGGCTTGGGAGACCTGCAGCACGAAGCTGGATGGGTCGAGCGCCAGGGTCGCAGCGTGCGTGCCGGCCCATGCACGGATGGGGCGAAGGTGGTTGAGGGGGTCGAAGAGGAATTGCATGGTCAGGGCAGCGACGAGACCAATTCGCTCCAGCGTTGCAGCACGAGGTCAGTGTAGGGCTCGGCGGCAATCGCGTAGGCGCCGAGCGCATAGCCGTCGTTGGCTTCGACCAGGGCGGTCTGGCCGGACTCCAGAACACCGAAGTCGATGCCGTAGGCCGAGGGCGCCTCTCCCGAAGCACGGAAGGTTGCAAGCGCTGCGGCCACCACATCCAGGTCCAGCGTTCGCTGAGGGGCGCCGTCGTAGTGGTCGATGCTGACGATGCGATCGCGAACGACGTAGACGCGGAATTCGCTGACCCAGTTCACCACCTCGGAGCACCACACGGGTTGGCGCCGACT
The DNA here is from genome assembly GCF_003852895.1 of Rhizobacter terrae. Lineage (GTDB taxonomy): Bacteria > Pseudomonadota > Gammaproteobacteria > Burkholderiales > Burkholderiaceae_C > Albitalea > Albitalea terrae. Next base: position 1,439,779 of record NZ_QUSW01000001.1, read on the forward strand.
GGTGCTGCCGAGCCGATAGAGATCGCTGGCCGATGACACGACAAAGCCGGTGAAGTTCTTGCGGCGCGCAGCCGGTTTGACGAAGACAGGCGGGAGGCCCGTGTCCCACGCCATCTGCTCGATGGCGCCCAGCGTGCTCTTCCACACCTTGCGGTGCATGAAGGGCTGCAGACACTTCGGATAGTCGTTGGCCAGAGGGATCTCGATGCCCAGCTGCTTCATGGCCCCGTGCATCGCATCCATGTCGCCGGCGATGAACGAGTTGCGCGTCAAGGGCAGGTCGCGGCGCTGGATGCGCTTGAGCGTGTAGAACTCGATGGGGATGCCGCGGCGGGTCAGGTCGTCGTGAAGTCGCTGTTCTTCATCGCGCAGGCGATGTTGGCCGTTGTGCTGGAGGAAGGCGATGTTGAACATAAGTAGACGCGAGTTCGCATGGTAAGACCCGAACCTTGTTCACCCGCTCACGCGCACGCTAAACATCCAACATTCGGCGCGGATGTATTGGCGCATGAACCCTGCTCTCTTGAACGTCGCGTTCGCGCTCGTCACGACACAGGCACTGTGGGCCTGCGCGCTCCTTGTTTTCTGGCTGGCTCGGCATCGCAAAATGACTTGCCTGCCGTACCGTGGACCTCGGCGAAGACGAGCACCGCCCAGCTCGCACAGATCGGGGCCGGGCCATCATCGTGCCAAGGACGACTGGGTTGCACGCAAGGTGATCTACCTGGCCAGTCACCTGGGCAGTTGCCGCCAAGTGCAGGCGGCCTTCAATCGCGCTTACGGCTACTGCGAGACGGTGGGACACACCTTCGTGTGGGAGGTCATGCGCGACCATGCCGAAGAGATTCGGCAGTTGCGGCGCGAGCGCAAACGGCGCCGCCCTTCCTTCACCCCAGTTGGCCACACCTGGGCACTGGATCTGACCTTCATCCGCTCGCACTCTGGCTTGACCTTCACCGTGCTGGCGATCATTGATGCCGGTTCGCGCAAGCTCCTTGCACTCAAAGTGCTTCCGCGCAAATGCGCCTTCCAGTTGCTCGGGCATGTGCTGCTCGCCTGCAGCGAGCATGGGGTGCCCGAAATCATTCGCTCCGACAACGAGGCAATGTTCACCAGCCTGCCATGGCTCGCCGCGCTCAAGGCACGGGGAATTCGAAACAGGCCCTGCACGACGTTCGCTTCCAGACGGCCACGGCGCTGCAAAGTGCTCTGGATGCGTTCACGCGGTTCTACAACCTTGTTTGTCCGAGCCAAGCCTTGGCCTGCCTGACGCCGGAAGAGGCTTGGCAGGCGAGGACGATGGCCGATGTGCAACTCGCTCATGCCCAAGGGCGCTGCACAGCGCAAGTCGAGGCGTTGTTGATTGGGTTTCATGTCCGCTGTTAGCGCCATACTCGCTTCGATGTTTGAATACTCAGCGGTCGATGCGCTGTGGGCTGGCGCAGGGCAACGATTGCCTTTAAGGTCGAAATTGCTCAACAAATAGGCAGCCGGCGAATACCAAAGCCTCGCATTTGCGGATCCGCCGCGCCCAGGACCCGGGATCGACGACAGCCTCGTCAAGAAAAAACTCCCTCACGAGCAATGAGCGAGCAACGGCCACATGCGGACAGGAAAGGACTTATTTCAAAGGCCCACGGAACTCGCGGACACGCTGACACCGCAGTCAGATGCAGGCTATACCAATCCCGCGCGTTCAAGTAACCTCACGAACGCCTTCATCTGCTCGCTGGAATCCACGGCGCCATCCTTTTCACGATAAAACCTCCTCTGAATTTCACCACTTTCTTGGAAAATTCTTACATCCTCAAAAACAACCTCTCTAAGGTCACCGGGAAGCTCAAGGAATTTATCTACGCATCCCAACTTGGCAAATTCCCCCTCGAGCATAAGGGCGACGTCGCGCGAGCCAATCATTTGCGTCGACCATAGATCAACCAACTTATCAATATTTTCCTCAATTTCATTTGGCATTTGACACCTCATTAGCAATACTAACCCCACGGAATTTGAGCACAGCACTATCGCCATCTATGATGGCCTGATAGTGCCAATTGGTCTTTAACAAAGGGTTGTAGGCGCGTGTGGCGGCATACATTTGGTCACCGGTTAGAGTGGACGCAGCAGTTTCCCGCATAAATCTATTTATCTCGGACATCTCGTGCGCTACGGCATATATTGCTTGCTCGTCATGGGCAAGCAAGCCCGGACGGAGTTTGATAGGCATTTTCAATTCCCCATCAAACTTCGTCAACATCTTTTCATAGCTATATTTAATCCTCTTCGTTGCGTCATACGAAGCATCACCCCAGATTGCATCAAAATGCCCGCCTCTTTGTTCCACAAGTCTGTCGTAGGCGTCTTGAGATAGTTGTTGGAAGTGAATTTCATCGAAATCTGACGCCGCAAATCCAGCCTTTTCCATGAGAGCAGGGATCTCATCGACCGAGTTAATGGTTGCACCCGCAACTCCATAAATTTCTTCGTTCGCCCGGAGAGTCATGCCCGACACATACATCGGAGCCTTCCCTTCTTCAACGAGAAGATATGGGGTTCCTGGTTTGGAAAGTCCACGGCCTGTGACTGAAGCCGCGCCTTCAAATTCGATATTGGCAAACGCGTTGGATCGCAGTGCGCTGGCCTCTGCGCGATTGCCAATCCAGGTCACTGCATCGTCCAATAAGCCGTTGATCCCTCGAAGCGTGGCACGCCCCAACATCGGCCCCATCCCCATGACCTTCGGTCCGTAAACCGTTGCTGCGACCATTCCACCCGAAATCGTCATCTGAGCGGCACCGCGCCCCGCTCGCCCAAAGTCACCTTGCCCCAATCCCACTGCGGTCTCCACGGCTCCATTCAGGCCTAGGCCTGCTACCGCAAATGGCGCTGTTGCGCCCTCCAGCGTGCTAGTGACAAAAGCACCGGTAAATCCATATTGCTTCCCAAACTTGTAGAAGTCGGTTTGATAGACCGGATTGCCATGTCGAATACCAAGCTCATAGTTCCAGTGATCGACGGTGTCAGATGCAAACCGCTTGACGCCTTGCCACATCGGACTGAGCGCTTCAGACATCCCGTTCATGAAGCCCTCGTCAAACGTCTCCGAAGCACGCTTGCCAGTAATGTTCACCTGCGGGAATCGTTCAGTCCCTCCACCAGCCACCGTCCCAGGTGCGCTAACCAACTCATTAAACCCTGGTGCTACTACGCGGTAGTAAAGGTGGTTTTGCTCATCCATGAACGCAGAGGTCGTGGCTCCCAAGGGCAATGGTTCCCCCTTCGGATAGGCTCCAAAGACCGGCCTTAGTTTGCCCACCTGCGCAATACCAGCCCCCCGCAGAACAGTCTCGCCATTTGCACCAAGCCACAGAAGGCTTTGGCTCCACGTATCGCCTCCGATGTGGTTGCCCAGGCCATTGACCCGCAGAGGGTCCCCCACACCGCTCAGCCGGCTCACGCGATCTATCGCTGCATCGAGTTGCCCAGCTTCGGACGTTGGCACCTTTTGAGTCAGCCAGTCGAGGTTGTCGGGCTTCTTGATTGAGTCGTGGAAGCCCCACCACCGATCCGGATTGTCCGGTCCATCTGCGAAGTACCCCAGGATGCGCTCGCGCTCCATCGGACCAATCGGCCCAACCTCATCCGAAGACGTTGCGAGGTCGGCCAAGCTCTCACCCAACGCATTGCCGAACGCATCCGAAGCCACCTGCTGGATCGAGAAGCGACCTCCACGAAGTGCGGCGGTCGTGGTTCCAGCGGCAAGGCCAGTCAGCGTGGCCTTGCCAATCTGCTGCACCCTTGCGAACCAGTCCTGCTTGGCCTGATCGGTCGCGCCTTCGCCTTGCGCGTTGAGTTCCTGGGCGACAAGCCCGCCCACGGCCGCTCCCGCGCCGGCGGCCACCACGCCCTTCCAATTGAACTTCTTTTGCAGGCCCATCGTGACCGAGACCTGCTGCGTGATCGCGTTGCCAATGGCTTGTCTCACCACTTGGTTTGCAATCGGGCTGCTCTGGAAGACGTTGAGCCCCTGAAGGCCTCCGGCCACGCCGCCACTGATGGCCGCTTGGGCCACCTGCCCCCAGTCGAACTTGTCCTGCAGGTGCAACGCGACCCCAACGGCTTGGCTCGCCACAGCACCTGCCGTGGCGCCGATGAGTCCTCCTGCAATTTGCGCTCCGACTTGTGCACCTGCGAGATACGCCTCCGATGCACTTACGTAAGCAGCCAGCGCGTCACCGCCAGCCGCCGCCGCTTCAACGGCTGCCGCAGAACCCGCCTCCGCAGCGCCCGATGAGGCCAGCGCAGCAAAGGCTTCCGGCAGGCTCTCGGCGGTCGCTCCGTTGGTGATGACCGTCACCGCCACGGCAATCACCACCAGCAGCAAGGCGCCAAATCCACCGCAGTCGCCGCCATCTGGCGCCGGCAGATTCGGTGTGGTGTCACCCATCATGGTGCTGGCGTCGTAGGGGCGGAACGTCCCAGCATCGTTATGAGCCGAGATGCCTGAGCTGGGCAGAGTCAGCGTCTGCCCGATCCGCAGGTCAGCATTGCCCGCAATGCCGTTGGCCTGCGCGATCTTCCACCACAGGCTGGAGTCGCCGTAAGAATTGCTCGCAATGCTTTGCAGCGTGTCACCGGCCTGGACTTGATAGCTCCCAACGCTGGCTACCGGGAAGTTGCCATCGATCTTGCGGAAGTTCTGATCCAGGCTACCAATCTGCGCAAACCTCGGATTGCCATCCTCATCCCTGGGCGTGACCGCATCAATACCCACGCCGTACTGCCCGATCACCTCACCGTTGACCACCAGGTTGCGCAGCAGCTTGCCGTCTTGCACGGTCTGCAGCACCACACCGTTGACGTCGTTGATGAAGCTGCGGTCGTTGGCCGGCTTGGTGTCGTCCTTGATGCCCGTCAGCCGTCCGTTCTGGTCGTAGCTGTACGCCGTGTGCCCCGACTCGAAGGTGTCGCTGCTGCCGTTGATCTCCGCTTCCTTGTAGCCGTCGAACTTCTCGATGCGGTACACGTAGGTGTTGGTGTAGTCGTGGTCACCGTAGCCGTGCAGGCTGTAGCGCTGCAGGTTGCCCGCGTTGTCGTACAGGTCGTAGCTGATGTCGTACGGCACGTGGCCGTCGCTGTCCTGCACGTGCTGCGCTGCCAGCTGGCCGTGGCTGTCATAACGGTTCACGCGGTTGCGGAAGTTCACCTGGTCGCCCAGGATGCTCACGTACTGCGCGTTCAGCGTGCCCACACCCGGCCCCTCGTGCACCACGCGGCCTGCGCCGTCGTACTCGCGCGTCTCGGTGGTCACGCGATCGCCCCAGCCCGTCTCCGAGCGCTGGGTCGTCACCAGCCGTCCGAGGTTGTCGTAGGTGTAGAACTCGCTGTGGATGCCCTTGCCCTCGGCGTACGTCACTGGGTCGGTGGTGTAGTGCGCATCCACCCGATCCACATAGAACAGGCTGTAGCCGTCGCCGTCGAAGCTGCTCATCGAGTAGACGTAGTTGCGCCCGGTGCTGTAGTCGTAGCGCAAGTCCCCGGGGGCGATCACGCGCGGGTGGTAGTCCTCCCCGTCGCGCACCATGATCATGTCGCCCGTCTCCGGGTCGCGCCGGTACACCAGGTACCCGTCGAAATGCTCCACCCCGCCCGACTTCACAGCCACCTTGCCGTAGCTGGTGTCGCGGATGCGGTTGCCGTTGCTGTCGTACTCCAGCTCGTGGCCCTGGTCGTGGTTGACCGCCACGCGGTGGTAGTTGCCGTACGCGTCTTCCACGCTGCGTTCGGTGTACTCGGTCGATGCGTCACCGTACTCGCCGCTGCCGCCACCGTAGCTGTAGTAGTCCGGCAGCTCCACGCCCTCGGCGATCACCTCGCGGTTCTGTTCGTCGAACGCGCTCCAAGTGTTCTTCACCTGCTTGCTCACGCTCTGGCCGTCGTCGCTGATCTGCTGGTACTCGCTCCTGACGTGGATGCGGTTGCCCGCACGGTCGTAGTCGTAGTTCACCCGCAGGCCTGACAGCCCCGTCACCAGCCGCAGCCGGCCTTGCGCGTCGTAGGCCATGCGGTTGTCCTGGTACACCACTCCGCCTTGCTCCACCCGCTCGCTGAGCTTGTTGCCCGCCAGGTCGTAGGTCGTGCTGGTGGTGTTCACCACGTCCGTCTCGTGCATGCCCGCGATGGCGTTGCGCTTGGCCCGGTCGGTCGTGTAGTAGTGGTCGGCCGTCTCACCGTTGAGCAGCCGGTACAGCGCCGTGCTCGTGTCGTCGTCCACCGTGCCGATGTAGCCGATGGTGCCTTCCAGCGTCCAGCCGCTGGCCTGCGCGCTGAGCACCTCGGCCCAGGACGTGGTGTAGGCGCGATGCCCGCCCACCCTGAGCTGATACAGCGCCACGTGCGTGGCATCCGCCGCCGTCGCCACGTAGCCGATGACCCCTTCGTCGTGCGCCCCAGAGCTGATGAGGCTCGAGCGCTCCGCCGCATTGGTGGTCAGCATGTGCTGGCCGCCGGCCAGCATCAGCCGGTACAGCGCCGTGTAGCCTGCCGCAGCACTCGTGCGCAGGAACCCGGTGATGCCTTCGTCTCGCCATCCCTCGCCGCCGCCGTAGGTGGTCGTGCGCGTGAGCGTCTGCGTGCGAACGAGCTGGCCTGCTCCGTCGTAGGTGTTGGTGATGCTCTGCCCGCGCGTGTTCGTCTGCGTCAGCAGTTCGCCGGTGCCGTTGTACGTGTAGCTGTACTGCGCCCCGCCGATGTCGGTGTGCGCCACCCCTGCCGCAAAGCGGCCGAAGTAGTCGTACTTCCAGGTCTGCGTGGTGCCGTTCGCGTCGGTCTCGCTGACCTTGCGGTTTTGCGTGTCGAAGCTGGCGGTCGTCGTGTGGCCCAGGCTGGTAGTGCTCACCACGTTGCCTTGCAGGTCGTACGTGTAGCTGGTCACCTCGCCGTTGGCGTTGGTGCTGCGGAACTTGCGGCCCAGTTCGTCGTACTCGTTGCTCTCCGTGGGCGTCCAATCGGCCGCCTGGGTCAGCGTGTTGTCGGCGTTGACCGTGTAGCGCTTGGCCTGCACCGTGCCGTAGTAGCCGGTGGACAGGTGCTTGACCGTCTTCAACCGCCCCACGTCGTCGTACTCGTACAGCGTCGTGTTGCCCAGCGTGTCCACGCTCTGCACCTTCTCACCGTAGGCGTCGTACGCATTCAGCGTGGCGTTGCTCCAGCCCTGCCGCTCGGCCGCCACGTTGCCGCCCTGATCGATGCTGCGGTAGCTGTAGTTTCCCCGCGCATCAATGCTGATCACCAGGTTGCCCAGCGCGTCGTACAGCATGCGCGCGCTCTCGCGGTAGTCCGTGTTGCCGTCAGGCGTCGTCTTGTTCTGCTGGATGACGCGGTTGCCCCAGTCGTACTTGTACGTCGTCTGCCAGTAGCCGCTGCGCGGGTCCGTCACGCTCAGCACGTTGCCCCAGCGGTCGAAGGTCTGCTTCACCAATGGCCGCTCGGTCGTGTCGCGCGGCGCGGTGATCGTCAGCGCCGCGTCGTTGCTGCCGCCTTCGCTGATGGCCCGGCTGCCCAGCACCGTGGTGGTGGACGCGCTGTACGTCGCCGGCACCCCGGGGATGGTGTGGCCCGGCGTGTAGGCCGGCGTGTGGTCCGTGTACGCCAGCGCCGTGCTGGACGTCACGGCATCGGGCGTCGGCACCCACACCGATTGAACTTCGGTGTGCGTCTCGTAGTGCGTCACCGGCACCGCACGCACGTTCTCGTAGATGGGCATGCTGTCGATGTTGAAGCCCACGAAGTCGCCGGTGTAGCCCTCCCCAAAGACCCACAGCAGATTCTCTTCGTGGCCCACCACCACCGGCGCCGTGTAGCCGCTGAGCTGGCCGAACTCGTCGTACTCCGCGAAGTGGCTCGGGTCCTCCGGCATCACCGTCACCGGCACCGTCACGTTCACCGTCTGGTTCTCGTAGTGCCCGGGCACCCACACGCTCACCACCTCAGCGTGGGTTTCGTTGCGCGTGAACGGCACGGCGTGAACGTTGGTGTAGCGCGCCAGGCCGTCCAAGCCGGTGCCCGCATAGTCCCCGGCGTAGCCTTCACCGAAGATCCAGTAGCCGTTGTAGTCGACGCCCACCACCACCGGGGCCGTGTACGACGACACCTGCCCGTACTCGTCGAGCACTGCAAAGTGGCTCGGGTCCTCGGGCGTGACCGTCACCGGCACGGTGACGTAGACCGTCCGGTCTTCGTATCGCCCTTCCACGGGTGCGGCGCTTCCTGCAGTGACCACCAGCCGGCCCGCACTCAGGCCACTGAGCGGCCACGCCGGCCCGCTGAAAGTCAGCCGGGTGTCGTACTCGCCGACGGCCAGCGAGCTGAGGTCCACGCGCTGGCCGCGTGACACGCCGTCCACGATGTCTGCCACCACCGGCAGCGTGCGGGTGATGCCATCGGCCACCCCGCGCACCTGGAACGTCGCCACCGTGCCCGCCGCCGGCTGCGCCCAGCGCAACACCGGCTGGTAGGTCGCGCCCACCACATGGCCGGACGAATCCACTTCGTACACCGGGTGATGCGACGCGTCATAGCCGATGATGTGGCCGCCCACCTGCACCGTGCCCGTCTGCAGCGGCGCCGCAATGGCCGGTGCCTCGCCCACCGGCGGCACGTAGACCGGCGGCTTGCTGGGCGTGATGTGCACCGTGCCGGTGGCGTGCGCGTACGGCGTGCTCTCGCCGTCCACCTCGAACAGCAGCTCGTATTCGAAGTCGCCGTCGCCCTGCCAGTAGAGGTCTGCCCCCGACAGGCCCGAACCCACGGATTGGATGCTCAGCCCGCTCCATGACGACTCGCCCACGCGGCGGATATGGAAGCGCTCGTGCACACCCGCGGTGGGTGTCGCCCACCGCAGCATGCTGGACGTGCTGGTGGCAAACGACGGTGCGCTGCTGATCGACGCCAAGGGCGGTGCGCTGATGAGCCACTGGCCGCTGCTCTTGCTGGTGACACCAGCATCGGCGGCACCACGGGAGTCCAGCTCGTACTCGTAGGTGCCTGCGGACAGCCCGCTGGTGTTCACATACAGCGAATCACCGAAGTCGATGACCTGGGCTTGCACATGGTTGTTGTACCGCGTGGTCGACGTCCAGTTCGTGTCGCCCACCTTTCGGTAGCGCAGTTGCATCACAGACTCGAACTCGCTGGACGGCGAGTAGCCGATGGACATGTCCGCTGGCTTGGCCACGAGCACGTGGCGGCCGATCGGTGCCGCCGAGCCGTTGTCGGCCATCAGCTGCCAGTCGCCGGCAGCGTCCTGCTTGTAGACGCGCACGCGGGTGATGGCGCTGATGCCGCCTTCGATGTCGGTGGGTGCGGTGGCGAGGGTTTCATCCCAAGTGACGGTGGCGCCGGTGTCGGCTCCGGGCACGATGGCGGTGCGCGTGCGCGGCAAGGCACCAACGGTCTTGTACCCGTCGAGCACCCAGTTGTCCAAGCCCTCTTCCCTGTACACCGGTACGCTCTTGGTGCTGGTCAGGTAGTCGAACTCGACCTTCACCAAGCCGTTGCCCAGGCCGGCCAGGCTGCCCCAGCTCATCGTGACGCTGTTCTGGCCCAGCCAGGTGAGTTGCGGATTGCCGGTGCCGTCGAGCGTCTCGGTCGGCGTGACGGTCGAATTGATCGCCGAGCCGGTGATGCCATTGCTCACCGCCACTTCCGTCTGCCCCGACACACTGTTCGTGGCACGTTCGGCCTCGACGCGTTCCGTCGCGCGGCCCAGCGCGTCATAGCGCGACTCCACGCGGCGCGTGCCGCCCAGCGCATCCGCCTGCGATGCATCGCCCAGCGCGCGGATGGCGCCCACGGTGCTGCTGCGGATCTCGGCGGTGAGGTGGCCTTGCTGGTCGTACAGCATGGCGCGGTCCACGCCATCGCCTTCGTTGGTCTGCCACAGGTTGCCCGCCGCGTCGTAGCGGAAGTATTCCTGCTGAACGCCGTTCACGCTGCGCGAGGTGACTTCACCGAAGGCGTTGTAGGCCTGCTGGTGCTCCACCACCGGCTGCCCCACGGTGCCGGGCTGGATGGTGTCGACCACCTGGCCCAGCGCGTCGTATCGCGTGACGGTGAAGCTGGTCTGCACGGTGCGGCCGTCAGTGCTGGTCACGCCTGCCCACTGCTTGGCCAGGCGGCCCGCCGCGTCGTAGGACGCGTACTGCGTGTGCTGCTGGGCGTCGGTCGTCTGGATGGCGTGGCCGTGCTTGTCGTAGGCCGTGTAGGTACGCCGGCCTTCGGGGCGGATGCTGGTGTCGTTTGCCGCATAGCCGCTGTCGTTGGCCCAGGCCGCGCCCTGCTTGTAGTCGATCTTGAGCAGCACGTTGCCATAGGCGTCGCGGCGGAACTCGGTCAGCGGGGTCACGCTCGACCAGTCGATCTGGTTGCTGCGCTGCGGTGCGGCCACCGCGGTGACGCGGCCCAGCGCGTCGTAGTACGAGTAGGTGGTGCCGCCGTTGGCATCGGTCGTGCGCGTGAGGTTGCCCACGGCGTCGTAGCCGTAGAAGGTCTCGACCCTGCCGTAGCCCTCGGTGGCGCCGGTGCCGTAGGCCACACCGAAGGTCAGGCCGTCGCGGTACTCGTGGACCTTGCGGTTGAGCAGGTCGTACTCGTAATGCACCGTGCGATCGTTGCTCGACGTGCTGCCCGGGGTGAAGCCGTCCACCGACCAACTGGCGGCGGCCTCGGCAAACTCCGTCACGGCGACGAGATTGCCGGCACGGTCGTAGTCCTTGGTGGTCAGGTAACCCAGGCCGTCCACCGTGGCGGTCTCGCGGCCGAGCGCGTCGTAGTAGTGGCTGACGCCCACCCACTCGCCGGAAGCCACGGTGCCGGTGCGCAGGCTTTCCTGCGTCTGCAGTTCGCCAAAGGCGTTGTAGCTCATGCGCGTGGCCTTGGACGACATGCGTCCGACCCCTTGCTCGCCAGTGACGCCTTCGTACACCCAGGTCTGCGGCTCCTCGACCAGCACGGTGCGGCCCAATCGGTCGTAGTGGCTGGTGACGATGCGGTCGTCCGTGTGGCTCACGCTGGCCAGCACGGTCTCCACTGCGGCGATGTCGGGCGCCGAGGCGCCGCGCGAACCCATCGAGGTCGCGGCGGCATAGCGGTCGAGCTGCGTCACATCGCCGAAGGTGTCGCGCGTATAGCCGGTGACGTAGCCTGCGGCATCGACGTCGTAGCGCACCTCGCCGGCCTTGTCGTAGGCCTTGTAGCTCCAGTTGCCCGACACGTCGCGGTTGGCCACGGCCTGGCCGAAGACGTCGTAGACCGTCTGGGTGTACAGCGACACCTCGGTGGCGGCGTACTCCGTGCGCGCAGCCAGCCCGCCGGTGGACAGTGCGTCGGCGGAGGCCCTGTAGACGGCCACCTGCGGGTAGTCCACACGCACCTGGTGGCCCAGCTTGTCGTAGGAATAGCTCGTGGTGCGCTGCTCGCCGGGGCGGCCCTGCGCCTCGGTGCGCGTCTTCAGGTTGCCGAAGGCATCGTAGGTGTAGGCGGTGACGATGCTCTCGTGGTAGTTGATGCCGTCCGTCAGCGTGCCATCCACGAGGGTGAGCAGCGTGAACAGGTCGACCTGCGGCGAGATTTCGCGGGCCAGCTTGCCGTTGGCGTCGTACTCGTAGTTCCAGACGGCGCGGTTCTTGTTGGTGAACTTGACCTTGTTGCCCAGGCCGTCGTATTCGTACTCCTCGACACCGCCCATCGCGTCGGTGTGCTTCTTCAGGTAGCCACAGGCGTCGTAGTCGAAGGTGTCGACACGGTCGGGTCCGGCGTCAGCAGCGTTGGCCAACGCGGTGTGGACCGCCTCGGCACTGGTGGCCAGCGCCGGGTCGATGCCTCGGGCGTACACCGTGCTCCTGGCCACGCGGCCCACGCCGTCGTACTCGCTGCCCTTGACGCTGCCCGTCGCGTCGACGGTGAAGACGAGGCGGTTGGCCGCGTCGTAGGCCATGCGGGTGTGGCGGTTCCGGCCGTCGTCCGGTGCATTGACCAAGGTGGTCAGGTCCGAGTTGTCCCGAGTGACGACGGTGGTGTTGTCCAGCGCAAGCTGGCCCACGTAGGACACCGTCTGGACGACGTTGCCGTGCGCGTCGTACTTCATCTCGCTGACGGCGCCATCCGGGCCGATGGAGAACACCTGGCGATTCGCCTTGTCGAACACCGCGCGGGTGGTGCGGTCGGCATCGGTGTGGAGGATGCCGTTGAGCGCCGCGAGGGTGATGGGCGTTCCACCCGGCACCTTGTTGGCGTAGGCCGACTGCAGCACCACGTTGCCGTTGTTGTCGTAGCTGCGCTTGACCAGCGCGCCATCGGCCGCGACGGTGTACACGCAGCGGTCGGCCGCGTCGTAGACCATCTGCGTCACGCGATCATGGGCAGCATCCACCCTGACGGACGCGGGGTCCACGCCGGCACCGATGGTCGTCGCGTAGTCGGTGCGGCGAACGAGGTTGCCGTCGCTGTCGTACTCGAAGTGGGTCACGGCACCCATGCCGTCCACCGAATAGCTCAGGCGCCCGGCCTTGTCGTACTGGTAGCGCTGGGTGATGTTGTCCGGGTTGTCGGCCACGCCTGCGGCGGCGGCATCGAGCAGGCTTTGCGTGAGCCCGGTGTTCGGATCGATGCGCGTGGCATAGGCCGTGCGCTCGATGACGTTGCCGTTGCCGTCGAACTTCTGCTGCACGAGGCCGCCGGTGCCGTCCACGCTGTAGACGGCGCGGTCGAGCGCGTCGTAGAAGCGGCGGTTCACGACGTCGTGCGCAGGATCACGCACCGGCACGGGCTCCCACGAGGCATCCGTGAGGTTCACCGATGCAAGCTTGGTGGCATAGCCGATCTGCTCGGACACATTGCCGCTGGCGTCGTAGCGCAGTTCGGTCACGTCGCCACCGCCGTTGACGGTGTAGCGCAGGCGGCCGTCGCGGTCGTAGCTGCGCAGCTCGACCAGGTCGTGGGCCGGGTCGAACTGCAGCAGGGCCGCCACTTCGTCGGGGCTGATCCGGTCGCCGAGGGTGGACACGTCCACCGTCGCAGCCAGTCTGCCGCTGAGGCGCACGCGGCCCTCGGCGTCGTATACCGTGCCGGTGACCCGGCCGGTGGGGTCGATGGTCGCCACGAGGCGGTTGTCGCCGTCGTAGGCGTAGTGCGTGACGTGGCCGTTCTCGTCCGTCGACGTCAGGACGTTGCCGTTGCCGTCGTAGGTGTAGCTGCGCGTGAGGTTGAGGGCGCCCACGCCGTCCGGATCCACGTGCTCTTCCTTGCGGCGGCCGAGGCCGTCGTACACGTAGCGCGTGACCGTGCCGCCTGGCGAGGTGACCTTGAGCACGTTGCCGTGCGGGTCGTAGTCGTAGGTCGTGGCCAGGTTGAGCCCGCCCACGTCCACCGTCTTCATGAACACCAGTCCGCCATCGGTGTACTTGAACTCCGTGCGCACGTTGTTCGGGTCGACGATGGCGGTCTGCTCGCCCTTGGCGTCGTACTCGTAGGAGGTCTTGAGCTTCAGGCCGCCGTTGTCCACGACCCGCGTGAGCACACGGTTGGCGGCGTCGTAGGTGTAGTCGACCTTGTTGCCGTTGGCGTCGGTGGTCTGCGTCAGGCGGCCCGCGTGGTCGTAGCTGCTGCCCGTGGTGGTCAGCGGCGTCGCGGTGCCGGTGAGTGCGCCGTTCTTGTCGTAGCTGTAGGTGGTGGTGTTGCCGCGGGCATCGGTGACGGTCTGCACCTGGCCTTCGCGGTTGCGCACGGTGGTGACGCTCACGCCTTCGGCCGTGGTCACGGTGGTGCTGCGGGCGGCGTCGTCGTAAGCGTAGGTGGTGGTGTTGCCGGTCGCGTCGGTCTGGGTGTGGACGCGGCTGAAGGCGTCGTAGGTGGTGACGCGGGTGGCGTTCAGCGGGTCGGTGGTGGCGATGACTCGGCCCAGGCGGTCGTAGGTGACGGTGCTCTGGTTGCCATTGCCATCGGAGGTGTAGTTGGCACGGCCAAAGGCGTCGTAGCCAATGAACGATCCGGTGGACGCTCCGGGCGAGCTGTGATCCATGTAGTTGGCGAGACCGCGCCGGTCGTAGCCATGCTGGATCACTTCCTGGCCAGGTACCGTGCTCTCGGCGGATGTCAGCTCGCGGGTTTCTTGGCTGAGTTCACCGAAGCTGTCGTAGGCATAGGCCCAGTCCGCTCCCAGCGCATCCACCTTGCGCGACACCTGCCCGAGCACGTTGTACTCATAGCTGGTGACGGAGTTGGGGCCTGCCGCCACCACCGGATCGACCATTGCATGAAAGGCCGCATCGGCGATGCCGCCCTTGACCGCCGCCAGCTGCGCCGCGGTCAGCCGCTTGCCGGCCGCCACCTGGGACGTGAGCTGTCCCAGCGAGTTGTAGTTGCGCACAGCGATCTCGCCGGCGGCATTGATGGTGTGGGTGAGTTGGCCCGCGCCGTCGTAGACGTAAAGCGTCTTCAGGCCATTCGGATCGGTCTCGCTGGTGAGCCGGCCCGCAGCGTCATAGGCATAGCTGGTGCCGTACTGCGCCCAGATGGTGTTGATCTGCGCCGTGGTGAGCGTGCCCGTGAGCAGCGCCCCGCCTTCGGCGGACAGGCGTGCCGTCACGCGGCCCTGGATGTCGTAGCGCACGTTGAGCATGCGCACGTCGGCCGTGCCGGCCGCCACCGTGGTCTTGGTGAGGTTGCCGACCTTGTCGTACACGAACTGCGTCACCGTGCCCGAGGTGTCGGTCTGCTGGATGACGCGGTTGTCCAGGTCGTAGCCGTAGGTGGTGGACTGGTCGGCCGGCGAAGACGCCGGGCGCAGCGCCAGCAGGGTCTTGGCGGTGTCCAGGTCGGCGCTGACCGGCGTGGCGTAGCGGATGACCTGCTGCAGGTTGCCGTCCAGGTCGTAGATGCTCTCGGTGAGGTATCCCTCGGCATCCACGATGCCCACCACCTGCCCGCGGGCGTTGTAGATGTTGTGGGTGCGCTGGTCGGCACCCGCCAGCGTGTTCGACTGGGTGCTGGCAGCCACCAGCACATAGAAGCTGCGCGATGAGGTCGCGCCCGACGGGTCGGAGGCGCTGACGTTGAGTTGCAGCACGCCGGCATCGGCATCGCCCGGG
The DNA here is from genome assembly GCF_003852895.1 of Rhizobacter terrae. Taxonomy (GTDB): domain Bacteria; phylum Pseudomonadota; class Gammaproteobacteria; order Burkholderiales; family Burkholderiaceae_C; genus Albitalea; species Albitalea terrae. The sequence continues at coordinate 1,454,925 of NZ_QUSW01000001.1, forward strand.
ATGCCCATGAGCGTGTGAGTCGACGCGTCGAAGCGCAGCCACGCCGGCAGGGGCTCGCCGGTCCCTGCCGTGACGCGGTATTGCAGCGGCTCTCCGGTGAGTTCCGTGAACGCGGGCACCGTGTAGTTGAAGACCTGGCCGGCCGACGCGTTCTGGTTCGGCATGGCGGTAGGCACCACCGGCTGACGCTCCACGCTCAGGGTGAAGGTGGTGGACACCTTGGCGCCGAAGTTGTCGGTGGCCGTCACGGTCAACACGAGCGGGCCTGCCGCTGTGGACGGCGGTGTACCGCTGAAGGTGCCGGTGGCTGCGTCGAAGCTGAGCCACGTGGGCAACGCGGCGCCGGTCGAACGCTTGGCGCTCAGGGTGATGGTGTTGCCCACGTCCGGGTCGCGGAACGTGACCGGGGGCACCTGGAAGCGGTAGGCCGTGCCCACGGGGACGGACTGGTTGGCAAGGGGCACCACCACCATCGGCGTGCTGTTGACGGTGAGCGTGAAGCTGCCCGTCACAGCCGCACCCAGCGCATCGGTGGAGGTGATGTAGAGCGTGTACACGCCGGCATCGGCCTGCGTGGGCGTGCCGGTGAAGCGCCGCGTGGCCGGGTCGAAGTTGATCCAGCTGGGCAGGCCCACCGGACGGTACACACGCGTGTCGCCGTCGGCATCAGGGAAGGTGGGCGAGGTGTAGGTCCAGGCAGTGCCGACCGTGGCCTTCTGCGCCACCAGGGTGGGCACGGTGGGCGCCGCATTGACGCGCAGCGAGAAGACGTTGCTCGCCGCCAGGCCCTTGCCGTCGGTGGCACGCAAGTCGATGGACAGGGTGCCCAGGTCTGTTGCACCCGCGGTGCCGGAGAAGGTGCGCGTCGCGGGGTTGAAGGACAGCCAGGCCGGCAGGGCCGCACCGCCGGAGAGCGTCGCGCTGTAGGTCAGCGAATCGCCGGCATCGGAATCACTGAAGGCGCCTGCGGGAACGGTGTACGAGAAGGCCAGGCCTTGCGTCGCCACCTGCAAGGCCACGCCGAGGTTGACCTGCGGGCGGTGGTCGCCCACGTTGACGGTGAGCTTGGCGCTGGCGATGCGGCCGAGCGGGTCGGCGGCATTGATGGTGATGACGGCGTCGTTGCCCAGGTCCGTCGCCGAGGGCGTGCCGCTGAAGGTGCGGGTGGTGGCGTTGAAGCTCATCCACGCCGGCATGCCGCTGGCGGTATAGGTCAGCGTATCGCCGTCGACATCGACAAAGGCGCCGGTGGGCACGGTGTAGCTGAAGGCCGCGCCCGTGGGCGCGAACACGCTGCCCAGCAGCGGGTCGGCCGCATAGGGCACGCCGTTGCCGGTGCTGGCCACCACGCGCAAGGTGATGTCGGCGTACTTGGATCCACCTTGGGCGTCGGTCGCGGTGATGCGCACGGTGACCGTGCTGGCCGCCGTCGGCGTGCCGGAGAAGCTGCGCGTCGCCGGGTTGAAGCTCAGCCATGCGGGCAGCGCGGCACCGGAACTCAGCGTCGCGGTGTAGCTGAGCGTGTCGGTGGTGTCGGGGTCGACGAAAGCGCTGGCCGGCAGCGTGTAGTTCCACGCCTTGCCGGCCTTCAGGCCGTAGCTCAGGCCCGAGATGTTGGTGGTGGGCAGCGTGTCGACATTGATCGTGAACACGCTGGCCGCCGTCTGGCCGAAGCGGTCGGTCGCAGTGACCTTGACCGACAACAACCCGGCGTCGCTGTACTGCGGCATGCCGCTGAAGCTGCCGACGGTGGGCTCGAAAGCTAGCCACGACGGCAGCGGTGCGCCGCTGGCCAGGGTGGCGGAGTAGCTGAGCCAGTCACCGGCGGTTTCCGAGAAGGCGGTGGCCGGCAGCTTGAAGCTGAACTGCGCGCGCGGGCGAGCCGTCTGCGCCGTGATGGGCGTGGCCGCAACGGGCGCGGCATTGACGGTGAGGCTGAACGATGCCGAGACTTGCGCGCCCGCCAGGTCCATGGCGGTCACGCTGACCTGCACCACACCGGCATCCGCCGCGGTGGGCGTGCCGGAGAAGGTCCGCGTCGCGGCATCGAAGCTCAGCCAGGAAGGCAGCGGCGAGCCGTCGGTGCGCGTGGCGAAGAAGGTCAGCAGGTCGGCGGCGTCCGGGTCGGCGAAGCTTGCCGCGGGCACGCTGGCGCTGAAGGCGGAGCCGGCCTGGACCACGCGGTCCACGAGCGGAGCGACCACGACCGGCAGGCTGTTGACGACGAGGTTGAAGGTGGCCGAGGTCGCCGCACCGGCAATGTCGGTGCCGGTCACACGCAAGGCGATGCTGCTGCCCATGCCCAGCGGCGGTGTGCCGCTGAAGCTGCGCAGATTCGCATCGAAGCTCAGCCACGACGGCAGGGCCGATCCATCGGCCAGGGTGGCGCTGTAGCTCAGGTTGTCGCCTGCGTCGGCATCGGTGAATGCCGGGGCGGTGAAGGACCAGTAGCCACCGCCGATCGCACTCTGGTTGGCGATGGCCACGGCCGCCGGCGGCGTGTTCACGCGCACGGCGAAGTTCGTCACGGCATGCGCGCCCGTGTCGTTCGTGGCGGTGATGCGCACCGACAGCAGGCCGGAGGCCGTGGCGGGCGGCGTGCCCGCCAGCGTGCGCGTGGCCGGGTCGTACACCAGCCAATCGGGCAAGGCGCTGCCATCGGCCAGCGAAACGGCATAGCTGATCTCGCCGCCGTCGGCGAGGTCGGTGAACACGTCGGCATCGAGCACCAGGCTCAGGGCCGAGCCCACCTGCACGGTCTGGTCGGCCACGGGCTTGGTCAGCACGAGGGAGACGTTGGCATCCCTGGAGGCGTAGCGCACCTGGTCCACCAGGCGGCCGGCGGCGTCATAGCGGAACTCCGTCAGGTAGTTCTCGCCATCGATGCTGGTGCGCAGCAGGCCGTCGCGATCGTAGAAGTTGCGGGTGACGCGGTTGTACTTGCCACGCAAGGGCTGGATGTCATCGGGCGACACCGAATCGCCGAACGCGGACACATCCACCGTGTGCTCGTAGTCGATACTCGCCACGACGCGCGACGCGCCGTCGTACTGGGTCTGCGTGACGCCGCCCTTCGCATCCACCACCTTCACCAGGCGGTCTGCCGCGTCGTAGGCGCGCCAGGTCTTGTCATCGAGTGCAGAAGCCAACGGCCGGATGGCAGCCAGCGCCGGATTGGCGGGCGCACCGGTGCCATCGACCAGCAGCGACAGGTTGACCGGGTTGGCATAGCCGATGCTGAGCGTCAGCAGATTGCTGGCGTTGTAGCGGTACTCGGTGAGATGGCCGGAAGCATCGATGTCCGCAGCCTTGCGCCCGACGCTGTCGTACAGCGCCCAGCTGCGCACGCCGGTCGGGTCCTGCGTCATCAGCAGGCGGTTGTCGGCGTCGTAGAAGTAGCGCGTCGTGCCCAGGGCCACGCCCTTGTTCGATTGCACGACCGACGACAGTCGGCCCGCATTGTCGAAGCTGCTGATGGTGACCAGGCCACTGGCCAGCGTGACCGTGGTCCTGTTGCCGACGTCGTCGTAGGTGGTCGTCGTGGTGTTGCCCAGCGCATCGCGCGCCGTGAGCACGCGGCCCATGCCGTCGTAGGTGAAGCGCGTCGTGGCGGCCTTGGCCGACACCGTCTTGAGCAAGGCCCCTGATTGGTCGTAGACGTACTGCGTGACGGACTGGTTGCCGTCCAGCACGCCGGCGCCGGTCGCATCGGTCGAAGCGTACGAGGTGCTGCGGGCGAGTTGGCCCCGGTGGTCGTAGCTCATGTCCGAACGGACCACGGCCGTGCCGTCTTGCGCGGCTGCCCAGGTCGCCATGGCCGATTCCGTCGGAACGGCCGTCGCGGCCAAACCGCTGACCGGGTAGGCCTGCGCACCATAGGCGATGCTGGCCGTGCGGTTGCCCTTGGCGTCGTACCGGTATTCGGTCACCCGGCCTTCGGCACTGATCGAGAAACGCAGCTGGTTCTTGCCAGCCGCGTCATACACATGCCGCGTCGTCAGCGGGTCGCGCGCCGCATCGGCGCCAGACGCAGCGGTCGCGAACACCGTCTCGGTGAGCAGCTGATTGCGAGCGTCATACGTGCGGGACACGGCGTTGCCAGCCGAGTCCTGCTGGGACACCTGGTTGCCCTGCGCGTCGTAGCCCATGGTGACGAAGGTGCCGTCGGCATGGTCCACCCGCACCAGATGGCCTGCTTCGCCATAGGCAAACTGCGTGGCACCGGCCGCATTCTCGATGCGGATCAACTGCCCGTCGGCGTCATACCCGAACACGGTGACCTGCCCGACCGGATCCACCACCGTCGTGCGGCGTGCCGCGGTGTCATAGGTGTAGGTGGTGAGGTGCCCTTGCGCATCGGCCACGCTGGCCACGCGGTATTCGCTGCCCACCAGCACATACTCGATGTGCAGCAGGGTGCCATCGTCTTGCGTGATGGTGGAGATGCGGCGGCTCGTGCCTTCGTAGGTGTACCCGGTGTGGTAGACCTTGCCGTCGCTCACGTCGTTGTCCGTCGGGCTCAGGTCCACGGTCACGCCATTGAGTCGATTCTGCGCGTCGTAGCTGTAGCGCACCCGCGTCAGGGTGGTGGCCGCAGCCCCGGTGCCGTAGGCGGTGCGGACCTGGGTCAGGTTGCTGCCGGTGTAGTCGAAGAAGACGGTCTCGCCCGAGGCATCGGCAATGCTGGCGATCTGGCCGGCCGCGTCGTAGCTGTAGCTCAGGCTGTTGCCGGTGGTGTCGGTGGTGGACAGCAGGCGCCCGCTGCCGGTGGCGTCGTAGACCTGCCGCAGGCCGGTGTTGCCATCGGTCCAGGTGAACTGGGTGGCCGACCAGGTGATCTTGTCGTGGGCCCCGGCGCCATTGACGTTGACGTAAGCCGACAGGGACGCATCGAAGGCATACGTGGCCTGGGCACCGTCCTGGTCGGTGCGCACGATCTGGCTGCCGGCCGCGCCCAGCGTGCCGACCACCGAGATCTGCTGGCGGTAGATGCCTTCGGCCCAGTTGTCGGCGTTGTCGTCATCCAGCCGGCCCTGGCTGTTGTAGGTGCGCAAGGCCGTGACACCGAGGCCCACGCCCACCAGGCGCTCGTCCTGGTCTTGCACGACCAGGTTGCCGTTGGCCACGTTGACGTAGGCCTGCTCGCCGTTGCGCCCCTGCCCCGCCGACCCCACCCCCCCCTGGTTGCCCAGGGTCACCAAGGAGGTGAGGCTCAAGCCCAGGCTGTTTCCGCTGACGATCGCGACCATGAAATTCCTCTGCGAATGCTGCTGTGTTCTTGCTTGTGGCTGCCGACGGGAAAGTCCCATCGGGGCTGTACGGCAATACGTCAGCGGAATTTCCGGTTGGTTTAGGCGCGACCCCTTGTTTCAGTGGGTTGATCGTGAATACGCCTCGAACTGCGGCAAAAGGGATGGCAACGCGTGCACTGCGTCACGCCCAGTCCCGCCGAGTCCGCGAATCAATGCAGGGTCTGGTTCGCCCGGCGCTGGAGCTGTCTGCGCGACGCGAGCAGCCGGCTGGCCAGCCGCTGCAGGCTTTGTGCATCGCGGGCTTCCCCATCGAGCAGCGCCTGGGCATACCGCCACGCGAACCCTTCGGGGTCCAGCCGGCGAGCAGTGACGATCAGGCGCCCGGCCTCCTCGCGCTGGTCCTGCAAGGCACAGATGACGGCCAGGCCGCCATGCGTTTCACCAAAGCGGTCGTCGATGGCCATCGCGCGTTCCAGGCAGCGCCGCGCTGAAGCAAAGTCGCGCCGGATGATGTGCGCCCAGGCCATGCCCGACCAGGTGCCGATGTGCTCGGTGAAAGTCTGCGTCGCCCGTTCGTAGGCGGCCAGCGCCCCATCGACGTCGCCGCGCGCCAGTTGCGCGGTGGCGAACGTCGACCAGACGCGGCCGTCGCCCGGGTTCAAGGCGACTGCACGTTCGAGCATGGGCGACGCGGCCGCTGCGTCCCCGCGCAGCAGGTCGTCCGCCGCCTTCACCACCAGCGCCTCGATGCAATCGGGGTGCTGGGCCAGGCAGGCCGCCGCCAGCGCCGCCGCCTGTTCGTGGTCGTTGGTGTCGAAGAAAGCCAGCCCGGCCACGCCGGCGGCCTCGGCGGAGCGCACCGAGTCCGGTGCCAGGCGCCAGGCCTCGCAGGCCGCCGCCGGATCGCCCGATTGATGCAGGCTGCGCAGGAGCCATGGCAGCACCGACGGCTGGTCCGGCGATATCTGCAGGCCACGCTCGAAGGACTCGGCCGCAGCGGTGAAGCTGCCGGAATGGAACAACGCAAGGCCGAGCGTGAACAAGGCCGTCGCCCTGTTGGCTGGTGGCATGTCGGTGCTGGACAGCAGCCCGTTGACGAGCGAGATGGCCTCAGGCCACCGATGTTCGTTCATGAAGACCTGCGCGCGCAGGTAGTCCAGCAAGGATGCGCCCACACCTGCCTGGCGGGCCACCTCGATGGCCTCTCGTCCGAGCGCCGGGCGCTTCTCGGCGAACGCTGTCGCCATGCATTCCTGCAACAACGATTCATTGGCAGGGTCGCTGCGAAGCATGACGAGCAGGCGATCGGCCGGTGTGAGCTTGGCATTCATGGCGTGGGGCAGGTCAGGAAAACGTCTGAAAGAGGCGGCACGCGGCGTCAGCCCTGGCTGAACAGATGGCTCGTGACTTCGTCGATGTCGGCGCGCAGGCCGGCGTCCGCCTGCATCGTGTTCACGACGTCATCGACCAGTTGCTGGAAGGCCGCGTCGTTGCGCAGGTTCTCGCCGAATTCATCGAGCATGCGCAATTCGATGAAGGCGCGGAAAGCCTTGTGGCCGCGCCGCGGGTCATCCGGGTCGATGGCCGCGATCTGGTGTGCCAGGCGCTGCGGCACCGACAGCGGCGCTTGAGACTGATCGGCCGGCTTGCGCAGGTCGTTGGGGATGGTCCGCTTGTCCGACTGCAGCACGCGAGACAGTTGCGCCGCCAATGCGACGCGGCCCGCCGGATTCAGCTTGTCGACCATGGGCTGCTCAGGTGCGGCGGCCGGCGTAGAGCGAGATGGCCACCTGGTGGTCAACCTCGCCCGGCGCCTTGCGCGTCTCGCCGGACACCACGGCGCCTGCCGCTTGCAACAAGGCCTGCAGCAGCATGTTCATGTCAGCCGCGAGAGGTGCGTTGTCCACGGCCCGGGCCTGCGCATCCTTCAACGACTGGATGGCCGCGGCCTGGTCGCCGGTGCACAAGGCCGTGAGCGCCAGGCCGAAGTGCCGATAGGCGCTGTCTTCGGGCAGGTTCAGCAACGGTTGGGCCGCCGCCTGCGCCTGGGCAGACGATTGCAGCGTCAGCCACAGCAGGGCCAGTTGCACACGGGCTGCCAGCATTTCCGGGGCCTGGTCAGCCGCGAGCGTGAGATGCACTACCGCGTCGCCATAGCGCTGCACATGCGCCAACTCCGCACCCAGCAGGTGGTGGGCATGCGGAAACACCGGTGCCAGCTTGACGGCCTGCGACCAGGCCGCAATGGCCTCGTCGGACCGCCCCTGCCGGCTGAGGTCGATGCCTTGCCTGAAGAGGGTCTCTGCGGGGCTGGTGTCGGTGGGGGAAGTCGTCATGGCGTGGGCGCGTTCGGGCGCTTTCTGATTCTAGTCGGGGGCCTCCGATCAACCTCAGCTGGTTTTACCCCTTCACGGACCAACGGGGACTTTCGCGTGAACTCTTCGATGGAAATGCAGCCTCACGAAAACCGATACGACACCAGCGACTCCGAGTCCACGTTCGGCACCATCGCCTTGCCCGCCGGCGGAAATGCCCGCTGAACGCAGTTCTCGCGCGGGCACACACGACACCCGGGCCCGATCAACGCGGCCTGCGAGGACGGCCCCAGGTCCAGCCCACTGGCATAGACCAGTTCACGCGCGTGCGTGAGGTCGCACCCCAGCCCGATCGCGAACAGCTTGCGCTGCGCCCGGTAGCCGCCGCCGCCACGCTCGATGGTGCAGGCGATGCCGAAGAACCGGCTCCCATCAGGCATCTCCGCGATCTGCGTGAGGATGCGCCCGGGCTGCGCGAATGCCTCGTGCACATGCCACAGCGGGCACGCACCACCATGCCGTGCGAAGTGGAAGGCGGTGGCGCTCTGCCGCTTGGAGATGTTGCCCGCCTGGTCCACCCGCACGAAGTAGAACGGCACGCCCCGCGCCCCTGGCCGCTGCAGCGTCGACAGCCGGTGGCACACCGTCTCGAAGCTCACGTGGAAGCGCTGCTGCAGCCATTCGATGTCGTACCGGCATTCGCGCGCCGCCGACAGGAACTCGCCGTACGGCAGCAGCACCGCCCCCGCGAAGTAGTGCGCCAGGCCTTGCCGCGCCAGAGCCTGCGTGGATTCATCGGAGATGCCGCTGTCTTCCACCTCGGCCGCGATCGCATCGGCTGCCGCGAGCAGCGCGTACTGCGTCGCGATCTGGAAGGCCTGCTGTGCATCGCTCAGATGCGCTGACAGCCGCAGGCAGCGCCGCTGCGGTTCGTAGCGGCGCAGCAGCAGCGACGGATCGGAGCCCGCGTCCAGCCACTCCACCGCCACGCCGCAGCGCTGCAACAGCGCGCCGCGCAAGGCCTCCACGCGCTGCCCCGGCCGCAGGTGCAGCGACTGCGCCAGCTCCTCAGCCAGGTGGTCCAGCGTCTCGATGTGGTTGTTGCGCCGGTTGAAGTGGTCCCGCACCTCCTCGTGCGGCAGCGGCACCGACGACGCGCGCACCTGCTCGCTGCCCAGTTCGCCGTAGAAGCGGGCCACCGTGTGCTCATGCTCTTCCTTCAGCCGCTGGTGGCGCTGGTACAGCGTGAGGAAGGACTCGACCAGCTCCGGCGCGTGCTCGACCATGCGCGACAACTGCGTGGCGCTCACGTTCATCGCCTTGCCCGGCGACAGCGTGCGGTCTTGCAGGGCACCGTCGAGTTCAGCCAGCAGGCGCTTGTCCTGCTCCTCGCTGAACTGCGACACGTCGCCGCCGAACACCTCGGCCAGGCGCAGCAGCACGCCAGCCGTGACCGGCCGCTGGTTGGTCTCGATCTGGCTCACGTAGCTCAGCGACAGGCCCAGGCGCTGCGCGAGCAGGCCCTGGTTCCAGCCGAGCTGTTCGCGCATGCGGCGCACGCGCGGGCCGACAAAGAGCTTGCGCGGATTGGCGGTGGCGGCGGTGGTTTCCATCTTCACAGGATTCGCAAATTCCACAGATGTCTTGCAAAGACATTTGCAAGTTTTCGCTTTCACATCAATCACTTGTTGAGCGATGTGAAACGTGTGGATAGATTCTGTGTGAACTTCAGCCACCTGTCCAGGAGACCCCGCGATGAGCCAAGACTTGCCCCGCATCCCGCTCTTGATCAACGGCCGGCTGGTGCCTTCGCGCACCACCGAATGGCGGCCGGTCATCAACCCCGCCACGCAGGAACGGCTCGCCTGGGTGCCAATGGCCACGGCCGATGAAGTGCGCGACGCGGTGGCCGCCGCACAGGCCGCGTTCGCCACCTGGCGCAAGACGCCCATCGGCCAGCGCGCGCGCATCTTCCTCAAATACCAGCAGCTCATCCGCGACAACATCAAGTCGCTGGCCGCCACGCTCACCGCTGAGCAGGGCAAGACCCTGGCCGATGCGGAAGGCGATGTGTTCCGCGGCCTGGAAGTGGTGGAGCACGCCGCCAACATCGGCAGCCTGCAGATGGGCGAGCGGGCGCACAACGTGGCCTCGGGCGTGGACACCTACACCTTGCTGCAGCCGCTGGGCGTGTGCGCGGGCATCACGCCCTTCAACTTCCCCGCGATGATCCCGCTGTGGATGTTCCCCATGGCGATCGCCTGCGGCAACACCTTCGTGCTCAAGCCCTCGGAGCAGGATCCGATGGTGACCATGCGGCTGGTGGAGCTGGCACTGGAGGCCGGCATTCCGCCGGGCGTGCTGAACGTGGTGCACGGCGGCGAGGACGTGGTGAACGCGCTGTGCGACCACGCGGACATCAAGGCGATCTCCTTCGTCGGCTCGACCCGCGTGGGTACGCATGTGTACCAGCGCGCCACGCTGGCCGGCAAGCGCGTGCAATGCATGATGGGCGCGAAGAACCATGCGGTGGTGCTGCCCGATGCGCACAAGGAACAGACGCTGAATGCGCTGGTGGGCGCGGCCTTCGGCGCCGCGGGGCAGCGCTGCATGGCCGTGTCGGTCGCGGTGCTGGTGGGTGCGGCACGCGAGTGGATTCCGCGGATCGTCGAGAAAGCGCGCGGCCTCACGGTGGGCGCGGGAACGGGCGCCGGCACCGATGTGGGCCCGGTCATCTCCTGCGCCGCGAAGGAGCGCGTGGAGGCGCTCATCGCGCGCGGCACCGATGAAGGCGCCACGCTGGAACTCGACGGCCGCCTGCCGCCGCTGGACGGTCAGCTGAAGGAAGGCAACTTCGTCGGCCCCACCATCTTCTCGGGCGTGAAGCCGGGCATGTCGCTGTACGAGCAGGAGATCTTCGGACCGGTGCTGTGCATCGCCGAAGCCGCGACGCTGGACGAAGCCATCGCCTTCATCAACGCCAACCCCAACGGCAACGGCACGGCCATCTTCACGCAGTCGGGTGCCGCGGCCCGGCGCTTCGAGGAGGACATCGACGTGGGCCAGGTGGGCATCAACGTGCCCATCCCCGTGCCCGTGCCGCTGTTCTCGTTCACCGGCTCGCGTGCATCGAAGCTGGGCGACCTCGGCCCCTACGGCAAGCAGGTCGTCACGTTCTACACGCAGACCAAGACGGTGACCGCGCGCTGGTTCGACGACCACGGCGTGTCCGGCGGCGTGAACACCACCATCAGCCTGCGCTGAGGCGCGCCATGGACTTCGAGCTGAGCGAGGAACAGCGCGCCTTCCAGCAGGCGGCGCGGGACTTTGCGCGCGACGAGATGGCGCCGCATGCGGCGCAATGGGACGCTCAGTCGCTCTTCCCCCGCGACACGCTGCGGCATGCAGGCGAGCTTGGCTTCTGCGGCTTGTATGCCGACGCGGCCCACGGCGGGCTCGGACTGCCGCGGCTGGATTCGACGCTGGTGTTCGAGGAGCTGGCCGCGGCCTGCCCGTCGACCACCGCCTTCCTCAGCATCCACAACATGGCCGCGTGGATGGTGACGAGCTTTGCCACGCCTGCAGTCGCAACGCACTGGGGCCCGGCGCTGACCAGTGGGCGACAGCTCGCGTCGTACTGCCTGACCGAGCCCGGCGCGGGCTCGGACGCGGCCTCGCTTCGCACCACTGCCACACGCGACGGCGACCACTACCGGCTCCAGGGCAGCAAGGCCTTCATCTCCGGCGCGGGCGCGACCGATGTGCTGGTGGTGATGGCGCGTACCGGCGGCGAAGGCGCGGCCGGCATCTCCGCTTTCCTCGTCGATGCGCAAAGCCCGGGCATCACCTACGGCCGCAAGGAAGAGAAGATGGGCTGGAACAGCCAGCCCACGCGCGCCGTCGCCTTCGACCAGGTGCGCGTGCCCGTGTCGCACTTGCTCGGCCAGGAAGGCGAAGGCTTCAGGATCGCGATGAAGGGCCTGGACGGCGGGCGCATCAACATCGCCTGCTGCTCGGTGGGCGCAGCGCAGGGCGCGATGGCCGCCGCCCAGCGCCACATGCACGAACGCCGACAGTTCGGCCGCGCGCTGGCCGACATGCAGGCCATGCAGTTCAAGCTGGCCGACATGGCCACCGAACTCGTGGCCGCGCGGCAGATGGTGCGCCTGGCCGCCTGCAAGCTCGACACGGATTCGCCCGATGCGCAGGTGTACTGCGCCATGGCCAAGCGCCTGGCCACCGACATCGGCTTCCAGGTGTGCAACGAGGCGCTGCAGATCCATGGCGGCTACGGCTACATCCGCGAGTACCCGCTGGAGCGCTACCTGCGCGATGCACGCGTGCACCAGATCCTGGAAGGCACCAACGAAATCATGCGCGTGATCGTCGCGCGCCGGCTTCTTCAAGACCACGCACCGGAGACCATTCGATGAGCAACGATTCCTCACCCCTGCTGCTGGAGGTGCGCGAGCACACCGCGGTGGTGACCCTGAACAACCCGCCGGCCCATACGTGGACTCGCGAGAGCCTGGCGGCCCTGGCGCGGCTCGTGCGCGAACTGGAGGCACGGCGCGACATCTACAGCCTCGTCATCACCGGCCAGGGCCCGAAGTTCTTCAGCGCGGGCGCCGACCTCAAGCTCTTTGCCGATGGCGACAAGGCGGTCGCACGCGAGATGGCACGCCGCTTCGGCGAAGCCTTCGAGACGCTGGCAGCATTCCGTGGCGTGAGCATCGCCGCCATCAACGGCTATGCGATGGGCGGCGGACTCGAATGCGCGCTGGCCTGCGACCTGCGCATCGCGGAGTCGCAGGCGGTGATGGCGCTTCCCGAGGCCTCGGTGGGCCTGCTGCCTTGCGCGGGCGGCACGCAGTGGCTGTCGTGGACCGTGGGCGAGAGCTGGGCCAAGCGCATGGTGCTGCTGGGCGAGCGGGTGGATGCGGCCACCGCCCTGCGCATCGGCCTGGTGGATGAAGTCACGCCGCCCGGCGACGCACTGCAACGCGCCTTGCAGCTCGCGCAAAGCGTGCAGCGGCAAAGCCCGACGAGCGTGGCCGCGTGCAAGCGGCTGATCCAGGGGGCACGCGTGACGTCGCCGCAGGTGATGCTGCTGCGCGAGCGCGAAGCCTTCGTCGACCTCTTCGACACCGCGGACCAGCGCGAAGGCGTGCAGGCCTTCCTGGACAAGCGCGCGCCGGCATGGCGCAACGCCTGAGGACGCCGCCGTGACCGTGATCCTCCGAGAGTTCGACACGGCGGGCGGCCACCGCTTCGGCCATGCCACGCTGGCCTCGCCGACCACGCTGAACGCCTTGTCACTGGCGATGATCGACCAGTTGGCACCGCGCCTGGACACGTGGATCGCCGACCCGGGCATCGCCGGCATCGTGCTCGATGCCGAAGGCGAGAAGGCCTTCTGCGCCGGCGGCGACGTGCAGGCCCTGTACCGCAGCATGCGCGACACCGAGCCCGGCCAGGTGCCGCGCGAGGCCGCCGCCTTCTTCGAGCGCGAGTACCGGCTCGACCACCGCATCCACACCTGCCCCAAGCCCATCCTGTGCTGGGGACACGGCATCGTCATGGGCGGCGGGCTGGGGCTGATGGCAGGGGCCTCGCACCGCGTCGCCACGCCGGGCACGCGCATCGCGATGCCGGAGATCAGCATCGGCCTCTATCCGGATGTCGGCGGCAGCTGGTTCCTGCCGCGCATGCCGGGACGCACGGGGCTCTTCCTCGCCCTGACCGGTGCGCCGATGAACGCCGCCGATGCACGCTTTGTTGGCCTGGCGGATGCGGTGCTGCCCCACGCGCTGAAGGACACCATGCTGCAGGCGATCGCCACGGCGCGCTGGCAAGGCGATGCGCAGGCCGACCGCGAGCACCTCACGCGGCTGCTGATGCAGTTCCCGGCGGAGGCGGGCGAGTCGGTCTTGCGGCGCCACGTCGATCTCATCGGCAGCGTGATGCTGGACGACGGGCTCGAGGCCATCGCCACCCGCCTGCGCGGCCTGGCGGAACATGCCGATGCCTGGCTGTCCGCCGCCGGCAAGACCTTCGCCAAGGGCTCGCCCACCTCGGCCGCGCTCTCGCATCGCCTGTGGCAGGCCGCGCGCCACCTGTCGCTGGCACAGGTGCTGCGCCTGGAGTACCAGGTGTCGCTGGGCAGCTGCATGCACCACGACTTCGCCGAGGGCGTGCGTGCCCTGCTGATCGACAAAGACCGCAAACCCATCTGGGCGCCGGCCACGCTGGACCAGGTGACGCGGGCGCACGTCGATGCGCACTTCATCGAGCGGCACGACGGCCTCCATCCCCTGCACGACCTGCATTGAAAGGACACCCATGAGCACCACCATCGCATTCATCGGGCTGGGCCAGATGGGCCTGCCCATGGCCTGCAATCTCCAGAAGACGGGATGCACCGTCCACGCCTTCGACCTCAGCAGCCAGGCCTGCACCAAGGCACGCGAGCTCGGGTTGGGCGTCGCGGCCAGTGCACGCGAGGCGGCCGAAGGCGCGGCCGTCGTCGTGTCGATGCTGCCGGCCAGCCGCCACGTCGAATCGCTGTACCTCGGCGATGACGGCCTGCTGGCCGTGCTGCCGGCGGGCACGCTCGTCATCGACAGCAGCACCATCGCGCCGGCCACGGTGCAAGCGGTGGCGCGCGCCGCGGCCGCACGCGGCGTGTTGATGCTCGATGCGCCGGTGTCGGGCGGCACGGTGGGTGCCGCCGCCGGCACGCTGACCTTCATCGTGGGCGGTCCCGCCTCGACGCTGGAGGCCGCCCGGCCGGTGCTGCAAGGCATGGGCAAGAACATCTTCCACATGGGCGACAGCGGCGCGGGACAGGTGGCCAAGCTGTGCAACAACATGGCCCTGGGCGTCATCATGGCCGTCACCGCTGAAGCGCTTGCCCTGGGCACGGCCCATGGGCTGGATGCCAAGGTCCTCTCGCAGATGATGGCCGTGAGCACCGGCCGCAGCTGGGCGACCGAGGTGTGCAACCCCTGGCCCGGCGTGCTGGACAACGCACCGGCCTCGCGCGGCTACGGCGGCGGGTTCGGCAACGACCTGATGCTCAAGGACCTGGGCCTGGCGGTGGAGGCCGCGCTTGGCGCCGGTGCCGCCGTGCCTCTGGGCGAGCTGGCGCGCAACCTGTATGCGCTCAACAGCCGCGCCGGCAGGGGGCAGCTCGACTTCTCCAGCATCCAGCAGTTGCTGGGCGCGAAGTAAGTGATTCGCAGGGTGGGCCAAGACCTTACGGCAGCGGCCGGTGGCGGGGCCCTGCACAATCGGATGGCTTTCACCCTCTGATCGTTTCCCATGGAATCCGCTCCGTCTGCCCTGGCCCCCTCCTCCACCGCGGGCCAGGCCGCAGGCAACCACGCGGCATTCGCACCTGCCGTGCTCGCCCTGGGCGTCGGCTCCTTCGCCATCGGCACCGGCGAGTTCGTCGTGATGGGCCTGCTGCCCGAGATGGCCCGCGACCTGGGCGTCACCATTCCGCAAGCGGGCCACACCATCAGCGCCTATGCACTGGGCGTGGTCATCGGTGCGCCGGTGCTGGCCGTGCTGGCGGCCCATTGGCAGCGGCGTGTGCTGCTCATCGCGATGATGGCGCTGTTCGCACTGGGCAACGTGGCCAGCGCGATGGCGCCGGGCTATGCATCCCTGAACCTGCTGCGCTTCGTGGCCGGCCTTCCGCACGGCACCTACTTCGGCGTGGCCGCGCTCGTGGCCGCCGCCCTCGCGCCGCCCCAACGGCGGGCCAGCGCCGTGGCGCTGGTGATGTCGGGCCTGGCCACCGCCACCATGCTCGGCGTGCCCTTGGCCGCCTGGCTGGGCCAGCACCTGGGCTGGCGCTCGGCCTTCGTGCTGGTGGGTGCCATCGCAGCGGTGACCTGCGTGCTGGTGCAGCGCTACGTGCCGCCACTCGAAGCACCGCACGGCACCAGCCCCTGGCGCGAACTGGGCGCGCTGGCCAAGCCGCAGGTGTGGCTCACCCTGGGCATCGGCGCGGTGGGCTTCGGGGGCATGTTCGCCGTGTTCAGCTACATCAAGCCGCTGCTGACCGAGGTGACGGGCATGCCGATCACCGCCGTGCCGCTGGCGCTGGGCCTCTTCGGCCTGGGCATGGTGGTGGGCAACCTCGTCGGCGCGCGGCTGGCGGACAAGTCGCTGATGCGCACCATCGCTGGCGTGCTGGCCTGGACGGTGCTGGTGCTCGTGGGCTTCCTGTTCACCGCGCCCTACACCGTGCCGGTGTGCATCAATGTCTTCCTGCTCGGCACGCTGGTCGCCATCGGGCCGGCCCTGCAGATCCGGCTGATGGACGTGGCCGACCATGCACAGACCCTGGCCGCCGCACTCAACCATTCGGCCTTCAACATCGCGAATGCATTGGGAGCCTGGCTGGGCGGCGTGGCCATCGCGGCGGGCCTCGGGTGGACGTCCACCGGCTGGGTCGGGGCCTTGCTGGCCATCGGCGGTCTGCTGGTGTTTGCTGCCTCGCTGTGGCTGCATCGGCGCACCAGGCGCATGGCCTGAGAACCACGCCCTGAAAGCGCGCGGCGAACCGCATGCACGTTCGCCACATGGTTATACGCAATCGTTCTTTCCCGAACGACACGCCCGGGTCTACCCTTGCGCCTCCTCATTTCCGGAGTCCTCGTCCCATGCGTTTGCGTTCCCAGGCCCTGCTGGGCATCACCCTCGCGGCCAGCTTGTTCAGCGCGGCCGTCCATGCCGATCAACTGGACGACATCAAGAAGAAGGGCGAGATCGTCTTCGGCGTGCTCGGCACGGATGAGCCCAACAGCTTCGTCGACCCCAAGACGCGCGAGCTCGTCGGCTATGAAGTCGACATCGGCCAGGCGATTGCCAAGAAGCTGGGCGTGAAGCCGGTGTTCAAGCAACTCTCCGTGGCCGCGCGCATCCCCGAACTGCAGCAAGGGCGCGTGGACGTGCTGGCCGCTTCGCTCACCCACAACAAGGAGCGCGAGTCGCAGATCGACTTCTCGCTCACCACCTTCGTCACCGGCCAGAAGGTGCTGGTGAAGACCAGCAGCGGTGTCACCGACATCAAGCAGCTGGCCGGCAAGAAGGTGCTGACCGTCAAGGGCGGCACGCAGGAGCCCAACATCCGCAAGGCAGTGCCCGGCGTCGACGTGGTCACCTTCGAGACCACGCAGCAGGCCTTCCTCGCGCTGCAGCAGGGCAAGGGCGTGGGCTACGTGAACGACGAAGCCTCGCTCGTGAACGACCACGCCAAGCTGGGCGCCGCGAAGAAGGACTACGCCATCCTGCCGCAGAACATCAGCGTCGAACCGCTGGCGCTGGGCCTGAAGAAGGGCGAGAAGGCCCTGAAGGCGCAGGTGGACGGCGTGCTGCGCGAGCTGGAAAGCTCGGGCGCCGCGGACAAGTTGTTCCTCAAGTGGTACGGCCCGGGCACCAAGCTCCAGTTCGACAAGCGCAGTTTCAAGATCGACACCGACCAGATCTGAGAGCCGTGCGGCCCATGAGGTCCGCCGGCTTGCTGGTCCGTGCGCGCCCTGCCAAACATGCAGGGCGTTTTTCTTTTTTGGCAGACTCCGACGCATGCCCTCGTTTGATGTGAACCT
Source organism: Rhizobacter terrae (assembly GCF_003852895.1). Taxonomy (GTDB): domain Bacteria; phylum Pseudomonadota; class Gammaproteobacteria; order Burkholderiales; family Burkholderiaceae_C; genus Albitalea; species Albitalea terrae. The sequence continues at coordinate 1,472,112 of NZ_QUSW01000001.1, forward strand.
GCTGCTGCATGGCCAGTACCACGACTGGCTCATCAGCGGCCTGTGGCTGTCGCTGGCGCTCACCGGCATGACGCTGGTGCTGGCCCTGCCGCTGTCGGTGGCGGTGGCGCTGCTGCGGCTGTCGCCGTGGGCGGTGCTTCGGGCGCTCGGCGCGGCCTATGTGGAAGGCATTCGCAACGTGCCGCTGCTGGCGCACCTGCTCTTCTGGTACTTCGGCGCACCGGAGCTGCTGCCCGAACCCGTGAAGCAATGGCTGTACGCCGGCAACATCGAGGTGGCCAGTGCGGTCGTGGCCCTCACGCTGTACATCGCGGCCTACATGGCCGAGGACATCCGCAGCGGCATCCGCGCGATTCCGCAGGGGCAGTTCGATGCGGGCCGCGCGCTGGGCTTCGGCTTCCTGGGCACCATGCGCTGGGTCATCCTGCCGCAGGCGTTTCGCGTCACCGTGCCGCCGCTGATCTCGCAGACGCTGAACCTGTGGAAGGACACGAGCGTGGCCACCGTGATCGGCGTGGCCGAGCTGATGTACCAGGCGGCCAAGGTGGAGTCGGCCAGCTTCCGCAGCGCGGAGGCCTTTGCCTTCGTCACGAGTGCCTACCTCGTCGTGTCGCTGCTCATCACGGGCGCGGCGGCGTGGGTGCAGCAGCGCCATCCGGTGCGCGCGGCCTGAGGACGCAGCCATGCTGGAATTGATCGACACCTACTGGCTGTACTTCCTCGTGGGGCAGTACCCCAACGGCCCGCTGGGCGGGCTGGCCCTGAGCGTGCTGCTGGCCGCGCTGGCCCTGCTGCTGGCCCTGCCCCTGGGCCTCGTGCTCGGCCTGGCGCGCGTGAGCCCGTGGCGCAGCGTGCGCTGGCCGGTGACGGCACTGGTCTTCGTGGTGCGCGGCGTGCCCTTGCTGATGGTGGTGTTCTGGGCCTACTTCTTCCTGCCCAGCATCACCGGCCGCAAGACCGACCAGTTCACCACCATGCTGATGGCGCTGGTGCTGTTCGACGGCGTGTACCTGGCGGAGATCATCCGCGCGGGCATCCAGGCGATTCCCAAGGGGCAATTCGACAGCGCGAAGTCGCTGGGGCTGGGCTATGCGCAGTCCATGCGCTGGGTCATCCTGCCGCAGGCGCTGCGGCACATGCTGCCGTCGCTGGTGAACCAGTTCGTGGCGACGATCAAGGAGACGTCGCTGGGCTACATCATCGGGCTCACCGAGGTGTCGTTCATCGCGGCGCAGATCAACACGCAGGTGTTCACGCGGGCGGCCGAGGTGTACCTGCTGCTGGGCTTGACCTACTTCGTGCTGTGCTTCGGGTTGTCGCGGCTGGCGTTCGCGTTCGAGGCGCGCGGCGGCGTTCGCACGCGTCGCGACTCTGCGAGCTCGGTGACGCCACCGGCGTGAATGCCACGAGGAACGGCGTCTCAGCCAAGGAAGCCTTCCAGCACGTTGACCACGTTCACGCCGACCTCCGCCACTGCATAGCCGCCCTCCATCACGAAGACAGTCGGCAGCTTTGCCGACGCCAACATCTGCCCCATGCGCAGGTAGTCCGCACTGCGCAGCTTGAAGCGCGAGATGGGGTCGCCCTCGAAGGTGTCCACGCCCAGCGGAACCACCAGGGCCTCGGCACCCATGCGCGCGACCTCATCCAACGCCCGCTGCAACGCTTGCTGCCACACCTCGAAGTCCGTGCCCGCGGGCAAGGGAATGTTGAGGTTGCAGCCTGCGCCCTCGCCCTGCCCCGTCTCGTCCGCATGGCCCAGGTAGAACGGGTACTCGGTGCTCGGGTCGCCGTGGATCGAGGCCGTGAACACGTCGGCACGTTCGTAGAAGATGGTCTGCGTGCCGTTGCCGTGGTGGTAGTCCACGTCGAGCACGGCCACCCGGGCGGCACCTGCGTCGCGCAAGGCCTGGGCAGCGAGTGCGGAGTTGTTGAGGAAGCAGTAGCCGCCGAAGAAGTCGGGGCCGGCGTGGTGGCCGGGCGGACGGGTCAAGGCCATCGACACCCCCGCGCCACCGGCCACCGAATGCGCCGCATCGATGGCGCAGGCCGCGCCGGCGAGGGCCGCCTCCCAGGTGCCGGCGTTCATCGGCGTGCCGGCATCGAAGCTGAACAGGCCCACGCGTGCGGAGAAGTTGCGAGGCTCCACGTCGTAGCGCAGGCCTCGCCCCGGCCACACCGACGGGAGGATGTCCAGCTCGGCGTTGGCCGGATCGAGCGCGATCCACTCGGTCCACGCCGTCGCCAGGAAGTCGAGGTAGCGCGGTGCGTGGATGCGGCGGATGAGCGCCATGTCCGCTTCGCCCGGTGTGTGCAACGCGCCCATGGGCCGGCGCTGCAGCTCGCTCATCACGTGATCCAGCCGCGCCGGCGTCTCGTGGCAGGGCACGAGGCGGCCGCGGAACATCTCCTGGCGACCGGCGTGCAGGTGATGGCTGGGGTTGTGGAAGATCAGCATCGCGCGGCGCCTCTTCGGATCGACCGGGCCATCATAGGTGCTCGACCTCCCATTTCTCCGGCGTCCACCGCCACCGCAGATCGCAGTCCAGCGCGTCGATGAAGTCCGCATCGTGCGAGGACACGATGATCGCGCCGGGGAAGTCGGCGAGCGCGAATTCCAGCGACTCGACGGCGGCGAGGTCCAGGTGGTTGGTGGGTTCGTCCAGCAGCAGCACGCGTGGAGGCTGCTGGCGCCACAGCGCGGCGGCCAGGGCCACGCGCATGCGCTCGCCGCCGCTCAGGCCGGCGATGGGCGCTTCCACCACGCGTGCCGAGAGGCCCAGCCGCGCAAGCCGGGTGCGCAGGTCCGATGGCGACAGCCGCGAGTCCAGGGACATCAGGTGATCCACGGTGCTCACGCCGGCCGGCAACGCGGTGGCGGCGCGCTGGTCCAGCCAGGCGAATGGCTGGTGCAGCTTCGCGCTGCCGAAGCGTGGCAGGAGCTCGCCGCACAGCGTTCGCAGCAACGTGGTCTTGCCGCATCCATTCGGGCCGATGAGTGCCAGGCGCACCGGGCCGCTGAGCATTGCCGTGAGCGACGCGAAGCCTGGCGAGGCGTGCAGGCACCGCAGCCTGTCGGTGCCCAGCAGCCGCTGCGTCGGCTCCAGAACGCTGCCGGGCAGCGCCAGTGCCGCCGATGGATCGGGCAGCAGCCTCCTGGCCGCCTCGCTCACCGCGGCCTGGGCCGCCGCGCCCTGCCGGCTGAACAGCGCCTGCAAGCGGCCGTTGGACTTCTCTGCCTGCCCTCGCATGCCATTGACCACGATGCGCGGCAAGTTGGCCTCGCGCGACTGCGCCCGCCCTCGTGCCATGCGCCGCTGCTGCGCATCGTGGCGGCGGCGGATGTCGCGCAGCACCGTGTCGCGGTGGGCCTTGGCATGGCCGAGCGCGGTCTGCGCCGCATCGGCCTCGGCATTGCGCTGCTCACGGTAGAAGTCGACATCGCCGCCATAGTGGCGCAGCCCCTGCGACGAGACCTCGACGATGCGGTCCACCTCCCGCAGCAGCCCGCGGTCGTGGCTGGCCACCAGCAGCGTGCCTGGCCACTCGCGCATGCGGCGGATGAGCCAGTCACGCCCTTCGCGGTCGAGGTGGTTGGTGGGCTCGTCGAGCACCAGGCCGTCCGCATTCGACAGCCAGGCGCCGGCCAGCGCGATGCGCGTGCGCATGCCGTCGCTCAGGTGCGAAGCGGGTGCGAGCAGGTCCTGCTCGGCCCAGCCCACCTCCTGCAGGGCTTGCGTGAGCTCGGCGGCAAGCGTCCATCGGCCATGGGCCAGTTCGAGGTCGTGCTCGTTGCCCTCGCCGCGCTCCAGCCGCGCGATGGCTTGCAGCGGCTGCTCCAACCCCGCGATGCCGGCGGCGGAAAAGCCAGGCGCCAGACGCTGGTCCTGCGCCACATGATGCCACTGGCCGCTGCGCTGGACAGCGCCGGTCGACGGCTCGCGCAGCCCGAGCATCATCTCGATGAGCACGGTCTTGCCGGCGCCGTTCACGCCGACGATGCCGATGCGCTCGCCGCGGCCGAACGTGGCGTTCAAGGGTACAGGCCACAGCGGCACGCCGTCAGGCCGATGCCAGTTGAGATGGCGCAGCTCGACGCTGCCAAGCGAAGGTGAGGACGAACGGGAAAGGGAATGCTGGCGCGCCAGCGCGGTCGATGCAGTCATGAATGAAGCTCTCCAAAGGCGAACGTGATCCCGCCCTGCGACAGGGACGGCACGGTGGCTGGTGGGGCTTCAAAGACTCATCGGAATGGCGGCGGGAGAAATGAGGAGGCGGACTCTAGCACTGCGTGGCCGGGCGGTCCAGCCGGGCTCCATTTGATCTGTGCCAAAGCGGCAACGGCCACCCCTGGGCAAACTCGAAGCGTCGCTCGCCTTGTCGGGCCGACGTTGCGAATGAGAAAAAAGTTCCCGATCCATCCCGCACACCCCGAGCGCACCTGCTGGGGATGCGACCGGTATTGCCCGGCAGACTCGCTGGCCTGTGGAAACGGCTCCGAACGCACCCAGCACCCGGTGGAGACCTGGGGCGATGACTGGCAGGAGTGGGGGCTGGACTCGGCTGCGGCGCGCGATGCGGATGTCAAGCCCGACGCTGCAGGCTGCTCCTCGGCCAAAGTTGCGGCCGGCCATCAGCCCTCAAGCCCGCCGTGACCCTCTCGATTTCGTGTGGCAGGCGTTGCAGTAGAAGCGCCGGTCGCCCCTCTTCCAGGCCGCCAGCGTCCGCCTGGAGTGCGTGAACTGCTGGGAACAGCCCGCGCAGGAATAGCGCAGGTTGGCCGGCCCGTCGGACACTGGCCGGCCCACGTTGCGGGTGCGCTTTCCTTTCGCACGCAGCCACAGCAGTCCGGCCAGGAGACCCACTGCACCGACGATGACGGCGATCAGTTCGGGCGCGAATCGCATCGCGGGGTCTGCCGGCAAGGGCAGATTGGGAGACGGGAAATGTCAGGACTCATGCGGGCCATGGGCAACGGATGCCCGAGTATGGGGGCCCGCGCCACCGCGGCCCGTCAGAAGAAGCCCTGCCCTTCCCCGGCCAGCTTCACCAGCAGCGCCGCCGGCTGCCAGGACGCATCCGCCCCGGGCTCCGCCGCGAAACGCTGCAGCGCCTGAACGACCTTGGCCAGCCCAACCTGGTCCGCATGGAACATCGGCCCGCCGCGTTCCTTCGGAAAGCCGTAGCCGTTCAGGTACACGAGGTCGATGTCCGACGCCCGCGCAGCGATGCCTTCATCCAGGATGCGCGCACCTTCGTTCACCAGCGCATAGATGCAGCGCTCGACGATTTCCTGGTCGCTGATGGTCCTGGGCGTGATGCCATGCGCGGCCCGGTACTCGCCGATCATCTGCGCCGTCACCGGATCAGGAATCGGCTCGCGCTGCCCCGCCTCGTAGCGGTACCACCCGGCCCCGGTCTTCTGCCCGAAGCGCCCGGCCTCGCAGAGCTTGTCGGCCACGATGGGCGCCATCGTCACGCCCGCCTCCGCGGCACGCCGCTTGCGCGTGGCCCAGCCGATGTCCAGCCCCGCCAGGTCGCCCATGCGGAACGGCCCCATCGCCATGCCGAAGGCCTGCAGGGCGTTGTCGATCTGCTGCGGCAAGGCGCCAGCGTGGATGAGCCCCTGCGCCGCCGCACCGTAGCGCGCCAGCATGCGATTGCCGATGAACCCGTCGCAAACGCCCGAGACCACCGCCACCTTCTTGATGCGCTGCGCCAGCGCCACGCTGGTGGCCAACACATCCGCCGCAGTCGCCGCACCACGCACGATCTCCAGCAGGCGCATCACGTTGGCCGGGCTGAAGAAGTGCAGGCCCAGCACGTCGCCCGGCCGCTTCGTGAACGCCGCGATGCGGTCGATGTTCAGGTACGAGGTGTTGGACGCCAGGATCGCCCCGGGTTTGCACACCTCGTCGAGCCGGCGGAACACCGACTCCTTCACGCCCATGTCCTCGAACACCGCCTCGATGACGAGATCCACGTCCGCCAGGCCGGCCAGGTCCAGCGAGGGCATGATGAGCCCCATGCGCTCCTGGACCTGGGCGTCCGTCAGCTTGCCCTTCTTCGCGGAGTTCTCGTAGTTCCGGCGGATCGTCGCGATCCCGCGGTCCAGCGCCTCCTGCCTGGTCTCCACCAGGACCACCGGCAGCCCGGCGTTCAGGAAGTTCATGGTGATGCCGCCGCCCATGGTGCCCGCGCCGATCACGCCCACCTGGCGGATGGGCCGCAGGGGCGTGTCCGCCGCGATGCCCGGGATGGTGGCGGCCGCGCGCTCGGCGGCGTCGATGTGCTGTCGGGCGGCAGTGCTCATGCACGACTCCTTGCTGGCATTGGAAGCCCCCAGTGTGCGTCTGCCCCGCTGGCGAGGTCTATCACGCCGGTGACTTGCCCGCGCGCAGGGCGCCCGTAACGAGACGTGAAAGCTGCGGGCGTACTCCCATTGTGGGTACACACCCATGACACACAGCCGCCGCTATTCTCCGGGGCCTTGAGAACCGTCCCGCCCGACGGCGCCCACCCCACGGAGGCCCCACATGACGCTCATCGAACGCATCGAAGCCCTGTTCCTGCAGCACGGCCGCCGCGCCTGCGACAGCGTGACCGCGCTCGACCATGCGCTTCAATGCGCCCAGCTGGCCGAATGGGCCCATGCCGACGCGCCGCTGGTGGCTGCAGCGCTGCTGCACGACATCGGGCACTTCATCGTGGTGGATCCGTATGGCGACGAGGTGGACGACGTGCATGAGCTGCGTGCCCTGCCGCTACTGGCCGAAGGTTTCAGTGCGAGCGTCATCGAGCCGGTGCGCCTGCACGTGCAGGCCAAGCGCTACCTGGTGGCCACCGACCCCGCCTACGCGCAAAGCCTGTCGCCAGCCTCCCTGCATTCGCTGCTGCTGCAAGGCGGCGCCATGGGCGAAGAAGAACAACGCTTCTTCGAGGACCTGCCCTTCGCCCGCCAGGCCGTGCAGCTGCGCCGGTGGGATGACCAGGCCAGGGTGCCCGGCCGCGCCACGCCGTCACTGGCGTACTACCTCGGCCTGCTGGAAGACCTGCAGCAGCAGCCCTTCGTGGACTCGAAGATCGGCATCGGGTCGCTCAGCGTGGCCTGAGCCCGCCGTTGCCGCCGGATATTTTTCCGGCGCCCTGTCGATTTCCGGCGGCGCCATTCGTCGTGGTGATGTGAACCACCACGACGAAGGAGAAAGTCCGTGAAGATCTACTGGATCAAGGCCCAGGCCCCGCGCCGGGTGCTGGCGCTGGCGAAGCACTTGGGGCTGGATGCCGAGTTCATCGAGAGCAACGGCAAGATGAAGACGCCCGAGTACGCCCGGCTCAACCCCAACATGAAGGCGCCCACGATGGTGGACGGCGACGTGGTGCTGTGGGAGGCCTCGGCCATCATGGCCTACCTGTGCATCAAGGCGGGCTCGGACATGTGGCCCGCGAACAACCCGGCCGAGCAGGTGGAGGTGCTGCGCTGGCTGTCGTGGAACGACCAGCACTGGGCGAAGGCCGTGGGCGACTTCTACTTCGAGCACATCGTGAAGGCCACCTTCCACATCGGCCCGCCGGACCGTGATGCCCTGCCGGACAAGGTGCCCGAGCTCAAGCGATTCGCTGCGGTGCTGGATCACCACCTCGAAGGCCGGGAGTTCGTCGCCTGCCAGCGCCTGACGATCGCCGACTTCCAGCTCGCTGCCATGGCGCACTACTGGCGCGAAGCGGAGATGCCGCTGCAGGAGTTCAGGCAGGTCACGCGCTGGCTGGATCGCCTGGCGCAGATTCCGGCCTGGGCCGATCCCTGGCCGCGGTGAGCGCAGGCATCGGCAGCCGAAGCTGAACCTCCAGCCCGCCGCCTTCGCGGTTGCGCAGTGACAGCTGGGCGTCCAGCGCCTGCGCGAGTTGCTGCGCGATCGCCAGGCCCAGGCCCGTGCCGCCGGTGTCGCGGTTGCGCGAGCCCTCCACGCGATGGAAGGGCTGGAGCACGGCTTGCAGCTGGTCGGGCGGAATGCCCGGGCCGCGGTCACGCACGGTGATGTGGACGTCCGTGTCGTCGCGAGAGAGCACGACCTCCGCCGAGCCCGCGAACTTCAAGGCGTTGTCGATGAGGTTGACGATCAGGCGCCGCAAGGTCTGCGGGCGTGTGGTCCATGGCGGCACGGCCTCGCCCTCGAAACTCACCGGTTCGCCGGCATCGGCATGGTCGCCCACCACGCTGTCGAGCAGCGCGTGCAGGTCCACTCGGCAAGGCCGCTCCAGCAAGGCATGGCCGCTGCGGGCGTAGGCAATGCCCTCTTCGACCAGCGCCTGCATCTGCGCGAGATCGGCATGCAGCTTCTCGCGCAACGGCCCGTCATCGAGCAGGTCGGCCCGCAGGCGCAGGCGGGTGATGGGCGTCTGCAGGTCGTGCGACACCGCCGCGAGGATCTGCGCGCGTTCGGCCAGGTGCTGGGCGATGCGCTGCTGCATGGCGTTGAAGGCCTGCGCGGCACGCTCGACTTCGGCGGGGCCGCTCAGGGCCAGCGAAGCGCCGGGCCGGTCGGGGTCCAGGGCGTCGGCCGCGTCGGCCAGACGAGCAAGCGGGCGCGTGGCCAGGCGCACACCCAGCCAGGCCGCCGCGGCGAGGATGGCGAGCTGGGCCAGCACCAGGGCCACGACGCCGCGCGACAGGCCGGCCTCCAAGGGGAGCATGTGCAGCGTGAGCGGCGAACCATCAGCCAGTCGCAGGCTCACCTGCCGCGCACCGGACGACTCATGCCCCAGTTCGGCGGACACACCCAGTACGCGCGCTGGCCCCAACGACTGCGCCAGGGCGGCGCGGACTCGCTGCGAGGTGGGGCCGTTGTCCGGCATGCCGTACACCTCGGCCAGGCTGTAGCGATAGTTCGGACGCGCGATCTTCGGCAGCCACGCCTGGCGCTCCTGCGGCGGCAGCCGGTCCAACATGGCGACCGAGGCCGCCACGTCCGGGCCCAGGTAGTCCAGCATCAGGCTGCGGCCCAGGTCCATGCGGCCCACGGCCCACCATGCCAGCGTCAGCAGGTGCGCGATGGTGAGGGCCGCGGCGAAGACCAGCGCCAGGCGGCCGGACAGCGAGCGGGGCAGCCAGGCCGCCTTCATCGATCGATCCCGACCGGCCGGACCTCGGCCGAGAGCACGTAGCCCTCGTTGCGCACTGTCTTGATGTAGCGCGGCTCGCGCGCCTCGTCGCCCAGCCGCTGGCGCAGGCGGCTCACCAGCAGGTCGATGGAGCGGTCGAAGGCATCGGCTTCGCGGCCCTGCGTCATGGTGAGCAACTGGTCGCGCGTCAGCACGCGCTGCGGATGGTCGAGCAGCACGCGCAGCAATCGGTATTCCGCGCCGGTGAGCGACACCAGCGTGCCCTGTGCATCCAGCAGGTGCCGGCCCCGCGTGTCCAGCCGCCAGTCGCCGAAGGCCAGGCCGTCGGCCGTCTCCTGCACGCGCAGGTTGGGCGGCAGCATGCGCGTGCGCCGCAGGATGGCCTTGATGCGTGCCAGCAGCTCGCGCGCGGCGAAGGGCTTGGTGAGGTAGTCGTCCGCGCCCATCTCCAGGCCGAGGATGCGGTCGCTCTCGTCACTGCGGGCGGTGAGCATCAGCACCGGCAGCGGGTCGGCGTCGCGTGCGCGCAGGTCGCGGCACAGCGACAGTCCGTCTTCGCCGGGCAGCATCAGGTCCAGCACGACCAGGTCCACGCCGCCGCCGGCCAGCGCGGCGCGCATCTGCCGTGCGTCGGCCGCGGTGCTCACGCGCAAGCCCTGGCGCTCCAGGTACTCGCGCAGCAGCGAGCGGATCTCGGGGTCGTCGTCGACGATGAGGATGTGGTCGGGCGCGGACATGGACGGACCTTAAGCGCCGGCGAGGCGCCACCGGCCGCGACTTTGTATCGCACTTTGTCTGAAGGCGGCACGGACATGCCCGGCGACAAGATCGCCCCCGGCGTACACAGCGGCGATACAACCGGGTGCGGCAATGGCGCCTTCGTTCACTGCGCCCCGCACTCATGACGACCACCTCGCACCGCACCCGCTGGGGGCTCATCGCCCTGCTGTCGCTTCTCGTTGCCGGCTGCGCGCTGGCCACCTTCGCCGCCCAGGCGGACCCGGTGGCCGGCATCCGCATGGCCATCCGCAGCACGGCCCGGACCTCGCTGCTGCTGTTCTGCGCGGCCTTCGGCGCAGCAGCCCTGCATGCCCGATGGCCGGGCGCTGCGACGCGCTGGCTGCGCGCCAACCGGCGCGAGCTGGGACTGTCGTTCGCCGCCTCGCACACGATGCACGCCGCCGCACTCGCCACGCTGCACCAGGCCAGTCCCGGCACCTTCGCCGCCCTGGTCAACCCGGCGATGTGGGTGCTGGGCGGCTTGGGCTACGTGTTCATCGCGGCCATGGCGCTCACCTCGACGAACGCCGCGCAACGCGCGATGGGCGCGAACTGGCGTCGCCTGCACCTGATCGGCGGGTACTACCTCGCGATCGGCTTGTTCAACGGCGTCATCAAGCACCTCAACGAGGGCGCCATCTACTGGCTGATGGCGACCCTCGTCGTGTCGGTGCTGGTGCTGCGCTGGACGCAGCCGCGCCGTCAGGGGTTGGCGTTGGGCAAGGTGTAGCTGAGGATCAGCTCCGGCCCGGAGGTGGTCTGACCCACCCAGTCGATCTGGTTGCCGGCGCCGTTGCCGTCGGTGGCCAGCTTGAAGGCCAGGCGCAGCTGGGTGCGGCCGGCGCGGTTGACGTTGGCGCTCGGCACCTGGCCGTACGCGACCTGGCCACGGTAGGACGCCTTCGGATCGCTGATGCGGCCCGGCAGCATCGTGGCGATCGCGTTGAAATCGTCCAGCGCCAGGCTGGTGCTGGCGCCCAGCACGGCGGCGGCTTCAATGCCCAGGTCCGCCAAGGTCGTGGGCATCGCATCGCTGGCAAGGTTCTTCTTCAGCACCACGCTGGCGGGCGCGTCGGACAGCACTGCGTTGACCGGCAGCGTCGACGATGAGGTGTCGAAGGACAGCACGGACTTGACCTGCCGGTTCAGCACGGTGTCGCCCGTGCGCAGCGGCAGGCCCTGCTGGATCTGCCCACCCGTGCCACCGTCCTTGGACTCCACCACCCGCCCGCTCTCGGTATTGATGGCGTCGATGCCGGTGATGCTCGCCACGCGCGGGTCGTCGGCGAACTCGGTCGAGTGCAGCTGCCTGTTCATCGACATGCAGTAGCCGTTGTTGTCATCGGCCCAGTAGTAGACAAATGACAGGTGCTGGGTCGTGGGCGTCGCGACGTAGTGGCGGTTGTCGACGCTCGTCATGAACTGCTGTGCGTTCCTGTTGTCGCCCTGCACGCAGGCCTCGCCCGGCTTGGTGTAGTTCACCGACCACTGGGCGGCACCGAAGGGCTTGTTGTTGGTGATCGCCAGGTTCATCAGGCTGTAGAACACCTTCTCGTCATTGGGAACGGGATCGTTCGTGAAGTCCAGGCTGAAGCGCGGGTCGACGGGGTCGAAGTAGAAGGCGCCGGCCACCACGTCGACCCACAGCTTGTCGGTGGGAGACGACGCGGCAGGGAACCAGGGTCCGAGGACGGCCACTTCATCGTGCCGGCGGTTCCAGACCCAGGCCTCCCACGTGAAGATCAGGTTGTGCAGATGGCGCTGGTTGACGTAGTAGTTGGCCACCTCGCGCCACAGCGCCACGAACTCTTGCGGATGCTGGGTCTGGTTCTGCTGCGGGTTGGAGTTCGGGCCGTAGTACTTGTCGCCGGTGTTGAATTCGGCGAAGGGTCGGAACAGCACCGGAATGGGCTTGCCGTCGGCCGTCTTCAGCTTGGCCAGGCCGTCGGCGATGGTGTCGATCTCATCCCAGAAGAGCTTGGCGGGGCCGGTCGCGCGATTGGCATAGGCCAGTTGGCCGAGTGGTCCTTGCCCATCGAAGTAATCGCGGCCGCTGGCCTGGTGCCACGGGTTGCGCGGCGTCGCGGTGATGGCCACGATCGGGTGGTAGATGTTGGACACCTCGATCAGCCGCGTGTTGATCTGGTCGATCAGCCCGGCGTCCAGCAGGTAGTTGTCCTTGCCCACGTTGCTGTCGTAGCGCGCGCCGATCAGCCGCGGGTAGGCATGCCGGCCGTTGGTGGCGCTGTCGATGCGGAAGGTCGGCATGTCGAAGGACACCGAGGTCTGGTTCATCTCGCCCGGGCCGCCCATGTGCTGCCCGAGGATCATGTTGGAGCTGCCCTTGCTCGTGCGGGTCTTGATGAAGCTGTAGGCGTTCTGCGTCTCCTGGGTGGCCGCCGGGTCGCTCAACCTGGCAGTGGATCCGTCGTTGGGCCGGGTGTAGATGGTGTCTGCATGCGCGACGGAGGCCGCAGCACAGGCTGCAGCCACCGTCGCGACGGCGAACCAGACTTTCAAAGCACGCGTGCCGGTCTCGTGGCCGGTCAGCGCTGTGGTGCGGATGGACATCACGCTCTCCCTGAGCAATCGGTTGGTATGGGAGGCATCGTAGGCAGCGCACTGTGAAGGGCAGGTGAAGCAAAAGGCAGCACACCGGTGAGCTGTCGATCAGAGCCGGCGAACAGTCGAATCAGCCCCTTGAACGGCAAAGGAGCAATGCGACCCATCAAGCAACGCCCGCGGATCCGGCTGCGCCGGTCCGCAGGGTGGCGCCCCTTGGGGGCAGGAGCGCCAGCGACTGGGGGGCCTAGCTACGGCGTGATCTGGATGTCGTCGAAGTAGCCGCGGAAGTTGCCCGTCGCCCCCGGCTGGTCGTAGGCCACCAGGATGCGCACGATGGTCTTGCCCGCCATCCACTGCCCGATGTTGGACTGCACGTTGTTCCACTGGTCGTTCACCAGCCGTCCACCACGCCCCTGGAACTCCGGATGCACGCGCACACCGTTCTGGTCAGTGGCGCCGGAATCGCGCAGGCTGCTGCCGTCGCTGAAGATCAGGTCCACGGCCACGTAGCGGCTGTGGGTGGCGCTGCTCTGTGGGTAGACCCAGTACGACAGCTTCGTGGTGCTGGTCACCGCGATGTTCACGTCGAACACCTTGTTGTACGAGAACGAGCGCGTCGCATCGTTGTCCATGCCCGAGTACATGAGCGCCGTGCTGCCGCTGTGCGCGACGTTCTCGCGCCGCACCGAGGTCTCCATGTGGTTCAGGCCGCAGCAGTAGCCGCCGACGTTGGCCTGGAAGTCCACCGTGTCGTTCCAGTCGGGCTGCGCGGCCAGGCTCTCGAAGTCCGACGAGAACGAGGTGGCGCGCGTGTTGGTGCGCGGCGCATCGAAGGACGGCGGCGCATCGCCCGGTGCGCTGCCCCAGGCGGTGTTGGCGGCGCTGCCCAGAACGAAGTCCAGCGTGGTGTCGGACGCGAGGCCCGTGAGCGGCAGCCAGGTGCTGGTCGAGGCTGCCCCGTTGACCTTCATGCTCTGGATGTAGGTGCCGTTGGCGCCTGCATTCGATGCGTTGATGGTCAGCGTGCGGCCATTGCCCATGCGCACCACCGTGCTCGGGAACAGCGGGCTGCCGATGGTGAAGCCGCCCAGGCCCGGGATCTCCGGGTACAGGCCGAGCGCGCCCCACACGAACCAGGCCGAGGTAGCGCCCAGGTCGTCGTTGCCCGTGAGGCCGTCAGCGCCGTTGCGGTACAGGTCGGTCAGGATGCGCCGCACCACCGACTGTGTCTTGTACGGTGCACCAGCGAAGTTGTAGGCCCAGGGAGAGCCGTGCTCCGGCTCGTTGCCCATGAAGGCATACGGGCTGGCCGGGCCAGCGTCGAGCTTGGTGAAGTGCTCGTCCAGCCGCGCAACGGCCGCGGCGTTGCCACCCATGTGGTCGATGAGGCCGCGGTAGTTCTGCGGAACCATCCAGGTGTACTGCGCGGAGTTGCCTTCCACGAAGTCGCCACCATCCACCGCACGGTCGAAGCCGTTCTTGAACGAGCCGCCCGTGTCGCGCGGATGGATGTAGCCGCTGTTGTTGGAGTACAGCGTCTTCCAGGCCTGCGCCTTGGTGAAGTACAGGTCGCGCTTGGCGGTGTTGCCCAGGGCACCGGCGAACTGGCCGATGGCGGAGTCCGCGAGCGCGAACTCCAGCGTGGTGGCGGACGGACCCCACACGCCCGAGCTGCCCATGGGGATGTAGCCGCGGCTCAGGTACTCCGACAGGCCCGGCCGTGTCTCGCAGTTGCGTGAATGCACGCCCGGCTGCGTGGCCGCCTTCTCCATGTAGCCGAGCGCTGCGGTGGTGTCGAAGGCCGTGCCGCCGAAGGCATACAGGTTGGCCACGATCACCGCGCCCGCATCGCCCACCATCACGCAGGTGTCGTCGTTCGCCGTCGGCCATTTCGGATAGCCACCGCCACCCATCTGCGCATCGACCACCATCGACTGCGCCATGTCGCTGGCCACCTTGGGCGAGAGCCAACCGATCAACTGCACCTGCGAGCGGTAGATGTCCCAGCCGGAGAAGGTGGCGTACTTGTCCCAGCCACCGCCCGTGCTGTAGATCTTGTTGTCGAAGCCGATGAACTGGTTGTTCACGTCGCTGAAGAGGTTCGGGTGCAGCGACGAGTGGTACAGCGCCGTGTAGAACTTCGTGCGGTCGTCGTTGGAGCCGCCGGTGACCTGCACCTTGTTGAGCGTGCTGTTCCAGGTGGACTGCGCCGACGCTTTCAAGCCATCGAAGTCCCAGTTCGGGTTCTCGGTCTGCATGTTCAGCTTGGCGTTGGCCGTGCTCACGTACGACACGCCGATGCGCAGCCGCACCTGCCCGCCGCCAGCGAACTTCACCCAGCCGCCGTTGTTCTTGGCACGCGCCGCCGTGCGCGAGCCGGCGGTGATGGTGTCGCCCTGGTAGGTGCCGAAGCTCGCGAAGCTCTTGTCGAACTGGCCGTAGAAGTACACGAAGTACCCGCCGCCGCCACACACGCCACCGGTCTCGACGAAGCCCTGGACCGAGTCGTTGCCGACGATCTCCAGCTGCGCACTGCGTGCGCCCACGCCGTTGCGGCCGGTGTTGAGGATCATCGTCGCGTCGTTGGTGGCCGGCCAGGTGAAGCGGCCGAAGCCGGTACGGCGCGTCACCGTGAGCTCGGTGTTCACGCCGTTGTTCATGCCCACGCGGTAGTAGCCCGGCACCGCCTGTTCATTGGCGTGCGAGAAGCCCACCTGGTAGTTCTCGATGTGGGTGCCCGGCGAGACGCCGATGTTGCCGACGATGGGCAGCATCGAAATGTCCTGCTGGATGGTGCAGCCCGTGCCGCTGCTGTGCACGAGGCTCAGGCCCTGCAGCACGCCCTTGTCGTAGTTGTAGCCGCCAAATGCATAGAACTCGCCGTAGCCGGTGTCGGGGCTGTACTGCACCATGCCGAAGGGCAGCGTCGCGCCCGGGAAGGTGTTACCCACCGCGCCGCCGGTGCCCTGGTTGTCGGGGCTGGGGTTGCCGATCTTGGTGCCGATGAACGGGTTCACCCAGGGAAGCAGATTCTGGTCTGCCGCAGCTTCTGCGGTCGCGGCCTGGATCTTCATCCCCGCGTTGTTCACCATGTGGAAGGTCTGCGCCACGTTGTCCTGCGAGCCACCGCCGCAAGACGCCAACGCGATCGCCGATGCGGCGGTGAACAGGCGAGCGAAGCCCCGCCAGGACCTGGACAAGGTCTGAGCCATGAAGGATCTCCTCCAACGTTTTGAACGAACGACGGCTTGCCGGACCGCGCCGCGGCGTGGTACGTGGAGTCGTCACTGCTGCGTGCTGAAGACCCGCCAGGCGCGGCCGATGCCGCGTCAGATCCGTTCTGTCTCCTCGATCACCGGTTGTTCGAAAACTTCTTGTGCAACAGCAGCGGGTCTTCGTGCCGGCCTGGGTGCCATCGGGTGGCCGGTCAATTAATCAAGTAAGTTGATCATAGTGACGAAGACGGCGCTTGCACATGAACGCCATGCGGACTCAGGGGGATTTGGTACCAAGGAGTACTGCTTCAGCGGACGAGGAAGGTCGCGTCGCTGTTGTCCTGAGAATTGGCCAGCGGTGTGAGCCAGAGCTGAGCGTCGCCGTGACGAAAGAACTGGAAATCTCCTCCGGCAGGTCGACGTGGCTAGGCCCAACTAGTGACTAATAGAGTGAAAATATTAGTCATCAATGTGACTTGACGCCACACCGGGATTTCCAGAGGTCGAACGCGCCTCAGCGGTTCATCGCCGCTCCCCAGGCCTGCGCGATGTCCTCGAGCAGCGCCTCCACCGGCTCCAGCCCCACCCAGAAGCGGATGATCGCGCCCACAGGCTCGCCCAGGCGGCGCAGCCGCTGCGCCGCGTTGTGCGTGGCCGCGTAAGGCAAGGCCAGGCTCGAATGCCCGCCCCAGGACATGCCCAGCGGAAAGTGGCGCAACCCTTCCACGAACGCCTTCACGCGCGCCTCGTCCACCGATTCGTGCAGCGTGACGCTGAAAAGGCCCGCAGCGGCTGTGAAATGCGCTTTCCAATGTGCATGCCCGGGGCACTCCTCGAAGGCCGGATGCAGCACCCGCTGCACGCCCGGCCGCCCGCGAAACCAGGCCGCCAGCTGCTCGCCCGAGCGCGCACTCTGCTCGTAGCGCAGCCACATGGTGGGCAGCCCGCGCAGCACGAGGTAGGCATCGTCCGCGCTCACGCCCATGCCGAGGAAATGCCGCGTCTCGTGCAGCCGGGTCAGCAGTCCCTCGTTCACGCAGGACAGGCTGCCCAGCGTGACGTCCGAGGCACCGGACTGGAACTTGGTCAAGGCCTGCAAGGACACGTCGATGCCCAGGTCGAAGGGCTTGAGATGGAGGCCGGCGCTGTAGGTGTTGTCGATGGCGACGTGCGCTCCCACGGACCTCGCGTGGGCGACCAGCCGCGTCAGGTCGGGCACTTCCATGGTGATGGAGCCCGGCGCCTCGATCCACACCAGCCGCGTCCCGGCCGGGATGTTCTCGGCCCAGGTGTCTGGCTGAGTGGGCTCGTACACCGACACCTCGATGCCCAGGCGGCGCAGCAGCACATCGGCCATCTGCCCGCCGCCGCCATAGCCATTGACCGGCATGGCGATGAGCTCTCCAGGCTGGAGCAGCGCCAGGGCCACCACGGAATAGCCCGCCAGGCCCGAGGGCAGGACCAGCGCGTGGCGGGCCCCTTCGGTCTCGGCCAGCTGCTTCTCCAGCTCGCGGGTGGTGGGCGTGCCCTCGCGGCCGTACACGAAGGCCTCGCGGCTGCGCCAGTCGTGGCGGCGCATGGCGTCCACGTCGTCGAAGAGCACGGTGGCGGCCCGATGCACCGGCGGCAGCACCGCGCGGAAGGTGGCGGATGCACCGCGCGCGTCATCGCGCGAAGCGGGGGGCTGGGTCATGAATCGGTCCTTTCATGACTCAAGGATAGTCTGGCCGGACTCCTGGCCGAGCCGGGCCCGGTCCGCGCTCAGAGGTCCTGCAGCGAACTCACCACTCGCGACGCCGGCATGCTGTGCGGACGCCCGACCAGGCCCGACGATGGCGGGCCGAACTCGCCGCCACCCAGGTCCATGGCCAGGGCACCGCTCCAGGAGAAGCCGCCGCCGGTGGCGTAGTAACGCTCCTCGCCGTTGGAGCCGCGCCGGATGACGACCATGCCCCCGTCCAGACCGAGCGCATCCGCCAGCTCGGAACTGAGGTGTTCTTCGATGGAGAAATCGGAGGGATCGTGGCCCCACAACAGCAGCAGGTCCCGGAGGGTGGCTGCCTTGTCGGAGTCGCCGGCGAAATCGCGAAGCATGATGTCTGAGGGTTGGTACGGAGAAGTTCCCGTGCCGGCATTCTTGGAGAGGCTGGTTCCCGGCTCCATCCCCCTCCAGGGTGATCTCCCCTCAAGCACGGGGATGGAAATAGTCCGTCACACCCTGCGTACCCGCCCCTATGGCGGTGTCAGCTTGACACGGCAAAATGCGCGCCATGCCTAATATCGCCGCCGTCCTTAAAACCGAGATCTCGCGCATCGCCCGCAAGGAAATGCGCTCGGAGATCCAATCCCTCAAACAAGCCGTGAGCACGCAACGCGCGCAGATCGCCACGTTGAAGAAGCGCGCGGAAACTGCCGAACGGCTGTTGCGCCAGTTGAGCAAGGGCGCCGCCCGGGCCACGCCGGCCAAGGCAGCTGCCGAGGACGACGAATCCGCCGGTGGCCTGCGCTTCAGCGCCAAGGGGCTCAAGTCGCTGCGCATCAAGCTCGCGCTGTCGGCCAACGACATGGGTCTGCTGCTGGGCGCCACCGGCCAGTCGGTTTACAACTGGGAAAGCGGCAAGGTCCGTCCGCACGCCAAGCACCTGCCCGCCATCGCTGCGCTGCGCGGCCAGGGCAAGAAGGAAGTCGCCAAGCGCCTGGAAGCCCTGCAGGCCCAGGCAAGCTGACGCACCGGCCGCCGGGTTCAGGCGGCCGGCAGCTTGAATCGGCCCACCGCGTCCACGAGGCGCCGTGCCTGGCTGCTGAGGCTTTCGGTGGCCGCGGCCGACTCTTCCACCAGCGCTGCGTTGCTCTGGGTCATGTGGTCCAGCTGGACCATGGCCTGGTTCATCTCGTGCACGCCGGTTGATTGCGTCGAGCTGGACGCCTCGATCTGGGCGATCAGGTCCGCGACGCGGTGCACGCGGTCGAAGATGTCGCCCATCTGATTGCCCGCCTGCTGCACCAGCGAGGAGCCGCGCTCCGCGCGCTCGCTGCTGCCGCCGATCAGGGTCCGTATCTGCCTGGCTGCCTCGCTGCTGCGCTGTGCCAGCGCACGCACTTCACCCGCCACGACCGCGAAGCCGCGCCCCTGCTCGCCCGCACGTGCAGCCTCGACGGCCGCATTCAGCGCAAGCAGATTGGTCTGGAAGGCAATGCCGTCGATGACCGCGACGATCTCGCCGATCTCGCGAGAGCTGCGGGCGATGTCCTCCATCGTGGACACCACGCCATCGACCACCTGCTTGCCATGCTGCGCGGCGTCGCGCGCCTGTGTCACCAGGTCCACCGCACCGGTGGCCGCCTGCGCGCTGGCCTCCAGGTTGGATGACAGCTTTTGCATCGACGACGCCGTCTGCTGCAGGTTGGTGGCCTGCTCCTCGGTGCGCTGGCTGAGGTCTGCATTGCCCATGGAGATCTGGCGTGACCCGGTCGCGATGGAGTCGCTGCTGGCACGCACCACATCGACCACGTCGGTGAGACGCTCGCACATGGTGCGCATGGCTGCCATGATGCTGCCGGTATCGCCAGGTGCGACTTCCACCTTCACGCGGAGGTCGCCCGAGGCCACCGCCTGCGCCACCGCGGCCGCAGCCGCCGGCTCGCCGCCGATGGACGCCCAGATGCTCTTCCACCCGAAACGCCCGAGCAGGCCGAGCGCCAGCGCCGCGGCCAGAAAGACCGTCCATTGCACTTGGCTGACCAGCGACAGCGTGTCATCAAAACCCTTGGCCGCATCATCGGCAAAGCGGGTGGACTGCCGGACCGTCTCGTCCACGCCCTCTCGGTGCTTCAGGTATTGCGCATCGGCTGCCTTGAGAGCGGACTGGGCCGTGGCGGCATCGCCCTTCTTGAGCACCTTCAGCACAGCCCGCGATGATTCGATGAAGCGCTGCCCGGCCTGGTGCTGCGCACCCAGCAACTGCGCCTCCAGTCCGTAGGGCGGATTGGCCGTCCAGTAGGCGATGCGCTCCTGGTATTCCTTCTCCAGCCTCGCTGCCTCACCCACCGCCTTGTCGATGGGCATGCTGCCTTCGGTGGCCTGCGAGAGCACGAGCCGCAGCTCGATGAGGTACATGGGCGGCGGCAGGATGTCGGCGGTGACGTCCTTGGCGACGAAGGTTCTTGTCGCGGCAGACGCGCCGCGCTGGGCGCCCCAGAGGGACATGGCCATCAACAGGCTGGCCGCCAAGATGCCGGACACGATCAGTGCCAGCAGGGTATGACGCAAAGACTTCAAAAGCGCTCCCTGTGCGACGGTCTTGCCGCATCAGGGCTTGTCGGCGCGTCGGTGGAAGGCTTGATGCGGACCGACCCTGATCCGGGCCGATCCGAGAACTTGTGCGCGACCTCAGGTGACGTCAATCGCACCCACGTAGAGCCCGTGCGCCGGCATCTCGAAGCGGTTGCCATTGCGCTGCCCGCGTTGCGACACCGGCAGCTGAGCAAAAGGTGCGGCGTCGCTGGCGCTGCTCGCAGGCGCGCCGGGCAGGTCGAAGCTGGCGGGCTGACCAGACAGGTTGAACAGCATCAGCAAGGACGGCCCGGCATCACCGGCCTCGGGCGTGCGCACCAGCGCCAGCACGGGCTCGGGGGCATCCAGGAAGCGGATGGGCCCGGTGCGCAGCGCAGGCACGGTCTTGCGCCATTGCAGGAAGGCTCTCAGGAAGTGGATGGGCGCGTTCGGGTCCGCCTCGCTCACGTCCACCGCGCGTGCACGATGTGCCTCAGGCACCGGCAGCCAGGGCGTCTTGCCCGCCGGTGTGCCGAAGCCGCCATTGGGCTGGTCGCGATGCCAGGGCATGGGCGTGCGGCAGCCATCGCGGCCCTTGTTCGCCGGCCAGAAGGTGATGCCCACCGGGTCCTGCAGCAGCTCGTAGGGCACGTCGGCCTCGGGCAGGCCGAGTTCGTCGCCCTGGTACCAGCAGGCGCTGCCGCGCAGGCTCAGCAGCATGGCGCCGGCCACCCGTGCAAAGGGCAGCGGCGCATCGGGGCCGCCCCAGCGCGACATCATGCGCGGCATGTCATGGTTGCTGATGGTCCAGCATGGCCAGCCACCGTTGCCGGGCTGCGCCGTCATCGTCTCGAACTCCTCGACCTGCCGGCGGATGTAGGCCGCGCTCTTCTCCGGTGTGAGCAGGCTGAAGCTGTAGGTCATGTTCAGGCGCTTGTTCTGCGCGCTGTAGGCAAGCATGGTCGGCAGGGCCTGCGGATCGCCGATCTCGCCCACGCTGGCCGCACCGTATTCGTCGAGCAACTGGCGGATGCGTTCGAGGAAGCCGAGGTTCTCCGGCTGCGTCTTGTCGAAGCGGTGCACCTGCATCTCGTACGGGTTGGCGGGCAGGTCCTGCCCTGCGGCCAGGGGCTGTGCGGGGTTGGAACGCAGTTGCCGGTCGTGGAAGTGGAAGTTGCACGCATCGAAGCGGAAGCCATCCACGCCGCGGTCGAGCCAGAAGCGGATGTCGTCCAGCAGCTGCTGCTGCACGGCTTCGTTGTGGAAGTTCAGGTCTGGTTGCGAGACGAGGAAGTTGTGCAGGTAGTACTGCTTGCGGCGCGTGTCCCACTGCCAGGAGCTGCCGCCGAAGACGCTGAGCCAGTTGTTGGGCGGCGAGCCATCGGGCTGCGGGTCGACCCACACGTACCAGTCGGCGCGCGGGTTGTCGCGACTCGAACGGCTCTCGACAAACCAGGCGTGCTGATCGGAAGAGTGCGAGAGCACCTGGTCGATCATCACCTTCAGGCCGAGCTCGTGCGCACGCGCGACGAGGCGATCGAAATCGGCGAGCGTGCCGAACATGGGATCGACGTCGCGGTAGTCGCTCACGTCGTAGCCGAAGTCCTTCATCGGAGAGCGGAAGAAGGGCGAAATCCAGATCGCGTCGGCACCGAGCTTCGCGATGTGCGACAGCTTCTCGACGATGCCCGCGAGGTCGCCGATGCCATCGCCGTTGTAGTCGGCGTAACTACGCGGATAGATCTGGTAGATCACCGCGCCGCGCCACCAATTCTTGTCGGCAGCGGTCTTGGACGATGGGTGCTTGGAAGGTACTTCAGTCATGCATTCACCTTGTGATGGTGCTTCGGGGGGATGCCAAACATTGTGGCCGAACGCGGGAACCACGGGGCAACAACAGGTGGCTCACGTCATGAGCTTGTGTTCCAAGACAATGTCTTCACACGTGAGCGAAACGCCCACGTGACTACTACAAGGCATGACTCAGGGAAGGAGTTCACATGTTGTCGTTCGGACGATGGCTGCTTGCATCGGCAGCCCTTTCACCGGTGGCTTCGCTGGCCATGACGTGCGCGCACGGCGATCACCCCACATCTGACACGAACGCTGTTAACCAATCATTGCGTGCCGGTTCGCTCAGCGGGGCCTTGGACCTCGACAGCACCTGGCCCGACACGATCAGCATGGTCTTCAGCCACGAAGACCCGCTGGACATCGTGCTCGGCGAGGGCGCGGAGGAATCCGCGATCGTCGCCCCATCCAATCCGGAATCCGATGGGTGGGCGCTGATGGGTCTGGTGCTGGCGCTGTGGGGCCTGCTGCATTCGCGACGGCTCAACGCGGCCTGACGATCAAGCAGGGAGGATGGCGGGAGGAGAAGCAAAAAAGGGAAGCAAAAGGGAAAGGCCCTGATCGACATTGCCGATCAGGGCCTTTTGATTTGGTTGCGGGGGCTGGATTTGAACCAACGACCTTTGGGTTATGAGCCCAACGAGCTACCAGACTGCTCCACCCCGCGACTGAAGCCTCAGACTATAGCACAACCAAATGGGACTTTCACAGTTCATCCCAATCAAAGTCCTGCCTTGTTCAGCGTGTCGATGAACTTCTCGACGTTCTGGAATCCGATCACGCGCGGACGCACAAGTTCCTTGCCTTGTGCATCAAAGAAGATCGTGCCTGGTGGACCGAAGAGCTGGAAGCGCTTGAGCAGTTCGCGGTCGTCCGCATTGTTGTGCGTCACATCGGCTTTCAGGAGCATCGCGTTGGCGAGCTTGGCCGCCACCTTCGTGTCGGTGAAGGTCAGGTGCTCCATCTCCTTGCAGGACACGCACCAGTCGGCGTAGAAGTCGAGCATCGCCACGCGATTGCTGCTTCGCGCCTGCGCGAGCTTGGCGTCGAGTTCTGCCACGCTGCGGACCGTCTCGAAAGGCAGCGCCGAGGCGACGCGTTCAGCCGCGGCCTTGTTGGGAGTGAACACCGAGAGCGGACGCAGCGGATCGGTGCCGCCGGCCAAACCACTGCCCAGCTGCGCCACGCCGACGAGACCGACCAGCGCCGCAGCAATCTTGCGGCCGGTTCCCGTGCTCGATCCGTCTCGCTTGCCGGCACCCAGCACGACATACGCAGCACCGAGCAGCAAGACGCCCAACAGTGCGATCGCGACGCTCGTGGGCAGCACCGGTTGGATCACATACAAGGCAACACCGATGAGCACAAGGCCGAAGACACGCTTCACCTCGTTCATCCATGCGCCCACCTTCGGCAGCAGGGCACCCGCAGACGCACCCACGAGCAGCAACGGCACGCTCATGCCGACCGACAAGGCAAAGAGCGCCGTGCCGCCCAGCACCACATCGCGCGTCTGGCCGATGAACACCAACGCAGCCGCCAGCGGTGCCGCCACACAAGGGCTGACGATCAGGGCCGACAACCCGCCCATCGCGAACACACCCGCGAACCGGCCGCCGGGCAGGCGCTGCGAGGTCTCGTTCAGGGAGCTGGTGAAGCGCGTTGGCAATTGCAGCTCGTACACGCCGAACATCGACAGGCTCAACACCACCAGCATCAGGGCAAAGGTCCCGAGCACCCAGGGGTTCTGGAGGTAGGCCGCGAGGCCGTTGCCCGCGAGGCCGGCTGCTACGCCCAAAGCGGTATAGACCACTGCCATGCCCAGGGAGTAGCCAACGGACAGTGTGAAGGAACGCCCGCGGTGTTGGCCGGTACCGCCACCTTGCCCGACGATGATGGACGACAGGATGGGCACCATGGGCAGCACGCAGGGCGTGAGGGACAAGGCGATGCCCGCCAGGAAGAACACGCCCACGGTCTTCCAGAATCCGCCCGAGCGAAGCACGGTCTCGATGCCGTCACCTTCGTCGGCGACTGAAGATTCCTGTGAAGCCTTGGCGCCAGTCGCCGGGACTGACATCGATGCGGGAGGTGACACATCCGTCGACGCACCCGGGATGGGGATCTCACGCCCCGGCAGAACACGTGCCGTGCCGTCGCCGCCGAATCCGGCCAAGCTCACGTCCGCACGCATCTGCGCCGGCGGGTAGCACAAGCCCTTGTCGGCACAGCCTTGATAGTTCACGGCCACGCGAAATGGATTCTTGGCTTGCTCCACCGGCACGGTGATGCGCAACAAGCCGCGGTGAGTCTCGACGTTCTTCTGGAAGGTCTCGTCGAACTTCACCTTGCCGGGCGGGAAGACCGGCGCGCCGATGCTGGCGCCGGTGGCGGCGAACTTGAACTGCTCGCGATACAGGTAGTAGCCGGGCGCGATGTCGAAGATGATTTCGACCGTCTTGGCATCCTGCGCACGCACGCTGCCTTTGAAGGCCACTTCCGGGTCCAGGAAGTCGTCTTCCGCCCGTGCCTGCACGCCGGCCAGCAAGGCAAGCACGCCCAGTGCCGCGAACACCCAGGACTGCCATCTGACCAGCTTCACTCGCATCCCGACGTCTCTTTGTTGAATCCCATCATCGACTGTATTTCCGCCCCAAGGGTTCCGGTCATTTGAAAAACCGCCTGCGGGTCAATACCAGTGCCAGGTAGTAACCGCCCAGCGCATAGGCCACCAGAATGGCCAGCGGCGCCAGCCATCGGGCCGGCATCTCGCCGATCATCAGCGGACGCACCAGATCCACCGCGGCCGTCAGCGGCAGCACGCGGGCGAAGGCCTGCAGCCAGTCCGGCATCTGCTCGATGGGAAAGTACACGCCCGACAGGAAAGTCATGGGCGTGAGCATGAGGGTGAAGTAGTAGGTGAAGAAGTCATAGCCCTTGGCCAGGGCGTTGAAGACCAGCGCGATCGAGGCAAAAGTCACACCCACGAAGCCCAGCAGCGGCAGCGCCAGCAGCATGGTCGGCGCACGGCTGATGTTCAGCGCAACGATGACGAGCATGATGGCGCCCACCGAGAACAGGCTCTTGAAGGCCGCCCAGAGCATCTCGGCGAAGACGATGTCGTCCAACGCGATCGGCGCATTCATGATGCTGTCCCAGGTCTTCTGCACGTGCATGCGCGAGAAGGCGGAGTACAGCGCCTCGAAGGTAGCGGCCAGGGCGCAGCTCACCGCGATGCTGCCCGAGGCCAGGTACGTGACGTAGGGCAGGTTGTCGATCTGGCCGACCAGCGAGCCAAGGCCATAACCGAACGCCACCAGCGTGATCAGCGGCTCGGCGATGTTGCCCACGATGCTGGGAATGGCCAGCTTGCGCCAGACGAGCAGGTTGCGCAGCATCACCGGATAGAAGCGCGCCGTGATGCGTGGTGCGGCGTAAAACGAGATCAGCATGGTCAGCCCTCGTCGCGGATCTGGCGACCCGTCAGCTTGAGGAACAGGTCCTCCAGGTTGGCCGGGCGGTGAAGGTAGCGCACGCTGTGGTCCTGCGAGAGGACGTCCAGCAGCGGCTTGGGGTCGCGCAGGTAGAAGAACACGGTCTCGCCACTGGTTTCCACGCGAGAGGCCAGTTGTGCGTGAGCCTGCGCCGCCTGCCGGGCACCATCGCCATAGCCCTCGACCACATCGCTCTCCAGGTGCTCGCGGATGAGCTGGCGTGGCTCGCCTTCCGCGATCTTGCGGCCATGGTCGAGGACCAGCAACCGGTCGCACAGGCGCTCGGCCTCGTCCATGAAGTGCGTGGTGAGCAGGATGGACTTGCCCTGCTGCAGCAGGTTCTGCAGCCGCTCCCACATCAAGTGGCGCGCCTGAGGGTCGAGGCCGGTGGTGGGCTCGTCCAGGAGCAGCAAGTCAGGGTCATTGATGAGCGCACGGCCCAGGCTCAGGCGCCGCTTCATGCCGCCGGACAGCTCGCCCGGCCGGGCATTGGCCTTGGCCTGCAGGGCACTGAATTCCAGCAGCTTTGGAATGCGCTCTTCGATGACGTGCCTGGGCAGGCCGAAGTAGCGGCCATACACCCGCAGGTTCTCGGCGCAGGTGAAATCAGGGTCCAGGCTGTCGAACTGCGTGACCACACCGATGCGCTTCTTGGCCTCGCGCACCTGCTGCGGAATGGGAAGGCCAAAGGCCTCGATGCGTCCCGAGTCCGGCGCCGCCTGGCCCAGGCACATCCGGATGGTGGTGGTCTTGCCCGCACCATTGGGCCCGATCACGCCAAGGCATTCGCCGGGTTGGATCGCCAGCGACAAGTCGTTCACCACGAGGTTGTCACCGAACGTCTTGTGCAGGTGCTCGATGCGGAAGATGGGCTCGGACATGGCCTGCGAGTGTGCCCAAAACAGAAAGGGCCAGCTTGCGCTGACCCTTTCCTTGTTTCGCTCGGTGCGAAGAACGCTTACTCAGCCTTCTCGCCAGCCTCTTCGGCGGCGGCCGGCTCGGGACGATCCACCAGCTCCACGAAGGCCATCGGGGCGTTGTCGCCCACGCGGAAACCCATCTTCAGGATGCGGGTGTAGCCGCCCGGGCGGGCCTTGTAGCGCGGGCCCAGTTCGCCGAACAGCTTGGTGACGACATCGCGATCGCGGGTGCGGTCGAACGCCAGGCGGCGGTTGGCGAGGGTCGGCTCCTTGGCCAGCGTGATGAGCGGCTCGACGACGCGGCGCAGTTCCTTGGCCTTGGGAACCGTGGTCTTGATCGCTTCGTGCGTGAGCAGCGAATTGCACATGTTGCGCAGCATGGCGGCGCGGTGCTCGCTGGTACGGTTGAGTTTGCGAAGTCCGTGACGGTGACGCATGGTGCTTTCCTTTCCTTATCAAAACCGGCAGCCGTGTCAGGTACTGTCGGGTGCACCGGGCTGGTTTTTCCAGCCCACTTTTCAAAAAACTATCTCAACGCTTGTCAAGACCTTGGGGCGGCCAGTTCTCGAGGCGGGCACCCAGGGTGAGACCGCGGGAGGCCAGCACTTCCTTGATTTCGTTGAGCGACTTGCGACCCAGGTTCGGGGTCTTGAGCAGCTCGGTCTCGGTACGCTGGATCAGGTCGCCGATGTAATAGATGTTCTCGGCCTTCAGGCAGTTGGCCGAACGCACGGTGAGTTCGAGCTCGTCCACCGGACGCAGCAGGATCGGGTCGAACTGCGTGCTGCGCTGGGCGGCCGGCGCGTCGAAGATGTCGCCGACCTGGCCTTCGAGCTGGGCGAACACGGCGAGCTGCTCGACGAGGATCTTGGCCGAGGCGCGGATGGCTTCCTCCGGCGAGATCGCGCCGTTGGTGACGATTTCCATCACGAGCTTGTCGAGGTCGGTGCGCTGCTCGACGCGGGCGCTTTCGACGGTGTAGCTCACGCGGGCCACGGGCGAGAACGAGGCGTCCAGCACGATGCGGCCGATGGACTTCGTGGGCTCGTCGCCGAAGCGGCGCAGGTTGCCCGGCACGTAGCCGCGGCCCTTCTCGACCTTGATCTGCATGTCCAGCTTGCCGCCTTGCGACAGGTGGGCGATGACATGGTCAGGGTTGATGATCTCGACGTCGTGCGGGGTCTGGATGTCGCCGGCGGTGACGGGGCCTTCGCCTTCCTTGCGCAGGACCAGGGTCACTTCATCACGGTTGTGAAGACGGAACACCACACCCTTGAGGTTCAGCATGATGTGAACCACGTCTTCCTGAACGCCGTCCACGGTGGAGTACTCGTGGAGCACGCCCGCGATCGTCACTTCCGTGGGCGCGTAACCCACCATCGACGACAGCAGCACCCGGCGCAGGGCATTGCCCAGCGTGTGGCCATAGCCACGCTCGAACGGCTCGAGGGTGACCTTGGCACGGTTGTGACCGAGCGGCTCGACGTGAATGGCTTTGGGTTTCAGCAGATTGGTTTGCATGTAGTCCAGTTCCTCTCAATACCCTCGGCTCGTTACACCGATAAGGCTGGCGGACAGTGCCGGGCAGAGAACCTCGCGCTGTGTGCCCGGCACGGCACAGCGCAGGTGGTGGGCGCGGTCCACGCGGCCCACCGCAGGGGGATCAACGCGAATACAGTTCGACGATCAGGGCTTCCTTGATGTCGGCACCGAATTCATCGCGGTCGGGGGTCTTCTTGAACACGCCTTCCATCTTGGAAGCGTCCACCTGCACCCAGCCGGGCATGCCCACCGATTCGGCAAGCTTGAGTGCGTCGACAATGCGCAGTTGCTTCTTGGCCGCCTCGCGCACGGCGACGGTGTCGCCGACCTTCACGAGGTAGGAAGCGATGTTCACGACCTGGCCGTTCACGGTGATCGACTTGTGCGACACCAGCTGGCGTGCCTCGGCGCGGGTCGAGCCGAAGCCCATGCGGTACACCACGTTGTCCAGGCGCGACTCGAGCAGCGTCAGCAAGTTCGAGCCGGTGTTGCCTTTGCGGCGCTCGGCCTCGGCGAAGTAGCGGCGGAACTGGCGCTCCAGCACACCGTACATGCGCTTGACCTTCTGCTTCTCGCGCAGTTGCAGGCCGAAGTCGCTGGTGCGCGAACCGGAGGTGCGACCATGTTGGCCAGGCTTGCTGTCGAACTTGGCCTTGTCGCTGATGGCGCGGCGGGCGCTCTTCAGGAACAGGTCGGTGCCTTCACGGCGGGAGAGTTTGGCCTTGGGGCCGAGGTAACGTGCCACGTTGCTTTCCTTTGGTCATCTGACGCAGGCGGTGGGGCTTGCGCGAGTCTGGCGAGTGTTGTTGTGGGCGCTCAGACGGTGGTCTTACATGCGAGGCCGGACGATATGAAAACGGCCGGCCTCAGTACAAAGTCGGCGAGTCGCCGTGAAGCGACCGCCGACATGGGGTGAAGCGCGCTTAGATGCGACGACGCTTCTGGGGACGGCAGCCGTTGTGAGGAACCGGCGTCACGTCCGAAATCGAATTGATGCGAATGCCCAGAGAGGCCAATGCACGAACCGACGACTCGCGGCCGGGGCCGGGGCCCTTGATCCGCACGTCCAGGTTCTTGATGCCTTGCTCTTGAGCTGCACGGCCCGCCACTTCCGCGGCCACCTGGGCAGCGAACGGCGTGCTCTTGCGCGAGCCCTTGAAGCCTTGGCCACCGCTGGATGCCCAGGACAGTGCGCCGCCCTGGCGATCGGTGATCGTGATGATGGTGTTGTTGAACGACGCGTGGACGTGCGCGATGCCGTCAGCGACGTTCTTGCGAACCTTCTTGCGCACGCGCTGGGCGGCGGTATTCGGTGCTTTAGCCATGTTGACCTTCTCTCAATTCTTTGCCGGTGTGCGTCGAGTCAGCGCTCGATCACTTCTTGACCGTGGCGCCCGACTTGCGCGGACCCTTGCGGGTGCGGGCATTCGTGCGGGTGCGCTGGCCGCGAACCGGCAGGCCGCGGCGATGACGGAAACCGCGATAGCAGCCCAGGTCCATCAGGCGCTTGATGTTGATGGACATCTCGCGACGCAGGTCGCCTTCGATCGTCAGGCGGCCGATTTCTTCACGGATCTTTTCCAGATCGGCGTCGGTCAGGTCCTTGATCTTGCGATCGAAAGGCACACCGCTGGCCTCGCAGATCTTCTGCGCGGTCGTGCGGCCGATGCCATAGATGGCGGTCAGGCCGATCTCGGCGTGCTTATGGGGCGGAATGTTGATACCAGCAATGCGTGCCATGTGCGTTTCCTAATTCTCTGTCAGCGGACTGTGGATCAGCCCTGGCGCTGCTTGTGACGCGGATCGGTACAGATCACGCGCACCACGCCCTTGCGACGGATGATCTTGCAATTCCGGCACATCTTCTTGACCGATGCTGCAACTTTCATGCTCTTCTCCTAAGCCCTTGTCAGGCCGCTTCCTTGTCAAATCGTTCGTCGTGTTCCGTTGGTCTTACTTGGCCCGGAACACGATGCGGGCCCGACTCAAATCGTAGGGCGTCAGTTCGACCGTCACCTTGTCGCCCGGCAGGATGCGGATGTAGTGCATGCGCATCTTCCCGGAGATGTGGCCGAGCACGACATGCCCGTTCTCCAGCTTCACACGAAACGTGGCATTGGGAAGATTCTCAAGAATCTCGCCTTGCATCTGAATGACGTCGTCTTTGGCCATGCCCTGTGTCGTCAGTCCGTTCGTTCGTGTCCGTTCGCTCTCGGCTGGTCTTTCAACCCGCCTTGAAATTCGCTTTCTTCAGCAGTGATTCGTACTGCTGGCTCATCACATAGCTCTGCACCTGCGCCCAGAAGTCCATCGTCACCACGACGATGATCAGGAGCGAAGTGCCACCGAAGTAGAACGGCACGTTGTACTTCAGCACCAGGAATTCCGGCAGCAGGCAGACCAGCGTGATATAGATGGCACCGGCCAGCGTCAGGCGCGACAGGATGCGATCGATGTGCTTGGCCGTCTGCTCGCCCGGGCGGATGCCCGGGATGAAGGCGCCGCTCTTCTTCAGGTTGTCTGCCGTCTCACGGCTGTTGAACACCAGCGCCGTGTAGAAGAAGCAGAAGAAGACGATCGCCGCGGCATAAAGCATCACGTAGATCGGCTGGCCCGGAGACAGCAAGCTGGCGATGTCCTTCAGCCAGCGCAGGCCATCGCCTGTCGCGAACCAACCCACCACAGTCGCAGGCAGAAGGATGATCGACGACGCGAAGATCGGCGGGATCACGCCCGACATGTTCAGCTTCAGCGGAAGGTGCGACGATTGGCCGCCGTACACCTTGTTGCCCACCTGGCGCTTCGCATAGTTGACCAATATCTTTCGCTGGCCACGTTCCACGAACACCACGAAGAACGTCACCAGACCCACCAGCGCCAAGATGAATAGTGCCACTGGCACGCTCATGGAGCCCGTGCGGATCAGCTCGAACAGGTTGCCGATCGCGTTGGGCAGGCCGGAAGCGATGCCCGCGAAGATCAGGATCGAGATGCCGTTGCCCAATCCGCGCTCGGTGATCTGCTCACCCAGCCACATCAGGAACATCGTGCCGGCTACCAGGCTCACGACGGTGGTCAGGCGGAATCCGAAACCCGGAGCCAGCACCAGACCGGCAGAGCCTTCCAGAGCCAGCGCAATGCCCAGCGACTGGAAGATCGCCAGGCCCAGCGTGCCGTAGCGCGTGTACTGCGTGATCTTGCGACGCCCGGCCTCGCCTTCCTTCTTCAAGGATTCCAGCGAAGGCACCACGTAGGTCATCAACTGCATGATGATCGACGCGGAGATGTACGGCATGATGCCCAGCGCGAACACCGTGAAACGCGACAGCGCTCCACCCGAGAACATGTTGAACAGGTTCAGGATGCCACCGGGCTTGCTGTTGAACAGCTGCTCCAGCGCATGGGGGTCGATGCCCGGCACCGGAATGTGTGCCCCGGTGCGATAGACCACGAGGGCGAGCAACAAGAAGACAAGCCGGCGACGAAGGTCACCGAACTTGCCGCTCTTGGCCAGCTGATTCGCGTTGGTTGCCACTGGGTGTGCGTTCCGAGTCTGAACTGCGGTTGAGGGACCGAGACGCTCAGGCGACCGAGCCGCCAGCCGCCTCGATGACAGCCTTGGCGCCTGCCGTGGCGCCGATGCCCTTGAGGGCGACCTTCGTGGTCAGCTCACCCGATTTGATGACCTTCACGACTTTTGCAAGTTCGCCCACCAGGCCGGCTTGCTTGAGCGTGAGCAGATCGACTTCCGCGGCGCCCAGGCGCTGCAGGTCGGTCAGGGTCACTTCCGCATTGAACTTCAGCGAGGCCGACTTGAAGCCACGCTTGGGCAGGCGGCGTTGCAGCGGCATCTGACCGCCTTCAAAGCCCACCTTGTGGTAGCCGCCGGAACGCGACTTCTGACCCTTGTGGCCGCGACCGGCCGTCTTGCCCAGGCCCGAACCGATGCCGCGGCCAACGCGACGGCGCGCCTTCTTGGCACCGTCGGCCGGCTTGATGGTGTTGAGTTCCATGTTCTTTCCTCGAGGCGGCGCTTACAGCACCTTCACCAGGTACGAGACCTTGTTGATCATGCCGCGCACCGCGGGCGTGTCTTCGAGTTCGCGCTCGCTGTTGAGCTTGCGCAGGCCCAGGCCCCGCACCGTGGCACGGTGTGATTCCTTGGTGCCGGCAATGCTCTTGACCAGCTTGACCTTGACCGTTTTCTTGTCCGTCATTTCAGTTCTCCAGATCGCCGGCTCAGCCGAGGATCTCTTCGACCGTCAGACCGCGCTTGGCAGCGATCTCGGCGGGCGTGCTGGTCGCCTTCAGCGCGTTCAGCGTAGCGCGGACCAGGTTGTACGGGTTGGTCGAACCGAGGCTCTTGGCCACGATGTCGGTCACGCCCATGACTTCGAACACGGCGCGCATCGGGCCGCCGGCGATGATGCCGTCACCGGGCTTGGCCGGAGCCATCAGGACGCGCGAAGCACCGTGCTCCCCGACCACCTTGTGGTGGATCGAGCCGTTCTTCAGCGAAACCTTGACCATGTTGCGGCGGGCCGATTCCATGGCCTTCTGCACCGCCACCGGCACTTCCTTGGCCTTGCCCTTGCCCATGCCGATGCGGCCGTCGCCGTCACCGACCACGGTCAGCGCAGCGAAGCTCAGCGTACGGCCGCCCTTCACCACCTTGGTCACGCGGTTCACCGCGATCATCTTTTCCTTCAGACCGTCGTCGTTGCCTTCGGCCTGAGCGCGGGGTTGAAACTTTGCCATTGTCGGATTCCTCTTGCGCGCTTAGAACTGGAGGCCGGCTTCACGCGCGGCTTCGGCCAGCGCCTTCACGCGGCCGTGGTACGCGAAACCAGCACGGTCGAAGGCAACCTTCTCGACGCCCGCGGCCTTTGCCTTCTCGGCGATGCGCTTGCCGATGATGGCAGCGGCAGCGGCGTTGCCACCCTTGCCGGCAGCGCCCAGTTCCTTGCGGACATCGGCTTCGGCGGTGGAAGCGCTGGCCAGCACCTTCTGGCCGTCGTCGGAGATGACGCTGGCGTAGATGTGCAGGTTCGTGCGATGCACCGTCAGGCGAGCCACGCGCTGCACGGCAATGCGTGCGCGGGTCTGGCGGGAGCGGCGGATACGCTGATCTTTTTTGTTCAACATGGTCGTCGCTCCTTACTTCTTCTTGGTTTCCTTGAGGGAAACCTTTTCGTCCGCGTAGCGGATGCCCTTGCCCTTGTACGGCTCGGGAGGACGGATCGCGCGGACTTCAGCAGCGATCTGGCCCACCACTTGGCGGTCGGAACCCTTGATCAAAATTTCGGTCTGCGTCGGGCACTCAACCTTGATGCCCGCAGGCATGTCCTTGGCCACGGGGTGCGAGAAACCGATCTGCAGATTCAGCTTCTGGCCGGAAGCCTGGGCGCGGAAGCCCACGCCCACCAGCGTCAGCTTCTTCTCGAAGCCCTTGCTCACGCCGTTGACCATGTTGGCCACCAGGGCGCGCATGGTGCCGGACATGGCGTCGGCCTCGACGCTGTCGTTGGCCGGAGCGAAGGCCAGCTTGCCGCCTTCGTTCGTCACGGTCACGAGCGCATTCACGGGACGCACCAGCGTACCCAGGGCGCCCTTGACGCTGATCTGATCATTCTTGATCGACACTTCCACGCCTTGCGGGAGCGCGATCGGCATTTTTCCTACGCGGGACATTTCTTCCTCTCCCCCTTAGGCGACGTAGCAAAGCACTTCGCCGCCGATACCGGCTTGACGCGCCTTGCGGTCGGTCATCACGCCCTTGGGCGTCGTGACGATGGCAACACCCAGACCGTTCATCACGGACGGAATGTCGTGACGGCCCTTGTAGATGCGAAGACCGGGACGGCTCACACGCTCGATGTGCTCGATGACGGGACGGCCGGCGTAGTACTTCAGGGTCACTTCGAGCTGCTGCTTGGCAGCATCACCCACCAGGGCGAAGTTCTCGATGTAGCCCTCGTCCTTCAGGACCTTGGCGATCGCCACTTTCAGCTTGGACGACGGCATCGTCACGCTGGCCTTTTCGACCATCTGCGCGTTGCGGATGCGAGTCAGCATATCGGCGATAGGATCACTCATGCTCATTCGAATATCTCCTGATCGGGCCGATTACCAGCTGGCCTTGACGACACCGGGGATGTCGCCCTTGAAGGCCAGCTCACGGATCTTGTTACGGGCCAGGCCGAACTTGCGGAAAGTACCGCGCGGACGACCAGTCAGCTCGCAGCGGTTGCGCATGCGGGTCGGGTAGGCGTTGCGGGGCAGCTTCTGCAGCTCCAGGCGGGCGGCGTAGCGCTCTTCGTCCGACTTCTTGGCGTCGTTCGCAGTGGCCTTCAGCTCGGCGTACTTCTTGGCGAACTTGGCGACCAGTTGCTCGCGCTTTTCTTCGCGCTTGATGAGGGAAAGTTTAGCCACGGGCCACCTCAGTTCTTGAACGGGAATTTGAAGGCAGCGAGGAGCGCCTTGCACTCGTCGTCCGACTTCGCGGTCGTCGTGATGCTGATGTTCAGACCACGCAGGGCATCGACCTTGTCGTACTCGATCTCGGGGAAGATGATCTGCTCTTTGACGCCGATGTTGTAGTTGCCACGGCCGTCGAACGAGCGACCCGAGATCCCGCGGAAGTCGCGCACGCGCGGCAGCGCGATGGTGACGAAGCGGTCAAGGAATTCGTACATGCGAACGCCGCGCAGCGTGACCATGGTGCCGATGGGCACGCCGTCACGGATCTTGAAGCCGGCGATGGCCTTCTTGGACTTGGTGACCACCGGCTTCTGGCCGGCGATCTTGGTCAGGTCGCCCACGGCGTGTTCCATGACCTTCTTGTCCGACACTGCCTCGCTTACACCCATGTTCAGGGTGATCTTGGTCAGGCGGGGGACTTCCATGATCGACTTGTAGCCGAACTTCTTGACGAGCTCGGGGACGATCTTTTCGCGGTAAACCTGTTGCAGGCGTGCGGTTTGTTGTTCAGCCATGATGACCTCTTACGCCTTGATCTCTTCGCCGCTGGACTTGAAGACGCGGACCTTGGTCTTGTCTGCCAGGAACTTGACGCCCACGCGATCGGCCTTGCCGGTCGCGGGGTTGAAGATGGCGATGTTGGACTGATGGATGGGCAGGGTCTTGTCGATCACGCCACCGGTGGTGCCCTTCATGGGGTTCGGCTTAACGTGCTTCTTGACGACGTTGACACCCTCGACGACCACACGGTCGTCATCGACGCGCTGCGTCACGGTGCCGCGCTTGCCCTTGTCGCGGCCGGTCAACACGATGACCTGGTCGCCTTTGCGAATCTTGTTCATGGCCTGTCCTTAACCGCGGCTTAGAGAACTTCAGGAGCCAGCGAAACGATCTTCATGAAGCGCTCGGTGCGCAGTTCACGGGTGACCGGTCCGAAGATGCGGGTGCCGATGGGCTCGAGCTTGGCGTTCAGCAGGACGGCGGCATTGCCGTCAAACTTGACCAGCGAGCCGTCTTGACGGCGAACACCCTTGGCGGTGCGAACGACGACGGCACTGTAGACCTCGCCCTTCTTCACACGACCGCGCGGCGCAGCTTCCTTGATGCTGACCTTGATCACATCACCGATGCCGGCATAGCGGCGCTTGGAGCCGCCCAGCACCTTGATGCACATGACGGATTTCGCACCAGTGTTGTCCGCGACATCCAGCCGCGACTGCATTTGAATCATGTTCTCTGTCCCCAACTTGAATCGCTCGCCGCGCCATGACCACCATGACGCCAACTCCCGATCAGTCTTGGGCCCGTCACCTCCGGACTTGCATCCTTTGGCGGTTGGGCGGAGCCGGACTCGTTTGCGCAACGCATGTTGCGCCTGAAATTCCAGCGAAGTCGGCGATTATGGCCCGCAGGGATAACCCCTGTCAAGCTACGCCTTTGCTTTAGGCCGACACCTCCAGGGTATCGGCCTCTTCTGTCGTCAGGCCAATCCGCTCAGGCGACCTGCTTGAGCATGGTCTCCACGTTGCTCACTTCGAATTTGCCGGGTGCCTCGATGTTCAGCGTCTTGACCACGCCGTTGTCCACCAACATGGAGAAGCGCTGTGAGCGCACACCCATGCCCTTGGCGGTCAGGTCCAGCGTCAGGCCCAGCGCTTTGGTCCACTCGGCGCTGCCATCAGCCATCATGCGAACCTTGCCGGACGTTTTCTGATCGCGGCCCCAGGCGCCCATCACGAAGGCGTCGTTCACCGAGACGCACCAGATCTCATCCACACCGGCAGCCTTGAGCTTGTCGGCTTGCTGGACGTAACCCGGCACATGCTGGGCCGAGCAGGTCGGCGTGAACGCACCAGGCAGCGCGAAGACGGCGATCTTCTTGCCCGAGGTTTCCTTTTCGATGTCGAAGGTGTTCGGGCCGATCGAACACCCATTGCCTTCGACTTCCACGTATTCCTGCAGCTTGCCCGCGGGCAGCTTGTCGCCAACCTTGATCATGTTTGCCTCCTGGCTTCTTGAGATTCACAACGAAAAACGGCCGGCCGCCAGTATCCCAGCGTGCCGACCGTCATGCGCCGAAGGCTTGGAAAGCCCTGGCGTCCGGGCCTGATTAGACCTCGCGAGCCTTCTCGACCAAGCGGGTCACGACCCAGGACTTGGTTTTGGAGATGGGTCGGCTCTCAGCAATCTCGACCACGTCGCCCATCTTGTACTCGCCCTTTTCGTCATGGGCGTGGTACTTCGAGGACTTCGCGACGATCTTGCCGTACAGCTCGTGCTTGGTGCGACGCTCGACCAGGACCGTGATGGTCTTGGAGCGCTTGTCGCTGACGACCTTGCCCACCAGCGTACGGGTGTTCTTGGCCTTGGCTTCGGTTTGGGTTGCAGCGGTCATTTCGCGGCTTCCTTCTTCTTTTGCGCCAGGATCGTCTTGGCGCGAGCGATGTCACGGCGGGTCTTGCCCAGCTGCGAATGGTTGGTCAGCTGCTGGGTCGCCTTCTGCATGCGAAGGCCGAAATGGGCCTTCAGCAGGTCGGCGACTTCCTTCTCGAGGCCGGCGACATCCTTGCTGCGGAATTCAGATGCTTTCATGGTGTTTCTCCGTCGGCTGATTACAGGCCGACCTGGCGGGCCACGAAAGTCGTCTTCAGCGGCAGCTTGGCCGAAGCCAAGAGGAACGCCTCACGAGCGAGCTCTTCAGGAACGCCGTTGATTTCGTACAGCACCTTGCCCGGCTGGATCTCGGCGACGTAGTACTCGGGGTTGCCCTTGCCGTTGCCCATGCGGACTTCAGCCGGCTTTTGCGAGATCGGCTTGTCCGGGAAGATGCGGATCCAGATGCGACCGCCGCGCTTCACGTGACGCGAGATCGCGCGACGGGCTGCTTCGATCTGGCGCGCGGTCAGACGGCCGCGCTCGGTGGCCTTCAGGCCGAAATCGCCGAACGACACATTCGCGCCGCGGGTGGCGATGCCGGTGTTACGGCCCTTCTGTTCCTTGCGGAATTTTCTGCGTGCGGGTTGCAGCATGCTTATTCTCCTTTGGCGCCAGGCGCGGCCTTGCGGACACGCTTGACGGCCGGGCTCTTGGCGGCGTCGCCACCGGCGTCAGCCGGCTTGTCGCTGCCGTCAACCGGCGCGCCACCTTGGCGCGGAGCGCGGTCGCCACGGCCACCGGCCGGACCACGACGCTCACCGGGGGCGCCCGGACGAGCCGGACGACGCGGACGGCGATCTTCCTCTTGCGCCGGGGCTTGCACGCCCGGAGCTTCACCATGCGCCAGACGGTCGCCACGGTAGACCCAGCACTTGACGCCGATGACGCCATAGGTGGTCTTGGCTTCAGAGAAGCCGTAGTCGATGTCGGCCTTCAGCGTATGAAGGGGAACGCGGCCTTCGCGATACCACTCGCAGCGAGCGATTTCGATGCCGTTCAGGCGAC
Source organism: Rhizobacter terrae (assembly GCF_003852895.1). Classification (GTDB taxonomy): domain Bacteria; phylum Pseudomonadota; class Gammaproteobacteria; order Burkholderiales; family Burkholderiaceae_C; genus Albitalea; species Albitalea terrae. Next base: position 1,509,796 of record NZ_QUSW01000001.1, read on the forward strand.
CCGAGGACATGATCTTGATGCCCTGGGCGCCCAGGCGCATGGCGTTCTGCATGGCGCGCTTCATCGCGCGGCGGAACATGATGCGCTTTTCGAGCTGCTGGGTGATGCTGTCGGCGATCAGCTGGGCATCGATTTCGGGCTTGCGCACTTCCTCGATGTTCACCGCCACGGGCACGCCCAGGCGACGGCCCAGTTCGGCCTTCAGGTTCTCGATGTCCTCGCCCTTCTTGCCGATCACGACGCCCGGACGAGCCGAGAAGATCGTGATGCGAGCGTTCTTGGCGGGGCGCTCGATCAGGATGCGCGACACCGCAGCGCTCTTGAGACGCGCCTTGAGGTAGTCACGAACCTTCAGGTCTTCGGCCAGCATCGTCGCGAAGTTCTGGTTCGACGCGTACCAACGCGAGGCCCAGTTGCGCGTGACGGGGAGGCGGAAGCCAACCGGATGAATCTTTTGTCCCATGGTCTTCCTCAGTTCCCGACGGTCACGAAGATGTGGCAAGTCGGCTTGCTGATGCGGTTGCCGCGGCCCTTGGCGCGCGCGGAGAAACGCTTCAGCGTAGCGCCTTGCTCGACGTAGATCGTCTTGACCTTGAGCTCGTCGATGTCGGCACCGTCGTTGTGCTCGGCGTTCGCGATCGCGGACTCCAGAGCCTTCTTGATGATGCCAGCTGCCTTCTTGGGGGTGAACGTCAGGATGTTGATGGCCTGGTCCACCTTCTTGCCGCGGATCATGTCAGCCACCAGCCGACCCTTGTCGGCAGACAGGCGGACACCGCGAACGATTGAACGGGTTTCCATCGTCATTCCTTATTTCTTCGCGGCCTTCTTGTCGGCCGGGTGCCCCTTGAACGTGCGGGTGAGCGCAAATTCGCCGAGCTTGTGGCCGACCATCTGGTCAGTGACGTACACAGGCACGTGCTGCTTGCCGTTGTGGACGGCGATCGTCAACCCGATGAAGTCGGGGAGGATCGTCGAGCGGCGCGACCAGGTCTTGATCGGCTTCTTGTCCTTGACGGCGACGGCCTTGTCGACCTTGGCCATCAGGTGATGGTCGACGAAGGGACCCTTTTTCAGTGAGCGCGTCATGTCGGCTCCTTACTTCTTGCGACGCGAGACGATCATCGTCTGCGTGCGCTTGTTGTTGCGGGTGCGGTAGCCCTTGGTCATCGTGTTCCACGGGGACACGGGGACCTGGCCCTCGCCGGTACGGCCTTCACCACCACCGTGCGGGTGATCCACCGGGTTCATGGCAACGCCACGAACCGTCGGGCGGATGCCCTTCCAGCGAATGGCACCAGCCTTGCCGTATTGGCGCAGGTTGTGCTCTTCGTTGGACACCTCGCCGATCGTGGCGCGGCAGTCGATGTGGATCTTGCGCACTTCACCAGAGCGCAGGCGCAGCTGGGCGTAGATGCCTTCGCGGGCCAGCAGCGTCACCGACGTGCCGGCGGAGCGGGCGATCTGGGCACCCTTGCCCGGCAGCATTTCGATGCAGTGGATCGTCGAACCCACCGGGATGTTGCGAATCGGCAGCGTGTTGCCAGCCTTGATCGGAGCCTCGGCGCCGCTCAGGATGGTTGCACCGACTTCAAGGCCACGCGGGGCGATGATGTAGCGGCGCTCGCCGTCGGCGTAGCAGACCAGCGCGATGTGGGCGGTGCGGTTCGGGTCGTACTCGATGCGCTCAACCTTCGCCGGAATGCCGTCCTTGTTGCGCACGAAATCGACGACGCGGTAGTGGTGCTTGTGGCCACCACCCTTGTGACGCATCGTGATGTGGCCGTTGTTGTTGCGGCCGGCGTGCTGGAATTGCGGCTCGAGCAGAGACGCTTCCGGCTTGCCCTTGTGCAGGTGCGGATGCACCACCTTCACCACGGCACGGCGGCCAGGCGAAGTCGGCTTGACTTTGATGACGGCCATTACGCGGCCTCCCCGGAGAAGTTGAGCTCTTGGCCCGCCTTCAGCGACACGTACGCCTTCTTGACGTGGTCGCGGCGGCCGATCGAACGCCCGAAGCGCTTGACCTTGCCCTTTTGCGTGACGGTCTGCACCGACTCGACCTCGACCTTGAACATCAGTTCAACGGCAGCCTTGATCTCGGGCTTGGTCGCGTCGCGCAGGACCTTGAACAGCACCTGGTTCTGCTTCTCGGCAACCATGGTGGCCTTTTCGGACACGATGGGCGCCACAAGCACCTGGGCCAGGCGGCCCTCATTGAATTTCGAGGTGCTCATCCCAGCATCTCCTTGAGTTGCTCGATCGCAGCCTTCGTCACGAGCACCTTCTTGAAGTACACGAGCGACAGCGGATCGGCGTAGCGAGGCTCGATCACCAGGACGTTGGACAGGTTGCGCGAAGCCAGGGCGAGGTTGTCGTCGATCTGGTCGGCGATCACCAGCACCGAGTTCAGGCCCATGGCCTTGAACTTCGCGGCGAGCTGCTTGGTCTTGGGCGAATCGACGGTCAGCGAGTCCACCACGGCCAGACGGCCTTCGCGGGCGAGCTGCGAGAAGATGGCAGCCATGCCGGCGCGGTACATCTTCTTGTTGACCTTCTGGGTGAAGTTTTCGTCGGGGCTGTTCGGGAAGATCCGACCGCCTCCGCGCCACAGCGGCGACGAAGACATACCGGCGCGAGCGCGACCGGTGCCCTTCTGGCGCCACGGCTTCTTCGTGGTGTGCTTGACCTCAGCGCGGTCGAGCTGGGCACGGGTGCCCTGGCGCGCGTTGGCCTGGAAGGCCACGACGACCTGGTGGACCAGAGCCTCGTTGTAGTCACGCGCGAACACCGTGTCCGGCGCGTCGACCTTCGAGGTGGCCTGACCCTGTTCGTTCAGGAGCTCGAGCTGCATTACTGGGCTCCCTTCTTGACCTTGACCTTGACAGCAGGGCGCACGACCACGTGGCCATTCTTGGAGCCCGGCACCGCGCCGCGAACCAGCAGGAGCTGGCGTGCTTCGTCGATGCGAACGATGTCGAGGTTCTGGGTGGTGACGGTTTCGTCGCCCATATGGCCGGTCATCTTCTTGCCCGGGAACACGCGACCCGGATCCTGCGCCATGGAGATCGAGCCCGGCACGTTGTGCGAACGGCTGTTACCGTGCGACGCGCGCTGCGAGCTGAAGTTGTGGCGCTTGATGGTGCCGGCGTAGCCCTTGCCGATGGAGGTGCCTTGCACGTCCACGAGCTGTCCAACGGCAAAAGTGGTCACGGGCACTTGGGCGCCGGGCTTGAAGCCGGCAGCCACATCGGCCGCAACACGGAATTCCTTGAGGATTTCACCGGCTTCGACACCTGCCTTGGCGAGGTGGCCGGCTTCCGGCTTGGTCACGCGCGATGCCTTGCGCGAACCGAACGCCACTTGAATGGCGCTGTAGCCGTCGGTCTCTTCGGTCTTGACCTGGGCAACGCGGTTGTTGGACACGTCGAGCACGGTCACGGGAATGGCGTCGCCATCGTCCGTGAAGATGCGCATCATGCCCACCTTGCGGCCCAGCAATCCGAGGCGATTGCTAAGACTCATGGTTTTTCTCCAGCCCCGCGAACGAGGCCTTTGTTTCAAACGTCCAACATCGATTGGCTGGACTGACGAAGGTGCAAAGGCGCGTCCGAAATGGACGCGCCTTTGCGGAAAGCCTGCGATTGTAGCAGAAGCCGCTCGAGCGACAACTGCCTCACCGTAGGGCTATTTATTGCAGCTTGATCTCGACGTCCACGCCGGCGGGCAGGTCGAGCTTCATCAGCGCGTCCACCGTCTTGTCGGTCGGGTCGACGATGTCCATCAGGCGCTGGTGCGTACGGATCTCGAACTGGTCGCGGCTGGTCTTGTTGACGTGCGGCGAACGCAGGATGTCGAAACGTTGCATGCGGGTCGGCAGGGGCACCGGGCCCTTGACGATCGCGCCGGTGCGCTTGGCGGTGTCGACGATTTCGAGGGCCGACTGGTCGATCAGCTTGTAGTCAAACGCCTTGAGGCGGATGCGGATCTTTTGCTTTTGCATGACGATTCCTTAAAAGAGCGATGCGGCCGGTGACGACCGCGATGTGTAGTGCAAAGGCCGGGAGGCAGCAGGACGCTGCTTCCCGGTCGTCATGCATTTACTCCATGATCTTTGCGACGACGCCGGCGCCCACGGTGCGGCCGCCTTCACGGATGGCAAAGCGCAGGCCTTCTTCCATCGCGATGGGGGCGATCAGCTTGACCGTGATGCTCACGTTGTCGCCGGGCATGACCATTTCCTTGTCCTTGGGCAGCTCCACCGCGCCGGTCACGTCCGTCGTGCGGAAGTAGAACTGGGGACGGTAGTTGTTGAAGAACGGCGTGTGGCGGCCGCCCTCTTCCTTGCTCAGCACGTACACCTCGGCGGTGAAGTGCGTGTGCGGCTTGATGGAGCCCGGCTTGCACAGCACCTGGCCGCGCTCGACTTCTTCACGCTTGGTGCCGCGCAGCAG
>NZ_QUSW01000010.1 GCF_003852895.1 Rhizobacter terrae
TTCAACTTGAAGGCGACGCCGTAACGATTGATCTTCTGAGGTCCGGGAGTACCCACTGAACACTTCCTCTGTTAGGTGGAAGTGTCAACGAAACCGAGACAAGCTCCACGTCCGCTCGATGGAAGGGTTAGGCGACAGGCTACCAAGCTTGATTGCCATTAAGCCTCCGCTGAATAGCCTCAAGCATCAAGGAGGCATGCAGTCGAGCGAACCTATAGCACGGGATCAATAACTTTAGTGGCCGGCGCTCAACCCATAGATATTCCTTGATTTCTTGCTTGTAGACGCTGAGGAAGTCTTCAGCGCACATCCGATGTGCAAATCTACTTCCACCTCGCAACTGAAAGAGCGTTCTATTCAAGGTCTTCACGTTTCCATCTGGCAAGCGAACCTGCAGCTTCAGGAGTTCCAGCCTCGCGCGCGCGTCAATCCATTGCCTTTCGGAAGGAGCCATCGATGAGGCGATGAGCAGCGCCTCGTACTTGGCATAGCCTGGCAGCGGCAAGAAGCTTCCTACAAACCAGGGCTGCTCGGGGGCGTCGTAGCGTAACTCACCTACCGACTCGCCGTTGATGAGAAGCACGTGTACAGATGGAGTCTCGATCATTGGCGCCTAACGTTTGACATGAGCGGCGGTTGGAGGCGGGCGCAGCCCGCTGGAAACCGTCCGCTCGATGGAAGGGTTAGACCTTTGCATCGAAGGCACCTTCAGAAAGTAACGAATCCAGCTCGACCCACAGCGGGTCGCAGAGCCCCACCCTGTAGGCCGAAGTTCTGAAAGCCTTGTGCTCGCTCCGATAGAGCTGCCACAGGCTTTCCTTGCGGTCAGCGAGGCAAGCACGGACGTTTGCCAGCCGATCTGCTGCCTTGACCACCAGCGCAAGTTCATTTGGCCCATGCACCTGAGCCAGCTTGGCATACGTCTTGGCTTTTCGTTCTTTCCGGTTGGCGCCGGGCTCGTCGGTGAGCAAGCTCACGCAGGCTGCGATCTTTGGACCGAACTTGTGTTCGATTTCCGCAATGGTCGCCTCTGTGTCTTCGGCCGTGTCGTGGAGATATGCGACAACAACTGCCTCTTCACCATAGGGTGCCGCCAGGGCTGCCACAGCATCGAGGTGAAACGAGTATGGGTAATCACCGTACTTCTGCTCGGCATGAGCGTGGATAGCGAAGGAGCGGGCTTGTTGCTGCATGGAGTCAGGGAGGGGCTAACGTTGAAGGTAAAGGGCGGACAACGGCGGCACGGCTGCTCCGAAGACAGCCGAACGTTGCCCGCCGTTGCCACGTCCGCTCGATGGAAGGGTTAGGCGGCAAGCTCACTCGCGGCAAGAAAGCGAAGCTCGATTTCGGCTGGGCAGCGTTCTACCTTTCTTCGCCAAGTTCTCTCTATCCGCGGAAGCTCGCCTTTGTCAAAGTGGTAGACGATCACCAGTACCAACTTGAACTTCCCATTCATGAAGCGGTCAGCGAGCAAGGCGTTGTAGAGGACCCTGTCAAGTAGGCTCATATTCAATAGCGGATTCCGCAGAACCTTGACCTCAGCGAACGTGAGCTTTGGCTCGTCCTTCAATAGGGCGTCGAAGCTCACGCCGGTGGAGGCAATTTCCACATCTCGCACCGCAGGCTTTCCGTACTCCTTCTCGAGTTGTTGAACGACCGCAGTCTCCAATCTCGCCGTTTCATCAACCAGCTGCTGTACTGCCGGAGAGGCGGCGTCATGCGTGACCGCACGCACTGGAGCCGGTCGAGGGTCCGCGTCGGAAACAACTGCCGGCAGGGCTGCTTCTGTGACTTCCTGTTGAAGCTTGCGTTCGACTTCTTCTTTGGACAGGGTGCGGAGGAAGGACTTGTCATCCTTGAAATCACCCGGTGCATAGAGCTTGCCATGGTGTCGTGAGACCAGCAGGTAGAAGACACCCAACACGACGAGGGGGAACACCGTGATGAAGATGATCAGCGGGTATCGCTCATCCGGCGTCAGTGTGCCTGCGGTGGTGCCGAGCAGCAGGTTCGCGAATCCGTAGATCAGCGAAATGAACAGGGCGACGATCCCGATCGGGTTCTTGACAAGGTCTTTCATCGAACTAGTGTAGTGACGCAACGAATTCTTGCCGCCTAACGTTAAATAGGCCGAACGAGGAGTCCCCTCGACATCGGCCTAACGTGCGTCGTTTCGTCCATCGCAATCATCCTCTTCTTTCTCTCTGGCGGCCTACTAACCCCGTCCCGTCGGACGAGACCGCCAGCAGTTTAGACCGCCCAAAATCCCGCGGATAGCGACTTTCTTTGGCTTGACCTCTCGGCCTCGAGCAACGGCATTGATCGAGGCGATACCCGCGGCGGACACCCCTCCTTTCGGCGAGCCCCGCGTGCTTGCTCAGAACGTACGACCGTCGACATCACGCAATCCCTGAGACCCGGCACTCACCCACCAGGACAAATCCATCCCACCCCTCAAACCCAGCATCCACGCGCCCTGCAGCCCGGTCATGGTCCCAACGAGCTGAGACAAATCCATCCACCTCCACCTCATCCCTAGAACCCACAAACCCCAATCCCGACAAGCACTTGCAATCGCACCACGCGCTGGCACCGCCCTTGCGCATAGAAGGTCACGACATCCGAGGGGGCAGGTATGCCCATCGATCCCGACGTCATGACCATCGTTTCGCACTTATCACGCTACTGGCGCCAGCACCCGGACGCATGCGACACGTCCGAGGGTATCGCGCGCTGGTGGATCGACGTGGACCCGCAGCCCGTACCGGCAACGCTGGTGGAAGGCGCGCTGGGCTGGATGTCGGCCTGCGGCGTGGTCGAGGCCCTGCATGCGGCCGACGGACGCGTGCGCTACCGCCGCGCCAGCGCGGACGACGCCCTCGACGCGAAGCTCGACGCGCTGGCCGATGACCCGCAGTCGGTGATGCCTTCGGGCTCGCCGACGCAAGGCCCGCCGCAGGTGCACTGAGATGGCCACCGCCTCCGCCATCCACGCCATCACCAGCGGCATCGCGCAGGTGCTGTCGCGTGCCTACCAGCTGCGCCCGCTGGCGGGGGTGACGTGCAAGTTCGAGCCGCTGGGCATCTCGGACTTCAAGAAGCTGGACGGGTCGGACCCCAAGGTCAGCATCGTGCTGTACCGCATCTCCCACAACGAGCACCTGCGCAACCGGCCGCCGCCCATGCTGCCCACGGGCAAGCCATGCCCGCTCACCGTCAACCTGCACATGCTCATCACGGTGTGGGCCGATTCGGCGCTGAAGGAGCAAAGCCTCATCGCCTGGACGCTGCGCGAGCTGCACATGCGCCCGGTGATGGACAAGAGCATGTTCGCGGACGTCGGCGGCTTCGGCGTCAACGACCTCGTCACTATGTTCCCCGAGGAGCTTACGCTCGATGACCTGAGCAAGCTCTGGCAGGTGCTGGTGCCGCCGCTGCGTCCCTCGCTGGGCTACGTGGCGCGCAACGTGATGATCGACATCGAGTCGCAGCCCGACGCCGAGCGCGTGGTCGCCACCCGCTTCGCGCTGGACGACGACGTGGCCGAGGTGGCGGAGGGTGCGCAATGATCGAGACCATCGACCGCCGCGTCTTCGGTGCCATCGAGTTCGTCGATGACGTGACCGAAGCCCGTGTGCTGGCGCCGCTGACCGTGCAGGCGCCCGGCGTGGGCCTGATGCGCAGCCAGAGCGGCTTCTACGTCATCCGCACCTTCGACGGCCACGACGACTACACCCGCGCCTTCGACGACGCACCGGCCAATCCGCCGCGCACGGACGTGGCGATGACGGTGCAGGACCCCGAGCGCCGCTACCTGCCGCGCGGCTTCACCGTCGCGCTGCCTCGCCTGCTGCGCACGCCCACCTCGCCGGTGACGGATGCGGACAACGCCGTCAAGCCGGTGCAGGTCCGCCTGAGCCCCGCGGCATCGCTCACGCTGCGCGGCACCTGGGCGGCAATGCGCCTGCGCGTGGTGGTCGATGCCGCCGGCCCGGAGGTGGGCCTGGCGAACGTGCTGGTCGAAGCGACGCCGGCCGTCACGGGCCTGACCGTGCAGCGGACCATGACCGACTTCAACGGCGAAGCGCTGGTCGTCATCGCCGGCGCACCGCCCATGCTGCCCGACCCCGGCCCCGCCGGCCTCACCCGCGAGTTCAAGGTGGCGTTGCGGCTGGTGCTGGACAAGGACGTGGTGCGCCGCAGTACCGACCCGTCCATCCCGATTCCCGATCCCAAGCGCGTGCTGGACCGACTGGCCGCGATGGTTCCTGCCGATCCCGACCCTGCCGTGACCGCGGTGGACGCCGGCGAACAGCTTCTCTCCGCCGGGACGAGCCGGCGTTCCCTGGCGAAGGTGTCTTGGACCTAGCCGATCGATCCACTAGGAGGTGAACCGTGCCTGAATATCTTGCACCAGGTGTCTACGTCGAGGAAGTCAGCTTCCGATCCAAATCCATCGAGGGCGTGGGGACCAGCACCTGCGCGTTCGCCGGGCCCACGCGCAAGGGGCCCAGCGGCGTCTCGCCCGAACTGCTGACCAGCTTCGCGGACTTCGAACGCATCTACGGCGGCGTCGAAGACCTGGCTTTCGACGGCGACACGAACGCGGTGCACAACCGCAACTACATCGCGCATGCGGCGCAGGCCTTCTTCAACAACGGCGGCGGCCGGCTGTACGTGAGCCGCGCGCTGACTGACGATGCCAAGGCGGCCACGGCATCGGGCACGCCGGTGGTGGCGGCAGCCGCGCCGGCCCCTGCGCCCGCGCCAGGACCCGCCCCCGCACCCGGACCGGCGCCTGCCCCAGGCCCCGCGCCGGCACCATCACCCAGCCCGCGCGCCTGGTTCGAGGCCCGCTTTGCCGGCACGCACTACAACGGCGCCACCATCGCGGTGAACCAGGTCGCCACGCCCATCGGCAAGAAGGGCCTAGAGATCGCGCCCGACGGCACGGTGGTGCGCGTGCACCTGAAGGACAAGGACGCCACGCTGGTCGGCCTGTGGGCCAAGACCACGGGCGCGTGGAACAAGGTGGCCGATGCCGCCGCGCCACCACCGCCGCCGGCACCCGCCCCCGGGCCTGCCCCCGCACCTGCGCCGGGACCCGCGCCCGCGCCGTCGCCGAGCATCACCACCTTGCCGGCCGACTTCGATGCCGAGAAGTTCACCGCCGTGGCGCTGACCTTCGACGTGGCGGTGGACACCACCGCCGGCACGCGCGTGGTCTACGAAGGCCTCACGCTGGGCAGCGAGCATCCGCAATACATCGGCAGCCGGCTGGCCGACAAACCCAGCAAGCGCGCCGACCAGCTCGCGCAGGGCATCGCGCTCAAGTTCAGCGGCGCAGCGGTGAAGGCCGAGGACCTGCTCGCAGCCTTCGGCGGCGGCAAGCTCGCCAGCGATGGCAGCGAGCCGAGCAAGACCTACACGCTCAGTGGCGGTACCGACGGCAGCGCGCCGGACTCCAACGAGTACGCCGATGCGCTGTCGTTCTTCGTCGCGCTCGACGATGTGTCCGTCGTTGCCTGCCCGGGCTACTCCGCGTTCTTCGACGTGGCCAGCGGCTCGACTTACCGCGCCATCCAGGACGCGCTGATCACGCACGTGGCCGACCCGCGCCGCTACCGCATGGCGGTGCTCGACTCGCCACCCGATGTCACGCCGAACCAGATGCGCGACCTGCGCGGCGCGGTGGACTCCACCCGTGCAGCGCTTTACTACCCGTGGATCATCAGCGCCAACCCGCTGGCAGGCCCCAACAGCACGCAGCCGGTGGAGATCGCGCTGCCGCCCTCGGGCCACGTGTGCGGCATCTATGCGCGCAACGACATCGAGCGCGGCGTGTTCAAGGCGCCGGCCAATGAAGTGGTGCGAGGTGCGCTTCGCTTCGAGCCGTCGGTCAACTTCGGCCAGCAGGAGCTGCTCAACCCCATCGGCGTGAACTGCCTGCGCGCGCTGGACGGGCGCGGCCTGCGGGTGTGGGGTGCACGCACCATCTCCAGCGACCCGGAGTGGAAGTACCTCAACGTGCGGCGCTACTTCAACTACCTGGGCGCGAGCATCGACCGCGGCACGCAGTGGGCGGTGTTCGAGCCCAACGGCGAGATGCTGTGGGCCAACGTGCGCGGGACCATCGGCGACTTTCTCTACAACGAATGGCGCAGCGGCGCGCTGCTGGGCACCAAGCCGGAAGAAGCCTTCTTCGTGCGCTGCGACCGCACGACCATGACGCAGAACAACCTGGACAACGGCCAGCTCATCTGCCTCATCGGCGTGGCGGTGGTCAAGCCGGCCGAGTTCGTCATCTTCCGCATCGGCCAGAAGACGGCCGACGCCAAGAGCTGATCTGCTGAAGGAGCACACAGATGATTCAACGCGACACCCCCTACGGTGCCTTCAACTTCCAGGTGGACCTCGGCACCGGCGTGGTCGCCGGCTTCTCCGACGTGTCGGGCCTGGTCACGGAAATGACGGTGGCCGAGTACCGCAACGGCAACGATGCGGAGAACCACGTGCGCAAGATCCCCGGCGTGCACAAGGTCGGCGACGTGACCTTCAAGCGCGGCCTCATGGGCAGCAAGGACCTGTTCGACTGGATCAAGCAGACCCGCACCGACGGCTACAAGGCCAAGCGCACGGTCGTCATCCACCTGCAGGACGAGGCCCGCAGCGGCCCCGTCGCCACCTGGCGCCTGCAGGGTGCGATGCCGATGAAGTACACCGGCCCCACGCTGGCCGGCAAGGGCGGCGGCGACGTGGCGATGGAAGAGCTGGTGCTCTCCTGCGAGGGCTACCTGGTCGAATGAGTTTGACCACACTGGCCTAGACCACCATGTCCACCACCCGCCCGCGACTCGGCCTGAGCTTCGAGGTGGCGCCGCCTGCGTCGGCCCACCCGTTGCGCACGGACATCGCCTGCCTGATCGGAACGGTCGCGCGCCGCCGCGTGCCCGTTCCCGACGATGTGCAGGTGATGCCCAACGTGCTGGCCCGCTGGCTGGTGGCCCACCGCATCGACCGCGTGGGCGGCGTGCCGGTGGGGCAGCTGCGGGTGTCGCTGGCTTCGGGCACGCGCTTCGTGGACACCCTGGTGGCGCAGGCCGCCGGCGAAGAGAAGACGACGCTGTCGGACTTCCTCGCGACGCAGACGGGCGGCACCACCAGCAAGCTCGTGTTCGCGGACCTGCTGAAGGCCTGCCGCACGCTGACACCGGTGCCCGATGCGCTCATCGACGACCTGCGCCGGCGGGGCTTCCAGCCGCGCGGCGTCCTCGGCACCGACGAGTTCGCTGCCTGGCTGCGCATCCAACGCCTGCACAACCTGCCGGTGCCCATCGAGAGCTTCGACACCTTCGACGCGCTCTTTGCATGGGACCAGCGCGGCATCCGCGACCGCATCATCCGAAGCGACGACCCCGTGCTGGCGACGGCGCTGGGCGTGGCGGTCCGTGCCTTCTTCGGTGAAGGCGGGCGGCGGTGCTACGTGGTTCGCAGCGGCGATCCGAGCGACGTGTTCGACACGCGCATCGGCCGTTTCTCGGCTTGCTTCCCTGAGCCGACGGGGCCGAGTGATCCGACCGTGTTCGACGACGACGTGGACCGCTGCCCGCAGCTTCCCGGCATCCGCCGCCTTGTGGACGCCGGCGACATGAAAGGCCTGCGCGGCAATGCGCAGCCCGTGGCCCTGTCGGCCTCGGACTGGGTGGGGCTGGAGCATGTCTACGGGCTCGCCGACGTGAGCTTCGCGCTGCTGCCCGACCTCATCGACGCCTGCGCGCGACCGGTGCCCTCCACCGTGCCGCCGGCCGAGGTGGTGGCTGCGGATGAACGCTTTGTCGAGTGCGTTCAGGAAGCGCCGCCCGACAGCCTGCCAGTGGGCCGCCGCCTGCCGCCGCCCCGCCTGGACGCGGTGGGGCTCGAGCTGTGGCGGCAGTTGCAACTGCGTGCACTGGCGCTGATGGACAACGCCGGCCGTGCCTTCCACCGCCGCGACGTGCAGTTTCTGGCCTCATTGCCGCTGCTGAGTGACGCGACCGACCTGCCGCCCCCGGCCGGGTGGATCGCCTGGATGGCCGAGACAGCCGGCTGGATTCAACCGGCCACCGATGGCATCGGCAACCTGCTGAGCGACCGCCTGCAACTGGCCTACCCGTGGATCAGGACGGGCGACAGCGCCGATGCACAAGGCGGCGCCGAGGCACCCGAAGGCACGCTGGCCGGCGTGCTGGCGCGCAGCGCGCTGGAACGCGGCTCGTACCGTTCCGCCGCCACGCGCGACCTGCACCGCTTCCAGGACAGCGAGCCGCTGATGCCCTGGACGCAGGCCACGCAGCAGGCGGTGTGGACGCCGCTCGGTTCACTCACCCTGGCCGAACGCGTGTGCCTGCTGGGCCCGACGCCGCGCGGCCCGCAGTTGCTGTCCGACGTGACCTGCTCCGACGACCCGCGCACCCGCCAGGCCGCGGTGCGGCGCCTGATCAACGTCGTCATCCAGGCCTCGCGCGACGCCGGCAATGACCTGAGCTTCGAGCCCAACGGCGAGCGGCTGTGGGCGCGTGTGCGAGAGCGCTTGTCAGACCTGATGCGCGTGCTGTTGACGGCTGGCGCCCTGTCCACCGACGGCGTGCCTTTCGCGGTGCGCTGCGGACGCGACACCATGCAGCAGAACGACATCGACGCGGGCCGCCTGATCGCGCAGATCGAGATCCAGCCCGCGCAACCCATCCAGCGCATCGTCGTCGTGCTGAACCTGCGCGACGCCGGTCCGGCCTCGGCCTTCGCCAACGCCGCCTGAACGAGATCGCCATGCCTGACGCCAACGACGATTTCGACCCGCCGCTGTTCGGCTTCCGCTTCAACGTGGCCTTCACGCGCGAGCCCATCGCCGCGCGCGGCGGCGGCACCGGCGCCAGCGGCGACGAGCCCTTGTGCGAGGGTGCCTTCGCCGAAGTGACCGGGCTGGAAGCCTCGATGGAGGGCAAGACCATCAAGGAAGGCGGCGCCAACTACGGCGCCCACCAGCGCGCAGGGCAGGTGAGCTTCGCGACCGTGGTGCTCAAGCGTGGCATGACGGCCGAACGCGACCTGTGGAACTGGTGGGGCCTGTTCAGCGGCGGCGGCACGACCGACGGCAACACGCGAACCAACGGTGCCTTCGCGCACCGGCTGACGGTGCGCATCACGATGCTGGACATCGACGGCACGCCGCGCCTGAAGTGGCGGCTGGAGCGCGCGATGCCGGTGAAGTTCAAGGCGGCGGATTTCAACGGCCGGGCGAGCGACGTCGGCATCGAGGAAATCCACCTGGCCCACGAAGGCCTCTTCTTCGAGGCGGTGTGACATGCGCATTCCTGACGAACACAAGGCGAAGCTCTACAAGGTCAACCAGGCCAACCCGAGCCAGGAGCCGAATGCCGACAGCCCCGATGCGGTGCTGGTGCAGTTCAACCCGACCAGCCTGTCGTACTCGGTGCAGAACACGCTGGAGAAGAAGGGCCGCGACGCGAACGCCAAGCAGTTCGTCGCCCAGACCACGGCCAAGCTGGAGTTCGACCTCACCTTCGACAGCACCCACGACGGTGGCGACGTGCGCTCGGAGACGGACAAGATCAAGCAGTTCCTGAACCCGGGCGACAAGTCCACCAACAAGGACCAGGCGCCGCCGCTGGTGGGCTTCCGCTGGGGCACCTTCCTGTTCAAGGGCATCGTCGAGTCGTTCAAGGAGAACCTGGACTTCTTCTCGTCCGAAGGCGTGCCGTTGCGCTCGACGCTGAAGATCGGCCTGTCGTCCCAGGACCCGAAGGATGTGTTCGCGGCGCTGCCGCCGGGCCATCCCGATGCGTCGGCCGCGGCCGGCAGCGACGTGAGCCTTGCGCCGATGAGCGGACGCGGCACCAGCGGCATGGCCTCGCAGGGCGGCAACCCCGGTGCAGGGCGCGCGCTGGCGGCGGCCAACGGCTTCGAAAGCATGCGCAACCCCGGCGTGGGCGTGGCGGCGGTGGCGGGCGGGGGCATTGAATTGAAGGCGGCGGTGAGTTTTTCCACCGGCGCATCGGCGGGCGTGGGGATCGGTGGCGGCATCGGCGCCAGTGCAGGCATCGGGATCGGTGGCGGTGTGGGCATCGGTGGCGGCGTCGGCATTGGCGGCGGCGTGGGCATCGGCGCGAGTGCTGGTGTCGGGTTCTCGGCAGGCGCCGGAGTCGGCGTCGGTGTCGGTGTCGGCATCGGAGCCTCGGCCGGCGCGTCGAGCATGCAGGCCTTTGCGGGTCTCGGCGTCAGCAAGACCCCCACCAGCGTCCGCCTCGATGCCTCCGCATTGCAGGCCCCGCCGCGCACGCCATCCGTGGCCGTCGGCAGCGAATTCGCCCTCGGCGGCAAGGCCGTGAGCGCAAGTTCCTCCGGCATGAAGGCCGACATGGGCGTCAGCGCCCGCATCAAGTTCGATTGAGGAAAGGACCACCGTGGCCGTCGTCATCGAAGAACTGGAAGTGCAGGCGCAGCCCCAGCCCGCCAACCCGCCGTCGTCCTCATCGGGCGACGGCAAGGGCGGCAGCGAAGTGGACGAGCGCGCATTGCACGCCGCCCTGAGCCGCGAGGCCTGGCGCATCGAGCGCCTGGCCGCCGACTGAGAGGACCGTGATGGGCGAGATGAATCTCTCCAACCTGGCGTTCTACTCGGCACGCCCAACGCTGCGCATCGACGGGCAGGACAACGACATGGCGTCCGGCCTCATGCAGTCGCTGGTGATGCGCGAGCAGGAAGGCGGGCTCTCGTCCATCGAGATCGCGTTCGTCAACTTCACCGCCAAGGAAGACGGCCAGGTGGGCCCGGCCTTCGAGGACGAGCAGGTGCTCAAGCTCGGCGCGGCGCTGAAGGTCTATGCCGGCGAGGCGGCGGCGCCCACGGAGATCTTCTCCGGCACCATCAGCGCCATCGAGTTCGCCTTCGACAGCGAAGGCCCGCCGCGGCTCCTCGTGCAGGCCGAAGACAAGGCGCAGAAGGCGCGCATGACGCGGCGCATCGCCGTGTACGACAACAAGTCGGTGGCCGACATCGCCCGTGAGGTGGCGGGCCGCATGGGCCTCACGCCGACCATCACCGGCCTGTCGGACACCTCGGTCGTCGAGGTGCAGTTCGACGAGAGCGACCTGGCCTTCCTGCGCCGGCTGCTGGTGCGCCACGGCGCCGACATGCAGATCAGCGGCACCGAGCTGCAGGTCTCCGCCCGCAAGGACGTTCAGCGCAACCAGGTGACGCTGCGCATGCACAGCCAACTGCACAAGATCCGCGTGGTGGCCGATCTCACCCACCAGGTCACGGAAGTGAAGGTGACCGGCTTCGACTTCGCGCAGGGCCAGGCCGTGGAGGGCAGCGGCAGCAGCGCGCCGGTGGGGCCGGGCAGCGGGCGCCAGGGCAAGGAGCTGGTGCAGCAGGTGTTCGGCGAACGCGTGCAGCAGACCTCGCACCGTCTCGCGCTCACGCAGTCCGAAGCCGATGCCTTGGCGCAGGCCGAGTTCGAGCAGCGTGCGCGCCGCTTCGTGCGCGTGGAGGCCTGCTGCGAAGGCAATCCCTCGCTGCGCGTGGGCACGCACGTGACGCTGGCCGACGTGTCGCCGCGCTTCGACAACGTGTACTACGTGACGGCCTGCACCCACCGCTACGACATGAAGCGTGGCTTCGAGACGGAGCTATGCGCCGAGAGCGCGTACTTCGGCAACCCGGCGTGAGCACGACATGAGACGAGACACGCTCCCTGTCCACGACTTCGGTGTGCCGGTGCACGCGCTGGCGATGCCCTACCTCGGCCGCGTCACCGACGTGAACGATCCTCAGAACCTGGCGCGGGTCAAGGTCGAGCTCTACGCCCTGGACACCAGCAACGACGTCGCGATGTGGGCTCGCGTGGCCAGCCCCTTCGCCGGCGACAAGCGCGGTGGCTTCTTCATCCCGCAAGAAGGCGACGAGGTACTGGTCGTCTTCGTCAACGGCGACGCACGCCATCCGGTGGTGGTGGGCGGCCTGTGGAACGGCTCCGCCTCGCCGCCCGAAAGCCTGAACGGCAAGGTCGATCGCTGGACCATCACCGGCAAGGCCGGCACGCGCATCGCCATCATCGAAGAGAGCGACGCCACGGCCACCATCGAATGCAAGACGCCGCAGGGCGTGAAGCTCACCATGACCGACGAGTCCGGCGGCAAGGTGAAGATCGAGTGCGCCGGCAACACCGTGACCATCGACACGCAGGGTGTCTCCATCGAAGCCGCGGCCAAGGTGAAGGTGCAGGCGGCGCAGGTGGAGGTGAGCGCCGGGATGGTCAAGGTGGACGCGGCCATGTCGCAGTTCTCCGGCGTGGTGAAGTGCGACACGCTCATCACCAACTCGGTGGTGTCCACCTCCTACACGCCCGGCGCGGGCAACATCTGGTGAGGCCGGCATGACGCAACTCGTGCAAAGCCCCCCCAAGCCGCTCGCGATCCGCGCGCCGCAGGCCTTGTCGCATGGACTGGTGCATCCGGTCTACCTCACCGGCCTGCGCCATGGCTCGCGCGCGCTGGATGCGAAGCCGGTGATCGTCGAGCGGCGCGACCAAGAGTTCGTGCAAGGCCTGCTCGATGACCTCACCGATGCGAACCAGCACACCGCAGTGCTGGCCGCAGCGCCGGCGAAGCAAAGCGGCACCATGCGTGTGTTCCCGCCCTTGCAGCGCGTGTTCAACATGCTGGTGCTGGAAGCCTTCTGCGACGTGCCCGGCCAGCCGCGCCTGGAGCCGAAGAAGATCGAGAGCAGCGGCTTCGTGCTGCGCCGCGTGGACGGTACGCGCAAGCTCGCCTGGCTCAAGGCCGGCACCAAGGTGTTCGGCTGGGAAGCGGTGGACGAAGACCTCGACCCTGCACAGGACCGGCGCGGCAAGGCGGTGACGCTCGGGCATCCGGTGCTGGATGCACTCGCACCCAGCCAGCAGCGCATCCGCACTGCAGGCTCGACGCGGCTGGCTGCCTCTGCCGTGCCCGTGAGCGAAGACGTGCAGCCGCTGTTCATCGCACCGCCCGACGTGTGCAAGGGCGCGGGCAAGACGCTGCTGTTCGGCAACCTCAAGGTGGTGTCCGGCGAACTCACCGAGGCGGCGCCCAACGCACCGGCCTTCGGCACCGACAGCGAGGAGCGCGACAACCTGCGGGCGGACATGGTGATCTACCTGCTCCCCGGCGGCGCGCGCACGTTCCCCGTGCCGTCCCAGCGCAACATCAGCACCAACAATGCCCACACCGCCTCGCAGACCGCGGTGGACTCGCCCTCGCAGCCCGCGCTCAGCCGCAGCGAATACAACGCGCTGGACCAGTCCCTGGGCCTGCTGCTGCTTCAGCTCAACAACCAGTACGACGCCTTCGGCACCGGCACCGGCGCGCTGGCCATGCAGTCGGCCATCAAGCAGCTCCAGGTCGAGACCGACGTGCCGGCGGCCAACGGCCAGCCTGCGCGCGTCGACAAGCGCAACGCCTGGCAGTTCCTGCTCGATGCGAAGGCCGTGTTCTTCGACGCCGTGCCCGGCGCCAGCGTGAGCATTCCCAACCGCTGGGGCGCGGTGAGCGATGCGATTGGCAACGCCATCTTCGAAGCCTCGCTGGTGTGCATGCAGCAGCAGTTCGCCAAGCTGCTGCCGGCCAGCGGACGTTTCGAGAACGGGCGCAATGGCGTCGAGCCGCACTTCGTGGTGCGCGCCTTCGTCCGCCTCAAGCCGGAACACGACGGCTGCCCCGGACGCATCGTGTGGTCGCAGTACAGCGATGAGTTCACGATCGCGCCCTGGTTCGAATCCTCCGGCGCGCCGGTGCCGGTCATTCCGCTGCCGGACCTCATGGACCGCAACCAGTTGAGCAAGGTCAAGCCGACGGTGGCTTTCGCCTTGCCGCCCAAGCTCGCGAAGCTGCTGAAAGGCAGCTCCGACGACCTGATGAAAGGCAAGGGCAGCGGCGACCCGGGCATCGGCCTCGGGTGGATCTGCTCCTTTTCGCTGCCCATCATCACCTTGTGCGCGTTCATCTGTTTGAACATCTTCCTGTCGCTGTTCAACCTGATCTTCCAGTGGATGGCGTTCCTGAAGATCTGCATTCCCATCCCGAAGGCCAAGGAGTAGCGCGTGATCAAGCCGACGCCCACCCTCGCGAACTTCGCCGAACCCATCGGCTGGCCCCTGTTGCCGGTGCCCGATGCGAACGGCCAGCTGCACTACCCGAGCCTCGCGCAAAGCGTGCGCGAGCTGATCCAGGTGCTGCTGTCCACGCGGCCCGGTGAACAGCTCATGCGCCCGGGCTTCGGCGCGGGGCTGGAGAACCTGCTCACCGAGCCCAACACCGTGGCCACCCGCAGCCGCATCAAGGACCTCATCGACGATGCCTTGAAGCGCTGGGAGCCGCGCATCGTGGTCGACGGCATCGCGGTGGACCCGGTGAGCGATGCAGCCACCGGCGTGGCCGATGGCGTGCGTGTGGAGATCGCCTATCGCCACAAGCGCACCGGTGCACCGGCACGTGTGGGCCTCACCCTGGTGATGGAGTCGCGCAATGCCCATTAGGCCCCCCGCCCTCGACGACCGCAGCTTCGACGACCTCGTCGCCGAGCTGCTGTCGCGCATTCCCGCGCACACGCCGGAATGGACGCATCCGCGGCCCGGCGACCCCGGCCGCACGCTCATCGACCTGTTCGCCTGGCTGGGCGACACCATCCTCTACCGCGCCAACCTCATTCCCGAACGGCAGCGGCTGGCTTACCTGCGGCTGCTCGGCATGCCGCTCAAGCCCGCGACCGCGGCACGCGGCATGGTGTCGCTCAAGGTGAAGGCCGACAAGACGGCGGTGGCGCTGCAGGTGCGGCCCGGCTCCAGCATCGACAAGCCGGTGCCGTTCTCCACCCTCAACTTCTGCACGGCGTATCCGCTCGCGGGCCGGGCCTACATCCGCCGCAAGCTGAGCGCGCAGGAGCAGGACGACTTCAACGCGCTGCTGCCCGACCTGCAGGCGGTGTACCGCACGACCGAAGGCACGCCGCTGGGCTACGTGACCACCGAGGTCTTCGCGCCGGGGCAGGACCTGAGCACCGGCGTGGACATCATCGAGACCACGGTGGACGGCTCGCTGTGGATCGCGCTGCTCGCGCCCAGCGCCAAGCAGCGTGAAGACGCACGCCAGACCCTGGCCGCCGATGCGGAAGACAGCTCGCGCGCCATCAACGTGGGCCTCGCGCTCGCGCTCGATGTGCCCGAAGGCGGCGACGGCATCACCACCCGCAACCCGATTCCGCTGGTGTGGGAGATGAGCACCGGCAGCGATGTGACCACGCCCGAAGTGCCCGACGTCGTCACGCTGGATGCGCTGGAAGACGGCACGCAGGGCCTCACGCGCTCCGGTGTCGTGCGGCTGGCGCTGCCGGGCATCGAGCGCATCGGCGCCCCCTCGAACGACCCGCGCGAGAACCTGCATGCCGGCGTCGGCGATGCGCCGCCGCGGCTTGAAAGCGACGAAGACGCGAGCAAGCTCGTCACCTGGCTGCGGCTGCGCGTGCAGCCCGGCTTCGTGCTGTCCAGCCTGCGGCTGTCGTGGGCCGGCGTGAACGTGGTGCAGGTGGAGCAGCGGCAGGCGTTGCCGGGCCGCGCCATCGGTGTGTCCGACGGCGGCTCCGACCAGACCTTCGAGCTGGGCGTGAGCACGCAAGGCAGTGCCGACCCGGCCACGCTCCAGGTCATCGTGCACGATCCGGTGAGCGGCAGCCGCGTGTGGTCGGCCATCGACGACCTGGGCCGGGCCGGTCCGCTGGACAGTGCCTACCAGCTCGACCCCGAGGCCGGCACCATCCGCTTCGGCGATGGCGTGCATGGCCGCGTACCCAGCACCGGCAGTCGAGTGGTCGCCACCGGCCTGCGCGTGGGCGGCGGCGTGGCGGGCAACCTGCCTGCAGCCACGCTGAGCAAGCTCGACAGCCTCATCAACCGGCAGGGCTCGAAAGAGAAGCCCGATCCGGCCATCGACCTCTTCCAGCCGCTGGCGCTGCAAGGCGGCAGCGATGCGGAGACGCTGGACGCCGCCGAGCGCCGCATCCCCGCCTACTTCCAGCACCGCGACCGCGCGGTGACGGCCGAGGACTACCGTGTGCTGGCCCGCGAGGCGCCCGGCGTGCAGGTGGCGCGCGTGGAAGTGCTGCCGCGCTTCAAGCCGCACGAGCGCAATGCCGGCGTGCCCGGCGCGGTATCAGTGATGGTGCTGCCGCAGCGCGTGAGCACCGAATACGCCGCGCCGCTGCCGCGCGCCGATCGGCCCTTGCTCGAAGCCGTGCACGCCTTCCTCAACGAACGGCGGCCGCTGGCCACCGAGCTGTACGTCATCGGCTGCGAGTACCGCGAGATCGGCATCTCGGTGGCGGTACAGATCCGCGATGGCTTTGCGCGCGAAGAGGTGCTGACGGACGTGCGGCTCGCCCTGCGCAAGTACCTCTGGTCGCTGCCGATCGGACTCGACGGTGTCGATGGTCCGTGGCCCGCGACGGCGACCAACGATGGCGGCTACCCGCTGGGCCGCAAGCTCACCGACCGCGAACTCGAAGTGGTGGTGGCACGCGTGGCCGGCGTGGCCGGCGTGTCGCCGGTGCGCGTGTTCGAGAAGAGGGATGGCGTGTTCACCGAACTGCCGGGCGCCGGCAAGGCGGTCACCACCCTGACGCTGGACCCCTGGCAGTTGCCGGAGTTGTCGGCAGTCGTGGTGATCGACGGCGTGGATGCACCCGCTTCCGTCGATGCACCGTTCGCAGGCAACGACGGTCCTGCGCTGTACCTGCCGGTGGTTCCGGAGTTCTGCTGACATGGACGTCAACGGCCTTCGCTCCTTCGGCTTGTCCTTCGGCGGCGGCTTGCAGCCGTGGCGCGTGCCGCTGCCTGGCGGCGAGCCGACGGAGGCGGTGGAGGCTGCGCTCAACCACCGCATCACCGGCGTGAAGCTGGCCAGCCGCGCGAACGGGCTCACGCTGAAGGAAGACGCGGCGAGCGTGGCGGACGTGGTCCTGCAACCATCGATGGCGGTGGATGCCTTCGGCAACCATGTGCTGTGGGATGGCACCGGCATCACCAGCGTCTCCCATCTCGCGGTGTTGCATGCCCTCGCGCCGCAGTCCTTCGCCTTGCCGCACGAGGCCAAGCCCGTGACCGACATGACGGTGGGCGATGACGATGTGCTCTACCTCGCGGCCAACGGTGCGCTGTGGATGGTGGACTTGCGGGGCCGGTTCGAGCTGACGCAGCTCGATGCGCCCACGGGCTTCAAGCTGCAGCGCGTTGCCTCCGCCCCCGGCGGCGGCGTGTGGGCGCTGGACGTGGAGCAGGGTGGCATCGCACGCATGAGCGGCCTGCCGCTGTTCACCAGCCCGATCTTCGTGGGCCGCGACACCGATGCGCGGTTCAGCGCGGCCAACCCCAATCCGAACCCGCCGCGCTGGCGTGTGCTGGCAGATCGCGTGCCGGCCAATGAAAAGGCCGTCGGCATCGCGACGCATCGCCACGGCAAGCTGCTGGTGCTGAGCCTGGGACGTGCATCGGGCGGTGCGTCGGTGCGGGCCGTGCTCGACGACGGGCGCCTCTCCTTGCCCCTGCGGCTGTCGGGCCCGCGCTTCCCGCACACGCTGGGCTGGCTCGATGCCGAGCGCATCGCCGTGGCCACGCGCGGCGTGCTGAAGTCGCCCGACGGCAAGGACCGCGACCCGGGGGTGTGGACCTATGCGATGCCCGCGACCCTCCTGGACCGGCTGGCCGCCGCCAGCGCCGAGGGCCACGACACGCTGCCCGAGGACTTGCGCCCGCCCTTGCAGCCGCAAGGTGACTTCTATCCGCTGGCCGGCTGGACCGGCGGTCCCTTCGTCTCGGGCCGTCCGGGCGAACGCCTGCACTATCCGCGCAGCGGCGACAGCGGCGTTGGGCCGGCCAAGGTGGCGCGCGTGTCCACCGCGGCCCGCGCCCGCTACGGCCTGGTGCTGAACGCCGCGCAGGACCGCACGCCCGAAGACCGCGCCCGCGCCGCGCTCGGACGCATCGACACCCACGACCCCGGCACGGTGTGGCACCGCCTCTATGCCGAAGCCGCCGTGCCCACCGGCTGCGCGATGATCGTCTGGCTCGCGGCCAACGATGCCGACGCGCCCGACTTCACGCCCGGCAACCCGAACCAGCGTGCGCACTGGTATCCGCACCTCATCGGCGAACGCAGCGTCCTGCCTCAGGACGTGCAGGACGCCTTGCCGCCCGACATGCCGCGCGCCGCCTGGGTGAAGGAAGCCACCGAAGTGCCGCTGGGCGAGAGCGTGCTGTGCTGCGCCGCCGATGCACAGCATGCCGGCCGCGCGGGCCTGTTCACCGTGCTCGTGCAGCGCGCCGCGACCACGGTGCGTGCGCTGCAGGGCTCGCGCCTGTGGGTGGCGGTGGAGTTCTTCGGCGACGGCCGCGCCACGCCCGAACTCGCGGTGCTGCGCGCCTACGCGGGCCGCCTGTCCTACCGAGACCGCTACCTGCCCGCGCTCTACCACGAGCGTGTCTTCGGCGAAGACGCCGAGCGTGGCGGACCGGCCACCGGCGCGGACTTCCTCGACCGCTTCCTGCATCTCTTCGAAGGCCTGTTCACCGACATCGAAGGCCGCATCGCCGCCAGCGCGCTGATGACCGATGCCATGGCCTGCCCGGCCGAGGCCATGCCCTGGCTGGCCTCGTGGATCGGCCTGTCGCTGGAGCAGGGCATGCCGCCCGAGCGCGCCCGCTGGATGCTGCTGAACGCGCCGCAGCTCGCGCGCCGCCACGGCACGCTGCTGGGCCTGCAGCTCGCGCTGGACATCGCCACCGACGGCGCCGTCACGCGCGGCCGCATCGTGGTGGTGGAGGACTTCCGGCTGCGCCGCACGCTCTCCACCATCCTTGGCGCGCAGCTCGAAGACGCGACCGATCCGCTCACGACCGGCATCACGCAGTCCGGCAATTCGGTGGTGGGTGATTCACTGTTCCTCGGCGATGCGAAGACGCTGAACGACGGCGAGCTCAAGACCTTCCTCGCGCTGTTCCGGCACATCGACGCGGCCGATCCGAAGGCCAACGCCGTGCTCCAGTCTGACCGTGCCGCGGCGCAGAAGGCCTTGTTCGATGACCTCGCGCACCGCATCACCATCCTCATGCACGAAGAACTCACGCCCGACGAGAAGGGCATGGTGCAGCGCCTGGCGAACCTCGGCGCACCGGCGCACGTGCTCACGCGGGTCATCAGCGCCACCTACCCGTTCATGGTGGGCGTGGCCTCGCTGGTCGGCGCCGACACCTACCTGCGCGCGGCGCCGCCGAAGCGGCCCGTGCGCGTCGGGCCCGGCATCGAAACCTCGTCGTTGGGCGGCGTGGACACCTTGCGCGGCGAGGCTTCGCTCGATGCCCATGCCGGCGCCTTCGACGGCGTGCTGCCGCCCCAGGCCACGCGCGAGCGGCCCGTGGCGCGCATCGCGGTGAAGGGCCTGCCGTCCAGCGGGCAGGCCGACGTCGCCCAAGCCTTCCAACTCGACGGCAGCGCATCCAGTGCCGACGAAGGACTGTCCATCGACGGCTTCACCTGGACGCACCTGCCACCCACCTGACCCCACACAAGGAGCTTCACCATGGCCAAGTTCGTTCCCGGTACCGACGAGACCGTCAAGTCCGACGAGCCCCTGCTGGACGTGCTCGCAAGCGCGGCCACGCCGCTCAAGCCCGGCAAGCACGTCTTCCAGCTGATGGTGGTGGACGACTCGGGCAACCAGTCCGACACCGCCAGCGTCACCGTCATCGTGCTCGACCAGGACCGTCCGACCGCGGTCGTCGACCTCATCGACGAGGCCGGCAACCGCCACCCTGAGCCGGAGGTGAGCGTGCCCTTCGGCAAGCCGTTCCGCCTGAGCGGCGAGCGTTCCAGCGACATCGGCGGTGCCGTGAATGTCTGGAACTGGACGCTGCTGCGCGGCTGATCCATGGACACGCTGAAGCTCGATGCGCCACTGACCGTGAAGGAGCCTGTGGTCCTCGTGGACCCCAAGCTCCCCGTGGGCACCTACCGCGTCCAGCTCGTCGTGCAGGGTGCCACCGGCAAGAGCCAGGCGGCGGACCTGCTGATCAAGGTTTTCAAGGAGTGAGCATGGGTGCCGCAGACACGAGCCTCGTGACAGAACAGGCCGACGACCTGGTCGGTGAAAGCCTCGCGCTGCGCGGCGTGCCCGAGCGCGTGAACTACGCCACCGGCGTGCTGCTGGGCGCAGAGGACTTCGCCGCCGAGCAGCTCTACAACCGCGGCCGCATGGGCCGGGCCTTCGCCGCGCTGTACGGCTTCGGCACCATGGCCGGCCTGCGCGTGACCTGCGCGGCCAACGACAACCCGGAGCTGGAAGTGCAGGTCGCGCCCGGCCTCGCGCTGGACCGCCTGGGCCGGCTCATCGAGATCCGCCGCATCCAGTGCATCCACGTGACCCGCTGGCTGGCGCAACGCCAGGCGATGGGCACGAGCGCACTGGACCGCATCAACGTCATCGACGCGGTGCGTGAAGACACGCCCGGCAACAAGCGGCTGGTGTTCGACGTGTTCCTTCGCTTCGCCATCTGCCCGCACGGCAAGACGCCGGCGTTCGCGGCCGGCCCGTTCAACGCCACCGACTACGTGGTGCCCTCGCGCCTGGCCGACGCCTTCGAGATGACGCTGCAGCTCGCGCACATCGTGGGCGAGACCGAGGCGAACCCCAAGGGCACGCTGGCCGTGCCGCAGCCTCGCTCGCCCAAGCTCGAAGCGATGCTCGCGGACATGCAGGGCGTGACGGACCCCGCGCTGCTCGAAGCCGCGCGGCGCCTGTGGTGCATGGAAAGCGCGCTCGATGCCTGGCCCGAGCCCTCGCAGACCGACCCCACGCGCTTGCCCAAGCTGGCCGAGCACGCGAGCGATGCCGACTGGGACAAGGTGCTGCTGGCGCGCGTGTCCATTCCCGTGCAGCAGGCCGATGCGACCAGCTTCCCGACGGTGGATACCGCGGCCATCGCCGCGATCGCGGCCAAGCCGCAGCCGCCGGCCACCGACCACAGCGAACCCAAGTGGCGCGACATGGCCGACAACGCCCTGCGGCCCATCGTCTTCAACCCGTATTCATGGCGCGGCGCGCTGTGAGGAGCATGTGATGGCGACCCCCACCAGCGAAATCACCATCCAGGACGCGCAGGACGATGCGCGCCTGCAGGCCCAGCTCGCAGCCGGCGCGATCATCGTGGACAGCGGCCGGCGCAGGCCCTTCTACTTCGACGGCCGCTTCCTCACGGCCGACGACCTCACGTCCGACCAGAACTACATCCGCGCGCGGCAGTCTGACCTGGCGCAGGCCATCGGCGCGGGCGTCATCCGCGGGCTGATGGTGGGGCTGGGCACGCAGGCCGCGTCCAACAGCCCCACGCTCGTGATCGAGCCGGGCATCGGCGTCACGCCCAGCGGCGACCTGGTGAACATCGACACCACGCAGACCATCACCATCGCTTCGCTCCCGCAGGCCGCGCAGCTCGATGCGCAGCTGGGCGTGAAGGTGCTGCCCTCGGCCAGCGCGGTGAACCGCAGCGGCCTGTTCGTGCTGGCCTTGCGCCCCATCGAGTTCAGCGCGAATCCGACGACGGCCTATCCGACCACGCTGGACGGCCAGCGCACGGTGCGCGACGGCGACATCATCGAAGCCACCGCGGTCACGCTGATTCCCTACCCGGACCGTGCCGGCGTGGAGAACGCCAACGCCAAGCGCTCGCGCGTGGCGCGCGAGATCTTCTTCGACCGGCAGCGCCCCGGCGTGCTGCAGGACGCGCTGCCGCTGGCCATGCTGTGCCTCGAAGGCGGTGCGCTGCGCTGGATCGACGTGCACATGGTTCGGCGCGAGGTCGGGGCCGAGTCCACGCTCGCGGCCGGCCTGTCGCAGCGCCCGCGTGCCTTGCTCGAAGCCTGGCTCAAGCAGCACCAGGACCAGATGGACGACATCGATACCGGCTCGGTGCAGACGGGCTTCGCCGCGGCCAAGCAGTTCGAGACGCTGCCGCCGGTGGGGCCGCTGCCGGCCTCCACGCTGCGCTTCGAGACGCAGCTCGGTGCACTGACGCTGCTGCAGAACTACTTCCCGCCGATGGTGGACTGCCAGTTCGCGTTCATCCCGAGCGATGAGCTGGCGGCGCTGGTGCAGGAATCGCTCGCGCTGCCGCCCATCGACCTGCGCGCCTCCGACGACGACCTGGACCACCTGTCCATCCTCATCGTCGCGCCGGTCACGCGGCAGCAACTGGAAGCGAACAAGCGCTCGCTGCAGACGGTGGTGCGGCCGGTGCGTTCTGCATCGGCCGGGCTCATCGCCAAGCGTTCGCCGCTGGAGTCGCTGGTGCGCATCTCCCAGCCCGAGCTGCTGGTGGCGCCGCCCATCGGCGACTTTGCGCCGGACTTCCTCGCCCTGGCCTGGCAGCGTGCCGTCGAGGCCGCGCGCACGCAGGTCAATGCCGACATGCAAGGGCGCGGCATGTTCTGGTATTTGCGCCGCCGGCAACTGCCCTACACCGCGGAGATCTCCAGCGCCACGCTGCGGCTGGCGGGCGATGCGAAGAGCATCGACACCGAGGTCGACGTGCGCGTGCGGGCCGATGCCGTGCTCACGCGCTTCAACGGCCTGGTCGCGAAGATCCCGACGCTGGCTCGCGCCGAGACGGTGAACCTGCTGGCGGCGCCCAAGCTGGCGGTGTCCACCACCCTGGCGACCAACGTGCTGGCCACCTCCGACCTGCTGCGCCGCAGCGCCTTCACGGCACTGGCGGTGCGTTCGGACTCGCGCGGCGACGAGGGCCTGCGCCATGACGACGTGCTGGAGATCGCCCGCGAGTTCGGCGACCCGAGCCTGGGCGAAGGCTTCGATGCGCTGGCCCAGGCGGCGCAGCCCGACGTGAAGACGGACCTGCAGACTCCCGAGGTCGTGAAGGCCGTGGCCGACAGCGGCGTGGCACCGCTGCTGGACCGCGCGGTGCGCGAGCTGCCCGTGCTCAAGCATGCGGACTTCGCCTTGCAACTGCGCGATGCGGCCAAGGCGCCCGACTCGGCCAAGCGCCTGTCCGCGCTGGCCGGCGTGAAGCTGGAGCAATGAGATGAAGATCCTGCGCGGCATCGACCAACCCTTCGGCGGCGAGCACGTGCTCGTGACTGTTCCCGCGCTGGGGCCTTACGCCAAGGCCAGCGCCGACGAGCCTGCGCTGCGCAAGCGGCTGAACCTGTTCCCGCAGCGTTCGCTCACGCACACCGCGCTCATCGACGAGCAGCGCGGCCGCATCGCCGATGCGATGCGGCTCGGGCAGTCGGTGGCGCCGGGCGTCATCGACGGGCTGGAGCTGGCCATCGAAGGCAACACGCTGGTGCTGCTGCCGGGGCACGCCATTTCGCCCGATGGGCAGGACATCGAGCTCGCCTACCCGCTGCATGTCGCCTTCGATGCCATCAGCGTGATCTCGCCGCGCGTGGAGAAGGAGCTGGAGGCCGCACACGTCGGCGCCACGCCCTGGCAACGCCTGTCCAGCTTCCAGCGGCAGGCCTCGCTCAAGCAGGTGCTGACCGACCTGGGCGGCGCCAGCTTCCTGCCGCATGCGATGGTGCTGGTCGCGGTGCCGCGCACCATCGCGCTGGACCGCAGCGGCGAGGACGATTCGCCGTGCCCGAACGCGACGGAGGAGACCGCGTTCTCACGCGCCGCGTGGGAAGACGGTTTCCAGCTCGTGTGGTCGCCCTGGCCGGACGATCGGCCGCTGCCCTTGTGGAGCACGGACGGCACGACCATCGATGCGCGTTTTCGCAACCGACTCGCGTATGCGGTGTTCAACGCCGAGCGCGAGCGCCTGTCCATCAGTCAGCCGCGGTCCATGCGCGAGTGGATGGACCGTGCCGGCATGTCCCAGGCCGAGCTCGATGCCATCGCCGCGCAGGCCGCGCTGCTGGCTGACCGCGGCAAGCCCTGGCCGTGGGAGCAGTTGGGCGTGCCGCTGTCCATCGTGGCCTTCGACGCCGGCTTCAAGCCTGTCTTCGCCGACCGTGCCGCCGTGGTGCGCCAGGGCGGCGGCCGCCACAACCGCAGCGCGCTCGTGCCCTGGTCGGGCGACGACGTGCTGTGGCAGGCGCGCGTGTCTCAGTTGCTCGAACACCTGGCCGAGATGCCGCAGGACCAGCGCACCGCTGCCGTGCTTGCGCAGCAGTTCGACTGGCTGCCGCCAGCGGGCGTCCTGCCGCGCGACGCGGCCGACTTCGTGGCCGGACGCCAGGGCTTCTTTCCGCCCACCTTCGACGTGCAGGCCCAGCCCATCCCGGTGGACATGGTGGACGCGCTCATCGCCGAAGCCTCGCCGCTCCTGCCCTTCAACCTGTCGCTGCGCGACCAGGTGCAGCTGCTGGTGCCGGTGCCCTCGCGCTTCTACGACCCCGAGCTGCTGCAGCTCGATGTGCACATCAACCCGCTGTTCGACCTGGAGGTCGACCGGCTCACCGGCGAGCGGCTGAAGCTGCTCACGCGGCGCGATGCGCTGCGCCGTCGCTACGACCTGCTCACGCAGGCGATGGTGGGCGACACGCCCAGCTACCCGCAGGACGATGCCAACGCCCTGCCCGACGAGACCGGCGCGCTCGATGCGCTGGCCTTCGCGCGCATCCACCGTTCGAACGCCGTTGCCAACAGCGCGCAGATCCACGGGTTCACTGCTGCGAATCTGAAGCTGGAGTTCCAGGCGGTGGACGAGCTGATCGTCTTCGTGCGCATCGACAGCGCGCCGGCTGGCATCGGCGTGCGTGCGCTGATCAGCGCTGATCCGCCGCAGGAGGCGCGCATCGTCCAGCCCTTCACCTGGGGCGACGTGCCGGCCGACGCCGACGGCGACCGCATCGGCGACCTGCCGCAGACGGGCGTGTGGACGAAGCTGTCCGTGCCCATGTCGCGCGCCGGCCTGGCTGGCCAGAAGATCGATGGCCTCGCGTTCGCCATCTTCGGCGGCGCGCAGCCCAGCCAGGTGAGCTGGGGCTACGCCGGCAAGGCCGCCAGCGGCATCGAGAGCTACTGGGTGACCGATGCCCTGCCGCCCGGCGCGCAGGTGATCGATGCGTCGACCTGGGTGTGGGTGGACCAGGGCGATCCGGCCGATGCGTCGGAGGATGCGGCCTTCGGCGTGCCCGTCGAGGCGCCGCCCTCGTCGGCCTCGACCAGTGCCGACGCGACGGGCGTGGCGCGCCCGCACACCCGCCACGTGAGCGAGCTCGACAAGCTGCTGTCGAGCTGGAAGAACTTCCGCGGCGGCATCCTCACGGTGGAGCTGGGCGAGCCCGCCGGGCTGCGCAACGCCACCACGCCGCCGCGCACCATCGACGGCGGGCTGGACGAACTCATCCAGCGCCTGGACGGCCGCATCAAGGCCGCGGGCGACCACGTGGACTTCGGCTTCCTGCGTGCGCGCACCGACATCTTCCGCATCCGGCAAAGCGTGCTGGGCACCGACGATGCGGGGCGCTTCCTCACCTCGCCCGCGGCGGCCGAACTCGTCCAGCGCAACGACAACCCCGTGGCCACCGAGAAGGAGTTCAGCGACTACTTCAAGCAGCTGAACGCGAAGGCCGTGACGCCGCCGGACTTCAACAGCCCGGCCACGCCGCGCTCGCGGTCGCGCGGCCCGGCGCCTCGCGCGGGCGTCAGCAGCCTGGGCGCGACGCGGCTCACCGGCACGACCAGCCGCGTGTCCTTGCCGACCAGCACCTTCGCGCTGTCCTCGTCCAGTTCATCGCTGTTCACTTCAGTGGCAGCGGCGCCGCAGGCGGCGATTCCCATTGCCTCGGTGGCTGCAGCCGCACCCTCGGTCATCATCGCGGCCGCACCCACGGCTGCCATCGGCGCGCGACCGGGCCTCGAAGTGGAAGGCGCGGTGAAGATCACGCCCGAAGTGGCCGCCACGCCGGTGAAGATCATCGGCGCCACGGCCCGGACGGGCCTCGGCGTGAGTGCGGTGGCCGCGTTGCGGCCGGCGCAACTGAGCGTGGAGGCCCCGCCGGCCATCAAGGACGTGGTGGGCGCGAGCCTCATCGGCGCCACCTACAACACCGTCACGGTAGCCGAGCGCTTCACGCTGCCGGCCTCGGTGGTGTCGAGCAACACCGCGGCCAAGGGCAAGAACGATTTCGTCGTCACCGGCATCAACGGCCTGAAGGCCAGCGGCCTGGTGGTCGATGACCTGCCCATCTTCGGCTACAAGAAGGCCAGCGGCGACAACCCGACCACCGTCACCGCCGGCGACCTGCTGGGCGGCGTGGACATGAGCGACGAGGACGCTGCCGATGTGGGCAGCGACCTGCACGAGGCGGTGTACTTCCGCCGCGGCATCGATGCCATCGACAACACCATCCGCTTCCTGCGCGGCATGGAACTGCGCGGCGAGGACTACCGCCGCCTCCAGGCCGACGCGAAGGCCGCGCGCGAACGCATCTCGGGCGTCACCGCGAAGATCCAGGACCTGCTGGCTTCGCTGGCGCTGAAGCTCGCCGAAGTGCGGCACGACCTTTCGGTGGCGCGCGCGCTGCGCGACGAAGAGCAGGCGCGCATCGACGCGCTCATCACCAAGCGCAAGACCATCCTTGCCGAGCAGGTGCCGTACCTCGTGTTCCGCCGTCCGCGCTTCACGCTGACGCTGCAGGACGTCCCCTTGCTGGATGCGCAGCCGGCGGATGTGTCCGACCCGGTGCCGCGCTGCCGCAACGATGCGCACGATGCGCCGCCGGAGCTCATGGCGATGGTGGACACGCTGCGCGACGTGCCGGTGCACTGGCTCAAGCCGATCTCGCAGGTGTTCGTGAAGCTGGACCGCATCACCGACATCGAACGCGTGGTGGCGCAGGCGCAGCAGCGGGTGTTCCTGGGCAAGGCCGTGCAGACGGTGAGTGCGCTCGGCGTGACCGAAGGCGCCCACACCGGCACCGGCCAGATGCTCAACTACACCTTCGAGCGGCATGCCGAGCGCATCACCAAGACCTACCAGGATGCGGCGCAGCAGCTCGTGGCCTTCGACGCATCGAGCTGGCGCCAGGCGATCGAGCCGGTGCAGCGCATCGCCAACGTGCGCGACCTGCTGCAGGTGGGCACGCAGCAGCGCGAGGTGACGCTGGCAGCGTCGGGACTGCTCGATGACATCGCCGGCGTGGCCTCGTGCCTGCACGCGTCGTTCTGCAACGTGCCGCCGGCCACGCGGCTGCGCTGGGCCGAGCTGTTCTCGCAGCTCGATGCCACCGTGTCGCTGCGCGTGCTGACCGTGCTGCCCGGCTTCGGCAATGAAAGCCTGGGCGTGGACTACATCGCCTGGCGGCAGATGCAGCGCATGGTGGACTGGCTGTTTGCGCAGGTGGCCGACGAGGCGCCCGCGCAGGAGGCCATCAACGACCTGGTGCGCGTGTGCATGCTGCTGGCGGCGCACGCGCCGGTCAAGCGCATCATCAGCGCGCGCATCCGCCGGCCGGTGCCGTCGGTGGTCAACACGCGGCTGGACATCGACATCGACCCGAAGGTCACGCGCATCGGCATGCAGGTGCTGGTGCATTCGCCGGCCACGCAGGCGCTGCTGGCTCGCGCCGTCGTCGAGGACCTGGCCGATGGCGTCGCGACCGCGCGCATCACCCACGCGCCTGGCGGGCCGTCGGTGATGCTGGATGCCAGCATGCGCGTGCAGGTGCAGGCCGGGCCGCCGCTGACGACCGCGACCGTGCAGCGTGCCGAAGCCGCGAAGGTGCAGGCCGACGCGGTGCCCAGGAACCCCGGCGCCATGGCGGCCAGGCCGGCGCAACAGGCGGCCGACCCCGTGGCCGAGAAGCGCGTGGCCAAGCAGGTGGATGCGCTGCGCATGGTGAGGATGCGGTAGATGAGCAGTGCGTCCGCCATCGTGCGTGCCCAGCAGGCCCTGGATGCCGGCCGGCGCGCGCGCATCGTGGGCCATGCGAAGCTGATGCCGGCCTGCGACGACGATGCGGCGCAGATGCGCTTCGCGGTGGAGGATGCGCTGAACACTGCCGACTTCGGCGATGCGGGGCGACTGGTGCTGGTGCGCCGCCTGCGCCTGGCGGCGTTGCCGCCACGGGCGAGCCCGGCGCTGGTGGCGCGTGCAATGGAAACGGCCTGGCGGGCCGCGGCCTTGCGCGCTGTGCCGGCGGTGCACCCGTCGGCCGGGCGGTCGGAGGCGGTGTTCTTCGCCTCGCGGTTCGAGGCGCGCATGGCGTGGCTTGCGAAGGTGGCCGGTGGTGAAGTGCCGGCCGCGTGGTTCTGGAGCGCGGCATTGCCTGAGTTGAAGGCGGTGGCCGCGATGCCGGTGAGCGCCGCCATCGAGTGCGTGATGGAGTCTGCGCTGCAAGGGAGCGAGCCTGCGGTGGCCGGTGCCTTGAAGCGCTGGCCCGATGCAGCGTTGGTGGCCCTGGTGCGTGGGATGCCGGCGGTTTCGCATCGCCGGTTGCTGCAGGTGTTGACCTCGTCGGCACATGCACAGCGGTCGGCACCCGTGGCCACACTCGTGGCTCGCGTGCGTGCGGCCAAGGCCTTGCCTCCACCGCTTGCCATCGTGGCGCGAAGGCTGTCAGCCTGGGCGCCGATGGACGAGGCACCGGCGAACCTGCTGGCAGCCCTTTGGCTGGAACCGGTGCTGCGGCGGATGCCATCGATGGACGAGGTGCTGGCCGTGGCGAGCCGGGCGGTGTGGATGGCCGGCCAGTCGTTGGCGATGCCGGCCGTTGGTGAGGGCTCGGCTCAGGCGCAGGCCGGCGTCGCGGAGAAGGATGCACCGCAAGTGCATGCCTTGGATGAGCCCACGCTGGAGGCACGGGCCGGCGCATCGGCGGCTGATCCGACGAGGCAGCGCGCCGACACCGGCACGGCCTCGCGGCCCGAGGCCTGGAAGATCGAATCCGGCCTCACGCCGCAGCCTCAGCCGAGGGTGAAAGCGAGGGCGGCGCGCGCCGCATTCCAACCGTCCTGGCCGTGGCTGGTCGATGCGGCCTTCACACGCTGCGGTGGGTTGATGCTGGTGCTCAATGTGCTGGCGGCGTTGCGCTTCGACAGGCGGTTGCAGGGCGTGGAAGCCAGCGAGCGGCGACGGCTGGTGCAAGCGTTGCTGCTTTGCTGTCTGGATGTGGCAAAAGCGCCGGAGGACGAGCCGCAGCGGGCGTGGTTGGATGCCCCGCCCCATCCGTCCCTGCGGCTGTGGACATTGCGCCTTCGCCGCACCTTGCGCCGCCACGCCCGCATGGACCTCGCCGATCTCGTGCGCCGCCCCGCCTGGGTCAGCGCCACGCCCACCCACATCGATGTCGTCTTCGCCATGGACGACGTGGACATGCGCCTGCGCCGCCTCGGCCTGGATGCCGACCCCGGCTGGGTGCCGTGGTTCGGCCGCATCGTGAACTTCCACTTCATCGACGCCGGCCTGCTGCCCGTGCCCGAGGAGGACGTTCGTGGATAAGCGGGTGCGCCTCTCCCTGCATGCCCGGCTGCTGGCCGCCATGGCCGCGGCCTTGCCGGCCGATCAGCTCGAACATCCCGATGCGCAATGCCTGCGCGACGCGCAGGCGCAACCGGTGGTGGAAGAAGGCGTGCTCGCGCCGCTGGTCGATGCGCTGGGCCTGGGGCATGTCGAGCAAGCGGCCGCCGCGCTGGCCTTGTGGGTGGAGCTGGATGCACGCCTGGCCGCCGCGGTCTCGCTGCTGCAGGGCAACGCGACCCGCATCGGTCCCGGCCGTCCCACCCTCGGTCTTGTCGCGAGCCTTGCTGCCTGCATTGCAGACGACACGCCGCTGTCGCCCGCGCAGGCCATGAGCCGCATGCTGCAGGGCGCGGCGCTCGCCAGCGGACTGCTGCAGTTGTCGGAAGCGCAGCAGCTCGCGCATGCACGCACGGTGCAGATGCCGGCGTCCATCGTCGCGTGGCTGGCGTCACCCGAACCGGCTCGCCATGCGACGCCGCTGGGCCGCCTGCTGATGCGGCCTCTGGCTGAACCTCGCTGGCCCGTCCCGGCTGCATGGTCTCAGGCCGGCGATCGGTTGGCGGGGCTGATGGCCGCATCGCAAGGGCCCTGCGCCGTCGTGCTTCGCGGCGCGGATGCCGGCGAGCTGCGCGGCATGGCCGCACGCGTGGCCTCGGCCATCGGCCGCACGGCATTCGAGATCGGCGGCGCCGACGATGTGCAGGCCCTTTCTGCCGATGCCTTCGCGGTGCTGTCTGCTCGCGAAGGCGCTGTGCCTGCGCTCATCGCCGCCCGCGGCGTGCCGGTGTGGGAAGCGCAGGCCGCGCCCGGCAGTGCCACCCGCGTGCCGCAGCTGTCGCACTGGTCTGGCCCGCTCATCGTGCTGGCCGGCACGGACAGCGCCTTCGAGACCACCTTGCCCCTGCATGAGTTCGAACTGGGCATGCCCGGTGCGCAGGACCGGCTCGCGCTGTGGTCCGGCCTGCGCGAGCTCGCACCCGATGGCATTGCCGCTGCAGACCGCGACGCCATCGCCCGCTCGCGCTGCGGCATCTCGGTGCTGGCGCAAGCCGCGGCCCACGCGCAGGACGGACTCGCGCACGCCGCCATCGAGGAGGCGGTGCGCTCCAGCGCGCGGAGCCTCTCCGCCTGGGCCCAGGTCTCGTCGGACCGCATCCCCGCCGATGCCTGGGTCGGCCCGCCGGACGTGCACCGCGAGCTGGGCCTGCTGCTCACGCGTTGCCTGGCCCGCTCTGATGCGGGCGAAAAACTCGGGCCACTGCTCAGGGGCCGGCTGAGCCAGGGTGTGAAGGCCCTGTTCATCGGCGCCTCGGGCACCGGCAAGACGCTGGCCGCGCAATGGCTGGCCGACCGCCTCGCGCGGCCGCTCGTGCGCGTGGACCTGGCCGCCGTGGTCAGCAAGTACATCGGCGAGACCGAGAAGAACCTCGCGCAGCTGCTGTCGCGGGCCGAGCATCTCGATGCGGTTCTGCTCTTTGACGAAGCCGATTCGCTCTTCGGCGCGCGCACCGACGTCAAGCAGGCCAACGACCGCTACGCCAACATGCAGACCAACTACCTGCTGCAGCGGCTGGAGACCTTCCACGGCGTGGCGGTGCTCACCTCCAACAGCAAGGCACGCTTCGACGATGCCTTCCTGCGCCGGCTCGATTCGGTGGTGCAGTTCCCGCTGCCCGACGTGGCCGAGCGCCGCACGCTGTGGTCGCTGCACCTGGGCGAGGCGCCGCAGGTGGATGCATCGGTGATGAGCGCCATCGCCGCGCTGGTGGACCTGCCCGGTGGGCACATCCGCAATGCGGTGCTGACGGCGTCCTTGCTGGCGCGGCAGCGTGCGCAGGAGACGGGTGCCGACGCATCGCTGATGGCCGACGACCTGCGCGAGGCACTGGCGCTGGAGTACCGCAAGCTCGGCCAGCGCGCGCCAGACAGTCTCTGAGGGCGCGGGCACGCCGTGTTCGATACCACACGCCCGACATCAACTGACGCCCGACGGCGCCTGCCGGCAGCGCCCGCGCCGGCCAGCGAGCATGCCGAGCCGGAGGTGGCCAAGCCGCAGGGTGCGTCGGCCATGCAAGCGGCCGGCGCTTCGGCGGGCAAGGATGCCCCGGCCGCAGGGGCGGCTGCATCGCCGATGCAAGGTGCAGGCGCTGCGGCAGGTGGTTCGCAGCAAAGCAGCCTGCCGCGCTACATGCAAGGCGGGGCGGGTTCGTCGACCGTGGGAGGGGCTTCTTCACCTCCCGCGGGTGGAGCGGCGGCGGGCGTGTCACCGTCTGCGCAGGCGGCCACCAGCATGCCGGCAACGGCGACCGCCACGGCCGCGCCTGGCCTGCAGTCCGCGTCGAGCCACACGGGTGCATCGGCCACGCCATCGATGCAGGCGGCGAGCGGCTCGCCGTCGAGCCAGGCGGCCGGTGGTGCGTCGACGCAGGCCACATCCTCGGCGAGCGCAGGTGCAGCGGCCAGCGCGGCTGCCGCCGGGGCATCCGGCGCTGCGGGTCCGGTGCAACCCATGCCTGCCGGCACAGCGCCCGGAGCCGCCGCGAGTGGCACGGGCACGGCTCCTGGCATGGCTTCGAGTGCGACGCCGGGAACTGCAGGCGGCGCCGGTGCCATGACTTCGCAGCCGGCCGCGCCAACGGCTGCAGGCAGCACCGCGTCCAGCGCGTCCGTCTCGGGCGCAGCCGGATCGGTGCCGTCGACGCCCACCTCGGCCAAGGATGGCGTGGGTGGCGTCACTGGTGCAGGCGGCATGCAGGCGCAGGTAGATCCTGCCGCGCCCAGGAC
Source organism: Rhizobacter terrae (assembly GCF_003852895.1). Taxonomy (GTDB): domain Bacteria; phylum Pseudomonadota; class Gammaproteobacteria; order Burkholderiales; family Burkholderiaceae_C; genus Albitalea; species Albitalea terrae. The sequence continues at coordinate 32,352 of NZ_QUSW01000010.1, forward strand.
CACCACGCCCGACGGCAAGCCTGCAGCAGCCGGGGCATCGCCCTTGCAGAACAAGCAAGGCGAACCATCGGCGAAGAAGCCCGATGCCAAGGCTGCGGACAAGACGCAGGCCAAGGCCGACCCGAAGGCCGTGGCCGGTGCGGAACAGGCCGGCAAGAAGGCCACCGGCAAGGGTGGCGAAAAGGCCGATGCGAAGAAGCCAGGGGCGGAACACGGCAAGGATGCCGCGCACGCCGAAGAGGCCCACGCCAAGGACGGCGTGGGCGGCAAGGGTGCGCCCACGCCGGGCAAGGCCGATGCCAAGGGCAAGGGAGCGGGCCCGGCGGACAAGCCCAATCCCGACGTCGCCAACGAGGCGGCAGCCGGTCAGGCCACGGGCGGTGGTGCCGCCGAAGGTGGCGGCGCACAGGCGGCCGGCGCGACGCCTGCCGCTGCGGTGGGTGGCGGCGGCGGTGCGGGAGGTGGTGGTGCGGGCCCCGCGGGTGCCGCCGGTGAATCCGCAGGTGGCGGTGGTGGAGGCGAGGGCGCCGAAGCGGCCGCCGAATCCGCGCCCGGCGGGCAGGCCGCCGGACCCGCTGAAACCGTGCAGGAGAAGACCGAAGAGCGGATGGCGCAGGCCAATCCCGCAGGCGCCGCCGAGGAGGCGCATGCCGAGGGTGAACACGCGCCGGCCGGTGGATCGGCCGCGCACTCGCCGGAGGAAGCACACGGCGGCGATGCTGGTGGCGCCGGTGGCGAAGCAGCCTCCGAAGGCGGTGGTGGCGGTGGCGAGGCGGCTCCGGCCGTTGAAGGCGGCGGCGGTGGTGGTGGCGAAGCCGCTGCTGAATCCGCAGGCGGTGGTGGAGGAGGCGGTGGCGAAGAAGGCGAAGCGGCCGGCGCTGCCGGTGGTGCTGCCGAGGTCACCGACTCGCCCAAGGCGGCCGACAAGGTGTCGGAGAAGACGCCGTCGGTCAGCGAAGCCAGCCACGAGGAACCCGACACGGCCCAGCGCCAGCAGGCCGGGCACGATGCCCGCGAGCAGCATGCGGAAACGCAGGAGGTGGCCGAGACCGGCAGCGAGGAGCACGCGCAGGAGAAGGCCGAGCAGCATGCCGACGCGAACGCGGGTGCATCCGGTGGCGAGGGCGGCGAACTGGCCCCCGGCGAGAAGAGCGCGGGCGTGGCCGAGCTCGGCGAGAGCGTGGGCGGTGGCGGCGAGGGTGGTGGTGGCGGAGGAGGCGGCGGTGGTGGTGGCGGCGGCGGCGGTGCGCAGGAAGCCGAACAAGGTCCGCCGCCCGACACGGCCTCGCAGGATCCGGCCGCAGGCCTGGGTGCCGCAGCCTCCATGAGCCCGGTGCAGGCCGGCGCGGCGCTCAGCGGCGTGAGCAGCTCCATCGACCGCACGGCGAGCGAGGAAGCCACCTCGCTGCAGGACCAGATCCCGCAGGCCGAGGTGGGTGCCGATGGCGCACCGGCCACCTGCGTGAAGACCGACGATGGCGGTGAGGGCGGTGACAAGCCTGCGGAGGTCGAAGCCGAGGCGTCGCAGGAAACGCCGCAGCCCGAAGCCACGCCGGAAGCCGGCCCCGCCCCCAGCGAGGACGTGGTGGCCCCCACGGTCACCGCCGGCGAGGGCGGCAAGATTTCGGAAGAGGACGGCGAGAAGGTGCAAGGCGCGGTGGACGACATGCCCACCACCGACCCGGGCCTGGACGTGTCCGCCGGCGAAGCGCCCAAGGTGGAGCTCAAGGGCGATGCCGACCCCGCTGCGGCCGACCAGCAGAAGGCCGAGCTCGACAAGACGGCCGCCGAACAGCAGGCGCAGGGCGCGGTCGATGCGGCCAAGCCCGCAGGCGAAAACGCCATCCGCGTGACGCGGCCCAAGGAAGTCATCAAGGGTCCGAATGTGGCCGACCCGGGCGGTGGCGGCGGCAAGGGTGCGGCGGCCGACGCGGCCGCAGCCGAAGAGGGCGTGGGCATCATCGCCAAGGAGAAGAAGGGCCCCGAGGTCAGCGCGGCGATGGTGCAGGCGCAGGCCGACATGGCGTCCAAGAAGGGCGAGCACCAGGCCAAGGTCTCCGAGGAAAAGACCAAGAACGACCAGGAGATGGCCAAGCTCAAGGAGGACAACCTCGCGCAGCAGGAAGCCGAGAAGTCCGGCGCCCGCAGCGAGGTGTCCAAGGCGCGCAGCGATTGGACCTCCGAGCAGAGCAAGGAGATCAAGACCACCAACGAGAAGGCCGGCAAGGAAGTCGCCAAGGGCAACGAGAAGGTCACCGCCGAGCAGACCAAGGCCGATGCCGACGCGAGCAAGCACATCGAGGAAGGCGACAAGCAGGCCGGCGAGGAAAAGGCCAAGGCCGAGAAGGATGCGGCGACCAAGAAGTCCGAAGCCAAGAAGGAATCGGGCGGCGTGTTCGGCTGGCTGTCCAGCAAGGTGGCCTCGTTCTTCGATGCGCTCAAGAAGGGCATCACCGCGATCTTCGACGCGGCCAAGAAGCTCGTTCGCACCATCATCGACAAGGCCAAGAAGCTGGCGGTGGCGGTCATCGAGGCGGCGCGCAAGGCCATCGTGGCCGTCATCAAGGCGGTGGGCGCGGCGCTCATCGCGCTGGGCGACGTGCTGCTCGCGGCCTTCCCCGGCCTGAAGAAGAAGTGGCGGCGCTTCATCGAGAACCGCGTGAAGGACGCCGAGAACGCGGTCAACAAGCTGGCCGACGCCTTGAAGAAGGGCATCACCAAGCTGCTCGACTTGTTAGGCAAGGCCTTCGAGTTCCTGCTGGACGCCTACAAGAAGGCGATGTTCATGGTGCTCGATGCGGCCAAGGCCGCGGTGGATGGCGCCATCAAGTTCGCCAAGTCGGTGGCCGACCTGGTGGGTACCTTCGTCGTGCTCATCAAGGACATCGCGTCCAACCCGGGCGGCTGGATCAGCAACCTCGGCGCGGCGGTGATGGACGGCGTGAAGAACCACCTGTGGAAGGCCTTCAAGGCGGCCGTGAAGGGGTGGTTCAACGACAAGCTGGAAGAAGTGCTGGGCGTGGGCCTGACCATCTGGAACGTGCTCAAGAAGGGCGGCATCTCCATGAAGGAGGTGGGCCACATGGCCTTCGAGGCCTTGAAGGCGGCCATTCCCGCGGCGCTCATCCAGCTGCTGATCGAGAAGGTGGTGGCGATGATCGTGCCGGCCGCCGGCGCGGTGATGGCCATCATCGAAGGCCTGCAGGCGGCCTGGGGCACCGTGCAGCGCATCATCTCGGCGCTGGGCAAGTTCGTGTCCTTCCTGAAGGCGGTGAAGGCCGGCGGCGCCGGGCCGCAGTTCGCCGAGCTGCTGGCGGCGGCGGCCATCGTGGTGATCGACTTCGTGGCGAACTGGCTGCTCAAGAAGCTGCGCGGGCCGGCCTCGAAGGTGGGCAGCAAGGTCAAGGCCATCGCGCAGAAGATCATGGCCAAGATCAAGGCCGCGCTGAAGAAGGTCGGCAAGGCCTTGAAGAAGATCGCCAAGAAGATCGGCGGCAAGTTCAAGAACCTCAAGAAGAAGTTCAGCGACTGGCGCGCCAAGCGCAAGGCCAAGAAGGACGCGAAGAAGGCGGCCAAGAAGAAGGACCCGAGCCAGAAGAAGAAGGACAAGGAAAAGGCCAAGCAGGACAAGCTCGACCGCGGCGTGGCCAAGGCGACGCCCAAGGTGCAGGCGCTGCTGCGCAAGGGCGTGGGCAAGCTGTCGCTGAAGGTGCGCCTGATGGGCATCGCCTTCATGAGCGGGCTGTCGTCGCTCAAGCTCAAGGGCGAGGTGATCGAGGCGCGGGTCAATCCGAAGAAGGAAGTGAGCCGGGCCGAGCAGCTCAAGCTGGGCGGCGCGCTGGAGCCGATCATCCAGGCGGCGGAAACCCAGTTCCTGGAGCAGTACGACGCGGCGCGCGCCAAGGAAGATGCGGGCGAGCAGGCCGACGGCGACGGGCCCAAGCAGAACGACTCCGTGGACACGCTGCGCCAGTTCCAGGAGGCCGAGGCTTCCGGCTCAGGCTTGTCGTGGGACTTGAAGAAGAAGCTGGACGCGGCGGGCCGCCGCAGCATCCCGGCCAAGTTCGTCGCCGGCATGCGCATGGCCGGTGGCGGCTTCGCGCAGTTCATCCAGCACATCAAGGCCGGCGCCCAGCGCGCGAAGGCGCGGCTCACCGGCAAGCCCGACGACCCGTCGGCTTCGCTGATCACCACCGTGATCGCCATGGGCGGCAGCGGCGCGAAGTACAAGGACATCGCCAAGTCGGAGAAGTCGCTGGACTTCTCGGAAAAGACGCAGACTCTCATCGCACTGGAAGGCGCGCGCCAGCCCGGCGTGCTGACCAGCCTGGGCGTGTCCACCGCGACGGCCAAGGCCGAGCTGGATGCCACGGCGCCATCCCAGCAGGCCAAGAAGGAAAAGGCCCTGGTGGGCGAGGTGCTGGACAAGAACAACCCGATGGCGCCGGAGAAGTCGGCCGTGGCGGCCGCGGCGGAGAAGGACAAGTCGGTGCTGGACGGCCGCAGCAAGTCCGAGCGCAAGAAGGTCCAGCGTGCCGGGGACGAGCGCAAGCGGCGCATTGCCAAGATATTCTTGAAGCTGCGCCACCTGATGGAGACCAACAAAGACATCTACGGCGACGGCAGTTCTGCACTTGCGCAAGTATCGAAGGCGTTCTCGAACTGGTTCGAAGCACGCAAGCCCGGCTCCGGCAAGTCGTCCGACGATATCGTCAAGGCCGCAGAGGCGCTCACGACCAAGCTGGTGCTGTTCCTCAAGAGCTTCACAGGATGACCAAGGATTCTTCATGGCACGACCCATCAACATGGTCTTCTCGGCAGGCGTCACGCCCGAGCAGGCACTCAAGCGCGTGCAGGATGCCGCGTTCACGCTGTTTCGCTACCAGCTGGCGCCGTTCCGGCATGCGAAGCAGGACACCTTCGGCAACACCACGGTGGACCGCTGGGAGCAGGAAGGCCGGCGGGACACGGCCATCGACCTCACCAGCGATCGGGCGATGGGTGTGTCCTTCGTGAGCGTCATTGCGGGCGACGATGCGCATGCGCATGACGTGGCCACCAAGCTCAACGACATGCTCATGCTGCGGCCCGCGCAGGAGTTCATCGACATCGCGTTGCGCCAACCCGATGACCCGGCTGCCCTGGTGCGCGCGGCCCTCGCCGCCGAGCAGGAGCATGCCGGCCTGAAGGACGCCATCGCCCAGCGCCTGGGTGCCGCGGACGTGCCGGTGCGCGCAGCGGCTGCCAAGGCGGCGGCGCTGGTCACCTGGCCTTCGCTGCTGCCGGCCTTGCAGAAGGCCTTGGCGGGTGAGACCGATCCCACCTTGCACCGGTTCCTGGAGATCGCCGTCAAGAAGTGTGGCGGCAGCACATGAAGGAGACTCACCATGATCACGGACTCGCAGCTGCGGCAGGTGATGCCGCACTTGACGGTTGAGAAGGCGCAGCTGTATTTGCCGCATCTCAACAAGGTGATGGCCGACAGCGGCATCGGCAACATGCTGCGCACGGCGGCCTTCGTCGCCCAGCTCGCGCACGAATCCGGCGAGTTCAGGTTCATGGAGGAGATCTGGGGCCCCACCGACGCGCAGCGCCGCTACGAGCCGCCCTCGGACCTCGCCAAGCGGCTGGGCAACACGCAGCCGGGCGACGGCAAGCGCTTCAAGGGCCGCGGGCCCATCCAGATCACCGGCCGCTTCAACTACAAGAAGTACGGCGATCTTTTGGGTGTGGACCTGGTGGACCAGCCAGAACTCGCCGCCGACCCGCAATGGGCTTTCGCCACGGCCGGCTTGTTCTGGAAGAGCAACGGCCTGAACGAGCTGGCCGACAAGCCCGACTTCGTGGCCATCACCAAGCGCATCAACGGCGGCACCAACGGCCTGGCCGATCGACAGATGTATTACGAGCGGGCGAAGAAGGCACTGGCGGACAACTTCATCGCGGGCGACTTTTCAACGCCGAAGGCCGTGCCCGAGGCGGTGAGGATGCGCGGCGTGCCGCAGGTGGCGCAGCCGTTGGAGCGCGGGCACGAGGCGATAGCAGAAGACCACGCGAGTCAGAAGCATCCGCGCCAGTGACGCATGAGGCGTGCCCACAGCGGCATCAGGTGACCCGCATGAATTCATCACGAGGTGAATTGATCCAGACCTCCACATAGGGAGAAGGCAGGCTGACAACCAGCGGTGTGGGCATGAAGAACCTGGCTGATCCCTCGTGATAGAAGGGCGACGCCGCTGAATAGACGCGATACGACACCTGAGGGGGAGGGACCGAGTCGGCGTTCTGGGTCCAGACGTAGACAAACCCGAAGGGTGCAACGGTTTGGCAGATGCGGACCCATTGTTGCGATGGAACGAAAACCCATCCGGCGCTCATGACAGTCTCCCTGCGAATCCTTGTTGGTTCTTGAGTGCATCGATTGAAGATTGCGTCCGGGAGTTCTCTTCCAGTTTGCATCTCATCAAGGCGATGTAGATGCGACTGACCAACTCACCCTCGTTGCCAATCGGAAAGAAATGGGGTGACAGGAAGGTTTTCATGTCCTTGGTGCCGAACTCGTGGCCGCCACCGGAGAAGCGTCTGTTTTCCAGCAGTCCGAAAAGCTCTTGCACGCTGTTCACAGGGTAGGCGAGTTGGGCTGCACGGGCGCGTTTCAGCGCCGTTGCGCATATTCGCAATTCGGGTATGAGCCCAAGAACAAGATCGATCACATCGAAGTCGGACGGTTCGAACTTCAGTGACGAACCCGCGCCGTGCCATGCATTCCGTTCCATGTCGTTCATGTGGTGCGCTCCCGATGGATGCCGAGTTCAAAGCTTCATGATGTAGACCACGCGTGTGCTGGGAGGGTAGTTGGCCCTTTCATCCGTTGTGATCGAGACGGGATGGGTATGCCTGTAGGTGTGGTTGCCTTCGGATTCGAACTGGGCACCAGGCGCCCAGCCGTGTTTGGTGATGTCCATGCTGGCTGTCCCCGTGCCCGAGTGGCTGTGCCTGGCTTCTCCCATCTGCTCGCCGATCTTCTCTTCGGTATCTGTTCCGATGGCGTATCGATCGCGCAGGTCAGGAGTGCCTGCCGTGCCGTCGCACACATGGAATCCTCCGGGAATTCGTTGTCTTGAACCCCAGGCGAGAATGGCACCGCGAGGCAGCGCGGCCAACACTCGTTCAGTGTCCGAAGGTGGCGGCACCACGGCGGGGAGGTCGCGCGTGAAGGCACCCAGCTCCGTGTCGACGAACACGGAGATCGCCGAATCCTTCAGGCGCTCGCATTGCAGCGAATTGAAACTTGCGGTCAGGTACATCGGTGGCACGATCGAGCCCGTGCAGCGAACGGCACCCTTTGGCAAGAATCCGATGGACTTCACCTTGGGCCGCGAGTTGTTCTCGAACGCTTGGCTGTAGCGCATCGACACAGTGAAGACGTGCTGCGTCGGAGCGACCAGGAAGCTTGTTTCGAGCCCTTTGGTCTCGATCTTGCGGCATTGGTTGTATCCCGCAATCAAACTGGGATCGGCAGTCTTCTGGAAAGCCGATTCCTGAGACAAGTCGACCGTGAGGCGCGAGTTGTTTCCGCAAAACTTTTGCTGGTACATCTCCTGGAACGACTTTGCATCGGTAAAGCCGATTCCAACGGAGACGTCTTCAAATCCAAGGCTCAGGTTCGCCCCACTGTTCGACGAAGAGCCGCTTTGCTTCAACACTCCGCTGCACCAGGCCTGGTGCCACTTGTCGTAGCTGTATTTGCTGGAGGAGTTGTTGAAGACGTTGAACACCCCGTCGCGCAACAACAAGTCGCATCCTTGTGCATGGACGCCAAATGGTGCCAATGCCAAAAGGATGTTCGCGGCTGTTCTGAAGAAGGATGGCATCTGAAGGCTTTCAAAAAGATGGCCTTCAGTTTGCCCCTCGAGTTTTCATGACGCGTCCCCAACAAGTAGGACGCGCCCACTCACGGCAGCGGCTGCACCTTGGTGCGCAGCCGTCGTGCCCTGGGTGCTACCGCTTGCCTTCGTCCGCCCGTTTGCGCAGCGATTGCGCGATGCGGTCCTTCACCTGCTCGAAGGGCGGGTAGACCTTGGGCCGCGCCTGCGTCACCTCGATGACGTGCCAGCCGAATCGCGTCCACACCGGCGCGTCGACCATGCCGCGCGGCGCCAGCTTGAGCATCGCTTCTGCGAAGGGCGGTGCGAAGTAGGCCGGCACGTTCCAGCCGAGATCGCCGCCGGCCGAACGCGTGGGTGTGTCGGTGGACACGTCCTTGGCCACGACCTCGAAGGACTCGCCCTTGCGGATGCGGTCGAGCGCGGCCTGGGCGTCTTCCTTCTTCGGGACGAGGATGTGGCGGACCTTGTATTCCACACGGCCGCCCACCTTCACCCAGTCGTCGTATTCCTTGCGCACCTGCTCGTCGGTGACGACGATGCCCTGTGCGGAGATCAAGAGCGGCACCTGCGGCGCAATGTGGTACGTCGGCTTTCCCTGGGCGGGGAAGGTCAGCGTCATCACGTAGGGCATGCGGTAGCCGCATTGCTTCAGCGTCCACAGCTCCTGCACGACGCGTGAGCCGTCGGGCCGCGCGGTGCTGTCGCTGCCGGGCTTTGGCGCGGCGGTGACGGATTCGATCTCCGGGCAGTTGGCGCGTTCGTTGGCTTCGGACTGGATGCGGCGCAGCAGGGTCAGCCGCTGGTCGTCATTGGCGACGCTGCCGTCGAACTTGATGCCGAAGAGATCGGAGGGCATCGAAAACGCCCCGGTGCGCAGGTAGAAGTCGCGCCACGGATCGGGTGCGGCATCGGCGGATTCCGCGGCCAGGGCCTGCGCGCCCAGGCCTGCGGCGAGGGCGCAGCCCAGCAGGGCATGAAGCGGTGCGGTCATGGTGTTTCTGGTCATGGTCACAGCGTCCCACTGAAGCCCGTGGCGGGCGTGGCCTTGCGCAGCACCACGGCGTTGCGGAAGATCTCGTCGCGCGACGGCGGCGCGACCTTGCCGTCGGACTTGATGTAGGCGTCCAGCTGATCGATGATGGCCTGCGCCCTGAACGCGACCGTGTTCTCCGGCAGCGGGTCGCCCATCATCGAGACCACGGCGTTGGTGTGCCAGGTGGTGATCGTCGAGCCCGGGATGTAGATGGGTACGTAGCTCGCGCCCTTGGTGGGCATGAGGCGGGTCTCGTCGCCGCCCTCGCGCAGGGCGAGGATCTGGTCCTCGATCTGCCGCGCGCTGGATGTCTTGCCCGGCGAACGCTCCAGCGCGAAGTAGGCGTAGCCCTTTTCCTTCGTGAGTTCGGCGCAGCGGTAGATCCAGAAGTTCCAGACCCGGTCCTGGCTGGAATTGCCGTTGCCGTCGAAGCGCACCAGGTAGTGCGAATCGTCGATGCGGGTGTCGCTGTAGCCGCCGAACAGCGTGTTCTTGCCGTACGGCGATGCGCAAGACGTGACAAGCAGGGCCGCGGTGATTGCAGCCCAGAAGCGTTGCTTCATGTTTCCCCCTCCAGAGAAGGGCCGCAGCGTACCAGATGCCCGACGCTGGCCGGAACGCAGCAAGCCGCTGGGTTCCTGGCCGATGTCCTGCTGATTGCGCAGCAAGGCTCAGTGGATTCGAGGCGAAACAGGCCTCTTCGACAGGCACGCGATTTGCGCTTGCGCGGCAGGCAGCGGCATTCGTCGGCTGTGCTGAACCACCGCTTCAATTCAAGACCATTGCGAACCCATCCGGAGGGACCCCATGACATCGATCCACACCACCCGACACTTCAAGGCCCTGGCAGCGTCCGGCGCGGCCGCCATGCTCGTTGCCTGCAGCACCGCCGGCAGTTCGTCCGAGCCAGTCTCGCTCGACCAGGCCAGCCAGGCGCTCAAGGTGTCGCAGACGCAGGCCCTGCACATCGAGGCCACGGGCCGCTGGTTCCAGTTCGGCCAGGCCCCGGCGCCCGGCCTGCCGTGGCCGGCTTTCGATGTCAGCCGCTACAGCGCCGATATCGACTACGCCGCGCCGGCCGCCCGCGTGCAGATCACCCGCCAACAAGTCATCGAAGCCGGCCGCGAGAGGCCCGCGCCGGCTGACCAGTCGGTGGACCAATACGTGGCGGGCACGCAGGCCTGGAACCGCGGGACCGCTGCAGCCACCACGCAGCCGGCCGCGCTGGCCGAACGACGCGCCGAGATCTGGTCGACACCCCAGGGCTTCGTGAAGGCCGCGCAGGCCCACCAGGCTAGGACGCGCGCCACCGGCGACGGCACGGAAGTCTCGTTCGACGTGGATGCCAAGACGCACTACGTGGGCTGGCTCAACGCACGCGGCGAGGTCTCGCGCGTGCAGACCTGGGTGGACACGCCGGTGCTCGGCGACACGCTGGTGGAGACGCGCTTCGAGGCCTACCAGGACTTCGGCGGCGTGCCGTTCCCGTCGCGCATCGTGCGAAGCCAGGGCGGGCATCCGGTGCTGGAGCTGAAGGTGGCGCAGGTGCAGGCGGCACTCGGCGCAGGCACCAGCCTGGCCGTGCCGGCTGAAGTGGCCAGCGCCAGACCTGCGTCCGTGACCGTGTCATCCAGCAAGCTGGCCGATGGCGTGTACTACCTCACCGGCGGCACGCACCACAGCGTGCTGATCGAGCAGCGCGACCACCTGGTGATCGTCGAGGCGCCGTTGAACGAGGAGCGCTCGCTCGCCGTCATCGCCAAGGCGCGCGAACGGGCACCAGGCAAGCCCATCAAGTACCTGGTGAACACCCATGCCCACTTCGACCATTCCGGGGGCCTGCGCACCTTTGCCGATGCGGGTGCCACGATCGTGACGAACGCGGCCAACCGGCCCTTCTACGAGCAGGCCTGGGCCGCTCCGCGCAGCATCAACCCCGACCAGCTTGCACTGTCGCGCAAGACGCCACGCTTCGAGACTTTCACCGGCAAGCATGTGCTGAGCGATGGCCAACGCACGATCGAGATCCACGACATCGCCGGCAACGGCCACAACGATGCGTTCTCGCTGGTGTACCTGCCGGCCGAGAAGGTGCTGGTGGAAGCCGACGCCTACACCCCGCCGGCGGCCAATGCGCCTGCACCGACTTCCCGCAACCCGTACACCACCAATCTCTACCAGAACGTGCTCCGACTCAAGCTGGACGTGACGCAGATCGCGGCGCTGCATGGGCCGCGGGTGGTGAACCTGGCGGAGTTGCGGTCGGCGGCGGAGGTGGCGAATACGGCGCTGCGCTGATTGCTGTCTTTCGCCTCTGTTGGGTGGGGCCGCGGCAGGCGGCATGGGCCAGGGGCTGCGGCTGTGGCGGTCGGCCTGCGGCCGACTGCGCTGTGCTGCTCGCACCGAGGGGTGTGCCGCAGAACTCGCTACGCGCCCCTGCGGTGCGCTGCGCTCAAACAGCCGCGGCAAGCGGGTGGGCTGGCTGGGGCGCGGAGTGAGTTCTGCGCCGGACCACAAGCCCGAGCACCGCAGCGGAGTCGGCCAACGGCCGACCGCTTCCGCCGCGCGCCCCAGCCAGCCCACCCACGCCTTTGCCCACCCCGCCAGATGCGAAAGGCAGCACCCCCAAACCCCACCCGCTGCCCATTCAGCAATCCGATTGCTTCCCCTGCCACACCCCTGGCAACCCGCCTCAAAGACAAGAGCAAGCAAACGCACAACCCGCAGCATCCCAGTTGCATGCCAAGCAACTTCAAGCCCGCGCCTGGCCGATTCCCCGCAAATTGAAACGCCTCGCGAAGTGGCATGAACTCTGCGATGGGCCCAGTGGACGCCGCCACGCGACCACCGGATCCATTCCATGCATGCTTCGCAGACCACCCGCCGTACTGGCCTAGACCATTCGGCCAGACATTCCGCTCCATTCGCCGTGTCGCCGCTGGCGGCCTTGACGTCCATCCTCGGGTTGTTCGCATGTGCTGCTGCCCAGGCACAGGAAGCGGCGACACCGCCTGCCGCCGCTGCAAGCGCTGCAGAGGCGCCCGCCCTCGATGCCGTCGTCGTGCGCAGCCGCAACCGCATCGAGAAAGTCCAGGACGTGCCCATCTCGGTGTCTGTCATCTCTGGCAAGGAACTGGACCGCGAGCTGGCCTACGACATCGGTGGCATCACCAAGCGTGCGGCCAACGTCGTGCGCAACCTGGGCAACTCCCGTACCTTCAGCCTGTCCGTGCGCGGCGTGGGCAAGGTGTCGCAGACCGAGGCGCAGGACACCAGCGTGGGCGTCATCCTCGACGGCGTGAACCTCGCCTATGCGCCGCTTGCGAGCTTCGACTTCTTCGACGTCGATTCGGTGGAAGTGGCGCGCGGGCCGCAGGGTACGCTGCTCGGCAAGAACAGCACCATGGGCGTGGTCGTGATCAACACCCGCAAGCCCTCGTTCGTGCCCGATGCGCACTGGGCCGTCACGCTGGGACAGCGGCACACGGTGATCAGCCAGTTTGCCGGCGGCGGGCCGGCCATCGACGACCTGCTCGCCTGGCGCGGCTCCGTCACGGTGAACAAAGGGGCCGGCGCCTTCTCGAACACCTACAACCCCGACCAGAGCTTCTACGACCGCGACCGCGTGTCGGGACGCCTGCAGTTCCTGCTGACGCCGACGCCCGACCTGAGTGCCAGGCTCAGCATCGACATCCAGCCCAAGGCCGGCGAGTCCTACAACGGCGAAGTCATCCGCACCGAGCTGCCCGCGGCATTCACCAATACCGGTGCCTCCACCATCAACTCCACCAGCGACATCCGCGCCAAGCTTGCACGCCGCTGGTTCACGCAAGCCGGAGGCTTCGACTACGACCGCGACTACCTCAACAACCCCAACGTCAGCCTCGACAACCAGCGTCCGCTGATGACCGCCACCAACGGCGCCTCGCTGGAGGTGAAGTGGGACCTCGGCAGCCACGAGCTGACCTCCGTCACCGCCATTCGCGACTACCACTTCCATGCGCGCAACGACGAAGGCACGCCCTTCGACATCAGCAAGAACGGTGGCGGCAAGGTGGATGCGTACAAGCAGCAGAGCCAGGAGCTGCGCATCGCCAGCAAGCCGGGCGGCACGCTGGACTACCAGGCCGGCGTGCTGCTCTTCCGGAACACCGTGGACTTCGGACAGCTGGGCTGGAACAGCGGCTGGGGCGCCGATGCGGGCGCGTGGTTCGCCACCAAGCTGCAGTACGACACCCTGGACACCGACCCGGCTGGCCGGCTGCTGATGGAGAACTCGCTCAAGAGCCTCAACAAGGGCCAGGCGCAGTGGATCGTGAACAAGAGCGTGGCAGTGTTCGGGCAGGCTGACTGGCACATCGACCCGAAGGCCACGCTCACCGCCGGCCTGCGGCTCACGCGCGAGGACCGCAGCAACAAGGCGAACTCCACCATCGTGGACAACGGCTTTGGCGGCTTCGGGCTGAATCCGTTCTCCGTGGCCTACGGCGTCGCAGGCACTGCCACGGCCGGCACGGTGAACACCGGTGGCTTCGACAGCGTGGCCTTCAGCCAGGCCAACGTCACCAACGGCACCGCGGGCAACCTCACCGCCGCCGCGCTCGCCGATCCGGCGCAGGTGGCGCTCGCAAACTCGGTGGCGAGCCAGTACTTCGGCGTCTCCACCTACGCCGCGCTCACATCGGCGCAGAAGGCGCAGGTCGCCGCGGCCAAGGCGATCCGCGCGACGCAGCTGGGCACGCTGTGGCCGCTCATCGAGGCCGAACGCTTTCGCAAGACGCAGCCGGGCTTCGTGCTCAGCCCCAGCTACAAGTTCACGCCCGACCACACCGGCTACGTGACGCTGCAGTACGGCGAGAAAGGCGGCGTGTCGCAGATCGTGAACGGCGTGTCGCGCCTGGCCGATCCGGAGAAGGTCACGTCCTTCGAGGTGGGGCTCAAGTCGGCGTGGCTGAACAAGAGCTTGTTCCTCAACACGGACGTGTTCTTCACCAACGTGAAGGGCTACCAGCAGGCCGTGGCCCTGCCGGACCCCCTGAACCCGTCGGTGACCGCCGCATACACCGGCAACGCGGAGAAGGTGCGTATCCGCGGCCTTGAAGTCGACGGCTCCTACACCGGGCTGCGCAACACGGTCGTGCGCTTCTCGGGCGCCTATACCGATGCGGTCTACAAGCAGTTCCTGTACTCACCGGTGCCGACCGACTACCAGGCGGGCACGGGCATCCCGGCCTACCGCGACGTGTCCGGCCAAACCCTCACCGGTGCCTCGCGCTACACGTTCAACATCGGACCCGAAGTCCGCCTGCCGATCCGCGGCGACAAGGTGTTCCACACCAGTGTCAACGCCGCATTCGCCAGCGGCAACAACACCGACAACGCGCTGTCGGGCTACGGCTGGGTGAAGAAGCACTGGCTGGTGGATGCCTCGGTGGGACTGGCGCGGGCAGATGGCAAGTTCGACATCAGCGTGGTGGCCAAGAACCTGTTCAACGACAAGACGCCACAGGCCGTGACCTGGAACAGCATCACGCCGGCAGACCCGCGCTGGATCGGCCTGCAGGTGGCCGGCAAGCTGTGATGCGCGGCGCCGCTGGTTCGTTTCACGCAGGGGCGGCGGGTGCGGTTGCTGCACTCGCACCAGCCGGTGCCGCGAATCGGCGGCATTCCGTTGCATTTGCAGTGGTTCCGGCTGGCGCGCCGCTTGCAATCCAAGGCCGGCGCATCGCCTGTCCACCATCGACTTCCGTGGCGGCGGCCATGTTGGCGGCGATGCCGCATCCCCACACAACCCACAGGGACCCTTTCATCGAGTCAGGAGTCATGGCATGAACAACAAGCTCTTGCAGTTCGCCGCCGCAGCCGCACTCGCGGCCTTCGCGACGGCCGTCACCACCGCCGCGGACGTCAAGCCCGTGGCGTGGTCGCCCTACCAGCCGGTGCAGCAGCCCCAGGTACCGGCGGTGAAGCAGCAGCAATGGGTGCGCTCGCCCATCGATGCCTTCGTGCTGGCCAAGCTGGAAACGGCGAATCTCAAGCCTTCGCCCGAGGCGGACCGCGCGGCCTACATCCGGCGCGCCACGCTGGACGCCTGGGGCATCCTGCCCACGCCCGAGGAAGTGAAGGCCTTCGTCAACGACAAGTCGCCCGATGCGCATGAGCGCCTGGTGGACCGGTTGCTGGCCTCCCACCACTTCGGCGAGCGGCAGGCACGCCGCTGGCTGGACCTGGCGCGCTATGCCGACAGCGCCGGCTTCCAGGGCGACCAGACGCGGCCGAACAACTACCTCTACCGCGACTACGTCATCAACGCCTTCAACAAGGACAAGCCCTTCAACCTCTTCATCAAGGAACAGATCGCGGGCGACGAGTTGTTTCCCGACAGCGAGGAGGCGAAGATCGCGACCGGCTTCATCGCGGGCTACCCGGACAACAACAACTCGCGCGACCTGGTGCAGCGCAAGTACCAGATCGAGACCGACGTGACCGACCTGGTCGGCGAGTCGCTGCTGGGCGCGACCATCGGCTGCGCGCGTTGCCACAACCACAAGGCGGACAAGGTGAGCCAGAAGGAGTACTTCCAGCTCCAGGCCTACTTCGCCAACCTGGCCTTCGACGAGAAGGCGCCGCTCAAGACGAAGCAGACCGACGCCGAGTACGAGAAGGCGCAGGCCGCCTACCGTGAAGCCACCAAGGCCATCCGCGACCGGCAGCGCGAGCTGCTGAAGACCGTGATGGACAAAGGCATCAAGTACCAGAAGGAGCGCTACCTCACCGACAGCCGCGAGGCGCTGTTCAAGCCGGAATCGGAGTGGACGCCGCTGGACCGCTGGGTGAACTGGCGGCACAAGAGCGTGAGCACCGACCAGGCCGCGGCGTCGGCCTACCTCAAGCTGTCCGCTGAAGAGAAGGACAGCGCCGAGTACGACCCGGCCAACGTCGAGCGCTGGAAGGAATACCAGCAGCTCACGGCAGAGCTGAAGAAGTTCGACAAGCTCAAGCCGAAGAACGAGGGCGTGACCAACAACTTCACCACCGCGACCGAGCTCGGCCACGCGGACGCGCCGCCCACCTTCATCCGCTTCGGCGGCGTTCATGAGAAGCCCACGGAGGAAGTGCAGCCCGCGATTCCCGCCCTGTGGGTGGCCGGCGAGCAGCCGAAGATCGTGCCCACCGCCACCTCATCGGGCCGCCGCACGGCGCTGGTGAACTGGCTGGCCAATGACCGCAACCCGCTCACGCCGCGCGTGTACGTGAATCGTGTCTGGGCCCAGTACTTCGACAAGGGCATCGTCAGCACGGTGCAGGACTTCGGCCGCGCCGGCGCCAAGCCCACCCACCCCGAACTGCTGGACCACCTGGCCGCGAACTTCGTGAAGAACGGCTGGAGCGTGAAGAAGCTGCACCGCGAGATCCTGCTGTCGGCCACCTACCGGCAATCGTCCGACGAGCGCCCCGACGTGCTCAAGGCCGACCCGGACAACAAGCTGCTCGCGGTGTACCCGCGCAAGCGCCTGGAGGCCGAAGAAATCCGCGACTCGCTGCTATACGCGTCGGGCCAGCTGGTGGACAAGGTGGGCGGTCCCGCGGTGTTCCCGCCGGTGCCCAAGAACCTGGGCGCGGGCGACCTGTGGCAGGAAGCGAAGAACGAAGAGGATGCACGCCGTCGCAGCATCTACACCTTCGTTCGCCGCAGCGTGCCGTACCCGCTGACCGTGAGCTTCGACCCGGCCAACCCGGCGCAGCCGCACCAGAAGCGCGACGTCACCACCACGCCCTTGCAGGCGCTGACCCTGTTCAACAGCGATGTCGTGTTCGGCTGGTCGCAAGCCCTGGCAGGCCGCGTGATCAACGAGGCCGGCAAGGATGAATCGGCCCAGCTCGACCGGCTCTACGAAGTGCTGTTCTCGCGCACCCCGACCAAGTCCGAAAAGACGGCGCTCAAGGCCTTCCTCAACCAGCAGCAGAAGGTCATCGAGCACAAGGTGGCAGAGAAGCCAGGCCGGTTCGAGGTGGCCGTGCCCACCGGCCTCAAGCCGGATGCCCAGATCAATCCGCTGCGGGCCGCTGCCTTCGTGGACCTCGTCCACACCGTGGCCAATTCCAACGACTTCGCCTATCGCTTCTGACATCGCTTCTGACGCGCCCGCGTCCAACCACACTTCATCGAGGACACCACCATGTGCTTCCATCCGAATTCACGCCGTGACTTCCTGGCCCGCTCCGGGCTCGCGCTCGGCGGCGCCGCGCTGACCGGCGTCATCCCCGGCCTGGGTTTGTCGTCGGCCTTCGCCGCCGACCTCATCGACCCGCTGGCCTCGCGCCAGCCGCACTTCCCGGCCAAGGTGAAGTCGGTGATCTGGCTGCATCAGAACGGCGCCCCCAGCACGCTGGACCTGTACGACTACAAGCCCGAGCTCGTGCGCCTGGCCGGGCAGGACGTGCCGGCGTCCTTCCTCAAGGGCATCAAGACCAGCACGCAAGGCGGCGTGGGCAAGCTCTACGTCTCCAACAAGCGCAGCTTCAAGCAGTACGGCGAGAGCGGTGCGTGGTTCTCCAACCTGCTGCCCAACCTGGCCGGGCATGCGGACAAGATGACCTTCATCAAGTCCAGCGTGACCATCGGCGCCACGCACGACATCTCCATCCTCAAGCTCAACACCGGCGACCTGAACCCCGGCCGTCCGTCGCTGGGCGCATGGATCACCTACGCGCTGGGCTCGGCCAACCCGGACCTGCCGCCTTACGTCGTGCTCTACAACGGCGACCGCGAGCCGACCGCCGGTTCACAGAACTGGAACTCCGGCTTCCTGCCGGCGGTGTACCAGGGCGTGGCCTTCCGCCCAGGCAACTCGCCCATCCTCTACCTCGACCGGCCCGACGTGCGCGGTGCCAACCAGCAGAGCGCGCAGCTGGAGCTGCTCAAGCGGCTGAACAACATCGGCGTCTCGCGCTACCCCAACGACAGCGAGCTGAAGGCGCGCGTGAAGTCCTACGAACTGGCCGAGCGCATGCAGGCGGCCGCGCCCAAGGCGGTGGACCTCAGCCGCGAGACCGATGCGACCAAGGCGCTGTACGGCATCGACGATCCGACCAGCCGCAGCTACGGCGAAGTGCTGCTGCGGGCACGCCGACTGGTGGAGCAGGGCGTGCGCTTCATCCAGGTCGTGTCGGGCTACCCGGACGGCGTGACCGACAACGACCGCCGCAGCTGGGATGCGCACAGCGACCTCGACGAGAACCACGGCCTCATGGCGAAGATGGTGGACAAGCCCATCGCCGGCCTGCTGGCCGACCTGAAGTCACGCGGCCTGCTGGACTCGACGCTGGTGGTGTGGGCCTCGGAGTTCTCGCGCACCTCGTACGGCCAGAGCGGCAACGGCCGCGACCACAACCCCTGGGGCTACACGCAGTGGATGGCGGGCGGCGGCCTGAAGGCCGGCTTCACCTATGGCGAGACCGATGACATCGGCCTGCAGGTGGCCGACAAGGACAAGGCGGTGGACACCTACGACCTTCACGCCACCGTGCTGCAGCTGCTGGGCCTGGACCACCTGAAGACGACCTTCCTCAACAACGGCCGGTCGGAGCGGCCGACGGTGGTGTACGGCAAGGTGATCAAGGACATCCTCGCCTGAGCTGGCGACGGACGATCTCTCGGTGGACTTTCGGCGCGCGATGACTCGCGCGCCCTTTTCATTCATGCGAAAGCTTCTCTTCTTCCTGACCCTTGCCGCGGTGTTCGCCACGGCCCAGGCCGCGGTGGCCGAACTCGGCATGGACATCATGCAGACCATCAAGGACCTCAACAAGAGCCTGTCGTCCAACATCGCCTTGCGCGACACGAAGGCGACGCTGGCCGATGCGAAGGAACTCGACGAGCTGTTCTCCAAGGTGGAGGCGCATTTCACCGAACGTGGTGACGCAGCCAACGCTGTGGACCTCTCGCGCAAGAGCCGCACGCTGGCGCAGAGCATCATCAAGTCGGTGGGCGGCAGCGACTTCGACTCGGCGACGAATGCGGCGACGGATCTGTCGCGCACCTGCCGGACCTGCCACACGTTCTACAAGAAGGAATGAGCATGCCAAGTCGGATGGCAGCCAGCTTGATGGCTGCCGGACATCGGCTGCTGCATTTTCAGCAGAAGGTCTTGCTGTTTGCGTAAAGTGCAGCGGTTCCCTTGCCATCCACCCTGGCGCGACAGTTGCTCTTGCCACCGCACGATTCACGAGGAGAACTGCATGAGCATCACAAAGCACATGGCCGCGGCCATGCTGCTGGGCATCACCACCACGTTGCCGGCCATGGCCGCGCTGAAGGAAGGCGACACAGCGCCAGACTTCAATGCGCAGGCTTCGCTGGCCGGCAAGGCCTTCCAGTACTCGCTGAAAGATGCGCTGAAGAAGGGGCCGGTGGTCGTCTACTTCTATCCGTCGGCCTACACCGGCGGATGCAACATCCAGGCGCACACCTTCGCGGTGAATGCCGACAAGTTCGCCCAGGCGGGCGCATCCATCATCGGCGTGTCGCTGGACAGCATCAAGCGGCTGAACGACTTCTCGGCCGACCCCGAGTATTGCGCCGGCAAGATTCCCGTGGCCTCGGACGCGGACGGAAAGATCGCCAAGTCCTACGACCTCGCCGTGACCGAGACGCCGGCCGGCCGCAAGGACACGCGCGGGCAGGAGATCGACCATGGACGCACCGAGCGCACGACCTTCATCGTGACGCCGGACGGCAAGGTCGCCACGACCGTGGGCGGCATCGCGCCGGATGAGAACGTCAAGCAGGCCCTGGACGTGGTGCAGAAGCTGGCTTCAACCCGCACGCCCTCCGTCCCGGGCGTCGTCACCGAAGGCACGCCCATCGAGCTCATCAAGGAGGGCTTCAACGGCACCGAAGGCCCGGTCACGCTGCCCGACGGCAGCCTCATCTTCACCGAGACGCAGGCCAACCGCATCACGCGGATCGCGCCGGACGGCAGCACCTCGACCTTCCTGGAGAACAGCAACGGCTCCAACGGCCTGGGCTTCACGCCCAACGGTGACCTGTATGCGGTGCAGGTGCAGAACACGCGGGTGGGCATCGTCTACCCGGCGGGGCACGCGAAGACGCTGGCCGACAACTATGAAGGCCTGCCCTTCGGCCGGCCCAACGACCTGGTGGTGGCCAAGGACGGCACGGTGTACTTCACCGATTCCGGCGCGAACCGGCCGGCAAACGCCGCGTCCGCGCCGCCGCCCGCACCCACGGCCAAGCCGGCGGTGTACCGCATCACCAAGGCCGGCCAGCTGCAGCGGCTGGATGCCACCATCACGCGGCCCAACGGCATCCAGCTGAGCCCGGACGAGAAGGTGCTGTACGTGGCCAACACCGCGGGCGAGCATGTGCTGGCCTATGACATCGGTGCGGACGGCACGCTGGGTCCGCGCCGCGACTTCGCCAAGCTCGCGGGCTTCAAGCAGACGGAGAACGGTCCGAGCAGCGGCGCGGATGGCCTGGCGATCGACACCCTCGGGCGCGTGTACGTCGCGACGAGCGTGGGCATCCAGGTGTTCACGCCCGAGGGCACGGCCCTGGGCACCATTGCGTTGCCCAAGGCCCCGCAGAACCTGGCCTTTGCCGGGGCGGACAAGCGCACGCTGTACGTGGTGGGCCGCGGCGCGGCGTACCGCATCGCGACGCTGACGCCTGGCGTGCTGACCCGCGCGAAGTAAAGCGGCACCGGGCGAATCGAAGGCGTGAACCTCGCCCGGCCAGGGCGAGGTGTCACACAACCGACATCACCCACCCATAGGCTGGATCGCTTTCATTCCCTGCGGTCCGGCCCATGGAACAACTCGACGACGACCTCGTCCAGCGCCTGCACGAAGAGCTGCGCGACAGCTACGACGAAGAGCTGGAACTGGAGCTGGAAGACCGCAGCGTCGATGCGCTGGCCGGACTGGCCGCCGGCAAGCTCGCGCCGTCCAGCAGCGAAGAGCGGGCCGCGCGCCGGCAGTACTTCAGCGAGCTGTTCCGCCTGCAGGGCGAGCTGGTGAAGCTGCAGGACTGGGTGGTCAGCACGCGCCACAAGGCGGTCATCCTCTTCGAGGGCCGCGATGCCGCCGGCAAGGGCGGCGTCATCAAGCGCATCACCCAGCGCCTGAACCCGCGCGTGTGCCGCGTGGCGGCGCTGCCCGCGCCCAACGACCGCGAGCGCACGCAGTGGTACTTCCAGCGCTACGTGGCGCACCTGCCCGCCGCCGGCGAGATCGTGCTGTTCGACCGCAGCTGGTACAACCGCGCCGGCGTCGAACGGGTGATGGGCTTTTGCACCGACGACCAGTACGAGGAGTTCTTCCGCTCCACGCCGGAGTTCGAGCGCATGCTGGTGCGCTCGGGCATCCAGGTGATCAAGTACTGGTTCTCCATCACCGACGACGAGCAGCGCCTGCGCTTCATGAGTCGCATCCACGATCCGCTCAAGCAGTGGAAGCTCAGCCCCATGGACCTGGAGTCGCGCCGCCGATGGGAGGACTACACCCGGGCCAAGGAAGTGATGCTGGAGCGCACCCACATCACCGAGGCGCCATGGTGGGTGGTCGAGGCGGACGACAAGAAGAAGGCACGGCTGAACTGCATCCACCACCTGCTCGGCCAGATGCCTTACCAGGAGGTCGATCACCCGGCTATCGAGCTTCCGCCCCGCGAGCGCCACGACGACTATTCGCGCCGGCCGGTGCCGCGCGAGCTGCTCGTTCCTCAGGTTTACTGACTGGAGTTCCCATGGATCAAGTCCTGCCCGCGTCGATGGCGGCGCCGTCGCCTGCCGCTTCTTCGCGCCCCCGCCTCGACCACCAGCCAGGGCCCGTCACGGCCATCATCTTCATCGGCGCGCTGGCGCTGGGGCTGCTGTTCACCGGCTACAGCCTGGTGTCCGACGTCAACCAGGCGGGCGCACAGACGACCACCTACGTGCCCTACATCCTGCTGGGGGTGGCGCTGCTGATTGCGCTCGGCTTCGAGTTCGTCAACGGTTTCCACGACACCGCCAACGCGGTGGCCACCGTCATCTACACGCACTCGCTGCCGCCGAGCGTTGCGGTCGTGTGGTCGGGTCTGTTCAACTTCATCGGCGTGCTGGTGTCCAGCGGCGCGGTGGCCTTCGGCATCATCTCCTTGCTGCCGGTGGAGCTGATCCTGCAGGTCGGTTCGGGCGCGGGCTTCGCAATGGTGTTCGCGCTGCTCATCGCGGCCATCGTGTGGAACCTCGGTACCTGGTGGCTGGGGCTGCCGGCGTCGTCGTCGCACACGCTCATCGGATCCATCATCGGCGTGGGCATCGCCAATGCCTTGATGCATGGGCGCGACGGCACCTCGGGGGTGGACTGGGCCCAGACCACGAAGGTGGGCTACTCGCTGCTGCTGTCGCCCCTGGTGGGGTTTTGCTGCGCGGCGCTGCTGCTGTTGGCGCTGCGGGCCTTCGTCAAGAACCGCGCGCTGTACGACGAGCCCAAGGGCAACGAGCCGCCGCCGTTGTGGATCCGCTTCCTGCTCATCGTGACCTGCACCGGTGTGTCCTTCGCCCACGGCTCCAACGACGGCCAGAAGGGCATGGGGTTGATCATGCTGATCCTCGTGGGCACCGTGCCCATGGCCTATGCGCTCAACCGCGCGATGCCGGTGGACCAGATGACGCAGTTCGTGGCGGTGGCGCAGGTCACGCAGCAATCGCTGGTGAAGGCGGCGCCCGGTGCTGCGCCGGCCGATCCGCGCAAGACGATCTCCGAGTACGTGCGCACCAAGGCGCTGACGCCCGAGGTGGTGCCCGCGCTGGCGGCGTTGGCCGGCGGCATCGGGGAGCAGGTCAGGTCGCACGGCTCGCTCGCCCGCGTGCCGGCGGAAGCGGTGGCCAACGTTCGCAACGACATGTACCTCACGTCGGAGGCCATCCGCTTCATCGAGAAAGACAGGGCGGTCAGCTTCGATGCGGACACCAAAGCCAACCTCAAGGCCTTCAAGAAGCAGATCGACGATGCCACCAAGTTCATTCCGCTGTGGGTGAAGGTGGCGGTGGCCATCGCGCTCGGGCTGGGCACGATGGTGGGCTGGAAACGCATCGTCGTGACGGTGGGCGAGAAGATCGGCAAGTCGCACCTCACCTATGCGCAAGGCGCGTCGGCCGAAGTCGTGGCCATGCTCACCATCGGCGCGGCCGACATGTATGGCCTGCCGGTGTCCACCACGCACGTGCTGTCGTCGGGCGTGGCCGGCACCATGGCGGCCAACCGCTCGGGATTGCAGATGTCGACCATCCGCAACCTGCTGATGGCCTGGGTGCTGACCCTGCCGGCGGCGATCCTGCTGTCGGGTGGGTTGTACTGGCTGTTCAGGCAGCTGTTCTGAGCGAGGGCCGTCAGGCCTTGTGCGCGCGCCTGGGCAGGAGCGCCGCCACCAGGCCCAGCAAGGGCAGGTAGGCGATGGCCTCGTAGACGAACGCGATGCTGGTCCGGTCAGCCAGCAGGCCCAGCACCGCGGCGCCCAGGCCGCCCATGCCGAAGGCGAAGCCGAAGAAGAGCCCCGACACCATGCCCACCTTGCCGGGCATCAGCTCCTGGGCGTAGACGAGGATGGCCGAGAAGGCCGACGACAGCACAAGGCCGATGGCGACGGTCAGCGCCGTCGTCCAGAACAGGTTGGCGTGCGGCAGCAGCAAGGCAAACGGCGCCACGCCCAGGATGGACGCCCAGATGACAGGCTTGCGGCCGATGCGGTCGCCGATGGGGCCGCCAGCCACCGTGCCGATCGCCGAGGCGAACAGGAAGATGAACAGGTGCAGCTGCGCGCTTTGCACCGACAGGCCGAAGCGGTCGATGAGGTAGAAGGTGTAGAAGCTGCTGAGGCCCGCCACGTAGAAATACTTGGAGAAGATCAGCACCAGCAACACCACGATCGCGCCGGCCACCACGCGGGGCGGGTAGGGCGCGTCGGCAACGGGCTTCTTCGCGCCAGGCGCGGCGATGTGGTGCGTGGCATACCAGCGGCTCACCTGGAGCAGCAGCACGATGCCCAGGAGCGCGGCCAGCCCGAACCACGCCACGCTGCGCTGGCCGAAGGGCACGATCACCGCGGCGGCCAGCAGCGGCCCGATGGCGGTGCCCGTGTTGCCGCCCACCTGGAAGACCGACTGCGCAAAGCCGTGCTTGCCGCCGGACGCCAGCCGTGCGATGCGCGACGACTCGGGATGGAAGATGGACGAGCCGATGCCCACGAAGGCGGCGGCCAGCAGCACCACGCCGAAGCTGGGCGCCATGGCCAGCAGCAGCAGGCCGATCAGCGTGGAGGTCATCCCGATCGGCAGCGAGTAGCGCTGCGGCCGGCGGTCGGTGAACAGGCCCACGAGTGGCTGCAGCAGCGACGCCGTCAACTGGTAGGTCAGCGTGATGAGGCCGACCTGGCCGAAGCTCAGGGTGAACTCGCCCTTGAGGATGGGATACATCGCCAGGATCAGCGACTGCATCATGTCGTTGACCATGTGCGCACCGCTGATGGCGCCCAGGATGCCGTAGGCCGGCTTCGTCGTGGCAGGCCGGGCCGGGGCGATGGTGCCGGAAGTGTCGAGGGCGGCTGTGGCTGAATTCGTCATTGAAGCTTTGGCGCGAGAAGGATCGGCAATCCGGAATTGTCTGAATTCCAGTGGCGTCTGTCTCGCGACAATGAGTCAATCACTATCGAGAAAGAGACATGGTCCGTCCTGGGACAGGTCAATCGCCCGGATCTTCGTCATCGCTGAGCAACTGCTCGAGCCGGCGCGGATGGTTGTTGAGGAAGTCCCGGGTGACGGCATAGTGCTCGGTGTCTTCGTAGGCGACCTCGCTGATGCCTGCGCGATCGAACTGGATGATCTTGGCGTGTGGGTAGGACAGCAGGATCGGCGAGTGCGTGGCAATCACGAACTGCGACGAGTCTTCGACGAGCTGATGGATGGCGCTCAGGGCCGCCAGTTGCCGGCTGGGCGACAGCGCGGCTTCGGGTTCGTCCAGAAGATAGAGCCCGTTGCCCTTGAGCTTGTGCAGCAGCACGGCCATGAACGACTCGCCGTGCGACCTGGCATGGAGCGACCCACCGTAGCCATCGACGTAGCCGACCTCGTCCATGTAGGAGGCCACGTTGAAGAAGCTCTCGGCCCGCAGGAAGTAGCCGTCCTTGGGCTGGGGCACGCCGCGCGCCACCCGCAGGACTTCGTGCAGCGGGGAGACGGATTCAACGGTGCGGAACTGGACGTTCTTCGTGCCGCCCTCGGGGCCGAAGCCCAACGCGATGGCGAGCGCCTCCATCACCGTCGACTTGCCTGAACCGTTCTCGCCGACGAAGAAGGTGACGTTGGGATGGAACTCGATGTTGTCGAGTTCGCGCACCGCGGGAATGTTGAACGGGTACTCGTCGAAGTTGAGTTCGGCGTCCGGCCGGAACGATGCGTGCAGCAGATGGGGCTTGAGTCGTCTGGGCATGTCGGTTCCGGTGCTGTCGAATCTTCAGCGCTTGCTGCGCATCACAAGGGGAGCAGCTCGTTGGCGACGACGCTCATTTGTCGGGCGACGACTGCATGACGTAGACGATGCCGAAGGCGCCGACGGAGACGGTCCGATCGTTCACCGTGGTGAAGGACGCGACGCTCCAGGAGTGATACGTCGACGTGAACGCGGTGAGGGCGCCCAGGCCCAACGCGCCGGCGATGGGTGTGCGTTCGGCGATCACTTCCTTGATCTTGCTGCGGTGCCGTTCGGGCGAGGGGTTCAGCAGGACGGCCAGGGCCAGCAGGACCGCGACGATGGTGATGAAGACCAGGGATTTCTTTGACATGGTGCGAAGCTTACCGGACGGTCACTCGTCTGAATGCTCTCGGAAGGGGTAGACGGTGATCCGGAAATCCAGTCCAAGTCTGGCGGCCCGTGCAAGCGTGGAACTGGGCAGCGTCATGTGGATCGGTGGGGACTCGAGGCCCCCATCGAAGCCGTAGTCGAATACGCGAGACGTGCACGATTGCCATGCCTGCATGAGTGCTGACGGCAAGGTTTCAAGGATGTCGAGCAGGTGGTCCGTGCACGCCTTGGGGTCGCTGTTCAAGCGACCCTTGGTCAGTGCCTCCAGGGCGAGCCGGAATCCAGAGTCGGTGGGGCCGCAGAACAGGATGAACACACGGCCCTTCAAGTGTTGCGCGAGTGGTGCCAGGTCTGACGCTGCGTCGAGTTCCAGATCGAGGTTCAGGAAGCTCGCGGAGGCAGCGGCAGTCACGGACGGGGCTCCCGAGGCCTTCAAGGCTGCTTCAATTCAAAACCCGCTCGCAGCGGCAGCTCGACCTTGCGCATCGCGTCACGAAGCTTCACCTCGACCACCCAGTTGCCAGGCGGATCATTGGCATCTCCAGAGAACGCGACCACCGGGGCGGAGAGGTACACGTTGTGCGGATCTCCCTTGATCGGACCGGCGTAGCAGGCCTCGTCTTTCCGGTCGACTTCCGCTTTGCCGGTGGGAGAAAGAATCCGCAGGTCGCATCGCACGTTGGCATTGCCGCGTGCATCGAGTTTCGGGTTGGCAAAGAAGATCAGAACGAACACCTTCTTGCCTACGGCACTGTTCCCGCCTTGTTGAAGTTGGGTTTGGTGTCCGGCGGCGTGTTCCACTTTTTCAGCCAGTCCTCGTCCGTCGTCACGAGCACCGAGCCGGCGAAGTCGTTGGCGGACTTCATCGACTCGCTGTCGGCGACGCGTTGGCCGCCGCCGTCGATCCAACCGCTGGATTGAGCGTGTGCAGAGCCGGAGAGGAGGAACACGCTGGTGATGAGGGCTGAGGTGAGGTTCTTCATGTCAAATTCATGCTTCTTCGATGGTGACACGGCCCGCCAGTGGAAGAAGCCGCCTCACTGCCTCGCCGAGAATCTGAGCCGCGAGTGGCCGGTCCACCAGGTGATCGCAGACGTGTACAGACCATCGGGCGACAGTTCTATCGAGACAGCCGGATTCTTGCCAGCCGATTGGTCAATGGCTCGCAATGCAGACAGGAGATTTCCACCGGTGGTGCCGCTGAGTGCGGCCTGTGCTCCTTCTGAAAGGCGAATGATGTATTCGACGCCCATGGCTGGTCTCCGTCTTATTCGTGTGTTCCGAAGTTCAGCTGCGCTGTCCGTGGTGTATGCCGTCACTGCTCAGAGACTGTCACCAGCAGTGGTGAATCGAACATGGAAGCTGGCGAGATGACCGTCTCGTCAAGCGGGATGCGAGTGCCATAGCGTTCCTGCATCTTGGTCTTGACGGCCGGATCTGACAGGTTGAAGTCCCGCACGTGTTGCAGCGTTCCGATTCGGATGCCCAGCGCGCGGTCATACGCCTTCCACACAAGTTCGGAGCAGTAGATGCTGTCGTCGGACCAACCGAAGACAAGGTCGTAGGGTCGACCGACGAACCGGCCGCCAGCCTCGCGAAGCTGCTGGAGCGCCTGTGGTGTCAACTGGGTATCCGCATCCCGCAGGCGCTTGGCGATGAAGTGATGTCCGATGCCGCGAGCCACCCATTGGTCCAGCGGCGTGTACTGCACCGTTGAAATTGCTTCAAGGACATACGGTTTCCCGTGGCGGTGGACGACCATGCCCATGTGGCTGTACTTCGAGCCGGTCGCCCGCTGGACAGCGATGGACTGCGAGGAGCGGGAGGTCTGAAAGACAAGGTCTCCATCGTTCAGCGCCGGTTCCGCGTGGACGGCGGCGACGAACATGAACACGGCCGCACCGAATGCAGGATGAAGATTCCTCAGGAAATTCATAGGAGCGGAGGAGGCCGGCGCGCAAGGCAGGCATCGGGTTCGATGCCCCGACAGTACACCACATGCAGCCTGTGAGCTCCGCCCGAGCCCGCATCACTTCGCCCCGCTCGCCGCCTGAGCATTCGGCGCGACCCGCTTGTCCGACGTGCCCAGAATGGCCATGTGCCGCTGCATCAACAACTCGCTGAGCTTGTCGAAATACTGCCGCGGGTTCTCCCCCTGCTTGCTCAGGAACTCATACCCCAGGTGCTCGATGCCCGCGGCCGCGGCGCGGTTGGCCTGCCATTTGCGCTGGAAGTCGCCGCCCGTCGACACGGTGATCATGATTGCCGCCGCCACCGTGAACAGCGCCGCCACATCCTTCTTCACCTTCTCGTCCTGGATGATCGACTCCAGCTTGAGGATGAGCCCCGACAGCGCGCCCAGGATCGCGGCGGCCCACGCGAAGCCCCAGTACAGCCCGCTCCACATCGCGGCGATTTGCCGCGTCTCGGTGTAGTTGCCGATGATGGCCTTGGCGACCATCGCCTTCTCCGCGTCCTTGCCGCTGATCACCGGCTCCATCGTGGCCAGCAGCGTCTCGCCGCGAAGGTGACTCTCGTTCTCGCCGAAGTAGAAGACGGCGGCGCCGATCAGGAGGATGGCGCCCAGCAGCAAGGTGATTTGGGTTTTCATGGCGTGTGGCTCCCGTGCGCAACGAAGCGCACAGGCTACGCCCAGGCCCCAGGCGAGGGAATCCCTTCGTTGATGGAGGACGCGCCGTTCAGCCCCAGCTCAGATCCGTCTTGCTCAGCGGCAGCTGCCTCACCCGCTTGCCCGTCGCCGCGAAGATCGCGTTGCACACCGCCGGCGCCAGCGGTGGAAACGCAGGCTCCCCCAGGCCGGTCACCGGGAACGGCGTCTTCACGAAATGCACCTCCACCTTGGGCGGTACCTCGGGCATGCGCATCAGCGGGTACTCGTGGAAGTTGCCCTGCACGATGCGACCGCGCTCGATGTCCAGCGACGGGTACATCAGCGTGCTCAAGGCGTCGATGACCGAGCCTTGCACCTGGTTCTCCGCACCGCTCAGGTTGACGATCTGCGCGCCGACGTCGGCCACCACCACCACGCGGTCCACCTTCAGCTGCCCGGCCTTGGAGACGGTGACGTCCGCCACTTGCGCCACGTAGCCGCGGTGGCTGAAGTGGAAGGCGATGCCTTGCCCGCGTCCCTTGGGCAGGCGCTGCTTGCCCCAGTCCGCACGCTCGGCGGCGGTCCGCAGCACGCGCTTCATTCGCCCCACGTTGTAGGGCAATCCTCGTTCAGCCTGAACCACCTCCTGGTCGCCCAGCAGGTCGAGGCGGAAGGCCAGCGGGTCCTTGCCTGCGGCATGCGCCAGTTCATCGATGAAGCTGTGGATGACCCAGGCGAACACGTTGCTGCCCGGCGCACGCCACGGCCCCATCGGGATGCCGCATTCCAGCACCGTCTGCTCCAGCAGGCAGTGACGCAGCCAGCGCGCCGGAAACTCGTCGCTGCCCAGGGATCCGCCGCTGCCGGGCTGCACCACCTTCTGCCCCTCGCGCTGCACCGCGTTGCCGAAGGTGACGAAGTGGTCGTGCCAGGCGCTGAGCCGGCCTTGCGCATCCACCGCGCCGCGCAGGAAGTGGAAGCCGCCGGCGCGGAAGTGGTCGTGGCGCATGTCGTCTTCACGCGTCCAGGTGAGCTTCACCGGGGCACTCACGCGCCGCGCGATGGCCGCGGCCTCCACCACGAAGTCCGCGCTCAGCCGCCGGCCGAAGCCGCCTCCGCTGCGCGTGATGTGCAGGGTGATCCTGTCCTGGGGCAGGCCCAGCGTGGACGACACGAGGTTGCGTCCCGCGGCCGGGTTCTGCGTCGGCGCCCACAGCTCCATCGCGCCGTCCTTGAACCAGGCGGTGCAGTTCTGCGGCTCCATGCTGGCGTGCGAGATGAAGGGGTGGCTGTAGGCGGCCTCGATGGTCTTGCTCGCGTTGGCGAAGGCCGCCGCCACGTCGCCGTCCTTGCGCAAGGTCGCGCCGCCCGGCTGCCTGGATGCCGCCTGCGCCTGCGATGCATAGCCGGCCCAGCTCTCGCCGGCCACGCGGCCTTCGTCCCACGTGACCTTCAGCTCGCGGCGCGCACTGAAGGCGGCCCAGGTCGAATCGGCCACGATGGCCACGCCGGGCATCAGGCCCCGCAGGTCGGATGAGCCTTCGATGACGAACGCATCGCGCACGCCGGGCAGTCGCTTGACCGCATCGAGGTTGGCGCTCAGCACCTTGCCGCCGAAGGCCGGGCACTTCTCGTACACCGCGTAGAGCATGCCCGGCAGCCGCACGTCGATGCCGAACAGCGGCTGCCCGGTGACGATGGCTGGGTTGTCCACGCCGCCGATGCGCGTGCCCAGCAAGGTGTAGTCCTTCGGGTCCTTGAGCACGACCTCGGAGGCCTGGGGCACGGGCAGCGTGGCGGCCTTGGCGACGAGTTCGCCATAGCCCAGCGTTCGCTTGCTCGACCGGTGATGCACCGCACCCTCGGCCACCGAGCATTCGGCCGCGGGCACCTTCCACGCCTGCGCCGCGGCCTGCACGAGCAGCGTGCGCGCGGTCGCGCCCAGGCGCTGGAAGTCGGTGTAGTTGTTGGGCGTGGAGGTGGACCCGCCTGCGCTCTGGTTGCCGTAGATGGGGTCCAGGTCGCCCTGCACGATGGCCACGTCCTGCCAGTTCACCGACAGCTCCTCGGCGATGACCATGGGCAGCGAGGTCTTGATGCCCTGGCCGATCTCCGGCTGCTTGGAGGTGAGCGTCACGCGGCCCGAGGGCGCGATGTGGATGAAGGCGTTGGGCTTGAAGCCGGTGGTGGCGGCCAGGCTCTGCACATGGCCCACCTGTTCGGCGGCATCCACTGCCGATGACAGGTGGATGCCCAGCAGCAGACCGCTGCCGGCCGCTGCGGAGCGACGCAGAAACTCTCGCCTGCCGGCGTTGGCAATGGAGGCGTGCGCGTTCATGACGCATCCTTCTTCGGCTGCGCCGCAGCAATCTGCGCCGCACGGTGGATGCCTGCGCGGATGCGCAGGTAGGTCGCGCAGCGGCAGAGGTTGCCGGCCATCGCGTCGTCGATGTCCTTGTCGCTGGGCTTGGGGTGCTCGCGCAGCAGCGCATCGGCGGCCATCAACTGGCCGGCCTGGCAGTAGCCGCACTGCGGGACGTCCAGCTCCACCCAGGCGCGTTGCAGCGGGTGCTGGCCATCGGGCGAGAGGCCTTCGATGGTGCGCACCTTCAGGCTGCCCACGGACGACACCGGCGTCAGGCAGGCGCGCGCGGGCTGGCCGTCGAGCTGCACGGTGCAGGCGCCGCACTGGCCGGCGCCGCAGCCGAACTTGGTGCCCACCAGGCCGAGGTGATCGCGCAGCACCCACAGCAAGGGCGTGTCGGGCGCGGCCTCGACGCTGCGCGCCTGGCCGTTGATGGAGAGGGTGTATTGGCTCATGCTGGGAAGTCTCGGTTGGCCGGACGCATCGCGGATTCTGTGACTCGGCAACGGCCCTCATTGCTGCATGGGCAACAGCGAACGTGCGATCTTGTTGCGTTGCCAGCAGTTCCGGCCGCCCTGCCATGGCACGTTCGGTGCAATGCCATGTCGAAGACGCCGGAGGGTGTCCTTGCCGAAAGTGATAACGCGGATGTCATCGAGTCGTTTGTGGAATCGTGGAAGCTGGTGGGCAGTGATTGCCATGACGCTCATCGCCAGCCTGCCGCCTGCCGCTCAAGCAGGTGCCGTGCCGCCCGCGCAGGCGCAGACCGAGCAGGTCACCGCCCGGTTGCTGGCCGCGACCACTGCCGTGCAGCCGGGGCAGACGCTGCTGGTGGGCGTGCAGCAGGGGATCATCGAGCACTGGCATACCTACTGGGTGAACCCCGGCGATTCGGGCCTGGCCACGACCCTGGCGTGGACGCTGCCCGCCGGTGCCTCGGCGGGTCCCATCCAGTGGCCGGTGCCGACACGCATCGCCGTGGGGCCCATCGTCAACTACGGCTATGCGAACGAGGTCACGCTGCTGTCTTCGCTGCGAGTGCCGCAGGGGCTGCGCGACGGCGACGTGTTCGACGTGCAGGCCAAGGTGGACTGGCTGGTGTGCGAGGACACCTGCATCCCGCAGCAGGTGACGCTGGGTCTGTCGCTGCCTGTGCGTTCGGGCGTGGCCGCCGCTTCTGCGGACGCGGCTCGTTTGCAGCAGGCCCAGGCGCGCCTGCCCTCGGCCACCTCACTGAAGCCGCAGTGGCGTGTGGAAGGACAACGCCTTCAGTTGAGCCTGCCCTCGGCGGATCTTCCCGCGCACGATGCAGCGTACTTCTTCCCGCGCCGCTGGGGCGTGGTGGCGCAGGGCGAGACGCAGCAGCTGCAGCATGACAAGAGCGGCTGGGTGCTGTCGCTGGGCGCGGGCGAATCGCCGCCCAAGACCGGCGATGCGGCCGATGGCGTGCTCGTGTTGCAGGAGAAGGGCCGCGTGGTGCAGGCCCTGGCACTGGGACACGATCCCGCGCCGGTGCAGGCCCTTGCTGCCAGCGCCGCCCGAACGCTGCCTCCCGCGCCTGCTGCCGCCGGCGAGGCGTCGCCATCGCTCGCCCTCGCACTGCTCATGGCCCTGGCCGGCGGCCTGCTGCTCAACCTCATGCCCTGCGTGTTTCCCGTGCTCACCATCAAGGCCCTGTCGCTGATGCAGCAGGCCGAGGCCTCGCGACGCACGGTGCGCCTGCATGGCCTCGCCTATGCGGCCGGGGTGCTGCTGAGCTTCGTCGTGCTCGCCGCAGTGCTCATCGCGCTGAAGGCCGCGGGGGACAGCGCCGGCTGGGGCTTCCAGTTCCAGTCGCCGGCCTTCGTGCTGCTGATGGCGCTGCTGATGCTGGCGCTGGGCCTGAGCCTGTCGGGCGTCGCGACCTTCGGCGGCTCGGTGACAGGCATCGGTTCCAGCCTGGCCGCACGCGGCGGCGCCGGCGGCAGCTTCTTCACCGGCGTGCTCGCCACGCTCGTGGCCACGCCGTGCACCGCGCCGTTCATGGGCGCGGCGATGGGCTATGCACTCACCCAGCCTGCGGGCATCACCCTGGCGGTCTTCCTCAGCCTGGGCCTGGGCATGGCGCTGCCCTACCTGCTGCTGTGCGAATGGCCGGCCTTGCAGCGCCTGCTGCCGCGGCCCGGCGCCTGGATGGAACGGCTCAAGCAGGCCATGGCCTTCCCCATGTACGCGAGCGCGGCATGGCTCGTGTGGGTGCTGACGCGGCAGGCGGGCCCGCAGGCCTTGGCGGTGGCGCTGGTCTCGTCACTGGTGCTGGCCTTCGCGCTGTGGCTGTATGGCGGCACGCGCACGCTGGCCAGCAGCAGGCGGCGGCACGGCAGTGCCATCGCCGCGGCAGTGCTGGTGGCCCTGGCTGCGGTGGCGGGTCCGGTGGTGGTGGGGCCGGCCGATGCGCCGCGTGCCGCGAGCACCACGCATGCGGATTGGGAGCCCTACACGCCGCAGCGCCTGGCCGACCTGCGCGCGCAAGGCAAGCCGGTCTTCATCAACCTCACCGCCGACTGGTGCCTCACCTGCATGGTCAACGAGCGCGTCGCCTTGCGCTCGGAGTCGGTGGACCAGGCCTTCCGCCAATCCGGCGTGGTGCGCCTGCTGGGCGACTGGACGCGCCGCGACGAGCACATCACGCAGTTGCTGGCCGCGCACGGCCGCAGCGGCGTGCCGCTGTATCTCTTCTACCCGGCCGGGGCCGACGCGCAGCCCGTGCTGCTGCCGCAACTGCTCAGCCCGGACCTCATCCTCGCGGCGCTTCGTGCGCCGCGGGCCTCATGACCCTGACCCTCCAGAGGAGCTTCACCATGTCCAGAACTTCGCGCCGCGAGGCGCTCGGCCTGATGGCGCTGGCCGCATCCGCCGCCTGGCTGCCGCTGGCCGCGCAGGCCGCCGCCAACATCGACCAGCCCGCGCCCGCCTTCACCGGCCAGGGCGCCGACGGCAAGCCGGTGAGCCTCGCGGCCTACCGCGGCAAGACGGTGGTGCTGGAGTGGACCAACCACCAGTGCCCCTTCGTGCGCAAGCACTACGACAGCGGCAACATCCCGCGCCTGCAGCAGGAGGCGACGGGGCACGGCGTGGTGTGGCTGCAGGTCATCTCATCGGGACCCGGGCAGGAGGGCAACGTGGACGGTGCCACCGCGATCAAGCTGAACCAGCAGCGTCATGCGGTGCCCACCGCGACGGTGCTCGACCCCGAGGGCACCATCGGCAAGCTCTATGGCGCGCAGACCTCGCCGCACCTGTTCATCGTGAATGCGCAGGGACAGCTCGTCTACAAGGGCGGCATCGACAGCATTCCGAGCACGAATGTGGATGACATCGCCCGCGCCGAGAACTACGTGCGCCTGGCGCTGGCCGACGTGGCAGCCGGCCGCAAGGTCGCGCAATCCAGCACGCGGCCCTACGGCTGCTCGGTCAAGTACGCGAGCTGAGCGTCACAGGGCAGAGGCGGGCACGACCGCCTTCTCCTGATGCGGCGTGCCGGCCGGCACCCAGTCGTAGGGCACCGGCTGCCCGCGGTACACCTGATGGTTCACGCTGCGCTTGCCCGTGGCGGGGTCGCGCGCCACGCGCGGGTACGGGTTCACGTACTCCCACACGATCTCGCCGTCGGGCGTCACCTGGAACAGGCGCCCGCTCTGGCCTTCGTCGATGAAGGTGTTGCCGTTGGGCAGGCGGCGCGCGGCGCTGATGTGCGTGCTGCGGAAGGTCCAGCTCGCGGCGCCCGAATCCTCGGCGCTGTACTGCCACACGATCTCCTTCTTCACCGGGTCGATCTCCAGAATGCGTGAGCCACCCGTGGTGGGCAGCGCCGCGCTCGGGTAGCCGGCCGGCCCCTGGTTGTCGAACACCAGCAGGTTGCCGGCGCCGGGCAGGCCTTCGGGGATGAGGTGGGCGTCGTGCTGGCCGCTGATCTGGTCCACCGGCCGCGGCAGCTTGCGGCTCGCCGCGCCGCGCGCAATGGCCGGGTAGTTGGGGCCGAGCGTCCACACCACCTTGCCCGATGCCTTCTCGATGATCGCGATGAAGTTCGCGTTGCGCGAATGCACGAGCAGGTTGTCCGGTGCGAAGCGCTTGTCGCCGGCGGTGAACCAGCGGTTCGGGCCCAGGGCCTTGAGGTTGTTCAGGTGCAGGAAGTCGGCCTCCTCGGCGGCACGCACGAGCTTGAGCTGCTCGGGCGTGAAGCCGAACTCGTCGAGGTGGTCGCCGGCCAGCCAGCGCCACACGATCTCGCCTTGCGCGTTCACTTCATAGACCGCGTCGTCGATGAGCTGCGGCAGCTTGAAACCCGGCAGCGGGCGCGTCACGTTCGACAGCACCACCGTGTTGCCGTTGGGCAGCCGTCCCCAGTCGTTGTGCTGGCGGGCGAAGCCGCCGGGCGCCTTCTCGCCGAACTGCCACACCACCTGGCCGTTCCAGTCCAGCTCGCCGATGGACTTGGAGATGCGCGTGGCCACGCGGCCGGGCACGAGATCGGTGCCCGAGCCATCGCCCAGTGCGAGCGTGACCAGCACGTGGCCTCGCTGGCCGTTGGTGTGCGCGGGGTCCAGCAGGCTGCTGTAGGTGCCGGCGTCCTTCCACTCGCGCACCACGTTGCCATTCAGGTCGATGAGGCGTGCGACATTGTCTCCGCCGGTGAAGAGCACGTAGGAGTTCCAGGCCCGTGCGGGGTCGTAGCGTGTGGTGCCGGTCGGGAACACGCTGGGGTAGGCGAGGGCGGCGCAGATGCTGGCTGCAAGGGTGAGCGCGGTGAGTGCGCGACGGATGAAGCGTTGGCGAGACATGGGCACGCGGGTGATCTTGAATGGGATGCCACTGTCGCTTCAAACCAGTGCGCGCGACGCGACCTTTGCGCATAAGGAACAACGGATTCGTTCGTTCCCGCAGCCCGATGCCTTGCGTAGCCTGACGACCTTGATGGCTATAGCCACCACAACGCAGCCACCACAACGCGCCGCATCACGGCGCCAGCTTTGAACACGCCAGGTTCCAAGGAGACCATCGATGTCCACCACGCTCGCCGAACACCCGGTCCTCGAACGCGCACGCGTCGAGGCCGAAGCCGACCATCTGCCCTATGCCGGTGGCGTGCCGCCGCAGGCCGCATGGGAGCTGGTGCAGGCCGGGCAGGCGGTGCTGGTCGACGTGCGCTCCGGTGAAGAACGCAAGTTCGTGGGCCATGTGCCCGGCAGCGTGCACGTGGCCTGGGCCACCGGCACCGCGCTCACGCGCAACCCGCGCTTCGTGCGCGAGTTGGAAGCGAAGGTGGGCAAGGACGACGTCGTGCTTCTGCTGTGCCGCAGCGGCAAGCGATCGGCACTCGCCGCGGAGGCCGCGGCCAAGGCTGGGTTCCAGCATGCATTCAATGTCCTCGAAGGATTCGAGGGCGAGATCAACGCCGCGCAGCAGCGCGGCAGCGCCGACGGGTGGCGCTTCAGGGGGTTGCCATGGGTTCAGGACTGAACGGCGCAGCGATCGCACTGCCGCTGGATGAGATCGTTGCCGGCCTTCGCGTGGCACGCGAGCGCTGGCGCACGTCGCAGCAGCGCCTGCAGGAAGTGGGCGGGCGCGAGCTGCCTTCGCGCGAGGCGCTGCGCGAGATCGTCGACCGCCTGAGCGGCGTGCTCTTTCCGATGCGGCTCGGGCCACCGGACCTTCGGCATGAATCCGAGGACTACTACATCGGCCACACGCTGGACGCCGCGCTTCAGTCGCTGCTGCAGCAGGTGAGGCTGGAGTTGCGATACCAGGCGCGTCACGATGCGCACAGGCAGCGCGACGTCGAGGCCCGCGCACTCGATCTCGTGCGTTCCTTCGGCGGCGCCTTGCCCGCCATCCGCGTGCTGCTGGACAGCGACGTGCTGGCCGCCTACCGCGGCGACCCGGCGGCGCGCAGCGTGGACGAGGTGCTGCTGTGCTACCCCGGCGTGCTGGCAATGATCCACCACCGCCTCGCGCACCAGCTCTACCTGCTGGGTGTGCCCTTGCTCGCGCGGCTGGTGGCCGAGAGCGCGCATGCGCAGACGGGCATCGACATCCACCCCGGGGCACGCATCGGCCCGGGGTTCTTCATCGACCATGGCACCGGTGTCGTCATCGGCGAGACCGCGGAGATCGGCCGCGACGTGCGCGTCTACCAGGCGGTGACGCTGGGCGCCAAGCGCTTCGTGACCGATGAGGACGGGCAACTGCACAAGGGCGGCGCACGCCACCCGATCGTGGAAGACGGGGTCGTCATCTACGCTGGTGCGACCATCCTCGGCCGCGTGACCATCGGACAGGGCTCGACCATCGGCGGCAACGTGTGGCTCACGCGCAGCGTGCCGTCGGGCAGCCGCATCACGCAGGCCCAGTCGCGTGAGGACGTTCGCGAGGACAGCCTCGTGGCGCCGCTGGCATGACGGCCATGGACGACGTCGGCGAGAAGTTCGGTGCGGTGGTGCGCCAGTTGCGCGAATCGCGCGGCTGGTCGCAGGAGCGGCTGGCGGGGCTGGCCGAGCTCAACCGCTCCTACATGGGCGAGATCGAGCGCGCCACCGCCATGCCCTCGCTCGCCACCGCGGCCAAGCTGGCGCAGGCACTGGAGGTGCCGCTGTCGCAGCTGATCTCGGATTGCGAACGCTTCGCGCCCGCTTGATGGCTATAGCCGGTTGAACGCACAGCAGGTGGCCCGGACACTGAGCTTCAGCAGTTTCCTCATATCGATCCTCGTTTTTCGCACAACGGAGTTTTCCCATGGCAGACACGCAGCCCGCGCAATTGGCGCTGGGCGACAACGCCGCGCGGCAACTGGCCAATGCCACCAAGACCGCACCGATCCTCTCCACCATCAGCCCGCGCTGGCTCACGCACCTGCTGCAGTGGCTGCCGGTCGAGGCCGGCATCTACCGCCTCAACAAGGTGCGCAATCCGCAGGACGTGCAGGTGCTGTGCGCCAAGCGCGACGAGTCGGAACTGCCCAGTACCTTCGTCGACTACGACGAGAAGCCGCGCGAGTATTTCCTCAACGCGGTGAGCACCGTGCTGGACGTGCACACCCGCGTGTCCGACCTCTACAGCAGCCCGCATGACCAGATCAAGGAACAGCTTCGCCTGACGATCGAGACGATCAAGGAGAAGCAGGAGAGCGAGCTCATCAACAACCCGGACTACGGCCTCCTGGCCAGCGTGGCGCCGGAACAGATCGTGTACCCGCTCACCGGTGCGCCCACGCCCGACGACATGGACGAACTGCTGACCAAGGTGTGGAAGGAGCCGGCCTTCTTCCTCACGCATCCGCTGGCCATCGCCGCCTTCGGCCGCGAGTGCACGCGCCGCGGCGTGCCGCCGCCCACGGTGAGCCTGTTCGGCTCGCAGTTCCTGACCTGGCGCGGCATTCCGCTGATCCCGTCGGACAAGGTGCCGGTGGCCGATGGCAAGACCAAGATCATCCTGCTGCGCGTGGGCGACAAGCGCCAGGGCGTGGTGGGCCTGTACCAGCCCGGACTTCCCGGCGAGCAGAGCCCGGGCCTGTCGGTGCGCTTCATGGGCATCAGCCGCAACGCGATCGCGTCCTACCTCATCTCGCTGTACTGCTCGCTGGCGGTGCAGTCCGATGATGCGCTCGCGGTGCTGGAAGACGTGGAGATCGGCAAGTTCCACGAGTACCCGGACACCTACAAGTGAACTGAGCGATGTCCACGCCTGATTCCTTGAACCCGGGCTTGCCTGCGGGCCTGCCGGATCCGGCCGCGCTGGCGCGGCTGGCCGGCGAGTTCTTCGCGGCACTGCCCGGCGTGACGGCAGCCGGCGGCGTGCCGGTGCCCAGCCAGCCGCATCCGCCGGGCTTGTCGCTGCCACCGGGCCATGCCGGGCCGTCCACGCCTGCGGCCATTCCCGTGATCGGCGCGGTGCCGGGCGCAGGCCTCGCACCGACGTCGCCGCAGGCGCCTGCCAACGCTGCTGCGCAGGCACCGTCGCTCGTGCCGCATGCGCAGGCGCCCAACGGCGTGCCTGATCTCGCGCTGGTGTCCGCACCGGGCTACGACGGACGCATCGGCAGCCATGTGCTCGGGGTGCCGCAGGCACCCGGCGCGCAGCCGTATTACTTCGTCTCCGCGCCCCCGTCGGCCCCCTCCGGCTTCTACTTCCTGGACCCGGCCGTGGCCGGCGTGCAGGGTGATCCGCAGACACCGCCCCCGGTGCCTGCGGGCCGCCCGCCCTTCGACGTGAACGCCATCCGGCGCGACTTCCCGATCCTGTCGGAGCGCGTGAACGGCCGCCCGCTCGTGTGGTTCGACAACGCCGCCACGACGCAGAAGCCGCAGGCGGTGATCGACCGCCTCGCGCACTTCTATGCGCACGAGAATTCCAACATCCACCGCGCGGCGCATGAGCTGGCCGCGCGCGCGACCGACGCCTACGAAGGCGCGCGCGAGACCGTGCGCCGCTTCATCGGCGCGGCTTCGGTGGAGGAGATCATCTTCGTGCGCGGCACCACCGAGGCCATCAACCTCGTGGCCAAGACCTGGGGCGCGAAGAACATCGGCGCGGGCGACGAGATCATCGTGTCGCACCTGGAGCATCACGCCAACATCGTGCCGTGGCAGCAGCTCGCGGCCGACAAGGGTGCGGTGATCAAGGTGATTCCGGTGGACGACACCGGGCAGGTGAAGCTCGACGAATACCGCAAGCTGCTGGGCCCGCGCACCAAGCTCGTGTCGGTGACGCAGGTCTCCAACGCGCTGGGCACGGTGGTGCCGGTGCACGAGATCGTGGCGATGGCGCATGCCGCCGGCGCGAAGGCGCTGGTGGACGGCGCGCAGTCGGTGTCGCACATGCGCGTGGACGTGCGCGCGATCGATGCGGACTTCTTCGTCTTCTCCGGCCACAAGATCTTCGCGCCCACCGGCATCGGCGTGGTCTACGGCAAGCGCGAGGTGCTCGAAGACATGCCGCCGTGGCAAGGCGGCGGCAACATGATCTCCGACGTCACCTTCGAGAAGACCACCTACCACGGGCCGCCCACGCGCTTCGAGGCCGGCACCGGCAACATCGCCGATGCGGTGGGCCTGGGCGCGGCGCTGGAGTACGTGGAGCGCATCGGCATCGAGAACATCGGGCTGTACGAGCATGGGCTGCTGGACTACGCCACGCACCACATGCGGCCGATCAAGGGTGTGAGGCTCATCGGCACGGCCGCCCACAAGGCCAGCGTGCTGTCCTTCGTGCTCGACGGCTACAGCACCGAGCAGGTGGGACGGGCGTTCAACGAGGAAGGCATCGCGGTGCGCACGGGGCACCACTGCGCACAGCCGATCCTGCGCCGCTTCGGGCTGGAGACCAGCGTGCGGCCATCCTTCGCGTTCTACAACACCTGCGAGGAGATCGACCGCATGGTGTCGGTGGTGAGGCGGCTCGCGTCGCGGCGGGGCTGAAGGCGCGGCACATGGCAGCCGACATCCGTGCCTTCGATGCACCGCTGGGTGCGCAGGTGATCGGGCTGGACCTGAACCAGCCCGTGTCGCCCGAACTCTTCCAGCGACTGCACCGGGCGCATCTGAAGCATCACGTGAAGGCGACGAACCGCGCTGAGCGCCGCGCTATGGCAGCGGGCTGCCGAAAGTCCAGTTCACGCCCAGGGTCCACCAGGGCCGGCGTGGCTGGCCGGTGGATTCCGCGCGGCTGATGTCCAGTGAGACCTGGGTGTTCCAGGCGTGTCGCAGGCCCAGGCGCCGGTTGCCTTGCTGGCCGTCATCGAACCATTCCGCCAGGGCCTGCCATTGCGGCAGCGCTTGCCATTCGATGGCCGTGCCGCGCCGGACCACGCGATAGGCGTTCCTCGGGAAATCGCGTCCCAGGTTCAGGTGCAGTGCCAGCGAAGGCTGCGGTTGCCAGGTCACCGGCAAGAGGATGGACTGGCTCGTGCGTCGAGGCGAGGGAGACTGCCATGACAGCGTCCAGACCGCGCCTGCCGCCAGCTGAGAGCTCAGTGTGGTGGCCCACTTGACCTGCGGCGACCACAGCGTCCTGGAGGGCTCGCTGTCGTCCGAGCTGCGGTCCGCGCTGACGCCCGCTTCCACCGGCCCCCATCGGCAACCTGGGCCGACGTGCGCCAGCCGATGCATGGGCGAATGCTCGGACCAGAGCTCAAGTTGGCATTGGCCGGGATCGAGGATCGATGCATCGTCCACCGCATGATGGCCGCCAGTGGCCCAGGCCGAGCCGGCCATGGCGAACCAGGAGAGGACAGATGCCGCGTGCGAGAGAGAGTGCTTGTTGTTCATCCGCGGGGCCGCAACCCCGCAATGGCTGCAGCCCGCGCATCATGGCTCAAGTTCGTGTCAGCACGACCTCACAGCCAGCGCCACAGCGCCTTCATCCAGTCGGGCACGCGTTGGAAGGGCGGGTGGTAGGTTTGCCGATAGAGCTGGCGCATGAGGATTTCCTCCAGTGAACTGTTCATCCGTACAGTACCTGTGAGTTTATACAGTGATATTGCGCCAGGCCATACCCCTACCGCCATCCCGTGCGTTGTTCGCCTTTCCATGGCGGTGGACCCCGGGCTTGTCGTAGCCTCGCGGGCATGACCGACCTTGATGCCGCACGACTGGCACTGCGCTGCCTGGACCTCACCTCCTTGAAGGACGACGACAGCGAGGCGTCGATCACCGCGCTGGCCCGCCGGGCGAACACCCCGCACGGTGCGCCGGCCGCGTTGTGCGTCTACCCGCAGTTCGTTTCGGCGGCCTTGCGGGCATTGGCCGAGCAGGGCCTGGGCGATGTGAAGGTGGCGACGGTGGTCAACTTTCCACGCGGCGAGTCGTCCGCCGACGAGGTCGTGCAGCAGACCCGGGATGCACTGGCCAGCGGCGCGCACGAGATTGACCTGGTGTTTCCGTGGCGCGCCTTGCTGGCCGCGGACAGGCAGGCCGGCCGCGACCTCGTGGCGCGGTGCAAGCAGGCCTGCGGCGATGCGACCTTGAAAGTCATCCTCGAGACGGGCGAGTTGCGCGCCTCCTGGCACATCCGCGACGCCAGCGACATCGCGCTCGCGGCCGGGGCCGATTTCCTGAAGACATCCACCGGCAAGGTGCCCGTCAATGCCACGCCGGAAGCCGCCGCGGTGATGCTCGATGTGATCCATCAACACGGCGGCCGTGCCGGCCTGAA
Source organism: Rhizobacter terrae (assembly GCF_003852895.1). GTDB lineage: Bacteria > Pseudomonadota > Gammaproteobacteria > Burkholderiales > Burkholderiaceae_C > Albitalea > Albitalea terrae. The sequence continues at coordinate 74,306 of NZ_QUSW01000010.1, forward strand.
GATCGCGGGGGGCCTCTCGACCCTGGCCGACGTGAAGCAGTACCTCGCACTCGCCGCCAGGACCTACGGCGAACAAGGCCTGTCGCCCGGCACGCTGCGCTTTGGCGCGTCCAGCCTGCTGCCGGTGCTGCTGGCGGCCATCGAGGGTCGCAGCCCCGCTGCCGCCCAGGGGCCGTACTGATGACCCTGGCGCAGGAAACCATCCGCCGAAAGCGCGATGGGCAAGCGCTGGATGCCGCGCAGATCCGCGCCTTCGTCGATGGTGTCACGCGCGGCGAGGTGAGCGATGCGCAGATCGCCGCCTTCGCGATGGCGACCTGCTGGCGCGGCATGTCCACCACCGAGGCCGTGGCGCTGACGATGGCCATGCGCGACAGCGGCCGCGTGCTCGACTGGCGCGGCGAGGATTTGCACGGCCCGGTGGTGGACAAGCACTCCACCGGCGGCATCGGCGACACCGTGTCGCTGATGCTGGGCCCGTTGCTGGCCGCCTGCGGCTGCCACGTGCCGATGATCTCGGGCCGGGGCCTGGGCCACACCGGCGGCACGCTCGACAAGCTGGAATCGATTCCGGGTTACCGCGTCGATGTGCCGCTGGACACCTTCCGCCGCGTGGTGCGCGAGGCCGGCGTCGCGATCGTCGGCGCAGGCCCCGACCTCGCGCCGGCCGATCGCCGCATCTATGCCGTGCGCGACCTGACCGCGACGGTGGAGTCGGTCGCATTGATCACGGCGTCCATCCTGTCGAAGAAGCTCGCCGCCGGCCTGCAGGCGCTGGCGCTCGACGTGAAGGTGGGCAGCGGCGCGTTCATGCGCGACATGCCAAGCGCGCTCGCGCTGGCGCGAAGCCTGGTCGAGACCGGTTGCGGCGCGGGCCTGCCGACCGAGGCCCTGATCACCGACATGAACGAGCCGCTCGCGCCCGTGGCCGGCAATGCGCTCGAAGTGCGGATGGCCCTTCGCTACCTGCGAGGCGACGAGCGTCCTGCCAGGCTGGATCGCGTCGTGCGCGCCTTCGGTGCGAGCTTGCTGCGCCAGGCCGGGCTGGCCCGTGATGACGACGAGGCGCAGGCGCGGCTTGCCCAGGCGCTGGACTCCGGACAGGCGGCCGAGCGCTGGGCCCGGATGGTCAGCGGACTCGGCGGACCGAAGGACTTGCTCGACCATGCCGACCGCCACCTGCCTGCCGCACCTGTCGTGCGCCCCGTGCCGGTGCCGCCATCGCAGGTGGGCATGGCGGTGAGCAGCATCGACACGCGCGCGCTGGGCCTGGCGGTGGTCGAGCTGGGCGGGGGACGGCGACAGGCGGCGGACCGCATCGATCCCGCGGTGGGACTCGCATCGTTGTTGCCGCTGGGCGCTGCGCTCGATGGCAGCCGGCCCTTGGCCATCGTCCACGCCGCCACGCAGGCCGCCGCCGATGCCGCCGTGCAGGCCGTGCAGTCCGCCTATGCCGTATCCACCACACCGGTGCCAGCGCCACCGCTGATCGCCGGGCACATCGTTCGCGAACAAGGGGAGACCTCTGCATGACCGATGACGAACTGGTCGCCCTCGCGCGGCAGGCCCGCGACGCAGCCTACGCGCCGTATTCCAGCTTCCACGTCGGCGCTGCGGTGAAGCTGCGCGACGGCCGCGTCTTCAGCGGCTGCAACGTGGAGAACGCGGCCTATGGCCTGTGCAACTGCGCCGAGCGCACGGCGCTGTTCTCGGCCGTCGCTGCGGGCGCCCGGCCCGGCGACATCGAACGCATGGCCGTGGTGGCCGACACGGCCGGGCCCATCTCGCCCTGCGGCGCCTGCCGCCAGGTGATGCTCGAACTCGGCGGCGAGGGCCTCGCCGTGGTGCTCGCCAACATGAACGGTGCCCGCACGCTCACGACCGCCGGCGAACTGCTGCCTGGCGGCTTCAGATTCGATTCGTAACCCGATGCACCGCGGCCACCGGGTGTTCCCGGGGGGTGTCTCGCGCATGTTTCTTGCGAGAATCCGCGCCACTTCTCACAAGGGAGATTCTTACGTGATCAGCCGAGCCACTGTCATCCTCGCGGCCACCTTCACTGCGACCACCGCGTTCGCACAAGCCAAGCAACCGGCCGTCATCTACGACGCCGGCGGCAAGTTCGACAAGTCCTTCAACGAAGCCGCCTACAACGGCATCGAGCGCTTCAAGAAGGAGACCGGCACCGCCTACCTCGACTTCGAGATCTCCAACGACACGCAGCGCGAGCAGGCGTTGCGCCGCATGGCCCAGAAGGGCGCGGACCCCATCATCGCCGTCGGCTTCGGCCATGGTTCGGCGCTGGACAAGGTGGCCAAGGAATTCCCGAACGCGCACTTCGCGATCATCGACTCCGAGGTCAAGCAGCCCAACGTGCAGTCGGTGCTGTTCAAGGACCAGGAAGGATCCTTCCTCGCCGGCTGGCTGGCCGCCACGACCAGCAAGTCGGGCAAGGTCGGCTTCATCGGCGGCATGGACGTGCCGCTCATCCGCCGCTTCCAGTGCGGCTACGAGCATGGCGTGAAGACCGCGAACCCCAAGGTCGAGGTGGTGGCCAACATGACGGGCACCACGCCCTCGGCCTGGAGCGATCCGACGCGCGGCGGCGAACTCGCGAAGGCGCAGTTCTCTCGCGGCGTCGACGTGGTCTTCGCGGCCGCGGGCGGCACCGGTATCGGCGTGTACCAGGCCGCGAAGGACCAGGGCAAACTGGCCATCGGCGTGGACAGCAACCAGAACCACCTTCAGCCGGGCACCATGCTCAGCTCCATGCTCAAGCGCGTGGACAACGCCACCTACGGCATCGCCATGGCAGCGAAGAACGGCACCTGGAAGCCCGGCCTCACGGTGCTCGGCCTGCAGGAGCAGGGCGTGGGCCTGGCGATGGACCAGTACAACGCCAAGCTGGTGAGCGAGGACACGAAGAAGAAGCTGGCCGGTGTGGAGGCAGACATCGTGTCGGGCAAGATCAAGGTCGCGACCTACACCCCCGAGGCTGGCTGCAAGTACTGAGGTGGCCTCTGCCCACGCAGTCGAGCTAGTCGGCATCCACAAGCGCTTCGGCGCGGTGCATGCCAACAACGACGTCACGCTGCGCGTGGCGCGCGGCTCGGTGCATGGCATCGTCGGCGAGAACGGCGCCGGCAAGTCGACGCTGATGAGCATCCTCTACGGCTTTTACCCGGCCGACGAGGGACGCATCGTCGTCGACGGCCGCGAGCTGAAGCTGGGCGGCACGCACGACGCGATTGCCAACGGCATCGGCATGGTGCACCAGCACTTCATGCTGGTCGACCGCTTCACCGTGCTGGAGAACGTGGTGCTGGGCGCCGAGCAGGGCTTCCTGCTGTCGGGCAGCATGGCCCGCGCGCGGCAGGAGCTGGCGCGGCTGGCCGATGAATTCGGGCTGGCGGTGGACCCCGATGCGCGGGTGCGCGACCTGCCGGTGGGCGTGCTGCAGCGGGTGGAAATCCTCAAGGCCCTGTTCCGCGGCGCGCGCATCCTCATCCTCGACGAGCCCACCGGCGTGCTGACGCCGCAGGAGACGCAGGCGCTCTTTCGCGTGCTGGCTTCGCTGAAGGCGCGCGGCGTCACGGTGCTGCTGATCACGCACAAGCTCAAGGAGATCCTCGCCGTCACCGACCGCGTCACGGTGATGCGCGCGGGCCGTGCCGTCGCGGACCGCGACACCGCGGACACGAGCGCGGTGGAACTGGCGGAGCTGATGGTGGGCCGCAAGGTGCAGCTGGAAACCGCACCGCCGGCGCGTGGCCGCGGCGAAGTGCGGCTCGAAGCGAAGTCGCTGGTCTGGCGCGATGCGCAGGCCTGCCCGCGGCTGCAGGACGTGTCGCTGCAGCTCCATGCCGGCGAGATCGTCGGCGTGGCGGGCGTATCGGGCAACGGGCAGAGCGAGCTGCTGGCCGTGCTTGCCGGGTTGTCTGCGCCGCACGAAGGCTCGGTGCGCCTGTCGATGGCCGACGGCAGCGTGCGCGAGATCGATGCCGCGCACCCCATCGGCCCGCGGACCCTGCGTCATCTCGGCCTGGCCCACGTGCCGGAGGACCGCCATCGCCTGGGCCTCGTGCTGGGCTTCGCGGCATGGGAGTCGGCCATCCTCGGCTACGACGACGAACCGGCCGTGCATCGCGGCCCGTGGCTGCGCCAGAAGCCGGCGCAACAGAAATGCGTTCGATTGATGGAAGAGTTCGACGTCCGCCCGCGGGACGCCGGGCTGCTTTCTTCCAAGTTCTCCGGCGGCAACCAGCAGAAGCTCATCCTCGCGCGCGAGTTCGACCGCCAGCCGCGCGTGCTGCTGATCGGCCAGCCCACGCGCGGAGTGGACATCGGCGCGATCGAGTTCATCCACCGCCGCATCGTCGAACTGCGCGACGCGGGTTGCGCGGTGCTGCTGGTGTCCACCGAGCTGGATGAAATCCTCGCGCTGTCGGACCGCATCGTGGTGATGTGCGGCGGGCGCATCACCGGCACACTGGCGCGCGAGGAGGCGGACGAGCGGCAGCTCGGTGTCCTGATGGGGCAGGGGGACGCATGAAGAACGTGCCCGCCGTCCTGCCGCGCTGGATCGACATCCTGCTGCTGCCGGTGCTGAACGTGGCCTTGGCGCTGGCGGCCGCCGGCTTCGTGGTGTGGGCCATCGGACAGAGCCCGCTGATCGCCGTGCGCCTGCTGCTGGAAGGTGCCTTCGGCAGCACCCTCGCGTGGAGCTACACGCTCTACTACACCACCAACTTCATCTTCACCGGCCTGGCGGTGGCCATCGCATTCCACTGTGGCCACTTCAACATCGGGGCCGAGGGGCAGGCCACGCTGGGCGGGCTGGGCGTGGGGCTGCTGATCCTCTCGCTGGACCGCTGGCTGCCCGCGCCCTTGCTGATTCCGCTGGCACTGGTCGCAGGCATGGCCTGCGGCGTGGCCTGGGCCTTCGTGCCGGCCTGGCTGCAGGCCTACCGCGGCAGCCACATCGTCATCACGACGATCATGTTCAACTTCCTCGCATCGACGCTGATGGTGTGGCTCATCGTCAACGTGCTGAAGGTGCCGGGCAACCAGGCGGTCGAGTCGCGCATGTTTGCCGAAGGGGCGGTCTTGCCGAGTGCGAGGGCGATGCTGGGTGCCGTGGGCATCGCCTGGCCCGACACGCCGCTGAATCTTGCGTTCGTGCTTGCAATCGCCGCCTGCGTGGCGGTGTGGCTGCTGCTGTGGCACACGCGGCTGGGGCATGGCTTGCGGGTCGTCGGCCACTCGGCGGATGCGGCGCGCTACGCGGGCATCTCGCCGCAGCGCATGACGCTGGTTGCCTTGTCCATTTCCGGCGCGCTGGCGGCGATGGTCGGGGCCAACGAGATCGCCGGCGTGCACCACAAGCTGCTGCTGGACTTCGTGGCCGGCGCTGGCTTCACCGGCATCGCCGTGGCCTTGATGGGCCGCAACCATCCGGTGGGCATCGCGTTGTCGGCCCTGCTGTTCGGTGCGCTGGCGCAAGGCGGCTCCGAGCTGGTGTTCGAGATGCCGGCGTTCACGCGCGACATGTCGGTGGCGGTGCAGGGTTTCGTGGTGCTGTTCTGCGGCGCGCTGTCGCTGATGCTGCGCGGCCCGGTCGCGCGGCTGTATGGGCTGGTGAAGCGCCATGGATGACACGCTGCTCATCGTCGCCTCCGTGCTCGGCGCGACCTTGCGCATCGCCGTGCCGCTGGTGCTGTGCGCACTGGCCGGCGTGTTCAGCGAGCGCTCGGGGGTGATCGACATCGGCCTCGAAGGCAAGATGCTCGCGGCGGCATTTGCCGCCGCCTCCCTGGGCGCCATCGGCTGGCCGGCCATGGCCGCGCTGGGCGGGGCCATGGCGGTGGCCATGCTCTTCAGCGCGGTGCATGCCTGGGCTTGCATCACCCACCGTGGCGACCAGATCGTGTCGGGGGTCGCGCTCAATGTCATTGCACTCGGGCTCACGGCCGTGCTGGGCCTGGTGTGGTTCGCGCATGGCGGCCGCACGCCGGACATCTCGCCGGACAGCCGCTTCACCGCCGTGATACCGGGCGCTGCCGCGGCCGTCCAGCGCTGGCCCGTCGTCGGCCCGCTGCTGTCGGAGGTGATCCTCGGGCACAACGCGCTCGTGTGGCTGGCCTTCGCGCTGGTGCCGGCCTCGTGGTGGCTGCTGTACCGCACCCGCTTCGGCCTGAGACTGAGGGCCGTCGGAGAGAACCCCGCGATGGTCGACTCCGCCGGCATCTCCGTGACCGGATTGCGCTGGCAAGGCGTGCTGCTGGCCGGCGCGTTGTGCGGCATTGCGGGGGCCTACCTCACGCTCGCGCAGAACGCCTCGTTCACCCCCGGCATGACGGCAGGGCGCGGCTTCATGGCGTTGGCCGCGATGGTGTTCGGGCAATGGCACCCGCTGCGCGCAGGCGTGGCCTGCCTGCTCTTCGGCTTCCTGGACGCGGTGGCCATCCGCCTCCAGGGCGTCGCGCTGCCGGTCATCGGCACGGTGCCGGTGGAACTCATCCAGGCTCTGCCCTACCTGCTGACGGTGGTGCTGCTGGCCGGCTTCTTCGGCCGCGCACAGGCGCCGCGGGCGCTGGGCACGGCGTACGTCAAGGAACGCTGAGCGAGGGTCTGGAAATGCGCATGGGCATTGGCGTGCAGACTTTCCTCAAAGCCTGCTGTGTCGCTTCACATCAACTTGACAGCCTGTCTACCTACTAGTAGATTCAGATCATGAACACTGAACTCTCCCCGAAGGCCAACGAGATCGCTGCGCATGCGCGGCTGCTGCTGGCATCGGGCGGCTACAACGGGTTCAGCTACGCCGACATCTCCGATCGGGTGCACATCAGCAAGGCCAGCATCCACCATCACTTTCCGAGCAAGGCGGAACTGGTTCGCACGGTGGTCGCCATGTACCGTGAAGAGGCGAGGGCGGGCCTGGCTGCGCTGGACGGCCAGGTCGAAGATCCCTTGGCGCGGATCAACGCATACCTGGGCTACTGGTCCGCTTGCATCGTCGAGGGCACGGCCGCGTTCTGCATCTGCGCGATGCTGGCGGCCGAACTGCCATCGATTCCCGAGGAAGTCGCCCTGGAAGTCCGCGGGCACTTCCAGGACCTGACGGCGTGGCTGGCCGCTGTCTTCAAGAAGGGCGCGGCCAGCGGCAGGTTCCATCTGCAAGGCACATCGAAAGCCGAGGCCCAGACGTTCATGGCCACGGTGCATGGAGCGATGCTGGCCGCACGTGCCCTCGGGCGTCCCGAGATGTTCCTGGAGATCACCAGGCCGGCGATCCACAGATTGACGATGGCGGGCTGACCGGGTGGTCGCAGGCCGCCCCTTTTTTTGATTCAACAACCAACCAACTAGTAGGTAAACAATCATGGCGCATCCCCTGTCTTCCTTCGGCGCATTGCACACGGTCATCAGCCTGGTGCCTGTCATCGCGGGCCTGTACAGCTTCATGCGAAGCGGAAAGATCGATCCCGCGACGCGATCCGGCAAGACCTACCTGATCGGGCTGGCGCTGTCGGTCTTCACGGCCTTCGGCCTGTCGAGCACCGGTGGCTTCAACCCCGGGCACGCCTTGGGCATCCTGGCGCTGCTGGCCATCGGCGGCGGCTTGCTCGCACCGCGTCTGTCGTTCCTGGGACGGCTTCGACCCTACCTCTCGGCCTACGCCCTCAGCTTCAGCTTCTTCCTGTTGATGGTGCCAGGCATCAACGAGACCCTGACGCGCCTGCCCGCGGCACACCCGCTCGCCAACGGCCCTGAATCTCCGGTGGTGCTGGGCACGCTGCTGGCATGGCTGGTGGTCTTCATCGCCGGCGTGGCGGTGCAGACCTGGCTGATCCGTTCCCGGCGGACCGGCGAGGCGAGTGCATGAGTGCGTGGTTCGTGCCTCCCTACAATGCGCGCCCTGAACCTGATCCCCGCGCACCATGGACATCGTCGTCAACGAAGAACTCAAGGCCTACATCGATCCGTTGACCGAGGAAGAGTACGAGGCGCTGGAGCGCAGCATCCTGGCCGAAGGGTGCCGTGATGCGCTGGTGCTGTGGGGCGACGTGCTCGTCGACGGACACAACCGTTTCGGCATCTGCCGCAAGCATGGCCTGCCATTCCAGACGGTGCAGAACACGCGCTTCCAGTCCATGGACGACGTGTACTTGTGGATGATCGATCAGCACCTGGGCCGGCGCAGCATTTCCGAATTCCAGCGCGGCGTGCTCGCGTTGCGCAAGCGGGAGATCGTGGCGGCCCGGCGTGCCCAGGCGTCGGCGCCGAATGCGGCTTCGCAGACCGATCAGCACCAGCCCATGGACTCGGCCGTCGCAGCGCCGCCGCCGCTGGACACCCGTGAAGCCGTCGCGAAGGCCGCGCGCCTGAGCAGCAACCAGGTGGTGATGATCGAGAAGATCCAGAAGCAGGCCACGCCGGAAGTGGTGGCCGCCGTCAAGGCGGGAACGATCTCGATCAATGCGGCCGCTGCCGTCGCCAGCCTGCCCGCTGAAGAGCAGATCACGGCCGCGGCCGCGGGCAAGGACGAACTCAAGCAGGCCGCCAAGCGCGTGCGCGAGTCCAAGCGCAAGGTGCGCAACGAGTCGGCCCCGGCCGTGGACCCGACCGAGGCCGGGGCGGAAGACACGGTGGAGTCACTGCGGCAACGCGTCGGCGCGCTGACCGCCGAGAACACGGCACTGCGCCAGCAAGTGGCCGCTTTGCAGCAGCAACTGAGGGCGGCGAGCAGCCTCGCTCAGACCGAGGACTCCGCTGCGCCGTTCTAGATGCGCCCAGGGTCAGGGCATCCTTCCTCGCTGCATGACTTGACCATTGCCTGGAAGGCGCGGGTCGCGCCGTGGCCCAAGGTGAGCGGGCCAGACAACGCGCAAGCGGCGCCTTGCCGCGGGACAGGCGCGCGCCGCTTGCAACCGCCGGTTACACGGTGGTTTCCCCGATCGACTTCTCACCCATCACTTTCACAGCCCCACGCAAGTCCTTATTTTTGCGACGCTTTTTGCAGCCGGTGACGATTGAAGATCATCCGCTAAGTGCTTGATTCCATTGATTTTTCTTTGCCCGATTCGTTGACCCGGCTCATCTGGTGAGCTACAGTGCAGATAAGTGCACTTTTGTGGGAAATAGTGGCATTGCCTTCGCCAAAAGGCTGTGCTGCTGACTGGGGTAGAGGGTGGCAAACATCGTGTTTCAAGGTCCGGCTGCGCTGACGCTGGACGGCAAGGGCCGTATCGCCATGCCGTCGCGTCATCGCGAGGTCCTGTCCGCGATGAATGTCAGCCAGCTCACCATCACCAAGCACCCCGAGGGGTCGCTGATGATCTTTCCTCGACCCGCCTGGGAAGCCTTCCGCGACAAGGTCGCTGCGCTGCCGATGTCGGCCAGCGGCTGGAAGCGCATCTTTCTGGGCAATGCCATGGACGTCGAGATCGACGCCTCGTCGCGCGTGCTCATTGCCCCCGAGTTGCGCGCGGCCGCCGGCCTCACCCGCGACGTGATGCTGCTGGGCATGGGCAGCCACTTCGAGCTGTGGGATGCCGCCCGCTACGCCGAGCACGAGGCCAAGGTCATGGCTTCGGACATGCCCGACGCGCTCAAGGACTTCAGCTTCTGAGCTGGCACGTGAGCAGCACCCCTGAATTCCTCCACACCACCGTCCTGTTGAACGAGGCGGTGGATGCGCTCGTCACCAACCCCGAGGGCCTCTACGTCGATGGCACCTTCGGGCGGGGCGGGCATTCACGGCTCATCCTCCAACGGCTGGGAAGCGCAGGCAGGCTCTTCGCCATTGACCGCGATCCACAGGCCATCGCAGCCGCGACCTCTGGAGCCACGCGGGTCACTGACCCGCGTTTTTCCATCCATCACACGAGCTTCGGCCAGATGGTGCCGACGCTGGCCGCCCAGGGCGTCACGAAGGTCGACGGCCTTCTGCTGGACCTGGGCGTGTCTTCACCGCAGATCGATGACCCCTCGCGCGGGTTCAGCTTCCGCTTCGACGGTCCGCTGGACATGCGCATGGACACCACCCGCGGCGAAAGCGCTGCGGATTTTCTGGCTCGCGCAGACGAGCGCCACATCGCGGAGGTGATACGTGACTATGGGGAAGAACGGTTTGCTCTACAGGTTGCAAAGGCGCTTGTTGCTCGGCGCGAGAGCGGGAGTCCTGTTCGAACAACACGGGAGCTATCCGACGTCGTGGCTCGTGCGGTCAAAACCCGCGAACCGGGCCAGGACCCTGCAACGCGCACATTTCAGGCTCTTCGGATTTTTGTCAACGCCGAGCTTGAGGAGCTCGAACAAGGGCTGACGTCGGCCCTTGGCCTGCTCGCGCCCGGCGGAAGGCTGGTGGTGATCAGCTTCCACTCGCTGGAAGACCGCATCGTCAAGACCTTCATCGCCCGCGAGAGCAAGAGCGAGATCGATCGGCGGGCGCCGTTTGCGGAGCCCAAGCCCACGCGGCTGAAGTCGATCGCGCGGGTGAAGCCGTCGGCTGAAGAGATCGCCGCCAACCCGCGTTCGCGTTCAGCCGTGATGCGCATTGCCGAGCGCACGGAGGTGGCGGCATGACGCGCGTCAACGTCGTGCTCCTCGTGATGCTGATCGCCAGCAGCATCTACCTCGTGCGCGTCTCCTACGACTCGCGGCGCCTTTTCGCCGAACTCGACAAGGCGCAGAGCGAAGAGCGCTCGCTCGACCTCGAATTCGAGCGGCTCAAGACCGAGAAGCAGTCGCAGGCCACGCCGTTGCGCGTGGAAAAGACGGCGCGCGAGAAGCTGCAGATGCGCAGCGCCAATCCGGCGATCACGCAGTACGTCACTTACGCGAAGGCAGCCTCCGCACCCACGGGAGGCACCCAATGAGTTTCCTGGAAGGCATGGCAAAGAAGAAGTCCGCCAAGGCCGGCGCCGTCAGCGTGCGCAGCGTCAACTACAGCAGCAGCCCGCTGCTGGCCTCGCCCACGCCCGCGTGGCGCTCCAAGTTCCTGGTCGCGATGGTCGGCCTGGGCTTTTGCGCGCTCATCGGCCGCGCGGTGTACGTGCAGATCGTGGGCGCGTCCTTCTTCCTCAAGCAAGGCGAGATCCGCTACGCCCGCACGCTGGACCTGCCGGCCAGCCGCGGCCGCATCATCGACCGCAACGGGCTGATCCTCGCGTCCAGCGTGCGCGTGCCGTCGCTGTGGGCCATCCCCAAAGACTTCGACGCCGACAAGAAGCAGCGCGCGCAACTCGCCAAGCTGCTGGGCATGACGCCCAAGGAGCTGGACGGCCACCTGGACGACAACCCCAATTTCGTGTGGCTGCGCCGCCAGGTCGACGAGCAGGTCGCCAAGGACGTGCTCGCGCTGAACCTCAAGGGCGTGCACCAGGTGCCTGAATACAAGCGCCGCTACCCGGAAGGCGAGGCGGCCGCGCACGTGGTGGGCTTCACCAACCTGGAAGACAAGGGCCAGGAAGGCATCGAGCTGGCCTTCCAGCGCGACCTGTCCGGCCGCGACGGCACGCGCCGCGTCATCAAGGACCGCCTGGGCCGCGTGGTCGAAGACATCGGCGACAGCGTGCAGCCGGCGGATGGCCGCGACATCGAGCTGTCCATCGATTCCAAGGTGCAGTTCTTCGCCTACCAGCGCATCCGTGACGCGGTCGCGCAGAACAAGGCCAAGGCCGGGAGCGTGGTGGTGCTGGACGCGCAAAGCGGCGAGATCCTCGCGCTGTCGAACTTCCCGAGCTTCACGCCCAACGACCGCAAGAACCTGTCGGGCGACCAGTTGCGCAACCGCGCGCTCACCGACACCTTCGAGCCGGGCTCGACCATGAAGCCTTTCATCGCTGCCTGGGCGATGGAGACGGGCCGCGTCACGCCCAACACCGTCATCCAGACGGCGCCGGGCAGCATCAACATCACCGGTTCCACCATCCGCGACGCGCATCCGCATGGCGCACTGACAGTGGCCGAGGTGATCCAGAAGTCCAGCAACGTGGGCACCGTCAAGATGGCGATGCAGATGCAGCCGCGCGAGATCTGGGAGCTGTACACGCAGGTGGGCTTCGGCCAGAAGCCGCAGATTGCCTTCCCCGGCGCCGTGACGGGCCGCCTGCGTCCGTACAAGACCTGGCGCCCGATCGAGCAGGCGACCATGAGCTACGGCTACGGCCTGTCGGCCTCGCTGCTGCAGATCGCCCACGCCTACACCGTGTTCGCGCGCGACGGCGAGCTCATTCCCGTGTCGCTGATGAAGAACCACGACACGGTCAACGGCATGCGCGTGCTCAGCCCCAAGACGGCGCAGAGCATCCGCGAGATGCTGCACATGGTGTGCGGCCCCGGCGGCACGGCGCCGCGCGCGCAGGCGCTGGGCTACTCGGTGGGCGGCAAGAGCGGCACGGCCTACAAGCAGGAAGGCAAGGGTTATGCCGAAAAGAAATACCGTTCCTGGTTCGTGGGCATGGCGCCCATCAACAATCCACGCATCATCGTCGCGGTGATGGTGGACGAGCCGAGCAACGGCGTGCACTTCGGCGGCGACGTGGCCGGCCCCGTGTTCAGCGAAGTGGTGCAGCAGACGCTGCGCACGCTGGGCGTGCCGCCCGACCTCGACGTGCGCCCGCAGATCGTTCAGAACGCCATCCCCGCGGAAGAGGAGAGCTTCTGATGCCGCGCATCCTGAACACCGTCGCCGATGCACTCGCCTGGCTGGCCAAGCGGGGGGCCGTGTCCATCACCACCGACAGCCGCACCGTCATCAACGGCGATGCCTTCATTGCCTGGCCGGGCGCCGTGCACGACGGCCGCCAGTACGTGGCCGCGGCCATTCGCCAGGGCGCGGTCGCCTGCCTCGTCGAAGCCGAGGGCATGGCCGCCTTCGACCTGGAAGGCGACGAGCGCATCGCCGCCATGAAGGGCCTGAAGGCCATGACCGGCCCGCTGGCGCACGGCTTCCTGGGCAAGCCCAGCGACCGCCTGCGCGTCATCGCGGTGACGGGCACCAACGGCAAGACCTCGTCCACCTGGTGGGTGTCGCAGGCGCTGACCTCGCTGGGCCACCGCGCCGGCGTGGTCGGCACGCTGGGCATCGGCGAGCCGCCGTCGGGCGGCGACCCGGGCAACATGATGTCGACCGGCCTCACCACGCCCGACCCCGTGGTGCTGCACGCGGCCTTCAAGAGCTTTGCCGACGCCGGCTTCGACGCCTGTGCGATCGAGGCCTCGTCCGTGGGCGTGACCGAGCATCGGCTCACGGGCACGCACATCCACGTGGCGATGTTCACCAACTTCACGCAGGACCACCTGGACTACCACGGCAGCATGGAGGCCTACTGGCAGGCCAAGGCCCAGCTGTTCGCGTGGCCCGGACTGGGCGCGGCCGTGCTCAACGTCGACGACCCGCAAGGCGAGGTGCTGGCCCGTGCGCTGCAGGGCTCGGCCATCGACCTCTGGACCTACTCCACCGTGCGCGACGCCCGGCTCTTTGCGCATGAAGTGGGCTACTACGACGGCGGCCTGGGCTTCGACGTGTACGAAGGCCAGGAACAGGCGCAGGTGCGCACCGCGCTGATCGGCGACTACAACGTGTCCAACCTGCTGGGCGTGATCGGCGCGCTGCGGGCGCTGGGCATCACGCTGGCCGATGCCGCGCGCGTGTGCAGCCTGCTCAGCCCCGTGCCCGGCCGCATGCACCGCGTGTCGGCCGAGGCGCGCTACGACGACGAGGTGCACAACTTCGAGAACATGCCCGAGGTGGTGGTGGACTACGCCCACACGCCCGATGCACTGGAGAAGGCGCTGCTGGCGCTCAAGCCGCTGGCCCAGGCGCGCGACGGCAAGCTGTGGTGCGTGTTCGGCTGCGGCGGCAACCGCGATTCGAGCAAGCGGCCCATCATGGGTGCCCTTGCCCAGCAGCACGCCAACTGCGTGGTGGTGACCAGCGACAACCCGCGCATGGAGTCGCCCACGCTCATCCTGTCGCAGATCGTCGCGGGCATGACGCCGGACTACCGGCCCATCGTCATCGAGGATCGCCGCTTGGCCATCGCGCAGGCGGTGCAACTGGCCGACAGCGCGGACGTGGTGCTCATTGCCGGCAAGGGCCACGAGGACTACCAGGACGTGAACGGCGTGAAGCACCCGTTCTCCGACGTGACCGAAGCGCATGCCGCCCTGGTGCGCTACGGCGAGATGAGGCGCCACCAATCATGATGACGCTCGCACAGGCCCACGCCCTCATCCCCGGATCCGCGCTGGTCGGCGACGGCAGCGTGCGCATCCTGCGCGTGCACAGCGACACCCGCACGCTGGCGGCCGGCGACCTCTTCGTCGCGCTCAAGGGCGAGCGCTTCGACGCGCATGACTTCCTCGCCCAAGCCAAGGCGTCGGGTGCGGTGGCGGCCATCGCATCGCGCGGCCTGGAAGAAGCCGGCTTGCCCGGCCTGCAGGTGCCCGACACGCTGGCGGCGCTCGGTGAACTGGCCAAGGCCTGGCGTGCGCGCTGCCACCTGCCGCTCATCGCGGTCACCGGCAGCAATGGCAAGACCACGGTGACGCAGATGATCGCGTCCATCCTCAAGGCCTGGCTGGGCGAGGGCGCGTTCTCCACGCAAGGCAATTTCAACAACGACATCGGCGTGCCGCTGACGCTGCTGCGCCTTCGGCAGAACGACAGCGCCTGGCACAGGGCCGGCGTGGTCGAGCTGGGCATGAACCACGTGGGCGAGATCGCCGCGCTGGCCAGGATGGCCGCGCCCACGGTCGCGCTGGTGAACAACGCCCAGCGTGAACACCAGGAATTCATGGCCAGCGTGGAAGCGGTGGCGCGCGAGAACGGTTCGGCCATCCAAGCGCTGGGGCCCCTGGGTGTTGCAGTGTTCCCGGCCGACGACGAGTACACGCCGGTGTGGCGCGAACTGGCCGGCCGCCGGCCGGTGCTGACCTTCGCGCTGCAAGGCGCGGCCGACGTCACCTGCGCTGCGTCCTGGGAAGGCGACCACTGGAACGTCACGCTGCGCACGCCGGCTGGCGAGGCGCCGCTGTCGCTGAAGGTGGCCGGCGTGCACAACGTCAAGAACGCCCTGGCTTCCACCGCCTGCACACTGGCGGCCGGGTGCCCGCTGGATTCCATCGTCCGCGGCCTGCAGGACTTCGCGCCCGTGAAGGGCCGGTCGCAGGTGAAGAGCTTCCAGCGCGACGGCCGCGCCGTCACGCTGGTGGACGACACCTACAACGCCAACCCCGACTCCGTGCGCGCCGCGATCGACGTGCTGGCCGCCTTGCCAGGCCCGCGCTGGCTGGTGCTCGGCGACATGGGCGAGGTGGGAGAGAAAGGCCCCGAGTTCCACCGCGAGGTGGGTGCCTATGCGCAGGAGCGCGGCATCGAATCGCTGTGGACCGTGGGCCAGCTGTGTACACACGCCAGCGCCGCGTTCCACGGCGCACGGCATTTCGAGGACGTGGCGATGCTCATCGCCGCGTTGACCATGGCACCGGCCTGCGCGTCGGTGGTGGTGAAGGGTTCGCGATTCATGAAGATGGAACAGGTCGTCAACGCGTTGATGACATCACCGGGAGCTTCGCATGCTGCTTAGCCTTGCAAGCTGGCTCCAGACACTGTCACCTGACCTGGGCTTCTTCCGGGTCTTCCAGTACATCACCTTCCGCGCGGTGATGGCGGCGATGACTGCGCTGCTCATCGGCCTGGCCTTCGGGCCCTGGGTGATCCGTCGCCTGACCGAGATGAAGATCGGCCAGCCCATCCGCGAATACGGCGTGAAGGAGCACATGAGCAAGAGCGGCACGCCCACCATGGGCGGCGTGCTCATCCTCATCTCCATTGGCGTGTCCACGCTCCTGTGGTTCGACTGGAGCAACCGCTTCGTGTGGATCGTGATGGTCGTGACGCTGGGCTTCGGCGCCATCGGCTGGGTCGACGACTGGCGCAAGGTGGTGCAGAAGAACCCCGAGGGCATGAGCTCGAAAGAGAAGTACTTCTGGCAATCGGTGATCGGCCTGGTGGCGGCGCTGTACCTGGCGTTCAGCGTATCGGAGACCTCGAACCTGCGCGTGGTGGAGCTGTTCATCCGCTGGGTGCAAAGCGGCTTCTCCAACGCGCTGCCGCCCAAGGCGGACTTGATGGTGCCGTTCGTGAAGACCATCAGCTACCCGCTGGGCGTGTTCGGCTTCATCATCCTCACCTACTTCGTGATCGTGGGCGCGAGCAACGCGGTGAACCTCACCGACGGGCTCGACGGCCTGGCGATCATGCCGGTGGTGATGGTGGGCTCGGCGCTGGGCGTGTTCGCCTACGTCACCGGCAGCTCGGTGTACAGCAAGTACCTGCTGTTCCCGTACATCCCCGGCGCCGGCGAACTGATGATCTTCTGCGCGGCGATGGCCGGTGCGGGGCTGGCGTTCCTGTGGTTCAACACCCACCCGGCGCAGGTCTTCATGGGCGATGTCGGCGCGCTGTCGCTGGGCGGCGCGCTCGGGACCATCGCCGTCATCACGCGCCAGGAGATCGTGCTCGGGATCATGGGCGGCGTGTTCGTCGCTGAAGCACTGTCGGTGATGCTGCAGGTGGGATGGTTCAAGTTCACCAAGAAGAAATACGGCGAGGGCCGCCGCATCCTGAAGATGGCGCCGCTGCACCACCACTTCGAAAAATCGGGCTGGAAGGAGACGCAGGTCGTGGTCCGGTTCTGGATCATCACCATGCTCCTGTGCCTGATCGGCCTGGCGAGTCTGAAACTGCGATGAAACATCTGAAGGACATCACGGTTCTCGTGCTCGGGCTCGGCGAGTCCGGCCTGGCCATGGCGCGCTGGAGTGCGCGCTGTGGTGCGACCGTGCGCGTGTGGGACTCGCGCGAGATCCCACCCCATGCGGCGGCGTTGGCGCAGCATGTGCCGGGTGCGAAGCTCTACACCGGTGTGCTGCCGGACGAGGCGATCGATGGCGTGCGGCTGGTGTTGAAGAGCCCGGGCCTGGCACCCACTGACGAGCGCATCGCGCCTGCGATGGCCAAGGCCGCGGACGCCGGCGCGCTGGTGCAAGGCGAGCTGGAGCTGTTCGCCCGCGCGCTGGATGACCTGAAGGCCGAGCGGCAGTACGCGCCGAAGGTGCTTGCCATCACCGGGACCAATGGCAAGACCACCACGACGGCGATGACGGCGCTGTTCGTGTCGCGTGCAGGCAAGCGCGTGGCGATGGCCGGGAACATCGGGCCGACGATGCTGCAGACGCTGTCGGATGCGCTGGACCTGGAGCCGGTGCCGGAAGCGGCAGTTGAATCGGCCGCTGAATCGCACGCTGATGGGCCCGTCGAGGCGCCTGCAGAAGGTGTCTCCATCGCCACGGAGGAAGACTCCGGCACCGTCACGGTGAGCGAAGAGGGCGTGCCTGTCGTGTTGGACGATGCGGGCGAGGAGCCCTCGATCGAGGCTGCGCCTGCGCCGATGGAAGGCCAGGAGGCCGCTGTCACATCGGTCACGGCCGACGAACCACCGGCAGAACACGCCGTGAGTTCTGCAGCCGATGCACTGGAAGGCATGGACGGCCCGCCGCCTCACCTCATCCCGCCGCCGCCGCCCGGCCCTGTCTTCGAACACCTGCCCGAGGTGTGGGTGCTCGAACTCAGCAGCTTCCAGCTCGACGAAGCCAAGGGTTTCGAGCCCAGCGCCGGGACGGTCCTCAACATCACGCAGGACCACCTCGACTGGCACGGCAACATGGCCGCCTACACCGGGGCGAAGGCACGCATCTTCGGCAAGAACGCGGTGATGGTCATCAACCGCGACGACCCCGCGGTGGAAGCGCTCGTGCCGCGTCCGCCCGAGCCGCCCGCGGCCGGCAGCAAGAAGGTGAAGGCGCCCAAGTTCGTGCCGCGAGACGTGGTGCGCTTCGGCCTGGACGCACCCACCCACCCGGGCGACTTCGGCCTCATGGTCGAGAACGGCATGGCGTGGCTGGTGCGTGCGATGGAAGCCGACGAGACCATCAAGAAGCCCAAGCGCGGCGCCGCGGCGGAAGAGGAAGACCTCATCATCCAGCGCCTGATGCCGGCCGATGCATTGCGTGTCCGTGGCCGCCACAACGCTGCGAACGCACTGGCCGCGCTGGCACTGGCCACGGCCGTCGGCTGCCCGCTGGCGCCCATGCTGCACGGCCTGCGCGAATACGGCGGCGAGCCGCATCGCGTGGAGTACGTCGCCACCGTCAACGGTGTCGAGGCCTACGACGACAGCAAGGGCACGAACGTCGGCGCCACGGTGGCGGCATTGAACGGCCTGGGCATGGACAAGTCGCCGGCCAAGCTGGTGGTCATCCTCGGCGGCGACGGCAAGGGACAGGACTTCGCACCGCTGGCTGATCCTGTGGCCAAGCATGCGCGCGCCGTCGCCACCATCGGGCGCGACGCGCAGGCCGTGGAAGACGCCATCGCCTCCTGCGGCGTGCCCATCCAGCGCCACGAGACGCTCGAAGCCGCGGTGGCCTGGTGCTTCACCCGCGCCCATGCCGGCGATGCGGTGCTGCTCAGCCCCGCCTGCGCCAGCCTGGACATGTTCCGCAACTACGCCCACCGCGCCGAGGTCTTCGTGAACGAGGTGCGGGCACTGGCGGCCGAGCACGGAGACATGAGCGCATGACGGCGATGGCGCGCTTCGGCTTCGACGCGTTCAAGGCGCGTCTCACCGGCCTGTTCCGCAAGGACGCGGAGCAGGGCACGGCCGTGCCGGTGCGCGACTGGATCAACGTGTCCTCCGGCCAGCCCACCAAGCTGCAGGGCTTCGACCAGCCGCTGATCTGGGTGGTGGTCGCGCTCGTCGCGCTGGGGCTGGTGATGGTCTACAGCGCCACCGTGGCGCTGCCCGACAGCCCCAAGTTCGCCAAGTACACGCCCACCTTCTTCCTCACGCGGCACATCCTGTCCATCGTCATCGGCACGCTGTGCGCACTCGTGGCGGTGCAGATTCCGGTGAGCGTGTGGGAACGCCTGTCGCCGTGGATCTTCGTGGCCTCACTCCTGCTGCTCGTGCTCGTGCTCGTGCCGCACGTGGGCAAGGTGGTCTACGGCGCGCGCCGCTGGATTCCGCTGGGCGTGATGAACTTCCAGCCCTCCGAACTGGCCAAGCTGGCGATCGCGATGTACGCCGCCGGCTACATGGTGCGCAAGATGGACGTGAAGGAGAACTTCCTGCGCGCCGTCCTGCCCATGGCCATCTCCGTGGCCGTCATCGGCCTGCTGCTGCTGGCCGAACCCGACATGGGCGCCTTCCTCGTGATCGCCGCGATCGCGATGGGCATCCTCTTTCTGGGCGGCGTGAACGGCCGCATGTTCTTTCTCATCACCGCAGTGCTGGTGGGCGCTTTCGTGCTGATGATCACCTTCAGCGAATGGCGGCGCGAGCGCATCTTTGCGTACCTGAATCCGTGGGACGAGAAGTACACGCTGGGCAAGGCCTACCAGCTGTCGCACTCGCTCATTGCCTTCGGTCGTGGCGAGATCTTCGGCCAGGGGCTGGGCGGCAGCGTGGAGAAGCTGCACTACCTGCCCGAGGCGCACACCGACTTCCTGCTGGCCGTGATCGGCGAAGAGCTGGGCTTCATCGGCGTGGCCTGCGTGATCGTCGCCTTCTTCTGGCTGGCACGCCGGGTGTTCCACATCGGCCGCCAGGCCATCGCGCTGGACCGCGTGTTCGCCGGTCTGTTCGCGCAGGGCATCGGCATCTGGATGGGCGGGCAGGCCTTCATCAACATGGGCGTGAACCTGGGGGTGCTGCCCACCAAGGGACTCACGCTGCCGCTGATGAGTTACGGCGGATCGGCCATCCTGATGAACCTCGTCGCGCTGGCGATCGTGCTGCGGGTGGACATCGAGAACCGGCAGATGATGAGAGGGGGGCGCGCATGACCGCACGTCACCTCGTCGTCATGGCCGCCGGTACCGGCGGCCACGTCATTCCCGGCCTGGCCGTCGCCCGCGAGATGCAGTCGCGCGGCTGGACGGTGAGCTGGCTCGGCACCACGCACGGCATGGAGAACAAGCTCGTGCCGCCGTCGGGCATCCCGATGGACAACATCAAGTTCAGCGGCTTGCGCGGCAAGGGCCTGATGCACACGCTGACCGGCGGCTTCCGCCTGCTCGCCGCGTTCTGGAGCTGCGGCTGGATCCTCAAGCGCCGCCAGCCCGACGTGGTGCTGGGCATGGGCGGCTATGTGTGCTTTCCGGGCGGCCTGATGACGACCGCACTCGGCAAGCCGCTGATGCTGGTGAATGCCGATGCCGCGCTGCTGATGAGCAACCGTTCGCTGCTGGGCATCTGCGACCGCATCGCGTTCGGCTTCGACGGGCCGCAGGTCGCGAAGACGAAACGCGCAGTGGTCACGGGCAATCCGGTGCGTGCGGAGATCGAATCATTGCCGGCACCCGCTGAACGCTTCGCCGGCCGCACCGGTCCGCTGAAGCTGCTGGTGGTGGGTGGCAGCCTGGGGGCGAAGGCGCTCAACGACTGCGTGCCGCAGGCGCTCGCGCTCATCGACGAAGCCTCGCGTCCGCAGGTGACGCACCAGACCGGCGCGAACAACCATGCGACGGTGCAGGCGCTCTACGAGCAAGCGCAGGTGAAGGGCGAGGTGCTGCCTTTCATCGACGACATGGCCAGGCGCCTGGCCGATTGCGACCTCATCGTGTGCCGCGCCGGTGCGGTGACGGTGAGCGAGTTGTGCGCCGCCGGTGTGGCGGGCGTGCTGGTGCCACTGGTGGTGAGCACGACCTCGCACCAGCGCGACAACGCGCAATGGCTGGCGTCGCACGATGCGGGCATCCACCTGCCGCAGTCCGAGCTGTCGCCGAACAAGCTGGCCGAACTGCTGAAGGGCCTCACGCGCGATGCGCTGCTGGCCATGGCCACGAAGGCACGGGCACTGGCCAGGCCCCAAGCCGCGGCGCGTGTTGCGGATGAACTGGAACGATTGGTGGTGGCTGCATGAAGCACGCGGTCAAGCACATTCACTTCGTCGGGATCGGCGGCGCCGGCATGAGCGGCATCGCGGAGATCCTGCACAACCTCGGCTACACGGTCTCGGGCTCCGACCAGAGCGATGGCTCGGTCACGCAGCGGCTCGCCTCGCTGGGCATCCGCATCGCCATCGGGCATGACGCGGCGAACATCGCGGGCGCGGGCGCCGTCGTCACGTCCACCGCCGTGAAGGGTGACAACCCGGAGGTGATCGCCGCCCGCAGCAGGCACGTGCCGGTGGTGCCGCGCGCCGTGATGCTGGCCGAGCTGATGCGCCTCAAGCAGGGCATCGCCATCGCCGGCACGCACGGCAAGACGACGACGACCAGCCTGGTCACCAGCGTGCTGGCCGAAGCCGGCGTGGACCCGACCTTCGTCATCGGCGGCAAGCTCAACGCCGCCGGCGCCAACTCGCGCCTGGGCAGCGGCGACTACATCGTGGTCGAGGCTGACGAGTCGGATGCGTCCTTCCTCAACCTGCTGCCCGTGATGGCCGTCGTTACCAACATCGACGCCGACCACATGGACACCTACGGCCACGACTTCGCGAAGCTGAAGCAGGCCTTCGTGGAGTTCATCCACCGCATGCCTTTCTACGGTGCGGCCGTGCTGTGCCTGGACGACCCCGGCGTGCGCTCCATCATCCCGATGATCTCGCGCCCGATGGTGACCTACGGCTTCGACCCGCAGGCCATGGTGCGTGCCGTGGACGTTCGCGCCCAGGACGGGAAGATGAGTTTCACGGTCACCCGCCGCAACGGCGTGCGCATGCCCGACCTGCAGGTCACGCTCAACCTGCCCGGCGAGCACAACGTGCTCAACGCGCTCGCGACGATCTCGGTCGCGACGGAGCTGGAGTTGCCCGACGCGCCCATCGTCAAGGGCCTGGCCGAGTTCCGCGGTGTGGGCCGGCGCTTCCAGCGCTATGGTGACGACCTGCCCACCAAGGACGGCGGCACCTTCACCCTCATCGACGACTACGGCCACCACCCCGTGGAGATGGCCGCGACGCTGGCGGCCGCACGCGGCGCCTTCCCGGGCCGCCGGCTGGTGCTGGCCTTCCAGCCGCACCGCTACACCCGCACGCGCGACTGTTTCGAGGATTTCGTCAAGGTCATCGGCACGGCGGATGCCGTGCTGCTCGCCGAGGTGTATGCGGCGGGCGAGTCGCCCATCGTCGCCGCGGATGGCCGTGCGCTGGCCCGCGCCCTGCGCGTGGCCGGCAAGGTCGATGCGGTGTTCGTCGACGACATCAAGGACATGCCCCAGACCATCGCTGATCAGGTGAAGGGCGGCGATGTGGTGATTTCCATGGGCGCGGGATCGATCGGGAACGTCCCCGCCCAAGTGGTGCAGATGTTGAAAGGACAGCCATGAGCATCGATGTGAAGGCTCTGGGCAAAGTCGCGGTGCTCTACGGCGGCGATTCCGCCGAGCGCGAGATCTCGATCATGTCGGGCACCGGCGTGCTGGAAGCGCTGAAGTCCGAGGGCGTGGATGCGCATGCCTTCGACCCGGCGCAGCGCGACCTCGGTGACCTCAAGCGCGAAGGCTTCCAGCGCTGCTTCATAGCCATGCACGGCCGCCACGGCGAAGACGGTTCGCTGCAGGGCGCGCTCGAACTGCTGGGCATTCCCTACACCGGCTCCGGCGTGATGGCCTCGGCCATCGCCATGGACAAGGTGATGACCAAGCGTGTGTGGATCGCCGAAGGCCTGCCCACGCCGCGGCATGTGTGGCTGAGCCCGGACGACCAGTCGCGCGAGCGTGTCATCCAGGTGCCCGACACCATCGGCCTGCCGCTCATCGTCAAGCCGCCGCGCGAGGGTTCGTCCATCGGGATCACCAAGGTGGCCGGCTACTCGCAGATGCAGGACGCGGTGAAGCTCGCCACGCAGTACGACCCCGACGTGCTGTGCGAGGAGTTCATCGAGGGCGAGGAAGTGACCTGCCCCGTGCTTGGCGAGGGTGAGAACGCCCGCGCGCTGCCGGTGATCCGCATCGTCGCGCCCGAAGGCAGCTACGACTACCAGAACAAGTACTTCACCGACGTCGTGCAGTACCTCGTGCCGAGCGGATTGCCCGAAGCCGAGGAACGCGAGATCCAGCGCATCGTGGTGCAGGCCTACAAGACGCTGGGCTGCCGCGGCTGGGCGCGTGCCGACCTGATGATCCGCAAGACCGACCGCAAGCCTTACCTGCTGGAGATCAATACGTCGCCCGGCATGACCTCGCATTCGCTGGTGCCCAAGTCCGCCGCTGCTGCGGGCATGAGCTACCCGCAGCTGTGCGTCACTCTGCTCTCGCAAGCGCGACTGGACTCGACCCGCTGAACTGACCACCGACATGGCCGCCGCCACCGCCTTCACCGCCAACGCTTCGCCGATCCCCGGCGATGTGCAGCTGATGCACGTCACTGCGAACCTGCTGTTCGTGGTGGCGGGCCTGGCGCTGGCCGCGCTGGCGGTGAACTGGGTGGTGCGCCTGCCGGTGTTCGGCATCAAGTCCATCCAGGTCGAAGGCGAGGTGGCGCGCAACAGCGTGTCCACCATCCGCGCGAATGCGGCGCCCAAGCTCGCGGGCAACTTCTTCACGACCGACCTGCAGAAGGACAAGAAGGCCTTCGAGTCGGTGCCCTGGGTGCGCCAGGCCATCGTGCGTCGCATCTGGCCCAACCGCCTGGCCGTGCGGCTCGAAGAGCACAGGCCCGCGGCGGTATGGGGCAGCGACAGCACGGCCGACAAGCTGGTGAACACCTTCGGCGAGGTGTTCGAGGCCAACATCGGCGACGTGGAAGACGACAGCCTGCCCACGCTGAACGGACCCGAGGGCAGTGCCGTCCACATGCTGGCGCTGCTGGGACGGCTCAAGCCGCTGTTCCAGCGTATGGATGCGCACATCGACAGCCTGTCGCTGTCGGGCCGCGGCTCCTGGCGCGTGGAGCTGGACAGCGGCGCGGACATCGAACTCGGGCGCGGCACGGACGACGAGGTGCTCGCACGCACCGAACGCTTCCTCGCCACGCTCACGCAGGTCACGCAGCGCTACCAGCGCCCGCTCGAATACGCGGACCTGCGCCACAACGACGGGTATGCGGTTCGGCTCAAGGGCATCACCACGGTGATCCCGAAAGACGCAAAGAAATAAGAGGGTCAGATGGCCAAGGAATACAAGGATCTCGTGGTCGGACTGGACATCGGCACTGCCAAGGTGATGGCGGTGGTGGCCGAGGTCCTGCCCGGCGGCGAACTGCGGGTGGCGGGGCTGGGCGTGGCGCCCACGCACGGCCTGAAGCGCGGCGTGGTGGTGAACATCGACGCGACGGTGCAGAGCATCCAGCAGGCGCTGAAAGAGGCCGAGATGATGGCCGACTGCAAGATCACGCGCGTGTACACCGGCATCACCGGCAGCCACATCCGCGGGCAGAACAGCACCGGCATGGTGATCGTGCGCGACAAGGAAGTGACGCCGGTGGACGTGGCGCGCGTGGTCGAGACGGCCAAGGCCATCAACATTCCGAACGACCAGCGCCTGCTGCTGGTGGAGCCGCAGGAATTCGTGATCGACGGGCACGAGGTGAAGGAGCCCATCGGCATGAGCGGCGGGCGCCTGGAGGTGAAGGTGCACATCGTGACCGGCGCGCAGAGCGCGGCCGAGAACATCGTGAAGTGCGTGCGCCGCTGCGGGTTGGAGGTGGACCAGCTGGTGCTCAACCCGAGCGCATCCAGCCATGCCGTGCTGACCGAGGACGAGAAGGACCTGGGCGTCGCGCTGGTGGACATCGGCGCGGGCACGACGGACGTGGCCATCTTCACCGATGGCGCGATCCGCCACACGGCGGTGATTCCGATCGCGGGCGATCTCATCACCAGCGACATCGCGATGGCGCTGCGCACGCCGACCAAGGACGCGGAAGAGATCAAGGTCGAGTACGGCGTGGCCAAGCAACTGCTGGCCGATCCGTCCGAACAGCTGGAAGTGCCGGGCCTGGGCGACCGGGCACCGCGAATGCTCTCTCGCCAGGCACTGGCCGGCGTGATCGAGCCGCGTGTGGAAGAGATCTATTCGCTGGTGCACCAGGTCATCCGCGAGAGCGGCTACGAGGAACTCTTGTCCTCGGGCATCGTGATTTCAGGCGGCGCGGCAGTGATGCCGGGCATGGTCGAGCTGGGCGAGGACATCTTCCTCAAGCCCGTGCGCAAGGGCATCCCGACCTACAGCGGCGCGCTGTACGACATGGTCGCGAACCCGCGCTCGGCCACGGTGATGGGTTTGCTTGAGGAAGCGCGCATCGCGCGCTCACGCGGCATGCGGGCCGCCCAGCAGGCGGGGTCGGTGAAGACCCTGTTCGGCCGGGCGAAGGACTGGTTCTTGGGGAACTTCTGAGTGAAGGGGATGAGATGAGGAACTCACTCGCGAGGAAACCGTTCGGACGACGGGTGATCGGCCTCATCCATGGCCCACCACGCCCACGAATAAACACAAGTCGACGACTGCGGACCCCGGCCTGGCCGGGCTACCGCAGCGCTCAATCGGCGGGAAACACACAACAGACACGGCAACTGCATTGAAGGAGTTAAAGACATGGCCATCGAAATGATCGAAGAATTCGACCTGGGCACGCAGATCAAGGTGATCGGGGTGGGTGGCGGCGGCGGCAACGCGGTCGACCACATGATTGCGCAAGGCGTGCAGGGCGTGGAATTCATCTGCGCCAACACCGATGCGCAGGCGCTCAACCGTTCGGCCTCGCACCAGTTGATCCAGCTGGGCAGCACCGGCCTGGGCGCCGGCGCCAAGCCCGAAGCCGGCCGCGCTGCCGCTGAAGAGGCGGTGGATCGCATCCGCGCGTCCATCACCGGCGCGAACATGCTGTTCATCACCGCCGGCATGGGCGGCGGCACCGGCACGGGCGCGGCGCCGGTCATCGCCCGCGTGGCGAAGGAAATGGGCATCCTGACGGTGGGCGTGGTGACCAAGCCCTTCGATTTCGAAGGCACCCGCCGCATGAAGGCTGCCGACGCGGGCCTCGCCGAACTCGAAGCCAACGTCGACTCGCTGATCGTCATCCTCAACGACAAGCTGCTGGACGTGCTGGGCGACGACGTGACGCAGGACCAGGCCTTCGCGCATGCCAACGACGTGCTGAAGAACGCGGTGGGCGGCATCAGCGACATCATCCACATCCCCGGCCTCGTGAACGTGGACTTCGAGGACGTGAAGACGGTGATGAGCGAGCCCGGCAAGGCGATGATGGGCACGGCCACGGCCAGCGGCCCGGACCGCGCCAACAAGGCAGCGGACGCGGCGGTGGCCTGCCCGCTGCTGGAAGGCATCGACCTGTCCGGCGCGCGCGGCGTGCTGGTGCTGATCGCGGCCAACCGCAACACCTTCAAGCTGAGCGAAAGCCGCAACGCGATGAACACCATCCGCCGCTACGCCGCGGAGGATGCGCACGTCATCTACGGCACGGCCTACGACGAGAGCCTGGGCGACCAGCTGCGCGTCACCGTGATCGCCACCGGACTGTCGCCGCAAAAGCGCCAGGCCGCGCCGATCCAGGTGGTGCACAGTGCGCCGGCGGTGATGCAGCGCACGGGCACCGACAACCTGCCCATCCTGACCCAGCCGGTGCACCAGTCCGCGCCCGCCCACGACTACAGCCAGCTCACCACGCCCAGCGTGTGGCGCACCGGCCGTACCGCGGCGGCGAAGGTCGATGCGCTGGCCAGCAACGGGATGGATGAGATCGAGATCCCGGCCTTCCTCCGCAAGCAAGCGGATTGAGTCTTTTTGTCCGTTTCCTCCCTCCCCAAGCCGGGGAGGGAGTTTTGATCCGACCATGCTGCTTATCTGAAAATCCCAATCGCCACGATTCAAATTGATGCGATTCGCACGGCTTCGTCCGACCCCGCGGCCACCTAGAATCCGGCCCATGGTCCCCCAACGCACGCTCAAGTCCCTCACCCGCGCGGTCGGGGTGGGCGTGCACGGCGGGCAGCGGGTGGAGATGACGCTGCGGCCGGCGCCGCCGGACACGGGCATCGTGTTCCGCCGCACCGACCTGCCCACGCCGGTGGACATCGAGGTCCAGGCGCATGCCGTCACGGACACCCGCCTGGCCACGACGCTCAGTGCCAAGGGCGATCCGGGCGCGCCGGCGGTCAAGACCATCGAACACTTCCTCTCGGCGTGTTCCGGTCTGGGCATCGACAACCTCTACGTGGACATCACCAACGAAGAGGTGCCCATCCTCGACGGTTCGGCCGCCTCCTTCGTGTTCCTGCTGCAAAGCGCGGGCATTGCGCTGCAGGATGCGCCCAAGCGCTTCCTGCGAATGCTCAAGCCCGTGGAGATCCGCGAAGGCGAAGGCCCGCAGCTCAAGTGGGCACGGCTGGAACCCTTCGAGGGCTACAAGTTCACCTTCGAGATCGAGTTCGACCACCCGGCGGTGAACCAGACCGGCCAGCGCGTGGTGTTCGACATGGGCTCGGGCCAGTACAAGCGCGAGATCGCGCGCGCCCGCACCTTCGGCTTCACCCGCGACGTGGAGATGATGCGGTCGCGCGGCCTGGGCCTGGGCGGCAGCATGGACAACGCCATCGTCATCGACGACTACAAGGTGCTCAATGGCGAGGGCCTGCGCTACGACGACGAGTTCGTGAAGCACAAGATCCTCGACGCCATCGGCGACATGTACGTGGTGGGGCACCCGATCATCGGCGCCTACGTGGCCTACCGCTCGGGCCATGCGCTCAACAACAAGCTGGTGCGCGCCGTGCTCGCAGACAAGAGCAGCTACGAGATCGTGACCTTCGACGACGCATCCAAGGCTCCCGCGGGTCTGGCCGACCTCGCGCCCGCCTGGTGACCATCTTTCGGGTCATCGTCTTCTTCCTGCTGGTGGCGGGGCTGCTGTGCCTGGCCATGTACGTGGGCACGAAGCAGAAGAAATGGCGCCGCATGGGGCTGATGCTCATCAAGTGGACAGTGATTGCCGCCCTGGGCTTCTTCGCGGTTCTCCTGCTCGAACGATTGGCCATCATCCTGTAGGCTTGCGACCCCATGACCATCGTCTATTGGATCCTCACCGTGCTTGCCGGCATCTTCGCCAGCGGCACGGCGCTGTCGTTCGTGATCTTCATCGTCACGGGCGACGACCTGTGGGGCAAGCGGGCGCGCAACCTGCGCCGGCTCACCTCGGCGGTGCTGCTGCTGATGTTCAACCTGTGGGTCTGGGGCCGGGTGATCTCGATCATCATCCACTGGTGAGGCCGAGGAAGCGCGCCATCGCCGGCCAGTGGTCATCGAAATCGCTCAGGGCGTGGTCGCCGCCTTCGAGCAGGGTCATGTGGCACTGCGCGTAGCGCGCCTGCATCTCACGCCAGTCCAGCACCTCGTCACCCTTGGCGACGTAGGCCCAGTAGCGGCCAGGCTGCGTGACCCGTGAAGGCCGCAGCACTTGCAGCTCTTCGACGAACTCCTCGCGAAAGAAGAACGTGTCGTCGCCGTGCCAGGCGGTGATCTCGCCGATGTACTTCGCCAGGTCGCGCGCCGGCTTCACCGCCGGATTGACGAGCACCGCCTTGCAACCCATGCGCTCGGCCACGATGGTGGCGTAGAAGCCGCCCAGCGAGCTGCCTATCACGGCCATGGTGTCGCGCGGCCACGCGTCGATGCGCTCGGCCACCATCGCCATCGCCTCGCGCGGTGAGGGCGGCAGCTGCGGGCACCACCAGTGCACATCCGGCCGATGCTCGCGCATCCACGCGGCGACCTTCATGGCCTTCATCGACTGCGGCGATGAGCGGAAGCCGTGCAGGTACAGCAGATGGGTGATGCCCATGCGCTGCGGTGCTCAGCCGGCCTTGGCCTTCAGTGCATCCAGCAGCTTCTGGTGAACGCCGCCGAACCCGCCGTTGCTCATGCACAGGACGTGATCGCCCGGCTTCACCGCGGCCACCACCTTCTGCACCAGCTTGTCGATGGTGTCGGCCACCACGGCCTGGTCGCCCAGCGGCGCCAGCGCCTGGCCGGCGTCCCATCCCAGTCCGCCGCTGTGGCAAAAGGACAGGTCGGCCTCCTCCAGCGACCAGGGCAACTGCGCCTTCATCGCGCCCAGCTTCATGGTGTTGGAGCGCGGCTCGAACACCGCGAGGATGCGCTGCCGGGGTTCATGGTGCGAGGCCTGCTGCGCGTCGATCTTGCGGCGCAGGCCATTGATGGTGGTGCGCATCGCCGTGGGATGGTGCGCGAAGTCGTCGTACACGCGCACCTCGCCACCGCCCAGGGGGACCGAGCCTCGCAGCTCCATGCGCCGCCGCACGTTCTCGAACTTCGCCAGCGATGCTGCCGCGGCTTCGGGCGACACGCCCACATGTTCGGCCGCGGCCAGCGCAGCCAGCGCATTCATCTGGTTGTGTTCGCCCAGTTGCGACCACTCGACGCGAGCGATCTTCAGGCTGCCGCGCAGCACGTCGAAGGCATGCGGTTCGCCGCGTGCACGCAGCTCGCCGGGCGCTTCCTTGCGCGCCCCGAAGCGCACCACCTCGCTCCAGCAGCCCTTGGCCAGCACGCGCTGCAGCGCTTCTTCGCGCGCATTGACCACCAGCCGGCCGGTGGACGGCACCGTGCGAACCAGGTGGTGGAACTGCTTCTCGATGGCCGCGATGTCCTCGAAGATGTCCGCGTGGTCGAACTCCAGGTTGTTCAGCACGGCCGTGCGTGGCCGGTAGTGCACGAACTTGCTGCGCTTGTCGAAGAAGGCGGTGTCGTACTCGTCGGCCTCGATCACGAAAGGCGTGCGGTCGCCCACCTGGCCCAGCCGCGCCGATACGCCGAAGTTCAGTGGCACGCCACCGATGAGGAAGCCCGGCTTCAGGCCAGCGGCTTCGAGCACCCAGGTCAGCATCGCGGTGGTGGTGGTCTTGCCATGGGTGCCGGCCACCGCCAGCACGTGCCGGCCCTGCAGCACGTTCTCGGCCAGCCACTGCGGCCCGCTCACATAGGGCAGGCCGGCGTCGAGGATGGCTTCCATCAACGCGTTGCCGCGGCTCACCACGTTGCCGATGACGAAGAGGTCCGGCTGGATGCCCAGCTGGTCGGGCGTGTAGCCCTCGATCAGCTCGATGCCCAGCGCGCGCAGCTGGTCGCTCATGGGCGGGTAGACGTTGGCATCGCAGCCGGTGACCTTGTGCCCGGCCTCGCGCGCGAGTGCGGCAATGCCTCCCATGAAGGTGCCGCAGATACCCAGGATGTGAATGTGCATAGGAAATCGATTCTAGGCAGCCGCGTGCGGTGCGGCCTGCCTTCAGCGCAGCACGTTGCGTGCCGACTCCACGGTCGCGGCGATGTCGTCGGCGGTGTGCGCCGAGCTGACGAAGCCGGCTTCGTACAACGCCGGGGCGAAGTACACGCCCGCATCCAGCATGCCGTGGAAGAAGCGGTTGAAGCGCTCCTTGTCCGTGGCCATGACCTGGCCGTAGTTCTGGGCGAGCGTGTCGGCGAAGAAGAAGCCGAACATGCCGCCTTCGCTGTCGCCGACCATCGGAACGCCGGCCTCTTTCGCGGCGCCCAGCAGGCCCGACACCAGCGAGCGTGTGCGCTCGGACAGGGCCTCGAAGAAGCCGGGCTTCTGGATCTCGCGCAGGGTGGCCAGGCCGCAGGCGGTGGCCACCGGATTGCCCGACAGCGTGCCCGCCTGGTAGACCGGGCCGAGCGGCGCGAGCTTTTCCATCACCGCGCGTTTGGCGCCAAAGGCCGCCAGCGGCATGCCGCCGCCGATCACCTTGCCGAAGACGCTCATGTCGGGCTCGAAGCCCGGGAGGTCCTTCGCGTACAGCCCTTGCGCGCTGCGCAGGCCGACGCGGAAACCCGTCATCACCTCGTCGAACACCAGCAGCGACCCATGCTGCGTGCACAGCTCGCGCAGCCGCTTCATGAAGGGCAGGGCGGCCCGCACGAAGTTCATGTTGCCGGCGATGGGCTCGATCACCACGCAGGCGGTGTCCTTCGCATGCAGCTTGAACGCTTCTTCGAGCTGGTCGAGGTTGTTGTATTCGAGGACCAGGGTGTGCTGCACCACCTCGGCCGGCACGCCCGCCGAGGTCGGGTTGCCGAAGGTGGCGAGGCCCGAACCGGCCTTCACCAGCAATGAGTCTGCGTGGCCGTGGTAGCAGCCTTCGAACTTCACGATCTTGTTGCGCCCGGTGGCGCCACGCGCCAGGCGAAGCGCGCTCATCGCGGCTTCGGTGCCGGAGCTGACCAGGCGCACCATGTCCATGCTGGGCACGAGCTTGAGGATCTCCTCGGCCAGCTCGATTTCACGCTCGGTCGGTGCGCCGAAGGAGAAGCCGTCCACGGCCGCCTTCTGCACCGCTTCGAGCACGGCAGGATGGCCGTGGCCGAGGATCATCGGGCCCCAGGAGCCGATGTAGTCGACGTAGCGCTTGCCCTCGGCGTCGAAGATGTACGGCCCATGCGCGCGGGAGATGAAGCGCGGCGTGCCGCCCACGGCGCGGAAGGCCCGGACGGGAGAGTTGACGCCGCCCGGGATGACCTTCTGGGCGCGTTCAAAAAGGGATTCGTTGCTCATGGCGGCTTCGCGATGGCGCCGCCCGGGCATGTGCCAGTCCGGGGCGGCAGCGGTTGTGGGTTCAGTGGATGTGCCGCGTGCCCGGCACGTCGCCTTCTTCGCCGGTGCCACCCTCGGCACCGGGCTCGCCTTCTTCGCCGGGCGGGAGCGCCCAGAAGAAGCGGTCAGGGATGACGTTGCCCATGCCGGGGCGGAAGCCCGCATCCAGCGCCTGGTCCAGGAAGGCCAGCGACTCGCCCACCGCCATGTGCAGCTCGCT
This sequence comes from Rhizobacter terrae, assembly GCF_003852895.1. Classification (GTDB taxonomy): domain Bacteria; phylum Pseudomonadota; class Gammaproteobacteria; order Burkholderiales; family Burkholderiaceae_C; genus Albitalea; species Albitalea terrae. The sequence goes on from NZ_QUSW01000010.1 coordinate 106,188, forward strand.
GCCAGCGGCCAGCAGGGCGGCCAGCGCGGCTGACAACGTGTCGCCCGCGCCCACGAAGCTCACCTCGAAACGCTCGAACTTCTCGCCGGTGATGGCGCCCTGCGCCGAGGCCAGCACGTTGTCCAGGAACTGGTCGGGCAGCGGCACGCTGGTGACCAGCACGAAGCGCGCGCCGTGCTCGGCCGCGGCCACCGCCAGCTCGCGCGGCGAGGCCGGGCGGTCGGATTCCCATTCGGGCAGCAGGAAATCGGTGAGGGTCTGGTGGCTGCCCACGAGCACCTCGGTCTGCGGCAGCACCAGTTCGCGGTAGGCGTCCAGGTAGGCCTGCTGCTCGTCCTCGTCCAGCCAGGACAGGTTGGGCATGTAGGCCACGAGCGGCACGTCGGGGTAGTCCGAGAGGATCTCGGCCACCGCGCTCACGCCCTCGGCGGAGCCCAGGTAGCCCACCTTCCAGGCCGCGATGGTCACGTCCTCGAGCACGCTGCGGGCTTGCTCGACCACGACCTCCGGGTCCAGCGTGTGATGGTCGAACACCTCGGCGGTGTCGCGCATCACCACGGCGGTGACCACCGGCAGGCCATGGGCGCCCATGGCGGCAATGGTGGCCACGTCGCCGGCAATGCCTCCCGCGCCGCTGGCGTCGGATGCGTTGAAACTCATCACGCACGCAGGAGCGGGTGCTTCGGTCAGTTCTTCGGAGCTGGAGCCGGCGTCGGCAGTGGGGGTGTCTGGAGTCATGGAGGGGGATTGTGAAGCCGCGCGTCCGGGGACGGAAAAATCGAGGCCGAAACGTTTCGGACGATCGTCCGAAACCCAGAACGCGACTTCACGAAATGTGTGAGGAAAGTTGCGTAGGTGCCTAAAAACCCTTGGCTTTTTGCCGTTTCGCGTCGCTACAATTCGCCACCATTGTAGTGAAGCCTGACTAACTAAAGTGACTGAACCACGAACCTGGATGTGCCTGATCTGCGGGTGGATTTATGACGAAGCCGCGGGAGACCCGGAACATGGTATTGCACCGGGCACATCTTGGGACGCCGTGCCCATGAACTGGACCTGTCCGGAGTGCGGCGCCCGCAAGGAAGACTTCGAGATGGTCCAGATCTGACCCTTGTCGTCACCACGAGCGGCGCAGGACACTAGCAGGCCATGCCCCATCAGCGAGCCACCACAGAGGAGAAATCTCGGTGAGCAATGCAAGCCCAGCGGACCCTTCGGGCGTCAAGGTGCTGGTCATCGACGACAGCAACACCATCCGCCGCAGCGCGGAGATCTTCCTGAAGCAAGGCGGCTACCAGGTGCTGCTGGCCGAAGACGGCTTCGATGCGCTGTCCAAGGTCAATGACCACGAGCCCGACCTCATCTTCTGCGACATCCTGATGCCCCGCCTCGACGGGTATCAGACCTGCGCCATCATCAAGCGCAACGTCAAGTTCGCGAACACGCCCGTGATCATGCTGTCGTCAAAAGACGGCCTGTTCGACAAGGCGCGTGGGCGCATGGTGGGCTCCGAGGACTACCTCACGAAGCCCTTCACCAAGGACCAGTTGTTGCAGGCGGTGGAGCAGCACCGCCGCGCGGCGTGAATGATTCCACGGGAGGTCGCGCGTTACGTGCTTTCAAGGCTCAGTTAGCCCTCGCTTGCAGCCTGAACGTGTGACACTCCCGACCTGCCCCGATACGCGAAGGACGAGACATGGCCATCAAGAACATCCTCCTGGTTGACGATTCCAAGACTGAACTGCATTTCCTGTCCGACCTGCTGGGCAAGCGCGGCTACAACGTCCGTACCGCCGAGAACGCGGAAGACGCGATGCGCCGCCTGGGCGAGGAAAAGCCCGACCTGATCCTCATGGACGTGGTCATGCCCGGCCAGAACGGCTTCCAGCTCACGCGCGCGATCACCCGCGACCCGCGCTTCGCCAACGTGCCGGTGATCATGTGCACCAGCAAGAACCAGGAAACCGACAAGGTCTGGGGCATGCGCCAGGGCGCGCGCGACTACATCGTCAAGCCCGTCGATGCCGACGAGCTGGTGGCCAAGATCAAGGCCTTCGACTGATCGCCCGGCGAGAGCGTCGAACTCCATCCCACAACCACCCGCGGAACTGAAACGAACCGAGAGCGATGGCCAAGAAGGAAGCACTGCGTGAACTCCAGAGCCGGCTCGCTGAGCGGCTGCAGGCCGCGCGTACGCAAGACCGTGGCCGTTCGTGGCTGGCCGTGGAATGCAGTTCGCGCGGCTTCCTCTTTCCGCTGAAGGAAGCGGGTGAAATCTTCGCGATGGCACCGGTCGTCCCGGTGCCGCATTCGCATGCGTGGTTCCTGGGCGTGGCCAACCTGCGGGGCCACCTGCACGGCGTGGTGGACCTCGCCGGCTTCCTGGGCGTGAAGGCGGTCGAACCGCTGCGAGAGCAATCGCGGCTGGTGGCCTTCAACTCCGGGCTGGAAGTGAACTGCGCGCTGCTCGTGGACCGGTTGTCGGGCCTGCGCAGCGAACAGCAATTGACGGCGCAAGTCGATGAAGCGAGCGGGCCGCGCCCCTCGTTCGTGGGCTCGCGCTACAAGGACGAGGCCGGTCGCGTGTGGCAGGAATTGAACCTTGCCGCACTGGCCACCGACGAAGCGTTCCTGCGCATCGTGGGTTGAACGGACAAGCGTTGGGTAACCAAAGAATGCCGGCTCTCCCCGGCAGGACACATCGGATAGAGCGAACGAGGACACTATGAGCTTCCTGAACAAGATCAAGGGCTGGGGTCAGGACCGCACTGAAGGCGAGGCGACGACCCACCAGGACGCACCGTTCGACGCTGGCTTCGACCAGCCGCCGCCGGTGGACGTCCCCGTGGTGCGCGACGTGAGCGGCACCGCTGCACTGGACACGGCCTCCTTCGAGACGCCGCACACGCAGCATCCAGAAACGCCGCACGCCGACTCGTCCATCATCACCGAGGCTGCGCCCTCCGAGCTGGCCGACTTCGGCGAGACCCGGCTGCAAGGTGACAACCCCGAGACCGAAATCGGTACTGGCCTGCCGCTGATCGGCAACCGCCCCGTCCAGCAACAGCAGCGCATCCTGTTCGCCATGGTGGGCGTGGGCCTCGCGGGCTTGGTGATCATGACGGTGACGTCCCTGATCTCCGCCAGCCGCGGCGCCGCACAGGTGGGTGCCTCCGGCCAGGCGCTGATGCAGTCGCAGCGGCTGGCGAAGTCGGTGTCGCAGGCGCTGATCGGCAGCCCGCAGGCTTTCCCGGAAGTGCGTGAATCGACCGAAGTTCTTGCCAAGAGCGTGCGCGGCCTGAACGCCGGCAGCGACACGCTGGCGGCCGCACCGGGTGCGGTGCAGGACGACATCAAGGCGATGCTGCCGCTGGTGGACCGCGCTGAAAAGAACGCCAACACCGTGATCGCGCAGCAGAAGATCCTGACGCAGGTGGGACAGGCGCTTCGCGCCATCAACCGCCAATCGTCCGACCTGCTGGAAACCGCGGAAACCATTTCGTCCCTGAAGCTGCAGCAGGAAGCCTCGCCGGCTGAACTGTCCGCCGTGGGCCAGTTGGTGATGCTGACCCAGCGTATCGGCAAGTCGGCCAACGAATTCCTGACGATGGAAGGCGTGTCGCCGGAAGCCGTGTTCCTGCTCGGCAAGGACTTGAACTCCTTCCGTGAAATCGCCCAAGGCCTGGCCGACGGCAACCAGGAACTGCGCCTGCCGGGCACCAAGGACCCGCAGACCAAGGAGCGCCTGGTCGCTCTGTTGAAGCAGTACGAAGAGACCCGCACGCAAGCCGGCGCGATTCTGGGCAACCTGCAAGGCCTGGTGTCCGCGCGTGAAGCGCAGTCCGCGATCATTGCCGACTCCGAGCCGCTGCGTAAGGGCCTGGAAGTCGTGCAGGAACGCCTGGGCAAGGAAACCGGCTTCTCGGGCCTGTCGCTCTTGGCGCTGGTGGTGTTCGCAGCCACCATGGCCGCGGGTGGCTTGGGCTTCCTGAGGCTGTATGTGCGTGACCAGGCCCAGCGTGCCGCGCTCGCCGAACAGCAGCGACTCGAAGCCGAACGGCAGGAGCAGGAAGCCAAGCGCGTGAACGACGCGAACCAGGCGGCCATTTTGCGATTGATGAACGAACTGCAGACGGTTGCTGAAGGTGACTTGACGCAGCAGGCAACCGTGACCGAAGACATCACGGGCGCCATCGCCGACTCGGTGAACTACACGGTGGAAGAGCTGCGAACCCTGGTGTCGCAGGTGCAAGGCACGGTGGGTCGCGTGACCGAAACGACGCAGCAGGTGGAAGCCACGTCGACCGAACTGTTGGCCGCCTCCACCGAGCAGCTGCGCGAAATTCGCGACACCGGCGAGTCGGTGCTCCAGATGGCAGGCCGAATCAACGAGGTGTCCGCACAAGCCCAGGAAACGGCCCAGGTGGCGCGCCAATCGCTGGATGCCGCTGAAACCGGTCTGCGCGCGGTGCAGAACACCATCGGCGGTATGAACTCCATCCGCGACCAGATCCAGGAAACCTCCAAGCGGATCAAGCGGCTGGGCGAGTCGTCGCAGGAGATTGGTGAAATCACCGAACTGATTTCCGACATTACGGAACAGACGAACGTGCTGGCTCTGAACGCCGCCATTCAGGCAGCATCGGCCGGTGAAGCCGGCCGGGGCTTCTCGGTGGTTGCGGAAGAAGTGCAGCGACTGGCCGAACGCTCCGGCGACGCCACGCGACAGATTGCGGCCCTGGTGAAGACCATTCAGACCGACACGCAAGACGCGGTGGCGGCCATGGAAAGATCGACGCAGGGTGTGGTGGAAGGTACCCGACTGACTGACGCGGCAGGTACCGCTCTGGGTGACATCGACCGAGTCTCCCGCCAGCTCGCAGACCTGATTGCGCAGATTTCGAACCAGGCGCTCTCCGAAGCACAGTCGGCCAACGTGGTGGCCGCCAACATCCAGCACATTTTCGCGGTGACGGAGCAGACCGGAGAAGGTACGCGTTCCACGGCGCAGATGGTGCGTGAACTGTCCAAGACCGCTGAAGAACTGAAGCAGTCGGTCGCGCGATTCAAGATCGATTAATTGCTTTGTTGAATGCGCGCGGCGCGGCAGTGCTGCCAAGACAGCCTCCGCGCCGTTCGCTCACCTGAACACCAAGGGCATCGATGGAAAGCACCCGCAATACCGAAGCAACCGGAGCGGCCTCAGACGACCTCAGCGCCCTGGCGTGGGTGCACGACGAACTGCGCCGCTCGCTGGACGCCGCCCACAAGGCGCTGCGCCGCTTCGTCAAGGAAGCCGAATCGCTGACGGGCTCCGACGTCGATGTCGTCGACCCTTCCGTGCTGCGCACTGCGCGACAGCAGATCCACCAGGGCGTGGGTGCCCTCGAACTCGTGGGCCTGCCCGCGGCCGCCACCGTGCTGCGCGCCTGTGAAGCCGCCGTCCAGCGCTACGTTGCCAAGCCCCAGAAACTGACCAGCGAGATCGTCGACGACCTGGAGAAGGCGTCCTTCGCGCTGCTGGACTACCTCGCACGCATGCTCGCGGGCAAGGTGGTGTCGCCGCTGGCGATGTTCCCGCAATACCGTGCCGTGCAGGAAGCTGCCGGCGCCGACCGCGTCCACCCCGCCGACCTGTGGGCCGTGGACTGGCGTTGGCGCGACGTGCCGCTGGCCGGCAACGTGACGCCGCGCAAACCCGACTCTGATACCCGTGCCGCCCTGGAGCGCGAGATGCTCGCGCTGATGCGCGGCCCGTCGCCCGCTGCCGCCATGCGCATGAGCGACCTGTGCGAAGGCCTGGCCGCCGGCAGCAGCCATTCGCAAGCTGCCACGCTGTGGAAGCTCGCCGCCGCGATGTTCGAGGCGCAAGGCCAGGGTCTGTCGCAGCAGGATGTCTTCAGCAAGCGCGTCGCGTCGCGCCTGCTCGCGCAACTGCGCATCGTCGAGCGCGGCGAGGGCGATGCCTCCGAGCGCCTCGCGCAAGATTTGCTTTTCTTCTGCGCCCAGGCCAGTTCGCCGGGCGACGGCCGCAAGGCGCCGCGCCTGGCGTCGGTTCGCCAGGCCTACGGTCTCGTGCACCACACGCCGGTCGACTACACCGTCAGCGCGCTGGGCAAGTTCGACCCGGCGTGGATCGCGCAGGCCAAGAAGCGCGTGGTTGCCGCCAAGGAATCGTGGTCGGCCATCGCCGGCGGCGAGATGCACCGCATGAGCGGGCTGGGCGAGCAGTTCTCGCTGGTGGGCGATTCGCTCAAGCGCCTGTTCCCGCAGGGCGAATCGATGGCCAATGAGCTGACGCAGGCCGTCTCGCTCACGCAGACCGGCAATGCCGCGCCGAGCGCGCCGCTGGCGATGGAAGTCGCCACCAGCCTGCTGTACATCGAAGCCTCGCTGGAAGACGCGGACTTCGACCATCCCGACCAGGGCCAGCGCGTTCGCCGGTTGGCCGACCGCGTGTCCAGGGTGCGCCAGGGCGCCGCGCCGGAGCCGCTGGAAGGCTGGATGGAAGACCTGTACCGCCGGGTCTCCGACCGCCAGACCATGGGCAGCGTGGTCCAGGAACTGCGGACCTCGCTGTCCGAGGCCGAGAAGCTCATCGACCAGTTCTTCCGCAACCCGGTCGACCGTAACGTGCTGATCCCGGTGCCCAACCAGCTCACCGCCATGCGCGGCGTGCTGTCGGTGCTGGGCATGGACCAGGCCTCGCAGGCGCTGCTGCGCATGCGCGACGAGGTCGATGGCCTCATCACGACCGAGATTCAGCCCGAGCATGTGCAACAGGCCGGCGTGTTCGACCGCCTGGCCGGCAACCTGGGCGCGCTGGGCTTCCTGATCGACATGCTGAGCGTGCAGCCGCAGATGGCCAAGTCGCTCTTCCGCTACGACGCGTCCACCGGCTCGCTGAGCCCGGTCATGGGCCGCAGCGAGGAGCGCCAGGCCAGCGAGCACACCGCCGCGGCGAATGCCGTGGTCGAGCCGCGCCTGATCGAGCAGGCACAGCAGCTGGCCTTCACCGCCGCGCGCGACGACGTGCCGCTGGAAGAGGTGTCGCGCGACCTGGAGCGCCTGTCGGCGCATGCACAGGCCGCCGACCAGCCGAGCCTCGCCGCCACCGTGTCGCAGGCGCAAGCCGCACTGCACCAGGCCGAAGGCGACGCCGAGAACATCGCTTCCGTGCGCGATTCCATCTCCGAGGCGATGGTCGACTTCGTCAACACGGCTTCCGGCCCGATGGGCCTGGACGTGCTGCCGCCCGCACCGCCGCCTGCTCAGGTCGCTGCGCCCGCGGCGGCCGACATGCCGGCCACTGCCGCGCCGGCACCCACCGTGACGGTGACGCCGCCGGCGCCCGCCACTGTCGATCTCGCCGAAGACGACGAGATGCGCGAGATCTTCCTGGAAGAAGCACGCGAGGTGGTCGAGACCGCCACCGGCGCCATCAACGACCTGGAAGAGACCCCGTCCGACATCGGCCACATGACCACGGTGCGTCGCGCGTTCCACACCCTCAAGGGCAGCTCGCGCATGGTCGGCCTCAAGCGCTTCGGCGATGCCGCCTGGGGTTGCGAACAGCTGTACAACGCACGGCTGGCTGACCAGCAGCCCGCCGATGCCGGCCTGCTGGAATTCACCCGCTGGTCGCTGGGCTACCTGGGCGAATGGATCGAGGAGATCGCCGAAGGCCGCGATGGCGGACGCGATCCCAAGGTCGTCGAGAACGCCGCGCTTGCGATGCGCGAATCGGGCTCCAAGATGCCGGTGATCGGTGCTGCCACCGCTGCACCGGTGGCCGTGCCTGCGCCCATCGCGCCTGCGCCGGTGGTGGAGGCGCTGCCCGAACTCGATCTGGACCTCCCGCCGGTGGCCGAAACCATCGAGATGCTGGAGATTCCCGACATCGACGAGCATCCCGCGCCGGTCGCCGGCATGGAGCCGCTCGCGCTGTCCCTGCCGCCGGACCTGCCCACGGCGCAAGACCTGGAACTCGGCTCGGCGCCTGTGGCCGAGCATGCGCCGGCGCCTGCCGCCCCGGCCGAGCACGAACTGTCCTTCGAGCTGGACCTGGCGAGCTTCGACGCCCCGGTCGAGCCCGTGACCGCACCGACCGACGCGCTCGGCGTGGACACCAAGGCCACGTCGCTGTTCGACCCGTTCGAAGTGGCCCAGACGGCACCGCTGCCCATGTCCGAGCCCACCACGGCGGCACAGCCGCTGGTGGAAGAGACCATCGAGCTGATCGACCTGGACCTGGGCACCGAATCCCCGCCTGAAGAGGCGCTGATCGAGAACCTGGAGCCCTCGCTCGACCTGCCGCTGGAAGAAGTCCTGTCCGAAGATCTGGTGCCTGCCGCCCATGCCGTGGCAGCCACCGACATGCCGCTGGAGGCCACGCCCGAGCCGGAGACCGTGTCCGAGGCCGCGCCCACGGCGCCCGAGGACGACCAGTTCAAGATCGTCGGGCCGCTGCGCATCAGCATCCCGCTGTTCAACATCTACCTCAACGAAGCCGACGAACTGTCGCGCCGCCTGACCACCGAGGTGGCCGAGTGGGCGATGGAGCTGCACCGCCCGGTGGGCGAGGCGGCGATCGCGCTGGCCCATTCGCTGGCAGGCAACTCCGCGACCGTGGGCTTCACCGACCTGTCGCAGCTCGCCCGCACGCTGGAACATGCGCTGATGCGCATCGACCGCATCGGCCATGGCGAGCCTGACGACGGCAAGCTGTTCGTCGACACGGCCGAGGATATCCGCCGCCTGTTGCACCAGTTCGCTGCCGGCTTCCTGAAGGAGCCCACGCCTGAACTGCTGGCCCGCCTGGCCGAGCACGAAGTGTCCTCCGCCCGCCGCCTGGAAGCGGTGACGCTGGAGCAGGATGCCCAGCCGGTGGAAGAGGCCGCCAACGAGCCGCTCATCGAGGTGCTGGAGCCCACGCCGGGTGTCGAGCATGTGATGGAGACGGCGCCGGAGCCCGTGGCGGAGCTGCCCGAGATCGTCATGCCGCAGGCGCTGGCCGAGGTCCAGCCCGAGCCGCTGCATGAGCCCCTGCCCGACGCCATCGCGCAGGCAGCGGAGGCCGTGCATCTGGGCCATCCGCATGAGACGCACGTCGAGGTGGTGGACATCGCCTTGCCGCCGTCCGAGCCCGAACCTGTCGAGGCCGCACCCGCCACCGATTTCGGCACGCCTGACTCCAAGTTCGGTCAGCTGGGTCTTGCCGAATTCAAGCCTTTCACCGCGCTGCCCAGCGAGGCCGTGCGTGCTGCCACGCCGGTGCGCGAGGACCAGGAAGGCGTCGATGACGACATCGACGCCGTGGACGCGGTGGACGCCGATCTCTTCCCGATCTTCGAGGAAGAAGGCCAGGAACTGCTGCCCAAGCTGGAAGCGCAGCTGCGCGACTGGGCCGACGAGCCGGCCAACACCCAGCACGCCGCGGCCTGCATGCGCACGCTGCACACGCTCAAGGGCGGTGCCCGCCTGGCCGGTGCCATGCGACTGGGCGAAATGGCCCACCGCCTGGAATCGGCCATCGAGCAACTGCTGGCCAAGGGCTCGCCCGAGGCTCATGAAGTCGAGGCGCTGCACAACCGTTCCGACGCGCTGTCGCACACCTTCGAGGCACTGCGTCGCCGTGATGCGGCCGCCTACGCCGACGCCCTGGCGAGCACCGAGGTGGCCAAGCCTGCACCGGTGGCCCCGGTGGCGGCGCCCGTGCAGCCTGCCGCACCCGTCGCCGAACCCGTGCTGGCCAAGCTCGAACCCGTGGCACTCGCGCCCGTGGTTCCCACCCCGGACCTGCCCGCAGTCATCGAGCCCTCGGCCGTGGACGAGCATCCGTCCGAGCCGCTGGCGCCCTTTGCCCTGCCCGACATCGACTGGTCGCGTTTCACCGGCACCGGTGCCGTGATTCCCAAGCAAGCCGCCGCCGACCGCGCGTCGGCATCGCAGTCGGCCGTGCGTGTGCGTGCGCCGCTGCTGGACCGCCTGGTGAACCAGGCCGGCGAAGTGTCGATCACGCGTTCGCGCATCGAGGTGGAAGTCAACACCATCAAGGGTTCGCTGGGCGACCTGACGGACAACCTAGAACGCCTGCGCCAGCAACTGCGCGACATCGAGCTGCAAGCGGAAACGCAGATGAGCTCGCGGCTGGAAGCCGCCAAGGCCCTGGCCCAGTCCTTCGACCCGCTGGAGTTCGACCGCTTCACGCGCTTCCAGGAACTGACCCGCATGATGGCCGAGTCGGTGAACGACGTGGCCACGGTGCAGCGCACGCTGCAGCGCACGCTGGAATCGACGGAAGACGAACTGGCGGCGCAGGCACGGCTCACCCGCGACCTGCAGGACGACCTGCTGCGTACCCGCATGGTGGAGTTCGAAGGCCTGTCCGACCGTCTCTACCGCGTGGTGCGCCAGGCAGCCAAGGAAACCGGCAAGCAGGTCCGCTTGGACATCGTGGGCGGCTCCATCGAAGTCGACCGCGGCGTGCTGGACCGCATGACCGGCGCCTTCGAGCACTTGCTGCGCAACAGCGTCACGCACGGCATCGAGTCGCCGGACGTTCGCGCCGGTTCCGGCAAGGACGCCGCCGGCTCCATCGTGGTGGCGCTCACGCAGGAAGGCAACGAAGTCGGCGTGGAGTTCCGCGACGACGGCGCCGGCCTGAACCTGGCCCGCATCCGCGAGAAGGGCGTCAACATGGGCCTGATCGAGGCGGCCCATGACTACAGCGATGGCGAACTGGCCAACCTGATCTTCACCTCGGGCTTCTCCACTGCCGACAAGGTGACGGAGCTGGCCGGTCGCGGCATCGGCATGGACGTGGTCCGCGCCGAAGTCAACGCGATGGGCGGACGCATCGAAACCGCCACGGCCGCCGGCCAGGGCACGAGCTTCAAGCTGGTGCTGCCGCTGACCACGGCGGTGACGCAGGTGGTGATGCTTCGCGTGGGCGACACCACCGTGGCCGTGCCTTCGACGCTGATCGAGATCGTGCGCCGTGCCAAGCCGGAGGAAATCGATCACGCCTACAACAGTGGCCGCTACGCTGTGGGCGACCACGCACTCAACTTCTTCTGGCTGGGCTCGCTGCTGCAGCTGAGCCCGCGCAGTTCGGAAGCCACGGGGCGCATGCGCCAGATCGTGATCATCCGAAGCGCACAACAGCGTATCGCCATCCACGTGGACGAAGTGCTGGGCAACCAGGAAGTGGTGGTGAAGAACCTCGGACCGCAGCTGTCGCGCATGCCGGGCCTGGCAGGCATGACCCTGCTGGCGTCTGGTGCCGTGGCGCTGATCTACAACCCTGTGGCCCTTGCGGCCTTGTACGGCCCGGCCGCGCGTGCCGCGACGGTCGCGTCGCTGCATGCGCCGACGCCGGAAGTCGTGCAACCGGTGGTCACCGAACCGACCCGCCCGGCCGCACCGCTGGTGCTGGTGGTGGACGATTCGCTCACGGTGCGCCGCGTCACGCAGCGCCTGCTGGTGCGCGAGGGCTACCGCGTGTCGCTGGCCAAGGACGGCCTGGATGCCCTGGAACGCCTGGCGGAAGAAAAACCCCAGATGGTCCTGTCGGACATCGAGATGCCTCGCATGGACGGCTTCGACCTGGTGCGCAACATCCGCGGCGACGCCCGTCTGCGCGACCTTCCGGTGATCATGATCACGTCGCGAATCGCGCAAAAACACCGGGATTACGCCGCGGAATTGGGTGTCGACCATTACCTTGGCAAGCCATACTCCGAAGAAGACTTGCTGGCGTTGATCGGACGCTACACCGCCAACGCGGCGGCTGTGTGACCGAAAGGCGCCGGCCGGACACCGAACCCAAGCAGTACTTCTTCACATGTCGGAACTGGTCGAGCACCTGGCAGAACTCACGGGCTTTCGCGATCGCGATGTGCTCGATGTGACGTTGGCCGGCGCTTTCCGCGACCTGCTGCACCCCCGCACGGTGGCCATCTACCGTGTGGTGGGCGACGGCGGCAACCAGCGCTGGCTCACCCGCGCCCGGCTGGACGAAGGCGATGCCGTCGCCACCGCCGACCCGGTGTGGGTGGACCTGGACAGCCTGCCCCTGCTGCGCGACCACCCCGCCCGCGTGGAGGCGCTGACCGGCCAGACGGTGGTCACCAAGACCGGCGAGGGCGAGGAAGGCCTGAGCGTGTTCCCGCTGGCCACCGACCGTGAGGTCGTGGGCGTGCTGGAGCTCATCACCGACGGCGCGCTGCACCCCGAGGCGCAGCGCATGGTGTGCAGCATCCTGCGCATCTACCGCAACTTCCAGGGCCTGCTGGATTACAGCGAGCGCGACACGCTCACGGGTTTGCTCAACCGCAAGACTTTCGACGAGAGCTTCCTGAAGATCTCGTCCACCATTCCCGTGGCCGGCAGCGCGCACGATGCGCGCCGCGCCGCGGGCCCCGGCAGCCGCTACTGGCTGGGCATGATCGACATCGACCACTTCAAGTCGGTGAACGACACCTACGGCCACTTGATCGGCGACGAAGTCCTGCTGCTGCTGTCACGCCTGATGCGCAGCAGCTTCCGCTTCCATGACCGGCTCTACCGCTTCGGCGGTGAAGAGTTCGTGGTGCTGATGCGCTGCGAGAACGAGGTGGATGCGCAGCGTGCCTTCGAGCGGCTGCGCACCAACACCATGGCCTACCAGTTCCCGCAGGTGGGCCACATCACCGTCAGCATCGGGTTCTCCGAACTGAAGGCGGGCGATTCGCCCAGCTCGGCGATCGAGCGCGCGGACAAGGCGGTGTACTGGGTGAAGACCCACGGCCGCAACCAGGTGCAAAGCCATGCCGACCTGGTGGCCCGCGGTGAGCTCGATTCCAGCGAGAAGATCGGCGACGTCGAGCTGTTCTAGAGCGAGGCGGCCAGCGCCACGGCGTCGGCGCCTGCCGGCAGGCGCATCGGGCACGAGGGGTCGTTGGCGGCCCTCCACACGGCTTCAGCCACATCCTTGGCCATGGTGACTTCGGTCGAATGCGCCCATCCCGAGAAGACATCCTGGGCCATCTGCGCATACGCCGGCGGGATGCTGCCCTGCATGCGCGACTGCGCGTTCTCGCCGAAGCGGGTCGTGGGTGAGCGTCCGGGCAGCACGAGGTTCACCCGCACATCGAAAGGCTTCAGCTCCAGTGCCAGCGACTCGGTGAATGCATTGACCGCCGCCTTGCTGCCCGTGTAGACCGCCAGCAAAGGCAGCGGCATCAGCGTGACGCTGGAGGTGACGTTCACGACGACGCCGCAGCGGCGCTTGCGGAACTGGGGCAGCACGGCCTGAGTCATGGCGATGGTGCCCAGCGTGTTGGTCTCGAACACGTCGCGGGCCGTGGACATCGGGATGCCTTCCAACGCGCCGAGCACGCCGATGCCTGCATTGTTGACCAGCACGTCGACCGGCCCCGCGGCCTCGATCACACGGCCAATGCTGCCCGCGTCGGTCACGTCCAGCGCCAGCACGCGCAGGCGCTCGGCGCGAGGCAGCAGGTCGTGGCTGGGCGTGCGCATCGTTGCGATGACCTGCCAACCGCGTTCGAGGAAATGGCGGGCAGTTTCAAGCCCGAAGCCGGACGAGCATCCGGTGATCAGAACGGTTTTCATGAAAACTCCAGGTGGCGTGAGGGTGTGGACGATATCGGCCGGCGACAGGACTTGCTACCATTAAAAGTCCGTAAAGCATTAGCCATCGTCCTGCCATGGTCGACCCACTCGCCGAAGTCGTCACGCTGCTCCAGCCCTCTGCACGGTTCTCCAAGGTCGTTGCCGCCGCAGGTCCCTGGCACGTGCGCCGCACCGGGGTGGCTCAGCCGTTCTATTGCGTCATCCTGGACGGGGCCTGCACGCTGACCGTCGACGGCCAGGAGCCGACGGCGCTGGAGTCCGGCGATTTCGCGCTGGTCCCCGCGGCGCCGGCCTTCTCGATGTCCAGCACGCCGCAGGCGGCCCGTGGGCCCGAGACGCAGCGGGTGGAGATTCGTCCCGGCGAATTCCGGCTCGGCCAGCAGGAAGGGCCCCCCGATCTCCAGTCGCTGGTGGGGCATTGCGCCTTCGATTCGCCCGATGCCGCCTTGCTCGTCTCGCTGCTGCCGCAGCTGGTGCATGTGCGCGGCCAGAGCCGGCTGACCACGCTGGTGAAGCTGGTCGGCGAAGAGTCCCGCGCGCAGCGGCCGGCGCGCGAAGTGATCCTTGCGCGGTTGCTCGAAGTGTTGCTGATCGAGGCGCTGCGCTCCACGGCGGGCAACACCGCGTCGCCCGGCCTCGTTCGCGGGCTGGCCGACGCACGCCTGGCCGCCGCCATCCGGCGGATGCATGAAGAGCCCGCGCAGCCTTGGACGGTGGTGCGGCTGGCCAGGGAAGCGGCACTCTCGCGCTCGGCATTCTTCGAGCGCTTCACCCGAGCCGTCGGCGTGGCCCCGATGGAATACCTGCTCGCCTGGCGCATGGCCCTGGCCAAGGGGATGCTGCGACGCAAGGACGCGGGCCTCGCCGAAGTCGCCGAACGGGTCGGCTACGGCTCGGCCAGCACCTTCAGTGTGGCCTTCCATCGCCACGTCGGCGTGCCGCCCAGCCGGTACGCCCAGGAGGCGATGGCGCCGCAGGACCCGCTGCCTGCCTGAGCTAGCGCTTCACCACCTTGTAGCGTTCCAGCGTGCGAGCCCTTGCTTCGTCGTGCTGCACGACTGGGCGAGGGTAGGTCTTCCCGAGTTCCACCTTCGACGCCGCCAGCTCCAAGGGCGATGCGAGCCACGGCGCATGGATGCTCGCTGGGGGCAGGTCCGCCAGCTGCGGCAGGTAGCGTTTGATGAACTTGCCCTGTGGATCGAACTTCTCGCTCTGGCTCACCGGGTTGAAGATGCGGAAGTAGGGCTGTGCGTCGCAGCCGGACGATGACGCCCACTGCCAGCCACCGTTGTTGGCGGCGAGGTCGAAGTCGATGAGGTGGTCGGCGAAATAGGCCTCGCCTCGGCGCCAGTCGATGCCGAGGTCCTTGGTGAGGAAGCTGGCCGTCACCATGCGCAGGCGGTTGTGCATGTAGCCGGTCTGGTTGATCTGCGCCATCGCGGCGTCCACCAGCGGGTAGCCGGTCCGGCCCTCGCACCAGGCAGCGAAGAGGGCATCGGCGTGCTTGCCGTGCTCCCAGCGGATGGCGTCGTACTCCGGCTTGAAGGCCGACTCCACCACGTGCGGGTGGTGGTGCATCACCTGGTGGTAGAAGTCGCGCCAGATGAGCTCGGACAGCCACACGCCCGCGCCGGTGGAGCCAGCCAGCATCCGCTCCCGGGCGACGCGGGCCAGCTCGCGGATGGAGACGGTGCCGAAGCGCAGGTGCACGGAGAGGTAGCTCGGGCCTTTCACCGCCGGGAAGTCGCGCGCGTGGCCGTACTCGTCGATGCGTTGCAGGAAGTCGTCCAGCAGCGCCTGGCCGCCCGACATGCCGGTGGGCAGCCGAAGCTCGTGCAGGTTGGTGGGCGCAAAGCCGATCTGCGCCAGCGACGGGATGCCCTCCGCGGTCATTCCGTCCGGCCACGGTGCCAGCGCGTCCATGTACCGCTCGACCGGGTAGGCCTTCAAGTAGAAGTCGTCCACCTTCTTCAGCCAGGCATTCTTGTACGGCGTGAAGACGCTGTACGCACCGCCCGCGCCGGTCATCACCTCGCGCCGCTCGAAGATGACGTGGTCCTTGCCCGTGTGGAAGGCGATGCCCGCATCGGCCAGCGCGCCGCGCACCTTCGCGTCTCGCGCCAGTGCCGCCGGCTCGTCGTCGTGGTTGGTGTAGACGGCCTGCACGTGCAGCTGCGAGGCCAGCCGCGGAATCTCCTCGCGCGCCGCCGCATGCCGCACGATCAAGCCGCCGCGCCCGCCTTCGGTGCAGTCTGTCAGCGCACGCAACGCCGCATCCAGCTCGCGCAGGCTGTCGAGGATGAACTCGACGCGCCGGTCGGCTTTCAGCCCGCGCGCCAGCAGCGGATCGAGGATGTCGCGGTCCAGCACGAACACGCACCATACCCTGCGAGCGGATTTCAGGGCGTGGTAGAGCGCTGCGTGATCCTGCACGCGCAGATCGCGCCGAAACCAGACGAGCGCCGATTCGAGGGGCTTTTCCATGACCGCGCAGTCTGCCGCAGGAATAAAATGCCCACCATGTCGTCGGGCGGAATCAACCTCACCAATCAATTCCTGATCGCCATGCCCGGGCTGGCCGGCGATACCTTTGCGGGCACCGTCATCTACATGTGCGAGCACACGGAGAATGGCGCCCTGGGTCTGGTCATCAACAAGCCCATCGACATCAAGCTGAAGAACCTGTTCGAGAAGGTCGAGCTCACGCTGGACCGGGACGACCTGGCCGAGGAGCCGGTCTACTTCGGCGGCCCGGTGCAGACCGAGCGCGGTTTCGTGCTGCACGAGCGGCTGAGCGATGACGGCGGGCACTACAACTCGTCGCTGAAGATCCCAGGCGGCCTGGAGATGACCACCAGCAAGGACGTGCTGGAAGCGCTGTCCAATGGCGCCGGCCCGAAGAAGGTGCTGGTCACCCTGGGCTACAGCGGCTGGGGCGCGGGCCAGCTCGAAGACGAGATGAAGCGCAACAGCTGGATCAACGTGTCCGCCGAGCCCGGCATCATCTTCGACACGCCGGTCGAGCAGCGCTACGACAAGGCGCTGTCGCTGCTGGGCATCGACCCCGGCATGCTGTCGCAGGAGGCGGGGCACGCATGAGCGCACCGGCGCCATCTCCCCGCACTGCCCACCAATCCTTTCTCGCTTTCGACTTCGGCACCAAGCGTGTCGGCGTGGCGTCGGGCAACACGCTGACCCGCATGCCGCAACCGCTGCGCACCGTCGCGGCCGAAGGCGCGGCGCGCTTCGATGCCATCGGCAAGCTCATTGCCGAATGGGCGCCCGATGCGCTGGTGGTGGGTGTCCCCTATCACCCTGACGGCGCAGCGCACGACAATACCGAGCGCGCCCGCCGCTTCGGCCGACAATTGCATGGCCGCTTCCATCTGCCGGTGCACGAGGTGGACGAGCGCTACACCACGACGGAGGCGCATTCGCTGGGTTCGGCTGACGTGGATGCCGCGTCGGCGGCGATCATCCTTGAGCAATTCCTGAGAACCATCCCATGAGCACACTACATCTCGATGCCGAAGCGCTGTACCGCGACCTGGTCGGCGGCGTGCGCGGCCTGCTGCAGGCGGACGCCGCCCTGGTGGGCATCTGGTCAGGCGGGGCCTGGCTGGCCGAGCGGCTGCAGCAGGACCTGAAGCTCGCGGGCGAGCACGGCGTGATCTCCAGCGCCTTGCACCGCGACGATTTCGACAAGCGCGGCATGTCGTCGGGCACGGGCCAGACCAAGCTGCCCTTCGAGATCGAGGGCCGGCACATCGTGCTCATCGACGACGTGCTCTACACCGGCCGCACCACGCGGGCGGTCATCAACGAGCTGTTCGATTTCGGCCGCCCGGCCAGCGTCACCCTGGCGGTGCTGGTGGACCGCGGCGGGCGCGAGCTGCCCATCCATCCCGCCTACTCGGCGGCGCGCATCGCGCTGCCGGCCGAGCGGCGCCTGTCCCTGGCCCGCGGCAACGACGGGCGCTTCAGCTTCAACATCGAGGAGGGCGACTGATGCTGTCGCGCCGCAACCCGCAACTCAACCAGCACGGCGAGCTGATCCACCTGCTGTCCATCGAAGGCCTGCCGCGTGCGGTCATCCACCAGATCCTGGACACCGCGGGCACCTTCCTGAGCGTGAATGACCGCGAGGTGAAGAAGGTGCCGCTGCTGCGCGGCAAGAGCGTGTTCAACCTCTTCTTCGAGAACAGCACCCGCACGCGCACCACCTTCGAGATCGCGGCCAAGCGCCTGAGCGCGGACGTGATCAACCTGGACATCGCGAAGTCCTCCGCCTCCAAGGGCGAGAGCCTGCTGGACACCATTGCCAACCTGTCGGCCATGCATGCCGACATGTTCGTGGTGCGCCACAGCGAGAGCGGAGCGCCCTACCTCATCGCCCAGCACTGCGCGCCGCACGTGCACGTGGTGAACGCGGGCGACGGGCGGCATGCGCACCCGACGCAGGGGCTGCTGGACATGTACACCATCCGCCACTACAAGCAGGACTTCACCAAGCTGACCGTGGCGATCGTGGGCGACATCGTGCATTCGCGCGTGGCCCGCTCCGACATCCACGCGCTGACCACGCTGGGCGTGCCCGAAGTGCGGGCCGTGGGCCCCAAGACGCTGGTGCCCGGCGACCTGAAGGAGATGGGCGTGCGCGTGTGCCACGACATGGCCGAAGGCATCAGGGGCGCCGACGTGATCATCATGCTGCGCCTGCAGAACGAGCGCATGAGCGGCGCGATGCTGCCCTCGGCCGGCGAGTTCTTCAAGAACTACGGACTCACGCAGGAGAAGCTGGCGCTGGCCAAGCCCGATGCGATCGTGATGCACCCGGGCCCAATCAACCGCGGCGTGGAGATCGATTCCTCCGTGGCCGACGGCAAGCAGAGCGTCATCCTGCCACAGGTCACCTTCGGCATCGCGGTGCGCATGGCGGTGATGTCGACGATTGCTGGAAACAACGCCTGAGGAACGCCACAAGAATGAAGATCCTCATCAAGAACGGCCGCGTCATCGACCCGGCCACCGGCCGCGACGAAGTGGCCGACATCGCGATCGCGGCGGGCCGCATCGTGTCCATCGGGCAGGTCAGTCCCGACTTCCACGCCAGCCGCAAGATCGACGCCACCGGGCTCATCGTCGCGCCGGGCCTCGTGGACCTCGCGGTGCGCCTGCGCGAACCGGGCCACGAGCACGAAGGCATGCTCGAAAGCGAGATGTCGGCGGCGCTGGCCGGCGGCGTCACCAGTCTCGTGTGCCTGCCCGACACCGACCCGGTGCTCGACGAACCGGGCCTCGTGGAGATGCTCAAGTTCCGCGCCCGCAACCTCAACCAGTCGCACGTCTACCCGCTGGGCGCGCTGACGCGCAGGCTCGAAGGCGAGGTGCTGACCGAGATGGCCGAGCTGACCGAAGCCGGCTGCGTGGGCTTCTCGCAGGCCGAGGTGCCCATCAAGGACACGCTGGTGCTGCACCGCGCGCTGCAATACGCCGCGACCTTCGGCTACACCACCTGGCTGCGTCCGCAGGACCACTACCTCGGCAACGGCGTGGCCGCCAAGGGGGCGCTTGCCACGCGCATGGGCCTGAGCGGCGTGCCGGTGATCGCCGAGACCATCGCGCTCAGCACCATCTTCGAACTCGTGCGCGACACCCGCGCCCGCGTGCACCTGTGCCGCCTCAGCAGCGCCGCGGGCATCGAGCTCGTGCGCCAGGCCAAGGCCGAGGGCCTGCCCATCACCTGCGACGTGAGCGTGAACCACATCCACCTCACGGACGTCGACATCGGCTACTTCAATGCCGCCATGCGCCTCACGCCGCCGCTGCGCCAGCAGCGCGACCGCGATGCCATCCGCGCCGGCCTGCTGGACGGCACCATCGACGCCATCGTCAGCGACCACACGCCGGTGGACGAGGACATGAAGACCCTGCCCTTCGCCGAGGCCGAGCCCGGCGCGACTGCGCTGGAGCTGATGCTCGGGCTCACGCTGCAGTGGGGCGAGCAGGCCGGGCTGTCGATCGCACAGTCACTGGCGAAGATCACCAGCTCGCCGGTGCACGTGCTGGGCGAGTCGCTGGGCTCGCTCGGGTCCAGCGCTGGCCGGCTCGCCATCGGCGGCGTGGCCGACCTGTGCATGTTCTCGCCCGACGAGCGCTGGGTGGTGAAGCCCGACGCGCTCAAGAGCCAGGGCAAGCACACGCCCTTCGACGGCCATGAGCTGCCCGGCAAGGTGAAGTGCACGGTCGTCGCGGGACAAATTGCCCACGAGGCGTTCTGACCTTGCAGCTTCTCCTCGGCGTCTGGCGCGTCGTCGTCGCCATCGTGCACCTGCTGCATGGCGCGCTGATCTGCCTGTTCATCTTCCCCTTCCTCGCGGCGCACGGCCGCCTGGCCCGGGTCGGATGGTGGAGCGCGCGCATGCTGCGCATCCTGGGCATCGGTTTGGATGCCAGCGGCACGCCGCGCGGCCCGGCGACGCTGGTGATTGCCAACCACGTGTCCTGGCTGGACATCCTCGCCATCAACGCGGTCTATCCGTGCCGCTTCGTGTCCAAGTCCGACGTGCGGCACTGGCCGCTGATCGGCTGGCTGGTGGCCTGCGGCGGCACCTTGTTCATCGAGCGCGAGCGCAAGCGCGATGCCCTGCGGGTGGTGCACCAGGTGGCCGACGCCTTGAAGAAGGGCGACACCATCGCCCTCTTTCCCGAGGGCACCACCAGCGAAGGCCACGGCCTGCTGACTTTCCATGCCAACCTGCTGCAGGCTGCGGTGTCCACCGGCGTGCCGGTGCAGCCGGTGGCCTTGCGCTTTTCCGATGCCCTGGAGCCGGTGAGCCAGGCGGCGGCCTACGTGGGCGACACCCATCTCATCCGCTCGCTGTGGATGATCGTGACTGCTCGGGCCATGCGGGTGCGCGTGGACTGGCTGCCAGCGGTGGAGTCCCACGGGGCTGACCGGCGGGAGTTGTCCGACCACTTGCGGGAAGCGATCCTGCAGTCACTGGGCGTGACGAAGTAGGCAACGCACCGCCGGGCGCGCGGAGAAGCCCTTGCTTTGCGTGCCTTATTTTTCAGCAGGACGGCATGAATAGGCGTTCAATCCCCATTCATGCAACTCCTGAAACTTGCTCACACCATGGTTCGCCTCGGCGCGCCCTTGCCGTGGGCCGTTCGGGATTCCACCGGAAAGCTGCTCCTCGCGCAGGGCCATGTGCTGGAGAACGCCGAGCAGCTGACGCTCATGCTCAAGCACGGCGCCTTCGTGGATGCCGAAGAGGCGAGGGCCGCGGCCAAGCTCGCCGCCGACCAGCGGCAGCTCAAGGAGCAACAGCAACCCCAGCAAGGCCAGCAACGCCCGGTCAATCTGTTCACCCTGTGGGAACGGTTGATGTGGCAGCTGGACCGCGCGCTGCGCAGCACCGAGGAAGCCGGCTTCGCCGACCGCGCACGGGAGGTGGCCGGCCAGATCATCGCGCTGACCGAGCGCGACCCCGACGTCGCCATTTACCACTGTGTGCGCCAGGACCCCAAGCGCCTGGCCATCTACGGCCTGTCGCATGCCATGCACTGCGGCCTGGTGTGCCTGCTGGTCGCACGTCGCATCGGCTGGGATGACGCCCAGGTCAACACCGCGGTCCGCGCCGCGCTCACCATGAACATCTCGACCCTGGAGCTCCAGGGCCGGCTGGCGGTGCAGGGCGTGGCGCCCACGCCGAACCAGAAGGAGCAGCTCACCTCGCATCCGACCAGGAGCATGGAGATGCTCAAGGCCGGTGGCGTCGAGGACGAGGACTGGATCAACGCCGTCTGGCACCACCATGAGAAGGCCGACGGCTCGGGATATCCGAACCACGTGAAGGACCCGGGCGACGTCGCGAAGATGCTCCACGCCGTCGATGTCTACTTGGCCAAGATCAGCCCGCGCACCGGACGCACGCCCTTGACCACGCAGATGGCCGCGCGTCAGCTCTTCCAGGAAGACCAGGGACCCATCGCTGCGGGCATCGTGAAGGAAGTGGGCCTGTTCCCGCCCGGGCAGTTCGTGAAGCTGAAGTCTGGCGAGCACGCCGTGGTGATCCGCCGAGCGGCACATGCCAACCAGCCGACCGTGGCCTGCATCACCGACCGAAGCGGCATGCCCATCGTGAACCCCGTGGTGCGCGACACCGCCAAGCCCGACCACGCGATTGCGGCGGCCGTGGGCGACAACACCGGGGTGGTGCTGCGATTCCCACCGGAGCGGCTGTACGGCCTTCCGGAATGAAAAAGGCGCCGCATGCGGCGCCTTTGTTCTTGGAGGGGCAGGACGTTCAGGCCTTGCCCTGGTTCGCCACCGCAGCGGCCGCCTTCGCAGCCGCTTCCGCATCGCCCAGGTAGTAGCTCTTGATGGGCTTCAGGTCGGCATCCAGTTCGTACACCAGCGGAATGCCGTTGGGAATGTTCAGGCCCACGATGTCGTCGTCGGAGATGTTGTCCAGGTACTTCACCAGCGCGCGGATGCTGTTGCCGTGCGCGGCGATCAGCACGCGCTTGCCGCTCTTGATGGCGGGTGCCAGCTCCGAATTCCAGTAGGGCAGCACGCGCGCGACGGTGTCCTTCAGGCACTCGGTGAGCGGCACGTCCTTCGGGTCGAGCTTGGCGTAGCGCAGGTCGCCGCGCTCGCTGCGCGGATCCGTGGCTTCCAGCGGGGGCGGCGGCACGTCGTAGCTGCGGCGCCAGACCAGCACCTGTGCGTCGCCGTACTGCTTGGCCGTCTCGGCCTTGTTCAGCCCTTGCAGGCCGCCGTAGTGGCGCTCGTTCAGGCGCCAGGAGTTGATGACCGGCAGCCAGGTGCGGTCCATCTGGTCCAGGGCGTGCCACAGCGTCCACACAGCGCGCTTGAGCACCGAGGTGTAGGCCACGTCGAACTCGTAGCCCTCGGCCTTGAGCAGGCGGCCGGCCTGCTTGGCCTGCTCGACGCCCGTGGGCGTGAGGTCCACGTCGGTCCAGCCGGTGAAGCGGTTTTCAAGGTTCCAGGTGGATTCGCCGTGGCGGATGAGGACGAGCTTGTACATGGTCGGGCCTGTGGGTGGGATGGTCGGCAGGGTGAGGATGCGAAAGGCGCGCGAATTCTATAATCCCGGGCTTTGCGCCAAGGCGCAGCCACCTGGGCTAGACACTTGAAGTTCCTCATCGACAACTGGTTCCTCGTCGCCTCCGCGCTCATTTCCGGCGGCATGCTCCTGTGGCCCATGATCCAGCGCGGCGCGGCCGGCGGCATCGGCACCTCGGAAGCGGTGACGCTCATCAACCGGCAAAAGGGCGTGCTCATCGACGTGAGCGAGCCGGCCGAATACGCGGCCGGCCATGCCGGCGGGGCGCGCAACGTGCCGCTGGCCAAGCTGGAGGGCGCGTCCGAGCTACCCAAGAACAAGTCCTTGCCGCTGGTGGTGCTGTGCGCCACCGGCGCACG
Organism: Rhizobacter terrae; assembly: GCF_003852895.1. Classification (GTDB taxonomy): domain Bacteria; phylum Pseudomonadota; class Gammaproteobacteria; order Burkholderiales; family Burkholderiaceae_C; genus Albitalea; species Albitalea terrae. The sequence goes on from NZ_QUSW01000010.1 coordinate 129,280, forward strand.
CTCGGCCAAGGCCGTCGCTATCCTCAAGAAGCAGGGCTACGAGAACGTGAGCTCCTTGAACGGCGGCCTGCGCGCATGGCGCGACGCGAATCTGCCGGTCGAGAAGTCCGCGGCCTGAGCCTTCGCAACAACGCCTTCGCACCCACGAGCCGAGACGAGAACCGCGAACATGGCCCACGTGAAGATGTACACCACGCAGGTGTGTCCGTACTGCATCCGCGCCAAGAACCTGCTCAAGCAGCGGGGCGTGGAAGCCATTGAAGAGGTCCGGGTGGATCTCAACCCCGCCGAGCGCCAGACCATGATGCAGATCACCGGCCGGCGCACCGTGCCGCAGATCTTCATCGGCGACACCCACGTGGGCGGTTGCGACGACCTGATCGACCTCGACCAGCGCGGTGGGCTCATGCCCCTTCTGCAGTCGTAAACCACGATCCGGGGCGTCATACGCCTCGGTCATAATCGCCCGTTCAGCCCGCACATTCCGGTCGCGGGCTTTCTTTCGATCGCGAGACATCTCATGGCAGACGAGAACCAGCAACCAGTCTTCAACATTCAGCGCATCTACCTCAAGGACTTGTCGCTGGAGCAGCCGAATTCGCCGCAGATCCTCCTGGAGCAGGCTCAGCCGCAGGTGGACATCAACCTCGCTCTCGCCGCCGAGCCGGTGGCCGACGGCGTGTACGAAGTGGCCGTGACCGCCACCGTGACCACCAAGGTCAACGACAAGACGCTGTTCCTGGTCGAGGCCAAGCAGGCCGGCATCTTCGAGATCCGCAACATTCCCGAGGACCAGTTGCAGCCCATCATCGGCATCGCCTGCCCGGGCATCGTCTACCCCTACCTGCGTGCCATCGTCTCCGACGTGTGCACCCGTGCCGGCTTCCCGCCGGTGGTCCTGTCGGAAGTGAACTTCCAGGCCATGTTCGAAGCCCAGCGCGCGCAAGCCGAAGCTGCGAACGGCGCGGCCGCCGCCATCAACTGATGGTTGTCTTGCGCCGCTGCGCATCGGCTCCGCACGGGGCCTCGCGACAACGGGTCGGCCGATGAACCTCACCATCCTTGGCGGCGGCGCATGGGGTACCGCGCTGGCCATCAATGCCAGCGCGCGCCATGCCACCCGGCTGTGGGTGCGCGACACCGAGCAGGCGCACCGCATGCGCACGCACCAGCGCAACGAGCGCTACCTGCGCGAGGTGCGGCTGCCCGACACGCTGCAGATCAGCACCGACTTCGACAGCTCGGTGGAGTTCGCCCGCGACGGTCTGGTCATCATTGCCACACCCATGTCCGCCCTGTCGGAAATGCTCAAGCGCCTGCCGGCCGATCCGCCGGGCGTGATGTGGCTGTGCAAGGGCTTCCAGGAAGGCACCGGCTGGCTGGGCCATGAGGTGGCCAAGGCCGTGTGCCCGCAGGCCCGCGTGGGTGTGCTGTCCGGGCCGAGCTTTGCCATCGAGGTCGCGCAAGGGCGGCCCACGGCGCTGGTGGCCGCGAGCCACGACGCCACGCTGTGCGACGAAGCCGTGGCCGCGCTGCACAGCGAGAACCTGCGCATCTACACCTCGACCGATCCGATTGGCGTGGAGGTGGGCGGCGCGGTGAAGAACGTGCTGGCGATCGCCACGGGCATCGCCGACGGCATGAACCTGGGGCTCAACGCCCGCGCCGCACTGGTGACCCGCGGCCTCGCGGAGATGACGCGCCTGGGCATGTCACTGGGTGCACAGCCCGGCACCTTCATGGGCCTGAGCGGCCTGGGTGACCTGGTGCTCACCGCCACGGGCGACCTGTCTCGCAACCGCAAGGTGGGCCTTCTGCTGGCGCAAGGGCTGCCCTTGCAGCAGATCCTTCGCGAGCTGGGCCACGTGGCCGAGGGCGTCTACAGCGCGGCCATGGTGCTGCGCCGGGCGCAGGCGCGCGGCGTGGAGATGCCCATCACCGAAGCCGTGGTCGCGGTGCTCGAAGGCCGCATGACCCCGCGCGAAGCGGTCGAACAACTCATGGGCCGCGAAGCGCGCTCCGAACACTGATCCCGTCTTTCCAAGGTGCCTTCGATGCAACGCCGCCGAGTCCTGCAAGCTGTTGCCGCGGGGGCGGCGTCCTTGTCGCTGCCGTCCTTTGCACAAGCCTGGCCGGCGCGGCCGATCAAGCTGGTGGTGCCGTTCCCGCCGGGCAGTTCGCCTGACATCATCGGCCGCCTGGTGGCCGAGCCGCTGGCGGCTGCGCTGGGTCAGCCGGTGGTCGTGGACAACCGGCCCGGCGCCGGCGGCAATCTGGGCACGGGCGTGGTCGCGAAGGCCGAGCCCGACGGCTACACCTTTCTGTTCACCATCCAGGGCCCGCTGGTCACGGCGCCGATGCTCAGCAAGAACCTGAGCTACGACCCCGCGAAAGACCTCGCCCCGGTGTCGCTCGTGGCCACGTCGCCGAACGTGCTGGTGGTGGACCCGAAGCTCGGTGCCGCCACGCTGGCCGACTTCGTGCGCATCGCCAAGCAGAAGAAGGGCGAACTCAACTACGGCAGCGTGGGCAACGGCAGTGCCTCGCACCTGGCGATGGAGTCATTCAAGTCGCGCGCCGGCATCGACCTCGTGCACGTGCCTTACCAGGGCTTCCCGCAGGTGGTGAATGCCATCCTGGCCGGGCAGGTGCAGGCCGGCTTCATGGTGCCGGGCATCGCGATGGGCCAGGTCAAGGCCGGCAAGCTCAACGCGCTGGGCGTGACGACGCTGGGGCGGGCCTCCTCGCTGCCGGAGATGGCCACACTGGCGGAGCAGGGCTACCCCGGCTTCGAAGCGGTTTCCTGGCAGGCCGTGCTGGCGCCGGCGAAGACGCCGCGTCCCATCATCGAGCGGGTGTCGCGCGAACTGGTGCGCATCATCAAGAGCGACGAGGTGCGCTCGAAGGTGCTGGGGCAGTACTTCAGCGCGGCCGGCACCGCACCGGAGGCACTCGCCACGCTGATGAAGGCCGAGCGCGAGAAGTGGGGCCAGGTGATCAAGGCGGCGGGCGTCCAGCCCGAATAGTTGCGCCTGCCGTGCCTGGCGATGTCACATCGCGCCGGGCTGCGTCGTCTAGTGGGTGAAGCCACTCTTCGACCTTTGCGATGAACCTCTTTCGATGGCTGTTGGCGGCGCTCCTTGCCGCCAATGGCTTGGCCATGCTTGCGGCACCCCGCGAGTGGTACGACTCAATTCCTGGAGTCGTGTCCACCGGGTCCTTCAATCCGCATTTCGTGCGCGACATCGGGTGCGCCTACCTGGTGGCCGGGTGCGGCATGGCGTGGCGCGCGCTCGATGCGCAGCGCGGCATGGCCGCGGCGCTGGCCGGCGCGGCGTTTCTCATCCTGCATGCCTTCGTGCACATCGGCGAGGTCATCGCCGGCGTGTGCGGCACCTCGGCCCTGTGGCGCGATGCACCCGGCGTGCTCGTTCCTGCGGGGCTGGCCCTGGTCCTGGCGCTTCCTTCTTTCACCCTGCGCAGACCCATCCATGCTGCTTGACTGGATCGCCCGCCGCCAGATGGCGGCTTTCGAGAAGAAGTACGGCTACGACATGGGCTATGCCCGCGACCTGCTGCGCTTCAGCAAACCGGCCTTCTGGAAGTTCGCGCGGCTCATGCCGCTGGGCCAGCATCGGGAAGGCGTGCCCAAGGCCGCGTGGCATGCAGCGAAGATCGTCGGCGCACGATCGGAGGATTGCGGGCCGTGCGTGCAACTGGTGGTCGACATGGCCCGTGAGGACGGCGTGCCCGATGCCGTCGTGCGCGCCGTGCTGCGCGATGACGTCGCGGCGCTGGATGCGGACACAGCACTGGCCTGTCGCTACGCACGGGCCGTCGTCGCCCGCGATGCGCAGGCACTGGTCCTGCGCGACGAGGTCGTTCAGCGTTTCGGCCCACCGGCGCTGGCATCGCTCGCGCTGGCACTCACGGCATCGCGCATGTTCCCGATGGTCAAGGCCGCGCTGGGCCACGGCCATGCGTGCTTGCGTGTCAAGGTGGGCAACGAGGTGGTCGCTCCTGTGCCCATGCAGAATGCCGCGCATGCCCGGCCTGCATGACGACGCACCCACCCGCGAGTTCGAGTCGCACCGCCGCTCGCTGCGCGCGCTGGCCTACCGCATGCTCGGCTCGCGCGCCGAGGCCGAGGATGCGGTGCAGGACTGCTGGCTGCGCTGGCGCGAGGTGGACCATGCGCAGGTGCGCGACGCGCGGGCCTTCCTCTCGCAGACCATCACCCACCTCTGCCTGGACCGCCTGCAGAGCGCGCAGATGCGCCGCGAGCAGTACGTCGGCGTGTGGCTGCCCGAGCCGCTGGTGGACGAGGCGGGCGCCTTCAGTCCCGGCCCCGAAGCGGTCAACGAATACGCGCAGGACGTCTCCATCGCCTTCATGCTGGCGCTGGAACGCCTGAGCCCGCTGGAGCGCGCGGCCTTCCTCCTGCACGATGTGTTCGACCTCGGCTTCGACGAGATCGGCCAGCGCCTGTCGCGCAGCGCGGCGGCCTGCCGTCAGCTTGCGGCGCGCGCCAGGCAGCATGTGCGCGCCAGCGAGGTACGCAACGAGGTGAGCGACGAGGACGCGAGCCGTCTGCTGCAGGTGTTCGCCTCGGCGGTCATGCAAGGCGACGTGGAAGGGTTGGCCACCACGCTGGCCGATGATGTGGAGTTCCTCTCTGACGGCGGTGGTCTGGCCGCGGCCGTGCCCAAGCCGCTTCACGGCGCGCCGCTGGTCGCCAAGGCGCTGGTCGGCTTCGGGCGCATGGTCGATTGGCTGCGCGTCACGTTCCGCCCCGCCTTGATCAACGGCTGGCCCGGCAGCGTCTTCTACGCCGAGGACGGCTCAGCCATCCAGACCATGACCTTCCGCCTGCGCGCCGATGGGCGCATCGCGGCCATCTACGTCACGCGCAACCCGCAAAAGCTCGCGCACCTGCGCCTTCAGGCACCCGCGTAGCCGTTCTGCCGCCAGGCCTCGAACACCGCCACGGCCACGGCGTTGCTGAGGTTCAGGCTGCGCTGGCCGGGCCGCATGGGCAGGCGCACGCGCTGCGATGCAGGGAAGGATTCGCGCAAGGCTTCAGGCAGCCCCGCGGTCTCGCAGCCGAACACGATCCAGTCACCGGGTTGCCACGGCACATCCGCGAAGGGGCGCGATCCGCGCGTCGTGAAGGCGAAGATGCGTGACGCATCCGGCCGCTTGCTGTCGAGCAGGGCTTGCCATGACGCGTGCCGATGGACGCTCGCGTACTCGTGGTAGTCCAGGCCTGCGCGCTGCAGCAGCTTGTCCTCCATCGAGAAGCCCAGCGGCTCCACGAGGTGCAGGGCGCAGCCCGTGTTGGCGGCGAGGCGGATCACGTTGCCGGTGTTCGGCGGAATCTCAGGGTGGACGAGGACGATGTTGAACATGGTGCGGATCATTCGCCAGGTGCGGGCGTGCGTGCCAGCACCCAGGCATGGACTTGCGCGGCGCCGGCCTGCCTGAGCGTGCGTGCGATCTCGCCGACGGTCGCGCCGGTGGTCATCACGTCGTCGACGATGGCGATGGTCTTGCCGCGCACCTCGGCGGCGCGCCGCGGCTCGACCAGGAACGCGCCCTTCACGTTGCTGGCGCGCTTGTCGATCGGGAAGGCAGTCTGGTGCACCGTGTCGCGGATGCGCAGCAGCAGCGAGGCATCGGCACGGGATCCGGTGGCCGGGGCCAGCCGGCGGGCGAGTTCCCACGACTGGTTGAAGCCGCGCTCGCGCAGGCGTTGCGCACTCAGCGGCACGGGCAGCACGAGGTCCGGCGGCGCAGAGCCGGCCTGCCGCCAGGCGTGGAGCAACAGCGAGGCGAGGCTGGCTGACAGGTCCAGGGCCTCATTGAACTTGAGCTGCGTGACAAGGCGGTCCCAGGGCGCGGCGTAGTCGACGGCAGCGATGGCGCTGTCCTGCGCGGGCGGCGTCACGAGGCAGTCACCGCAGACGGCCACGCCTTCGGGCACCCGCAAGGCGCAACGACCGCAGCGCGGCATGGCCGGCATGAACCGCTCGCGGCAGGCATGGCAGACACGTTCGCGCCCCCAGTCACGGCACACCGCGCACTGGGTGGGAACAAGGCCGGCAGGCGAGCCGGCCAGGAGGCGGGTGAGGAACAACGCGTGGATCCCGGGGAGAAGTTGGGTCAGGAAGGCGGGTCAATATACTGCCGCCCCATGCCTGAGCCGACTTCCCCTGACGCACGTGGCCTGGACGCCCGCGCGGTGGATGCTGCCGTGCGCCGGCTGTCGCGCTCGCCCGGGCCGGCCTGGCTGCATGCCGAGGTGGCCCGCCGCATGGCCGAGCGCCTGCAGATCGTGCGCCTGCAGCCGGCACGCCTCATCGAATGGTGGTCCTTCCTGGGAGCGGGCGGTGAGTTGCTGGCCAAGGCCTACCCTGAGGCTGAGCGTGTGCTCGTCGAGCCCAGCGAGGCCTTCGCCCAACGCAGCCGCGAAGCCACGCGGGCGGCATGGTGGTCTCCCAGGCGCTGGCGCAAGGACGAAGTGGCCGTGGTCGTCGATGGCGAGTCCACCGGCGCCCCTGCCCAGCTGCTGTGGGCCAACATGATGCTGCACGCCGTGCAGGACCCGCCCGCGCTGATGGCCCGCTGGCAGCAGGCACTGGCCGCCGACGGCTTCGTGATGTTCTCCTGCCTGGGCCCTGACACCGCCCGCGAGCTGCGTGCGCTCTACGCGCGGCTCGGATGGCCCGACCCCACCCCCGCCTTCGTCGACATGCACGACCTGGGCGACATGCTCGTGCAGGCAGGCTTCGCCGACCCCGTGATGGACCAGGAAACCATCATCCTGAACTGGGCCACGCCGCAGGCCATGCTCGAAGAGCTGCGCGGCCTCGGCGCGAACGCTTCACCCCTGCGTTTCCAGGGGCTGCGCACGCCGCGCTGGCGCCGCCGGCTCGAGGAAGCCCTGGCGGGCACCGCCGGCCCCGATGGCCGCGTCAGCCTGCGTTTCGAGGTCGCCTACGGCCATGCCTTCAAGGCCTTGCCCAAGGCTCCGCCGGGCCAGCCGACCACCGTTTCGCTCGACGAGATGCGCAGTCTCGTGCGTTCGCGTCGCAAGTGAGGGTAAGCCAGCGGTTGCCGCTGCGCTAAAATCCTCAGGTTGACGGTGGAGCACCCGGGAAACCCGCCCGAAACCGGCCAAAACCGGTATCGAAAGCAGTGACCTGGAGGCTCGTGGAGCAGCAGCGCAAGCAGTATGTCGGCAACCAGCTCGCCAGGCGCTTCGCGCGCACCTACGACGCTTGATGCGTCGGGTGCCGCAGGCATCGTTCCCTCCTCCTTCGCATTTCGCTTCGGCCAAGAGTCGGGCAATGCAGCGGGCGGGTGGAAGGTCGAATGGAAGCTCAAGCGCAATTGCTCGCTCGCGCCGCGCCAGTTGTTGGGGCTCTACGTGGTTCTTTGCGGCATCTCGTTCGCCGTGGCTGCCTTCTGGTGGTGGCACGGTGCGCGGCTGGTGATGCCCTTTGCAGCCATTGAGCTTCTCGCCACGGGCGCGGCCATGTTGCTGTACGCGCGCCATGCCGCCGACAACGAGTCCATTGCGCTGGCTCACGACCGCCTGACGGTCGAGCATGCGTCGGGCAACCGGGTGGAACACGTCGAGTTCCAGCCGATGTGGGTGAGGGTGGAGCCCGAGTCGGGCGACGGTTCGCTGGTCGAGCTGTCCGGACAGGGGCGACGCATCGCGGTGGGGCGCTACGTCAGGCCCGAGCTGCGCAGGCAGTTGGCAGATGAATTGAGGGTGGCATTGCGCCATTCAAGGCTGCGGGACTTCCAGGTCGCGCGGTGAACGGTTTTTGAACTGAAGTGACGACGATGAAGACGATGAAAGCACTTTGGCTGGGTTGCATCGAGCGGGCAGGGCAGTGGGGACTGGCGCTTGCCACGTTGTTGATGGCCCAGGCCGCCATGGCGGTCAACGACCTGCCCGGCGGTCCTGCCGTCAACCAGCTCGACCTGCACCCGCCCGTCACGGCGATCGCGCGCGAGCAGCGCTGGCTGCACTACTTCGTGATGATCATCTGCCTGGTGATCTTCGTCGGCGTGTTCTCGGTGATGTTCTATTCGATCTTCAAGCACCGCAAGTCCAAGGGTGCGAAGGCCGCCAACTTCCACGAGAGCACGACGGTCGAAATCATCTGGACCATCGTCCCGTTCATCATCGTGATCTTCATGGCGCTGCCGGCCACCAAGGCCGTGGTCGCGATGAAGGACACGTCTTCCGCCGACATCACCATCAAGGCCACCGGTATCCAGTGGAAATGGGGTTACGACTACCTCAAGGGTGAAGGCGAGGGCATCGGCTTCCTCTCCACGCTGGACGTCACCCAGCGCGAGATGTCCGACGCCGGCAAGCCCGCCGGCGACAACTACCTGCTGAAGGTCGACAACCCGCTCGTGGTGCCCGTCGACAAGAAGATCCGCATCATCACCACCGCCACCGACGTGATCCACGCCTGGATGGTGCCGGCTTTCGGCGTCAAGCAAGACGCCATCCCCGGCTTCGTGCGCGACACCTGGTTCCGCGCCGAGAAGGTGGGCGACTACTACGGCCAGTGCGCCGAGCTGTGCGGCAAGGAACACGCCTACATGCCCATCCACGTGAAGGTGGTGTCCGCCGAGGACTACTCCAAGTGGGTCGGCGACGAGAAGAAGAAAGCTGCCGCCAAGGCCGACGACCCGACCAAGGTGTGGGTGCTGCCCGACCTGGTCGCCCGCGGCGAGAAGGTCTACAACACCAACTGCGCGCAGTGCCACCAGGCCAACGGCAAGGGCGGCGGCCCGATCAAGCCGCTGGACGGCTCGGCCATCGTCCAGGACGCCGACAAGAACAAGCAGCTGCACATCGTGCTGAACGGCGCGAACAACGGTGCCATGCCGTCGTGGAAGGCGCTGTCCGACACTGAAATCGCCGCGGTGGTCACCTTCACGAAGAACCACTGGTCCAACGCCACCGGCCAGATCGTGCAGCCTGCCGACGTCACGGCTGCCCGCAAGCAATAAGTCGCCCGAACTAGAAGCCTAGGAATCGAAAGCCATGAGCGCTGTACTCGACCACCACGCTGACCACGGTCACGACCACGCGCACGACCATCCGCACGGCTGGCGCCGCTGGGTGTTCGCGACCAACCACAAGGACATCGGCACGCTGTACCTGCTGTTCAGCTTCACGATGTTCATCTTCGGCGGCATCCTGGCGCTGGGCATCCGTGCCGAGCTGTTCCAGCCTGGCCTGCAGTTCGTGAACCCGCAGCTGTTCAACCAGCTGACCACCATGCACGGCGTGATCATGGTGTTCGGCGCAATCATGCCGGCCTTCGTGGGCTTCGCGAACTGGATGATCCCGCTGCAGATCGGCGCGGCCGACATGGCCTTCGCGCGGATGAACAACCTCAGCTTCTGGCTGCTCATCCCCGCCGCGCTGTCCATCGTGATCGCCTTCTTCCTGCCCGGCGGCGCCCCCGCTGCCGGCTGGACGCTGTACGCGCCGCTCACGCTTCAGATGGGCCCGTCGATGGACGCCGCGATCTTCGCGCTGCACATCATGGGCGCGAGTTCCATCATGGGCTCGATCAACATCATCGTGACCATCCTGAACATGCGCGCGCCGGGCATGACGCTCATGAAGATGCCGCTGTTCTGCTGGACCTGGCTGATCACCGCGTACCTGCTGATCGCCGTGATGCCCGTGCTGGCCGGCGCCATCACCATGACGCTGACCGACCGGCACTTCGGCACCACCTTCTTCAACCCCGCCGGCGGCGGTGATCCGGTGATGTACCAGCACATCTTCTGGTTCTTCGGCCACCCCGAGGTCTACATCATGATCCTGCCGGCGTTCGGCATCGTGAGCGCCATCATCCCGGCGTTCGCACGCAAGCGCCTGTTCGGCTACACCTCGATGGTGTACGCCACCGCCTCGATCGCCATCCTGTCGTTCATCGTGTGGGCGCACCACATGTTCACGACCGGCATGCCCGTGACCGGCCAGCTCTTCTTCATGTACGCGACCATGCTGATCGCGGTGCCCACGGGCGTGAAGATCTTCAACTGGATCGCCACCATGTGGCGCGGCTCGATGACCTTCGAGACGCCCATGCTGTTCGCGGTGGGCTTCATCTTCGTGTTCACCATGGGCGGCTTCACGGGCCTCATCCTTGCGATGGCGCCGGTGGACATCCAGCTGCAGGACACCTACTACGTCGTGGCCCACTTCCACTACGTGCTCGTCGCGGGCTCGCTGTACGCGATGTTCGCGGGCGTCTACTACTGGGGTCCGAAGTGGACGGGCGTGATGTACAACGAGACGCGCGGCAAGATCCACTTCTGGGGCTCGCTGATCTTCTTCAACGTCACCTTCTTCCCGATGCACTTCCTCGGCTTGGCCGGCATGCCCCGCCGCTATGCCGACTACCCGATGCAGTTCACCGACTTCAACATGATCGCCTCGGTGGGCGCCTTTGGCTTCGGCCTGATGCAGGTGTATTTCTTCTTCTTCGTCGTGCTGCCCATGATGCGCGGCAAGGGCGAGAAGGCACCGAAGCAGCCTTGGGAAGCGGCCGAAGGCCTGGAGTGGGAAGTGCCGTCGCCGGCACCCTTCCACACCTTCGAGCATCCGCCCAAGCTCAACGCTTCGGCCACCAAGGTGATCGGCTGATTCCAATCTGCGTGCAGTCATGACGCCCGAGCAACGCAAGAAGAATTCGCGCCTCGCCCTGGTCCTCGCATCGGTGGCGGTGGCGCTGTTCGTCGGCTTCATCGCCCGCGCGAAGTTCTTCGGGCTGTAGACGATGTCGCAAGCCTTGCCTCCGACCGGTTCCGACGGCTTCCTGCGTCGCGACAACCTGCTCATGGTGGGCAAGCTGCTGGTCGTCGCGGCGCTGATGTTCGCCTTCGGCTACGCGCTGGTGCCGATCTACAAGACCATCTGCACGGCGCTGGGCATCAACGTGCTGGCCAGGTCGGAGCAGTCGGTGCCGGGCGCGACCTCGCAGTTCAAGGCGAACACGCAGGTGGACACGAGCCGCACCATCACCGTCGAGTTCGACGCCAACGCCCGCGGCGTGTGGGACTTCAAGCCGGCCCGGCGCAGCATCGAAGTGCATCCGGGCGAGCTGGCCACGGTGATGTACGAGTTCAAGAACATCCAGCCGCGCACCATGGCCGCGCAGGCGATCGCCAGCTACGCGCCCAAGCAGGCCATGGCGCATTTCAACAAGCTGGAATGCTTCTGCTTCAACGAATACACGCTCAAGCCCGGCGAGAGCAAGCAGTGGCCGGTGGTGTTCGTGATCGACCCCAAGTTGCCCAAGGATGTGAAGACCATCACCTTGTCGTACACCTTCTTCGAGGTGGGCGGCAAGGTGCCGGCCGCGCCGACGGCGGCGGCCAAGGGCGCGGAGGTGAGGTCGTGACCGAGCAGCATCCGCTGAAGGAGGCCGTGCAGCGCAAGGCATCGTTCGCGCAGACGATGCGCGCGGTGGCGTGGTCCTTCTTCGGCGTGCGCAAGTCGTCGGAGTATGAGAAGGACGTGCAGCAGCTCAATCCAGTGCACGTCGTGATTGCAGGCGTGATCGGCGCGGCCGTCTTCATCGGCCTGCTGATCGCGCTGGTGAGTTGGGTGTTATCCAGTGGAGTGGCCCGGTAGCCCCGCAAGGCGCGGCAAGGGCCAGGACAGTTTCAAGAGACAGAGTTCGGTATCCAGGAGAAAACATGTCGGCAGCGACGCAACACGGGCAGACGCCCTACTACTTCATCCCGGCGCCCTCGCGCTTCCCGGTGATGGCCGCCACGGGCCTGTTCTTCGTGATCATGGGCGCGGGTTTCTGGATCAACGGGACCGACGCCGCCAAGTGGGCGCTGCTGTTCGGCCTGCTGCTGTGGGCCGTCACCATGCGCCAGTGGTTCGGCCAGGCCATCAGCGAGAGCGAAGGCGGCCTGTACGGCGACCGCATCGACGTGTCCTTCCGCTGGAGCATGAGCTGGTTCATCTTCTCGGAAGTGATGTTCTTCGGCGCCTTCTTCGGCGCGCTGTTCTGGTCGCGCCTGTACTCGGTGCCCACGCTGGGCAGCCTGAGCAATGCGGTGCTGTGGCCCGACTTCAAGGCCGTGTGGCCGAGCGTGCAGGCCGGTGCTACCGCATCGCCCGCGGGCACCATCGACGCCTTCACGACCATGGGCCCGTGGCCGATTCCCACCATCAACACCGCGCTGCTGCTGACCTCGGGCGTGACGCTGACCATCGCCCACCACGCGCTGGTGGCCGGCCAGCGCGCCAAGACCATCGGCTGGATGTGGATCACCGTGCTGCTGGGCGCCACCTTCCTGGGTCTGCAGGGCTACGAGTACTTCCATGCCTACCATGAGCTGAACCTCAAGCTCAGCTCGGGCATCTACGGCTCGACCTTCTTCATGCTGACGGGCTTCCACGGCTTCCACGTGTTCGTGGGCATGCTGATGCTGCTGTTCATCACCATCCGCCTGATGAAGGGGCACTTCACGCCGCAGCGCCACTTCGGCTTCGAAGGCGCCGCCTGGTACTGGCACTTCGTGGACGTGGTGTGGCTGGGCCTGTACGTGATCGTGTACTGGTTCTGAGGCCCACTGCCTTCGCGCCAACAAAAACGCCGCGAGAGCGGCGTTTTCTGTTTGCAGGCCCAGTGCCGAAGTTCAGCGCGCCGGGATGCCCGTGGGCTGGATCCAACCGAGCTTGTAGCTGATGAGGATGCACAGGAACAAGGCCACCGACAGGGCGACCCGCAGGGCCAGCGCCCGCATCATGGTCGGCTTCTTGGGCGTGTCGGGCCCTTCCTTGCCGCGCACCATGGCGACACCCGCGAAGGCGAGGGCGCCCAGGATGGCGACGAAGGCGACGGCGATGAGGATCTTCATGTGCATGGATTATCCGCTGGTGCTTTCATGCTGCTGCGAGTGATGCCATGAAGGGGTGCGCCATCGTCGTGCTCGTGGCCACGCTCGCCGGCATGGCGCTGACGGCGCGCCTGGGCGTGTGGCAACTCAGCCGGGCGGCGCAGAAGGAAGCCTTGCAGCAGGCGCTGGATGAGCGCGCCAAGGAGCCGGAACTGCCCATGGCGGCGATTGCACACGACGACCAGGCGGCCCAGGCCCAGCACTATCGCCGAACGCATCTTCGCGGCGAGTGGGTGGCCTCCGCCACGGTGTTCCTGGACAACCGGCAGATGAACGGCCGCCCCGGCTTCTACGTCGTCACACCGCTCAAGCTGGGCGGCACCGGCGAATCCGTCGCCGTGCAGCGAGGCTGGGTGCCGCGCGACCAGCTCGACCGCACGCGGCTGCCCACGTTGCCCACGCCGGCCGGCGAGGTCGTCGTCGCGGGCCACATCGCCCCGCCTCCTTCGCGGCTGTACGAGTTCAGCGCAGCGGCCTCGGGCCCCATCCGTCAGAATCTCGATCTCGGTGCGTTTTCCGTCGAGACCGGCCTGCGCCTGCTGCCGGTGTCGCTGGTCCAGGAAGATGCACCCGGTGCGGCGTCCGATGGACTGCTGCGCCAATGGCCGCGTCCGGCGGTCGATGTCCACAAGCACTACGGCTACGCCTTCCAATGGTTTGCGCTGTGTGTCCTCATGGCAGGTCTGTATGTCTGGTTCCAACTCGTCCGCCCCCATGTCAGAGCCCGCCAAGGCCGCGCCTGAGCCGGTCAGCTTCACCGTGCATTCGCTGCCCACGCCGGGCATCGACGGCGACGCCGTGCGCCGCACCGCCTCCGGCCGACTGAAGATGCTGCTGGTGCTGGCGGTGTGCGCCGCGCCGGTGGTGGCCTCGTACGTCACCTACTTCGTGATCCGCCCGCAAGGCCGCACCAACTATGCGGACCTGATCACGCCGGTGCGCGAGATTCCTGCTTCCCTGCCGCTGAAGACCCTGGCCGGCGAGGACGTGAAGGCGCAGAGCCTGCACGGGCAGTGGCTCTTCGTCGTGGTGGCCGATGCCGCCTGCGACGCGCTGTGCGAGAAGCAGCTGTACCTGCAGCGGCAACTGCGCGAGACGCTGGGACGCGACAAGGACCGCATGGACAAGGTCTGGCTCATCCCCGACGCGGGCACGCCCCGCAAGGAAGTGATGGACGCGATCTCCGCCGTCGACAAGCCAACGGTGCTGCGCGTGCCGCGCGAGGAGCTGTCGAAATGGCTCGCACCGGCCGACGGCCATCGGCTGGAAGAGCATGTCTACCTCGTCGATCCCATGGGCCAGTGGATGATGCGTGCGCCCGCCAATGCCGAGCCCACCAAGCTCAAGCGCGACCTGGAGCGCCTGCTGCGCGCGTCCTCGTCGTGGGACCAGCCGGGGCGGTGAAGCAGGCATGAACGCCCCGGCCCTCTACGACTTCTCGCCCGCGCTGCGCATGGCCCTGCTGGGCTTGAGCATCGCCGTCGGGCCGTTGGCCTGGTGGTGGCTGCGGCACCGCGGCGCGCAGCCGGCGCAGCGGCTTCGGGCGCTCACGCTGATCACGCTCTTCCTCACCTTCGACCTCACGCTGTTCGGCGCCTTCACCCGCCTCACCGACTCGGGATTGGGCTGCCCCGACTGGCCAGGCTGCTACGGCAACCTGAGTCCGCTGGGCGCGCACCACGAGATCACCACCGCGCAGACGGCCTTGCCCAGCGGGCCCGTGACGCATGCCAAGGCCTGGGTGGAGATGCTGCACCGCTACCTCGCCACCGGCGTGGGCGTGCTCATCACCGTGCTGATGATCGGCAGCTGGCTCGCGCATCGCCGCGACGAACATGCGATTTCGCCCTGGTGGGCGACGGCCACCTTCATCGGCGTGTGCCTGCAGGGTGCATTCGGCGCTTGGACGGTGACGCTCAAGCTCTACCCCGCGATCGTCACCATGCACCTGCTGGGCGCGATGGCACTGCTGATGCTGCTGTCGGCGCAGAGCCAGGCCTATGTCCGCGCGCCGGTGATCGTGCCGGCAGCGCTGCGTGGGTGGATCGTCGCGGTGTGGGCGCTGTGCATCGTGCAGGTGGCACTGGGCGGCTGGGTCAGCACGAACTATGCGGTGCTGGCGTGTTCGGAGTTCCCGATGTGCCAGGGAGCGTGGTGGCCCGACATGGATTTCGTCCATGCCTTCACCGTGTTGCGTCCGCTGGGTGTAGGCCACGACGGCGAGGCGATTCCCTTCGCGGCGCTGACCGCCATTCACCTGACGCATCGCATCGGCGCGTTCGTGGTCTTCGCTGCCGTCGGAGGGCTCGCCTGGCGACTGGCCGTGACACCGGATCACAGCGCACGCCGCTTCGCGTGGGCGCTCGGTGGCGTGGCCGCATGGCAGCTCGCCAGCGGACTCGGCAACGTGGTGCTGGGCTGGCCGCTGGTGGCCGCGCTCTCCCACACAGGCGGGGCGGCCATGCTGCTCATCGTCATGACCTTGTTGTCCACGCGCGTGCGCCAGATGCCGGACCAGGCCGTGCCAGCCGGTGCCGCGTCGCCCTCATGGACAAGTCGCCACAAAGCGGCTTCGTAGAATCCGCAGCTCCCCATGTCCGAGACCGTCTCCACCTCCGCTGCCGTCAGCATGCCCTCCCGCGTGCGGCAGTACTACGCCTTGACCAAGCCGCGCGTGGTCCAGCTCATCGTCTTTTGCGCGGTCATCGGCATGCTGCTGGCCGTGCCGGGCCTGCCTGATCCGAAGACGGCGCTTGCAGCAACGGCGGGCATCTGGCTGGTGGCCGCCGCTGCCGCTGCGTTCAACTGCCTGGTCGAGCAGCGCATCGACGCGAAGATGGCGCGCACCGCGTGGCGGCCGACCGCCAAGGGCGAGCTCACCAACACGCAGACGCTGCTGTTCTCCACCGTGCTGTGCGGCATCGGCAGCGCTGTGCTGTACGTGCTCGTGAATCCGCTGACAATGTGGCTGACCTTCGCCACCTTCGTCGGCTACGCGGTGATCTACACCGTCATCCTCAAGCCGCTCACGCCGCAGAACATCGTCATTGGCGGCGCGTCGGGTGCCATGCCACCGGTGCTGGGCTGGGCGGCCATCCGCGGCGACCTGAGCGGCGACGCGTGGATCCTGTGCCTCATCATCTTCCTGTGGACGCCGCCGCATTTCTGGGCGCTGGCGCTGTACCGCGTGGAGGACTACCGCAAGTCCGGCCTGCCCATGCTGCCGGTCACGCACGGCTCGGAGTTCACACGGCTGCAGGTGTTCCTCTACACCCTGGTGCTGTTCGCGAGCACGCTGCTGCCGTTCGTGTCGGGCATGAGCAGCTACGTCTACCTCGTGAGCGCCGTGCTGCTGGGCGCGGGCTTCACCGGCTATGCCTGGAAGCTGTGGCGCTCGTACTCCGACACGCTGGCGCGCAAGACCTTCCGCTTCTCCATCATCCACCTGTCGCTGCTGTTCGCCGCGCTGCTGGTGGACCACTACGTGAGCCCGCTGATATGGCACAACGCCGCTCGTTGATCCTTGGCGCCTTGGCGGGCGCGACCCTGCTGGCCGGCTGCGACAAGCTGGGCTTCGGCGCGCCGAGCAGCAAGCCCGCGTTCAAGGGCGTGGACGTCACCGGCCCGGTGTTCACCTATTCGCTGCCCGACCAGAACGGCAAGCTCCGCACGCCAGAGGACTTCAAGGGCAAGGTCACGGCGGTCTTCTTCGGCTACACGCAGTGCCCTGATGTGTGCCCCACTTCCATGGCTGAACTCGCACAGGTGAAGAAGGCGCTGGGCACGGATGGCGACCGCCTGCAGGCGCTGTTCATCACCGTGGACCCCGAGCGCGACACGCCCGAGTTGCTCAAGGCCTACGTCGGCAACTTCGATCCCGCCTTCCTCGCGCTGCGCGGCACGCTGGACCAGACCAAGGCCGCGGCCGCGAGCTTCAAGGCCTTCTTCGCCAAGGTGCCGGGCAAGTCGCCCGACTCCTACACCATGGACCACACGGCAGGCATCTACCTCTTCGACTTCGATGCCAAGGTGCGTGTCTTCGAGCGCTACGGCATGGACGTGCCCTCGCTCACCGCCGACGTGAAGGCGCTGCTGGGCTGACCCGTCTCAGTTCAGGATGCGCCCGTCGGCGCCTACCACGCTGATCTCCACGTAGTTCGAGCCCGAGTTGCTGCCCTGCGCGAAGTTGACGCGGTAGCCGTCGAGGTTGAAGGGCCCGCTGCGCAATGCGGCGATGAGCTTCTCGCGCGACGGGTTCACGCCCGCGCGCTCCAGCGCGGCGACGACGAGCCGCGCATTGAGGTAGCCCTCCAGCCCGTAGTACGACACGGGGCTGTTCTTTGAATACGTGACCAAGGCCTTCTTGTACTCGCGCACCACCTCCAGCTTGTCACCCCATGGGTAGGGAATGACCTGCGACACCTGGATGCCGCGGGTGTTCAGCGGCCCCAGCTCGGTGATGAGCTGGTCAGTGCCGACCGGCGACAGGGCGACGAAGAAGGGCGATGAGCCCACGGCACGCATCTGCTTGATGAATTCCGCGGTCGGCCGGTACAGCGTCACCATCACCACCGCCTGCGGCTGGGCCTTCGCGATGGTGGCCACCGCGTCTCGCACCTCGATGGAGTTGCGCGGCACCGAGGCCAGGGCCACTGGTTCCAGCTGGTGCGCGGCGAGCGCCTCCTTCACGCCCTTCAGGCCGGCCTGACCGAAGCCATCGTCCTGGTAGAACACGGCCACGCGCGTCATGCCCACCGTGGTGAGGTTCTTGATGATCGCGGCCGTCTCGTCGCCATAACTGGCGCGCAGGTGGAACATGTGCCGGTTCACCGGCTTGCGCAGCGCTTCCGCACCGCTGATGGTCCCGATGAGCGGCACGCCCGTGGCGTCCAGCACCGGCAGCACCGCGGCCGTGGGCGAGCTTCCGTAGAAGCCCATGAGCGCGAACACTTTCTCTTGCTCGACCAGCCGCTTGGCGTTGGCGACCGCGGGTGCGGTCTCGTAGCCATCGTCCAGCGCCACCAGTTCCAGCTTGCGGCCATGGATGCCGCCGGCGGCGTTGACGCGCGCGAAGCAGGCCTCGATGCCTTCCTTCATCTGCCGGCCGTAGGCGCCGGTGGGTCCGGACAGCGGCGACGACATGCCCAGGCGGATGCTGGTGTCGGTGACGCCGTCGCCAGCCATCGCACACAGGCTGGTCAACGCTGCACACAGGCCCAGCATGGGCCGCAGGAGCTTGTAAACGAGAGAGAAAGAAGGCTTGTCCACGAAACACCCCATCAGACTTCGTGGAGCCGGACTGTTGGAGGCCGCGCTTGCGTCGAACTGACACAGTGCGATAGCCGGCGAGGTCTTGTGAGGTTTTTGTCGCCGATCAAAGACAAACGCGGACCCGAAGGTCCGCGTTGCGAGTTCACTAGCCTAGCCGGCCTGAGGTGGTCAGGTGCTGGCTTCCGTCAGCGCCTTGCGCATCTTCTTCATGGCTGCCACTTCGATCTGGCGGATGCGCTCGGCGCTCACACCGTACTCGGACGCCAGGTCGTGCAGCGTCATGCCGCCGGAGCTGTCGTCGTTGACCTTCAGCCAGCGCTCTTCGACGATGCGGCGGCTGCGCGGATCCAGCGTGTCCAGCGCCTTGCTGATGCCGTCGCTGGCGAGCCAGTCGCGGCGCTGGGCTTCCAGCACACGGGTGGGCTCGCTGCTTTCGTCGGCCAGGTAGGCGATGGGCGCGTAGCTCTCTTCGCTGTCGTCGCTTTGCGGCTCCAGGGCCACGTCGCCGCCCGACAGGCGGGTTTCCATCTCCAGCACTTCCTCACGCTTCACGTTCAGCTGGCGAGCCATCGTGTCGACTTCGCTTTGCGTGAGCGTGTTGCGGTGGGTGTCGACATCCGCGGCCTCGTCCTTGAGGCTTTGCTTCATCGAGCGGAGATTGAAGAACAGCTTGCGCTGGGCCTTGGTCGTGGCGACCTTGACCATGCGCCAGTTCTTGAGGATGTACTCGTGGATCTCGGCCTTGATCCAGTGCATCGCGTAGCTGACCAGGCGCACGCCCTGGTCGGGGTCGAAGCGCTTGACGGCCTTCATCAGGCCGACGTTGCCTTCCTGGATCAGGTCGCCGTGCGGCAGGCCATAGCCCAGGTACTGGCGGGAGATGGAGACGACCAGCCGCAGGTGCGAAAGCACCAGCTTCCCGGCGGACGCGACGTCGGCGTTTTCACGCAGGCTGCGCGCCAGGGAGACTTCTTCTTCCTGCGTGAGCAGGGGAAGGCGGTTGACCGAGGAGATGTAGGCGTCCAGGTTGCCCAGCGACGGCACCATCGCCCACGGGTCGCGGACGGCCAAAGCAGAGGTGGAGGAGGACAGGTTCATGGTGCTCATAGACCCCGGTGGAGGCATTCGGTTCCGCGAATATTAGCACTCTCGGTCGGCGAGTGCTGATACGGTTTTTGCTAACAAAGAAGTCAGCAAACGCTATCAATCCGGGACCTGGAAACCCTTCAACCGAACCGGGTTTCCGCCTCGCCCAGCACCTCGTCCAGCACTTCCAGGAACTCCGCCACGCTGACCGGCTTGGTCAGGTAATGCTCCGCGCCGGCCTCCCGGGCGGCCTGGATCTGGCTGGCCAGGGCATCCGCCGACACCACCACCACCGGCACGTGGACCGTCGTCGGGTCGGACTTCAGGTGCCGCAGCAGTTCCATGCCGCTGATGTCGGGCAGGTGCATGTCCAGCAGGATGACGTCCGGCCGGCGCGCCCGGATGGCCGCCAGACCGTCCAGGCCGGTCACGGACACATCCAGCGCGACCTGCGGGCGCTGGGCCAGGATGCCGCGCATCACCTCCACGTTGGTCTCGTTGTCCTCGACGTAGTGGACGATGCGGCGGTGGTACTCGGCCACCGGCGTGTTCAGGCTGCCGTAGTCGGTGCGCAGGTTGTGCGGGCCGATCACCGCCGGCAGGCTGAGGATGAAGGACGAGCCCTCGCCAGGAACGCTGCGGGCCCGCAGGCTGCCGCCCATCAGCTCGGCCAGCCGCTGGCTGATGACCAGGCCGATGCCGGTGCCTTCCTGCTGGGATCGCTCGCGACCCAGTCGATTGAAGGGCTGGAACAGCTCGGCCATCTGCTCGGGCGTCATGCCCAGGCCGGTGTCCGTGACGGTGACCTCGATGGTCTCCTCCACCAGCCGGCTGGCGATGTGGATGCGGCCGCGGTCGTTGTTGTACTTGACCGCGTTGGTCAGCAGGTTGGTCAGGATCTGCTTGACCCGCGTCGCGTCGCCGCGCAGCACGTTGGCACCCTCGCCTAGCACGTGGCTGATCTCGATGCGGCGGCGCTTCGCATCGGCCTCCACCATGGTGATGGTCGAATCCAGCAGCGCGTGCAGGTCCAGCGCCTCGATGCTCAGGCGCAGGTTGCCCGACTCGATGCGCGACAGGTCCAGCACGTCGTTGATCATCTCCAGCAGGTGCCAGCCGGCGTGCTGGATCTGCGAGACCCAGGGCCGCTGCGAGGCGGCCAGCGGATGCTTCTGGTCCAGCTCCAGCAGTTGCGCGAAGCCCAGCATGGCGTTCAGCGGCGTGCGCAGTTCGTGGCTCATGCGCGAGAGGAAGTCGCTCTTGGCCCGGTTGGACGCCTCGGCCGCCTCGCGCGCCCGTTCGGCATCGGCCAGGCGCAGGTGCTCGGTGATGTCCTCCACCGCACCCACGATGCGCCAGGGCTTGCCGTCCTCGTTGCGCAGCAGGGTGACGGTGGACTGCACCCACAGCATGCGGCCGGACTTGGTGATGTAGCGCTTGTGCCGCCGGTACAGCGGGAATTCGCCGCGGATGAGCTGGGTGGTGAACTCCACGTCCTGCTGCACGTCGTCCGGGTGCGTGAAGTCGATTGCCGTCATGCGCAGCAGCTCGTCGGCTGTGTAGCCCACCAGCTCGCAGAAGCGCGGATTCGTCTGCTTCACGTTGCCGCGCAGGTCGGTGTAGCAAACGCCGATCGGCACGTTGTTGAAGATGTTGCGAAAGCGCTGTTCGCTGGCCCGCATGGCCGCCTCGGCCTGCTCGCGCTCCTTCACCTGCTCGGTCAGCGCCGCGGTGCGTTCGCGCACGGCCATCTCGATGCGGCGGGCGCGGCCGGTCACCGTCAGCAGCAGGGCGCCCAGCACGGAGGCAGACATCAGCCCCACCACCGAGAACGGCCAGGCGTTGCTCTGGCGGGCGCTGGGCACGGCGGTCGCGTCCGCGTAGATGCGCAGGTCCCACTGCCGGCCGGCGAAGGGCATGGCGCGCACGTGCAGCAGCTGGGCGGTGGCGGTCTCGCAGCCCTTGGGGCCGGACAGCCGGCGGCGCTCTGCCGCGCCTTCGGTGTCCACCACGCAGACGTTGAGGTAGCGCGGCACCTGGTCGAGCACCGCGCGAAGGGTGTCGTCGATGCGCAGGGTGACGAAGGCCACGCCGGTCACGGCGGCGCGGCGCGCTTCCTCGGTGGTCGGCTGTCCCTCGTAGATGGCCTGGTAGACCACCACGCCGGTCTGTTCGAGGCCCGACGGGTCCTGCGTCAGCTTGAAGCCCGCGGTGGCGGCCGGCCGGTCCGTGCGCACCGCGGCGTCGATGGCCACCCGCGCGGCAGGGATCGTCAGCACGTTCACGCCCAGGGCGGTGCTGTTGCGCGCCATCGGCTCGATGTAGCGCATGGCGAACACCTCGTTGGCCGGGGCGGGCGGCGTGCTGGCGTTGTCGTCGGCCCGGTCGAAGACGCGGTAGTTGGTGTAGCCCTCGGCGCGCTGCTTGGCCTCGAAGGCGGGCACGTTGGCGCGGCTCACCCGCTGGTTGAAGCCCATGGCCTGCAGGTGGCTGGGCCCTTCCAGCCAGGCCCTGGTCGCGCGGCGCAGTTCATCGCCGTTGACTTCGTCCGACGCGAGGTACACCCCCCGCAGCGCCTCCAGGGCATGCAGGGGTTGCTGCAGCTGGAAGGCCAGCGTCGACGAGGCATTCACCGCCTCGCGGTCGAAGTTCGAGCGGATGCGCTCCTCATCCCAGCGGGCGACGAGGGTGATCATGAAGGCCATCAGCAAGGTGACGGTGGCCAGCGTCAGCCCCACGTTGAACCGGCGCGGCGCCCAGTCCTCGCGCGGCCGGCCGATGAGGGTCAGCGCGATGGGTGCGGCGATGAGGATGCCCATCGAGTCGCCGACCCACCAGGTGATCCAGTTGAAGCCGAGGTTGGCCGGCACGATCAGCCCGGCCGTGCCCAGCGTGGTGACGCCCACGGTGGCGCTGACCAGCGCCGAGGCGAAGGCGCCCAGGCCGAAGAACATCGCGATGTCCGACGGCTCGGACAGGGTGAGCGGTTGCCGCACATAGCGCCGCACCAGCAGCGCACCGGCCAGCGCCTGCAGCGCCGCGCCGCCACCCACGACGAACGACACCAGCGCGACCGGCCCCATCGCCGGGGCCGGCTCCGAATTGAGCATGTTGGTCGCGAAGGAACCCAGCAGCACACCCAGCGCGGCATGCCGGCCATAGGTCAGCACGGCCACCAGCGCAATGCCGGCGGCGGGATACAGCGGCGAGGCGTAGCCGGGCGGGATGGCCAGCTTCAACGCCAGCCAGCCGGCGATGCCGTACGCCAGCGCGGTGCCGAGGACTTCCAGCCCCCAGCGCAGGCGGGATCGCGAGTCGATGGTGGTGGCGTTCAAAGGCAGCGGGTGGCGGTAGGTCGCGGCACGCGGGGACCCAGCCTAACATCGACCGCCGGAAGGCGTCACCCGGTCAGACGTTGAACAGGAAGTTCATCACGTCGCCATCCTTGACGACGTATTCCTTGCCTTCGGCGCGCATCTTGCCGGCGTCCTTGGCGCCTTGTTCGCCCTTGAAGGCGACATAGTCGTCATAGGCGATGGTCTGGGCGCGGATGAAGCCGCGCTCGAAGTCGGTGTGGATGACGCCCGCCGCCTGCGGTGCGGTGTCGCCGATGTGGATGGTCCAGGCGCGCACTTCCTTCACGCCGGCGGTGAAGTAGGTCTGCAGGCCCAGCAGCTTGAAGGCGGCGCGGATGAGGCGGTTCAGGCCGGGCTCGGTCTGGCCCATCTCCTGCAGGAACATCAGCTTGTCGTCGTCGGCCATCTCGGAGAGTTCCGATTCGGTCTTGGCGCAGATGGCCACCACCGGCGCCTTCTGCGCGTCGGCGTAGGCACGCAGCTTGTCCAGCAGCGGGTTGTTCTCGAAGCCGCTCTCGTCCACGTTGCCCACGAACATGGCGGGCTTGGCGGTGATGAGGCACAGCGGCTTGAGCACCACCTGCTCTTCCTTGCTCCAGGCGAGGCTGCGCACGGGCTTGGCCTCGTTCAGCGCGGCCTGGCACTTGTTGAGCACGTCCACCAGGCGCTGGGCTTCCTTGTCGCCGGCCTTGGCGGGCTTGACGTAGCGCGCCAGGCTCTTCTCGACGGTGGTCAGGTCGGCCAGGCACAGCTCGGTCTGGATGACCTCGATGTCGGCGATCGGGTCCACCTTGCCGGAAACGTGGACCACGTTCTCGTCCTCGAAGCAGCGCACCACGTTCACGATGGCGTCCGTCTCGCGGATGTGGGCGAGGAACTGGTTGCCCAGGCCTTCGCCCTTGGAAGCCCCCGCCACGAGGCCCGCGATGTCCACGAACTCCACGATGGCCGGCACGATGCGCTCGGGCTTGACGATGGCCGACAGCGCGGCCAGGCGCGGGTCGGGCAGCTCCACGATGCCCACGTTGGGCTCGATCGTGCAGAACGGGTAGTTCTCGGCGGCGATGCCCGCTTTCGTCAGCGCGTTGAAGAGGGTGGACTTGCCCACGTTGGGCAGGCCCACGATGCCGCATTTGAGGCTCATGGGGGACTTTCTGGACTTCGAGGGGAAAGGCGGATTTTAGGCGGGCCGGCGCAGCATCAAGGCATTGCCCGCCACGGCCAGGGCGGCGCCCGCGAAGGTGAGCAGATCGGGCCGGAACGCCTCGAACAGCATGGAGACGACCAGTGCGAGCAGCGGCGTCATCACGCCGATGGTGCCTGAAGGCCCGGGGCCGATGCGGTCTTGCAGCGTCAGGTAGCAGGCGAAGGTGAGCACCGAGCCGGCCAGGGCGAGATACAGCAGCGAAATCCACCACGACGGTGCCGATGGCAGGGCGAAGGACTGCCCCTGGGCCAGCGCGATCACGGCGGCGGCCAGGGCGCCGTAGACCATGCCCCAGCCCAGTGCGGGCCAGAAGGGCAGGCCGCTGGTGCGGTTGCGGCTGGCCGTCAGGCTGCCGATGGCCGACAGCAGCACGGAGCCCACGGTGAACACCGCGCCCAGGGCGGTGGACGTGCCCTCGGCGGCCTTGCCGAATTCGGGCCAGAACATCAGGGCCACGCCCACCAGGCCCAGCACGCCGCCCGCGACGAAGCGACCAGTGACACGCATGCCGAACAGCAACTGCGCGCCCAGGCCAATGAGCAGCGGAGAGGCCGAGTAACCCACCGCCACCAGCCCGGACGGCAGGTGCCGCTCCGCCTGGTACACGCAGATGTACGACACGCCATACATGAACACGCCCTGCAACGCGAGGCGGCCATGGTCCACGAGGGCGAAGCCAAGCCGCTCGCCGCGCACGAGGCACATGGCGAGCACGCACAGCCCCGCCAGGCCGAAGCGCAGCGCCACGCCCACCTCGGGCGTGGTGTGGCCGATCTGGTAGGTGATGGCATGCCAGGTCGTGCCCCAGACGAGCACGCAGATGGCGAAGAGATGCCAGCTTCTGAGGCCGGCCATCAATCGAAGCGGTAGGTGGCGTCGCCTGCGAGTCCCACGCGCAAGGGCTGCTCGATGCCGGCCAGGATCACCGCATTCATGCCGAAAGTGATCGCGCCGTCCACGCGCGGGTCGGCGCGGTAGGTCAGCAGCATGTCGCCCACCGCATGCCCGCGCTCGGCGGTGGCGGGGTCGATGTCGGGGATGGGGCAGCGCGGGCAGGGCTTGACCAGCTTGAGGCGCACACGGCCTGCATTGAACTCGATCTCGTCGAGGTGGTCCTCGCCATGCGACTCGATGCCGTCGATCACCAGGTTGGGCCGGAAGCGCGCCATCGTCACCGCCGCATGCCCGGCCGCAGCCAGGCGCTGGTTGAGTTCATCCAGCGCTGCCTGCGAGGCCACCAACACCGGGTAGCCGTCGGAGAAGGCGTTCTCCGCCTCGATCTCGCCCGTCCACTGGCGGTTCGACAGGCGCTTTTGTTCCGGGTCGAAGCGCACCAGCCGCAGCTTCTGGCCGAGGAAGTCGCTGAACCATTGCACAGCCAGGTCGCCCATGTCGTAGGCCGCGACCTCGTCGCGCCACACCGTCACGCGGCATGGGGCTTCCACCGCGTTCAGCGACAGGTGCAGCGCCAGCATGCCGGGTGCGCGCAGCACCATCTCTTCGTGCTTGAGCGTGGGCTTGACCAGCGCCATGCGCGGCAACTCACGCTGGGTGACGAAGCGGCCTTCGGCATCGACCACCATCCAGGCGCGATCAAACTCGAAGCCGGTCTCGACGAGCAGCGTCTCGTCCAGCGCAATGCCGGCGCAGCTCTTGATGGGGTAGACGTTCAGCGCAGCGATGCGCACCTGTACATCGCTCACTTGAACAACCCCTTCAGTCCCTTCTTCAATGCATCGGCCGCGGTGGGCTTGGAGGCGGCGCCCGAGGCCGCACCGGCCGCGGGTTTCAACCCCAGCTTCTCGCTGAGCTTGTCCTCGAGCTGCTTCGTCGCCGCCTGCGTGGCAATGGCCGACCATTCGATCTTCCAGTCCAGCGCCTCGAACGGCCCGGTGAGCCGCACGGGAATCGTCAGGCCCTTGAGCGCCGCCAGTTCCGCGCCGTCCTGCCCCTTGGCCGTGGACGCCACCGTGGCCCGCGCCACGTAGTCGATGCGCCCCTTGCCCACGTCGATCGCGCCTTCGCCGCCCAGGCGAAGGAACGGGCTCTTCATGTCCAGGTCCTTGCTGCGGGCCACGCCGTCGTTGATCTGGAAGCTGGCCGACAGCTCGCTGAAGTCGGTCTTCTCGGTCTGGCTGGCCTTCTGCGATGCGTCCTGCTTCATCGACAGTGCCGCCTTGGCCTGGCGCAGGCTCTTGGCGAGGTTGATGCCCTTGACCGCGCCATCGCGCAGCTGAAGGGCCGCGCTGCCCTGCAGCCGCGAGCGCAGTTCGTTGACGCTGCGGCCGGCGCTGTCCAGGTCGAAGCTCACGCGGCCGTTGCCTTCGATCCAGTCCTTGGCGGCCACGTCTTTCACCAGCGCATTCACGTCCACGCCAGTGGCCGCGCCCTTGATGGCGATGCGGCTGGCGCGGGCATCGGCAAAGGCGGTGGCGTTGAGCTGACCGCCCCAGGCCTTGCCCTGCAGCTCGGTGATGCGCAGCATGCCGCCGTCCAGCGTGGCCTGGATGCGCGCGTCATTGACCTTGTACTGCTCGAATGCGAAGCGGCCCGCCACCACGCTGACCTGCGCATTCACGGCCCGCAGGCCGCTCAGGTCCACGGGCACGTCGGCGTTGCCCGCGGCGGGCTTGTTGGGCGTCTTCTCTTTCGTGAGCAGCTTGTTCAGGTCCAGCGAATCGAAGTTCGCCTTCGCGTTGATCTGCGGCGTGTTGCCCGCGAGCACCGCGCTGCCTTCGGTCGCGAACTTGTTGTCGTTGAGCTGGCCGGCGATGTTCCAGCTCGACTTCTGCGCCGAGGCCAGCGCGTTGCCGCGGATGTTCAGCGCCAGCGGCTGCAAGCCGGGCTCCTCAACCTTGGCCTGCAAGTCCAGCTTGTCCAGCGCCAGCGAGCCGGGCTGGGGCTTGATGACCAGGTCGCTGCGCAGCGTGCCTGCGAGCTTGCGCTGTGGCGAGGCGCTTTCCACCTGCGCCTCGAAGCCCGGCAGGTTCACCGCATCGAAGCTGCCACTGGGCGCGGTGCTCTTGAACTTCGCGCTCAAAGGCATGTCGCCGCCGCGCGAGAGCTTGCCGCTGAAGGCGCTGCCCGAGAGCGATTTGCCGGCCACCGCGAGCTCGGGCCATTCCAGGTCCAGCGTGATGGGCTGGCCGGCCTGCGAGGCCTTCACGGCGGCCACCAGCTTGCGCAGGTCCAGCTTCTGCGCATCAGGCTCGAAGGCGAAGCGCTCGATGCTCAGCGTGGTGCCGTCGTGCTTGAGCGCGCCGGTGTGGCCCGACAGCTTCACCGACAGGTCCTGCGCGTTGACGCTCTTCTTCGTGCCGTCCCAGGCCACGTCGCCCTTGAGCGCCACGTCCACGCCGCTCAGGCCGGGCGCGTCGCCCTTGAAGCCGAGGTTCATCTTCTTGAGCGAGGCGGACTGCGTGTCCATGTCCAGCGTGAGGCGAGTCTCGCCCGTCAGGTTGCCCTTGAGCGCGGGTTGCTTGAAGTCGAACTGCAGGTCCAGGTCGACCGGTGCCTCGACGCGGTTGGCCAGCCTACCGGATTTGAACTTCGCCAGCAGCACCTGCCCATTGGTGCCGCTCTTGTCGTCGCGCACGGTGGCCTTCACGTCGGCCAGTTCGATGCCGCTCACGTCGAAGCGCACGGGCTTGCTGGCGGTCTCGGTCTTGGGGGCTTCGTCGGGCGTGAGCAGGTCGTCGATGTTGCTCTTGCCCTTGGCGTCGCGCAGGTACGTGACGCGCACGCCCTTGGCCTCGATGCGGCCCACCACCACCTCGCCGTGCAGCAGCGGCAGCACGTCCACTGCCAGCCCGGCGGAATCGATGGCAGCGAAGTTGTCGGCCTTGGCGGCTTCGCTCAGCGTGACCTTGGAGACCTTCATCGCCAGCCGCGGGAAGATCGACAGCTCGATGGGGCCGTCGATCACCAGCGTGCGCTGCTTGTGGGTCTTCATCCAGTCGATGGCCACGCCCTTGTACTTGTTCGCGTCGAAGCTCGCGACGAACACCGCACCGGCGATCACCACCAGCACGACCAGGCCGACCAGCCCGATCAGGACCCTGCGTATCCAGACACCCATTCGTTCCTCTTTCGTTTTGAGGGGAAATTGTGCCCTTGCTTGAGGCTCAAGGTCATTTCAGCGTCCCTACAATCGCCCGCGATGAAACCATTCGACGTGCTGGTGAGGGGTTCGGGCATCGTGGGGCAGAGCCTCGCGTTGTCGCTTGCCCGCCTGGGCCTTCAGGTGGCCCTGCGGCCCGACCCGGTACGCCGCGATACCGGGCCCGACGTGCGGGCCTACGCGCTCAACCCCTCGTCGGTGGGCCTGCTGCAGGGCCTGAAGGTCTGGGACGCGCTGCCACCCCAGGCGGCCACGCCGGTGCACGACATGCACATCGAGGGCGACGCCCCGGGCGGGTTGATCGAGTTCTCCGCCTGGGAAGCCCGCGTGGGAGAGCTGGCGCACATCGTGGATGCCGCCGTGCTCGAGCGCGAACTGGCCTCCGCGGTGCGCTTCTCGCCCCACGTGAGCGTCGTGGACAACGATGACGTCCGCGCCCCGCTGACGGCCTTGTGCGAAGGCAAGGCCTCGTCGGCGCGGGAAGCGCTGGGCGTGGGCTTCGACAAGGACGACTACGGCCATCGCGCCATCGCGGCCCGGCTGACGGCCTCCACGCCCCACGTGAACCTGGCCCGCCAGTGGTTCCGCTCGCCGGACGTGTTGGCACTGTTGCCTTTTGATACGCCAGGAGTGGGCCACTCCTATGGCCTGGTGTGGTCTTTGCCCAACGATCGTGCCCAGGCGCTGCTGGTGCTGGACGAGCGCGCCTTCGAGCAAGCCTTGATGGAGGCCACCGGCGGTGCTGCCGGCGAGCTGACACTGGCGTCCGAGCGGGCCGCCTGGCCGTTGATGCGCGGCCATGCACAGGCCGTCTCCGGCCGAGGCTGGGTGCTGCTGGGCGATGCGGCCCACGTCGTGCATCCGCTGGCCGGGCAGGGCCTGAACCTGGGCCTGGCCGACGTGGCCGCCCTCACGCAGGTCATCGCCCAGCGCGAAGCCTGGCGCGACCTGGGCGACGAGAAGCTGCTGCGCCGCTATGCCCGTGCCCGCCTGGCCCCCACCTGGGCGATGGGGCACGTGACGGACGGACTTCTCCAACTTTTTGCACATCCCACGCCGTCGGTGCGGGAACTTCGCAACCGCGGGCTGACTCTGGTCAACCACCTGTCCCCTCTCAAGCGCTGGCTCACGGCCCGGGCGCTCGACTCCTAGAAAGCACTCCGATGGCTATCCTCCGCCGCTTCCTGCTTGCCCTGGCCTGCTCGGGTGCCTTCATGGCCGCCAGCCAGCCCGCCCTGGCCGATGACGCCGCCATCCGCAAGAACATCGCCGAGCGCTTCCCCGAGTGGCCCAAGATCGACGAGATCAGCAAGACGCCCATCGCCGGGCTGTACGAGATTCGCCTGGGCACCGACATCTTCTACACCGACGAGACCGGCAGCCACCTGGTGGAAGGGGCGCTGATCGAGACCAGGACCAAGACCAACCTCACCGAGGCGCGGATCAACAAGCTCACCGCCATCGACTTCGCCGCGCTGCCGCTGAAGGACGCCATCGTCTGGAAGCAGGGCACGGGCGCCCGCAAGCTGGTCATCTTCGCCGACCCGAACTGCGGCTACTGCAAGAAGTTCGAGCGCGAGCTGCAGGGCGTGAAGGACGTGACCGTCTACACCTTCCTGTACCCCATCCTCGGCGGCGACTCGCCTGACAAGTCGCGCGACATCTGGTGTGCCAAGGACAACACCAAGGCCTGGCGCGACTGGATGCTCAACGGCACAGCGCCGATGCGCAACATGGGCGCCTGCGACACCGGTGCCCTGGCGCGCAACGTGGCCATGGGCCGCAAGCACAAGGTCAACGGCACGCCCGCCCTGGTGTTCGAGGACGGCAAGCGCGTGCCCGGCGCCTTGCCGCCGGACCAGGTCGAGAAGAACCTCACGGCCGCGGCCTCGGCCCGCAAACCCGGCTGACGCCCAGGTTTCTCCCCGGCCGGGGTGCACCCCGGCTGAGGCGACAATGGGTCGCAACCCCCCGAGTTGACGACCCCGCATGATTTCCTACCGAATCGACATTGCCGACGCGAACGCCCACCTGTTTCGCGTCATGCTCACCATTCCCAACCCGGCCGAGCGCCAGATCCTGAGCCTGCCGGTGTGGATTCCCGGCAGCTACCTGGTGCGCGAGTTCTCGCGCCATGTGTCCGAGCTGAAGGCCACCCAGGCCGGCAACCCGGTCGCGCTCGACCAGCTGGACAAGGCCACCTGGGAAGCCACCTGCAGCGGCAAGGCGCCGCTGGTGCTGCGCTACCTCGTCTACGCCTTCGACACCTCGGTGCGCACGGCCTTCCTGAATGCGCAGCGCGGCTTCTTCAACGGCACCAGCCTGTGCCTGCGCGCCGAAGGGCGCGAGGACGAAGCGCATGAGATCGAGCTGGTGCAGATGCCCGAGGGCTGGGAGGTGGCCACCGGCATGGGCGCGGTCACCGTGGACGCGCTTGGCCGCGGCACCTACCGCTCGGCGGACTACGACGAGCTGGTGGACCATCCCTTCGAGCTGGGCCGCTTCTGGCGCGGCCGCTTCGAGGCCTGCGGCGTGCCGCATGAGTTCGTGGTGGCGGGTGCGTTCCCTGACTTCGACGGCGAGCGTCTCGTCGCCGACAGCAAGACCATCTGCGAGGCGGCCATCAAGTTCTGGCACGGCAGCGAGAAGCCGCCCTTCGACCGCTACGTCTTCATGCTCAATGCGGTCGACGAAGGCTATGGCGGCCTGGAGCACCGGGCCAGCACCGCGCTCATCGACGCGCGGCGCAACCTGCCGCAAAAGGGCAAGGCGGAACTCACCGACGGCTACGTGACGCTGATGGGTCTCATCAGCCACGAGTACTTCCACACCTGGAACGTCAAGCGCCTGAAGCCGCGCGAGTTCGCGCCCTACGACTTCACCCGCGAGAACTACACCGAGCTGCTGTGGTTCTTCGAAGGCTTCACCTCCTACTACGACGACCTGCTGCTGGTGCGCGCCGGCCTCATCGACGAAGGCCGCTACCTCAAGCTCGTGGCCAAGACCATCTCCGGCGTGGCGGACACGCCGGGACGCAAGGTGCAAAGCGTGGCGCAGGCCAGCTTCGACGCCTGGGTGAAGTACTACCGCACCGACGAGAACACGCCCAACGCGACCATCAGCTACTACACCAAGGGCTCGCTGGTGGCACTGGCGCTGGACCTCACGCTGCGCTCGCACCAGGGCAACCTGGACGAGGTGATGCGCGGGCTGTGGGCGCGCAGCGACGGCGGGCCGATCAGCGAGGCGGACATCCGCGACGTGCTGCGCGAAGTGGGCGGGCGTTCTTTCGACGAAGAGATGCAGGCCTTCGTCCACGGCACCGGCGACCTGCCGCTGCAGTCGCTGCTGGAGCGCGTGGGCGTGCAGTGGCAGTCGCAGGCACCGACGGTGCCGCAGCGGCTGGGCCTGCGCGTGAACGAGAGCGCGCTCACCGGCGTGCGCATCAGCCACGTGCTGCGCGGCGGCGCGGCCGAGCGCGCCGGCGCCTCGGTGGGCGACGAGGTGCTGGCCGTCGACGACTGGCGCATCCGCCGCCTGGACGACCTGCAGCGCGTGACGGTGGCCGGCGGCCAGGCGAGGCTGATGGTGTCGCGTGACCAGCGCGTGCTCCACCTGCCGCTGGCATTGCCCAAGGATGATCCGGCCCAGGGCGCGGTCTCGCTCACGGCCGATGCCAAGGCGCAGAAGCCGGCGCAGGCGCTGCGCAAGGCATGGCTCACGGGCTGAGCTTCTGGCGTGCGCTGGCCGGCGCGGGCGAGCCCTGGCCACGGCGCCTGACGGCACTCTCGCTCGTGGCGGCTGTGGTGGTGATCCATGGCTGCATCGCCGACCACATGGGCGAGCGCATGCTCGACCTCACCGTCTACGCCGACATGCCCGAGCGGGTGGAGGCGGTGTTCGTGCGGGAGATGGAGCCGACGGCGCCGCCCGCACCCGCGGCGGTGATGCCGCCCGTCCTGAAGAACGCTGCGAAGCCGCGGCGGGCCAGCGCGCCGGCGAAGGCGGCATCCCAACCGGTGCCGGAGCCTGAACCCGAGAAGGTGGCGATGGCCGAGCCTGAGCCGGTACCGGTCGAACCTGCGTTGCCGGCCAGCGCGCCCGAGCCTGCAGCCTCCGAGCCTGCGGCAGCCGCATCTGCGGCGCTTCCCGTGGCCGGCGCCGGCAGCGCCCCGGCCTTCGAATGGCCAGCCTCCACCCGCGTGAGCTACGTCCTCAGCGGCAACTACCAAGGCGAGATCCACGGCACCGCCCAGGTGGAGTGGATCCGGCTGGGCAACCGCTACCAGGTGCACCTGGACGTGACCGTGGGCCTGCCCATCCTGCCGCTGATGAGCCGCAAGATGACCAGCGACGGCGTGCTCACGCCTGAAGGCCTCGTGCCCCAGACCTACGACGAGGACAGCAAGGTGGCCGGCCGCGACCGCCAGCGCCGGACCATCCGCTTCGAGCCCGATGCTGTCGTGCTGAACGATGGCAGCCGGCGCGAGCGCTGGCCCGGCGTGCAGGACGCGGCCAGCCAGTTCGTGCAACTCACATTCCTTTTCACCAACAAGCCCGCGTTGCTGGCGCCAGGCCAGACCGTCGAGGTGCCGCTGGCGCTGCCGCGCAACATCGACCGCTGGATCTACGACGTGCTGGAGACCGAGGTGCTTTACACGCCCTTCGGCGCCGTCGAGGGCGTGCACCTCAAGCCGCGCCGGGTGGCGCGCAAGGGCGGCGATCTCGTGGCCGAGATCTGGGTCGCGCCGACGCTGGCCTACCTGCCCGCGCGCATTCGCATCGCCCAGGACGAAAACACTTTCATCGATTTGATGATCAAGCGCAGGCCCCAATTGGCATCCCAGTGACAGACAGCCGCCGCCGGCCCTTCGTATAGTCACGCATCGACGAACAGGAGACCCCCCATGAGCTACGAATTCATCCTCACCGAGGTGCGCGGCGACGGCGAGCGCAAGACCGGCCTCATCACCTTGAACCGCCCCAAGCAGCTCAATGCGCTCAACGACGGCCTCATGAACGAACTGGGCGCGGCGATGAAGGCCTTCGATGCGGACGACGGCATCGGCTGCATCGTCATCACCGGCAGCGAGAAGGCCTTTGCCGCAGGCGCGGACATCGCCGCGATGGCCAGCTGGACCTACATGGACGTCTACAAGACCGACTACATCACCCGCAACTGGGAGACCATCCGCGCCATCCGCAAGCCGGTGATCGCCGCGGTGGCGGGATTCGCGCTGGGCGGCGGCTGCGAGCTCGCGATGATGTGTGACTTCATCATCGCCGCCGATACCGCCAAGTTCGGCCAGCCCGAGATCAAGCTGGGCATCATCCCCGGCGCCGGCGGCACGCAGCGCCTGCCGCGCGCCATCAGCAAGGCCAAGGCGATGGACCTGGTGCTCACCTCGCGCATGATGGACGCTGCCGAAGCCGAGCGCGCCGGGCTGGTGTCGCGCGTGGTGCCCGCGGCCGAGCTGATGGACACCGTGCTGGCCGCCGCGCAGAACATCAACGACTTCAGCGGCCCGAGCGTGATGATGGCCAAGGAATGCGTGAACCGCGCCTACGAAGGCCCGCTGGCCGAAGGCATCCAGTTCGAGCGCCGCATGTTCCATTCGCTGTTTGCCACCGAAGACCAGAAGGAAGGCATGGATGCGTTCGTGAACAAGCGCAAGCCGGCGTTCAAGCAGCGCTGAACACCGTCCGACGAAAGCACTGCATGGAGCATCGATTCCAGATCAACCTGTCCGGCCTCATCGACCTGCTGTCGAATCATCTCTATACCCGGCCGGATGTCTTTGTCAGAGAGCTGCTGCAGAACGGAGTCGATGCGATCGCGGCGAGGAACCGGCTGGGGCCTTCCCACGAAGGCAGCATCCAGATCAGCCTCGAAGGCGAGGGCGTGGTGGTCTTCAGCGACAACGGCGTGGGGCTGACCGAAGACGAGATGCACCGCTTCCTGGCGGTCATCGGTGAGTCATCCAAGCGTGGCGACTGGCTGGGGTCTCCTCAAGACTACATCGGCCAGTTCGGTATTGGGCTGCTGGCCTGCTTCATCGTTGCGGAGGAAATCGAGCTGACCAGCCGCTCGGCTCAGCACCCCGATGCCCCATCGCTTCGCTGGCGTGGCCGGCCGGACGGCACCTATGACATCGAGCGGCTGGATGAGCCGGCCCCGGTGGGCTCCCAAGTGCGCCTGGTAGCCAAGCCTGATGCGCGCCGCTTGTTCAAGTTCGACCCGCTGCTGGCTGCCGCGCGGCACTACGGCGCGATCCTGCCGTTTCCTGTGCACCTGCGCGAAGGTGAGCGTACCGAGCGGGTCAATGATGCGAACCCCGCGGGCCGCTTTCCCTGGGACGCCTCGCACCTGCCGCGGTCTGCACGGCGCGACCATTGGCTGGAATGGGGCCGGCGTACGCTGGATGAGGATCTGCTGGATGCCATCGAGCTCCGTTCGGACACCGGCGGCGTGGACGGCGTGGCTTTCGTGCTGGCTCGCGCGCCCGGCTTCACCCGCAAGTCGCGGCATCGTGTGTACCTCAAGCGCATGCTGCTGTCTGACAGCGTCGAGAACCTGCTACCGCCGTGGGCGTTCTTCGTCCAGTGCATCGTCAACTGCCAGGACCTGCGGCCTACCGCGGCACGCCATTCGTTCCACGAGGATGCCAGCCTGCAGCAGACGCAGCAGGAGCTCGGCCAATGCCTGCGCCGCTACCTGCTCGATCTCTCTCGCAACGACCCTGAGCGCCTGCAGCGCTTGATGACCCACCATCATCTGGCGCTGAAGGCGTTGGCTTTGGAAGACGACGAGTTCTTCGAACTCTTCGCGCCCTGGTTCCCGCTGCAGGCCAACTTTGGCTGGACGACTTTGCAGCATGTGCTGTCGCGCAAGCGCCAGATCCGAGTGACGCGCACGGTGGACGAGTTCAGGCAGATCGCGCAGATCGCCGCTGCACAGGGCATGGATGTGGTCAACGGCGGCTACACCTACGATGCGGACTTGATGGCCCGGCTGCAGGAGCTCAAGCCCGAAATCCCGGTGCTCTTCGTGCAGCCGTCGGACATCGGCCAGCAGCTCGCCGGGTTGGGACAGGAGCAGGAGGCGCTGCATGCCACATTCCTCGCCTCGGCCACCGCGGTGCTGGAGCCGTTCTCCTGCCTGCCACGCCTGAAGCTGTTTGAGCCGGCAGACCTGCCCACGCTGTACATCGCCAACCGCGAGGCCACCAATGCCCGCGTTGTTGCAGCCAGCGCCGAAGAGGCCGACGACTTGTGGCGCGACGTGCTCACGCAGATCGGCGATGAGGAGCCGACGCCCAGCGAACTGTGCTTCAACCTGGCCAATCCACTCGTGCGGCGGCTGGCCTCGCATGCGGACGCGACCGTGGTGCAGCGCATCGTCCAAGTGCTGTATGTGCAGGCGCTGCTGATGGGCCATCACCCCTTGGGAAGCGCCGAGTTGAACGCGATGAGCGAGGGGCTGTCTGGCCTGCTCGAATGGAGCCTGATGAGTGCGGGCAGCGGGGCGACGACATGGCACTAGACGACATCCCCGAGACCGACGATCCCTACGAGCTGATCTCTCGCGCCGCGGCACTGGAGTTCGGAGCGCCGGAGCGGTCCAGCCTGCTGGACCGCGCCATAGTGCTCGCAGACCGCTCGGGCTCGCAGCGTGCGCAGTTTGATGCGCGCATGGCCCGCGTGGAGGATGCGACCTTCGGCGGCGATCCGGAGATCGCGCTGGCGCATTTCGCCTGGTGCAAGAAGCTCGCCGCGCAAGACGCCGAGTACATGACCTTCGAGATGCGCTGGTACCACAAGTACGTGAGCATGGGCATGGCGAGCTTCGCCCGGATTTCGCAACGGCAGATCGACGCCATCGATGCGGACATGATGGCGCTCTACAAGGAAGAGGGCATCAGCCTGAGGCCCGTCTATACCTGCCGCGTGCATCGGCTGCAGCAGCAAGGGCGCGTCGCCGAGGCGCGCCAGGCCTGGGACGAGGCCATGACCCACCGGCGCGACGCCTACGCCGATTGTGCAGCCTGCGAGAAGTCGCGGCTGATCACCTTGCTGCTCTCGGAGGAGCGGTACGACGAAGTTGTCCGCGTGGCCGAACCCATCGTCGCGGGCCAGCTCAAGTGTGCGGAGGTGCCTCACACCGTCCTGCCCAGAGTCATGCAGGCGCTGAACAGGCTGGGGGATGCACAGCAGGCCGAGGCGCTGGCGGATCGCAGCTACCGGCTCATCCGATCCAACCCCAACTTCCTGTCGTCGACGTGCACGCACGTCCACCACCGTGTCGCACTGGGCCAGTTCGACAAGGCGGCTTCACTGCTGCTTCGGCACGCCCCGTGGGCGCTTGCGTGCCGGGACGACCTGGACCGACTTGAGTATGCAAACACGCTCGGACTCGTCCTGCGGCTGGGCCGCGACCAGCGCAAGACGCGCAGCGCCAGTCTGCCCAAGCTGGCCGATGTCGTCGATCAGTTCCTCGGCGCTGCGCAGCCTGGTGCATCACCTGCGGACTACGACCTGCTTCTCCAAAGAGTCGATCGCGCCGGCCAGGCGATGTCGGCCGCGCTCGATGCCCGCAACGGCAACTCCTTCTTCGCCCGCGCCTGGGGCGTCTGCAAGTTCCAATCGAACGCTTTGACATGAAATTCCTGAGCGCCATCCTGGCCGCTTTCCTGTGCCTGCCGGCGTGGGCCAGCGACCCCACGGCCGAGTCCTCCTTCGGCCTGCACGGCATGCTGCTCTTCGGCGGGGCCGACGGCCTCTACGCCTCGCACCTGCCGATGTTCCACAAGCCGCACGACGCGCAAGTGGTGTTCGCCTTGCGCATCGCCGACCCCAGGCTGGAGCGCAAGCTGCGCTGGGACGTGGGTGCCAAGCCCAAGGTGTGGACGCTCGTGCCCGAGAAGTTCGAGCTGAGCCGCCTGGCGCCTGATTCAGTGAACCCGTTGCGGTCGTTCAAGGCCGATGTGGTCGAAGGACATTTCGAGCGCGGCGGCAAGACCCGGCTCAAGGACGTGACGGTGCAGGTGGTGCAGATGCTGCGCTACCAGCCGCTGGACCCGAACGCGCCGCCGGCCAGGATCGCGCACTACCGCGCGGTTGGGCGCGGCGACACCTGGTTCCTGGTGAAGGACATCGAGGGCCGGCCGAGCTATGACCATGTGATCGAGCTACGGGGTGCGAACAAGCCCGAAGACGTCGACGTGCCGGTCAACGGCGTGAAGATGCCGCCGATGTCGGCCTTCAAGGGCAAGCTACCCAAGCATGACCGGGTGCTCAAGACGGTCTACTACGAGACCGACGACCTGAAGTGACGCGCTAGGCAGGGCGGCGGACCATCTTCTCGACGAGGTGGTCCAGCGCCGCCTCCATGTCTTCGCAACGGCCCATGTGCACGGCCGAGGTCTGGATGACGGTGCTGCGCGGCGCCACCAGCCAGTGGAAGCGTTCGCGCACCGACAGCTTGCCGATCGGGCCCGCACCGTCGCCACCCACGCAGATGGCGGGGATGGTGGCGAGGTTGGCCTTCACCGATTCGAGGTCGGCCTTCGCATCCAGCGCCAGCAGCCGTGACTCGTCCAGCTCGATGCGTGCCTTCAGGAAGCCCTTGGCCGCGCAGGACACGATCACCCCGGCATTGATGAACTCGCCCCGTTCCACGCGCGGCACGACCCGCACGATGGCGTAGTCATAGATGTGCGGACCGGGCACGGAGGGCCTCCTCGACGAACAGGTGGGGGGACTCAATGCGCTTGAGCAGGTACTGGCGGTAGGCGTCGCGGTGCTGCGGCTTTGCATCAGGGCCGGAGAACATCGGGTCGTCGTCCAGGAACTCGTCGGGGATGAGCGCAACGATGCCTTCGATGACCGGCGGCGTGAGCGCCGCCGTCATGCGGCGGTTGGCCTCTTCCAGCTGCGACGCCTGGGCGAGGAGCACGTGGTCCTTGATGAGCGCGAAATGGCTGGTCGCACGATCGAGGTAGTCGGGCCAGTTGTGGTGGAAGTACAGCGCCGCGCCATGGTCGATGAGCCACAGCTTGCGGTGCCACATCAGCATGTTGGCGTTGCGCGGCGTGCGGTCGACGTTGGTGACGAAGGCGTCGAGCCACACGATGCACGAGGCCAGCAGCGGCTCGATCTTCTCGGCCAGCGGATCGAAGGTGACGGAGCCGGGCAGGTAGTCGAGCGCCAGGTTCAAGCCTGCGCTGGCCTTGATGAGGTCCTGGATCTCGGGGTCGGGCTCGGTCTGCGCCAGGGCCGGGTCGAGGTTCACGAAGACGATCTCGGGCACGGGCAGGCCGGCGGCGCGGGCCAGCTCGCCGGCCACCAGCTCGGCGATCAAGGCCTTGCGGCCCTGGCCGGCGCCGCGGAACTTGAGCACGTACAGGCCGGCATCATCCGCCTCGACCACCGCGGGTAGCGAGCCGCCTTCGCGCAGCGGCGTGACGTAGCGGGTGGCGGTGATGGTGCGAATGGGCATGGAGCGGATTGTCGCGCTCAAGGTTGCAGCCAGCGTGCGCCCTGGGCATCGAAGCGTGCGCGGCGGTGGCCTTCGGGGTGCAGCTCCAGCCAGTCGATGGACCGGACCTGGGCCGTGACCACCGCGAAGCATTCACGCATCGATGCGGCCGCCGGTTGATGCGGGTCCGGCAACTCGGCGCCGGGCGCGAGCGGTGACAGGTAGTCCTGCGCGGCTGGCGTGAGCTTCAGGCGCTGCCACCGCGAGGAGACGGCCAGGCCTTCGTCTTCGGCGGACAAGAGGCAGCGGCAGCGCAACTGCCAGCCGAGCGACGGCGACCACATGGCCAGCGTCGCGCGTGGGTGGCCGGCGATCTGCGCGGCCTTCGGGCTGCGCGAGTCGGTGAAGAAGACGAGCGAGCGGGACGCTTCATCCGCCTCGCGCAGCACCACGGTGCGCGCGTCGCCGAAAGCGCCCTCGTCATCGCACGCCACGGTGGCCAGCATCGGCGTGCGCCAGCCATGCGACTTGTCTCGCACGGCACGCGACAGCTCGATCCACACCGCGGCTTCGATCGCTTCGAGCGTCGGCAGCCGCAGCATGGGTCAGCCGGCGCCGAGCCGCCTCAAGGCGGCTGAACGCCCCCTCGGGGGGCAGGAGCGAAGCGACGTGGGGGCTGT
Source organism: Rhizobacter terrae (assembly GCF_003852895.1). Lineage (GTDB taxonomy): Bacteria > Pseudomonadota > Gammaproteobacteria > Burkholderiales > Burkholderiaceae_C > Albitalea > Albitalea terrae. Next base: position 168,446 of record NZ_QUSW01000010.1, read on the forward strand.
TGTCATCACCCTTCCTTGCGCAGCGACGGGAAGAGGATCACGTCGCGGATGCTGGGGCTGTCGGTGATGAGCATGATCAGCCGGTCGATGCCGATGCCGCAGCCGCCGGTCGGGGGCATGCCGTACTCCAGCGCACGGATGAAGTCGGCGTCGTAGTACATGGCTTCTTCGTCGCCGGCGTCCTTGTTGGCCACCTGCGCCTGGAAGCGCGCGGCCTGGTCCTCGGCATCGTTCAGCTCGGAGAAGCCGTTAGCGTATTCGCGGCCGGTGATGAACAGCTCGAAGCGCTCGGTGATGGCCGGGTTGGTGTCCGACGCGCGGGCCAGCGGCGAGACTTCCACCGGGTAGTCGATGATGAAGGTGGGCTGCCACAGCTTCTCTTCAACGGCCGCCTCGAACAGGCCGAACTGCAGCTCGGGCAGCTTCCAGTGCGCGGGGGCTTCCTCGCCCAGGGCCTTGAGCCTGGCGCGCAGCACCTCGGCATCGTCGGCTTCGCTTTCCGACAGGCCGGCGTGCACCACCAGCGAGTTGCGCACCGACAGACGGGCGAAGGGCTTGTCCAGGTCCACCGGCTTGCCGGCGTAGGTGATGCTCGCCGAGCCCGTGGCGCAGCGCGCGGCGTGGCGCAGCACGGCCTCGGTGAAGTCCATCAGGTCGTGATGGTTCCAGTAGGCCGCGTAGAACTCCATCATCGTGAATTCGGGGTTGTGCCGAACCGAGATGCCTTCGTTGCGGAAGTTGCGGTTGATCTCGAACACCCGCTCGAAGCCGCCCACGATGAGCCGCTTGAGGTACAGCTCCGGCGCGATGCGCAGGAACATCTCCTGGTCGAGTGCGTTGTGGTGGGTGACGAAAGGCTTGGCGTTCGCGCCGCCCGGGATGGGGTGCAGCATGGGCGTCTCGACTTCGAGGAAGCCGTGCTCGACCATGAAGTTGCGGATGGAGCTGACGGCCTTGCTGCGGGCGGCGAAGCGGGCACGGGAGGTTTCGTCGGTGATGAGGTCGACGTAGCGCTGACGGTACTTCTGCTCCTGGTCCTTCATTCCGTAGAAGTCGCTGGGCAGCGGACGCAGGCTCTTGGTCAGCAGGCGCAGCGAGGTCACGCGCACCGACAGCTCGCCGGTCTTGGTCTTGAAGAGCTGGCCCTGCGCGCCCAGGATGTCGCCCAGGTCCCAATGCTTGAAGGCGCTGTAGACCTCTTCGCCCAGCGCGTCCTTGGTGACGAAGAGCTGGATGCGGCCCGAGGCGTCTTGCAGCGTGCCGAAGCTGGCCTTGCCCATCACGCGCTTGAGCATGAGCCGGCCGGCCACGCTCACCTGCACGCCCTGCGGCTCCAGCTCCTCGTTCTCCAGCGGCCCGTACTTCAGGGCCAGGTCGGCCGCGTGGTTCTTGGGCTTGAAGTCGTTCGGGAAGGCCACGCCTTGTTTGCGGATCGCGGCGAGCTTTTCACGGCGTTCGGCGATGAGCTGGTTGTCGTCTTGGTCCATGGCGTGGTCGGGCTGGGTGATGCTGAAAGGCAAACCATCAATTGTAGGTGCCCCGGCCTCTAGAATCCCGGCACCCCATGAGTTCGCGCGCCTCACATTTCGTCGACCAGCTCTATTTCCTCGGGCTGGCGGCCATCAACACCTTGCACGGGCTGCTGCCGTTTGTCGCTCGGCCGCTGCTGTACAGGCTGTGCCGCTTCGATGTCCACCGCGACGCCACGCTGCAAGGCGGCGTGCGCTTCTTCCACGTGGGGCGGCTGTCTGTGGGCGAGGGGAGCCTGATCAACCGCGGGGTCTACCTGGACAACCGCATGGGCATCCGCATCGGGCGGCAGGTGTCCATCGCCCACGACGCGAAGATCTACACCCTGGGGCATGACCCGCACGACGAGACCTTTGCCGCCAAGGGCGCGGAGGTCCGCATCGACGACTACGCGGTGGTGTTCGCGGGGGCGATGATCATGCCCGGTGTCCACCTGGGCGAGGGCTCGGTGGTGATGGCCGGGGCCGTGGTCACCAAAGACGTGCCGCCCGGCCGCATGGTGGGTGGCAACCCGGCGGTGGACCTCGGCGAGCGCCGCTGCAAGCCGACCTACCGTCTCAAGCGCCGCTACTGGTTCGCGCATTGAGCTCGCGCATCGCCATCGTCGACCCGGGCTCGTTCATCCTGCCCTATGACTTCCGGTTGGTGAGGTCGCTGTCACGGCAGGGTCAGGCGGTGGATTTCTACGGCTCGCGCACCCGCTACAACGGCGAGTTCCTGGAGGCGATGAAGGCCTTGCCGGGTGTGCAGGTGTTCGCGGCCGGCATTTCCCGCACCGTCGCGCCGCGCTGGCGGGGCGCCTTGGCCTACCTCGGGCTGCTGTTCCAGCTGCTGATGAAGTCCAGGCGCTACGACAGCATCCACCTGCAGTTCAGCGGCTTCTGGCCGGCCGAATGGCTGGTGTTCGGCCTGTTGCAAGGCCGCTTCGTCTACACGGTGCACAACGCCGTGCCGCATGGCTTCACGGGGGCGCAGCATGCGCCCACGCTGCGCCTGGCCCGTCTGGCGCGCTCGCTGGTGTTCGTGAGCGAGGCGACGCGCGACGATTTCATGCGGCGCTACGGCGAGGGTTTCCGCGCGAAGTCCGAGGTGCGGCCGCACGGGCTGCTGCCGGTGACGCCCGATTCGCCCGTGGTGCCGTACGCCGCGAGCCGGCGCTTCGAGGCCCTGGTGTTCTGGAGCCGGGTCCAGCCCTACAAGGGGGTCGAGCTGTTCGAGGAACTCGCCCGCTCGCCAGCCATCCAGGCGCGAGGGCTGGCGCTGGAAGTCTTCGGCGCCTGGGACGACAGCCTGCTGCCGCTGGCGCGTGAGCTCCAGTTCCTGGGCGTGAAGGTCATGGACGGCTACCTGCCCGATGCCGAGCTGCTCGCCTTGCTGGACCGCGAGGTGGTCTTCGTGCTGCCCTACCGCGCCGCCTCCCAGTCCGGCGCGATGTATGCGCTGCTGAACCACGGTCGGGTGTTCATCTGCTCGGACGTGGGTGACCTGGGCGCGTTCATGCGGCGCTACGGGCTGGAAGGGCTGCTGCTGCAGGACCGGTCCGCCGAGTCGGTCGAGCGCTGCCTGCAGTACCTGGAAGCGAACCGCGACACCGTAACGGCGGCCTTTGCCCGGGCCCAGGCGGACAACGCCTGAGCAGGCATCCCCACGGTGCGACAATCGAGGGTTTGACCGACCGCCCCGCCCCAGGGGCTCACCGGACCCCGTCCCATGAAGAAAATCGTCAAGGCCGCGCTGGCTCGCAGCGGCTGGGAACTCGGCCGTACCGCGGACCGTGTCCAAGGCGCGCTGGCCGACCTGCCGGAAGCCGACCGCGCGCTGATCGCCCGGGTGGACCCGTTCACCATGACCAGCCTGGAGCGCCGGGCCAGCCTGCTGGGCGCGGTGGACCACATCGTGAAGCACCGCATCCCCGGGGACATCGTGGAGTGCGGCGTGTGGCGCGGCGGCAGCATGATGCTGGTGGCCCTGGCGCTGATGGCACGCGGCGACACCTCGCGCCATCTGTACCTCTTCGACACCTTCGAGGGCATGAGCGAGCCGACGGCCGAGGACAAGGCGCTGTCGGGCGAATCTGCCCAAGCCCAGCTCGCCCGCACCGAGCGCGACCATCCGCTGTGGGCGGTGGCCAGCCTGGAAGACGTCAAGGCCAACATCGCTTCCACAGGCTATCCGGCCGACAAGATCCACTTCGTCAAGGGCAAGGTGGAAGACACCATCCCCCAGACCATCCCGCAGCGCATCGCCTTGCTGCGCCTGGACACCGACTGGTACGAGTCCACGAAGCATGAGCTGAACCACCTGTACCCGCTGCTGTCGCGGCATGGCCTGCTCATCATCGACGACTACGGCCACTGGCAGGGTGCGCGCCAGGCGGTGGATGAATACTTCGCCGGCAGCGCGCAGCCGGTGTTCCTGCACCGCGTGGACTACACCGCGCGGCTGCTGGTCAAGTACGACGGCGAATGACGGACTCCAAGGCGCCGCGGCTCTTGCACTCCCTGCCGCAGGTGTATGCGGCGGCGGCGGTGCGCCTGCTGCTGCCCTTGCTGGTGCTGCCGCTGGTCGCGTCTCGCGTGGGCGCTGACGAGTTCGGGCGGCTGAGCTTCATCCTGGTGTGGGCCAGCCTGCTGTCGATGGTGGTGGAGGGCGGCTTCCTCGCGGCGGCCACGCGCCTTGCGGTGACGGCCGATGCACCGCGCCGCTGGCAGATCGCCCAGCAGGTGTTCACCGCGCGTTGCGTGCTGTGCCTGCCGGCGGCGGCGCTGGCCGTGGTGGCGGTGCTGGTGGCCGGGCATGGCTCTGTGCATCCCGTGGTGGATGTGCTGGCGATCGCCGCCCTGGCCTGCGCCATGGGTTGGCCGGCCACGTGGTACCTGCAGGCCACGCAGCAGCTCAACCGCTGGTCGCGGGTGGAGCTGGTGGTCTATGCCACTTTGATGGCGGGCTGCTGGCTGTTCGCGCGCAGTGTGGAAGCCTACGTGGCGATGCAGCTTGCCGCATCGGCGGCGCTGGCGTTGCTGGGGTGGCGCTGGCTGGTGCGTGACTTCGACCAGGCTCACGCGCCGCTGTGGGCCCGGCACGAACTGGGCGATGGGCTCAAGCTGGGCTGGACCATGATGCCCGTGGCCATCGCCGGTGCCGCCTACTCTTTCGCACTGCCGGCGGCGGCCTCCATCCAGATGGCCAAGGCCGAGCTGGGCCTGTACTTCATGGCCGACCGCATCGTGCGGGCGGTGCTCAACGCGGCGGAGCCGGTGTTCTCGGTGGTGTATCCGCGCATCGTGACGATGTTCGCCACCAGCGCCCGCGCTGCGCTGCGCTATGCCGCGGTCTGGGCGGTGGGCGGCACGCTGGTCGGGCTGGTGCTGATGCTGGCCGGCCAGGCGGCCTGGCCCTGGATCGAGCCGGCACTGCTGCCGCGGGCCGGCAACATCGACCTCGCCAGCCTGCACGCGGTCATGTTCATCCTGGCCTGGCTGCTGCCGTTGCTGCTGGGCTGGAAGTTCATCGGCTACTGGATCCTCGGCAGCGGACGCTACGACCATGCCTACCGCGCCTGCGTCATCGTCGGCGGCGTGGTGGGCGTCCTGGGGGCGGCCACCGTGGGCGGGGCCGGCGGTGCGCGCGGGCTGGCCTGCACCGCCCTCATCGTGGAGACCGTGGTCATCGCGGTGGCCGTGGGCGGCGTGCTGCTGACCCGCCGCCTGCGCGCCGCGGGTTGACGCGACAACAAGGAAGAATTCGCTTGGGCATCGACATCCACAACCTCAACCTGCTGGCGCATGGCAAGGACCTGGGCGTGAGCTACGAGCGCACGATCGCCATCGGCCGGCAGGCGCTGTTCATCGAGGACTTCGAGCTGGAGCAGCATCGGCAGCTGCGCCGGCTGCCGGCCTTGTCGGCCGCGCCGGCATCCGGCCCGCGCTACTTTGAGCCCTTGATGAAGGAATGGCTGGCCGCCGGCGTGGCGGACTCCGTGGATGCCTCTCCCTACGAGAATGCGCCGCTCATCCATGACATGAACCTGCCCTGGCCGGCCGTGAGCGAAGCACGCGGCCGGTATGACGCCGTGCTGGACTTCGGCTGCCTGGAGCATGTCTTCAACTTTCCCACGGCCTGGCGCAACTGCGTGGACCTGTGCAAGGTCGGCGGCCATGTGTTCCATTCGCTGCCGGCCAACAACCTGTCGGGCCACGGGTTCTACCAGTTCTCGCCGGAGCTGTTCTTCAACCTCTACCAGCCGAAGAACGGCTTCGAGTTGCGCGGCCTGTGGTTCGCGATGAAGGCCGACCGACTGCACTGGTGGAAGGTGGCCAACCCCATGGACGTGAAGCGCCGGGTGAACCTGTGCAACAGCCACGAGGTGTACATGATGGTGCTGGCCAAGAAGCTGCGCGAGCCGGGCGAGCTGCCGGCGCCGCAGCAGTCGGACTATGCGCAGGACGAGTGGCTGAAGGCGCCGGCTTCGGGGCCTGCCAGGACTTCCGGTGGATCGCGCAAGGCCTTGGTGCAGCAACTGGTGAAACTGGGGCTGATCGACAGCGTGCGGGCCATGCGTGAGCGGCTGCGGGTGATCCGCCAGAGCGGCCTGTCGCTGCCCGCGGCGGACTATGAGCGCGTGGACGTTCACCAACTGATTGGAGCCAAGGGCTGACATGGCCAAGCCGATGCGCGTGCTGCTGCTGTGCGACCGCCTGGACATCTCCGGCGGCGTGGAGCGCTTCGTCTGTGCTCTGGCGAACCACCTGTCCGACGAAGGCATGGATGTGGCGGTGGGCAGCACCGACAGCGAGCGCGCGGACATCCGCTATCCGCTGAAGGAGGCGGTGCGGGTGTTGGCGGGCGACCGCAAGCGACCGCAGCCGGACAGCGAGGCCGGCACGCGCTGGGGTAGGGCCTGGCGGCTGGCCGCAACGCAGTGGCGGGTGGGACGATCGCTGAATCGCATCATCCGTGCTGACCGGCCGGATGTGATCGTGCTGAACGGCCTGACCACGGCCTGCTCGGTGCTGGTGCTCGACCGCCGCTTCGCTAAACGGACCATCTGCTGCGACCACAACCATTTCGCAGCGCGGTCGTCGATGTGGCAGCGGCTTCGCGCCTGGCTCTATCCGCAGGTGGCGGCGGTGGCGAGCCTCACGCAGGCGGATGCGGCGAAGTTCCGTGCGCTCAACCAGCGCACCGAGGTGATCTACAACGCGTCGTCGCTGCGCGCGGAAGTGCCGGCCTTGGCGTCCGAGCCCGTCGTGCTGGCCGTGGGCCGGCATGTGGCGCAGAAGGGCTTCGACCTCCTGCTGCAGGCCTGGGTGTCGGTGGCGAAGGCGCTGCCCGAGGCACGGCTGCGCATCGTGGGTGACGGGCCGATGCGGGCCGACCATGAACGGCTCGCCGGCACGCTGGGCATCGCGGGCAGCGTCGAGTGGATGGTGCCGACGCGGCAGATCGAACGGCAATACCGCGAGGCGGCGGTGTTCGTGCTGCCGTCACGCTATGAGGGCATGCCGCTGGCCTTGCTGGAGGCACAGGCCCTGGGCGTGCCGGCCGTGGCCTTCGACTGCCCGACGGGACCGTCGGAGATCGTCACGCCGCAGACGGGGCGTCTCGTCCCGCTGGGCGATGTCGCCTCGCTGGCTTCGGCGCTGGTGGAACTGCTGGCATCGCCCGAACTGCGCGAGCGCATGGCCCATGCCGCGATCGAGCGCAGCCGGCAGGTGTTCAGCCCGCGCGAGCACGAGCAGCGCTGGACGGCACTGGTGCGCGACGTGGCCGTGCGCCAGGCCTACGGAGCGGCGGCATGAGCGAGATGAGGACTGTCTCGGTGATCGTGCCGTGCCGCAACGAGCGCCGGTACATCGAGGGCTTCTGCGCCGGCGTGATGCGCCAGCAGGTGCCTCAAGGATGGAGCCTGCAGCTGGTTGTTGCCGACGGCCAGAGCGACGATGGCACGCGCGATCTGCTTCAGGACATTGCGATGCACGAACCCCGCGTGCAGTGGATCGACAACCCCGGCCGCATCGTGTCCACCGGCTTGAACGCCGCGTTGGCCGTGGCCCGTGGCGAGGCCATCGTGCGCATGGACGTGCACACCGAGTACGCCGACGACTACGTGGCCCAGTGCCTGGCCGTGATGGAAGAGACCGGTGCCGACAACGTGGGTGGCCCCTGGCGCGCGGTGCCGGATGCCCAGGCGCAGCCCATGCAGCATGCCGTGGCCGCGGCCTTCCAGTCGCGCTGGGTGGCGGGCGGTGCCTTGTCGCGGCAGCTCGACTACGACGGCTTCGCCGACACGGTCTACCTCGGCAGCTGGCCGCGCGCGAGTTTCCAGCGCTTCGGCGGTTTCGACGAGCAGCTCGTGCGCAACCAGGACGACGAGCACAACCTGCGCATCGTGAAGGGCGGAGGCCGCGTGTGGCAGTCCTCGCGCATCCGCAGCGTGTACCGTCCGCGGGCGGCGCTGTCGCAGGTGTTCCGGCAGTACCTGCAATACGGCTATTGGAAACCCTTCGTGATGAAGAAGCACGGCCAGGCCGCCTCGGTGCGCCATGCGATTCCCAGCGTGTTCGTGGTGATGCTTGGCCTGGCGCTGCTCGCCGGCTTCCTGCGCCAGGGGATGGCGCCGTTCTTCGTGCTGACCGGGCTGTATGCGGCAGCGGTGACGGCGATGACGCTGATGATCGCCAGGGAAGGCAAGCATCCTGTCGACGTGCTGCTGCGGGTCCCCGCGGTGATTGCCGCCTACCACTTCGGGTATGGCATCGGCTCCATCATCGGCTGGTGGGACGTGCTGCGCCACGGCGCGGGACGGCCACGCTTTGCCAAGCTCACGAGATGAGGCGCGTGGACATGAACGAGCCGCAATCGGTGCGTGAACGCTATGCACGGCGCGAGGCGCAGGACCCGCGCTACAGCCTGCTCAACCCGTCGGCGCTGTTGCCGCTGCAGGAACGGCAGCGGGCCATGATGGCCTTGTTCGCACGCCTGGGATTCGCCGACCTGTCGGCGCTGAGCCTGCTGGAAGTCGGCTGCGGCACCGGCAGCAACCTGCTCGAATTGATCCACGTGGGCTTCATGCCCGACCGCCTGGCCGGCATCGAGCTGCTGCACGAGCGGTTCGACATGGCGCGCTCGCGCCTGCCCGAATCGGTGCAACTGCTGCAGGGCGACGCCACGGTGCTGGCGCCGCAGCTCGGTCCGGTGGACATCGTCATGCAGGCCACCGTGTTCTCGTCGCTGCTGGACGATGCCTTCCAGCAGCGGCTGGCGGACGTGATGTGGCAGGCCGTGAAGCCTGGTGGGGGCGTGCTCTGGTACGACTTCACCGTCGACAACCCGCGCAACAAGGACGTGCGTGGCGTGGCGCTGTCGCGCGTGAAGCAGCTCTTCCCGCAGGGCCGCGTGCAGCCGCGCCGCATCACCCTGGCGCCGCCGCTGGCGCGGGCCGTCGTGCGGCTGCACCCCTCGCTCTACACTCTGTTCAACACCTTGCCGGCACTGCGCACCCACGTGCTGTGCTGGATCGCCAAAGATTGATTGCCATGGCCGACAAGCTTCCCTTCCTGCCCTTTGCGCTGCCCGACATCGGCGACGATGAGATCGCCGAGGTGGTCGATACGCTGAAGTCCGGCTGGGTGACCACCGGGCCGAAGACCCGGCGTTTCGAAGAGGACTTCACGGCCTTCCTGGGGGATGCGTCGCTGCAGTCGCTGGCGGTGAACTCGGCCACCGCGGGATTGCATCTGGCTCTGGAAGCGCTGGGCATCGGGCCCGGGGATGAGGTCATCACTACGACGCACACCTTCACCGCGACGGCGGAGGTCGTGCGGTATCTTGGCGCGGATGTGAAGCTCGTGGACATCGACCCGGCGACCTTGTGCATCGACGTGAAGGCGGTGGAAGCGGCGATCACGCCCCGCACGAAGGCAGTGATGCCGGTGCACTATGCGGGGCTGTCTGCGGACATGGTGTCGCTGCTCGCGCTGGCGAAGAAGCATGGGCTGAAGGTGGTGGAGGATGCGGCGCATGCGCTGCCCACCACCTGCGGCGGTCGCTTGATCGGCACGCTGGATTCGGACATCACTGTGTTCAGTTTCTACGCGAACAAGACCATCACGACTGGCGAAGGTGGCATGGTGGTGACGCGGGATGTGGAACTGGCCAAGCGCATGAAGGTGATGCGGCTGCACGGCATGAGCCGCGATGCCTTCGACCGGTTCACGGCGAAGGTGCCGAGCTGGTACTACGAGATCGTGGCGCCGGGGTTCAAGTACAACCTGACGGATATTGCATCGGCGATGGGGATCCATCAGCTCAAGCGGGCGCGGGCCTTCCAAGACCGGCGCGAGCAGATCGCGCGGATGTTCGATGAAGGGTTGGCAGGGTTGCCGGTGGTCACGCCGCCGCGTGCACCCGATGGCGAGACCCATGCTTGGCACTTGTACGTGGTCCGACTGGGCGACGAGGCAGCGGTCTCGCGGGATGCTTTCATCGAGCGGCTGTTTGCCGCGGGCATCGGCTGCAGCGTGCACTACATACCCTTGCATCTGCAGCCCTACTGGCGCGACCGGTATGGCCTGAAGCCGGAAGACTTCCCGCATTCGCAGCGTGCCTACGAGCGCATGGCGAGTTTGCCGCTGTACACGCGAATGACGGAAGCGGATGTGCGGCGAGTGCTGAGCGCTGTGCGTGCGGCGCTGGACGCCTGACGTGCTGGGGCGGCGGAGTGGGTAAGCGAATGATGGATGTCTTGCTCGCGGGGGCGGGTTTGCTGCTGTTCCTGCCCGTGATGTTGCTGATCGCCGCGGCCATCAAGCTCGACTCGCCAGGGCCGGTTTTCTTCCGCCAGGAACGGGTGGGCCGGCACGGTGTCAACTTTCGCATCCACAAGTTCCGCACGATGGTGGACAAGCCAGCGGACACGCGTCTGCTCACCGTGGGAGCCGATCCTCGGGTCACTCGCGTTGGCCGCTGGCTGAGATCGCACCGGTTCGATGAGATCGTGCAATTGATCGACGTGCTCAAGGGCGACATGAGCCTGGTCGGGCCGCGTCCCGAGGTTCCGAAGTACGTGGCGCTCTACCCATCGGAGGTTCGTGACAAGGTGCTGTCGGTCCGGCCGGGCATCACCGATCCGGCGGCACTGGCCTACCGTGACGAGGGGCGCCTGCTCGCGCAGGCGGCCGACCCCGAGAAGGAATATGTCGAGGTCGTGATGCCCGCCAAGCTGGCGCATGCCCTGGCTTATGTGGAGCGTGCGTCCCTGGCCGGCGATATCTGCCTGCTCTTGCGCACCTTGAAAGTCTTCGTGACCGGATAAACATGTTCTGGCAATCCGTTGATGCGTTTCTCACGCGAATCAGGCCGCACCGGCAGGGGTTGTCCCTGGCCATCGACGGCGTGCTGGTGGCGTTGGGCTGGCAGTTCACCTATCTGTTTCGCCTCGGATTCGAGCGCTGGCTGTCGGCGCGTCCGTCTTACGACCATGGCGTGCTCGTTGGGGTTGCTGCTTGCTACCTCGTGGTCTTCCGCCTGCTCGACGTCCCCAAGGGCATGTGGCGCTTCTCGGGCTTTGGCGAGATCAAGCGCCTTCTGCTGGGGTGCCTGATCGCCGGCAGCGTCAGCGCGGTCGTCGTGTTGATGGCGCAATTGCGGGAGGTCCCCCGTGCCGTGCTCATGCTCCATCCCGTGATGGTCCTGTTCGGGGTCTGCGGCGTACGTATCCTCTATCGCACTGTGTACGAACACATGCGCATGCAGGTGTCGGGTCGTTCCACGGAGACGCGTCGCGCGCTGGTGCTGGGGGCGGGCGACGCCGCGCGTCGGCTGCTCGCTGGCATTCAGCACGAGGGGTGGGTGGTGGTGGGACTGCTTGATGATGACCCGGCCAAGCATGATGCCCGCGTAGCTGGCGTGCCGGTGCTGGGTCCCATGGCCTTGCTGCCGGAACAGGCGCAGACCCAAGGAGCCACGCATGTCATTGTTGCCGTGCCCTCCGCGCCCATGGCGGTTCGACGCCGCATCATCGACCTCGCCGCCGGCACCGGCCTGACGGTTCTCACGGTCCCCGGAGCCCGCGAGTTGCAGGACGGACAGCGGGTGCCGCTGCGCGACATCCAGCCGGAGGACTTGCTGGGACGCGACCCCGTCACGTTGGACGAGGGCGGCATCGCCGAGGTCCTCAACGACAAGGTGGTGCTGGTCACCGGAGCCGGAGGCAGCATCGGCTCGGAGCTGTGCCGGCAGATTGCGCGTTATGGTCCGCGCCACATTGTCTTGTTCGAACTGAGCGAATATGCGCTCTACGCGATTGAGCAGGAGCTCAGCGAGAAATGGCCCCACGTGCCGTTGGTCCGGCTCATTGGCGACGTGAAGGACCCGGATCGCCTTCGCGAGGTGTTTGCCCGGTGGCGGCCGCAGATCGTCTTTCACGCGGCCGCATACAAGCACGTGCCGCTCATGGAAGAGGAAAACGCGCTGGCAGCCTTGCGCAACAACACCATCGGCACCCATTGCGCAGCGCGTGCCGCGGCCGAGCATGGCGTAGGACGCTTCGTGCTCGTGAGCACCGACAAGGCCGTGAATCCGACCAACGTCATGGGCGCGACGAAGCGCGCGGCCGAGCTGGCGATCTCCGCGCTGGCGACGCAATTTCCGGCCACCAGTTTCATGGCGGTGAGGTTTGGCAACGTCCTGGGTTCCAGCGGCAGCGTGATCCCCAAGTTCAAGGAGCAGATCGCCAAGGGCGGTCCGGTGACGGTGACGCATCCGGACGTGATCCGCTATTTCATGACCATCTCGGAAGCGGCACGGCTCGTGCTCCAGGCGGCTGCCATCGGCCGCAGTGGCCAGGTGCTGGTGCTGGACATGGGCGAGGCGGTAAAGATTGTTGACATGGCGCGGGACCTGATTCGGCTCGCCGGTCACACCGAAGAAGAGATCGGCATCGAATTCACCGGCCTGCGTCCCGGTGAGAAGCTTTACGAAGAGTTGCTAGCGGATTCGGACTCGACCATTCCCACACCTGTCGCTGGCCTGCGTGTGGCTCGCATGGAAGTGGACGCGGATCTGCCTGGCCGGATCGCGGCCTGGCTACGAGAGAACGAGAACCCCCCCGATCGATCGGACCACGCTGTGAAGCAGCGGCTGCGGGTTTTGGTCCCTGAGTTCACGAGTTCCTGATTGATGCCCGGATCATCGATGCTGCTCCTGCGCGCGCTATCGATGTATGTGCGTCTCAGTGAGCAAGCAGGCGCCGCAAGGCCTGCAGCATCTTGAGCGCAAGCGTCTGCCGGTCATAGTGGCTGGCGGCCGCGAGCGCTCGTTGGCGCAAGCCATCGCGCAGCGCATTGTCGTCCCGAATGTGCAGCAGCTCGCGGCTCAGCGCCTGCGCGTTCTCCGGCTCGAATACGATGCCCGCACCCTCCCGCTCGACGATGGCAGCCGATTCGCCTTGCACGCCGTGCAGTACCGGAATGCCCATGCCCATGCACTCGAACAGCTTGCTGGGGATGACGGTGGTGAACAGCTCCGTGCGCCGCAGGTGGATGATGGACACATCGAGCAGCGACCAGTATCGCGCCACCTCGTCCTTAGAAACCGAGTCGATGAACAGCACATTGGGCAGGCCCATGCGCTGTGCCGCGGCCTTCAGTTCATCCTTGCGCGCACCATCACCCAGCAGCAGGATGCGGACGTTGCTGCCTTGCGGATGGTCCCGCAGCAAGGCGGCGGCATCCAGCAGCGTCTCCAGCGCATGCGCCATGCCGTGCGTGCCGATGTATCCCGCGACGAAGCATCCTTGCAGCCCGAGCGACTTCTCCAGCTCGGCATCCTTGGGCCGTGGCGAGAACCGGCTGATGTCCACGCCGTTGGTCACGACCTCCACCTTGTTGGGATCGATGCCGCGCCGTGCCAGCGTCTCGCGAAATGCATGCGTCACCGAGACAATGAGCGATGCTCGGCGGTAGAGGAAGAGTTCCAGGCGTTCCAGCCAGCGGATGGTTGCGGAATCCTGCATCGCTCCGACGGCCTTGATGGACTCCGGCCAGAGATCGCGCAGCTCGAAGACGAAAGGGATCCGCTTGACAGCGCCTACCGCCCAGCCTGCAACGGCCGTGAAGAATTGCGGTGATGTGCCCACCACCACATCGACACGTCGCACGAACCAGCTGGCCACGAATGCGCTCAGCATGAAGCTCATGTAGTCGAGCACCCGCCGCGCGAAGCCTTCGTTGGCCGTGATGTAGCTCCAGACACGAATGACTTCGATCCCATCGATCACCTCGCGCTGCCACAGGCGATTCCTGTAGCCGTCGAATACCCGGCCCTTGGGGAAGTTCGGGGCGCAGGTGATCACAGTCACTTTCTCTCCCGCGGCCACCCACTGGCGGCAGTGCTCGTGCGTGCGGCTGGCCGGCGCGTTGACCTCTGGAGGGAAGTTGTCGGTGAGAAAAAGGATGTGCATGTTTACCAGTGCCAGCGCAGCGCCGCTTGGCCCTCTTGCAGGGTGATGACCAGGGTCTCGGCCGCTGCCAGGCGGCCAAAGCCTTCGGCGTGCTGCCAGGGCTCGGCACGGGCGCTGCCGACGAGGATGTCTGCGCGCGCGACGATGTCGGGGCCGTCCATCACGAGCCAAGCCGAAGGAGTTTGCGGATGCAGGGTGAGCCCGGGCGCCAGATGATGGCGCGACACGGCATCGGTGGAAGGCGACAGCCGGTCTTCCACCAGGAGCGAGCGGGCATTGATCTGCCAGCGTCGGTGATGGATCGGTCGGCCAGGAAGAAATCGATAGCCGTCATGGCTGCCCTCCAGCGTGGTGGGGCTCCATTGCACGTCGAAGGCGCGGGCCCGCCGGCCGACGCGGAATCCGGCCCAAACTTCCGAAGAATTCTGGCCATGGACCTCGACGGTGCTGTGTGCGGAGGTACTCCGTTCGAGCTGCCGGCGCGCACCGGTGCCATACTCCGAAGTGCCACGGTTCACCACGAGCTGCCGGCCTGCCGCGGATAATTCGTAGCTGAGCGTATCCGCATGGGCATGGCCCGGCAGGTAGTCAGGGCCGATCGGAGCGACGTCTGCCAACAGCACCGCGTCGTTGCCGCCCAGGCGTGCGTAGCCGCTCTGCGGCAATTGCACGCTACGGTTGCCGGTCCCAGGCCGGAACACGGGAACGTCCAGTTCGACAGCCATGCGAACAAGTTCCGGCGTTGACGGTGCAATCCCCGGTGCGGTGTCGTTGAAACGGGCCAGCGTTCCGTCCGGGTGGCTCATGTCGAACAGCCAGGCCAGCATGGCGCTCGCCAGGTGGGACCATCGGGCGGGCTCCTTCAGCGCCTGCGGATACCGCCGGACGATGTTGACGAGGTCCAGCATGTCTTCCACTGCCAGCGCGTGGTACATCGGGCTGCGCTCGAAATGCCCGCCGTCGAGCAGGATTTGCTCCGGAATCTCCCGTTCGAGGATGTGCAGGCCCTTTTCCAGCCAGCGCCGGGCCTCGTCGCCCTCGAAGAAGAGGCCGGCATGCACGAGAGCTTTGGCATTGGCGAAGAGGTGGTTGCCCAGCAGGTGCCATTCCAGCCGGCCCGCCAACCATCGGCCCTGAGTTGCCAGGCTGTTGATCCAGCGACCGGGGATTTCACCTCCGTCCGGCAGCGACTGGAACCACTTGATCCAGTTCACGATGCGCAAGGAGGTGGGGTAAGGCGCCCATGCGGTGCCGGATCCAGCCGGATTGGCACTCAGCCAGTCGTCGATCAGTGCGTGGTGCCATGCGGCCCGCTGTGCTGCGCCTTGAGCGTTGAGGTCGTCGAAGTAATGCAGGTTGTAGCGCCACAGCAAAGGAACAGCCGGGTTGTCCCAGCCGCCGTCATCGAGCGTGCGTTCGACTGACAGGAACCTCATCGTCCGTGCGCCGGGCATGCTGCTCTCTCGTGCGGCAGGCATGACCCAGCCGCCTGCTGCCTCACGCCGCAGTGGCGCAGGGCGCACATCGGGCGCAGGTCGAGGCAACAACATGCGGGCCCGGCCCAGCAGCTGTGCCGGGCGCAGGTACCTTACCGTGCGAAAAAAAGTGCCGACCCGACTCATGCCGCGAGCAGGCGCTCCAGCTCGGCGACGATGCGCTCACCCGTGCGGCCGTCCCACTTCGGCGGGGTGCTGCCCTTTTTCCATTGGCCAGCGAACAGCCGGTCCATCGCCGGGCGCAAGGCCGCCGGGTCTGTGCCGATAAGCTCGTTGGTGCCCATGGTCACAGTTTCCGGACGCTCGGTGGTATCACGCAGCGTCAGGCACGGCACACCTAGCACAGTGGTCTCTTCGGTCACGCCGCCTGAATCGGTGATCACCGCGCGAGCATGGCGGACCAGGTGGTTGAATTCCAGGTAGGGCTGGGGGTCCACAAGCCGGATGTTGGCAGGCACCTGTGGCAGGCCGCGAATGGTCTTGGCCGTGCGCGGGTGAACAGGGAAGACGACGGTGAGGTCGCGGGCCGCTTCACCCACCGCGGTGAGTAGACGCGCGAACCCTTGCGGATTATCGACGTTGGCCGGGCGGTGCAGCGTGACCACCAGGTATCGGCCTGCTTCGAGCCGCAGCGCATCCCAGAAGTCCGGTGCCCGCAGCTTGTCGAGGTGGGACAGCAGGGTGTCGATCATCGTGTTGCCCACGAAGAAAATGCGCTCGTCGCCGACGCCGCTGCGGCGCAGGTTCTCGTTGGCCACCTCGCTGGTGGTGAAGAACCAGTTGGTAATGGCATCCGTCGCCAGCCGGTTGATTTCCTCGGGCATGGACCAATCACCCGAGCGGATGCCCGCCTCGACGTGGGCCACCGGCACGTGCAGCTTCTGGGCCACGATCGTGCAGGCCATGGTGGAGGTGACGTCGCCGACGACCAGGCAGGCGTCGCTGCGGCTGTCCATCAGCAGCCGCTCGTAGCGCGTCATGATGGCCGCGGTCTGCTCCGCCTGGGTGCCGGATCCCACTTCAAGATTGACATCGGGTTCGGGAATGCCCAGCTGAGAGAAGAACTCGCCGGACATCCGTGGGTCGTAGTGTTGTCCCGTGTGGATGAGCCGCCAGCCCAGGTGCCCGCCTTGTTCCCGTCGCTGCGACATGGCCTTCAGGATTGGCGCGATCTTCATGAAGTTCGGCCGCGCACCCGCGATGATGTCAATTCGTCTTTGGGTCATCGCAGTGCCTCCTCGATCTGTACCGACAGCCGGCTGACTTCCATGAGTTCATCCAGCGGCACGGGCGACGCAGTGCCGCCACGCAGCGATTCCACGAAGGCCTTGGCGCAGGCGTTCTGCCCCTTGTCCTGCCGCCACAGGTTCATGCTGGAGAAGCCGCTCCAACCGAAGCCACGCAGCTTGCGGAAGTTGTCCAGCTGCAGCACCGCTGCGCCGGCGAAGACTTCCAGGCGCTCCTTGGGGAAGGCCTTGCTTCCGTTGGCGAAGTAGTGGATGGTTCCCAGCGATCCATCGGCGAATCGCAGGATGACGCTGACGGTGTCCTTGGTCGCGCTGTCCATGCCAGCGACATCGAATCGCTCGACGGGCGCCGAGACCAGGAAACGAAGCAAGTCGATGAAGTGACAGCCTTCACCCAGCAAACGCCCGCCCCCTACGGCGGGGTCTTGCGTCCAATGGTTGGCAGGAATGGCACCAGCATTCACCGTCATCACCAGAGACTTCGGTCCCGGTCGGGAAGCCAGCAGCTGGCTGATGCGTTGCACCTGCGGCGCGAAGCGGCGGTTGAAGCCAACCATGAGCCGCAGATGCGGCGCGGCTTGCGCTGCACGCTCGACCTGGCCGAGTTCGTCCAGCGTCAATGCCAGGGGTTTCTCGACGAAAACATGCTTGCCTGCGGCCAGCGCCCGCACGACGAAGTCTGCATGCGTGTCGTGGCGGGTGGCAATCACTACCGCATCGGTGGTGGGGTCCTGCAGCAAGGCCTCGGTGTCAGTGGTGGCCTGCGCGAAGCCGAACTTCCTGCCCAGGTGGACGCTGCTGGCGCCTCCGGATGAGGCGATTCGCTGGAAGCGCGCACCTGCTGCCTGGAACGCGGGAATCAACACGGCGCCGGCATAGTTGCCCGAACCGATGACTGAGATGCCAGGCGCGTCCTTGGGGGTGGTTGCCGCAGCCGGAAGGTCGACGACACGTGCGCGGCGCTGGGCCACGTTCAGTGGCGTCGGCTCGGGATAGGCCAGCACGATGCCCAGGGACGCTTCGGCGCCGCCCACCACGGCGTAGGCCTGTTCCGCCTGCGCGATGTCAAACCGGTGCGAGACGAGTGGGCTCACGTCCAGCCGCCTGTCACCCAGCATGTCGAGCACGGCCTCGAAGTTGCGCTGCTCGGTCCAGCGGACAAAGCCGAAGGGATAGTCCTGCCCCTTGTCCTCGTAGTTGGGGTCGTAGCGGCCCGGGCCGTAGGAGCACGACACCTGGAAGGTCAGTTCCTTCTCGAAGAAGTCAGCACGCGACAGCTCCAGACCGGTCACGCCGACGAGCACGATGCGGCCGCGTTTGCGGCTCATGAGGGCGGCCTGGTGCACAGGCTCGTTGCTGCGGGTCGAGGCGGTGATGATCACGGCGTCCACCCCACGGCCGCGCGAGAACGCCTGCGCAGCGGCGACGGGATCCTGTCCGGCCGAGAGATCGACCACCTCGGCGCCGAAGCCGCGCGCCAATGCCAGCTTGGCGGAGTCGAAGTCGAGCCCCAGGACGCGGCACCCGTGGGCGCGCAGTAGTTGGATCGTCACCAGCCCGATGAGTCCGAGGCCGGTGACCACAACGGTTTCACCCAGCGTGGGTTGAACCAGGCGTATGCCTTGCAGGGCGATGGACGCGAGGACGGTGAACGCTGCCTCCTCGTCGTCCACGCTGGAAGGCACCTTGGCGCACAGGTTCACCGGCACGGCCACCATCTCGGCATGCTTGCCGTTGCTGGCCACACGGTCGCCAACCTCGAAGCCGGTCACCCCGGCCCCGACCTCGACCACCTCACCGACATTGCAGTAACCCATGGGCAGTGGCTGGTCGAGCTTGTTCCTTACCGCCTGCAGCGTCGGGGCCAGGCCGTCGGTCCGGATCTTGTCGATCACCATGCGAACCTTGTCGGGCTGTTGCCTGGCCTTGTCGATCAAGCCAGCCTTGCCGAAATCCACCAGCATGCGCTCGGTGCCGGCGGACACCAGGGTGCGGGTTGTGCGGATGAGCAGCTGGCCTCGGCCAGCGCGGGGGCAGGGCACGTCGGTGACTTCAGTGCTGCCGTCTTTCAGGTTCTGTAGAACTTGTTTCATCGGTGTCTGTTGGCCGTGGCAGGCCGGGCCCCATCAGGCCGAAGCGATCAACGCATCCTTGTCGGCGCGTTGCGGATAGTTGATAAGCACGGCGCGGTAGATGCCCTTGAATACGAACAAGCTGCCCGCGGCCGCGCCGATGATGCCGAACTCGCGAACAAGCCCGGCAATGTCGGTCAGTTTGCCGGCGCCGCCCAGCACGGTCAGGGGACGACTGGTGGCGCCCCGAACGCTGCGAACCAGGTCGAGGTCGTAGCCCTTCATCTGGCCGTCCTGGTCGATGGAGTTGACGACGATCTCTCCGGCGCCCAGCTGCTCGGCGCGTCGTGCGAACTCGGCCGCGTCCAGGCCGGTGGCGCGTGTGCCGTTGTGGGTGAAGACTTCCCATTTTGATCGCTTGCGACGGACGTCCATCACCACCACGATGCTCTGGCGGCCGACGCGTTCGGCCGCGGCGGTGATGAGGGCCGGATCGTTCACGGCGGCGGCGCTGACGGCCACCTTCTCCACGCCCAGTCCGACGATGCGCTGGAATTGCTCGACCGTGCGCACGCCGCCGCCATAGGCCAGTGGCATGCGGCATTCAGCGGCCATGCTGCGGATGAGTGCGTAGTCGGGATCACGGCCTTCGCGCGTGGCATCGATGTCGACGACCATCAGTTCGTCGACTTCCTTCTCATTGAAGATGCGCACGGCGTTCAGGGGATCGCCGACGTACTTGGGCTTGTCGAAGCCGACGGTCTTGACCAGTCCGCCTTTGTGGACCAGCAGGCAGGGAATGATTCGGGGTCGCAGCATTCAGAGCTCCGCGAAGTTCTTCAAGAGCCTGATGCCCCACTGGTGGCTCTTCTCGGGATGGAACTGCACACCCATGACGTTGCCGCGCCGCACGGCGCAGCAGAAGCTCCCGCCGTAATCAGCGGTGGCCAGGATGTCAGAAGGATCGTGCGGCTCGATGAAGTAGGAGTGAAGGAAATAAAAGCGCGCATCGCTCTCCAGCCCTGCGAAGAGGGGCTGGTTCGCCGCCGGGCGGACATCGTTCCATCCCATGTGCGGGAGGTGTGTGGGGCCGGTGAATCGCGCATCGTCGAACAGCCGCACGTCAGCGTCAATCCAGCCCAATCCAGTCGACGTGCCCTCGTCACTGCGGCGCGCAAGCATCTGCATGCCCACGCAGATACCGATGACCGGCTTCCTGTCCTGCAGCACCAGGCGGTCGAGCGTCTGGCGCATGCCCGAGGCTTCCAGTCGCGACATTGCCCAGTCGAACGCGCCTACCCCCGGCAACACGATGCGTTCGGCCGAGGCGAGCGCCTGGGCGTCCGAGGCGATCGCGACAGGGATGTCCAGCCGACGGTAGATATTGGCGATGGCCTCGATGTTGCCCAGGCCGTAGTCGACGATGGAGATCATCTCTTCCCACCCAGTTCCAGGCCCAGGGCCTTCATCACCTTGGCGCCCACGAGATAGAAGCTTTCCTGCGAGCGGTAGTCGCGATAGGTCTTGTTGGGCGCATCCATGTAGCCTTGCAGCTCAACGGTGCTGATGCGGAGCTTGGTGGCGACGTATTCGAATTCCTGCCGGACCGTGGCGTCGTCAAGCGCTGGGGACTTCAGTCGCTCCAATGCTTCTTCGCGCGTCATCTGCCCAGTCACGATGAGGCTGGAGAACTGCACCTTGCGCGTGTCGAAGCCGAACTTCTTGGGCAGCCAGTAGCCCTCGTAGAAGCGGGTGAAGCGCGATTCGAAATGCTTTTGGGGATATGGTTGCCAGCCGAACTTGTCCACCAGCAGCTTGACGGCCGCAGCCTTGTCATAGGGTACAAGGTTCAGTGGCCGCACGACACGGATGCCCTTGACGTAGGGTAGCCAGATTTTGTGGCGCAGGATGGATGTCGTCGGGAAGTTGACCAGCGGTCGAGTGCCAAAGCGGGCATGGATGTCACGCAGCTGGATGGCGTCCGACTGGTAGTACATCCATTCGATCGGATTGCGAATGCATTCCGTCGAGAGGTTGGCCCCGGTGAGGATGTACTTGATGTCATGCTGTTCCGCGAACTTGTACATGGTCGCGAAGAAGGCGTGGTCCTGCGGCGTGTCGATATGCGGCACGCCGGACTTGAAGAAGGCCAGCTGCAGGTCGCGCATCTCCTCCCAGTCGATGACCTCGGTGTACAAGTCCAGTCCGAGTTTGTCGACGAGCTTCTCAATGTTATTGACCGCCTCCTGCGAGTTCCACCCTGCGTCGACGTGGAAGACCAGCGGCCGCAGGCCGAACTCGGTCGCGATGTAGGTGAGGTAGGAGCTGTCGATGCCACCGCTCATGCCGATGATGCAGTCGAAGTCCTTGCCCTTTCCGCTGGCCTTGATCTGCTCCACCATGGCGCGCAATTCACGCTCGCCGCGTTCATCGGTGTGCCAGTTCGGCAGCACTTTTGCGCGGAAGGTGCGGCAGTGATCGCAGACGCCGTTCGCGTCGAAGGTGATGCGTGAATCGGTGGTGTCCATCACGCAGTTCGAACAGATTCTCAGGGCTGACATCAATCGCCTCTCTCGACAACTTCCAGAAATTTCTCAACGTCGTTGAAATGTGGCCCCAACTTGAGCAGGGCCTCGTCTTGCATCGACCACCATTGCGTCGCCAAGAGGCGCTGGATGATCGATTCACTGAATCGGAAACGGATGATCCGTGCCGGGTTGCCCGCCACGATCGCGTAGGGCGGAACGGACTTGGTGACCACCGCACCTGCGCCCACGACCGCGCCATGGCCAATCTCCACGCCAGGCAGGACGATGGCAGAGCGTCCGATCCAAACGTCGTGGCCGATCGTCACTGGGCGTGACGGTTCTCGTGCGTGCGTGGAGAACTTGGCCTTCACGCTGTCGCGTCCCTCATAGAAGACCGGCGACATGCCAACCCACTCCATCGGGTGGCGGCCGCCGCCGATCACGACACCGTTTGCGATGGACACAAAGGCGCCAATGTTCGCATGCGAAACCTCGCAGTCGTAGCCGCAGAAAGAGTGGCGATCCATGGTTGACTGAAAGAACGATGTGCCCGACTCGAGCTTGGACGTCGGATGAACCCTCGAGCCTTTGACGGCAGACATCCGAGCTTTCTTTAGCAGCTTGGCTAGCAGGTAGATCATCTTGAAGCCTGACCGCCAGCAGCCAAATCATTTCGAGGGGCGTAGCGGAAGAACACAATGAGATAGCTGAAGTAGTACAAGTCCAGCAAAGTCGGAAAGAGGATGGGTTCTGAGGCTGCACGCAGCGCCGCCATGCCGGCAAAGGCTGCGAATACGATTTTCGATCCCCATGTGCGGTTCGGGGCGAGGAAGACGACCAGTGGGCTTGCCAGTGCGCAAACCGTTGCAGGCAGACCAAAGAACGCGTGCGTTCGGATAAAGGCGATGTGCGGGTTGCCCTGACGCTCGGTTTCGACGATCGTTCCAGCGTAGTCCGCACCTGTCAGCAAAGTCCACGCGTCGATCTTGCCGCTGTAGTCTCGCCAGATCTGAAGTCGATTGACATCCAGCAGACCAGCCCCAAGCTTGGTGTAGTCAGTTAGCAGATCGATCAGGACGTCGATGTACAGGTAGAGGCAAAGTATTGTTGCCACGGCACAAAACACCAATGCCAGCCTGCTCCAAAGTGCATAGTTTCGGACCTGTGCCAGGCGATGCGCGGCGCTGAAGGCGAAGAGCAGCCCGGCGACGACGAGTGACCCTCGGCCATATCCGAAGAAGGCAACCAACACTGTAAAGATGGGAGAGATCAGTGGCAGCCGCCCGTGCGTCAAGTAAGTGCACAAGCTCACGCCCACCTGGATGACGATCAGGTAGGCCGGAATGCCATTGGTGCTGGAACCTTCGATCACCTCGCCAAGCGGCTCGGGCATCCCCCAATACACGTACAGCGCCCAAGCGATACCGGCGACCGATGCTCCGAAGATGAAGCGCAAGGATCGCAACAGGACCAACGGTGCATGGCGTGTGACTGCGACCGCCGCCAGGAAAGTCGACATCGTGCTCAGTACATAGAATGCCGGCGACAACCCGAAATATGGTTTGATGAATGCCGGCAAGAAGAGGGCCACTGCCGCGAGCAGGATCAGGAGTTGGTCAGGGTGGAATTTGGAATTGCGCAGCACGACCACCGCGTAGGTGGCGCACAGCGCCGTTCCACCCACGAGAAGTACAGGGTGCTGCAAGACGAAAAGCGCCAGCGTCAGTGCGAGCAACAGGGTGACACGCGCGGTGTTTTCCCACGTTGCAGTCGCTTGGCTTGAGGAGTTGCTCATGGAGCTGAGAGCCAATCCTTCGGTTCAGTGCGTTTGCGCCGCTTCCGGCAAAGGAGTTCTGCCTGAAGCCTTCATTGCCAGTTGTTGAAGCTCCGCGACCAGTTCATCAAGCGTCATCATTTCTTCGCTGTCATCGAACCATGTCTCCGGATACATCATTTCTCCGCGGATGAGAATCTTCCTCCCCTGGAAAACCGGATCGATCTGGCACGTGGAGCTGTACGACACGAACACCGTGCTGCTTCGCCCGTTGACTTGATCCAGGCCGGTGATGATCTCGAACCCGGGTGGCGGGACCGCCTCATGATTGTTGGGGTGGGGACGATAGAGAAGGCGGATTCCCGGGGTTCCGGCCAGCGACGCGCAGAGGCGAGCAAAGGCATTCTCTTCATTTCGTGCCAAGTAGGTCTCGCCGATCCCCCGCGATGATTGCCCGCTCAAGAAGACCAGGCTGACCCGTGAATCATCCGCAGTCACAGAGTCCGATCGGCCACTGGCCACGACCGCTGCCCGGGCATTGAGCATGCGCAGCATGTATTCGCACGGCCGGGTCGCGATGTAGTACTCGCGCTGCCGTTGGGTCAATACATGGAATTCTTCGTACGCATGCACCGGCAGATACTTGCCCACGCCATGCGCGCTGTTGACGTTCCTGATACGCAGTCGGGCCAGGGCGCGACAAAAGTCCAGGCTTCCGAGGTCGAATTCATCGGAGAGTTGAACATTCCTGAAGCCCATGGCGGCAACCGCGAAGGCGTTGCGGATCTGTGCCCGAGTTTCGAGACGTTGAAGGGAACGCAGGCTGCGTTCCGTGAGGAATCGGATCACGTCCCGAAGGCCATATCGGTTGCCCGTCAGTTGCCAGGGATGACCGGTCCTGCGCAAATGCTTCAGGTAGCGCACCTGCCTGCGCAAGCTGACCGGGAATGGGTAGACAGCTCGCAAGACAGCCGGCTGATCGGGTGGAAACACGAGCTCGATGTCGTCGACATAGGCCTTGCGGTAGTAGGCAAACTGATGCTGTCCAAGGCGTTGAAAGAGCATTCCAGCCATGAGGAAAAGCCAGTGCGCCATGATCTTGACGAGCATCACCAAGTATTGCTTGCGCCCGATCGTTTGCTTGTAGACATCAGCGACCTTGGGTTCGG
This sequence comes from Rhizobacter terrae, assembly GCF_003852895.1. Taxonomy (GTDB): domain Bacteria; phylum Pseudomonadota; class Gammaproteobacteria; order Burkholderiales; family Burkholderiaceae_C; genus Albitalea; species Albitalea terrae. The sequence continues at coordinate 192,725 of NZ_QUSW01000010.1, forward strand.
ATTTGCAGTTTCCTTCCACATAGGCATCCACATCTGCAGTGAAAAGTGCTGCCTCTTCCTGATAAAAGTCGGCGTCGTACCGGTAGGTCCAATTCAACCGCCGGTGATAGTGGTATTTGGCGTCGCCAAAGACGCGTGTCGCTGCTGCGAGACGCCGCACAAGGACCGCAGATTGCCGAAGCATCGTGATTTCGGGATATGTCATGCGTGGCGCCAGCGAAACCAGGGCATCCGCACAACCTTTGATGCGGCAAACCAAACCAGAACAAAGAGCAGCAGGTTGTTCAGCAAGAAGGCAATTCCTGCCCCCAAGAGACCGACAAACTTGATCAAGGAGTACGAAATTGCGCAGCCTGCGAAGGCGATGCTGCCGGTGACCATCGTCAAGACGCCTGTTCGCTCAGCGTAGTAGAAGTAGTTGACGACCGAGTAGTACATGCCTTGCAGGATGTAGCCGCCAATCATCCACGGCAGCAAGGACTTGGCCATGCTGAAGCGCGTGCCGATGAAGTGATCGAAGCCGAGGTGAGCCACAACCGCGATTGCCAGACCGCACAAAAGGAGCACTCCGTACAGTTGATAGGTGCGTTTGACCACCATGCGCTTGATGTTCTCGTCATTCATTGACAGCTGCTTAAACAGCCAAGGCACCAGGGCCTTATTGAGCGGTTCGATAAGTGCCACCATCGCCATTCCGACCTGCATGCCGACCATGTAGATGCCCAGACCGTCGACGCCGAGCAGCGATGAGGTCAGCAGCCGGTCCGCATAGCTGATGGTCATTCCGGCTGCGACGTGGGGCAGCAGCGGTAGACCGAAGCGCAACAGGCCGCGGGCCGATGCGCGGTCCCATCGAGGCACCAGCAGGCCTTCTCGGGCACAGGCGACACTGCCCACGATGGCACTGATGATCAATGCGACGAGGTAGGACCAGATGCGTGCACCGGCATCGGCAGTGACCAACCAAACCAGTGCCATGCACAGAGAGAGTTCGAGTCCTGCCTGGATCGCACGAAGCTTAAAATACCGCCAGGGCCGGCCTGAGAATTGGAAATAGGCAAGAATGGTGAGGTTCAGAGTGACCAGAAATCCTGCGCCCACCGCGAGGAAGGCATATTCCATCGATACGCCGAGCAGCGGCTCCAGGTACGGATATGCGATTGCAATCACTCCGATAGCCGCCATGTGGACGATTGCAACCGTGGCCAACGAAGTTGAAACCAGTGGTCCAAAGTCGGCTTGCGGCATTTTGTAGTACTTGGCAGCTACGAATCCATGCACGCTGAGGCCGGCTACGTTGGCAAGCAAGGCGGCTAATACCAGAAAGGACGTCATGACGCCGAATTGCTCAGGCGTCAATTGCTTGGTAAGGATCGGCAACAGCACGAATGGGATGGCGCCTGCCGCTGCGTAGGATGCGGCATAAACGAGGAAGGCGCGCTGAGGAGGCGTAGCTGTCATGGACCGATGGCCGATTTTTTCAGGTCGACCAACCGTCGTCGACGATCAGGTTTTGCCCATTCACAAATTTGGAGAAGTCCGAAAGCAGGTAAACCAAGGTGCCACCGAAGTCTTCAGGAAGCAGCATCCCCTGGCTTTGGCTGTAGCGCGCGTAGGCCTCCGTGAAAGCCTGCGGTTGCCCGTCAAGAATGCCGCCGGGAGAAATGCAGTTGAAGCGCAGCGAGGTGCCCTTGTAGTAGCGCATAAAGTACCGGCTCAGGTGGAGCAAGGCTGACTTGATGGCCGCATACTCCACAGGCATGGTCATCGGTGTTCCACCGTAGATCTCGAAACGGGGGGCCACTACGCCATAGATGGAAGAGACGTTGACGACTTGCCCGTGACCCTGCCGCCTGAAGTGCTCCGCGAACTGCTGCGTACTGAGGAAGTAGCCCCCCAGATGCAGGTTCACGTTCTCGCAGAAGTCGGCATATTCCACGTCCTCCAGCTTGCGGCCGTAGCGCGGGTTTCGGGGGTAAGCAGAATTGACGACTGCATCGATACGACCTTCCAGGGAGGACACACGGGCGATCAACGCTTGCAACGACTCCTTGGACGTGATGTCTACTGATTCGGCATGCGCCGAACCACCGTGCAGGTGCGGAAGGATTTGCTCGCACGCGGTCGCGGCGCGTGATCCATCCAGGTCGGCGATCACCACGCTTGCGCCTTGTTCGGCGCAGGCCTGCGCCAAGCTTCGTCCAAGAAGTCCAGCTCCGCCGACCAAAACCACGACTTTGCCGGCCAGCAACTCTCGAGTCGTCGTCATGATCAGTTGTAGCGTCGAAACACGGGTTTGATCTCGGGCCCGCGCAGGTACTTGTCGACCCCCTCGCGTATGGCCTTGGCGCAGACTTCCATACTGCGTTCAAGCGCGAGTTCCGTGCGCCGCAACTCATCCTCTCCGTGTCGGTAGGAGAATGCCAGCCAGGGCATCAGGATTCCTTGTTCGATCATTTCCTGAGCGAAGAGAGTGCGCAACGCAAACCAGGGCGCGCCCTTCTGATCCAAGGTCAGGTAGTAGGGGTTGGCAGCCGGTCCACCGGCCTTGATGTGCTGCTCCACGCCATGGCGGGAAGCGATCCGGTTGAATGATTCCATCAGCTTTGCGCCGTACGACCACAGATGCGGGATGACCTGGTTCCGCTCCAGGAAATCCATCGTGGCAAGGAACGCCGAAAGCCCAGACATTTCCGCACCGTGTGTGGTGGACAGAAGAAACAGTCGCTCCTCGCCGGGGCGATTGATGGCGCCGAGTTCCATCACCTCGCGCTTTCCCGCGACAGCCGCGACGGAAAAGCCATTCGCCATGGCCTTGCCGAAAGTGCTGATGTCCGGCGTGACTCCGTAGGTCTTCTGTGCCCCGCCCATGTCCCAACGGAACCCGGTGATGGTCTCATCCAGGATGAACACGATGCCGTGCGTTCGGCAAAGTGCCTGAACCTGCTGAAGGTAATTGGTGCCTTGCCCGGCATCGGTCGCAGGGGTCTCGGACGCAACCGGTTCAAGGATCACGCAGGCGATCTGATCGGGGTACTGGCTGACCAGACGTTCCAGCGACGCGATGTCGTTGTAGGCAAATGTCTTGGTTTGCTCGATCGTTTCGGTCGGGATGCCTCTGGTGATCGGGGTGGACCCGATGAACCAGTCGTCATATGAGAAGAATGGATGTTGCGCGCAGCGCGCGATCAGTGTGCGGCCTGTGTAGGCACGTGCCAGCTTGACGGCCGCAGATGTGGCCGTCGAGCCGTTCTTGGTGAACTTCACCATGTCCACCGAGTCGACCAGGGAAACGAGCCTTTCTGCAGCTTCCAATTCAATCATTGAGGCACGGGTGAGGCTGTTGCCCAGCTCCATGCCGCGTACGGCGGCAGCGTTGATCTCGGGTTCTGCGTAGCCGATGGACACGGCACGCAGTGCCATGCCGTAGTCAATGAATCGGCGACCATCCGGTGACCAGACGTTGGAACCCTTGCCTCCTTGCAAGATCTGTGGCGCATTGGAAGGGAATTGGTCATCGCCCCTCGAATACGTGTGCGCACCACCGGGGATGACGGCATTGAGCCGACGGCTGAAATCCGAGCTGTCGACAACACTGCCCTTGGTGGAGTTGTCCGAGGTGTTCTCTGGTGAAGGGTTTTTCAACTGGTCCTCGCTGTGTAGGAAGCTGGTTTTTGGGCGTTGCTCAGGCATTCGTTGCGGAGACAAGCTCACGCTGCGCCAACAGGGCCTCAATGCAAATGAAGTCCACCAAGTCATCCACTTCGAAAGACTTGAAGCGCGGTGTCACATAGGGAAGGGTCCGTTGGTGGCAAAAGCCTTTTTCCCGCCGGATGGTGTCCACGTCGGATATATAGAGGCTTCCGTCCAGAGCGTAGAGCGGCTCGATGTCTTGTCGCCGCGGGAGTTGCCCAAAGGTGGGCGCTGAAAAAGGTTCAATCAATCCGTCAGGGTTTTCACGGACTGCGAATGCCGGATGCGTACTGACCAGCGCACTGACGCCCACGATGGCGTCTGCTTCGTTTCGGCGGGCATGCAATTGGCGCAAGGCCGCGTCCACATCGCTGGTCTCAGTCAGCGGCGAGGTTGGCTCCAAAAGGACCAGATAGTCGTATGCGTCGCCGGCGGCTTCGAGTGTGTCCAAGGCGTGAAGAATGAACCCGATGCTGGGTGCCGTGTCGTTCGCCAGTTCAGCGGGGCGCAGGAAAGGCGCATCTGCGCCTGCCCTTTGTGCGATGGCGGCAAATTCCGGATCCTCCGTGCTGATCACGACGCGGTCCACGAGGGTCGAGCCGCTGGCGGCCTCGATGGGCCAGGCAAGCAGTGGCTTTCCGTGCAGCAGGCGGATGTTTTTCATCGGCAGACCTTTGGATCCGCGTCGCGCAGGAACCAACGCGAGCACTCGTTTGCCGTCGATCATCTGAATACCTCGTTGAATTCCGTGTTGGCGCGTTCGTAGTCGGACAGGCGGCCAATGTCCATCCAATAGCCATTGATGTGATGGCAGCGTGCGTGCATACCGCGAAGCGCGAGGGCTTCGAACAGGGAAGGCATGTCGAAGAAGCAGTCGCGGGGTACCAGCTGCAGACTCTGCGGCGAGAGCACGTAGATGCCCGCGTTCACCACGAAGCGCTGCATCGGCTTCTCCTCGATGGCTTCGATGCGGCCGTCCGACTCTCGGACCACCCCGAACGGAACCTGCATCTCGTAGGGACGCACGGCCATCGTGGCGTCGGCTCCGAGTTCGACGTGTCGGTCCACCATGTGGCCGAAATCCTCCTTGGTCAGCAGGTCGGCATTGGTGACGATGATGGGGTCGGTCGGTACTTCCGGCAAAAGGCTGAGCGCGCCGGCGGTTCCCATGCGCTGGTTTTCGCGCAGGTAGCGGATATCAAGACCCATGGCAGACCCGTCGCCAAAGTGCGCTTCGATCTGCTCGGCCTTGTAGTTGACCGCCAGGTAGATGCGCTCGAACCCCTGTCCCGCGATGTGCCGGACGATCGTTTCCAGCAAGGGGCGCGATCCCACCTGCAGCATCGGCTTGGGCGTATCGCGAGTCAGTTCACCGAGCCGCGTGCCCAGACCGCCTGCCATGATCACCACCCAGTTGGTGCGGCGGGGGGTGTCGAAGAAGTCGACGTACGTCTGCAGACCGACCACCCGTCCGCGCGGGTCCAGCACCGGCATCTGGTGCAGCCCCCTGCGCCGCATGGTGGACAGGATGGCCGTCGTGTCGTCGGTCGTGCGTGCACATACGGGCGTCTTGTGCATGGCACGCGTCACGGAGTCCACCAGCTCGATACCGCGCAACAGAGCACGGCGGATATCGCCATCACTCAGTGTGCCCATCAGCCGGCGATCGGCATCGACGACCAGCGCCATGTGGCTGCCGGTCCGGTCGATGACCGCCAGCGCGTCGCGCAAGCTCGTTTGTGGCCCGACAAGGACCTGTTCCCAAAGTTTCATGACGACATTCCGAAGGGCCGCGCCGGCACGCCGGCGACTGCTCCACTCTCCACGGTGCGGGTCACGGCGGCGCCCATCGCAACCACGACCCGCGAAGCGATACGCACACCCTGGCGCACGACCGCGCCTGCGCCGATGTGGGCTTCTTCGCCGATGCACACGTTGCCGCACAGCGTGCACCCCGGCGCGAGGTGGACGAAGGCACCGACCTCGCAGTGATGCTCCACGATGGCGCCGGTATTGACGATGGCGCCCCGTCCGACATGCGACATCGCCTGGACCACGGCGCCTGCCAGGACCTGCGAGCCCGGCTCGATGGTCGCATAGGGCGAAACAACGGCGCGGGGGTGCAGGACCGGCGCGAAGCGCCATCCTTGCGTTTCCAGGCGCTCCTGCACGGCGCGGCGGATGGTACCTCGAACCACGCTGCCCAAGGTGCCAGTACCGCCGATTCCGTTGGCCAGCTCCACTGAATCGCCCGCGTGAGTGGCGAGTGCAGAGTCGTCACCGAGCACCGGCAGGCCCAGCAGCCGGCCGCCGTGGAGAGCCTGGTTAGCGTCCACGAAACCGAGCACCTCGCGACCTTGTGACAGCAAGGCGTCGGCCACGACGATCGCATGACCACCGGCGCCAATGATGATGATCGCTGGGCGGCTCATGGCAGGATCAGGTCGTCCTCGGCGTAGTCGCGCGCAGCCGGCTTGCCGATGAGGTCCCAGCATTCCAGCGGTGGCAGGCCTGTGCCAGGCCGCTTGAAGGCCAACGAGTCCAGCGTGAGCACCTCGCCACGCGATAGCGGACGAGCTGCGACGATGCTGCGCCGTGCCACGCTGCGGTTGTCCAGCTCTGCCGGCGCTGGCGCCTTGGTCCGGCTGCCCAGCGCCCGTTCCACCACTCGGATGGCCGCCACCAGTTGCTTCAGCTCTGAAGGTTCGAGGGATGCGGCGTGGTCTGGCCCTGGCAGGGCGCGATCCAGGGTGAAATGCTTTTCGATCACCGTGGCCCCCCGCGCTACGGCGGCGATCGAGACTTCGATGCCGATGGTGTGGTCCGAATAGCCAACTGGGAGGTTGAAGGCCTGCGCCATGGTGTCCATGGCGAGCAGGTTCACCGCTTCCGGGGGGGCCGGGTACTGCGTCGTGCAGTGCAGCAGCGTCACGAATTCGCGCAAAGCCGCCTCGCCCTGCGGGCTGCAGCGCGCCGCGTCGAAATCGCGCCGGCCCGAAGGCGCGGACTGGCAGGTCAAGCCGAACGCCAGCACGCCCAGCATGGCCTCGATGTCGGCCAAGGTGCTCATTCCGGTCGAGACGATGAGTGGCCGGCGCAGCCGTGCCGCCTGCAGGGCCATTGGTGCATGGGTGATGTCGCCCGACGGGATCTTGATGGCTGGCATGTCCAGCGTCGCGAGGAAGTCCAGGCTCTGCGGATCGAAGGCGGTGGACATGAATCGGATTCCCCGCTCGCGGCATCGCTGCAGAAGCGCCAGGTGGTCGGCCGGCGACAGCTCGAGCCGGCGCAGCATCTCAAGCTGGCCCCCGGCTTCTCCTGTATTGCTGACCTGGTAGTCGGCCTTGCGCGCGCTGGCAGTCACCAGATTCGTTGCCTTGAAGGTCTGGAACTTGACGACATCTGCACCGGCGTCCGCGGCCACGTCCACCAGCGCCAGGGCTTGCGACAACGACCCGTTGTGGTTGACGCCAGCTTCGGCAATGAAGAGGGTGCGCTTGGGCATGAGGAGAGCCTCAGACAAGGTGGAATGGTTTGCGAAGCAGCAAGGCAGACGCAGGCAAGTCGATGAGTGCCTGGACAACGCGCGGTGCGGTGTGTCCGTCGCCGTACGGGTTCGTAGTGGCGGAGCAGTCAAGCGCGAGTGCCTGACGCAGTGCTGCACTGATGGCGTCGTGTCGGGGCTCGCAATGGATGACGGACGCAGCGCTGAGCCGGCCGCCCTGGCGGTCGCCGATATTCACGGTCGGAACCTTCAGTGACGGAGCCTCGTACAGGCCGCTCGATGAATTGCCGACCACTGCATCGGCCTGCGCCATCAGGCTGAGGTAGCGCAGTTGGCCCAGTGACGTGTGCACTTTCACGCGATCGCCTTGTGTGGCTGCCCATTGGTCGAGCCGATTTGAAATGCGTCGGCCGCCGGTGTCCGCGTTCGGCCGGGTGAACCAGATGGTGGTCGACGGGTCCGTGTCCGACAGTGCGCGCAGCAACTCGTCGAATTCGCCGACGCCGTCATCTTCGGACAGGGTGACCGGGTGGAAGGTGACTAGCAGGTTGCGTGGCCCAAGGGAGGTACCCAATGCGCCCTCAAGCTCGGTGCGGTCGAGCAAGGGGCGGCGGCGCAGATGATCGAGTCCGGGGCTGCCCACCACGTGCACTCGCTTCGGGTCTTCGCCCATCTGCCGTACGCGGTGCGCCGCGTCTTCGTTCGTCACAAAGTGCACATGAGACATCTTCGTGATGGCATGACGGATGGATTCGTCGAAAGCACCTTCGGTCACGTCCCCACCGGCGATGTGCGCCAGCGGAATCTTGTGAATCAGGCAGGCTTGGGCGGCGGCGAGGATTTCGAATCGGTCGCCCAGGACCAGCACCACATCGGGCATCAGGGACTCGAGGGCATCGGACATCCCGATCACCCCCAGGCCTACAGACTTGGCCACGCCACCGGAGGTATCGCTGGACAGGAGCATGTCGACCCGCTTGTCGACCTTGAAGCCGTCGGCCTCGATCTGGCGCACCGTCATGCCGAACTCCGGCGACAGATGCATCCCGGTGGCCACCAGTTGGAGCTCGACCTCCGCTGCCTCGCGAAGGTCGTGGATGATCCAGTACAGGAGGCCGTACTCGGCCCTGCTACCAGTGACGACGCAGATGCGCTTGCGGGTCATCTTCAGTCGGCCAGGCGAGGGCTGCTGGGCAGGTTGATGATCCGGGCTTCGAGCGACTCGGCCATCGGCAGCGGCATGCGGGGGCATGCGGCATACATCGGCAGCCGATGCATCAGCGTCCAGATCGGGCGCGACATGTAGCCGGCGTCGTTGAGCATCGCCAGCACTTCGTCGCGACGCGGCGCCAGACTTTCGTCGAGCACGATGGCGTTGAGCCAGAAGTTGCTGCTGGTGCCCGCTGGCTCGCGCAGGAAGCGTGCTGCGGCGACGTTCTCGAATGCGGTTTCGTAGCGCGAGGCAAGTCGACGCTTGCGCTCCACGAATGAACCCAGGCGCTCAAGCTGCGCGCAGCCCAGCGCAGCGTTGAGATTGGGCAGCCGGTAGTTGTATCCCACCTCGTCGTGGATGAAGTTCCAGCGGTGGGGCACGCGTGCAGTCGTGGTGAGGTGCTTGGCCCGCTTGCCCAGCGCCGGATCGTTGGTCAGCACGGCACCACCGCCGCCGGTGGTAACCAGCTTGTTGCCATTGAAGCTCAAGGCGGACACGATGCCCACATTGCCCGTGTGGCGGCCGTGGTAGGTGGAACCCAGCGACTCGGCCGCGTCCTCGATCAGGACGAGGTGCCAGCGGCTCGCCAGTTCAGCCAACGCGTCCAAGTCGCAGGGATGGCCGAACACATGCATGACCACGAGTGCGCGGATTCGCGCTCCAGTGCGGCGATTGAATGACTCGCCATCGCGACTGTCGGCGATCTCGGTCAGGTAGTCGTCCAGTGCCCGGGCATCGACACCGAGGGAGGTGGACTCGGACTCGACGAAGTGCGGCGTGGCCGAGGCATAGGACACGGCGTTGGCCGTGGCGATGAACGTCAGCGCAGGAATGAGCACCTCGTCACCTGGCTGCACGCCTGCCAACAGCAGGCAGGTGTGCAGCGCGGAGGTTCCGTTCGAGGTGGCGACGGCATGGGCGGTACCGGTGACTTCCGCCAAGTCACGCTCGAAGCGGTCGACATAGGAGCCCACCGACGAAACCCAGCCGGTGTCGATGCACTCCTTGACGTAGGTCCACTCCTGGCCCGCGAACTCCGGCTCGTGCAGGGCGATGGTCCCCGTCGGCGTTCCCAGCACGCTGCGCACCGCGTCCAGCACAGCGGTCGGCGCCGCGGATCCATTCGTCGTGTTGCTCATGACGGGCCTCAGATGTTGTAGCGGCCGGCCTTGTAGCGGCCCAAGTTGCGGGGATCGCGAAACCAATCGATGGTTTCTGCCAGCCCGCGCGCAAAGCCGTCGGGGCTGCCGTACTCAGGCACCCAGCCTGTGAGCGCCTTGGCGCGGCTGTTGTCGGCCCACAGACGCTCCACTTCGCTGCCGGCAGGGCGCAGGCGCTGCTCGTCGCTCAGGATCTCGACGTCGCTGTCCATCAATTGCGCGATCAACCGTGCCGTGTCGCCGATCGAGATCTCGTAGTTGCTTCCGACGTTCACCACCTGGCCGATGGCAGCATCGCTCTGCGCCACGGCTAGGAAGCCGCGGACCGTGTCCTGCACATAGTTGAAGTCGCGCGTGGGATGCGTCGCGCCCAGGCGGATCTCGCGTGCGCCCGCGGCAATCTGCGTGATGATGGTCGGGATCACCGCGCGGGCCGACTGCCGGGGGCCATAGGTATTGAATGGGCGGATTACTGACACGGGCGTCCCGAACGACAGGTGGAAACTGGTGGCGATCTGGTCCGCACCGATCTTGCTAGCCGAGTAGGGCGACTGCCCCTGCAATGGATGCTCTTCGGTGATGGGGACGAAGCGTGCGGTGCCGTAGACCTCGCTGGTGGAGGTATGAACCACACGCTCCACGCCCAGGTCGCGTGCCGCCTGGACCACGTTCAGGGTGCCTTTGACGTTGGTGTCGACGTAGGTGTCCGGCGAATGATAGGAATACGGAATGGCGATTAGTGCGGCTAGGTGCAGCACGACATCGCAGTCCTTCATGGCGGTGCGCACGCCATGCGGGTCGCGGATGTCTCCAGCGAACACATCCAGCGAGTCCTTGATGGCGGCCTCGCTTTCATCAAGCCAGCCCCATGAGTTGAAGCTGTTGTAGAGCACGAAGGCGCGCACGTTGTGGCCCTGGCGCACAAGATGCTCCGTCAGGTGGGAGCCGATGAAGCCGTCTGCACCCGTGACGAGGATGCGTTTTCCTTTGAGCTGCATGCTGTGTGGATCGTTGGGAATCAGTGATCGGGCCCCGTATGCGGGGTGTGGTCGTGCTGCACCTCCTGGCGCAGCCTGGCGATGGTCGCTTGCAGTTGCTCGAACTCGGCTTCCTTGCGTGCGAGGAAGGATCGGGTCAACGCTACTTTGGCGCGGATGCCCTTGGGTGTCAGCAGGTAGGCATATGCCATCTTGTTGTCGGCCTGCCGGAAGTTCTTGACCTTCAGCAGCCCCTTATCCAGCAGTGCATGGAGCAGATAGTGCGTTTTACCCAGGCTGAGACCCAGTTGGCGCGACAATTCGCGCTGACTGAGTTCTGGCCGCTCCTGCAGCAGGCGCAAGGCATCCAGCGCCGACGCATCGTCCGCGTGGGATACCGCAGCGTCCAGATTGCCGGCTGGATTCATGGGATCGGGGTGGGGTTTGTTCATGCCGTGAACGCACTAGTGTAGCAAGGCTGCGGTTGGGTGGTGCGCAGTGCACCGATGCGGTTCATCGGACTGCGGGCCGTCCGTCCGTCGCGGTGCGGGGGCTTACACTTCCGCAATGCTTGTCTTGTTCTGCGGATTTCTTGTTTCCACGCTGATCACCTTCGTCGTTGTCCGGTTTGCCAATGCCCACGGTCACCTGTCGGGCGACAACGACATGAGCGGCCCCCAAAAATTCCATGCACGCCCGGTGCCGAGAATCGGCGGCCTTGGGATCGTTCTGGGGGTATCTGCCAGCATCCTCGTCCTGTGGCTGCGGATGGGTGCCGAGGCGGTCGGCGGACCACTCATCATGCTTGCAGGCATGCCGGCGTTCCTCGCAGGGCTGGCCGAGGATCTCACCAAGACCCAGAGCCCGAGGCGGCGGCTGTTCTTCACGGCGGTTTCGGCGGCGTTGGCCGGCTGGCTGCTTGACGCTGTCATCCGGCGCACCGACATCCCGGGTGTCGACTGGATCATCACCTTCACGCCAGCGGCCATGATCCTGACGGTGTTTGCGGTCGCGGGTGTGGCCAATGCCATCAACATCATTGACGGCTTCAACGGCCTGGCCGGCATGTGTGTCGTCCTCATGCTGGGCGGCCTGGCCTACGTGGCGTTCCAAGCCAAGGATCCCATGCTGGCTTGGTGGGCGCTTGGTGGAGTCGGCGCGGTGCTTGGGTTCTTTATCTGGAACTTCCCTGCAGGCCTTATCTTCCTGGGCGACGGTGGCGCCTACTTCTTGGGATTTCTGGTGGCCGAACTGTCGCTGCTGCTGATCCACCGAAATCCGCAGGTGTCACCACTGTGCCCGTTGCTGATGTGCATCTATCCCATCTTCGAGACGGTCTTCTCCATCTACCGTCGTCGATTCGTCCGTGGCCGGCCCATCGGCATGCCCGACGGCGTGCACCTGCACAGCCTGATCTACCGGCGCCTCATGCGCTGGGCTGTGGGCAACCGCAACGCCAAGGTGCTCACGAAGCGCAACTCGCTGACGGCACCTTATCTGTGGATGTTGTGCATGATGTCGGTCGTACCGGCGCTGTTCTTCTGGAACAACTCTCATCTGCTGGCGCTGTTCATCGTGCTGTTCGCAGGAACGTACACCGTGCTCTACGGACGTATCGTCAAGTTCAAGGTGCCCCGCTGGATGATCGTGAGGCGTTGACCGTGTCCCGCCCACGCGCCCGTTGGACGAAGCGATCAGAGGTCGCGCAGGTAACCGCCAGCCAGGTCCTTTGCCGAGAGTGATGGCTCCATCCCGGCCAACGGCCACTCGATGGCGAGGTCCGGGTCGTCCCATCGGATACAGCCCTCTGCCTGAGGAGCGTAGTAGTCCGTGGTCTTGTACAGGAAGTCTGCCGAATCTGTGGTCACCAGGAAGCCGTGCGCCAGGCCGGGCGGAATCCACAGCTGCCGGTGATTGTCGGCCGTGAGTTCCACACCGACCCATCGGCCGTACGTGGGGCTGTCGCGCCGGATGTCCACTGCGACGTCGAACACGCCGCCGCTCACCACCCTCACCAGTTTGCCCTGGGCGTGCGGCTCACGTTGGTAGTGCAGGCCGCGCAGTACGCCGCGGGCGGAGCGTGAGTGGTTGTCCTGCACAAAATGCAGATGCTGTCCGGTCGCCTCGAAGAAAGTCTTCTCGTTGAAGCTTTCCATGAAGAAGCCGCGTGCATCACCGAAGGCCCGTGGCTCCAGCAGCATGACACCATCGATCTGGGTGCGCGTGACTTTCATCAGAACACCTGGCTGTTGACGATCTGCATCAGGTAGGCCCCGTAGCCGTTCTTGAGCATGGGCCTGGCCATGGCTTCCAGTTGTTCGCGATTGATCCAGCCGGCGCGGTACGCGATTTCCTCGGGGCAGGCGACCTTCAAGCCCTGACGTTTCTCCAACGTGGCAATGAACTGGCCCGCTTCGAGCAGGCTGTCGTGCGTGCCCGTGTCCAGCCACGCATAGCCGCGTCCCATGATCTCGACATTCAACTGCTGCTGGGCGAGGTAGCGCGCGTTCACGTCGGTGATTTCCAGTTCGCCGCGGGCCGAAGGCTTAATCTCGGCGGCGATGTCGCAGACCTGGCTGTCGTAGAAGTACAGCCCGGTGACGGCGTAGTTGCTTTTCGGAGCCTTGGGCTTTTCCTCAATGCTCAAGGCTCGCTTGCCGGCATCGAACTCGACCACGCCGTACCGTTCCGGGTCGTGGACGTGGTATGCGAATACGGAGGCTCCTTCGTCGCGCGACGTGGCTGCATGCAGCAACCCTTGGAAGTCATGTCCGTAGAAGATGTTGTCACCAAGGACCAGCGCACTGGGCGCGCCATCGACGAACCGGCGGCCGAGGATGAAGGCCTGCGCGAGTCCGTCCGGGCTAGGCTGCACGCAGTATTCGATGTTGATGCCCCACTTCGAGCCATCGCCCAGCAGCGCCTCGAAGCGCGGGGTGTCCTGTGGCGTGCTGATGAGAAGGATGTCGCGGATGCCCGAGAGCATCAGCGTAGAGAGCGGGTAATAGACCATCGGCTTGTCGTACACCGGCAGCAACTGCTTGCTCATGGCCAGCGTCGCGGGATGCAGACGTGTCCCGGAACCGCCGGCGAGGATGATTCCCTTGCGTTGTTTGGTGCTCATGATGTGCCCTGGGTCTTCAGGCTTTGGCCAGGAGTTCGTTCAGCATGCGGTCGACCCCAGCTTGCCAGGGGGGCAGGGTCACACCGAAGGATCGCTGCAGCTTGCGGGTGTCCAGCCGCGAGTTCAGCGGACGGCGTGCGGGCGTCGGGAACGCGTCGGTGCCCACCGCCACGATGGCGTCGTCCGAGACCTTGATCGGCATGCCTGCTGATCGGGCTTGCGCGATCACGTGACATGCATAGCCGTGCCAGCTCGTCTGCCCCGCGGCAGCAGCGTGATAGATCCCTGACAGGCCTGGGTCCCGAGTGGCTTGGCGCAAGCTCAAGGCAGTCAGGTCCGCCAGGAGATCGGCGCCCGTGGGAGCCCCGATCTGGTCGTCGATGACGGTGAGCCTGTCGCGCTCTGCGGCCAGCCTCAGCATGGTCTTGGCGAAGTTGCTGCCGCGGGCGCCATACACCCAGCTGGTGCGGAAGATGAGATGCGAACAGCCGCTGGTCCTGATCAGCTCTTCGCCCTCCAGCTTGGTCTGGCCATAGACATTCAACGGACCTGTGGGTGAGCCTTCCGCGCGGGGCTGGTCGCCGCTGCCGTCGAAGATGTAGTCGGTGCTGTAGTGGACCAGCCAAGCGCTAGACGCGGCCGCCTCGCGGGCCAGCACTCCGGGCGCTTCGGCATTGATGGTGCGTGCGAGGGCCGGCTCGCTCTCCGCCTTGTCCACCGCCGTGTGAGCTGCAGCATTGACGATCACGTCAGGTGATACTGAACGCACCGTGGCCTGCAGCTGTCCGGGCCTGGAGAAATCGCCTGACAGGGACCCGACGCTGTCGAAATCCAGCGCGACCACCTCGCCCAGTAGCGCCAGCGAACGCTGCAGCTCCCAGCCTACCTGGCCGTTCTTGCCGAAAAGAAGGATCTTCATGCCACCGCGCGATCGCTGTAGTTCGTGGCGACCCAGTCCCGGTAGGCGCCACTTTGAACACGCGCCACCCATTCGGCGTTGTCCAGGTACCAGCGGACCGTCTTGCGGATGCCGGTCTCGAAGGTCTCGGCAGGCTTCCACTGCAGCTCGCGTTCGAGCTTGCGTGCATCGATGGCATAGCGCCTGTCGTGCCCGGGGCGATCCTTGACGTAGGCGATCAGCCTGGAATAGCTGCCGGCAGGATCCGGGCGCATCTCATCGAGCAGCGCGCAAATGGTGCGCACAATCTCGATGTTTGGCTTCTCGTTCCAGCCGCCCACGTTGTAGGTCTCGCCGACTTTCCCCCTGGCAAGCACTTCGCGGATGGCCGAGCAGTGGTCTTTCACGTACAGCCAGTCACGGACCTGCATGCCGTCACCGTAAACCGGCAAGGGCTTTCCAGCGAGTGCGTTGACGATCATCAACGGGATGAGTTTCTCCGGGAAATGAAATGGGCCGTAGTTGTTGCTGCAGTTGGTGGTCAGCACCGGCAGCCCGTAGGTGTGGTGCCAGGCACGCACCAGGTGATCGCTGGCTGCCTTGCTGGCCGAGTACGGGCTGTTGGGTTCGTACAGATGCTCTTCGGTGAACGGCGCTGCGGTCGGGGGCAGAGAGCCGTACACCTCGTCGGTGGACACATGATGGAAGCGGAATGCCGAGCGCTCCGGTTCAGGCAGAGGCACCCAGTGCTGGCGGGCCGCTTCCAGCAAGGTGAAGGTGCCTTCCACGTTGGTTTTCACGAAGGCGGCCGGGCCATGGATGCTCCGGTCCACGTGGCTTTCAGCGGCGAAGTGGACGATCGCGTGCGGCCGATGTTCGGCCAGCAGGCGGTCGATCAGCGCGCGGTCGCAGATGTCGCCCTTGACGAAGAGGTGGCGGCTGTCGCCCGCCAACGATGCGAGGCTTTCCAGATTGCCGGCGTAGGTCAGCACATCCAGGTTGATCACAGGCTCACCGGTGCTGGCGATCCAGTCGAGGACGAAGTTGGCGCCGATGAAGCCCGCGCCGCCGGTAACAAGGATCATGGGATGGTCTGCTGAAGCCCGAAGCCCGCCGATTCTAGTGGGCGCTCATGTCAGGATGACCCCCGATCCCCGGGGCAGCGATAATCCCCGGATGACC
The DNA here is from genome assembly GCF_003852895.1 of Rhizobacter terrae. GTDB lineage: Bacteria > Pseudomonadota > Gammaproteobacteria > Burkholderiales > Burkholderiaceae_C > Albitalea > Albitalea terrae. Next base: position 208,477 of record NZ_QUSW01000010.1, read on the forward strand.
GAAAACCCCCTGGCCGCCGGCGCCGGGTCGACTCCCACCGATTCGCCTTCGCCCGCCCCCGCCCGTTTTGACACCCTCCCGCTCGATCCGAAGCTGCTTCGGGCCGTCGCGGAATCGGGCTACCTCACCATGACGCCCATCCAGGCGAAGGCGATTCCGATCGTGCTGGACGGCCGCGATGTGATGGGCGCCGCCCAGACCGGCACCGGCAAGACCGCCGCGTTCTCGCTGCCGCTGCTGCAGAAGATGCTCAAGCACGAGAACGCCTCGATGTCGCCAGCCCGGCATCCGGTGCGTGCGCTGGTCCTGGCGCCGACTCGGGAACTCGCTGACCAGGTGGCCAACAGCATCAAGACCTACTCCAAGCACACGAAGCTGCGCGCAGCCGTTGTTTTCGGCGGCATCGACATGAAGCCGCAGACGCTCGAGCTGAAGGCTGGCGTCGAAGTACTCATCGCCACGCCAGGCCGGCTGCTCGACCACATCGAAGCGAAGAATGCCGTGCTCAACCAGGTCGAATATGTGGTGCTCGACGAGGCGGACCGCATGCTGGACATCGGCTTCCTGCCCGACCTGCAGCGCATCCTCAGCTACCTGCCCAAGCAGCGCCAGACCCTGCTGTTCTCGGCCACGTTCTCGCCTGAAATCAAGCGCCTGGCCGAGAGCTATCTGCAAGACCCGATCCTGGTCGAGGTGGCTCGACCGAACGCCACGGCCTCGACGGTGGAGCAGCGCTTCTACAGCGTGAGCACCGACGACAAGCGTGCTGCGGTGCTCAAGCTGCTCAAGGACCGCGCGCTGACCCAGGCCATCATCTTCGTGAACTCCAAGCTCGGCTGCGCCCGCCTGGCGCGCGCCTTCGAGCGCGACGGCCTGCGAACCAACGCGCTGCACGGCGACAAGTCTCAGGACGAGCGCCTGAAGGCGCTGGACGCCTTCAAGCGCGGCGAGGTGGACGTGCTCGTGGCCACCGACGTGGCCGCCCGTGGCCTGGACATCGCCGACCTCCCGGCGGTGTTCAACTTCGACGTGCCGTTCAACGCGGAGGACTACGTTCACCGCATCGGCCGCACCGGCCGCGCCGGCGCTTCCGGACTGGCGATCACGCTGGTCACCCGCGAGGATTCCCGCCTGGTCAGCGACATCGAGAAGCTCATCAAGAAGAAGCTCGAGCTCGAGCCGCTGGAGCTGGACGACGAACGTCCGCGCCGCGAGTCGCGCGAGCGCCCGCGCCGCGAGGAGGACGAGCGCCGCGAAAGCCGGCCCGCGCCGCGTTCCGGTGGGGGCTACGTTCCGCCCTTGCCGAGGCAGCCCGTCGACCCGTTCTTCGAGCGGCCCTACGAGGCCAGCACCACGGCCGAACCGGCCTGGGAGAAGGCCGCGCAGGCTGCCCCTTCCACGCCGCGCGGCCATTCGCCGAACATCAAGCCCAAGCGCAAGGTGGCGGCGCTGTTCGGCGCCAAGAAGACGGTGCCGGCGGACTCAGACCAGTAGGCTGAACACCGCCGGGATGTCCTTGGGGATGGCCGATTTGCCGGCCTTCCAGCGTGCCACGGTGTCGGTGCGCGTCCAGCCGCAGGCGAGGGTGAGTCCGCAGCTCACTGACAACCTGGTCGTTGGCGCCAGGGATGCGAGCAGCGCGTCCAGCATGGCTTCGTTGCGGTAGGGCGTCTCGATGAGCATTTGCGTCTGCCCGGCCTTGCGCGACAAGGCTTCGAGCTCCCGGATCCGTGCCGCGCGCTCAGCGGCCTCCACCGGCAGGTAGCCCACGAACGCGAAGCTCTGGCCGTTCAGGCCGCTGGCCGCCAGGGCGAGCATCAGAGAACTGGCGCCCGCGAGCGGGACAACCTTGATCGAGAGGCGGTGTGCGGCGTCCACGAGAAGCGCGCCGGGGTCGGCCACGGCCGGAAGGCCGGCTTCGGAGATGAGGCCCATGTCGTGCCCCGCCAGGGCAGGGGCGAGCAGGGCGTCCAGGCTCGCTCCGGAAGCTGGTGCCTTGCTGCCCTTGGGCGGCCGCGGCAGTTCCACGATCTCCACCGCTTGCAGTGCCTGCGCCAGCGGCACCACGGCATCGACCCGCTTGAGGAAAGCGCGGGTCGTCTTGGCGTTCTCGGCCACCCAGTGAGCCAGCCGCGCGGCCGTGCGCACGACGCCCAGCGGCAGGTCGTCGGACAGGGGCGGTGGATCGCTGCCGACCACGCCGAAATCCAGCGTGTTGGGCACGAGGAACAAGGTGCCGCTCATCGTGCCGCGAGCGGATCGAGTCCGGCCTGGCGAAGCAGTTGGCAGGTCTTGATCAGTGGCAGCCCGACCAGCGCCGTCGGGTCGTCCGACTCGATCGCATCCAGCAGGGCGATGCCCAGGGCCTCGGATTTGGCGCTGCCGGCGCAGTCGTAAGGCTGCTCGGCCTGAAGGTAGTGCTCGATTTCCGCATCGGTCAGATGGCGGAACCTCACCGTGACCGGCACCAGCACCGCGGTCTCGAAACCGGTATCCAGTCGTACCACGGCGACGCCGGTCTGGAACACCACGCTCTTGCCACTCATGGCCCGAAGCTGTGCCACGGCCTTGTCGTGGGTGCCGGGCTTGCCCACCGGCGTCCCGTCCAGGTCCGCCACCTGGTCCGAGCCAATGACCACCGAGGCGGGTGTGCGCGAAGCCACCTCGCGGGCCTTGGCCAGTGCCAGTCGCAGGGCGAGGTCTGCAGGGCGCTCGCCGGGTTGCGGCGTCTCGTCGACGCGAGGCGAATCCACGGTAAAAGGCAGGCGGAGCCGGTCGAGCAGTTCGCGCCGGTAGCGCGAGGTCGACCCAAGGATGAGCGGAGGATGGGCGGGCATTCGGCAATTCTCCCATCGGGCGTCACACGCAAGCGCCCGCAGTCCGGAGGGCCTCCTTCGCCTCGTACACTGGCCCCATGAAATCCCGCCCTGTGGACCCGACCCGACTCGATGTCGCTGCCTTCGCCAAGGACGGCGGCACGATGGATGGGTCGCTGCCCCTGTCTTCCCTGGCCCGCTTGGCTGAAGCGGCCCACTCTGATGCGCCGCCCGCTGAAGCCGACCAGGCCGCCTGGCACGCCGAGGGTGAAAGCCGTCCGGTGCGCGGCGGCGAACCCGAAATCTGGCTGCATCTGGCTGCGAAAGCGCGGATGTCCCTGGTGTGCCAGCGATGCCTGGGGCCGGTGGAAACCGACCTGGAGGCCGAGCGCAGCTTCCGTTTCGTGGCCGGTGAGGACGCTGCCGCTCAGCTGGATGCCGACAGCGAGGATGACGTTCTGGCGCTGCCCCGCTCACTGGACCTGGCCGAGCTGATCGAGGACGAACTGCTCCTGGCCGTGCCCCTCGTGCCCCGTCATGAGGTGTGCCCGCAGCCGCTGCCCATGTCCCTGGGTGAGGAAGCGCTGGAGGACGACCCCGCGCCCAATCCTTTCGCCGCCCTCGCAGCGCTCAAGCGCGGCGGGCCGCCCAACTAGCGTGTCGGTTGGTGCTGGAAAGCGGGGCGAACCATGCTAGAATCAAAGGCTTTCCGGTTGGTGCAATTCCAAGGTGGCCTGTTCAACGGGTGTCTTGCAGAATGTGCGCATGGCGCAAACCAGCCATTTCTTCGGTCGAGCGTGAGTGCTGCCGAATATGCCGCGGGATCAGCCGCCGAAGTCCTAGGAGAATCTTATGGCCGTTCAACAGAACAAGAAGTCGCCCTCGAAGCGTGGCATGCACCGCGCCCACAACGCCGTTGCCCTGCCGGGTACCGCCGTCGAGCCGACCACGGGCGAAGCGCATCTTCGTCACCACATCAGCCCCACGGGCTTCTATCGCGGCCGCAAGGTCCTGAAGACCAAGGCCGACGCCTGATTCGAGAGCGACAGCCGTCCGCGATTCTTCGCGTGCGTGTTCCGCTTTCATTGATTGGCTGCCTACCGCCCGGCCTGCGTCAGCAGAGCCGGGCGGTCGCGTTTCATGCGCGGGTCGCGGGCTGCTCGCTGAGCGCACGGTCCGCCCGATGCCGGCTCGGCTTGAGCAAGGCGGCTGCGCGTTTTCACGCCTGACATGAGTCCGTCACCCCAGTCTTCTTCGCCGGCCGTCCCCGCGCTTGCGAAGGTTCGCCTGTCCATCGACTGCATGGGCGGCGACCACGGCCCGTCCGTCACGCTGCCGGCCTGCCAGTCTTTCCTGGCGGCCCACCCCGAGGCCGAACTGATCCTCGTCGGCCGAGCCGATGACCTGGCGCCTGCCGCTTCCTGGCCGCGCACCAAGGTGGTCGCTGCCACCGAGGTGGTCGAGATGGACGATCCCATCGAAGTGGCGTTGCGCCGCAAGAAGGATTCGTCCATGCGCGTGGCCATCAGCCAGGCCAAGCCCGATGCCTCCGGCGAAGCCGCCGCCCAGGCCTGCGTCTCCGCCGGCAACACCGGTGCGCTGATGGCGGTGTCTCGCTACCTGCTCAAGACGCTGGACGGCATCGACCGCCCGGCCATCGCGGCGGTGATGCCCAACAAGATGGGCAACTACACCACCGTGCTCGACCTTGGCGCCAACGTCGACTGCACGGCAGAGCACCTGCTGCAGTTCGCCGTGATGGGCAGCGCACTGGTCTCTGCCGTCGACGGCAAGGAGAACCCGAGCGTGGGTCTGCTCAACATCGGCGAGGAAGAGATCAAGGGCAACGAAGCCATCAAGCGTGCCGGTGAACTCCTGCGTGCCGTAGCGACCGCCGGCCACATGAACTTCCGTGGCAACGTCGAGGGCAACGACATCTTCAAGGGCGAGGTCGACATCGTGGTGTGCGACGGCTTCGTCGGCAACGTCGCGCTCAAGACTTCCGAAGGCTTGGCCTCGCTCATCGCGCAATTCCTGAAGCAGGAGTTCAAGCGCACGCCGCTGACCATGCTGGCCGGCCTGCTCGCCAAGCCCGTGCTCAACCGCCTGGCCAGCCGGCTTGACCATCGCCGCTACAGTGGCGGCGCTTTGCTGGGCCTGCGTGGCCTGGTGTTCAAGGCGCACGGCTCGTCCGACGCCTTCGCGTTCGAGCAAGCCATGAACCGGGCTTATGATGCCGCCCGCCACGGCCTGCTCACGCGGGTGCATGATCGCATCGTCGACACGCTCGCCGCCATGCCCCCGGTCACCGACGACGCACCGGCCCCCACGGCCGCGGCGTCCACTGCCTGAATCACATGTCCGCACGTTTTTCGCGCATCACCGGCACCGGCAGCTTCCTGCCGCCCAAGCGCCTGAGCAACCAGGCGCTGGCCGATCGTCTGGCCGCCGACGGCATCGAGACCTCCGATGAATGGATCGTCGAGCGAACCGGCATCCGCGCCCGCCATTTCGCCGAGCCCGATGTGGCGTCCAGCGACCTCGCGGCCGAGGCTGCTCGCCGCGCGCTTGAATCTGCCAAGCTCGACGCCAGCAGCATCGACCTCATCATCGTCGCCACGTCCACGCCGGACATGGTGTTCCCGTCCACCGCGTGCCTCGTGCAGCAGAAGCTCGGCGTGCAAGGCTGCGCCGCCTTCGACGTGCAGGCCGTGTGCTCGGGCTTCGTCTACGCGATGACGGTGGCCGATTCGATGATCCGCACCGGCGCAGCCACCAAGGCGCTGGTGATCGGTTCTGAAGTGTTCTCCCGCATCCTCGATTTCAAGGACCGCACCACCTGTGTGCTCTTCGGCGATGGCGCCGGCGCCGTGGTGCTGGAAGCCAGCGACACGCCCGGCGTGCTCGCCACCGAGCTGCATGCGGACGGCCGCCACGTGGGCATCCTGTGCGTGCCGGGCAATGTGTCCGGCGGCGCGGTGCTGGGTGATCCGCTGCTCAAGATGGACGGCCAGGCCGTGTTCAAGCTGGCCGTGGGCGTGCTCGAAGACGTGGCGCGCTCGGTGCTCACCAAGGCTGGCAAGACTGACGCGGACATCGACTGGCTGATCCCGCACCAGGCCAACATCCGCATCATGCAGAGCACGGCGAGGAAGCTGAAGCTGCCGATGGACAAGGTGGTGGTGACCGTCGACCAGCACGGCAACACCTCGGCGGCGTCCATCCCGCTCGCGCTGGACAGCGCCGTGCGTTCCGAGAAGATCAAGAGAGGCGACACCGTGCTGCTCGAAGGCGTCGGTGGCGGCTTCACCTGGGGCGCGGTGCTGCTCGATCTCTGAGCCCGCGCACAACGACAACAAGAGAGACATCCGCGATGACTTCGTTCGCTTTCGTTTTCCCCGGCCAGGGCTCGCAGGCCGTGGGCATGCTCGACGCGTGGGGTGACAACCCCGCCGTGCGCCAGACGCTGGCCGAGGCGTCCGAGGCGCTCGGCGAGGACATCGGCCGCCTGATCAAGGAAGGGCCGAAGGAGCAACTGGACCTCACCACCAACACACAGCCGGTGATGCTGACAGCGGGCATTGCCTGCTATCGCGCCTGGCTGGCCGACACGGGCCTCGTGCCTGCCGTGGTGGCTGGCCATTCGCTGGGCGAATACAGCGCGTTGGTCGCTGCCGGCTCGCTCACGCTGGCGCAGGCCCTGCCTCTCGTGCGTTTCCGCGCACAGGCCATGCAGGAGGCGGTGCCGGTGGGCACGGGGGCGATGGCCGCCATCCTCGGCATGGATGCCGATGCTGTTCGTGCCGTGTGCGCCGAGGTGGTCGCGGCCACGGGCGAGGTTGTCGAGGCGGTGAACTTCAACGATCCAAAGCAGACGGTGATTGCCGGCTCCAAGGCGGGCGTCGAGAAGGGCTGCGAGGCGCTCAAGGCCAAGGGTGCAAAGCGCGCACTGCCGCTGCCGGTGTCCGCGCCGTTCCACTCCAGCCTGATGAAGCCCGCCGCCGAACGGCTCAAGGACAAGCTCGCGACTGCGTCCATCGCACCGCCGGTCATCGACGTGGTCAACAACATCGACGTGAAGGTCGAGAAGGATCCTGCCGCCATTCGCGAGGCGCTCTATCGCCAGGCCTTCGGTCCGGTGCGCTGGGTGGAGGTGGTGCAGGCGATCCGTGCCCGCGGCATCACGCACATCGTCGAGTGCGGGCCAGGCAAGGTGTTGGCCGGCATGGTCAAGCGCATCGACGGCGAGGCGCAGTCCGCCACTGTGTTCGACCCGGCGAGCCTGGCTGAAGCCGAGGCCTTGCTGAGCGGAGGTGTGCAATGAGCGGCGTGCAATTCGAAGGACAGGTCGCGCTGGTCACCGGTGCGTCGCGCGGCATCGGCCGTGCCATCGCCAAGGCGCTGGCCGGCAGGGGCGTGAAGGTGATCGGCACTGCCACCAGCGAATCCGGTGCGCAGAGCATCAGCGAAGCACTGGCGGCACAGGGCGGCAAGGGCATTGCGCTGAACGTCAACGATGTGCAGGCGGTGGATGCTGCCATCGATGCCATCGTGAAGGAGCACGGCGCGCTGCACATCCTGGTGAACAACGCCGGCATCACCCGCGACAACCTGGCCATGCGCATGAAGGACGAGGACTGGGACGCCGTGCACGACACCAACCTCAAGGCCGTGTTCCGCACCAGCCGCGCCGTGATGCGCACGATGATGAAGCAGCGCTACGGCCGCATCATCAACATCACTTCGGTGGTGGGAGCCAGCGGCAACGCGGGCCAGGCCAACTATGCGGCGGCCAAGGCCGGCGTGGCGGGCATGACCCGCGCGCTCGCCCGCGAACTGGGCAGCCGCAGCATCACCGTCAACTGCGTGGCCCCCGGCTTCATCGCCACCGACATGACCGAGGTGCTGCCCGAGGCGCAAAAGACCGCGTTGCTGTCACAGATTCCCCTGGGCCGCCTGGGGGCACCCGAGGAAATCGCCGAGGCGGTGGCCTTCCTGGCCTCGCCGCAGGCCGGCTACATCACTGGCACCGAGCTGCACGTCAACGGCGGCATGTTCATGAGCTGAGGCTCACCCCAAAACCCCCGGACCTGCCCGGCCGGAAGGGGTTGGAGGGCGTCTTAGAGGCGACACCTCACAACCCTTAGAATCCCGGGCTGTTTCTGTAAACACTCCTGGAGGAGTCATGAGCGATATCGAATCCCGCGTCAAGAAAATCATTGCCGAACAACTTGGCGTGCCCGAGTCCGACGTGACCAACGAGAAGGCCTTCGTGGCCGACCTGGGCGCCGACTCTCTTGACACGGTGGAACTGGTGATGGCCCTCGAAGACGAGTTCGGCATCGAGATTCCGGACGAAGAGGCCGAGAAGATCACCACGGTGCAGCTGGCGATCGACTACGCCGTCAAGCACCAGAAGGCCTGAGTTCTCTGAAAGCGTGAGCGCATGAGTCGTCGTCGTGTCGTTGTCACCGGCCTGGGGCTGATCAGCCCTGTGGGCAACACGGTGCAGGAAGGCTGGTCCAGCCTGCTCGCCGGCAAGTCCGGCATCGCCAACATCACCAAGTTCGATGCATCGAACTTTGCCTGCAAGTTCGCAGGCGAGGTGAAGGGCTTCAACGTCGAGGAGTACTTCCCGGCGAAGGAAGCGCGGCACATGGACGCCTTCATCCACTATGGGTTGGCGGCGTCCATCCAGGCCGTGAAGGATGCCGGCCTGCCGACCAACGACGCGCTCACCGAAGAGCAGGCCGAGCGCATCGGCTGCCTCGTGGGTTCGGGCATCGGCGGCTTGCCGCTGATCGAAGAAACCCACGCCGAGCTTGTCGCACGCGGCCCGCGCCGCGTGTCTCCCTTCTTCGTGCCGGCCTCCATCATCAACATGATCTCGGGCCACGTGTCGATCAAGTTCGGCTTCCAAGGCCCGAACCTCGCCATCGTCACGGCCTGCACGACCGGCCTGCATTGCATCGGCGAGGCAGGCCGCCTCATCGAATACGGCGATGCCGACGTGATGATCGCCGGTGGCGCGGAATCCACCGTGTCGCCGCTGGGCATCGGCGGCTTCGCTGCGGCCCGCGCGCTGTCCACCCGCAATGACGATCCTGCCACCGCGTCCCGTCCCTGGGACAAGGACCGCGACGGCTTCGTGCTGGGCGAGGGCGCCGGCGTGGTGGTGCTCGAAGAGTACGAACACGCCAGGAAGCGTGGCGCAAAGATCTACGCCGAGCTGGTCGGCTTCGGCATGGGGGCGGATGCCTTCCACATGACCGCACCGAACGTCGATGGCCCCAAGCGCTCCATGAAGGCCGCGCTGCGCAATGCCGGCATCAACGCCGACCAGGTGCAGTACCTGAATGCGCACGGCACCTCCACGCCGCTGGGCGATGTGAACGAAACGAACGCCATCAAGCTGGCCTTCGGCGACCATGCCAAGAAGCTGGTGGTCAACTCGACCAAGTCCATGACCGGCCACCTGCTGGGCGGCGCGGGCGGCATCGAGTCGGTGTTCACCGTGCTGGCCGTGCACAACCAGATCTCGCCGCCGACGATCAACATCTTCAACCAGGACCCCGAGTGCGATCTCGACTACTGCGCCAACACCGCGCGTGAGTTGAAGATCGACGTGGCCGTGAAGAACAACTTCGGCTTCGGCGGGACCAACGGCACGCTGGTCTTCAAGCGCGCCTGATCCGGCGCGCTGCGCCATGCGCGCGTCTGCTCACTTCCAGGCCACCCTCCGCCGCTTCAGCCTCTGGCGCGGCGCGGTGGCCTTGTTGTTGGTGGTGTGCGTCGCGTGCTTGCTGGCCTTTGCGCGGGCGGAGGGTGAATCTGCCCCCTTGCCGGTCCGCACGGCCGCCATGCTGGTAGCGGTTGCATCGGTACTCGGTGGATTCGGACTGCTGCGGTGCCCGCCCCGCAGCGTGCGCTGGGACTCGCAGTCCTGGCACCTGGGGCCGGAAGACTCGATGGGCGAAGAGCCCTGGCACGGCCGCATCGACGTCTGCCTGGACCTGGGCGGCTTCATGCTCCTGCGCTTCGTCAACGATGTCACGGATGACGGCCCTCGCACGGCGTGGCTGCCCGTGCAGCGCCGCGGCCTGGAATCCCACTGGCATGCCCTTCGCTGTGCTGTATATTCCTCGCGACCCACCTGCGGCTCCGATGGCTGCACCACGCCAGCGCCAAGCCCACAATCACAATAATGAACGCTCCTGACGCCGACGCACCGCTGATCGAACGCGTCAAGCGTGGCGACGTCAAAGCCTTTGAGATGCTGGTCGTGAAGTACCAGCGGCGCATCGAACGGCTCATCGGCCGCATGGTTCGTGACGTAGACCTCATTCCGGACATCGCGCAGGAGACTTTTATCCGCGCCTACCGGGCCATCCCCCAGTTCAGGGGGGAGAGCGCCTTCTATACATGGCTGTACCGTATCGCAGTCAACACGGCGAAGAAGACTCTCGTGGAACTCAAGCGCGATCCGCTGGTCACGGAATCAGCGCGTGCTTCCCGCGATGATGACGATGAAACTTCCCGTACTGAAAATGAACTAAGCGACGGCGAAACGCCGGAAGCGGTGTTGGCGAGCAAGGAAATCGCCACCACCGTGAACGCCGCCATCGAGGCTTTGTCCGATGATCTGCGCCAGGCCATCACCCTGCGCGAGATCGAAGGCCTGAGCTACGAAGAAATCGCCGAGTTGATGAACTGCCCGATCGGAACGGTGCGCTCGCGCATCTTCCGGGCGCGGGAAGCCATCGCCACCCGATTGCGGCCGTTGCTGGACACGCGAGAAGGTGAGCGCTGGTGAGAACTGTGAAAGCTCGCGTGAGCGTCAAGGCGTTTGTGTTTGGAGATCGACATGTCAATCGGATCTGAGAGCGGATCGTCGGCCAAGGAAAGCCTGTCAGCCCTGACGGATGGCGAACTCGATTCAGCCGAGGTGCTGCGCGCCTGCGCGGCCTGGCGAGACGATGCGCAAACCCGCCGCACCTGGCACGCCTACCAGCTCATCGGCGACGTGCTGCGGTCTGAAGACCTCGCTTCAACATCGCGCCGCGATGCCGATTTCCTCGCTGCACTGCGCGGGCGGTTGGCCGAAGAGCCCGTGGTGCTGGCGCCTGAACCCGTGGCAGAGGCCATGGCCGAGCCTGCGGTGGCTGCCAAGGTGGCGAATTCCCGCTGGTCGTGGATGGCGCCCTCGGCTGTCGCTGCTGGCTTCGTCCTGGTGACCGGCGCTTTGCTCGTGACGCGTACACCCGGCCCGATGGGCGGCGCTTCGGACTCCATGTTTGCCCGCCTTGGCCTTGGCAGCACGCCGTCGGTGCAGGTGGTGAACGTCTCCACCCCGACACTGGCGGCCTCGTCCGAAGGCGCCAGCAGCGCCGAGCCACAGGCCATCGTGCTCACCGGCAAGATGCTGCGTGACGCACGTGTCGACCTTTACATGTCCGCCCACAAGCAGTTCGCCGGCAGCACCGCCCTGGGCGTGCCGTCCGGTTTCCTGCGCAACGCCGCCGCCGAAGTTCCCGCCCGCTGACCCGCATGCTGCACCGATCACTGATCGCGCTGACCATGTTCGGCGCCTTGAGTTCGTTCTTGCCTCATGCGGCGGCCCAGACGCAGCACGCGTTCGAGCCCAAGGAGGTGCGCTCGTGGCTGATGCGCATCCATGAGGCGGCGAGCCATCGCAACTTCCAGGGCACCTTCGTGGTGAGTGCGGGCGGCGCGGTCTCCAGTGCCCGCATCGTGCATTTCTGCGAGGGCAGCAACCAGTTCGAGCGCATCGACTCGCTGGATGGCCAGACGCGCTACGTCTTCCGCTACAACGACGTCGTGCACACGCTGTGGCCGCAGGCGCGCGTGGCGCTGGTGGAGCAGCGCGACCTGCTCAATTCCTTTCCCGCCTTGCTACAGGTAGGCGACGACCGCATCGCCGAGTTCTACGAGCTGAGCCCGCAGGGCAACGATCGCGTGGCCGGCCATGAGGCGAGTGTTCTCGCGCTGCGTCCGCGCGACCTGTTCCGCTTCGGCTACCGACTGTGGTCGGAGAAGATGTCCGGCCTGCTGCTGCGTGCCGACGTGATCGGCGAGCGCGGCGAGGTGCTGGAGACCTCGGCCTTCTCGGACGTCGCCATCAACGTGCGCTCGCAGCCCGAGGCCGTGTTGCAACCCATGCGCCGGCTCGAGGGCTACCGCATCCTCAAGCCCAGCTTCACGCCCACCAAGCTTGAAGCCGAAGGGTGGGCACTCAAGCAGACGGTGCCTGGTTTCAAGCAGGTGAGCTGCATCAAGCGGCCGCTGGAAGGCGCGCAGGATGCACCGGCAGCGGATGGCCCGCAGGCCTTGCAGACCATCTTCTCCGACGGTTTGACCTACGTTTCGGTCTTTATCGAGCCCTTCAACGCCGAGCGCCATACGCGATCCATGCTGACCAGCATGGGCGCCACGCAGACACTCATGCGCCGCCAGGGCGACTGGTGGATCACGGTGGTGGGCGACGTGCCGACGACGACGCTGAAGGCCTTCGCGGCCGGCCTGGAACGCAGGAAATAAGCAGGGCTGCATGACTGCTGCATCGGCACCAACGGTGCCGGCACGGTGGTTGCGTGGCCGATGAACATCATTTGGTGGGACACCTTCTCATGCTCAACACAGCTCTTTCATCGACCTCGGGCGCGCGCGTGCACCGACTCTCCATGGCTGTGGCCGTCGCTGTTGCGCTGATTGCGGCAGCTGGCATGGCGCCTTCGACGGCGCATGCGCAGGCCGGATTCGGACTGCCGGACTTCACCGTGCTGGTCGAGAAGGTTGGTCCTGCGGTCGTTAACATCCGCACCCAGGAGAAGGGGCGCCCCACCGGGGAAGGTTCGGGCTTCATCATCAGTGCCGACGGCTACGTGGTGACCAATGCGCACGTGGTCAGCGGCGCGACGGAAGTGACCGTCTCGCTGCCCGACAAGCGCGAGTTCAAGGCCAAGATCGTCGGCGCCGACGACCGGACCGACGTGGCGCTGGTGAAGGTCGAAGCGACCGGCCTGCCCACGGTGAAGACGGGCGACGTCAGCAAGCTCAAGGTGGGCGAGTGGGTCCTTGCCATCGGCTCGCCTTTCGGCCTGGAGAACACTGTCACGGCCGGCATCGTGAGCGCCAAGCAGCGCGAGACGGGACAGGAGGTGTCCTTCCTCCAGACCGATGCGGCGGTGAACCCGGGCAACTCCGGCGGACCGCTGATCAGCCTGCGTGGCGAGGTGGTGGGCGTGAACTCGCAGTCCCTGAGCCGTGTGGGCTTCGGCGGTGTCTCCTTTGCGATTCCCATTGACGAGGCGATGCGCGTGGTCGATCAATTGCGCGCCTCGGGCCACGTGATCCGTGGCTATCTCGGCATCCTGCCGGTCGATGTGCCGCGCGAGCTGGCCGAGGAATACAAGCTCGGCAAGGACAAGGCGCGTGGTGCCTTCGTGCGCCAAGTCGTGCAAGGTGCCCCCGCGGACAAGGCTGGTGTTCAGCCGGGCGACGTGGTGCTCACCGTCAACGGCAAGGCCGTGGATGGTGCCGTGGACCTGCGTCGCACGCTGGGCGGGCTCAAGCCCGGCACCGCGGTCACCTTGCAGATCAACCGCCAAGGCAAGGCGCTGACGCTGACGGCCAACCTGTCGGAGCTCAATGACGCCACCGCCGCAGCCGAGGGTGCCGACAAGCCCGCGCCGGGCGGCAAGGCGTCGGCGGCGGCGAAGAACTGGGGCATCGAAGTGACCGAACTCACCGCTGCCGACAAGCAGGCGGCCCGCCGCAACACAGGCGTGAAGGTGGCGAAGGTGAGCGATGGAGCGGAGTCAGTCGGTGTGCGCGTGGGTGACGTGATCATCGGCGTGGGTTCGTTCGACGTGACCGATGTGAAGCAGTTCGACGGCATCGTGTCGCACATCGACAAGAAGCGCCCGCTGCCGCTGCACGTGTTGCGGGGCAACTTCGCGACCTTCGTTCCGGTACCACCTTCGGACAATTGATGCGGCTGAGCTCGGCATCGGCCCAAGCGGGTCGTGCATCCGACTCCGGCGCCGGGTTTTTCCACGACATGGGATCCAGTCCGCCGGTGCGCACCGGGATTGAGCGAGGACTGATTTCGCGCCAGAAAGTTAGCGGACGCAAACTTGTGGCGGCGTAACGGATTCATCTGCCACCGGGATAGAATTTTGGTGTTTTTGGCGGGTTTACTGCTTCCTTGAGCAAGCAGTTTTCCACCCTCCGACTATCCCCAGGACATCCACAACACTTTGTGGATAACTTGTTGACAGTTTTCTTTGTTGGAAGGCGGCAACGGCAAGAAATCAAGCAATGACGCGGTCTCCAGCGAGGTGCTTTTGGCTACAATGAAAGCCCAACAAGCAGTTGCCATACGTTTTGTTGGAAGGCGCGTCACCATTTGGACGTGCCTTTTTTTTAGCTTCATTTCGGCCAGTCTTTCGGCTTGGACACCGCGCTCGCCGCGGTCGCATCGCACTGTGATGCACGAGCTATCGCAGCAACGATTCGCACGTTGCCACTGAAGCGAAAGACGCCTAGAACGATCAGCATGGATCACATCCGAAACTTCTCCATCATTGCCCACATCGACCACGGCAAGAGCACGCTCGCCGACCGCATCATCCAGCGCTGCGGGGGCCTGAGCGATCGCGAGATGGAAGCACAAGTCCTCGACTCGATGGACATCGAGCGCGAGCGCGGCATCACCATCAAGGCCCAGACAGCAGCGTTGCAATACACGGCGCGCGACGGCAGGACCTACAACCTGAACCTCATCGACACGCCGGGGCACGTCGACTTCTCTTATGAAGTGAGCCGTTCCTTGTCTGCCTGCGAAGGCGCGCTGCTGGTCGTGGACGCGAGCCAGGGCGTGGAAGCGCAGACGGTGGCCAACTGCTATACCGCGCTGGACCTGCACGTGGAAGTGATCCCGGTCCTGAACAAGATGGACCTGCCCAACGCCGACCCGGCCAATGCCAAGGCGGAAATCGAGGACGTGATCGGCATCGATGCCGAGAACGCGATTCCCTGCAGTGCGAAAACGGGCGAGGGCATCGACGACATCCTCGAAGCCGTCATCGCCCGCATGCCGTCGCCCAAGGGGCGAGCCGAGGCGCCGCTGCGAGCCATGATCATCGACTCATGGTTCGACAACTATGTCGGCGTGGTGATGCTGGTCCGGGTGGTCGATGGCCAGCTGAACAAGGGCGAGCGCATCCGCATGATGGCCAGCGACGCGGTCTATGCGGCCGAGCAGCTGGGTGTCTTCACCCCGAAGTCCGAATCGCGCGAGGTGTTGAACGCGGGCGAGGTAGGTTTCATCATCGCCGGCATCAAGGAATTGCAGGCGGCGAAGGTCGGCGACACGATCACGCTCGAGAAGAAGCTGCCCAACAACCTTGGACCTGCCTCGGAACCATTGCCCGGCTTCAAGGAAATCCAGCCGCAGGTGTTCGCTGGCCTCTACCCCACCGAGGCGAGCGAATACGACCAGCTTCGCGATGCGCTCGAAAAGCTCAAGCTCAATGATTCTTCCCTGCGCTACGAACCCGAAGTGAGCCAGGCGCTGGGCTTCGGTTTCCGCTGCGGGTTCCTCGGCCTGCTGCACATGGAGATCGTGCAGGAGCGGCTTGAGCGCGAGTTCGACCAGGACCTCATCACCACGGCGCCGAGCGTCGTCTACGAGGTCGAGCTCGGCAACGGCGAAGTGATCCACGTCGAGAACCCTTCGAAGATGCCCGACTTGGGACGCATCAACGAGATTCGCGAACCCATCGTCACGGTGCACCTGTACATGCCGCAGGACTACGTCGGCCCGGTGATGACGCTGGCCAACCTCAAGCGCGGCAACCAGATCAACATGGCCTACCACGGCCGGCAGGTGATGCTGACCTACGACATGCCGCTGGCAGAGATCGTGCTCGACTTCTTCGACAAGTTGAAGAGTGTGTCGCGTGGCTATGCGTCGATGGACTACGAGTTCAAGGAATACCGCGCGGCCGACGTCGTGAAGGTCGACATCCTGCTCAACGGCGACAAGGTGGACGCGCTGTCCATCATCGTGCACCGCAGCCAGAGCCAGTACCGCAGCCGTGCCGTCGTGGCCAAGATGCGCGAGCTGATTTCGCGGCAGATGTACGACGTTGCCATCCAGGCGGCCATCGGTGCCAACATCATCGCGCGTGAGACAATCAAGGCACTTCGCAAGAACGTGCTCGCGAAGTGCTACGGCGGCGACATTTCCCGCAAGCGCAAGCTGCTCGAAAAACAAAAGGCCGGCAAGAAACGCATGAAGCAGATCGGCTCCGTCGAGGTGCCGCAGGAAGCGTTTCTGGCCATCCTCCAAGTGGACGATTGATGAGTTCGTTGACTGGTTTGTTCTATGGCGCCCTCGTGGTCTACCTCGGCGGCTGGTACCTCAACAAGTGGACAGGCAACTTTTCGTTGCTGCTCTTCATCCTCACGCTGGTGACGTTCGGTTACTGGTTGGCTGAGAAATTCCTGTTTGCGCCGCGCCGGATCGCCGCCGCGCAGAACCTGGAAGCCCAGGACGCCGCACGCCGCAAGGACCTGGCCCGGCAGGGCATCACCAAGGTCGATGGCGACCTGGAAGGGGCCAAGCGCACGCTGCTGATGCAGCCCTGGTGGCTGGACTGGACCGCCGGCCTGTTCCCGGTGATCCTCATCGTCTTCCTGCTGCGCTCGTTCCTCTTCGAGCCGTTCAAGATCCCGTCGGGTTCGATGATCCCGACCTTGCTAGTGGGTGACCTCATCCTCGTCAACAAGTACCACTACGGCGTGCGGCTGCCGGTGATCAACAAGAAGATCATCGCCAACCACGATCCTCAGCGAGGCGACGTGATGGTGTTCCGCTACCCGCAGGATCCGAGCGTGGACTACATCAAGCGCGTGGTCGGCGTCCCCGGCGACGAGGTGGCCTACCGCAACCAGCAGCTGACGGTGAACGGAGAACTGCTGCAGACCGCCCCGCAGCCGGACTTCTTCAACGAGGACGCCAACCGGTTCGAGAAGGAATACCGTGAGAAGCTCGGCACGGTGGAGCACCGCATCCTCGTCGACCGGCAGCGTCCGTCTGGCATCTCGAATGCCTACAGCTTTCCCTTCAAGGACAACTGCCGCTACAGTGCGGAAGGCGTGACTTGCAAGGTGCCGCCCGGCCACTATTTCATGATGGGCGACAACCGGGACAATTCGACGGATTCGAGGTGGTGGGGCTTCGTGCCCGACGAGAACATCGTGGGCAAGGCCTTCTTTGTGTGGATGAACTTCAGCGATCCCAAGCGGATCGGATCCTTCAAGTAGGGAGCACCTGGGAATGACTGTGAGCTTGCACACGCGGCGCCGCCAGTCCGGAGTCACGCTGCTGGGTCTGCTGATGTGGGCGATCGTCCTTGGCTTTGGCGCCTTGATCGTGATGAAGGTGGTACCGACGATCATCGAGTACTCCACGATCAGCAAGGCGGTCAACAAGATTGCCGCCGAAGGCCTGAGCACGGTCCCGGAAATCCGGGCTGCCTTTGATCGCCAAAAGGATATTGACTACGGCATTACCTCCATCACCAGCAGGGACCTCGACATCACCAAGGAGAACGACAAGGTCGTGATCCGCTTCGCCTACAACAAGGAAGTGGAACTCTTCTCGCCCGTCTTCCTGCTGATCAAGTACCAAGGCACTTCCAGGACCACCACCCGCTGACCTCACCTGCGATGGACTCCCGACTCGCTGCACTCCAATCCCGCCTGGGCTACCGCTTCAACGAAGAGGCCCTGCTGGAGCGTGCGCTGCGCCATCGCAGCTATGGTGCGGACCACAACGAGCGCCTGGAATTCCTCGGTGATGCGGTGCTCAGCCTGACCATCTCCAGCCTGCTGTTCGAGCGTTTCGCCGGTTCCGACGAAGGCGACCTGACCCGCGTTCGCGCTCACCTGGTGCGCGAGGACAGCCTGCACAAGGTGGCCTTGTCGCTGGGCCTGCCCGAGGTGGTCCGCCTGTCCGAGGGCGAGGCCCGCGGCGGTGGCGCGCAGCGCGTGTCCATCCTGGCCGATGCGCTGGAAGCCGTGATCGGTGCCACCTTCCTCGACGGCGGCTTCGACGCTGCCCGCACGTTGGTCCAGCGCATGTTCGGCGAGATCATCGCCAACACCGAGATCGGCAACTGGAGCAAGGACGCGAAGACCGAACTCCAGGAATGGCTGCAGGCCCGTCGCCTGCCGGTGCCCGGCTACCGCATCACCGCCACCCGCGGCCAGGCCCATGCCCAGACCTTCGAGGTCGAATGTGCCGTGCCTGCCCTCAGTCTCACGTTTTCCGGCGAAGGCCGCTCGCGCCGGCTGGCCGAGCAGGAAGCGGCACGCCGCATGCTGGATTCGCTCAAGGCCACCGACCAGCCCGGCAGCCCCCTGCGCTCCTGACCTGCTGTCCCATCCATCATGAATCCCGAAGACGCGTCCACGGACGCCCATGACGAAGTGCCCCAGCGTTGCGGCCTCGTGGCCATCGTGGGCCGTCCCAACGTGGGCAAGTCGACGCTGCTGAATGCGCTGGTGGGGCAGAAGGTCAGCATCACCTCCAACAAGGCGCAGACCACGCGGCACCGCATCACCGGCATCCGCACGGTGGACGAGGCGCAGTTCGTCTTCGTCGACACGCCTGGCTTCCAGACCCGGCATGGTGCCGCGCTGAACCGCACGCTGAATCGCACCGTGCAGGGCGTGCTGGCGGACGTGGATGCCGTGCTCTTCGTGGTGGAAGCAGGCCGTTTCGGCCTGGACGACGCCAAGGTGCTGGGCCTGCTGCAGAACGAAGGCCTGCAGGGCAAGCCCGTCTTCCTCATCGCCAACAAGCTGGACACCGTGCAGCGCCGCTCCGACCTCGCACCCTGGCTCAAGGGCATGCAGGAGCGCCACAACTTCGCGGAATTCGTTCCCCTGTCGGCCCAGAAGAAGGCCGACATGGACAAGCTGCTGGCCATCCTCAAGCCCTACCTGCCCGAACAGCACTGGTTCTACGAGGAGGACGCGCTCACCGACCGCAGCGAGCGCTTCCTGGCCAGCGAAATCATCCGCGAGAAGCTCTTCCGCCTCACGGGCGATGAGCTGCCTTATGCCTCCACCGTCGTCATCGACAAGTTCGAGGAAGAGGGTAACCTGCGCCGCATCGCCGCCAGCATCGTGGTGGAGCGCGATGCGCACAAGGGCATGATCATCGGCGCGGGCGGCGAGCGGCTCAAGCGCATCGGCAGCGAGTCCCGCCAGGAGCTTGAGACGCTCATGGACGCCAAGGTCTTCCTGGAGCTGTGGGTGAAAGTCCGCTCGGGCTGGGCGGACGACGAAGAACACCTGCGCAGCTACGGCTACGAGTGACGCCGGCCCATGGCCACCACGCGGCGGCCGGCCGCGCCGCTCAATGCCTACGTGCTGCATCGCTATGACTGGAGCGAGAGCAGCCTCATCCTCGACCTGTTCTCCCGTGAGCAGGGGAGGCTGGCCGTCGCGGCCAAAGGCGTGAAACGGCCCTATTCGCAGCTGCGGTCGGTGCTGCTGCCTTTCCAGCGCATCCACGTGAACGTGGGTCGTCCGCCCAAGTCGGATGAGGCGGGCGAGTCCACCAGCGAAGTGCAGACCCTGCGCGGCGCCGAATGGGCCGGCGGCGGCGCGATGCTGACCGGCGCTGCCCTGTTCAGCGGCTTCTACATGAACGAGCTGCTGATGAAGCTGCTCGCCCGGCACGACCCGCATCCGGCGCTGTTCGATGCCTACGCCCAGACCTTGCCGCTGCTGCCGCAAGGCGACGATGCCGTCCAGACGGCGCTGCGGGCCTTCGAGATCACGCTGCTGCACGAAGTGGGCGTGCTGCCCGACCTGAGCCTGGTCACCAACACCCTGGAAGCTGTCGAGGAAGACCGTTCCTATGCCCTGCTGCCGGAGGCCGGCGTCGCCGCCGCTCGCAGCACCGACACCGCCATTGCGGGCGAGGCGCTGATCCACCTGCAGGCCGCCCTGGTCCACGGCAGCATTGCCGCGCTGCAAGCCGTGTGCGCGCAATGGTTGCCGGCGCTCAAACCCATCTCGCGCGGCCTGCTTCACTATCATCTGGGCTCACCCGTGCTTCGCACCCGCCAGGTCATGCTGGATGTGCAGAGCCTGGACCCCTGACCGCAGGCAGTTCCCGATGAATCCATTGCTCACCACCGGCCTCGATGCCCACCGCGGCAGCACCGCGCTCTCGGTCAACCTCAACAAGGTCGCGCTCGTGCGCAACACGCGGCACCTGGGCATTCCCAGCGTGATGCGGGCCGCGCAGCTGTGCCTGGAGGCGGGCGCGCAAGGCATCACCGTCCACCCGCGGCCCGACGAGCGGCACATCCGCGCGCACGACGTGCACGACCTGGCCGAGTTGCTCAAGCAGTGGCCGCAGGTCGAATACAACATCGAGGGCAACCCGTTCCACAACCTGATGGATTTCATCCGCACGGTGAAGCCGCACCAGGCCACCTTCGTGCCTGACGACACTGCGCAGGCCACATCCGACCACGGCTGGACATTCCCGCAGGACGCCGCACGGCTCAAGCCGCTGATCGATGAATGCAAGTCGCTGGGCGTGCGCGTGAGCCTGTTCATGGACCCGATTCCGGAGCAGATGGCCGCCGTGCGCGAGGTGGGCGCCGACCGCGTCGAGCTCTACACCGAGACCTATGCGCGTGCCCACGCTGCGGGCGATCACGCCCAGGTGCTGGCGGCCTTCGTCGCCACCGCGCAGGCAGCGCTGCGCGAAGGACTGGGCGTGAACGCAGGCCACGACCTCAACCGCGCGAACCTCACGGAGTTCCTGGCCGCGGTGCCCGGCGTGCAGGAGGTTTCCATCGGCCACGCGCTGATCGCAGATGCGCTGGAGCTGGGCTACACCCAGACCATCCAGGACTACCTGCGCGCCATCCATCGTGCCGCGAAGACCAAGGCATGATCTACGGCATCGGCACCGACATCTGCGACATCCGCCGCATCGCCGCGACGCTGGAACGGCGTGGTGAGCGCTTCGCGCAGAAGGTGCTGGGCCCGAACGAGATCGAAGTCTTCCGCCAGCGGCGCGCCAAGGTCGAGGCCCGCGGCATCGCCTACCTCGCCACGCGCTTTTCAGCGAAGGAAGCGTTCTCCAAGGCCATCGGCCTGGGCCTGCACATGCCCATGACCTGGCGCGCCTGCGAGATCCTCAACGAGCGCAGCGGCAAGCCCTTCATCCGGCTGCACGGCGAACTTGCCGCGTGGTTCGAGGCCAAGGGTTTGCGCGCGCAAGTCACCGTCAGCGACGAATCCGATTACGCGGTGTCCTTTGTCGTCACCGAAACCACCGAACCCCGATGACCCCACACGCTCCCGTCATCCTCGACATCGCCGGCCACGAACTCAACGACGACGATCGTCGCCGCATCCAGCATCCGCTGACCGGCGGGCTGATCTTCTTCACCCGCAACTTCAAGAGCCGGCAGCAGATCACCGAAGTGACGGCCGAGGCCAAGGCCCTGCGGCCGGACCTGCTCATCACCATCGACCATGAAGGCGGGCGCGTGCAGCGCTTCCGCACCGATGGCTTCACGCACCTGCCGGCCATGCGCAAGCTCGGCGAGCTGTGGATGGACGACGCCATGCGTGCCGTGGACGCGGCCACCTCGGCCGGCTACGTGCTGGGCGCCGAGCTGCGCGCCTGCGGCGTGGAGATGAGCTACACGCCCGTCGTGGACCTGGACCACGGCCGCAGCGAAGTGGTGGGCGACCGCGCCTTCCACCGCGATCCGCGGGTGGTCAGCATCCTGGCGCAGGCGCTGATGCTGGGCCTCATGCGCACGGGCATGCAGAACTGCTGCAAGCACTTCCCGGCACATGGCTACGCGATTGCCGATTCGCATGTGGCGCGGGCAGTGGATGACCGCACGCTGGACGAGATCCTCGGCGAGGACGCGCGCCCCTACGACTGGCTGGCCAGCGGCATCACCTGCGTGATGCCGGCGCACGTCACCTTCCCGAAGGTGGATGCCTATCCCGCCGGCTTCTCATCGGTGTGGGTGAAAGACATGCTGCGGGGCCGCTTCGGCTACACCGCGGCCATCGTCTGCGACGACCTCAGCATGGAAGGCGCGCGGGTCGCGGGCAACCCGATCGAAGGCGGCATCGCAGCGCTCAACGCGGGATGCGACCTCGTGCTGCTGTGCAACCAGTCCAAGGTGGATGGCGGGCGGCCGGTGGATGAACTGCTCGACGGCCTGCAGGCCGCGCTGGAGCAGGGCCGCTGGCACGCCGACCCGCACAGCGAGACGCGGCGGCTGGACCTGTTGCCGCAGACGGCGCCGATACCCTGGGATGAGCTGATGCATCACCCGACCTACCAGCAGGCGCTCGAGCGCCTTCCGTAAGGGCCCATGAAAAACGCCGCCTCGGCCATGCCGGGCGGCGTTTCTGCTTGAGGCCAGAGCCGGGTCGTCAGGCGCTCGGCTGCTGCGTCTGCGTCTCGAACGGCAGCTTGAACTGCGTCAGATCCTTGCGGGTCTCGACCAGCACCAGCGGGCCTTCGTCGAGCATCGCCACCGGCTTGGGTTCGCGCGGCACGTGCACGGGCTTGGGCTCGCGAGCCATGGCTTCCTGCACGGCGCGGATCTTGTCGGCGTCGGAGTTGACCCACTCCAGACCTGCGGATTCGGCCACCGCCTGCAGGGCCTGCGTCGGCAACACGAAGGGCTCGGGCGCGGCCGTCGGCTGGAGCGGGGCCTCGGCAGCAGCAAGCATCTGAACCGGCTGCTGCGGTTCGGCCACGGCCACCATGCTCGGCTGTGCCGGAGGTTCGGTGGACTCTGCGGGCAGGTCTGCGGCAGGTGCGGCGCCATTGCCGGCCGCGGTGAACGCCGGTGCTTCCTCGGCAGCGGCTTCGGAGACGGCCTCAACGCCGCTCATGGCCTCGCCATCACGGCGCTCTCCGCGGCGATGGCGGTTGCGGCGGCGGCGGCCGCCTTCTCGCTCGCCACTTTCTCGCTCGCCACCTTCGCGAGCCGCTTCACCGCCTTCAAACGCTTCAGGCATGTCCGCGTCATTGGCGGCGGCCTGCGCCGTTCCGCTGACGGGTGCCGCGTCCAGGTCCATCGCGGCGGGCACCGCGGTGAAGCCTTCCGCATTCGGCGTGTCGCCGTTCAGCTCGGTGGCCATGCCGTTGCCTTGGCGGGCCTCGTCGCGATCGCGCCCACCACGGCCGCGGCGGCGACGGCGTCCGCCTTCGCGCTGCTCGCCGGCTGCGGCTTCGGGCATGTCAGCACCGGGCACGGTGTCGACGAAGGCCTGCTGGGTTTCCTCGGCCGGTGCGCCTTCCACCGGGGCAGGACGGCGCTGCTCGCGCTCGGGACGCGGTCCGCGGCGGTTCTCGCCACGCTCGCCCCGTTCACCACGGCCTTCCGGACGCTCGCCTCGTTCGGCGCGCTCTCCGCGTTCACCGCGCTCTGAACGCTCACCACGCGGCGGGCGTTGCTCGTCGGCTGCTGCTGCAGTGGCCGCATCGACCACGTTTGCGTCCTGCGGCTTCTCGCCGCGTTCGCCACGGCGTCCGCGACCATCACGGCCGCCGCGTTCACCACGCTCTCCGCGCTCGCCACGTTCACCGGCCGCTGCACGCTCGCCGTTGCGCTCGCCGCGTTCACCTCGGTCACCGCGCTCAGAGCGGTCACCACGGCCTTCGCCACGGCGGCCATCGCCGCGCTTGTGGTCCCGGTCGCCACGGCCACCGCGTCCACGGTCGCCACGGCCTTCGCGCTTCTCACCGCCTTCGGCCGTGGCTGCCGCCGCTGCGGGTGCGGCCACTGCCGGCGCAGGCTCGCCGCCGAACAGCTTCTTGATCCAGCCGAAGAAGCCCGCTCCGGCCGCAGGTGCCGCCACGGGCGCTGCCACCACCGGCGCCGGGGCGGGAGCAGGCGTTGCCACCGGCTCAGGCTTGGGCGGCGTGATGGGGGCGGGCGTCTCGGGCAGGATGCCCTTGATGACCGGCTCCTGCTTCTGCTTGGCCTTCTCGCGACGCGTGATGCCGACTTCCTCTTCGGGCTCGTCGATCATCGTGTAGCTGGCCTGCAGGTTCTCCAGGCGCGGGTCGTCGTGGCGCAGGCGCTCCAGGCGGTAGTTCGGCGTGTCGAGGTTCTTGTTGGGGACCAGCAGCACGGTCACGCGCTGCTTCATCTCGATCTTGGTGATCTCGGTGCGCTTCTCGTTGAGCAGGAAGGAGGTGACTTCCACCGGCACCTGCACGTGCACGGCGGCGGTGTTGTCCTTCATGGACTCTTCCTGGACCATGCGCAGGATCTGCAGCGCCGACGATTCGGTGTCGCGGATGTGGCCGGTGCCGTTGCAGCGCGGGCAGGTGATGTGGCTGCCTTCGCTCAGGGCCGGGCGCAGGCGCTGGCGGCTCAGTTCCAGCAGGCCGAACTTGCTGATGGAGCTGAACTGCACGCGGGCGCGGTCCTGGCGCAGCGCGTCGCGCAGGCGGGTCTCGACCTCGCGGCGGTTCTTGGACTCCTCCATGTCGATGAAGTCCACGACGATCAGGCCACCCAGGTCGCGCAGGCGCATCTGGCGGGCGATTTCATCGGCCGCTTCGAGGTTGGTGCGGGTGGCGGTTTCCTCGATGTCGCTGCCGCGGGTGGCGCGCGCGGAGTTCACGTCCACCGACACCAGCGCTTCGGTGTGGTCGATCACGATGGCGCCGCCCGAGGGCAGGTTCACCGTGCGCGAGAACGCGGTCTCGATCTGGTGCTCGATCTGGAAGCGGCTGAACAGCGGCGCGTCGTCGCGGTAGCGCTTCACGCGTGCCGCGGACTCGGGCATCACGTGGTTCATGAACTGCTGGGCCTGATCGTAGATGTCGTCGGTGTCGATCAGGATCTCGCCGATGTCGGCGGTGAAATAGTCGCGGATCGCGCGGATCACCAGCGACGACTCCTGGTAGATCAGGAACGCGCCCTTGCCGCCCTTGGAGGCGCCGTCGATGGCGTTCCACAGCTTGAGCATGTAGTTCAGGTCCCACTGCAGCTCCGGCGCCGAGCGGCCGATGCCTGCGGTGCGGGCGATGAGGGACATGCCCTTGGGGTAGTCGAGCTGGTCGAGGTTTTCCTTCAGCTCCTCGCGGTCTTCGCCCTCGATGCGGCGCGACACGCCACCGCCGCGCGGGTTGTTGGGCATGAGCACCAGGTAGCGGCCGGCCAGCGAGATGAAGGTGGTCAGCGCCGCGCCCTTGTTGCCGCGCTCTTCCTTTTCGACCTGGACCAGCAGCTCGTCGCCTTCCCTGATGGCGTCCTGGATGCGCGCCGAGCGCACGTCCACGCCGTCGCGGAAGAAGTTGCGGGAGATTTCCTTGAAGGGGAGGAAGCCGTGGCGGTCTTCGCCGTAGTCGACGAAACAGGCTTCGAGGGATGGCTCGACGCGGGTCACGACGGCCTTGTAGATGTTGCCCTTGCGCTGCTCGCGTCCCTCGATTTCGGTCTCGAAGTCCAGCAGCTTCTGGCCATCGACGATGGCCAGGCGACGTTCTTCTTGCTGCGTCGCGTTGATCAGCATGCGTTTCATGTGCACTCCTCGCGCCGGCTCCGTGCGGGAACCAAGCGCTACTACCAACACGTCACCGGCTGAATTTCAGCGGCGACTCATCGATGCACGAGAAACGTGGAGAACCGGAAGGAATCGCCCTGGACAGCCGCTGATCAGCATGGGATCAGTGAGGCCGCGTTGGCGCGTGCGAGGCAGTGGAGAAAGCGAGGGCCCGCCACCGCGCGGGGCCACGTCGCCGGATAGGCGAGGGCGCAGCGCTTGGGAGGTGGGGGAATCGGGACGACATTCGCGTGGTCACTGGACGCGGGCCGAAGAGTCGAAGTGCGGCGAGAGGGCCGCGTTGCCTTTCATCTTCAGCCTGAAAACCTTGTGTCTCGGGGCTTGAAGCCCTTTGTTGGTTCGTTCTACGTTTGCTCTGCCGCATGCTGCTGTCGGCCGCCCGGGTCGCTTGGGGACAGGGGCCTGCTTCACGCACCGTGCGTTGCATCACCTTTTATGCCGTGGCTCTTTGCCACGGCGCCCCGTCTGCTTCGCAAGCGCCCGAGTAAACTCAGGAAAATCAAACACTTACATCGCAAACGTGGTGCAACGCATTATAGGGGCCAAACAGACCGGGCGGGCAAGCGCCGTCAAGGCCCCAAGGCCCCCAGGGCCGGCGGCCAAGCGGACCGCCCCTGCGCCGGCCAAACCCGCAGCCCCGACCGTGATGCGCGTGCAGGTGGATGAAGGCTCCGAGGGCCAGCGGCTGGACAACTTCCTGGTCAAACTGCTCAAGGGCGTGCCCAAGACCCACGTGTACCGGGTGATTCGCTCGGGCGAGGTGCGGGTGAACAAGGGACGGGCGTCGGCAGACACCCGCCTGGCGCTGGGCGACGAAGTGCGCGTACCGCCCGTGCGGATGGCGGACAAGTCGACCGAACCTCCAGCACCGGCGCGCGAATTTCCGGTGGTGTTCGAGGATGAGCACCTGATTGCGGTGAACAAGCCGGCCGGCGTGGCCGTGCACGGCGGGTCGGGCGTGAGCTTCGGCGTGATCGAGCAGCTGCGCCAGGCCCGGCCGCAGGCAAAGTTCCTGGAGCTGGTGCACCGGCTGGACAAGGAAACCTCCGGCCTGCTGCTGGTCGCCAAGAAGCGCTCGGCGCTGACCGCCTTGCAGGACCAGTTCCGCAGCCGCGAGACCGGCAAGACCTATGCGGCGCTGGTGACCGGCACCTGGCCGGCGAGCAAGAAAGTCATCGATGTCGCACTGCACAAGTTCCTGACGGCCGAGGGCGAGCGGCGGGTGAAGGCGGTGGATGCGGACCACGACGAAGGCCGACGGTCGATCACGCTGGTCAAGGTCGCCCGCAAGTTCGCGGGTTTCACCTTGCTGGACGTGACCATCAAGACCGGCCGCACGCACCAGATCCGCGTGCACCTCCAAAGCGAGGGTCATCCCATCGTCGGCGACGAGAAGTACGGCGACTTTGCCGTCAACAAGGCTGTCGCCCGTGGCGAAGCGGTGCCGGGCCACCGCTTCGACCGCATGTTCCTGCACGCCCGCCGCCTGAAGTTCGAGCACCCTGCCACTGGCGAGGCGATCGAACTGGAAGCACCATTGCCGGCTGAATGCCTGGCCCTTCTGGAAGTCCTGCCTTGAGCGCATCCCCTCGCCGATTCGACCTGATCGTCTTCGATTGGGACGGCACCCTCTTCGATTCCACCGCCTTCATCGTCAAGGCCATCCAGGCGGCCTGCGCCGACCTGGGCGTGGCCGTGCCGGGCGACAAGGAGGCGAGCTACGTCATCGGCATGGGCCTGATCGAGGCCTTGCAGTACGCAGCACCTGGCCTGCCGCGTGAGCGCTACCCGGAGCTGGGCAACCGCTACCGGCACCACTACTTCGCCAAGCAGCACGAGCTCGTGCTGTTCCAGGGCACGCTGGACATGCTCAATGAGCTGCGAGCGCGCCAGCACTGGCTGGGCGTGGCCACCGGCAAGACCCGCAAGGGGCTGGACGAAGCGCTGGACACCGTGCAACTCAAGGGCATGTTCCATGCGTCGCGCACGGCGGACGAGACGGCCTCCAAGCCCGACCCGCGCATGCTGGTCGAGCTGATGGACCACTTCGGCGTGGAGCCGGCGCGCACGCTGATGGTGGGCGACACCACGCACGACCTGCAGCTCGCGCTGAATGCCGGCACGGCCTGCCTGGGCGTGAGCTACGGCGCCCATGACCACGGCACCTTCGGCGACTTCAACCCGGTGCACGTCGCGCATTCCGTGCCCGACCTGCACGACTGGCTGGTTCGCCATGCTTGAGGCCAAGCCGGAGCTGCCGCCGCAGGCGCTGTGCCCGTCGGCCCAGCTGGAAGACAAGGGCCACGCCTTCGTCTTCGACGTGCTGCACTTCGGCCAGACCGCGCGTGCCTTCGTCCTGCGCTTCGACGGTGCGCTGGTGGGCTACCTCAACCGCTGCGTGCACGTGCCCACCGAGATGGACTGGCAGCCCGGCGAGTTCCTGGACAGCGGGAAAGAGTTCATTCTGTGCTCCATCCACGGCGCCGCCTACGACCCCCGCGACGGACGCTGCGTGGGCGGACCCTGCGGTCGCGGAAAGCTCACCCCGCTTCGGGTTGAAGAACGTGACGGACAGGTCTATTGGTATCCTTCGCGGGACACCCGTCCGGCCTTTGTGGACTGACGCTGGCTGAGGGCAAGCTGACCCTCGGCACGCGGCTCGCACCGGACACGCCCCGACATCAGAAAGCCTTCCATGACTTCGCAAGACGACCTGCCGGGCGCGAGCCCGGAACCCGTTCCACCACTGCCGCCTTTGCCGGCCCCGGCGCCAACGGTTGCGGCACCGGCCGCCATTTCCCCGGGCCTGGAAGCCACGCTCAAGCAGTTCGCCACCGACTACATGCGCGACCGCCGCAGCGAGCGCCGCTGGAAGCTCACCTTTCGCGTGCTGTGGGTGCTGATCATCGTGATGTTCCTGTGGTCGGCCCTGGCCGCGCGCAAGGCTGCCAACATGCCCAACGGCCCCCACACCGCGCTGGTGGAAGTGCGCGGCGAGATCGCCTCGGACACCGACGCGAGCGCCGAGCGCATCGTGAGTGCGCTGAAGTCGGCCTTCGAGGATGCGAATGCGCAAGCCGTGGTGCTGCGCATCAACTCGCCCGGTGGCAGCCCGGTGCAGGCGGGCATCGTCAATGACGAGATCCGCCGCCTCAAGGCAATTCACAAGAAGAAGGTCTATGCGGTGGTGGAAGAGATGTGCGCCTCGGGCGCCTACTACATCGCGGTGGCGGCCGACGAGATCTACACCGACAAGGCGAGCATCGTGGGCTCCATCGGCGTGCTGATGGACGGCTTCGGCTTCACCGGCACGATGCAGAAGTTCGGTGTCGAGCGGCGCCTGTACACCGCCGGCGAGAACAAGGGCATGAACGATCCGTTCTCGCCGGAAAGCGAGAAGCAGCGCGCCTACACGCAGGCCATGCTGGACCAGATCCACAAGCAGTTCATCCGCGTGGTGAAGGAAGGCCGCGGCTCGCGCCTGAAGGAAACGCCCGAGACCTTCTCGGGCCTGTACTGGAACGGCGAAGAGGCGGTGCGGCTGGGCCTGGCCGACAAGTTCGGCAACCTCGACTTCGTGGCGCGCGAGGTCGTGCATGCCGAAGACGTGATCGACTACACGCCGAAGGAGAACATCGCCGAGCGGCTGGCCAAGCGCTTCGGTGCGTCGATTGGTGCGGGGGCTGTGCGTGCCCTGCAAGGGACCGTCAATATCCACTGAGACAAGCGCCGATGCTGATCAACTGCGTCGCGTACCAGGACGGACAGAAACTCGCCGACCTCACCGTCGAGGACATCAGCGACTACGTCGGCCGTCCCGACTGTTTCGTCTGGGTGGCATTGCGCGACGCGACCGATGAGGAACTCGCGAAGATGCAGGAGGAGTTCGGCCTGCATGACTTGGCGATAGAGGATGCCCGCCACGGTCACCAGCGGCCCAAGGTCGAGGAGTACGGCGACACCCTCTTCATCGTGATGCACACGGTGGAGTTCACCGCCACCGACGACCTGCGCGTGGGCGAGGTCAACATCTTCGTGGGGCGCAACTTCGTGCTGTCGGTGCGCAACCGCAGCACGCAGAACTTGCTGGGCGTGCGCGGCCGGGCCGAGAAGGAACCGCACCTGCTCAAGCATGGTGCGGGCTTCGTCTTCTACGCCATCATGGACGCGGTGGTCGACCGCTATTTCCCGATCATCGACGCGCTGGAAAGCGAACTCGAAAGCATCGAGGAGCAGATCTTCGTGCGTGGCTCGGCGCGGGCGAACATCGAGCACCTGTATTCGCTCAAGCGCCGCATCATGGTGGTGCGCCATGCGGTGACGCCGCTGATGGAGGCGGTGAGCAAGCTCTTCAGCGGCCGCGTGCCCATGGTGTGCGAGAACAACCGCGAGTACTTCCGCGACGTGTACGACCACCTCGTGCGCATCAACGGTTCCATCGAGGCCCTGCGCGACACCATCGGCACGGCCATCCAGGTGAACCTGTCCATGGTCACCATCGAGGAATCGGAAACCACCAAGCAGCTCGCCGCCTGGGCGGGCATCTTCGCCGTGGCCACGGCCTTCGCCGGCATCTGGGGCATGAACTTCGAGCACATGCCCGAGCTGAAGTGGAAGTACGGCTACCCGATGGCGCTGGGTGCGATCACCGTCACCTGCTATTTGCTCTACCGCCGCTTCAAGCGCGTGGGCTGGCTCTAGTCTCCTAGGCCACTTTGCGCGGTCATCGCGCATTCGATGTTGGGTACTTGGTGGTACCAATCCGAGGGAATCCGGTCTTTCCCCGGGGCAGCCTGTTCGTGGGCCTCTGCCAACAGTTCGGCAAATGCCCTAGACCACTTTGTGAAGTTACGTAAAGATGCGCCGCCCTGACGAGGGGGCGGACACCACCAATGTTCGGACCATGGTCGGGGAGAAGGTGCGACAGCGCCGACCATCAACCCACAAGGAATTCCATGTTCCGACATACCAAGACATGCGCGGCAGCGTTGCTCGCGCTTGGAGGAAGTTCGTTTCTTCTGCCAGCCCTGGCCCAGCAGCAGCTCCAGCGAGTGGAGATCACCGGTTCCAACCTGAAGCGCACGGTCGACAGTGAAGAGGCACTGCCGGTCACCATCATCAACGTCGAGCAACTGCGCCAGTCGGGCGTGACCAGCGTCGAGCAGGTCGTCCAGATGCTGTCGACCAGCCAGTCCAGCAACGTCGGCTCCAACTCCATCGGTTCCAGCACGGGCGGCGCCACCTACGCCAACCTGCGCGGCATCGGGACCAACAAGACCCTGGTGCTGCTCAATGGCCGCCGCGTGGCGGCCTTCGCGTTCAACGTGAACGCCGTGGACCTGAACGCCATTCCGTTCGCCGCTGTCGAGCGCGTGGAAGTCCTGCGCGACGGCGCCTCGGCCATCTACGGCACCGACGCCATCGGTGGCGTGATCAACTTCATCACCAAGCGCGAGTACAAGGGCGTGACGCTCAGCGCGGAGATGACCAAGCCGCAGAAGACCGGCGGCGACACCGATCGCGCGAACATCCTCTTCGGCTTCGGCAACCTCGAAGAGAACGGCTCCAACGTGTGGATCTCGTTCGACCGCTCACACCAGAAGCGCGTTCGCGCACTGGACCGTGACTTCGCCCGGACCGGCGTCATCCCGTCCAAGGGCGTGAGCGGCACCTCGCCGACCACCTTCCCGGGCAACTTCACGCAAGGCTCGGTGGCGGCCAACCCGTCGGCGCCGGACTGCGCACCGCCGCTGTCGCTGCCCAGCCCCACCTCGGCCGGCACCTGCGTGTTCGACTTCTCCGCGACGATCGACATCATTCCCGAGGTGAAGACCGAGACCCTGGCAGGCCGCGCCACCTTCAAGGTGTTCAAGGACTCGCTGCTGTCCGTCGAGGTCGTCTCCACAGACAACGACAACATCTCGCGCGTGGCACCGGACCCGGTGGCAGGCATCTCCATCCCCGCGGGGTCCCCGTCCTATCCGGTGGGCACCTTCCCTGGCCTGGACACCACCAAGCCCGTCACTGCGGCGTGGCGCATGGTTCCCGCCGGTTCGCGCACCAACCAGGCCCTCTCGCATGCAGACCGCCTGGTGTTCGACTTGACCGGCACGCTCGCTGGCATGGACTACCGTGCAGGCCTCTACTACACGGACAACACCGCGCAGGACGGTGCCATCGACGGCTACGTGAACGCGCCCTTCGTGCGTTCGGAAGTGGCGGCCGGGCGGCTCAATCCCTTCGTGCCTGCCACGCCGGCGCAGCTGGCCATCATCGAGACCGCCAAGCGCCGCGGCACCTTCGCCACCGCCGAGGGCACGACGCAGGGTGCGGACTTCCGTCTCTCTCGCGACCTGTTCGAGATGAGTGGCGGCACGGCAGCGATCTCCGGCGGCGCGGAGTTCCGCAAGGAGTTCTACCGCAACGACACCGATGACGCGGTGGTGCGCGCCATCCCATCGGCCGGCCGTTCGCCCAACCACGTGAGCGGCGACCGCAAGGTGCTGGCCTTCACGACCGAAGCCGTGCTGCCGGTGACCAAGATGCTGGAAGTGCAACTGGCCGCCCGCTACGACGATTACTCGGATGCAGGCAGCACCTTCAATCCGAAGATCGGCTTCCGCCTGCAGCCCACCAAGAACCTGGTGCTGCGCGGGTCGGCCAACACCGGCTTCAAGGCGCCGACGCTGGATGACCTGTACGCGCCGCAGACCATCACCTTCGCGACCTCGTCTTCCAACGATCCCATCCTTTGCCCGGGCGGCGTGGTGAACGTGGCCGCTGGCGGCGTGAAGTCGCGCGACTGCGGTGCGCAGGTGCAGGTGCAGCAAGGCGGCAACACGAAGCTCAAGCCCGAGAAGTCCAAGACCTTCACGCTGGGCCTGGCCTTCGAGCCGGTGAAGAACCTGACGATGTCGGCCGACTACTGGAACATCAAGCTGAAGGACCAGATCAATGCGCTGCCGCAGGCGTCGATCATCGCCAACTACATCCAGTACGCCGACCGCTTCCATCGCTGCAAGGACCTGCCGCTGGACGTCCAGGCCAACCTGAACCGCTGCCTGGCCGGCGACACCAACAGCAATGCCATCGGCTACATCACGGCCACCCAGGACAACCTGGGCCGCGTCGAGACCGACGGCATCGACTTCACGGCGGCGTACTCGTTCCCGCTGGCTGGCGGCAACCTCGCGCTGACCTGGGACGGCACCTGGATCCGCAGCTACAAGTACCAGAACAGCCCGACCGATCCGATGCGCGAGAACGTGGGCGTCTACATCGACTCGAGCCCGGTGTTCCGCTGGCAGCACACCGTGTCCGGCACCTATGCCATCGGCAACTGGTCGAGCCGCCTGGCACTGCGCCACAAGACGGGCTACTACGACAAGAACGACCCGGCCAGCGTGGTGGGTGGGCCGTCGTTCTATCAGAGCGTCAAGCCCTACACACTGGTGGACTTCGCCGTCAGCACCAAGCCCATCAAGGGCATGAGCCTGACCGTGGGCGTGAAGAACCTGTTCGACACCGACCCGCCGTTCTCCAACCAGACGGACCGTTCGCAGCGTGGCTTTGACCCGCGCTACACCGACCCGCTGGGCCGCACGTTCTTCGTCCGCGGAAGCTATTCGTTCATGTGATCGCGCTTCGGCGCCTTGATGAAGGCCGCCCTCGTGCGGCCTTCTTTTTCAGTTGGACGGGAACTCGTTGTTGGCGCTTGATCCGGAGGTCAAGGCGGTGAGTCCTGTTCCATCCGCCCCCATGCTGTACACGCCCCACTTCGTGGCCACCAGTGGCTCCATGCGGTGGAAGTAGATGCTGCGGCCATCCAGGCTCCAGGCGGGCTTGCTGTTGATGTTGCCGTCGTCGATGAGCCAGACCGGGTTGCTGCCGTCGGCATTGGCGAGGCTGATGCCCCAGGCGCCCGCACCGCTCCAGGCCGAGGGATTGGAGTTGGTGAGCCACGCGATCTTCGTGCCGTCGGGCGAGAAGTAGGGGTCGTAGTCGGCGAGGTGATCGAAGGTCAGCCGCGTCTCGGCGCCGCCGGCCGAGGGCATGGTGTAGATCTCGTAGTCGGCCGGCGTGCAGGGCGTTCCCGGACAGCCGTTGAAGAGAAGGGTCCGGCCGTCGGGCGACCATGACACGTCGGTGTTCACGCCGGCACGTGCCGTGAGTTGGCGAGGGAAGCGTCCGAGCGAATCGGTGATGAAGATCTGCGGGCTGGTGGCGCTGCCGCCGAACATCGCGATCGATCCACCGTCGGGCGACCACTCGCCGTGGCCTTGCACGGCCCATCCGTCGGTGCCCGCGGCGCGCAGGCGCGTGAGGCCGCTGCCGTCCACGTTCACGACCCACAGGCTGGCGAGGTCGTAGCGCTCGGAGCTGCCGCGCGGCGACCGGTAGAACAGCAGCTTGCGCCGGTCCGGCGAGATGCGCGGCCACCAGTTTTCATAGCTGGTGTCGCTGGTGACCTGTGCGCTGGCGCTGCCGTCGTTGCGCATCAGGTAGATCTCGTGGTTGCCCGTGCGGTCCGAGTCGAACACGAGGATGTTGGCGCCCAGCGGCGTGATGTCCGGTGCCGGCGTGCCGCCGTCGGAGCCGCCGCCACCGCAGCCGGCCAGTGCCGCGCACAGGGACAGCGCGGCCACGAGAGAAGATGAAGAGCGCATCGCGGATGCCTCCTTGGATCGTCGTTGCACAAGCCAACGGCTGCGGCGCAGCCGCGTTGACGTGCTGCCGATCCGGGAGGTAACGGCGCGTTGCGCCTCGCGCTCAGGCGGTGAGCAGACCCTTGCGCTCGACGAAGGCGATCACCTCGGCCAGGCCTGCATGCGTCTTCAGGTTCGTCATCACGTAGGGCTTGGCGCCGCGCATGCGCTTGGTGTCGGCTTCCATCACGTCCAGGTTCGCGCCCACGTGCGGCGCGAGGTCGGTCTTGTTGATGACGAAGAGGTCGCTCTTGGTGATGCCCGGACCGCCCTTGCGCGGAATCTTCTCGCCGGCCGCGACGTCGATCACGTAGATGGTAAGGTCCGACAGCTCGGGGCTGAAGGTGGCGGCGAGGTTGTCTCCGCCGCTCTCGATGAACACGATGTCGGCGTTCGGGAACTTGCCGAGCATGCGGTCCACCGCTTCGAGGTTGATGGAGGCGTCCTCGCGGATCGCGGTGTGCGGGCAGCCGCCGGTTTCCACGCCCATGATCCGCTCGGCCTCCAGCGCACCGGCCACGGTGAGCAGGCGCTGGTCTTCCTTGGTGTAGATGTCGTTGGTGACCACCACGAGGTCGTAGCGCTCGCGCATGGTCTTGCACAGCATCTCGACGAGGGTGGTCTTGCCCGATCCCACCGGCCCGCCCACGCCCACGCGCAGGGGCGGAAGCTTCTTGGTGCGGCCGGGGATGTGGTGCAGGTTGCTCATGGCGGTCTCGGAAAGTGCGTGCTCGGGTATAGCAGGTTGCGCGCCAGCTCAGGAACGGAAGAGGCGCGAATACTGTGTCTCGTGCTGCGCGGACAGGATGGCGAGCATGGGCGTGAAAGCCTGGCGTTCGCTGTCCATCAGCGACATCGCGTGGTCGATGGCGGCAGGGATGCCGTCGCTCAGGCGGGCGAGGATGCGTTGCCCGGCGTTCTGCCCCAGCGGCACGGCCTTGAGCGCGGCCTGCACCATGTTCTCGGCCCAGCCGAAGGCAAAGGCCAGCAGGCATTCGCGGGCCGGCGCACCGGTCTGCACGGCGGCCAGGGCGAAGGCGACGGGCCAGGTGGGCGCGGGGGCGAGCGCCGCGAGCGAAGGGAGGCGATCGTCATCGGCGTTGCGGTTGCGCAGCCATTCGAGCAGGGAGCGGCCCATCTGCTGGGTCTGCTGGCGCAGCTCGCCGGATTCGCGCGTGGTGGTCACCCAATCGTTCAGCGCAGCGACGGCCGCGAGATCCTTGCGCTGCCAGGCGCCGATGGCCTTGTGCAGCGCGGGCAGGTCACTGCGCGACAGGCCAAGCGCGAGCTGGTCTTCCAGCCAGTCGGCCGCCTGGGCCTCGCTGGTCACGAGGCCGGCTTCGACGGCGGCTTCCAGTGCCTCGGAGTAGCTGAAGCCGCCGACGGGCAGGGCGGGGGAGGCCAGCCACATCAGCTGCAGCAGGGCCGCAGGCGATGTGGGCTGCGGTGGACGAAGGACTCTGGGCATCGTGTTGCTGTCGCCTCATCCCGGCGACGGGTTCAATGGTCGTGGTTGCAGCCCGGGCCGTGCACGTGGCCATGCGAGTGGTCGTGCCCGTGGTCGTGCTTGTGATCGTGCGCAGCCGCGATCGGGATGACGCTCGGCTTGGCAGCCTTGCCGTGGTCATGCTCGTGCGCTTGCCCATGGTCATGGGCATGGTCATGACCATGCGAGTGCCCATGCCCTCCTGCCGCATACGCCCCGCCTTCCGGCTCGAACGGTGCCAGCTCTTCGGTCACGGTGAGATGCATGTTCTGAAGCATCTCGCCCAGCACATGGTCCGGCTCGATGTGCAGGCGGTCCGGCTGCAGCTCCAGCTGCACGTGCCGGTTGCCCAGGTGGTAGGCGGCCCGCGTGAGGTCAAAGGGCGACCCGTGTTCAGCACAGGGCCGGATGACCATCACCGGCTGCGGCGTGGCAATGACCTTCACCAGCGAGCCATCCTCGGCCACCAGCACGTCGCCGCCGCGCACCACGCTGCCGCGGGGCAGGAACACGCCCAGCGTCCGGCCCTGGGAGTCCTCGGTGTCGAATCGGCTCTTCTGGCGGGTGTCCCAGTCCAGCACCACGGCGGCGGCGCGCTTGAGCAGGACGGGGGCGAGGCCGCGCCCCTGGGAGATGAGTTTGTTGACGGTGAGCATGGTGGGCATGGACTGCTGCGGCAAAACCGCAGTCTCTCATGCCCGCCGTGCCGGGGCCTCAGCGCAGCCAGTTCGGGAAGTAGCCCAGCGCGTCCTGCGTCACGCTGTCGTGCGCCGGCACGACCAGCAGGTCCGGCAGGCGCTTTTGCACTTCGCGGATCTTGCGGATGGCATCGGCCGTCTTGTCGATGTCGTGGTCCACGATCTGCCGCGCCATCCAGATCTTGGGCGAGCCGTCCTTGAGCGCGCCGGACGTCCACACGACGTCGCCCACGAGGAAGATGCGCCGGCCGGAACCCAGGGTGAGGAACAGCCCCGTGGACCCCGGCGTGTGGCCGAACATCGGCACGAACACCACGCTGCCGTCGCCGAAGAGGTCGTTGCTGGCGTCGAAGCCTTCGTAGGCCGGGTGAGGGAAGGCCAGCTCATGCCATTCGATGCCGCTCCCCCTCACCTGCGACGGCCATGCGCTGCCCGCGCCGCCATGGCCCTGGCGTGCGCGTTCGATCATGGGCATCTCCTCCTTGGGCACCCACACCGGCACGCCGGCGAAGTCCTCGATGCCGCTGGCGTGGTCCCAGTGGCTGTGGCTGAGCACGATCTGCGTCACCGGCCCGACGCCGGCTGCGGCGAGCTGGGCCTGCGCGGGCGTGACGGGGTCGTCGTAGCGGAAGAAGGGCTTCTGCCACCAGCTCATGTCCTGCTTGTACTGCGCAGCCACGTTGCGGCCCAGGCCCGTGTCGAACAGCATCAGCGTGTCGCCGTGCTGCACCAGGAAGGCGCTGAAATTGGTGGCCAGTTGGCGGCTGGAATCGCCGCCTGCGAAGAGCACGTTCTCCTGCACCTTCCGCGACGAGGTCTTGATGATGGACAGGCGAACGTCGGTGGCCTGCACGGCAAAGGCAGCCAGGGCGAGCGCGGCGGCGAGCAAGGGCTTGATCATGGGCATGGAGCAGTTCAAGTGATGACAGGCCCAGCGTAAACCTTGGACTAAACTCCAGGGTCAAGCCTTTCCTTCACCGGAGCACCGCATGAACATCGGCCAGATGGCGCAGGCCACCGGCGTGTCCACCGACACGCTGCGCTTCTACGAGAAGCAGGGGCTGATCGAGCCGCCCGTGCGCAGCGAGAACGGCTACCGCAGTTACCGCGAGGAAGACATCGGCCGCGTGCGCTTCCTGCGCGGGGCGCAGGCCCTGGGCTTCACGCTGGCGCAGATTCGCTGGATCCTTCCGCGGCTGGCGGCCGGCCAGGTGGACCGTGCCGAGATCGAGCACCACCTGCTGGCCAAGGAAGCGGAGATCGATGCGCACATCAAGCAGCTGCGTGCGCTGAAGAAGGAGCTTCGGCAGACCTTCTCCATGCTCAACTGCGTGCCCAATCAATCGGTCACGGTGGCGCAGGCCACCTCCAAGGCGGTGCCGGCAAAGAAGGCGGCCGCGCGCCGCCGCGCCTGAACGTCAGCCGACGGCCGGCAGGTAGCGCACCGCCAGCACGCCGTCGATCGCGCCGATCTCGTCGAGCACGGCCGCAGCCACTGCGCTGTCCACGTCCACCAGCGTGTAGGCCACGTCGCCGCGCGACTTGTTGACCATGTTGTGGATGTTCAGCCCCGCACGGGCCATGGTGGTGGAGATCTGCCCCAGCATGTTAGGCACGTTGGAGTTGGCGATCGCCACCCGGTAGGCCGACTCGCGCGCCATGCCCACCGCGGGAAAGTTGACCGAGTTGGCCACGTTGCCGTGTTCGAGGAAGTCGCGCAGCTGGTCCACCACCATCAGCGCGCAGTTCTCTTCGGCCTCGCGCGTGGACGCGCCCAGGTGCGGCAAGGCGATGACGCGCTCGTTGTGGTTGAGCACGCCGTTCGGGAAGTCGCACACGTACCAGCCCAGGTGCCTGCGCTCCAAGGCGGCGAGCACGGCCTTGTCGTTCACCACGCCTTCGCGGGAGAAATTCAGCAGCACCGCGCCGGGCTTCATCGTGCCGATGTTGTCGGCATTGACCAGGTCGCGCGTGGCATCCACCAGGGGCACGTGCAGCGTCACGAAGTTGGCGCTGCGCAGCACCTCGCTGACGCTGCCCGCGCGCTTGACCTGCGAGGGCAGGCTCCAGGCGGCATCCACCGTGATCTCGGGGTCGTAGCCCAGCACCTGCATGCCCAGCTTGATGGCGGCGTCGGCCACCAGGCAGCCCACCTTGCCCAGGCCCACGATGCCCAGCGTCTGGCCGGCGAGCTCGAAGCCGGCGAAGGCCTTCTTGCCGTCTTCCACCGCCTTGTCCATGTCGGCCATCGCCGGGTCAAGACCATGCACGAAACGCAGGGCCTGCGGCACGTTGCGCGCCGCCAGCAGCATGCCGGTGAGCACCAGCTCCTTCACTGCATTGGCGTTGGCGCCCGGCGCATTGAACACCGGCACGCCGCGCTGGCTCATCGCCTTGACGGGGATGTTGTTGGTGCCGGCACCCGCGCGGGCGATGGCCCGGACGGTGGGCGGGATGTCCAGCGAGTGCATGTCAGCCGAGCGCACGAGCACGGCGTCGGGCTCGCTCAGGTCCTTGCCCACCGCATATCGCTCAGTCGGCAGGCGTTTGAGCCCGTTCTCCGAGATCTGGTTGAGTACAAGCACCTTGAACTGCGAACGTTCCATGCCAGACCTCTCGAAGAGCGCCGGCCGCAGGCCGGCTTGTTGTCCATGCTGGAGCCCCCTCCCGGAGGGGGCTGGGGGGAGCAACCCTGTCCCGTGCAACGGGTAGCGCGAAGCGCTATCCGTTGGCTTTCTCGAAATCCTTCATGTAGGCCACGAGGGCCTTCACGCCTTCCACCGGCATCGCGTTGTAGATGGATGCACGCATGCCGCCGACGGAGCGATGGCCCTTGAGCTGGACCATGCCGCGCTCCTTGGCGCCCTTGAGGAAGGCCTCGTCGAGCGACTCGTCCTTCAGCTTGAAGGGCACGTTCATCAGCGAACGGTCCGCCTTGGCGATCGGGCAGCTGTAGAAGCTGGTCGTGTCCAGGTAGTCATACAGCAACGCCGCCTTGGTCGCGTTGTGGGCTTCCATGGCCTTCAGCCCGCCTTGCTTCTTCAGCCACTTGAACACCAGCCCGGCGATGTAGATCGCGTAGGTGGGCGGGGTGTTGAGCATGGAGTCGTTGTCGGCCTGCTGCTTGAGGTCGAAGGCCGAGGGCGTGATGGGCAGCGCCTGGCCGATGAGGTCCTCGCGAACGATGATGATGGTCAGGCCCGCCGGTCCGATGTTCTTCTGCGCACCGCAGTAGATGAGGCCGTAGCGGCTCACGTCGATGGGACGCGAGAGGATGTCCGAGGACATGTCGGCCACCAGCGGCACGTCGCCGGTGTCGGGCGTGAAGTGGTACTGCATGCCGCCGATGGTCTCGTTGGAGCAGATGTGCACGTAGGCGGCGTTCGGATCGAGCTTCCAGGTGTCCGGGCGCGGAATGGCGGTGAAGCCGTTGGGCTCGGCGGTGGCGGCCACGTTCACCTGGCCGTACTTCTTCGCTTCCTTGATCGACTTCTTGGACCACTCGCCGGTGTTGATGTAGTCGGCGCTGGCCTTGCCGCGGTACAGGTTCATCGGCACGAAGGCGTTCTGGCCGATGGCGCCGCCTTGCAGGAACACCACCTTGTAGTTCGAGGGAATGGCCAGCAGCTCGCGCAGGTCGGCCTCGCACTCGGCGTGGATGCCCATGTACTCCTTGCCGCGGTGGCTCATCTCCATGACCGACATTCCGGAACCGTGCCAGTCGAGCATTTCCTCGGCTGCCTGGCGCAGCACGGGCTCGGGCAGGGTGGCGGGGCCGGCGCTGAAGTTGAAAACGCGGGTCATCGGGGTCTCCGTGGGGTGGCGAAACGTGAACTAATGCGGACAAACCTTCGGGTCGTGTGCGCAAGACGTGCAGCATACCCAAACATCACGGTCCCTCCGGGGTGGCCTGAGCATAATCGCGGGCGAACGTAAAACAGTGTGAGGGCTGGCTCATGGACGCTTCCGTCCAAATCGTGTTCTTTGGCGAGGTGATGGAGGGGTTCCACCTCGACGACGTGAAACGCAAGGTCGGCCAACTGCTGAAGCTGGACGAACCGCGCGTCGCGCAGATGTTCTCCGGCACCCGCACCGTGCTCAAGCGCGCTGTCCCCCCGGCCGATGCGAAGCGCTATGCCGACGTGCTGGCCAAGGTGGGCGCGCGCATCCACATCGAACCCACTGCGGCGCCGGCCAAGCCTGCCGCCGCGCCGGTCAAGCCGGCGGCCGCGGCTCCTGCGTCCAAGGCCGGCGGCATCGGGTTCCCGTCCATCCAGATGCCTGACGACGAGCCCGCGCCCCGCGCCGGCTCGGGCGACGCACCGCGTCCTGCGCCCATCCCCGCGGCCGTGGCCAAGGTGCCGGCCACGTCGGCCAAGACCCTCGAACTCGCGCCCCTGACGGAGGCGGCGGTCGACGAGGTGACCTGCCCGAACTGCGGCGAGCGCCAGACCAAGCGGCTGCTGTGCCGTGGCTGCTCCACCAACATCGAGATGGCCATCGCCAACCTGGCCGAGCGCGAGAACGCCGCCCGCGAGGCCAAGAAGGACGAACTGCTGGCCCGCCAGGCGATGCGCGCTTCGCGCTCCTCCATCCGCTCGTCGTCGCCCGGCGTGTTCGGCTTCAGCCTGTCCGGCCGCATGGGGCGCCTGAAGTACGCCACCGCGCACGCCTGGATGTGGGCGCTGCTGCTCCTGCTGGTCGTGCCCGTGATCGAGAAGCCCACCATCGGCCGCATCCTCTTCTTCCTGCTCGGCCTGGCCCTGGTGGCCTTCATGTCCATGCGGCACAGCGTGCTGCGCTGCCACGACTGCGACAAGTCCGGCTGGTGGACCATGCTCACCTTCGTGCCTGGCGCCTCGGTCATCCTGAGCCTGGTGCTCAGCTTCGCGCCCGGCACCAACGGCGACAACGACTACGGCGAGCAGCCACCCTCGCAGCCCTGGGCCTTCCTTGGCATTGCGGTGGTGGTGCTGGTGATCGGCTTTGCGCTGATGATCAAGGCGTCCATCCACAGTGTGCAGATGCGCGGGATGCATGAAACCGAGGAGATGAGCGAGAGCGAGAAGGAAGCCTTCGACCCGCGCGCCAACACCTTGCTGTCCACGCCCGAACAGCGCGACAACTTCAATGGCCCTTACATGGCAGCCCGTGAGAACAAGGCCTTCGCCGTCTCGTCCGCCGGGGGCTGGGGCATGGCCACCAGCGCCGGCTCGGTCAACGAGGCGGCCCGTGCGGCCGTGGCCGACTGTGACACGCGGCGTCCCGCCTACACCCCGCAGTGCACGGTGGTGAACGTGAACGGGCAGTGGTACAGCTCGCGGCGACGCTGACGCACCCAGGGGGTCCACGGCTGGGGTACTGGTGATCCATCCAGTATCATCGCCGGGCCGTGGACACCCCTGCCCGATACACCATCGCCGTTCGCTCGCTGTGCGAGTTCACGGCCAAGCAAGGCGACCTTGACCTGAGGTTCACGCCCGCGCCATCGGCGCAGGAAGGCGTGGCGGGCCACCAGACGGTGGCCTCACGGCGTGGCAGCGGCTACCGCAGCGAGGTGTCCTTGAGCGGGCAGCACCGCCACCTCGCGGTCCGCGGCCGGGCCGATGGATTCGACGCCGGCCGCTGCCGTGTCGAAGAAATCAAGACCCACAAGGGCGAGGCCGACCGCATCCCCGACAACCACCGGCAACTTCACTGGGCCCAGGCCAAGGTCTACGGTTGGCTGTTGTGCCAGCAGTTTGAATTGCCGCAGATCACCGTGGCGCTGGTCTACTTCGAGATCGGCAAGCAGCGCGAGACAGTGCTGGAGCAGGTGTGCAGCGCCGATGAGCTGCGCGGCTTCTTTGAGTCGCTGTGCGAGCGCTTCATGGACTGGGTCGACCGCGAAATCGGACATCGCGTGCAGCGTGATGCGGCGCTGGCGGCGCTGCGCTTCCCGCATGCGGAGTTCCGCGCCGGGCAGCGCACCCTGGCGGAGTCCACCTTCAAGGCGGCGCGCCTGGGCCGGTGCCTCATGGCTCAGGCGCCCACCGGCATCGGCAAGACCATTGGCACCATCTTCCCGCTGCTCAAGGCCTGCCCGCCGCAGGAGCTGGACAAGGTGTTCTTCCTGACCGCGAAGAGTTCGGGACGCGCCCTTGCGCTGGAGGCCGTCGACACGCTGCGTGCCGCCGAACCCGCCATGCCCCTGCGCGTGATCGAACTGTGCGCGCGCGACAAGGTCTGCGAGCACCCGGACAAGGCCTGCCACGGTGAGTCCTGTCCGCTGGCGCAGGGCTTCTACGACCGCCTGCCCGCGGCGCGCGAAGCCGCCGTGCAGCAACCCGTGCTCAGCCGCGAGGTGCTGCGCGAAGTCGCGGCCGCGCACCAGGTCTGCCCCTACTACCTCAGCCAGGAGATGACACGCTGGAGCGACGTGGTGGTGGGCGACTACAACTACTTCTTCGACAGCGCTGCCTTGCTGCACGGCCTCACGCAGCTGAACCAGTGGCGGGTGGCGGTGCTGGTGGACGAGGCGCACAACCTCCTGGAACGGGCGAGGGCGATGTACACCGCCGAACTGGCGCAGGACGACTTCCGCGCCATGCGGCGCACGGCCCCGGCGTCGCTGAAGAAGCCGCTGGATCGCCTGAACCGTGCGTGGAACGCGGTGGGCAAGACGCAGACAGAGCCATACGAGGTGCTTCCCGAAGTGCCGCCCACCTTCCTCGCTGCGCTGCAGGACGCGACAGCGTCGATCACCGAACTGCTGGCCGACCAGCCTGCCGCGCTGGATGCCGAGGCGATGCGCTTCTACTTCGACGCACTGCATTTCTCGCACCTGCTGGAAAGCTTCGGCACGCATTCGCTGTTCGATGTGAGCGTGGCCTCCGGCGCCAAGCGCAACGCGCGGCTGTGTGTGCGCAACGTCGTGCCGGCGCCGTTCCTCAAGCCGCGCTTCGAAGCCACGCGAACGACGGTGCTGTTCTCGGCCACGCTGTCGCCGCAGCACTTCTACGCCGACACGCTGGGCCTGCCCGAGGACACCGCCTGGATCGACGTGGAGGCGCCGTTCAGTGCCGAGCAGTTGCAGGTGAACCTGGTGCGCGGTATCTCCACCCGCTACCAGCACCGGCGCGAGTCGGTCGTGCCGATCGCCGATCTCATCGCTGCGCAATACACGGCGCGGCCGGGCAACTACCTCGCGTTCTTCAGCAGCTTCGAGTACCTGGAACAGGTTGCGCTGGAGTTCGAGCTGGCGCATCCATCGGTGCCCATGTGGGCGCAGTCGCGCCGCATGAGCGAGCCTGAGCGCGACGCCTTCCTCGCGCGCTTCGTCGAGGGCGGGCAGGGCATCGGCTTCGCGGTGCTGGGCGGGGCCTTCGCCGAAGGCATCGACCTGCCGGGCGACCTGCTCATCGGCGCCTTCATCGCGACGCTCGGCCTGCCGCAGTTCAACCGCGTCAACGAAGAGATGCGCCGCCGCATGGACGAGACCTTCGGCGAGGGCTACGACTACACCTACCTCTTCCCGGGCATCCGCAAGGTGGTGCAGGCGGCGGGGCGGGTGATCCGCACGATCTCGGACCGGGGCAGCGTGCACCTCATCGACGACCGGTTTGCGAGGCCGGAGGTGATGAGGCTGCTGCCGGCGTGGTGGCAGCTCCCGCAGCGGCGTTCAGCGGGCTCTCACTGATCCAGGCGCCGCCGCCCCACCATCGCGCACATCGGGCAGAAGCCCACCAGCGCCGTGACCACGGTGATGACTGCACTGGCGACCAGCGCGAAGGCCACCGGCCCTGCGCCCATCCGCCAGGCGCCCAGTCCCATCAGCAAGGCAGCGATGAAGCGCAGCGCGCGTTCCCACACGGGCAGATTCTTGGCGTACCACATGGTGTCGGACCTCTCGGCAAAGTTGTGACGCCTGCTAAGAGCGTCGCCCAATCCCGAACGATTCAAGCCATCGATCAAAAAATCGATCGCCCCGTCAGCGTCGTCAACAGCTCCAGCGCCAGCGACCCCGAGAACGAATTCCCCGACTCCGCCAGCGGCGG
Source organism: Rhizobacter terrae (assembly GCF_003852895.1). Lineage (GTDB taxonomy): Bacteria > Pseudomonadota > Gammaproteobacteria > Burkholderiales > Burkholderiaceae_C > Albitalea > Albitalea terrae. The sequence goes on from NZ_QUSW01000010.1 coordinate 252,898, forward strand.
CGACCACACGCAGATGCCGCATTCGCCCGGAATCAGCGCCACGATGCCGCCGCCCACGCCGCTCTTGGCTGGCAGCCCCACGCGGAAGGCGAAGTCGCCCGCCGCGTCGTACGTGCCGCAGGTCAGCATCAAGGCGCTCAGCCGCTTGGATCGGCTCACGTCCAGGACCTCTTCATCGCTGCCGGGGATGCGCCCGTGGTTGGCCAGGAAGCTCACGGCCTTGGCCAGCTGCACGCAGTTCATCTCGATGGCGCAGTGCCGGCAGTACGCGTCCAGCACCTGGTCCACCGGATTGCGCAGGTTGCCGAAGCTCTTCATGAAGTGAGCCATCGCCGAGTTGCGGTCGCTGTGGCGGCGCTCGGAACGCTCGACGCGGTGGTTGTAGTGGATGGCCGGCGTGCCGGAAAGCTTTTCCAGGAAGTCCGACAGCGCGTTCTCCGGCACCGCGAAGCGCGTGCACAGGATGTCCGTGACCACCAGCGCACCAGCGTTGATGAACGGGTTGCGCGGCTTGCCCGCCTCGTGCTCCAGCTGCACCAGCGAGTTGAAGGGCGTGCCCGAAGGCTCGCGGCCCACGCGCTTCCACAGGTCATCGCCTTCCACCTTCAAGGCCATCACCAGCGCGAAGAGCTTGGAGATGCTCTGGATGGAAAAGCCCATGCGCGCATCGCCGATGGTGTGCACCTGCCCATCCAGCGTCGCGATGGCCATGCCGAAGTGCGTCGGCGAGACGTTGGCGAGCTCGGGGATGTAGTCGGCCACCTTGCCCTGGCCCAGGGTCGGCAGCACGGTGGCATGGATTTGTTCGAGAACGCGGCCGTAGTCCATGGCGGAGTCGTTGGCGTGGTGCCCGTGGGGCAGGGCAGCCATTCTCGCCAGTCTGGGCCCGGCGTGCGTTCGGTTGCAGCGGGCAGATGCCAGCGAAATGCGCCGTTTCCGCAATCCGCGCCAGTCGGTTGATGCCCCCTGGTGCCGGAATTCTGAGACACTTGCGCCGCATGATGAAAGCGCATTCAAGAATTGCCGCCGCGGCCCTGGCTGCCCTCCTGTCGCAGCCGGCGCTGGCCGCCGATGACTGCACCCGCATCCCCGACGCGCCCACGCTGACGGATTTCCCGACGCTGCCCGCATCCATCGTGAAGGACCCGGCGATGGAAGAGCGCATCGCCCGCATCGTCGCGGGCATGACGCTGCGCCAGAAGATCGGCCAGATGACGCAGCCGGAGATCCAGTCCATCACCCCGGCGCAGGTGCGCGAGCACTACATCGGCTCGGTGCTCAATGGCGGCGGTTCCTGGCCGGGCAACCGCAAGCAGGCGACGGTGGCCGACTGGCTGGCGCTGGCCGACGCCTTCTGGGACGCCTCCATGTCCACCGACGCGAAGGTGAAGGTGCCGGTGATCTGGGGCATCGATGCGGTCCACGGCAACAACAACGTGCTGGGCGCGACGCTGTTCCCGCACAACATCGGCCTGGGCGCGGCGCACGACGCCTGCCTGCTGCGTCGCATCGGCGAAGCCACGGCCAAGCAGGTGCGCACGACGGGGCAGGACTGGACCTTCGCGCCCACGCTGGCCGTCGTGCGCGACGACCGCTGGGGCCGCAGCTACGAGGGCTATTCGGAACTGCCGTCCATCACCCGCGCCTATGCACGCGAGATCGTGCTGGGCCTGCAGGGCACGCCGCAGGGCGCATCGGCCAAGGTGCCGGGCGTGCTGGCCACGGCCAAGCACTTCCTCGGCGACGGCGGCACCGAGCGCGGCATCGACCAGGGCATCACGCGCGCCTCGCGCGCGGAGCTGGCGAACATCCATGCGCCGGGCCACATCGCCGCGGTGCAGGCGGGCGTGCAGACGGTGATGGTGTCCTTCAGCAGCTGGGCCGATGGCGCGAGCGGCAAGCCCATCAAGATGCACGGCAACGAATCGCTCATCACCGGCGTGCTCAAGGGCCGGCTGGGTTTCGACGGCCTCGTGGTGTCCGACTGGAACGGCCACGGCCAGGTGCCGGGCTGCGACGACGCGAGCTGCGCGGCGGCCGTCAATGCCGGCATCGATGTCTTCATGGTGCCGCAGAAGTGGCGGCAGTTCATCGACAACACCGTGTCGCAGGTGGAGAAGGGCACGATCCCGATGTCGCGCATCGACGATGCCGTCACACGCATCCTTCGCGTGAAGATGCGTGCCGGCCTCTTCGATGCACCCAAGCCCTCGCAGCGTGCCGGTGCCGGCAAGGCCGACGGCCTGCAGGACCGCGATCTGGCGCGCCAGGCGGTGCGCGAATCGCTGGTGCTGCTGAAGAACAACGGCCGCGTGCTGCCGCTGGCACGCGACAAGAAGGTGCTGGTGGTGGGCCGCAGCGCCGACAACCTGCCCAACCAGACGGGCGGCTGGTCCATCACCTGGCAGGGCAACGAGAACACCAACGCCGACTTCCCGAATGCCACCAGCGTGCTCGCCGGCATCCGCCAGGCGCTGGGCGATGACAAGGTGGTCTACGACCTCTCTGGCCGCGGCATCGACGTGAGCCAGTTCGGCGCCGTCATCGCGGTCATCGGCGAGGGCGCCTATGCCGAAGGCAAGGGCGACGTGCCCACGCTGGCCAACCCGTTCGAGTCGGACCTGTCGCTGCTCAAGCGCGTGTCCGGCAAGGGGGTGCCGGTGGTCACGGTGCTCATGTCGGGCCGGCCCTTGTACGTGACGCCGGAGATCAACCGTTCGGATGCGTTCATCGCCGCGTGGCTGCCGGGCACCGAAGGGCAGGGCATCGCCGACCTGCTGTTCCGCAAGGCCGATGGGTCCGTGGCCTACGACTTCACGGGACGCTTGTCGTATTCGTGGCCGAAGAGCGCCTGCCAGACGCCGGTGAACCATGGCGACGGCAAGTCGCCGCTGTTCGCCTACGGGTACGGACTGACTGTCAAGGACGCGAAGGACCTCGCGCCGCTCGACGAGGTGGCTGGACCCGCCTCCTGTGACTGAGCCCTGGTTGCGAGGCCCGTGGCCTCGCAGGACTCAACTGCAGCTGGGCGCGATGCGCGTCCAGCGCTGCAGCACCTGCATGGTCTGCGTGCCGGTGGCGATGCCGGGGCCGGCGCCGTCAGGACCGTAGATCCGCTTGAGCTGCTCGCGTGCGAAGGCGGCTTCTTCCGGATCGCTGCTGCGCGTGCCGGCCTCCATCGCTGCCTTCATCTGCCTGGCCACCTCCGCCCGCTGCGCTTCGGTGGGCATGCTGGCTTCCAGGCCCTTCTTTGCCCGCTCGCGCTCGGCGGGCGTCATGCCGGCCATGGCCATCGCGATGGCCGGGTCCGCGGCGTTGGCGGGCGGCATGATGGTCTGCACGAAATCCATCTTGAGTTCCCAGGTCGCATCGTCGATGCGGCGCCACGTGCTGGTCACGGTGTTGCCGGGGCAGGCGGTGGTGGTCGAGGAAGGATGCTTCGGGTCCGGCGGGGTGATCGTGCAGCCCGGCACGGCCGGGGGCACGGTGAGCACCTTGCCGATCCTCGCGCAACTGGTGGCGGGAGGGCCCTTGGCGGTGGTGGTCTGGGGCGGATGGCCGGTCACGATGAGGGTGACGGTCCGGTCCCCCGTCGCGCCGTCCCAGTGCTCGCGGTGCTGGCTGCCGCCGCCCAGGTCGCGCACGGTGTCGGAATCCACGCGGTACAGGCCGGGCGTCGGAAGAACATCCGCGGCCAGCGCCGTGACGGGGGCAGCGGCCGTGAGCAGCCAGGCCCAGCCGGTCAGTGTCGAACGATTCATGTGATCCTTCCCTGCGGCGTCATGCGGCCGGCGGCGTGATCCATCCCACGCCGACGCAGCCCCTCACCGCGCCTTGTTCATCGAGAAGCGGCGTGTATACCACGTGCATGCGCTGCGGCTTGTCGCGGTCGCTGGTCTCGCGGTCGAGTTCGCCGCGCTCTCCGGCCAGGGCCTGCTTCACGGCCTGTTCGTGGCGGGGGTATTCGCGATCACCCAGCAGGTCCTTCCAGCGGCGGCCCAGCATCTTCACCGGCGGCAGCAGGAAGCGCCGCTCGGCCACGCTGTTGACGAACTGGATGCGCTCGTCGGCATCGAGCACCACGATCAGCGCGGACAGGGTCTCGCCCACCACGCGCAAGGTGTCTTCGCTGTCGCGGCGGGCCATGCGCGCTTCATGCTCTTCGCTGCGGTCGCGGCCGATGAGCGTCGCGCCTTCGAGCTTGCCGCGCCGCGTGACGTGCGCCAGGGCCATCAGCGCGAGCGGATACTGCCTGCCGCCGTCAGCCTCCATCACCGATTCGCCGAACCACACGCCGCGGTGGGCGAGCGACGACGACATCGTGTCGCGCAGGCGCTCCACCTCGCCGGGTGCGCAGAACCGATCGATGGTCACGCCGTCCAGCGGCGCATCCAGCGACAGCCCCAGGCGCTGGCGCGCGGCGGGGTTGAGCGAGACCACGCGCAGCAGGCCGTCGAGCTGCGCCACGCAGTCGTTGGAGGCGGCCAGCCACTGGGTCCAGAGGCGATGGGTGCGCTCCTGCACGGCGCTGGCGGTGATGTCCTCGGCCACGCCGACCTGCCCCGCCAGGCGGCCCTGCCAGAAGAAGGGACGCGAGCGGATGGCGAGCTTGACCCGCTGCCCATCGTGCCGGTCCAGCCAGCGCGTGATGGAAAAGGGCAGGCCCTGGCGCACGGCATCCACCCAGCGGTGGCGCGCCTCGTCGCGGTCGGCCGAGGGCACGGCATCCAGCCAGCCCCAGGCGAGCTGGTCGGGCTTGAGCCCGTGCATGTGCAGGTAGGCATCATTGGCCTGCGTCGTGGCACCGGTGATGTCGGCTCGGAAGCTGCCCAGCGGCGACAGGGCGTTGAGCACGCCCAGTTCCGCATGCTGCAGGCGCACCTGGCGGCCGGTGCGCCAGATGACCCAGGTCAGCGCGATGGCGATGAGGCTGACCACCGTGCTCAGCGTCATGACGAAGGCCTGCCGGCGGTAGAAGGTCTCCAGCGCGGTCTCGATGCTCTGGGTCACGAGCACGCGCATCGGAAAGCCCGGCACCTTGGCATGGCTCACGATGCGCTCCAGCCCATCGGTCATGGTCGTGCCGCCCACGAAGTGGCCTTCGGGCTGCACGAAAGCGGCGCGGGCATTCTTCGAGCGCTCGAAGAGCCCGGCGCCCATCAGCGTGCCGAGGAAGGGCGTGCGCGACAGCACCACGCCGTCGTCGCGCACGATCAGGATGGACCCCACCGGCTGCAGGCGCATGGCTTCGTGGCGAGCCATCAGGCGGTCGAGCCGAAGCGAGGCGCGCAGGTAGCCGCGCGACGACGGATCGCCGGTGCGCTGCTGCATCCAGATGGGCAGGCGCCAGACCGCGCCGTCGGCGGCGTCGTGGACGGGCAGGCCGATCCACACGCCGGCGCTGCCCATGACGTTGGGCGGCAACTGGGCGTCGGGTTGCGGCGATGTCTCGATCATCGAAGCCTGCAATCCGGCACCGGCGGGGCGCAGTGCCGCCAGGGCGGGCTGTTCGGCCGCGCGGGTGGCGATCCACAAGTCCTGCGTGAGCAGGGTCTGCCGCACCTCGCGCATCAGGGCGGCCATCTGGTCGGCGGTCGCGCGGTTGAGCAGGTCCAGCTGCTGGTAGCTCTCGGCGATCAGCCGGCGATGCTGGTTGCCCGAGAACCACAGCACCAGCGACCAGAGCACGGCCAGCAGCACGCCGACGACGATGAAGGGCGCGAGTCCCAGTGCGCGTTCGGGCAAGGCCGAGCGGGATCGCGGCGGCGGTGCGTGGCTCATGCGTCCAGCGACACGATGCCCTGCTTGATGGCGTAGCGCGTGAGCCCGGCCACGTCGAAGATCTCCAGCCGCCGCTGGATTTCGGCGCGGTGCGTCTCCACCGTCTTGATGCTCAGGTGAAGCCGCTGCGCGATCTCGCGGGTGGAGCGGCCTTCGGCGATGAGCTGCAGCACCTCGCGCTGCCGGGGCGTCAGCGTCTTCTGTTCCTCCGCCTGCCGCGGCGAGTCCGGCACCGCGGCCTGGCGCACGAAGTCGTGCACCAGCGCATCGGCCACCTGCGCACTCAGGAAAGGCCGCCCGGCGCGGATGGCGCGGATGGCGTCGGCCAGTTCATCCACCGCGGCATCCTTGAGCAGGTAGCCCTGTGCGCCCGCACGCAGCGCCTCGCTCACGAAGTGCCGGTCGGTGTGCATGGACACGACGAGGATGCGCGTCTCCGGGCAGGCCTGCAGCACCTGCGGGATCGCGTCGATGCCGTTCAGGCCGGGCATGGAGATGTCCAGCAGGCACAGCTGCGGCCGCTCGCGCCGCGCGACCGCGATGGCCTCGCGTCCGTCTTCGGCTTCGACGATCTCCGCCCCCGGCTCGATGCTCGCGAGGATGAGACGCATGCCCGACCTCACCAGTGCATGGTCGTCGGCAATCAGCACACGCATGGACTTCCTTTCATGCTTTCGATTCCTCCTGCACGCTCGCCTGCACCTGTGCCAGCGGCCAGCGCCCCCGCACCTCGGTGCCGGTGGGTTCCACGGCCTTCAGCTCGAAGCTGCCGCCCAGCAGCTCGACGCGCTCTCGCATGCTCATGAGGCCGATGCCCGATGAATCGGGCCGCCGCTCGCGCGTCAGCGGAATGCCTCGGCCGTCGTCGCGCACGCTGAGCACCACCTGCCCGCTTTCCTGCCACAGGCGGATCCACACCTGCTGCGGCTGGCCGTGCTGCAAGGCATTGCGCAGGGCCTCCTGCACGATGCGGTAGACGTTGCCCGACCAGTCCGGCCGCGGCACCACGCCAGCCAGTGCGGCGTCGACCTCCACCGGCACCGAGTAGCGGGCCGATTGCCGTTGCGCATGCCAGCGCAGCGCGGCCTCCACGCCCATCTCGTCGAGCAAGGCCGGGCGCAGGCTCATCGCGCGCTGGCGGACCTGGGCGATGCATTCGTCCAGCACCTGCAAGGCGTCGGTGAGCAGGGGCTGGTTCAGCAGATCGGCGCTGCCGCGCTGGAGCATGCGCAGGCTGATCTTCATCGCGGCCAGCTGCTGGCCCACGTCGTCGTGCAGCTCGCGCGCCAGCGCGCTGCGCTCGGCGTCTTCCACCTGCATCAGCTGGCGCGACAGCTCGGCCTGGCGCTTGCGCGACTGCTCGATCTCCGTCACGTCCACGCACATCAGCGCGATGCCGAAGACGCGGTGGTCCTTGGACAGCAGCGGCGCCATCGACACCAGCAGCCGGGCCTGCTTGCCGCTGCGCGCGCCCAGCGTCACGTCGAAGCGCCGGCCCAGCACCGGCACGCCGCTGGCCAGCGACTGGCGCAGCACCGGCAGCATGGCGCGCAGCCCGTCGTCTTCGATCTCGATGAAGCGCTTGCCGGCCATGTCGGCAGGGCGCTGGTCGGCCAGCGAGGTGAAGGCCAGGTTCACGCGCAGGAAGCGCAGCTCGGTGTCGAACACCGCCATGGCCAGCGGCGCCTGGTCGAACAGGGCGGCCAGTTGCGCACCCATGCGCTCGCCCTCGGCTTCGGCCTCGCGGCGCAGCTCGCGCTGGCGACGGGAGTCCAGCCACATGCCCAGGTCGGCGGCCACCTCGAACAGCACGCTCTGCAAGGGCCCGGGCGCATCCCCGGTGGCGCCGCCATGCACCCGCAGCACGCCCATGCGCTGCGCCAGCGGCGCGACGAGCATGCCGATCATCGCCCGCGGGTCGGCCTGCGCGCCCAGGTCCAGCTCGATGCGGTCGGCATTGGTGGCCTGCCGCACGCGGTGCTTCCATTCCTCCAGCACCTGCTCCATCGGCCGGGTGTCCGCGCCGATCAGCAGCAGGCTGCAGTCGCTGCGCAGGCGCAGCGCGGCCTTCTGGTCGAGCAGGGCCACGGTGCGCTGCTGCACGCGGCGCTCCAGGTCCAGGTTCAACCGCTCGACGGCGTTCTGGTCTTCATGGCGGATCTGCGCGATGCGCAAGGCCCGGCGCGCAATGCGGTGGCCCTGGGCGGAAATGAGCCACTGCGCGAGCGCCGCGGTGAGCACCACCGCCAGCACCAGCGATGCCACGTCGCGCAGGCGCTGGTCGAGCTCCGCCTCGCGCTGGCGCAGCCCCGCCTGTTCGGCGGCCACCAGTTCGTCGATCTGCGTGTTGAGCGATTCCACCGCCTGGATGAGCACCGGCTGGCCGCTGCGCAGTTCGCGCAAGGCGAAGCCGATGCGCGACAGCCGCATGCGCTGCGTGAGGTCGTCGACCAGCAGCGGCTCCAGCAGCCGCATGGCGGCGTCGATGCGCACCAGCCGGGTGGACTCGGGCACCTCGGCACTGTCGCCGCTGGGCAGGGCCGATCGCAGCTGTTCGGCGTTGCGCGCCACCGCCAGCGCATGGGCGATGCGGTCCGGCCGCTCGGCCAGCGCGACCTGCACGGCGTTCCAACCCCAGGCGGCGGCCATCACCGCGGCCGCGGCGGCGGCCAGCACCGCCAGCCGCAGCTGCCAGGTGCGCCGCAGGTCGGCCGCCGGCGTGCGTGTGAAATCTGCCGCGGACAGCGCAGGGCTTGCGGCCTCGTCGTCGGAGTCGGCGGCGGGTGATGAGCCCAGGCTGTCGGCGGATTCCATGCACCCACTGTAGCCCCGCGGCGTGCGCAATTTGGCATCCCGCAGGCGAATCAGGGAATCCCTGACCCCGAAACCCGGGACCCCCGGATGGGCCCGGAAGCCGGCAATTTCGACACTGGGTGCCATGCTGATCGCACCTCTTCCCGCCAACGAAGCCGAGCGCCTGGCCCGCCTGCACAGCCTGGCCGTGCTCGACACGCCGGCCGACCCGACGCTGGACGCCATCACCGAGGCGGCCGCGGCGCAGTTCGGCTGCCCGATGGCGCTGGTGAGCCTGATCGACGAAGACCGCCAGTGGTTCAAGTCGCGCCAGGGCCTGGACGTGCCGCAGACGCCGCGCGAGCAGGCCTTCTGCGCCCACGCCATCCTGGACGACCGTGTGTTCACCGTGAGCGATGCACGCGCCGACGAGCGCTTCGCCGACAACCCGCTGGTCACGGGCGATCCGCACATCCGCTTCTACGCCGGCCATCCGCTGACGGTGGACGGCCAGGCCGTGGGCACGCTGTGCGTGCTGGACCGCGAGCCGCATGATTTCACCGACGAGCAGGCGCAGACGCTGGCCCACCTGGCCCGGGCCGCCGAAGCCTGCCTGTCGCGCGAATGGCGGCAGCGCCAGCTGGCCGAGAGCGAGGCCCGCCTGCGCGAGCAGGACGCCCGCCTGCGCCACATCTCGCAGCACCTGCCGGGCGTGATCTTCCAGTACGAGCTGCTGCGCGACGGCAGCTCGCGCTTCCCTTATGCCAGCGAAGGCCTGCGCGAGGCCTGCGGCCTGTCCGCCGAGGACGTGTCCACGGACGCCGCCGCCTTCTTCGCCCGCCTGCACGCCGAAGACCTCGACGCGGTGAGCGACAGCATCGCCTACTCCGCCCGCACGCTCACGCCCTGGCACCAGGAGTTCCGCGTGGTGCTGCCGCGCCGCGGCGTGCGCTGGCTCGAATGGCAGGCCACGCCCGAGCGCCACGACAACGGCCATGTGCTGTGGAACGGTTTCCTCACCGACGTGACCGCGCGCCGCCGCACGGAGGCGGCTCTCGCGGAGACGCAGCGCCGCCTGCAACTGGCCATGCGCATCCTGCAGCTGGGCATCCTGCACGTGGACACCGAGGCCGGGCTGATCGACCTGGACCGCCGCGCCAGCGACGACCATGGCCTGGACGGCGCCGAGCCGCAGCGTCCGCTGTGGCGATGGATGGACAACCTTGCCATGCCCGACCGCGAACTGCTGCAAGGTGCGATGTCGCAGGCGTTGTCGCGCCAGGGGCCGGTGCGGGTGGTGTATGACGTGCGGCATCCGAACGGCGCACTCGGCCGCGTCGAGCTGCACATGGAGCGCCTGGATGCGCGCGGCCGCATCATCGGCGTGTGCCGCGACGTGACGCAGGTCGAGCGTGCCGAGCAGGCACTGCGCGATGCGAGCCTCGTCGAGCAGCGCCGCCGCGACCAGAGCGATTTCCTGGCGCGCGTGAGCCACGAGCTGCGCACGCCCATGACCGCCATCCTCGGCTTTGCGCAACTGCTGGGCGAGGACGACAGCGGCCGACTGTCAGCTCACCAGAAGCGCTGGCTGGAGCAGATCCGCTCGGGCGGCCAGCATTTGCTGGCGCTGGTGGATGACGTGCTGGACCTGAGCCGCCTGTCCGCTGGTCACCACACCCTGCGCCTGGCGCCGGTGGCGCTGGACCGCGTGCTGCGCGACTGCAATGAATTCCTGATGCCGCTGGCCGCGGACGCCAGCGTGGACATCGAGTTCGCGCCTTCGCCGGCCGGTGCGCGCATCACTGCCGATGCGAGCGCCTTGCGCCAGGTGCTGGTCAACGTGCTGGGCAACGCCATCAAGTTCAACCGCCCCGGCGGCACCGTCACCACCCGCGTCATCGCCGAGGAGACGCAGTGCGTCGCCGAAGTGTGGGACGACGGCCCCGGCATTCCCGCCGACCGCCTGACGCAGGTCTTCATGCCCTTCGAGCGCGCCGGCGCCGACGGCAGCGGCGTGCGCGGCACCGGCCTGGGCCTGTCGATTGCCAAAGAGCTGGTGGACGCCATGGGCGGAACCATCGAGGCCATCCGCCCGCAAGGCGGCGGCACCTGCATCCGCATTGCCTTGCCGCGTGCTGCCGACGAAGCCGAAGGCGGTGCCATCGCCAGGGAAGTGCCCCTGCAGGTCCACGCCGACTGAAAACTCTTCAAGACACGAATTCTCTTCTCATCTCCTGCCATGAAGCTGCTGAACGTTCCCTCCGCCTACATCAACGCTCCGGCGACGGCCGACAAGCCCCGCCGGTCTTTCTTCACCTCCAGCCTGGAAGACCGCGACTGGTTCGGTTCCTCGCACGACCTGGCCGAAGGCCTGATGGTGCGCGAGGTGTTCGAAACCATTCCGGCCGAGCTGTTGGACCTGGTCTGAGGAGCGCGCCATGAGCACCTTCAAGGACATGATGCCCCGCGGCAAGGGCGAACGCTTCCTGCCGGCGGTCAAGCGCCCCCACATCGACACCCGCGACGTGCTGGACACCCAGTTCTGGGCCCTGGTCTATGGTGTCACCGAGTACGAGATCCGGCATGCGGTGAACATGGTGGGCAGCTGCGCCGACACTGTGTCGCACTATCTGCGCTTCCAGGAGCGCACGGCCTGCGAGGCCCGGCACTGATGGCGGATGCGAGCGTGGCTAGCCTGGGACGAGTTCGAATGTCTTGAGATGCCGAAGCCGGCGCTCTTCCAGGGCAGCCACGGTCAATGCGCTGACGGTTCCGGCAATGGACAGCTCACGCCCGTTCAGGTCATCGCACAGCCGCTTTGCAGCCATGCGGTCGCCGGACGCGCCAATGGTGATGTGAGGCACGAACGGGATGTCCAGGCGCAGGTGCTCGGCCAGGGGCCCCTTGTAGAGCTCATCGTGAAGCCGCGACAAGCCGCTGTAGCCCTCATCCGGGACCAGGAACACGTAGGCGCGTTCGACCTCGTCGTCGGCTCCCAACATCGCATACCGGCATGTGAAGCGAACCGCCCGTGAGGAGCGGCTCAGCGCCTGGAGGTGCGCCAGGTATGTTTCCTCGGCGACCTCGCTGCAGCCAAAGACCATCGTGAAGTGGGCATCGACGAGGCCGCAGTGAGGGTCGTGCTCGCGACGAAACGCTTCAATCCATTGCGTGTCGTCGCGCGAGAGAACCGGAAAGGCCAGCGTGTAGAGCTGCTTCATTGGCAGGACATTTCCCAGGAGCCGAGCCTGGTTTTCACAGGCTGACCTGGGCCGCCTGCAAACGCGACCACAAGGCCGCGTCCGGGAAGCCACGCACGCGGTAGCGCGGCGGCGAGAAGTCGGTGGCCTCCATCAGGTGCGAGGCCAGTTCGGCGGCCACGTCCCAGGCCAGCATCAGCGACTGGTCGAGCTGGCCGTCGCGCAGGCGGATGAACACCAGCAGCTCGGTGCGCGGCAGCAGGGTGTCCACGCCCTCGGTCCAGGTGCTGTACGAGCGCAGCAGGCCGTCCTTCTCCACCACGGTGGCCGAGGCCACGAACACGTCCTTGCCGCTGCGCTGGTTCAGGTCGTCCAGCAGCGACTTCTGACCGGCGTAGCTCTGCGATTCATCCAGCAAGGCGAGGTCGGCATAGGCCTTGGCGCAGGACGCCGGCGGCGTGAACACCTCCCAGCCCTTGTCGCCCAGCTTCAAGGGCGTGAGCGACAGCCAGCGTGGTTCGGATTCCATCAGCTCGCGCGCCCGCTCGGCCAGCAGGGCCAGGCCTTTCTCGTCGCGCGCGCTGCACACCAGCAGCGTGTAGCGCAGCGGCATGAGCGCCACCGGTTCGGTCACGCCCAGGCGGTGGATGAGGTCGGGCAGCAGGATGCGCGATGACTCGTAGTTGTCGCCCCAGCTGCCTTGCCAGGCGGAGTCGCCCAGGCGCACCCAGCCACCGTGCTCGGGCAGGGCGCGCAGGTTCTGCAAGGCATCGTCCAGCGCCTGGTCGAAGCTCACCGCCCAGCCGACCAGCTGGTGCTGGTTGATGCGCTGCATCGCGTTGGGCGTGTCGAAGGCCAGGCCGATGACGAAGTCGCCCACCAGCGCGCGCGTGGCCAGGCGCTTGTCGTCGAGGTCTTCACCGGGTTCGGCGAAGCGCTGCAGGCTGAGCATGCCCATGGCTTCGTCGGCGCGGGTGCGCACGATGGGCATCAGCTGAGCACGTGCCTGCTCGTAGTTGTCGGGCGGTGTGTTCGACGCCTGCACCTGGATGCCCACGTATTTGTCCAGCACCGCGGCGCGTTGTGCACGCGGCGCCTGCTTGTACTCGTGGTAGAGGTTGCCGAGGAACAGCGCGAACTTCGACCCGTTCAACTCGCCGCGCACTTCGTTCATGCCGCGGTCGTGGGTCAGCGACGTGGCGCCGGCCTGCTGCAGCGCATCCATCACCTTGCGGGCGACCTGTTCGAGCGTCGGTCCGCCAAAGAGATCCTGAAGCCATCCCCACATCTGCGTGTCCCCCTGCACGTGCATGGCTGCATCATGGCAGCCCGGCTTGCAGTCTACGGGACCACGCGGCTCAGCGGTTCTTCCAGGTGGCCTGGGTGTCGACAAAGCCCGGCGGCGGCTCGGCGGCGGGTGCGGCGTCGGTGTCCCGCAACGGGCCGATGGAGTGGTCGAAGGTCACCCATGCCAGCCACATCGCCGTCAACATCGCGAGTGCCATGACGATGGGGTCGCTCGAGCTGAGCTGCAGCAGCGGCGCGGCCAAGGCGAGCGCCGCCAGCAGTGCGCTGATCAGCCACGGCAGGGCACGGGAGGACATCATTCCAAGGGCGAGCATTCTCGCGGTGTGTGCGACCCGATGAAGACTGGGCATGACTGACCTCGGCGTCCGTTGGGTTCGGACATTGGGCGCATTCAGGCGGCCGGTCTGTTCGTTGCCGTACCGTGCATGACCCCATTTGTCTTGACTCGGCATGAAACCCGGCCACGTGCGTTGCCGGGTCCTTCTTCGGTGGTGCTTCGGCGATCGGTGCTGTAGCGCACAGACCCCAGGCAACGGCGCGCCGCATTGTTCGGCAAGGCGTGCCCCACGCGAGCTGGCGCATCGCTACAGAACAGGACTCCATCATGACCCGCATCCATCGAAAGACCACCGACGAACGCCTGTATCTGGCAGCGGAAGACGTGTTCTCAGCGGAAGGCGGACGCCTTCCGCCTGTTCCGCCCGAGCTTGAAACCCAGATGGCCGAGCTGCGCGTGACCTGCGACGGGCCGGGCTTCGAGTACAACGGCTACCACTACGACCGACTGGCCGATGCGATGGCGTACTCGCGCCTCATGCGATCACGGCCGGAACAACAGGACACGCCGGGACCCTACCGGCGCGGCCGGCCTGCTGCGGCATCGAGCGGATCCGACAGGGAACTCATGAATGCCTGGGGCATCGCCTTGCGCGACGGGCGATATCAAGTCGATGGATTCCACTACGACAACCTGAGCGATGCAGTGCGCCAGGCGCAGGCGGCTCGGGCACGTGAGGAAGACGGCGGCCGCACCTGATGGTGCAGAGGTCTCAGCTGTCGCGGATCTCTTCGCAGGTGTCCGTGCCCGTGGAAGTCAGGCGCAGTGATCCGCTGTGCCATTCCAGCCAGTGAAGCGCGAGATAGTCTTCAACGAAGCCATCGGGAATCTGGTCTGCGCGGTCGCGGCGGATGGAATCGACGCTTGCAGGGAACTCCTGACGCAACCGATCGCTGCGCGAGGCCGGCGGCAAGGGCGTGCACATGCCGCTGCTCGAAATGAAATGCGTGGGGCGGGACAGGATCATGAACAACTCCTGGGGTTGCCCTAACTTAGCACCGAACGTACCTGTGTGGAGGGTGTGGTGTTGGCCGCTGGTGAGAGGGTGAGAGTGAGAGGGAATCCGTATGTGCACCAGCAGACAGACGGGTGCGTGGCGTCACGCCACAGTGGCACGGTCGGTACCGGCCATCGGTCCAGAACGATCTGGCAGATTCAAGTCGATGCCTCAACGTCGCATTGAAAGGATTGCCATGAAGATTCCAGTCGAAACCAAGCCGCTCCTGTGGGGCATTGCAGGTGGAGCGATAGCGCTGGCGATCGTCGGCTTCGGCTGGGGTGGGTGGACCACCGGCGGCGCGGCGGATGCAGCTGCCCGCATCCGCGTCAACGATGCCGTCGTGATGGCGCTCGCACCCGTGTGCGTGGACAAGTTCCAGCGCGCCGATGGTGCCGTGGTCCGGTTGACCGAACTCAAGCAGGCCTCCACATGGTCGCGAGGCGATCTGGTGGAGAAGGGTGGCTGGGCAGCGGTGCCGGGCAACCAGCCTCCCGAGCGCGTGACGGCGGTGGCGCAGGCATGCGCAGCCTTGCTCGCAGGCTGATCGATCACACCGGCCGCGCTACTTGTCGCAACTGATTCGGAAGCTGCCGTCCAGGTCCAGCGGCAGCACCAGCGTGCGCAGGTTCGCGGCGCGGGCCTGCGAGCACATCGCCTCGCGGGCGGTGGCGTTGTTCACGTAGTCGCTCTTGTACTCGGCGTTGAAGACCGGCTTGTTCTTCGAGGTGAAGACCTTGTAGCCCGCGCACTCCGAGTACTCGAAGCATTGCTCGTTGACGGCGAAGTCGAAGGACGGTTCCAGGTCGCTCAGCTGATCCACGTCGTTCTTCAACGCGACGCCCAGGCCGCGGCGGTGCGCCTCGTTGGCGAGGAAGCGGTTGTAGTCGAGCTGTGTGGAAGCCGTGAGCGGGAAGCCGGTCTTGTTGGCGTAGCCGTCGATGTTGTCGGGCTCGACACCATCGCAGCCCTTTGACTTCGCGAGGTCCAGGCGCGACTTCATGATCTCGCGCACGTTGGACGAGCGGGTGTCCAGCCAGTTCTCGCCAGCCCAGCCGTCGAGCTTGTTGCCCTTGTCTGCCGCCAGGAAGCGCGAGTAGTCGGAGCGCCAGTCCTCGGAGCTGCCGGCGGAGAAATAGCACACGACCTTGCGTCCCGCGGACTTCAGCTGCGAGATGGTGGTGGTGCTCACCTCGAAGAGGTCGATGTCGTAGACAGCGGCGTTGACGTCGGTCTTCAAGGTGCCGGAAAGCTGCCAGTTCCAGCTCAGGTTCGCCGTGGGCTTCCACCAGCCGGAGGGGGCTGGCGCAGGAGCCGGAGCAGGAGCAGGAGCAGGAGCAGGAGCAGGAGCAGGAGCAGGAGCAGGAGCAGGAGCGCCGATCGGCAGCTCAAAGACCTGGTTGGCGTCGGCGGTCGAACAAGCACGCAAGGAGAAGCTCAGCGCATTCAGGCTGTTCGATGCACTCAGGCACAGCTTGCTGCCGAAGTTCTTCACCTGCACGAGATGACCGTCCGGCAGCAGCTCCAGCTGGAACTGCTGGGCGGTCTTGCCGTTGCAGGTGTCGAGTTCGACGAAGGCGCCGGACGAACTGCCCGTGGCCTTGATGCACAGCGCCGTCTGCTGGTTCTTCAGTGTGTAGACGTCGGACCCAGAGGCGACCGGCGTGAAGACGAACTTCTGCAGGCTGGCGTCGCTGCACGCGGCGAGCCTGATGTCCCAGCTGGCGCTGACGGCCTCGATGCAGGCGTTGAGCTTGTGCGCCACGATGGGCGTGGTGGTCGTGGTCACGCGCGTCGTCGCCAGGATGGAGCGCTGCCCTTGCTCGTTCGCCGCCGCGGTGGCCGCAGCATCCAGCGGCGTGTCGCTCGCACCGCCGCCGCAGGCGGACATCAGGCTGGCACCGGCCAGGCTGGCCATGAGGGCGGCAATCCGCCGACGCTGGGCGGTGTCGAAGCGTGGGTTCACAAGGGTCTCCGCGATGTTGGGTCGTCGTTCGTGGCGCGGTACCGGTTCCAGTGAACGGCGCGCGCAAACGACTATCGCAGAGGATCTGCCTCAAAACCTCAGTTGCAGTTGTGACTTCGGATACGAAAGCCAGCTAGAACAGGAAGTACCGCTGGGCCATCGGCAGGCTCTTCGCGGGCTCGCAGGTCAGCAGCACGCCATCGGCGCGCACTTCGTAAGTCTGCGGGTCGATCTCCATCTTCGGCGCGTAGCCGTTGAGCAGCATGTGCTGCTTCTTCGCCGTGCGGCAGCCCTTCACCGCCGAGACGTGCTTGTGCAGGTTCAGCACCTCGTGCACGCCGCCGGCGATGGCCGCCTGGCTCAGGAAGGTGAGAGAGCCCTTGGCCAGCGCACCGCCGAAGCTGCCGAACATCGGCCGGTAGTGCACCGGCTGCGGCGTGGGAATGGAGGCGTTCGGATCGCCCATCGCCGCTGCCGCAATGAAGCCGCCCTTGAGGATGAGCGAGGGCTTCACGCCGAAGAAGGCCGGCTTCCACAGCACGAGGTCGGCCCACTTGCCTTCCTCGATGCTGCCCACCTCGTGCGACACGCCGTTGGCGATGGCGGGGTTGATGGTGTACTTGGCGACGTAGCGCTTGATGCGGAAGTTGTCGTTGCGGCTGTTGCCGTCGGCCGCACCCGACGATGCAGGCGCGAGCCACCCCCGCTGCTGCTTCATCTTGTGCGCCGTCTGCCAGGTGCGCATGATGACCTCGCCCACGCGGCCCATGGCCTGCGAGTCGGAGCTGAACATGCTGATCGCGCCCAGGTCGTGCAGCACGTCCTCCGCGGCGATCGTCTCGCGGCGGATGCGGCTCTCGGCGAAGGCCAGGTCCTCGGCGATGCTGGCGTCCAGGTGGTGGCACACCATCAGCATGTCCAGGTGCTCGTCCACCGTGTTGACGGTGTAGGGCATGGTCGGGTTGGTGGAAGAAGGCAGGAAGTTCTGCTCGCCCACCACGCGCAGGATGTCCGGCGCATGCCCGCCGCCCGCGCCTTCGGTGTGGAAGGCGCACAGCGTTCGGCCCTTCGTGGCCGCGATGGTGTCTTCCACGAAGCCCGATTCATTGAGCGTGTCGCTGTGGATGCTGACCTGCGTGTCGGTCTCGTCGGCGACGCCCAGGCAGCAGTCGATGGCCGACGGCGTGGTGCCCCAGTCCTCGTGCAGCTTCAGGCCGATGGCGCCTGCCTCGACCTGCTGGCGCAGCGCCTGTGGCTGGCTGGCGTTGCCCTTGCCGAGGAACCCGAGGTTCATCGGGAAGGCATCGGCCGCCTGCAGCATGCGGGCGATGTTCTCCGGCCCCGGCGTGCAGGTGGTGGCGAAGGTGCCGGTGGCCGGGCCCGTGCCGCCGCCCAGCATGGTGGTGACGCCGCTCATCAGCGCCTCTTCGATCTGCTGCGGGCAGATGAAATGGATGTGGCTGTCGATGCCGCCGGCCGTGACGATCATCCCCTCGGCCGCGATGACCTCGGTGCCCGGGCCGATGACGATGTCCACGCCCGGCTGCACGTCGGGGTTGCCTGCCTTGCCGATCTTCGCGATGCGCGAGCCGCGCAGACCGATGTCGGCCTTGATGATGCCCCAGTGGTCGATGATGAGCGCGTTGGTCAGCACGCAATCCATCGCCTCGTGCGCACCCGGACCGTTCACCCGTTGCGATTGGCCCATGCCGTCGCGGATGGTCTTGCCGCCGCCGAACTTCACCTCCTCGCCATAGACGGTGAGGTCGTGTTCCACTTCGACGATGAGGTCGGTGTCGGCCAGGCGAAGTCGATCGCCGGTGGTGGGGCCGAACATCTCGGCATAGGCGCGCTTGGAAATGTGGGCCATGGTCTAGAGCGCTCCCTGCACGAGGCCGCGGAATCCGAACACCTGCCGGTCGCCGGCATAGTCCACCAGCTCCACCGTGCGCTGCTGGCCCGGCTCGAAGCGCACTGCCGTGCCCGACGCGATGTTCAATCGCATGCCGCGCGCCGCCTCGCGGTCGAAGCGCAGGGCGGCATTGGTCTCGGCGAAGTGGTAGTGCGAGCCGACCTGGATGGGCCGGTCGCCGCTGTTCTCCACCACCACGGTGAGGCTGCGGCGGCCGGTGTTGAGCGCAATGTCACCCGCGTCGGTGATGAGCTCGCCGGGGATCATGCGAAGGGCCCGAGCAGCACCGCGCCGAACAGCGCGAGCGCTGCGCCGCCCAGGCGAGGCAGCCAGGGCGCATGACGCGGCAGCCAGCGGCCCAGCAGCACGCCCACCGACATGATGAGCAGCGTGGCGGCGAGCATGCCGGCCAGCGACAGATATTGTTCGGGCCCGGCCAGCTCGACGCCGTGCGCCACGCCGTGCACCAGCGCGAAGCCGGCGGCCAGCAATGCCGCGGCCCACGAAGGCAGGTGCCAGCGCATGGCGATCAACAGGCCCAGCACCAGCACCGAGCAGGCGACCAGCGGTTCGACGACCGCGATGGGCGCATTCATGAAGCCGAGCATCGCGCCCACCACCATCATGGCCGCGAAGATGACGGGCGTGACGACCGCACGCTTGGCCGTCATCGCGCTCCACAGGCCCACGGCCAGCATGGCGGCCCAGTGGTCGGCACCGCTCAGCGGATGCACGAAGCCGGCGCGCAAGGCGTCGATGGCATCGGTGTGGACATGCCCGTCGACACCGACGTGCGCCAGGCACAGGGCCGGCGTGGCGGTGAGTGCCAGAACTGCAGCGATGCGGCGGCCAGAGGCGGCTTGCCATGGAGTCATGCGCGTTCTCCTCAAACGATGGGTTGGTGCACGGTCACGAGCTTCGTGCCGTCGGGGAAGGTCGCTTCCATCTGGATCTCGGGGATCATCTCCGCCACGCCTTCCATCACGTCGGCGCGCGTGAGCACGGTCTTGCCCTCGCTCATCAGCTCCGCGACCGACTTCCCGTCGCGCGCCCCTTCCATGATGGCCGCGCTGATCAGCGCCACCGCTTCGGGGTAGTTGAGCTTGAGCCCGCGCGCCTTGCGGCGTTCCGCCAGCAGTGCTGCCGTGAAGATCAGCAGCTTGTCCTTCTCGCGGGGCGTGAGTTCCATGGGGGCTGGCGATAGCAGGAGGTGTGCCACTGTACCCGGGAATGCCCGTAGGTCCGGCGGCATGGCGCTTGCGGAAGGAGGCATCGCCATGTCTGCCGTTCCCAGTCCGAACGCCGACGCACCCCGTGTCGGCCCCGCGGTGTCCACTTCGGTGCGCACCGAGGCGGTGCAGCGCGTCGTCAAGGTGCGTCGCGACTACAACGAGTGGGTGGCGCGCGAGACCATGGAGGACTACGCGCTGCGCTTCACGCCGCACAGCTTTCGCAAATGGTCGGAGCTGCGGGTGGCGAACACGGCCTTCGGTGCGGCGTCCTTCCTGGTGCTGGAAGCCGTGGGCGCCACGCTGCTGGTGGAGTACGGCTTCGTCAACGCCTTCTGGGCGATCATCGCCACGGGCCTCATCATCTTCCTGGCCGGCCTGCCCATCAGCCGCTATGCCGCACGGCATGGCGTGGACATGGACCTGCTCACCCGCGGCGCAGGCTTCGGCTACATCGGGTCCACGGTCACCTCACTGATCTACGCGAGCTTCACCTTCATCTTCTTCGCGCTCGAAGCCGCGGTGATGGCCTATGCGCTGGAGCTGGCCTTCGACATCCCGCCTGCCTGGGGCTACCTCATCTGCGCCCTGGTGGTGGTGCCCTTGGTGACGCACGGCGTGACCATCATCAGCCGGCTGCAGGTGTGGACGCAGCCGCTGTGGATCCTGCTGCTGGTGGTGCCCTACGTGTTCGTGTTCCAGAAGAACCCGGGCGTGCTGAAGGACCTGGTCGGCTACGCGGGCTCGGCCGGGCAGGGTGGGCACTTCAACGTGGCCATGTTCGGCGCGGCGATGACGGTGGGCATTGCGCTCATCACGCAGATGGGCGAGCAGGTGGACTACCTGCGCTTCATGCCGGCGCTGACGAAGAAGAACCGGGTGAAATGGTGGGCGGGCGTGCTCATCGGCGGGCCGGGCTGGGTGGTGCCGGGCGTGATCAAGATGCTCGGCGGCGCGCTGCTCGCGTTCCTGGCCATCAGCCACGCACTGCCGGTGGATCGCGCGGTGGACCCCAACCAGATGTACCTCGCGGCCTACGAGTACGTCTTCCCGCGCACCACCTGGGCGATCGCGGCGACGGCGCTGCTGGTGGTGGTGTCGCAGCTCAAGATCAACGTGACCAACGCCTACGCCGGGTCGCTGGCGTGGTCGAACTTCTTCGCCCGCCTCACGCACAGCCACCCCGGGCGGGTGGTGTGGGTCATCTTCAACACCATCATTGCCTTGATGCTGATGGAGCTGAATGTGTTCTCGGCGCTGGGGCGGGTGCTGGGGCTGTACTCCAACATCGCCATCAGCTGGATGATGGCGGTGGTGGCCGACCTGGTGATCAACAAGCCGATGGGCTGGTCGCCCAAGGGCATCGAGTTCAAGCGGGCGCATTTGTACGACATCAATCCGGTGGGAGTCGGCGCGATGGGGCTGGCGTCAGCGGTGTCGATCGCGGCGTATCTCGGCTGGCTCGGGGCGATGGCGCAGGCGTTCTCGGCCTTGATTGCGCTGGCGACGGCGTTCGTGGCGTCGCCGCTGATTGCGTGGTGGACGAAAGGGAAGTACTACCTGGCGCGGGAGCCGGTCACGCCCGGTCAAACAACGCCCGTGGATCCGGCTTCGCCGGTCCACAGGGTGGCGCCCCTTGGGGGCAGGAGCGTAGCGACTGGGGGGCTCACCTCCTGCACCATCTGCGAACGGGTTTATGAACCCGACGACATGGCCTACTGCCCCGCCTACCTCGGCCACATCTGCTCGCTGTGCTGTTCCCTCGACGCCCGCTGCAACGACATGTGCAAGCCCGAAGCGAGCTGGTCCGCCCAGTGGCAAGCGGCGGCCCGCAAGCTCCTGCCCAGCGTCATGTGGGGCAAGCTCGACACCGAACTCGGCCGCTACCTGCTGGCCATGAGCGCCATCGTGCCGATGCTGGGCATGCTCTTCTACATGATCTACCAGCACGAGCTGCGGCAGATCACCGACATGCCCGATGGTGCGCGCGAAGCACTCGCACAGGGCATCGCCCTGGGCTTCATCAAGGTCTATGCCGCGCTGGTGGTCGTCACCGCCATCGTCACCTGGTGGATCGTGCTCACCCACAAGAGCCGCCAGGTCGCGCAGGAAGAAAGCAACCGCCAGACGCAGGCGCTCAACGAGCAGGCACGCGCACTGCGCCACGAGATCGAATCCCACCAGCGTACCGACGAGGCCTTGCAGCAGGCCAAGCGCACCGCCGACCTCGCCAACCAGGCCAAGAGCCGCTACATCTCGTCCATCAGCCACGAGTTGAGGACGCCGCTGAACAGCATCATCGGCTACGCGCAGCTGCTCGACGAGGATGAAAGCGTGCCCGCCCACCGCAAGCAGGCGGTGAGCGTGATCCGCCGCGGCGGGGACCACCTGCTGTCGCTCATCGAAGGCACGCTGGACATCGCGCGCATCGAAGGCGGCAAGCTCACGCTGGACGTGAAGCCCATGCGCTTCCAGGAATGCGTGCAGCAGATCGTGCGCATGTTCGAGCTGCAGGCCGCGGGCAAGGGCCTGGCGTTCCGCCATGAGGTGAACGGCAGCATTCCGGACGTGGTGCGCACCGACGAGAAGCGCATGCGGCAGGTGCTCATCAACGTGCTGGGCAACGCGGTGAAGTTCACCAGCGTGGGCCAGGTGGTGTTCCGCCTGAGCTATGCACGCGAGATGGCCGTCTTCGAGATCGAGGACACCGGCCCCGGCATCGGGCCCCACGAGATCGCGCAGGTGTTCGAGCCCTTCGCCCGCGGCAGCGCGGTGAGCAGCGCGGCCGGCGGCGGCACGGGCCTGGGCCTGACCATCAGCAAGATGCTCACCGACCTGATGGGCGGCGAGATGACGGTGCACAGCCAGGTGGCCACCGAGGCCGACCCGACCTCGGGCACGCTGTTCCGCATCCGCCTGTTCCTGCCCGAGGTCCGTGCCGCGGTGGCCGAACGCGAGCTGCCGCGCGTGGCGCGCATCGGCTACGAAGGCGAGCGCCGCATGGTGCTGGTGGTGGACAACGAAGAGGTGGACCGCGACCTGCTCGTCAACGTGCTCGCGCCGCTGGGCTTCGACGTGCGCCGGGCGGCATCAGGGCATGAATGCCTGGCCATGCTGAGCGAGATCCAGCCGCATGCCATCCTCATGGACCTCGCCATGCCTGGCATCGACGGCTGGGAAACCATCCGCCGCATGCGCCGCGAGGGCCTGAGCAAGGCGCCGGTGGCCATCGTGTCTGCCAATGCGTTCGACCGCGGCCTGGACAACGACGTGGGCATCGTGCCCGGCGACTTCGTGCTCAAGCCGGTGCGCAAGTCCGAACTGCTCGACTGGCTGGGCCGTGCGCTTGCGCTGCAATGGCTGAACGCGCCGCTGCCCTCGTCCCCGGTGGTCACCGCGCCAGTCAAGCCGGCGGAGTTCGTCCTGCCCGACGAGCGTCGCATCAAGGCGCTCGAAGACCACATCCAGCTCGGCTACTTCCGCGGCATCGTCAGGCAGCTCGACGAGATTGCCGCCGAGTCGCCGCAATGCGCTGCCTTCGTCGCCCACATGCGCGACCTGGCGCGCCAATTCCAACTCGACGCCATGAGCGGCGTTCTCCGAAAGGCACGCGATGCACGTCTCGCTGATTGACCTTCCCATGGCCGCGAAACTGCCGGGGCGCGACGACATCGACCGCCCGACCGCCGACCTCGTGCTCATCGTGGACGACGTGCCCGACAACCTCTCGCTGCTGCACGATGCGCTGGACGAGGCCGGCTACACCGTGCTCGTGGCCACCAGCGGCGAGGCTGCCTTGCAGCGCGCGGCGCAGGCGCTGCCCGACATCGTGCTGCTGGACGCGATGATGCCCGGCATGGATGGCTTCGAGGTCGCGCGCCGCCTGAAGGCCATGCCCGAGACGGCGCACATCCCCATCGTCTTCATGACCGGCTTGACGGAGACGGAGCACGTGGTCACCGCCTTCCAGTCCGGCGGTGTGGACTACGTGACCAAGCCCATCCGCCCGCGCGAGGTGCTGGCGCGCATCGCCGTGCACATGCAGGGCGCACGGCAGGCCCGCCAGGCGCGCAACGCGCTGGATGCGTTCGGCCACGCGACCATGGCCATCCACATCGGCAGCGCCCGGGCGGTGTGGCAGACGCCGCTGGCGCGCAAGCTGCTGCAAGACTACTTCGGCGAGGCGCTGGCCGGCACGGCCACCAGCGAGGTGCCGAAGCAGTTGCTGAGCTGGCTGCAGGCGCAGTCCGACTTGGCAGCGCAGGGGCACCCGCCCCGGCCGCTGGCTTTGGTGAATGGCGCGCGCCAGCTCGTCATCAATTTGCAGGAGCGCACCAGCGACGAAGACTGGCTCATCGTCATGCGCGAGGTCTCCGACACCGCGGTGGTGGAGGCCATGATGCAAAGCTTCCGGCTCACGCTGCGCGAGGCCGAGGTGCTGTACTGGGTGGTCAAGGGCAAGACCAACCGCGACATTGGAGACATCCTCGGCTCCAGTCCGGCGACGGTGAAGAAGCACCTGGAACACGTCTACGAAAAACTGGGTGTGGAGACCCGCACCGCAGCGGCCGGCTTGGCGATGAGCAAGGTGAGCGAACTGGCGAGGCGCTGAGTCGTGCAGTCGCAGGCCTGCCAAAGGCCGCATGCCGGTGCCATGGAGGAGCGATGCCGCCAGCCACGCAGGAATTCCTGAGCCTGCGCGGCGTCGAGATCGCGGGGATGCCGCTTCCCGTGGAAGACGACGTAGCGACGAATCCAGTCGACGCATGTGGTTTCGGCTCGGATGGAATCGTGCCGCAGCCGGACTTGGTCGCGCACTTGGTCGAGAAGGCGTCGACGAGAGGTGTCTGAAGGAAATGCATGGTTGGCCGACGAGACGGGTGACAACGTTTGCTTGAACCCGTCGGTCCGCGTCGCGTTTTCGCGGTTGTGCGGCAGAATCGAAGGGGTGGTTCATCCGCAGAAATTTAGGCGGCCTAATCTGCTGGGGAAATCGCCCTGCAGGGCGGTTCACTACACCGCCCACGAGGGAGAAGGGCATAAAGACAATGGAATCGACGATGGACGTTAGGCCGACAATGCTGTGCTTTGGTGTTCGGGCTAATTGACGTTAGGCCGCATGAAGCGACATCTTGCATTCGCGTTGCTGCTTGCACTGTCTAGCGGAGTCTTCGCAGAATCAAACTGCCAAGCGCATTCGAAAGCAACCGGCTCGTTCAAGCAGGCCGTGGGGAGGGTGAGCAAATTGCCAGAGTTGCAGGAGTGGAAGGCAAGGCACAAATTTCCAGTCGCTTACGGCTTCGGAGACGACAAGCAAGAGTTCGTCTCTGGCATATGTCGCTGGGTCGTCCCTGTGTTTGCCGACCGGCCGGAGCGACTTGAGGCTTGGAACACCTTCTATGTCTCGGCAGCGAGCCGAACCATCTATGTCATGAATCAAGTCACGGGCGAGCCGCAAACTATCGCCGAGTGGCGAAACGAGCGAAGGTCCACGCAGCGTCACAATGCGCCCTAACCCTTCCATCGAGCGGACGGTTTCCAGCGGGCTGCGCCCGCTTCCAGCCGCCGCTCATGTCAAACGTTAGGCCCCAGGGACACGCCAACCATGCCAAGCTTCATCGCGAAAGACGGTCGCCACTTCGTCGCGTACGTCACGGGTCCGTCGCATGTGCTGCTTGGAGTTAGGTTCGTCGAGCATCCCGCTGAGCCCAAGCTCGTCAAAGAGGCACCGCAAGGCACTTGCTCTCATAGTCCGCTTGATGAACTCCAAGTTCGAGAGGCCGTGCAAGAAGCTCTGGCTGCCTTTCGGGCCGAAGCAGGTGCCAATCTCCACGCGGCAGAGATCGTCTACGTGGAGAACGACTCTCCGCACTATGACCTGTTTCGCATTGCCGCCCAACTCCTGGCCAAGCACTATGTCAGCGGCGCTGAGTTCAAGCGTGTGGCCTAACCCTTCCATCGAGCGGACGGTTTCCAGCGGGCTTCGCCCGCCTCCAGCCGCCGCTCATGTCAAACGTTAGGCCGCATAGCCCGCGTACTGCATGAACTCGCGCTTTCGCTTCTCGTATGAGCCCGATTGGCGCATCGCGCCACTTGCGTTCTGGGTGCACGTCCCAAAGGCGGATGCGCCACTTGAATACGAGCCGCCTGCGCCC
>NZ_QUSW01000011.1 GCF_003852895.1 Rhizobacter terrae
CCGTCAACTGGCCAGCATTCCCTTAGCGTGTGCCTCAAAATGCGGCCTAACCCATCCATCGAGCGGACGGTTTCCAGCGGGCGGTGCCCGCTTCCAACCGCCGCCCATGTCAAACGTTAGGCGCCACAACAGTGCACCGTCTCCGTCGCTCCTTGTTCTGGGCTGCCTTGAATGTTGCAGGCATCGGGTTGTATATCCACTTCGGCATGGCGCTGTGGGTGCAGCCGGGCGAGGAAGGGCTGCCAGGCGGACCAGGCGACGCGTTCTACTGGATCCTTACACAGGTTCCCATCGCAGCATTCTTTCTATTGCTCAATTTGGGGGCGCTCGTCGTGATCCTCCTGCGTCTGCGGAAAACACGCGAGCCTTCAACGCTCTACCTGTGGCTCGCTATTGCTGCTGTTTGGCTCGTGGCAGTGGCATACGATCATCACAAGGCATATCGAGTGATCAGTCCTGAGTACAGTCTGTCGCGCGGTCGCCATGTCGCCTAACCCTTTACAGGGACTTCCGAAGTAGTCAACGCATTGCTGTTTCCTTGTTGACGAGTGGACGCGGCGACGAAGGCGGCTGAGACAGAGAACAGACTGCCACTCTACAGACGGTCTTGTTGCATCGAGCGCGTATGCGCGGCGATGCGGACCCAGATGCGAACCGCTCAGCGGGGCTCCATTCCTATCGCGTGGACCTCAAGGTGATGCAGGCCACCAAGGGTTAGTCGAGCTTGCCCGCTGCCGGTCTGACCTGTTCAGTGCGTCTTCATTGTCACGTCGTGCAGGGAAGAGGATTGGGCTGGCGTCCTAGGCAGGCTTGATGCTCACGTGACTGGCATCGAACTGTTCGCCGCGAGTCATGACTGCCCACAGGATGCGCGCGTTCTTGTTGGCCAGGGCGACGACGGCCTTCTGCCATCCCGAGCGCTCGCGCAGCGCCAGCACCCAGCGTGAGATCGGATCGTTGCGCCGGTGGGCGGTCATGACCGCTGACTTGGCGGCCTGGATCAACAACGTTCGCAAGTAGGTCTGCCCGTGTTTGGTGATGCCGCCCAGGTGGTTCTTGCCGCCGCTGGAGCGTTGCCGCGGCACCAGGCCGACCGAGGCGGTGACTGGACCCACACCGATGAGCTGCGCGGCGCGGTGCACGTCGACGTCGTCGCGGTGGTGCTGTGCTATGCGCTGGTCGCAGCATGCCAGGTGCTCATCGAGTTCGCGCCAATGAAGCACAGCGCGATCAAGCGCAATGCGTGCCAAGGGGCCCAACTCGTTGCTCGCATCTTCCAGCGCCTCGGGCAGTGCCGTGCGCAGGGCATCAGGGCTTTGCGCGAACACCAAGCCGAACTCGGCCAGCAGGCCTCGGATGCGATTGATGCAGGCCGTGCGTTCTTCCTTGAACCCTTCGCGCAGCTTGTGCACGCACAGCATGCTCTGCTGCTGCACGGACTTCACGGGCACGAAGCGCATGCGTGGTCGCCCGCCCGCCTCGCAGATCGCGGCCGCATCGTTGGCGTCGTTCTTGCCGCTGCGACCTTCCTGGCGGTACGGCGCAGCCAGTTGTGCCGTGATGATGCGCGCATCCAACCCCATGGCAATGAGCCGGCGACACCAATGGTGCGCGCTGGAACTGGCTTCCATCACCACCAGGCTGCCTTCGGGCAACCGAGCGCACCACGCCAGGAACTGCTCGCGCCGCAGCGCCTTGCTGGTCACCACTCGTTCGTGTGCGTCCACGGCATGAACCTGGATCACGCGCTTGGCCAGATCCACCCCTACTCGAACGGACCCTTCTCGGATAACCTCTGTCATGGGCTTCCCCTTTCCACGCTTCAGATTGATGACTTTGAACACCACCAATCTTGGCGCTTTGACGCCGTTGCAGGAAGGTGGGAAGTCCCTTCGCATTCCCCATCGAGCGGACGGGGAGCTTGTCTCGGTTTCGTTGACACTTCCACTTGCCCGAGGCAACTTCCAGCCAGCTTCGCCGTCTGCACCGTGCCCCTCATGTCGAGCGTTGAGCGGCTGCTTTCGGGCGGCGCGCTTTGGCAATTCAACTTCCGCTGTGGGTCGGTTTGTTGAGCTCGGCTGAAGTGCAAGCAGTCATCCGGCCAGTGGCAACTGCCCGCGCGGCCTCGAAGGTTCGCTTTGAGAGTCCAGCAGTCGCTGGACGCGAGCGTCGTCGAGCGACTGGTCTCGCGGCGGTGCTGACGTTCGGCCAGCGTGCTCGAATGACCGTGTCCAGTCTAATGCTGAGATTGATCGGATAGGAACCGCTGTGCAGCGGTTGCGGTCCGTCGGGTGCGCAGGCTCTACTCACGCTGTCTGCTACCAAGCGGTCGCTGGGTCTGAGCTCCGGAATGGCTGCGACAGACCGCTGTACGAGGTGAACCAGTCGATGGGCGGCGGAGGACGCGCTGCGTCGCCCGATCCCCTTGTGACGAATCCGTGAGGCCGCAGACGGTGCATAAGCGCCTGCATGCCTGAACGAACGGCTTGCCTCGGCAAGCCGTTTATTTGCGCCGATTCCTTTCAGATCCAGACCGTCGACGTCCAGGTCGGATCAGCACCTGCGGGCGGCCCCATCTGTGGCACCGTCGCCAGCAGCGCACCGAGAAGGCCTTTCTTGTCAGCCGGTGGCGTGCCGAGCCCTGCGATCGCATTGGCCAGACGCCGGGCCACATAGGGCGCAGCCATGGAGGTGCCCTGCTTGCGCCGTGTCTCCAGCGGATCGGGGTTCTGCGGGACATCGGAGAGAAACCACACATCCGGCACGCCGCGTCCGTCCACGGCGGCCGGCCCGCACAAATCCGGACCGGAAATGACTGGTCCCGGCTCGCCGCCGGCGGGCGTGTGGCCTTGCCCGCTGCCAGCGAACATGCCGTGCTGGCCGACGGAGGACAGCACATAGCCGCCCACGACGATTGCCCCGCGCGTTCCAGCCATGCTGCTGACGGTGGCACGCACCTCCACCGGGCTGGCGCCGGTGAAGACGATCTGCTGTGGCGCCGGCGTGACCACGTGGCCGGCGGGAATGTCGTCGCGGACGATCCACGCATGCACGCGCAGCCGGTTGTCCTGGCCTGGCTGAATCTGGCGGCGGTTGGTCACCTCCACCTGCCAGCGGCCGGCCTCGGACCTCGCGTTGGGCTGATGGAATGCCGTCTGCCCGAGGCCGATGAATGCCTGCACGCCAACGCCATTGGGTGCGGCCGCCGGGCTGGACACCGTCACCAGCCCGCTGGCGAGTCCATCGCCTTGCGTGCGCACTTTCGCTTGGCCGTTGGAGACCGGGCCCGATGTCTCCGCCACGCCGCCGGCCGCGCTCATGCGGGACACGGCAATGGTGGCGTCGGGCACCTCGATGCCGTTCATCCAGAACTCGACCATGTTCGGCGTCGGATCGTCATCGGCGACCTCGACCACGAAGCTGGCACTTTCCGCGGGCTCAAGCAACCGATGGGCATGCAGCTTTTCCTGACGGGAGTTGCCCGCCGCCAGCACGACCGTTAGGCGCCCCTTGGACAGAACGATCAATTCCTGGATGGCACGCTCGAGCAGGCTGCTTCCATCGCGTGGTCCGAGGCTGCCCCCCAGGCTGACATTAACGACCACCGGACTGGACGAAGGCGCGCGGTCGAGGATGTAGTGGAGTCCGTCGAGCACGTAGGCGTTCAACCATGCGCCATGTGTTTTCTCCACGGCAGACGAAGGCAGCTGGACGGCGATGAGGTCCATGGCCGCTGCGGCGTCCGACACACCAGGCGAGAACGGGTCGGCCAGACCGCCTGCGATGCCAAGCACGTGCGTGCCATGCGACCAAGGCGTCACGCCAAAGGGCAGGGCCAGGCCCAGCCGCTGATAGGCGGACTCCTGCCAGCGCCCGTTGGCCGGTGCGGAGGCCAGCACCTCGTCGATCCGGTCGCGGATGAGCTCGCGTCCATAGCTCAGTTTCCCGGGACGCTGCCATGGCGCCACCAAGGCAGCATCGTTGATTTCCGTCTGGTCCCACACGGCGATGAACCTCGTGTGCCGAGCGTCCTCCCCGGCGGCTGCTTTGCAGAACTGTGAATGCAGAAAGCCGATTCGGTCGTCGATGACACCCAGCACGGGTGGCTGCGGCGCGGACTGGCCTGCCGCAGAGAGGTTCTCGATGTGTACATGCAGATCGACATTCAGCTTGAAAAACTGCTCGTCGGCTTCCACTCCCCCGAGCTGGAGAGCCACTTCACCGTTCGCATTGGCAGGCTCCTTGCCGCCCGCCCGGCGGGCTGCGGTCCAGAAGGACGTTCCCGCCGTCCGGTAGATCGGAACCAGCTCGAAGCCACTAGCCGAGAGCAGCTTCTCCACCTCCTGCGGATGGTCCTTGACCGGCACGAGCACACGCCGTGTCGATGGCGGCAGTGGACGCAGGTCACGCCATGCCGAGAGCGGATCGCGGCCGACCACCAGGGTCCCGTTGAATGCCGGTGCTGCAGCTTCCCACGTCATTGCAAGCCCTCCTGGCGCTTTCGCCTTCAGTAACCCCACTCCGTGCGGGCCTTGCTCCATAGCCATTGGACGTTGGGCCTGACAGCAACGGCAAGCGCGCCGGTGGCTTGGCATTCCGGTTGTTGGGATGCCGGTGAGAGTGGGTCTGTGGACCGGATACCGGCGGCCACCGCCGTGGACGCATCGAAGCTTCCGGTTTCAGCATCGCGGCCGATCGCGCAGCCCACCACATACTTCGCGAGGAACTCGCCGAGCAGGTGGCCGGCGGTGCTGTCGATCGGAAAGTGAAGGCCAGCAATGACGCGGTTCCGCGCGATGCGCCACGCCAGTTCGCGAAGCGGGTTGCGATGCTGCGGGTGTTCGGCGGCAGGATCTGCCGAGAGCAGGTGCGCGAGGACAATGGATACCGCCGTGGCTTCGGTGGCGTGACCGCTGGGAAAGCTGCCGTGTCCGGGGGTGAGGACCATGGGCAGGATGTCCGGGTGCATCTCGTACGGCCTCGGACAGGCGATAGCCTGCTTGACCCGCAGCACCACGTCCGATGCAAAGCCCAGGACGGCCTGCATGAGCTCGTAAGTGCTTGGCGTGCGGTCGGGATGCAGAGGGAGCAGGGCGCTCCAGAACGCCATCGGCGGCGTGACCTGCATCAGGATCTCGGCCTGGCGCAATTGATGCACATCAAAGTCGTCCTCGCCGCGGAAACGCATCTGCTGGGACAAGACGATGCCCGCCTGCTCCTGCAGGACACCCAGGTTCGGAGATGTCAATGCAACGGCCGCCTTCCCCTGCACCGACAGCGTCGCCTGCCTGCCGCCCGCAGTGACCACGAGTCCTTCGCGCAGGTCCCAACCCACCACGGCCAACCTCACTTCAGGCTGCCATCTGGCGAGATCGGCAGGCTTGTCCTTCGCGGTGCCATCGAAGGCTGCGGCCGGATAGGCCGGCCCCCAGGCAGTCGCCACATCGTAGGGGACGCCTGCCGCCGTGCCGCGGGCGGCGTCCAGCACCATGGGCATCATCGGGTTCGGCAACGCGCCGGAATACCCGGGCACTCCGTTGGCCGCGGCCGAGGTGGCCGAGGTCGCGGAAGTTGCTGACGTGGCTGAAGTGGCCGACGTGGCGGAAGTTGACAAGCTCATGAGAGATCCTCCTGGAGATGATTTGGACGCCCGGTGGTGCGCGGTCCTTGCGCGATCACGGTGGCAAGCCCGCCTCGGCGAGTGCCCGGGCGTAGCGCTCCACCTGCTGCGTGCCCTGGCCCGGATAGCGCGCCCGGAACCTGCTCACCGAGAAGCCGGGCTCGAGCTGCAGCATCTCCTGGACGGCCTGCCTGGCCGCCGGCATCTCGCCTTGCAGCGAATGCGCGATGGCCAGGATGCGCAGCGTCGGTCCGTGCATCCGGTTGGCGCGCAGCGAGCGGGTGCCATAGCGGACCGCACCGTCGAGGTCGCCGCGTGCCAGCATGGCCGTCGAGGTGAAGTTGTCGTAGTAGTACTTCATCGGATCCAGCGGCGACAGGCTCTGCGCCCGCAGCGCGTCGCTCACCGCCTCCTCGCCTTGCTCCCGGTAGGCCAGGCACGCCGAACGGTACAGCCAGGCCAATGCCTCGTTGGGGTTGGACTGCAGCGCCGCGTCATAACGCGCCATGGCCGTAGCGATGTCCTTGTGCACATAAGCGCAGACCAGGCCGTCCACGGCCAGGCTGAGGGAGTGGGTGGGCTCCAGGTCCAGAGCGGTCGCAATGAATGAGCGCGCCACGTCGGCATCCACCTGGGGCTGGGCGGACCAGCCCTGTCCCACGCGCATCACATGCCACAGCCCGAGCCACGCTCTCGGCGCGGCCAACCGCGGATGCCGTTCGATGAGGTAGGCAAGCATTTCACGCGATCGTTCGAAGTCGCGCAGCGACAGACTGTGCAGCAAGGACACCGCGCCCAGCAGGATGGTGTAGCTTGACAGCGTGGGCAGCGCCGAGCTGCCTGCGCGCCGCACCTGATGGCCGACAATGGCGGCACAAATGCCTTCCACAAGTCGCTCGATGAGTGGATCGTCGCCGTGGATCAGCGCGGTCTCGTTGCCTCGCACGGTGTCGGACCACAGCACGCTGTCCTGCAAGGCCTCCACCAAGTGCACCTGTAGGCGAACACTGCCGCCACTGCGCACGAAGGCGCCGTGCACGACATAGTCGACGTCCAGCGCCTGCGCCACGGCCGACAAGGTGATCTGACGGTTCTGGAAGGCGGAACTGGACATGCGCGAGATGACGCGTAGCTGCGCAACGCGCGACAGCCGCGCGATGGCGTCGTCGGCCAGCAGGTGGCCCAGGGGGTCAGCATGCGTTGCATCGCCCAGGGCTTCGAAGGGCAGGACAGCCACCCCGACCGTGTCGCGGGCGCCGCGCACCGGTGGGCCGGTCCATGGCGAGGCCGGCGCCGAGGCAGGTCCGAGGCGGAAGGCCCGCACCGGCTCGCTCAGGTGCTTCATCCAGCAGTCGCCCATGTCCTCGAGCTCGCCGTCCAGGTCCGGGACCAACTGGTCCCGGACCTGCGCCGACACGACGATCTCGCCCGGGCGCGCCAGCGCGGCCAGGCGGGCGGCGAGGTTGACGCCCGCTCCGTAGATGTCAAGGTCGTCGACGACGATGTCGGCGACGTGCATGCCGATGCGCAGATGCATCGCGCGTTCAGGTCCGATGCCGGCATTAATGGCCGGGACCCGATCCTGGATGCCGAAGGCGGTTTGCACAGCGGTGGGCACGTTCTCGAACTCCAGCAGCAGACCATCGCCGAGGCTCTTGACCAGCCGGCCGCCCTGCGCAAGCAGCTCGAACCGGCGAATCTCCTCGACCAGTTGCCGCCAGCGGGCGATCACGCCCGCCTCGTCGAGCTGCATGAGCCGCACCGATTCGGCAACATCCACCACGACGATGGCTCGTCGAGCCCTTTGCACTTCGGGCCATGGCCTCCCTGGCGTCGCGGTCGATGGCATCGTGCGCCTTGTTGTCGTTGCTGTCCTCCACATTGTGTGGGACGGACGTGCAACCAGCAAGGCGCCAGCCAGGGCAGAGGCGCCCGGCACAGTCATGAGGTGAGCTTGTCGCGCAAGCCGAGCACACCGTCGAAGGTATAGCCGGAGACCTGGTGCACGCCCAGGCCCCAGAGGAAGGCTGCGAGCCAATCGGACAGTCCTCCCCAGGTCGGGTTGGCGTGCTACACCCACACCACGCCGAGAAACACGGACACCATCACGGAGAAGACGTTCACCGCCTGGTCAAACGTGAAGATCTGCCGCCACCAGCGGCCGCGGGCGGGTGGCTTGGCGTTGACGCGCGGCATATCGGGTTCGACGAACCTGGCGTCATTCAGCGCCTGAACGTCAGCTTGCGAGGGGAGGCCAGGCTCGTCATCGAAAGGCGTGGCGATGGCCCCTGCGTCCAGTTTCATCGTCACCAAGGCAGTCTCGCCCAGCTCGCCGCCATGCCCTCGGCAGGACGGGGCCGCGGCGGCCTCAGCTTGAAGTCCGGACAGCCGTTGCTGGATCTCCAAGAGGCCGTCAAACAGCCCGTGGTCATTGCCGAGTAGTCGTAAGTCGGGTGGCAATAGATCTGACTTCCATGGAAACGGAAAGAGCTCGACGTTTTGGCTCCTGACTAACGACCATGGCACTTCTTGTATTTCGTGCCGCTCCTGCAGTGACAGGGAGCGTTCCGCCCAATCTTCTCTTTGACCGGGCGTCGCCGCGGCCCAAGTACCTTTTCCACCGGCTGGGGCTCCGGCATGTCGCGCGTGGCCTCGTCCATCTCGTCTGACCGAACCCAGGGGAAGTCGAGCGCCGCTCCGAACTGCAGGTTGGCGCCTGTGTCGACCGAGATGCCGTACCACCCTGGCACCTTCTGTCGATACTTCCTTCTCTCGCAATGACTGCGGAGAACGTCCCTCGCGGCGGCGGTGTCGACCATGTCAAAAGCTTTGCTGTGGGCACTAACCATTGGTGGCTTGGTCATCATCTTCTTCGTGGCGGTTCCAAATATTCCCGTGTTTGGTGTTCCAGATCGCCTCAAGGAGCCCGATCAACTTCGTGAGCATCTGGTCTCTACGCTATTGCCCGCTGCTGTGGTAATGGTGGTCGGTACTGCGTTGGTCACGATTGGCTTGCCGATCGTGAGTGAGCGTCCCAGCTGAAATGCCGTACCACTGGCTTAGGTCCGCTCACGATCTCCAACCGCGATGTCCAGGCCGACTAGGTGGTCCTTCACTGACTTGTTCCCTTTTCGGGCGAATATCTCCTGGTCTTGCTATCAAACTGACCGTTCATATCGACCAATATCCGCAACGCCAGCGAGATCGCCTGGCTGCCTTGATCAGCTTTCTCAGGCCGCATCGTTGATCGCCAGAGCCCGCGCGACCATTGCCTCCTCGTCCATGCGTTCGCCCTCAGCCATAAGCCTGTCACGTGTTGGTGTGTCCATATGCTCCTCGAGTTTGACGTGAGCGATGTCTCGCACCTGCCGACTGAATCGCGACAGCCGACCAAGATGCCGCCACGCCTTGTCGGCGAAGCCGACTAGCCGTGCCGCAGCATCGTAGCGCTGCTCCAGCACCGCGAGGTGTACATAGAGACCCGCGAAGTCTCTGTGTCCGTCCCATTCCGACATGCGACAGACATTTGAGAATTCGTGCAGGGCGGCACGGGCATTGGCCAGCTTGCCTTGTAGCAACAGAATGCGTGCAAGAAAAGCCAGGGGGATGATGAGCTGGCTGGCCGGGCGGTGCCGCTCGCGATCCAACATCTCCTCACAGTGCATCAATGCAGCATCCAGATGCCCAAGGTTCAGCTCCGAGTTGACCACCCAAAGCTCCAGCATCGCGGTCCATTGCTCGGCGCCGACTGCACGAGCATGCGCGAGCGCCGCCTGCGCTGCATCTAATGCACTTGCCGGGTCCGCCCGATAGAGGGCCGCGACCCGAAGAAACATGCGTACCCGCAACGGCCACTCAGGATGCTCCAGCGAAGCCATTTCTTCGACTGCCCTCTGGTTTGCCTCCGCGGATGCAAGTCCACTTGACACAACATAGCCCAGGGACATGTAGATTCCCTTGGCGTCACTGAGTGACCGATACAGAGTCTCGGCCCTCCTGGCGAAGCCGTACATTTCCCCGTAGGCAGACCATGCCTGTGTCCTGGCTCTCTCCAGCCAGAACTTTGCTTCGATCGCCACGTCGGTCACGCTCGATAGCTGCGCTTCGAGCGCAGCACATCGGCGTCGGTGTTCGTGCGACAACCCCAACATCACAAATACGCGTGAAGCGAAGGCGAGCATTGCGACGGATAGTTGTGGTTCGTTGTGAGTTCCCCAGTCGAGAGCGGCTCGCAGATTGTCAAGTTCGGGCGCAACCATCGAGAGGATGAGCTCGTCTTGATCCACCCATTGCCTTTCGT
This sequence comes from Rhizobacter terrae, assembly GCF_003852895.1. Classification (GTDB taxonomy): domain Bacteria; phylum Pseudomonadota; class Gammaproteobacteria; order Burkholderiales; family Burkholderiaceae_C; genus Albitalea; species Albitalea terrae. The sequence continues at coordinate 9,921 of NZ_QUSW01000011.1, forward strand.
CTGCATACCGGAAGAGCCCAAGGAGTGCATGGGCGTGCGCTCGCCTAGCAGCATGCAGTTCGCCCTTCCTGCCGAGCTCGAACAACGCGTACTCGCGTGCACTTTCGAGCAGCCGATATCGAGGCGTGTGAGCGTCGGATGCCACCACCAACGATCGGTCGACCAGACTCTCCATGGAGTCGATGAGCAAGGCCTCGTCCTCTGTTCCGTCGCGCACCACGGTTGCCGCCAACTCAAGCGAGAAGCCGCCGACAAACACGCCCAGCTGACAGAATGCAGCTTGTTCCTGAGGGGCCAGCAGGCCGTATGTCCAGTCGAGGGCGGCACGCAAAGTCTGCTGACGCGTTGGCGCATCGTGCTTGTGTCCACCTAGCAGCTGCAGGCGATCTGCCAAGCGCGATTCGATTCCATGCAAACCAAGCAGGGGCATTCGTGCTGCGGCCAGTTTGAGCGCCAAGGCGATGCCGTCGAGTTGACGACAGACGTTCGCCACGATGTCCACATTGGAGTCAGTCAGTTCGAACCGGTGATCCAACGCCTGAGCCTGGTCAACAAACAAGGCCACGGCCCCGTAGGACATCGCATCGTTCACACGAGTCCCCTGCGGTGCCACAGGCAATGGCTCGAGCCGGAAAAGGCGTTCGCCCTCGACCCGCAACCTGGCTTGGCTGGTGATCAACAAACAGACACCCGGCGTGCCAGCGACTACCGCCCCGGCAAGATTCGCGACCGCTTCCAGTAGGTGCTCAGCGTTGTCGAGGATGAGTAGAACGTGAAGTGGCCTCAATCCGGCCAAGAGCGCCGGGAGGGGTGCGTTCCCACTCCCGACTGGCAGATGCAATGCCTGAGCGATGGCAACAAGTATCAGTGCGGGATCGGCAATTTGCGCGAGGTCCACCCACCGGCATCCATCGCCAAACGTCTTCGCCGCAACTCGGGCCGCTGCAAGTGCAATGGATGTTTTGCCCACGCCGCTGGCCCCGGAAACGGTCACGAGGCGATGACTGGTGATCAGGCGCAGCAGCGCCTCAAGATCTTCGTCTCGTCCGAATAGAGGGGCCGAGAGGGGCAGTTCCGTGCCGGCTCTGGAGCGCAATTCGGTAGGCAAGTTCACCTGTTCAGCACCGCCATCTTCGGCGCGCATCGTGAAGCGATAGCCACGGCCTGGCACGGTAGACACGGCATCGGCACCCAAGAACCTGCGCAGCTGCGCCACTTGCACAGAGAGGTTGTGGTCCTCGACCGCCACATTAGGCCACACCAGATCGAGCAGCTCCTTCCGACTCACGACCCGCTCTCGGCGCTCGACAAGTACCAGCAGAACGTCCCAGGCTCGCGCTCCAAGCGGCACGGCCTGACCGTGGACGAGTAGCTGACGCTCTGCGGCACGGAGTTCCGCGGGGCCGAAGCGCAAGGAGGATGGCGAAAAGCTCATGAGTGAAACCAGTGCCTCGCATTGACAACGTTTGAGATCGTTTGAGGACGTTGCCCCACGCTGGCCGGCACATTGAAGCCCAAGGAATCGCGCCCGCCCATGAGGCGCCGCGAGCGCAATGTCAATGTATCTGAATCGTTGAGTTGCACTGAGCCGATCCGCCACCAGGAAGTGGTGAGACTGAAACAATCAGGGAGCCCGCCATGAGCGTCGTCTATGAACTGAGCCTGGTCGCCCACGAACCCTTCGGCAGCGTCCAGGGCGTCGAACATTCCTTGTGGACCTATTCGGTCAGCTGGACCTCATCCATCGTCAATCTGCTGCCCGTCGACCCCGGTTTGCGACTCGGCATCCTGTTCTCCTCTCGCATCGCAATCCAGGATCCCGCCACACTGCCCAACGTGCCAGCCCTCCAGGGCATGCAACTTGAACGATCGTCTGGATCACCGTTCCAGCGCGTCAGCCTTGATGTGAGCGGCGGGTCCGAGGGCCCGGTTTACTTGAGTCTGGTCGCACCATCGGTGATTGACGCCTTCACCGCGGTGCAGTTGGCGCGCCAGCGCGCGATGGCGGGGCCGTGGTCACTGCTACCGTTCGCGACGACTCAGGCGGGCGAGCCCGCCTTGCAACAGTTACTCACGGGGCCAGCCGCGACCGCGTCAGTTCCCGCGTCCGCACCGTTGCTGGAGCACTCTGCGCGCAACCTGCGCAAGGCGACGATCGGCAGTTTCCTGGTGCAGGAGACCCTTGAGGAACGCCTGGCCGCGACCGGGTCGCGCGATGGGCTGCTCAAGATGCGCTTCTTACGGCAACTGCAACTGCAACCTGGCGAGATCGGGCGCATTCAGGCAACCGCGTCCAGCGGTGCTTCGACGCTGCAGGCATTGTCACCCGACGCGTGGAAGGCCCTGGCCAGCTTCGAGGCAGGGGCGGGCGGCGTCATCACGGCTGCAATCGCCAGCGTACCGTTGGGGGCGCTCATCGCGCTCGGTGAGGCGCTCGTCTCGCAGCGCGAAGCCACGCCAGCCGGCGATGTTTCATCGGCTCCGGACTTTCGGCGCTTGGCGCGGCATGCCACTCAGGGCTTGGCGCTTGGGACGATCGGCCGAGGCGTCGAGCCCATTGGCTTCATGAACCTGGAGCGCCTGGAGATGACGCCAGCGGGCATCGTGCGCGGCGAGTTGGTGGCCACCATTCCACTGGCCCCGTTGGAGGAGACGGCCGTCATTCAGAAGGAGTGGTCCGTGACCTCCAAGGAGTTCACCTCCATCGTCACAGACTCGCTGGAGAACGTGAGCGAGACCGGGGTCACTGATAACACGGAGCTGGCCCAGGCGACCAGCTCGCAGAGCCAGCACTCCAACCAGTTCAACATCACTGGAACAGTGTCCGGAGGTGTTGACCACGTGTTCGACGCTTCTGCCTCCACCGGTTTCACGGCGCAGGACTCCTCATCCGCCACTGCAACTGCCAGCGTCAAGCATTCGTCCTCGATCACTCAGAAGGCTTCTTCACGCGTGAAAAAAGAGCACAAGGTGACGATCTCGACGACCACAGTGACCGGGTCGTCGGAGACGACCACCCGGTCGCTGAAGAATCCAGATCCGGTCAATCCGATGCGCATTGATTACTTTCGGATGATGCGGCAATGGCGCGTACGCCTGTACCGCTATGGCTTGCGCCTGACCTACGACTTGATGATCGCCGAGCCGGCCGGGCAGTTCCGGCTGGCGCATGCCTACTTGGCCCACCTGCAAGGCCAGCTCGGGCCGTTCGAGTTCCTTGTCCCTCATTTCCCGCCGGGGCATGTGCGCAAGATCTCTGACGACAACTACACGGCGATCTTGAAGCTCGCCGACGACAACGGCGCGCAGCTTCCGCCTTTTCCCGAGCCACCAGCCTCTATCACGGTGGTGAAGCAACTATCCAAGAGCGATATCGCCAACGCAATCGTGGACGATCACACCGATCCCATCAATGTGCCGGAAGGGTACTGGATCGAACACTTGATGATGAATCTTCGCCTGCGCAACCACGGCAAGGCACGCATTCTTTTCTGCAGTCTGCCCGAACAGGAGGACGACAACGCGGACGGCGGTGGCGTCAACAGAGGCCCGATCGACCTGACTCTGTTTGGATTGGGGTACCACCAGGGAGGCGCGTTCAGTGTCTACGTTAGCAGCCACGATTGCGAGAACTCTTTCATCGAGGGCACGGCTGTCTTCTCGCCCACCGATGCCACGTTGGACAAGTGGCTAGCGGACGCGTGGCAGGCCCTGTACAACGGCGCCCAGGCGAAGTACTTCGTGCAGCAGCAAGACATTGCAGCGCGTGTCGCCCAGCTCCAGGACCGCCTGTTCGGCGTGGACACGCTCACCCTTCGTCGTGAGGAGAGCGAGGAGATCATGAAGCTGGCGCTCGCAACGATGCCGGGCGATGCTACATCCACCTTCTGGAGGAACGAAGATGTCTACGCCGAGCTGGCAAATCTGTCTGAGAAGGCGAACGGTTGGCCGCCGCTGGCAGATCCGCTACGGCCCTTCTCGCCAGGTCCCAAGGTTGATCCGCGCCCACTGGGAGCGGCCTTTACCCGCGTCGCTGATGCCGAGGTGTTCTGGCTGCTTCCGCTGGTCGATCGAAATGAGATGACGGTTCGATTCATGAACCAGGCGATCGAGTGGGAGAACGTGGTGAGCTTCCTCTACGGCTACTGCTGGGATGAGCCGCAGAGCTGGAACTTCGTGCGCAACCTGCAACATCCCGACCCCACCAGGCAGGCCTTCTTGCGCGCCGGCAGTGCGCGCGTGGTGCTCACAGTGCGCAAGGGCTGGGAGCAGATGTGGACAGCTTTCGTTCATACCGGTGTTCCGTATTCCACCTCGGCTAACGATCCCTCTGGCAACCCGATCCCGTTCATGTCGATCGCCCAGGAGATCGCGGCTTACGACGACCGCAACTACCCTGGCATCCCGCCAGCCAATACCGGCCGGTCCAACGTGCGCCTGCAGGAGTCGGTGGTGACAGTCTCATCGAGCCCAGTGCCGGGTGGTGGCAACGTCAACGTTCAACTCGACGTCGACTCGACCGACGGCCTCGTGGTGGGCTCGCGGCTGCTCATCGACTCTGGAGTGCATCTCGATTTAATGCACACGTCGGGCTGGCAAGAGAGCACCACGCTGCTCGCGATCTCTGGTCGCACCATCACCGTCGGACCTTTGAACTACGAGCATGGTGCGCACGGCAGCCGCTACGCGGTCGTGCAGCCGGGCGAGTCAGGTGTGTTGATGGCAGAGTGGAACGAGTACACGCCCAGTTCCGGCACCGACATCGCCGTGACCAGCAACCTGGCCACCATCGCCTGAGGCCGTCATGCCTTGTGGTCTTGTGAACTCGTGGCAGAAGCCCGACCCGGCGCAGCTGGCAGTGCGCTACGGTCAGGTGGAGCATCTGCTAGTTCAGCGCGACTTTGTAGCCCAGTACGCGCGGGTGGGGCTGGCGGAGTTCTCGATTCCTGGCGCTAGCAAGACTTGGATTGGGCGCCGCCGATTGCCTGGTGAGATGGAGCCTGCGGAGGGATTTGCCGACATCGTCGCCGCGGCCAGTCAGGAAATTTGGGAGATCAAGCCGGAGGGTGCGAGCCGAGAGGCGGCCGAAGAACTCGCATCCAAAGAGGCATCATGGTACGTACTGCACGCCAAGGTGCAATGCGGACCCCAGTGGCGCCTGGGGACGAGCTACTCCACGCGCGACGGCACAGGCCGGGTGTGGTTTGTGGAAAGCGGTGGCAATCGTGCCGAACTCTTCGCCTACCAGGCCCGCGCAGGCGCGGTGCTTTACTACTGGCGGATCAACGGCAAGAAGGTAGAGAACATTGTGCGTGAAGACATCTGGATGTCTCTGGGGCTTCGCGACGTCGTGGTCGGGCAGCTGTACCCGCCGAAGGGGGCAGGCGCACCCCTGCCGGGCCGGCCGGGGAACAACAACGGCAAAGAAAAATGGGAGCCGGTGAAATATCGCCCGCCCACCTTTGCCCGCGGCGGCGCTCTCATTCCCGCGCTGGCCCGCTTGGCCGATGTCCTCCTCAGATCCATTCGCAGCTTGTGCTGTGTTCGACTGCCCGAGGGTGGCGCGGTCGCGGTGCTGATCCCGACGGATATCTACGAAGCCGTGGAGAGTCAGCCGCGCATGCAACGCACGAAGGAACTGATGCAACCACGCACGGACCCTACCGCTCGGTTGTACCGCGAGGTCTTGATGCTGCTGCAGGGTGCAAGCGCTGGGCAAGGGCTGGTCGGAATGGTGATCTATGCCAATTGGGCGCTCGCGCAGTTGTTGGAGATTGGGGCGATAGGCCTCACAGTCGCGGTGCTGCGGCAGTCGGCGTCAGCCGCAGTTGCCAACTTGGCGCGAGCGCCCGCTGTCCTTCAAACCTTCGGTGCGTCAGTTTCCGGGCTGACGATGCTCGGTGCACGCAGCGCAGGCGCGGCTGAACTGCCAGTCTTCATTGTGCCGCGAGCTACCCCGCGTGACCCTTCCACGCCGGTGTCGCTTTCGGCCTACTCGCCGCTCTATCTCGAACTCACGCCCGCAGAGGCCCCGAAGGCTGAGATCGGCGAGGAACGAAAGATTGATGGCACGGTCTATCGCATCGCGGGACTGGCCGTATGGGATAGGCCGGCCTGAGTCATTCAAAGCGGCGGGATGCGATGTAGTGGAAAGGTCTTCGCAACTCTCCTCTTGCCCGAGTCCGCGGCTTTGACCCAGTCGGGCCAGCTATTTCGGAGTGGAAGGTGCTACCGAACTATCGTGCCTTGCACGCCGCGAGCGCCTACTCCCGGCGATCAGAGCTCCCAATCCAATAGCGATTAGCGTCCACGCCGATGGTTCCGGAATTGGTGAGGGATATGTCGCCCCGTTGTCGCCGAAATTGAAGAAGTAGTCACCACCGTACACCGCTCCGGTCACTGGACGCAACGCGATGTCTGAGTCCTTGAGATAGGTGGGTAGGCCAGGCGCGACGAATGCCTTGGCGTCGTATTGGGTGATGACGGCCATGAATGCATCGTAGTTCTGCGGGCCAAACGGCGTTTCCACTGTCACATCGTGCCGCGGCCAGCTTTGCGCGTACCAATCAATTTCACCGACATAGTGGCCATCCATCGCCTCAAACATCGAGGGCATCACGTCGTAGTGAAAATAGCCTGAAGTGCGCCACACATAACCATTTACAGTGAATGTCATCCCTGCGGCTGCGGTCGGCAAGATGTATTGCTGCGACTCAGATCCTGGGGGCGTGGTCAAGGCGGCCAGAGCACTGTCGTACCAAGCACTCACGTGGACCACGTCGCCAACCTTGACCACTCCATCCAACTTCGGAGGAGGTGGCGCTGATCCTTCAGCGCCCCAGACGTTTTGGACCGTCCAGTCGTGATTGAACGTCACGATCTCCGCTCGAGACGGAGTGGCAATCAATGCAAACGTGGCAAGCGGCGCAATCAGCAGGGTTTTACGCATGGCGTGTCTTGTTGATTTGAAGTGGGGAGCATCCTCCGTGGTTGAGTCCGAGTATGTCCATCCCCCAAGACAGGGGGTAGTTGCCAGGAGTGCCTCTTGCGAGTGGCCGCCCAACGCGTAGTGTTTGAATTGCCCTCATGCCAAAATGGTTGAAAGAACGCTGCTATGGCGATAAGTATTCTTATCGCCATAGCAAGTTCAACGGACCAAACTGCCAATCGCGGTCGCGTTCACCTTCAATTCAGAAGTGATTCAAGAAAGTGCTCCCAGAGCAGTAGAGCGTTCCTCTTCTCGTTGATGTAGTCGTATCGATCATAGTGGCGGGTCTGGATCCCGGAAAGTCCGTGAGACTGGATCTGCGCCCGTACATCCTTGCTAACGCCCAGCGATGCCAGCGTTGTTTCGATAGTCCGTCTCAGGTCAGCATACTTGAACGGTCGATGGATACGACCTGCCCGCATCAACTCTGCACTCAAAGTGCGCACTTCGTTGGAAATGGTGCCATCACTCAGGTGCTCGCCACCCTGCGACCCGGGAAAAAGCATAGGAGACCCAATGTCTCTGGCGTGGCTAACCAGCGATGCCAACTCGGTCATGGCGGTTGGACCTGCGGGTAGTAGGTGCTCTCGCGGTCGTACCCGAGCGCCTTTCGGATCCAGCAACCGAATCAAACCCTGAGCGAGATCAACGTCCTTAATCTGCACGCGCAGCAATTGCTGGGCTCGCTGCCCTCCAAGCAGCAACGTTAGGCGTACAAAGCGCTTGGCTGACCTCAAGTGCTCCTGTTGTTTGTCCACCAGAAGGCGCCAAAATTCAGCCAACTCTGCTTTGTCTAGGAAGCGTTCACCGGGTGCGTTGTAGGCACTGAGCGATGCAATCTCCTTGATGGGATTCGTTCGGATTCGCGGATCCACCGGAAATGCGACAACTGATGGATTGAGCTTGGCTTTGATCGCCTGGGCGTAAGCCGCATGCAGTTCCGCTCGAAGTTTTGCCGCAGTGACCCCATGCCCCGCTTTGATGATCTCCCGCAGGATCTCCGAGAACTGATCTGCAGTCGCTTCGCAGGCTTCTACAGATGCAACGGAGGATGGTCGAATGTAGCGCGAGAACGTGTTCTCCACTTCTCCGGCGGAGATCTTCTTCAGCGATTTCAGGTGCGAGACATACGCATTGCAAACCTCCATCACGGTGACACAACGGATCGGTCCCGTCGAGGGCGGGACTGCCAATGCAGGTTGTTGGGCCGCAATCGACGTGGTGGGGGCAGCGACTCCGCGAAACTGCGCCGCAGCGGATGCGACCAATAGTTGATTGACTGCGCTCCGTGCCTGCGCGATGGTCAGGAAGCGGTCTCGTCTGATGCGCGAATACAAACCCAACGATGCGGTCTTTCGATTGCCAGCAATGGAGTACCGAAAGTAGAACCGCTTGACACCGTTGGCCGTTATTCGCAATAGCAAGCGGCCAGGACCACGGGCGCCACAGTTGTCGCTCAGCCAAACGTCTCGGCCATCCCGCGCTGCAATGAAGGCTGCCTGCTTGATTCGGGATGCTGAGAGGGGTTCAAAAGTCTTCACATTGACGTTGCCATGGCAGTGACAAAGCGTTGCCACATGCAACTTCAATGTAGGGCAACGGTCGCGAAAGTGCTAGGCAGAGGCCTGAACTGTCGAGAAATGGCTTGAATCCGCATGAGACATCGTGAGCCAGCATGACACCAGATGAGTCATGGCAGAATCGGTTTGTGAGACATGTGCGGGCTCTCATAATCCTTTGGTCGCTGGTTCAAGTCCAGCACGGCCTACCAAGTGTTGGCGCAGATTCCACCGCCAGTGGCAGAAGGTTCTCTTCACCGTGTTCAGCGGTGATCGACTTCGTGTTGCAGTTGCGCCAGAAGGCTGCGGTGGTGGAACCCCAGTTCCTTGTGTGCGGCGTGGATGGCCGCAGCCGCCGCCACCTGATTCAACGCCATGTTGCGCTCACCGTGCTTGAACTGGGCAAGGCCCAACCACACATGGGCATCGGCCAGCCATGGGCTGTTGGCGCCCAGCAATTGCTGGCCCATTTGCAGCGCGCGTTGCAGCGGCTCGATCGCCTGCGCGACTTGCCCGCTTTGCAACAGGGCGCGGCCTTCGACAAGGGCCATGCGCTGCACCCATGCGGCACTGTGCTGCGGATGCGCACTGGCCCGCACGCGCTCCTGCAATTGGCGGCTCCTGGACAGCGCCTGTTCAAAGCGCTGACTGGCCACGTCGGCCTCGGCCAGCAGGGTCAGTTGCTCGAGCGCATCGGGTGAGGTGACCGTGGTTTCACCTTCCGGCAGTTGGAAGGCCGCGGCTGCGGCAGTGGCCTCGGCCGCCTGGCCCTGGGCGAGGGCCAGTTGCGCACGCACCATCATCAATGTGTTGTAAGACGGCGAGTTGCGCTTGGCCCCCCAGGACAGGCGTGTCTCGGCCTGCTGAAGCGTGTCGGCAGCCTGGGTGAACCGACCCAGTTCAGCGTAGCAGGCAGCCAGGCGCGGCAGCACGAAGCGCTGCACGCGCGGGCGCTTCCACGCGACGACGTCCATCTTGTCCGCAGCCTGCAGGTTCTCCAGGGCCTCGTCGATGTCTCCGAAGCGGGTCAAGCCGTCGCCGAGCCGGGCCCGCGCTTCGGCCGAGTAGCCGAAGGGAGTGGCGGGCGGTGCCTTGCCCTGCCCGACATGCAGGCCCTTCATCAGCGCAAGGCCTTCTCGAAGCCGGGCCGAGTTGAACAACACGCCGGCGAACTGGGCGTTGTCGAGCATGGCCACGTCGTCGCCCGCACCTTTGGCGAGATGGGTGGTGATCGCTTGACGACACAGCGGCTCCGCGGCAGCGGCGTTGCCGAGATCCGCTTCGACCAGGCACAACTGCATCTGGATGTCGGCCACGTCGGCAGGGTTCATGTCCAGGCTTTGCGCCACTTGCACACCCTCGATCAGGCTGGCACGGGCACTCGTGTAGCGGCCCATCGCATACAAGACGTTGCCCTGCTCCAGCAAGGTTTCGGCCAGGTCGGTCGAGGGCTTCTGAGCCTTGAGGATTCGCACCGCCGCATCGGCGTGGGCGACCGCTTCGTCGAGGTCGCCGGGCGCCGCCTCGAGCTTGAGCAGCACGGCGAGTGCAAGTTCCAGCCGCGCCCGCGTTGACGAGGTCCGGTCGCCTTTCTGGTCGAGCGTCTTCAACGCATCGCTCAGCATGGGCCGAGCCTGGTCCTGGCCGGTCGCGCCGATCGACATGTAGGCCAGCTGGATTTGCTCATCGAGCACCGCGGGGTCGCCGCTCGGATAGAGCGACTTGGTGAGTTCCAGGCGCTTGCGAAACAGCGCTGCAGCCTCGTCAGGCAGTTCCAGCTCGTTGTACATGTGAGACAGCGTGCCCAGCAAGCGCCGCTTGGCTTCGGGCGTGTCGTTGAGCGAGCTGTCGATGCGACGCGCACCGGCGTCCAGCAGCTCACGCGCCGTGGTGGTGCGGGCCTTCGCAGGGTCGGGCTGGTCCTTCGAGTTGGCGCCGAAGATGTCTTCCAGGAACTTCAGCGCGGCCTCGGCGGTGTCGCTTTGCTGTTGCGCAATGCGGCTCTGTTGACGGGCTTGCTCCGCCTGCCACAGCGCCGCCACGAGGCCGATGGTCAAGCTCAGGAACACCGCGGCGAGCGCGCCGGCTTCGACACGGTGCTTGCTGAGCAGCTTGCCGTAGCGGTAGAGCATGCCATCGGGGCGGGCGAGCACGGGTTCGCCGCGCAGGTAGCGGGCGATGTCGTCGGCCAGGGCCTGCACGCTCACGTAGCGCTCGTGCGGCGCTCTCTTGAGAGCGGTCAGCACGATGGTGTCCAGGTCGCCACGCAGCTCGGATGAGAGCTTCGCCGGCGGGGTGGCGCAATGGCGTGCATGTTCGGCCGTGGTGTTGCGGCTGGGCGGCTCGATGTCGCCGCCCAGGATGGCCGCTTCGACGCTGGCGCGCGTGGGGTTCTTCACCCGGTAAGGCCCTTGCCCGGCGAGCATCTCGTAGAGGATCACGCCCAGCGAATAGATGTCGGCCGACGTGCGGGTGGGCTGCCCGGTGATTTGCTCGGGCGAGGCGTAGCTGGGCGTCAGCGCGGCGAATGCGGTCTGGGTGGTCGCGGTCTCGTTGCCGTCGTCCTTGAGCAGCTTGGCAATGCCGAAGTCGAGCAAGCGCACCTGGCCGTCGGGCGTGACCAGGATGTTCGAGGGCTTGAGGTCGCGATGGACGATGCGCTGTGCATGCGCATGGCCCACGGCCTCGAGCACATCCAGGAAGAGTTCCAGTCGTTGCCTGATCGTCAGTGCATCGGCGTTGCAGCGCTCGGTGAGCGTCTTGCCCTCCACGTATTCGAGCGCCAGGTAGGTCTGGCCCGAGGCATCGATGCCCGCGTCATACAGGCGGGCGATGTGCGGATGGGTGAGTGCCGCGAGAATCTCGCACTCACGTTTGAAGTGCTCGCTGGACTGCGTGTCGACAAGCCAGGGATGAGGCAGCTTCAAGGCCACCGGGCGCTTGATCAGGCCATCGCTGCGCTCGGCCAGCCACACCGCGCCCATGCCACCGGCGCCAAGGCGCCTGAGCAAGCGATAGCCGCCCACGCTGCGGCCTTCAGCGGGGCCGGCGCCGCGGCTTGCGGCATGGTCCGGGTCGATGACCTTGGGCAAGGTGTGCAAGAAGGCGGACGTGTCGTCAGCGCTCGCGGCAGCCAGCATGCGCTCCAGCATGGGACGCAGACCGGCGTCTTCGCCTTCCATCGCTGCGAGCCATGCGGCGCGCTCCTGCTCCGACAGGGCCTGGGCCTCATCCCACAAGCGGGACAAGGCCGCCAGTTGGGCAACGCTCAGTTCACGCGACATGGCTGATCTCCGGCCTTCAGGTGCTGGGGGTCATGGCCACGCGCAGCAACTGGCGGGCTTTCTCCCAGTCGCGACGCACGGTACGGTCGGTCACGCCGAGGCACTGCGCGATCTCCGGCTCCGTGAGCCCGCCGAAGTAGCGCATCTCGACAACCTGCGCCAGCCGCGGCTCGCACGCGGCGAGCAGGTCGAGTGCTTCGCTCACTTCCAGGATTTCCTGCTCGGGGTCGCGAACAGCTTGCGCGGCGGTGGAGTCCAAGGAGATGTGCTCTGCGTCGCCGCCGCGGCGATCGGCTCGGCGTCGGCGGATGAAGTCGACGATGATCGAGCGCATCACCCGCGAGGCGTAGGCCACGAATTCGGTGGGTTGCTCCAGGCTGCCTTGGCCGGCTTGCAGAAAGCGCAAATAGCACTCGTGCACCAGCGATGTGGTGTCCAGCAAGGTCACGCTCTCGGAACGGCGCAGCCGTGCATGGGCGACACGCCGCAGCCCTTCATATTCGGTCGCGAAGAAACGCTCGATGGCCGGCGAGGGCGGTACAGCTTGGCGCGATGCGTCAGAGATGTCATCCACGACGGAACTCGTTGCGGTTGGGGTGCACACCCTCACGAATGAAACGTGTGACGTTGGAATCGTAAGGGTTGTTTGCTCAAGGTGTGCAGGCAAAGCGAAGCGGGTTGTAAAGATTTGTCCGGATTGCGACCCGGCCTGCGTTTGGTTCTTTATGAGGTCGCCATCCTTGCGCGTGCGGCGCGCCGTCCGCCCAACAAGGATGCGCCGACGGCACCATCGTCGTAAGGACGGTGCGCCGCGAAACGACTTCAAGGACGGCGTGTCACGACGAGCGCTTCGATCGTGATGACGTCTTGGTCACCCAGGGGCCTGCAGCTTGATCAGCACCAACAAATCGCCGTTGCTCGCAGACTTGCCGTCGCATCTCGGGCCGTGGATGCCGGCCAACCGAATCGCACCTGGCCGAATGCCACCCACCGACGCGCAAGGGCCAGCCGATGCCCTGGATTGGCCGATGTCACTGCTCGACGTCGACACCCCGCCGGCAGCAGACAGCGTGCCATCACTTCGCCAACTCTTGCTCAAGGTGCAGCGCCGACATGCACAGTTGGCGTGCCAGGCGGCCCATGAATTGAGGACCCCGTTGACGGCGCAACGCTGCATCGCAGAGAAGGTGTTGCTCGAAGGTGCCACGGCCGAGCAACTCGAAGCGGCCATCGTGGCCATGCTGGAAGAGAGCCGCCACATGGAGCAGCTGATCGAGACACTGCTGCTGGTGGCTCAGGCCAACGGTGGCCTGCTGGAGGCACCGTGCACCACCATCGACGCCTCCCGTGTTGCCGTTGACGCGGTGCGCAGCATCGAACCTGTGGCATGTCAGCACCAGCACCCGATCTCGGTGCGCTTGACTGGCGCGCAGTTCATCGTGGCCGATGCCGTGCTGCTTCGGCAGGTCTTGCTCAATCTGATCCACAACGCCATCTTGCACACGCCGGTGGGCACGCGCATCCAGGTGTCGGTGCAAGCCCGTCCACAAGGGCAGGTCGTGCTGGCGGTGGTCGACGATGGTCCGGGCATGAGCACCTGCGAGCCGGGGCAGGCAGCGCCGCGATTCGCCAGGCGCCGCGAAGACCGCGACGCCCATGTCTCGCTCGGACTGGGCCTCACCATCGCCAAGTGGCTGGTGCGCTCGCAAGGCGGCAGGACGAGGATCGTCAGCAAGCCGGGCGCGGGCACGGCGGTGTGCCTGGTCTTCGCGGCCGCGTCCGAACCGATCGATGCTTGAAGGCAGGAAGTGGGACCGTGATTTCGTCCGAGGCCCTGCTCAATGCGGCGCATGACGGGCCGCCTTGAAGCGCTGGACCCAGCGAAACACCTCCGCCACGGCATCGATGTGCTCGTCACCGATGCGTTCGCCCAGTTCGATGCTGCTGAACAAGGCGCGCGCCAGGGGTGGGTTCTCCATGATCGGAACGTCATGCCGGCCCGCATCGGCACGGATGGCCATGGCCTGCGCGTCGTGTCCTTTGGCCACCACCACCGGCAGATCGACGACGCCGGGTTCGTAGTAGAGGGCCACGGCGAAGTGCGTGGGATTGGTGACGACGACGCTTGCGCCGGCCACGCCCATGGGAACCGGCGCCGACATGAGCTCGCGGCGCCGGGCGCGTTGTTCCGCCTTGACCTCCGGGCTGCCGTCGGTGTTCTTGCGCTCTTGCTTGCGCTCCGTCTTCGACATGCGGTTGCGCTTGAGGTATTCGAAGTGCTGATGCAGGAAGTCGACCAGGCCCAGGAACAGGAACACGGCCGCGGCGCCGGCAAACAGGATGCGCAGCGCCGAGTCGCCGACGCTCCACCCATCAGCCGCGCTGCCGTGAAGTGCCTGCACCATCGGCCCGAGGAACGACTGCACGGTCCACACCAGGACGACGCCCAGCAAAGCGAGCTTCAACAGCATCTGCACCAGCACACCGAGCTGCCGGGTCGAGAAGAGTTGCTTCAGCGACTCGGCCGGATTGAGGCGGTCGAACTTGATCTTGATGGGCTCGGTGGAAAACACCCCCCTCGTCTGCACGACGCCAATCACGATCGACACCAAGGCGGCGAGCAGCAGATACGGCACGATCACGTGCAGCGCGGCCTCCAGCATCTGCTCCAGCGCGGCAGCCATTTGCGGGCCGTGTCCGCCCGATGACACGACATCCAGGGCCGCCAGCAGCATGCGCTGCAAGTGCCTTTGGCTGGCTCCGCTGCCGAACCACAGCAGGCCCAGCACGGCGGCAAACACCACGGCACTGCTCAAGTCCTTGCTGACCGCCGCCTCGCCGCGCTTGCGCGCCTCACGCAGTTTGTGGGGCGTGGCCTTCTCGGTCTTTTCTTCGCTGGACATGACTGAAGTCGTCAGTGCCGCCACAGGCGGTCGATCTCGGGCAGCAGGTGTGCGGCGCTGGCGATGGACTGGCGCACCGTATCGGCCAGATGGGCCAGCAGCAGCGCCAGCACCAGGAGCGCAGCGGCTGACTTGATGGGCATCGAGAAGTAGAAGGTGTTGAGCTGCGGCGCTGCGCGGTTGATCAAGCCAATGCCCAGTTCCACGATCAGGAGCGCGCCGACCACCGGGGCTGCCAGCCGGGTGGCCCCTTCGAGCAGTGAGCCCGAAGTGGCGATCGAGAAGTCGCGAAACGCATGAGTCAAGTCCGGCGTGAAGGCCCCTGGCGGCCACAGCACAAGCGACTCGTACAGCAACTGCATGAAGACCTGCAGGCCGCCGAACCCGAGGAACATCAGAGCACCAAGCTGGCTGAGCAAGACCGACATCGGCCCACCCGGGTGGCCGCCGAAGGGATCGAAGATCTGGGCGTTGGTCAAACCCGCCTGCACGTCGATGAGGTCGCCCAGGGCCGTGAGCATCCACAGGATCATCCCGACCGCATAGCCGACCATGCCGCCGATGAACATCTCCTTGACGACGAACCCGATCCAGTGCCACATGCCCCAGTCGGTGGTCGCCAGGCTCGCGGCCATGCCGGGGTAGGCCACCGACACCAGGCACAGCAGAAGGGCCACGCGGATCTGCATGGGCACGGCCACCCGGGTGAGCAAGGGCATCACCGCGAACGCTGTCATGAAGCGCGGGAACGTGGCCAGCACCGGATGCAGCAGCGTGATCAGCTGGGTGTAGTCGCCCAGGCCGGCGGCGAGGCTCATGGCTGCTTCTTGATGGAAGGCTTGCAGCCGGCCTTCATATTGGGACCGGTGGAACCAGCCTGCATCACCGCGCCGCACGAGTCTTGGGCAATCAATGTGTCGTCCACGGCAAAGAGGCGGCAGCCCGAAGCCTTGGCGCGGTCGGCGCACGCTCGCAGCGAGCGCTCCACCGATTGCGGCCCACTTGCAAAGCCGTGGGCACCGTTGTCGCTGATGGCGAAGGCCCGCGGCGGCTTCAGACGCAAGAAGCGCGCAAACGGCTCGCGCGACGTGGGTGCCAGCAAGGCGCCGGCATCGCCGATGGCACCCAGCTGCATGGCGCCCGCGCCGGCTGCGCTCGCAGGCCGAGTGGCCCGCGCCAGCGCCTGGGCGCTGAGCACGGCGCGGCCAATCGCGGCCGTGCGAAGCTCGGCCAGCGAGGTGCGGAACAACAGCGTGTCTTCGTCGTATTGGTCTTCGATGCGAACGCCACCGCCACCGCCCCCGGCTTGTGCCTTCACCACCAGTCGGCCCAGGTAATCGGGTGCACCGTCGCGCACGGTCAAGGGCACGTCGAGCAAGAGCATGGGCTCGCCCGCATCGGCAGACTCGCGCAGCGCCGTGATGCGGTATGCCCTCGCGGGGAGTGCCAAGGCCACGAGATAGTCGGCGTACAGGCCCGGCACGTTGCGTTGAAGCTTTCCGCTGAAGAAGGTGCTGTCGCCGCCTGCTGAGGCAATGTCGATCGCCAGCGCAGACGGCGCGTCGAAGCGGCCCTCCAGCCGGAGCACCAGCAGCCCACCGCTGAGCTTGGGCGCGGCCGGCTTGGGCGCCGAAGCCGCGCACGCACCCAACAGGACTGCAGCGCAGAGCAGGGCAAGAATGGTCAGCAAGCGGCACGGCATGAATGAGGGGCTCATGGCAGCGGCACGAACACACCTCGTGCCCGGCCGATGGATCGTAGTCTCGGCTTCGGCGGCGGCGCATGAAGACTTTCTGAACTTTGGTTCAGTCTGCTCCGTGGCAGCGAAGCACGACCGGATACTGAATCCGCTTTGGGTTCACCCGCGCTCCCCGGCAATGTCGCCTGTCTCGAACGCAGCTCTCGACCATGTTGGATGCTTCCACCTCGGCCGCTTCATCCATGCCTCTGGCGATTGCCCATCGCTTCTTGAGCCTGTGCCTGCACAACGACTACCTGTCGGCAGGGCAGGGGCACCGCAACAGCCGTCGCGTGGTGGCCGAGCGCCACGATGCCGCGCGGCGCGCGCTGCCACAGCCTGCCGGCCGCATCGCGGGTGAGCATGCGCCGGGCGCGCAGCACCCGATCGACGGCGCGGCGGTTTCGTCGTGTGACGCCGAAGCGCGCTATCTCATCGAAGTCGCGCAGCGGCCCCGGCTCACAAGCCGCGAAGAGTACGGGCTGGCGGCCCGAATGCGGTCTGGCGACCTGGGTGCCCGCAATGCGCTGGTGGAGGCCAACCTGGGCCTGGTGGTGATGTTCGCGCGTCGATACCAGCGGCCGGGCCTGCCCATGCTCGACCTGGTGGCCGAAGGCAACTTCGGCCTTCTGTCGGCGGCCCAGCGCTTTGACCCCGAGCGCGGCGTGCGCTTCGCCACCTATGCCAAGTGGTGGGTGATGCGGGCCATGCACGGCGCCGTGCTGAAATTGACGGGCGTCGTGCGGATGCCGGCCGCAACGTCTGCCGTGGGTGGCCGACGCGACCGCGCGGACCCCGGGGAAGTTGAACAGTCCGGCGAGGACGTGGCCGTCCTCGCGGTGGAGGGTGACGATTCCCTGGAAGACCGCACGACCGACCTCCAAATGGCCGCGGACGTCGACACGGCACGCCCCGTGCACGGGGCACCCATGCCGGCAGCCGCGGGCCGTCCTTGTGCCTGCCCCGGCCTCCCCATGGACGACGAAGACGTCCTGAGCACCATGGCAATGCCCGAGGAGCACGAGCCGCAGGAACAGTTGATGACCGCCCAGCGCACAGCGCTGGTCCGGCGCGTGCTCGACGGCCTGCCCGAACGTGACCGCACCATCATCGACAAGCGCTTCGCGCTGACGTGCGAGCAGGCATGCACGCTGGACGAGTTGGCGCGCGAATTCATGGTCTCCATCGAACGCATCCGGCAGGTCGAAAAGGCTGCACTGGGCAAGCTCCAACGGGCGCTCGGTGAGGCCGGCGAGTGCGCGCAGACCCTGCTTTGATGGCCACGCATGCCGCGTGCCCCTTGAAATCCGGGGCCCGGCTCGGTATGTCAAGGGAAAGACGGGGCCGGGTCGTCCGGCCCCCAAGATGCGGAGCACAGCGACCATGACGCAAACCGATCCGGTCACCGGACAGGCCGTCGTCACCCCTGACGGCACGAACCTGAACCTCATCGCCAATCCCGCCACGTGGTTCGGAACGCTGTGGGCCTCGATCGTCCACAGTGGTGCGGACGGTGCACGCCAGCAACTCAAGGACAAGCTCGGCAAGGCCGTCGACCCGCAATGGATCGACAAGCTGACGGACCAACAGGCACTGGACCTGCTGGACACCCTGAACAAGAATCCCGAATCGGTGCCCGTGCTCATCCAGGCGGGCATGAAAGCGGACGACGTGATTGCGCTGTCGCCCAGGGTCAGTGCGGCCGAGGCCAAGGATCCGGCCTTTGTGAAAGCGCTCAAGGAGCGCCTGGACTGGAGCGGCTCGCCGGTCGAAGCCATTGAATGGGCGCGCACCGCGATGGTTGCTCCCGATGCGCTCTATGACCCGGCCTTCGCTGCCGATGTGGCCAACACGGCCAATGGCAGCACGCCCGAGGCCCGGTTCGCCGTGGCGCGCGAGCATCTGCTTGAGCGCGAACTGGGCGTCGACGAGAAGTACGTCAAGGGCTTGCCGCCCGACCAGGTCGTGCGCCTGCTCGGGGGTGACAAGGACGCGCTCAAGAGCGTGTTCACTGCGTTGCAGAAGGACTTTGGCGGCAACGACAACGCCTTGCTCAGCGAGCTTTCGGCGTTGACGCCCGATCAGCTCAGGATCATGGGCACGCGCGATCCGGCCGGTGTCGTGTTGCTGCACAAGGCAGGGCAGAACCTGGCTTCCATCGCCGCCATGGACACGCCGAAGTTCGAAGACCTGGTGCATCACGCCCATGCGCAAGCCTTGTTCGACCAGTTGAAGGCGGCGAATCCATCGGCCGAGCCGTTCATCACCTTGGCTCAACTGCAGGAGCTGGACGACGCCACCATTCAGAAACTGCTCAAGGCATCACCGGCGTCGCTCAACAAGGGATTTGCCTTCTTGGCATCGATGGTTCAGCAAGGCTTCTCCGGTTCGATCAAGGATCAATTGACGGCGCTCAGCAAGCTCTCCGACAAGGACCTCGATGCGCTCATCCCGGACGCATTCGCCACCTTGGGAGGAGCGCCCTTGCCCGACGGCGTCAGCGTCCCGGCATTGATGAACCGCGGCCTGTCGCTGCAAGACGCCGTGGCGCTGCTGTCGGCCGTGAAGGCAGGCCATCTCGACCCGGCCAAGCTCAAGGACGACGCGTTCTTCACCGATCTCAAGAAGGTCGACCGCGCTGTCGTTCAGACGCTGGTCGATGCGGGTGTCACCCGCGGCGACGCGCTGGTCTACGCGGGTTCCATCACGGCCGACGAGGCGGCGAATCCAAACTTCATGGCGGTGCTCAAGGCGCAATTGGCCAAGAAAACGCCAGCCGACGAGGCCATTCAATGGGCGCGGACCGCGGCGTTGGCGGGCCCTGATGTGCTTGCCGACACGACGTTTGCCGCCGACGTGGCCGACAAGGCCAACGGGGACACGCTGGCGGCCAGGTTCGACGCGGCACGTGCGCACCTCCTGGCTCGCAATCTCGGTCTCGATGCCAAGTACACGACCGGCCTGTCGTCGGCACAGGTGAACAAGCTGCTGAGCGCGGACAAGGGCAGTGCGGGTGCACTGTTTACTCACTTGCAAAAGGACTTCGCCGGATCGGAAAGTGCGCTGCTGGCAGAGATGTCGGAGCTCGCCCCGGATCAAATGGCGGCGCTGGTGAATGTCGATCCGGCGCAGGTCATGGCGTTGCACAACGCGAGCTTCAAGCTGGCTGACATCGCGAACGTCAAGCCCGAGGACATGGCCGCGCTGCTGGCTGCCGTTGGAACGCTCACGCCGGAGCAAAGGAATGTGGTGGCAGGCCTGGTCGGCAAGGGCGTGCAGGCCATGGATGCAGTGACCCTGGCGCGCGGCGGCGCCACGCAGGCCAATGTGGACGACGCGGACTACATCGCCAAGGCCAAGCTTGGCCATGCCGCCGACATTGAAAAGCTCCTGCTCGCTGCAGGCATGAAGCCCGACGAGGCGGCCCGTGCTGCCGGCGGCGTCACACTGGCCGAGATCGAGGACCCGAAGTTCCAGGCCGAACTCCAGCGTCGTCTGGCCGGTGGCACGTCCGGCGAGGAGGCCATCCAGTGGGCTCGCACGGCGATGGTGGCCACCCCCGAAGAACTGGCGAGTCCGGCCTTTGTCGCTGACGTGGCCAACCCCGCCAATGGTGCGACGGTCGAGCAACGCTTCGATGCAGCTCGCCGGCACCTGCTGGCTCAGCGCCTGGGTGTGGTCCTGGGCCCCGATGAACACGAGGTCGGAGACCGCAATCCGCAGCAGATCACGAACTTGCTGGCTTTCGATCCAGCCACGCTCAAGAGCGTATGGGACAAGCTGCATGGCGGGATCGACGTGATGGCGAACCCTGGCGACAAGCCGCTCCTCAACGATCTCGCCAAACTCAGCCCCGAACAGTTGGACGCTCTCAATTCGATGGATCCGGCCAAGGTCATCGCCATCCACAAGAAGCTGGGTGTCGACATCAACGAGATTGCGACGCTGGCTCCGACGGACTTCAACAGCCTGTCCACCCTGGCGACCTCGGCGACGGCGCCTGTCATCGACAACGACATTGCCACGGTGCAATCCAAGGATGTCACCGACATCAAGCACTACAACGTCGCCGGCGGCTTGTACACCTACACCGTCAACGGCCAGGTCCACGTGGTGCGCAACGCCACGAACCCGTCGCTCTACGGGAACATTGCGGCCAAGGCTGCCGCCGATGCGAAAGACAAGGTGAACCAGGTGCGCGCCGCCCACGGCCTGCCGCCTCTGAGCGACGTGTCTCCCCTGACCCAGGACGGCACGCGGTGGAAGGACCCCAACGACCATTCGAAGGGCAAGTATTCGATCGAAGACCAGGCCTTCATCGACATGATCGATGAGTACCGCCAAGGCGTGAAGGACAACAAGTATTCGAAGGACAGCCCTCAGGCCAAGCTGGTGCGCTACTTCGACTACAAGGTGGCGCTCTCTCAGGGCTACCAGCTGATTCCCTATACCGAGGAGCCATCGCTTTTCGGCACCGTCCGCACCTACCCGAACGGCAAGCCGGAGGCCGAGCCGATCTCCCCGGCCACGATGCATGCCATCTTCAGCGAGGGCAAGGTCAACAAGGAATTCCAGGCGTTGCTGGGCGACAAGGATGTCAGCGCAGACCTTCAGAAGAGAACCAAGGACCTGCTGGCGACCTTGCCCCCCGGCGTGCGCGATGCGATGGCCAACAAGCTGCACGACTCCCTCACGAGCGAGGAGTACACCGCGGCCATCCAGGAACTGCGCGACGCGGGCCTGAACGACCAGGCCGAGCAGATGCTCCAGCGTGACCTTGCCAGCCTCACCATGCTGGATCCCGCACTGGCACAGGATGCCGGCCAGCAGGTGTTGATCAACGCCAACGAGGCCGACTTCCAGAACCTCATGGATCACCCCGAGCGGATTGATCCGAACGCGATCAAGCTGGCGACCAAGGACAGCATCGAGGTCCTCATCCAATCGCTTCGCAGCGGCTCGGGGATCACCCGCCATTTGTCGCAGTCCCAACTCAACTTCATCAGCTATCTGGAGAAGTTCGAGCAAAGCGGCGCCAATGTCAACGACCTGTCGCTGGTCATCAAGAAGCTGATGGTCGGTGGCAAGGATCTTTCGGCCATGACCGATGCAGATCTTGAAAAGGCCATGGATGGCGTTGTCTCCGGCGACCAACGGGGCAAGATCACCGAGTTCTTCCACGAAACGCAGAAGATGGGCGTTTGGGGAACGATCGCGGGCGGGGCCGCGCTGGCCTCGTTCGGCTACAAGGTTGGAAAGAACGGTGCCTTCGGTCCCAACAGCACGCCACTGGAACGCTGGGGCGCGGCACGCGACCTGATCTCCTTCCTGTCGGTGTCGGGCCACATGTCGAAGAGCTTTGCATCTTTCGTGGACTGGATGCGCAAGCTCGACAGCAAGGACGCCGGATCAACCTGGAAGTTCCTGGGCCTGGACCGCACATTGCCGGAGGTCTGGGGCAAGTCCAGCTTCTTGCCGGGTGGCAAGACCTGGCCCGGCGGCGGCGGGCTGCCGTCCGAGCTGCTCGACACGGCCTTCGACGGGCTTCGCACGCTCACGGACGTCCCTCTGGGCGCGGCCCTGACGGCCGACGACATGGTGGCGGTCGGCAACCTCATGTCGCACTTCGACACCAGCGTCGTCAAACCGCTGGGCTCGGTCGCACAGCGCATCGGCGTGTCGGTGCTGAAGGTCTTCGGCACCGTGACTGATTTTGCGAGCATCGCCGACATCGTCCTGGGCGGAATGGGCATCGACAAGGGCATCAAGGACCACGACGGCATCGCCATCGCCGGCGGCACGCTGCAGGTGACCAGCGGGTTGCTTGGCACCGGTGCAGCCATCATCGGCACGCTCGAGTTGTTCGGCTCGGTCGGTGTGTTTGCGGGACTGGCGGGCCCGCTGTTCCTGGGCGCGGCTGTCGTGGGCCTCCTGGCATTCGGCTTTGTCGAGATTGCCAATTCGATCAAGCAGGCCAACGAGTGGCACGCCCTGACGGACGAGCAAGGCGCCTTCTTCGCGCAGGCGCATGACGACGGCGTTGCAGTCGACGACTGGGGCGACCGGCTGGAGTTCCTGCGCTACGCCTACTCGCACTACGGCCACGAAGACACCGACCCGTCATTGAACTACTTCGACGCCCAGGCCGATGAATGGGCCTACTTCCAGGCGACCCCAGGTTCGGGCGGGTCCTCCAACAACCGCCTGAACCGCGGCCTGCACCATTCGAACGACAAGACCAAGCAGCCGCCGGTTTCCGACGACTCGCCGCCGCTGGCCGGTTGATCGGATGCCGACGGGGGCGCCGAACGCGTGCCTCGAGTCAACGATCGCTGGCGCGGCGCTTCCATCGAGGTGGTTCCCCCTCTGGAAGCGGTGCTTCGCAGGCCGGAAAGCCCAGCCGCACGGCCGTTCCACGGCCTGGCGTGCTGGCGACCGCGCAGGTGCCGCCTTGCGAACGAACCAGCGACTTGGCGATGGCGAGGCCCAAGCCCGTGGATACCCTGCCGCTTCGATTCCCAGGCCAGGGCTGCCCTTGCGGCGGCGCACTGATGGGGTCGCGACACTCGGGTCCGGTGCCATCACGGACGACGGAAATTTCAACCTCCCCGAGGGTACTTGCCGTCACCGAGATGACGATGCGCGAGCCGGTCGGTGCATGGGCCGTGGTGTCGTGGATGAGGTTGAGCAAGACCTGGCGCAGCACGGCCGCATCGGCCTTGATGAACTGGAAGCCGTGCACATGCAGGGCCAGGCACTGCTTGCGCGTCTCGGCCAGAGGCTCGATGCATTGCACCGCCTCGGCCGCGACGCCGCAGGCATCAATGATGGTGTGCGGCGTGCCCAGCATGCCACCGTCGGCCTGGGCCATCAGCAGCAGGTCGTCGATGAGTTGCTGCATGCGACGGCCTTCTTCCAGCATCGCCACCACCGCATTCTCCAGGTGCTCGAGCGCGGCGCCATCGCGCAGGGCGGCTTCAGCGGCCATGCGCTGCGCAGCCAATGGCGCCATCAATTCGTGAGCGGCCTGTGCAGCAAGCCGGGCATGTCCCTGCCGCATTGTGTCCAGGAGAGCCTTCTGCCCCGCGTCGAGGCCGGCGGCATGACAGCCCTCGTCGTCGAACTCCGAAAAATGGAATGGCGAGCCAGATGGCGAGATGCCGTGCAGTCCGCGCGGTGCCTGCGCCTTGCTCATCACAGCGCCCTGTCCGAAAGTGTGAAGCCGACGCCGCGCTTCGTATGGATCAATGGCCGCATGCCGGCCACATCGACCTTCTTGCGCAAGCGGCCGATGTGCACGTCGATCAGGTTGTCGATGGGCGTGGCGCGCTGCACCTCTTTCCAGACCGCGCGCGCCAGCATCTCGCGCGACACCACCTGGTTGGCATGGCGCATCAGCAGCTCGAGGATGTCGAACTCCAGGCCGGTGAGTTCGATCACGTGCTCGCCCCTTTCCACGCGGCGCAAAGCGATGTCCAGCGTCAGGTCGTGCACGATCAGGCGCAGATCGTGTTCGGGCCGGCCGCGCCGCAGCAAGGCCTGCAGGCGCGCCTCGAGCTCGAGCAGCGAAAACGGCTTGGTGAGGAAGTCGTCCGCGCCCGTGCGCAGCGCATCGACGCGGGTTTCGATTTCCGATTGCGCCGACAAGATCAGCACGGGAAGCGCCTTTCCATTTCGCCTCAAGGCGCTCAGCACTTCGCGGCCGTCGCGGCCGGGCAGTCCGAGGTCCAGCACCATCAGGTCGAAGGACTGCGACGAGGCCATGAAGAAGGCCTCTTCTCCGCTGCAGGCCACGCTCACCGCGTAGCCTGCTCCGGTCAATTTCTCGCTGACGCTGCGGCTGATGGTCGCATCGTCATCCACTACCAATACCTGAATGCTCATGGCTGCGTTGAAACGAACTTGCTCGTGGGCTGTGTCAGTGACCCGTCACCAATGCACGCCCTTGGGGCGCGCCGCTGGAATCCGGTCATGGAGTGCGGTTCCACTTATGCCCCAAGAGGGCCTTCTCGACAAGGTGGATGCTCCCAGCCACACAAAAAAACCACTTGCGAATCGCACTGCCGGACGGGTGAGATGAAGTCTTCCTGAAGACTCGTTCAGGAAGCCGCGGCAGCACTCCGGCGACTTCAATAATCGGACCGTGCCACTCGCTGAAGCGCTACCCGGGCGCAGCAGTGCCAAGGCGCATGCCCGTTGTCAATGCGAAGTCGACTGCACGTGGTCAATCCAACTGAATCCATGGCTGCCAATCCTTCTCCAGAGCCAGTCATCGAGAAGGCCGTGCGCGTGATCGCCCAGCACAGCCACCTGGCGCTGGCACTGATGGTCACGGGCGTGGTGGCCATGATGGTGCTGCCGGTGTCGCCTGCGGCGCTGGACATGTTGATCGCATTCAACATCTCGTTCAGCGTGCTGCTGCTCATGCTGGCGATGTACATCCCCGGCGCGCTGGGCATGTCGACCTTTCCGTCCTTGATCGTGTTGACGACCATCCTGCGGCTGTCGCTCAACATCGCGTCGACCAAGCAGATCCTGCTGCATGCGCATGCAGGCCACATCATCGAAACCTTCGGACGCATGGTGATGGGCGGCCAGGTGGTGGTGGGTCTGGTGGTGTTCTCGGTGATCGCGGTCGTCCAGTTCATCGTGATTTCCAAGGGGGCCGAGCGCGTGGCCGAGGTCGGCGCGCGCTTCACGCTCGACGCCTTGCCGGGCAAGCAGATGAGCATCGAGGCCGACCTGCGCGGGGGATTCATCGACAAGCAGGAGGCTCGCCGGCTTCGTTCGCTGCTGGAGCAAGAGTCCCACATGCACGGGTCGATGGACGGCGCATTGAAATTCGTCAAGGGCGATGCGGTGGCGGCGATTCTCATTGCGCTGGTCAACATCATTGGTGGCATTTCCATCGGCGCAGGCATGCTGGGGATGCCCATTGGCGACGCGCTGGCGCGCTACACGCTGCTGAGCATCGGCGACGGCATGGTGTCGCAGATCCCCTCCTTGCTGACCTCAGTGGCTGCGGGCATCCTCACCACGCGCGTGGCGGGGCAAGAGGGCAACCCTCGCCCGCTGGCGGCGCAGATCGGCCGTCAGGTCTTTGCGCAGCCCATGGCCTTGATGGCCTCGAGTGCCATCGTGTGCGGCTTCTTGCTGGTGCCTGGCTTTCCCAGGCTGCCCTTCGTGGTGCTGGGCCTGGGCATGGCCGCCGCTGGCTGGCATGCGCAACGGCGCCAGCGCGTGCTGCCGAGCTTCCACCGCGCTGCAGTCGACGCAGCGCCGCTCGGGCCCGCCCAGGCGCAGTCGCCAGCCGACCAGTCCGTGATGGTGCTCCCGCTGATCCTCACGGTCGCGGGCAACCTGCGAGGCACGCTGTCGGCGGCTGCGCTCGATGCCGCGCTCGAGCAGGAGACCGCCTCGCTGCAGCACGACCTGGGCCTCTCGTTCCCTGCCTTGCTCACGCGCTTCGACGCGGCACTGCCCGACGACAGCTTCGTGATCGAAGTGCAGGAAGTGCCGGCGCACCGCGGCCAACTGTCCATGCCGGACGACGCCTCGTTGCCCGGCGTGGTCGAGGCTGAATTGGCACGCCATGTGGCGCGCCTGGTCCGGCTGCGCCCGGATGCCTTCGTGGGCACGCAGGAACTCAGCGGCCTGCTCAAGCGCGCGCAGGCCCAACTGCCCGAGCTGCATGACGAGGTCATGCGGACCATGCCGACGCAGCGCGTGGCCGACGTGCTGCGCCGCCTCGCCCTGGAGGGGGTGTCGTTGCGCTACTTGCGCGAGATCTTCGAGAGCCTGCTGGTCTGGGCGCCCCGCGAGAAAGACACCGCGATGTTGTGCGAATACGTGCGCATCGACCTCGGGCGCTTCATCACACACCGCTTCATCGATGCGGAACGCGGCATGCGTGCCATCACCCTCGACACTCATGCCGAGACGCAGGTGCGGGCGTCCATCCAGCAAGGTGCCAACGGGGCTTACCTGGCCATGCCTCCTGACGTGCTTCGCGAGCTGCTGGCTTCGGCCGGGGCCGCGGTGGCCGCCATGCCCGCAGAGCTGCCGCCGGTGCTCCTGGCGACGCCCGAGACGCGTCGCTTCCTGCGCCGGGTGCTGGCGCAGCCATTGCCGCAGCTGAACATCCTGTCGTACGGCGAGCTGCCGGCCGATGTGCAGATTCACGCGCTGGGCCGCATTTCATTGCCGCGCCCATCAGCGCTCCGAGTGGCGGGGGCCTGACACCATGGACGCCAACACCTTGCTGGAGTTCACCCATCGCGGCCTGCTGCTCGCGCTGTGGGTATCGCTTCCCACGGTGGTCGCGGCGGCAGCCGTGGGTGTGCTGGTGGCGGTGGTCCAGGCAACCACGCAACTGCAAGACCAGACCGCATCACAAGTGTTCAAGCTGGTGGTGGCCTGTGCGGTCCTGGCCGTCAGCGCCCGCTGGGTGGGTCTGAGCCTGTTGAGCTTTGCCGACGAGATGCTCCGCGCAGCGGGCTTCCACGCACCTGCGCCCATCCTCTAGAGAGCCTGCACATGATTGCGCCCCACCGCTTCGCGCGAATCGCTCTGATCGTGGCCCTGGCTTGCTTCGCAGCGCATGCCAACGCTGGCGAACCGCGCTGGAAGGACGAGATGTTCGTCTACGCCGCCAAGGGCAAGAACCTCAAGGAATTCCTGCGTGAGTTCGGTGCGAGCCAAGGCCTGATGGTGGTGGTCGCCAAGGAGGTTGATGGCACCGTGAACGGCAAATTCAACCTGCTGCCAGGCAGTTTGATGGAGCTGTTGAGTGCGTCCTTCGGGTTCATCTGGCACGCCGAAGGCAACGTGGTCTACGTGACACCGGCCAGCGACGTGCGCAGCGATGTCGTGCACATGAGCAACACCGGCGTGGGGCGGTTGCGCCAGGCGCTGGAGCAGCTCAACATCCCGGACCGCCGCTTCCCGATCCTGTACGACGCACGCCAGAACAGCGCCATCGTCTCGGGCCCGAGCCGCTATGTCGAGCTCGTGATGCAGACGGCCAAGGCGGTCGATCAGAACCTCAACATCGGCACCGGCTCAGAGGTGAGGGTGTTCCCGCTGCGATATGCCTGGGCTGCCGACACCAGCTTCAAGCACGGCAACCGCGAGGAGAGGATTCCCGGCGTGGCCACGGTGCTGTCACAGCTGTACGGCAACGACACTGGCGTGCAGTTGCCCGCTGCCCGACCAGCTCGGGCGGGCACGCCGGCCGATGCGCTGCGTGCGCTGGGCCTGGTGGGCACCGCCACGAGTGCAGTGGGCAAGGGCCGCCTCGCGCTCGATGCGCCGCCGCCGGAAGCGGCAGCTCCGCGCGGCAGCGAGGGTGGTTTGCCGCAGTTCCGCGCTGACGGTCGCATGAATGCCGTCATCGTGCGCGATGTGCCTGAGCGCATGCGTGCCCACGAGGCGGCCATCAAGGCGCTGGATGTCAAGGCGGGCCTGGTGGAAATCGAAGTCCGCATCATCGAGGTGAACGTGGACGCCGCCGAGTCGCTGGGCATCAACTGGCGCTTTCGCGACCAGCGCAATGACTACCAGGTGGGCAGCGGCAACCTGCCCACGCTGAGCTGGGGCACCGCACTGGCCGATGGCGCCCCGCAGGTCGGCCCCAACGGCAACAACACCGGGGCTTCACCTGCGGCCGGAGTGCTCACCACCGTGCTGGGTGATGCCGGCAAGTTCCTGATCGCACGCGTCAGTGCCCTCGCTCAGGACGGTCGAGCCAACATGCTCTCCAGCCCCAAGCTCTTGACGCTGGACAACGTCGAAGCGGTGATCGAGAACCTCGACACTTTCTTTGTGCGCGTGGCGGGCAACCTGGAGGTGAACCTGTTCGACGTATCGGTGGGAACCTCCTTGCGCGTCACGCCGCTGATCGTCAGCGAATCCGGCGAGCGCCAGCAGGTCAAGCTCGCAGTCCGCATCGAAGACGGTGCGCTCACCGGGCAGACCGTCGACCAGGTTCCGGTCGTTCGACGCAGCGCCATCACCACCCAGTCATTCATCGCCGATGGCCAGTCCCTGCTGATTGCCGGCTATA
Source organism: Rhizobacter terrae (assembly GCF_003852895.1). GTDB lineage: Bacteria > Pseudomonadota > Gammaproteobacteria > Burkholderiales > Burkholderiaceae_C > Albitalea > Albitalea terrae. The sequence continues at coordinate 38,457 of NZ_QUSW01000011.1, forward strand.
CGCAAGAAAGCGACAGCGCCGGCCAGACCGGCGTGCCGGGGCTGTCGTCCATCCCGGTGGCGGGATGGCTGTTCAAGTCGTCCAGCAAGACCAGGAAGCGTGTCGAACGCCTCTACCTGTTGACGCCCAAGGTGGTGGCCCCGTCATGACATCGCACCTGTGGTTCGGCAAGCTTCAGGACGGGCTGGGCGAGACGCCTCGTCGTGCGGCCGCGCGTTTTGCCTGGCTGATGGAGCGCCCCCAGCAGAGTCATTTCAACCATGGTGCGGGCGCGCCGGCACCGTGCGCAGTGCGCATCACGCGCGGCCTGCACCAGGGAGCGAACCTGCGTTTGCGTGGGCCTGTCACGCTGGGCAGTGACGCGAGCAACGAAATCGTCTTGCGTGACCCAGGCGTACGTGCCCGCCACGCCGAGCTTCGGCGCGTTGACGGCCTGTGGGGCCTGTTCGACCTGGAAGACGGACGGGCCGTGCAACCCATCGAGATCGCGATGCATGGACTCTATGAACGGCGGCGCTATGGCCTTGGGGCCTCCGAGCTGGTGTTCACCCAGGCACGACCGGCACGCGCGGCGCGCCGCAAGTTCAGGCAAGCCATCGCACGAAACCTGGGCCCGGCGCTGCTGGTGATGGCCGTTGCACTCGGGTCGGTGGTGATCGTCCAGCTCGTCCAACCGGTGTCGGCGCAAACGGCGACAGGTGCACGCACGCTGTCGGCCGAAGGCTTCCCTGATGTCCGACTGATCGCCGGCGATGGCGGCGCCATGCAGCTCTCAGGCTATGTGGATGACCCCAAGGCGCTCGCACGCTTGCAGCGGTGGTTGCAGAAGAGTCCTGGCCTCGGAACGGCCCGTGTGCAGGTTCGCGTGGGAACGGAGCTGGCCGCGCGCGTGCAGGAGGCCTTGTCGGACGCGGCCTTGACGGTGGACTACACCGGTGGCGGCACGGTGCGCATCCAGGGAAGCTCCGAGAGCACGGCGCTGCGCGACCAGCTGCATCGGCTCACGCTCGACCTCGCCGGCGTGGTGAAGGTTGACAACCGCGTGGCCTTCATCGAGCCCGCCGAAGCCGCGCCGCGCGAGCACGTGCTGCCGGTGCGCATCGTGGACGTCGTTCCCGGCGAGAACGGCAGCTTCAGCAACGGCAGCGGCGCGCGCTACTTCGTGGGTGGCGTGTTGCCCGATGGCGCCGAAGTGGTGGCCATCCGCAAGGACGGCATCGAGTTCTCGGTGGCGGGCCGCGCCGTCATCTACCCCTTGAAATGACGAAGGAGCCTCAGTATGTATTCAGCACCAAGACAGTCTTCGATGAGCTTCACGACACCTGCCTCGGACATGTTGACCGAACCCTCGGGCGAATCGCTCGGCCTGCTTCGACAGAACCTCACAAAGGCGAAGGAGGCGGCGTGCCCGGTGGCTGCCGCCGCAGGTGCGGTCAGCCCAGGCAGATCCGTTGAAGCGCAGCGACAACTGCTCACGGCGTTCGACGCAGCCGAGCGAATCCTGAGTCTTGCTCAGGCAGCCAGGCAGCGGCGGGCTTAAGCAACTTCATCCATCGAAACCAGGAGCCTGAAATGTCCGATCCCGTATCTCCGCAGCAAACCGCTTCCACCACCGCATCCGACCAGGCGCTGGCATCGCAGCAGGCGATGCTGGACAAGTCGCTGGCGCTCAACACCGCGATGGCCTGGCTGCAAATGGCCTTGGGCATCGTCGGCAAGATCTCCGGCCGTTGATCCGGCGCTAGACCAAAGAGGCGCCGCCTCGCGCGGCACCTCTTTTCAAATCCACCGCCACGCCGCTCGGCGCGTGCTTGCTGAAAGGTTCGGGCATGAATCCTCCGGAAACTGCAGTCAGCGAAGACACCTACCGCCTGCTCTTGCAGGCTGCGATGCTGGGAACCCAGATGGGCGAAATCTCCCTGGCCATCGACGTGGCCGAGGCGCTGGCCGAGCTGCGGCCTGACTTGCCGCATGCACCGATCGTGCTGGCCATGAGCGAGTTCTGCGCGGGCCGCAAGGATGACGGGCTGCAGCGGCTCGAAGTCCAGGTGCGGCAGTTCCCCGACGATGCATTGAGCAAGGCGATGCTGGCGGTGTGCCTCCAGGACACCGGCCGAGCCGGCTGGCAGTCGCTGCTCGAATCGGTCATCGACGAGGGCCGCGATGAACACGCGACAGGCATGGCCTGCTCGCTCCTGGGCCGCACTCAGGAACTGCCGGCCGCAGGCCAACCCATCGGCCCGCAAGCAACACCGGCCTTCGCCATGTGGGTGTAGGCCCGACACGCCGGGAGAGTCAACCATGAACTGTTGCTCGCATCCTGATTCACACCCGTGCCACGTCGGGCACCACGGCCACCACCGGTCTCATGCACATGGGCGGTTCTCGCGATTGGGAAACGGCCCCGTCTGCGCGCCGTCGAGGCTCGAAGTGCTGTCGCTCCCTGCACCGGATGCCTCCGGCAATGCCACGGGATCGGCGCTCGACTCGCAGCAGCAACTGCTGGCCGAGTCGCTCAAGTTCAACACCGCCATGGCCTGGCTGCAAATGGCGGTGGGCATTTCCGGCAAGGTCGCCGGCCGCTAGGCATCGAAAGCGTCATACATGAAGAATCACGACGCGCCAGATCGTGCGGTGTCGGGCGAGGCCTACCGGGTCTTGCTGCAGGTGGCCATGCTCGGGACCGAGATGGCCGAGTCGGCACTGGCCATCGAGATCGCCGAAGTCCTTGCGGCACTGCGGCCGGATCTTCCGCACGCCTGCATCGTTCTCGCGATGAGCGAGTTTTGCGCAGGACGCAAGGACGCTGGCGTGCACGAGCTGGAGACCACGCTGGTGCGCTTCCCGGACAGCCAGCTCTGCAAGGCCATGCTCGCGGTCTGCATGCAAGACACCGGCCGGCAGGGCTGGCAGGCCTTGCTCGAATCGGTCATCGACGATGGCCGTGATGAATACGCCGTGCACATGGCCTGCGCTCTGCTGGGGCGCGACGACGGCAGCTTGATGGCGGCCCCGGCCCCCGCGGCGCCGGCGCATGCCATGTGGGTCTGACACCTTTCACACCAGGAGCTGACATGGACTGCTCGATCATCTCGGCATGTGCCTCGCCCGCAACAGGCGCCGCAGGCGGAGCCAGCGCCGTCGACAGCGCACAGAGTCGGCGCTTCGCCGAGCTGGTCGCCTCGGAACCGCTCCAGGATCATGTCTATGTTCAGGGTCCCGTCGCCGAACCCGCGGCCCAACCGGTGCTGGACATGATGCGGCAGTTCCAGTCGCTCGACTTGACGCCGCCCGAGACTGCACCCGGCAGTGATGCCGCAGCCGAGCCCGCCGGCGAGCCGGAGTCGGAGTTCAGCCGCACGGCGCATGAAGCCCTCGTGGCCCAGGCCGGCATCTTGCGCACGATGATGATGATGGAGGTGATGAACACCACCAAGCAGGGCGTGACCACGCTGTTCCAGCAACAGGGGTGATCGCCATGCATGCAACGGCCCTGCCTGTCGCCACCACGCCGCCGCGTCGCCGGCTGGCGATGCTGTGCCTGTGTCTTTGCGTGGGCCTGTTGTCCGGCTGCAAGACGGAGTTGTTCGGCCGCATCGACGAGTCCGACGCCAATGCCGTGATGATGGTGCTCTACAGCGAGGGCATCGCCGCCAGCAAGGCGCAGGTCGACGGCGAGTTCTGGCGCATCGAGGTCGACGACAAGGACCAGCAACGCGCGCTGCAGGTGGCACGCAACCACGGCGTACCGCGCGAGCGCTTCGCCAGCATGGGCGACATGTTCAAGAAGGAAGGCCTGGTTTCCACGCCCACTGAGGTGCGCATGCGCTACATCTTTGCGCTCTCGCAGGAGTTGTCGAACACGCTGTCGCACATCGACGGCGTGGTGTCGGCGCGCGTGCATCCGGTCATCCCGGTGAACGATCCCTTGTCCGACAAGATCCAGCCTGCCTCTGCCGCTGTGTTCATCAAGCACTTGCCGGACGCCGACCTGCAGCAGATGGCGCCGGCCATCAAGAACCTGGTCACGCGCAGCATCGAAGGCCTCAAGGTCGAGAACGTGTCGTTGACATTCGTGGCGTCCCGCGCCGATTCCCAGACGGCGCCGGCGCGTCCCCCGTCATGGCTTGATGAATCAGCGCTGTGGGGCCTGGTCTTGTCGCTCGCAGCTTGCCTGGCCTTGACTTGGGGCGTGATGGGTTGGCGGATGTGGAAGCGGTCGGGGGCTGCGTCGCCGCGCAGCACGGGCGCGGCGGCCGGGCGAACGGTGGCGACACGCGGCGCTGCCCGGCAGGCGGACGCCTTGGCGATGGACGAAACGCGATGACCGACGCGTGCGCGACCGTTGGCTGCGATCTGACCTCCTCGGCCTGGGTGCGGACATTGCTGCGGTTCAACCTGAGTCCGGCCTCGTATGCAGATCCCTCGTGGCTGCCGCGATGGGCCGCCGATGCGGCACCCGCCGTGATCGAAGCCTTGTCCGTCGACCTGCTTCGCGATCGAGGGTTGGACACCGCATTCGATTGGCACATGCCCAAGGGCCCGGGCCGCTTCTTCATGTTGGCGCCGCGTGAGCTGGCGGCGCTGTCGGTTGCGGTGGGCATCGCCGCACACCGTGACAGCCTGCGCCAGGTGGTGCTCAAGCCGCGGCTCGGTGCCCTTCGCTCGAGCTTGGGCGACGCGCTCGACACCTTGTGGCTTCCGGTGGCCGAAGCGGTGCCGCGCAGCGTGCGGCCTTTGTCGATCTCCTGGGAACCGCTGGACGCACCGCGGCTGCGGCAGACGCTGCGCGGCGAAGGCATGCGGCAACTGCTTCGCTTCGTCGATGCAGGCGATCCGGCGCAGAAGGCCGTGGCCTCGCGCGCGGTGCTGTGCGCGCCGCGCGAAGTGGCGGCCAACCTGCTGCCCCGCTTGCCGGCCGACGAGGCGGCGCATGCGTTCGGCGCCATCGTCACCCACCTGATTCCCCGCTGGGCACCCTCATGGACCTGGTTGTTCTGATCGACCGCCCCGATCTCACTGTCGCCCATCCGGGGCGCCTGCTCAAGCGCGCCGATGCGAACCTTGTCACGCAAGCCGACGAGCTGCTGGGGCGCCTGGGTGCCCGGGAACGCCAGATGCAGGCGCAATGGCAGCAGGCGTACGAGACGCACAAGCAACGCGGCCTTGTGGCTGGCGAAGCCCAGGCGCGGCAAGAGTGGGCCGAGCGACTGGCCGCGGCGCATGCCGCCCGGCACATCGCCCTGACGGACCTGGCGCCCACGCTGGTCGACATCGTGTCGGATGCAGTTGGTCTGGTGCTGCGGCGCACCGACCGGCGGCAACTGATCGCCAGCGCCCTGGAGGCTGTAGACGACATGCTCAGGCAGGCGCGCTGGGCCAAGCTCAGGCTGCATCCCTCGCAGCTCGCTGCTGCCCGCCGAGCGCTGGATGACGTGGCCCGGCACGTTGGATCCGGCCGCGAACTCGTGACGCTCGTGGGCGATGCCTTGCTCGGCGAAGACGATTGCATCTTTGAAACCGACGTGGGCATTGCCGACGCCAGCCTGGGCGTGCAGCTCGCGGCCATCCGCAGCGCGGTGGAGTCGGCCGTGGCGCACCTGTCGGCCCAGCGCGCCGCGGGGCAGGCGCTGTCGCAGGAGGGCCTGTGAGCATCGGGCTGGATGGTGACCGCGTTGCGGCGGCGCCCGACCGAGGGCTGCGCGGCGCCGTGGCCCGCGCCTTGGGTGACAGGACTCCCATCGCACTGTGTGGCCGGGTGGTCGAGGCGCGGGGCACCTTGATCCGCGTGGCCGGCATCGACGCGCGCATTGGCGAGCTGTGTGAGTTCAGGCTCGCCGACGGCGGGCTGCGCCGTGCCGAGGTCACCGGCCTCGCGGATGACTGTGCATTGCTCATGCCTTTCGGCGAACTGGAGGGACTCTCGCTCGGCGCACGCGTGGTGGCGCTGGGGCACGGACACCGCGTCGCCGTGGGCGATGCGCTGCTGGGCCGCGTTCTGAATGGATTCGGCGAGCCTGTGGACGGCAACGGCCCGCTCAATGCAACCGCCTGGATGTCCGTGCAAGCCGGTTCGCCGGCACCGCTCAGCCGTGCCGCTGTCGTCAAGCCCTTTGCGACAGGTGTGCGCGCGATCGACGCGCTGATGACGCTGGGCCAGGGCCAGCGCATCGGCGTGTTCGCGCCCGCGGGTGTGGGCAAGAGCACGCTCGCGGGCATGCTGGTGCGCGCCAGCGAGGTCGATGTGTGTGTGGTCGCGCTGGTTGGCGAGCGCGGACGCGAGGTCGGCGAGTTCGTGAACCACACGCTGGGCCCGCAGGGCATGAAACGCTCGGTGGTGGTCGCTGCCACGTCGGACAGCTCGGCGTCGGAGCGGGTCAAGGCCGGCTTCGTGGCCACCACCATCGCGGAGAGTTTTCGCGACCGCGGCATGCGGGTGCTGCTGGTGATGGACTCGGTGACGCGCCTGGCCCGTGCGCTGCGCGAGGTCGGTCTGGCCTGCGGCGAACCCCCGACACGACGCGGCTTCCCGCCGTCGGTGTTCGCGGCCTTGCCGCGGCTCCTGGAACGCGCCGGCAATGCGCAGCGGGGCTCCATCACCGCCTTGTACACGGTGCTGATGGAAGGCCAGGACGATGGCGATCCGATTGCCGAAGAAGTGCGCTCGATCCTGGACGGCCACATCATGCTGTCGCGCGCGATCGCGCAGACACCGATCTACCCCGCCATCGATGTGCTGGCCAGTCTGTCGCGCCTGATGGGTGCCGTGACGACACCGGATCATCGCGCGGCGGCGCTCAAGCTGCGCTCGCTGCTGGCGCGTCATCGCGAGGTCGAACTCCTGATCCAGGTGGGCGAGTACCGGTCGGGCAGCGACCCGTTGGCCGACGAAGCCATTGCCAAATTGCCGGCGATTCATGAGTTCTTGCAGCAGCCGGCCGACCTCGCCCAGGACTTCCACGCGAGCCTGCGGCGATTGCTGGAGCTCGCCGCATGAAGGCCCCGCGGCTTCGCAGCTTGCTGCCCGTGCATTCGGCGCGAGAGCGGCGTGCCCAGCGTGAAGTGAATGAGCGCAGCGATGCCCATGATCGTGCACAGGCAGCGCAGCAACTGGCGCTGAGGGCCTTGGCCGAACTTGAGGAGTCGATCCATCGGGCCCTGACGCTGGCACTCGAGGGCGGGATGATGCGCGCCGGCGAAGCCCATGCCGCGATCGAGCAGGCGGCGCTGGCCGAGCGCGAGCTGCCGCGTGCACTGGCGAAGCTGCAGGCCGCGCAAGCCAAGACGCAGCAAGCGCTGGACGCCGTCCAGGACGCTCGTCGAGCCCATGCCAGCACCGTGCGCAACAACCACAAGATGCGCGAGACCTGCGCTCGCCAAGACACCCTGCACCAGACGTGGCATGCACAGGCGCTTGAGCAGCAGACGGACGAGGACTACATGCTGACCTGGCAGGCGGGTCAAATCCCGCGGAGGTCCACATGAGGCCCGTTCATGGCGAACACCTGCGGGCCTGGCCGGTCGAGGCTGCGCAAGACGACCCGGTCACGGCGCAGAGGCGCTTTGAGGTCGCCTTGCGCCAGGGGCGGCATCCTGGCGACGGGACCGACGATGACGACGGCCAGGGATCGCAGCGGCAGGATGCCCACCGCGTTCGCCAGCTCTCGATGAGCGCATCGCCTCAGGTGCTGATGCACGTCTTGCGGCAATCGGTGCAACGCGACGTGCCTGACGATGACGGGCGCGGCGGCGATGGCATCGAGGGCTTGCTTCGCGACATCGCGGACTTCGTGCGCGTGGGCCGCCGCATGCCCGGCGACCGGTGGCGCCTGTCGTTCCGGCTGCGCCCCGAGGTGTTGGAGGACACCGAGCTCGAGATCGCCTGCACGGGTGGCGAACTGTCGGTGGTGCTGCGCACCGCCAGCGAACAGTCCTACCGCGTGATCGTGGAAGGCCTGCCGGCATTGAATGCCGCGCTGGCACAGCGGCAACTGGGGGGTCACTGCGCCGGCATCTTCTGGGTCAACCCGCACGAACTTCGATGAATGCCTCGACCATGCCAATCAGTGCGCTGGGTGTCCACCGCCGCTTGCCGACCATGGACGCTGCCCTGGCCGGCTTGACCCGGCGCCTGTATGGACGCGATGGGCTCATGCTGCCGGCGGGGCGGGAGTCGTTTGTGGTGCGCTTCGGCGAGGTGCATGCCGCGATGTGCGGGCTGCAATTGCAGTTGCGCTGCAACGGGTTCGACTTCGAGGCGCAGGTGATCGTGCCCGGCGCGCTGGCGGACATCGGCGCGGTGATGTCGGCCACGGTGCCGCTGGTCGTGCAGCGCGCCGCCGTGATGCATGCCTTGCAGCCGCTGTGGCAGGCCGTGCAGGCCTTGCTGCCGGCACCGCTCGAACTGTCGGGCCTGCGCGGCGAAGGCGCGGCCTGGTCAGCGTGGGACGCGCTGGGAATGACGATCGTCCGCCAGACCGCCGCCTCCTCGCATCGAACCGGGGTGCTGCTTCGTGCCCTGCAGCCGCACGGGTGGCAGCATTTGGCGCGCGCGCAGCGGCTGTCGGGCACGAAGGACATCGAAGCCGCGAACAGTTGGCCGCTGGTGGTGTCGGTGTGCACCGAGCCGGTCACGCTCAGCGTCAACGAGATCCGCCACATGGAGCCCGGCGACGTGTTGCTGCTGAAGGCGAACGCCCGGCAGCGCGAGCGCTTGCCGGTGCGGCTGTGCGTGGGCGGCCGCGCATGGCCCGGCGTCGATGCCGTGCTGCAGGGCCGCAAGCTGCGCGTTGAACGGGTTGCGTACGCAGGCCCGGCGCGAGCGAATTCTTCCTTGTCTCGAACCGAAAGGCCTCCGATGACTTCTGCCCATGCTCTTCCTTCAGTCCCCGATGATTCCCACGGGATGGCCGACGATCTGGATGCGATCCGCATGGACGTCGAGATCCAGGTGGCACGCCTGTCCATGCCCATGTCGGCGTTGCGCACGCTGGCTGCGGGCCAGGTGCTGGAGACCCAGCATGCCATCGACGGCCACTGCGTCGACATCTTTTGTGGCGGTCATCACCTGGGCGTGGGCCAACTCGTGGCGATCGGCGACCACCTCGGCGTGCGCGTGGTGGCGCTTGAGTCCACGCAGGCATGCGCGCGGGCGCAGGGGCCGCAGCACGCTGCCATGGCGCAGGTGTGAGCGCTGCTCGTGAGCGAATACCTGCCCATCCTCATCGCCATCGGCGCCTTGGCGCTGTTGCCGTTCGTGGCGTTGATGGTCACGAGCTTTGCCAAGATCGTCATCGTGCTGGGCTTGCTTCGCCAGGCCTTGGGCCTGCAGCAGGTGCCGCCCAACATGGTGCTCAACGGCATCGCGCTGGTATTGACGGTCTACGTGATGGCGCCGGTGGTGATGGAGGCGAGCGACCGGCTTCGCGCCGAGGGGCATGGCCTGTCGTCGTTCAAGACGGTGGACGACATCGGTGTGGGTTACGACGCGGTGGCAACGCCGCTGCGGGCGTTCCTGCAAAAGCACGCCGAAGCACGTGATCGCAAGTTCTTTCTTCGCACCGCAGCACGCTTGTGGCCCGAGGAGCGCGCGCGCAACCTGAAGGAAGACGACATGCTGGTCCTGGTTCCTGCCTTCACCGTGACCGAACTGGGTGAGGCGTTTCGCATCGGCTTCGTGCTCTTCGTGGCGTTCCTGATCATCGACCTGGTGGTGGCCAACATCTTGCTGGCCCTGGGCATGTCCATGGTGTCGCCCACCATCATTTCGGTGCCGTTCAAGCTCTTGCTCTTCGTGATGCTGGACGGCTGGGCGAGGCTGCTGCAAGGGCTGGTGCTGGGGTACCAATGAGACCGCGCGCGGCCGCGCAGGCCTGGATCTTCTCGGGGCTCGTCCTGAGCCTGAGCCTGAGCCTGCCGGCGCAGGCCACCACGCACATCTACGTGTCGACCGTTCCGGGTGGGTTGCCTTCGTATTCGAACGAGCCCGAGGGTGTGAACAGCCAGTTGCACATGACATTGGCGGAGCCACCGCCGCGGCCGCGCCAGCGCCTGTCGTCTTCGGCCTTGAACCCTCGCCCGGCCGTGCCCAGTGCCTATGCGGCACTGGCCTCGCCCAGCCTGCGCCAGCTGGTGGATGCGGCCTCGCGTGCCTATGGCGTGCCTGACGCCTTGCTGCTTGCGGTGATGCATGTGGAATCGAGCTTCAACCCTGCCGCGCGTTCGCCCGCCGGTGCCGTGGGACTGATGCAAATCATGCCCGGCACCGGCGAACGCTACGGCGTGCGCCATCGGTTGGCCGATCCGCAGAACAACATCGACGTGGGCGCGCGCTACCTGAAGGACCTGTTGGTCATGTTCGGGGGCGACACGGAACTGGCGCTGGCCGCCTACAACGCCGGCGAGGGCGCGGTGATCAAGCATGGCCGGCGCATTCCGCCTTACGACGAAACACGCCACTACGTGCCGCTGGTCATGGGACTCTACGCCGAGTACAGCAGGCGCCTGCCCCGCTGATAGCGACGGGCGCGGCCCGTGCCGGTCAGCAAGCGTAGATCGCCACGCTGCGTGCCGGCATGGGCAGGCCGAGTTGGCCGGCAGCATCGCTCACGAAGACGTCGGAAGTGGCGCCCAGCAAGGGGGTGAAGGTGGTGCGAGGCGGCAAGTCCGTGAGCGAGGCGGACGCGGCGTCGCCATAGTTCAGCACCACCAGGGCGCGGGCCTTGCCATTGCGGCGAACGAATGACAGCACCTTGTCGCGCAGGCTTGCGCTGTCGTAGCCGAGCGAGGCCAGCGCGCCATCGCCCGACCGCAGCCGCATCAGCTCCTGGTAGAACGAGCGCAGCGAGCCGGTCCGGGTGTGCGCCGTGGCCTGGCTGGCGAGGGTTGCCGACGGCGCATTGGACGCATCACCGGAGCGCTGCAGACTCAGCGCAGCGATGTTCATGCTCGGCGGCAAGGTGGGCAGTGCCAACAGCGTGACCATGGCCAGGCGGTAGCCGGGGAGGTCGTCACCGAACAACCCGAACACCCGCGCCCCGGCAAAGCTGTCTTCAGGACGCAGCGGTGTGCAGATGCCTTCGGGTTCGTGCTCAAAGTACGTGGCCAATGCCTCGATGGAGTGAAGCTCGCCTTTGGCAGCACCGAGGATATGGCGGCAGAAATCAGTGGAAGAGAGTCCTTCGCGGACCGCCGCAACACAGGCACTGTCGATCGAGGCACCCGAAAGCGGGTCACCATGTGCAGTTCCAGAGGGATGCTGGCGAAAGAAGCTCATCGTCGTACGGCGCCGTGGCTGACCCTTTCATGCCTCGGTCGAACCGGCACACGGTGGTCGAGTGCCCGAAACCCACGAGTTTAGGACGTTACGACGGCCAGTGACCAGCGTTTTTCTTGCCCCGCATTGGGTGCCGCTTGCCATCAAGCCTGTTCCCGTCCTCAGCGGTCATCCTTGCGACGTTTCAAGTTGGCGGATGGCGCCGGTTCCAGGCAAGCGCTCGAGGCTGGGAAGTGCAGGCGAATGGCCGTTCCCTGCCCCGGAGTGCTGAAGATCCGGGTCTTGCCGCCTTGCGAGCGCACGAGCGACTTGGCAATCATGAGGCCCAGGCCGAGCGAGATGTGCGTGCCACGGTCTTCGCTGCGCCGCGCGTACCGATGCGTGCCCGTGCCGGCTTCTTGCTTGGGCATGCCGGGGCCGTTGTCGACCACCGATATCACCACTTCGCCCAGGTTCTCGCCTTGCACCAGAACGTGAATGCGTGTGCCGCTGGGGGTGTGCGTGATGGCGTTGTGAATGAGATTGAGCAAGGCTTGCCGCAACAGTGCTGGATCGGCCACGATGAAATGCGGTCCTTGCAACCGCAAAGAGATCGGGTGCTCGCGCACTTCAGCGAGCGGTTCGATGGACTGCACCGCATCGGCCGCGACGCGCGAGGCATCGACCGGGGTGCGGGGCGTACCCAGCATGCCCCCATCGGCCTGGGCCACCAGCAGCAGGCTGTCGATCAGGTGCTGCATGTGGCGGCTCTCTTCGAGCATGGCCACCACCGCTCCTTCGAGTTGATCTGCCTGGGCACCTTTGAGCAAGGCCTTCTCGGCGATGCAACGCTGTGCAGTCAGCGGTGTTCGCAACTCATGGGCGGCCTGACTGACCATCTCGGTCTGGCGACGCTGCACCTCCATCAGGAGTTTGCGCAAGGCGGGAATGGTGTCGGCCGCATGGATCGATTCTGCGTCCGGCATTGAATCCTGAAAGCACGAATGCTCGCTCCAGGCTTCGCGTTGGCGAGAGAACGCAGGCATGGATGCAAACCCGTCGCTCTTGGCCCAAGGGCCAACCCGCGACAACAGCGTTGCCAGCGAGGGCTGCGCCTTGGCGCGTACCCATCCGCTGGCCGCAGCGTCCGGCATGGATTTGTGTTCAATTGGCGGGCAATGATCGTGGTCTGCGGTCATGGGCCTGGGGACTGTCTCGCTGATGAGCCGCGAATGTAGGAGAGCGCCGCCCGCACGGCCAATGCTGTTTACCTGCCGCGTGATGCGAAATATGCATAGGCGATTCTTCGCCGCTGATGTGGGCGTCGCCGTGCTTTGGCAGAGCGAACCTTGAACCGCGAGCTGGCAACTGGATGGGAGGTCACCAGAGACCTACCTCGTTGTTCTCCCCACCCAAGCCGACCGAATGCGCGATGTGAACCGCCAGTGAATTCCAAGCGGCCACCCGGCATCTCCAGCCTGATTTCCAATGCACGGCCTGCCAAGCGTTGGTTCAGTTTTCGCGATGAGTGGCGTAGCGCCGCTCCAGTTCGTCCCATGCCGGCTTGCCCACAAGCCGCTGCCGCTCCGCAAAGGGCGCGACGATGGCCGGATCCTCATCCACGCGGCCGTCGTCGCGAAGCGAGCGCAACACGCGCTGCATGCCCGCCACCGCGCCTTGCAAGGCGGCGTTGGCGTAGAGAACGAATCCGAATCCCAGCTGTGCAAGCTCGTCGGCGCCGATGATGGGCGTCTTCCCGCCGATCACCATGTTCATCAGCTGCGGCTTGGCCAGCCGCTGCGCAAGGGCTCGAACTTCATCCGCGGTCGTGACGGCTTCGACGAAGAGAATGTCTGCGCCGGCCTCGGAAAAGCGCTGCGCGCGTTCGATGGCGGCCTCGAAACCCTGGGTCGCAGCGGCATCGGTGCGCGCCATGACGAGCAGGTTGGTGTCGCGTCGCGCATCCACCGCCGCCTTGATCTTGTCGACGGCCTCGGCCAGCGGGATGACGTCCTTGCCGGCGAAGTGGCCGCAGCGCTTGGGCGCGACCTGGTCTTCGAGCTGGATGCAATCGGCGCCCGCTCGTTCCAGCACGCGGACCGAGTGGACCACGTTGAGCGCGTTGCCGAAGCCGGTGTCGGCGTCGACGATCAGCGGCAGCTTCACCGCATCGCGGATGCGTGCCGTGTGGTCGGCGATCTCATGCAGGCCCATGAACCCCTGGTCCGGCAGGGCGAACCACATGTTGGTGACGCCGGCTCCGGTCACGTAGATCGCGTCATACCCGAGATCCTCGATGACCTTGGCGGAAAGCGCATTGAATGCTCCGGGCACGATGACGCCGCGACGCGCCTCGGCCAGTGCCTTGAGTTGTTGTCGGGTGGACATGGTGGATCGCTCCAGAGTCTGCGTTGTGGGTCCGACGGGATGCTTCAGAAACTGTCGGCGGGCACACGCACCCAGCCTTCCATCAGCACCCGCGCGCTGCGGCTCATGATGGCCTTGGTGACGGTCCATTGACCATTGACCAAGCGGGCCTGCGCGCCCACCCGCAACGTGCCGGACGGGTGGCCGAAGCGCACAGTCTGCCGTTCGCCGCCGCCCGCCGCCAGGTTGACCAGCGTGCCGGGAATGGCCGCGGCCGTGCCGATGGCCACGGCCGCGGTGCCCATCATTGCGTGGTGGAGCTTGCCCATCGACAGTGCACGAACCAGCAGGTCCACATCCTCGGCCTCGACTCGCTTGCCGCTGGAGGCCAGATAGCCGCTCGGCCCGGCGACGAAGGCCACCTTGGGCGTGTGCTGGCGGCTGGACGCTTGGCCAAGTTCGTCGATCAGCCCCATCCGCACGGCGCCGTGTGCCCGGATCGCCTCGAACATCGCCAGCGCCTTGGCATCGCCGTTGATGGCATCCTGCAACTCCGTGCCGGTGCAGCCGACGTCGGCTGCATTGACGAAGATGGTGGGAATCCCGGCGTTGATCAGGGTGGCCTGGAGCCTGCCGACACCGGGCACGTCCAGGTCGTCGACGAGATGGCCTGTCGGGAACATGGCGCTGCCGCCGCCGGCGTCGCCTTCGTCGGCCGGGTCGACAAACTCCAACTGCACCTCCGCGGCCGGAAACGTCACGCCGTCGAGCTCGAAGTCGCCGGTCTCCTGCACCTGTGCATTGACGATCGGCACGTGCGCCAGGATGGTCTTGCCGATGTTCGCCTGCCAGATGCGAACCGTGCACAAGCCGTCGGCAGGGATACGCGACGCAGGCACCAGGCCGTTGGCGATGGCGAACGGCCCCACGGCCGCCGAGAGGTTGCCGCAGTTGCCCGACCAGTCGACGAAGGCACTGTCGATGGAGACCTGGCCGAAGAGGTAGTCCACATCATGGTCAGCCCGTGCCGAGGACGACAGGATCACGGCCTTGGAGGTGGAGGAGCTGGCGGCGCCCATGCCGTCGATCTGCTTGCCATACGGGTCGGGGCTGCCGATCACCCGCAGCAAGAACCTGTCCCGGGACGGCCCGGGCCGTTGTGCCGCTTCAGGCAGGTCCTGCAGGCGGAAGAACACGCCCTTGCTCGTGCCGCCGCGCATGTAGGCGGCGGGGACCTTGATTTGAGAAGCCATGCTCATGCGGGCACCTTGGGCGCGGACGCCAGGAAGTCCTGGGCGAAGCGTTGCAACACACCGCCAGCTTCGTAGATGGAAGCCTCCTCGTCGGAGTCCAACCTGCACAACACCGGCACTTCCACGATGGTGCCATCGCGGCGGTGGATGGCCAGGGCCAGTGTCGCCCGCGGCCGGCATTCGCCGATCACGTCGTACGTTTCGGTCCCGTCGATGCGAAGTATCTTGCGCGTCATGCCTGGCAGGAACTCCAGCGGCAACACGCCCATTCCGATCAGGTTGGTGCGATGGATGCGCTCGAACCCTTCCGCGACGATGGCCTCGACGCCGGCCAGCCGCACTCCCTTGGCGGCCCAGTCGCGCGAGCTGCCCTGTCCGTAGTCGGCCCCGGCGATGATGACCAGCGGCTGCCGACGCTCCAGGTAGGTCTCGATGGCTTCCCACATGCGCGTGATGCGTCCCTCGGGTTCGACGCGAGCGAGCGAGCCCTTCTTCTGCACGCCGTTCACCACGGCCATCTCGTTGACCAGCTGGGGGTTGGCGAAGGTGGCCCGCATGGCCGTCAGGTGATCACCGCGGTGCGTGGCATACGAGTTGAAGTCTTCCTCCGGCACGCCCATCTTCTCAAGGTATTCGCCTGCCGCGCTGTCCGGCAGGATGGCGTTGGACGGCGACAGGTGATCGGTGGTGATGTTGTCCGGCAGCACAGCCAGCGCACGCATGCCGGTCAGCGTTCGCGGGCTGGCGGCCAGTGCGCCCACGCCCTTGCGATCCCAATACGGCGGACGGCGGATGTAGGTGCTTCGCTCGCGCCAGTCGTACAGAGGCGATGCCGCATCCCCCGTGTGCGGCGTGAGCTTGAACATGGGCTCATAGACCTGGCGGAACTGGCTCGGCCGCACGCTCTCGCGCACGACAGCGTCGATCTCCTCGTCGCTCGGCCAGATGTCGCTCAGGCGAACGGGCCGGCCATGGAGATCGGTTCCCAGGACGTCCTTTTCGATGTCGAAGCGAATGGTGCCGGCGATGGCGTAGGCGATGACCAGGGGCGGGGAGGCGAGGAACGCCTGCTTGGCATGCGGGTGGATGCGGCCGTCGAAGTTGCGGTTCCCCGAGAGGACGGCGATTGCGTACAGGTCGCGCTCGGTGATTTCCTGCTGGATCTTCGGGTCCAGCGCGCCGCTCATGCCGTTGCAGGTGGTGCAGGCGAAGGCGACGATGCCGAAGCCCAGCTTCTCCAGTTCAGCGAGCAGGCCGGCCTCCTGGAGGTACAGCTCCACCGCACGCGAGCCGGGCGCCAGCGAGCTTTTGACCCAGGGCTTGCGCACCAGTCCGCGCGCATTGGCGTTGCGGGCCAGCAGGCCCGCGGCAATGACGTTGCGCGGGTTGCTGGTGTTGGTGCAACTGGTGATGGCGGCAATGATGACCGCGCCGTCCGGCAGCAGGCCCGCGGCTTCTTGCGCCAGAGCCGTGTCCAGCCCTTGCGCGATGCCTTGCTGGGCAAGGCTGGAGGTCGGCACGCGCCGGTGTGGATTGGATGGCCCCGCCACGCTGCGCACCACCGAAGACAAGTCGAACCGCAGCAAGCGCTCGTACTGCGCTGTCTTCAGGTCGGTGGCCCACAGGCCGGCCGTCCTGGCATAGGTTTCGACCAGCTGGACCTGCGCATCATCGCGGCCGGTGAGGCGCAGGTAGCTCAGGGTCTGCTCGTCGATGAAGAAGAGCGCTGCGGTCGCGCCGTATTCCGGACACATGTTGGCAATGGTGGCGCGGTCGCCGATGGTCAATGCCGCGGCGCCCTCACCGAAGAATTCGAGGTAGGCGCCGACGACCTTCTCCTTGCGCAGGAACTCGGTCAAGGACAGCACCACGTCGGTGGCGGTGATGCCAGGCCCAGGGCGCCCATGAAGCTCGACGCCCACGATGTCG
Source organism: Rhizobacter terrae (assembly GCF_003852895.1). Lineage (GTDB taxonomy): Bacteria > Pseudomonadota > Gammaproteobacteria > Burkholderiales > Burkholderiaceae_C > Albitalea > Albitalea terrae. The sequence goes on from NZ_QUSW01000011.1 coordinate 55,260, forward strand.
GGCACGCGCATCCACGAGGCACGGCCCAGCATGACGTTTTCCGCTTCCAGTCCGCCCACGCCGATGGCGATCACGCCCAGGGCATCGACATGCGGCGTGTGGCTGTCGGTGCCCACGCAGGTGTCCGGGAACGCCACGCCATCGCACGCATGGATCACCGGGGACATTTTCTCCAGGTTGATCTGATGCATGATGCCGTTGCCCGGCGGGATCACGTCGACGTTCTTGAACGCCCGCTGGGTCCAGTCGATGAAGTGGAACCTGTCTTCATTGCGCCGATCCTCGATCGCGCGGTTCTTCGAGAAGGCCTGCGGATCGAAGCCGCCGCACTCCACCGCGAGCGAGTGGTCCACGATGAGCTGCACCGGCACGACGGGATTCACCTGGGCCGGATCACCACCTGCCGCCGCGATGGCATCGCGCAGGCCGGCCAGATCCACCAGGGCGGTCTGGCCGAGGATGTCGTGGCAGACCACGCGTGCAGGAAACCACGGGAAGTCGAGATCGCGGCAGCGCTCGATCAGTTGCCTGAGGTAGGCCTGGATGCGTTGAGGATCCGCCCGGCGGACGATGTTCTCTGCATGCACCCGGGCCGTGTAGGGCAGCGTGTCCCATGCGCCGGGGCGGATGGCATCGACGGCAGCGCGGGCGTCGTAGTAGTCCAGTGCGGTGCCGGGCAGGTTCTTGCGGTGGAGCGTATTCATCGGAGTCAATGCGCCTGTCGAGCGGCCACACGGTTCAGGTGCGTTCCTGGATGGGAACGAACTTCAAGTCTTCCGGACCGGTGTAGTTCGCGCTCGGCCGGATGATCTTGTTGTCGATGCGCTGCTCGATCACATGCGCTGCCCAGCCGCTGGTGCGTGCAATGACGAACAGAGGCGTGAACATCGCTGTCGGAACACCCATCATGTGATAGCTCACGGCGCTGAACCAGTCGAGGTTCGGAAACATCTTCTTGGCATCCCACATCACCTTTTCGAGCCGCTCGGCGATGTCGAACATCTTGGTCGACCCCGCCTCTTCGGACAAGCGCCTGGCCACGCCCTTGATGACGACGTTGCGCGGGTCACTGACGGTGTAGACCGGGTGGCCGAAGCCGATCACCACCTCTTTCGCCTCGACGCGGCGGCGAATGTCAGCCTCAGCCTCGTTGGGGTTGTCGTAGCGCTTCTGGGTCTCGAAGGCCACCTCGTTGGCGCCGCCGTGCTTGGGTCCGCGCAGCGCGCCGATGGCGCCCGAGATGGCCGAGTACATGTCGCTGCCGGTCCCGGCAATCACGCGTGCCGTGAAGGTGCTGGCGTTGAACTCATGCTCGGCGTACAGGTTCAGCGACGTGTGCATCGCATGCACCCAGGTGGCGCAGGGCCTGGTGCCGTGCAGCAGGTGAAGGAAATGGCCGCCGATGGAGTCGTCGTCGGTTTCCACCTCGATCCGCTTGCCCTGCGTGCTCCAGTGGTACCAGTACAGCAGCACGGAGCCGAGTGAAGCCATCAGTCGGTCGGCGATGTCGCGTGCGCCCGGCAGGTTGTGATCGTCCTTCTCGGGCAGGATGCAGCCCATGGCTGACACGCCGGTGCGCATCACATCCATCGGATGAGCGCTGGCCGGAAGTCTTTCGAGGGCCTCCTTCACACTGGCCGGAAGCCCGCGCATGGCCTTCAGCCTGGACTTGTAGGCCTTGAGTTCCGCGTGCGTGGGCAGCTTCCCGTGCACCAGCAAGTGTGCGATCTCCTCGAACTCGCAGACTTCAGCGATGTCGAGGATGTCGTAGCCGCGGTAGTGCAGGTCGTTGCCGGTGCGCCCCACCGTGCACAGCGCGGTATTGCCCGCTGTGACGCCGGACAGCGCCACGGATTTTTTGGGCTTGAAGTTCGTTGCGGCAGCGTCGGTCATCAGGGTCTCCAGGCTGTGTGTTTGCAATCTTCGCTTTCCGATATGCTGGGCACAATACTTGGCAAGGCGAAGAGTTGCGAAGCAGTATTTGCAAGTTTGCAAAGTTTGCGAATTCCCGGAGCAACGCACTGGGCAGGGAGTCCGAGTCCTGAGCCCTGACTCATGATCCTTTGCGGGAGGTGACCCATGCGACCAGGAAGCGCTTGGACGAAGCGAGTCAGCACCATGCCGGCTGCGACCTGCCGCATCTTGTCCCTGCTCCTGCTCGTAGGCCTGTGGCAGTCCGCGCTTTGCTCGGACGCTCCTCTTGGCCTGTCCGCCATTCATCAGTTGGTCACTGAGCGGAAGGTCAGCTCCGTCGAGGAACTGCTGTCGCAACTGCCGACGCAGTACCGGTCCCGCTTCACCCTTGTGTTCGCGAGCCGAAGCCTTCAAGGGGCGAGCTTCGAGAATCCTCGGGTCATCCTGTACGGTGCTGACGCCCAGTTCATCCTGACGTTCAATGGAAACGCCCAGGACCGGGGGGTCGAGTCGGTCGAGATGCTGGAGTTCGACCCCTCCGCCCGGCAGTTCGCCCTGCAGGAACTGACCTTTCGAGCGTCACCTGATGGCGAGAGCAGCGCGGAGTTTTCCGCCATCAATCCAGAAAAATGCGTGGGATGTCATGGAAAGGTTTCCCGACCGGTCTGGGACACCTACCCGCTGTGGCCCGGCGCCTATGGTGAGGTGCATCAGGAGCGCCCATCTGCTGCGGAGATCGAGGGCTTCGAAGGCTTCCTTCGGCAGCAACCCGCGCATCCGCGCTACCGCCACCTGATGGGCGTCCAGGCATTTGCCTATCGCTACCGATTCAGCCCCACGGCCCGCGAGAAGTACGACGCCGTTCAGGTCGAAAGCCCCAACGAGGAGTTGTCGGTGTTCCTGAACCGACTCAATGCGCAGAGCATCGCCGCGGAGATCGTGCGGCAGGAGGCGTTTGCGACACACAGGTACGCGTTGCTGGCCGCTGCCAGCCGTGATTGCATCGACATGGAAGAGTTCTTCCCTGACGACCTCCGTGCTGCGATCAGGCAGCGCTTGCGGGAATTCTCTGATTTGTCCGACGCGATCAACACCCGGCAGCTCGAATCCAAGCGGGACAGGCTGCTGCCCGGTTCTCGCCTGCGCGGACTGGCGTTGGCGTCTTCGATTGACGATGCCGACTCGCTGAAGAGGCTGCGCTTCATGGCCGAGACCACTCTCGGCCTGGACACGCATGCCTGGACTCTCGCGCTCGAAAAAGGCAGCTCCGATTTCACCGCGCCGCATCGCGCCATTGATGAGATCGAACGCGCAATGCTCGATGAGGTGGCGCTTGGCGACCGCCACGTGAAAGCACTTCGCGTGTACGGATCGCCAGGCGGCAACAGCAAATACTGCAGCTACCTGGCCCGGCAGAACCGGGCCAGCTTGAATTGAGGTGGGCGGGTCACTCCGCGTCGTCCAGGCGCAGGCCCGGCAACACGGTCGTGTGTTCGCGCCGCACCGCCGTCAGCTCGCGCGGTTCCAACCCCAGCGCTTCGAGAATGGTGGGCGCGATCTGCGTCGTCTGCACCGCGGACTTGATCACCCGCACGGGCAGGCCCGGGTTGGACACCAGCAAGGCGACGTTGGTGTCCGCGTCGCTGAACCCGCCGTGCTCCGCGATCTTCTTGCCCGATGAGGTGAAGATGGTGCCGGGGTTCGGCAGCACGATGATGTCCGGCGTGCGCGTGTCGCGTGCCGGATCGTTGAAGCGCAGCGTGAGGGTCGGACCCGACAGCACGTCCTGGATGTTCCACGCCGATTGGTTGGCCCGCAGCAGATCGGCGACGGCCTTCGTCTTGGATGAATCCTTCAACCAGATCAGCGCCACGTCGTCTTCGGTGACTTGCGCGATGGCAGAGGCCAGCGGCGTGGCGGCGAGCTTTTGCGACAGCTTGCCCGGCTTGGACGAGCGTGCAGGGTCGATGGGCGACTGGCCGTGCTTGGCGCTCACGATGACGAGTGTCGAGTCGTAGAGGCCGGTCGACTTGAGCGTGGCGATCATGCGGGCGAGTGCTGCGTCGGTGCGCTCCAGCCCGTAGGCGAGCACGGCGGACGGCGTGCCGTCGGCATCCTTGTAGCCGCCGGCTTGCGCCTTGAGCGCATCCATCGCGAGCTTCTGCCCAACGCTCACTGCCTGGAAGTTCATGCCGAGCACCGCGGGCACGCCCACGTAGCGCGTGCCGGTGTGCTCGCGCCCCTTGAGCTGGTTGATGACGGCTTCGACCTTCAGCGCGTCGTTGTCCGCCGTGGTGACGACGCTGGTCGTCGCATCGGCCCCATCCACGATCGTGATTTCCGGCGTGTAGAGATCGTCCACGCCCTTGCCGGAGGGGCCGTTCACCAGTTCGTAGGCTGGGTGCTTGTCGGCCCAGGCGGTGCGCCGGCCGCTGCGCTTGACGACCTCGAACACGGTGTTGACCTTCAGGAACTGGTGCGGATAGACCGGCTTGCAGTCCGGGCCGATGGGCAGCAGCGCGGGGTTGATGGCCAGGTGTGTCGCGTCGTCGATGCTCTCGTCGAACACCACTTCGGCACCCGGCGCGCCGCTGCAGTTGGTGGTGCCCGGCGGGAAGAAGCCGCGGTCGTAGCTGTCGTCGTAGAACACACCGGTGGAGGCGGGCGAGCCGCCGGTGACCATCGCGAGCAGGCCGGGGAATGAGTCCGACGGCCTGGACGACGACGCTGCGGTGTAGCGCACGCCGTGCCGGCTCAATTCAGCCAGCGCCGACTCCGGATGCAACTGGACCTGACGCTCCAGGTCCAGCGCATGCATGCCGTCGATGCTGATCAGCAGCACGTGGCGAATTTCGGAGCCGTGGGGCCAGTGCCGGAACTGGCTCTGCGCATTGGCGGCGGATGCGGACAAGGCGAACACGAACGCGCTTGCCGCCAAGGTGGTCAGTCTCGACATCATGAAGGGGACTCCCGGCTGCTGGATGAGCGCGGGAGCTTGGCGCGGCTGTGTGTCAGCGGCGTGTCACGCCCTGGCCTTCAACGCATCCGCATGGAAAGCAAGGTGCTCCCCAATGAAGCTCGCGATGAAGTAGTAGCTGTGGTCATGCCCGGGGTGCATGCGCAGCGTGAGCGGATGTCCCACCGCATCGCAAGCCGCCTGAAGCAATTCGGGCTTCAACTGGGTGGCCAGGAATTCATCGGCCTCGCCCTGGTCCACCAGCAAGGGCAGGCGTTCGGATGCCGTCGCAATCAGCGACACCGCATCGTGCGCCGCCCAGGCGCCTTGGTCTTCCCCAAGATACGCCGCGAATGCCTTGCGGCCCCAAGGCACCTGGCTCGGCGCCACGATGGGCGAGAAGGCGGACACGCTGGCATAGCGGCCCGGGTGGCGCAGCGCCAGGGTCAGCGCGCCATGCCCTCCCATCGAATGGCCGAAGATGCTTCGACGTGCATTGGTGGGGAAGTGCTGCTCCACCCACGCCGAGAGCTCATGCACCACGTAGTCTTCCATGCGGAAGTGCGCTGCCCAGGGGGCTTGCGTGGCGTTCAGGTAGAACCCGGCGCCCTGGCCCAGGTCGTAGGAGGGATCGTCGGCCACGCCGTCTCCACGCGGGCTGGTGTCAGGCACCACCACGATCAACCCGTGCTGCGCCGCATGCTGCTGCGCGCCGGCCTTGGTGATGAAGTTCTGCTCCGTGCAGGTGAGGCCCGACAGCCAGTACACCACCGGGCAGCGCTCGCCGCGAAGCGCCGCGGGCGGCAGGTAGATGCCGACCTTCATGGTGCAGCCCAGGGTGCGGGACTCATGCCGCCACACCTCCTGGCGGCCGCCGAAGCTGGCGTGTTGCTCGACGCGTTCCATCGCCAGGTCAGTAGTGCACGACCGAGCGGATGGACTTGCCCTTATGCATCAGGTCGAAGGCCTGGTTGATGTCGGCGAGCGGCATCGTTTGCGTCACGAACGGCGCGAGGCGTATGCGGCCCTGCATCGCATCCTCGACCATGCCCGGGAGCTGAGACCGGCCCTTCACGCCGCCGAACGCGGTGCCCTTCCAGGTGCGTCCGGTCACGAGCTGGAAGGGGCGGGTGGAGATCTCCTGCCCCGCGCCGGCCACGCCGATGATGATGGACTGGCCCCAGCCGCGGTGCGCGCACTCCAGCGCGGCGCGCATCACGCCCACGTTGCCGATGCACTCGAAGGAATGGTCCACGCCCCAGCCGGTCATCTCCACGACCACCTGCTGGATGGGCTTGTCGTGGTCCTCGGGGTTGATGCAGTCGGTGGCGCCGAAGGTGCGCGCCAGCTCGAACTTCGTCGGATTGGTGTCGATGGCGATGATGCGCCCGGCCTGCGCCAGTTGCGCGCCATGGATCACCGCCAGGCCAATGCCGCCCAGGCCGAACACTGCCACCGTGTCGCCGGCCTGCACCTTCGCCGTGTTCTTCACCGCACCCAGTCCGGTGGTGACGCCGCAGCCCAGCAGGCACACCTGCTCGGGGTTGGCCTCGGGGTTGATCTTCGCGAGCGACACCTCGGCCACCACGGTGTACTCGCTGAAGGTCGAGCAGCCCATGTAGTGGTGGACCGGCTGCCCGTTGCAGGAGAAGCGCGTCGTGCCGTCGGGCATCACGCCCTTGCCCTGGGTGGCGCGAACGGCCACGCACAGGTTGGTCTTGCCGGACTTGCAGAAGAGGCATTGACCGCACTCGGCCGTGTACAGCGGAATGACGTGGTCACCCGGCTTCACGCTCGTCACGCCCTCACCGACCTCGACGACGACACCCGCACCTTCGTGGCCGAGCACCACGGGGAAGAGCCCTTCCGGATCGTCGCCGCTGAGCGTGAAGGCGTCGGTGTGGCACACGCCGGTGTGGGTGATGCGCAGCAGCACCTCGCCTTGGCGCGGCGGTGCCACGTCGATCTCGACGACCTGCAGCGGCTTGCCGGCCTCGAAGGCGACGGCGGCACGTGATTTCATGGGGCTCTCCTTCGGGGCGGGTTCGCGAATCCGCGGACCCGCGACGATACCGCCTCCGAAGGCGACCCTGGCCGCCGCTCAGCCTTCGGTCGGCACGATGAGGATCTTGCCCTGGCGCTCGCCTGCTGCGGCAGCGGCCACCGCTTCCTTGATCTGGCTCACGTCATACGTCGCCTGGATCGGCGTGCTCAGCTTGCCCGTGGCGATCAGGCCCGCCAGCTCCGTGAGCAGCGCGAGCTGCTTGGGCTGCGGCGTGGTGCGGAACCAGCGCGCCAGCCAGAAGCCCTTGAGCGTCACGTCGCGGAACACCAGCTCGCGCGGCGACACGATGCACGGCTCGCCGCTGAGCGCGCCGTAGTTGACGATGGCAGCGCTCTCGGCCAGCGTGGCGGCCAGCCGCATCGTGGCCTTGCCGCCCACGGCATCGATGCCCAGCTTGATGGCCGCACCGCCAGTGGCGGCCTTCACGCGTTCGGCGAGGTCATCGCCATCGACCAGCACGACGTCGCCGCCTTGCGCCTTGACGCCGGCCACGGCCGACTCGCGGCGCACGATGCTCACCGTCTTGAAGCCGCGCAGCTTGGCGAGCTGCACCACGTAGCTGCCCACGCCGGAGTTCGCGCCGTTCTGGATGACCCAGTCGCCCGGCTGCAGGTCGGCAAAGTCGCTGAGCAGCAGCGAGGCGGTGGGCGGGTTCACGGTGAGCATGGCCAGCTGCTTCGGATCTGCGCCGGCAGGCAGCGGCAGGAGGCGCGCCGCGGGCACCACCACGTGCGTGGCCCAGGTGCCGCAGCCGGCCGGCAGCAGCACCGTCTGTCCCACGGCGGGGCCTTGCGTGTCCGGGCCGAGTTCGACCACGCGTCCCACACCCTCGCTGCCGCCCACCGCAGGCAGGGGCGGCAGCATGCCGTATTGCCCGGTGAGCGTCAGCACGTCGCTCGGGTTGATGGGTGCGGCCAGCACGGCCACCAGCGCCTGGCCCGGTGCGAGCACGGGGCGGTCGAAGGGCACGGCCTGGATGACGGCCTGCGGCACGGGGCCGCGTTCGGTGTACTGGGCTTTGAGCATGGTGGTCATGGCGGGTGGCCGTTGCCGGCGGTTGGCTTGCGATGGAGGGATGCTAGGGAAAACTCAGTCAAGACGGAATCCGTCGTATTGCGCAAAATCTTTTGCCTGAACGGCAAAGATCAACCGCGGACGGAGGCTCGCCCATGGACAAGCTGCGCGCCATGCAATACCTGCTCAAGGTGGCCGACACCCTGAGCTTCTCCCGGGCTGCCCGGGCATTCAACGTCCCGGCGTCGTCCATCTCGCGGCGCATCTCGGACTTGGAGACCGAGCTGGGCGTGGAGCTGCTGCACCGCACGACGCGCACGGTGCGGCTCACCGAGATCGGCGCGCTGTACCTGGAGCAGGTGCGCGCGGGCCTCGCCCAGTTGGACGACGCCGAGGAACTGGTGGGCCAGCGCAGCAGCACGCCGGGCGGCACCCTGCGCATCAGCACCATGCCCAGCTACGGCCAGCTGCTGCTGATGCCGGCGCTGCAGGACTTCAGCGAACGCTACCCGGACATCGTGCTGGACGTGCACCTGAGCGACGCGCTGGTGGACCTGGGCCGCGACCAGGTCGACATCGCCATCCGCGGCGGCCGCCAGCCGCAGGACCGGGTGGTGGCGCGCAAGCTCGACCCGAACCGGTTCATCCTCGCGGCCTCGCCGCAGTACCTGGCCGAGAAGGGCACGCCGCGGACGCTGGACGACCTGCAGGCCCACCGTGCGCTGATGTACCGAGGCCCCAATGCGGTCATCAAGTGGCAGGGGCTGGACGAGGACGGCTGGCACGAGGTCTCCATCGCGCCCGCCTTCATCAGCAACGATGGCGCCAGCCTGATCGCCATGGCGCGCAGGCACCGCGGCATCGTGCTGCTGTCCGAATGGGGGCTGAAGCCCTATCTCGACCGCGGCGAGCTGGTCCAGGTCACGATGGACCAGCCGGTGTCCGTCAACCGCGGCGGCGAGGCGGGCATCTACCTGCTGTACCTGCAGACGCGCTACCGCATCCCGAAGGTGCGGGTGGCGGTGGAGTTCCTGATGGAGAGGCTGGCGGGCGCGGACGTGTGAGCCCGCGCAGTCGCCTCAGCGGCGGACCCGGCCGTCTTCCTGCAGGATCGTGAGTTCGACGAACTTCGATCCGGTGTGCTTCTGCGGATTGAAGTCCACGAAGAAGCCCCCGGCGTTGAAGTCGTGCATCGCCTCCAGGCCTTGGATCAACGCATCGGACCCCTGGCCGCCGCGGTGCAGGGCTTCCAGCAGCACCTTCGCGGCCACGTAGCCTTCCATGCTGCTGTAGTTGGGCTCGAACTTGTCGCCTTGGGCGGCATGCCCGGCGGCCAGGTATTCGCCAGACAGGATGGTCACGGGCGTGAAGGGAAACGGCATCACCTGGCTGACCACCACGCCGCGTGCGTCGGCGCCGAGTTCCTGGGCCAATGCCTGCGTTCCGACGAAGGACACGTTGTAGAAGGTGCCTCCGAACCCAGCCTTGCGGGCGGCACGGATGAACGCGGCGCACGACTTGTACGCACTGATCTGCACGATCGCATCGGGCTTGCTGGCCATGATGGACGCCACGGCCGCCTCGATGGCCGTGGTGTTGCGCTCGACGGTGCCCAGCCCCGTCGGTGCGAGGTCGTGCGGCTTCAGCGCACGGGTGACGCCTTCCAGGCCCGCCTTGCCATAGCTGTCGTTCTGATGGAAGACGGCGATGCGCTTGATGCCCACGGCCAGCAGCTGCTTCACGATCTCGGCGGTCTCGTCGAAGTAGGACGCGCGGACGTGGAAGACCTGCCGGTTGAACGGTGTGCGCAAGGCCTCCGCGCCTGTGAACGGTGCGATGAAGGGCAGCTTGGCGGCGGTGGCCAGGGGCAGGGCGGCGAGGCTCGTGGGCGTGCCGATGTAGCCGAACAGGGCGCTCACGCCCTGCTCGATGAATGCCTTGGTGTTGGCCGCGCACCGGTCCGGTTCATAGCCATCGTCCAGGCTCTTGAGCTCGATGAGCCGGCCGCCCACGCCGCCATGGGCGTTGGCCTTGTCGAACTGGAGCATGGCGCCCTGCTTGAACTTCTCTCCCAGGGCGCTGGCCGGGCCACTGAAGGCCGCGGACTGTCCGAGAACGATCTTCTTGCCGGCGGAACCGGGCTGCGCCCGCGCCCAAAAGCTGGGGCTGGCGATGCAGGCGGCAGCGGCAGACTGGACCCATAGACGGCGCTTCATTGAAGTTCTTCTCCGCTTGTCCCATGCAAGGCGGCAGATTCTAGGAGCGCGTTTCCCCGTGCATCGGCTAATCCTTGCTGCGTGGTGGGGGGCTCTGTTGCGTCGATCGTGAATCACCGCTGGGCGATCTGCGCGTCATCGAGACAAAAGGTATCGGATTCCGCCCCCGGCCCGGCTGGAGATCGAGTCTTTGCGTGCGCGGCTGGTGCCGGTGGGCACGAGCCAAGACACTGCGCCGCGTTCCGCCATTCGGCATCCCTCGAAACCATCGACCTCCACCATGACAACCCTCAACATGCGCACGTTCGCAGCCATTGCCCTCGCCCTCACGGCCACCAGCCCGTCGCTGGTTCATGCCGAAGACAAGGCAGAGACGCCGTCCGACACACCCGCCTACGGCTGGACCCGCGCGGTCATCGGCGGCATCGCCAGCCGGCCCGATTTCGAGGGCAGCCGCACCTCACACACCGAACTCGTCCTTGGCGGCATGGCGAGCTACCGCACCCGCGAGCACGGCACCTTCGGCTTGGGCAACCACGGCCTGGGCTGGAGCGTGGACTCTCAGGACACCAGCTTCGGCATCGCGCTGAGCGGCGATGCGGGCCGGGTCGACAGCGATGACCGCTCCTCCGGCCTCGCGGGCAAGCGGCCGGGCAGTGCGCGCCTGGCGGGCATGGGCACCATCGCGTCCACGCCGGTACTGGCCGTGTTCGGTTCGGTCAAGCTGGGCGGCCTGCCGCTGAGCGCGAGCCTGCGGCAGGCCACGGGCAGCCACAAGGGCACCTTGCTGGACCTTGCAACGGCCATCCCGTGGCGGGTGAATCCGCGCACCACGCTGAGCCTGTCGCCCAGCCTCACCTGGGCGGACAGCCGCTACAACCAGGCGTACTTCGGCGTGACCGCCGAGCAGGCCGCCCGCACGGGGTTCAAGGCCTACAACGCGGGCGCGGGCCTCAAGGGCGCGGAACTGGCCTTCGGCGCCGAGGTGGAGCTCGCGAAGAACTGGCAGCTGCAAGGGCAGGTGAAGGTCGAGCGCCTGATGGGCGATGCTGCCAGGAGCCCCATCGTGGAACGCAAGACGCAGGTCGGCACCGGGCTGGTGGTGGCTTACCGTTTCTGATCCGGCGGCCTGCTCAGGAGTCCGACACCTGGCGCGCCATGCGCCGGGCCTGCTCGACAGGGAATCGTGCCGCGTTGAGCTTGAGCTTGGCCTTGGCCGCCTCCAGCAGGTCGATGCCGAGCTTGTCGGACAGCTGCAGCAGGTACAGCAGCACGTCGGCCATCTCCAGCGCGACGTCCTGCTTGCGGGCGTCGGGCAGGCGCCGGCTCTGTTCCTCGGTGAGCCACTGGAAATGCTCCAGCAACTCGGCAGCCTCGATGGACACCGATGCTGCGAGGTTCTTGGGTGAATGAAACTGCTCCCAGTCGCGCTCCTGGGCGAACTGGCGCAGGGCGTGGACGAGGTCGTCGAGAGGGTGGGTCACGATGGCTCCGGGGCGTGTGGCGGCCATCGTACCGCCGCGCATTGCGCGGCCTTTGACGGGGCGGGATCAGTGGGTGCGCGGGAACAGCTGCTCGAACAGTTCCGGCGGGATGGAATCGCTGAAGTCGGCGACGTCCAGCCCTTCGTGCAGCTCGATTGATGAGATGGAGGACATCGTGGCGCCCGGATGCACGCGCTCGGCGTGGTGCGACCAGGTGGACTGCGCTTCGACCCGGCCGCCGGACTGGCTGGCCGCTTCCGACAGCCAGATGCTCATCGGCCGGCTCACCACTGCATCGCGCTTGTCCATCTTGTCACCCCGTGTCCTGTGCTGCGATTGCAGTTTGGACCTGGGCAGAGCGGGCTTCAAGCCGCCCGCTCCCCTAGGATGAGTGGTGCACCGGCCGGACCCCCCTCATCTGCGGCAAGGGGGAACCCCATGTCGACGTGACGCGGTGCACGAACCGTGCACCGCGTCCCATCAGGCGTGCTGGCGAAGCGGCGACTTCGCGGCATCGAGCACGCCGCTTCCCAGCAGGCCGCCGATGTCCTTCAGGCCGCTGCCGGTGACGAGCACCACGGCTGTCTCGTCAGGCTGCAATGCACCCCACTGGCGCAAGCCAGCGTAGGCGGCCGCCGCGCCGGGCTCGGCAAAGACGCCGCCGCTGCGCGCAAGGTCGAGAATGGCCTGGAAGATCTGCGCGTCGTTGACCACCACGTACTCGCCGCCGCTCGCCTCCACGGCACGCAAGGCCTTGATGCGATCGCGTGGCAGGGCCACGCTGATGCTGCTGGCCGAGGTGGCCGAGGGCAGCGCCTGCGGCGCGTGCGGCCCGTCGCCGGCCTTCCAGGCTCGGTACATGAAGTCGCTGCCGCTGGCCTGCACGCCCATGATCTTCGGCATGCGCTCGGTGATGCCCATGAGCATGAGCTCATGGAAGCCCTTGTAGACCGCCCCCACGATGCAGCCGTTGCCCACCGGCACAAAGATGCGGTCGGGCACGCGCCACTGCATCTGCTCGCAGATCTCGAAGGCCACGGTCTTCTTGCCTTCGGACATGTACGAGTTGATGCCGGTGCTGCGGTTGTACCAACCGTGCTCCTTGCATGCGGCGTGGCAGGCGGCGAAGGCTTCGTCGTAGCCGCCTTCGACCTCCACCACCTCCGCGCCGTAGGCCCGGATCTGCGCGAGCTTCTCGCGCGCCGCGCTGGTGGGCGCGAAGATGACGCAGCGGATGCCGCTGCCCGCGCTCATGCACGCCAGCGCCGCTGCGGCATTGCCGGTGCTGGCCGCGGCGATGGTCTTCACGCCCATCTCGGCCGCCAGCGCGACGGCCAGTGCGCTGGCGCGGTCCTTCAGAGAACCGCTGGGATTGCGGCTGTCGTCCTTGATGAAGACGCGGCCGGGGCCGCTGTGCTTGAGCTTGTACAGCGGCGAGCCGCCGGTGTGCAGGTGCGGCGTGAACTCGAGCGACGTGGGCAGCACGCTGGTGTAGCGCCACATGTCGAAGTAGTCGCTGGACTGCACGCCTTGCACGAAGCCGCGGCTCAGTTCGGCGTAGTCGTAGACCAGATCCAGCGCACCGTCGAGCTCGCAGCTCGGGCAGTAGTAGCTGACCTGGTCGGGCAGGTAGATGGCGTCGCAGTGCAGGCAACGCAAGGCAAAGGAACTCCCACCAAGATTCATGGTGACCCCTGTTCAATTGGCGATGCGAAACCGGCCCGAACGGCACGTGGAACGCGCCGCGCCGCCTCCTCGGACAGAAGAAGCAGCGGCGGGCCGGAACGTGTCGGGACGAAGGCGCGCATGCAGCGCGCCGGCTGGCGTCAGCTGCGCGTGACCATGATCGCGTCGATGGCGACCAGGGTGTTGCGGGCCAGCTGGGCTGCGCCCACGGTGGTGCGGGCAGGGTAGGGCTGGGTGAAGTACTCGGCCATGATGGCGTTCATGGTCGTGAACTTGGAGATGTCGGTGATGTAGACGGTGACCTGCACCACGTCGGCCAGCGTGCCGCCGCAGGCTTCGGCCATGGTCTTGAGGTTGCTGAAGGTCTGGCGCACCTGGCCCTCGAAGCCGCCTTCGGCGATGTCGTTGGTGCCCGGCACCACCGGCGTCTGCGCGGCCAGGAAGATCATGTTGCCGACCTTCACGCCCTGCGAGTAGGTGCCCAGCGGCACCGGTGCCTTGTCGGTGTAGATGATGCTGCGGTCGGAGGTCTCGGCCGGCTTGTTCTTCGCCTGCGCGGCTTGGACTTCGGAGCGTTCAGCGACTTGCGTCATGTTCATTGTTCCCTGTGTTTTGGAAGTAGTAGTGGCCGTTGCCGGCCGTGGTGTGAGGCTCTTCTTGTGACGAGAGCTTGAATGTGATGACAGCCTTGGATGGAAATTATTTGAGTTCGGCCACCGCGACGACGCCTTGCCGCGCCCTGCCCACCACGCGCAGCGGCGCGGTGTCTTCGGCATGGACGCCGCGCAGGTCGGCGGGAAGCGCCTGGTGCGTGGCGAGCGCGGCGCACAGGCGCGCCATCGCAGGCGCCGTCTGGATGCCGTAGCCGCCCAGCGCGGCGCACCAGATGAACGATTCATGGGCCGGGTCCGCGCCGATCAGCGGCGAGCGATCGGGCACGAAGATGCGCAGGCCGGCCCAGCGGTTGAGCACGCGCCTGGGGCGCAGCGTGGTGGCGTTCTCCAGCCGGTCCATGGCGATGGCCACGCCGAGCTCGTCGGGCAGCGCGTCGCAGGGCTCGGACGGCGTCTCGTCGCAGGGCGAGACCATGAGACGGCCCACGTCGGGCTTGATGAAGAGCTGCTCGTCGACGGTGCCGATGTAGGGGCAGCGCGTGACGTCGCGCTCCGGGTCGACCACGACCACGGTGCGCAGCAGCGGCTGGATGCCCAGCCGCGTCGCGCCGCAGCGCTCGGCCACCACGTCGGCCCAGGCGCCGCTGGCGTTGACGATGGTGCCGGCCTGCACGGTGTCGCCGTTCATGAGCTTGACCGTCCAGGCCGAGCCGGTGCGCCGTGCATGGGCGATCTCCGCCTCGGTGCGAACCAGGCCGCCGCGCAGCCGGATGCCGCGAAGGAAGGCCCCGTGGATCGCGTGCACGTCCAGGTCGAAGGCGCTGGGCTCGTGGATGCCGGCGATCCACTGTTCGCCGAGGAAGGGCGCCATCTCGGCCACGGCCTTGCGGTCCAGCCATTGCGCGCTGGGCACCTGCTGCACCACGGCCTGGTAGCGCGCATTGAGCTTGCCCCAATGGGCGTCGTCGCCCACGATGAGCGCGCCGCGCGGCGAAGACAGCGCGTCATCGGTCAGCTCCGACGGCGGGTTCTCGAAGAAGCCGCGCGAGGCGCAGGTGAGCTGGCGGATGAGCGCGTTGCCGTAGCTCTCCATCGAGATGGCCGCCGAGCGTCCGGTGGTGTGGTACGACAGGCTGCTCTCGCGGTCGATCAGCAGCACGCTGCCGTGCAGGGCCAGCTCCGAGCCGACCGCCACGCCGGCGATGCCGCCGCCGACCACCAGGAAATCGTAGTTCTGGTTCATGTTGTGGTTCTCCCTTTGACGATGGATCAGGCCTTGTCCAGCTTGGGCATCACCAGTGCCGGACGCTGCCAGGACTTGTGCAGCACCAGGTAGGCCAGCCCGCCGATCACCAGGCCCCAGAAGGCGGCGCCCAGCCCCAGGAAGCTCATGCCCGAGGCGGTGACGAGGAAGGTGACGACGCTGGCGTCGCGGTTCTTCTCGTCATTGACCACGCCCACCATGCCGGTGGTGATGGCGCCGATCAGCGCCAGGCCCGCCAACGCAGCGATCAGCTCCTTGGGCAGCGAGGAGAACAGCAGGGCCAGCGCCCCGCCGAAGGTGCCGATCACGATGTAGATCAGGCCGCAGGCAATGCCCGCCACGTAGCGCTTGTCGGCGTCTTCATGCGCTTCCTTTCCGGTGCAGATGGCCGCGGTGATGGCAGCGAGGTTCACGCCGTGCGAGCCGAAGGGCGCCAGCAGCAGCGAGGCGATGCCGGTGGTGCTCACGATGCTGCCCGCGCCCACCTTGTAGCCCGAGGTGCGCAGCACGGCCATGCCCGGCACGTACTGGCCGGTCAGCGTCACCAGCGCCAGCGGCAGTCCCAGGCTCAGCACCGCGTGCCACGACCATTCCGGCGTGACGAACACCGGACGCACGATGGCCAGCTGCACCTGCGACAGATTGGTGTGACCGGTGGCGATGGCGAAGGCAATGCCCACCAGCATCACCGACGCGATGGCGTAGCGCGGCTGCAGCCGCTTGAAGACGAGGAAGGTCGCGACCATCAGCAGCACCAGCGCCGGGCTCGCGTTGATGGAGCTGAACACGTTGGTGCCGAAGTGGAAGAGGATGCCCGCAAGCATGGCCGCGGCGATGCCCTTGGGGATGCGTTCGATCAGCTTGTCGAACGCGCCCGACAGGCCGATGGCGGTGATGGCCAGCGAAGCGACGATGTAGGCACCGATGGCCTGCGGCAGCGGCATGCCGGGCAGCATCACCACCAGCAGCGCCGCACCGGGCGTGGACCACGCGGTGATGATGGGCGTCTTCAGCCGCCAGCTCAGGATGAGCCCGGTGAGCCCGCTGCCGATGGACACGGCCCAGATCCATGAGGACGTCAGCTCGGTGGACAGGTTGGCCAGCTTGGCGGCCTGGAACACGATGACCAGCGGGCCGGCGTAGGAGATGAGCACGGCCAGGAAGCCGGCCACCAGGGCGGAGAGCGAGAAGTCGTCGCGGACTTGTCGGAAGGTCGGGATCATGGCTGGCCTTTCAGCGGTAGACCGGGAAGCGGTTGCACAGCGCGCGCACCTGTTCGCGCACGGCGGCGAGGTGGGCGGTGTCGGTCCAGGCCTGGACCACGTCGGCCACCAGCTCGCCCACCTGGCGCGCCTCGGCCACGCCGAAGCCGCGGGTGGTGATGGCCGGGCTGCCCAGGCGGATGCCGCTGGTGATCACCGGCTTCTGCGGATCGTTGGGAATCGCGTTCTTGTTGCAGGTGATGCAGACCTCGCCCAGCACGCGCTCCGCATCACGGCCGGTGATGTTGTGGCCGCGCAGGTCCACCAGCATCATGTGGCTCTCGGTGCGGTTGGACACGAGGCGCAGACCGCGCTTGACGAGGGCGTCAGCCATCGCGGCGGCGTTGTCCAGCACCTGCTGCTGGTACTGCTTGAATTCGGGCGTCAGCGCTTCCTTGAAGGCGACCGCCTTGCCGGCGATGACGTGCACCAGCGGCCCGCCCTGCGTGCCGGGGAAGATGGCGGAGTTGATCGCCTTCTCGTGCTGCTCCTTCATCAGGATGACGCCGCCGCGCGGGCCGCGCAGGCCCTTGTGCGTGGTGGTGGTGACGACGTCCGCATGCGGCACGGGGTTGGGGTAGACGCCGCCGGCGACGAGGCCGGAGTAGTGCGCCATGTCCACCATGAAATACGCGCCGACGTCGCGCGCCACACGGGCGAAGCGCTCGAAGTCGATGCGCAGCGAATAGGCCGAGGCACCAGCGATGATCATCTTCGGCCGCGTCTCGTGCGCGATGCGCTCCATCGCGTCGTAGTCGATCTCCTCGCGCTCGTTCAGGCCGTAGCTGTGCACCTTGAACCACTTGCCGCTGATGTTCAGCGGCATGCCGTGCGTGAGGTGGCCGCCCTCGGCCAGGCTCATGCCGAGGATGGTGTCGCCCGGCTGCAGCAGGGCGAAGAACACCGCCTGGTTGGCCTGCGAGCCGGAGTGCGGCTGCACGTTGGCCGACTCGGCGCCGAACAGGTCCTTCACGCGGCGAATGGCCAGGCGCTCGGCCTCGTCGATCACCTCGCAGCCGCCGTAGTAGCGCTTGCCCGGGTAGCCCTCGGCGTACTTGTTGGTGAGCTGCGAGCCCACGGCCTGCAGCACGGCGGGCGAGGTGTAGTTCTCGGACGCGATGAGCTCGATGTGCTCTTCCTGGCGCTGGTTCTCGCGCCGGATCACGTCCCAGATTTCGGGGTCGATGCGTTCGATGGTGTGGGTCTGGCGGTCAAACACGGCGCGCTTCTCCTGAATTCATTGAATCAATTCAATCGAAATTGAATCGGTGTAATAACTCTAAATGCACCGATTAACCGCGTCAAGAACTCATGTAATGCCGTATTTCCCCATGGGACATTGAGGCAAAGGTGTAATAAAGTCATGAGATAAGGCGATTGAATCGATGCAAGCAGAACAAATCATGTGGTCTCCAAACCTTCAGGCGTCCGATGGGCCCATCTACGAGCGGATTGCCGCGGCGCTGGAGCGCGACATCCGCTCCGGGCTGCTGTCCGTGGGCAGCCGCTTGCCCACGCTCAAGGAACTGGCCGCCGCGCTGGGCGTCACGCCGGGCACGGTGAACCGGGCCTATGAGCTGGCGCAGCGGCGCGGCCTGGTGGAAGGCGAGGTGGGGCGGGGCACCTTCGTGCGCGGGCATGGCGAGAAGGCCGTGCCTGCCGTGCCGCCGGCGCCGCCCTTCGCCTCCTTGCCGGAGGCATCGAGCGAATGGGTGGACCTGTCCATCGTCAAGCCCAACATGGCCATCCAGGAGCCGTACGTCCGCGCGGCCATGCTGGAGCTGGCACAGTCGCCCACCCTCACGGAGATGCTCGACTACACGCCCGACGGCGGCCACCCGCTGCACCGCCAGGCGGGCGCGAGCTGGATGCATCACACCGGCCTGCCGGCCAAGTCGGAACAGGTACTGTTGACGGCCGGTGCGCAGCACGGCCTGCTGGTCTCGGTGAGTGCGCTCACCAAGCCGGGCGACCTGGTGCTGTGCGAATCGCTGTGCTACCCGGGCGTGGCCTCGGTGGTGCTCAGCCTGGGGCGCCGCCTGCGCGGCGTGCGCATGGACGAGCAGGGCATGGACCCGACCAACCTGCGCGACGTGTGCAAGCAGGAGCGCCCGGCGATGGTCATCTGCATCGCCACCTGCCAGAACCCGACCACGGCGGTGATGTCGGCCGCGCGCCGCAGCGAGATCGCCGAGATCGCGCGGGAGTTCGACGTGATCCTCGTGGACGACGACCTGTACGGCTTCCTCGCGCCCACACCCGTGCCCCCGCTGGCCAGCTTCGCGCCCGAGCGCACGCTCTACCTCACGAGCCTGTCGAAGTCAGTGGCGTCGACGGTGCGGCTGGGCTACCTGCACGGGCCACCCGAATGGCTGGCACGGCTGGCCGCCAGCGTGCGCACGAGCGTGTGGATGGTGTCGCCCCTGGCGGCGCAGCTGGCCACCAACCTCATCACCAGCGGCAAGGCGCACGAGATGGCCCAGGCCCAGCGCAGCGAGGCGCAGGCGCGCCAGCTCATGGCGAAGGAACTGCTGGGGCAGTTCGAGTACCGCTCGCAGTCCACGGCCTTCCATGTGTGGCTGAAGCTGCCCGCCCGCTGGACCAGCGGCGACCAGTTCGCCGCCCTGGCGCGCGGGCATCAGCTGCTGCTGTCGGGCGGCGATGCCTTCTCCGTCAACCGCGACGGCGAAGGCCGCCAGCACGTGCGCATCGCGCTGATGGCATCCACCCGCGAGCAGATGCGCTTCGTGCTGACCAAGCTCAGGGGCTTGCTGGACACGCCGGATTCGGCGTGGCTTTGAAGCCTCAGGCGCGGCGGCGTGCGGCCAGGCCGAGGGCACCCAGGCCCGCGAGCATCAGCGCCCAGGTCTCAGGCTCGGGCACGGCGGGGATGTTGTCCACGTCCGCATGCACCCGGGCTTCGAGCAGGTACTGTCGGCCATCGTCCAGGTCGAAGTCACCGGTGATCGTGCCGGTGCTGCTGGCGAAGCCGGTGGCAGGGCGATGCAGCAAGGCGTCGAACTGGAAGTGCTTGCCCCAGTAGTCCAGGTCGGGCGAGACGACGATGCCCGTCCAGGCCAGGGCATCCTGGAAGGAGGGCGCGCCACCGGCGTCAGCGAACAGGCTGTAGTCGATCGAGAAGTGGAGGTGGCCCGCGCCGTGCGAGGTGATGACGCCGTAGCGCTCGGCATTGGCGCTGCGTTCACCCGCCGGGGAGACGCCGACCATCGTCGCGTCAAGCAGGCCAGCGCCCGCCTGGATGGTGGCGCTGCCGCTCAGGCCGGGCGCGGAATCGGAAGTCGCGACGGGATCCACCAGGTTGTCCACCCATTGGAACTGCCCGCCGCCGCCGCCCCAGGCACAGGTGCCGTCGCCGTCGGCGGTGACACAGGTCTCGGAGTAGGACGCGCTCCACAGCAGCTCCACGGAGGCATTGATGCCGTCGGCTGCGTCGTTGTCGGTGAAGCTGACCTTCAGCGTGCTCAGATCGAGCTGGGCATGGGCCATCGGGACGGCCCAGCTGGAGGCGGCAGCCATGGTCGAAGCGAGGGCGATGGAGGCGAGGCGAAGTGTCGCGCCGATGGTCATGAAGGCTCCCGAACGTTGTGGTGTCGAATGGGCCGCTGGTCGAGCGGCGCCGAATTATCGGCAATGGAAATTCGGGAAACGGCACCTGTTCGCGGGGTGGCCTGGCGCCTATCGCACCTCGGAGTTCCTACTGCCTGGATCCGGCTCCAGCACGCCCCACCGAATCGCGCAGCGACACCGTCGGCATGAACTCCTTGGACACTTTCAGGTTCATGTCGTAGCAGGCGTTCAGCAGCATGCGGCAGGCGTTCAGGCCCATCTCGGCGATGGGGATGTGCACGCTGGTCAGCCGTGGCGACAGGAACGCGGCCACGTCGGTGTCGTCGTAGCCCACGACCGAGACGTCGCCGGGCACCGACAGGCCGGCGTGCTGCAGGCAGCTCAAGGCGCCCATGGCCATCTGGTCGTTGGCGCAGAAGAGGGCCGTCATGCGCTTCTTGCCGGCCAGCAGCCGTTCGACCGCGGCCCAGCCCGAGCCCGCGGTGAACTCGCCTTCCTCGACCTGCACGGTCGACGGTTCAATGCCGCCTTCGCCCAGCCGGTCGAAGAAGCCTTGCAGGCGCTGCTTGTTGTCGCCGGCGCTGCTCAGGCCGGAGATGACGGCGATGCGCTTGTGCCCCTGGTCCAGGAGGGCCTGCGCCGCCAGGCGGCCTGCGGCCTTGTGGTCCACCGTGAAGCACTGGCTCTTCATGCCTTTCACGTCGCGGTTCACCACCGCAATGTGGGGGAACTGCTCGCGCAGCGCCAGGAAGTCCACGTCCTTGAGGGCGTTGCTGGTGATGATGATGCCGTCGCACTCGCGGTCGATCAGGAAGCGTGCGCCGTCCAGCGCCTGCTGCCGCGGGTCTTCATGGCCGCAGCCGTTGGCCACCACCATGTGGCGGTCGTACTGGCGCAGTTCGGTGTCGATGGCGTGCAGCAGCGGCCCATAGAACGGGCCCTGGAAGTTGGGAATGAACACGCCGATGGTGCTGGTGCTGCGCAGGGACAGCGCCCGCGCCGTCGCGCTGGGCCGGAAGCCCAGCTGCTGCACTGCCAGGCCCACGCGCTCCGCTGCGTCCTGCGAGAACGAGCCCTTGCCGCTGATCACCCGGGAGGCGGTGCCTACGCCCACACCTGCCAGCCGTGCCACATCTTTGATCGTTGCCATCGCCCTCCCGGCTTTGTCACATGCTTGACGCACCGGGCGGGATGATAAGAGGTCCGCCTGTCAGAGTCGCTCTTCACTCGTGGGGTCGAACAGGCACGCGCGTGCGAGATCCATGTCCACGCCGACCTTGTCGCCCACCTCGGGCGGCTGCGGGCTGTTGATGCTGGCGGCGACGCGCTGGCCCTGCATGTCCAGCCACACCACCTGGTGCGAGCCCATGGGTTCGACCAAAGTCACCTGGGCAGGCATATGGGTTTCGCCTGGCGGCACGAGCGTGATGTGCTCGGGCCGCACGCCCAGCACCGCTTGCGCATTCAGCGGCGGCCAGCCCAGGAAGGCCTCGTGCGGCACCGACCCCTCGAAGGCGCCGGCCGTGAACTGGACGTGCCGGCTGGTGACTTCGCCCAGCCGCCCGGTGATGAAGTTCATGCTGGGCGAGCCCAGGAAGCCCGCCACGAACATGTTGGCCGGCCGCGCATAGACCTCGCCCGGCGCGCCGATCTGCTGGATGCGTCCGCCACGCATCACCGCGACGCGGGTGGCCAGCGTCATGGCCTCCACCTGGTCGTGGGTCACGTAGATCATGGTCGTGCCCAGTTCCTGGTGCAGTTGCTTGAGCTCGCGGCGCAGCTCGGTGCGCAGCTTCGCATCCAGGTTGGACAGCGGCTCGTCGAAGAGGAACACCTGCGCCTCGCGCACCAGCGCCCGCCCGATGGCCACGCGCTGGCGCTGGCCGCCCGAGAGCTGCGACGGCTTGCGGTTGAGCAGCGCATCGAGCTGCAGCATCTTCGATGCACGCTCCACGCGCCTGGCGATCTCCTGCCTGGGCATGCCCGCCACGCGCAGGCCGAAGCTCATGTTGCGCTCGACATTCATCGTCGGGTACAGCGCATACGACTGGAACACCATGCCGATGGAGCGGTCCTTCGGATCGACCCAGGTGACGTCGCGCCCGCCGATGTGGATGCTGCCCGCGTCCACGTCGATGAGCCCCGCGATGCTGTGCAGCAGCGTGCTCTTGCCACAGCCCGAAGGCCCCAGCAGCACGAGGAACTCGCCTTCGTGCACCGACAGGTCGAGCTGTTCGAGGATGTTGGCGGCGCCCATGCGCACGCCCAGTTGCTGAATGGAAACGCTGGACACTTTGGATCAGCCTTTGACCGCGCCGGCGGCGATGCCGCGAACGAACCAGCGGCCGGACACGAGGTAGATGACGAGCGGCACCAGCGAGGTGAGCAAGGTGGCCGCCATGTTGACGTTGTACAGGCGCTCGCCCGTGGTGGTGTTGATGACGTTGTTGAGCTGCACCGTCATGGGCAGGTGCTCGCGCCCGGCGAACACGAGGCCCAGGATGAAGTCATTCCAGATGCCGGTGACCTGCATGATCACCGCCACCACGATGATGGGCAGGCTCATGGGCAGCATGAGCTGCATGAAGATGCGCCAGAACCCGCCGCCGTCGATGCGCGCTGCCATGAAGAGCTCGCGCGGCACCGTGGTGTAGTAGTTGCGGAACAGCAGCGTCATCACCGGCATGCCGAAGATGGTGTGGATGAGCACGATGCCAGGCAGCGTGCCGAACAGGCTCATGCTGGCGAAGGCGCGAACCAGCGGGAACATCACCACCTGGTAGGGCACGAAGGCGCCCATCAGCAGCACGAGGAACAGGCCGTTGCCGTACTTCGGCCGCCAGAAGCTCAGCGCATAGCCGTTGAGCGCGCCGAAGAAGATGGACACGATGGTGCTGGGCACCACGATGGACACCGAGTTCCAGAAGCCGCCGCGGATGCCTTCGCATTGCAAGCCGGTGCACACCGAAGTCCAGGCCTGCGCCCAGGGCTCCAGCGTCATCTTCATCGGCAAGGCGAAGAGGTGGGCCAGGCGGATCTCCTCCATCGGCTTGACGGAGGTGACGAGCATCACGTACAGCGGCAGCAGGAAGAACGCGGCCGCGGTGAAGAGGAATGCATAGATGCCGATGCGCGCCGGCCGGGGCAGGACGCGCGAAGGTCGCTTGGCGATGGCAATAGGCATCGCCGAAGTTTGAATCACGGCGCTCATTTTGTAACCTCCGCGCTGCGCGCTGCGGTGCGAGCGCCTTCGGGCGGCCGAGCGGCGCTCATGCGTGCGCTCCGCTCGAACCCTTGCGTTGGCGGGCGTAGAGCCAAGGAGCGAGCACCGCCAGCACGGTGATGAGCAGCACCGTCGACGCCGCCGACGCCAGGCCGATGTTGGCCCGCCCGAACAGGTTGTCGATGATGAACTTCGCCGGCACTTCACTCGCGAGCCCGGGGCCGCCTTGCGTCATTGCCACCACCACGTCGAACACCTTCACCACGCCCACGGAGAGCAGCACCAGCGCGGTGCCGATCGAGGGACCCATCATCGGCAGCACCACGCTCAGGTACACCCGCCAGGTCGGGATGCCGTCGATGCGCGCCGCCTTCCAGATGCTGTCGTCCACGCCGCGCAGGCCAGCGAGCATCAGCGCCATGACCACGCCCGACCCCTGCCAGACGGCGGCCAGCGCGATGGCATACATCACCGCCTCCTGCCGCACGATCCAGTCCAGCGTGAAGCTGTCGAAGCCCAGGCCCCGGATGGTCGACTGC
The DNA here is from genome assembly GCF_003852895.1 of Rhizobacter terrae. GTDB lineage: Bacteria > Pseudomonadota > Gammaproteobacteria > Burkholderiales > Burkholderiaceae_C > Albitalea > Albitalea terrae. The sequence goes on from NZ_QUSW01000011.1 coordinate 79,085, forward strand.
AGGCCCAGCTCCGGATTCAGCAACCACTGCCACACCAGCCCGGTGGCGACGAAAGACATGGCATACGGATAGAGGAACACCGTGCGCAGGATGCCTTCACCCTTCACCCGCTGGTCGATGAACACCGCCAGGAGGAAGCCCAGCACCATGCACCCGACGATGAACAGCGCGCCGAACAGCGCCATGTTCTCCAGCGAGAGCATCCAGCGCTCGCTGTTGAACAGGCGCGTGTACTGGGCGAGGCCGACGAAGTCGTTGATGGGCAGGGTGCGCGAGCCGCTGAAGCTCACGCGCACCGACCAGGCCACCGTGCCGAGGTAGGCGAGAAGCACGGTGGCCGCCATGGGCAGCAGCGCGGCATAGGCCGCGGCGTGGCGCAGCCCATGGCTGCGTCGCGAAGACGACATGGAAGGCTCCGAGGTTCAGCCGCCCTTGACTGCGAGCACCAGGGCCTTGACCGCGTCGTCCGCGCTCTGGTTGGTGTTCCAGTACTTGGTGACGATGTCCTGCATGACGCCGGAGACGTCAGGCGAGATCAGCATCTCTGGATTGGGCAGATGGCGCGAAGTGTCCTTCATGATCTGGATGCCCATCTGCGCGCAGATGTCCATGCCCTTGGCGTCCACGTCCGTGCGGATCGGGATGGAGCCCTTCTTGTTGTTGAAGGCCACCTGCGTCGCCGGCGAGGTGAAGGTGTCGGCCAGCAGGTGCTGCGCCTTGATCTGCGCCGGGTCGGTCGTCTTGGGGAACACGAACACGTCGCCTGCGATGATGTAGGGCGACTTCGGGCCGAAGCCGGCGAAGCAGCCGAACTCCTTGCCGGCCGTCTGGTTGGCCGCCTGGAATTCGCCCTTGGCCCAGTCGCCCATGATCTGCACGCCGGCCTTGCCGGAGATGACCATCGAAGTCGCGTCGTTCCAGTTGCGGCCCGGCGAGCCGGCGTCGGTGTAGCTCTTGAGCTTCTTGTACGACACCAGCAGGCTCTTGAAGGCGGGGCTCTGCAGCGTGGCCGCATCGCGGTCGCGGTAGATCTTCAGGTACATCTCCGAGCCGCCCACGTGCGCGAGCCAGGCGTCGAAGAGGATCTTTTCCTGCCAGGGCTGGCCGCCCTGGGCCAGCGGCACCACGCCGGCGGCCTTGAGCTTGTCCAGCGCGGCGAAGAACTCATCGGCCGACTTGGGTTCGGCGGTGATGCCGGCCTTGGCGAAGGCCGCCTTCGAGTACCAGAACCACGCCGGCATGTGGATGTTCACCGGCACCGCGTAGAAGTGGCCCTTGACCTTGACGGAGTTCAGGATGGGCGCGGGCAGCCACTTGTCCCAGCCGTTCTTCTGCGCCACCTCGTCCACGTTGTTGAGCAGGCCCGCGTCGATGATGTCGTGGAACTGCTTGGAGGTATTGAACTGCGCCGCGGTGGAGGGCGTGCCGCCCACGATGCGGTTGATGGCGGTGGAGCGCGCCGCCTCGCCGCCGGCGATGGCGCTGTCCACCCAGGTGCCGCCTGCGGCCTTGTAGGCGTTGGCGAGTTCCTTCACGGCGGCCGATTCGCCACCCGAGGTCCACCAGTGGATCACTTCTGCTTTCTGCGCAAATGCGGCTCCCGTGCCGAATGCGAGGGCCAGGCCGAGGGCGATGGCGGTGCGTTGCTTCATGTCTGTCTCCTGGTCTTGGTCAGTGTGTCATGCGCGTTCAGTCGCGCTGTGCGAGAAATTCCTTCAGCGCGAGTGCGCTGTCCTTCAAGGTGCGCACTTGCGTGCCGTAATCGACGTGAACGATGCCGAAGCGCTTCTCGTAGCCATAGGCCCACTCGAAGTTGTCCATCAGCGACCACACGAAATAGCCGCGCACGTCCACGCCTTGCTTCATCGCCTCGTCGATGGCCGCGAAATGCCGGCCCAGGTAGCGCATGCGCTGCTCGTCGCGCACGCGGCCTTCGGTCACCCGGTCGTCGCTGGCCATGCCGTTCTCGGTGATGTAGATGGGCGGCAGCTCGGGGTAGCGGTTCTTGAATTCCACCAGCAGGTCGCGCAGGCCGTCGGGGTAGACCTCCCAGCCCATCTGCGTGCGTTCCACGTTCGGCAGCGGCTTTTCCTTGAAGCCGCGCTGCGCGTCGGCCTCCACCACCTGGCGGAAGTAGTAGTTGATGCCGACGAAGTCCATCGGCGCGCGGATGATGTCCATGTCGCCGACGCGGATGGGCGCCTTGGCCTGGGGCCACAGCTGCTCCAGCTCCACCGGGTATTCGCCCTTGAACAGCGGGTCCAGCACCCAGAGGTTGCCGTTGGCATGGGCCAGCCGCGCGGCGTTCAGGTCGGCGGCGCTGTTCGAGGCCGGCGTCACCGCGTTCACGTTGGCCACCAGGCCCACCGGCGCACGGTCGTTGGCGCGCAGCGCGGACACCGCCAGGCCGTGGCCCAGCAGCAAGTGGTGCATGGCTTCCACCGCGTAGCTGGTGTTGGTCAGGCCCGGGGCGTGGCGTCCCTCGGCGTAACCCAGGTAGGCGGAGCAATAGGGCTCGTTGAGCGTCATCCAGCCGCGGATGCGGCCGGCGAAGAGCCGGCTCATGCGGTCGGCATAGTCGGCGAAGCGGTAGGCGGTGTCGCGGTTGAGCCAGCCGCCGCGGTCCTGGAGGTGCTGCGGCAAGTCCCAGTGGTAGAGGGTGGCGTAGGGCTGGATCCTCAGTTCATCCAGCGTGTCCAGCAGGCGGCGGTAGAAGTCCACGCCGCGCGGGTTGATGTGGCCGTGCTCGTCCATGACGCGTGGCCAGGCAATGGAGAAGCGGTAGGCGCCGAAGCCCAGGTTGGACAGCGTGGCGAAGTCCGACGCGTAGCGGTGGTAGTGGTCGCAGGCGACCTCGCCGGTGTCGCCGTTGGCCACGCGCCCGGGGGTGGCGCAGTAGGTGTCCCAAATGCAGGGCAGGCGGCCATCCACCTTCGAGGCACCCTCGATCTGGAACGACGCCGTGGCGGCGCCGAAGAGGAAATCCTTGCGCCACATGGCCGATCCGGCCGGCGGGGCGACGAGCTGTACATCTGAGGACAAAGCAGGAGCCTTTCTGGAACCGTTTCCAATCCAGTTGAATTGTCCTGAGTGCACCGGCAGCCCGGATCGGGAATAACCCTTGGATTTGTTCACGTTTTGTTAAGACTCTCGGATAGCAATTGCAGCGCCAACTTTAATGAGTATTTAACCTAGTGGAAAGGAATTGATAAGGTCTCCTAGAGTGCGCGCTCCGCGCATGGAATCGGTTCCATGTGCCGGCACACCCCGACAACGAGAGAGGAGACGACATGAAGAAGTGGCTGACACTGGGTGCCGCGGGCCTGGTGCTGGCGCTGCATGGATGCGGCGGCAGCGACAAGGATCCCGAGCCCGCCAAGCCGACGGCGCTGGACGACTGGCCGCGCGTGAAAAGCTCGATCGCGCAGGACAGCTCGCAGGAGTCGCAGATCAAGAGCATCGTGGCCAACATGACGCTGGCGCAGAAGGTCGGGCAGATGACCCAGCCCGACATCCGCAGCATCACGCCGGACCAGGTCAAGCAGTACTACATCGGCTCGGTGCTCAACGGCGGCGGCGCCTGGCCGGGCAACAAGAAGAACGCGAGCGTGGCCGACTGGCTGGCCCTGGCGGACGCCTACTGGCAGGCGTCCATGGACTCCGACATGGCGGTGAAGATTCCCGTCATCTGGGGCACGGACGCCGTGCACGGGCACGGCAACGTCTACGGCGCGACGCTCTTCCCGCACAACATCGGCCTGGGCGCGGCGAATGACCCGGACCTGGTCGAGCGCATCGGCGCGGCGGTGGCCAAGCAGGTGGTGTCCACCGGCATCGACTGGACCTTCGCGCCCACGCTGGCCGTGGTCCGCGACGACCGCTGGGGCCGCACCTACGAAGGCTTCTCGGAGGACCCTGAGATCGTCGGCAGCTACGGTGGTCGCTACACCACGGGCCTGCAGGGCAATTTCGCGGCATCGGGCCGGCCCACGGTGGTCGCCACCGCCAAGCACTTCATGGGCGACGGCGGCACCGACCAGGGCAAGGACCAGGGCGAGAACAAGTCCAGCCTGAACGACATGATGAACATCCATGGCGCGGGCTACTACAGCGCGCTGGCCGCGGGTGCGCAGACGGTGATGGCGTCCTTCAACAGCTGGACCTTCAAGGGCACCACCAAGGACGGCGTGTCGCTGGACTTCGACAACGCCAAGATGCACGGGAACCAGTACCTGCTGACCGACGTGCTCAAGGGCAAGATGGGCTTCGACGGCCTGGTGGTGTCGGACTGGAACGGCATCGGCCAGGTGAAGTACAAGGACTCCACCGGCGCGACCAAGCAGTGCACGAACTCCTCGTGCCCGCCGTCCATCAATGCCGGCGTGGACCTCATCATGGTGCCCGACGACTGGAAGGCGTTCATCACGAACACCATCGCGTCGGTGAATGCCGGTGAGATCCCGATGTCGCGCATCGACGACGCAGTGACGCGCATCCTGCGCGTGAAGCTGCGTGCCGGTCTGTTCACGGTGGAGGGCGGTGCGAGCGTGTCGGTGAAGCCCTCGCTGCGCCCGGGCGCAGGCGATGCCACCGCCCTCGTGCACCGCGAGCTGGCCCGCGAGGCCGTGCGCAAGTCCCTCGTTCTGCTGAAGAACGACGGCGGCGTGCTTCCGCTCAAGCGTGGCGAGAAGATCCTCGTCGTGGGACGCAGCGCCGACAGCATGTCCAACCAGACGGGCGGCTGGTCGCTCACCTGGCAAGGCACGTCCAACACCAACGCCGACTTCCCGAACGGCGACACGGTGCTGGCCGGCATCAAGGAAGCGGCCGGCGACGCCAACGTCACCTATGCGCTGGATGCCAGCAACGCCACGCTCACCGACTACAAGGCGGTGATCGCGGTGATCGGCGAGACGCCTTATGCCGAGGGCGCCGGCGACATCGGCAAGACCGGCACGCTGGAGCATGCCAAGCGCTACCCCGCCGACCTGGCGCTGCTCGAATCCCTCAAGGGCAAGGGCGTGCCGGTGGTGACGGTGCTGATGAGCGGCCGCCCGCTGTGGGTCAACCGCGAGATCAACCGCAGCGATGCCTTCGTCGCGGCCTTCCTGCCGGGCACCGAAGGCAAGGGCGTGGCCGACGTGCTGTTCCGCAAGGCCGACGGCACGGTGAACAACGACTTCCAGGGCAAGCTGTCCTACTCGTGGCCGAAGTCCGCCTGCCAGGTGCCGCTCAACAAGGGAGACGCCAGCTACGACCCGCTGTTCGCCTACGGCTACGGCCTGACCTACGCCACCCCCGGCACCACCGTGGGCAACGCGCTGGACGAGACCGCACCGACGCTGGGCTGCGGCCAGAGCGCCAACACCGGTCCGGCTGCCACCGATCCGCTGGAGGTGTTCACGCAGGTCGAGAACCCGACCTTCCCGCTGTTCATCGGTTCCTCGCCGAACTGGATGATCCCGGTGGGCTCGGACCTGAACGCCGTGCTGACGACGCAAGACAGCACCCTGACGCTGGAGACCACCCAGGTCAACGTGCAGCAGGACGCGAAGAAGGTCACCTGGACGGGCCTGGCCGAGTTCAAGGCCATGGCCGCCGACCCGGCCTCGACCAGCACGAAGTTCCCGCAGAACCTGGAAAGCTACGTCCACCCCGACGCCAAGGCCGTGCTCGCCTTCGACGTGGTGGTGCACCAGGCGCCCGCGGGCAGCGTGAAGATCCGCGTCGACTGCGGCTACCCCTGCCGCGGGGAACTGGACGGTACCGCGGTGCTGAGCGCGCTACCCGCCAACACGAAGACGACGGTGAAGATCCCGCTGTCGTGCTTCGCCGATGCCGGGGCGGACTTCTCTGCCATCGACACGGCGTTCCTGGTGCAGACGGACAAGCCCTTCAGCGCCAGCTTCGCCCGCATTCGCTGGGTGGTCGGTGCCACGGGTGATTCCGACACGCACACCTGCGCGGAATTCGTGCCGCCGCCCCCACCGGCCATCGACCCGTTGCCGGGCCCGAGCGTCACTTTGCTGGGATCCTCCGGCCTGTTCGCCGACCTGGCAGCGGGCACCTGGTCGAGCAACGGCACGCACGTCACCGCCAACGTCGCCAACGGCGTGGCCGACCTGCAGTTCGCGGCCGACGGCGGCAACGGCATCTTCACCTTGCGCGGCAGTGCCATCAACCTGAGCAACTATGCCGCGGGCAAGCTGCAGTTCGACGTGGCGGTGAGCAGTTACGGCACCAACACCAAGGGCCTGGCGATCAAGATGGAGAGCCCGGGCGACGGCTGCCGCAACGTGGACTACGTCATTCCCGATGCGCAAAAGCCGCCGGCCGACGGGCAATTCCACACCGTCACGCTGAACGTGGCCGACGTGGCGGGCACGAAAAACGCGGCATGTTTCACGCTGGAGAACATCGTGATCCCGTTCGGCATCTTCCCGGTGTGGGACGACCAGCAGGGCGTGAACTTCCAGGTGAAGAACGTTCAGCTATTGCAATGAGCATGGCCAGGAGAGCGCACTGAATCTCTTGTTTCCGTGCGTGTCTCGTTGATGAGGCACCGAGCGCTGCGGGCGCCGGTGCCTCTTTTTTCATTTCCGCGCTTCAGAACGGTGCGGGCTTGCCGATAACCGAACCAATCCCCGTTACTTGTTCATTGTGTGAAGTTCCTGCACGAAAACAAGGTCGGCTTCATCCTCCTCGGATGCGGCCTGCTGCTGCTCGCTGCGCTGGGCGGCGGCTTCTACCTTCAATTGCTCAACGACATGGCCGAAGAAAGCCGGCATGTGTCGGCTCGGCGCATGCTGGCCCTGGAAGAAACCCTGACCAGCCTGCAGGACGTGCGCATCCACCAGGGGTCTTACCTCATCACTGGCAAGGAAGCCTACCGCGAGATGTTCGACCAGTCGCGCGAGCAGCTGGCGCAGAACGTGGCACAGCTGGAACGGCTGTATGCCGGCGATGACGAGCACAACGCCCGCGTCATTCGCGAGCTCAAGCGCCTCTACGGCCTCAAGGTGAAGGAACTGCTTGCGGCGACCGAGCTGCAGCGCGACAGCGGCTTCGACGTGGCGCGTGCCATGTTCATGTCGCGCAACAACGACGACTTCGGCGTGGGCATCCGCATCCTCATCGAGCACCTGAAGCAGCGCGACGTGGAGGCCGCAGAAGCCACCAACCAGCTCATCGGCCGCCAGCACATGCAGTTGCTGTCGGCGGCGGCGGGCGTGTTCCTGCTGGCCGTGCTGTGCGGCGCCCTGACCCATGTGTCGCTCAAGCGCGAGGTGCGGCAACGCCGCGATCTCTCGGAGAAGCTGGAGCACGAGGCCACGCACGACGCGCTGACCGGCCTGCCCAACCGCCGTTCCTTCATGCACGAGCTGGATCGTGCGCTGTCGCGTGCCCAGCGCAGCGGGCACATGCTGGCCATCCTCTTCATCGACCTGGACGGCTTCAAGCGCATCAACGACGACCTGGGGCACCACACCGGCGACGAACTGCTCAAGCACGTGGCGCACCAGTTCGAGGGCAGCCTGCGCAAGTCCGACCTGGTGGCACGGCTGGGCGGCGACGAGTTCGCGGTGATCGCCGATGCGAGCAACTGCGATTCCCTAGAGCAACTGGCGCAGCGCCTGATCGCGACGGTGTCGGTGCCGCTGATCGAAGGCCACGAGGACCAGCGGATCTCCGCGAGCATCGGGCTGGCCTTCTACCCGGTGGATGCGGTGGACGGCACGGCCTTGCTCAGCGAGGCGGACGCGGCGATGTACCGCGCCAAGCGCCAGGGCAAGGGGCGTGTGGCGCGGGTGGAGCACCACGGCGAACTGCCTCAGCTGGTGCGAGCCTGAGCACCGGCGGTCGCCTTCACGACGGCGGCCAGTTCGCGCACGCACCGGTCGGCGTCTTCGGATGCGAGCCGGCCATAGCCCAGCACCAACCCGTTCAGCGGCCGCGCGTGGCCCACCGCATAGTTCGACAAGGCCCGCGGCGCCAGGCCGGCTCGCCACGCGGCCTGCACCACGGCCTGATCCGGCACCGCCTGCGGCAGGGCCAGCGCGAGGTGCATGCCGCCGTGGCCGGGCGAGAGCATCAGGGGCAACGGCCAATGGCGTTCCAGCGCCTCGCGCAAGGCGTGCTCGCGCTCGGCGTACAGCCCGCGCATGCGGCGCAGGTGGCTGGTGTAGTCGCCTTCCTGGATGAATGCAGCCAGCGCCTCCTGATCGGCAGGCCGGCCCAGCACCAGCCGACGGCCCAGCGCGGGCAGCACCTGCGGCAAGGCGGCCTGCGGCAGCACCATGAAGCCCAGCCTCAGCGCGGGGAACAGCGTCTTGCTGAAGGTGCCCATGTAGATCACCGGCGCATCCGGCGCGAGCCCATGCATGGCAGCGAGCGGCACCCCGCGGCAGAACTCGCTGTCGTAGTCGTCTTCCAGCACCCAGGCGCCGGCCGAGCGGGCGTTCTCGATGAGCGAGAGCCGCCTCGGCAGGGAGAGCACCACGCCCAGCGGGTACTGGTGCGACGGAGTGGCATAGACCAGTCGAGGCGGGCTGCGCTTCCACAGCGCATCGGGCGGCGCGATGCCATGGGCATCCACCGGCACGGGGACGAGCGAGAGCCCGGCGTCCATGAACGCTGCCCGTGCGCCCATGTAGCCCGGATGCTCCATCCACACCCGTTCGCCGCGCTCGGCCAGCAGGTGCGCGCACAGCGCCAGGCTCTCGCTGGTGCCGCTGGTGATCACCACCTGTTCGGCATCGCAGTGCACCCCCCGCGAGGCGTGCAGGTAGGCCGCAATCGCCGCGCGCAGCACCGGCTCGCCGGACGACGGGTTGCCGCTCAGCGTGCCGGTGTCCACGGATTTCCAGGCCTGCACGATGCGGCGCTGCCAGCGTGCCAGCGGGAATTCTTCCAGCGCCGGCTCGCCGGGCATGAACGGTGCCTGGTTCTCGGCATGGCCGTCGGGACCCGGCCGATGCGGCGTGCCGCGGCGTGACAGCGGCGGCAGTGCCGACGCTGCGGCCCTGGACGACGCATGCCGAGCCGCCGCGGGCAGGTGGCTCACGACCGTGCCTTGCCGGTCGGCCAGCACATAGCCTTCGGTGGCGAGTTCTTCGTAGGCGTGCAGCACCGTGTTGCGGCCGCAGCGCAGCTCGCGCGCCAGCACGCGCGAGGCGGGCAGCACGCTGCCGGCCTTGAGCGTGCCGTCGAGCACGGCGGCCTTGAGCGCATCGCACAGCTGCCGGCGCAGCGTGCCCGTGTTGCCGTGGGCCAGCTTCGGCTTGAGCAGCAAGGCCAGGTCGATCATCGTGGCTCCATCTGATTTGTGGATTGTGGCTCTATGGAAGGAGCCACGATCATCCTACGCTACAGGCATCGATCCATTCACTGCCTGCCCGAACCATGAGCCAGAACTTGCCGCCCTCCGACCGCAGCCGCGTGCGCCGCGTCGCCGACCGCGGGCGCTATGACCACGAGACTGTCCACTCCATCGTCGACGCCGCCTACCTCTGCCACGTCGCGTTTGCCGACGAGCATGGTGTGCACTGCATTCCCACGGCCTGCTGGCGCGAGGGTGAATACCTCTACATCCACGGCTCCAACGGCAGTCGCATGCTCAAGGCGCTGACCGGGCAGGGCGCCTGCGTGACCATCACCCACCTGGATGGCCTGGTGCTGGCGCGCTCGGCCTTCCACCACTCGATGAACTACCGCTCGGTGGTCGTGCACGGCCGTTTCGAGGTGGTGCCTGCCGAGCACAAGGCCGAGTCGATGAACCGCTTCATGGACCACATCGCCGAAGGCCGCCGCCACGAGGCGCGTCCGGGCGATGCGAACGAGCTGGCGGCCACCACCCTGCTGCGCATCCCGTTGGCCGAGTCGTCAGCCAAGATCCGCACCGGTGGCCCCAAGGACGATGCGGCGGACATGTCGCGCGAGGTGTGGGCGGGCGTCCTGCCGCTGACGATGGTGGGCGGCTCGCCGCAGCCGGATGGCGCCGAGCGGCCGGTGCCGGACTACGTGCAGCAGTGGGCGGGCGGCGTGGCGAAGGCGGCGCGGGTCCCGATCGCCTGAATCGCGCAGGCTTCAGCGGGCGGCGCCATGCCGGCCCGCACCGGCCGCGAACCGGGCCGCGCCGGCCAGCCCTTCGGCCTCGACGACGTGGAAGCCTCGGGCGCCTTCCTGTTGCAGCGCAGCGGTCATGGCCAGGTCCCACTGCGCGTAGGCCGAGGCGCGGTCGGCCAGCATGCAGGCCTGCGGAAAGGCGGCGATCTGCGCCGCCAGCGCCTGGGCTTGCTGCAAGGCGCCGCCGTCGTCCACGACGCGGTTCACGAGGCCCATCGCCAACGCTTCCTGCGCGTCCACCGCGCGGCCGGTGAGGATCAGGTCCAGCGCCCGCCCCATGCCCACCAGGCGCGGCAGCCGCACCGTGCCGCCGTCGATCAGCGGCACGCCCCAGCGGCGGCAGAACACGCCGAAGACGGCGCTGCGGGCGGCGACACGCAGGTCGCACATCAGGGCGAGTTCCAGGCCGCCCGCGACCGCGTAGCCTTCCACCGCGGCGATGACGGGCTTGCTCAGGCTCATCCGCGTCGGACCCATCGGCCCCGCGGCTGCTCCTGTGGATTCGATGGTGTTTCGCGTGGCGGGGTCGGCCATGGCCGCCAGGTCCGCACCGGCGCAGAAGTGGCCGCCGCGTCCCGTCAGCACCGCGACCTTGAGCGAGGCATCGCCTTCGAATCGCTCGAAGGCCGCGAGCAGCGCGGACGCCGTCGGGCCATCCACCGCATTGCGCTTGTCCGGCCGGTCCAGGCTGATGGTCGCGACCGGGCCGTCGCTGTCGAAGTGCACGCTGCTCGCATCCATGTTGTCTCCTTCGGGCTTCGGCGAGGCAAGGTCAAGGCCGTGCCGATAGACTGCTCCGCATGAAGCAATCCGTCGCACTTTCACATGCCAGCCGACTGGTCAACCATGGTCCCACAGTGCTCATCACCACGGCGCATGAAGGGCGCCGCAACGTGATGGCCGCGGCCTGGTCGATGCCGGTGGAGTTCACGCCGCCGCGCCTGGCGGTGGTCATCGACAAGAAGACGCTGACCCGCGAGATGGCCGTGGCCAGCGGACGCTTCGCGGTCAACATCCCCGGCCGCGCGCTGGCCGATCTCACCTTCGCCGTGGGCAGCGTGTCGGGTCGCGAGGTCGACAAGTTCGAGCACTTCCGCATCGCGTCCTTCGAAGGCGCCATGCCGGGCCTGCCGCTCATCGACGGATGCTCTGCGTGGCTCGAATGCCGCCTCATCCGCGAGCCGCATTCGGAGGACGCCTACGACACCTGCTTCTGCGAAGTCACAGCCGCCTGGGCGGACGACCGCATCTTCGTCAATGGCCGGTGGTCGTTCCGCGAAGACAACGTGGACCTGCATTCGCTGCATCACCTGGGAGCGGGCAACTTCGCCTGTGCCGATCAGGTCGTGCAGGCCAGGAACGTGGCCGCCTGAAAGCCATCGGGCATCCCCAAAGAGGGGGAGTGCCTGCACTTTGTGACGGCCGTGCCATCGTCCCGGCCTAACATCCGGGCATGAGTTCCACCGATTCCGCCGAGCAGCCGTCAGGCTCGGATCCTGCGCGTCCTTCCCTGCTCAACCTGTCGCCCCGCGGCCAGCGCATCTGGCATTGGGTGAAGATCGCATTGGGCTTCACGCTGGGGGCCGGGCTGTCTTCGGGCATCGTCGCGGCACTCACCATCGTCTTCGTGATGGAGCCCAACCTGCCGGACATCGGCAGCCTCACCGACTACCGCCCCAAGCTGCCCATGCGCATCTTCTCCGCCGACGGCGTGCTGCTGGGCGAATTCGGCGAAGAGCGGCGGCATTTCACGCCCATCGCCGAGATTCCGAAGGTGATGCAGGACGCGATCCTCGCGGTGGAGGATGCGAACTTCCGCAACCACCCGGGCGTGGACGTCAAGGGCGTGATCCGCGCCGGCCTGGCCAGCCTCGTGCGGCCCAAGAGCCAGGGCGCCTCCACCATCACCATGCAGGTGGCGCGCAACTTCTACCTGCCGACCAAGAAGGACTATGTCCGCAAGGTCTACGAGATGCTGCTCGCGCTGAAGATCGAGCGCGAGCTGAGCAAGGAGCAGATCCTCGAGGTCTACATGAACCAGATCTTCCTTGGCCAGCGCGCGCACGGCTTCGCGGCGGCCAGCGAGATCTACCTGGGCAAGCCGATCGCACAGGTCACCCTGGCCGAGGCGGCCATGCTGGCGGTGCTGCCGCAGTCGCCCACGCACGGCAACCCGATCGCCAACCGCAAGCGGGCGGTGGCACGGCAAAAGCACGTGCTCGAGCGCATGGTCAACGCCGGCTTCATCACCACCGCGCAGGCCGAGCAGGCGCTGAAGGAGCCGCTGAGGTTCCGCAAGACGCGCGACGTGCCGCTGCATGCCGAATACGTGGCCGAGACGGCGCGCCAGCTCATCTACGAGCAATACGGCGAAGCGGCCTACTCGCGGGGCCTGGACGTGACGCTGACGGTGGACGGCGCGCAGCAGCTGGCGGCCTACCGCGCGCTGCGCAAGGGCATCATGGACTTCGAACGCCGCCAGCCCTACCGCGGGCCGGAGGCGCACATCGACTTGCCGGCCGACGACGCCGAGCAGGACGCACGCATCGCCGAAGTGCTGGCCGAGCATCCGGACAACGACGAGCTGAAATCGGCGGTCGTGCTGAAGGCTGAACCGCGCAAGGTGGAAGCGCAGCTCGACGACGGCGACACCGTGGAGGTGACCGGCGAGGGCCTGCGGCAGGTGTCGTACGCGCTGTCGGCCAAGGCGCCGGCCCGCCTGCGCATCAAGCCGGGGTCGGTGATCCGCCTCATCAAGGGCCCGAAGGACGACTGGGCGATCACGCACCTGCCGGAGGTCGAAGGTGCCTTCGTGGCCGTGGACCCGGCGACCGGTGCCATCCGCGCGATGGTGGGTGGCTTCGACCACGCGAAGAACCAGTTCAACCACGTCACCCAGGCCTGGCGGCAGCCGGGCTCCAGCATCAAGCCCTTCATCTACTCCGCGGCGCTGGAAAAGGGCATGACGCCCTCGACGCTCATCAACGACGCGCCGCTGGTGTGGGAAGCCGATGCCAACGGCGGGCAGGCTTGGGAGCCGAAGAACTCCGACGGCAAGTTCGACGGCCCCATGACCTTGCGCAATGCGCTGGCGGCGTCCAAGAACATGGTGTCCATCCGCATCCTGCAGACCATGGGCACGCCCTTCGCGCAGGAGTGGCTCACGCGCTTCGGCTTCGATGCGGACAAGCACCCGCCCTACCTCACGATGGCGCTGGGCGCGGGCTCGGCCACGCCCATGCAGGTGGCGTCGGCTTATTCGGTCTTCGCCAACGGCGGCTACCGGCTCGACCCCTTCCTCGTGCAGTCCCTCAGCGACGGCCGCGGGCACAAGCTGGCCGAGTGGAAGCCGCCGGTGGTGGATGACTCCATGCGCGCCATCGACGAGCGCAACGCCTTCATCGTGACCGACCTGCTGCAGGAGGTGACGCGCACCGGCACCGCCGCGCGGGCGCAGGCCACGCTCAAGCGACCCGACATCGGCGGCAAGACCGGCACCACCAACGATGCGGTGGACGCCTGGTTCGCCGGCTTCCAGCACTCGCTGGTGGCCGTGGTGTGGATGGGCTACGACAGCCCGCGCAAGCTCGGCGACCGCGAAAGCGGCGGCGGCCTGTCGCTGCCGGTGTGGCTGGACTTCATGTCCACGGCGCTGAAGAAGGTGCCGGTCTACGAGGCGACACCACCCGAGGGCGTGGTGCGCATCAAGGGCGAGTGGTACTTCGAGGAGAACACCCCGGCCAATGGCATCTCCACCATCGGACTGGAAGAAGGCAAGCCGGCCACGCCGCCGGAGCCGGAGAAGAAGAGCATCCTCGATCTGTTCAAGGGCTGATTGTTCCAGGGCCAAGTGCCGCCATCAGGAGACGCGCATGACCACCGACCTCATCCAGCTTCCCGTCGCCGTGGTCACGGGCGGCGCGCGCGGCATCGGACTGGCCATCGCGCGATGGTTCCTGGCGCATGGGCACCGCGTCGCACTGCTGGACATCGACCAGGAGACATTGCGCCGGACCGACGCGGCGCTGGCGGATGCGGGCCGCGTCCTGTCGATTCACTGCGACGTGTCCCAGCCTGACCAGGTCGACGCGGCCGTCAACCAGGTGGCCGGGCACTTCGGGCGCATCGATGCGCTGGTGAACAACGCCGGCGTGGCCGTCTTCAAGCCGATCGCTCAGGTGAGCTTCGAGGACTGGCGGCACGTGATGTCCACCAACCTGGACGGCGCCTTCCTGTGCACGCAGGCCTGCGCGCCGGTGATGCTGCGCACGGGTGGCGGGGCGGTGGTGAACATCGCCTCCATCTCCGGCCTGCGGGCGAGTACCTTGCGCGTGGCGTACGGCACCAGCAAGGGCGCGCTCATCCACCTCACCAAGCAGCAGGCGGTGGAACTGGGCAACGTGGGCATCCGCGTGAATTGCGTGGCGCCCGGACCGGTGGACACCGAGATGGCCAAGCTGGTCCACAGCGTGGCGATCCGCTCGGACTACTACGACGCCATCCCGCTGAACCGCTACGGCACCACCGAGGAGATCGCCGAGGTGGTGGGCTTCCTGTGCAGCCCGGCAGCCGGCTACGTCAATGGCCAGGTGCTGGCTGCCGACGGCGGTTTCGATGCGGCCGGGGTGGGCCTGCCCACGCTGCGGCGCAACGCCCAGGGTGGCTGACCCGCCCCGCTGACCGCCCGGACCCCGCGATCGAGGGGTCGTTTCCTCCCCCCGAGCCACGGGGGAGGGGCCTTGCCCGCGACACCCTGGTGAACCGAGACTCGCTACATCCAGAAACAAGTCGTTGGGGTGACATGAAGATCGCAAAACTGATGGCCGCTGCCGCGGTCGCCCTGGCCGCCGTGTCCGGCGCGCAAGCCGACACCCTGCGCTTCACCGCCACCAGCGACTCCGCCGGAACGCTGGGCACCCTCGATGCCGACGCATCGGTCTTCGACAGCAGCAACAGCTTCCAGTTCGTCTTCAACACCAGCCTCATCGGCCTGGACTTCACCGACCCGCTGACCCACCTGCACGTGACCACGCTCGGGCCCGGCAGCGAAGGCACGATCTTCGACAGCACCGGCACCCTGCCCACCGTGGTCGGCGGCTTCGGCTTCACCGGCGGCACCGACTTCAGCAACGGCGTATGGATCTACGGCGACTTCGGCGTGCAGGTCGGCGGCACCGACTACTCGGACGTGCACTGGTCCACCACCAAGGTGAGCGCCGTGCCCGAGCCCGAGAGCTACGCGATGATCCTCGCCGGCCTGGGCGTGATGGGCTTCATCGCCCGCCGCCGCCGCGCGGACTGACCGGTCCCGGCGTCACTTCTTCTTGCGCGCCGTCTTCCTGGACGGCGTTGCCTTTTTGGCAGCCGCAACCGGCTTCGCTTTGCCCGCGCGCTTGCGAGGCGCTGGGGGCACCGCCACCTGCGTCGCCACGTCCATGGCCATGTCGTCCACCCGCACCGGCTCTTCATCCGGTGGTGTCACGAGGTTCAGGCGGCTGGCCAGCATCTCGATGCGCGCGCCCACCGAGCGCAGCGGTGGCACCTTGTCGCGCTTCTCGTAGGCACGGTGGAACAGCGCCATCTTGCGGATCTGCTTGACGACGGTGTCGCGTTCCTTGGGTGTCACGAACGACGTGGCCAGCGCTTCCTCGTAGGCATTCACCAGCGCATCCAGCGTGGCCGCGCTGCTTTCGGAGGCATCGACCAGCGAATCGTTGAGCAAGGCGGTGAGCAGCTGCGCGTCCGGCACCATCGTGGAGTTGTAGGCCTCGGGGTCGTCGGCGAAAGCGGCGTTGGCCGCCGCCGCGCAGCGCTGCACGTGCGCCAGGTAGGCGCGGCGCTCCTGTGGCCGGGCGGTGAGCGACCACAGGAACAGCCAGTTCAGCGTCGGGTAGGGGCGGACGATCTTGTCTTCCAGCTTGCTGGCCATGGCCTCGTAGCTGGCGCTGCTGCGCTGCAGTGCATCGCGCATGGCGTCGAAGTCGGCCGCCTTGCCCTGGGGTTCGAGGTAGGCGATGGCGTGCACGGCCGCCTTTCGCTTGTACGCGCTGCCCAGCAGCGCGGAGCGCTCGGCACTGCCCGCGCGCTCCGCCCTCGCGGCGGCCGTGGGTTCATCGCCAGGCACGACGCCGCCGGTGAGCCGCACCAGGTTCTCCAGCCGGTGGATGCCCGAGGCCACCATCTCCGGATCGTGGCTGTCCTCGCCCAGCCGGGTCTCGACATTGGCGAGCTGTTCGATGGCACGCAGCGGCACCTTGCCGTCGTAGTCGGCCGCTGCGATCGCGCGCAGGTACTGCTCGCGTGCCTTGTCGAAGTAGCCTGGGCCCAGGTCGCCGTACACGTCGCCCGCGGCGCTCCACAGGTCGGGGCGCTTGGCCCAGTCCGGCGGGGCGGCGGCCAGCCACTGGCCCACGCGCTCGGCCACCCGCTGCGCCTCCATGCGCGAGATGGTCTCGCCGCTGCGCTGGATGACCTGCTTCTCGCTTTCCAGCTTGTCCAGCAACTCCTCCGGCGCCACGCCACCCCAGGCGGGCTGCAGCCGCGCCAGCGCGACCTCGGTCCTGGGGTCCACCCGCCAGCCGGGGTCGCCGTACGCCTGGTAGGCGCCCCAGGTGATGCTCGCGGGGTATTGCTCCCAGGTCGTGCGGCGCGCGATGAACACCGATTCGCCGAAGCTCAGGTTGTCGGCCAGCAGGCGTTCGTAGAAGGTTTCGGCAAAGAGGCTGGCCGCCGCGTCTTCCACCGCCCAGCCCGCCACCACCACCGCGCGCACGCCGATGTCGATGAGCTGCCGCGCCACGCTGTAGGCCAGCTTGTTGAAGGCCACCGGTGCGCGGTCGATCTTGCCCAGGTGGCAGCAGTTGAGGAACACCAGGTCGGGCACGACCTCCATCGCATCGATCTCGGCGGCGGTGATCATCAGCCCGTCGGACAGCACCACGCCGCAGCGCGCGCGGCCGTCGGTGCTGTCGGTGTACATGCCGTGGCCGGCGATGTGCACGATGCGGTACGGATGCTTGTACAGCCGGTTCACCACCTCGATGGCCCGCTGGTGGCTGCCGATGGTGCGCTCCACGTCGAAGCCGTGGCGCGCCAGTGAATCGGTGACGGTGGTGGCTTCCTTCTCGGCGGCGGGCAGGTCGTCCAGGGAATCGGGGTCGTGCGACTGGGAGTCTGGCCAGTGCGAGAAGAAGCCAGCGGTGGAGGGGTTGCCCACCACGTAGGCGCGCCGCTCCATGGTCTGGTTCACCCGGGTGCGGAACTTCGTCGACGAGAGCTGGCGGATCATCGCCGTGCGCGTGGCCAGCGGCTGGTCGTCGGCCAGCATCAGCTCCCAGGGGAAGTTGGCGGTGTAGCCGTCCAGCACGAAGACCATCTGCTGCATCTGCCGCGCGGCGTCCTTGAAGTCGTGCGGCACGAGCAGCTGGAACAGCGTGCGGCTGAAGTCCGGGTCGTAGGCCATGGACATGATCTGCCGCTCGACCAGCGTCTCCACCAGGCCGGGCTGGCGCTGCTGGACGATGGATTCCGCGCGGGCGCGCTGGCCGACGTAGAGGTAGTGCAGGCGGTCGGCGAGAGCAGTGCGTGCCTGGGGTGCATCGCCGGGCCGTGGGACGATGGGATCGTCTTCCTTGCGGTCGGCGTCGGTGATCATCAGCCGCGGCCAGTAGGTGCCGCCGCGGCCGTCGAACAGCCGCTGGCGCATGCCCTCGCCCTGGTGCAGCAGCGGGTCCACCACGATGCGGCACGACAGGCGCTTGTCCGCATTCAGCGTCTGCGCGATCTCGCGTGCCGAGTACGTGGCGGTGATGGCCGAGTCGAGGTAGACCTCCACGATCTCCAGGCAGGCGATGCGCAGCTTGGAGCCGGTGGTCTGCGCGAAATGCTGGTTGGCCTCGACGGTGGCGCGGATCAGCGCCAGCACCGAATCAGCGATGGTGAGGTTGGCCGAGGAGTTGTAGCCGATGAGCAGGCTCGCGAGCTTCACGCCCTCGGCCTTCTCGGTGCCCGCGGCCACTGCGCCGCTGTCCATCACATGCACCAGGTAGCGCAGGCAGGCGGTGCGCAGGGCCTCTGTGAGGCTGCCCACCGTGAGCGAGCCGTCGTACTTGCCCAGGCCGGCCACCACGGCGCCGCGCATGCTGCCGCGCTGCTTCTCCTGGGCGCTGCTGTGCATCATCACGCAGCTCGCCGTGCCAATGGCGCCGGCATACAGGCCCAGGTGGTGCCGCACGGTGAGCTCGCCGTGCACGAGGTTCTTGTCGATCAGCGCCTCGGGGCCCGAGATCGCATCCTGCTCGTAGTGGCCGACCATCAAGGGCTGCGTCACCTGGCGCAGGTCCATGGCGCGCACGCGCACGCCCAGCACGTCCTGGCGGCGGGCGCGCGAACGCACCCGCTTGCCGGCGCCGAAGAGGCCGGCCGCGGCTTCGCTGTCGGTGGGGTAGGGCGTGGGGCCGGCGTCGTAGGAGGCCACGGTGGGCGCGGCATCGGCGCCGCGCACCGCGGGTGGCGTGGTCATCAGCTGCCCGCCTTCCCCGTGGTCCACCAGGCTGGCGATGGACTCGAAGTATTCCTCGGTGTCGGCCAGCGCGCCGTGTTCCGCCGGCATGTAGAAGAACTGGCCGATGCCGTCGATGCGGCCCGAATCCCAGGTGACGGATCCGTCGCCGTGCGGCGTGCCGAGCATCTTCCATCGGTCGCCTTCGCGCACGACGCCACAAGGCGTCTTGGCCGCGCAGCCGAAGACGTAGGCCACCTTCTTCTCATGCTTGGTGGGCAGCGCGGGCGGCACGCGCCGGTCCTGCAGCCACAGCCACTGGCCCTGCTTGAGCATTGCGGCCGAGGGCAGCGCGCCGATGCCGTCGCCGAACCAGAAGTCGCGCATGTCCTTCTTGAAGCTGCCCCAGGTGGCGGGCTCGAAGTATTCCGGCGTGCTGTCGTTGCCCGTGTCCTTGAAGCCCGGCTTGGGCAGCAGCTGCAAGGCGCCGGGGAAGCTGGCGATGATGTCCACCACCTCCTGCAGGTCGTGCGCGGTGTCCAGGATGCCCAGCTTGCGCACGGTCTCGGACTTGCCGATCAGCGCCTCCACCATCAGGTGCGAGCCTTGGTGGGGCGTGCCCAGCATCACCAGCCGCGCTCCGTCGCGGCCCATCACTTCATCCCAGAGCTCGGGGTATTTGTGGATCAGCGCGCGCACCACCAACCCGCCCATGCTGTGGGCCAGCAGGCGCACCGGCTGCATCGGCGCCTTGGTGGCGTCCAGCTGCTGGCGCAGCACGGCGGCGAGCCGGTCGGCCAGCACGTCCATCGGCTGGCGCCAGTCGTAGGGGAAGGGCACGACGCGCTGGCTGCCTTCGAGGTACTTCTGCAGGTCGCCGTAGAACTGCGCGAAGAGGGCTTCGGCTTCCACCGTGTCCTTCTTGCTGCCCACGGTCTGCAGCTTGGCCAGCCCGCCCACGGCCAGCGAGGCGATGTTGAACCACACCCGTTCGCGGCCCGCCAGGCGCAGGTGCGTGCCCATGATGCCCGGCAGCAGAATGGTGACCGGCATGGGCGCGGTGGGCGGCAGCGCGCCGCGTGCACGCACGGGCGCGGCGACGCTGTCGTCCACGCCGCGCAGAGGCCGGAAGGCTTCCACCGAGTCGACCGAAGGCTCCAGCAGCCAGCTGCGCAATGCATTGCGCGTCGCATCGTTGGTGAAGTAGCGGAAGTGGTTGACCTCCGGCCCCTGGTCGAAGAGCACGCGGGTGGTTTCGGGCCGCGCGATGCCGGCGGTCATGGCATCGGTGTCGACCACCAGGTCGTTGTCGACATTGCCGAAGAAGGTGAAGTCGGTGAACAGCACGCCCAGCCGCTTGAGCCAGCCGCCGCCCTCGATGTCACCGCTGATGACCGCCAGCTTGATGCCGTCCTGCGGCGTCGCGCGGGCGAGGAAGCGCGCCATCGGCGAACCCGGCAGCATCGCCTCGATGCCCGGCACGAGGTTGGGCTTGGTGCGGTTCTTCGCGACCTCCAGCACCACGCGCTTGAAGGCCGAGTAGATGGGGTTTCCCTTGAACGCCGGCACCCAGCCCATGAGCGACAGCAGCGACGACAGGAACACATCGAAGTTGCCGCTGGCCAGCCGCGTGCCCCGCGCAGGCGAGGCCACGCGTACGTAGCGCTCGACGCGGATCTTCTTGCGAGCCAGTTCCGCCGCCAGCTCGTGCAGGGCGCTGCGTTGCTCGGCGTAGGCGCGGGTCAGCTCGGTGCGCAGGCGTTCGCGCTCGGCGGGGTCGGCTTCGCCCAGCTGGGCGTTGTCCAGCGCGTAGCCGTCGATCAGGTCATCGAAGTGATCGAGGCACATCAGGTCGCCGACCAGCCCGCCGCGCGAGTGGGTGACGATGTGCAGCTTGGCGCCTTCGGGCAGTGCGCGTGCCAGCTGCAGCGCGTTTTCGGCCGGACTCTCCGACAGCGTCCGGTGCTCGAAGGCCAGCACCCGGTCGCCGTAGCGGTCCTCGAAGTTGCGCCAATAGGCCGGTGATGCGCCTTGCAGCGCATCGAAGCTTCCGCTGGTGCTGGAGCCGGTGCCATGGATCATCACCAGGAAGGGCCCGGCAGGTGCCAGGGCAGCCAGTTGCCGATCGCCGGATTCGAAGCGCTGCACCAGCTCGCCGTTGACCCAGCGGTACAGGCCGGGCTCACGCTTGAGCCGGCTTTCGATGGCCCACATCAGCGCCTTGGTGCCCAGCCAGCTCACGCCCAGCTCGGCGTACTGCTCGATCTTGTCTTCCGCCTTCTGCCCCAGCCATTCGCAGGCCTTGCGCTTGGCCGCGTCGATGATGGGGTCGGCGGCATGGCCGACGGTCACGGTGTAGATCTGCGAGACGATGGAGTTCAGGCCCTCGGCCATCGCATCGCCCAGTGCGCCTCGCATGGACGCGCCGCGTTCGCGCAAGGCGGTGTCGAAGACGATGGCGCCATCGGCATCGATGGCATTGGGATCGACCCGCTTCAGGGTGTCGCGCAGGTTCTGCGCATGGGTGATGACGGTGACGCCCTCGGGGAGTTCCATGACCACCACCTGGTTGGCGGTGGACGGCACGTCGCGAGGCACGTGGCCGGCCTCGCTGGAACGTGCGCTGGTGGAGAGGTCGTAGGCCCGGTCCACCTTGAGCAGGCCGCGCGGCAGGAAGGGATCGTCCTGTGCGACGGTGGCCGATCGCTGGCTGCTTTCGAAGACACGAGGCAGGCGCTCCGGCGGCAGGGGCGCGCCGCGCAGCTTCAGGGTCACGGGGTCTGCCATGTTGTCTCCCGGCTGGGCCGCGTTGCTCTTGGGACGCGCGCCAGTACAGCACAGGGGTGGGTGGGGCTCAATCCCCAGGATTGCTGAGTGTCGGGTGGTTCCGCGGCAGGCGGCATGGGCCAGGGGCTGCGGCTGTGGCGGTCGGCCTGCGGCCGACTGCGCTGTGCTGCTCGCACCGAGGGGTGCACGGGGAAACTCCCTCCGCGCCCCTGCGGTGCGCTATGGTCAAACAGTCCCCGTGAGTCAGAAGACGAAGCGTGCTGCGCACGCCACCCCTCGGTGCTGCGCTGCTCGCCGCCACAGACGCAGCCCCTGGCCCATGCCGCCTGCCGCTCAAGTGGCGTGGGGCTGGCTCGACGAGAAAACCCACGCCTTTGCCCCACCCCAACGGCGTCATCCCAAAAACAAAAGCGCGCCCCAAGGAGCGCGCTTTTGAAAGGAACGACAGAGAGACTCAGCTCTTCGGTGCAGCTTGAACCGCCGGCGCCCGAGTCACCCGTGTCTTGCCACCCGTGGTGACGAGGATGACCGGATCGCCAGCCACCAGGTTCTCGTTGCCCTTGGCTTGAACAATGGCGCGCCGTTCGCCATTGCGAAGCTGCAGCAGGATTTCGACGGCCTCTTCGCGGGTGCTCATGCGCTCGACCGCATTGCCCACGACAGCGCCGGCAACCGCGCCCAGCACGCCCACGACGGCACCTTCGCGGTGGCCGCCCACCGTGGAGCCGGCGACACCGCCGACCACGCCGCCGGCGGCCGCGCCGACGCCGCTCTGGTTGCCTTCCACCACGACGGGGCGCACCGACAGCACCGTCCCGTCCTGCACCTGCGACAGGCGCTGCGCGTCGCCTTTCTGGATCACGTCAGGGCTGGTGGTGGTGCAGGCGGACAGGGCCGCGACGAGTGAGAGGACGAGTAAAGAGTGTTTCATGTTGGCTCCAGGATCAGCGTTCTGCGGAGTCGCACAACGCCTCGTAAGTTCCGAACTTTACCCAGTGGCAACCTCAGCCGTGCAACCGGCTGTGCCGGGGCACGCTGGCCAGGAGGAATTCCATCTGGTCGGCCAGGATGCGCCGGCCGCGAAGAATCATGTCCTCGTGCAGGCTCGGCACGTAGGGCAGGTACATGAGCGACATGTGCGCCTCTTCGGGCAGGCGGTTTCCCTTGCGGCCGTTGCAGCCCCGGCAGGCGGTGATGCAATTCATCCAGGTGTCGTGGCCGCCGCGCGAGGTGGGCGTGATGTGCTCGCGGGTCAGGTCGTCGGCGTGGAAGTTGCCGCCGCAGTACGCACAGACGTGGCGGTCGCGCACGAAAAGCTTGGGGTTGGACAGCGCCGGCGTCTGGCGCCAGGCCCGGCTGGGCACCGCGCCGCGCACGGCGATGATCGGGTGGACCTCGATGCGCGACTGCAGCCCGGTGGTGCGCTGCATGCCGCCTCGCATGACGTGAAAGGGCGCCCCCAGCGTCCAGGCGACGCCATCGCTGGCATAGATGCAGGCAGCTTCCTTTGCGGAAATCCAGGATTGAGGCCGGCCGGAAACGTCGAGTTGAAGCACTTCCACGCGAAAACACTCCTTCCTGGGAGATTAGCCAATCCAGGGGAATGACTCAATAGGCGCGAAGCTTGCAGAGGCGCGCCCGCCACGACGTCATCTCGGCGTCGTTTCAACGTGCTTGGATGTGTGTCCGACCCACGGGAAAACCCGTGACGGATATCGCGATGTTGCGGGGTCTAGGCGCAACAGCCTAGAAAAAGGCTCGCACGGCCACCCCGTCTCCCTCGGAAATCTGCAAAATAGAACGACCGTTCGATTCCGTGGCCCGAGACAACCACCCAACGCCGTGTCAGACAGCAACGTATCACCGATCCGCGAATCCGCCGCCCCGCAGCGCACGCTGCTCAAGGGCCAGCAGACGCGCGCCGCGATCCTCGATGCCGCCCTGGCGCTGGCCGCCAACATGGGGCTGGAGGGATTGTCCATCGGCGCGCTCGCCGAAGTCACGCAGATGAGCAAGTCGGGCGTCTTCGCCCACTTCGGCTCCCGCGAGGAACTCCAGATCTCCGTCATCCGCGAGTATCACAGCAAGTTCGAGGAAGAAGTGTTCTTTCCGGCCATGCGTGAAGCCCGCGGCCTGCCTCGCCTGCGTGCGCTGTTCCAGCGCTGGGTGCACCGCGTGTCCATGGAGCTGGACTCGGGCTGCATCTACATCAGCGGCGCGGTGGAGTTCGACGACCGTCCCGGCCCCGTGCGCGACGCGCTGGCGGTGATGGTCCTGGCCTGGCAGTCGGCGCTCGAGAAGTCGGTTCGCATCGCCGTCGACGAAGGCCACCTGCAACAAGACATCGATCCGCTGCAGCTCGTGTTCGAGCTGCACGGCCTCATCCTCGCGCTTCACCACGATGCGCGATTCCTGCGCAACCCGGGCGCCCTTGAGCGCGTGCGCACCGCATTCGAACGGCTGGTGGGGCACTACGCCACGCCGGTCGGCCAACAGATCCTCCATGGCGCGAAGAGCGCTCCCCCTCGGGCAACCCGTGCCAAGGCACGCGGCTGACCGGCAGTCCACAACGATTCACGCACCTCGATTCCACTGAAGGAGTTTCACGATGGCCCAGTACACCCCTCCGCTGCGCGACATGCAATTCGTGCTGCACGAGCTTCTCAACGTCGTGGACGAACTCAAGCAGCTGCCCGCGCATGCCGATGTCGATGCCGACACCATCAACGCGGTGCTGGAGGAAGGTGGCAAGTTCGCCTCGCAGGTCATCGCCCCGCTGAACCAGATCGGCGACCAGGAAGGCTGCAAGCTCGACAAGGCCACGCACGAGGTGACCACCGCCAAGGGCTTCAAGGAAGCCTACCTGCAGTACGTCGAAGGCGGCTGGCCCGCGCTGAGCTGCGACCCGGCCTTCGGCGGCCAGGGCCTGCCGCACGTGGTGAACCAGTGCATGTACGAGATGATGAACTCGGCCAACCAGGCCTGGACCATGTACCCGGGCCTCTCGCACGGCGCCTACGAGGCATTGCATGCGCATGGCACCGACGAGCAGAAGAAGCTGTACCTGCCCAAGCTCACCAGCGGCCAGTGGACCGGCACGATGTGCCTGACCGAGCCGCATTGCGGCACCGACCTCGGCCTGCTGCGCACGAAGGCTGAACCGCAAGCGGACGGCACCTACAAGATCACCGGCAACAAGATCTTCATCTCCGCCGGCGAGCACGACATGAGCGAGAACATCGTTCACCTGGTGCTGGCCCGCCTGCCGGATGCACCGCAAGGCTCCAAGGGCATTTCGCTCTTCGTGGTGCCCAAGTACAACGTGACGCCCGAAGGCAAGATCGGCTCGCGCAACGGCATCTACTGCGGCGGCCTGGAGCACAAGATGGGCATCCACGGCAACGCCACCGCGCAGATGGTGCTCGACGGCGCCGTCGGCACCCTGGTGGGCGAGCCCAACAAGGGCCTGGCCGCGATGTTCGTGATGATGAACGCCGCCCGGCTGGGCGTGGGCATGCAGGGCCTGGGCCTGACCGAAGTGGCCTACCAGAACGCCGTGGCCTATGCGAAGGACCGCATCCAGATGCGTTCGTTGTCGGGCGTGAAGGCGGCCGACAAGCCGGCCGACCCCATCATCGTGCACCCCGATGTGCGCAAGATGCTGCTGACCGCCCGCGCCTACGCCGAAGGCGGCCGTGCGCTGTCAATCTGGACCACGCTGCTGCTGGACAAGGAACTGTCCTCGGAGGACGAGGACGAGCGCAAGGATGCTGCCGACCTCGTGGCCCTGCTGACCCCGATCGTCAAGGCCTTCCTCACCGACAACGCCTGGATCTCCACCTCGCATTGCATGCAGGTGTTCGGCGGCCACGGCTACATTGCCGAGTGGGGCATGGAGCAGTTCGTGCGCGACGCCCGCATCAACATGATCTACGAAGGCACCAACACCATCCAGTCGCTGGACCTGCTGGGCCGCAAGGTGCTCGCCGACAACGGCGCCAAGCTGAAGAAGTTCGGCAAGATCGTTCGCGACTTCGTGGAAGAAGAAGGCACGAACGAAGCCATGCAGGAATTCGTGAACCCGCTGGCCGAGCTGGGCGAGAAGGTCACCAAGCTGACCACCGAGATCGGCATGAAGGCCTTCCAGAACCCCGACGAAGTGGGCGCTGCGGCTGTTGACTACCTGCGCGTCTGCGGCCACCTGGTGTTCGGCTACTTCTGGGCCCGCATGGCCAAGATCGCGCTGGCCAAGGTGGACGGCGGCGACCCGTTCTACAAGGCCAAGCTGCACACGGCGCGCTTCTACTTCGCCAAGCTGCTGCCCGAGACCGCGACGCTCATCCGCACGGCCCGCGCTGGCGCCAAGCCCATGATGGACGTTGAGGAATCCCTGTTCTGATGCAATGCGCCGATCCGACAACAGGAGGCACAGCATGCTGAAGATCGCGCTCGCAACAGTTGCATTCGTGGCCCACTCGCTGGCGTTCGCCCAGGCGACGCCGGTGGGCCTGTGGAAGACCATCGACGACGACGGCAAGACCGAGAAGTCGCTGGTGCGCATCAGCGAGACCGCTGGCGTGCTCACGGGCAAGATCGAGAAGATCCTCGACCCCAGCGCCAAGCCCAACGCCGTGTGTGACGAGTGCAAGGACGAGCGCGCCGGCAAGCCGCTCGTGGGCCTGACCATCCTGCGCAACCTCAAGAAGGGCGATGAGGAGTGGTACGAAGGCGGCGACGTGACCGACCCGAAGAACGGCAAGGTCTATCGCGCCAAGGTCCGCACGCTCGAAGGCGGCAAGCAGTTGCAGATGCGCGGCTACATCGGCCCCTTCTACAGAACGCAAACGTGGATTCGGGTCGAGTGACCCGAAAGCCTTCATAAATTCAACCAAGGAAAGACCATGACCCGATTCCCCGTGCGCAAGGTGGCCGTTCTCGGCGCCGGCGTGATGGGCGCGCAGATCGCCGCCCACCTCGTCAACGTCAAGGTGCCCGTGGTGCTGTTCGACCTGCCCGCCAAGGAAGGTCCGAAGAACGCCATCGTCACGAAGGCGGTCGATGGCCTGAAGAAGCTCAAGCCGTCTCCCCTGGGTGTGCCCGAAGACGCGGCGTTGATCCAGCAGGCGAACTACGAAGAACACCTGGACCTGCTCAAGGATTGCGACCTCGTGATCGAGGCCATTGCCGAGCGCATGGACTGGAAGCTGGACCTGTACAAGAAGATCGCTCCGAGCCTCGCGCCGCACGCGATCGTCGCATCCAACACCTCGGGCCTGTCGATCACCAAGCTGTCGGAAGTGCTGCCTGAAGAGATCAAGCCGCGTTTTTGCGGCATCCACTTCTTCAACCCGCCGCGCTACATGTACCTGGTCGAGCTGATCGCCACGCCGACCACCCAGCCTGAAGTCATCGACCAGCTCGAAGCCTTCGTGACCAGCGCCGTGGGCAAGGGCGTGGTGCGCGCCAAGGACACGCCGAACTTCGTTGCCAACCGCGTGGGCATCGCCGGCATGCTGGCCACGATGAAGGAAGCCGAGACCTTCGGCCTCAGCTACGACGTGGTGGACGACCTGACCGGCAAGAAGCTGGGCCGCGCCAGCTCGGGCACCTTCCGCACCGCCGACGTGGTGGGCCTGGACACGATGGCGCACGTCATCAAGACGCTGCAGGACAACCTGGCCGATGACCCGTTCTTCCCGTCGTACGCGACGCCGGCCGTGGTCACCAAGCTGATCGGCGCGGGAGCGCTGGGCCAGAAGAGCGGCGCGGGCTTCTACAAGAAGGTCGGCAAGGACATCCAGCGTTTCGACGCCGCCACCGGCGACTACGTGCCCGCCGGCAAGAAGGCCGACGAGATCGTCGCCCGCATGCTCAAGAAGGCCCCGGCCGAGCGCCTGAAGCTGCTGCGTGAATCGACCAACCCGCAGGCGCAGTTCCTGTGGGCCATCCTGCGCGACGGCTTCCACTACGCCGCCGTGCACCTGGCCGACATCGCCGAATCCGCCCGCGAGGTGGACTTCGCCATGCGCTGGGGCTTCGGCACCAGCCAAGGCCCCTTCGAGCTGTGGCAGCAAGCCGGCTGGAAGCAGGTGGCCGAGTGGGTCAAGGCCGACATCGATGCCGGAAAGGCGCTCTCCGAGGCTCCGCTGCCCGCCTGGGTGTTCGACGGCCGCGACGGTGTCCACACTGCCGAAGGCTCGTGGAGCGCATCGCAAGGCAAGTACATCCCGCGCAGCAAGCTGCCGGTGTACGCGCGCCAGTTCTTCCCCGAGTCCCTCGTGGGCGACGGCTCGGTCGAGCCGCTGAAGTCGGGCACCGAGCTCTTCAAGAACGACGAAGTGCGCGTGTGGACGCTGGACAATGAAGTCGTCATCGCCAGCATCACCGCCAAGCTGCACCTGATCAGCCCGCTGGTCACCGAGGGCCTGCTCAAGGCCGTCGAGATCGCCGAGAAGTCCTACAAGGGCGTGGTGATCTGGTCGCCGGACGACGTGTTCTCCGCCGGCGCCAACCTCGAGGCGCTGATGCCCGTCTTCATGAAGTCGGGCGGCAAGGGCATCCTGCCCGAGGTCAAGAAGCTGCAGGACGCCTTCCTGCGCCTGCGCTACGCGACGGTGCCGGTGGTCTCGGCCATGCGCGGCATCGCGCTGGGCGGCGGCTGCGAGATCTCGGTGCACTCGGCCAAGCGCGTCGCGGCGATGGAAACCTACGTGGGCCTGGTCGAAGTCGGCGTGGGCCTGATCCCCGGTGGCGGCGGCCTGACCTACATCGCCCGCCGCGCCGCTGAAATGGCCGCGGCCGGCAATGCCAACGCCGACATCTTCGCCTTCCTGAAGGACGGCTTCACCAACGCTGCCATGGCCAAGGTGGGCACCAGCGCCATCGAGTCGCGCAAGCTGGGCTACATCCTCGATAGCGACACCATCGTCGCCAACAAGGACGAGCTGCTGTACGTCGCGATCACCGAAGCGAAGGCCATGTACGACGCCGGCTACCGCGCACCGCACAAGAAGCTGTTCCCCGTGGCCGGCCGCAACGCCAAGGCGACCGTCATGGGCCAGCTGGCCAACATGCGCGACGGCGGCTTCATCAGCCAGCACGACTTCCACATCAGCACGCTGATCGCCGACGTCGTGACCGGCGGCGACGTGGACGCCGGCTCGCTGGTGAGCGAGGAATACCTGATGGCGCTGGAACGCAAGCACTTCTGCGCGCTGCTGGACAACCCCAAGACCCAGGAACGGATCATGGGCATGCTGCAGACCGGCAAGCCGGTGCGCAACTGATTCGGCACTTTGAAGGAAACAAAGCAATGAGCAAGCAAGTTCAAGACGCCTACATCGTCGCCGCCACCCGCACGCCCATCGGCCGCTCCGGCCGCGGCTACTTCAAGAACACGCGCCCCGACGACCTGCTGGTCGCCGCGGTGAAGAGCGCGATGCTGCAAGTGCCCTCGCTGGACCCCAAGGCCATCGAGGACGCGATCATCGGCTGCTCCTTCCCCGAGGGCGAGCAGGGCATGAACATGGCCCGCATCGCGATGGCGCTGGCCTTCCAGCACCCCGTGGGCGGCGTGACCGTGAACCGCTTCTGCGCCTCGGGCGTGACCGCCATCCAGATGGCCGCCGACCGCATCCGCGTGGGCGAGGCCGACGTGCTGATCGCCGGTGGCGCCGAGTCCATGAGCCTCGTGCCCATGGGCGGCAACAAGCCGTCGTTCAACCCCGAGGTGTTCGCCAAGGACGAGAACGTGGGCATCGCCTACGGCATGGGCCTGACGGCCGAGAAGGTCGCCGAGAAGTGGAAGGTCTCGCGCGAAGCGCAAGATGCCTTCGCCCTCGAGTCGCATCTGCGCGCCCTGAAGGCGCAGGCGGCTGGCGAGTTCACCGACGAGATCACGCCGATCGACGTGGTGGACCGCTTCCCGAACCTGGAGACCGGTGAGCAGATCACCAAGACCCGCACCGTCAACCTCGACGAAGGTCCCCGCAAGGACACTTCGCTCGAAGGCCTGGCCAAGCTCAAGCCGGTGTTCGCCGCCAAGGGCAGCGTCACCGCCGGCAACAGCTCGCAGACCAGCGATGGCGCCGGTGCGCTCATCCTGGCCAGCGAGAAGGCCATCAAGCAGTACGACCTGAAGCCGCTGGCCCGTTTCGTGAGCTTCGCCGCCCGCGGCGTGCCGCCGGAGATCATGGGCATCGGCCCGATCGAGGCGATTCCCGCGGCGCTGAAGTACGCCGGCCTCACGCAGGACCAGATCGACTGGATCGAGCTGAACGAAGCCTTCGCGGCGCAGTCCCTCGCGGTGATCAACAGCATCGGCCTGAACCCGGCCAAGGTGAACCCGATGGGCGGCGCGATCGCCCTGGGCCACCCGCTGGGCGCGACCGGCGCGATCCGCGCGGCCACGGTGGTGCACGCCCTGCGCCGCCACAACCTGAAGTACGGCATGGTGACGATGTGCGTCGGCACCGGCCAGGGCGCGGCGGGCATCTTCGAACGCGTCTGAGTTACGCAGGGTCGCTACCAACGCGGCCTTGCCGGCCGCCACAAGCGGCCTCTATTTGCGTGGAACGTGAAGGGTGAAATGTGAAACGTGGCGCCCTTCGCGTTTTCGGCTTTGGTGGAAGGAGTAGCCATGCGTGCGCGCCAGCTTGACCTTGCCTCCACGGGCGACGCCCTCGTCGCCACCCGCTTCTATGAGCCGCTGGACACGCCGCGCGCCGCGGTCGTGATCGGCGGCGCCATGGGCGTGAAGCAGGACTACTACGCGGCCTTCGCGCAGTGGCTCGCCTCGCAGGGTTACCTCGTCGCGAGCTTCGACTACCGCGGCATGGGCGACTCGCAGCGCACGCCGCTGAACAGGTTGCAGGCCGATCTCTTCGACTGGGCCGACGACTTTGACGCGGTGATCGCCGAGACCGTGCGCCGCGCGCATGGCTTGCCGGTCTACGTCATCGGCCACAGCCTGGGCGCGCAACTGCCGGGCATGCTCAAGCACCGCGACCGCATCGCGGGACTCGTGTCCATTGCAGCAGGCAGCGGCTACTGGCGCGACAACGCGCCGCAACTCAAGCGCATGGTGCTGTACTTCTGGTACGTGCTGGTTCCGCTGGCCACCCGCCTCTTCGGCTACTTCCCGGGGCGCAGATTCCGCAAGGTGGGCAATCTTCCGGCCGGGGTCGTGATGCAATGGCGCAAGTGGTGCCTGAACCCGCGCTACCACGTGGGCGCCGAAGGCGATGCAGTGCGCGAGAAGTTCGAGTCCGCCCGCTTCCCGCTCGTTGCACTGTCCATCACCGACGACGAGCTCATGACCGAACGCGGCACCCGCGTGCTCGTGGACTGCTACGCCAACGCGCCGCGCCGGGTCGAACGCATCGCGCCGGCGGACGTGCAGGCCAGGCGCATCGGGCACTTCGGATTCTTCAGGGACCAATTCAAGACATCGCTCTGGACGCGCACGCTGGCGCTGCTCCAGGGATTCCAACTTTCGCAGGAGACAGCAGCATGAGCATCAAGACCGCCACCCTGAATGGCGTCACCACCATCGAGATCGCGCGGCCGGAAAAGAAGAACGCGATCACCGTCGACATGTACGCCGCCATGGCACAGGCCCTGCGCAGCGCCAACAGCGATGCCGCCGTGCGCGCGGTGCTCATCACCGGCCAGCCCGGCATCTTCACTTCGGGCAACGACCTCGAAGACTTCATGCACCGCCCCAAGCAGGGCATGGACTCGCCGGTGTTCCAGTTCATGAAGGCCCTGACCACCAGCGAGAAGCCGGTGGTGGCGGCCGTGACGGGCGCGGCCATCGGCATCGGCACCACGCTGCTGCTGCATTGCGACCTGGTCTATGTGTCGGATGAAGCGCGCCTGGCCATGCCCTTCACCAGCCTGGGCCTGGTGCCGGAGTTCGCCTCCAGCCTCGTGCTGCCGCAGCTCGTCGGCCACGTGAAGGCGGCCGAAAAGCTGCTGCTGGGCGATCCGTTCACCGCGCAGGACGCCGTCGACCTGGGCCTGGCCAATGCCGTGCTGCCTGCTACCGAGGTGGTGAACCACGCGCGCCGCATGGCCGAGCGTTTCAACGCGCTGCCGCCGGGCGCCGTGCGCGAAAGCAAGAAGCTCATGCGCCGTGCGAGCTCGGCCGCGGTGCTGGAGACCATCGCCGTCGAAGGCGGCGTGTTCCAGGAGCGGCTCACGAGCCCCGAGGCGCGCGAGGCCTTCACGGCCTTCTTCCAGAAGCGCAAGCCTGATTTCTCGCAGTTCTCCTGATGCAGGCCCATTGATGAGCCTGGTCGCGAAGCTGCTGCTGTCGCCCCTGCTCATCGTGCAGGCCGTGATGACGCGGCGCCGCGCGCCGACCTTGCCGGAAGCGGCGGGCGAGCGCCGCGGCGTGTTCGGCCAGGGGCCGGTGCTGCGTGTGCTCATCGTGGGCGATTCCTCCGGTGCCGGCGTCGGGGTCGATACGCAGGACATCGCACTGGCCGGCCACCTCACGCGCACGCTGGCCGAGGCGGCGAGCGCCGAGGTGCATTGGCACCTGGTCGCCAAGTCGGGCATCACCTCGGCGCAGGCGCTCGATCTGGTCCGGCAGGAAAAGCCTGGCCCGGCCGACGTGGCCGTGGTCGTGCTCGGCGTGAACGACGTCATCGACCAGGTGCCGTCGCACCGTGCCGTGCAGCATCGCGAGGCGCTCGCCGACTGGCTGCTGGCCCACACCGGTGTGAAGCACGTGGCCTTCGCACCCTTGCCGCCGGTGCATCAGTTTCCCTTGCTGCCCCAGCCCCTGAGGTGGATCATGGGCAGCGATGCGCGCCGGCATGACCAGGCCATGGCGCGCTGGGCGGCCACGCGGCGCGACGTCGCGCACGTGCCCATCGAGTTGAGACTGGACGCGGGCTGCATGGCGTCCGACGGGTTCCATCCGGGCGAGCCGGTGTACCGCACCTGCGGCGAGGCACTCGCCCGACACATCGCCACGACAAGACTGGAGACGACATGAGCAACACCCTTTCGGGCAAGACCCTCTTCATCACGGGTGCCTCGCGCGGCATCGGACTGGCGATCGCCAAGCGGGCTGCGCAGGACGGCGCCAACATCGTCATCGCGGCCAAGACCACCGATGCCAACCCGAAGCTGCCAGGCACCATCCATTCGGCGGCGGCCGAGATCGTGGCTGCCGGCGGAAAGGCCCTGCCCATCCAGACCGACATCCGCGACGAGGCCAGCGTGCATGCGGCCGTGGCGCAGGCGGTGGCGGAGTTCGGTGGCATCGACATCCTGGTGAACAACGCCAGCGCGATCAGCCTCACGCCCACGACCGACACGCCCATGAAGCGTTTCGACCTGATGTTCGGCGTGAACGTGCGCGGCACCTACCTGTGCACGCAGACCTGCCTGCCGCACCTCGTCAAGGCGGCACAGGCCGGACGCAACCCGCATGTGCTGAACATGTCGCCGCCGCTGTCGATGAAGCAGCACTGGTTCAAGAACCACGTGGCCTACACGATGGCCAAGTACGGCATGAGCGAATGCACGCTCGGGCATTCGGGCGAGTTCAAGCCGCTGGGCATCGCGGTGAACTCGCTGTGGCCGCGCACCGCGATTGCGACGGCGGCCTTGCAGATGATCCCGGGTGTGGATGTCAACAAGTGCCGCACGGCGGAGATCCTGTCGGATGCGGCCTACCTCATCCTCACCAGTGACGCGAAGGCCACGACGGGCAACTTCTTCATCGACGACGAGGTGCTCGCCTCGCATGGCGTGACCGACCTGGACAAGTACAGCGTCGTGCCGGGCACGAAGGACTTCATTCCCGACTTCTTCGTGGATTGAGCACTCAGGCGACTGCTGCGAGGATGCCGAGCACTTCGTCGTCCTCCAGTTGGTGAAAGTCCCGGTAGTGGATGCCGATGGCGTGGAAGGGCTCCGGCATCGCCAGGCACACCACCACGTCCACCAGCGATCGCATCTCGTTGACCGTGTCCTCCGGTGCCACCGGCACCGCGAGGATGAGCGTGGACGGCGCCCGCCGACGCAGCGCCACCAGTGCGGCCTTGGCGGTGGTGCCCGTGGCCAGGCCGTCGTCCACCAGGATGACCTCGCGCCCGGTCACCTCCATCGGCGCCCGGCCATTCATGTACACGGTCCGCCGCCGCTCGATTTCCGCCACTTCCCGCTGCATCGCCGAGGCCAGTTCGGTCGAGCTCATCGGATCGATGCGGGCCACGTCCTCGTTGATCACCACCTCCGGCGGATTCCCGTCCACCACGGCGGCATAGGCCAGCTCCGGCTGCCAGGGCAGGCCGATCTTGCGAACGAACAGCAGGTCCAGCGGCAGGTCCAGCGCGCGGGCGATCTCGGCGCCCACCGGCACGCCGCCACGCGGCAGCGCCAGCACCACCGCATCGCGCCCGCGGTGGCTTTCCAGCCGTGCGGCCAGTTGCCGGCCGGCGTCCTCTCGGGTGGAGATCGGTAGGTCCATCGCTGTCTCCCGCGACGGGCCCATTCTGCGGCCGCGGAGTCGCCCTGTCAGGAGCGCGGGATCGTGCGCGGCTGGCCGTCCTTGTCGATGGCCACGAAGGTGAGGTTGGCTTCGGTCACCTTCACCACGTGCAGGTTGGCCGGGTTGCGCTCGGCGTAGACCTCCACATGCACGGTCACCGAGGTGCGGCCAATGCGCTCGACCTTGGCGTAGAAGCTGAGCAGGTCGCCCACCGACACCGGCTGCTTGAACACGAACTGGTTCACAGCCACCGTGGTGATGCGCCCCTTGGCGATGCGTGCCGGCAGCACGGAGCCGGCCAGGTCGACCTGGGCCATGATCCAGCCGCCGAAGATGTCGCCGTTGCCGTTGGCATCCGCCGGCATGGGCATGACGCGCATGACCAGCTCGCGGTCGTCGGGCAGCTTCAGCGGCGCCAGCGAGTCGGGGACGAGGTTGGGGGCAGGGCTTGTAATCTCGGACATGTGCTTCACTTGGGCTCGGAAACCTGCCCGATTCTTTCACGATGCGCCGCGCCACAGCCGATTCTTCTTCCATCGCCGCCGCCCCGGCGGCTGCCGCGCCCGCGCGCGCCCACACCGATGGGCAGACCCTGCGCAAGCTGGTGCCCTACCTGTGGCGCTACCGGGTGCGGGTCATCCTGGCGCTGGCCTTCATGGTGGGTGCCAAGCTGGCCAACGTGGGCGTGCCGCTGCTGCTCAAGAAGCTGGTGGACAACCTGACGATTCCGCCGGGCGATGTTCGCGCCGTGCTGGTCGTGCCCATCGGGCTGCTGGTGGCCTACGGCGGCTTGCGGCTGTCGACCTCGCTCTTCACCGAGCTGCGCGAACTGGTCTTCGCCAAGGCGACTGAAGGCGCGGCGCGCAGCATCTCGCTGGAGGTCTTCAGGCACCTGCATTCGCTCAGCCTGCGCTTCCACCTCGAACGCCAGACCGGCGGCATGACGCGCGACATCGAGCGTGGCACCCGAGGCGTGCAGTCGCTCATCTCGTACTCGCTGTACAGCATCATCCCCACGCTCATCGAGGTGGGCATCGTGCTCACGCTGCTGGGCGTGAAGTTCGACCCGTGGTTCGCCTGGATCACCCTGGGCGCGCTGGTGATCTACATCACCTTCACCGTGACGGTGACCAACTGGCGCACGCAGTTCCGCAAGCAGATGAACGAGTTCGACTCGACGGCGCATTCCAAGGCCATCGACTCGCTCCTGAACTACGAGACGGTCAAGTACTTCAACAACGAGGCCTACGAGGCCAGGCGCTACGACGAGAGCCTGGAGCGGCTGCGAAAGGCGGCGCTGAAGTCGCAGACCACGCTGAGCATCCTCAATACCGGCCAGCAACTCATCATTGCCGGCGGGCTGGTGCTCATGCTGTGGCGCGCCACGAACGGCGTGGTGGCCGGCCACATGACGCTGGGCGACCTGGTGATGATCAACGCCTTCATGATCCAGCTGTACATCCCGCTCAATTTCCTGGGCGTGATCTACCGCGAGATCAAGCAGTCGCTGACCGACCTGGACAAGATGTTCACGCTGATGGAGCGCGAGCGCGAGGTGGACGACGCGCCCGATGCCAAGCCGCTGGAGGTCAGCGCAGGCCGCGTCACCTTCGACCACGTCAGCTTTGCCTACGACCCGGCGCGGCCCATCCTGCATGACCTCAGCTTCGAGATCCCGCCCGGCAAGACGGTGGCGGTGGTGGGGCCGTCGGGCGCCGGCAAGAGCACGCTGGCGCGGCTGATGTACCGCTTCTACGACGTGACCGGCGGCGCGCTGCGCATCGACGGGCAGGACATCCGGCAGGTGACGCAGGCCAGCCTGCGGCAGTCCATCGGCATCGTCCCGCAGGACACGGTGCTCTTCAACGACACGGTGGCCTACAACATCGCCTACGGCCGGGCCGGGGCCTCGCAGGACGAGGTCGAGGCGGCGGCCAAGGCGGCGCGCATCCACGACTTCATCACCGCCACGCCAAAAGGCTACGAGACCATGGTGGGCGAGCGCGGGCTCAAGCTGTCAGGCGGCGAGAAGCAGCGAGTGGCCATCGCCCGCACGCTCTTGAAGAACCCGCCCATCATGATCTTCGACGAGGCCACCTCGGCGCTGGACTCGGCCAACGAGCGTGCCATCCAGGCCGAGCTGCAGGGCGTGGCGCGCAACAAGACGGCGCTGGTCATCGCCCACCGGCTGTCCACCGTGGTCGACGCGCACCAGATTCTCGTGATGGAGTTGGGGCGGATCATCGAGCGCGGCACGCATGCCGAACTGCTGGCGCTCAACGGGCGCTATGCTGACATGTGGCGCTTGCAGCAGGCGGGGGATGACGCCGGGTGAGTTGCAAGCCCGTGGACGACAAGACAACACATGGAAACCAAGTGGCTTGAAGACTTCGTGAGCCTGGCCGAGACGAGGAGCTTCTCCCGTTCGGCCCAGTTGCGGCACGTGACCCAGCCGGCGTTCTCGCGCCGCATCCAGGCGCTGGAAGCCTGGGCTGGGCTGGACCTGGTGGACCGGTCCTCCTACCCGACGCGGCTCACGCCCGCGGGCGAGACCTTCCACTCGCAGGCCCTGGAAATCCTGGGCAGCCTGCAGGCCACCCGCAACATGATGCGCGGCCACCAGGTGGCCGGGCAGGACATGATCGAGTTCGCGGTGCCGCACTCGCTGGCCTTCACCTTCTTCCCGCACTGGGTGATGGACCTGCGCAAGCGCTTCGGCGCCGTCAAGAGCCGGCTCACCGCGCTGAACGTGCACGACGCCGTCATGCAGCTCACCGAAGGCAGCTGCGACCTGCTCATCGCCTACCACCACCCCTCGCAGCCGCTGCAGCTCAGCCCCGACCGCTACGAGATGCTCAGCCTCGGCCACGAGACCATCGCGCCCTACGCCAAGGCCGACGACGATGGCCAGCCGATGTTCCACATCCCGGCCGGCACCGGTGCCAAGGTGCCCTTCCTCAGCTACGGCTCGGGTGCCTACCTGGGCCGGCTGGTGGACCTGATCGTCAAGCTTTCGCCGGTACCGCTCAACCTCGAGCCCATTTACGAGACCGACATGGCCGAAGGCCTGAAGGCGATGGCGCAGGAAGGCCACGGCCTGGCCTTCCTGCCGGGCAGCTCGGTGAAGAAGGAGCTCAAGAGCAAGCGGCTGGTGCGGGCCTCCGCGCCTGGGGCCTGCGAGCTGTCCATGGAAGTGCGCATTTACCGCGAACGGCCGGAAGTCGCCCGCCACATCAAGCCCGGCGCTCAGGCGCTGTGGGACTTTCTGCGCGACTCGGCCTGATTTCCACTTCGCCGGCAGGGCTCGGTTTTCCGAGAAAAATCCGGTCGCGGCATCGGATTTCCGAATGCATCCTGCGTTCGGGATCAGGGTTTGCACGAGGTGCCTTGGGTTAACCCTATAGGCGCATGCAACAAACGCATACACCCTCCGAGAATCAGCATTGGACCCCGCGAGAAGGGCAAACGTACAGTCCGCGTCCAATATGCAGCCCATCCAAGCCACCCGCTCCGAACACGACTTTCTTGGCGACAAGGACATCCCCGCCGAGGCCTACTGGGGCGTGCACACCGCCCGCGCGGTCGAGAACTTCCCCATCACCGGACAGGCCATCGGCGGCTGGTCCGACCTGGTCTGCGCGCTGGCTTTCGTCAAGCGCGCCTCGGCCCAGGCCAACCTCTCGTTCGGCGTGATCGACGCGCGGCTGGCAGAAGCCATCGAGCTGGCCTGCGATGACCTGGTGCGCGGCGAGCTGCACGAACAGTTCGTGGTGGACGTGATCCAGGGCGGTGCCGGCACCTCGACCAACATGAACGCCAACGAGGTGATCGCCAATCGCGCACTGGAGCGGCTGGGGTACGCCAAGGGCCGCTACGACGTGCTGCACCCCAACGACCACGTCAACGCCTCGCAGAGCACCAACGACGTCTACCCCACCGCGCTGCGGCTGGCGGCCTGGTTCGGCATCGGCCGGCTCATCGCCGCCATGGCCGACCTGCGTGGCGCCTTCGAGGCCAAGGCAGCGGAGTTCTCCAGCATCCTCAAGATCGGCCGCACCCAGCTGCAGGACGCCGTGCCCATGACGCTGGGCCAGGAGTTCATGGCCTTCGCCATCATGATCGGCGAGGACGAGCAACGCCTGCGCGAAGCCCGCGCACTCATCACCGAGGTGAACCTGGGCGCCACGGCCATCGGCACCGGCATCAATGCGCCGGCGGGCTATGCGGAAAAGGTCATCGGCCTCCTGGCCGGCATCTCCGGCGTGCCGGTGGTGAAGTCCGAGAACCTCGTGGAAGCCACGCAGGACACGGGCGCCTTCGTGCAGCTGTCGGGCGTGCTCAAGCGCGTGGCCTGCAAGCTGTCCAAGATCTGCAACGACCTGCGCCTGCTGTCTTCCGGACCGCAGGCGGGCTTCGGCGACATCAAGCTGCCCGCGCGGCAGGCGGGCTCGTCCATCATGCCGGGCAAGGTGAATCCGGTGATCCCCGAGGTGATGAACCAGGTGGCCTTCGAAGTCATCGGCAATGACGTCACCATCACCATGGCCAGCGAGGCGGGGCAATTGCAGCTCAATGCCTTCGAGCCCATCATGGGGTGGGCGCTGGCCAAGAGCGTGAAGCACCTGACCAATGCCTGCCGGACCTTGCAGGTGCATTGCGTGGAAGGCATTCAGGCGAATACCGAACTCCTGGCCCGCCGCGTGGCGGAGTCGGTGACGCTCGTGACCGCGCTGAACCCCATCATCGGTTATGAAAAGGCGGCGCTGATCGCCAAGACTGCACTCGCGACCGGCGGCACCATCGCAGCCACGGCCGAGAGCCTCGGAATCATGAGTCGTGCTGAAATGGAGGCGCTGCTCGTGCCCGAAACGCTGACCCACCCCGTGCGTCTGGTGGCATGAGCGTTGCATTGGATGCCTGTTGACCCAGGTCCTCTCACGCACACGTTCGGGAACACCCAATCATGAAGTCGTTGCCTCTCATCCGCCGGGCACTCGCGGCCACCGCCGCCCTTGCCGCCTTTTCAGCCGTCGCCGCCAACAAGGAAGCGGTGCCGGCCCCCAGCGGCCCCACGCTGGACCGCATCAAGCAAACGGGCAAGATCATCATCGCCCACCGCGAGTCGTCCGTGCCCTTGTCCTACGTGGACGCCAACAAGAAGCCCGTGGGCTACGCCGTGGACCTGTGCCTGAAGCTGGCCGATGCCGTCAAGAAGAAGCTGAACATGCCCAAGCTGGAGGTCTCGTACGTGATGGTGACCGGCGCCACGCGCATTCCCGTCATCGCCGAAGGCAAGGCCGACCTCGAATGCGGCTCGACCACCAACAACGCCGAGCGGCGGCAGAAGGTCGCCTTCACTGTGCCGCACTACATCACCGGCGCGCGCTACCTGGTGCGCGCCGACAGCAAGATCGACGACCTGCCCAACTTCGACGGCAAGAAACTCGTGTCCACCAAGGGCACCACGCCGCTGAAGGCGGTGAACGCGGCCAACAAGGAGCGGCTGATCGGCATCACCGTGCTGGAAGCGGCTGACCATGCCGCCGCGGTGGCGATGGTGGAAAACGGCGAGGCCGACGGCTTCGCGATGGACGATGTGCTGCTGTACGGCCTGCGGTCCGAACGCCCGGACCCGAACAAGCTCAAGGTGGTCGGCAAGTTCCTGACCATCGAGCCGCTGGCCATCATGCTCAGCAAGGACGACCCGGAGTTCAAGCGCATCATCGACGACGAGATGAAGCGGATGATCACCAGCCGCGAGGCCTACGCCATTTACGACAAGTGGTTCACGCAGCCGATCCCGCCGAAGAACGTGTCGTTGAACATGCCCATGAACTACCTCCTGAAGGACTTCTGGAAATACCCCACGGACCAAGTGCCGTACTGAAAGAAGCCCTCTTCTCCTGATCTTCCCTGATAGGTACGAATCTACGTGGTTTTGCGTAGATGCCCATCCATAGAATTTCGTTGTCTGCTCTTCCAACACACTGAAGGAGTCTCCATGAAGAAGACCATGCTCGCCCTGGCTGCCGTGATGGCGGTGGGTGTTGCGCACGCCGAGGACACGCTGAAGAAGATCAAGGACAGTGGCGCCATCACCATGGGCGTGCGCGAGTCCTCCGGCCTGTCCTACACCATCGGTGACGGGAAGTACGTCGGCTACCACATCGACGTCTGCACCAAGGTCGTCGCCGACCTGGAAAAGGCCGTCGGCAAGAAGATCGAGATCAAGTACCAGCCGGTCACTTCGCAGAACCGCATCCCGCTCGTTCAGAACGGCACCGTGGACCTCGAGTGCGGCTCGACCACCAACAACGCCACCCGCCAGAAGGACGTCGCCTTTGCCGTGACGACCTTCGTGGAGGAAGTGCGCATCGCCGTGAAGGCCAACTCCGGCATCACGGGCATCAACCAGCTCGCGGGCAAGACGGTGGCCACCACCACCGGCACCACGTCGGTGCAGACGCTGCGCAAGCATGAGCGCGCCACCGGCGTCGACTTCAAGGAGCTCTTCGGCAAGGACCACGCCGACAGCTTCCTGCTGCTCGAATCCGGCCGTGCCGATGCCTTCGTGATGGACGGTTCCATCCTGGCCAAGAACATCGCCTCGTCCAAGAACCCGAGCGACTTCAAGATCGTCGGCGAAGTGCTGTCGGTCGAGCCGATCGCCATCATGATGCGCAAGGACGACCCCGCCTTCAAGAAGGCGGTGGACGACAGCATCAAGAACCAGATCAAGACCGGCGACCTGGCCAAGACCTACGACAAGTGGTTCATGCAACCGATCCCGCCTGCGGGCGCGAAGATCGGCCTGCCGGTGAGCGAGGCCACCAAGGCGGCCTGGGCAAACCCCAACGACAAGCCGATGGAAGAGTACGCAAAGAAGTAAGTCGACAGCAATGGACCGGACGGTTAGGCTTGCGGCTCGCGCCTGCGGCCTGACAGGTCCGGCGAGCGCGGCGCCCGGTTGAACGGCGTCGCGCTTTTTTCTGGTGGCCGTGCCCGGAGGGGTCAAGGGCCGGTGCACCGAAAGTAGGAGGCGGATTTGGGTAGCAAATGGGACTGGCAGGTCTTCCTGCAGGACACGGGGGGAGGGCGGACCTACCTCGAATGGCTGATGTCAGCCTGGGGCTGGACGCTGTCGGTGGCGATCCTGTCGCTGGTGGTGGCGCTGGTGGTGGGCTCATTGATGGGCATCTTGCGCACCACGCCCAGCAAATGGCTGGTGTTCATCGGAACGGCGTGGACGGAGCTCTTCCGCAACATCCCGCTGCTGGTCCAGATCTTCCTCTGGTACCACGTGATTCCTTCAATCTTCCTGTCGCTGCGCGCGATCCCCAGCTTCGTGCTGGTGGTGTTCGCCCTCGGCTTCTTCACCTCGGCGCGGATTTCCGAGCAGGTCAAGGCCGGCATCCAGGCGCTGCCCAAGGGCCAGCGCTACGCGGGCCTGGCCATGGGCCTCACGCTGCCGCAGGTCTACCGCTTCGTGCTGCTGCCGATGGCGTTTCGCATCGTCATCCCGCCGCTCACGTCCGAGTCGATGAACATCATCAAGAACTCGTCGGTGGCGTTTGCGGTGAGCATCGCCGAGTTGACCATGTTCGCCATGCAGGCTCAGGAAGAAACCTCCCGCGGCATCGAGGTCTACCTCGCGGTGACGGGCCTGTATTTCATCTCCGCCTTCGCGATCAACCGCATTGCGCTGGTCATTGAGCAGCGCGTCCAGGTGCCCGGCATGATCGGAGGTGGCAAATGATTTCCGCCCTCGATTTCAGCTTCCTGAACTGGGGCGTCGTCGTCAGCTTCATCTCGAAGGGATTCTTCTTCTCGATCCAGCTGACGGTGATCGCCATGATCGGCGGCATCATCCTCGGTACGCTGCTCGCGCTGATGCGCCTGTCGGGCAAGCCCTGGCTGGTGATGCCAGCCGCGGCCTACGTGAACACGCTGCGCTCCATCCCGCTGGTGATGGTGATCCTGTGGTTCTTCCTGCTGATCCCGATGATCATCGGCCGGCCCATGGGCGCGGAGCTGTCGGCCCTCATCACCTTCACGGTGTTCGAGGCCGCCTACTACTCCGAGATCATGCGCGCGGGCATCCAGTCGGTGCCCAAGGGGCAGGTGTACGCCGGCTATGCGGTGGGCATGACCTACAAGCAGTGCATGCAGCTCGTGGTGCTGCCGCAGGCTTTCCGCAACATGCTGCCGGTGCTGCTCACGCAGACCATCATCCTGTTCCAGGACACCTCGCTGGTCTATGCCATTGGCGCCTACGACATGCTCAAGGGCTTCGAGATCGCCGGCAAGAACTTCAACCGGCCGGTGGAGACCTACCTCGTGGCGGCAGTCGTCTACTTCGTCATCTGCTTCAGCCTGTCGATGCTCGTGCGGCGGCTGCAAAAGAAAATCCAGATCATTCGCTAAGGCCTTGCAAACCATGATCGACATCAAGAACGTTTCCAAGTGGTATGGCACCTTCCAGGTGCTCACGGATTGCACGACCACGATCAAGAAGGGCGAGGTGGTGGTGGTGTGCGGGCCGTCCGGTTCGGGCAAGTCCACGCTCATCAAGACGGTGAACGCCCTGGAACCCTTCCAGAAGGGCGACATCGTGGTGGACGG
This sequence comes from Rhizobacter terrae, assembly GCF_003852895.1. GTDB lineage: Bacteria > Pseudomonadota > Gammaproteobacteria > Burkholderiales > Burkholderiaceae_C > Albitalea > Albitalea terrae. The sequence goes on from NZ_QUSW01000011.1 coordinate 121,627, forward strand.
CACGTCCATCTCCGACCCCAAGACCAACCTGCCCAAGCTGCGCAGCCGCGTGGGCATGGTGTTCCAGCACTTCGAGCTGTTCCCTCACCTGAGCGTGACGGAGAACCTCACGCTGGCGCAGATCAAGGTGCTGGGCCGCAATGCCGACGATGCCAAGACCCGCGGCCTGAAGATGCTCGACCGCGTGGGCCTGATGGCGCACAAGGACAAGTTCCCCGGCCAGCTCTCGGGCGGCCAGCAGCAGCGCGTGGCGATCGCCCGCGCACTGTCGATGGACCCGATCGTCATGCTGTTCGACGAGCCGACCTCGGCGCTGGATCCGGAGATGGTGGGCGAAGTGCTGGACGTGATGGTCCAGCTCGCCCACGAAGGCATGACCATGATGTGCGTGACCCACGAAATGGGCTTCGCCCGCAAGGTGAGCCACCGGGTCATCTTCATGGACCAGGGCAAGATCATCGAGGACTGCACCCGCGATGAGTTCTTCGGCAATCCCGATGCGCGCTCTCCTCGTGCCAAGGACTTCCTGTCCAAGATTCTCCAGCACTGAACGGGGCGCGATGGGCGCTCGGACGCTAGGCCAGGTCCTCGTGCAGGCAAAGGATGTTGCCTTCCGGGTCCTCGAACCACGCGGCCTTCTCCGAGCCCAGCACACACACATGGCCCTCGGTCTTGAGCCCCGGGAAGTCATAGTCTGCGAATACCACGCCGCGTGACTTCAGCGCCGAGATGGCGTTGGCGATGTCTGCCACCCGGAAACTGAGGGCCGTGTGCTGCGCCTTCGTTCCCTCAGGCTTGGGAAACAGCGCGATCTCGGTCCCGCCGCAGCGGTAGACGAACTTGCCATCCGGCTTGCCGCCCAAGGGCGTCAGGCCCAGCGAGTTCTCGTAGAAGTGGCGTGCACGGTCCATGTCCTTCACGGGCAGGATGCATGTCACTTCGGTGCTGGGGAATGCACTCATGCAGGAACCTCCTTGCAGCGCGCTGCGGGACGTTCCAGGGTTGTAGGCCGGAAGCGGGTCCGGCGCAAGAGCCGGACCCCAGGGTGGCAGCCCTTCGACGCAGGCGCTCGCCCTTACCTGGCATCCAGCAGCCGCACCCCCAGCTGCCGGGCCAATCCCTGCGCTCCCGCCTTCATCACCCCGTTGTGGTTCCACCGGAACACCGGCGCCAGCAAAGGCGCGGTCAGGCGCATCCATCGCGAGCCCAGGTCCACGCACCAGGTGTAGCGAACCCGGGTGGTCTGGCCGTCGGGCACCAGCTCCCAGGTTCCTGTCCCCTGCAACTGCCCCGTCGCGCGGCCTTGCATGCGTCGCGGACGCTGCATCTGCACCACCTTCACGTCGAACGCCACGCCATACGGCAGCCGGCTGCTCCACGCGATGTGTCGCACCGCGCCCATGCCGTCCGCGTCGCCCGGATCCAGCTCCTGCACCGATTTCACGTACGGCCACCACGACGGCCATTCCTCCGTGGCCTTCAGGGCGTCCCACACGCGCTCGATGGGCGCATCCAGGTGCCAGTCGCTGACGAGCTGGAACTGCGCGGCCTCGGCCGCAGGCATGGCGGCGGCGCTCACTTCGGGCCGGCCGCGCCGGAGGCGGCGGTGTCGTAGGTGCCGATGAAGCGACTCACCTGGCCGTCCCTCACGTTGAACACGTGCACCCAGTCGGTCTCGAACACGCCGCCGCCGGGCAGGGCCTGGGTGCGCTCCCAGCCGAGCACGGTGACGTGGTCGGGCCCGGCGAGGAACTCCCGCGGCTCGAAGGCCTGGATTCCGTCCAGCTCCGCCACGTGGCCGAACCAGGTGGCCACCGCCTGCTTGCCCCGGAAGGTGCCCATGTACGCCAAGCCGATGCTGCCGCGGTGGATCCACTCCACGTCATCGCTCAGCATGCCCAGCAGCGCGGGGATGTCGCCGCGTCCGAAGGCGCCGTACAAGGCCTGGATGATTTCGGTGGGGGTGCTCATGGTCGTCTCCTGCGGGTGTGAAGTGTTCCCGTGATGCGACCGGTATACGCCCGATGAGCCGGACCGGATGCACCCGGGTGAGAAAATCCGCGCCATGACGCAAACCCTCACCATCACCCGCCCCGACGACTGGCATCTTCACGTGCGCGACGGCGCCGCGATGCGCAGCGTGGTCCCCCACAGCGCCGCGCAGATGGGCCGGGCGCTCATCATGCCCAACCTCAAGCCGCCGGTGACCACCGCGACGCAGGCGGCCGACTACCGCCAGCGCATCCTGGACGCGGTGCCGCCGGGCATGGATTTCCAGCCGCTGATGTCGCTGTACCTCACCGACAAGCTGGCGCCCGAGGAGATCGTTCGCGCCAAGGCCGCAGGCGTCGTCGCCCTGAAGCTCTATCCGGCCGGCGCCACCACCAACAGCGATGCCGGCGTCACCGACATCCGCAAGACTTACAAGACGCTGGAGGCCATGCAGCGGGAGGGCTTGCTGCTGCTGGTGCACGGCGAAGTGACCGACCCGTCCATCGACATCTTCGACCGCGAGAAGGCCTTCATCGACACGCAGCTCATCCCGCTGCGCGCGGACTTCCCGGAGCTGAAGATCGTGGTCGAGCACATGACCACCAGGGATGCCGCCCAGTACGTGGCCGAAGCGGACAAGTTCACCGCCGCCACCATCACCGCGCACCACCTGCTCTACAACCGCAACGCCATCTTCACCGGCGGCATCCGTCCGCACTACTACTGCCTGCCGGTGCTCAAGCGCGAGGAGCACCGCGTCGCGCTGGTGAAGGCCGCCACCTCCGGCAGCGACAAGTTCTTCCTCGGCACCGACAGCGCCCCGCATGCCTCGCACCTGAAGGAGCATGCGACGGGGTGCGCCGGCTGCTACACCGCGCTCAGTGCGCTGGAGATGTATGCCGAGGCCTTCGACAACGCAGGCGCCCTTGACAAGCTCGAAGCCTTCGCCAGTCTCAACGGCCCGAAGTTCTATGGTTTGGCACCCAACCCCGGCAAGGTGACGCTGCGCAAGGAGTCGTGGACGCTGCCCGAATCCGTTCCCTTCGGCGAGGCCGAGCTCAAGCCCTTGCGCGGCGGCGAGACGCTGCCCTGGCGCGTCGTGGCCTGACCCCCGTCGAGCCACGCACGGCATGCGCATCCGCTACATCGAGATCTTCTACGCGGTGATGCAGTCTGGCACCGTGAAGGGCGCGGCGCAGATGCTGCACATCACGCAGCCTGCGGCCACCCGGCTGCTGCAACAGGCCGAAGCGCACGTGGGCGTGCCGCTGTTCCAGCGCCTGCGCGGCCGGCTCGTGCCCACGGCGGAAGCTCACCAGCTCTTCCCCGAGGTCGAGCAGCTGTACCTCAAGCTCGACACCGTGCGCCGCATGGCGGCCAACCTGGGGCAGGACTCCGACTCGCTGCTGCGCGTGCTGTGCGTGCCCGGCCTCGCGCTCGAAGCGCTGCCCGGCGCGCTGCAGCGCTGGAGCCGCAAGCACGCGAAGGCGCGCCTGTCCCTGCGCACCCTGCATTCGCGGCAGATCGCCGACAGCCTGGCGCTGCGCGAAGCCGAAGTGGGCTTTGCCTTCGAGCCTTCCGCGCATCCCGCCTTGCTCAACCAGGCGATCGGGCATGGCCGCATCGTGTGCGTCGGCGCGGACCTCAAGGGCAGCGAAGTGCCGCTGGACGCACTGGCCAAGCATCCGCTGGTGGACCTCGACCCCGCCGATCCGCTGGGCCGCCTGCTGCATTCCGCCTTCATGGCGCACGGCATCGAGCCGAAGTCGCGCATCCTCGCGCACAGCTACCACGCGGCCGTCGAGCTCGCGGCGCACGGCTTTGGCTGGGCGGTGCTGGACAACGTCACGGCCGACTACGCCAGCCGCCATCCGCAGCTGAAGGTGCTGCCGCTGGTGCCCGAGATTCCCGTGACCGTGTATGCGCTGCGCCCACGCGACCTGCCCGCCAGCGCCGCGGTGGACGACCTGATCGCGCAGATGCAGAAGGTGCTGCAGCGCTGAGGCGGCTCAGTTCGGCACGAAGTCCGTCGGGTACTTCAACGAGTCCGACAGCAGATGCGGCATGCGCATGTCCAGGTTGATGCCCTTGGGCGGGATCGGCTGCGTGAACCAGCGCCGGTACATCTGCTGCAGTTCTCCGCTGGCGATCAGCCGGCGCATCTCGGTGTCGATGAGCTTCTTCAGCGCTGCGTCGCCTCGCGCGAAGGCGATGGCATAGGGCTCGATGGTCATCGGCTTGCCGATGACCTTGAGCGCCGACGGATCCGTTGCGCTGGCCCGCAGGCCGTACAGCAGCACGTCGTCCATCGCGAACCCATCGACCTGGCCGGACTGCACCCAGGCCACGCCCTCGGCATGGTCGCGCGACGGCACGATCTTCAGCTTCACGCCCTTGAGGTCTGCCTCGCGCGCCAGCGACTGGATGTTGGTGGTGCCGCTGGTCGATGCGACGGTGCGGCCTTCGAGGTCCTCGATGCGCTCCCAGGACCGCGAGGACAGCACCATCAGCCGCGATGCGGCGATGAAATGCGGGATGGTGAAGGCCACGCGCTCACGCCGTGCGGCAGTGTTGGTGGTCGAGCCGCATTCCATGTCGGCCTCGCCGCGTTCGAGCACCTCGAAGCGCGTGGACGAGGTGACGGGCTTGTACTCGATGCGCCAGGCCTTCAGCGCCAGCTGCTTCGCGATGGCTTCCGACAGCTTCAGGCACACGTCCACGCTGTAGCCCACGGCCTGCCCCTGTGACAGGTACGACAGCGGAATGGACGCCTCCCGGTGTGCGATGACGATCACGCCGCGCTGGCGGATGCGCTCCAGCGTGTCTGCCGATGCCGATGAGGCGGCGGCCAGTGCGAACGCGAGGGCCGCATGGCGAAAGAGGAACCCGGGCATGTCGTGTCTCCGGCTACGGGCCTGGACGCAGGCCCTGGTCGATGAGGCTGCAAAGCCGGGCCGCGGCGCCGAAGGACAGCGTCTGCCCCAGCGCGCCGTGGCCGGCGTTGATGAACACGTTGGGCCACGCGCGCGCGGCGCCGATCACCGGCAGCCCCGTGGGCGTGGCGGGGCGCAGGCCGGCCCAGGGGTGGATGTCGGCCGGGCGGTCGATCACGCCGAAGCAGTGGTGCGTGGCATCCAGCAACTGCTCGATGCGGCCGGCATCGATGCGCAGGTCATGCCCTACCAGCTCGGCCATGCCGGCCACGCGGAGTCGCCGGTCCGCCCCGTCGCCCAGCGGTGCGAACACGACCTTGCGGGCGCTGTCGGTGATGCTGTGGGTCGGGCAATGCGCAAGCGATGCAGCCGGCAACTCGATGCTGTAGCCCTTGAGCGGAGCAACCGGCAGGTGAGTGTCCAGCGGGCGCAGCAGCGCCGGTGCATTCACGCCGTTGGCAACGACGAAGCCATCGGCGCCGAGGTGCGAAGCCAGGCCGTCCGCATCCTCGGCCAGCAGGGCCACGGCGCGCGTGCGGGTTGTCTTCCATCGCAGCGCGCGTGTTCGCCAGCGGGCCTCGAAACGAGGATGGCCCCGCACGTCGTGCAGGAGCTGCCGGCAGACCATCGCGCAATCCGCCACCTCCTCGCCGGGCGTGAGCACGCCGCCGGCGAGCGGCGCGCGGTCCGCGCGCAAGGCGGGTTCGATGTCCACGCATTGCGATGCATCGCACAGCTGCTGGGGCGGCCCCCAGGCGGCCTGCGCTGCCAGTTGCCGCTGCGCGGCCTCCCAAGAACGCGCGTCGCGGTAGAGCACGAGCTTGCCGTTGCGCTGGAAGTGGATCTGCGCATCGGCATGGCGCGAGCGCCACTGCGTGAACTGCTGCTGGCTGGTCCGCGCGAGTTCGAGCAGGCCGCGCGTCGTCGCCATGGCCTGGCGGCTGTTGCAGGCCCACAGGAAGCGCAGGCACCACCGCCAGATGGCCGGCGACAGGCCGGGCCGAAACCGCAGCGGCGACTGCCGGTCGAGCAGCAGCGACGGCAGCGAGCGCAGGGTGTCCGCGGATGCGAGCGGCGCGACGAAGGCATAGCTCATCTGCGCGCCGTTGCGATGGCTGGTGCCCGATGCCGGCCCGCTGGCACTGTCGATCAGCGTGACGTGGTGGCCGGCCTCCAGCAGCGCATGCGCGCTGGTCAACCCGATGATGCCTGCCCCGACCACGACGATGTGCATGACGCTTGTGACCCCCGAAACCGATGGAGTCATTCTGGGAAGCGGCGTGCATCCGGTCGATTGCCGAACTCGACATGGGGCATGCCCTGCTTGCATGCGATGCCCTCAGGGCATACATCGTGGCGTCTTTGACAATTTCCCTCGCCGCCAAGTCTGCCTAGACTTCGCCACGTTCAATCCATGGTCTTCTCCCTCTGAAAGGAAGCCGTTCATGACACAGCACGCGCACACCTCTGCATCCCTCGTCCTTGCTGCCGCGCTGTGCGCGGGCTTCGTCCCTGCCGCGCTGGCGCAGGGGACGGCGCCCACGCTGGCCAAGGTGGCCGAGACCGGCAGCATCACTGTCAGCTACCGCGAATCCTCGGTGCCCTTCAGCTACCTCGACGGCACCAAGCCCGTGGGCTTCGCGGTGGACCTGTGCTCGCACATCGTCGACGTGGTGAAGACCAGGCTCAAGAAGCCCGACCTCAAGGTGCAGATGCAGGCCGTGACCTCTGCCAACCGCATCCCGCTGGTAATGAACGGCACCGTGGACCTGGAGTGCGGCTCCACCACCAACAACTCCGTGCGCCGCGAGCAGGTGGAGTTCACCATCAACCACTTCTACACCGGCACGCGGCTGCTGACGAAGAAGACCTCGGGCATCAAGAACTGGGCGGACCTCAAGGGCAAGAAGGTGTCCACCACCACGGGCACCACCAACTTCCAGGTGCTGCGCAAGTACAACGTGGACAACAAGCTCGACCTGGACGTGCTGCCGGGCAAGGACCACGCCGACTCCGCGCTGCTGGTGGAGTCCGACCGCGCGGTGGCCTTCGCGATGGATGACATCCTGCTGTACGGCCTGGCCGCCAACGCGAAGAACCCCGCGGAATGGACGGTGGTGGGTGACGCGCTGCAGGTCGAGCCGTACGCCATCATGCTGCGCAAGAACGATCCGGAGTTCAAGAAGGTGGTGGACGACGCGATGGTCGCGATGATGAAGTCGGGCGAGTTCGAGCGCCTGTACAAGAAGTGGTTCCTGTCGCCCATCCCTCCGCGCGGCACGAACCTGAACGTGCCCATGAGCGACGCCCTGCGCCAGAACGTGAGCAGCCCCAACGACAAGCCGGCGCTTTGATGGACGGCGCCGTGGTGGGTGTGCTGGGTGGCATGGGGCCGGCAGCGACGGTGGACTTCTTCGCCAAGCTGGTCGCCGGCACGCCCGCCTCGCGCGACCAGGACCACCTGCCCGTGCTGGTGCACTCGGTGCCGCAGATCCCGGACCGCAGCGACTCGTTCCTGCATGGCGCGCCGTCGCCCGAGCCCCTGCTCGTGGCCTTCGCCAGGCGATTGCAGGCCAGCGGCGCGGCGGTCATCGTGATGCCGTGCAACACCGCGCACCTGTGGCACCAGGCGGTGGCGTCGGCGGTGGATGTGCCGGTGCTGCACATCGTCGATCCGGTCATCGAAGCCCTGAAGCATTTCATGGGCGGCCGGCAGGCCTTGCGGGTGGGACTGCTCGGTACCACGGCGACAGTCGAATCGGGTCTGTACCCGTCACGCAGCGAATCGCAAGGCGTGCCGGGCCTGCAATGGATGGTGCCCACGTTCGACGAGCAGCGTGATCTCGTGGCCCGCGGCATCGCGGCCGTGAAGGCCGGGGATGCCGACCAGGGCCGCGTGCTGCTGCGTGCCGCGGCCAGTGCCCTGGTGGCGCGTGGCGCGCAGGCGGTGGTGCAGGCCTGCACCGAGATCCCGCTGGTGCTGGGCCACGAGGCCTTGCCCGTGCCCGCCTTCGACGCCACGCAACTGCTGGCCGACGCCACCGTCGCGTGGGCCTTGCGTCATCGCCTCAGCGCGACGGTGCACTCGCACCCGGAGGCGGAGGCATGTTCGCCGGCCGGGCGGCCAGCACGCCATTGATCGTCTCGCAGGTGCCGGTCACCGTCTCGCCACGGCGGCCGGTGAAACTCACGCTGGCGCCGGCCGTCTTGCCCTTGCAGGCGGCGATGGCCTCGGGCGGCGGGCCGCGGTGGTGCGGAGGCGGCGGTTCGTCGCCGGCGCGGGCCAGTGACGAGACCAGTGCGACGGCCCCGAGGGCCAGCAGGCGGAGGTGAAGGGTCATGATGGTGTTCATTCGAAACGCAGGTTGATCTGCGCCTCGAATGCTCCAGGCCCCGGGTGTCCGCCGTTTGTCCGGTCTTTGTCAGGGCCGACACATCGCCAGATCCCCGCCCATGGCTGTCCGCGCTTCAGCTGATGAGACCTTCGGCGCGCATTGCCGCCTGCACCGCGGGGCGCTCGCTCGTCTGCTTGAGCGCGCGCTGCAGGTGCCTCAGATCGGCGATGTCCAGGTTCACGAACTTCGACCAGCCGGCGATGGCGAAGAGGTAGGCATCGGCCACCGTGAACGCATCGCCCGTGAGGTGCTGGAAGTCGCTCAGGCGCGAGTCGATCCATTCGAACTTCTTGCGCAGCGCGGCGGAGAAGACGGCCTTGCCCGCGGCATCCATCGCCGGGTTGAACAGCGGCGAGAAGGACTTGTGCATTTCCGAGGTGAGGAAGTTCTGCCACTCCATCACGCGGTAGCGCGCCAGCGTGCCGGCGGCGGGCAGCAGCGTGGTGCTGCCGGCCTGATCGGCCACGTACTGGCAGATGACCGGGCCTTCGGACAGCACCTGGCCGTCGTCCAGTTGCAGCAGCGGCACCTGGCCCTTGGTGGTGATGCCGTAGAAGTCGGTGCCCGCGGCGGTGGTGTGTTTGGCGAGGTCCACCTTCTCCAGCGTGAAGGGCAGGCCGGCTTCGCGCAGCACGATGTGCGGGGCGAGCGAACAGGCGCCGGGGGAGAAATAGAGCTTCATGCGAGACCTTTCGAGGGGGTGTGAATCGATGCTGCGAATCCTATTCATCACACCAGCCTGCACAAATATGGAATCATTCACTTGATAACTTACATGGCGTAAACAATGGCACGTGACTTCGATGACCTGATGCTGGGCAGCATCGAGCTGTTCTGCCTGTGTGCCGAGAAGCAGGGCTTCACCGCGGCGGCCCATGCGGCGGGACTCACGCCGGCGGCGGTGAGCCGTTCGGTGTCGCGGCTGGAAGGCCGGCTGGGCGTGAAGCTGTTTACCCGCACCACGCGGCAGGTGCGGCTCACCGAAGGCGGGCGGGCCTACTTCGAGAAATGCCGGCAGGCGCTGGGCCAACTGGTGGAGGCCGAGCGCGAGGTGACCGGGCAGCAGGTCGTGCCCTCGGGCACCTTGCGCATCAGCGTGCCCACTTCCTACGGGCATCTGCGCGTGCTGCCGCTGCTGCCGGACTTCCATGTGCAGTACCCCGAGGTCAAGGTCGAGGTGCAGGTGGCCAACCGCAACGTGGACTTCACCTCCGAGAATTTCGACCTCGCCATCCGAGCCCGCGTGCTGCCCGATTCCGGGCTGGTGGCGCGCCTGCTGGAAGAGAGCGAGCTAGTGGTCGTGGCCACGCCGGGCTACCTGCGCAAGCGCGGCACACCCAGGCGCATCGCCGACCTGGCCCAGCACGACTGCATCCAGTTCGTGCTGCCCAGCAGCGGCCTGCCCATGCAATGGCTGCTGATCGAGGATGGTCAACCGCAGGAGGTGGCGACCACCGGCACCTTCACCTGTTCGGACGATGTGCTGGGCGGCGTCACCTTGTGCCGCCACGGCGCAGGTCTTCTGCAGACCTTCCGCTACGCCGTGCAGCGCGACCTGGAAGAGGGGCGGCTCAAGGAGGTGCTGAAGACCCATGCTGGCGGCACCAGGCCTTTCTCGGTTGTGTACCCCGGCCACCGGCACATGCCGCTGCGGGTGCGGGTGTTCATCGACTTCCTCGTGGCTCGGCTGTCGAAGAAGAGGCGGGCATGAGTTTCTGGCGCGAGATCGATTGGGGGCGGCCGTGGCTGGCGCCTTATCGCGGCCATGGTGAAGCGGTGTGCGCTGCACTGGAGCGTGGATGCAGCGTGGCCGAAGCGCTCAATGGCTGTGCTCCCGTGGCTGTGCTGTGGGCGGGCCGGTTGCGCTTCGTCGCCCAGCATGAGCTGCCCGAAGGCGAGGCCTATGAAGCCTTCATCCACCGCACGGCTTGTGTGCCGACGCGGGACAACCTGCACGACCTCTTCAACGGGCTGGTGTGGTTGAGCTTTCCGCGCATCAAGCAGCGCTTGAACGAATTGCAGGCGGCGGAGATCGCGAAGACAGGCGTGCAGGCCTGGCGCGGCAGCCTGCGCGATGCGCTGACGCTGTTCGATGAGAACGCCGCGCTGTGGCGGGCAAGCGATGAGCTGCGCGAGGCCTTGCGCCTGCGCGACTGGCCGTCGCTGTTCGTGCGTCGGCGTGAGGCTTGGGCGTCTGCGAGCCTCATCCTGTTCGGCCATGCCTTGCTGGAAAAGCTCGTGCATCCGCGGGCTGCGATCACGGCCCACGTGTGGGCCATGCCGCCTGGCACGACGGACGATGAATTCATCGACGCATCGCTGAACGAAGCGAGCCTTCGCGCCAAGCCGTGGCTGCCCATGCCGGTGCTGGGCGTGCCCGGGTGGTGGGCGGCCAATGAGGATGCAGGCTTCTACGACGATGCCAGCGTGTTCCGTCCCGACAGGACATTCAGTCCGCCTTGACGAAGAACCGCGACCCCAGCAGCGCCTGCGCGTCGCCCGCTTCCACATGCTGCTGCGCGTTCTCGCCATCGAACCGATACATCCGCCCCGTGTTCACCCCGCGGATCGTCACCGGCGTCTGCGCCCGGTAGCGCACCAGCACCCGGGCCATCGTGCGGTCGGGCACCTCGCCCGGACGCGATGCCGCCGTCGCCTGGCGCAGCGTGGCGCGTCCTTGTCCACAACATCCCATGCTCATCTCCTCATTCGTGATGCGAAGCCCTGGTGCTTGCACGCTCGATCAGGCAGGCTGCGCCCGACAGCGCCAGCCACGACAGCAGCCAGCCCGCCACGTCCTGCGCCAGCAGCAGGGCCAGCGGCCCCGCCACCCAGAACGACAGGCAGTAGAAGCAGTCCATCGCGCGGCCCGCCAGGCTGTCGCCCAGCAGCCGCCGCACGCGCAGCACGACCTCGCCCGGTCCGTCCTCGCTGGCCAGCAGGTGCGTGATGCGCCAGCAGGCCAGCGAGCCGAGGACGAAGCGCGTCCACCAGCCGAGTTCGTCCATCGCGTGGTCACAGCGGCTCGGGGCCGTTGATGATCTTGATCGGGAACAGCACGAGGCCCGAGTCGTGGTTCGTGGCCTCGTTGACGACCGTCTTGTCGTTCACCTGCAGGATCACGTTGTAGACGCAGGCCTGCCCCGGCGCGAGCAACTGGTCGGGCGGCAACCCCATCGGGTTGGTGGCCGCATCCACCGACTGCAGGTTCCAGTTGGCCAGCGTGTCCACCGCCAGCGGCAGCGGGCGTGCGGGCACCGGCGAGGTCGAGCTGATGAGCAGGGCCGGCGTGGCGGCGCTCTGCTTGAGGAACTCCACGCTGTACTGGTCGAAGTTGTCGCTGGTGGGCGTGACGGTGTCGGTGGGGTCGATGTACTGGTCCCAGGCGAAGCCGCGGATCTGCACCGTCTTGAAGATGCCCTCGTGCGTCTGCGTGTACAGGTCCGCGCAGGGCGCCTGGCCGCCGATGCCGGTGATGGCCGCCTTGATCGGCTCGTTGTCCACCCACACGCGCTGGATGTCGTAGTAGGTGTTGCCACTGGTGTCCACCACCTGCATGAGGAAGCTGAACTTGCCCGTGCCGCCTTCAAGCACAGGGTTCATCTTCGGCAGCACGTTGCTGTTGAACGAGCTGGGCGCGAGCGAGGGCACGTTGGTGCAGAAGCACAGCAGCGTGGAGTCGATGTGCACGCAGATGCATTCCGAGCGTGTGCTCCATTCGTTGGTCAGCACATCAGGTTCAGGGTCACCATCGAGCACGTTGTAGCTGCGCACCTGGTCGGCCGTGAAATTGATGGGCGGGCCCGAGGGCTGCGCAATCACCTGCGGCGCGAAGGCGATGTGCCGGACCAGCGTCCAGTCCACCCCCGGCACGATGCTCGTGAAGGGCGCGGGCTGCGGCATGCTGAAGGTCGGGTCGGGAATGGCCCACAGCGTGTATTCCTTGATCTTCTCTCCCGTGCAGCCGTACACGTTGGCCGCGCCGCGCACGTGCAGGGCACCGCCCACCGTGGCTTCCAGCGAGGCCGCGCTGTTGGCCACGCGCAGCGGCTCGGCCGGGTTGGTGAAGTCCACCGACCAGGGCGTGGACACGCGCTTGATGTAGACCTCGTTCACCGACAGCGAGAACGTGGTGGTGCAAGGCGGCTGAACCTGCGTGCCGGTGGTGGAGAACACCCGCAGCGTCACGCTGAAGGTGGTGGAGGTGAGCAGCTCGATGCCCGCATCCACCGCGCACTTGCGCGTGTCGATCCAGCCCAGGGTACCGGCCGAGACCACGAAGTTGCCCTGCACCGCGGCCACGTCCGGCGCGCCCACGTTGTTCGGGTAGACCACCACGCCGCTCAGCAGGTTGTTGCCCGGGTCGCGCACCTCGATGAGATAGCGCGAGAAGTCCAGGCCTTCGGCATCGCCCTTCACGGGCTCGAGGATGCGGCCCGGCAGGATGTCCGTCTCGCCGGCGATGCAGCCCGTGGGCGCCGTGAGCGCGCAGTGCAGCGGCCGCACGCAGCGGCGCAGGCAGGCGCGGTACGAGCGCAGGCAGCGCAGCACGTCGCGCAGGTTGCGGGCGCGCGCCAGGCAGCAGCCGAAGCGGATGGCGCACAGGCACCAGCAGCGGCAGAACCAGAAGAGCGGCTCCACCCGGTACTTGGCGATCAGCTCGCGGCCCATCAGTGCCGCGGCCGTGTCCGTGCTCAGCAGCCGTTCGAGGATCTGCACCGAGGCGTCCTGGCCTTCGAAGCAGTCCACGCGTCCGCTGAGGATGTCGTCAGGCACGCCACCCGGGAATTCGACGTTGGCGAGCTGGTCGTCCAGGTAGGGCTTGTAGGCCTTGGCCAAAGCCTGCACGAGCACGGTGAAGTCCGCACGTTCGGCCACCGTGGGCGGGTTGGCGACGGGCGCCCCCAGCACCTCGCGCACGCAGCGCCAGTAGCGGTACAGGTAGTAGCTGGAGCCCGCGAAGGTGCGCGGCCCGCGGCACAGCAGCCAGCCGAAGATGATGCAGCAGCGCAGGTGCAGCAGGCACCAGCGCCAGCGCTCGTTGGGGCCCAGCACTTCGCGGATGGCCGAGGGCAGCACGCGGGTGGCGACCTCTTCGCTCGTGAAGCGCTCGAACAGCGCCATGGCCTGCGCGAACTCGTCTTCGCAGCTGGGGGCGGTGTCCAGCGCTTCCTTGATGAGCGCGTCGGGCGACTCGGTGCGCTTGAGGTCGGCTTCGAGCACCGGCTTGTACGCGGCGAGCAGCTCGCCCAGCACGAAGCGGAAGTCGTCGTCGATGGGTTCGGCCGCATCGTCGCCGGGTGTGCTGAAGACGGCGAGCGCAGCTTGTTCGTCGCGGGCGCGGCGCATCTCTTCGGGCATGGGTTGCCCAGCGCCGGTGGGGCGCTTGTTCGTTGCCATGTTTTCTCTCCCTGAGCGTGAATGGATGCGTCGCGACCGCGTTGCAAAGGTAGGCGACGGGACAGAGATGTCACATCCCTAGAGGGCGTGCAGCGGGCCCCTATGTCCGCTGTCCGGTTCCGCGCGTGAATCCCGTAAGGCCACGCCCTACAATCCGCCCCGTGAAGCGAGCCAGACCGCCGCTGGTGCATGTCCCGAAAGGGCGCACTGGAGGAAGGTCCGGACTGCGCAGGGCGGCGTAGCAGCCAACGGCTGTCCACCGCAAGGTGAGGATCAGAGCAACAGAGACGAGCCGATTCAGTTCGGGTGAAACGGGCAATCTCTACGCGCAGCAATACCAAGTAGGCACACGTTGACCTGGCCCGGGGAGTGTGCGGGTAGGTAGCACCGAGCCATCGCAGCGATGCATGGCCCAGAGGAATGGCGGTCACGCCCTCGGCCCCGCAAGGGATCGAGGGCGCACAGAATCCGGCCTATCGGCTCGCTTCACATTTTTCGGCCCCCCAGCGCGCCTCGCCTCAGGGCGTGGGCGTGAGCAAGAACGCGCGTTGCTTGCCGCCGATGGTGCCGGTTCCCGCGATCTGGCCTGCATCATTGAGATAGACGTGGCTGGCATCGACATTCGACAGTCCTGGCGCCAGCGTGTTCACGTTGAGCATTACACCGTTGGCATAGATGAACGGCTGCTTGCTGCCGCTGGACAGCGTGAAGTTGCCGACCACCTGCCCCGATGCATTGACGCCCGTGGCCGTGCTGCTGGTGCCGCCCAGGGTGCCCAGGTCGACCATGCGGGCGCCGTCATGGATGAAGGCATGCAACTGGTTCGTCGCCGTGCGCGCCGCGCCCACCACCTGCCCGAGCCGGTTGATCGCATAGCCCACGCTGCTGCTGCCGCCCAGCGTGCCCAGGTCGACCATGCCGCGTCTGTCGAACACGAAAGCATGGCCGATGCCGGCGCTCGTGGTGCTGCTGCCGGTGACCTGCCCCGCGTCGTTGACGGCCAGCGCATTGCAGACCCGGCCACCCAGCGTGCCGGGGTCGATCAGCCCGCCGCCCGTGGACAGGAAACAGCGCGGCGTCCCTGACGTGTCGTAGGCACTGCCCACGGCAAGCCCCGCATTGTTGAGGCCATAGGCATAGCTGTACAGGCCGCCGAAGGTGCCCAGGTCCACCATGCCGGATGCCGTGGCGAGGAAGGCATGGTCCTTCTCGTCGGGCGTTCGTGCGTAGCCCGCCACCTGCCCGCTGTCGTTGACGGCCGCGGCGTTGCTGAAGCTGCCGCCGAAGGTGCCCAGGTCATGGGCACTGCCGCCGCTCAGCAAGGTGGCGTCCAGCCGCGGGCCGCTGGTGCTCATCACGTTGCCCGCCGCGACGCCGCCCGCGCTGAGGGCCAGCGCCCGCCCGGGGCGCGTGCTGAGCGGCGCGGCCACACCGCCGCTCCAGATCACCGGGTAAGGCGTGCCATCGGCCGCCTCTGCGTAGCCCACCACCTGGCCCGCGTTGTTGAGGGCGTTGGCCGCGCTGCTGGCACCTCCCAGGGTGCCCAGGTCGGTCAGGGTCCAGCCGGCCGCCATGGCGGGGGCGGCGCACAGCCAAGACGCCAGGCCACCTGCGACCAGGCGCAGAACATTCTTGATCTTCATGACAAGTCCTCCCGAAAGTTTGCGTAGAGCCGATGCCTTCTCCCATGCAATGGGCATCGGGTCAGCACAGTGTCCACGGTGCCTGGCTCATGGGGTGAGCCAGGCACGCTCAGCAGGCAAAACAAGTGCTTGTGTCTTTGGTGAACGTGGCCGAAGGTCGCGCTTTCCGATACCAAACGGCGCGGATGCCTAACTTTCCAATCGTTCCTTTGAGCGCGGTCTTCCCGCGCACATAGTCGGCCCGCGCAAGCGAGGTCTCGCTTGCACATTCCGACCACCAGGAGCGAGCGGGCATGCCCGGCACGGACTTCGTCTTTCCACCATTGGCCTACGGCCTGGGCTGCCTCAACGCGGCCTACTACCTGCTGCGCTGGCACGACGGCCGCGACATCCGGATGCTGGGCAGCGGCAACGCCGGCGCGCGCAACGCGGGGCGCGTTCTCGGACGCGGCGCCTTCGCGCTGGTCCTTGTGCTCGATGCCGCCAAGGGGCTGATGGCCGTGTCCGCCGCCAAAGCATTGGCCCCGGCGATGGTGCCGCTGTGCGCGGTTGCCGTCACGCTGGGTCACATCTTTCCTGCGCAACTCGGATGGCGCGGCGGCAAGGGCGTGGCCACGGTCATCGGCGTGATGGCGATGCTGGATCTCGAAGTGCTGGCCCTGGCTGTCGGAGCCTTCGCTTTCGCGCAGGCCGTCGGGCAGCGCACGGTGCCGGCTGCGTTGCTGTCCTTCGCGGTCGGCTGCGCCTTCGCCCTCGTGTTCAAGCCCCTGGCGGTCGTCGTTCCCGTGCTCGCCCTGGCTGTGCTGCTGGTGCTCTCGCACACCGCTCGCCTGCCCCTGCGCGAACCACCCACCGACCGCCACGATTCACGGACCACGCCATGAACGGATCACTGCGCTTCAAGGTGGCCGACACCCCGGCCGAGTTCGAGGCCATCCATCGCCTCAACTACCGGACCTTCGTCGAAGAGATCCCACAGCATCCTCCCAACGAGGCTCGCCGGCTGGTGGATCGCTTCCATGCCGAGAACACCTATGCCGTCTGCATGGACGGCGATGCGCTGGTCGGCATGATCGCCGGGCGGTGCAACCGGCCGTTCTCGCTCGACCAGAAGCTGGCCGACATCGACGCGTTCCTGCCGCCGCACCGCAAGATCGTCGAAGTCCGGCTGCTGGCCGTCGACCGGCCCTACCGCAAGCGGGAAGTGTTTGCGCGCCTCGCAGGCGTGCTCGCAACCTGCTTTCGTTCGCAAGGCTGCGACGTCGCCATCATCTCGGGCACGCTGCGCGAGACTCGGCTGTACCAGCACCTGGGCTTTCGTCCCTTTGGTCCGCTGGTGGGCCAGGCGCCGGCCCAGTTCCAGCCGATGGTCCTGACGCTGGACGACTATGCCGGCCATGTGGCCCACCTGGAAGCCATGGGCGGTCGGCGCGAGACCTGCCTGATGCCGGGGCCGGTGGCGGTTCGTGCAGCAGTCAGCGAAGCATTCGCGCGGGCGCCGATCTCGCATCGCAGCGCCGAATTCAAAGGCATGCTGGGCCGTGTCCGTGGACGGCTCCAGGCCTTGAGCGGTGCGCATGACGCCCTCGTGATGCCCGGCTCGGGCACGCTGGCCAACGACGCCATCGGCGCACAGCTCGCCACGCAGGGTCGTCCGGGTGTGGTGCTGAGCAACGGCGAGTTCGGCGATCGGTTGATCGAGCACGCGCGCCGGTGGCGGCTGCCGCTCCATGTGTTGCGGGCCGGCTGGGGGCAGGGGTTCGACGCCGTGCAGCTGCAGGCCTTGATGGCGCGGGCGCGGCCGAGCTGGGTCTGGATGGTGGCCTGCGAAACATCGACAGGTGTTCGCAATGACCTGGGTCCGGTGCGCGCCCTGTGCCGCGAGCACGGGGCTGATCTTTGCGTCGATGCCGTCAGCGCTCTCGGGCTGCAAGCGATCGACCTGTCAGGCGTTCGCTTCGCGAGTGCGGTCAGCGGCAAGGCGCTCGGCGCCTACCCGGGGCTGGCCATCGTCTGCCATGACGGCCGGCTCGCAGACGTTGGCAGCGTGCCGCGCTGCCTCGACCTGGCGATGTGCCGCGATACCGGCGGTGTGCCCTTCACGCAATCGTCGAACCTGGTGGCGGCGCTGGACGCGGCGATGGACCTCGACTGGCCGCCGCGATGGCGCGAGGTCGCAGCGGCTGACCGGCTGCTGCGCGACGAGCTGCGACGCAGGGGCTTCTCGCTGGTGGCTCGCGAAGGCATGGCGATGCCCGGCGTGATCACCGTCGCGCTGGGGCCGCAGATTCCAGCGGCACGCCTCGCGCGGCGCATGGAGCGCAGCGGCTACCGGATCGCGCACCAGAGCGAGTACCTGATCCGGCGCAATTGGGTGCAGCTGTGCTTGATGGGCGAATGGGATCCGCATGCCGTCGAGATTCTTCCCGATGTCTTCGCGACGAATGCGCGCGCCTGCGCCGAACGAGTGCCGACCCGCCGCAGCGACAGCGCGCCGCGCATCGAGACGGTGCCGGGCTGAGGCCGCTGACGCAGGCGGGGCTCAACGCCCCCGGTCGCCCATGCCTGCCGGGGCTCGCCCCAGGGCCGACAGCAGCGCTGGCAACTCTTCAGGCTGGATGTCCGACACCGCCCACCATGCCATGCCGCCATGCACCCGGTGCGCCACGTTCAGGCCATCACGCGATGACACGGACACGCCCGAGTCGGCCTCTTGCGCCGGCCACACGAAGACATCGATGACGTGCTGGTGCTGCCGGTACACCAGCACCGCGACTGGCCGGCCTGCGGCGTAGTCCACGCGTGCGCCGGCCAGCACGGCGGGGCCGGCGGCATCGAGCACCGGCGGTGAATAGTCGAGGCGGCTCGACAACCAGGGCTTGACGGTGTGGCGGTCTGAAGAGGGCACGTCGATCAGCCGTTCGCCCATCGACGCACGCACATGGCTTGCGACCAGGTCACGCAGAACAGGGTCTTGCGTTGCAGGCCGCAGCGACGACACGCCCCAGGCGATCGCGAGCAGCAAGGCCAGGCCCCAGCCGAGGCCGGCACGTGATGTCGCGAGCACGGAGTGAGGCTGGCTTGGCGGCGGCAACACGGCATCCGCCTTCTCGCTGGACAACAGCCGCTGGCGAAGCGCCGCCGGTGCGCGGTGGTAGCTGGCCTGCCCACGCACGAGCTCGCGCATCTGCCGGATTTCATCCACGCGGGCCGCCAGCGCCGGCTCCTGGGCCAGCCGTTCTTCCAGTGCCAGTTGCTGCGGCAAGTCCAGCTCGCCGTCGACGAAGGCGGTCAGCTCGCGAGGATCGAAGGAAGCGCTGCTCATGACGCCTTGCCTCCGGTGCGGACCGGACGCAGCGTTGGCCGCGTGATCTGCAGCGCCTCGCGCAGCAGCCCGCGGGCGCGCGACAGCCGCGACATCACGGTGCCGATGGGAATGTCGGCGATGCGTGCGATCTCCTTGTAGCTCATGTCCTCCAGCTCGCGAAGCACCAGCACCTCGCGGTAGTCCACCGGCAACGAGGCGATGGCCCGGTCGATCCGCGCGCGGTCGGCGTTGCGCATCGCCACTTCCGACGGTTCCTCGCTCGTCGGGATGGCCGCCTGGAAGTCGTCGTGCTCATCGTCGTCCAGCCACACCAGCTCGGCCGGGCGGTTGCTCTTGAGCCAGTCGTAGCAGGCATGGCGCACCACCGACAGCAGCCACGGCCGGAACGCATCGCCCCGGAAGCTGCCGAAGTAGCGCATCGCGCGCAGCAAGGACTCCTGCACGACGTCCTGCGCATCGTGGTCGTTGCGCGTGAGCCAGCGCGCGAGGTTGTAGGCGGCATCCAGGTGAACCAGGGCCAGTTGCTCGAAGCGCCGCCGTGAGATTTCGTCGATCACCCGACGCTTACTGCGCAGCCGGCCTGTTTATTCCCGACCTGATGTGCAAGGAATTTCTTCCACGCGGTCGCGGTATGGCGGACATCCACTTCAGGAGCAGACGCATGTCTTCCATCGATCGCAGGCAATTCATGGCGCTGGCCGGGCTCGGCGGCGCGGTGCTGGTGTCGGGTTGCGCCACCGGCCGGCCGGACCAGGCCGACTTCTACTTCGTGCAGCTGTCGGACACGCACTGGGGCTTCGAGGGCGCCCCCAACCCGGATGCCAAGGGCACGCTGCACAAGGCGGTGGCCGCGGTCAACGCGCTGCCACAGGCGCCCGACTTCGTGGTGTTCACCGGTGACCTCACGCACATCACCGACGACCCTGCCGAACGCCGCAGGCGGCTGGCCCAGTTCAAGGAGATCGTGTCGGCGCTGAAGGTGAAGACAGTGCGCTTCATGCCCGGCGAGCACGACGCGTCGCTGGACCGCGGCGAGGCGTACAGCGCGTTCTTCGGGCCGACGCACTACAGCTTTGACCACCGGGGCGTGCACTTCATCGTGCTCGACAACGTGTCGGACCCGGCCGGTGCCATTGGTGCGGAGCAGCTCGCATGGCTGGACCAGGACCTTGCGACGCAGGCCAAGGACGCGCGCATCGTGGTGTTCACCCACCGGCCGCTGTTCGACCTCTACCCCGCGTGGGACTGGGCCACGCGCGACGGTGCGAGTGCCCTGGAGCGGCTCATGCCGTTCGCCAACGTGACGGTGTTCTACGGCCACATCCACCAGGAGCATCACCACATGACCGGCCACATCGCCCACCACTCGGCGAAGTCGCTCATCTTCGCGCTGCCGGCACCGGGCTCGCAGCCCAAGCGGGCCCCGCTGGCGTGGGATCCGGCGCAGCCCTACCGCGGCCTGGGCTGGCGGGAGGTGGAAGGCGGCGCGCGTTCGGCGGCCTGGGAGATTGAAGAGCACACGGTGGTGAAGGCATGAGCGGCGCACCCGTCTCGTCGCGCCGCCGTGCACTGGTATGGGCTGCAGGTTTGGGATTGGGCGGCCTGGGCCTTCGTTCCGTGCTCGCCGCTGACGAACGCACGATCGCGGTGACCGCGAAGAAGTTCGTCTTCGAGCCCGACGAAATCCACCTGCGGGTGGGCGAGACAGTGACGCTCGTCCTCACCGCGCCCGAGGTCACCATGGGCTTCAACGCGCCGGACTTCCAGGCCCGAACCGACATCGTGCCCGGCCAGGAGGCGCGGCTGAAGCTCACGGCCACGCGCGCTGGAAGATTTCCGTTCAGCTGCGACGTGTTCTGCGGGTCAGGGCACGAGCAGATGGATGGGGTGATTGTGGTGGAGGGGTAGGGACGCGGCGAGAACCAGCCCTCTCGCAAAGATGCGATGGCTCAGCTCAGCGGTAGACGCTGCGGATCAGCGCGCGGTCCTCCTGCACTGGCAGGCTGCCGTGCACTGACCGGTTTCGCGCCAGCTGGGTGGTGATCGCCTCGGGCAATGGGCGGTCGATGACGAGCCGGGTCAAACCGGTGTTGCTCTCCATGGCCTGCGCCATGATGTCCATGCCGTGGTCGGTGATGCCGTTGCGGGACAAGTCGAGTTCACGCAAGGTGGCGTTGCCGGCCAGCAATCCGGCAGCATGGCGGGCGCCGTCGTCCAGCAACTGATTGGCCGATGCGCCGAGTACTTTCGTGGAGGGTGCATGGCCCAGGTTGAGGCGCTGCAGGCTGGCGTGCCTGCTGGCCGCCGAAAACAGTGCCTTGGCGCCTTGCGGTCCGATGCCGTTGCTGGCCAGCTCCAGCGTCTGCAGGGTGTTGTTGTCGTCCAGCGCCTGCGCGATGAGCATGGCGCCTTGATCCATCAGCCTGTTCACACTCAGGTAAAGACCGCGCAGATGCGGCGCTTCCCGCAACAGCCGGGACAGGCTGGCGGCGGCAGACGGCCCGAGCGTATTCCCGCTGAGGTAGAGGAACTGGAGCGGGGCGATGCCGGTGCATGCGCCTTCCACCACAGCCAGCAGGCCTTCGTCGCGCAGGTCCGTGTTGACGAGGTCGAGGACACGCAGGTTCCGGCTGCCTCGCAGGATGTGTGCAATGCGGGCCGCGCCGTCCGGCCCCAGCGGATTGCGCTTGAGCCACAAGCCCGTGACCTTCGAAGACTCGCCGGCCAGCGCCGTCTGCAGATGTTCCGCGCCCTCTGGACCGATGTTGTTGCATCCGAGGTAGAGCACTTCGATGACCGGGTTGACCGTAGCCAGCTGAGCCACCGCTTGCGCGCCGACGTCGCCGATGGCGTTGGTGCCCAGCATCAGGCTGCGCACCTGAGAATTGGATCGCAATGCGCGGGTGACCTGCAGGCAGTTCTCTGCGCCGATGCTTTGCTTGCACAGGTCCAGCCGACCGTCTTCGATCAGGGTCCCGCGTGCAAAGCGCTGCGAGGACTGCACGGCATGGTCCGCACCGAGATGCGCCAGCAGTGGTGCAAGCTCCGATGCATCGCATGGCGTGATCTCAACGCGGTGCACCGGGCAGTGGATGGGGCTGGTATCGGCTGCCGGTGCATCCGTCGGCACCTCGTGCGGCGAGTCACCAGTCATGAGGCTGGAAGTCCTTGAGGAAATGGCCGAACAGCGGCGTCTGGGCGTCGTTGATGCCGCTCACGATGGGATCGACCAGTCGTGCCATGCCGTCGATCACGTCCAGGGGCGCGAAGAATTGCTGCTCCTGCATCTGTTGCATCGCCTCAGGGTATGGGCGCTCGTCGGTGATCCAGCCGGTGTCCACCGCATTCATGTAGATGCCGTCACGCGCCCAGTCCTGCGCGCTGGTGCGCACGAGCATGTTCAAGGCGGCCTTGGCCATGTTGGTGTGCGGATGGAATTCAGTCTTGCCGTGGCGGTTGAACTGGCCTTCCATCGCTGAGGCCTGAACGACGAAGCGGCGCGCATGCGGCGAACGGTCGAGTGCCGGCTTGAGGCGCGAGGTGAGCATGAAGGGCGCCACGGCGTTCACCAGTTGCACTTCCAGAAGCTCCAGGGTGGGCACCTCCTGAAGGCGCTGCGACCATGAATTGCCGGGGCGCTTGTCGATTAACTGTCCGTGAACGTCATGCTCGCCCGGCGAGAAGTAGCTCTCAAAGCCGGGCATCTGGCCAAGGTACAGGGTGTGGGACTCCAGCAGCCACGGTGTGGGTTCGGCTGCCATCAGCGCGGCGTAGAACTCGCGCGGACGCTTGACGGTCTGCGCTGCGTTGTTGATGAGGATGTCCAGATGAGGCAGGCTGCCTTGCAGGCGGTCGGCCAAGGCCTCCACCGACGGCAGGTGGCGCAGGTCCAGGGCTTCCAGCGTCAGCCGGTCCCGCCATTCGTGTGCGTCGGGTTCATCCAGGAAGCGCCGCGCGGCGTCCTGTGGAAAACGGGTCGTGGCGATCACTTGCGCGCCATTGCGAAGCAGGCACAAGGCCGTCTGGAAACCGATCTTGATGCGCCCGCCGGTGACCAGCGCGATGCGTCCCCGCAAATCGACCTGCGGTTCGCGCTTCGCAAAGCTCACGCCCGCGCAGTCCGGGCAGAGGAGGTGGTAGAAGTGATGCAGATCGTTGTACGGCTGCTTGCAGACGTAGCACCGCTGGGCGCGGGTCGTCGCCGCCTTCGGGATGGACGTGGGAGACGGCAGCATCGCGGATGCCGGCTGCTGCGCGCGAACCACGCCGGTTTGCAGGCGCGTCCTGAGCAACTCGGCCCTGGCGGTTTCGCTGTTGGCCTGCCGGCGCTCGCGCTTGGCGGCCTTGTGGATCTTGGCCACCAGCGTCTTGAAGCGCGGGTGATCGTCGATCTGCGAAGGATCGTCCGCGAGCCCTTGCAGCACCCGCAGCGCGGTGGCGAGTTCCTCGTCCTTGAAGTTCACCGTGATGCCTGCCGAATCCATCGCCTGGAAATCTTGATGTGCCTGCGGCCTCGCAGGTGGAGAGCGAGCTGGATTTGAACCAGCGCCCCTCTCTGGCTGAGACAGTGTGCTTCCACTACACCATCGCTCTCCGCGGTGGATTCTAGAGGTGCTCCTGCTGGTGAGGGTGGAGAGCGAGCCGGGTTTGAACCGGCGCCCCCTCTCATTGGTTGAGGGTGTGCTTCCGCTACACCATCGCTCTCCAAAGCTTCTTAGCGGCGGGCGGGCTTCCCCTTGCGACGCCGGAGCAGCCAGTGTGCCAGCGGAATGCCGCTGAATCCGATGCCGAAGATCAAGGCCATGACGGAGCCAAACCAGAGTTCCTGGAAGCCGACGATGCGCGCGTTGTACAGATAAGCCGGGTCTTCAGGGTCATAGGCGACCTTCACCTGCTCGCCTTCGACGTACGCGGCCGGATGGCTGCCGACGGTCGATTCCAGGGTGTGTCGCTGTCCCAGGTGGTCCGAATATTCGACGACGGCCCGGTACGTGTCGCGGCCGGTGAGCCGGACCACGTGGCCGTCTACCAGGAGCGCGCGTTGCAGGAACTGGTGCCTGTCGAAAGCGAGGTAGCCGCTCAGGATCAGGGCCGCCACGCCGGCGCCGAAAAACAGGCCGAGGAACACCTTCGATCCCTTGGATGGCGCTGGCCGCGACGCGGGACGGCGGCCGAATCCACGACGCCACGCCACCATGCGCTTCCACTCCGAGCCATTCAGATAGCCATCGAGCAGCGCCACCATCTGCGCATGCGGCATGTCAGTCACGGTCGACGAGTAGTGTTTGTCCTCCGATCCTTCCCGGTACTCGACGACGTACCCATCAGCGCGGCTGCCGGCCACCTGCACGTAGCGCTGTCGGCCGGCATCCAGGATGGCAAAGCCATTGCCGGGTAGGCCCAGCCTGTCCAGGGCGGCCTTCAGCTGGCTGCTGTCGGGCTTGCGGATGGTGGTGCCGTCTTCAGTCGTCAGTTTCATGGAAAGGTCAAGGCGCCCGCAGGCCGAACAAGGCTGCGCCATTGTCCCAGGCAATGCGCCGGGCCACCGCCGCGGGCAGGTCGCCCAGCCAACGCCGATAGGCGGCCATGAGGTTCTCGTAGTCGTCCCAGCGCTGGTTGACCCAGGTGTCCGAGCCGATCAGGAAGCGCTCCGGCATGTCGGTGAGCAGCGCTCGCCACGGGGCACTCAGGCGGCCATCGCCGTCGGTCAATCCCGGCCGATAGGACAACTCGCCCATCAGCGTCGGATACCGCTTCAGCAACTCGCGCACTCGCTCGATCGGCACGCCGGCGATGCCCGTGTGCGCCCAGATCAGCCTGGCCCTTGGCGCATGCGCGAAGAGCTTGTCGATGGCCACGTCGTCCACATGCGCCAGCACCACCAGGCCGCGCTCCTGCGCGAGCTGCATCAGCTTGCGGGCGGTCGGCCCGTCGGCGTTCGCGCTGTCGTAAAGGTGGAACTCGCCGAGGCCGCGGTACGGCCCGGCCTCGGTGCCCGCGGCCAGCTCATGGTTGACCATCTCGACGATGCTCGGGTCCGAGTGCCAGTGGTTGTAGTCCTCGCGGTTGCGGTACAGCCGCACGAAGGGCACCACCGTCACTCCGGCGCGCTGGGTCTGCTCGTGCGCCGCGGCCAATGCCTTGGTGCCGTCGTTGGGCCGGCTGTTGGCCACCACCGCTCGAACGCCGCTGCGCTGCATGCGGCCCAGCACGTCGGCGATGGGGTAGGGCACCGCGGCCTCGACGTTGTAGTGCATGTGCGCATCGAAGAGTGGGCCGGTGTAGGCCGCCGCTTCAGCCGAAGCGGCCAAAGGCGACACGGCGGCGAGAACGCTCGCCACGCAAGCGATTGCGGCACCACGCGCACGATGCACCATCGCATGCACCCAGCGCCAGCAGGGACGTGTCCGCAGCCGGCCGGCACGATCGGCGATCTTCTCTAGCATCGACGTCCTTTCAGGAGGAATCATTCCATGAGCACTCAATCGGACAAGGCCACTGCCTTCCAGGCCTTGCATTCGCAACCCGGCTGTTTCGTCATCGGCAACGCCTGGGACGCAGGCTCCGCGCGCATGCTGGCTGAACTCGGCTTCAAGGCGCTCGCCACGTCCAGCGGCGCATCGGCCAAGTCGATGGGAAAGGCCGACGGCCAGCTCACCCGTGAACAGGTGCTGCAGCATCTGCGCGATGTCGTCGGCGCTTGCGACCTGCCGGTGTCGGCCGACCTGGAGAACGGTTTCGGAGACCGGCCCGAGCAGGTGGCCGAGACCTTCCGCCTTGCGGTGGAGACCGGCATCGTCGGCGGGTCGGTGGAAGACGGCCCGCGCGAATCCAAGGAGCTCTACGACATCGGCCTCGCCGCCGAGCGTGTCGCCGCCGCGCGCGAGGCCACGCGCCCGCTCCCGTTTGCCTTCCACCTCACCGCACGCTGCGAGAACTTCATCCGCGGCCGCATGGACCTGGACGACACCATCCGGCGCCTTCAGGCCTACGAGCGCATGGGCGCCGACATGCTCTTCGCCCCCGGCCTGCGCACGCTCGAGCAGGTGCGCGAGGTCTGCAGCGCCGTGAAGCTTCCCGTGAACTTCATGGAAGGCATCCCCGGCGCGTCCTTCCCGGTGGCGGCCCTCGCCGAAGCCGGCGTGAGGCGCGTGAGCCTGGCCACCTCGCTGTACTCCGCCGCGATGCGTGCGGCCCGCGCGGCGGCCAGCGAGGTGCTGGACAAGGGGACCTTCGACTACATCGGCAAGTGACGGATTCATGACGGCTTGACTGCATCACGAGGGCGTTCGCGGCGGCCCTCGGGTTTGCCCTGAGCGGTTCATCAACAAGCCCTTACGACTCCAACAGCCGGTTTACCCCGCACGAGGGTGCGAACTGCGACAGTTTGAACCGGTTCGGCGCGCCCCGGTTGAAGCCCCCTTCACCGAGTGGCGTTGCCAACCGATCCAGTTTCCCTGTCGCGCTCGCGCATGTCCGCGCAACGCAGTTTGGCGACGGCAGGGACATCACAACGATTTGACGACTCGGTGGGAGACCCCTCGTGAATTCTGGTACGCAACCGGAGCTGCGCGCACAGCGCAGGCTTCCCGGCAAGGCATTTCCTTTGTCGCTCGTGGTCTCGGCCATGCTCGCGGCCTGCGGCGGCGGTCAGTCGTCCGATGGTGAAGCCACGGCACAGGCGCTGGTCACTGCAGCGGCCGACACGCCCGTGTGCTTCTACGAACACATCAACTACCAGGGCGCGAGCTTCTGCACCACGGCCAACAGCGCCTGGGTGGGGTCGTCCTGGAACGACCGCATCTCGTCGGTCAAGGTGAAGACGGGCTACAAGGTCCAGCTCTTCGAACACATCAACTACGGTGGCGGCTCCATCTCGCTGTCGGCCGATGCACCCAACCTGGTCTCGCTGTCGTTCAACGACAAGGCCTCGTCGCTGAAGATCACCGCGCCGCCGGCACCTCCGCCCCCGCCTCCGCCGCCTCCCCCTCCGCCGCCCCCACCGCCCACTGACAACAAGGTCGCGGGCATCCAGCTCGCACAGTCGATGCTGTTCAACAGCGACGACAAGGAACTGGTGCTGGTGGCCGGCAAGGCCGCGCTGGTCAAGGTCAATGTCACCACCACCAACACCGCAGGCGGTAAGCCCACGGGCACGCTGCGGGTGGACAACACCGGCGGCGGCGCCTCGCGCGACCTGCTGCTGACGGCACCCACCGCGGCCATCCCGACCACCGTGCCGGACGTGCCGAGCTTCAGCGATTCCTACACCGCGTACATCCCGGCCGAGTTCGTGAAGCCGGGCCTGCGCCTGACAGTGCAGATCGGCAGCGCAGCAGCCACCACGCTCACGCCGCGCGTGGGCGGCGGCGTGCCGATGCGCTACATCCCGATCTCGGTGAAGATCGCGGGCGTCGCCGGCGTGATCCCTGCGGACCAGAGCGCGCACCTGCAGGCGCTGTTCCCGGTGTCCACGACGACCACGCAGTCGCATGCGTCGTACACCTCGCAGAAAGTGACCATCCTGCCGACCACCGATGCGGGTTGGGACGATGCATTCGGCAAGGTGCTCGGCGAGCTGGCCGACCTGCACTCCATCGAAGGCGCGGCCAGGCACGACCACTACTTCGGCTTCATTCCCAAGCGCACCTGGGGCCTGGCGGGCCTGGCCTACCTGAGCGGCAACTCGGGCGTGGGCTTTGACATGCCCAGCGCACCGACGACGGTTCGCGACGTGGTGGCGCACGAGATGGGCCACAACTTCTCACTGCCGCACGCAGCCTGCGGCGGCGCCGGAAGTCCGGACCCCAACTACCCGTACCCCGACGCCAACCTGGGCAAGCCGGGCCGCTACATCTGGACCTTCCTCGCGGACTCGACCACGTTCTACGACCCGCGCCCGACCGACCGCCACGACATCATGAGCTACTGCGGCGGCCAGGTCTTCTCGGACTACAACTACCGCAAGATGCAGGTCTACCTCACGCCGGCCGACAAGGCCACGGCCGCGGGCGCCACCGCGTCGGCGCAGTCGGTGTCCGCGCCGGAGTCGACCGAGACGCGTGAAGTGCTGCTGGTCAGCGGCGAGCTGCGTGCCTCAGGCGCCGAGCTGAATCCGGTCAAGGCGCTGACGGGCAGGGTGAACACCAGTGCGGCCGGGTCCGGTCCGTACACGCTGCGTGTGGTGACGGCCTCCGGCACCATCGACTACCCGTTCACGCCGCGCGAGCTGGACCACAACACCACGGTCAAGCACTTCGGGCTCACGATTCCCAACCCGGGCACGATCGCGAGCATCACGGTGCTGTATCAAGGCCAGGCGGTGGGCACGGCGAAGTCGCAGGCGGAGACGGGCACGGCCCGTGCGCAGTCGGCCACCGCGGTGACCGCGCCGCAGGTGAAGGAAGCCAACGGCCAGCTGCAGGTGAGCTGGGATTCGCGCCGCCATCCGTTCGCCACGCTGACGTGGGTGGGCGCGAACGGCCAGCGCATCAACCTCGCGCAGGATCTGCGCGGCGGCAATGCGGCGGTGTCGGCGAGCGAACTGCCCGCAGGCGGCAGCTTCGAAGTCATCCTGTCGGATGGGTTGAACTCGACGAGGCAGTCGGTCGGCCGTTGATGTGAGCTGAAGACGAGGCCCGCTCACTGGCGACAGGGAGCGGGTCTTTTCATTTCGTGCTTCTGAGCAGGCTGACCGCAGCGCCAGCCGATGCAGCCAATGCGGCGAGTGCCAAGCCCGCGTGCACTGCGCGCAGTGGCGGCAGCAGCGCGAACAGCAATCCCATCAGCAGGCTGCCAAGCGTCAGGCCGGTCAGCCGCGCGGTGCCCTGTGCGCCGCCGGCTGCGCCGCTGCGTTCCTTGGGCGCGGCCAGCAGCATGTTCTGGTTGTTGGGCGTCTGGAAGAGCCCGAAGCCGAGACCGGCCAGGCCGGTGAAGATGGCCATCGGCAGGCGAGGATCGCTGGGAAGCGGCCAGGCGGCGCACAGCGCCAGGCCGATCGCGAGGCACCCGCCTCCGATGGCGCACAACCACGCGGTCGGCACGCGCTTGGCCAGGCGCGCCGACAAGGGCGCGGCCACCATCACCGCCAGCGGCCATGGCGTCATCAAGAGGCCAGTGGCGATCGCGCTCATGCCCAGCTCATGCTGGAAGTAGAACGGCAGCGCCACGTAGCCGCTCATCTGCCCGGTGAAGCAGCACACCGACGCGATGATCGACATGCGGAACGACCGCACCCGCAGGAGATCCAGCGGGACCAGCGGTGCTGCCTTGGGCATCTCGCGGCGCACCAGCAGAACCAGGGACGCGGCCGACACGGCGAGCAAGGTGCCGCCGGTCCAAGGAGATGACGGGAGCCAATCGCTGCCCAGCACGAAGGCGGCGAACATGAGCGCGTTGAGGGCGATGCTCCGGACATCGAGTGGACGCGCGGTGGCCGGCGGACTCGGCAAGCCGGCACAGGCGGCCAGCACCAGCACGCCGAGCGGCAGGTTCACCGCAAAGAGCCACGGCCAGCTGGCGATGGACAGCACACTGGCGCCGACGGCTGGGCCGGCGGCAGAGGCGCCTGCGATGGTCAGCGCGTTCCATGCGATCGCCTGTCCCAGCAGCCGGCGTGGGTAGGTGAAGCGCAGCAGCGCAATGCCCAGCGGCATCACCGCGGCGCTGCCCAGGCCCTGAAGGCAGCGGGCCGCCACCAGCCATGGCAACGATGGTGCGAGTGCGCACAACACCGACGCTGCGGTGAACAGCGCGATGCCTGCGGCGAACACACGGCGATATCCCAGCCGCTCGCCGACGGCGGAGGCGGGCAGCAGGAACATCACGATGGCGAGCTGATAGGCCGTGACGATCCAGACCGTGTCGGCCGGCGCAGTGTGCAACTGCTGGGCGATGCTCGGCAGTGCAACGTTGGCGATCGCGCCGTCGAGCACCACCAGCACGATCGCACCGAGGATCGCGGCGACGGCGATGGAGCGCCGCGGCAGCGGCAGGCCGTCCAGCTCGGTTGACGCGGCATCAGTGTGGCGAGAGGCCGTGGGAGAGGAGGATCCGAGGGCAGGTGACAACATGGGTGACGGGCTGAAGGAGATGCTTGATCGCGCCCAATCAGCATAGGTCGACGACCTCGTCGCAAACAGAGCGCCGCATGCATCTTGTTCCTGCATGCGGCGCCTGCCCTGCCTTTTCAAAGCGTGATAGGTTCGGCGCATGCCCGCCGATGCCGACCTCAACCTGCTCATTGCACTGAATGCCCTGCTGTCCGAGGGCAGCGTTTCACGGGCGGCCGAGCGACTGGGCCTGAGCGAATCGGCCATGAGCCGCACGCTGGCGCGGCTGCGCGAAGCGACGGGCGACGAATTGCTGGTGCGTGCGGGCCGGGCCATGGTTCCCACGCCGCGGGCGCTGGCGCTGCGCGATCGGGTCAAGGCGCTGGTCGAAGATGCCAGTGCCGTGCTCCAGCCGGCCGGGCCCGACCTGAATCTGGGCACACTGGAACGGATGTTCACCGTGCGCGCCAATGATGGTTTCATCGAGGCCTTCGCGCATCGGCTCGCGGCACGCACCGCGCGTGAAGCGCCCGCCGTCCGACTGCGCTTCGCGCCCAAGCCCGACAAGGATGTGCGCCCGCTGCGCGAGGGATTGATCGACCTGGACGTTGGCGTTCTCGGTGACTCCGGCCCCGAGGTGCGCGTGCAGGCGCTCTACCGGGATCGCTTCGTCGCTGTCGTGCGAGAGGGGCACCCGCTGCTGGAAGGCGAGATCACGCCCGAGCGATACGCGGCCTGCGACCATGTGGTCACCTCGCGCCGAGGGCTGATCACTGGACCGGTGGACGACATGCTCGCCGCCGTTGGATTGAAGCGCAAGATCGCGGTCGTTGTGCCCAGCTTCGGCACTGCGTTGTCGACCGCGGCGGTGACCGACATGGTGGCACTGATCCCCGAGTCTTATTTCGAGCACGCCAGGGCGCGCATCGCGCTTCGCTCGTTCGAGCTGCCGGTGCCGACGGAGCACATCACCATCTCGCAGATGTGGCACCCGCGATTCGATCGGGATCCGGCGCATCGGTGGTTGCGTGGGGTGGTGTTGGAGGTGTGTCGGAATCCTGGTGTGGGCGCGGCCTGAAAGGCAATTGCATCTGTGAGGGGAGGGTCAGGGGTCGAGTGCGGTGTGCTTCACCCAGATGTACTTCCTCCGAAGAAATGTGATGTACAGGAAGGCGAGAAGCGGGTGGGAGTTGGGTCCGCACGTGACCGTTTCAGTCGCTCCGGGCGCGACGTTCACTTCAATGACTGGCGACGTGCACCAGTCGATCTTCAGCTGGATGGAATGCCTTCCGGTTGCAACAGGAACGGTGACCTTGGAGCTTTCTCGTATCGAACCGACTGGCCTTCCATCAACCAGCATTTGGTATGACCGGAGCTTGTCTTGCCAGGCTGCTTCTCGTTTGAATTCAATTTGACTCACGAAAGATGCCTCCGTTTTGCGTGGGGCTTGCTGCTGCTGCCAAATTTCTCATGCGCTCGTTGACCATTGATAGCGTATGAAGATGCCTGGCGCACTGATGACCAGGTGTGTTTGGTCCCAGGAGTCTGCTGTCAATTGATGCGTGAGCCAATCGGCGTGCAGCGGAATCTCGATGTTCGCAAAACGCTTGATGTACTTGCTTACCCGACTCCGGTCTGAAACGAAATAGAAGGGTTTAGGCTCAGGAAGCGTGGTGGCCACTTGAACTCCAACGGTCGAAGTGATGAACGTGACCACATCTGGATTAGGAAACTTTGACTGGCGAGCCAGATCGATTTCGATCGACTCTTCGCTTCCTGGATCATCAAATTCGAACTGATCGATGCGAAGTGAAAGCATGAAACCTTAGTTGTCGAAGGGCGTCCAACAGAAAACGAAGTTTCATATTGAACGTTGTCTAGATGGTTAGATGTCAGACATCGGCGGGAGGCGAAGAAAGCGCATGACGTGCACCCTCAATAGCTCGAATGATTTCATACGGGAGCACTTCGACGGCATGAATGGAACCAGACTCATGCTCGCAGCAAACTAGCTGCAACCTGCCTTGCAGAGGAAGCAAGAAGCAGAGAAAGTTGTCCGTAGTGGGCCCCCAATCTATGAGCCTTAGCTCGGCCCCAGCTTGTTCCATCTGGGGCGAATCGGGTGTGGAAATTCTTCGGAAGGCTTCCGTGGGACTGAGGCCCAGGAACAAGGACTCGTGACGGAGGAAGTTCAACTGCTTCTTGAGATAACGCTCGGTAGATTCCAGGGTATGGACGAACGAAGGAACATAGACCGACGTGTCGTAGGACGTGAGACTCTTGCTGCCAGCCCAAACCTCTACCGTTCCAAGAGGAGCAGCAGTGAGTTCGACATGAATTGCGAAACGGTGCTTCGAGCCAAAGACTTGCATGGTGTGGTGCTAAAGGTTCAAGGCAGGGGTAGTGGCGACTTGACGGAGAGGTTGGGTGCTGGCTTTAACACTAAGCACTGCAGGCGTGATGCAGCCATCAGCTTGCTTCGCCAGAGGAGAATTCACTGGCAAAACGTAGTCGGTTGCCATCAGGATCTCTCAAGACCATTTCACGCGTATCCCACGGCGTATTTGCCGGGCGCTCAACAGGCAAGACGCCACGAGAGCTGAACTCGGCAAAGCAGTCATCAACGTCAGGCACGACGAAATAGACCGCACCACCAACCTCGCAATCTCCAGTGTGCTCGGTCAGGAAGATGGTTTGATCGGATCGAGTCAACTGCATGAACAAGGGGAAGCCAGGCTCGAATTGATGCTCCCAGTCGACGGTGAAGCCCAAGCCTCTGACATAGAACTCCAGGCTGCGGCGTGCATCGGTGATCCGCAACTGAGGAATGACTGTTTGACCCGGCACGGTGTTTCCTTCTGGCGTCTAAGGTTTGATGCGAGTGGCGGCAGGAAGCAAGCCAAACTTGCTGGGCAATGTCCGCTCGGACGTCAGCTGGCGAGCCTCACAGCAGCCCCAAGCAACTCGCAATCGCATTCTGTTCCGAGAGGGGCGCTGGTCGCCGTTGAAGGACATATGCGCCTGGGTCCCACCTCGCGACTACTGCGGTTTCGTTGAATTTGAGTCGTACATCAATGCCCGACTTGCGGGGGGCACAGCCGGACACAGGAAGAGAACTACCGCTCGCCAACACCCCAACGACACGCGGCCGATCTCCGATGTTGCCTGCAACCGTGGCCGGATCGAGAAGTGGCACGTCCCTCAGGGCGACCAGTGTGATGACTTCGCCTGTCCCAGGGACCAGAAACACGAATCCAACAAGAGCGAGGACGGGCATGCCGAGCAGCTTCACGACGGTGCTCATCTTGACGCCACCTTCATCAGATCCTCCCAATCCCATCCATCAGCATCCTTGCGTCGAACCTTGTCGACGTACTCGTTCAGGAAGAACAGTCGAGTCCCTCCGTACGGCGAGCTGAAGTGGAGATAGGGTTTCGGCGACCGAAATATCTGGTTCCTCGGCTGACCGATCTTGACAGCGTCGCCGATGCGCTTGGGGTTGTCGTCCCAACTCTTGATGGCTGGTTCTCCGTTCAGCCGGACTCGATTCATCACGAAGACAGTTGGATGAGCCACCTCGAATTCGGCCCACAGGAGCGCATCGTCGTCGTAGAACCTCAGGCAGCGTACGACCATTCCGCGGCCAGACTCCACCAGCACGCATTCTTTGCCGAGAAGATCTTTCAGGTCATTCACTCTCATGCAATCAAGGCCGCCGCGCAGGCGGTGCTGCCAGTTTTGAGCGCTACGTCGAGAGGAGTTTCGTCAAAGATGCGCTTGACTGCGGGGTTCGCTCCAGCCTTCAGGAGCAACTCGAGGGCCGCAAGCCGGTCATCATCTCCCGCCGCCAAATGAAGAGCTGTTTCGCCAAGGTTGTTCTGTTCATCAATGGATGCACCTGAGGCCAGGACAAGCTGCACCACTTCGGCGTTGCCGCTGCGGACTGCTTCGTGAAGCGTTGGCTCCCCCTGGCCGGCAATGTGCAGGCGTGCCCCTCGTGAGAGAAGGTACTCGACAAGGTCGACGTAGCCCAGAGATGCCGCTTCCGACAGAGGTGTTCCGCCACATGAATTGAGCGTGTTCACCTGTGCCCCGGCTTCGACGAGAAGAACCACCGCGCGAAGTTGATTCTCAACGCTCAGGTAGTGAAGCGCCGTTTCTCCGAGTCCCGTTCGCTCCTCGATAAGCTCCGGTTCTTGGCGAAGAAGGGCAGCCATGGCGTCGGGCGACTCAAACGCGACACGGATCAGGCGATGGGCAGGAGGCTCGGTGGTCAATTGGGAAACTCAATGCTCGTGTGGAATGCGGCTTGTGTTCTGGTGCGGAGAACTCGCCGATCTGGGGCAATCCTAGAGCATGCTCACGGCTCAAAGGAGACCGGAATCTCCAGATTTGTCGATGCCAGCTCACGCGCCTGAACCTCGAACGGGTTGTCCCAGTACGGCCGCCTGCCACGCATCCACAGCCACACGCTGGCCAAGGGATACGCCACGAAGAAAACCACCCCCCAACGCTCATACTGCCTGACGTGCACCAGTTCGTGAGCCAGCGAGCCGACGAGCGCCGCCTCGTCCACCGCGACGATCACGTGGCCGAGCGTGATGGCGTGAAACGGTGATCGCCGAGCGATCCAGCTTCCGTCACGCAGTGCAGCTTGCAGCGTGCCGCTGCCGAGTCGCCAATGCCCACCCAGCGCGAGCACGAGGGCGACGAGTGCCATGCCGACCACCGAGCACGGGGCAACCCAGACGAGCAATGCGATGCGGCGCAGCAAAGGCATGCCACGCAGTGTGGCATGCCCGCCCAGTAGCCCCGGAGGTCAAGCCAGGCTGTGCTCCAGATGCCGCATCGCCGCCTCTTCCATCTCCAGAAGATCACGCAGCAACGCCGTCTCCTTGGCACGCACCTCGGGCGTCCAGGTCTCGATGCCCTTCTGCTTCACGAAGCCGAACGCAGGATCGGCCGGATCCCATCTGCCAATGCGCGCCGCCACCTGGTCGTAGACCGCAGCCGCCTCCAGCAGCGCCTGCGATGCCGGCGTGCCTTCACCCAGCGCATGCGCACCTTCACGCAGGTACTTCGCCGCGTGCCCACCATGGTTCATCGCCAGCGAGCTGTAAGTCCAGCCGTTGAGGAAGAACAGGTTGCCGCGCTGTGCATCGCTGAGCGTGTCGAAGCGCGCCAAGTCGGCGATCCAGCGTCGGTAGCCTTCCGATCCGTAGTGGTAGGTCGCGCCAGTGATGGGGTCCGCTTCGACCACGCCTTGCCGCCAGCGCTTCACGGCCAAAGCCACACCTGCCCGCACTGCATCGGCCCGCGGCAATGGCGGGTCGATGCGCAGCATGAACGCGCTGATCTCCTTCACATCCGACGTGGGAATGATGTACGGATCGGCATCCGCCCAGTAGTCCGACAGCAGCACGCGCTGGCCATCATCTTCATAGCCATGGATGACCGAGAGGTCCATGCGGCTGCCCAGCGCCAACACCGGCCAGCCGTTGTCGATGTGGTCCTTCATGCGTTGCACGCGGTGCGGCGCATGCGGCTGGCCGGGCACGGCGCATTCCCACTCGAACACGTAGCCCGTGGCGTTGTTGAGTGCCGCGACTTCATCCGGCCATTCGCCGCAGGGGCCTGATCCGCACCAGGCCTGGCCCTGGTCGCGCGTGGCCCAGCGCACGCGAAAGCACAGGGCGGAATCGCCCATCAGCGTGGTGAGGTCCAGCGGTCGCTCGCTGCCGCGGAAGGCCGCCTCCAGCGCGCCGAGGTAGGTGGGCTCGGGGCTCGCGCCCCAGCGCAGCCGTGGCACGCCGTCGAGCCACACGCGGCCGCCCTGCCGGTGCACGCGGTTCGCCGGCTTCTCGCCGATCATCGAGTTGACGAGCCTGGGCCAGCTGGCAAAGCCGTTCTCGCGCGCGATGACGAACTGCGCATCGTGCAAGTGCAAGGGCAGGGTGGCCTGGGGCAGCAAGGCCTGCACGCGCGAGGCGGCTTCGGCATCGCCATCCCGGTGCTGTTTCACCAGGCTCTTGGCGCGCTTGCGCAGGTTTTCGAGAGAGGCATGGGCGGGCAACTGCCCGAGAGAAGCGTTCATGGAAACACCTTTCTTCCGTGTGTGCCTGCAGTCCGCTGCGATCAGGCGAGGAAGTCGGGTGCACCATGTGCAAGAGATTGGTGGGCTTGGCCCTTCCCGCGGACTCGGAGGCGCCCCTGGCACCTGGGGCTGAATCCTAGCGGGCGGCCTCCGGCAGCGTCAATCCGCACCCTGCGAAGAGAGCGCCGCAAATGGGGTCAAGGGGCGCCTTGCGCACACCGGGGTCGCAAGTGACGAAAGGCACGCCGCTTGCTGCCGCCGGCCGCCCAGAATCATCCGCATCGCCGTGATGCTGAAGGAGGTGCGCCATGTCTTCACTGCCCGTCGAACACGACACGCAGAAGACGTCTGCCATCGGCGCCGATCCCTACCTCGGCGCCACCCAGGGCGCGCCGCTGGACAAGGGCCTGATGGCGGTGCTCACGCTGGCCACGCACTTCAAGGCCGAGCCCTTCGACGCCCGCGAGATCGCGTTCGGTGATTTCGCGGGCTACGGCAAATGGAAGAAGAGCGAGGCCACCGGTGTCCATGCCGAGGTCCTCATCATCCGTGCCTGGCTGGCCTTGCTGGTCAACCCAAGCGGCGACTACCAGGGCGTGCCCCTCGCGACAGCCATCAGCCAGTTGCGAGGCCGCAAGATCCAGGCCTCGCAGCCGGCCTGCTGGTGCTGCGCCAAGTTGATGAAGCAGTACGGCATCCTGTTCCCGAGCACCGCCGGCAGCAAGCCGCTCGCGGGCTGGCGGCATCCGCTGGCCGGCAAGACGGTGCCCAATGCCGACATCCCGGCCAAGGAAAGCGACATCACGGACGAGTGGTTGAACAAGGTGCAGTCCGGGTTCAAGTGATGGCCGTGCGAGGCGGCTGCACCCCTCGCGTCGCCGTGCGATCAGCGCGTCGGCACCACCCGGCTTTCCCGTAGACTGGGCCGCTTGAACCCCGACGCACAACACCTCTGGCGCGCGCCCCGCTGGGCGCTGGCCTTCCTGCTGGCATGCCTGGGCATGCTGGGGCCGTTCTCCATCGACACCTACCTGCCGGCCTTCACGGGCATCGCGCAGTCCATCGGCGCGACGCCGGTGCAGATGCAGCAGACGCTGTCGGCCTACCTGTTCGGCTTCGCGGTGATGAACCTGTTCCACGGCGCGCTGTCCGACAGCTTCGGGCGGCGGCCGGTGGTGCTGTGGGGCATCGCGATCTTCACGCTGGCCTCGGCCGGCTGCGCGCTGTCGCAGCACATCGGGCTGCTGGTGTTCTTCCGCGCGGTGCAGGGCATGTCGGCGGGCGCGGGCATCGTGGTGTCGCGCGCGGTCATCCGCGACATGTTCCCGCCGGCCGATGCGCAGCGC
This sequence comes from Rhizobacter terrae, assembly GCF_003852895.1. Classification (GTDB taxonomy): domain Bacteria; phylum Pseudomonadota; class Gammaproteobacteria; order Burkholderiales; family Burkholderiaceae_C; genus Albitalea; species Albitalea terrae. The sequence goes on from NZ_QUSW01000011.1 coordinate 158,809, forward strand.
GTCATGTCACAGGTCACCATCTACTTCGGCGTGGCGCCCGCAGTGGCGCCGATGGTGGGCGGCTTCCTCTTCGTGAACGTGGGCTGGCATTCCATCTTCTGGTTCCTCACCTTCGTGGGCGTGGTGCTGTGGATCAGCAATTTCCGGCTGCTGCCCGAGACGCTGCACACCACGCACAAGCAGCCGTTCAATGTGCGCAACCTGATGCGCGGCTATTGGGAGCTGGGCTCCAGCCCACGCTTTCTCATGCTCGCGCTGGCCAGCGGCATTCCCTTCAACGGCATGTTCCTCTACGTGCTGTCGGCGCCGGTGTTCCTGGGCGAGCACCTGCACCTGAGCCCTGGCCAGTTCTTCTGGTTCTTCACGCTGACCATCTCGGGGATCATGGGCGGCGCCTACGTGTCGGGCCGGCTGGCGGGGCGCATCAAGCCCAAGCACCAGATCCGCCACGGCTTCGTGATCATGATCGTGGTGTCGCTGGCGAACCTCGCGCTGAACATGCTGTTCCCCGCGCAGGCCTGGTGGGCGCTGTTTCCCATTGCCATCTTCGCCTTCGGCTGGGCGCTGATGGTGCCGGTGGTCACGCTCATGGTGCTGGACCTGGTGCCCGAGCGCCGCGGCATGGCCTCGTCGTTCCAGGCTTGCATCGGCAGCCTCGCCAACGGCTTCGTGGCCGGCGTGATCTCGCCGCTCGTGATGCATTCCACGGTCGGGCTGGCGCTGGCCTCCACGCTCATGATGAGCATTGGCGTGTTTTCCTGGCTGTGGGTGAAGCCCCGCGTGACCTGAAGGTCTTGCCACCATCAAGCTTTGGCCGCGCCGGCCGATATAGCGCGCATGGCCAAGACCCCGCCCCCCGCTGCTGATGCGCCCGTGCTCGACCAGGTGGTCGAAGGCGGCGCCGAGGGCGATGCTGCGCCCAAGAAGAAATTCGCCCTGAAGCTGCCTGCGTTCATGGCGAAGCTGCCGAAGATTCCCGTGTCCAAGAAGCTGCTGATCATCATCGGCGCCAGCGTGCTGACGGTCAGCGGCGCGGGCGCCGCAGCGCTGGCCTTTTGGCCCAGTGCGCCGGCGCCTGAGCAGAAGCTGGCAGCCGGCCAGAAGAAACCCAAGAAGGCGAAGAAGGCGGCTGCGGCTGCCTCCGCCGCGTCGTCTGCGGCGTCCGGTGCCATGGCCGCCTCGGCGGCCGAGGAAGGGCACTCCGCCGTGGCGCATGCCCAGCCCGCATCGGCGGCCGCCTCGTCGCCCGAAAGCGCAGTGGCGCAGGCCCCAGTGGCCAGCGGCCCGGAACAAGCCATGGACAAGCTGCGCCGCCGCCTGACCGAAACCCTGGCCACCGGTGGCAAGCTGGAAGGCACCGGCCCCGGCGAGATGCGCCTGACCGCCCGGCAGGTCGATCCGCACATCGTTGCGGCCGCCCGCGCCCAGGCGCATGGCGAACGGCAGGCCGGCGGGCCGGCCGAGCATGCCGATGCGGCTGACCACCCGGTGGCACCCGCCGGCAGGAAAACCTTGCTGGCCAAGGCCGAAGCTGCCGACCCGCACGTCGCGCCCAAGGCCGGCAAGGCGCAGGAACACGCTGCGATGCAGCATCTGCACTGGTCCTACGACGGCCCGGGCGGACCCGAGTCCTGGGGCCAGCTCAAGCCGGAATTCGCCAAGTGTTCCACCGGCCAGCGGCAGAGCCCGATCGACATCAAGGACGGCATCCAGGTCAATCTCGAGCCGATCCGCTTCGATTACAAGCCCACCGCCTTCCGCGTGATCGACAACGGCCACACGGTGCAGGTGAACCTCGCGCCGGGCAATGCGATCGAGGTCAACGGCCGCCGTTTCGAGCTGCTGCAGTTCCACTTCCACCGCCCGTCGGAGGAGCGCATCGACGGCAAGCAGTTCGACATGGTGGCGCACCTCGTGCACAAGGATGCCGACGGCAAGCTGGCCGTGGTGGCCGTGCTGCTGGAGCGCGGCAGCGCCCATCCGCTGGTGCAAAGCGTGTGGAACAACCTGCCGCTGGAGCAAGGCGAGGAACAGGCCGCCAGCGCGCCCATGGACCTGAACACCCTGCTGCCGGCCGACCGCCAGTACTACACCTACATGGGCTCGCTCACCACGCCGCCGTGCAGCGAAGGCGTGCTGTGGATGGTGATGAAGAAACCGGTGAACATCGCACCGGAGCAGATCGGCATCTTCGCCCGCATGTACCCGATGAACGCCCGGCCCATCCAGTCGGCCGCAGGGCGCATGATCAAGGAATCTCACTGAGTGAAACCACGGACGCCATGGGGATGGCCGGCGTGGTTTGATGGAGCCTGGAAACCGGGTCCATGACCAAGTCGAAGGGGTACGCGATGCGGTCCTTGTCTGCCCTGCTGTTGAGCTTGCTGCTGTGCGCGTGTGGATCGCTGCAGCAGAAGGCGGCGCTTCCGGCGCCCGAAGTGTTCTTCCACGACCAGCTGTTCGCCGAGCCGGCCGAAAGCGTCGATGCCAGCCAGATCTTCGCCTTGAGCGATTCGATGCGCGACTACCTGCGCAACGGCATCGCCCACCAGTTGCGCACGGAAGGCCGCCAGCGCGGGCTGCTCGATGCACTGTACAAGCGCGGCCAGCTCAAGCTGGAATACGACTCCGGCATCACACGCAACGCCGCGCAGGCCTTCGATGCGCGTGCGGGCAACTGCCTGTCGCTGGTGATCATGACGGCGGCCTTCGCCAAGGAACTGGGCCTGCCGGTCGAGTTCCAGAGCGCCTTCCTGGAAGAGACCTGGAGCCGGCAGGGCGGGCTGCTGTTCCGCAGCGGGCACGTCAACGTGACGCTGGGGCACCGCGTCGCCGACATCGGTGCGGGTCGTGAAGCCTCCTCGCTGACCGTGGACTTCCTGGGCGCCGACGACATCCGCGGCCTGCGCACCCGGGTCATCAGCGAAGAGACGGTGGTGGCGATGTACGCGAACAACCGCGCGGCCGAATCGCTGGTGCGCGGCGACCTGGACACCGCCTACGCCTGGGCGCGGGAGTCGATGCGCCACCAATCCGACTTCATGAGCGCACACAACACGCTGGGCGTGGTGTACATGCGCCACGGCAACCTCGCCGAGGCGGCGGCCGTCTTCAACGGCGTGCTGCAGCGCGAACCGGAGAACACGCGGGCGATGTCCAACCTGGCACTCGTGCTCCAGCAACAGGGCAAGGGGGCCGAGTCCGCCGCGCTGCTGCAGCGCATGGCGGCGATCGACCCGAACCCGCCGTTCCACTACTTCAACCTGGGCCTCACGGCCATGGAGAAGGGCGACTACCGCAGCGCCCGCGACTTCTTCGCCAGGGAAGTGTCCCGTGCGGAGTACTACCACGAGTTCCAGTTCTGGCTGGGCCTGGCGAACTACAAGCTGGGGCAGATCGACGAGGCGCGCCGGCACCTCAGGCTGGCGATGGAAAACAGCACCACGCGCCATGACCACGACCTGTACGAGGCCAAGCTGTCATGGCTGAGGTTGCACAGCACGACAATGGTGCGGGCCATCCAGTAGCACGGCCACGTCAACCCCGCGCCGCCAGGCCCCGTTCTGGGCTCAGCCCGCGAGGAGGCTTTCCTCGACACGCTGTCCCACCTGACGGGAGACCCCCATGATCCGCAAGTTCCTCTTCGCCCTGATGGGCTTCCTGCTCAGCCTGAACCTGGCCTGGGCGGCGACCGACGCCAACACCGCCTCCAAGGAAGACCTCGACCAGGTCAAGGGCATTGGCCCCGCCATCGCCCAGAAGATCATCGACGAGCGCCAGAAGAACGGCCCGTTCAAGAGCATGGACGACCTGCAAAAGCGCGTCTCCGGCATCGGCGAGACCAGCGTCAAGAAGCTGGCGGCCAACGGCCTGACGGTGGGCGGCGGCAGCTCCGCCGGCACCAGCCCGGCGAAGGACGTCAAGCCCGGAGAATCCAAGCCCGAGGCCCCCGATGCCAAGGCCAAGGGCAGCAAGTCCAAGAAGGCCGAGAAGGCTGAAGCCGCTGCCTCGGCTGCAAAGGAAGACAAGCCCGCTGCTGCCGATGCCAAGCCGGCCAAGGCCGAGAAGGGCAAGAAGGCCAAGGCTGAGAAGGCCGAGTCCAGCGACACCGCCGCTTCGGCCGCCGTTGGCAAGAAGAGCAAGAAGGCCAAGAAGGACGCAGCTGCTTCGGCGCCCAAGGCCTGAAGGTCTGTTGAATGAAAAAACGCCCGGCATCGCCGGGCGTTTTTCTTGCGGCTCAGACGAGGCCGATGTCCCTGCCTGAAGCCCCCGGAAAGACCTTGCCCACCGCCGCGGCATCCAGCCCGTACATGCGGCCGAACAGGCCGCCCAGCACCGACCGGTACTCATTGAGCACCGGATAGTCACGGTTCTGGAACAGCGTGCCGGCCGTGACGGCCTGCTGCTCGCCCAGCACGCGTCCGCCGCGCACCTGGCCGCCCAGCACCCAATACACGCTGCCGTGCCCGTGGTCGGTGCCGCGGTTGCCGTTCTCGCGGAAGGTGCGGCCGAACTCGCTGACCACCATCACCACCGTCTTGTCCCAGGCGGGGCCCATTTCTTCCGCGAAGGCTGCCAGGCCCTGGCTCAGCTCGGTGAGCCGGTTGGCCAGCGCGCCGGTCGCGCCACCTTCGCCCACGTGCGTGTCCCAGCCGCCCACGTCCACGAAGCCCAGCTGCACGCGGTCGCGCATCAGCCGCGCGATGCGGCGTGCCTCGGCGGCGAAACCCTTGGTGTTGATGGCATTGCGGTTGGCCGCTTCCATCTCGCCGACCATCTCGTTCATCTCGCGCGTCACTTCGCTGCGCACCTCGAAGCCGTCGGCCACCGCGCCGGCCAGCTTGGTGTTGGCGTACATGCCGGCGATGAGCTTGGCCTGCCGGTCGTTCACGCCTGCCTTGCCCACGTCGCGCAGCGACTGGTTCGCCACCGCCTCGCTGCCGCGGAAGACCAACGGCACCTGGTCGGTGAACGCCAGCGACGACAGGTGCTTGTTGCCGCCCGTGGCCGCTGCCAGCCGGTTCATGAAGCCGCTGCCGAAGTCGCGCGCGCCTTGCGCGCCCTGGCCCAGCTCGATGCGGTCCTGCGTCTCGAAGTGGCTGCGCGAGGTGTCGTCGGTGCCGGCGAAGGGCACGAAGGCCACCTGGCCGCGCTGGAAGAGCGGGAAGACCGTGTCGTTCAGCGCAGGCGCCAGGCCCCATTGCGCGTCGATGGGCAGTGCGGCGTTGCTCGCCGTGCCGGGTTTGGCGATCGCGATGTTGGGACGCGACTCGTAGTAGAACGAGCTGCCGTGCGGCACCAGCAGGTTGGCCGCGTCGTAGCCGCCGCGCAGGAACACCAGCAGGAAGCGCGGGGCATCGCTCGCGGGCGCGGCCCACAGCCGCGTGGCGTTGAGCGACATGGGCGCGGCGGCGAGTGCTGCGCGCAGCAGGTCACGTCGGTTCATGGGGCAGCCTTTCATGGTCATCGGTGCATGAATTCGGGCGACGACAGCAGGAGCGCGTTCCACTCCTGCGGCGAGTTCGCCTGGTCCAGCGCCTGGCGCGTCGTGACAGCCAGGCGCGGCGCGATGCCGTCGTAGTACAGCGGGTTGGCCAGTTGCGGAAAGGCCGGCCTTTCGGTGGGCATGGCGCCTTCGGTCTTGAAGAGCCCCGCGCTGCCGCCGCCGATGGCGCGCGCAACCTCGAAGCGGGTGTTCATCTGGCCGGGGCCGGCCCAGGCCATTTCATCGAGCGGGTAGCCGTCGGGTGTCTGCCGGTTGTAGGGCGCCTCGCCCAGGCGGTTGAGCCAGTTGAGCATGGGGCCGGTGTTGAGGATGGGCTTGTCGTCATACGCGAGCCTCACCGCCGACACCACGTAGTGCACCGGATCCTTGAACTTGCCGCCGAGCGACTGGCGGAATTCGGGCGAGTCAATCATCGTGCGCATCACCTCGGCGATGCGGCCGTCGGTCTCCAGGAAGCGGCGCGACATGCGGTCCACGAGGGCGGCCGGCGGCGTGTCGGACACGAAGTACTGCGCCAGCTTGCGGCTCACGAAGCGCGCGGTGGACGGGTGCCTTGCCAGCGTGTCCAGCACCTGCTCGATCTCGGCGATGCCGCGGCCGTGGATGGTCGCGCCCAGCACCTGCTTGTCGCCGAAGTCGTGGCGGTTCGGGTTGAACTCCACCAGCCCGCGTCGCACGTAGAAGGCCTGCTTGTCGGGCTTCATCTTCGGCGTGTCGTCGTTGAAGTTGATGCCCAGCCCGGTGAGCACGCGCGCCAGCTCCTGCACGTCGCGCTGCGTGTAGCCGCCGTCCACGCCCAGCGTGTGCAGCTCCAGCAGCTCGCGGGCGTAGTTCTCGTTGATGCGTGCGGCGGCGTTCTGCTCGTTGTCGAGGTAGCGGACCATCGCCGGGTGGAACACCGAGGCCTGCAGCAGGTCGCGGAAGCGGCCCAGTGAATGCGTGCGCAGCTTCTCTTCATAGTCGCCCACCAGCACGCGGATGTTGCTCTTGTACTGGTGCACGTTGAAGTGGTTGAACCAGAACCAGGTCATCTGCTCCTGCAACTGGTTCGGCGAATACAGCGCCCGCAGCAGCATGCGCGACGAGGCTTCGCGCGTGAGCCGGTTCAGCTCCTGCTGGTACTGCTGCTGCGCCGTCTTCTTCTGGTCGTCGTCGGCAATGGCATCCGCGCTCTTGCGCTGCGCATCCAGGTTGCGCACGAGATCGGGCAGCGGCGTCTGGCTGATGGTCATCGCGCCGACTTGCGCCTGGATGGCCGGCGGCAAGGCCGCACCGTGGGAGGGGTGAAGCTGGCGCTCGACCCAGGCCTGCTGGCCCATGCGCGTCATCTCTGCGGCGCTGGTGGGCGTCGCGCCGAAGCTCAGCCGGTCGAGCAGCGCGACGTCATCGGACGAAGCCCGCTGTGCGGGCGCCGCACGCGGCGCGTCCTGCACGTGGGGCGCATTGGTCTGGCAAGCGGCCAGCAGGCTGAGGGCGGCAAAGCCCAGGGCCCAGCGTCGGGTGCTCATCGGAAAGCGAGGCGAGTGGCGATGTCCGGCCAACGATGGCGACGCGGCCGTCGTTGACGGTGGAGTCGCTTAACAGAGTGACGCGATGTCTCTTGCGATCTCTTTCCAGGTCAGGTCGTGCTCAGCCCATCACCGCCATGAGCTGCTTCATCAGCTTGCAGCTGTCCACGCTGTCGGCCATCTCTTCGGCCAGCAGCGTGTAGAACTGCGGCACGCTGCGCGCCTTGCCGGCCGCACCCTTGACCACGATGCGCGCGATCGGTCCGATGTGGCTGGTGAGCACCTTCAGCGCGTGGCCGATGACCGCACTGGGCAAGGGGCCACCCGGGTCGGTGAGCGGCGTGGGTGTCGGTGGCGTCGTCACTGCGCCGGCGGCCATGCGCGACGAGGCCGACACGCGTCGCACGAAGTCCGCGCGCTCGGCGGGGTCGGCGATGTGTTCGGCGACGCGCCGCGTCAGCGTGGGCAGGTCGCTGCTGGTCTGCGCGGCCTGGCGCACCAGCAGCTTGGCCATCGGGCCCAGCAGGCTGGCCAGCGCCAGTTCGATGGGCGCGAGCGCACTCACATCCCAACCGCCGATCGTTCCCGCTTGCCGCAGCAAGCCGCCGCTGGGCGAGGTGGGCAGGGTGCGGGCGTCGGCCAGCGGCAGGGTCTGCGTCAGCGGCGCGGACTCGGTGGATGTGCCCTGTCCGGCCTCCAGCAAGGCACGGCGGAAATCCGCCGCATCGGCGAACCGGTCCTGCGGCTTCTTGGCCAGGGCCCTGGCCACGACTGCATCGAAGGCCGCGCTGCGCTTGCCGCCCGTGGCCTGGCTGGGCGCCAGCGGGTCTTCGTTCACGGTCTTGTACATCGACGCTTCCGGCGTGCCGCTGAACGGCGAGTTGCCAGTGAGCATGCGGTACAGCAGCACGCCCGCGGCGAAGATGTCGATGCGGTGGTCCAGCGCGTGGCCGGTGTACTGCTCCGGTGCGATGTAGCCGGGCGTGCCCACGACCGAGGTGAGACGCGTGAGGGCCTGCGCCTCGATGCGCGCGATGCCGAAGTCGGTGAGCTTGAGCTGGCCCGCGTCGGTGATGATGATGTTGGCCGGCTTCACGTCGCGGTGCCATACGCCGGCGCGGTGCGCGCAGTCCAGCGCGTCCAGCAACTGCGACATCACCCGCACGATGGTCGCTTCCTGCGGCAAGGCGGTGGACGCCAGCAGCTGCGACAAGGTGCGCCCCTGCACGAACTCCATTGCGATGAAGGCCACGTCACCGTCTTCGCCGTACTCGTAGATCTGCACGATGCCCGGGTGCGACAGCCGTCCCACCGCCTGTGCCTCGTTGCGGAAGCGTCCGGCGTAGGACGACGCACTGTCGTCGTCGCCGACGACGAGCTGCCGGTGGATGGTCTTGATGGCCACCGCGCGGCCGATGACGGGATCCACGCCCTGGTAGACCACGCCCATGGCACCTTCGCCGAGCACGCCGGTGATCGGGTACTTGCCGAGCTGGGATGGATGCTGCTTCATGGCGGACTCAGGCATCCAGCAGCTTCATCGCATGCACCAGGCTCTTGCGCATGCGGGTGAATGAGCCGGCCAGCACGCCGATCTCATCCCTGGAGCGGAACGTGAACGCAGGCGCGTCCAGCTCGCCCAGGCTCACGCGGTCCGACAGCGCGGAGAGCTCACGCACCGGCTGGATCACCAGCTTCCACAAGAGCAGGTTCAGCGCCGCGCCGATCAGCACGAACACGATGCTCAGCAGGCCGATCACCGTGGCCAGCGCGCGGTCGGCGCGCTGCAGCGGCACGGACATCGGCACCGACACCACCTGCGCGCCGATGGGTTCGTTCATCACCCAGCCGAAGCCGTTGTTGGGGCCGTACTTGGCGATGAGCGAATGCGGTGCAGCATCCACCGTGCTGTGGCAGCTCAGGCAGGCTCCGTTGGTGATGACGATGGGCCGTGCGATGTACAGCATGCGGCCCGCAGGCGTGTCACGCTGGCCGACGAACTCCGTGCGCTCGGCCTGCTTGCGGAACTGCTGGATCACGTCGGCTTCCCAGTCCACCGCGCGGTCGCGCGGGTTGGTGGGGTTGAGCATCGCGGGCTTGTAGCCGTAATCGGGATACTTGCCGCGCAGCGCGTGCAGGATCTCCATCGACGAGTACGAGGGCACCGACTGCGGCAGGAATTCCTGCTCCATGCGGTCCTTCAGCAGCGGTGCGATCTGCGTGGCGGTGTAGGTGCTGACCACGCTGGCCTTTTCCATCAGCAGCCGGGCACGGTCCAGCACTTCATCTTGCGCGTCGCGCTGCAGCAGGTTGCGTGCGATCAGCGCCGACACCGTCAGCCCGCTCAGGAACACGGCGAGGAACACGAGGTTGAACTTGAGCAGGAGCTTCATGGGGCACACGGTCGGACGGCTTGTCCGGGGATATACGGAGTTGCCCTGACGGCGGATGCACAATCCGCCGATGACTTCCGCACTGCTCATCATCGACGTCCAGCACGGCATGTGCGCGGGCGAGTACGTGGCCCACGACGCCGAGCGCGTCATCGAGCGCATCAACACCGTGTCGGCCAAGGCCCGCGCGGCCGGCGTGCCGGTGGTGTTCATCCAGCACGACGAGGACGACGGCCCCTTGCGGCTCGATTCCCCCGGCTGGCAACTGGCGACGGGCCTGAACGTGCAGGCGGCCGACCTGCGCGTGCGCAAACGCACCAGCAGCTCCTTCCACGACACCAACCTGCATGCGCTGCTGCGCGAGCGCGGCGTGAAGCGCGTGGTGGCCTGCGGCCTGCAAAGCGAGTACTGCGTGGACTCCACCGTGCGCAGTGCCGTGCAGCACGGCTACGACGTGACGCTGGTGTCCGATGCGCACTCCACCTTCGACAACGCCGTGCTCAGCGCCGCGCAGATCTCCGCGCACGAGAACGCCACGCTCAACGGCTTCGGCTGCGGGGACAAGCGGGTGAACCTGTCCGCCGCGGCCGACGTGGCCTTCGACTGAGCGCCTTCAGTTCACCGGAATCGGCGCGCCGTTGACGATCCACGGCGTGCCGAACTTGTCCACCAGCATGCCCCACTTCTTTGCCCAGAACGCAGGCTGCATGGGCATGGTCACCTGGCCGCCATCGGCCAACGTGTTGAAGACCTTCTCGGCTTCCTCGACCGTCTCGTAGTCCACCGCGATGGACACGCCCTTGATGCCCTCGTAGGGCACGTGTGCCGGCGCATCGCCGGCGAACAGTGTGCCGCCGCCCTTGAGCACCAGTCGCGCATGAAGGATGCGGTGGGCGAACTCCTTGGGCATCTGGTCGGCCATGGGTGATTCGGCGCCGCTCATCAGCACTTCGAGCTTGCCGCCCAGTGCGCGCTCGTAGAAGCGCATGGCATCGGCGCAGTTGCCGTCGAAGGCGAGGTAGGCGATGGCTTGGGTCATGTCGGTTCCTTTCGATGGTGTGAGGTGAGGATCGTCAGGCCTTGGCCTTCTTCGCGAGCACCACGTGCATGGCATGCGCCGTGGCGGCCTGTTCGGTGCACTCGAAGCCCAGGGCCGGCAGGTCGATGCCTGCCAGCAGCGGCTCGCCCTGGCCGAGGAGGGCAGGTGCAATGGCCAGGTGCATCTCATCCACCAGCCCGGCGCGCAGGTACTGGCGGATCGTGTCCGGCCCGCCACCCACGCGCACGTCCAGCCCCTTGGCCGCGGTCTTCGCGCGTTCCAGCGCGGCGTGGATGCCATCGGTGACGAAGTGGAAGACCGTGCCGCCTTCCATCTCGATGGAAGCGCGCGGGTGGTGCGTCAGCACGAACACCGGCACGTGGTAGGGCGGGTTGGTGCCCCACCAGCCTTTCCATTGATCGTCCGGCCAGGGCCCACGCACGGGGCCGAACATGTTCCGGCCGAGTATCCATGCGCCCACGTTCTCGAAGCTGCGGCGGGCGAAGTCTTCGTCGACATCGGTCGATCCGCCTTCTTCGCCGAACATCGCCCTGAAGGTCTTGGTGTGGAACGCCCACTGATGCAATTGAGGGCCGCCCACCCCCAGCGGGTTCTCGAGGCTCTGGTTCGGGCCGGCGCCGAAGCCGTCGACGGACAGGCTGAAGGCGTTGACTCTGAGTTTGGACATGGAAGGTCTCCGTAGGGCAAAAAAGGCGGATGTCGCCGGGCTGTTCGACGCCGTGAGGCATCAACCATACGACGAACGGGCCGGCGTGAAATCGACACGGCCTTGCGCGCGTGGCGCGCCCCGATGGGTTTGCGGCGAGGCGCTGGGCTGGATAGGATGCCAGGCGTCCATTGCACACACTCCTCATGCGCCGACTGCTTGCCCTCATTGCCCTGGTGCCCATGCTGGCCTGGGCTGGCCCCTACGAAAACGCCATCGAGGTCCAGTTCCCCGACAAGATCGCAGACTTCACCTATGGCGAGCGCCACGAATTCCCGCAGCGCGGCCTGGGCGTCAACCTGCGCTACAGCATGGACGGACCGGTGGTCGGCTCCATCTACATCTACAACGGTGGCCTGGGCAACATCCCCTCTGGCGTGGACGCGGCGGTGGTGCGTCGCCATTTCGCCCAGGTGATCAGCGAGGTCAAGCAGATGGAAGCCCTGGGCAAGGTGCGCGCGGTCAAGTTCAACCGCGGCAGCGAGGCGGTGACGGCCTATGCCGGCTGCGGCCCGCAGTTCATCTGGCAAGGTTACGAGATGGAGCTCGACGAGGCGAACGCGATGTCGTCGTTCACCTACCTCACCGCCTACAGGAACAACTTCATCAAGCTGCGCATCAGCTATCCCCGCGGGCTGGACAAGGGCGACCAGCAGGTGGAGCGCTTCGTTCGCGGGCTGCGCCAGGTGCTGGGCGGCTGCGAACGCACTGTTTGACAGTACGGCCGAATCAGAGCTTGCCAGCCAAGGCCTCGATGAAGGCCGACTCGGTGGCTTCAGGCCCTTCGCCGAAGTTGCGATGGACACCGTCTGCCCACTCGCACAGCACGGTCCTTGCCGAGCCGTCCATGTTGACGCCGTGTTCAAGCGTGAAGTAGCGGAATGCGACGCTGGCCGGTGCTTCGCTGGCGCTTTCCGGCACGCTGGTGAGTAGCAGGCCCACGAGGTGGGCTTCAGCCACGGCCTCGGGCGCGGGCATCCTGACGATGATGGCCGGGTGCTCGCCGATCCGGCAGGTCGTCACTGCCAGAGTCTTCGGATCCAGTTCGGCGATGGGTTTGCCTACGCGCTTCTCGGTGAGTTCCCAAAGCCAGGCGATGAAGCGTTCCTGCTCCGGAGAAGCCACGATGGCAAAGAGCTGCAACGGGTCCGATGCACAGACGTCGCGCAGCACGACGTGCGCGAACGCGTAGTGGTGATCACGAGGCTCGGAGCGGGGCCCCGTCGGTTTCTTGCGCTTCCAAAACATGGCTGTCGGCGGCCCGCGGCGTGTGGCATCAAGGCCGCCACGGTACAAGATTCCAGGTCACAGCTGAAGCAAGGCTTTCACTCTCACCATCTCGCTTGCATTGAACCGCTGCCCCACATATCGCAGCAAGGCTTCATCACGCTGCTGCGGCGACAGTTCCACCCGAGCCGACAAGCTGGCCTGCTCCCGCCGCGCATCCGCCAGCCGCCGCTCCCAATCCGCCCACGCAGCTTCCTCTTGCGACAGCCGCTGCGCTGCCTGCGGTGAGAGCGTGGACTTGTCGATGGACTGGAAGCCCGCCGCGCCGGGCGCCGCGGCGATGGTGGTCTGCAGCATGGCCTCTTCATCCGCGAAGAATGCCTTGGCCGCCACCTCACCCAGCAGGCGCCTGCGCACCTGCTGCCGCTCGGCCAGTGCGTTGGCCCAGGTGCCGCGGTCGCGCATGTCAGGCTGCACGGTGAAGCGGTATTGCTGCAACTCCACGTAGCGCTGCCACAGGCCTTGCACCTGCGCAGCAGCGGACGAGCCGGCGAGCTGATTCACATCGTGCCCGATGTACGCGGCGATCTCATCCACCGTGGCTTCGCCCGCTAGGCTCAAGAGTTGATCGAAGCGGCGCCGCAAGGCCAGGGTGGGCTTCAGCCGGCCTTCGCTGTCGACATCCCACGCACCGTCCAGCGTGATGCCGCGCAGCGAGCTCTCGTTCTCCAGCCAGCGCTCGAACACCTCGGGACCACGCGGTGCCGAGGCAGCCGTGCTCAGTGCAGCGAGCCCAGCAGCAGGCGCCGCCGCATGCTTCGGCGTTTCGCCCGCCAGGGCCTGAGGCCTCTCAAGATCCGCATCGTTCAGCCCGCTCCACAGCCATGCGGCGACCGCCAGCGCGCCGCCGACCACGGCGGTCACCCATCGTGTCGGCGCGCCCATTCACAGTCCCAGCGTCTTCAGGCGGTTGGCCTGTGCGCGCAGCACCGCCACCGGGTCGGAGGTGAACAGCCCGCGCAGCCCCAGCGCCTGGTTGACCTCGTCCAGGTGGTTCCACGAATAGTTGTCGCGCAGCACCGTGCCCCAGTGCGACGAGCAGCGGCCCACCAGGCCGTCGTTCTGCTCCCCGCTGAAATACAGCGAGGTGATGCCCAGCAGCACGTCGGACGGGTCGAGGAAGTTGGTGAGCACCGAAGTGCCGCCCAGCGAGTAGTAGCGGATGCCGTTGGACGCGACGGCAGGACCTTGCCCGCACGACGACGTCGGCTTTCCGGCCGGGAAGCGGCTGTTGAAGCTCGCCGCGCCCGCGCTGTTGAGCGACAGCAACGCAGCCAGCGAATCCTGCGGCAGGCGCGGCTGGCCCGACAGGAAGCTCTCGAACGTGGCCAGCGCGTTGGCGATGGACGCGACCACGCCGGTCAGCCCCAGGTTGTTCAAGTCGCGCTGCAGCTTGTCGGCCACCGGGCTGCCCTGGTGCGGCGAGCCCACCGTCGTGACGGAGGCCACCAGGTCGGGTGCCACGGCCGCGACGTAGCGCACCGTCTGCCCGCCATGGCTGTGGCCGATGAGGTTGAACTTCGCGTGCCCGTAGGCTGCCTTCAGCCGACGCAGCTCCGACAGCAACTGCTCGCCGCGAACCTCGCTGGCATTGGCGGCCGACTCCTGCGTGATGTACACCGTGGCGCCGCCGCTGCGCAGCGCGGACGGGATGCCGTACCAGTACTCGACCGGCCCGAGGTTGTCGAAGCCGAACAGGCCATGCACCAGCACGATCGGGTAGCGCGTCTGCGTGTAGGTGTCGGCACGTGCCGGGCCGGCTGTGAAGAGCGCGGCGCACAGCGCAAGGAGGGCGCACAGGAAGCGGCCACCACGGAAAAACAAACCGTTCATCGTTTCTGTCCCTATTCATCAACCAAAGAACACGGCTGGTTCGGCCCCAAGGCCGAAGCCGCCGCACGGGTACAGGTGTGCACGGGGTCCAGTCGCTGTCCACGGCGTCGGAGGCGCACATTGCGTCGATGCACTGCATGAGGGTGGGCAGCACCACGCAAGGGCATGGTTGTAGGCCGCGAGGGTGCGCGCCGCACTGACTTGGCGAGTCAAAGCGACGGCTGCGCGAGCCACGAGCGGGGAGGGGAAACGAGCTTGGGACAAGCCCGGGGAAGGAGCGCAGCTTGCTCCGAGGCGGGGCTTGTCCGCGCGGGTGTCAGGGGCAGTTGTCGGCCTGGCGCGTGACCGCGGCGAGCGTCTCGCTGCTGAACCAGAAGAAGTAGCGCGTGCCGGTGATGGACACTTCCTTCAGCGACATCGGCGACGTGCTGGTGTTGGCCGACGCAGTGCCGCTCGTGTTCACATGCAGCGGTTGCGGCAGCGCGTTGGCGTTCTTCGAGGTCCGCCCCGGCGTGCTGCTGGGAGGCGCCGCCGGGGGCGTGGTGTCGTAGATCACCGGCACCATCCAGCCCGCATGCCGGCCGCCGGTGCCGAAGAGCGCGCAACGCGACTTCTCCGGTGTGCCGATGTACAGCTTGCGCGGCGTCGCCTGCGCCGGCATGGTGAGGTCAAAGTAATTGTCGACCGTGCTGGCGTATCGGGCCGGGGCCGACGACTGCGCGATCACCGGCTTGGATGTCGAGAGGTCGGAGCGCGTGGCGCATCCGGCCATCAGGCTGCCGGCCAGGGCAGCACACACCCATCCAAGCGGACGGCCTTGGATCAGTCTCCTCATGGCAACTCCTCGGACGCTGCGGGGCAACGCCGAGACGTTTTCTCACAACTTGCACCGCGCGCCAAGCGTGGCACGAGATGCCTGAGATGCCGTGCTGGTATCTCGGAGATTGCCGCGTTGGAAACGCCGATCAGCCGGCGACGAAGAAGCGCGCGGCGCTGGCGGCGAATGCGAAGGTGTAGCCGTAGGCGAAGCGGTCCATGCGCACCAGCGGCTGGTCGCGGCGCCGGCGCCATGCGCCCATGGCCATCATCACCAGGCCAGAGATGAGCGGTGTGACCACGAGGTTCAGCCAGCGCAGCTTGCCCGGCGCGAGGAGCAGCTCGGGCCTGAAAAACAGGCTCAGGCCTCCCACGATGGTGCCGAACAACAGGTAGCCCAACGTGGCCAGCACCGGGTTCGCAGGAGGACGCTCCCCGTCCGGATCGCGCAGCCCGCGCCAGGAATGAACGCCTACTTCGGCCAGCACCTGCAGCACGACTTGCAGCAGCACGTCGCCGAAGAGCTCCAGCACGATCTCGATCAGTGCTTCCACGCCGCCTTCCTCCGCCAGTCGCTTGTTGTTCCGCGCAGCCTACATGGTTTCGGCGAAGCCACCATCTCGTTTCCGAAGGTAAAGGTGCCCGCATTGTTCCTCGGGAATGCACTAGGGATATGCAGGCTGTGTCACGATGGCTACGCTGTATTCGAGCAGTCAAGGGAGTTGAGCATGAACACGAAGCTCGAGCATGACGACGACGGCGGCATGTCCCCGGCGAAGTCTCGTGGCCTCTTCGTCGCTGCCCTGGCCCTGGCACTGTTGGGGCTGACCCTGCTGGACGTCGCACCGGTCGAGTCCGCCGTGGCGGTCGCCATGAAGCGTCACACCGGCGATCGCTCGCTGGACTGCATCGTCGCATCGGCCATCTTCGCGGGCGTCGCCGCGACCCCTGACACCCTGCGCTGATCCTGCCCCCTCTCGAACCGCGCTGCGGGGCTTGTCCTACGCTGCGCGGCGATGGCGTCCGATGGGCTCGTGCCCCTTGCTGCGCTGCAATGTCCTGTGTCTTTCCACCCGACAAGGAGCATTGCATGAACAAGGACAAACCTCAGGCCAAGGGCGACCCCAAGGTCGTCGAACGCAACGCCGATCGTGATGCGAACCGCGACCCGCTGAGCGGCGCGCCCGGCGCACATCCGGTGGGCACCGGCATCGGCGCGGCGGCCGGCGGTATCGCTGCGGGCGCAGCGGTGGGCTCGGTGGCCGGACCGGTCGGCACGCTGGTGGGTGCGGCCGTGGGTGCCGTGGCCGGCGGCCTGGCGGGCAAGGGCGTCGCCGAGCTGGTGGACCCGACTGCCGAGGACGCCTTCTGGCGCGAGACCTACAGCAGCCGTCCGTACTACGCCAACGCCTGGACCTATGAAGACTACGGCCCGGCCTACGGCTATGCGCTGCAGAGCTTCGACCTGTTCGGCAATCAGCGCTTCGACGTCGTCGAGCCGGAACTGGGCAAGGGCTGGGACAAGGCGCGCGGCCAGTCGCGCCTGAGCTGGGAACACGCCAGGGAAGCCACGCGCGACGCCTGGGACCGCCTGAGCGACAAGGTGGAACGGGCAGTGCCGGGCGACTCCGACCACGACGGCCGGTGATCCGTCACGCGGCGGGCGATGCAGCACGAGGGATTCGCCCGCCGCCGCTTGCACACACCGGCGCGGCTCGCGATGATGGGGCCGTGAAGCACGCGATGAGTCCCAGCGCCACTTCCGCCCCCAACCGGTCGTCCGCGCCCGCTGCGGCCGAGCCTGCGGCGTCGCCGCTGCGCACCGAGACGCCCAGCGAATGCCACCCCGACCTCGACCAGTACGCCGTGCCCGACCTGGTCGACGCCTTCGTCGATGACCAGTTCCATGCGCTGAACGCGGTCAAGGCCGCGCGACACCGCATCGCCGCCGCGGTGCAGGCGGCGGTGCCGCGCATCGCCGCGGGTGGCCGGCTGGTGTACGTCGGCGCCGGGACCTCGGGCCGTCTGGGCGTGCTCGACAGCGTGGAGCTGTACCCCACCTTCTCGTGGCCGAAGGACCGCGCCATCGGCCTGCTCGCGGGCGGCCACCAGGCGATGTTCGAGGCGGTCGAAGGCGCGGAGGACAGCCTGGAGCAGGGGCGCGTCGACCTGGAAGCCGCCAAGGTGGATGCGCGCGACGTGGTCATCCTGCTGGCGGCCTCGGGCGCCACGCCCTACGTGCTGGGCGCGCTGGAAGCGGCACGCGCCGCGGGCGCGCTCACCATCGGCATCGCCAACAACCCGGCGGCGCCGGTCACGCTGGGCGCCGAAGTGGCCATCACGCTCAACACCGGCAGCGAGGTCATCTCCGGCAGCACGCGGCTGAAGGCGGGCACGGCGCAGAAGATCGCGCTCAACACCTTGTCCAGCGCCATCATGGTCCGGCTGAACAAGGTGTATCGCAACCTCATGGTGGACTTGCAGCCCACCAACGCCAAGCTGCTGCGGCGCGCGGTGAGCTTGACCATGCGCGCGACCGGCGCCGGCGAGGACGCGGCCCGCGAAGCGTTGGCCGCCTGCAACTACCAGGTGAAGGTGGCGATCGTCTCGATCCTCAAGCAGGTCGACGTGGTGGCGGCGCAGGCGCGGCTGGATGCAGCGCACGGCAGCGTGAGAGCCGCGCTGGAAGGACTCAATCCCTAGGAATGCCATGTGGTGGCGGGCAGGCCCGCCGATCTGCGCGGGCAGAATCGCCGGATGCACATCCCCGGCCGGCACAAGAAGGATCACCGAACAACCAACGGCAGGCGGCTCGGACCGCTCCAGGCACCGCTTCTGGTGGCCGCGATGGTGCTGGGCAAGCCCGCCTTTGCCGAGGGCGCCAGCGGCGTGGTGATGCTGGACTACCAGGCCATCAAGGTCGAGGGGTATCCGTCCATCGACCTCGTGGGCTTTCACGTCCTCAACAAGTTCAACGACTGGCTGTCGGTGGGCGTCGGTGGCCATGCGCCATTGTTCAAGGGCGACTATGGCGGCTTCATGGCCTTCGATGCCACGGTGCATGCCGAGCGCAGGCTGTTCGGGAACCTGTCGGCTGCGGCGGGTCTCTCGCTGGGCGGCGGTGGTGGTGGCAAGAACGTCGAGCAGAGCAAGATCATTTCCGGCTCCGGCGGTTTCACCAAGGGCTACGTCGGGCTGGGCTACCGGTTCAGCGACCTGTCGGTGGGGCTGACCTACTCGCGCATCCGCTTCACCGGCTCGGTGATCGACGGGTCCCAGTTCGGCCTCTATGTCCAGGCGCCGTTCTCGTACGCCGTGGGGCCGTATGAGGATGCGGGCCGCAGTGTCTCGGCGTCGCCGGCATCGGGCGCGGCCGCGTCGGATCCTTCGGTCAACAACACGGTGTCCTTCGGGCTGGACAACATCATCCAGATCCATCCGAAGGGAACGAGCAAGCAGGTCGTGAACCTGGTCGACGCGCAGTACAACCATTTCGTGACGCCGCATACCTACCTGCTGTTCGGCGGCAGCGTGGGCTACCACGGCCTGGCGGGCTACAACCAGGTCTTTGGAGGTGTCGGCTACCGGCAGGTCCACACCAGCCGGCTGAGCAGCAATGTCCAGCTGGCCGTCGGCTCCGGCGGCTACGCGCCAGAAAAAATCGACACCGGGCCTGGCTTGCTGATCTATCCGAAGCTGTCGACCGAATACCGGTTCAGCGACACCTTCGGCCTGGCGCTGTCAGCCGGTTATCTCTACGCGCCGCGCGGGTCGTCCCGCAACGTCACCTTGGGTGCTTCGCTGGTGTATCACGGCACACCGAATGGAGGCTCGCCTGGCGACAGTCCCGCCAGAGAGATGTCCTACCGGGGGCATCGCTTCCACACCTTCCTGCAGACCGGCTTCAACACGCAGGTCGGCGACAGGGACCAGGGCAAGCTCAAGCTCCTGTCCGTGCAGATCGACAACCTGCTTCGCGACAACCTCTACATCCCCATCCAGGGCAGCATTGCCTATGGGCCCTACCTCGGCTACCCCGGCTATGGCGAGGTGCTGACTGGCCTCGGGGTGCAGAGCCGGTATTCACCCGGCGACACCTTCCAGACCTTTGCGCAGGTGCTGGTCGGCACCAACATCCACGGCCTCATCGCCCGGCCGTCGGTGGGTGTGAACCTGGGCCTGAGCGATCGCTTCGCGCTCTACGGGCAGGTGGGTGGCGCGGTGTCGCTCGACAGCCTGGGCGTGTACCCGAAGAAGTACAAGTTCAGGTCGACGTCCATCGGCGTGGGTGTGAGCTATCGCTTCTCGCTGCCGCAGTGACGGGCCCGCGCGTGGCTTGTCACTCGCCGTGCACCGCGGCCCGGCGGTTCACCAGCCGGCGTGATTCGATCCCGGCGTACAGCGCCAGTGCCAGCAGCAGCGGGCCGCCGAAGTAGAGGGCGCGGTAGGCCAGCAGCGCGGCCAGCAGCTCATGCACTGGCACCAGCGATCCGAGCATGGCGAGGAAGACCGTCTCCGTCACGCCCAGGCCGGCCGGCACGTCGATCACGGCCAGGGCGATGGCGCTCGCCAGCAGGGCACCCAGGACGGCGCTGAAGGGCACGCCGGATGGCAGCAGGGCAGCGATCACACCCGCCAGCAGCAGCCAGTTCGCAGACGACAGCGCGCATTGCATCGCGGCGACGGACGGCGTGGGCAGCATGATGCGGTGCCCGAACAGCGACCAGGCGTGGCCGTGGGCCTTCATGCACAGCACGAAGTACGCAATGAGGCTGCCCAGCAGCGCCAATCCGGCGAGCCGTGATGCGTGGGTGATGAGGCCCCAGTCGTCCGGCAGGTGGATCCACCCGCCGGCCAGTGCCGTCCCTGCGACAGCGGCGAAACCGATCCAGTTCGTCGCGATGTTGAACAGCCAGATGGCGGTGGCGCGGACCGCATCGACCCCGTGCGACATGTACAGCCGGAAGCGGAACCCCGCGCCGGCCGGGCCGAGGTTGAGTGCGCAGGCGTGGCTGACGAAGCCGATGAGCAAGGTGCTGGAGGCCCGCACTGCGTGGCCCGTCACGCGACGCGCGAGCAGGTCGATGCTGGAATAGGCGAGGTAGCTGGTGGCGGTGAGGCCGGTGGCCCACCACAGCCTGTCGAGCGGCATGGCGGCCAGGGCCGTGCCCATGCCGCGCCAATCCACCGATTCAAGATGAGTCACCCACAGGCCGATGCCGGCCAGCAGCAAGGCCAGGATGGCGACTCGCCGTGGCCACGAACCGAACCGGTTCCACGCCACGCGGGCTGCGCCCTCAGTCGCGCGGCGCAGTGCGTCGTTCGAAGCTGGTGCGGCCACGGGCGATCTGGGCGGCGGCGAAGTCCACCGCTTCTTCGGGCGCCATCTCTGCCGTGCGTTCGAAGGCATGCAGGTCGCGCGCAATCTCGTGGGCCTCTTCGAGGCCGATGCCTTGATCCACTTGGACAATGCGTTGGGCGCAGCGGCTCATCCAGACATCGGGTGACAACTTGTCCATGGGTCGGCCTCCTCGGGACACGGTGACTTGCATTGCACCGGTGGGCGGCGCCGGGCGGTGTAGGAACACACGCCGCGCAGCCCTCGGAACGCTGCTGATTTTTCAAACCGCGCCTTGCGGATGTCTTACCGCGACGTCAAATTCCGCAAGAAAAACCCGATCCGATGAAAGGATGCTGTCAGCTTGATGCCGCCAGCAGCTGCCGGCGCTTGGCCGACACGCGCCGATGCGTCTGGCGTGCGTGCGGCACCCAGCCGCGCCAGTGCCAGCGCGCGGCCATCAGCAGGCCGCGCAGCCATTCGTCGGCGGTGTAGGCCCACCACACGCCCGCCAGGCCCAGCCCCCAGTGCACGCCCAGCAGCCAGGCGCCGCCGGCCATCACGAAGATCATCGAGAGCACGCCCGCGGCCACCGGGTAGCGGGCATCGCCCGTGGCGCGCAAGGCGTTGATCACCACCAGGTTGAAGGTGCGGCCCGGTTCGAGCACGACGGTGATCCACAGCAGCGTCTGCGCGGTGTGGATGATCTTCGGGTCGGAGGTGAACAGCGGCATGGTCCAGCGCGCCGTCAGGGCTGCCAGCACCGCCAGCGAGGTGGACACCACGATGCCGATGCCCAGGCTGCGCCGCACCAGCTGGTTGGCTTCGTGCAGCGCGCCCGCGCCGATCATGTGGCCCACCAGGATCTCGCTGGCGAAGCCGATGGCCAGGCCCGACAGCAGCACGAAGTACATGATCTGCATCGTGTAGCTGTGGGTGGCGAGGTCGGCCGCACCCATGCCCGCCACCAGCGCAACGGTGTACATCAGCGCGAGCCGGTAGGCCACGTTCTCCGCCGCGCCGGGCAGGCCGATGTGCAGCACCGGCGACAGCCGCTTCCAGTGCACGTGCCACCAGTCGGCCCGGCGTGGTACCAGTTCCAGACGCCACCGCCACAGCACCAGGTGGAAGGCCACGCCGAACGCGCGGCTGATGACCATGGCCAGCGCGAAGCCCTGCAGGCCGAGCCCGGGCAGGGGGCCGACGCCGAACATCAGCGGCCAGCAGATCACCAGGTGCAGGCCGTGCATCGCCACCATGTTGAGCAGCGCCTCGCGGGCGCGCAGGTGGGCGCGCATGACGGCGGACATGGCCGCGTTGAGCGCATCCAGCGCGAGGGCCAGCGCCAGGATGCGCAGGTAAGGCAAGGCGATGTCGAGCACCGGCGCGGGCGCATTCAGCAGCCGCAGCAGGGGTTCGGCCACGGCAACGACACCTGCGGCAGTGAGCACGCCCATCCACGTGCTCGCGCCCAGCGAGGCCCGTGCCGTCTGGTCGGCCGCGAGCCGGTTGCCCGCCCCCAGGTTCTGCGTGATGACCACGCTCACACCCACGCTGACGATGCGAAACAAAAGAAAGAAAGTCGCCTGGACGTGGTTGGCCAGGGCGAAGGCACCCGAGGCTGTGTCGGAGTGTCGCGAGGCCATGGACAGGCCCACGAGGCCCACGAAGATGCCCAGCAGCAGTTCGGAGAACAGAGGCCAGGTGATGGTGAACAGGGCGGGACGCGGCTGCGTCGCAAGGTCTTGGCGGGACATCTGGAAAGCGCTTTCTTGGATGCGAGTGTCGCTCAGATCGAGAGACAAACGCTTGCACATGGTTGCCGGGCACAACGCTTGCCGCACTAGAGTCTGCCTCTCGTTTTGGCGTGCCTGCAAAGCCTCGCCAAGCTCCAGTGCAGGCAATCCATCGACACCTTGTTTTCACTTCGCAACAGGAGAAATCGCATGAGCAAACTGTCCACCAGCCTGACCCTCGCCGCGGCAGCCGCCGCCCTGGTGTGCGCCATGGGTGCATCGGCCCAGGGGACGGACCCGGGCACGAGCGCCGGCACCAGCGGTACCGCCACGGGCACGACGGGTACGACCACGGGCACCACGACCGGCACGACCAACGGCACGGTGAACGCTTCGGGCACGGGCACGGCTACGCCGCAGGCAGCGACGGGCAGCTCCGACGGCTCGACCACGACGACGCCCAGCAGCAGCACGGGTTCGAGCCTGAGCGGCACGCAGCCGTCGTCGGGCGCGGTCACGACCGACAGCTCGCAGTCGTCCTCGGGCAGCAGCAGCGCGCTGCCGAGCTCCTCGACCTCGACCAGCGGCACGTCGTCCACGGACTCGACCTCGTCGACCAGCGCCCTGCCCAACAGCGCGGCGACCACCAGCGGCACGACGAGCCCGAGCTACAACAGCAACGACTCGACGATGAGCGACTCCTCGGCCAAGGCGCCGACGAAGCGCCGCGCCACGCGTGCTGCACGTGCGGATCGGGGCTGATTGGCTTTCGGCTGATCGCTGTCTCGGAGAGCCGGGTCTTGTGCCCGGCTCTTTTTTTCGTTGTTTGATCGGGTGGGGGCGCGGCAGGCGGCATGGGCCAGGGGCTGCGGCTGTGGCGGTCGGCCTGCGGCCGACTTCGCTGCGCTGCTCGCACCGAGGGGTGTGCCGCAGAACTCGCTACGCGCCCCTGCGGTGCGCTGCGCTCAAACAGCCGCGGCAAGCTAGAAGACGAAGCGTGCTGCGCACGCCACCCCTCGGTGCTGCGCTGCTCGCCGCCACAGACGCAGCCCCTGGCCCATGCCGCCTGCCGCTCAACAACCGGTGGGTGTGCTCGACGAGAAAACCCAAAGCCGCAACAGCAAAGGCGTGGGTGGGCTGGCTGGGGCGCGCATCAGGAAGCGGCGAGGAGCGCAGGGCTTGTGGTCGCGCGCGCAGCGCGCTTCGTCTTCTAGCTCGGCGCGGCTGTTTGAACGCAGCGCACCGAAGGGGCGCGGAGTGAGTTCTGCGCCGGACCACAAGCCCGAGCACCGCAGCGGAGTCGGCCGCAGGCCGACCGCTTCCGCCGCGCGCCCCAGCCAGCCCACCCACGCCTTTGCCCCACCCAGATCAAGCCCCATCAAGATAGAAGGCACTGGCCACCTTCGGCACCGTCTGCGGCGCCTTGTTCTTCCCGCCGTCCTTGAAGCCGAACAGCTCCGCCGGCGATTGCGTCTCGGGCAGCACGTAGATGATGGTGTCGCTGTCGCGCACCGTCGGCGCCAGCACGTTCTCGTAGAAGGCTGCCGGCAGGTTGATGCAGCCGTAGGAGATGCGGTGCTCGGCCGGCTTGGATGAGGCCAGGCGTTGCAGGCGCCGCTCGGCCGGGTTGTTGGTGATCACGCGGTGCATGGACACCGCGGCTTCGTAGTCCACCCACACGATGTCCACGCCATGGCCGTTCACGCCGGGCTCGGCCACGAACCGCCCGGCCGGTGTGGTGCGTTCGTTGGCGGCGATGTTGGACAGCTCGCGGTCTCCCACGCCGGGGTAGGTCTCGTCGCCCTTGGTGAGGCCCAGCAGCACCGGCGCTGCGCCGCGCAGCTTGCCCTCCGGCGTGAAGACATAGGTCCGGGCGGCGTGCTTGTCGACGATGACAAAGGACGAGCCTTCGTTGTCGTTGGCGTTGAGCACCCAGCTGGCGACCTGCAGCGCATCCTTGGAGGGCTTCTCCGTGCCGAAATCTGGCCGCTTGACCGCGTCAACAGCAGGGGCAACGGTCGCGGCGGGCTGCTTCGCCTTGGGCTTGCGGGCCTGGGCGTCCGGCGTCGCGGCCAGGGCCGAGGCTGCCATCAGGAGGGCGAGGAGGCGAGGGGTGAGCGAGGACTGCATGGTCTTGAACGGCAAGCTGAGGAGCAACGGTCGCCTTGCAGCAAACGATGTTCCCAAGTCGTTTCCTTGTGAAGCCAGATGTAGCCACGTCGCCGACAAGGTCGCATGGCATTCGTGCTGTGAGGTTTACCAGCTTGCCCGGTTTACCGGCCTTGTTCGCAACAGCCTGTGACCGAACGAGCGTGCGGCAGGAAGTCAAGGAGGAAGTTTGGAAGCCAGCCCCAAGGTCTAGGGGTGTTCGCCTGTCCGGTCCGAGGCCTAGATTCCGTTTCGCCAAGAACGAACAAACACATTGGGGAGACTCTCGTGCTCAAGACCGAGATTCCACATGCCTTGGCAGCGCCAGCTGCACTCGATGTCAGCGTGTGCGCGTCGGATGCCCTGGCCGATCTGGGCCACACGCTCTGCGCAGTCTTGCGCGCCTTCGAGGGGGCGTCGCTGTCAGTGTCCAGCGGCAGCCTGAAGATGAAGCCTTCGGCCTGCGACCTGCTCATCCAGGTGGTGAGCGAAGCCTGCGTGCCGGCGGCACTGGAGCAGTTGCTGCGCCAGCGCGCCGGCCAGCCCGGCTGCGCGGTGCTGGTGGTGGCCGTGGACCTGCCGGCCTCGAGCCTGGACGAACTGCTGGCCGCCGGTGCCTGCGACTTCCTTCGCGCGCCTGTCGCCACCGGTGAACTGGCGACTCGCGTGCGGCGCGCGCTGGGACTCGCGCAGGAGCGCGCGAGCCTGAACCCGCGGCCCATCCACCCGGCGCTGCGCGACCTCATCGGGGACAGCCCGGCCTTTGCCCAGCAGGTGGCGCGCGTGCCAGTGCTTGCGCGGTACGACGCGAGCGTGCTCATCCTCGGCGACACCGGCACCGGCAAGGAAGTCTGCGCCCAGGCCATCCACTACCTGTCCGCCCGTGCAGGCGGGCCGTGGGTGGCGGTGAACTGCGGCGCCATTCCCACCGAGCTGGTCGAGGCGGAACTCTTCGGCCACGTGAAGGGCGCCTACACCCATGCGCACAGCTCGCGCGCCGGCCTGGTGCGCGAGGCCGAGGGCGGCACGCTGTTCCTCGACGAGATCGACTCGCTGCCCTACGGCGCGCAGGCCAAGCTGCTGCGCTTCCTGCAGGAAAAGGAATACCGCCCCGTCGGCTCCAACCAGGTGACGCACGCCGACGTGCGTGTGATCGCCGCCACCAACCGCAACCCGGCCCAGCTGACGGCACGCGGCAACTTCCGCCAGGACCTGCTGTTCCGCCTGAACGTGCTGACCCTGCACCTGCCCCTGCTGCGCGAGCGGCAGTCCGACATCCCGGCGCTGGCCCTGTTCTTCCTGCGCTCAGCGGCAAGACAGTGGCAGAAGGCGGCGCCCGGCCTGTCGCCAGCCGCGCTCAAGAAGCTCGTGGCCTACGACTGGCCGGGCAACGTGCGCGAGCTGAAGAACGTGATGGAACGTGCCGTGCTCATGTCCTCGTCCGGGCAGTTGAGCGCACAGGACATCGACTTCGACGGCAGTTGCGCCTCGATCGATGCCGTGCCCGTGAGCGAGGAGTCCTTCCGCGCGGCCAAGGCACGCGTGGTGGAGAACTTCGAGCGCTCGTACATCGAGCATCTGCTGGCATCGAACGCCGGCAACGTCACCCATGCGGCCCGGGCGGCCAAGAAGAACCGGCGCGCCTTCTTCGAGCTGATGCGCAAGTACAAGATCGAGTCGGATGCCTACCGGGAGGCTGTGTAGCCGGCGCGGTGCGTGAACCCGCACCCGTGTGTCACGCCCTCGAATGCTCTAGAGTGGCGTGAGCGGCGCAGGCCACGGCCCGTGGTGCCGCCCGCGAAGCGGGGAGAGCAAATGACCAAGCCGGATGAGGCGTCACCGGTTCCTTCCCTGGCGGTTGCGCCGTCGGGGGACGGGCGCTATCGCCGGCTGTTCGAGGAAAGCCCGCTTCCGCTTTGGGTGTACGACCTCGAAACCCTGCGCATCCTCGACGTGAACGAAGTGGCCTGCCGGAAGTACGGCTACACGCGCGAAGAGTTCCTGGCGCTCACCATCCGCGACATCCGGCCGGCGGAAGACGTGGCGCGCGTCGAGGAATCCGTGCGCGACACCCCGAGGCAGGTCTTCAACTCCGGCTTCTGGCGGCATCGGCTGAAGGACGGCACGTTGATCGACGTGGAGATCACCTCGCACGAGATGATGTTCAACGGCCGCCGCACGCGCTGTGTCTGCCCCATCGACGTGACGGCGCGCCTGAAGGCGGAAGCGGCCCTGCGGCAGGTCAACGAAGACCTGGAGCAGCGCGTGCGCGAGCGCACCCTGCAACTGGAGGACTCGAACCGCGAACTCGCGCTGGCCACTGCTGCGGCGCAGCGCGCCAGCCGCGCCAAGAGCGAATTCCTGTCCAACATGAGCCACGAGCTGCGCACGCCGCTGAACGCCATCATCGGCTTTGGCCAGTTGCTGGCATCGTCCGATGCGGCCTTGCGTTCACCCGAGCGGCAGCAGTCCTTCGTGGGCCACATCGTCACGGCGGGGCAGCACCTGCTGACGCTCATCAACGAGATCCTCGACCTCGCGCAGATCGAGGCAGGCAAGCTGTCGGTGAGCATCGAACGCTGCCCGCTGGCGGCGGTGTTCGGCGAATGCGAGACCATGATCGGCCTGCTCGCCCAGCAGCGCGGCATCAGTGTGCGGTTCGCCGCGGCCGGTGATGCGGCGGTGCTGGCCGACCATACGCGGCTGAAGCAGGTGCTGCTCAACCTGCTGTCGAATGCCGTCAAGTACAACCGGGCGCATGGTGTGGTGCGGCTGGAATGCAGCCGGCCCAGCCCGGCGCGGGTGCGCATCGCTGTGCATGACACCGGCATCGGCTTGCGGCCCGAGCAGATCGATTTGCTGTTCCAGCCTTTCAACCGATTGGGGCAGGAGTTTGGTGCGACGGAAGGCACCGGCATTGGCCTCGTCGTGACTCGGCGGCTGGTGGAGTTGATGGGCGGCGAGATTGGCGTGGAAAGTACGCCCGGCGTGGGCAGCGTGTTCTGGATCGAGCTGCGTGCCGACGAGGACATGCCGTCGGCGACCGCGCAGCCGCTGCCCGCGGCGCCAGCCGTTCGTGTCGGGATGGAGGCGGACAGTGCGGTCAGCCACGCCAAGGTCCGCACCGTGCTGTGCGTCGAGGACAACCCGGCCAGCCTGCGCCTCGTGCAGGAGGTGCTGGCCGGCCGGTCGGACGTGCAACTGCTGTCCGCATCGAACGGCAGGCTCGGCGTCGAGCTGGCCCGCGCGCATTTGCCGGCGGTGATCCTCATGGACAACAACATGCCAGAGATGAGCGGGCGCGAGGCGCATGCCATTTTGCGAAACGATCCGCGCACGGCGAACATTCCGGTCATCGCCTTGAGTGCGGATGCGATGCGCCGGTCGGTGGAGAACGGGATGGCGGCGGGGTTCTTCCGCTACCTCACGAAGCCGGTGGATGTGGAGCAGTTGTTGAAGGCGGTGGATGAGGCGTTGGGGCAGGCGGGCGCCTTGGAATGATCCGCCAGCCTCGCCGTTGGGTCGAACACCGAACGTTTCGCGGACGGAGTTTCAGGTCAGTCGCCGGGGCCAGTGGAGCAATCTTTCTATCCAGGGCTGCCGCGAGAAGTCCAGCTGTCTTCGACATGGAAGTCGCCCGAAGCGTTAGGTTCGTGCGGCTTGGAAGGGCTGGTCATCGACAGTTGTCCTGGCTGCTGTTGATTGCGAACTCGTACAGAACATCGGGGCAGCGCTCTTCGTTGCCTTGCCCATCGGTGAACTCTATGGGTTCAAAGCCGTGCCGCTCGTAGAACCTGCGTGCTCCGGCATTGGCTTGGAACGTATAAAGACGAATGGGTGGCGCCAATGTACGCAAGGCATGTGCAAGCAGCAAGGAGCCAATGCCACGGTTGACCGAGCGAGGATCGACGGACATTTGCGTGATCCAGAGATGGTCTTCGACCGTTCGGTGGACATGATGCCGACGACTTCGCCGTGCGACTCGGCAACCGTAACGCCACCCGATGGAACGAGAGATTTCGCGGCCCAGTCATGCATCTGCGCCTCTGAGTGCACGGAAGGGGCGTATGGCATGAACGCTCTTCGAACATCGATGAGCAACTTCGCGATGCGGCATGCATCCGTAGCGGTGGCGGGGCGCAATACCACGTTCAAGCAGGAGTCCTCGCCTTCGTGTTGT
This sequence comes from Rhizobacter terrae, assembly GCF_003852895.1. Lineage (GTDB taxonomy): Bacteria > Pseudomonadota > Gammaproteobacteria > Burkholderiales > Burkholderiaceae_C > Albitalea > Albitalea terrae. Next base: position 187,320 of record NZ_QUSW01000011.1, read on the forward strand.
CAGAGCTTGCGGCGAAAGGCGTGCAGCAAGCCGCGCCCGAATCGCTGGAGAAATGAAAGTGCCGTTTGCTCGCTGCGCCCCGCGTTTGGAGCGGGTGCAGTCCGGCTGGCCAGGCCACCTTGCAATGAATAGTCGCAGCAGCCTGTTCGCGACAGGCGCGCAAGAATCTTGGGGTCGCGTCCGCCATACCGCAGCGCATCGACGCAGCAGACTTCAATGGCCCTGCAGGCCTGCTCGATTTCTTCTTCCGTCTCGGGTTGCCTGAGGAAGTACGTGTCAGAGTTTGTGTCGGTCAGCGGTGCAAGCAGGCTTGGAGCCTGAGCTTCAGGAACGCCGCATGAGAGGCATTGCCCACACCAGGTTCCATCCTGCATGACGTCCCCAAGCGTGTAGAACGGGCCCGGAGCGCGCATGAATCCGTGCAGATCCACCGATCCTCGGACGTGGGGCGCCAAGCGCACTTCGGGCATTGGATCTGAGCCTTCTCTTTCATGGTTGGGAGCTTGGCTTTCAACAGTGTTCGTCACGTTCCTTGGGACGACATGTCTATTCAACATAGAACTTCTGACCGCAGCGGCGATGCCGTTCACCGATTGTCGTGTTCGGATCCGAAGGCTTGAACTTGAAGTTGCAGTTTGGGCAGCGTGTCCAACCCTCTTCATCGACGGCAACGCGTACAGGTTGCGATTCCTCATACCGCCGATGCGTCAGGAAGCCTCGTGTCGAACATTTCCCACAAGGCTCGGCTTGCCATGATTCACTGGCACTTGCCGGGGCCTGCAGCAAGAACCCGGAGCCCGAGCACGCGCTGCAGAACCGATTGACGAGCGGGTTGTGGTCATTGCGCTGCGATGCGGGTTCAATTTCCTGACGGAAGTTGCCAGTGACAAGAAGGCAATGCTTCTCGCACGAGATCACCGCGCCGTTCTGCCGGACAAGCGAATTGCAAAGGCCGCACCAGTGAAGGTGCAGGCCGCTGGCGGTGTGAATGCACTTGGCGCCCTTCTCCTTGAAGGCTGCACAGCATTCATCACCAATGTGCGCGAGGAAACTCATGTGCTGGGCTGACTCAGATCTCTTGTCCAAGACGAAGCAGGTTGGCGAAGCGGCGAGCAGGCCATGGCCGATGAGCCGATGAGTGCAACCAAGATTCCGAAAGCGAACTGTTTCACGATGGAACTCCCACCGAATCTGCGATCTCGCCGAGTGCCGAAAGAATCTGTACGCGACGAATCCTCATGCACGAGTTCTCACACCGCTCCGACCTGCGCCACCTGCTGCTGCCGCGCCACGTCACGCACCTCGCCGCCTGCGAGCTCGAACACGTCGAATCCGTTGCTGTAGATCACGCTGCCGTTGGCACGCAGGTCGAAGCAGGCCACGTGTTCTGCGATCACCTCCGGCTGGGCGCCGGCCGCGGTCACGCGCACGAGTTCCCAATTGCGCGGCACGAGCTTGCCAGCGTACTGCGGATCGTTCTTCACCTTCGACAGCTCGATCATCCGGCCGTGCAGCCACAGCCCGCCGGGGTCTTGATCGAGTTCTGGTGTACGGGGCCCGCCGGCGGAGCGCAGCGGCTCCTTGCCGTACACCATCGAGAAGAAGTTGAGGTAGCCGAATATCGCCTTCAGCAGGCGAAAAGGCATGAGCAGCGTGTCCATCAGCGCGCTGCCTGCCTGCTGGTGGGCAGGCTTGTCGGCGGGGCGCCGGATCGCGTAGAGCCGGCCTTGCGCATCCATGCGCGGCGCGACGAAATCGTAGCGGGCGTTGTCGAGCAAGGTCTGGAGCTGGCCGCTGCCGTAGTCGAGCATGTGCACGCACGCGTGGCCGAAGGCGACGAGGTGTCCCGACTGCTGGTTGCGAGCGACGCCGCTCGATTGGTAGACGATGGTCTTGGCCCGCCCGGGTACCAGCGATGGGGCCGCATCGACGCAGTCACCGTCAGTGAGCGTGCCGCGCCGGTTGCCGTCTTCATCGTAGGCCTCGACGTGCGCCGTGCCGTCGCCATTGCGCGAGGTGAGGAAGATGCGGCGATCCGCCGGGTTGTAGACCATCCCCTCGCAATCCCAGCCCGTGCGGTGGAACAGACGGACTTCCCGGTCTTCGGCCAGGTGCCGGCGGAACAGTCCGCGCGTCTCGCCGACGGCGAGCACGTAGTAGAGCGTGTCGTCATCGGCGCCACGGCAAGCGTGCAGGAAGCGCACCAGCATCACGGCCTCGCCGCCGCCGCGGTGGCCCCAGAGCGACGAATTCGGGATGACGCCGCTTTGCTGCTCCCGCGGTGCGTGCTTCCAACCGGTGGTGCGACGGCTTTGCTCGGCGCGCTCGATCAGTTCCTTGGCGAATGGCGACTGGATCTGGGTCGGCGCGCCATTCGGTGAGTGCAGCCACAACTCGCCGTTGGCGATGGCCAGTGTGCGCATGGATTTCTCCTCCCTCTGCTTGGAATCCCCTTGGATTTGGCGATGTTACCGCTGAGGTGGAGGTGGCCCTGGTTGCCCTATGGCAGGGAGCAAGCCTTGGCGACCCAGTTGTAGTCCTCGATCTCCTGGGGCGTTGAGGGAAGCACGCGAGCGGTCCAGGCGCGCTGGAGAAGTGACCTCACCAGGGCTTCGTCGTGGATGAAGAGCAGGTCCTTGCTTGTCGGCAAGGACACGCTACCGACGGGAATGCCTGAAGGTCTCTCTGCACTCTGTGGGTACGACTTCGCCTGCAAGTCTTTGGCGAGTTGCTCGAAGTTGAATGTGCCCGTGCCGACGCGGACCCACCTGGGCATGGCGCCAAAGTGAATGGACGCTGTGTTGTCCTGTCGGACTGTGAGATTGCAGCCTCCGTGGGGCATGTCGACGCTGAGCCAGGCGGCCGAGGTCGTTTGTGCTTGAACACCACCGGCTGCAAAGAAAATGATCAGGCTGGCCAGGGTATTCAGTGACTGGTGGCGAGTGTTAGGAGGCATTTGCTCAGCGGCCTAACTGATTGCGAACCGGTTCAGATGGAAACTTCATTCCTTGCGTGCGGTACGTTGCCGGCTGGAAGAGTCGGGTGCCTGCTCACTTTGCGACATGCTCCCGTAGTCTGCTCGCTACCTCCGGAGACACGCGATTGGCGCGAACCAACTCGTCAAGCAGCGATTGTGGAAGGGAGAATTCTTGCGTTTCTGGGATTTGCTTCCAGAAGGGCACATGCTTTGCCTTGAGCATTACCCAGGTTCGACCCTTCGGATTTGGGAGAGATGCCAAGCCGGTGGCTGGGAGGGAGAGCAGCTCGTACCCTTGAACTGCCTTGATTTCCGGCTCCGAGATCGGCTCGTTCCGGTATTCGTACTCAACACCTTGCATGACGGAGTATTCGGCTTTGCTGCCGGGCGACTCCGGGCCGCTGCACGCCAAGAGCAACCCCATACAGGCGCTGAGGACGACGAAACGCATGATGTTCATAGGCGCCTAACGTTTGACATGAGAGACGGGCGACAGCCGGCGAAGCCAGATGTCGAACATCCCCTCGACGGAAGGGTTAGACACCGCTGAGCCCTCGAAACGCGACGGCTCGACGCCAAGCGGATGCCGTCGAGACTTCAGTGAGCATGCGGTCCGTTGGTGCAAGGGCGCCTTTGACGACGTGAGTCCCCGACGGGCCACGGACGACCACATGCTCGGCGAAGGCAGCGACAACGCACTCAGGGCGTACGCTGTTGTGGCCAAGCTCGGGGAACGGCGTGAGCACACGAAAGTCGAAGTCTTCCGGAATTGGGAAGCGCGCACACACGAACCAGTCGGTATGTGCAGCCACAACGAAGCCACCGTCGATGGCATGAGTTTCAACCGCAGTCGCGCCGAGCGCTTGAGCGCCAGCCACGAGTTGTTCCACCAAAGATTCTGTGCTCACCAAGCCGCCAGGAAAGAAGAACGAGGGGTGTGCACGGGCCCACTGAAGCGCAGGCTCAAGAATTTGGATATTCACTTGCGCTACCCTTGCGATTGAAGGCTGGCTCGCCCCACATTGCGACGTGAAGTTGCCGAAGATTGGCAGGCATTAGCGGCCAGATCTCCTTCTGAACGGCAGACGGCAAGCCATGCAAGAGACCTTCTACAAAGTAGACGTCAATGTACTTCCTCTGCTTGCTGTCAGAAGTACCGAGAGTGGCTGAGACAAACTGCAAGTACGAACTGGCAACGCTCGTGTTTCCACCACGAACCGCTCGCTGAGTTTGCCTGGCGAATTCTTCCATCATGTCGCAGGTGCTGTTGGCGACGCTCCTGTTGGCTCTCGCTCGGGCCAGCATGGGTTGGGCTACTTCAGGAAAGCGCCGGATGATCTTCGAGAGAAGGCTCCGGACACTCGGGTCAAGCTTCATTTGCCGGTCTGACGTTTGACATGAGGGTCGGCCGACAGCAGGCGCAGCCTGATGTTGGACGTCCTCTCGATGGAAGGGTTCGGTGCCATTTCTTTCGTCGATGGAATGCCCGCGCCGGGAGGCAGAATACTATGCGCAACGGGAGACACAACATGCTTGCAAAGATCTTGGCCCTGGCGCTCGTGACGATGTTGGCAGCATGCTCTGCCGTACCGAACGCGACTTCACAGCAGCCCGCCGCGCCGTACATTGGCCCGCAGATCGCCCCATTGGACCTAGTGTGTAAGAGCCAGGCACCGGGTCACCCCGACCTTGTGTTCCGCATTGTTCGTGCCGACGATGGTGCGGCGATAGTGGCGAGCATGAACGATCAGCCGTTGGCTGACTACGAGACTCACACCTACATGAATGCCTACATGTGGACGAATGGCAAGGAGCGCTTCACCGTTGATCGGATGACTGGCGTGCTGACTATGAAGCCCGACCGAGGTCCTTACGATTGCGAACGGAAGGGCGGGCAGCGCTTTTGAGATGGCGGCAGCCTTGCGACTGATGGTACCTAACGTTCGACATGAGCGGGTTAGGCCGCGGCTTCATTTGAAGGGGCAAGGTTCACGTTGGATTTGCTCGTAGTGATGCACTCGGCATAGGACACTGTCCCTCACACGAAGGCGGTGACACTCAGCATTGCGACACTCTTCCGGCCCAACTTCAGGACCTAGCAACTCCCAAAACGCAAGGGCTTGATCGCGCTTGCGCACTTCGAGCTCCCGGCTTGTGGCGAGCCCATGCTCACGCATGATCTGCTCGACGTAACGCTGGGCTGAGAGAAGATCTCGGAAGACCCACGCAAGCTCATTTTCAGACCAGCCGAGATCCTCCGTGAGCAGACTGAGGACGGCCTTCTCGCACCCTTTCGCCACCACTATTGCGAATGGTGGTCTGCCGCGTTGTGCCAAGCAGTCTGGCACGTTAAGTACCTTGCCAAGAAGGTCGCCCCATTTGTAGTTCAGATCCGAGAAATCAAGGATAAGGCCATCCGGGTCGATGATCTCGACCGCTGCGCGGTACATGGCGTCCATGTAGGTGGCGTCACCATTGCCACCCGCACCACAGCCGTAGTCGCCCGCGAAACGGACGCGAAGAAGCTTGTATTCGCGCTCGAACCTGTATTGCGCAACTTCATACGCAATGTCGACAGCGCTGTACGCCGTCCAATCGACCTCTGAAAACTGAGCTGGTGGATGGTCGTTCATGGGGCGTGTTGGGAACTTGAGTGGCCTAACGTTTGACATGAGTAGCGGTTTCCAGCGGGCGCAGCCCGCTGGAAACCGTCCGCTCTGTGGGAAGGGCTAGACCTCTCGGTGATTCTCATTGAGTTTGACACCCCTTGAAGTTCTCAGCGGCATACGCAAGGAGCATCAAGACGCTCTCGATTTCGGCTCCGTAGGCGTTTAGATGGTTGACGGCGATGCCCGTTGTGTTGCAGTTGGCCATGGCAATGGAACACACAGGGCAACTACTCCAGATCGACCCGACCAGATTGCAGCCTTCGAACGTGCTGCACTTAAGATTGCAGCGCGTGAACTTGGTGCCGCCAAGGTTCACGTTCACAAACGTCGTCGAATGGAACCAGCAGTCCAAGAATTCGGCACCGCCGAGATCGACGTTCGAGACAGACGGATGGTCTCCATCTCCGACGATCTCAATGCCTTTGAACTCGCGCTGGCCGCTCTGATAGGCGTCCATCAACTGAGCCAACGTGAGTTCTTGTTCGATGAGCATGTGAACGATTCTGCCTTCGGTCGTATCGGGTCTAGTGTTCGAGCTGAGCGGTCCACGTAGGCAAGTACAGACTGCATACTTCCCGTTGGTTAGATAGAAGTGTCAACTAAACCGATTCAAGCTCCTTGTCCGCTCGATGGAAGGATTAGGTTGCTGGTTTTTCATTGCATGGCCTCCCAGGCTTTGAGATCGAAGCCGAGTGCACGCAGACAGACGGCCGCCTGCTCCCTGATTGCGACCCACGTTGGATGCCGCAAGAGAAGCTCTGGCGATTTGCTACTTTCCACTACGTGAGCGTTCGACTCTGCGGACAGTAGTGGAGCCAGGGCGAGAATTTGCATTCGCGCTTCGGCGCTCAAGGCTTGCGCGCTCGGATGGCACTCTCGAACGAGCCGCAGCGCGTCATAGGCGTCTTCAAGCAACTCTTCGGGCAACAGGTACTCGCTTGGCGTGGCATTGGCGATGTACTTTGCTTGCGCCACCTCCGAAGCGAGCGGGGCCAACGCGATGGCGATGCTGTGCATGGAGCAACCTAACGTTTGACATGAGGGGCGGCACAAAGGGCGCGAAGCGGCCTTTGTGACGTCCCCTCGATGGGAATGCGAAGGGACTTCCCACCTTCCTGCAACGGCGTCAAAGCGCCAAGGTTGGTGGTGTTCAAAGTCATCAATCTGAAGCGTGGAAAGGGGAAGCCCATGGCAGAGGTTATCCGAGAAGGGTCCGTTCGTGTAGGGGTGGATCTGGCCAAGCGCGTGATCCAGGTTCATGCCGTGGACGCACACGAACGAGTGGTGACCAGCAAGGCGCTGCGGCGCGAGCAGTTCCTGGCGTGGTGCGCTCGGTTGCCCCAAGGCAGCCTGGTGGTGATGGAAGCCAGTTCCAGCGCGCACCATTGGTGTCGCCGGCTCATTGCCATGGGGTTGGATGCGCGCATCGTCACGGCACAACTGGCTGCGCCGTACCGCCAGGAAGGTCGCAGCGGCAAGAACGACGCCAACGATGCGGCCGCGATCTGCGAGGCGGGCGGGCGACCACGCATGCGCTTCGTGCCCGTGAAGTCCGTGCAGCAGCAGAGCATGCCGTGCGTGCACAAGCTGCGCGAAGGGTTCAAGGAAGAACGCACGGCCTGCATCAATCGCATCCAGGGCCTGCTGGCCGAGTTCGGCTTGGTGTTCGCGCATAGCACAGCACCACCGCGACGACGTCGACGTGCGCCGCGCCGCGCAGCTCATCAGTGTGGGTCCAATCACCGCTTCGGCAGCGATCGCCACGGTGGGCGACTTCAAGCAGTTCAACAGCGGCTCGCAGTTAGGCGCCTGGGTGGGCCTGGTGCCGCGGCAACACTCCAGCGGCGGCAAGAACCACCTGGGCGGCATCACCAAACACGGGCAGACCTACTTGCGAACGTTGTTGATCCAGGCCGCCAAGTCAGCGGTCATGACCGCCCACCGGCGCAACGATCCGATCTCGCGCTGGGTGCTGGCGCTGCGCGAGCGCTCGGGATGGCAGAAGGCCGTCGTCGCCCTGGCCAACAAGAACGCGCGCATCCTGTGGGCAGTCATGACTCGCGGCGAACAGTTCGATGCCCGTCACGTGAGCATCAAGCCTGCCTAGGACGCCAGCCCACTCCTCTTCCCTGCACGACGTGACAATGAAGACGCACTGAACAGGTCAGACCGGCAGGCAGCGGGCAAGCTCGACTAACCCTTGGTGGCCTGCATCACCATCAGGTCCACGCGATAGGAATGGAGCCCCGCAGAGCGGTTCGCATCTGGGTCCGCATCGCCGCGCATACGCGCTCCATGCAACAAGACCGTCTGTAGAGTGGCAGTCTGTTCCCTGTCTCAGCCGCCTTCGTCGCCGCGTCCACTCGTCAACAAGGAAACAGCAATGCGTTGACTACTTCGGAAGTCCCTGTAAAGGGTTAGGCGGCTGGTTCACTTGATGCTCCGTTCTCGTTGACGCGCCAGTAGGCCTCCGGCTCTAGGACGATAGCCGTTGCATACCAGTGTTTGACAGCTCGCCTTGCGTTCGCGGCTTCAAGCTCTGCACTGCTTAGCGGACGCCAGCCAGAGCTTCGGCCATAGCCACCGGCGACCTCAACGCTAGCCGGATACCTAGCCATTGCGGCGCTTTGCGCTTCGGCGAGGGAACGGGAGTTCGCACCTCCGGCGGATGCTGGATTGGCAAGCTGGACAGGGTCGTCCTCCCAGTCGCATACCGGACAGATTGCATACGAGCCGTACTCGCCTTCGAGGGTCAGGAAGCCGCAGCACGGGCATGGAATGTCATGCATGACGAAGACGCCTAACGAATGAAAGGGACTTCCCCGTCCCGAACTGGCCGCGAAGCGGCAACCGGCAACGAAGTGCCACGATGGGAAGTGCGAAATCTCATCAACTCGTTCGAAAGGGGAAGTCCATGAGCA
>NZ_QUSW01000012.1 GCF_003852895.1 Rhizobacter terrae
TGAAGTGAACTTCACTTCAGTGAGCGTTTTTAAGGTCCTTCAGACCCGACATTCTTTCGAATGCCTGGCACTCAACCCGTCCAAACGCCCACGCTTATCGGCTGTTAGTTTTTAAAGAACGTTGCTGATTTGTTATCAGCGAAGCCCACTATTATGTCTGAATTTTTGTTAGCTCGTCAATTGCCGACTAAATTCAAGGGGCTTTGCAACTTCCGTCGCAACCGGCTCACGCATCGTGCGCCGGAACTCAGCATTATGCATCAATTTTGAGGCGCGACGCAAACAGAGCGCGCAAGAAGATCAATTCATCACGATGCGATCACAATCGCCCCGCTCGGCACACCCCACCAACGACCACTCGCTCATTCATGCCCAAGAAGCCCGCAGCAGGAACCGCGCCCCAAGAGAAGAAGCCCGGCAAGACCACGCGACCTTCCGACACGCGAGTGACCATGACGGATGTCGCCTTGAAGGCTGGCGTCTCGCAGTCAACGGTCTCGCTGGTGCTCAACGGCATGACGGGCACCAAGCTGTCGGACGAGACGCGTGCCAAGGTCATCAAGATCGCCGGCGAACTGGGATATCGGCTACCCGACCGACGCGCAACCGGAGCCGCATCGCGGCGAGGCAAGAGCGCTGGCCTGCCCGTCATCCTTTACCTGGTCGACGAGATGTCCACGAGCCCTCATCCGGTGTTGTCCATCGACGGCGCCAAGGACGAAGCCTGGGGACAAGGTGCGCTGGTGTCCGTCTTCGCGACGCGCACGAACGAGAGCGTGGAATCGGCCGTGTTGTCCACGATGCTGTCCAATCCGCAGGTGATCGGCGTCATCTACTCGACCATCTTCACCCGCGCGATCACCCTGCCCGAGCCGCTCACCCGTGTGCCGACCGTGCTGTTGAACTGCCGCGAGGCGGACGTACCGGCCAATGCACCCCCGCGCCTTTCATCCGTCGAGCCGTCGGAAATCATGGGCGGCATGCTGGCAACGCAGCATCTCCTGGATGCCGGCCACAAGCGGATTGCCTTCATCAATGGCGAGCCATGGATGGACGCCTCGCAGGATCGCCTCAAGGGCTATCGGCGCGCACTGACCAGCATGGACATCCCCTTCGACGCCGCACTCGTGCGCGAAGGCGACTGGCACGTCGCGTCCGGCCACGACTGCACGCTTGCGCTGATGAAGCAGCCACACCCGCCCACGGCCATCTTCTGCGCCAACGACCTGATGGCACTGGGCTGCCTGCAGGCACTGCAGCAGCTTGGCAAGGAGGTGCCTCGCCAGGTCTCCGTCATGGGCTATGACGACCAGGAGATCGCGCGGCACACCTATCCACCCCTCAGCACACTGGTGCTGCCCAACTACGAGATGGGACGCCTGGCCGTGGAAACCCTGCTGGCAGAGCTGGCACAGCCGACGCGACCCAAGCGCCGCCTGAAGGTCGAAGGCCAACTGGTGTCACGCGGCACCGTCGCCACCCGCACGCTCGCCACCCGCAAGCGCTGAAACTCTGCGGTTACTTCCCCTTGCTGCCGTGTCGATGACGGTGGTGTATTGTCGCTCGTCTGACTAATATTTTCAGATTATTAGTCATGACAGCCTGCCAGCGCTGCCACACCCCAACAACGTCTGCTGGCAACGGAAGAAGTTTTTCCGCGACACCCGAGAGGAGATGAACATGTACGGAAGATCCGTGCGATGCCTGGGGGCTGCCCTGGCATCGCTGATCGTGGCTGGATGTGGTGGAGGCAGCACCGACGGCACGTCCACCGCGCTGGACGCCGGCACTCGCAGCAAGGCCGCTGCCGTGACGGCGCAGGCGGTGTCGGCGCGTTTGACCACGCCCTGGACCACCGCCGCGCTGCAAGCCGCGGTCCCCCTGCCGGAATATCCCCGGCCGCAGCTCACCCGGACGGACTGGCTGAACCTGAACGGCAAGTGGAGCTACAACGGCGGCAGCGCCGCGCCGGACGCCAACAGCCCTCCCGCCACGGCACCGGGCTTTCCCGCGAACCCCGAGCAAGTGCTGGTGCCCTACCCCGTCGAGTCCTACCTCTCGGGCATCCAGCGCATGAACGACCGCAACCTCTGGTACCGCCGCAGCTTCACGGTGCCGGCGGGCTGGAGCGGCAAGCACGTGAAGCTGAACTTCGGCGCGGTGGACCGCAAGGCCACGGTGTACGTGAACGGCACACGCGTGGGCCAGCACAGCGGCGGCTACGACGCCTTCAGCTTCGACATCACGCCCTACCTGCGCGCCGGCAGCAACGAACTGGTGGTGGGCGCCTTCGACCCGACCACCGGCGACGACATGATCGGAAAGCAGACGCTGAACCCCGGCGGCATCTTCTACACGCCGAGTTCCGGCATCTGGCAGACGGTGTGGCTGGAGCCGGTGTCCGCCCCGCACATCACGCGGCTGGACATGACACCCGACGTGCCCAACAACCGGCTGCGCGTCATCGTTCGCGGCGACAACCTCGCGGGCACCAGCATCGAGGCCGTCGCCACCAGCGGCGGCGCGAACGTCGGCAGCGCCACCGGCACAGTCGACATCGAATTCACGATCCCCGTGCCCAACCCGCACCTGTGGTCGCCCGACGATCCCTTCCTCTACGACCTGAAGATCCGCGTGCGCAGCGGCACCACGGTGGTGGACGAAGTCGGCAGCTATTTCGGGATGCGCTCGATCGGCGTGGGCACGGTCGACGGCGTGCCGCGTCCATTGCTCAACGGCAAGTTCGTCTTCCAGTTCGGCCCGTTGGACCAGGGCTTCTGGCCCGATGGCCTCTATACCGCGCCGACGGACGATGCGCTGAAGTCTGACTTGCAGGCCGCCAAGGACCTGGGGTTCAACATGGTCCGCAAGCACATCAAGGTCGAGCCGCAGCGCTGGTTCTACTGGGCTGACAAGCTGGGCATCATGGTGTGGCAGGACATGCCCCAGGCCTGGGATGCCGAGACCAACCCCAACGTGCGCGCGAAGGTGGAGGCCGAGGACCGCGAGATCGTCGATGAGCACCGCTCCTCGCCGGCCGTCGTGACCTGGGTCATCTTCAACGAGAGCTGGGGCGACTTCGACATGGTCCGCATGGCCAACACGTTCAAGTCGTGGGACGCGAGCCGGCTGATCAACACCCACTCCGGCATCAACTTCGCCCCGGGCGACCAGGGCACGGGCGACCTCATCGACCTGCACGACTACCCCGGCCCGAGTGCACCGAACTGGCAGCCCGGCCGCGTCGCCGTGCTGGGCGAATTCGGCGGCAACGGCCTGCGCGTCGATGGCCACATGTGGAACCCCGCGTCCACCTGCTGCTACAACCTCTACCCCGACTCGGCCACGCTCACCAACGTCTACCTCGACCAGGTGAACAGCCTGCGCGACCTGGCGGTGTCCCGGGGCCTGAGCGCCGCTGTCTACACCGAGACGACGGACGTGGAGGACGAGCTCAACGGCTTTCTCACCTACGACCGGCAGGTCCGCAAGATGGACTTCGCCCGCGTCAAGGCCGCCCACCAGGCGCTCATCGACGGCGTGCCCTACCTGCGAGGCGGCGCGTCGTACTCGCTGCGCACGGTGACCCCCGGCGTCACCAACCGCTACATCCGCCATGCCAACAGCCTCGCGTCCACGGAAGTGGTGGATGCGTCCAGCCCCGAGCTGCTGAAGACGGACGCGTCGTGGAAGGTGGTCAACGGCCTGGCGGACAGCAGCTGCGTGTCCTTCGAGTCGGTGAACGTTCCGGGCCAGTTCCTGCGCCACGCCAACTTCCGCCTGCGGCTGGACCCGAACGACAACAGCGCACTGTTCAAGTCGGACGCCACCTTCTGCCCACGCAAGGCGCTGAACGGCGGGTTCGGCATGTCGCTGGAATCCAAGAACCTGCCCGGCTACTACGTGCGGCACATGAATGCCGAGGTGTGGCTCAACCAGTTCCAGGACACCGACCTCTTCCGCAACGATGCATCGTGGGCGCCGCAGACTGGCTGGTGGCGCAGCGCCGTGGTCATCACCCCCGGTGACTGGCACTCGATGCGCGTGCTGACACCGGGCTACGACAACCGCTACATCCGCCACCAGGACGGCCTGGCCTTCACCGAGGTCGTGGACGCCGACAGCAGCACGCTGCTCAAGCAGGACGCGACCTGGCGCCTCGTCGCAGGCCTCGCGGACGCGAGTTGCTACTCGTTCGAGTCGCGCAACTTCCCCGGAGAGTTTCTGCGTCACAGCAACTCGCGGGTGCGCCGCGAGCCCCAGCAGAACAGCGACCTGTACCGCGCCGATGCCACCTTCTGCGCGCAAGGCACGGCCGATGGCAGCACCGGTACGCGCTTCGCGGCATTCAACTACCCGAATCGCTACCTGCGCCATTACGCCGCAGAGGTGTGGATCTCCGATGGCCTGGGCGGTGACGCCTGGAACACGTCCAACAGCTTCCTGGTGGACACGCGCTGGTCGGTGCAGGCGCCCTGGGCGCCATGACCTGATTCGTCGCACATGAACTGAAGGCAGACGCCGCCCGGGAGGGTCGCGTCTGCCCTTCCAATACCCCTGACGCAAGGATCAGGGATAGCACTGCACACCCTGTGCAACAGAGTACAGTTTCCTTCACGCCAGTATCTGGCCCGGGCGCGATTGAGCACATCCTTCACCCCACTCCACCAGCCAGGGCCGCCAACCCGGGCCACCATGGGGACCGTGCCATGCCGACGTCGTCCTTCGAACAGATCCTGCTGCGCACCCTGGCGGACCACATGCCGCAGCGCATCTACGCCAAGGACCTGGAAGGCCGGTTCGTCTTTGCCAACCTCTGCGTCGCACGCGGCATGGGCGTGTCGCTGCCCTCCGATCTCATCGGCCGCACCGATGCGGACTTCTATCCCCCCGAGGCGTCTGAACAATACCGCCGCGAAGAAACCGAGGTGATGCAGACCGGCCGGCCCATGGTCGACCGCGAGGAGCACGTGCACTACACCCGCAGCGGCACCGAGGCCTGGATGCTCACCACCAAGGTGCCGTTGGTCGATGACGACGGAAAGGTCATCGGCATCGCCGGCATCAACCACGACATCACCGACCGCAAGGCCGCGGAGTTCAAGCTGCGCCAGGCCATGGAACAGGCCCAGGAGGCCACGCTCGCCAAAAGCCGCTTCCTCGCGTCGATGAGCCATGAGCTGCGCACGCCGCTGAACTGCGTGCTGGGCTACGCGCGGCTGCTGCAGGACCGCGGCGAACTCAGCATCGAACAGCGTTCCAACCTGCAGATGATCGAGCACAGCGGGCGACACCTGCTGGCGCTCATCAACGACTTGCTGGACATCGCCAAGATCGAGGAAGGCAAGCTCGAACTGACGCCCGCCGAAGTGCACCTGCCCGACCTGCTGGCGGCGGTGTGCGGAATCATGCGCGTGAAGGCGACCGAGAAGCACATCGGCTTCGCCTGCAGCGTCGACCCGGCCCTGCCAGCGGTCGTGCTGGTGGACAACCGCCGGCTCAGCCAGGTGCTGCTGAACCTGCTGGGCAATGCGGTGAAGTTCACCGACGTGGGCGAGGTCCGCATGTCGGTGAAGCTCGCGGGCGCATCGGCCGGCGGCGTGCGCGTGCGCTTCGAGGTGCGCGACACCGGCATGGGCATGTCCTCGCAGGAGATCCACCACATCTTCGACCCCTACGTGCAGGTGGGCGACGAAGTGCGCCGCAGCGAAGGCACCGGCTTGGGCCTGGCCATCAGCCGGCAGATCGTGGGCGCGATGGGCTCGGACATCGACGTCCGCAGCGCGCCCGGCCTGGGCAGCCTCTTCTGCTTCGAGCTGGAGATGCCCGCGCCGTTGACCCGCGAGGCCGCAGCAGCCGGCACGACGCCGCCCATCTCACAAGACGCCCCTCTGCCCGAGGCCGAACTGCAAAGCCTCGAGCAGCTCGCACGCATCGGCAACATGGGCGACATCGCCCGCTTCGCGACCCACTTGCAGACGCTGAGCGATTCGCACCGGCTCCTCGCCGACCAGCTGCGCACGATGGCCAGCCGCTGCGAATCCAAGGCCATCCTCGACTTCGTGCAAGCCCTGCCGCGCAAGGCGGCCTGAGCTGCACTCATCGCCTCACTTGTAGTAGCCCGCGCGGCGCATCTCGCGGTCCGCCGCGGCCTGGCCTGCGGACAGCGCCTGCGGCACGCTCATCTTGCCCGCCAGCGCAGCGCTGATGCTCTGCCCCACCGACTGCCCGATGGCCTGGAACTCCGGGATCGCCGCGAACTGCACCCCCACATAAGGGCTGCGCGGCAAGGTGCTGTCCGTCGGGCTGGCGGTGGCGATGGCGATGGCTTCGTCCATCGCAAAGCGTGCCGCCCCCAGGAACTCGCGGCGCCGGTAGGTGGAGGTGCGCGTGCCCGTGGGCACCTGCGCCCACCCGATCTCATGGCCCACCAGCTGGACGTAGTCGCGCGAGGTGGCCCAGCGAATGAAGCGCTGTGCCTGCTCGGCCTTCGCCGACCCTGATGGAATGCCCAGCGCCCAGGCCCACAGCCAGTTCGCGCCCTTGGGCGTCACGGCCACCGGTGCCTGCACGAAGCCCACGTTGGCGGCCACGCGGCTGGCCTTGGGGTCGGACACGAACGAGGCCGCGATGGTCGCATCCACCCAGATGCCGCACTTGCCCGCCTGGAACAGGGCCAGGTTCTCGTTGAAGCTGTTGGCCGCCGCGCCCGGCGGCCCGTACTTGTTGAGCAGGTCCACGTAGAAGCCGACCGCCTCGGTCCAGGCGCGGCTGTCCAGCTGCGGATGCCAGCCCATGTCGAACCACTGGCCGCCGAAGGTGTTCACCATGGTCGTCACCAGGGCCATGTTGTCGCCCCAGCCGGGCTTGCCGCGCAGGCAGATGCCGTACACGCCCTTGGCCGGGTTGTGCATCTTCGCCGCCGCGTCTCGCACCTGCTGCCAGGTGGGGCGCGCCGGCAACGTGGCACCGGCCTCGCGGGCGAGGTCGGTGCGGTACATGGTCATCGAGCTTTCACCATAGAACGGCGCGGCGTAGAGCTTGCCCTGGTAGGACAGGCCGCCGCGCACCGCAGGCAGCAGGTCGCCGACCTCGTAGGCTGCATCGGGCTGGATCTCCTGCAGCCAGCCCTTGCGCGCCCAGATCGGCGTCTCGTACATGCCGATGGTCATGACGTCGAACTGCCCGCCCTTGGTCGCGATGTCAGCCGTCACGCGCTGGCGCAGCACGCTTTCCTCCAGCGTCACCCATTGCAGCTTGATGTCGGGGTTGGCCTTCTCGAAATGCCGCGACAAGCGCTGCATGACGATCATGTGCCCGTTGTTTACCGTGGCAATGACGAGTTCGGTGGGCGCCTGCGCACCGGCGACGGCGCAGGAAAAAGCCAGCATGGCGACTGCGAGAAACTTCACGTCCGGACCTCCGTGGGATCAAACGCACCCAAGGTGCCGGACCAGTGTGTGGCGTTGCCGGGAACGCATCGATACCGCGTGGCGCGCTCCAATACTTGCGCGTTTGGCAAGCCGCGGGGATTTCACCAGCGCATCCGTGGCAGCGGCGTACAGCAGCGCGCAAGGGCGTATCGAAGAAGGCGGACAAACATCCGTAGCTTGAGGCGTGCATTCAAAGAAAGGAACTGCCGTGGCAAGACTCCCGGGCTTTCGACTCGCCGCCTCCCTGAAACTGGGTCACCAGTTGGCCCT
The DNA here is from genome assembly GCF_003852895.1 of Rhizobacter terrae. Taxonomy (GTDB): domain Bacteria; phylum Pseudomonadota; class Gammaproteobacteria; order Burkholderiales; family Burkholderiaceae_C; genus Albitalea; species Albitalea terrae. The sequence continues at coordinate 7,704 of NZ_QUSW01000012.1, forward strand.
GGCCTTCGCGGTAATGGTCGCCTTCGCGCTCGCCTTGGCCGCCACGGGCTGGGCGCAGCTGGCCGCCATCCAGCAGCACTTCGACGGCGTGGTCGACCGCACGCTGCCCAAGCTGGCCGCGCTGGGCGAAGTGAACGACCGGCTGCAGCAGATGCGAAGCGCGCAGTTGCAGCACCTGGCGGCGCCCACCATGCCGGCCAAGGAGCGCGAGGAGAAGAACGTCCAGGCGGTGGTGGCCGCGTTCAACGAGGCGATGAAGCGCTATGCCGCCTTGTCGGATGCCGACAGCGACCCTGCCGCGGACGCCGAATTGAAGAAGACGGTGGCTGCCTTCGATGCGCTGCGCCCACGCTTCATCACCATGTCCAACTCGGCGGCCGGCGGCGAGATCGAGCGTGTGCTGGAGGCGCGCGAGTTCTTCGACGGCCCTGCCCTCACCGCCTTCCAAGCCGCAGACGCGTCGGTTCGCCGGTTGTGGACACAGAACCGCGAGCGCGCCGACCGTGCCAAGTCGGACGGACGCCGGCGGCACGAGCTGGCGCGCCAGGTCCTGCTCGTTACCGCGGCCCTGGCCGTGACGGTGTCGGTGCTGCTGGCCGCCTTCATCTCTCGGCGCATCACCCGGCAGCTCGGTGGTGAACCTGCAGAGGTGGCGCGCATCGCCGGTCGCATCGCAGAAGGCGACCTCTCGCAGGACCTCTCGGCGCAGCCTGGCGCACCCGACAGCATCATGGCCTCGATGGTTGCGATGCAGCAGCAGCTGCAGGCGCTCATCCGCGAAACGCAGGCCACCGCCAACGGCATCCTGCTGGGCGTGGGCGAGATTGCCACCGGCAACATGGACCTGAGCCGCCGCACCGAGGAACAGGCGAGCAGCCTGCAGGCCAGCACCAGCAGCATCGAGGCGATGACGACGGCCGTGCACCTCACCGCTGGCAATGCGCGCAAGGCCAATGAGCTCGCGCAGGAGACCTCGCAGTGCGCCACGCAGGGCGGCGAGGTGGTGACCCAGGTGGTGGAGATGATGCGAGCCATCGCCGAGCGCAGCCGGCGCATGGCCGACATCCTCGGCGTGATCGAAGGCATCTCCGCGCAGACCAACATCCTCGCGCTGAACGCGGCGGTCGAGGCGGCACGAGCGGGCGATGAAGGCCGCGGCTTCGCGGTGGTGGCCAACGAGGTGCGTTCGCTCGCGCGGCGCAGTGCCGACGCGGCCAAGGAAATCGCCTCGCTCATCGACGGCTCGGTGCGCACGACCGCCCAGGGCCTGGTGCTGGCGGAGTCGGCGGGCCAGGCGATTCAGGACATCGTGGTGCGCGTGCAGCGGGTGGACACGCTGATGACGGAGGTCAGTGCCGCCATCAGCGAGCAGACCTCGGGCATCGACCGCGTGAGCCGCGGCATCGTGCTGCTGGAACAGACGGCGCAGCAGAACGCTGCACTGGTGGAGCAAAGCGCCGCGGCCTCCGGCGTGTTGCGGTCGCAGACGGAACGACTGGTGGGCGCCGTGTCGCGCTTCAAGGTCAGCGACGATTCATCGAACGTCGCCGCCTGAAGCCGACCCCGGCACCGAGGCAGAAGCGACCGGAGAGAGCGCCACAACCTTGCGCGCCGCCGGTTCGCCGCTGCCTGCGGATGCCGTCGTCATGCCAATCCCCCTGAATGCTTGAGTAGTGCGCGGATGCTAGGAAGCATCGTGCAGCCGCACCACCGGCAATCCCTCGGGCTGTCGGATTCGCCGGTTGAATGGCAGAACCGGGCCGTTGAATGGCGCGCCTACTTCGCCTACCTGTCCACGAGGGTCACGGCCTGCGGCATCAGCGCGCGCAGCAGCTTCGCATCCACCAGCGTGGCCGGGTCGGTGTCGGACGAGGACACCAGGTTCTCCTTGCGGGCCCAGCGGACCTGCGAGCGCATCGTCGTGACGACCGCCTGGTCCAGCCGCAGGTGGTAGTCCTGCTCGCTCATCAGGCGGTCGGCCAGCTCGGTGGAACCGCCCAGCTGGGTGCGCAGGATGTCGCGGGCGCGCTGAGGTTCGATCTCGATGAAGTGCTCGGCCTTGATCAGGGCCTGCAGGAACCGCGTGAGCGCCTGCGACTTGACCGTCACCGCCTGGCGCGTGGACAAGAGGCTGAAGAACTGGGTGTACACACGCGGGCTGGGAATGATGGCGGCGCGTCCGCCCAGTTCCTGCACGCAGGTACTGGCCAACGGCTCCCAGATCGCCACGGCGTCCGCCCGCCGGGTGGCCAGCGTCTGCACCACGTCGGAAGGGGTGGTGGCCACGAGCTTGACGTCCGAGGAGCCCAGCCCATGGAAGGTCAGCCAGCTCGACATGAAGTACTGCGCCGAGGTGCCCATCACCGTGGCCACGGTCTTGCCCTGCACGTCCTGCGGCCTGGCGATGCCGGCGTCGCGCCGGGCGACCAGCTTGATCTGGTGGGCCGAGCTGCTCAGCGTGCCCAGCAGCACCGATTCAGGATGACTGCCCGCGCGCAGGCTCAGGACCAGCTCGGCGGCGGTGGCCACGTCGGCCGCGCCCGAACTCATCAGCTCGAAGCATTCCAGGCCGCTCTTGCACGGCACGAACACCACGTCCACGCCGGTGGCCTTGAAGTACTGGTTGGATTCGGCCACGTACAAGGGCAGCGAGACGGGGCCGCGCGAAACCGCCACCTTGAGAGGCTGCGCATGCCCCACGGCGGCTGCCAGCAGCAGCCCCAGGCACCACCAGCGAAGCATTGAAACGCGGGAACTTGGCATGACCGAACTCTATGCCACTGCCGCGGCCTCGTCCCTGCCCCGCCGATGGCCCCAGGTGAAAACGAAATCACACCAGCCCGAGGGTTGAAACCCGAAGACATGGCGCATTGCATCGGGATTGCCGATGCAATGCGCGGCCGATAGAGTGCCGCCATGCCCGAAACCCCTTCCCTGCCTGAGCTCACCGGCCAGGTGCTGGCGCACTACGCCGGCATCTACGAGCGGCTGCACACGCGCTGGGACAAGCACCAGCACCGCGCCTCGGCCGAGGCGCTGGCCTTCATGCTGCACCTGTCGCGCAGCGGGCCGCTCACGGTGAGCGAAGCCTGCCTGCATTTCGACCGGGCGCAGTCCGCGATGAGCGAGCTCATCGACCGGCTGGAGGAACGCGCCCTCGTCACCCGCTTCAAGGACACCCGCGACCGTCGGCGCACGCTGGTGTGGCTGAGCGACGAGGGCATGGACGTGCTGAACCAGAGCCTCGCGCCGCTGGACCGCGACAGGCTGTCCAAGGCGCTGCAAGGCCTGAGCCCTGCGGAGCGCGACGCCCTCTGCACGGGCCTGGCCGCGCTGGTGCGGGCCGCCGGCGAATGCCCCCATCAACCCCATCACTTCGAGGACCCCTCACCATGACCACCACCCATTCCTGCAAGAGCTGCGGCATGAGCATTTCCAGCGGCCTGTTGTGCCAGTACTGCGTCACCCCCGACGGCTCGCTGCAGCCCTTCGACGAGCGCTTCGAGCGCATGGTGCAGTGGTCGATGTCGCGCGAACCCTCACTCGCCCGAGACGAGGCCGAGCGCAAGACACGCGCCTACATGCGCACCATGCCGGCGTGGAAGGACCATCCCCAACTGGCGGATCAGCCGGCCTGACGCACCGCCTCAGAACGGCCGCGACAGGTAGTGCTGGCCCAGGCCGGTCAGCACGCCGTCAGCGGCCAGCAGGCTGGTGTGGTGCACGTCGTTGTTCCAGCGGCCGGTGAACCAGGCGTAGCGGAACACGTCGGCGCGTGACTCGCAGACCGACACCATGTCGGTCATCTGCGCCTTCTGCTTGTCCTCGGTATCGATCTGCGCCGAGCCGTCGCCGTTGTGCCAGTTCGCCATCTCAGTCACCCAGAAGGACTTGCCGTACTTCGTCAGCCGGTCAAGCTGGCCGGCCAGGCCGTAGTCGTACCAGTGGAAGGCCAGGTAGTCGATCTGCGGATCGCGGTTGCCGTTGGCCTGGCGGTAGGCGGCGTAGAAGGCATCGAGCCAGGCGACCGGGTCGGCAAAGCCCGCCATCGTGCCCCAGGTGATGGCCGGCCCCACCAGCTTCACGCCGGTGCGCGTGGCGATGGCTTCGTAGCGCGGCCACAGCGTGGCGGCATCCGAGGGCTTGAGGTTGGCCTGGTCGGTGAGGTTGGGCTCGTTGAGCAGCAGCAGGTAGCGGATGCCGGGGTTCGCGAGCAGGTAGGACGTGATCGCCGCGTCGTCGAAGCTGCCGTTCCACAGCATGGGCACGTGGTCCATGGCGTGGCGCGTGCCAGCGTCCGACGGCAGCTTGCTGTTGGGCTTGGAGGCCCAGTTGTAGAACCAGCTCACGCCCGGCGCGAGCGCCGTCATGTCGGCCTCCGAGGCCAGGTCGTAGGCGACGCCGCGCTTGGCGCTCTTGGCAGCGGGTGCGGGTGCGGGTGCGGGCGCCGGAGCCGGTGCGGGCGCCGGGGCTGGGGCCGGTGCGGGTGCAGGAGCAGGCGGCGTCGGGGCGGTCTGCGGTGTCGGTGCCGGCGACGGAGCCGATGTCCCACCCCCACCACCACAGCCCGCGATGCCCCCGACGGCCATGGTGGCCGCTGCCAGGCTCAACAGGCGGCGCCTGCTGAGACCGCCGATGTTCTGTCCCTCGTCGTGAGCCTTGCTCATTCTTGTTCTCCTGCTGGGTTCTTGCGCGAAAGGCGCACGTCAGATCGCACCTGCGAATCCGCGCCAGATGCAGCGTCCGTGCCATGGACACGAAGCACGAAGCACGTCAGCGACAGGCGTGCATGCAGGCCAGAGGCCGTTACATGCGGAAGCAAGGCGCCCGGGTACGTCGCAAGAGGCCGTGAAATGTCACCGCAAGATGGAATCGATTCCAACATGGTCATCGCGGACCAGTGAAAGCGCTGTCATACTGAACCGATCCACGCAGCACCCGTGCCATGTCGTCCCTCGCCAAGCCCGCCCCTTCGCTTGCCGCCGCCACCCACGCGATCCGCGCGCAGTTCTTCGTCTGCGGCATCGTGTTCGCCACCTGGGGCGTGCATGTGCCCAGCGTCAAGGCCCACTACGGCCTGGGCGACCGGGCGCTGGCGATGGCCATGCTGGCCGGGGGCGTGGGCTCCGTGCTCACGCTGACGCAGGCGGGACGCCTGGTCGGCAGGCACGGGCCTCGAACGGTCACGATCGCCAGCGGCCTGGCCGCCTCTCTGGCGATCGCCCTGCTGCTGGCCTTCGACAGCTATGCCGCCTTGCTGGCCGTGATGCTCGCCTACGGCATCGCCATCAGCCTGTTCGACGTGTCCATCAACGCCGAGGCCAGCGAGATCGAGCGGCTGACCGGTCGGCCGGTGATGAGCGGGTTCCACGGCATGTTCAGCCTGGGCGGCATGGTGGGTTCGGCCGCGGCAAGCGTCCTGCACACGGCCGGGGTCACGCCCACGCAGCGACTGGTCGTCGGCGCCCTGGCGAGCGCCGCCACCATCGTGGCCGGCTGGTCGGCAATGCTGCGCGTGGACGGCCCGCCCGCCGAAGGCCCCGCCATGAGCCTGCCGCGCGGCGCCTTGCTGCTCATGGGCGTGCTGGCCGCGCTGGGCCTGATCAGCGAAGGCGCGATGTACGACTGGAGCGTGCTGTACATGCGCGACGTGCTCGCTGCCGATGCAGGCATTGCGGCGCTGGCCTACGCCAGCTTCAGTGCCGCCATGGCCGCCGCGCGCTTCTGCGGCGACTGGGTGCGGCTGCACGTGTCGGCCATGCGCCTGATGCAGCTCAGCGGCACGCTGGGCGCGGTGGGCATGGCCCTCACCCTGCTCGCACCGCATCCGCTGGTGGCCCTGGCCGGCTTCGCGCTGGTGGGCCTGGGCTTCGCGAACGTGATCCCCATTCTCTTCAGCGCCGCCTCGCGCGTGCCGGGCGTGAGCGCCGCGCACGGCATCGCGGCCGTGTCGTCGCTCGGCTACCTGGGCATGATGGCCGGCCCACCCATCATCGGCCTGATCTCCGAGTCGCGCTCGCTGGCGGCCGGCCTGTCGACGGTGGTGTTGTTCTCTGCCGTCCTGGGCCTGGCGGCCCGTCGTGCCCTGCCGCGCGGCTGACGCACCAGTCCGACTCGTCCGCCCATTCCTGCCGGGCACCTGCGTGGTGCCTGGCCACCGTTCACCCCCTCTGCACCGGCATCCGTGCCCCACAAGGGCGCAGTTTTGCCCCGCTGAAAGCCGCTTCCATTGGCACATCGGTTGCTTGTATACAAGAAGGTGTCCAACCAGAGGAGAACGCCATGACGCAGTCGAAGATGAATCGTCGGGAGTTGATCAAAGGCGCCGGTGCGCTCGGCCTGAGCGCCGCAGGCGGCACGTGGATGGAGCTGGCAGCGGCGCAAGCGCCGATCACCGTGGGCTTCATCTACGTGGGCGCGAAGGATGACTTCGGCTACAACCAGGCCCAGGCCGAGTCGGTGGCCGAGATCAAGAAGTTGCCGGGCATCAAGACGGTGGAAGAAGAAAACGTGCCCGAGACCACCGCCGTGCAGAAGACCATGCAGGCCATGATCTCGCAGGACGGCGCCACCCTGCTCTTTCCCACCTCCTTCGGCTATTTCGACCCGCACACGCTGGCGGTGGCCGCCAAGAACGAGAAGATCCGCTTCGCGCACTGCGGCGGGCTGTGGAACGAGGCCAAGCACCCGAAGAACACCGGCAGCTTCTTCGGCTACATCGACGAATGCCAGTACCTCAACGGCGTGGTGGCCGGCCACATGAGCAAGAGCAAGAAGCTGGGCTTCGTGGCCGCCAAGCCGATCCCGCAGGTGCTGCGCAACATCAACGCCTTCACGATGGGCGCTCGCTCAGTGGACCCGTCCATCACCACCAACGTCATCTTCACGGGCGACTGGTCCATGCCGGTCAAGGAAGCCGAGGCCACCAACAGCCTGGCCGACCAGGGCGTGGACGTGTTCACCATGCACGTGGACGGCCCCAAGGTGATCGTGGAGACCGCGGCCAAGCGCGGCAAGATGGTCTGCGGCTACCACGCCAGCCAGGCCAAGCTCGCGCCCAATGCCTACCTCACCGGCGCGGAGTGGAACTGGCTCACGGCCTACAAGACCATCATCGATGCAGCCCGCACGGGCAAGCCGCATCCGAACTTCGTGCGCGGCGGGTTGAAGGACGGCTTCGTCAAGCCCTCGCCCTACGGTGCGATGGTGACGGCCGCCGCCCGCAAGAACGCCGACGACGTCAAGGCAGCGATGCTCAAGGGCAGCTTCGACATCTTCAAGGGCGGCAGCGCCGGCCTGAAGGACAACACCGGCAAGCTCGTCATTGCGGCAGGCAAGGCCTTCAAGCAGACCGACGTCGAGCTCGAAGGCATGAACTACCTGGTGGAAGGCGTGGTCGGCAAGGCCTGAGCGCGAGGCCGCCATGCTGTCGGACGAACGCACCCGCGACGCCCTCGAAGCCGCGCTGCTGCCGCTGCTGGCGCTGGCCGGCGGCCTGCTGTTGTTCGGTGTGTTCATCGCGCTGGCGGGCAAGAGCCCGGTGCAGGCCTGGACGCTGCTCTTCAAGGGCGCGTTCGGCGATTGGTTCTCCTGGCAGAACAGCCTGCAGCGCGCGGCGCCGCTGATGCTCACCGCCCTGTGCGTGGCCATTCCGGCGCGCGCCGGGCTCATCGTCATCGGCGGTGAAGGCGCACTGGTGCTGGGCGGCCTGGCCTGTGCCGGCCTGCCCTACCTCTTCGCGCCGCCGGCCAACTCGCTGGGCACGGGGATGGTGCTGGTCGCGGCCGCCGCCGCAGGTGCTGCCTGGGTGGCACTGGCCGGCCTGCTGCGGCAGTGGCGCGGCGTGAACGAGACCATCAGCAGCCTGCTGCTGGCCTACACCGGCATCGCGGTGTTCAAGCATCTGGTGGAAGGGCCGATGCGTGACCCCGCGAGCCTGAACAAGCCCTCGACGCATGCGCTGGCCGAGGGACTGCGCATCGGCACCCTGCCCGACGCGGACATCCATTGGGGGCTCGTTTTCGGCGTGGCCGCCTGCGTGCTCGCCGGCCTGTGGCTCTTCTTCAGCACCTCCGGATTCGCCACGCGCGTGGTCGGCGGCAACGCGCGCGCCGCGCGGCTCGTCGGCCTGCCGTGCACGCGCATCGTCGTGACGGCCTGCGCCGCGGGTGGCGCCTGTGCCGGACTGGCCGGAGGCATCGAGGTGGCCGCGGTGCACACCGCCGCCAACGCATCGCTGATCGCGGGCCTGGGCTATGCGGGCATCCTCGTGTCCTTCGTGGCACGGCACAACCCGTGGGGCGTGATTCCGGTGGCCGTGCTGTTCGGCGGCTTCGGCTCGGCAGGCAGCCTGCTGCAGCGGCGCATGGACGTGCCCGATGCCTCCGTGCTGGTGCTGGAGGGCTTCGCCTTCCTGCTCATCCTGGCCAGCGAAGCGTTGCGCGGGCGGCTGCCGCTGGCGTGGCGCCTTCCTTCGCGCCGCATGCAGGCTGCGCCGCAGTTGCAGGAGGGCACACCATGAGCACGGAAGTCGATTCACTGGCGATCGCGCTGCAATTGATGGTCGCCGTGCTCGGCGGCGCGATCCGCGTGGGCACGCCCTTCCTGATGGTGAGCCTGGCCGAATGCATCACCGAGAAGTCCGGCCGCATCAACCTCGGGCTGGAAGGCGTGCTGGTGTTCTCCGCCATGGGCGGCTTCGGCGCGGCCTACCTCAGCGGCTCGGCCTGGGTGGGTGTGCTGGCCGCCGGCGCCGCGGGCGCGCTGCTCGCGCTCGTGCACGGACTCGTGTGCTCGCTGCCGCGGGTGAACGACATCGCCGCGGGCATCGCGCTGATGCTGCTGGGCACCGGCCTGGCCTTCTACCTCGGCAAGCCGCTCATCCAGCCTCAGGCGCCACAGATTCCCTCGCTGCCGCTGGGCGGCTGGAGCTCGTCGCCGCAGGTGCGCGCGGCGCTGGACATCAACATGCTGTTCCCGCTGGGCGTGGCCCTGGCGGCGCTGCTCTCCTGGGGCTTTCGCTCCACGCGCTGGGGACTGGTGCTGCGCATGGCGGGCGACTCCAGCGATGCCGCCCGCGCGCTGGGCTACTCGGTCAACGCCATCCGCATCGCAGCGACCGCACTGGGCGGATTCATCGCGGGGCTGGGCGGCGCCTCGCTGTCGCTGTACTACCCGGGCAGCTGGAACGAAGGACTGTCCAGCGGCCAGGGCCTGATCGCCGTGGCGCTGGTGATCTTCGCGCGCTGGAGCCCCTGGCGCTGCCTGGGCGCCGCCCTGCTCTTCGGCGGCGCGGGCGCCCTGGGGCCGGCGCTTCAATCGGTGGGCATCGGCTGGGGCTACCACCTCTTCAGCGCCGTGCCCTACATGCTCACCCTGCTCATCCTCGTGTGGACCTGCTCGCCGCGGCGCAGCCTGCAAGGTGCGCCGGTGGAGCTGGGCGTGTCCCGCTGAACCGACGTCCTGCTGAACCGCCGACCACCACCATGACGACCGAACGCCACGTCCTCGCCGATCCGTACCCCTGGCCCTTCGACGGGCAGCTCCACGCCGCGAACACCGCGCTCATCGTCATCGACATGCAGACCGACTTCTGCGGCGTGGGCGGCTACGTGGACAAGATGGGCTACGACCTGTCGCTCACCCGTGCGCCCATCGAGCCCATCCGCCGGCTGCTGGCGGCCATGCGAGCCCAGGGCTGCACCATCATCCACACCCGCGAAGGCCACCGGCCCGACCTGTCGGACCTGCCGGCGAACAAGCGCTGGCGGTCGCGCCGCATCGGTGCGGGCATCGGCGACGAGGGGCCTTGCGGACGCATCCTGGTTCGGGGCGAACCGGGCTGGGAGATCATTCCCGAGCTCGCACCACTGCCTGGCGAGGTCGTGCTCGACAAGCCCGGCAAGGGCTCGTTCTGCGCGACCGACCTGGAGCACATCCTGCACACGCGTGGCATCCGCAACCTCGTGCTCACCGGCATCACCACCGACGTCTGCGTGCACACCACCATGCGCGAGGCCAACGACCGCGGCTTCGAATGCCTGATCCTGTCGGACTGCACCGGCGCCACCGACCACGGCAACCATCTGGCGGCGCTGAAGATGGTGACGATGCAAGGCGGCGTGTTCGGGGCGGTGTCCACGTCCAGTGCGCTGATCGAGGCCATGGCATGAGCGCAGAACCGCCACGCGCCCTGGCGCTTGAAACCTACCTGCTCACCAAGCGCTTCGGCGCCTTCACCGCACTGGACCACGTGTCGCTGAAGGTCACCCCCGGCACCGTGCATGCGCTTCTGGGCGAGAACGGCGCCGGCAAGAGCACGCTGGTGAAGTGCGTGGTGGGCTACCAGCAGGCAGAAGAAGGCGCGATCATGGTCAACGGCCGCGAGACGCGCATCGCGTCGCCCACCATGGCGCGCGACCTTGGCTTGGGCATGGTCTACCAGCACTTCACGCTGGTGCCGGGCATGACGGTGGCGGAGAACCTGCTGCTCGCGCGCGGCCGGCTGCCGGCGGTGATCGACTGGCCGGCCGTGCGCGCCGAGCTCACCGCCTTCATGGCCTCCACGCCCTTCCGGCTCGACCTGGACGCCACGCCGCAGCAGCTCTCGGCCGGGCAGAAGCAGAAGCTGGAGATCCTCAAGCAATTGCTGCTGCGGCCTCGCCTGCTCATCCTGGACGAGCCCACCTCCGTGCTCACCCCGCAGGAGGCTGACGAAGTGCTGGGCCTGCTGCGCGAACGCGCGCATGCCGGCGAATGCAGCGTGGTGCTCATCACCCACAAGTTCCGCGAGGTCATGGCCTATGCCGATGACGTGAGCGTGCTGCGGCGTGGCCGGCTGGTGGCGGCGCATGCGGTGCTCGACACCACGCCGCGGCAGCTGGCCGTCGACATGGTGGGCGATGCCGACGAGGCGAAACGCGAGTTCGCGGCGCCCGAACGCAGCACGGCCGGCCCAGGCGAGGTGCGGCTGCAGGTCGACGCACTCAGCGCGGATGGCGACCGTGGCACCTGCGCAGTCAACGCGCTGTCGCTGTCGGTGCGCGGCGGAGAAATCCTCGGCGTGGCGGGCGTGGCCGGCAACGGCCAGCGCGAGCTGCTCGAAGCACTCGTCGGCCAACGTCCGCGCACCGGCGGCCGGGTGCGCGTGGGCAACGAGGACTACACCGGCACGCGCCGACAGAACCACCAACTGAAAGTGCGCAGCCTGCCCGAGGAACCGCTGCGCAGCGCCTGTGTCGGCGAGATGGGCGTGGCCGACAACATGGGCCTGCGAAGCTTCGATGAACCGCCGGCTTCGCGTGGCGGCTGGCTGCGCTCGTCGCTGCTGCGGCTGCGCGCTCGAGAGCTGATCACGCACTTCGGTGTGAAGACGCGCAGCGAGTCGACGCCCATCCGCGCGCTGTCCGGCGGCAACGTGCAGCGCGCCGTGCTCGCGCGCGAGCTGAGCGACGACGCGGGTGTCCTGCTCGTGGCCAACCCGGTGTTCGGGCTGGACTTCGCTGCTGTGGCCGAGATCCACCAGCGGCTCATGGACGTGCGCAACCGCGGTGGCGCGGTGCTGCTCATCAGCGAGGACCTCGACGAGTTGCTGGCCCTGTCCGACCGCATCGCGGTGATGAGCGAAGGCCGCATCGTCCACGAATCACCGGTCGGCGGCGTGAACCGCGAGACCCTCGGTGCCTTCATGGGCGGCCATGGGCACTGAACCCCGCATGATCACCGTCGACGCCCTGCCCGGCCCCTTCGTCTTCGACCCGCGTCGCGCGGCGCTGGTGATGATCGACATGCAGCGCGACTTCATCGAGCCCGGCGGCTTCGGCGCGACGCTGGGCAACGACGTGTCGCTGCTGGCGCCGGTGGTGCCCGCGGCGGTGGAGCTGGTGGCATGGGCGCGGCAACGAGGCCTGCTCATCGTGCACACCAAGGAATGCCACCGCCCGGACCTGGCCGATTGCCCGAGCGCCAAACGCTCGCGCGGCCTGCCCAGCCTGCGCATCGGCGATGCCGGACCGATGGGACGCATCCTCATCGACGGCGAGCCGGGCGCGGACTTCGTGGCGGCGCTCGCGCCGCAGGCGGGCGACATCGTCATCCGCAAGCCCGGCAAGGGTGCGTTCTATGCCACCGACCTGCACGGCATCCTGAAGGACCACAGCATCACCAGCCTGGTCTTCGGCGGCGTGACCACCGAGGTCTGCGTGCAGACCACGATGCGCGAGGCCAACGACCGCGGCTACGACAGCCTGCTGGTGGAGGAAGCGACGGGCTCGTACTTTGCGCAGTTCAAGCAGGCGGCGATCGAGATGATCCGGGCGCAGGGCGGGATCGTCGGGTGGACGGCCAGGCTGGGCGCCCTGCGCGAGGCCTGAGGGCTCAAACCCTCGCCGACTCCGGCCTCGCGCTGTGCAGCTTGTGGATGGTGATCTTCCTCACCTCCGCCTTGCTCTCCTCGATGTGGCTGCGCAGCATGAGCTTGGCCTGGTCCCCGCGGCGGCGAAGGATGGCGCGCAGGATCTTCGCGTGCTCCTCGTAGGTCGCAGCGATGCGCGGCGGCTTGGTGAAGTCCAGCCGCCGCACGATGCGGATGCCGTCGGTCACGTCCGAATGCACCCGCGCCATCTCCTGGTTGCCGGCAGCGCTGACGATGGTGGCGTGAAAGGCCTCGTCCAGCGCCGCGACTTCGGCGGTGTCGGTCAGCCGCTCCTTCTCCGGCACCAGCCAGGTGGCCTTGAGCAGGCCCAGGTCGGGCATCGGCTCGGCCGCGCACAGGCGATCGACCGCCGTGCACTCCAGCACGACGCGCAGGTCGTACAACTCCTCGAGCTTGCGGAAATCGAACGGCGCCACGTTCCAGCCGCTGCGAAACGCCACCTGCACGTAGCCTTCCAGCTCCAGCCGGAACAAGGCTTCGCGGACTGGCGTGCGTGACATGCCCAGGCGCTCGGCCATGTCGCTTTCGGTGAAGCCTTCGCCGGGCAGCAGCACGAAGTCGAAGATGGCGGCCTTGATGCGGCGGTAGGCCTCTTCGGCACGGGTCAGCTCGCGCTGGTTGGACGGCGCGCTCACCGGCGCCGCCTTGCGCGCGACGGGTCGGGTGGCTTTCGAGGGGACCGGCTTGCTCATCCCATCAAGCTTACATGGGCGGACACCACGCGCCATCCCTGGCGCGTGCGCATCCAGGTCTGCGTCTGGCGGCCGGTGCGGCTGGCGCCATCACGCCAGAACTCGATGTGGGTGGTGGCGAAGTCCTGGCCGTAGGTGGTGATCTGCGTGCGCAGCACCATGCGCGACAGGCCCACCGCTGCGCGCCCTGCGCGGAACTGCTGGATCGCGCCATAGCCGTAGAGGTTCTCGTTCACGCCATAGCGCAGCGTGTGCGGGCTGTCCCAGAAGAGTTCGTCGAGCACCGGCACGTCGTTCCCCACGAGCGCGGCCTCGTAGCGCCCGAAGGCGGCGGTGACTTCGGCCAGCACGCCCGGCAGGTTGATCTGGTCGTCGCTCACCATCGCGACACCGGGGACTTCGCCACGCCTTGCGCTTCGAGCACGCGGGCTGCGCGCAGGGCCAGGTCTTCGCGCCAGGGTGCCGCGATCAGTTGGACGCCCATGGGCAATGCGGCCGTGGGCCACAGCGGTGCGGCCACCACCGGGCAGCCCGAGAAAGAGACGGGCTGAGTGAGCAAGCCCAGGCTCGGTCGCGCGGGCAGCGTCCTGCCGTTCAGCTCAAAGGTCTCGGTGCCGATGGTCGGCGCGGTGATGGGAGTGGCAGGAGCGATGAGCACGTCCCAGTCCTTGAACAGGTCCTGCACCTTCTGGCGGTAGGCCGCCCGAAAGCGCTGTGCGCGGATGTACCAGGCGGCCGGCTGCAAGGCGCCGGCGATGAAGCGGTCGACCGACAGCGGCTCGAACTCGGCCGCCCGTTCACGCAGCAAGGGCAGGTGCAGCGCGCCGCCTTCGCTGGCCGTCACGATGAAGGCGGCGGCCCGGGCCAGTGCGGCATCGGGCCAGACCACGCCGCGCAGCGCGCCCAGCGCTTCCGCGGCCGTGCCGGCAGCCTTGCGCGCGGCCTCGCCGGCGTGGTCCTCGAAGTAGCCGGCCAGCAAGCCGATGCGCAATCCGCGAACGCCATCGTTGAGCGACGGCAACGTGGGCTGCACCCGTGTCGCGTGGCAGGCGCGGTCCAGCGGATCGGGGCCTTGCATGGCGTCATAGGTGGCGGCCAGGTCTTCGACCGAGCGGGCGAAGGGCCCGAGGTGATCGATGCTGGCCACGAAGGGAAAGCTGCCTCGCCTCGACAGCCGCCCGAAGGTCGGCTTCAACCCGAACACGCCGCACAGCGAACTGGGCACGCGGATGGAGCCGTTGGTGTCCGAGCCCAAGGTCACCGGCACCTGCCCCGCCGCCACGGCCGCGGCGCATCCGCCCGAGGAACCTCCTGCCGTCCGCGACAGGTCGCGCGGGTTGCGCGTGGGGCCGTGGTGGCTGTTCTCCGTGGTGAAGCCGTAGGCGAACTCGTCCATGTTGAGCGCGCCCACCAGAACCGCGCCCGCAGCCTCCATGCGCTGCACGAGCACCGCATCGGCCTGCGCCGGCGGTTCGCCGTTGCGCACCTTGCTGCCGGCGCGCGTGACCAGGCCCTGGATGTCGAACAGGTTCTTCACCGCGTAGGGCAGACCAGCCAGCAGCGGCAGCGCCGCACCGCTGGCACGCAGCTTGTCGATGGCCCGCGCCTGGCGAACGGCTCGCTCGAAGGTGCCATCGGTGAAGGCATTCACGCGCGAGTCCGTCACCTCGATGCGCGCGATGGCGTGCTCCAGCGCTTCCTCCGCGAGCATCTCGCCCGAGCGCACGGCGCGGACAGTCTGCATGCCGGTGTTCACGGCACGTTCTCCTCCGAGGGGAATGGCGCGGGGCAGAAGATCTCTGCCGGCTCGTCGTGTGCCGCGAGCTCTGCGGCCGCCAAGGCCTGCGCCATCGCCTGCGTGCGCTCCAGGTGCACGGCCACGCGCTGCATCTGTGCGGCATCGAGCGTCAGGTCCAGCATCAACGAGGCGGCCCGCACGTAGTCGAGCACGTGGTCAGGAACAGCATCAACGCTCATCGCCGAACCTCCTGCTGGAAGATCTCCAGGCTGCGCTTCTTGGTCTCCACGAAGCTGGGCTGCGACAGCGTGGCCACGGTGCGTGGCCGCGCGTCGCCGTAGCGCAGCACCTCGGCCACTCGCGTGGGGCGCTTGGTCAGCAGCAGCACCTCGTCGGCCAGGTACACCGCCTCCTCCAGGTCGTGCGACACCAGCAGCATCGTGGTGCCGGTCTGCATGAACACTTCCTGCAGCTTCTCGCGGATGAACAGGGTCATCTCGAAGTCCAGCGCGGAGAACGGCTCGTCGAGGAACAGCACCTCCGGCCCCGGCGCCAGCGCACGCATGATGGACGCCGTCTGCTGCTGCCCGCCCGAGAGCTCGTACGGGTAGCGGTTCAGGTCGAACTTCACGTCGAAGCTGGCCACCAGTTCATCCATGCGTGAGCGGACCTGCGCCTTGCTGCGGCCTTCCAGCTTCAGCGGGTAGGCGATGTTGTCGATGGTGCGCATCCACGGGAACAGCGCATCGCGGTAGTTCTGGAACACGTAGCCGATCTTCGTGTCCTTGAGCGACTTGCCGTCGAAGAGGATCTCGCCCGCATCGATGGGCACCAGCCCCGCGATCATGTTGATGAGCGTGGACTTGCCGCAGCCGTTGGGCCCGAACACCGAGGTGATGCGGTGCTTGGGGATGTCCAGGTCGAAGCCCTCGTACAGCGGCTTGCCGGCGAAGTGCTTGGTCAGCCCGCGGATGGTGATGTGCGTGCCCGGCGGCCCCGGCACGAAGGCGGGCGGCGTCTCGGGCACCTCGGCCCACACGGCGGCGTTCATCGGCCACTCCAGTGCACCACGCGGCGCTCGATGGCCAGGAACAGCATGTTCAGCGCATAGCCGAGTGCGCCGGCGGCCAGGATGGATGCGTACATGCTCTTCACGTTGAGCACCTGCTGCGCGTCGATGATGCGGTGGCCCAGGCCGTTGTCCGAGCCGATGAACATCTCGGCCACGATCACGATGACCAGCGACATCGACACCGCCGAGCGCAGGCCCACGAAGGTGGGCTGCAGGCTCTCCCAGATGAGCACGTCCTTGAAGACCTGCCAGCGCGTGGCGCCCATCACCTGGGCAGCCATCACCCGCTGCTTGCGCGCGTTCATCACCCCGTAGGCGCTGGTGAAGAGCACGATGAGCAAGGCACCGAAGGCGGCAATGGCCACCTTGTTCACGTCCGACACGCCGAAGATCAGCAGGAACAGCGGGATCAGCGCGGACGACGGCGTGGAGCGGAAGAAGTCGATAAGGAACTCCACGCTTCGGTAGGCGCGCTCGTTGCTGCCCAGCGCGATGCCGGTCGGCACGCCGATGGCCGCCGCGATGACGAAAGCCTCCAGCGTACGCAGCACCGTGACGGCAAAGTCAGCCAGCAGCGGGCCGCCTGCCAGGCCGACGAGCAGCGTCTGCACCGTGTCCACCGGCCGCGGCAGCAAGATGGCCTTGATCCACCCCGCGCGCACCACCAGGTCCCAGATGAGAAAGAGCACCAGCGGCCCGATGAACGGGACCAGCCGGCGCCAAGGCAACGCATTCATGTCATCACCCCTTGAAGAGCATCGGCTCGACCAGCACGCGCTTCTCGAAGATGCTCTTCTCGGCGAACAGGTCGTAGAACTTCTGGAAGTAGGCGATGTCGCTGGCCTTGAACTCGTTGAAGAGCATGTAGGACGCGAGCGGCACCTCGCTCGTCAGCGCACCGTCGATGGCGGTGTAGCCCTTGAGGAACTGGCGCGCCTCTTCCGGCTTGCTGCGCACGAGTTCGATCCCCTTGGCGTACGCCGCGATGTAGCGCTTGGCCTCGCCGGGGTACTTCTTGATGAACTCGGTGGTGAGGCTGGCCGAGCCACCGTGCCACGGCGCCATGGGGTCGCCCAGCACGTACTTCGCGACCACGCCTGCTTCGAGAACACGTGTCGTGCCGTTGAGCCGGCCCACGGTACCGGTGGGTTCCAGGGTGTAGACCGCGTCGATCTGCCCCGCTGCCAGCGCGGCCACGTGCTGGCCGATCGGCAACTCGCTCACACTGACGGCGCCCGCCCCGGCACGCTCCAGCATGGTCTTGGCCAGCGTCACGTTCTGGATGCCCGGCCCCGAGGCCACGCGCTTGCCCTTGAGTTCAGCCAGCGACTTGACCGCGCTGTCCTTGGGCAGCAGGAACTCGTCGAGCACGTGCTTCGCATTGCTCGGGTTGGTGGCGAAGATCTTGAACAGCCCGGGTTGCGCAATCTCGCCGATGGCGAGGTTGGCCGAGCCCGTGCCGTTGGAGCTGCCGTCGCTGCGGCCCGAGAGCATGGCTTCCATCACCTGCTGGGCGCCGGCGAACTTCAGCGGCTCGACCTCCAGCCCCGCCTCCTTGAAGTAGCCCTTCTCGATGGCCGCGAAGAACGGCAAGCCGGCCGCCACGGGCCAATAACCGATGCGGATCTTCGGCCCGCCCTGTGCGCGGACGATGGCCGGCGCGGCGAGCCCTGCCAATGCGAGGCCGGCCGATTGCACGAGGCGCCGACGGATGCGGCTGGGGGAGTCTGGTCGGGTGTGGCTCATGGCGAATTCCGTGTGTCGTGGGAAGAAGATTCGCGAACCCGCAGCCACGCGAGAAACCCGCGCCAGCCGCCGTGCTCGGTGATGTCGAGCGCCCCGCTGCCCGCTGCGACGCCGCGCGGTTCGCACACGAATCCGCGCTCGCTGCCGCCATCGGCCAGTTCCACCGTGCCGATTGCAAGGGGCGCGCCAACCAGCATCATGAAGCTGCCCAGGTGTGCGCGGTCCATCTCCCACACCTCGACCTCGATGGCGCGACCCGTTGCGGTGCCCACATGCACGAGGCCGGGGCGCGTGGGCTGCAAACCGGTGAGCGAGTACAGGCGATACACCGGCGCGGTGCACGTGCGGGCCACCAGCCTGGCGCTGCGCTCGGCCAATTGCCAGTTGAGCCCGAGGCCGCTCATGTGCGCGCCAACGGTCACCACCCGCACGAGGTGGGCCGGCACGCAGGCGGGCATGTCGGCCGGCTGCGGAGGCAGGCGGTGCCGCATCACGCCGACCTCCGGCTGCCAGGCGCGCACCAGGCGGGCGGCCAGTTGCGCGAGCGGGTAGTCGCTGAAGGCCGGTCCCAGCAGCGTCACGCCCGCCGGCAGTCCATCGGCGCGCCACGGGCCGGGAATGGCATGCGCGGCCATGTCCAGCAGGTTGACGAAGTTGGTGTAGTGGCCCAGGCGCTCGTTGGGACCGAAGCGATCGGCGCGCACCGCATCGAGGGTGGGATGCGTGGCGGCCGTCGGCACGAGCATCACGTCGACCTCGCGCCAGATGGCGTGGGCCTGCTGCTGCAAGGCCTGCATCTCATATTGAGCAGCGAAGGCTTCGTGCGCGAGGTGATTGCCGCCGCGCAGCACGATGGCCGCCACGGCGGGGTCGGCATCGTTCGCATGGGCCTCGATGAACCGGCCCACGGCGGCGTAGCGCTCCGCCACCCACGGCCCTTGGTAGAGCAGGCTCGCGGCGCGTGACAAGGGGGCCATGGGCACGTCGACCAGGCGGCATCCCATGTCCCGCAGGCCGTGAAGCACCTTGTCGAACGCGGCAGCGGCCTGCTCATCGCCGAAGAACTCCAGCGGCGCCGGGATGCCGATGCGCAGGCCCTCCAGCTTGTCCACGCGCAAGAGCGGCGGCGCCAGGGGGCGGGTGAAGGCATCGTCCGCATCAGGACCGGATGCGATGGAGGCCACGGTCCACGCATCCTCGGGCGACAGCGCGAAGACCGACACGCAGTCCAGGCTGCGGCAGGCCGGCACGACGCCCGTGGTGGGCAGCCAGCCCTTGGTCGGCTTCAAGCCCACGATGTTGCAAAAGCCCGCCGGCACGCGGCCCGAGCCCGCCGTGTCGGTGCCCAGCGCGAAAGGCACCTGCCCGGTCGCCACGACATAGGCCGAGCCTGAACTGGAGCCGCCGCACACGCGGGTGCCATCGAACGGGTTGGGCACCACGCCATGGGGCGAGCGCGTGCCGACGAGGCCGGTCGCGAACTGGTCGAGGTTGGTCTTGCCGATGGGAATGGCGCCCGCGTCGACCAGGCGCTGCACCGCCGTGGCGTGGCGAGCCGCGGGCGTCGTGTTGAAGGAAGGACATGCGGCCGTGGTCGGCAGTCCGGCCACGTCGACGTTGTCCTTCACAGCGAAAGGCACGCCCAGCAGCGGCCTGGATTCGAACGCCGCGGGCCCGTGCTCGCGCAGCAAGGCATCGCAGGCTTCGGCCTGGGCCAGCAGCGATGCCGGATCGTGCCGCGAGATCCATGCCGAGCGGGCCAGCCCTTCCCCCGCGGCCAGGGCACGCGACATCCCGCTTGACGCGCTCCAGGCGCCGCTGCCCAGCGCATCGCGCCACTCCTGCAAGGTCCTAGGCTCGTGATCCACGTGATGCTCCGCCTTTGTGCATTCAATCTTGTATGCAAGATAAAAGCACGCATCGTGCCACTGGCCACAGGTCAAGGTTCATCCGCTTGCTGCCGCATGAACGCCAGGAGGTGGTGCGCCGGCGAAGCACCACGCACGAACACGCAGAACGATTTCTGGTGCAGCCGCCGTCGGCCCGCGAGCACTCTCGGTGCAAAGCGGGGCCCATCAAGCCTGAAAGTGCTGGCACGGCTGATGCTAGACATGACCTGTCATAACAGGTTGAGTGAATCGTCCGATGAACGCTGCCCGCAAGACATCGCCCGCCGTCGCGCTCATGCCCTCGGTGCCCATGCACTCGCAGATCCGCGAGATCGTCAGGCGCCGCATCCTCGACGGCACCTACGCCCCGCATTCGCAGATGCCCTCGGAGGCCCAGATGATGGAAGCCTTCAAGGTCAGCCGCATCACCATCCGCCAGGCGCTGGGTGACCTGCAAAAGGAAGGCCTGATCTTCAAGGTGGCCGGCAAGGGCAGCTTCGTGGCCAAGCCCAAGGCCTTCCAGAGCCTGTCCAAGCTGCAGGGCTTCGGCGAGGCGATGGCACCCGCAGGCTACGAGACCTTCAACCAGGTGCTCAGCATGCGCCGCACGAGTGCCGGCGAGCTGGTTGCCAAGCGGCTGCAGCTGTCCCTGGGTTCGCCGGTCTACGAGATCAAGCGGCTGCGCTACCTCAACCGCGAACCCATCTCGGTGGACGTGAGCTACTTCGACGTAGCGCTGGGCGAACGCCTCGCGCAGGAGGATCTGGCCACGCGCGACATCTTCCTCATCCTGGAGAACGACTACGGCATGCACCTCACGCATGCCGACGTGCAGATCGAAGCCATCTCGGCCGACGAGTCGCTGTCGCGACACCTGCGCACGGCCGAGTCCTCGCCGCTGCTGCGCATCGAGCGGCTCACGCATGCCGACGACCGGCCGGTGGACTTCGAATTCCTCTACTACCGCGGCGACGCCTTCCAGTACCGGCTGCGCATCGACCGCTGCTGATGTCACAACAACATGGAGCCCACATGAACACGATCGATCTGGAGTTCGACCTCGTCGTCATCGGCGGCGGCACCGGCGGCCCCATGGCCGCGGTGAAGGCCAAGGAGCGCAACCCCAAGCTGCGCGTGCTGCTGATCGACAAGGCCAACGTCAAGCGCAGCGGCGCCATCTCCATGGGCATGGACGGGCTGAACAACGCCGTCATCCCCGGCCACGCCACGCCCGAGCAGTACGTGAAGGAGATCACCGTCGCCAACGACGGCATCGTCGACCAGGAAGCGGTGATGGCCTATGCGGCGCACAGCTTCGACATGATCCAGGAACTGGACCGCTGGGGCGTGAAGTTCGAGAAGGACGAGACCGGCGACTACAGCGTGCGCAAGGTGCACCACCTGGGCGCCTACGTGCTGCCCATGCCCGAGGGGCACCACATGAAGCGCATCCTGTACCGGCAGCTCAAGCGCGCCCGCGTGGAGATCACCAACCGCGTGGTGGTGACGCGCGTGCTGACCGGCCCGGATGGCGAGGTTGCCGCAGTGATGGGCTTTGACTGCCGCACCGCGGAGCTCTACGTGATCCGCACCAAGGCGGCGGTGATCTGCACCGGCGCCGCCGGCCGCCTGGGCCTGCCCGCCTCGGGCTACCTGATGGGCACCTACGAGAACCCCACCAACTGCGGCGATGGCCACGCCATGGCTTTCCACGCCGGTGCGGACCTGGCCAACCTGGAGTGCTTCCAGATCAACCCGCTCATCAAGGACTACAACGGTCCGGCCTGCGCCTACGTGACCGGCCCGCTGGGCGGCTACACCGCCAACTCCCACGGCGAGCGCTTCATCGAATGCGACTACTGGAGCGGCCAGATGATGCAGGAGTTCTACAACGAACTGCAAAGCGGCAACGGCCCGGTATTCCTCAAGCTGGATCACCTCGCAGAGGAAACGATCCAGAACATCGAGACCATCCTGCACACCAACGAGCGCCCCAGCCGCGGCCGCTTCCATGAAAAGCGCGGCAACGACTACCGCAGCGAGATGGTGGAGATGCACATCTCCGAGATCGGCTTCTGCAGCGGGCACAGCGCCTCGGGCATCCACATCAACGCGCGCGGCGAGACCTCGGTGAAGGGCTTGTATGCCGCCGGCGATTGCGCCAGCGTGCCGCACAACTACATGCTGGGCGCGTTCGTGTACGGCAAGCATTGCGGGATCAATGCAGCAGCCTATTGCGACGAGACGGCACACGCGGCCATCGACACCGAGGCGCAGGCCGCAGAAGCCCTGCGCATCCAGGCGCCCCTGCAGCGCGAGGGCGGCCTCACGCCCTGGCAGGTCGAATACAAGACGCGCCGCCTGGTCAACGACTACCTGCAGCCGCCCAAGATCACGCGCAAGTACCACATCGGGCTCAAGCGCTTCGAGGAGATCCGCGAAGACATGCAGCACATGAGCGCGGCCAACCCGCACGAGCTGATGCGCGCCATGGAGGCCACGTCCATCCTCGACTGCGCGGAGATGGCGGCGCACGCCTCGCTGTACCGCACCGAGAGCCGCTGGGGCCTGTACCACAGCCGCGTCGACCACCCCGAGCGCGACGACGCCAACTGGTTCTGCCACACGCTGCTCAGCCGCGACGCGCAAGGCCGCATCGGCATGCGCAAGAAAGACATCGAGCCCTACATCGTGCCGGTGGACGAAGAAGAACGCACCGCCTACCAGCGCCTGCGCGTGGCGCGCACCGCCGAAGCCGCCTGACCCAAGGAGCATCCCATGACCATTGCCCTCACCCCCACCCAGGTTCCGGTCGTCATCGACGAATCCAAGTGCATTGCCGACAAGGGCTGCACCGTGTGCGTGGACGTGTGCCCGCTGGACGTGCTGGCCATCGACCTGGTGAAGAACAAGGCCTTCATGAAGTTCGACGAGTGCTGGTATTGCCTGCCCTGCGAACAGGACTGCCCCACCGGCGCAGTGAAGGTCGAGATTCCCTACCTGCTGCGCTGAGGTGGCCATGACATCCACGCTTGCACAGCGGCTGGAAGCGGCCGACCCCACCGTGCGCCGCCTGGCCGTGATGGACCTGCCGTACAGCGACGAGGACGACATCGTGCCCTTGCTGCTGCCTCGCCTGCTGGACGGCGACGCGACGGTGCGCATCGAGGCGGTGAAGGCCCTGGAAGGCTTCGAGGAGCCGGAGGTGGTGCAGTCGCTCGCGCCCATGCTGCTCGACGAGGACGAAGGCGTGCGCCAGGCCGCGGCCGACGTGCTGGCCGAACTCAAGGAGACGGCGTCCGCCGGGCCCTTGCTGCCGATGCTGCTGCGCGGCCCGTCGCAGGCGCGCGCGTCGGCGTTCCGTGCCATCCGTGCGCTGCGCTCGCCCGAGGCCTTCGAGCCGGCGATGCAGTCCTTGCGCGATCCGGACGCCGCCGTGCGACGCGAGGCCGTGGGCGTGCTGGGCTACCTGAAGAACGCGGCGGCCGTCGGCGAACTGGCCGAGGTCGCGGCCAACGACCCCGACGCCGAAGTGCGCCGCATCGCCATCGGCGCCCTGGGCTACTCCAACACCGTGAGCGTGCTGCCTGCCCTGGTCCGCGCCCTGGCCGACGGCATGTGGATGGTGCGCGAGGAGGCCGCCCAGACCATCGGCAAGCTCAAGCTCGCTCCCGCGGTGGGCGAACTGGTGCGCGCCATGGCCGACGAGTACTGGCAGGTACGGGTCAAGGCCGCGCGCAGCCTGGGCTGGCTCAAGGCCGAGGCCGCCCTGCCCGCGCTGGTCACCTCCCTCACGCATCCGGTGAGCAACCTGCGCAAGGAAGCCGTGATCGCGCTGGGCGAAATCGGCGACACGCGCGCCATCGCGCCGCTGGAGGCTTCGCTGGACGACCCGGACCCCGACGTGCGCAAGCTCGCGCGCCTGGCACTCACGTCGATCACCCTGGCAGGGAGGAAACCGGCATGACCTTCGTCGTCACCGAAGCCTGCATCCGCTGCAAGTACACCGACTGCGTGAGCGTGTGCCCCGTGGACTGCTTCCACGAGGGGCCCAACTTCCTCGCCATCGATCCGCAGGCCTGCATCGACTGCGCCGTGTGCGTTCCGGAATGCCCGGTGAACGCCATCGTGGCCGACCATGAGCTGGCGCCCGAACAGCAGCACTTCCTTCAACTCAACGCCACGCTGGCCGGCCAGTGGCCCGTCATCAACGCCGCACGTGAACCGCTGCCCGATGCCGAGCAGTGGGCCGGCGTGACCTCCAAGCTGGACCACCTGGTCCAGCCTGCCTGAACCGGATTCGCCCTGCAGTCCTGCGAGCAGCCGCGCATGAACCCCCAGCGCACCACGACCGCCCGAAGGTGGCATCTGACTTGCAGTCCCGAGGAGACAAGACGCTTCCCTCACATCACGGAGATTCGTTCATGAAGCACATCGTCTTGCAGGCCTGCGCCGCCCTGTGCATGGCTGCGGCCTCGCCCGCATGGGCTGCCAAGCAGGAAGTCGTCATCGGCATCGGCACGCAGAACACCACCACCAACACCGTCACGGGCGGCGTGGTGCTCAAGGAGCTCAAGCTGATCGAGAAGTACCTGCCGCACACCGGCAAGTACAAGGACATCACCTTCAAGCTGGACTGGCAGAACTTCACCTCCGGCCCGCCCATCACCAACGGCATGATGGCCAAGAAGCTGCACATCGGGATGATGGGCGACTACCCCCTGCTGGTGAACGGCGCCACCGGCCAGGCACAGCCGGGCAACGAGACGCAGCTCGTGGCCGTGATCGCCTACAACGCCTTCGGCTCGGGCAACGGCATCGTGGTGCACAAGGACTCGCCCTACTACCAGCTGAGCGACCTCAAGGGCAAGACGGTGTCGGTGCCCTTCGGCTCGGCCGCACACGGCATGGTGCTGCAGGCCCTGCAGTCGCGTGGCCTCAGCCCCGACACCTTCTTCAACCTGGTGAGCCAGAGCCCCGAGGTAGGCACGACCAACCTGCAGGAGAAGAAGATCGACGCGCACGCCGACTTCGTGCCGTTCTCCGACCTGCTGCCCTACCGCGGCTTCGCGCGAAAGATCTTCGATGGCGTGGAGACCAAGGTACCCACCTTCCACGGCGTGGTGGTGCGCAAGGACTTCGCCACCGAGTATCCCGAGGTGGTGGTGGCCTACATCAAGGCGCTGATCGAAGCCAACGGCTGGCTGCGCGCCAACCCCGCGGCCGCGGCGGCGAAGATCGAGGAGTGGACCCGGATCGAGAAGGAAGTGGCCTACCTCTACCTCGGCCCCGGCGGCATCCACACGCTGGACCCGAGCATCAAGCCGCGCTGGCTGGACACCATCCGCACCGGCCACGAGGTGCTCACGAAGATGAACCGTGTGAAGGGCCTGGACATCAACGCCTGGGTCAACGAGACCTACCTGCGCGAGGCCTTCAAGGAACTCAAGCTCGACTACGACGCGCAGAAGCAGACGCTCGCGAACTACGACGTCGGCGGCACCGACCCCTTGTGCAAGACACCGATCTCGCGGCCCAAGGAGGCCGGCGAGGTGTGGATCGAGGGCGCGGGCATCACCGCGTACGCCTCGCCCACCTGCACGCTGGCGGCCGTCCACAAGGCGCAGGCCGAGAACAAGAAGGTGCGCGTGGCCTACCTGGTGGACAAGGCGCTGGGCATCAAGCTTTTCGCCGACAAGGCCTTCTTCGCACTGAACACCAGCGATCCGAAGAAGCCGCAGATCGTGCCCTTCCTGCTGAAGAAGGATGCCGAGGCGCACGCCGCGAGCATCGGCGGGCGGGTGGGCAGCTATTCCGATGCCCTGGCTGCGGCCGCGGGCCTGTGACCACGATGTGCCATGAGGGGAATGACCATGTCGACCGCACCGCGCCGATTGTTCGAGGAAGTCTCCGACCAGCACCCGCCGCCCGAATTGCCGGCCATCGCACTGGTGCGGGTGGAAGATGCACTGCGTCCGCCGGCAGCCGCACCAGCGCCTGAGGCCACCGAACCCGCGCGTGCATCGCGTGCCGTCCAGGCGCTGCGAGAGAACGGGCCGGGCATCGCCATGGGGGCCGCGTCGCTGCTGAGCATGCTGGTCTTCTGGCACCTGGCCACCACGCACCGCTGGGACTTCTACATCCGCTTCACCAACATCCCCACCCCGCTGGACGTGCTGGACAAGGTGATGCAGGTCAACGCCAACGGCAAGTTCATCACCAACGTGGGCATGAGCCTGCGGCGCATCTTCCTCGGCTTCGCGGTGGCCACGCTGCTGGGCGTGGCCATGGGACTGCTGATTGGCCGCTACCGCATCGCGCGCGGCCTGCTGTTCCCGGCGCTGGAGGCGTTGCGTCCCATCCCGGCCATCGCGTGGGTGCCCATCTCCATCATGCTGTGGCCCGACAACGAGGTGAGCATCGTCTTCATCACCTTCATCGGCGCGTTCTTTCCCATCCTGCTCAACACGGTGAGCGGCGTGCAGGCAGTGGACGGCGTGCTGCTGCGCGCCGGGCAGTGCCTGGGCGCGAAGGAGGCGCAGCTCATGTGGCACGTGGTGCTGCCAGGCGCGGCGCCGCAGATCTTCACCGGGCTGGCGGTGGGCATGGGCGTGGCGTGGGTGTCGCTCATCGCGGCGGAGATGATCTCCGGCCAGTTCGGCATCGGCTACTTCACCTGGGAGGCCTACTCGCTCATCTCCTACCCCGAGATCGTGCTGGGCATGATCACCATCGGCCTGCTGGGGCTGGCCTGCAGCGGGCTCATCCGCCTGGCGGGGCGCTCGCTGATGCCGTGGCTGGGCCTGGCCGGCCGTGCGGGAGGTGCGCGATGACTGACCTGCGCAAAGGCCGCATCGAGATCCGCGACGTGTCGGTGAGCTTCGGCGGCAAGGGCCAGCGCACCCAGGCGGTGAGCGGCGTGTCGCTGGAGGTCAAGCCCGGCGACTTCGTGAGCGTGATCGGCCCCTCGGGCTGCGGCAAGTCCACGCTGCTGAACATCGTGGCGGGCTTCATGGTGCCCACGCAAGGCGCCGCGCTGCTGGACGGGCAAGCCATCGACGGCCCCGGCGCGGACCGCGGCGTGGTATTCCAGCAGTACTCGCTCTTCCCCTGGATGACGGTGCGCAAGAACGTGGAGTTCGGCCTGAAGATGCAGGGCCTGGGCATCAATGCGCGCGAGTCCAAGGCGCGCACGCTGCTGGGCCTGGCCGGCCTGCTGCCCTTCGAGAACCACTACCCCGACCAGCTCTCCGGCGGCATGAAGCAGCGCGTGGGCATCGTGCGCGCACTGGCCACCAGCCCGCAGGTGCTGCTCATGGACGAACCCTTCGGCGCACTCGATTCGCAGACGCGCACGGTGATGCAGGAGATCCTCACCAACATGTGGCAGCAGCTGCAGCTGTCGGTGCTGTTCATCACGCACGACATCGAGGAGGCCATCTTCCTGTCGGAGAAGGTCTACGTGATGACGGCGCGGCCGGGCCGCATCAAGGCGGAGATTCCGATTCCGCTGCCGCGCCCGCGCACGCCGGAAATGATGTCCTCGCCCACCTTCCACGCGCTGGTGCGGCAGCTCAAGGGCCTGATCCGCGAGGAGAGCCTGGCGGCCATGGGCGGCGAGCTGGGCGCGGCGGGGTTGCAGGGCCTGGACGCCCACATCGGGCAGGACGGGCTGAAGGCACTCTCATGACGCCCTTCGACTTCCCGCAGGCCATCGTGGACCACCAGGGCAGCGGCGTGCTGGAGCTGACCTGGCAGGACGGCTCGGTCTCGCGGCTGCCGCATGCGGTGCTGCGGGCCTCGTGCAGATGCGCGGGATGCGAGCAGGCGCGACGGCACGGTGCACCGCCGCAGTCCGCCGGCGACGTGCGCATCGCGGGCATCGTTCCCGTCGGCGACAAGGGCCTGAACCTCGCGTTCAGCGACGGGCACGCCCGCGGCATCTACCCTTGGCCCTACCTGCACGACATCACGCAGTCCCTCTGAGAAGCTCTGAGAAAGGCAAGGCATGTCCAACCTCGGCACCGAACGCGTCCTGCACGTGCACCACTGGAACGACACCCTGTTCTCGTTCCGCACCACCCGCGACCCCGCGCTGCGATTCCGCAATGGCCACTTCGTCATGATCGGCCTGCCCGTGGACGGCAAGCCCCTGCTGCGCGCCTACAGCGTGGCCAGCGCCAACCACGACGAGCACCTCGAATTCTTCAGCATCAAGGTCGAGAACGGCCCCCTCACTTCGCGGCTGCAGCACCTCAAGCCCGGCGACGAGATCATCGTGGGCCGCAAGCCCGTGGGCACCCTGGTGCTCGATGACCTGCGCCCCGGCCGCAACCTGTACCTGCTGTCCACCGGCACCGGCCTGGCTCCCTTCATCAGCATCATCCAGGACCCCGAGACCTACGAGCGCTTCGAGAAGGTGGTGCTCGTGCACGGCGTGCGCCAGGTCGACGAGCTGGCCTATGCCGACTTCTTCCAGCACCAGTTGCCCGAGCATGAGTTCCTGGGCGAGATGCTCAAGGACAAGCTGATCTACTACCCCACCGTCACCCGCGAGCAGTTCCGCAACATGGGCCGGCTGACGGACCTGATCGAGTCGGGCAAGCTGTGCGCCGACATCGGCCTGCCGATGATCGACCCCGCCAGCGACCGCGTGATGATCTGCGGCAGCGAGGCCATGCTCAAGGACACCTGCAAGCTGCTGGATGCGCGTGGGTTCCAGATCAGCCCGCGCCAGGGTGAGCAAGGCGACTACGTGATTGAACGCGCCTTCGTCGAGAAGTAAGGCATGCCCGGCGCCGCCCTCGCTGCCCGCGGCCTCGCGGCATGGTCCGCACTGGGCGCCCTGGTGCCGGGCGTGGCGCTGTGCGCGGTGATCGCCGCGGCCTCGGGCTTCGTCGCCGGACTGCACGGCGGGCCGCCACTGCTGTATGCCCTCTTCTTCGGTCTGTGCTTCCATTACCTGCATGACGATGAGCGCACGCGCACAGGCATCGACTGGTGCTCGCGGACGCTGCTGCGCCTGGGCATCGCGCTCCTGGGGGCACGCATCACCGTGGCGCAGATGGCCACGCTGGGCTGGACGACGATGGCGATCGTCGTGGCCGGCATTGCCGCCACCATCGCCGCCGGCCTCTTGCTCGCCCGGCTGCTGCGCCTGCCTGCCTCGCAGGGCATGCTGTCGGGCGGCGCCACCGCCATCTGCGGTGCATCCGCGGCCCTGGCGCTGTCGGCCGTCCTGCCGCGCTCGCGCGAACAGGAACGCTTCACGCTCGTGGTGGTGGCCGGCGTCACCACCTTGTCGACGCTGGCGATGCTCAGCTACCCGGCCATCGCGCGGGCCCTTTCGCTGCCTCCTGCCGCGGCCGGGCTCTTCCTGGGCGGGAGCATCCACGACGTGGCCCAGGTGGTCGGCGCGGGCCACCTCATGGGCCCCGCGGTCGAGACGCAGGCCACGCTGGTGAAACTGCTGCGCATCTCCTTCCTCGCACCCGTGGTGGCCGTGGTGGCGCTGACCGCACGCTCGCGTGGCCTTGGCGACGGCACACGCACGCCGGTGCTTCCAGGCTTCCTGGTGGCCTTCGTCGCGCTCGTGGCGCTCAACTCGCTGGGCGGCATACCCGCCGCATGGCAGCCGCACGCGGCGGATGTGTCGCGTGCAGGCATCGTCGTGGCCATCGCTGCGCTGGGCATCAAGACCTCGCCGCGCGCGCTCATGCAGGCGGGCTGGAAAGCACTGGCCATGCTCGTGCTGGAAACGCTGTGGCTGGCCTCGCTGATGTGCATCGCAGCCTGGCTGCTGTCGCCATGAAGCCCTGAAAGCCCTGCCTTTGTTGCGCCGCAACATGCAAAGCGGCCCCGGCCCTTTGCTATCCTGAACCGCATGAAGCGAAGTGCCTCCCCACCACCGGCTTCGCCTCCGGCGGAACCGCTGCGCCATTCGGAGGAACGATTCAGGCTCCTGGTGGAAAGCGTCCAGGACTACGCCATCTTCATGATCGACCCCGAGGGCATCATCCAGACCTGGAATGCGGGCGCCCAGCGCCTGAAGGGCTACAACGCCGACGAGGTCATCGGCCAGAGCTTCGAGATCTTCTACCCCGGGGACGCCATCGAGCGCGGCTGGCCCAGGCAGGAGCTGGCGGAGGCCCGCAAAAACGGCCGCATCGAGGACGAAGGCTGGCGACTGCGCAAGGACGGCACGCGCTTCTGGGCCAGCGTGGTCATCACCGCCTTGCGAGGCCCCGAAGGCGACCTGCGCGGCTTTGCCAAGGTCACCCGCGACCTCACCGAGCGACGCGAACAGCAAGAGGCCCTGCGCCGCAGCGAGGAACAGCTGCGGCTGATGGTCGAGTCGGTCAAGGACTACGCGATCTTCATGCTCGACCCCACGGGCAACGTGGTGAGCTGGAATGCCGGTGCCCGGGCGATCAAGGGGTACACGTCGGCTGAGATCCTTGGCAAGAATTTCGCCATCTTCTTCACTGCCGCCGACGCGGATGCAGGCAAGCCGCAGCGGGAGCTGGCCGACGCGCGGCTGCAGGGCCGCGTGGAGACCGAAGCGTGGCGGGTGCGCAAGGACGGCAGCGTGTTCTGGGCCCACGTGGTGATCACGCCGGTGGTGGACCACGAAGGCGTGCTGCGCGGCTATTCCAAGGTCACGCGCGACATGTCCGACCACCGGCGCCTGGTGGAGCTGGAGCACTCCAGCCAGCGCATGAACGAGTTCCTCGCCATGCTGGCCCACGAGCTGCGCAACCCCCTCGCGCCCATTCGCAATGCGGTGAGCATCCTGCAGGTGCACCCGCTGATGCCTGCGCAACTGGCGGGCACGAGCGACATCATCGACCGGCAGCTCGTGCACCTCACCCGGCTGGTCGACGACCTGCTGGACATCGCACGCATCTCCACCGGCAAGATCGTGCTGCGCCACGAAGCCCTGGACTTTCGCGAGGTCGTGCACGCGAGCATGGAGGCGACGCGCCCGCTGGCCGCCGCTCGGCGCCATCGCGTGCACCTGGACATGCCCGAGCAGCCGATCCGGATGACGGGCGACCACACGCGGCTGGTGCAGGCCTTGCAAAACCTGCTCAGCAACGCCGTGCGCTACACGCCTGCGGGTGGCGACATCAGCGTGCGGGTGCAGCTGGAAGGCCAGGCCGTCGTCACCTCCGTCACCGACACCGGCGTGGGCATCGCGCCCGAAGCGCTGGAACGCATCTTCGAGCTCTTCGCGCAGGAAAGCGGCAAGCGCACGCCGGCTGAAGGCGGCCTGGGGATCGGGCTGAGCCTGGCCCGCTCGCTGGTGGAGCAGCACGGCGGGCTGCTGACCGCTGCGAGTGCCGGTCTCGGCCAGGGCAGCACCTTCACCATGCTGCTGCCGCTGCGCGTGCCCGGCAGCATGAACGGGCCGACCCACGCCCCCACCTCGCTGCCCAAGGCAGCCCGGCCGCTGAGGGCGCTGGTCATCGACGACAACCGCGACTCGGCCGACACCATGGTCTACGTGCTGCAGTTGCTGGGCCACGGCGCCCAGGCGGCCTACGGTGCGCAGCAAGGCCTGGCGGTCGCCGCGGAGATCGCGCCGCAGCTGGTCCTGCTGGACCTGAACATGCCCGACGGCAGCGGCTTCGAGGTGATGCGGCAACTGCGCGCCGCGATCGCGCATCCGGTCTACATCGCCGCCATGACCGGCTACGGCCAGAACAGCGACCGCGCGAGCACGCTGGCCGCCGGATTCGACATGCACCTCACCAAGCCGGTGGGCACGCTCGACCTGAACGACGCCTTGGCGGGCGCCACGCGCCTGCTGGACGAACCCGTCCCCGAGCATTGAGTCAGGTGCAGGCCCTGGCCGCGCGCCGGAACGCCTCCTGCGAGAAGTCGTACTGCTTCAACGCGGGGTTGTGCACCTTCGAAAAGGCGCGGAAGTCAATGGCGTAGACACATCGCGTGAACCGCAGGTGCTGCTCCGCCGTGGCCCGCGTGGCCACCTGGATGGGAAACAGCACCTCGGCCCCTGTCTCTGCCGCGAAGTCGATGCCGCAGGCGTGGTCGTACACCATCGTCGCCATCTGCCCGATGCACAGCATGCTGCTCGCAGCAGTCGCGACGAAGCGGCCGTCCTGCACCAGGCGAAGCCCGAGGTCGGACATGTCCTGCCCGCCCGTGAATACGTCGCTGCCAGCATGCCGGCCCGCGTCCTCGATCGCCTGCACGGCCCCCGCACCCAGCTGGTCGCTCGCGGCCCACACCACGCTGGCTTGCGGATAGCGCTTCAGCAGCTTGCCGGCCAGCCACCGGCCCTCGCGCTGCGTCCATCGCGTGGGCACCACCTGCTTGAGCACGGCCCCCGGGTGTTCCGCCACCGCCCGCACCAGGCCGGCCTCGCGCTGGCCGGAGCCGAACCAGGTGGTGTCGCCGCCCAGGCCCACGACGTGGATGAGCTTGTCGGACGCCACGGCCTGCCTGCGTGCCGCCTCCTGGATGAGCGCCTTGGCCAGCACATAGCCCTTCTCTTCCTCCGACGACTCGAACGAGCCTGCCCAGTGCGGGTAGCGCAGGCGCGGCGACTGGCCGATGGCCGGGAGTTCGCTCGGAAAGATCGACCCCATCACGAACACCGGCACGCCCGCGGCCTCGGCCGCTTCCATGATCGGCTTGCTCTGCCCCACCACGACGTTGACGATGACTGCATCGGGCCGAGGCGTGTCGCCGATGATCTGCAAAGTCTGGCGCTGACGCGCGTAGCGGTCGTCCACGCCGAGACTGTGGGTCGTGAACTCGAAGCCCAGCGTCTGCGCGGCGTGTTCCATGATGCCGAACACCTGCGGCCAGAAGGTGTTGCCCTCGCTGTTGGGCGTGATCATGGCGATGCGCGGCCGCTTGGGCGCCGGCGATGGCGTGGTCGCGTCGGGGGCGGGGCCGGCGCCTGCTGGCATCGCGTGGACTGCCAGGCTCGCACCAACGGCCTGAAGCATTGCGCGTCTCGTCGGCATCCAGTCGCTGCGCACCGCACTCCATTTCCGCGCCCTACGGCCCTGCTTCAGGCGCACGGCCGATTTTCGAAGATCGTGAATGGCAGTGCACAGGAAATACCCTCAGCAGGGTGCTGCCAAGGGAAGGCAAAAAGAAGGCGCCGCCGGGGGTGACGGCGACGCCCAACGGGGAAGCGGCGGCGTGGGTTCAGTAGCGCGGCTTGCGCTTGACGTGCGCCGGGTCGTACTTGCGCATCTCGGCTTCGTCGTCGCGCTCGCGGATGCCGCAACGACGGTACTGCTCGTGCAGCGCGCCCAGCGCGTCGCGGTCGAGGTCCACGCCCAGGCCGGGACCCGGGGGCACGGCCACTGAACCATCGACGATGCGCACCGGCCCGCCCTGGATCAAGTCCTCGCACTGCCAGGGGTAATGCGTGTCGCAGGCGTAGCTCAGGTGCGGCAGCGACGCCGCGAGGTGCGTCATCGCCATCAGGCTGATGCCCGCATGCGAGTTGCTGTGCATGGACAGGCCGATGCCGAAGGTGTGGCACATGCTGGCCAGCTCGCGCGTGGCGCGCAGGCCACCCCAGGCGTGGTGGTCCAGCAGCACCGTCTGCACGGCGTTCATGCGCACGTTCTCGCGGAACTCGGCGTGGTCGCACACGACCATGTTGGTGGCCAGCTCCAGGCCGGTCTGCTCGCGCAGCGCCGCCAGGTCGGCCAGCGTGAGCACGGGGTCTTCGTAGTACTCCAGCTCGCGGCCCAGCCGTTGCGCCACATGCAAGGCGGTGGGCAGCGACCAGTTGCCGTTCGGGTCGATGCGCAAGGGATGCGACGGGAACGCCTGCCGCAGGGCAAGCAATGCATCGGCCTCCGCATCCGGCGCGAAGACGCCGGCCTTGAGCTTGATGCTGCCGAAGCCGAAGTCGGCCACCATCTGCCGCGCCTGCGCGACGATGCCCGCCGGGTCCAGCGCCGCGCCCCAGCGGTCGGCCTCGTAGGGACGGTCGATGTGCTCGGCGAACTTGTAGAACAGGTAGGCGCTGTAGGGCACGCGGTCGCGCACCTGGCCACCCAGCCACACGGCCAGCGGCACGCCCTCGCGGCGGGCACACAGGTCGGCCAGCGTGGACTCGAAGGCGCCGAAGGTCTTCATGAAGACGCGGGCCGCCTTGCTGCCGGGCACGGTGGCGATCTTCTTCTGCTCTTCCGCACTGAAGGCATGGGTGCGCACCGCGAGGTCCACCGCATGCAGGTCGAAGGGGCTCAGGCCACGCAGCGCCTGCGCCGAGGCCTGCAGCCGCAACAGCGTGTCGGACTCGCCGTAGGTTTCGCCGATGCCCAGCGCGCCGTCATCGGTCTCGATCTCGATGATGGCGCGCAAGGCATATGGCTGGTGCACGCCCGATGCATTGAGCAGCGGCGGGTCCTTCAAGGCGATGGGCGTCACGCGGACGGCCGAGATCCTGGCGGGGCGGGATGGGGTCATGTCGTGATGGAAAGTTCAGGCGCGGCGCCGCGTGGAGGCCCGGGGCACCAGTCGCGGTTCGAGGATTTCGTCGAAGGGCTGGGCCAGTTCGCCGTTGATGGATTCGAGCAGCCGCTGCATGGCCACGTCGCCCATGCGCTCGCTTTGCATGTCCACGGTGGTGAGGCCGGGCGATGCGTAGCGGCCATAGGCGATGTCGTCGAAGCCGGCAATGGAAACGTCTTCCGGCACGTGCAGGCCCAGGGTCTTGGCTTCGCTCATGAGGCCGAGCGCCACGAGGTCGTTGTAGGCCACCACCGCGTGCGGGCGGTCAGGCCCCAGCAGCACCTGCGAGGCGATGCGCTCGCCGGCCTCCGCGCTCGGTGCCGCCACCTCGAACACGCGGGCCACCTTGCCCACTTCGGACAGCGCATCGTTGAGCCCGCGCAGGCGTTCCTGGTTCCAGCGCGCCGCCTTGAAGCCGACGTAGGCGACATCGCGGTGGCCCAACTCGACAAGGTGACGTCCCAGCATGAAGGCAGCACGGTAGCCGTCGCTGCCCACGCTGTGGATGCCCAGCCGCCCCAGCCGTCCGAAAAACACCACCGGCTTGCCCAGCTCGGCCAGCCAGGCGATGGATTCTTCAGGCAGGCGCGAGCTGACGATGAGGCCGTCCACCCGCCGCGACAGCGTCTCCAGCAACTGCCGCTCGGGCGACTGGCTTTCTTCGGTGTCGACGAACAGCAGGTTGTAGCCGCGGCTCATCGCCACGCGGTTCGCGCCCTTCACGATGGCCGTGAAGTGAGGGTTGCGGATGTCGAGGATGACCACGCCCACCGCGCCGGTCTGCCCCGTGATCATGCTGCGCGCCAGCGGGTTGGACTGGTAGCCCAGGCGCGAGATGGAGTCCTTGATGCGCGCTTCCACCTCGGGTGAAAAACGCTGCGTGCCGTTGACGAACTTCGACACGGTGGCGGTGGAAACGGCGGCTGCCGCGGCCACGTCGCGCAGGGTGGCTTGACGTTTGATCATGCGTGTTTTGGAAAACGATTAACTCAAGCATATCTGCAAACAACCAGCCACGTCAGAAAGAGATGACCTGGGGTAAGCACCAGGGACAGTTGTCATTGACATCGTACAACTCGAACTCTACGCTGCAAACAAGTTAAACGTTTTCCAAACCAATCAAGCGAGCATGAACTGCAGGGTCCATGCATCGCCGGAGACAACAAGGATGCGATCCGCCTCCAAGCGCCATGGCCTCGCCCTGGCCACCCTCTTCTCGTTGGGACTGCCCCATGGCGCCGCCTGCGCCGACGACACGATCCAGGTCTGGACGCGCTCGTCCGCAGACGGCCGCAAGACCTACGACACCATCGCCGAGGCCTTCACGAAGAAGTCCGGCGTGCGCGTCGAATACTTCAACGCAATGACCGATTTCGAGCAGCGCCTGGCACGCGCCGCAGCGGGCAACGACCTGCCCGACCTCATCATCAACGACGTGGGCTCGCTCGGCCAGTTCGTGGGCATGGGCATCGTGGACGAGATCGACCGCGGCAAGATCGCCGGCAGTGCGGACCTGCACGAAGCCGCCTGGCGCGGCGCCAAGGCCCACAACGGACGGTACTACGCGGTACCCACCTCGGCGCAGGCCCACGTGCTGTTCATCCGCAAGGACTGGCGCACCAGGCTGAAGATGCCCGTGCCGCAGACCTGGGCCGACGTGCAGGCGCTGGCCAAGGCCTTCACCGAGAAGGACCCCGACGGCAACGGCCGCGCCGACACCTACGGCTTCGTCTTCCCGGGCAGCACCACGCGCGGCTATGCGGCCTGGTTCATGAGCTCCTTTCTCTGGCAGGCCGGCGGCGATTTCATCCGCCCCGCCGGG
The DNA here is from genome assembly GCF_003852895.1 of Rhizobacter terrae. Taxonomy (GTDB): domain Bacteria; phylum Pseudomonadota; class Gammaproteobacteria; order Burkholderiales; family Burkholderiaceae_C; genus Albitalea; species Albitalea terrae. The sequence goes on from NZ_QUSW01000012.1 coordinate 43,607, forward strand.
CAGGACCAGTACAAGAGCGCGCTCACCGAACCCGCGGCCGTCCAGACCCTCAACTGGTTCAAGCGCCTGTTGTGCGACGACAAGGTGATGCAGCCCAACGCCATCAACGCGACGACGCAGGAGGCGAACCAGGCCTTCATCTCGGGGCAGGCGGGCATGTACCTGTCGGGTCCGTATCACATCGCCCTCTTCGACAAGGAGCCCGGGCGCGACAAGGTGGAGGTGGTGCCCGCGCCCGCCGGCAGCGGCGGCAAGGCCGTGCTCGCGGGCGGTGAACTCGCCTACCTGATGAAGACCAGCGCCCACAAGGCCGCCGCCCAGAAGTTCGTCGAATTCCTCATCTCGCCGGAAGGACAGTCGTTGGGCATGAAGGCACCGGCCGGCGGCTTGCCGGTGGTGCGGCTGCCGGTGAACAAGAAGGTGGACGTGGGCGCGACCTACCAGGACCCGCGCTGGCAGATGGTGGCCGATGAGTATGCGCAGCACGGCCACGCGCTGGCCGCGATTCCCAACTGGGCGAAGGTGCAACAGGTGGCCGCCGAGGGATTCAACGGCAGCCTGGCGCGCTGCTCCACCGCCGTGCAGGCCGACCTGCAGGCCCTGAGCGCGAAGGTGGACGAAGAACTCGCCCGCCAGAAGGTGCTGGCGAAATGAGCCTGTCACCGACATCGCGACGCCTGGCGGCCTTGGGGCCCTGGCTGTACCTCGCGCCCGCGCTCGTGGTGTTCGCGATGTTCAAGTTCATTCCCATGCTCAAGGGCCTGGAGATGAGCTTCTACAAGGTCAACTTCGGCGGCACGAACGAGTGGGTGGGCCTGGCCAACTTCGAGCGCGCCGTGACCGATCCGGGCCTGCGCACCGCGGTGTGGCACACGCTGGTCTACGTGCTGGGCACCGTCGCGCTGTCGGCCAGCATCGCGCTCTTGCTCGCCATGGCGCTGCAAGGCCAGGCGCGGCACCTGCGCTTCCTGCGCACGGCGATGTTCCTGCCGGCCGTGACCAGCGCGGCGGTGCTGGCCGAGGTCTGGCGCATCCTCTACGCGCCAACGCCGGATGGCGTCATCAACACCATCATCGGCTGGGCTGGCGTGGCGCCGCAGGGCTTCCTGAGCAACCCGGACCAGGCCCTCGCCGCGCTCATGGGCATGCATGTGTGGAAGCATGTGCCTTACGACACGGTGATCTTCGTCGCCGGCCTCGCGGGCGTGAGCAAGGAGCTGTACGAAGCCGCGGAAGTGGACGGCGCCAACGCGTGGCAGCGCTTCGTGCACGTCACGCTGCCGGGCATCGCACCGTCCATCACCATCATCGCGACGCTGGGCTTCATCCGCGGCTTCCGCGTGTTCACCGAGGTCTATGCCACCACCGGCGGCGGGCCGGGCGGCGCGACCGAGGTCGTCATGACGCACATCTACAAGCAGGGCTTCGTGGAGCTGGACTATGGCTATGCCGCCGCAGCCTCCTTCCTGCTGTTCGTGTTCACCGCGCTGACGACCACGCTTTACCTCGCGTGGCGCCGAAGGGGCGCGCAATGAGCGCCGTGATGAGCGCCCTGCCCTCGCACGATCACGGCCTGCAACGCGCACGCCTGCGGCGCCTCGGTGCGCTGGCGGCCCGTGGCCTGCTCTACGCGCTGGTGATCGTCGTCTTCGTCGGCCCGTTCTGGGGCATCGCGATGACCGCGTTCTCCGGCGCCACCGTCGCCCCCGGTCGCCTGCTGCTGTGGCCCGAGCAAGCCACGCTGGACAACTTCCGCTATGCCTGGGAACAGGCCAAGGTCTGGCGCTACCTGCTCAACTCCGCCATCGTCGTCGCTGCGGGCACCGTGCTGCAGGTGATGGTGAGCGCCCTCGCCGCCTATGCATTGGCCCGCAAGAAGTTCCGTGGCGCCGCCTGGGTGAGCCTGGCGCTGCTGTCCACCATGATGCTGCCCGAGGAGGTCATCGCCATTCCGCTGTACCTCGTGCTGGGCAAGCTGCCGCTCCTGGGCGTGAGCGTGCAGAACACGCGGCTCGGGATGATCCTGCCGGTGGTGGGCTGGGCCTTCTCCATCTTCCTGCTCACCGAGTTCATGCGCCGCATTCCGGTGGAGCTGGAGGAAGCCGCCCGCATGGACGGCGCGCGCGACTGGCAGGTGCTGGTCTACGTGATCCTGCCGCTGGTGCGCCCGGCGCTGGGCACGGCCGCGATCTTCGGCTTCATCATGATCTGGGACCAGTACCTGCTGCCCCTGCTCGTGACCAACCGCGAGTCGCTGTACACGCTGCCGGTGGCGCTCGCCACGGTGCGCGCCGACGAGACGATGAAGCCCGCGGTGTTCATCGCCATCACGCTGATCGCGATGCTGCCCAGCATCGTCGTCTACCTGCTGTTCCAGAAATCATTCAACCGCGGGCTGCTGGCCGGCGCGGTCAAGGGCTGAAGCCATGTCTGCCATCCACCTTCACAACGTCGCCAAGCGCTTCGGCAGCGCCGACGTCATCCGCAACGTGTCCATGGACATCGCCGACGGCGAGTTCTGCGTGCTCGTGGGCCCGAGCGGCTCGGGCAAGTCCACGCTGCTGCGCATGATCGCCGGCCTGGAAGCCGCAAGCGCCGGCCGCCTGAGCATCGGCGGACGTGACGTGACCGACCTGCCGCCCAAGGCACGCGACATCGCCATGGTCTTCCAGAGCTACGCGCTCTACCCGCAGATGACGGTGGCCGAGAACATGGGCTTCGGGCTCAAGCTGGCGGGCAAGCCCAAGGCGGAGGTCGAGCAGCGCGTGAACAGTGCGGCCGACATGCTGGGGCTCAGGCACCTGCTGCCGCGCAAGCCCGCGGCGCTCTCGGGCGGGCAGCGCCAGCGCGTGGCCATGGGCCGCGCCATGGTGCGCGAGCCTTCGGTGTTCCTCTTCGACGAACCGCTGTCGAACCTCGATGCCGCGCTGCGCGCCCAGGTGCGCGGCGAGATCCGCGACCTGCATCGCCGCCTGGCCACCACCTCGGTCTACGTCACGCACGACCAGGTCGAGGCCATGACCATGGGCGACCGCATCGTCGTGCTGCGCGATGGGCGCGTCGAACAGGCTGGCACGCCGGTGGAGCTGTACGAGCGGCCTGCCAACCGCTTCGTCGCAGGCTTCATCGGCTCGCCGGCGATGAACTTCTTCGACGCACCCGTGGTGCATGCGCCGGACATGCCGGTGGCCTCCGTCGGCGGCACCACGCTCAAGCTGCCCGCGAACTGCGATGCGCTCGCGCAAGTCACCCTGGGCCTTCGCCCCGAACACCTGGAGCCGGGTGATGCCGATCCGGCCACGCACCTGGGCTGGACTGCCGTCGTCGACTCGGTGGAATTCATCGGCGCGGAGACGCAACTGGTTCTGGACACGCCCGTCGGCCGCCTGTGCGCCACGCATCGCGGCGGCACGCCGGCCAAGCCGGGCGAGCGCATCGCCGTGCGCGCACCCAAGGACCGCGTGCACTGCTTCGACCCCGGCACAGGGGGCCGCATGACGCATTGACCACACGCCGGCCCGATGAAGGCCGGCTTTCACACACCTCGCACATCAGCGCCGGCTCATTCTGTTTTTGGGACCGGAGGGGCGAACTCATGCCTACGCGATGCCTGCGACGGTGCCACGGGGAACCGAGGGGATTCACGAGAGCACTGGAGAGACACACATGATCGGGACGACACGGGACACGACTTTCATCCGCAGCGCGATGGCCTGCGCACTGGCTGCGGCCGGCATGGCCGCGCATGCGCAGAGCAACGTCACCATCTACGGCATCATCGACAGCACCGTCGAGGCCGCGAGCGCCAAGGGCGCCACCGCCGCCGGCAAGGACGTGCCGCAGCTGTGGCGCGAGAACAGCAACAGCTCGCTCATCGGCTTCAAGGGCACGGAAGACCTGGGCGGCGGGATGAGCGCGATGTTCCAGATCGAGTACGGCCTGAACGTGGACCAGGGCACCGGCGGCGCGCCCAACCGCGACACCTTCGTGGGCCTGGCCGGCGGCTTCGGCAGCGTGAAGATGGGCTTCCTCACCTCGCCCATGCGCGGCCTGGGCGGCAAGCTCAACTGGATTCCGGGCAGCACGTCGATTGCCAACAACATCGGCATCTTCACCACGCTCAACGGTCAGGCGCTGGGACTGAACAGCCGCATCCCGAATGCGGTGATCTACAACTCGCCGAAGGTGAGCGGCTTTGAAGGCGCGCTGATGTACAGCTTCGCCGAGAGCAAGCCGGCGAAGAACGACTCTGCCTTCGGACTGGGCCTCACCATGGACCGTGACCCGTTCTGGGTGGGCTACGCCTACGAAGCCCGCAAGGACCGCGGCGTGCTCGCCGCCATGCCCAGCACCGACTGGGAACACCGGCTGGCCGTTCGCTACACCTGGGGCGACACGAAGTTCTCGCTGGGCTTTGACCGTCATGGCTCCGACGGCACCTACGGCACGGGTGCGGGTGCCGGCAATGGCACCACACAGCGTGATGCGTTCGGCCTGGCGGTGTCGCACACCGTGGGGCTGCATGAGTTCATCGGCCACGTCGTGCGGGCCAACAACCTCAAGTGCAGCGGCGCAGCCACCACCGGCCAGTGCGCGGCCGCCAATGTGAGCGAGACCAATGCCAGCCAATGGGCGCTGGTCTACCACTACTGGCTGAGCAAGCGCACGATGCTGCAGGCTTTCGCCACGCGCATCACCAACGCCCGCAACGCCAAGTACGACTTCGACGTGAACCCGGTCACGGCCGACTACGCCACCCGGCCGGCCGGCGCCGACCCGACGGGCGTGGGCTTCGGCATCCGCCACGCGTTCTGACCTTGCCTTGCACACCACCGCTTCCGACATGTCTTCATCGCCCCTGTTCCACCGACTCTTGCTGACCGGCGCGCAAGGCCGCCTGGGCGGCGTGCTGCGCCCGAGGCTGCGCGACTGGGCCACGGTGCTGCGCGTGTCCGACCGCGTGCCGCTCTCGCCCGCGGTGCACGAGGGCGAGGAAGACCTGCCCTGCGACCTGGCCGACCGCGCCGCGGTGCTGGCGCTGATGGAGGGCGTGGATGCGGTGGTGCACATGGGCGGCATCTCGCGCGAAGACCGCTTCGATGCCATCTTGCAGTCGAACATCGTGGGCGTCTTCAACCTCTACGAGGCCGCCCGCAAGCACGGTGTGCGGCGCGTGGTGTTCGCAAGCTCCAACCACGTGACGGGCTTCTACCGCCAGGACGAGACCATCCGGCCCGACGCGGCGCGCCGGCCGGATGGCCTGTACGGCGTCAGCAAGTGCTTCGGCGAAGACCTGTCCCGCTACTACTTCGACCGGTTCGGCATCGAGACGGTGTGCCTGCGCATCGGCGCCTCCTTTCCCGAGGTGCGCGACCGGCGCATGCTGGCCACCTACCTGAGCCATGACGACCTGACGCAGCTGGTGCGCTGCGCGCTGACGGCGCCCAGGGTGGGCCACTGCGTGATCTACGGCGTGTCCGGCAACAAGCACGTGTGGTGGGACAACCGCCAGGCGGCGCACCTGGGTTTCGTGGCGAAGGACAGCTCCGAACCCATGCGCGCCACACTCGAGGCGAACACGCCCGAGCCCGATCCCCAGGACCCGGCGGCCATCTACCAAGGTGGCGGCTTCGTGGTCATGGGCCCTTTCGACGATTGATACGAACCGCAGGATGCATCCACCATGCGCCACTGCCGATTGCTTGTGCGATTGCTTGTGTTCAGCCTGTCCCTGGGCCTGGCCGCCTGTTCGACGCCAGGGCAAGGCATGACAGCCGCGCCTGAACCTGTGCTTGAAGTGCCCACGGCGCAGACGCTGGTCGCCGCGAAGGTGAAGGACCCGAACGCGTCGTTCTTCGACGTGGCGGCACGCCGCCGGCAACTGGCCGGCGACTTGCCGCCCAGGGTGCGGGCGTCGCTGCCGCCGCGTACGGGCTGCTCCACCACGGCCGCCCCCACGCCGCCCACGGGTGCCATGGAGATCCCCCGCCGATATCTCGCGCCGCCTCCAGGCCGCGGACCGCTGAACCCCGAGCAGGCCAAACGCGCCGGGCCCTACTGGCAGCTGGAAGACTTCGTGGCCGAGGCGTCCACGCGCTATGGTGCCTATGGCGACCCGGCCGTCGCAAGCTGCCTGCTCGCAACGCTGGATGCCTGGGCCCGTGCCGAGACGCTGCTCAACTACGACCCGAAGGCCTGGTCGCAGTCCTGGTTCACGGTCGAGTGGACGACCACGAGCGCAGCACTGGCGGTGTCCATCATCCGCGCCGAGCCATCGCTGGACCAGGACTCGCTCCAGCGCGTCACCGCCTGGCTGGACCGGGTCGCCCGCAAGCAGCTTTCTCACACCGCCGTCATGGGCGGCTCGCAGAACAACCACGCGTACTGGCGCGGGCTGATGGCCACGTCCACCGCCATCGTGGCTGCCGATGACGAGCTCTTCCGGCAAGGCCTCGCGCTCTTCGCCACGGGCATCGAGCACATCGCCGAAGACGGCAGCTTCCCGCTGGAAATGCAGCGCGGCGAACTCGCCGTGCACTACCAGAACTTCGCGATCATGCCGCTCATGGCCACGGCGGAGCTGGCGCGGCGTCAAGGCATCGACCTCTACCGCTACAGCGCCAACGGCCGCACGCTGCAGAACGCAGCGGGCTTCCTGCTCTCCGCGCTCGATGACCCGGCCGTCGTCCGCAAGCACCAGTCGATGGCGCAGGACGAGGTCCCGCCCGAAGACCTCTCATGGATGGAATGGGCCGCGCTGCGATGGCACGACCCGCGCCTCGCCAGGCACCTCACGCACCCGATGTTCCACCGGCGCCTGGGCGGCGGGATCACGGCACTCGTCGCCGGCACCACACCCTCTCACTGAGGAGGTTCACATGGCCAAGACATGGCGCTTCGCCGCGAAGCGCGGGGCCGCTGCATGGGCGGCGCTGCTGTGCAGCGGCATGGCGGTCGCGCAGACCGTCGAGCTCAAGACCTGGAACATCCACCCGCCCGGCTACCCGGTGACGCAGGCGCTGGAGTTCTTCGCCGACGCCATCGCGTCCGGCACGGGCAACCGCTACACCGTCAAGCTGCATTCCAACGGCGTGCTCGGCGACCAGCCCAAGGCCGTGCAGATGATGAAGCGCGGCGAGATCGACCTGGCGGAGTTCAGCCTCTCGCCCTTGTCTGAAGCCGCGCCCGGCGCGAAGGTGCTGACCCTGCCCTTCCTCTTTCGCGATGCCGGCCACATGTACCGCCAGCTCGACGGCAAGCTCGGCGAACGCTTCTCGCAGACCCTGCGCCGCGCCGGCTACGTGGTGCTCGGCTGGTACGACGGCGGCGCGCGGCACTTCTACTGCGCCAACCACCGGGTGCGCGGGGCGTCCGACTTCTCGGGCCTGAAGGTGCGCGTGCAGCAGTCGGAGACCGCCATCCACATGGTCAAGCTGCTGGGAGCGACGCCGGTGGTCATGCCCTACCGCGAGGTGCTCGACGGGCTCAAGACGGGCGCCATCGACTGCGCCGAGAACAACCTGCCGGCCTACGAATCCACCGGCCACATGTCGGTGGCGAAATTCGTGTTCCTGTCCAGCCACACCGTGACGCCCGAGGCGCTGGTGATGTCGGCCAAGGCCTGGGACGCACTGGGTGAGGCGGACCGCCAGGTCTTCCTCGACGCCGGCCGCCGCTCGGCCGAACGCATGCGGGAGCTGTGGAAGACGCGCACCGAACAGGCGCGCCAGGCCGCAGGCAAGCAAGGGACCCAGTTCTTCGCCATGGAGGACTACGGGCCGATCGTGAATCGAATGAAGCCCCTGTACGAGGGCTACTTCAAGGACCCGGTGACGCGCCAGGAGATGCTTTCCATCCTGGCGGACTGAGTCCTTCGTCCACTCATGAGGAGAACCGCTTGAAACTCAACCACCTCACCGCCTCGACATCCGGCCGCGTCGCCGGATGGATGGCGCTGCTGCTGCTGATGGCCTTCGCGCTGTCGGCCCATGCGCTCGACCTGAGCGCCGCCAACCGCCGCGCGCCCCTTCCCGGCCTCTACGACTGGCGGCACGCCGGCTACAACGAAGGCGCCGACCTGCCCACCGATGCCAACGTCACCGCCACCATCTACGCGGTGAACTTCGGCGTCACCGCCAACGACGGGACCGACGACACCACGGCCTTGCAGGCGGCCATCGACTCCGGCTCCGGCACGGGCTTCAACGGCCTGCGCAAGCTGGTGCTGCCGGCGGGCACCATCAACATCTCGCGCTCCATCGCCGTGCGATCGAGCTACCTGTGGATCGTTGGCGCCGGCAGCGATCCGGCCACCGGCACGAAGATCGTCTTCAAGCCCGATGCCAACACGCGCTACGACATCCTCACCGCCGACAGCAGCCAGCCCGACATGAGCGCCATGGCCTCGGGCTCGGGCCAGATGGGCTGGGTGTGGCCGGGCCGCGGCCTGTTCAAGGTGCAGGTGACTGACGTGCACGATGCCTACGCGAGCGAATACGCCGCGGCGCCCGCCAACCGCCGCGACATCTTCGAAGGCAGCGTGAACTTCCACTGGAAGGCCGGCGTCAAGGTGAGGCAGACGGCGCCCTATGCCGCGCTCAAGGGCGCGACCATCATCCCGCTGGACAGCAGCGCCGACATGTCGCACTTCAGCGTGGGCGGCTACGTGCAGATCGGCGCCGCGAACACGAGGAAGATGTTCACCGACGAGATGGGCGCGGACTGCGTGGCCAGCCCGGACGAGTGCACCAACGGCTTCATGAAGTCGCAGGTGTTCAAGCTGAGCGCGGTGGACGCCGCCGGCAAGACCATCACCCTCGACAAGCCGCTGGAGTTCGACCTCAACCGCGACAGCGTGGCGGACGGCTCGGCCCAGATGCCCGCGTCGGCCGGCGGCTCGCCCGCGCTCTACTACAGCAAGGCCGTGCCGCTGAAGATGGTGCGCGGCGTGGGCTTCTCGAACTTCTACACCGAGCTGCCGCTGACCGGCCTGCCCAGGCTGGGCGGCGGCACGCACACCGCCACCGCGGCGGACGCCATCCACAACTACGGCAACATCGCGCCCGAGTACGCGATGCACGGCATCATCTTCAAGTGGGCGGCGGATTCCTTCGTGCGCAACGTGAAGCTCTCGATGACCGGATCGCATCCCATCGTCACCGAGTTCGCCAAGAACATCCAGGTGCAGGACAACCAGGTCGACGGCGCCTGGAACAAGGGCAAGGGCGGCAACGGCTACCTGCGCGGGAGCAAGGTGTGGGACAGCCTCTACACCGGCAACACCCTGCGCAACGTGCGGCACTTCACCTTCCAGTGGGGCGCGTCGGGCAACGTCGCGATTGCCAACGACTTCGACTGCGACATGAACCTGCACGGCGGCTGGGAGCGCAACAACCTGTTCGAGCTGAACACGGTCAAGGTGCCCTTCAACCATTCGTCGGGCAGCTGCACCGCGAACTGTGGCGGCGAAGGCGGCGGCACCGACGCGGGCACCTGGTACCCCATCTACTGGTCCACCGGCGGGAAGGCCCACTGGGCCGGCGCCACGGGGCCGAAGAACATCTTCTACAACAACCTGATGAAGAAGGAGAAGGACGCCAACGGTGATCACGTCGGCGACGGCTTCGGCGGCACCGACTCCGACTTCCTGCCCTACTACAGCAGCGACGGATCGAAGCAGCACACCATCTTCCAGCTCGGCACCGACAGTGCGAACGAGGCGAACTACAAGCACCTGGAGACCTCGCCCGGCGTGAAGCTGGCGGACTGGGGCGGCAGCGAGACGCTGGACTGGGCGGTGAGCCCGCGCAATGGCGTGAACAGCAGTCGCACGGATGGGGCGAGTGCGTCGCTGTTTCTGGTGAACGCCGGGGCACCCTGCACGGTGCCGGGCACGCCGGCCGGTTTGGTGGCGACACCCGGCAATGCGCAGGTCAACACCAGCTGGAATGCTGTGAGCGGCGCGGCGAGCTACACACTGAGCTGGAAAGCTGACGCGGCTTCGGCCTGGACGGCGGCCGGCGGCATCACCAGCACCAGTTCGTCGCGCACGGGCCTGGCCAACGGCACGCTGTACGACTTCAAGGTGGCCGCAGTGAACAGCTGCGGCACGAGTGCCGATTCGACGGTGGTGAAGGCAACACCCGCAGGCAGCGGTGGGGGCGGAGGTTCCTTCGAGGTCAAGGCCGAACTGAACCGCGACGACAGCAAGCAGACGAAGTACAACGTGAGCGTGAAGAACACCGGCACGGCGGCGGCGACGGGCTTGTCGGCCCGCATCTACGTGGACGTGTCGGAACTGCTCGCCGCCAACCATGCGGCTTCGTCCGTGGTCTGCGATGTCCGCTCGGGCACGAGCAGTTCATTCACCTGCAGCGCGCTCAAGCCCTACAGCGGCAACGTGTACTACGCCGAAATGAACTTCGGCAGCTACAACCTTGCGGCGGGCGCAACGCTGAACCACAACGTCACGCTGCGCCTGTCGGACTGGGCGCTGATCTGGAACAGCGGTAACGACTATTCGCGGACTGGGCTGAACACGAGTTCGGCGGTGGTGACCACGCGGATTCCGGTGTACCAGGGCGGGACGCTGGCATCGGGCACCAACCCCTGATCCCGCCACAACCCGGGAGTCGCCCTGGTCACTCAGCCCTTGAGCTGCCGCCCCAGCAGGTCCGGCAGCTCCAAGCCCTCCTTGCGCGCCTCGTCGAGCACGCGCTGGGCCAGGGCGCGGTCACTGATGGCCAGGGCGTAGTGGTAGCGCCTGATCACCGTTTCCGGCTGCAGCGGCTCGACGGCCATGTGCAGCTGGATGAGCGCGTCATGTGTCGGATCCTGCTTCACGCGCGCGGCCAGGGTCTGCGCGTAGGCAGGATCCGCATATCGGAAGAGCAGCCACGCCCAGGGGCTGGAGCGGCTCGGGAAGCGGCGATCACGGTCGCGCAGGAGGGTCATCACCTCGACGATGTCCGGATCGGCCTGCACCAGGCGGCGGAACTCGGGATCTTCGTCGTGGTGAAGGATCATCAGCGTCGACGCCTCGATGAGGCGCCCGTACTTGGCCAGGCTCGCCGCGAACGCCGGGTTGGCCTTGGCCAGTCGCAATGCGGCCCGGTTTTCCAGTGATTCCGTGAGCATCGACAAGGTGCCGGCACTCGGGCTGAGTGCGCGCGCCTTGTGCGCCACCTTCACGGCACCATCGGCGTCGAAAGGCTGGCCCAGGCGTGCCAGTGCCGACTGTCCATCCACCCACTGGCCCGCCGCCACGGCCCACGAGGCCGGGCTGCGCTGAAGTGCGCTCTGGCCCATCAAGGCAGCAGCCTGCCGGACCTGGACCTGGGTCTCCTCGACATTCTTCTTCAGTTCCGAACCATCGGTCAGTTTGCGCAGGCGCTCCTTGCCGTCGGCCATGTCCACCTTGGCCGCCGTTGCGCGCGTCGCGATGGATTTCATCGCCCCGACATCGTCCACGATGGCGGCGATGGATCCGGAGAACGCGTAGGCGCGCGGGTTGCGCGGGGCAAGCAGTGCAGCCTTCTCGCTGTAGGCCAGGCCCTTCTTCACGGCCTCGTTCTCCCGGATGGTGCGGCGCACGCGATCGAGCGAAGCCTCGTCGTCGTACAGGAAGGTGACCAGGTGGAAGTTGGCCGGCATGTGCAGCAATGGGAGGTCGATGCGTTCACCGAGGATGGCCGCTGCCGCTGCGGAGCCCACCGCGCCCACGTTGTTCAGCAAGAGGATGCTGTCCATGGGCATCAGTGCCAGGGCTTGGTCGAGCTGGGCCAGTCCGGCATCCCGATGCTTGGGATCGCCCTCCATCGAATACAGCGCCAGGTGAACCAGCGCCGAACTGTTGAGCTGCGTGGAGCTTTCCGGCATCTTGGCGAACTCCTCGGCCGCCAACTCGTAGTCGCGCTTGGCCGCGGCACGCTGGCCCTTTTGCTCGGCAATCTGTGCACGCACCGTGTGGATGGATGCGCGAATGCGGGCCTGCGAACGGTCCGAGCGCTCCAGCCAGGCCAGTTCGTCCTGTGCATCGGTATTCATCACCGAGCGGAGGTGAGCGGCGGTCCAGCGAAGGTCATTGTCCGTGGCCTTGGCATGCGCTTCCTCGCTCAGCGCTCGCGCCTCCTGAACGGCGCCGATGGAGCGCAGCAGCACGGACACGTCGATCAACATTCCGGGCTCCCGCTTGTGCGAGGCCAGCAATTCGTCGAACAGCTTCTTGCCATCGGCCTGCTTGCCCAACCAGTAGTAGACCTGGCCCAGGTAGAGCCGGTACTTGTCCGTGTTGCCCACCACTCCGCGGATGGACAGGAACACTTTCTCCGCGGCCTGGAACTGCGCGTTGCGCGCCGCAGTGTCGCTCAAGGTCTGCGCACGCTGGACAGTCACGATGCCCAGGTCCAATGCCACGGGCACGATGGCGGCCGACTGGCGCAACCCCTGCACCAAGGCCTTCAGCGCACCGCTGGCATTCATCTGCTCGTCGATGAAACCCGACACCATCTCGCGCTTGCCGGCTTCGTCGGCCGCGTCGTAGCGCTTGTAGAACTCGGCCGGCGCCTTGTCACGGCGCAGCATCTCGATGGAGGACTTCTCGATGCCCGAGACCATGGCCTCGTAGTCGGCCTGCTGCTTCACGAAGACTTTCAGCTTCTCCTCGGTGTACGGCTGAAGCAGCGCATAGCTGTCGTCCAGCCGCCCCTTGGCTGCATAGATCTGGCCGAGGATGCGGGCGCCCTCGCCTTTTCCGAGCACGGCAGCGTGCGGTGCCAGCAGCACCTCACAGCGCGCGCAATCGCGGCGCTGGTCCAGCAGTTCAGCGTATTCAATGGCCGCCGCTGCATTGCGCGGATCCGCCGCCACGATGCGCTCCAGCAGCGGCAGCGTCGCCGTTGCGAGCTTGGCCTTGTCGGTCTCCACCACCTTGATGGCATCGAGGACGGCCTTGGCGCCGGCCGGGTCCTTGTCGGCATGCGCGGCCACCAGTGCCCAGCCGAGACCGGCCACGTCCTTGCCCGACATGGGCGCGTGTCCGGCTGCGCGTGCGCGCAGGCCATGCTGCAGCACCTGCGCCGCGTCGGCCGCGGGCAAGGCCTGCAAGGTGGCGAGGTCCAGCAGTCCTTTCAGGCCGACGGCACCCTGCGACGCCGCTTCGGTCCCCGATTGCGCCACACCCGCGAACAGCGCGGCCGACTGCACGACATGCCCTTCGGCCCTGGCCTGTGCCGCTTGCTTCAGCTGGCGTGCGGCCACCTGGCCGGGCGACTGGTAGTACTGCCAGCCGCCGAATCCCACAACCGCCGCGGCAATGGCTGCCCCAGCGATGAGCTTCGCTCTCCCGACGTTTCCCGACATTTCATGATCCTGTTATTTGATGTGCCGGGGTCCCTCCCAGGCGGGGCGAAGCATAAGGCAGCACGTCAGGCCAGCGCACCCCGGTCGACCCGGCTACAGGCGCATCCTCGGGCAAAAGTCACGCCCGGAATCGGGTACACCCTAGCTCGGGCGCGTCCGATCTGGGCGTCGTCGAACGCGGTGGATATGGTCTGGAGGTCCGAGCCTTGAGCTCGCCCTTCATGCCGTCCCACGGAGTCCACCATGCCCCTGACCGTCGACCAGGCCGCCCAGAAGATCCACAACCTCGTGCAAGACGATGGCTTCTGGGGCACATCACGCAACGACCACATGCACGAGGTGCGCGACCTGCTCAAGCAGTATTCGCCGGCCGACGCCAACGCCATCATCTCCAAGCTCAGCGAAGGCGACCTCCACGGGCTGGCCGATGACGTCAACTCCGGCGGCATCTTCGGCGCACAGGGCCTGTCGGGCGACGAGAAGCGCGACATGTTCAACGACCTCGCCAAGGAACTGGACGGTACGCAGCTCGGACGCCTGGCCAATGCCTTCAGCGACCGCGGTGACGTGCTCGCGCTCAGCGACTCGGTGGCCACCTTCGGCTCCGGCCAGGCCAAGGTCGACTACGTCAAGGCCATTGCGGCGCACTCCACCGACCGCGAGGCCAAGATCGACACCGGCTTCGGCTACTCCAGCACCACCTTCGGCGACAAGGAAGCCATTGGCATCGGCAAGGTGCTGGCCAGCCTGAAGAACGACCCGGCCTCCTTCAATGCCGCCGTCACCGCGCTCAGTCCCGAGCAACTCGCATCAGTGGTGAAGGCCGGCGAAGGCGAGCGCATGACCAGCTACTCCGGCGGCATGGGCGTGTCGCAGCCTCAGACGACCTTCGACCCCGCAGGACTGCGCGGCATCCTCGACGCGGCCGCCAACAGCAGCCACCCGGTCGTGAAGGCGCGGGTCTTCACCGCGGCCACCACCGCCCTGAGCGACATCCGCGGTTCCGACACGCTGCTCACGCCCAACCCGAGCGCGGGCGACGCTGCCAAGGTCGTGGCCGAGGGGCTGACCAAGGTGATGGACTCGGACACCCGAGGCATCGTCAACGAGCTGAACAATCGCGATGCCAGCGGCAAGGCGCTCACGACCTACCTGCAGGAAGTGATCAAGGAAGACCCCAACTCCACCAACCCCGCCATCGGCCGCCAGATCGCGGCGCTGCAAGGCGCGGGCACCGGCATGAGCGCCGCCCAGTACATCAACACGCCGGAGAAGACGGCCAACGGCGACAGCTTCTACCGCAACGCGCAGAACCTGGGCTACTACTCCGGCGCGGTGCAGGCGGGCATCAACAAGATGAACGCCGACGACAAGACCAAGGGCGACATCCTGAGCAACGTGTTCAGCACGGCGATCACGGTGGGCACCACGGCCATCACCAAGATGCCGACCTCCGGCAAGATCGCTTCGGGCATCTTCAATGGCCTGACCAAGGAGGCCCTGCGCGAGATCGTGGCCGACGTGAGCGCGGGCCGCAAGTCGCTGCGCGATGCGCTGAGCGAGATGGCGCTGCCCAAGGACCCCGGCGCCACCAACCGCTACCGCGGACCGGCGGATCCGTTCTTCCAGGGGGCCGCCAACACGGTGGTGCTGGCCAACCAGTGATACTCGGTGCATGCGATGCACGACCGATGAGCTGCCTTCGTTTTCGCGCCGACGCCTGCTGGGCATGGCAGGCCTGGCCTTGACCACCCTGCCCGGCTGTTCCGACCGCGGCCCGGCCTCGCCTGAGCTGGCGCCGCCGCAAGCGGCGCCCATTGGTGCGCGCGGCGTGTTCGACCTCGCCCTGTCGGATGCAGAAGTCGCCATCGCCGACAGCGTCGGCCGCGATCACGGCAAGCTCGACGTCATGCGGCATCGGCTGTCACCGTCAATGAGCTGGCAGTCGTTGTGCGAGTTCTATGCGCAGCGGCTGGGCGACGGCTGGAAGGTGCTGACGACCTACCCGGAGAACCATGCCGCCTTCCTGCTGCGCGCATGGGAGCATCCATCGCTGCTGGGCGGCGGGCCGGTGCTGGTGGCGGCGTGGTTCAAGGAAACGGCCGTCGATGCCGAGGGCCGCCTGTTCCGCCCGCTGCTGGTGGCCGCCTCGCGTTGAGAGGAGCCGCACGCCTCAGGGCGTGTCGCTGCGCCACCTCAGGATGTCATCCACCAGCGCTTCGTTCGGATACCTCGTTCCGTCGTATCGCAGCCTCACCTTGAGCGGCTTGCGCCTGGCCTTGTGCCCCTCAGGGACGCGCGACGTCCCGGTGATGACGAGGTCCTTGAAGCCATTCGTGGTGCCGGCACCGACGGCGATGCTGAAACCCGCCTGCTCGATCTCATCGTCCTCCGTCTCGACCGGGCTGCACGCCGGGTTGCTGCCCTTGACAAACCACCAGTGCGACAGCCACACCTCTTCGAGCACGGGGCGGATGTGTTCTTTCTCCACGACGTACAAGGAACGCGTCGGCCCAAGGCCGCCTTCGGCGCAGCGAGGGCCAGGCGTGCCGCTGGCAATGTCCAGGCCGAACGCTCGCACCCCCGGCGAGAGCTCATAGCGCGCCGTGTCGATGCGCAGGCTGCCGCCATAGATCGACACCACCGCATCCTCGCCGATGCTGCCGCGATGGCTGGCCACCACCAGGCCATCGCCAACACGAATCACCGCGAGGAAGAGCGACTTGCGCGACTCCTCGCCCTGGTCGTAGGCCACCGCGGCGATCAGCAGTTGGCTGTCCATCGGCCAGGCCTTGCATGCGCTGGACACGACGATGCCTTCATCGTCCCGGGGCTTGAAGTGGTCCAGCTCCAGCACACGGCCGATGCGTTCGATGACCGACGGTGGGCATGCCTGGTCGCGCTCGGCCGCCCAGGCAGCGTCGACGCACAGCATGCACCCCGTCGCCAGCACGCTGACGAACAGCGAGGTCTTCATGTTCAAAGTATGGTGCTGCTTGACTGACTCGTGGTGGACTTTTCGAGGCTCGCGCGCATGCGCTGCCGGCGCGGCGTGGCCCTGGCGCGCATCCACAGGTCCCGATCGATGACGAACCAGCTCGCCGCCGCGCCGCTGCATGGGCGGTCGCCGTCGTGCCGGAACCCCAGCGTGCGCAGCACATGCCGCACCGAGCGGTGCTGCGGATGGCAGATGCCCCACACACGCGGCAGGCCCAGTTCCAGGAAGGCCTTGTCCAGCAGGCGCTCGCCGCCGTCGTGCACCAGCCCGCTGCCCCACACCTCGGGAATCAGCCTGCAGCCGATCTCCACCTCCTGCGGCATGTCCGTGACGCGCATGAGGTTGAACCAGCCCACGAAGCACGGCACGGGCCTGGAAAACAAGGCCAGCGCCTCATCGCTCAGCGAAGCCTGCACCTCCGGGTTCGCCAGGTCTTCGTCCGACAAGGCGGCCACCCAGCGCTCGGCGCACCAGATGCCCAGGCCCGGATGGGTTCGGTAGTAGGCCTGCATGCGCTCGATGAAGGCATGCGCGACGCGGGCATCGTCCAGCGGGAAGTCATCCACCAGCAAGGCCCGCACGCGGGCATCGGCATGCATGGCGGTGATGGCCTCGCGGTCGCGGTGCTCGAACTCGCGAAGGCTCAGCCGTGGCGTGTCCTGCTCTGCCATCAGCCCGGGCCGCGTCAGCTCGCCGTCCAGTACACCGGCCCGCAGCTGCGCGCCGGCACCGATCCCTGCTTCATCACCGCGGCCGTGCTGGTCACGTCCTGGTTCGCCGTGGTGGCGGACAGCGGCACGATGTCGGGCTCGGGCGAACCCGACCCGAGCGGCGGGCAATCGCCACGCACCACCGTGACCTTGGTGCCGTCCGGGCTCCATGCGGGCCACGCCTGGCCGGCATGCACCTGCGACAACTGCGTGAGGCTGGACCCATCCACGTTGATGCGCCACAGCGCCCCGCCCTGGATGAAGGCGATGGCCGATCCATCCGGCGACACCGCCGGCTGCGATGGCGCGTTGCCGGCACTGCCCAGGCCGATCGCGCCGATGCGCACCGGCGTGGACGGCGCCGCGAGCGGGATGCTGAACAAGCCGTCGTCGCCAGCGGCCACGATGGCACTCGCGCCCAGCCACACCGGGTCATGCAGGCCGCTGGCGTGCATCAGCACGTTGGCGCTCGCGTCGACGGCGTAGATGTGGTCGGTGTCCGGCGTGCCCAGCCCATTGTTCTCGATCGTGTGCAAGGCGAAGCGCGTGCCGTCCGACGATGGCTGGACGGGGCCGGACACACGCAATCCGGCGGAGCTGATGACGGGCAGCGACTTCACGAACTGGAAGGTGCCGGCGGTGTACTGCCACAGGTTGACGGTGTACTCGTTGGGTGCAGCGGTCGTGTGGGTCACCACCGTCACGTCGGTGAAGAGGCCGCCACCGTAGCCGAGCTGGTCGTTGCTGTCGGTGGCCAGGGCCTTCTTGCTTTCCACGCCGGCCGACACGTCCAGGCGCGATGCGGATCCGGCCTGCGTGTAGAACATGGCGCCGCTGCCACCAGGCCCCGGCGGCGGCGGTGTGGGAGTCGGCGTGGGCGCCGAGCTGCTGCCGCCTCCGCCGCATCCGGCCACGATGGCCAACGCCAGCACTGCGCCGGCGGCTTGAATGTATCCAGACTTCTTCGACATCACATCCATCCCTGGTCGTCTTGCAGGTTCAGTTCAACGACAGACCCTTTGCCGTCACCTGCACCCGCTCGGCATCGGTCTTGAGAAACTGTTCGAGGTTGCCCTTGGCGATCTGCCGCATGTTGGCGGCCACCGCGTCATTGGGCTTTTGCTTGAGCGCCATCTGCACCGTGGCCAGGAAGAGGCCTCGGATGACCATCTGGTCGTACATGTCGCGCTTCTCGGCCGCGGAGGCCCGCAGGAACTCCGGGTTCGACGCGATGATCTGGCGCATCTGCGACACCAGCGCCGGGAAGTTCTCGTCGGGGAAGTCGGAGTTGCGGTAGGCCATCCACGAGCCCGCGACGAAGGCCGCCACGGCGCCCGCCAGGTCGTTGGCGGGAATGTTGAAGCGCTGCTCGATCTTGCGGTAGCCATCCAGCAATTCGCGGAAGGCGCGCTCGGTCTCGGCTCGCTTGTCGGGCGGATAGTTGGCCGCCAGTTGCGCCGGCACGTTGGACGCGCTGCGCGTGGGCACCACGGTGGGCGACAGGCCCGCGCTGGTCGTCAGCGCCGCCGCCTTGCCCTGCGTGGCCACGGCCTTCTCGGGCTGCCCGATGTGCTTGCGCCACTCGGACATGTACACGTTGGAGTTGTTGTTCCAGGTGCCCACGCTCATCATGGGCACGTAGTCGATGTAGGCGCGGGCCGGCCCCGCCATCGCCAATGCTGCGCCGGCGGCGAGCGCCAGGCGTCGGAACGTGGACTTCATCTGTGCATCTCCCAATGGAAAAAGGAAGGCAGGAGACCATCTCCTGCCTTCCGGTGACCCGCTTGCGCGGGCCGAGCGCGAAGCGCCCTTATTGCTTGCGAGCCGCGGTGCTCAGCGCTTCGCCGATGGTCTTGATGGCCTGGTCGGCGGAGTTCATCATGAAGCTCAGGCGCTGCGAAGCGGTCTGCAGCTCGGTCATGGTGCTGGGCTTGTCCTTGGCGTTCTGGTCGGTGATTTCCGACGACAGCTGCTGCACCTTGGCGGCTTGCGCATCCAGCGCCTTGCCCAGGGCCTCGGCCAGGGCTTCCAGCCAGCTGCCGGAACCCTTCTTCTTCGTGCTCTTGATGTTCTGCACCGCGTTGTCGACGATGCTCTTGGACAGGTCGTTCTTGAAGTCGTCCACCGCGCTGCCGGCGGTCTCCTTCAGGTGGCTGTCCACAGCCGGGTCGCTTTGCTTGGTGAGCTGGCCCACCACCGAGTCCACCACCTGGCCGATGAGGCTGGTGAGGAACTTGGGCATGCCGAACTCCTGGGCCAGCGTGGTCGCGGCCATCTTGACGGCCTCGCCGATCGCGGTCGTGAGCAGGTTGCTCAGGCCGCCGGCCAGGGCCAGGGGCGGGAAGGCGATGGACGCGACACTCAAGAGCGCGCCGAAGATGTTGCCGCCGCCAAAAACGCTGTTCAATGCACCAGACATGGGGTCTCTCCTGGAACGTGGGTTGATTCATCGTGCCGCCTGCGCCGCGTTGTTCGTTTTGGCGTCGGCTGACGGGATGAATTGAAGGCGATGCCTCACGTTCGGAATAGCTGGTGCGTGCCATAGCTAGGGTGCGCCAGAGGTCGTTGTGCTTGTCCCTTGAAGACGCGCGAGTGTGCCTTCCGGCTGACAAGCCGATCACGGTCTGCGTGTATCCAATGGTGTCGCCATGCAGGCGCAATGAGGTCATTCGACCTCGTTGCCGTGCGGGTCGATCTCATGGGAGTCGACCGTGCTGATGCCGCCTGCCGTCACGCCCAGCAGGTAGTCGCGCCCACGGTAGCGCACGGTCACCAGGCGCTCGCGCGGCCCGAGCCCCACGCTGCCGACAATGCGCGGCAAGTGACCTTCGTCACCGCCTGGCGTGCGCCGCAGCTGCATGCGCTTGAGCAGCTTCAGCGACACCCAGGCGAGCGCGAGCACCGCGATCAGGGCGACGACCGTGGAGATGAGGTTGGCCACAAGGCCGGGGCCATCGTTCATGCATGTCCTTGCTGGTGGTGGGGGTCCAACGCTGCGGATGGCGCGAGGTCGTAGCGCGTCAGGTCCTCGCCGGGCGGGGCGCGCCTTGCGGTCGCCGGCCCGGCCCCGGCCTCGCGGGCCATCTCCTCGCGGACGTCCTTGGCCCAGAGGATGACCTGCGCGATCACGTCGAAGAGGTCCTGCGGGATCACCTCGCCCGGCTCGCCGCGCGCGAGCAGGTCGCGGGCGAGCGCAATGTTGCGCACGATGGGCACGCCCGCCTCCTCCGCCGCCTCGCGCATGGCGCGCGCGACGTGGTCCTCGCCCTTGGCCGCGATGGTGGGCACCGGGCAGTTCTCGCGGTCGTAGTCGATGGCGATGGCCACGTGCGTGGGGTTGACGATCAAGGCATTCGCCCCACGCGCCGCCTGCTGCGCATTGCGCTGCGACCACTCCTCGTGGGCCTGGCGCCGGTGCTGCTTGATGTGCGGATCGCCCTCGCTGTCCTTGAGCTCCTGGCGGATGTCGCGCCGGCTCATGCGCATCTTCTTCGTGAAGCTGAAGCGCTGGTACGCGAGGTCGAGGATGGACAGCAGCGCGAACACGGCCACCGCCCAGGTGAGCACGGGCCTGGCCGCCGCCCAGATCGCGCTGCCCACCGATTCCGGCCGGTCAGCGAAAGGCAAGTGCACGAGCTGCGGCAGGAGCGACGACACCGCCAGCCAGCCGATGCCCAGCAGCGTCACCGTCTTCGCCGCGGCCTTCACCAGCTCCACCAGGTTGTCCATGGAAAACATGCGCTTCACGCCCTCCACCGGGTTCATGTTCTCGAGCTTGGGCTTGAAGCGCTCCACCGAGAACACCGGCCCCGCCTGCAGGTACTCGGCGACGATGCCCACCGCCGCCACTGGCAGCAGCAAGGCCGCGGTGAGCGCAAGCAACGCATGCAATGCGCTTTGCCCGATCGCCGGCGCGGCCAGGGCGAAGGGGTCGCGGATGGCCATGAGCATCGCATCGATCAAGGTGGTGAGCTGCGTGGCGGCGTACACGCTCGCGAGCATGGCCAGCACCAGCCACACGAGCAGCTCCACCGTGCTCGTGACGTCCTTGCTCTTGGCCACCTGGCCCTTCTTGCGAGCGTCCTGAAGCTTCTTCGGCGTGGGCTTTTCGGTCTTGTCCCCGCCGTCGTTCTTGTCGGCCATGGGGCCTCCCCTGCACTGCGTGGTCGTGAAGCCAATGGTCTTCCCGACCGCATGACGGGCCGATGACCTGCTCCGAACGGCTGCCATCGTCGAAGGTTTCCCCTCCGCATTTGAAACTGCATGCAACCTAGGGGGTCGGGATGCCACGTGCGCGCGTTTTTATATTGGAGTTCCTTTGGAATCCATTTACCAGCTGTCACAGGATCGCCATGACTTGTCACGAAAGGCCTTTGGGATCGCCCCAACACTGCGCTCCATCGACCCTGCACTGCAATGCACAAAAGACGGGCGAACGACGGGTCGGAAATGGGAGTGGTGACGATGAACGGAGCCTTCAGGCGCCCCCTCGCACAAGGGGTGCGTCGTCGAATCGGCCGCGCCTTGCGTGCACACAATGCACCCTGGCAATGGGCCCTCATCCTGCTGGTTTGCGGCATCGCAGGGCCAGTGTGGGCGGACACCGGCGAGTGCGATGCAGCGATCGCGAAGCTGCCGGTGGCGCAGCGCAGCAAGTTCAGCCTCGCGGCATCGGCTTGCCACGATTTCGCACGGGCGAACGCTGTTCGCACGAACGCACCGCAAGCGGACGCGGTGGTGATGTCCGATCGGGCAGGCGCAGCCCGCCGGCCGGCGGTTCCGGAGCCGGTTTCACGCGAGCTGCAACTTTTCGACACAGACCGCACGCCTGCCACCGGCGGTGATGCGAGCCCCGCGCCGGTGTCGCGCGTGGTGCTGCCGCCGCTGGCTGCAATCTCGCTGCCGACATCAACGGCAACGCGCCGCAACGGCAGCGCCGGCGCACGGGCCATCGCGCTCTCGCCCGACATCGACGAGGTCGCGCGGCGGCACGACATCGACCCCTTGCTGCTTCACGCCATCGCGCACGTCGAGTCGCGCCACAACACCGCGGCCCGCTCGCACGCCGGCGCACAGGGCGTGATGCAGGTGATGCCCGCCACCGCGCAACGCTTCGGTGTCGACGGCACGCGGGCCTTGTACGAGCCGCGGACCAACCTGGAGGTCAGCGCCGCCTACCTCAAGTCGCTGCAGGAGCGTTTCGGCAACAACTTGACGCTGGTGCTGGCGGCCTACAACGCCGGAGAAGGCGCGGTCGAAAAGCACGGGCGACAGGTACCGCCCTATGCCGAGACGCGCAGCTACGTGCGGCAGGTGCTCGACGCCTACCGAACGTTGAGTTCGATCGCCCACCGCTCGACGACGAGCGCGCGGCGGGCGGACTTGTGACGCTCCCCAGAGCGCCTCACCCGTCCTCACCGCCGCCAGCCCGGCAAACGCCAGACCGGCGCGGGCTTCCTGTTGCCGACAACGACTGAGTTCCGACGCACACGACCATGAGCAGCTTGCCCACCGCGACCCGAACCGATCCGCTCGCCAGCGCCTGGCGCGGGCGAGGCTACAGCGACATCCTGCTCGTGGGCGGCGTGGTCGCCATCCTCGCGATGATGGTGCTCACGCTGTCGCCGCTCATCATCGACGCGATGGTGGCAGTGAACATCGCGGTGGGCGTGGTCCTGCTGCTGGTGGCGCTGTACATCGGCTCGCCGCTGGAGTTCTCGGTGTTCCCGAGCGTGCTGCTCATCACGACGCTGTTCAGGCTCTCGGTGGCCATCGCCACCACCAAGCTCATCCTGCTGCACGGCAATGCGGGGCACATCATCGACACCTTCGGCCGCCTGGTGGCCGGCGGCAACCTGGTGGTCGGGCTGGTGGTGTTCCTCATCATCACGGTGGTGCAGTTCATCGTGATCGCCAAGGGTGCGGAGCGGGTGGCCGAGGTGGCGGCGCGCTTCTCGCTCGACGCGATGCCGGGCAAGCAGCTGTCCATCGACTCCGACCTGCGCTCGGGCCTCATCGACAAGGATGAAGCCCGGCGCAAGCGCCGCCAGCTCGAACTCGAAAGCAAGCTGCACGGCAGCCTCGACGGCGCCATGAAGTTCGTGAAGGGCGATGCGATCGCGGGCATCGTCATCATCGTCATCAACCTGCTGGGCGGGCTGGGCATCGGCGTGCTGCAGCAGGGCATGGACCTGTCGCACGCGATGCTGAAGTACTCGGTGCTGACCATCGGCGACGGCATGGTGTCGCAGATCCCCGCGCTGCTGGCCGCGATGTCGGCTGGCCTCATCGTCACCCGCACCACCGACGAAGAGACCGACCGCCACCTGGGCGAAGCCATCACGCGGCAGATCTCCGCCAAGCCGCGCGTGCTGCTGGTGGCAGGCGGCCTGTGCCTGATGCTCGCGCTGGTGCCGGGCTTCCCGGGCGCGGTCTTCGCCGTGCTGGGCCTGGCCTTCGCCATCAGCGGCGCGCTGCTGATGCCGGCGGTGAAGGCACGCTGGCAGCGGCTGTCGCGCCCGGCGCGCGAGACCGTGCTGCGCCGCAAGGACCCGCCGCCGGCCACGCTGTCCACTGCCTTGCCTGCCGCACGGCCGACGGTGCCGCTGCTGCTCGAAGTGCCCGCGGCGCTCATGCACGGCGACACGCCGCACCAGCTCGTGCAGTCGCTGGAAACCACGCTGGACCACATCAACCTCACGCTGGGCCTGCCGCTGCCGCGCATCACCTTGCACGGCGCCCATGCCGCAAGCGAAGCCGACGCCGCGTGGCGGCTGCTGGCCTACGAGGTGCCCATCGCCCGCGGCCCCTTGCCAGAGGGCGACGTGCCGCAGGCGCTGGCCCATGCCGCGCTGCAGGCGCTGCGCCGGCACACCGCCCTCTTCCTCGGCACGCAGGAGGCGAGCGCCCTGCTCAACCGCGCGTCCAGCGAGATCCCCGACGTGGTCAAGGAAGTGCTGCGCGCCTTGCCGCTGCAGCGCGTGGCCGAGATCCTGCGCCGCCTGGTCGAGGAGGAAGTCGCCATCCGCAACACCCGCGACATCCTCGAAGCGATTGCCGATGCGGCGCAGCGCGAGAAGGACGTCTACGCGCTGACCGAGCTGGCGCGCATCGCGCTCAAGCGGCAGCTGAGCCACCGCGTCGCGCCGCAAGGCCGGCTCACTGCGGTGCTGCTCGCGCCCGAACTGGAGGAACTGCTGCGCCAGGCCGTGCGCGTCACCAACGGCGTGCAGCAGCTCGCCCTGGACCCGCAACAGGCCATGGACGCGATGCAGGCCCTGAACACCGCCGTGCGCGCGCATGCGCCCGGTGCCGTCGTCACCGCGGTGGACATCCGCCGCCACGTGCGCAAGTTGATCGAAACCGAGTGCTTCGACACGCCCGTGCTGAGCTTCCACGAACTGGTGCCCACGCTCCAGCTCGACGTGGCCGCTCGCGTGGGCCTGCCCGGAGCGCCATTGCTGGAGGCTGCATGATTTCAAGAGTCGGGGCGGCGTGGCCGCTGGGGGCATGGTTGCATGGCTGGCGGGCGTTCGCCGCGGCGTTGTTGCTGTGCATGGCACTGCCCGCGCAGGCCATGCCCATTCCTTTCGCGGACCGCACCGTGCAGCTCACGGCCCGGGAGCAACCCATCGCCGGGTTCCTGCAGGACCTGTTCGGCCTGGTGGACGTGCCGGTCAACGTGAGCCCGTCCGTCAAGGGCGCGGTCAACGGCAACTTCAGCGGCCCGGCCGAACGCGTGTGGCGCAACGTGTCGCGCGCCTTCAACCTCGTGGAGTACTACGACGGCGTGGTGCTGCACATCTACGCGCCCAGCGACATGGCCACGCGCACGCTGCCCATCGCGCCCAGCCTGTCGGCCAAGGTGCAGCGCACCGTCAACGAGATGCGGCTGCCGGATTCACGCAACACCGTGCGCGTGACCCGCGAAGGCACGCTGGTGGCCAGCGGCACGCGGCGCTTCATCGAGCAGGTAGAAGAGATCACCCGCGCGCAGATGGTGGGCGACAAGGTCGCGCCGCCCAGCGGCTTCAAGGTGTTCTACCTGCGCTACGCCTGGGCGCAGGACGTGTCCATCAACTTCGGCGGCCGCTCGGTGGTGCTGCCGGGCGTGGCCAGCATCGTGCGGGCGATGATGACCAGCAACTCGCGCAGCCAGGTGGCGGTGGCGTCCTTCGAGGCACCGTCGCGCAACACGGTGCCGGGGCTGCGCGGGCAACGCACCGGCCGCGCCAACGGCACACTGGGCGGACCGGACGCGGACACCAACGCACCCTCCGCGCCCACGCTGGCCGCGGCGTATGCCAGCGGCGCCCTGCCCGGCATGGTGGGCGCGGCCAACGCCTCCGGCACCGGAACGCCCGTGCTCTCGCCGTCGACCATGGCCATGGTGCTGCCTTCCAGCGAGGCCCAGCAGGTGCGCGTCGAAGCCGATGCGCGGTTGAACGCCGTCATCGTGCGCGACATGCCCGAGCGGCTGTCGCAGTACGAGCAGCTCATCGCCGCGCTGGACGTGGAGCCGCAGGCGCTGGAGATCGAAGCGACCATCATCGACGTCAACACCGACAAGATGCGCGAGCTGGGCATCAACTGGCGCTACACCAAGGGCCGCGGCTCGCTGCTGTTCGGCCGTGGCGACAACTCCGACCTGCTGCTCACGCCCACCACGCCGCCGGGGGACATCACGCCCATCGGCAAGGGCGGCTTCATCTCGGCCGTGCTGGGCAACGCGAACCAGTTCATCGCACGCATCAACGCGCTGCAGGAGCAGGGCGCGGCCAAGGTCGTGTCCAGCCCGCAGGTGCTCACGCTGTCCAACGTGGAAGCGGTGTTCGACAACAGCAGCACCTTCTTCGTGCGCGTGGCCGGCCGCGACGACGTGGACCTGTTCAACGTGTCGGCCGGCACCACGCTGCGGGTGACGCCGCACGTGTTCAAGGACCGCGGCGACGTGCGCATCAAGATGCTCGTGGCCATCGAGGACGGGTCGCTGTCCACCCGCACGGTGGACACGCTGCCGGTGGTGGACCGCTCGTCCATCAACACCCAGGCCCTGATCTTCGAGGGCGAGAGCCTGCTGGTGGGCGGCATCACCCGCGAGAGCAGCAACGACGAGGCCACCAAGGTGCCGGTGCTGGGCGACGTGCCGGTGATCGGCGCCCTCTTCCGCAGCACCAGCAAGAGCAACTCGCGGGTGGAGCGGATGTTCCTCATCTCGCCGCGGCTGTCCAGCGGGCGGCGCGTGGCGGTCGAGCCTGCGGGCTCGCGGCCTGCACCGCCGGCCTCCGCGCCAGGCAACTCGACGCCCGCGCCGGCTCCCGTTGCGCCTGCTCCGGTGTCCAACCGCGGCAACCGTTTCGACGACCCTTTCAGAGGCTAGCGCCATGACCCCACAACGCACTCTCGAACTGCGCGTGCTCGGCGGCGAGCAGCAAGGCGCGCGCTGCCGACTGTCCGACGGCTTGCCCACCACCGTGAGCGGCCAGTTCGACAGCGACATCGTGCTGCGCGGCAGCGACCTCGCCAGGCGCCGCATCGCCATCACGCCGCAGGGCGATGGCGTTCGGCTGGAAGTGCTCAGCGGCGACGCGAAGCTGGGCGACCGCATGCTGGCCGCGGGCGAGTCGGTGCAGCTGCCGCTGTATGCGCCGGTGCAACTCGGCGACACGGTGGTCGCGCTCGGTGATCCCGAGGGCGACTGGTCCGCACCGGTCACCCATGACGAGGCCGCGCCCGCACCTCGCCGCGCGGCCGACGTACATCGCTGGTCGCGCCGCCTCATCATGGGCGGCGGTGCGGTCGCCACCGTGTCGATGGCCATGCTCGCCTTCGCCTACACGGCAGCGCCCGCCGAGCCCACCACCGAACAGCTCGCACGGCGCGCCGAAGCCGAGCTGCATGCCGCGGGCTTCCCGCGCCTGGTGGTCAAGGCCACGCCGCAAGGCGAGATCAGCGTCACCGGCTACCTGGAGACGAACGAGGAACGCGCGCGCGTCGAACGCACGCTGGCCTCGCAGCCGGCCACCGCCCGCCTGTCGGTGTGGGTGAACGAGCAGGTGGCGAACTCCGTGCTCGACGTGTACCGCGTCAACGGCGTGAACGCGCAGGCCGACGTGACCGGCCCCGGCGCCGTGCGCGTCACCACGCACGAGGCCGACGTGGGCAAGCTCGAGCAGATCCGCACCGTGGCGCGGCGCGACGTGCCGGGCCTGTCCATCCTCGAAGCGCGCAACGCGCCGCCACCGGCCGCGCCGCAGGCCGCACCGGTGCTGGACGACCCGGGCAAGCGCGTGGCCGCCATCGTGCCGGGCGAACCGTCCTACGTCGTCACCGCCGACGGCACCCGCTATTTCGAAGGTGCGCTGCTGCCCACCGGGCACCGCATCGCCAGCATCGCGGACCACGAGGTCCTGCTCGAACGCGGTGGTTCGACCACGCCGCTTCGCTTCTGAAGTTCCATCCCCCCACCCTCAACGAAGGAGACCGAGATGAGCGATTCGATCAATCCCCTGAGCGTCATGGCCACCGCGCCGACCAGCAGCGACAAGAAGGCCGGCAGCTGGTACCAGGCCATGGCCGATGCCTGGGGCCAGACGCTGGACCGCCAGGCGTCGAGCATGGAGACCATCGCCGACAAGATCAGCGCCGGCGACGACAAGCCCGCCACCATCACGCAGCTGAGCGCCGAGTCGCTGAAGATGGGCTTCCTGTCCAACACCTCGCACACGGCGTTGTCGTCCACGGGCGAAGCGCTGAAGACGATGGCGCAGAAGTCCTGACCGGGGCCGTCATGACGACCCCCGTTTCGACTTTCGCACCAGCGGCGCTGCCCATCGAAGCGCAGGGCGCGCCCACCGTCAGCGCGGGCTACGGCGTCTCGCTCACCGACGTGGCCGCCTTCGAGCAGGCCATCTCGCGTGCGCAGGCCGCCGGCGGCCCGGGCGTGACGGTGCAGGCCGCACCGGTGCAGGCGCCCAGCCAGGCGATGCAGGCGCTGTTCCGGCCGCTCGAACACATCAATGTCGAAGCCTCCACGCTGTCGGCGCAGGCGAGCTCGGCCGCGGAAGGCGGCCGGTCCCTCACGCCCGGCGAGATGGTGATGCTCACGGTGAAGTGCCATGAATTCATGTTCCATTGCCAGCTCACCGCCAACGCCGCGAACCGGACCTCCGAAGGTTTGCAGCAACTCTTCCGCCAGCAGGCTTGAACCCATGGGCACCCGCTGGCTTCGACATGCGCTGGTGGCCACGGCCGCCGCAGGCACGCTCGCCCTGAGCGGTTGCGGCGAGCAGGACTTGTATGCCGAGCTTTCGCAGCGCCAGGCCAATGAGATGGTCGCGGTGCTGCGCAACGCCGGCATCGAGGCCGACAAGCAGACGCGCGAGAACAACACCTTCGCGGTGGTGGCACCCAAGGACAACTTCGCGCAGGCCATCGAGGTGCTGCGTGCGGCAGGCTACCCGCGCGAGGGCTTCGACAGCCTGGGGCAGGTCTTCAAGAAGGAAGGCTTCGTGTCTTCTCCGCTGGAGGAGCGCGCGCGGCTCACGCATGCGCTGTCGCAGGAGATCGCCAACACCATCGCCAGCATCGACGGCGTGGTGGTGGCGCGCGTTCACCTCTCCGTGCCCGAGAAGGACCCGCTGGCCGACAAGCCGCCACCCGCCGCGGCCTCGGTGTTCATCAAGCACCGGCCGGGCGTGAACCTGGAAGCGCGCATGGGGCACATCAAGGCCCTGGTGGTGAACTCCATCCAGGGGTTGGCGTACGAGAACGTCACCGTGGTCCTGTTCCCGTCCGAGCCCTGGCCGGTGAAGCCTGCGGCGGCGCCAGGCGGCATGCATGGCCTGGGCACCACGCTGTGGTGGGTGGCCGGTGCGGGCAGCGTCGCGCTGGCGCTGGGCGCAGGACTGTGGTGGTGGCACCGGCGGCGACCGACGCCCCGCACCGAGCTGGCCGCGGTGACAGACATCACCACGCGGCAGAGGGCTTGAGATGAACGCCACGCCTTCTGCGGACCATCGCCGCCACCGCACCCAGGCCGCGCGCCTGCTGGCGATGTCACCACGCCGCCGTGACATCGCCTGGCGAGACCTCGCCCTCGTGCCCGACTGGGCCTTGGGCGAGCGCACTGCGGTGAACCGGCTGGCCGTGGCAGCCGGAGTCCGCGCGCATGCGGCCGCGCTGCGGCGCTGCATCGATGGCCGCGTGCTCAAGCATTTGTGCGCGCAGCTCGGCGAACCGGCGATGGATGCCTTGATCGGCCATGACGACGCCGACGCAGCCACGGGCATGGAAACGCTGGACCCGATCGAGCACGACATCGATGCCCGCCTGCTTGCCACCGGCCGCGACTGGCTGCTGGCGAGCGTGGAGTCGCCGGTGCTGCGCGAGTCCCTGCGCGAGCTGCTGTGGCCCGATGCGGGGCCCGGCCTGCGGGCCTTGAACGCGAAGTCCGCGGCGCGCGTGGTGGAGGCCGCCAGGGCGGCACTCGAACTGAAGGAGATCGCTGCATGAGCTTTCTCGCGATCCATCGAAGCGCCGGCACCAGCCTCGCCGTGGACCAGCCCTGGCTGTCGGCCGACGAGTGGACGGCCTGCCACAGCGCGGTCGATCTGCTCGCCCAGTTGCAGGCCCTCCACTCGGCCCAGGCCGCACGCCTGGAACTCGAAGCCGCGCAAGCGCGTGGTGCCGGATTCGCCGCGGGCCGTGAGCAGGGCCTGCGCCAGGCCAGCGAAGGTCTCGCAGCGGCCTGGGCCGATGCGGCCGATGCGGCGCAACTGCAAGCCCGCGAACTGCGCGAAGCGGTGATCGCACTGAGTCTGGAGGTCATCCGCCGCATCACGGCCGAACTTGCACCGCAGGAGGTCGTGGCCGCCCTGGCACAACGTGCAGGCGAAGACCTGATGCCCGATCGAGCGGCCAAGGTTCGGGTGCACCCGCAGGCTGCGGCCGCCGTGGCGCAGAGGCTGTCCGCGCTGCCGCAGATCGAGGTGAAGGCCGATGCCTCGCTGCACCCTACCGACTGCGTGTTCGACACACCTGCCGGCGAATGGCTGGCGGGGCTGGACGTGCAGCTGCAGCGCATCGCGCAGTCGCTGCGCGAAGAGTCGCGCAAGGCTGTTGAATGAGCGCCCTGTTCGACGACACCCCGCGTGCCACGCACGCCGCGGCCGACCTGATCGGCTCGCTGCGGCATGCGCGGCCCATCGCCGAGCGCGGGCGCATTGTCCAGGCATTCGGCACGACCTTGCGCGTGAGCGGGCTGTCCGCACGCATCGGGCAGCAGTGCCTCATCACCGACGGCCGCGGCGCCTCGCTGCGTGCACAGGTGGTGGGCCTGTCGCACGGCGATGCCTTGCTGGTGCCGCTGGCCGGACTGAACGATGTGGCCATCGACGCGCAGGTCGAGATCGTGTCCGACTCGCCGTTGATGCCCTGCGGACCCACCCTGCTAGGCCGCGTGCTCGATGCCTTCGGCCAGCCGCTGGATGGTCGACCGCTGGCGCTCGACGACTGTGGGCTGCGACCGGTGCATGCCGGTGCGCCCAACCCCATGAGCCGGCTGCCGGTGCAGCAGGTGTTCGCCACCGGCGTGCGTGCCATCGATGCGGCCCTCACCATCGGCGAAGGCCAGCGCGTGGGCGTGTTCGCCACGGCCGGCGGCGGCAAGTCCACGCTGATGGGCATGCTGGCCAGGCAGGCGTCCAGCGACGTGAACGTGATCGCGCTCGTCGGCGAACGCGGCCGCGAGGTGCGTGAGTTCATTGACGAAAGCCTGGGCGAGCAAGGCCTGGCGCGCTCGGTGGTGGTGGTGGCGACCTCGGACCGGCCGGCGATGGAGCGGCTGCGTGCTGCGCAAGCCG
This sequence comes from Rhizobacter terrae, assembly GCF_003852895.1. Classification (GTDB taxonomy): domain Bacteria; phylum Pseudomonadota; class Gammaproteobacteria; order Burkholderiales; family Burkholderiaceae_C; genus Albitalea; species Albitalea terrae. The sequence goes on from NZ_QUSW01000012.1 coordinate 74,536, forward strand.
CCACCGCGATCGCCGAGGGCTTTCGCGCACAAGGCGCCCGCGTGCTGCTGCTGATGGATTCGGTGACACGCACCGCCCGCGCCCTGCGCGAGATCGGCCTGGCCATCGGTGAACCGGCGGTGCGCCGGGGCTTCCCGCCTTCGGTGTTCGCCGAGCTGCCTTGCCTCTTCGAACGCGCGGGCAATGACGAGCGCGGCTCCATCACCGCGTTCTACACCGTGCTCGCCGAAGACGAGGACGGCAGCGACCCGGTGGCCGAGGAGGTGCGTTCCATCCTCGACGGGCACATCGTGCTCTCGCGCGAGCTGGCCAACAGCGGGCACTACCCGGCCATCGACCTGCTGGCCAGCACGAGCCGCGTGTTCGGCCGCATCACCGAACCGGCGCATCGCCAGGCGGCCACGCGGCTGCGCTCGCTGATGGCCAAGCACCGCGAGATCCGATTCCTGCTGCAGGTGGGCGAGTACCGCAGCGGTGCTGATTCGCTGGCCGACGACGCCATCGACCGGTGGCCGGCCATCGAGGCGCTGCTGCGCCAGCCGCCGGACGAGGCCACGGCCTTCGGCGACACCCTGGCTCGATTGAAGGAGGTGGCGGGATGAAGCACACCGATGAACTCACGCAACTGTTGCGGCTGCGCCGACTGCGCGAGGATGCCGCGCGCCTGGACTTCCAGCGCCACCGCGAGACACGGGACGCCGCGCAGGCCGCGGTAACCGCGCGGGAGGCCGAAGTGGCACGCCTGCGCCATGAGCGGCACTCGCTGGTGCAGCGCGCGGGCCACGAGCATGCGCCGGCCATGCCGCGGCTGGGCATCTTCACCAGCACCCGGCGCGAGATGCTGGACGACCTGCTGGAGCGCGCCGAGTACGCGCTCATCGACGATGAGGAAAGCCTGACCGAGGCGCAGGACGCGCTCGATGCAGCCCAGGCCGCATGGCAACGCGAGATGGCGCGCTGCGAGGCCGTGCAGATGCTGCGCGACCGCGTGCAGCGCGACGCCCGGTGGGCCGATGCGGCCAGGGCCGAGCGCGAACTCGATGCCTCCAAGCGCCTGGCAGGCTGGGAGGCCGTGCGATGACGACGCCCCCCGTGGACAAGCCGGTGACGACGGCGCAGGTCGACAAGCAGCGGCGCACGCCGGCGGCGCCACTGGTGTCGCCGGTGCAGCGTGACCGTTTCGAGCAGGCCCTGAAGCGCGCCTCGCATGACGCAGATGAGGAGAAGCCCGAGGCCGGTGCGCACGAAACAGCGATGCCGTGGCCCATTGCGGCCCAATCTCTCCAGCACGCGGCAGCCATGCCTCCCCAGACACCGGTCTCGACGCCGGCCGTATCGCCGACCGAAGCAGCGATGGGCACGAGCCTTCGCCACGGCACCGCCGTGCATCACGCCGGCTCGCCCACGACCGCACACCTCAGCGTCGAACTCACCGACACCCGCCTGCCCCTCGCAGCCATCGACGTGCAGCGCATCGGCACGCGCATCGACGTCGCCTTGACCGGCCACACCGCCACACGCACCGACCTCTCGCCCATGGCCCTGGGCCGCCTGCGCGAACGCCTGTCCGCACGCGGTGCCGAGCTGGGCGCACTGACCTGGACCTCCACCCACCATGACGAAGACGAGCACGATGAGCATTGAACAAGCCCGCAGCGATGCCAGTGACTTTCCGCCCGAGATGGCGCAGCGCCTGGGCCAGCTGCTGGGGCAGGCGCTCAGCGGCCTGGGGGATGCAAGCGAAGCTGCCCCGGCCCTCACCATCGAGCCCGCGAAGGAGCCCGCTGCCCCGGCCCTGCTCGCACGCAGCCACGGCAGCCCCAAGGCACGGGCGCAGGCCCAGGCGATGTACCTGCGCTGCCTCGCGCACTACCGCACCAAGGTGCAGCGCGGCCTGCCGGTGGACGACGTGGGCGCGGCGGCCGCCTACTTCGTGCTCGCCAACCTTGCGGCCTTGCAGAACCTGCACATCAACGAGGCGCAGCTGGCCCTGGTCGAGCGGCAGATGCGCCACGTGATCGGCCGACACGCGGCATGGCAGTCCGCCGGCGCCCGCGAACGCCAGACCTTGTTCGAGCAACTCGCCGTGCTGGGCGTGCTGGTCGGAGAAAGCCAGGCCCAAGCACGCACGCAAGGCGCGGCGGCCATCCTGCATGTGCGGCAGGCGGCGCGGGGCTACCTGCGCGAACTGCTGGGCATCGATCCCGATGCGCTCAGGCTGGATGAGCACGGCTTGCGCTTCGAGGTCATGGTGCCCGCGGCGGCGGCCAACAACTGACGCGGCGAGCCGGCGCGATGGACCCGATCCAGGCCATCTCCGGTGCGGCGGACGCGGCCTTGCAGGCCGTGCGCGCACTGCTGGGCGAGGAGCCCCCGAGCGGACTGCCTGCGCAGGAGCCAGGGACGGGGCCGGCGATGGAGTCGCCTCGCGACGCGCCCGCTGAATCCGCCGCACGCGCCATGCCCACGACACCGATGCCGCATGCCGTCGCAGCCGGTCACGAAACCGCTTTGCCCGTTGACCCCGGACGCGGCACGCTCGCGCAGCTGGCCGCGCAGGGTGCCAACCCTCACGGTGCGGTGGCCCAGCATGCGCCGCTCGCCAGCGAGACCGCGCATCTGGTGGCGCAGCGCGCCGCGACCGCGAGTCCGAACCCCGGCATGCAGCCGGCGGGAAGCAATGCGTCGATGTCGCTCGAAGCTGCAGCAACGCCCCGTGGCCTCGCGCCGACCGCCGCCGCAGGCACGAGCACACCGGCGCTGGCAATGCATGCCGTCCGCCCCGAAGCCGCCGCCGCGTTCGAGCGAGCCGCCGATGCGGTGCTGATGGCCTCGCAAGTGAGCAGCCTGCACGCGCAACCTGCGCAGATGCAACGCACGCCGGCCGTGCCCACGCGCGAGGAGCCACGAGCGAGCCAGTCCCGCCACGAGACATGGCAACAGGCGGACTGGCTGGAAGACCACGAACGCCAACACCACGCGCAGTCGCCAGAGCCCGAGACCGTTGCCGACGAAGAACCACCGAATGGCGACGACGGCATGCTGGCCGTCGACGACCCCGACTACGCCAGCTTGCACCTGCGCCTCGTCGACGCCGGGCAGCGTGCCGCCTTGCGCGAACTCGATCAGCGCCGCTGCGTGCTGCTGCTGGTCCCCGCGACGTCACCGAAGCCGGGCAGAGCACCAGCGCGTGCGCACCTCCTGTGCGGCGCCAAGGCCACGGTGCATGCCTTCTCCGCCCGCTGGTGGCCCGGCGCCCAGGGCGCAGCCGAGTGGTCCGCGTGGCGGCTGCACCGCGAAGGCGATGGCCCGCGCTGGCGTTCACGAACCACCGAGCGCAGCGCAGCGCCTTTGCTGCTGCGCCTCGCACCACCGTCTCACTCTCTCCTGGAAGCGGCCGGCGCCTGCCTGGACATCGGCGACGCCCGGCGCTTCCGACACGCATTGGGCGGGCAATGGAGCGTGCTCGCGCTTCTTTGCCCGGCGTGGAGTCCGCCAGCAGTCCATGAACAACAACGTCACGATGTCTCGTAACACGCATCCTCGCCACAACTTCGCGCCGGGCGACCTCGCTCTCAAGGACGGCGCCACCCTCGCCCTGGACGCCTTCGACCGCGGCAGCGCGCTGCTGGACCTGACGCACCAGTGCCTGCGCTGGTGCAGCCCGGGTTTCGAAGCGCATTGCTGCGCAACGCATGAATCTCCGGTGGCCGAACTGGAGCAGCGCCTGCCGGGCCTGCAGGCCGCCATGAATGCCCTGGCCGGCGCGCACGGCGACGGCCAGCGCTGGGACGGAACGCCGGGCAAGCCCTCGCGCCGCCAGCCGAGCGCTGCCATCGAAATGCGCAGCGGCCCGAACTCGAAGGTGGTGCAGTGGCGGCCCCAGCCCGGCAGCATGGACGTGCAGGCCACCATCGTGCGGCACGGCCTCGTCGCCCTGCGGCTGATGGACGAGCCCGGCGACGACGAGGAGCGCGAGCGTGCCGCACGCCGCCACCTGGAAGACCGCGAGAAGCTGCTCTTCACCTCGCGGGCGCTTTCGGTGGGCGAGATGGCCTCCACGCTCGCGCACGAGCTGAACCAGCCCATCGGCACGGTGGCCAACGTGCTGCGCGGCATCCGCATGCGCATTGAGCGGCAGGCCATGGCCGACGACAAGGCCACGCTGCTGCAAGGCGTGCAGCTCGCGCTGGACCAGTCGCTCTTCGCCTCGCGAATCATCGCGCGCATCCGCGAGTACACCCATTCGCGCCAGCCGCGCCGCGATGCGCTGGACCTGGTGCTGGTGCTGCGCGAATCGCTCGCGCTGCTGGACTGGGAACTGCAGCGCGACGGCGTGGCCACCGAGCTGCACCTGGTGGATGGCCCTTGCCCCGTCATCGGCGACGAGGTGATGCTGCAGCAGCTCTTCGTCAACCTGCTGCGCAATGCCCTGGAAGCCATGCGCGACAACCCGCCCGGCGACGACGGCCAGCCCTCGCGAAAGCTGGTGCTTCGCCTGAGCATCGAGCGCGGCGGCCGCGAGGCCGTGCTCGCCTTGCGCGACAACGGCTGCGGCCTGCCGGAAGACGCAAGGCAGCGCCTGTTCGTGCCCTTCCAGTCCACCAAGCCCAACGGCATGGGCATCGGGCTGAACATCTGCCGCTCCTTCGTGGAACTGCACCAGGGCCGGCTGTGGTTCAGCGCGAACGACCATGAGCCGGCCGGCGGCGACGCGCGCGGCTGCACCTTCCACGTGGCGCTGCCCGTGTCCACCGAGCCCACCGCGCGGCCCGCGCCGCTGCCTGCCCCGAGCTCTTCACCTGCATGAGGACCCCATGAGCACACGCACCATCTTCATCGTCGACGACAACGCGGAGTTCCGCAGTTCCGCGCAATGGTGGCTGGCCAGCGCCGGCTACGAGGTGGTGGACTTCGCCGATCCGGCCGATGCGCTGGACGCCTTCCAGGCCAGTCCGCCGGAAGGCCCGGCCTGCCTGCTGCTGGACGTGCGCATGCCCGGCATGAGCGGCCTGGACCTGCACGACCGGCTGCACGAGCAGGGCCTGAAGCTGCCGGTGATCTACATGACCGGCCACGGCGACGTGCCGCTGGCGGTGCAGGCGATGCAAAAGGGGGCGGTGAGCTTCCTGGAAAAACCGTTCGCGGATGCAGCGCTGGAAGAGGCGCTGGACCGCGCCTTCTCCAGGCACGAAGCCGCACCCGTGGAGGAAGCCGGCGACGACGCCCACCGCCAATGGCAGCAGCGCCTGGCCCGGCTCACGCCGCGCGAGAAGGAGCTGCTGGCCTGGGTGGTGGAGGACAAGCTCAACAAGACCATCGCCGACCTCATGGGCATCAGCATCAAGACGGTGGAGCTGCACCGCAAGCGGGTGATGGACAAGCTGGAGGCGCAGTCGGTGACGCACCTCATCAAGATGGTGGTGGGAGGACGAGTCGTATGAGCATGCTGCGCTTTGCGGCAGACACAGCCTGGGGGCGTGTGCGGCTGGATCTGCCTTCACCAGATGAGCATCGCGATGCCGTGGCGCATGCGCTGGCGGTGGAGGCGGCGCACGGGCTGATCGATGCGCTGGAGCAATGGGGTGATGCGGTGTTGGACGTATCGCCCTGCACCGAGGTGTCGGATGATGCGGCGGTTCTCGCCAGCATCACCGATGCCTCGCTCGCGCCCACGGGATCGCGCCTGGCCCTGCCCTGGCGATGGATGGCGGCTGCGCCTCGCGCGGTGCCGCCTGCGCTCTCGGGCCACGGCGTGTCGTGGGAGCGCATTCCTGTCATTTGCGAGCTGGCCCGCTTCGATGCGGCGCCCTTGCCTGCTAACGCACTGGACGACGGCGGCGTGCTGTTGCTGCCGCCGTCTTTCGACGCGCACTGGACGCTGCGCCTCGTCTCCTCCATCTTGGACATGGCGATGGACGCGCCCTGCACGGGCCTGAACTCGCCGTGGCGGCTCGCTGTTCCGCCACAGGCCGTGGACGCAAGCGAGCAGGCCTGGCGCGTCGTGCTCGCCGATGCCCTGTTGCTGCACCCGCTGCAATGCCTGCCCGGCAACGACACCACCATCCACTGGCCCCGCCAGCTGGCCGCGCACCTGCTGCCACCCGGCAGCACCGAGCCCGTCGCGCGCGGCAGGCTGATGCCGGCATTGGCCGGTGCCGCCCTGTGGGTCGCTCCTGCCATCAGACCGGCACCCACCCAAGCCACCACCCTCGACGCCCAGCCCGCCTGAGGCACCGCTGCGATTCATGGACCTCACCCAGTTCTCGCCCTCGTCGGCCCTCGTCACCGTCGTCATCCTCGCGCTGGCGCCGTTCGTCGCGGTGATGGTGACCTCGTTCACCAAGATCATCGTGGTGCTCAGCCTGCTGCGCAATGCGCTCGGGCTGCAGCAGGTGCCGCCCAACGTCGTGCTCAACGGCATGGCGCTGGTGCTCACCATCTACGTCATGTTTCCCGTGGGGCAGCAGATGGGCGACAAGGTCGGCTCCATCGAGGGCCTGGGCAGCAGCACCAAGTCGCTGCTCTCGGCCGCGGACACCGCCAAGGAGCCGCTGCGCGAGTTCCTGCTCAAGCATTCGCATCCCCGTGAGCGGGCTTTCTTCCTGCGCACGGCGCAGAAGTCGCTGCCAGCCGAGCGCGGTGCGCAACTGGCCGAGCGCGACTTCATCGTGGTGCTGCCGGCCTTCACCGTGAGCGAGCTGTCCACGGCCTTCCAGATCGGCTTCCTCATCTTCCTGCCCTTCCTGGTGGTGGACTTGGTGGTGTCCAACATCCTCATGGCCATGGGCATGCAGATGCTCACGCCCACCACCGTGTCGCTGCCCTTCAAGCTGCTGCTGTTCGTGCTGGTGGACGGCTGGGTGAAGCTCTCGCACGGGCTCGTGCTGTCGTACTGAGGGGATCGTTCCATGCCGCAAAGCGAAGCATTGCAGCTCACCTACCAGGCCCTGTGGCTGGTGCTGGTCATCTCCGCCCCGCCGGTCATCGTGGCGGCCATCGTGGGCCTGCTCATCGCCTTCCTGCAGGCGGCCACGCAGATTCAGGAGCAGACCTTCCAGTACGCGGCAAAGTTCTTCGCCATCGTGCTCACCATCTTCGTCACCGCCTCGCTGCTGGGCGGCTCGCTGCTGCAATACACCGACCGCGTGATGAGCAACTTCGCGGGCATGGTGGCGCGCTAGCGGCGATGGAGCTGTTCGAGGCCATCCACTCGCTGCGCGACCTGGCGCTGCTGCTGGGCCTGTCGACCACCCGCGTCGCCGTGGCCTTCCTGCTGCTGCCGGTGTTCGCGCCGGAGACCGTGCCGGCGCTGGTGCGCAACGCCATCTTCCTGGCGATGGGCATGCTCACCGTGGCGCTGCAGCCCGCGGTGCCTGTGGAGCACTTCACCACATCGCAGTGGATTGGCCTCTTCGCCAAGGAGTCCATGCTGGGCCTGGCATTGGGCTTCGGGCTCGCGGCCTTCCTGTGGGCCTTCGAAGCCGCGGGGCAGATCGTGGACACCAAGATCAGCGTGGGCAACACGCAGCTCACCGACCCGATGTCGGGCCAGCAGGTGTCGGTGTCGGGTGCGCTCATGGGCCGCCTGGCGACCTTCATGTTCATGATGGGCGGCGGCATGCTGCTCTTCGTGGGCACGGTGGTGGAAAGCTTCCACGCCTGGCCGCTGGCGCAGATGAGCATCGTGCCCCGGCAGGCCGCCGTTCCTGTCTTCGAGCACCACCTGGCCGACCTGATGACGCTGGCCTTCCTCATCGCCGCACCGGCGCTGGTGGTGATGTTCGCGGTGGACATGTCGCTGGGCCTGGTCAACCGCTATGCACCGCAGCTCAATGTGATCGCCATCTCCATGTCCATCAAGGGCGTGGCGGGCACCGCGATCTGGATGCTGCTGCTGGCCACGCTGGCCGACGGCTTCACGCAACTGCTGGCCAAACGCATCGCGGCCATCCTGCCGACATTGGCCAGAACCTTCTCCGGTGGGTGACGTCTTGAACGCGTGAGCTCCCACTCACGCTGGGGCCAACCCCGACAGCGTGCACCCGAGCTAGGGCACGAACGAACATGCTTTTACAAAGCACACGTGTTGAAGTTCGCTCCCAGGCCGTGCGCGGGTGCCGCGGCCGCCCAACCACTCCTGAGGGGAGCGACCGATCATGACCGTCACCACGAGCGCCACCGTCTCTGCCACCGCCACGCTGGATGCGCGTGCCCTGTGCACCGACCCCGGCAACCCCACCCACGCCAGCACCACCAAGGTGGGCGGCAAGGTGCAGTTCGAGAACGACAACTACCGCATCACCGTCGGCGACGACAACTCGGTGAACATCCACAACAAGAACACCGGCGAGGACTACCAGGTCTGGGGCGACCCGCACGTGAACGTGGACGGCCAGCATGCGTTCGACTTCTGGGGCACCACCACCTTCGCGCTGGACGACGGCACCAAGGTCACCATCCAGACCACGCCCTGGGCCGCCAACCCGGGTGCCACGCTGGCCTCCAAGGTCACCATCACCAACGGCGACTACGGCGTGCACATCACCGGCGTGGACACCAACACCGTGGGTGACCTGCACTTCGACGAGGCCAAGGGCTGGGGCGGACTGCTCGACGCGGTGGTGGCCGACGGCAACACCATCTACGAGAACTCCTACGGCAAGGGCTTCGTCGGCTTCGATGCGCAAGGCCGCCTGCGCCAGGTGGACCAGTCCTTCATCAACGGCACCGACCTGACCAAGGCCGGCCAGCTCAAGGACCGCTTCGGCGGCGCCTTCCAGCTGCTGGCGGGGCTGCTGTCCGTCACCTTCATCGGTGCGTTCCTGGGCTCGCTGGCGGGCCGCGGCGGCCCCACCAACCACCACTGGGGCGGCGGCCACGGTAAGCTGACCCTCGACGTGGACGTGAGCTTCAAGCTCGTGCTCAACGGCGGCCACCACCCTCACCACGGCCGCGCCTGACGCGGCAGCTGGGGTGGACCCTAGCTCGGGTCCACCCGGACTGCACGCCGCCCAAGCGACCCGCTATCGTTACCCCCACACCGGTTCACGACCATGTCCAGCATCCATCCCTACCAGCTCGGCGTCGGCTCGCTCGCTCCCTCTTCGCAGGGCGTGGAGGCGGCGCGGGCCGGACAACGCAGCACGGACAGCGCCGCTGCGTGGCTGGATGCGGGCGCCGACGCCACCAGCGAGGCGCTGCACGTGAGCCCGCACGATGCGCGCCGCAGCATCGACGACATCGAGCGCGACTTCATCGCCGCACTGTGCGACTCGGCCGACGGCTCGCGCTGAGCCGCGAGGCTTCGGCCTGAATTCCACCTGATGACGCCCTCCCCTGCCTTGTCCCTTCGCCCGCGACCTGACTGGCGCGCAGCGGCGCAGCATCTCATCGATGGTTGTGCGCACCTGCCGGATGCAGCCTCTCGCGTGGAGCTGCTGGAACGCTTGTGCGTGGCCCTGGGGGACGAGCTCTACCCCGCCTTGCTGGGCGTGTTGTGCACGGTCGGTGAACGGGCCGCTCCGCCTGCGCGGCGCGCGGTGGCCAGCGCGCTGGTCGAGGGTTTGCGCAGCGGCCGCGTGCCCAGCGGACGGCGGCCGGCGTGGGGCTCGTCAGGCGCGTCGAGCATGCGCAGCCTGGGTCCCATCGAGTACCTGTGCGCCTGGTATGCGCAAGGCGGCGGCGCGCAGCCGCCCAGCGCCAGCAGCTTCGACCGGGCGATGCGCTCGCTGCTGTCGCTGGTGGGTGCCAGCGACGAGGCGCGGCTGATGTATGCGCAACGCCTGATGGCCGTGGCCGACGATCCGCTGTCAGGCACGCTCACACGAAGCACCCGCGACGGGCTGCGCCAACTCGCATCGCGCTGGGAAGCCGATGCTGCGGACGTGCAGGCGCCGGTGGATGCGTTCCTGCACGCCTTGCAAGGCGGCGGGTTGCAAGGCCTGGCCACCCGGCGTTTCCTTTGACCCGCTGACCATGAGCCCGTGGCTCATGGGTTGGGAATCAGGTTCGAGGAAATGTTCGTCGGTGCCGGCTGGTACCAGTTCTGGTTGTCCAGCGGGAGGATGAACCCCAAGGCCTGCAAGTCGTTCGCGGCCGCCCGGTATTTGGCGATGTAGTCCGACCGCGTGGGATAGAGGTCAGCCAGCGTGGCGCGCTTGTCACCGGCTGATTTGACGGATGCATTGACCGCCAGCGGAACGGAGGATCCCTCAAGGCCACAGCTCTCGCCGACAGCGAATCCATTCTTGCGCAGGCTCCAACCCACGTAACTCGACACAGGCACCTTGACTTCGGGCGTGATGATGCCGCCCATCTCATTGCCATTGCTGTCCAGCTTGGGAACGTGCTGGACATAGCCCTTGGTGAAATCCACGATCGGCTCGGCCTGGCCACTGGCGGGAAAGTAGTCGGTGGTGTAGATCTGGTTGTAGTAGCCGACGTGCGCGCCATTGATGACCGTCGGCGTGGCTGCGTCACCGATGGGCACCTTGACGTTGGTGACATCCGCTGGGAAAGCGTAGTTGGTCTGGGTTGGTGTCATGCGGATCGCCCCGCCCGCGACCGTGGGGTGCACCGAGGACGGAGGCACCGCGCCGACAGTCACCCAGTCCGTCAACCTCGACAGCAGCGCGCGCCACACCGTCGCTGTCTTGATGTTGACTGTCGGAAACAGGCACGCGCTCGTCGACGCTGGCAAGGTGTTGATCCCGGTTCTGACGCCCACGCCCGATTGATGCTTCGCGCCGGCAATCAGGTAGACGCGCACATTGGAAGGCAGCGCCAGGTCATTCTCATGGTCGTCGGTCACGACCAGCGATCCGCGCCCTTGCCACCACTCCACCGAACTGTCGACGTGCAAGATCCTGGGGCAGGTGGCGGTCGCCAGGCACTTCTTGAGGATGCCGTCGGACACGCCGGAATAACGATCGGTCAGCACGCCGTAGGTGAAAGGAAACTGATCCCCCGGTTGCCAATGATCAGAGTGCGCCGTCGTTGTCGCACCGGGCTGCGAGAAGCGTTGGTTGACCCAGGTTCGCTTGGCACCGGAAATGATCGGCAGCATCCCGTCGAAAACGATCTTGCCGAATTTGTCGACGTTGAAACCCTGGTAGAGGAAGTCCTTCAGGAAGCGGCCGGACTGCGATTCACCGGCTGCGACCGCCACGTCGAAGTTCGTCGGCGGATTGCTGGAGCAACTGGCCACGATGCATCGGGCCGACAACATGTCGCGCAGCGGGTTGGCGTGTCCTTGCGCATCGGCCGGCAGGTTTTTCAGGTAGGACACCAGGTCGCGCACGGCGGCGAAGCCAATGCCGTTGACGCGCGGCTGCTTGGCTCGATAGACAAAGGTGTAGATGGTGCCGGCGTCCGGCTTCACGCTGACGTTGTGTTCGTCCGGCACGAACTGGGGCGGCGTGAAAGAGACGGAGTAGCTGCCATCGGAATTGGCGACGTACTTCCAGTCGCTGACTGCAGCGGAATAGGACGTCCGATAGCCCAACTGGTGATTGCTGTTGTACCAGGACTGGCGTGCGCTGAACTTGACTTCCGAGAAGTCCGTCAACGAGGCTGGCTTGTAGCTGAGCCGCATCGTGGTCCCGGACCCGATGAACTCCTGGGTGGTCAAGCCAGTGATCTCGGTCCCATCCGCATTCTTGGCGGTTGGAAAGGCGGTGCCCACGGCGCCATGAAGGCTGTCACCGCTTTGCGGGATGTCGCCCTGCCACCCGCTCCAGACGAGCGTGTAGCCCTTTTGCAGCAGGGACGGAAAAGTCGCAGGCGGCACCGTGCCGGCCACGAGATCTCCTCCAACGAAATCGCCCAGCCCCAACTTGCCGCCGCGATTCACCACGTCGTAGTAGAGCAGCCTGGTCGCGTTGGCTGCGGACTGGGGGCGCAGGATCAGCACGTCGGTCGAGTAGGAGACGAGCCCGTTGGCATCGCGGGGAGCGTTGGCCAGGTCCACGATGCCGGCATTCAATGCATGCGCCGGATCGAGCTTGCCATGAGCGATGGCAGTGATGAGCACATAGGGGCCTGCCGCCCCTGGCGGCGTCGCGCCGCCGAATGCGGCAGCGGTGGACACGATCTCAAAGTTGTCGATCACCCCCGCAGCCGCATGGGCTGGCGCATGCATTCCCAATGGTGCTGCAGCGACCAGCACAAGAAGTCCATTCAGCAAGCGCTTCATCTGTCCCTCCAAAGGGCGCATCACTCGGGTGAACGCCGCGAACAAGAGATGTTGGTTGTCTCCTCGGTCCGCGCAGTGTTGGAGCAGCCGTCGGGCCGATCAATGAACCTGCCCGCTCGACCTTTAGCCAGATCGGAAACGTCGGTGACTGCTTCGCACCGCGCTGACGACTCAGGGTCTGTCCGGAGGTCGCCATCAAAACTAGCCTAGTGCACCGCCCATACCTGTAACTCGCGTAAACCCTTGTTCGCAAAAACTTGACGAGTTCGCGCCGAAGACAATAATCCGCAGCAAAAGTGGAACCGATTCCACACAGCGGCCGACAGACGCACACTGCGGCCCCTCTCACCACGCTCGGAGACAACCATGTCCACCTCTTCGCAACAGCCCTTGCGGGCTGCGTCGCGCGCTGCCGCATGCCTGCTCGCAGCCCTGGCGCTGCAACTGCCCGGCAGCGTCTGGGCACACAGCAACTTCCTCAAGGTCGACGGCCGCGTCGTCCGCAACCAGAACGGCACGGGCGATCCCGTCTACCTGCGCGGCGTGAACCTCGGCGGCTGGCAGGTGCACGAGTCGTGGATGTCGCCGCTCGTGGGTGCGAGCGACGACTACACCATGCGCCGCACCCTCAGCCAGCGCTTCGGCGATGCAGGCCGCGACGCCCTCATCAACGCCTACCAGGACAGCTGGCTGCAGGAGAAGGACTTCCGCATCCTCTCCAACCTCGGCATGAGCGCGGTGCGCCTGCCCATCTACTACCTCAACCACATGAACGAGGACGGCACCTGGAAGCGCGATTCCTCCGGGCGCATCGACTTCCGTCGCATCGAGTGGGTGGTGGCGATGGCGAAGAAGTACCGCATGTACGTCATCCTCGACCTGCATGGCGCCCCCGGCTCGCAGAACGGCGCCGACCACAGCGGCCGCATCGGCGGCTCGGGTGCACTGTGGAACAACAGCACCTACCAGGCGCAGACGCTCACCTTCTGGCGCGAGCTGGCCACGCGCTTCCGTGACGAGTCCACCGTGGCCGGCTACGACGTGCTCAACGAACCGTCGCTGAACTACCCCAGTCCGGCCACGCGACCGGTGCTGGACATGTATGACCACATCTACCGCGAACTGCGTGCGGCGGACCCGAACCACATCGTGATCATGGAAGGCATCTGGGACTGGACTGCCATCACACGACCCAGCGACTACGGCTGGACCAACGTGATCTACGAGTTCCACTACTACAACTGGAACAACGAATCGAACTACCAGGCGCAGGTGGACTTCGTCGAGTCCAAGGTCAACCAGGAGAAGCAATACCTCGCGTACAACGTGCCGCACTACGTCGGCGAGTTCATGCTGTTCAACCTGCAAAGCAGCTGGGAATACGCACTGCGCCGCTACAACGAAGTGGGCTGGCACTGGACGAGCTGGACCTACAAGGGCACCAACGTCGGCAACTGGGCGCTGTACAACCACAGCAACGCCGACTCGGCCAAGCCCAACGTGGCCACCGACAGCTACGCCACCATCGAAGCCAGGTGGCGCAGCTGGGACACCGAGCTGAACATGGTGCCCAACAGCATGCTCAATGCGGTGTTCAAGGCGGCGCTCACGGGCAGCAACAGCCTCATCCGCCCCTTGCCGTATGAAGGCCGCTGGAACGCCGCCAGCAAGCTGGAGGCAGAACACTTCTATTCGCAAAGCGGCGTGAGCTTCGACAGCACCGGCGTGGGCAGCTTGGATGCCGGCGACTGGCTGCGCTACATCGACCTCGACTTCGGTGCAGGCATGGACCGCATCCGGCTGAATCTCGCGGTGGATGCAGCCTATGCCGGCAAGACCATCGAGGTTCGGCTGGACAGCCCGACGGGCGCGCAAGTCGGCACGGTGACCGTGCCCAGCACCGGTGGATGGACGACCTTCCACGAGGTCGTGACGCCCATCCAGCGCACGTCCGGCGTGCACAACCTCTACCTCGTGGCGCGCGGCGGCAACGGCGTGGCCAACATCGACTGGCTGCAGTTCGAGGACAGCACTGGCGGCGTGGTGCCGGGCCTGCCGGTGTCTGGCCAACGGTACGCATTGATGGCCAAGAACAGCAACCGCAGCCTGGACGTGCGCGACGTGTCCACCAGCGACGGCGCCTTGCTGCAGCAGTGGAGCTACGGCGGCGGCGCCAACCAGAAGTGGATCGCGACGAGCAGCGGCAACGGCCTGTGGCAGCTGCGCTCGGTGCTGAGCAACAAATGCGCCGACGTGGCCGGCGTGAGCACCGCCAATGGCGCGGCCATGCAGCAATGGACCTGCACCGGAGGCGCCAACCAACAGTTCCGGCTCGAAGACCAGGGCGGCGGCTACTTCTACATGCGCGCCTCCCACAGCAACAGGTGCCTGGCCGTAGCCGGCGCATCGACGCTGGACGGCGCCGCAGTGCAGCAGTGGGACTGCGGCGGCGACAACACGCGCTGGCGCTTCGACCCGGTCCAGTAATTCCAATTCCTTCGGCACGGTTCCACACGACCAAGAGACCCGCCGCGGCAGGCATCGCCCTGCCCGCGAGCCGAGTCCATCCCACCTCACTTGCCTTTTGGAGACTCCATGAAGAACACCGCCTGCAAGCATTTCACCCGAACGCTCGCCGCCATCTGTGCGGCCGCTGCGCTCGTTCCGGCCGCCTTCGCCGGCCCCACCGTGGCGCCCTACTTCGAGACCTGGGCCTATGGCAGCAGCCAGAACCCGAACAGCCTGATGACCGCCCGCAACCAGGGCGGCGTGACGGCGGCCACCCTCGCCTTCGGCATCGCCGGCAACGGCTGCTCGCTGGGCGGCGGCATCGAGGCCGTGCTTGCCGGCTCGGCCAAGACCGACGTCGCCAACTTCCGCGCGGCCGGCGGCAAGGTCATCCTGTCGTTCGGTGGTGCGTCAGGCACGTACCTCGAAGCCGCCTGTTCCGATGACGGGATGGTCAACATCATCGACAACCTGCTGCGCTCCACCGGCTCGCGCGCCATCGACTTCGACGTGGAAGGCGGGCAGTCGGGCAACGCGGGCCTGGACGGTCGCCGCAACCGCGTCATCCAGCGCCTGCAGACCGCCTACCCCGAGCTCTACGTGTCGTTCACGCTGGCTGCCACGCCGGGCGGCCTCGAATCCAACGGCCTGCGCATCGTGCGCAGCGCCAAGGCCGCGGGGGTCAAGGTGTCCATCGTCAACCTCATGACCATGGACTACTACGACGGCAACAACAGCCAGAGCATGGGCGCCAAGGCCATTGCCGCGGCCAACTCGCTGTTCGGGCAGCTCAAGGGCATCTACCCCGAGCTGAGCGATTCGCAGATCTGGGCGATGCAAGGCAACACGCCGATGATCGGCGTGAACGACGACCAGAGCGAAGTCTTCCGCCAGTCCGATGCGTCGCAACTGGCCACCTTCGCGCAGCAAAAGGGCCTGGGCCTGCTCGCCTACTGGGCGCTGCAGCGCGACATGCCCGGTGGCAACGACTACAACAACTTCAGCCTGGTGAACACCAAGCCCTACGAGTTCTACCAGCTGCTGTCCCAGAGCAGCCCGCCGCCCTCGGGCATCCAGGACGGCACCTACGTCATCACCTCGGCCTACAGCGGCAAGTGCGTGGACGTGGCCGGCGCCTCCACCGCCAACGGCGCGCAGGTCCAGCAGTACCAGTGCAACGGCACCGGCGCGCAGCGCTTCACGCTGACGAACATGGGGGGCGGCTGGTACCGGCTGATCAATCCGAACGCGGGCAAGGCGGTCGACATCGCCGCAGCCTCCACCGCGGACGGCGCGAAGGTGCAGATCTACACCGACAACGGCACCAACGCGCAGCGCTTCAGCTTCACGCAGGGCAACGACCCCACGACCTGGGTCGTCCGCAACCAGGCCAGCAGCAAGTGCCTGGACGTGGCCGACTGGAGCACCAACGACGCCGGGAAGATCCAGCAGTGGAGTTGCAGCGGCGGGCAGAACCAGCTGTGGCGGTTGACGAAGCAGTGAGGTGAATACATGCCCGGCCGGCCCCAACGTCGGCCTGGCCGGGTTCGTGTCACTTCGAAAAACGGAAAACCATTTCCACCAGGAATCCACCAGAGACCTTCGGCTCGCACGGCTCCTAGACTTCGTCATCACTCCTCTCATGCGAGTTCGACGATGTCATCGAAGTCTTCCTCCTTGAAGGTCGGCATCGCCGGCCTGGGCCGCCTGGGCTGGCGGCATGCCGACAACCTGGCGCACCGCATTCCTCATTGCGATCTGGTGGCCGCCTGCTCACCCGTGGCCGCGGAGCTGGCGCGTGCCGAGAGCGATCTCGGCGTGCAGGCCGGCTACTCCAACTTCGACCAATTCCTCGACCACCCCGGGCTGGACGCCGTCGTGCTCGCCACGCCCAGCACGCTGCACGCGCAGCAGGTGGAAACCGTGCTGCGCCGCGGCCTGCCCGTCTTCGTCGAGAAGCCGCTGGCATTGACGCTGGACGATTGCATCCGCCTGGAGCAACTGGCCGCGCAACCCGGTGCACCTGTCGCCATGGTCGGTTTCGTGCGGCGCTTCGACGCCAGCTACCAGAACACGCGCCGCATGATCGACGAGGGCCGCATCGGAGAACCTTTCCTCGTGCGATCGCAGACCTGCGACAGGCTGGACCCCACCGGCGCCTTCTTGCAGTTCGCGCCGACCTCGGGCGGCATCTTCATGGACTGCAGCGTGCACGACGTGGACCTCGCCCGCTGGCTGCTGGGCAAGCCGCGCGCCACCCGTGCCTTCGCCACGGGCAGCATCGCCGTCCACCCTGAACTGAAGGCCATGGGCGACGTGGACAACGGCCTGGCCGTGGTCGAGTTCGAGACCGGCCAGCGTGCAGTGGTCTATGCCTCTCGCACCTTCGCCCATGGGCACGAGACCAGCACCGAGGTGATGGGCACGCAAGGCAAGCTGCTGGTGGGTGCCGGTGCGGCGCGAGACCGCGTGCTGCTGTCGGACTCCACCGGCGTGGGCCACCAGTCCGTGGCCGACTTCTACGAGCGTTTCGCCGAAGCCTTCCTGCGCGAGATGGAAGCCTTCGTGGCCGCCTGCCGCGGCGAAGCCTCGCTGCCGCTCACGCTGAACGACGCGACCGAGGCCACGCGCATCACACTGGCGATCACGAAGTCGCTCGGGAGCGGGCAGCCCGAGGCGATCTGAGCTGCCCGGGCCCGCTCAGCGGTATTGCCCGCTGAACCGTTCGACCTTCTCGACATTGGCCCGGGTCACGAAGCCCGGGCCTGAATTGATGTCGCGCCCGTTGGACGGCTTGAGCTCGATGCCGTACTTCGACATGCGCGCATGCAGCCGGGGCTGGGCGTAGACCGTGTACTTCACCAGCCCCAGGCCTGACGCCGGGGCGCCTTGCCGCAAGTACTCGCCCATCAGTGCCACCGACAGGTAGCCTTGCGCATACGGCTGCTGGTCGATGGCGAAGGCCACCACGCCATCCTTGATGCCGCCGACGATCTCCTGCGACACATCGAAGCTCACGAAATACGGACGCCGTGGCGCGTTCGCACCGGACTTCATCGCGCGGATCACGGCAATCGCCGGATGCGCCGAGGTGGGCCCCAGCGCCAGCCAGGCCTGCACCTGCGGATTCGCCACTTGATACTGGACGATGCGCTGCTGCATCTCGGCCGCATTGCCCGACAGCTCCAGCTCGGCCGTGGCGGACACAGGCAAGCCCAGCCCCTGCGCGAAACCCTGGCAGCGTTCATGCGATGCGGCGCTGCTCGCATAGTGGTTCAAGCACACGAAAGACCGCACGCCCTCTTTCGCCGCACGCTGCCCGGCTTCCAGCCCGGCCTGGAACTCCGGCTGGCCGATGTGCAGCATCGCCCCGGCCTGCTTGCTCTGTTCGCCGGTCCCGGAGTTGACGGTGATGAGCGGCATGTGCCCGATGCCGACGACCTGGTGCAGCGCCGGAGCCAGCCCTCGCGCATCGGCCAGCGTGGTGATGACGCCCGCATAGCGCTGCGTCGACAGGCCGTTCAGGATGCGGCCCATCTCCTGGATGCTGCCGTCGTGCGGATTGAGGTAGTCGACGTCCACGCCGAAGTCCTCGCTCGCCTGCTGGATGGCGTTGCGAATGGTCGTCCACCAGGTGTCGCTGTCAGGCGCGTGGCTGACGAACGCGATGCGCGGCCGCGCCGGCGGCGAAACCGCCGTTGCCGGCAGCGCGAGTGGAAGAAGGGACCAGCCCAGCAGCACGGGCAGGCATGCCCGGCGGGCCACGCAAGACATTGAAGCCATGCGACGCTCCTTGGTCGAATCGACAGGATTCAAAAAGAAGGCCTCGCGGGCGAACGCCTGCGAGGCCCAATGCACCTGTGCGGGAGGCCTCCCGCACATCGGCCGCTCTCGCTCAAAGACGAATCAGAACCAGATCTCGACCTGAGCGCCGTAGCTGGTGCCGCTGGTCTTGCCGTCGCCGTTGCCGGTGAGGCCGCCGGCGCCCGCTGCCGCGTTGGCCGCGTCGTTCCACTTGGCGCTGGTCA
>NZ_QUSW01000013.1 GCF_003852895.1 Rhizobacter terrae
TTCAGCGACCGGCTGGCGCTGGACACGTACCGGCTGAGCCTGGCCACGGGCAGCATGAGCGCGGCCAACGACTTCATGGAGATGGCGCAGCTGGCGGTGCAGGCGGGCAGCCCGAACGAGGCCCGGCAGGTGCTGGACAAGGGCTTCGCGGCGAACATCCTGGGCGTGGGGCCGCAGGCGGAGCGGCAAAAGCGACTGCGTGACCTGATCGTCAAGAAGGTCGAGGAAGACAAGGCGGGGCAGGCGGCGAACATCGAGGAAGCCAAGGCGGCCAAGGACGGCACGGGGCTGGTGAACATCGGGCTGAACCAGGTGTTCGCCGGCGACAAGGCCGGTGGGCTGAAGCTGATGCAGGACGGCATCGCCAAGGGCAACCTGAAGCGGCCCGACGACGCGAAGCTGCNGCGGCTGTGGTCGCTGTACGCCAAGCGCAATGCGAAAGCCGCGTAAGCGGAAACCAGAGGGCGGGCACGCCGGCCCTCTGGTACATTTGGACTCCAACTGGTATCTACCATACCAATCCCAGCCAGGGGTCCGCACCTCCCCGACCGTCGATCATCCCAAAGACGCAGCAACTATTCGTCGCTGTGATGATCAGTCATTCACCAGCTCGTGCCAGGCAACCTAATACCAGTTGACTTATTGGTATTACTGGTACTAAACTGGTTTCATCGAGATGGCGCCCATGCAGCGCCGCGGACAACACTGAGGGGCCCAAGGCGGTCATGGTCGAGTTTCTGGTTGGCGTGGATGGTGGCGGTACCTCGACGCGCGCGTTGCTGGCGCGGCGAGACGGCCGTGTGATCGGGCAGGGCCAGGCTGGTCCGTCAGCCCTGCAGCAGGGCATCGCCTCTGCCTGGATGCAGGTCCAGATCGCCATCCGCCGCGCCTTCGAAACCGCCGCCGTCGCCGCACCGTCATGGGACCGCGTGGCACTGGGCGCCGGCCTGTCGGGCGTGAGCAACCGCCCCTGGCGCGACGAGTTCGTCGCCACCAACCCCGGTTTCGCCGAACTCGTGGCCGAGACCGATTCCTTCACCATGCTGGTCGGCGCCCACGGCGGCAAGCCGGGGGCGATCGTCATCGCCGGCACCGGCAGCATGGGCGAAGTCTGGAATACCGACGGCTCGCGCCACTGCGTGGGCGGTTTCGGCTTTCCCGTGAGCGACGAAGGCAGCGGCGCATGGCTGGGCCTGCGCGCGGTGCGTGAAGCCCAGGCCGCCATCGACGGCCGTGCCAACGCCGGCTCGCTCGCCCGCGCCGTGTGGGCGCGCTGCGGCGACACCCGCGACAGCATGCAGGCCTGGTGCGACAAGGCCGGCCAGTTCCAGTACGGACAGGTTGCACCTGCCGTCTTCGAAAGCGAATCCACCGACCCGCAGGCCGCACACCTGCTCAGTCGCGCGGTGAATGCGCTCGAATCCATTGCGCTCGCACTAGACCCCCACGGCGGCTTGCCGCTGGCGGTGTGCGGGAGCATCGGAGAACGCCTGTCGGGCCGTTTCGCGCCGGCGTTGAAAACTCGCCTCGTGGATGCTGCAGATGGTCCGGCAGCAGGGGCACTCACCCTCGTTCGAGGAGTCGTGGAACGGGCAGGGGGTGGGCGTTGAAAGTCGAGTCAATGAAAAGAACGATCTTCGAGTTCAAGCCCGACGCACGGGACAGCTCGCCCTTGTACGTGCAGCTCGCACGCAAGCTGGGGCAGGCCATCCGCGACGGGCAATACCAGGCCGACGAGGCCCTGCCCTCCGAGCGGCTGCTGTCGGAGTCGCTGGACGTGTCGCGGGTCACCGCGCGCAAGGCCATCGACCAGCTGGTGGAGCAAGGCCTCATCGTGCGCCGGCGCGGCTCGGGCAACTACATTGCCCCGCGCATCGAGCAGCCACTGTCGCGCCTGACGAGCTTTTCCGAAGAGCTGCACCAGCGTGGCTACACGCCGTCGTCGAAGTGGCTCGAACGCGTCATCACTGCCGCGGTGCCCGACGAACAGCTGAGCCTGGGCCTGTCACCAGGCGCGCGGGTTGCTCGTCTGGAACGGTTGCGCCTGGCCGACGACGTGGTCATGGCCTACGAAGTGAGCGTGCTGCCGCAGACGGTGCTCGCCAATCCTGAAGCCGTGGAAGGTTCCTTGTACGAATTTCTCACCAGCATCCGCCATGCGCCGGTGCGTGCGCTGCAGCACATCCGCGCGCTCAATGCCCAGCCGCGCCTGGCCGAGCAGCTCGGCGTGCCGGTGGGCCAGGCGGTGCTGTTCATCACCCGCATCGGCTACCTCGAGTCGGGGCAGGCGGTGGAACTCACGCATTCGTATTGCCGCAGCGACTACTACGACTTCGTGGCAGAGATGAGGCGCGACGGATGAAGACGCTCAAGGGGAACATCCTCACGCCGCAAGGCTTCGTCGCCGGTGCGATGAGCTTCGCGGACAACGGCCGCATCGAGCGCATCGAAGGCACGCCGATCTCCAACGACCGTGCACGCGATTCGAAGGACCCGCTGCTGCTGCCGGGCTTCATCGACCTGCACGTGCACGGCGGTGGCGGCCACGACATCATGGAAGGCGGCGAGGCCTCGGCCCGCGTGGCCGCGCTGCATGCGAGCCACGGCACGACCTCGCTGCTGGCCACCACCATGACCGCGCCGATGAGCGACCTGGAGATCGCCTTCGCGGGCCTCAAGCCCGTGTGCGCCGGCCGGCCGAAGAATGCGGCCCGCGTGCTGGGCGTGCACCTGGAAGGCCCGTACATCAACGGCGGCAAGCTGGGCGCGCAGCCCAACTTCGCGCGGCCTTTCAACTCCGACGAACTCAAGCGCCTGAACGACATGGCGCCCATCCGCCTCATCACCGTGGCGCCCGAAGTGCCGGGCAACATGGAGGCGGTGGAGTCGCTGGTGGCCGCGGGCTACCGCGTGCAGATCGGCCACACGCTGGGCTCGTACGAAGACGGCATGGAGGCGCTGTCGCGCGGTGCGCGCGGCTTCACGCACCTGTTCAACGCCATGACCGCGCTGCACCACCGCGAGCCGGGCATGGTGGGGGCGGCGCTGGCGCATGCCACCTACTCCGAGATCATTCCCGACCTGCTGCATGCGCACCCGGGCGCCATCCGCGTGGCGCTGCGCTCCATTCCCTGCCTGTACTGCGTGACGGACTCCACCGCCGCCGCAGGCATGCCTGACGGCCAGTACAAGCTGGGCCGCCACAACGTCACCAAGTGCCTCGGCGGCGTTCGCCTCGCCGACGGCACCCTCGCCGGATCGACGCTCACCATGGACCAGGCCCTGCGCAACCTGGTCAACGAACTGGGCCTCGATCTGCCTGACGCGTCGCGCCGCGTCTCCACCTATGCGGCCGATTACCTCGGCGCCACTGACCGCGGGCGCCTGGCCCACGGTGCCTGGGGCGACGTCGTCGTGCTTGACCGCGACTTGCAATTGACGGATGTCTATGTTGAAGGAGCCCCGCTTGAACTCGCGCATGCTGGCTGAAGCCCGCGAGGCGCCGTCTGCCGTGTCACGGCAGCTGGCGCAGGACGACCAGTCCTACAGCGATTTCGGTGCATTGCTGCGGGCCAAGTCGCCCACGTCCTTGCTGACCATTGCGCGCGGCAGCTCGGACCATGCCGCGCATTTCATGGCCTACCTGATCATGGCGCGCATGGGCCGGCTGGTGACCTCGCTGCCGATGTCGCTGATCACGCTGTACCAGTCGCAGATCATGTGCCGTGGCCTCACGTCCTTTGCGTTCTCGCAGTCCGGCCAGAGTCCCGACCTCGTGGCGCCCACGCGCTTCTTCAGCGACGGCGGCGCGACCACCGCGGCCTTCGTGAACGACCCGGACTCGCCGCTGGCGCGCGCCGCGCAGTGGGTGTTCCCGCTGCATGCCGGTGAAGAGACCAGCGTGGCCGCGACCAAGAGCTTCATCGCGCAACTGGTGGCCGGCGCCCGCCTCGTGGCCGCCTGGCAAGACGACCTCGTGCTGCAAGCCGCGCTGTCGGGCCTGCCCGGCGTGCTCTCGCGTGCGGCGCACACCGACTGGTCGTCGGCCGTCGATGCGCTGGTCGGCGCTGACAAGCTCTTCGTGATTGGCCGCGGCACGGGCCTGCCGGTCGCGCTCGAAGCCGCGCTCAAGTTCAAGGAGACCTGCGCCATCCAGGCCGAGGCCTTCTCGGGTGCCGAAGTGAAGCACGGCCCCATGGCGCTCATCGACGAAGGCTACCCGCTGCTGGTGTTCGCACCGCGCGGACCGGCCCAGGCCGGCTTGCTGTCGCTGGCCGACGAAATGCGCCTGCGCGGTGCGCGCGTACTGCTCGCCGCGCCGCCGGGAACGCCGGGCTGCAACCTGCCCATCATCGAGACGGCGTCGGTGGAGCTGGACCCGATCTCCACGATCCAGAGCTTCTACCCGATGGTGGAGGCGCTGTCCCGCGCGCGCGGCTTCGATCCTGATCGTCCCCGCCATCTCAACAAAGTCACGCGCACGCAGTAAGTCTTCGACATGTCCGACTTTCATCCCGGCCAGCTCGTCATGGTGAGCATCGAGGGCAAGACCCTCGGTGCGCAGCAGGCCGCTTTCCTGCGTGACAACCACATCCGCGCGGTGTGCCTCTTCCGCGGCAACCTGGGCACTGAAGACGAAGTGCGCCAGCTCACCGCCGACCTGCGCGACGCCATGGGCGACAAGGCGCTGATCGGCCTGGACCAGGAGGGCGGTTCGGTGGTTCGCGCCACCTTCTTGCCACAGGCGCCGGCTGCCATGGCGCTGGGCGCGTGGGGCGACGAGGCGATGACCGAGGAAATCGGCGCCGCCGTCTCGCGCGGCATCCGCTCGCTGGGCTTCAACTGGAACTTCGCGCCTGTGCTGGACGTGAACAACAACCCGGCCAACCCGGTGATTGCCGAGCGCAGCTTCTCGGAAGACCCGAAGGAAGTGGCACGGCTGGCCCGCGCCTGGATGCGCGGCGCGCTGCGCGAAGGCGTGGCCTGCTGCGTCAAGCACTTTCCCGGCCACGGCGACACGCACGTCGATTCGCACCGCGACCTGCCGGTGGTCGACAAGCCGCTGTCCCAATTGCAGTCGCTGGAGTTCCTGCCCTTCGCCGAGCTCAAGGACGAAGCGCCCGCGATGATGACGGCGCACATCGTCTACACCCAACTCGATCCGGAGCATCCCGCCACGCTGTCGAAGAAGGTGCTGGGCGACATCCTGCGTGACCAGTGGAAGTACGACGGCGTGGTCATCACCGATTCGCTGGTGATGAAGGCCATCCACGACCGCTACGGCCATGACCAGGCCGCCGTGATGACGCTGCGCGCCGGTGCCGACATGGCGATGGCGCTGGGCACGCAGGAAGAGCAGCTCGCGGCGGTGCGCGCCATCGGCGACGCGCTGGACAAGGGCACGCTTGCGAAGGCACGCGTCGAGCAGGCCTGCGCCCGGCTCGATGCCCTGGCCGCGCGGTATCCGTCCCACCCCGATGACTACCCCGCAGCACTGCGCCAGCGCGACGACCAGCTGATGCGCCGCGCCTGGGCCGCGGGCATCACCGCGACGCACGGCGCCAAGCCGCTGCAGCTTGACCAGCGCATCCGCGTCGTCACCCAGCGCAGCGTGCCGTGCGACGGTGTGTCCGAAGCGGGTCCGACCAGCGTGGACGTGTGGTCGCTGTTCAGCAACTTCAGCGACGTGGAGCTGGTGGCGCTGGACGACCTGCAGAAGCTGGACTGGGCCGGCCTGCCCAGGGACGGCCGCCTCACTGTGCTGGCCTCCAACCACCGTGACCGCTACGGCGCCCAAGCGGCGAAGTGGACGCCCGACCTGCACCTCGTGCTGTGGAATCCCTTCCAGGCGCTGGACATCAACGCGCCCACGGTGGTGACCTGGGGCTACGCGGAAGGCGCGCTCGACGCGCTGCGGATCTGGCTCGAAGGGCAAGGACAAGCGCCCGGCCGCGCACCGGTGCGGCTCACACACTAGACATCGACACCGATAGCCACGAGGAAGGCACCATGCAGACCGAACAAGTCCCGAAGCGCTCGCCGATCACCTGGGTGCCGACGCTGTACTTCGCGCAAGGCCTGCCCTTCTTCGTGGTGATGGCGATCACGACGCTCCTGTTCAAGGACCTGGGCGTGAGCAACACCGAGGTCACGCGCTGGGTGAACATCCTCGGCTGGGCCTGGGTGCTCAAGCCGCTGTGGAGCCCGTTCCTCGAAGCCATCCCCAGCAAGAAGCTGATCGTGGTCGTCTTCCAGCTCGTGGGGGCGGCGACGATGGGCGTCGCCGGGCTGGCGCTGAACCTGCCCGACTCCTTCATCATCGTGATCGCCGTGCTGGCCTTCACCGCGATCGGATCGGCCACGCACGACATCGCCTCCGACGGCCTGTACATCGCCAGCCTGAGCAACAAGCAGCAGGCGGAGTACGCCGGCTGGCAGGGCGCGTTCTTCAACGCGGCCAGGCTGTTCTCTCGCGGCGGCATCCTGGTGCTCGTCGGTGCCTTGGAGAAATACACCACGCCGCAGCATTCGTGGAGCACGGTGTTCCTGCTGATGGCGGCCGTCATGGGCGTGCTCGCGCTCTACCACTGGTGGGCGCTGCCGGACACGCGCACGGTGAACACCGCCGCCCACAGCATGAGCGACATCGCCGACACGATGGGCGAGGTCCTGTTCGATTTCCTGAAGAAGCCGGGCATCTGGTTCGCCATCCTCTTCATCGTGCTGTTCCGCGCCGGCGAAGGGCAGATCCAGTCGGTGGGACCGCTGTTCCTCAAGGACCCGGCCTCCGCCGGCGGCCTGGGGCTCAGCACCGACCAGATCGGCGTGGCCTATGGCACGGCGGGCACCATCGCCTTCGTGGTGGGCAGCGTGTTCGGCGGATACTTCACCTCGTGGCTGGGCCTGCGCCGCGCCATGGTGTGGCTGGTGCTGGCGATGAACCTGCCGAACCTTGCGTACTGGTGGCTGTCGGTCGCGCTGCCGAGCAACATGTCGGTGATCAGCGCGGCCCTGGCCGTCGAGATGTTCGGCTACGGCTTCGGTTTCGTCGGCATCATCCTCTTCATCATGCAGGTCGTGGCAGTCGGCCGCTTCACGACGGCGCACTACGCGCTGGGCACCGGCGTGATGCAGCTGGGTTTCGTGCTGTCGGGCACCTGGAGCGGCGCCATCCAGACGCACCTGGGCTACCAGAACTTCTTCATCTGGGTCACGGTGTGTGCGATTCCGGTGCTCGTGCTGTCGTTCTTCCTGCCCAAGCCCCGGACCGCCGAACCGAGCCCGACGCCGGACGAGCCCGCCGCCGAACCGGCGAAGGCATGACGGCGATGCGCCAGGTCAAGGCGTGGTGGGCGCTGCCCTGTGCGCTGGCCTGTGCACTGGTGCTAGGCGGCTGCTCGTCGATGAAGCTGCCTTCGCTTTCCTCGCTTCCGTTCACATCGCCCCCGCCCGCGGCGGACGCAGGCACCTTCTTCGACGACTTCAGCCACGGCGACACCGCCGCGCTCGCGCGGGCCGGATGGATCATTCGCGACAAGAAGGGCCACCCCGGCATCGAAGGCGCGAACTGGGGCCCCGGCACGATCACGCTGGTGCCCGATCCGGCCGATGCCTCCAACCGCCTGCTGCGACTGCGCGCACGCACCGATGGCACGCCCGAAGGCACCTCGCACGCCCAACTGTGCCAGGCGCGCAAGTTCTACGAAGGCACTTACGCCGCGCGCATCCGCTTCAACGACAAGCCGCTGATCGGGCCCGACGGCGACGTGGTCGTCGAGACCTTCTACGTCGTCAGCCCGCTGCGCTTCGACTTCGACCCCGAGTACAGCGAGCTGGACTGGGAGTACCTGCCCAACGGCGGCTGGGGCAACTCGAAGACGCGCATCTACGGAGTGACCTGGCAGACGGTGTCGCTGCATCCGTGGAAGGCCTACAACCAGCCGCATGAATCGTTCCGATCTGTCGAGGGCTGGCATGTGCTGATGATGCAGGTGGCTGCCGGCAAGACGCGCTTCTACCTCGATGGCGTTCAACTGGACGAGCACGGCGGGCGCAACTACCCGGCCGTGCCCATGTCGCTGAACTTCAACCTGTGGTTCTCGCCCGGCGGCCTGCTGCCCAACGAGAAGGCGCAGCGTGTGTACGAACAAGACGTCGATTGGGTCTTCCATGCGCGCAACCGGCTGCTGTCGCCGGCGGAAGTGAGCGCAGAAGTGGAGAAGCTGCGAGAGGCGCGCACCAGCTTCAAGGACAGCGTGCCGGCGATGAACCCGCCGCTGGCCTCCACCTGCGATTTCTGATCGGGCCAGGGCGATGGAACGTGCGCGACTGGCCTCGGTGGACGCCCTGCGCGGCCTCACGGTCGCGGCCATGCTGCTCGTGAACAACCCGGGCGACTGGGGCCACATCTACGCGCCGCTGGAGCATGCCGAATGGAACGGCTGCACGCCCACCGACCTCGTGTTCCCGTTCTTCCTGTTCATCGTGGGTGTGTCGCTGTCGCTGAGCCTGGGGCCGCGCATCGACGCGCGCTGCGATCCGGCCGCGCTGCAGCGCACGGTGCTTGTGCGCGGGTTGCGCATCGTCGTGCTGGGGCTGCTGCTGCATGCGGCGGCGCACTGGCTGATGGGCACGGCCCACTTCCGGCCCTTCGGCGTGCTGCAGCGTATCGGCATCTGCTTCGCCATCGTGGGCGTGCTGGCCGTGCGGACCACCGCTCGCACGCAGTGGCTGCTGATCGCGGGCATCGTGCTGGGCTACTGGGCGCTGATGGCGCTGGGCGGGCCGCTCACCAAGGAAGGCAACCTCGCCAGCCGGCTGGACACCGCGCTGCTGGGCCGCTTTGCCTACGAGTTCGATCCGAAGACCGGCCTTGGCCACGAGCCTGAAGGACTGTTGAGCACCATCCCCGCCATCGCCACCACCTTGCTCGGCCTGCGCGCCGGTGACTGGCTGCGTTCCAACCAGACGCAACGGCTGTGGCAGATGGGCCTGGTGGCGCTCGCGGCCGGGGGTGCCTGGTCCCTCGTGTTCCCCTTGAACAAGCAGCTGTGGACCTCGTCCTACGTGCTGTGGAGCGGCGGCTTCGCGATGCTGGCGCTGCTCGCGGCGCACCGGCTCGTCGACGTGGCCGGGCTGCCGCCCATCGGCCGCAGCTTCGGCGTGAATGCCATCGCCGCCTATGCGGGGTCGTGGCTGATGGTGTGCCTGCTCGCGGCCTTCAAGTTCTACGGACCGATCTACAGCCACGGCTTCGCATGGATGACGCCGCCGGCCGATCCGCAGGTGCCCTCGCTCGCCTTCGCAGTGGCTTTCGTCGCGCTGTGGTGGGTGGTGGTCCGCGTGCTGGACCAGCGAAAGATCTACTTCAAGATTTGAGCGGCCGGCGCGCCGCGCAGGGACTCGTCGCATGAGAAAACTCATCCTGGCCGCTGCTGTCGCGGCGGCGCTCGCCAGCTGTTCGTCGGATTCGCGGGTGGCGCCATCGGTCACCACGCAACCCACCGCGCAACCCACCACGCAGGCTGCTGCGCAGGTGGTGCGCACGCACGCCAGCGTGCTGCGCAGCATCGAGCCCGACGCCGACTTCGCCGACCTGGAAGCCTTCGGCCGCGCGGTGGGTGACCGGCCCATCGTCATCCTCGGCGAGTCCACGCACGGCGACGGCGACATCTTCAAGCTCAAGGCGCGGCTGGTGCGCTACCTGCACGAGGCCAAGGGCTTCGATGTGCTGCTGATGGAAAGCGGCCTCTTCGACACCGCCCGCATGCGCGAGCGGCATGCAGCCGAGGGGAAGTCCTTGTCCGCACTGGCGCCGGGCCGCATGTTCTTCATGTACTCGAAGACCGATGATGGCCAACGGGCGCTGAAGTACGTGGACGCGAGCGAGTCCGGCGCGAAGCCCATGCAGTTCATGGGCTTCGACATCTCCATGGGCGGCGATGCGTCGTCCAAGGAACTGATGCCCATGCTGGCCGCCTTCCTGAAGGCGCGGTCGTCGGAGATTCCCTTGAGCGCAGGCTGGGACACCTACCAAAGCGTGGGCGGGCAGATCGCCGCGCTGCGTGGCACGCCGCGCCCTGACGATGCGAAGCTCGCCGCCTTCAGGCGTGTGTCCGCCTCGCTGGATGCCGAGCTGTGCGCCGCCCAGTCCGACGACTTCCAGTTCACCCGCTCGGCCGGCTTCTGGTGCCGCATCACGCGCAGCCTCGCCGCCGGCAGCGACCGCTTCTGGGGCACGGTGGACCTGCGCGATCGCACGGCCGGCGACAACGTGAAGTGGCTGCTGGACCACCACTTCGCCGGCAAGAAGGTGGTGCTGTGGATGCACAGCTTCCACGGCATCAACGGCCAGCTCTTCCCGCCCTCGGGCCCGACCTGGGTGAGCATGGGCACGCGCATCGTCGAGCACGCGGGTGCCGACAAGGTCTTCATGGCCCACTTCACGCTGGGCGAAGGGCCCTTCGACAACTACCTGACGACCACGCCGCCCAGTGTTCCTGCGCTGGCGCCGGGCATGCTGGAGTACCACCTGGCCGGGCTGAACGCACCGTCGTTCATCGCGTGGCCCGACGATGCGGCTGCGCGCAGCACGCTGCACAACCTGTCGGTGTTCGAGCCCGACATCCGCGTCATCAGCCCCAACCACTTCGGCGCGGGCTACCAGGGCGTGTTCTTCATTCCGAAGACGCGCCCGGTGCTTCCCGACGCGGACAAGTACCCCCTGATTCCCTGACCGTCATTGGGGCACCGCGGCGCTGGCCAGCAGTGCCCACAGCCGCGACAGCTCGGTCATTCCCTCGGGGCCTGTCACTGCGGCGAAGGTCTTTTGTGCCGCATCGCGCTGGCCCGCCATCAGCTGTGCTTCGCCCAGCCGCAAGCGGTTCTCTTCCGGCCGCCGCACGCCGCCCTTGGCGAAGCCTTGCTCCTGCATGGCCACGCCCTCGGCCACGCGGCCTTCGCCGACCGCGCCCTGGCCCTGGAAGACCAGCGCATTGCCGTCCTTGGAGGCGCGGGCAGCGGCCTCGTCCTTCTTGCGGTTGGCCACGTCCTCGGCCGCCTGTTTGGCCGCCTTGGCCCGCACCGGCTCGGCGGCCTTCAGGTCCTGGTCCTTGAGCACGCCCTTGGCCTTCGCTTCGTCGATCACGGCCAGTGCTTCCGCAGCGAGGCCCGCCTGCAGCGACACCTGCGCATACCAGACCACCTCCTGCCCGCCCGTGAGGTTGCCGGTGGCGCGCATGAGGCGGAACAGGTCGATGAACAGGCGCTCGGACAGCGTCTTGCGGTCCACCGTGGTGATCAGTTCTCCCCAATACGCCGGCTTGGGATAGGCCTTGGCCAGGCGCTCGACGGTCTTCATGCCGCCGGCCGCGTCGCCTGATTTGCGCTGCGCGTTCAGCAGCAACTGGAGGTCGCGTTCCTTCGTGACCTGACCTGCCGCCTCGTCGGCCTTCACGCGCACCAGCAGCGATGCCGCCGCGCCGGCGTAGTCGCCGCTCAGGTACTGCGACTGCATGCGCAGCGGCTCGATGTCGCTGCGGGTGCCGCCTTCCTTCAGGTAGCGGTCGGCCCAGCGCAGGCTGCGGGTGTAATCCTTCGCGGCGTAGGCGGCGTGCACCAGCGACGCCATGAGTTCACGCTGCTCGTCGCGGCCCCCGTAGCCGACGCCGATGGCGGCTTCGGTGGCATCGAAGGCCACCGCCGTCTGGCCGGCGGCCATCGCCACCGCGCTCCTCATGCGGGCGACGGTGTAGCGCTCGTAGGGCGTCTGGTCGGCCACGCGTTCGGCTTCCTGCACCTTGTCCAGTGCCTCGGTGAACTTGCTCTGCTTCATCAGCGCCTCGGCAGCGACCAGGGGCGCGCCCACCTGGGGGCGAGCGATGTCCGCCGGCTTGGCGGCGGAGGCTGCATCGGCGGGCTTGGCAGCCTGGGCCCGCGCGGAGGGCGACGCCGTGGCGGCGAGCAGGCCGGCGGCCAGCAGGCCAAGCGCGGTCATTCGAACGAAAGGGGTGTGGGTCATGGTGATCGCTCGGACGCTGGTGTCGAATTGGTTTCAAAAAGATAATGCCAATGTATTACCAGTTTAACGTGATCCGCTGGCTTGTGGTAGTTTTCCCCTCGAAGAAGGGGGCGGGCAGCCGTCATGATCTCGGGGTGAATTCGAATACCAGTTCAATACAAGAGCCGGGTGGACGGGAGGTCATCGCGCTCGATGTCGGAGGCACGCGCAGCCGGGCGGCGCTGGTGCGCGGGGGCGAGATCGTGTGGCGCGCTGACGCGTCCACGCCGGCCCAGGCCGGCCCCCAAGCCATGACGGACGCGATGGCCGCGCTCATCCATCCGCTGGCCGGCCAACCGGCCTGCATCGGTGTCGCGATCGCTGGCCAGGTGGTGAATGGCTGCGTGACCGCGCACAACGCCGGTTTGCTCCGAAGCTGGACCGACTTCCCTCTGACGCGAGCCCTGTCCGAACGCACGGGCCGGCAGGTGCGCGTGCTCAACGATGCACGCGCCGCCGCCTGGGCGGAGCACCTGCGCGGCGCGGGCCGGGGCTGCTCCGAATTCCTGTTCGTCACCGTGTCCACCGGCGTGGGCGCCGGCCTGGTCCTCGATGGGCGCCTGCACCTCGCGGCCAACGGCATGGACGCCGAACTCGGCGAAGCGCTCGCGGCCGACGGCCAGACGCTGGAGGCCATCGCCAGCGGCACGGCGATGGGTGAACAGGCCGTGCGCCTGGGCCACCGCGATGCCCGCGCGCTCTTCGACGCGGCCGATGCCGGCGATGCCGGCGCGGAGCGGGTCGTGCGCGACGGCATCCGCGCCCTGGCCCTCAAGCTGGCCGACTTGAGCGTCATGCTGGGCATCCAGCGCACGGCAGTCGGCGGCGGTGTCGGCCTGCGGCCAGGCTACGTCGAGCGCCTTCGCGAGGAACTTCACCGATTGCCGCGCCTGTACCAGCATGAAATCATCCGGGCCGAACTCGGCGCCGATGCGGGCCTGCACGGTGCAGCCGCCCTGGCGCACGGCCCCTGAATCCGCGGCGCGCCCCGCAGAGGACTTGCTGTCTTGCCCACCACTGCCCCGCTTTTCCTGCGCAGCCGATGGCCCTGGTGGGTGGCCTCCCTGGCCTTGACGCTCGGGCTGTTCGTCTCCACCACGCTGGGCTGGCTCTGGTATGTGGACCAGCGCGAGGCGCAGGCCCGCCGCTCGGCGCTGGACCTGCTGTGGCTGGAGCAGACGGTGCAGCAGAAGCTGCTGCTCAACGAACGCATGCTGGGCAACTGGTCGCACGACATCGTGCCGCCCTCGGATGCCGTGCTGGCCGAGTTCTTCTCGCGCAGCGCCACCCTGGTGAAAGACAACCCCGGCCTGCTGGCGGTGGACGTGCTCGACAAGGACGGCAAGCGCATCGGCGGCGTGCCGCAGTACCGGGAGCGCCCCACGCAATTGCCGCCGGTGAACGACCCGCTCATCGCGGCCGCGCTCACCACCGCCCACACGCTGGGCAAGCCGGCCTACAGCCACGTCATCGAACAGGGGGCGCCGCTGTGGGTGCTGGTGGTGCCCATCGTTGACGACGCCGGCCACCAGGGCTCGGTGCTGGCCGTCTACGACCTCGACCGCCTGCTGGAGCAGGAGGTGCCGTGGTGGTTCGTGCAGCGCTACGACCTGAGCCTGGTGGACCGCAACAACAAGCGCCTGTCGCCGCGCGATGGCGTGCTGCCCGACGCGTCGAGCGAGCTGCACAAGCTCAGCTTCGGCACCGACGACAGCGGCCTCGCGCTGTGGGCCAGCCCGCATGCGCATGGGCAGTCGCAGGCCTTGCTCGCATGGCTCTCGCTCGCGGTGCTCGCCTTTGCGCTGCTCATCATGTGGCTGCTGCGCGTGCTGTACCGATGGCTGCGCGAGCGGCAGGCCGCGCAGCAGGCACTGAGTGAATCGCGCGAGCAGCTGTATGCCGTGCTGGCGGGCCTGGAGGCCGCGGTGTCGGTGAGCGCAGTGAGCGATGGCCGGCTGCTCTTTCGCAACCGCCACCATGAAGCATTGTTCACGCTCCAACCCGAAGGTGACTGCTGCCTCGTGCAATGGCTGAATCCGCCGCTGGATGCGCAGTCGCGTTCTGCCGAGGTGCTGGACCTGGCCAGTACGCGCTGGTACCACGTGGAGCGCCGCGCCACGCAGTGGGTGGACGGTTCCACCGTGCTGCTGGACATCGCCACCGACGTCACCGTGCAGCGCGAGGCGTCCAACACCGCGCGTGAGCGCGACGAGCTGCTGCAGCACACCGCGCGGCTGGCGAGCCTGGCAGAGTTCGCCTCGGGCATCGCGCATGAGCTGAACCAGCCGCTGGCGGCCATCGCCAACTACTCGGCGGTGGCCGACAGCCACCTCTCCAACGACCCGCCGCACCTGGGCAAGGTGGCCGATGCGGTCACGCGCATGGGCGAGGAGGCGCACCGTGCCGGGCAGATCATCCAGAGCCTGCGCAGCTTCATCCAGAAGCGGGCGGTGGAGATGCGCACCTGCTGCGTGATGGACCTGCTGAAGGAACCGCTGGCCCTGCTGGAGCCGCTGGCGCAGCGGCTGCAGGTGCAGATCAAGGTGCAATCCAGCAGTGAGCTCGCGCGCATCGACTGTGACGCGGTGATGATCGAGCAGGTGCTGTTCAACCTCATGCGCAATGCGCTGGAGGCGGTGGCCGGGCGCGGTGCCGCGCCGGGGCAGGATGCGGTCACGGTGCACATCGCCGAGGATGGCGACAGCGTCACCGTGTGCGTTGCCGACCGTGGCTCGGGCATTGCTGATCCGGCCCGGCTGTTCCAGGCCTTCTACACCACCAAGAGCGAAGGCATGGGCCTCGGGCTGGCCATCTGCCGCACGGTGGTGGAAAGCCATGGCGGACGCCTGTGGGCCGAACCCAACCCGGGCGGCGGCGCGCGGCTGTGTTTTCGTTTGCCGGCATCGGTGGTGATGGCGGCATGATTTCCTCGGAGCATTCCTGACATGTCATCGATGCAAGACCAGGCCGCCACGCGAATCGCGATCATCGACGACGACCCGTCCGTCCGGCATTCGCTGGGCATGCTGCTGGAGACGCGCGGGTGGTCGTCGGAATCCTTCGAGCGCGCAGCTGATTTCCTGGACCGGGCCAAGCCGGCAGACTTTCATTGCCTGGTCGTGGACGTGCGCATTCCCGGCATGAGCGGGCTGGAGCTGTTTGAAGAACTGGTGCGACGCCAACGCCGCACGCAGAACTACCTGCCGCCGGTGCTCTTCCTCACCGGGCATGGCGACATTCCGATGGTGGTGCATGCGCTCAAGCAGGGTGCCAGCGACTTCCTGGAAAAGCCCGCCGATCCGCGCACCATGCTGGACGCCGTGGGCAAGGCGTTGGCCGCCGACAGGACGGCCCGTGGCCTGCATGAGTCGCGCGAATCATTGCTGGCCGAGATCGCCGAGCTCACGCCCCGCGAGCGCGAGGTGCTGACGGAGATGGTGGCCGGCTACCTCAGCAAGCAGATCGCGGATCACCTGAACATCAGCACGAAGACGGTGGAGGCGCATCGCCTGCGCATCTGCCACAAGTTCAACGTGCGGACCGGAATGGAACTGGCGGCGAAGCTGAGGGAGATTCCGCCGAGCACGTGGCAGGTGGCAGAGTAGCGGCCAAGAACCACGACCACCTGCAAGCCCATGGGTCTGCTCAATCAGTTCCTTGACCTGATCTTCCCCGGAAGATTCCGCCCCGAGCGCTGGGAGCCCGAGTCGATCGATGACTCAGGGCCGCTCAACACCGACCACGACCTCGCTGAGTTCCTCCTGCTGCAGCCTTCCGTTCAAGCCCTGCTGGGCGAGTGCGGGGTCGATCCGGTTCACGTCCTCGAACGGGTCCGCGCGCGGCCGAGTGAAATTGGCTGGGACTCGCGAGAAGCGCTGCGCGTGATTCTCCACACCGGCACCGGAATGCATCCAGATCGCCACGTGGCCCAGTACCTCATGCTGCTGTGCCTCGGATCCGACTCGGTGCGGCAGGCGCTCACCTTGCCCGGCCATAGCGCAGGCGACGTTCCGTTCAGGCTGGCCCACGGGATCGGGAAGAACGCGGACCCTGGCAGCGAAACCCCAGCGTGGGATCCACGTCGCCTGCGGATCTGGGACGACAACATCTCCCCGATGGAGATGGTGGTGCTTCGGCTGCGCGAAACGTTTGGGCTTGACCAGGAGCAGGCTGTCCAGCTCATGCTGAAGGTCCATCACTCCGGAACGGCTGTCCTGGACGTGCCCGATGGACGATCCTCGGACGAGTTCTGTCGCCATGCCAACCAGCGGTGGCGTGATGCAGGATTGGCGCTGTTCTGCGATCCGGCGCCCATGAATGCAAGTGATCAGGCGTGAGGCATCTGATGCGCCAGCGCCAGGAACAGCCATGCCCCATGCGGCAGCCATTGCTCGCTCCAGCGCCATGAATGCATCGGGTCAGTCTCCCAGGGCATCTTGAAGTCGATGTCTTCCTCGTCCAGCTGGCCCGAGGTGATGCCGTTGCACACGCCCCCCGGTGCATTCCAGTAGCCGGGTTCGTAGCGTGGGTTGTTGTGTCCCTGGCCCTGCATCATGCAGGCGTCGAAGGGGTTGAGGCCGAAGATCCAGTCCAGCGCGCCCTGGGCGTACTGCTGCAGGTCGGCGTGCAGGCGTTCCGATGACGCCACGTGCCGCGACGCCCATTGCGCTGCCACGGCCAGCGAGGCGAGCCGGGCGTTCTCGCCCTGCCACCAGTAGCCGCTCTCGTTCTCGTGCGGAATGAAGAACTGCACGCGGCCTTCACGCCCGGGCATCTTCACGAACTGGCGCGGGTAGCGCAGCGGGTTGTCGTCGCCTTGCGTGGTGTGTTCGATCTCGCGGTGCAGGCCGAGGCGAACGGCGTGCAGCACCCGTGCCGCATCGGCCGAGTCGGTGAAGATGTCGAGGAAGCGCAGCATGGCGACGAAGGGCAGGCCCGCTTCGGCGGCGTGGAAGTAGCTGCGGGTCTTCGCGTCGTCGGCCCAGAACCAGCCTTCGGCATGCTGCCGCGACATCAGCCGTCGGACACGCGCCTGTGCAGCCTGCCGGTACTCGTCGCTGCCGGTCGCGGCGAAGAGCTCGGTGGCGGCCAGAAGCGCGCAGTAGTCGTCGATGATGTTCTCCTGGCCATCGTCCAGGTAGCGCGTGTTGGTCGCCTGGAGGTGCGCGAACCCGAGCCGCGCAGCTTCGAGGTAGGCCTCGCGCGGATGCTCGCCGTCGCGCGGCAGCCCGCTGGCGCGCGCCAGCGCCGCGATGGCGCTGCCGCCGCCCTGGCGGAACCCGGCCTGGTAGGTCTCGAACAGGTGCCCTTTCTGCGTGGTGTAGCTGCAGATCTTGCGCTGGCCGACATCCTTGCTCCAGCGGTCGAACACCGTCATGTAGAAGTAGCCGGCGGGGTGCTGCATGCGCAGGAGGAAGTCCGCGCCGTGAAGTGCCTCGTCCACCATGCGGTCGTCCAGCCACAGCGGTGCCTGGGGTGCCTTGGCCCGGCCTTCGATGAGGTTCCACACCACCTGCGGTGTCTGCTGCGGATTCATGAAGTTGGCGTAGGACAGGTGCGACAGGTACTTGGAGGTGTCGCCCGAAGCGTCGTACCAGCCGCCATGCACATCCACCCGCTCGCCGCTGCCGAGGATGGGGCAGCGGCGATCGGCCTCGTCGAACACGCCGGTGCAGCGCTGCGACTTGACGTAGTGCAGCAGGTTGGACATGAGCTGCGCATCGATCACGAAGTTGGAGATCGAGAACGGGTGCGATGCCATGGCGGGCCCGGCGCCGTCGATGGCCAGCACGTAGCGCCCCGGCGTCTGCACGGACGAGAAGTCGGCCTCCCAGTAGCGCCAGTCGCGCCAGCGCGCGACGCCGCCGCGCGGACGAAGCCGGCCGGTGAAGACGGGCCGTCCATCGCCCTGCGCAAAGAGCGTGAATGTCTCGCCGGGCGGTGGTGCGCTGGACTGGACGAAGGCGAGCTTGCGGCTGCCGGGCATGTAGCCGAGGTGGTTGTGCAGGATCTTCAATCGGTCCTCACTGGATGCGCGGGTACGCCCGGCCGCCGGCATCGAACAGCAGGCAGTGCCGGGGCGCCAGGTGCAGGCGGATCTTGTCGCCGGTCCGCAGTGCACCCGCCGGACCGGCGAGTTTGGCGCACAGCGTCTGACCGGAGCCGGTCAAGGTGGCATAGGCCAGTTGGTGGTCGCCCAGGTATTCGACCAGGTCCAGGCGCGCGTCGACGGCGCCCGCTGGCGTGATGTCGTTGGCCAGGCCGACACTCAGGTGCTCGGGTCGGATTCCCAGCGTCACGTCGGTGCCCGCGGCATCGCGGCTCGCGTCCACCTCGGCTTGCACTACACCGACGCCCGGCAGCTCAACGTCAGCAGTGCCGGCGCCTGCGGATCGCAATCGTCCCCCGAGCAGATTCATCTTCGGCGCGCCGAGGAACCCGGCCACGAACAGGTTGGACGGGTTCTCGTACAGCTGGGCCGGCGTGCCCACCTGCTGCACCACGCCGCCATCGAACACCACGATGCGCTGTGCCAGCGTCATCGCCTCCACCTGGTCGTGCGTCACGTAGACCATGGTCGCGCCCAGCTCCTGGTGAAGCTTGGACAGCTCCACCCGCATGTCCTGGCGCAAGGCCGCGTCCAGGTTCGACAGCGGTTCGTCGAACAGGAACACCCGTGGCTCGCGCACGATGGCCCGGCCGATGGCCACGCGCTGGCGCTGTCCGCCGGAAAGCGTCTTGGGCTTGCGGTCCAGCAGGTGGCTGATCTGCAGGATGGCCGCGGAGCGCTCCACCCGCTGCAGCACCTCCTGCCTGGGCGTGCCGGCCATGCGCAGCGCGAAGGCCATGTTCTCGTACACCGTCATGTGCGGGTAGAGGGCGTAGCTCTGGAACACCATCGCGATGCCGCGCTGCGAGGCGGGCACGTCGATGCAGGACTGCTCGCCGATCAGCAGCTCGCCGTCGCTCGCGTCCTCCAGCCCGGCGATGATGCGCAGCAGCGTGGACTTGCCCGAGCCCGAGGGGCCCACGAAGACGACGAACTCGCCGGCCTCGATGCGCAGGTCCACGCCGTTGATGACCTTGGCATCCGCACCGAAGTCCTTGCGGATGTTCCTGAGAGTGACTGCGCTCATGGTTGGAAGTTGTTCAGCCCTTGACCGCACCGGCGGCCAGGCCCTTGACGAAATAGCGTTGCCCCGCGAAGAAGGCGGTGAGCACCGGCAGCGTGGAGACGGCGCCTGCGGCCATCATCAGGTCGTAGCGGTGCTGGAACTGGCTGATGAACAGGCGGATGCCCACCGGAATCGTCTGCACGTCCGAGGTGCTGGTGAGCACCCAGGCAAAGAAGAGTTCGTCCCAGGCGAGCAGAAAGACGAAGGTGGCCGTGGCGATGATGCCCGGTGCGCTGATGGGCAGCACGATGCGCACGAAGGCGCCGAAGCGGGAGCAGCCATCCATCACCGCCGCGTCTTCCAGCTCGCGAGGAATGGAGACGAAGAACCCGCGCATGATCCAGATGCTGGCCGGTGTGAAGAGGGCGGTGTAGAGGAAGATGAGCCCGTGGTAGGTGTCCAGCATCACCAGGCCGTAGGTCTGCCCGAGGTTGCGGTACAGCATGTACAGCGGCAGGAAGAACAGCATGCCGGGGATCACCTGCGTGACGGTGACCGACATGCTGAAGGCGTTCGATCCGCGAAAGCGAAAGCGCGCCAGCGCATACGCCGCGCAGGCCGCGACGCAAGTGGAGAACAGCGTGGTCAGCGAGCAGACGATGAGGCTGTTCTTGAAGTAGTTGAAGAAATCGACGTTGATCCAGATGTCGCGGTAGTTCTCCCAGCGGAACTCCAGGCCGCCGCTGAGCTGTTCGCCGGCCGCGATGTCGGCGTAGTTGCGCAGCGAGGACAGCAGCATCCACGCGATGGGCAGGAGCGACACCGCGACGATGAGCCAGGTGAGCGCATTCAGCGAGCGCTCTCGCCAGGGGTGCTTAACCATCGCCGGTCATGCTCCGGCGGAAGGCGCGCAGCCACACGCCCACGAAGACGAGCATCAGCGCCATCATCACGAAGCTCACGGCTGCGCCCTGGCCGAAGAGCCAATAGCTGAACGACTGCCGCGTGAGCAGCGGCATGAGCAGGTCGGCCCACTCGCCGGGGAAGCCGGCGCCATTGCCGAACATCATCGACACGATGTTGTACGAGTACACGTTGTCGATGACCTGGAACATCAGCTGGATGACGATGACCGGCTTGAGCAGCGGCAGCGTGATGTGCAGGAACTGCTTCCAGCGGCTCACGCCATCCAGCGTGGCGGCTTCGTACTGGTCTTCGGGAATGGACTGCAGTGCGGCGAGGAAGATGAGCATCATCACCGGCCAGGCCCGCCACACCGTGGGAATGACGATGGCCCAGAAGCTGTTGGCGCCAAGAAGCCAGAACGGCTTCTCGTCCATCAGGTGCAGCCAGTCCACCAGCACCACGTTGACGATGCCCACGTCGCGCTGCCACATGAAGCCCCACAGCGTGCCCACCACGTAGGACGGCACGATCCACGGCAGCAAGAGCAGCGTGCGCGCGATGCTCTTGCCGGGGAAGTCGCGGTTCATCAGCAGGGCCACGGCCAGGCCGATGCCCACGGCCGACAGCGACACCGTGACCGTGTACAGCAGCGTGTTGCGGATGGCATGGCCCAGCCCGGCACGCAGCGGGTTGTCCGCGTCCAGCAGCACCTGCCTGTAGTTGTCCAGGCCGACGAAGGGCGCATCCAGGTACTGGGCCAGCGTGAACTGGTTCAGTTTCAGCAAGGACATGTAGAAGCCCTGCAGGATGGGCGTGAGGTTCACCGCCGCCATCAGCAGCACGGCGGGCAACAGCATCAGGTAGGGGAAGGCGTCGATCCGCTTCTTGCGCACGGTGCGTCCTGCCTGGGCGGGCTGCGACAAGGCCAGCGAGCTCATCGGGCGGAGTACAGGACCTGGTCCGCTTCCTGCGCCGTCGCGTCCATCGCCTGCTTGATGGCCAGCGGCGAGTACTTGCCCTTGAGGCCGCCCACCATGTCGAACATGCTGCCCAGGTTCTTCAGGTAGACCGATTCGAGCGGGCCCCAGCCGGGGATGGACGGGTAGTGCCGGCCATTCTTCACCTGGGCGATGAACTGCGCGTAGTGCGGGTTGGCCATCAGCGCCGGGTCGTTGGCCGAATCCAGCCGCGCGGGCAGCATGCCGCTCATCTTGCTGAACTGCACCTGCGGCTCGCGGCCGGCGAGGTAGGCCAGCAGCTTCCAGGCCTCGGCCTTGTTCTTGGACGACTTCATGATCGCGAGGTCCGAGCCCGAGAAGAAGGTCTGGTTGCCCTTCAACCCGGCGGGGTAGGGCGCGATGGCGAAGTTGCTCGCGGTCACGGTTTCCAACTGGCCACCCTTGGCCTTGGGCGTGGCCATCTGGCGCAGGATCCACGGGCCGGTGAAGATGACCGCGTATTGGCCGTTGAAGAAGCCCGACTCGATCTGGCCGGAGTCCTTCTCCAGCGCGCTCTTGGGCACCAGGCCCTCGGCCGCGAAGCTCGTGTAGTAGACGATGGCCTGCACCGACTCGGTGGAGTTGATGCCCGACTTCTTGCGATCGGCCGTCAGCATGTCGCCGCCTGCGTTCCAGATCCATGGTGCCATGTTGTGCACCACGTTCCAGTCGTTCTTGCCGGGGTAGCCCAGGGCCGCGATCTTCTTGCCGTTGATCTCGGTGCCGTTGACCTTCTGCATCGCCTGCTTGAAGCTGCCCCAGTTGGCGAAGGCATCGCGCGCGTCGATGCCCGCCTTCTTGAACACGTCAGTGCGGTAGAAGGCAGCGCGTGCATCGGCATACCAGGGGATGGCGAAGGTCTTCGTGTCGTCATGGCGGTGGGTGGTGCCCCACATGACCGGGAAGAAGGCCTTGGCGCCGCCGACTTCGTTTTGCTGCGAGTCGCTGAGTTGTTCCAGCGCACCCATCGATGAAATGGCCGGGACCCAGGTGGTGCCCAGCTCCAGCACGTCTGGTCCCTGGCCGGACGCCGCGGCGGCGGTGATCTTGGTCCAGGCCGATTCCCAGTTGAGCACCGTGACGTTCACGCGCAGCGACGGGTTGGCCGCCAGGAAGGGCTTGAGCAGCTCGCGCATGTCCTGCTGCTGCTGTTCGGTGGTGGACATGACCCACAGGTTCAGCTCGGCCGAGCGCGCGGCCGAGGCCCAGCCCAGCGAGGCGGCGAGCAGGCCCGCGGCGAGGATTCTGGCGGCCACTGGTTTCATCGAAGACTTCCCTGGTGCTGCTGATGTCAATGAACACGATTTCAGTGCAAGTCTGCAGTGGGGGCAAGTGAGGGTTCTACCGCGCGGCATGGGTAGATTTACTGCATGCCTCGGGTAACTCTTCGAATGGTCAGTGCCCGCACCCCTGGCTTCCAATGGCACGAGCTTGCCAAGGACCGAGGAGGATCGATGAATCTCAGACCCCACCCCATCGCGGCCGCTGCCGCGATCGTCGTGCTCAACACCATGTTCGCCGCCCAGGCGCAGCAGGAGCCGGCCACGCCTGACGCCAAACCGGCCGAGAGCAAACCGGCCGAGGCCAAGACGCCGCAGAAGCTGGAAACGGTGACCGTCACCGGCATCCGCGCCTCGCGCGAGGCGTCCATCAACCAGAAACGCAATGCGGACTCCATCGTCGAGGTGATCACCGCCGAGGACATCGGCAAGCTGCCCGACAAGAATGTGGCCGATGCGGTGCAGCGCATCCCGGGCGTGAACATCAGCTCCGGTGCGGGCGGCGAAGGCGGTTTCTCGGAGAACGACCGCGTGAGCATCCGCGGCACCAGCGCCAGCCTGACGCAGACGCTCATCAACGGCCATGCGGTGGGCACGGGCGACTGGTTCGTGCTGAACCAGACCGAGGCCGTGGGCCGCAGCGTGAGCTATTCGCTGCTGCCCTCGGAGATCGTGAGCAAGGTCACCGTCTACAAGAGCGCGCAGGCCGACCTGGTGGAAGGCGGCGTGGCCGGTGCGGTGAACATCGAGACGCGCAGCCCGCTGAGCTTCAAGAAGCCGTTCACGGCGGAAGTGTCGGCGCAGATGATCCACTCCACGCTCGCGAAGAAGACCGACCCGCAGCTCAATGCGCTCTTCAACTGGAAGAACGACGCGGGCAATGGCGGCGTGCTGTTTCAGATCTTCTCCGAGACGCGCCATGAGCGGCGCGATGGGCAGGAATTCCTCGGCTATGCGCAGATCGACCCCGCCAGCGCCGCGGCCACGGCCAATCCGGCGCTGGCCAATGTCTGGTATCCGCAGCTCATCAACTCCAGCCTCTTCACGCAAAAGCGCGTGCGCAACGGCGGCGTGCTGGACGTGGAGTTCAAGCCCAACAACGCGCTGACGCTGGATGCGAACGCCTTCTTCTCGCACATGTCCGCGGTGAACTTCGACCACAGCTACCTCGCGAATCCGCAGGCGCTGTTCGACAGCGGCGACGTGCCCACCAACACCATCGTGCGCAACAACACCCTGGTGCAGGCGGACTTCGCCAATGCGCATGGTGCGGCCCCGGGGCTGGTGGACAGCATCGCGCGACCGGGCGCGGCGTCCGAGTCCTGGTATGTGGACTTCAACGGCAAGTACCGGCTGAGCGACAAGGTATTCGTCACTGCCAAGCTGGGCACGACGCGCGGCCTGGGCAACACGCCGGGCGACCTGGGCTATGAGTCCAACCTGCCGACCACCGGTGGGCTGAGCTACAGCATGCACGGCATCGGCAGCCCGACCAAGGTGGCCTTCCCCGGCATCGACACCGCCGACTACCACGCGGCGGACCTCGCCGGGGCATGGTGGGCGGTGGTGAAGGTGGTCGACAAGGAAACCTACGCACAGGCCGATGCCGAGGTGCAGATGGATGGTGGCCTCATCGAGTCCACCAAGTTCGGCGTGCGCTTTGCGGAGCATCACCGCCAGGTGCACTACCCGAACAACGGCGGCTGCGGTTTCGGTGGTCCGAACCCCTGCGGCGCCACTGCCAACTGGGACGGTGCACTCTATCCGTCCAACTTCGGCAGTGGGTTCGGTGCCGGTCCGGGACTCCTGCCGCCGATGTGGATCCAGAACCAGCAGACCATCGAGGACTTCATCCACACCCACGGGGTCACCACCTCCGAGTATTGGCCTGGCCAGTTCTCGGTGAACGAGAAGACGATGGCGGGCTACGCCATGGCCAACCTCGCGGGCGACAGCTGGCGCGGCAACGTCGGCCTGCGCCTGGTGAAGACCAAGCAGCGCGTGAACTACAACGTGCCGGGCGACACCATCCCGTCCACCGACTTCCCGCCGGGCTACACGCCCATCACCGACGAGCGCTCGTACAACGATGCGCTGCCCAGCGCCAACCTGCGCTACGAGCTGACGAAGAACCTGGTCACGCGCGCCTCGGTGGCCCGCACCATGACCCGCGTGGACTACAGCGCGCTGGCCGGGGCCATCACCAGCCTGGACAACATCACGCTGTCGGGCACGGGCGGCAACGTCAACCTGAAGCCGGTGCGCTCGACCAACTACGACGCGACGCTGGAGTGGTACTTCGCGCCCAGGTCGCTGCTGTCCTTCGGCGTGTTCTTCATGGACATGAGTTCCTACGTGGGCTACGGCACGTCCAAGCAGATGCTGCCCAACACGAACCACGCCGGCGCGATCGAGGAATACACCATCACCGCGCCGATCAACGTGAAGGCCAAGAACAAGGGCTTCGAGATCGGCTACCAGCAGGCCTTGCCGGCCGGGTTCGGCATGTCGGCCAACTACACCTACGCACGCGGACACGACTCCGACGGCCAGGCGCTGGTCGGTTCGTCGAAGAACACGTACAACCTCGAAGGCTTCTACGAGAACGAAACGTTCAGTGCGCGCCTGGCCTACACCTACCGCTCCGACTACCTGGTGGGCCTGGACCGTGCCACCACGCAGTACGAGGCCGGGTCTGGCAACCTCGCGGCCACCGTGCAGTACAAGCTGAACGACCGCTTCTCGCTGCAGTTCGATGCGTTGAACCTGAACAATCCGGTGCTGAAGTACTACGGCGACAACAAGGACCAGCCACGCGCCTTCTACAGCAATGGGCGGCAGTTCTTCTTCGGCGTGCGCGCGAGCCTGTGAGCGGATTCAGGGAGGAGCACGCGTCTTGATGGCCAGCCTGTCGATCAACCGCCTGCGCGCGGGGCGGATCCTCGCCATCGACGCATTCCGCGGCATCACCTTCCTGGTGATGATCTTCGTCAACGAACTGGGGGGCGTGGGCGGCATCTCGCGCTGGTTGAAGCACATGCCCGCCGATGCGGATGCGATGAGCTTTCCGGACGTGGTGTTCCCT
The DNA here is from genome assembly GCF_003852895.1 of Rhizobacter terrae. Classification (GTDB taxonomy): domain Bacteria; phylum Pseudomonadota; class Gammaproteobacteria; order Burkholderiales; family Burkholderiaceae_C; genus Albitalea; species Albitalea terrae. The sequence continues at coordinate 25,443 of NZ_QUSW01000013.1, forward strand.
GCGTTCCTGTTCATCGTGGGCATGTCGATTCCCTTTGCCGTCCAGGCCCGGCTGGCGAAGGGCGACGGGCCCTGGGGCGTGCAATGGCACATCCTGTACCGCGCCTTTGCGCTCATCGTGCTGGGCTTCTTCATGGTGAACGCGGAGGAGGGTTTCAACGCGGCGTTGATGCCCTTGTCCATCCATGCCTGGTCGCTGCTGTTCTACCTGGCGGTGTTCCTGGTGTGGGGCGTGTTGCGCTTCGAGCACGTGGTGCTCATGCGTGCCGCGCGGCTGATCGGCATTGCGCTCATCGTGGTGCTGGCCTTGCTGTATCGTGGCGGGCCGGACGGCCATGAATGGATGACGCCGCAGTGGTGGGGCATCCTCGGGCTGATCGGCTGGGCCTATTTCTACTCGAGCGAGTTCTACCTGCTGTCGCGCGGCCGGCTGGTCCCCGTGCTGGCCTCGCTGGTGTTCTGCGTGGGCTACTACGCCGCGGCACACAGCGGTGGGCTCGCTTCCTCCATGGCCTGGTTCTACAGCCAGGAGCCGCACGCGGCACATTCGCAGATCGTGCTGGCCGGGGTGGCCTGCACGCTGATCTTCTTCGATGCCACGAGGCCCGATTCCAACCGCAGGCGCTTCATCGAGGCCTTTGCCTTCGCGTTGGTGCTGGCGGTTGCTGCCTTCCTGCTGCGGCCCTACTTCAAGATTTCCAAGATCTACGCCACGCCGAGCTGGTGCCTGTATTGCGCGGCGATCTGCGTCGTGGTGTTCGCGTTGCTGTACTGGGTCGTGGACATCCGCGGCCGCGACGGCTGGACGCGGCTCATCGATCCGGCGGCATCCAACCCGCTGGTGACCTACCTGCTGCCCTTCATCGTGCTGTCGGTGATGACGCTCGCAGGCCTGGACACGCCCGAGGTGCTGCACTCGGGCTGGCCGGGCATCCTCTGGGCGGCATCCTATGCCTGCCTCATCGTCGGGCTGGTCGCGCTGCTCTCGCGCCGCGGCGTGGCGCTGAAGATCTGAAGGGCCTGCATTCAGTGCTGGCAGGCCCTAACCGCCCGCGTTCAGCTCGGCGATGAAGTCGTACATGTCGCCTCGGTAGAACGACTGCGACAGCTCGATCGCCCGGCCGTCGCGCAGGTAGCCCAGGCGTTCCACCAGCAGGCCGGCATCGCCGGTCTTGGCTTCCAGCAGCTTGGCCTGCTCGCTGTTGAGCAACAGCGCGCGCAGGCGTTGCAGGGCGCGCACCGGGCGGTTGCCCAGCTGTTCCAGCGCGTTGTAGAGCGACTCGCCGATCTCTTCGAGCGGCGGCAGGCAGGAGGCGACGAAGGTGGCGGACTCCACCGCCATCGGGGCGTCGTCGGCAAAGCGCAGGCGGCGGAAGCGGTACACCAGCGTTCCCGGGCTCAGGCCCAGCTTCAGCGCTTCGTCCGGCGTCACCGTGCCCTGCGTGCGGTCCAGCCAGACGCTGTGGGGCGTGCGGCCGCGGGCGCGCATGTCCTCGGAGAAGGACGTGAGCTTGGCGAAGTTCTTCTCCACCCGGCTGCACACGAAGTTCCCCGAACCCTGGCGGCTGACCAGCCAGCCTTCCTGCGCCAGGCCTTCGATGGCCCGTCGCACGGTGATGCGGGACACGGCGAAATCCTCGGCCAGCTGCCGTTCCGACGGGAGTGCGTCGTCAGGCCCCAGCAGGCGCTGCTCGATGGCCTCGCGGATGGCTCTTTGTAGCTGCTGGTAAAGCGGCAGGCTCTGGTTGGGGTCCAGTGGCTTGAGCAGTTGAGCCAAAGAGGTCATCGAGTGGCTCCTTCAGTGGTCTGCCATACCGCTATCAGTGAAAACCATACCACTTCAATACAGCCTTGGTGCGTGCATGCCCCGTTTTCCCTCGTAGAAGCCCGTTTTGGGGCACTGAAACTGGTGTTGTTCTGCCGCTCATTCAGGGCGAAAACGGTCTTGCATTCCGGTCTGATTGGTAGCATAGTGGCATCAAGTGGTAGCGTATTGGTACGCAAAGCTTGGCTAGAGTGGTTCTAGATTTTCTTTTGGGGGGATCTCCGGCGCGCAAACACCGGACAACAGATCCCGCGGGGTAAACGGGCCGGAGAACACGGGGCCCTATTCAACGAGGCAGACACATGAAGATACAACGGACACCCATCGCGTCGGCAGTAGCTCTCCTTCTCGTCAGCGTAGCGATGCCTGTGCTTGCACAGCAAGCCGCCGCGCCGGCGGACGCTGCATCAGCGCCCAAGGCCAAAGCGCCTCAGCAGCTTGAGACCGTGATTGTCACCGGCATTCGCGGCTCGGTGCAGGCGTCGATCAACCAGAAGCGCAATTCGGACTCGATCGTCGAAGTGGTCACGGCCGAAGACATCGGCAAGATGCCCGACAAGAACGTGGCGGACTCGCTGCAGCGCGTGCCTGGCGTCAACATCGCCACCGCCGGCGGCACCGAGGGCGGTTTCGGTGAAAACGACCGGGTGAGCCTGCGCGGCACGCCGTCGGCCCTCACGCTGACGCTCCTGAACGGCCACTCGGTGTCCTCTGGTGACTGGTTCGCCGACAACATCGTCGGCGGTGGCCGCAGCGTCAGCTACTCGTTGCTCCCTTCCGACATCATCAAGCGCGTGACCGTCTACAAGGGCGGCCAGGCTGACGTGCTCGAGGGCGGCGCCACCGGCGTGGTCGACATCGAGACCCGCAAGCCGCTGGAATTCAAGGAAAACCTGTCGGGTTCCGTGTCCCTGGGGGCGGTCAAGTCGTCTCTGTCGGGCAAGACGGACCCGCAGATGAGTGCGCTGATCAACTGGAAGAACCCGGAAAACAACCTCGGCGTGATGCTGCAGGTCTTCGACCAGAAGCGCACCCTGCGCCGTGACGGCCAGGAATTCCTGTGGTGGGACACGCTGGACGCGAACGCGCCGGACATCGTTGCCAAGGAACCTGGCCTGAAGGGCAAGTACATCTCGCTGCTGACCGGCTCGGCCTGGTTCGAGCAGGAGCGTGAGCGCCGCGGCGGCCTGCTGGACGTGCAGTTCAAGGTCAACAACCAGCTGACCTTCGACGTGAACGGCTTCACCTCGCGCCTGAATGCGCCGAACGTGAACCACAACTACATGCAGGTTCCGATCAGCATGCTGTCGAACACCTGGGCGGGCGGCGGCATCGTCCCGACCTACACGGTGTCCGGCAACACGGTGACGTCGATCTCGTTCCCGACCACCTGCCCGATCGCTGATTGCTCGCGCATGAGCTCTGGCGTGCAGGACATCTTTGCTCGTCCGGTCGCTTACGCCGACTCCAAGTTCCTGAACCTGGAAGCCGAGTTCAAGGCATCCGACAAGCTGGTGTTCAACGGCAAGCTCGGGACGACCAAGGGTGTCGGCCATACCGAGAGCGTCGGTTTCGAAATCTGGACGCCGTACTCCGGCGGCAGCTACCAGCTGCACGGCATCGACGGCCCGGCCACGGTCGTGATCCCCGGCTCCAACGTCTACTCCAATGGCGGCGCCAACGGCCACGGCATCAGCACCTTCGGCTCGACGGTCACCTCCACCGACAAGGAAGACTACGCGCAGCTCGACGGCCGCTGGACGACCGAGTGGGCGAACATCCCGACCGTGAAGTTCGGCGTGCGCGCCGCCAACCACTCGCGTTCGCTGGAATTCATCCCGATCCAGCAGAGCCCCTTGGGCAACGAAGCCTCATTCCCGACGAGCTCGCTGATCAACTTCCCGAGCGACTTCGGCAGTGCATTGGGCGGCGGCGTGCTGAGTGGCGCCTGGACCCTGCCGATGTCGGCGGTGGACGCCTGGGCCAAGCAGTACACGACCTTCAGCGGCCACGGTCTGCAGAACGAATTCACCATCAAGGAGCCGACCCAGTCGGGCTACGTGATGGCGGACCTCAGCTCCGACATCGTCTCGGGCAACTTCGGCGTGCGGGTGACTCGCACCCAGGAGAAGGTGGGCCGCAATGAGCCCAATGCCGCGGGCGGGTACGACGCGGTTGTGCACGAGCACACCTACTGGGATGTCCTGCCGAGCGCCAACTTCCGCATCGATCTGGCCAAGGACTTCGTCGGCCGCTTCTCGGTGAGCCGCACCATGGCCCGTCCGGAACTCGGCCAGATGGCTGGCCTGGACCTGCGTGACATCCAGAAGACCGGCACGGTGGGCAACGCCGACCTGACGCCGATCCGCTCGACCAACAGCGACGTGGCGGTGGAGTGGTATTTCGCGCCCAAGTCGATGGTGGCGGTCGACGTGTTCAACATGAACCTGGACTCGTACGTCACCTTCGGCTCCGGCACGGGCGTGTACTACAACCAGTCGGCCAAGGCGTTCACGACGTACAACGTCAGCACGCCGGTGAACACGACTGCCGCTGTCCGCGGCATCGAGTTCTCGTACATCCAGTCGCTGTTTGGTGGCTTTGGCGTGAACGCGAACTACACGTACACCAAGGGGCACGAAACGGGCAAGGCACCGGCATCTGCCTGCGCCACTGTCAACAACTGCGACATGATTGGCCTGTCGAAGAACGTGTACAACCTTGGCGCGTACTTCGAGAACGACAAGTTCAGCGCACGCGTGGCCTACAACTACCGTTCGACCTTCCTGAACGGTGTCGATCGCCGCAGCGCCGTGTATCAGCTGGGCGTGGGCACGGTGTCCGCCGCCGTCAACTACAACCTGACGAAGAACATCGCCTTGTCGCTGGAAGGCAAGGACCTGAACGATCCGCTGCTGCGCTCCTATGCCACCAGCCCGGACCAGCCGCGCGCCTTCTACAAGAACGGCCGCCAGTTCTTCTTCGGTCTTCGCGCCACCATGTAAGGGTGTCGCCACCGCATCTGATTTGAAAGGTGCCGATCTGAAGAGTCCCGTCTGACTCCGGGCGGGTTCTCTTCGGGGGATGTGGGCGGGGCAGCGTGCTGTCCCGCCCTTTTTTCATTTGGGGCCGCTCGCCAACTGCAAATAAACCCTGCTATACTCCCGAGTTCGCCGCGGAGGGGTGCCCGAGTGGCTAAAGGGGGCAGACTGTAAATCTGTTGGCTTACGCCTACGCTGGTTCGAATCCAGCCTCCTCCACCAGGCGAACGTATTTCTGGCTGGCCGCTTCGGCGGCTGGTTGCAAGTGGTAAGCAGTAGTTGAGCGGACATGCGAGGTTGCTGGCGCATGTCCGTTGTCACGAGTGAAGTCGGGGTCGCTCCCGGGTTCCTTTTGTCTCAGCGCGGGTGTAGCTCAATGGTAGAGCTGAAGCCTTCCAAGCTTAAGACGAGGGTTCGATTCCCTTCACCCGCTCCAGCAAGCGTCGACACAGGATTGCGCTCCGAGCAAAGTGCGCAATCCTGTGTCGATGCCCATGTGGCTCAGTGGTAGAGCACTCCCTTGGTAAGGGAGAGGTCACGCGTTCGATCCGCGTCATGGGCACCAAGATTCACTTCCCCAACGGTGGGTTGCTAGGAGCAAGAAATGGCAAAAGGCAAATTTGAACGGACCAAGCCGCACGTGAACGTGGGCACGATTGGCCACGTGGACCACGGCAAGACGACCTTGACGGCGGCGATCACGACGGTGCTGTCGAGCAAGTT
>NZ_QUSW01000014.1 GCF_003852895.1 Rhizobacter terrae
AACTTGCTCGACAGCACCGTCGTGATCGCCGCCGTCAAGGTCGTCTTGCCGTGGTCCACGTGGCCAATCGTGCCCACGTTCACGTGCGGCTTGGTCCGTTCAAATTTGCCTTTTGCCATTTCTGAATCTCCGTATCAAAGAGCATTTCCAGTGCAGTGTTTAAGGTCTCCGAGGGAGGTTGAATCCGCCTGCCACTGGCAGCAGGCGGTGCTCCGACGAAGACCGGCTCGTCTAACTTGTCTTGCTTACTTGCCGCGGGCGGTGATGATCGCGTCGGCCACATTCTTCGGAGCTTCGGCGTAGTGCTTGAACTCCATCGTGTACGTGGCACGGCCTTGCGACATCGAACGCAGCGTGGTCGAGTATCCGAACATTTCCGACAGCGGAACTTCGGCCTTGATGATCTTGCCGCCGCCAGGCATGTCGTCCATGCCTTGCACCATGCCGCGACGGGACGACAGGTCGCCCATCACGCCACCGGCGTAGTCTTCCGGCGTCTCGACTTCCACGGCCATCATCGGCTCGAGGATCACCGGCTGAGCCTTGCGGCAGCCGTCCTTGAAGCCCATGGACGCGGCCATCTTGAACGCGTTTTCGTTGGAGTCCACTTCGTGGTACGAACCGAAGGTCAGCGTGACCTTCACGTCCACCACGGGGTAGCCGGCCAGCACGCCGTTGGGCAGCGTGTCTTCCACACCCTTCTTCACGGCGGGGATGAATTCACGCGGCACCACGCCGCCCTTGATGGCGTCGACGAATTCGAAGCCCTTGCCCGGCTCTTGCGGCTCGACCGTCAGCACGACGTGGCCGTATTGGCCCTTGCCGCCCGACTGGCGAACGAACTTCCCTTCGACATCGGTGACCGCCTTGCGGATCGTCTCGCGGTAGGCCACTTGCGGCTTGCCGACGTTGGCTTCCACGCCGAATTCACGCTTCATGCGGTCGACGATGATTTCGAGGTGGAGCTCGCCCATGCCCGAAATGATGGTCTGGCCGGATTCTTCGTCGGTACGCACGCGGAAGGACGGATCTTCCTGGGCCAGGCGGCCCAGTGCGATGCCCATCTTTTCCTGGTCGGCCTTGGTCTTGGGTTCGACGGCCTGCGAAATCACGGGCTCAGGGAACACCATCTTCTCGAGGGTGATGATCGATTCCGGATCGCACAGCGTTTCGCCGGTCGTGACGTCCTTCAGGCCCACGCAGGCAGCGATGTCGCCGGCCAGAATTTCCTTGATTTCTTCACGCTGGTTGGCGTGCATCTGCAGGATACGGCCGATGCGTTCCTTCTTGCCGCGAATCGGGTTGTAGACCGAGTCGCCGGACTTCAGCACGCCGGAGTACACACGCACGAAGGTCAGCTGGCCGACATACGGGTCGGTCATCAGCTTGAACGCCAGGGCAGCGAACTTCTCGCTGTCGTCGGCCTTGCGCGAGGTTTCCTTGTCGTCTTCATCGGTGCCAGGGACCGGCGGGATGTCGATCGGCGAAGGCATGTACTCGATCACCGCGTCGAGCATGCGCTGCACGCCCTTGTTCTTGAAGGCGGTGCCGCACAGCATCGGCTGGATTTCGGTGGCGATCGTGCGGGTGCGCAGGCCCTGCTTGATCTCGGCTTCGGTCAGCTCGCCCGACTCGAGGTACTTGTTCATCAGGTCTTCGCTGGCTTCGGCAGCCGCTTCGACCATGTTGTCGCGCCACTTCTGGGCATCGTCAGCCAGCTCGGCCGGGATGTCCTTGTATTCGAACTTCATGCCCTGGGAGGCTTCGTCCCAGATGATCGCCTTCATCTTGATAAGGTCGATCACGCCGGTGAAGTTTTCCTCGGCGCCGATGGGGATCACCACCGGCACGGGGTTGGCCTTCAGGCGCGTCTTCATCTGCTCGTAGACCTTGAAGAAGTTCGCGCCGGTGCGGTCCATCTTGTTCACGAAGGCCAGACGGGGCACCTTGTACTTGTTGGCCTGGCGCCAGACGGTTTCCGACTGGGGCTGCACGCCACCCACGGCGCAGTACACCATGCAGGCACCGTCCAGCACGCGCATGGAACGCTCCACTTCAATCGTGAAGTCCACGTGCCCCGGGGTGTCGATGATGTTGATTCGGTGCTCGGGGAAGGACAGGTCCATGCCCTTCCAGAAGCAGGTGGTGGCCGCCGAGGTGATGGTGATGCCGCGCTCTTGCTCCTGCTCCATCCAGTCCATGGTCGCAGCACCATCGTGCACTTCACCGATCTTGTGGTTCACACCGGTGTAGTAAAGGATGCGCTCGGTCGTCGTCGTCTTGCCGGCGTCGATGTGAGCCGAGATACCGATATTGCGGTAGCGCTCGATCGGGGTCTTGCGGGACATGGTGTCACTCCAAATGCAGGGGCCGCTCGCGGGTCAGCAGTAACCCGAAGAGCGGCCGAGAGAACGTTGTGGTCGGTGGATGTGCTTTAGAAGCGGAAGTGCGAGAACGCCTTGTTGGCTTCAGCCATGCGGTGCACTTCATCGCGCTTCTTCATCGCGCCGCCACGGCCTTCGACCGCTTCCAGCAGCTCGTTGGCCAGGCGTTGTGCCATCGACTTCTCACCACGCTTGCGCGCCGATTCCTTCAGCCAGCGCATGGCCAGGGCCACGCGGCGGACGGGACGAACTTCCACGGGAACTTGGTAGTTCGCACCGCCAACGCGGCGGGACTTCACTTCGACCATCGGCTTGATGTTGTTCAGCGCGACCGTGAAGATTTCCAGCGGATCCTTGCCGGACTTCTTTTCAACCTGTTCGAGGGCACCGTAGATGATGCGCTCGGCAACCGCCTTCTTGCCCGATTCCATGATGACGTTCATGAACTTGGACAGATCGACCGAACCGAACTTCGGATCAGGGAGGATCTCGCGCTTGGGTACTTCGCGACGACGTGGCATTTCACTCTTCCTTTTGCTTCAGTTGGCTTGAGGCTCTCACCCCTTGCCTTGGGCACCACCAACTTCTGGGGCCACCCACTTACTCGGCCGGCGTTTCGTGCCGAACCGAAAAAATACGCCAGTCAAAGCATCGCAGCTTCGAATGGCAACTTGATGTCTTCTTAGGCCTTCTTCGGACGCTTCGCGCCGTACTTGGAGCGGGCCTGCTTGCGGTCTTTCACGCCTTGCAGGTCCAGCGAGCCGCGCACGATGTGGTAGCGAACGCCAGGCAAGTCCTTCACGCGGCCGCCGCGCACGAGCACGACGCTGTGCTCTTGCAGGTTGTGGCCTTCGCCGCCGATGTAGGAAATGATTTCGAACCCGTTGGTCAGACGAACCTTGGCGACCTTGCGGAGCGCGGAGTTCGGCTTCTTGGGGGTGGTGGTGTACACGCGGGTGCACACGCCGCGTCGCTGCGGGCCGCCTTGCAGCGCCGGCGACTTGGACTTCGTGGCTTCGGTCTCGCGACCGTGACGCACGAGTTGGTTGATGGTTGGCATAGGTAACTTGTTCCCGTTTGAAGTCACTTGGTTTCCGGCGGAAAACCATCGCGCCTCATGGGAGGGAAGCCCGAAGCCGCAAGGGTTTGCGGTGAGCCGCCCGGCAAAGAGCGCAGCAGAATCTGCCGAAAAGCCCTCGATTATATTCGGGTGAATCCCGTGCCGCAACAAGGCGGCTCGGGAAGACCCTCCAATGACTTCCAGCGCTGATCCGACTGCCACCGACACCGTACCGAGCCTGGTGCTGGACACCAATGTCGTGCTGGATTGGCTGGTGTTTCGTCACCCGTCTTGCAGCAGCCTGTCCGGGCATCTGGAGTCCGGTCGATTGCGCTGGATTGTTAGCGCCAACTTGCGCGGAGAGCTCGAGCACGTGTTGGCCAGGGGTGTTGCACAGGCCTACGTTCCCGATCTGCCGCTGATCTGGTCCGCCTGGGATCGACTCGCCAGCACCGCCGAGCCCCGGTCGTTGCAGGGCCCCGCCAGCCGTGTCCGCTGCACCGATCCCGACGACCAGAAGTTCATCGACCTGGCCTTGGCCCACGGTGCCCGCTGGCTGCTCAGCCGAGACCGGGCAGTTCTCAAGCTCGCCCGCCGCACCCGGCCGCTGGGACTGGAGGTCCTGACGCCGGAGGCCTGGCTGGCCGCATTCAAGTCCGGCTGAGCGCCTGAAGCAGCAGTCGTCCACCGGAAAGATTGGTGGCACAAGGCACGTTGTGCACGTCGCAGGCGCGGACCAGGGCGTTGATGTCCGGTTCGTGCGGTTGCGGCGTCATCGGATCGCGCAGAAACACCACCGCGTCGACTTGGCCAACCGCCAGGCGGGCCCCGATCTGCAGGTCGCCGCCCATCGGACCGCTGAGCATGCATTCCACACGGAGTCCGACCTCGGCCTGCAAGCGTCCGCCAGTCGTGCCGGTCGCCATCAGCTGGCAAGTGCAGAGAAATCCGGCGAATTCCTTGGCCAGGACGACCATGTCGTCCTTCTTGTGGTCGTGCGCGATCAGGGCAATGTTCATCCGCGGATGGTAGGCCGATCCTGATACCGGCAGGTTTCAAGTGCACAGCCGACGCAACAAAAACAAAGGGCGGCCGAAGCCGCCCTTTGCCTGAATCACCCGAAGGCGATCACTCGGTCGCGGGACCGGGCTCCGAATCCACCTGTGCGAGTTGCATGGAAGCCAGTTCCTCGGCTTCCTGCATCGCGATGGCGCGGCGCTCGGCGTCGTCCATTTCCTCCTTCGCCTTGCGCGCGGCATGGAAGGCCATGCCGGTGCCGGCGGGAATCAGACGACCCACGATGACGTTTTCCTTCAGGCCACGCAGCTCGTCGCGCTTGCCCATGATGGCAGCCTCGGTAAGCACACGGGTGGTTTCCTGGAAGGACGCCGCCGAGATGAAGCTGTCGGTCGACAGCGAGGCCTTGGTGATGCCCAGCAGCACATCGCTGTGCGTGGCGATCATCTTGCCTTCGGCCAACATCTTGTCGTTGGTGTCCAGCAGCTCCGAACGCTCGACCTGCTCGTTGGCGATGTAGTGCGTGTCGCCCGGGTTGACGATCTGCACACGGCGCAGCATCTGGCGAACGATCACCTCGATGTGCTTGTCGTTGATCTTCACGCCCTGCAGACGGTACACGTCCTGCACTTCGTCGACGATGTAGCGAGCCAGTTCCTCGATGCCCAGCAGGCGCAGGATGTCCTGCGGATCGGCCGGGCCGTCGACGATCGTTTCGCCCTTGTTCACGACTTGGCCTTCGTGCACGAGGATGTTCTTTTCCTTGGGCACGAGTTCCTCGAACACCTTGCCGTCCGGGTCGGTGATCTGCAGGCGAACCTTGCCCTTGGTCTCCTTGCCGAAGGACACGGTGCCGGTGATCTCGGCGAGCGTGCCCTTGTCCTTGGGCGAACGCGCTTCGAACAGCTCGGCCACGCGCGGCAGACCGCCGGTGATGTCGCGGGTCTTCTGGCCTTCCACCGGGATGCGTGCGAGCACTTCACCCGGGGCGAGGTCTTGGCCGTCGCGAATCTGGACCAGCGAACCGACCGGGAAGGCAATGGTCACCGAGTGGTCGGTGCCAGGGATCTTCACCTCGTTGCCGCCGGCATCCAGCAGCTTGACCTGCGGACGCACGACCTTGGCAGCGCCGCGGCGCTTCGGGTCGATCACGACCAGCGTGGACAGACCCGTCACTTCGTCGACCTGCTTGGCGACGGTCACGCCTTCCTCGATGTTCTCGAACTTCGCGCGACCGGCGAATTCCGTGATGATCGGGCGGGTCAGCGGGTCCCAGTTGGCCAGCACGGTACCGGCCTTGATTTGCTGATCAGGCCTGATGGACAGCAGCGCACCGTACGGCACCTTGTGGCGCTCGCGCTCACGACCGTGCTGGTCGGAGATGATGATTTCGCCGGAACGCGAGATCACCACCAGTTCGCCCTTGCCGTTGGTCACGTAGCGCATCGTGGCGTTGAAGCCGATGTTGCCATCGGACTTCGCATCCACGCTGGAGGCGATGGCTGCACGCGACGCCGCACCACCGATGTGGAAGGTCCGCATCGTCAGCTGCGTGCCGGGTTCGCCGATGGACTGCGCAGCGATCACGCCGATGGCTTCGCCCTGGTTCACCAGGCCGCCGCGGCCGAGGTCGCGGCCATAGCACTTGGCGCAGATGCCGAAGCGCGTGCCGCAGGTCAGCGCGGTGCGCACCTTCACCTCGTCGACGCCGGCGGCTTCGATGAGGTCCAGCGAGTCTTCGTCCAGCATGGCACCGGCCGGCAGCAGCGGCTGCTGCGTCTCGGGGTGCTCGACTTCGGTCGCGGTGACGCGGCCGAGGATGCGGTCGCGCAGCGATTCGATGACTTCACCACCCTCGACCAGCGCGCGCTGGTTCATGCCATTCTGCGTACCGCAATCGTCCTCGGTCACGACCAAGTCTTGCGTCACGTCGACCAGACGACGTGTCAGGTAGCCGGAGTTCGCGGTCTTCAGCGCCGTGTCCGCCAGGCCCTTGCGAGCACCGTGGGTGGAGATGAAGTACTGCAGCACGTTCAGGCCTTCACGGAAGTTCGCCGTGATGGGCGTCTCGATGATCGAGCCGTCGGGCTTGGCCATCAGGCCGCGCATGCCGGCCAGCTGGCGAATCTGCGCTGCGGAGCCGCGGGCGCCGGAGTCGGCCATCATGTAGATGGAGTTGAACGACTCCTGGTCCACTTCCTTGCCGTGGCGGTCGGTGGTCTTCTGCTTGGACAGCTGCGACATCATGACCTTGCCGACTTCGTCGCCGGTCTTGCCCCAGATGTCCACCACCTTGTTGTAGCGCTCGCCTGCGGTCACGAGACCGGACACATACTGCTGTTCGATCTCCTTGACTTCCTTCTCGGCGCGCTCGATGAGGCCATGCTTTTCCTTGGGGACCAGCATGTCGTCGATGGCGATCGAGATGCCCGCGCGCGTGGCGAGGCGGAAGCCCGACTGCAGCAGCTTGTCGGCGAACACCACCGTTTCCTTCAGGCCGCACTTGCGGAAGGAGGTGTTGATCAGGCGCGAGATTTCCTTCTTCTTCAGCGCCTTGTTGATGTTCGAGAACGGCAGGCCCTTGGGCAGGATCTCGGACAGCAGCGCGCGGCCGACGGTCGTGTCGACAAGCTTGGTCTCCGACGTGAATTCGCCGGTTTCCTTGTTCTTGACGTACTCGGTCAGGCGAACGCTGATCTTCGCGGTGATTTCCACCTGGCCGTTGTCCAAAGCGCGCTGCACTTCGGGCACGTCCGAGAAGATGATGCCTTCGCCGCGGCCGTTGATGCGCTCGCGGGTGGCGTAGTACAGGCCCAGCACCACGTCTTGCGACGGGACGATGGACGGTTCGCCGTTGGCCGGGAACAGCACGTTGTTGGACGCCAACATCAGCGTGCGGGCTTCCATCTGCGCTTCGATGGACAGCGGCACGTGAACAGCCATCTGGTCACCGTCGAAGTCGGCGTTGAAGGCCGAGCAAACGAGCGGATGCAGCTGAATGGCCTTGCCTTCGATCAGCACCGGCTCGAAGGCCTGGATGCCCAGGCGGTGCAGCGTCGGCGCGCGGTTCAGCATCACCGGGTGTTCCTTGATCACTTCTTCAAGGATGTCCCATACCACCGGCGTGCCGGCTTCCACTTCCTTCTTCGCCGCCTTGATGGTGGTGGCGATGCCCATCGCCTCCAGGCGCGAGAAGATAAAGGGCTTGAACAGCTCCAGCGCCATCAGCTTGGGCAGGCCGCACTGGTGCAGCTTGAGCGTCGGACCCACCACGATGACCGAACGGCCGGAGTAGTCGACGCGCTTGCCCAGCAGGTTCTGGCGGAAGCGGCCGCTCTTGCCCTTGATCATGTCGGCCAGCGACTTCAGCGCGCGCTTGTTCGCGCCGGTCATGGCCTTGCCGCGGCGGCCGTTGTCCAGCAGCGAGTCGACGGCTTCCTGCAGCATGCGCTTTTCGTTGCGCACGATGATCTCAGGGGCCTTCAGCTCCAGCAGGCGGGCCAGGCGGTTGTTGCGGTTGATGACGCGACGGTAGAGGTCGTTCAGGTCGGAAGTCGCGAAGCGGCCGCCGTCCAGCGGCACCAGCGGACGCAGGTCCGGCGGCAGCACCGGCAGCACGTCCATCACCATCCACTGGGGCTTGATGCCGGACTTCTTGAAGGCTTCCATCACCTTCAGGCGCTTGGAGTTCTTCTTGACCTTCAGCTCCGAGCCGGTCATGTCGCCACGCAGCTTCTCGATCTCGATGTCGAGGTCGATCTCTTCGAGCAGCTTCTTGACGCCCTCGGCGCCCATGAGCGCAATGAACTCGTCACCGTACTCGGTGCGCTTCGCGTCATAGTCGTCCTCGCTCATGATCGAGAACTTCTTGAGCGGGGTCATGCCGGGGTCGACCACGACATACGCCTCGAAGTACAGCACGCGCTCGATGTCGCGCAGCGTCATGTCGAGCACCAGGCCCAGGCGCGACGGCAGCGACTTCAGGAACCAGATGTGCGCGCAGGGCGCAGCCAGGTCGATGTGACCCATGCGGTCACGGCGAACCTTGGTCTGCGTCACTTCGACGCCGCACTTCTCGCAGATGACGCCGCGGTGCTTCAGGCGCTTGTACTTGCCGCACAGGCACTCGTAGTCCTTGATCGGGCCGAAGATCTTGGCGCAGAAGAGGCCATCGCGTTCCGGCTTGAACGTCCGGTAGTTGATGGTCTCGGGCTTCTTCACTTCACCGAAGGACCACGAACGAATCTTCTCGGGCGAGGCCAGCCCGATCTTGATCGCGTCGAAGTGTTCGTCCGGCGTGAATTGCTTGAAAAGGTCCAACAAGCCTTTCATGCATCTCTCCTTTAGTTGCGCTCGAGCTCGATGTCGATACCGAGCGAACGAATTTCCTTGACCAGCACGTTGAACGATTCCGGCATGCCGGCTTCGATGGCGTGTTCACCCTTGACGATGTTCTCGTACACCTTCGTACGACCATTCACGTCGTCGGACTTGACCGTCAGCATTTCCTGCAGCACGTAGGACGCGCCGTAGGCTTCCAGTGCCCACACTTCCATTTCGCCGAAGCGCTGGCCACCGAACTGCGCCTTGCCGCCCAGCGGCTGCTGGGTGACGAGCGAGTACGGGCCGGTGGAACGGGCGTGCATCTTGTCGTCGACCAGGTGGTGCAGCTTGAGCACGTGCATGTAGCCGACGGTGACGGGACGCTCGAAGGCATCGCCGGTGCGGCCGTCATGCAGCGTGGCTTGCGTGCGCGTGGCGGTCAGGCCCTTGGCTTGCGCGATCTCGTCCGGGTAGGCGAGCTTGAGCATGCCGCGGATTTCCTCTTCGGCCGCGCCGTCGAACACCGGCGTGGCGAAGGGAACGCCCTTGGACAGGTTGCGTGCCATCTCGACGATCTCGTCGTCGCTCAGGTGCTCCAGGCGCTCGGTCTTGCCGCCCGACTGGTTGTACAGCTGGTCGAGGAACTTGCGCAGCTCAGCCGCCTTGGCCTGCTCCTGCAGCATGTCGCCGATGCGCTGGCCGATGCCCTTGCCGGCCCAGCCCAGGTGGACTTCAAGCACCTGGCCCACGTTCATGCGCGAAGGCACGCCCAGCGGGTTGAGCACGATGTCGCACGGCGTGCCGTCGGCCATGTAGGGCATGTCTTCGACCGGAACGATCTTGGACACCACGCCCTTGTTGCCGTGACGGCCGGCCATCTTGTCGCCGGGCTGCAGGCGGCGCTTGACGGCGAGGTACACCTTCACCATCTTCAGCACGCCGGCCGGCAGCTCGTCGCCTTGCGTGAGCTTCTTGCGCTTTTCTTCGAACGCGAGGTCGAAGCTGTGGCGCGTCTGCTCCAGCGAGTTCTTGATGGACTCGAGCTGGTTGGCGATGTCGTCGTCGGACGGACGGATGTCGAACCAGTGGTACTTCTCGACGCTGGCCAGGTACGCCTTGTCGATGGTCGTGCCCTTGGCGATCTTCTGCGGACCACCGTTGGCGACCTTGCCCACCAGCAGCTTCTCGATCCGGTCGAAGGCGTCGGCCTCCACGATGCGAAGCTGGTCGTTCAGGTCCAGGCGATAGCGCTTGAGTTCATCGTCGATGATCTGCTGGGCGCGCTTGTCGCGGGGGATGCCTTCACGGGTGAAGACCTGCACGTCGATGACGGTGCCGCTCGTGCCTTGGTCGACACGCAGCGACGTGTCCTTCACGTCCGATGCCTTCTCGCCGAAGATCGCGCGCAGCAGCTTTTCTTCCGGCGTGAGGGTGGTTTCGCCCTTGGGCGTGACCTTGCCGACGAGCGTGTCGCCCGGGTTCACTTCGGCACCCACGTACACGATGCCCGATTCGTCGAGGCGAGCCAGTTGCTGCTCCGACAGGTTCGGGATGTCGCGGGTGATTTCTTCCGCACCCAGCTTGGTGTCACGCGCCATCACCACCAGTTCCTCGATGTGGATCGAGGTGTAGCGGTCGTCGGCCACCACGCGTTCGGAGATCAGGATCGAGTCTTCGAAGTTGTAGCCGTTCCAGGGCATGAACGCGACCAGCATGTTCTGGCCGAGCGCCAGTTCACCGATGTCCGTGGACGCGCCGTCGGCGATGATGTCCTCGGCCGTCACCGTGTCGCCGCGCTTGACGATCGGACGCTGGTGGATGTTGGTGTTCTGGTTCGAACGCTGGTACTTGATGAGGTTGTAGATGTCCACGCCGACTTCGCCGGCCACCGTTTCGCTGTCATTGACGCGAATCACGATGCGGTTCGTGTCGACGTAGTCCACCACGCCACCGCGGCGGGCGGCCACGACGGTGCCCGAGTCCTTGGCGGCCACGCGCTCCACGCCGGTGCCCACCAGCGCCTTCTCAGGACGCAGGGTCGGCACGGCCTGGCGCTGCATGTTGGCGCCCATCAGCGCGCGGTTCGCGTCGTCGTGCTCCAGGAAGGGCACGAGCGAAGCGGCCACCGACACGATCTGCGTCGGCGCCACGTCCATGTACTGGATGCGTTCCGGCGAGGTCAGGATGGATTCGCCGTTGTCACGGGCGGAGACCAGCTCGTCGATCAGCTTGCCTTCGGCATCCAGCGTCGCGTTCGCCTGGGCGATCACGTACTTGCCTTCTTCGATGGCCGAGAGGTAGTCGATCTGGTTGGTCACCTTGCCGTCGGCCACGCGACGATACGGCGTCTCGAGGAAGCCATATTCGTTGAGCTGCGCGTACAGGGCCAGCGAGTTGATCAGGCCGATGTTCGGACCTTCAGGCGTTTCGATCGGGCACACGCGGCCGTAGTGGGTCGGGTGCACGTCGCGCACTTCGAAGCCGGCACGCTCGCGGGTCAGGCCACCCGGGCCCAGCGCCGAGACGCGACGCTTGTGCGTGATCTCGGACAGCGGGTTGGTCTGGTCCATGAACTGCGACAGCTGCGACGCACCGAAGAACTCCTTGAGCGCCGCGGAGATCGGCTTGGAGTTGATCAGGTCGTGCGGCATCAGGGCTTCGGTTTCGGCTTGGCCCAGACGCTCCTTCACGGCCTTCTCGATGCGGGCGAGGCCCGAGCGGTACTGGTTTTCGGCCAGTTCGCCCACGCAACGCACGCGGCGGTTGCCCAGGTGGTCGATGTCGTCGACTTCACCGCGGCCGTTGCGCAGCTCCACGAGGATCTTCACCACGTCGAGGATGTCGTCGTTGCTGAGGGTCATCGGACCTTCAGGCACGTCGCGGCCCACGCGGGCGTTGAACTTCATGCGGCCCACGCGCGACAGGTCGTACGTGTCCGCCGAGTAGAACAGTCGATGGAACAGCGCCTCGACGGCGTCTTCCGTCGGCGGCTCGCCGGGGCGCATCATGCGGTAGATGGCCACGCGGGCAGCCAGCTGGTCGGCGGTTTCGTCCGACGCCAGGGTCTGGCTGATGTATGCGCCTTCGTCCAGCTCGTTGGTGTACAGCGCCTGGACTTCCTTGATGCCCGCGGCACGCAGCTTCTTCAGCAGAGACTCGGTGATCTCGTCATTGGCCTTGGCGATGATCTCACCGGTGTCGGGGTCGACAATGTTGCGTGCGATCACGCGGCCGACCAGGAAATCTTCCGGCACGCTGATGAACTGCGTCTCGCTCTGCTCGATCTGGCGCGTGTGGCGCGCCGTGATCCGCTTGTCCTTCTCGACGATGACGTTACCGCTCTTGTCGGTGATGTCGAAGCGCGCGATCTCGCCGCGCAGGCGGTCGGCCACGAATTCCATCTGGGCACCGGTGTCCATCAGACGGAAGTTGTCGAAGACGAAGAAGTGCGCCAGGATGGCTTCGGGGTTCAGGCCGATGGCCTTCAACAAGATGGTCACCGGCATCTTGCGACGACGGTCCACGCGGAAGTACAGCACGTCCTTCGGGTCGAACTCGAAGTCGAGCCAGGAACCGCGATAGGGAATGATGCGGGCGCTGAACAGCAGCTTGCCCGAGCTGTGCGTCTTGCCCTTGTCGTGTTCGAAGAACACGCCCGGCGAACGGTGCAGCTGCGACACGATGACACGCTCGGTGCCATTGACGATGAACGAGCCGTAGTCGGTCATGAGCGGCACTTCGCCCATGTAGACCTCTTGCTCCTTGATCTCCTTGACGGTCTTCGCCTGGGGCGATTCACGGTCATAGATGATCATCTGCAGCTTCGCGCGCACGGCGGCGGCGTAGGTCAGGCCGCGCTGCTGGCACTCCCGCGTGTCGAACGCGGGCTTGGCCATGTTGAACTCGATGAACTTCATCTCCACGAAACCGTTGTGCGAAACAATCGGGAACGCGGACAGGAAAGCGGCTTGCAAGCCCTCGGGCTTGCGCTTTTGCGGTGGTACGTCCTTCTGCAGGAAGGCGACGTACGACTCCCGCTGCATGGTCAGCAGGTAGGGGACGTTGAGGACACTCTCACGCTTGCCGAAGCTCTTGCGGATGCGCTTGCGCTCGGTGTAGCTGTACGGGGTTGTTTGCTGCGCCATATGTGTTTTCACACTCCGTCTCAGGAAGGTCGCACCGGGCCGAGGTGCGGCTTTCCGTCGGCGACTGTCTTTCGAGCCTTGCGCCCGAAGCTTGGTGGTTGGCCACTACCAACCGCTGGCGGACAACCCCGGCATTGCACCGGAGCCCGACCAAACCCGTTTCTCTGCAGTCGGATCAGAGAACACTTGGGAAGGTCCTCGATTGTCGGGTCGAGGGCCCTCCCAGGTGCTCTCCAAGGGTGAATAACCACACCACCCTTGAAGCGCAAAAGGCTGGGGGCCCTTTTCGGCTCCCAGCCCCATGCAGCAGAGGCAATTACTTGACTTCTGCCTTGGCGCCGGCTTCCACCAGTTTCTTGGCGGCGGCTTCTGCGTCGGCCTTGGGAATCGCTTCCTTGACGGGCTTCGGAGCGCCGTCGACCAGGTCCTTGGCTTCCTTGAGGCCCAGGCCGGTGAGTTCGCGAACGGCCTTGATGACCGAGACCTTGTTGGCGCCGGCTTCGAGCAGCACGACGTTGAATTCGGTCTTTTCTTCCACTGCGGCGGCAGCGGCGCCACCAGCGCCACCGGCGGCCGGAGCAGCCATCGAAGCGGCGGACACGCCGAACTTCTCTTCAATGGCCTTGACCAGGTCATTGAGTTCCATGACGGACATGCTGTCCAGGGCGGTCAGGAATGCGTCTTTATCGAATGCCATTTTGGGTTCCTAGATATCAGGTAAGAGTTGCGTGTTGATCGTTCAGGCTGCGGCCGCTTCGGCAGCAGGCGCCTCGGCGCCGCCACCCTTCTTCTCGGCCAGGGCCGCCAGGACGGCAGCGGTACGCTGCACCGGCGACTTGAGAAGGCCTGCCAGTTGGGACAGCAGCACTTCCTTGGTCGGAATGTTGGCCAGGGCCTTCACGCCGTCGGCGTTCAGGACCTTGCCGGCATAGGCGCCGGCCTTGACGATCAGCTTGTCGTTGCCCTTGGCAAAGTCAGCGATGACTTTGGCCGCGGCAACGGCGTCTTCGGAAAAACCGTAGATCAGCGGGCCGACCATGGCATCCGATGCCACCTCGAACGGCGTGCCAGCGACGGCACGGCGAGCCAGCGTGTTCTTCAGCACGTGAAGATACACACCCTTGTCGCGAGCCTGCTTGCGCAGGTTGTTCAGGTGTTCAACGGTGAGGCCACGGTACTCGGCCAGCGCCAACGTCTGCGAACGCGCGACTTGCGCGGCCACATCCGTCACCACGGCTGCTTTCTCGTTGCGATTGAGACTCAAGGTCTACTCCTCACATCACGTGCGGCTTGCCGGTTGCCCGACTCCCCGCACACCTCGTTCAGCGACCTTGCCGAAACCAGGAACCAAATCCTTCTTTCAGCGGGACCGCCATCTGCGCTGGCCTTGGGCTTGAGCTCTTTCGAGCCTTTGCCCGCATTTAGGAAGCCCTTCGGCTTCACCAGCGGTCTTGGATGACCTGCGTGCCTCGCTTGCAAACTGCTTTGCGACACACGCAGCCCACCAAACTCATCAGGCCGGCGCCAGACTCGCGCCGACCCTCGTTTCCTTACGCCTGCGGCGTGGCGGCGTTGATCGACGCGACTTCGACGCGAGCGCCGACACCCATCGTCGAAGACACAGCCACCTTGCGCAGGTAGATGCCCTTGCTGGACGCCGGCTTGGCCTTGTTCAGGGCCTCGATCAGCGCACGCAGGTTGCCCACCAGCTTGTCGGTGTCGAACGAACGGCGGCCGATCGTGCCGTGCACGATGCCGGCCTTGTCGACGCGGAACTGCACCTGGCCGGCCTTGGCGTTCTTGACGGCGGTCGCGACGTCGGGCGTCACGGTGCCGACCTTCGGGTTCGGCATCAGGCCGCGCGGACCGAGGATCTGGCCCAGCGTACCCACCACCCGCATCGTGTCGGGCGAAGCGATCACGACGTCGAAGTTGATGTTGCCGGCCTTGACTTGCTCAGCCAGGTCTTCCATGCCGACGACGTCGGCGCCAGCGGCCTTGGCTTCTTCAGCCTTGGCGCCTTGGGCGAACACGGCCACGCGCTTGGTCTTGCCGGTCCCGTTGGGCAGCACGACGGCGCCGCGGACGACCTGGTCGGACTTCTTGGCGTCGATGCCCAGCTGCACCGCCACGTCGATGGATTCATCGAACTTGGCGTTGGCGCATTCCTTGACGATCGCCAGGGCGTTGTCGATCGGGTACAGCTTGGTGCTGTCGACCTTGCCTTGCAAGGCCTTTTGACGCTTGGTCAGCTTTGCCATGATCAGAGGCCCTCCACCGTGATGCCCATCGAGCGGGCGGAACCGGCGATCGTGCGGACCGCGGCTTCCAGGTTGGCGGCCGTGAGGTCCTTCAACTTGGTCTTGGCGATTTCCTCGACCTGGGCGCGGGTCAGCTTGGCGACCTTCTGCGCGTTCGGACGCGGCGAACCCTTGTCCACCTTCGCGGCCTTCTTGATCAGCACGGTGGCCGGCGGGGTCTTGAGGATGAAGGTGAAGGACTTGTCCGCGAAGGCGGTGATGACCACCGGCAACACGAGACCAGGCTCCATGCCTTGCGTCTGCGCGTTGAACGCCTTGCAGAACTCCATGATGTTCAGACCGCGCTGACCCAGCGCCGGACCGATCGGGGGCGACGGGTTTGCCTTGCCCGCCGGGATTTGCAGCTTGATGAAGCCGACAATCTTCTTTGCCATGTCACTCTTTCAATGAGAAGCCGGCATGCGCTGGCTTCTTGAGTTCAAACGCCAAGGGCTGGTTACCTTGGCTCCTCGTACCGGTGTCTCGTCACCGGCAGCAACGGTTGCGGTTCGGTTCGGCTTCTCAGCTTCGCCAGGCCCGCAGCGGCCCGGAATCTCGTTCCGATCAGACCTTCTCGACCTGGGCGAAGTCCAGCTCGACAGGGGTGGCGCGACCGAAGATGGTGACCGAGACACGCACCTTGGACTTGTCGTAGTTGACATCCTCGATGGCGCCGTTGAAGTCGGTGAACGGACCTTCCTTGACGCGGACCATCTCGCCCACTTCCCATTCGACCTTGGGCCGGGGCTTCTCGATGCCCTCTTGCATCTGGTTGACGATCTTCATGACCTCGGCTTCCGAGATCGGGGCCGGGCGGTTCTTGGCACCGCCGACGAAGCCCGTCACCTTGCTGGTGTGCTTCACCAGGTGCCAGGTGTCGTCGTCCATTTCCATCTCGACCAGCACGTAGCCGGGGAAGAAGCGGCGCTCGGACACGGACTTCTTGCCGTTCTTGAGCTCGACGACTTCCTCCATCGGCACCAGGATGCGGCCGAATTTGGCTTGCAACTCCGAGCGCTCGATGCGCTCGCGCAGGTTGCGCTCCACGGCCTTCTCCATGCCGGAGTAGGCGTGAACGACATACCAGCGCTTGTTGTTGGCGGGGGCGTTTTCGACTTGTTCGGTCATCTCGTGGTCCTCAACGCTTCCAGCCCAGGATCAGGTCGTACAGCGCCCATTCCAGCGTCTTGTCGGTGATCCACAGGAACAGGGCCATCACGAACACGAACAGGAACACGTACAGCGTCATCTGCCCGGCCTCCTTGCGTGTGGGCCAGACGACCTTTTTCACTTCCTTGACGGAATCCTGGCCGTAGGCGATGAGCTGCTTGCCGGATTCGGAGGTGAAGAAGATGCCCACTGCCACGACCAGCAAGCCCAGGAGCGCGACCACGCGCAGCCACTGGTCCTGCTTGCCCAGCGCATAGAACGCGACCACGGCGCCGACCACCAGCAAGCCGGAGACGGCGAGCTTGGCCTTGTCAGCGCCGGTGGAGACAGTTTCGACAGGAGGATTCGACATTGGTTTCAGTTCATTTCGGGGCGTTTCCGGGTTTCAAAACCCCTGGCGCCTTACAGCAGCAAAGCCCGGAGGCACTTTCGTGCGCTCACGGGCTGCTTTTTCGACCGCCGCGACCGGCTCCTCAGAGCCTTCGCTTGGCAGGGGCAGAGGGAATCGAACCCCCAACCTCCGGTTTTGGAGACCGGCGCTCTGCCAATTGAGCTATACCCCTGCGGCCTGAAAACGCTTGGACTACTGCTGATTACTCCATGATCTTTGCGACGACGCCGGCGCCC
Organism: Rhizobacter terrae; assembly: GCF_003852895.1. Taxonomy (GTDB): domain Bacteria; phylum Pseudomonadota; class Gammaproteobacteria; order Burkholderiales; family Burkholderiaceae_C; genus Albitalea; species Albitalea terrae. Next base: position 17,027 of record NZ_QUSW01000014.1, read on the forward strand.
ACGGTGCGGCCGCCTTCACGGATGGCAAAGCGCAGGCCTTCTTCCATCGCGATGGGGGCGATCAGCTTGACCGTGATGCTCACGTTGTCGNGCCGGGCATGACCATTTCCTTGTCCTTGGGCAGCTCCACCGCGCCGGTCACGTCCGTCGTGCGGAAGTAGAACTGGGGACGGTAGTTGTTGAAGAACGGCGTGTGGCGGCCGCCCTCTTCCTTGCTCAGCACGTACACCTCGGCGGTGAAGTGCGTGTGCGGCTTGATGGAGCCCGGCTTGCACAGCACCTGGCCGCGCTCGACTTCTTCACGCTTGGTGCCGCGCAGCAG
>NZ_QUSW01000015.1 GCF_003852895.1 Rhizobacter terrae
CGTGGTGGTGGACCACGACAGCGTGCTGCAGCCGCAGCGGCTGAGGCAGCGGCTGCAGTCGCAGGGCGTGAACGTGCTGTGGCTGACGGTGGGGCTGTTCAACCAGATGGCGCAGGAGCTGGCAGATGTGTGGTCGCAGCTGCGCTACCTGATCGTGGGCGGTGATGCGCTGGATGCGCAGGTGATCCGCCGGGTGCTGGCCCAAGGCGGGCCGCGGCACCTGATCAACGGGTACGGGCCCACGGAGAGCACGACGTTTGCGATCACCTGCGAGATCGAGCGGGTGGAAGAGGGCGCACGCAGCATCCCGATCGGGCGGCCGATCGCGAACACGCGGGTGTACATCCTGGACGGGCGCGGGCAGCCGCTGCCGCAGGGGGCGGTGGGGGAGATCCACATCGCCGGAGATGGGCTGGCGCTGGGCTACCTGAACCAGCCGCAGCTGACGAGCGAGCGCTTCGTGGCGGACCCGCACGGGCCGGCGGGGCAGAAGATGTACCGGACCGGGGACCTGGGGCGGTACCTGGGCGACGGGAACATCGAGTTCCTGGGGCGCAACGACCACCAGGTGAAGATCCGCGGGTTCCGCATCGAGCTGGGTGAGATCGAGGCGAGGCTGACGCAGTGCGAGGGCGTGCGCGAAGCGGTGGTGCTGGCGCGCGAGGACAGCCCCGGGGACAAGCGGCTGGTGGCCTACGTGGTGGGCGAGCAGGCGGACAGCCAAGCGCTGCGCGAGCAGCTGGGTGCGCAGCTGCCCGAGTACATGGTGCCGCAGGCGATCGTGCGGCTGGATGCGCTGCCGCTCACGCCCAATGGCAAGGTCGACCGCAAGGCGCTGCCCGCGCCCGACGGCTCGGCCTATGTGGAGCGAGGCTACGAAGCGCCGGTGGGCGAGGTCGAGGCCACGCTGGCACGCATCTGGGCCGAGGTGCTGCAGCTCGAGCGCGTCGGGCGGCACGACAACTTCTTCGAGCTTGGCGGCCACTCGCTGCTCGCCGTCAGCGTGCTCGGCAAGATGCGCCGGCAGGGACTGCACTCCGATGTCGGCGCCATGTTCGCCGCTCCCACGCTCGCGGCGCTGGCCGCGACCCTGGATGCCGTCGGCAATGACGTGCAGGTGCCCACCCAGGTGATTCCGCCCGGCTGCGAGAACATCACGCCCGCCATGCTGGCGCTGGTCTCGCTGAACGAGGAGCAGATCGGTCGCATCGTGGCCACGGTGCCCGGCGGCGCCACGAACCTCCAGGACGTCTATCCGCTCGCTCCGCTGCAGGAAGGCATCTTCTTCCATCACTTGATGTCCGAGCAGGGTGACCCTTACCTGGATCACATGATGTTCACCTGCAGCGGACGCGACCACGTCGAGCGGCTCGCGCAGGCCTTGCAGGTGGTGGTCGACCGGCACGACATCCTGCGCACCGCCGTCGCCTGGGAGGGCATGCCCGAGCCCGTGCAGGTGGTGTGGCGCGCAGCACGGCTCGACGTCGAGGACGTGAGCCTCGATCCCACCGAGGGTGACATCGCGCAGCAGCTCCATGCGCTCTTCGACCCGCGCAGCCACCATCTCGACCTGCGCCGCGCACCCATGATGCGGCTGGCCGCCGCGCATGATCCGGTGCATGGCCGCTGGGTGGTGCTGTGGCTGTTCCATCACCTGCTGGTGGACCACACCGCCATCGAGCTGATGCAGCACGAGATGGAAGCGCACCTGATGGGCCGGCTGCACGAATTGCCTGCGCCCGTGCCCTACCGGAACTTCGTCGCACAGGCCCGCCACGGCATGTCGCGCGAGGCGCACGAGGCCTTCTTCTCCGAGATGCTGCGCGAGGTCGACGAACCCACGGCACCGTACGGCGTGCTCGACGTGCATGGCGACGGTGCCGGCATCGTTGAGGCCAGCCGGACAGTCGATGCGGCGCTCGGCGAGCGCTTGCGCGAACGGGCTCGGGTGCTCGGCGTGAGCACCGCGGCCTTGTGCCACCTCGCCTGGGCCATGGTGCTGCGGCGGCTTTCCGGCCGCGACGACGTCGTGTTCGCCACCGTGCTCTTCGGCCGCATGCACAGCGGCGACGGTGCGGACCGGGCGGTGGGGCTGTTCATCAACACCTTGCCGTTGCGCGTGCGCATCTCCTCGCGCACGGCCAGCGACAGTGCGCGCGACACCCACGAGGCGCTGGCGCAGCTCATGCGGCACGAGCACGCACCGCTGTCGCTGGCGCAGCGCTGCAGCGGCGTCGCCATGCCCACGCCGCTGTTCAGCACGCTGCTGAACTGCCGCCGCGTACTGCGCTCGCCGCAGGCGGCCGACGAACGTGCACAGCTGTGGGAGGGCATTGAATTCCTGCGCGCCGAAGAGCGCACCAACTACCCGGTCTGCCTCAATTTCAACGATTCCGGCGAGGGCTTCCAGCTCAACGCGCAAGTCCAGGTTCCCATGGATGCGCAGCGCATCTGCGGCTACCTGCACCAGGCGCTGGAGGGGTTGGTCGACGCGCTGGAACATTCACCCGCTGCGCCGGTTCGCGGCATCGAGGTGCTGCCCTCGATCGAACGCGATCAACTGCTGGTGCAGTGGAACGCGACGCGCACCGAGTTCCCGCAGGAGCGATGCATCCACGAGTTGTTCGAGGAGCAGGCCATCCAGCACCCCGATGCCGTGGCCATCGTGCACGGCAACGAGTTGCTGAGCTACCGTGCATTGAACGAGCGCGCCAACCGTCTCGCGCATCATCTGCGTGCGAGCGGCGTCGTGCACGAGGCACGCGTTGCCGTGTGCCTGCAGCGCGGCGTCGACATGGTGGTTGCGTTGCTGGCCACGCTGAAGGCCGGCGGTGCCTACGTGCCCCTGGACCCGGCGTTCCCGATCGACCGCATCGTCTATACCTGCCGCGATGCGGCGCCGGTGGCTGTGATCACGCACCGCGCCGCGGGCGATGAGGTGCATTCACGTCTACGCGAGGCGCTGTCGGCCCAGGGGGACGCTCCCGTGTTCATCGATGTCGTCAACGATGCCCACCAGTGGTCCGGTCAACCCGCCACCAGCCCGGCACCCGCGGCAAGCCTCACACCACAGCACCTCGCCCACCTGATCTACACCTCCGGCTCGACCGGCCGGCCCAAGGGCGTGATGATCGAGCACATCAGCGTGGTTAACACGCTGGCCGCCATGGGGCGCGTGCTGCGGATCGAACCCGCGGACCGGGTGCTGGCCCTGGCCACGGTGGCCTTCGACATTGCAGGCCTGGAGATCTTCCTGCCGTTGACCAGCGGCGCGAGCATCGTGATGGCCGATCGGGCCCACGGCCTTGATCCGTCGTCGCTGGCCGATCTGCTCCAACGGCACGACGTCACCTTGATGCAGGCGACTCCCACCACCTGGCGCATGCTGCTCGATTCCGGCTGGCAAGGCTCGCGGCGCCTGAAGGCGCTGTCGGGCGGCGAGGCGCTGTCGGCCGAAGTGGCCGCGCGATTGCTGCCCCGCGTGGAAACCTTGTGGAACGCGTACGGGCCCACCGAGACCACGATCTATTCCACCGCCGTCCAGGCGGGCCAGGGCGGGCGCCAAACCTGGGAACCCGGCTCCATCGGCCGGCCCTTGGCCAACACCCGGCTCTACGTGCTCGACACGCAGCACGAGCCGGTGCCAGTGGGCGTCGCGGGCGAGCTCTACATCGGCGGCGCCGGCGTGGCGCGAGGCTATTTCAACCAGCCGGGACTCAGCGCAGAGCGCTTCATCGACGACCCATTCGCAGGCGAGGCCGATGCCCGCATGTACAGGACCGGCGACCTGGCGCGCTACCTGCCCGACGGCCAGGTGGAGTACCTCGGACGCAACGACTTCCAGGTGAAGATCCGCGGCTTCCGCATCGAGCTGGGCGAGATCGAGACACGCCTCGCACAGCACCCGCAGGTGCGCCAGGCGGTGGTGCTGGCCCGCGAGATCGGCGGCGACCACCGGCTAGTGGCCTACGTGGTGGGTGACCATCCCGATGCACAGGCGCTGCGCGCCCATCTGCTGGCGGGCGTCCCCGAGTACATGGTGCCGGCCGCCTACGTGTCGATGGACGCATTGCCGCTGACGCCCAACGGCAAGGTCGACCGCAAGGCCTTGCCCGCGCCGGACAGCACGGCCTACCTCGCCCATGGCGACGAATCGCCGGTCGGAGAGACGGAGACGCTGCTCGCCGGGCTGTGGGCCCAGGTGCTCGGTCTCGACCGGGTCGGCCGTCACGACAACTTCTTCGAGCTGGGTGGCCATTCGCTGCTCGCCGTGAGCCTCATGGAGCGCATGCGCCAGGCCGGTCTGCCGGCCGACGTGCGCAGGCTCTTCGGCCACCCGACGGTCGCGGCGCTTGCCGCTTCCCTGGGCGACGACCGCGACACGGTGGCCGTGCCCGCGAACCGGATCGCCCCGGGCTGCGAGGCGATCACGCCAGACCTGCTGCCGCTGGTGGCACTGGACCCAGCCCACATCGACCGCCTGGTCGCCAAGGTGCCCGGTGGCGCGCCCAACGTGCAGGACATCTACCCACTCGCGCCGCTACAGGAAGGCATCCTCTTCCATCACCTGATGGGCGGCCCGGGCGATGCGTACCTGCTGCCGGCCGTGCTGGCCTTCGACACGCGCGAGCGCCTGGGCCAGTACCTCACGGCCTTGCAGGCGGTCGTCGACCGCCACGATGTGCTGCGCACGGCGTTCCATTGGGACGATCTGCCCCAGCCGGTGCAGGTGGTGTGGCGGCAGGCCCGCCTGTCGGTGGAGGAGGTGGCCGTGGACGCCTCGGCCGGTGATGTCGCGTCACAGTTGCGCGAGCGCTTCCACCCCAGCCGCTACCGCCTGCCGCTGGACCAGGCGCCGCTGCTGCGCGTGTTCATCGCGCCGGACACGGCCAACAACCGCTGGGTCTTGCTGCTGCTCTTCCACCACCTGTGCGCCGACCACACCACGCTGGGCATCGTGCAGCACGAGATCGAGACCCATCTCCTCGGAGCGTCGACCCAACTGCCGGCAGCCCAGCCCTTCCGCAACCACGTCGCGCAGGCGCGGCTGGGTGTGTCGAACGAGGAGCACGAGGCCTTCTTCCGCGCCATGCTGGCCGACGTGGACGAACCCACCGCGCCCTATGGCTTGACCGAGGTACTGGCGGGTGGATTCGAGGTCAGCGAAGCGCATGCCGAACTCGACACCGCCCTTGCGAAGCGGCTGCGCGACTGCGCGCGCGCGGCGGGTGTGAGCCTGGCCACCGTGTGCCACCTGGCCTGGGCGCAAGTGCTGTCACGACTGTCCGATCGCGACGACGTGGTGTTTGGCACGGTGCTGTTCGGACGCATGCACGGCGGCGCCGGTTCGGACCGCGCGACCGGCATGTTCATCAACACCTTGCCGATCCGCTTGCGCGTGGGCGAGGTGCCGGTCCGCGAAGCCGTGCAGCAGGCGCATGAACTGCTCACGCAACTGCTGCGGCACGAGCATGCACCGCTGGCCCTGGCCCAACGCTGCAGCGGCGTGAGCGCACCGGCGCCGCTGTTCAGCGCACTGCTGAACTACCGGCACAGCCCGATGGCGGCGCCCGGCGAAGCCGCGAACCCGTCGCAGCTGTCCGGCATCGAGATGCTGCACATGGAGGAGCGGACCAACTACCCGCTGTGCCTCAACGTCGACGACCTCGGCGCGGGCGTGCTGCTGACCGCGCAGACCCCGCCCACGCTGGATCCGCAGCGCCTGTGCGCCTACATGCGGCAGGCGCTGCAGGGCCTGGCCGGCGCGCTCGAAAGCACGCCGCATGCGCTGCTGCGTGACGTCGACGTGCTTCCGGCGCAGGAGCGGATGCAGTTGCTCGACGAATGGAGCATGGGCGCGGTGCGGGAGTCCGCTGAAGCCTTCCCGCACGAGATGATCCAGGCCCAGGCGGCCCGGGTGCCGCTGCATGCGGCGGTGGTGCAAGACGGCTGCACGCTGTCCTATGCCGATCTCAACACGCAGGCCAACCGCCTGGCGCGCCACCTGCGCCGCCTGGGCGTGCGGCGCGACAGCCGCGTGGCCATGTGCGTCGAACGCAGCGCGGACATGGTGGTCGGTCTCCTCGCGACGCTCAAGGCCGGTGGTGCCTACGTGCCGCTGGACCCGAGCCACCCTGTCGAGCGGCTGGCGCACATGATCGGCGACAGTGCACCAGCCCTCGTTCTGACGCATGCCGCCATCGGTGCCAGCGCGCAAACCCGATTGCTGGAAGCGCTGGAGGCGCGCAGCCCGGGCGTGGTGGTGGTTGACCTTTGCGCCGATTCCGGACGCTGGGCCGACGAAGCCGGTGGCGATCTCGGAGACGACCTCGTCCAGATGCATGCCGAGGACATGGCCTACGTGGTCTACACCTCGGGCTCCACCGGCGTGCCCAAGGGCGTGGTCAACACGATCGCGGGGCTCGCAAACCGGCTGACGTGGTTCGTCGATTCCGTGCTGCAGGCGCCGCCGGTGACCGCGTTCAAGACGACCATCGGCTTCGTGGACTCCGTCACCGAGACGCTGCAGACCCTCGCGGCCGGTGGCACGCTGGTGGTGGTGGACGGACCGACCGCCAAGGACCCGCTGCGCCTGGCGGCCGACATGCAGCGCAGCGGCGTCGACACGCTGGTGCTCGTGCCCTCGCTGCTGGCCGCCTTCATGCAGCTCGACGGCGCACCGCTGGATTCGCTCAAGACCCTCGTGTGCAGCGGCGAACGCCTGCCGCCCGCGCTGATGCACGAGGTCATGGCGCGCTATCCGGGCTTGCGGCTTTTCAACTTCTACGGGTCGTCCGAGGTCAACGGCGAAGCCACGGCCTTTGACTGCCGTGAGCCCGTGGCGTCCGAGGGATCGGTCATCGGGCGGCCGATCGCCAACATGCGCGTGGTCCTGCTTGATCATGCCGGCCGACCGGTGCCGGCCGGTGCCGTGGGTGAGCTGTACGTGGGCGGTCCTGGCCTCGCGCGTGGCTATCTCAACCGGCCCGACCTGACGGCCGAGCGCTTCATTGCCAACCCGTTCGCCGATGGACCTCAGGACAGGCTCTTCAAGACCGGTGACCTGGGGCGGCATCGGCCAGACGGGAGCATCGAGTACCTGGGCCGCAACGACTTCCAGGTGAAGATCCGCGGGCAGCGGGTGGAACTCGGCGAGATCGAGCAGCAACTGCTGCGGCATGGTCCGGTGAAGGAGGCCGTGGTGCTCGCCCGCGAAGACGAGGCGGGCGACCAGCGGCTCGTGGCCTACCTGGTGGCAGATGAGGCCATCGATGTGCGTGCCCTGCGCGAACACCTGGCCAGGATGCTGCCCGACCACATGGTGCCCGCGGCGTTCGTGCCGCTGGACGCACTGCCCATGACGGCCAGCGGCAAGCTCGACAGGCGCGCGCTGCCTGAACCCGGCGGCCACGCCTTCGTGACGCGCGGCTACGAGCCGCCCGTGGGCGAAGTCGAAGCGCTGCTGGCCCGCATCTGGGCCGACGTGCTGAAGATCGAGCGCGTCGGGCGGCATGACAACTTCTTCGAACTCGGCGGCCATTCGCTGCTGGCGATGAACGCGACGGCGCGCATGCGGGCCGCCGGGCTTCACGCGGAGATGAGTGCCTTCTTCACGGCACCGACGGTGGCTGCCTTCGTCCACGCGACACAGGTCGAATGGGAGGTCTCGCTGTAGGTTGATGACAGGCCGCGCGCCTACGCCTTTCCGTAGCCGGCGGGGCCGTCCGCATTGGTAGTCTGGCTTCTGACCCGGATGACTATGTGGGGGCTCGCGCCGTGACGCCGATCGAACTGCTGGCTCAGTTGCACGACAGGAAAGTGTCCCTCGCCGTCTCGGGCGGGGCCTTGGTGTTGAGAGGCAAGGGCGCCGCCCTCGAGCCATCGTGGCTCGATCTCATCGGCCGCCACAAGCCGGCGCTCATCGAGCTGCTCGAAAGCGAGGTCGATGTCGCTGCGCTGGGTTCGGTGCCGCCCAATCGCATCCCGCCGCATTGCGAGGCGATCACGCCCGACATGCTGCCGCTGGTGACGCTGACGCAGGCGCAGATCGATGACTTGGTGGCAGGCATCCCAGGCGGTGCGCCGACCGTGCAGGACATCTATCCGCTGTCGCCGATGCAAGAGGGCATCCTCTTCCATCACCTGGTCGCCAGCGGCAGCGATCCCTATGTGCTTCAGACCACCTACGCCGTGGAATCGCGGCCGCAGCTCGATCGACTGCTGGGTGCCTTGCAGGGCGTCATCGACCGGCACGATGTGCTGCGCAGCTCGGTGCATTGGCAAGGCCTGCCGCAACCGGTCCAGGTCGTGCGCCGGCACGTGTCGCTGCCGTTCCAGGAGCTCGTCCCCGAGGATGACGGCCTGGACGCGCGCGAGCGGCTTCAACGGCGCTTTGGCGATCGGCGCATCGACCTCAACAATGCACCGCCCATGTTCGCGGCGGCGTGCCGCGACGAGGCCAATTCGCGCTGGCTGCTGCTGCTGCTGTGCCATCACGTGGCCGTCGATCGTGTCGCGATGGACTTGATCCAGCGCGAGGTGCTGGCGTTCCTGGCAGGCACGGCGCCGTTGCTGCCGTCGCCCACGCCCTACCGTCAACACGTGGCACAGACGCGCCGCGGCAGCTCACGGCAGGAACAGGAGGCCTTCTTCCGCTGGATGCTCGCCGACGTGGAGGAGCCGACCGCACCCTTCGGCATGGTCGACCTGCAGGACGGTGGCGCGGTGGGCGAGGCGCTCGTCGACCTGCCGCCGGACCTCAGCGCGCGGCTGCGCGAGAGTGCGCAAGCCTCGGGTGCCAGCGTGGCCAGTCTTTTCCATCTGGCCTGGGCGCGCGTGCTGGGCAGCCTGAGCGGCAAGGGTGACGTGGTGTTCGGCACCGTGCTGCTCGGGCGCATGCAAGGCGGCGAAGACGCAGGGCGAGGCGTGGGACTCTTCGTGAACACGCTGCCGCTGCGTGTGAGGCTGGGGGTTCGCGTGAGCGATGGCCTCAAGGATGTGCATGGGACGCTGGCGCAGCTGATGCGTCACGAGCATGCGCCCTTGACGCTGGCGCTTCGCTGTAGCGGCGTGCAGCCGCCGACCCCCTTGTTCAGCACGTTGCTGAACTACCGGCATGGCGCGTCCTCGGGCAAGGCCGAGCCGGCCTGGAACGGCATCGAGGTTCTCGCCAGTGACGGGCGCACGAACTACCCGTTGATCCTGTCGGTGGATGACCGGGAAGAAGGCTTTGCGCTGACGGTCCAGGCCGCGGCAGACGTGGACGCCGGCCGCGTGTGCGGCTACATGCACGAGGCGCTGGAGCAACTCGCCAAGGCACTGCAAGGCGCTCCCGACACGCCGGTGCATCGCATCCAGGTATTGCCCGCAGCCGAACGCGAGCAACTGCTGGTGCAGTGGAACGCGACCGAGGCGGACTACCCCCGCCAGGCCTGCCTGCACGAGCTGTTCGAAGCGCAGGCCGGCCGCACCCCCGACGCATTGGCCCTGGACGATGGCCGCTGCGCACTGAGCTACGCACTGCTGAACGCGCGGGCGAATCGACTGGCGCATCACCTGAAGGCGCTGGGTGCGGGGCCCGATACGCGGGTGGCGCTGTGCGTGCAGCGCGATGCGGACATGGTGGTGGGCATGCTGGGCGTGCTCAAGGCCGGTGCGGCCTACGTGCCGCTGGACCCGCGCTACCCGGTGCAGCGCCTGGCGCACATCCTGGCCGACAGCACGCCCATGGCGGTGCTGACCCAGTCGGAGGTGTGGAGCGAGCTGGGAGATGCGCTGACTCCTTCTCTGGCCGGCAGGCCGGTGATCCGGCTTGACACCGAATCTCTGCCGGCCGCCGACCACAACCCGGGGCATGAGGCCGGCCCCGGGCACTTGGCCTACGTGATCTACACCTCGGGCTCGACCGGCCAGCCCAAGGGCGTGGCGATCGAGCACCGCAACGCGGTGAACTTCATCCACTGGGCCAGGCAGTCGTTCAGCGCCGCAGAGTTGAGCCAGACGCTGTGGTCGACTTCGCTGAACTTCGACCTGGCGGTGTACGAATGCTTCGCCCCGCTGGCCGTGGGCGGATGCGTGCACCTGGTGGGCAACGCGCTGGAGCTGGTGAGCCGGCCGCGGGCGGTGACGCTGATCAACACGGTGCCCTCGGCGCTGGACGCGCTGCTGCAGGCCCAGGCGGTGCCTGACAGCGTGCACACGGTGAACCTGGCGGGCGAGCCGCTCAAGCAGGCGCTGGTGCAGCGGGTGTTCGAGCAGACCAAGGTACGCCGGGTGTGCAACCTGTACGGGCCCTCGGAGACGACGACGTACTCGACCTGGGTGTCGATGGCGAGGGAAGAGGGCTTCAAGCCGCACATCGGCAAGCCCGTGGCGAACACGCGGGTGTACCTGCTGGATGCGCAGGGGCAGCCGGTGCCGCAGGGCGTGATCGGGGAGCTGTACATCGCCGGCGATGGCGTGGCCCGGGGCTACCTGAACCAGCCGCAGCTGACGAGCGAACGCTTCGTGGCGGACCCGCACGGGCCGGCGGGGCAGAAGATGTACAGGACCGGGGACCTGGGGCGGACCCTGGGCGACGGGAACATCGAGTTCCTGGGACGCAACGACCACCAGGTGAAGATCCGCGGGTTCCGCATCGAGCTGGGTGAGATCGAGGCGAGGCTGACGCAGTGCGAGGGCGTGCGCGAAGCGGTGGTGCTGGCGCGCGAGGACAGCCCCGGGGACAAGCGGCTGGTGGCCTACGTGGTGGGCGAGCAGGCGGACAGCCAAGTGCTGCGCGAGCAGCTGGGTGCGCAGCTGCCCGAGTACATGGTGCCGCAGGCGATCGTGCGGCTGGATGCGCTGCCGCTCACGCCCAACGGCAAGGTCGACCGCAAGGCGCTGCCCGCGCCCGACGGCTCGGCCTACGTGGAGCGAGGCTACGAAGCGCCGGTGGGCGAGGTCGAGGCCACGCTGGCGCGCATCTGGGCCGAGGTGCTTCAGCTCGAGCGCGTCGGGCGGCACGACAACTTCTTCGAGCTCGGCGGCCACTCGCTGCTCGCCGTCAGCGTGATGGAGCGCATGCGCGAGGCCGGCCTCGTGGCCGACGTGCGCCGCCTCTTCACCAGCCCGACCATCGCGACCATGGGCGCATCGATGGGCGACGAGGCAAGCGACGCACCCGTGCCGCCCAACCTCATCCCCGCGGATTGCCGGGCCATCACGCCGCAGATGCTGCCCCTCGTGCAGCTCAGCGAAGCACAGGTCGACCGAATCGTGGCCAGCATCCCCGGCGGCGCGGCCAACGTGCAGGACATCTACCCGCTCGCGCCGCTGCAGGAAGGCATCCTGTTCCATCACCTCATGAACAGCGAGGGCGACCCCTACCTGCTGCAGGCGGCCTACGGTTTCGAGCAGCGATCCATGCTCGACGCCTACATCGATGCACTGCGCCAGGTGGTGAAGCGGCACGACGTGCTGCGCAGTTCGGTGTTTTGGGAAGGACTGTCCGAACCCGTGCAGGTGGTGTGGCGCCACGCGGAACTTGCCGTGCAGGAAGTGCAGGCCGATGCCGGTGTGCAGGACGTGGCAGCCTGGTTGCAGGAGCGTCATGACCCGAAGCGCCACAGGCTGGACGTGCGCGAAGCGCCGCTGATTCGACTGACGGTTGCGCAAGACGCGAAGAACGGGCGTTGGGTGCTGCTGCTGATGCTGCACCACCTGGTGGGTGACCACGCCGCCCTGGAGGCGGTGCATGAGGAGATCGAGTCCCTGCTTCAGGCGCAGGCGCCGCTCGCGCAGCCCAGGCCCTACCGCGAGTTCGTGGCACGTGCCCGAGGCTCGGTGCCCCGGCAGGAGCACGAGGCGTTCTTCACGCAGATGCTCGCAGACGTGGACGAGCCAACAGTGCCGTTGGGCCTGTCGGACGTGCACGGCGACGGCACGCGCGTCGAGGAGTCGTCGCAGTGGCTGGACTCCGCGCTGGCCCAGCAGCTGAGGCAGGGTGCCAGGCGCCTCGGGGCGAGCGCGGCGAGCCTGTTCCACCTGGCCTGGGCGCGGGTGCTGGCCAGCCTGAGCGGGCGCGACGACGTGGTGTTCGGCACGGTGCTGTTCGGGCGCATGCAAGGTGCCCACGGCGGGCGCGGCGTGGGACTGTTCATCAACACGCTGCCATTGCGGGTGAAGCTGCAAGGGCAGGTGGGCGACGGCGTGAAGGCGCTGCATGAGACGCTGGCGCAACTGATGCGGCACGAGCACGCGCCCCTGTCGCTGGCGCAGCGGTGCAGCGGCGTGCAGCCGCCGGCGCCGCTGTTCAGCGCGCTGCTGAACTACCGGCACAGCGCGACCAGGACGACGGACAACCGGCCTTCGCGTGGCATGCACATGCTGGCGATGCACGAGCGCACGAACTACCCACTGATCCTGTCCGTCGACGACCTGGGAGAAGGCTTCGCGCTGACGGTGCAGGCCGTGGCGGGGGCGGACGCCGGGCTGGTCTGCGCCTGCATGCGAACTGCACTGGAGCAGCTGGCCAAGGCCCTGGCGGACTCGCCCGACTCGCCGGTGAACGAGCTCGACGTTCTGCCTGCATCGGAACGCGAACGCCAGCTGGTGGAATGGAACGCGACGGAGACGGAGTACCCGAGGCACGCCGGGGTGCACGAGCTGTTCGAAGCGCAGGCGCATCACAGCCCGAAGACGGTGGCGGTGGTGGACCTGCAAGGCGAGGTGAGCTACG
>NZ_QUSW01000016.1 GCF_003852895.1 Rhizobacter terrae
TGCTCGTAGGCAACTCGTCGAACACCGACCGTCGCTCGCATTGCCGCCTAACCTTTCCATCGAGCGGACATGTTCCAGCAGGCTTTGCCTGCTTCCACATGCCGCTCATGTCAAACGTTAGGCCTTCGATGTCGCGAACACGCTCGAACCTTGAGAGAGCCGCCGGTAAGCTGATCGCCGCAATCCAGAAGGAGTGGACAGCTGAAATGGGCACGCCCACGTCGAGTGCCACCGAGCATGTCCTGCATACTTCACATGGCTTGCTCCAAGCGGCTACAGCGCATGGCACGATCGCCGGTGTCATTGGCACAGGCTCCGTCGCAAGCTTGCTTGGCACTGAGTGGGTCGAAGCGCATCCCGGCGTGCTGCCATACATTCGCGGCCTTGAAAGTGTGAACGAGGCTGAGCATGGGTAGGTGCGCGTGTATCGGCTTTCCCGGTTGCTCCACATCACTCGAGCAAGCGAGGTCGTGCGGTCACAAGCATGGGCCTAACCCTTCCATCGAGCGGACGATTTCCAGCGGGCTGCGCCCGCTTCCAACCGCCGCTCATGTCAAACGTTAGGCTTCATTCAATGTCACGCTACGTTCCTGAGTCCGCAATCGACTATGAAGCCGTGTTTCGCCGCTGTGGTCGCAACATGGGTGACGAAGACTTCGCGCTGTTCAAATGTCCAAGTTGCAGGCGCGTCTATCTCATGGAATACGAAGTCGACACCGTCTACCTCGACGGAAACGACCTATCGCAACGGGAAGACGCTACGGATCCACACCATCCCTTCGTCTGCATAGGCTGCAGGAACCCTCTGCCAGCAGGCGCTTGGGTCGGCCCGCGCGCGGAAGAGCGGTTCCAAGTCACTTGGCCCGAGTTAGAGGCAAGCGCATGGTCATGGGTCGCGACGCCGCTGCGGAGCTTCGGCGATGAAGCCTAACCCTTCCATCGAGGGGACGGTTTCCAGCGGGCTGCGCCCGCCTCCAACCGCCGCTCATGTCAAACGTTAGACGCTAGAACGGGCTCCCGGAGTGATTCAATGTTTCTCGGTTCTTGTGGTGGCGTTTGCAGCAGCTTCGACTGCGGCTCCTCCGTTTCCGATCTCGTTTGGTGATACCTTTTTCCGCGTGAACTCTGCGGCAATGGCGCCGTCGCTACCCGCCGGATCGCTGGGAATCACCGAGCCGTTGGTATCACCGCCCGCCCGTGGAGATGTTGTCGTGTTTCGAGGGCATCACGACCCGCAGACGCGCTATGCTCTTCGAGTGGTTGGTTTGCCGGGCGAGCGTATCGAGTTTGACGATGGCTACCCGGTTGTCGATGGGCAGAAGGTCAAAGACCTGACTCCATGGATACCGCCGTCGCAAACTGGGTGGGCCAAGTTCCCCGCCTGGAACAAGGCATACGTCGTGCCAGAACATTCCTACTACTTGTTGGCCGACAACCATGCTCAGATGGCCTACGACTCACTAGCCTTCGGCGCCGTAGCTCGAAACGACATTGTTGGCACCATTGTTGAGTGGGATCAGGCCTTGCGCACTCCCGGGCGCGTGGGTGCCGCACTTGAAAGGTTCTTTTCGGTCCTTCGAGCGCAAATGCCAGTTGGAGAAGATGTCTCCCTAGTAGACGTTAAGGTCATCAGCGACTCCGAGCTACGTCTTACTTATGCGGCATCGCCAACACTCCTTGCGACTGTTCAGCCTGCCCTGCGGGTCGGCCTGTGTGGCAACAGGTTTCTCCGCCTCGCCACTGGCTTGCAGGTTCACTATGTGTTCGTGGACTCAAAGGATCGGACTCATGCCGAATTTCGCTTTGACACGAGAACTTGCGACAAGCTCTAGGGTGATCGCGTCTAACCCTTCCATGGAGCGGACGGTTTCCAGCGGGCTGCGCCCGCTTCCAACCGCCGCTCATCTCAAACGTTAGAGCGCAACGTACGCATGGAGACCGAATTGGCCGTCCGATTCACTGCTGGCGCGGTCGTCTACGCGATGAACGTGCCCAAGGTCAGCGCGTTCTATGCAAAAGTAGCTGGGCTGCGCACCACACATGCGGAGCAAAGCTATGTCGTGCTTGAGTCAGTCGCTTTCCAACTCGTTGTCGTCGCCATTCCTCCCCACATCGCGGCGTCCATCCAGGTCACCGTGCCGCCGCAGCGCCGCGAGGACACTGCCGTCAAGCTTGTCCTTCCTGTCCCAAGCATCGCCAGCACACGTCTGGCTGCGCAGGCGTGCGGTGGTCAGCTCAACCCACCGGAGCGTGAATGGGAGTTTCAGGGTTCGCGCGTCTGCGACGGTCACGACCCTGAGGGCAATGTCGTGCAGTTTCGCCAGAATGCGCTCTAACCCTTCCATCGAGCGGACGGTTTCCAGCCGGCTTCGCCCGCTTCCAACCGCCGCTCATGTCAAACGTTAGGCCCCGAATGCTCAAGGCTCTTCTCGCATTTCTACGCAGATCCGAAATGCCAAGTGAAAAAATTCGCGCCGTCCTCAGGGACGAGCGAACCGAAGGAGACGTACGCTATCTGTGTGCAAGTTATTCGACCGAAGGAAATCTCGTTATCGAGGGTCAAGATATCGGAGACGGGGTCGAGGCTGCCTTTGGATGTCGCGAGTACGAGTGGACTTGGACCGTTGCCCGTACCGATTTGCCGAAACTGCTGGCCGCGCTTGACGCTGAGTCAAACCTGCTGAATGCCCTGGAAAATCGCTTTCGTGGACGCGCGGCCGCAGAACTGGGGCCGTTCCTCAAGGAAAATAACGTTCCCTATGAGAGTTGGAGCCGAATTGGTGACTAGCTGCACCGTGCACACGGCTGGGCCTAACCCCGCCATCGAGCGGACGGTTTCCAGCGGGCTGCGCCCGCCTCCAGCCGCCCCTCATGTCAAACGTTAGACGCAACCAATCCCATGGCGCTCTACTACGACAATCCCACTTCACTCTTGTCGCCGGAGGGCTGTGTTTCCGTCGAGCGTGTCTATGCTCTTCACTTCGCTCAGTTTGGTGAGGCCGAGTGGAAGCAACTCTTGCGCACCTTCGAGGCTCTACCGGCGTGGCAAGCTCAAGGTGAGCATGGCTGCTCTTGTTGGTTCAATAGGCTCGAAGAGAGTCCGTATCTACTCGCGTCCGTGGAGCCTTCGGGCTTGCTTGTCACGGGTGTCCTTGGCAAGCAGGAGTGGGAACAGTGGAATTCTGAGTTCGTCGCTAACCTGCCTACACTTCCAACCTTCGAGGTGTAGCGTGGCAGTTGCGTCTAACCCTTCCATCGACCGGACGGTTTCCAGCAGGCTGCGCCTGCTTCCAACCGCCGCTCATGTCAAACGTTAGGCGGCATGAATGCTCTACGTCGCGGTCCTCGCTATGTCTCTCGTCTCGTGCGGCGTCGGCTTCCTGCTCGAAATCACGGAGGGCAACGTTCGCCATGTCCAGAATGGGCGCCAACCCAGCGCGGGTGCAGCATTGTTTCCCTGCATTCCGCTGGTCCAACTAGCCTGCCTTCTGGCAGCGTGGGGAATGAATCAAGTCGCTCAGAATGCGGGTTATGTCGTCATGGCCTATGCTCTTATCAGCGTGGCTGTTCGGTTCCGGCGGTATCAAAGGTCGTCGCTTGAGCTGAAGAGGCTTATGGCAACAACTCATGCATCTTCTCCTAGGGCGCCTGCCGCCTAACCCTTCCATCGAGCGGACGGTTTCCAGCGGGCTGCGCCCGCTTCCAACCGCCGCTCATGTCAAACGTTAGGCGCTATGAACTTGGCAGATCTCCCTCCGTGCACTGTTGTTGCCTCAGCGACTCACTTCGAGATTGAGTTGCTCAAGCAACCAACCGTTGAAGTCGCGTTCTCTTCGAGCGAAGAGGAGGCCATCTACGAGCGAGCTGACGCGGAGCTGGCATCAAAAATCCAAGAGGT
Organism: Rhizobacter terrae; assembly: GCF_003852895.1. GTDB lineage: Bacteria > Pseudomonadota > Gammaproteobacteria > Burkholderiales > Burkholderiaceae_C > Albitalea > Albitalea terrae. The sequence goes on from NZ_QUSW01000016.1 coordinate 3,899, forward strand.
AGCCGAAGCCGCGTGCGGTTCGCGCAATGCGGAAGACCTGGTCCATACGAACTGGGACTGGTATCCGACAAAGAGTCGCAGCGTGGAGCTTGACGAACAGGTATTTTCACCAGCCCTCGTACAACAGTTGATTCAGCTTTTGGAAGGCACCTACGCTGACTGGCGAATCTATCTCAACGTCTACAAGTCGCTCACACGAAATTCCCAAGACTTCGGGGTTGCGTGCTTGTCTAAGAGCCGAATCATCATTCAGCAGAGTCTGTATGAGCGCCTTTCAGCAAGCGCCTAACCCTTCCATCGAGGGGACTTGCTCCAGCGGGCTTCGCCCGCCTACGCAAGCCCCTCATGTCAAACGTTAGCCCCCATGAGCAAATTCCTGCAGATACTTGTGCCCGCGATCGCAGCCTCGGCTGCCGGGTTCTTGCCACACAAGCTGTTCGCAGATTGGCTTCCGCACTGGGTCGGCGCCCACATGGAAGGCGTGCAAATCAAGGTCCCGCCGTACGGTCCTGAGGTCGTTGTTCCGGCAGCACTCACCTACATCGAGCCTGGGCTTGCCTATCTCGCGGCTTATGTCCTGGTGCGCAAGGCCACACCCACTTCGTCTGTGTTCGTCAGGGCGCTGCTAGTAGCGGCGCTGTGCCTGGGGCTCGAGGGCTCTATTGTTCGCATGCCACTCATGCAACTGGTCATCGGCAATCCGCTCTGGGTCACACTCTTGCAGCACGCGGGCATCTGGGTGCCCTACGTAGCTGCCAGTCTCGTCGTGGCGTATACGTTCGAGTTGGTTGGCAAACTGGGGGCTAACCCTTCCATCGAGTGGACAGACGACGGCCGGCTTCGCCCGCCGTCGTCTGCCGCTCATGTCAAACGTTAGGCAGCATGCAATACATCCAGTTTGGCGAGTACCTTGGCGCTGTGCGCATCACTGGGCCAACGCACAACCTCCTTCAGGTTCGTTTGCAGCAAGCAGAGCAAGGTGCACCTGTCTGCGAAAGGCTTCCTCCCGTCGGTCCAGCGATTCACAAGGCGCTCAGCGAGTCGGCCATCATGGCTAGCGTCTTGGCCGGTGTCGCTCTGGCAAACGAGCGTCGCGGCTCTAGCTATGCAGTCACCCACGTTCGGTATGTGCCGGATGACTCTGGTCCGGAGTCAATGTATTCAGAGCTTGCCTGTGGCATCGTCGAGCACCTCGTGAGCGGTGGTACCTTTCAGCCTTCATCTCAGGCCGGTCCGCATGCTGCCCAACCCTTCGTAGCACGCGGGTGAACTCAAACGTTAGGCGCCGAAAGCAGTCCACGTGAGAGCAACGCAGCTCGCAGATCCCTCGGTCAATGCGCACTACAGTGGCGTAGCGAACGAATTTCCTGAAATGCGGCCAATGCAGGAGTTGGTTGAGCGCTTGTCCAAGCAGGCGTATGCCAGCCACTTTCCCGCATCGACATCACACGACGCTCTTGTAGTTGGCCCTATCACAGTCGAGTACTGGCCTCATGTCAAAGTATTTCGCATCCACTACCACGGGAACGTTGAAGACGCTCAAGAGCGCAGGTTCTCCTCCACTGGCGAAGCGGAAGGTTTCATCAATGCCCTCGCAATTCGAGCCGTGTCACCAAGACCTGGCGCCTAACCCATCCATCGAGCGGACGGTTTCCAGCGGGCTGCGCCCGCTGGAAACCGCCGCTCATGTCAAACGTTAGGCGTCGCCCACAATGCCCGAGTCATCGCCATCCAAGATCTACTTCCCCGACGAGGTTGCAGTGGCGCTTTGCGTCTATGGATCGGATCTCGATCCGATCGAAGTCACAAAGCTACTTGGGGTCGACCCAACGCATGCCCACAGAAGGGGTGAGCGGAAGACACTCCGCAGCCCGCCTTGGGACAAAGGCGCCTGGATTCGCGAGCTTCGATGTTTCGAACCCATTGACCCCGACGGAATGTTCGAAGAACTGCTCCTCGACGTTTCGAGTGAGCCAGCAGTCTGGCGTAGCTTGGCCTCACGGTTTCAACTCCGTGTCGATTTCGCTGTTCACACAGATGTCGGATGCACCTTCGTGTTGAGCCCTAACACCGTTCAGCGTATCGCCGCGCTTGGCGCGGAGTTCCAGATATACATTCAAGCCTATGGCGACAACGACGCCTAACCCTTCCATCGAGAGGACATGCGACAGCAGGCGAAGCCTGCTGTCGCATGTCCTCTCATGTCAAACGTTAGGCGTCTTGAAGACTTCGACATGACGATTGCTCGAAAACACACCCGCCCGCTGTCCGTCGATGGTGTCCAGTATCGATGGATGCTCAAGGAAACCGACTATGGGGCCTGGTTTGAGTTGTTGCTTGTAGTCGAGGCAGAGGAGTGTCGAAATGGAGAGCAGTTGGTCGCTCACATCGAGGCACTCCATAGACGGGAGAACGACGCCGTGACGCCCGGCGTCGTGGCCGAGCTCATCAGAGTGGCGCGCAAATCTGGGTGGGATCCCACTCGGCCCGGCAGTCGCCCAGTCTGCGACGACCTGTTTCTTCAGCTTGTTCGATCGAGGGCCCTCCTTGGCTGAAATTCATCGGGGAAGAGCAATGCAAACCGTCCCGTGGTGGCGCCATTGGCACCATCCGCCTAACCCCTCCATCGAGCGGACGGTTTCCAGCGGGCTGCGCCCGCTTCCAACCGCCGCTCATGTCAAACGTTAGGCCCTGACGAAGATGCCCGTGTTGTCCACAACCAATCTCGCTGACGCGGCCGACCATCCAATTCTTCTCGAACCCTATGGGTACGAGATCAAGGGCGTCAATTACACAACTCAAAGCGGACCATATGGGTCGCTTGAATTGAAGCTCGAGAAGGGTGCAAGCACGATTGTTCTGCGCTTTGAGGGTGTTCATGAGCTTGAGATCGATGCTGGCTTTCCGCACTCATACATGGGGTTGGAAATACTGGACGTTAGCTATCTGGGCTGGGAGCATGAAAAGGTTCGTGTTCAAGGCTTCGAAGACTCGCCAGGCATTCGCTTCTGGGCGCGGGAGGTATGCCGTGTTGAGCCAGCATCGGCCTAACCTTTCCATCGAGCGGACGGTTTCCAGCGGGCGGTGCCCGCTTCCAACCGCCGCTCATGTCAAACGTTAGGCCGCAAGATCATGGATCGTGAAGACATCTATAGACGAGTCATTGAAGTTGCCGAGCGTTTCGGTCCTGGAAATCCTCAGGAAGTTAAGCTTCTCTCCTCGCAGCTCACCAAGTGCGAACCCGCAGAGGTTTTCGCAGGTCTCCTGCTCGTGTTTTCTCGTAGCGTGCCAACTGAAGCAAACTACCCGAAGCAAGAGCTTGCAGGCCGCATGCTAGAAAGGCTGAATCCGAAGGCGTCCATCGATGTCGCGCAAACTCTGCGTGCGGTGCTGCCGTCATACAACCTGAGCATAGAACAAGTACCTCAGTATTTGGCTGCGCGCTGTGGCAAGGACAGAGTCGTTCGAGAGCTTCTATTGTTTGAGTCCGAGGAACATGAGCCAAGGTCAAAGGCTGCGGCAAAGACAATGCGGTGGTGGTTGGGCGCTCACACATCAAGCTAGAGGCGGCGTCCGGCCTAACCCCTCCATCGAGCGGACGGTTTCCAGCGGGCTTCGCCCGCTTCCAACTGCCGCTCATGTCAAACGTTAGGCGCCTTGGGAGCGATCCATGCCATTCGGCCTTGCTTCTCTAGTCCTCATTTCCGCCTCGCTTGGCTTGGCGCTCATCTACTTTGCATTGCTGACGGTCGGTGTGCGCGTCGCTAGGAGGCTATTGCCCGACAGTCACCGATATCAAGGCAGACTCGCCGAGGTCTCCGAGAATTCAAAGCAGCTTGCATTGTGGGCAGTCAAGCGCATCCAGTGGTTCTTGGTCTTCGCGATAGTTTCCGCGGGAGTTTTCATAACACTCCTGTACTCGTAGTTCGCTCCAAGGTCGTGCGTCTATGTCTATCATTTTGTACCTTGCGCAACCATCCTATGTCGCCTAACCCTTCCATCGAGCGGACGGTTTCCAGCAGGCTGCGCCCGCTTCCAGCCGCCGCTCATGTCAAACGTTGGGCCGCTAAAGTGCGTACCGACTGCTTTTCCGAATTCCACTATGCCCTCACCTCGTGCGCCTCGTCGTATCCATCGCCAAGCGTCCGTTGCTCTAGTAGCAGCTTCGCTAGCGGCACTCACCGTGCCCACGCACTCGGCGCCGAACGACCGTTGGCGCATCAAGGAGATGGAAGGCGGTTGCGTAGCGTTGTCTACCGTCTTCAAAGACAAGATTGCCATCAGCGATGACGCCACCCCTCGGCAATTGGTGACGAAATTGCGAGCGGTATGGCCGCAAGCGCGGCTCTCTGTCACGCTGGATGACTTCAACGCGGAGAGCAAGCCTGGAGATCTTCCGCTTCACCAGCATCCTTGGGCCAGGCACTTGACGCGGACTAACGCATACACGATCAAGGCTGGCTCTGAAATGGAACTGCTCTTGTTTACCGAAACGCTGTGCAAAGCTCTAGCCATACCACTTGAGTAACCTCTGCCCTAGGACGTCCAATGCAACAGCGGGCTAACCCTTCCATCGAGCGGACGGTTTGAAGCGGGCTGCGCCCGCTTCAAACCGCCGCTCATGTCAAACGTTAGGCGCCATATGACAGATCGCACCTTGCGACCGTTAGCCGTCTGGTTCATGACGTTGATCGCGATCCTTGTGGCACTGGGCCTTCAGACAGTGCTCGAAGCGATCATTCCTGCAAGCGTTGCCAATCTGGAGTTCGGTTGGCCGGACAAGACCGTGATTTACCATGCTGGCCAGCACTACTGGCTCGCCGAGTCGATCGTCCGATTTGTGGGCTTCTTTGTCGGCGGCTACGTCGGAGGTCGCATGGTTGTTGCCATGCGTCGCCGGGTCTCTGTGCTTCTTGCCGTAGCGGCAGTCGTAGTCACTCTGTTCCAGCAGTTGCCGGGGCCAGGTCCACTGTCGTTGTGGGTTCTTTGGGCATTTGCAGCACCTGTCGCGATCGTTGCGGGCGCCTACGTTGCACGCGCAAGGCGTCACGTCTCCCCACCATAGCCGTACGGTGACGTCTAACCCTTCCATCGAGCGGACGGTCTCCAGCGGGCTGCGCCCGCCTCCAACCGCCCCTCATGTCAAACGTTAGGCCGCCCAAACCGCCATGAGCACGATCGCCATTGCCGATGTTCAGTACCGACAAGGCTTCTTGGAAGTCATGCCCGGCATTCACGAAGGCCACATCAACCTCGAGGCGTGGAACGTTTCCCCGAGCGTCTCACCACTCCCAGATTCAGTCACATCACACCTCATCCAAGACAAAGACGTGGTGTCCAATGTTGAGCTCGAACTGTCAGTTGCCCAGGCGCGAGTCCTTGTGGGTCTCCTTGAAAGTGCGATTCGAGATGTCGAAAAAAAGTTTGTCTCTGGCAAGCCCTAAGGCCAGCTTGTCGTCGCAGGGACCGTTTGCGCCCAACGCGGCTTGCTCCCGAGGTGGTCGGCCTAACCCTTCCATCGAGCGGACGGGGAGCTTGTCTCGGTTTCGTTGACACTTCCACCTAACAGAGGAAGTGTTCAGTGGGTACTCCCGGACCTCAGAAGATCAATCGTTACGGCGTCGCCTTCAAGTTGAAGGCCGTGCAGATGAGCAACCAGCCCGGCGTGCTCATCAAGGACGTCGCCGAGTCGTTGTGCATTCACCCGTTCATGCTGTCGAAGTGGCGCAAGCAAGTGCGCGACGGCGAGCTGGTGGGCAAACCTGCGCCACTAGAACCAGCGGCAGTCGCTGAGCTGCAGCGTCTGCGTGACGTCGAGCAGCAGTTCAAGCGCCTTCAGATGGAGCATGACCTGCTAAAAAAAGCTATCCGGTTTGCCTCGGAACGAAAAGCGAAGCCTTCGCCTTCATCGCGGCAAACCGGCAAACGTACCCGGTCCAAGTGATGTGCGCGCTGTACGGGGTGACGCGCGGGGGCTTCTACGCCTGGTTGCGTCGTCAGCCCAGCGAGCGTTCGCAACGCGATGCGCAATTGGTCGAGCAGGTGCGCCAGGTTCATGAACGCAGCCGTGGCTACTACGGCAGCCCGCGTGTCACGGGGCAGCTTCGTCGCGATGGCTTGGCCGTGGGCCGTCGTCGCGTGGCGCGGCTGATGCGCCTGGCTGGCCTGCAGGGGCGCAGCGCTCGCTTGTACCGGCGATCCAAGGTCGGCCAGCGTGCGTTCTTCGCCAGCGTGCCGCGGCTTCAACTGAGCGAACCCAGTGGACCCAATCAGCTCTGGGTCGGGGATGTCACCTATTCGAACGCCGCGTACTCCACACCACGATCGCTGTGGAACACCAGCCCCGGTTGCGGCCTGCGGTTGCGTGCCGCCTGGCGCAGCGCAGCACGGGTCAGCGCGGCGTCGCGACGGTGGCTCAGGCTCCAACCCGCGATCCGTCTGGAGTGACGATCCATCACGGTGGCGAGGTAACGCCATTGGCCAGCGACCTTCAGGTACCGCGACGAGCTTCGCAGGTTGGGCATCTTGCAGAGCATGAACCGTCCGGGCAAGATGAACGACAACGCCCACATGGAGTCGTTCTTCCATTCGAGGAAGACCGAGGAGCTGTACGGCAAGGCCTTCGCCGATGATCTGCAACTGCGACGCATCTTGAGCAGCTACATCACGTTCTACAACCAGCAGCGACTTCACTCGTCGCTGCGATACCTCCCTCC
>NZ_QUSW01000017.1 GCF_003852895.1 Rhizobacter terrae
CGAGGCACCGCAAGGCGAGGTCGAGACCGCCATCGCCAGCATCTGGGCCGAGGTGCTGCAGCTCGACCGCGTGGGGCGCCACGACAACTTCTTCGAACTCGGCGGCCATTCGCTGCTCGCCGTGAAGGTCGCTTCACGCATGCGCCATGCGGGATTGCGCGTGGACGTCAACGCGCTCTTCGACACGCCATCCCTGGCCGAATTTGCCGCATGTGCCAGCAGCGAGGAGCAGGCGGTCGAGGTGCCACCCAACGGCATTCCGCCGGGATGCGAACGCATCACGCCGGACATGCTGCCGCTCATCCGGCTGGCGCAGGAAGACATCGACCGCATCGCGGCAAGCGTCCGCTCGGGTGCTGCGAACATCCAGGACATCTATCCGCTCGCGCCGCTGCAGCAGGGCATCCTCTTCCATCACCGCACCAGCGAGAGCGACGTCTACCTTGCCCCCGCGATGTTCGCGTTCGAGTCGCGCACAAAGCTCGATGCGTTCCTGTCCGCCTTCCAGGCCGTGGTCGATCGGCACGACATCCTGCGCACCTGCATCGTGTGGGAAGACCTGCCTGAGCCGGTGCAGGTGGTGCTTCGCCACGCACGCCTGCCGGTGCAGGAAGTGGTGGCCGACCCCGAGGCAGGCGACGTGGCCGCGCAACTGCGCAGCCGCTTCGATCCACGCCGACACCGCATGGATGTGACCGACGCGCCGCTGATGCGCCTGTTCGTGGCCGAGGACGCCGCCAACGGACGCTGGGTCATGCTGGTGTGGCTGCACCATCTCGCGATCGACCACACCACGCTTGACAATCTCCAGCACGAGATCCAGGCGCACCTGCTCGGCCAGGCCGAACGGCTGCCGACGGCGCTGCCCTTCCGCAACTTCGTGGCCCAGGCGCGCCTGGGCGTGGCGCAGGACAAGCACGAGGCCTTCTTCCGCGAGATGCTGGCCGACATCGACGAGCCGACCGCGCCCTTCGGTCTGCTCGACGTGCAAGGCGACGGCTCGCTGATCGACGAGACGACGCTGCCCGTCGACGATGAACTGGCGGCCCGGCTGCGTGCACGCGCGCAAGCCCTGGGGGTCAGCGTCGCGAGCCTGTGCCACCTGGCCTGGGCCCAGGTGCTCGCACGCATCACGGGACGCCGCGACGTGGTCTTCGGCACCGTCCTTTTCGGCCGCGTGCAAGGCGGCAGCGGCGCCGAGCGGGTGCTCGGCCTGTTCATCAACACCTTGCCGCTGCGCGTCGAGGTGGGAGCCGCCACGCCCGAGGAGGCCCTGAAGCAGACGCACCAGCGGCTGTCGCGCCTGATGCGCCACGAGCACGCATCGCTCGCGCTGGCCCAGCGCTGCAGCGGGGTCAGCCCGCCCACGCCGCTGTTCAGCGCCTTGCTGAACTACCGTCACAGCGCCGCGGCCGTGCAGACGAATGCCGACGCGGAAGACGCCTGGCGCGGCATCCAGCTCCTGAGCGCCGAGGAGCGCACCAACTACCCGTTCACGCTGTCGGTCGACGACCTGGGTACCGGCTTCATGCTGACCGCCCAGGTGCAGCAGCCCGCGGACCCGAGGCGGGTGTGCGCGATGATGCACACGTCGCTGCATGGACTCGCCGACGCGCTGGACGACTCGTCCTCGCAGCCCATCCATCGCCTCGAGGTCCTGCCGCCTGACGAGCATCGCCTGCTCGTGTCGCAGTGGAACGAAACCCGCGTGGACTTCCCGCGCCATGCCTGCGCGCACGAGCTCATCGAAGCGCAGGCGGCGGAGCGACCCTCCGCGACCGCCCTGGCGATGGGCGATTCGGTCTTGAGCTACAGCGAGCTGAACCAGCGGGCGAACCGCCTGGCCCGCCACCTGCGCGATGCCGGCGTGCGACCCGACACGCGCGTGGCCATCTGCATGGAACGCAGCTTCGAGATGGTGATCGGCCTGCTGGCGGTGCTCAAGGCCGGCGGCGCCTATGTGCCGGTCGATCCGGCATATCCGGCGCAGCGCATCGCCTACATGCTGGAAGACAGCGCACCGTTGGCCGTGCTCACGCGGGGCGCTCTGCATGAAGAGTTGCGCGCCGCCATCGATGGTGCATCGGCCGGCAGCGTGCCGGTGCTGGACCTTCTGGCCGGTGATCCGGCGTGGTCGGCGCAGCCAGCGCACGACCTCTCGCGTGAGGAGACCGGCCTCACGCCCAAGCACCTGTCCTACGTCATCTACACCTCCGGCTCCACCGGTCGGCCCAAGGGCGTGATGATCGAGCACCGCGGCCTGGTGAACTACCTGTCGTGGGCGGACCGCGCCTACACGCCGGATGATGGCTCTGTGGTGTCGTCCTCGCTCTCCTTCGACGCCACCATCACCAGCGTGTTCACGCCGTTGATCCGCGGCAGCGTGGTCCGGCTGCTGCCGGATGGCCGCGAGGTCGACGACCTCGAAGCCCTGCTGGCATCGTCGCCGGCCGGCGGCCTGGTCAAGATCACCCCTGCGCACCTGGACGTGCTTGGACATCGGCTTCGCGCTGCAGGCGTGAGGCCCGCGGTGGGCATGCTCGTGGTCGGTGGCGAAGCGCTGGCACCAGCCACCGTCAAGCTGTGGCGCGGCCTCCAGCCGGGGGTGCGCGTGGTCAACGAGTACGGTCCGACGGAAACCGTGGTGGGCTGCATCGTCTACGAGGTGGATCCCGACGAAGTGCCGGACGGCAACGTGCCGATCGGCCGCCCCATCGCCAACACGCAGATCTACCTGCTCGACGCAGACGGCCGCCCCGTGCCCGTGGGCGCCACCGGCGAGATCCACATTGGCGGCGCCGGCGTGGCGCGCGGCTACCTGAACCGGCCGGAACTGACTGCCGAACGCTTCGTGCCCGATCCGTTCAGCGCCGAGCCCGGCGCACGCATGTACAAGACCGGCGATCTCGCACGCCATCGACCCGATGGGCAGATGGAGTACCTGGGCCGCAACGACTTCCAGGTCAAGCTGCGCGGGTTCCGCATCGAGCTGGGCGAGATCGAGGCGCGGCTGTCACAGCATCCGCAGGTGCGCGAAGCGGTGGTGATCGCCCGCGAGGACAGCCCGGGCGACAAGCGCCTCGTGGCCTACGTGGTGGGCGACGCTGCGCAGGCCCAGGCCCTGAGAGAGCACTTGGCCGCTGCATTGCCGGACCACATGGTGCCCGCCGCCTACGTGCAGCTCGATGCGATTCCGCTCACGCCCAACGGCAAGGTGGATCGCAAGGCGCTGCCCGCACCGGACGGCACCGCCTATGTGGCGCGCGGCTACGAGGCGCCGCAGGGCGAGGTCGAAGCCGTGCTCGCGCAGATCTGGGCCGAGGTGCTCAAGCTCGATCGCGTCGGCCGCCACGACAACTTCTTCGAGCTCGGCGGCCACTCGCTGCTGGCGGTGACCGTGCTGGAGCGCATGCGCCGCGCCGGCCTGCAGGCCGATGTGAGGCGGCTCTTCGACAGTCCCACGATCGCGGCACTGGCCGTCGGCGTGGCCGACCCACAGGCCGTGGTGACCGTGCCGCCGAACCGCATCCCCGCGGGGTCGCGCAGCATCACGCCCGACATGCTGCCGCTCGTGCAGCTGGCGCCCGAGCAGATCGAACGCATCGTCGCCATGGTGCCGGGCGGGGTGGCGAACGTGCAGGACATCTATCCGCTTGCGCCACTGCAGGAAGGCATCTTCTTCCATCACCTCATGGGAAGCGAGGGCGACCTGTACCTGCAGCATGCGCTCTTCGCGTTCTCTGAACGGCCGCAGCTTGACCGCTATGTCCAGGCACTGCAGGCCGTGGTCGACCGCCACGACGTGCTGCGCACGGCGGTGTGCTGGGACGGCCTGCCCGAACCGGTGCAGGTCGTGTGGCGCCAGGCGCCGCTGGAGCTGCGCACCGTGCCGCTTGATCCGGGCACGGATGCCGCCGCGCAGTTGCTCGAGCGCTTTCATCCACGGCGCTACCGCATTGGCCTGGACCGCGCACCGCTGCTGCAACTGATCGCCGCGCACGATGCCCGGAACTCGCGCTGGCTCATGCTGCTGCTGTTCCATCACCTCGCCGGAGACCACACGGCGCTGGACGTGATCCAGGGCGAGATCCAGTCGCTGATGGCCGGCAAGGGCCAGGCGTTGCCGCCGCCCGTGCCGTTCCGCAACTTCGTGGCACAGGGGCTGCTGGGCGTGGCGCCGCAGGAGCATGAGGCCTTCTTCCGCGGCATGCTCGGCGACATCGAGGAGCCGACCGCGCCGTTCGGTCTTGCCGACGTGCTCGGCAATGCCGCGCAGGTGGAAGCCCGGCGCGCCTTGGCACCCGAGCTTGGCGCACGGCTGCGCCGCTGCGCGCGAACGCTCGGCGTGAGCGCGGCCAGCCTGCACCATCTCGCCTGGGCGCAGGTGCTCGCGCGTGCCACCGGCCGAGACGACGTGGTCTTCGGCACCTTGCTCTTCGGCCGGATGCAAGGCGGCGCGGGTGCCGACAGTGCGGTGGGCATGTTCATCAACACCTTGCCCATCCGCATCTCGGTGGACGACACGCCGGTGGGGCAATGCGCGAAGGCCGTCCACGCGCGGCTCGGTCAGCTGATGCGCCACGAGCATGCGTCGCTGGCGCTTGCGCAGCGCTGCAGCGCCGTCCCCGCGCAGACGCCGCTGTTCAGCGCCTTGCTGAACTTCCGCCACAGCCCGTCCGCCGCGCCGCTCGACGCGGAGATGGCCAGCGTATGGCAAGGCATTGAACTGCTCGATGGCGAGGAGCGGACGAACTATCCGCTGACGATGTCGGTGGACGAGGTCGACGACGGCTTCGTTCTCAGCGCGCTGGTCCAGGCGCCGCTGGATCCGCAGCGCATCTGCGACAGCATGGAAACCGCGCTCGCACAACTGGCCGATGCGCTGGAGCACGCGGCGGACACACCGGTGAGCCACATCGACGTGCTGCCGGCGCAGGAGCGGCAGCGGCTGCTGGTGGACTGGAATGCGACGCAGGTGGACTTCCCGCGCGACCCCTGCCTGCACGAGCTCTTCGAGCAGCAGGTGCTGCGCTCAGGCGATGCCGTCGCGGTGGCCGATGGGCACCGGCGTCTCGGCTACGCAGAACTCAACCGCCGGGCCAACCAGCTCGCGCACCATCTGCGCCGCCTGGGCGTGGACGCGGACGACCGCATCGCCGTCTGCGCCGAGCGCAGCCTGGAGATGGTGGTGGCCCTGCTGGCCGTGCTCAAGGCCGGTGCAGCCTATGTGCCGCTGGACCCGGACCATCCGCTGGACCGACTGGCCGCCATGTGCGAGGACTGCGCGCCCACGGCCGTGCTGGCCGACGACGGCATCGCTCAGCCGGTGCTCGAGCGCATCGACGCCGCCTTGTCGTCGCGCGGCACGCAGGTGCCCGTGTTGAGGCTGCAATCCGACGCAGGCCGCTGGGCCCACGAACCGGAGGACAACCCCTGCGCGTCCGACATCGGCCTGGCTGCGCACCACCTGGCCTACGTCATCTACACCTCGGGCTCCACCGGGACGCCCAAGGGCGTGATGAACGAGCACCGCGGCGTGGTGAACCGCCTCTTGTGGATGCAGCAGGCCTATGGCCTCGGCGCGCACGACGCCGTGCTGCAGAAGACGCCTTTCAGCTTCGACGTGTCGGTGTGGGAGTTCTTCTGGCCGCTGCTCCAGGGCGCGAGACTGGTGATGGCACGCCCCGGCGGGCACAAGGACCCGGCCTACCTGTGCGAAGTCATCCAGGAGCATCGCATCACCACGCTGCACTTCGTGCCTTCGATGCTCCAGGCCTTCCTGGCGCATCCCGACATGGGCGGCTGTGCGAGCCTGCGCCGCGTGGTGTGCAGCGGCGAAGCCCTGCCGCCGGCGTTGGCGCGGCAATGCCGGCAGCGGCTGCCGCAGGCCGGCCTGCACAACCTCTACGGCCCGACCGAGGCGGCCGTCGACGTCACCGCCTGGACGTGTCCGCGCGAAGGTCCGGTCGACGTCGTTCCCATCGGCCGTCCCATCGCCAACACCGCCATCTACCTGCTCGACCCGCGCGGCCGACCGGTGCCGCAAGGCGCGATCGGCGAGCTTCACATCGGTGGCGTGCAGGTTGCGCGCGGCTACCTCCACCGTCCCGAGCTCAGTGCCGAGCGGTTCATCGTCGATCCGTTCAGCGCCGAGCCCGGCGCCCGCATGTACAAGACCGGCGACCTGGCGCGCCACCTTCCGGACGGCAACATCGAGTACCTCGGACGCAACGACTTCCAGGTCAAGCTGCGCGGCCTGCGCATCGAGCCTGGCGAGATCGAGGCAGTCCTCATGCAGCATCCCGGCGTGGCGCAGGCCTCGGTGGGCGTGAAGGACTACGGCGACAACGACCGGCGCCTGGTCGCCCACGTCGTTGCGTCGAGCCGGCGCGCGAAGCTGGTGCAGCGCCTGCTTAGCATGCAGCGCCGCGACCCGCAAGGAACGGTGAACCGCATCGAGCTGCCCAACGGCTGGCCGATGTTCCACAAGAACCAGGGCGAGACCGAGTTCATCTTCCAGGAGATCTTCGTCCAGCAGGCCTACCTGAAGTACGGCCTGGCCATTCGCGAGGGCGACTGCATCTTCGACGTCGGCGCCAACATCGGCATGTTCACCTTGTTCGCCGCCCGGCAGGCCCGCAACACCCGCGTCTATGCCTTCGAACCGTTGCCGCCTCTGTTCGACACGCTCGAACGCAATGCCGAGCTGCACGGCCTGGATGCCAAGCTGTTCCGCTGCGGCCTGGCGGCCAGCGCGGGGCATGAGGTCTTCAGCTTCTATCCGCACAACACCGTCATCTCCAGCAGCCGGACCACGCCGGAACAGGCGCGCGAGATGGTCAAGGCCTACCTGCGGACGGTGGCGCTCGACAAGGACAAGGACGCGAAGGACGAGTTGGTCGACGAGCTGCTCGACACGCGCCTGGACGTCGAGCACCACGAATGCGAACTGCGCACGCTGTCGCAAGTCATCCGCGATGAGAACGTGCAGCGCATCGACCTGCTCAAGATCGATGTCGAGAACGCCGAGGCGCAGGTGATCGCGGGGATCGACGATGCCGACTGGCCGAAGATCCGGCAGATCGTTGTCGAGGTCCACGATGTCGACGGACGCCCATGGCAGATCGCTGACCTGCTGCACGCCAAGGGGTTTGCCGTGAGCATCGAGCAGGACAAGGCCTTGCACGGAACGCGCCTGTACAACCTGTACGCCGCGCGTCCCCAGGAGACGCCGGACACGGCCGGGGAGGACGAGGCCGGCGTGGCTGAGGCGATCCGGCCGCTTTGGCATTCGCCCGAGGCCCTGCTTGCCGACTTGAAGGCCCACCTGGCCAGCCAGCTGCCCGAGCACATGGTGCCCAGCGCGTTCGTGCTGATCGACGAGATGCCGCTCACGCCGAGCGGCAAGCTCGATCGCAAGGCGCTCCCCGACCCGGCCGGCCCTGCGCCGTCATCGCTGGCCTACGTGCCGCCGCAAGGCGATACCGAGGCCGAGATGGCGGCGATCTGGGCCGCCATCCTGCAGACCGACCGGGTGGGGCGGCACGACAACTTCTTCGAGCTCGGCGGCCACTCGCTGCTGGCGACCAAGCTGATTGCGCGGCTGCGGCACGAGATGGACATCGACCTGCCGCTGCAAAGCCTGTTCGCCGCGCCAGACCTGGCCTCGTTCGCCGAGCTGACGCTCGACGCACGGCTGGCGAAATACTCCACGGAGGAACTCGACGCGATGTCCAGCGAACTCTGAAGCTACGGCTTCTCGTAGCGGTGCCCGCGGGGGCGGTTGCTACGCTGCCTCGCATGCTGAACTCATGACGAAGGCGCACCGTGTTCTCGTCGAAACAGCTGTCCGTCGAGCAGCGTGAACATCTGCTGAGAATCGCGGAAGCGGCCAAGCCCAGGCGCAGGTCGCCTTCGAACCTGCCGATCGTTCCCGCGGCGCGCGACAGCGCACTTCCGCTGTCGTTCGCACAGCAAAGATTGTGGTTCCTGGCCCAGATGCCGGGGGTGAGCGAGGCCTATCACATCCCCCTGGGCCTGTCGCTGCGCGGCCGCCTGGACCGCTCGGCCCTTCGGCGCGCGCTGGATCGCATCGTGGCCCGGCACGAGGTGCTGCGAACCACCTTCGAGGTCGTCGATGGCGCGCCGGTGCAGCGCATCGCGGCGGCGGACATCGGGTTCGCACTCGAAGACATCGATCTTCGCCACCACGAGGATCCGCAGGCGCAGGTGCAGCACCACGCCGAGGAGGAAGCAGCCAGGCCCTTCGACCTGCAGGCCGGCCCGCTGGTGCGGGGGAGGCTGTTGTGCCTGGGCGAGCACGAGCACGTGTTGCTCGCGACGATGCACCACGTCATTTCCGATGGCTGGTCGCTCGGCCTGTTGACCAGCGAGCTGTCGAGCCTGTACGTGGCGTTCTCGCAAGGCGCAGCAGACCCGCTTGCACCGCTGGGCGTGCAATACGCCGACTTCGCGGCCTGGCAGCGCCAACGTGCCGACGCAGGCGAGCTGGCGATCCAGAGCGCCTTCTGGAAGCGAACGCTGGCCGGCGCACCGCCGCTGCTGGAACTGCCGATGGACCGTCCGCGGCCGTCGGAGCAGGACCACGCTGGCGCGTCGGTGGTACTCACGCTGGACCGTTCGCTGGTGGCCGAGCTGAAGGCACTGTGCGCGGCGCAAGGTGCCACGCTGTTCATGGCCTTGCTGGCGGGCTGGGCACTGCTGCTGGGGCGCCTGTCGGGCGCGCGCGACCTGGTGATCGGCACGCCGGTGGCGAACCGCAACCGCACCGAACTTGAACCGCTCATCGGCCTGTTCGTCAACACGCTCGCGCTGCGCGTCGAGCTTGACGACGCCTCGACGGTGGAGGACCTGCTGCGGCAGGTCAAGTCCCGGAGCCTGGAGGCGCAGCAGCACCAGGACCTGCCGTTCGAGCAGGTGGTCGATATTGCCAACCCGCCGCGAAGCCTCGCGCACACGCCGCTCTTCCAGGTCATGTTCGCCTGGCAGAACCTGCAGGTCGGGACGCTGCAATTGCCCGAGCTCACGCTGGGCCCGGTCGGTGGCCGCGGTGAGATCGCGAAGTTCGACCTGACCCTCACGCTCGGCGAGGCCGATGGCGGTGTGGCCGGTGCCCTCGAATACGCGACCGCCTTGTTCGACCGTGCCACGGTGCAGCGTTATGCGGGCTACCTGGTCCGCATCCTGAAGGCGATGTCGAGCGGCGCCCGGCGCATGCTGGGCGAGCTGGAATGGCTGGATGACCAGGAGCGCGAGCGAGTCTTGCAAGGCTGGAACGAGACGCGTCGGCCGTACGAGCGCGATCGCTGCGTGCACGAGCTGATCGAAGCGCGTGCTGCGATGCAAGGGCAGGCGACGGCGCTGGTGCAAGGCGAACACAGCCTGAGCTAC
>NZ_QUSW01000018.1 GCF_003852895.1 Rhizobacter terrae
GTAGCTCAGGCTGTGTTCGCCTTGCACCAGCGCCGTCGCCTGCCCTTGCATCGCAGCACGCGCTTCGATCAGCTCGTGCACGCAGCGATCGCGCTCGTACGGCCGACGCGTCTCGTTCCAGCCGACCAGGACTCGCTCGCGCTCTTCCGCCGGCAGCACCTCCAGCTCGCGCACCGGCTGCTTCGGCCGACTCTCCAGCGCCTGCACCAGGCCCTCCAGCGCCGTCTGCATGTACCGGCACACCTGCTCGGGGGAGATCGGCGTTTGCACCATCACGTGCAATCCGAAATCAGCGCCGAGGTCATCGACGACGAGCGAGAACGGGTAGCTGCTGCGCTCCTCCATCGCCAGCATCTCGATGCCCGCCACGGCCCGGCGCTCGGCCTCGGAAAACTCCTGCGAGCGCGACACGGTCCTGGCGCTGTGACGGTAGTTCAGTCCCGCGCTGAACAGCGGTGCCGGCGCGGCCACCCCGCTGCATCGCTGCGCCAGCGCGAGCGATGCATGCTCGTGCTGCATGAGCTGCGCCAGCATGCCGTGCAGGTCGTGCAAGGCACTGCGCACGTCGATGCCCTGCAGGCGCACCCGCACCGGCAAGGTGTTGATGAACAGTCCCAGCACCCGGTCCGACCCGCTGCCGCCATGCGCGCGCCCGAGCAGCACGGTGCCGAACACCACGTCGTCGCGCCCGCAGGCACGCGCCAGCACCAGCGCCCACGCGAGGTGGAAGATGCTGGCCGCGCTGACGCCCTGCGTGCGGGCTGCTGCGCGCAAGCGCTGCGCGAGCTCGCTGTCCACCGCCTGCCGTGCGTGAACGATGAGCGATCCATCGCCCTTGGCATCCACCATGCCGAAGGGCGCGGAGGGCTCGTCCACGTAGCCGAGCATCTGCCGGAAGAAGGCTTCGTGCGATTGCGCCGGCACGCCCTGCCGGGCCTGCGCGACGAAGTTGCGGAACGGCAATGCGCGAGGCAGCCGGTCCGCCTCGCCGGCCAGGCACGCCAGCACTTCCTCCTGCACCTCTTCCAAGGTGGTGTGGTCGATCGCGAGATGGTGGAACAGCAGCAGCACCAGCCACCGCTCGCCCGCGGGATCGCGCGCCGCCACGATCCGCAGCAGCGGCGCCTGGCGCACATCCAGCCGGAAGCGCGCCGGGTCGACGCGCGCGAGCAACTGCGCGTGCGCCTCGCCGCCGTCGGCATCAAGCTCGACGACGTCGACGATCAGCGGCGCATGGCGAAGCACCACCTGCACGGCCTCCGGCAGTCCCTCCCAGTGGATGGCGGTGCGCAGCATGTCGTGGCGGTCCACCACCTGCTGCAGCGCCTGGAGATAGCGCTCCATCGTGGCACGGGTGTCGAAGGCCAGCGTCGCATGCAGCAGGTACGGGTCACCGTCGCTGGAGACGAGATGGTGGAAGAGGATGCCTTCCTGCAGCGGCGCGAGCGGATAGATGTCCTGCACGTTGGCCGCGCCGCCCGGCACCTGCGAGACGATGCGTTCGATGTGGCCGGCGTCCAGCGACACCAGCGGCAGCATCTCGGGCGTGATGCGCTCGCAGCCCGCCGCAATGAGGTTGTCCGGCACCTCCACCATGCCAAGGTCGCCGCGGGATGCGCCAGCCAGTGCCGCGATCGTCGGTGCGGACAGGAGCTGGCGCACGTCGACCGCCATGCCCTCGTTGCGCATGCGTTCGGCCACCCACACCGCCGACAGCGAATGGCCGCCGAGCTCGAAGAAGTTGTCGTGCCGGCCCACGCGTTCGACGCGCAGCACCTCGGCCCAGATCTGCGCCAGCCGGGCCTCGGTGTCGCCCACCGGCGCCTCGTACGCCCGCGACGGGTCTGCCCCGTCCTGCGGCGCGGGCAGCGCCTGCCGGTCGATCTTCCCGTTGGCCGTCAGCGGCAACGCCGGCAGCTGCACCACCGCCTGCGGCAGCATGTGCTGCGCCAGCGTGCGCTGCAGCCACTGCTTGAGCTGCGCAGCCTCCAGCACCACGCCCTCGGGGGCCGTGCAGTACGCCACCAGCCGCGTCTCGCCCGCATCCTCGCGCGCGACCACCACCGCCTGGCTCACCGCCTCGTGCGCCAGCAGCGCCGCCTCGATCTCCCCCAGCTCGATGCGCACCCCGCGCACCTTCACCTGCGCGTCGTTGCGCCCCAGGAACTCGATGCTCCCGTCCTCCAGGTGGCGCGCCAGGTCCCCCGTGCGGTACATGCGCGCTCCAGCCCCTGCGAACGGGTCGCTCACGAAGCGCTCGCTCGTGAGCTGCGGCTGGTTCAGGTAGCCGCGCGCCACCTGCGCCCCGCCGATGTAGAGCTCGCCGGCCACCCCCTGCGGCACCGGCCTCCTGTGCTCGTCGAGCAGGTAGATCGCCGTGTTGGCGATCGGCCGTCCGATGTGCAGCACCGGCACCCCGGGCTGCAGCACCCCGGAGGTCGCCACCACCGTCGCTTCGGTGGGCCCGTAGTTGTTCACCAGCTCGAAGCCCAGCGCCCGGGCGGGCATCTGCCGCAGCCGGTCCCCCCCGATCAGCAGCCGCCTGAGCGTGCGGTGCCTCCGCCCCGTGGCGAACGCGTGCTCGGCGATCGGCGTGGGCAGGAAGCTCACGTCCAGCGCCTCTTGCTCCCACCACGCCAGCAGCGCCTGCGGGTCCTGACCGCACTGCGGCCCGGGCATGCACAGCTGCGCCCCCACGCTCAGCGCCGGCCACATCTCCCAGACCACCGCATCGAAGCCGAACCCCGCCACGCTGGACGCCCGGTCTCCCGCCTTCAGCTCGAACGCCTGGCAGTGCCAGCCGATCAGGTTGGCCAGGTGCCGGTGCTCCACCATCACCCCCTTGGGCTGACCGGTGGACCCCGAGGTGTAGATCACGTACGCCAGGTTCGAGGCCGTCACGCCCGTGCCCTGCACCGGGCCCCGGCTCTCGCCATCCCACGCGCGTTGCGCCGCGTCCAGCTCGATCACCGGCACGTCCAGCGCCGGCAGGCGCTCGCGCGCCGCCCGATCGGTCAGCAGCGCGCGGGGCGTGCTGTCGCCCATCATGTGCGCCAGCCGCGCCTGCGGGTACGCCGGGTCCAGCGGCACGTACGCCCCGCCGGCCTTCCACACCGCCAGCAGCGCCACCACCATCTGCACGCTGCGCTGCATGCACACCGCCACCCGCTGCTCCGCGCCCACCCCCAGCCGCCTGAGGTGATGCGCCAACTGGTTCGCCTGGGCATCCAGTTCCGCATAGCTCAGCGCCTGGCCTTCGCAGCTCACCGCCACGCTCGCGCCGCGCTGCCTCGCCTGCGCCTCGATCAGCTCGTGCACGCACACGTCCGTCTCGATCACCGACTGCGTCGCGTTCCACGTCACCAGCATTCGCTCGCGTTCGGCACTCGGCAGAAGGTCGCAAGCCGAATGGTCAGCCTGCGGGTGCGCCGCCATCTCTTCCAGGACGGACCGGTAGTAGCCGAACAAGCGCTGCGACTGCGCCGCGGACAGGCGCGATGGGTCCACACGCAAGATGACCGCCAACCCGTGCGCGGTGTCGGTGAAGCTCGCGCTCAAGGCCAGGTTGGTCGCCTCGTGGCTCTCGCTGGCCTGCGCGGAAAACCCGCCCTGCTCCTGCAGCGCGTCGTAGACGTGGAAGTTGACGTAGTTGAATCCGGCCTCGTACAGCGGCACGCGGCCGTTGTCGGCAAAGATCTGGAAGTACGGATAGGCCCGGTGCTCGATGACATCCAGCTCGGCCTTGAACGTGTCGGCGATGAGGTCGACCCAGCGCCCTTTTTGCATGCGCAGCCGCAGCGGCAGCGTGTTCAGGAAGAGCCCGAGCACCTTGTCGCCGTCGGCCGCTTCGGGCCGCACGTTGCACACGAGGCCGGTCACCACGTCGGTCGTGCCGGACACGAGAGACAGCACGCGCAGATGCGCAGCAAGCAGGACGCTGCGCATGGGCACGCGCAACTCGGTGGCCAGCGCATGCAGGCGGTCGCGAACCGTGCTGTCCACGGCGAAGGTGGTGTCCCAGCGTGCCGTGCCGCCTGGCGCATCCGGCAGCCGCGCGGGCAAGGCGGTCATCGAATGCCCGGCGAGATGCTGCGACCAGAAGGCCCGGTGGTCCGGCGAGCGAAGCGCCTGCTGTTCCAGCGACACGACGGCCTTGGGCGTGGTGGCCAGCGGCGGCAGCGAGAAGGACTGCCTGGGATTCGACAGCGCCCCGAGGTACTGCTGGAACAACTCGGTCTGGAACGCCGCGACGCTCCAGCCGTCCAGGATGGCGTGATGGAAGCTGATGGTGTACTGGATGCTGCGCTCACTGCGCAGCTGCACGAACAGCCGCATCAGCGATGGCACCGCAAGATCGAATCCGGTGCTTCTTTCTTCGGCCAGGAACCGGGCGAGCAATTGCTCCTGCGCTTCGCGGGCGTGCATCGTCCAGTCCGACACCACCAGCGGAATCGAGGCGTGCGCATGCACGCGCTGCAGGGGTTCGT
This sequence comes from Rhizobacter terrae, assembly GCF_003852895.1. Classification (GTDB taxonomy): domain Bacteria; phylum Pseudomonadota; class Gammaproteobacteria; order Burkholderiales; family Burkholderiaceae_C; genus Albitalea; species Albitalea terrae. The sequence goes on from NZ_QUSW01000018.1 coordinate 4,488, forward strand.
CGCCACCCCGCAGGTCGAAGGCCGTGCGCAGCACCGGATGCCGCCGCGCCATGGCGGCGATCACCCGACGGAACACCGCCTCGTCCCAGGCAGGAACCTCGACGGTGTAGCTGAACACGTCGTGGTAGAGCGCCGCCTGCGCCGACGCCTGGTTGTGGAACAGCATGCCCATCTGGAGCATGGTCAGCGGGTAGGCCTCGTCGTCTTCTGGTGCGCCCGCGTCGGCAGCCTGGGAGGGCAGCGCCTGCGTCGATGCACGTTCGTCGATCAGCCGCGCCAGGTTGGCGATGGTCTGTTCGCGGAACAGTTCCACCACGGCGAAAGGGAGGCCGGCCGCCTTCGCCCGGGTGAGGATGGTGATGCTGCGGATCGAGTCGCCGCCCAGCGCGAAGAAGTTGTCGTGGATGCCCACCGCATCGCAACGCAGGACCTCGCCCCAGATGCTCGCGAGCGTGGATTCCGTCGTCGTGCGTGGCGCTTCGTAAACCGCGGTCTGCTGCTGGACGCTCGGCAGCCGATGGCGGTCCACCTTGCCGTTGGCGGTGAGCGGCAGCGCGTCCATCATCACGAGCTGCGCCGGGACCATGTAGTCGGGCAAGGTGCGGGCCAGTGCGGCGCGCAGCACGAGCGCATCCGCTTCACCCTCAGCAACCACATAGGCCACCAGTTGCTTCGGACCGGATGAATCTTCCCGCGACAACACCACGGCTTCGCGCACCTGAGGCAAGGCCACGATGGCCGATTCGATCTCGCCCAGCTCGATGCGAAAGCCCCGGATCTTGACCTGCGCGTCATTGCGTCCGAGGTATTCGAGATTGCCGTCAGGCAGGAAACGCGCCAGGTCGCCGGTCTTGTACAGGCGGGCGCCGGGCTGCGGGGAGAACGGGTCGCGGACGAAGCGCTGCGCTGTCAACTCGGGCCGGTTCAGGTAGCCGCGCGCCACCCCCGCACCGCCGACGTGCAACTCGCCAGGCACGCCGATGGGCACCGGGTTCATCGCCGCGTCGAGCACATAGGCCGTGAGGTCCGCGATCGGACGCCCGATGCACAGCCGGGACACCGTGCCGGCGCTGAGCGGCCAGTGGGTCACGTGCACCGTGGTCTCGGTGATGCCGTACATGTTCACCAGCCGCGGCAACTCATCGCCATGCTTGGCGAACCAGGGTGCCAGCGCGTTCACGTTGAGCGCTTCACCGCCGAAGATCACCGTGCGCAGGGAGAGCGTGCCACGCGGCGCCTCCCGGTCGGCCTCGATCAGTTGCTGGAAGGCCGTGGGGGTCTGGTTCAGCACCGTCACGCGCTGGTCGCGCAAGAGCGCGTGGAACTGGTCAGGTGAGCGCGAGACCTCGTAAGGCACGACCACCAGTCGTCCGCCGTGCAGCAGCGCGCCCCAGATCTCCCATACCGAGAAGTCGAACGCATAGGAGTGAAAGAGCGTCCACACGTCGCGGTCGTCGAACGAGAACTTCGCCTGCGTGGAGGCGAACAGCCGCATGACGTTCGCATGCTCGACCATCACCCCCTTGGGCTGGCCGGTCGAGCCGGAGGTGTAGATCACATAGGCCACGTCGTGCGAACCCACGCCGATGGCTTCCGCGGGAAGGTTGCCATCGGCAAGCGATGACCAGGCGGCGGCGTCCGCATCGAGATCGACCAGCGGCACCGCGTCGGGACGTTCGAGCAGGCAGGCATCGATGGCGTCGCGCACCGGCTGGCTCACCGCGCCATGTGTCAGCACGGCCGAGGGTCCGCTGTCGCGGCACATGAAGACAAGGCGCTGGGCGGGATACGCCGGATCCAGCGGCACGTAGGCCGCGCCCACCTTGAGCGTGGCCAGCACGGCCACCACCATGTCGGCACTGCGCTCGAAGCACAGGGCCACCCGTGCCCCAGGAGCGATGCCGCGCGCGCGCAGGTGGCGGGCCAGCCGGTTAGCGCGCGCATTGAGTTCGCCGTAGCTCAGCTGAAGATCGCCGAAAGCGAGTGCCACGGCGTGCGGTGTGCGTGCCACCTGGGCTTCGAACTGCTCGTGCAGGCAGGGCCAGGCCGAGATGGCGGTGTGCGGCGGATTCCATTCGGTGATCAGCCGATGGCGCTCCTGCGCAGGCAAGACGTCGAGCGCACGCACCGGCGTCGCAGGTGCGGTTTCCAGTGCCTGCACCAGGTGCTCCAGCACGGTCCGCATGTAGGCGCACAGCCGGGCCGGGTCCGCCGGCGACTGCACCTGCGCCGTGAGCATGAAGCCCTCGCCCAGGTCGTCCACGGAGAACGTGACGGGATAGTTGGTCAGGTCTTCGCCACCGAGCAGCTCGATGCCGAAGCCGTTGCCATCCGTGCCGGGCGTCGCGGCCGCAGCACTGTGCCGATAGTTGAAGAGCGCGCTGAACAAGGGCGTGGCAGCGTCCAGGCCACTGCAGCGGCGGGCCAGCGACAGGGGCGCATGCTCGTGCCGCAGAAGCTGCGTGAGCAGTCCATGCGTGCGGCGCAGGGCGGCGCCGACACCTTCGCTGTCCACCTGCATTCGCAGGGGCAGCGTGTTGATGAACAAGCCGAGCGCGCGTCCTGCGTCGGCGCCGCCTTGCAGGCGTCCAAGCATCAACGTGCCGAAGACCACGTCCTCACGCCCGGACACGCACGCCAGCACGCGGGCCCAGGCCAGGTGGAAGACACTGGCGGCGCTCGCGTTCAGCCGGCGCGCGCCATCGCGCAAGCGCCGTGCGAGGGCGTCCTCCAGCAGTTCCCGATGCTCGGTGATGTCGTGCGCCTGGCCCCGCACATCGGCGAGGCCGAAGGGCAAGGTCGGCTCGTCCACCGTGCCCAGCATGTCGCGGAAGAACGCCTCGTGCTCCTCGCGGGGCAGACCCCGGCGTGCCTGCGCGACAAAGCGCTTGAACGGCACCGGCGCCGGCAGCTCGCCGGCGCGGCCGAGGAACTGCGCCATGATTTCTTCGTGCACCAGGTCGGCGGTGCGGTGATCCACCACCAGGTGGTGGTACAGCAGCAGCAGCACCCAACGCCCGTTGGGCACGTCCTGCGCCACCGCCACGTGCATCAGGGGCGCGCGCTGCACGTCGATGCCCATGCGGCGGGGGTCGTAGCGATCTTTCAGCTGGCCGGCGATGTCGCCGTCCGCGGGGTCGAGGGTGAGTTCGTCCACCGCGATGCGCACCTGGCGCCAGACCACCTGCACCGGCTCGGGAAGGTCTTCCCAATGCACCGAGGTGCGCAGCACGTCGTGCCGGTCGATGACAGCCTGCAGTGCCCGAAGGTACTCGTCCACCTTGGCGCGGCTGCTGCAGGCCAAGGCGTTCCACAGCAGGTAGGGATCGCCTTCGGTCGCGGCGAGGTGATGAAAGAGGATGCCTTCCTGCAGCGGTGCGAGCGGGTAGATGTCCTGCACGTTGGCCGCGCCGCCCTCGATGCGGCGGACCAGGCCGTCGATCTGTTCGTCGGTGAGCGTCACCAGGGGCAACATCGCGGGCGTGATGCGTTCGCAATCGGGCGGAATGCCGGCCGAGGTGTCCGCAGCCACCGAACCGATTCGCTGGCCCGATTTCAGCCGCTCGATCAGCGCCTGCTTGTTGGCGCGCAGCAGGTTCAGCAGCTTGTCATCGTCCAGCACGCCTTCTTCGGCGCGCACCGCGAGTTCCTCGCCCTTGAGCGACAGGCTGACGCCCTTTTCTTCGAGTTCGGTCAACAGCTTGGCGAGTGTCACAGCAGGAACTCCTTCATCTTTTTGGCCGATCTGGAAAAGCTTGCGAGCGTGGGCTCGATGAACAAGGAGCGCACGTCGGCATCGAGGGTCGCCTCACGCATGCGCTCCATCACGCTGACGGCGAGCAGCGAGTGGCCGCCGAGTTCGAAGAAGTTGTCGTGCCGCCCGACGCGCTCGAGTTGCAGCACCTCGGCCCAGATGCGCGCCAGCGTGGCCTCGACCTCGCCCACCGGCGCTTCGTAGCCTCGCTCCGCGTAGGCCGAACCGTCGGGTGCGGGCAGCGCCTTGCGGTCGACCTTGCCATTGGGCGTGAGCGGCAGCGCATCCAGCCGCACGATCGCCTGCGGCACCATGTACTCGGGCAACTGCGCGCCCAGCTGTTCGCGCAGCACTTGGCTGTCCGCCTGCTCGCCCACCACGTAGGCCACCAGCCGCTTGTCCCCGGGGCTGTCCTCGCGCGCCAGCACCACCGCTTCGCGCACGCCCTCGCACTGCGTCAGCCTCGCCTCGATCTCACCCAGCTCGATGCGGAACCCGCGGATCTTCACCTGGTGGTCGTTGCGCCCCAGGAACTCGATGTTCCCGTCGCCCAGGTACCGCCCCAGGTCCCCGGTCCTGTACATCTTCTGCCCCGCTGGCCCGTGCGGGTCCGCCACGAAGCGTTCGCTCGTCAGCTGTGGCTGGTTCAGGTAGCCCAGCGCCAGCCCGTCTCCGGCGATGTGGATCTCCCCCACCGCCCCCTGCGGCAGCGGCTGCCCGCGCCCGTCCAGGATGTACACCCTCGTGTTCGCGATCGGTCGCCCGATCGGGATGCTGCGTGCGCCCTCTTCCACCCGTTCGATCTCGCAGGTGATCGCAAACGTCGTGCTCTCCGTGGGCCCGTACCCGTTGATCAGGTGCCGCGGCCCGCCTTGGTCCAGCACCCGGCGGATCACCTGCGCATCCAGCGCATCACCGCCCACGATCAGGTAGCGCAGCTGCGACCACACATCGGCCAGCTCCTGCGCCATCTGGTTGAACAGCCCCACCGTCAGCCACAGCACGTTCACGCCCTGCGACTGCAGCCGCTGCCTCAGCCGCTGCGGCTGCAGCACGCTGTCGTGGTCCACCACCACG
>NZ_QUSW01000019.1 GCF_003852895.1 Rhizobacter terrae
AAAAGCAAAACCCCCAACCAGGAATCTGGAAGGGGGTTTTAAATTAATAGCCTGACGATGTCCTACTTTCACACGGGAATCCGCACTATCATCGGCGCTGAGGCGTTTCACTGTCCTGTTCGGGATGGGAAGGAGTGGGACCACCTCGCTATGGTCATCAGGCTTAACTTGTAGCTGGCTTGCTTTTGTTGAGGGGAGCAAGTCCGGCGAATTCGTAGAGTCTGGCGCTGTCATTATATGACAGCGAATCAGCGTATTTGATTGCGCGCAGCTTCGAATTTGAAGACTGGCATAACTTGGGTGACTCGAACCGGCTTTGATTTTGGATCAAAGTTATAGGGTCAAGCCTCACGAGCAATTAGTACTGGTTAGCTTAACGCATTACTGCGCTTCCACACCCAGCCTATCAACGTCCTGGTCTCGAACGACTCTTCAGGGGGCTCAAGGCCCCGGCAAGACTCATCTTGAGACGAGTTTCCCGCTTAGATGCTTTCAGCGGTTATCTCTTCCGCACATAGCTACTCGGCAATGCCACTGGCGTGACAACCGATACACCAGAGGTGCGTCCACTCCGGTCCTCTCGTACTAGGAGCAGGCTCTCTCAATCTTGCAGCGCCCACGGAAGATAGGGACCAAACTGTCTCACGACGTTTTAAACCCAGCTCACGTACCTCTTTAAATGGCGAACAGCCATACCCTTGGGACCGGCTACAGCCCCAGGATGAGATGAGCCGACATCGAGGTGCCAAACACCGCCGTCGATATGAACTCTTGGGCGGTATCAGCCTGTTATCCCCAGAGTACCTTTTATCCGTTGAGCGATGGCCCTTCCATACAGAACCACCGGATCACTTAGTCCTACTTTCGTACCTGCTCGACTTGTCAGTCTCGCAGTCAAGCACGCTTATGCCTATGCACTATCAGCACGATTTCCGACCGTGCCTAGCGTACCTTCGAACTCCTCCGTTACGCTTTGGGAGGAGACCGCCCCAGTCAAACTGCCCACCATACACTGTCCCCAACCCGGATAACGGGCCAAGGTTAGAACCTCAAACACACCAGGGTGGTATTTCAACGTTGGCTCCACGACACCTAGCGGCACCGCTTCAAAGCCTCCCACCTATCCTACACAGATCTGTTCAAAGTCCAATGTAAAGCTACAGTAAAGGTTCATGGGGTCTTTCCGTCTTTCCGCGGGGAGATTGCATCATCACAAACATTTCAACTTCGCTGAGTCTCTGGAGGAGACAGTGTGGCCATCGTTACGCCATTCGTGCAGGTCGGAACTTACCCGACAAGGAATTTCGCTACCTTAGGACCGTTATAGTTACGGCCGCCGTTTACTGGGACTTCAGTCAAGAGCTTGCACCCCATCATTTAATCTTCCAGCACCGGGCAGGCGTCACACCCTATACGTCGACTTTCGTCTTTGCAGAGTGCTGTGTTTTTAATAAACAGTCGCAGCCACCGATTCTCTGCGGCCTCATTGGGCTCCCCCTGTACGGGTTCACCTACTAAAGGCACACCTTCTTCCGAAGTTACGGTGTCAATTTGCCGAGTTCCTTCTCCAGAGTTCTCTCAAGCGCCTTAGAATACTCATCTCGCGCACCAGTGTCGGTTTGCGGTACGGTCGTCTGTAGCTGGAGCTTAGTGGCTTTTCCTGGAAGCAGGGTATCGCTCACTTCAGCGGCAAGCCGCCTCGTTATCACACCTCATCTAAGCCGCCCGGATTTGCCTAGGCGGCACGACTACATGCTTGAACCGGGACATCCAACACCCGGCTGAGTTAACCTTCTCCGTCCCCACATCGCACTACAGATCGGTACAGGAATATTGACCTGTTTCCCATCAGCTACGCATCTCTGCCTCGCCTTAGGGGCCGACTCACCCTACGCCGATGAACGTTGCGTAGGAAACCTTGCGCTTACGGCGAGGGGGCTTTTCACCCCCTTTAACGCTACTCATGTCAGCATTCGCACTTCTGATACCTCCAGCAGCCTTCACAAGCCACCTTCACAGGCGTACAGAACGCTCTCCTACCACGTGCAATAAATTGCACATCCGCAGCTTCGGTAACTGGCTTAGCCCCGTTACATCTTCCGCGCAGGACGACTCGATCAGTGAGCTATTACGCTTTCTTTAAATGATGGCTGCTTCTAAGCCAACATCCTGACTGTTTTAGCCTTCCCACTTCGTTTCCCACTTAGCCAATTTTAGGGACCTTAGCTGGCGGTCTGGGTTGTTTCCCTCTTGTGTCCGGACGTTAGCACCCGGTGCACTGTCTCCCAAGCTGTACTCATCGGTATTCGGAGTTTGCAATGGTTTGGTAAGTCGCCATGACCCCCTAGCCATAACAGTGCTCTACCCCCGACGGTAATACTTGAGGCACTACCTAAATAGTTTTCGGAGAGAACCAGCTATTTCCAAGTTTGTTTAGCCTTTCACCCCTATCCACAGCTCATCCGCTAGTTTTGCAACACTAGTCGGTTCGGACCTCCAGCAGGTGTTACCCTACCTTCATCCTGGCCATGGATAGATCACTTGGTTTCGGGTCTACACCCAGCGACTGAACGCCCTATTCGGACTCGATTTCTCTACGGCTTCCCTATTCGGTTAACCTTGCCACTGAATGTAAGTCGCTGACCCATTATACAAAAGGTACGCCGTCACCCTTGCGGGCTCCGACTGTTTGTATGCATGCGGTTTCAGGATCTATTTCACTCCCCTCCCGGGGTTCTTTTCGCCTTTCCCTCACGGTACTAGTTCGCTATCGGTCGATTACGAGTATTTAGCCTTGGAGGATGGTCCCCCCATATTCAGACAGGATTACACGTGTCCCGCCCTACTTGTCGTGCGCCTAGTTCTACCACCGACTTTTTTCATACGGGGCTATCACCCACTATGGCCGGACTTTCCATTCCGTTCTGATAAATCGATGGCTAAAACGCACAGGCTGTTCCGATTTCGCTCGCCACTACTTTCGGAATCTCGGTTGATGTCTTTTCCTCGAGCTACTGAGATGTTTCAGTTCACCCGGTTCGCCTCGCATACCTATGTATTCAGTATGCGATACCCCTAAGGGTGGGTTTCCCCATTCGGAAATCTCCGGATCAAAGCTAATTTGCCAGCTCCCCGAAGCTTATCGCAGGCTATCACGTCCTTCGTCGCCTGTAATCGCCAAGGCATCCACCACATGCACTTAGTCACTTGACCCTATAACTTTGACGCCTCACTTGGAAGCATCGTCAAGGACTGGTTTGAGTTTCTTGCGTTACGCCGTCTTCAAATACAACTCGATTGTTTGAGTTGAAGTATGTTGACGCAATCAAAATGTTGCCGACGGCACGGTCCACCATGAAGTGGTTTCCGTCGACAACGCTGATTTTCGACTCTACGAATTGTTAAAGAACAGCCAGCCGATTCTTTCGAACCGCTGGCGCAAACAGCTCAACAGCTGCTTGCGCCAGCACTCAAAAGTGTGTGTTGTGATTTAGATGGTGGAGGATGACGGGATCGAACCGACGACCCCCTGCTTGCAAAGCAGGTGCTCTCCCAGCTGAGCTAATCCCCCATGAAGATGGTGGGTCTGGTTGGTCTCGAACCAACGACCCCCGCCTTATCAAGACGGTGCTCTAACCAACTGAGCTACAGACCCTTCACGTTTTGGCTGTGAAGCGTCCGGAGTTGCCAGCCTGGTGCCGCTTAGCACGGTGCTGTTGCAGTGCTCAGCCGGCTCACATTCACACGCTGTGTTCAACGAACAGCCGATAAGTGTGGGCGCAAGAACTTCGGAGTGCTTGTTTTCCAGAAAGGAGGTGATCCAGCCGCACCTTCCGATACGGCTACCTTGTTACGACTTCACCCCAGTCACGAACCCTGCCGTGGTAATCGCCCTCCTTGCGGTTAGGCTAACTACTTCTGGCAGAACCCGCTCCCATGGTGTGACGGGCGGTGTGTACAAGACCCGGGAACGTATTCACCGCGGCAAGCTGATCCGCGATTACTAGCGATTCCGACTTCACGCAGTCGAGTTGCAGACTGCGATCCGGACTACGACCGGTTTTCTGAGATTAGCTCCCCCTCGCGGGTTGGCAGCCCTCTGTACCGGCCATTGTATGACGTGTGTAGCCCTACCCATAAGGGCCATGATGACCTGACGTCATCCCCACCTTCCTCCGGTTTGTCACCGGCAGTCTCATTAGAGTGCCCTTGCGTAGCAACTAATGATAAGGGTTGCGCTCGTTGCGGGACTTAACCCAACATCTCACGACACGAGCTGACGACGGCCATGCAGCACCTGTGTCCAGGTTCTCTTTCGAGCACCAAGCCATCTCTGGCAAGTTCCTGGCATGTCAAGGGTAGGTAAGGTTTTTCGCGTTGCATCGAATTAAACCACATCATCCACCGCTTGTGCGGGTCCCCGTCAATTCCTTTGAGTTTCAACCTTGCGGCCGTACTCCCCAGGCGGTCAACTTCACGCGTTAGCTTCGTTACTGAACAGCAAGCCGTCCAACAACCAGTTGACATCGTTTAGGGCGTGGACTACCAGGGTATCTAATCCTGTTTGCTCCCCACGCTTTCGTGCATGAGCGTCAGTACAGGTCCAGGGGATTGCCTTCGCCATCGGTGTTCCTCCGCATATCTACGCATTTCACTGCTACACGCGGAATTCCATCCCCCTCTACCGTACTCCAGCCTTGCAGTCACAAATGCAGTTCCCAGGTTAAGCCCGGGGATTTCACATCTGTCTTGCAAGACCGCCTGCGCACGCTTTACGCCCAGTAATTCCGATTAACGCTTGCACCCTACGTATTACCGCGGCTGCTGGCACGTAGTTAGCCGGTGCTTATTCTTCAGGTACCGTCATTAGCCCTCTGTATTAGAGAAAGCCGTTTCTTCCCTGACAAAAGCGGTTTACAACCCGAAGGCCTTCTTCCCGCACGCGGCATGGCTGGATCAGGCTTGCGCCCATTGTCCAAAATTCCCCACTGCTGCCTCCCGTAGGAGTCTGGGCCGTGTCTCAGTCCCAGTGTGGCTGGTCGTCCTCTCAGACCAGCTACAGATCGTCGGCTTGGTAGGCTTTTACCCCACCAACTACCTAATCTGATATCGGCCGCTCCAATAGCGCGAGGTCTTGCGATCCCCCGCTTTCACCCGTAGGTCGTATGCGGTATTAATCCGGCTTTCGCCGGGCTATCCCCCACTACTGGGCACGTTCCGATATATTACTCACCCGTTCGCCACTCGTCGCCAGGTTGCCCCGCGTTACCGTTCGACTTGCATGTGTAAGGCATGCCGCCAGCGTTCAATCTGAGCCAGGATCAAACTCTTCAGTTCGATCTTGAATTACTGCTCAAAGAATTGAAGTGAACTTCACTTCAGTGAGCGTTTTTAAGGTCCTTCAGACCCGACATTCTTTCGAATGCCTGGCACTCAACCCGTCCAAACGCCCACGCTTATCGGCTGTTAGTTTTTAAAGAACGTT
>NZ_QUSW01000002.1 GCF_003852895.1 Rhizobacter terrae
GTGACCAGCGCCAAGTGGAACGACGCGGCCAACGCGGCAGCGGGCGCCGGCGGCCTCACCGGCAACGGCGACGGCAAGACCAGCGGCACCAGCTACGGCGCTCAGGTCGAGATCTGGTTCTGAAGTAGAGCCCCCCAGTCGCTGGCGCTCCTGCCCCCGAGGGGCGCCACCCGACGGACCGGCGTAGCCGGATCCTCGGGCGTGGCTTGATGGAGGCGTCGCTTTGCTTGCCATTCGTGGTTCACCGCCCCGAGCAGCAGTAGAGTGGCGCCTTGTACCGTGTTGTGGTGGACTGGTTTCGGCCAGGCCACAACCCCCTCGGAAGGGCCGGCGGGGCGCCGGGGGGCGTCCCGCCGACGCTGGGGTTTCAATCTAGCTTTAAGCCAGAGTTCAGCCGTTAAGCTCGGAGCATGAAACTGCTCCTAGCGGAAGACGACGCCATCCTGGCCGACGCCTTGGCTTCGAGCCTGCGCAAAGCAGGCTTCGAGCCGGAGGTGGCGAACAACGGCGCCGTCGCCGAATACCTTCTTCTCAAGCACAACTTCGACCTGGCCGTTCTCGACATCGGCCTTCCTCTCGTCGATGGACTCACCGTGCTCAAGCGCGTGCGTGCCGCCCGGCCCACGCTCCCGATGCTCATCCTCACCGCGCTGGATGGCCTGGACGACCGTGTCGCCGGCCTCAACGCCGGTGCCGACGACTACCTCACCAAGCCTTTCGATTTCCCCGAGCTCGAAGCGCGCATCCGCGCCCTGCTTCGCCGCACACGCACGGGCAATGGCCCGGTCCAGCAGATGGGCCGCCTCACCTTCGACCGCGATGCGCGACGCGCCTCGGTGGGCGGTGAAATGCTTGAACTCTCGCCGCGCGAATGGATGCTCTTCGACCTCCTGCTGACGCAGCGCGACAAGGTGGTCACGAAAGACCAGATCGCCGAGACCTGGGCGGTCGAGCGCTCGGAATCGAACCCGGGCTCCATCGAGGTCTACATCCACCGCCTGCGCCGCAAGCTGGAAACCTCGGGCCTGGCCATCCGCACGGTGCGGGGCCTGGGCTACCTGCTCGAGGCCGAACCCGCGGCCTGAGGCGGCGGGCCATCCTGCGGCGCATGCTCTCTCCATTCAAGCGAGCGCTCAAGAACGTACCCGGCGTGAGCCCGGGCACGCGTTCGCTGCAGCGCCACCTGCTGACCTGGCTGCTGCTGCCGCAGCTCGTTCTGTGGCTGGCCGCCGCCTACGTCACCTACAACGTCGCCGAGCGCTATGCCAACAAGGCGATCGATGCGAGCCTCACCACCGCCACGCGCGCACTCGCGAGGCAGGTCAAGCCGCTGGGCAACGGGCTGTTCATCGACTTCCCGAAAGCCGCGCAGGACATCATCGAGGCCGACCCCGACGACCGCGTGTACTACATGGTCAGCACGCCGCCGGGCCAGTTCATCCTCGGCAACAAGCAGATCCCAGCGCCACCGCACATCGTGGACCCGCGGCTGGAAGATCCCTACTTCTACGACGGCAGCATCGGTGAGGGCCGCACCGCCGTGGCGGTGCGCGTCTCGGCGCTGTACCTGGCCTACGGCGACGACAGCATGCAGCGCATGCTGGTGCAGATCGCCCGCAGCCGCGCCAGTCGCGAACAGCTCGCGCGCCAGATCCTCGTGGACACGGCCCTGCCCTTGTCGGCGCTCATCGCGCTGATGTCGGTGATCGTGTGGGGTGGGATACGCACCGGCCTGTCGCCGCTGTGGCGCATGCGCATGCTGGTGGAAGACCGCGCCCCCAACGACCTCGCGCCCATCGAGCTCGACGCCGCGCCCGAGGAAGTGCGCGCGCTGGCCAAGGCCATCAACACGCTGCTGGCCGAGGTGCAGGAAAGCGTGAGCGCGCAAAAGCGCTTCATCAACGATGCGGCGCACCAGCTGCGCACGCCGCTGGCCGGCCTCAAGAGCCAGACTGAACTGGCGCTGAATGAATCCAAAGAGCCGGAGCTGCGCTCACGGCTGGAGATGGTCCACCAGAGCGCCGCTCGCAGCGCCCACCTCGTCAATCAGCTGCTTGCGCTGGCCCGGGCCGAACCCAACGCGACGGCCGAGCAGGGCAAGACGCGCATGGACATGCGCAAGCTCGCCGCCGACCTCTGTGCCGAGCTCGTCCCGCGCGCGCTGGCCGCGGGCGTGGACCTGGGCTTCGGCGAAGACGGCGACGAACCCGCCGACACCACGCCGCTGTTCGTCATGGGCCATCCGCTGCTGCTGCGCGAGGCGCTGACCAACCTCATCGACAACGCCATCCGCTACGCCGGCCGCGGCAAGGTGGTCACGGTGAATGCCCAGGTCCAGGGCGACAAGATCGTCGTCACCGTGGAAGACAACGGCCCGGGCCTGGCCGAGGCCGATCGCGAGCGCGTCTTCCAGCGCTTCGTGCGCGCCACCTACGACGGTAACGGCTGCGGGCTGGGCCTGGCCATCGCCCGCGAGATCGTCACCCGCCACAGCGGCACCGTCGTTCTGGAGCAGGCCCAGCCGCAAGGGCTCAGGGCCGTCATCCGCCTTCCCCGGGCCTGAACCGCCTGGCGGGACAGCCCAAGCGGTTGACAGGGGAGTGCCCTAGGGAAAGTCCCGAGCTTGTCGTTTCGTTAACGATATTTTAAAGTTCGGTCCGCTTGGTTCAACAAGCTGAATAATTTTTGAACAGGAGACTATCCGCATGGCTATGACCCGTATTTCTCTTGCCCTGGCCACCGCCGGCCTGATGGGCGCAACGCTGGCGCACGCCGGCGAAGTCGAGGTGCTGCACTGGTGGACCTCCGGCGGTGAAGCCAAGGCGGCCTCGGCGCTGAAGGCCACGATGCAATCCAAGGGCCACACCTGGAAGGATTTCGCAGTTGCCGGCGGCGGTGGCGACTCTGCGATGACCGTCCTGAAGTCCCGCGTCGTCTCGGGCAACGCCCCGGCTGCTGCGCAGATCAAGGGTCCCTCCATCCAGGAATGGGCGCGTGAAGGCGTGCTGGCCAACATGGACGACGTGGCCAAGGCCGAGCACTGGGACAGCCTGCTGCCCAAGGCCATCGCCGACGGCCTGAAGTACCAGGGCCACTACGTTGCCGCTCCGGTCAACGTGCACCGCGTGAACTGGCTGTGGACCAACCCCGAAGCCTTCAAGAAGGCCGGCGCCAAGGTGCCGACCACGTGGGACGAGTTCTTCACCGCTGCTGACGCGCTGAAGAAGGCCGGCCTGATCGCCGTCGCCCACGGTGGCCAGAACTGGCAGGACTTCACCACCTTCGAAACCGTGGCGCTGGGCGTCGGCGGTGCCGAGTTCTACAAGAAGGCCCTGGTGCACCTGGACCCGGCCTCGCTGAAGAGCCCGACGATGGAAAAGGTGCTGACGACCTTCAAGAAGATCAAGGACTACACCGACAAGAACGCCCCGGGCCGCGACTGGAACCTGGCCACGGCCATGGTGATCAAGGGCGAAGCCGGCATGCAGTTCATGGGTGACTGGGCCAAGGGCGAATTCCTCGCCGCCGGCAAGGTCCCGGGCAAGGACTTCGGTTGCGTGGCCGCCCCCGGCACCGCCAAGTCCTACACCTACAACGTGGACAGCTTCGCCCTGTTCAAGCTGAAGGACCCGGCCAACCAGAAGGCCCAGCAGGACCTGGCCGCGGCCATCATGTCGACCGACTTCCAGGAAGTGTTCAACCTGAACAAGGGTTCCATCCCGGTTCGCCTGAACATGAAGCTGGACAAGTTCGACGAGTGCGCCAAGACCTCGGCCGCCGACTTCGTGTCCACCTCGAAGGCCGGCTCGCTGGTTCCGTCCATCGCCCACGGCATGGCTGTCCCGTCGGCCGCCGAAGGCGCCATCAAGGACGTCGTCTCGCAGTTCTGGAACGACGACAAGGCCACGCCGGCCGCCACGATGGACAAGCTGGTTGCGGCCGCGAAGACGAAGTCCTAAGCTCGCGACCACACTCACAGCGAAGTAACCCCCTCTCCCCTCGCGGGAGAGGGTTGGGGTGAGGGGGCCTGATGCCGACGCTGCGCATCGGTTGTCGACCACGAGCCCCTCCCACCTCCACCCTCTCCTGCAACGGGAGAGGCGTCACATATCCATGACCTCGCCCATCTCAAACGCTGCACGCCTGAGCCAGTGGATGCCACGGCTCGTGATCGCGCCGTCCTTCATCATCGCGATGCTGTTCATCTACGGCCTCATCGCGTGGAACGGCTACCTGTCACTGTCGGCTTCGCGCCTCCTGCCGAACTATGAGTTCATCGGCCTGGAGCAGTACCACAACCTGTTCGAGAGCGAACGTTGGTGGGTGGCCCTGAAGAACCTGGGCATCTTCGGCGGCCTGTTCATCTTCTGCGGCATGGCGCTGGGCCTGTTCCTGGCCATCTTGCTGGACCAGAAGATCCGCGCAGAGGGCGCTCTTCGCACCATCTACATGTACCCGATGGCGCTGAGCTTCATCGTCACGGGCACCGCCTGGAAGTGGATCCTCAACCCTGGCCTGGGCATCGAGAAGGTCGTCCAGGGCCTGGGCTTCACCAGCTTCCAGTTCGACTGGCTCATCGACCCGAACATGGCCATCTACACCGTGGTCATCGCGGGCGTCTGGCAAAGCTCGGGCTTCGTCATGGCCCTGTTCCTGGCCGGCCTGCGCGGCATCGACGACTCCATCCTCAAGGCAGCGCAGATCGACGGCGCCAGCCTGCCGCGCATCTACTGGCGCATCATCATTCCCAGCCTGCGCCCGGTCTTCTTCTCCACGCTGATGGTGCTCAGCCACCTCGCGATCAAGAGCTTCGACCTGGTGATGGCACTGACCGCGGGCGGCCCCGGCTTCGCCACCGACCTGCCGGCCACCTACATGTACACCATGGCTTTCTCGCGCGGCCAGATCGGCCTGGGCGCGGCTTCTGCGACCATCATGCTGGCGACCGTGGCCGCCATCGTCGTGCCCTACCTGTACTCGGAACTGAGGAGCAAGCGATGAGCGCGCCCGTGAATGCAGCACCGGCGAACATCGTCCGACCCATGCGAACCGACAGCCCCGCCTCCACCAAGCCCGCCAACCTCGTGTGGCACCGCATCGCACTGTGGTCGGTGCTCCTGTTGTTCGCGCTGGTCTTCCTCACGCCGATGTACGTGATGGTCACCACCTCGCTGAAGGACATGGCGCAGGTGCGCGGCGGCAGCCTGCTGTCGCTGCCCACCTCGCCCAGCTTCGACGCCTGGGCCAAGGCCTGGGGGAGCGCCTGCACCGGCATCGACTGCGGCGGCCTGAAGCCTTTCTTCATGAACTCCGTGATGATGGTCGTGCCGGCCGTCCTCATCTCCACCGCCATCGGCGCGGTCAACGGCTACGTGCTCAGCAAGTGGCGCTTCAAGGGCAGCGAAGTGATGTTCGCGCTGATGCTGTTCGGCATGTTCATGCCGCTGCAGGTCGTGCTGCTGCCGATGTCGCAGGTGCTGGGCTGGCTGGGCATCGCCAGTTCCATCTGGGGCCTGGTGATGGTGCACATCGTCGCCGGCCTGCCGTCCACGACGCTGTTCTTCCGCAACTACTACGTGGGCCTGCCCGATGAACTCGTGAAGGCCGCCATGCTCGACGGCGCGGGCTTCTGGCGCATCTTCTGGCGGATCATCGTGCCGCTGTCCACGCCGATCTTCGTCGTGACGCTGATCTGGCAGTTCACCAACATCTGGAACGACTTCCTGTTCGGCGTGGTGTTCTCCGGCGGCGACTCCAAGCCGGTCACGGTGGGCCTGAACAACCTGGCCAACACCTCCAGCGCGGTGAAGGAATACAACGTGGACATGGCCGCCGCGATGATCGCCGGCCTGCCCACCCTGTTCGTCTACATCGTCGCTGGCAAGTATTTCGTGCGCGGCCTGACCGCCGGCGCAGTCAAGGGTTAAGGAAAGAGATCATGGGCGCACTATCCATCCGCAACGTCAAGAAGAGCTTCGGCTCGGTGGACATCCTCAAGGGCATCGACATTGAGGTCGAGGCCGGCGAATTCCTCATCCTCGTGGGCCCGTCGGGCTGCGGCAAGAGCACGCTGCTCAACATGATCGCGGGGCTGGACACGCCGACCCAGGGCAGCATCCACATCGCCGACCGTGACGTGACCTACGCGCTGCCCAAGGACCGCGACATCGCCATGGTGTTCCAGAGCTACGCGCTCTATCCGAACATGAACGTGGCGCAGAACATCGCCTTCGGCCTGGAGATGCGCAACGTGCCCAAGCCGCAGCGCGAAGAGGCCATCCAGCGCGTGTCCAAGATGCTGCAGATCGGCCACCTGCTGGACCGCAAGCCCGGCCAGCTCTCCGGCGGCCAGCGCCAGCGCGTGGCCATGGGCCGCGCCCTGGCCCGCAACCCGGCGCTGTTCCTGTTCGACGAGCCGCTGTCCAACCTGGACGCCAAGCTGCGCGTGGAGATGCGCGCCGAGATCAAGCTGTTGCACCAGCGCACCCGCACCACCACCGTGTACGTCACGCACGACCAGGTGGAAGCCATGACGCTGGGCGACCGCATTGCCGTGATGCGCGAAGGCGTGGTCCAGCAACTGGGCACGCCCGACGACATCTACTCGCGTCCGGCCACCCGCTTCGTGGCCGAGTTCATCGGCTCGCCGGCCATGAACATGGTGGGCAGCCAGCGCGCGGCCAACGGCCTGCAGGCGGCGGGCTATGACCTTGCGCTCACGGCCGAGCAGCAAGGCGCGCTGAACGCGGCCAATGCGGCGGAAGTCACCTACGGCCTGCGCCCGGAAAGCCTGGCCTTCAGCGATGCCGGCCTGCCGGGCACGCTGGCCATGATCGAGCCCACCGGCCCCGAGACCTATGCGCTCGTGGACACCGCTGTCGGCCAGCTCACCGCACGTGTGCCGGGCAAGGTGAACCAGGGCGTGGGCGACCGCGTGTTCCTGCGCTGGTCGGCCGCCGATGCACACCTGTTCGACGCCAAGAGCGAAAAGCGCGTGGCCTGATCGTGCACGACCACCTGAACTTCCGCTCGGTCAGCTTCCTCGAGTCGCACATCCTCGACACCATGGCCTTCTACGATGGCCGGTGCCTGGATCCGACGGGCGGGTTCTTCCATTTCTTCAAGGACGACGGCACGGTCTACGACCGGACCACGCGCCACCTCGTCAGCAGCACGCGCTTTGTCTTCACCCAGGCCATGGCGGCCCGCCGTTTCGGCGAGACGAAGTACCTGGACGCCACGCGCCACGCACTGCGCTTCCTGCGCGAAGCGCACCGCGACCCGGCCACCGGCGGCTACGCCTGGCAGCTCTCGTGGGACAACGGCCGCAAGACCGTGCTGGACGCCACCAACCACTGCTACGGCCTGGCCTTCGTGCTGCTGGCCCACGCGCATGCGGCCATGGCCGGCATCGCCGAGGCACGCGCGGGCATCGCCGAGACCTTCGAGCTGATGGAGCAGCGCTTCTGGGAGCCCGCCAACGGGCTCTATGCCGACGAGGCCACCGCCGACTGGCAGGTGCTGCCCTACCGAGGCCAGAACGCCAACATGCATGCCTGCGAGGCCATGCTCGCCGCCTACGAGGCCACCAGCGACCAGCGCTACCTCGACCGCGCCGCGGTGCTGGCCGATTCGGTCACGCGCCGCCTGGCCCAGCACGGCAAGGGCATGGTCTGGGAGCACTACCGCATCGACCCGGCCACCGGCGGCTGGACACCCGACTGGGACTACAACCGCCACGACAAGACCAACATCTTCCGCCCCTGGGGCTACCAGCCCGGCCACCACACCGAGTGGTCCAAGCTGCTGCTGATCCTGGATCGCCATCAGCCGGCCGACTGGCTGCTGCCGCGCTCACAGGAACTCTTCGCCGCGGGGACCGAGCACGCCTGGGACACGGCCCATGGCGGACTGGTCTACGGCATCGCCGACGATGAGAAGCACCACGGCAAGATGGTGGTGTGCGACGGCGACAAGTACTTCTGGGTGCAGGCCGAAAGCCTGGCCACCGCCGCCCTGCTGGCGCTGCGCACCGGCGAAGGCGGCTACTGGGACTGGTATGACCGGCTGTGGGACTACAGCTGGGAGCACTTCGTCGACCACGAGCACGGGGCCTGGTATCGCATCCTCACGCCGGACAACAAGAAGATCAGCGACGAGAAGAGCCCGGCCGGGAAGGTGGACTACCACACCATGGGTGCGTGCTACGAAGTCTGGGCGGCCCTGGAGGCCGCTTGAGGCTCAGAAGAAGCTGCAGCTCAGCGACACGCTGACGCCCAGCCGCGGCGTGCCGTCGCCGCCCTGGATCTGCGGCGTGCGTTGTGAATTCGTGCGGACCAGGGTCCGGCAGTCGTCCGCTGCGACGCCCATCTCGCGCAGCGCCTTGGTGGCGCCTTCGGCCGCGAACTTCAGCGAGCCGCGCGGGCGTTGGCCGGGAGCGCCGGACAGGTCGATGAAGTCGTAGCTGCTGGCCTGCGACGCAGCCAGGCTGCGCTGGGCACGATCCGCCAGGCTGCTGCCCTGCGACTGGGCCATGGCTGCTCCACCCATGCCGAGGAGGCACGACACCGCCAGGGCTCTGGACGCTGTGCTGATCAGGTACTGCTGGATCATGGTGGGCCTCGCTGACTGCTCTAAGGGTGCTTGTGCGCATGTCGAGCGCAACCTCCGTGCCAGACCCGATTTCTTCGTTTTCCGTCCATCCGCGCCATGGTCAGCCGGCAGGCAGGTCACCAGCCGATACGAATTGCCCGGCCAAGTGACGCTTCGTGTTAGGGGTGCGGATACAAGCGTTTCAGGATGCAGCGCCGCGCCACGGCCCCCTACACTCGGCCTTCCGTCTCAAAAGGATGTCCAGGAATGCTCGATCAACTCGAGGCCGTGGCGCGACGATCCGCGCCGGCTGTGCAGCAGTGGGCCGTTCGCGGCGTCGCTGAAACCTCTGAAGACCTGACCATGCGCCAAGGGGTCGCCCAGGCCCCCAGCCGCAGCCGCGATGCCGGGGCCATGGTCACCGTGATCGACCGCGGCGGCATGGGCTACGCCGCCACCAGCGACCTGAGCGAGTCCGGCCTGAAAGCCGCCTTTGCACGCGCCACCGACCTCGCCCACGCCGTGGCCGGCCGCACGGTGTTCGACTACGGCCAGCTCGCACCCGTGGCACCCAAGGGCCGCTACGCCAGCCCGGTGGAGAAGCCCAATGCATCGAGCGGCCTCAAGGCCAGGCTCGACCTGCTGGGCAGCACCAGCGCTGCCACCAGGCTCGACGAGCGCATCGTCGACTGGAGCGCCACGCTGTGGACCATCGAGACCGAGCAGTTGCTGGTGACGGGCGACGGCGGCAGCGCCCAGCAGCGCTTCAGCCAGGTGATTCCCAACGTGCAGGCCACGGCAAACGTGAACGGCGTCACGCAAACCCGCTCGGCCCACGGCCAGTACAACGGCTTTTGCCAGCAAGGCGGCCTGGAGGTGCTGGACCGCGCCCGCTTCGCCACCGACGGCCCGCGCGTGGCGCGCGAGGCGCTGGAACTGGCGATGGCGCCGCAGTGCCCGAGCGGCGAGATGGACGTCATCCTCATGCCCGACCAGATGATGCTGCAGATCCACGAATCCATCGGCCACCCGCTGGAGCTGGACCGCATCCTCGGCGACGAGCGCAACTTCGCGGGCACGAGCTTCGTCACCCTGGACATGTTCGGCCGCTACCAGTACGGCAGCGACCTGCTGAACGTCACCTACGACCCGACGCGCAGCGAACAGCTCGCGAGCTTCGCCTTCGACGACGACGGCACGCCCGCCGAGCGGCAGTTCATCATCGAGCATGGGCTGCTCAAGCGCCCGCTGGGCGGCAGCATCTCCCTGGCGCGCGCCAGGGCCATGCGCGGCGACATCGAGGGCGTGGCAACGACCCGTGCCTGCAGCTGGAACCGCGCACCCATCGACCGCATGAGCAACCTCAACGTCGAGCCCGGCAGCTCCTCGCTGGACCAGATGATCGCCAGCATCGAGTCCGGCGTGCTGATGCGCACCAACTGCTCCTGGAGCATCGACGACTCGCGCAACAAGTTCCAGTTCGGCTGCGAGTACGGCCGGGTCATCCGCAACGGGCAGCTCGCGGAAGTCGTGCGCAACCCCAACTACCGCGGCATCAGCGCCACCTTCTGGCGCTCGCTGGCGATGGTGGGCGATGCGTCCACCTTCGAGGTGATGGGCACGCCGTACTGTGGCAAGGGCGAGCCGTCGCAGGTCATCCGCGTAGGGCATGCCTCGCCGGCTTGCAAGTTCAGCCGCGTCGCGGTCTTTGGCGGGGAGGCTTGAGCATGAGCATCACCCGCAAGGACTTCTTTGAATCGCTGGCTCAGGCCGTGTGCCAGAGCGTGAGCGGAACCGATCGCGTCACGCTGTACCTGCGCGCCGAGGACTCGGACTTCATCCGCTTCAACCGCGCCGCGGTTCGCCAGGCCACGCACGTCACGCAGGGCTTCGCCACCGTGGCCGTGGTGCAGGGCTCGCGGCGCATCGAATCCAGCCGCTCGCTCACCGGCCGCGTGGCCGAGGACACGGCGGCACTGCTGGCCGATCGTGCCGACCTGATCGCTTCGCTGGCCGAGGTGCCCGACGACCCCTACCTGCTGCTGCCTGAGGACGTCACCTCCAGCAGCCGCCACGAGACCGGCGCCCTGCCCTCGCCCGAGGCGCTGGTGATCGCCACCACATCGGCGGCAAGAGGCCTGGACTTCGTCGGCTTCTATGCCGGCGGCGCACTCGTTCGCGCCTTCGCCGACAGCCGCGGCAGCCGGCACTGGCACCACGTGGAGAGCTTCCACTTCGACTGGTGCCTGTACCAGCAGGCCGACAAGGCGGTGAAGACCGCGTACGCCGGCACGCGCTGGGACCCCGACGAGTTCGCCCGCCGCGTGGCCACCGGTGCGCAGCGCCTGCCGCTGCTCGGGCTGGAGCCGCGCAAGTTGTCGCCGGGGGCTTACCGCGCCTACTTCACGCCGGCTGCGATGAACGAGCTGCTGGGCACGCTCGCGTGGAGCGGCTTCGGGGCGCAGTCGCGCCGCACGGGCACGTCCAGCCTGTCACGGCTGGAGCATCGCGATGCGCAGCTGCACGACAGCTTCCACCTCAAGGAAGACACGGCGGGCAGCATCGCGCCGGCCTTCACGGCCGAGGGCTTTGCCAAGCCTGCCTCGGTCAACCTCATCGATGCGGGCCGCGCCGCCGGCACGCTGAATTCGCCGCGCTCGGCACGCCAGTACAACCTGGCCGCCAATGGCGCCAACGCACAGGAATCGCCCGAGGCCCTGTCGCTGGCCACCGGCACGCTGCGCGAAGCCGACGTGCTCAGCGCCCTGGACACCGGCCTGTACGTGAGCAACCTCTGGTACCTCAACTACTCCGACCGCCAGGCCTGCCGCATGACCGGCATGACCCGCTTCGCCTGCTTCTGGGTGGACGGTGGCCAGCTCGTCGCGCCGCTGCCGGTGATGCGCTTCGACGATTCGTTCCTGCGCATGTTCGGCGAGGGGCTGGTGGACTTCACCGACACCGCGGAGATGGTGCCCGAAAGCGGCACCTACAAGGAGCGCCAGCTCATGTCCATCACCACGCCCGGCGCGCTCGTGGCGGACTGGAAATTGACCTTGTAGTCCGCGCGCCTTCACGGGGCCGCCGCGTGATGCGTGCATCATCGGCGGCACCCGCCACTTCCCGGAGGACACCATGCCCGGCAGTACCTTGATCCCCTGCCTTCGCTACCGCAATGCCAAGGGCGCGATCTCCTGGTTGCGCGAGGCCTTCGGGCTGGAGCCGCAGCTGGTGGTGCCCGGTGAAGGCGATGTCATCCACCACGCGCAGTTGCGGCTGGGCCAGGGCATGGTGATGCTCGGCTCGGCCACCAACGACAACGAGTACGGGAAGCTGATGCGGCTGCCGTCGGAAGCCGGCGGCAACACGCAAAGCGTCTACCTGGTGGTCTCCGACGTCGACACGGTGCATGCACGCGCCGTCGCGGCGATGGCGAAGATCGTGATGCCGCT
Organism: Rhizobacter terrae; assembly: GCF_003852895.1. Classification (GTDB taxonomy): domain Bacteria; phylum Pseudomonadota; class Gammaproteobacteria; order Burkholderiales; family Burkholderiaceae_C; genus Albitalea; species Albitalea terrae. The sequence continues at coordinate 12,045 of NZ_QUSW01000002.1, forward strand.
CGAGGCCAAGGACTATGGCGGCAAGGGGTTCACCTGCCTGGATCCGGAGGGCAATCTGTGGAGCATCGGGGACTATGACCCGTGGAACGAGTCTTGATCGCGGCTACACGACCAGGATCGCTCGGAAGTCGTTCACGTTGGTGAAGGTCGGCCCCGTCACCACCAGGTCACCGATCGCATCGAAGAAGCTGTAGGCATCGTTGCGGTCCAGGAAGTCCCGTGCCTTCTTGCCGGCGGCTTCCGCACGCGCCAGGGTGTCGGGCGTCACGATCGCGCCGGCGTTGTCTTCCACGCCATCGATGCCATCGGTGTCCGCCGCGAGCACGTGGATGCCCGGCTCGCCTTGCAGCGCGATCGCGCTGCTCAGCAGGAACTCGCTGGCGCGGCCGCCGCGGCCGCCCTTCTCTTTCACCGTCACGGTGGTCTCGCCGCCCGATAGGATCACGCAGGGCTTCCTGAACGGCGACCCGCGCCGCGCGATCTCCTTGGCCAGCGCGACGTGCACCTTCGCCACCTCGCGCGACTCGCCTTCGATCTCGTCGGACAGCACGTGCGCCTCGATGCCCGCCCGCCGCGCCAGCGCCGCGGCGGCTTCCAGGCTTTGGTGCGGCGTGGCGATCATGCGCACCGAGCGATTCGCCAGGCGTTCGTCGCCGGGCTTGGGTGTCTCGAAGCGGCCGGCCTCCAGCCCGGCGCGCACGTGGGACGGCACATCGATCCCGTAGCGCTTGAGCACGGCCAACGCATCCGCGCAAGTCGTCGGGTCGGGCACCGTGGGTCCGCTGGCGATCACGGCCGGATCGTCGCCAGGCACGTCGGAGATCAGCAGCGTCACCACCTGTGCCGGCGAGCACATCGCACCCAGGCGGCCGCCCTTGATGGCCGACAGATGCTTGCGCACGCAGTTCATCTCGTCGATGGCCGCGCCGCTCTTGAGCAGGGCGCGGTTGATGGCCTGCTTCTCTTCGAGCCTCACGCCATCGGCCGGCAGGGACAGCAGGGCCGAACCTCCGCCGGAGATGAGGCACAGCACGAGGTCGTCGGGCGTGAGTCCCTTCGTCAACGCCGCGATGCGCCGGGCCGCTTCACGGCCGGCGTCGTCGGGAACGGGATGCGAGGCCTCGACCACCTCGATGCGTCCACCATGGGCCTTGTACGCAGGCGGCACGTGGCCGTAGCGGGTCACGACCAGGCCGGACAGGGGCGCGTCATGCGGCCACATGGCATCCAGCGCCGCAGCCATCGCGCCGCCAGCCTTGCCGGCGCCGAGCACCAATGTGCGGCCCTTCGGCGGCGGCGGCAGATGTTCTCGCATCACCACGTCGGGCAGGGCCCGGGCTACGGCGGCATCGAACAGGGCTCGGAGGAATTCGCGCGGCTGCTGCTGGGGCGGTGGGATGTTCATGCCGGCAAGCTTAGTCCAGCCGGGCCACCTCATGGCCGGCCATCAGCTCCAACGCCTTCACCAGCGCGGAGTGGTCGAGCTGGTCCCAGCCGTGCGCGGCGCAGGCCTGCATCAACTGCGCCGCATTGGCCGTCTGCGGCAGCGCGACGCCAATCGACTTCGCCCCTGCCAGCGCCAGGTTCAGGTCCTTCTGGTGCAGCCCGATGCGAAAGCCCGGATTGAACGTGCGCTTGATCATCCGTTCGCCATGCACCTCCAGGATGCGGCTCGCAGCGAACCCGCCCATCAGCGCCTGCCGCACCTTGGCCGGATCGGCGCCCGCCTTGCTCGCGAACACCAGTGCCTCGCTCACGGCCGCGATGTTCAGGGCCACGATGATCTGGTTGGCGACCTTGGTGGTCTGCCCGTCGCCGTTGCCGCCCACGAGCGTGATGTTCTTGCCCATCAGCTCCAACAGCGGCTTCGCGCGGGCGAATGCTTCCCCCGGGCCACCCACCATGATCGTCAGGCTCGCCGCCTTGGCGCCCACCTCGCCGCCGGACACGGGCGCATCGAGGTAGTCGCAGCCCAGGCCATTGATGCGTTGGGCGAAATCCTTGGTGTCGATGGGCGAGATGGAACTCATGTCCACCACCGTCTTGCCGCGCGACAAGCCTTGCGCCACGCCGTTCTCGCCGAACAGCACGCGCGACACGTCCGGCGTGTCGGGCAGCATGAGGAAGACGATGTCTGCCCGCTCGGCCACGTCTTTCGCGCTGGCGCACACCACCGCGCGTTCGCCGATCGCCGCCGGCACCTTGCTGCGGGTGTGTACGAACAGCTGGTGGCCCGCCGCGATGAGATGGCCGCACATGGGCGCGCCCATGATGCCCAGGCCGATGAATCCGAGTTGCATGGAATGAAGTCCTTGTGATGGTTCAACGTGAGCGCATGGCCGCGAGCACCTGCTGCGATCCCGCCGCCATCAAGCGCGCGTCCGAGCCGACGGTGACGAAGCGGAAGCCCTTGTCCACGCGTTGCAGCGCATGGGGCGCCGAGCCGTTGTGGATGCCGGCCGCAACGCCGTGCGCCGTCGCGCGCTCGAGGATGTGGTCGATGGCCTGCGCAACCTTCGGCTCCACGTCGTCGAAGGTGGGCCTGCAACCCAGCGCGAGCGAGAGGTCCGACGGCCCGATGTAGATCGCGTCCAGCCCTTCCACCGAGAGGATCGCATCGAGGTTGTCCAGCGCCTGCGCCGTCTCGATCATCGCGAAGGCGACGATGGTCTCGTTGGCGTGCTGCGGGTAGTCTGCGCCGCCGTACAGCAGCGCCCGCACCGGCCCGAAGCTGCGCGTGCCCTGCGGCGCGTAGTGCGTCCAGGCCACGAGCTTCTGCGCGTCCTCGCGCGTGTTCACCATGGGGCAGATCACGCCGTAGGCGCCCGCATCCAGCGTCTTCATGAGGATGCCCGGCTCCAGCCAGGGCACGCGCACCACGGGCACCGTTTCCGTGGTCGAGATGGCCTGCAGCATGCCCACCATGGCCTGGTAGTCGATGAGCCCGTGCTGCAGGTCGATGGTGAGCGAGTCCCAGCCCTGGTGGGCCATGGTCTCGGCGGAGAAGGCACTGGGAATGGCCAGCCAGCCGTTGACCACGGCCTGGTCGGCCTTCCACATCTCGCGAAGCTTGTTCGGTCTCATGGCACCTCCCGTTGATTCAGCGGACGAAGCACGGGCGCTTCGGGTCGAAGCGCCAGTTGGGAACGAGGTACTGCATCGCGACGGCATCGTCGCGCGCGCCCAGGCCGTGCTGCCGGTAGAGCTGGTGGGCCTTCTCCACCTCGGCCATGTCCAGCTCGATGCCGAGGCCTGGCTTCTTCGGCACCTGCACCATGCCGCCCTCGATCTTCAGCGGATCCTTGGTGAGACGCTGGCCGTCCTGCCAGATCCAGTGCGTGTCGATGGCAGTCACACGGCCCGGTGCGGCGGCGCCCACGTGCGTGAACATCGCCAGCGACACCTCGAAGTGGTTGTTCGAATGCGAGCCCCAGGTCAGGCCCCAGTCGCGGCAGGTCTGCGCCACGCGCACCGAGCCGGCCATGGTCCAGAAATGCGGGTCGGCCAGTGGGATGTCCACCGACTGCAACGACAGCGCATGCGTGAGCTGGCGCCAGTCGGTGGCGATCATGTTGGTGGCCGTGGGCAGGCCGGTGGCACGGCGGAACTCGGCCATCACCTCGCGGCCGGAGAAGCCGTCTTCCGCGCCACAGGGGTCTTCTGCGTAGGCCACCACGCCGCTCATGTCGCGCATGAGGCGGATGGCGTCTTTCAGCAGCCAGCCGCCGTTGGGGTCCAGCGTCACGCGGGCCTGCGGGAAGCGCTCGTGCAGGGCCTTCAAGGCGTCGACCTCTTCCTCGCCGCGCAGCACGCCGCCCTTGAGCTTGAAGTCGTTGAAGCCATAGCGTTCGCGGGCGGCTTCGGCCAGGCGCACGATGGCCTCGGGCGTCATGGCTTCTTCGTTGCGCAGCCGGAACCACGCGTTGTCCGCCTCGGGCTCGGCGGGATACGGCAGGTCGGTCTTGCGGCGGTCGCCGATGTAGAAGAGATAGCCCAGCATCTCCACCGCATCGCGCTGCTGGCCCTCGCCCAGCAGCGCGGCCACCGGCACGTCCAGGTGCTGGCCAAGCAGGTCGAGGAAGGCCGATTCGACGGCCGTGACCGCGTGGATGGTGGTGCGCAGGTCGAAGGTCTGCAGCCCGCGCCCGCCGCTGTCGCGGTTGGCGAACTCGCGCTGCATCGCCTGCAGCACCGCGAGGTGCGAGCCGACAGGCTGCCCCACCACGAGTGGGCGGGCGTCCTCCAGCGTCTGGCGGATCTTCTCGCCGCCGGGCACCTCACCCACGCCGGTGTGGCCGGCGCTGTCGGTGAGGATCAGCAGATTGCGCGTGAAGAACGGGCCGTGTGCACCGCTGAGGTTGAGCAGCATGCTGTCGCGTCCGGCGACGGGCACGACACGCAGCTCGCGGATGACGGGCGTGGATGAATGAGCCATGGTCGCGCGTCCTCGTGCTCAGTCGGCGGTGATCTTGCCGGCCTCGATCACCTGCTTCCAGCGGCTGTACTCCTGCTGCTGGAAGGCGGCGAACTGCTCGGGTGTGTTGCCCACGATCTCGAAGCCGATCTCGGTGAAACGCTTCTTCGTCTGCGGGTCGGCCAGGGCGGCGAGGATGGCGGCGTGCAGCTTGGCCTTCACGTCGGCGGGCAAGCCCTTGGGCGCCACCACCGCCTGCCACGAATAGACGTTGACGTTCTTCACGCCGGCCTCGGCCAGCGTGGGCACGTTGGGCAGCACAGGCGAGCGCTTGTCGCCGGTGACGGCGAGCGCGCGCAGCTTGCCGGCGGTGATGTGCGGGAGCACCGCGTTGACGTTCTGGAAGGACGCATCCACCTGCGCACCCAGCAGGTCGGAGATGGCCGGCGCGCCGCCCTTGTACGGGACGTGCAGGCCGCTGGTGCCCGTCTGCTGCCAGAACAGCTCGACGGTGAGGTGGTCGCTGGACCCGTTGCCCGAAGAGGCGAAGCTCATCTTGCCCGGATGCGCCTTCTGCGCCGCGATGACATCGTCGACCGTCTTGTACGGCGACTGCGCCGGCACCACCAGCACGTTGGGCGCCTGCACCGGCACGGTGATGAGGTCGAAGTCCTTGAGCGCGTCGTACTGGATGCCCTTGATGAGGTGCGGCGCCATCACCAGCGGACCGAGCGATGTGACCATCAGCGTGTAGCCATCGGCCGGTGCGCGCTTGACCTGCGCCGCGCCGATGGTGCCGGTGGCGCCGGCCTTGTTGTCGACGATGACGGTCTGGCCGAGCTTTTCCTGCATCTTGGTGCCGAGAGCGCGGGCCAGCGTGTCGGTGGAGCCGCCCGGCGGGAACGGGACGACCATCGTCACCGTCTTGTCGGGCCAGGCCATGGCCTGGGTGGCGAAGGCAGCGGCGGCGGTGAAGACGAGTGTGGAGAGGAACTGCTTCAAGGGAGTCTCCTGTGGGTTTCGCTCAAATCAACCATCAATCCCACCATGGTAGCGCTACCAAATCAGGAAAGCAAAGGCTGTTTGATGTGGGTTCCACGTAGCCCCTTCATGGCAGCAGGCGCAGTCATGCGCTCTGCCTCTCGATGATCTCGAACCCGATGTCCACGACGCGATCCTTCACTGCCCTGCCCTCGGCACGATCCACGATGAACTGCGCTGCCTTGCGGCCGATGGCGGTGCCATCGACGCGCACCGTGGTGAGCGACGGCAGCACATCGGCGGCGAAGTCGAGATCGCCGAAGCCCATCACCGACAACTGCTCCGGCACAGGAATGCGCCTCGATCGCGCCTCGGTCACGACGCCCAGGGCCAGCAGGTCCGAACTGCAGAACACCGCATCGAAATCCTTCCGGCTCGACAGCAGCTCGCTCAGCGCCTCGCGGCCGGATCGCAGAGTCGTCGGCGCAGGCACATTCATCACCGTGACCGCAGGCAAGTGGGCACTCCTGGCAGCGGCCACGACACCTTGCGTGCGGCGCGCAGCACGCTCATCGTCGCCGGACACGACAGCGAGTTTGGTCCGGCCCCGCGCCTTGAAGTAGGCCACTGCCGCACGCCCCACTTGCTCATGCGAGAAGCCCACGAGCATGTCGATCGGCGATGGCGTGAGGTCCCAGGTTTCCACGACCGGAATGCCCGCCGCCTTCAGCCGCTGACGCCCCTGCTCCGAATGCATGATGCCCGTGAGCACGATGCCATCAGGCCGCCGGCCGATGATCGCGTCCAGCAGCGCGTCTTCGCGAGAGTCGGCATAGCCGCTTTGCCCCAGCATGAGCTGGTAGCCCTTCTCCGCCAAAGCCTCGGTCAGCGACTGGATGGTCTCCAGGAACACCGGCCCCGCGATGGTCGGCACCACGGCAGCCACGAGCTTGCTTCGCGAGGACGCCAGCGACCCGGCGAGCCGATTGGGCACATAGCCCGTCTTGGCAATCGCGTCCTGGACCTTCTTGCGAACCTCTTCGGACACCTGATCCGGCGTATTCAGAGCACGCGATGCCGTGATCGGCGCCACCCCAGCGATGCGCGCCACCTCATGCAAGGTGACGGCACCGGTGCCTCGACGACTGCGGCGTGCGGGAGTAGGGTCAGCAGACATGGGCCGGGATCATAGAACCTTGCCCAAACCCAACGCCACAACAGCAAAGGCACAAAGAAAAACCGCGCCCCATCGGAGGCGCGGTCATCAAAAGGAGCGAAAAGCTATTCCTTGTCAGCCGGCATGAACCCGGCATCCCGATGCGCGGGCACCGCGCCACCCGCAGCCTCATCCGAAGACAAAGCCTTGCGCTTGAAGCGAGCCGAGATGCCTTCCACGTAGCTGTAGAGCACCGGCACCACCACCAGCGTCAGCAGCGTCGACGTGATCACGCCGCCGATGATCGCCCGCCCCATCGGCGCCTGGATCTCGCCGCCTTCGTTCAGGGCCAGCGCCAGCGGCAGCATGCCGAATACCATCGCCGCGGTGGTCATCATGATCGGGCGCATCCGCACCAGGCCGGCCTGCAAGAGCGCATCGGCCACACCCAGGCCGGCCTTGCGGGCATGGTTGGCAAAGTCCACCAGCAGGATCGCGTTCTTCGTCACCAGGCCCATCAGCATCACCAGCCCGATCATCGAGAACAGGTTCAGCGTCGAGCCCGAGATCAGCAGCGCCAGCATCACCCCGATGAGCGCCAGCGGCAGCGACGCCATGATCGCCAGCGGCTGCAGGAAACTGCCGAACTGCGAGGCCAGCACGATGTAGATGAAGATCACCGCGGCGGCCAGCGCCATCAGTACACCGGTGAAGGCCTCGGCCTGGTCCTTGGTCTGCCCGCCCACGTCGAAGCGGTAGCCCGGCGGCAGCTGGGTCTCCTTGACGATCTTCTGCACGTCCGCGCCCACGTCACCGCTGGGCCGTCCCTGCGCACCCGCGTAGATCGCCTGGCGGCGCTGCAGATCCTGCCGCTTGATGACCTCGGGGTTCACCACCGGCACGATGTCCGCCACGCGCGACAGCGTGATCGGCGTGCCGTCCTTCGCGTAGGCCACGGGCAGGTTGTCCAGCTGTGCGACGCTCTCGCGCGAGCCTTGCGGCAGGCGCAGTTCCACCTCCACCTGCTCGCCGTCGGGCGCCGTCCAGTACGTCGCCACGTCGCCATTGACGAAGCTGCGCAGGCTCGCCGCGATCTGGCTCGAGGTGAGACCCAGCTCCCGCACCGCATCATGCTTGGGCCGCACCGCGAAAGCCGGCAGGCCAGGCTTCACCGAGGTGGTCAGGTCGGCAATGCCCTTGACCTTCGCCACCTTGTCGCGCAGCCGCAGCACCTCGGTCTCCAGCACCTTCGGGTCCGGGCCCAGCAGCGCCACGTAGATCGGCAGGTTGCCCAGCGACACATCGATGCCGGGAATCGGCTTGAGCGCATCGCGCAGGGCGCCTTCCATCTGCTGCTGCGAGCGCTTGCGCTCATGCGGCTTCACCAGCTGGATGCTCAGCGATGCACCATTGCGCGCCGAGCTGCCCGTGTCGCCCACCGTGGACGACAGCATGCGCACCTCGGGGAACTTGCGCACCACCTCCTCGATCTGCGCGAGCTTCTCGCTGCCGCGCTGCAGGCTGGTGCCCACGGGCATGGTCACGTTGATCTGGATGTAGCTGTTGTCCGTCTCGGGGATGAACTCTGTGCCCACCATCGGCGCCAACATGATCGCAACGACGAAGCTACCCACGCCCGCCAGCGCCACCACCCCTCGGTGCGTAAGAGTGGCAAACCGCAGGCGGCGCTTTTGCGTCTTGTCGCGCCGGCCTTGCGCATCGAACGGGCGGCCGAACGCGGGCAGGAAGAAGATGCGGTAGCGGCTGGTCGAGAACACCCATCGGATGAGCTTCTCGTAGATCGTGTGCATCAGGTCCAGCACCTTGTCCGTGCCCACCATCAGGTGGCGCAGGCCCGGCACGCGCATCAGCGGGTTCTTCGGCGGGTCCTTCCACACGCTGGACAGCATCGGGTCGAGCGTGAAGCTCACGAACAGCGACACCAGCACGGCCACCGTCACGGTGATGCCGAAGGGGAAGAAGAACTTGCCCACGATGCCCTTCATGAAGGCCACCGGCACGAACACCGCGCAGATGGCGAAGGTCGTGGCCATCACCGCCAGGCCGATCTCGTCGGTGCCTTCGCGGGCCGCAGTGACGTGGTCCTTGCCCATGTGCACGTGCCGCACGATGTTCTCCCGCACCACGATGGCATCGTCGATCAGGAGTCCGATGCACAGGCTCAGCGCCATCATCGTCATGAAATTCAGCGTGAAGCCGAAGGCATACACGGCGATGAAGGACGAGATCACCGCGATGGGCAGCGTGAGCCCGGTGATGACCGTGCTGCGCCACGAGTGCAGGAAGAGGAACACGATCGCCACCGTCAGCAGCGCACCTTCGATCAGCGTGCGCTTCACGCCCGCGAGCGAGTCGCGCACCCAGTCGCTGTCGGCGTACACGAGGCGCAGCTCGACGCCCGGCGGCAGCGACTTGCGCAGCTCCTCCGCCGCTTCCTTGATGCCCTCGCCGGTCTCGACGATGTTGGCGTCCTGCTGCTTGAACACGTTGAAGGAAATCGCCGGCACGCCATCCACCCGAGAGAGGGACGTCGGCTCGCGCTCGCGCTCCACCAGCGTGCCCAGGTCGCCCAGGCGCACGACCTCGCCATTGCGCGTGGCCACCACCACGTCGGCGAAGGCCTTCGCGTCCTGGATCTTGCCCTCCACGCGGACGATGGTGTCCTCGCGCGGACCGCTCAGCAGGCCCACCGGCATGTCGGCGTTGGCGCGCACCATCGCCGCCGACACATCGGCCGGCGTGAGCTGGTTGGCGCGCAGGCGCTGCGGGTCCAGGTCGATGCGCACCTGCCGCACAGTCAGGCCGCCCACATCCACCCGTGCCACCCCGCCCACGCGCTCCAGGCGCTTGCGCACGATCTGGTCAGCCAGCAGCGACAGCTCGCGCGAGCTGCGGTTGGTGGACAGCAGCGACAGGTAGACCGTCGGCTGCGCGTTGTCGCCGTCGAAGCGGCCGACGAAGGGCGTCTTCGCATCGCGCGGGAAGCCGGCCTGCACGCCGGCGATCTTGTCGCGCACGTCCTGCACGGCGCGCGTCATGTCGGCGCTGAGCTGGAACTCGACCACCGTTTCGCTGCGACCCTCGAAGCTGTTGGAGCGGATCATCTTCACGCCGGCGATGCCGTTGAGCGCGAGCTCGATGGGCCGGGTGAGCTCCGTCTCGATGGCCTCGGGCGATGCCCCCGGATAGGCCACGCTCACGAACACGATGGGCGGCGAGATGTCAGGCAGGCGCTCGACGCGCAGCTGGCTGTACGAGAACAACCCGAGCACGCACAGCGCCAGCATGACCATGGTGGCGAAGACGGGGTTGTTGATGGAGACGCGGGTGAACCACATGGGAGGCTCCCGTTGGAATCAAGAGAGCGCGCGCCCTCGTGGGGCGCGCGCCGAGGCGGTGCTTACGACTTGCCGGCCGTGCCGTTGGAGGCGGCGGCCGATGCGTTGGGTGCGGCGCGCTGCGCGACCACCTTGGCCGGCGCGCCTTCCTTGAGGTTGTCGAAGCGGGCTGCGAGAACCGTCACGTCGGGCTGCAGGCCCTTGGTCACCTCGATGCGGCCGCCGTTGGGATCGCGGCGGCCGGTGATGATGATGCGGCGCACCAGGGCATCGTTCTCCACCGTCCACACGTAGTCCTGGCCGGACGCCTGGCCCACGGCGGACATCGGCAGGCTCATGCGCGAGGTGTCGTCGCCCAGCTTGACGGTGGCCTGCGCGTACTGGCCGGCGCGGAACTGCTCCTGCTTGTTGTCCAGCACCACCACCACGCCGATGGCCCGCGTGCCGGCCTCGGCGGCGGGCGCGATGCGGTCGATGCGGCCGTTCACCGGCTTGTCCTGTCCTTCCACCTTGACCAGTACCTGCTGGCCCGGCGACAGGCGCGACACCTCGTGCGTGCCCACGGTACCGGCCAGTTCCAGGGTGGAGAGGTCAACCACCGTCAGCAGTTGCTGCTCGGCGCTCACCTTCTCGCCGGGCACCACGTGGCGCTTGCCGACGATGCCGGCGATGGGCGACACCAGCGCCGCCTCGCGGACCCCCAGTTTGGTGGTGGCCAGCTGCGCCTGCGCCGACTTGAGCTGGGCGCGGGCGGCATCCAGCTTGGCCTGCGATGACTGCAAGGCAGTGGTGGAAATGAAGTTCTGGCTGGCCAGGCCGTTGTTGGCGGCGTGCTGGCGTTCTGCATCGGCCAGGTTCACCTGCGCCTGCTCGACGGCGGCGGAGCGGTCAGCCACGCGGGTCTGCAGGTCGGCCAGGTCGATGTCGCCCAGCGACTGCCCGGCCTTGACGCGAGCCCCTTCGGCCACGCTCAAGCCCAGCAGCGTGCCCGAGGCCTTGGCCCGGATGACCGCCGTGCGCGGCGCCACCAGCGGACCGGAGAATTCGATGACCAGCGGCATGGGCGCCAAGCTGGGCTTGACCACCTCCGACGGCACGAATTCGAGCGCGACGGGTTTGTCCTTGGGGCCAGGCCCCTTGGAGCCATTGCCCGATCGTGGCGCCAGCGCCAGGGCAATGCCCGCCACCAGCACGATGCCGATGGTTCCGCCCACCCACAGCCGGCGCTTGTTCGCACGCGGCTGCGGACCCGCTCCTGACGTTTCAAGGCCTTGTGAGCCGATGAAACCTTGGTTGTCTGATGTAGTCATGCCGCCAGTTTAGGCAACACCCCCGGGGCTTCGCCATCCCTTGCGACAGAGTGCAGATTGCGGACCCCAAGACGCGGAGACAGCCGACAAAACGGTGGAACCGGGGGATGAAATGCGGATCGGCGGACAAGCTCGCCGGCTGCGAGCCTCAGTTCGGCCGGCCGTCGGCCTTGATCTTGGGCGTCGCCACCCGCACGTCGCCGCATTGCGCCCGGTACATGAGCGCATGGTCCATCAGCACCAGGGCCAGCATGGCCTCGGCGATCGGCGTGGCGCGAATACCCACGCAGGGATCATGGCGGCCAAAGGTTTCCACGATGGCCGGCTGGCCTTCCAGGTCGATGGAGTGGCGCGGACTGCGGATGGAGCTGGTCGGCTTGATGGCGATGGACACGGTGATGTCCTGCCCGGTGGAGATGCCGCCCAGCACGCCGCCGGCGTTGTTGCTCATGAAGCCCTCGGGCGTCAGCTCGTCGCCGTGGGTGGTGCCGCGCTGCGACACGCTGCCGAAGCCGGCACCGATCTCCACGCCCTTGACGGCGTTGATGCCCATCATCGCGTAGGCGATGTCGGCGTCCAGCTTGTCGAACAGCGGCTGGCCCAGGCCCACCGGCACGTTGCGGGCGAACACGTTGATGCGCGCGCCGCAGCTGTCGCCGTCCTTGCGAAGCTCGTCCATGTAGGCCTCGAGCTGGGGGATGTCGCTCTCGTTGGGTGCGAAGAACGGGTTGTTCGGGACGTGGTCCAGCGACTCGAACGGAATGGCGATGTCGCCCAGCTGCGCCATGTAGCCCACGAAGCGCGTGCCGTACTGCTTGGCCAGCCACTTGCGGGCCACGGCCCCGGCGCCGACCATCGGGGCGGTCAGGCGGGCGGAAGAACGCCCACCGCCGCGCGGATCGCGGATGCCGTACTTGTGCCAGTAGGTGTAGTCGGCATGGCCGGGGCGGAAGGTCTGGGCGATGTTGCCGTAGTCCTTGCTGCGCTGGTCGGTGTTGCGGATCAGGAGGCAGATCGGCGTGCCGGTGGTCTTGCCCTCGTAGACGCCGGAGAGGATCTCCACGGCATCAGGTTCGTTGCGCTGCGTCACGTGGCGCGAGGTGCCGGGGCGCCGCCGGTCCAGCTCGGGCTGGATGTCGGCCTCGCTGAGCTCCATGCCCGGGGGACATCCGTCGATCACGCAACCAATGGCGGGGCCATGGCTTTCGCCGAAGTTGGTGACCTTGAAGAGGTTGCCGAAGGTGCTGCCGGACATGGATGCGGTCGAGGAGAGGAAGAACTCTTGATTTTACCGGGCCGCCCCTTGCTCCCGCCTGAGTGGCCGCAGGGTGAAACCACAAAGAAAAACACCGCCCGCAGGCGGCGTTTCATGGAATCCGGTCCGATCAGCCCGCCGCGGCCTGCTGCTGCTCGTCGCGCGTCTCGTCCACCGGCCAGTCGCGGATGTAGGCCTTGAGCATGCGGTTCTCGAAGTCCTGGCTGTCCACCACCGCCTTGGCCACGTCGTAGAAGGAGATCACGCCCATCAGCGTGCGCTGGGTCATCACCGGCATGTAGCGGGCGTGGCGGCCCAGCATCATGCGGCGGACTTCGTCGATCTCGGTCTCGGGGGTGCAGGTCAGCGGGTGGTCGTCCATCACCGTGCGGACCAGGGTGCTGCCCACCGTGCCGCCGTTGCGCACCACCGACTGGATGACTTCACGGAAGGTGAGCATGCCGGCCAGTTCGCCGTGTTCCATCACCACCAGGGAGCCGATGTCGTTCTCGGCCATGGTCTGCACCGCCAATGCCAGGGCCTGATCGGGCGAGACGGTGAAGAGCGTTCCGCCTTTCACGCGCAGGATGTCACTGACTTTCATAGGAAATCTCCTTGGGCGGGATCAGAAACGGACTCGGCTCAATATAGCCCACAATGCCGCGGAGCAACACCCCTGCTCCGACTGAAGATCGTTTTCGAGGACACCCCTCATGCCCGGTTCTTCCGACCCCGCCTTCGACACCCTCGCGCTGCACGCCGGCGCCGCTCCCGACCCCGCCACCGGCGCGCGCGCCGTGCCCATCCACCTGTCCACGTCCTTCGTGTTCGAGAACAGCGAACACGCCGCGTCGCTGTTCAACATGGAGCGGGCAGGCCACGTCTACAGCCGCATCTCCAACCCGACCAACGCGGTGCTGGAGGAGCGCGTGGCGGCGCTGGAAGGCGCCGCGGGCGCCATCGCCACGGCCAGCGGGCAGGCCGCGCTGCACCTGGCGATCTGCACACTGGCAGGCGCCGGCTCGCACATCGTGGCCAGCTCGGCGCTGTACGGCGGCTCACACAACTTGCTCCACTACACGCTCTCACGATTCGGGGTGGAGACCACCTTCGTGAAGCCGGGCGACATCGACGGCTGGCGCGCCGCCATCCGCCCGAACACCAGGCTGCTCTTCGGAGAGACCCTGGGCAATCCGGGGCTGGACGTGCTGGACATCCCCACGGTGGCGGCCATCGGCCACGACCAGGGCATTCCGCTGCTGGTGGACTCGACCTTCACCACGCCCTGGCTCATGAAGCCGCTGGACCACGGCGCCGACCTCGTCTTCCACTCGGCCACCAAGTTCCTGTCCGGCCACGGCACCGTCATCGGCGGCGTGCTGGTGGACGGCGGCCGCTTCGACTGGGACCGCTCCGGCCGATTCCCCGAGCTGACCCAGCCGTATGAGGGTTTCCACGGCATGGTCTTCAGCGAGGAAAGCACCGTCGGCGCCTTCTCGCTGCGCGCCCGCCGCGAAGGCCTGCGCGACTTCGGCGCCTGCATGAGCCCGCACACGGCCTGGCTCATCCTGCAGGGCATCGAGACCTTGCCGCTGCGCATGGCGCGGCATGTGGAGAACACCCGCAAGGTGGTGGGCTTCCTCGCCTCGCATGCGATGGTGGAGAGCGTGGGCTACCCCGAGCTGGAAAGCCACCCCAGCCATGCGCTGGCGAAACGGCTTCTGCCTCGCGGCTGCGGCTCGGTGTTCAGCTTCAACCTCAAGGGCAGCCGCGAACAGGGCAAGGCCTTCATCGAAGCGCTGAAGATCTTCTCGCACCTGGCCAACGTGGGCGACTGCCGCTCGCTGGTCATCCACCCCGCATCGACCACGCACTTCCGCATGGACGATGCTGCACTCGCACAAGCGGGCATCACGCCGGGCACCATCCGGCTGTCCATCGGCCTGGAAGACCCGGACGACCTCATCGACGACCTCAAGCGCGCCCTGAAGACGGCCGAGAAGGCGGTGCGCTGATGAAGCTCGACGTCAACGGCCGCCAGGCCTACGCCTACACCGGCGGCAAGCCCTTCGACCCCACCCTGCCCTGCATGGTGTTCATCCATGGTGCGATGCACGACCACAGCGTGTGGACCCTGCTCGCGCGCTGGGCGGCACACCATGGGTACGGCGTGCTCGCCATCGACCAGCCCGGCCATGGGCGCAGCGAAGGCCCGCTGCTGCCCGACGTGCAGGCCCTGGCCGACTGGCTGCTCGCGCTGCTGGACGCCGCCGACGTGCAGAACGCGACGCTGGTGGGCCACAGCATGGGCTCGCTGGTGGCGCTGGAAACCGCCGGCCGCGCGCCGGATCGCATCCAGCGGCTGGTGATGATCGGTACCGCCTACCCGATGAAGGTGTCCGACGCGCTCTTCAACGCCGCGCGCGAGAACCCGCACCGCGCCATCGACATGGTCAACGCCTTCTCGTTCTCCAGCACGGCAGCCAAGCCGTCCTACCCGGGCCCCGGCACCTGGCTGCACGGCGCCAACCAGGCCTTGATGCGCCGCATGCAGGCGCTGGACGATTCGACCAACCTCTTCCTGCACGACTTCACCCTCTGCGACCGGTATGCGCACGGATTGGAGGCGGCTGCCCAGGTTCGCTGCCCCGTGAGCTTCATACTGGGCGAGCGCGACCAGATGACCTCGCCCAAGGCGACCCAGGAGATCGCCGCGGCGCTGAAGGCCCGGATCGTGACGCTTCCCGGTGGGCATTCCCTGATGCAGGAGGTGCCGGACGGGGTGTTGAATGCCGTTCGCGCGACACTCGCGTGAGCTGACGGAGATTGCCATGAGCAGTACCACCGCCGCCGATCCGAGGTCCTTCAAGACCTTCGCGGAGTTCTATCCGTTCTACCTCAGCGAGCACAGCAACCGCATCTGCCGCCGGCTGCATTTCATCGGCTCGACGCTGGCGCTGGTGTGCCTGGGAATGCTCATCGCCACCGGCCGGCCGCAGTATGGGCTGTACGCCCTGGTCTGCGGCTACGCCTTCGCCTGGGTCGGGCATTTCGTGTTCGAGAAGAACAAACCGGCGACCTTCAAGCGGCCGGTGTACAGCTTCATCGGCGACTGGTTCATGTACCGCGACATCTGGCTCGGCCGGATTCCGTTCTGAGCGGAGCCTCGTCCATCGCCCAGGCAGCACGCACCATGTCCGAGAGCGAGTTTCCGCAGGCACACCGGCTCTCGCACATCGAGCGCCTGGTGGACGTGATCGACCTGCCCATCGGCCGCTGGGACAGGGACAGCCGGCTGGTCTTCTGCAACGAGCCCTACCTGGGCTGGGCGGAGCGTCCGCGCGAGGAACTCATCGGCAAGACGCTGCGCGAGATCTACGGCGACGACGCCTGGACACGCGCCGAGCCCGCATTCCGGCAGGCCTTCGAAGGCCGCACGGTCAACTACGAACGGCAGCTGTCGCACGGCCACAAGAGCAACCGCTGGGCGCGCGTGCAGGTCTTCCCGGACGTGGCGCCCGACGGCCGCGTCGAGGCGGTGTTCACCATCGCCTTCGACATCCACGAGGACGTGATCGCCCGCGAAGCGCTGGAAGCCGCGCGCGAACGGCTGGACCGCTTCACCGAGAACATTCCCTACCCGCTCACCTACGTGGACCGCGGCTTCGTGCTGCGCTTCGTCAACAAGGCGTATTGCGAGGTGACCGGGCAGAAGGCGGCAGACCTGCTGGGCCGGCACATTGGCGAGGCGCGCGGCGCCAAGCGCTGGGCCGAGCACCAGCCTTACTTCGAGCGAGCCCTGCGCGGCCAGACCGTGCAGTACACCCGCCTGGTGGACCGCATGCCCAACGGCCCGCGCTGGATGCGCACCAGCTACGTGCCCGACTTCGACGCCCGCCGATTCGTGCGCGGCCTGTACACCGTGACCATCGACGTGCATGAACTCACCATGGCGCAGGAAAAGCTGCGCCGCAGCGTGGAGCGCGACTCGCTCACCGACGTGCTCAGCCGCCGCACGATGATGGACCGCATCGAAGCCGCCATGCTGGAAGCCTCGGAAGTGCCGTCCGCCCTCTTCTTCGTGGACCTGGACGGCTTCAAGGAGGTGAACGACCGGCTGGGGCACCGCGAGGGCGACAAGGTGCTGATCAACGTGGCCGCTGCGCTGCAGCAGTCCGTGCGCGCCGAGGATGCGGTGGGCCGCTTCGGCGGCGACGAGTTCCTGGTGCTGGCACCGGTGCGAGACAGCCACGGCGCGGAGGCGCTGGCACTGCACCTGCTGGACGGCGTGCGCGAAGTCACCACGCCGCTGGGTTCTTCATCGCTCATCAGCGCGAGCATCGGCTACGCGCTGGCGCCGGCCGATGCACAGCATCCGATGAAACTGGTGCAACTGGCCGACGACGCGATGTACCAGGCCAAGCGGCAGGGGAAGAACCGGGTGATGCATTGCGGGCGAGGAGCGCCGGTGTCGTTGGCGTGAGGGTGATTGGCCGAGGTGGCGCCGGATGTGATTGCATATAATGTGATACATGCCCGCCAAGCCCGCAGCACTCCCTGATCAGCAGGCGCAGACCCTTGTCGCCCTGGGCGAGCGCCTGCGCAAGGCACGGCTTCGCCGGCAGTGGAGCGCTCAGGAGGTTGCCAAGCAGGCCGGCATCACCCGAGTCACCTTGCATCGTGCAGAGGCCGGTGAACCCGCAATCAGCATCGGCAACCTGGCAAAGGTCCTTGCCGTGCTTGGGCTGGACGACGACCTGAATCACCTCGCCACGGACCAGCCGTTGCGCGACACCATCCCCGACGAACGCCTGCCCATTCGCCGGACTCGCCGCGAGCGACGCATCGCGCTGGACAGCTACCCACAGCTTCGGCAGATCGCATGGCATCTGGACCCGGCCGACACTCTCAGCCCGGCTGAGGCGCTGGCCCTGTACGAGCGCAACTGGCGTCACGTCAGCCCCGACACCATGGAACCACATGAGAAGGCCCTGCTGGATCACTTGACCGCCACCGTGGGCCGAGGGGTGCTGCTTGTTTGAGCGGCCCCATCACCAGCGCATCGCCCGCGTGCTGGAAGCCTTGGACGCCGACACCCTCGTCAGGTTCCGATGCCTGTTCGGCGGCGGCACCGCAATCTCGCTGAGCCACGACGAATTCCGCGAGTCGGTCGACATCGACTTCATCTGCTCGTTCGTCGATGGTTACCGTGAACTCAGGAATGCGATCAACGGCAACGATCTCGGTCCCTTGATGGCCCAATCGATGCCGCTGCTCAGGCAGCCGCGCGTGGACCAATACGGCATTCGCTGCGCATTCCTGGTGGACGAGGTGGCGGTCAAATTCGAGATCGTGTTCGAGGGGAGGATCGAGCTGGATCCGCCCATGGAGAGCGAACGCATCTGCGGCATCTGGACCTTGTCCCCTGCCGACCGCGTCGCCACCAAGCTGATGGCCAATGCCGACCGCTGGGCCGACGATGCGGTCATGAGCCGGGATCTGATCGACCTCGCCATGAGCAGCGCCGACGGACAATTGGATGCGCAAGGCGTGGCCAAGGCGGAACGAGCCTACGGACGCAGCATTGCTGACGCTTTTGCCAAGGCCAAGACCGGCCTACTGGAACGCCCCGGACGCCTGAAGCGCTGCATGCAGGCGCTGAAGATGGAGTTGCCGGAGAAATCGCTGCGCCAGCGCATCGAACGGCTGGCGCTGCCCTAGCGGGGACTTTGCCAGCCACCTATCATCCGCCGATGACCATCCTCGTCCCCTCGCGACTGGCGGACACGGCGCTGCATGACCGGCTGGACCCCGGCCAGAACTTCGGCGCGATGACGCATGCCGTGCAGGGCAACGACTTGCTGGTGAACGCGGCGGACCACACGCCGGGGATGGTGGTGCCGCACCACGTGCATGCCAACGCCTACCTGTGCATCGTGGTGGCCGGCAGTTTCGAGTTGAACGCGCGCACGAGCCAGGATTGCACCGCCGGATCGGTCATCGCGCATCCCGAAGGCCACGGGCACGCCAACCGGTTCAGCGACCGGCCGGGGCGCTGCGTGAACATCCATGTCGGCTCGACCTGGACGGCGCAGCGTGCCGTGCGCGACTGGCTGGCGGACTTCCGCCACACCCGGCTGGGCGCGCAGGCGCCGTCGCTGCGGCGGCTGGCCCTGGAGATGGGCGCCAACGATGAAGCCGCATCGCTCGCGGTGGCCTCGGCGGCCATCGAACTGCTGGCCGATGCGATGCGTGCCGGCGCGGTGCCCACCAGCGCGAAGTGGATGCAGCGCATCCTCGATCGCATCGAATCGGACCTCGCGAATGCGCCCTCGCTGAGCGAACTGGCGCGTGAGGTGGGCGTGCATCCGGCCCACCTGTCGCGCGCCTTCCGGCAAGCGCAGGGCCAGACCCTCGGCGAGTACGTGCGACGCCGCCGGGTCGAGCAGGCGGCCCGGGCACTGGCGGATCCGTCGCTGTCGCTGGCCGACATCGCCGCCACGGCGGGTTTCGCCGACCAGGCGCACTTCACCCGCGTATTCCGCCAGCACTTCGGCGTGTCGCCCGGTGCGCGGCGGCGCGAGATGCAGCTCCCGTTCTAAAACCCGCTGCAGCGTTCAAGACGCTGCCGGCCGGCGTGCCTACGCTGCGCGCATTCCAACCCGACGGAGCACGCACATGAAACGATTCGCATGGGCCATGGCCTGGGGCCTGGGCGCGGCACTGGGCAGCGGCGCCTGGTCGGTGGCGGTGGCCCGCCATGCCGCCGATGCACCGACGGCCCACAGCGTCCTCTCGCAGGCACGCACCGCGGCAGGCGGCAAGGCCTGGGACGAGGTGGCCACGCTGCAGGCGCAAGGACAGATCATCACCTCGGGCCTGCCGGGCAGCTGGCGCAAGACGGAGGACCTGAAGACGGGCCGCTGGACGCTGCACGCCGACGTCGGCGTCTTCCGCGTCGGCGATGGGCACGACGGCCAGCACCACTGGCGCATGGATGCGTCCGAGGGCATCCACCACCTCGATGCGCCGTTCTCGCGGCGCGCACTGGTGACGGAGTCCTGGCTGACACGCCGCGGCTGGCTGCGCCCACAGGCCGCCCATGCGCGGCTGGGCCGGGTGGAGCTGCGCACCGAAGACGGCAATCGCTACGCCGTGCTGGAGGCCGTGCCGCCCGGCGGCGAGCCGGTGCAGCTGTGGTTCGACACCGGCAGCCATCACCTGGCGCGCACGGTGCGGCAGATGCCGATCTCGGTGCAGACGGTGCGCCTGGACGACTACCGCGACGTCGGCGGCCTGCGCCTGCCCTTCACCATCGAAACGCGCGATTCCGGCAGCCCGGATGCCGAGACCTTGAAGATCAGCCAATGGACGAAGCTGCGCGCGCTGCCAGCCAGCACCTACGCCGCGCCCACGCCGCCCGAGGACACTCAGCTCGCCGGCGCGACCACCGTGCCGCTGGAGATCGACGGCATGGTGGTGGTCACCGCGAAACTCAACGGCCGGGCCTTCGACTTCATCCTCGACACCGGCGGCCACAACATCATCACGCCAGATGCCGCGAAGGCGCTGGGCGTGAAGCCGGTGGGCTCGGGCGCCAGTGGTGGTGCCGGGGCCGACACGCTCGCCCAGCAGTACGTGCGCATCGACAGGCTGCAGATCGGCGACGCGCTGATGCGTGACCAGCACTTCTACGTGCTGCCCTTCTCCTACGCCACGACGGAGCGCGGCCAGCGCGAACCTTTGGCTGGGCTGATCGGCCTGGAGTTGTTCGAGCGGCTGGCCGTGCGCATCGACTACCCGGGCCAGCGCATGACGCTGCGTTCGTTCGACGATGCCGGCAAGGAATCCCCGAAGGACAAGGGCTCGGCCGTGCCCATCGTGTTCGACGACGACATGCCCTTGCTGATGGGCCGCATCAACGGGCGCGACGGACTCTTCGCGCTGGACACCGGCAACAGCGGCACGACGGTGGTGCAGGCCCAGTGGGCGAAGGCCAACGGCCTGGCCGACACGATGAAGCGGGGCGTGGAAACCGTGTCGTACGGCGCGGGCGGCGCATCCCGCAACTGGGCGAGCCGCGTGGACAGCATCGAGGTGGGCGGCACAGCCGTGCATCGCCAGATCGCCCGCTATGCCGAGGATGCCGCAGGGGCATTCTCGTCACGCACCGAAGCCGCCAACATCGGCACTGACCTGCTTGCGAACTTCGTGGTCGACATCGACTACTCGCGGCACGTCATCTGGTTTGCGCACCGGCCGGGGCATCAGCCGCCACCGTTCAACCGGGCCGGGATGCGGGCGATGAAGGACGGCCCCGAGGCGTTCAGGGTGGTGCTGGTGACGCCAGGCTCGCCGGCGGCCCGGGCAGGCATCGAGGCAGGAGACCGCATCACGGCCGTGGATGGCGCGAGCGCATCCACGCTGGGTGGACGCGAGCTCTTCGCCAAGGTGACGCAGGCGGTGGGAACGACGGTGCGGCTGGGCGTCCAGCGCAAGGACGCACCGCCTCGAAGCGTCGACGTCGTCCTGGAGGAATTGCTGCCTTGAGCGCCTTGCGGCCCACTCAAGCTGCCACGCCGTCGTCCATCACCGCCTGCAGCGTCATCTGAGAAAAGCTCGCCTGCTGCCAGAAGCGCGACAGCGTCTGCGATGGCATCAGCAGCGTCTGCTTGAGCAAGGGCTCGACCTTGGTGACCGCCGGATCGCACAGCAGCACGTAGCGCGGCGAGCCGGACTCATCGAGCCGGCCGGCCCAGTCCAGCGAGACCAGCGTTTCGAGGATGGGCTCGATCTGCAGCGGGTCCATGCGCAGCACCTCGGACATCTGCGTGAGCGTGTAGCCATGCGTGCCCGTCTCGCGCACCGTCGACAGGCTGCGCAGGATGTTCACCGCCAGCTGAAAGCGCGCGCCGGGCAGGTCGGGCAGGCGCGTCACGCGCATCTGCAGGCTGGGTGCATAGGCCGCCACCACCGCGCCCAGCAGCACGATGACCCAGCCGAGGTAGATCCACACGAGGAAGATCGGCAAGGTGGCGAAGGCGCCGTACACCACCGAGTAGGTGGGAATCTGCCGCAGGTACCAGCCCAGCCCGCGCTTGGCGAGCTCGAAGCCGATGGCCACGAAGAAGCCGCCGCCCATGGCGTGGGTCCAGCGCACGCTGGTGTTGGGCACGTAGCGGAACAGGCTGGCCATGCCCAGGCCGAGCAGCACGAACACCAGCACGCCGAACAGCGCGCTGACGATGCTGCTGTCGCCGATGAGCGCCTTGGACGCCGCGAACGCATAGGACGTGGCCGACAGGCTCGCGCCCAGCAGCAGCGGGCCCAGCGTGACGCCGGCCCAGTACAGCAGCACGCGCTGGGCGATGGGCCGCGGCGTGCGCACGCGCCAGATGGCATTGAGCGTGCGGTCGATGGTGAGCATCAGCGCGATGGCCGTGATGAGCAGGAACACCAGGCCCACCGTACCCAGCCGGCTGGCCTTGCTCGCGAACTGCGTGAGCGCGCCCAGCACCGGCTTGGCGATGGTGTCGGGCACCAGCGTCTGCAGGAAGTACTTCTCGACTGCGCCCTGGAAGCTCGAGAACATCGGGAAGGCCGAGAAGATGGCAAGCATCACCGTCACCAGCGGCACCAGCGAGATCAGCGTGGTGAAGGTGAGGCTGCTGGCGGTCACGCCCAGGCGGTCTTCGCGAAAGCGCTGGCGCAGGGTCTTCAGGGTCTCCAGCCAGGGCCAGGTGTGCAGGGTCTGCAGCAGGCGCGTGACGTGGCCGTGCCAGGTCGCACGCAGGGAGGTCGTTCTCAGGTTCATGGGTCGGGGCAAAAGCGCTGGCTATCATGCCAGCAATGGAATCCGTCTCGCCCGCCCCTGTGCCTCCCGTCGTTGCGCTCACGCGAGCCCTGGCCGTCGCCAGCCTGCTGGGCTTGATCGTCTTGGGCCTGGCCTGGGAGCTGTGGCTCGCACCCACCGGACGCGGCACGCTGGCCTTCAAGGTGCTGCCGCTGGCGATCCCGCTGGCGGGCATCCTCAAGAACCGCATGTACACCTACCGCTGGGTCAGCCTGCTGGTGTGGCTGTACTTCACCGAAGGCGTGGTGCGGGCCACGAGCGACCGCGGCACGGGAGTGTGGCTGGCAATGCTGGAAGTGGTGCTGTGCCTGGTGCTGTTCGCTGCCTGCGCGGCGCACGTGCGCTGGCGCCTCAAGCATGCCCATGCGAATGAACAGACAGCGAGTGCTCCATGAATGAACTGATCGACGAGTTGCGTGCGGCGCTGGGTGAACGCCATGTCCTGGTCGACGGGGACCTGTCGGCCTTCGAGCAGGACTGGCGCAAGCGCTGGCGAGGCCGCGCCCTTGCCGTGGTGAAGCCGGGCAGCACGGCCGAAGTCGCAGCGGTGGTGGCCGCCTGTGCGCGCCGCGGCGTGGGCATCGTGCCGCAGGGCGGCAACACCGGGCTGGTGGGCGGTTCGGTGCCTGACGATTCCGGGACCCAGGTGCTGCTGAGCCTCACGCGCATGAATCGCGTCCGTTCGCTGGATGCGGCCAACTCGACGATGACGGTGGACGCCGGCTGCGTGCTGCAGCACGTGCAGGAGGCGGCGGCGGCCCAGGGCATGCTGTTCCCGCTGAGCCTGGCGGCCGAAGGCAGTTGCACCATCGGCGGCAACCTGGCGAGCAACGCCGGCGGCACGCAGGTGCTGCGCTACGGCAACGCGCGCGAGCTGTGCCTGGGGCTGGAGGTGGTGACACCGCAAGGCGAGGTCTGGGACGGCCTGAGCGGCCTGCGCAAGGACAACACCGGCTACGACCTGCGCGACCTGTTCATCGGCAGCGAAGGCACGCTGGGCATCATCACCGGCGCGACACTGAAGCTGTATCCGGCACCGGCTGCCGTGATGACGGCACTGGCCTCGGTGCCGACCATGGAGGCGGCGGTCTCGCTGCTGCAGCTGGCGCAGTCGAGGCTTGGGCCGGGGCTGACGGGTTTCGAGGTCATGGGCGAGCTCGCGCTCTCGCTCGTGCACAAGCACTTCCCGCACCTGCCCCGTCCGCTGCCCGCGTCGCCATGGACCGTGTTGCTGGAGCAGTCGGATGCGCAGAGCGAGGCCCATGCGCGCGGCCTCTTCGAGGCGCTGCTGGAGACGGCCTTCGAATCGGGACTGGTGAGCGACGCCGCCATCGCGGAGAACATCGCGCAGTCGCATGCGATGTGGCACCTGCGCGAGTCGATCCCGCTGGCGCAGGCCGAGGAAGGCCTGAACATCAAGCACGACATCTCGCTGCCGGTGTCATGCATCCCGGCTTTCGTCGCCGGCACCGACGCGGCGCTGCAGGCCGCCCTGCCGGGCGTGAGGCTGGTGAACTTCGGGCACCTGGGCGACGGCAACCTGCACTACAACGTGCAGGCGCCGGAAGGTAGGTCCGCCGCCGACTTCCTGCGTGAGCGCGAGGCTGAAGCGAACGAGATCGTCTACGACGCGGTGGTGGCCCACGGCGGCTCGATCTCGGCCGAGCACGGCATCGGTGCCTTGAAGCGAGATGAGCTGGCTCAACGCAAATCGCCTGTGGCCCTGGGCATGATGCGCGCCATCAAGCGCGCGCTGGACCCCCAGGCCGTGATGAACCCGGGCCGGCTGCTGTAGCTACTGGACCGGGCCCTTCAGGGCGGCCGGCACCGGCAGCGACATCACGTCGATCCCCTCGTCGCGCAGGGCCTCGGCCTCGTCCGGCGTGGCCCGTCCACGGATGGCGCGCTCGTCGGCCTCGCCGTAGTGGATCTTGCGGGCTTCCTCGGCGAACTTGTCGCCCACGTCGTCGGTGTTGTTCATCACATGCTGCACCGCACGAAGCCAGGCGGCCTGCATCGTCATCTCGATGGGTTGGTCACCCTGGGGTGCCTTCTCGGCCGGTTTCGCCGGAGGCTGAGGCTCGCGGGCGCCAGAGACGTTCAGGCGCGGGGCCGACGGCAGCCGTGTGATCGCCTTGTCTGCGCAGACCGGGCATTCCAGCAGGCCACGGTCCATCTGCGATTGCAGGTCCGCGTCCGAGGCGAACCAGCCCTCGAAACGGTGGCCATGCGTGCAGCGCAGATCCAGGACCTTCATGGCCTCATTATGAGCACGTGTGGCTCAGGGAGCAGGCCGCCAGTCCAGCGTCCAGCGGCCGCTCTGCCAATTCTGCAACCACAGAAGGGCGATCAGCGTCTTGGCGTCGGTGATCTCGCCGCGCTGCGACATGGCCATCAGCTCGTCGAAGGTGGCGGTGTGCACGTCGAGGAATTCGCCGGCGTCGAGCACCTGCTCGCCGCGCGTGAGGCCGCGAGCAAACCAGATCTCGATGCCTTCGTTCGAGTACGCGATGGCGTTGTTGAGCAGCCCCGCCCTCGCCCATTCGGCCGCGGTATAGCCGGTCTCTTCCGCCAACTCGCGCACCGCGCAGGTCAGCGTGGACTCGCCCGGGTCGATCTTGCCGGCGGGAAACTCCAGCATCACCTTCGACAGCGGATAGCGGTACTGGCGTTCAACCACCAGGGAGCCGTCATCCAGGATGGGCACCACCAGCACCGCACCCGAGTGCTTGATGTACTCGCGGGTCGCGGTGCTTCCGTCGGGCAGTCGAACGCTGTCGCGCCGGACGTCCAGCAGCTTGCCCTTGAAGACCTGCTCGGAACCGAGCGGGTCTTCGCGCAGGTGGTCGTCGCCGTCGGGGATGGGCGGGTTCACGGCGCCAGCGTCAGGTGGCCAGCGCCTTGACGATCGCTTCCACGCACATGGCCATCAGGCCGCCGGGCAGCAGGCCGAAGATCAGCACGGCCGCGCCGTTGATGGACAGGATGGTGCGCACGTCCGCCGTCGCCACGATGGGCGCCGTCTCGCGCGGCTCGTCGAAGAACATCACCTTCACCAGGCGGATGTAGTAGAACGCGCCGATCAGCGAGAACACCACCGCGGCGATGGCCAGCCACAGGTAGCCCGGCACGTTGGTCGACACCAGCGACTGCAGCACCGCGAGCTTGGCATAGAAGCCCACCGTCGGCGGCAGGCCGGCCAGCGAGAACATGAAGATGGACATCACGGCCGCATACCAGGGGCTGCGCTTGGCCAGGCCCTTGAAGTCGTCGATCTCTTCCGACTCGAAGCCCTGGCGCGACAGCAGCATGATGGTGCCGAAGGTGCCCAGCGAGGTCAGCACGTAGGTCACGATGTAGAACATCGACGAGCTGTAGCTGTTGCCCGCGGAAATGGTGTTGCCGCTGACCACGCCTGAGCACAGGCCCAGCAGCATGAAGCCCATCTGGCCAATGGTGGAGTACGCCAGCATGCGCTTGACGTTGGTCTGCGCGATGGCCGCGAGGTTGCCCAGCGCCATGGAACCAATGGACAGCACGACCAGCATCTGCTGCCAGTCCACCGCGAGGCCCAGCATGCCTTCGACGAGCAGTCGGATGCAGATGGCGAAGGCCGCGAACTCCGGCGCGCCGCCGATCAGCAGCGTGATGGCCGTGGGCGCGCCTTGATAGACGTCAGGCACCCACATGTGGAACGGCACGGTACCAAGCTTGAAGCCCAGGCCGGCGACGATGAACACGAGGCCGAACGTCAGCACCGCCTCGTTGATCTGGCCGCTGCCGATGGCCTTGAAGACCTTGCCGATTTCCAGCGAGCCGGTGGCGCCGTACATCATCGACAGGCCATACAGCAGGAAGCCGCTGGCCAGCGCACCCAGCACGAAATACTTCATCGCCGCTTCGGTGGCGTTGAGGTTGTCGCGGCGCATCGCCGTCAGCGCGTACAGCGACAGGCTCATCAGCTCCAGGCCGAGGTAGATGACCAGGAAGTTGTTGGCCGAGAGCATCACGCCGATGCCCAGCAGCGAGAACATCGACAGCGTGAACAGCTCGCCCTTGAGCATGTCGCGCACCGCGGCATAGGGGCGCGCATAGGCGAGCGTCACCATGGTGGCGACGCTGGCGAAGAAGCCCAGCAGGTGGCCCATCGGGTCGGCCACGACCATGCGGTCCATCGCGTAGATGGTGAAGCCGTGGTCGAAGTACCAGAGGTTGGCCGCGGCCACGATGGCCAGCGACAGCTGCGTCAGGCGGTAGGTGACGACCTTGCGCGGGTCGTCGATGAACAGGTCGGCCAGTGCCACCACGCAGGCGAGGATCAGCAGCAGCGTCAGGGGCCCGATGGCGGTGGCATTGGGAGCCACCTTGAGCCAGTGATCGAGGATGGAAGAGTTCATAGGGTGGGCCGCCTCGGGTCAGCTCGGGAGCTTGGAGATCGCCACGTGCTTGAGCAGCTCGGTGACGGACACGTGCATGACGTCGGTGAAGGGCTTCGGGTACACGCCCATCCACAGCACGGCGATGGCCAGCACGGCCAGCATCACGAACTCGCGGGAATTGACGTCGGTCAGCGAGCGCACGTTGTCGTTGGCGACGGCGCCGAAGTACACGCGCTTGACCATCCACAGCGTGTAGGCCGCGCCGAACACCAGCGTGGTGGCCGCCAGCGCGCCCAGCCAGAAATTGAACTTCACCGTGCCGAGGATGACCATCCACTCGCCCACGAAGCCGCTGGTGGCCGGCAGGCCGCAGTTGGCCATGCCGAAGAACACCGCCAGCGCCGCGAACTTGGGCATGGTGTTGACCACGCCGCCGTAGGCCGCGATTTCACGCGAATGCACGCGGTCGTACAGCACGCCGATGCACAGGAACATGGCGCCGGAGATGAAGCCGTGCGAGATCATCTGCACGATGCCACCGGACACGCCCAGCTCGTTGAAGATGAAGAAGCCCAGCGTGCAAAAGCCCATATGCGCGATGGACGAGTAGGCCACCAGCTTCTTCATGTCCTGCTGCACCAGTGCCACGAGGCCGATGTACAGCACGGCGATCAGCGACAGCGCGACGATGAACCAGGCATATTCATGCGAGGCATCGGGCGTGATGGGCAGCGAGAAGCGCAGGAAACCGTAGGCACCCAGCTTCAGCATGATGGCTGCCAGCACCACGGAACCGCCGGTGGGCGCTTCCACGTGGGCATCCGGCAGCCAGGTGTGCACCGGCCACATCGGCACCTTCACCGCGAAGGCCGCGAAGAAGGCAAAGAACAGCAGCCCCTGCGACTTCATCGTCAGCGGCAGCTTGTGCCATTCGAGGATCTCGAAGCTGCCGCCCGACTTGTAGTAAAGGAAGATCAGCGCGACCAGCATCAGCAAGGAGCCGGCCAGCGTGTACAGGAAGAACTTGAATGCCGCGTACACGCGGTTGGGGCCGCCCCACACGCCGATGATGATGTACATCGGGATCAGCGTGGCTTCGAAGAAGACGTAGAACAGCAGGCCGTCCAGCGCGGTGAACACGCCGACCATGATCCCCGAGAGGATGAGGAACGAACCCATGTACTGGTTCACGCGCTCCTCGATCACCTCCCAGGCGGAGACGATGACGATGACGGTGATGAAGGCCGTCAGCGGCACGAACCACAGCGACAGGCCGTCCACGCCCAGGTGGTAGCGCACCTTGAAGCGGTCGATCCAGGCAAGGTTCTCCACGAACTGCATCGCAGCGGTGGAGGCGTTGAAGTTGATGATCAGCGGCAGCGTGACGAAGAAGCTGGCCAGCGCAGCCACCAGCGCCATCCAGCGCACGGTGTTCGCATGTTCGTCACGGCCGACCGCCAGCAGGATCACGCCCGCGACGATCGGCAGCCAGATGGCAAGGCTCAACAATCCCATGTTCTTGTTCTCCGGGCTTCGTTAGCCGCCCAGCAAGGGGCCAAAATTGAAGAAGGTGCGCAGGTAGGGTGCGAGCTGCCAGGTCAGCAGCCCGATCACGCCGAGGATCATGACCAGCGCATACCAGTACAGGTAGCCAGTCTGGAAGGTGCGCACGATGGCAGCGA
Source organism: Rhizobacter terrae (assembly GCF_003852895.1). Lineage (GTDB taxonomy): Bacteria > Pseudomonadota > Gammaproteobacteria > Burkholderiales > Burkholderiaceae_C > Albitalea > Albitalea terrae. The sequence continues at coordinate 40,434 of NZ_QUSW01000002.1, forward strand.
CGCCGCCCACTACGCGTGCCGAGCCGTTGATGGCGATGCCATCGATCAGGCCCTGGTCGCCACCCTTCCACAGGCCACGGCCGAGGCCGCGTGCCATTGCAGCGAGGACGTTCTCGTTGAACCAGTCCATGTAGTACTTGTTCTCGAGGATCTTGTAGACCAGGCCGGAGCGCGCCTTGATGGCGGCCGGGATCTCGGGCTTGACCATGTAGAAGAAGTACGCGACGACCACGCCGGACAGCGCCAGGAAGAACGGCAGCGACATCAGGCCGTGCACGGCCATGCCCACGGCACCACCGAATTCCTTGCCCATTTCTTCCATGGCCGGATGCAGTTCGCCGTTGACGAAGATCGCGTCCTTGAAGAAGTCGCCATACAGCAGCGAGCCGATGGTGAGGAAGCCGATGACCACCGAAGGCACCGCCAGCAGCACCAGCGGCGCGGTGACGACCCAGGGCGACTCGTGCGGGTCGTGGTGCTCGCCGTGGTCGTCGTGGTGGTCATGCTCGCCCGGGAAGGGCTTGTGATGGAAGCGTTCCTTGCCGTGGAAGACCAGGAAGTACATGCGGAAGGAGTAGAACGCCGTGACGAACACGCCGATCACCACCGCCGCATAGGCGAATTGCGCGCCCGGCAGGTGGCTCAGGTGCACCGCATCGATGATGCTGTCCTTCGAGTAGAAGCCCGCGAAGAACGGCGTTCCGATCAGCGCCAGCGAGCCCAGCAGCGAAGTGATCCAGGTGATGGGCATGTACTTGCGCAGGCCGCCCATGTTGCGGATGTCCTGGTCGTGGTGCATGCCGATGATGACCGAGCCCGCGCCGAGGAACAGCAGCGCCTTGAAGAAGGCGTGCGTCATCAGGTGGAACACCGCCACCGAGTAGGCGGACGCGCCCAGCGCGACCGTCATGTAGCCCAGCTGCGAGAGCGTGGAATACGCCACCACGCGCTTGATGTCGTTCTGGATGATGCCCAGGAAGCCCATGAACAGCGCCGTGATGGCACCAATCACCATCACGAAGTTCAGCGCGGTGTCCGACAGCTCGAACAGCGGCGACATGCGCGCCACCATGAAGATGCCGGCCGTCACCATCGTGGCGGCGTGGATCAGCGCGGAGATCGGCGTCGGGCCTTCCATCGAGTCAGGCAGCCACACGTGCAGCGGGAACTGCGCGCTCTTGCCCATCGCGCCGATGAACAGGCAAATGCAGGTCACCGTGATGATGAGCCAGCCGGTGCCTGGGAACAGCTGCTTGGCCAGCTCCGGCCCCTTGGCGAAGGCTTCGCTGTAGCTCAGCGTACCGGCGTAGGCCACGATCAGGCCGATGCCCAGGATGAAGCCGAAGTCGCCCACCCGGTTCACCAGGAAGGCCTTCATGTTGGCGAACACCGCCGTCGGCTTGGTGTACCAGAAGCCGATCAGCAGGTACGACACCAGGCCCACCGCTTCCCAGCCGAAGAACAGCTGCAGGAAGTTGTTGCTCATCACGAGCATGAGCATCGAGAAGGTGAACAGCGAGATGTACGAGAAGAAGCGCTGGTAGCCCGGATCCTCTTCCATGTAGCCGATGGTGTAGATGTGCACCATCAGCGACACGAAGGTCACCACGCACATCATCATGGCGGTGAGGCCGTCGACCAGGAAGCCGACTTCCATCTTCAGGCCGCCCAGCACCATCCATTCATAGACGGTGCCGGAAAAGCGTGCGCCGTCGGCCGCGACCGACTTGAGCACCATGGCCGAGAGGATGAAGGACACCAGCACGCCCAGGATGGTGACGGTGTGCGCGCCCCGGCGACCGACGGTCTTGCCGAAGAAGCCCGCCACCACGGCGCCGATGAGCGGCGCCAGCGGAACCCACAGGAGCTGCGTTTGAGACAGTTGTGCAGACATTCTTTTTGCCTCAGCCCTTCAGTTCGTCCAGTTCATCGACGTTGATCGACGAACGGTTGCGGAACAGCACGACGAGGATGGCCAGGCCGATGGCCGACTCGGCCGCCGCCACGGTCAGGATGAAGAACACGAAGACCTGCCCGCCCATCTTGTCGGCGCCCACCGGCAGGTAGTGCGAGAAGGCGACGAAGTTCAGGTTCACCGCCAGCAGCATCAGCTCGATGCACATCAGCAGCACGATGAGGTTCTTGCGGTTCAGGAAGATGCCGATCACCGACAGCGCGAAGAGGATCGCGCCCAGCGACAGGAAGTGGCCGAGTCCGACGCTCATGCTTTCTCTCCAGTGGCGGCTTCAGGCGCCGGCGGCAGCTCGACGGTCGGCGCCATCTTCACCAGGCGCATGCGATCGGCCTTCTTCGCCTTGATCTGCTCGGACGGGTCGAGGTACTTCGAGTCCTTGCGGCGGCGCAGGGTCAGCGCGATGGCCGCCACGATGGCCACCAGCAGCAGCACCGCCGCGATCTGCAGCGGGTACAGGTAGTGGGTGTAGATCTCGATGCCCAGCAGCTTGGTGTTGCCCAGCTTGAGCGCCGCGGCATCGGCCTCGGGGGCGGTGCGCACGTCGAAGCCGGGCATGAGCACCAGCGCCATTTCGAGCGCGATCACCACGCCCACGGCGGCGGCCACCGGGAAGTGCTTCCAGAAACCCACGCGCAGGCTGTCCACGTTGATGTCCAGCATCATCACGACGAACAGGAACAGCACCATCACTGCGCCCACGTAGACGAGCACGAGCGAGATGGCGAGGAATTCGGCGCGCAGGAGCATCCACACGCACGAGGCCGAGAAGAAGGCCAGTACGAGGTAGAGCGCGGCATAGACCGGGCTGCGTGCGGTGATCACCCTGAACGAGGCGAACAGAAGCACGGCCGAGAAGACGTAGAAGAGCGCGGTGGTGGTGTGCATGTGTAGTGAAGCGCCTGGCCCTCGGACTGCTTGGTCGGGCCGAACACGCGAAGCACGAAAGGCTTCAGCGGTAGCGGGCGTCAGCCTCCTTGTTGGCCGCGATTTCCTTTTCGTAGCGGTCGCCGACGGCGAGCAGCATGTCCTTGGTGAAGTACAGGTCGCCCCGCTTTTCGCCGTGGTATTCGAGGATGTGCGTCTCGACGATGGAATCCACCGGGCAGCTTTCTTCGCAGAAGCCGCAGAAGATGCACTTGGTCAGGTCGATGTCGTAGCGCGTGGTGCGGCGCGAGCCGTCGTCACGCACATCGGATTCGATGGTGATGGCCAGCGCCGGGCACACCGCCTCGCACAGCTTGCAGGCGATGCAGCGCTCTTCGCCGTTCTCGTAGCGGCGCAGCGCGTGCAGGCCACGGAAGCGCGGCGACAGCGGCGTCTTCTCTTCCGGGAACTGCACGGTGATCTTCTTCTGGAAGAAGTGGCGGCCCGTGAGCTTCATGCCCTTGGCGAGCTCGAGCAGGAAGAAGCTCGAGAAGAAATCCTTGAAGGTGGTTGCAGCAGCCATGTGCGTTTACTTCCAGATGTTCCAGGGCGATTGGATCCACAGCCCCACCACCACCAGCCACACGAGTGTGACCGGGATGAAGATCTTCCAGCCCAGGCGCATGATCTGGTCATAGCGGAAGCGCGGGAACGTGGCACGCACCCAGAGGAACAGCGTGCAGATGACGAAGGTCTTGGCGAACAGCCAGAACCAGTTCCAGAGCCAGGACGTCTTGACGATCCACTCGGGCGTGCTCATGCCCAGCACCGAGAACGAAACCGGCGCCAGCCAGCCGCCCAGGAACATCACCGAGGCGAGCGCCGACACGAGGATGATGTTGGCGTACTCGGCCAGGAAGAACATGGCGAAGGCCATGCCCGAGTACTCCACCATGTGGCCGGCCACGATTTCCGATTCGCCTTCCACCACGTCGAAGGGGTGGCGGTTGGTCTCGGCGATGCCGGCGATGACGTAGACGACGAAGATGGGCAGCAGCGGCAGCCAGTTCCAGCTCAGGAACGTGAGGCCCATGCTGGCGAAGGTGCCCTTGCCCTGACCCAGCACGATCTCGGAGGTGTTCAGCGTGCCCGACACCATGAGCACCACCACCAGCGCGAAGCCCATGGCGATTTCATAGCTCACCATCTGGGCCGAGGCGCGCAGCGCGCCGAGGAAGGCGTACTTCGAGTTCGATGCCCAGCCGGCGATGATCACGCCATAGACTTCCATCGAGGTGATGGCCATCAGGAACAGCAGGCCGGCGTTGACATTGGCCAGCGCCGCATCCGGGCCGAAAGGCACGACCGCCCAGGCGGCCAGCGCCGGCATGATGGTCATGACCGGGCCCAGGAAGAACAGGCCCTTGTTGGCCGCCGTGGGAACGATGATCTCCTTGAAGATCAGCTTCACCGCATCGGCGATGGGTTGCAGAAGGCCGAGCGGTCCCACGCGGTTCGGACCGGGACGGATCTGCGTCCAGCCGATGGCCTTGCGTTCCCACAGCGTGAGGTAGGCCACGCAGATCAGCAGCGGAAGCACCAGGCAGACGATCTTGATCAGCGACCAGGCCACCGGCCAGGCGCCGCCCAGATGCTCACTGCCGAAGTTGTAGAGGGTGTCGATCATCGGCGGCCTCAGGCTTTGGCAACGGCGATGGGGCCGAACATGGCACCCAGCGCGGCGGTTTCATGGCGTCCGGCGGTCACGCGCACAGCGGTGGGCGCAAGCGTCGTGTCCAGGCGGGCCGGCAGCACGGCGCTGGCGTCGCCCTGGGTCACGCGCACGCTGGCACCGTCGGCCAGGCCGAGCTGCGTCCACACGGCTTGCGGCAGGCCCACGACCGGCGGCTTGGCGTCGGCCGTGAGCTGCAGCGAGGTGGCGCGGCGCACGAGCGAGTCGGTGCCGTAGATGGCCACGTCGGCGACACGCTCCAGGCCTTGCGCAGCAGCCGCCGAGGTGACGGCAGCACCCGTCTTGTTGCTCAGGCGTGCCGTGATGTCGCCCTTCAGCGCTTCGGCCTTCACCTCGTCGGAGGTCTCGAAGTCGAAGCCCTGCAGGCCCAGCATGTTGCCCAGCACGCGCAACACCTTCCACGCGGGGCGGGTGTCGGCATGCGGCTTCACCACGCCGTGGAAACCTTGGACACGGCCTTCGGCATTGACGAAGGTGCCCGCGGTCTCGGTGAACGGCGCGATGGGCAGCAGCACGTCGGCGCAGTCGAGCGCGGCGTCCTTGAACGGCGTCAGCGCGACGACCATGTCGGCCTTGTTCAGCGCGGCGATGGCGCCTGCCGGGTTGGCAGCGTCGAAGGCCGGCTCCACGTTCAACAGGATGGCCGCCTTGAGCTTGCCGCCCAGCATGTCGGCCGCATTCAATCCGTTGGCGCCAGGCAGCGCGTTCACGAGCTGCGCGCCGACCGTGTTGGCGGCTTCGGTGAGGTAGCCCACCGTGGCGCCGGTCTGCTCGCCGATGAAGTTTGCCAGCGCCAGCAGGCTGGACGCCTGCGGATGCTGCGCGGCAGCGTTGCCCAGCAGCACGGCCTTGCGTTCGCCGGACAGCAGCGAGTCCGCGATGGACTTCGCATCTGCGGTGGCTTCGGCTTGCACCGGTGCCGCCACGCCCTTGGCAGAAGCCACGGCAGCAGCCACGGAGGCCAGCGCATTCACCCATCCGCTCGGCGCCACGCTCACGCTGCTCGCCAGCGGAATCGCCCAGTCGTCCTGCACTGCATGGATGCTGTGGATCTTGCCGCCCTTCTTCTGGGCCTGGCGCAGGCGCGCCGCGAACAGCGGATGGTCCTTGCGCAGGAAGGAACCCACCACCAGCACGCGCTGCAGGGTGGACAGCGACGCGATGGACGTGCCCAGCCAGCGAACGCCCTCGGCCTTCGCGAATTCGGCGTGGCGGGTGCGGTAGTCGATGTTCTCGCTGCCCAGCCCGCGCACCAGCTTGGCCAGCAGGTGCAGCTCTTCCACAGTGTTGTGGGCCGAGCCCAGCGCGCCGATGCTGGCCGCGCCATGGTCCGCCTTGATCTGCGTGAGGCTGCGCGCCACGTATTCGAGCGCAGTCGTCCAGTCGGTGGCCTTCCACTCGCCGCCCTGCTTCACCATCGGCGAGGTCAGGCGGGCGTCGCTGTTCACGGCCTCGTACGAGAAGCGGTCGCGGTCGGCGATCCAGCACTCGTTGACGTCCTCGTTCTCCAGCGGAACCACGCGCAACACCTTGCCGGACTTCACCTGCACGATCAGGTTGGCACCCGTGCCATCGTGCGGGCTCACGCTCTTGCGGCGCGAGAGTTCCCAGGTTCGTGCCTGGTAGCGGAAGGGCTTGCTCGTGATGGCGCCGACCGGGCACAGGTCGATCATGTTGCCCGACAGCTCGGAGTCCACCGTGTCGCCGGCAATCGTCGTGATCTCGGAATGCTCGCCGCGGTTGACCATGCCCAGCTCCATCGCGCCGGCCACTTCCTGGCCGAAGCGCACGCAGCGGGTGCAATGGATGCAGCGGCTCATCTCCTCGAGAGACAGCAGCGGGCCGACTTCCTTGTGGAAGACCACGCGCTTTTCTTCCTCGTAGCGCGAGGAGGAGCCACCGTAGCCCACGGCCAGGTCTTGCAGCTGGCATTCGCCGCCCTGGTCGCAGATGGGGCAGTCCAGCGGGTGGTTGATGAGCAGGAACTCCATCACCGACTGCTGGGCCTTGAGCGCCTTGTCGCTCTTGGTGCGCACGATCATGCCATTGGTGACGGGCGTCGCGCAGGCCGGCATCGGCTTGGGCGCCTTTTCGACATCAACGAGGCACATGCGGCAGTTGGCCGCGATGGACAGCTTCTTGTGATAGCAGAAGTGGGGGATGTAGGTGCCGGCCTTGTCGGCCGCATGCATCACCATGCTGCCTTCAGGCACCGAGACCTTCTTGCCGTCGAGATCGATTTCAAGCATGAGCGGACACCACGCAGGTCTTGTGTTCGATGTGATGCACGAACTCATCACGGAAGTGCTTGATCATGGCGCGCACAGGCATCGCCGCCGCATCACCGAGGGCGCAGATGGTGCGGCCCTGGATGTTGTCGGCCACCGAGTTCAAGAGGTCGATGTCGCTCATCTTTCCCTTGCCGTGTTCGATGCGGTCGACCATGCGCCATAGCCAGCCCGTGCCCTCGCGGCAGGGCGTGCACTGGCCGCAGGATTCGTGCTGGTAGAAATAACTCAGGCGCAGCAGGCTCTTGACCATGCAGCGCGTGTCGTCCATCACGATGACCGCGCCCGAGCCCAGCATGGAGCCGGCCTTGGCGATGGCGTCGTAGTCCATCGTCGTGTCCATCATGATGCTGGCGGGCAGCACGGGCGCCGACGATCCCCCGGGGATCACCGCCTTGAGCGTGCGGCCGGGGCGAACGCCGCCGGCGAGTTCCAGCAGCTTGCTGAACGGCGTGCCCAGCGGAATCTCGAAGTTGCCGGGACGCTGCACGTCGCCCACCACCGAGAAGATCTTGGTGCCGCCGTTGTTGGGCTTGCCGATCTCCAGGTAAGGCTGGCCGCCGTTGTTGATGATCCACGGCACCGCGGCGAAGGTCTCGGTGTTGTTGATCGTCGTGGGCTTGCCGTACAGGCCGTAGCTGGCCGGAAACGGCGGCTTGAAGCGCGGCTGGCCCTTCTTGCCTTCCAGCGATTCGAGCAGCGCGGTTTCCTCGCCGCAGATGTAGGCACCGAAGCCGTGCGAGGCGTGGAGCTGGAAGTTGTAGCCCGAGCCCATGATGCCGTCGCCCAGGTAGCCGGCGGCACGCGCCTCTTCCAGGGCGGCTTCGAAGCGTTCGTACACCTCGAAGATCTCACCGTGGATGTAGTTGTAGCCCACGCTGATGCCCATGGCGTACGCCGCGATCGCCATGCCTTCGATGACGATGTGCGGGTTGAACATCAGGATGTCGCGGTCCTTGCAGGTGCCCGGCTCGCCTTCGTCCGAATTGCAGACGAGGTACTTCGCGCCCGGGAACATGCGGGGCATGAAGCTCCACTTCAGGCCCGTCGGGAAGCCGGCACCGCCGCGGCCGCGCAGGCCGGAGGTCTTCACCTCGGCGATGACCTGGTCGGGCGTCATGCCCTCGCTGCCATCCTTGCCGAGGATCTTGCGCAGCGCCTTGTAGCCGCCGCGCGCCTCGTACTCCTTGATCGACCAGTTCTTGCCATCCAGCCCTGCATAAATCTGCGGGTTGATGTGGCGGCCGTGGAAACAGGTCTCGTTGCCTGTCGATTGGAACTTGGAGAGGTCCAGCATGTCGTTGGTGCTCTCTGTTTACTTCGAGTTCTTGAGCAGGGTGAGCAGCTCGTCGAGGCGCTCGTTGCTCATGAAGCTCAGCATCTGCCGGTCGTTGACCAGCATCACCGGCGCGTCGGCGCAGGCGCCCAGGCATTCGCTCTTCTGCACGGTGAAGAGGCCATCGGCCGTCGTGCCGCCCTCTTCCACGTTCAGGCGCGAGCACACGTGCTCCAGCGCCTTCTCGCCGTCGCGCAGCTGGCACGGCAGGTTGGTGCAGACGTTGAGCTTGTACTTGCCAGTCGGTGCCTGGTTGTACATGTTGTAGAAGGTCGTCACCTCGTGCACCGCGATGGGCGGCATGCCGAGGTAGTCGGCCACGGCCAGTTCGCTCTCTTGCGAGACGTGGCCTTGCTCCTGCTGGACGATGGCCAGGCAAGCCATCACGGCGGACTGCTTCTGGTCCGCCGGAAACTTGGCGACTTCGCGGGCGAAGCGCGCCTTGGTCGACTCGGAAATCATCGGTCGATCTCTCCAAACACAATGTCCATCGTGCCGATGACCGCGACCGCGTCGGCAATCATGTGGCCGCGGGCCATTTCATCGAGCGCCGCCAGGTGCGGGAAGCCCGGGGCGCGGATCTTCAGGCGGTACGGCTTGTTGGCACCGTCGCTCACGAGGTAGATGCCGAACTCGCCCTTCGGATGCTCCACCGCCGCGTAGGCCTCGCCTTCGGGCACGTGGAAGCCTTCAGTGAAGAGCTTGAAGTGGTGGATCAGCTCTTCCATGCTGGACTTCATGTCCACGCGTGAAGGCGGCGCCACCTTGTGGTTGTCGGTGATGACCGGCAGGCCCGGGTTGGCCTTGAGCCAGTCCACGCACTGCTTGATGATGCGGTTGGACTGGCGCATCTCCTCGATGCGGACCAGGTAGCGGTCGTAGGTGTCGCCATTGACGCCGACGGGGACGTCGAAGTCCATCTTGTCGTACACGTCGTACGGCTGCTTCTTGCGCAGGTCCCAGGCGATGCCGGAGCCGCGCAGCATGGGGCCGGTGAAGCCCAGGTTCAGCGCGCGCTCGGGCGAGACGACGCCGATGCCCACCGTGCGCTGCTTCCAGATGCGGTTGTCGGTCAGCAGCGTCTCGTACTCGTCCATGTAGGTCGGGAAGCGCTTCACGAAGTCGTCGATGAAGTCGAGCAGAGAACCCTGGCGGTTCTCGTTCATCTTCGCCATCGCCTTCGCGTTGCGGATCTTCGAGTGCTTGTACTGCGGCATCGAATCCGGCAGGTCGCGGTACACGCCACCCGGACGGAAGTAGGCCGCATGCATGCGGGCGCCCGATGCGGCCTCGTACATGTCGAACAGGTCTTCGCGCTCGCGGAAGCAGTAGATGAAGATGTTCATCGCACCGCAGTCCAGGCCGTGCGCGCCGAGCCACAGCAGGTGGTTCAGCAGGCGGGTGATCTCGCTGAACATCACGCGGATGTACTGCGCGCGCACCGGCACGTCGATGCCCAGCAGCTTCTCGATGGCCAGGCAGTACGCATGCTCGTTGCACATCATCGACACGTAGTCGAGACGGTCCATGTACGGCAGCGACTGGATGTAGGTGCGTGTCTCGGCCAGCTTCTCGGTGGCGCGGTGCAGCAGGCCGATGTGGGGGTCGGCGCGCTGGATGACTTCGCCGTCCAGCTCGAGCACCAGTCGCAGCACGCCGTGCGCGGCCGGGTGCTGCGGGCCGAAGTTCAGGGTGTAGTTCTTGATCTCAGCCATGATTACTGGAGACCACCGTAGTTGTCTTCACGAATGATTCGCGGCGTGATCTCGCGCGGCTCGATGGTGACCGGCTGGTAGATGACGCGCTTTTGCTCGGGGTCGTAGCGCATCTCGACGTGACCCGACACCGGGAAGTCCTTGCGGAACGGGTGGCCGATGAAGCCGTAGTCGGTGAGGATGCGGCGAAGGTCGAGGTGGCCGTCGAAGATGATGCCGTACAGGTCGAAGGCTTCGCGCTCGAACCAGTTGGCGGCGCTCCACACATCCACGAGCGAGGCCACGGTGGGCACGTCGTCATCAGGCGCGAAGACCTTCAGGCGCACGCGCCAGTTGTTCTGCACGGACAGCAGGTGGCTCACCACGCAGAAGCGCGGGCCGTCCCAGGCCTGGTCCTTGTAGCTGGCGTAGTCCACGCCGCACAGGTCGATGAGTTGCTCGAAGTGCAGCGAGGGGTCGTCGCGCAACGCCAGCGACGAAGCGACGTAGTCGCCCGCCGAGACGGTGATGGTGATCTCGCCGCGGTCCGCGACGAGCTTCTTGATCTTGTCGCCCAGGACTTCTTCGAGCGCAGCCTTCAGTGTGTCGAGTCTGGTCATGCCGTTCACCGCGCGATCGTGTTTTCGCGGCGGATCTTCGCCTGCAGTTGGATGATCCCGTACAGCAGGGCTTCGGCGGTCGGCGGGCAGCCGGGCACGTACACGTCCACCGGCACGATGCGGTCGCAGCCGCGGACCACGGAGTAGCTGTAGTGGTAGTAGCCGCCGCCATTCGCACACGAGCCCATGGACAGCACCCAGCGCGGCTCGGCCATCTGGTCGTACACCTTGCGCAGCGCCGGCGCCATCTTGTTGCACAGCGTGCCGGCCACGATCATCAGGTCGGACTGGCGGGGGCTCGGCCGGAACAGCATGCCGAAACGGTCGATGTCGTAGCGCGCGGCGCCCGCGTGCATCATCTCGACCGCACAGCAGGCCAGGCCGAAGGTCATCGGCCACAGCGAGCCGGTCTTCGACCAGTTGATCAGGGAGTCAAGGCTCGTGGTGACGAAACCTTCCTTGAGAACGCCTTCGATGCCCATCTTCTAGTACTCCGTCATTCCCAGTCCAGGGCGCCTTTTTTCCACTCGTAAGCGAAGCCCACGACGAGGATGCCCAGGAAAATCATCATGGCCCAGAAGCCGGTGGCACCGATTTCCTTCAGCGAGACGGCCCACGGGAAGAGGAAGGCGATCTCGAGGTCGAAGAGGATGAACAGGATGGCCACGAGGTAGTAGCGCACATCGAACTTCATGCGCGCATCTTCAAAGGCTTCGAAGCCACACTCGTAAGGGGAATTCTTCGCCGTGTCGGGACGGCGCGGGCCGAGCAGGAAGCCCAGAACCTGCGGAGCCACTCCGACTGCCACCCCCACCAGAATGAAGAGGATGACGGGCAGGTAGGGTTCCAGATTCATGGTGGCTTGGCTTGGCGGTCGAAGGGGGCTGTGAAAGCCCCCTTCTAGAACACTGGTGCCGTCGGCGAGACTCGAACTCGCACAGCTTTCGCCACTACCCCCTCAAGATAGCGTGTCTACCAATTTCACCACGACGGCCACTTGTAAAGCGGATGATCCAGATTGCGTGAGGAGTTGCTCTCTGAACAGCCTCGCATTCTAACCGCAAAGAAAGGCGTTTCTCAATGTGAGCGCTGCACTGCAGCACCGATTGGCGAACGCCTCTTGTGTCAACGTTTTGACGGCTTACTTGGTCGGGATCGCGGGGGCCGTGGACGCAGCGGCGGCAGGTGCCGCGCCCGCGGCAGAGGCACCACCTGCGGGCGCCACGCCCGTTGGGATCTGCGGAACGTTGCTGCTGGCCGCGGGTGCGGGTGCCGTCACGGGTGCGCGGTCGAGCACGCTGCCGGTGCCGCCGGTGCTGCGCACCGAGTTGCTGGACAGGAAGGCCAGGCTCAGCGTGCAGATGAAGAAGAGGCCAGCACACACCGCCGTGGAGCGCGACAGGAAGTTCGCGCTGCCGGTGGCGCCAAACAGGCTGCCCGATGCGCCACTGCCGAAGGACGCACCCATGTCGGCGCCCTTGCCGTGCTGCACCAACACCAGGCCAATCATCGCGAGTGCCGCGAGGATCTGGATCACCACCACCAAACTATGCAACCAGCTCATTGTTTCTCTCAGCTCTTGGAAAAGTTCTTGAGTGCGACGGCTTCAGGCCGCCGCACGGCAGATGGCAGCGAAGTCCGCCGCCTTGAGGGACGCGCCCCCGATCAGCCCGCCGTCGATGTCGGGCTGTGAAAACAAGGTCGCGGCATTGTCGGGCTTGACGCTGCCGCCGTAGAGGATTTGCATGTCGTCCGACTTGGGGGTGGCCGCGCGCAGTTGCAAGCGCAGCACGGCATGCACCGCCTGCGCCTGCTCCGGCGTGGCGGTCTTGCCCGTGCCGATGGCCCACACCGGCTCATAGGCGACGACGATCTGCGGAATGCAGTGCCCCAGGGTGTGGATCACCGCCGACAGCTGGCGCTTCACGACCGCATCGGTCTGCCCGGCTTCGCGCTCGGCCAGGGTCTCGCCCACGCACACGATCGGCGTGATGTGATGCGCCAGCGCCGCCTTGGCCTTGTCCGCCACGAGCTGGTCGGATTCGGCGTGGTACGCACGGCGCTCCGAGTGGCCCACGATGACGTACTTGCAGGCGAACTCGGCCAGCATGGCAGCCGACACCTCGCCGGTGAAGGCGCCCGATTCGTGCGAGGAGCAATCCTGTGCGCCCCAGGCGATGCGCTTGCCCTGCAGGGCGAGTGCCACCTCGGACAGGTACGGGAACGGGGCACACACGGCCACGTCGGCCACGAAGGGACCGGCGGCCTCGATGCCGGCCAGCAGTTCGGTGTTGGCCAGGCGGTTGCCGTTCATCTTCCAGTTGCCGACGACGAGCTTGCGACGCATTCCGTGGTTCTCCTCAATCACCATTGCAAAACGAGCTTGCCGATGTGGCGGTTGGACTCCATCAGCGCATGGGCTGCAGCAGCTTCATGCGCAGGGAACACCTGGTGGATCACGGGCTTGACGGCACCGCTCTCCAGCCATGGCCAGACCTTCTCGCGCAAAGACTGCGCGATGGCGGTCTTGAACTGCACCGAGCGAGGACGCAGCGTGGAGCCGGTGATGGTCAGGCGACGCCTGAGCACCATGCCGGCGTCGAACTGCGCCTTCACACCACCTTGCACGGCGATGATGACGATACGTCCATCGTCGGCCATACAGTCGAGTTCCCGAGCAACGTACTCGCCTGCGACCATGTCGAGCACCACGTTCACGCCGCGGCCGCCGGTGATGCGCCTGACCTCGGCCACGAAGTCGTGGGTCTTGTAGTTGATGGCTTCGTCAGCACCCAGGGCCCGGCAGGCCGCGGCCTTGTCGTCGGAGCCCACGGTGACGATCACCCTGGCGCCGGCCGCCTTCGCGAGCTGGATCGCCGTGACACCGATGCCGCTGCTGCCGCCTTGCACCAGCAGCGTCTCGCCCGCTTGCAGATGCGCACGGTCGAAGACGTTGGACCAGACGGTGAAGAAGGTCTCGGGCAGGCTTGCGGCATCGATGTCGCTGAGCGCGGCAGGCACCGGCAGGCACTGGCCCGCAGGCGCCACGCACAGCTCGGCATAGCCGCCGCCGGCCACGAGGGCGCAAACGCGATCGCCGACCTTCAGCCCCGCTTCAGCCATGGCCGCAGCGTCACCGCTCTCGATGACACCCGCCACCTCCAGCCCCGGCAGATCCGAAGCGCCCGGCGGCACGGGGTACATCCCTTTGCGCTGGAGCACGTCCGGCCGGTTCACGCCTGACGCCGCCACGCGGATCAACACCTCGCCAGCCCCCGCAACCGGGTCCGGGCGAACAGCGGCGCGCAACACATCAGGTGCGCCGAATTGGGTGATCTCGATGGCTTTCATCGGCAGGCTCCGGGCAAGGTGGCATGACCGGCATGCGGAGCAATCCGCAAGCCGGCCTTGTCGGCCTTACTCGTGCGACGGTTGCTGCGGTTCGCGGTCGAGCAGTGCCTTCATCGACAGCTTGACGCGGCCCTTCTCGTCGGTCTCGAGCACCTTGACCTTCACGATCTGGCCTTCCTTGAGGAAGTCGGTGACCTTCTCGACACGCTGGTGGGCGATCTGGCTGATGTGCAGCAGGCCGTCCTTGCCGGGCAGCAGGTTCACGAGCGCACCGAAGTCGAGGATCTTGGTGATGGGGCCTTCGTAGACCTTGCCCACTTCCACTTCCGCGGTGATCTCCTCGATGCGCTTCTTGGCCATTTCGGCCTTGCCGGCATCGGTCGAGGCGATGGTGATGGTGCCGTCTTCGGCGATGTCGATGGTGGTGCCGGTCTCTTCCGTAAGAGCGCGGATGGTCGCGCCGCCCTTGCCGATGACGTCGCGGATCTTCTCCGGATTGATCTTCATGGTGTACAGGCGCGGAGCGAACTGCGAGACCTCGGTCTTCGCGCCGCCCATGGCGTCCACCATCTTGCCCAGGATGTGCATGCGCGCCTCCTTGGCCTGGGCCAGTGCGACCTGCATGATTTCCTTGGTGATGCCCTGGATCTTGATGTCCATCTGCAGGGCGGTCACGCCGGTGGTCGTGCCGGCCACCTTGAAGTCCATGTCGCCCAGGTGATCTTCATCGCCCAGGATGTCGGTCAGCACGGCGAAGCGGTTGCCTTCCTTGATCAGGCCCATGGCGATGCCCGCCACGTGTGCCTTCAGCGGCACGCCGGCATCCATCAGCGCCAGGCAGCCGCCGCAGACGGACGCCATGGACGAGGAGCCGTTGGACTCGGTGATCTCGCTCACCACGCGCATCGAGTACGGGAACTCGTCGCGGCCCGGCAGCACGGCGACCAGGGCGCGCTTGGCCAGCCGGCCGTGGCCGATCTCGCGGCGCTTGGGACTGCCCACGCGACCGGTTTCGCCGGTGGCGAACGGAGGCATGTTGTAGTGGAGCATGAAATGCTCGCTGAACTCGCCGGCCAGCGCGTCGATCTTCTGCGAGTCGCGGTCGGTGCCCAGCGTGGCGGCGACGAGGGCCTGCGTTTCACCGCGGGTGAACAGCGCCGAGCCGTGGACGCGCGGCAGCACGCCGTTGCGGATCTCGATGGCGCGCACCGTGCGGGTGTCGCGGCCGTCGATGCGGGGCTCGCCCGACAGGATCTGGCTGCGCACGATCTTGGCTTCGATGTCGAACAGGACGTTGTCGACCTTGACCTTGTCGAACTCCACGCCCTCTTCGGTCAGCGCGGCGACGGTGAAGGCCGCCACTTCGCGCGTGGCCTGCGTGCGAGCCTGCTTGGAGCGGATCTGGTAGGCCGCGCGCAGCTTTTCTTCAGCCAGCGCGTTGATCTTGCCGATGAAGGCTTCGTCCTTGGCCGGCGGCTGCCAGTCCCAGGCCGGCTTGCCGGCGTCGCGCACCAGGTCGTTGATCGCCGCGATGGCGATGTTGCCCTGCTCGTGGCCGAACACCACGCCGCCGAGCATCACTTCTTCGCTGAGCTGCTGGGCTTCGGATTCCACCATCAGCACGGCGGCTTGCGTGCCGGCGACGACGAGATCCATCTGCGATTGTTCGAGCTGGGCCTTGGTCGGGTTCAGCACGTATTCGCCGTTGAGGTAGCCCACGCGCGCCGCGCCGATGGGGCCGTTGAACGGGATGCCGGAGATGGCCAGCGCCGCGCTCGCGCCGATCAGCGAGGGGATGTCGGCCGCGACTTCAGGGTTCAGCGACAGCACGTGGATGACGACCTGCACTTCGTTGTAGAAGCCGTCCGGGAAGAGCGGACGCAGCGGGCGGTCGATCAGGCGGGAGGTCAGCGTCTCGAGTTCGCTCGGGCGGCCTTCACGCTTGAAGAAGCTGCCGGGGATCTTGCCGGCGGCGTAGGTCTTCTCGATGTAGTCGACGGTCAGGGGGAAGAAGTCCTGGCCGGGCTTGGCGTTCTTGGCGCCCACCACGGTGGCGAGGATGACCGTGTCTTCCACGTTGACGATGACAGCGCCCGACGCCTGGCGGGCGATCTCGCCCGTTTCCATCGTGACGGTGTGCTGACCCCATTGGAAGGTCTTGGTGACTTTGTTGAACATGCTCATGGTTCTTATCTCCGGTTATGCGGAGCACGTTTTCGGGTGTGCCCTTGTCCCCGGAACCCAAGCCTCCTGGCGCGATGCCATTCCAGCGATGCTCCCGAAGGTGGAAACGTCGGTGGAATGACACATCGTCATCGATGGCTGCCCGGCTCCAAACACAAAGAGCCTGTGCTGCACGGTTCGGCAGACAGGCTCTTTGATTTCATTGGCGGTTTACTTGCGCAGACCCAGCTTGTGGATCAGGGCGGTGTAGCGGTCCGCGTCCTTCTTCTTGAGGTAGGCCAGAAGGCTCTTGCGGGTGTTGACCATCTTCAGCAGACCGCGGCGACCGTGGTGGTCCTTGAGGTGGGTCTTGAAGTGGGGGGTGAGTTCGTTGATGCGGGCGGTCAGCAGGGCGACCTGGACTTCGGGGGACCCGGTGTCGTTGGCGCCGCGGGCATTGGCCTTGACGATCTCGGCCTTGTTGATGTTGCTCATGCAGTTTCCTGATGGAGGAAGGCCGTGCGCCGCAACTTCAGAAGGCGGCTCATCGGTTTCCTGGTGTTGAACTTGCGGTCGCCGGTGAAACCGACCAGCGCCGTGCGAAATACTTCACCTTTGACGGGCAAAGCCTATCGATTATAGCGGACTTGTGACGATCGTCCGCCTCAGTCGCTCCACCCCCTGCGTGAGGCGGGTTGTGTCCTGCGATGCGAAGCACCAGCGCAGCCAGCCTTCCGCCTCATCGCCGAAGGCTGCGCCGGGGGCGATTCCAAGGCCGGCCGTCGCCACGAGATGCTTGGCGTAGGCCAGCGAATCGCCCTGCCCCTCGACACGAAAGAAGGCATACATGCCGCCCAGCGGGTTGGCCAGGTGGACACCTGGAATGCGCCCCAATTGCGGCACCAGAACGTCGCGGCAGGCTTTCAATCGACTCACCAGGCCGGGCACGAACTCGTCCGCATGCGCCAGGCCCGCCAGCCCCGCCCGCTGAACGAACACCGGTGCACAGGAGGTGTTGAACTCGATCAGCTTGCCCATGTGGGCGATGACCTCGGCGGGCGCGACCATCCAGCCCAGCCGCCAGCCGGTCATGAGGAAGCTCTTTGAAAAGCTGTGCACCACGATCAGGCGATCATTGTGGGTGGCAATGTCGAGAAAGCTCGGCGCGCAGGAGGCGCCCTCGGCGAAATACAGCCGCTCGTAGACTTCGTCGGCAACGATCCATGTGCCGCTACGGCGGCAATGGTCGAGGATGACCTGCTGCTCGGTGCGGCTGAGCGTCCAACCGGTAGGGTTGTTCGGCGCATTGACGATGAGGGCCCGCGTGTGCGGCGTGATCGCCGACAGCAACTCATCCACATCGAGCCGCCACGCGGTCCCGTCGGTGCGCAAGGCCACGCGCTTCACCCGAGCCCCGAGGATTTCTGGCTGTGCCGTCAGGTTGGGCCACACGGGCACCACCGCCACCACCTCGTCGCCCGCCCCCACCAACGCCTGCATGGACAGCATCAGCGCACTCACGCCCGACGACGTGACGGCGATTCGATCCGCCTTCACGCCGGGATGCAGTTGCGAGGTATAGCGGGCGATCGCCTCGCGCAACTCCGGCAGCCCGAGGTTGTGCGAGTAGAAGGTTTCGCCGCGCGAAATCGACTCCATCGCAGCCTCGCGGATGAAGCCCGGCGTCGGCTCGTCGCTCTCGCCGAACCAGAAGGCCAGCACGTCGCTGCGGCCCATGCCGGCGTTGGCGACCTCGCGGATCTTGGAACCGGGCAGGTCCCGGATGATGTCTCTCATGAACGGTGCCTCACGCGGCGTGCAGCGGCCAGCGCGGCAGCACATTGAAGGTGTGGTCGGTGCTCGTCTTCGCGATGCCGCGCTGCAGGCGCATCGCGGCGGCCAGCGCAATCATCGCGCCGTTGTCGGTGCACAGCGACAGTTCCGGGTAATGCACCCTCACCTGCCGCTTTGCGCATTCGGCGTTCAGCATCTCACGCAGCCGGGCGTTGGCACCCACGCCGCCCGCCACGACCAGCCGCTTGAGGCCAGTCTCCTTCAGCGCGGCGAGGGACTTGCGCACCAGCAACTCGACGATCGCTTCCTGCGTGGACGCGGCAAGGTTGGCCTTGTCCTGCTCGCAGACGTTGGCGAGCTTCATGAGCTGGGTGCGCACAGCCGTCTTGAGCCCGGCGAAGGAGAAGTCGAGGTTGCCGCTGTGCAGCAAGGGTCGCGGCAAGTCGAAGGCCTTGGCATCGCCGAACTCGGCGAGCCGAGCCAAAGCAGGGCCCCCAGGGTAGCCCAGGCCCATCAGCTTGGCGGATTTGTCGAAGGCTTCGCCGGCAGCGTCGTCGATGGTCTCGCCGAGCAGTTCGTAGCTGGCAACGTCGTCCACCCGCATGAGCTGCGTGTGGCCGCCCGAGACCAGCAGTGCCACGAACGGGAACTGCGGCGGATCCTTCGAGAGGAAGGGCGACAGCAGATGCCCTTCCAGGTGGTGCACGCCCACCACCGGCTTGCCGAGTGCAGCGCCCAGCGAGCAGGCCACGCCGGCGCCCACGAGCAAGGCGCCGGCCAACCCTGGCCCCTGCGTGAAGGCCACCACATCGATGTCGGACAACTGGGCGCCGGCATCGGCCAGCACCTGGCGCGTCAGCGGCAGCACCCGGCGGATGTGGTCGCGCGAGGCCAGCTCCGGCACCACGCCGCCATAGGCCTGGTGCATGTCGATCTGGCTGTGCAGGGCGTGGGCGCGAAGCTCGGGGATCTGCTGCTTCGGTCCGGCGCGGACCAGGGCCACGCCGGTTTCATCGCAGGAGGACTCCACACCAAGAATGTTCATCGGGCCGGAGTTTACGAGGCGATGAAAGGCCCCTCACGCCCGCGAGCAACACATTTGGAAACAGCTAATGTCTAAGGGTTTGCCCGAGTTCGGCAAAAAATACCTTCCCGCAAGCCTTTTCAAGAACTAACCTGCACCTCCCACAAGAGCGCATGCCGTCTCGAAGCGGCGATGCCCCACAAGAGCAGAAGGTCGTTGGAGCCATGAAAGAATATCGTCTATCAGCTTGGCCGGAGCTCAGTCCGCCCTTCCACCGCACGGCATACCGCCGCATGGCGAACGACATGTCGCAGCGGTACATGACCGTCGCTCAGCTCGCTGATATGAGCGGCCTGAAGCGCATGGAGGTCAAGGCCTTCGTGGAAATGCTGGAAGCCAAGGGCCTGCTGCGCGAGCGTGAGTGCATGACGCCCGACGCACAGTTCTGGTCCCTGCGCCCCTTGGGCGGCTGGTTGCGCCGCGCGATCTCGACCTCGCACAGCAGCCGCTGAGCCCCAGCTCCCCGTGAGAAAAGCCCGCATCACGCGGGCTTTCGCATTTCTGAAAGCCATGGCGCGATTGTTGCAATTGCTCGCACCATGAACCCGGCCAAGGCCCTGCGCATCGTCATCGTCGCGCCCGAGACCCTCGCCCCCGATCCGGCCGATCCGCAGGCGGAGGAGGAGGCCGAGCGTTCGCGCAGCCTGCGCATCGGAATGCTGCAGGACGGTTACAACATCGTGGCCGTGCTGCCCGCGGACATCTTCCTGCCCGACCGGCTGGCC
Source organism: Rhizobacter terrae (assembly GCF_003852895.1). Lineage (GTDB taxonomy): Bacteria > Pseudomonadota > Gammaproteobacteria > Burkholderiales > Burkholderiaceae_C > Albitalea > Albitalea terrae. The sequence goes on from NZ_QUSW01000002.1 coordinate 60,081, forward strand.
CAGATCAGCCCGGACATGATCATCGTGGACGCCGAGAGCCAGGCGCGCGACACGCTGGAGCATGTGGTGGTGGCCACGCGCGATGCGCGGCGTCCCATCGTGCTGTTCACCAACGACGACGACACCTCGCACGTGCGCGATGCCATCGCCGCGGGCGTCACGGCCTACGTGGTGGCCGGCCTTGCGCCGGAGCGCGTGAAGCCGGTGCTGGAGGTGGCGATGGCGCGCTTCCAGCACGAGGAGGCGATGCGCCGCGAGCTCGCGGATGCACGCACGCAGCTCAACGACCGCAAGGTGATCGACCGGGCCAAGGGCATCCTCATGAAGCGGCACTCGCTGGATGAAGGCGAGGCCTATGCGCGCCTGCGCAAGACGGCCATGGACAAGGGCATGAAGATCGCCGACGTGGCGCAGCGGATCATCGACGTCGCAGATTTGCTGGGCTGACGCGCACAAGGTTTGTGCAACGCACCAGAACAGATTGGTGCATCGGACTGAAATGCCGGGCAAAGGCCCCTGGCACACGGCTTGCGTAAGACCCCACCGGAAGGTCAACGGCGATCTCCCACTCACCACATCGATGCGCGCCAAGGCTGGCGCCCACATCGAAAGGACGATGGCGTCCCCACCGAACTGGTCTAGACCAGTGACGTGCGGACGCCTTTTTGTTTTTGCACGAGACAAACCGCCATGAACACACACGGAAAGATCGACATGACCCGCCGTCAACTCATCAAGGCCGCTGCCGCCGCCGGCGCCACCGGCATGGTTCCCGGGCTGCAGAGCGCCGTCTATGCCGCCGGCTCCGACAAGCCCGAGAAGGAAGAGGTGAAGATCGGCTTCATCCCCCTGACCGACTGCGCCTCAGTGGTGATGGCCTCGGTGCTGGGCTTCGACAAGAAGTACGGCGTGAAGATCATCCCGACCAAGGAAGCCTCCTGGGCGGGCGTGCGCGACAAGCTGGTCAACGGCGAGCTGGACATGGCGCACGTGCTGTACGGCCTCATCTACGGCGTGCACCTGGGCGTGAGCGGCCCCAAGAAGGACATGGCCGTGCTCATGACGCTGAACAACAACGGCCAGGCCATCACGCTGTCGAAGAAGCTGGCGGACAAGGGCGCGGTGGACGGCGCGTCACTCGCCAAGCTGATGCAGGCCGACAAGCGCGAATACACCTTCGCGCAGACCTTCCCCACCGGCACGCATGCCATGTGGCTGTACTACTGGCTGGCGACCTACGGCATCAACCCGATGAAGGACGCCAAGGTCATCACGGTGCCGCCGCCGCAGATGGTGGCCAACATGCGCGTGGGCAACATGGACGGCTACTGCGTGGGCGAGCCCTGGGGCCACCGCGCGATCATGGACGGCATCGGCATCACCGGGGTGACGACGCAGGACATCTGGAAGGACCATCCGGAGAAGGTGCTGGGCACCACCGGCGACTTCGTCAAGAAGTACCCCAACACCGCGCGCGCCGTGATGATGGCCATCCTCGAGGCCAGCCGCTGGATCGACGCGAGCCTGCAGAACAAGCTGAAGATGGCCGAGACGGTGGCCGACAAGAGCTACGTCAACACCAGCGTCGATGCGATCAACCAGCGCATCCTGGGCCGCTACCAGAACGGCCTGGGCAAGACCTGGGACGACCCCAACCACATGAAGTTCTTCAACGACGGCGCGGTGAACTTCCCGTACCTGTCCGACGGCATGTGGTTCCTCACGCAGCACAAGCGCTGGGGCCTCATCAAGGACCACCCCGACTACCTGGCCGTGGCCAAGCAGATCAACCAGATCGATCTCTACAAGGAGGTCGCCGGCGCCATGAAGATCAGCGTGCCCAAGGACGTGATGCGCACCAGCAAGCTGATCGACGGCACGGTGTGGGACGGCAAGGACCCGAAGAAGTACGCCGACAGCTTCGCGCTGAAGTTCTCCGCCGCCTGAGGCCTACCCGGAACCAAGGAGTCCACTCATGGTCAGTGCAGTGTTTCATTCGCCGCTGGAAGCGGCATCGGACAAGCGGGCAACAGCACCTGCGGCCAAGCCTTCGGCATCCGCGGCGCAGCCCAAGGCGGTCGCGCCGGTGTTGGCCAAGCCGTCCACCGATTGGGGTGCCCTCTTCCTCAAGGTCTTCGCGCCGCTCGCAGGCATTGCCCTGCTGGTCGGCATCTGGGGCCTGCTCACGATGAAGGGCAGCACCTTCCCGTCGCCGGCCGCCACCTTCGAAGAGGCGGTGAAGGTGTTCTCAGACCCGTTCTACAGCAAAGGCCCGAACGACCAGGGCATCGGCTGGAACATCCTGTTCTCGCTGCAACGCGTGGCCCTGGGCTTCGGCATGGCGGCGGCCGTGGGCATCCCGCTGGGCTTCATGATCGGCCGCTTCGAGCTGCTCAACCGCATGGCCTCGCCGCTCATCAGCCTGCTGCGCCCGGTGTCGCCGCTGGCCTGGCTGCCCATCGGCCTGATGGTGTTCAAGGCGGCCAATCCGGCGGCCATCTGGACGATCTTCATCTGCTCGATCTGGCCGATGATCATCAACACCGCGGTCGGCGTGCAGCGCGTGCCCGAGGACTACATGAACGTGGCCCGGGTGCTCAAGCTGTCGGAATGGAAGATCTTCTCGCGCATCCTCTTCCCCGCTGTGCTGCCCTACATGCTGACCGGCGTGCGCCTGTCGGTGGGCACCGCGTGGCTGGTGATCGTCGCGGCCGAGATGCTGACCGGCGGCGTGGGCATCGGCTTCTGGGTGTGGGACGAGTGGAACAACCTCAACGTCAAGCACATCCTGATCGCCATCTTCGTGATCGGCACCGTGGGCCTGCTGCTCGAATGGATGCTCATCAACATCGCCCGCCGCTTCAGCTTCGAGAACGAGTGAGGAAGGAATCGCCATGAAGAATTTCATCGACGTTCATGCCGCCGAGATGGTGTTCAGCACGAAGAAGGGCCGCTTCCATGCCCTGCAGGATGTGAACCTCACCGTGGCCAAGGGCGAGTTCGTCACGCTCATCGGCCACTCGGGCTGCGGCAAATCCACGCTGCTGAACCTCATCGCGGGGCTGCTCATGCCCACCAGTGGTGCGCTCTTGTGCGACAACCGCGAGATCGCCTCGCCGGGGCCCGAGCGGGCGGTGGTGTTCCAGAACCACTCGCTGCTGCCGTGGCTCACCTGCTACGAAAACGTCTACCTGGGCGTGGAACGCGTGTTCGGCGAGAGAGCGAACAAGACCGAGCTCAAGCGCCGCACGATGGACGCGCTCGAACTGGTCGGCATGGGCCACGCCATTGCCAAGCGTCCGCAGGAGATCTCAGGCGGCATGAAGCAGCGCGTGGGCATCGCCCGGGCGCTCGCCATGGAGCCCAAGGTGCTGTTGATGGACGAACCCTTCGGCGCGCTGGATGCGTTGACCCGGGCGCACCTGCAAGACGAACTGCTGAAGATCGTGGCACGCACGCAAAGCACGGTGGTGATGGTCACGCACGACGTGGACGAGGCGGTGCTGCTGTCGGACCGCATCGTGATGATGACCAATGGACCGGCGGCGACGATCGGCGAGATCCTGAATGTGGAGCTGGAGCGTCCGCGCAATCGGGTGCAGCTGGCGGAGGATCCGCGCTACGTCCACTATCGGAAGGAAGTGCTGGACTTCCTCTACACCCGCCACGGCCAAAAGCTGGCGGCCTGAACGAGACGGTGGCACAGGCCTTGCGTATGAGAAAGCGGCAGCCGCTTGGCGACTGCTTATCTCCTCAGTAGGGCCTTGCCCTTTGTTCAAAACCTCCGAGCCTCACGGCTGCGGAGGTTTTTTTTGGCCGCCTCCCGGCCGCCATGCGCCAACTCAGTGCTTTTCTTTCGCGTGATTGATCGAGTACTTCGGAATCTCGATCGTCACATCCTGCTGCGAGACGATCGCCTGGCATGACAGACGCGAGGTCGGCTCCAGGCCCCAGGCACGGTCCAGCAGGTCTTCCTCCGACTCGTCGAGTTCACCCAATGAATTGAAGCCCTCGCGCACCACCACGTGGCAGGTGGTGCAGGCGCAGCTCATCTCGCAGGCATGCTCGATCTCGATGTCGTGCTCCAGCATGGCTTCGCACAGCGAGGTGCCGGGGTCGGCCTTGATCTCTGCGCCATTCGGGCAGTACTCGGGGTGCGGGAGGATCTTGATGATGGGCATGGTTCAGATCTGGTCGACGCTGCGTCCGGCAAGCGCCTGCTGGATGCTGCGGTTCATTCGTTCGGCGGCAAAGGCCTCGGTGCCCTTGGCCAGGGCCTCGACGGCGGCATCGATGGCGTGGTGATCCTCGCCGTCACGCACGCCTTCGACCGCATACAGCAGCAGGTCGATGGCATGGCGCTGGTCGGGTGCCAGCAGGTCGCCGTCCACATCCAGCGCGGCGCGCGTGGCCAGCAGCATGCGCTCGGCCTCCACCCGGGACTCGCGCAGGGCGCGGGCCTTCATGTCTTCTTCGGCAGTGGTGAAGCTGTCGCGCAGCATGCGGGCGATGTCATCGTCGGACAGGCCGTAGCTGGGCTTGACGTCGATGGACGCCTCGACACCCGAAAGCTCCTCGCGCGCCTTCACGCTGAGCAAGCCGTCGGCATCAACCTGGAAGCTCACGCGGATGCGCGCCGCGCCCGCCACCATGGGAGGGATGCCGCGCAACTCGAAGCGCGCCAGCGAGCGGCAGTCGCTCACCAGCTCGCGCTCGCCTTGCACCACGTGGATGGCCATCGCGGTCTGGCCATCCTTGAAGGTCGTGAACTCCTGGGCGCGGGCGGTGGGGATGGTGCTGTTGCGCGGGATGATGCGCTCGACCAGGCCGCCCATGGTCTCCAGCCCCAGCGACAGCGGGATCACGTCCAGCAGCAGCAGTTCATCGGCGCCGGCGTTGCCGGCCAGCGCATTGGCCTGGATGGCTGCGCCCAGCGCGACGACTTCATCGGGATTGAGGTTGGTCAGCGGCGTCTGTCCGAAGAACTCGCCCACCGCCTTCTGCACCATGGGCATGCGGGTGGAACCGCCCACCATCACGACGCCATGGACCTCGGCCTTGTCGGCCTTGGCATCGCGCAGGACCTTCTTCACCGCGGCGATGGTGCGCGCCAGCAGCGCAGCGCCCAGCGATTCGAGCTGTGCGCGATCGACGCGCACCGACAGTTCACCACCCGACAGCGGGCAGGCCATGGTCACGTGGTCGACGCTTGAGAGCTTTTCCTTCGCCGCACGCGCCGCCACGAGCACGCTGCGCTTGTCCTGCGGCGTGATGGCCTCCAGGCCCGATTGCGCCAGTGCCCAGTCGGCCAGTGCGCGGTCGAAGTCGTCGCCGCCCAGGGCCGAATCGCCGCCGGTGGCCACCACCTCGAACACGCCTTCGCTCAGGCGCAGCAGCGAGATGTCGAAGGTGCCGCCGCCCAGGTCGTACACGGCATACAGGCCCTCGGACCCATGCTCCAGGCCGTAAGCGATCGCCGCGGCCGTGGGCTCGTTGATCAGGCGCAGCACGTTCAGGCCGGCGAGCTGCGCGGCGTCCTTGGTGGCTTGCCGCTGTGCATCATCGAAGTAGGCCGGCACCGTGATGACCGCGCCGAAGACTTCATCGTCGAAGGTGTCCTCGGCCCGGTGGCGCAGCGTGGCGAGGATCTCCGCCGACACTTCCACCGGCGACTTCACGCCGTCGGCGGTCTTCAGTTGCACCATGCCCGGCGCATCCACGAATTCGTAAGGCAGCTTCTCGCGGTGCGCGATGTCGTTGAGGCCCCGGCCCATGAAGCGCTTCACCGACACGATGGTGTTGCGCGGGTCCAGTGCCGCATCGGCCAGCGCCTCCTGCCCGATGCGGCGGCCGCCGCCTTCGAGGTAGCGCACCGCCGACGGCAGGATCACCCTGCCCTGATCGTCCGGCAGGCACTCGGCCACGGCATTGCGCACGGCGGCCACCAGCGAATGCGTGGTGCCCAGGTCGATGCCCACCGCGATGCGGCGCTGGTGCGGATCGGGGCTGCCGCCCGGCTCGGAAATCTGTAGCAATGCCATGTGCTTATTGTCCCAGCGCCTCCAGGCGCTTTTCGACGTCCTGCGCAAAGCGATCAATGAACATGAGGGCTCTCACCTGCTGCGCGGCAGCGGTGAAGTCGCTGCGGTCGTCCAGGGTGCGGCCCAGTTCATCGAGCGCCTGCTTGCGGTGCGCGGCCACGTCATCGGCCAGCGCTTCGACGGTCCCGACACCGTCGGCATCGTCCAGCGCTTCGCGCCATTCCATCTGCTGCATGAGGAAGGCCGTCGGCATGGCGGTGTTGTTCTCCGCGCCGATGGCCACACCGTTCAGCTCGCACAGGTAGGCGCCGCGCTTGAGCGGGTCCTTCAGGCGCTGGTAGGCCTCGTTCACGCGCACCGCCCATTGCATGGCCACGCGCTGCGCGGCCGCTCCTTCGGCAGCGAACTTGTCCGGGTGCACCTCCGCCTGCAGCGAACGCCAGCGCGCATCCAGCACGGCGCGGTCCTGCGCAAAGCGCCGGTGCAGGCCGAAGAGTTCGAAGTCGTCGCTGTCGAGCTTCATGTGCTGGGGTCGAACGCAAAAAAGGCGCGGTTCACGGCCGCGCCTTCGTCAGGGGATGCCGGTCAGACGCGGAACGACTCGCCGCAGCCGCAGCGGTCCTTCTCGCGGGGGTTGCGGAACTTGAAGCCTTCGTTGAGGCCTTCGCGCACGAAGTCCAGCTCCGTGCCGTCGATGTAAGGCAGGCTCTTCGGGTCGATGAGCACCTTCACGCCGTGCCCTTCGAACACCATGTCCTCGGGCGCGATTTCGTCCGCGTATTCAAGCTTGTAGGCAAGACCGGAACAGCCCGTGGTCTTCACGCCCAGGCGCACACCCACGCCCTTGCCACGCTTGGTGATGTAGCGCGAGACATGGCGGGCTGCCGCTTCGGTCAGGGTCACGGCCATGGAGTCAATGGGCTTTCTTGGCCTTGTAGTCCTGCACTGCAGCCTTGATGGCGTCCTCGGCCAGGATGGAGCAGTGGATCTTCACCGGAGGCAGCGCCAGTTCCTCGGCGATCTGCGTGTTCTTGATGGTCAGTGCTTCATCGAGCGACTTGCCCTTGACCCACTCGGTCACGAGGGAGCTCGATGCGATGGCCGAGCCGCAGCCATAGGTCTTGAACTTCGCGTCTTCGATGAGGCCGGTGGCCGGGTTCACCTTGATCTGCAGCTTCATCACGTCGCCGCAGGCGGGCGCGCCGACCATGCCGGTTCCGACCGTGTCGTCGCTCTTCTCGAACGAGCCGACGTTGCGGGGGTTTTCGTAGTGGTCTACGACCTTTTCGCTGTATGCCATGTCAGTTCTCCAACTTGTCGATCAGTGCGCCGTCCACTGGATGGCACTGATGTCCACACCGTCCTTGTACATCTCCCACAAGGGAGACAGTTCGCGCAGCTTGGCCACGCGATCCTTCAGCGTCGCCACCACGTAGTCGATGTCTTCCACCGTGGTGAAGCGTCCGATGGTCATGCGCAAGGACGAATGCGCGAGTTCATCGCTGCGGCCGAGCGCACGCAGCACGTAGCTGGGCTCGAGGCTGGCAGAGGTGCAAGCGGAGCCCGACGAGACAGCCACGCCCTTGATGCCCATGATCAACGACTCGCCTTCGACGTAGTTGAAGGACATGTTGACGTTGTGGGGCACGCGCTTTTCAGGGTGGCCGTTGAGGAAAGTCTGCTCGATGTCGGCCAGGCCATCCACCAGCCGCTTGTGCAGCATGCGGATGCGCTCGTTGTCGCTGGCCATTTCTTCCTTGGCAATGCGATAGGCCTCGCCCATGCCGACGATCTGGTGCGTGGCCAGGGTGCCCGAGCGCATGCCGCGCTCATGGCCGCCGCCGTGCATCTGGGCCTCGATGCGCACGCGCGGCTTGCGGCGCACGTACAGCGCGCCGATGCCCTTGGGGCCATAGCTCTTGTGCGACGCCAGGCTCATGAGGTCCACGGGCAACTGGGTCACGTCGATCTCCACCTTGCCGGTGGCCTGCGCCGAGTCGACGTGGAAGATCACGCCGCGCTCGCGGCAGATGGCGCCCATGGCCGCCACGTCTTGAATCACGCCGATCTCGTTGTTCACGAACATGACCGACGCGAGGATGGTGTCTGGGCGGATGGCGGCCTTGAAGGTCTCGATGCCGACCAGGCCGTCTTCCTGCACGTCGAGGTAGGTCACCTCGAAACCCTGGCGCTCCAGCTCACGCATGGTGTCGAGCACGGCCTTGTGCTCGGTCTTCACGGTGATGAGGTGCTTGCCGCGGGTCTTGTAGAACTGGGCCGCGCCCTTGAGCGCGAGGTTGATGGACTCGGTGGCGCCGGAGGTCCACACGATTTCGCGCGGGTCGGCGTTGATGAGGGCCGCGACGTTTTCGCGTGCCTTCTCGACAGCCGCCTCAGCTTCCCATCCCCATGCATGGCTGCGTGACGCCGGGTTGCCGAAGTGATCGTGCAGCCACGGAATCATCGCGTCCACCACGCGCTTGTCCACCGGAGTGGTCGCCGCATAGTCGATGTAGATGGGGAAGTGAGGGGTCGTCGTGTCCATGGGAGCGAGAGTGAGCAATGCGGCGCGTCCACGCGCCGCCGGGGCCAGACTTCTTATTTCGAGAATGCGTTGCCGAGCGCGAAAACAGAGTTGGGCGCGTTGACCTTGATGGGCTTGACCACCGGCTGGGTCGAAATGGCGCGCTTGACCGGGTGTTCCTCGATGGAAACGCCCTTGGCCAGTTGCTCGTCCACCAGGGACTTCAGCGAGATGGAATCGAGGTACTCGATCATCTTGGTGTTCAGGCTGGCCCAGAGGTCGTGCGTCATGCAACGGCCGCTGTCCTCGCCCATGCAGTTTTCCTTGCCGCCGCAGCCGGTGGCGTCGATGGGCTCATCCACGGCGACGATGATGTCGGCCACGGTGATTTCCTCCGACTTGCGGCCCAGCGAATAGCCGCCGCCGGGACCACGGGTGCTTTCCACCAGCTCATGGCGGCGCAACTTGCCAAACAACTGTTCGAGATAAGAGAGGGAGATTTGCTGGCGGGCGCTGATGGCAGCCAGCGCAACGGGGCCCGAATGCTCTCGCAGGGCCAGATCGATCATGGCCGTGACTGCGAAACGCCCTTTGGTGGTCAAACGCATTGAATTTCTCCTGATGCCTTGCGGCGCAACAAAACAAGCGACCTCACTGGCGGATTCCCCTCTGCCGACTCACCAATCGGGTTTACCCTTTCAGAGAAACCCTTGCTTTATTCCTACTGCTTTGGTCGAGTATAGCCGAGTCCCACTAACTCAGTCGGCATTGAGACCCTTGAGTTCATCCGGATTTGGTGCGCCGCAAAAAGACCAAGCGGATGAACCCGCGACGCCTCAAGGGGCATCGGTGGCAATCCACGTGCCTGTCAGGGTTTATCCCGAGATTTCAGGCATCTAGGTCTTTGGCGCGGCCGAGATCGGCACCACGTTGTCGCTGCCGGCGGCGCCAAAAGCCTGTTCGCGCAGCAGGGCCAACTGGTCGCGAACCCGGGCGGCCTTCTCGAATTCCAGGTTGCGGGCATGGTCCAGCATCTGTTTTTCAAGAACCTTGATGCGTTTGCCCAGGTCTTTCTCGCTCATGGCCTCCACCTCGGCGGCATCGTGCTCGCGCTGGAGGTTGTCGCGCTTGGTTTTTTCCGAATAGACGCCGTCGATCAGTTCCTTGATCTGCTTGGTCACGCTGCGCGGCGTGATGCCGGCGGCCTCGTTGAAGGCCATCTGCTTGTTGCGCCGGCGCTCGGTTTCGTCCAGCGCCTTTCGCATGGAATCGGTAATCTTGTCTGCATAAAGGATCGCCTTGCCGTTCACGTTGCGCGCCGCCCGGCCGATGGTCTGGATGAGCGAGCGCTCGGCGCGCAGGAAGCCTTCCTTGTCGGCGTCCAGGATGGCCACCAGCGACACCTCCGGGATGTCCAGGCCCTCGCGCAGCAGGTTGATGCCCACCAGCACGTCGAAGGTACCCAGCCGCAGGTCCCGCAGGATTTCCACCCGCTCCACCGTGTCGATGTCACTGTGGAGGTAGCGGACCTTCACACCGTTGTCACTGAGATAGTCCGTGAGCTGCTCGGCCATGCGCTTGGTCAGCGTGGTGATGAGCACGCGCTCGTTGATCTGCACCCGCTCGCGGATCTCCTGCAACACGTCGTCCACTTGATGGGTGGCCGGCCGCACTTCCACGATCGGGTCGATCAGTCCCGTGGGCCGCACGAGCTGCTCCACCACCTGGCCGGTGTTCCTCTTCTCGTAGTCCGCCGGCGTGGCCGAGACGAACACCGCCTGGCGCACCTTGGTCTCGAACTCCTCGAACTTCAGGGGCCGGTTGTCCAGCGCGCTGGGCAGGCGAAAACCGTACTCCACCAGCACCGTCTTGCGCGCCCGGTCGCCGTTGAACATGCCGCCCAACTGGCCGACGAGCACGTGGCTCTCGTCCAGGAACATGAGCGCATCTCGCGGCAGGTAGTCCACGAGCGTGGGCGGCGGCTCGCCGGGCGCGGCGCCCGACAGGTGCCGCGTGTAGTTCTCGATGCCCTTGCAGTGTCCGATCTCCTGCAGCATCTCCAGGTCGAAGCGGGTGCGCTGCTCCAGGCGCTGGGCTTCGACCAGCTTGCCGGCCTTCACCAGCTCGTCCAGCCGCACGCGCAGCTCTTCCTTGATGGTCTCGATGGCCGCCACCACCCTGTCGCGCGGGGTCACGTAGTGGCTCGACGGATAGACCGTGAAGCGCGGGATCTTCTGGCGGATGCGCCCGGTGAGCGGGTCGAACAGCTGAAGCGAATCCACCTCGTCGTCGAACAGCTCGATGCGCACGGCCAGCTCCGAATGTTCGGCCGGGAACACGTCGATGGTGTCGCCGCGCACGCGGAAGCTGCCGCGGGAGAAATCCATCTCATTGCGGGTGTACTGCATGCGGATGAGCTGCGCGATCACGTCGCGCTGGCCCATCTTGTCGCCGGTGCGCAGCGTCATCACCATGCGGTGGTAGTCGCTCGGGTTGCCGATGCCGTAGATGGCGCTCACCGTGGCGACGATGACCACGTCGCGCCTCTCCAGCAGGCTCTTGGTGGCGCTCAGCCGCATCTGCTCGATGTGCTCGTTGATCGAGCTGTCCTTCTCGATGAACAGGTCGCGCTGGGGCACGTAGGCCTCGGGCTGGTAGTAGTCGTAGTAGCTGACGAAGTACTCCACCGCATTCTTCGGGAAGAACTCGCGGAACTCGCTGTACAGCTGCGCGGCCAGCGTCTTGTTGGGCGCGAACACGATGGCCGGGCGGCCCAGCCGCGCGATGACGTTGGCCATGGTGAAGGTCTTGCCCGAGCCCGTCACGCCCAGCAGCGTCTGGAAGCTCAGGCCATCGTGGATGCCCTCCACCAGCTTCTCGATGGCCGTGGGCTGGTCGCCCGCCGGCGGATAGGGCTGGAACAGCTGGAACGGCGAGTCCGGGAAGCTCACGAATTCGCCCTTGTGCGGCACGTCCATGCTCGTGGCGTCCGGAGAACCTGTGGAACCGACAACAGAAAGGTCTGCCATGGCAATTAGAATCCTGGGGTTTTCCCGCGATGGGACAACAAAGGGCAATCGATGAGGTTAGCCCAATTCGCTTTTCCGCTCTACTGACACTCCGGTGTCTCAACCTGCAAGGACAGACATGGCTTCGCTCTTCGCCGCCGTCGAAATGGCTCCCCGTGACCCCATCCTGGGCTTGAACGAACAGTTCAATGCGGACACCAACCCGGCGAAAGTGAACCTCGGTGTCGGCGTGTACTACGACGACGACGGCAAACTGCCCCTGCTGAAATGCGTGCAGGCCGCCGAGAAGCAGATGGTCGAGGCCCCGAAGGCCCGCGGCTACCTGCCCATCGACGGCATCGCGGCCTACGACAAGGCGGTGCAAGGCCTCGTATATGGTGCCGACAGCGCCATCCTCAAGGCCGGCCGCGTGGCCACGGTGCAAGCCGTGGGCGGCACCGGCGGCCTGAAGGTGGGGGCCGATTTCCTCAAGCGCGTGAACCCTGCTGCCAAGGTGCTCATCAGCGACCCGAGCTGGGAGAACCACCGCGCGCTGTTCGAGAGCGCCGGCTTCCCGGTCGAGAACTATCCGTACTACGACGCCGCCAAGCGCGGCGTGAACTTCGACGGCATGCTCACCGCGCTGAACGGCGCGGCCCAGGGCACGATCGTCGTGCTGCACGCCTGCTGCCACAACCCGACCGGCTACGACATCACCCCCGCCCAGTGGAAGCAGGTGGTGGACGTGGTCAAGGCCCGCGGCCTCGTGCCCTTCCTGGACATGGCCTACCAGGGCTTCGGCGAAGGCATCGCAGAAGACGGCGCCGTCATCCAGCAGTTCGTCGATGCCGGCCTGGACTTCTTCGTGTCCACCAGCTTCTCCAAGAGCTTCTCGCTGTACGGCGAGCGCGTGGGCGCCCTGAGCGTGGCCTGCGCCTCCAAGGAAGAAGCCGACCGCGTGCTGAGCCAGCTCAAGCGCGTGATCCGCACCAACTACTCCAACCCGCCGACGCACGGCGCACAAGTGGTGGCCACGGTGCTGACCACGCCGGCCCTGCGCCAGATGTGGGAAGACGAGCTGGCCGGCATGCGCGTTCGCATCAAGGAAATGCGCGTGGCCCTGCAGGCCAAGCTGCAGGCCGCTGGCGTCAAGCAGGACATGAGCTTCATCACCCAGCAAAAGGGCATGTTCAGCTACTCGGGCCTGAACAAGGATCAGATGCAGCGCCTGCGCGACGAGTTCGGCATCTACGGCGTCGATTCCGGCCGCATCTGCGTGGCCGCGCTCAACAGCAAGAACATCGACGCGGTGGTCTCGGCCATCGCCAAGGTCTCGTAACCGCGCCGTAACCCACGCACCCGAAAGGCCCGGTGACACCGGGCCTTTTTCACATTCGGGCCTTGCATTTCGAATTCCTGTCGTCAGAGCGACAGGCCAGTGCGTGAACCGCACCTGAAATGGGCTCTTTTCGGGCTTTGCCTAGTGTCTTGGTCGGGCAAGATTGGCCCCAAACTTCTAGAATGCTGCATCGCACCATGACAAGCGGTTACTGCGTATGCTGCGTTCGGGCGCCTGCCTTGATACTCATCCGGGCAAGCGCTTTCGAAGTGGATCGTCACGAAAAGGAACGTCGATGCTGTACCAGTTTTACGAAGCCCAGCGCGCATTGCTGAGCCCCTTCGCGGAGTTCGCCAGCGCCTCATCGAAGCTGTACAACCACCCGCTGTCGCCGTTCACGCACACGCCCATGGCCCACCGCATCTCCGCGGGCCTGGACCTGATGCACCGGCTGTCCAAGGAATACGAGAAACCCGAGTTCGAGATCAACTCGGTGCTGTGCGACGGCATCGACGTCGCCGTGCAGGAGCAGGTGGCCATCGAGAAGCCCTTCTGCCGCCTGCTGCGCTTCAAGCGCTTCACCGACAACATGCCCATGCTGGCCAAGATGAAGGACCAGCCCACGGTGCTCATCGTCGCGCCGTTGTCGGGCCACCACTCCACGCTGCTGCGCGAAACCGTTCGCTCCATGCTGCAGGACCACAAGGTCTACATCACCGACTGGACCGATGCGCGCATGGTGCCCACCGAGGCCGGCCCCTTCCACCTGGACGACTACATCGCCTACGTGCAGGAGTTCATCCGCCACTGCGGCCCGCAGGTGAACGTGATCTCGGTGTGCCAGCCCACCGTGCCCGTGCTCGCAGCCATCTCGCTCATGGCCAGCAACGGCGAGGCCACGCCGCTGACCATGACCATGATGGGCGGCCCCATCGACGCCCGGAAGTCGCCCACCGCGGTGAACAACCTCGCGATGAACAAGAGCTACGAGTGGTTCGAGCACAACGTGATCTACCGCGTGCCCATCAACTACCCGGGCAACGGCCGGCAGGTGTACCCGGGCTTCCTGCAGCACACCGGCTTCGTGGCGATGAACCCCGACCGCCACCTCAGCTCGCACTACGACTACTTCCTCGACCTGGTACGCGGCGACGACGACAGCGCCGAGCAGCATCGCAAGTTCTACGACGAATACAACGCCGTGCTGGACATGCCCGCCGAGTACTACCTGGACACCATCAAGGTGGTGTTCCAAGACTTCGCACTCGTCAACGGCACCTGGGAGGTCAATGGCCAGCTGGTGCGCCCGCAAGACATCGAGACCAGCGCGCTCCTGACCATCGAAGGCGAGCTCGACGACATCTCCGGCGCGGGCCAGACCAAGGCCGCGCACGACCTGTGCACCGGCATCCCGAAGAGTCGGCAATTTCACTACGACGTGGAAGGCGCGGGCCACTACGGCATCTTCTCGGGCCGTCGCTGGCGCGAGATGGTCTATCCCGTCGTTCGTGACTTCATCGCCGGCCATCAAGCCGCAACGCCCGCGAAGAAGAATGCCGCGCCCGTGAAGAAGGCCGCAGCACGCCGCAAAAACGCCGCGTCGGCCTAGTGATAAACGAAACGGAAGCGGGGCGGCTGCTGGCGATAATCCGCCAGTGACCCCCGCCGACGCCAAGCCTCTCCTTCGCGCCATCGACGATGCATTGCCGCAGACGCAATGCACGCGCTGCGGCTTTCCGGATTGCCATGCCTATGCACAGGCCATCGTCGAGGACGATGTGGCGATCAATCGCTGCCCTCCTGGCGGCATGCAAGGTGTCGCACGACTGTCCGAATTGACGGGCCGTCCCGGGCTGCCGCTGGACCCCATCCACGGCGAGGAAGGTCCGCGCCGACTGGCCGTCATCGACGAGGACTGGTGCATCGGCTGCACGCTGTGCATGAAGGCCTGCCCGGTGGACTGCATCGTCGGCGGCCCCAAGTCCATGCACACCGTTGTCGAGCCGCTGTGCACCGGCTGCGAGCTGTGCATCCCCGTGTGCCCGGTCGACTGCATTTCGCTGGAAGACGTGACCAGCCCCCGCACCGGGTGGGATGCATGGAGCGTCGATGCCGCCACGCAGGCCCGCGAGCGTTACGCCTTCCACCAGTTCCGCGTGGAACGCGACGCCCGCGAGCATGACGAGCGTCTCGCCGCCAAGGCCCGTGCGGCGCTGCAAGACCTGCCTGCCCACTCCAAGCTCACCGAACCCGACGAGCTGGACAAGAAGCGCGCCGTGATCGAAGCCGCACTCGCCCGCTCGCGCGAGCGCCGCGGCAGCAAGGACGGCAGCGGCACATGACGCCTCCTGCGCCCTCGCGACGACTCGCACTGGCACTGGCGCTTTGCGTCTCGGCCTGCCTGTCGCAAGCGGCGTTCGCAGCGGATGCCAAGGGCATCGCAGTGGTCTACCCGGACATCGGCGAGCCTTTCCGCAGTGTGTTCCTCAAGATCATCGAAGGCATCGAGGAACAGGCCAAGGGACGGGTCGTGTCCATCCCCGTGGCCGCCACCGTCAACCAGCAGGAACTGGCCGCCGACCTGAAGAAGCAGGACGTGCGCGTGGTGATCGCGCTGGGCCGCAATGGCCTGAAGGCGGCGTCCGGCATCGACCAGGTGGGCGTCGTCGCCGGCGGCGTGTTGTCGGTGCCCGAGGCCGACGCCAAGCGCTTCACCGTGCACAGCCTCGCGCCCGATCCCGCCCTGCTCTTCGGCCAGCTCAAGAGCCTGCTGCCGAACACCAAGCGCATCCTCGTCGTGCACGACTCGCGACAGAACGCCTGGCTGATCCGACGCGCGCGGGAAGCGGCGCACACCCTGGGCTTCGAGATGGTGGTGCAGGACGCGGAGGACATCAAGACCGCCTTCCGCTTCTACCAGGAAGCCTTCGCCACCGCCGACCCCAAGCGCGACGTGATCTGGCTGCCGCAGGACTCCACCACCGTGGACGACGCGACCGTGCTGCCCTTCGTGCTGCAGGAATCGTGGAACCGCGGCGTGGCCGTTTTCTCCAGCAGCGTGGCGCACGTCAAGCGCGGCGCGCTGTTTGCGCTGTACCCCAACAACCGCGAGCTCGGCAAGAGCCTGGCCCAGTCGGCCGCTGCCGCGCTCGGCCCCAACCACCCCAGCCGGGGCATGCTTCCCCTGAAGGAGGTTCTCGTCGCTGCGAACCTGCGCACCGCCAGCCACCTTGGCATCCAGCTCGGCTCCCGCCAGCAGAGCTTCGACCTGATCTTCCCGGAGCCATGATGACGACGTCCATCCGCCGTTGGCTCGGGGCGCTCCTGCGCAACACGACCATCAACCACCAGCTCAGCATGACGGTGACCGCCGGCGTGCTGTGCATTGCGCTCTTCTCGTCCGTGGTGAGTTCATGGCAAGGCAGCCGGCAGATCCGCGAGACCTTGCTGGAGCAAGGCGAGCGCATCGCCGACAGCCTGGCGTCCAACAGCAGCCTGGCGCTGCTGTACGCCTCGGCCGAGAACGCCTCCGAATCGGTCAACGCCACCCTGGCCTTCCCGGACGTGACCGAGGTGTCCATCCATACCGCTGCCGGACGCGCCCTCGTCGCACGCGGCAAGACCGGGCCGGTAAAGGCCGACCCCAAGGTGCCTGGGCACCTGCCCGAAGGCGCGGAACTCGAAGCCGAGACCGATGCCTCCTGGCGCTTCATTGCGCCGGTGCGCACCAAGGCCAGCAACTCGCCCTTCGAGGTGGTGGAACACCAGAACGAGCTGCTGGGCTACGTGCGCGTGGTGCAGAGCAAGGCCACGCTCACGCGCATGATGCGCAACGTGTTCTTCACGAACCTCGCGGTGTCGTTCTCGTTCGCGGCGCTCTTCCTGCTGGCCATCCGGTTGCTGGGCCAGCGCATCGCCAGGCCGCTCACGCAACTGGCGCAGGCCATGGAGCGTGCCGAGCGCGGCGAGGCCAACGTGAAGGCGGACATCACCGGGCCGAAGGACATCGGCGTGATGTCGCACGCCTTCAACCGGATGATCGCCGTGCTGCAGGAGCGCGAGGAGGAACTGCAGCGCCACCGCGACCACCTGGAAGAGCTCGTCAAGGAACGCACCAACGAGCTGAGCGTGGCCAAGGACCGCGCCGAGGTGGCCAACCAGGCCAAGAGCGCCTTCCTGGCGCGCATGAGCCACGAGCTGCGCACGCCGCTGAACGCCATCATGGGCTACGCGCAGATCCTGAAGATGCATGCCGGCCTGAGCGAGCGGCAGATGGTGGGGCTCAACACCATCCAGAACAGTGGCGAGCACCTGCTGATGCTCATCATCGACATCCTCGACCTGTCCAAGATCGAGGCCGGCAAGACCGAGCTGTACCCGACGGCCGTGGAGCCGCGCGCCCTGCTGCGCAGCATCGGCGACATCATTCAGATCAAGGCCGAAGAGAAGCGCCTGAACTTCGTGTTCGACGCGGCCCGCGACCTGCCCAAGTCCGTGGCCGTGGACGAGAAGCGGCTGCGCCAGGTGCTGCTGAACCTGCTGGGCAATGCGGTGAAGTTCACCGACAGCGGCATGGTGCGCCTGGGCGTGCACCGCATGCCCTCGGAGCCCGCGCAGGCACGGCTGCGTTTCGAGGTGCAGGACACCGGCGTGGGCATCCGCGAGGAAGACCTGGAGAGCATCTTCGAGCCCTTCGAGCAGGTGGGCGACTCGCACCGCCGCGCGGGCGGCACCGGCCTGGGCCTGGCCATCAGCCGGCAGCTCACGCGGCTCATGGGCAGCGAGATCCGGGTGGAGAGCAAGCCCGGCGCGGGCAGCCTCTTCTGGTTCGACCTGGTGCTGCCGCTGCTGGATGCCGCGGATGTGGTGTCGTTGCCGGCGCAGCCCGGCATCATCGGCTACGCCGGCCCGCGCCGAGACGTGCTGGTGGCCGACGACGTGCCCGGCAACCGGGCGATGCTGATGGACATGCTGCGTCCGCTGGGCTTCACCCTGCGCGAGGCCAGCGACGGCGCGCAGATGCTGCGCGCCATGGCCGAGCGCAGCGCGGACGTCGTGCTGATGGACATGTCCATGCCGGTGATGGACGGCCTGGAAGCCACGCGCCGCCTGCGCGCCGAGACCCAGTGGCAGCGCGTGCCGGTCATCGCGGTTTCAGCCAACGCATCGGACATCGACCAGGCCGAATGCCTGGCCGCGGGAGCCAGCGGCTTCCTCGCCAAGCCCATCGACCGGCAGCAGTTGCTGGACATCCTCGCGCGCTGCCTGGGCCTGCAGTGGGTCGAGGCTGAACAGCCTGCTGCACCGGCGGCTGCCACGGCCGAACTCGTCGCGCCCCCGCCCAGCGAGCTGGAAGAACTGCACCGCGCCGCGCTCTCGGGGAACATGCGTGCCATCCGCGAGCGGGCCGCGCGCATCGCCAGCGAGGATCCCAGTTACGCCGCCTTCTGCGAACACATCCAGTCGCTCGCGGGATCCTTCCAGTCCAAGGCCGTGCTGAGCCTGGTGAAGGAACACCTGGAGAAGGCACGCACCGGCTGAGCCGCGGCGTGTCGGTGTCGTCCTACAGCCGTATCGGCGCATTCCCACTGTGCCGGCGGCGGCAAGCCGTTGCGATCCGCCGCGCCAGGAACTAGGCTTTGCAGCACGGTCCGCCTGGGACATGCGGACCCGTGCGAAGGAGTCAGTTGCCATGAGCCGAGACCGAACCGAGGGGTCGAGAAAGCACGACCGTGACCAGCGCCGCGACGGCGCCAAGGCTGCTGAAGACCGCGATCGCCGCCCGCACGGCGGCCCCAAGGCCCAGAAGGCGCAAGGCATCCGCGAGAGCGAGGCACGCGATCAGATCCGTGAGCTGAGATCGCGCTACGGGTGACGGTGATGCGTCCGGTGGCCGCGCTCCTCCTGTGCGCGCTGCTGGCGGCCGGACTGCCCGCTTGCGACAAGAAGAAGCCCACGCCGAAGCCGCCCACGCCCACGACGCAGGCCGCGTCGGCGACTTCCACGAGCTGAACGGCGAGACAGGCGCCGCGCGCTGCCACAATCGGCGCGCATGAAGACATCGTCCATCGAGCCGTTTTTCGCCATCCTCAAGGCGGCCAACCCGCAGCCCAACACCGAACTCGAATACACCAACGTGTTCGAGCTGCTGGCGGCCGTGCTGCTGTCGGCCCAGGCCACCGACGTGGGCGTGAACAAGGCCACCCGCCGCCTCTTCGCGGTGGCCAACACGCCGAAGCGCATGCTGGACCTGGGTGTCGAAGGCATCGAGGGCTACATCAAGACCATCGGCCTGTACCGCAACAAGGCGCGCAACCTGCACGAGACCTGCCGCATCCTCATCGCCGAGCATGGGGGCCAGGTGCCGCGCACGCGCGAGGCGCTGGAAGCCCTGCCCGGCGTGGGCCGCAAGACGGCGAACGTGGTGCTGAACGTGGCCTTCGGCGAGGCCACGATGGCGGTGGACACCCACATCTTCCGCGTGAGCAACCGAACTGGCCTGGCGCCCGGCAAGAACCCGCTGGAAGTCGAGATGGGCCTGCTCAAGCGGGTGCCCGCCGGGTACATGGTGGACGCGCACCATTGGCTCATCCTTCACGGCCGCTACGTGTGCATCGCCCGCCGCCCGCTGTGCGAGCAATGTGCGGTCGCACATTTGTGCGATTCCCGGAACTTGTTCACGACCCAGGGCGCGGACATCGCGCAGGCCACCGCCTGACCTGCAAGGGTTTGCAGTGTCGGGCGGCCATCGCGCTGCCCAGAATGAATCCCATGCCCGAACTCATGGCGCTGCAGCGCATCTGCGGTCTGCTTGACCGCGGAGAGATCGACTCTGCCCAATTCCTGGAGCTGTTCACCCGCCGCATGGCGCAAGACATCGGCTGCTCGCGCGCCGGCGTGCGCATGCTCATCGGCGCACACCGCGGTGCGGCCCTGCGGTCGATGGCCATGCACGACAGCGCCACCGACGCCAACGTCCGCGTGCCCGACATGGTGGCGGATGACTCGACGCCCTACTTCGATGACCTGATCCGCAACGGGATCGTGATGGCCACCGACTGCCGCACGCATCCGGCGCTGCGGCCGTTCATGGAGTCGTACATCCAGCCGATGGGCGTGCAGTCCATCCTGGACGTGAGCTTCTCGGTGAACGGCACGCTGTACGGATGCTTCAGCTGCGAGCAGATCGGCGAGCAGCAGGCGTGGATGCCGCATCAGGTGAAGCTGCTGCGCCGCATGGGTTCGCGGGTGAGCCTGGCGCTGATGAACGCGATCACCTCGCACCTGGACACGACCCCCGGCGGGCTGTGGGAGCCCAGCACGCCGAACCGGCTGATGACGATGCCGATGCCGCTGGATGAGGATTTCGGCGGCGGGAAGTGAGTGGCTCCGGCTGCAGCCCTGCGCCTGGCGCGAACCGAACCAGGCCCGTCGACAAACCGCAGGCGATGCTCAGTGGTCCAAGCTTGCGCGCAGCACCCCATGGCACTGCACCAGCGCAGCCTCGAGATTCACCATGACCGGGCTCGAAGGGTCGTAGAGCGCGACGCCCACGGCCTTGCTTCGCTCCAGTGCGGCCAGTGCCGGCTCCGCCTTCTTGTCCTGCAGCAAGGCCTGCCCTTCGGCCAGCGCGGCGCGCGTCTCGTACTGGGCAAGATACCCACGCAAGGGGCTGGATTCGATGAGGTTGCGCGCACGGGCCGCGATCGCTGCCGCCGCCGCGGCGTGGCCTCGTGCGAGTTCGATGCGAGACATCAGGATGGCCACATCCAGGTTGCGTCGCGTGACACTGTTGGCGCCGCCGGCAGGCAGTGGAAGCGCTGCCAGAGCCGTCATGGCATCGTCGGGTCGACCACGCGCGAGGAGCAGTTCAGCGCGCCCCAGCACAGCCGCGTCCAGCATCCCGGACCCGAGTGTGTCGCCGATCTTCTTGCGGATGCCCGCGGCCTCGTCGAGTGCTGCAGCAGCCTCGTCATAACGCCTCAGGTCGGTCATCGCGAAAGCCTGCGACTCCAGCATCAACGCGAGCTGCCTCGTACCAGGCCGATGCGTGCGTCGATTGTCGATCGCGCGAGCAAGAAGGCGGCTGCCTTCTTCGGTCCTGCCGTACTTCACCAGTGCACGGCCGTAGACGGACTGCGCGTAGGGCGTGGTGAAGCTGTCGTTCTCTCCCTTGGTCCGCAAGACAAGATCCAAGGCTTCGCGAATGAGTTGCAGCCCCTCGTGGGGCTTGCCGCTGGTGAACAGGAAGTGCCCCAGGCGCAGCTGGGTCTGCACCGTGTCGACATGTTCCGGCCCGCGCAATGACTGCGAGGCATGCAGCGCAGCGCGGTAGCTCGCCTCCGCGCCCGCGAGGTCCAACAGGTTGTCCTGCGCCTCGCCGAGGTAGGCATAGGCGATCGCCAGGCCACGCCGGGTGCGCCCCTGCAGCGACTGCGCGAGCGACGTCGCTTCCGTCAGCGCCGCAGCGGCCTCGCGATACTCCTTGCGGGCATCGTGCAGGATGCCTCGCATGGTCAGCGCCTGCGCGAGGTCGTAGGAGTCCGGGTAGGCCCGCAGTATCTGCACCGACCGGCCCGCGGCTTCGGACGCACGCGCCAGGTCACCGCTTTGCAGGTGCTGCGCGAGCGTCCAGTAGAACTGGCCTCGCGCACGCGAGTTGGCATCGCCGTTGGCGGTGAAGATCCGATCCGCCTCCGCCAGGGCGGCTTCGACTTCCTTGCTGTCGAAGGACGATCCATACAGGTTGCCGGCCAGTTCCGTGAGCGCTTCGGCCAGCCGAACATCCGAGCTGCCGAACTCTTCACGCGCCAGGCGAACACGAGCCTTGGCCAACGCGCTCGCCTCATCTCTCAGGCTGAGTTCGTCGTACATCTCCGCCAAGGTGGCCAGCACGCGCAGCTTCGCCCGCGGCGCATCCCGAAGTTCGGATTCGACCCGCCGGCTGCCCAGGTCGAGCAGCTCACGGGCTGTGGTTTCGCGTGCCTTCAGCGGATCGGGGTGTTCGATGGAGTTGGTGCGGAACACGTCGACCATGAAGGATTCGACCGAGCTGGCCGTGCGTGCCTCGATCTGCGCGACGCGTGCCTCCCACAGCGCGGTGCCCAGCCCCGCGGCCAGGGCGCACACCACCGACACGGCCGACGCGACGGCCAGCTTGTTGCGGCCCACGAACTTGCGGGCGCGGTACCACCTGCCGTCCGGATGCGCCAGCACGGGCTGTGCGTTCAGGTAGCGATCGAGGTCGTCGGCCAATGCGTTGACGGTCGCGTAGCGGGCCCGCGGATCCTTCTGGATGGCCTTGAGCACGACCGTGTCCAGGTCACCGCGCAGCGCGGCCTGCAGCTTGCCGGCGGTCATGCCTCGCAGGGCCGCTGGTTCCTCACTGCGCACGCACTGGCTCGGTCGCGGAGCCTCGATCGTGCGGAGGGCTTCTTCCAGATCGGTCCGCAAGGCGCAGGACAGGCGGTAGGGCCGGCTGCCTGTGAGCAATTCGAACAGCACCACGCCGAGCGAATAGACATCCGACGCCGTGGTGACGGCACGCCCGGCGAGCTGTTCGGGCGACGCGTAGTCCGGCGTCAGCGCGTGGCCGGTGTCCATGGTCAGCTCGGTGGACTCGGCATCGCCGTCCACGATCAGCTTGGCAATGCCGAAGTCGAGCAGGCGCACCTGTCCGTGCTCGTCCACGAGGATGTTGGAGGGCTTGATGTCCCGGTGGATCACGAGGTGCGCGTGCGCGTATTCCACGGCATCGAGGACTTGGCGGAACAGTTCGATGCGCGCACGCAGGCCGAGGGTCGCGGCGTCACAGTGCCGGATCAGCGTGTGGCCTTGCACATGCTCGAGGGCAATGAAGGGCTGCCCGTCCGGCGTGATGCCGGCGTCGTACAGCCGCGCGATGTGGGGATGCGCCAGCGAGGCCAGGATGTCGCGCTCGCGCGCAAGCCGCTCGGCGAAACCCCGCCCCGCCACGGCGGGATGCGGCAGCTTGAGCGCCACGGTCCGCGCCGGCAAGTTGTCGCATCGCTGAGCCAGCCACACCACACTCATGCCGCCCCGGCCAAGCTCGCGCAGGAGCCTGTACGGTCCGACGGTGCGTGCGTTCGCGTCGCGCTGGTCGAGCTCTCCGTCAGGCGCCAGGCTCACCTTGGGCAGGGTATTCAGGAAATTCTGTGTCTCGACGCGGGCGTGGTCTTCGAGCAGTTGCGCGATGGCATCGCGATGGCCTTGCGCGTCTTGCGGCAAGGCACGCAACCAATCGCCGCGATGCTCGGGCGGCAGCTCGAGCGCCTCGTCGAGAAGGGGCGAGATGACGGCCCAGTCGCGGGCGGAGAAGCTGAGCATCGTGGACTCCCTGGCCTCGGACGGATGGGTCTTGGCTGGCGTCTACCAGGTGCTACTTGAGCGCCGAGAACAGCAGCGTCCTCGCCTTGTCCCAGTCGCGGCGAACGGTGCGTTCATTCACGCCCAGCACCCCTGCGATTTCTTCTTCCGTGAGCCCGGCGAAGTAGCGCATCTCGACGACGTGGGCCAGGCGTGCATCGAGCGCGGACAGGTCGTCGAGTGCCTCGTGCACACGGATGATCTGGTCCTCGTCGCCGCCGGCCATGTCGGCGACTTCGGCATCGAGCTCGACGTGCTCGGCAGCACCGCCACGGCGGTCGCTGCGGCGCTTGCGCACCTCATCGACGATGACCGAACGCATCACGCTCGATGCATAGCCGAAGAATCGAGCACGATCAGCGAAGTCGAGCTCCCGCGCATTGAGGAACCGCATGTAGGCCTCGTGCACGAGCGAGGTCGTGTCCAGCAGCGTGATCGTCTCGCTCAGCTTCAGCCGCGCCCGCGCCAACCGGCGCAGGTCGTCATAGAGCAAGGTGTAGAGCGCGCCGCGGGCCGTCGTGTCGCCAGCGTTCACGCGTTCGAGCAAGGAGGTGATGTCGCCCATCGGCGAAATGCTCCCGTCAATCCGCGGTGAAAGCAAGCGCGCCGGCCCCGCCGGACCCCGCGCCCCCCTAACTTTGGGTTCGTCTTTCTTGAGCGGCACATGTCCGGATTTCACGCCGCAGCACGGTTTCTCCTTCGACAGTCCACGTCACCAGGAGCACCACACCATGTCAGACATCAAGAACCGGCCTTTCACCCACGTCACCCTTCCAGGCGACGTTCCCATCGTCCCCGGCATCCAGGGCGAGGTCTGGGTCGACATCACCAGCATCGGCCCTGCGGTGCAAGGCCATCGCGTCGATCCCTTGACCGGCGAAGACACGCGAGGCCACCTGGTCGGGCAGAGTCCCGGCTGGACGGCCGCCGGCCTGGTCGGCGTCTACGGCTACAGCAACCGCGCGGTCGGCATCCTGGGCATCTCCGACGCCATGGACGGCATCCAGGGGCGCAGCGGCAGTCCCCAGCACTGCGGGGTGGCGGCCGTCAACGATGTGGGCATTGCCCTGTACGGCCGAGGCAACCCGGCCGGCCGGTTCGACGGCAACCTCGTGGTCAATGGATCGGCCACGGTCAATGGCAACCTGACGATCGGCAACGGAGGCGACGTGATGCTGGCCGACTGTGCCGAGGAGTTCGAATACCGGGGCATGGCCGAGACGGCCGTGCCGGGCAATGTGATGGTGCTTGATGAGTCAGGCGTCATTCAGCCTTGCAGCAAGGCCTACGATGGCCGCGCCGTCGGCGTGGTCTCGGGCGCCGGCCCCTTCCGCCCCGCCATCGTGCTGGACCGCGTGGACGGCGCGACCAACCGTGCCCCCATCGCCTTGATGGGCAAGGTGTGCTGCAACGTGGATGCGAGCTATGCGCCGATCCAGGTCGGCGACATGCTCACCACCTCGCCGACCTCGGGACATGCGATGAAGGCCACCGACCCTCAGGCCGCATTCGGCGCCGTGATCGGCAAGGCGATCGAGTCGCTCAACGAAGGACGCGGACAGATCCGCGTCCTCGTCATGCAGAAGTAGGCCGGCGATGAGCAGCTTCAGCCTGCGCCAGACACTGGCGCGCCGACTCGAACCGCCAGGCTGGACGCCGAAGGACGGCATCGCCGTGCTCTGCGGTCCACGCCCTGCCAACATCCGCGTGCTCGACAACTTGCCGCCCCGAACCTTCATCTTCAAGTCGGGCCCGATCACGGCCGGCGGCGTGTCCGGGGACTGCCAGCTCGCGATCAACAGCAACGGGGACTGGCTGTTCACCGGCAGCGTGCACGAAGACGACATCGTCGGCGACAGCTACGCCATCTGCATGGCCGTCCTCGACCTGAAGGATGCCGCGGGCGCCACGCTGGTCACGGGCAACAGCGGCAAGGTCCACGGCAAGCTCGGGGTGGGGCCGAAGTCCGACACCTGGAAGATCGCCGGGTTCGACCTGCGCATCAAGGACCAGTGGGAAACAGCCATCGGCAGCCGCACATCGACCACCTTGAAGGCCAGCACGCTGCCGGTGGATGTGATCGATCTGGCGCTGACGGGCCTGGCACTCGGTGCGGTCATCCTGTTCGGAGGATCGAACCGCGGCTCCGACGCCTGTCATGTGGAGTTCGACAACGAGGGACGATCCAATCTCGTGTGCGATGTCAGCTCCAGGGCTCCCCTCACCGGCTCCACCATGGCGGCCGCTTCGACATGACTCAGGTGCTGACGCTCAGCCAATGCGCGCAGCGCGTCGGCATCACCGGATCCACGAGTGCCCTGGCGATCGCCGAGGTGCTCGGCATGTGGCCGACGTTCACGCTGAAGCAGCTTTCGGCCGCGATCCTCTCCGGCATGGCCCCCCGGCCCTTCTACATCATCGGCCACAACACCAACAGCCTCGACGAGGTGCGGCAGGCACTGGCCGCGGGTGCCAATGCGGTGGAGATCGACGTGAACGTCTACGAGAGCCGCCCCGACCAGCTGTGCGTGAGCGAAACAGGCACACTGGACACCGACAAGGGTGGCGACGACGACGCACCGGCCTTGCCGGATTTCCTTGCGCAGCTCCACGGCATTGCCCAGTTGAACCCGCAGAACCTCGCGCTCGTGATCTTCGATTGCAAGCCCAAGGTGGCCACGCCCGAGCACGGCCGCACGCTGCTGGACCTTGCCCGCCGGCTGCTGACCTTCGACAGCACCTTGAGCATCATCATTTCCGTGGCGAGCCTGGATGAGCGGTCGATCTTCGACCAGATCAGAAGCGATCTGGGTCCACGGGAAGGCCTCATGGTCGACGAGGAGAACGACCCGGAGGCCATCATCAGCCTGTTCTCCGACGTGGCCAATGCGTGCTATGGCAACGGCGTGGCACCGACGTTCCAGTCACCGACCCTGAGTCCGCATGTTCGGCCATCGCTGGAGCGTGCCAGCGCGTTCCGGACAGCTGCCGGCAAGCTCAAGTTCGTCTACGCCTGGACGGTGGGCGATGAAGACGCCCTGCGCGAATACCTGCGCATCGGCGTGAACGGCATCATCCCCGGCAAGTCCCCGAGCCGCTTCGACGCGGACATGACCGCCACGCTTCGGCGGGTGATCACTGAAGAGGAATTCCGCCCGAAGATCCGCCTGGCGTTGCGCCGGGACAATCCGTTCGGCCGTCCGGACACTGCGTATGCGCTGCAGGTCCACACGGGAACGGTCCACAACGCCGGAACGGATGCGAACCTGCTGTTCACGCTGACAGGCCCCAACGGTTCCGTGAGCAAGGCTTTCGATGCTTCGCTCATCGGCTCACTGCTCGGCAAGACCCCCGGCCGGATGGAGAACAACGCCTGGGACTACGTCTTCATGGAGAGCCTCGACCTCGGCCCCCTGCAATCGATCACCGTGCGCCGGGATGACAAGGGCAACGCGCCCGACTGGTACCTGGACCGCGTGACAGTGGCGAGCGAACGCTACGGAGAGCGACGGGAGGCGACCTTTGGCTGCTGGGTGGGCGAAGGCGGCGTCACGAGGCCGCTGGTGTGACGGCGCTCGCGCCGCACCTCATCCAGCATCGCGCAAAAAGCCTTCGCCCCTTCGATGGCTCGCGGTCCCTGGCGGGTCACCAGGTCGCCTGAGACGGTGAACATCCATCCCCGCTGGACAGCGCTGAGCTTGGAGAAGTCGCGCCAGAGGCGGAACGCTTCGCCATCCGGCGTGCGTTGCCAGGCGGTGGCACCGTTGTCGAACTCGCGCGCCGTGAAGAACACCTCCGGGTTCGCCGCGACGACCGACTCCACCGAGATCTGCGGGGCGAGCGCCTGCAGCGAAGCGAACACGTTGCGCCCACCGCAGATCGCCATCAGGTCGCTGGTGAGATGCTGCCCGTTGAGCGTCATCAACGGCTGGCTCCAGACCTGGAAGAAGACCGACACCGGCGCGGCGTTGGCGTAGCGCAGGCGCAAGTCGGCGAAGGCCTGGCGGTAGGCGGCCGCGCGTTCGGCGCCCTGCTTCGCGTGGCCGAGCAAGGCGCCGATGCGCGTGAGTGAATCGGCCACGTCGTCAACGCGGCGTGGTTCGATGTAGAACAGCTTTACGCCGGCTGCTTCAAGCTGGCCGAGCTCGCGGCCCTGGTTGCCGTGGTGCCAGACCAGCACCACGTCCGGCTTGAGCGCGAGGATGCGCTCCACGTCCAGCCGCTGGTAGTTGCCGATGCGCTCGACGCGCCTGGCTTCCTCCGGGTAGTTGCTCGTGTCCATGGTGCCCACGAGCGTGGCCCCGGCACCCACCGCGTAGACGAACTCGGTGAGGTTGGGCGCGAGGGTGATGACGCGCTGCGGTGGCGTCTTGAATTCGACGCTTCGCTTGGCATCGTCCACATGCACCGCGGCTTGCGCAATGCCGGCTGCCAGGCCGAGAAGGCAAAGAAGGCGTTTCATGGTTCCACCCAGAAGCGGGTCTGCCCGCAGACTTCCACACGTTCGATGGACACGCCGAAGGCCTGCGACAGCAGGCGTGGCGACATCACCTCCTCGCGTGCGCCGGCCAGCGCCTGGCCGCGGCCGTCCAGCAGCACGGCGTGCGTGGCGAGGTCCCAGGCAAGGTTGATGTCATGCAGGCTGGCGACCACCGCCTGCCCCGCCTCGCTGCGCCTGATGAGCGCCCGCAGGAGCAGCCGCTGGTGCGCAAGGTCGAGGTGCGACACCGGTTCGTCCAGCAGCAGGAGCTTCGCGCCTTGCAAGAAGGTGGTGGCCACGGCCACGCGCTGGCGCTCGCCGCCGGAGAGCTGGCGCACGTCGGTCTTCGCGAAGGCAGCGAGGTCGAGTTCGGCCAGCACCTGGGCGACGGCTGCATCGTCGTCATCCGGCGCAGCCCACCAGGCGCCGCGCCGCATCGCCATGGCTGCCGTTTCGGCCACGGTGGAGGGAAATGGGTCGGACCAGAACTGCGGGCACCAGGCGCGCCAGTCTGCCAGGTCCTGGGCGCGCCAGTGCGGCAGCGGACGGTCCTGCAGGCGCACCTCGCCGGCATTCAGTGGAAAGACGCCCGCCATCGCCGAGAGCAGCGATGACTTGCCGGCGCCGTTGGGGCCGAGCACCACCCATCGCTCGCCGGCATTCACGGCAAGGTCGAGCGGATGGAAAAGCACGCGGCCCGCAGCCGTGCCGCCAGCCCTCAGGCTCACGCCGCGCAGGTCCATGCGAAGCGGGACATTCATCGCCGCCCTCCACGCGGGCCATGCAGCAGCAAGGCCAGGAACAAGGGAACACCCACGGCCGAGCAGATCACGCCGACAGGCAATTGAATCGGCGCGACGATGGTGCGCGCCAGCGTGTCGGCCAGGACCACGAAGCTTCCACCGGCCAAGGCGCTGGCCGGCAGCAGCCACGGCGCGCTGCGCACGCCGAGGAGGCGCAAGGCGTGCGGTGCGACGAGTCCGACAAAGCCGATGGCGCCGCCCGTGGCCACGGCCGTGCCGGTGGCCAGCGCCGAGGCCAGCAAGGCCTGCCGCCGACGGCGCGCCACCGGCACGCCCAGCGTGGCGGCCCAGGCATCGCCACGCGCGAGCCAGTCGAGCTGGTGCGCCCAGGGCCAGCACAGCGCGAGCGCCAGCACGAGTCCGGTCCACACCGCGGACCAGTGCGTCGCGCCGTTCAGATCGCCCAGCAGCCAGAACACCATGCCGCGCAATTGCGCCTCCGGCGCGAAGGTCAGCAGCACGGTGATGAGCGCAGAGCCTGCCGAGCCGATCATCACGCCGATGAGCAGCAGCGACACGGGTGCGTCCGATGCCGCCTGGCGGGACAGCACGCGCCACGATAGGCCCAGCAGCAAGGCCGTCGCGCCGAAGGCCCCGGCGGCAGCGCCTGCCGCAATGCCCCATTCGGCCCACCAGCCCACGCCGGCACCGAACAGCATCGCCGACAAGGCGCCAACGGAAGCGCCGCTGGACACACCCAACACGTACGGATCGGCCAACGCATTGCGCGTCAGCAGTTGCATCAAGGCGCCCGACAACGCCAGCGCCGCACCAGCACCAAAGCCCGCCATGACGCGCGGCGCCCTGATCTGCCAGACGATGTCGGGCACGGCCCAGCCGAAGCCTGACGATCCAGCCGCCAGTCCTCCCAGCATCGATGCCGCCGCAAGCAGCACCAGCACGAGGAGGACGCGGCCGGGCTTCATGGAACGCCGTCAGCCCCCGAAGCCGTCGAAGCGCACGCCGATCCAGACCTGGCGGCCCAAGGCCTGGTAGTCGCGGGCCGGTTCGTACTGGCGGTTGGTGGCGTTGAGCAGCTTGGCTTCGAACTGCCAGTGCGTGTCCAGCTTGTAGCGGGCCTGCAGGTCGAGCACCTGGTAGGCGTCGAGGTCGCGTCCGCCCTCGGGCCGGCCGCCCACGTCCAGCAGCGTCGCGCCCAGCGACAGCGGGCCGCTGTTCCAGTCAACACCGAAGCTTTCCTGGTGCGCGGCGCGGCGGATGAGGCGCGTGCCGGTGGTGGCTTCCTTCGCGTCGAGGAAGTCGACGGTGGCATGCAGTGCGAAGGCGCCGATCTTGTGCGATGCGTTGATGGTCGCGCCGCGCAGCTTGGCCTTGTCGATGTTGGCTGCGCACCCGAAGGTGTAGCCCGTCGGGCACTTGGCCGGGTCAGGCTCATAGCCGATCAGATCGCGCATGTGGTTCTCGTAGATCGTGATGCCGGCCGAGGTGTCACCATCCGTCCAGTTCGCACCGACCTCGATGCTGCGCGAACGTTCCGGACGGATGGTGCTGACGCCATAGCCCGGATAGTAGAGCTCGTTGAAGGACGGAGCCCGGAAGGCCGTGCCGGCCACGGCGCGCACTGATAGCGAGGGCGTGAGGTCATAGCCCCAGCCGATCTTGCCCGTGTCGACGTTGCCTGAGGCCGAGTTGTGGTCATGGCGCAGGTCGGCCTGCAGCTTGTGGCCATCGAGCTTGCCGGTGTAGCCGAACACCAGCGCATTGTTGTGGCGCTTGGAGACACCGGCCAACGCAGCGGCCGTGACCTTCTCTTCCAGGTTTTCGATAGCGCCCAGCAACTGGTGGCCGGCAATGGGCGTCCAGGCCGCCTGTGCGGTGACTTGCTGCCGGTCGGTGTCGTAGCGTGACATCGTGGTACCGCCGCTTTCCAGCGAATCGCGCTGCGTCGCGATCTGCAGCGAGGTGACCCATTGCGGCGACCAGGCGCCGCGGTAGTCGGCCGAGACCACGCGTGTGTTGAAGCGGTTGCGGAAGTCCGGCGAGGGGTCGGCCGCGAAGGTGGGCGGGTTGTACTCGGCGCTGTCGAACTGCGAGTTCAGGCGGTTGTCAAGCACGCTCAGGCCGACGCGGTGCCCAGGCGCGACGGTGAAGCCACCGCGCAGCGAAGCGCCCGTGCGCTTGTAGCCGTCGGCGTCCGGGTTGTAGCGGCCGAACACGTCGGTGGGCAGCACCGCGGACACGCCGTCGCTGCCTTCATGGCTTAGGCTGGCGGCGAAGTCGAAGGCGCCGACCGTGCCGTCGAGCGCAGCATCCACCTCATGCGACCCGTAGCCGCCCACGGCCGCATGCGCCGTGAACGAGGGCGCGCCCTGGCCACGCTTGGTGATGATCTGCACCACACCGCCCATCGCATCCGAGCCGTAGAGGCTGGAGCCTGGTCCACGAAGGATTTCGATCCGGTCGATCTGCGCCAGGCTCAGGCTGGACAGATCGGTCTGGCCCAGCGTGGCCGAGCCCACGCGCACGCCATCGATCAGCACCACCGTGCCGCTGGCCGAATTGCCGCGCAGCAGCAGCGATGCGCTTTGCCCCGGGCCGCCGGTGCGCGAAAGCTGGACGCCGCCTTGCCGGCGCAGCAGGTCTTCGACGGAGTCCGCGCTGGAATTGCGGATCTGCTCGGCGTCGATCACCGAGATGTCGCCCACCAGGCGCGACAGCGGCATGGGTTCACGCGATCCGGTGATGACCACGGGGCCCAGGTTGGTGGTTTGTGCGTGGGCTTGCAGCGCGAAGCCTTGCGCGCAGATGACAGCGATGGCGAGGCCAAGCGGCCGCGCGATGCAGACAGAGTTTTTCATGGAGAGAAGTGCCGACTCGAACGCCCTGGCCAGCTTCCCCGCCGGCATGGGCCCAATTGGCGTGCCGGCCCAAGACCGATCACACCGCCTGTTGGCCGGTATCCGGGCTGGCGGACCGACCCTCGCGACCTTCCCGAAAACTGTTCGTCCTCAGTGGTGTGCGAGCGAGAGCTGAAGCGCAGCAAAGGCTTCGTCCGCCGTACCGTTGCGGGGGCAGCGCAGTTTCAAGGCGCCAAGGCCTTGCCTGCTTCCCGTTTAACTGTGCCGGAATGAACACCCGGCACGGGCACCAACGGGGCGGATTGTAAGCACCACCTACAATGAGAACCTTTCCCCGGTACAGGGCACGATGGCCATGTCCAAGATCGATGAACTCGCCGAGCGGGTCGAGAGATTGCTGCTGCGGCACGAGGAGGTGGTGCGCACCAACGCGCTGCTGGAGCAGCAGCTCGCACAAGTCACCACCGAACGTGACAGCCTGAAGTCGCGGCTGAACGCCGCTCGCGGGCGAATCGACGCGCTGCTCGAACGCCTGCCCGCCGACAAGTCCGAGGCCACCACCGACAGCGGAGACGCCGCCCGATGAAGCAGATGGAAGTCACCATCATGGGCCAGAGCTACATCCTCGGCTGCCCCGAAGGCGGCGAGCAGTCGCTGCTGGAGGCCGTGGGCAACGTGGACCGCGAGATGAGTGCGATACGCGATGCCGGCAAGGTGAAGGCGCGCGAACGCATCGCCGTGCTGGCGGCGCTGAACCTGGCGTATGCCCTGGCAGAACGCCCTCTTCCTGCACCGGCCGCACCTGCTTCGAGCAAGCGCGAAGCCTCTGCCGACGGCGCTAGCACGGACATCGACGCCTTGATCAAGCGCATCGATCAAACCCTGGGCGCCGATGGTCAATTGCTGTGATGCGCGCGCGGGCGGGGCGTAAAATCCATCTGGTCCGCCGCCCTCGCGTGAGTTTTTAATTTCCTTGAACCAATGCTCATTGAGCTCGGGCTAAGGAACAAACCCGGTGGGCGTGATCGTCTCGCGTCAGATGAACCCGAAGCCCGGTTGACCTGGCCCACCTGAACCCCCGGTTCAGGAATGCGGCTCACGGTTCGCGGTGGACACCCTCACTTCTTTGCGCACATCCATGGCGTACTGGCTGATGAAGAGCGAGCCCGACGAGTGCTCGATCGATGACCTCGCACGCAGCCCCAATCAGACCGTTCCGTGGGTCGGCGTGCGCAACTACCAGGCCCGCAATTTCATGCGTGACCGGATGTTGGTCGGCGACGGCGTCTTGTTCTATCACTCGTCGTGCCCGGAGCCCGGCATCGCGGGCCTGGCCGAAGTGGCCAGCACCGCCTACCCGGACGCGACGCAGTTCGACAAGAAGAGCAAGTACTTCGACGAGGCCGCCAAGCGCGAGGAACCGCGCTGGCAGCACGTGGACGTGAAACTTGTGCGAAAGACGCGCCTGCTGTCGCTGGCCGAGATGCGCAATGCGCCATCCTTGGAGTCGATGGTGGTGTTGAAGCGCGGCAACCGGCTGTCCATCACGCCGGTCACTCCCCAGGAGTGGCGCGCCGTGCTCGAAATTCTGGAACGCGAATGATCCTCGGCCTCGACTGGCAACTGATCCTCGAACTGCTGGTACTGGGTTGTTTCACGGGCTTCATGGCGGGCCTGCTCGGCGTGGGCGGCGGCATGCTGCTCGTGCCCTTCCTCACCTTCATGCTCTCGCACCACGGCGTCGAGGGCGCGCTGGCGGTGAAGATGGCCATCGCCACCTCGATGGCGACCATCATGTTCACCTCGCTGTCGAGCATCCGCGCGCACCACGCTCGCGGCGCCATCCGCTGGGACCTGGTGCGCACGCTCGCGCCGGGCATCACGGTGATGGCGATCATCACCGGCGCCCTCATCTACCCCTTGATCCGCGGCGCGGCGCTGGCGCTGGTGTTCGCCCTCTTCGTGGGCTTCTCCGCCACGCAGATGCTGCGCAACAAGAAGACCCAGGCGCACCGACAGATGCCGGGCACCGCCGGGCGGCTGGCTGCCGGCGGCGTCATCGGCACCATGTCCGGCCTGGTGGGCGCGGGCGGCGGGTTCATCTCCGTGCCCTTCATGACCTGGTGCAACGTGCCCATGCACAACGCCGTGGCCACGAGTGCGGCCTTGGGCTTTCCCATCGCGGTGGCGAGCACCCTGGGCAACGTGATCGGCGGCTGGAACGTCACCAACCCCCTGGCCGGCGGCGTGGGCTA
The DNA here is from genome assembly GCF_003852895.1 of Rhizobacter terrae. Lineage (GTDB taxonomy): Bacteria > Pseudomonadota > Gammaproteobacteria > Burkholderiales > Burkholderiaceae_C > Albitalea > Albitalea terrae. The sequence continues at coordinate 93,736 of NZ_QUSW01000002.1, forward strand.
CCTGTGGCTGCCGGCGCTCGCGGTGGTGTCCTCAGCCAGCGTGCTGATGGCCCCGCAAGGCGCCAAGGTGGCACACGGAATGGACATGGCGCAGCTCAAGCGGGTGTTCGCAGGAATGCTCTACTGTCTGGCCGGCTACATGCTGACCAAGGCCTTGACGGCCTGAGATCAGGCTGCGTCGAAGCGGATGCTGGCCAGCGTGACGTGGTTGCCACCGCGGCGCTGAGCCTCGCCCAGCGCTGAATCCGCCGCGTTCATCAGCTCTTCCTGCGTGTGTGCCGTGTGCGGAAAGCTCGCCACGCCCATGGACACGGTGAAGCCGAGATCACGCCCGTCCAGCACCACGATCTGCGTGGCGCACTGGCGGCGCAGGCCTTCCATGCGTGAATGTGCCGTGGCCAGGCCCACGCCTGAAAGCAGGATGGCGAAGTGGTCTTCGTCCAGGCGGCAGGACGCATCCATCGCCCGGGTGTTCCCGCGCAGCAGCCGGCCCAGCGCTTCCAGCACCCGGGTGCGGGCCGCATCGCCGAGGCTGCGCACGTTGTCAGGCAGCGGGTCCAGCGCAATGGACACGAGCGCGAACTCGCGGTGCTCGCGCGATGACAGGTCCACCTCGCGGCGCAACTGGTCGTCGAAGTGCACCCGCTGGTACAGCCCGGTGATGTTGTCGCGCAGGGACTGGTCCTGCGTCTCGCGGCGCAGGGCCTCGGCGGCGATCTGCTGCTGCTCCAGCTGCTGCAGCGCCTTGGTGAGCTGCGCATCACGCTGGTGGAGCAGGGTGTTCTCGATCCACACGCAGCACATGTGCCGCGGCGGGCCGCCGTCGGCCGTGGGCAAGGCCACGCGGATCACGTTGAAGTCGCGGCGGATGCGATCACGCTCGATGCGGTGCTCGGTGCTGGTGGCCAGCGACTGGCCGAGCGCCGTCTGGTCGGCCGAGCGCAGATGGGCGGCCAGTTCGGCGCCGAGCAGGTCGGCGTCGGTGTGGCCCAGCAGTTGTTCGGGCGAACGGCCGTAGAGCGCGGCCATGCGCATGTTGACGTGGACGTAGCGGCCGGAGCCGATTTCCTTGACCGCGAAAGGTGCTTCCAGACGCTCGACCACACTCAGCAGCACGGCGCCCAGCGAACCATCGGCCAGACCGTGGGCCGCGCGAAGCTCGCGCGCCCGGTCTGCCAGTTCGGCGGGCGTTGACTGCATGGTTTCGGTCATCTGCTTTTTTCCTTCTTCGGCGCACGCGGCGACGCACCGTGTCTGGGCGTCCACTGTGTCCGAGGGGCGAGCGCTTTGCAAGCTTCACCCCGTGAGAAGCGACACGACCCCCCTAAATTGATCATATCGAACACAGGAATCAGCCTGCCCCGCGAAGTGAGAAGGACTGCACACATTTCCGAGGCCGTCGCATGGACGTCCACAGATGCGTGTCAGCCCACCAACACCTGCATGCTGTGCTCGTAACGAAGCGTGAGCTGGTCGAAGAGGGCCAGCAGCGTCTCGCTGGTCTCGGCCAGGGTGCGCGGCGTGTCACTCGCCCGCGGGCGGGTCACGGCGCGGTTCATGCCGGCCCAGACTTGCACGGCCTCGTCCAGCGACTCGCGGATCTCGCGGGTGGTCAGCGGTGCAGCATCAAGGTAGGCCAGGGCCTGCTCGAATTCCAGGCGTGCACGTTCCGCTTCGGCGGAGGCCGCCGCGGCTTCCACGCCCTTGAGCAGCACGGACATCAGCGCATGCTTGGCCACACGCTGGGACAGCATGCGCTGGCGCCCCGCCACGTTGATGACGTGCAGCGTGGATGCCGCGCCCTGCGCCTCCAGCGCTGTCACCAGGCGGTCGGCCTGCAGCAGCATGCGGTCGGCCAGTGCATCGACCTCGGCCAGGCGAGCCGGGTCCACGCGCTCGTTCATGAGCGGCTTGAGCTGCGCCCACGGCGCCGCCACCGCATCGATGAGGTCGCCATACGTCGACTTCGACAGGTTCTTGGCCAACGCGCCCAGGTTCGCATCCACCCGCGCGCAGGACTCGGGCATGGGCGTCGCATCGGCCGACATGCAGGCCAGCGCATACAGCTTCACCAGCCGCTGCGACAGCATGCGCAGCTGCCCGGCGCGGTTGACGGACTCCGCCATGCCCGCAGCCGCGATCACGTGCTGCGACACCTGCCCCACACGCTGGTTGGTGTGCATGGACGCGGCCCGCAGCACACGGAAGGCTTCTTCCTCCGACACCTGCCGCGCGCGCATGAGAATGCCCTTGGCGCGGTCCACCAGCTTGCGCTCCTCGAAACGGTGCGACACGTCGGCGAGCTTGGCCAGCAGCTCGCGCTCGTGGCTGTAGCGCGCCTGGGCCAGGTGGATCAGCGAACGCAGCCGCTGCGGCGAATAGCCGTTGACCACATAGCCATGCACGCCCACTTCAAGGGCACGCGCGAGCTTGTCGGCATCCGGATCGTTCGTGAACAAGAGCACGGGCCGCGGTGCCGTGGCCTGCATCAGGGCGATGGCGTCGAAGAAGGCATCGTCGGGCGAGAGCTCATGGCAGATGAGCACGTCGGGCCCCAACTGCACCGCCTCTCGCACCAAGTTGCCGCGCTGCACTGCACCAAGCACGTGAATTCCTGCCCCTTCCAAGTCGCTTTGGAGATCCGCGACGGCGGGCGCGAAAGGGTCGAGGAGCAGGCAGGACGTCATCGCGAAAACAGAGGATTTACGAGGGAAAACCAAGCGCAAACAGCACGTGCAAGGACCGCACCATAGCAGCCTTCAGTGCATGTTGGCACGGTGCTTGCGAAAGGAACCCACGGGTGTGACGACGCACCCAGGCTCCGTCCACGCACGGCGGGCCATGTCCGCAACGACCGCGGGCAGTCATGTGCCTCCTTCTCCGGCTTGATGTCGCCGGGGTGTCCCATGGAGACCATGATCCTCATGTCGAATTTCAAGACTTTCATCAAGGCAGGCCACGGCCCCACGCTGTTCGCGTCCTTCCTGTACTTCGCGTTTTCTTGCTGCATCTGGGTGCTCAACGGTGCGATGGCGCCGTTCATCACCGAGACCTTCAAGCTCTCGCCCGCGCAAAAGGGCCTGATGCTGTCGGTGCCCATCATCGCGGGCGCACTGATGCGCTTCCCGCTGGGCGTGCTGGCTCAATACATCGGCCGCAAGAGCGCGACGCTGGTGGAGATGGGGCTCATCGCGGTGGCGATGATGTTCGGCTTCTTCTTCGTCAAGAGCTTCAACGACCTGCTCGCCATGGGCGTGCTGCTGGGCATCGCCGGCGCGAGCTTCGGCGTGGCGCTGTCGCTGGGCTCGGGCTGGTTCCCGCCGCAGTACAAGGGCCTGGCCATGGGCCTGGTGGGCGCGGGCAACGTGGGCACGGCGGTGTCGGTGCTGGTGGCGCCGCCGCTGGCCAACTGGCTGGGCTGGCAAGCGGTGTACGGCGTCGCGGCCGTGGCCATCTTCATCCCGATGCTGGTGATGATCGTGCTGGCCAAGGAGCCGCCGGATGTCGATGCGCACTCCAACTTCCGTGAGCACATCGCCTGCCTGTTCGAGAAGGACGGCTGGGCCTTCAGCCTGATCTACGGCGTGACCTTCGGCGGCTTCATCGGCCTGACCACATTCCTGCCCTCCTACTACTACGACCAGTTCGGCGTGAGCAAGGTGCAGGCGGGCCAGCTCACCATGCTCGCGGCCTTCATGGGCGCGGCAGTGCGCGTGGGCGGCGGCTGGATCTCCGACCGCTGGGGCGGCGTGAACACGCTCACGCTGGTGCTGTGCGTGGTCACGGCCTGCCTCACGCTCGTGGGCTTCACTTCGAGCTCGCTGGCACTGACGACCTTGCTGCTGATGATCTGCTTCGCCGCACTCGGCGCAGGCAACGGTGCCCTCTTCCAGCTCGTGCCCCTGCGCTGGCCGCTGACGACGGCAGTGGCCGGCTCGATGATCGGCGAGATCGGCGCGCTGGGCGGTGGCCTGGTGCCCAACGCGATGGGCCTGTCCAAGACCTACACCGGCACCTATGCCTGGGGCTTCGTGCTCTTCGCGGTGCTGGCGCTGACGATGCTCGGCGTGATGCGCGTAATGCAGATCCGCTGGACGCGCACCTGGGCCGAGAAGGGTGGACGCGCACGGCCGGGGGGCGGCGTGCCTGCCGGGTCGGTGGGCTTGTCGAAGGTCAACAAGGCCCGCGCCTGAACATGAACCGTCCGGCCCGCGCTCGCTGCATCGCTGTGTCTGGCCACCGCCTGCGCGTGGTGGCCGGCCAGCATGCGTCAGCGCGGCAGGAACAACAGCCAGTAGATCAAGAGCGCGTTGAACAGCACCGAGATGCCCAGGCCGATCTTCCACAGCACGACCGGATCGCGCGCCACGAGCGGCGTGGCGCTGGGTGGAGCAATGGGGCGCGAGGCCCCTCGCTCCAGCGCGAGCACCATCTCCTCGGCGGTCTCGAAACGCTGCCGTGCATCCAGCGCAATGGCCTTGAGCACGACATGATCGAGCCAGATGGGCACGTCCGGACGCAGGCGCGAGGGCGGGCGCGGATCGCGCCGGTGCCGCGACTTCTGGTAAGGCTCGATCTCGCCGAAGGGCAGGCGGCCGGTGAGCCACTGGTACAGCGTCACGCCCAGGGCGTAGACGTCGCTGCCGGCGTCGGCGGGCACGTGCTCTTCGCCGGCCCACTGCTCGGGGTTCATGTAGCTGGGCGTGCCCGCGTGCAGGGTGCGCAGGGCCTTGGGCTCGCTGCCGGAAATGGCCACGCCCAGGTCAAGCACGCGCCACTGGCCATCATCACCGAGATGCAGGTTGCCGGGCTTGATGTCGCGGTGGATCACGCCGTGCCGATGCAGCCGTCCGAGTGCGCGGGCGATGCTCAACCCGGCCTCCACCACATCGCTCACCTCGAAGCGCCGGTTCTCCTTGAGCAACTGCTCCAACGTGTGCCCGGCATGCCAGTCGAACACGGTGTAGAAGCTCGTCGGATTGCGCTGCTCGCGAACGCCGATGAAGGCCGCATCGCCATGCAGCCCCGAGCCCTGCGCGACGCGGCTGCCAAGCCACGCTTCGTGCGCCAGCATCGCACGCTCTTCGCGGTCGCTGGCTCGGGCTTCGTGCAAGGTCTTGATCGCCACGAGTTCGTGCGTGGCGCCGTCACGGGCCTGGTAGAGCCGATGAACGCCGTTGTCGGACACCTGCGCCGTGATGGTGTAGCCGTCGAGTTGATCGCCGACACGCAGCTTGCGCGTGGCCGGCAGCTGGCGCCCTTGCATCAGCCCGTCTTCGAGCCGGGCCTGCGAGAGGCCACGCACCCGCAACACGAGCGCGGTGGCGTTGTCGCCGCTGCCCGCGGCAATCGCCGCCATCACGATGGCCTGGCTCGCCGCCTGCGCGGTGTCGTCGCGCGCCAGCGCTGCAAGACGCGAGCGCTTGAGCGCGGCATGCACGCCGTCGGTGGTCAGCACGAACACGTCGCCGATCTGCAGCTCGCCTTGCAGGAATTCGATTCGCACCCGGTCGTCCAGGCCGACGGCGCGCGTGAGACGGCTGCGCTGGTCGGGGTGGTCGAAACAATGGTCTTGCGTGAGCTGCACGCACTCGCCGTCGCCGCCGCGGATGAGCCAGGCGCGCGTGTCGCCGATGTGCGCGATGGTGAAGGCGTGGCCGCGCAGCACGATGGCGGTGAGCGTGGTCATGGCCGCGCCGCCGTCGGCGCCCTGCCCTTGCCGGCGCCGGTTGTGGTCCGCGAGCCAGGCGTTCTGCGCGCCGATCACGCGGTCCAGCACCACGGTCGTGTCCCAGGTGTCGGGACAGGCGAAGTAGTCCTGCACGACGGTCATCACGGTGGTCTGCGCTGCTTCGAGGCCGCGGCCACCGGCGGAGACGCCGTCCGCGATCGCGGCAACGAGACCGCGCGCCTCATCGTGGGGCGCAGGCTGCACCGAAGCGGCGAAGTCCTCGTTCAGTTCTCGCGGCCCCTTCACGCTGAAGTGGCCGATGTCTACGTCGAAGCTCATAGGGTCCCGGGTCTCCCGGGGCCGATTCTGAGGCAAGACGCACCGCCCAAAACGGTGCGTGGCCGAATCGGTGCAATGCACCGGAACTGGCACCAGCCTTGCTATTTCCCTGCTGAGAAATTCGCCCTGCGTGGTTGAGGAGAGATTGATGAAAAAGATGAAGCTGGTGATGGTGGGCAACGGCATGGCCGGCGTGCGCACCCTCGAAGAACTCCTGAAGATCGCGCCCGATCTCTACGACATCACCGTGTTCGGCGCGGAGCCGCATCCGAACTACAACCGCATCCTGCTGTCGCCGGTGCTCGCGGGGGAACAGACGCTCGACGAGATCGTGCTGAACCCGCTGTCGTGGTACGAGGAAAACAAGATCGACCTCAAGCTGGGCAAGAAGGTCGTGAGCGTGGACCGCCGCAACCGCATCGTGAAGGCCGACGACGGCACCGAAGCCGAGTACGACCGGCTGCTGATCGCCACCGGCTCCAACCCCTTCATCCTGCCCGTGCCCGGCAAGGAGCTGGACGGCGTGATCGCCTACCGCGACATCGCCGACACGAACACGATGATCGACGCCGCGAAGAAGTACAAGCATGCGGTGGTGATCGGCGGCGGCCTTCTGGGCCTGGAAGCGGCCAACGGCCTGATGCTGCGCGGCATGCAGGTCACGGTCGTGCACATCATGCCCTGGCTGATGGAGCGCCAGCTCGACGACGTGGCCGGCGGCCTGTTGCGCAAGTCGCTGGAAGACCGCGGCCTGAAGTTCATGATCGGCGCGCAGACGCAGTCGCTCATCGGCGACAAGGACGGCCGCGTGATGGCCGTGCAGTTCAAGGACGGCACCGAGATCCCGGCGGACCTGGTGGTGATGGCTGCAGGCATCCGCCCCAACACTGAGCTGGCCGAGAAGATCGGCCTGCACTGCAACCGCGGCATTGTCGTCACCGACACCATGCAGACGGTGACGGATCCGCGCATCTACTCGGTGGGTGAATGCGCCGCGCACCGCGGCATCGCCTACGGCCTGGTCGCGCCGCTGTTCGAGCAGGGCAAGGTGTGCGCCACGCACCTGGCCGAGTTCGGCATCGGCCGCTACACCGGCTCGCAGACCTCCACCAAGCTGAAGGTGACGGGCATCGACCTCTTCTCCGCCGGCGACTTCATGGGCGGCGAAGGCACGGAAGAAATCGTGATGAGCGACCCCTTCGGCGGGGTCTACAAGAAGCTTGTCATCAAGGACGACAAGCTGGTGGGCGCCTGCCTGTACGGCGACACGGTCGACGGCTCGTACTACTTCAAGCTGCTGCGCGAAGGCCGCGCCATCGGCGACATCCGCGACAAGCTGATGTTCGGCGAGTCCAACATCGGCGACACCGGGCACGAGGGCCACAACAAGGCCGCGGCCATGGCCGACAGCGACGAGGTCTGCGGCTGCAACGGCGTGAACAAGGGCAGCATCTGCAAGGCCATCAAGGAGAAGGGCCTGTTCACGCTGGACGAGGTGCGCAAGCACACGAAAGCGAGCGCGAGCTGCGGCTCGTGCACCGGCCTGGTCGAGCAGCTCCTGATGTTCACCGCCGGCGGCGACTACTCCAAGGCGCCCACGAAGAAGGCCATGTGCGGCTGCACCGACATGAGCCACCAGGACGTGCGCGACGCCATCCGCAACGAGAAGCTGCTGACCATCGCCGGCGTCTACCAGCGCCTGGGCTGGCGCACGCCCAACGGCTGCTCCAGCTGCCGGCCGGCCGTCAACTACTACCTCATCAGCACCTGGCCCAAGGAGGCCAAGGACGATCCGCAATCGCGCTTCATCAATGAGCGCAGCCACGCCAACATCCAGAAGGACGGCACCTACTCGGTGATCCCGCGCATGTGGGGCGGCGAGACCACGGCCGACGAGCTGCGCCGCATCGCCGATGCGGTGGACAAGTACAAGATCCCGACGGTGAAGGTCACCGGTGGCCAGCGCATCGACTTGCTGGGCGTGAAGAAGGAAGACCTGGTCAACGTGTGGAAGGACATCGGCATGCCCTCGGGCCATGCCTACGCGAAGGCCCTGCGCACGGTGAAGACCTGCGTGGGCAGCGAATGGTGCCGCTTCGGCACGCAGGACTCCACCCAGATGGGCAAGGACCTGGAGCGCGCGCTGTGGCGCATGTACGCCCCGCACAAGGTGAAGATCGCCGTGTCGGGCTGCCCGCGCAACTGCGCCGAGGCCGGCATCAAGGACGTGGGCGTGATCGGCGTGGACTCCGGCTGGGAGATCTACGTGGCCGGCAACGGCGGCATCAAGACGGAAGTCGCCCACTTCTTCTGCAAGCTCAAGACGGCCGAGGAAGTGCTGGAGTACAGCGGCGCCTTCTTGCAGCTGTACCGCGAGGAAGGCTGGTACCTGGAGCGCACCTGCCACTACGTGAGCCGCGTGGGCCTGGACGTCGTGAAGAAGAAGATCCTGGACGACCACGCCGGCCGCAAGGCGCTGTGGGAACGCCTGCAGTTCGCGCTGGACGGCGAGCCCGATCCCTGGTTCGAGTTTGCCAAGGCCGAGGTGGACACCCGCCAGTTCGTTCCGGTGGCCACGGCATGAATCGACGCGAGATGCTCGCAGTAACCGGTGCGGCCATGCTCGCGCCGATGGCCGCGCGCGCCCAGGTGTCGGACCTCAACGACGCCATCAACAAGGCCGGCCGCCAGCGCATGCTGAGCCAGCGCATGGCCAAGAGCTTCCTGGCACTCGGCCAAGGGGTCGAGCCCGACCTCGCCGAGCGCACGCTCAGCGCGTCCATGGCCTTGTTCGACCGGCAGTTGGTGGAGCTGAAGGTGTACGCGCCCAACGCCAACATCAAGACCACCTACCTGGAGCTGGAGACGGCCTGGGACGAGTACAAGACGCTGCTGGTCGGCGAGAAGCCGGGCAAGGTCAAGGCCGAACCGGTCATGGCCTTGTCGGGCAAGGTGCTCAAGCTGGCCAACGACGGCACCGGGCAGCTGGAGAAGGTCTCGTCGCGGCCCGTGGGCAAGCTCGTGAACATCTCGGGGCGCCAGCGCATGCTCAGCCAGCGCATGGCCGCGCACTACCTCAGCGCCTGCTGGGGCGTGCAGGTCAATGCCTGCACCACCGAGATGAACAAGGCCCGCGACGAGTTCGTCGTGGCCCACGAATTGCTGAAGAACGCACCGGAAGCCACCACCAGCATCAAGGGCGAACTCGGGTTGGCCGAGCAGCAATGGGCCTTCTTCGACTCCGCCTTGCGCAACCTCAGGCCGGGCGGCAACGACAAGCGCGCGATGAGCGAAGTCTTCACCGCCAGCGAACGCATCCTTCAGGTGATGGACCGCGTGACCGGCATGTATTCGAAATTGAGCTGAGCCCAACCATGAGCAACTGGAAAGACATCTGCGCCGTCACCGAGATCCCCGTGCTGGGCGCGCGCCGCATCGCACGCGACAAAGGCTGCGCGGTGGCCGTGTTCCGCAACAGCGAGGACAAGGTCTTCGCCCTGCTGGACCGCTGCCCGCACAAGGGCGGCCCGCTGAGCCAGGGCATCGTCTTCGGTGAAAGCGTGGCCTGCCCGCTCCACAACTGGACCATCGGCCTGGACGACGGCTGCGCCAAGTCGCCTGACGAGGGCTGCACCACGAAGTTCAAGGTGAACGTCGAGGCTGGCCGCGTGTTCCTGGACATCGAGGAACTGAACAGCCTCGCGCTGGACGAGACCGCACAAGCCGCCTGATGACCACCGTGTCCGCTGCCGTCACCGAAACAAAGTCCACCTGCCCCTATTGCGGGGTGGGTTGCGGCGTGATTATCGAGTCGCAAGGCACGCAGATCACCGGCGTGCGCGGCGACCCGGACCACCCGGCCAACTTCGGCCGGCTGTGCACCAAGGGCAGCACACTGCACCACACGGCGGCGCAGCCCATCACCTTGCAGTCGCGGCTGTTGCAGCCGCAGCGGCGCATGGTGCGCGGCGAGGCACCCACGGCCATCGACTGGACTGAGGCCATGGGCCTGGCAGCAGACCAGTTCCACCGCGTCATCACCCAGCACGGCCCCGATGCCGTGGGCTTCTACATCTCCGGCCAACTGCTCACCGAGGACTACTACGTCTTCAACAAGCTGGCCAAGGGACTCATCGGCACCAACAACGTCGACACCAACTCGCGCCTGTGCATGAGCAGCGCGGTGGCTGGCTACAAGCTGACGCTGGGCGCGGACGCGCCGCCTGCCTGCTACGACGACCTGCAGTTCGCCGACACGCTGTTCATCACCGGATCGAACACGGCGTACGCGCACCCCATCCTGTTCCGCCGCATCGAGGATGCGCGGCGCGCGAATCCGCGCATGAAGATCATCGTGGCCGACCCGCGCCGCACGGAAACGGCCGACGTCGCGGATCTTTACCTGCCCATCCTGCCGGGCACCGACGTGGCGCTGTTCAACGGCATGCTGCACGTGATGCTGTGGGAAGGGTTGACCGACCACGCCTACATCGCCGAGCACACCAACGGCTTCGAGGTGCTGCGCGACCGCGTGCGCGACTACGCGCCCAAGGAAGTCGCCAAGCTGTGCGGCATCTCCGAAGACGCCCTGCTGCAGGCCGCGCGCTGGTTCGCGGGCGTGCAGCCTCAGCACAGCGGCAAGCCGCGCCGTTCCACGCTGTCGCTGTACTGCCAGGGCTTGAACCAGAGCAGCAGCGGCACGATGAAGAACGCCGCGCTCATCAACCTGCACCTGGCCACGGGGCAGATCGGCAAGCCGGGCGCCGGCCCGTTCTCGCTGACCGGCCAACCCAATGCCATGGGTGGCCGCGAAGTCGGCGGCCTGGCGAACCTGCTAAGCGCGCACCGCGACATGTCCAACCCCGACCACCGCGCCGAAGTGGCCGCGCTGTGGGGCGTGCCCGACGTGCCCGCCCTGCCCGGCAAGACGGCGGTGGAGATGTTCGAAGCGGCGGCCGACGGCGAGATCAAGGCGCTGTGGATCGCCTGCACGAACCCTGCCCAGTCCATGCCCGACCAGGCCACGGTGCGCCGCGCGCTGGAGCGTGCGGAGTTCGTGGTGGTGCAGGAAGCCTTCGCCACCACCGCCACCTGCGACTACGCCGACCTGCTGCTGCCGGCCACCACCTGGGGCGAGAAGGACGGCACGGTCACCAACAGCGAGCGACGCATCAGCCGCGTGCGGCCGGCCGTGCAGGCCGCGGGCCAGGCGCGGCATGACTGGCTGATCGCCACCGATTTCGCACAGCGGCTGGAAGCGAGGCTGCGCCCCGGACTGCCGCCGCTCTTCCCCTACGACACGCCCGAGCAGGTCTGGAACGAGCACCGCGAGTCCACCCGTGGGCGCGATCTCGACATCACCGGCCTGAGCTATGCAAAGCTCGATGCCACGCCGGCCCAATGGCCGTACCGTGATGGCGAGACGCAAGGCAAGGTGCGCCTGTACGAAGACGGCATCTTCCCGACGGCCGACGGCCGCGCCCGCTTCGCTGACACGCCGAACGAACCGCTGGCCGAGCCGCGCGATGCCCGCTACCCCTTCTCGCTGAACACCGGCCGCTTGCGCGACCAGTGGCACGGCATGAGCCGCACCGGCACGCTGGGCCGGCTCTTCGGCCATGTGCCCGAGCCCGCCATCGAGATGAACGAGCAGGACATGGCGCGCATGAAGCTCGCCGATGGCGACCTGGTGCATGTCACCTCACGCCGCGGCAGCCTCGTGCTGCCGGTGCAGGCCAGCACACAGGTGCAGCCCGCACAGAGCTTTATCGCCATGCACTGGGGCGAGGAATTCATCTCCGGCTCCAGCAGCACCGGCGAGCGCCTCGCCGGGGTGAATGCGCTGACCACGCCAGCCTACTGCCCGCGATCCAAGCAGCCCGAACTCAAGCATGCAGCGGTGAAGATCCTCAAGGCCGAGATGCCGTGGAAGCTGCTGGCCATGGCCTGGCTGCCCGATGACCAGGCGCTGCGCGCGCGCGAGCAATTGCGCGAGCTGATGGCCGCCTTCCCGTTCGCGGCTTGCGTGCCCTTCGGCCGCGACCGCACGGGCATGCTGTTCCGCGCCGCCGCCTACGAGGCGCCGCCGCAGGAACTGCTGGAAAAGCTCGAAGGCGTGCTGGGCCTCGGCGCCAAGACCGTGCTGCACTACGTGGACAAGCGCCGCGGGCAACGGCGCAGCATGCGTCTGGAGACCGCGCAGGGCAACGCCTTTCTCGAAGGCTTCCTGCTTGCGGGCGACACCTCGGCCGAGGCTTGGATCCGCACCGTGCTGCAGGATGCCCTGCCCGCGCAGAGCTACGGCCGCCAGTTGCTGGTGCCGGGCTCCAAGCCGCCGGTGGCGGTGGCGTCCAAGGGCAAGCAGGTCTGCACCTGCTTCAACGTGAGCCTCACGCAGATCGAGAACGAACTGCCCAGGTGCAGCGGCTCGCCCGACGCACGCCTGCAGCAGCTCAAGGACACGCTCAAGTGCGGCACCAACTGCGGCTCTTGCGTACCGGAAATCCAGCGCGTCATCCGCTCGACGAACGCACCCGCGCTGGCCGCGTAGGATGGTCTTCTCGCATCGAGCCGGAACCGGCCTGAAACTTGCCTCGGCCTCATGCAGGGAGACAGCATGACCATCGCCGCATACATCAAGGAAATCGGGCGCGGCAAGGAAGGCGCCCGCTCGCTCAGCCAGGCACAAGCCTACGACCTCATGAGCCAGGTGCTCGACGGACGCGTCACCGATCTGGAAATCGGTGCGTTCGCGATCGCCATGCGCATCAAGGGCGAATCGACCGAGGAGCTCTCGGGCTTCCTCGACGCCGTGCAGGAACGCTGCCACCCGCTGAAGCCGTCGCGGCCCATGGTGGTGCTGCCCTCGTACAACGGTGCGCGCAAGCTGCCCAACCTCACCGCCTTGCTGGCGCTGCTGCTGGCGCAAGAAGGCATCCCCGTTCTGGTGCACGGGCCGTCGCGCGACCCGGGGCGCGTGACTTCCGCGGAAATCTTTCACGACCTGGGCCTGCCCATCGCCCAGGACGCGGGCGACATCCACCATGCCTGGGCACGGCGCGAGCCGGTGTTCATCACCACCGAGCACTTGTGCCCGCCCCTGGCAAGGCTGCTGGACGCGCGCTGGGTGATCGGCCTGCGCAACCCGGGGCACACGGTGGCCAAGCTCATCGACCCCACGCGCGGCGGCGCGGCGCTGCGGGTGTGCAACTACACCCATCCCGAATACGCCGTGTCGCTCACGCAGTTCCTACAGCATTCGCGCTCGACGGCGATGCTGATGCGCGGCACCGAGGGCGAACCGGTGGCCGATCCTCGCCGGCTGCCCAAGCTGGAGGTGTTCGTGCAGGGCGTGCATCGGCCGGACCTGTCGCTGTCAGCGCAGGAAGGCGTGCTCACCGAGTTGCCCGTGCTGCCGCGCGCCATCGACGCGGCCACGACGGCGGTCTACATCCAGTCGGTCATCAGCGGCGAGAAGCCCGCCCCGGCACCACTCTTGCATCAGGCCGAATGCATCCGGCGCGTGCTGGATGCATCGGCCCAAGCGGTCTCGTCGGAGTTGAGTGCATGAAGTCGTCAGAGTCGTCCACGCCCAAGGTGATGCTGGTGGGTGCAGGCCCCGGAGACCCGGACCTGCTCACGCTGAAGGCCATCAAGGCCATCCGCTCGGCCACGGTGCTGATGGTGGACGACCTGGTGGGCGACGGCGTGATGCGCTTCGCGCGCAAGTCGGCGCGTGTGGTGTACGTGGGCAAGCGCGGCGGATGCGCGAGCACGCCGCAGGCCTTCATCGAGAAGCTGATGGCCGCCGAGGCGCTCAAGGGCGAGCGCGTGGTGCGCCTCAAGGGCGGCGACCCGTTCGTGTTCGGGCGCGGCGGCGAGGAGGCCCAGCATCTGCGCGAGCAAGGCATCGAGGTGGAGGTCGTCAACGGCATCACCTCGGGGCTGGCCGCGGCAACGTCGATCGGCGTGCCGCTAACCCACCGCAACCATGCGCATGGCGTGATGTTCGTCACCGGACATGCGAAGGCCGGCGAGGAATCGCTGCACTGGCCCACGCTGGCTGCGGCCGCGGCGCAAGGCATCACGCTCGTGATCTACATGGGCATCTCGACCATCGAGAGCCTGCAGGACGGACTGCTGCAGGGGCTGGCTGCGTCGACGCCGGCCGGCGTCATCCAGCATGCGAGCCTGCCCAAGCAACGGCACGTGCAAACCACGCTCGCCGACCTGGCCGGCATGGTCCGCCGCGAAAACATCGGCAGCCCGGCCATCATCGTGATCGGCGATGTGCTGCGTGCGACAAACTGCATGAACCAGGCCCCCGAATTGGGGATGATCCAGGGCATCGCCGCGTAGCTGACGCACTGATAATGCCGGCCGTGTCCACGATGCGGCGGGGAGGCCGGCATGAAACAACTCGACAAGCTCAACCAACTCACCGAGTCGCACGGCGCCCTGCGCCCGGGCAGCGGCTTCATTTCGGGCGTGATCGCCCTGTCGCTGTCCATCCTGTGCTTCCTGGGCGTGCTCGCGTTCCACTTTCCCGAGTACCTCACCACGCCGCAGCTGCGCAAGGCCTACAACGTGGACGTGATCCGCGTGATCATGTTCTGGTCGCTGGTCATCGCCGGCGCACTGGCACTGTTCAACATCATCTTCTCTCGCGCGCGCTGGCTGGCTTTTGCCGCCTTCGTGCTCATCGGCCTCACGCTCGCGCTGGGCGGCCACAAGGTGCCGGTGAACGACTTCCGCGACGGCACGCCCTACATCGGCCTGGACTGGTTCATCCTTGACCTGCTGGGCTCGACCCTGATCTTCATCTTCATCGAGAAGCTCTTCGCCCTGCGCCGTGACCAGCCGGTGTTCCGCGCCGAATGGCAGACCGACTTCCACCACTTCATCGTCAACCACATGGTGGTGGGCTTCATCCTGCTGGCCACCAACCTGCTGGTGCACAAACTCTTCGGCTGGGCGGCCAAGGACGGCATCCAGGGCTGGGTGCAGAACCTGCCGTTCTTCGTGGCGCTGTTCCTCATCGTGCTGGTGGCCGACCTGGTGCAGTACTGGACGCATCGCGCCTACCACGAGGTGCCCACGCTGTGGCGGCTGCATGCCGTGCACCACAGCGTGAAGAGCATGGACTGGCTGGCCGGCTCACGCCAGCACATCCTGGAGCTGCTCATCACCCGCACGCTGGTGCTCGCGCCCATCTACGTGCTGGGCTTCAGCAAGGAAGTGATCGACACGTACATCGTGATCGTGGGCTTCCAGGCGGTGTTCAACCACGCCAACGTGAGCGTGCGGCTCGGGCCCCTGCGCTACCTCATCGTCACGCCCAACTTCCACCACTGGCACCACTCGCAGGACGACGAGGCCATCGACAAGAACTACGCGGCGCACTTCGCCTTCCTGGACCACCTCTTCGGCACCGCGGTGCAGGCCGACCGCAAGTGGCCCAACCAGTACGGCGTGGTGGGCGACTACGTGCCCAACGGCTTCTGGAAGCAGGTGAAGTTCCCGTTCGTGTGGAAGGGTTGAAGCTTCACGGCAGCGCCCGCTTCGCGAACACCGCGAACATTGCCGCGAAGACCACCACCACGAAGAGGCCGGCCGTGAGCGAACTGGCCTCGGCGATCACGCCGATCATCGGTGGACCGGCCATCATTCCGAGGTAGCCCACGCTGGAGACGGCAGCGATGCCGTGGGCCGGCGATACGCCCGGCACCTTGGCCGCTGCGCTGAAGAGCACCGGCACGACGTTGGCGAAGCCGATGCCCACCAGCGCGAAGCCGATGAGGGCCGTCCACGGCGACGGCACCAGCAAGGCCAGCAGCATGCCGACGGCGCCCAACGCGCCGCTCAGGCGCAGCAGGCTCACACCGCTCAGGTGCGAGCGCACCCAGTCGCCAGCGAAGCGCCCCGCCGCCATCGCACCGCTGAAACTGGCATAGGCCAGTGCCGCCATGCCGGCATCGGCATGCACTTCCTGCTTGGTATAGAGCACGCTCCAGTCGTACATCGCGCCCTCGCCGATCATGCCCAGCGAGGCGAGCAGCCCGATGAGCGCCAGCGGGCCGCGGGGCAGGCTGAGCGGCGCCTTCTCCGCCGGCGGCCCTTCCATGCGCAGCATGGCCGTGGAGCCCGCCAGCGCAATGCCGCCGCAGACCAGGGCAGCGCCCAGCAGGTGCTGCTGAGGCGTCACACCCAGCGAAGGCAGGGCCGACCCCACGCCCGCACCCACCATGCCGCCCAGGCTGAACATCGCGTGGAAGCCGCTCATGAGCGCACGGCCGGACAGCCGCTCGATCTCGCTGGCCTCGGCATTGATGGACACGTCGAACAGGCTCGCGCTGACGCCGTACACCAGCATGAGCGCCAGCAGCCCCACGTAGCTGCTGAAATGGATCAGCGAGGCGATGCACAGCGCGCACACGCTGCCCATCACGAACGAGATGGACCGCGGCCCATGCCGGCCGATGATGCGCCCTGCCTGCGTCAGCACCGTGATGCTGCCCACGCCGGCCGCCAGCATCGCCATGGCCAGCGCCTGCTCGCCCAGGCCATAGTGCGCCTTCACGGTGGGCACGTGCACGCCCGATGTCGCGAACATCGCACCGGTGACGAAGAACTGCGCGCGCAAGGCCCAGGAGGCATTCGTGAGCGTGCGGGGCGAGTGGGACGACATCGTGACGGAGGACATGGCGCGCATTGTCGCGGCGAGGTCGCCGCGCCGCCGGGGCCACCGATAATTCCCGCATGCACACCTTCGATGCCGTCGTCATCGGCGCCGGCGCGGCCGGCCTGTTCTGTGCCGGCATGGCCGGCCAGCGTGGGCTGCGGGTGTTGTTGATCGACCATGCCGAGAAGGTGGCGGAAAAGATCCGCATCTCCGGCGGCGGGCGATGCAACTTCACCAACCGCGACGCCGGACCGGCCAACTTCCTCTCGGCCAACCCGCACTTCTGCCGTTCGGCGCTGGCGCGCTACACGCCGCAGGACTTCATCGGCCTCGTGCAGCGGCACCGCATCCCCTTCCACGAGAAGCACAAGGGCCAGCTCTTCTGCGACGAGAGCAGCGACGAGATCATCCAGATGCTGCTGCGCGAGTGCGAGGCTGGCGGCGTCGCTCGATGGCAGCCGTGCTCGGTCAACGCCATCAGCGACGGCTTCGTGCTGGACACCAGCCGCGGCATGGTGCGTGCCCGCAGCGTGGTGATTGCCACCGGTGGGCTGTCGATCCCGAAGATCGGCGCGACCGACTTCGGCTACCGCATCGCCAAGCAGTTCGGGCACAAGCTGATCGACACCCGCCCGGCCCTCGTGCCGTTGACGTTCGATGCCGGCCAGTGGGCGCCCTTCGTCGACTTGTCCGGCCTGTCGCTCGAAGCCCGCGTCACCACGGGCGAGGGCAAGTCCAAGGGCGAATTCCTGGAAGACCTGCTGTTCACCCACCGCGGCCTGAGCGGGCCGGCCATCCTGCAGATTTCCAGCTTCTGGTCGCCGGGCACGCCGATTCGCCTGGACCTGGCCCCCGCGCAGGACCTGCAAGCCGACCTGGCTGCGGCCAAGAACGCGTCCAAACGCAAGCTGGGCAACGAACTGGCCGAGATCCTCCCCCGCCGCCTTGCCCAGACCTGGCTCGCCGGCAAGCCGGACCTGGCCGAAAAGCCCATGCCCGAACTGCGCGACCGCGACCTTCAAGCCCTGGCCACCGGACTCCAGCGCTGGGAATTGACGCCGTCTGGCACCGAGGGCTACAAGAAGGCGGAGGTCACCGCTGGCGGAGTGGACACCCGCGAGCTGAGCTCTCAGACCCTGGAAAGCCAGAAAACAGCGGGGCTGTACTTCATCGGCGAAGTGGTCGACGTGACCGGCTGGCTGGGCGGTTACAACTTCCAGTGGGCCTGGGCCAGCGCCGCCGCCTGCGCCCAGGCCCTCCCGGGTGCTTGAGAGCAGCCACTAACCGGGCGTTGCGGGCCGTGAAATCGCGGGCTATAATCTTGGTCTTTGCTAGCAACCCCGTGCCGCGATCAGGTGAGCCGAAAAGGCAAAGCCGAAAGCTGATCCCGCCAGGAATCCGGACCCTCCTGACGGACCAATCGCACCTGACACCGAGCGCAACTTCTTAGGATTCATTGGATACATGACTACGATTCGCGTCAAAGAAAACGAGCCGTTCGATGTGGCACTGCGCCGCTTCAAGCGCACCATCGAAAAACTCGGCCTGCTGACCGATCTGCGTGCCCGCGAGTTCTACGAGAAGCCCACCGCCGAGCGCAAGCGCAAGAAGGCGGCCGCCGTGAAGCGTCACTTCAAGCGCATCCGCAGCATGCAGCTGCCCAAGCGCCTGTACTGATCCGCCCCGGCAGTCTGCTAAAAAGCCCGCACCACGCGGGCTTTTTCACATCCGCACGTCACACACAAGGAATCCCCATGAGCCTCAAAGACCAGATCACCGAAGATATGAAGGCCGCCATGAAGGCCAAGGATTCGGCCCGGCTGCTCACCATCCGCGGACTGCTGGCCGCGCTCAAGCAGAAGGAAGTCGATGAACGCATCACGCTGGACGACGCTGCAGTGGTCTCGATCATCGACAAGCTGATCAAACAGCGCAAAGATTCGATCGCCCAGTTCGGCACCGCCGGCCGCACCGACCTCGTGGACAAGGAAACCGCCGAGTTGCACGTGCTGGAGGGCTACCTGCCCAAGCGCCTGAGCGCCGAGGAGGTGACTGCCGAGGTGGCGAAGATCGTCGCCGAGCTGGGTGCCACGGGCCCGGGCGACATGGGCAAGGTGATGGGCGCGGTGAAGACCCGCCTGGCCGGCAAGGCCGAGATGGGCTTGGTGTCGGCCGCGGTGAAGCAGGCCCTGTCGAAGTAAGGAGCGCGTCCCACATGAGCACGATCCAGGTCCAGCAGATGAGCCCCGACGTCTGCGTCGCGCCGCAGCTCACGCCCGACGCCATGAAGGCCGTGGCCGACGCCGGCTTCAAGAGCATCATCAACAACCGCCCCGATTTCGAGGGAGGTGCCGACCAGCCCACCAGCGCGCAGATGGAAGCCGCGGCCGAGGCAGCCGGCCTCGTGTACGCCTTCCTGCCGGTGGCGCCGGGCTTCCAGAGCCCGGAGGAGATCGCCCGCTTCGGCGAGTTGCTGGCCACGCTGCCCCACCCCATCCTCGCGTTCTGCCGCACCGGCACGCGCTCGGGCAAGCTCTTCCGGGCAGCCACCGGGGCCTGAAGGCTCAGCGCAGGGATTGACCGACCATGCGCCTCAAACTCAAGGTCTTCCTGCTCGCGGTCATCCCCTTCGTGGGTGCGCTGGTGCTCATCGCGCTGGCGGTGGGCCACCAGACCATGGACCTGGCCCGGCGCGAGCGGGCGCTGGTGGAGGCTTCCACCCTGGCGGCCAAAGAGGCCGAGCTCAGCCACTACATCGCGCTCGCCCAGAGCACGGTGCAGCCCCTGTACGACTCGCGCCGCGACGACGACGCCACCAAGGCCGAGGCGGTGCGCCTGCTGTCCAAGCTCGACTACGGCACCGACGGATACTTCTTCCTCTACGACGTGGCCGGCCGGGTCATCATGCATCCACGCCAGCCCGAGCTGGAGGGCAAGGACCTGTGGAACCTGCGCGACGTGAACGGCTTCCCGGTGATCCAGAAGCTGATCGCCAAGGGGCACGAAGGCGGCGGCACGGTGCGGTACATGTGGGAGAAGCCCTCCACCCGCGAGATCACGCCCAAGATGAGCTATGTGATCACCCTGCCGCGCTGGAACTGGATGCTGGGCACGGGCGTGTACCTGGACGACGTGCAGGCCACCATGGACCAGCTCGACCGCCAGGTCAACGCCAACATCGCCGCCACGATGTGGTGGATCGCCGCCATCGCCGTGCTGGGCGTGGTGCTGATCGGCGCGGGCGGCCTGGCACTGAACGTGAGCGAGCAGCGCATCGCCGACGCCAAGCTGCGGCTGCTGGCACGCCAGGTGGTGCAGTCGCAGGAGGATGAGCGTGCCCACCTCTCACGCGAGCTGCACGACAGCACGAGCCAGACGCTGGTGTCGATCAAGCTGCTGATGGAATCCGCCATCGCGCGCATGGGCGAGGCTGCACCGCCTGCACTGCACAAGGCACTGGACCGGCTGAAGGCAGCGCTCGGCGAGGTGCGCAACATTTCGCACCGCCTGCGGCCCGCGGAGCTGGACGTGCTGGGCCTGCCCGCCGCCTTGCAGCACCTGGGCGAAGAGTTCGGCGAGAGCAGCGGCATCGCATCGAGCGTGCGCATCCGCGGCGATGTGAGCCACCTGCCCGAGGAGGTCAAGACCGTGCTCTTCCGCGTCACGCAAGAGGCACTGACCAACATCGAGAAGCACGCGGCCGCCACGAGCATCTCCGTGTGGCTGGCCTTCGGCAAGAGCGGCGTGCGGCTGCGCGTGATGGACGATGGACAGGGCTTCAAGGTCGACGCCGTGCAGCTCGATCCCAAGCGCGGCATCGGCCTGCGCAACATGCGCGAACGGCTGGTGTCCATCGGCGGCAGCTTCAGCATCCAGTCGCGGCCGGGCATGACACAGCTCGTGGCTGAGGTGCCGGCGGCATCGCTGCGCCAGTTCGCATTGAAGGAAGCGGCATGATGTCGCCCGCGCATTCCAACGAGTCCGAGCCATGAACAACACAGACGCCCCCCGCCCTACTCGACTGCTGCTTGTCGACGACCACCCGCTCGTGCGCGAAGGGCTGAAGGCCCGGCTGTCGACCCTGCCTTCGCTGGAGGTGGTGGGCGAGGCTGGCGATGCGCAGGAGGCGGCCGAGCAGGTCGCCGCGACCCAGCCCGACCTCGTGCTGATGGACGTGGGCATGAAGGACGTCAACGGCATCGACCTCACGCGACAGCTGCTGGCCGAACGGCCGGACCTGCTGGTGCTGGTGCTGTCCATGTACGACAACCCCGAGTACGTGAACCGGGCCATGCAGGCCGGCGCACGCGGCTACGTGCTCAAGGACGCACCGGCCAGCGACATCATCGACGCCATCGCCGAGGTCATGGCCGGCGGCACCTTCCTCAGCTCGGCCGTCTCGGGCCGGCTGTTCCGCTCGCAGACGCCGCGGCCGGTGATGTCGCTGCGCGAGAGCGAGATCCTCGCCTGCCTCGCGAAGGGACGCTCCAGCAAGCAGATCGCGGTGGAGCTGAACCTCAGCGTGCGCACGGTGGAGTCCCATCGGCAGAACATCAAGCGCAAGCTCAACCTCGACGGACAGGCCGAGCTCATCAAGTACGCGGTGGAGCATTGCCGGGACATCGGCGTTTCCCCATCGGCATGAACTGTCCCGGAAGCGAACCACCGGCCGCGTAGTACCACGTAGCTGAAAGACCCGTTGCCCGTCAGGCCGGGGACAGGGTTCAATTCATCCTAGAGATTTCATGATCTCGAGTCCGTGCGCCGGGCGTGCTTTCCGAGGGTAAGGCCCCTTCTGATCGCTGCATTCGGCTCCTTACAATCCGCCGACCTTGAGTCCCGGGCCCGTATGGCCGACCTCAAGCCGGCACCCTTGTGACCCCGAGGCCCATCCATGTGCCATGTCCTGCGGCCCTGCGCCGCGCGAGTTTTCGCAACGAGGAAGTTCCACTCATGAACGCCCTGCTTGCCTACGCCCGCTTCATCGATGCCGTGAACGACAAGTTCGGCGCGATCGCCAAATGGGCCGTGATGCTGTCGTGCTTCATCAGCGCCACCAACGCTGTCGTGCGCTACCTGCTCTCGATGAGCTCCAACTCTTTCCTCGAGATCCAGTGGTACCTGTTCGCCGCCTGCGTGATGCTCGGCGCGTCCCAGGTGCTTCGGGTCAATGAGCACGTGCGGGTGGACGTGTTCTACGGACGCCTGGGCGGCAAGCGCCAGGTCTACGTGGACCTGTTCGGGCTCATCTTCTTCCTGGTGCCCGTCATGTGCGCCATGATCTATTTCTCGTTTCCGCTGTTCCTCAAGATGTACCAGACGGGCGAGATGTCCAACAACGCGGGTGGCCTCATCCGCTGGCCGGCGATGCTGATGCTGCCCCTGGGCTTCACCCTGGTGCTGCTGCAGGGCATCGGCGAGATCTTCAAGCGCATCGGCTGGCTGCAGAACAAGTACGACATGGACATCCATTACGAGAGGCCGCTGCAATGACGATGGAGCAATTCGCCCCGATGATGTTCGGGGGCCTCATCCTGATCATGCTGATCGGGTTCCCGGTGGCGTTCTCGCTGTCGGCGCTGGGCCTGCTGTGCGCATTCATCGCCATCCACATGGGATGGTTCCAGCCCGAGTTCATGCAGGCGCTGCCGCTGAACGTGTTCGGCATCCTGTCCAACGACCTGCTGCTGGCGATTCCGTTCTTCACGCTGATGGGCTCCATCCTCGAGAAGTGCGGCCTGGCCGAGGACATGCTCGACTCCATGGGTCAGCTGTTCGGTCCGGTGCGCGGCGGCCTGGGCTACTCGGTGATCATCGTGGGCTTCATCCTCGGCGCGATCACCGGCACCGTGGCCGGCCAGGTGATCGCGATGGCGATGATCTCGCTGCCGGTGATGATGCGCTACAACTACAACATGCGCTACGCCACCGGCGTGCTCGCGGCCTCCGGCACGATCACGCAGCTGGTGCCGCCGTCACTGGTGCTGGTGGTGCTGGCCGACCAGCTCGGCCAGTCGGTGGGCGCGATGTACAAGGGTGCCTGGGGCCCGTCCATCCTGCAGGTGCTGATCTTTGCGGTCTACACCTTCGCGGTCGGCGTGGTGAAGCCCGAGCATGTGCCCGGCGTGCCCAGGGAAGCGCGCACCATGAGCGGCCTGGCCCTGTGGGGCAAGTGCCTGCGCGGCATCATCCCCTCGGCCGTGCTGATCTTCGCCGTGCTGGGCAGCATGGGCGGCCTGCCGGGCATCGACACCGCCATCTGCACGCCGACGGAAGCGGGTGCCATGGGTGCGGTGGGTGCCTTCGTCCTGGCCGGCATGCACAAGCGCCTCAACTGGGAGCTCATCAAGGAAGCCATGACCGGCACGATGCGCATCACCGCGATGGTGGTGTTCATCCTGATCGGCTCGCGGGTGTTCTCGCTGGTGTTCCAGGGCGTGGACGGCGCGAAGTGGATCGAGCACATGCTGTCGTCGCTGCCGGGCGGCCAGATCGGCTTCCTCATCGTCGTCAACATCTTCGTCTTCTTCCTCGCCTTCTTCCTGGACTTCTTCGAGATCGCGTTCATCATCCTGCCGATGCTGGGCCCGGTCGCGCAGAAGCTCGGGATCAACATGGTGTGGTTCGGCGTGCTGCTGTGCGTGAACATGCAGACCAGCTTCATGCACCCGCCGTTCGGCTTCGCGCTGTTCTACCTGCGCGGCATCTCCGACACGCTGTTCAAGGCCGGCGCGCTGCCCAAGAAGGTGCTGTCCAGCGACATCTACCTGGGCGCGATACCCTGGGTGATCATGCAGCTCATCCTGGTGGTGATCGTGATCTTCGTGCCCCAGAGCGTGACCATCTTCCTCGACAAGGAAGTCGCCATCGACCTGGACAAGGTGAAGATCGACGCGCCCACCGACAAGAGCTACAACGACGACAAGAACAACCAGAACTTGGACGACCTGTTCAAGCCCAAGCCTGGTGACGCACCGGCCAGCGGCGCGAAGTAAGCGTGCAGTCTTCTGTTGAAACACCGGCCTCTTTCGAGGGGCCGGCCTTCACCAACGGTGTGAAGCTGGTGGCGAGCGCGCTGATGGCAGGCCTGGTCGTCTACGGCGCGAAGGCGCTGCCGGCCTTCATCGATAAGCGCAGCACCTGGGGAGTGATGCTGTTCATCCTCCTCGCCTTCGCATTCATCGTGGTGTGCTTCGTGGCCATCCTGCGCAGCCGCACACGCATCGATGCGACGCACATCGAGCAAAGCTGGATCACCAACAAGCGGGTGGCGATCGCGGACATCACGCAGGTGAAGCTGATCTACATCCCGGGCCTGGCTTGGTTGATCGCGCCTCGATTGATCGTCAAGACGCGGCGGCCAGGCTCCACGGTGTTCCACACGGCTGATCCGATGGTGCTGGCTGCGTTTGCCCGGCTTTCATTGGGACAGGCTCCTTTGCCGTCTTGATTGACGGCTTGCTTTTTTCGCGTTCTGTTCGGTGGGGCAAAGGCGTGGGTGGGCTGGCTGGGGCGCGCGGCGGAAGCGGTCGGCCGTTGGCCGACTCCGCTGCGGTGCTCGGGCTTGTGGTCCGGCGAGAAACTCGCTTCAGGCCCCTGCGGTGCCTTACGCTCAAACAGTCTCGCCGAGCATGAAGACGAAGCGCGCTGCGCGCGCGACCACAAGCCCTGCGCTCCTCGCCGCTTCCTGATGCGCGCCCCAGCCAGCCCACCCACGCCTTTGCTGTTGCGGCTTTGGGTTTTCTCGTCGAGCCAGCCCAACCTCCCTTGAGCGGGAGGCGGCATGGGCCAGGGGCTGCGTCTGTGGCGGCGAGCAGCGCAGCACCGAGGGGTGGCGCGCGCAGCGCGCTTCGTCTTCTGACTCACGGGGACTGTTTGACCAGAGCGCACCGCAGGGGCGCGGCGGGAGTTTCCCCGTGCACCCCTCGGTGCGAGCAGCACAGCGCAGTCGGCCGCAGGCCGACCGCCACAGCCGCAGCCCCTGGCCCATGCCGCCTGTCGCGACCCCACCCCGATCTCCGAAAAACAAAAAGCCCGGCAAAGCCGGGCCTTCCGTCAAGCGAAGCAATCCGCCTCACCCCATGTGCAGACCACCGTTCACCGAGAAGTCCGCACCCGTGGCAAAGCCCGACTCATCCGAAGCCACCCACGCCACGATCGACGCGATGTCTTCGGGCGTGCCCAGGCGCTTCACCGGGATGCCGGCCACGATCTTGTCCAGCACGTCCTGGCGGATGGACTTGACCATGTCGGTGGCGATGTAGCCCGGGCTCACGGTGTTCACCGTCACGCCCTTGTTGGCCACTTCCTGGGCCAGTGCCATCGTGAAGCCGTGCATGCCGGCCTTGGCGGCCGAATAGTTGGTCTGGCCGAACTGGCCCTTCTCACCGTTCACCGAGCTGATGTTGATGATGCGGCCCCAGCCACGCTCCAGCATGTCGTCGATGACCTGCTTGGTCACATTGAACAGGCTCGTGAGGTTGGTCTCGATCACCGCGTCCCAGTCGGCGCGGCTCATCTTGCGGAACATGCCGTCACGCGTGATGCCGGCGTTGTTCACGAGCACGTCGATCGGGCCGTGTTCGCCCTTGGCCTTCTGGAAGGCAGCGACGGTCGAATCCCAGTCGCCCACATTGCCCACCGATGCGTAGAAGGTGTAGCCCAGGGCCTTCTGCTCACCCAGCCATTTGTCGAAATCGCGGCTCGGTCCACAGCCGGCGATCACCTTGAATCCGTCCTTGTGCAGGCGCTGGCACATCGAGGTACCGATGCCGCCCATGCCGCCTGTCACGTATGCCACTTTCTGGGTCATTCTCTGCTCCTTCTTTCCTGCTGGTTCTCTGTGCTGGTTGTCGTGTCCGTACCGCGTGCCTCAAGCGTGGGCGCCCGAAGCACGCGGGTCAATCGGGTTCCCCCGAGGTTTCGTGGCCTTGTGTTACCGCTCGACGGTCAACGCAACGCCCATGCCGCCGCCGATGCACAGCGAGGCAATGCCCTTCTTGGCATTGCGGCGCTTCATCTCATGCAGCAAGGTGACGAGGATGCGCGCACCGGACGCGCCGATGGGGTGACCAATGGCAATGGCACCGCCGTTGACGTTCACCTTGCTCGTGTCCCAGCCCATTTCCTTGTGCACCGCGCAGGCCTGGGCAGCGAAGGCTTCGTTGATCTCGAGCAGGTCAAGGTCGGCCGCCTTCCAGCCGGCGCGCTCCAGAGCGCGCTTGGAAGCCGGCACCGGGCCCATGCCCATGTAGGCCGGGTCCAGGCCCGCGGAGGCGTAGCTGGCGATGCGCGCCAGCGGCGTGAGGCCCAGCTGGTCGGCCTTCTTGGCGGTCATCACCACCAGACCGGCGGCGCCGTCGTTCAGGCCGGAGGCATTGCCCGCCGTCACCGAGCCGGCCTTGTCGAAGGCAGGGCGCAGGCCGGCCAGCGCTTCGGCGTTGGTCTTGCGGTTGATGAACTCATCCTTGTCGAAGACGACCGGGTCGCCCTTCTTCTGCGCAATGCTGAAGGGCACGATCTCATCGTTGAACTTGCCGGCATCCTGCGCGGCAGCGGCCTTTTGCTGCGAAGCCAGCGCGAGCGCGTCCTGCGCCTCGCGGCCGATCTCGTACTTCTTGGCCACGTTCTCGGCGGTGATGCCCATGTGGTACTGGTTGTAGACGTCCCACAGGCCGTCCGTGATCATCGTGTCCACGAGCTTCCAGTCGCCCATGCGCTGGCCGTCGCGCGAGTTGGGCAGCACGTGCGGTGACATGCTCATGCTTTCCTGGCCGCCGGCGATGATGATCTCGGAGTCGCCGTCACGGATGGCCTGCGCGGCCAGCATCACGGCCTTCAGGCCGGAGCCGCAGACCTTGTTGATGGTCATCGCGGGCACGCCGTGCGGCAGGCCAGCCTTGATCACGGCCTGGCGGGCCGGGTTCTGGCCGACGCCGGCCGTGAGCACCTGGCCCAGGATCACTTCATTGATCTGATCGCCGCTCAGCTTGGCGCGCTTGAGCAGGTCGCCGATCACGGCAGCGCCCAGCTCCGACGCGGGCGTCTTGGCCAGCGTGCCTCCGAATTTGCCAACGGCAGTACGGGCGGCAGCAACGATCACGATGTCAGTCATGGCAAATCTCCGATGGATGTGAAACGTGGGACGGGCGGTCAGGCCTTCTGCTTGACGTAGCGCCCAGGAGCGGGTTCGATGGGTTTGTGGGTGCGGTTGCCCGGCGCCTTGGGCGCGGCCACCAACTTGCCGGACGTTGCCTGGAGCCACTGCGACCAGTCCGGCCACCAGCTGCCTGCGTGCTCGCCGGCCTTGTCGAACCAGGCATCGGCCTTGGCCGGCAACGCGGCGCTCGAGCCGATCCAGTGGCTGCGCTTCTTCTTGGCCGGCGGGTTGATCACGCCTGCGATGTGCCCCGAGGCGCCCAGCACGAAGCGCTTCTTGCCCGAGAGCACGTGGGCATTGCGGTAGGCCGCATCCCAGGGAACGATGTGGTCTTCCTTCGAGGCGTAGATGTAGGCCGGTACATCGACCAGGCCCAGGTCCAGCTTCTCGCCGCAGACCACTGCCTTGCCGGGTTCCTTCAGGTTGTTCTCGAGGTAGGTGTTGCGCAGGTACCAGCAGAACATCGGCCCCGGCAGGTTGGTGCTGTCGCTGTTCCAGTAGAGCAGGTCGAACGGTGGCGGCGTCTCGCCCTTCAGGTAGTTGCCCACGACGTAGTTCCACACCAGGTCGTTGGGCCGAAGGAAGCTGAAGGTGGATGCGAGCTCGCTGCCCTTGAGCAGCCCGCCTTCGGCCGGGCTGTTCGGGCCGATGGTCATCTCGCGCATCTGCACCGCGGCCTCGTCGATGAAGAGATCCAGCACGCCGGTGTCTTCGAAGTCGAGGAAGGTGGTGAGCAGCGTCACGCTGGCCGCCGGCTTCTCGCCGCGGGCAGCCAGCACGGCCAGAGCCGTCGCAAGGACCGTGCCGCCGATGCAGAAGCCCAGCGTGTTCATCGTCTCGCTGCCAGTGATCTCCTGCACCGTGCGGACGGCGCGGATGGCGCCTTCCTCGATGTAGTCGTCCCAGCCCAGCTTGCTCATGGACTCGTCGGCATTGCGCCAGCTCACCACGAACAGGCGATGCCCCTGCTCCACCGTGTAGCGGATGAAGGAGTTCTCCGGCTGCAGGTCGAGGATGTAGAACTTGTTGATGCATGGCGGCACGAAGAGCATCGGCACCTCGTGTACCTTGGGCGTCAGCGGCTTGTATTCGATGAGCTGGAACAGCTCGTTCTCGAACACCACCGAGCCCTCGGTGGTGGCCACGTTGCGGCCCACCTCGAACACGCTTTCGTCGGTCTGCGACACATGCCCTTGCTGGATGTCCTTGAGCAGGTGCTGCAGGCCCTGGGCAATGCTCTCGCCCTTGGTTTCGAGCGCCTTGCGCTGCGCCTCGGGGTTCAGCGCCAGGTAGTTGCTGGGCGACGCCGCCTCGATCCATTGCTGCACGGCGAAGCGGATGCGCTGCTTCGTCTTCGCATCGCCTTCGACCTGCTCGGCCATCTGCATCAGCGTGCGGGCGTTCAGCAGGTACATCTGTGCCATGTAGGCGGCGGCGGGGTTGTCGACCCACTCGTTGGCAGCGAAACGGCGGTCGCCGATGGGCGCCTTGGGAGCGGCCTTGCCATCACCGTTGTTGGCGGCCTGCAGGCGCTGGAGCGACTGGTTCCACAGTGCGGTGGCCTGCTGGATGTATTCGGTCTGGACCTGGCTCAGCGCCGGCAGCGGCAGGCTCAGGCCCTGCATGGACTTCAAGACTTCACCGACCGTGGAGCCGAAGGCGCGGGCGGTCTCGTCGGCATTGGGGAACGGGGGGGTGGACGTGGCGGCCTTGCCGGGACCTGCCTTGGCGGTTCGTGCCGCCGGTGCTTTGCTGCTCACTCGTCTCCTCGCTTCGGTTGGATCGGTCCGAATGTGATGTGATTCACCTTTGTACGCCGGTTCGCTGACCTCATGATGACCCATCTCAAGAAGGCCACCTCGGGAGCATGCGCGAAAACCGCCGAACAATTTTCATATTGTAGATTCAATTTTCATAATTCGGCATGTATCTCGTAGCAATCGCATGGATATACGTGGTGCTGATGATGGCCGTGGCCGAGGCGACCAGCCCGCAGGGAACGCTCCTCGGGGCCTTCTTCACCTTCTTGCTCTATGGAGCGCTGCCGCTGTCGATCGTCATGTACCTGCTGCGAACACCGCACCGCAGACGCATGAGGCGTGCCAGGGAGGAAGAAGAGGCGAAGACGGGCGAGCAGGAGCCGCCGGCAGAGGCGCCGGCAGTCGGTGACACCGAACAGCGCTAGGTCAGCCAGACCAGGGCGGCCATGCGCCCCGTGGTCTTGTCCCGGCGGAACGAGAAGAAGCGGTTCGCTTCCAGGAAGGTGTCCCAGCGGCCACCTTCGACGCCTGCCCCGGCCTGCTCCAAGCGGGCACGCGCCAGTCCCGGCAGGTCGGCCAGCCACTTGCCTGGCGCATGAGGCTTGAAGTACGTGGTGGGCGCCGACGGATTGGCCCCGAAGGCCTGCAGCACGTCCGCACCGACCTCGAAGCTTTTCGGCCCGATGCACGCCCCCAGCCAGGTGTGGACCTGGGCCGGCTGGCAGCCCGCGGCCTCGCACACTGCCTGCAGGGTCGCCTCCACCACCCCACTGGCCAGCCCGCGCCAGCCGGCATGGGCCGCCCCCACCGCCCCGGGCGCGGCAAACAGCACCGGCAGGCAATCCGCCACCTGGACCGCGCAGGCGATTCCGCGCTCTGTGGTCACGCTCGCATCGGCCTCGCGAACAATCGCACCCGGCACCGCATCCATGGCCGTCAGCCGCACCACCTTGGCGCCATGCACCTGATTCAGGTAGACGGGCGTGCGTCCCACCGCCTCGGCCAGCAGGCGCAGGTTGCTCTGCACGGACTTCTCGTTGTCGCCGATGCCCTGCCGCAGGTTCATGCTGTCGAAAGGCTCCGCGCTGAAGCCGCCGCGGCGCGTGGTCATCACCGCGCCGACACCTCGCGCGTGCCAGTCGGGGATGAGCCAGTCAGGATGCATCGGGGCAGGCCGACGGCTGGGTGCTCTTGAAGGCGTCCAGCGCCATGCATTCCTGGTGGATGCGCATCACGGTCGGCACGTGGTCGAGCCGGCAATCCATGCGTTGCGCGTTGAAGATCTGCGGCACCAGCACCGTGTCGGCCAGCGTCGGCGTGTCGCCGTGGCAGAAGCGGCCGGTCTGCGGGCTCTTGGCGAGCTGCTGCTCCAGCGTGTCCAGCCCCGTCTCCACCCAATGCCGGTACCAGCGGTTCTTGTCGTCCTCGCTCACCTTCATCTCGTGCACGAGGTAGCGCAGCACCCGCAGGTTGTCGATGGGATGAATCTCGCAGGCGATGTCCAGCGCCAGGGCCCGCACCCGTGCCCGCTCCGCCGGTGCGGCCGGCAGCAGCGGTGGCTGCGGATGCGTCTCCTCCAGGTACTCGATGATCGCCAGGGACTGCGAGAGCACGTGGTCGCCGTCTTGCAGCAAGGGCACGAGCTTGGCCGGCGTCATCTCCGAGAACGGCGGCTTGAGCTGCTCGTTCTTCAGCAGGTGCACGGGCACGTATTCATAGCTCAAGCCCTTGAGCGCCAGCGCGATGCGCACCCGGTACGACGCCGAGGAACGGAAGTAGTTGTAGAGCGTGAGCGCCATGGCCTCAGCCCTGGACGATCTTCACCGACAGCGACCCCACGCCCTCCACGCTGGCCTCCAGCGTGTCGCCCGACACCACGGCGGCCACGCCTTCGGGCGTGCCGGTGAAGATGAGGTCGCCCGGCGCCAGCTCCCAGGCGGCCGAGAGCTGCTCGATGATTTCCGGAATGCTCCAGATCAGCTTGCCGATGCTGCTGGTCTGCCGAACCTCGCCGTTCACCTTGAGCTCGATGCGCGTCTCGGGCCCCACCTTGGCCTGCTGGGCGGGCACCACCGGCCCGATGGGTGCGGCTTCGTCGAAGCCCTTGCCGATGCACCAGGGCCGGCCCTGCTTCTTCATGTCGTTCTGCAGGTCGCGGCGGGTCATGTCCAGCCCGACCGCATAACCCCACACGTGGTCCATGGCCGATGCGGCCGGAATGTTGCGCCCGCCCTTGCCGATGGCCACCACCAGCTCCACCTCGTGGTGCAGGCTTTGGGTGAGGCTCGGGTAGCGCATGGCCGCCACCTCGCCTTCGATGGCAGGCAGCACCGCGTCCGCGGGCTTCATGAAGAAGAACGGCGCCTCGCGGCCGGTATGGCCCATCTCGATGGCGTGCTCCACGTAGTTGCGCCCCACGCAGTAGATGCGGTGGACAGGGAACTGGTCGCCGGTGGCGCCGCCCTTGACGGGCACAGTGGCGACACGGGGGGCGGGAATGACATATGCCATGGGAAAGTCCTTCGCGGTGCTCGCGCGATGATGCCACGACGCGTCGACAAACTCTTCCAGCCAGGGCCGGCAAATCGGCAGCAATCCCAGCGCCGGCCGCATCACTCGGGGGAGTGATGCGGGGGCGCCACCTAACTCAGCTTCAGCGTGTACTTGCCAATTGGGTCTTCACGGGAAATACCACTGAATTCGATCTCTACTTGATACCCGTCCCGGCGCTTCTTGGCGGCCAGAAACCTGGCGGCGGCGCCCTGTTCCCGGATATGAGCCTCGTCGACGGTCTCCGTCACAGCGCCACTCGGGTACTCCACCTTGATGTCGAATTTTGGGTATTCAATGGGTCCGTCTCTCTTGAACCAAGACATATCTTTCTCCTTGTTCTGATTGATCACCCTTGCTCCGAACGGAGCTCGGCTTTGGATGCCGCAGGCCGTGACGCCGCCTGCCGTCGGCTCCGCACTCAACGCGATCGTCGAGTCCCGCAAACGAGCGAGCTGTTTGCGAAGTCGCCGCATCCGAAGACCCTGGGGCCAGGGTTTCGCCATCGTGGCTCGTCAGTCCGGGTCGGCGCGCGTGGCAGCCCCCTTGCGACGCGGACGCGTGGTGGCTGCACGCGCCATTTCCCCATGAACCAGTGTCCCGTGCCAGCCGAAACCACCGTCTGGCCGCGCCCATTTCGGCTGAATACCCGCGTTCTCCCCGGCAGGACACGGGCGCTAAACTCATCGGATGTTCGAAGCGCGCAGCATCAAGTTCTGCAAGGCCTGCGGCGGCGAGGCCCGCTACGCCATCCCTCCCGACGACAACCGCGAGCGCGCCACCTGCACGGTGTGCGGCACCATCCACTACGAGAACCCGCTGAACGTGGTGGGCACGGTGCCGGTGTGGAACGACAAGGTGCTGCTGTGCAAGCGCAACATCGAACCGCGCCTGGGGTACTGGACGCTGCCCGCCGGCTTCATGGAGCTGGGCGAAACCACGTTGGAAGGCGCCTTGCGCGAGACGGTGGAAGAAGCCGGCGCCCGCGTGGACATGAAGGGCCTGTTCACCGTGCTGAACGTGGTGCGCGTGGGCCAGGTGCATTTCTTCTACCTCGCCAACCTGCGCGACACCGACTTCGCGCCGGGGCCCGAGACCATCGAGGCCAGGCTCTTTCGCGAAGATGAAATCCCCTGGGACGACCTCGCGTTCCGCACTGTGCGAGAAACGCTCCTGCGATATTTCGAGGACCGCCGCAGCGGTCAATTCGAGGTGCATTGCGCCGATATCAGCTGAATGCCCATGACAGAACCCACCGCAAGCCACGCCCCCAACACCACCGGAACCGTGCAACGCTTGCGGGAGGACCTGATCCACCCCGATCCGCTGCTGGACTGCCTGGTCGAGGTCTGCAAGCTGCATGGCCAGGCAGCATCGCGCGCCTCCCTCTCGGCCGGACTGCCGCTGGACTCCGAGAACGGTGGCAAGCTCACGCTGGAGCTGGCCGAGCGGGCCGCGGCACGGGCGGGCATGTCGGCCAAGCTGCAGCGGGTGGCGCTGGAACGCATCGACAGCGCCGTGCTGCCGGCCATCCTCGTGCTCAAGGACAACCAGGCCTGCGTGCTGCTGGGCTGGGATGCCGCCGATGCCAGCCCGCGTGCCCGCGTGCTCATGCCCGAGACCGGCCAGGGCTCCGTGCTGCTCACGTCCGAGGAACTCGCGCAGCGCTATGCCGGCATCACCCTCTTCGTGCGGCCGCACTTCCGCTTCGACTCGCGCACGCCCGACGTGCGCAAGCCCGCCGCCCGGCACTGGTTCTGGAGCGCCATCCTCGGCCAGCGCTTCGTCTACCGCGACGTGCTGTGGGCCGCGCTGCTGGTGAACATCTTCGCGCTGGCCTTCCCGATGTTCTCCATGAACGTCTATGACCGCGTCGTGCCCAACAACGCGGTGGAGACGCTGTGGGCGCTGTCCATCGGCGTGCTGCTCATCCTCGCTTCCGACCTCTTCATGCGCTTGCTGCGCAGCCATTTCGTGGACGAGGCCAGCGCACGCATCGACGTGCAGATCTCCTCCACGCTGATGGAAAAGGTGCTGGGCATCCGGCTGGAGCACCGCCCCGAATCGGTGGGCTCGTTCGCATCGAACCTGCGCGGCTTCGAGCAGGTGCGCGACTTCATCGCGTCGAGCACCGTCACCGCGCTCATCGACCTGCCCTTCGCGCTGCTGTTCGTCATCGTGATGGCCTGGATCTCGCCGTGGCTCACGCTGCCGGTGATCGTCGCCTTCCTGGTCATCCTCGTCATGGGCTATGTGCTGCAGCACCGGCTGCACCAGTTGTCGGAAACGACCTACCGGGCCAGTGCGCTGCGCAACGCGACGCTGATCGAAAGCCTCACCGCCATCGAGACCATCAAGTCGCAGGGCGCCGAGGGCGTGATCCAGGCGAAATGGGAACGCACCAACGAGTTCCTGTCCAAGATCAACGTGAAGACGCGGGCGCTGACCTCGGGCGCCAACTACACCACCAACACCCTCTCGCAGCTCGTCACGGTGTCGATGATCCTGATCGGGGTCTACCTCATCGGCCAGAAGGAGCTCACCATGGGTGCGCTGATCGCCGCCAACATGCTGTCGGCGCGCGCGCTGGCGCCGGCCGGGCAGATCGTGGGCTTGCTGATGCAATACCAGGGCGCGCGCACCGCGCTGGATTCGCTCAACAAGATCATGGACAAGCCTGTGGAACGGCCGCAGGGCGAGACCTTCGTGCAGCGCCCGCAGCTGCGCGGCGACATCGAGTTCCGCAACGTGAAGTTCAGCTACCCCAACCGGCTGGACGCGGCACTGGAAGGCCTGAGCTTCAAGATCACCGCCGGCGAGCGCGTGGCGCTGATCGGCCGCGTGGGCTCGGGCAAGTCCACCATCCAGCGGCTCATCATGGGCCTGTACCAGCCCACCGACGGGCAGGTGCTGCTGGACGGCATCGACCTGCGCCAGCTCGACCCGGCCGACGTTCGCCGCAACTGCGCCCATGTGGCGCAGGACGTGACGCTCTTCTACGGCACGCTGCGAGAGAACATCGCCTTCGGCCAGCCCTATGCGGATGACTCGGCCATCGTGGCCGCGGCCGAGACAGCCGGCATGACCGACTTCGTGAACCGACATCCGCGCGGCTTCGACATGACGGTGGGCGAGCGCGGCGAGTCGCTGTCGGGAGGCCAGCGCCAGAGCGTGGGCATCGCCCGCGCCGTGCTGCACAACGCGCCCATCCTGCTGCTGGACGAGCCCACCAGCGCGATGGACTTCACCAGCGAAGCGCAGATCACCGCGCGCATGACCAACTTCGTTGCGCACAAGACGGTGGTGCTGGTGACTCACCGCACGTCCATGCTCGCGATGGTGACCCGCGTGATCGTGATCGACGGCGGCAAGATCGTGGCCGACGGCCCGCGCGACCGCATCATGGAAGCGCTGGCCAGCGGCCGAATCGCGCGGGCAGCCTGAGGATGAGCGCCATGCAAGACCCTCGCGAACAACAGCCCCAGGTTCCTGCGCAGCCCGCGGCGGCGCCGGTGCACCAGGCCATCACGATCAACGTGCCCGGGGCTGTGCCGCAGGCGGCAGCGCCCGCCACGCCGGCCGTCCTCGAAGGCACGACGCAGCACCGCCTCATGCGCGCCGGCCAGGCCGTCCTGCGCCCGCTGGAGCGCATCCGCATCGTCCTGGAGCCGCTCACCAAGCGGCTCTTCGGCCCCGATGCCGAGCAGATGCCGGCCGCCAACACGGGCTTTCGCAACTTCGAGCAGGAGGCCGATGCGGTGATGTCGCGCGGCCGCACCCACCGGGCGCAGAAGATCGTGCGCTCGGCGGTGGTCGTCGTGATCATCCTCATCACCTGGGCGTCCTTCGCTCACGTGGAGGAAGTGACGCGCGGCGACGGCAAGGTCATCCCGTCCAAGCAGCTGCAGGTGGTGCAGTCGCTGGACGGCGGCGTGATCACGGAAATCCTCGTGCAGGAAGGCCAGGTGGTCGAAGCCGGCCAGCGCCTCTTGAAGATCGACGAGACGCGTGCCACCTCCGGCGTGCGCGAGAGCGCGGCACAGGGCATCGCCTTGCAGGCCCGCCGGGCGCGGCTGGTGGCGATCGCCGAGAACCAGCCCTTCAAGCCGCCCGCGGTGAGCACGGGCAATGCCGAGGAACAGCGCATCGTCGACGAGGAACGCCGGCTGTACGAAACACGCATCTCCGAGCTGCGCACGCTGTTGGCCATCAACGAGCAGCAACTGCAACAGCGCCAGCAGGAACTCAGCGAGATGCGCGCCCGCAAGGCCTCGGCCGACAAGCAGGCGGAGTTCGGACAGGCCGAACTGTCCAAGACCAAGCCGCTGCTGGCGTCCGGCGCGGTGTCGGAGGTGGACATCCTGCGCATCGAGCGCGACATCTCCCGCGCCCGCGGCGATTCGGAGCAGGCCAATGCCCAGATCGCCCGCGTGCAGGCCGCCATCGGCGAGGCGCAGCGCAAGATCCAGGAGACCGAGCTCACCTTCCGCAACGAAGCCCGCAAGGAACTCTCGGACGTGACCGGCAAGCTCAACGCCCTCAATGAAGGCGCGGTGGCCCTGGCCGACAAGGTGGAGAAGGCCCAGGTGAAAAGCCCCGTGCGCGGACGCGTGCAGCGGCTGCTGGCCAACACCGTGGGCGGCGTGGTGCAGCCGGGCAAGGACATCGTGGAGATCGTGCCCCTGGACGACAACCTCGTGCTGGAGGCCAAGGTGCTGCCCAAGGACATCGCCTTCATCCACCCCGGCCAGGACGCCACGGTGAAGTTCACCGCCTACGACTTTTCCATCTACGGCGGCATGAGCGCCAAGGTGGAGAACATCAGCCCCGACACCATCGTCGACGAGCGCGGCAACGCCTTCTACCTGGTGCGGGTGCGCACCACCCATTCCACCTTCGACGAGAAGATGCCCATCATCCCCGGCATGACGGCGGAGGTGGACGTGCTCACAGGCAAGAAGTCGGTGATGTCCTACCTGCTCAAGCCCATCCTCAAGGGCAAGGCCTACGCGCTGCGCGAGCGTTGAGCGCTCGCCGCCGCGCGTGCGCCGTGACGTGGCGCACGCTTTCCGGCGCCTTGAGCTGGCGCCGTTCGATTGGCGCACACGTCGGTAAAAAAGTCAGGGTACCGGCGCTCAAGTTCGCTGTCTGACATCCGATGAGTCCGAGATTCCGGCACCGCGGCCTGGCCCGGCGTGCCAAGTCTTATTGGCGTTCGTGCAGAGACTTCTGGTGACTCCGTTCACGAAATGAAGCCGGCCCCGACGACATAAGACATGTGTCCGAACGTTATCCTCGAACCACGCGCGCGCGGCTTGCGTGCGTGTAGTTCTTACAAGGTTGTTCCCCATGCCCACCATCGTTCAAACCGTCTCGGGAAGAGTCACCGGCTTGTGGGGCACGGCCCTCATCCGAGGCGCCGACGGCAAGATGCACGCGCTCCACCTGGGCGACGTGGTGCATCGCGGGGACGTCATCCTCACCACGCAGAACGGCATCGTCCAGCTCACGCCGGACGAGGACACCGTCTTCGCCAAGCCGGCGCCCGCGGCAGACGACATCGACCGCGTCATCGCCGGCATCAACACCGACGAGCCCACCGCCGCGACGGCGGCCGTGGTCGGCGGCGACGGCGCCTCCGACCTGAGCCCCGGCCTGCGCGTGGACCGCATCTCCGAGGCCGTGGGCCCGAGCGGCGGCTTCGTCTCCAGCGCGCCCGACGGCACGCAGACGAACTTCGTCAACGGCAACCAGATCACTGCGCCAGAAAACAAGACCACCACGCCGTCCATCGGCAACAGCGCCAACGCGATCAGCGCGGTGGAAGAAGGCCCGTCGGTCAGCCTGGGTCTGAATACACCCTCTGGCGCGTCGGGTGCTGCCACTGTCACCGTGAACACCGTGCCGGCCATCGGCCAGGTGCTGAAGGCCGACGGCACCGTGCTCACCGCCGGCAGCACGCTCACCGCCGCCGACCTGGCCGGCCTGAAGTACGTGCCGCCTGCTGACTATGACGGCACCGCCACGGTCGGCAACTTCAACTACACCGTGACCGACGGCAGCGCCAGCGCCTCGGGCACGACCAGCATCAACCTCACGCCGGTGAACGACGCGCCGGTGGGCACGCCCGCCACCGTCACCGGCCTGGAAGACAGCACCCTGCCCCTGTCGCTGGGCGGCACGGACGTGGACAGCCCGGTCACGGGCGTCACCATCGTCAGCATTCCCGCGGGCAGCGCCTTGTCGCTGGCCGACGGCACGCCCGTGATCGCGGGCCAGACGCTCACGCCCGCGCAGGCGGCCAACCTGCTGTTCCATCCGGCCGCTGATTTCAACGGCAGCTCGGCGGTGACCTTCACCGTCACGGACAGCGCGGGTGCGGTCTCCACGCCGACCGCCATCACCATCAACGTCGCCGCCGTCAACGACGCGCCGGTGGCCAACTTCACGGTCGGCGCCGGCCATGAAGACACCGCGCTGCCCGTGAACCTGGGCGGCACCGACGTGGACGGCACCGTTGTGTCGGTGACGATCACCAGCCTGCCCGCCAACGGCACGCTGTTCCTCGCCGATGGCGTCACACCCGTGACGGCCGGCAGCACGCTCACGCCGACGCAGGCCGCGAACCTGGTGTTCCAGCCCGCCGCCGACTTCAACGGCACGACCAGCTTCAGCTTCACCGCCACCGACAACCTGGGCCTGTCGTCCTCGCCCATCTCGGTGCCGCTGACCATCGCTGCGGTGAACGACGCCCCTGTGGCGACGGCCGATGTGGCCTCCGGTGCCGAAGACACCGTGCAGACCGGCAACGTGCTCATCAACGACAGCGACGTGGACGGCCCGGCCTTGTCGGTCAGCCAGTTCAGCGTGGGCGGATCCACCTTCGCCGCCGGCGCCACTGCCAACCTGCCCGGCGTGGGCACCCTCGTCATCAACGGCGACGGCTCCTACACCTTCACCCCGGCGGCCAACTACAACGGCCCGGTGCCTCTGGCCACCTACACCGCCACGGACGGTTCGCTCACCTCGACCGCCACCCTCAGCCTGAGCGTGACGGCCGTGAACGACGCGCCGTCGGCCCAGGCCGACCTGGCTTCCACGCCGATCAACACCGCCACCGACGTGGCCGTTCTCGCCAACGACAGCGATGCCGACGGCGACACGCTGAGCGTCACCAGCGCCACGCTGGCCGATTCGTCGCAAGGCACGGTCAGCATCAACCCTGACGGCACGATCCACTTCACCCCGGCACTCAACTTCACGGGCGCCGCGGTCATCAACTACGTGGTCAGCGACGGCCATGGCGGTGTCAGCGGCGCCGGCCTGACGGTGAACGTGGGAGCCAACACGCCGCCCACCGGTGCCGACAGCACCCACACCATCGCCGAAGACACGAGCTTCACCGTGCAGGTGGGCGACCTCGGCTTCGCCGACGCGGACCTGGGCCAGACGCTGGCGAACGTGCGCATCGATGCGCTGCCGGCAGTCGGCACGCTGCTCCTGAACGGCACGCCGGTGGTGGCAGGCCAGGTGCTGTCCGCAGCCAGCGTGGCCGCAGGCAACCTCGTGTTCGTGCCGGCCGCGGATGCCCACGGCGCGCCCTACGCCGCCTTCACCTTCAGCGTGCAGGACAGCGCCGGCGCCTTCGACACCACGCCCAACACGCTGGCCGTGAACGTCACGGCCGTGAACGACGCGCCGGTGGTCACCGGCGAGACCGTGAGCACCGCGGAAGACAGCGCCGTGTCCGGCAACGTGCTCGCCAACGACACCGATGTCGATGGCGACGTGCTCAGCGTCACGCAGTACGTGGTGAACGGATCGACCTTCGCCACCGGCACGCCCGCGGCCATCGCCGGCGTGGGCACGCTGCTCATCAACGCCGACGGCTCCTACACCTTCTCGCCGGTGGCCAACTACAACGGGCCGGTGCCCGTGGCCACCTACACCGTCACGGACGGCACCGCCAACGTGAACGGCACGCTGGCCGTCACCGTCACGGCCGTGAACGACGCGCCCGTGGCCGCGAACGACAGCTTCACCGGCCCCGAGGACTCGCCGCTGGCCGGCAACGTGCTGGCCAATGACAGCGACGTGGACGGCCCGTCCCTGAGCGTCACGCAATTCGTGGTGGGCGGATCCACCTTCGCTGCCGGCAACGCGGCCAGCCTGCCCGGCGTTGGCACGCTGGTGATCAACGCCGACGGCAGCTTCAGCTTCACGCCCGCGGCCAACTACAACGGCCCGGTGCCCGTGGCCACCTACACGGTGAGCGACGGCACGGCCTCGTCCACCGCCACGCTGACGCTGGCCGTCTCGCCGGTGAACGATGCGCCGGTGGCTGCCAACGACAGCGCCACGACCGCCGAAGACACGCCCCTGACCGGCAATGTGCTGGCCAACGACACCGACATCGACGGCCCCGCGCTGAGCGTGACCCAGTTCGTGGTCGGCGGCAGCACCTATGCCGCCGGCGCCACCGCCTCGCTGGCCGGCGTGGGCTCGCTCGTCATCAATGGCGACGGCTCCTACACCTTCACCCCGGCTGCCAACTACAACGGCCCTGTGCCGGTGGCCACCTACACCGCCACGGATGGTTCGCTCACCTCCACCGCCACTCTCACGCTCAGCGTGTCGGCCGTCAATGACGCGCCGGTGGCCGGCAACGACCTCGCCTCCACGCCGATCAACACGCCCGTCACCTTCGCCGTGCTGGGCAATGACAGCGACGTCGACGGCGACACGCTGACCGTCACCAGCGCCGCGCTGGTGAACCCGGCGCAAGGCAGCATCAGCGTCAACCCCGACGGCACCCTGAGCTTCACGCCGGTCACGAATTTCAGCGGGACTGTCGCGGCGACCTACACCGTCAGCGATGGCCACGGCGGCACCACCACGGCCACCGTCACCATCTCGGTGGGCAACAACACGCCGCCCACCGGCGCGGACAGCACCCACAGCATCGCCGAGGACACGAGCTACACCGTGCAGGTGGGCGACCTCGGCTTTGCCGATGCGGACGCCGGCCAGACGCTGGCGAACGTGCGCATCGACAGCCTGCCGGCTTCGGGCACGCTGCTGCTCAATGGCGCAGCCGTCAGCGCCGGCGCGGTCATTTCCGCCACCGAGATCGCTGCAGGCCACCTCGTCTTCACGCCCGCTGCGAACGCCAACGGCGCGCCATACGCGAGCTTCAACTTCAGCGTGCAGGACAACGCCGGCGCCTTCGATGCTGCCCCGAATACGCTGACCCTGAACGTCACGCCGGTGAACGACGCCCCCGTGGCGGCCAACGACAGCTTCACCACGGCCGAAGACACCGTGCTGGCCGGCAACGTGCTCGCCAACGACACGGATGTGGACGGCGACGTGCTGTCGGTCACCCAGTTCACCGTAGGCGGTGCCACCTTCGCCGCAGGCAGCACCGCCGTGCTGGCGGGCGTGGGTTCCCTGCACATCGACGCCGACGGCAGCTTCAGCTTCACGCCGGCGGCCAACTACAACGGCCCCGTGCCGGTGGCCACCTACACCGTCACCGACGGCACCACCGCCACATCCGCCACGCTGACGCTGGCCGTCTCGCCGGTGAACGACCTGCCCGTGGCAGTGAACGACACCGTCAACGCCGTCGAGGACCAACCCTTCTCCGGCTCGATCGCCGGCAACGACACGCCCTCCGGTGACGGCGGCAACGTCTTCGCACTGGTCGGCGGCTCCGGTCCCGCGCACGGCACGCTGACCTTCAACAACGACGGCACCTTCGTCTACACCCCGGCTGCCAACTACCACGGCGCGGACAGCTTCAGCTACACCCTGACCGATGCGGACGGCGACGTGTCCACC
Source organism: Rhizobacter terrae (assembly GCF_003852895.1). Classification (GTDB taxonomy): domain Bacteria; phylum Pseudomonadota; class Gammaproteobacteria; order Burkholderiales; family Burkholderiaceae_C; genus Albitalea; species Albitalea terrae. The sequence continues at coordinate 134,739 of NZ_QUSW01000002.1, forward strand.
GCCACGGTGAGCGTGAACGTGGCGAGCGTCAACGACGTGCCCGTGGCCGTGGCCGACACCGTGGCCGCGGTGGAAGACACGCCCTTCGTGGGCACGGTCGCGACCAATGACACGCCCTCGGGCGACGGCGGCAATGTGTTCGCACTCGTCGGCGGCAGCGGCCCGGCGCATGGCGGCATCACCTTCAATGCCGACGGCACCTTCACCTACACCCCGAACGCGAACTACCACGGGGCGGACAGCTTCAGCTACTCGATCACCGATGCGGACGGGGATGTCTCCACTGCGACGGTGAACGTGAATGTCGCGAGCGTGAACGACGTGCCGGTGGCGGTGGCTGACACGGTCGCCGCGACGGAAGACACGCCCTTTGTCGGCACCGTGGCGACCAATGACGCGCCCTCGGGCGACGGCGGCAATGTGTTCGCCCTGGTCGGCGGTTCCGGCCCCACCCACGGTTCCCTCGTCTTCAACAACGACGGCACGTTCACCTATACCCCCAGCGCCAACTACCACGGTGCTGATACGTTCTCGTATTCGATCACTGATGCCGATGGCGATGTGTCCACGGCAACCGTTGCGATCAACGTCGCCAGCGTGAATGATGTGCCGGCTGCGGTGGCCGACACGGTTGCCGCGACGGAAGACACGCCCTTCGTTGGCACGGTCGCCACGAACGACACGCTGTCCGGTGATGGCGGCAATGTCTTCGCCCTGGTCGGTGGTTCTGGTCCGACCCACGGCGCCATCGTGTTCAACAACGATGGCACCTTCACCTACACCCCCAGCGCCAACTACAACGGCGCCGACACCTTCTCCTACTCGATCACCGACGCCGACGGCGATGTCTCCACCGCCACAGTCAGCATCAACGTCGCCAGCGTGAACGACGTGCCGGCCGCCGTGGCCGACACCGTGAGCGCCACCGAGGACACGCCCTTCGTCGGCACTGTGGCGACCAACGACACGCTGTCCGGCGACGGCGGCAATGTCTTCGCCCTGGTCGGTGGTTCCGGCCCCGCCCATGGCGCCATCGTCTTCAACAACGACGGCACGTTCACGTACACGCCGAGCGCCAACTACAACGGCGCTGACACCTTCACCTACTCGATCACCGACGCCGATGGCGATGTCTCCACGGCATCCGTGGCCATCAACGTCGCCAGCGTGAACGACGTGCCGGCAGCAGTGGCCGACACGGTTGCCGCAACGGAAGACACGCCCTTCGTCGGCACCGTCGCCACGAACGACACGCTGTCCGGCGACGGCGGCAATGTCTTCGCCCTGGTCGGTGGTTCTGGTCCGGCCCACGGCGCCATCGTGTTCAACAACGATGGCACCTTCACCTACACCCCCAGCGCCAACTACAACGGCGCCGACACGTTCAGCTATTCGATCACCGACGCCGACGGCGATGTCTCCACCGCCACGGTCAGCATCAACGTCGCCAGCGTGAATGACGTGCCGGCCGCCGTGGCCGACACCGTGAGCGCCACCGAGGACACGCCCTTCGTCGGCACCGTCGCCACGAACGACACGCTGTCCGGCGACGGCGGCAATGTCTTCGCCCTGGTCGGTGGTTCCGGCCCCGCCCATGGCGCCATCGTCTTCAACAACGACGGCACCTTCACCTACACCCCCAGCGCCAACTACAACGGCGCCGACACGTTCAGCTATTCGATCACCGACGCCGACGGCGATGTCTCCACCGCCACGGTCAGCATCAACGTCGCCAGCGTGAATGACGTGCCGGCCGCCGTGGCCGACACCGTGAGCGCCACCGAGGACACGCCCTTCGTCGGCACCGTCGCCACGAACGACACGCTGTCCGGCGACGGCGGCAATGTCTTCGCCCTGGTCGGTGGTTCCGGCCCCGCCCACGGCGCCATCGTCTTCAACAACGACGGCACCTTCACCTACACCCCCAGCGCCAACTACAACGGCGCCGACACGTTCAGCTATTCGATCACCGACGCCGACGGCGATGTCTCCACCGCCACGGTCAGCATCAACATCGCCAGCGTGAATGACGTGCCGACGGCAGTGGCCGACACGGTTGCCGCGACGGAAGACACCCCCTTCGTTGGCACGGTCGCCACGAACGACACCCTCTCCGGCGACGGCGGCAATGTGTTTGCCCTGGTCGGCGGTTCCGGCCCCACCCACGGCGCGATCGTCTTCAACAACGACGGCACGTTCACCTACACCCCCAGCGCCAACTACAACGGCGCCGACACGTTCAGCTATTCGATCACCGATGCCGATGGCGATGTGTCCACGGCAACCGTGGCCATCAATGTCGCAAGCGTGAACGATGTGCCCACCGCTGTGGCGGACACGGTCGCTGCAACGGAGGACACGCCCTTCGTTGGCACCGTTGCCACCAACGACACCCTCTCCGGTGACGGCGGCAACGTCTTCGCTTTGGTCGGTGGTTCTGGTCCGGCCCACGGCGCCATCGTGTTCAACAACGACGGCACGTTCACCTACACGCCGAGCGCCAACTACAACGGTGCTGACACCTTCAGCTATTCGATCACCGATGCCGATGGCGATGTGTCCACAGCAACCGTGGCCATCAACGTCGCCAGCGTGAATGATGTGCCGGCAGCAGTGGCCGACACGGTTGCCGCAACGGAAGACACGCCCTTCGTCGGCACCGTCGCCACGAACGACACGCTGTCGGGCGACGGCGGCAATGTCTTCGCCCTGGTCGGTGGTTCTGGTCCGGCCCACGGCGCCATCGTGTTCAACAACGACGGCACCTTCACCTACACGCCGAGCGCCAACTACAACGGCGCCGACACCTTCTCGTACTCGATCACCGATGCCGATGGCGATGTCTCCACCGCCACGGTCAGCATCAACGTCGCCAGCGTGAACGACGTGCCGACGGCAGTGGCCGACACGGTTGCAGCCACCGAGGACACGCCCTTCATCGGCACCGTCGCCACGAACGACACCCTCTCCGGCGACGGCGGTAATGTCTTCGCCCTGGTCGGTGGCTCCGGTCCCACCCACGGCGCCATCGTCTTCAACAACGACGGCACCTTCACCTACACCCCCAGCGCCAACTACAACGGCGCTGACACGTTCAGCTATTCGATCACCGATGCCGACGGCGATGTCTCGACCGCCACGGTCAGCATCAACGTCGCCAGTGTGAATGACGTGCCGACGGCAGTGGCCGACACGGTTGCCGCGACGGAAGACACGCCCTTCATCGGCACCGTCGCCACAAACGACACCCTCTCCGGCGACGGCGGCAACGTCTTCGCCCTGGTCGGTGGCTCCGGCCCCGCCCACGGCGCCATCGTCTTCAACAACGACGGCACCTTCACCTACACCCCCAGCGCCAACTACAACGGCGCCGACAGCTTCACCTACTCCATCACCGACGCCGATGGCGACGTGTCCACCGCGACCGTGGCCATCAACGTCGCCGCCGTGAACGATGCGCCGGTGGCCGTGAATGACACCGCCATCACCAACGAAGACGTGGCGGTGACGGGCAATGTGTTGACCAACGACACCGACGTCGATGGGCCGAGCCAGACGGTCACGCAATTCACCGTCGGTGGCACCACCTACGCCGCGGGCGCGACCGCCACGCTGGCGGGCGTGGGCACGCTGCTCATCAACAGCGACGGCTCCTATACCTTCACGCCGGCCGCCAACTACGACGGCGCCGTGCCGTCCGCGGTCTATTCGATGACCGACGGCACCGCCAGCAGCACCGCGACGCTGGCCATCACCATCACCCCGGTGAACGACGCGCCCGATGCCGTCGACGACCTGGTGAGCACGCCGATCAACACCGGCCTGACCATCAACGTCAAGGCCAACGACGTCGACGTGGACGACAGCACCGCTTCGCTGACGGTGTCCAGTCCCGTGCTGTCGGACCCGACCAAGGGCACCGTCTCGGTGAACCCGGACGGCACCCTGGCCTTCACGCCGGCCACCAACTTCAGCGGCACGCTGACGATCACCTACACGCTGACCGATCCGCACGGCCTGAGCGACACCGCCACCGTGACCGTGAACGTCGGCGCGAACACGCCGCCCTCGGGTGCGGACTTCGCGGTCACGACCGCCGAAGACACTCCGGCCACGCTGACGGTCGCCAACTTCGGCTTCAGCGATGCCGACGTGGGCCAGACCTTCGCCTCCGTGCGCATCTCCACGCTGCCGACGGCAGGCTCGCTGCTGCTCAACGGCGTCGCCCTGGGCGCGGGCGCTGTCGTGTCCGTGAGCGAGATCGCCGCCGGCCACCTGGTCTTCGCGCCCGCGGCCGATGCGAACGGCGCGAACTACGCGACCTTCACCTTCGCAGTGCAGGACTCCGCCGGCGCCTTCGACACCACGCCCAACACCGCGACGATCAACGTGACGCCGGTGAACGACGCCCCGGTGGCAGTGGCCGACACCGCCTTGGCCACCGAAGATGTGACGCTGAACGTGGGCGCTGCCTCGGGCGTGCTCGCCAACGACACGGATGTGGACACCGGTGACACCAAGACCGTGTCGGGTGTGGCCTTCGGCGCGACCACCGGCACGGTCGGCTCCGGCCTGGCAGGCACCTATGGCACCTTGACGCTGAACGCCGACGGCAGCTACAGCTACCTGGCCAACAAGGCAGCGGCTGAAGCCCTCGGCACCGGGCAGACGGCCACCGAAGTCTTCACCTACACGATGCATGACACGGCTGGTGCAACGAGCACGGCCACCATCACCTTCACCATCACCGGCACGAACGACGGCCCGGCGGCCGTCGCGGACAGCGCTTCTGCCACCGAGGACGTGACGCTGAACGTCACTGCTGCCTCGGGCGTGCTCGCCAATGACACGGACGTGGACACGGGCGACACCAAGACGGTGTCGGGCGTGGCCTTCGGTGCGACCACCGGCACGGTCGGCTCCGGCCTCGCCGGCACCTACGGCACGCTGACGCTCAATGCCGACGGCAGCTACAGCTATCTCGCTGACAAGGCCGCTGCCCAAGCCTTGGGGACCGGCCAGACTGCGACCGAGGTCTTCACCTACACGATGCAGGATGCGGCCGGTGCCACCAGCACCGCCAGCATCACCTTCACGGTCACCGGCACCAATGACGCACCGGTGGCCGTGGCCGACACCGCCTCGGCTACCGAGGATGTAACGCTGAATGTAGCCGCCGCCACTGGTGTGCTCGCCAACGACACCGACGTCGACACCGGCGACACCAAGACGGTGTCCGGTGTGGCCTTCGGCGCAACGACCGGCACTGTCGGTTCCGGCCTCGCGGGCACCTACGGCACGCTCACGCTCAACGCCGATGGCAGCTACAGCTACCTGGCAAACAAGGCCGCCGCTGAAGCGCTCGGCACCGGCCAGACGGCTACGGAAGTCTTCTCGTACACGATGCGTGATGCAGCTGGTGCAACGAGCACGGCCACCATCACCTTCACCATCACCGGCACCAATGACGGCCCGACTGCCGTCGCCGACACCGCCTCGGCGACCGAGGACCTGACGCTGAATGTGGCCGCCGCCACTGGTGTGCTCACCAACGACACCGACGTCGACACCGGTGACACCAAGACGGTGTCCGGCGTGGCCTTCGGCGCAACGACCGGCACTGTCGGTTCCGGCTTGGCGGGCACCTACGGCACGCTCACACTCAACGCCGACGGCAGCTACAGCTACCTGGCCAACAAGGCTGCCGCTGAGTCCCTCGGCACCGGGCAGACGGCCACCGAAGTCTTCTCGTACACGATGCGCGATGCGGCCGGTGCCACCAGCACCGCCACCATCACCTTCACCATCACCGGCACGAACGACGGCCCGACCGCTGTAGCCGACACGGCATCCGCCACCGAAGACGTGACCTTGAACGTCTCCGCTGCCGCCGGCGTGCTCGCCAACGACACCGACATCGACACCGGTGACACCAAGACGGTCTCTGGCGTCGCCTTCGGCGCCAACCCCGGCACCGTGGGCACCGGCCTGGCCGGCACCTACGGCACGCTCACGCTCAACGCCGACGGCAGCTACAGCTACCTCGCCGACAAGGCGGCGGCCCAAGCACTGGGCACTGGCCAGACGGCCACCGAAGTCTTCAGCTACACGATGCGTGACGCCGCCGGCACCACCAGCACCGCCAGCATCACCTTCACCATCACCGGCACGAACGATGCGCCGGTGGCCGTGGCCGATTCGGCCTCCGTCATCGAGGACGTGAACTTCAGCAGGCCTGCCGCCACCGGCGTGCTCGCCAACGACACCGACGTCGACACCGGCGACACGAAGACCGTCTCCGGCGTCGCTTTCGGCGCCACCACCGGCGCCGTGGGCGTGGCCCTGGGTGGCACCTATGGCACGCTGACGCTGAACGCCAACGGCAGCTACACCTATCTCGCGAACAAGGCACCGGCCGAAGCGCTGGGCGCCGGCCAGACGGCCACCGAGACCTTCACCTACACGATGCGTGACGCCGCAGGCGCCACCAGCACGTCGACGCTCACCTTCAACATCACCGGCTTGAACGATGCGCCGGTGGCCGTGGCCGACTCGGCCCAGGTCACCGAAGACGCGACGCTCACCCGCACCGCCGCTTTCGGCGTGCTCGCGAACGACACCGACGTGGACGCCGGCGACACGAAGACCGTATCGGCCGTGGCCTTCGGTGCCACCACCGGCACGGTGGGCTCGGCGCTGTCGGGCACCTACGGCACGCTGACGCTGAACGCGGATGGCAGCTACAGCTACGTCGCCAACAGGGCCGCCGCCGAAGCCCTTGGCAACGGCCAGAACGCGACCGAGGTGTTCAGCTACACGATGCGTGACGCCGCGGGCGCCACCAGCACCGCCAACATCACGTTCACCATCACCGGCACGAACGATGGCCCGACCGCCGTCGCCGACACGGCTGCCGCCACCGAGGATGTGACGCTGAACGTGGCCGCAGCATCCGGCGTGCTGGCCAATGACACCGACGTTGACACGGGCGACACGAAGACCGTGTCGGGCGTGGCCTTCGGCGCGACCCCCGGCACTGTCGGCTCCGCGCTGTCGGGCACCTATGGCACCTTGACGCTGAATGCCGACGGCAGCTACAGCTACCTCGCCAACAAGGCCGCTGCTGAAGCCCTCGGCACGGGTCAAACGGCCACCGAAGTCTTCACCTACACGATGCGTGACGCGGCTGGCGCGGCCAGCACGGCCACCATCACCTTCACGATCACCGGCACGAACGACGGGCCGACCGCCGTGGCCGACACCGCCTCGGCCACCGAGGATGTGACGCTGAACGTGGCCGCCGCATCGGGCGTGCTCGCGAACGACACTGATGTCGACACGGGCGATACAAAGACCGTCTCCGCCGTGGCCTTCGGTGCCACCACTGGAACGGCGGGCACGGCCCTGGCCGGCACCTACGGCACGCTCACGCTCAACGCCGACGGCAGCTACAGCTACCTGGCCAACAAGGCAGCCGCTGAAGCACTGGGCACGGGTCAGACCGCCACGGAGGTCTTCTCGTACACGATGCGTGATACGGCTGGCGCGACCAGCACCGCCAACATCACCTTCACCATCACCGGCACGAATGACGCGCCGACCGCCGTCGCAGACACTGCATCTGCCACGGAAGACATCACCCTGAACGTCGCCGCTTCCGGCGTGCTCGCCAACGACACCGATGTCGACACAGGCGACACGAAGACCGTCACCGGCGTCGCATTCAGCGCGACCACCGGCACGGTTGGATCGGCACTGGCAGGCATCTACGGCACGCTGACGCTGAACGCGGACGGCAGCTACAGCTACCTCGCGAACAAGGCGGCCGCCGAAGCATTGGCCGTTGGCCAGACGGCCAGCGAAGTCTTCACCTACACGATGCGTGACGCAGCTGGCGCGACCAGCTCGTCCACCATCACCTTCACCATCACCGGCACGAACGACGCACCGGTGGCCGTGGCCGATACAGCATCCGCCACTGAAGACGTCACCCTCAACGTCACCGCCGCATCCGGCGTGCTGGCCAACGACACGGACGTGGACAGCGGCGACACCAAGACGGTGTCGGGGGTGGCCTTCGGTGCCACCGCCGGCACGGTGGGCTCTGGCCTTGCGGGCACCTACGGCACGCTGACGCTCAATGCCGACGGCAGCTACAGCTATCTGGCCAACAAGGCCGCTGCTGAAGCCCTCGGCACCGGTCAAACCGCCACCGAAGTCTTCACCTACACGATGCGTGATGCGGCAGGTGCAACGAGCACCGCCACCATCACGTTCACCATCACCGGCACCAACGACGGCCCGACCGCCGTGGCCGACACGGCCTTCGTGACGGAGGATCTGACGCTGAACGTGGCCGCGTCCGGCGTGCTGGCCAACGACACGGACGTGGACACCGGCGACACCAAGACGGTGTCGGGCGTGTCCTTCGGTGCGACCGCTGGCACGGTCGGTTCCGGCCTTGCGGGAATCTACGGCACGCTGACCCTGAACGCGGACGGCAGCTACAGCTACCTGGCCAACAAGGCAGCCGCCGAAGCTTTGGCTGTCGGCCAGACGGCCACCGAAGTCTTCAGCTACACGATGCGTGACGCGGCAGGCGCGACCAGCACCGCCACGATCACCTTCACCATCACCGGCACGAACGACGCACCGGTGGCGGTCGCCGATACCGCATCCGCCACCGAGGACGTGACGCTCAACGTCGCCGCCGCATCCGGCGTGCTCGTCAACGACACGGACGTGGACAGCGGCGACACCAAGACGGTATCGGGCGTGGCGTTCGGTGCCACCACTGGCACCGTGGGCTCTGGCCTCGCCGGCACCTACGGCACGCTCACGCTGAACGCCGACGGCAGCTACAGCTACCTGGCCAACAAGGCCGCCGCTGAAGCCCTCGGCACCGGCCAAACGGCTACCGAGGTTTTCAGCTACACGGTGCGCGACACCGCGGGTGCCACCAGCACCGCCAGCATCACCTTCACGATCACGGGCACGAACGACGGCCCGACGGCTGTCGCCGACACGGCCATCACCTCCGAAGACGTGACGCTGAACGTGAGCGCCGCCTCGGGCGTGCTCGCCAACGACAGCGATGTCGACACCGGTGACAGCAAGACCGTGTCTGCCGTGGCCTTCGGTGCCACCAGCGGCACGGTGGGCTCGGCCCTGGCCGGCACCTACGGCACGCTCACGCTCAACGCCGATGGCAGCTACAGCTACCTCGCCAACAAGGCGCCGGCTGAATCGCTGGGCACGGGCCAGACCGCCACGGAGGTCTTCACCTACACGATGCGTGACGCGGCTGGTGCCACCAGCACCGCCACGATCACCTTCACCATCACCGGCACCAACGACGGCCCGACCGCTGTGGCCGACACGGCATCCGCCACCGAAGACGTGACCTTGAACGTCTCCGCCGCGGCCGGCGTGCTGGCCAACGACATGGATGTGGACACCGGCGACACGAAGGCGGTGTCCGGTGTGGCCTTCGGCGCCACCACCGGCACCGTGGGCTCCGGCCTGGCCGGCACCTACGGAACACTCACGCTCAACGCCGACGGCAGCTACAGCTACCTCGCGGACAAGGCTGCGGCCGAGTCGCTCGGCGCGGGTCAGACCGCCACCGAAGTCTTCAGCTACACCATGCGCGATGCGGCCGGTGCCACCAGCACCGCCACCATCACCTTCACCATCACCGGCACCAACGACGTTCCGACCATCACCGGCACGTCCAGCGGCACGGTGACGGAAGCTGGCGCGGTCAGCGCCGGCAACCCGAACGCCAACGGCACGCTGGTCATCAACGACGCCGACGCCGGACAGAGCAGCTTCCAGTCCCCGCCGAGCCTGGCGGGCACCTACGGCACGTTCACCTTCAATGCCTCGACCGGCGCCTGGACCTATGCGCTGGACAACACCAAGCCCGCCACGCAGGCCCTGGCCGCCGGCGCCGTCGTGCACGACCTGCTGACGGTGACGAGCCTGGACGGCACGGCGACCAAGACCATCGACGTCACGGTCAACGGCGCCAACGATGCACCGGTGGCCGTGGCCGATGCGGCCTCGGCCACGGAGGACGTGACGCTGAACGTGGCTGCAGCCTCTGGCGTGCTGGTCAACGACACCGATGTGGACGCTGGTGACACCAAGGCCGTCTCCGGCGTGGCGTTCGGCGCCACCACCGGCACCGTGGGTTCCGGCCTCGCAGGCACCTACGGCACGTTGACGCTCAATGCCGACGGCAGCTACAGCTACCTCGCCAACAAGGCCGCTGCAGAGGCGCTCGGCGCGGGCCAGACCGCGACCGAGTCTTTCACGTACACCGTGCGCGACACGGCTGGCGCGACCAGTTCGGCCACCATCACGTTCACGATCACCGGCACCAATGATGGTCCGACGGCCGTGGCCGACACGGCGGCCGCCACAGAAGATGTGACGCTCAACGTGAGCGCCGCTTCAGGCGTGCTCGCCAATGACACCGATGTGGACGCCGGCGACACGAAGACGGTGTCGGGCATTGCCTTCGGCGCAACCACCGGCACGGTCGGCAGCGGCCTCGCCGGTACCTATGGCACCTTGACCCTCAATGCCGACGGCAGCTACAGCTACCTGGCGAACAAGGCCGCTGCTGAAGCGCTGGGCACGGGCCAGACCGCCACCGAGGTCTTCACCTACACGATGCGTGATGCGGCTGGTGCGACCAGCTCGTCCACCATCACCTTCACCATCACCGGCACGAACGACGCACCGGTGGCCGTGGCCGACACGGCATCCGCCACTGAAGACGTCACCCTCAACGTCGCAGCCGCATCCGGCGTGCTGGCCAACGACACGGACGTGGACACCGGTGACACCAAGACCGTCTCCGGCGTGGCCTTCGGTGCCACTGCAGGCACGGTGGGCTCTGGCTTGGCCGGCACCTACGGCACGCTCACGCTCAACGCCGATGGCAGCTACAGCTACCTGGCCAACAAGGCAGCCGCTGAGGCGCTTGGCACCGGGCAGACGGCTACGGAAGTCTTCAGCTACACGATGCGTGATGCAGCCGGTGCAACCAGCACGGCCACCATCACTTTCACCGTCACCGGTACGAATGACGGCCCAACCGCCGTGGCCGATACCGCCTCGGCCACCGAGGACGTGACGCTGAACGTGGCAGCGGCCTCCGGAGTGTTGGCCAACGACACCGACGTCGACACCGGCGACACGAAGACGGTCTCCGGCGTGGCCTTCGGTGCCACCACCGGCACGGTCGGCTCCAGCCTCTCGGGCACCTACGGCACGCTCACGCTGAACGCCGACGGCAGCTACAGCTACCTGGCCAACAAGGCCGCCGCCGAAGCATTGGCTGTCGGCCAGACGGCCAGCGAAGTCTTCACCTACACGATGCGTGATGCGGCTGGCGCGACCAGCTCGTCCACCATCACCTTCACCATCACCGGCACGAACGACGCACCGGTGGCCGTGGCCGACACGGCATCCGCCACTGAAGACGTCACCCTCAACGTCGCAGCCGCATCCGGCGTGCTGGCCAACGACACGGACGTGGACACCGGTGACACCAAGACCGTCTCCGGCGTGGCCTTCGGTGCCACTGCAGGCACGGTGGGCTCTGGCCTTGCGGGCACCTACGGCACGCTCACGCTCAACGCCGACGGCAGCTACAGCTACCTCGCCAACAAGGCAGCCGCTGAGGCGCTTGGCACCGGCCAAACCGCCACCGAAGTCTTCAGCTACACGATGCGTGACACGGCCGGTGCAACGAGCACCGCCACCATCACCTTCACGATCACCGGCACGAACGATGGTCCGACGGCCGTCGCCGACACCGCATCTGCCACCGAGGACGTCACGCTGAATGTGGCCGCAGCCTCGGGCGTGCTGGTCAACGACACCGATGTCGACACGGGCGACACCAAGACCGTCTCCGGCGTGGCCTTCGGCGCAACGACCGGCACGGTCGGCTCCGGCCTGGCCGGCACCTACGGCACGCTCACGCTCAACGCCGACGGCAGCTACAGCTACTTGGCCAACAAGGCTGCCGCTGAGGCGCTTGGCACCGGCCAAACCGCCACCGAGGTCTTCAGCTACACGATGCGAGATGCGGCTGGTGCGACCAGCACCGCCACCATCACTTTCACCATCACCGGGACGAATGACGGCCCGACCGCCCTGGCCGATACCGCCTCGGCCACCGAGGACGTGACACTGAACGTGGCAGCGGCCTCCGGTGTGTTGGCCAACGACACCGATGTCGACACGGGCGACACGAAGACGGTCTCTGGTGTCGCGTTCGGTGCGACCACCGGCACGGTCGGCTCCGGCTTGGCTGGCACCTACGGCACACTCACGCTCAACGCCGATGGCAGCTACAGCTATCTCGCCAACAAGGCAGCCGCCGAAGCGCTCGGCACGGGCCAGACGGCCACTGAGGCATTCAGCTACACGATGCGTGACGCGGCCGGTGCGACCAGCACTGCCACCATCACCTTCACGATCACCGGCACCAATGACGGCCCGACGGCCGTCGCCGATACGGCTGCGGCCACTGAGGACGTGACGCTCAACGTCGCAGCAGCTTCCGGCGTGCTCGTCAACGACACGGATGTGGACAGCGGCGACACCAAGACCGTGTCCGGCGTGGCCTTCGGTGCCACCACCGGCACGGTGGGCTCCGGCCTTGCGGGCACCTACGGCACGCTCACGCTGAACGCCGATGGCAGCTACAGCTACTTGGCCAACAAGGCTGCCGCTGAGGCGCTTGGCACCGGCCAAACCGCCACCGAGGTCTTCAGCTACACGATGCGAGATGCGGCTGGTGCCACCAGCACGGCCACCATCACCTTCACGATCACCGGCACGAACGACGGCCCGACCGCCGTGGCCGACGCCGCCTCTGCGACCGAAGACGTGACCTTGAACGTCGCTGCTGCTTCGGGTGTCTTGGCGAATGACACGGACGTCGACACCGGCGACACGAAGACTGTCTCCGCCGTGGCCTTCGGTGCCACCACCGGCACCGTCGGTTCCGGCTTGGCTGGCACCTATGGCACGCTGACCCTGAACGCCGATGGCAGCTACAGCTACCTCGCGAACAAGGTAGCCGCCGAAGCGCTCGGCACGGGTCAAACGGCCACCGAAGTCTTCAGCTACACGATGCGTGACACGGCTGGTGCAACGAGCACCGCCACCATCACCTTCACGATCACCGGCACCAATGACGGCCCGACCGCCGTGGCCGACACTGCCTCTGCGACCGAAGACGTGACCTTGAACGTCGCTGCTGCTTCGGGTGTCTTGGCGAACGACACCGACGTCGACACCGGCGACACGAAGACCGTCTCCGCCGTGGCCTTCGGTGCCACCACCGGCACCGTCGGTTCCGGCTTGGCTGGCACCTATGGCACGCTGACCCTGAACGCTGATGGCAGCTACAGCTACCTCGCGAACAAGGCCGCTGCTGAAGCGCTCGGCACGGGCCAGACAGCCACCGAAGTCTTCAGCTACACGATGCGCGACGCGGCCGGTGCAACGAGCACCGCCACCATCACTTTCACGATCACCGGCACCAACGATGCGCCGGTGGCAGTGGCCGACACTGGTGCTGCCACCGAAGACGTGACGCTGACCAAGGTCGCAGCCACAGGCGTGCTGTCCAACGACACGGACGTCGATACTGGCGACACCAAGACCGTCTCCGGCGTGGCCTTCGGTGCCACCACCGGCACCGTCGGCTCTGGCTTGGCTGGCACCTACGGCACCTTGACGCTGAACGCTGACGGCAGCTACAGCTACCTCGCCAACAAGGCTGCCGCCGAAGCGCTCGGCACGGGTCAGACGGCCACCGAAGTCTTCACCTACACGATGCGTGACACGGCCGGCGCAACCAGCACTGCCACCATTACATTCACGATCACCGGCACGAACGATGGTCCGACCGCCGTGGCGGACACTGCCTCTGCCACCGAGGACGTGACGCTGAACGTGGCAGCGGCCTCCGGAGTGTTGGCCAACGACACCGACGTCGACACCGGCGACACGAAGACGGTCTCCGGCGTGGCCTTCGGTGCCACCACCGGCACGGTCGGTTCCGGCCTGGCCGGAACCTACGGCACGCTGACGCTTAACGCCGATGGCAGCTACAGCTACCTGGCCAACAAGGCTACCGCTGAGGCGCTTGGCACCGGCCAGACCGCCACCGAGGTCTTCAGCTACACGATGCGAGATGCGGCTGGTGCGACCAGCACCGCCACCATCACATTCACGATCACCGGGACGAACGATGGTCCGACCGCCGTGGCGGACACCGCTTCCGCCACCGAGGACGTCACGCTCAACGTCGCTGCCACTTCGGGCGTGCTCGCCAATGACACCGATGTGGACACCGGCGATACGAAGACTGTGTCCACCGTGGCCTTCGGTGCCACCACCGGCACGGTCGGTTCCGGCCTCGCCGGCACCTACGGCACGCTCACGCTCAACGCCGATGGCAGCTACAGCTACCTGGCCAACAAGGCCGCCGCTGAAGCACTGGGCACTGGCCAGACCGCCACCGAAGTCTTCAGCTACACGATGCGTGATGCGGCAGGTGCAACGAGCACTGCCACCATCACCTTCACGATCACCGGGACGAACGATGGTCCGACCGCCGTGGCGGACACTGCCTCTGCCACCGAAGACGTGACCTTGAACGTCGCTGCTGCTTCGGGTGTCTTGGCGAATGACACCGACGTCGACACCGGCGACACCAAGACCGTCTCCGGCGTCGCGTTCGGTGCCACCACCGGCACCGTGGGCTCCGGCCTCGCTGGTACCTACGGCACGCTCACACTCAACGCCGACGGCAGCTACAGCTACCTCGCCAACAAGGCCGCCGCTGAAGCGCTCAGCACGGGACAGACCGCCACGGAAGTCTTCTCGTACACGATGCGTGATGCAGCCGGAGCCACCAGCACGGCCAACATCACCTTCACCATCACCGGCGCCAACGACGGCCCGACCGCGGTCGCGGACGCCGCCTCGGCCACCGAGGATGTGACGCTGAACGTGACCGCCGCTTCGGGCGTCTTGGCCAACGACACCGACGTGGACACGGGTGACACCAAGACGGTGTCGGGCGTGGCCTTCGGCGCCACCACCGGCACAGTCGGCTCCGGCCTGGCCGGCACCTATGGCACCTTGACCCTGAACGCTGACGGCAGCTACAGCTACTTGGCCAACAAGGCAGCCGCTGAAGCGCTCGGCACCGGGCAGACGGCTACGGAAGTCTTCACCTACACGATGCGTGACACGGCCGGCGCGACCAGCACCGCCAACATCACCTTCACCATCACCGGCACGAACGACGCGCCCGTGGCCGTGGCCGACACCGGCGCGGCCACGGAGGACGTGACGCTGACCAAGACCGCCGCCACCGGCGTGCTCGGCAACGACACCGACGTTGACACTGGTGATACCAAGACCGTCTCCGGCGTCGCCTTCGGCGCCACGACGGGCACATTGGGCTCCGCACTGGCTGGCACCTACGGCGCATTGACTCTGAACGCTGATGGCAGCTACAGCTACCTCGCCAACAAGGCCGCCGCTGAGGCGCTCGGCGCCGGCCAAACTGCCACTGAAGTCTTCTCGTACACGATGCGTGACGCGGCTGGCGCCACCAGCACGGCCACCATCACCTTCACGATCACCGGCACGAACGACGGCCCGACCGCAGTGGCCGACACCGGCGCCGCAACGGAAGACGTGACGCTGACGACCACCGCCGCCACCGGCGTACTCGCCAACGACACCGATGTCGACACCGGCGACACCAAGACCGTGTCCGCCGTGGCCTTCGGCGCCACCACCGGCACGGTGGGCTCTGCACTGGCCGGCACCTACGGGACGCTCACGCTCAACGCCGACGGCAGCTACAGCTACTTGGCCAACAAGGCCGCCGCTGAAGCGCTGGGCACCGGCCAGACCGCCACCGAAGTCTTCAGCTACACGATGCGTGACGCGGCCGGCGCGACCAGCACGTCCAACATCACCTTCACCATCACCGGCACGAACGACGCACCGGTGGCCGTGGCCGACACCGCATCCGCCACCGAAGACGTCACCCTCAACGTCGCCGCCGCTTCGGGCGTGCTCGTCAACGACACCGACGTGGACACCGGCGACACGAAGACCGTGTCCGCCGTGGCCTTCGGCGCCACCACAGGCACAGTCGGCTCCGGCCTCGCCGGCACCTACGGCACGCTGACGCTGAACGCCGACGGCAGCTACAGCTACCTCGCGAACAAGGCCGCCGCCGAGGCCCTCGGCACCGGCCAGACCGCCACCGAAGTCTTCAGCTACACGGTGCGCGACACCGCAGGTGCCACCAGCACCGCCAACATCACCTTCACCATCACCGGCACGAACGACGCGCCGGTGGCCGTCGCCGACACCGGCGCGGCCACCGAGGACGTGACGCTGACCAAGACCGCTGCCGCCGGCGTGCTGTCCAACGACACCGACGTCGACACCGGCGACACCAAGGCCGTCTCCGCCGTCGCCTTCGGCGCCACCAGCGGCACGGTGGGCTCGGCCCTGGCCGGCACCTACGGCACGCTCACGCTCAATGCCGATGGCAGCTACAGCTACCTCGCCAACAAGGCGCCGGCCGAGGCGCTGGCGGTGGGCCAGACGGCCACCGAGACCTTCACCTACACGATGCGCGACGCAGCCGGCTCCACCAGCAGCTCGACCATCACCTTCACCATCACCGGCACCAACGACGCGCCGGTGGCCAACAACGACACGGGCAGCGTTCTGGCCCAGGGCACGCTGACGGTCACCGCGGCCAACGGCGTGATCCAGTCGGGCTCCGTGCCCGCAGGCAAGGACACCGACGTCGACACCGGCGACGTACTCGTCGTCAGCAAGGCCATTGCCGGCAGCGGCTCGCCGAGCACCAGCGTGTCGGCCGGCGGCACGACCTTCATCGGCACCTACGGCGACCTGACGCTGAAGTCCGACGGCAGTTACGTCTACACCGCCACGCGTGCCGACGCCATCGCCACCGGCAGCAACGTGAACGATGTGTTCACCTACCAGCTGTCCGACGGCAACGGCGGCACGGCCAATGCGACGCTGACCATCACCGTGGGCGGCCAGGCGGACACCATCACCGCCACCACGCCGACCAGCACGGTGCTGTCGAACACGCAGGGCCTGAACGGCGAGTACTACGGCTACAACGAGACCGACCCCGGCACGAATTCGACCCGCCATCACTCGGACGACGCCACGCTGGGCAACCTCGACCACGTCAGCGACTTCAACACCATCGTGAATGCGCGCAATGCTGCGGTGGGCGGCAGCAACAGCATCCTCGGCACCTCCACCGCAGCGTCCTCCAACGCGGTGGATGCGCGGTTCCTTGCCCGCACCGTCGACTACGGCGCGAGCCCGGACGTCACCGGCAACCTGGGCAAGAACAACGTCGTGGCCGCGGGCGGATCGACCGCCAGCCTGACCGACAACAACAGCAACCTGTGGCGCTTCCTGGACCGCAGCGCCGGCTCGGACACGAGCACGCTGTCCGTCGAGCAGGGCGTGACCTACTCGGCCTGGTCGGGCAGCGGCACCAAGAGCGGCTTGGGCACCACCACCGATGCGGGCATCCGCCTGACCGGCGAGGTGTTCATGGCGGCAGGTTCGTACGACATCCGCGTCACGGCCGACGACGGCTTCCGCCTGAACCTGGGCGGCCAGACCGTCGCGATCTACGACGACATCCAGTCGCCGACGACGCGGGTGTACTCGGGCGTGCCCATCACCGGCGGCCTCACCGCGCTGGAACTGCTGTACTGGGAACAGGGCGGCAACGCCGTGCTGAAGATCGAGTACAAGCTAAGCGGCACCGCCGACACGGCCTACCAGACCTTTTCCACCACCAACCTGGCGATGTACAGCGATGCGAACCAGCCCACGCTGGGCGAGACGCAGGACATCGTCGCCGGCTCCGGCGCCGGCGTGTGGAACGTGCGCACCGGCTCGACGCTGGACGGCGGCGTCGGCAACGACACCATCACCGGCAGCACGGGCAAGGACAAGCTCATCGGCGGCCAAGGCAACGACATCCTCAGTGGCGGCGCGGGCGACGACATCCTGATCGGCGGCAAGGGCAACGACACCCTGACCGGCGGCACGGGCCATGACGTCTTCCAGTGGAAGCTGGGCGATGGCGGCACGGCGGGCACACCGGCGGCCGACGTCATCAGCGACTTCGACAATGCCAACTACTCCGGCGACGTGCTGGACCTGCGCGACCTGCTGGTGGGCGAAACCCACACGGCCAACGTGATCGGCATGCCGGCCTCCATCGGCCTGACGAACACGGTGACGGTGACGGCGGACAACGGCAATCTGGCGAACTACCTGCACTTCGCGATGTCGGGTTCGGACACGGTGGTGTCCATCAGCACGACGGGCCAGTTCTCCGGCGGCTTCGCGACCGGCAAGGTCGACCAGACCATCACGCTGACCGGCGTGAACCTGGTGGGCAGCTTCACGACGGATGCGCAGATCATCAATGACCTGCTCAAGCGTGGGAAGCTGGTGACCGACGGAGGTTGATGGGGCCCCCCAGTCGCTTCGCTCCTGCCCCCGAGGGGCGCCACCCGGCGGACCGGCAAAGCCGGATCCGCGGGTGTGGCTTGATGGGTCGCTAGCGGGGCTCGCTCCGTTTGTGGGGCTGTGTCTGACAAGGATTGACGGTGCTGGCTGACTGCGCCGGCTGTGCCCCTGCGAGATAGTGGATGGATGCCACCATGAGCAAGGAGTATCGCCATGGCTCGACGTCCTTCCGCACGCACCACTGCGCTGGCCTGCGCCGCGCTTGCTGCCCTGACCGCCTGCGCGGGTGCCGCCACCACGGCCCAGCCCTCGCCTGAATCCACCATCGGCCCGAACCCGACGCTGCCGGCGCCTGAGAAGCATCTCATTCCCACGGTGCAGGTCGCTGCGGTCAAGGGGTGGCCGCAGGGCGCGGGACCCTCTACCGCCAGCGGCGTGGCGGTGAATGCCTTTGCCAGCGGCCTGGCGCATCCGCGCTGGGTCTACGTGCTGCCCAATGGCGACGTGCTGGTGGCCGAGACGAATGCGCCACCCAAGCCGGATGACGGCAAGGGCATCAAGGGCGCGGTGATGAAGCAGCTCATGAAGAAGGCCGGCGCGGGTGTCACGAGTGCCGACCGCATCACCCTGCTGCGCGATGCCGATGGCGACGGCGTGGCCGAGGTGAAGACGCCGTTCCTGGAGCACCTGCATTCGCCTTTGGGCATGGCGCTGGTGGGCGGTGACCTGTACGTCGCCAACACCGACTCGGTGATGCGCTTCCCCTACAGCGAGGGCCAGACGCACATCACCGCCGCCGGCACCAAGGTCACTGACCTGCCCGGCGGAACGCTGAACCATCACTGGACCAAGAACATCATCGCCAGCCGCGACGGTAGCAAGCTCTACGCCACGGTGGGCTCCAACAGCAACGTGGGCGAGAACGGCATCGACAAGGAAGACGGCCGCGCGGCGATCTGGGAGATCGACCTCAAGACCGGCGCCAAGCGCGTGTTCGCCACCGGCATCCGCAACCCCAACGGCATGGCCTGGGAGCCCGGCAGCGGCGCGCTGTGGACCGTGGCCAACGAGCGCGACGAACTGGGCAACGACCTCGTGCCCGACTACCTGACATCGGTGAAGGACGGCGCCTTCTACGGCTGGCCCTACAGCTACTACGGCGGCCACGTGGACGACCGCGTGAAGCCGCAACGGCCCGACCTGGTGTCCAAGGCCATCCCGCCCGACTACGCGCTGGGCGCGCACGTGGCGGCGCTCGGGCTGGCCGCAGCCGACAAGACCGCCCTGCCCGCGCCCTTCTCCAACGGCATGTTCATCGGCGAGCACGGCTCCTGGAACCGCAAGCCGCCGTCGGGCTACAAGGTGGTGTTCGTGCCGTTCAGCAACGGCAAGCCATCGGGCATGCCCATCGATGTGCTGACGGGCTTCCTGAGTTCGGAAGGTGATGCATATGGCCGGCCGGTGGGCGTGGCGCTGGACAAGCGCGGTGCGCTGCTGGTGGCCGATGACGTGGGCAATGTGATCTGGCGGGCGACGGCGAAGCGGTAGCGCCAACGCAAATGCGGCGCGGGCCTCTCGCGAGGCCCGCGCCGCAGGATCAAGCGTCGATCAGGGTTTCAGATACGGCCCATCCGTGCCGATCTTCCCCGGCGCCGGATTGCCCGGCAGGTCCAGCACGTAGATGCGTGCATTGCCTTTGCCCGACAGCGTGGCCGTGAGCGTGCCGCCGCTGACCACCTTCACGTCGCCGCTCACCGCATCACGGTAGGTGCCGTTCGGAATGTCGGAGAAGGTCGCCGAGCCCGACACGGTCACCAGCACGAAGCTGTCCACGCCCGTGGCCGAGTCGGTGTATCGCCGCTTGTACGCGATGCCGCCCGACACGCCCTGCGTCGAATACTGTCCCTTCTGCAGCGCAGGAATCGCACGGCGGATCTGGTTGAGCCGCTGCACGTGCTTGACCAGCGGGTAGCTCAGCGTCGTCGCCACCGCGCCGCTCGCGGACGACACCGTGCCGAAGCCCGAGGCCGTCACGCTGCCTTCGATCTTGTCGCCGAAGTAGGCGCGCCGCGTCGTCGCCAGCGGGCAGGTCGGACCGCAGTCGATCTGCTTGCCGGCCTGGAACTCGATCTCCGAACCCATGTACAGCGTGGGAATGCCGCGGAAGGTCCACATCAGGCTCATGTTCTCGGCCCAGGCATCGGTGCCGCCGGCGTAGGCGGTCGACGACTTGTTCGGGCCGAAGTCATGGCTGTCCACGTACACGACGTTCCAGGTGGCGTCGTTGGTCGAGTCGTCCGAGTCCTTGCCGTTCCAGAACGCGTTGTTCGCATCCCCGAAGTTCATGTGCATGCGCATGTCGATGATGTTCATGCCCGAGAACTGGCTGCGGTCCGGTGCGTGGTAGCTGTTGCCGCTCAGGAACGCATTGGTGGACGTGGGCTGGCTGCCCGTGCCCAATTGCTCCTCGTAGTTGTACTGGTCGAGCGAGGCCTGCACGTCATCGCTGGTGTAGTCCTTGCGCTCCTTCCAGGTGAAGAACTGCGCCGAGTGGTTCACCGAGCCGCGGTTCCACTTGTCGTTCACGAAGGCGCCCACCTCGCCCACCATGTAGAAGTTGCGGCCCTTGTCGCCGAACTTCTCCACCGAGTGGTTCAGCGCGGCCGGCAGGAAGCGGCGGTTCCAGGTCACGCGCGGCACGTGCACCGCGGTGTCGATGCGAAAGCCGTCCACGCCCATGTCGATGAACTTGTTGTAGGCCGCGGTGAGGTAGTCCTGCACCGGCTTGGACTCGGTGTTGAAGTCGGCCAGGTCTTCATGCAGCCAGCAGCTGCGAGAGTCCTCGCCTTCCCAATTGCCGATCCAGCACTGGTGGTAGTAGAGCGCCGGGAACATGCCGGAGGTCGGGCTCGGCCACTGGCAGTTGTAGATGCGGTAGCCCTCGGCACTGGTGAAGGACGTGGGCACGCCCCAGCTGCGGCAGGTGTTGCCCGCGGGCTCGGTGGTGGACCAGATGTCGCCGTTGTAGGCCTTGGCACCCACGTCGGTGGGGTAGAGCCCGTCGTAGACATAGCCGTCGGTGCGCGGAACGTCGTAGTACCAGCTCCACTGTGCATCGCGCACACCGTACACCTTGGGCGTGAACAGGCCCTTCGCGCCCCAGCGGCTCGAATGGTTGTAGACCACGTCCTGGATGATCTTGATGCCCTTGGCATGCGCGGCGTTGATCAGGTCCTGGTAGCTCGCGCCCGGCGATTCGAGGCGTGGGTCCACGCGGTAGAAGTCGTAGCCGTGGTAGCCGTGGAAGTCGTAGTCCGAGCGGTTGAGCACCACCGGCGTGATCCAGATCGCGGAGAAGCCCAGGCCCTTGATGTAGTCCAGCTTCTGCATGAGCCCCTTGAAGTCGCCGCGGAACATCGGGTCGTTGTTGGCCGCGTTGAACTTGTTGTGGAACTGGCCGCCGCGGTTGTTGCTCGCATCGCCGTCATAGAAGCGCGCGGTCATCACGAAGTAGATGGCGTCTTCGCGCATGTCGGTGCCGATGGGCGTACCGGATGGCTGGCCACCATTGTCTGCGGAGGTACTGCCTTGTACCGGCACGCTCTGGGCCGACTTGTTGCCCACGGCATCCTTGGCGAGCACGGTGAAGCTGTAGGTGGTGGCCGGCGTGAGGCCGGTCATCGTGAGCAGCGTGCCCGTGGGACTGGAGACGTAGAAACCACCGAGGTAGACCTCGTAGGCCGCGACGCCCACGTTGTCGGTGGAGGCGTCCCACGCCAGGGTGATGGACGTCGGCGTGGCCGCCGTCTGGCGCACGTTGGTCGGCACGCTCGGCGCGACGAGATCGCCGCACGGATCACCCGCACTCACCGCGCCGTTCTCGACCTTGATGTTGCCCGTGCCCAGCGCGTAGTTCTTGCCGCCGTTGTTGTCCCACGAGCCCGACCCGTTGTTGAAGGTCACGGCCGCGCCCGTCGCCGAACCCAGCGCGACCACCTTCTTTCGCCAGCCGTTGCAGGCCGCGTCCATGGCCACGCCGGGCAGCGTCGTCCACTGACCGCCATTGGGGGCGTAGTGGATGTAGACCGTGGTCCAGCTCGTGTTGGTGGGCTTGTAGAACACGGTGGCCGACTGGTTGCCGCTGGTGTCGCACGGATTACCGGCGTTGGCGCTGATGGACCCGCCACGCACCTGGTGCGTGCCTGCCGGCACGACGTAGTTACCGCCGCCGCTGGGGTTGTCCCAGGCGCCCGAGCCGTTGGCGAACACCGCCTGGAAGCTGGTGCCGGTGCTGAAGTCCAGCGTCTTGCGGCGCCAGGTGCCGCAGGCGGCTTCGTCCATCACCACGCCCGGCACGGCTGTCCAGCTGCCGCTGGCATTGTGGTGAACGTTCGCGGTGCTCCAGCCCTTGGTGGAGGTGTCGTAGTAGATCGTGGCCGTGGCAGCGCGGGCAGCGATCGGCATGCTCAATGCGATCGCGAGCCCGAGCAGCGCCGGCTTGCGCCAACTGCTCATGTCGTTTGTCTCCAGTCTTGTGTCGTGACGCCGCGCGGTCTGTGCCGGGGCGGGGTCGGATGCTAGGGACGCCCGACGGGCATGGCGAGTGCCAACAGCGTGTAGCAGGAGTACAAACGAAGACTACGGCGATGTAGGCCGTGTATGCACCGCAACTACCGTGGCATCGCGCGGCGACAAATCCTGCGCATCCTCGGGCCTGCCGCACAGGTCGGCTGTGGGCAGTCCAATGAGCGCTGTTTGTTCGAGGCTACGCCGCGCTACATGCGCAGATGTTGGTATTTTTCCGGACCTCAGGAAGTCACAGCTTCATCTCCAGCCTCACCTGCCAGTTCACGTACGACTTCGCGATCGTCGTCGCCGTTTCCGGCGCGATGGTCGAACCCGTCACGTAGTCGAGCGCGGTGAGGTTGCTGCCCGAGACGCGCAGCTGCAGCGCCGGGTTGAACACCCACAGCGCATACGCATCGAGCACACGCTTGGCGCCCTGGTAGGCGTACTGGTCTTCGCTCAGCCGCGTGTTGTAGGCCGGGTTCCAGTTGTAGTTGCCGCCCACCGTCAGCGGCATGCCGCGAAAGCGGTAGTCGAAGCCGAGGTTGGCGGTGGCGCTCGGCTGCTGGTCCAGCCGGTTGTCGGGGCCCGGCACGCTCTTCACGCGGGATTGGAAGAAGCTGGCATTGGTGCGCACGTCCAGCGGAATCGCGCCTTCCCACACATCGGAAGCACGGAACTTGGCTTCGAGTTCAATGCCCTGCGTGACCGCATCGCCGATGTTCTGCGGCCGGGCCACGTAGCGCGGCTTGCCGCCGGACCACCACGGCGTCTCCACCGCCGTCAGCGTGCGGATGAGGTTGGTGATGTCTCGGTGGAACACGTTGGCGCTGAGCAGCCCGCCGCCCTTGATGTAGTGCTCGAAGGCGAGGTCGATGCCGCGCGCGAGTTCGGGCTTGAGGTCGGGGTTGCCCACGCGGTCGGGCGAGGTCGCATCGTTGATCGGCCCGTCCACCGGGAAGCGGCTGGACACTGAGGGCCGCCCGATGAGGTTGTTCAGTGTGGGCGACTTGTAGCTGCGCGTGAGGCTCAGGCGCACCTGGTCGCGGCTGTTGGGTTCGGGCTTCCACACCGCATGCGCGATCGGCGTGACCACGCTGCTGCGGTTGTGCACCGGCCCGCCGTCGGCACCGGCGCCGCCCGCGTCGGACCGGGTGTCGATGCCCTCCCAGCGGATGCCCGCGTGTGCCGCCACGGTCGGGCTGATGTTCCACTCGTCCTGCCCGTACAGCGCCACGCGCGAAGTGCTGGCGCGGAAATTGTCGCCCAGGTCGTCGTACAGCGGCACGGTGCCGCCGGCCGGCGTCGTCTGGAAGGTGGTGCGCAGTTCGTTGCGGCGCGTGGCCTCGGTCTCGGCGCCGAAGACCAGGCTGTGTTCGCTGTCGAGCTGCGTGAGCCACTTCAGCGAGAGGTTGCCGGAGTCGTCGTGCACGTCGGCATCGTCATCGAGGCGGCGGGTGAAGGCATCCGAGGCATCGAACTCATTGCGCGAGCTGCGGTTGCGGCTGTGGGCGCGGCCCAGGCCGGCCCGCCATTCGAGACGCGTCGACGGGGTCAGGGCATGGTTGTATTGCGCGTTCAGCCGCGTCAGCAGGAACTCGTTGTCGCTGGTGCTGGCCGAATGGTCGTAGCCGGCGGGCCGCGCCGGGTCGTCCACGATCTGCGTGATCTGCGACTGCCGCGCGCCCGACCCGCTGTTGGCGATGATGATGGGCATCAGCGTGAGCGACTCGCCCTTCTCTCCCCGCCATTGCAGCCGCGAGGTGAGGTGCAGGCCGTGCCGCGTGTCCTCGCTGAGGCTGTGCTCGCTGCGCGCCATGGTGGGCGCAGGGTCGGTCGGCCCCTGGCGCGCGGTCTCGGTGGTGCTCTCGCTCTCGCGCTTGCCGCTGAAGGCCGTGAGCGAGACGTTCACGGTCCACGGGCCGAGGGCCTCGTTGCGCGTCCAGGACAGCCCCGGGTTCACGTGGCCGTTCTCGAACTGCGCGCCGATGCGCAAGTCGTTGAGCCGCTTGCGGAAGCCTTCACGGGTGATGATGTTGATGGTGCCGGCAATCGCCCGCGCGCCGGTCTCGGCCGTCGGTGCGCGCAGCACCTCGATGCGCTCGATCTGCTCGGGCGTGAGCGAGTCCAGCGAGAAGCCCGGCGGCACACGCTCGCCGTCCAGCAGGATCTGCGTGTAGCCGCCACCCAGCCCGCGCATGCGGATGTTGCCGCCGCGTCCCGGCGCGCCTTGCATGGTGACGCCCGGCAGCCGCTTGAGCACCTCGCCCACCGTGCTGTCGCCGTAGCGCTCGATCTCGTCGCGGCCGATGATGATCTTGGCCGCGGTCGATTGCCGGCGCTGCTCGGTCTCGTTGGCCCGGCCGCCGGTCACCTCCACGCGGTCGAGCTTGGTGGCGCCCGGCGCCGATGCCGGCCTTGCGGGAGGACGGGCGGCGGAAGCAGCCTGTGCCGGCGGATTGGCCTGTTCTTGTGCCTGGGCCGCGAAGGTCGCTGCCGTGGCGGCGCATGCGAGTGCGGCGTGCGAGAGCAATCGTTGAGTCATGGGCAGGGATTCTCTGTGACCCATGTTAAGAATCATGTCCGTCACGAGGGAAAACATGCTGAGTTTTGAACACTTCGTCCGCGCTCAGGCCGATGCACTCGCCGATTGCGCCTTGCACGCCGTGCGCCGCGAGTTTCCGCACAAGCTGGACCACCTCATCCTGCATGCGCAGGACCAGCCACTGCCGCGCGACATCCACCCGGTGTTCTGGGGCAGCTACGACTGGCATTCCAGCGTGCACATGCATTGGTCGCTGCTGAGGCTGCGCGCGATGGTGCCGGCGCTGGCCTTGCGCAGCGAGATCGAGCAGCACCTGGATGAGCACTTCACCCCGGACAAAGTGGCGATCGAACGCGCCTACGCGGCCACACCAGGACGCGCCGCCTTCGAGCGCCCCTATGGCTGGGCCTGGCTGCTCAAGCTGCAGTACGAACTGGAAGCCTCCGGTGCCGATTCACGCGTGCAGGCCTGGGCCCAGGCGCTGGCGCCTCTGGCCGATGACATCGCCCTGAGGCTCACCCGCTTCCTCGGCCTCAGCCACTACCCGGTGCGGGCGGGAACGCATGCGAACTACGCCTTCGCCATGGTGCTGGCGCGGGACTTCGCCTTGCGCAGGAACGATGCAGCGCTGCGCTCGGCGATCGACGCCGCTGCCGAGCGCTGGTTCGGGCAGGACCACGCCTACCCCTCGCACTACGAGCCAGGCGGTTCGGATTTCCTCTCGGCCGGCTTGTGCGAAGCATTGCTGATGAGCCGCGTGCTGGGCGAACGCTTCCCCGCATGGTGGCAGTCCTTCGATGCTGCAGGCCAAGCCCTGCGCCACTGGCTTCAGCCGGCCATCGTCAGCGACCGCGTGGACGCCCAGCTCGTCCACCTGGACGGCCTGAACCTCTCACGCGCCTGGTGCCTGTCTTCATTGGCGGACCAGGTCGGACGCGACCAGCACCAGCCCATGCTGGACGCCGCGCAAGCCCACTGGCATGCCGCATGGCCTCACATCATCACCGGCGACTTCGCGGCCACGCACTGGCTGGTGAGCTTCGCGCTGCTGTCGGTGTGAGTCCTCAGCGCTGCGCGAACAGCACGTAGTCGGCCGAATAGACCACGCGCGCCGTCTTGCCCAGCGAGGTGCCGGAGCAGCCCTCTGCCGGCGCAGCGCCGCCCATGGTGCTCACCCGCTGGATGCTGGTGACCTTCGCGAACACACCCGACGGGCCGTCCGACTTGGTCGACAGCAGCAGCCACGGGATGGCGCCGGCCTGCGGCGCATTGGCGCGCGCCGTCACGCTGCCGACGATCTTGCTGCCGTCCGTGCTTTCCCAGTGCGGGCCGGCGTAGTGCTTGCCCACGAGCTTGCCGTTCGCGTCATACAGCTGCGCTTCCGGCGCCACGAACGCCCATTCCGCGGCGCCCGGGTTGTCCTTCTTCGTCCGGCATTCGTAGATCTGCACGCCGCGCGCTGCCAGCGTGGTGAAGGCCGACTGGGTGGCATCGGGCCTGAGCTGGTCGGGCACGGCCACCTCGGGCGAGGCAGGCGGCTGGCTGGCGCAACCGCACAGGAAGATGTGCAGGCAGGCGATGGCGATCGGGCGCTTCATTCGGGGCTCCTCAGGGAAAGGGTTCGTGACAACCCCACCTACGAGACGACCCCGTCGACGGACGCAGATCCCCTGGAAAGAGTTACTTCCCGCCCGGCCTCAGCCCGGCGGCCAGCGCATTCAGCAGCGCATCGCGGTGGTCGCCGGTGATCTGCCAGAACATCGCACCGGCCAGCCCCTTGGCCTTCAGGAAGCGCAGCTTTTCCCGCAGGGACCGCGGATCGTCGTAGGTGACGAACTCGCCAGTCCCGGCCTTGTAGAGGTACGGCACCTTGGCCGCTTCGTTCCAGTGCACCTCGTAGCCATTGCGGCCGACGTAGTTCTTCACGAGGTCGGCATAGTCCAGCGCACCTTCTTCCCAGGTGCCCGGGCCCTTGCCGCCGCAGGACTGGTACTGCCCATCCAGGGCGGCCGCGCAGCCCCTCCACGAATAGGCGTAGAAGGGCACGCCCATCACGATCTTGCCCGCCGGCACCCCGGCCGCCAGGTATTGCCCGATCACCTCCGACACGTTGTTGCGCGGGTCCAGGCCCGGCCCGCTGATGGCGGGGTCGGGGTACAGCGGCGCGACGTGGCCCGAGCGCGCGCTCCAGGGGCCGTTCATGTCGTAGGTCATCACGTTCAGCCAGTCCAGCGCGCGGCCGATCGCCTCGGGCTCGGTGTTGCGCAGGTAGCTGTCGTTGTTGCCCACGGCTGCGGTGAGCAGGTAGTGGCGCTTGTCTTCGCGGCCGGCCTGGTCGAGCGCCTCGCGCAGGGCCTGCATCAGCAAGGTGAAGTTCTGCTTGTCCTCGGGCCGGTGCACGTTGCTTTCCATGCCGCCCGCCACGGGGAACTCCCAATCGACGTCGACACCATCAAATCCGTGCTTGCGGATGAAAGCCACGCCACTGGCCGCGAACTTCGCGCGGGACTCGGCCGTGAGCGCCACGTCGGAGAACTGGCCCGACCATTCCCAGCCGCCCACCGAGATGAGCGTCTTCAGACCCGGCGACTTCTTCTTCAGCGTGCGCAGCCTGGCGAAGTTGTCGGTGTCCACCGACGGATTGCCGATCGCGATCTCGCCGCCGGCGATGTTCGCAAAGGCGTAGTTCAAGTGCGTGAGCTTGCGGCCCGGCAGTGAGTCGGGCGACACGTAGCGCTCGGCCGGCTTCGTGGTGGCCAGGTAGTAGGCGATGAGCAGCTTGCCCTTGGGTGCGGGCGCTGCCTGGCCCGAGGCACAGCCCAAGGTGAGCGCGGCCAGGGCCAGCGCCTTCCACGACGTCATCATCGGAATCTTCCTGCGTTGTTATGCTCGCTGGTGTACCCGATTTTGGGCGGCAGGACGCGGTTTCTTCGAGGTACGAAATCGCAAGCCGCGCTGTCGCCTACCGGACAGGAACGATGCGGTACCCTGCGCCAGTCCCCCTTGGAGTTCCCATGCAGCAGCAATCGTTCGAAGGAAAAGTCGCACTCGTCACCGGTGGTGCCGGCGGCATCGGCCGGGTCACGGCCCTGGCATTCGCGCAGGCCGGCGCAGCCGTGGTGGTGGCCGACCGCGATGGCAGTGCAGCGCAGCTCGTGGCCAAGGAAATCACCGTGGCCGGTGGCCGCGCCGCGGCCGTGCAGGTCGACGTGACGCGCAGCGACGACGTGAAGCACATGGTGGCCTTCACCGTCGAACGCTTCGGCCGGCTGGACGCGGCATTCAACAATGCGGGCATCGAGGTCGAGGCCCAGCCCACCCACGAATGCGAGGAGGACACCTTCGACCGCGTGATCGGCGTGAACCTCAAGGGCGTGTGGCTGAGCATGAAGCACGAGCTCACGCAGATGCTCGCGCAAGGCAGCGGTGGCGCCATCGTGAACACCGCCTCGGTGGCCGGCCTGGTCGGCGCGCCGATGATGCCCGCCTACTGCGGCAGCAAGCACGGCGTCATCGGCCTCACCAAGGCCGCGGCGGCTGAATACGGGCGGCACAAGATCCGCGTCAACGCGGTGTGCCCCGGCGTCATCAACACGCCCATGATGGAGCGCGCCTTCGCCGCCGACCCGCGCCGGCAGCCGCGGATGGAACGGCTGCACCTGCTCAAGCGAGTCGGCGAGCCGCAAGAGATTGCCAACGCAGTGCTGTTCCTGTGCTCGGACGCAGCAAGCTTCGTGACCGGGCACCCGATGGCCGTGGATGGAGGCATGGTGGCGGTCTGAGCCATCGGCCAGGGAGCCCCATGTTCGAACCCTCACTGCACTGGGTGGACGGCATCGCGCCGCACCGCCTGGCCCTGTCGCCGAGACCTCGCGGCGGGGAGTGGCTGGTCGATGAAGTGGCCCGGTGGCACGCGGCCGGCGTCCGCTGCATCGTGTCGCTGCTGGAGCCGCACGAGGTGCGCGAGCTGGACCTGGCGTCGGAAAAGGCGCTGTGCGTCGAGCGCGGCATCGCCTTCCGGTCCTTTCCGATCCCGGATCGGGGCACACCGTCGTCAAGGCGTGAACTGTCGGCGTTCGTCGACGAGTTGCACGCCGACATGCTTCAGGGCACGGCCCTGGCCATCCATTGCCGCGCCGGCATCGGGCGAACCGGGCTGGTGGCCGGCTGCCTGCTGCACCGCCTGGGTGTGCCCTTCGACGACATCTTCCACCGGCTCAGCCGCGCCCGTGGCATTGCCATGCCCGACACCGCCGAGCAGGCCGATTGGGTCGAACGCTTTGCCGGCCGCAGGCCGGGCGATCAGATGCCGGCGTAGAGGGCGCCGACTGCGAGCACCGCCGGCACGGCCTGCACGACCAGGATCTTTCGGCTCACCGTGATGGCACCGTAGACGCCCGCCACGATCACGCAGACGAGGAAGAACAGCTTCACCGAGAAGCCTGCCGCGCCCAGGCAGATGCCCCAGGCCAAGCCCGCAGCCAGGAAGCCGTTGTAGAGCCCCTGGTTGGCCGCCAGCGTCTTGGACGCCTCGGCGAATTCGGGCGTCAGGTTGAAGGCCTTTTGGCCGAAGGGTTTGCTCCAGAGGAACATTTCCAGGATGAGGAAATAGACGTGAAGCAAGGCCACCAGGCCGATCAGGATGTTGGCGAGCATGGCTCCTCCAGGTGTGGTGTGTTGTGGCTCGGACCGGCGCGAGTCTACGACGCGCCCCACCCTGCCCGTGTCACCTAAGAGCCACCACCGGCTGGCGCCTGCTTCTGCACGATGACCTCGCGCAGCTTCTCCAGGTGGGTCTGCGAGTTGGCCTTGCGGAAATCGGTCATCAGCAATTCGTCCACGCCCGCCCCGCGCTCGCGCATGCGTTCGTTGAGCTTGAGGCCGACGGCCGGGTCGCCGCCCAGGGCGAGCACCACCTCGTTGGCGAACAGGTCGGCACTGCTGGACAAGCCATCCACCGAGATGACCCGCTCGGTCTGCTGCTCCATCAGGGTCAGCAGCACGCCCGAGCCGGGCAAGGCCATGGTCAGCACCTTGCCCACGGTGAAGACCGGCGACACGCTCTCGGCCACCTCTGCCCGGCCGATGGCCCGTTCGGTCGCCTGGAAGTAGGTGCCGAAAGCCGCGAGCCAGCGGAATTCGTCCGGGGTGGACGCCACCATGAGCGCGTTGCCGGGAATCTTGGCGCGCTTGTTGCCCTGCCGCCAGAAGCGGTCGGGCTCGTTGTCGAAGGCACTGGCAATGACGCTGCCGGCGCAACCGGCCTGGGTTTCCACCGTGACCTTGCGGCCGCCTTCCAGCGTCAGCACCATGGGCTTGTTCTCCAGCGCCTCGGCGCGGGCCTGCAGCAGCACGCCCCAGAAGCCGCCGTCGTCGGCCGACAGGGGCGAGTTGCCGCGAAACACCGCGGTCATGTCCAGGCGGGTGGATTGCTGCGGCAGCGGACGGTCGTTGATGTGCGTCACGACCATGCCGATGCGCAGGTCGTCGGGCGCGCCTTCGTCCAGCCAGGCCAGGCGCCACTGGTCGTCCATGCCGGTGGCTTCCTTGAGCAGCGCACGCTCATCGGCCGACAGCCGCTTGGGCACGGCGTTGGCCGACCACAGCACGAAGGGCTCGATCTCGGTGGTGTCGTCGCACAGCGCCTCCGCCCCCCAGGCGACGTGGATGGCCGCGGCCCGGAAGGCGATCTCGTGGTCGAAGCGGGTCTTCATCCAGTACAGGTCGAAGTCCTTGGCCGCATGTGCCGCGCCCGACACGGCGAGCCAGGCCACGATGAACAGGCGAGCGAAAAGATGGCAGGCGGCGCGCATGCCAGCATTGTCGGCAGCGCCGGCCCAGCGATTGACACCCGGCATGTCCGCATTGCGTGTATGACGGCACACAAGCCGCCTGCGCGATGGCAACATCGCCCCACCATGACCCTTCGCGCGCTGCCCGTTTCCGACCTTGCCCCCGGCTCCCTGTGGTTGGGCTCCATGCCCGGCCGCTTCGAGCGCTGGGCTGATTTCCTCACCGAGGCGCGCCAGCGCGAGCTCGCCCTGGTGGTGAGCCTCACGCCGGCCGAGGAAATCGCCTCGCTGTCGCCCGCGTACTGGCGCGCCATCGCCGAGGGCTCGCTGGACTTCCGCTACCTCAACCTGCCGGTGCAGAACTACGGTGTGCCGCGCGACATGGCGGACTTCCGCGATGGCATCGGGCAGATCGCCCAGGCATTGAAGGCCGGCGATGCGGTGATGCTGCACTGCGCTGCCGGCATCGGCCGCACCGGCACCACCGCGGCCTGCGTGCTCAAGCAGCTGGGCCTGGGCCGCGAGGAAGCCCTGCAGCGGGTGCGCGATGCCGGATCGAACCCCGAGAACGCGGCGCAGTCGGGCCTGGTGGATCGGTTTTGAGCCCGTCGCTCGTCTACGCCGACGACGCCATGGTCGCGGTGGACAAGCCCGCGGGCATGCTCTCGGTGCCCGGGCGTGGCGAGCACAAGCGCGACTGTGCGGCACTGCGGGTGGCGCAGCGTTGGCCGAACGCGCTCATCGTGCACCGGCTGGACATGGGCACCTCCGGCCTGCTGGTGTTCGCGCGCGGCGCGCAGGCGCAGCGAACGATGAGCATGTCCTTCGCCGGGCGGTCGGTGCACAAGCGCTACGAGGCGGTGGTGCAAGGCCTCGTGGCGCAGGACGAGGGCGAGATCGACCTCCCGCTCATCGCCGACTGGCCGAACCGGCCGCTGCAGAAGGTCGACCATGACATCGGCAAGCCATCGCTCACGAGATGGCAGGTGATGTCACGCGATGAAGCCAGCGGCCGCACGCGCCTGTCGCTGGAGCCGGTGACGGGCCGCTCGCATCAGCTGCGCGTGCACCTGATGTCCATCGGGCACCCCATCGTCGGCGATGAGCTGTACGACCCGGTTCGCGCCGCCGAGTCGACGCGCATGCTGCTGCATGCGTGCGAACTGCGCCTGCCGCATCCGGTGAGCGGGCAGGACCTGATGCTGCAAAGCACGGTGCCTTTCTAGACTGCTGCCATTCCGACACGACACCAACAGGAGAGCCCCCGATGCGCATCGCCCTCACTGGTTTGCTTCTCGCCGCCACGCTCGCCGGTTGCGCCAACCTGTGCAGCCCGCCTGCGCTGGCACCCAAGCCGGATCGCGCCGTGCTGGAAAAGCAGGTCGCCGACACTGAACGCGCCTTCGCCAAGACCATGGCCGACCGCGACCATGCGGCCTTCACGAGCTTCCTGTCCGAGGAGGCCGTTTTCTTCTCCGGCCCGCAGCCGCTGCGCGGCAAGCAGGCCGTGGCTGATGGTTGGAAGCGCTTGTATGAGAAGCCCGCAGCGCCCTTCTCGTGGAAGCCCGACCGCGTCGAGGCGCTGGACTCGGGCACGCTCGCGCTGAGCACCGGCCCCGTCTTCGACCCGACAGGCAAATGCGTGGGCCGATTCACCTCCATCTGGCGCCAGGAGGCGCCGGGCACCTGGCGCATCGTCTTCGACAAGGGCGGCCCTTGCGACGAGCAGTGACAAGCCCGCCTCACTCGTCACCCCGCTTCATCTTCATCCACGCCCGCGTGGCCTTGCCGCGCACCTTCCAGGCCGCCGCCTGCTGCTGGCGCTCCAGCACGCTCATGGTGTCGCGACGCGCCTCGCGCAGCAGCTTGTGGTAGTTGCGCAGGCGGTCGTGGCCGATGCCTTCGCGCACCGCGCAGCCAGGCTCGTCCTGGTGGCGGCAGTCGCGGAAGCGGCAATGCAGCGCGAGGCGGCCGATGTCGTCGAACAGCCAGGCCAGCGTGGCCTCGTCCACGTCGGGCCGCAGCGCGCGCAGCCCCGGCGTGTCGATGACGCAGGCTCCACCGGGCAGGCAGTGCAGCGAACGCGAGGTGGTGGTGTGCTTGCCGCGGCTGTCGTGCTCGCGCACGGCACCGGTGTCCTGCACGAAGGCGCCTGCCAGCGTGTTGGTGAGCGTGCTCTTGCCTGCGCCTGAAGAGCCCATCAGCACCACGGTCTGCCCGTCATTGAGCCAGGGCGCCAGGGCCTGCGCGGCCGACGGGTGCGTGCCGTTGACGGCGATCACATCCAGCGCATCGGACATGCGGTCGCGGATCTCCTGCAGTCGCGGGGCCAGCAGTTGCGCCGTGGGCGCGGCCACGTCGGCCTTGGTGAGCACGACCACCGGCTGCACGCCGCTGCCTTGCACCAGGGCCAGGTAGCGCTCCAGCCGCCGCAGGTTGAAGTCGTCATCCAGGCCCATGACGATGAGCGCGGTGTCCACGTTGCTCACCACCGGGTGGCGGCTGCCGTCGGCATCGCGCCGGGCGATGTGCGAGAGCGGCGGCAGCCGCGCATGCACCCAGCAGTCGCCGTGCGCATCGGGCTGCAGGAGCACCCAGTCGCCGACGGCGGGCGCCGTGTCGTCGTCGTCCAGCTCGCGGCTCACGCGCGGCAGCACGCGTGCGGATCGTTCGTGGCGGCCGTCGTGCACGCGAACGCTGTCGCGGTGCACTTCGGTCAGCCGCGCCAGGGTGAAAGGCCCGCCTTCGGGCTCGGGTTGAAGCACCAGGTGCTGCGCCATGGCGGGGGTGAGTCCCATGAGGTGCAGCGTGTTGAAGTCGACATCGATCATGATGGTCTTGAACAGGATGTGGCCATGCGCCGGCGCGGCGCGGAACGCACAGGCAGGCGCGACACCGCATGCCGGGCATGCGGACAAATCGGAATGCGGAAAGGGGATGGGCCGGACCGCCTGGTTCAGGCGAGGTCGAAGACGACAGCGGCGGGGATCAATGCATGAATGACGATGCCGTCATTCGCTGAGCGTGCAAACGAGAAACCGTGGATGCAGCTCGCAACCTCGCCCTCAGGCGGCCGACACCGGAGCAGTGGCTTGCTTGGACATGACACGTCTCCTTCGACAAGAGGTTGCGGTGGATGCGGCACGAACGCGCCGCGAGAGGAAGCGCAGTGTGCATCCATCGCCCCGCCGGCGTCAACGGCATGCCCCTTCGCGCCATACTCGCCTCCCACGTTCGAAGGAGGTCGCCATGCCCGAGTCGCTGTTCATCGTCACCGGTGCATCCAGGGGCATGGGTGCGGCCATCGCCGAACAGTTGCTGGTGCCTGGTCACGTGGTGCTGGGCATTTCACGTGGCACGAACGAGACGCTGCGCGCGAAGGCCGCGCAAGGCGGCGTGCACCTGGAGCAATGGGCCCGCGACCTGGCCGATGCGCCGCAGGTGGCCGACGAGGTGGAAGGCTGGCTCGCCAACTTCGACGCGAAGCGCTTCTCGCAGGCCGCGCTCATCAACAACGCCGGGGTCATCACCCGCATCGGGCCAATGGATGAATCCACGACGGCCGAGCTCTCGTCCGCGCTTCGCGTGGGGCTGGAGTCGGCCATGTTGCTCACCGCTTCGTTCCTGCGCGCCACGCGCCCGTGGGATGCGCTGCGCCATGGCGGCGTGAAGGTGCTGAACATTTCGTCGGGCCTGGGCCGCCGCGCCATGGCCGGCAGCGCGAGCTACTGCGCCTCCAAGGCCGGCATGGACCACTTCTCGCGTGCCGTGGCCCTGGACGAAGCGCACCGCGAGGCCACCCGGGGTGCGGGCGCGAAGATCGTGTCGCTGGCGCCCGGCGTGATCGACACCGACATGCAGACGCAGCTGCGAGGCGCCGATTCATCGGGCTTTCCGGACAAGGGCAATTTCATGGGGCTGCACGCTTCGGGCCAACTGGCGACGCCGCAAGACGCGGCGGCGAAGGTGCTGAGGTTTCTGGCGAGGAAGGACTTCGGGAGCAATCCGGTGGCGGACGTTCGCGATCCGGCGTGATGCGGACCGCGAACCCTGCCTGCTCAGCGCATCGCGACGAGAACGGCCTTGCCATCCTTGCCGGCTTGCATCGTGTCGCGGCTGTCGGCGACACGCTTGCCGCTGACTTCCACGCGCGGCAGATAGACCACCTGCGCAGGCTGCACGCGCTTGCCGGTCACGACGACCTTGGGCAGCATCACGACCTTGGTGGCCGGTGCGACGGCAGCCGGGGCAGGAGCCGCTTGCGCAGCACGGGTTTGTTGAGCCATGAAGCATGCGGCCAGCGCGGCGGCGATCATCACGGCGTGGGTCAGGCGGTTGGCGGTGGTGTTCATGGCGGGTTCCTTGTGTCTTCGACTCACGCGTTCGGTGTGTCGATGGATGCAGTATCGGCAGCACCTGCGCAGGCCCCAACCCGTTTGCGACGAACTGCATTCCATGCGGGGCGAAATGCGTGTTTTCCCGACGGGCGTGCACCCGACCGGCGGCACAATGGCCCCGCTTCAACCCGACAAGAAAGAGACATCGGCCCATGAAGAGCATCCCCCCGATCCTCCTTGCCGCATCGCTGGCCGCGCTGCTGGCCGCCTGCGCCAACCCGCAGGCCGAAGAGCAGGCCAAGGCCCAGGCCGCCGCCGCGGCTGCTTCCGCCGCCGCGGCCACGGCTGTCTATCCGCCCAATGCCAACCTCGTGGTGCAGGGCATCCCGCCGATTCCGCAGAGCCTGGCGAGCCAGATCTCCAAGTACACCGAGTTCCGCGGGCATGCCTTCGTGGACTGGCACCCCACCAAGCGCGAGATGCTGGTGGCGCACCGCAAGGCCGGCGGCAACACCGCGCAGATCTTCCGCGTCGCGGGCCCCGGCGCCGAGCCCGAGCCGCTGACGGACTTCGCCGACCCGGTCACGCAGGCCAGCTACGAGCCGCGCGAAGGCAAGTACGTCGTGTTCGAGCGCAGCTCGGGCGGCAACGAGGCGGCGCAGGTCTTCCGGCTTGATCTCGACACGCGCCAGCTGGCGCTGCTCACCGAACCCAGCGAGAAGCACAGCATCGAAGGCTGGTTCCACCGGTCCAGCCAGCTCCTCATCAGCTCGGTGCCGCTGGACCGCACCGCACAGGGCGGCACACGTGCCGCCGTGACGCAGAACCTCACGCTCATGGACCCGGCCAAGCCCACCAGCAAGCGCCGGCTGGTCGAGTTGGAAGGCGCCGGGTGGGGCGTGGGCGGCGTGTCCTGGGACGACAAGCAGGTCGCACTGACCCGCTACATCTCGGCCAACGAATCGCAGGTGTGGCTGCTCAACGTGGCCAGCGGCAAGCTCACGCAGGTGCTGCCCGCCCACGGCAGCAAGGACCGCGGCACCTACCTCGCCGTGGGCTTCAAGCGCGACAACACCGGCGTGTTCGTGCTGAGCGACCATGAGGGCGAGTTCAACCAGCTTGCCTTCTACCGCTTCGCCAACAAGCGCCTGACGACCATCACCCAGAACATCCCCTGGGACGTGGACGGCGCCGAGCTCGCCGAGGACGGCAGCCTCATCGCCGTGCGCAGCAACGTGGATGGCGTGGACGAATTGCGCCTGTTCGACGGCAAGAGCTTCAAGGAGCTGCCGCGTCCGAAGCTCGCGGCGGGGTCGGTCACTGCGGCGCACTTCCACCAGAAGCATCCGGACCTGGCCTATTCGGTGACCAGCGCCAAGGGCCCGAACCAGGTCTGGTCGGTGGACCCGAAGACCGGCGAGAGCGTGCAGTGGACGCAGGCCTACGTGCCACCAGGCCTGGACCCGTCCACCTTCCAGGAGCAGCAGATCGTGCGCTGGCCCAGCTTCGACGGCCGCACCATCTCCGGCCTGCTGAAGATGCCGCCTGCCCGCTTCAACGGGCCGCGTCCGGTGGTCATCAACATCCACGGCGGGCCCGAAGGCCAGGCCAAGGCCGGCTTCGGCGGACGGCAGGAATACCTCACCAACGAGCTGGGCGTGGCCATCATCTACCCCAACGTGCGCGGCTCCACCGGCTACGGCAAGACCTTCCTCGCGCTGGACAACGGCATGAAGCGCGAAGACTCGGTGAAGGACATCGGCGCGCTGCTCGACTGGATCGCCAAGCAGCCGCAGCTGGATGCATCACGCGTGATGGTGACCGGCGGCAGCTACGGCGGCTACATGAGCCTGGCGGTGTCCACGCACTACGCCGACCGCATCGCCGGGTCCATCGACATCGTGGGCATCTCCAACTTCGTGACCTTCCTGCAGAACACCGAGAGCTACCGGCGCGACCTGCGCCGCGTCGAGTACGGCGACGAGCGCGATCCGGCCATGCGCGAGTTCCTGCAGAAGATCTCGCCGCTGACCAACGCCAGCCGCATCACCAAGCCGCTGTTCGTGGTGCAGGGCAAGAACGATCCGCGCGTTCCCTTCACCGAGGCCGAACAGATCGTCGCCAAGGCGCGAGAGAACAAGACCCCGGTGTGGTACCTGCGCGCCGAGAACGAAGGCCACGGCTTCGCCCGCAAGGAGAACGCCGACTACGAGTTCTACGCGACCGTGATGTTCATGCAGCAGACGCTGCTGAAGTAACCCTCAGGCGGCTGGCCCCTGGAAGCGCCCGGCCCGGAAGGTCAGCACCAGCGTGTCGCGGTGGCCGCCGGGCTGCGATGCATCCAGCGGCTGGATGGGCGTG
The DNA here is from genome assembly GCF_003852895.1 of Rhizobacter terrae. Classification (GTDB taxonomy): domain Bacteria; phylum Pseudomonadota; class Gammaproteobacteria; order Burkholderiales; family Burkholderiaceae_C; genus Albitalea; species Albitalea terrae. Next base: position 172,946 of record NZ_QUSW01000002.1, read on the forward strand.
GTCTCGTGGATCACGCGCTCGTCGTCGAGCATCAGCATGGTCCACGGCTCGGTCATGGTGAAGCGCGTGCCGGACGGGCCATTGGCATCGAACACGCGCGTCTCGCCACCCTTCACGCCGGAGCGGTCGATGAGCGCGACCACCACGAAGTCCACGCCGTCGCGGTGCGCGCCTTCGGGCGTGGGGCGGCCGATGCCGTCGGTGGTGTCGATGCGGAACTGGTGGGCCTCGACATACCAGGGCTGCTCGCCCTTGAGCGCCGAGCAGGTGGCGGCCAGGCGGCGCAGCAGCTGCGGCCACACCGGCTGCGCGACGACAGACGGGGCCATGGGCTCGAACCAGCGCTCCAGGCCGCCGTGCAGGGCGTTGTATTCGACCGGCTGCCAGTGCGCACGGTGGGGCACCTGCTCCACCTTCTCGCCCGTCACCACGAAGCACGAATGCCGGCGCTTGCGGTAGCGGCCGCCGTCGCGCAGGTAGGCATCGGGCGGCAGGTCGTTCCAGCTCGGGCGCAGGGCCATGAGGTCGGCGACGTCAGCGCCCAGCAGGCTGCCCAGTCCGGCGGGGCTGATGGCGGACTGGCCGGTGTGGCGCAAGGTGTCGGCAAGCCGGGCGGGTTCGATGAACAGGGGGGCGAGTGGCTGGGTCATGCCGTGATGATGCCAGCCCTCCCCCGGTCGCATGGACACCCCCCAACAGAGGGCCTCGGATGGGTGCGCCCTTCAGGTAGATTCGCCGCCATGCCCAGCACCCCCGACGCCTCCACCAAGCAGCGCCTTCGCGGCGCCCTCTCCCGACTCAAGCGCACCGGCGCCGCGCTGAAGAAGCTCAAGGCGCCCAACCCCGATCCGGTCAAGGCCGTGAAGACGCTGCGGCAGCGCCACAAGGCCCGCCGGACCGCATCCGGCCTGCAGTTCGCACTGGCCGACCGCATCGACTTCCTGAACCCCACACACTGGGATTCGCTCGCCTCTCAGACAGTCTTCCTCTCGCGCGACTACCTGCGCGTGCTGGAGCAGCATGCGCCGGACAACATCGAGCCGCGCTATGCCATGGCCTATGCGGATGACCGGCCCGTGGCCATCATGCTGTTCCAGCGCGTGGCCGTGAGCGGCGACCGCCTGCGCAAGCCCGGCTCGCGCCGCCTGCTCGACAAGCCCATGGCCGGCCTGCAGGAGCACATGCTGGTGTGCGGCAACCTGCTGGTCTGGGGCGCACGCTCCGTGGCCTTCGCGCCCGACGTGGACCCGGCCCTGCTGTGGCAGGGCGTGGGCGAAGCCACCTACCGCCTGCGCCGCGCCGACAAGCTGCTGGGCGAATCTGACGTGGCGATGATCAAGGACTTCGCTGCTTCGCAGACCGTCGTGAAGGACTCGCTGCGCCTGCTGGGCTACCGCAGCCTGGAGACGGAGCCCGACATGGTGCTCACGCTGCAGCCCGGCTGGCTGCGCTATGACGACTACCTCGCCAGCCTGACGTCGAGCTACCGCAGCGGCGCAAAGAAGCTGTTCAAGGACTGCGAATCGGCCGGCGTGACGCTGCGCGTGATCGATGCGGCCGAGATGGCCGCGCGGCAGGATGAGATCCATGCGCTGTACGAGCAGGTACATCACGGCCAGGGCCTGCGCCTGGCCACGCTCATGCCCAGCTACCTGCCGGCGCTGGCCGGCGCGCTGGACACGCGATTCATCTGCCGCATTGCCGAGCGCGAAGGCCGCATGGTGGGCTTCGTCACCAGCGTGGGCGACGGCGAGACAGCGGTGGGCTACTACATCGGCTATGACCGCGAGACGAATGCCGATGCGCCCATCTACCTGACGCTGCTCCAGTCCACCGTGCAGGATGCGATCGCGCTGGGTGCCAAGCGCCTGTCGCTCGGCCGCACGGCGCTGGAGCCCAAGGCCAAGATGGGCTGCAAGCCCGAGCCGCTGGCCTGCGCAGTGAGACACCGCGTGTCGGCATTGAACTTCCTGGTGAGTGCGTTGACCAAGACCGCCAGCCACGACGAGCCCCCGGAGCGCAGTCCGTTCAAGAAGGAAAAGGCAGCGGAGGTGTGATGGCCTATTCGCTGCCACCACGCGCGGCGGAACTCGTCGCGCAACTCGGGCTGCAGCCGCATCCGGAAGGCGGCTACTACCGCGAGGTCTTCCGCTCGCCGGCTGCTGTGCAGACCACCGATGGCCGTGAGTCACGCAGCGCCATCACCACCATCGACTTCCTGCTGGCCCGTGGGCAGTTCAGTGCATGGCATCGCGTGGCATCGGACGAGGTGTGGCACCTGCTCGAAGGTGGTCCGTTGCGGCTGTGGCTCGTGCCGCCGTCGCTTGATCGCATCGAGCAGATCACGCTGGATGCAGTGGGCCAGGGAACGGCGCCGCGCCACGTGGTGCCTGCCGGTTGGTGGCAGGCAGCCGAACCGCTGGATGGTTTTGCGTACGTCGGCGCGACCGTGGGCCCGGGTTTCGACTTCACTGATTTTTCTTTTGCGCGGGGAAGCGAAGCGCAATCGGCCATCCAGGCTTTGCATGCGGATGCGCATCGATTGATGTAGCCACCCAGGCGCCGACAGGGCTTGTGGCATTCACGCATCACTGCGGCAAATCGACCACAGTGGCGCTTTTGAAAAGCTACGGCCCCGCGAGTTCCCTCAGTTACCCGGACCGAAACGCATTTGACTCACCTTTACCTGTGACCACATCGGGATACGAACACAGCACGCTGCGTTTGCATTCTCCCGGCAAGGTATGGGGTGTCGACGGCTTCGACAGATGGCGCAGCTTGTGCCGCATGAAGCCCAAGGCATCCACACAGAAAAGGAGTCTCACATGAAACTGATCGCCAAAGCTCTCGTCTGCACCGCCGCTGTTGCTGCGTTTGCAGCACACGCAGAGGGGCCGTATGTCGGCGGCTCCATCGGCAGCGCCCGCTACAAGGGGCCGGACATCGGTGGACTGAACACCGACCGTTCCGCCACCGGCGGCAAGCTGTACGGTGGCTATGGCTTCACCCCGAATCTCGCGGTCGAAGCCGGTTATGCCGACGTCGGCAAGGCTGAAAGCGCCGCAGGCAGCGTGCGCGGCCACGGTGTCTTCGTCGACTTGGTGGGCACGGTGCCCATCGCCAACAACTTCTCCGCACTGGGCCGCGTGGGCGCCTTCAACGGCCGCACCAGCGTGTCGGGCGGGGCGAGCGACAGCGGCACCAACGCCAAGTTCGGCCTGGGTGTGCAGTACGACTTCAGCAAGCAGACTGCACTGCGCGGCGAATGGGAGCGCTACAAGTTCAAGGCCTTTGGGGAGAGCGGTGACGCGGACCTCTACAGCGTGGGCTTGAACTACAAGTTCTGACCTTGCGCTGACTTTGGTTGTTGAACATGAGGTGGGCGGTTGCCTGTTTTGGGCGGCCGCCCTTTTTCCTTGTTTTTGCGTGTTGTCGGGATGGGCAAAGGCGTGGGTGGGCTGGCTGGGGCGCGCGGCGGAAGCGGTCGGCGCGTTGCGCCGACTCCGCTGCGGTGCTCGGGCTTGTGGTCCGGCGCAGAACTCACTCCGCGCCCCTTCGGTTCGCTGCGTTCAAACAACCGCGCCGAGCTAGTCAACGAAGCGCGCTGCGCGCGCGACCACAAGCCCTGCGCTCCTCGCCGCTTCCTGATGCGCGCCCCAGCCAGCCCACCCACGCCTTTGCTGTTGCGGCTTTGGGTTTTCTCGTCGAGCACACCCATCGGTTGTTGAGCGGCAGGCGGCATGGGCCAGGGGCTGCGTCTGTGGCGGCGAGCAGCGCAGCACCGAGGGGTGGCGTGCGCAGCACGCTTCGTCTTCTGACTCACGGGGACTGTTTGACCACAGCGCACCGCAGGGGCGCGGCGGGAGTTTCCCCGTGCACCCCTCGGTGCGAGCAGCACAGCGCAGTCGGCCCCAGGCCGACCGCCACAGCCGCAGCCCCTGGCCCATGCCGCCTGCCGCGACCCCACCCAAACGGAGGCGAAAAACCCCCTACAAGGCCTTGCGAAACACACTCCCGGTGATCTTGCGCACGATCCACTTCGGCGAGGCCCGTGCCGCCAGGATCGCAGCAAGGTTGACCGCACCAGGCACCTTGATCACCTCGCCATTCATGCAGGCCTTGTAGCCCTCGGCAGCCACGGCATCCACATCGCCCACCACGAAGCCTGGCAGGTTCGCGAGGTGTGGGTTCGAATCAGTCGCGCCTGTAAGCATTCCCGTGGCGGTGATGCCCGGGCACAGTGCAGTGACCGTCACGCCCGTTCCCTTGAGTTCCTCCGCCAGGGACTCGGTGAGCGACAGCACGAAGGCCTTGCTGGCCGCGTACGTCGCCAGAGACGGCACGGGCTGGAACGATGCGATCGAGGCGACGTTCAGGATGCGTCCGCGGCCGCGCTCGATCATCGCCGGCAGGAAGTGGGCAAGCATCGCGGTGAGGCCCGAGATGTTCAGGTCGATCAGGGCCTGGTGCTTTTCGGCGGCGATGCCGGTAAACGCGCCGTGGTCCAGCACGCCGGCGTTGTTGACCAGGACGTCGATGGCGATCTTCTTTCGTTGCAGCGCCGTGCGCAGTTTCTTCGCTGCGTCAGGCTTGGAGAGATCGGCCGGCAGCACGGTCACGCGCACGCCATGCTCGCCGCCCAGCTTTTCGGCCAGCGTCTGCAGCTTGTCGGCGCTGCGGGCCACGAGCACCAGGTCGTGGCCATCGGCCGCAAAGCAGCGGGCGAGCGATTCGCCGATGCCTGACGACGCGCCGGTCACCAGCGCGGTCAGACCCTGGACAGGCTTGGAGGATTTGCGTGTGGCCATGGTGTCTCCCTTGCTGAGCCACCGCCACGATGTCAGCCCGGCGCCGACTGCGACAGCGCAAGAACCCTCACCCGCGCACCATGCACGCTCACCACCTGGCCGGCGCGGATCTTCGCGGTCTTGCGCAACTCATCCTGGCCATCGACCTGCACCAGCCCCTCGGCCACCATCATCTTGGCCGCACCGCCGCTCATCGCCAGGCCCGTGGCTTTCAGCAGGTTGTCGAGGGTGATGAAGTCGCCGCGCAGTTCGAAGTCGATGAGTTGCATGTCAGAGCAGGAGTTCGCGGGCGATCAGGGCATAGGAGTGTCGCCGCACGGCCGGATCGTACGCCCAGGTGTGATGACGATCTCGTCCAGCTCGAAACGCTGCGCCAGGTCGCGCAGCTTGGCCGCCACCTGCGGCGCGGTGCCCACGAAGGCGCGCGCCCGCATGCGCTCGATGGTGGGCATCTCATCGGCCGTGAAGCCGCGCGCTGCAATGGCTTCAGGCGACTGCAAGGCGCCGAACACGCCGCGATCGCGGTCCACGCGCCAGCGCTCGCGGCTGCTGGCGTGGTGGATGGCCTCGGCTTCGGTGTCGGCCGCCAGCGCCCACACGCACAAGGTGGCCTGCGGTCTGGGATGGCGTTCGCTCGGCTGGTAGCCGGCACGGTACAGCGCCATGGCCTGCTCGGCACCCTGCCCGTCGGTGAAGAAGTAGGCGAAGGCATAGGGCAGTCCGAAGTGCGCAGCCAGCCGGGCGCCATAGTCGGAACTGCCCAGCACCCAGATCTCGGGCGCCCGCGGCGTGATCGGATGCGCCGTGATGCCCTGGTGGCGCGGCAGGGACGTCCAGGCTTGCAGGTCCTTCACCTGCTGGGGGAAGGCGTCGGCGGCCGAATGCGCGTTGGGGTTCAGGGCCAGCGCGGTGCGCATGTCCCCGCCGGGCGCACGCCCCACGCCCAGGTCGATGCGCCCGGGCGCCAGCGACTCCAGCACGCGGAACTGCTCGGCCACCTTCAGCGCCGAATAGTGCGGCAGCATCACGCCGGCACTGCCGATGCGGATGCGCTCGGTGCGGGCTGCGATGGCACCCATGAGGATTTCGGGGGCGCTGCCCACGATGGTGGGCAGCCCGTGGTGCTCACTGAGCCAGAACCGGTGGTAGCCCAGCGGCTCCACGTGCTGCGCAAGCTCCAGCGTGTCGCGGATGGCCGCATCTTCTCCACGCCCGAGGATGGAGACCGATTGATCGAGAACGGACAGCTTCATGCCACGCATTCTGGTCAATTGCGGGCAAGCACTTAACCTCTGGTTGCAGAGCCCGTTACATCATGAGGTACATTAGCCGCCACAGGCATACGCAAGACTGTGGTTGTGAGAGTTCAATTGCTTCACCGCTCCGGTTCCGGATCGGTTCTGTTGGAAACCCCCGAATAACACCTTGAGTGTCTCTGCATGCGCAGCATGTGCCGCGCATGAATAACTTTTTGCTTGAAAGATAGGAATCGTCCATGACGACTCAAACCGGTACCGTGAAGTGGTTCAACGAAGCGAAGGGCTACGGCTTCATCGCTCAAGACGCGGGCGGCGCTGACCTGTTCGCACACTTCCGTGACATCCAGGGCAATGGCTTCAAGACGCTGACGGAAAACCAGCGCGTTGAATTCGAAGTCAAGCAAGGCCAGAAGGGCCTGCAAGCCGCGAACATCCGCCCGCTGTAAAGCGCCCGGATTTCCGAGCACCCACGAAAAACCGCGGCATGCCGCGGTTTTTTGTTGCCTGTTCGAGCCGCGCTCAGCGGGTTTCGATGGCCAGCTTGTTGTCCACGCCGGTCACGCCCTTCTCGGCCTGGGCGATCTGGGTGGCCCGTTCGCGAGCGCCTTCATTAGGCGCCGAGCCGTAGAGCGACACGTGGCCTTCCTTGGTGTCCACGTTCACGCGCAGGGCGCTCAGTTCCTTGTCCTTCGCAATGCCGGCCTTCACGGCAGCAGTGATGGCCATGTCGTTCACCGAGGCCGAGACCTGCTCGGAGGCGTCCTTGGTCTTCTGTGCCGCCTCGCCCGCGCCCTGCTTGGCGGTGTCCTTCACTTCCTTGGCGGCCTTGTCGACCTGGGCGACGCCCTGGTCGATGGTCTGGCCGACCTTCTGGCCGACGGTGCGGCCGTCGTCCGCCTTGTTGCAGGCCGCCAGGCCCAGGGCCATGGCGAAGGCGCTCATGGCGGCAAAGAATGCGATTGCTCTCATGGTGGTGGTCCTTTCAGACGGTGAGCCGCGGCGGCGCCACGGACGGGGAAACAACTTGCTGCTGCACGTGCTGCGGGGTGAGCACCAGTCGCTCCACCGGGAAACGCTGGGCGCGCAGGCGGGCAATGATGTCGTCATAGGTCGCCGCATCGATGCCGGGCAGCCGCGAGAGGATCCACAGCGAGCCTCGCGAGGGATCGCTGACCACGGCGTGCCGGTAGCCCTCGTCGATCATCACGACCCAGTGGTCGGCATGCGTGCCCGGCCACCAGCTCAGCCACGGCGGCACGTAGCTCAGGCTCAGCCGCGCCGGGTCGTTCCCCGACAGCGCCGCATGTCCGACGGACACCGCGACGCGGTCATCCGCATCCCGGCAGCGGTGGATCACCTCCAGGCCGCCATCGACCTGCAGCCGGTAGGTGGCGGTCGCATCGTGTCGGCAGCGCGACTGCATCTTGTTGGGCAGCCGTGCCACCTCGAACCACACGCCGCCGAAGCGCATCAGGTCCAGGTGCTCGACGCTGTGCACGGGCGGCGATGCGGTGGCCACGCTCATCACGATGGCCGCCACCGCAGTCGCGATGCCTGCGAGCTTCGCGGCGATGCCCGAAACGCCGGCGGTGAAGATGGAGCCGGTCGGCATGGTGGTCCTCCTTGGCGGCACGAACGGACAGCACTTCGCCGCGCATGAAGAGACTCTAGGAACCGCCGCCTGACACCGCCATCGGCAAGCAGCGTTTAGTGGCGTCAGACGAGTCCGACGACGTGCCTGGAATCCGCTTCGCGATTAACATGGTCCGCACAGCACCGTGCGCCAGTCACCTAGGAGACACCTCGATGCCGAACCTTTCCGCTCTTCAAAACCACCAGGTCCGCCTCGCTTCCCGCCCCATCGGCGAGCCGACCCGCGAGAACTGGAGCTTCACCACCGAAGCCGTGGCCGAACCCGCCGAGGGCGGCGTGCTCATCAAGACGCTGTACCTCTCGCTGGACCCGGCGATGCGCGGCTGGATGAACGACGCGAAGAGCTACATCCCGCCGGTGGGCATCAACGAAGTGATGCGCGCGGGCGGCATCGGCGAGGTCATCGCCTCGAAGAACCCGAACTTCGCCGTGGGCGACCTGGTCAATGCGAGCCTGGGCGTGCAGGAGTACTGCCTCATCCCGGCAGACCAGCTCAAGCGCAGCGGCATCTTCAAGATCGACACCCGCGTGGGCTCGCCCACGCAGTGGCTCAACGTGCTGGGCATGCCCGGCATGACCGGCTACTTCGGCCTGATGGACGTGGGCCAGCCCAAGGCCGGCGAAACGGTGCTCGTCTCTGGTGCGGCGGGTGCCGTGGGCCAGACGGTGGGCCAGGTCGCCAAGATCAAGGGGGCACGTGCCGTGGGCATCGCCGGCGGCAAGGCCAAGTGCGACTTCGTGGTCAACGAGCTGGGCTTCGATGCCTGCATCGACTACAAGGCCGGCAGCGTGCGCGATGGCCTCAAGGAACATTGCCCGAACGGCGTGGACGTGTATTTCGACAACGTGGGCGGCGAGATCCTCGACCACGTGCTCGCGAAGATCAACCGCAAGGCACGCATCATCATCTGCGGTGCCATCAGCCAGTACAACAACACCACCGCGGTGCAGGGCCCGAAGAACTACCTGTCGCTGCTGGTCAACCGCGCCCGCATGGAAGGCATCGTCGTGTTCGACTACGCCGACCGCTACCACCTTGCGGTGGCCGAGATGGCCGGCTACCTGAAGGACGGCCGCATGAAGTCCCGCGAGGACGTGGTCAAGGGCCTGGACACCTTCCCCGAGACCCTGATGAAGCTGTTCAAGGGCGAGAACTTCGGCAAGCTGGTGCTGCAAGTCGCGGATTGAGCCTGTACGCCCGGGGGCTTCTCGGGGATTTCATCTGGTGCGAACCCGCGCCGCCGCCGACACTAGGGCCGCGATGAGTTCCCCGCGACCCCACCTGCCCGCGACCCCTGCCCCCGAGCTGCCGGACGATGCGGCCTGGCGAGCCCTGGCCGACCTCAGCTCCGACATGCTGGCGCTGCTGGACGAGCAGGGCTGCATCACCTGGGTGAACGAGGCCTTCGCACGCATCGGCGGCCTGGACACCCGAGTGGCCCTGGGCCAGCCGCTGGCCTCGCTGATCGGCTTCACAGACAGCCCCGGCCCGTGGGACGTGATCGCGCCGGCCCTGGCCGGTGGACAAGCCATTCCCGCCCAGGAGCTGCCCTGGCGGCACCCCTCGGGAGACACCCGCTGGGGCCGCCTGAGCGCCCGCACCTTGCCCCGCCCGGGCGCGTCCAGCGGCTTGCTGGTGGCCCTGCAGGACCTGAGCGAGCAGCATCGCCTGGCCGAGCTGCTGGAGACCGCGCAGGAATTCGGTCGCCTGGGCGTGTGGGAACGCAAGATTCCGTCTGGAGAGGGCCGCTGGGACCGGCACGTCTTCCGCTTCTTCGGCATGGACCACACCACGGGGACACCCGATTTCACCGTGGCGGCAAAACGCATCCACCCCGACGACCTGCCCCGCGTCGACTACCCCGCCTCCACCCGCCAGGCCGGCCGCTACGAGGCGCGCTACCGGGTCATGCTGCCCGATGGCGGCGTGCAGCGCCTGCATTCGCAATGGGAGGTCAAGAACTCGCCGCAGGGCCAGCCCGAACGTACCGTGGGCATCATGGTGGACGACACCGAGACCTACGAACTGGCGCAGGCCTTCAACGACACCAGCGAACAGCTTCGCCTGGCGGTGGACCTGGGCAACATCGCCATCTGGCGGCAGGACCTGCGCACCAACCGCTTCCACTACAACTACCGCGCCTACCAGGTGCTGGACATCACGCCCAAGCCCGAGGGGCTGTCGCTGGAAGAGGTCCGCTCGCTCATCCACCCCGACGACCTGCCGCGCGTGATTGCCGCGGCCGGCACTGCCCTCAATTCCGACCGCCCGGTGGACATGGAGGCCCGCTACCGCCGCACCGACGGCTCCTGGCGCTACGTGCTGACGCGCCGCGTGCTGCGCCGCGACGCCGCCGGCGAGCCCCTGGAGTTCGTCGGCGTGGCGCTGGACGTGACCGAGCAGGTGGAGAAGTCGCGCCGCGCCAACGAGCTGGCGCAGCGGCTGGAAATCGCCACGCATTCGGCCGGGGTGGGCGTGTTCAGCCGCGATCCCGAGACCGAGGAAGGCGAGTGGAACACGGAGATGTTCCGCCTCAATGGCCGTGCCCCGGAACTGGGCGTGCCCACCCGCGACGAATGGGTGGAGACCATCATCCACCCCGACGACCGGCCGATGATGCGCCACGTGCGCGAATCGCTGCTGGCCGCACCCACCGACAAGCACGAGCAGCAGTACCGCGTGGTGTGGCCCAGCGGCGAAGTGCGCTGGCTGGTGAACCGCGCCCGCCGCGTGCAACGCAGTGGCCGCACCATGATCTTCGGCGTGACGCTGGACGTGACCGACCGCGTGCGCACCGAGGCCGCCCTGCGCAGCGCCAACGAGCGCGTCGCGCTGACGGCCCACAGCGTGGGCCTGGGCACCTGGGAATGGGACCCGAAGACCGACACTTCCACCTGGGATGACCAGATGTACCGGCTGCGCGGCGTCGAGCCCGCCGCGATCCCGCCCAATGCCAGGGGTCGCCGCGAGATGGTCCACCCCGACGACCAGGACCGCGTGGACAAGCTGCTGGCCGAAGCGGTGGCCCAGCAGAAGTCAGCGGCCTATGAATTCCGCGTCGTGTGGCCCGATGGCTCGGTGCACTGGCTGGCCTCGCGCTCCACGCCCATCGTGGGGCCGGACGGCGGCGCGCTGCACTACATCGGCGTGAACTGGGACATCACCGAAGGCGTGAACGCCGAGACCGCGCGGCGCGAGAAGTTCATCGCCCAGCGCGAGAGCGAGGCGAAGTCGCAGTTCCTCGCGCGCATGAGCCACGAGCTGCGCACGCCGCTCAACGCGGTGCTGGGCTTCGCGCAGCTGCTGCAGCTGGACAGCGACATCAACGACACCGAGCAGCGCTCGCGCATCGAGCACATCCTCTCGGCCGGCGAGCACCTGCTGTCGCTCATCAACGACGTGCTGGACCTGTCCAGCCTGGAAAGCGGCCAGCTCAAGCTGGACATGCAGGCCGTGCCGCTGGCCGAACTGGTGAACGAGGCGCTGCCGCTGGTGACGCCGCTGGCCAAGGGCTTCCACGTGAAGGTGGAGTGCGGCGACATCGACGGCGTGGTGTGGGCCGACCGCATCCGCCTGCGGCAGGTGCTCATCAACCTGCTGTCCAACGCCATCAAGTACAACCGGCGTGGCGGCGTGGCCCGCGTGGGCACCGAGCTGCACCAGGGCAAGGTCGTGGTGACCGTGACGGACACCGGGCGCGGCCTGACGCCGGAACAGCGCGCCCACCTGTTCGAGCCCTTCAACCGGCTGGGCATCGAGCGCGAAGGCATCGAGGGCACGGGCATCGGCCTGGCCATCGTGAAGACGCTGGTGGGCCGCATGGGCGGCAGCATCGAGGTGTGCAGCGAGCCGGGCACCGGGTCGAGCTTCAGCGTGAAGCTGCAGCGCGCCGACCAGCCCTCGCCGGTGGCCGCGGACGAACCCGCCCAGCCCGCCAGCGAGGCGCGCGTGCCGGCAGCCACCCTGCTCTACATCGAGGACAACCCCATCAACGTGATGCTGATGCAGGAGCTGGTGGCCAGCCGCGAAGGCTGGACGCTGGTCAGCGAGCTCAACGGAGCGCGCGGCGTGGCGCGCGCCGCCGAGCTCAGGCCCGACCTCGTGCTGGTGGACATGCAACTGCCGGACTTCGACGGTTTCGAGGTGCTGCGGCGCTTGAGTGCCGATCCACGCACCAGCCACCTGCCCTGCCTGGCTGTATCGGCCAATGCCATGCCCGACGACGTGGCCCGTGCGCTCGCAGCGGGCTTCGTCGAGTACTGGACCAAGCCGATCAATTTCGCGGCCTTCCTCAAGTCGCTGGAGTCGCGCCTGAGCACGCTGCGCCAGGGCTGATACAGCTTGCGACCGTCTCTTCACGCAGCTTTACCTGGGCTTGACCTTGGTGGGTGGTCCATCGCGCTCCGACGGCGTTGAATGGGTACGGCGCCGCGGATGCGGCACCGCCAACCAGGAGAGAAACTCATGCGCAGTACCAAGCTTGTCATCACCGCCGCGCTGGCAATCACCGGCGCCCTGGGCACCGGACTGGCGCAGGCTCGCGACGACGTGCAATGGTCCGTCACCATCGGCTCGGACACGCCGGTGTACACGCAGCCCGTGCAGGTGTATCGCCAGGCGCCCGTGTTCGTGGCACCGGCTCCCGTCTATCGGCCCGCGCCTGTGGTCGCCTACCCCGGCTATCGCCACCCCACCTACTGGGACCGTGACGGCGACGGCATTCCCAACCGCTACGACCGCCGCTACAACCCGGCCTGGGACCGCGACGGCGATGGCATTCCGAACCGCTATGACCGTGTCGACAACCGCTGGCACGACCGCGACCACGACGGCATCCCGAACTGGCGCGACCACCACGACAACCGCCGCTGGTGAGGTCGCACCCTGAGGTGGCACCTCAACCGGGTGCCGTCTCCAGCAGGCCGCGCTTGCGCAGCATGGCCTGCACCGTCGGGCCTCGCCCGCGGAAGGCCTCGAAGGCCTTCCCGGGCTCCAGCGAATTGCCCGACGAATAGATGAACTGGCGCAGCCTGTGCGCCGTCTGCGCATCGAACGGATTGCCCGCTTCGGCGAAGGCGTCGTAGCCGTCCGCATCCAGCACTTCGGCCCACAGGTACACGTAGTAGCCGGCGGCATAGCTGGAGCCTGAGAACAGGTGCTGGAAGTGCGGCAGCCGGTGGTTCATGCCCACGCCGCGCGGCATGCCGATGCGCTCCAGCTCGGCCGCCTCGAAGGCGACGATGTCCGGCGCCTCGGCCGCTTCCTGCGAATGGATGGCCATGTCCACCAGCGCCGACGCGGTGTAGCGGATGGTCTCGTAGCCCTGGTTGAAATTGCGTGCATCCTCCAGCCGCTTCACCAGCGCATCGGGAATCGGCTCGCCGCTCTGGTAGTGCCGCGCGTGCTTCTTCAGCACCTCGGGTTCGGCCAGCCAGTTCTCGAAGATCTGCGACGGCAGCTCCACGAAGTCGCGCAGCACGTTGGTGCCTGACAGTCGCTCGAAGCTCACGTTCGACAGCAGGCCGTGCAGCCCGTGGCCAAACTCATGGAACAGCGTGCGCGCGTCGTCGAAGCTCAGGAGCGTGGGCTGGCCCGGTGCACCCTTGGCGAAGTTGTTGTTGTTGACGACGATGGGCAGCACGTCCTGTCCGCCGTGGCGCGACTGCAGGCGATAGGAGCTCATCCACGCGCCGCTGCGCTTGCTGGGCCGCGCGAAGTTGTCGTGCAGGAACACGCCCACCAGTTGGTCGCTGGCGCCGCGCACCTCGTAGACCTTCACGTCGGGGTGGTAGACCTTGATCTGCGGCTGCTCGACGAAGCGGATGCCGAACAGGCGCTGGGCACAGTCGAACACTGCCTCGACCATGCGGTCCAGCGGAAAGTAGGGCTTCACCGAGGCCTCGTCCAGGTCGTAGCGCACCTGGCGCACCTTCTCGGCCACGTAGCGCCAGTCCCAGGCTTCGATCTCATGGCTCTCGCCAAGGGAGAGCTGCATGGCCTTCAGTGCGGTGCGCTCTTCCGCCAGCGCCTTCTTCGCAGGCACCCACACCTTCATCAGCAGGTCGCTCACCGCCGAGGCCTTGCCGGCCATGGTGTCGGCCAGGCCGTAGTCGGCGTAGTTGGCGTAGCCGTGCAGTCGGACCTGCTCGCGGCGCAGGGTGAGGATCTCCCGGGCAATGGGCCGGTTGTCGTGCTCGCCGTCGTGCTCGCCGCGCGTGGTCCAGGCCTTGTACGCCTGCTCGCGCAGGTCGCGCCGCGACGAGAAGGTGAGGAAGGGCACGATGTGCGAGCGCGACAGCGTGATCACGTGGGCATCGGCGATGCCGCGGTCCACGGCCGCCTGCCTGGCTGCAGCGCGAACGAAGTCCGGCAGGCCGGCCAGGTCTTCTTCGGTGCGCAGCAGGAGCCGGTAGCCGGACTCGTCGGCCAACACGTTCTGCGCGAAGGTGGTGGACAACTGGGCCTGCCGTTCCATCACCTGCGCATAGCGGGCCTGGGCCTTGGCGTCGAGCTTGGCACCGGCGCGCACGAAGTCGAGGTGGATGCGTTCCAGCAGGCGAACCTGCTCGGCGTTCAGGCCCAGTGCGTGGCGCTTCCCGTGCAAGCCGTCGATGCGCTTGAACAGCGCCGCATGCATGTAGATGGCGCTGTTGTGCGCTGCCACGGGCGCTGCCAGCTCGCGCTCCACCGCCTGCAGGGCGGGCGAGGTTTCGCTGGAGGTGAGGTTGTAGAACAGCCCGTCGAGCCGGGCCAGTGCGCGGCCTGCACGGTCGAAGGCGGCCACGGTGTTGTCGAAGTCCGCCGGCTGCGGGCTGGACGCGATGGCGTCCAGTTCGGCACGGTGCTCGGCGAAGGCCGCGTCGAAGGCCGGCTTGAAGTGCTCGGGCTTGACGCGATCGAAAGGCGGGAGGCCGTAGGGCGTGTCCCAGGTCGCCAACAGGGGGTTGCTCGTGGCAAGGGTCATGACGGTTCTCGGGGTGGGAGAACTGCCATTCTATGGAGGGGCCGGCCGGCCCCTCCCGGGGCCTCATTTGCCCCTCTTACTTGCCCTTCTTGATCGCGAGTTCGTCCTTCTCGTCGAAACGGCGGTCGGCGCAGTCCTTCTTGTAGGTGGCGTCGGCGGCAGTGGCGGCTTCCACGCGGGCGTTGAAGTCGTTGCTGGCCTTCTCGAAGTCGTCGATGCGCTTCTCGCGCGCATTGTTGGCCTCGACGTATTTCGCCACCATCTCCGCGTTGGTGCGGTCCAGCGCGGCGAGCTGGTCCTTCAGGGCCTGGCCGCTGGTCTGGATGTCGGCTCTTTCGGCATCCAGCTTGGACTTGACGTCGACGAGGCTGTCGCGCTCTTGCTGGCGCTTGGTGTGCGAGGCCATGCAGGCGCGCAGCTCATCGCGGGTGAGCAGCGGCGTCTTCTTGGCGCCGCTCTTGGCGGGCGCATCCGTGGCGGCCACGGCGCTCAATGCCGTGCAGATCATGCACAGCGCGAGCAGCGGCGCGCGGGCGCCGCGAGACAGGTCGGGAAAGTACATCGGGGACTTCCTGGCAGGTGACACAAAACCCGTGATTATCCGATGCTTCACCGGGCCAGGGGTTCGCGCATGGTGACGAATTCCTCCGCCGCCGTGGGGTGAATCCCGATGGTGGCGTCGAAGTGCGCCTTGGTCGCGCCGGCCTTCATCGCCACCGCGAATCCTTGCACGATCTCGCCGGCCTCGGCCCCCACCATGTGCAGGCCGACGACGCGGTCGCTGGCGTCGTCGACCACCAGCTTCATCAGCGTGCGCTCGGTGCTGCCCGACAGGGTGTGCTTGAGCGACTTGAACTCGCTCTGGTACAGGCGAATCGTGCCGTGGGCCTCGCGAGCCTGCGCCTCGGTCAGCCCCACCGTGCCGATGTTCGGATGCGTGAACACCGCCGTCGGAATGAACTCGTAGCTCATGCGCCGCTGGCCCTGGCCGAAGAGCTGGTCGACCACCACCATGGCCTCGGCCAGCGCGACAGGCGTGAGTTGCACGCGGTCGGTGACATCGCCCACGGCGAGGATGGACGGCACGCTGGAGCGGTATTGCGCGTCCACCTTCACCTCGCCGCTGCTGCCCAGCGCCACGCCGGCCTCTTCCAGGCCGAGCCCTCGCGTGTTCGGGCCGCGCCCGGTGGCGTAGAGCACCGTGGTGGCTTCCAGCGCGCTGCCGTCATGCAGCGCGGCCAGCAGGCTGCCATCGGCCCGGCGCTCGATGCCGTGCAGGTGCGTGCCCAGGCGGATGTCCACGCCCTTCTTGCCCATTTCCACCGCCAGGAAGGCAGCGATGTCGTCATCGAAGCCGCGCAGCAGCCGCGAGCCTCGCACCACCTGCGTCACCTGGGCGCCCAGCCCGCGGAAGATGCTGGCCATCTCGCAGGCGATGTAGCCGCCGCCCACCACCACCAGGTGTTTCGGGAACACCGGCAGGTCGAACATCTCGTTGGAGCTGACCGCATGCTCGCCGCCCGGCACCTCGGGCATGAGCGGATGGCCGCCGGTGGCCACCAGGATGTGCTTCGCCCGGTGGACCTCGCCGTTCACCTCCACCTCATGCGGGGACACGATGCGTGCCCGCCCTCGCAGCAAGGTCGCTCCGGCACCTTCCAGCACCGCGCCGTACACGGTGTTCAGCCGCGAGATCTCCTTGGCGCGGTTGGCCTTGAGCGTGGCCCAGTCGAAGGCAGGCACCGCCACCGGCCAGCCGAAGCCGTGCGCCTCCTCGAAGGCTTCGGCGTAGTGGGCCGCGTAGCTGTACAGCTTCTTGGGGATGCAGCCCACGTTCACGCAGGTGCCGCCCAGGGCGGACATCTCCGCCACCGCCACCTTGGCCCCCCGCTGCGCCGCCATGCGCGCCGCGCGCACGCCCCCGCTGCCGGCGCCGATGACGAAGAGGTCCAGTTCCTGTGATGCCATGTGGGTTCTCCAATGTGGCGATGATGCCCGTTCACGGCACACAATTCACCACCATGGACAACACCCTGCGCGTCGGCATCATCGGCTACGGCTACGCCACCAAAGTCTTCCACGCGCCGCTGGTCGCCAGCGTGCCGGGCCTGAAGCTGCAGGCTGTTTCCAGCAGCGATGCCGCCAAGGTCCACGCCGACTGGCCGGGTCTGGACGTGAGCGAATCGCCGCAGGCGCTGCTGCAACGCGGCGACATCGACCTCGTGGTCGTGCCCACGCCCAACGACACGCATTTCGCCCTCGCGCGGGACGCCCTGCTGGCGGGCAAGCACGTGGTGGTGGACAAGCCCTTCACCGTCACCACCGACGAGGCGCGGCAGCTCGGCCAGCTGGCGAAGGACGCCAAGCGTGTCCTGTCGGTCTTCCACAACCGCCGCTGGGACGGCGACTTCCTCACCCTGCAGGAGGTGGTGGCCGGCGGCCGGCTGGGCCGCATCGCCCGCATCGAGTCGCACTTCGACCGCTTCCGCCCCATCGTGCGCGACCGCTGGCGCGAGAAGGCCGGGCCCGGCAGCGGCCTGTGGGTGGACCTGGGCTCGCATCTCATCGATCAGGCAGTGCAGCTCTTCGGCATGCCCACCGGCCTGCATGCGGACCTCGCGACCCAGCGCGACGGCGCCAGCACCAACGACTGCTTCCACGCCCAGCTGCGCTATGCCAGCGGGCTGCGCGTCGTGCTGCACGCCACCACCCTGGCCGCCGCGCCCGCGCCGCGATTCACCGTGCACGGCACCGGCGGCAGCTGGGTGAAGACGGGGCTCGATCCGCAGGAAGATGCGCTCAAGGCCGGGCAGCGCCCCGATGGCCGCTCGCCCTGGATGCCGCCGCCGGAGTCCGCCACCTACGTGCTGCTGGACGACCGCGAGCTGGACAAGGTGCGTGCATCGGCCCATGCCGTCAAGCCCGGTCGCTATGCCGACTACTACGCCGCGGTGCGCGATGCCATCCTCGGCGCGGGCCCGATTCCCGTCACCGCCGACGAAGCCTGCAAGGTCATGGCCTTGCTGGAGCTTGGCGTCAAGAGCCACGAGGCCAAGCGCGAACTGCACGTGAATGCGTGAAGCCGAGTGATACGGCTTGAACGGCCGGCCCATCCGGTGCAGACTCGCGGCGTTTCACGGCGAAGGTGGGTGAATGAAGATTCTCAAGTGGCTGCTCATCGTGGTGCTGGCCCTGCTGGCGGTGTTCATCGTCGGCGGCTACCTGCTGTCGCCGAAGTTCACGGTGTCGCGCAGCATCACCATCAACGCGCCGGCCGACAAGGTCTATGGCTTCGTGGCCAGCCCCCGCGCATGGAAGCAGTGGTCAGCCTGGAATCAGCGTGACCCGAACATGCAGATCGACTACACCGGCCCCGACAGTGGCACCGGCGCGAAGTGGAGCTGGCGCAGCAAGAGCCAGGGCAACGGCACCATGACCTTCACCGCCACCGATCCCGCGCGCAAGGTCGCCTTCGACCTGTACTTCCCCGACTTCGGTACCACCTCGCAAGGACAGCTCGACTTCGTGCCCGACAGCAACAACGCCACGAAGGTCACCTGGACCATGAACGGCGACATGGGCAGCAACCCGATGTACCGCTGGATGTCGCTCTTCATGGACCGCATGGTCGGCCCCGACTTCGACACCGGCCTGGCCAATCTCAAGGCCGTGGCCGAAAAGCAGTGAGTTGCATTCATCGATGAGTCGCGCCGGCAAGTACATCCTCTCGGGCTTCCTGCTGCTGGTGCTGCTGGCCGCCGGCACGGGCTGGTGGTTCTTCACCAACCTGGATGGCATCGTGCAGCGAGCCATCAGCCACTACGGCAGCGAGATGACGCACGCCAAGGTCAGCGTCGACGGCGTGCAGCTCAAGACCACCGATGGTTCAGGCATCGTGCGCGGGCTCGTCGTGGGCAACCCCGCGGGCTTCCAGTCGCCGCATGCGCTGAAGGTGGGCGTGATCGAGGTGGTGGTGGACGTGCACACGCTGACCGAGCCGGTGGTCGTCATCAAGAAGATCAGCATCGAGTCGCCGGACGTGATCTACGAGAAGGGAACGGCGGGCACGAACTTCGAGGCCATCCAGCGCAACATCGCGCAGTCGCTGGACAACGGTGCTGCAGGCGGCGAAGCGCAGAAGACGTCTTCCGACAAACCCGTCCGCAAGCTCATCGTCGAGGAGTTCGCGATCCGCAATGCGCATGCTCAGGCCACGTCGCCTGCGCTGCTGGGCCAGAGCATCTCCACCACCTTGCCCGACCTGGTGATGCACAACCTGGGCAAGGCCGAAGGCGGCATCACGCCGGCTCAGCTGGGCGACCGGGTGGCCAAGGCGCTGACGCAGCGGCTGGTGTCCAGCCTGGGGTTCGACAAGGCGTTGAGGTCGCTGGGGGACAAGGTCAAGGGCGTGTTCGGGCGTTGATCGCCCCACGCATCAACGGCCTCACTGGAAGGTGGCGACCACCTTGTGATCCGTCGTCATGCTGACGCTGCACGACTGGCCGGTGCAGTCGCCGGTCCAACCGCTGAACGTCACACCGGTGCCTGGCGTGGCCGTCAGCTGCACCAGCGTGCCGCGGCTGAACGAGGTCGTGCAGACCGAGGTGCAATTGACGCCGGCAGGGCTGGAAATCACCGAGCCGCTGCCGATGACGGTGACCGTGAGGGCCTGCGTCCCGGAAGTCGGGGTGGTCGGCTTCGTGGGCGACAGGCCGCCGCTGCCGGCTGTTCCGAAGGGAGGCGAGCCGGCGTCGGAGCCGCCGCCGCCGCAACTGGCGGCCACCAGGCAGAACAGGATCGCTGTCGTTGTACGAATCACGGGTTTTCCCTCCCCAACTGTGGACACCTGCATTGTCGCGCAGCCCGCCACCGAAACAGGTGCCCGGCCACTATGCTGGAAACGATTCCTTGCATTGACATCCAGCAGGGCTCTAGTGCTCTGTGACCTTGCCCTACCGCATCGGATAGCTGATGCCTTGAGGTCGACCTCGTCCTCAACTACTTGTCAATGCGTCGAATATAGATACCAAGCGTTGATGCGAGCGAAAAGTGGGCGCGCCCTGCACCGAACGGAGAAATAGAGAACCCTTCGTTCTCTGATTCGTCGGCCACTGTGACAAGAAGCTCCGCGAGCATACGCAGCGCTTCAGCGACTCCCTCTACCAGCACAGTTGTTGACGCCTCTCCTTCCTGCTCATACAAAAGCCGAATGGATAGGCCGACATTCTTCGCGTAGTAGCGATCACAGATTTCATCAGTTTTCATCAGTTTTTATGGAACCGCACTCCTAAGGCACGCAACCATCTTGCCGGCGATGGATCCGATCGCCGCCCACTGCGATGCATGCTCCGTCACCATGCGAACGGCGCGATCGCGCCCCTCCGGGGAAAACTTCGGGGACTTCCTCATATCGGCTCCATTCTCTATCGAAGGAGCCTCCTCAAAATCCAGGGCGGTTCATATTGATGATTCGATATTGATCTTCCCAACTACTCAGCAAACCTAGACGCGATATACAACGTGTTGTCAAACTCCCATGAGTTCGCAAGCGCCTGCATGCTCCGTGCCGATCTGGCTATCACCGTTCCACCCGCAGGCAGCGCGTCGAACTCGGCTTTGTCGAGCACACGGTAATACTGCTCCCCCGCCGGCGGAAACGTCAGGCATTCATCTAGCAGGTACAGCGAAGGTGGCGTGAAAGCATCGAGCGGCACATCCAGCAATTCCGGAAATGTCTGTAGTTCCGCACTCGCCTCGAAACTGACTACCGCGACCACGGCATCTGAGTCTTGCAGCAGTTGTTTTGCGCGCCCCCATAGCCGTAGCAGCTCCGTGAGCCAATCAGCGTAGGACGTACCCGCGGGCGTCCAGTCGGTCAATTCGTCCACATGAATTGACCATACCTTCTTTGATCTTGGCCATAGGAGGACCCATTCATTGAGTGATCGCATTTGACTTCCCTATTTAGGCAACTTCCACCCGGCATCGACCAGGTACTTCTCCTGCGCCCGTGTAAGGCCCTGACCACTATTGACGTGCTTCCAGGTTCCATCGCGATTTAGCGCATTTCCGTTGTCCAGGTGAACATGGTCTTGTTCTCCTGTGACCTTCCCCGTATCTGCACGTTTGATGCCATCGGGTGCCTTATCCTTCTTGACGTCGTTGTTAATCTGATTGACGCTCTTGCCCTTCTTGGGCTTGTCGCCATCGTTGTCGCCATTCGGCTCCGGACTGCCGGGGGTTGTGTTTGCCACCCCCTTATCGCTTTCTTTGCCCTTATCTGCCGGGGCTGCTTCGCCGCCTTGATCCTCTCCATGGCTAAACACATTTTGCCAATAGATGCTCCAAGCCCTTCTCATCTGGGCCTGTTGCTCAGGAGGACTGCTCGCGTAGTGCACGCCTCCCAAAAACAACACGCCCAGGCCGATTTCGACCATCAGGACTGCCGACCGCCCATTCGGATCCACATACCGATACGGGTTGTTGTTGGCGTAGGCGTAGCGGTTGAACGAGAACAAATCATTGGGATCCACCCCCCTGGGATCGACCCCCAAGAAGCGCCCTAACACCGGGTCGTAGTAGCGCGCGCCCATGTAGCTCAGGCCCGTGCCCGCGTCGTACGGCTTGCCCGCATACCCGATCGGGTTGTTCGCCTCAGCTGCCGGGTTGTTCACCCGCTCTCCGTACGGCTTGTACGCCTCCTTCCACACCACGTTGCCGCTGGCGTCGGTGGCCAGCACCGGTGTACCCGACACGTCGTTGTGGAAGTACGTCACCGCCTGCGCCTGCGCTGTGCCCAGCACCAACGCGCAAGCCACCGCCCCCACCCAACCGAGCCATCGTCGCAACGCTTTCATCGGCCGCTCCCTCGTGCTTTCAGCTTCAGTCCGTGATATGCAGCGCGCTGCTGGGCGACACCGTGTTGAACGTTGTCGACGACGAGTACCACGTCACCACCTGGCATGCGTCCACGTACGCAATCAGCTTCAGCTTGCCGACGTACGCGCCCATCGCCATCGCGTACAACTGCTTGTACTGTGGGTGATCGCTTCTCACGAAGAAGCGGCCCGCGTCCGTACAACCGCCAGAGTTCCCATATTCCCCGTGCACCATGAACCCGTCCCCGCGGATCACGTCTACCCGGGTGGGAACCGCGGGCAGCGAATACCCTGCGGCCATCGCCGACATGCCTGCCAGTCCCAACATCACTCCAACCAATGCCTTCATTTGGATTCCTCCTCTGCAAAACAAGCCCTTGTTCCAGGCCATCGTGTTGATGGCCCCGTCGACTCAATCACTGTCCAGGATGCTGTTCATGATGCCCAGCACGTCCTCGGGCGCCACCTTCACCACCACGGTCTCCGTGCTGGACGCCGGCAGGTTGCGCGCATCGCCGCTGTATTCCAGCCGGATCACATGCGTCCCGGGCGTTGCGTAGTTGATGGTGATCGACGCACTGCCACTGACCAGCGTCGCGCTGCCCAACAGGTTCGAACCTTCGAACCATGACACCGTGCCACTGGGCGATGACCCCGCCACGCTGGCCGTCAGGATCAAGTTCCTTCTCGCAATCGCCACCAGCTTGCCGCCCGCCGCGGGCGTCACCGCCGCCGCCGTGGGTTCCACCTGCGCCATGCGCTTGTTGCCCAGGTACACGTGCTCCACGGTTCGTTGCGGCGTGCCCGGTGTGAACTCCACCAGCAGGTTGCCGTTGAAGCCATAGACCTCGTAGCTCTTCACCCCGGCCTTGAGCACCGACACACGCTGGTTCGAGCCGTCGTACTGGTACTGCTGCTTGCCCGTCGCATCGTTGCACTTGGCGCACACCAGGTTGGGCGCTGCATCGTAGGTATGGCTTGCACCGCCGGCACCCACGACGTTGCCCAGTTCGTCATAGTCATACGACGCGGTGCGGCTGCCCGACACGCTCGCCAATCGGTTCTTGCCGTCGTATGAATAGTTGAGCGTCGCCCCACCGAAGCTCTGGCTCCTGAGGTTGCCCAGACCGTCGTAGGTCAGCGCCCCCGCGCCCCACGGCCCAGACGCTGAAGTCAGCCGACCCAGCTTGTCGTAGTCCAGCGACCGGTTGAACGTGGCATCCAGGCTGTCCGTGACGGTCATGAGATTGCCCACCCCGTCATAGCCGTAGCTGCTGTTGAAATACCCCGTGGAGGACTTTGACGTGGCAAACGACGACGGCCACAGGCGGCTGTTTTGCCCATACGTCGTGGTTGTTCCGTTGCCGTAGCTGATCTGGCTGACCTGCCCCGACGGCCAATAGCTGATACCGGTCACGAACCCTGACACCTGCGTGGGCCGCCCCAGCACGTCGGGCGAATACGACACCACTCGCCCCGATTGCGGGTAGGTGATGCTGCTCAACTGGTCGTTGCCGTCGTACGCATAGGCCGTGCCGAACGACAGCCCATCGATGCCCAGGGTCTCCTGGATCAGGTTGTCGTTGCCGTCATAGCTGTAGGTCCGGGACGCCACCGAGGTCACCACGGACTTGACCTTGTGCGTCTTGCTGTAGGTCTTGGTGACAGGCGCCGTGCCCGACGGATAGGCCACAGTCACCAAGCGATTCTGACCATCGTAGAAGTAGCTGGTCGTCGCCGAGGATCCGACGGTGCGCGAGGTCATGTTCCCCGCATCGTCTCGCCCATAGGTCGTCGTGCCGGTCTCCGGGTTCACCACCGAGGTCAGGTACCCCTTGGTGTTGTAGCCGTAGGTGCGCGTGAAGCCGCCTTGAGTGATTCCGGACACAAGATCCTTGGCGTTGCGGCTGATGCTCATGTTTGCAGAAGCCTCCGCCGCAGCGATGTTGACCAGCAGCGCTGCATCTGGATCCGCATACGCACGGTAGGAGTAGGTGGTGGAGTAGCCACGTTCGTCCTGGACCGACTTTGAACCGGCGGAGTACGTCACCGCTAGATACTGACTATCCGGATGAGTCACCCGGGTCACGCGATCCAGCATGTCGAACTGGTAGGTGTTCCCTTGCGACACGCCAGGATTCGACACGAACACCCGGCGACCCAGGGCGTCATACCGGTAGGTGTAGGCAACCCCACCCATCGTGATGGACGTGGGCCTGCCGAATCCATCCAGGGTGGTGGTTTCCGTCAGCGAGCCTCGCGTGGCCGTCTTGGTGTTGGCCGTGTATGACACTGACACACTGTTGCCAACCGGGTACCCGATGCTCTTGATCCGGTTCAGTCCATCGTAGGTATAGGAGGTTGTCTTGGATTCGCCATTGGTCTGGGACGTGACGTTGCCCTCTCCGCTAACTACCCGAGTGATCGATATCGATTCCGGCTGGCTCTCCGTCATGGGGATGCCACGCTTGTAGTTGGCGTAGCTGTGAGCCAGAGAACGAGGGAAGGTGGCACTGGCGACGTTGCCCTCACCGTCATAGCTGTAGGTCGTGGCCACGCCATCGCGCGACATGCTCAACAGGTTGCCATTGCCGTCGAAGTCTCGCGTGATCGACACGCCACCTCCAGACACCGTCTCATCCTGGACCTGCTTGACGATCCACTTTGCGGTGTTGGCGTAGTAGTTGCGCGTGATGGTCCGGCCTCCACCGTTGGGCCCCGACTCCGTTGCGGTGCCGGCATTGCCATAGCCATCAAGGCTGCCATAGGTGGCCGAGTAGTCCTGGCCATCGCGCTTGATGGTTCGGCCGCTCAGCACCGGTGCATAAACGGCGCTGTCCAGCCGCGATGCTCGCCACGCCCCTGGGCGCTTGTATTGCTGGCTGGAAATGCTCTGCACAGTCCAGCCGTAGGTCTCGGTCTGAAGGGAACCGATCTGCTTCCTCATCAGCAACCCGACCGACCACAACGAGCCCGACGAGGCGTAGTTGGGGCCGATGTGTTGATAGGTCGTCGTTCCTGACGGACTGGTGACCGTGGTGGTGTCGTAGGACCCGACGCCGCCCGGCGAATAGCTGAACGACCAATTCCCGCCATCGCTGGTCGACTTGGTCTTGACCACCGTCGAGCGGCTCGCAGCGTTGGACACGCTGTCGAAATAAACGTAGTCGCTGCTGGAGGTTCCGTACCCATAGTTGATCACGCCGCCTTGCGGATAGGTGACCTGCTTGAGCGCGTAGCTACCCGGGGCACTGCTCAGTTGCCCGTTGTACTGGTACTGCCAAATGGTGCCATCGGGCCGAGTGACCGAGGACAGGAAATACGCCCCGCTCTGCCCCGCGACGGCCTGATAGCCGTAGTTGAAGGTGGTCGCGCCGCTGCTGATTGAACTGACCAGGCCGCCGCTGTAGGTGAAGGAAATGAGGCGTCCATCACTGGCACTGATCGACGAAATCTTCGGACTGAACGCAGCAACGTACGCAATGTTGGCGTAGTTGCCATTGCGGTCGGTGATCTTGGTGGTGTACCAGGCCGTGCGAGTCGCAGTCCCGCTGCCCACCGTCACCTGCTGAGCCATGTCATAGCGGATGCCGTCTGGCGAATAGGCGATGATTCCGGCCCCCGCCCCGGCACAGTCCACTTTCCAGCGCTGGGTGGTCGTCATCAGGGACGCGGAACTGCTGGATAGAACGAGCAACTGCGTGCTGCCGTCAGGCAGTTCAATGACCGGGTTGGACAGAGTGTCGACACCAAAGGCAGACGACGAGCAAGGCAGCGATATCGCCTTGTGAAGCACCCTTCCGAAGTGAATCTGCCACCCCAACCCGGCTTGGCTGTCGAACGCCAGCGGATTGGTTTCGTCGAAGGTGACACTGTTGTACGAACGCGTGACCGACAAATCAAAGCCACCATTGCCGGGCACGTGCACGTCGACATAGTGCAACTGCAACGCCCCCGTGAATGGATCCACGTGTTCGTTGAAACTTTGATTGACGTAGCCCCGATTGGGATTGAGTCCCGGGTCCTTGTAGAAGTCAGGGATGACTTCTTGCGCCATCAGTGCGCCAGGCAAAAACAGGCCTGCAACGGCCAAAACAATGCTCGCCACGCTCGCCGCGAGGCTCTTCATATTGGGCATCTTCCCCCCTCGATTGTTCTTTTGAGATTTTTAGTCTGCGCACTGTGCGCGGCGCGCAGAATCGCATGGATTCAAGGCCAAGTAAACCTCTCAAATCCGCTACAAAACTTGCCTGCCATTTGCAGTGGACTTTCGAGAAAATTTGAAGTAACCAAGACATAGCCACATACTCTTGGGGCGCCCGAGTTCCCTGGGTTGCGTACATTCACCCCACCCACGGAGACACGACCTTGGACAAATGGCTCACCGCTGCCCTCGACTACCTGCCGCGCTGGATCGACCACCAGATGCGGCTCACGGAGCAGCCCGGTTGCTCCCTTGCCGTGGCGCACAAAGGCAAACCGGTGTTCGAGGCCGCGTTCGGTTCGGCCGACCTCAAGCGCAAGCTCCCGCTCACGGCGGCACACCGGTTTCGCGTCGCCTCGCACTCCAAGAGCTTCACCGCCGCGGGCATCCTCAAGCTGCGCGAACAAGGCCGGCTTCAGCTCGATGACCAGGTGGGCGACTACGTGTTCGGCCTGCATGAGGACGTGGCCCGCACCACCCTCGGCCAGTTGCTGACCCACACCGCAGGACTGATCCGCGACGGCTTCGATGCCGGCCAATGGCAGGACCGCCGCCCCTTCCTCAACGGCGACGAGATCCGCGAGGACCTCTCACGCGGCACCACCCTCGAACCCAACTCGCGCTTCAAGTATTCGAACCACGGCTATGGCCTGCTGGGCATGGTGATCGAGGCCGCCACGAGCGAGTCGTATGCGAGCTGGATCGCACGTGAGATCGTCGAGGCATCGGGCCTGGAGGAGACCGTGCCCGATGCGCCGATCAAGAAGGGCACGCCATTCGCACACGGCCACAGCGCCCGGCTGCCCTTGGGCAAGCGCGTGCTGATTCCCGCCACCAACCCGACGAATGCGCTGGCATCGGCCACCGGCTTCATCAGCACGGCACGCGACCTCGCACGCTTCTTCGGCAGCCTCTCGCCCACCGCGAAGAAGAGCGTCCTCAGCGTGGACAGCCGCCGCGAGATGACACGCCGCCAATGGCGTGATCCGCATGGCACGCTGGAGCGCTGGTATGGCCTGGGGACGATCTCGGGCACCCTCGGCGGCTGGGACTGGTTCGGCCATTCCGGCGGCTTCCAGGGCACCATCACGCGCACGGTGTGCGTGCCCTCGCAGGACATCGCCATCTCCGTGCTGACCAATGCGTCCGACGGCCTGTCGCACGTGTGGCTGGACGGGGCGCTGCATCTCATGCAGGCGCACGCGAAGCACGGTGCGCCGTCGCGCCGCGCCTCGGCCTGGACGGGCCGCTACTGGAGCCTGTGGGGAGCCTTCGACCTGCTGCCCATGGACGGCAAGGTGCTGCTGGCCAACCCGGCGCTGCCCAATCCGGTGATGGACGCCTCCGAGATCGAGCCACTCGGCCGCGACCGCCACGGCGTGGAGCGTGGCCGCATCGTGCTGGCCAACGGCTATGCCAACCATGGCGAACTGGCCAGAATCGAACAGGATGCGAAAGGCCGCAAGCGCGAAGTCTGGATCGGCGGCACGCGCTTGCTGCCAGAGGAGCAGGCCGCCAGGGAAATCGCCGAGCGCTATCGTGCCTAGTCGCTTTACATCCATTGACCAAGTGAAGCACGGCTGACATGCGGGGCGCGGACAGTCCGCATCACGGAATTCTTGCCGTGCAACGGCCCCCCGCCGGGCCTGCCGATTGCTGATGAAGTTCAGGCACTCGCTTCCAGGCGAGGGCCGCATTCACAACTGCCCAAACGCTTTCGCACCCACTACCCGCCATGGAAGAACAAGAACGAGGGGCTTCGTTGCCTGATTCCCGCCGTGTGTCCAGCACCGGCACGGACCTGGTGCCCGCGCCCGGCGAACCCCCTCGATCCGCACCGCGGCACCGCTGGCTGGGCAGTGTGATCGCGGTGATCGCGCTGGCTGGCCTGGGTGGCCTGGCATGGCACCTCACCCACCAGTCGGCCTCGGCCGATGGCAGCAGCCCCGGCGCGTCCGGGCCGGGAGGCCCCGGTGGTCCGGGCGGCCCTGGTGGCCCAGGAGGCGGCGGCGGACGCCGCGGCGGCCCGGCCACCACCGTGGGCGTGGCCACGGCGGAAAAGACCGACATCCCTGTCTGGATCGACGCCCTGGGCACCGTCACGCCTTCGGCCACTGTCATCGTGCGACCTCAGGTCTCGGGTGTGCTCAAGCAGGTGCTCTTCCAGGAAGGCCAGATGGTGCGCGCCGGCCAGTTGCTGGCCACCATCGACGCCCGCCCCTTCGAGATGGCGGTGATGCAGGCCGAAGGCCAGCGCCTGCGCGACCAGGCGCAGCTGGAGAACGCGAAGCTGACGCTGGAGCGCTACCGCACCTTGCTGCAGCAGGACTCCATCGCGCGGCAGGACGTGGACACGCAGGCCTCGCTGGTCAAGCAGCTCGAGGGCACCGTCATCTCCGACAAGGCCACCGAAGGCACGGCGCGGCTGAACCTCGGCTACACGCGCATCACCGCGCCGGTGGGCGGGCGCGTCGGCCTGCGCGTGGTGGACGTGGGCAACGTGGTGTCCTCGGGCGATGCCAACGGAGTGGTCGTCATCACCCAGCTCGCGCCCATCGACGTGGAGTTCACCCTGCCGCAAGACCGCGTGCCCGAGGTGGAGCGCCGCACCGCGCAGGGCACGCCCGTGCCGGTCACCATCTTCGACCGCTCGCGCACCAACGAGCTCGACCGCGGCACCTTCTCGACCATCAACAACCAGGTGGACGCGCAGACCGGCACCGTGCGGGCCAAGGCGCGCTTCGCCAATGCGAAGGCCACGCTGTTCCCCAGCCAGTTCGTGAACGTGCGCATGATGCTGGACATCCTCAAGGACTCGGTCGTGGTGCCAACCACCGCGCTGCGCCACAGCGGCGAAGGCGATTTCGTCTACGTGCTCAACGAGGACCGCACGGTGTCGCTGCGCAAGGTCACCGCCGGCCAGGCCAGCGGCGACCGCGTGGCCATCGCCAGCGGCCTGGCGGCGGGTGAGAGGGTCATCACCGAAGGCGCCGACCGGCTCAAGGATGGCGCGAGGGTGCAGTTGCCGGGTGACCGGCCCGCATCGGGCCCCGGCACGGGACGCGGCAACCGGCGCGGCGCCTCCGCACCTGCAGGCGGCGGCTCGGGGCCGGCAGGCGGATGGCATCGCGAAGGCGGTGCCAGCGCGCCGATGGACGGCGCCAGCCGTCCGCACCGCCGCCGCGCGAGCGACGCCGAAGCCTCCTGATCCCATCGGCCCATGAGTCCTTCGCGTCCCTTCATCCTGCGGCCGGTGGCGACTGCGCTGCTGATGCTGGCCATCGTGCTGGCCGGCATCGTCGCCTTCCGCTTCCTGCCGCTGTCCGCGCTGCCGCAGGTGGACTACCCGACCATCCAGATCCAGACGCTGTACCCCGGCGCCAGCCCGGAGGTGATGAGCCGCACCGTCACCGCGCCGCTGGAGCGCCAGTTCGGCCAGATGTCCGGCCTGTCGCGCATCGCATCGACCAGTGCCGCGGGCGTGTCCATCATCACCTTGCAGTTCGGCCTCGGACTCACGCTGGACGTGGCCGAGCAGGAGGTGCAGGCCGCCATCAACGCGGCGAATTCTTCCCTGCCCGCCGACCTGCCTGCGCCACCGGTGTACGCGAAGGTCAATCCCGCGGATGCGCCGGTGATGACGCTGGCGGTCACCTCCGACACCTTGCCGCTGACCGAGGTACAGAACCTGGTGAACACGCGGCTGGCCCAGAAGATGAGCCAGGTGTCCGGCGTGGGGCTGGTGACGCTGGCCGGCGGGCAGCGCCCTGCCGTGCGCATCCAGGCCGACACGCAGGCGCTGGCCTCGTATGGCCTGGGCCTGGACACGGTGCGCAGCGCCATCAGTTCGGCCAATGCCAACAGCGCCAAGGGCAGCTTCGAAGGGCCGACGCGCTCGTACACCATCAACGCCAACGACCAGTTGCTGACGGCCGACGACTACAAGAACCTCATCGTCGCGTACAAGAACGACGCGCCCATCCGACTGAGCAACGTGGCGCGCGTGGTGGACAGCGCCGAGAACGTCAAGCTCGGCGCATGGGCGGTGGTGCCCTGCCCTGCGCAACGAGCGCGCCATTCTGACGCCGACGATGCCTGTGCCGGCGGTGCACATCAGCAGCTCAAGCCGGCCATCATCCTCAACGTGCAGCGCCAGCCCGGGGCCAACGTGATCCAGACGGTCGACGCCATCAAGCGCCGGCTGCCCGAGCTCACTGCAAGCATGCCCGCCAGCATCCAGGTGGATGTGCTCAGCGACCGCACCACCGGCATCCGCGCATCGGTGGAGCACGTGGAGATCGAGCTGGTGCTGGCGGTCGTGATGGTGGTGCTGGTCATCTTCGCCTTCCTGCACAGCCTGCGCGCCACCGTCATCGCCAGCCTGGCGGTGCCCATCTCGCTCATCGGCACCTGCGGGCTGATGTACCTGCTGGGCTACAGCCTGAACAACCTGAGCCTGATGGCGCTGACCATCGCCACCGGCTTCGTGGTGGACGACGCGATCGTGATGATCGAGAACATCTCGCGCTACATCGAGGAAGGCGATCCGCCGATGGAGGCGGCCATCAAGGGCGCGACGCAGATCGGCTTCACCATCATTTCGCTCACGGTCTCGCTGATCGCGGTGCTGATTCCGCTGCTCTTCATGGGCGACGTGGTGGGTCGCCTCTTCCGCGAATTCGCGGTGACGCTGGCCATCACCATCCTCATCTCGGCGGTGGTCTCGCTCACGCTCGTGCCGATGATGTCGGCGCGCTGGCTGCGGCACGACGAACATCCGCATGGCATCGGGCTGCGCATCCAGCGCGGCTTCGACCGCGTCATCGCGCACTACGACACCGGACTGAAGTGGGTGCTGGAGCACCAGGGGCTGACGCTGTGGGTGGCGCTGGCGACCTTCGCGCTCACCGTCGCGCTGTACGTGTTCATTCCCAAAGGCCTGTTCCCGACCCAGGACACCGGCCAGCTGCAGGCCCGCATCGAGACGGCGCAGTCGGTGAGCTATGCGCGCATGGCGAGCCTCCAGCAGCAGGCGGCGCAAGCCCTGCTCGAAGACCCGGACGTGGACAACCTCGCCTCCTTCATCGGCGTGGATGCGGCCAACAACACCATGCTGCACACCGGCCGCATGCTCATCAACCTGAAGAAGGGCCGCAGCGGCAGCCAGCAGCAGTTGATGAGCCGGCTGCAGGAGCGTGTGCGGCAGGTGGCCGGCGTGACGCTGTACCTGCAGCCCACGCAGGACCTGACCATCGACGCGGAGAGTGGTCCCACGCAGTACCGCGTGTCCATCGAAGGCTCGGACGACGCCACGGTGGCGTTGTGGGCCACGCGGCTCGCGCAGAAGCTGCAGGAGGTGAAGCAGGTGCGGCACGTGGTGTCCGACGCCAATGCGCAGGGCCTGGCCGTGCAGGTGGACATCGACCGCGACACCGCCTCGCGGCTGGGCATCAGCGCATCCACCGTGGATGAAGCGTTGTACAGCGCCTTCGGCCAGCGCATCGTCTCGACCATCTTCACCGAGACCAACCAGTACCGCGTGATCCTCGAAGCCCGGCAGGAAGGCCTGGCGACGCCGCAGGCGCTGGGCAACCTGAACGTGCCCACCAGCGGCGGCGGGCACACGCCGCTGTCGGCCTTCGCCACCATCCGCGAGGTGCAGGCACCGCTGCAGGTCACCCACGTGGCGCAATATCCGGCCACCACGGTCGGCTTCGACACGGCCGATGGGGTGTCGCTGGGCACGTCGGTGGACGCCATCCGCGCCGCGGCCAAGGCCATCGACATGCCTGCCAGCGTGAGCATGACCTTCCTCGGTGCGGCGGGCGCCTACGAGAACTCGCTGAGCAACCAGCTGTGGCTCATCCTCGCGGCCATCGTCTGCGTGTACATCGTGCTGGGCGTGCTGTACGAGAGCTACGTGCATCCGCTCACGATCCTCTCCACCCTGCCCTCGGCCGGCGTGGGCGCCCTGCTCTTTCTCATGCTCGCCGGCCACGACCTGGGCGTGATCGGCATCATCGGCATCATCCTGCTCATCGGCATCGTGAAGAAGAACGCGATCATGATGATCGACTTCGCCATCGACGCCGAACGAAGCGAAGGCAAGCCGCCGCGGGATGCCATCCACCAGGCCGCGCTGCTGCGCTTCCGGCCCATCCTGATGACCACCATGGCCGCGCTCTTTGCCGCGCTGCCGCTGATGTTCGGCTTCGGCGAAGGCGCCGAGCTGCGCCGGCCGCTGGGCTTGTCGATCTTCGGCGGATTGGTGGTGAGCCAGTTGCTGACGCTGTTCACGACGCCGGTGATCTACCTCGCGTTCGATCGGCTCGGCCAGCGGTTGCGCGGCTCGCGTCCCGCGCCGGCACCCGCCTCATCGGGCGAGCCGGCCGCGCTGCTGCCGCTGAAGGAAGAACCCGACGGGGGCGCGAACCGATGAACTTGTCATCGCCCTTCGTCAAGCGCCCCATCGCCACGGTGCTGCTCACCATCGGCGTGGCGCTGGCCGGCGTGGCCGCCTTCTTCACGCTGCCAGTGTCGCCACTGCCGCAGGTGGACTTCCCGGCCATCTCGGTGTCGGCCAGCATTCCGGGCGCGAGCCCCGAGACCATGGCCAGCAGCGTGGCGACGCCTCTGGAACGCCGGCTGGGCGTGATCTCGGGCGTCAACGAGATGACGTCCTCCAGCGGCCGCGGCTCCACCCGCGTCACGCTGCAGTTCGACCTCGACCGCAAGATCGACGGCGCCGCCCGCGAAGTGCAGGCCGCCATCAACGCCTCGCGCGCCGACCTGCCCGCCACGCTGCGCAGCAACCCGACCTACCGCAAGATGAACCCGTCGGACTCGCCGGTGATCATCCTCGCGCTCACCTCGAAGACGCGCACGCCGGGCCAGATCTACGAGGCGGTGTCCAACATCGTCCAGCAGAAGGTGGCGCAGGTGCAGGGCGTGGGTGACGTGGAGATCGGCGGCGGCTCGCTGCCTGCCGTGCGGGTGGAAATGAACCTGCTCGCGCTCAACCGCTTCGGCATCCCGATGGAGGACGTGCGCGCGGCCATCCAGGCGTCGAACGCCACGCGCCCCAAGGGCAGCGTCGAGACCGACGAGCGCCGGCTGCAGGTCTACACCAATGCCCCCGGCCACAAGGCGGCCGACTATCGCGACCTCGTCGTGGCCTGGCGCAACGATGCGCCGGTGCGGCTGTCGGACATCGCCAAGGTCAGCGACGGCCCCGAGGATGTGCGCACGCTGGGCCTGTTCAACGGCATGCCCGCGGTGATCGTGCTGGTGACGCGCCAGCCCGGCGCCAACATCATCGAGACAGTGGACGGCGTTCGCGCCCTGCTGCCGCAGTTGAAGGCACAGCTGCCGGCGGACATCGACATCCAGGTGGCGTCCGACAGCACCAACTCCATCCGCGCCTCGCTGCACGAGATCGAGGTGACGCTGCTCATCTCCATCGCGCTGGTGGTGCTGGTGGTCAGCGTCTTCCTGCGCAACCTGCGGTCCACCATCATCCCCGCGGTGGCCACCATCGTCTCGCTGCTGGGCACCTTCGGGGTGATGTACCTGCTGGGCTTCAGCCTCAACAACCTGAGCCTCATGGCGCTGACCGTGGCCACCGGCTTCGTGGTGGACGACGCCATCGTGGTCCTGGAGAACACCAGCCGCCACATCGAGCAGGGCATGGGCCGGCTGCAGGCCGCACTGCTGGGCGCGCGTGAGGTGGGCTTCACGGTGCTGTCGATCAGCCTGTCGCTGGTGGCGGTGTTCATTCCGCTGCTGTTCATGGGCGGGCAGGTGGGCCGGCTGTTCCGCGAGTTCGCCATCACGCTGTCGGCCTCGGTGATGATCTCGCTGGTCATCTCGCTCACCACCACGCCGATGATGTGCGCCTGGCTCCTCAAGCCGGGTCACGGCAGCACGCGTCCACCCGGCCGCCTGGCGCGCCTGGCTGAATGGAGCTACGGCCGTGTGCACCGCAGCTACGAACTCAGCCTGGACTGGGCGCTGCACAGCAAGGCGCTGGTGATGTTCATCCTGCTGTGCGTCATCGGCCTGAACGTGTACCTGTTCACCGCCGCGCCCAAGGGCTACTTTCCGCAGCAGGACACCGGCCAGCTCAACGGCGGCCTGCGCGCGGACCAGAGCATCTCCTTCCAGGCCCTGCAGGCCAAGCTGCGCGAGCTGGTGGACGTCATCCGTGCCGACCCGGCAGTGGACACGGTGGTCGGCTTCACGGGCGGCGGACGCGCAGGCGGTGGCTTCCTGTTCGTGAACCTCAAGCCCGCCTCGCAGCGCAAGGACGGTGGGCAGGCCGTCATCGCGCGGCTGCGCCCGCAACTGGCCCGGATCACCGGCGTGAGCCTCTTCCTCAACCCGGTGCAGGACCTGCGCATGGGCGGGCGGCAAAGCAACTCCACCTACCAGTACACGCTCAAGAGCGACAACGCCGCTGACCTGAAGCAATGGGCCACGAAGCTGGCCGACTCGATGAAGAACCAGCCCGTGCTGACCGACATCGACACCGACCAGCAGGACAACGGCATCGAGACCTTCGTCACCATCGACCGCAACAGCGCAGCCCGCGTGGGCCTGAGCAACCGCGACGTGGACAACGCGCTGTACGACGCCTTCGGCCAGCGGCAGGTCGCCACCGTCTACGACGAGCTGAACCAGTATCACGTCGTGATGGAGGTGGAGTCCAAGTTCGCGCAGGGGCCGGTGGCGCTGAATGACGTGCAGGTGCCTTCGAAGGTGGCTGGCGCCGCGGCGGGCACCTCGGCCAACGCCGGCCTTCGAGACGCCTCCACAGGCGCCACGGTCAACACCAGCTCGCGCACCATGGTGCCGCTGCCGGCCATCGCACGCTTCGGCGAGGCACCCACGCCCAGCAACATCAACCACCAGGACGGCGAGCTGGCCACCACCATCTCCTACAACCTGGTCGAGGGCAAGACCTTGTCGGACGCACGCGTGGCCATCGAGCAGGCCGCCGCCGACATCGGCATGCCCACCAACGTGCGCGGCAGCATGCAGGGCACGGCCGCGGCCTTCCAGGAAACGCAGAACAAGCAGCCGCTGCTGATCCTCGCCGCGCTGGTGGTCATCTACATCGTGCTGGGCGTGCTGTACGAGAGCCTGGTGCATCCGGTGACGGTGCTGTCCACACTGCCCTCGGCGGGCGTGGGCGCGGTGCTGGCGCTGCTCATGTTCAGGATGGAGTTCTCGCTCATCGCGCTGATCGGCGTGTTCCTGCTCATCGGCATCGTGAAGAAGAACGCCATCCTCATCATCGACTTCGCGCTGGAGGCCGAACGCTCGCGCGGCCTGAGCGCCTTCGAGGCGGTGCGCGAGGCCTGCCTGCTGCGCTTTCGCCCCATCCTGATGACCACGCTGGCCGCGGCGCTGGGCGCCCTGCCCCTGGCCATCGGCTTCGGCGAAGGTGCCGAGCTGCGCCGGCCGCTGGGCATCGCCATCATCGGCGGGCTCATCGCGAGCCAGGTGCTCACGCTGCTGACGACGCCGGTGGTGTACCTGCTGCTGGACAAGATTCGCCGCCGCAGCCCCAACGAACACCTGCTCAGCCGCACGGGCAGCGATGCACCCGCCGGCGTCCAAGCCGACTGACGACCATGAAGACTGTCTTCTCATTGACCTCGCTGTGCGCTGCCCTGCTGCTGGCCGGCTGCGCACAGGCCCCCCGCCAGGAAACCCCTTCTACGCCGACCTCAGCCGCATTCAAGGAAGCCCCGCCCGGCTGGCTGAACGCCGCCCCTGCCGACGCGCTGGAACGCGGCCCCTGGTGGGCGCTGTTCAACGACCCGGCGCTGACCGCGCTGATGGACCGCGTGGCGGTGTCGAACCAGAACGTCGCTGCCTCGGCGGCGGCCTATGCGCAGGCCCAGGCGGCAGTGCGCGAGCAGCGAGCCTCGCTGTTTCCGTCGCTGGGATTGAGCGCCGGCGCCTCGCGCTCCGGCGGCGGAGAGACCAGCGCCAACTCGCGCTACACCCTGGGCCTGTCGGGCAGCTGGGAGCCGGACCTCTGGGGCCGCCTGCGCGGTGGCGTCGACTCCGCCGGCGCCCGCGCGCAGGCCAGCGCGGCGGACCTGGCGGCGGCCACCTTGTCCGCCCAGGGCGAACTCGCCACGAGCTATTTCTCGCTGCGCGAAACGGATGCCGAAGCGCAGATGCTGCGCAAGACCATCGAAGGCTATGAACAGGCGGCGCGCATCACGCAGAACCGCTACAACGCCGGCGTGGTGCCGCGCAGCGACTTGCTGCAGGCACAGACGCAACTGTCCAATGCACGGGCCGACCTGGCCGGGCTGGACCGCCAGCGAGCACAGCTCGAACATGCAATGGCCGTGCTGGTGGGCGAGGCCCCGGCGAACTTCTCGGTGCCCGCCGTGGAATGGACCTGGCCGGCCCTGCCCGCGGTGCCGGGCGTGCTGCCGTCCGCGCTGCTGCAACGCCGACCCGACGTGGCCGCGGCCGAGCGCCGCGTCGCAGCGGCCAATGCGTCCATCGGCGTGGCGCGGGCCGCCTTCTTTCCGGACTTCAGCCTGAGCGGCAACTACGGCCTGGGCTCGGCGAAGCTCGGTGACCTGTTCAGTGCATCGGCCGTCACGTGGTCGCTGGGCTTGTCCGTGGTGCAGACGCTGTTCGATGCGGGTGCCCGCAGCGCCCGGGTCGATGAGGCGAAGGCCTCATGGGAGCAGTCGGTGGCGCAGTACCGGCAAGCCGTGCTGATCGCGTTCCAGGACGTGGAGGACCAGCTCGCCGCGGTGCGCATCCTCGAACAACAGGAAGCCTTGCGCCGCCAGGCCTCCGAGGCCGCGGACCTCACCGAGCAGCAGGTGATGAACCGCTACCAGGCCGGGCAAGTGGGCTACAGCGACGTGGTGATCGCGCAGATCACGGCATTGAGCACACGGCGTTCGCTGGCGCAGGCGGTGGCCAACCGGCAGACGGCGGCGGTGGGGTTGATCCGCGCGCTGGGGGGCGGGTGGAAGTCTTGAAGAGCCCCGCTGCAGAGGGACAATGCACGGATGCCTTCAACGCCTCCCGATCCATCCGACCCTGAACCCCAAGCCCCACTCGCCCCGGGCGACGACGAGTGCTGCGGCAATGGCTGCGACCCGTGCATTTTCGATTTCTATGCCATCGAGCGCGAGCGCTTCCTGAAGGAGCACAAGGCCTGGCAGGACCGGCAGGCCGCCCGCACGGCGAAGGACTAAGCCCTCTCGATCTTCGGCACCCCTGCCTCCACCACAAAGCTCGCCAGCGTCTCGATGCCGGCATCCTTCTTCGTCACGTCGCTCACCACCCGCAACGCCGTGCTCATGCGTTTGGGCGTGAACTCGCACACGCCGTAGCCCTTGCGCTCGCCGTCGGCGAACACGAAATGCGGGTTGCGGGCCAGACGCTCGGCCATCTTGTCGTTGCCGCCGGAGCGCGAGGTGATGCTGGTGCCGCAGAACTCCACCGCCACGTTCGGACTCTTGGCTTCGGCGAAGTCGGCCTTCACGTGGCCCACCCAGTTCTCGTGCACGTCGCCCCCCAGCAGCACCGCATTGCGCAGCTCCCGCTTGCGCAGGCTGTCGACGAGGCGTTGACGCGCCGCAGGGTAGCCGTCCCAGCCATCGTTCCAGACGATGGTCTTGTCCGGCGTGGGAGCCACGCGCGGCGCGAACAGGGTCTGCTGGGTGATGATGTTCCACCCCTGGCCGGCGCGTGCGAAGGCCTGGTCCAGCCAGGCTTCCTGCGGCGCGCCAAGCAAGGTGCGCTTCGGGTCGGCCAGCAGTGGGCAACTGGCCACGTCCACGCTGCTGGAGCCCGGCTTGCCGTCCTTGGTGCAGGCGTGCAGGTCGCGGTACTGCCGGTCGTCGAGGACGTAGAAGGACGCGAGCCTGCCGAAGCGAAGCTCGCCATAGATGCGCGTCTCCGCACCCTGGCGCAGCCCGGCCACGGCCTGCGTCAGCACCGAAGAGCGCAGCGGCATGTGCTCGTAGAACGCCTGGTAGGCCGCGGCGCGGCGGGCGGGAAAGTCCTTCACCTCCGGACCGTTCTCGCCGACGTGCAGGCCGGCGTAGTCGTTCTGCACCTCGTGGTCGTCCCAGGTGACGATCCAGGGGCAGGCCGCATGCATGGCCTGCAGCTCGGGCTCGGACTTGTGCAGCTCGTAGCGGCGGCGGTAATCGTCCAGCGTGAGCACCCAGCCGCCGGGCACGGGGCGCACCGCGTCCTTGGCGCCGGGATATTCGTAGATGTAGTCGCCCAGGAAGAGCACGGCATCGAGCTGCTCGTTCAGCATGTGCCGGTAGGCCGTGAAGTAGCCGTGTTCCCAGCGTTGGCACGATGCATAGGCCAGCCGCAGCCTCGTGGCCATGGCGTCGGGCGCCGGGAAGGTGCGGGTGCGCCCGACGGGGCTGCGCTCGTCGCCGGCGAAGAAGCGGTAGAAGTACCAGCGGTCCGGCTCCAGGCCGCCGACCTCGGCATGCACCGAATGCCCAAGCTCGGGCAGCGCCTGCGACTGGCCGCTCTTCACGATGTCCTTGAAGGCTTCGTCACGCGCCACTTCCCAGCGCACGGTGGCCGCTTCGGTGAGCGCGCCGCCGGGCACCACGAGGCGCGTCCACAGCACCACCGAGTCGTGGGTGGGCGAGCCGCTGGCGACGCCCAGCGTGAACGGGTTGGACGTGAACTTCGGCTGGCTCCAGGCGCTGCGCGGCAGCCACAGCGTCGTGGCGGTGGCCGCGGCAAGCTGGAGCAGGTGTCGGCGGTCCATGCGGTCTCCTCCGTCCTCAGAGTTGGATGGGTTGGGCCTCGTACACCGACAAGGTGGGCGGCTGCGACACCAGCGCCGCCACGGCCTTCCCGAAGCCGCGTGAGGCGGGCACGGCGAAGTGCGCCATCAGGGCCGCGCGGTCAGCCCATTCCTCGAAGAACACGAGGCGCAGCGGGTTCTCGGTGTCGCGGCTGACAGCATGCGAGATGCAGCCGGGCTCCGCGCGCGATCGCCGCACGTGCTCGTCGCTGAGGCGCAGGACTTCGTCGAAGGTGTCGGGGCGTGCGGTGAGGCTTCCAGTGACGATGAGCATGGTGATGGTGGCGAAGTGGGAGGCGCCAGTCTGGCACGGGTTTGAAGGCCCAGGTGAAAACACAGAGGACACAGAGGGCCACAGAGCACACAGAGACATTGGAAGCGAAAAAGCTCTGTGTCCTCTGTGCTCTCTGTGTCCTCTGTGTTGCCAATGGGCGCTCCACCAATACCAGGTCCTGCCGCAACCGCTAGGCCGGAAACCTTGCCTGCCAGCTCTCCAACGGCACCCGCGCCGCATTGCACACATAGGAGATCGCGTGGTACCAGCCAGCGAGCATCAGCAGCTCCACGCACTGCGCCTGCGTCCACAGCGCCGAGACCTCGCACCACAGCGCATCGCTCACCTGCGAGGTGTCGTGCAGTTCGTCGACCAGCCGCACCAGCAGGCGGTCGCGCTCGGGCAAGGCATCCAGCGGGCCGTCAGGGTCGGCGATGGCCGCGATCTGCGAATCGCTGAACTCGGCCGCTTTGGCGAAGGCCGCCACGTGCACGCCCCATTCGTACTCCGCGCCGCACAGGGCACACACCCGGTCGATGACCACCTCGCGGTCGCGCAGCGGCAGGCTGGCATGACGCCCCAGCAGGTACCCGCCCCAGGGCATGAGCCGCTCGGCCATGGCGGGGTTCACGGCCAGCGTGCGGAACAACGCCAGCACGCTGGGCGCGCCGGGCGGGTTCATGCGGTTCAGCATTTGCTCGATGTTCGGCTCGAACGGCGATTCCAGCGGCGGGATGCGGCTGTGCGTCTGGTTCACGGCAGGCTCCTTGTCTTCGCTACTGAATTTGTAGCACCATGAGCATACCGCTACAATTTCCGTAGCACACAGCAAGGGCATTCAGATCACTTGGCCAGGCGTTGCCATTTCACGCCCCACTTCATCAGCGGCGTGAAGGCTTCCACCATTTCCAGGCCCAGCGGCGTGAGCGCGTAGCCTTCGCCCGGCTGCAGCTCGACGAGCGCAGCCTCGCGCAGGTCGGAAAGCCGGGCGTTCACCACCGTGGGCGAGAGGTCGTCGCAGGCCTCCTGCAAGGCACGAAAGGTCTTGGGTCCCAAATAGAGTTCCCACACCACCCGCAAGAGCCACTTGCGCTGGAACAATTCCAGCGTGGCATTCACGGCTTGCTTCACCTCGGCTTGCTTGCTGTTTCGGGCGACCATGGAGTGATGACGGAGTTGCTACACGAAATGTAGCGTTTCCACGGAGCGCACAGGCATCGCACCTCTGTCGCCGCGGCAACATTGCAGCCTGCGCCACTCTTTCGATAATCTCCGCAACGTCTTCCCCCCACACGCCATGAACCTCACGCCGCTTTCCAGCATCCTCTCGGGCCGCCGCCAGGCCGGCCCGGACGTCACCTTCGAGATTCCGCAGGACTGGCTGCAAGGCCGCACCTCCTTCGGCGGGCTCGTCTCGGTGTTCGCGGTGCAGGCCATGCGCGACGTGGCCGGCGGCAGCTGGCCGGCCACGGTGAGCCTGCGCGCCCTGCAGACCAGCTTCATCGCACCGGTGGAACAAGGCCCGGTCACCGTCACGGGCCAGGTGCTGCGCGAAGGCAAGAACGTGCGCCAGGTGCAGGCCACCGTGAAGC
This sequence comes from Rhizobacter terrae, assembly GCF_003852895.1. Classification (GTDB taxonomy): domain Bacteria; phylum Pseudomonadota; class Gammaproteobacteria; order Burkholderiales; family Burkholderiaceae_C; genus Albitalea; species Albitalea terrae. The sequence goes on from NZ_QUSW01000002.1 coordinate 213,408, forward strand.
AGCGCGGCGAGGTCTGTGCGTTGATGGTGGGCGTGTTCGGCAGCGACCGCGAAACCATCGTGCCGCCGCTGGAACCGGTGCAGCCGTCAGTACCCAAGGACCACGACGAGCTGCGCGCCTTCCCCTTCATTCCCGGCACGCGGCCCAACTTCACCGCGCACCTGGACATGCGCTGGGGCGACGGCGCGCCGCCCTTCACCGGCGTCGAGACCTGGATCGCGGCGCTGCACCTGCGCCTGCTCGATGAAGACACCGCATCGCGGCCGAGCGAGCTCATGACCGTGCTGATGGCCGATGCCTCGCCCACGCCGGTGCTCAGCCGCTTCAGGTCGCCCGTGCCCGCCAGCTCGGTGTCATGGGCACTGGAGCTGCGGCCGCTGCCGCCGGGCGAAGAACTGGATGGCTGGTGGCGCGCCGACAACAAGGCCATCGCCGCCGCGGGTGGCTACGTGAACCAGCAGTCCATGCTGTGGGCGCCGAGCGGCGCGCTGGCCGCCCTCGCCTACCAGGTGGTCACGGTCTACGGCTGATCGCTGCGGCACAGCGCCGCGACCATGTCCGACTGCGTGATGATGCCCACCAGCCGGCGCTCGTCGTCGATGATGGGAATGTGGTGGTGGCCGGTGGCGGCGAACATCGGCACGAGTTCGCTGATGGGCCGGTCGCGGCTGGCCACGCGCACCTGCCGCGTCATGATCTGGCCGACGGATTCGGCCTTGTCGGTGTGCGAGTTCGGCGTCGGGCGGATCAGCGAACGCAGGCGCCCGGCCCAGCCGTCGTGCACGTCCAGGTCCGCGCCCTTGAGGAAGTCCGCCAACGTCACCACGCCCACGATGCGCCGTGCGCGATCGATCACCGGCAGGGCCTTGATGTGGTGGGCACGCAGCAGCGCCCAGGCCTCCTGCAGCGGCGTGCCGTACTCCACCGTGAGCACCTCGCGCGACATGATGTCTTCGCAGCGGACCTCATCCATGCGGCGCCGGTAGGCCTGCACCTCGGCCTGTTCCAACAGGCTGCGCAAGTCGTCGCGGCTCACGTCCAGCACCTGGTTGTAGCGGGCCAGCACGGTGTCCAGGTCTGCTTCGCTGAAGCGCGCGGTGGGCACGGCCGCTGCGGGCGCGGGCATGGGGCGGAACTGCCCATGCGGGTAGCGGCGACGCGTGGCGCTGTTGTAGGCCACCCCGGCCGCGACGAGCAGGAGTGAGTTCACGAGCACAGGGAACACGACGAAGTGGAAGTCGCTCACACCCGACAACACCACCAGCAAGGCACTCGCGCCGCCAGGCGGGTGCAGGCAGCGCAGCGAGAACATCACGCCGATGGCCAGCCCCACTGCCACGCCGGCCACCCAGGGTTCATGCCCGACGGCATGTCCGCAGAGGATGCCGACCAGCGCCGACAGCACATTGCCACCCACCACGGCCCAGGGCTGCGCGAGCGGACTGGCAGGCACGCCGAACACCAGCACCGCGCTCGCGCCGATGGGCGCGACCAGCCATGGCAGCGCCGGGTCATGCGGCAGCACGAAACGGCACAGCGCACCCGTGACCAGCAGCCCGACGAAAGCGCCCAGCACGACACGAATGCGCTCCTTGCCATCGACGGCCATGCGCGCGGGCAGGAACTCGCGCCACCAGGCAGCAAGGCGGGCGGGAGATTCAGGCACGGCGGAGGACTCTGAACTGCTGGGCATGGCCGCTCGCAAAAAGCCTGGATTCTGCCCGGCCGATCAAGCGGCGGGATGCGGGGTTGCCGCATCCGCGGCCATGCGCAACCACGGCCACCGCGCCCGGTAGGACGCTGCCTTGCGCTCGAAGAGGTCGCGGTGCGGCACCAGCGGGTTCATGCCCAGCACGCCGTCGTACAGCAGCGCCAGCCCGTAAGGTGCGCAGACCTCGCCCGGCCGCACGCCCACGCAGGTCGACGGCACGAGGAAGCGCTCGATGCCGTGGCGCGAGCTGTGCAGCGGCGCATAGGGATGACCGAAGTACGACTCGTACCACAGGTGCACGCGCGCCTGGTTCGACGCTTCGATGCACACGCCCAGGTCACCCAGCAGCGCATCGACCCGAGCCTGCACTGCACGCTCGCCGGCTTCGCTCAGGTCGCCGGCATCGAAGTAGAAGAGGTCGTAGTCCTTGATGTCCGCTTCAGGCGGCCGGCCGGATTGCAGGTTCCAAACCGTCTGGAACAGGCAGCCTGCGACCAGCCAGGCGTCGGGCAGGGCCAGGTCGTCCCATCGTTCGAGGATGGCGCGGTTGTGGCGGTTGGCGAGGACGTCGGCGAGGAATCGGTCTTGCATGAATGACAAAGGCCCGCCTGACAGCGGGCCTCCTGGTGATGCGTGGAAGGCGTCAGCCCGGCAACAGCGTCGACCACGGCACGTCCGTCGTCGACTCGTAGGTGCCGTCCAGGTTGCCATCCAGTTCGAGCCGCACGGTGGTCGCGTCCAGCACCGTCAGGCGCAGTGCGGACGAACTGCCGGTGACGCGCAGCACGCCGGCACGCGGGTAGGTGTCACTGGACCATTGCAGCAGCGCGGTCGGCGTCTCCAGCTGCACCCGGCCGCCGATGGCGGTGGTGCTGAAGCTGCCGCTGAAGGTGGCCGTGGACGTGTCCACGCCGCCGGGGGTGGACGACAGGACCTCGGTCACGTTCAACGCGAAGCCTGCGTCGAAGCTCACGGCGTCAGTCTGGCTGCCGCTCACGCTGGCGCTCAGGCCGCTGGAGCCCACCGTCAGGGTGGCCTGCGTCTGCGTCGTCGAGACCTCGGTGAAGTTCAAGGTCAGTCCACCGTTCATGGCGGCCGTGCGGCCGCCTTCGACCACGGTCAGGGCGTTCATCGACAGGCTGCCATTGAAGGACACGAGCCCGCCGTTCACACTGACGCCGCCCAGCGCAATCGTCATGCTGCCGTTCACGCTGTCGGTGGCCGAGTCCTTGCATTGGTTGAAGCTCAGCGTCATGCTGTCGCCCGAGGTGGCCGTGCCGCTGTTGTCGGCGTCCACCAGGCTCAGCGTCATCGTGCCGCTGACGCCGCAGTTGACGGTGGTCGGCGCGACGGCCAGCGAACGCGAGGTACCGCCTGCACGGCTGGCCGACAGGGCCGTGCGCTGCGCATCGTTCGCAGCGGCCAGCGTGTGGCCCAGGTACATGGCCATGCCGGCGATCGAGTTGCCGGGCAGGCCCGCGGCCGAGCGCGTCACCGATTTCGCCGAGGCCGTGCCACCGGTCGAGTTGGCGTTGCCCACCCCGTCGCCCACGCCCACCAGGGCGGTCGATGCCGTGGCCGTGGCCCGGCCCACCGACTGCTGGTTCGAGGAATTGATGACCAGCAAGGGCGCGCTGGTGCCGCCGCTGCTGCCGCCCCCGCCGCCGCAGGCTGCGAGAACACTGGAACTGATGAGTACCGCGAGGATTGTGCGCATTGGTCATGCCTCCCATGGTTGCGCGAACGATTCGGCGAATCATAAGTGTGCCGGGTGCATGAATCGTTTCCCGACGTTTCTGTCTCTTGGCCTCATTCCACCCTCGACAATCGCACCATGCCCACCCCGGCTTCCCCCGACCGCAGCGACCTTCTCGCCCGTGCCCGCGACGGAGATCGCACGGCGCTCGAATCGCTGCTGCGCGACTGCATGCCCGACCTCAGGCGCTACGCCCGCCGGCACTGCCCCGCCCACGAGGTGGACGACGCGGTCCAGGACGCTCTGTGGATCATGAGCCGCCGGGTGGGCGATGTTCGCGCAGCGCAGGCCTTGTCGAGCTGGTTGTTCCAGGTGGTCAGGCGCCTGTGCATCCGGGTGCTGGCGTTGCACCGGCCCACCGAGACGCTGGACGCGCAAGCCCCCGAGCTTGCCCAGGACGATGACGAGGTGCGCGCCCTGCGCATCGACCTCGCCCGCGCCCTCTCGGCCATGGCACCGATCTACCGCGAAACGCTGATGCAGGTGGACGTGCTGGGCCACACGCTGGAGGAAGCGGCCCACGCCCAGGACATCACCGTGGACGCCGCCAAGAGCCGGCTGCACCGGGCACGGCGCATGCTGCGCGAGCACATGCACGCGCAGCCGCAGGCGGCGTGATTCAGCGCCCGGCCGTGGCGGGTTCGAGCCCCTTCACCTGCTGGATCTCCGCCTTGGGCGGCGCGCCGAACAGTCGCCGGTATTCGCGGCTGAACTGCGACGGGCTCTCGTAGCCCACGCGGTGCCCGGCCGCAGCGGCATCCAGCCCGTCGATCAGCATGAAGCGGCGGGCGTGATGCAGCCGCAATTGCTTCTGGAATTGCAGTGGCGACATCGCCGTCACCTGCTTGAAGTGGTGGTGCAGGCTGGACGCGCTCATGTGCACGGAGCCAGCCAGCTCCTCGATGCGCACCGGTTCCGCATAGCGCCGCTGCAGCAGCTCGATGGCACGGGCGATGCGGTGCGCATGGCTGTCGGCGGTGGCGAGTTCGCGCAGCCGGGGCCCAAGTTCGCCGGTGAGCACGCGGTAGTAGATCTCGCGCACGGCCATCGGCGCGAGCACCGGCAGGTCACCCGGCGTGGCCAGCAGGCGCAGCAGCCGCAGCACGGCATCCAGCAGCGGCGCGGACACGCGCCAGGTCTGCAAGCCGCGCGGTGCCCTGGCGGCTGCCTGGGCGGCCGTCGTATCCGATTGCAGGATGAGCCCGCCCACCTCGCGCGGATCGATGTTCAGCCGCACGCACAGGTAGGGCTTCTCGGGCGTGGCATCCAGGATCTGCCCCACCGAGGGCATGGGCACCGAGATCACCAGGCAGTGCAACGGGTCGTAGGTGAGCACCTCGCCCATGGCCGAGGCCTGCTTGCGCCCTTGCACCACCACGCAGATGCCGGGCTCGTACACCGTGGGCAATCGCTGCGCCGGCGCGCTGGCGCGGATGAGGTGCAGGCCGGGCACCTGGGTGGCATGCAGTCCGTCTTCCGGCGCGAAGCGCGACACGAGGTCGACCAGCTCCGACTGGTGCAGGTCCAGCGGCGAGACATCGGGCAGGTAGTGGACGTTGGATTCAGCCATGGGGCGATTGTGTCCATCCCGGCCACCCTGCGGGCAGCGGGGTCGGCGGGTCTGGAGGATCAGGCAATCATCCGCCAGCAATCCGCTACCGGGGTCGGGCCCTCGGCGAATAGCCTTCATGCATCCGCCAACCCACACCAAGGAGCTGATCCATGAGCACACGAATCCCCCGCCGCACCCTCGGCAACCAGGACCTGCAGGTCTCGGCCATCGGCCTGGGTTGCATGGGCATGTCCGACTTCTACGGGCCGGCCGACGAGCAGCAGTCCCTGAAGGTGCTGAACCATGCCATCGACATCGGCGTGAACTTCCTGGACACCGCCGACATGTACGGCATCAATGGCGCCAACGAACGGCTGCTGTCGCAGGTGCTGCGCACGCGTCGCAACGAAGTGGTGCTGGCCACCAAGTTCGGCAACGTGCGCGGCCCTGATGGCGCCTTCCTCGGCATCGACGGCAGCCCTGACTACGTGCGCCGCGCCTGCGACGCCAGCCTGCAGCGGCTGGGCGTGGACCACATCGACCTGTACTACCAGCACCGCGTGGACCGAAAGGTGCCCATCGAGGAGACGGTGGGCGCGATGGCCGAGCTGGTGAAGGCGGGCAAGGTGCGGCACCTCGGCCTGTCGGAGGCATCGGCCACCACCATCCGCCGTGCGGCCAAGGTGCACCCCATCGCGGCGCTGCAGTCGGAATATTCGCTGTGGACGCGCGACCTGGAGGCCGACATCGTGCCGGTGCTCGATGAGCTGGGCATCGGCCTCGTGGCCTACTCGCCGCTGGGCCGGGGCTTCCTCACCGGTGCCATCCAGAGCGCCGAACAGCTCGCGCCCAACGACTGGCGCCGCCAGAACCCGCGCTTCCAGGAACAGAACCTGAAGGCCAACCTGGCGCTGGTGGACGCGGTGAAGTCGCTCGCGGCCGACCGCGGCTGCACGCCGGCGCAACTGGCGCTGGCCTGGCTGCTGCAGCGCAGCCCGCGCATCGTGCCGATTCCCGGCACGCGGCGCATCGAGCGGCTGGAGGAGAACGCCGGCGCGGTGGCGGTGAGCCTGAACGCGGCCGAGCTGGCGAAGATCGATGAGGTGCTGAAGCTGCAGCCGGTGGCTGGCTTGCGTTATCCCGAGATGGGAATGGCCAACGTCAACGTTTGATCCGGCAGCCCGCGTCGGTCATGGCGCTGGCTTGTCGGCGGCCTTCTTTTTGGCCGCCGTCTTCTTCGGCGCCTTGGCCGGTGCCGCGGCCTCGTCGGCTTCTTCCGCCGGCTTGGTCGATGCCTTGCGAGCCACCGGCTTGAGACCCTTCTCGATCACCTCCGCCAGCCAGCCGTTGACGCCGCCTTCGTGTGCCGAGCCACGCTCGTTGATCTGCTTGACGAGATCCAGCGGCAGCTTGCAGGCAAACGGCACGAGGCCAGCCGCCGCATCACGGCGGCGCTGCTCCTTGCGGTCCAGCACTTCGGTGGCGCCTTGCGCGAAGCGGCCAGGCACACCGGCCGCCTTCATCTGACCGCTGATCTTCAGGCCCAGGTTCTTGGCCAGGTCGAACTTCTTGAGTGACATGTCGGATTCCTTGCTGACCCGAATCTTTTGTGAAGGCCAAAGTGTACGCACTGGCGACGGGACGGCGCGAGGTTCCATCGCACAATGGCACCGCGTCTTTTGGCCACAGGGAGGCACATGACAGCAGTCCGCTATCTCGTGAACGACGTTGACGCGTCGCTTCCTTTCTACGCTGCGCTCGGGTTCAAGCTCACGGATCGCTGGGGCCCGCCGTTTGCAATCGTCAAGCGCAAGGGCCTGTCGCTTTGGCTCAGCGGCCCCGGCACTTCTGCCCGCAAGAAGCTGTCCAACGGCTCCATGCCGGAACCTGGCGGCTGGAACCGTCTTGTCATCGAGGTCCGGGACTTGGACAGTACAGTCGTCAAGCTTGAAGGCGCAGGTGCGCGGTTTCGCAGCAAGCCCATCAAGGGGCCGGGTGGCCGTCAGGTCCTGGTCGAGGACCCGTCGGGCAACCCGATCGAGCTTTTCGAGCCGAAGGCCGAGTCCCAATGAACAGTCACATGGGCCATCCGGATCGCACCGCTGTCAAAGCCGAGCTGGACCGGCTGACCACGGAGTTTTTTCGCGCAGTGTCCTTTGAGGAAGGTGGCACGCCTGCGTTTGAAAATATCCACGGCCTGTTCATAGAGTCCGGTCTTCTCATCAAGAATGTTTCATCCAACACGGAGATTTCCACTGTCACCCAGTTCATCGAGCCTCGACAGGCCAGTGTGCGTTCGGGCGCACTGACCCGCTTCAACGAGACGGAGCTGTCGGAAACCACGGAGATCTTCGGGAACGTGGCTCATCGTTTCAGCTACGAGCCCACAGCCACCAGCGCAGGTGCCCGCTCGTGCCGATGACCGATCTTCTTGCCACCCTCCAATCGCTGGAAGTGGAGCTTCACCACCCCGGCGTGCGCTGCGATGCCCAGCGGCTTGAACAACTCCTTCACATCGACTTCCACGAAGTCGGGCGATCAGGTCGCAAGTACGACCGCGCCACCGTCATGCGTTTCCTGGCCGAGCAAAAGACCTCGCCGCCGGTGACCTCGGACCACTTCGCAGTTCAGCAATTGGCACCTGGCGTGGCATTGCTCACCTATCGCTCGGCGCATCGCCGGCCAGACGCCACGCTTGAGAACCACACGCTGCGCTCTTCGGTCTGGGTTCAAGTCGACGCCCATTGGCAACTCCTCTATCACCAAGGCACGCCCGCAGCGCAGCCGTGGTGAAGGGCTCTTGCCCCTGTGGACCATAATCGCCGCTTTCCCGAGCCGACCAGCGCAGGCCCCATGGCACTCAAAGCCACCATCTACAAAGCCAACCTCCAGATCGCCGACATGGACCGCAACGTCTACGGCGACCATGGCGTCACCATCGCGCGGCATCCGTCGGAGACCGACGAGCGCATGATGATCCGGCTGCTGGCCTTCGCGCTGAACGTGCCGGCCGACAACGACAACGGTGCGCTCGATTTCGCCAAGGACCTGTGGGACACCGACGAGCCCGCGCTCTGGCAGAAGGACCTCACCGACCAGATCGTGCAGTGGATCGACGTTGGCCAGCCCGACGAGAAGCGCATGATGCGCGCCAGCCCGCGCGCCGAGCGCGTGGCGGTCTATGCCTTCAGCGCCAGCTCGCCGATCTGGTGGAACGGCGTGGCCACCAAGATCACCCGTGCCGAGAACCTGAAGGTGTGGCTCATTCCCGCCGAGCAGAGCCAGGCGCTGGCCGCCCTGGCACAGCGCACCATGCAGCTGCAGGTCACCATCCAGGACGGCCATGTGTGGATCGGCGACGGCGCGGACTCGGTGGAGATCACGCCGCAGCCGCTCTACGGCGCGGCCTGAGCCACTGCCGGCTTCGCATCCAGCGCGTCGACCACCGCCTTCACCAGCTTGCCCGCGTTGTTCACCTGCCCGCACTGGCCGTAGGACACGCCCAGCCTCACCACCACCAGTTGCCGGCTGGGCACGATCACCACGTACTGCCCGAGGTAGCCGCGCGCGAAGTAGGCATCCGCCGGCGCGCCGGGCATGCCGAAGAGACCGCACTGGCCGTTGGCCGCCTGGCTGGTGTTGAGCCAGAAGCCCGAACCGTAGGCCGCTTCGGTCTTGGGCGTGGACGCGTTCTTCACCCAGCCCTCGGGCAGGATGCGCCGCCCCCCCGCCACGCCGTCGTTGAGGTACAGCATGCCGAAGCGCGCAAAGTCGCGGGCTGACGCGTAGAGGTGGCTCGGGCCCAGCGGCGTGCCGGTCTCGTCGAATTCGAAGGTCACGTGACGCATGCCGATGGGGTCGAACAGCTCGCGGTGCGCGAACTTGAGGACGCTGCCCGCATCGCCACCCGCCGCGTCGCGTACGGCGCGCGAGACGAGCATCAAGCCCAGGTCGCTGTAGGCCCAGCGCTTGCCGGGCTCGGCGTCGGGTCTGGCCGTGGCGGCGTAGGCGGCCATGTCGCGCTCCACGAACCACATGCGCGACGAGGCGTCCCAGCCGCCAGCATATTCATCGCCGGGCAGGCCGCTGACCATGCCCAGCAACTGGTCGATGGTGATGAGGTGTCGCGGGTCATCCGGCGACTGCCAGGCCTGGACCTGACCCGGTTCCGCCGGCTTGATGCGCCCCTCGCGCGCCAGCACGCCGACCAGCGCATGGGTGACCGACTTGGTGATCGAATGCCCGTGCAAGGCGGTGTCCACGCCGATGCCCGGCGCATAGCCCTCCCCGATCACCTGCCCGCGGTGCACCACCACCACCGCCTTGGTGCGGCGGTACGGCGGCTGGGCCGGCTCGACGAAAGCCTCGTCGATCGCGGCACGGATGGCGGGGTCGGCCGCCTGCACCGGCTCGGGCGGCGCGAAGCCGTCGGCCAGGTCGGGCAGGCGAGGCGGCACGTCCTGGACGGCCAGCGCCGGCGGCACCGCATCGCCATGCAGCACGGTGCAGCCCAGGCCTTCCTTGTAGACGGCTCGCTTCTCGAAGCCGCCGAGCACGGTGGTCGTCACCTCGCGGCGGACATCGTCCACCCGGTAGTTCATCGCCCAGCCGATCAGCTTCTGCCCGCCATCGGGCGCCATCTCCTCACGGTAGACGGTGTCCGCCGGCTGGCCGCCGATGAAGTGGTTGGAGCACAGCGCATGGCTGACGGACGATGTGCCGATGCGGATGGCCCGGCCAGCCGGCAAGTCGGCGCAGGACACGAGGCCCAGCACCAGGCCCACGGTGAGCACGCGACGGACGGCGCGGGGCGAAATTCGGAATGTCATGGGAAGCTCTCCTTTCGCCACCCAGCTTGCGGATGTGCGCAGGAAAAAGCTCGCCGACAGTGGAAATCACTGGCCGATTTCGAATTCGGCCAGCGGCATCGCGGTTTCGGCGGGCATGGGACGCCCGCCCTGGCGGCGGAATTCAGTCGGCGTGAGGCCGGTGTCGGCCTTGAAGGCACGGTTGAAGGGACCCAGGGACTGGAAGCCCGCGTCCATGGCGATGGTGAGCACCGGCAGTTCGGACTTGGCCGGATCGCGCAGTGCGGCTTTCGCATCGGCCAGCCGGTAGCGGTTGAGGAAGGCGTTGAAGTTGCGATGGCCCAGCCGCTGGTTGATGAGCCGGCGCAGGCGGTGCTCGGGCACGCCCAGCTGGCCGGCCAGCGCGCCGATGCTGGCGTCTTCCTGCCGGTGGAAGCGGTCGACCGCCATGACCTGGTCCAGCCGCTCGACCAGGCGCTGCTCGGCCGGGTCCATGGGTTCGGGCGGCGGTTCGGCGGCCTCGGCATCGATCACCGGCTGCGGCTGCACGGCCGTGGCGAAGATGCCGCCGCTGGTGGCCTGCAGGATGCGCGCGGCGATGACGGCCACGATCACCAGCAGCCCGCCCACATCCAGCAAGCCGGACGTGCCGCCCAGCCGGCCATCGCCTTGCAGCAGCCTGGTGGCGGCGGCAGTCACGGCATACACCGCGCCGGCACCGACGATGAAGATGCGCAGCCGCCGCCGTCGCTCCACCAGGTCACCGCGCCAGGTCGCCAGCGTCTGGGCGATGGCCAGCAGCGCGAAGAGCGAGGTCGCCACGTCGATGCCCCGCCCCAGGCTGCGAGCCGACGCGTGGTACTGCGGCAGCAGCACGAAGCAGTTCACCACCGGCGCCAGCGCCATCGCCGCCCAGGCCAGCGCATGCCAGGCGCCGGGCTCGAAGTCGTCATCGAACAGCGTGCGGGCAAACAGCCAGAACGCCACCGCGCCCCCAGCCGAGAGGGCCAGGATGGGCGCATGCCACCACAAGGCCGGCACTGCGAAGCCTGGAGACGACTGCAGCACGTAGGCCGACACGCTCAGCGCCAGCAAGGCGCCCATGCGCGCGGCGGGATGCCTCGGATGCCCCTTGGCCAGCAGCCCCGCCAGCATCAGCAGCAGGGCGATCAGCGCTGAGCGCAGCGCGATCTCCAGCGGGTCCAGGCCGCGCCAGTCCATGGGTGTTCAGAGCCAGTCGCAGGCCTTGTCCAGTTCGCCGCGGCTGGCGGCGATCTGCGCTTCCTTCTGCTTCTGGGCGGCGGTCTGGTTCGGCTCGACCGGTGTCTTGTACGAGGTCTGGGCGCGCACGCAGCGCACTTCCAGCGGACGGTTCTTGGCAGCGAAATCAGCCTTCGCTTGCGGTGCGTTGGCACAACCGGCCAAGGCCGCGACGCATGCAGCCGAGATGAGGATTCGGATCATGGCGAAACTCCTTGGTGTCCTTGGGTGTTGGCCGGAAGCTTAGCCTGCCCCGCAGGGAAGCTGCTCGGAAAGTGACGCTCGCGCAGCACCATGAACGGTGTCTCGACCACGCGGTAAAGCAGCCAGCCGACGACGAGGCTGGCGAGTACGGCCACCGCCACCAGCGACCATCGCCCGGGGATGGCCGCGCCCCACTGCGCCTTGATGATCTGCGCCATGGGCTTGTGCGTGAGGTAGATGGCATACGACCATGCCGCCAGCGCGGCGGCTCCGGGCACCCGCACCCGGTACAGCCACGAGTCGGGCGACAGGGCCGCCAGCACGAGCAGCCCGAACGCCATCGCGACCAGCGAATAGCCGAAGGTGCTGGCCGCCCAGCCGTAGCCATAGCCGTCGATGAAGTAGGAGTCGTTCAGCAGCCAGCCCACCGCCACCACGGCCAGCAAGCCGGCCGCCAGCCAGGCTTGCCCGTGGCGCGTCACGCGCGTCCAGGCATCGCGGTGAAAGTTCTTCAGCATGGCCACCGCCACACCGGGCAGGAATTCATCGAAACGACCGAAGGACGAGTAGTACACGTTCGGGTAGTAGTCCATCGAGCCGTTCTGAGTGACGAGGCCCGTGCGCGTCCACATCACGTGCCGGTAGGTCATGCCCGCGGCGATGCCGCCGATGACCAGCAGCCAGCCCCAGGCCACGCTGCGCCGCGTGGCCGCCAGCAGCAGGGCCACCGCCGGAAGCAGCAGGTAGAACTGCTCTTCCACGCACAGCGACCACGCATGCGAGAAGGCCGTGCCCGGCTCCAGGCCGATGTTCTGAGTGAAGGTCAGGAAGCGCCACAGCGGCGGCGGCGTGCGCCCGCCCATCAGCGTGGGAAAGAGGAAGAACAGCGCCAGCACCACGTAGAAATTGGGCAGGGTGCGCAGGAAGCGGCGGGCGTAGAAGGCCTTGAGCGACAGCGCCTCGCCCTTGGCCATTCCGCTGAAGATCTGGTTGCCGATGAGGTAGCCGCTGAGCACGAAGAACAGGTCCACGCCGGTCCATCCCAGCGTGCTGCCCAGGCCGAAGGTGGCCTCGCGGCTCACGAACACCTGGTAGTGGTACATGAAGACCAGCACGATGGCGATGGCGCGCAAGGTGTCGAGGCCGTCGAAGCGGCGCGGGGTCGGGGTGTTCACGGCAGCGGGGATTTTTTCTGGAAGCCGCGGATGGTAGGGCCTGGGCACATCGCTTGCCGCAATCCCTGACGACATTCATGCCTCATTGCTTTGGACACAATGCGCCATGGCTCACATCATCAAGCACGACACCGAACGCAGCCGCTTCGAGACCACCGTCGACGGCCAGCTGTGCGTGGCCGATTACCGGCTCGTGGACAAGGTCATGGTCATGACGCACACCTTCGTGCCGCCCCCGCTGGAAGGCCGCGGCATCGCCGCCGAAATGGTGGAGGCCGCGATGGACTACGCACGCAAGAACGACCTGAAGGTGGACCCGCGCTGCTCGTACGTCGCGGTGTACATGCGCCGGCATCCTGAGACGAAGGCACTGCACGTCTAGGGGTTCGTCCGGACCCCGCGCGCGCGGCAGAATCAGCGCTTCGCGCATCGGCCCACCGCCTGCGCGCGACATTCGCCCGGCGCGGCCCGCCTCATCCGGCAGCCGCGCCGACGTCCCAGGCTCCACCCACGTGCCTTCACCGCCATGCTGTCTTCCACGATCCGCCGCAGCGCACTCGCTCTTGCGGCCACATTGAATCTCCTCCTCCTCCCTCACGCCGCCATGTCCAAGCCCGCCACCGCTCCCCAGCCCGACGATGCATTCCAGTGGCTGGAGGACGTGCAGGGCGAGAAGGCGCTGAACTGGGTGCGCGAACGCAACGCGCTGTCGCAGAAGGAACTGCAGGCGCGGCCGGAGTTCGAGCCCATCCGCAAGGGCGTGATGGAAGTGCTCAATGCCAAGGACCGCATTCCCTACTTCGCGCGGCGCGGCCCGTGGCTGTACAACCTGTGGCAGGACGAGACCAACAAGCGCGGCCTGTGGCGGCGCACCTCGCTGGAGGAGTTCCGCAAGGCGCAGCCGAAGTGGGAAACGGTGATCAACCTCGATGCCCTGGCCAAGGCCGAGAACGAGAACTGGGTGTGGGGCGGCTCGAACTGCCTCGGGCCTGACTATCGCCGCTGCCTGATCTCGCTGTCGCGCGGCGGTGCCGATGCGAAGGTGGTGCGCGAGTTCGACACCGTCAGCAAGACCTTCGTCAAGGACGGTTTCACGCTGCCCGAAGCCAAGAGCGACGTGGAGTGGATCGACGAGAACACCGTCTACGTCGGCACCGATTTCGGCCCCGGCTCGCTCACCGACTCCGGCTATCCGCGCGTGATGAAGCGCTGGAAGCGCGGCACGCCGCTCGCCGATGCCGTCACCGTCTTCGAGGCCGAGAAGAAGGACGTCGCGGCCGGCGTATCGGTCTATCACACGCCGGGTTACCAGCGCACCCTCTTCAGCCGGTCGGTGGACTTCTTCCACAGCGAGACCATGATGCTCGTGGACGGCAAGCTGGTGAAGTTCGACATCCCCAGCGACGCATCGCCCTTCTTCATGCGCGACACGCTGTTCCTGCGCATCCGCAGCGACTGGAGCGTGGGCGGCAAGAACTTCGCCGCCGGCTCGCTGCTGGTCACCGACGCCGCGGCCTACCTCAAGGGCGAGCGCAAGCTGACCGCCCTCTTCACGCCCACCGCCAGCCGCTCGCTCGCGGGCTACACCGTCACGCGCGACCACGTCATCGTGAACGTGCTGGACAACGTGGCCAGCAAGCTGGAGCAGTGGCAAAAGAAGGGCAGCGAGTTCGTGTTCAGCGAGGTCAAGGCGCCCTTCCCCGGCACGCTGGGCGTGAGTGGCTTGTATGACGACGAGATCAAGGACGATCCGTTCGCCAACAACTACGTGATGACCTACACCGACTACCTCACGCCGGACTCGCTGTTCCTCGCCACGGCGGGCAGCGACAAGCGCGAGCTGCTGCGCCAGCGCCAGCCGCTGTTCGACGCGACGGGCATGAAGGTCGAGCAGCGCTTCGCCACCTCCAAGGACGGCACGCGCGTGCCCTACTTCGTCATCTGGCCCAAGGGCGCCAAGGCCGACGGCAAGAACCCGACGCTGCTGTATGGCTACGGCGGTTTCGAGGTGTCGCTGAATCCGTACTACTCGGGCAGCATCGGCCGCTCGTGGTACGAGCGCGGCGGGGTGTGGGTGGTGGCGAACATCCGCGGAGGCGGCGAGTTCGGCCCGGCGTGGCACCAGGCCTCGCTCAAGCAGAACCGCCAGCGCAGCTATGACGACTTCATCGCCGTGGCCGAAGACCTGATCGCGCAGAAGATCACCTCGCGCGAGCACCTGGGCATCGAAGGCGGCAGCAACGGCGGCCTGCTGGTGGGCGCGGTGTTCGTGCAGCGGCCGGATCTCTTCAACGCGGTGGTCTGCCAGGTGCCGCTGCTGGACATGCGGCGCTTCAACCAGCTGCTGGCTGGCGCCTCTTGGATGGGCGAGTACGGCGACCCCGACGTGCCGGAAGAATGGGCCTACATCTCGAAGTACAGCCCCTACCAGAACGTGAAGGCCGGCGTGAAGTACCCGCGGGTGTTGTTCACCACGTCCACCCGCGATGACCGCGTGCATCCGGGCCATGCCCGCAAGATGGTGGCACGCATGCTCTCGCTGGGCTACGACCCGCTCTACTACGAGAACATCGAGGGCGGCCACGGTGGCGCGGCAGACAACGAGCAGCGTGCGCACCTGCAGGCGCTGGAGTTCAGCTACCTGTGGCAGCAGTTGGGGGCGAAACAGCCATGAGTTCACCATCGCCGGAACAAGCACGCGAAGTGCTGGACTTCTGGTTCGGCCCGAACGATGAAGTGCGAGCCGAATGGTTCCGCAAGGATGCGGCCTTCGACGCCGAGATCGAGCGCCGCTTCGGGTCGCTGATCGTCCAGGCCATCGCGGGCGGATTGGATGCGTGGCAGGCTGCGCCCGATCCGGCGCTGGCGCGCATCGTCGTGCTGGACCAGTTCACCCGCAACACGCGGCGCAACAGGGCCGACGCCTTCGAGGGCGACGCGCTGGCCTTGGCCGGCGCCCGCGCCATGGTCGCCGCGGCCTTCGATCTCGCGGTGTCCGCCGTGCGGCGCCCGTTCGTGTACATGCCCTTCATGCACGCCGAAGGCCTGGAGGCCCAGGACGAATGCGTGCGGCTGTTCACCGAGCTGGCGCGGCTGTCGTCCGGGGCCGAGAGCAACCTGGACTATGCCCACCGCCACCGCGTCATCATCGAACGCTTTGGCCGCTTCCCGCATCGCAATGCAGCGCTCGGGCGCCCCTCGACGCCCGAGGAAACCGAGTTCCTCAAGCAGCCCGGCTCCGGCTTCTGAAAGGCGGGATTTCTCCGGGCGGCAGCATCCCCACCCGGCCGCATAAGGTTGTTCCAAACACAGTCTTGGCAAATGCCGATGCAAGGGCGGATACTCGCTGCCCGCCGTTCGATTTCTCATCGACTCAAGGAGTCAGCCATGTCCTCGCTACGCATCAACGACACCGCCCCGAACTTCACTGCCAAGACCACGCAAGGCACCATCGATTTCCACCAATGGATCGGCGACAGTTGGGCCGTGCTGTTCTCGCACCCCAAGGATTTCACCCCGGTGTGCACCACCGAACTGGGCTACATGGCCAAGATCGAGCCGGAATTCAAGAAGCGCAACGTCAAGCTCATCGGCCTGAGCGTGGACCCGGTGGCCAACCACGAGAAGTGGTCCAACGACATCGAGGAAACGCAGGGCCACCGGCCCAACTACCCGATGATCGGCGACGATGACCTGGCAGTGGCCAAGCTCTACAACATGCTGCCGGCTGACGAAGCGGGCACCTCCGAAGGCCGCACCGCCGCCAACAACGCCACCGTGCGCTCGGTGTTCGTGGTCGGCCCGGACAAGAAGATCAAGCTCAACCTCACCTACCCGATGACCACGGGCCGCAACTTCGACGAGATCCTGCGCGTGATCGACTCGCTGCAGCTCACGGCCCAGCACAAGGTGGCGACACCGGCGAACTGGAAGCAAGGGGAAGACGTGATCATCGTGACCTCGGTCAACGATGAGGATGCGAAGAAGCTGTTCCCGGAGGGGTGGAAGGCGCCTAAGCCTTACCTGCGGATCGTCAAGCAGCCGGGTAAGTAAACGGCCCCCCAGTCGCTGGCGCTCCTGCCCCCAAGGGGCGCCACCCTGCGGACCGGCGAAGCCGGATCCGCGGGCGTGGCTTGATCTGTCGAGTCGCTTCGCGACTCTCCTTTCAGCGCATGTTGCCTGTGTGGCCGAGCGAATATCGGCCAGGCTGCGGCCACACTGTCAACCCGTGCGGCTCCTTGCCCACGGGAACGATCTGCACCTTCCCGTTGGTGGTGTCGAACACGTACACCACGTTGTCATAGCGGCCTGACAGCCACAGCTGCTTGCCGTCTTCGCTCACGTTGCCCATGTCCGGGCTGCCGCCACCGGGGATGGGCCAGTTGGCCACGACCTTCTGCGACGCGAAGTCGATCACCGACACGCTGCCCGGTCCGCGCTTGGCGCCGTGGATCTTGTTGGAGCCGCGGTTGGCCACGTACAGCGACTTGCCGTCGCGGCTCGGGTACAGCCCGTGCGTGCCCTTGCCGGTGTGGATGAAGCCCGTCTCCTGGAAGCTGGGGCCGTCCACCACGAACACGCCGTCGGCCATCATGTCGGCCACGTAGAAGGTCTTGCCGTCGGGCGACACGCGGATGTCCTGCGGCATCCTGCCCTTGGACAGCTTGAGGTAGCCCAGCACCTTGCGGTTCACCAGGTCGATCTTCACCAGCTTGCCGGTGAACTCGCAGGTGAAGATGGCCCACTTGCCGTCGATGGAGAAGTCGGCGTGGTTGATGCCGTCGCACTCCGGCGCGTCGATGGACGACTTCATCGCCATCGTCTTGGCATCGCGGAAGTCCAGGCGCTTGAAGGCCTCGGCCACCACGATGGCTTCCTTGCCGTCAGGCGTCCAGTACATGTTGTACGGGTCGTCGACCTTGATGGCCTTGCCGGCCTTGCCGGTGGCGGGGTCGATGGGCGTGAGGCTGCCGTTGGGGGTGTTCTCGGCGTTGTTGGCCACCCACAGGGTCTTCAGGTCCCACGAGGGCACGACATGCTGCGGGTTCACGCCCACGCGGAAGCGGTCCACCACCTTGAGCGTGGCCGGGTCGATCACCCAGACGTCGTTGCTCTGCAGGTTGGGCACATACACCCGCGGCAGGTGGCCCTTGACGGCCTCGCTG
Source organism: Rhizobacter terrae (assembly GCF_003852895.1). Lineage (GTDB taxonomy): Bacteria > Pseudomonadota > Gammaproteobacteria > Burkholderiales > Burkholderiaceae_C > Albitalea > Albitalea terrae. The sequence goes on from NZ_QUSW01000002.1 coordinate 231,039, forward strand.
AGCTTGCCCTCGGCAATCTCGCTGTAGAGGTTGGACGGGTCGGGCACGCCCGGCATGCCCGGCACGGTGGCGACGGCCGGGGCCGCGGCGGGAGAGACAGGCGCAGAGGCCGGCGACGAGGCGGGGCCGGCAGCCAAGGCCGCCTGGCAGGCGATGGCGCTCACGAGCGCTGCAAGACGAAAATTCACACTGACTCCTCGAGACAACCCCGGATTCTGGCACCACCGGCCCGGGCAGGACGCCCCGGCCCTTGACCGGCGTCAAGGCCGTGCGATGGCACGCCGGATGGCCTCGATGCTGCGTCCAACGATCAGGTCCACGCCCAGTTGACCGGCTTCGGCGCTCGATGGCCGGGGGTCACCATACACGCCCTGGGATGCCCCGAGTGACGAAGCGTGAAGACGCTCCGTGCGCACCAGTTTCGCATCCACCGCCAGGGCCAGCGAGGTGTCGGCCGCGCCGGCGTGGGTGCCGATCTCCGCGTCCTTCAGGCCGCGCTTCTTCAGGGCCTGCGCGTAGTCGGTCTCGACCACCTTGTAGTAGTCCTCCAGCGCATGCACGCGCACCGGGGTGGCTGCCCATTCCCTGTTCAGCCTGGCCGCCACCTTCACCATGTTCTTCTGGTAGCCGCCGTGGTCGCCGATGAAGACCACGTCCTTGAAGCCATGCTGGCGGAAGCTGCGGGCGGCATATTCCAGCGTCGACTCGAAGGCGGCGTCGGGGATCGTGATGGTGCCTGGGAACTTCATGTGCGCCGTGGGCGGATTCACCGCGCCTTCGGGCACGTAGGCAATGACCGGCGCGACCAGCGTGTGCCCGACGCCTGAGGCGATCTTGCCCGCCAGCACGTGCGCTCGCACGTTGTGCTTGCCCAGCACCATCGCCGGGCCGTTCTGCTCGGTACCGCCGATGGGCACGATGATGGTGGTGCTGCCGGCCTGGACCTGCTCGCGCAGTTCGGTCCAGGTGAGGTCTTCCAGGTAGACGCTGTTCTGCGCCTGTGCGCTGAGCGCAGCTGCAGCCAAGCCAATGGTGATGATGAATCGCATCGCCCGATGGTAAGACCGGCTGCAGCCACACAATGCGCGCATGGCTGAACCCTTCAAGAACCTGCTCAATGCCGCGGTCGTCGCGGACATGTCCGACCGCCTGCGCAAGGCCTGGCCCCGCTTCGATGCCAAGCGATTCGAAACGCTCGCCCTGGATGGACTTGACGAGCTGGAGATGAAGGCCCGCGCAATGCACCTGTGCACGGCGCTGGAAGGCACCCTCCCCGGCGATTTCAAGCTCAGTGCGGACATCCTGCGCAAAGCCATCGAGGGCGGGCTCGCCAAGTGGGCGCTGTGGCCGGTGGGGGAATACGTGTCGCGCCACGGACTCGGTCATCCCGATCGCGCACTGGAGGTTCTGCATGCGCTCACGCAGAACTTCACCGCCGAATGGGCGATCCGGCCGTTCATCCTGCAGCACCCGGAGCTCACGTTCGCGACGCTGGCCCGGTGGGTGGCCGACCCCAGCGAGCACGTGCGCCGCCTCGTCAGCGAAGGCAGCCGCCCTCGCCTGCCCTGGGGCCTGCAGCTCAAGCCGCTCATCGCCGACCCCACGCCCACCCTGCCGCTGCTTGAAGCGCTGATGGACGACGACAGCGACTACGTGCGCAAGAGCGTGGCCAACCACCTCAACGACATCGCCAAGGACCACCCGCACCTCGTCGCGGATTGGCTGGACAAGCACCTGCCCGGCGCGTCAGCAAAGCGGAAGGCACTGCTTCGCCATGCCAGCCGCACGCTCATCAAGAAGGGCGATGCCCGCGTGCTGGGCGCCTTCGGCCAGGGCGCGAAGTTCAAGGGCGAGGCCGTGCTGTCGCTGTCGCCGCGGCGCATCCGGCTGGGCGACTCGGTCACGCTGGACGTGCTGCTCACACCCGCCGGCAGGAAGAACCAGTCACTGGTCATCGACTACGCGGTTCACCACGTGAAGGCCAACGGCGGCACCTCGCCCAAGGTCTTCAAGGGCTGGACGCTCGATCTCGCGGCACCGCGCGCGCTGCGCCGGCAGCATGCGGTCAAGCCCATCACCACACGCAAATACTTCAGCGGCGTGCACCGCATCGAACTGCTGATCAACGGCCGCGTGGAGGCCCACGCCGATTTCGCACTGACGTGCTGATTTAGCCCTTTCGTACGCAACTCGCGCAAGCTGTTGCACAGCGCTTTCATCGAGGAGAGACACGCGCAACGCAATTGCCGGAAATCGGCCTTCTTTCGTGATGCAGTTCGGGAATCACCGCGAAGGTTCGGTTGCCATCTTTTCTAGCGTAAACCCTCACCTTACACTCCCTTTCATTCCCACCTTGCTTGATTCGGATCCGTGATGCGGATTCGGATCATTGCTGCGTGTCGCTGGCCTTGGCCCTACCCCGCCCTGGACCGTGGAACGTGGCTGCATGCCGCCATTGACGGCGTGAAGCAATCCAGGTGAGACCCCGGCTCCCCCCGGCCTTCGCAGGCCGGCCGCGCGCGAGCCGACCCGCCGATCAAGAACGCTGGATGGCGTGGATCACCGGCTCGAAGTCCGAGCAACCCGGTGGCCGCCAGCAGAAAACGTCGGCGCAGAACCCGCAGAGGAGGCGTGGGTTCACGGGTTGCATCAGGAAGCGGTATGCCATCAACGGCCCTTCATGAGGCCGGTGCCAGCGCAGTCGCAACAAGCGGCGCGCGAAGCAGTGGCCCCAACAACACGAATCGTCAAAACAAAGCAGCCCGGCGGGCGGCTCGCGTACGAACGCGTGTCCAGCACTTGCCGGTGAGTCGAAGCATTGTGGAAGGGGTGAATCGTGGACCAGATGAACAGCGCGGTCGCGCGCGCCGGAATCGAGCGGCGTGGACGCAGCGACGTGGCGGAGCAGCCTCAGCAGGCGCCCAACATCGAGGCGGCGGAACTGATCGTCGCCTACCTTGAAAAGATCGGCGTGCAGCACGTCTTCGGCGTGCCGGGCGGCGCCATCGAGCCGATCTACAACGCCTTGGCCCGCAGCGAGCGGCGCGGCGGCGTGCGGGCGGTGGTGGCGCGGCACGAGGCCGGCGCGGCCTTCATGGCCGACGGCTATGCGCGCGAGACGGGCCGCATGGGCGTGGTCATCGCCACGTCCGGGCCCGGCGCCACCAACCTCATCACCGGCGTGGCCAGCGCCTATGCCAACAGCGTGCCCATGCTGGTCATCACCGGCCAGCCGCCCATCCATGCGTTCGGCAAGAACGCGCTGCAGGACTCGAGCTGCACCGGCATCAACACCGTGGGCATGTTCCGGCACTGCACGCGCTACAACTCGCTGGTCTCGCACGCGGACCAGCTGGAGATCAAGCTCATCGGCGCGCTGATGCAGGCCTCGCAGACACCGCGCGGCCCGGCGCACCTGTCGATTCCAGTGGACATCCTGCGCGCCTCGGTGAAGGCACCGGCCGCGCAGACGGACTACACCTCCATCCTGCGCGCCAGGCCCTCGCTGGTGGACCTGCACACCGTGCGCGAGCTGCAGACCGAGCTCGAACGCGCCCGCGCACCGGTGTTCCTCATCGGCAACGGCTGCGGCGAGGCGATCGAGCTCATCCTCAAGCTGGTGGAAGCGACCAACGCGCTGTTCATCACCACGCCGGACGGCAAGGGCTTCATCAACTCGCGCCACCGCTCCTACCGCGGCGTGTTCGGCTTCGGCGGACACGACAGTGCCGATGCGCTGCTGAGCAGCAAGCCCGACCTGGTCGTGGCCTTCGGCACCGGCTTCGGCGAGTTCAACAGCCAGGGCTGGAGCGGCCACCTGCTGAGCAGCCGCCTGGTGCACGTGGACTCCTGCGAAGAGAACCTGATGCGCACGCCCATGGCGCGGCTGCATGTGCGCGGACGCATCATGTCCATCTGCGCGCAACTGCTGGAGCAACTGCGCCCGGCGCCCCAGACCAACGTTGTCGAGCTGCCCGATGCCGGTGGCGAACATGGCTGCAATCCGCATGTCACGCTGGACGGCCCCGAGCAGTACGAGTCCGACGCCACGCCCATCAAGCCGCAGCGCCTGATGCACGAGCTGTCGCGCCGCTTCCCGCCCAGCACGCGTTTCCTCGCCGACGCCGGCAACAGCATGACCTGGGCGGTGCACTACCTGCAGCCGCGCAATCGCCGCACGGCGCGCTCGGCCGACAAGCTGCTCGACCAGCGCAAGGACGGGCGCTCGGGCAATGCCAGCTGGCTGCGCGTGACCATGGACTTCGCCTCCATGGGCTGGGCCATCGGCGCGGCCGTGGGAGTGGCACGCGGCAACCCGAAGTGCCCGGTGGTGTGCATCACCGGTGACGGCAGCTACCTCATGAGCGGACAGGAGATCACCGTGGCGCAGGCCGAGGGCCTGTGCGTGATCTTCGTGGTGCTCAACGACAGCGCCTACGGCATGGTGATGCACGGCCAGCGCATGGCCGGCGCGGAACAGATCGGCTACGAGCTGCCGCAGGTGGACTACCGGTTGATGGCGCTGGCCATGGGTATTCCGGGTCATGTGATCGATTCGCCGGCCGACCTGGATGCCATCGACTTCGACGAGATGCTCTCGCGCAAAGGCCCCACGATGCTGGACGTGCGCATCGACCGGGAAGAGATTCCTCCCATGTTCCAGCGCCTGAAGTCGCTGGGATCCGTGAAATGAACATCATGCAAAAACTCCAAGGCAAGACCGCCCTCATCACCGGGGGCAACAGCGGCATCGGGCTGGCGACGGCAAAGCTCTTCCTGGAAAGCGGCGCGCGCGTGGCGATCACGGGCCGTGACCAGCAAGCCCTCGACGAGGCCACGAAGGCCTTGGGCCACGATGTGCTCGCGCTTCGCAGCGACGCTGCAAGCGTCACCGAGATCGAGGCCCTGATGTCCCAGATCAATCGGGCGTGGGGCCGCCTGGATGTGTTGTTCGTGAATGCCGCGATCGCAGGCCCCCTCCCCTTCGAGATGGTGACTGAATCACACTTCGACACCGTGATGTCCGTGAACCTGAAGGGCGCCTTCTTCGCGGTGCAAAAGGCACTGCCGCTGTTGGCGCCGGGCGCTTCGGTGATTCTCACCACATCCATCGCGAACCAGATCGGCGCCCCGAACTTCAGCGTCTATGCGGCCAGCAAGGCGGCATTGCGATCGCTGACCCAGACCCTGGCGCTGGAACTGGTCGGCAAGGGAGTCCGCGTGAACGCCGTCAGTCCCGGCCCCATCGCCACCCCGATCTGGGGCAAGTTCGGCCTCCCTGCGGATGTGGCGCTGGCTGCACAGCAGGAGGTGGCAAACAAGTCGCCGTCGAAGCGTTTCGGCCAACCCGAAGAGGTGGCCAAGGCTGCCCTGTTCCTCGCCTGCGAGGACTCGTCCTACATGGTGGGACAGGAAGTTGTCGTCGACGGCGGCATGAGCCTGCTCTGACGCATCGAAAGAAGCAGCATGCAAGACTCGGCAAAGCGGCAGACCATTTCGACCCGCATCTGGCAGGAAGAGGCTGAAGCGGACAACTCGTTCGCGACGCGTGCCGCCTACTGCCATGGCTACGACGTCTTCAGCGACATGCTGGGCCGGGCGCGCTGGGTCGACATGCTCTTTCTGTTGTTCCGGGGCGAGGCTCCCACGCCCGAGCAGGCCGCGCTGCTTGAAGCGCTGGCGGTGGCGCTGGCCAACCCCGGCCCGCGGGACCCTGCAGTGCATGCGGCGATGTGTGCAGGAACAAGTGGCGCCACGGCAGCGGCCAGCCTCATGGCCGCGCTGGCAGTCGGCGCCGGGCAGGTCACCGGTGCTCGCGAAGTCATGCTGGCGGTCAGGACGTGGGAAAGCTGCGGACGAGACCTCGACAGCTGGCGTCACCTGCTGCGCACGCCTGCACAGGACGTCGCGGGCATCTGGCCCGACAGCGAGCATCCTGCCGGATTCGATCTTCATGGCACGACGACCACTACGCCGGTGAGGCAGGCCTTGAGCTGCCTGGCGAGGCTGAGCCCTGGCCCGTGCCTTCGCTGGCTCGAAGAACACCGCGCCGCACTGGAAGACATGGCGACCATGCCCCTGGCCATGACCGGGGTGGCGGCGGCCGCTTTCGTCGACCTGGGCATGACTCACGCACAAGCGGAGATGCTGCACCTGCTCATGCGCCTTCCCGGTGCGGCCGCCCACGCGCTGGAGCAGCGGGAGAAGGGGCACCGGTCGTTCCCCTTCTTCGAACTCGATCTGCTGAACGATCCCGCCAGGGAGGCCGCATGAAGGGCCCAGCCTTGCTGCAGGCCGCCGCCGACAAGTTGTCGACGCGCATGGGACAGTGTTTCGTCGGCAGCCGCACCGTGTTCCGTGGCCGAGACCTGCATGCCGACCTGCGCGACATGGACTGGGTCGAGCTGTACATCTTCGCGATCACCGGCCGCGAGTTCTCCAGGAACCAGTTGCAGTTGCTGCACGCCATGTGGGTGTACACCAGCTACCCCGACGCGCGGCTGTGGAACAACCGCGTGGCAGCACTGGCTGGGAGCACGCGCAGCACGCCGGCACTTGGGATGTCCGCCGCGCTGGGCATGTCGGAAGCCGTGGTCTATGGCGGCCACCCCTGCGTCCGCGCCATTGATTTCCTTCTTTCAGCGCAAGGCGCGGTTGCTGCCGGCGCCACTGTCGACGACGTGGTTCGCGAGGAGTTGAAGCACCGGCGCATCTTCGGATATGGCCGGCCGATCAACTCTGTCGATGAGCGTCTGCCCTGGTTGATCGCACTGGCCAGGGATCTGGGCCTGGACCAGGGTCCTCATCTGGCACTGGCACTCGAGGTGGAGCGCGTGCTGGTGGGCATCGATGCCCGGCTGAAGATGAACTACGCCGCACTCACGGCCGCACTCGCCGCGGACCTGGGGCTGTCGGTGCGCGAGTTCCATCACTTCCAGGTGCCCATGCTGCTCGCCGGCATGACGCCATGCTTCATCGAAGCGAGCGAGCGACCCGCGGGAACGGTGTTCCCGCTGTCAAGCGATCACATCGCCTACGAGGGGCCGGCCCGGCGCCGCTGGCCGCAACGGTCCTAGAAGCGGTACGCCGCCTGCAGGTACAGCGAACGCCTGGGCATGGGCAAATCGTTCGGAATGGACGCCAGGGTAGGCTCACGCACGTCGGCGTTGAACAGGTTGCGAACGGAGCCCGCCAGCTCCCATGCGTGCTTGCCTCGGTTGCTGCGCAAGGTGAGATCCAGCGTCGTGTAGTCGGGAACATCCGGCCTGGTGTCACCGGCCGCCCGCTTGCGGTCGGCCACGTAATTCAGCTGGCCGCTCAACAGCCATCCGCTCGAGAACGTCCAGTCGCTTCGGGCATAGAGGTGGTGATGCGGTGCATAGCCTGGATCCAGACCCGTGGCCTTGTCGATGGATCGCTGATAGGCATAGTGGCCGGTGAGCCGCAGGCTGCGTCGCGCGTCCCACACCATCTCCAGTTCGGCACCGTGCCCGCGCTGGGCTCCGGCGTTCTGAAAGGTGGATCCCGGCGCCGGCGCGGGATTCGGCGTGGTGCGGATGATGTCTTCCATTTCGTACCGGAAGACGCTCATGTTGACCTGAAGGTCCTTGTTGGCCTGCCACTGCACCGCCGTCTCCAGCGTCTTGATGGTTTCCGGCATCACCGACGGATTGCCGCTGGCGACCGGGTTCACGCCATACTGCTCGTTGAATGACGGGGCTCTGAACGCCGAGCCGTAGAGCAGCTTGGCCGTCAGCTCAAGGCTCGCATCCCAGACCAAGGCAATGCGCGGGTTGGTGGTGCCGCCGAAATCGGAGTACTGGTCGCGGCGCACGCCGCCAGTCAAGGTCCAGTCCTTGGCAATGTTCCATTCATCCTGCACGTAGACATAGTTCACCTGGCGCCGATGAGGGGCAATGAACGAGTCATCCACGGGGAACTCGATCACCGCGCCACCAGGCGTGGGCACAGGCAAGCCGGTGGCCGGCCCGGACGTGATGAAGGTGAAATTCTTCAGTTCCTGCGTCCGGTACATGTCCAGGTCATCGTGGCCCACGCCAAGACGCAGGTTGTGGTCCGCGAAGCCGGTGAAATTGACGACGGCCGAGACCCGCACTTGCCGTTCCCACGTATTGGGCGACCCGAACATGCCCTCAGGAAAGCTGCCCCCGAATGCCCCCGGGGGAAAGAGCTGCACCGGCCCAGGCAGATGCTGGATGTACTGAAAGTAGCTGCCGGTGAGTGTCATCCGCCAGTCGTTGGCAAGCTCGACATCGCTCCAGGTCACGTCGCCATGAAGGCGTTCCGACCTGAGACGGCCCACCGGGTCCAGCGCACTGGCGATGCCAGGGCCTGTGCCCATGTCATCGCGCAGCTTGTAGCCAGCTCTCACACGCAACCGGCCATAAGCCGCATCGAGGCCGGCATCCAGTGAATCGACACCGGTGTTCACCGTTCCCGGTGCCAGGCTGGCGTGGGTCCCGAAGACCGCGTCGAGCCCGGTCTGCGCATCGGCCGTGATGGTCTCCTTGAAGCCTGCCGTCCGGCCGACACGCAGATAGCCCGCGACATCGAGAGGCCCAAGCTTGCCGCCGTGCTGAATCCAGCCGTCGCGCGTCTTGAAGGAACCTGCACGCACGCCGAACTCTGTTCCCGGCGTGTCGGACGCGCCCTTGGTGATGATGTTGATGACGCCGGCGAATGCGTCGGCGCCATACAGTGCCGAACCTGGCCCGCGGATGATCTCAATGCGAGCAATGTTCTCCAGTGGCAGGCCGCCCCAGATCACGCCCCGGTTGCCCACGAGCAGCGTCGTCATGGGCACGCCGTTTTGCAGGACGAGCGTCTGCGGATTGAGCTCGCTGTAGATGCCCCGGATGGTGTACAGCGGCGTGTACGCCTGCGCATTGCGCGCCACATGGACACCCGGCACGGTTTCCAGCACCTCGTCCAGGTCGGTCGCGCCCATGGCCGCGATGTCCTGTGCGGTGATCACGGTGGCCACCGCCGGCGCGCGCCGCAGGGACTGCCGGCTGCCGGTCGCGATGCTCACCGTGGACTTGTCGCCGTACAGCAGCGCAATGTCTTCTTCGTCTGCGCTGGCCGTCGTCTGTGCATGTACTGCGGAGCCCAGCAGGCACATTGCCGCGAGCGTCAGGCCATTTGAACGTTGCACGTGGCACACCTCTTGTGATGGTGTTTTGGAATGTCGTTGCCGCCGCACGATAAGCGCATCCCACTGCCCCGATCAGTAGAGATAACGCTGAGTACGGCGCGGTGCCTGTGCGTCCACCACAAGCGGGACGAATCGTAGTCCGCAAACCCGTGCCGATTCGACATTTCTTCGAAAAATGTCGCTTTTGGGATGACGCTGTCCGCCGCGCGCCACTGCATGATTCGCCCAAGGCCGCGCTCGACCGCGGCCCGTGATGAACCATGAGTCGGAAACCCTCCCCTGTTGCCTTGCTGCTGCAGCCCCTGGTGTTGCTGAACCGCCTGCTGACCAGCGACTTCAAGCTGCGCCGCCAGGGCGGACGCCTGCGCGTGGTCGTCGAGCAGCCGGCGCGATCGAGCCGGACGAATTCACAGCCCGCACCGGTGTCCCGCCCTGCACCGGCGGCCGACATCGAGCTGACCATGCAGATCGAGCTGCGCCACCTCCTCACCCAGCACAACGGGACGCGGCGGCTGATGCGGCACCTGGGCTACATCGAACGGGCCTTGCGCAAGGATGGCCCCGAAGCGCTGGACGGCATTCCGCTGGAGGTGCTCAGCAAGGGCTTCGCGCAGCTCAAGAGCATCGTGACGGACTGGAGCTGTCCGGGCCTGTCGGAGCTGCGCTCGCGGCTGTCCATCCTCATCGCAGCCAAGGAGGAAGAAGCCCGCAGCAAGCACGGCCACAGCCGGCTGTCGGACTTCTTCACCACCACGCGACTTCAAGTCTCGGAAGCCACGCCTTCGGACTTCGTCGAAGTCCAGAAGACCTGGTCGAAGTAGCCGCTTCGGTCAGGCTGCTGAATCGGCCTGGGCTTGCTGGTCTTGCAACATGCGCCACATGACCTTGCCCGAGCCCGACTTCGGCAGCGTCTCCACGAACTCCACGATCTTGGGCACCTTGTAGGCCGCCATGTGCTCGCGCGACCAGGCCATGATGTCTTCGGGTGTCGTCTTGCCCTTGGCCTCGGTGCGCAGCACCACCACCGCCTTCACCGTCTCGCCGCGGTAGGCATCCTTGGCGGAGATGATGCAGGCCTCCTGCACCGCCGGGTGCTTGTACAGCAGCAGCTCCACCTCGGCCGGCCACACCTTGAAGCCGCTGGCGTTGATCATGCGCTTCAGGCGGTCGGTGATGAAGAAGTAGCCGTCCTCGTCCATGCGGCCCAGGTCGCCGGTGCGGAAGAAGGTCTTGCCTTCGAACTCGACGAAGGCCGCCCGCGTCGCCTCGGGATGCCGCCAGTAGCCTTTGAACACCATCGGCCCATGGGTGATGATCTCGCCGATCTCGCCCGGCGGCAGTTCGGTCAGGGTGATCGGGTCCACCACGCGCGAGTCCACGCCGAAGATGGGCATGCCCAGGCATTGCAGCTTGGGTGATTCAGGCGGGTTCGCATGGCTGGGCGCGGCGGTCTCGGTGAGGCCGTAGCCTTCGGCGAAGAGCAGGCCGAATTCGTCCCGCAGGCGTTCGGCCACTGCATAGGGCATGGCCGCGCCGCCGCCGCTGAGGTAGCGCAGGCTCTTGAGGTTGAAGCTCGCGTAGTTGGGGCTGCCGAAGAGATCGATGATCATCGTCGGGATGCAGGTGAAGTGCGTGATCTGGAAGCGCGAGATCAGGCGCCCTGCCAGTTCGCGGTCCCAGCGCGGCATCAGCACCACCGTGCTGCCCGAGTAGGCGGGCGACAGCAGGCCGTACATCATTCCGGTGATGTGGAACATGGGCACCACGCCCAGGCTCACCGCCTCGGCCGCGGCATAGCCCCACAGGCCGCCGCCCACCACGTTGTGCATGAGCGTGCGGTGCGTGTGCATGCAGCCCTTGGGGTTGCCGGTGGTGCCCGAGGTGTAGGGCAGCAGTGCGAGGTCATCGGCCTGCGCGGTGTGCGGGCCGGGCCTCACGGCAGCGGCGATCACCTCGTTCCAGCGCGTGAAGCCAGCGGGCAGCGGCGGGTCGCTGCGCAACCAGGTGTCCATGGCTGGCGGCGGTGCGAGTTCGGGCTCGATGTCGCCTTCGGGCATGAGGTCGGTGTAGCGGGTGACGATCACGTCCTGGAGACGATCGGCCTCGGGCACCATCGCGTTGGCCGCTTCGACGATGCCCGCGAGATCGGCGCTGCAGATCGCGAAGCGCGCCTGTGCATCGGTGATGTAGTGCGTGAACTCGTCGGCGCGGTTCATCGGGTTCACCGGCACCACCACCGCATCGGCCCGCAGGATGCCGTAGTAGGCCAGCGCGTACTGCGGGCAGTTCTGCATGTACAGCAGCACGCGGTCGCCCTTCTTCACGCCGCGCTGCTGCAGCCAGCCCGCCACCGCCTCGGACTGGTCGCGCGCCTGCGAGAAGGTGAGCGGCCGGCCGAAGAACACGTACATCGGCTTGTGCGGATAGCGCCTTGCCGCGATGTTCAGGTTCTCCCACAGCGAGGTCTCGGGCACGACGACTTCGCGCGGCAGCCGCTTGGGCCAGTGCTTGAAATGGGGGCGATCCGCAGGAACCTTGGACAACGGTGTCTCCTTGACTGCAAACCCATCGATATATCGCAAGCATCGCGCGGATGCGTGCCGCCTGGGTGACGCTTCGGGCAGGGGCAAACCCGTAGGCGGACCGCTTACCCTCGTTTACGTGGGGTGGTGCCCGCATCGCCACAATGACCAGGCCCTGACAACAACACGAGGTGGAGCATGGCGACGTCGCACGGGTCCGTCCGGCAGGTGTTCCTGAGCGCGCTGATGAGCGCCTTCCTCAGCGCCTTCACGGCTTCGATGATGTCCGGCTGCGGAGGCAGCGACTCGTCTGCCCCCATGCCGCCCCCGCCCCCACCTCCTCCGCCACCGCCGCCTCCCCCCGGTTCGGACACGACGCCGCCCACCGCCGGCATCCTCTCGCCGTCGGACTTCGCCAGCGGGCTTACGGGCACCGTCACCATCTCGGGCACCGGCACGGACGACGTGGGCGTGACCTCGATGCAGTTCCAGGTGGACGGCGTCTCGCTGGGCACCGACAGCAGCTCGCCCTTCTCGATGACTTTCGATGCCAACGCCTATGCGCCGGGGCAGCACATCGTCAGCGTGCGTGCTGCTGACGCGGCGGCCAACCAGAGCGCGTGGAAGTCCATCACCGTGAAGACGGCAGGCACCAACGCCGTCGACGCCGGTTTCACCAAGGATGAAGCCTGGGTCACCGGCATGGCCTCGACCACCGCGATGGCGCAGGCGCCCGATGGCCGCATCTTCGTGGCGGAGCAGACCGGCAAGCTGCGTGTGATCAAGAACGGCGTGCTGCAGGCCACCGCTTTCCACACCTTCACGGTGGATTCGAACGGCGAGCGCGGCCTGCTGGGCGTCACGTTCCATCCCAACTTCAGCACCAACGGCTGGGTCTACGTCTACTACACGACACCTGAGAACGGCATCCACAACAGAATCAGCCGACTCACCGCCAGCGGCGACGTTTCAACAGGCGCGGAAGAGAAGCTGGTGGACCTGCCTGCCTTGTCGGCCACCAACCACAACGGCGGCGCCATCCACTTCGGCGGCGACGGCAAGCTCTACGCCGGCGTGGGCGAGAACGCCAACAGCGCCAACGCGCCGGACCTGAACACGCCGCTGGGCAAGCTGCTGCGGTTCAACGACGACGGCAGCATCCCCAGCGACAACCCCTTCTGCACGACGGCCGCCACGCTCAAGTGCGCCATCTGGGCCTATGGCCTGCGCAATCCGTTTACCTTCGCCGTGCAGCCGGGCACCGGCACCCTCTACATCAACGACGTGGGCCAGAGCACCTGGGAAGAGATCAACGTGGGCGGCAGCGGCCGCAACTACGGATGGCCATCGTCAGAAGGACCTGACAACGTCGTCAGCGGCATCACCGGCCCGCTGTTCACCTACAAGCATTCCGATGCGTCGCCGGCCGGCTCCGGGCCCGGCGGCTTCTTCACGGGATTTGCCATCGCGGGTGGAGCGTTCTATCCCAACGCCGGCCCCTTCCCGGCTTCGTACCGCGGCAACTACTTCTTTGCCGACTACGTGAGCAAGTGGGTCGGCCGGCTGGACCCGGCCAACAACAACGCCGCCTACGCCTTCGCCAAGCTCGCCGGCAGCCCGGTGGACATGCTGGCCGGCAACGACGGCGCGCTGTACGTGCTGATCCAGGGCGGGTCCGTCGCCCGCATCACCGCACCCTGATCAGGCCTTCGCCGGCGCCAGCGTCTTCGTGTAGAGCGTGGCGCCGGTCAGGTCCTTCAGCGCCACGGTCATCGCGCGCGTCTTCGCGTCGATGTCCACCTGTCCGAAGAACTGAAGGCCGGCGCTGGGCGGCGCGTTCTGCGCTTCGGGCGCCTTCACGTACATGAGCTGGGGGCCGAAGGTCTCGTCCGGCTTGTTGGGCCCGAAGCTGCCGGCGTTCAGCGGGCCGGACACGAATTCCCAGAACGGCAGGAAGTCGGTGAACTTCGCCTTGGCCGGGTCGTAGAAGTGGGCCGCGGTGTAGTGCACGTCGGCGGTGAGCCAGACCACGTTGTGGATCTTCGCGCGCTTGATCTCGCGCAGCAGACGCGCAATCTCCAGCTCGCGCCCCAGCGGCGCGCCGTTCTCGCCGTTGGCGATGGCTTCCCACTTGTCGCGGCCCTGCGCATCCTTGCCGTCGGGCACGCCCAGGCCGATGGGCATGTCCGCCGCGATCACCTTCCACGTGGCCTTGGAACGCTTGAGTCCGTCGAGCAGCCAGGCCACCTGAGGGCGGCCCATGAAGGCGCTCTCGGGCGTCTCCTCGGTCTGCAGGTTGGGGCCGTTGGGGCCGCGGTAGCTGCGCATGTCCACCACGAACACATCCAGCAGCGGGCCCTGCGGCAGATGGCGGAACACGCGCTCGCTCTCGGCGTCCGGGCCGCGGCGCAGCGGCGCGTAGTCTAGGAAGGCGCGTGTCGCGCGTGCCACCAGCAGCGGCACGTTCTTCTCGGTGTAGCGCGCGTCACCGCTCACGTCCTTGGAGTCCGACCAGTTGTTGGTGACCTCGTGGTCGTCCCACTGCCAGATCTGCGGCACCTCCGACGCCATGCGGCGGATGTTGGCGTCCATCATGTTGTAGCGGTAGCGGCCTCGGAATTCGTTGAGCGTCTCGGCAACCTTGCTCACTTCCTCGGTGACGAGGTTGTTCCACTTGGAGCCGTCGGCCAGCTTCACCTCGGCCTGGATGGGTCCGTCGGCATAGATGTTGTCGCCGCTGTGCAGGAAGAAGTCCGGCTGCAGGCTGCGGATCTGCTCGTAGATCTTCATGCCACCCCAGGCTTCGTTGATGCCGAAGCCCTGCCCCGCCGTGTCGCCGCCCCAGGTGAAGCGCACGTTGCGCAGCGGCTTCGCCTGTGAGGCCTGCGGCAGGCGCAGATGGCCGGCCATGGGCTCGGACAAGGTGCGCTCGTTGCGCAGGTCCTGCAGCAGCACGCGGTAGAAAACTTCCTGGCCCGCCGGCAGGCCGGTGAGGTCGATTCGGCCGGTGAAGTCACCGTCTTCCAGCAGATGCGGGCCGCGCACGCGGCTCACGTTGGCGAAGCTCGCGGTGGTGGACCACTCCACCCACATGCGCGCCGGGCGGTCGGACCGCGTCCAGACAATGGCGCTGTCGGCGGTGGCATCGCCCGACTGCACGCCCGACGGGAACTGCGGACGCATCGCGTCGCGGGTCACCACCGCGGGTGCCTGGGCCCAGGTGCGCAGGGGTGACATCGCACCAGCACCGGCAAACCACAAGCTGTTGCGAACGAAATCGCGGCGATCCATGGCGTGCGCCCCATCCTTGAGATGGCCGGCAGTGTGCGCAGCCGCCATGGCAGCTTCATGACGCCTGGTGCGGTAGGCGACAGCCCTACTTCCAGGCGCCGATCACCGCCCCCATCGCCGTGTACGACACCACCTGGTAGCCACTGTTGATCAGCCACAGCCTGAGCGAGCGCTGCTCGAAGAGGTAGATCACGGCCAGCGACATGGCCACCCAGCCGATGCCGGTGGCCGCGCCGGCAAAGACACCAAAACCCAGGCTCGCCTTCGCGCCGATGAAGGCTGCGAGGTTCAGCGCCATCACGATGCTGCAGATGAACGACAGGCCGAACACCTTCGCCATGTTGGCGCTTCGCGTCTGCGCTTCGTCCAGCCCGGCCTCGCGCATCCAGGACTGCGCGAAGAGGATCGGTGAATACCACAGCCCTCCGATGACGAAACTCAGCAGCGCCGCAGCGCCCACCGCCCCATAATTGATCTGAACCTGGTCCATCCATCTCTCCTCGTGGTGTGTGTGGAAACGAGCTTCCGGCAGCCATGCTGCAAGCCGGGTTCAGCACTCTCAAGGCAAAGCTGGCCGAAACCGGAAACCTGATTGCCGAACCTCGACGTGACGCCGCCGAAACCCGCTGCCGCCCAGCCCTTCGATGACCGCTTGCTGATGTGCGTGGGCGTGGTCGGCTTCGCCTGCACCATCCCGGCGCTGACAGGCCTGTACGGCAGCATCGCGATCTCCGAGCCCCGCTTCTGGCTGGGCTTCCTCGGGCACCTGGGCCTGGCGGCGGCCATCTGGCTGGGCAACCGCTGGCTGCTGTTCAAGCAGCGCGAGCATTTCGACTGGTTCGCCAACCCTTGGCGAAAGCTGGCCATGCTGGTCACGGCCAACGTGCTCTACACCGCGCCGCTCACCTTCGTGTGGCTGTGGGCGTGGTTCCACATCGCGCCCTTGCCGCTGGACACCACCAAGATCCTGGTGGTCACGCTGACCAACGTCATCTGCGTGATCTTCGTGACGCATGCCTACGAGACGGTTTTCCTCATCCGCGAGCGGGAGTCCGACCTTGTGCGCGTCGAAAAGCTCGAACGCAGCCGCGCCGAAGCAGAGCTGGCCGCGCTCAGGGCACAGATCGATCCGCACTTCCTCTTCAACAGCCTGAACACGCTCGGGCATCTCATCACCCATGACCCGCAGCGCGGCCGTGCCTTCTGCGACACGCTGGCCGAGGTCTACCGTTACGTGCTCGCCAGCCGCGACCGCGATGTCGTCCCGCTCAGGGACGAACTCGAGTTCGTGCGCCACTACCACCGGCTGCTGGCCTTGCGCTTCGGCCACGCCATTGCCGTGGACATCGACGATGCCTTGGCGCCCGCTCGCTTTGCCATCGCGCCGCTGGCGCTGCAGACCCTGGTGGAGAACGCGGTCAAGCACAACCAGCTGGGCGACGACTCGCCGCTGTCGGTGGCCCTCACGCTGGACGGCGACGCCGTGTGCGTGGCCAACCGCATGGCGCCGCGCAGCAGCGCGCGGCCCAGCTCCAGGCTGGGCCTGTCCAACCTCGACGAGCGCTGCCGCCTGCTGACGGGTCGCAGCCTGGCGGTGTCCAGCGACGGCCATCGTTTCGAAGTGCGCGTGCCGCTGGTGGTGCCAGCATGAGGCTGTTCATCGCCGACGATGAGGCGCCAGCGCGCGACAGGCTGATCGATGCGCTGGCCCGCGTAGCGCCGCATGCCCGGGTCGCAGGAGCGGCTTCGTCGGTTCGAGAAGCCCGTACATGGCTGCAGGCCAACGAGCCGCCCGACCTGATGCTGCTGGACATCCAACTGTCCGACGGCTTGTCGCTGGAGCTGTTTCGAGACGGCGTGCTGTCGTCCCCAGTGGTATTCACCACCGCCTACGACGAGTTCGTGATGCAGGCCTTCCAGGCCCAGGCGCTGGACTATCTGCTCAAGCCGGTGAACGAAGATCGCCTGGCGCAGGTGTTTGCCAAGCATGCACGGCTCAGGCAGCACTTCGCCGGCAATGTCGCCGCGCTGATGGCCGATCTGCAGAGTCCGCCGGCCACGAGGCGCCGTCGCATCGTGGGCCGCAAGGGCACGCAGTTCGTGGCAATTCCCGTCGAGCAGGTGGCCTACTTCGTCTCGCAGGACAAGCTGAGTTTCGTGGTCGCAATGGATGGCACGCGATGCCTCGTCGATTCACCGTTGGCCGACATCGAAGCGGGACTGGACCCGGCGGTGTTCTTCCGCTTGAATCGCCAGTACCTGGTGAGCGCCCAGTCGGTGGCCCGCTTCGGTGCTGCCGGCAAGGGCAGGCTCAGCGTGGAACTGGTGCCGCGCAGCGAAGATGAGGTCAGCGTGAGCCAGGAACGCGCATCGGCATTTCGCGACTGGCTGGCCCAGTAGGGCCACAGGCGCTCAGTCGCCGCCCTCGTTGCGCTTGCGGCGCTCGACGATGGCGCGGACCTTCTCGCACTGCGGATGGTTCTTGAAGCGGGGACGCTCGCAGACCTCTTCCATGCACACCGCGAGCGCCAGGAACACGCGGGAGCCGCAAGCCTCGCGCGGGCTGGCCGGCGCTTGCGGCGGCATCAGCACCACCGTGGGCTGCTTCTCGGTGTTGTTCTGCGGGGCATGGGCCGGCTCTTCGCGGGCCGGCACGGCATGGCGCTCGCCGGGGCGTGCATCCTCGTGGTGGGTCACAGAAGCGGGCTGGTCCGTGGGCTTGGCCGGCTTGTCCTTGCCCGGGGGCAGCTTGACCGACGCGGTCTGCTCATTGCCCATGACCGCCGATGCCGACGCCACGGGCCTGGCCGGCTTGGTGGCGGTCGATTCAGCCACCGTGGCGATCGGATTGTTGGTCGCAGCAGGCACGGCTGCCGGCGCCTGAACCGGGGCACTCGCGCTCGTGAGCGCCGCAGACGGATTCGGCAGGGCCGCGGGCTCGGCCATGGACGATGCAGCAGGCGCGGGGCCGGCGACCGCGGCAGAGGGCGCCCGTGCGCCCATCACCCAGGCCGCCACCGCGCCGACACCCACCAAGGCCGCAACCCCGGCCAGCGCCCAGACGCCACGCCTGGAGGCGGGCGCCTTCTCGACGGTCGCCCGCGGCGGCATGACGGTGGTGTCCCCATGCACGGAGTCTCGGGCCACAACGGGCGGCGGCGCCGTCTTGGGCCGCGGCTGCGCGGGCACTGGAACCTTGGGCGGCACCGTGGTGCGCTGCCCCACCGGCGGATAGGTCGGCTCCTCTGCGACGGCGGCGACCGGCGCGACGCGCGGCGGCGGATTCGTCATCGGCCGCGTGGCTTCCAGGTCGGTGGGCACGGCCGGCTGATGCTCGTAGGGCATGGTCGGCGCGAAGTTGGTTGTGTCTTCGCGCGGCGGCAGCTTCACCGTGCGCTCGGGCTGGGTCGTGCCCGGCCGGCCCTTCGGCGGCACGGCGGCTCGGCCTTCCAGCACCTCGCGCAAGGCGGCGATGTTCTGCGGCCGGTCGCCCGGACGGATGGCCAGCGCCCATTCGACCGCGGCCAGGAACGGCTCGGACATCGCCGGGTTCTCGTGCGCATGCAGCAGCGGCACATCGTCCTGCACCGCGCGGGCGGTGGCCGGCGGCGGCGGCGTGCCGCGCAGCAGGTAGTACACGACGGCACCCAGTGCGTACAGGTCGGTCCAGGGCCCCTGGCGCAGGGCCACGGCTTCGGCGTACTGCTCGATGGGCGCGTAGCTGGGCTTGAGGATGGCGGTGAAGGTCTGCGTGCGGTCGCCGATGGCGCGGCGCGCGGCGCCGAAGTCCAGCAGCACCGGCACTTCGCCCGGCGGCAGCAGGATGTTGTCCGGGGCGATGTCTCGGTGATAGACGTCCTCGCCGTGCAGGATCTCCAGCGCGTCCATCACCGGGTCGATGACGGAGCGGATCCACGCCTCCGAGGGCGGGATGCTCATCGAGCGGCGCACCTCGCGCAGGGTGCGGCCCTGCAGGTAGGGCATCACCATGTAGGCGGTGCCGTTCTCTTCCCAGAAGCGGTAGACCTTGACCAGCGACGGATGGTTGAAGCGCGCCAGCAGCCGCGCCTCGTTCACGAAGGACCGCAGGCCCAGCGCATAGGTTTCGCTGTGGGCACCGGAGCGGATGGACACCGCGTAGCCGCCCTTGCCGCGCCCGGCCAGCGAGCTGGGCATGTATTCCTTGAGCGCCACCTGGCGTTCCAGCGCGTGGTCCTGCGCCAGGTAGACGATGCCGAAACCGCCCACGCCCAGCACGCGCAGGATCTCCAGTTCGCCGAAACGGGTACCGGCCGGCAGGGCGTCATGCTCGTCCATGGAGGCGGTCGGCGGAGGATTGCTGGCCATATTGGAAACGGTTTTCCCCGGTCTCTGGCGCCGGTATCGAAAAGTAGCCTGGGAGCTTAACCGCTACAACGCCTGTTGCCGTGCGGCGGCACCCACTGCTTCAGGGGATGACCCCTGGCCTTAGTGACGGAATACCCAGCCGTTACGTCTGTTGCCCCAGTTGTTGCGTCACCTCGCCCTGCGCCCGCCGGGCGCGGCGCACCCAGCGCGCCAGCGCCGTGGCCAGGCGGTCGGGGTCGATGGGCTTGGACAGGAAGTCGTTCATGCCATGCCGCAGCGCCGCTTCGCGCTCGGAGACCAGCACGTCGGCGGTCAGCGCGATGATGGGCAGCACGGTGGCGCCGTACTGCCGGCGGATGGCGATGGCCGCGTCGATGCCGCCCAGCACCGGCATCTGCAGGTCCATGAGGATGGCGTCGAAGGCGCCGTTCTCCTGCTGCACCGCTTCGATGGCCTCGGCACCGTTGACCACCGTCGTCACGCTGGCACCCCACTGCTTGAGGATGGCCTCGGCCACCAGCGTGTTCACCACGTTGTCCTCGGCCAGCAGCACGCGGGCGCCACGCAAGGTCTCAAGCGCCGTGTCGCGGTTGTTCTGGCGCTCGCGCAGCGGGCCGGCGACTTCCAGCGGCAACTCCGCCCAGAAGCAGCTGCCCTCGCCCACGTGGCTTTCCAAGCCGACCTCGCCGCCCATCAGGTGGGCGAGCTGGCGGCAGATGTTCAGGCCCAGTCCCGTGCCGCCGTACTGGCGCGTGGTGGAGCTGTCGGCCTGCGAGAAGGGCTGGAACAGACGCGGCAGCAGGTGCGGCGGCACGCCCGGGCCGGTGTCCACCACTTCCAGGCGCACCATGCCGCTGGGCAGGCACAGCACGCGGATGCCGATCAGCCCCTTGGCGGTGAACTTCAGCGCGTTGTTGCAGAAGTTGGAGATGATCTGGCGCACCCGCACCGGGTCGCCGTTGACCCAGCGCGGCACGTCGTCGGCGATCTCCAGGCGGAAGGCCAGGCCCTTGGCCCGTGCCAGCTCGGCATAGGCGTTGCCCTGGGTGTTCAGCAGCGCATGCAGGTCGAACACCACATGCTCCAGCGTCAGGCGGCCGGCCTCGATCTTGGACAGGTCCAGGATGTCGGAGATGGTGCCCGCCAACGCCTCGGCGCTGTCCTGGATGCGCTCCAGGTATTCGCGCTGCCGCTGCGGCTCCAGGTCGGGCACCAGCGCCAGCCGCACCAGCCCCAGCAGGCCGTTCAGTGGCGTGCGGATCTCGTGGCTGGTGTTGGCCAGGAACTCGCTCTTGGCGCGGCTGGCCGCCTCGGCCTGGTCGCGCGCGGCGGCCAGCGCCTCCTGGGCGCGGCGGCGATCGCTCACGTCGTCGATGATCCAGATGGAGCCGCCGCTGATGGGCTCGTCCGGGTCGATGGCGTGCGCGCGGATGCTGGCCCAGAAGACCGTGCCGTCGCGCTTGCACATCTGGAATTCGCCCTCGAACGGCAAGTTGGCCGCCAGCAGCGGGCCGGCCTTGCGTCCGATCTGGGCGTAGGCCTCCTCGCTGGCCCACACCACCCGGCCCGGCTGCCCGCTGATGCCACCCACCGGCCAGCCGAACATCTCCTCGAAGCGCGGGTTGGCGTGCTGGAAGATGCGGTCGCGGGTGAAGGCGATGCCCACCATCGCGTTGTCCAGGATGGCCTCGTAGTGCAGGCGCCGCCGTTCGCGCGCGCTCATGTCACGCATGACGGTGACGAGATACGCCACGCCGTCCTGCTCGAACAGGGTGGCTGACAGCTGCAGCTTCAGGCGGGTGCCACCTCGGGCGACGAAGGTCACCGCGAAATCGTCCACCCGACCTTCGTTGCGCAGCCGCTGGATGTAGCGCTCGCGCACCCGCGGATCGGCCCACAGGCCCAGGTCCACGGCCCGCCGCCCCACCAGCTCTTCCGGCGAGAAGCCGGTGAGTTCGGCAAAGGCGGCATTCACCCGCATGACCAGCCCCGAGTCCACCTCGGTCAGGGTCATGGGCTCATTGCTCACCTCGAACAGGCGCGCCAGCACGGCCTCCGAATGGGGGACCGCCAGGTCGCTCAGCAAGGGAACGCGGGCGTTCATCGTGGGTGACATACAGCTTCGTGTCAGCCCGGATGTTCGGCAGTGTCGGCCTGTAACTGGAGAAAAGCTCAGCCAACTAAAACCGAAAAATTCGGGGTCGTTCCCGAATGCCGCGAAAATACGCCCCGGTTCCTCGTTTTCCCTCCCCTTCCCGACATGACCACCATCCTGCAGCACCTGCCCACCGGCCAGAAGGTCGGCATCGCCTTTTCCGGCGGCCTGGACACCTCCGCCGCGCTCCACTGGATGCGCCAGAAGGGCGCCGTGCCCTATGCCTACACCGCCAACCTGGGCCAGCCCGACGAGCCGGACTACGACGACATCCCCCGCCGCGCCATGCTCTACGGTGCGGAAAAGGCCCGGCTGATCGACTGCCGCGCCCAGTTGGCCGCCGAAGGCATTGCCGCCCTGCAGGCCGGCGCCTTCCACATCTCCACCGCAGGCGTCACCTACTTCAACACCACGCCGCTGGGCCGTGCCGTCACCGGCACCATGCTCGTGGCCGCCATGAAGGAAGACGGCGTGGACATCTGGGGCGACGGCTCCACCTTCAAGGGCAACGACATCGAGCGCTTCTACCGCTACGGCCTGCTCACCAACCCCAGCCTGCGCATCTACAAGCCCTGGCTGGACCAGCTCTTCATCGACGAGCTGGGCGGCCGCGCCGAGATGTCCGCCTTCATGACCAAGGCGGGCTTCGGCTACAAGATGTCCGCCGAAAAGGCCTACTCCACCGACAGCAACATGCTGGGTGCCACCCACGAGGCGAAGGACCTGGAGCACCTCAACAGCGGCATCATGATCGTGCAGCCCATCATGGGCGTGGCCTTCTGGAAGGACGAGGTCGAGGTCAAGCGCGAGACGGTGACGGTGCGCTTCGAGGAAGGCCAGCCCGTGGCCCTGAACGGCCGCGAATTCACCGACCCGGTCGAGCTGATCCTCGAAGCCAACCGCATCGGCGGCCGCCATGGCCTGGGCATGAGCGACCAGATCGAGAACCGCATCATCGAGGCCAAGAGCCGCGGCATCTACGAGGCCCCGGGCCTGGCGCTGCTGTTCATCGCCTACGAGCGGCTCATCACCGGCATCCACAACGAAGACACCATCGAGCAGTACCGCGACAACGGCCGCCGCCTGGGCCGCCTGCTGTACCAGGGCCGCTGGTTCGACCCGCAGGCCATCATGCTGCGCGAGACGGCGCAGCGCTGGGTGGCGCGTGCCGTGACCGGCGAGGTGACCATCGAGCTGCGCCGCGGCAACGACTACTCGCTGATGAACACCGAGTCGCCCAACCTGAGCTACAAGCCCGAGCGCCTGACCATGGAAAAGGGTGCCTCGGCCTTCTCGCCGGCCGACCGCATCGGCCAGCTCACCATGCGCAACCTCGACATCGAGGACACCCGCGCCAAGCTGTCCACCTACACCAAGGCCGGCCTGCTGGCGTCCACGGGCACGGACCTGCCCCGCATCAAGAACGACAAGTGAACCCCATGAGCAAAGACAAGATCCAGGCGACCGTGACGACGCGCGCCAACGTGTACTTCGACGGCAAGTGCGTGTCGCACACCATCGAGCTGGCCGACGGCACGCGCAAGAGCGTGGGGGTGATCCTTCCTTCGTCGCTGACCTTCAACACCGGCGCGCCGGAGGTGATGGAGCTGGTGGAAGGCGAATGCCGCGTGAAGCTGGCCGGTGCCGAGGGCTGGACCACCTACGCCGGCGGCCAATCATTCGACGTGCCGGGCAACTCGTCCTTCGAGATCGCGGTGGACAAGCCGCTGCACTACATCTGCCACTTCGGCTGATGTCAGCGGCTGACCTCAGGCCGCCACAGACTCTCCGCGCAACCTGAAGGCCCGCACCGCCTGGGCCAGGCGGCTGGCCTGGTCCTTCAGGCTTTCTGTGGCCGCGGCGCTCTGCTCCACCAGCGCCGCGTTCTGCTGCGTCATCTGGTCGAGCTGGTGAACCTCGCCGCTCACGTGGCCGATGCCGTTGCTCTGCTCGCTGGTGGAGGCAGAGATCTCCGACATGATGTCCGTCACGCGCTGGATCGACGCGACGATCTCGCGCATGGTGGAGCCCGCATCGGTCACCAGCCTGGCGCCTGAATCGACCCGCTCGCCGGAGGCGCTGATCAGCGCCTTGATTTCCTTGGCCGCTTCGGCGCTGCGCTGGGCCAGCGAGCGCACCTCGCCGGCCACGACCGCGAAGCCGCGGCCTTGCTCGCCGGCGCGTGCCGCTTCCACCGCCGCATTCAGCGCGAGGATGTTGGTCTGGAAGGCAATGCCGTCGATCACGCCGATGATGTCGGCGATCTTCTTCGAGCTCGCCGAGATGTCGGCCATGGTGGTCACCACCTGCTCCACCACCACGCCGCCGCGGGCGGCGATCTCCGAGGCGGAGGTGGCGAGCTGATCGGCCTGCCGCGCCGAATCGGCGTTGTGGCGCACCGTGCCGGTGAGCTGCTCCATGCTGGAAGCGGTCTTCTGCAGACTGGCGGCCTGCTGCTCCGTGCGGTGGCTCAGGTCATGGTTGCCCGTGGCGATCTCGGTGGACGCGGTGGAGATGGACTCCGCCGAGTTGCGGATGTCACCCACCAGGTTGCGCAGGCGGTCCTGCATGCCCGACACCGCGGCCAGCAGGCGGCCGAGTTCGTCGCCGCGGCTCGCATCCACCGGGGTGGACAGGTCGCCCTGGGCGATGCGCTCGGTCACGTGGATGGCCTCGGACACCGGCTTGAGCACGCTGCGGCTCAGCCGCCATGCAAGCAAGCCGCCCAGTGCCAGGGCGAATGCCCCCACGGCCACCAGCACGATGCTGGAAATCGACTCGGTCTTGCGCGCCTCGGCATAGGCCGATGCATTGAGCTGCGCCTGCAGCGTGATCAGTTGCCCCACCAGGGTACGCCACTCATGCTCCACCGGCCGCACCTCGCGCATCAGCACGATGGTGGCTTCGGGCGTGGCGCCATCGGCACCCAGCTTGGCGGCCTTGGCGATCAGCGGCAGCGTGGTGGCGCGCACCGCCTCGATCTTCTTGAACAGCTCGCGTTCCATGGCGCTGCCGCTCTGATTCAGAAGCTGCGCCAGCTCCTTTTCGGTGCGCACATAGGATTCGGTGGCCTGCTCCAGCAGCTTGACCTGCTTGTCCACTTCCTTGACCTCGGTCAGCAGCGTGAGCGTGCGCAACGTGATCGCCATGTCGTTGACCTGGTCGATCATCGTGTTGGCCAGCGCCATCTGCCGGTTGTTGATCTCGACGATGCCCTTCATGTGGCCGGAGATCGTCGACATGAGCACCTGGCTCACGCCACCCACGAGGATGAGCAGGGCAAGGATGGCCGCGAAGCTGAAGCCAAAACGCTTGCCCAGCGACATCGATGCGCCACCGGTGGAAAGGAACGGAATCTTCATGGGCAGGCCCCCAAAGGCAGCGGAACAAGGAAATGCGTAGAACTTCACGCGCGTCTCGATGGTTATCGGCGCCGCATCGCACTGCTGAAGGGGTTCGATCCACCGCATGTCGTGCAAACCCGCACTTGATGCCGGACATTCCTCCGTCCGTCGCATCCCGGTTTGATTCACCCGTGCCGCGGCCTAGAGTTCATCCAACGCAAACATTCGCGTTGACCACCCAGGAGCCATCATGTTTGACCGTGTCTTTTCCGCCGCCCTTGCCTTCTGCGTGCTCGCAGCCGGTACGCTGGCCGTGGGATCGGCCCTGTTCGAGCAACCCAAGGCCGAAGCCCAAGTCGTCTACCTGCCCAAGGTGGAAGTGAACGGCAAACGCGCCGTCCAGGTCGCGATGTCTGAAACCACGCCCCAGCACCAGCAATAAGCACCAGCCGGCCGCAGGCCCAGGCGCCCATCAAGCCACGCCCGCGGATCCGGCTTCGCCGGTCCGCAGGGCGGCGCCCCTCGGGGGCAGGAGCGCAGCGACTGGGGGGCTACATTTGTCTGAACACGTGCACGAAGCTGCGGCTGACCGGCAGCAGCTCCTTGCGATCCTTCAGCTGAATCTCCGCCGTTTCATTCGGCCCCCGGTTCACCTGCACCACCTCGTGCAGGTTCACGATCACCGAGCGATGCACCTGCGCAAAGCGGTCCGGGTCGAGTTCATCGGCCAGCTCGCGGATCGTCTTTCGGATCAGCGCTTCGCCGCCTTCCCACACCACCAGCGTGTACTTCTCGTCGGCCCGCAGGTAGGCCACCTGCTCGACCGGAATGAGCTTCACGCTGGATCCCACCGAGGCCTTGATCCACTGCAGGAACTGCCTCGGCCCCGTGCGCTGGCGCAGCTCACCGGACAGATGCTCGATGACCTGCTCGATGGACGGCACGCCCGCCGGGACGCTGGCCACCTTCAGCCGCTCACGCAGCCGATTCACCGTGTCGGCCAGGCGTTGCTCCTCGAACGGCTTGACCAGGTAGTCCAGTGCCCCCTGCTCGAAGGCCTTGACCGCGTACTGCTCGAAAGCGGTGACGAACACCACCTGCGCGCGCCGGTCGATGGAACGCGCCGCATCGATGCCGTTCATGCCCGGCATGTGCACGTCCAGGAACACCACGTCAGGCAGGTGGATGTCGAACATCTCCACCGCCTCGCGGCCGTTGCGCGCCTCGGCCACCACCTCCAGCTCCGGCCACAGCCGGGCCAGGTGCGAGCGCAGGCGCTCGCGAAGCAGCGGTTCGTCATCGGCGATCAAGGCAGTGATGCGGCTCATCGGAAGGCAGTGTCAGTCGACAGGGGAAGGACCAGTTCGGCGCGCAGGCCGTGGGGCGATTGTTCCTGCAACTCGAAGCGCGCGGCATCGCCGAAAAAGGCCTTGATGCGCGCCCGCAGGTTGCTCAGGCCTGTGCCGGGCACGGCCTTGTCGTCCATGCCCACGCCGGTGTCGGCCACCCACAGCCGCACCACCGACGAGCCTTCTCGCACGGCGCCCACGTCGATGCGCCCGCCCTGCTCGCTCGGGTCGATGCCGTGGCGGATGGCGTTTTCCACCAGCGTGAGCAGGGCCATGGCCGGGAAACGCAGCGCCATCAGGTCCTGGGGCACGGCCACGTCGAAGGCGAGGCGGTCGGGCATGCGCATGTGCATGAGCTCCAGGTAGGCCCGCACCAGGTGCACCTCCTGGCCCAGCGTGGCTTGTTCGTCGTTGAGCCGCGGCATGGCGGCGCGCAGGTAGGCGATGAGGCTCTTGAGCACCGCCGGCGCCTGCGGCGATCCGGACTCCACCAGCGCCTGCACGTTGGCCAGGGTGTTGAAGAGGAAGTGCGGCTCGATCTGGGCGTGCAGCAGCTGCAGCCTCGCATCCAGCGCCTGCCGCTCCAGCGTGCTCCTTTCCAGCGCGAACTGCAGCAGTTGGCTGCGCACCTGCAGGTCACGCTCGCGGTACATCGCGCCCAGCGCCAGCAAGGGGCCGATCACCAGGCTGCAGCCGGCGATGAGGATGAAGCCCGACACCCGGCCCTCGTGCGCCAGCACCGCGGAAACGTCGCCGCCCACCGCCGGCAGGTACACCACGAAGGTCGCCACCGGCGCGGCCAGGGCCACGGCGAACACCCGCACCATCCACATCGGCAGCCAGGTCTGGCGCCACAGGCCCGCGGCGATGAACACCACCAGCAGCACCATGGCGATGACCAGGGTGCGGCCCAGCAGGACGATGAAGGGCGTCACGAACAGCGGATTGAGCGCCGCCGCCACGCTCACGGCCAGCACGATGGCGACCATCACGCGGCGCAAGGTGAGCGCGGCCAGGATCGAGCTGTCCTGGTTGGCGGCGGAAGACGCGGTGTTCATGGAGCGCACGATAACCTGCGCATTGCCCGCTGTCGCAGCGGTGGACGCCACGGAGCGACAGATGACCGAAATGTGGGTGCCGGCCGCGACTGGGGTCCAAAAGAACAAAAGACCGCTGCACATGCAGCGGTCTTTGTCTCTTCTACTGGTCGGCCGGGAATCTACACCTCCGGCCGATGCTTCAGGCCCCCGCCCTTTGAAGCTTGGCAGCCAGCGCCTGCGACAAGGTGTCGGCGCTGTCTTGCAGGTGGGCCCGAGCTTCGGCGCTCAAGCCACTGCGTTTGGATGCGGCGTTGATGCGCGCCAGCAGGGCCTGGGCCTGCACCCGCATCAGGCTGCGGGCATCGGCACGGGTCAACGCCGACGGACGCAGCAAGGTGTTCGCCACGCGGTTCACGTGCTCGCGCTGCAGTTCACGGCGCAGGGCCGGAATGTCGCCGCCCGTGCCCAGCTCGCTCCACACCGACTTGTCCATGCGGGCCAGCAGCTCGGACAGGTGCAGCGCGTCCTTGGGCGCCTTCTGCTCGCTGTCCAGCAGCCGCGACGCCACGGAGTCGCTCATCAGCTGGCCGATGACGGCGCGCTGCAGCTCGATGACCTGCGACACCAGCGAGAAATCGGTGGAGGCCGCCGCCTCGCCGCGGAACACGGCGTCGGTGCGCTCCTGGTAGTCGGTGGCCATCTTGCGCTGCAGGCCGGCGGAGAGCTTGAAGCTGTCGGCCGACAGGAAGCCGCTGGCGAGGATGTCCAGTGCGGCGCGCTGGTCGGCGCTGGGCACCGGCGACAGCGGATCGCGGCCGCTGCCGGCGTGGTCGCGCAAGGTGCGCACGCCGCCGATCTGGCGGGTGAGCGCCGCCGCAGCACGGGTCATGTCGCGCAGGGCGAAAGACACCGAGCGGCGCAGCACGGAGTAGTCCTGGTCGGCCGCGAGCTGGCGGCTTTCCTGGCGCTGCAGCACGTCGCGGGCGATGGCCACGCGCTTCTTGGCGAAGGTGATGATGTCCGAGCCGAGGTCGAACTGGAGCGATTCCGGGTCGACGCCGAGGAAGTTGTCCTCGTCGGTACCGTAGGCCAGCAGGGGCTCGGCACTGCGCGCGGCGATCTTCGACAGCTCGGCCTCTTCCTTGCCGGCCTCGATGGGCTTGTAGGCGTATTCGATGGCCCAGTAGTCGTAGGGGCCCAGCGTGGTGTTGAACGGCGCGGGCTGCTTGTCCTTGGCCGTGCCGGGCATGGCCAGGTTGACGGCGGCGTACTCCATCACCGAGCCGGTGATGCCGTTCCTGGAGGTGAAGTCCGGGTCGGACAGCTGCTTGTCGCTGTAGACGCGCGACGAGCGGAAGTTGTGGCGCAGGCCGAGGGTGTGACCCACCTCGTGCATGGTCACGTCCTTCAGGTAGTCGTAGACGAACTTCTCGGCCTCGGGGCTCGCCGGGTCGAGGTCTCCGCGCGACTCCAGCACATCCATCGCATAGCTCAGCTGCTCAGCCGCCTGTTCGGCGAACTCGCAGCTGGCGATGGCGCGGCCGCGCAGGCCTGTGGGCGTGGGTTCGTGCTCGGCATCGGCGCCGGTGCTGGCCAGCACCTGCGAGCGCAGGGCCCGCTGGTTGCGCGAGGACAGGCTTTCCACGCCGATGTCGGCATCGAGGATCTCGCCGGTGCGCGGGTCCACGTGCGTGGGGCCGATGGCGCCGAAGGTCGGGCCGGAGTTGGTCATCCAGCGGATGGAGGCGCGGCCGAAGTCCAGCGTGTCCCACTCCGCGTCCTCAGGTTGCACCTCGACGCGCACCGCGTTCTTGAAGCCGATCTTCTCGAAAGCCTTGTTCCACTCCAGCACGCCAGCGGTGATGGGCGCACGGTACTTCTCGGGAATGGTGCGGTCCAGCCAGAAGGTGATGGGCTTGACCGGTTCGGACAACGCCGCGGCCGGGTCCTTCTTCTCCAGGCGCCAGCGGTTCACGAAGCGCTGGCGCGGCGTGCGCTCCAGGTCGTCGCTGAAGTCCATGATGGCACTGGTGAAGTAGCCCACGCGGGCGTCGGCCTTGCGCGGCTTCATCGGCTGGTCGGGCAGCTTGCCGATGGAGTAGGCGAAGGTCATGAACATGCTGCGCGGATCAGGCAGCGAGCGGGGCACCGACGGGCCCGCCCCACCCATGCCGGGAACACCTTGCTGGATGGAGCCGGTGGCAAAGTGGTTCAGCGTCTCCAGCACCACGAAGTCGGACGCGCCGCGCACGGTGGTGATGGCCGAATTGCGAGTGTCCAGCGAGTAGCCCTGGTGATAGCGGCGCTGCAAGGCCGCGCTGGTGCCCAGCATGTCGTTGAGGAAGAGCGCGTTGGCCTCGACCAGGATGGACTTGCGCTCCGGATGCGGCTGGCTCAGCACTGCCGTGCTCGCCAGCAGGCTGGGCGAGAAGGCGGCATCCACGGCGCGACCGGTGGGCGTGTTGGCCTTGGCGACGAACTCGGTGTTCTTCGCCAGCATCTGGATGGTGTTGTGAATCCGGCGGAACTCGATGACGGACTCTTCGCCCATCAAGCCGCCGAAGAAGGAGTTCTCGCCGATGCCGGTCTTGGCCTTGGGGCTCAGGAAGAACGGCGTGTCCAGGTCGGTCGGCTTGAGCTCGATCCAGACCTTGTCGTCCTTCTGCCAGAGCGAGAACAGGCCCTCGATGTGTTTCGCGTCCTTGACGATGTCGGCGAAGGGGCGCAGGCCGCTGGCGGCGGCGGCCGTTGCGGCTGCTTTCGCAGCTGCTGCGCTGGCCGACGGTGCGGCCGGCGCGGCGTTGTCGGCTTCGCGGGCGGCGGGATTGACGATGGGCGCCACGGCCGGCTTGGCGACGGCCGCGTTGGCAGTTGGCGCGGCGGTGGCTGTCCGCACGGAAGCTGCAGGGGCCGCGACAGCGGTTGTCGCGGAAGGCACCGCCGGTACTGCGCCGCCCGATGCGCCAGGCGCTTGCGGCGCCGTGACATTCGGCACGCTCGCGCAACCGGCGAGCAGGGCGATCAGGAGGGGGGAAGCGAGGGACGCGGCGAGGCCGCGCTGGAGGGTGGTGTGCTTCATGGCGACCGCAAAACTACTACGGGGCAACTCGAAGCATCGTTCGTGCCGCCCCCAGGATGCCCGACTCAAGCATCCTTCGTGACAAGATTTTGCAGTCTGTGACTGCGAGCGTCATCCGGAGAAGTCCGCTCGCGTCAGCGTGAACTTATTTCAAAGCCTTGAATCGGACGCGTTTCGGGCGGGCGCCCTCTTCGCCCAGTCGCTTCCTCTTGTCGGCCTCGTACTCCTGGTAATTGCCGTCAAAGAAGAACCACTGCGAGTCGCCTTCGGCTGCGAGGATGTGCGTGCAGATGCGGTCCAGGAACCAGCGATCGTGGCTGATCACCAGCGCCGAGCCTGCGAACTCCAGCAGCGCCTCTTCGAGTGCACGCAAGGTCTCCACATCCAGGTCGTTCGACGGTTCGTCCAGCAGCAGCACGTTGCCACCCTTGGCCAGCGTCTTGGCCAGGTGCAGGCGACCGCGCTCACCGCCCGAGAGGTTGCCCACCAGCTTCTGCTGGTCGTTGCCCTTGAAGTTGAAGCGGCCCAGGTAGGCGCGCGAGGGCATGACGAACTGGCCGACAATGATGTTGTCCAGTCCACCGGACACGTCCTGCCACACCGTCTGGTCGTTGGCGAGGCTCTCGCGGCTCTGGTCCACGAAGGCCAGCTTGGCAGTCTTGCCGATGGCCACCTCGCCTGTGTCGGGCTGCTCGACGCCCTGGATCATGCGGAACAGCGTCGACTTGCCGGCGCCGTTCGGCCCGATGATGCCGACGATGGCGCCCGCCGGGATCTTGAAGCTCAGGTTGTCGATGAGCACGCGGTCGCCGAAGCTCTTGGACACGCCCTTGAACTCGATCACTTCATGCCCCAGGCGCTCGGCCACCGGGATGAAGATTTCGTTGGTCTCATTGCGGCGCTGGTAGTCGACGTCGCTCAGCTCTTCGAAGCGCGCCAGACGTGCCTTGCTCTTGACCTGGCGGCCCTTGGCGTTGGAGCGGACCCACTTGAGTTCCTCCTTCATCGCCTTGATGCGGGCGTCTTCCTTCTTCTGCTCGACTTCCAGACGGCGTTCCTTCTGGTCCAGCCAGTCGGAGTAGTTGCCCTTCCAGGGAATGCCCTGGCCGCGGTCGAGTTCGAGAATCCACTCCGCCGCGTTGTCGAGGAAGTAGCGATCGTGGGTGATGGCCACCACCGTGCCGGGGAAGCGCTGCAGGAAATGCTCCAGCCACTCGACGGACTCGGCGTCCAAGTGGTTGGTGGGTTCGTCCAGGAGCAGCATGTCGGGTTTGGACAGCAGCAGGCGGCACAGCGCCACGCGGCGCTTCTCACCACCGGAGAGCACGCCGATCTGCGCGTCCCAGGGCGGCAGGCGCAGCGCATCGGCGGCGAGTTCCAGCTGCAGGTCAGTGTTCTCGGAGCCGGCGGCAGCGATGATGGCTTCCAGCTCGGCCTGCTCGGCGGCCAGCTTGTCGAAGTCGGCGTCGGGCTCCGCGTACTCAGCGTAGACCTCGTCCAGCCGGGCCTTGGCCTGCAGCACGCCGCCGATGCCCTGCTCCACCGCATGGCGCACGGTCTGGTTCGGGTCGAGCTGCGGCTCCTGCGGCAGGTAGCCGATCTTCAGGTTGGGCATGGGGACGGCTTCGCCCTCGATGTCCTTGTCGATGCCGGCCATGATCTTGAGCAGCGTGGACTTGCCCGAGCCGTTCAGGCCCAGCACGCCGATCTTGGCGCCGGGGAAGAAGCTGAGCGAGATGTCCTTGAGGATCTGGCGCTTGGGCGGGACGATCTTGCCCACGCGGTTCATCGTGAAAACGTATTGAGCCATGCTGGTCCTGAGGCGGGTCTTGTGATGAGGGTGCGGATTTCGCTGAACCCGGTATTGTCGCCGCAGCGCGGGCAAGGGGTTTTTCAGGCCCCTTTCCTCGTGTCCCGAGACGACGCCCGAAAGAGCGGGGCCATCCCGGGGCTTCTCGAAACAGTCCCGTCACGGGGGGGCAGGTAGAATGCGCCCACCAGCCCAGACACCAGTCACTGCGCTGCCGTCATTCCTGACACGAGCCACGCGCTCAGCCTTTTCCCTCTGCCTGCGACTGGCGCTCGATGTGTGAGCGACAGGCCGACCTCTGTAGTGACCCCCAATGTCTTTTGACTCCCTCGGCTTGGCCGAGCCGATCCTGCGTGCCGTGCACGAGCAGGGCTACACCGTTCCCACCCCCATCCAGGCGCAAGCCATCCCCGCCGTCCTCTCGGGCGGCGACCTCCTCGCCGGCGCGCAGACCGGCACCGGCAAGACCGCCGGCTTCACCCTGCCCATGCTGCAGCGCCTGGCCTCGACGCCGGCAGTGCGCGATGCGCGCGGCAAGCTGCCCATCCGCGCCCTCGTGCTCACGCCCACGCGCGAACTCGCCGCGCAGGTCGAAGAGAGCGTGCGCAACTACGGCAAGTATCTGAAGCTCACCTCCATGGTGATGTTCGGCGGCGTGGGCATGCAGCCACAGATCGACAAGCTGCGCCGCGGCGTGGACATCGTCGTCGCCACCCCTGGCCGCCTGCTGGACCATGCCCAGCAGAAGACGCTGGACCTGAGCCACGTCGAGATCTTCGTGCTCGACGAAGCCGACCGCATGCTGGACATGGGCTTCGTGCATGACATCAAGAAGGTGCTCGCGCTCGTGCCGCAGAAGAAGCAGAGCCTGCTGTTCTCGGCCACCTTCAGCGACGAAATCAAGAACCTCGCCGACCGCTTGCTGAACAAGCCCGCGCTGATCGAAGTCGCGCGCCGCAACCAGACGGCCGACCTCATTTCGCAGAAGGTCCACCCCGTGGGCCGCGAGATGAAGAAGGACCTGCTGATCCATCTCATCAAGAGCAACGACTGGCACCAGGTGCTGGTGTTCACGCGCATGAAGCACGGCGCGAACCGCCTGGTCGAGCATCTGCTGAAGGCGGACGTCACCGCCATGGCCATCCACGGCAACAAGAGCCAGGGTGCACGCACCAAGGCGCTGGCCGACTTCAAGAGCGGCGAGCTGCGCGTGCTGGTGGCCACCGACATCGCGGCGCGCGGCATCGACATCGACCAGCTGCCGCACGTGGTGAACTACGAGCTGCCCAACGTGCCGGAAGACTATGTGCACCGCATCGGCCGCACCGGCCGCGCGGGCGCGCAAGGCGAAGCGGTGTCGCTGGTGTGCGTGGACGAGAACGGCTTCCTGCGCGACATCGAGAAGCTCATCAAGCGTGAGATTCCGAAGGAAGTGGTGCCGGGCTTCGCGCCCAATCCGGCCGAGAAGCCCGAGCCCATCGTGCTGGGCCGCATGGTGATCGGCGCTGGCGCCGGTCGCGGCGGGCATCGGGCAGGTGGCGGTGGCGGGCGAGGCGGCGATCGGCCGGCGCCTGCAGGGCGTGGCGGCAACGGTGGCCAAGGTGGTTCGCGCCAGGGCAACCAGCCGGCGCGCCAGGGGGCGTCGCAGCCCTCGGGCCGGCAAGGTCAGCAGGCCGCGCGGCCTGCGCAGCCGGGTTCGCGTCCGGCCCAGCCGTCGGGACGTCCGGCGCAACCGGCGGCCCGTCCTCAGCAGGAAAGCGCCCGCCGCGATGGCAACAACCAGGGCCGCCCGCCGGCCAAGGCGGCTGCCCCGGCACCGCGCTCCGAGCCGCGCCGGGATTCACGCGCCCAGCCCCGCTTGACCCAGCCCAAGCGCAGCGACTCCTGATCGGCGGCTGACGCGCACGGTTTCATTCCGTCGCGACTGGACACAGACCTCCATCGAAGCGGCGACTACGGTCGCCAGCTTGGAGGTTCGTCCGATGAGCAGCAACACATGGCGCACGGCCTGGCATGGCCAGGAGATCGTCGTCTACCGCGACGAGGCGGAGGTCGATCGAATTCACGCCTCGCAGATCGAGAAGGTGATCTTCGTCTACGAGGGCGGCGGCGAGTCGCCCGGCGACCTGCGCCACGCCATCGTGGAGACGGCCGACGACTGCATCATCTTCCCCGCCGACACCGGCTTCGCGGGTCGCGTGAACTTCGAGCGGGTGGACTACTGGGCCGGACGCGGCTGCGTCTTCTGGGTTCACCATTCGCAGGCACCGCTGCCCATGCGCATGAGGCGCGGCCGCTGGTGGCTGCGCATGTCGGCCGGCCCCGCCTATGCCCGCGTGCCGCGGTCCGAGCTGGCCTCACTGATCGACCACTGGCCTGTGGAAGGTCCGCAGACCTGGGACCAGCGCAAGTGGCGCCGCATCGAGCGCAACCGACCCTTCGGCAAGCGCGAGGCGGGCAACGATTCCAAGCACGACGATCCGGGCCATCATCACCAGCGCGCCTGATTCTGAGCAGGTGCTGACTGCGCGAACTGCAGCCACCCAAAAACAAAACCCGGCCGAAGCCGGGTTTTTGTTTGCAAGCAGTCGCTGATTAGGCGGCGCTGGCGGCCTTCTTCGCAGCCTTGGCCTTCTTGGTGGCCTTCTTGCCAGCCTTCTTGGCGGGCTTCTCGGCAGCGGCGGGAGCCGAAGCGGAGGTGCCAGCAGCCGGAGCGGCGGCGTCAGCGGCGAAAGCGCCGAACGAGAAGGTGGCGGCGATGATGGCGGCGATAAGCTTGTTCATGGTGATCTCCTTTGAATTCAGAAGGGGGAAGAGCTGAAGCTCGCGAGGCACAACGCGGCCTCGAACGGGCCGGTTGACACCTTTTTTCAACTGAAGAACAAAGGATGGGCCTGGCTCTCGTGCAAATGGAGCACGGGCGTGACACAGCAGTCGACTTCCTCGAAGACCTTGGCCCAATGAGTCAGCGGCTGGTCAGCCAACAGCGCCGCCAGCTCCTTCTTGAGCGACATCGCCGGCTCCGAGCCCGGAGCTTCTCCCCGGCTCCAATGCCGGTCGGCCCAATGCGGACGGCCGATGGCTTCACACAGCTGTCGCCAGAACTTCAGCTCCAGGGCGCCGACAGCCAGGTGGCGGCCGTCGGAAGTCCGGTAAACGCCGTAACAGGGCGCACCGCCGGACAGCAGGTCCCGGCCTGCAGGAGCCGCACGGCCGGCGGTCGCCAGGGTGGCCGCCGCCAGCACGTTGTGGCGGGCAACCTCATGGGTCATGGAGATGTCCACGAAGCGCCCCAACCCGGTGCGTTGTGCCGCGATCAACGCAGCCAGCATGCCGGCCAGGGCCGCCTGGGAGCCACCCAGCAGGTCGCCGATCTGGAAGTTGGGCACGGCGATCTCGCCGTCGTCCGTGCCGATCTGCCCCAGCACCCCCGCCATGGCGATGTAGTTGATGTCGTGCCCCGCCCGCTGCGACCAGATGCTCTTCTGGCCGTAGCCGCTGATCGCGCACATCACCAGGCGCGGGTTGATCTCGTGCAGGACGTCCCAGCCCAGGCCCAGGCGGGCCATGACGCCAGGCCGGAAGCCTTCGATCAGCAAGTCCGCATCGCGGCAGGCGTCGATGAGCGCCTCGCGGCCTTCGTCGTCGCGCAAATCCAGCGTGCGCAGCGCTTTGCCCGCGTTGAGCATGCGAAACGACAGGCTGGGCTCGCCAGCCTCCGCGTCCGCCCGGGTGCGGCCCATGTAACGCGTGGGATCGTCCTGGCCCTGGTCGGCCGGACCTTCGATCTTGATGACCTCCGCCCCCCACTGCGCGAGCCGCAGGGTGGCGAAGGGGCCCGGCAACAGCCGGGTGAGGTCGATGACGCGGATGCCAGCGAGCGGCGGTGCCGGCTCGCTCACTCGAAGCGGCCTTCACGCAGCCACTTCGTCGCCACCCACTTCTCGCCTTCGAGCACGGGCGCACCGCCGTGCAGCGTGCGTGTCATCGGGTGCGGGCGGTCGTAGCTGAAGAAGACCGCATTGCCCTTGACCGGGCCGACCTCGAAGTTCACGTCCGGGAAGGTCGTGGCACCGCCGCGCGTGGGGGTGTTCAGGTACATCACCAGCGAAGCGACGCGCTGGCCTCCGCGCTTGAGGATGCTGGGCGTGCCGGGCTGCGCCGGGTCGAAGTAGTCGTAGTGCGGCTTGTACTCGGCCCCGGGCCGGTAGCGCAGGATCTGAAGGCCTTCGCCGTTTTCCAGCGGCCACTGCAGCAGGTTGGCGATGCGCGCCTCGATGCGCCGGCAGATGTCGTGCTCGCCGCGGGTGAAGAACATGCCCTCGCTGGTGCGGGCGGAATTGACCTCGCTGCCGCCGGTGTCCAGCTGCACGGTTTCAGACCGCGTCAGCCGCTTGGCGGCCAGCGCCACGAGCTCGTCGCATTCGTCGTGCGACAGCAGTCCGCCGAAGACCACCACCCGCGGGCTGCGCATGTGGCTGAGCACCTGCACCTCGCGGTCGCCGGCGTTGAGCATCACCTCGCCAGCCATCATGAGCGGCTCGGGCACCACCACGGGCATCGGCAGGCCGTTGGCCTTGGCGTGGTCGGCCAGGTAGCTGCGCAGGGTGTCTTCCAGCGCGACGACCGCGACCTCCTCCTGCCAGCCGCTGTCGATCATCGACTTGAGCACCGCATCAGGCGGCTGGCCGGCAGAAGCCTGGGCCACGATCCATTGCCGGAGTTCCGGGGTGATTTGCTGGGTCGTCGTCGTGTTCATCCGGCGATTTTGCCGGATGAACCCACGCGCTCGTCAATGCGGATTGCCCGCGCTTTCGTGCCCTTTGGTTTCAGGCCCGTTTCACAGCTTCAGCAGCTTGAAGGCGTGCGTCCACTCGTTGCGCGCCAGGCCGGGAATGCACCACAGCATGCACAGCGGCTCGATGGCGCGGGCGGCGACGGCCGTGCCCATGTCGGCCACGTCCCAGCCAAAGGATTGGGCGATGCCCGAGACAGTGGCCTTGGCACCCGTGTCGTTGCCGCAGATGAACATGGTGGGCGGGCCGTTGCGGAACTGCGGATCGACCATGAAGGCTGAACCCACCGAGTTGAAGGCCTTCACGAACTTCACGCCCGGATACTCGCGCTGCAACTGCTCCAGCAACGAATCGCTGCCGCTGGTGAAGAACTGCAGGACGCCGTCCACCGGCGGCTTGTCGGCGATCGGGTTGTTCGTGTCGATGACCGTCTTGCCTTCGAAGTTCTTCACGCCGGCGGCCTTCACCGCGGCGATGGCGGCGTGCCCCTTGACGGCCAGCACGATGAGTTCGCCGAAGGCTGCCGCGTCGGACGCGCTGGCCACCTGCGCCTTGGGGTTCGACGCCTGCCAGTCGGCCAGCTTGGCCGGCGCGCTGGTGCCCAGCGTGACCTGGTGGCCGTTCTTGAGGAAGCCTGCCGCCAGCGATTGCGCGACGACGCCCGAGCCGATGATGCCGATCTTCATGGTGATCTCCTGGGTGGAACTGAGTTGCGATGGATGCACTGTAGGCATCCGCCTGATTCACCGGAAGTCATTGCCGGTTGATGGATTCACAACTTTCAGTTGAGAATCGACCCATGAAGCAATTGCAGGGAATGCTCGCCTTCGTCGAAGCCGCCACCACCGGCAGCCTCACCGCCGCGGCCGAACGGCTGGAGGTCACGCCAGCCGCCGTCAGCAAGAGCCTGGCCCGGCTCGAAGAGCAGCTGGGCGTGCGGCTGCTCCAGCGCAGCACGCGGCGGCTGTCGGTCACCGAGGAAGGCGCGCGCTTCCTCGACAAGGCCCGCCTGGCGCTGCGCGCGCTGGACGACGCCGTCACCGACGTTTCCCAGGCCGCGAGCACGGCCGCCGGCCGCGTGCGCATCTCGGTGGGCATCAGCTTCGGACAGAAATGGGTGCTGCCGCTGCTGCCTGCGCTCACCGCGAAATATCCGCAGCTGAGCATCGAGCTCGACCTGGACAACCGCCCGGTGGACCTGGTGGCCCAGGGCTACGACATCGGCATCCGCGGCGCGGTGATGGCAGACAGCAGCCTGGTGGCGCGGCGCATCTGCCCGCTGCCGGTTCTTCTGGTGGCCACGCCCACGTACCTGCGCCGGCACGGCACGCCCGCCAGCATGGACGACCTGGAGCACCACGACTGCGTGGCCTGGCGCAGCAGCAGCGGCGTGATTCCGCCATGGCTCTTCAGGCGTGCCAATGGCAAGCGCATCGAATACACACCCAAGGCACGCCTGACGGTGAGCGACCCGGAAGCGCTGGTCGATGTGGCGCTGGCGCATACCGGCATCACGCAGACCGCCGTGTACCACGTGCTGCCGTTCCTGCGCTCAGGCCGGCTGAAGATCCTCATGGCCGACACGCACGATGCGGGCGACCGCGAGATGGTGCTGCACTACGCCCATCGGCAGTTCCTCGCGCCGCGCGTGCGGGTGGTGGTGGATGCGTTGCTGGAAGGCCTGGCCGGCGTCGAAGACCTGCGCCTGATGCCCGCCGACTTGTCGCAGTATCTGGCCGAGGTGCCTCAGTCCACCAGCCGGCGTCGGAACACCAGCCGGTCAGGCTCCGAGACTCGCGCATCGAAGGCGTAGCCCTCCAGGTCGAACGCCTCCAGCTTCCTGGGCGTGGCGATGCGGTTCTGGATGGCATAGCGCGCCATCAAGCCCCTGGCCTTCTTGGCGAAGAAGCTGATGACCTTGTACTGCCCGCTCTTCCAGTCCTCGAACACGCATTCGACGACGCGCGCCTTGAGCACCTTGCGGTCGGCGGCACGGAAGTATTCCTGCGAGGCGAGGTTCACGATGACGGGCGATGCATCGGCCGCGAGGCGCTGGTTCAGGTGCTCGGCGATGGTGTCGCCCCAGAAGTCGTAGAGGTTGCGGCCGCGCCCGGTCGCCAGGGCCGTGCCCATTTCGAGGCGATAGGGCTGCAGCTTGTCCATGGGCCGCAGCACGCCGTACAGGCCGGAGAGGATGGCCACGTGCTGCTGTGCCCACGCGAGGTCGTCCGCGTTCAGCGTCTTGGCGGCCAGGCCGTCGTACACGTCACCATCGAAGGCGAGCACGGCGGGCTTGCTGTTCTTCGCGGTGAACTTCGGTGACCACGCGGCGTAGCGCGCCACGTTCAGCGAGGACAGGGCTTCAGACAAGTCCATCAGCTCGGAAATCTCCTGCGTGCTCTTTGTCTTGAGCACGTCGATCAGCTCGATGGAGTGGTCGATGAACTGCGGCGTGGTGGCCTTCTTGTTGGATGCGGGCGTCTCGTAGTCGAGCGATTTGGCAGGCGAGAGGAGATAGAGCATGGCGCGGATTATCTGTGCGCCGCGCCCGCTCACTTGAAGTCGCGGCTTCGTGTCGCCAGCCCTTGCATCAGCGCCGTGTGGTCCACGAGCTGGATGGCCACGAGGTGCATCACGCCCTGCTCCGCCTGCCAGCGGCCATACACCGTGAGCAGCGAAGAACCGAGCAGCGCACGCCGCTGTGATTCGGCCACCGCAGGCCACACGATGACGTTGACCTGCCCCGTCTCGTCTTCCAGCGTGACGAAGATGGTGCCGTTGGCCGTCTGAGGGCGCTGCCGGTGGGTCACGAGCCCGCTGGCCCGCGCCAGCCGGCCGCTGGGGTAGGTGCGCAGCACCGCCGCCGGCTGGATCTTGAACTTCGACAGCTCCTCGCGCAGCAGCGACACCGGATGCCGCTTGAGCGTGAGCCCGATGGAGCGGTAGTCGGCCAGCATGGTCTCGACCTCGCTGGGCGCTTCAAGCTCCACCAGCGATTCATTCACGCGGGTCTGCCGCAGCATCTCGGTGGGCCGCGTGTCGATGCCGGCCACGCTCCAGGCGGCCTGGTGGCGGTTGCCGGTCAGCCCGAGCAGGGCATCGGATTCGGCGAGCACGCGCAGCTCATGCGCGTTGAGGCCGGCGCGGCGGGCGAGGTCTTCGACACTGGCAAAGGGTGACTCGTCCCGAGCCTTGACGATGCGATCGGCGGCAGCCTGCGACAAGCCATTGATGCGGTTCAATCCCAGCCGCACCGGCACCAGGGATGCGTGGTTCGCCGTTGGATCATCCAGCGGCACCACGCCCTCCAGCACGCAGTCCCACACGCTCACCTGCACATCCACCGGCCGCACGGTCACGCCGTGCTCGCGGGCATCGCGCACCAGTTGCGCCGGCGCGTAGAAGCCCATGGGCTGGCTGTTGAGCAGGCCGCAGAGGAAGGCATCCGGGTGGTGGCACTTCACCCAGCTGCTGTTGTAGGCCAGAAGCGCGAAGCCCGCGGCATGGCTTTCGGGGAAGCCGTATTCGCCGAAGCCCTGGATCTGCTTGAAGATGCGCTCGGCGTATTCGCGGTCGTAGCCCTTTTGCACCATGCGGCCCACGAGGCGTTCGTGGAAAGGCCCGAGCCCGCCCTTGCGCTTCCAGGCGGCCATGGCGCGGCGCAGCTTGTCGGCCTCGCCGGGGGTGAAGTCGGCGGCCAGGATGGCGATCTGCATCACCTGT
Source organism: Rhizobacter terrae (assembly GCF_003852895.1). GTDB lineage: Bacteria > Pseudomonadota > Gammaproteobacteria > Burkholderiales > Burkholderiaceae_C > Albitalea > Albitalea terrae. The sequence goes on from NZ_QUSW01000002.1 coordinate 271,670, forward strand.
TCCTGGAAGATCGGGATGCCCTTGGTGCGCTCGAGCGCAGGGAGGATTTCCTCGGGGCACTCGATCTGGCTCATGGGCAGGGTGCGGTTGCGCAGGTAGGGATGCACCATGCCGCCTTGGATCGGCCCGGGCCGCACGATGGCGACCTCCACCACCAGGTCGTAGTAGGTGCGTGGCTTGAGCCTGGGCAGCATGCTCATCTGCGCACGGCTCTCGATCTGGAACACGCCGATCGTGTCGGCCTTGCAGATCATGTCGTAGGTGACCGGATCCTCAGCGGGAATGTGCTGCATCTTGTAGCCGCTGCGGCCCAGCTTCTGCCCGATGAACTCCATAGACCGCCGCAGCGCGCTCAGCATGCCCAGCGCCAGCACGTCCACCTTGATGAGCCCCAGCTCATCCAGGTCGTCCTTGTCCCACTGCACCACGCTGCGGTTCTCCATCGCAGCGTTCTCCACCGGCACGAGCTGCTCGATCTGGTCGCGCGCGATCACGAAGCCGCCGGGGTGCTGCGACAGGTGCCGCGGAAAGCCGATGAGCTGGTGCGTCAGCTCCGCCCACAGGCGCGTGATCGGCGCATCAGGGTCGAAGCCGTTCTCGCGCAGCCGCTCGGGGCTGATGCTGCGCCCGTCGTACCACTGCTGCCCCTTGGCCACCGCATCGATGCGCTGCAGGTCGATGCCCAGCGCACGGCCCACGTCGCGCACCGCCGAGCGCGGCCGGTAGCTGATGACCACCGCCGTCAACGCCGCGCGGTGCCGGCCGTACTTGCCGTAGATGTACTGGATGACGTCCTCACGCCGCTGGTGCTCGAAGTCGATGTCGATGTCCGGCGGTTCGTTGCGTTCGGCGCTGATGAAGCGCTCGAACAGCAGCGTGGCTCGCTTGGGATCGACCTCGGTGACTTCCAGGCAATAGCACACCACCGAGTTGGCGGCGCTGCCGCGGCCCTGGCAAAGAATCTTCTGGTCACGCGCCCAGCGGACGATGTCGGCCACGGTGAGGAAGTACGGCTCGTACTTCAGCTGCTGGATCAGCGCGAGTTCGTGCTCGATGGTCTTCAGCACATCCGCAGGCGGACCTTCGGGATACCGCTTGGGCAAACCCTGCTCGACCAGCTTGCGCAACCAGCTCGTCGGCGTCTCTCCTTCGGGCACGATCTCCTGCGGATACTCGTACCTCAGCTCCGACAGCGAGAAGTTGCAGCGGCTGGCCAGCACCATGGTGTTGTGCAGCCACTGCGGCTCATACAAGGCAGACAGTCGTCCGCGCGAGCGCAGGTGCTGTTCGGCATTGGGTTGCAGCTTCAATCCGCATTCGGCCACCGGTGTGTTCAGCCGCGTGGCGGTGAGCGTGTCCTGCAGCGGCTTGCGCGAGCGCACGTGCATGAGCACATCCCCGGCGGCAACGATGGGCAAGTCGCTGAGCTCCGACACCTGCCGCACCATGTCCAGCAAGTCATCGTCGCCCGCGCGGTGCAGCAGCTCGATGGCGATGGCCGCGCGCTCACCGAACCAGCGCTTGAGCCACATGGCCTGCGCGTACACCGCTTCGACGCCTTGCGACACATCAGGCACCAGCAGGCCCAGACAGTCGGGCAGGCCCGTGAGCGTGGGCGCATTGGGCACCTTGCCTTCCACATCACCCGGATGCGCAAGGTACTGCCCCTTCGCCGCTCGCCGCCGCGCCACGGTGATCCAGTGCGAGAGGTTGCCGTAGCCGCGCCGCGTCTGCGCCAGCAGCACCAGCCGCGCACGCGGTGCACCGGTCTCAGGTTCGGTCAGGCGCATCTCCGCGCCGATGATGAGGTGCAGGTTGCGCCGCTTCGCCTCGGCATGCGCACGCACCACGCCGGCCACCGAGCATTCGTCGGTGATGGCCAGTGCGCCGTAGCCCAGTTCATGCGCCCGCTCGACCAGCTCTTCAGGGTGCGAGGCCCCGGTGAGGAAGCTGAAGTTGCTGCGGCAATGGAGCTCGGCGTAGAGGGGAAGCGACATGGCGAGGACCGCCGGTACTGCGGAGGACCATGATACTGTATGCCCATACAGCAAATCCATCAGCAGCAGGGTTTCCCCGTAGACTGCGCCGATGCACATTTCACGGCTCCACCACGTCGCCATCATCTGCAGCGACTACCCCCGCTCCAAGCGCTTCTACACCGAGGTGCTGGGCCTGCCGGTCATCCACGAGACCTACCGCGCCGCGCGCGATTCCTACAAGCTGGACCTGGCCCTGCCCGACGGCTCTCAGATCGAGCTCTTCTCTTTCCCCGGCGCGCCACCGCGTCCGTCCTACCCCGAGGCGCAAGGCCTGCGCCACCTGGCCTTCGGGGTCGCTGATGTGCAGGCCGCGGCCGACGAACTGAAAGCCCAGGGCATCAGCGTCGAGCCCTTGCGCGTCGACGAGATCACCGGCCAGCGCTTCACCTTCTTCGCGGACCCCGACGGCCTGCCGCTGGAACTCTACGAATCCGCCTGACCATCACCACAACCACACGAGGACAAGACCCATGCAACTCATCGGCATGCTCGATTCACCCTACGTCCGCCGCGTCGCGGTCTCGTTGAACCTGATGGGCATCCCCTTCGAGCACCGCTCCATCTCGGTGTTTCGCACCTTCGACCAGTTCAAGGCCATCAACCCCGTGGTGAAGGCGCCCTCGCTGGTGTGCGACGACGGCGAGGTGCTGATGGACTCCACGCTCATCCTCGACTACGCCGAAGCGCTGGGCACGGCCAGGCGCAGCCTCGTGTCCACCGACGTCAAGACCCGCCAGCACGACCTGCGCGTGACCGGCCTGGCGCTCGCGGCCTGCGAGAAATCGGTGCAGATCGTGTACGAGCATGAGTTGCGTCCGGCCGAGAAGGTGCACGCCCCCTGGCTGGACCGCGTGACCGGCCAGTTGCATTCGGCCTATGCGCTGCTGGAGCAGGAACTGCAGCGCCGCCCGCTGGAAAGCGGCAGCGAGCGGATGTCGCAGGCCGGCGTGACCGTCGCGGTGACATGGCAGTTCACGCACATGCTGCTGCCCGGGGTGGTGGACGTGGCAAGGCATCCGGCATTGCAGGCCTTCTCGACCGCGGCCGAGCAACTGCCCGAGTTCCTGGCAGCGCCGCCGAAGTGATCACGCCCGCGAATCTTCCGACAAGGACACCCCATGCCCATCCGACTTGCCCTTGCGTTGTCCCTGCTGATGCCCCTGGCCAGCCATGCACAGCTCGCCGTGACTGCGCAGCAGGACCACGAGGCCCTGCTCTCCAGCCCTGACGCCAGGCTCGCGGCCAACAAGCGTCTCGTCTACGACTTCTGGCGCGAGGTCTTCGAAGGCGGCCACATGGAACTCGCGCCGAAGTACATGGCCGAGACCTACATCCAGCACAACCCCAACGTGCCCACCGGACGAGCGGCATTCGTCGACTTCTTCTCCAGGTTCGCCAAACCCAAGCCCATCGAGGCCAAGGTCAAGGCGCCGCTCGTGGCCATCACGGCAGAAGGCGACCTGGTCGTGCTGAGCTTCGTGCGCGAGCTGCCCGACCCGAAGGACAACGCCAGGAAGTACACCACCACCTGGTTCGACATGTTCCGCATCGAGAACGGCAAGATCGCGGAGCACTGGGACGCCGCGCCCAGGCAGCCGTGAGGGCCCGCCGATCGCGCGTGGTCATGCTGACGGCGATGGCGCTGATCGTGGCGCTGGGTCTCGCGTCGCGCAAGCTGCCCGGCTTGTTCCCCGTCGCGCTCGGCAAATACCCAGGCGATGCGCTGTGGGCACTGATGGTGTTCTGCATCGCCGGTGCGGTCCGGCCGGCGGCGTCCACGGCACGGCTGGCGGCTGTGGCGCTGGGCATCTCCTTCGCGGTGGAGTTCAGCCAGCTCTACCACGCACCCTGGATCGACGGCATCCGCTCCACCACGCTCGGCCACCTGGTGCTGGGGTCGGCCTTCGGCTGGATCGATCTCGCGGCCTACACCGTGGGCGTCGTCATCGGCGCTGCGGTCGACGCCCTGTGGCGCAAGGCCCGGCAGCCGTGAGCGGCTTGCACGAAGCGGGAGAATCCACGCCATGACCATGCTGCGCGCCATCCAGTCCGACATCACCACGCTGAAGGTCGATGCCATCGTCAACGCCGCCAACAGTTCACTCCTGGGCGGAGGCGGTGTCGATGGCGCCATCCATCGCGCGGCGGGCCCGGAGCTGGTGCAGGAATGCCGGCTGCTGCACGGCTGCAAGACCGGCGAGGCGAAGATCACCCAGGGCTACCGTCTGCCGGCCCGCTTCGTGATCCACACCGTGGGCCCGGTGTGGCGCGGCGGCACGAATGGCGAGCCCGAACTGCTGGCGTCGTGCTACCGCCGCTCGCTGGAAATCGCCCGTGAACGGCAGTTGCGCTCGATCGCGTTTCCGGGCATCAGCACGGGCATCTACGGCTATCCGCTGGCTGAAGCCACCTCCATCGCGGTGGACACTGTTCGTGCAACGCTGGCCGATGCCGGCACCATCGATGAAGTGATCTTCTGCTGCTTTTCCGCGCAGGCACTCGCGGTCTGCCAGGACTTGCTGGCCCGCCGCGATTCGTGATCCCGCCGGTCCAGGATGTAGCATTGTTGGGTCCTGCCCTCGCCCAGGAACGGGTTGCATGCGTCCACACCTGATTCATCTGACCGCCGTCGCGCTCGCCGTCGCCACTTCCGCCCTCGCCGCCGGCATTCCGCCGGCCGCGCAGACCGCCATCCAGGCCGTGAATGCAGCCGCCGCGCGCAAGGACTACGCCGCGCTGGAAGCGCTGATGACCAACGAATTCATCTGGAGCTACAAGGGCGACCCCAGCGCCACCGCCGCGATCGCGGAATGGCAGTCGCATCCGAAGATGCTTAAGGAGTTGCAGCACGTCACCACGATGGCCTGTGAGCAGCGCTCGACGCTGATCGAATGCGGCTCGACCGCCAAGGGCAGCTTCCGCGCCGGCTTCAGGCAAACGCCTGCAGGCTGGCGCATGGTCTATTTCGTCGAAGGCGATTGAACATGGCCCGTCATGCACGCCCCTGGTTCGCTGTTGCGCTGGCTCTGGCCGCCGGATTCGCCTCGGCCGAGGAACGCGCGAACTACTTCAACGACCCGTTCCTCCAGCTCACCAGCGGCATCGCTTCCTGCCCGGTGCCCGAAGGCCCGCTCATCACCGAAACCCAGCGCCGCGAGCAGGCGCATGGCCGCATCGAACGCGGCACGAGCTGCTTCCAGGCAGGGCGCTGCAGGCTGCCCAATGCCTACCTCTACGACAAGGAAATCATTCCGCGCGTGAAGAAGGCGGTGGACTTCGCTGCAAACTTCGCCGACACCAGCGTCTGGGCCGAAGGCCAGCGGCGCTGGGTCTGGCTCAAAGGTTGCGTGCGCAGCCAGGAACAGTCCGACGCGCTTGAACGTCTGGTGCGCAGCATCGACGACGTCGAGAACGTCATCAACCAACTCACCATCGTCCCCACCCCGTGATGTCCGCGATGTCTCCCACCCTCAGCATGTACGAGGCCTCCGTGCCCGTGTTCGCGCGCTACCTGAACCAGCTCTCGGCCATGCTGGATCTCGCGCAGAAACACGCCCGCAAGCAGGGTCTGGATGCCAACACCCTGCTGCAGGCGAGGCTGTCGCCCACCATGTACCCCTTCATCAAGCAGGTGGAGATCGCCGCGGGCTTCGCCTTGCGCGCCTGCGCGCCGCTGGCCGGGCTGGACAAGCCCGCCGACCCCACGCACATCGACGGCTTCGACAGCCTGCAAAAGCGCATCCAGCAGGTGCTGGCCTTCCTCGAATCCATCACGCCCGAGCGCATGGCCGGCAGCGAGGACCGCGAATTCACGAGCCAGGCCGGACTGGAGCCAGTGTCGCTGCGCGGGCCGGTGTTCCTCACGCAGTACGCGCTGCCGAACTTCTTCTTCCACGTGACCACGGCCTACGCCATCCTGCGGCACATGGGCGTGGGCATCGGCAAGAGCGACTACGACGGGTTCCACACCTATGCGTGAGGCGGGCCTGGCTCGCGCCGCGCTGGCCCTGGCCCTGGCGGCGCCGGCGGCATGGGCGGGCGAGTCCGTGCAGCTGTTCGATGGCGCCGTACGTGCCGAGCTGCCCGACGGATTCACCCGCCTGTCCACCGATGAGCTCGCGAAGAAGTTCGCCAGGTCTGCGCGTGCGCCGGTGGCCGCGTTCGGCGATGCGTCGCGCACGAGCCTCATCGCCTTCACGCTGTCGGACCAGAAGGGGTCGTTCCAGCAGGAACAGCTGCCGCAGTATGTGGCCGCGATGGAGCAGATCCTGCCCAAGGCGGTGCCGGGCATCGTGTGGCATGCGAAGGAGGTCAAGCCGCTGTCGGGCCGGCCGTGGGCCCATCTGCGCTATGCATCGCCCACGGTGGACAAGGGGGTCGCCAACGACACCTGGTTCACGGCCTTTCGCGGGAACATCCTGGGCGTGAACCTGAGTTCGCCGGCGTCGCAATGGACGGCGATGGAACCAGTGCTCGTCAAGGCGGTGGGCAGTGTGCGCATCGATGACGCGCCGCCTTCGCCTGCTGCAAGTACAGTGTCGCGATGACCATTCAAATCGCCCCGCTTCACGCCAAGGACCGCGCCGGCTGGAACGCCCTGGCCCGCGGCTACAAGGCCTTCTACGAGACCCCCACCACCGACGCCGAGTACGACCGCGCATGGCTGCGCCTGCTCACGGGCGAGCGCGTGCACGGCTTGGGCGCCTCGCTCGACGGAAAGCTGGTGGGCATCACGCACTACTTCTTCCACACCAGCGTGTGGACCGATCGTGTGTGCTATTTGCAAGACCTCTTCGTCGACGAGACCGTGCGAGGCCGCGGCGTGGCACGCGCGCTCATCGAGGCGGTGGCCACCGAAGCCCGCGCCCAGCAAGCCGCGCGCCTGTACTGGATGACCCGCGAGAGCAACCACACGGCCCGCGCGCTCTACGACAAGCTCGCGAAGTTCAACGGCTTCATCCGCTACGAATACCCGATGGCGTGATGCCCCAGCGGCACATGCGCTAAGGTTGCGGCAGCGCGTGAAGGAGCCTGCCATGCCCACCCTCGACGAGGACATCGCCCGACAGTTGCAGCAAGCCGCCGAATCCGGCGAGTTGCAAAGCGCCCGCGGCTATGGGCAGCCCATGCAGGAGTCCGAAGGCTGGGCTCAGACGCCCGAGGCCTTGCGCATGCCCTTCAAGATCCTCAAGGATGCGGGCGTGGTGCCGCACGAGGTGGAGATGTTCCATGAACGTGCCCGCCTTCGTGCCGCGCTGGACGCCGCCGATACACCCCAGGCCCGGGAGGCGATGCAACGCAGGCTGAGCGAGCTGGAGCAGAGCTTGTCTTTGCGGCTTGAGTCCCTGCGCATCAACAGCAGGCTGTGACGCCATGAATGAAGGAACGCCCTCATGAGCACAGACGAACAAGCCATCCGGCAGATGATCGCGCTGTGGCACAGCGCCACCGCCCGCGGCGACGTGGAGACGGTGCTGGGCCTCATGGACGAGAACGCGGTGTTCCTCGTCACCGGCCAGCCTCCCATGCGCGGACGCACCGGCTTCGGGCAGGGGCTGCGCGGGCTGCTCAAGACGCACCGCATCGAATCCACCAGCGAGATCCAGGAGGCCGAGGTGTCGGGCAACCTGGCCTACGTGTGGAACCACCTGGTGGTGAAGGTCGTGGCGCTGGCTGGCAACAGCACGGTCACTCGCAGCGGCAACGCGCTCTCCATTCTTCACAAGCAGCCGGACGGGCAATGGCGCCTCGTGCGCGATGCCAACATGCTGGCCCCTTCATCCTGAGACCCATGACCGACGACGAGACCACGCTCCACGCGCAATGCCTTTGCGGATCCATCGCCTTGCGGGTCCGCGCCAGCGCCCTTTCGCCCATCCAGGTCTGCCACTGTTCGGTCTGCCGCAGGGCGCAGGGCGGGCCCTTCGCCACCAACATTCCCGCCGATGCATCGGGCGTGGAGTTCGTGCGAGGGAAAGACCATCTCAAGGGCTACGAATCGTCGCCTGGCAAGACGCGCTGGTTCTGCCCGACCTGCGGCTCGCCCATCCACAGCACCAAGGACACGCTGCCGGGCGTGCTGCGGCTGCGTGCCGGTCTCTTCACCGAGCCGCTGCCCGTGCGGCCGGTGTTCCATGCCCACGTGGATTCGGGCGTCACGTGGTGGCCGCTGAACGACGACCTGCCGCAATTCGCCGAAGGGGCGGATGCGAAGGCCTTGCCGGCGAAGATGACGGTGGATGTGACCGGCATCGACCACATCTACATCACCGTCACCGACATGGCCCGCGCCGAGGCCTTCTACGACCGCGTGATGCTGGCGGTGCTGGGCCATCGCAAGAACACCTTCAGCATCCACGGTGATCCGCACATCCAGTACTACAACCGGCATTTCGGCTTCGTGCTGCGGCCTGCGAGAACCGACCGGCCGCACGATTCGTATTCGGCCGGGCTGCATCACTTCTGCCTGCGTGTGGATTCCATCGCGGACGTTCAACAGGTCGCGAAGGCGCTGGCGGACCAAGGCATCACGGCCACGCCCGCCGAGAACTACCCGCAGTACGCCGACGACTACTGGGCGACCTTCTTCAACGACCCCGACGGCATCCGTCTGGAGATCACCAACTACCGGCAGGAACGCCGGCGCCGGCATGACCGCTGGCATCAGCTCGGCACGCCGGCCTGAACCCGACCTGATGCGATTCGCCGCCTTCTTCCGCAACGTGAACCTGGGCCGGCCCGGCAAGCCCACGCGCGAGCAGTTCGTGCAGGCTTTCGAGGCAGCCGGCGGGGCCGGCGTGCGCTCCTTCCTCACGCATGGCAACGCGGTGTTTTCCGCCAGTGGCAAGCGTGCGGCGCAGGCCGTGCTGCGCGATGCCTGCCAGCGCCTGGAGGATGTGTGCGGCCTGGCCGAGCCGGCCTTCCTGCGCAGCCTGGACAGCCTGGCGAAGCTGGTGGCTTCCGACCCGTTCGCCGACGGGCCGGACGACGACATCTACGAGCGCTGCGTGACCTTCGTGCCGCCCAAGGCCGTGCCCCTGCTGGAGTTGCCCGCCATCAACGCCCGGCGCGACGTGGAGATCTTCGCTGCCGGCGAGGCGGAATTCCTGAGCGTCTCCCGCAAGTTCACCGCCTCGCCCGGTTCGCCCAATGCCTGGCTGGAAAGGACCCTGGGCATGGACGCGACCACCCGGGCCTGGAACACCGTGGTGCGCATTTCGCGGCTCGAGGACTGACGTGCGCCGCTACTTCAACGAAACCGCAGCGCGGCACATCCTGGCCGATCCGCTGGGCTTTGCGTGGAGCACGCTCAAGGCCTTCAAGGCCAACCAGGGGCTGCTGCTCGCCGGCGCAGTGGCCTACTACGCGCTGCTGTCCATCGTGCCGATGCTGATCTTGTTCGTGATCGGCCTGTCGCACTGGATCGACCAGGGCGAGTTGCTGCGCACGCTGGGCCGCTACCTCGAATGGCTGGTGCCGGGGCAGTCGCGCGCCATCGTGGCCGAGCTCAAGAACTTCGTGGACCACCGTGACGTCGTCGGCTGGGTGCTGGGCGTGACGATGATCTTCTTCAGCTCGCTGGCCTTCACGGTGCTGGAGAACGCGATGTCGGTGATCTTCGAGCATCGCGTGGCCATCCGCCGACGGCACTTCGCCATCTCGGCGCTGCTGCCCTACTTCTACATCCTGCTGCTGGGCTTCGGCCTGCTCATCGTCACGCTGGTGGCAGGCAGCCTGCAGGCTTTCGGCCAGGAGCACTTCGAATTCCTGGGCCACGACTGGACGTTCGGCGGCTTCTCGGGCCTGCTGCTGTACCTGCTGGGCGTGGCCGGCGAGGTCTTCGTGCTGACCTCGGTGTACCTGGTGATGCCCGTGGGCCGGCTGTCGCTGTGGCACGCGCTGGTGGGCGGCGTCACCGCCACGCTGCTGTGGGAGATCACCCGGCACATCCTCGTGTGGTACTTCGCGACGCTGTCGCAGGTGAGCGTGGTGTACGGCTCGCTCACCACGGCGATCGTCGTGCTGCTCAGCCTGGAGATCGGCGCGACGCTGCTGCTGTTCGGGGCGCAGGTGATTTCGGAGTATGAGAGGTTGTGTCGGGGGGATGTGCCGGGCGATGGGAAGGGTGGTTGGGAGACGCCGTCGTAACGCTGCCGAATGCAAACTGAAGCAAACTGAATCGGTTCCTCAACTCAAGCCAGCATGTACCCCAGTTGGCGTTCGTGCCTCAGCGACAGCAGCACCACCTCTCGTTCAGAGTGCGCATAAAGCATGGCGTGGCGAGTCAATACGATTTCGCGCACCTCCGGCATGCCTGACGCTCTTGCGAGTTGAAGAGCTTGCTGTGCCTGGTACTGTCCCCAGCCTGTTTTGGCTTCGAGAAATTTCGCCGGTCGGCCACTCGTTGGCGCGAACGACAAGAGCCCTCGCGCCTTGACCAGTTCGGCCTGCAGTTTCTCGAAGCGTCCTGCCGCCGACGCAGCATCTTGCTCAACCATGAAACTGCGCACTGAACGCAAGCAGGCCAGAAAGTTCGGAACAGCGCGAACCTGGGCGTTGACTGGAATGCTCACCGGGCAGCTTTGACGCCGAGCGCCTCATCAAGTTCTTCTTCGGAAACAAACTGCCCGGCCAGGGCTTGTTGCAATCCTGTGATTGCATCCTGGGCGAGCACGAGATTGGCATGCTCAGCTTCGAGGGCATGGTAGTAGTCCAATCGCCGAGCATCGACAAGCGCTACATAGCTGGCGCCATTCTTGGTCAAGACTTTCTCGGCACCAGATCCCACGACATCCTCGGCCAGTTCGGTGAGGCGGGCACGGGCTTCGCTGATGGGAACAATGTCTGAAGCTCGAAGAACCATGCTCATCACCTATTAAAGAATTCGTTAACCCCAAGTGTAATACTCAACATCGCATCACGGCAGATCAACCAAACCGCCCCTGCAAAAACCACCCCTGCGCCTCCTCCGACACCGACATCGGCAAGCGCGCCCGATAGATCCACACCAGCGCACCATCACCCGCCAGGGCAATGAAGTAGTCGCGCTCGGCCAAGGCGTTGTCCCACCAGCCGGCCTCGATGCGTTCGGGGCCGCACACCAGTTGCAGCGGCTTGCCGTCCAGCAGGGGACGCAGTTGCCGCTCGGGCAAGGGTTCGGGCGTCGGCAGCAGCCACACAGGGCGTTGCGGCCCCTGGAGAGCAGGCGGGCTGTCTGGTGAATTCTTCATTGCGCTCGCCTGGGCCGCCAGCGCATCGGTGGCCCGCTCGGGCCGATGGTCTTCCACCGGCCGCAGCCGCTGCACCTGCCCCACGCCCAGCCGCGCCTGCAATCGCTCGATCAGCCGCGTGAGCCCTTCGCGCTCGCTCTTGGCCGTGGGAAAGAGTTCGGTGTTGGGCGGCGCGCGACGCAGCACCTCGTTGCAGTGCAGGCGAAGCTCCAGCGTCGGCGCGACCAGTTGCAGGTGCGCCAGCCGCTCGCGCAGCAGCACCTGCATGTGGCCGATGTCGCGAGAAGGTTCGGCCAGGGCGATCTGCATCGTGCTGTCTTCGGGCGTGCGGGCATCGTGGCGGTGGCGCGGCTCGTGCTGCATGTGCAGCGTGAAGCGGCTCACCTGCGAATGCTGCGCCGAGGCCCACGACACCAGCCGCGCCAGCAGGATGGACGCACCATGCAGCACCTGCTCGGTGGTGTCGGCCCGCGCGAAAAGTTCGAGCCGGCTGTCGAAGGATTCGCTCAGCGTCACCCAATCGCGCGGATCGGGCTGGATGCCGCGGGCACGGTCGATGTCATCGAGCAAGGCTTCGCTGAAGCGCCGGGCCAGCCCGCTGCGCGGCAGGCTGCGCAGGTCCGATAGCACGCGCAGGCCCATGCCCTGCAAGGCCTCCCAGTGCTCGCGGCCAGGGCCGAGCAGCCACACGGGCACGGCGTCGAGCATGCGGTTGAGCATGGACAGGCCATCGGCATGGCGGCCATCGCCCGGGTCAGGCATGCGGGCCAGCAAAGCTGCGCCCTTGGGCGTGGGCGCACTGGCGCAATGCACGGTGTGCTGCAGCGGCTGGAGCGCCGCATGCAGACGCTTCAGCAGCCGGTTGAGTCCGCCGAAGTAGCGCAGACTGGCCTGTACCTCCAGCAGCACCGTGTGCGGCGCGGCCTGCGGGTCTTCAGGAGGCTCGAAGGTGACCGATGGCGTGAAGGCCAGCGCCGCATGGGCCACGCCCAGGATGGCCTGCGCATCGCGTGCAGCATCGGCCTGGCCCAGCACGATGTCGGGTGCGAGCGCCAGGGCCGTGCCGCGCTTGAGGCCGGGTTTCACGCCCAGGGCCGATGCGGCAGGGTTGACGCAGGCGATGTGATGCGCATCCACCAGCGCCACGGGCTGAGGGCTGGTGTGCACGCTCTCGCCCGGTTCGTGAGCCAGCGTCGCGCCGAAGGATTCCAGCGAGAGCTGGGGAAGATGGAGGGCAATCCACAGCATGGTGGCGGGTGCGGGCTGCGCAACGCCTCGTCATGACGCGAGGTTGATGAAGGTCGCCGTCTGCAGGACCTGCGACAGCATCGACGCCGGCCAATCCTGCTGGGACTTGACCTGGGCCTGCGCTGCCCGGCGCTGCGCCGCGGCCGGCAGCACCGGTGGCAACGCCAGGCGGATGGGCGACTCCAGCGGCGGCCCACGACGCTTGAGCACGCGCAGGTGAAGCACGTCTGCGCCGCCAGGCTTCAGAGCCAGCCGCAAGGGAGCTGGCGTGGGCCGCTGCTGTGCCGCCATTTCGCGGATGACGAAGGCCGGCCCGTCGTGCGCATGCGCGGCAAGTTGCAAACGCCGCAGGCGCTCGGCCCGCAGGCGCGGCGGCAGCCAGGCCAGCACCGCGCCGACGTGACCACTCTTGAGCGCCTGCTCCAGCGCCCACAGGCTGTCGCTGCCGGGCACGGGCGTGCAGCGGGTGTCGATGATCAGCAGTTGCGACACGTCCAGACCCATCTGCGCCAGCGCCCAGGCGCACAGCTCTTCCGGCGGGTCGAACAGCATCACCAGCCGGCCGGCGGCCTGCACCTGCGCGAGGCAGCGGCTGAGCAGCCGCATCTCGCCCACGCCGGAATGCGGCAACAGCAGCTCGCTCAACACCCGCCGCGGCCAGCCGCCACCGGGCAATTCGGCATCCAGCGCGGGGAAGCCGCTGGAGATGGCGTGGTCGACCTGGCGTCCCAGCTGGTGGCCCAGCCACAGGTCAGGATGCAAGGTTTCAGGGGGCGGAGGCGCCGGCCGCCCAGCCTCGACCACGCCTGCACCCAAGCCACTGCGCGCCCGGGGCAAGGGCGCGGAAGCGGCGGGTGATGCGATGAGGGAAGGCATGGCGTCCATTGAAGATGACTGTATTTTTATACAGTATCCGACGCAAGGGAAAGGAATTTCTCACGCAGGCAACCGATCAACCAAAGTCAACCAACTACTTGCCAAAAGCAACCATTTGGTCGACCATCCAAGCATGGATTCCCCCGACCGCATCGAGGCCGTGCGCCGCTTCAACCGCTTCTACACACGCCGCATCGGCGTGCTGAACGAAGGGCTGCTGGACTCCGATTTCACCCTCACCGAATGCCGCATCCTCTGGGAGCTGGCCCACCTGGAAGACGGCCACGGCATCACTGCCACCGACCTGGGCCGCCTGCTGGACCTGGACGCCGGCTACCTCAGCCGCCTGCTACGCGCCCTGAAGGACCGCCAGCTCGTGAAGGCCACGCGCAGCGAAGATGACGCCCGCCAATCCATGCTGCAACTCACCCCGGCCGGCCGCCGCGCCTTTGCCCCGCTGGACCGCCGCTCGCAGCAGCAGGTCGACACGCTCCTCGGCCGCCTGAGCGACACGCAGCAGGCCGAGCTGCTGCAGGCCTTCCAGCGCGTGCAGGGCCTGCTCGACGAACCAAGCGGCAAGTCCGCGAAGAACAGCTTCATCCTGCGTGCACACCGCCCGGGCGACATGGGCTGGCTGGTGTCGCGGCACGGTGCACTCTATGCCCGCGAATACCACTGGGACATGCGCTTCGAAGCGCTGGTCGCGCGCATCGCGGCGGACTTCATCGACCACTTCGACGCCCGCCGCGAGGCCTGCTGGATCGCCGAGCGCGACGGCATCAACATCGGCTGCGTGTGCCTGGTGCAGGCGCGCGACGAAACCACGCATGAGCCCATCGACGGCGTCGCCCAGCTGCGGCTGCTCCTGGTGGAGCCTTCCGCCCGCGGCCTGGGCCTGGGCGAGCGGCTGGTGGCCGAATGCCACCGCTTCGCACGCGACGCCGGCTACCAGCGCGTGCGGCTGTGGACCAACAGCCTGCTGGGCGCCGCGCGGCGCATCTACGCCAAGGCCGGCTACCAGCTCATCGCGAGCGAGGCGCACCACAGCTTCGGGCATGACCTGATCGGCGAGACTTGGGAGCTGGACCTCGCCACGCACCCATGACCTCCACGACCTGCCCCTGCGGGACCGCCCTGCCCTATGCCCACTGCTGCGGCCGCTACCACGCTGGCGAACAGCACCTGATGGCGCCCACCGCCGAAGCCCTCATGCGTTCGCGCTACAGCGCCTTCGTGCTGGACCTGCGCGACTACCTGCTGGCCACCTGGCACGCCAGCACGCGGCCGGCCGAGCTGGAGCCGAACCCGCCTGGGCTGAAATGGCTGGGACTGGAGGTGAAGCAATCAGCCCAGCAGGACGCCGGGCATGCCACGGTGGCGTTCGTGGCCCGCAGCAAGCTGGGCGGACGCGCCCACCGGCTGCATGAGACCAGCCGCTTCGTGCGCGAAGACGGCCGGTGGTTCTACGTGGACGGCGACGTCGCCTGAAACGATCGGCTCAGGCGAATTCCTGGCGGATCACCGGCGACATCAGCGAGCGGATGATCCAGGCGAGCACCATGCAGGCGCCCAGCGTCACCAGCACCGCCATCACGCGGGCCGCGGTGACGAAGCCGCCGAAGACGTCCAGCACCTGGGTGGGCAGCGTGGCGCGGGTGAGCGTGGCGGACACCACCGACTGCACCACCTCGTGCTGCAGCCACAGCCCGGCCAGGTTCACCACGATGGCGGTGGCCAGCACGCCGATGAACACGCGGCGCGCCCAGTCCAGGCGCATCAGCAGGCCGATGGCCGAAGCCAGCGTGGCGAGGGACAGCGCCAGGCCGGCGGCGAGCACGCCGGGCAGGTAGGTCATGAGCAGTCCGCTCACGAGTGGAAGGGATTTGACGTCGGCCGGCTGGTAGACCCCGCCGACCATCAGCGAGGCGACCTGCGCGTTCTGGATGAGCGCCGAGGCGCTGGCCAGCACACCAAGAATGATGAACACCCAGGCCGTGAGGGTGACGAACAGTGAACGGGCTCCGACGTTGATGGTGTGCGGCATGGAACTGCTCCTGGGCGCGGCAACGTGGCGGGGGCTCCGCAATGGTCGTTGGGAAATGTGCAGCGCTAGCGAATTTTCAGCAGCCTGTCTTCGCCACGCATTCCCCCGCTTGGGGGCTCCCCCCATGTTCTTGGGAGGGGCTTGTGAGGTTCTCGCCACACAAGGTCTTCGGCGATGCGGCCGATGGCCCTGCCCGGTTATGGACACAATGCCGGACCGCACGCTCGCGGCGCCCTCCTTCCAGCATGAATCCCGGAATCCTCTACGCCGGCCTCGCCTACGTCATCTGGGGCCTGTTCCCGCTGTACTTCAAGCAGATCGCGGCCATCTCGCCGCCGGATGTGCTGGCCCACCGCATCGTGTGGTCGGTGCTGTTCGTGATGCTCATGCTGGCCGTGAAACGCCACTGGGAGTGGATCCGCCCGGCCCTGCGGCAGCGGCGCGTCGTCGCCACCTTTGCGCTCACCTCGGTGCTGCTGTCGGCCAACTGGCTCACCTACATCTGGGCCGTCACCCACGGCCACGTGGTCGACGCGAGCCTGGGCTACTTCATCACGCCGCTGGTGAACGTGCTGCTGGGCTACACCGTGCTGAAGGAACGGCTGCGACCCGCGCAGTGGACGGCGGTGGCCCTGGCCGCCGCGGGCGTGCTGTGGCTGGCCCTCCAGGGCGGACAGGTTCCGTGGATCGCGCTGGTGCTGGCCTGCACCTTCGGCACCTACGGGCTGCTGCGCAAGACAGCCGCGCTCGGGCCGCTGGAAGGGCTCACGCTGGAGACCGGCGTGCTGCTGCCGCCAGCGCTGGCTTTCCTGGCGTGGTCGCTGGCCTCGGGTCACACGCAGTTCCCGACGGGCAGCGGCGTGGTCGACCTGATGCTCGTGGGCATCGGCCCCATCACCGCCGTGCCGCTGCTGCTGTTCGCCGCAGGGGCGCGACGCATCCGGCTGAGCACGCTGGGGCTCTTGCAGTACATCGGCCCGAGCATCCAGTTCGGGCTGGGCGTGTGGCTGTACCACGAGCCCTTCACCGGCCCGCGCGTCATCGGCTTCGCGCTGATCTGGACCGCCTTGCTGATCTACAGCGCGGAAAGCCTGCTGCAAGGCCAGGTCGCCGCGCGGCGCCAGCCGGCGATGGAACCGGAATAGGAATAGGCGCGATCAGCCGAATCGCACGGCGTAGATGGGCGGCAGGTGGTTGGACACCGTCGTCCAGGAATCACCGCCATTGCCCGTGGCCCACAGGCTGCCCGTGGTGCTGCCCATGAGCAGGTGATCGCCGTCGGGGGCCACGTCCAGCCCGTGCCGGTAGGTCAGGTCGTAGCAGGCCTCCTGCGGCAGGCCTTCGCGCAGCGTTTCGAAGGTCTTGCCGCCGTCGCGCGTGCGGTTCACCACGAGCTGCCCCTCCACGGGAATGCGCCGCTGGTCGGCCACGCCCGGCACGAACCAGGCCGTCCCGGGCCTGGAGGGATGCACCGCCACCGCGAAGCCGAAGCTCGACAGCGGCGCCTTCACTTCTTCCCAGCGTGCCGCGTTGTCGCTGGTCTTCCAGATGCCGCAGTGATGCTGCGTCCACAGCACCTCCGGCGCGCTCGCACAGCGCACGATGCGATGCGGGTCCTGCGTGTTGGGGTTCTCGGCCTGCTCGGGCGGCATGTAGGCGGCATGCATGCCGTCGCAATGCACCGACCAGCTTTGCCCGTCATCCCTGGTGATCCACGCACCGCCGCAGCTCACGCCCACGAGGATTTCACCGGTGCGGGCGGGATGCGGGCAGATGGAATGGATGCCAGGCACGTCGTAGCCGCCGCCGAACCACTCGGTGCGCTCGGGGCGGTTCCACAGCGCATCGTTGAGCGTCCAGCTCGCGCCGCCATCGTCGGAGCGGAACAGGCCGCCCGGCAAGGTGCCGGCCCACACCGTGCCATTGCGTGCTTCCATGGACCAGATCTGCACCATCTTCCAGGCCGGCCCCTTGGCGTCCGCCGGCTGCTCCGGATAGGTGGGCGTGGCCACCTCCTGCCAGGTCTTGCCGCCGTCGTCCGACGCATGCACCTTCACGCCGAAGTGCCCGAGGTTCAGCGCCGCCAGCATGCGGCCGGAGGATGTGGGCGGCAACACCATGGACACCGGCTCGCCGAGGAAGCTCACGTTGGCGATGCGCCAGCCGGCCCGGTCATTGCGCAACTCGAACAGGCCCTTGCGTGTGGCCACCCAGGCACGGTCGCTCATCGTCGTCTCCCCTCGTTGTCAGGACTTCAGGACACAGGACTCAACCACCCGACAAGGCCTGCAGCACGTAGACCTTGCTGTCGGGATTCAAGGCATCGTTCAAGGCGACGCGATCGGTGGTGCGGCGGCCATCGATGAACACGACGACGTTGGCCCGCAGGTGCCCCTGGTCGTCCAGCACGTAGCCGCGCAGGCGGGGGTTGATCGCGAAGGTGGCTTCGAGACCGGCGCGCAGGTCCGTGGCGGGCGTGTCCACCACGGGCGTGTCGGTGAAGCGCCGCAGTTGCGGCGTGAACTCGAAGCGAGGCATCCGGCGATGATGCCTCGGAACGCCGGCCTGGGAAAGCGGGCGGCAGCAGGCGGGTTACTTCAGATCACCCGCCAGGCTGGCCAGGGTCTCGGGCGCGATCACCACATGCGACGGATAGTTCGTGTGGTCGCACCCCAGCTTCACGCTCGCCCCCGCGCGCACCGCCTCGCGCGCGGGCTGCGGAAACTCGAAACGTAAAAAGTGCACTGACGAGGTCTTCTCGTCGTTCTCGCGGTCCAGATCCTCGTCGGCAATCGCATAGACGCGGCTGTGCCCTTCCACCTCGACGAACATGCGGTCTTCCACGCCAATGAGCCGCGCCAGCTCGCGCTTGCGCTCATGCGCATCGGGGTACTCGATGAGCATGGTGGCTTTCCAGTTCGTGCCGTCGGGCACCAGGGGCGCGTAGGCCTCGATCTCGCCCTGGATGCCGTCCTCGTCGAAGATCTTCTCGATGTGCAGCATCTCCTGGATCTGCCGGCGGATGGTCTGCTCGTCCTCGAACTGCACGGTGATGTGCTCGCCCAACTGCACCGAGCGCAGCTTGCGGTGCTCGATGGCCTGCGCGCGGGCCGTCTTGCGGATCTTCGAATACGCCTCCAGCGTCATGAGGCTGTCGCGGGTGATGGTTGCCATGGTTTCAAACTCCGCAAGTTCGGTCAGAGGCCATACGCGATGCGCACGAGGCTCAAGGGATGCTGCAGCTGCGCATCGGGCAGCGAGTTCACCTGCAGTCCCTGCTTGATGTGGTGCCCGGCCAGCTGGCAGTCGGAGCTGATGTAGTCGGGCTGGTCCTTGGCCATGGCCTTGAAGACGGGCTTGCCGATCTTCATCGCGATCGGATGCGTGGCCGTCTTCACGCCGTAGGTGCCGGCATGGCCTGAACAGCGCTCGACCGTGTTGAGCTGCACCGTGACCTTCTGGCCGATGAGCTTGAGCATCTCCTCCGTCTTGCGGCCGATGTTCTGCACGCGGCCGTGGCAGGGGATGTGGTAGCTGACCTTGCCCAGGTCGTTCTTGAAGTCGGTCTTCAAGAGGCCATCCTTGTTGCGCCCCACGAAGTATTCGAAGGGGTCGAACATCGCCTCCTTCACCGCCTGCGTTTCCTTGCACTGCGGGAACATCAGCGGCAGTTCCTGCTTGAACATCAGCGTGCAGCTCGGAATGGCCGAGAGGATGGCGTAGCCGTCCAGCGCATAGCGCGCCAGCATGGGCATGTTGGCCTCCTTGTGCCTGGCCACTTCATCGAGGTCGCCCAGCTCCAGCTTGGGCATGCCGCAGCACTTCTCCTTCTCCACGATGACGTACGGGATCTCGTTGTGCTCCAGTAGCTTGACGAGGTCGTGCCCGATGCCCGGCTCGTTGTAGTTCACGTAGCAGGTGGAGAAGATCGCCACTTTGCCCGGCGTGCGCTCGCCGTTCTTCACCGCGGTGGCGCTGCCCTGCTTCTTGGCGCTCCAGCGGAAGCGGCTGGAGGCAAGGTCGGGCAGCCAGGCGTCGGGGTGCACGTGCAGTGTCTTGTCCAGCAGCTTGCGCATCGGCTGGGTCTTGTTCAGCGCATTGGCCACCTGCACCACCACCGGAATGCCGGCGAACTGGCCGTGCTTGTCGGTGGACGCGAGGAACTGCTCGCCGCCGCCCACGCCGCCCTTCTTGAACTTGATGGCCTTGGCCCGCAGCATGGTGTGCGGGAAGTCCAGGTTCCACGGGTGCGGCGGCACGTACGGACACTTGGTCATGTAGCACAGGTCGCACAGGTAGCACTGGTCGACGACCTTCGCGTAGTCCTTCTTGTCCACGCCGTGCACTTCGCCGTCGGCGGTCGCGTCGACCAAGTCGAACAGCGTCGGAAAGGACTGGCACAGCGACACGCAGCGGCGGCAGCCGTGGCAGATGTCGAAGACGCGCTCCAGCTCCTTCTCGCAGGCAGCCTCGTCATAGAACGCGGGGTTCTTCCAGTCGATGGCGTGACGGGTCGGTGCGTCGAGGTTGCCTTCACGGGACATGCGGGTGTTCCTCTGTCGTTCGTCGTCGAATGGCGGCTGCCGTGCACGCACGGCAATCGGCATTCCTCAAACGACGAGGGGCCGCAACAGCCCCTCGTCGGATGAGCGGGTCGAGGGAATCAGTCCACCAGGGCGTCCAGCGCCTTCTGGTAGCGGTTGGCGTGCGAGCGCTCGGCCTTGGCCAGCGTCTCGAACCAGTCGGCGATCTCGTCGAAGCCTTCTTCGCGCGCCTGCTTGGCCATGCCCGGGTACATGTCGGTGTACTCGTGCGTCTCGCCGGCCACGGCAGCCTTCAGGTTGTCGCGCGTGGGGCCGATGGGCAGCCCCGTGGCCGGATCGCCCACCGCCTCGAGGAATTCGAGGTGGCCGTGCGCGTGGCCGGTCTCGCCTTCAGCGGTGGAGCGGAACAGTGCCGCGACGTCGTTCTGGCCTTCGATGTCGGCCTTGTTTGCGAAATACAGGTACCGGCGGTTGGCCTGGGATTCGCCCGCAAAGGCGTCCTTCAGGTTCTGCTCGGTCTTGGAACCCTTCAAACCCATGTCGCTCTCCTAGGAGTTGTGAGTCGGGAACATGCGGCCACCGCATGCTCGGCGGCACGGCGCAACCGTATCGCAGCGGGCACCGGCTTGCCAATACAAAGCTTCAATGCGGGTCATTGGCCTCGGCTATGGTCAATTCTCAATTGATAGTCATTCTCATCTGACCTGCCGAGGGAGCCTCATTCAAGCTCGAGCAGCCCCTTGGCGAGCTCGCACAGCCGGGCACCCGGGTCCACCAGGTCATGCAGGATGTTGAAGTGGTTCAGCCCCGGCAGCATCTCGCTCACCGGCACGACCTTGCGGCCCCAACGCTCCTGGATGAGCGCGGCGTGGCGCTGGAACTCCTCGCTTTCCTCGCCGCCAGCCACTGCATACAGCGTGCCCTTGGGGGCCGCAAAGCCGGCCGGACTCAGCTTGCGCACCGAGGCCGGCGTGAGCTTCAGGTCGGGCTGGAGGAAGCTCGTGCGGCGGATGCCGTCGAGGTCGAACACGCCGGAGATCGCCAGCACCTTGTTCACCAGCCGGGCCGGCAGGTCGCGGCCCACAGCCTTCCAGTCGCAGCACATCAGCATCGCCGCGAGGTGAGCGCCCGCCGAATGGCCCGCCACGACGATGCGCTTCGGATCACCGCCGTACAGGTGGGCATGGCGCGACACCCAGGCCAGCGCCTTCACCATCTGCAGCGCGATGCCCTCGACGCTGTTGGCGGGACACAGCTGGTAGTTGGGCACCACGACCAGCGCGCCCGCGTTCACGAAGGCCGGCGCGACGAAGGAATGGTCGCGCTTGTCCATCGCTCGCCACCAGCCGCCGTGGATGAACACCAGCACCGGCGCGTTCGCGCGCGTTGTGGGAAAGACGTCCAGCGTCTCGTCGGGCCCGCTGCCGTAGGCCACGTCCAGCCGGCGCGAGAGGCTGTCGCGCGACAGCACCGACGCCCGCGCCCAGCGGCCTAGGATGTCCGGATGACCGGGCACCCTCGCACGGTTGTTGAATTGCGCGTCGTACCAGGCGGCATCTTTCTTGGGCATGGGCTTGTCCTCTCAAGTCGTGCGAGCCCGCTTTCTACCCGCAAGCCACCAAGTCGCCAAGGGCGATCAACCCCTGCTTTTTGTTTGCTAAACTGGCGGACGCAGTGGGGGGGTAGCTCAGCTGGGAGAGCGCCGCGTTCGCAATGCGGAGGTCGGGAGTTCGATCCTCCTCCTCTCCACCACTGACATTCCAAGAAAACAGCCCCACCAGGGGCTGTTTTCTTTTCTGCGATGCGACGCCCTGAAGCGCCCTCGGCCTCCTACTTGATCAACGACAGCGTGCCCACGTTGAAGCTCACCGCGCGCTCGCTCACGGGCTCGGGCGCGTCGGCAATCTCGATGGCGGTGAGGGATTGCAGCGTGGTCTTCACGTCCACACCTTGCGAACCGCAGTAGTCCGGCGGCGCGAACTGCGAAAGCTCGATGCGGTATTCCGTGACCTGCGGGCTCACAGGCAGCATCCGGATGGGATAGCAGCCCTTTTGCCCGATGACGGGGTCATCGCCCACCAGCCGCAGGCGCAGCTGGCTCACCGTATAGCCCGCCAGGTGAACCCTCAGCGTCTTGAATTCGGTGGCGACCACCGGCTTCGGCGCAACCAGCACGATGCCGACGCCCGCCCACTGGCTGCCGCCGCGGGTGTTGAACTGTCCCGTCACGTTGAGCACGCCGGTGGCGCGCACCGTGATGTCGCCCAAGGCCGCATCGCCGGGCTGCTCGGAATAGATCAGGCCCTGGATGGTTCCTCCGTCCACTGTCGCCGTGGCGCCGTTGAATGCCGTCCACAGGCGCTCCGTGCCTGCTGCTGCCGTGGCAGCCGGAACGATCGTCGTGGTGCTGGGCGGAGCCAGTGCCAGCAGGGGGGCAGGTGCCGGCGCAGGCGTCTCGGCCTGCGCAGGGCGGGAGGCCTGCGGCTTGGGCGGTGCTACTGCCGCAGTGACACGCCGCGGCGGCGGCGCCACCGGTGCATGCGCTTCGACCTCCCGACGCAGCTTGACCTCCACCCGGCCCGCTTCCAGGATACGGCGAAATGGACTCACGGCCAGGCGCTTGGCCTGCTCATCGGCCTTCTCCGGATCCGGCATGCTGGCGGGCACCTGCGCAGTCGCCGCCACGGCCAGCGTCCCCAGCGCGACGGCAAATGCGCGAGCAGGCCAGGTGGTGCGATTCGAATGGCGCATCACTGCTCCCTCCACTCAGCGCGTGAGGGCGATCGTGCCCACGCCAAAACTCGCGGCGTGATCACGCACCGGACCCGCGACCTCGGTCACTTCGATGGCGGTCAGGCTCTCCAGGGTGGGCTTGGCGGCCACACCCTTGGCCCCGCAATAGCTTTCCGGCGCAAAGCGATCCAGCGGGATCCGGTACTCGGCCACATCGGGCTTCACCATCTGCATGACCATCGGGTAGCACCCCATGCGCTGGATGGCTTCGTCAGGCCCGACCAGACGCACACGCAGGCGACTGCTGGTCGTGGAGCCAAGCCGGATCGTCAGGAACTTGTACTCGCCTGCTTTCACCGGAATCGACTTCGGCGCGCCGATGTTGACGGCCACGCCTGCCCACTGGCTCGCCCCCTTGCCGAAGAATTGCCCGCTCACGGCCAGCACGTCGCCGCGCAGCGCCGTCGGCGACACGGTCGCATCGCCTTGCTTTTCGGAAAACGCGAAGGCACCGATGGACCCGCCTTCGGAAGTGCGCGACATGTTCTTGAACGTGGCCCAAACCTTGTCGGGCGCCTCGCCTTGCACGGCGGGCGGCGAGGCCGGTGCCACGGCCGGCTGGACGGCAGGCTCGGACGGCGAGCCCGTGCGAAACAGGGAACAGGCGCTCAGCAAGGCACACGCCGCAGGAACAAGAAAGGAACTGATCTTCATGGCGTCTCCCCTGTCATTGGCCCGAGAGCAGCACCGGCTTGCCGATGGCGACCGACACCGCGTCCAGTCCCGTGCTGCCCTTGAGGTCGCGGATCTGGAACTGCTTGAGCTTGGT
The DNA here is from genome assembly GCF_003852895.1 of Rhizobacter terrae. GTDB lineage: Bacteria > Pseudomonadota > Gammaproteobacteria > Burkholderiales > Burkholderiaceae_C > Albitalea > Albitalea terrae. Next base: position 295,213 of record NZ_QUSW01000002.1, read on the forward strand.
CAGGGCGAGCGCGGTGTCCGGGCGCGTGGCACTGGCCGTGGCGCAATTCGGATCCGGGTTGTTGGCCAGGCTGAACGACGAGAACGGGATCACGCGGGTGGCAGGCGTGCCGCTCAGGCCGGTCACCACGTACGACGGGAAGCACCCGTCATCGACCGCATCGGCCGACTGCAACATGATCACGAGCTGGCTGTTGCCGGTCGAGGCCAGGTTGATGCTCAGCGCAGGCCAGCCTGACACATCGCTGGTGGCGCTCAGGGGCAGCACCGCCACCGTGGCAGCCCACGATTCAGTGGCCGAGGTGCGACTGCCGGTGAGCGTGTAGGCCGTGCTGCTCTCGGCGAGCGCGTTCCCTGATGCGCCGGTGCCGTACTCGAAGGAGAACGCCCCGGTGATCGACAAGGCCGAGGTGGCCGGCGTGGCCGGCTTGGGCGCGAAGGCGATGCTTCCCAGATGGATGCCCACCGTCGCCGTGCCGGACGCGGGGAATGCCTCGTCCGACACCTCGAAGGCGCCGACGTTGGCCAGCGTCGCGGCCAGTCCCGGGTTGGTCGCGGTGGGCCCGCCGCAGAAGTCGGGCAGCTTGAAGTTGGCGTCCGTCAGTGCCAGCTCGTAGTTCGTCTGGGTGGATGTGACGGTCACGGTGGCAACCGGCACGCAACCGTTGGGTTGAACACCCACCGCCTTGATCTTGAACTTGAGCGTCTTGTTCGCGCCGGTGGATGCGAGGGAGAACTGCACCTTGGTCGCGCCGGACTGGATCTGGTTGCGATCCGCGTCGCGCAGCGGGATGTCGATGCCCACGCCGCCGTAGGTGCTGCCGTTGGCGTTGTTGAAGGTGCTGGTGACGTTCAGGATGTTGCTGCTGACGTTCAGTGTCGGCGTCGCGGGCACGTCGCCGGCCTTTTCGGCATAGGAGAACGCCGTGGCGGTCCGGCCCTGGTCGGTGCTGCCGTCAGCGGCGGTGAATGACGCCACGACCTGTCCATTGATGGTGATGGGCCCGGGCGGCGGCGGCGCCGGAGTGGGCGTTGGCGCAGGTCCAGGCGCAGGGGTGTAGCCGCCTCCGCCGCCGCAGGCTGCGACCAGCAGGAACAGGGACGAGACAGCAGCCAGACGGCAGGTGTTCAGCATTTTCATGAAACCTTCTTTTTGCGGTGACAGGGGGAAGAATGGGTCGACGATGGCTTGAGCTTTGGCGAGCTCAGGGGCCATAGAGAGCGTCTTTGAGGTCGGTCCGGAATGCGCCTGCGCCCGAGGGGTCGTAGACGCCGAAACCCGCGGCCAGCTCCCAGTACAACCAGCTCATGCCGCGGGCTTCGATCAGGTTGCGCATGGCGCGCGAGTAGCGCAGGCGTGCAGCGTCGTCGGCGGCCGAGAAGGCGCCAAACTCGCCCACGAAGACCGGGTAGCCGACCTTCAGGCTGTAGGCCTTGGCAACATCGAGCCCCGAAGCCATTTGCGCCAGCTGGTCCGCCTGGCAGCAGTCCACGCCGATGGGCAACACCGGGTTGATCCACGTCGCGCCCTGGTGGGTGAAGCTGAACGGCTCGTAGTTGTGGACCGTGAGCATCAGGTTGGCATCGTCGGGCAGCACGAGCTTGGACAGGTCCGAGGCGCTGTTCCAGCTGGTCGGACCGACGACGATGAGCCGTTGCGGGTTGTGCTGGCGAATGGCGCCGACAGCGCGGGCCATCAGGTCGTTCCAGCGGCCGGTCAGGTTGCCGTGCGGTTCGTTGTAGACCTCCAGGATCAACCGGTCGCTGCGGTCCTTGTAGTGCGCCGCGATCTGGCGCCACATGGCGAGGAAGCGCACTTCGACGACCGCATCGTCGACAGGACTCTCCTTCGCGTCCAGCGCGTCCCCGTCCAGCTGGCGGTAGTGATGCATGTTCAGCACCACGTAGACCCCCTTGGCCAGCAGGCGGTCCACCACACTGTCCACCCTCGCGAAGAAGGCCGGGTCGATCACGGCGGCGGCATCGGCGGAGGCATGGTTGCTCCATCGAACCGGCAGCCGCACGCTCGCGAAGGTGCCGCCGTCGAGGAGGTCGATGAAGCGCTGCTCCACCGTCAGGCCCCAATCGCCTTCATTCGGGGCCTCCAGCATGTTGCCGAAGTTGACGCCACGGCCGAGGGCCGCCGCAGCGGTGGTGGCCCGCACCGAAGCGCCAGGCGGGTGGCCCACGGCCACGGCCGGGTAGTCGGCCAGCGAGCTCGTGCTGGAGCTCGTGGCGCCTCCGGCGCCACCGCAGGCAGACAGTCCCATGCACAGCCAGGCCGCGATCGGCGCCAACCGTGCAATCGTTTGCATAGTGAGCGAAGACTTGCCTGCCAGGCAGTCTTCGGGTTCCCTCGGGTGTCTTCGAACGGGAAGACTGATCTCAAGGTCTTCCCATGAAAATTGGACTCCTCCCGGAGTTGGTCTGGCTCTGGTCATCGACTCGCCCTTTCTCGGTCCACATCCACACATGCTGCAATCGATTGCACACGTGGATGTTGCATACCGTTTCTAGAGGTGTCAACCAGTCGAAGTCCTAGCAGGGCCACACCGTGAACTACTGTGCAATCCGACGGGTTACTTCTGCAATTTCGAGGGCAGTTGCCGGGTCTTTGGCCTTCTCGCGGCCTGAACTTGTGCAAAACTTCACCGCTGACCTGCAGCGACACGTCGTCCTGCAATCGTTCTCATCTGTCGGCCAGGCCGCGCCCTTTCGGGTGACCATCACATGACCAGCCCCACCAAACGAAGGCCCCGTGCCCCGGCGAACCGCAGCGCCTCGGAGCAAAGTTCCACGCTGCAGGATGTCGCCCGCCTCGCTGGCGTGTCGGCCAGCACCGTGTCGCGCATCCTGAATGGCCACGTCGACTCGGCCAAACGCGATGCGGTCGAGGCGGCCATCAAGAAGCTGCGCTTCAAGCCCAACCTTGTGGCCAAGAGCCTGCGCAGCGGGGTCAGCATGGCCATTGGCGTGCTGGCCCAGGATTTCGACAGTCCCTACACCTCGCGTGCCGCCAAAGGGGTCGAAGACGAACTGATGAGCTGCGGCTACACGCCCATCCTGATCTCCGGGCACTGGGGCCGCGACAGCGACGAAGCCGAGCGCGTCCGACTGCTCATGTCACGCAAGATCGACGGCATCGTCATCATCGGTGGGCGGCTCAGCGATGAGCAACTGCTTGACCTCTCCGAGCAGCAGCCGATGGTGGTCATCGGCCGAAGCTGCCACGGGCCCCGGCTGCGCTCGCTGAGCATGGACCAGCGGCTGGGCGGCTACCTGGCCACCCGGCACCTGATCGAACTGGGACATCGGCGCATCGCCCACATCGCCGGACTGGAGGACTACCCCGATGCCATCGGCCGCATGCAGGGGTACATGGATGCGCACCGTGAGGCTGGCCTGTCAGTCGACCAGCGCCTCATCACGCGTGGCGACTTCAATGAGCCGGGCGGCGCGCGCGCGATGGAGAGCCTGCTCGAGACCGGCGTGGAATTCACGGCCGTCTTCGCAGCGAACGACCAGTCCTTGAACGGCGCCCGGCTGGTCCTGTTCAACCGCGGCATCGGGGTGCCCTCGCAGATCTCGCTGGTGGGCTTTGATGGCCTGCCATTCTCCGCCTACACGGTGCCGCCGACCACGACCGTCCGACAGCCGATCTACGAGATGGGCTGCACTGCGGGCCGGGAACTGCTGCGGCTGCTGGACGTCAATCAACTGAACGACACGCCCATCGGGCCCCTGGATCTGCAGTTGGTGGTGCGAGGCACCACGGCCCCGCCGGCCAAGTAGCCTATTGAGGCTGCCAAGGCTGCCGCATCGAGGCGGAGGTCAATCCGACTGAGCCCACGCAGCCAAGCCCGCCAGCACCACCGCCAATTCCGCACTCAAGTCCTGAAGCCGTGCAGGCACGGCCGCCGCATCGCCGGCAATGCAGGCCTGCTCCAGGGCCAGGGCGTGTTGACGCAGCGCCTTCATGCCCAGCGTGCCGGCCAGCGACTGCAGGTCATGCGCCATGCGGCGCGCACCCTCTGCCTCTGCCGAGGACCAGGTGGACTGGAAGCGGGGCTCAAAGTCGGCATAGGCCTGCAGGAACCGCTGCAGGCTCTTGCGCAGCAGCGCTTCATTGCCGCGCATGCGCTTGAGCGCCTCCACGCCGTCGAGGCCAGGCAGCGAATGCAAGCGGGGATCAACATCCGGCACCGCTTCCTTCGGGCGCGGCGATACCCAGCGCGCCAGCGTTTGGATCACCTCGTCGATGTCGATGGGCTTGGCGATGTGGTCGTTCATGCCCGCGGCCAGCGCCTGGTCACGGTCATCCAAGGTCGAGCTGGCTGTCATGGCGATCACGGGCAAGCTGTCCAGGCCCGGCAGCTTGCGCAATGCCCGCGTCGCGGCGAAGCCATCCATGACGGGCATCTGGCAGTCCATCAGCACGCCGTCGTAGCGACCGGCAGACAGCTTGTCCAGCGCCTCGCGTCCGTTCACGGCGGTATCGACATCGACACCTTCGCCTTGCAGCAGGTCCAGCGCGACCTCCCGGTTGATGTCGTCATCCTCCACCAGGAGCAGGCGTGCACCTTTGAGATTGGGACCAGGCTTCATGTCAGGTTTCCCTCGGCAACGTATGACTCCACCAGGGTCGAGATCGCCATGGACTGGCATTGCTCCGCGAGCTGCTCCAGCTGTTCGGCGAAGGGACGGTAGCGAGTGTCCAGGTTCTTCAGGTGGTCGGCTCGCTCTCGGATCGACCGCATGTTGCCGATGCGGGCCAGTTCGCGCAACACGGCCAATTCCTCGGGCGGCGGCGCCGGGTGGCGCTGGTCGTGGCAGTCGGCCGCCGGCAACCTGGCCTCATCGGCGTCAACGGCAGGAACTCCACGCATGAACGACGCGTCGGCACCAACCTCGGCCAAGGCGGCATCGACCTCGAACCACAAAGCGCTGCCCTCCCCGGGTTGACTGCGTGCGTGGATGTCGCCGCCCAGCAGTCGGACCAATCGCCGGCTGATCAACAGCCCGAGCCCGGCGCCGCCAGCACGCTCATTGGCCGCGCCCGGCGGCTCGAACGGCTGGAACAACCGGGCCAGTTGGGCGTCATCGAAGCCGATGCCACTGTCGCGCACTTCGAAACGCAATCGCACTGCCCTGCCGTCGTCCGGCAAGGCCGGCGGTACGGGGCTGACACCGAGCGTCACCTCTCCCCGAGCCGTGAACCTGACGGCATTGCCCAGCAGGTGGAACAGCACCTGGCGCAGCCGGTTCTCGTCGATTCGCACGGCCACCGGCAAGCCGGCCGCCACTTGCAGACTGAAGAACAGGCCTTTGTCCTCGGCCTGCACACGCACGACGTCCGACACCCGCTTCAGGAGCTCCGACAACCGCACCTCGATCGGTGTGAGCTCGATCGTGCCTGCGTCGATGCGCGCGAGTTCGACGACATCATTGATGAGCGCGAGCAGGCGCTGGCCACTCTCCGCGATGGTCTGCAAGCCGCGTTGCTGGCGCGGGGTCAGCGCAGTGTCACGCTGCAAGGCCTGCGCGTAGTACAGGATGCCGTTGAGCGGGGTGCGCAGCTCGTGGCTCATCCGTGCCAGGAAGGCGCCGGGCCGGCTTGTTGCCGGCTCGGCATGAGCGGGCGCAGGCTCCGGCGCATTGCCATGGCCAAGCTCTCGCTCATTGCCACGGCAGGCAGGCTGCGGCGCAAGTCGTTCCAGCTCGAGGTGGAGGCGCCGCACCTCGCCTTGCGACTGCTGCAGCGACTCACGGGCCGAACGCAGATCGCGGCGCAACCCCTGCAGGCGCCAAACCAACCCGATGACCGCGATGAGCAACAGTGCGGTCGTTGCCAACAGCGGCCACCAGATGTTCGCATTCATGGTGCGCAGGTGATACTCCGAAACCCGTCAGGCTGCAGTTGGGGTTACCACCTCCGCAGCAGGACTTGGTGTTCTCCCTGCGGCGGCACCCGTGCCTGAGGCAGGACAATTCCCGAGGGTGTTTCATTCTTTGTGCCCGGGCGAACGCCGCAGGAGGCTCATGAGAATCGATGTGCGCGCGGTCAGTCTCCACGCCAAGCTGATGCTGGCGCTCGCCGTGGTGGTGACCCTGATCGCAACCGTGTCGATCACGCTGTGGACCGACCAGGAGCGCGAGCGCCGCATGCTGGAGCTGGATGGGCGTGCCGGGCGGGTCGCCGACCTCTACAGCCGCTCGCTGGCCTCCACGATGTGGACGGTGGACTGGGGCGCCATCCAGGGGCAGCTGGATGCGCTGGCGCCCAACCCCGAAGTCGTGCGGTTCCGCGTCACGGCACCCCAGCACGGCGTCGTCTCCGAGGTGGTGAAGCAGCCGGACCCCGGGCCGTCCCGGACGGTCGTCTTCGTGCGTCCCATCGTCTATGCCCCCAAGGGCAGCCGGCCTCAGGAGGTGGGGCAGGTGGAGGTGGTGTTCACCCGCGCCATCGCCGAGCAGGGCATCCAGCGCACGCGCAACACCATCACCGCGCTGGTGGTGACGGTGATGGCCCTGTCGTACGTGGTGACCTTCCTGCTGTTCAGGCGCCTGGTGAGCCGGCCCATCGTCGAGATGGAGCAGATGGTGGACCGCATCTCCTCCGGCGACTTCGGCGCACGCTGCCGCGTGAGTTCGCAAGACGAGCTCGGACGCCTGGCCACACGGGTCAACGCCATGGCCGAGGCGTTGGAGGAATCCCACCGCCAACGCAAGCAGGCGCTCGAGGACCTGCGGCGCCACCACGACGAGCTCGAGCACGCCGTGCGCGAGCGCACGGCGCAGCTGGAAGACGCAAAGGAACGCGCCGAAGTCGCCAACCAGGCCAAGAGCGACTTCCTGGCCAACATGAGCCACGAGATCCGCACGCCGATGAACGCCATCCTCGGCATGTCTCACCTGGCCCTTCAAAGCGGCCTCACCACGAGGCAGCAGAACTTCGTGCAGAAGATCCACACCTCCGCGGAGTCGCTGCTGGGTGTCATCAACGACATCCTCGACTTCTCGAAGATCGAAGCCGGCAAGCTCGACATCGAACACGTGGACTTCGACCTGGCCGACGTGCTGGACAACCTGGCCAACGTGGTGGGCATGAAGGCCGAGGAAAAGGGCCTGGAATTGCTCTACGTCGAACCGCCGGACCTGCCTCAGGCGCTCGTGGGCGACCCGCTGCGGCTCAGCCAGGTGCTGCTGAACCTGTGCAACAACGCCGTGAAGTTCACGGACAAGGGCGAGGTGTCGCTGGCCGTCGACGTCGCCCGCTCGCACGACCATTCGATCGACCTGCGCTTCGAAGTGCGCGACACCGGCATCGGCATCGACGACGTGCAGCGCGAGCGGCTGTTCCAGGCCTTCGAACAGGCCGACACATCCACCAGCCGGCGCCATGGCGGCACGGGCCTGGGACTGGCCATCTGCCGGCAGCTGGTGCGGCTGATGGGCGGTGAGCTGGAACTTCAGAGCACACCGGGCCTTGGCAGCTGCTTCTACTTCACGGTGGGCTTCGCCCTGCAGCCCAAGGCACGCCGCACACCACTGCGCCACGAGGGCCTGCTGGGCAGCCGCGCGCTGGTGGTTGACGACAACCCGCAGGCGCGAGAGCTGCTCTCGGCCATGATCCAGTCGCTGGGCCTGCAGCCGGACACCGCGGATGACGGCGAGCAGGCGCTGCGCCGCATCGCCACGGCCGACGCCGCGGGCGCGCCCTACGACATCGTGATGCTGGACTGGAAGATGCCTCGCATGGACGGCATCGACTGCGCCAAACGCATCGCGGAAGAGGCCCGGCCGGGCCGGCGATCGCCCACGGTGCTGATGCTCACGGCCTTCTCTCGCGATGAAGTGCTGCGGCGCATCGAGGAACAAGGCGTGCAGATCGCCGCGCTGCTCACCAAGCCCGTCACGCCGTCGTCATTGTTCGACGCCTGCTGCAAGGCGCTGGGCCTGGCCTCGCTCGTCAGCACGCGCGCCGAGCGACGCAAGGGCACCCTCGAAGAGCATCAGTCCCGGCTGAAGGGCGCGCGCATCCTGCTGGTGGAAGACAACGAGATCAACCGGGAGGTCGCGCTGGACCTGCTGACCGACGAAGGCATCGTGGTCGAGACCGCCAACGATGGCCGGCAGGCGCTGGCGATGCTCGAGCGCGAACGCTTCGACGGCGTGCTGATGGATTGCCAGATGCCGGTGATGGACGGCTTTGCAGCCACGCGCGCATTGCGCGAGCGTGCGGCGCTGCGCGACCTGCCGGTGATCGCGATGACGGCCAATGCGATGGTCGGCGACAGGGAGCGCGCGCTTGCGGCCGGCATGAACGACCACATCGCCAAGCCCATCGACATCGACGACATGTTCGCCACGCTGGCGCGGTGGATCGCGCCAGGCGCTTGCGCGCCCGCGGCGGCGGCGGCGACCGCACCCCCCGGAGCATCGGCGCTGCACGCGCTGCCCGGCGTGGACACCGTGGCAGCGCTGGTGCGCATGCGCTCCAACGAGGCGCTGCTGGTCCGGACGCTGTTGCTCTTCCTGGACCGCCATCACGATTTCTCGGCGCGCTTTGCATCGGCCCGCTCGCAAGGCGATGACGCCAGGGCCCGCGAGATGGCGCAGGACCTTCATTCGGTGGCCGGCACTCTGGGCATGCGCGCCGTGCAGGAGGCTGCGCTGGCGCTGACCCAGGCCTGCACGGCCGGCGATGGCCCTGCGATCGAGGCGCGGCTGAAGGAACTGGCGACGCGGATGGATCCCGTGCTCCAAGGGTTGCGGTCCTGGGCCGAGACCCGGGCGGGATCCTCCGCATCAACGGGTTGATCGAAGGAACCGAAGATGTCCTCCCTCATTGCAAGCGCTCGCCCTTGTTCCACCGCCGTCAGCCCCGGCCGCCGGCGCTGGCTCATGGCCTGCGCCAGCGCGGGCCTGCTGGCGTCCGCGTTCGTCGCGCGCGCTCAGCCCACCCTGCGACTGGCACGCCTGGAAAACGTTCCCGACCAGGCCATCGGCGCGGAGATCCTCGTCGCCGTGTACCACCGCGCAGGCATTGGCGTGAGCTTCGTCGACCTGCCGGCCAAGCGCTCGCTGCTGGAGTCCAGCGAGGGCCGGGTGGATGGCGAAGTGCAGCGCATTCTCGCGGTGCAGGATCAGTATCCGACGCTGATCGCGGCGCACCCCAGCTTCAACTTCATCGAGCCCACGGCCTTCGTCACGGACGCCGAGGTCCACGTGGACGGCTGGGGCTCGATCTCCGGGCATTCGATCGGCATCGTCCGCGGCGTGGGATCTTCGGAGCGAGGGACCGCCGGCATGGACCGCGTGGAAGCCGTCGCGACCATGGAGCAACTGATGCAGTCACTCGCCGCACGGCGCTTCGAGGTGGCGGTGAACGATCGGTTCAGTGGCCTGCTGGTCGCGCGCCGCCTGAAGCTCGACCACGCCGTGCGGCCGCTGTCGCCCCCGCTGGAACGCATTCCCTTGCATCACTTCGTTCATGAGCGGCACCGCGAGCTGCTGCCGAAAATCGAGAAGGCGATTCGCGACATGCAGTCCAGCGGCGAACTGGAGAAGGTTCGGCAGCAGGCCATGGCCCGGCTGTTGAAGGATGCCGAACGCTGAAGCCTTGTGGAAGGTGGACTAGACCACTTTCCGGTACCGCTCGATCGAATCCGGCTTCATCTCGATGGAAAAGCCCGGCCGCCGCGGCGGCATGTAGGCCGCGTCGCGCACGACGCAGGGGTCGATGAAGTGCTCGTGCAGATGGTCCACGTACTCGATGACGCGGCCTTGCTTGCTGCCTGAGATGCACAGGTAGTCGATCATCGACAGGTGCTGCACGTACTCGCACAGGCCCACCCCGCCGGCGTGCGGGCAGACCTTGAGCCCATGCCTGGCCGCCATCAGCATCACGGCCAGCACCTCGTTGAGCCCGCCCAGGCGGCAGGCATCGATCTGCACGACGTCGATGGCGCCGCGCATGATCATCTGCTTGAAGACGATGCGGTTCTGGCACATCTCGCCGGTGGCCACCTGCATCCGCCCAGCCATCGCCTCGCGGATGCAGCGATGCCCTTCGACGTCGTCCGGGCTCGTCGGCTCCTCGATGAACCAGGGCTTGGCGAAGGCCAGGTGCTGCAGCCATTCGATGGCCTGGTCCACCTCCCACACCTGGTTGGCATCGATCATCAGCTGGCGGTCCGGCCCGAGCACCTCGCGTGCAATGCGCAGGCGGCGGATGTCGTCCTGCAGGTCGCGGCCGACCTTGAGCTTGATGTGGCCGAAGCCGCTGTCGACGGCCTCCTGCGCCAGGTGACGCAGCTTCGCGTCGTCGTAGCCCAGCCAGCCTGCCGAGGTGGTGTAGCACGGGTAGCCGTGCGCCAGCAGCTCGGTCCGGCGCTGCGCCTGCGTGGGCGCAAGCTGGCTCAGCATCGCCAGCGCCTCCTGCGGCGTGATGCAGTCGGTGATGTAGCGGAAGTCCACCAGCCTCACGATCTCTTGCGGGCTCATGTCCGCCACCAGTTGCCACACTGGCTTGCCGGCTGCCTTGGCCCACAGGTCCCAGGCCGCGTTCACGACCGCGCCGGTGGCCAGGTGCATGGCGCCCTTGTCGGGACCGATCCAGCGCAGCTGGCTGTCGGAGGTCACATGCCGCCAGAAGCGGCCCATGTCCTCGGCGATCCACTCCAGCTCCAGCCCCACCACCAGGTGCTCCATCGCACGGATCGCTGCACAGCAGACCTCGTTGCCTCGGCCGATGGTGAAGGTGAGGCCGTGGCCTTCGAGGCCGGGCTGGTCCGTCTCCAGCACGACGTACGCGGCGGAGTAGTCCGGATCGGGATTCATGGCGTCCGAGCCGTCGAGGAACTGCGAGGTCGGAAAGCGCACGTCCTCGACACGCAGCGAACAGATTTTCGTCATGTCATGCCTGTACGGTCCGCTGCCGCTGCTCGCCCAGCCCGTGGATGCCCAGGCGCACCGCCTGGCCGGCCACCAGGTACTTGGGCGGTTTCTGCCCCAGCCCCACGCCGGGCGGCGTGCCGGTGGCGATGATGTCGCCCGGCTGCAGGCTCATGAAGCGGCTGAGGTAGCTCACCAGCTGCCGCACGCCGAACACCATGGTGCGGGTGTTGCCATCCTGGTAGCGGTGGCCATCGACCTCCAGCCACAAGTCGAGCTGCTGCGGGTCGGGCACTTCGTCGGCGGTGACCAGCCAGGGGCCGATCGGGCCGAAGGTGTCGCAGCCCTTGCCCTTGTCCCACTGGCCGCCGCCTCGCTCGAGCTGGATCTCGCGCTCGGATACGTCGTGGACGACGCAGTAGCCGGCGACGTGGTCCATCGCGTCGGCTTCGTCGATGTAGCGTCCACCGGTGCCGATCACCACGCCCAGCTCCACCTCCCAATCGGTGCGCGTGGAACCGCGCGGAATCTCGACATCGTCGTTGGGCCCGCAGATCGCGCTGGTCCACTTGCCGAAGACCACCGGCTCCCTGGGCACGGGCATGTTGGACTCGGCCGCATGGTCGGCATAGTTCAGGCCGATGCAGATGAACTTGCCCGTGCGGCCCACGCAGGGGCCCAGCCGCAGGTCCTGCTGCGGCGTGCCGTCGACCAGCGGCAGGGATGCCGGGTCGATGCCGCGCAAGCGTGCGAGGCCCGGCGTCGTGAGCACCTCGCCGGCAATGTCGGGCACGACGGCCGACAGATCGCGCACGCGGCCTTGCGCATCGAGCAGGCCGGGCTTTTCCTGGCCCCGGGGGCCGTAGCGAAGCAGCTTCAAGAATCGTGTCCTTTCACTCGGAAGTTCAGATGGTGACCCCGCCATCGACCAGCACCGCCTGGCCGGTGACGAAACGCGACTCGTCGCTCAGCAGGTACACCACCATCGGCGAGATGTCGTCGACGGTGGCCAGGCGGCCCATCGGCTGGCGGGCGATGAAGTTCTTCTCGGCCTGCACCGGATCGGGCGCATTGGCGATTCGCTGGCGCAGCGACGGCGTGTCGACCGTGCCGGGGCACAAGGCGTTGCAGCGGATGCCACGGGCAACGAAGTCGGCCGCGATGGACTTGGTGAGGCCGATCACCGCCGCCTTGGTCACGCCGTACACGAAGCGGTTGGGAAAGCCCTTGATGGACGACGCCATCGAGGCCATGTTGAGAATCGCCGGCGACGCCCCTTGCGCCGCCTTGTCCAGCATGCCGGGCAGGAAGGCTCGGGTTGTGCGGTACATGCTCTTGACGTTGAGTTCCAGGCTGAAGTCCCACGCCGCCTCGTCGCAATCGAGCACGCTGCCCTCGTGCACGAAGCCCGCGCAGTTGAACAGCCCGTCCAACGGCGGCAGCACGCGTGCGCAGGCCTCCACGGCAGAGGGGTCGCGCACGTCGAGCGTGCTCGTCAGCATGCCGGGGGCCTCGGTGGCCAGCCTATCGAGCAGGTCGGCACGCACGTCCGTGGCGATCACGCGCGCGCCCTCTCGCAGGCAGGCGATGGCGCTGGCGCGGCCGATGCCCTGGCCGGCGGCAGTGATCAGGAGGGTCTTGCCTTTCAGGCGCATGGGAACTCCTTGCGAAACTTTGGAAGCGCGATGCGCGTCATGACAGGGCGCGGTCCAGGTGCACGTAGCCGCCGTCGGGATGCAGCCATTGCCCGGTCGTGTGTGACGAGCGGTCCGACAACAGGAACACCACCTGGTCGGCGATTTCCTCGCCGGTGGTCATGCGATGGCCCAGGGGAATCCGCCAGCGGATGTCGGCAAGCGCCGCCTCCGGGTCGGGACGCGAGGAGATCCAGCGCCGGTACATCGGCGTCATCACCTCCGCCGGCAGCACCGCGTTGACGCGAACGCCCTGCCCGGCCAGCGCAGCGGCCCATTCGCGCGTCAACCCCAGCAGCCCGGCTTTCGACGCCACGTAGCCGCTGGTGCCGCCCTGGCCGGTGAGCGCGGTCTTGGAGGCGATGTTCACGATGGCGCCCTGCCGCGAGGTCAACTGCTGCAGGCACAGGTGGGCCATGAGGTAGCAGTGCACAAGGTTTGCCTCCAGCGAGCGCCGGAAGGCCTCGCAGCCGGCTTCCAGGCCCACGCCGTCGTTGCTGCCGGCGTTGTTCACCAACCCGTCGATCGCGTTGAAGCGGGCCACGGTCTGCGCCACCGCGTCGCGGCACGCGGCCTCGTCGGTCATCTCCACCTGGAAGAAGGCGAAACGCGGCTGCAATGCACGCAGTTCCTGCTCGAACGCCGGGTCCAGCGCGTGCCGGTCGAACACCACGGGAACGGCCTCCTCGCGGGCCAGCTGCCGGCAGATCGCCGCGCCGATGCCGGCGCCGCCGCCGGTCACGATGATCACCTTGTCCTTGAGATGCAGGTCCATTGAGCGCTCATTCCATGTTCATCCGGCGAAGGCCGGGCCCTCGTCCAATTCTTGCCGCGTGGGCAGGCCATCGCTGTCGCCGGGGAACTGCACGACGCGCGCACCGATGCGGTTGCCCCGCATCGCCGCATCGGGCAGGGACAGGCCTTCGAGCAGGCCGCTGATCACACCCACCGCGAAGCCGTCTCCGGCACCCACGGTGTCCACCACGCGAGCGACAGGCAGGCCTGGCACGAACTCGCGGGTGCCATCTTTGCTGGCGCACCAGGCGCCTTGCGCGCCCAGCTTCAGCGCCACCTGCGAAGCCCCACGTTCCAGGTAGTGCTTGGCGATCGCCTCGGCGTCTTGCAGGCCCATCAGGCGGCGCCCTTCGTCGATGCCGGGAAGCACGAGATCGCACAAGGCGGCCAGTTCGTTGATGGTGGCCGTCATCTCGTCCTGGCCGGCCCACAGCCGCGGGCGCAGGTTGGGGTCGAACGACACAGTGATGCGGTGACTGCGCGCCCAATGCACGGTCGCGAAGACCAGCTCACGGCATCCTGCCGAGAGCGCGGGCGAGATGCCCGTCAAGTGCAGGTGCCGGGCCCGCACCGGTGCGAGCCGTGCCAGGTCGTCCAGGCCCATGCCGCTGGCGGCGGAGCCCCGGCGGTGGTATTCGATCTGCGGATCGCTGCCGTCCGTGGTCCGGCCCTTCAGCATGAAGCCGGTGCGCTGCCCTTCGCAGGCCTGCACCAGCGCGGTCTCGATGCCCTCGGCCAGCATGGTGTCGAGCAGGAAGCGGCCGAAGCTGTCGGCCCCCAGGCGGCTGAGGTAGCCCACGCGCAAGCCCAGGCGCGCCAGGCCGATGGCCACGTTGAGCTCCGCGCCGGCGCTGTAGCGGCCGAAGCGGCGGGCCTGGGCGAGGGGCCCCGGTTCCTCGGCGGCGAAGAGCACCATCGCCTCGCCGAGGGTGAGCACGTCCAGCTGCAGCGGCACGCTCACATCACCGCCCCCAGCTGCCAGGGCACGAACTCGTTGTCGCCCAGGCCATGCTGCTCGCTGAGCGTGGGCTGGCCCGATGCCGCCGCCAGCATCAGCCGGTAGATGCGCTCGCCCGCCTGGGCCACGTCCATCGTGCCGTCGACGATCTCGCCGGCGTTGAAGTCCATGTCCATGCTCATGCGCTTGTACATCGCGGTGTTGGTGGCGAGCTTCAGCGAAGGCACGGGCTTGCAGCCGTAGGTGGATCCGCGGCCGGTGGTGAAGCAGATGAGGTTCGCACCGCCGGCCACCTGGCCGGTGGCGGACACCGGGTCGTAGCCGGGCGTGTCCATGAACACCAGGCCCTGGCTGCGCACGGGCTGCGCGTACTCGACCACGTCCACCAGCGTGCTGCCGCCGCCCTTGGCCACTGCGCCCAGCGATTTCTCGAGGATGGTGGTGATGCCGCCCGCCTTGTTGCCCGGCGAGGGGTTGTTGTTCATCTCGGCGCCGTTGCGCGCGGCATAGGACTCCCACCATTGCAGCCGCGACATCAACCGCTGCGCCACCTCGGGCGATGCGACACGTGCGATCAACAGGTGCTCGGCGCCGTGGATCTCCGGCGTCTCCGACAGGATGGCCGTGCCGCCATCACGCACGAGGAGGTCCACCGCAGCGCCCAGGGCCGGGTTCGCGCTGATGCCTGAGTAGCCGTCGGAGCCGCCGCATTGCAAGCCGACCACGAGATGGGACACCGGCAATCTCGTGCGCCGCGCCTGTGCCGCCGGTGCAGCCAACTCGCGAACCAGCGCCTGCCCGCGCTCGATGGCCTCGCGCGTGCCGCCGGCGTCCTGGATCGTCAGCGTGCGGATGTGCTCGCGTGCCGCCGCATCCAAGCCCTGGACCAGCCCGTCGACCTGGTTCACCTCGCAGCCCAGTCCGACCACGAGCACCGCGGCAAAGTTCGGGTGGGCCGCATAGCCACGCAACGTCCGCCGCAGGAGTTCGAGACCCTCGCCTTCGCACATTCCGCAGCCGCTGCCGTGCGTGATCGCCACGACGCCGTCCACACCGGGCAGCGTGGCAAGCGCGGGGCCGCTGAAGGCCTGCGCGATCGCCTTGCAGACCGTGGCCGAACAGTTCACCGAGGAGATCACGCCGATGTAGTTGCGCGTCCCGGCACGGCCGTCGGAGCGCAGGTAGCCGTCGAAGGTGGCAGGCTCGTCGGCCGCGATGTGCGTGGTGGTTTCTCCGGCTGGGGCACGCGGCGGCATGGACTGCCCCATTCCCAGGTTGTGCACATGCACGTGCTCGCCGGCTTGGATGTCGGCAGTGGCCACGCCGATGACTTGCCCGTACTTCAGAACGACCTCGCCCTGCGGGATCGGACGCAATGCGATCTTGTGCCCTGCGTCGATGGCGGACTGCGTGCGAAGCGTCCTGCCATCGGGCAGCACGACTTCAGCGCCTGGCGAGAGCGCGGCACGGGCCACCGCGACGTTGTCGCTCGGGTTGAGCACGATCAGCGCGTGCATGGGCAGGCGATCAGTCGACATGGAACACGCACTCCATGGCCGCCCAATGCTCACCCGCGGCTCGGCTCGGCAGGGGCCGCTGGCACGGGCTGCAGAAGGTCCACCAGCGGCGGGTTTCGGGGTCGGCGGCGATCGCGGCCATGTCCGCCTCGTAGTCGCTGCCGTGGTACTCCCAATAGCCGAACAGCAGGTTCTCCGGCTCGCGCAGGAAGATGCTGTAGTTGCGGATGTGCGACTCGGCCAGCCGCGCCAGCACGGCCGGCCACACGGCCGCGTGCAGCCGCTTGTATTCGGCGATGTGCTCCGGCTCGATGCCGATCACCATGCCCATGCGTTGCATCGAATGCTCCTTGTTCAGTGCGTCAGCATCGCGGCCCGAAGGCGCGGCTGAATCAGGTCCGGCACGTGCAGGTGCGCCAGGTCGACCAGCGGTTGAATGCGGCGCGCCTTCTTCTGATCGTGGTTCTGCGCGATGTCGGCCAGGCGATGCGCGAGGAACGGATTGAGCAGCCGGTCGCGCAAACCGGCGAGGTAGCGGCGGGCGTCCTCGCCCTCGCCCATCGCGTCGAACACCGGCATCACCTCCTGCTGCCAGGCTTGTTCGAGCGGCTCGCGCAGCGCAGGCTCGTGCATCGCCTGGACGACCGTCATGTCCGCCGCGAGTGCCCTCTTCATCCACAAGTCGGCCAGCAAGGTGTGGCCAAGGTTGAGCAGGAAGAGCTTGAGCCGTTCAAAACGCCCGAGGTCGGAGGTCACCACGATGGCCGGATGCAGGCAAGGCAATGTCAGTCCCGGCTGGGCTTCGATGGCCCACAAGGCGTAGGGCTCCGCCACCGCGCCGACGGGCTCCAGCGCCTCCGACACGATGCGGTCCACCAGCGAGTTCGCCCAGGTGACCTGCGTTGCCAACCAGTCGATGAAGGCGGGCGCGCAGCGCCACTCGCGCGCCAGCTGCACCACGATCTCGCGCAGCTGGTCGCCGTTGCGCGACACCAGCTCGCAAGGCAGCAGCGTCAGCCCGCCACCGGGTTGGGCGAGCCAGCGGTCGCGCAGCAACACCAGCAGCTTGGCGGGAAAGGACAGCGGGGCCGCTGCCGCATCGTCCAGCAGCGCCGCATGATCAGCCGCCGAAAGTATCCAACCGCTGTCGCCGGTGTTGGACACGATCACCTGCACCGGGCCGCGGACGCGTTTGCGCACGGCCTGCCAATCGCTGCTGGCATGAAAGGCTTCCCGCACCGAGCGGCATGTGCGGCGCGTCTCCACTTGCTGTCCTTGGGCCAGGCCCCGCACGATCACCTCGAAGCCCTCGGCCCGCGCCAAGGCCTGCGTTCGCTTCGTGCTGGCCGGGTTGCCGGTGGTCTGGACCACCGTGATGCCGCCCAGGGCCTCGCCGTGCTCGGCAGCCTCGCTGACGAAGAGATCGACATGCGCCTGCAGGAAGCGGCTGGTACCGAATTGCAGGATGGGGTGGCCAGCAATCTTCATTGCTTCGATCAGCACTCGACGATGGCCTTGATCACGCCCTCGGCCGGATCCAGCAGCTGCTGGAAGCGAGCCGGCACCTCCGACAGCGCGAGGCGGTGCGTGGCCAGCGCAGCGTCGGGCACGAGGCCGGCCTTCATCGCCTGCATCACCGTCTCGAAGTCCTCGGTGGTGGCGTTGCGGCTGCTCAGCAGCGTCGTCTCGCGGCGGTGGAATTCGGGGTCGGAGAAGCGGATGTCGCCCTGCACGATGGACACCAGCACGTAGCGGCCGCCGTGGGCGACGAGGCGGAAGCCGCGCTCCATCGCCTGGGCGTTGCCGGTGGCGTCGAACACCACGTCGAAGAACTCGCCGTCGCTGAGCCGCGCCAGCTCGGCCTCGTCGCCCTCGCCCAGCGGGACTGCCGCCGCCACACCCACGTGCCGGAGTGCGAAGTCCAGCCGCGGCTGACGGCCATCGATGGCGATCACCGTCGCGCCGCGCAGCTTGGCGAAGATCATGGCCGCCAGGCCGATCGGTCCCGCGCCCACCACCAGCACCCGCTGCCCGACGGCCACCTCGCCGCGGCGAACCGCGTGTGCGCCGATGGCGAGGAACTCGAGCATCGCGGCCTGGTCCAGCGAGATGCCGTCAGCCTTGCCGACGAAGCGCTGCGGCACGCAGAGGTATTCGGTGAAGGCGCCGTCGCGGTGCACGCCCAGCACCTGGATGTTCACGCAGCAGTTGGTCTTGCCCTGGCGGCAGGCGACGCATCGGCCGCACGACAGGTAGGGCATGACATAGACGGACTCTCCCGGCACGAAGCCGCTGTCGGCATCGGCCTCTTCCACCACGCCCGACAGCTCGTGTCCCATGACGCGCGGGTAGGCCAGGTAAGGCTGGTGGCCCGTGAAGATGTGCAAGTCGGTGCCGCACACGCCGACCCGCTTCACGCGCAACAACACTTCCCCGGGCGCGCGCTCAGGCCGCGGGCGCTCCAGCGCCTGCAGGTTTCTCGGTGATTCACAAATGACGGTCAGCATGGGTTTCAGTGGTGGTCAGACAGGACGCGGATGGCCGGCGCTAGAGCGCGGCGCGCAGCCCGTACAGGCGCATGGCATTGGCGCCGAAAAGATCCGCCCTGTCGGCGTCGGACATCGCCGGATCGATGGTGGCGAACAGGGCCTGGCTCATTTCCAGCCACGCTTGGTAGTCGCCCGCCAGGCGCAGCACCGGCCAGTCGCTGCCCCACAGCAGGCGCCGTGGCCCGAACAAGTCCCACAAGGCCTGCACATAGGGGCGCAGCGCCTGCGCACTGCGTCGCGGGCCGGCTTCGGTGAGCAGGCCCGAGACCTTGCAGGACACATGAGGCAGCGCCGCCAGTGCAGCCATGCGGCTGCGCCAGGGCTCCAGCTCGCCCGTCGCAATGGGCGGCTTGGCGCCGTGGTCGATCACGATCCGCAGCTCGCGGTGGCGAGCCGCAAACCCATGAAGCGCTTCAAGGTGGCGCGTCAGCACCAGTGCATCGAAGACCAGGCCGTGCTGCGCCATCGCGCGGGCGCCGGCATCGACGGCGGCATCGGCGATCCAGCCGTCGTCCCGCAGATCCTGCAGCATCGGCCGCAGCCCCTTGAGCTTCGAGCGCGTGGCCAGGGCGGCGATGCGTTCGGGCGCATCGGGCGCCTTCAGGTCCACCCAGCCCACGACGCCCCAGACGAAGCGGTGCTGGTCGGCCAGGTCCAGCAGCCACCGGGTGTCGTTCTCGCTGGGCAGCGACTGCACCAGCACCGTCCCGTCGATGCCGGCGTGCTGACGCAAGGGCTCCAGGTCGGCCGGCAGGAAGTCGCGGTGAATGGCCGCCAGCTCGGCCGGGGGCCATTGGCCCTGCCGGTCGGCCAGGCACCAGAAGTGCTGGTGGGCGTCGACGCGCAGCGAAGTTGACATCGGGCGTGGTCCAGGGCTCAGTAGAGGACGTTCTTCGCCTCCGGCGAATCGATGTTCTTCTTGGTGACCATGACCACGCCGGTGTCGCGGAACTTCGGCACCTTCTTGCCCTGGATCACTTCAACGGCGGTCTTCACGCCGAGGCTGCCCATCTGGTAGGCGCTTTGCACCGCGATCGCCTCGATGGTGCCGTCCTTGACGAAGCCCTGGAGGTCACCGTTGCCGTCGAAGCCGATGGCCGCGACCTTGCCCGCCTTGCCGGCCTGGACCAGCGCGCGGCCCATGCCGATGGCGGTAGGCTCATTGGCGCCGAAGATGCCCTTGAGGTCGGCGTTGGCGGCGAGCACGTCGGTGGTCTGGTTCAAGGCCGTGCCCATCTGCGAGTTCGAGTAGAACGGGCCGACGACCTGCAGCTTGGAATGCTTCTCGATGTACTTTCGGAAGCCGCCCACGCGGCCGATCTCGGAGCCCGAGCCCGCCGTGTACGACATGATCGCGATCTTGCCGGTGGTGCCCACCTTGGCGATCAGTGCCTGCGCGCACAGCTCGCCGGCCTTCTCGTTGTCGGTCGCGAGGAAGGACTGGTAGTAGCTCTCGCCCGACTTGCTGGCCGCTGAGTCGATGAGGATCACCGGGATCTTCGCTTCCCAGGCCTTCTTCATCGCGGGGATGAGTGCATCGGGGTCGGAGGGTGCGAGCACGATCGCCGCCACCTTGCGGTTGACCGCGTTCTCCACCAGCGCGACCTGGCCCGCCAGGTCGGTGTCCGACGCCGCGCCCTGGAAGCTTGCGGTGTAGCCCTTGAGCCCACCCACGCCATCGTTGGCGCCCTTCTTGACGTTCTGCCAGAAGTCGGAGTTCGCGGTCTTCACGATGACGGCGATCTCCTTGTCGGCGGCCATGGCCGGGCTGACGGACGCTGCCGCCAGCAACAGGGTCGATGCGAACCACGTGGTCAGAAGCTTTTTCATGTCTCGAATCCTCTTGGTGAAGACACTTGTCTCTCAGTCCCGGTCATCCCGCCGGGGAGGTTCATCGCCGATGACGCATCTGGTCGATCCACACCGTGAGGAGGATCACCAGGCCGATGATGATTTGCTGAACGAAGGCGGACACGCCACCCATGTTCAGGCCGTTGCGCAGGATGCCGATGACGAAGGCGCCGATGAGCGTGCCGGAGATGCTGCCCACGCCGCCCGACAGCGAGGTGCCGCCGATCACGGCCGCGGCGATCGCATCGAGTTCGTACATCAGCCCCTCGCTGGGCTGGGCGGTGACCAGGCGCGACATCAGCACGCAACCGGTGAGGCCGGCGAGCGCACCCGACAGCACATAGGCGAACAAGGTGACGCCGCTCACTTCCACGCCGGACAACCGCGCCGCCTCCGAGTTGGAACCCACCGCGTACAGGTGCCGTCCCAGCCGCGTGCGGTTGAGCAGCACCGCGACAGCGATCGCCAGCACGACCATCAGCAGCACGGGGTACGGGATGCCCGGGAACAGCACGTCCGGAAAGCCATCGTCGCCCACTTTCGCGACTCGCCACAGCGAGCCGTTGCCCAGCTCGGCAAAGCCTTCTCCCAGGCCGCCGATGGCCTTGGCGTCGGTGATCTGCAGCGCCACGCCGCGAGCGACCAGCATCATCCCCAAGGTCGCGATGAACGGCGGCAGCTTGAGCCAGGTGACGCACAGGCCGTTGATCGCCCCGCACAGCGCGCCCACCAGCAGGCCGGCGAACATGCTGGCCCACACCGGCATGCCCGCCCTCACCAGCAAGGCGGCCGCCACGCCCGACAGCGCCAGCACCGCCCCCACCGACAGGTCGATGCCGCCGGTGATGATCACGCAGGTTGCGCCGATGCCGAGGTAAGCAATGGACGTGACCTGCAACGCCACCGTCATGCCGTTGCCGAGCGAGAAGAACGCCGGGCTGACAGCAGAGAACACGGCCGTCAGCACCAGCAGGCTCGCGAGCGCGGCGAATTTCTGGAAGAGGTCTTTCTGGCGATCGGTCATGGAGAGACGGCAGTCTGTTCGTGGGAAGCGGAGCCGGCAGCGCCCGCGCCGTTGCGCCCGGAGGCGAAATGCATGATTTCTTCCTGGCTGGTCTCGCCGGTCTGCAGCACACGCATCAGGCGCCCCTCGTGGAAGACCGCCACACGGTCCGTGAGTCCCAGGATCTCGGGCAGCTCGGAGCTGATCAGCACCACGCCGATGCCTTGCGCGGCGAGCTGGTCCATCAATTGGTAGATGGCGTACTTGGCCCCCACGTCGATGCCGCGCGTGGGCTCGTCGAAGAAGATCACGCGGGCCTCGCGGAACAGCCACTTCGCGATGACGACCTTCTGCTGGTTGCCGCCGGACAGGAACCTGGCGATCTGCTGCGGGCCGAATGCACGAATGCCCAGGGTGTCGATGAACCGCCTGGCGGTGGCTGCTTCCTTGTCGAAGCGGATGAAACCGCCGCGCCCGCACACCGCATCCATGTTGGCCAGCGTGATGTTCTGCGCCACCGTCATGCCGATGGCCAGGCCCTGCGCCTTGCGGTCTTCCGACAGGTAGGCAATGCCGTGGGCGATGGCATCCCTGGGCGAGCGGATCGCGAGCTCGCGGCCGTACAGCGACACGCTGCCGCCGTCGACCGGGTCGGCACCGAACACCGCGCGCGCCAGCTCCGTGCGGCCCGCGCCGATGAGTCCGGCAAAGCCGAGCACCTCGCCTCGCCGCAGGTCGAAGCTCACCGGGCCGAACACATCCTTGATCTGCAGGTCGCGCACCGCCAGCAGCACCTCGCTGGTCGGCACGCGATGCCGCGGCGGAAACTTCTCGTCCATCGAGCGCCCCACCATCAGCGACACGATCTCGTCGACCGAGGTCTCCGCGAAGTCCATCGTGCGGATGTGAAATCCATCGCGCAGCACCGTGACCCGGTCGACGATGCCTGCCATCTCGTCCAGCCGATGCGAGATGTAGACGATGCCCACGCCGGCCCGCTTCAATTCGTGGATGACCTTGAAGAGCTGGCCCGTCTCCGCCTCGGTCAGCGAGGAGGTGGGCTCATCCATGATGACCACCTTCGCATTCATCGACAGTGCCTTGGCGATCTCCACCATCTGCTGCTGCGCGACCGACAGGCCGCGCACGGGAAGCTGGCCGTCGATCGCCACGCCCAGGCGCGCCAGGCAGCGCTGGGCATCGGCGTGCAGGCGCTTGCGGTCGATGAACCAGCCCCGCCTGGGCTCGCGGGCGAGGAAGATGTTCTCAGCCACCGACAGGTGTGGGATCAGGTTCAGTTCCTGGTGGATCATGACCACGCCATGCGCTTCGGCCACACGTGGTGAGGCAAAGACTTGGCGGTGTCCTTCGAAGGCGATCGTGCCGGCGTCGGGCTGGTAGACGCCGCTCATGATCTTCATCAGCGTCGACTTGCCTGCGCCGTTCTCGCCGCACACCGCATGCACCTCCCCGCCTCGCACGTCGAAGTCGACCTGGTCGAGGGCCGTGACCCCGGCAAACGTCTTGCGGATGCCCGCCAGCCGCAGCAAAGGCGCTGCCACGGGGTCGGGTTGTGAAGCTGAAAGCATCGGTCGCAAGCTTGCTGGAATTGGTAAGACCAATATACCAAGCATCCCCATTGTGGTCTTACCATGCAAACCCGAATACCCTGTTCCAATGAATTGGTCAGACCGAAAATCGCACAGCATCCAGGCCGAGGTATCCTCGGGCCCATTCATTGGACTGACCACATTTTCACCTTTGGCGGACAACATCCATGGCGTCGACTTCGAAGTCCGGCGATTCCCGGCGGCCCTACCAGCAGGTCGCCGACCAGATCCGGACCGTCATCGAGCAAAGCGGCTTTGTGCCCGGATCGCGGCTGCCGCCCGAGCGCGAACTGGCCTTGCAGCTGGGCGTGTCCAGGCCGTCGCTGCGCGAAGCCTTGATCGCTCTGGAGATCGAGGGACGCGTGGAGATCCGGATGAGCTCGGGCGTCTACGTGTGTGCCGCGCCAGAGCAGGCCAGCGACGACGTGCAGGCGCTCGGAGAAAGCCCCATCGAACTGATGCAGGCCCGTGCGGTGCTCGAAGGGTCCGTGGTGTCACTGGCTGCAGCGCGGGCCACGAGGCAGGGGGTTGAACGCGTCAGGTCCTGCCTGGAGGCCATGCGACAGGAGGTGCAGCGCGGCCAGTCCCCTGTGGATGCGGACCGCCGCTTTCACGTGGCGATCGCGGAATTGACCGGCAACTCCCTCCTCGCTCGGCTGGTCGGCGACCTCTTCGACGGCCGGCATGGTGCCATCTCGTCGCGCATGTCGCGCCACTCGGAGACGGCGCGAACCTGGGAATCGGCCTTGCAGGAACACGAACGGATCTGCCAGGCCCTGGAGTCACGCGACCCTCAGGAGGCCACGGCAGCGATGCTGTCGCACCTGAAGGCGTCGCGCGCACGCTGGATCGACGAGTCCTCCGCAGGAGGCGAAGACGGGCACGGCTGACACGCAGTGATCGGCCTCAGTGGCCGGAACCTCGCCCATCGGGGTTCTCCGCTCGTGCCGGCTCGCGTCGGAATGCATCCCACCAGTGCCGTTGTCGAGTCGGTGCAGCCCCGTCGTAGGCATTGCGGCCGGGCACGCACAGCTCCACTTCGGTCCCGCGCCCGATCGCGCTGCGGACGTCCAGCTGCCCACCGACGATGGCGGCGCGCTCTCGCATGCCCGGCAACCCGAAGTGGCTGGCCGGCTGATGACCCGCGGCCGTCGCCGCTTCGATGCCTTTGCCATCATCGACGACCGTCACCCGGAATTGCCGCGCGCCGTAGTACAGCGTGACGGTGATCTGCCGTGCATCGGCGTGGCGGAAGCTGTTGCGAAGCGCTTCGCCGGCAATGCGCCATGCCTCTTCACGCACCAGCGGGTACAAGCTGCGCGACGGGCCATCGACCGCGACGTGGACGACGGGCGCGACGCCTGCCGCGTGGGCCTTGGTCAATTCGGCGCCGACCGCAGCGATCGCCTCGGCCAGGTCGTTGACCTCGACGGTCGAGGCACGCAGGCCCTGCACGGCATCGCGCCCCTCGGCGATCGCCGACTCTGCATGCTCAAGGCCGAGCTCGATCCGCTGCTTCGCCTCGAGTGGCCGCTCCGGCAGCACGTTCATGGCCGAACGGAACCACAGCAGCGACGCCTGGTACGTCTGCAGCAAGGTGTCGTGCAGCTCGCGCGCAATGCGTCCGCGCTCGCCGAGCCGCGCATACAGGGCGATCTCGAATCGGCGGTGCAACTGGCGCACGCGCAGGCGGTATGCGAGCCACAGCGCCAGGAGCAGCCATGCGGCCACCAGGGTCCGGAAATACCAGGTCGCATACCAAGGTGGCGGAACGCGGATCCGCAGCGTGCTCTCGCTCCAGTCTCCGCGGGCGCCGCGAGCCTGGACCCGAAGCGTGTACTGCCCCGCCGGCAGCATGGTGTAGGTCGCGCTGCGCCGGGCGCTGTCGGTCTCGTTCCATTTCGCTTCGAAGCCGTCGAGCCGGTACCGGTAGCGCGTGCGCTGCGGATCGACGTAGTTCAAGGCGGCGAAGTCGAACGACACGATGCTGTCGAATTCCAGCTCCAGCGACGCCGTGGACCAGATGGGCTGCTTCAGCGGCGCGCTTCCAGGTAGTACCGGCTCGCCGAACAAGCGCAAGTCGGTCAGGTACACCGGCACCTCGCGCTTGCGTTCGACGACCTGCCGGGGGAAAAACGCCACCAGCCCCTTCTGCGAGCCGAAGAACAACTCCCCGGTCGAGCTTTGGGCGGCCACCGCCGGTGCGGCGAAGCGATCGATCAACAGGCCATCCGACGCCTGGTAGTTCGTGAAGGTCCCGGCGCGCGGATCGAAACGCGACAGCCCGTTCGGCGTACTCAGCCACAAGCGCCCGTCGTCTTCCTCCAGAATGCTGAGGACCGAGTCCGCTGGAAGGCCGGCGCGCGAGTCGTACGACTTGAAGGTCCCGTCGCGGGGATCGAGCCTGCCCAGGCCGCGGAACGTCGCGGCCCAGACCGTCCCCGCACGGTCGACGTGAACCGCATTGACACGGTTGTGGCCGGGCGGACGCGCGGCGCGAAGCTGCGCATCGAAGACCGTGAAACCGCCGGTGCGCGGATCGAAACGGTGCACGCCGCGTGATGATGTCGCCAGCCACAGCGCACCGCTCGCATCCTCCGAGATCCAGCGGTACTGGACCAGGCCCTTCGGTTGCGGACTGAAGGTCGAGAACTGTTGCGTCTGCGGCTCCCAGCGGCTCAGGCCGAAATCCGTACCGACCCATACGTTGCCGGCTCGATCGACCCGCAACGCGGTCACCCGGTCGTGGCTCAGCGAACGTGGATCAGATGCATCGTGGGTGTAGGTCGTGTACCGCCCCGACCGGGGATCGAGGCGAGCGAGGCCGTTGCCATACGTGCCGAACCACAGATTGCCGGAGAGGTCCTTCGCGATCGCCCTGACACCTCGCGCGAAGACGGGCAGGTCGACCTGCGTGACCTCGTCCGTCTTGCGGTCCACACGGTTCAAGCCTCGATCCGTGCCGATCCACAGCGTGTCGGGATCCTCCGCGTACGCCGCCGTCACCGCGCCTTTGCCGAGGCTGTGCGGCACCGCCTGCTGGTGGCGGTACGACCGGAAACGCGGACGCTCGGAGTCGAAGCGGTAGACGGCACCCGACTTGGTCGTTGACCAGAAACTTCCGTCGCGGTCCCTGAACAGAGCGACGACGAGGTCGTCGCGCAAGCCATCCGGATCGTCGGGGTTGCTCTGGTACCAGATCGCCTGCCTGCGGTCCGGCGTCAGCTTCACGAGGCCGAGCTTGTTGGTGCCCAGCCAGAGCGCCCCGTCGTGATCTTCCTGGATCGACACGACGCCCGAGGACGCGTTCGGTGCCAGTCCGCCATCCTTGAACGCATAGACCGTGACCTTGCCGCTGGCGACATCGACCGAGGCCAGGTCGCCGCCGGAGGACAGGCCGATCCACAGCGTCCCTCTGCTGTCTTGAAAGGGCTTGGAGGGAAAGCCGGTGCAGACGAACTTCTGCCCGGAATACATCTCGAGCCGGATGTGGCGGGTGACCTTGCCCGAGCGCCGATCCAGCGTGAAGAGCCCATCGCTGCTGGTGACCCACAGCGTGCCGTCGCCCAGGGGCAGCGTCGCGATGACGCGCGTTTCGCCGACCCCAGGCGTATAGCGCGGCCGATGACACGTCGTCTTTGACGTGGCCGGGTCCAGGGCCGTCACGCCATCGTCTGTCGCCAGCCAGATCACCCCCTCCTGGTCCTCGACGATGTCGTGGGCGATCCTGACGGTGCCGCAGGCCTCGTTGGACGACCGGTACTGCATGAAGCTGCCGGCCGCGGGGTCGTACCGGTTGAGCGAGTCGTCGGCGCCGATCCACAACCGCCCCGCGCGGTCGGTCGCCATCGAGTGGGCGATGACATAGCCCACGCCGTCCGCGCTGCGGCGATCCGGAACCTTCATGAAGTCGTAGCCGTCGTAGCGCTGCAGCCCGTCCTCGGCGCTCAGCCAGAGGAAGCCGTACCGGTCCTGCACCATTCGTTGCACCCCCAGCGTGGCAGGTGGCGGCGGCAGCCGGTGAAACTGGACCGGTGCGCCCACGACGAGCGCAACCTCGACGACATGGATGTCCTGCGCCCGAGCGAACCCGCAGGTCGCGAGCGCGGCAAGAACGAAGTACAGCGCAACGAAGTGACGGCTCCATCTCTTCATACACCGCGTGCCTTCCCGCCTCGCAGCATCAAGGCCTGATTCTATGGCTCGCGCTCGACGCGCGACATCAGCGGATCGCGGGAGTACAGTAGCCCCGCAGCGGCCTTTTCATGGTCCCCTCCAGGAAGACTTTGCCCAGCGAGATTGGCGAATGACCGACGACCTGACCCGCATTCGGATTCTCTGCGTCGATGATCACCCGATCGTGCGCCAAGGCATCGCAACGCTGCTGTCGGTCGAGCCGGACATGGCCCTCGTGGCAGACGCGGCGGACGGGCGCGAAGCGATCCAGCAGTTCCGCAGTCACCGGCCCGACGTCACGCTCATGGACCTTCAGATGCCCGGGATGGGCGGTCTGGACGCCATCGGCACCATTCGGGCCGAGTTCCCCGACGCGCAGATCATCGTGCTCACCACCTACGCCGACGACGCCCAGGCGCAGCGCGCATTGCAGGCCGGCGCCTGCGGCTACCTTCTGAAGAACGCCTTGCACAAGGAGTTGCTCGCCGCCATACGCGCCGTGCGGTCGGGCCGCAGGGTGCTTCCCTCTGAAGGTTCACTGGAGCTGGCCGGGCAGATCACGCACGACGCCCTCTCGCCGGGAGAGATCAGCCTCTTGCGATTCATTGCGCAGGGCAACGCCTGCCCGGCCATCGCCCGGGCACTGGGACTCAGCGAAGAGACGGTCGAAGGCCAGGTCCACGGCATCCTGTCGAAGCTGGACGCGCAGGACCATGCGCAGACCGAGACGGCGCAACTTCATCGCGGAATGGTCCAGACCGAGCGTGATGCCCGGCATGCCGCCGAGGCAGCCAACCGCGCCAAGAGCGAGTTCCTCGTCAGCATGAGCCACGAATTGCGCACGCCGTTGAATGGCGTCCTCGGCTACGCGCAATTGTTGAGCCGGGACCAGGGCCTGAGCCCGCGGCAAGCGCGCGGCCTGGACGTGATCCAGCAAAGCGGAAAGCACCTGCTGGGCCTGATCAACGACATCCTCGACCTGGCCCGCATCGAGGCCGGCCGCACGGAGCTGAATCTGGAGCCGGTGACCCTGTCCGACTTCCTGCAGGAGGTGGTGAACCTGATGCAGGTGAAGGCCGACGAGAAGCACTTGGCTTTCGTGTTCGATGCCGGTGAGGGCCTGCCGGAGGCGGTGCTGGCCGACAAGCGCCAACTGCGACAGGTGCTGCTGAACCTGTTGGGCAACGCGATCAAGTTCACCGACCAGGGCACGGTCACATTGCACGCCGGTGCCAGGCCCACGGGTGCGGCGCAGGTGCTGTTGCAGCTGGACGTGGAGGACACGGGCGTGGGAATGCACGCCCACGAACTGGAGCGCATCTTCGAGCCCTTCGAGCAGGTGGGCGATGCCCAGCGCCGCAGCGGCGGCACCGGGCTGGGCCTGACCATCACCCGTGCGCTGGTGAAGGACATGGGCGGGCAGGTGCAGGTCAGCAGCGAGTTCGGCCGCGGCACCCGTTTCCAGGTCGAGCTGCCGATGACGGTGGCACCGCCCGCGAAGTCCGGCCCGCGCAAGGTGCCCGGTGCGGTGCGCTACCAAGGACCGCAGCGACGGGTGCTGGTGGTCGACGACATTGCGTCAAACCGCGCGCTGATGTGCGACTTCCTCACCAACGCCGGGTTCGAAGTGGCCGAGGCGAGCGACGGCGGCCAGATGCTCCAGACCACCCGTTCCTTCCGGCCGGACCTGATCCTGATGGACAGCGTGATGCAGCCGGTCGACGGCTTGGAGGCCACGCGCAGGTTGCGGCGCGATGCCGATCTGGCCGGGGTGCCCGTGATCGCGATCTCGGCCGCCGCCACCACCGAGCACCGGGCAGCCTGCCTGCAGGCGGGTGTCAACGTCGTCCTGGTCAAGCCCGTCTCGCTGGACACGCTGCAGGCACACATTGGAGAGCAGCTGGGCCTGCAATGGATCGAACTGAACCCGGTCGCTGATTGAGCCGCTGCGCTGGGCTCAGCGCGCGAAGCGGGATCGAAAGCTGCCCGGGGTCGTACCGACCTGCCGCATGAAGGTGCGGGTCAGCTGGCTCTGGTCGCAAAACCCGCATTGCAGCGCCACCTCAGCCAGTGGCAGTCCTTGGCGGATCAACACCTTCGCCTGTTCGACGCGCCGGTGCAGCAGGTACTGGTGGGGTGATCGTCCGGTCGCTTCGCGAAAGGCACGGGAGAAATGGCGGATGCCCAGGCCGGCCGCATCGGCAAGCTCCTGCAGCGACAGAGGGCCGGCAAAGCGGGCCTCGATGCAGTCGATCGCACGGTCGCGCGCCTGCGCGGACAGGCCGTTGACCTTGGGCGCCACCGGCCCGCACAGATGTGCAACCAGCGCAGCGATCAGCGAATCGCCCACCAGCGCTCCGGCGGGGCTGCCTTGCGCCACGTCGGCCTGCAGCGCGTCGAAGATCAGCTCCAGCATGGGCGCTCGCACGGGCGCATCGTGGCCCATGCCGGCCAGGGAACGATCGTGGCCGGTCACCTGCGCGACTTGCTGGGGCGCGATGAAGAGAAACTGCGCCCGGCCGCCGCCACGCCAGTGGTAGCGCTGCTCATCGCCGCAGCGCCAGACGGAGAACCCGGCCGGCATCTCCTGCCAGGTGCGCCGCCCGAGCGTGCGGCGTCCCTGGCGGTGCATGCCGCGCACGACGCAGTAACGCTCATGCCCGTGGTCGACGACGCCTTCCGGCGCCCCGAGGATGTCGGTGAAGAAGGCGCCCTGCCAGCCCACCCGCGTGCTGTCGAGCAGGAAGCTCGGCATGACCGAGACGGAGTACAGCCCCAGGGGGCCGGGAAGCGGAGCGATGGGCATGGCGGCGTCGAAGCTGCCCCATCGTAGTCACGCCGGCGAGCCGGCCGCATCGGTGGAAGTCCTTCCTGCGCAGGAACATCGCACGTCCGGATTCGACAAATCCTGTCGATCGCGACAAGACGAGCCCGCCCGTCCCCACCTAGATTGCTCCGTGCCGGCCGTGCAGACACACGGCACGGCGACTGGACACGCAACACACAGGAGACAGACATGAACAAGCGCGCGAGCCTCTCGCTCGTCGTGGCGGCCAGCGTGGTCGCGGCATGCGGCGGCGGCAACGATGCACCGGCCACCCTCGCCTGCACCGACCTCACCACCGCCAGGCTCAACATCCAGAACCTGCAGGTCGCCAGCGCCGTCGAGGTGGCCGCCTCGGGCGCACTGCCGGCGCACTGCAAGGTGAACGGATCATTGAATGCGCGCACCGGCATCGACGGCAAGCCGTACGCGATCGGCTTCGAGCTGCGCACGCCGCTGCCGGCGGCCTGGAACGGCAAGTTCTTCTTCCAGGGAGGAGGAGGCACCAACGGTGTCATCGTCCCGGCCACCGGCAACCTGCTCAATGCGCCCACCGGCACGGCCCTGGAGCGCGGCTATGCGGTCGCCAGCACGGACGGTGGCCACGGCACTGGCCAGTCGGACGTCTCGTTCGGCGTGGATCCGCAGGCGCGCAGCGACTACGGCTACCACGCCGTGGGCCAGGTGACCGTGGTGGCCAAGAAGATCGTGCAGGCGCGATTCGGCCAGTTGCCGGCCCGCTCGTACCTGCTCGGCTGCTCCAACGGCGGGCGTGACGCCATGGTCGCGAGCTCCCGTTTCGCCGACCAGTTCGATGGCTACGTGGCTGGCAACCCCGGCTTCAACCTCCCGAAGGCGGCGATCGCCGAGCAGTGGGACACGCAGCAGTTCATGTCCGCTGCAGCGCCCGGCCAATTGCCCAAGGACGCCTTTCCCGCCTCGGCCATGAACCTCGTGGCGCAGAAGATCCTGGCCAAGTGCGATGCGCTGGACGGCGTGGCCGATGGCATGGTCAACGACCGCGCGGCCTGCCAGGCCGCCTTCAGCATCGCCAACGACGTGCCGACCTGCGCCGGCACCCCCGATGCGAGCTGTCTCACCGCGGCGCAGAAGACGGCGCTGCAGAACATCTTCGGCGGCGCGCGCGACAGCGCCAACCACGCGCTGTACGCGAGCTGGCCGCTGGATCCGGGCGTCTCGGGGCAGAACTGGCGCTTCTGGAAGCTCGATGCCGGCTTCGCGCCACTGCCGTTCAACACCTTGATCGGCGCCGGCGCGATGGGCTATGTGTTTTCGTCGCCGCCCGACGCGCCGAGCCTCGCAGACGGCGGCCTGGGCTACCAGCTCGGCTTCAGCATGGACACCGCGGCAGCGAAGATCGCCGCCACGACGGCGACCTACAAGGAGTCCGCCCTCGAGTTCATGACGCCACCGAATCCGACGCAGCTGACCACGCTGAAAGCCCGCGGCAAGCTGATCGTCGTGCACGGCACGGCCGACCCGGTGTTCTCGCCCAACGACACCATGGCCTGGTACGACGCACTGAAAGCCGCGGATGCCAGTGCGCCGAACTACGCGCGCCTGTTCCTCGTGCCCGGCATGAACCACTGCAGCGGCGGCCCGGCGACGGATCGCTTCGACATGTTGACGGCGCTGGAGAACTGGGTCGAGAAAGGCACGGCACCTGATGCCGTGCGCGCCACCGTGAACGCGTCCGATCCGGACGTGGTCGCCGCCGGCTGGCCGGCCACGCGCAGCCGGCCGCTGTGCGCCTACCCCAAGCAGGCCATGCTCAAGGCCGGCGCCACCGACACCGAGGACGCCGCCAGCTTCGAGTGCCGCTAGCGAGTGCCGATGCGCGCCTTGAGCGCCGTCGCCAGGTCGTGGTCGGGATCCTGGTCGAGGACCACGTCGAGGATCTGCAGGGCGTCGTTCCCGCGGTGTTCTTCGGCGGCGCGAGACGCGAGGTCCAGCATCTGCATCGTCCAGGCGCCCTCGTCCACCGATGGCGCGTGCACCTGCGTGGCGCCGGCATGCAGCCGCACCAGCCTGGCGGCCAGTCGCCGGCCGAGTGCCGTCGGCGACCGGTCCTGCAGGCTGCCTTCGTTGCGGCCGGCCGGCGAGACCAGCACGTACTCGAGCACCAAGGTGTCGTCGCGACGCACGAGGCGGGCGAACAGGACGTGCGTGTCGGGGTGTCGGGCACCGATGGCCGCCGCCAGCACTTCGGGCGTCGCGGCAGCGGCACCGTCGACGCAGGCCTGCACCTCCGCGGCAGACATGCGCTTGAGCTGCGCGTGCATGGCCAGCGTGTAACCAATGACTTCCAGGGGGCAGGCCCAATCAGGATCGGGACCCGTTGGACCCGGCTTCCCTGTTGGCAGCGGCACGACGGCCAGCGGGCGCTCATGCGCCGGATGCAGGTCCGACAACAGCGCCGCGGCGGGGTCGTCGTCGGGCTGCGCATGCGCATCGGCCAGCAGGCGGTAGCCCTTGCCGTAGAGGGTCTGAATGCGCGCCGCGTGCGTCTTGCTGCGCCGCATCGCCTGGCGGATCTTGGCGATCGCCTGCGCCACCAGTTCCGGCGACCCGGCGGCCTTGTGCCACACCGTGTCCAGCAGCTCGTCCTGCGTCACCACGCGATGGCGGTTGTGGTACAGGTGGACGAGCACGTCGAACGGCGTCGGCGAGATGGCCTGACGCCGCCCGTCGACCCACAGTTCACGGCGCTCCATGTCGAGAAGGCACTGGGCGAAACGGTACTGCCGGCGCATCTCGGCATTGGGCGGCGCCAGCGGCTTCGGAGGCTCGCGCTGTGCGTCGCCGGGCGCCGCTGACAGCTCCTGCCCCAGCCGCCGGAACAGGGGCAGCGCGGCCGGCGCGGTGTCCAGCCGCGCCAGCAGCGCCCGCGTCTCCGGTTCCTGCTGGCGCCGGCGAGCCAGCAAAGCGCGCGGGTACAGCAGGTTCGCGGTGGTGGTCTCGTCCTGCAGGTGCGCCTGGGCCTCGGCGCGCTCGAGCTCCGCCTGCGCGGCAGCCAGGCGCCCGCTGAGCACAAGGGCCTCCACGAGCCAGGGCAGCAGCGGAGCCTCGGCTGCGCGGTTGCCGCGGCGGCGGCACTCGGTGGCCGATTGCAGGAAACAGTCGGCCGCCTCGTCGACGCGGCCGGCCGCCATGGCGGCGTGGCCGTGGGCCTGCCAGATGAAGCCATCGTCCTGCACCGCGGCCGGCTGGGGCAGCAGCGACAGCAGCTCGGCGGCAGCATCGGGGCGGTCTTGCAGGCGATGGAGCAGGCAGTGGATGTTGGCCACGGTGCTCAGCAGGCTCAGGTCGGCCTCGATCGCCAGCGCGGTGGCGGTCGCCTCTTCGGCGCACTCCCGCGCCTCCTCCAGCCTGTCCGCGTAGACCAGTTCGCCCGCGAGGTTGAGGCACACGCTGGCGAGCGCCGTGTTGGCATGGAGCCGGCGAGCGACTTTCACGAGCTTTCGGTTCCACCGGATGGACTGCTCGGCATGGCCGGACAACGAGCTCATGATCGCCCGCAGCCACAGCACGGTCAGCAGCCCCCAGTGGCTGCCGATGCGCGTGAAGATCGCCTGCGCCTCGTCCAGGCGTGCCGCAACGGAATGCAGCTCGCCGAGGCGGCATTCGACGGATGCGAGCAGCGTCAAGGTCTGCCCCTGCCAATGCGGCGGCATGCAGCCGCGACCCAGCATGAGGGCTTGCTGGAAGCTCTGCGCCGCCTCGCGCAACTGGCCTTTCACGTGGTGCAGCGTTCCCATGCATTGCCGCGCTTGCGCTTCGAGCCCCTCGGCCCGGTCGCGTCTCGCGGCGTCCAGCAGCCGTGCGGCGGTGACCAGTGCATCGTCGCTGCCGCACAAGGCCTGGGCGCGCAGCAGCTCCAGCTCGAGCCGAGGAAACCCCGGGTCCAGTCGCCGTAGCAGGTCCAGGGCCCGCAGCGCGGCCGCGTGGCGGTTGATGGCGACGCAGTGCTTGGCACGGGCGAACAACTCGATCGACTGCAAGGAGTGCCCGTGCAAACCGTGGGTCGAGTCGTGGGGCTTGTCGTCTCCGAGCAGCGTCTGCTGCAATGTCTTGATGGCTGGAAGCACGAGGCCTGCAGGCGTGGCGGCGCGGATCGCAATGACGGTCTTCCTGTCGTGGTCGTGGATCTGCAGATCGAGCGCGAGTTCGCTGCCTGCAAGACTCAATGAACCCAGCACCGCATGGCGAGCACCGGCG
Organism: Rhizobacter terrae; assembly: GCF_003852895.1. Classification (GTDB taxonomy): domain Bacteria; phylum Pseudomonadota; class Gammaproteobacteria; order Burkholderiales; family Burkholderiaceae_C; genus Albitalea; species Albitalea terrae. The sequence goes on from NZ_QUSW01000002.1 coordinate 329,324, forward strand.
GCGCGCAGCAGCTGCAGCATGCGCAAGTGCTCCTGCGGCCAGGAGGTCGGCAGTGACTGCGCATCCTGGACGTGGAGGCGTCCATCCATCGACAGCCCGTGCGCAATGCAAGCGGCCAGGCCATTCGCCGCCCAGTGCAGGCCGGGCTGTCCGGTGTGATCGCGCAAGGGGCCGATGATCAGCGAGGGGACAAGCTCGCGCGGCATGCCAGCCGCGGCATGCGCGGCGCCCTGCGCGGAGGGCAAGTCGAAGATGTAGCCCACGCGCGGGATCGAGCGGATGATCGGCTGCGGCCCGTCGTCGCCGATGGCCCGCCGGGCCACGCGCACCGCCTGCCGCAGCGCGTCTTCGGTGGCCGTGCCCTCGGGGCGCAGCGCGGCCAGCAGCTCTTCCTTCGTGACCACGCGATGGCGAAGGCGGGCCAGTTTCTCCAGCACCCGCCAGGCCCGCGGCTCGATCTTCACCGGCTCCCCATCGCGAAGCACATGTCCCCGAAGCAGGTCGAGCGATCCGCCCGGCAGTGTGATGAGAAGCTCGCTCATGGCGTCAGTGGCGGACCTGGTCTTTGGCAGAAGGCGGAGAACACTGAATTGTTGCGCAAACGTATCGTTGTCCTTGCGCCTGTCATCCGTCACAACTCGATCATGAATGCGCCCGGGTGCTTGTCGACACTGCGGCGCCATGAACATCGCCCACCTCTCATTGCGCCGGCACGCCGGCACCACGCCATCGCACGCGTGGCTCTGCCTGTTGGCTTTCGTCGTGGCACTGCTCGTGGGCTGCGGCGGCGGCAGCGGCGCCGCGTCGTCGGACACACCGGCGACGCCGGCCACCGTTCCAGGCGCGCCTGCAGGTGTCACGGTGACCGCGGGCGACCATGAGGCGACGATCCGCTGGAACGCCGTGGCCGGAGCAACGTCCTACAACGTCTACCGCTCCACGACCCAGGGCGCGCAAGGCACGAAGATGGGATCGAGCGCGACGACGAGCTACGTCGACGCCACGGCCACCAATGGCACGACCTACTACTACGTGGTCACGGCAAGCAACGCCGCCGGCGAGGGCGCCGCATCCGCGGCCTCCGCAGGTGCGACGCCGAATGTCCCGGTCGTGGTGCCAGTGGCACCGACCGGGGTCAACGCCGTCGCGGGGGATTCCGTCGTGACGCTGACCTGGACAGCGGCCGCATCGGCAACCACCTACAGCGTCTATCGATCGACGACCCAAGGCTCGCAGGGCAGCGTGGTAGGCACGAGTTCGACGCCAGGCTACAGCGATCGTGCGGTGGCCAACGGCACGACCTACTACTACCAGGTCACGGCCGTGAATGCGGCCGGAGAGAGCACACCTTCCACGCAGTCGGCTGGTGCGACACCGGCGGCCCCGGTGGCCCAGGGCACGACCTGGTCCAGTGCCAAGTTCGGCGGCGGCGGCTATGTCACCGGCCTCGTCTTCCATCCGACGTCTGCGAACCTGCTGTACGCCCGCACCGACGTCGGCGGAGCCTACCGCTGGAACCAGGCCACCTCGTCATGGCTGCCCATCACCGACGGGTTCACCGCGGCCGAGGGCTTCCAGCACGGTGTCGAGAGCATCGCGCTGGATCCGACCAACGACCGGCTCGTCTACATCGTCACCGGCATGTACGCCTCGACAGACGCCACCGCCCGGCTGTACATCTCCAGCGACCGCGGAGACCACTGGACGCATGTGGACCTTCCGTTCTCGGCGGGTGCGAACAACCTCGGCCGCGCGATTGGCGAGCGCCTGTCGGTCGACCCCAACAAGCCCTCGACGCTGTTCTTCGGCTCACGCACGGCCGGGCTGTGGAAGAGCACCGACTCGGGCCGCACCTGGGCACAGGTGACGTCGCTGTCGAGCGCCAAGCTGAGCTCCGATCAGCTCAATGCCCTGGGCGGCCAGGCGATGGGCGTGGAACTGGTCGTGTTCGACACGGGGACCCTGGGCGGCGGAAACGCGACCCCGACCCTCTACACGGCGATCGCGCCCGACTACGTCAATGCCGCGGGCCTGAGCTCGAACCTCTACAAGTCCACCGACGGCGGTGCCTCGTGGGCGCCGGTGTCGACACCGGTGTCGGGCTATCACGTGCCGCACATCGTGCGCGCCGCGGATGGACTGTTCTATGTGCTCTTCACCAAGGGCAAGGGCCCGGGCGATGGTGGTCCCGCGCGCCTGTACAAGTTCGACGGCAACAACTGGACCCTGCTCAACAGCAACGACTCCGCCGGCTACGGTGGCATCTCTGTCCAAGGCAGCGGCTCGACGGCGCGCATCGCCCTCGGCGTCAGCGGCACCTGGGGCGAGTACAGCGGCAAGCAGGTCGTTCAGCTGTCGGACAACGGCGGCCAGACCTGGCGCGAGATCGAAGCGGGCATGCCAGGGCAAGGCGCCTCGGGCTGGGTCGACGATGTCGAGATCGATCCGTCGAACCGCGATCACATCCTGCACGTCCACGGCGGCGGCATCGTCGAGACACGCAACGCCTCCTCGGCGACGCCGACCTGGAACAACTCGGTCGTTGGCCTGGAGGAGACCTGCACGCTGGGCCTGAGGACACCGCCGGCCGGCGCGCCGTACTTCTTCATCAACAGTTCGGGTGACGTCGGCACCTGGGTGCACACCAACCTCGCGACGACGCCCACGCTGAGCCCCTACAAGCAGTGGAACAGCGGCAACTCCGCCGACATGGCCTGGTCCGATCCGAACTACATCGCCGCAGGCGGCGTCGTCAATGGCTCCGCCACGGCGGGCGGCACGGGCTACTGGTCCGGCGACGGAGGCCAGAGTTGGGCGACCTTTGCCGCGCTGCCTTCGGGCGCCGCAACCAACACGAGCGAGGCGTCGAACCTCGCCGTGACGGCCCGCAACAAGGTGGTCTGGGCGCCGGCGGATTCGGTGCCCTCCTACAGCACCGACAACGGTGCCACCTGGACGGCCACCAACCTGCCTGCGCTCGCTGTGCAGAATGGCGTGGCCCGCAGCTACCGCCTGGTCGCGGACCGAAAGAACCCGAACAAGGTCTATGCCTACGACTCGGGCGGCGCCTGGTGGACCTACACCGGGGCCAAGGTCTATGTCTCGACGGACGGCGGCCACAACTTCACGCTCAGCCAGGGCTCGGTGTCGGCCAACATGCGCTTCGCGCCGTGGGGGTCCTCGTCGATGGCGGTGAACCCCAACGTCGAGGGGGACCTCTGGGTGGCCGACGGCCTGGCCGTCTACCACTCGGTGGATTCCGGCGCGACCTGGACCAAGCTGAACAACTTCGCGCCGATCTGGAACGGGCGCAACGATTGGCTCGGGCCCGAAGTGTCGGGCGCCAGCATCGTGGCGCTGGGCAAGCCGAAGGCAGGCTCCACGTACTCGGCCGCGGTCTACGTGGTGGGCGTGATCAACAGCGTGTGGGGTGTGTGGCGCTCGGACGATGGCGGCGCCACCTGGGTGCGCCACAACGACGACGCCCACCAGTACGCCGGCGTCGGCGTGATGGCCGCTGACCAGAACACCTATGGGCGAATCTACGTCGGCGGCACCTGCCGGGGCGTGCTGTACAGCAACTGAATGCGCACCGACCCCATGTCGACCTTGACTCCTGCCCGCCCCTGGCCTCTTGCTGCGACCCTGTGTTCTGCCGTCCTGGCTGCATGCGGGGGCGGGTCGAACGGTTCGGACGGGGCAGGATCGCCTGCGCCTGCGCCTGCACCTGCACCTGCACCTGCACCTGCACCTGCACCTGCACCTGCACCCGCGCCCCCGCCGGCTGCAAGCATCACGTGGCCCGATCCCGCACCCATTGCCTGGGGCACGGCACTCAGCACGGCGCAGCTCAACGCCAGATCGAACGTCGCGGGATCGTTCAGCTATTCGCCGGCCGCTGGAGCGAAGCCTGAAGTCGGCGTTCAGCAGTTGTCGGTCACGTTCACCCCGCAGGACAAGACAAAGAACTCGCCGAGCACGGTCACGCGGGCGCTGACGGTCAACAAGGCCGAGCCGCCGGTGCGATGGGACATCCCCTCGGCTGTACTCCAAGGTTCCACGCTGACGGCTGCGCAGCTCACGACGAAGCCGTACGCGCTCTACGGCATCCGCGGAACGGCCGATGCGGCCTCCTACACCACGGCGGACGGCAAGCCGCTGAGTGCCGCCACGACGAGCGTCGCCGGGTCGGCGATCCTCCAGGCCACCTTCGTTCCCACGGACAGTGCGCACTACAGGTCGGCGAGCGCGAGCACGGTCTTGACCATCCAGCCTGCCGCGAACACGGCCGCCATCCACTTCGACGTTCCGAAGCAAACCATCCGCGGCTTCGGCGGATCAGCCGCCTGGTACTACAGCAAGATGTCGGATCATCGGCTGAACGTGCTGTTCGGCACCAGCCTGTCCGACAGCCTCGGCCTGAGCATCCTTCGCCTGCGGATCGCGCCCGCCGACTGGAACACGTCCACGCAGAGCGCCGACACGAACCAGTGGTCCGCCGAGCTGGACAACGGCGCGGCGGCGCAGGCGCGCGGCGCCATCGTCTTCGCTTCTCCATGGTCGCCCCCGGCGAGCATGAAGATCGTCAACGCGGACCGCAGCAATCCGCAGTACAGCGGGCGCCTCGATCCAGCGAAGTACGCCGACTACGCCAAGTACCTGAACGCCTACGTCCGCTATGCGGCCACCCGCAAGGTGGATCTCTATGCGGTCTCGCTTCAGAACGAGCCGGACTGGGATCCGCAAACCTACGAATCCTGTCTTTGGAGCCCGGAAGAAATGAAGGCCTGGGTTGGCGACCACGGCGGTGCCGCCATCGCCGGCACCACCACCAAGCTCTTGGCGGCCGAGTCCTTCTACTACTCGCAGGCCACCACCGACACGCTGCTGGCAGACCCCAAGGCGGCCGGCAACATCGGCATCGTGGGGGGGCACCTCTACGGAAGCACGCCGAGCTACTCCGCATCGGCAGCAAGGCTGGGCAAGGAAGTCTGGATGACCGAGCACTTCCTGGACTCGGTCAACAAGTCCGACGCCAAGACCTCGTGGCCGACCAGCATCGACGATGCGATTGCGATTGCGAAGGAAATCCACGATGGCCTGACGCTGTCGCAGTACAACGCCTACGTCCATTGGTGGCTCGTCAACTCCAACGACGCCACGCCGACCGGCTTGATCGGCACGAGCGACGCATTGACCTATTTCGGCCTGGGCATGAAGCACTTCTCGTATTTCATTCGCCCGGGCTATGTGCGCTACGACAGCACGGCGCTCCCGCAAAAGGGCGTTCGCGTGTCATCGTTCGGAACGGCTCCCGGCACCAGCGACAGCAAGGTGGTGGTGGTGCTCGTGAACGAGAACGACGCCGAGGTCACCCTCACCGCGTCGGTCGCGCCTGCGGGCCGTGCGCTGACCAGCTTGACGCCGTACCGCACCACCGCAACCGCCGCGTTCGAGCGGCAGCCGGCCATCGGTGTCAGCGCCACCGCGTTCTCCGTCCTGCTTCCGGCCAAGAGCATCACGACCTTGGTGAACTGAAAGCTGAAAGGCCGGCGAGGCCGGCCTTTCAGTTCCAGCAACCGCCTTCAGGGCGGGAACGGCGCCGGGTTCGACAAGTAGGCCTGGAACATCCTCGCGAACTGCCCGCCATCGGTCTGGATGCTCGCCGAGGTGCTGCCGCCGCCGCTGAACACGATGGCGAACACGCCGTTGGTGGTGTACTGCGTCGGATGCGTGAGCATGTAGTGGACGCGGTTGTCCCGGTAGTGGTTGGGCGTGCCGGCGGGCGTTGAAGACGGCACGCCCAGGGGCGTCTGCCAGAACAGCATCGGCAGGTTGCCCATGATGCGACGCGTGTCCTTCCACAGCGCGAGGTTCTCGTTGAAGTTCGGCGTCGCAACGTTGTCCTCGTCCCAGTAGAACGGTCCGCTGCCGCGCCCCGCGCATTCGGCGACCGGGGTCGGGACTTCGAAGCAGCCGGCATCGCGATCGCTCGTCTGCGCCACGATGAAGTCGGCCTTGTCCGCACCGAGCTTCACCATGAGGTTGCCGACCGTGGTCGCATCACGGCCCCAGTGGGACGGAGGAAAGCCGATCTTCGCCTTGGGTGCGTAGGTGCGCCCGAGCGTCAACAGGCACTTGGCGATGCCCACCGCGTTGTCGGGCAGGCCAGCGCATTCGGCCACGCTGCTCACGCGCGCCGGCATCTTCGCCGGATCACCGCCGGGTGCCGAGGTCAGGACGTAGCCCCAGAAATCCGGCTCGAGGTTGACCAGCGCGGGTTGGCCGGTGGCGCCGATCTTCTGGTACATCAGCTTGGCCTGCGCCCAGTAAGGGTCCATGAAGCTGGCGTCGGTGATGCCGCTGAGGTTCCCGTCGCCCCTGGATGCCATCTGGTACAGCGTGAACATGGGCACTGCGCCGTAGGCCCTCACGTTCGCGGAGACATAGGTGACGTAGGCGCCATCGGGACTGTTCCAGGTCGGCCAGGAACCGCTGCCCACACCGACAAGGTAGGTGTCGATGATGTCCACCTGGATCTGCTGGCTCTTCATGTCCGAGATCGAGTTGCCGGCGCCCAGGCCACCAAGAAGACGATTGGGCATGCCAAGGGCTGCGGTGATCGGCGGTGCAGGTGCAGGTGCAGGTGCAGGTGCCGGCGCAGGTGCAGGCGCAGGCGCAGGTGCAGGTGCAGGCGCAGGCGCAGGCGCAGGCGCAGGTGCAGGTGCAGGTGCAGGTGCAGGTGCAGGTGCAGGTGCAGGTGCAGGTGCAGGTGCAGGTGCAGGTGCAGGTGCAGGTGCAGGTGCAGGTGCAGGTGCAGGCGCAGGCGCAGGCGCAGGTGCTCCCGAGGGATCGGAGTTGCCGCCTCCACCGCCGCAAGCCGCGAGGAGCGCGGCCAGCGAAACACAAAGTACAGACTGCGGAATGTCAGTGCCCGGGAGGCGATTCGTTACTGCCATGTTCAGGTCGTTCGTGGCGATGTGCGCTGATTGATGCCGGCAAGCGTAGGCACGAACTCGCCAGAAAACATGAAGAAGGCGTGACGGCGGATTGCCGACGGCTGTAACACGATGTGAGATCGCGTACGCCCCGATTCACCGATATGAATTCGTCATGATTTCACCAGCATGGGGCGCTACCGTGCGACCCCTGAACGGCAGAGAAGGAAGAGAACGTGTCCAGGACTTTTGCGCAAGGCGACGACCTCATGAACTTGCCTGATCCGGCACGACGTGCGTTCTCCTTGGGGCTTGGCCTGTTCCCGTTGCTGCCGCTGCTGCCTGGATGTGGTGCGAATCTCGAAGGGTCCGAATCGGCGCAGGCGGCAGGGCAAGGCGAACACCAGTCCACGCCGGCATCGGGACCCGTGCCCGCCTCGGTGAGCGGTGTATTCCACCACCCGGGCCTGTTGGTCACCGAAGACGACGCCACCCGCATCCGCGCGCTCATCAAGGCCGGCCAGGAACCGTGGACGGGCTGGTGGAACAAGCTGTGCGCCGAGCGCTTCGCCACCCTGAACACCAATCCCCAACCGCTGCCGGCGGTCTACCGGGCCGACGGCAGCAAGAACAACCTGTACGTCGACATCCAGCGCGCGTGGACCCTGGTACTGCGCTGGAAGCTGTCCGACCCCCAGGACGACCGATATGCCGCCAAGGCCGTGGAGTTCCTGGACGCCTGGGCGAACACCCTGAAGGAGGTCGGGACGGTTCCCCCCGGGTCGACCGCCCATGACGACCACACCTTCATCATCCTTGCGGGCATCCAAGGCCACCAGTTGGCGCAGATCGGCGAGATCCTGCGCACCTACTCCGGCTGGGCGCCTGAGAACCTGAAGCGCTTCCAGGACATGATGCTCAAGGTCTTCGCACCGGTTTCGTCGTGGTTCCTCAGCGACGGGCGCATCGGGTCCCATGCCAACTGGGACATGGCCTCGATGGCCGCAGCCATGGCCATCGGCGTGTTCTGCGACCAGCCCGACCTGTACCGGCTGGCCTGCGATTGCTACGCGGGCAACAACCGCGGCAAGCTCAGGACCTTCGGCAACGGCTCCATCGTGCACGGCGTCTACTTCATGCACCCGGGCCATTTCGGACAGTGGGAGGAGAGCGGCCGCGACCAGGGCCACTCGACACTGGGCATGTCGCTGGGCGGCGACCTGCTGGAGATGGCCTGGAACCAGGGTGACGATCTCTACGGGCTGTACAACAACCGCTTCCTGGCGGCGGCCGAGTACGTGGCCCGCTCCAACCTGCTGGACGAGAACGGCAAGCCGTATCCGATGCCGTATGCGCGCGAGCAAGACCCGACGCAGCCCCACCCAAATCCGTGGACCCAGGTAAACCAGTCGTTCCAGCACGGCCGCAACGCCTGGGAGCCCATCTACAACCACTATGTCAACCGCATGGGACTCGCGGCGCCGAACGTCGCGCGCATGGTGACGTGGTGCGAGCCGAAGTACGGCGGCAGCAGCGACGACGTCTGGTGGCCGACGCTGATCCATCGCCGTGTGCCTGCCGGGTCGATGAAGCCGGCCTCCGGCCTCACCGCCCATTTGCGCGGCGACCGCGTCGTGCTGTCGTGGTGGGGCAGCGTCGGCGCGACCTCGTATGCAGTCAGGCGAGGCGCGAAGGCGAACGGCCCCTTCATTCTCCTGGGCACGGTGTCGGCGAGCGAACTGCTCACGTACAGCGATGCGCCGCCCAACGGCGTCTGGTTCTATCAGGTCACCGCCGAGGGCACCGGTGCCCCAAGCGGCGGCTCCAATGTGGCCCGCATCGCCGTTCCGGGCGAGCTCCGCCTGGCCATGCCGCTGAACGGCGTGAACAACTCAGGCACGGCCGGCACGGTGTTCACCACCGCCGGCACCTCGGCGTCGGTGGAGGGCACGCTGCTGGACGGCGCGGCCTGGGGCGACGGACGTCGCAACGACAAGGCCCTCGTGTTCGACGGCCAGAAGGCAGGTCTGCAACTGCCTTCCGGGCTGTTCAGCGACCTGGACGACTTCAGCGTGTCCCTGTGGGCGTACGCGAATTCGCTGCACTGGGACAGCTGCCTGTTCTTCTCGGGGCAGGACGCGTTCTCCTGCATGTTCATCGCACCCCAGACAGGAAGCGGGCTGCGTTTCGGGATCTATGGCGCCACACACAACGACGTGCAGTTCGTGGAAGCTCCCTGGTTCATGCCGACTCGCCGCTGGGTCCATGTGGCGGTCACGCTGCGAGGCAACACCGCGCGGCTGTATGTCGACGGCACCGAAGTGGCCAAGTCCGACGACATCCTGCTGTCGCCGCGCCAGGTCGGCGACCAGGTGACCTTTCTCGGGCGCAACTGGGCGCATCCGTCGTTCAACGGCCGCATCCAGGACTTCCGCGTCCACGCGGGCGCGCTGAGCGCCGCCGAGGTGGCTGCACTGGCGCAGGCCTGATCACATCCGCCGGACTAGGCCCCACGCCCTGTCGCCCCCTTCGCCGACCCGCGCCTTCGTTCCTTCACTTCCCCGAACAGGTCGAACAATTGCTGGGCCGCCGGCGACAGCGAGCGTCCGCGGCGCCGGATCAAGCCCACCTTGCGGGTGACGACCGGCTCGACCAGCGGCACGCTGACCAGCAGGGGATGGTCGGGCCCCGGCATGGCCATCGAGGGCACGGCCGCGATCCCCAGGCCGGCTTCCACGAGGCCGAGCGTCGTGGTCACGTGCTGGGCTTCGTAGATGGCTTGTGGCCGTCCGGGGACGCCGACCAGCGCTTGTTCCAGCAGCACGCGGTTGCCTGAAGTCCGCCCGACCGAGATGTAGTCGTACTGCGCCAGCTGGGCCCAGCTCACGCGCCGCATCTTCGCCAGCGGATGGTCGCGCCGGCATGCGGCGACGAACCTCTCTTCCACCAGGGGCTTGAATTCCAGCTCGCCTTCCTGGGCGCCGATGAAGTTGAGGCCGAAGTCCGCTTCGCCGCGAGCGACCGCCGCCAGCACCTCGTTGGCGCCGGCGTCGAGCACCTTCACGCGCACCTTCGGGCTGCGCTCGTGGTAACGCCGAATCACCTCTGACAGGTAGTAGTACACCGTGGAGGGCACGCAGGCCACGGTCACCTCGCCCATCCGCGTCACCGCCCCGCCCCGGATGCCCAGCAGCGTGGCGTCGAGCTCATCCAGCAGTTCGCGCACCTTGCGTTCGAAATCGCGGCCCACCGCGGTGAGCGTCACGCGGCGCGTCGTGCGCTCGAGCAGCCGCACGCCCAGGGCCTGCTCCAGCTTGTCGATGCGGCGGCTGAACGCCGGCTGCGAAAGATGCACCGACTCGGCGGCCTTGCGAAAACTGCTGAGTTCGGCCACTGCACGGAAGGCCAGCAGGTCGTTCAGGTCGAAGTTGATGGCCATGGAGTGCCCCGTCGATTGATGCCAAAAGCGGATCAGTTGATCTTAAAGATGCAATTCACTTTTGCAATCCCGGCGCCGATCATCGTTGGCATGAACCGAGTGATCCCCTGCGTCCTGATGCGTGCCGGCACCTCGCGTGGCCCGTTCTTCCTGCGTGAATGGTTGCCGGCCGACGACACCGCCCGGGACGAGGCGCTGATCGGTGCCATCGGCGCATCCGACCTGCTCCAAGTCGACGGTGTGGGCGGCGGCAGCACGCTGACCAGCAAGGTCGCCATCGTCTCGAAATCGGCGCAGCCCGGATGCGACGTCGACTACCTCTTTGCCCAGGTCGGCGTGGGGCAAAGGTCGGTGGACACGCGGCCCAATTGCGGCAACATGCTGTCGGGTGTCGCCCCCTTCGCGATCGAGCAGGGACTGGTCGCCGCGCAAGATGGCGAAACCACGGTGCGTGTCTTCAACGTCAACACGCGGTCCCGCATCGACGTGACGGTCCTCACGCCGGGCGGCCGGGTGAGCTATGACGGAGAAACAGGCATCGACGGCGTGGCGGGCACGGCGGCGCCCATCCGGCTGAACTTCCTCGATGCCTGGGGCGCGGTCACCGGCTCGCTGTTTCCCACCGGGCAGCGCATCGACACCATCGAAGGCGTCGAGGTGACCTGCATCGATGCCGCGATGCCGCTGGTCATCCTGCGTGCGCAGGACCTGGGCCTGACCGGCCGCGAAAGCCCTTCAGACCTTGATGCCGATGCGGCGCTGCTGGCCCGCATCGAGTCGATTCGCTGTGCAGCCGGCCGCGCCATGGGCCTGGGCGACGTGTCCGCCAGTGTCGTGCCCAAGCCCGTGATCGCCAGCAAGGGCGACGACGCCAACAGCATCACCTCGCGCTACTTCACCCCGCGGCGGTGCCACGCATCCCACGCGGTCACCGGCGCCATCGGCGTGGCCACGGCCTTCGCGCTGCCCGGCACCGTGATCAGCAGCGACCTCGACCAGGCCGGTGTGCGGGCCATTTCGGTGCTGCACCCCCAGGGACGCATCGAGGTCGAGGTGGCAGTGGCGGGCTTCGGAAGCGAGGCTCGCGTGCATCGCGCCGCGCTCGTGCGCACCGCCCGAAAGATCCTGCAAGGCGAACTTCACATTCCGCCGTACGTGTTTTCGAATCCCATGGAAGGAGACAAGCCCATGAACCGCTTCATCGCACCCGTGGCCGCTGCCGTGATGGCCGCTGCGGCGCCTCTGGCGATGGCCTGGCCCGACAAGACGATCACCGTCGTGGTGCCCACAGCCGCCGGCGGCGGCAATGACGCCATGGCCCGCACCATCGCGCAGAAGCTCGGGCCGCTGCTCGGCCAGACCGTCATCATCGACAACCGCGCCGGTGCCAACGGTGCCATCGCGAGCGAGTTCGTCGCCCGCGCCGCGCCCGACGGCCACACGCTGATGTTCGGCTACATCGCCACGCACGCGATGAACCCGGCGCTGCAGAAGCTGCGCTATGACCCCGTGAATGATTTCGCCCCGGTCGGCCTGGTGGGCTATTCGCCGACGCTGATGGTGGCCAACGCCACCGTGCCGGTCAAGGACGTCAAGGACCTGGTGGCGCAGCTCAAGGCCAAGCCGGACAAGTTCACCTACGCCTCCGCCGGCAACGGCACGGCGCCGCACTACGCGGCCGAGCTGTTCAAGCTGAGCGCAGGCGTCGTGATGCTGGGCGCGCCGTACAAGGGCTCTGCACCCGCCATCACCGACACCATCGCCGGACAGACCCAGCTCATGTTCCCCAGCCTGTACACGGCGCTGCCGCACGTGAAGGCCGGCAAGCTGCGGGCCCTGGCGATTGCCGGCCCGAAGCGCTCGGCACTGCTGCCGGAAGTCCCGACGTTGAAGGAGGCCGGTGTGGACGGGGTCGACGTGCAACAGTGGTATGGCTTCTTTGCCCCCGCCAGGACGCCCAGGCCGGTCATCGAGCAGCTCAACAAGGCCTTGAACCAGGTGCTGGCGGACAAGGAGGTCGTCAAGCGCATGGAAGAGCATGGCGCGGATGTCGAGACAAGCACGCCCGAGAAGTTCGCAGAACTCGTGAAGAGCGAACTGGCGAAATGGAAAGGCGTGGTGCAGCGCGCCAGGCTCACGGCGGAATGAGGCGAATCGCATGACCCACCACCTGAATGACCTCGGCGCCTGGATCGGCCGCAGCGAGACGCTGCACGACCAGATCGGCGCCACACCCGTGAAGCAGCTCAACGCGACGCTGGACCACCCGGCGATGCCGGTGGAGGCCGGAACGACCTTGCCGCCGCTGTGGCATTGGCTCTATTTCCTGCCGCTGCACCGTCAAGGCGAGATCGGGCCTGACGGACACGCCAGGCGGGGCGGCTTCCTGCCGCCCGTGCCCTTGCCGCGGCGCATGTGGGCCGGCAGCCAGTTCGAATTCCGTTCGCCGGTGCGGGTGGGCGATGCGGTGCAGCGCACCTCCACCATCGCCGACGTGTCGGCCAAGGCAGGCCGGACCGGCCAGTTGGTATTCGTCAAGGTGCGGCACGAAGTGCGCCGCAACGGTTCGGCGCAGCCTTCGATCGTGGAGTTCCACGACATCGTGTACCGGGAGGCCAGGCAGGCCGGCGACGTGGAGCCGCCGCCGCAGCGCGCGCCAACCGGCGCTGCCTGGCAGCGAGAGGTCGTGCCCGACGACGTGCTGCTGTTCCGATATTCGGCGCTCACCTTCAACGGGCACCGAATCCACTATGACCGCAAGTACGTGACCGAGGTCGAGGGCTATCCGGGGCTGATCGTGCACGGCCCGCTCATCGCGACGCTGCTGATGGACCTGGTGCGCCGCAACCTGCCCGACGCCGATGTCGCCACGTTTCGCTTCAAGGCCGTGAGGCCCACCTTCGACCTGAACCCGTTCCGCGTCAACGGACAGCTTCAGGACGATGGCAAGACCGTCAAGCTGTGGGCCCAGGACCACGAAGGCTGGCTCACGATGGACGCGGTCGCGACGCTGCGCTGACAGGAGACCGAGCCATGCAACCCTTGAAAGGTCTCACTGTCGTCACGCTGGAGCACGCGATCGCCGCACCGTTCGCCACGCGCCAGCTCGCCGACCTCGGCGCCCGCGTCATCAAGATCGAGCGTCCCGGCAGCGGCGACTTCGCACGCGGCTACGACGCCCGCGTGCGCGGGCTCGCATCGCATTTCGTCTGGACCAACCGCTCCAAGGAAAGCCTCACGCTGGATGTGAAGCATCCCGAGGCCGCCCAGGTGCTGCAGCGGCTGGTGCTGGAAAAAGCGGATGTGGTGGTGCAGAACCTCGCGCCCGGCGCCGCCGCGCGCCTGGGACTGGGCCACGAGGTGCTGGCGGCGAAGAAGCCGTCCATCATCGTGTGCGACATCTCCGGCTATGGCGCGGACGGCCCGTACCGTGACAAGAAAGCCTACGACCTGCTGATCCAGAGCGAGGCCGGCTTCGTCTCCGTCACCGGCACGCCCGACGAGCCGTGCAAGGCCGGACCGTCGATCGCCGACATTGCCGCGGGCATGTACGCCTACACCAACATCCTCTCGGCCTTGCTGCAGCGCGCGCAGACCGGGCGGGGCCAGCACATCGACATCTCGATGCTGGAGTCGCTGGCGGAATGGACGAGCTACCCGCTGTACTACGCCTTCGACGGCGCATCGCCCCCACCGCGCACCGGCGCGGCGCACGCGACGATCTATCCGTACGGACCGTTCCCCACGGGGGCCGACGGCGGCAGCGTGATGCTCGGTCTGCAGAACGAGCGCGAGTGGGTGAACTTCTGCGAGAAGGTGCTGCTGCGCCCGGAACTGGCACGCGATCCACGCTTCGCCGGCAATGCCCGGCGCGTGGCCGAGCGCAACGCCTTGCGCGAACTCATTGTCGAGACCTTTGCGCCGCTGACCGCGCCACAAGTGGTCCAGCGGCTGGAGGCGGCACAGATCGCCAACGCACGGGTCAACACCATGCACGAGGTGTGGGACCACCCGCAGTTGAAGGCGCGGGGTCGCTGGTGCGAAGTCGGTTCTCCGGCCGGCATGCTGCCGGCCATGCTGCCGCCGGGCACCTGGGACCAGGGCCCACGCATGGACCCGGTGCCCGCCCTCGGCGAGCACACCGATGCGATCCTCAGCGAGCTGGGCATGAACGGCGAAGCCGTGCGTCGACTGCGCGCTGCGCAGGCCATCTGATGACACCCCGCACCTACCTCTTCGTGCCGGGCAATCGCCCCGAGCGATTCGCCAAGGCGCTCGCCAGCGGCGCCGACATGGTCGTGCTGGACCTGGAGGATGCCGTCGCGGCGGCCACCAAGTCCGAGGCCCGGGACGCGATCGCCCGGTGGTCGAGCGAGGCCGCCGATACCGATCGGGCCCGCGTCCTCGTGCGCATCAACGACACCCTGTCGGACGACTTTGCCGCGGACCTGCAGCTGTTGGGTCATGCACGCATCTCGGGCGTGATGCTGCCCAAGGCCGAGTCGGCTGCGCAGGTTCGCGAAGTGCGCGCCGCCCTGCCCCAGGCGCGGGTGTTCGCGCTGATCGAGAGTGCGGCCGGCGTCGCGAACGCACGGGACGTTGCCGGCACCGACGGCGTGGAACGCCTGGTCTTTGGCACGCTCGACTACGCGCTCGACCTCGACCTGGACATCGCCGACAACGCCGACGGCCTGGTGCATGCCGCCGGTGTGCTGGCGATCGCATCGCGCCTGGCCGGCCTGCCGGCGCCGGTGGCCGGCGTCACGCCGCAGATCGACGATGAGCGCCGCCTGCTGGCCGACCTCGCCTGGTCGCGCCGGCACGGCTTCGGCGCCAAGCTGTGCATCCATCCACGCCAGGTCGCGCCTATCCACGCGGCCTTCATGCCTGACGCGCAGGCCATCGACTGGGCGCGGCGCGTGCTCGCCGCAGAAGCAGCATCGCCCGGCGCCGCACAGCTCGACGGCCGAATGATCGACCGCCCGGTCGTGCTGCAGGCGCAGCGCACCTTGCAGCGCTCCCGCACCTGATCTCCAAGACCCGCCTTCAAAGGAACCGCCATGCCTTCCACCATCATCGACTCCGCCATCTTCCAGGGCATCTTCTCCAGCGACGAGATGCGGCACGTGTGGTCCGACGAGAACCGCACGCAGAAGTACCTCGACATCGAGTCCGCGCTGGCCAAGGTCCAGGCGCGCCTGGGCCTCATTCCGCAACAGGCCGCGGACGAGATCGTCAGCCACTGCCGGCTCGACCAGATCGACATGGTCAAGCTGCGCCAGCAGACCGAGCGCATCGGCTACCCCATCCTCGGCGTGGTCTCGCAGCTCAATGCGCTGTGCCGCGACAAGCTCGGCGAATACTGCCACTGGGGTGCGACCACGCAGGACATCACCGACACCGCCACCGTGCTGCAGATCCGCGAGGCGCTGGCGATCGTCGAGCGCGAGCTGGCGGCCATCTCTTCGGCCATGGCGCGCCACGCGAAGGCGCACCGCGACACGCCGATGATCGGCCGCAGCAACCTGCAGCAGGCCATTCCCGTGACCTTCGGCTACAAGATGGCCGGGCTGCTCTCGGCCATCGAGCGCCACCGCGAACGGCTGAGCCAGCTCAAGGAGCGCGTCCTCGTCGGCGAGTTCGCCGGCGCGGCAGGCACCCTGGCCTCGCTCGACAAAGGCGCGATGGAAACCCAGGCGGGACTGTGCGCCGAGCTCGGGCTCAAGCAGCCGCTCATCGCCTGGCACACGATCCGCGACAACATCGCCGAAGTCGGTGCCTTCCTCGGCTTGGTCGGTGGCACGCTCGGCAAGCTGAGCATGGACGTCAAGCTGATGATGCAGACGGAAGTCGGCGAGGTCTACGAACCTTTCGCTCACGGCCGGGGCAGCAGCAGCACGATGCCGCAAAAGCGCAACCCCATCTCGTCGTGCTACATCCACGCGGCGATCTCGGTGGTGCGCCAGCATGCGGCCGCCCTGATGGATGCGATGGTCGCCGACCACGAGCGTTCGACCGGCCCGTGGGAGATCGAGTGGATCGTGCTGCCCGAGGCGTTCTGCCTGATGGCCGGCGCCTTGAAACAGTCGCGCTTCGTGCTCGAAGGACTGGAGGTCGATGCACAGGCCATGCGCCGCAACATCGACCTGACGCATGGGCTCGTGATGAGCGAGGCCGTGATGATGGGCCTGGGTCCGTACATCGGCCGTGAGTACGCGCACGACCTGGTCTATGACATCTGCCGCGAGGCGGTCCGGCAGCAGCGGCCGCTGCTCGACCTGCTGGCCGAGCACCGCGAGATCAACAAGCACCTCGACCGCGCCGCCCTCGCCAGGCTTTGCGATCCCGCCAACTACCTGGGTCAGTCCGGCGTGATGGTGGACCGCGTGCTCGCGACCCTGCGCTGACGCTGCACCGCCACAAGCCGGCGCAGACCGGCTCAGGTTCTTCCTCGCATCATCTCCAGGAGACAACGCCATGAAACCCGGCAAGCTGGTCAAGCTGCTCTACGTCCAGGTCCTGATCGGCCTGGTGCTCGGCATCACCGTGGGCCACTGGTGGCCCGACATCGGCGCGGCGTTGAAGCCGCTCGGCGATGGCTTCGTCAAACTGGTGAAGATGATGATCGCGCCGATCGTCTTCTGCACCATCGTGAGCGGCATCACCTCGCTGAACGACACCCGCGAGATCGGCAAGACCTTGTTGAAGTCGATGGGGTTGTTCTACGCGCTCACGGTCCTCGCTTTGCTGACCGGCCTGGCGGCGGTGTTCCTGCTGCAGCCAGGCGCGGGGATGCACATCGACCCCAAGCACCTTGATGCCGCGGTGGCGGCCAAGTACTCGAGCCAGGTGCCCCCGCGCGGCTTCACCGAATTCATGATGCACATCATTCCCGTGTCGTTCTTCGGTGCCTTCGCGGAAGGCGAGGTGCTGCCGGTGCTGCTGCTGTCGGTGCTGTGCGGCTTCGGCCTGACCCGGATCGGCGCGGCTGGCCGGATCGTGCTCGATGGCATCGACGGCCTGGCCCACATGCTGTTCGCCGCATTCGGCTTCATCATGCGGCTCGCCCCGCTGGGCGCCTTCGGTGCGATGGCGTTCACCGTCGGCCGCTACGGGATCAAATCGATCGGCTCCCTCGGGTTGCTGATCGGCACCTTCTACGTGGCCTGCATCTTCTTCGTCGTGGTGGTGCTCGGCTTGCTGGCGCGCCTGCACGGCTTCCGGCTCTGGCAGCTGCTGCGCTACATCCGCGAGGAACTGCTGGTGGTGCTGGGCACCTCGTCGAGCGAGCCGGTCCTGCCTCGACTGCTGATGAAGCTCGAGCGGCTGGGGTGCAAGAAGGGCGTGGTCGGCCTGGTCCTGCCGACTGGCTATTCGTTCAATCTCGACGGCACGGCGATCTACCTGACGCTCGCGTCGATGTTCATCGCCCAGGCCTGCGACATCCAGCTCTCATGGACGCAGATCGCCACGATGCTCGGGCTCATGCTGCTGACGTCCAAGGGGGCAGCCGGCGTGACCGGCAGCGGCTTCGTCGCCCTGGTCGCGACGCTCACCGTGATGCCCGACCTGCCCGTGGCCGGCGTGGCGCTGATCGTCGGCATCGACCGCTTCATGTCCGAAGCGAGGGCCTTGACCAGCACCATGAGCAATGCCGTCGCCTGCGTGGTCGTGTCGATCTGGGAACACGCGTGCGATCGTGAGGTTCTCAGGCGAGAGCTCGCGCAGGACCATGCCGTGACCGAGCTGGCCCTTGAAGAGGACGTGGGGATCCCAAGCGCGGCACCAAAGCAACTCGCCATTCATGCGTGAACGCCGGCCGCATCGAGCCGGAACACGCTGACCGATTCCAACAGCCGCAGGCCATTGCACTTCAGGCTCTCGGATGCGGCCGCCGACTCCTCCACCAGCGCGGCGTTCTGCTGCGTCGTCTGGTCCAGCTGCGACACCGCGGTGTTGATCTGAGAGATGCCGCCGCTCTGCTCGCTGGTGGCAGCAGTGATCTCGTTCATGAGGTCGCTCACACGCCGGACCTGGGTCACGATCTCGGCCATGGTCTTTCCCGCACGCGACACCAGCTCCGAACCGGCCTCGACCTTGCCGGCACTGTCGTGGATGAGTGCCTTGATCTCGCGCGCCGCGGTGGCACTGCGCTGAGCGAGATTGCGCACCTCGCTGGCCACCACCGCGAAGCCCTTGCCGTGCTCGCCTGCCCTCGCCGCCTCCACCGCCGCATTCAACGCGAGGATGTTGGTCTGGAACGCGATGCCATCGATGACGCTGATGATGTCCGCGATCTTGCGACTCGCGGCGCTGATGTCGGCCATGGTCTGCACGACCTCGCCCACGAGTTCTCCGCCCTGCGCCGCCACCATCGAGGCACCGTCGGCCAGTTGGTTGGCCTGGCTGGCGGTGTCGGCGTTGGTGCGCACTGCCGAGGCCATCTGCTCCAGCGACGCGGCCGTCTGCTGCAGGCTGGACGCCTGCTCCTCGGTGCGCGAGCTCAGGTCCAGGTTGCCCTGGGCGATCTGGCTGGAGGCCGTCGCCACCGACTCCGCGCCGTTGCGCACCTCCCCCACCACGTGCCGCAGGCCGACCTGCATGCGCTGGATGCCTGCCAGGATGCTGGCATCGTCGCCGCGGCGCAGGGTCACCGGCGTGGACAGGTCGCCGGCCGCGATGCGCGCCACCACGCCGCTGACGTTGGCAGGCTCGCCGCCGATGGCACGCAGCACGTGGCCGCTGATGAGCACCGCCAGACCCAGTGCCAGGAGCACCGCCAGGAGGGACATGCCGATGGTCCAGGCCCTGGCCGAGAGGTACCCCTCGCGGCTGTGAGCCACCGCCGCGCCCGCCCCCTCCACGTTCAGCTTGATGTCGCGAGCCAGGGTGTCGCTGAGGTCGTCGAACTGCTTCTGTCCCTCGGTGCCATACAGAGCATGCAGCGCCTCGGCCTCATGTCCTGCGCGGGCCTGGGGAACAACCAGCGTCTGGACCATGGCGGTGTAGCGGCTCCATTGCCCCTCGAACTCGTCCCAGAGACGGCGCTCCTCATTCGAGCTGATCACCTTGACATAGTCTTCCCGGTGCTTCTGGTAGCGTCCCACGCGTTCTTGCAGCAGCTTGTCGGTCGCAGCCTGCGTGGCGGGATCCTTGGCCAGCACCTGGCGGATCTGGGCTAGCCGCACCATCGCGACATCGGTGCGGATGTCGCCGAGGCTTTCGACGCTAGGCAGCCAGTTGGCCCCGAGATCCTCTGAGTTGCTGTTCAGATCGGAAAGCCGGGACATGGCCACGCCCGCCAACGCGACCAGCAGGGCGATCTCCAGGAAGAATGCGGCGAGCATCTTGCCGCGCAGGCTCAACGAAATCATGGGATGGCTCCTCGATTTACGTCCGTCATTTCGGACGAAATCATGTTCGCTTGAATCATTTCTGATCAATTCGAAAAAATGATGACTCGAATGGCCGCATCTCTGATGTTTCGGGCGCTTGATAAAGCCGGCACCTAGGGGTTTCCAGTAGAAACGACCGAGGAGCGAGCAGTCTGGGGATCTGCCCCGCCCTGGGCGCCTGGCTCGGCTTCCTTGCAAGAGGAATCAGTTATGATCGATGCATCATTATTTCGTGTCATCGCCGGCCGGCATGTCGTCGCCGCACATGAAGCCCTGGGCTGAACCTGATGCCGAGGTGAGGACGATCCTCACGGTGGACGATCAACCTGCCAACCTGCGGGTCGTCATCGACTGCCTGGAGCGCCATGGCCTTCGGGTCGTGGTGGCATTGAGCGGTGACGAAGCGCTCGAACGCGCCAGATACGTCCGCCCGGATCTCGTGCTGCTGGATGTGCACATGCCCGGACTCGACGGCTTCGACACATGCCGCCAGCTCAAGACCATCCCGTCCACGCAGGACATCCCGGTCATCTTCATGACCAGCGCCACCGAAACCCCGGACAAGCTGGCGGCTTTCGCTGCCGGGGGTGTCGACTACGTCACGAAGCCAGTCAACGAGGAGGAGGTCCTCGCTCGCGTCAACACCCACCTGACGCTCAGCGCGCTGCGCCGCCAGCTCGAGGCCAAGAATGCCGAGCTGGCACGCTCCAACATCGAGCTCGAACAACTGGCCATCGAACGCGCCGTCCGGGCACGCGCCGAAGGCGAGTCCGCCGGCTTGCGCAAGCTGCTGGAAGAGCGCGACCAGATGCTGGCCGATCGGGAAGACATGCTGCGGCTGCTCGCCCATGAGGTGCGCCAGCCGCTGAACAATGCATCGGCCGCCTTGCAGAGCGCGTCCGCAGCCATCGCGGGCCTGGGTGGCGAGCACAACGCCGACATCCGCCGTCCGCTGCTGCGCGCTGAGCACGTGCTCGACCATGTCATCGGCACGCTCAACAATGCGCTGGCGGCCGCCACCATGCTCACCTCGGGATGGACCGAGCCCATCGCCGACACGGACCTGGACACGCTCATCGGCCTGGTGGTGCACGACATGGCCGCCGAGGACCGCAGCCGCATCACCGTCGAATCCCGCACCGCGATGCGCACGGTGCAGGTTCAGCCGCTGCTGATGCGGCTGGCCTTGTCCAACCTGCTGTCCAACGCCCTCGCCTATTCGCCCTCGGGTTCGCCGGTGCAGTTGCGCATCCGCGATGGCGAGGAGCCGCCCGCCATCGTGCTGGAGGTCGCGGACCGTGGCGAAGGCATCGCCGCGGACCTGCTGCCACGCGTCTTCGACAAGGGCACGCGCGGCCGCAACGCGCTTGCGAAGGCCGGTGCGGGGCTGGGCCTGTACATCGTGCGCAAGGTGGTGGAGCTGCACCGCGGCAGCATCGAGATCGTTCCCAATCCGCCACGCGGCAGCATCGCCCGCATGACGATTCCACAAGGCATCGAGGTCTAGACGAATGCTGCCATCGACCCTCGCCGTCATCGACGACGACCGCGAATTCGCCGAATACCTCGCCCAGTACCTCGAACAGCACGACGTGCGCGTGCGCGTGTTCTCCGACAGCGACGAGTTCCTCACCTCCGCAGGGGCCTGGGAGTACGACTTCTACGTGGTGGACCTGATGCTGCCGGGCGTGGACGGCGTCGATCTCGTGCGCCTCATCCGCCGCAAGGGGCCGGCTGGCATCGTGGTCGTGTCCGGCCGCGTGGGGCCGGACGTCTTCGACTCGGTTCTGCGCGCCGGAGCGGACATGTACCTCATGAAGCCTGTGCGCTTCGAGCAGGTGGGCCTGGCCATTGAAGCGGTGCAGCGCCGGGTCGAAGGCAGCCGCACGCAGGCGGCGCAGTGGCGGCTGGAGCGAGCGGCGCGCAAGCTGGTGGCGCCCGACGGTGCACGCATCGACCTGAGCGACAACGACCTCGCGGTCGTCGAATGCTTCGCGGCAGCCGATGGTGCGACCGTGACGCGGGCCACCTTGTGCCAACGGCTGGGCCGCGACCCTCAGAACGAGGCCGACAACCTGCTGCATGCCGCCATCTACCGGCTGCGCCGCCGCATCGAACGTGCCACCACATCCACCGTTCCGCTGCATTCGGAACAGAAGGTGGGCTACACCTTCCGGGGCAAGCTCATCGCGGTCTAGGACGGTGGGCCACCGGCTTGAGAATCCCTTGCGGCACACTCATGGGATGCCCGCCGCCAACTCCGCCATCCAGCCCGACTTCGCCCCCATCCTGTTCAAGAGCGCCAAGGCTTTCGAGACCTGGCTGAAGAAGAATCACGCCACCTCTGACGGCCTCTGGCTCAAGATCGCCAAACGGGGTGCCGATGAACCCAGCGTCACCTACCCCGAGGCGGTGGAGATCGCGCTCTGTTGGGGCTGGATCGACGGCCAGAAGAAGGGCCTCGACGACCAGCACTTTCTCCAGCGCTTCACACCGCGGCGCGCGCGCAGCATCTGGTCGAAGATCAACGTCGACAAGGTCGCGGCACTCATCAAAGCGGGCCGCATGCAGGCGCCGGGCTACGCGCAGATCGAGGCCGCCAAGGCCGACGGACGCTGGGCGAAGGCCTACGACGGAGCGCGCACCTCCGTGGTGCCGGAGGACCTGTTGGCGGCGCTGGAAGCCGAGCCGAGGGCCAAGGCCTTCTTTGCAACGATCAACGCGGCCAATCGCTACGCGGTGCTGTGGCGCATACAGACGGCCGTGAAGGCCGAGACGCGCGCCAGGCGCATCGCCCAGCTGGTGGAGATGCTCGCGCGCGGCGAGACCATCCACATCTTCAAGCCCCGCGCCAAGACATGAATGCTCCGATTGAACCGCGTGCCGACCACTTCACAATGCTCGTTCAGCGTGCACTTCCCGATGGCAGGTTCGTCGTGACGAACTCGTCTCGAAGGGATGTCCCAAAAGGAACGAGGTTCGTCGACATGTACGCAGAGCGGGGATTCCTTGAACCTGACGGACACGTTGTTGTCCGTAGCCGGGAGCAAGGCCCCAGCGTCTCGCTTCTGCTCAGTGACGTCGAGTTCTTTCGACGCAGCATTGAATGCGTTCCATGCGGCCACCATGCAGGTGCAGCATTTGAGGGAGCTGGCGCGGAAGCGGTTGTTTGGGCTTTTCGACTCCCCCGACATCTATTTCGAAGTGTCAGAAGAGGAAGCTGAGTCCGTGCTGGTGGCAGTTCTGGTCAAGGACATGGCGTACGGAAGTCCCCTGGTGCCGCCCGACGAAGCGGTGACGCTGGCCGACGCGTTCTTGAAGTCGCTGGGGGGCGGCAAGGACGCCAGGTACTTCACAAATGGCGAGTTTGGCAAGGCTCGCTCACCTGCGAACTTGGGGCCACGCTGGAGTCCAGCAACCGAGCACACCTTCGATTCCGGCATTCTCGTCTTGACCTCGCGGCAAGTCGGCTGCGCGTGGTTCATGGACGAAGACTGATGGCCCACACCGCCGTTCGGCGGCTGACAGCTCAGGTGCTCAAGGAGCCCTGTGCGCCGCGGAACGCGCCGTTTGATTTCCGCCAGACCAGCGTGAAGTTGTTCGCCGGCATCGGTATGGACTCCTCCAGCACAAGGCCTGCAGTGCGCGCGACTTCCGCCACCTCGTCGATGTCGCGCACACCCCAGAGCGGGTTCCTCGCGCGCAGGCTCGCGTCGAACGCTTCATTGCTTTGCGACGTATGCGCGCTGCCACGCATGTACGGGCCATAGGTCACGAGCACCCCGCCGGTGGGCAGGATCATGCCGGCGCCCGCCATCAACGCGAGCGTGGCCTCCCACGGGGAGATATGGATCACGTTGATGCACACGACCGCGTCGGCCGCGGACACGGACCAGGGGCGCTTCGTGACGTCGATGGCGAGGGGCGGCTTGACGTTCGACAGGTTGCCTGCGAGCGTCCATGCCTCGATGGAAGCATGGCGCTCCACGTCCATCTCGCTGGGCTGGAAAGTCAGGGCGGGCAACGCCTTGGCGAAATGCACCACATGCTGCCCGGTGCCGCTGCCGATCTCGAGCACAAGGCCGCGCGGCGGCAATACACGCCAGAGCACTTCGAGGATCGGCTGCTTGTTGCGCTCGGGGGAGGGGGCGGTCTCGCGTGCGTCCATGCAGCGATGGTATGCAAATGCACGGTCTCGAGCAGGGCTCGGCAACTTTGCGGCGACGAGACCGCCAAGCTGGCCAACGAAGACGACCATTCCAGTCAGGCCCCGGTAAGCATCAATGACCATCGGGATGCACGGGCATCAAGACCTCCACTCACGTTTGGGTGTTGCCGCGCGTATCCTCGTTCGCATCCTCACAACGGTCGGATTCAACATCTCCCATGCAGGCCGCCGATTCGTCATCCAGCGCAACGCGTCCAGTCCGCCACGCATCCAAGCACCGTCTTGACGAGGACTGCATCCTCGTGCTGCAAGGTGGCGGAGCGCTGGGGGCCTATCAGGCGGGCGTGTTCGAGGCCTTGTCCAAGGTCTATCGCGAGCCGACATGGCTGGCCGGCATTTCGATCGGGTCCATCAATGCCGCCCTGATCGCCGGCAGCCCGCCGCACCAGCGCGTCGCTCGCCTGCGCGAGTTCTGGGAACTGGTGAGTTCGTCGTTTCCGCTGCCTTCCAGCGCGGCGGTGCGCGAGGCCCTGAACGACGCGAGCGCGACCCAGACCTTGATGCTGGGCGTGCCGGGATTTTTCTCGCCGCGCTTCCCACCCGCGCCCATGCAGCCTCGCGGCACCCTGGAGGCCATCAGCTACTACGACACGGCCCCGCTCAAACAGACGCTCGAACGCCTCGTGGACTTCGACCGGATCAACTCGGGCACGGTCCGCCTGTCGCTTGGAGCGGTCAATGTTCGCAGCGGAAATTTCGAGTACTTCGATTCCGCCAAGCAGCGCATCGATGTGCGTCACGTCATGGCCAGCGGCGCGCTGCCACCAGGATTCGCGCCGGTGGAGATCGACGGAGAGTTCTACTGGGACGGTGGCCTGGTGTCCAACACACCCTTGCAGTACGTGCTGGACGAACCGGGCAAACGACGCCGCGTCGTGTTTCAGGTGGACTTGTTTTCAGCCAGGGGGGAATTTCCCACCACGCTTGCAGAAGTGACCGAGCGCGAGAAGGACATCCGTTTTTCCAGTCGCACACGGCTGAACACTCGCAACGAACTGGACTGGCAAGTCCTCGCCCAAGCCGCCAAGCGACTCATTGCCAAACTTCCCCCAGACATGGCCGACGACCCCGATGCCCGAGCGCTGTCACACCTGCATTGCGACGTCGCGGTGGACGTGATCCACCTGATCTACCGCAGCAAGCACTACGAAAGCCAGTCGAAGGACTACGAGTTCTCTCGCCAGTCGATGCAGGACCACTGGGACGCTGGACGTGCTGACATGACCCACACCTTGCACGATCCGCGATGGACCCAACACAAACACGACAGCACCGGGGTCCATGTGTTTGATCTCACCTCCGACACTGCGCCACCCAGTGGAGCCGCCCGATGAAGATCGACGACGTCAAGCGACGCGCATTCGCGATGCCCCTGACCAACCCGGCTTTTCCACCCGGGCCGTATCGATTCGTGGATCGCGAGTTCCTGGTCATCACCTACAGAACGGACCCGGACGCGCTGCGCGAGGTCGTTCCCGAGCCGCTCCAGTTCACCGAGCCCATCGTCAAATACGAGTTCATCCGCATGCCGGACTCCACGGGATTCGGTGACTACACCGAGTCCGGCCAGGTGATCCCCGTGGAGTTTGAAGGTCGCGCCGGCGGCTACGTCCACTCGATGTACCTCAACGATGAAGCGCCCATCGCGGGCGGCCGAGAACTGTGGGGGTTTCCGAAGAAGCTGGCCGCACCGTCGATGACGGTGGAGAAGGACACCTTGCTTGGCACGCTCGACTACGGGTCCGTGAGAGTGGCGACCGCCACCATGGGATTCAAGCACCGGATGCTCGATCCGAATCCCGTGTTGGCGTCGATGCTCTTGCCCAACTACCTGCTCAAGATCATTCCCCATGTGGACGGCAGTGCGCGCATCTGCGAACTCGTGCGCTACTTCCTCGAAGATGTGACGATCAAGGGGGCATGGACTGGCCCTGCTGCGCTCGAGCTCGCCCATCACGCCTTGGCCCCTGTGGCCATGCTTCCTGTCCTGGAGATCGTTTCCGGCGTTCACATCCTCACGGACATGACGCTTGGCATGGGAAGCGTGGTACACGACTACCTGGCATGACGCCCCATCGCGTCGCGCCGCAACCCTGGAACTCAGCATGAAACTTCTGGACAAAGTCTGCATCGTCACTGGCGCTGCCAGCGGCATCGGAAAGGAAATCGCCCTCACCTTCGCCCGAGAAGGCGGCAAGGTCGTCATTGCTGACCTGAGCCAGGACGCGGCGAAGGCGGTCGCCGAGGGGATCAATCAAAGCGGCGGCAAGGCCATGGCCGTCGCGATGGACGTGACCAGCGAGGACCAGGTCAACGCTGCGGTGGCGCAGGTGGTGGCGGCGTTCGGCGGCGTGGATGTGCTGGTGAGCAACGCAGGCATCCAGATCGTGCATCCCGTGGAGGAGTTCCCGTTCGCGGACTGGAAGAAGATGCTCGCCATTCACCTTGACGGCGCTTTTCTGACCACCAAGGCTTGCATGCCGCACATGAAGTCTTCCGGCAAGGGCGGCAGCATCATCTACATGGGTTCGGTGCATTCCAAGGAAGCGTCGGTGCTGAAGTCAGCCTACGTGACCGCCAAGCACGGGCTGATCGGTCTGTGCAAGACGGTTGCCAAGGAAGGCGGGCAACACGGCATCCGTGCCAACGTGATCTGCCCGGGTTTCGTCCGCACGCCGCTGGTGGAAAAGCAGATTCCCGAGCAGGCCCAGGCACTGGGCATCAGCGAGGACGATGTCGTCAAGAAGGTGATGCTGAAAGAGACCGTGGACGGCGAATTCACCACCGTGCAGGATGTGGCCGAGGTCGCACTCCTTTTTGCCGGATTCGGCTCGAATGCGCTGACCGGGCAATCGCTGGTCGTGAGCCATGGGTGGTTCATGCAGTGAGCAGTGCACTCCAGCCGCTGACTCCTCGACTCCCATTTGCTGGTTGAATGAATCCCTCCATGCGCACGATCCGCTTCATCCTCCTCGCGTTCGGCCTCCTCGTCGTCACGCTCGCCCTGCTCATTGCCTTCGGCGGGCCGTCCACGCCGGCGCCCATGGCCAGCATCAACGACCCATTCAAGTCGGTGGACTTCTCCGACCTGCCTCCCGTCTCCACCTTCAAGGCCGATGACGGCGCCTCGCTCGCCTATCGCAAGTACCTGCCTGCCGCCACAGCCAAGCCCGCGGGCAGCGTGACGCTGATCCATGGCTCATCGGCCAACAGCAACAGCATGCACCCGATGGCCCGCGCGCTTGCTGCGGCCGGCTACACGGTGTTCGCGCTGGACATGCGCGGCCATGGCCAATCCGGCACCAAGGGACACATCGACCACATCGGGCAGCTCGACAGCGACCTCGCCGCGTTCGCCAGGGCGGTCCAGCCACCACAGCCTTCCACGCTGGTCGGTTTTTCCGCGGGCGGAGGCTTCGTGCTTCGCATCGCAGGCGGTCCGCAGCAGTCGCTCTTCGGCAGCTACCTGCTGCTGTCGCCCTTCCTCAGCCAGAAGGCGCCCAACCTGCGGCCCGGCGGTGGCGGCTGGGCCTCCGTGGGCATTGCGCGCGCCTTTGCGTTGGTCGTGCTGAACAAGATCGGCATCCACGCGCTGAACGACCTCACGATCACGCGCTTCGCCCTGAACGAAAAAGCACGCGCGATGCTGACGCCCGAGTACGACTACAACCTGGTGATGAACTTCCGCCCCGAGTTCGACTACGAAGCGAACATCCGCCACGTCCAGCGCCCCTGCGCCATCATCGCCGGCAGCGCGGACGAGGCGTTCTTCACCGACAAGCTGGAAGGCATCGTTCGCGGTGCAGGCCAGCAGTGGCCGGTGGTGCTGCTGCCCGGCCTCGGCCACATTCCCCTCACGCTGGATCCCTCAGCGCTCCAGGCCATCGTCCAGCAGGTGCAGGCCCTGCAGCAGCAGCCGGCGCACTGAGCCATTCATCGGCGCATACCTCTCATGCGCCGGCAGACGTTCCGCTCACCGGGGGGCGCCAGGACACTGGCGCCCATGAACACCGCACCTGCACTGACCCCCGACGCGGCCTCGACTCTTCCGGGCCGCAACAACGCGTCCACCTCCCGGGCACGCGACCCGCTGCGTGGCACCTTGCTGCTGGCCACCGCCCTGCTCTCGCTGGTGCCGGTGGTGGTGCTGGGGTCCAGCATCGGCTGGCCCGCCTCGCTGGCCGCACCTGCTGCGCAGCAACTGGCCGCCGTGCAAGCCCATGCCGGCGCGGTGCAGGCGGGCTACGGCGCCTACCTGCTGTACTCGCTGCTCATCATGCCGGCCATGCTCGCGCTGGCCTCGCGCATGCTGGGCGACCTCGCCAGGCCGCTGGCCGCGATGGTGGTGGCCTTCGCCGCCTTGTCCACGCTGGCCCGCGCCATCGGCATCGCGCGCTGGGTCACGGTCATGCCCGCGCTGGCCGCTGCGCACGCCTCGGCCGATCCGTCCTCGCGTGCGGTCATCGGCACCGTGTTCGATGCACTCACGCGCTACGGCGCAGGCATCGGCGAGCTTCTCGGCGTGAGCCTGTTCATGGCGCTCTCGCTGGGCACGCTGTGCATCGGCGCGCTGGTGCAACGCGGCGCACCGGTGCTGCTGGCACTGTCGGGCATCGCTGTCGCACTGCTGCTGGTGGGCATGGCGGCACCGGCCTTCGGTGTGCCCTTCGGCGTGAACGTGGCGGTGGGCGCGAGTGCGACCAATCTTTGGCTGCTGGTGGCCGGGGTGTGGGCCTGGCGAGGCGGCCGCGGCTGATCAGCCGGGCGACGCACGCCGGACCTGCACCACCTCGCCCGCCATTGCCACCTCCAGGCACGCACCGTCCTCCACCGGCTCGAACAGCGCCTTGGCGATGGCCCCCACCACATGCTGCTCCACCGCGCGTTGCAGCGGACGCGCCCCGTACTTCGGGCTGAAACCCACGCTGGTGACGAAGTCGATCACCTCCGGCGCGAAGCGCAGCCGGATGCCTCGGCGCAGCAGCCCTTCGCGCTTCTCGATGGCCGCCAGCTCCTGCCGCGCGATCGATTCAATCGCATCGCGGGACAAGGCACTGAACTGCACCACGCGGTCGATGCGGTTGAAGAACTCGGGCCGGAAGAACTGGCGGATCTCGTGCGTCACATCGTCCGCGCCCACGCCTTGCGCAAAGCCGAGCGATCCGCCGTGCCGCACGCCCAGGTTGGTGGTCATCACGACCAGGCTGCTTCGGAAGTCGGTGATGCGTCCGCGGCTGTCGCGCAGCCGGCCTTCATCGAGCACCGCCAGCAGCAGGTCGAACACCGATGCATCGGCCTTCTCGATCTCATCCAGCAGCACCACCGAGAAGGGCCGCTGCCTCACGTGCTCGATGAGCTTGCCCGGCTTCGCGCCGGTGCCGATCAGCCGTCCGATCTGGAAGGCATGCTGGAACTCGCTCATGTCCACGCGAAACAGCGGGTCCGTCCCGCTGCCGGCGCCGTAGAAGTAGCGTGACAGCGCCTTGGCCGCAGCCGTCTTGCCCACGCCGGTCGGGCCGGCGAAGAGCAGCGTGGCCATCGGCTTGGCCGGGTCGTTCAGGCCGGCCTTGAACAGGTAGACCACCTCCTTGAGCTGGCGGATGGCCGCGTCCTGTCCGAAGAGTTGCTGAGCGAAGAACGCCTGCACCTGCGCATCGTCCAGCGGCTGGTCATCGCGCAGGAAGCGCTCGGGCAGGCCCGTGGTGCGTGCGAACTGGGTGATGGCATCCTGTTCGGTGACGGTCTGCTTCTCCTGAGCCATGGCCGACCGCACGCACTCGCCGAGAAAGCGCACCGCCTTGCCGGGAAAGCGTTCATAGCGCATGAACCGGTTCAGCAACCGGTAGCTCGTGTCCAGCGCCGCACGTTCGATCTCCACCGACAGCGAGCCCCGTGCGTAGGCCCCGAACAGGTCCAGCACACGCCGCGCACGCTGGCTGTCCATCTCCCCCATGCGGACCGGCTCGAAGCAGTCCACGAAGCCGGGCAGTTTCTGCCGGGCGATCTCCAGTTCGCTGGGCGTGGCCTCGCCGATCAGGCGCAGCCGCCCGGCCTTCAGCGCGGGCAGGAGGTAGGCGGCCATTGAATCCTCGGCACTGTCGCCGCCGATCTGCAACAGGTTGACGAAGTCGGTGACCCACAGCACGCCACGCGACAACTCCAGCCAGATGACGGCCTGGTCGCACAAGGCCTGCCATTCGCCCAGGTACTTCGCCCGGCCGATCACGCGGTCGGCGGTGCTGCGCCAGAAGGTGGGCGGCATGTCGGAAGCGGCGGACAACCGATGGGCTTTGCGGATGGCCTCGAGGATCGCCACGCTCTTGCCAACGCCGGGCTCGCCCACCAGCAGCAGGTTGCCGCCGCGCATCAGGCGTTCGGCGAGGTCATCGACCAGGACGCCCTGCTCCCATGCCACCTCCGGGAACACATGCTGGCCGCGGCGCGTTCCCGTGTCGGGCATGCGGTCGGTCACCACCGCAAGCTGCGACTGTGCCTCGCGCACATGGCGCGGCAGTTGCTGCTTGTCGACGACGCGGTCGTCGCGGCGCGACTCCACCGTCTCCAGCCACGCAGCGCCACGCGCGACGTAGCGCTGGGCATCTTCCGGCGACAGACCATCCAGCCGGTCACGGGTGTAGTGCTGGATCAGCACCGGAAGCTGCGCCTCGTCGTAGTAGAAGAAGCTTTCGTCGAGGTACGGCAGGTAGCATTTCCAATACCCCTCGGCCTCCTTGACGCCGTAGACCGCTGCAACTGAGAAGGTCGTGGGCGAGGGCATCGGAAAGCTGCCCTTGGTGGTCTGGTGTGCCAGGCTGACCTGCACGCTCGCATGGCGGATGCGCGCGTCCTCGATGTCCGGGTCGGGCACGTAGGAGCCCCGCTCGCGGTCGCGCTGCATGGTGTCGGCCAGCGTGGTCTTCAGGCGCTTGGCGCTGCGCTCGACAGCCTGGTAGTCGGTACCCAGCAGCATGCCGAAGACGGAATCGTCGTCGAGCTGCCAGCAGACCATGGGGTAGGAAAGCGACGGCATGTGGGTATCTCAGGCGGAAGTACGCAAAGCCGCGGCATCCCACAGCAGCAGGCGCCAGTCGTCTTCGGTCAAGGGGTCGACGAACCTGCGCACGCGACCGGACCGCAGGTCGCTGAGCCGGCGGTGGTCGCCCGCTCGGGCCGGTTCGAGGCGGATGCGGATGATCTGCGTGGGCAGCGGCACCTGCGCGCTGACGCCGTTTTCCAGCGGCACGATGCGCACCGCCAGCGGAATGGGCCGACCGTCGCCGGCATGCCAGAGATGGATGCCGCATTCACCGCAGAGGGCATCGCTCAGCCCTGCACCTTCAAAGCAACGCATGCCGGGCCGGGGTGACGGCAGTTCGCTCACGTCGAGCTGCGACAGCAACGCGTCGTAGTCGCGCCATGCGGTCTCGACCAGCGCGCCACCGGAGCCCGATTGGAGCGCAACGATCTCGACGCCGACCTTCTCGATGCCACGCCGTTCCAGGCTGCGCGTGCGACGCCACAGCAGGCTCAGCTCGAACTGCCAGCGCACCAGTTCGGTGTCGGTGCCGCGCACGGGTTCCGAGGCCGCATGCATCTGTTCAAAGAACTCGTGCATGTCGCTCCACGCATTGAGCATGTCCGTCGGCTGGCGTCCCCACTCGCGCCACTCCCTTGCACGATGCAGATTCGGCTTGAACGCCCGCACCGAACTGCCGCGGCGTTCCGCAAGGTCCCAGCAGCGGCGCTCCAGCACTTCGCGCAAGGGATCGAGCCGGACCTGCAGCGCCCGCAGCGCCAGGGCCACCGGTTCATCGCCGGTGCCATCGAGCATGGCGCGCAAGGCATCGCGCAGCGACTGCGCATCGGCAAGCAGCGCCCGGTATCCCTGCGCCGCCGAGGAATCCTCCGGCAGCGCGACGCTGCACTTGGGGGCGTAGCTCAGCAAGGTGGCCTCGGTGCGAAGCACGCCTTGCTCGAACGACACATCGAGCAGCATCGGCTGCCCGGCCGGCGAGGACGCCAGCCGCTGCGCGATCGGCGCCGTCAGTGCGCGCTCGATGCCGCGCTTGAGCGCCCGTGCGCCCATGGCTTCATCATGGCCGAGCTCGGCCAGATGGTCGAGCGCCCGCGCCGACACGTTGAGGAAGGTCAGCCGCCGCACGAACCCATCGCGCGCCAGCACGCGTTCAAGTTGCAGCCGCGCGATGGACGCGATGTGCTCCGCCCCGAGCGAGGTGAAGGTCACCACCTGGTCGATGCGGTTGAGAAACTCCGGCCGGAAGAAACGCTCCACCGCCTCGCGGTAGGTGTGGGTGACGTCGGCTGCCTGATGCGTGAAACCCGTGCGGCGATGCGCGGCGGCAGCACCCAGGTTGGACGTGAGGATGACCACGCACTGCGAAAAGTCCGTCGTGCGACCCAGCGCGTCCGTCAGGCGCCCTTCGCCCAGCAACTGCAGCAGCAGGTCGTGCACGGCCGGATGCGCCTTCTCGATCTCATCGAGCAGCAGCACGCAGGCGCGCCGCTGCCGCACGGCCGAGGTGAGCTGGCCCTCGGTGCGCACCGCGTCGCCGATGAGGCGGTCGGGGGCGCCGGCGTCCACGTACTCGTTCATGTCGAAGCGCACGAGCCCACCTTCGTCTTCGAACAGGTAGTCCGCCAGCAGCTTGGCTGCCTCGCTCTTGCCCACGCCGGTGGGGCCGATGAACAGCATCGACGACAAGGGCTTGCCGGGCGCGGCGAGGCCGGACTTCACCAACGCCACCACGTCCACCAGCCGTGCACGCGCATCGTCCTGCCCGATCAGCCGCGCGTCGAAGTGCGCTGCCGCGTCGGCTGGCGCCAGGCCGACATGGCGTGAGAACAGCTTCTCGCGGAAATGGAAGGCCGCGATGTAGGCCGCCATCACTTCGTTGCGGCCGATCGTCTGCTTCGCATGCCGAAGCGCCAGCCGGTCAAGCACGCGCAGGGCGGAGCCGGGCAGCACCTCGTCGGAGGCGAAGCGGCGGTCCAGCTTCAGCAGCTCGGCCATGGCGGCGGACTCGATGGTGCAGCCGTGCTGCTGCTCCAGTTCGGCACGACGCCATCCGATGACGCGCACGGCGGTTGCACGCGGTGGTGCATCGACGCGGATCACGCGGAACAGGTCGGCGAAGCGGCGATCGCGCTGCTGCACCTTCTGCCAGGCTTCGGGCGTGGCCTCGCCGATCATGGTGAAGGCACGCTTTTCCAGCAGCGGCCGCAGCACGTCCGCCAGGGTCAGCGTGTTCTGCGAACTCTTGCCCACCGAGGTCAGCGCGACGAGGTTGTCGCAGTACAGGTGATCGGGCTCGCCGATGGCCCAGGTCTGGCGC
This sequence comes from Rhizobacter terrae, assembly GCF_003852895.1. GTDB lineage: Bacteria > Pseudomonadota > Gammaproteobacteria > Burkholderiales > Burkholderiaceae_C > Albitalea > Albitalea terrae. The sequence goes on from NZ_QUSW01000002.1 coordinate 362,677, forward strand.
AGGCGCGACTGCAGGTGGTCCAGCACCACGGCCATCCGGCGTTGCCACTGGCCGATGACGCTCATGCCGGAGATGACGCGCAGCGGGTCCAGCTGCCAGATCTTCTGCAGCTTGCTGCGGTCGTGGCCGGGCCTCAGGTCGATGTAGCGGCGCAAGGCCGCATGCACCAGTGCCGTCTTGCCCGCACCACGCGGCCCGACCAGGACGATGGCGCCGGCATCGGCCCTGTAGATGGACTGCCGGACTTCCTGCACCAGGTCTTCGCGCAGCATCGCTTCGGACAGGCCATGCGGGTACTGGTCGTTGAGGTCCACCGCCACGCGGACCATCTCCTGCGCCCCGTCCCCCACGTCGTCATCGCGCAATGCAGCGAACAAGCCCGCCCCGCTTTCGAAGGGGAAGCCCTCGGGCGCCAGGTGCATGGACAGCTCCAGCTCGCCCAGTTCGTCATTGGCCGCGGCGAGGTAGCGGTTCGGATCGAAGGACTCGCCCTGTTCCTTGCGCTGCTCGCGGAAGTAGTGCTGGATGGCGGCCATGAGCCGCTCGTCGCGCTCGGCCTTGTCCAGGTGGCTCTCGCCCAGGTCGGCAACGATGCCGTCCAGCTGCGGCAGGCAGGCATAGCGCCGATCGGCGACCGTGAAGTGCGCCGTGGCGAACAAGCCCTCGACCCAGCGACGGCCGCTGTCGAAGGCCAGCGGCGCCAGCTCGAAGCGCAGCTCGTGGCCGAAGCCCAGCCACAGCCGCTCGTCCAGCGTGGAGCGGTCGATCTTCGTGCCCTGGAAGTAGCGGACCACCGTCCGTCGCAACGCACCCAGCGCGGCCTCATAGCGCGTGGCCGTCGCGTCGATGTGCGGCAGGAACAGGCAGCGCAGGCGGTAGCCGGTGTCCTTGCGGTGAGCCACGAAGACGGGAATGCGCAACACGCTGGCTTCCATCACACGTCCTCCCCGAGCAGCATGCGGCTCATCAGTGCCTCGAACTGCCGGTCGAGCCGCTGCTTCCAGGCGACCGTGTCCGGGAAAGGACAGTGCCAGTCGGCATGCGGGTCGGTGAGCTGGCTGTGCTTGACCTGGCGGTGCACGGCCATGCTGTCGAAGAAGTGCTGCCGATGCACGTTGTCAGGCGTGCGGAAGCTGCCGAGCTCGACGCCGCGCACCGCCACCCACGCATCCAGCTTGCGCTCTTCATCGAAAAGGCGCCACATGCCGCTCTCAAGCCGGAAGTAGTCATACACCGCAGCTCCGCGCATCTCGATCTCGAAACCGACGATGGGACTTTGCCGTCCGTCAACCTGGGGCCAGGGGAACTTGAGGTAGGCACTGGGCGGCGGCTCGCCTTCCTCCACGGCCTTCTTCGGCGGATCGTCGCCCATGCGGACCACCTGGGTCCTGACGGTGAATCCGGCTCGCCGAGCCACTTCACACCATTCGTCGCGCAGCATGCCGATCAGGCGCGGCGATGCATACACGCCGACGGTGCACACGCCACTGTCAGGCCGCATCACATGGAAGGCCCGCTGCATGAAGGCCAGGAAGCGAGAGCGCCACGCGGCCACGTCGGGAACATCGGCGCTCTCGCCCGCCAGCACCAGCAGCGCCTGCCCTTCCAGTTCGATGACCTCGCCGAAGAGCGTCTTCGACTCGGCCTGCACCGTGGCGAGATCACGCATGCGCTGGGCCTGTTCGGTCACGTCCCAGTGCGGCATGGCCGGGTTCCTGCGGCGCTTCTTCTCGTGGCGCAGGCGCTCCTTGTCCAGCCTGAAGAGCTGGTTCACCAGGTTCACGAACAAGGGCCCCTCGGTGACCTTCTGCCAATGGCGCCTCGCATCGGCCAGGACATCGGCCGCCAGCAGCGGTGCAGTGTCGACGGCCTGCTGCCGCGGCGTCGCCTTGATGGTGATGGCCGCCCCGCCCTCTGCGTCCACCCGCACCGCCAGAGGCGCCACGTGCGCATGCGGCGCGAGCGCATGGGCCAGCGGCAGCACGAGCTGGCGGCGCATCACCCGCTGCACGTCGCGCGCGCCGTAGCGCGGGTCGCCCGGAAGCCGGGCCAGGCATGGCGCCACCTCCGGCGTCACATCGAGCTGCGCGTTGCGCTCCAGCAGGCCATCGCGCTGGCGCATGAGGGCCATCTCGCGCTCGAAGATCGGCGCGCGCTCCACCGCAGTGAGCGCAGCGAAGGGCACGATGTGGTCGATGCGGTTGTACAGCTCCGGGCGGAAGGCCTCCTGCACCGCGTGCTCGAAGTGGCGCCGCGGGTCGTCGCGTCCGGCCACCATGCCGATGGGCGCGCGCTGCATTGCCTGCGCGCCGAGGTTCGACGTCATCACGACAAAGGTGCCGCAGAAGTTCGCGGTCAAGCCACCACCACTCGTGAGCCGCCCTTCGCCCAGCACCTGCAGCAGCAGGTCGAAGAAGCTGGGATGCGCCTTCTCCAGTTCGTCGAAGAGCACCACCGAGAAGGGCTGGCGCCGCACGGCGCCGATGAGCACGCCCTCCTCCTGGCCCAGGTCGCCCAGCAGGCGCAGCACGGCGGCCGGGTCGGCGTATTCGCTCATGTCGAAGCGCACCATGCGCCGCGGGTCACCGAACATGAATTCCGCCAGCGCCTTGGCCGTCTCGGTCTTGCCCACGCCGGTGGGGCCGATGAGCAGCATCGAAGCGATGGGCTTGCCCGTGCGCGCCATGCCCGTCTTCGTGGCGGCCAACAGGCCCACCACCACGTCCAGAGCGTCGGCCTGGCCGAACAGGCGTCGGCGGAAGAAGGCGTCCACGTCTGGCAGGTGCAGCGGCAAGCGCGGGTCCAGCATGCGGCGCGGCATGCCGGTCTCGGCGCAGAAGGCATCGATGGCCTCATCGCGCCCCAGGGCGTTCACGCGGCCTCGCACATGCAGCACCAGTTCCTCGAAGAAGCGGATGCTCTTGCCAGGGAAGCCGGAGTACGGCGAGAAGCGCCGCTGCAGCGCGACGACCTCGGCCACCGCGGAAGACGGCACCTCGACGCCCTGCTCCGATGCGAGCGCAGCCACCGCATCGACGATCACGCGTTCTTGCTGCGCCTCGGCCAGCTCGGGCATGCGCACCAGCTGGAACAAGGCGCCGAAGCCGGGGCTGCGCAGCTCGATGCGCGACAACTCTTCCGGCGTGGCCTCGGCCAGCAGCATGAGCCGGCCACGTGCCAGCGGTTCGCGCAAGGCCTCGCCCAGGCTCACTGCATTGCCCTGGTACTGCCCGACCTCGAACAGCTCGGCCAGGTGGCCCACGTACAGCATCATGTCGCGCTTGACCAGCTCGCCCCACAGCACCGCCAGCGCATGCTGCCAGCCGCCGTCGCGGGTCAGGCCCTGGATCAACCGCGCCGCCGTCGTCTCCCAGGGCAGCGGCCTGCCGCGGCGGCGCAGCTCGCGAACGTACTGGTGAATGAGCGCCGTCTTGCCGGTGCCTTCCGCGCCCACGACGAGCACGCTGCGCGCAAAGCGGCCTTCCACCGCGCGGGCCAGGGCAGTGACCGTCTCGCCCAGCCCGATGGCCGGACGGCGGCCAGGATTCATCTCCTCGCCGATCTGCCGCAGCAAGGGCTCGGCGCGCTGCTCCTGCAACTGGCGCAGGGCTTCGGCGCCGTGGAACTCCAGTTCCAGCGGCACCTCATGAAGCTCGACCTGCTCGAACCACTGGGCCGCCACCTGCTTGCGGACATCGGCCTGCCGGCCTGATCGGCGATGCTCCAGCACGATCGCCTCGGCCACCGCCTCCTTCAGGCGCTCGGGCTCGGCCAGCGCCACGACACCGACAGCCGGCACCACGCCGATGCAGCGCGGCGCGCTCTCCGCCGGCGAGAGGAAAGCCACATGCCGCACGCGCCGCGCTGGCTGCGCCAGCGGATCGGGCCCCGCCGGAAGATCGACCTCGATCTCATGCCGCTCCAGCGGCCACGGCGCCGTCAGCCGCACGGCATCGAGGTAGCGCCCCTCGTTGATGAGGTGCTCCTGCACGGCCTTCGACATCTTGCGCGCCATGCCGCGCGCATTCGTGCCGATCCATGCCATCTCCGGGCAGGCGATGGGCGTGACGACCGTCTCGCCCGAGCCGGTCGTGAGTTCGAAGAACGCCAGCGAGGCGTCGTGGGTGGATGCCATGGGCCGGGGCTACGCGAGGACGCGCGCTCCCTGGCTTGAATCGATGAGTGGGCTGGTCATGTCCCCTGCTGCTCCCGTTTTTCGCGATTGTGGCGCGAGTTTCAGGGCCGCAAGAAAAAGGCCGCCCACCAGGGCGGCCCTTGCCGGATCAAACCTGCGCCTTAAGGTTTCGCCGGCGGCCAGGCCATGTCCGCGATGCCGCAGTTGATGGCCTTGCCGGGCACCATCGCCTGCTGCCGCAAGGCCTCGCCCGCTGCGGTGGTGTTCGGGATGAAGAAGCAGGTGTAGTTGTCGAAGAAGTGATCGGACACGAAGTCCAGGTCCTTCGTCAGGCCGGTGTAGTACCCGTACTGGACCTTGACCTTCTTCTTCTGGACATCCTTCGGATTGAGCGCAATGAAGCTGTTCATCAAGGCCACGCCGAAGTCGGGGTTGTGCACGTCCAGGCAGCCCGTGCCGTCCATCTGCGGATAGCGCTTCACGAAGTTCTTCTCGTAGCAAATACCGTCCTTCATCACGTCCTGGCCTGGGTCCGCCACGCGGCTGCCAAGGAGCTTGATGGTCGCGTTGTCAGCCTCGTAGATGGGCTGACGCTCGTAGCGAAGCCAGAACGGAGGATCGTTCAGGTCCAGCTCATGCAGGGCGCTGCCCGGATTGACGAAATGCGGGTCGGCGCCATCCAGGTAGGCGTGGTAGTCGAAGACAGGCGGGTAGTCGGGCGGGATCGGCGTGGTCGTCGTCGGCTCGATGAACAGGTCGCGAAGTTCATCGTGTTCGTACGTGGTCTGCGCCTGGACCGCGAAGACGGCATTCACCCGCGACGACTGTGAATGCCAGTCGGGGGCGGTCGGGTTGCCCAGGTCATTCATGAACGCCGTCAACAGCGCCAGCGTGCCGCGCGACTGCCCGGCCAGGAAGATGTTGTCCTTGTCCACGCCCATGTCGTCGGCATGCGCACGCACCCACTGCACGGCGTTGGCAATGTCGGTGTTCGGGATGTCGAGTTGGACGCCGGTCGAGGTCTGGCTGGCGCGAGGATGGCGGAACTGGATGGACATGAGCGCGTAGCCGCTCTGGATGGCGGGCTGCAGCAGCCTGTTGGCATAGGGGCAGCTTGCATCGGCCGCGCAGCTGTCGCGCATCAGCACCTGCGACGGCCCGGTCGGATGCGACCAGATGATCAGCGGCACCTTCTGGCCAGGATTCCAGTCCTTGTTGCGGTAGAACTCGAAGGCCTGGAAGTAGTCGTCATCCTTCTTCGCCAGATAGTTGTACTCCCGCCAGTGCGTGCCATCGGCGTAGCACAGGTTGGCCGCACGCACGAGGGCGTCATATTTCCCTGGTGCCGGAGAGAAGTATTGGGAGAACGGCTTGGTGACGGTCGTGCACGGTGCATCGGCCCAGGCCGGCGACGCCGCAAAACCCGCAGCGGCGGCAGCCGCGGCCAGGACACGCGAAACGCGCCCCCGCCCACGCAATGGGTGGATCATGAAAGCCTCCTTGTGGTGATGTAGTAGGGAGGCCCATGCTGGGAGCGGTTTATTGCCGGCGTGTTTCCAATCTTCGGCAGTCAGGTTTCTGGCTTCGTGGGTCAGTGGATGCGTTGAGCCTCACTGCTCCGGCGCCGGGTCCCTCACCAGCAGCACCGGCACCGGGCATTCGCGCACGACCAGTTCCGCATCGCTGCCCATGGCCACGCGCTTGAGGCCGCGGCGGCCATGCGTGCCCATGACCACGAGGCCGGCATCGCAGTCCTGCGCCTCGTTGACGATGAGATCGCACACACGGCAGCGCGGGTCGCACCGCACCGCCGTGTCGGAGGCGACGCCCTTGGCACGTGCGCGGTCGTGCGCATCGGCCACCAGGCGCTCGCCATCCTTGCGCCAGTCATCCAGCAACTGGTCGGGCGGCATGTAGACCGAGGCAGTGCCGATGAGCAGGCGCGCATCGACCACGAAAAGAATCCGCAGGCTCGACCCCAGGCGCGAGGCGAGCGCGATGGCCTCATCCAGGCCGCGTTGCGAGGTCGGGCTGCCGTCGATGGGCACGAGAATCCTGGAATACATGGTGGAGGCTCCGGCAAGAACGAATGGTCGTCCGCAGCCAGTGTGGAACCCCTTGCCACGCCAAGGCTTGCGCGAGATCAAGGCGCCGGCCGTCCCGGTGGATATCGTGCCTTCATGGGATGCCTGAGCCTGCTGGTCCACCTTGACCACGACCCGCATTGCGATGCACGCGTCGCCCTGGCCGCACGCTTGGCCGCGCGGCTGGATGCCCACGTGGTGGGCCTGGCCACCGTGGGCACGCTGGAACTGGACGGCCCCTTCGCCGCCTCGCGCGCGGTGCACGACGCGGCGACCGCACGCGACGCTGCTGCGATTCGTGCCGCGCACAGCATCGACCGGTTCCAGACACTGTGTCGCTCCCAGCACGTCGCCTCCTTTGACGCCGAGGCTGTCGAAGGCGATTCGGCACAGGCACTGTTGCACCACGCCCATACCGCCGACCTCACCGTCATCAGCCAGGCCCGGCACCTGCGCGATGAGCGGCACTTCGTGGAACGGGTGCTGATGCACAACGCCCGCCCCACGCTGGTGGTGCCACGCGACTGCCCACCCGAGGGCAGCGCCCGGCGCATCCTCATTGCCTGGGACGACAGCGCCGGCTGCGCCCGTGCGGTGGCCGACGCCATGCCCTGGCTGCAGGCGGCCGACGAGGTGGCGCTGCGCATCTGGCGCCGCAGCGGCGAGCCGGGCGAGGCGGCCATCCGCCACCGGCTGGAAGGCGTGGCGGCCTGGCTGGCGCGGCGCGGCGTGAAGACACAGGCACGCGTTGCCGAGGCCACACACGCGATCGGCGCGGAGATCCTCGCCGCGGCGGCGCGGCTGCACTCCGAGCTGGTCGTGATGGGCACCTATGGCCACTCGCGCTGGACGGAGCGCATCGTGGGAGGTGCCACGCGCACCGCCTTGTCACACGCCAAAGTCCCATTGCTCATGTCGCACTGACCTTCCCGCCTGCCGCCAGGGAATGGTGCGGCGGCAGCTCCTCGAAGCTGCTAACCTCTCGGGCAAACCCACACCCTGCCCCGCACACGTGCGATGACTCCTCAGCACATTGCCGTTCTCGACGACGAAACCGACATCACCCAGCTGCTCGCCGGCTACCTGCAAAGCCACGGCTTCCGGGTGAGCCAGCTCCATTCAGGCCCCTCGCTGATGCAGCTCATGGCCGCCGACACGCCGGCGCTGGTACTGCTGGACCTGGGCCTGCCCGGCGAGGACGGCTTTGCGATCGCCCGGCAGCTGCGCGAACACTGGCAATGCGGGCTGGTGATCGTCACCGGCCGCGGCGATGCGGTCGACAAGGTCGTGGGCCTGGAGGTCGGTGCCGACGACTACGTCACCAAGCCCTTCGACCTGCGCGAGCTGCTGGCGCGCATCAAGGCGGTGATGCGTCGGATGGCCCCGGCGTCCGCGCCTGCCGCGGCGACGCCGTCAGCCCCCGCGGCCGAGTCGACGCGCCTGACCTTCTCGGGCTGGACGCTGGACACCGGCAGCCGCAATCTCGCCAATCCCCAAGGCGCTGACGTGCCGCTCACCAGCGGCGAATACGACCTGCTGCACGCCTTCGTCCGCCACCCCGGCCGCGTGCTGTCGCGCGACTTCCTGCTGGAGCAGACGCGGGGCCGCGAGGCCGGCCCCTTCGACCGCACGATCGACGTGCAGGTGGGCCGGCTGCGCAAGAAGCTGGACGACGACGCGGACAATCCGCAGGTCATCAAGTCCGTGCGCGGAGCGGGCTACATCTTCCTGCCGCCGGTCACGGCCGGCTGAAGCGGCAATGACCACGCCGCCCGCACCACCACCGCTGCCGTCGGACCTCGACGAGAGCACCGTATTTCGCGCGCTGTTCGCCGCGTCGCCCGATGCGTTGCTGCTGGTGGACCAGGCCGGCACCATCCGGCTGGCCAACCCCACGGCCGCCAAGCTGCTGGGCTATGCCCAGGAGGAGCTCAGCGGCCTCAGCGTTGAAGACCTGGTGCCCGACAGCATCCGCCCGCGCCACGCCGCCTACCGCGAAGCCTACAGCCGCGCACCGCGCTCGCGGCCCATGGGCACGCAGATGGAACTGGTGGCCAAGCGGCGCGACGGCACCGAGGTGATGGTCGAGATCGCCCTCAGCCCCTTGCAGAACCACGGCCTGCCCTTCGTGCTCGCGGCCATCCGCGACATCGGCGCCTATCCACGCGTCAAGCAGGCGCTCAAGCGTGCGCGCTACAGCGAGCACCTGGCACAGCTGGGCCGCCTGGCCGTGGATGCCCGCGACCCGCAGGTGGTGCTGGACCATGCACCGGCCATCGCGGCCCAGGCGCTGGAGGTGGAGCTCGCCGTCGTCTTCCTTCTCGACGGCGACCGCCAGAACTTTCGCGTTGCCAGCGGCGTGGGCCTGGTGCCCGGCGAAGGCATCGGCACGCAGATTCCCAACCGGCCGGACACGCCGCCGGGCTTCGTCGTCGCGCAGAACAAGCCGGTGGTGGTCACGGACTACGCCAGCGAATCGCGCTACGGCATTCCACCAGCCTACGTCGAGTCGGGCCTGGTGAGTGCACTGGCCGTGCCCTTGACCGAACGTGGCCGCGCCATCGGTGCACTGGCCGTGCGCTCCACCACCGCGCAGCGCTTCGGCGACGACGAGCTGCGCTTCCTCGAATCGGTGGCCAACCTGCTGGGCACCAGCCTGCAACGTGCGCAAACCGAAGAGGCGCTGCAGCATGCACAGCGGCTGGAGAGCGTCGGCCAGCTCACGGGCGGCATCGCCCACGACTTCAACAACCTGCTCACCGTCATCCAGGGCAACCTGCAGGTGATGGAAGAGTTGCCTGCCCTGGGGGCGGATGCCTACGGCCAGCAACTCGTGGCGGCTGCCATGCGCGCCACGCGCCGCGCGGCCGAACTCACCGGCAAGCTGCTGGCCTTCTCGCGCCGGCAGGTGCTGCAGCCTGCGCCGGTGGACGTGAAGGCCATGCTGCAGTCACTGGCCGACATGCTCCGGCGCACGCTGGACCAGCGCATCCAAATCGAGGTGGATGTGCCCGAAGAGCCGCTGGCCGTGCTGGCCGACCCGGGCCAGCTGGAGTCGGCCCTGCTGAACATCGCCATCAACGCCCGCGACGCCATGCCCGGCGGCGGGCGGCTGCGGTTCCAGGGCCGCGTGCGCGCCACCCTGCCGGCGGACATGCGCAACGAGCTGGACGACCCGAGCGCCGCCGACGAGGCCTACGTGGCCATCGCCATCAGCGACAGCGGCACCGGCATGCCGGAGGAAGTGAAGGAGCGCGCGTTCGAGCCCTTCTTCACCACCAAGGAAGCGGGCCGCGGCACGGGCCTGGGGTTGAGCACGGTCTACGGCTTTGTGAAGCAGTCGCGCGGCGCCATCGCCATCGACAGCACGCCGGGCGCGGGTACGACCATCACGATGGTCATTCCGCGGCCCTGGGACAGCGCGGATGCATCGGACGACGATGACGATGCGGACCGCACCGTGCGCCCCGGCCTGAAGGTGCTGCTGGTGGAAGACGACGCCGAAGTGCGCAAGGTGGTGCACACCTTCCTCGCCGGCATGCAGTGCGACGTGACGGCCGCAGCCAGCGCGGAACAGGCGCTGCTGGTCCTCGGACCCGAGGCGAGGTTCGACCTGCTGCTGACCGACATCGCCCTGGGCCCCGGCATGCGCGGCACGCAACTGGCCGCGCAGGCGCAGCAGCGCTTTCCGCAGATGGCGGTGCTGCTGATGTCGGGCTTCTCCGCCGAGTTGCTCGATGCCGACCGCGAGTCGCCGCCGAGCTGGGAACTTCTGAGGAAGCCCTACACGCGCGCCGAGCTGGCCCAGGCGATCGCGAAGGTGACGGCGGCCTGATCGCCGGTCGGCAGCGGCTGGCCAGACCCGAACCGGACGATCGTCAACAGACCAGGCCCGCATCCACGCGGTAGCAGGCTCGGCCGGACTGCTTGGCGCTGTAGAGCATGCCGTCCGCCCGCGCCATCAACGCCGCAAGATCACCGCACTGTCCTCGCCACAAGGCGATGCCCAGGCTGGCGCCCACCCGCACCTGCAGCGGGCCGATGTCGAACGGCGCCAGGGCCACCGCGAGGATCTTGCCGGCCACTGTGCGGGCACTGGCCTCGTCACGCAACGCATCAAGGATGACCGCGAACTCATCGCCTCCCAGCCGGGCCAGGGCATCGCCCGGGCGCATGACCTCGCGCACCCGGCGGCAGAACTCCACCAGCAGTTGGTCGCCCACGGCATGTCCGTGTTCGTCATTGACGCCCTTGAAGCGGTCCAGATCCACATACACCAGCGCACGCAGCTCACCGTCGCCGCGCCGGGCCCTGTGCTCGAAGGCGTACTCGAGTCCCGCACGATTGAGCGCACCCGTCAAGGGATCGACGCGTGCCATCTCGCGCAGCCGGGCCTCTTCCTCGCGGTGCCCGGTCACGTCTTCAGCGATGCCGATGAATCCGTCCACCGTTCCGTCGGCCAGTTGCAACGGCGTGAAGCGGATCTGCAGGTGGCGCCAGCCCGAACGGGCGCCATCGCTGTAGTCCTTCTCGAACACCACCGGCTCCCCACCGAGTGCGCGGCGAGCCCAGGCCAGGCTGCGCTGGTATTCCAGCTCGCCCAGGACCTCCCGCATGCTGCGTCCGATGACGCCTTCGGCCGATGCGCCCTGCCAGCGCTCGAAAGCGGCATTGGCAAAGATGTAGCGCTCGTCCTTGTCGACCACGGCCACCAGCGCAGGCATGGCATCGGCCACGGCGCGCAGCATGGCCGCGCTGCGCGCCAGGGATCGCGTGGCCGCCTTTTCCTGGGTGATGTCGCGAAGAATGGCCGAGAAATGATCGACGCGGCCCGTCTTGTCGCGATGGACGATGAGCACATGGCTGCAGGTGAGTTCCCGGCCCTGGGCGTCGATCTTGGTGGTCTCGCCTGACCAGATGCCGTGCTCCAGTGCCAGGGGAAGGATTTCACGCTGATAGCGCTCCACCATCCGCGCCGGATTGAGCTGCTCGTAGGTCATTCGGGCGATGTCGGCGTCTGCGGCGATGCCGAATGTGCGCCGCGCCGACGGGTTCAGGTATTGCAGCCTGCCACGGGCATCGGCCTGGATCACGAAATCGGATGTGGCATCGAAGACGGCGCTCAAGGTCCTCAATGCCCGCTCACCCCGCGCCTGGTCCGTGATGTCCTTGACGGTGCCCACGTGGCCCATCACCACGCCATCCACGATCACGGGCGCGGTGTCCACCGCCACGAGCAGGTCCCGTCCATCGGCACTGCGCAGCCGTCTCACCGCACGCCAGGGCGACCTGGCCTGCACGATGGCCGACCACTCGGCCTGCGCCTTCTGGCGCACGGCTTCGGGCATCAGGCCCAGCCAGCCCCGTCTCGCCTGCGAGCGCTCCAGCCCGTGGATGCGCAGGTAGGCGTCGTTCACATAGACCAGCGCGCCCTCGCGATCGGTGCGGAACATGCCCAATGGCGACTCGTCGCTCACCGCTGCCAGTTCAGCCTGCCTCAGACGCGCCAGGCGCTGCGCCTTCGAGAACATCCACAAGGCCAGGAGCGCTGCGGCCGTGATGGCCAGGCAGCTTCCGATGACCAGCCGCCGCCGCTCGAAGTACGTGGACAGCGCTTCGTCATAGCCCTGCGTGACGCTCAAGGTCACGGGATGGCCGCGCACCTTGCGAAAGGCGCTGATCCGGCGGATCCCATCCAGCGTCGCCGTGCCGGTGACTTGCGTGCCTTCGTCCAGCGCCAGCAGCGCGCGCGCCTGCGGCCACCGATCGGTGATGTTGCTGCCCTCGAAACCGGGAAACACGGGCACGCGGCTGAGCACCACGCCATCGCTTCTGACCAGCGCGATCGACCCCGCGGAACCGGGCAGGAGCGATGCGTGCAAGAGCTTGAGACGATCAAGATCGATGAAGGCCGCAGCGCCTTGGTGTCCGACTCGCCGCACGACCGGCAGCACCCATTCGCCACGCAGGGACTGCCGCGGCTCGGCGATCAGCGTCTGCCCCTGCTCCGGCAGCGGCACGGGCTGCCCGAAGGTGAACCGGCCATCCGGCGGTTCATCACCCCAGGCAGCCGGATGGCCCCTGTCATCCAGCACACGCAGCGTCAGCAGGTGTTGATGAGATCCACTCAGTGTTGATGCCAGCATGGCCAGGCGCCGGTCATGCGACGGCGTGGCCTGCGGGTGGTCATTCACCCATTGCTCGATGGCCTTGAGGCCGACGCTGGCGTCATCCAGCAGCCCAACCGTCTGCTGTGCCAGTGCCCGGTTGACCAGGTCCAGCGACTTCTCGGATTCCTGCAGCAACCGGTGCTGCTGAATGGCCGTGAACCACAAGACGATGGCCCACATGAGGACCAGCACCATGCCCGTCGCCGCCATGGGGGCGAAGCGAAGCACGCGGTCGACACGTCGCAATCGATGGGGCATGGGGGCTGCTGTGTGGTGGCGCGTGGATTGGGACAGCGGCGGCTTTCCGAAGACTGACGCCGGCTCGCACAGCGCGCAATCGTGCGGCGTAAGTCACACGGCGATCGCCGTCGCAGCCGCTGGGCCGGCGGCATGCATGTCGTCCGTACCGACGTTCCCGGAGATCGAGCACGCCCCGCCAGCCAGGCGTTCAAGCAGATCCGGCGCTGGCATCGGCTTTCCGAACAGGTAGCCCTGAATTTCATCGCAGCCCTGGTCGAGCAGGTGCTGGTGTTGCTGGGGCGTCTCGACACCTTCGGCGATCACGCGCAAGTTCAGGCGGTGTGCCAGCGCGATCACGGCATCGGCCAGTGCACCGCCGTCGGGCTGCGTTCCGATGCGCCGGATGAACGACTGGTCGATCTTCAACGTATCAATGGGGAAGCGCTGCAGGTATCCCAGGCTGGAGTACCCGGTCCCGAAATCATCCAGGGAAAGCCGGATGCCCAGGGCCTTGAGTCGGGAAAGCAGGATTTCAGTCTTGTCGGGATCGTGCACCAGCATGCTTTCGGTGAGTTCCACTTCGATCAACGCCGCAGGCACGCGATGGCGGCGCATGGCCCCACGCAGCACGACATCCAGATCACCTTCAGCGAACTGCCTGGCCGACACGTTCACGGCCACGCGTGGAGGTTTCACGCCGGCGTCGAGCCAGGTACGGATCTGGCGACAAGCAGCCTCGATGACCCAGTTGCCGATGGCGACGATGAGCCCGCTGCGCTCGGCCAGTGGAATGAACTGTCCCGGTGACACCATGCCCGCGCCTCGGCGGTTCCACCGGAGCAAGGCCTCGACACCTGCCATGCGGCCCGTGCGGGCGTCGACCTGCGGCTGGTAGTGCAACACGAACTCGTCACGTTCCAGCGCGTGGCTGAGCGCGGCTTCCAGCTCCAGCTTCGCCTTGGCATCGGTGTTGAGGTCACGGGTATAGAAGCAGAAGCCATTGCGCCCTTCTTCCTTGGCACGGTACAACGCGGCGTCCGCATCGCGCAGCATTTCCATGGCATTGGCGCAGCCGTCGTCCGGGTACACGCTGATGCCGATGCTGGCCGTGACGTAGGCCTCGCTGCCGTTGCTCAGCGGCACCGGCCTTGCCACGGCCTGCAGCACGTCGCGCGCCACCACCGCCGCTTCACCCGGCTCGCTCAGGCCCTCGATCACCACGAGAAACTCGTCGCCCCCAAGGCGGCCCAATGTGTCCTCCTCGCGCAGCCGGGCGCGAAGCCGCTGGGCCAGGACACACAGCATTTCATCGCCCGCCGGATGGCCCAGGCTGTCGTTGATGGTCTTGAAGCCATCGATGTCGATGGACAGGATGGCCGTGCGGCTTTTCGCCCGGCGGCTGTGCTCCAGCGCATGTTCCAGGCGCAGGCCCACCAGGCTGCGGTTGGGCAGCCCCGTCAGTTCGTCGTAGTGGGCCAGGCGGTCCAGGCGGGCCTGGCTGCGCTTGAGGTCCGTGATGTCCCGGCTGATGCCAAACACGCCGATCACCGATCCGTCAGGACCACGCAACGGCGCCTTCACCGTGTGATAGCTGTGCAATTCGCCGTCGACCTTCAGTTGGTCCTCGCGCGACTGCGGCTGCCCCGTCGCCAGCACCTGCCGATCCGTCTCGACCATCAGGGCCGCGGGTTCGTGCGCAAACAAGGCAAAGTCGTCACGTCCGAGGAGGTCCTCGAGCGGACGCTTCAGCATCAAGCAGGCAAAGCGATTGAGATAGATGTAGCGGCCCTGCCGGTCCTTGGCATACACGGCATCGCTGGTGCCATTGGCAATCGCATCCAGCAGTCCCAGGGCCCGCAGTTTTTCTTCCTGCTCGGCACGCTCGCGGCGTTCGCTGCGCAGCTCGCGATGCTGAAGCACTGCCCTGGCGGCACCGCCGGCCAGCACCAGCGCAAACAGATCGGCCAGCGCGATCCAGGCTGCGTCGCCCCAGGTCGACGCGTAGACCGCGCCGCTGGCCACCGACACCCCCAGCATCCAGCCTGATTCAGGCAACTCGGCGGCCAGGCCCAGCATGGCCTCGCCGCTGGAGTCGGTGCCCTCGACCAGGCTGCGCGCCCCCTGGTCGCCGCGAGCCGCTGCCGCCAGCCAGTGAGACGACCGTGCCAGGGGCACCAGGCTCAGCTCCACCGCGGATCCATCACGCCTGGTGGCCTGCAGCGCGTGGACCGTGTCAGCATCGGCCCTGAACATCGTGAACCGCGCTTCGCCGCTGCTGCCCTGCCAGCTGTGCATCAGCCGCTCGATCGAGCGGCCTGCGTCGAATCTCATCACCAGCACGGGGACACCGGACAACACCTCGCCGGGAAGCGGCACCAGCATGTCCAGGAATGCGGTCGCAGGGCCTGCGGAGGTGGTCGACGCAAAGACGTCGCCGTGAACCGTCTGCATCTGCGTGACCGCCAGCGTCGCCAGCCCGGGCAGCTTCTCGTTGGGAACGACCGGTCCATCGGCGGCATGGATGAGTGGCCGGCCCTGCTGGTCGATCAGAAGAATGTCCGCACACTGCATCGTCTGGCGCAGCAGGCGAAGCCTGGCCTTCAACGCCACGCGCGCGCCGTCGCTGGGCGTTTGCACCCATTCCCGCAGTTGCAGCAGCAAATCCGCATCGGCGTGCAGTCCTTGCACGTCGTTGTGGCGCTCCTCCAGCCACAGGCGCCATCCCACTGTTTTCAGGCCGATGACCGCCCGCATCGCGTCGGCCTGCTGGGCACGCACGTCGCTCACCCGCCGCAGGACCCCAACCAGGCCGGCGGCCACGATGACGGCAGCCGGCACGCCAAACACCAGCAACACCACCAGGGATTCCCTGGGCGTGCGACCCCCTGGCGAGGGCGCTCCCTCCGACTGCATGGTGCCGCTCAGTGCACGGCCAGGGCAGCCGGCGCCAGGCAACGCTGCACGAAGGCCGACAGCGCGCCCACATCCGGAATGTGCACGTCGCGCCGGCCCTTCTCCGCAAAGCCGATGACCTTGTCGCGCGCCAGCCGGGAGAGCGCGCGGCTCACCGTCTCCAGCGTCATGCCCAGGTAGTTGCCGATCTCGGCGCGCGTCATGCGCAGGGTGATCTGGTCGCAGCGCAGGCCGCGCTTGGCCAGCGAATCGGCCCAGTAGCGCAGGAAGTCCGCCACGCGAGCATCCGCCGGCAGCGTGCACACCGACATCAGCGAATCGCGGTCGCGGCTGATCTCGCGGCTCATGGCTTCGTGCAACACCGTCATCAGCGCTGGGCGGCCCAGGCAGGCCTGCAGCAGTGCGTCGTAGCCGATCACCCAGACGTCGCTCGTGTCCATGGCGATGGCGTCGCAGCCGTATTGCGTGCTGGCAATGCCGTCGAAACCCAGCCAGTCGCCGCGGAACTTCAGGCCCACCACCTGCTCGCGGCCGTCGGCCGACAGGTTGACGATCTTGCAGAATCCCGAGTTCAGCACATACAGGTTCTGGAAGCGCTCGCCGGCGCGGTAGATCACGTCGCCAGCACGCACCAACCGGCGGGCGGGCTGCAGCGTCTCGCCCAGCAGCCTGAGCATGTCGGCGATGCGCTGGCTGCTTCGCTGGTTCTCGGCGTCATCGGGGCGGCCGGCGGGGCGGGCTTGGGCGGTGGCTGCGTTGAACATGGAAGGCTCCTGGACGAAGTGGCTGCTGGAATGGGGTCCATGCTAGGAACCGCCCGATAACCGGATGACAACGGCGCGGGGCATTCGGTAACGCTGCGTGAACGGTCTGTGTCAGCCGTGTATCGACCACGGATCGGCTGCATCAGGCTTGACGGATGTCAATTCGCGCGTCCGGCCAGCCGATAGCCTTCACGGACCGACATTCCAGGTCTTTTGCCCCGAGCCGCGCATGCAGCCCCACTCCGCCACCTTCCGCCTTCCGGGCGACGACGCATCGGATGCGGCCGCCCTGCGCTCGCGGGCCCTTCAGCTGGCCCATGCCAGCCAGGCCGGGCTGGCGGCGACCCTGCTGCGCGGCAAGAACATCGGCCTGCTGAGCACCGGCGACGATGCAGTGGGAGACGGCACCCTGCTGCTGCACGCCGCCGCCGGCCTGGGCGCCCACGTGGCCAGGCTGCCCTCGTCACTGGGCGAGGACAGCCCGCCCCAGGAGGTGGACCACACCGCACGCATGCTGGGCCGGCTGTACGACGCCGTGGTGTGCCAGGGCTTGCCCGCGGCGCTGGTGCGCCGCATCCGCGACAGCGCCGGGGTGCCGGTGCTCGACGGCACGACATCCTGGGACCATGCGGCGTCGCTGCTGGCGCAGGTCGAACCCAACCCCGGACAGGACCCGCGCCGCTTTGCCGTGCAGGCCGCCTTGTTCGCAGCGATGAGCTGAAGGCCAGGCCATGAGCATCCGCCACCTCGATCAACTCCTGAACCCGCGCAGCGTGGTGGTGGTCGGCGCCTCCGACCGCGAAGGCAGCGTGGGCGCCACGGTCTGGCGCAACCTGCGTTCCTCGGGTTTCACCGGTGCCGTGCGGGCGATGAACCCGCGCCTGTCCGTGCTGGATGGCGAGCCGGTGGCGGCCCGCTGCGACGACCTGCCCGAGACACCCGACCTCGCCGTGCTGTGCATTCCGCCTGCCGCGGTGCCGGACATGATCGACGCACTGGGCCGCGCCGGAACACGCGCGGCCATCGTGATGACCGCCGGCCTGGACCGCACCCACAAGCAGGCCATGCTCGACGCCGCCCGGCCGCACCTGCTGCGCGTGCTCGGGCCGAACTGCCTGGGCCTGCTGTCGCCGCGCATCGGGCTGAACGCCAGCTTCGCGCACACGAATGCGTTGCCGGGTGACATCGCCTTCGTCTCGCAGTCGGGCGCCCTGGTCACGGCCGTGCTCGACTGGGCGCGCTCGCGGCGCATCGGCTTCTCGCACATGGTCTCGCTGGGCGAGCATGCGGACGTGGACTTCGGCGACCTGCTGGACCACTTGGCCAGCGATGCGCGCACCCGCTCCATCCTGCTGTACATCGAGTCCGTTGAGTCGCCACGCAAGTTCATGTCGGCCGCGCGGGCGGCGGCGCGCAACAAGCCGGTGATCGTGGTGAAGGCCGGGCGAGCCGGCCGCGGCGTGGCCGCGGCGGCATCGCACACCGGCGCGATGGCCGGTGCCGATCCGGTGTTCGACGCGGCCATCCGGCGAGCGGGCATGCTGCGCGTGGACACGCTGGACGAACTTTTCATGGCCGCCGAGACGCTGGCGCGCTTTCGCGGCAATCGCGATGACCGCCTGACCGTGCTCACCAACGGCGGCGGCGCAGGCGTGATGGCGGCTGATGCCGCCGCAGCCCGCGGCGTGCAGTTGCCCGCGCTGGGCGAGTCGCTGAAGGCGCAGCTCGATGCGGCGCTTCCGCCGACCTGGTCGCATGCGAACCCGATCGACATCATCGGCGACGCCCCCGTGCGCCGCTACACCGACACGCTGAGCGCGCTGCTGGCCACGCCGGACGCCGGCGCCGTCCTGTTCCTGCATGCGCCGACGGCCATCGTGCGCAGCGACGACATCGCGCGAGCCTGCGTACCGCTGGTGCGCCGTTCGCCCGGCCGCGTCATGGCCTGCTGGCTGGGCGATGCCGCCGTGGCCGACGCACGCCGAATCTTCGAGGACGCCGGCGTCGCCGACTACGCGACGCCCGAGCAGGCGGTGCACGCCTTCTCGATGCTCTCAACCTACCGCGCCAACCAGCGGCTGCTGCTGGAGGTGCCCACCGCCAGCGAGTCCGCAACACCTGACACGGCCAAGGTTCGCGCGCTGGTGCAGTCCGCGCTCGCCCAGGGCCGCGAGATGCTGGACGAGAGCGAGGCCAAGTCCGTGCTGCAGGCCTACGGCATCCCCGTCGTACCCACCCGGGCCGTGTCGGCGGACGCGCAGGCCGCGTGCGAAGCGGCATCGGAACTGGGCTACCCGGTGGTGCTGAAGATCCGCAGTGCCGACATCAGCCACAAGTCCGACGTGGGTGGCGTGGCGCTGAACCTGCGGGACGCGGATGAACTGTCCCACGCTGCCGCCGCCATGCTGGCACGCATCCGTGCCTTGCGGCCGGCCGCACGCATCGACGGCTTCAGCGTGCAGGCCATGGTCCGCCGGCCGATGGCGCAGGAGCTCATCGTCGGTGCGAGCGTGGACCCGGTGTTCGGGCCGGTGATCCTGTTCGGCCAGGGCGGCACGGCGGTGGAGGTGCTGGCCGACAGCGCCGTCACGCTGCCGCCGCTGAACCGCGTGCTGGCCCGCGAGCTGGTCGCGCGCACGCGGGTGTCGCGGCTGCTGGCCGGCTACCGGGACCATCCGCCGGCTCGCATGGAGGCGCTGCACGACGCGCTCATCGCCGTGTCCGCGCTGATGGCCGACATCCCGGAGTTGGCCGAACTCGACATCAACCCGCTGTGGGCCGACCACGACGGCGTGATGGCGCTGGATGCGCGCATGCGCATCAGCACAAGCCGCCCGGCGGGTGCATCGAACTTCGCGATCGCGCCCTACCCGGCCCATCTGTCGCAGACCCTGGCCTGGCACGGCCATGAACTGTGCGTGCGCCCCATCCGCCCCGAAGACGGGCCGCAGCACCGTGCGTTCCTGGAGCAGATGTCGCCCGATGATCTGCACATGCGCTTCTTCAGCAGCAGCCGCACCCTGGCCCAAAGCGAGACCGCGCGGCTGACGCAAATCGACTACGCCCGCGAGATGGCCTTTGTTGCCACGCAGCTGCGGCCGGACGCCAGCGAGGAGATCGTCGGCGTGGTGCATGCCGTGAGCGACCCCGACGACATCGAGGCCGAGTTCGCCATCGCCGTGCGGTCGGACCTGCACGGCCAGGGCCTGGGCCATCTGCTGATGCAGAGGATGACGGCGCACCTGCGAGCCCGCGGCACGCAACGCATGACCGCCGACGTGCTGCGCATCAATGGCGCCATGCGCGAACTCATGCAGACCCTGGGCTTCACGGCCGACCCACACGGCGCCGATGCACAGACCCTGCGCTACAGCCTTCGGCTGGACGCCGCCGGCCAGCTTCAATCCACCGGCGAGAGCGCCACCGAGGAGAGCCCATGAAGACCGCCTTCGCCGCTGCATGGTCCGTGGCTGCCACGGTGGCCCTGGCCGCACCGCCCGACCTTGCCGCCCTCAGCGACGCGAACTTCGTCGACACAGGAGACGCGCTGGCCGACATCGTGTCCCAGAGCGGGCTGGCCTTGTCGACGATGTCGATGTGGAACGCCGGCCTGGACCAGGCGGGCCCGATGCGAGCGGCCTTCCAGCTCAAGACACGATCGGGCCCGACGCACCGCTTCACCCTGCCCTGCCCGGGAGGCGGCAGCGCCATCGGCACCATCCGCGACGCCGACGGCAGCGGCGACCTCTCGCGCCGCGACACCTTCGTCACCGAGTTCGACCACTGCATGACCGATGGCGAAACAGCCACCGGCCGCGGCGAGTTCACCGTGGCCGCGCACCGCTTCGAAGGCCACGTCGAAATCACCGAACTGGATTTCCGCTTCGATGCCATGGGCACGCCCAGCCTGCGCTGGACCGGCACGGCACACCTCACGCTGCGAAGCGACCTGCACCGCGGCACCGAGGTCTACACCGTGCGCTACCGCGACCTGGCCGTGCAGGGTGCCGGCCGCGACATGCACTGGAACTTCACGCTCGAACTCGTGCGCCCGCCCATCGGCGACACGGTGGTAGCACTCAACGGACCCCTGTCCATCGGCCCGATGCCGCTGCGCCTGCGCCAGGACTGGCGCTTCGTGATGCGTGCGCAGGGCCTGCCGCGTGACGGCCAGCTCACGGCCATCGACACGCAGGGCGCGCGGCTGGAGATCGAAGCCGGCCGGCGCGTCTACGCCTATCGGTTCTATCAGGCCGGTAACGGGGGATGGATGCCCGATGCCAGCTCGCAAAGCCGTCGCCAGACGGCCCCGTGAAGTTCAGCGTGTGCCGGGTGCTGCCGCCTTGCGCCGCAAGGCCGCGCGGCGTGCCGCCATGTCGCGCCCCATGTTCGAGCGCTCGCGGCCTTGCAGGCGGGCCTTGGCCTCGGGGTAGATGAAGGATTCCTCCAACGCGATGTGGTCGTGCGACAGCGCAATGAACACCTGTGCAGCTTCACGAAGCGTGTCGAGGTCGAACCAGTTGAGGCCGCAGGCCACGGCATCGAGCTGCGGCGACAGCTCCATCCAGTTCTCCTCCAGCCAGTCGTGGTCGCATTGCAGGCGCAGCACCGCCTGCGTCACGTCCGCATTGCCCAGGGACGCGAGCTTGGGAAACACGTAGCGCTCCTCGTCCGCATGGTGCTGGCGCACGGTGGTGGAGAAGTGCCGCACGATGTCGGCGGCCATGCTTCGCGCCTCGCTGTCCGCTCCGATGCTGCCCAGGCGGGTGATCAGCGCGGCCAGCCGTCCCAGCATGAACAGGCTCTGGCGATGGCATTCGTCCAGCACGTCGAAGCCGTCCAGCAGGGCGGCGGGGTCGATGTCAGCGGGGATGCCCATGTCACTCTCCTGCCGCGCCGAGGCGGCCCATGCGTTGCAACCAGTGGCCTCGCGCCGCGGGGCTCATGGCCTCGATGGAGCCCACCAGCGTGTCGCGGATCGGCGAGATGCCCACGAAGCCCAGGATGTTGCGCTTGAGCGCCTTCAGGCTGTGGGCGAAGAAGAACCAGCGGAACACCGGCGCCGGCATGCCCATGGTGACCACGATGCGGGCGCTGCGGCCGGCCAGCAGCTTTTTCGGGATCGCCTTCTCGCCGTACTTGCCGATCGCGAAGCCGGGCCGTGCGACCTGTTCCAGGAAGCCCTTGAGCAAGGCCGGCATGCTGCCTAGCCACAACGGGTAGAAGAAGACGAGGTGCTGTGCCCAGCGGATGTCGTCCTGCACGGACACGAGGCCGGTGGGAACCTCGCCCTTGGTCCACTCGGCCTGGCTGCGCAACAGCGGAAAGCTCAGCGAGGCCACGTCGACGATGCGCACTTCGTGGCCGGCGCCGCGTGCAGCCTTGGCATAGGACTCGGCCAGCGCGTGGCAGAAATGCGGCCGGCTCGCGTCCGGATGCGCCTGGATCACAAGGATTCGTTTGCTCATGGCGCCATCGTCCTCCCGAGCCGCAGGTCGGGTTTTGCGCTGGCTCAAGAGACAGGCCGCCTCAGAAGCCGCACCACGCGCCGAGCGTCTGCCACATGCCGTGGCCGAGTGCGGCAATGGAGCCTGCAATGAGGCCCAGGCCGGCAATGCGCTGGCCGATCACGGGCCAGGACGCAGAGGCGGCAGCCGTGCCGGCGGCCAGGCGCCAGCGGTTCCACAGCCACGGGCCGAGCGCGAGCGCAGGCATGGAGCCGAGCGCAAACGCGGCCATCACCATCGCGCCGCCGGGTGCGTCGCCGGCCATGGCTGCGAGCAGCAACGCGGCCTGCAGCACGCCGCAGGGCCAAGCCACCCAGGCCAGGCCAGCGAGGCTGCGGCGCCAGGCCATGTGGTCCGGGCGTCGCACGATGCTGATCGGCACCGCGCCGTCACGGCTCATCGATGCGATGGACCGCCCTGTGATGAGCCACCACAGCCCCAGGGCCAGGAAGCCCAGGTGCAGCAGCACCCACAGCGGCCGAAGTGCCGGCATTGCGGCGCTCCACGTCCCCAGCCATTGCACGCTTGCCGCAGCCACGGCACCACCGGCGGCATAGCTGGCAAGCCGCCCGGTCTGGAAGACGGCTGCGTTGCGTGCGTGGCCGCCCGTGAGGCTCGCGCAGGCGGCGCCGCACATCAGCGCGCAATGCGGCGACGCGGCCGCGCCCATCGCGAGGCCGGCCAGGACGAGGGCAGCGTTCATCGAGCGCTCAGATCACCCGCGAGAAGCGCTCGCGCAGCTTGTCGCCCTGCAGGTGCTTGTCGAACACCATGGCCACGGCGCGCACGAGGTACCAGCCGGCGGCCGTGACCTGGATGGCGTGCGGCTCGACGTGCACCAGGCCGGCGCGAGCCATGTCTTCCAACTCGTCGAGTTCGCGGCTGAAGTACTCGCGCATGTTCACGAAGTGCGCCAGCTCGATGGACTCGAACTCCACCCGGCCCTGGCACATCAGCGCC
Organism: Rhizobacter terrae; assembly: GCF_003852895.1. Taxonomy (GTDB): domain Bacteria; phylum Pseudomonadota; class Gammaproteobacteria; order Burkholderiales; family Burkholderiaceae_C; genus Albitalea; species Albitalea terrae. The sequence goes on from NZ_QUSW01000002.1 coordinate 385,450, forward strand.
ATGATGACCGCGCGCCGCACCAGGTCGTCGCGGCTGAGCGCGATGCCGCGCACCACGGGCAGTTGCCCCTGGCGCAACGCGTCGTAGTACTCGGGCAAGGTCTTGGCGTTCTGGCTGTAGGTCGCGCCCACGCGGCCGATGGCCGACACGCCCAGGCCGATGAGGTCGCAATCGGGCTGCGTGCTGTAGCCCTGGAAATTGCGGTGCAACCGGCCTTGCCGCTTGGCGATGGCCAGGCTGTCGCCGGGCAGCGCGAAGTGGTCCATGCCGATGTAGGTGTAGCCGTGCCCCAGGAAGCCGGCGATGGCGCCGCCCAGCATCTGCACGCGCTGCGCGGCGTTGGGCAACTCCTCGGGCACGATGCGACGCTGCGGCTTGAAGCGCTGCGGCAGGTGGGCATAGGCGTACAGCGCGATGCGGTCGGGCTTGAGTTCCGCGATCTGCTGCACCGTGCGCGAGAAGCTCTCGGGCGTCTGGCACGGCAGGCCGTAGATCAGGTCCGCATTGATGGATTCGAAGCCCAGCGAGCGCGCCGCCAGCATCAGGTCGCGCACCTGCTCGAAAGGCTGGATGCGGTGCACGGCGCGCTGCACCTGAGGGTCGAAGTCCTGCACGCCGAAGCTGATGCGGTTGAAGCCGAGGTGGCTGAGGTGCGCCAGGCGCTCGGCCGTGACGGTGCGCGGGTCCACCTCGATGCTCAGCTCCGCGCCGGGCTGGAGGCGAAAGGCGCGCTTGAGCGACGCCATCACGTGCTCCAGCTCGGTGTTGGCGAGGAAGGTCGGCGAGCCGCCGCCGAAGTGCAGCTGCGACACCGCCTGACGCTCGCCCATGGCGCGGCCGACGAGCTCGATCTCGGTGTCCAGCGCATCCAGGTATTCGGCTGCGCGCTCGTGGTGCTTGGTGATGACCTTGTTGCAGGCGCAGTAGTAGCACACCGATTCACAGAACGGGATGTGCACGTACACCGACAGCGGCGTGGCCCCCAGCGCCGCGCCGCCGTGGCCACGCTGGCCCAGGGCACGCACGGCATCGGCTGGGCCGAAGGCCTCGATGAAGCGGTCGGCCGTCGGGTAGGAGGTGTAGCGCGGGCCGGGCGTGTCGAAGCGGCGCAGCAGGTCGGGTGACAAGGGCTCGGTGGTGGATTCCATGGCGCGATGGTGCCCAGCCCGCGAGGCCCGTCGCTTGATCTGGCGCAAGCTGCCGCGAGGGGGCGGCGCCAAGAATGAACGCCATTGAGCTGCATCACGACCCGCCATGACCAAGCCATCCTCCACTGACCGGCCCAACCCGCTGCAGGTCGCCTGTTCGAGCTGCAACCTGCGCGAGCTGTGCCTGCCGGTGGGCTTCAGCGGCAGCGAACTGGAGCGGCTGGACGGCATGGTGGCCACCCGCCGCAGCGTCAAGCGCGGCGACGCCCTGTTCCGCAGCGGCGATGCCTTCGAGGCGGTCTATGCCGTGCGCACGGGCTTCTTCAAGACCCAGGTGTCATCCGAAGACGGGCGCGACCAGGTCACCGGTTTCCAGATGGCCGGCGAGCTGCTTGGCCTGGACGGCATCGTGAGCGACCACCACACCTGCGATGCGGTGGCGCTGGAGGACTCGCAGGTGTGCGTGATCCCGTATGCCGAGCTGGAGGCGTTGTCGCGCGAGTTCGGCGAGCTGCAGCGCCAGTTCCACAAGATCATGAGCCGCGAGATCGTCCGCGACCAGGGTGTGATGCTGCTGCTGGGCAGCATGCGCGCCGAGGAGCGCCTGGCGGCCTTCCTGCTCAACCTGACGCAGCGGCTGCAGGCCCGAGGGTTCTCGCCCACGTCGCTGGTGCTGCGCATGACGCGCGAAGAGATCGGCACCTACCTCGGCCTAAAGCTGGAGACGGTGAGCCGCTGCTTCTCGCGCTTCCAGGAGGACGGCGTGCTGGAGGTGAAGCTCAAGCACATCCGCATCCTGGACCTGGCGGCGTTGAGGAAGATGGTGAACAGTCCTTGTTGAGGGCTGTGCTAGCATTTTTTGATCGTGATCTGACAACAGGAGGTGAGAGCCGTGAACGCACTGTCCACCATGGGTGCTCCCCTCTTGTCCATGATTGCGCGACTGAAGCAGTCGCCACTGGGAGCGCCCGACAACCCACTTGTCAAAGGCGAATCCCATGCGCGCAACACCTTCTTCATCTCCTTGTCACGACGACGATCGCCGGTGCCCTGAAGCCGGCGAGCGGGCCTTGGTCCTCGGCGGCGGCGGATCGACAGGCAATGCCTGGTTGATCGGCGTCATCGCCGGCCTGTTCGATGCCGGGCTGGACGTGACGACAGCCGACCTGACCATCGGCACCTCCGCCGGATCGACGGCCGCGGCCCAGCTTGCCGGCGCGACCCCGGCCGAACTCCTGGCCACCACCCTCACCGCGCCCCAGCCACGGACCGGTTCAGCGGGATCCGACCCGGGCCGCACTCCGAACCCGTCCGCAGCCTCCCATCTGGAAAGACTGAACAGGATCATCGCGTCGGCCAAGGATGCGACCGACATGCGCCGCAGGATCGGCGCGGCAGCGCTGGAATTGAATGCGACGTCGGACGATTCCAGGCGGGCGCAGTGGCGCGCCACCGTTGCCGCTCGGCTGCCCGATCCGCACTGGCCCGATCGGGCGATGCTCATCACCGCGGTCGATGCCCACACGGGCGAACCGGTCGTGTTCGACCGCCACAGCGGCGTCGATCTGGTGGACGCCATCGCCGCCAGTTGTGCCAGTGGCTTCGCATACGGCATCAATGGCAGCCACTACATCGATGGGGGGTACCGATCCAACGCAGACAACGCGGATCTGGCGACCGGGTACAAGCGAGTGCTGGTGCTGTCACCGTTCGGCGGGAGATCACTGACCCCGGTGGATTGGGGCATGCATCTGGCCACACAGGTCGACGAGCTGCGCGCACGCGGCAGCAGGGTCGAAACAATCTTCCCCGATGGAAACTCCGGGCACCTGTTCGGCGCGAACGCCATGGACCTGTCGCTGCGCCCGCTGGCCGCACGCGCCGGCTACGACCAAGGCCGAGCCCTTGCCGGGCAACTCACCGTGTTCTGGCGCTGACGATGGTCTGCCTCGTCACCCCACGGGAGATTCCAGCAACTGCGTGATCGCCGCCGATGTCGAGATCACCAGCCAGAAGATGAAGAAGGTGACCGAGTAGACCGCGTTGCGTGTCCACCCGAACGCCTCGCCGCCGAACCAGTGCAGGCTGTCGGGGTCCACCACCGCGAACACCATCATCTCCAGCACGCCGGCCATGACGAAGGCCGGCCACAGGATCATCAGCGCCCGCGTGGCGAACGGCAGCCGCGGCTGCAGGGACACATCAGCGGCGGGGTGCGGCAGCATGGTTGCGCGCCTGGGTGGCCGGCATCTCGTGGCCACGCTGGGCCACGGTTTCTTCGTGCAGCGGCACGTCGCCGCCGCGCACTGCGAGGACCAGGGTGGCAAAGCTGGCCGCGACCACCACGGCCGGTCCGCCCACCACCAGCCACACCATTGGCACGCGCCACCACGGCAGCACGGGTTGATCGATGCGGGCATTCATTGGTTTCGTCTCCTTCAGCGTGGGACCACGAACGTGGACTTCTCGCTCACCAGGGAGTGGCGCGCCGCCGACTCCACCACTTCGAACTTGATCGGGTGTGCTCCCGGCCCGGCGGCCTGCGCCGCCGCATGCGGAACCCTCACCGCGAGCGTGACCCAGCGCGCCTGCGCGGGGCCGAGGTCCAGCTCCATCGGCTGCGCCAGGTCGATGCCCGGGATGCCGGTGACGGACACGCGCACATGCTTGCCGTCCTCCGTCGCGTTCATCAGCTGCAGCCGGTACACGTTCTCGATGCTGCCGCGGTCCACGATGCGGGCCAGCGTGGTGCGGTCGCGCACCACGTCCACCTTGAGGGTGTGGCGCATGGCGAGGCTGGCCACGAAGCCGGCGGCGATGGCCACCAGCACCGCGCCGTAGATGAGCACCCGAGGCCGCCGGACACGCGCGAACATCTGGCTGCGCGACAAGCGCTGGCTCAGCCCGTTCTGCGTGGCGTAGCGGATGAGCCCGCGCGGATAGTGCATCTTGTCCATCACGCCGTTGCAGGCGTCGATGCAGGCGGTGCAGGCGATGCACTCGTACTGCAGGCCGTCGCGGATGTCGATGCCCACCGGGCAGACCTGCACGCACAGGCCGCAGTCGATGCAGTCGCCCAGGCTGGCCGCCTTCAGGTCCGCGCCGCGCGCTCGCTTGCCGCGGGCCTCGCCGCGCTCGGTGTCGTAGCTCACGATCATCGTGTCGTGGTCGAACATCGCGCTCTGGAAGCGCGCGTAGGGGCACATGTACTTGCACACCTGCTCACGCAGGAAGCCGGCATTGCCATAGGTCGCCAGGCCGTAGAAGTTGACCCAGAACCATTCCCAGGGTCCGAAGGACAGCGTGAACGACTCCGCCGCCAGCGCATGGATGGGCGTGAAGTAGCCCACGAAGGTGAAGCCCGTCCACAGCCCGATCGTCAGCCACACCGCATGCTTGGCCGACTTGCGCCACAGCTTGTTCGCCGTCCAGGGACCGGCATCGAGTCTCATGCGTTCGCCACGGTCGCCTTCGACGTGCCGTTCGACCCACATGAAGATCTCGGTGTAGACCGTTTGCGGACACGCGTAGCCGCACCACAGCCGACCGGCCACCGCAGTGAAGAAGAACAGCGAGAACGCGCTGAGGACCAGCAGGCCCGTCAGGTAGATGAAGTCCTGCGGGTACAGCACCAGGTCGAAGATGTAGAAACGCCGCGCGCCCAGGTCGAACAGCACCGCCTGGCGGCCGTTCCAGGGCAGCCAGGGCAGGCCATAGAACACCACCTGCGTGAGCCACACCATGGCCCAGCGCCACTTCGCGAACCAGCCTTTGACCGAGCGGGCGTAGATGGTCTTCTGCTTGGCATACAGCGAGACCAGTTCCGGCTCCTCGACCGGTACGGGCTGGATGGGAATGACGCGCGCCATGGAACTGCTGCGGCTGCTCATGCTCGTCGAGACAGGTGGACCGTCAAGGCGCGGCGCCTTGCGTGTTCGACAGGCTCCACACGTAGGCGGCCAGCACGTGGATCTGCTCCGGCGACAGGCGCGAGCCGTGCGCCGGCATGACGTTGCGCTTGCCGTTGGTGATCATCGACACCACCGCCGCCTCGCCCCAGCCGTGCAGCCAGATGTTGTCGGTGAGGTTGGGCGCGCCGATGGCCTGGTTGCCCTTGCCGTTGGCGCCGTGGCAGCCCGCGCACACCGCGAACTTCTCGCGGCCGAACTGCGCATTGCGAGGATCCTCGGACGCACCCGACAGGCTCAGCACGTAGTTCGCGACGTTGCGCACGTCTTCCGAATTGCCCACCGCGGCAGCCATGGGCGGCATGGTGCCCTCGCGCCCGAAGGTGATGGTTTCCTCGATCTTCTCCGGCGTGCCGCCGTAGAGCCAGTCCTTGTCCGTGAGGTTCGGGAAGCCCTTGCTGCCACGCGCGTCGGCACCGTGGCAGGTGGCGCAGGTGTTGGCGAAGATGCGCTCACCGATGGCCATGGCGCGGGGGTCGCGGGCCAGTTCCTGCGCCGGCAGCTTCGCGTAGGCGGCAAAGACCGGCTTCATTGCTTCGCGGGCCTGCGCCTGCTCGCTGGCGTGCTGCGAGAGGCTGGTCCACTTCAGTGAACCGGGCGCGCTGCCCAGGCCGGGGTACAGCCACAGGTAGACGCCAGAGAAGAGCACCGTCAGCACGAACAGCCACATCCACCAGCGCGGCAGCGGGTTGTTCAGCTCGCGCAGGTCTTCGTCCCACACGTGGCCGGTGGTGTTGTCGCTGGCCATCACGCGGCGGCGGGCGGCGATGATGAGAAGTGCCAGGCAAGACGCAAGGCCGAGCACGGTGACGACCGCGATCGCGATCGACCAGCCGCTGTTGAAGAAGTCGCTCATGGCCGGCTGCTCCCGTCGTTGGCGGCTTCGCCGTCGAAAGGCAATTGCGCTGCCGCGGCATAGGCCGCGCGGCGGCGCGGCCACCAGGTCCACACCATCAGGCCGGTGAACAGCACGAGGCTGACCAGCGTCACCAGGCTACGAAGATCATTCACATCCATTTCGCTTCCCCTTCACTTCACGTGGCGGCCGAGGGACTGGAGGTAGGCCACGATGGCGTCCATCTCCGTCTTGCCGCGCACGGCTTCGGCGCTGGCGGCAATCTCGGCGTCGCTGTAGGGCACGCCCAGCCGCTGCATGGCCTTGAGCCGCGGCGGCACGGTGGCCGGGTCGATGGCGGCGCTCTCCAGCCACGGATAGGCGGGCATGTTCGATTCGGGCACCAGGTCGCGCGGGCCCGACAGGTGCAGGCGGTGCCACTCATCGCTGTACTTGCCGCCCACGCGGTGCAGGTCGGGACCGGTGCGCTTGCTGCCCCACTGGAAGGGGTGGTCGTAGACGAACTCGCCGGCCTCGGAGTAGTGGCCGTAGCGCAGCGTCTCCGCATGCAGCGGGCGGATCATCTGCGAGTGGCAGTTGTAGCAACCCTCGCGCAGGTAGATGTCGCGGCCCACGAGCTGCAACGGCTCGTAGGGCTTGAGACCCGGCACCGGCTGCGTGGTGGAGCGCTGGAAGAACAGCGGGATGATCTCGACCATGCCGCCCACCGCGATGACGATGAGGATGAGCACGATCATCAGCAGGTTGCTGGTCTCGATGCGCTCGTGGCCGGTGGCCTGATGGGTGTGTTGAGCCATGTCGTCGTTCTCCTCAGGCGGCGGCCAGTTGCGGAATGACCGAGGGCACCGCGCGGCCGCTGCGCACCGTCATCACCACGTTCCAGGCCATCACCAGCATGCCCGCCAGGTACAGCACGCCGCCGATCAGGCGCACCACGTAGAAGGGCCAGGTCGCCTTCACGCTTTCGACGAAGGTGTAGACCAGCGTGCCGTCGGGGTTGAGGGCGCGCCACATGAGGCCTTGCATGACACCGGCGATCCACATCGCCGCGATGTACAGCACGATGCCCAGCGTCGCGATCCAGAAGTGCAGCTCGATGGCGCGGACGCTGTACATCGAGGTGCGGCCGAACATGCGCGGGATGAGGTAGTACAGCGAGCCCATGGAGATCAGGCCCACCCAGCCGAGCGCGCCGCTGTGCACGTGGCCCACCGTCCAGTCGGTGTAGTGGCTGAGCGCGTTCACCGTCTTGATGGACATCATCGGCCCCTCGAAGGTGGACATGCCGTAGAAGCTCAGCGCCACGATGAGGAACTTGAGGATGGGGTCGTCGCGCAGCTTGTGCCAAGCGCCCGACAGCGTCATCACGCCATTGATCATGCCGCCCCAGCTCGGGGCCAGCAGCACCAGCGAGAACAGCATGCCGATGCTCTGCGCCCAGTCGGGCAGCGCGGTGTAGTGCAGGTGGTGCGGGCCCGCCCACATGTAGGTGAAGATGAGCGCCCAGAAGTGCACGATGGACAGCCGGTACGAATACACCGGCCGCTCGGCCTGCTTGGGGATGTAGTAGTACATCATCCCGAGGAAGCCGGCCGTGAGGAAGAAGCCCACCGCGTTGTGGCCGTACCACCACTGCACCATGGCGTCCTGCACGCCGGCGTAGGCCGAGTAGCTCTTCCACAAGCTCACCGGCATCTCGGCACTGTTGACGATGTGCAGCAGCGCCACCGCGATGATGAAGGCACCGAAGAACCAGTTGGCCACGTAGATGTGGCGCACGCGGCGCGTGCCGATGGTGCCGAAGAAGACGACGGCATAGGCCACCCACACGACGGCGATCAGCAGGTCGATGGGCCATTCCAGCTCGGCGTATTCCTTGCCGGTGGTGTAGCCCAGGGGCAGCGTGATGGCCGCCAGCACGATCACCAGGTTCCAGCCCACCAGCGTGAACTTCGCCAGCCACGGCAGGAACAGCGGCACCTGGCAGGTGCGCTGCACCACGTGGTAGCTGGTCGCGAACAAGGCGCAGCCGCCAAAGGCAAAGATGACCGCGTTGGTGTGCAGTGGCCGCAAGCGGCCGTAGCTGAGCCAGGGAATGCCGTAGGTGAGGTCGGGGAAGGCCAGCTGCGCGGCGATCACCACGCCCACCAGCATGCCCACCACGCCCCACAGCACGGCGGCCAGCGCGAAGCCGCGGACGGTGTCGTCGGTGTAGTTCACCGGCGAGACGGTTGGCGCTTTGTCATGCATCGGAACTCTCCAGATGTCGCCCCAATGGCGACGATGGAATTGTTCGATGCGCCTGCCCTAGGCCACTTGATGCGGATCAAGTGCAGAGTCTTCGGCGTCGAGAATGCGTTCGGCCTGTTGTTCGAGGTCGTCGAACTGGCCACCATCCAGCGCCCAGGCGAAGATGCCCAGGATGCCCAGCACCAGCACGGCCGACAGCGGGATGAGGAGATAGAGGATGTCCATGGCGGGTGGGTCGCGGGTGGGGCGCTACTTCGACAGGCGCATGGCGTTGAGGACCACGGCCAGGGAACTGGTGGCCATGCCCAGGCCCGCGGCCCAGGGCGGCAGCCAGCCGGCCATGGCCAAGGGCACGCAGGCCGCGTTGTAGGCCACGGCCCAGGCGAGGTTCTGGCGCACGACGGCCACGGTCTTCTTGGCGCGGGCGCGGGCCAGCACGATGTCGCCCAACCGGTTGGACACCAGCACGCCATCGGCCTGCGTGCGCGCGATCTGTGCGCCCTCGCCCATGGCGAAGGAGACATCGGCCTGCGCGAGCACGGGCGCATCGTTGATGCCGTCGCCGACCATCGCGACCACCTGGCCGGCCTGCTGCGCATGGCGCAGCGCGGCCAGCTTGTCTTCGGGCGAGAGACCGCCCTTCGAGGATGCGAGGCCGATCGCCGCAGCGACCTTGCGCGTCCTCGCGGGATCGTCGCCGGACAGCAGGTGAACGTGCACGCCATCGGCTTGCAGATCGCGAATGGCCTGGCGCGCATCCTGGCGCAGGCGGTCGTCCATGTCGAAGCGAGCGAGGACGCGGCCGTCGCGGCTGAGCCAGCAGGCGGCACTGCGGGCATGGGCATGGCCCTCTGCGCCCGCCCAGCGGGAGGAACCCAGGCGCCAGGTGGCGCCGTTGGCATCCACCGCCTGCAGCCCCTGGCCGGCTTCTTCACGCACATCGTGCCAGGCGACGTCCGCCGGTTGGAAACGCTGGCGCAGTGCTGCCGCGATGGGATGGGTGGACCAACCCGCCAGCGAGGCTGCGATGTTGGACAGCTGTGACGCGGGCAGGTCGTCGCCATTCAGGCGGACCATCGGCAGGCAATCCACGCTTGCTTCGGTCAGGGTGCCGGTCTTGTCGATGAACAGCGTATCCACCCGGGCCAGGGCTTCGATGGCATCGAGCCGCCGAAGCAGCAGCCCTTGGCGGCCCATGGCGCCGGCGGCGGCCAGCAACGATGCGGGCGAGGCCAGCGACAGGGCGCAGGGACAGGTGACGATCAGCACGGCCACCACCACGCCCAGGGTGCGCGAGGAATCCACGACGCTCCATGCCGCACCGGCCACCGCGGCCAGCAGCAGCACGCCCCACAGGAACGGACCGGCCCAGCGGTCGGCGCTGGCCAGCAGCTGGGGCTTGTGGGTGCGCGCGGCACGCACCATGGAGACGATGGCTTCGTAGCGCGTGTCCGCGCCCACGCGCTGCACGCGCATGAGCACGGGGGCGCCGAGGTTCATGCTGCCGGCGACCAATGCATCGCCGATGCGCTTGTCCTGCGGACGCGACTCGCCGGTGAGCAGGGCCTCGTCGGCGCGCGTCTCGCCTTCGGTGAGCACGCCGTCCGCGGCAAAGGCCTGGCCCACCGGCACACGCACCAGGTCACCGGGCTTCAGGGTCTTGGCGCTCACCACCTCGACCATGCCGTCGGGCTTCAAGCGCATCACCGAATTGGGCGTGCGCGACCAGGTCTCTTCCAGCGCCATCTCGGCGCGGTGTCGGGCACGCATCTCCAGGAAGCGTGCACCCAGCAGGAAGCTCACGAACATCGTGAGCGAATCGAAATAGACCTCGCTGCCGAACGGCCCGCCGGGCTGGAACGCAGCGCCGCTGCTGGCGAGGAAGGCGATGCCCATGCCCAGCGCCACCGGCACGTCCATGCCGATGCGGCGCTCCTTGACGCAACGCCAGGCGCCCGAGAAGAAGGGGCGCGCGGAGAACCACAGCACCGGCAAGGTCAGCAGCCAGCTGCCCCAATCCAGCAGCTGCTTGTGGTCGGCTTCGAGTTCGCCGGGCGAGCTCACGTAGGCCGGGGTGGCGAGCATCATCACCTGCATGGCGCAGAAGGCGGCCACGAACAGGCGCCACAGTGCGGCGCGCGATTCGCTCAGACGCATCGCGCGTGCAGCCTGGGCGGTGTCGGGCACGGCGTCATAGCCGGCGGCTTGCAGCGCCTGCACGAAGACCGAGGGCCGCGTGAGCTCAGGCTGCCAGCGAACGCTTGCACATTGCGAGGCAGCACTCACCTGCACCTCGACCACACCGGGCACGCGGCGCAAGGCCTGCGCCACGGTGTCAGAGCATTGCGCGCAATGCATGCCGCCGATGCGCAGCGACGATTCGGCGACGCGGCCACCCTCGCCTTCGCCGCGCCAGCGCGTGAAGGTGTCGACCTCGGCCGGATCGTCCAGCCAGGTCGCGGACTGCAGCGGCGGCGCAGCGCCCATCGTGCGTCAGCGCACCAGCAGCACCGGCGCCTTGCAGCGCGCCAGCACGCCGCTGGTCACCGAGCCCATGAGCACATTGCCCAGGGCGGTGTGGCCATGCGAGCCCATCACGATGAGGTCCGGTTGCTCGGCCTCGACCACCGACGCGATGGCGGCCGCGGGGTCCCCCAGGCGGTGTGCCACGCGCAGCGTCCAGCCCGTCTGCTCGGCAAAGCGGCGCACGGGGCGCAGCACCTCTTCGGCGCGCTCGCTGTAGTAGGCATCGAGCGTGCCGCGATCGAGGAAGCGCGAGGCATGCGACGGAATGGGATGCACCGCCGTGAATGCCAGGTAGTCGTGCTTCGGCCCCAGCAATTCCTCGTGCGCTGCCAGGTAGGCCAGCATGCGCTTGGTGTAGTCGCTTCCGTCCACGGGCAAGAGGATCTTCATCATGGGCTCCTTCACAAGGGAATGCCTGATGCTGAGGGCGTGCCGTGGCGGGGGGCTTGATCCGCATCAAGATCCGCGCCCGCGAGCACGAGGACGCCGAAACCTTGCGCTGGCGCAAGCCTTTTCGGCGCCATCCGAGCAAGATGGCCGCGTCATCTTCCGGAGACGGACCATGTACCAACGCATCCTCGTGCCCCTGGACGGCACGGACACCTCCGACCTCGCGTTGCGCGAAGCCATGCGCCTGGCCGAGGGAAGCACCACGCACCTGCTGCTGCTGCACGTCATCGACGACTACCCCACGATGCGCGAGTTCGCCTCCAACGAGGCCCTGCAGGACCTGCGGGCCCACCGCCGGCGCCGCGGCGAGGAACTGGTGGCCTCGCGCTTGCGCATGGTGCGCGAGGCAGGGGTCGCGGCCACCGACATCGTGTGCTTTGCCATGGAGTCCACGCCGGCGAGCATCCTCGAAGCGGCCGCAGTGAACGACTGCGGGCTCATCGTGATGGGATCGCACGGCCGACAAGGCATCAAACGGGCGATCCTGGGCAGCGTGGCGGAGTCTGTGTGCAGGAACAGCCCGGTACCGGTGATGGTGGTGCCGTCGCCACCCAGGGGCTGACCCGGCCCGGGCGCATAGAATGCGCGGCCTCAACCACGCCTGCGCCACCGATTTTGGATACTCCTGTCGCCCCCATCAAGAAGACCAGCCCACGAGGCGCTGCGCGCAAATCGGCACCCGCCACCGGCGACCTGAAAGCGCTGACGAAGAAGGAGCCCTTCCGCACGCTCCTGGTGGCGTCGTGCGGCTGGCCGACCGACGCCGCACTGCCGGATCGCAAACGTCCTCCCACCCGGGGCTGACAGCGCCGCCCGCTTTCAGTGAGCTAGACCAGAAGGCCAATCCACAGGCCAAGCACCGCCAGGAAGTTGACGGTGAACACGGCGCCTCGCAGCCTCACATTCCGGGTGAGGACCTGAACGCACGAGTGCGCGATGCGCCCTGCGACGAAGGCCCATGCCAACCACAGTTGAAGCGATGTCACGGCCTGCTGCTGGATCAGCAGCAGGCACGCCGCGTGGAAGAAGAGCGGCCATTCGAATTGATTCGACAGGTTGGCGCTGATGCGCGGCTCGACATCCGTCCAGGGATTGGAGCCGTCCGCGCGGCGGCCAGGCCCCCAGACGGACGGCGCACGGGCGACCGTGAGCAGGACGTAGAGGAACGCCGTCAGGCCGACGTGCGCGGCCATGGGGTAGATCAGTGGGCTGTGCATGGTTCGCTTCGTGCAGGCCGCGCAAGGTCAGGCCGCGCCGGGTGGCGCATAGCCTGAGGTTCGGATGGTGTCGACGGGTGGAAAGAGTGGCTGCGGCAGTTCGGACCACCGGCACCACCGCCACTGCGAGCACTTCTGGGGTTCCATGAGACGCGGTTCGCCATCGGGCGCGTCAGCGATGACGAACAGCGTGACGTAGTGCCTGCCCTCGAAAAGATCGTTCGAATACGGGCCGGCATGAAGATGCTGGATTTCCAGCCCGGTCTCCTCGCGCACCTCCCGGACAGCGCACGCTTCAACGGTTTCACCGAACTCAAGATGCCCGCCAGGCAGCGCCCAGGTGCCCGAGCCATGGGAGCCCTGGCGCAAACCCATCAGGACCATGCCTTGGCGGATGACGATGACGCCGACTCCGACGCGGGGATCAGCAGCGCGGTCTTGCGCCATCCTCACATCCACCCTTTCTGCGACTCTTCCTTCGAGGAGCGTCGCAAGACACGCCCTGGGGTGACCGTGATCTGAATGGGCTTTGGCATGGAGCAGGAGAAGTGGAAGCCGATGTTCCAGCGCTGCCCTGGGCAGCGGCTGATACGGCAAGAAGCTCGCGGCATTGTGCAACGCCACGATCGCCGCGAGAAATCGAAGAAAATGCGCCCCTCGCGCCCAATCCGGCTCCTCGCCTCTTCCCCCGCAGTCCATGTTCAAGAACGCCCTCGTCTACCGCATCACCCAATGGGAACAACCCGAACTCGCCGCGCTCGATGAGAAGCTCGCGGCGCACCGCTTCACCGAATGCGGCGCCTCGCAGGCCGAATCGGTGGGCTTCCTGGAGCCGCGCGGCGAGAAGCGCGGGCCGATGGTGGAACTGGTGGGCGGGCAGATGATGCTGCGGCTGGTCGTCGAGACCAAGGCCGTTCCCAGCTCGGCGGTGAAGAACCGGCTCGAATCGGAGCTGGACAAGATCGAAGCCGACACCGGCCGCCGCCCCAAGGGCAAGCGCGCGAAGGAGATGAAGGAGCAGATCGTGCACGAGCTGCTGCCGCGCGCCTTCTCCAAGCGGTCGAGCACCAACATCTGGATCGATGCGAAGGAGAAGCTGCTCATCATCGATGCGGGCAGCACCAAGAAGGCCGACCGCATCGTGACGCTGCTGGTGGAGATCCTCGGCGGCGGCATCGCCCTGCGGCTGCTGCAGACCGAATCGTCACCATCCACCGCGATGTCGCAATGGCTCAAGACCAAGGAAGCGCCCGCTGGCTTCAGCGTGGACCGCGAGTGCGAGCTCAAGCAGCCCGACAGCGAGAAGTCACTCGTGCGCTACGCAAGGCACAACCTGGACATCGACGAGGTGGGACAGCACATCGAGCAGGGAAAGATTCCCACGCAGCTGGCGATGACCTGGGACAACCGCGTGTCCTTCGTGCTCACCGAGGCGATGACGCTCAAGAAGATCAAGCTGCTGGACGTGGTGCTCGAAGGCCCGGCCGCGCAGGACGCCGGATTCGACACCGATGTGGCGATCGCAACGGGGGAGCTGAGGCAGCTCATTCCCGATCTGATCAATGCGCTGGATGGCGAGCAGGCGCTGGCGTAGTCACTTCTGACCGAAGAGGACGCGGCGCTCCTCTTCGGTCATCTTCGCGCCGGAATCCTTCGCGTAGCTCTGCTGCGCACCTTCGTAGGCACGCAGGGTGGCCGGCCGCGCCGCGATGGACTGGAACCAGCGCTTCAGGTTCGGGAAGTCGTCCAGCCGCTGCCCGTGCGCCTCGTGCGGCACGATCCACGGGTAGCAGGCGATGTCGGCGATCGAGTAGTCGCCGGCAATGAAGTCGCGGCCTTCGAGGCGCTTGTCCAGCACGCCGTACAGGCGCTTGGTTTCATTCACGTAGCGGTTGATGGCGTAGGGAATCTTTTCCGGCGCATGCGTCGAGAAGTGCCCGTTCTGCCCTGCCATGGGGCCGAGGCCGCCCACCTGCCAGAACAGCCACTGCATGACCACGGTGCGACCACGCAGGTCCGTGGGCATGAGCCGTCCGGTCTTCTCGGCCAGGTACTGCAGCATGGCGCCCGATTCGAAGATCGAGATCGGCTCGCCGCCGTCGGCCGGCGCATGGTCCACCATCGCGGGGATCTTGTTGTTGGGCGAGATGGCCAGGAACGCCGGCGCGAACTGCTCGCCCTTGAGCAAGGCAATGCGGTTCATCCGGTAAGGCAGCCCCAGTTCCTCCAGGCACATCGTCATCTTGTGCCCGTTGGGCGTGCCGGCGTAGTACAGGTCAATCATGTGCAGTCCGTGTGCTTGGGTGGGAATGGAGGGCGCATGGTCGCCAATCCGCAAAGACCTTGCAGGCGCTCTGATTCTTCCGGGTTTCAGGTGCTCTCGCGGATCACCAGCCGGTAGCCCAGGTCCAGGCTGCTGCGCGCGACCGGTTCGCGCCGCATGAGGCTCAGCAGCATCTGCGCCGCGCATTCGCCGATCTCCACCCGCGGCGTGTGCACCGTCGTCAGCGGCGGCAGCATCAGGTCGCTGCCGGTGAGGTCGTTGAAGCCGGCGACGGCCACCTCCTGCGGCACCTTCACGCCCAGGCGCAGCGCAGCCAGCAGCCCGCCCTGCGCGAGGTCGTCGTTGCAGAAGAAGATGGCGTCGACGTCGGGACGGCGCCGCCGCACCTCTTCGAACAGGTGGCCGCCCAGGCCGAGCGATGAGCTGTCGGGGTTGAGCAGTTCGAGGTCTGCGTCGTAGAGGTTCGCTTCGTGCAACGCACGGCGGTAGCCCTCGGCTCGCTGCATCACGCGCGGGTCGAGCTGCGCCGCCACGAAGGCGATGCGCCGCCGGCCGCGCGACAGCAGGTGCTGCGTGATGGCACGGCCCGCTTCCATCTGCGAAAAGCCCACGCAATGCACGCCCGGCGCGTCGCTGGTCTCCATCACGTGGACGCAGGGCACGCCGCTGGAAGCGATCAACCGGCGTGCGGTTTCGGTGCGGTCGAAGCCCGTCACCAGCAGGCCCGCCGGCCGGTGCGCCATGTAGCTTTGCAGCAGCAGCTCTTCCTCCTTGGGCTTGTAGTGCGTGATGCCGATCAGCGTCTGGAAGCCGGCCGGCAGCAGCGTGCGGTGAACCGCTTCCAGCAAGTCCACGAACAGCGTGTTGCTGAGCAGAGGGATGAGCACCGCCACATGCGAGCTGCGCTGCGAGGCAAGCGCGCGCGCCGCGGGATCGGGCACGTAGCCCAAGGCCTGCGCGGCAGCCTGCACGCGCTCGACCAGTTCCGCGCCGACGCTGCGTTCGCCGCGCAGTGCACGCGACACGGTGATGGGACTGACGCCGGCCGCCTCGGCCACGTCGTTCAAGGTGACGCGGCCCGACGACCGGCCTCGCTTGGAAGCTGCTGTGCTCATGCGCTACGGGATACACCTGATTCGTGATTTCGAAGCCTGCCCGTAGGATAGCGCTGTCCAACGGATCGAGGCAAGGCTCTCATTGTGAACTGCACGAGGGCCGGTTCGGCACGCCGCATCGCGCCTTCATCCGTTTTTTCACCGCGGCTGAGATAGCGCTGTCCCAAATCATGTTGCTCGCTTGAATATGCCTTCTCTCGTCGTCATGGGTGTGGCCGGATGCGGCAAGTCGACCCTCGGGCAGGCCGTGGCCGACGGCCTGGGTTGGCCGCTGGTGGAAGGCGACGACTTCCATCCGCCGCGCAACATCGAGAAGATGAAGAGCGGCGTCGCGCTGACCGATGCGGACCGCCGCGAATGGCTGCAGGCGCTGGCGCAAGAGCTGGCCTCGCGGCCTCATGCGGTGATGACCTGTTCGGCCCTCCGGCGCGTCTATCGCGACCAATTGCGCGAGGCATCGTCCGGACTGCGCTTCGTCTTCCTGGATCTCACCGAGGCGCAGGCCCGTGAACGTGTTGCGCGGCGTCCTGCCCACCTCTTTCCGCCGACGCTGGTCGCGAGCCAGTTCGCCACGCTGGAGCGCCCCGACGGCGAAGACGGCGTGCTGCGCGTCGACGCCACCCTGTCCACCGGCGAACTGCTTGGGCAAGTCCTGCGGTGGATGCCCCCGGTCCCTTCTTCCAAGGCCACGCCATGAGTTCAGCTTCCGACACCCCGAAACCCTGGCCGCAGCGCCTGGCCGACGCCGCCATGGCCGCGACGCTGGGCGTCATGGCCGGCGCCGTCTTCATCAACGTGGTGCTGCGCTACGGCTTTGGCAGCGGCATCGCGGCGAGCGAGGAACTGTCGCGCCTGCTCTTCGTGTGGATGGTGTTCATCGGCGCAACTGCCGCGTATCCGCTGGGCGAGCACATGGCCTTCACCAGCTTGCTGCTGCCGCTGCGCGGACGCATGGGCGGCCGTCTGCTGAAGGCGATGACGCTGATCATCCACCTGCTGGTGGTCGTGTCCTGCGTGTTCGTCGCATGGGGGGCGTGGCAGCAGGTGGTAGTGGGCATGGACAGCAAGAGCGTGGTCATCGGCTACCCGAACGCCCTGCTTCCGCTGCCGGCATTCCTCAGCTCGGCGGCCATCGGCGTGATGGCCTTCATCAACCTGGTGCGCGGCGCGCCCATCGCCCTCGGCCACGAGTCGGAAGTGGAATAGACCACCATGAACCAAGGCACCGTCGCCATTCTTTTCGTCGTCGTGATGCTCGTGGTGATGGGCATCGGCGTGCCCATGGCCTTCGCGCTCGTGCTCACCGGCGCGGCCATGGCCTGGGGCCTGGGCTTCTGGGACACGCAGTTGCTCGCGCAGAACCTCGTGGCCGGCGTGGACAGCTTCCCGTTGCTGGCCGTGCCCTTCTTCATCCTCGCCGGCGAGCTGATGAATGCGGGCGGCATCAGCCGGCGCATCATCGAGATGGCGCAGGCCTGGGTGGGACACATCCGCGGCGGGCTGGGCTTCGTGACCATCGGCGCGGCCATTCTCATGGCCAGCATGAGCGGCTCCGCGCTGGCCGACACCGCGGCGCTCGCGACCATCCTGCTGCCGATGATGCGCGCCCACGGCTATCCGATGAACACCTCGGCCGGACTCATCGCCTCGGGCGGCATCATCGCGCCCATCATCCCGCCGTCGATGCCCTTCGTGATCTACGGCGTGACGACCAACACCTCGATCTCGTCGCTGTTCATCTCGGGCATCGTGCCGGGGCTGGTCATGGGGGCGGGACTGGTCATCGCGTGGAAGCTGGAACTGCGCAAGATCGACTTGCCGCAAGGCGTGGCGCGGCCCCTGTCCGAACGCCTGCGCGCCACGGCCAAGGCCTTCTGGGCGATGCTGATGCCACTCATCATCATCGGTGGCATGAAGAGCGGCTACTTCACGCCCACCGAGGCCGCGGTGGTGGCGGCGGTGTATGCACTGATCATCGCCTTCTTCGTGCACCGCGAGATGAGCCTCGTGCAGTTCCACGGCGTGCTGGTGCGTGCGGCGAAGACGACGGCCATCGTGATGTTCCTGTGCGCGGGCGCACAGGTGGCTTCGTACATGGTGACGCTGGCGGACCTGCCCGCCACGCTCACCGCCTGGCTGGGCCCGCTGGTGGACAGCCCGCGCCTCTTGATGGCGGTGATGATGATCGTGCTGGTCCTCATCGGTACCGCGCTGGACCTCACGCCCACCATCCTCATCTTCGCGCCGGTGATGCTGCCCATCGCGCAAAAGGCTGGCATCGACCCGGTGTACTTCGGCCTCATGTTCGTGCTCAACGGCGCCATCGGCCTCATCACGCCGCCCGTGGGCACGGTGCTCAACGTGGTGGCCGGCGTGGGACGTTTGCAGATGCACGACGTGATCAAGGGCGTGAATCCGTTCCTCATCACCTATGTCGGCATCCTCGCGCTGTTCACCGCCTTCCCGCAGTTGGTCACCTGGCCGGTGATCTGGCTTCGCTGACACGCCCCTCGCAGATTTCACAAGGAGACAACACCATGCAACGCCGCACGCTTCTCACTGCTGCCGTCATCGCCACGCTGTCCATCGGCAGCGCGTTCGCGCAGGACATCAAGCCCAGGCTCATCCGCTTCGGCTATGGGTTGAACGAGCAATCGAACCAGGGCCGCGCCACCAAGGTCTTCGTGGACGAAGTCGACAAGCTCTCGGGCGGCAAGATGAAGATCCGCGCCTTCGGTGCGGCCAGCCTGGGCTCGGACGTGCAGATGCAGCAAGCGCTCATCGGCGGCGCCCAGGAGATGATGGTGGGCTCCACCGCCACGCTGGTGGGCATCACGAAGGAAATGGCGCTGTGGGACACGCCTTTCCTCTTCAACAACGCCAAGGAAGCCGACGTCGTGCTCGACGGGCCTGTCGGCACGAAGGTGAGAGCCAAGCTGGAGGAAAAAGGCCTGGTGGGCCTCGTGTACTGGGAGAACGGTTTCCGCAACCTCACCAACAACACGCGCGCTGTCAACAAGCTGGAGGAT
Source organism: Rhizobacter terrae (assembly GCF_003852895.1). GTDB lineage: Bacteria > Pseudomonadota > Gammaproteobacteria > Burkholderiales > Burkholderiaceae_C > Albitalea > Albitalea terrae. The sequence continues at coordinate 404,293 of NZ_QUSW01000002.1, forward strand.
CTCAACGGCATCAAGCTGCGCGTGATGCAGAACAACGTCTTCCTCGACAGCTTCAAGACACTGGGCGCCAACGCGGTGCCCTTGCCCTTCTCGGAGCTCTTCAGCGCTTTGGAAACCAAGGCGGTGGATGGCCAGGAGAACCCGTTCAACACCATCTTGTCGAGCAAGTTCTACGAGGTGCAGAAGTACCTCACCATCACCAACCACGTCTACAGCCCGTGGATCGTGCTCGTGAGCAAGAAGTTCTGGGATGGCCTGTCGCCTGCGGAGAAGAACGTTCTGTTGAAGTCGGCAGAGAAGAGCCGAGACTTCGAGCGCAAGGACACGCGCGATGAAGCAGCGAAGGCGCTGGCCGACCTCAAGGGCAAGGGGATGCAGATCAACGAACTGTCGCCGACTGAAGCGGCGCGGATGCGCGACAAGCTCACGCGGGTGAATGCGTCCATTGCTGCGAACGTCGGGATGGATCTGTGGAATGAGACGCAGGCTGCGGTGTCGAAGGCTCGTGGAGGGAAGTGATCTTTTGATCGCTTGTGGCGTTTCGTTCGGATGGGCAAAGGCGTGGGTAGGCTGGCTGGGGCGCGCGGCGGAAGCGGTCGGCGCTTTGCGCCGACTTCGCTGCGGTGCTCGGGCTTCCTGATTCGCGCCCCAGCCAGCCCACCCACGCCTTTGCTGTTGCGGCTTCGGATTTTCTCGTCGAGCCAGCCCAACCTCCCTTGAGCGGCAGGCGGCACACCCCGCTCATCGCAGAAAAGCAAAAACAAAAAAGCGCCGCTTGACAGCGGCGCTCAAAGGAGGAACAGGTCGCTCTCCGAGCCTGTTCACTCTTGCTTCGACTTGCGGCGCAGGAAGCCCATCGCCGCGAGGCCCAGGCCCATGAGCGCGTACGTGCTGGGCTCCGGGACCGGAGCGGTCGGGCCGAAGGTGTAGGACAGGCCCGAGATGGCTGTGGTGCTGGAGTTGGCCACGTCCATCACCGACAGCTCGTTGTAGGCGGTGGCACTCGTGTCCAGGAACATGAAGCGTGAAGACTCGCCGGGATCGATCTGGCCGCCGCCGGCTGCATCGAAGAACTGGAAGTTGATGTAGCCCTTGCCGGCGTACGAACCGCCGAACATGTAGGCGGCGGTCGGAGACACGTCGCCCAGACCGTCGATGCGCCAGTTGGCGTTGTATTCCGGGGAGTAGAACTCGCCGATGCGGAAGTTGCCGATGCTGCCGCGCGAGGAGTCGTCGTTGAACACGCGCCAGTAGAAGTCCAGCGTGCCGTCCACACTGCTGCGCACCACGCGCGACTGGACGTGACCGGTGATCCCCAGGCTGGCGATCGAGAAGTCGGTCAGCTTGTCTTCCAGCACCGTGCCGGCCAATTGCGGTTCGGCCGCGACCGTCGTGCCCGGCAGGGCCACTGCGGTGTCGTTGATCAGGGTGACCGCATGGGCGGCCTGGAAGGCCAGCGCAATCGCTGCGCCAAGGATCAATTTCTTCATGGACTCTCCTACAGGTTGTCATGGGACGGCAAGGCGCCTGTCCGAGCACGAAGTCTGACTTTCGGCACTGGACGGCGCCATGCCACAACCTAGGGGAATCCACTTTCAAACTAGGGAGACAAAAAAGACAAACCCCTCCGCGCCGTGACAGCGGGAGGGGGTGGGAGGCTGACGCCTCCTTTGGGGCTCCGGAGGGATTGAAGTCCGGGGCTCCTGGCGCGCAAAGATTGCGCCATTGCGGATGCCTGCATGCAGGCCTCTCAAACTTAGGGCATGACCCTCACCAGATCAAGCACAAATTCAACGCTTTTCGTGACGGCTCATGACAGACCGATGAACGGTCAATCCGCGCGATTCGCGCCCATCACCTGGTCGAAGATGGCCGACACGCGCTGCTCGACGGCAGCTTCCATGGTGATGGTGCGCCCCCACTCACGCGGCGTCTCGCCCGGCCACTTGTTGGTCGCGTCCAGGCCCATCTTGCCACCCAGTCCGCTGACGGGAGAGGCGAAGTCCAGGTAGTCGATGGGCGTGTTTTCCACCAGGGTCGTGTCGCGTGCCGGGTCCATGCGGGTGGTGATGGCCCAGATCACTTCGCGCCAGTCGCGGATGTTCACGTCGTCGTCGGTGACCACGATGAACTTCGTGTACATGAACTGCCGCAGGAAGCTCCACAGGCCGAACATCAGCCGCTTGGCGTGGCCGGGGTAGCTCTTCTTGATGCTGATGATCGCCATCCGGTAGCTGCAGCCCTCGGGCGGCAGGTAGAAGTCGACGATCTCCGGAAACTGCTTTTGCAGGATGGGCACGAACACTTCGTTCAGCGCCACGCCGAGCACGGCCGGCTCGTCGGGCGGCTTGCCGGTGTAGGTGGAGTGATAGATCGGGTCGCGGCGCGAGGTCAGGCGGCTGATCTCGAACACCGGGAACCAGTCCTGCTCGTTGTAGTAGCCGGTGTGGTCGCCGAAGGGCCCTTCCAGCGCATGCAGGTAGCCGCCGATTTCCTTGAGCTGGATGCCGTGCTCGCTGACACCGGTGAACCCGGGGGCCGCCGTCGGGATGCGTCCTTCCAGAACGATCTCGGCACTGGCCGGTACCTGGAGCATCAGGTCGCCCTCGCCCACTGCCGAGTCGACCACCTCGGTGCGGCTGCCCCGCAGCAGGCCGGCGAACTGGTATTCGGACAGCGTGTCCGGCACCGGGGTGACGGCACCGAGGATGGTCGCCGGGTCGGCGCCCAGCGCCACGGCGATCGGAAACGGCTGCCCTGGGTTGGCCAATGCGAAATCCCGGAAATCCAGCGCCCCGCCCCGGTGGGCCAGCCAGCGCATGATGACCTGGTTGCGGCCGATCACCTGCTGTCTATATATACCGAGGTTCTGGCGCCGGCGCGGATTGGGCACTGACTGCGGGCCGCGGGTGATGACCAGGCCCCAGGTGATCAGCGGCCCTGCATCGCCTGGCCAGCACAGTTGCACCGGCAGATCGCCCAGGTCGACCTCGGATCCTTCTCGGACCACCTCCTGGCAAGGCGCGCTGCGGACCGAGGACGGCTTCATGTCCCACAGCGCCTTCGCCATCTGTAACAGGCGGCCGGTGTCCTTGAGCCCCTTGGGTGGTTCCGGCTCCTTCAGGCTGGCCAACATCTGTCCGACCTCGCGCAACTCGCTCACATCGCTGGCGCCCATGCCCATGGCGACCCGTTTAGGAGTGCCGAACAGGTTCGTCAAGGCGGAAATTTTGTAACCGTCGGGCTTTTCGAAAACCAGGGCCGGCCCGCCGGCGCGCAGGACTTTGTCACTGAGCGCTGTCATTTCAAGCCGCGCCGATACTGGGTTTGCGACACGCCGCAGTTCGCCGAGCTTCTCCAAGCCGGCCATGAAGTCCCGCAGATCGCGATATTTCATACCAAATAGTAGTAAGAAACTAGTTTCATAACCTTGACCGGTTATGAAATGCCTTCCTAGAATGCGCCCGTTCCTGACACAGATCAGGGATAACCCGCGCCCCACATCGTTGGGATGGAGAGGGCGCAACGCTGCCGATGGGCTGGATCGAAAGGCACGCACTGCTCTCTCAGTGCCGGGCCTCCAGCCGATTATCACCGTCGCTTCGGCACCTGCTGAGCAGTCGCACCGCAGGCCGTTCGTCGAAGCGCGATGAAGAAAGGACGACATGACAGCGCTACGCCGTCTGCTCGCGCCGGTCCGCCAACTTGGTGGCGCCTGTGCGGCATCTGCCGGAGTGTTCATCCGCGACGTGGGCCAGGGCCTGCTCGAGGTGAGCCACAACACCCTCGCCCTGGTGGGCTTCATCGCCATTGGGGCCGTTTTCTTCGTTGGCAGCCGTGCCGACCTGCGTCAGAGCATCGAAGCCCAGACCCTGGACTGGCTGCAAGCCCGCCAGGAAGCCCGAACCGACCCGGCCGAGCTGGTCGCCGCCTCGCTGGCCGAGCCGGACGCCATCGCCCGCGCCACCGCGTTGGATCCCAAGGGCCTGTCGCGCCAGCAAGCCGCCGTGGCGCAGTGGATTTCGCGCCGCTACCGCGTGGCGCCCGAGCCCATCAGCCGTCTGGTGAAGGAAGCCTGGGTGGTCGGTGACCGCGTGAACCTCGACCCGACGCTGATCCTCGCCATCATGGCGGTGGAGTCCAGCTTCAACCCCTTCGCCCAGAGCCCGGTGGGCGCACAGGGCCTGATGCAGGTCATGACCCGCGTCCACGACGACAAGTACGACGCCTACGGCGGCAATTTCGCCGCCTTCGACCCGGTGACCAACCTGCGCGTGGGTGCCCAGGTGCTCAAGGAGTGCATCTCCCGCGCCGGCGGCCTGGAAGCCGGCCTGCGCTACTACGTGGGTGCGAGCAACCTGAACGACGACGGCGGCTATGCCGGCAAGGTGCTGGCCGAGCAGGCCAACCTGCGGCTGGTGGCCAGCGGCAAGGTCGTGGCCATCAACGTGCAGCGCCCGACGCCCGCCCCGGCGCACAAGGGCGACGAGGACGTCGCCCCGATGCCTGTGAAGGCGGATGTGAAGCCCGAAGACAAGCCGGCGCACGTCGACAAGGTGGCCCTGCTGGGCAAGGCACCGACCTGACCTTGCGCCCTCTCAGCGCATTCGTCGCCGCCATGAGCGCCGCGACTGATGCGCTGAATTCTTTTCAAGTGATTTCCCCGGGGCCCTCGGGTAAACTCGCGGCTTCTGCGCGACTGGCGATGGGGCTTCGTCTGCGAAGCCTGAGGTGGTGAACCACCGGGGAGCGCAGACGGTGTGGCAGGCAGTTCGTCGACGCATCGTTTCCGCCGTTCGCCTGGGCAGCCTGTGACAGCGTGCGCCACGCATGCTTTCAGTCGCGGGTCTTCTGCTGACGAAGGACTGCCACGCCATGTTTGACCGTTCCCAATCCACGATCGCCAATGTGGACCCCGAGCTCTGGTCCGTCATCCAGCGCGAGAACCAGCGCCAGGAAGAGCACATCGAGCTGATCGCCTCCGAGAACTACGCCTCGCCGGCCGTCATGGCCGCCCAGGGCACCCAGCTCACCAACAAGTACGCCGAAGGCTACCCCGGCAAGCGCTACTACGGCGGCTGCGAATTCGTGGACATGGCCGAGCAGCTCGCCATCGACCGCGTGAAGCAGATCTTCGGCGCCGAGAACGCCAACGTGCAGCCCAGCTCCGGCTCGCAAGCCAACCAGGGCGTGTTCTTCGGCCTGCTCCAGCCGGGCGACACCATCATGGGCATGAGCCTGGCAGAAGGCGGCCACCTCACCCACGGCATGCCGCTGAACATGAGCGGCAAGTGGTTCAAGGTCGTGAGCTACGGCCTGGATGCCAACGAAGCCATCGACTATGACCAGATGGAACGCCTGGCCCACGAGCACAAGCCCAAGCTCATCATCGCCGGCGCCTCGGCCTACGCCCTGCGCATCGACTTCGAACGCTTCGCCAAGGTGGCCAAGGCCATCGGCGCCTACTTCATGGTGGACATGGCCCACTACGCCGGCCTGATCGCCGCGGGCGTGTACCCCAACCCGGTGCCTCACGCCGACGTGGTCACCTCCACCACCCACAAGAGCCTGCGTGGCCCGCGCGGCGGCATCATCCTCATGAAGGACCACGTCGCCAAGCAGATCAACAGCGCCATCTTCCCCGGCATCCAGGGCGGCCCGCTGATGCACGTCATCGCCGCCAAGGCCGTGGCCTTCAAGGAGGCCCTGGCGCCCGAGTTCAAGGCCTACCAGCAGCAGGTGGTGAAGAACGCCGCCGCCATGGCCGACACGCTCACGCAGCGCGGCCTGCGCATCGTCAGCGGCCGCACCGAGTCGCACGTGTTCCTCGTGGACCTTCGTCCCAAGAAGCTCACCGGCAAGGAAGCCGAGGCCATCCTGGGCGCCGCCCACATGACCTGCAACAAGAACGGCATCCCCAACGACCCGCAAAAGCCGATGGTCACCAGCGGCATCCGCCTGGGCACGCCGGCCATGACCACCCGCGGCTTCAAGGAGGCGCAGGCGATTGCCACCGCCAACCTGATCGCCGACGTGCTCGACAACCCGCATGACGAAGCCAACATCGCGGCCGTGCGAGCCAAGGTGTCGGCACTCACGCGCGACTTCCCGGTTTACCGCTAAAGTCGCGGGCCCGCGGCGACCAATTCCCGCGGGCCTTCTCACTCATGCGTTGTCCCTTCTGCAGCCACGAAGACACCCAGGTCGTCGAGACCCGCGAGTCCGACGAGGGCGACGTCGTGCGCCGCCGCCGGCGCTGCCAGAGTTGCGACAAGCGGTTCACCACCTACGAACGCGCCGAAATCGCGCTGCCCACGGTCGTCAAGAAAGACGGGACGCGGGCGGAATTCGACATGTCGAAGGTGCGTGCATCGATGACGCTGGCCTTGCGCAAGCGACCGGTGAGCGTCGAGCAGATCGATGCCGCGCTGGAGCGCATCCAGGACAAGCTGCTCAACAGCGGCGCGCGCGAAGTGGCGTCCACCAAGCTGGGCGAACTTGTGATGCGCGAGTTGAAGCGCATCGACAAGGTGGCCTACGTGCGCTTTGCATCCGTGTACCGCAGCTTCGAGGACGTGGACGAGTTCCGCCAGTTGATCCGCGACATCTGAGCCGCTTCGGCCCAAAGAGGGGCCCTCTCCTGAACGCCTGATCTTCCCTCCCCCGAGGGGCGCGCCGACAGCGCGTGATTCGCACAATCCCGCTCCATCACAACACAGGAGGGGACGATGCGAACGCATCACACGCAACGCGGCATCACGCTCATCGAAGCCTGCATCGCCGTCGCCATCGCGGCCATCGCGGTGGGAACCGCAGCGCCGCAGTTCAGGCAGTTCATCGACAAGCAGAGACTCGAAGGCGCGGCCGCTCAACTGGCCACCGACATCCGCTTCGCGCGCGCTGAGTCGGTGATGCGCAACGCCAACCTGCGGCTGAGTGTGCAGTCGCATGGCTGGGGCTCGTGCTACATCATCCACAGCGGCGCGGCGAGTGGCTGCGAGTGCCAGTCAGACGGCACCGCCTCGTGCAGCGGCGATGCCGTGTCGATCAAGAACACGGCCTTCACCGCCACCGATCGGCTGGCGCTGGACAGCAACGTCGCCTCCATCGTCTTCGATCCCATGCACGGCACGAGCACACCGGCCGGCACCTTCAAGGTCGCCCTGCGCGGCGGGCCGGCCATCCAGCATGTCGTGAACCTCATGGGGCGGGTGCGCACCTGCTCGCCGAACACTGATGCGCCGGCCGTTCCGGGCTACGCGGTCTGCTGAGGAGCCGACGATGAACGCACGATCCAACGCAGGCTTCACGCTCATCGAGACGATGTGCACCGTGGCCATCGCCGGCATCCTGTCATCGGTGGCCTACCCCGGCTTCACCAAACTGCTGAACAAGGCGCGCCGCGCCGACGCCAAGGTGGCCCTCATGAACATGCACCTGGCGCAGGAACGCTATCGGTCCGACCACCTGAACTACGCATCGATGTCGGACCTCGGCATCGCGGCGAGCAGCCCGGCGAAGCACTACACGCTCAGCGTCGAGAGCACGACCGACACCGGCTTCAAGGCCCAGGCCGTGGCGGCCGGCCCGCAGGCGTCCGATGCGAACTGCCGCCACCTGCAAGTCAGCGTCGACGGCCTGGCCGTGACATACCAGTCCGGCAGCGATGCCACCGTCTCCAACAGCGCCGAGGTGAACAAGCAATGCTGGGGCCTGTGACGCGGCAACGCGGCTTCACCTTGGTGGAGGTGATGGTGGGCCTGGTCGTCGGCCTGCTGGTCGTGGTCGCGGCGGCGGCGCTGCTGGCCACGCACCTGCGGGAGCACCGGTCGATGCTCGTCGAAGCCCGCCTGATGCAGGACCTGCGCACCAGCACCGACATCATCGTCCGTGACGTGCGCCGCTCGGGCTACTGGGGCAACGCACGCACCGCCTTGCGCCCGGGCATGGCTGCGTCCAACCCCTATGTCGCGCTGTCGCCGGCCAGCGCTTCAGCGGAGGCCGTGAGCTTCCAGCTCTCGCGCGATGCAACCGAGAACGACACGCTCGACGACAACGAGCGCTTCGGTTTCCGGCTCCGCCATGGCGTGATCGAGATGCTGATCGGCGGCGGAAGCTGGCAGGCATTGACCGATGCGGGCACGCTGGAGGTCCTGTCATTCCAGGTGAGCGCTGAGTCGCAGGTGCAGTCGCTGCGCGATGCCTGCGAGCGGCCGTGCGACCTGGCCGTTGCCGCGTGCGGGCCGGTCATCGAGCAGCGCAAGCTGACCATCGCCATCACTGCACGCGCCGTGGTGGACCACCAGGTCGTGCGCACCTTGACCAGCCAGGCCCGCATCCGCAACGACGTGGTCAGCGGAGCCTGCCTCGCATGAGCGTCGCCCGGCCGCCCGAAGACGCTCGCACCGCAGTGCGCAGCGCGGAGGTTTCCCAATGAACACACCCATCGCCAGGCAGCGCGGCAACGCGCTTCTCATCACGCTGGTGCTGCTGGGCGCGATGGCACTGGTCGCCGCATTCGCGAACCGCAACCACCTCTTCGAAGCACGCGCATCGATCAACCAGTACCGATCCACGCAGGCCTTCGAGTCGGCAGAGGCCGGCGTCGCCTGGGGCATCGCGATGCTCAACGACCCACGTCCCGTCAACGACCAATGCCTGCCAGCTTCGGCTGCAAGCGGCAGCTTCGCCGAGCGCTGGCAAGCGGCCAGCGGGCGCAGCGCCAAACTGGTGGCGGCCTGCGTGAGGAGCGGCAGCGGCTGGACCTGCTCCTGCGCATCCGACGGCACGCCCCGCTTCGGCAGCGACGTTCGCATCGATGCGAACGCCTTCCGCATCGAACTTGTCGCCGACGTGCAGGCCCGCGTGCTGCAGATCGCCTCCACCGGCTGCACCAGCCTCTCCGGCGAATGCCTGCCGGGCAGGCCCACTGACGCCACGGCTCACGTGCAGGTGCTGGCGGGCGCGTTGCCCGCGCTCGCCTCGCTGCCCCTGGCTGCGCTCACCGCGAAGCAGGCCGTCATCGCAGCCGGACCGGATGCCGGCTTCCACAACGCCGATGCCGCATCCGCAGGCATCACCCTGCACGCCGGCAAGACCATCACCACCACCAGTGCGCGGCTGACGACCGTGCCGGGAAGCGCGGCTGACGCTTCCGTCATCGAGAACGATCCCATGCTCAACGATCCGACCGCGGACTCCTTCTTCAACGCGTTCTTCGGCCTGTCCAAGCCGCTGTGGAAACAGCAGCCTGGCGTGAAGACGCTGCGTTGCGACGGCGACTGCAGCACGGCCGTGGCCACGGCCATCGACGGCGGATATCGCATGCTCTGGATCGATGGCGACGCACGCCTGTCCAGCGACGTGACCCTCGGCCGGCCGGGTAAACCGGTGGTGCTCGTGGCCACGGGCACGCTGGCGGTCGCGGCATCGGTGAACGTCCACGGCCTGGTCTACGCGGGCCGCATCGACTGGAGCGGCGCGCCCGGCCTCGTTCGCGGCGCCGTCATATCCGAGTCCGAGGCGTTGATCGCCAACGCCAGCGACTTCGTGCGCGACACGTCCGTGTTGAACACGCTTCAGGCGCAGGTCGGCAGCTTCGCCCGCGTTCCAGGCAGCTGGAGGGATTTCTGATGCGCCGCCAGCGTGGCGCCACCTTGATCCAGGCCCTGCTCGCCTTCGCGGTCCTCTCGCTGGGCGTGCTGGGAACGGCCAAGCTCCAGGCACAGTTGCGGCGCTTGGCCGACATCGCGCGGCAGCAGTCGGAAGCGGTGCGGCTGGCGCAGGAGGACATGGAATCCACCCGTGCGGCAGCGAGCCCGGCATCCGGCAGCCGCTCCATCGCACCTGGAGCAGATCGTGCTGGCAACACCAGCTTCACCCTGGTGCGCAATGTGGCGACCGGCGGCGGCCTCCGCAGCACGGAAGTCCTCGTCAGTTGGCCGGACCGGGGCGGTACCACGCAGCGCGTGGCCTTGCAGTCCATCATCGACGACACGCCAGTCGCCCTGTCAGCCGCCTTGCAGATGCGGCGCGACGCACCAACGCTGCGACCGGCCAACGGCCGCGCCATCAGCATTCCGGCCTTTGCACGCAACCTGGGGGACGGCCGCAGCGCCTTCAAGCCCAACGAAGCCGGCACCATCGCGCTGGTCATGGACAACACGACCGGCCTCGTCACGGCGCGCTGCGACAGCGTGCGCAGCGACATCACCACTCGGGACCTCGATGTCTCTCGCCTGGGCACCTGCACCAGCATCCGCGGCCTGATGCTCAGCGGCGCCGTGCGCTTCTCGCTGGGCACGGCGCCGGACGCCCGCCGGCCGCGCGACAAGTCGCAGCCGCTGGACATGCAGCTCGTGCTGACCGATCCCCTGAGAGCGGACAGGCCCTTGTGCATCACCGAACAACACGAACGGGACGTGTCCTACCATTGCGTGGTCTTCACCCTGCCCTGGTCGGGCCGCAGCGAGATCGTGCCCATCGGATGGACGCTGGGCACCGGCAGCACCGACCTCAAGGCTTGCCGCTACACGGCCGACCAGGACGGCAGCGGGGCGGTGGACAGCAACCTCGAACATCCCGATGAATACAAGCACGTCGACCGGGCACTGATGCAGCAGAACTTCCTCATCGTCACCGGGGACCAGCCCTGCCCTGCACCGGCCAGGGCCAGCGGAGAATTCGCCGACTTCGCCACCGTGCAACACCAGCCCTGAACCGCATGCACAACACCGACGCACTGATGCAACTCGCGCTGGATCTGGCCCATGGCGCGATCGGCCTGAGCGAGCCGAACCCGCGCGTGGGTTGCGTGCTGCTGTCGCGCGATGGCCGCATCATCGGGCGGGGCCATACCCAGCAGGCCGGCGGGCCGCATGCCGAGGTGATGGCATTGCGCGATGCCGCGGCGAATGGCGAAAGCGTCGAAGGCGCCACGGCCTTCGTCACGCTGGAGCCCTGCTCGCACCACGGGCGCACGCCGCCGTGCTGCGACGCCCTGGTGGCTGCACGCGTGGGCCAGGTCGTGATGGCGATCGAAGACCCCAACCCGCTGGTCGCCGGCCAAGGCGCGGCACGCCTTCGCGCTGCCGGCATCGAGGTGACGTCCGGCCCGCTGGGCGAAGCCTCCCGAGAACTCAACATCGGCTTCTTCTCGCGCATGGAACGGCAGCGCCCGTGGGTGCGCATGAAGGCGGCCGTGTCGCTCGACGGCCGCACGGCCCTGCCCAATGGCGTGAGCCAATGGATCACCGGCGAGGCCGCGCGCGCCGACGGCCACGCATGGCGCAAGCGGGCCGGCGCCCTGCTCACCGGCGTGGGCACCGTGCTCGACGACAACCCGCGGCTCGACGTTCGCCTGGTGGACACGGCGAAGCAGCCTCTGCGGGTGATCGTCGATTCGCGGCTGGAGACGCCGGCCTCCTCGCGCATCCTCGCGCCGCCCGGGCAAGTCCTGCTCTACTGCGCGCAACCGGACGCGCAGCGAAGAACTGCGCTCGAAACCGCAGGGGCGGACATCGCCGTCAACTCCAACGACCACGGCAAGGTTGACCTTCCTGCCATGCTCGCCGACCTGTCCCGGCGCGGCGTCAACGAGCTGCACGTCGAAGCCGGCCACAAGCTCAACGGATCCTTCGTCCGCGAGCGCCTGGTGGACGAGTTCCTCATCTACCTCGCCCCCAAGCTCATCGGCATCGGCCGTGAGCTGGCTGCCTTCGGGCCGCTGCAATCGCTGGACGAAAGCATCGAATTGCAGTTCCGCAGCATCGAGCCCGTCGGACAAGACCTTCGCATCCTCGCCAGACCGCTGGCCTGAGACAATCGCTCCATGTTCACCGGCATCATCACCGGCCTCGGCCGCATCGTTTCCGCAGACGCGCTCGGCGCGGATGCGTCCCACGGCAAGCGACTCGCCATCGAAACGCCGCCCGGCTACCTCGACGACGTGCAGCTGGGCGACAGCATCGCGCTCAACGGCGCGTGCATGACGGCCACCTCCTTCGACACCGCCACGAACCGCTTCACCGTGGACATCTCCGCCGAAAGCCTGGACAAGACCGCCGGGCTGGGCCAGGTGGGCCGCGTGAACCTCGAAAAGGCCCTGCGCGCCCATGACCGCCTGGGCGGCCACATCGTCAGCGGCCATGTGGACGGCCTGGGGCATGTGACGCATTTCGCACCGGTGGGCGAGTCGTGGGAGCTGCGCATCTCGGCGCCCAAGGCCATGGCGCAGTACCTGGCCTACAAGGGATCGATCACCGTCAACGGCGTGAGCCTCACGGTCAATCGCGTCACCGATTCGGCCGATGCGTGCGAATTCAGCATCAATCTCATCCCGCACACGCTGGAGAACACGACGCTGGGCGACCTGAAGACCGGCAGCCGCGTGAACCTCGAAGTCGATCTCATCGCCCGCTACGTGGCGCGCATGCTGGGCAAGTCGGGCGAGGTCTGAGCGGTTTTCTTCGCTCAGGCGATGCCCTTTTGGCGAATGCCTCTAGGGGTACGCCGCCTACAATCGCCGCCATGGCTATTTCCCCTGTTCCCGAGCTCATCGCCGAGCTCGCCGCCGGCCGCATGGTCATCCTCGTCGACGAGGAAGACCGCGAGAACGAAGGCGACCTGGTGCTCGCCGCCGACCACGTCACGCCCGAGGCGATCAACTTCATGGCGAAGTTCGGCCGCGGGCTCATCTGCCTGACGCTCACGCGCGAGCGCTGCGAGCGGCTGCAGCTGCCGCCCATGGCCACCCGCAACGGTACCAAGCACGGCACCGCATTCACCGTCTCCATCGAAGCGGCCACCGGTGTCACCACCGGCATTTCCGCGGCCGATCGCGCCCGCACCGTGCAGGCCGCGGTGGCGCGCGAGGCCCAGGCCAACGACCTGGTGCAGCCCGGCCACATCTTCCCCCTGCAGGCGCAGGACGGCGGCGTGCTCATGCGCGCGGGCCACACCGAAGCCGGCTGCGACCTGTCTTCCATGGCCGGCCTCACGCCCGCCTCGGTGATCTGCGAGATCATGAAGGACGACGGCACCATGGCCCGCCTGCCGGACCTGGAAGTCTTCGCCCAGGAACACGGCCTGAAGATCGGCACCATCGCCGACCTCATCGAATACCGAAGCCGCAATGAATCGCTGGTGGAGCGCATCAGCCGCCGCCAGCTCACCACACCCCAAGGCCCCTTCGAATGCACCGCCTACCGCGACCGCACCGGCGGCCTGCACCTGGCGCTCACCCGCGGCCAGTGGACACCGCACGATGAAGTGCTCGTGCGCGTGCACGAGCCGCTGTCGGTGATGGACTTCCTCGATGCCGGCCAGTGTGGCCACTCCTGGCCGCTGCCCAAGGCGCTGGACGCGCTGCACAAGACCGACCGCAGCGCCGCACTGCTGCTCAACTGCGGCGAGGACGTGCAGTCCATGCTGGGCCACGTGCTGCCGCACGATGAGCGCGCCGAGCGCCAGCGCGGCCAGATGGACCTGCGCACCTATGGCGTGGGCGCGCAGATCCTGCGCGACCTCGGCATCTCGAAGATGAAGCTGCTGGGCAGCCCGCGCCGCATGCCCAGCATGACGGGCTACGGCCTGGAAGTCACCGGCTTCGTCGCCGCCACTCACAACACGAACTGAACCGGGAACATCCATGCAAGACGCCGACAAGGGCACCGATGCCGACATCGACGGGCGCGACCTGCGCATCGGCATCGTCCAGGCCCGCTGGAACGCGGCCATCACCGACAAGTTGGCCGAGACCTGCCTGGCTGAATTGCAGGCGGTGGGCGTGTCGTCCAAGCACATCCGCCACGTGAAGGTGCCGGGCGCGCTGGAGGTGCCGCTGGCGCTGGCGGGCCTCGCCGAGAGCGACGACTACGACGCGCTCATCGCGCTGGGCTGCGTGATCCGCGGCGAGACCTACCACTTCGAACTGGTGGCCAATGAAAGCGGCGCGGGCGTGACGCGCGTGTCGCTGGACCACCAGATCCCGATCGCCAACGCCATCCTCACCGTCGAGAACGAAGAACAGGCCTGGGACCGCGCCGAAGACAAGGGCCGCGACGCCGCCCGCGTGGCGGTGGAAATGGCCAACCTGATGGAAGACCTGTCGTGACCGACGCTGCGAAGAACAAGCCCGCCGGCAACGGCAAGCCGGCCAAGCGCGCCGCACCGAAGTCGGCACGCCGCCGCTCGCGCGAGATCGCGCTGCAGGGTCTGTACGAATGGCTGATCTCCGGCGCCGATGCCGGCGTGGTCGAGGCCCACATGCGCGAGCAGGAAGGCTTCGACAAGATCGACACCGCGCATTTCGATGCGCTGCTGCACGGCTGCATCAACGAGGCCGCCGACCTGGACGCGGTGCTCACGCGCCACGTGGACCGCAAGACCACCGAGTTGTCGCCCATCGAGCATGCCGTACTGATGATCGGCGCCTACGAGCTCAAGCATTGCATCGACGTGCCCTACAAGGTCGCCATCAACGAAGCCGTGGAGCTGGCCAAGAGCTTCGGCGGCACCGACGGGCACAAGTACGTCAACGGCGTGCTGGACAAGGCCGCGGCTGAGCTGCGCGCGACCGAAGTGCAGGCCGCCAGGAGCCGATGAAGCTCGCCCGCCGGCTCGACCACATCGAGCCCTTCTACGTGATGGAGTGCGCCAAGGCCGCCTCCGAGCTGGCGCGCAGCCCGGCCTGCGCCGACAAGCCGATGATCTTCCTGAACATCGGCGAGCCGGATTTCACCGCGCCGCCGCTGGTGCAGGAAGCGGCTGAGCGCGCCCTGCGGGCCGGCCGCACGCAATACACCGATGCAACGGGCCTGGCCGCGCTGCGCGAACGCATCAGCGGCTGGTACCGCACGCGTTTCGGCCTGGACATCGCGCCCTCGCGCATCGTCGTCACGGCCGGTGCGTCGGCCGCCTTGCAGCTGGCCTGCCTGGCGCTGGTCAACCGCGACGACGAGGTGCTGCTGCCCGACCCGAGCTATCCGTGCAACCGGCATTTCGTGGCCGCGGCCGAAGGCGTGGCCACGTTGATCCCCGCATCGCCGGAAGAACGTTTCCAGCTCAGCGCGGCCAAGGTGCAGGAGCACTGGGGCGAGCGCACGCGCGGCGTGCTGCTGGCCTCGCCCTCGAACCCCACGGGCACCTCCATCGACCCCGACGAAATGGGACGCATCGTGAAGGTGGTGCGCGCCAAGGGCGGCTTCACCATCGTCGACGAGATCTACCTGGGACTGAGCTACGACGACCGCTTCGGCCACAGCGCCCTCGCACATGGCGAGGACATCATCTCCATCAACAGCTTCTCCAAGTACTTCAGCATGACCGGCTGGCGGCTGGGCTGGCTGGTGGCGCCTGCGGAACTGGTGCCCGCGCTGGAGCGGCTGGCGCAGAACCTGTACATCTGTCCGTCCACCATCGCGCAGCATGCGGCGCTGGCGTGCTTCGAGCCCGAGTCCATTGCCGAGTACGAACGCCGCCGAACGGAATTCCGCGCACGCCGCGACTTCGTGGTGCCCGCGCTCAACGCCATGGGCCTCACGGTGCCCGTCATGCCGGACGGGGCTTTCTATGCCTGGGCCGATTGCTCGCGCTACGCTCAGGGCAGCTGGGACTTCGCTTTCGATCTCATGCGGCGGGCCCACGTGGCCATCACCCCGGGGCGCGACTTCGGACGGCACGGGGCGGAGCGCTATGTGAGGCTGTCGACGGCGAGTTCGATGGCGCACTTGCAGGAGGCGATGAGTCGCCTGCGCGACGCCTTGGGTGTTTGAGCATGTGGCGCGGATGCCAACTAATTCCCCCCGCGCCTGAGTGTCATTCGTGAGAAGGTGTTACTTGGGGGCTGAAGTGACGCCTTTTTCACGGCTTGCCATGTAACAACTCGACTAAGCTGCCGGAGTGTCCACCACCATTCCTCCCGTGCCGAGCCCGAGCCTGCCGCCTGACAGCGAGCCCGCGCCCCCACCCAGCGTCCCGCCGGATGTGGCGCTGTGGGGTGATTCCGACGTCGGCACGCCGCTGACCACGGAGCCCAAGACGATTCCGCAGCAGCGGCAGTCGGCCAGCGCCGCCCCTGCCGAGGCCACCGATTCCAAGCCGGGCGACCAGGCGGCCATGGCCACCATCGGCCACATCGGCCGGTATGCGCTGAAGTACCGCATCGGCGAAGGTGGACTGGGCACGGTGTACGCCGCCCACGATCCGCTGCTGTCGCGGCTGATCGCCATCAAGACCCTGAACCTGGACCTGGACGCCGAGCAGCGCTCCGCCTTCAACTCCCTGTTCCTGAACGAGGCCCGCGCCGCCGCGGGCCTGAGCCATCCCAACATCGTGACGGTGTTCGACGCCGGCGTGGCCGACGACAGCGCCTACATCGCGATGGAGCTGCTCAAGGGCCGCGACCTGCGGCAACTGCGCCAGGAAGGCTGGAAACCCACTCCCACGCAGGCCGCGCTGATCGTGCGCCGCGTGGCGGACGCTCTCTCGTACGCCCACAGCAAGGGCGTGGTGCACCGCGACATCAAGCCGGCCAACATCTTCATGGTGGGCCGCACCCAGCCGCGCGTGCTGGACTTCGGCATCGCCCGCGTCGCCCACCAGCACGACTCGCACGCCGACGAGATCGCCGCCGGCTCGCCCTACTACATGTCGCCCGAGCAGGTGCGCCAGCAGCCGGTGGACCGGCGCGGCGACGTGTTCTCGCTGGGCGTGGTGCTGTACGAGCTGCTGACCGACCAGAAGCCCTTCCGGGGCGATTCGCTGACCGAGATCACCACGGCCGTGCTGGAGCACGAGCCGCCGCCGGCCCACACCATCGACAAGAACGTGCCCAAGGCGCTGTCGGAGATCGCCGCGCGGGCCATGCAGAAGGACCCGGAGCATCGCTTCCGCTCGGCCCGTTCGCTGGCCCGTGAGCTGCGCCACTGGCTGGAGGAAAACGGCCAGGCGGTAGATGCCGCCGAAGCCAAGGCCGAGCGCTCGCGCACCCGCCTGATGGTGGGCGCGGGCGTGGCTGGCGCGGCCCTGATCGGCCTCGTGACCTGGTGGCTGGCGTCCTGGCACCAGGGCAGCCAGACGGCCGTGGCACCCGCCGCATCGGCTCCCGTGGTGGCAGTCGCTTCCGCACCTGTCGCCGTGGCCACGCCGCCGGCGGAAACGCCGGCTTCGGCACCCGCCCTGGCCGCCTCTGCTGCAGCGTTGCCTGCACCGGTCGAGCCTGCAGCCAGCGCGGCAGTGGCAGTGGCAACCCCCGAGGCGGCTAGCGCAGCCGCACCGGCCGCCAAGGACACGAAAGACACCAAGCCGGCCGTCGCCAAGGATGCGGCCGCGACAGCCAAGGACACCAAGGACAAGCGCGCCCGCGACGCCAAGGACGCCGCCGGCGCCAAGCGTGGCTCAGCCCTCGCGTCCGGCCTGGTGCGCATCGGCGTGAGCCCGTGGGGCCAGGTCGAAATCGACGGCACCCCCGTCGGAACTGCTCCGCCCCTGAACGAAATCACACTCTCGGAAGGGCGGCACCAGATCACGATTCGCAATGAAGACTTTCCGCCGTACAGTGCAACGATCAACGTCAGCGCGGGCCAACCCGTGACGATCAAGCACAAGTTCGGATCATGAGACGCGAGTCGATCGCCAGCCTTCTTGCCACTGCCCTCTTCCTGTCTGCCTGCGCGCAGATGCCCGCCGAACCGGCGCCTCCCGTCGGCCTGACCGACATCGCCGAGCGCCCGGCCGAGAAAGCCCTGCTGTCGGGCATACGCGCCTACGACGACGGCCACTACCCCGACGCCGAGAAGCAGCTGAAGTCCGCGCTGAAGCTCAACCTGTCCTCGCCCAAGGACCGCGCCTCGGCCAACAAATACCTCGCCTTCATCTACTGCACCAGCAACCGCCACTCGGAGTGCGAAGCGTCGTTCCGCGCAGCCATGCAGGCCGACCCCGCCTTCGCGCTCACCAAGTCCGAAGCCGGCCATCCGCTGTGGGGGCCGGTGTACAAGCGCGTGCATCCATAATCGCGTCTTCGCCCCAGGGTATTGGGCCCGGGGCGTTGAACGCGACCGATGACTCCTCCTGATTTCAGACTGCGCCTGCGCGTGTACTGGGAAGACACCGACGCCGGAGGCGTGGTGTTCTTCGCCAACTACCTGAAGTTCTTTGAACGCGCCCGCACCGAATGGCTGCGCGCCAAGGGCTTCGGCCAGGAGCGGTTGCGAACCGATACCGGCGCGATGTTCGTCGTGGCCGATACTTCGGTGAAGTACTTCAGCCCGGCCCGTCTGGACGACGAGCTGGACGTCACCGTGCGCATCACCGAGGCCGGCCGTGCCACGCTGGCCATCGAGCAGCAGGCCTGGCGCGATGATGCGCTGCTCGCACAAGGCAGCATCCGCATCGGCTGCGTCGATGCGGGAACCTTCAAGCCCCGCCGCATTCCCACCGAGCTTCTCCAAGCGATCCCGACCCCATGAACCAGGATTTCTCCATCGTCTCCCTCGTGCTGCACGCAAGCTTCGTCGTGCAGCTGGTCATGGCGGGCCTGCTGCTCACTTCGCTGGCCAGCTGGACCGTGATCTTCGGCAAGCTCTTCGGCCTGCGCCGCGTGCGTTCCGCCAACGAGGACTTCGAGCGTGAGTTCTGGGCCGGCAAGAACCTGAACGACCTCTACAACGATGCCACCAAGCGCGCCGAATCGGCCGCATCGATGGAGCGCATCTTCGCCTCGGGCATGCGTGAATTCCTCAAGCTGCGCGAGCGCCGCCTGGCCGATGCACAGGCCCTGCTCGATGGTGCGCGCCGCGCGATGCGCGCGAGCTTCCAGCGCGAGATGGACGCGATCGAGTCGCACCTGTCCTTCCTCGCCTCGGTCGGTTCCGTGTCGCCTTACGTGGGGCTGTTCGGCACAGTGTGGGGGATCATGCATGCCTTCATCGGCCTGTCCAACCTGCAGCAGGTGACGCTGGCCACGGTGGCGCCGGGCATCGCCGAAGCGCTGGTGGCCACGGCCATCGGCCTGTTCGCCGCCATCCCCGCGGTCATCGCCTACAACCGCTTCGCGCGCGACATCGACCGCATCGCCATCCAGTCGGAGACCTTCATCGAGGAGTTCTCCAACATCCTGCACCGCAACGCCGGCCAGGGCGCGCACTGAGGAGCGCACGATGCCCGCCGCCATGCCCCGCCACGGCTCGCGCCGACGCACCATGAGCGAGATCAACATGGTGCCCTTCATCGACGTGATGCTGGTGCTGCTGATCATCTTCATGGTGAGCGCGCCGCTCATCACCACCGGCCTCGTGGACCTGCCCACCGTGGGCAAGAGCAAGCAACGGCCGCAACACGTCATCGAGGTCATCGTGGGCAGCGACGAGTCGGTGCGCATGCGGCTGGACGGCAAGGACCCGCAGAACGTGCCGCTGCGCAACATCGCGTCCAAGGTGCTGGAAGCCCAGGGCGGCGTGGCCGACACGCCGGTGGTCATCTCCGCCGACAAGGCCGTGAAGTACGAGGCCGTGGTGAAGGTGATGGACAGCCTGCAGCGCAACGGCGTGCAGCGCGTGGGCCTCTCGGTGAAGTCCGCCTCCTGATCAGCAGCCCATGAGCACACTGGCCGTGCAGCGCGATGCCCTCATGCCACGCTCGCCCGACAGCAAGGGGTCGGGCTTCGCGCTGGCCTTGCTGGCGCACGTGCTGCTCGTGGTCGCGTTGGCCTTCGGGGTGAACTGGCACGCGAGCGACCCGGAGGGCGTGGAAGCCGAACTGTGGGCCAACGTGCCGCAGATCGCCGCGCCCAAGGCGACCGAACCCGAGCCCACGCCGGTGAAGCCCGAACCCAAGCCTGAGCCGCAACCGGTGGCCAAGCCCGAACCCAAGCCTCAGCCCAAGGAAGAGGTGCGCCCCGACGCGCAGATCGCCATCGAGAAGGCGCGCAAGGAAGACGAACGCAAGAAGAAGGAAGAGGCCGAGAAGCTGGCTCAGCAGGAGAAGGCTGAGAAGCTCAAGCTGGAGAAGGACAAGAAGCGCAAGGACGACGAGGAGAAGCAGCGCCTGGCGGCCGAGCATGAGAAGGCGGTGCAGCGCATGCTGGCGGCGGCGGGTGGCGGCGAGCCCAAATCGACCGGCACCGCGCAGCAGACTTCCGGACCGTCGGCGAGCTACATGGGCCGCGTGATCGCACGCATCAAGCCGCACGTGCAGTTCCCGGTGTCCACCTCGGGCGATCCGGCGGAGGTGACGGTCACCGTCGCGCCCGACGGCACCATCATGAGCTTTCGCGTCACCAAGTCCAGCGGCTCGGGAGCCTTTGATGATGCCGCCCTGCGCGCCGTGCAGGAGACCGCGGTGCTGCCGCGTGACAACGATGGCCGCGTGCCGTCGCCGATGACCATCGTCATCCACCGGCCGGGGACTTGACCGGGGCATCGTGGCCGATGGAAGCCTTCCGCGCCCCAGTCGGGGCGCACAGCACCATATGGCAGTAGGCTGATTTCGCGGGCCCATACTGCACAGGCGGATCAGACTCTCGCCTACGAAGGGCTCATGCATCGGTTCCTGACCAACAACCGCGAAAAATTGATCGCGCGGTGCAAAGCAAAGGTCGCACAGCGACCGGCGCGAGCGGCCACCAATGCACAGCTGGCCAATGGCGTTCCGTTGTTCCTGGACCAACTCACACAGACCCTGCAGGCCGAAGAAGACGGGCAGGTGGAAGAGAGCCTGCGGATCTCAGGCGCGGCAGGGGTGACGTGGCCGCATTGAGTGAAATGGGCATCAGCGCCGCCGCGCATGGAAAGCAGTTGCTGGCGCTCGGGTTCACCGTGGACCAGGTGGTGCACGACTACGGCGACCTGTGCCAAGCCATCACCGACGAGGAAGTACGAGCGGTCTCGGGAGCGCCGGCGCGGCAGCGGACATTCTCCGTGGCGGCGTTCGTCGCGGACGCTGAACAGGTGGCCTCTTTGCACGCCAGCGCGAGGGGCTGCTCGCTGGTGGTGTCGGCCGTCGATCCGCTGCTGCACGCGAAGGGCGACCGGGATCTGCTCATGGCATCTCTGGTCAACCTTGTGCACAACGCCTTCAAGTTCACCCATGCAGGCACGCAGGTGTCGCTGGACGTTCGCTCCACCCAGAGCGCTGTCTACATCGAGGTCGAGGACCACTGCGGGGGGCTGCCACCCGGAAGCTCGGAAGTCATGTTCCTGCCGTTCACCCAGAACGGTGGAGACCGAAGCGGCCTCGGGTTCGGACTGTCGATTGCGAGGCGGCACATCGAAGCGGATGGAGGCGAGCTGACGGTGCGCAACCTGCCGGGACAAGGGTGCGTCTTCACGATGAGCCTGCCGCTTCAATCACCCTGATCGGCAGATCGCCTCGACATCTGGTTGCCTGCGGCCAGTCGCCGATGGGCATGCGACAGCAGTTCCTGCAGCACGGCCGGTTCCATGGGTTTGGGAAGAAAGCGATCGAAGCCCGCTTCCAGGCAACGACGTTCGTCGGCCGGTTCGCTCCTGCCGGTGAAGCACACGAAGAGGGCGCGAGCCACGGGGCCTTCGAGCGCGCGAGCCTGTGCGAGCACTTCGCAGCCATCGGGGCCGGGCATGTCCAGATCCAGGAACACGATGCCTGGCTGGAAGACTTGGGCAACGCGAAGCGCGGACACACCGTCAAATGCCGTGGCCGTCTTGCAGCCCAGGAGTTGCAAGAGATAGCCCAGAGAGGTAGCGGCGTCGATGTTGTCGTCGACGACAAGGGCCCGAAGTTCCACGGACGCGCCATTCTCGGCAGTCATGCCGCAGCCTAGCAGGGGTGGAAAGTCCCTGTGCGCTACTCGATGAGCACGAGCACCTGCCCGCTGGTCACCAGCTGCCCTTGCCGGCACAGCACCCGCCGCACCCGCCCCGCACATGGCGACTGCACGCTGACCTCCATCTTCATCGATTCCACCACGATCAGGGTCTGGCCTTCTACCACCTCGTCGCCGGCTTCCACCTGCACGGACCACACGCCGCCGGCCACAGGAGCGGCAACGGGCTCGCCGTCCAGCGCCTGTGCGTCCTCCGGCGCAGGGTCCTCCTGTGCGTCGGCCGAATCGGCGATGCCCGCGGCACGCCAGCGTTCCCGCTCCTCCTCGAAGGCAGCCTGCTGGCGCCGCTTGAAGCGGCCGATGTCCGCGGCGTTCTCGGCGAGGAAGCGCCGGTAGTCCGACAGCCGAAAGCGACCATCCTCTATGCGCAACGAGGCCTTCCCGGCCACGAAGTCGCGCCGCAGCAAGGCCAGCTCCTGCGCCGACACCGGATAGAAGCGGATGCGGTCGAAGAAGCGCAGCAGCCACGGTTGCCCCGCCTCGAACTCGCGGGTCACGCGCCAGCGGTTCCACATCTGCACCGTGCGCCCGACGAACTGGTAGCCGCCAGGGCCCTCCATGCCGTACACGCAGAGGTAGGCACCACCGATGCCTACCGCGTTTTCCGGCGTCCAGGTGCGTGCCGGGTTGTACTTTGTCGTCACCAGCCGGTGGCGCGGGTCCACCGGCGTGGCCACGGGCGCGCCCAGGTACACGTCGCCCAGGCCCAGCACCAGGTAGCTGGCCTGGAACACGACGTCGAACACCGCCTGCACGTCCGGCAGGCCGTTGATGCGGCGGATGAACTCGATGTTGCTCGGGCACCAGGGCGCGTCGGCGCGCACGGACTGCATGTACTTGTCGATGGCCAGGCGCGTGGCCGGGTCGTCCCACGACAGCGGCAGCCAGACGGTGCGGCTGGGCACTTCGCCGTCGTGCGCATCCAGGCTGGCCTGCGCTTCCAGCAGCAGCGGCATGAGCCGACCCAATGGCAGGCGCAGAGGATCGTAGTGCACCTGCAGCGAGCGGATGCCGGGGGTGAGGTCGATCACGCCGTGGAGCCGGCCCTCGTCGCGCCAGACCTGAAGCCGGGTCATCAGCGCGTGCACGAGAAAGCGCAGCTCCAGGTCGAGCTGCAGCTCGCCGAACTCCACCAGCAGGTTCGAATCCCCCGCGCGTCGGAACACCAGCTCCACGCCCTGCGGGCCCCGCGGCACGCGATGCAGCACGGCGCCCTGCTCGGGCAGCGCCACGTCACCACCGTCGGACACGGCCGGCAGCGCATCGCAGGCCAGCGCGAGGTGCTGTGCGCGCGCCAGTGCTTCGGCATTCGACTGCGTCATCGCGACGAAGCGCACCGTGTGTCCCGGCGCCAGCTGGCCCAGTTTCCACAGCTCGGCCTGCACCACCGTGGCCGGGCACACGAAGCCGCCAAGGCTGGGGCCGTCCGGACCCAGGATCACCGGCATGTCGCCGGTGAAGTCGATGGCGCCGATGGCGTAGGCGTTGTCGTGGATGTTCGATGGGTGCAACCCGGCCTCGCCGCCATCGGTCCGCGCCCATTGCGGCTTCGGTCCGATCAGACGCACGCCGGTGCGGCTGGAGTTGTGGTGCACCTGCCAGTCCGTGGCGAAGAAGGTGGTGATGTCGTCCTCGGTGAAGAAGTCGGGCGCGGCGTGCGGGCCGACGAGCACCCCGATCTCCCAGTGCGTGCCGCAGCGGGGCGCCAGCTCCCTCGCCTGCGATGCGGACAGCGCCGCTTGCGGCTCGTGTGCAGCCACATGAAGCACATCGCCGGCACGCAGAACGCGTCCGCCGTGGCCCCCGAACTGCCCCAGGGTGAAGGTGGATCGGCTGCCCAGGTACTCGGGCACGTCAAAGCCGCCGGCCACCGCGAGGTAGGCCCGGCAGCCGCCCCCCTGCAGTCGGCCGATGCGCAGCACCTGCCCTGCCGCCACGTCGAGCACCTCGCCCATCGGTACCCGTGCGCCGTCGAGCGACAGCTCCATCGATGCGCCGCAAAGCGCCACCCGACACGCACCACGGAACCGCAGCGTGGGGCCGGCGGCGGTGATCTCGAGTGCCGCCGCGCCGTCGGCATTGCCCAGCAGCCGGTTCGCCAGCCGCAGCGACAAGGCGTCCATCGGTCCTGAGGGCGGCACGCCCACCTGCCAGTAGCCCAGCCGGCCTGGCCAGTCCTGCACGCTGGTCTGCACGCCCGGTGCGAGAACTTCGATCGCACTGCTGTGCGGCTGGAAGGAGGCGAGGCTGCGCGTGGTGTGGCAGCCGCGGGCGAAGGGCTCGAAGCTCACCACCTGGCGCAGGTAGTTCAGGTTGCTCTCTAGCCCGGCGATGCGCGTGGCCTCCAGGCCCTGCGCCAGTTGGGCCAGCGCCTGCCCACGCGTGTCGGCATGGGCGATCAGCTTGGCCAGCATCGGGTCGTAGAACGCGCTGACCTCGGTGCCCGGCTCCACCCAGGTGTCCACGCGCAGACCTTGCGGGAAGCTCGCCGCGGTGAGCATGCCGGTCGACGGCTGGAAGTTGCGCCACGGGTCTTCGGCGTACAGGCGGGCTTGCACCGCATGGCCGCGGGGCTCGACGCGAAGCGTGTCCAGTGGCGGCATGTCGTGCGCGGCGAGCCGCACCATCCACTCCACCAGGTCCACGCCGGTCACCATCTCGGTGACGCCGTGCTCCACCTGAAGACGGGCGTTCACCTCAAGGAAGAAGAACTCCTGCGTGGCCGCATCGACCACGTACTCCACCGTGCCGGCCGAGCGGTAGCGCGCACTGCGGGCCAGTCGCTGTGCGGTATCGAGCAGCGCCGCACGGACGTCCGCGCGCAAGTTGGGTGCGGGCGTCTCCTCCACCACCTTCTGGTTGCGCCGCTGGAGCGAACAGTCACGCTCGCCCAGTGCCAGCACGCCGCCCGCGCCGTCACCGAAGATTTGCACCTCGATGTGGCGCGCGTTGGCGATGTAGCGCTCGAGGAACACGCCCGCATCCGAGAAGTTGCTCTGCGCGAGGCGCCGCACGCTGTCGAACGCCGTGCGCAGCGCGCCGGCGTCGGTGCACATCTGCATGCCGATGCCGCCGCCGCCGGCGCTGCTCTTGAGCATGACCGGGTAGCCGATGCGCTCGGCCTCGGCGAGAGCGGTGTCGAGGTCGGGCAGCAGTCCGGTGCCGGGCAGCAGCGGCACGCCGGCCTCGACGGCCAGCGCACGCGCCGTGTGCTTGAGGCCGAACACCCGCATCTGCTCGGGCGTCGGTCCGATGAAGGCCAGGCCAGCGGCTTCGCAGGCTTCGACAAACTGCGGGTTCTCCGAGAGAAAGCCGTAGCCGGGATGGATCGCCTGCGCCCCCGTCTGCAGCGCGGCCTCGATCAGGCGCTGCTTGTCCAGGTAGCTCGCCGCGGCTTCCGGCGGCCCGACGCACACCGCGTCGTCGGCCATGCGCACGTGGGCGGATTCGGCATCGGCTTCGGAATACACGGCGACCGATCCGACCCCCATGCGGCGCAAGGTGCGGAAGATGCGGCAGGCGATCGCGCCGCGGTTGGCGACAAGGACCTTGCGGAACATCATGGCGCGTCCCACACGAGGCATCGCACCGGCGTCGGGTTGTAGGCGTTGCAGGGGTTGTTCAGCTGCGGGCAGTTGGAGATGAGAACCACCACGTCCATCTCGGCGCGCATCTCCACGTACTTGCCCGGCGCGGAGATGCCGTCGGCAAACGTGAGGCCGCCTTCGGGTGTCACCGGCACGTTCATGAAGAAGTTAATGTTCGACGCCACGCGGCGCTTGTGCAGCGGCGAGCCCTCGGCCGTGATCGCGGCCATGAAGCTGTCACGGCAGCTGTGCATCGGCCGCTTGTCCAGGCCGTAGCGCACGGTGTTGCTCTCGCAGCTGCACGCGCCGCCCAGCGTGTCGTGCCGGCCGCAGGTGTCGGCAACGATGCTCAACATCGCGCGGCCCTCGTTCGACATCAGCCGGCTGCCCACGCCAAGGTAAAGAGCGCCTTGCGCCTGAATGGTGTGGGTGAGGCTGTATTGTTCGTCGGGGTCGTCGGCGTTGAAGAACACCGTGTCCACGGCCTGGTTGCCTTCGAGGTCGACAATGCGCAGCACCTGGCCGCGCGAGACATGCTGCACCCACGGGTCGCCTGCACGCACCACCTGGTCGAACGCGGCTTGCGCCGGATCCAGCTCACTGGTCTTCAGCCTGTTCATCTCGGTCCTCATCGGAGGAAGTAGCGTTCGGTGTTGACGAAGCCGCGGTCGTTCTCGGGGCAGCGCAGGCGGCACGGGTCGTCGGCACCGGCCGTTCCCGAGTGCCACGCCACCAGCTTCACGGGGCCCGGCGCATAGCGCGGCGACGGGTCCAGCGGATGCGGCGCAGCCGACAAGGCCACCAGCACGTCCATCTCGAAGCGCAGGTCCACGTGCTGGCCTGCGCGGCGGTGCCCGGCCTCGAAGTGCAGGCGACCATCGCCATCGGCCACCGCCTTGCTGAAGAGGTTGAGCGGCGTTGCCATGTCGCCCCGGCCGAGCCCCCATTTCGAGAGCTCGACCAGCAGCCCCTCGCGGCCGGCGCGGTGCATGGCGTTGCGATGCGTCTGGTAGTCGGCGCTGCCGTACTTCGACTGCATCGTGGCCGCGTCGAGCGCGCCGCACAGCGGGTCGTGCCAGCCGCAGGTGTCTTCCGCGATCGAGCACAGCACACGGCCCATGTCCGAGTAGCAGACGCAGCCGGCCGCGAGGTGCGCCGTGTGCTGCGCTTTGAGCGTGTCGGGCATGTTGTAGCGCTCTACGGGCCGCTCGTGGTTGTGGAACAGCGCGCTGACGTTGGCGCGCCCTTCAACGTCCACGAGCCGCAGCGTGCTGCCGCGCCGAAGCACGCCCGACCAGTGGCAGCCGCCGGGCAGGTCTTCCTCCCACAGCACGAGCGCCGTGTCGAAGCCGGTGGAATGCGCCGGCACCGCGGCGCGCGCCAGCGGTGGCAGCGTGGCAAGCAGTTCGCTCATGGCGCTCAGAACGTGTACTTCACGCCCAACACCGCGGCTCCGCGTCCCAGGAATCGGGCGTTGGAGTCGGTGTAGAAGCTGCGATCGGCGTTGGTGCTCATCAGCGCGGCGGTGCCTGTGAGGCCGCTGCCGAAGTCCTTGGCCAGCGTGAGCGAGGCGTCGGTGTAGTTGGCCGGCAGTGCCTGGTGGGGTATCCACTGGTGGCCCACGTGCGGCGTGAGCGTGAAGCCGTTGCCCAGGTCGAAGGAGGCGCTCAAGTCCAGGTACTGGCTACCGTGGCTGTCGAGGTTGCCAAGGAAGTTGCTGACACTGCGGTTGTACTTGAGCGTGAACATCTTGTAGGTCATCGAGCCGTACACCTCCGTGGTGTCCGCCTTGCCGAACAAGCCCGCGCCGGGCGTGCCAGCGTCGCCGGAGTTGTTGCCCGGATAGCGGTAGGTGATCACGCCCACGTCGTAGGAGACGTTTGATGTGATGGCGTCGCGGAAACCGCCGTACAGGTCCAGCTCCCAGCTGCCTTTGGTGGCGAGGTTGAACTCCTTCACCCACTTCACGTTGGAGGCAAAGGTGCCGGCATAGAAACCCGACTTGTGCGCGAAATCGGCGCCCCCCTGGATGGCGGGCTTGTACGAGGTCTGGGCGATGCCACGCACGCGGTAGTCGGACACGGCGCCCACATTGAAGGTCAGCGAGTATTCGGGTTCGGGGCCGGCGCTCTGCGCCATCGCGGCGGTGGCCGACAGCAACGCGAGCGGCAGCAGGAGGGTCTTGGTCTGCATGGTCTTCCTCGTCGGGTGGGTTGGATGTGATTCGATTACTTCACCCGCTTCTGCGTGCGGGTCGTCCTGGAACGGGTAGCGGGCGTTTGCACCGGCGGCATGGCCGCCGCGTGGACTTGCAGGCGGCCGCCCAGCACGCCGCGACAGGTGAGCATGCGCTGGGCGATCTCCTGCAGGCGGCTGCCCCGGCCCTGCACCAGCAGGACCTCCAGCACCTGCGCCTGGCTCAGCTGCACATGCAGCGAGCTGATCACCTCGTCGATGTGCTGGTACTGCAGGTCGGCCAGCCGCGTCTGCAGCCCACGCACCGAGCGGTCGTAGTGCAAGGTGATGGTGCCCACCATCACGTCGTCATCGAGCGCATTGCGCGAGTCCACGACCTGCGCGTGCACCACCTCTGCGATGGCCTGGGAGCGACTGTTGTAGCCGCGCTGGATCACCAGCCGATCCAGGTCCTCCAGCAGTGCGGCGGGCAACGAGACGCTGATGCGTCCGACGCCGGCCTTGTCTTCCTTGTTGTCGTGCTTCATCGGCTACTCGATGTTGTCGGTCACGTCGGTGAGGCGCAGCATGGGCGCCGCGTCGTCGTCTTCTTCGTCCTGCGCCTGCGCGTTCGGCGGATGGATCAGCTGCTCCAGGCGCGCCTTGGTGGCCATGAACTCGGCGCCGGCGCACTGTTCGGCCAAACGAGGCCTGGGCACCGGGACCTCGATCACTTCCTGCACTTCGCCGGGGTGCGCCTTGAGGACCAGGATGCGGTCGGCCAGATACACGGCCTCGTCAAGGTCGTGCGTGATGAACAGCACGGTGATGTCGACGTTGCGCCAGATGTCGAGCAGGTGCTTCTGCATCTTTGCCCGCGTCTGCGCATCGAGCGCCCCGAAGGGCTCGTCCATCAGCAGGATGCGCGGTTCGTTGGCCAGCGCCCGGGCGATCGCCACCCGCTGCCTCATGCCGCCCGACAGCTGGTGCGGAAAGGCGTCGGCGAACTTCGTCAGGCCCACGAGCTCCAGCCATTCGCGCGCGCGGCTCTCGGCCATGGTGCGCGAGCTGCCTGCCATCAGCGGGCCGAACATCACGTTGCGCTTGACCGTGAGCCAGGGAAAGAGCGAGTAGCCCTGGAACACCATGCCGCGGTCCCTGCCGGGGCCGGCCACCGGCGCGCCGTCGAGCAGCACCTGGCCCGAGCTCGCCTTCTCCAGGCCAGCCAGGATGCGGATCAAGGTGGATTTGCCGCACCCCGAGGGCCCGATCACGCAGACGAACTCGCGGCGGTGCACCCGCACGTCGATGTCACGCAGGGCTTCGGTCTCGCCGTTCGGCCCACGATAGACCTTGCCGAGGCCGCGCGTCTCCAGCACGACCTCGCGTTGGTACAGCCGCTGGAATCGCTCGGCGACTTCGGGTCGTTGCTGCAGGTACAGCGGCGGTGTGGCGTTCATGCGTGACATCTCAATCCTTCCTTCCGCCTCGGTCCCAGGGGAAGAGCGCGCGACTCAGCCGCTCCAGCACCAGGTCGCTGCCGAAGCCGATCACGCCGATGATGACGATCGCGGCGTAGACCTTGTCGAAGTGCTGGTAGCGCGCCTGCTGCGTGATGAAGAAGGTGATGCCTGAGCTGGTGCCGATCAACTCGGCGACGATGAGGTAGGTCCAGGCCCAGCCGAGCAGGATGCGCTGGTCGCGGTAGAGGTCGGGCAGGATGCCGGGCAGCACCACGCTGCGGATCAGCTTCCAGCCGCGAGCGCCCAGCGTGCGGCCCGCTTCGACCAGCGTGGCTTCCAGCTTGCGGGTGGTGTTGGCGATGATCAGCACCTGCTGGAAGAAGGTTCCGATGACGATGATCGCGATCTTGGGTGAGTCATAGATGCCCAGCACCGCAACGGCCAGCGCGCCGAAGGCAGGTGCCGGCAGGTAACGGAAGAACTCGATGAAGGGCTCGCTCAGGCGGCCGAGCGCCGGGTATGCACCCGCCCCGATGCCCAGCGGCAGGCCGATCAGCGACGAGATCACGAAGCCCCAGAAGATGATGCGGATGCTGTGCCACAGGCTCTCGTGCAGCCAGGGCCCGTCACGTTGCTCGGGCGCGCTGGTGAAGGCAGTGTGCAGGGCTCCCAGCACTTCGTGCGGTGCCGGCAGGTACACGGGGTTGGCCGCCTCACCCGAGGGCATCGGCTTGCCGGCGTCGCGTGCCTCGGCCGCCTCGCGGTCGAAGTCGGCACGCGCCACCAGCATGCCGGGCTGGAAGTAATCCACCGCGCCGGCCGACTGCACACGCACCATCGGATGCCACACGAAGGGCACGTAGCTCACCAGGCACCACAGCAGCAGCGGCACGGCGAATGAGCCGATGGTGAATGCGGCGACCGGCCGGCGGACCCAGGCCACCAGCGCACGCAACGCACGGTTCATCTGCCGCTCACTTCGCTGCGGCGAGCGCCGAGGTGGTGAGCGAGGGGTCGATGTAGCTGTCGACCTTCTGGCTGAAGCTGTACACCTTGTTGTACCAGTTGAAGGTGTTCGCGACCTCGGTCGATCCGTAGAGCGACTTGTAGTCATTGCCCTTCTCGTACACCTTGCGGCCTTCGTCGAGCGTGAGCAGGCGCGTGCCCTTGAGCAGCGGCAGGTACTCGGCGGGGCTCACGCCTGAGCGGGCGGCCATGATCCTCACCGCATCGGGCTGGGTCTTCGGGTCGTCGACGTAGGCGACCACGCGGTCCCAGAGCTTCACCACCTTCTGCCAGTCCGCGCGGCGCGCGTTGAGGCTGGCAGGGTTGACCGCGAGCACGTCGTAGATCAGCCCGGGCTCCTCGGCCGAGGTCTGCACTGCCTTCGACCCCGGCACCGCCTTCAATGCCTGCCCGGCGATCGGCTGCCAGGCGCCGACCGCCGCGATGTCGGGGCTGGCAAACACCTGCGGCAGTTCATTGGTCTTGGCATTGACGATCTCGATGTCGCCGGGCTTCATGCCCAGCCGCTTCATGCCAGCCCGCAGCAGCAGGTGCTCGACCAGACCGGTCTCGACGGCGACCTTCTTGCCCTTGAGGTCGGCCAGGCTCTTGATGCCCGGCTTGGCGATGATCATGTCGTTGCCGTTGGAGTAGTCGGTGACGAGCACCATCACGCCCTTGGCCCCTCCCGCGCCCGTGACCAGCGTGTCGCCGTTGGTCATCAGCACTGCGTCCAGCTTGCCGGCGGTGAAGGCATCCATCGAGGCCGAATAGTCGAACCAGTCGAAGCGGACCTCGACACCGGCTTCCTTGAACCACCCTTTCTCGATCGCGACCTGCCAGGCCACCCAGCCGGGCCAGTCGCTGTAGCCGATGCGAAGCGGCTCGGCAGCCCATGCGGCGGCACTCGCGGTGATGGCGCAGACCGACAACGTCAGTCGGGACAGGAGGCGGAGCACTGTCCGCCGGGAAGGATGTAGAGCCATGGTCGACCTCTCGCTGGTGGTACGAATCCGTCAAAAAGTATTACTGCCCAGCGAGACGATTGCACGATGTGTGCCAACAACCTTGACCCATGGAGCGCCCAGGCACGCATCGCAGCGGAAGGCAGCATCGTGGTGCGATGCGCCTCAGAACAGGGCGGCGCGCACCGCCTCACGGCTCCAGCTGAACCTGCGCCGCATGCCCCAGGCTGTGGCTCTTCGTGTTGTCCGAATCTGCCCCCACCGCAATGCCAACCAGCGCCGGCAGGTCGTGGCTCTCGTTGCCGAAGAGCCTGAGGAAGTCCGTGGCGATGTCGCGCCGCTCGTGCACCCAGTGGTGCAGTGCTTCGTCGGGCCCGCGCAGCACGATGTAGCGCACACGCCCCGTGAACGGGCTGGTCGCCTCCGTGCCGATGGGAAGGTGCGGGTCCCAGATGTAGCAGACGGTCGCGGCCGGCAAGGCCTCGCCGGCCTGGGAGCGCGCGACGCGCAGCAGTTGCCGCTCGATGAAGGGCACCTGGTCGATGGGCATGTCCCACAGCGCGCAGACCTTCATCGCGATGTCCTCGCCCGAGCGGGTGTGGATGTCCGCGGCGGGGATGGGCTCTTCGACGCGCCAGTCCCACGCCAGGTGATGCGGCGGCTGCGCGAGGCTCAGCGGATGTACCAGGTTGCCGTAGGAGTGTTCAGCCTCCACGCGCAGGGCCTGATGCCCGTCCAGCGACACCACCGAGAAGCGGGTGAAGGGCTTGGTTTGCTTGGGCAGGCCCACCACGCGCCACGGCGCAGCCGGCTCGCTGCCCGTGCCGGCGAAGGGTTGCAGGGTCGCCGCTTCGGCGGCGAGGGCTGAGAAGATCAGCAGCGAGTGGATGAGCAGGCCGAGAATGCGCATGCGGCCATTGTGGTGCAGCCGCATGCGAGACGCCGTGCGCCTCAGGCCGTGCGCGAGTAAGCGGTCGTGTCGTGTGCGCCGCCGCAGATGCGCGAGCGCAGCCACGGCGTGGTGAAGCGGTCCACCGACCACTTGCCCGGCCCCCACAGCAGCAAGGCGGCCAGCAGGCTGCCCCAGAACATGTGCTGCTGGAAGGCGGCCGGCGCCACGTCCATGAGGCTGAGCACCGCCACGGCATTCAGGATGAACAGGCCTGCCGCGGCAAAGCGCCCACCCAGGCCCAGCACCAGCAGCACGGGCAGGCACAGCTCCGCGGTGGTGCCCATGTAGGCGGCCACCGTCGGGTTCAGCAGCGGGACGTGGTATTCGTCCATGAACAGGGCGATGGTGGTGTCGAAGTCGTGGATCTTGGTCAGGCCCGATTGGAAGAAGACCTGCGCGATGTAAAGCCGCGCCAGCAGTTGCGCGAGCGGCTGCAATGCGTTGAGGCCCGCGATGCCGCGCTCGGACAGGGACCAGAGCTTGGCGATCAGCGAGTTCGAGGTGGTGTTCATGTGAGCTCCTCCAGATGAGATGAGCATCAGTCGCCGAGCACGCGAAATTCTTTCAGCCAATTCGACGAGATGGCGAGCGTGAGCCAGGCGGTGAAGTCGAAACCATCGCCGGCTTGGGACAAGGCGGTGGCGAGGTCGCAGCCTTCGAGGAGTTGCCGGGTCCACTGGGCGGTGGCGTCGTCCACGGTGGCGTGCACCGCCTTCCAGCCGCGGCGCGAGACGATCACCGATTCGGCCTGCTCGCGGGCGATGGCGTCGCGGACCTCGTCGAAGGAGAAGCCCGCGTCGTGATGCGCGCGGTGGATGATGGCGATGGGCCAGCGCGATTCGATGACGGCCAGCCCCGGCATGAGCACCACGGCCAGACGCGACGGATCGGTATCGCCCAGCCGCGTTGCGGAGCTGGCGTCGAAGTCCGCATCGGCTGCCCGTTCGCAGCGGTGCATCGCCCAGTCCAGCTTCGCGCAGTCGCCCAGGTAGGGCCACTCGCGCAGCGGCTGCTGAGACGAGAGCCATGCCGCGAACGCCGCGCCCCATTCAGCCAGGTCGCCGCGCGCCGGGGGTTCGTCACGCCAATGCAGCTGCGCGAAGCGATCGAAGTCTTCCTCGCCGATCAACTGGCGCACGGTGGGAAATGCCGCACCCAGCGCCCGCTCGGCAGACGCGTGGGCATTAACGCGATAGGCCTGCAACCCGCGCAGCGCACGGGCGCCGGACTCGCGGGTCGGGAGCGTGGAAGCGTCGGCGTCGCGCGACAGGATGCCTGTCACGAGCGCTGCCTGACGCTTCGCTTCGGCTTCCCGGGCGCCGCTGCTCACGTCGACTCCTGCATCAAGGCATCGGCACGAGCCGACTGTTCAAGCAGCACCTGCAACGCGGGAATATCCGTGTCCCACTCGATCAGCGTCGGCACCGCGCCGAAGCGCTTCACCGCATGCCGGTAGACCTCCCATACCTCGGGCCGGACGCGGCTGCCGTGGTCGTCGATGACGATGCTGCCATCGTCCAGCGAGCCCGAGAATCCGGCGAGGTGGATCTCCTGCGCCATGCCGTCCGGCAAGGCATCGATGAACGCACGGCACGCCGCCACCGGATCCGCCTCGCGCACATTCAGCGCATTGACCATGAGGTTGTTGACGTCCAGCAGCATGCCGCAGCCGGTTCGCCGCGCGAGGTCCGCGAAGAAGGCCGGCTCGGGAATGCTGTCGTCCGCGAAGGACAGGTAGGCCGAGAGGTTCTCGACCAGGATGGGCCGCTTGAGCCGCTCCTGCACCTGCGAGACGTTGGCACACAGGATGTCCAGCGACGCCGGCGTGAAGGCGATGGGCAGCAGGTCGTTCGCATGCACCGCGCCCGCGCTCTTGCCGCGCGGCGCCCGGCAGAAGCAGGCGTGGTCGGACACGCGGACGGGCTGGATGCGATCCACCAGGGCCGCGAGCCGGTCCAGGTGCCACGGGTCCAGCCCCGCCGCGGAGCCGAGCCCGAGTCCCACGCCATGCAGGCTCACCTCGTAGCGTTCGCGCGCGTCGTGCAGCACCGCGAGTGCGGCGCCGCCGTCGGCGAAGAAGTTCTCGGAGTGAACCTCGACGAAGCCCAGCGGCGGCGTGCGCTCGATGACTTCGGCGTAGTGCGGGTGGCGCAGGCCGATGCCCGCGCGCACCAGGGAGTCGGACATCGGCCTTGCAGTCTCTTACTTCTTGGCGCCCTTGACCTCGTCGGCGCTCTTGCCGCCGAGCTTGGTGCAGGTACCCTTGGCCACGTACTTCCATTCGTCGGTGCCGTTGTCGACCTTGTTCTGGCCGGCGCAGGAATGGGTGCCCGAGAGGTTGGCGCAGTCGTTCTGGCCGGCCTTGGCGATGCCGTAGCACTTCTCCTTGCCCTTCTCGTCGGCCGCCGAAGCGGTGGACAGCAGGCCCATGGCCAGCACGGAAGCGAGGGCGGAAGTAGCGATCAGACGTTGGTTCATGGACGAAAGCTCCAGGTGGGTTGGTCAGGTGAGAGTGTCAAAAATCGACGAGCATCTGTCGCGGGTCAACGCGCATCCTTACACTGCGGTGCGCGGCCCAACCGAAAAAAGATCAAGGAATGAGCGATTTTGCCCGCCAGGTGGAGGATTTGCGACCCCAGCTCATGCGTTTCGCCCGTGCGCAACTGCGCAACGACGCATGGGCCGAGGACGCAGTGTCGGACACCCTGCTCGCTGCCCTGGAGAAACCCCAGGCCTTTGCCGGAGGCTCCCAGCTCAAGACCTGGCTGGTGGGCATCCTCAAGCACAAGCTGATCGACCAACTGCGCCGGCACACCCGGGAGGTGGCCTCGTCGCCTGACGACGACTCCGGCCTGGAAGACCTGGTCTTCGCGCCCGACGGGCACTTCCGCGACCGGGAGGTGACCTGGCACAGCCCCGAGTCATCGCTGCAGCAGCGCCAGTTCTTCGAGGTGCTGCAGGCTTGCGTCGAGAACCTGCCAGCGAACCAGGCCCGCGTCTTCATGATGCGCGAGTGGCTGGAACTGGAGGCCGAAGAAATATGCAAGGAAATGGGGGTGTCGTCGACCAACCTGTGGGTACTGCTGCACCGCGCGCGTTTGCGACTGCGCGAATGCCTGCAGGCGAAATGGTTCGTACCCAGTCATTGAGCACTGTCCCACGATGTACACCACGCTGAAGAAGAAGCTGCTCAAGCGCAGTTGCCGAGAGGTTTCACGGCTCATCTCCGACATGCAGGAGCGCCCGCTCGGCCGGTGGGACCGCCTGCTGCTGAGCACGCACCTGCGCATCTGCGACAACTGCGTGGAGTTCCAGAAACAAGTGAACTTCATGAGCCAGGCGATGGGCGCCTGGCGCAATTACTCGGACGATTGACAGCCCTTGTGCCCCGCGGATCCGGCTTTGCCGGTCCGCAGGGAGGCGCCCCCCGGGGGCAGGAGCGCCAGCGACTTGGGGGCCGCTACTACTTCCAATCCGCCCCTTGCATCAGCGGATCATCCACCACCCCCAGCGTCTGCGTCAGCTTCTTGCCGATGGTGCCGGGCGACGCGAGCGCCGCCGAGCCGCAGTTGCCGTTGGCCGTCTTCAGGATGCTCCACAGCATGGCGCCGTCACGGGCGTTGCGGTTGGCCTGCGTGCTCGATGCCACCGCGCTGGTGTAGCGGTTCACCGAGTACGGCAGGTTCAGCGTGGCGCCGTACTGGTCCTGCAGGTTCTTCGAGCCGTCGCACTGGGCGTCGGCGTCGTTGACCACCAGGTTGGCACCCGACCAGCCTTCCGGCGAGGTCTCCAGGCCGATCGACACGATGGTCTTGGACGCGAACAGGGCACGGTAGTCGTTCCATGCACGCACGCCGTCGTAGTGCTCGAAGCGGGCGTCATAGGACATCACGTTGACCATGTCCAGGCCCGCAGCCACCGCCGGGTAGCGGGTGGCCAGCAGGCGCTCGCGGCCGGCGTTGCCGCCCCAGTACGAGGAGCGGCCGGCACACTGCGGATCGGCGCTGGTGGCGGCGATGCAGTCCGCACCGGTCGACCATGCGGCCATGGTGAGCACGCGACCGCCGCCGGCGGCATCCACCGCGCGGCGCAGCGCCTTGGTGGCG
The DNA here is from genome assembly GCF_003852895.1 of Rhizobacter terrae. GTDB lineage: Bacteria > Pseudomonadota > Gammaproteobacteria > Burkholderiales > Burkholderiaceae_C > Albitalea > Albitalea terrae. The sequence goes on from NZ_QUSW01000002.1 coordinate 440,408, forward strand.
TTGGCGTAGCGGTCCACGTCGGCATCGGCTTCGTAGTCGACGTCCAGGCCGTCGATGCCGAGGTCGCGCAGCGCCTGGGCGAAGGCGTTGGTGATCGGCCCGCTGCCGGCCTGGCCTTCAGCCGCCAGCGCCGTCCAGTTGCCGTAGTTCACGCCGCCCACGGCCAGGATGACCTTGATGTTGCGCTGGTGCAGCACGTCGATCGCGGCCTTGATGTCCGACGGACGGCCGTTGAAGGAGATGCCCGTGCCCGACCAGCTGTTGCTGGCGATGCCGCCCCACGAGAAGTTCGGGTCGGCGAAGGCCACCATCACGTGCGAGTAGTTGGCCGGCACGCGGGCGAACTTGCTGAGGTTGTAGACCTCGGAGGCCGACTTGCCCGTGGCGTCGAACCAGTTGTCGCTCCAGGTCGGGTAGTAGCCGACGAAGACGCGGCCTGCCTGGTTGGCCTTGAGCGCGCCCGGGGGCAGGCCAGGGGCCGGAGCAGGCGCCGGTGCGGGGGCAGGCGCCGGAGCGGGAGCCGGGGCAGGTGCGGGAGCCGGCGCGGGCGCAGGGGCCGGCGCAGGTGCGGGGGCGGGAGCCGGCGCCGGGGCGCAGGTGTTGACCTGCGTCCAGGGCTGGCCGCTGCCGGTCGGGCCGTTGTTGGTCGAAGGGTTCTGGCCCTGCGTCCACCAGTTGGCCTTGTAGTTCACGCCGTTGACGCTGGCTTGCTGGCCTTGCGTGTAGGCGGTGGCGGCAGCCCAGGCCGGCTGGCAGCCCGGGGCAGGTGCCGGCGCGGGCGCAGGCGCCGGGGCGGGAGCCGGTGCGGGCGCCGGAGTGGGCGCAGGGGCCGGGCTCGGCGCGGGGGCCGGAGCCGGAGCGGGCGGATTGGTGCTGGAGCCGAGGTCGGTCCACAGGCTGGTGTTGGTCGGGTTCCAGCCCGTGCTGGCGTAGTCGGTCTGGTCGACGAGCGCGCGGTAGTCATGCCCGTTGTAGGACACGACGGTGCCGGCCCTGTAGAAGGTGTCGGGCGCCCATGCGGGGTAGGCGGCATAGGCCGAGGCAGTGACGATGGCCGCCGACAGTGCGGCGAGCAGCTGCAGGCGGTAGCGGCGCGGTAGAGGGGTCATGTAGCCATCTCCGTGGCAGAAACGATTGGCAGGTACGGCCCGAAACATCGGGCCGCTCGGCCAGACGAACTGCACTGGAAGAGGACTCCTCCTGCCCCCGACGCCCGCTTTCAGGGCGCGGCTCCCGGGCTGTGTCCCGTGTACGGCATCTTCCACGTCTGGTGCCTGAACTGTCTCAGGAACCAGACCAATCATGTATTCGGCATAACCACTAGAGTACCAGTAGTTACCTATTTAATACCAATTTGACGCCAACTCACGATCTCACGACGGCCATCGTGGGCGCTCAATACACGCCAACGACCCGGCTGATCTTGCCGTCTTCGAGCGTGATCGTGTCGACACCACGAGCCAAAGTCTTGTCCCCCTGGGTCACGACGAAGTGCAGGACGAGGTGCCCTTCGTCGTCCACCGCGACCTCGGTGCCCGGCGCCTTCCTGAAGCGCAAGCCTTTCAAGGATTGAAGGAAGGCCAGGTAGCCTTCGGTCGTCGTTGGTTCTCCCGACAAGTTCGGCCCCTGAACCACGAAGCGCGGCGTGAACAGGCGCTCGATGCCTTCGATGGACGGCGTGTCGTGCAAGGTGACGTAGTCGTCCACCAGTCGAAGCAGGCTGGGGTCGGTGCAAGCGGCGGTGGCGAGTGTGGCGGCGGCGAGCGCAGCGGTGAATGTCATCGTGGTCTCCTGAAAGAGGTGTGCAAGTCGCACGGCCGGCATGGTCTGGCGCTGCATCGATCGCGTCGATGACCTCGCAGGTAATGCGATGGGCGCAGCGTCCTGTCTACGATGCGGCCCATGCACACCACGCCGATGTCCACACCGCTTCCCTCCTTCGGCCACGCGCTGCGCCAATGGCGCGGCCAGCGTCGGCTCACGCAGCTCGACCTCTCACTGCAGGCCGGCGTGTCGGCACGGCACCTGAGCTTCGTGGAGACGGGCCGCGCCTCGCCCAGCCGCGAGATGGTGCTGCGGCTGGCGCACTGTCTGAGCGTTCCCATGCGCGAACGCAATGCCTGGCTGGTGGCCGCCGGCTTTGCGCCGATGTACCGCGAACGTTCGCTGGATGATCCCGCGCTCGCTGATGCAATGAGGTCCGTGCAGCGCCTGCTCGATGCGCAGTCGCCCTTCCCCGCCATGGCGATGGACCGGCACTGGAACGTGGTAGCCAGCAACGTCGCCACCCAGCGCGTGCTGTCCGGCGGCTCGCCCTCCTTGCTCGCATCGCCCAACGTGATGCGCCTGTGCCATCACCCCGAGGGCCTGGCGCCGCGCATCGCCAACCTTTCGCAGGTGCGCGAGAACCATGCCCTGCGGCTCGCCCAGCAATTGCAGGCCAGCCATGACCCGGTGCTCGCCGACATGCTCGAGGAACTTCGCCGCTACCCGCTGCCGGCCGCGCGTCAGACGCAGCGCATGGATGGCGAGCACACGGGCATCGTCGCGCCCTTCCAGCTCGAATCGGACGAAGGCCTGCTCAGCTTCTTCACCACGAGCGCGGTGTTCGGCTCGGTGGCGGACATCACCTTGTCAGAGCTGGCAGTGGAAAGCTTCCTGCCGGCGGACGAGGCGACGGCGCAAGCGGTGCGGCGGATCGTCCTAGAGGACTGAGGACGGCTCGCCCGCGGCCTGCGCCGGTCGCGCATGAATGGCATAGGCCACTTGCGCCAGGAGCAAGGCCGCCAGCCAGGCCAGCACATAGGACTGCAGCGTCCCCAGCACCGGCAGCATCACGACCAGCACCACGAAGAAGGTGACGAAGCCGAACATGCCCTGCACGAAGCCGCGCAGCAACTCGATCGTCGCGTCCGGCCCATGCCGCGACAGCGTGAAGCAGGGCAGCACGTTGCCGGTGATGGGCAGCGCCAGCAGCAGCCCGCTCACCGCTGCGGGAAAGGCCGACGCGCTGAAGATGAGCGCGGCCGCCAAGGCCATTGCCGCGGCCACGCGCAAGGCCAGCTCGATGCGCGGAATGGTCAGCGCCGTCCGCTCATGGCGGTGCGCCGGCATCAGGCGCATGCCGGCCAGCGGCGACACCACCGCCAGCAGGCCGGCCGCCCAGGCCGGCAGGTGCAGCCAGATCAGCAGCGCGCCCAGCGTGAGGAACGCGAGGTTGGCCGCGACGAGCGAGCCCGGCCAGCCGATGCGCCCAGACGCCCGCGCGAACACCACCATGTGCGCCACCATCGCCGGAAAGGCGACCAGTGTGGCGAGTGCGATGTCGCGGCCGTGTTCGGCCGACGACTGCATCAGCACGAAGCCCATGATGGGCCCCGCGATCATCGGCATGCCGGACAAGGTGCCGGCCACACCGTGGCCGAAGCGCCTGGAAACAAGCGACGCACCGAGGACGACGAAGGCCACGAGGGCGAGCTTGAGCAGCAGCATGGGCATCGGGGAATTGGATCACGCCCCGTAGCCGCCACCTCCCGGCGTCTCGATCACGAACACGTCGCCCGGCTCCATCTCGGTCGAGCCGATGTGGTCCAGCACCTCCACGCGGCCATCCGCACGCTCCACCTTGTTCACGCCCGGCTGCCCCGGCTGCCCCCCCGCCACGCCGAAGGCACCGCTGTGCCGCCCGTTGGACAGGATCGACGCCGTCATCTTCTCCAGGAAGCGCACGCGCCGGATGCCGCCGTCGCCGCCGCGGTGCTTGCCCGCGCCGCCCGAACCCTTGCGGATCTCGTAGCTGTCCAGGCGCACCGGGAAGCGGAACTCCAGCACTTCCGGATCGGTGAGGCGCGAGTTGGTCATGTGGGTCTGCACCACGCTCGTGCCGTCGAAGTCAGGGCCGGCGCCCGATCCGCCGGAGATGGTCTCGTAGTACTGGTGCCTGTCGTTGCCGAAGGTGAAGTTGTTCATCGTGCACTGGCCGGCCGACATGACGCCCAGCGCGCCGTACAGCGCGTTGGTGATGCAGGTGGAGGTCTCCACGTTGCCCGCCACCACCGAGGCCGGCGGGCGCGGGTTGAGCATGGAGCCTTCGGGCACGATGACCTTCAGCGGCTTCAGGCAGCCCGCGTTCAGCGGGATGTCGTCGTTCACCAGCGTGCGGAACACGTACAGCACCGCCGCCATGCACACCGCCTTGGGCGCGTTGAAGTTGTTGGTCAGTTGCGCCGATGTGCCGGTGAAGTCGATGACCGCGCTGCGGCCGGCGGCGTCCACCTGGATGTCCACGTGGATGCGCGCGCCGTTGTCCAGCGGCAGCGTGAAGCTGCCATCCCTGAGCTTTGTAATGACGCGGCGCACCGACTCTTCCGCGTTGTCCTGGACGTGGCGCATGTACGCCTGCACGACATCGAGCCCGAACTGCGCGACCATCTTGCGCAGCTCCTGAACGCCCTTCTCGTTGGCCGCGATCTGGGCCTTCAGGTCGGCGATGTTCTGCTCCGGATTGCGCGAAGGATGTTCGCCGCTGCGCAGCAGCGCGAGCATCTCCTGCTCCAGCAAGCGTCCGCGCGACACCAGCTTCACGTTGTCGATCTGCACGCCCTCTTCCTCGATGCGCGTGGAGAACGGCGGCATGGAGCCCGGCGTCGTGCCGCCGATGTCGGCATGGTGGCCGCGCGAGCCGACGTAGAAGAGGATCTTGTCGCCCTTGTCGTCGAACACCGGCGTGACCACCGTCACGTCCGGCAGGTGCGTGCCGCCGTGGTACGGATCATTGAGCACGAACACGTCGCCCGGCGACATCTGGCCGGCATTGCCGTTGATCACCGTGCGGATAGATTCGCTCATCGAGCCCAGGTGCACCGGCATGTGCGGTGCGTTGGCGATGAGGTTGCCCTCGGCATCGAAGAGCGCGCAGGAGAAGTCCAGCCGTTCCTTGATGTTCACCGAGTAGGCGGTGTTCTGCAGCTGCAGGCCCATCTGCTCGGCGATGTTCATGAAGAGGTTGTTGAAGACCTCCAGCATCACCGGGTCCACCGAGGTGCCGATGGCCTTGCGGGCCTCGCGCGGCTGCACGCGGTCGAGCACGAGGTGGTCGAGGTCGGTGACGCGCGCGCGCCAGCCGGGTTCGACCACGGTGGTGGCGTTCTTCTCCGCGATGATGGCCGGGCCGTCGATGAACTGGCCGGGCTTGGCCTGTTCGCGCACGATGAGCGCGGCATCCCACCAGCGGCCGTTGCTGAACATCTGCACCGTCTCGGCGACCGGCGCCTTGGCTTCGGCCCCCACCGCCACGCGCGGCTCGGCCGGCGCATCGCCCGCGCCCACGGCCTCCACCGACACGGCCTCGACGATCAGGCGGCGCTCGCTCATCAGGAAGGCGAAGCGCTGGCGGTAGGCGTCCTCGAAGGACTGCTGGATCTGCCCCGCCGTGCCAAAGGGCACGACCAGCGCGGAATCGGTGCCTTCGTAGCGAAGGTGCACGCGGCGGTGCACCACCACCTGTCCGCCGGTCACACCCTGGCGGTTGAGCTCGCCTTGCGCGTCGGCGGCGAGCACGTCCAGGCGCGCCGCCACGGCCGCCAGCGACGACGACAAGGGCTGCTCGATCGCTGCCTCGCGGATCACGTTCTGGTCGGCCAGGCCCATGCCGTAGGCCGACAGCACGCCGGCCAGCGGGTGCGCGAACACGCGGTTCATGCCCAGCGCATCGGCCACGCGGCAGGCATGCTGGCCGCCGGCGCCGCCGAAGGTCTGCAAGGTGTAGCGCGTCACGTCGTAGCCGCGCGCCACCGAGATCTTCTTGATGGCATTGGCCATCGCGCCCACGGCAATGTCGATGAAGCCTTCGGCCACTTCCTCGGGCGCGCGCTTCGTGCCGGTGGACTTTTCGATGGCGTTGGCCATCTCGGTGAACTTCTTCACCACCACCTCGCGGTCCAGCGACTCGTCGGCCGCCGGCCCGAACACCTTCGGGAAGTAGCGCGGCTGGATCTTGCCGACCATCACGTTCGCATCGGTCACCGCCAGCGGCCCGCCGCGGCGGTAGCTGGCCGGGCCGGGATTGGCACCGGCACTCTCGGGGCCGGCACGGAACCGCGCACCGTCGAAGCTGAGGATGGAGCCGCCGCCGGCCGCCACGGTGTGGATGCTCATCATCGGCGCACGCATGCGCACGCCGGCCACCTGCGTCTCGAAGGCGCGCTCGAACTCGCCGGCGAAGTGGCTCACGTCGGTGGACGTGCCGCCCATGTCGAAGCCGATGACATGGCCGAAGTCGGCCAGTTGCGCCGTGCGCACCATGCCCACGATGCCGCCCGCCGGGCCGGACAGGATCGCGTCCTTGCCCTGGAAGGAGCGCGCATCGGTGAGGCCGCCGGAGGACTGCATGAAGAACAGCTTCACACCCGGCATCTCGCTGGACACCTGCTCCACGTAGCGGCGCAGGATGGGCGAGAGGTAGGCATCCACCACCGTCGTGTCGCCGCGGCTCACCAGCTTCATCAGCGGACTCACTTCATGCGACACGCTGATCTGCGGGAAGCCGATCTCGCCGGCGATGCGCTTGGCGGCGAGCTCATGCTCGGTGAAGCGGTAGCCGTGCATGAAGACGATGGCCACGCTGCGGATGCCCGCATCAAAGGCGGCCTTCAGCTCGGAACGCAGGTGCGCCTGGTCCAGCGGCTGCACCACTTCGCCATCGGCACCCACGCGCTCCTTCGCCTCGATCACGCGCGAGTACAGCAACTCGGGCAGCTGGATGTTGCAGTCGAAGATGCGCGGACGGTCCTGATAGGCGATGCGCAGCGCGTCGCGGAAACCCTGCGTCGTCACCAGCAGCGTGGGCTCGCCCTTGCGCTCCAGCAGCGCATTGGTGGCCACCGTCGTGCCCATCTTCACGCACTCCACCAGCTCGGGCGTGATGGCCTCGCCCCGCTGGAGCCCCAGCAGGTGGCGGATGCCGGCCACGGCCGCATCGCGGTACTGCTCAGGGTTCTCCGACAGCAGCTTGTGCGTGGTGAGCGAGCCATCCGGCCGCTTGGCCACGATGTCGGTGAACGTGCCGCCGCGGTCGATCCAGAACTGCCAACGGTCCGCGCTGCGAGGGGTCTCTTGCATGTCGTTCTTTCAGTCAGAAGATGTAGTAGCCCATGGCGCACTCTCTATGCCTGGGTGAAATAAGGGATGAACACGCCGTTCGCCTCGGGGCCCACCTGGCGCACCCATTCCAGCGAGAAGCGTTCGCCCATCCGTTTCAGGTCGATGTTGAAGTCGCGCGGCACGCGCTCGATCTTCATGCCGTTGCGGCGCAGTTCCTCCACCGATTCGAAGGCCAGCCGCTCGCTGGTTTCCCAGCCGCGCTGCTCGGCGGCGCTGGCCGCGCGCAGCAGGGCGTCGCGCGCCAGCGGCTCCAGCTCGGCCATGGCCTTCGCGTTGGCGAACACCACGTTCTTCGGGAACCACGCGTTGATCTCATAGAAGTACTTCACGTGGCTCCACACCTTGTTCTCGACGCCCGTGACGGCCGAGGTGATCATGTTGTCCACCCGCCCCTCGGCGAAGGCCTTGCCCACCTCGACCATCGGCACGTCCACGCCCTGCGCCTGCATGAGCGCGGCGATGCGCGCCGTCGTCGAGTTGTAGGTGCGCATGCGCGTGCCCTTGAAGTCGGCGATGCCCGTCACCGGCTTGCTCGAATACAAACCCTGCGGCGGCCACGGCACCGCGTACAGCAGCACCAGCCCGCGCTCCTGGAAGTGCTTCTCCAGCATGGGGCGCTGGTGCTTCCACATGCGCCTGGCATCCGCATAGCTGCTCACGATGAAGGGCACCGAGTCGGCCCCTGCCAGCGGAATCTCGCCCGTCATGCTGGTGAGGATGGACTCGCCCGCCTGCGCCTTGCCCGACTCCACCGCCGAGCGGATGTCGTTGAGCTTGGCCAGCGTGTTGTTGGGATGGATGTCGATGACGAAGGATCCCTGGGTGGCCACCCCCACCTCGCGTGCCAGCGTGCTGATGTTCTGCGTGTGGAAGGATTCGGCCCGGTAGCCCGTGGCCAGCTTCCAAGAACTCAGCGCCTTTGCCTGTGGCAGCAGCAGTCCCCCCAGGGTGGCCGCAGCAAAGCTGCGGCGCGTGATCAGCGTACTCATCGTCGTGTCCTTTCACCAACAAGTCCACAAACCGGTTCGAGTTCACAGTCCCAGATAAGCCTTCTTGATGTCTTCGCTTTCCAGCAGCTCGCGGCCGCTTCCCTGCATCACGATCCGTCCGGTCTGGATCACGTAGCCGTGATGTGCAATCGCCAATGCCTTGTGCAGGTTCTGCTCCACCAGCAGGATGGAGACGCCCTGTTCATTGATGTGCTGGATGGTGTCCAGCACCTTCGTCACGAACTTCGGCGCAATGCCCCACGAGGGCTCGTCGAGCATCAGCAGCCGGGGCCGGGCCATGAGGCCGCGGCCGATGGCCAGCATCTGCTGCTCGCCGCCGCTCATCGTGCCCGCCAGCTGCGTGCGCCGTTCCTTGAGGATGGGAAACCAGCCGTACACGCGGTCCAGCGTCTCGGCCACCTCGTGCTTGTCGCGCCGCGTGTAGGCACCCAGCTCCAGGTTGCGCTGCACCGTCAGGCGCGGGAACAGGCGCCGGCCCTCGGGCACCAGCGACAGGCCCAGGCCCACGCGCTCGTGCGCCGGCAGTCCCTTGAGCGATTGGCCCTCGAAGACGATGTCGCCCTGGTCCGCCTGGTTCAGGCCCGCCACCGCGCGCAGCGTGGTCGACTTGCCGTTGCCGTTGCCGCCCACCAGCGCCACGATCTGTCCCTTGGCGACCTCGATGTCCACCTTGGACACTGCCAGCACGCCGCCGTAGCTCACCTTGAGTCCGCTCACGTTCAACATCGTCATTCCCCCAGGTAGGCTGCGATCACGCGCTCGTCCTGCGAGACTTGCGCAGGCGTGCCATCGGCGATCTTCTTGCCGTAGTCCAGCACCACGATGCGGTCGGCAATCGGCATGATTCCTTCGAGCACGTGCTCGACGATCAGGCAGGAGATGCCTTGCCCGCGGATCTTCAGCACCACGTCCACCGCCTCGCGAACCTCGGTCGGGTTGAGGCCCGCCATCACTTCATCCATCAGCAGCAGCTTGGGCTTCAGCGCCAGGGCACGCGCCACGGCCAGGCGACGCTGCTCGCTCACGGTGAGCGTGCCGGCGGCGCGGTCGGCGTGGCGCGCAAGGCCCACGAACTCCAGCAGCTCCATGGCCTTGGACCGCGCGATCGCCGTGTTGCGGCTGAGCATGAGCGCGCCCACCATCACGTTCTCGCAGGCGGTCATGCTGGTGAAGGTGCGCGCCACCTGGAAGGTGCGGCCGATGCCGACCTGCGCGCAGCGCTCCGGCGGCAGGCCATGCACGGCCTGGCCGTCGAGCAGGATCTCGCCTTGCGTTGGCGCGAAGTAGCCGGCCACGCAGTTGAACATCGTGGTCTTGCCCGCGCCGTTCGGTCCGATCAGGCCGACGATCTGTCCGCGGCCCACGCTGAAGGACACGTCGTCGTTGGCCACGAGGCCGCCGAAGCGCTTGGTGACGTTCTTGACTTCAAGCAGGGTGCTCATGCCTGGCCCTCCCCCTTGCTGCTGCGGCGCGCAAACCGCGACCAGAGTTCCTTGCCCCAGCCCAGCAGGCCGCTCGGCTTGTAGACGGCGATCGCGATGATGATCACGGCCTGCACGATCATGTCCGTGCCGCGTCCCGTGCCGCCGAAGGCGATGCGCGAGCCTTCCTCGATCAGCGTGAAGGCCGTGGCCCCCACCACCGGGCCGAACAACGAGCCCACGCCACCCAGGATGGACACCAGCGCCATCTTGATGGACAGCCCCGTGTGCAGCACCGAGTTCGGGTCGATGTACAGCTCCTTCTGCGCATAGAGGCTGCCGCCCAGTGCCGCGAGGAAGGTGGAGAAGCCCAGCGCGACCAGCTTGTACTTCGTGAGGCTCACGCCCAGGCTGCGTGCCGCATCGGGCTCGTCCTTGATGGCGCGGAAGTAGTAGCCCAGGAAGCTCCTGGAGATCCAGAAGTTCACGCCCAGGCTGATGGCGAGCAACCCCAGTGCCAGGTAGTAGTACGGCACCTTGGACGCGAAGATCATCGTGCCGATGCCCTGCTTGTCCATCGGGATGGTCAGGCCCACCGCCGAGCCCGCGAGGTCCCAGTTGTTGAACAGGATCTGGATCAGCTCGGCCACCGCGATGGTCGCCATCGTGAAGTAGTGGCCCTTGAGCCGGAAGCAGGGCCAGCCGATCACGGTGCCCACCGCCACCGACACCACGCCGCCGACCAGTGCGCCGATCCACGGGTTGAGCCCGAAGTTCATCAGCAGCATGGTCGAGGTGTAGGCGCCGATGCCGAAGAACGCGACGTGCCCGAGCGAGACCTGGCCGGCGAAGCCGCCCAGGATGTTCCACGCCACGCCCAGCTGCGCGGCCATGAGGATGAGGATCAGCAGGTTCTGGTGCGAGGGGCTGTCGACGAAATGCGGCAGCGCGAGCAGTGCCACGCCGGCGATGGCGCCGAGCACCAGGCTGCGGTTCAGGAAGGGTCGGCCGGCAGCGTCCTCGCGCGCCTTGGCCGCCATGGTGATGGTGTTCATGTCAGGTGATTCCTTGGTGGCCGGCTTCATGTCTTGCCCATGAGGCCTTGGGGGCGCCAGATCAGCATCGCGAGGAAGAGTGCGAGCACGACGGCCATCTTGAATTGCGGTCCGAGCAGCAGCCCGCCCATCACCTCCACCACGCCGACGATGAGGCCCGCCCAGAAGGCGCCGGCCACGCTGCCGAAGCCGCCCAGGTTCACCACGACGAAGGCGATGAGGATGAAGTTCGCGCCGACCTCGGGAAAGATCGGGAAGAAGGTGGCCAGCAGCGCACCGGCCACGCCGGCACAGGCCGCGCCGATGCCCCAGGCCAGCGTGAACATGCGCTGCGAGTCGATGCCCATGAGCTGGGCGGCTTCACGGTCGGCCGCCGTGGCTTCCAGCGCCGCGCCAGCGCGGGTCTTGCTGAGGAAGAGATACACCGCCACCGTGGTGAGCACCGCGCCCACGCCAGCGGCCAGTTGCGGCGTTCCAAGCTGCACGCCCAACAGCGAGAGGCTGCCCGACACGCTGGACTTGTCGATGGCGCGGTAGTCGGCCTTCCACAGGAACTGCGCCACGCCGCGCAGCAAAATCATCAGGCCGAAGGTCGTGAAGATCTGCGAGATCGGCGCCGCGCCGATGATGCGCTTGATGACCAGCCGGTACATCGCCGCGCCCACCACGAACAGGCCGATGGCCGAGATCGGCAGCGTGACGATCGGGTCCCAGTGCCACAGCGCGAACATCCAGAACGCCGAGTACATGCCCAGCATCAGGAACTCGCCGTGCGAGAAGTTGGTGATCTCCATCACGCCGAAGATCAGCGTGAGGCCCACCGCCACCAGGGCATAGATCAGTCCGATCAGGATGCCCGATGCGAGGGTCTGCAAAAGTATGTCTTGTGTCATGTCCACCTCTTGTGCTCATCGACCTTGAGTGACGCCGGCAAGGCTCCGCCCGGGCCCGGCCAGGCGGCCGGGCTGGTTTGTCACCGTGCGCCCTCAGGAGGCGCGATGAGTCAGATCACTGCAGTCACTGTGATTTGCGCTGGTCCCACTTGGGCATGGGCCAGGTGACTTCGCGGCTGGCCATGTTGAAGGGCCACACGGTGTTGTACTTGCCGTCCACGATCTGCACGAGGATGCCGCGGCCCAGCACGTTCTGGCCGTTCTCGTCGAATTTCACGCCCTTCCAGGGCATGATGAGGTGGTCGGCCGTGATGTTGGTTTCGGTCAGCGCCTTGCGGATGGCTTCGGGCTCCGTCGACTTCGCGCGGTTGATCGCGTCAGCCATCACCATCAGGCCGGTGAAGGTGCGCGACGAGTTGCCGGTGAAGTTGATCTTGTAGCGGCTGTTGAACAGCTCGTTCACTTCCTTGATCAGCGGATTGCGGTTGGCCAGGTCCAGCGCCCACACCTCGCGCGTGATGACGTATTCCGCGTCCTTGCCCAGCGTCTTGATGAACTCGGTGTCGGTGAAGCCGGCGTTGTTCGCGAGGATCATGTCCGGCGAGAAGCCCAGCTCCTTGTACGTCTTCATCGAGAGGATGGCGTCTGGCGTGTAGGACGACTGCATCACCAGCGAGGGGTTCGCGGCCTTCAGCGTCTGCACCTCGGAGGTGAGCTGCGTGGTCTTGGCCGGGTAGAGGATCTGCTTGGCCAGCGTGTAGCCCTTTTCCGGTGCCAGCTTGGCCTGCAGCTTGGTGGTCTCGGTGCCCCACAGGCCGTTCTCGTTGAAGGTGGCGATGGGGCCGATCTTCACGCCCTTCTTCTCCTGCAGCTCCTTCAGGAAGTCGAAGGCGTTGTGCACGAAGAGGTCGTCATGCGGCGTGGTGCGGAAGAAGTACTTGAAGCCACGCTGCGTGAGCGATGCGGACGACGACTCCGGGTTCAGGAACGGAATCTTGTAGCGCTCGGCCATCTGGCTGGCCGTCAGCGTCACGGCGCTGTTGTAGGAGCCGACGATGGCCACCACTTTTTCCTGCGTGATCAGGCGCTCGGCTTCGGTGGCGCCCACCTGCGGGTTGCCCTGGTGGTCGGCGAACACCAGCTTGATCTTCGCGCCCTTGAGCCCCGGCAGGCCGCCGCCCGCAGCGAAGGGCAGGTCGCGCACCTTCGCGCCGTTGTTGATGATGTCGGCGGCCATCTCCAGCGCGTTCTTCAGCTCGCCACCCACCGACGCGGACGGGCCGGTCAGGGGGTAGATGACGCCGATGCGCACTTCCTGCGTCTGGGCCGAAGCTGTTGCGTGGAAAGCCATCGCGATGCTGGCGCCGATGATCGCCTTGACGAAGGTTCTGCGCATGGTGTTCTCCTGTGGTTGCTGTCGAAAAGATTCAGAAGGCCGCCAGCTGGTGGTTCAGCAGGTCGGTGATGAGCATGGCGCCCGGCGCATGCGTGATGCAGAACTCCGGCCGGGCCTGGGTGATGGCGGCTTGCGGCGTCACACCGCAGGCCCAGAAGAGGGGCAGCTCGTCGCGCATCACTTCCACCGCATCGCCGTAGTCGGGCAGCGAGAGTTCCTTGATGCCGATGAGGCTCGGGTCGCCGATGTGCACCGGCGCGCCGTGCACGTCGGGGAAGCGCGAAGTGACCTGGATGGCGCGGATGGCGTCGGCCGCACGCAGCGGACGCATGGACACCACCATCGGGCCATGGAAAGGGCCGGCCGGTTCCGTCTGGATGTTGGTGCGGTACATCGCGACGTTGCGGTTCTGGTCGATGTGGCGCAGCGACAGGCCGGCATCCAGCAGCGCCTGCTCGAACGAAAACGAGCAGCCGATCACGAACGTGACCAGGTCGTCGCGCCACAGCTTGCGGATGTCGGTGGACTCGTCGATCAGCTCGCCGCGGCGCCACACCCGATAACGGGGCACGTCGGTGCGGATGTCGATGTCACGCCCCAGCTTGGGGAGCATCGGGTCGCCCGGCTCGGACACCGCGAGCACCGGACAGGGCTTGGGATTGCGCTGGCAGAAGCGCAGGAAATCAGAGGCCAGCGACTGCGGCAGGATGACGATGTTGCCTTGCACATGGTCTCGAGCGATGCCGCTGGTGTGCCCCGAGAAGGTGCCTGCACGGATCGCGGCGCGGGCGATGTCGACCTTGCTCACGGTCACTTCTTCATCGCGGATGGCGTGGACTGCTGCGTTCAATTCGTTGCCCCGAAAGATGACTGTCTGATGACGTGAAACGGATTGTGTTGGTCGTCGCAGCGCAGCAGCAAACGGGAAATTTTTTTCTTAGATCATCGATTTTTTCGATGATTGGTGAAAACCCTCAATACCGTTTTCCGGGCTCAAGACCAGGTCTCGCTGCGTCCCGAACGCCGCCTGGGCTTGCCTGCGCCGACGTACTCCAGCACCGCATCCACCACGCCCTGCGCCAGCGTGGACGTGGGGTCGTCACGATAGCTCGCATGCACCGGCAGCGGGGGCAATCTCGCCTCGCACTTCAGGGGTTTGAGCGGCAGCCGTTCGGCCAGCCGAAGCACGGCCGCCAGCGGCAGCGTCGCCACGCCGAAGCCGCCCTCGACCAGCTGCACCATCGCCGAAATCGATGAGATGTTGTGCACGTGCCGCAAGGGCACGCCGGCATCGCGGAACACATCCATCAGCGCCACGTGCGGCTGCGAGCCGCGCTGGAAGGTCAGCAAGTCGAACTCCGACAGATCGGCCAGCGTGTACCGGCGCTTGCGGTGCACCTGGGTGTTGCCCACGAACACCATCTCCATGGGCGGCAGGGCGCGGCTGCGCAGCCGCTCGCCGACTGACGGCAGCGCCGCGAAGGCGATGTCCAGCGCGCCGCGGTGGATCTGGTCCACCAGCACGGGCGTGGTTTCCACCGTCAGCTCCAGCTCGAAGTCGGGGTTGCCGGCGCGCATGGAATGCACCCAGTCGATCAGCCAGGAGTGCAGCACCGACTCGATGGCCCCGATGCGCAACGACACCGCCCGCTGCGCACCGTCCGCGCCGCCCATCTCGCCCTTGATCTCGCGCTGCAGTTCCAGCAGGCGCTGCGCATGGTTGAAGAAACGCATGCCCGCCACGGTGAGCCGGAACTGCTTGTCGCGCCGGTCCAGCAGCAGCACGCCCAGCTCCTCCTCCAGCGCCGCGATGCGGCTGCTCATGGCCGATTGGGTGATGAACAGCTTCTCCGCCGCGCGAGACACGCTCTTGAGCGAGACGACCCAGTAAAAGGCTTCCACGAATCGCAGGTTCATGCTGCGGATCGTATCTGCCCGGTCGAGCGCTTGTCCTACAGTGCCTTCCCGGGCACATTCGTACCATTGACCCCAACCCGGCCACCTCCGCCGGACCCCAGGAACCCAGCGCGCTTGCAAGACCAACCCCTCATCGTCTGCGACCAATGCGATGCCGTTCACCGCTGGCGCCCGCTGGCCAGCGGTGAGGTGCTGCATTGCCACCGCTGCGATGCGGTGCTGGCGCGCGGCCACCGGCTGGGCGTGGAGGCCATGCTCGCCCTGACGCTGGCCGCCGGCATGGTGCTGCTGATCGCCAACTGCTCGACCATCGTCGACATCGACCTGCGCGGATCACGCACGGCCGCCACCCTGCCGTATGCCATCCACCTCATGTGGAATGCCGGCGAGCCCCTCGTCGCGGTGCTGTCGGCGCTGACGGCCATCGTCGCGCCCGCCCTGCTCATCGGGCTGCGTCTGATGGTGCTGCTGCCGCTGACCCTGGGCCGGCGCGCACGCTGGTTCGGCTGGTGCATGCGGGCCCTGCACGAAGCGACGCGCTGGAGCATGGTGGAGGTGATGATGGTCGCCGCCGCGGTGTCCATCGTGCGCATCGCCTCGCTGGCGCATGCACTGCCAGGCCCGGGCATGTTCGCATTCGGCGGGCTGGCCTTGCTGTTGGCCGCCCTCGAATCGGGCGGGCTCAAGCACTTGTGGATGGAGCCTGCGCCATGAGCCCCGCACGGCCGCCCGAAGGGGCTCGCACCGCAGTGCGCAGCACGGAGGTGTCCCAATGAGCTTCACGCCCGCCCAGATGCTCGGCTGCGAATACTGCGGCACGGTATCCGCCGCGCCCAACGCCGAAGACGACCACACCCTGCGCCTGCGTTGCCCGCATTGCGGCAACCGGCTGCATGCCCGCAAGCCGCGCAGCCTGCAGCGCACCTGGGCGCTGCTTGCGGCCTCGGTGCTGCTGTACGTGCCGGCCAACCTGCTGCCGATCATGACCACCACCAACGTGTTCCGCAGCAACACGTACACCATCGCGGGCGGCATCGGCGAGCTGTGGACCGACAAGGCCTATGGCCTGGCGGCCATCGTGTTCGTGGCCAGCATCATCGTGCCGCTCCTGAAGATCGTGGCGCTGGCGCTGCTGGCCTGGACGGCGCGGCGGCGTTCCGGTTGGCGGCGGCTGGAACGTGCGAAGCTCTATCGCGTCGTCGAGACGGTGGGCCACTGGTCCATGCTCGACGTGTACGTGGTCGTGCTGCTGGTGGGCATGGTGCGCTTCGGCAAGCTCGCCAGCGTCCAGCCCGAGCCCGGCCTCATCGCCTTCGCGGCCGTGGTGATCCTCACCATGTTCGCCGCGCGCAGTTTCGACCCCCGGCTCATCTGGCAGGAGCATGCCCCCCGTGGCTGAACACGACGACACCAACCCGCCCGTAGAAGGGCCCGCAAGCGTACCGCCCGAGCCAGCGCCGCCTGTGCCCGCGGCCGTCGCGGAACCCGTGGTGCGCAAGAAGAACCCGGCGCGGCTGTCGCTGGTGTGGCTGGTGCCCATCGTCGCCGTGATGATCGGCCTGTCGCTGCTCATCTCGTCGGTGCTGCAAGCCGGCCCGCGCGTGACCATCGAGTTCCGCACCGCCGAAGGCCTGGAACCCGGCAAGACGGAGGTCCGATACAAGGAGGTGATCGTCGGGCGCGTCGAGACGGTGACGCTCAGCGAGGACCGCAAGCGCGTGCTGGTGGTCGTGCGGCTGGACCGCTCGGTGGCCAACCTCGCCGTGGAGGACACGCACTTCTGGGTCGTGCGGCCACGCATCGGCACCGCGGGCATCAGCGGGTTGAACACACTGCTGTCGGGTTCGTACATCGGCGTGGATGCGGGCACTTCGGCGAAGTCATCGCACGAATTCATCGGCCTGGAAGCCCCACCCTTCGTGCTGCGCGGCGAGGCCGGCCGAAGCTTCGTGCTGCGCGCGAACGACCTGGGCTCGCTGGACGTGGGCACACCGGTCTACTACCGCCGTGCCCGCGTGGGCCGGGTGGTGGGTTACACGCTGGACCCGAAGAACGACCTGCTCACCGTGCAGGTGTTCGTCGAGTCACCGTACGAGACGCTGGTGAACCAGCAGTCGCGCTTCTGGAACGCAAGCGGGCTGGACCTCACGCTCAGCGCCACCGGGGTCACGTTGAACGTGCAGACCCTGGCCTCGGTGATCGCCGGCGGCATCGCCTTCGAGCGGCTGCCCGGCAGCGAGGGCATGCCCCCGGCTCCGGCCGGCGCCACCTTCAGCCTCTTCCACGACCGCAAGGCCGCGCTCGCGCCGCCCGACGGGCCGCCAATGGAAGTGCGCATGGTGTTCGACCAGTCGGTGCGCGGCCTCGCCATCGGCGCGCCGATCGACTTCCTGGGCATCGAGATCGGCACCGTGCAGTCCATGTCGCTGCAGTTCGACGCCAAGCGCCGCCGCTACCCGATGGAGGTGACCGCGCAGATCTTCCCGCTGCGGCTGGGCGCCATCCGCACGGCGATGCTGCGTGACTCGACGCTGTCCGAGGATGCGGACGTGCGATTCATGCGCACGCTGGTGGACAACGGCGTGCGCGCCCAGCTGCGCACGGCCAACCTGCTCAGCGGCGCGCAGTACATCGCGCTGGACTTCATGCCCAAGACCACGCCCGCCCAGCTCGCAATGAGCAACGGCGCGCCGCTCATTCCCACCGTGCCGGGCACGCTCAGCGAGCTGCAGCCGCAGATCGCCGAGATCGTCGCCAAGGTGAGCAAGGTGCCCTTCGACGAGATCGGCCGCGACCTGAGCAGCACGCTCAAGCAGGCGCAGCAGAGCATCCGCCAGCTCACGCCCGAAGCGCAGAAGGCCTTGGCCGAAGTGCAGCGCACGCTGCAGTCGGTGCAGGCCTCGGTGGACAGCCTCAACCGCAACCTGCTGGACGAAAGCGCGCCGGTGCAGCGCAACGTCGAGCAGACGATGGTGGAGCTGCAGCGCGCCGCGCAGGCCCTGCGCACGCTGGGCGACTACCTGCAGCGGCATCCCGAATCCATCCTGCGGGGCAAGCCTGCGGACCCGGCATTGAACTCACAGGAGAAGAGCCGATGAAGCGCGTGACCGGCGTGGCCCTGGTGGTGGCGTCAGCACTCGCGGCGTGCTCGACGAACAAGGTGCCCGAGCGGTTCCACACGCTCGTTCCTGCGGACGCCGCAGTGCCGGCCCAGGCGCAGGGGCTGGTCTACATCCACCCCGTCGGCATTCCGCCGCAGGTCGACCATGCGCAGTGGGTGGTCCGCCAGGCCGATGAGTCGCTGCTGATGCTGGAACAGGACCGCTGGGCCGCGCCCTTGCAGGACGAGCTGCGCGGCGCGGTGGTGGCTCGGCTGGCGGCGAAGTGGGGCATCGTGGACGTCAAGGGCATGCTCGCGCCATCGGGCCCGATGCTGTCGGTGCACATTGACGTGCAGCGATTCGAGACCACGCCCGGCCGCGAAGCGCGCATCGACGCCAACTGGTCGGTGAACTCCAACCAGAAGGGCTCGGACAGCCTGCTGTGCCGCAGCGTCATCCAGGAGCCGGTGAGCGAGCCCGGCATCGCACCGCTGGCTGCAGCCCACAGGCGGGCGGCAGTCCGCCTTGCCGACGAGATCGGCCAGCAGCTCACGGCGATCCGCCAGGGGCAGCGCGCCGCTTGTGCGCAGAAGTGATGCGGCCTGCCCGGCCGCATCACTGTGCCTGCTTCAGTCCCGCTTCAGGATTTCATCGGCCACGATGCGCGCCGCATGCTTGGCCGTCTCCGGCGTCGGGTGGATGCCGTCGCCGATGTGCACGAAGTCCTTCCACATGTCGACCACCACAGCCTTGGGCACTTCGGCGCTGAGGCGCGTGCGCGAGAGCTGGCGAAGCTGGTTGTAGTCGGCCTCGCCGATCACCCAGGCCAGGCCGAACAGGCTGCGGAACAGCGGCAGGTCCAGCTTCTCGTAGCGCGGCATCACGTCGTAGATGGGCGTGATGCCACGCGACACCGCGTCCTGCCCCAGCGCGACGAGCCGGTCCACCGTCTGGTTCATCTGCGCGGCCGTGCAGGGCTGCGACTGATTCTGCGGAATGCCGAAGGCATCGGCATGCAGGCAGTCGTTGGACATGGTGATGACCACGTACTTCGCGTTGTAGGTGTTGAAGCTGGGCGGTTGAGCGACGCGCGCCAGCGCCTTATGGAATTGCGTCTGGTAGCTCTCCCAGCCCGCCGGTCCGCAGGTGGGAGCGCCCGGGGCGCAGTAGGGACGCGCGAAGGTCCCCGCTCCGCCCTGCCCCTCGTTGATGACATAGCCCGGCAGCGGATTCGTTCGCGTCAGCGCCTGCCCGAGGCTCAGGTAGCTGCCGAGCCCGACCGAGACGCCGCCCAGCGGCGCGACGCCGTTGTTGAACGGCGTCTTGCCCTCGGCATACGACGCGCCGACGACCAGCAGCGGCAGTTGAGAAGCCTTGTCCTTGGCCCAGGCCGCATGACACGCAGCCGCACAGAGCGCCAGACCCACCCATTGCTTCAGTTTCATTTGACAATTCCCGTTGATTGATTGGAGTAGTGACCGGTGCAGAGAGCGTCTGCACCGGCCAGGCAAGGCTGAACGCCCCGCCTGAGGGAAGTTGTCGGCAAAACCGCTGCTGAACTGAAGGGAACGGGTCAGCCCGTGACGAGCATCATCACCACGGCGATGGCCATCACGAGGGTGGCGGCCCAGCCGAAGAACCGGTGCCGCTGTGAGATCGTGTATTCGCCCATGACGCGCACCGACTGCCCGATCCACATCATCACGACCATGATGGGGACGGAGATGACGCCATTGACGATGGCGCTCCACACCAGCGCCTTGATGGGGTCCAGCTCGAACACGCTCATCAGGCTGCCGATGCCGGTGGCGGCGATGATGATGGCGTAGAAGCCGCGGGCTTCGTGGAAGCCGTGCGAGAGGCTGGCCTTCCATCCGAAGACTTCGCTGACCGCATACGCCGCCGAACCCGCGAGCACCGGCACCGCCAACAGGCCGGTGCCGATGATGCCCAGCGCGAAGATCGCAAACGCGAACTCGCCGGCCACGGGACGCAGCGCCTCGGCTGCCTCGGACGAGGTCTGGATGCTGGTGATGCCGTGCATGTTGAGCGTCACCGCGGTCGACAGCACGATGCACAGGGCGATGATGTTGGACAGGCCCATGCCGAAGTAGGTGTCCTGCTTGATGCGGTACAGGTGCTCCTGCGCATAGGAGGGCACCAGCCGCAGCTGGGCGGCATCGGGCCGGCCGTGGTTGTCTTCCACCTCCTGCGCGGCCTGCCAGAAGAACAGATACGGGCTGATGGTCGTGCCCAGCACGGCCACGACCATGCTCGCGTAGTCGCTGGCCTTGGCGTTCGCCGGGAAGAAACTCCACGGCTGCAGGGACTCGACAGCGGCCTGCTGCCAGGGCACCTGCACGACCATCACCACGGCGAAGTACGAGAACAGCGCCAGCGTCAGCCACTTGAGGATGCGCACCGACCGCTCATACGAGAAGAACACCTGCCCCAGCACGCACACGGTGCCGAAGCCCACGATGAACAGGCTGCGGTGTCCGCCCACCAGCAGGCGTGCGGCTTCGGCCATCGCACCGATGTCTGCCGCGATGTTGATGGTGTTGGCCACGACCAGCAGCGCCACGAGCGACATCGTCAGCCAGCGCGGGCACAGCCGGGCGATGTTGGCGCCCAGCCCCTTGCCGGTGGCCCAGCCGATGCGAGCCGAGAGCATCTGGATGCCGATCATCAGCGGCGTGGTGAGCAGGAGCGTCCACACCAGGCCGAAGCGGAACTGCGAGCCAGCCTGCGAGTAGGTGGCGATGCCGCTCGGATCGTCGTCCGCGGCGCCGGTGATGAGCCCGGGGCCCAGCCGCTGGGCGAAGGCCCGGGTGGCCGGCAGCGACTGGCGCGCCCTTTCGACGGCTCGCACGACGAACGGGTTGCGAAGGATGAGTTGTTGCACGGGCATCTCCCCGCCATCGCGGCCTGCGGCGCGACAGCAGAAGGCGGCCTGCTGAATGGCCGCCGGACAAAACGAAGGTGTCAGGGAGGAGAGCCGGCGACAGGACGTCGCGCGGTAGGCCCGCAACCCCGGGAAGTGGTCAGAGCTCAGCCCCCACCGCCCGGTATGCAGCCGTTTTCGACGGGGTCGAAGGCTTACAGACTGGACGGCGAAGGCCAGCAACTAGGCGCTGGGTTCATGGCAATGCCGTCAAGTGAAGGGACCGCGATTGTCTCGCCTTGACGCTGACGGGCACCCGACCATGGGGCATGGAGTTCGGCGGTTTGCGTGCGATGCGCTACGGTCCGGTCAAGGCATTGCCCGGCACCGGCACGGCCGAGCCCTGCTTCTTCTGCACGAGCGTCACGCCGTTCCTCACGGCGATGATCTCCGCCAGGATGGACACCGCGATCTCCGCCGGTGTCCTGGAGCCCAGGTCCAGGCCGATGGGCCCGTGCAGCCGGCCGATCTCGCCGGGCGAGAGGTCGAACAGCGCCAGCCGCTCCTTGCGCTTGGCGGTGTTGCTGCGCGAGCCGAGCGCGCCCACGTAGAAGGCCGGCGACTTCAGCGCCTCCAGCAGCACCATGTCGTCCAGCTTGGGGTCGTGCGTGACGGCGACCACCGCACTGTGCGGGTCGAGTTGCATCTCCAGCACCACGTCGTCGGGCATGGCCCGGCTGAAGTGCGTGCCGGGCACGTCCCAGGTGAGGTGGTATTCCTCGCGCGGGTCGCAGCAGGTGACCTCGAAGTCCAGCGGCAGCGCCATCTGCGCCAGCACGCGCGAGAGCTGTCCCGCGCCGATGATGAGCATGCGCCAGCGCGGCCCGAACACCGCGCGCATCACGCGGCCGTCGAAGCTGAAGCCTTCGCTGCGGTGGGCCGGCTCGACTCGGCCGCGGCCGTCGTGCAGGTCCAGCACGCGCGCCACCAGTTCATGGCGCGAGGTGCGCTCGATGATCTCGTCGATCCACGCCACATCCACCACCGGCTCCTGCACCAGCCGCAGGTTGCCGCCGCAAGGCAGGCCGAAGCGCGCGGCCTCTTCCTTGGTGACGCCGTAGGCGATGAGGCTGGGCGCATCCACACGCTCGCCGTGGCGCACGCGGTCGATGAGGTCGTCTTCCACGCAGCCGCCGGACACCGAGCCCACCACCAGGCCATCGTCGCGCAGGCACAGCAGCGCGCCGGGCGGGCGCGGCGCCGAGCCCCAGGTCTCGATGACCGTGACGAGCCAGACCTTGCGGCCTTGGGCGAACCACGCGCGGGCTTGATTCAGGACCTGGAGATCGAGGCTGTCCACGGGGCATGCTCCTCGGGAGACGATCGGGTGAGACTACCGCGAACGGGATCGCGTGTCATGGGTGGGGACGAGGGCTGCCTCACAGCGCGCAGCTGCGAAAGCCGCACAGCATGTCGTCCCGCTCGGGGGCGGCGAAGCGGCGCAACCGGGTGTGGGCCATGCGCTTGCGGGTGGCCACCGAGGCGCCGCGCAGCACCTTGGCCCGGCCGAAGAAGGGTTCCGAATAGGCTGCCCAGGGGTCGGCGGCAAAGCCTGGGTAGGGCCGGAAGGTCGTGGCCGTCCACTCCCACACCGAACCCCAGGCGAAGCCGCGCGAATAGGCCTGCGCCGCGGCCTCCCACTCCACCTCGCTGGGCAGGCGGCGGCCGGCCCAGCGGCACCAGGCGTGGGCCTCGTGCCAGCTCACGTGCAGCACGGGCTGGGTCAAGGGCACGCGTGACAGGCGGCCGAAGCGCTGCTGCAGCACGCCCTGGCGCATCTGGTCGACGTGGCGGGGCACGCGGCGTTCGGTGGCGCGCAGCCAGGCCAGGCCTTCATTGGTCCACCACTGCGGGTTGTCGTAGCCGCCGTCTTCCGCGAACTCGGTGAACTGCGCCCAGGTCACGGGCTGCGCATCGATCTCGAACTCGGGCACGGCGACTTCATGGGCCCACTTCTCGTTGTCGAACACGAAGCCGCCGGGGACGCAGCCGAGCTGCCAGCGGGTGGCCGGGAACAACAGCGGTTCACGCTGGGCCGTGGTGAGCCAGTCGCGCAGCAAGCCGGGCGCGGCGGGAATGCCCAGCGTCTGCGCCATCTCGGCGAAGGCTTCGCCTTGCATGTCCTCATGGAAGAGCGCGAGGCGGAAGAAGTACAGCGCCTCGTCAGTCTCGCTCGCGCCGTCGAGCAGGTCCAGCGCGATGTCCATGGTCTCGGCCAGGTACTGCTTGGTGGCCGCGAGGTCCGGCAAATCCAGGTGCCAGCGGATGCCGCGCGCCGATTGCACCGGGTCGTACCAGCGGTCCGCATCGGGCAGCACGGAGGCCAGCCTCGTGGCGGACGCATCGGCCTTCGTGCCGCGCTGGCGCTGCACGTTGCGGGCAATCCATCGCTCCTGGAACCAGCCGACATGGCCCAGCAGCCACAGCGGCGGCAACAGGTCGGGCGATTCGGGCACCTGGAACTGCGCGGTACCGATGGCGTCCTCGTAGGCCGTGATCCAGCGCAGCGTGTGGTTGCGCGCGTCCAGCAGCGCCAGCGAGAGCAGGTCCTTGCCTGCCTGCCGCATCTGCGTCGCGTCGGCCTCAGGCGATTCGAGCACCACGCGCGGCTCCTTCGGACGATGCAGCCTTCACCACCTCGGCGAAGGTGCGGGCGAAGAGGTGGGCGTCGCCGGGCCAGCGGGCCGACACGTAGCGGCCATCGGTGACCACGAACGCGCAGCGGCTGTCGGTGGGCGTGTCGCGGAACAGGCCGCTGCCCCGGCGGAAGTCCGACGGGCTCACGTCCATGAAATCGGCCGGCGATGCGAGCGCGCGGGTCACCTCCGCCTGCACGCTGCGGTGGCCGGCCGGTTCGCCGCGCGCTTCCTCGTAGGTGCGGTAATAGGCGGCGTTCCAGAAGCGGCCGAGGAAGCGCATCAGCATCCACGCGCTCTGCTCCAGCTTCCAGGTGAGCGCGGTGGTCTTGCGGCCATGCAGCACCGAGCGGCCGGTGCGCGCGGACACGCTGCGCGCGGCCAGCACCACGCCATGGCAGATGGCGGCCACGGGCTGGCCTGCGTCGAAGAACTCCGCCACCTTGGCCTGCAAGGTGGTGTCTTCGAGGTACTGCCGCATGCCCTGGGCGCGATGGCCGCCGGGCAGGGCCAGGCCGTCGAAGTCGGCGCAGCGGATCTCGCTCCAGCGCAGCGGCTGGCGGAATTCCGGGCTTTGTTGCATCTGCGCGTAGGCCGCGCGGCCTCGTGCATCGGCCCGCAAGGCCAGGCCCAGCAGCTTGAGCTTGTTCAGGCCGGGGATGAAACCCCACAGGTCGAGCCCCTCGCCGCTGAGCATGTGGGGGTCGGCTTCGCCGGGGCGGCCATCCGGTGTCGCGAATCGCACCCGGATGCCTGCATCCGTCAGCACCCGCCAGGTGATTGCGGCCTCGGTGGGGTCGAAGTCGTGGGAGGGAATCGGGATGAGGACGTCCATCGGTGCTCGATGCCAGGGCGGGAGCCGATTGTGCGCGCGCGGCGGGCGCGGAGTCTGGAGGTTCCAGTCTGGGGATAATCGCGCCCCATGCAGTTGCTGATCCCCTTCGCCGCGGCGCTGTCGGACGCCGGAATCCACACCGCGCGCGACCTGGCCTTGCCGCACCTGGCCCGCGCGCTGGCCGCCGCCCAGCCCGGCGACGCGCTGGGCAGCGACGAATACAGCCTCACCCCGCCGCACGAACGGGCACTTGCGCAGGCGCGCGGCTGGCAAGGCGACGACGGCGCCCTGCCCTTCGCCGCCCATGCGGCAGCGGCCGACGGCATCGAGGCCGGCACCCGGGCCTGGGGGCTGCTGACGCCGGTGCACTGGCACGTGGGGCGCGACCACATCAGCCTGGCCGATCCGGCCGACCTGAACCTCGGCGACGAAGAATCACGCACGGTGTTCGAGGCCGTGCGCCCGCTGTTCGAGACTGAAGGCTTCGAACTGGTCTATGCCACTTCAACCCGCTGGTACGCAGCGCATGAGGACTTCGACCGCCTGCCCTGCGCATCCATCGACCGCGTCATCGGCCGCAACGTGGACCTGTGGCTGCCCACGCACCCCGAGGCGCGTCTCGTGCGCCGCCTGCAGAACGAGGTGCAGATGCTGCTCTACAACCACGCCGTCAACGACGAGCGCGAGGCGCGCGGCGAGCCGACGGTGAACTCGTTCTGGCTGAGCGGCTGCGGCCGCCGCCAGCCCGTTGCCGGCAATGAACCCACCGTGTCCGATGCCCTGCGCGCGCCCCAGCTCGCCGAAGACTGGGCCAGCTGGGCCGATGCGTGGCGCGCACTCGACGCAGGCCCCGTCCGACAATGGCTGGAACGTGCACCGAGCGAGCCCGGAAGCGCCCTCGTTCTGTGCGGCGAGCGCTTCGCCCGGCGCTTCGAGATGCAGCCGCGCAGCGCCTGGCAGCGCCTCACCGCGGGCTTTCGCAGCGTTCAGCCGCACACCATCCTGGAGACACTATGAGATTCGCTGGGCCGCCCCAAGAAGCTCGCACCGCAGTGCGCCGCACGGAGGTATCCAAATGACCTCGCCGACCATCACCTTGCGCGACGTGCCGCCGCGCGTCTCCTGGGCGCTCGAACAGGCCGGCGTGCACCCGCTGCTGGCCCGGCTGTTCGCCGCGCGCGGCGTGCGTTCGCCCGAGGAGCTGGACGATGGCCTGGGCAGGCTGCTGGCTCCCGGCGACCTGCACTGCGCCGACCGCGCCGCCGTGCTCCTGGCCGACACCATTGCCGCCGGCAAGCGCATCTGCATCGTGGCCGACTATGACTGCGACGGCGCCACCGCCTGCGCCGTGGCCTTGCGCGGCCTCGCGCTGCTGGGCGCGAAACCGGGCACGCTTGGCTACGTCGTGCCCGACCGCGCGGTGCACGGTTACGGCCTCACGCCGGCCATCGTCGACCTCGCATTGGCCAAGAAGCCCGACCTGCTGCTGACCGTCGACAACGGCATCGCCAGCCTCGCCGGCGTGACCCATGCGCGCGACAAGGGCCTGGCCGTGCTGGTCACCGACCACCACTTGCCGGCGCTCGTCGGCGACGTGGTCACGTTGCCCGATGCCGACGTGATCGTGAACCCCAACCAGCCCGACTGCCACTTCGAGAGCAAGAACCTCGCCGGCGTCGGCGTGATCTTCTACGTGCTGCTGGCCCTGCGGGGCGAGCAGCGCCGCCGCGGTGTCTTCACGCCGGAGAACCAGCCACGGCTGGACGCACTGCTGGACCTGGTCGCGCTGGGCACCGTGGCCGACGTGGTGAAGCTGGACGCCAACAACCGCCGCCTCGTCGCGCAGGGCCTCAAGCGCATCCGCCAGGGCAAGATGCAACCCGGCGTGGCCGCCCTCTTTGCCGCTGCCGGCCGCGACGTGCGCCGCGCCAGCGCCTTCGACTTCGGCTTCGCGCTGGGTCCACGCATCAATGCCGCGGGCCGGCTGTCGGACATGACGCTGGGCATCGAATGCCTGCTCACCGACGACGCCAACCGCGCGGGCGAGCTCGCCAAGATGCTGGACACCATCAACCGCGAGCGCCGCGAGGTGGAGGCCGGCATGCGCGAGCAGGCCGAATCGCTGCTGGAGATGCTGATGCCCGAGGGCGACCCGCCGCCGGCGCTGGCCATCTTCGACCCCGACTTCCACGAGGGCGTGGTGGGCATCGTCGCCTCGCGCCTGAAGGACCGCGTGCACCGGCCCACCTTCGTTTTCGCCCTGGGGCAGGATGGTCTCCTCAAGGGCTCGGGCCGATCCATCCCCGGCTTCCACCTGCGCGACGCGCTGGACCTGGTGAGCAAGCGCCACCCCGGCGTGCTGGTGAAGTTCGGCGGCCACGCCATGGCCGCCGGCTGCACGGTGGCGGAGGAAGACTTCGACACCTTCGACGAGGCCTTCCAGCGCGTGGCCCACGAGTGGCTGGATGCAGCCACCCTGTCGCGCAAGCTGCTGAGCGACGGCCCGCTGGGCGTGGAGTACTTCAACCCCGAGACCGTGCTCTCGCTGGATGCGCAGGTTTGGGGCCAGGCCTTCGAGCCGCCGCTGTTCAGCGACGAGGTGGAGGTGGTGTCGCAACGGCTGGTGGGCGAGAAGCACCTGAAGCTCACGGTGCGACACCAGGGCACGGTGCGCGACGCGATCTGGTTCGGGCACAGCGAGCCGGTGGGCGAACGGGTCACGCTGGCCTACCGGCTCTCGGTGGACGAGTACAACGGGCGGCAGCGGGTGCAGATGATCGTCGAGGCCGCGGGCTGAAGCCATCCCCCGGCAGTCCCGCCTGACAGCAGGCCATCCCTCGCTTTTCCCGCTTCATCGCACGGCTGTTGGGCCTCGCTTGGCCCAGCGGAGATACTCCGGTCCATCTCCATCCCTGCGCGAGCGACCATGCAGCTGCACATCACCGGCCTGTCCAAGACCTACCCGAACGGCGTGCAGGCCCTGGACGACGTGACCCTGTCCATCCCGCGCGGCATGTTCGGGCTGCTGGGCCCCAACGGCGCGGGCAAATCCACCTTGATGCGCACCCTGGCCACCCTGCAGGATGCCGACTCCGGTTCGGTGCAGCTCACCGACGTGCCCGGCACCATCAACGTGCTGCGCGACAAGGACGCCGTGCGCCGCGTGCTGGGCTACCTGCCGCAGGACTTCGGCGTGTATCCGAAGGTGAGCGCCGAGGACATGCTGGACCACCTCGCCCAGCTCAAGGGGCTCAGCTCGCGCGGCGAGCGCAAGGACGTGGTCGAGCGCCTGCTGAAGCAGACCAACCTGCACGACGTGCGCAAGAAGGCGCTGGGCGGTTTCTCCGGCGGCATGCGGCAGCGCTTCGGCATCGCACAGGCGCTGCTCGGCAACCCCAAGCTCATCATCGTGGACGAGCCGACCGCCGGCCTGGACCCGGAGGAACGCTCGCGCTTCCACAACCTGCTGGTGGAGATCGGCGAGGAAGTGATCGTGCTGCTGTCCACCCACATCGTCTCGGACGTGAGCGACCTGTGCCCGCACCTGGCCATCATGAACAAGGGCCGCGTGCTGTTGTCGGGCACGCCGCAGGCGCTGGTCGGGCTGCTCAAGGGGCGCATCTGGGTCACCTCCGTGTCGCGCGCCGAGGTGGATGCGCTCAAGGCACAGCATACGGTCATCTCCACCCGGCTGTACAGCGGCAAGACGCAGATCAACGTCATCGCCGACGGCCACCCCGGCCCTGGCTTCGAGCCTGCCGAACCGACGCTGGAGGACGCCTACTTCGCGGCCATCGGCGGGCACGTGGGCATGAAGCGCAGCCTGGTCGCCGACGGCGCCTTCGTGGACACCAGCTCGGTCATCGTCTGATCCGGGAGCGCGCCCATGTTCGCCATCGCCTCCTTCGAATTCAGGTCGCGGCTGAAGCTGCTGTCCACCTGGGTCTACTTCATCCTCTTCTTCTCGCTGTCCATGCTGTGGATGGCCGCGGCCGGCGGCCTGTTCAAGGACGCCAACGTGTCCTTCGGCAGCGGCAAGGTGTTCGTGAACTCGCCCTTCGCGCTGGCGCAGACGGTGTCGGTGCTGGGGCTGGTGGGCGTGACAGTAATGGCGGCCATCATGGGCCGCGCGGTACAGCAGGACTTCGAGTACCGCACGCACAACTTCTTCTTCACCTCGCCCATCGGCAAGGCGGCCTACCTGGGTGGCCGGTTCGCCGGTGCGCTGGGCGTGGTGCTGGTGGCCTTCATGGGCATCGGCCTGGGCTCGTTCCTCGCCACGCTGCTGCCGGGCATGGATGCCGAGCGGCTGGGCCCCAACCGCTGGGCCGCCTACGTGGTGCCTTACCTCGTGGTGCTGCTGCCCAACGCGCTGCTGACCGGCGGCATCTTCTTCAGCCTGGCGGCGCTCACACGCAAGATGCTGCCGGTGTACATCGGCAGCGTGCTGCTGCTCATCGGCCAGCTCATCGCCCTGCAGCTGGCGCGCGACCTGGACAACAAGACGCTCGCGGCGCTGCTGGACCCGTTCGGCAGCCGGGCCATGAGCGTGCTGACGGAATACTGGACCGTGGCCGAGCGCAACACCCGCCTGGTGCCGCTGGAAGGCGTGCTGCTGGCCAACCGGCTGCTGTGGATGGCGGTGGGCGGGGTGATCGCGGCGGTGTGCGCGTGGCGGTTCTCGTTTGCAGCGTTCGTGAGCGAAGGAGGCGGTAAGAAGGCCCCGTCCGACGCCGTTCGGGCCGAGCCTGTCGAAGCCGTTTCCTCGCAGGCCCACGCTTCGACAAGCTCAGCGCGAACGGACGTCCGAACGGAACCCAGCTCCC
Organism: Rhizobacter terrae; assembly: GCF_003852895.1. Taxonomy (GTDB): domain Bacteria; phylum Pseudomonadota; class Gammaproteobacteria; order Burkholderiales; family Burkholderiaceae_C; genus Albitalea; species Albitalea terrae. The sequence goes on from NZ_QUSW01000002.1 coordinate 469,603, forward strand.
TCGCCACCCTTGCCCGCCTCAGTTGGCTCTACTTCCGCGAGACCGTCAAGAACATCTACTTCAGCGTCCTCGTGCTGGCGGGCATCCTCTTCATGGTGTTCGCCAGTACCACGCTGGGCGACATTTACGGTACCAGCACGTACCCGCACACCTTCGCGGTGGCCAGCCTGGTGGGCGGCACCTTCGGGCTGTTCATGCTGGTCATCATCGCCTTCTACGGCGGCGAGCTGGTCTGGCGCGAACGCGAGGCGCGGCTGGACCAGATCACCGACGCGTTGCCCGTGCCCACCTGGCTGCCGATGCTGGCCAAGCTCTTCGCGCTGATGCTGGTGCCCGCCTTCTTGCAGGTGGTGCTGATGCTGTGCGGCATGGCCATCCAGCTCGCCCAGGGCTTCACGCGCCTGGAGCCGTGGCTGTACGTGCAGATGCTGGGCATGGAGCTGCTGTCCTACTGGCTGATGTGCGCACTGGCCATCGCCATCCACAGCGTGGTCAACCACAAGTACGTCGGCCACTTCGTGATGGTCGTGTACTACCTGGTCATCATGTTCTCTTCGGCGCTCGGGCTGGAGCACAACCTGCTCAAGTTCGGTGCCGTGCCGCCGACGGTGTACTCCGACATGAACGGCTGGGGCCACTTCCTGCCGCGCGCCGTCGCCTTCCAGGCCTACTGGACGGCCGCCGGCGTGCTGCTGCTGCTGCTGGGCTACCTGTTCTGGCAGCGCGGCACCGTGGCCGGCTGGCGCGAGCGCCGCCGCGTGGCCGCGGGACGGCTCACCTCGGTGCCGCTGGCCGTGGGTGCGGCGAGCCTTGCAGCTTTCGTCGGGCTGGGTGGCTTCATCTACTACAACACCAACGTGCTGAACGTGTACGAGACCAGCGCGTCCAGCCAGCAGGCCCAGGCCGACTACGAGAAGAAGTACAAGGCACTGCTGTCGGCCGAGCCCCAACCCAGGATCACCGCCGTCAGGCTCGACGTGGACCTGCGCCCGCTGCAACAGGCCATCCGACTGCGCGGCACCTACGAGTTGCGCAACAAGACCGCGGCACCAATTTCCACCTTGAACCTGCAGGTGTTGCTGGCCGAGATCGCGACCGTCCATGCGATGGAGATCGGGCTGCCCAGCGAACTCGTGGAAACCAACGCGAAGCTGGGCCTGCGCCGCTACAAGCTCAAGCAGGCGCTGGGGCCGGGCGAAACAACCACCTTGCGCTTCGACGTGGAGGTCGCCTCGCATGGGTTCACCAACGGGCAGACCAACACCTTCGTCGTCTACAACGGCAGCTTCGTCAATGCGCGCATGCTGGCGCCAGTTCTGGGCTACCAGGAAGAACACGAACTCCAGCGCGACCAGGACCGCCGCAAGTTCGGCCTCGCGCCGAAGGAGCGCATGCGCGACCGCGACGACCCCAAGGGCTTGCAGACCAACCCGCTGTCGTCGGATGCCGACTGGGTGGACTTCGAGGCGACGCTGAGCACCGAACCCGACCAGATCGCCATCGCGCCGGGCTACCTGCAGCGCGAGTGGACGCAGGACGGACGGCGCTACTTCCACTACAAGATGGACGCGCCCATCCTCAACTTCTTCGCCTTCCAGTCGGCGCGCTATGCGGTCAAGCGCGACAAGTGGAACGACGTGGCCATCGAGATCTACTACCACCCCGGCCACGAGTACAACCTGGACGCGATGATCCAGTCGGTGAAGGACTCGCTGGACTACGACAGCCGCAACTTCGGGCCCTACCAGTACAAGCAGTTCCGCATCGTCGAGTTCCCGCGCTACGCGGCCTTCGCGCAGTCCTTCCCGAACACCATCCCGTACTCGGAGGAGATCGGCTTCATCGCCCGCGTGCGGCCCAATGACGAGAAGGACATCGACTACCCCTACTACATCACGTCCCACGAGGCGGCGCACCAGTGGTGGGGCCACCAGGTGGTGGGCGCGGACGTGCAAGGCAGCACCATGCTCATCGAAAGCATGGCGCAGTACTCGGCGCTCATGGTGCTCAAGCACCGCCTGGGCCCGGCCAAGATGCGCAAGTTCCTGCGCTACGAGATGGACCGCTACCTGCGCGACCGCGGCTTCGAGCAGAAGAAGGAGATGCCGCTGGCGCGGGTGGAGAACCAGCCCTACATCCACTACAACAAGGGCAGCGTGGTCATGTACGCCCTGGCCGACTACATCGGTGAGGACAAGCTCAACCAGGCCATCCGCAAGTTCCGCGACGAGCATGCGTTCAAGGGGCCGCCCTACCCCAACACCACGCAGTTTCTGGCCGCCATCCGCGAGGTGACGCCGCCCGAGCTGCAGCACATGGTCGACGACATGTTCGAGCGCATCGTGGTCTACGACAACCGGGCCGTGAAGGCCACGGCGAAGGTGCTCAAGGACGAGCGCTACGAGGTGACGGTGCAGGTGCTGGCGAAGAAGCAGCAGTCCGACGAGCAGGGCCGCGAGACCGACCTGCCGCTGAACGACCCCATTGACATCGGCGTGCTGGACGACAAGGGCGAGCCGCTGGTGCTGGAGCGCCGCACCATCACGCAGGAGAAGTCCAGCTTCACCTTCACGGTGAGCAAGCACCCTGCCAGCGCCGGCATCGACCCGATGAACAAGCTCATCGACCGCAAGCCGCGGGACAACGTCACGCCGGTGGTCGTCGGCCCGACCGCAGAGTAAGGCACGGTTTGTAGAATCCCCCCGGCCCCGCCGCAGAGCGGGAGGCATTTCCGGGGGGAGTTTTCATGCCGATCATTGCCGTCATTCACTTGGCGTTCGCGATCTTCTTTGCAGTGCACGCCGTGCGCACGGGCCGGCCCAACTGGTGGCTGTTCGTGCTGCTGTCGTTCCCGATGCTGGGCAGCATCGTGTACTTCTTCTCGGAGTACATGGGCGACATGCGCCACACGCGGCAGGGCCGCAAGGCGATCAAGGTGGTCAGCAACATCGTCGACCCGCACCGCGAGCTGCGCGAAGCCACCATCGAGTTCGATCGCACGCCCACGGCCTACAACCGCGCGCGGCTGGCGCAGGCCCTGCTGGCCAAGGGCGAGGTGCAGCAGGCCATCGACCACTACAAGGTGGCCGCCAGCGGGCCGTATGCCACCGACGTCAGTTTCCTGCGCGGCCTGGGGGCGGCACAGCTGATCGGCGCACACCATGCCGATGCCGTGGCCACCTTCGAGACCCTGTTCCGCGCCCATCCCGACCAGAAGACCGGCCAGGCCGCCCTCATGCATGCCGAAGCGCTGGCGGGCGCCGGGCGGCCCGAGGCGCGCGCTGCCTTCGAGGCGGTGATCGCCGCGGATTCGACCGTCGAGGTGCAGGTGAAGTACGGCCTCTTCCTGCTGGAACGCGGCGAGAAATCCGCGGGCCGCACGGCGCTCGACAACGCGCTGAAGGACGTGAACCGCGGCAACCGGCATTCGCGCGACATGAACCGCGAATGGATCGATGCGGCGCAGGGGGCTCTCAAGGCACTCGACGCGCCGGCGCTCTGAGATTCCTACAATCTCCTCGTGAATCTTCCCAGCGTGTGGACCAACGCCGACCTGCACTGCCACTCCTGCGTGTCGGACGGCACCCTCCAACCCGAGGCGCTCGCCGCACGCGCCAAGGCCAACGGCGTGGAACTGTGGGCGCTGACCGACCACGACGAAGTGGGTGGCCAGCGCCGCGCGATGTCCGCCGCCATGGCGCTTGGCCTGCCCTACCTCACCGGCGCTGAAATCTCCGTCACCTTTGCCGGCACCACGGTACACATCGTGGGGCTGGGCTTCGATGCGGACGACCCCGCCATCGTGCAGGGCCTCGCCCAGACCCGCGGCGGCCGCGGCGAGCGGGCGCGCGACATGGCCCGCGAGCTGGCCAAGGTCGGCATCAAGGACGCCTACGAAGGCGCCCTGAAGTACGTCGGCAACCCCGAGCTCATCTCGCGCACGCACTTCGCACGGCACCTGGTCGACAGCGGCGTGTGCCAGGACACGCAGGAAGTCTTCCGCCGCTTCCTCACCGAAGGCAAACCAGGCTACGTGCCGCACCGCTGGGCCAGCCTGCGCGATGCGGTGACGTGGATCACGCAGGCCAAGGGAATGGCCGTCATCGCCCACCCCGGCCGCTACAAGTTCACGCCCAACGAGGAGTTCGCGCTCTTCAGCGAGTTCAAGGCCCACGGCGGCCTGGGCGTAGAGGTGGTGACAGGCAGCCACAGCACCGCCGACTTCGTGAAGTACACCGGCACCGCGCTGGAGTTCGGCCTCTTCGCCTCGCGCGGCGCGGACTTCCACAGCCCCGAGGAAAGCCACACCGACCTGGGCACCCTGCCCGAGCTGCCTGCCAGGCTCACGCCGGTGTGGGAGCCGCTGCAAGACCGCATCGTGCGCGCCTGAGCCGCGACCGACGATGCCGCATCAACAACGTCCCACGCTCGGCATCGCGCTCGTGGTCCTCATGTCGGTGTGCTTCGCCGGCATGGACACGACCGTGAAATACGGCGGCCTGTTCCTGCCCGTGCTGCTGATGCTGTGGGTGCGCTACGCCACCCAGGCGCTCGCGATGACGGCGTGGCTCGCGCTGTCGTCCACCGCCGGCTTCCGTGCGGCGCACCCCAAGTTCCAGCTCGTGCGCGGCATGCTGCTGCTGGGCACGAGCGCGATGAGCTTCTTCGGCGTGCAGCACATGCCGGTGGCCGAGTTCACTGCCATCGTCATGCTCACGCCGGTCATCGTCACCATGCTGGCCGCCTGGGTGCTGCATGAACGCGTGTCGCCGCTGCGGTGGGCGCTCGTGGTGGGTGGTTTCGCCGGGGCGCTCATCATCATCCGCCCCGGCAGCGGGCTCTTCGGCTGGGCGGTGCTGTTCCCCGTTGCCGGCACGCTGTGCTATGCGAGCTTCCAGGTGCTGACCAGCAAGCTGTCGGCGCTGGAGAGCCCGTACACGACGCACTTCTACACCGGGGCGGTGGGCGCCGCGGTGCTGACGCCCTTCCTGCTGGCCAGCCCCATCGACATTCCCGCCGTGCTGCATGCGGCGAGCGGCCCGCACCTGTCGCTGATGCTCTGCGTCGGGCTGCTGGGCACTTTCGGCCACCTGTTGCTGATCCTCGCGCTGGGCTTCGCGCCGACGTCGACGCTCATGCCCTTCGTGTACGTGCAGATCGTCTCGGCCGCCTTCTTCGGCTGGGTCGCCTTCCGGCACGTGCCCGATGCCTTCGCCTTCGTGGGCATGGCCGTGGTGGCGGTGTGCGGCGCGGCCAGCGCGTGGCTGAACGTGCGCGAGGCCTCCAGCCGCAGGCCGATGTCGCCGCTGGCTGCCGACACCATCACCGACTGACCCTGCTTTCGTTGCAACGTCCAAGCCGGCGCACAATGCGCGGCCATGTCGCAATACTTCGAGGTCCATCCCGACAACCCGCAGCAGCGGCTGCTCAAGCAGGCGGCGCAGATCCTGCACTCCGGCGGCGTCGCCGCCGTGCCCACGGATTCGAGCTATGCCTTCGTCTGCCACCTGGACGACAAGGCCGCGGCGGAAAGCCTGCGGCGCATCCGCGGCGTGGATGAGAAGCACCACCTGACGCTGCTGTGCCGCGACCTGTCCGAACTCGCCAGCTACGCGCGCGTGGACAACCGGCAGTACCGCATGCTCAAAGCGGCCACACCGGGGCCGTTCACCTTCATCCTGGAGGCAACCAAGGAAGTGCCGCGGCGGGTATCGCATCCGTCAAGGCGGACGATCGGGCTGCGCGTGCCCGACCATCGGGTCACGCAGGAGCTGCTAGCGATCCTCGGCCAGCCCTTGATCGCCACCACCCTCATCCCTCCCGGCGAGGCCGAGCCGATGAACGATCCGCACGAGATCCGTGAGCGGTTCCAGAAGGTGATCCAGGCGGTGGTGGATGCCGGGGCGTGTCCGATGGAGCCAACGACCGTGGTGGACCTGACGGCGGATGAGCCGGTGCTGGTTCGAGAGGGGCGGGGCGATCCGGCGGTGCTGGGTTTGGGCTAACGCGGCGAGGCCTGCACAGGCCCGACATCCATGCCGTCGTAGCTGGCCAGCCCCTGCTGATCCGCAAAGGCATACAGCGCCGTGTTCCGCTCGTGCAGTGACTGCGGCGAATGGATTTCTTCGCGCTCGACGTGCAGGTAGAAATAGGCGTCTTCGCCGTCCTCCGCATCCGCCTCGAAGAGGTCGACCACGCGATAGCCGGCACGCTGCAATTCACCGGCCGCAAGTTCAAGCCGCTCAGGGGATTCGTCGGTGAAGAAGTAGCCCCACAGCATGGGGCCGTCCATCTTCCAGCCGGGCCCATTGGCGATGTTCTGGAACATTTCTTCGAGTGCTTCGAACTCAATCACGCCTGGCCTCCCTGGTGTCGATTCCATGTGCTGCGAAGGACGCAGTGTGCCAGTCAGCGCGTCGGTGCGGAAATCCGCTCCTTGCCCTCCATCAGCAATCGAAGCACCTGTTCATTGCCCGGCTTGCGCGCCATGTCGATGGCCGTCTTGCCTCGATCATTCATCGCCAGTGGATTGGCACCACGCTCCAGCAAGAACGCCACCATCGGCCGGTTCTTGCTGATCACGGCCCACATCAAGGGCGTGGTGCCGCGGGGGCCGGGTGCGTCTGCCGGAACGCCCTGCTCGACCATCAGGCGGGCGAGCCGCAACTGGCGCGTCTCATCGCGGCTCATTTGCAAGTTGGCGCACAGCAGGTGAAGCATGTTGCCGAAGATGGTGGGCGCGTGGATGTTGGCGCCTCGTTCGGTGAGGTGGCTGGCAATCTCAAGACGACCGGATGACAGCGCGGTGGCCAGGGGCGAGCCCGCGCCGCCGCCATCGAGTTCGATGTCGGCTCCGTGCGCCAGCAGGATGTCCACGGCCGCGAGATCGCCGCTGGTGATGGCGATGGCCAACGGAGTCATCGCTGACAAGCCGCAGCCGTTGGGGTCGTCGCCCGCCGCCAGCACCTTCAAGAGCAGGGGATGCCGATCAGCCCCCAGCGCCCGGTAGATCCGCGGTGCAGCCAGCAAGGCGGTTCGTGCCTCTTCGAACACCTGGCCAGCACCATCGAGCGATGCGAGCGCCTGGCAGGCGGGATCGATGGACGCTGGCGCCGCATGCGCCGTCAGAGCAGCCCACGCAGTCGCGAATGCCCACGACAACCTGAACGCGACCACGATGGCGCATCGAGGGATGAACATCGCTGCGCTAGAACCAGTAGTCCTTCACGCAGCGTCCATCCCGCGGCAGGTCGTCGAAAGTGTCGAGACCATCGAAATGGTCGATGGGAATCTCAGCCACCGCTTGCGGCTCCGCCAGCCTCAGGTTGACGGCGATGCGGCGGCGCCCTTGCTCATCCGTCTTCTTTGCCCGCCAGAACGCCACGCACGCACATGCCGGGCAGAAGTGGAATTCAATCGCCTGGCCTCGCGCATAGAACTTCGTCTCGCCCGAGATCTTGATGCCTTCGTTCTCGTAGTCGTAGGCCCAGAGCACGCCGTAGCGGCGGCACACGGTGCAGTTGCATGCGGTGGCGCCATCGGGTTCGCCTTCGAATCGCCAGCGGACGGCACCGCAATGGCATGAACCTTCGATCATGGGATCAGCCCTCCTGGCGAGCGAGTGTGCCCGAGTCGCATGCATTGCTTGACACCAGCCTCAGAAAGCCACTAAAGTGATATCACTTTGCAATCCTTCTGGAGTGCTTCATGGACAGGCAACCCGCGCAAGAACGCGCAGCGCAGACCACCAACGGTTTCAACTACATCCTGGTCGGCCTCGCGTCGATCTTCACCGCGGCCTTCCTCATGTGGATCCGGCCCGCGCCCTCCACGCTGCTGATTGCCTTCCTGTGCCTGCTGCTGGTCATCTGGAGCTGGGGCGGCCTGTACATGCTGCAGCCCAACCAGGCGGCGGTGATGACCTTCTTCGGCAGCTACCGCGGAACCGACCGCAACGACGGGCTGCGCTGGGCCAACCCGTTCTATGCCAAGGCACGGCTGTCGGTGCGGGCGCGCAACTTCAACAGCGAGAAGCTCAAGGTCAACGACCTGCGCGGCAACCCGATCGAGATCGCCGCGGCCGTGGTGTGGAACGTGCAGGACACCGCCCGCGCCAGCTTCGACGTGGAAGATTTCGAGGCCTATGTGTTCACGCAGGCCGAGGCCGCCGTGCGCCACCTGGCCTCGAGCTACGCCTACGACAACATGGACGACAACTCCCCGGCCGTGCACCGGGAGACCACGCTGCGGTCGGGCACCGAGGAGGTCAGCATGGCCCTGCGTGCCGAGCTGCAGGAACGATTTGCACAGGCCGGCGTGGTGGTGGTCGACGCCAAGCTCACCCACCTCGCCTACGCCCCGGAAATCGCCGGCACGATGCTGCGCCGCCAGCAGGCCGAAGCAGTCGTGGCCGCGCGCAGCAAGATCGTGCTGGGCGCCGTCAGCATGGTGGAACTGGCGCTCAAGGGCCTCACCGAACGCGGGCTGGTGGACCTGGATGACGAGCGCAAGGCCGCCATGGTGAGCAACCTGCTCGTGGTGCTGTGCGCCGACCGCGATGCGACGCCGGTGGTCAACACGGGCACGCTGTACAACTGACGGCGGTCACGCCCTGAGCAGACGGCATGGCCAGCCCCGGCAAGAAGTCCTTTTTGCTGCGCATCGATCCGGACCTGTGGGCCGAGATCGAGCGCTTGGCCTCGGCGGAGCTGCGCAGCGCGAATGCGCAGGTCGAGTACCTGCTGCGCGAGGCGCTGAAGGATCGGTTGGGCAGCAAGAGCCGGCCCAAGGAGCCGAAGCAGAAGTAGCGTTCAGCCCCGGCGCAGCCGCTGCATCACCCGCTCGGCATTGAACCCCACCTGCCGCTCGCCCTTGACCACGAGCACCGGCGTGCCGGGCGCCTGCAAGGCGCGGTACGCAGCTTCGCAGGCCGCGTCCTTCTCGATGAAGCACTCGCCGAAGGGCACCTGGTGCGCCTTGAAATAGGCGCGGGCTTCCTTGCAGTAGACGCAGGTCACCGACGACAGCATCACGATGTCGCCCGACTGCGCCTTGCCGGCCATCTCGCGACCGATGCGTTCGCCGCCAAAGCTCTCCAGCATCGCCGTGCCGGCCCAGACCGCACCGACGAGCAGCGCGAGCGGAGCCAGGCGACGCAGCGGCAGTTTCATGCCGGCCTCATCACGCGCCCGACGAGATCGCCGCCGTCACCACGATCTCGATCTTCCATTCCGGCCTGGCGAGCCGGGCCTGAACGGTGGCGCGCGGCGGCGCGTCGCCGGGCGCGACCCAGTCGTCCCAGACTTCGTTCATGCCGTCGAAATCGGCGAGGTCTGCCAGGAAGATCTGCGCCATGAGGATGTGCGCGTTGTCCGTCCCCGCTTCCAGCAGCAGCTTGTCGATCATCGCCAGCACCTGCTGCGTCTGGCCGCGGATGTCCTGCGTCGCGTCGTCGGGCACCTGCCCGGCGAGGTAGACGGTGTTGTTGAAGACGGCCATCTCCGACAGCCGGTCTCCCACGTGGAAACGCCTCAATCCCTGAATCATCGTTTGGCTCCGTGACCATGGCCGCGGTGGCCATGGTGTCCCTGCTTGTGATGCGAATGCGGTTCGGCGGCCGGCGGCGCGGCCTTCTGGCCGATCTTGCTCTCCGTGCCCTTGATCAGCTTCTGGATGTTGGCGCTGTGGCGCCAGATGAGCAGCAGGCCCATGACCAGCACGGCACCGGCCACCGGACCACCGCCCCAGATGAGCAGTTGGTAGAACGGCGCGAAGATCGCCGCCACGATGGCCGCGAGCGAGGAATAGCGGAAGAAGAAGGCGATGATGATCCAGGTGCCCAGCGTGGCCAGCCCCAGCAGCGGCTCGATGCCCAGCAGCACGCCGGCCGCAGTGGCCACGCCCTTGCCTCCTTCGAACTTGAAGAACACCGGCCACAGGTGGCCGAGGAATGCGGCCAGGCCCACCAGGGCCAGCGTGCCCTCGCCCAGGCCGAAGCGCTCGCCGAACAGCTTCACCAGCAGCACCGGCACGAAGCCCTTGAGCGCATCGAACACCAGCGTGAGGATGGCCGCCTTCTTGTTGCCCGAGCGCAGCACGTTGGTGGCGCCGGGGTTGCCCGAGCCGTAGGTGCGGGGATCGTTCAGCCCCATCAGGCGGCTGACGATGACGGCGAACGAAAGCGAACCGATGAGGTAGGCGGCCAGCGTGGCCGCGGCGGAGTAGGCAGTCTCCATGTCGTGTATGCAAACCCAGGGGCTTCAGATTGTGCACCCTGGCGGGGCCGGATCGCGCGGCCGTCGGTGCGATCTGGCGTCGCCACCCTCTCGCTAACCCGCATGCGCACCACCCCGACTCGCGTGACACTGTTCGCATCCGGCGCGATGTTGGCGCGTTGCTTGCAGTACAGGGAAGTCATGGAAAAGCCAGTGGTCATTCTGGTGCAACGTTCACGCAGGCCGCGGCGCTGGGCGGGTGTGGCCATCCTCGCCGGCCTGCTCACGGTGGCGGTGTGCCTGGAGCATCGCCAGGTGACGGCCCCCGCACCCGGCGGCTGGGCGATCGAATCACAACCGCACGACAGCTTCGAGTCGGTGCTGCAAGGCGGCGGCGACGCCGATCACAGCGCGCAACTGACCGACTTCGCCTTCAAGAGTTCCGACAGCACCGACGGCGCAATGCCCACCAGGTAGCCGCGCCGCCCGCCGTTGATGCAGATCGACGGCAGCGCGAGCACGGTGTCCTCCACGTAGACGGGCATCTCCTTCTTGGTGCCGAAGGGCGAGGTGCCGCCCACCATGTAGCCGCTGTGGCGCTGCGCCACGTCCGGCTTGCACGGCTCGACCGACTTCGCGCCGATCTGCCGCGCCAGGTTCTTGGTGCTCACCTGCTTGTCGCCGTGCATCAGCACGATGAGCGGCTGCGCGCGCTCGTCCTGCATCACCAAGGTCTTCACCACCTGGTGCTCGGGCACGCCCAGCTGGCGCGACGACTCGGACGTACCGCCGTGCTCCACGTAGTCGTAGACGTGCTCGGTGAAGCTCACGCCGTGCTGCCGCAGGAACTGCGTGGCCGGCGTCTCGCTGACGTGGGTTGGCTTCTTGGCCATGCGCTCGCCGCCCTCACTGCGCCGGGTCGCGCAGCCGCCAGCGGATGGCGTCGATCTGCGCCAGCAGCTCGGGCGACAGCTTCACATCCAGCGCGTCAATGTCCTCGTCGAGCTGTGCACGCGTGGTCACGCCGATGATGGTGCTGCCCACGCGCCAGCTCTGGTAGCAGAAGGCCAGCGCCATCTGCGTGGGCGTGAGGCCATGCTGCCGCGCCAGTGCGTTGTACTCGCGCGCGGCGGCCAGCGATTCGGGCCGCGCCCAGCGCTGCTTCCTCATGGTCTCGAACAGCGCCATGCGACCGATGGGCTCGGGCGTGTTGACACCGCTCTCGTCGTACTTGCCGCTCAGCGCGCCGAAGGCCAGCGGCGAATACGCCAGCAGCGACACGCCGTGGCGGTACAGGGATTCGTCCAGGCCGTTGTCCACCACGCGGTTGGTCAACGCGTAGGGGTTCTGCACCGAGACGATGCGCGGCAGGCCCATCTGCTCGGCGATGCGCACGAATTCGCCCACGCCGTAGGGCGTCTCGTTGGACAGGCCGACGTGGCGCACCTTGCCGGCCTTCACCAGCTCGGCCATGGCTTCGAGCTGCTCCTGGATGCTGCTGAATTCGCGGTCCTGCTTCGGGTCGAAGTAGACGGCGCCGAAGGCCGGCGCATTGCGGTTGGGCCAGTGGATCTGGTAGAGGTCGATGCGGTCGGTCTGCAGGCGCTTCAGGCTGTCGTCGCAGGCTTGCAGGATTTCAGCGCGCGTGAGGTTGGCGCTGCCGTTGCGGACCCAGTCCATGTTGCGCGAGGGGCCGGCCACCTTCGTGGCCAGCACCACCTTGTCGCGCATGCCGGGGCGGCTCGCGAACCAGGTGCCGATGATGCGTTCGGTGGCACCGTAGGTCTCGCGCTTGGGCGGCACCGAGTACATCTCGGCGGTGTCCAGGAAGTTGATGCCCCGCTCGACGGCATGGTCCAGCAGCTGATGGGCGTGCGCTTCATCGACCTGCTGGCCGAAGGTCATGGTGCCCAGGCAGATGGGCGTGACGCGCAGGTCGCTGCGTCCAAGGGAGATGGTTTGCATGCCCGCAAGTTTGCCGCAGCTTCATCTTCCCCTGGGTGCGCAGGGAGTCGTTCTGCGCAGAGTCGATGCGATGTTCGCCGCTCAGCACACCGGCATGGCTGCCACATCCTTCGAGTCGTCCATGTCCTTGAGCAGATCGTCCAGCGAGGTCTCGCGCAGCACCTTCACGTAGCCCTTGTCGACCTCCCAGTACAGCGCGCCCGACACCTTCGCGCTGCCGTTCACCGCCGCGCCGGTGCGGCAGAGCTTCGGCGCCGCGCCGATCTCCACGCTGTTCTTGCCCTTGACGCCGCTGGCCGCATCCGCCGTCTTGCGCGCGGCCAGGCCCTGGCGCATCGCCCGGATGCGCGCCGCCTCGTCCGCATCGAACTTCAGCACCACCCAGCGCCCTTGCGCGGCGTCCACCGGCGGCAGGCCGATGAAGTCGTTGCGGTCCTTCGACTCGTGCAGCACGAAGTGATGCTCCACCAGCGGCTCGCCTTCGCGCTTGATCTTGGAGTCGACCACCAGCGACCCGGACTTCAGCGCCACGCCCTGCGGCAACTGCATCGCCAGGCGCAGGGTGGCCGGCTCGAAGGTCTCGAAGCTGAACTGCTTGAGCGCCCACAGCGAGCCCAGCGGGATGCGCATACAACCCGACAACAAGGCCACCAGCACGATGCACCCGACGATCAGCACGCTGCGCATGAACAAAGACATGCTTCTTCCTTTACAGTGAGTTTTTATTGTTTTACATTAAATAATGAATTGATCACGAGAAGCAAGCCATGTCACGAAAATCGCCCGGGAGAATTGAAGCCACCCCCATGGACCGCGTGCGCCGCATCGCCGGCCTGATGCGCGGCATGGTGCTGGTGGGAGGATCGCTGTTCACTTTCTTCACCCTGAAGATCTGGGCCGATCCCGAGTGGATCGAGACCATCGCACGGCAAGACCTGGGGCTGCTGCCCGAAGGCTTCGTCATCACGCCGACCGTGCAGTGGCTGGGCGCGCTGGTGTCGCTGCTGCCGCTGTCGCTGGGCATCTTCGGCATGCTGCAGGTGTGGTTCCTCTTCGGCGAGTACGCGCAGGGGCGCATCTTCACCAACCTCGCCTCGATGCGCCTGCGCCGCCTGGCCTGGGCCGTCATCGGCGCGGCCGCGACGCAGATCGTGGCGCGCACGGCGCACGTGCTGCTGCTCACCATGAACAACCCGCCGGGCAAGAAGGTGCTGACCATCAGCATCTCGTCCACCGACTACAGCTTCATCATCTTCGGCGTGCTGCTGCTGGGCATCGCGTGGGTGATGGTGGAAGCCACGCGGCTGGCGCAAGAGAACGCCGAGTTCATCTGACATGCCGATCGTGGTCAACCTCGACGTGATGCTCGCGCGGCGCAAGATGCGCTCGCGCGAACTGGCCGAGCACGTGGGCATCACCGAACAGAACATCTCGCTGCTCAAGTCGGGCAAGGTGCGCGGCGTGCGCTTCGACACGCTCGCGCGCATCTGCGAGGTGCTGCAGTGCCAGCCGGGCGACCTGCTGGAGTACCGGCCCGGGCCGGAGGACCATCTGCCTGAGGAGGGTGCATGACCGCCGCACGGCCGCCCGAAGGCGGTCGCACCGCAGTGCAAAGCACGGAGGTTTGTCAATGAGCTCACGCACCGCCTGGCTCACGCTGGCGGCGGCCTTGTTGTGCGGCTGCGCGCAGATCAACTGGGACCGCGCGGTCTACGAAGGCATGCGCGAAAGCGCACGGCAGTCCGCCAACCGGCCGGGCGCGCAGGCGACGCCCGACCCGAAGCTGCCTGACTACGACAAGTACGAGGAAGAACGCCGCCGCGTGCGCAAGGCCGAGTGAATCCGGCCACGCTCAGGGCTGCAGGTGGTGCTGGATCAGCTCGGTGATGGCACGCGACTCGAAGCGCTCTGCCAGCCACAACAGACGGTCTGCGAAGGGCTTGTATTGCTCACCCAGGGCGCGCAACTGGTTGGCCGCCTCGCGCACGCCGCGCATCTCGCCGCGCTGGGCCAGGCGCGCCAGGGCCTGCAGTGTGGGTTGCGGCGGCGGTACCAGCGGCGCAGCGCCATCGGGCATCGGCGCGGGCTGAGCGAAAGTCCAGCGCAGGTCGAGCAGTTCGCCGATACGCTGCAGCAGCGACCGCACGTCGAGTGGCTTTGGCAGGAAGGCATTGGCCCCCGCGGCCAGGTAGCGGTCGCTGTCGGCGCCCGAGACGGTGGCCGACACCAGCAGCACCGGCACCGCTTCGAGGCCTGGCGTGCGCCGCATCTGCTGCGTCGCCTGCAGCCCGTCCAGCCGCGGCATGACGATGTCCGCAATCACCAGATCGGGCGCCGCGGCGCTCGCCTGCACCAGCATCGCCTCGCCGTCGCCGGCCTCCTCGATCACGAAACCCAGCGGCGCCAGCAGCTCAACCAGCAAGGCACGGTTGGCCGGTACGTCGTCGGCCACGAGCAGGCAGCGACGGGAACCTTCGTAGCCGGTGACCTCCGTCCGTGCGGCGCTGTTCATCAGCGGTGCATCAACAACGGGCAGCCGAAGTTCGAACCAGAAGCAGCTGCCTTGCCCCGCCTGACTGTCGACATGGATCTCGCCGCCCATCGCACGCACGAGCTGACGACTGATCGCCAGGCCCAGCCCCGTACCGCCGGCGCGGCTGGCCGCGCGGCCCACCTGCTCGAAGGGCAGGAATATCTTCTCCAGGTGTTCAGGCTCGATACCCACGCCGGTGTCCTCGACCTCGAATCGCAGCGCAGTGGCATCGCCGCGGGCTTTCGCGACACGAAGACGCACTTCGCCTCGGTCGGTGAACTTCACCGCATTGCTCAGCAGGTTGAGCAGCACCTGGCGCAGCCGGCGTTCGTCGGCCTGCATGGCGGCCGGCAACTCGGCCGCCATGTCGCAGCGGAAGTGCACGTTCTTCTGGTCGGCCTTGACGCGAATGATGTCGGCGATGACGCGGATGAATTCGTGCAACGGCAGCGGCGCGATGGCGAGCTCCATGTGGCCGGCCTCGATCTTGGCCAGGTCGAGGATGTCGTTGATGAGCGCCAGCAGTTGCTCGCCGCCGTGCTGGATGGTTTCCAGGCTGTGGCGCTGGCGCGGCGTGAGGCTCTGGTCGATCTGCAGGATCTGTGCAAAGCCCAGCACCGCGTTCAAGGGCGTGCGCAGCTCGTGGCTCATGCTGGCCAGGAAAGTACTCTTGGCCTGATTCGCGATCTCGGCCTCTTCCTTGGCCTGCGTCAATTCGGCTGTGCGTTCCTTGACCAGTTCCTCAAGGTGGTCCTGGTGCATCCTGAGTTCGGCCTCGACGCGCTTGCGTTCGCTGATGTCGCTGGCGAAGGTCTCGACGTATTGCGCCTTGCCAGAGGCGTCGCGCACCAGCCGCGTGCTGGCCGACACCCACAGCGTGCCGCCGTCCTTGCGGCGCAGCTCGATCTCCTGCCCTTCGACAGACCCGTGCTCCAGAAGGGTCAGCATGATGGCGTCGCGCTCCTGCGGGTTCACCCAGAGGTGGCGCCGCACGTCGGTCATGGCGTCCAGCAGTTCGTCCACCCAGTCGTAGCCCAGCATGTGTGCGAACGCCGGATTGGCGGTCAGCATCTGCCCCTGGAGCGAGACACGCGTGATGCCTTCGATGGCGTCCTCGACCGTGCTCTGGTATTCCTCCTCGCTGCGGCGCAGCGCCTCCTCGGCCCGCTTGCGCTCGGAGATGTCGATGGAGATGCCGCAGATGGCGAATGGTTCGCCGGCGGCATCGAGCAAGGGGAACTTGCTGGTAAGCAGCGAGTACGTGTCCTCGTCCAACGGTGCGACTTCTTCCTCCTCGACCAAAGCTCGTGTCGCGACGACTTCCTGGTCGACGGCACGCACGCGCGCCGCATGGTCGGCGGGGTAGATGGTGCTGTCGTCCCGGCCGAGGACGTCGCTGGCGGCGAGGCCATGCAAGGCCTCGAACCGCCGGTTGACGAGGATGTAGCGCCCGTCCAGGTCCTTCACGTGGACTGCGACGGGCGACTGGCCGATGATCGACTCAAGCAATGCAACGGTGGCCGATCCGCCGGGCGAGTCCGCGCCACCAGGATTGGAGGCCATCGACCTCACGCGCCCCGCGCGCGCGCCTCCTCACGTAGCCGCAGCACGCGACGCTGCACCTTGCCCGTGGTCGTCATCGGCAAGGCGTCGATGAACTCGATCTCCTTCGGGTACTCGTAGGGCGCGAGCTTGCCCTTCACGTGGGCCTGCAATTGCTCGACGAGCAGCGCGTTCGCATCGAAGCCGGCAGCGAGCACCACGTAGGCCTTCACCAGCGCGCCGCGCTCGGCGTCGGGCTTGGGCACCACCGCGGCATTGGCCACCGCCGGGTGCTTGACCAGGCAGTTCTCGATCTCGCTCGGCCCGATGCGGTAACCCGCCGCCTTGAAGACGTCATCGCTGCGTCCCTGGTACCAGAGGTAGCCGTCCTCGTCCATGGTGGCGGTGTCGCCGGTGCGGCACCACGAATCATCCACGCTGCCGGTGTACTTGCGCTTCGTGGCCTCGTCGTTCTTCCAGTAGCCGAGGAAGAAGATGGGGTCGGGCTCGCCATGCACGTCACGCCGGTGCACGGCCACGTCGCCGGGCGTGCCGGGTGGGCATTCGCGGCCCTCGTCGTCGATGACGGCGATGCGGTGGCCCGGGTACGCACGCCCCATGCTGCCCGGCTTGGCGGGCCAGCCCGGCAGCACACGGCCATCACCCAGCACCACGCGCGAGCAGTTGCCCACCACGTAGTTCATCTCGGTCTGGCCGAACATCTCGTTGACGGTGATGTCCAGCTGCTTGCGGCAGTAGCCGAACACTGCATCGCCCACCGCCTCGCCCGCGCTCATGATGGCCCGCAGCGACAGCTCGTAGCGCTTCTTCGGCTCGGGCACGGCTTTCATCATCGCCTTGAGCGCGGTCGGGAACAGGAAGGTGTGCGTGACCCGGTAGCGCTGCATCAGCTCGAAGGCCTTCTCCGGCGAGAAGCGGCCGTGGTAGGCCACGATGGGCCGGCCGAAGTACAGCGTGGGCAGCAGCGCGTCCATCAGGCCGCCCGTCCAGGCCCAGTCCGCGGGGGACCAGAACACCGCGTCATGCTGCGGAAACCAGTTCTGGCTGCACACGAAGCCGGAGAGGTTGCCGATCAACGCCCGATGCGGAATCAACGCGCCCTTGGGCGGCCCGGTGGTGCCGCTGGTGTAGATGAGCACGGCCGCATCGTCGGCCTTGGTGGCACGGCGGGTGAATTCGGCGGAGGCTTCCGCCAGCGCACAGACCCAGTCCAGGTCGCCACGGCCCGTCGCAGCACCCACCGCCACGATCGTCTCAAGGGCGGGACACGATGCCCGTGCCACCAGCAGGTTGTCGGCGGCACTCTCGTCGACGATCGCCACGTGCGCGCCGCTGTCGTTGAGGCGGAACTCCAGCGCATCCGGCCCGAACAGCATGGACAGCGGCATCGCCACCGCCCCCAACTGGTGGATGGCCATGTTCGCCACCGCCGTCTCGAAGCGTTGCGGCATGACGATGGCCACGCGGTCGCCATGCGCCACGCCCAGCCCGGCCAGCACGTTCGACAGCCGGTTCGCCTCGGCCTGCAGCTCTGCATAGGTGCGACTCACCGCGCCGCCGTTCTCATGCTCGTAGCGCACCGCCACCGCGGTGGGCGTGTCGCGCGCCCAGCGTCCGCAGCAGGCTTCGGCGATGTTGAAGTCGGCTGGAACCTGCCAGCGGAAGGAGGCGTGAAGATCAGCGTACAGGTCAGGCATGGTGTGGCAGCTTACGTGCATGGGACCTCACGAAAACCCCGGACTTCCTCCTACAGCGCGACGAAGTCTGCGCCCATCAAGCCACGCCCGCGGGACCGGCTTTGCCGGCCCGCCGGGTGGCGCCCCGTGGGGGCAGGAGCGTAGCGACTGGGGGGCTCATGTTCACTTGCCTTCCCATGCAAGGTCGTAGAAATACACGACGAGGGAGTCCTGAGGCACGAAGTTCTTCGCCTCGTACTCCATGCCCCTGTCATCAACTTTTCTTGGCTTGCCGGCAAAGCACAGCGACACCACCTGCTGCGGCGTCTTCTTCTCGATGCGCAGCACGAAGCGCTGGATGGGCCCCTTCCAGTTGCGGCCTGTGCCCAGCACGTATTCCACATCGCGCAGCGTCAGCCAGAAGTTGCCGCGCGCCGCCTCGTCGACCACGCCGTTGCGCAGCATCACGCCGTTGTCGTCGGCCAGCTTGCGGCGCAGCGCATCCACCTGGCGCGTGGTGTTCTGGTCCACGCAGCCTTCCTTGGTGTCGCGGTTGCCGTAGTTGGCCCAGGGGTGGCCGGCAATCAGCGGCTCATTGCCTGTTTGCACCTGGTAGCTCGCGCCCACCAGCGGCGTGTAGCTGTGCTCCACCCGCACCTCCTTGCGCGCCGGGAACACCATGGTCCAGTAGGCCGTTTCCTGGGCCTCCCACTTGGGCCAGCCCTGGGGCGTGATGAGGTCGCGCCGCAGCAGCGTGGCCTTGAGATCGCCCCAGCACTTGTTGGCCACGGTCTCGGCATCGCACTGCAGGCGGCTGACGATGTCCTTGCTGCCCAGCCCGGCCGACAGCAGTTCGCCGCTGATCTCGCGCCCGGAAAACCAGGCCTTCACGTCCACCTGCGCGGGCTTCTCCACGCCGTCCACCAGGGTCTTGAAGCCGCGCATCGGTCCGACGTTCGCATCCCATTGCGCCATGCCCGGATTCCAGCCGAAAGCGGGCATGGGAAAGGCCACCACCGTCTCGATGTCGGCGTCCGAGGCGTTGAAGAAGCGGTAGCGGACGCTGATGCGATCCACGGAAATTGTGAGAATTTCCTCGCGCATCTCGATGGCGTCGGACTTTTGCAGCACCAGGCCGGTGCTGCCGATGCGTCCCGTGGA
The DNA here is from genome assembly GCF_003852895.1 of Rhizobacter terrae. Taxonomy (GTDB): domain Bacteria; phylum Pseudomonadota; class Gammaproteobacteria; order Burkholderiales; family Burkholderiaceae_C; genus Albitalea; species Albitalea terrae. Next base: position 488,715 of record NZ_QUSW01000002.1, read on the forward strand.
ATCATTGGCCCGCGAGGGGGCATGCAGGACCGCCCCCAGGGCCAGTCCGGCCGTGACGCAGCGCAGCACGCTCAGGAAAACAGCGTTCATGGGTGTGCAGCATAGGGTGGACCCCCGGCCAGTTTTTGAAGTGGCCATCAAGTTGGCCGCTTCGGTCGCCGAAAACAGGGAGGCACGTGGCGCAAACAACACAAGGCGCCGCATAAGCACGGAGGTGCATGCCATGCAATTCTGCCCTTTGTCGTCGGTGCATCAGCGCATCACGGTGGGCATGCCGCTGCCGTTCAACGTACGAAACGCAGACCACACCCTGCTGCTGGCCTGCGGGCAGGTGATCGCCACCCAGGAGCAGCTGGAAGCGCTGTTCGAGCGCGGCGCCCTGGTGGACACCGAAGAACTCAAGCCACGCGGTCCGGACGCCGCCACCGCCCGTGCCGACCAGTTGCCCGGGCTGTGGGACCAGACCTTCGAGCGCGTGAGCCGCACACTGAAGGCCGCCGTGCACACCAACTTCAATGCCGCGCTGAACGAGGTCTGCGCGCCGGTGCTGGCGCTGGTGGAGCGCGACCCCGACCTCGCCATCTTCCAGATCGTGCGTCAGGAAGTGGGCGCCGGCCCCCAGTACGGTGTGTCGCATTCGATGCATGCGGCCATCGCCTGCCGACTGGCCGCTCAGCGCCTGGGCTGGAACGCCAACGATGTGCAGCGTGTGTTCAAGGCGGCGATGACGATGAACATCTCGATGATCGAGCTGCAGGGCCGCCTGTCGCTGCAGCCGACGCCGGTCACGCCGCTGCAGCGGCAAGCCATCCGAGAGCATCCGTTCAAGAGCATGCAGATGCTGCAGGCGCAAGGCGTGGAAGACCAGGACTGGCTGGACGCGGTGGGCCACCACCACGAATCGCCCGACGGCAAGGGCTACCCGAGCGGCATGGTCGAGATCGGCGAGATGGCGCAGTTGCTGCGCCGCGCGGACATCTACACCGCCAAGCTGGCCGCCCGCGCCACGCGTGGTGCCATGCCGCCGCATGACGCGGCGCGCCAGGTATTCACCGATGAGCAGGGCCACCCGATGGCCGCGGCGCTGGTGAAGGAGTTCGGCGTCTACCCGCCAGGCACCTGCGTGCGGCTGGCCTCGGGCGAAGTGGGCGTGGTGGTCAAGCGGGGCGCCAGCACCAACACGCCGGTGGTCGCCAGCCTGATGGGCCGCCAGGGCGATGCGCTGATGGAACCCGTGCGCCGCGACACCGGCGTGAGTCAGCACGCAGTGGTGAGCGTGGTCAGCGACAAGACGCTGAAAGTGCGCATCTCGCGCGACAAGCTGGCCGCGCTGGGCCAGGGCTGAGCCGGATCACTCCTTGGGCTTGGTGGCGAACGCCGCCAGCTTCTCGCCCGCCACCCGGCACACCCGCCAATCGGGCATCACCGTCGCGCCGAACTTCTCGTAGAAGCGGATGGCGCCTTCGTTCCAGTCGAGCACCGTCCACTCGAAGCGGCCGTAGTGGCGGTCGGCGGCCAGCTTGGCCAGCCGGGTGAGCACGGCCTCGCCGATGCCCTTGCCGCGCTGCGACGGCTTGACGTACAGGTCTTCCAGGTACAGCCCCGGCTGGGCCAGGAAGGTGGAGAAGTTGGTGAAGTACAGCGCGAAACCCACCACGGTGCTCTCCCCCTCGCCCACCTCCTCGGCGGGCACCTCCACGACCATGGCCTCGGCCACGGGCTTTTCGCCGAACAGGTGCGGGCGCAGCTTCTCAGGCGTGACTTGCAGCAAGTGGGTCAGGTTCTCGAACTCGGCCAGTTCGCGGATCAGGCCGACGATGGGCGCCACGTCGCGCAACTCGGCGGGGCGGATGGTGAATGCACTCATGGGCGCGCATTCTCGGGCCAATCGGACAAAGCCGGCTCCCTAGTCTGTCAATGGTCAGGTCCGATGGTCGTCCTGGCTGGCCCGCCGGCTGTCGCTGGGCCGACAGCGCGTTTTCGCCGCCGCTTCTATAGTCCGGCCCATGAGTGCACAGCCCTACCTCGTGCGGCGCGAGGCCCGCAGCCGGTTTCTCCAGGTCCGCGGATTGCGCTACCACGTGCTCGAGTGGGGCGATGCCAGCCTCATCGCGCCGGACCGCCCGCCACTGGTGATGGTGCATGGCTGGATGGACGTGGCCGCCTCCTTCCAGTTCATGATGGACGCCCTGCCCACCGACCGCTACGCCATCGCGCTGGACTGGCGCGGCTTCGGCCTGTCGGATGCGCCGGCTGCCGATTCCTACTGGTTCCCCGACTACCTGGGCGACCTGGAATCGGTGCTGGACCAGATGCTGCCCGGCCAGGTGGTCGACCTGCTGGGCCACAGCATGGGCGGCAACGTGGTCATGATCTACGCCGGCGTGCGGCCCGAACGCATCCGCCGGCTGGTGAACCTGGAAGGCTTTGGCCTGCCGGAGTCCAGGCCACACCATGCGCCCAAGCGCTACGCCGCCTGGCTGGATGAATTGAAGACGCCCCAGGAGCTGCGTGCCTACGACAGCCTGGACGCCGTGGCCGGGCGGTTGCGCAAGACGAATCCGCTGCTGAGCGAACAGCGTGCCCAGTGGCTGGCCGGGCATTGGTCCAAGCGGCGTGCGGACGGCCAGTACGAGATCCTGGGCGACCCGGCCCACAAACGCACGAACCCGGTGCTCTACCAGAAGCCCGAAGTGCTGGAATGCTGGAAACGCATCACCGCCCCGGTGATGTGGGTGGAAGGCGACCAGACCGACGTGAGCAAGTGGTGGGGCAACCGCTACCCGCGCTCGGATTTCGAGGAACGGCTGGCGGTGCTGGCCAGCCTGGAGCGCCACGTGCTCTCGCCCGCCGGCCACATGTTGCACCACGACCAGCCCGAGGAACTGGCCCGCCATCTGGAGGCATTCCTGCGCTGAGGCCGCGGCCACCCCACCCCATGTCAAAATCGCGGGCTCAAAAATCGAAAGAGCTCTCACCATGGACGTGGAACACATCAATGCCATCGGCAACCGAATTGCCGACCTGACCCGCCGCACGCAAGACCTCCGGGGGTATCTTTGACTACGACCGCAAAGCACTGCGGCTGAACGAGGTCAACGCGGCCCTCGAGAACCCCAACGTCTGGAACGAGCCCAAGCGCGCCCAGGAGCTGGGCCGCGAGAAGCGCTCGCTGGACACCGTGGTCGAGACCATCGACCACCTCACGTCCAACCTGTCCGACAACGCCGAGCTCTACGACATGTCCAAGGCCGAGCAGGATTTCGACGGCCTGCTGGCCATCGAGGCCGAGGCCGACAAGCTCGAACAGATCGTCAAGGACCTGGAATTCCGCCGGATGTTCAACAACCCGGCCGATCCGTCCAACTGCTTCCTCGACATCCAGGCCGGCGCTGGCGGCACCGAAGCCTGCGACTGGGCCAGCATGCTGCTGCGCCAGTACCTGAAGTACTGCGAACGCAAGGGCTTCAAGGCCGAGGTGATGGAAGAGTCCGAGGGCGACGTCGCGGGCATCCGCAGCGCCACCATCAAGATCGAGGGCGACTACGCCTTCGGCCTGCTGCGCACCGAAACCGGCGTGCACCGGCTGGTGCGCAAGAGCCCGTTCGATTCGTCCGGCGGCCGGCACACCTCGTTCGCGAGCGTGTTCGTCTACCCCGAGGTGGATGATTCGATCGAGATCGAGATCAACCCCGCCGACGTGCGCACCGACACCTTCCGTGCCTCCGGCGCGGGCGGCCAGCACATCAACAAGACCGACTCGGCGGTGCGGCTCACGCACATCCCGACCGGCATCGTCGTGCAGTGCCAGAACGACCGCTCGCAGCACCGCAACCGCGACGAGGCATGGCAAATGCTTCGCTCACGGCTGTACGAGCACGAGATGCGCAAGCAGATGGCCGAGCAACAGAAACTGGAAGACAGCAAGACCGACGTGGGCTGGGGCCACCAGATCCGCTCGTACGTGCTGGACCAGAGCCGCATCAAGGACCTGCGCACCAACGTGGAAATCTCGAACACGCAGAAGGTGCTCGATGGTGATCTGGATCAGTTCATCGAAGCCAGCCTCAAACAGGGCGTCTAAGTGACCATTGCGGCTTTCCTGTTCGATCTCGACGGCACGCTGATCGACAGCATGCCGCATCACATCGAGGCTTGGCGGCTCTTCCACGAGAAGCGCGGCCTGCCGTACGACGAGATGGGCTTCTTCGTCGCCACGGCGGGGCGCGCCAACGCCGAGATCCTGCGCACGCTGGTGCCCGGGCACTCGGCGGACGACTACCTCGCCATGGCCGATGAGAAGGAGGCGCTGTACCGCGAGATCGCGATGCACGACCTCGAACTCATCGCCGGCTACGAGGCGCTGCGCGCGGCCGCGCGCGAACGCGGCCTGAAGCTGGCCATCTGCACGGCCTCCACGCCCGAGAACATGCAGCTGGCCTTCGGCCGCTTCGGACTCGATGCGCAGGTGGACACCGTGGTCAGCCCCGCCGACGGCCTGCCTGCCAAGCCCGCGCCGGACATCTTCCTCGAAGCCGCCCGCCGCATCGGCGTGAAGCCCGAAGAATGCATCGTCTTCGAGGATGCGCCGCTGGGCGTCGAGGGCGCACGCCGCGGCGGCATGCAGGCCGTGGCGCTCACCACGTCCCTGCCCGAATCCGAATTCCGGTCTTTCGACAACGTCCTGGCGATCGTGCAGGACTTCAATGCGATCGACGTCGACGCCCTGCTGCGCGACGCTCACAAGAAGGAGACAAGCCATGCGTGAAGGCACCGCCCCCCTGATCCGCCGCGAGGACTACAGCGCCCCCGCGTTCTGGATCAAGTCCGTCGACCTCACCTTCGACCTGGACCCCGCGAAGACGCTGGTCATCAACAAGATGCAGCTCGAACGCAACCTGGACGTGCCCGCCCAGGCGCTGCGCCTGCACGGCGAAGACCTGAACCTCACCCGCGTGCTGGTCAACGGCGAGTCGGTGTCGTTCCGACATGAAGAAGGCCTGCTGGTGATCGACTCGCTGCAAGGCGTGCCGGCCGGGCCCTTCACGCTGGAGATCCGCAACACCTGTGCGCCGGAGAAGAACACGCACCTGTCGGGGCTCTACACCTCGGGCGGCGGCTTTTTCACCCAGTGCGAAGCCGAGGGCTTTCGCCGCATCACCTACTTCCTGGACCGGCCCGACGTGATGGCCGTCTACACCGTGACGCTGCGCGCGAACAAGCAGCAGTACCCGGTGCTGCTGTCCAACGGCAACCTGGTGGAGCAAGGCGAGCTGGACAACGGCCGCCACTTCGCCAAGTGGAACGACCCGTTCCCCAAGCCCAGCTACCTCTTCGCCCTGGTGGCCGCCGACTTGGTGGCCCGCGAGCAGTGGGTGACCACGCGCTCGGGCAAGAACCACCTGCTGCAGGTCTACGTGCGCCGCGGTGACCTGGACAAGACCGAGCACGCGATGAACTCGCTCATCGCCAGCGTGGTGTGGGACGAGGCCCGCTTCAAGCTGCCGCTGGACCTGGAGCGCTTCATGATCGTCGCCGTGGGCGACTTCAACATGGGCGCGATGGAGAACAAGGGCCTGAACATCTTCAACACGAAGTACGTTCTGGCCAACCCCGCCACCGCCACCGACAGCGACTACCTCGGCATCGAGAGCGTGGTGGGCCACGAGTATTTCCACAACTGGACGGGCAACCGCATCACCTGCCGCGACTGGTTCCAGCTGAGCCTGAAGGAGGGCCTGACCGTCTTCCGCGACCAGGAATTCAGCATGGACATGGCGGGCTCGGCCTCGGCGCGCGCGGTCAAGCGCATCGACGACGTGCGCACGCTGCGGCTGTCGCAGTTCCCGGAAGACGCCGGCCCGATGGCGCACCCGGTGCGGCCCGACAGCTACGTGGAGATCAACAACTTCTACACCGCCACCGTCTACGACAAGGGCGCCGAAGTCGTTCGCATGATGCAGACGCTGGTCGGCCGCGACGGCTTCGCCCATGGCATGACGCTGTACTTCGAGCGCCATGACGGCAGCGCCGTGACCTGCGATGAATTCGCGCAGGCGATTGCCGACGCCAACCCGCAAAGCGAGCTCGCTCGCCTGCTGCCGCAGTTCAAGCGCTGGTATTCGCAGGCCGGCACGCCGCGCGTCACCGCTCGTGGCCGCTACGACGCGCCCTCGCGCACCTACACGCTGCTGCTGGAACAAAGCTGCGGCTCGACGCCCGGCCAGGCCGAGAAGCAGCCCTTCGTGATTCCCATTGCCATGGGCCTGGTGGCGCGCGACGGCCGCGCGCTGGCGTTGCAGCTGGAAGACGAAGCCCTGCCCGCTTCCGGTGCCTACCCGCAGGAACGGGTGCTGGTGCTGTCGGAGAACCGCGAGTTCTTCACCTTCGTCAACGTCGACGAGGAGCCCGTGCCCTCGCTGCTGCGCGGCTTCTCCGCCCCGGTGACGCTGGCAGACGGCTTGAGCGACAACGACCTGCTGCTGCTTCTGCAGCACGACACCGACCCGTTCAACCGCTGGGAAGCCGGCCAGCGCCTGGCCCTGGCCCGCCTGCTGGCCGCTGTGCGCGGCGACGGCGACCTGCAGCTCGACCAGCCCTTCATCGGCGCCATGCGCGGCGTGCTCACGCACCCGACGCTGGATGCGGCCTTCAAGGAACTGCTGCTCTCGCCGCCCAGCGAGATCTACATCGCAGAGCAGTTGGAGAGCGTGGACCCGCAGCGCGTGCACGCCGCCCGCGAGGCGATGCGCATGCAGCTGGCACAGGCCCTGCGCGACGACTGGGCCGTGGCCTTCGAGGCCAACCAGGCCACCGGCGGCTACGCCCCCGACCCCATCTCGGTGGGCAAGCGCGGGCTGGCCAACCTCGCGCTCAACATGCTGTGCCTGGATGCCGTCGCGCGTGGCGACACGGTGTGGCCCGGCCGCGCGTACCAGCGCTTCAAGGACGCCAGCAACATGACCGACCGCCAGGGCGCGCTGTGGGCGCTGCTGGCCTCGCATTCCGAACTGGCCGAGCCGGCGCTGGCACGCTTCTATGAGCTGTTCAAGGGCGAGCCGCTGGTCATCGACAAGTGGTTCACCCTGCAGGCCACGGCGCCCGAATCCGGCGGCCGGGTGTTCGCCCGCGTGAAGGCGCTGATGAACCACCCCGACTTCACCATCAAGAACCCCAACCGCGCCCGCAGCCTCATCGCGGCGGTGTGCATGGGCAACCCGGCGGCCTTCCACCGCAGCGATGCGGCCGGCTACGTCTTCTGGGCCGACCGCGTGCTGGAGCTGGACGGCATCAACCCGCAGCTGGCCGCCCGCATGGCCCGCGTGATGGACCGCTGGAGCCGCCTGGCCGAGCCCTACCGCAGCGCGGCGCGCGAGGCGGTGAGCCGCGTGGCGGCCAAGCCGGACCTGTCCAGCGACGTGCGCGAGATCGTCACGCGCGCATTGGCCGACGCCTAGAACAAGAAATCTCCACTCTCACATCCCCCCAACATGCCCCGCCACATCAGCCTCACCCAGTATCTGGTCGAGCAGCAGCGACAGCACGGCCACATCCCGGCCGAGCTGCGCCTGCTCATCGAAGTCGTCGCCCGCGCCTGCAAGCGCATCAGCATCAGCGTCAACAAGGGCGCGCTCGGCGACGTGATGGGCAGCGCCGACAGCGAGAACGTGCAAGGCGAGATCCAGAAGAAACTGGACATCATCGCCAACGAAGTGCTGATCGAAGCCAACGAATGGGGCGGCCACCTGGCGGCCATGGCCTCGGAGGAGATGGAAGGCATCTACGTGGTGCCCAACCGCTTCCCCCAGGGCGAATACCTGCTGCTGTTCGATCCGCTGGACGGCTCCAGCAACATCGACGTGAACGTCAGCATCGGCACCATCTTCTCGGTGCTGAAGAAGCCCGGCGGCCATGAGGGCGTGAGCGAACGCGATTTCCTGCAGCCCGGCATCCAGCAGGAAGCGGCCGGGTACTGCATCTACGGCCCGCAGACCACGCTGGTGCTGACCGTGGGAGACGGCGTGGCCATGTTCACCCTGGACCGCGAGCAGGGCTCGTGGGTGCTCACGCAAGAAGGCATGCGGATTCCCGAGGACACCAAGGAATTCGCCATCAACATGAGCAACATGCGCCACTGGGCGCCGCCCGTGAAGCGCTACGTGGACGAATGCCTGGCCGGCAAGACGGGCGAGCGCGGCAAGGACTTCAACATGCGCTGGGTGGCCAGCATGGTGGCCGACGTGCACCGCATCCTCACGCGCGGCGGCATCTTCATGTACCCCTGGGACCAGCGCGAGCCCGAGAAGGCCGGCAAGCTGCGCCTGATGTACGAGGCCAACCCGATGAGCTTCATCGTCGAGCAGGCCGGCGGCGTGGCCACCGACGGCAAGCGTCGGATCATGGAGCTGGCGCCCGGCAAGCTGCATGAGCGGGTGGCGGTGTTCCTGGGGTCGAAGAACGAAGTGGAACGCGTCACGGGCTACCACCACGAGGTTGCCTGAAAGTCTGGTTATAATCGCGGGCTACGCCGGTGTAGCTCAGTTGGTAGAGCAGCGCATTCGTAATGCGAAGGTCGGGAGTTCGACTCTCTTCACCGGCACCAGACATGGATATGGCGTAACACAAAAGGGCCTGACGAAAGTCAGGCCCTTTTGCTTTGGCGGCCGCAGAGGCCCAAGGGTGCCTCGTCAGGCGACACTGCGAGAAGATGCCGGGGAACTTGCGGCATTAGACTCCCCCGAGAGCCACGCTTCGCATTCAGGCGCCGCAGCAGCGGCAAGGGAGACCAGATGCCTCGCGAGATCGTCTTCACCACCCAGGCTGCAAAGCCACCCGCCGCCTACAGCCAGGCCGTCAAAGCCGCAGGCCTGGTCTTCGTGTCCGGCACGGCGCCGCACGATCCCGCGACAGGCACCATCGTTGGCACCACGATTCAAGAGCAGACACGGCAGTGCCTCACCAACATCGCGGCCATCCTCGACGCCGCCGGCAGCTCGATGGACAAGATCGTGAGCATCACCATCGTGCTGGCGGACGAGGATGATTTTCCGGGGATGAATGAGGAATACCTTCGGTGGTTTCCTGTCGATCCGCCGGCTCGGCAGGGTGCCAAGCTTCCTGCACGCATCCCGGGTCTCAAGGTTTCGATTGCGGCCATCGCGCAGGCTTGAAGGGCCATGAAGCCATTCATCGAACGACTCAAGTCGATGCTCTCGGCCCCCAAGCCCGCGGCAGACCCACCGTCCGCTGGCGATCCTCTGAACTACGACCAGTTCATCCACCTGGATGCGGAAGATCTGGCGGAACAAGGCATCGCAGCCGCATACCGGGAATTGACCCCCCAACTGCTGCAATACACCAGGTCGCCCATCGAGGTGACCGAAGAGATCGACAGCGACTCAGGGAGCTACGCCGTGCGTGCCGCGGAACTGAGATTTCCGATCTGGGGGCGCGGCACGAGCAATCGCGACGGATGGCAACGCGCCACCGTCGCCTTTTTCGCGCTGGTCAACGCCAACCTGAAGAATTCGTCCCACAAGTTCTACGCGCTCTATGGCGGCAATGACCTTGGCGGACTGTTCCTCACGGAAGAAGAGTTTGCAGCGGCTCGCCAGGCGATCAAGAAGCAGTCGGAATGGCCGTGGGTGCCGGTGGATGAGCCGCCGCACTATGGCTGTCCGAATTGACGGGAGCAGTGCATGCCGGATTCAACCCCATCGAACGAGCGCAAGAAAGTCGGGATGCTGATTCCGCCGCCGTTCCTTCTCATCGGCTTGGTGGTGGCCAGCACCGTCGCGCAGCTAGCATGGTTCGGACACTTTGCGAGTTCGATCATCGGCGTGGCTGCCGGCGTGGTCCTCCTGGCCGCATCCCTGTTCCTTCTGGGCTGGAGCGCCAGCACGTTCAAGCAGGCCGGAACGCCTGTGCGCCCGACGTCGCCCGCCGTCACCGTCGTTCGCGAGGGGCCGTATCGCTTCAGCCGCAATCCCATGTACGTCGGGATGGCCGGGCTGCTGGCCGGCTTCGGCCTGGTGGGCGGCAGCTGGTTCTTTGCCGCGGCCACGCTCGTCTTCGTTGCGGTGGTGCACTTCGGCGTCATCCTTCCGGAAGAGCGGTACCTGGAAGCGCTGCATGGGCAAGCGTATCAATCGTTCAAGGCCGAAGTTCGCCGTTGGGTCTAGGCATCCAGGGGAACAGCATGAATCGATACGAACCACCAAAGGCGTCCGTCGACTCGCCGAGCTTCCTCACTCCAGACTGATTCCAGCCACGCCATGCCCATCGTCACCATCACCGTTCGAAAGCCCAAGACCGCCCAGTTCAAGGCCCAGGTTCTCGGCGCCATCCAGGCTTCCCTCGTCGACATCGGCGTGAGCCCGAACGACCGCTTCCATCGGGTGCTCGAACTGGAGGAGGAGAACTTCCAGTTCGACGCCTCCTTTCCTGACCTGCAGACGAGCCGTACCGCAGACTTCGTGCTGGTGGAGATCGTTCTCGGCGCAGGCCGCAGCGTGAAGGTCAAGAAGCAGATCCTTGCCGGCATCACCAAACGGCTTTCCGAGAACGGCTTCGACACCGAGAACCTGATGGTCGTCTTTCAGGACATTCCTTGGGAGAACTGGTCGCCCGCGGGTGGACGGGTTCCGCATGCATAGTGCCCGCGGAGACCTTGCGAGATGAGCATTGATCCAGACGCGCTGGCCTCCCTCGCGAGCCAGTACACCCAGCACATGACCAGCATCCGCGCCAGACGGGTGCAGCGCCTGGTGAAGCGCGAATTCGGCGGTGCCGACCATGTGCTGATCGTTCAAGTCGGCTCCGGCGCATCGGCCGTTCTGGGCCTCTCCGCCAACGGCGCCGCCATCTGCACCACAGATGGAACAGGCAAGCATGCCGCCGTGTTCAAGTGGTTGCATGAAGCGGACACAGCCATCGAGACACGCTTCGACCTGCTCAAGGACTCCCTGCCACCGTTGTCCACGGCCTTCGTGCCGCTTGCCGATTTGCGTGCCCAGGTCTGTTTGCAAACACCCCCAGAATCCTTCGCGCAGGAAGCAAGCCCTTGGCTGGCCAAGGTGCGTGATTCTCTGGCCTGAACCCGCCCCAGGATTCCAACAACCCATGAACATCCTGAGTCTTCCCTATCGCCCCAGGCCGTGGCTGATGGTCTTGGTCTCCATCGGCTTCGGCGGCGCACGCTGGTTCTTCATCGACAAGGCGCTGCTGCCGACCCGCGCGGCGTTCGACGGGCGGGCCGCGTGAACGGCTGGCTCGCGGCCTCGGGCCTCGTCACCATCGTCGTCGGCCTCGTCCACTCCATCTTCGGCGAACGCTTGATCTTCCAGCGGCTGCGCACCGGCAACGGATGGATCCCCACGCAATGCGGCCCCCAGCTTCGCGAGCCGCACGTGCGCATCCTGTGGGTGAGCTGGCACCTGGTGACGCTCATCGGCTGGGCCTTGAGTGCCGTCCTCCTCATGCTGTCCCTGCCGGCCGCAACAGCATGGCCCACCCATCCGATGCTCATCGCCATCGTCGCGGGCCTGCTCGCCAGCTCCGCCTTGGTATTCATCGGTACCAAGGGAAAACACCCTGGGTGGATCGGCCTGCTGGTGGCCGCCGTGCTGGCTCTCCTCGGTGGATGGCTCTGACGGATTGAAGCCCCAATCCTCGCAGGCCCTTTGCCCTGTGAGGCCAGTCTCTTGCTGAAGTCGCAGGCACGGCCCTAGCATCGCCCGCCTTCGCTGCGCATTGTTGGCGAAGGCCGCGTTCGGGACCGCTTGACGCCGCGCTCGCCATGAGTGAACGCGGTGGCGTTCCGATTCCATCACCTCATCGGGAACTCATGATGCGACTTCTGAAATCAGCCGCCGTCTGCGCGGCATTGCTGGCGTTGTGCACCAACGCCCTGGCCGGCGAGAAAGTCTGGATCAGCCTCGGCGACGCCGCCCTCACCCAGCTCAGGAAACACATGCAGGTCGAACTCGCCGCCAGTGCGCAGGTGCCTGCCACGGCACAACTCTTCGGCGCGACACGCGCGGAGGGCGTCCACCTCGTTCAGGTGGATGAAGAGGTCCTCGCTCATCTCTCGCAAGCCATCCACACCGAGCTGCACCGCTGCGGCGGGTTCATGTTCCACGCGAGTGAAGCCGAAGGGCGCGCCACGCTCATGCGCGCCAGCGGCGCCACGCAGCGAACCACGCAAGTCACTCTCGCGGCGACGCGGCCAAGCTACGTCATCGACCAGCAGAGCACGGTCAACCCGCTGCTCGCGCAGATGCAGGCCAGCAACATCGGCCAGACCATCGTGGACCTGTCGAACTTCCAGAACCGCTACTACCAGACCTCCTCCGGCCAGAACGCGTCCGACTGGCTCAAGCAGCGCTGGACCACATTGGCCAACGGCCGCAGCGACATCACCATCGAGCAGTTCACCCACGCGAGCTGGAAGCAGAAATCGGTCATCGCCACCATCCAGGGCACCGACAACGCGAGCGAGGTCGTGGTGATCGGCGGGCACCTGGACTCCATCAACCTGTCCAACACCGGCGAGACGGCGCGCGCCCCCGGTGCGGACGACGATGCCTCCGGCGTGGCCAGCCTGACCGAGGTGTTCCGCGTGCTGGTGGCCAACAACTACAAGCCTCGCCGCACGCTGAAGTTCATGGCCTACGCGGCCGAGGAGGTGGGCCTGCGCGGCTCGAAGGAAATCGCCAACAGCTACGCCGCCGCGGGCGCGAACGTGGTGGGGGTGATGCAGCTGGACATGACCAACTACAAGGGATCTGCCAACGACATCTACATCTACACCGACTACACCGACAGCGCGCAGAACACCTTCGTGTCCAACCTGATCGCCACCTACCTGCCGACCCTGAAGGTGGGCACCGACCAGTGCGGCTACGCCTGCTCCGACCACGCTTCGTGGAACGCCAAGGGCTACGCCGCCTCCATGCCCTTCGAAGCCGCCATGGGGCAGGACGACCCCTACATCCACACCGCCAACGACACCTACGCCAACACTGGCAACCAGGCCGACCACGCGCTGAAGTTCGCGCGCATGGGCCTGGCCTACATGGTGGAGCTGGGCAGCGACGGGCCGGGCATTGCCGACAAGACCGAGACCTTCAGCGGCAGCCTCACGTCCAAGCAGACGCGCAGCTTCGGGCCGTTCAAGGCCGGCGTGGGTACGTTCCGGGCCAGCACCACCGGCACGGGTGACATCGACCTCTACGCCAAGCGCAGCAGCGTCCCCACCACCAGCAGCTACGACTGCAAGTCAGACGGCAGCACGGCCGCCGAGAGCTGCAGCATCAACATCACCGCCGGCGGAGATGTGTACGTGATGCTCAAGGGCTACACCGCGGGCAGCTATAACCTGACGGTGACTTACCGGCCACAGTAGCGCTTGATCGCACCGGCTTTGCGGCGATCATCAGGCCATGGCTGAAGCCGGATCAGCATCAGCCTCGTCCAGGAGTTCACCATGGCCCAGCAGCCTCTCAAGGACCGCATCGCCATCGTCACCGGCGCCAGCCGTGGCGCGGGTCGCGGCATCGCGATCGAGCTGGGTGCCGCCGGCGCCACCGTGATCGTCACCGCCCGCAGCACGCGCGCCCAGCCCGCCACGGGATACGGACAGTTGCTCGCCCTGTCCGGACGCCCTGCCGTGCCCGGGTGCATCGAGGAGACGGCCGAGGAGGTCACCCGCAGCGGCGGCCGCGGCATCGCCATCCAGTGCGACCACACGCAAGACGAGCAGGTCGCCGCGCTGTTCGCCCAGGTGATGCGCGATCACGGCCGGCTGGACCTGCTGGTGAACAACGCCTGGGGCGGGCACGAGAGCTTCGACGGCGTCTTTGATGCCCCGTTCTGGAAGCACCCGCTCGCGCACTGGGACTCGATGATGGACCACGGCGTGCGCAACCATCTCGTCGCCAGCCGCCATGCGGCGACGCTGATGGTGGCGCAGCGGCACGGCCTCATCGCGACCACCACCTTCTGGGACCGCAACCGCTACATGCGCGGCAACCTGTTCTACGACCTCGCCAAGGCGGCGATGACGCGCCTGGCCTTCGGCATGGCGCAGGACCTGCGGCCGCACGGCGTCGCATCGGTCGCGGTGTCACCGGGCTGGATGCGCACCGAGTACGTGCTGATGGGCCACCAGACGGACGAGGCGCATTGGCACGAGCGGCCCGCACTGGCGCGCACGGAGTCGACGCGCTACGTGGGACGTGCCATCGCCGCGCTGGCCGCGGACCCCGACGTCATGGCCCGCAGTGGGCAGGTGCTGCGCGTGGGCGACCTGGCGCGCGAGTACAACTTCACGGACATCGACGGGAGGCAGGTGCCGCCCTTCGAGCTGGATGCAGCCGACGGCACGTAGCACGCTCGGCGTGCCTCTAAGATGCTCGCATGCATCGCAGATTTCACGCCCTCGTCCTCGCTCTCACGCCCTGCCTGGCCTTCGCCCAACTCGCCGAGAAACCGTCCGCGCTCGTCGCTCGTCGACAGGGCAAGGTGGTCGCTGCCTCCAGCACGGCCGACAAGAAAACACCCTCGCTGCAGGCCATCCGCGACCGCCGGCAGTTCGACACCATCGCCCGCACGTACAACCCCGGCACGCCGCGTGAGATCACGCACACGCTGTTCATCGTCGACCGGATGAACGGCAACCGGGTCCACTACCTCAACACCAACCGCTACACGCTGCACGAAGACTACGTGCGGCAGCAGTACCTCGCGTCGGCGCTGGACCACAAGACGCTTGCGTCGTACTACAGCGCACCCAACCGACGCTTCATCTTCGGCACCATCGGCTGGCATGCGGAACTCAAGCGCTGGGTCTACGAGTTCTGGGAAGGCGACAAGCTCACGCCGGAGCTGCTGAACACCGCGCGGCAGGCGGTGTCGTCCAGCTTCTTCGCGCCGGCCGTGTTCAAGGCGAACTCCGCGCAGCAGGAGGCCGTGGGCAGCACGGCGGGCGTGGAGACGATCACCGAAACGCAGATCCTCGGCCAGCGCAGCTACCTGCCGCTGAACAACGGCAGCGTCACCGGCCGCGTGCGGCTGGTGGCCGACGTGGAGTCCGACAGCGAGGATGACATCGAGCCCTACGACATCGTCGTGCTGCGCGAGGTGCCGCTGGCCATTCCGCCGGTGGCAGGCGTCATCACCGAGCGGCCGTCCACCGTGCTCTCGCACGTGAACGTGCTGGCCAAGGGCTGGGGCATTCCCAATGCCTACGTGAAGGACGCGTTCAGCATCTTCCAACCCTACGACCGCCAGTGGGTGCGGCTGCAGGTGTCGGCCGAGGGCTACACCGTGCAGCCTGCAGCGAAGCCGGCGGTGCCGCCCACCAAGGCCCGCACCGGTGTCGTGCGTGCCCCGCATCTGCAGGTCACCGAACTGCAACCCTTGTCCCGCATGCGGCACGCGGCATCGGCATGGTGCGGCTCCAAGGGTGCCACCTTGGGTGAGGTCGAATTCCAGCGCAAGGGCGGGCACCTGACCGGCACGGCCGAAGTGCCCGACGGCTTCTGCGTGCCCTTTGCGCACTACGCGAAGTTCATGCAGCGCGACGACGTCCGCGCCCGCATTCACGCCGCACTGGCCACCGAAGGCTTCGAGCGCAGCCGCGTCGTGCGCCGCAAGGCACTGGATGCGCTGCGCCACGACCTGTCCGAGATGCCCGCGGATGAGGCGGATGCCGCCGGCTGGATCGCCGCATGGAAGACGCAATTGCACGGCGTGGGCGTGTTCGTGCGCAGTTCGTCCAATTCAGAAGACCTGCCCAACTGGAGCGGCGCCGGCCTGTTCAGCACCGTGCCCAACGTCACCCGCGACGCCGACCTCATCAAGGCCGTGCAGACGGTCTGGGCCTCGGTCTTCAACTTCGAGGCCTTCGAGGCGCGCCGGCATGCGGGCATTGCCGATGAGCAGGTGTTCATGGGCGTGTTCGTGCAGCGCGCCATCGACTCGGCCACCTCGGGCGTGATGATCACCCGCGACCCGTTCGACATCACGCATCGCAACGCGGTGTACGTCTCCGCCAAGCGCGGCATCGGCATCAAGGTGGTGGAAGGCCGGCGCATCGCCGAGCAGTCGATGTTCGATGCGCGCAGCGGCGCGGTGCGGCGGCTGTCGCGCTCGGCCGAGGACAGCGCCTTGCAGCTGGACGCCAACGGCGGCGTGGTGGAGACCGCCATCGGCGCGGGGCAGGACGTGCTGTCCGACACCGCGGTGCGTTCGCTCGCCAAGGTGGGGCAGCAGCTCAAGGCCATCTTCCGCGGCGTGGAGCAGGACATCGAATGGGCCATCGACAAGCAAGGGCGCATCGTGGTGCTGCAGTCGCGTCCGTACATCGAGCGCAAGGCGCTCTGAGCTGGCAGGACCCACATGGACAAGCGACAACGATCGTTCTACTTCTCCTTCGGCCTGGCGATCGCCATCGGCCTGACCCTCCTGGTGCTCAAGAACATCCAGCGCAGCGCACGGACCGAAGGCGAGAAGGCCTACGGCCCCAGCCTGCCCGTGGACGACCTGGTGCCGGGCAGCCACCGGATGGTCACCGACGTGTCTCCGGGCGCATCCAACTCCGGCGGCAGGAACATCCTGCTGCTGCGAAAGGGCGACGGCAGCCTGCGGGCCTGGACGATTCCGACGCAGATGGGCCAGCCGACCGCCCCCGGCGGCGATTGGTTCACGCCCGGCCAGGTCTGCGAGCCCTTCGAGGTGGACACGCAGCGCGAGGAAGTCCGCTGCACGATGCGACTGGTTGAGGACCGCAGCACGGTGCTGCACTGGACATGGGACGGGAAGAGCCTGGACCACCTGGCGCCGCACATGCGAGCCGTGCCCGGGCGCGAGGAAAAGGGCCGATTCAAGTTCGACATCGAGACGCCGGATGTCTCGAAACACGGAGCGCCAACCCGATGAACCAAGACACCTGGTCGCGCGTCGACCACTACTTCTGCGACGCCCTGCTGCCCGACGACCCGGTGCTCACCGCAGCCCTGGCCGACAGCGATGCGGCGGGCCTTCCTTCTCACCACGTGGCCCCGAACCAGGGCCAGTTGCTGCACCTGTTCGCCCGCATGCAGGGGGCCAAGAAAATCCTCGAGATCGGCACGCTCGCCGGCTACAGCACCATCTGGCTGGCGCGCGCGCTGCCAGAGGGTGGCCAGGTGGTGTCGCTGGAGGCCAACCCGCGCAATGCGGAGGTGGCGCGCATCAACATCGAGCGGGCTGGGCTTTCGCATCTCGTGGACGTCCGTGTCGGCCGTGCCATCGACACGCTGCCCCTGCTGGCCGACGAGGGCCTTGCGCCCTTCGACCTGGTGTTCATCGACGCCGACAAACCCAGCAACCCGCAGTACCTGGACTGGTCGCTGAAGCTGGCACGCAAGGGCACGGTGATCATCGGCGACAACGTGGTGCGCAACGGCGAAGTCGCCAACCCGCACAGCGAGGATGCCAATGTGCAGGGCGTGCGCCGCTTCTTCGAGCTGATGGCCGCCAACCCGCGGCTGCGCGCCACCGCCATCCAGACCGTGGGCAGCAAGGGCTACGACGGGTTTTCGCTCGCCATCGTCGAGGGATGAACGTGTCCGAAAACGGCGTGCCGGGCACTGCCCTTGCCCCTATGCTGGCTCCGACATCACCGCCCAAGGAGCCCACATGGCCTCGATCCACAAGGAAGCAACGATCCGCGTTCCCGCCCAGGAATTGTGGGATGCGGCGCGCGACGCCGGCGGCCTGCACACGCGGCTGGTCAAAGGCTTCGTGACGGACTGCAAGCTCGAAGGCGACGCACGCACCGTCACCTTCGGCAACGGACTGACGGTGCGCGAACTCATCGTCGACGTGGACGACACCAGGCGCCGCATCGCCTGGACCGCCGTGGGCGGCCGGCTGTCGCACCACAACGCGTCGCTGCAGGTGTTCGAGTCGGGGCCGGGCGAATGCCGCGCGGTGTGGACTGCGGACCTGCTGCCCCACGAGATGGCCCCGGCGATTGCCGCCATGATCGACCAGGGCCTGGCCGCCATGCGGCTCACGCTGGAGAACCAGGTGCACGCCATCTGACGATTTTCGAGAACCAGTTGCGGCCTGCGTGGCCAGAGGAACTGCCCGATACCAGACCACCCCCATTGGCCGGTTACGATCCCGCCGTCGTTGAAGAAAGACATCGCCCGGGGGTCTCAATGCCATTCGATTGGCCGCATCCTGAGTTTCGGTTCCGTTCACTGCGAAGCTGGGAACAGCGGCCCACCGATGATGACCGGCGCTTCGAATTCTTCTGCCCGCAGACGACCACCACCGTCAAGTTCTCGGTCGACCCTTACCAGGTGCCCAAGGAGAAGTTCGAGCGCATTGCGAACGGCGTGCTCGAACTTCGCAAGAAGGCGCACCTCCAGGCGCTGCAACGTGCAGCGAAGGCCGGCGAGACGGTCGAACTCGTCTACGACTTCGAGAGCGTGAGGCCGCATTCCACCGGCTCGGGCTATGAGGTGTGCTTCGAGGGCATGCAGCCGGGCAAGAGCTTCTTCGGCTACCTGGGATTTGTGTCGACTCGAAAAATCCTCAACATGATGGTCGAGACCCGCTACTCTTTCGCTCCCGGCTGCCGGGGCATGTTCCGCGAGATCGCGAGCAGCCTCGACATCGCCTTGCCGTAGGACCCGCTCCAGGCCGCGGCGCACCAGGGAGCCGCAGACATGCCGACCACAGCAACGCTCGAGCGATTCATCGCCCGGGTCGAATCCAACGCCCATGCCGAAGCTTGCGAGGAGTTCTATACCGAGAACGCCTCCATGCAGGAGAACCAGGAGACACCACGCGTCGGGCGAGACCAGCACGTTGCCAACGAGCGGCGCGTCATGGCGAGGGCGAAGTCCATCACCTCCACCTGCGTGAGGCCGGTGTTCGTGAACGGCGACCACGTGGTGATCCGCTGGATCTTCCACTTTGTGTGGCAGGACAACTCGGTCACGCACATGGAGGAATTGGCGTACCAACGGTGGGAAGGCGAGCGGATCGCGCAGGAGACCTTCTTCTACGATCCGGCGCAGCGGGTGCCGAAGGCCGCCACAGCGTGACATGCGGATATTGATCACTGGCGCGGCAGGTTCCGGCACCACCACGCTGGCCCGATCGCTGGCTTCTGCGCTGAATGTCCGCTCTGTCGAAGCCGACGACTTCTTCTGGCTGCCCACTGAGGTTCCCTACACGGTCAGGCGGCCGATCGAGGAGCGGCTGAGACTCATGGAAGAAGCACTGCGCGCGCCGGGCGCGGTGGTGGCGGGCTCCATCATGGGCTGGGGACAATCACTGGAAGACACCTTCGACCTGATCGTGTTCCTGCATGTCGATACGGCCACGCGAGTACAGCGGCTGATCGACCGCGAAACCGCGCGATTCGGCCGCGCGGACCCGGCATTCATCGAATGGGCCGCGCAGTACGACGACGGTCCGCCGGAAGGCCGCAGCCTGGCACGGCACAACGCCTGGCTGTCGGAGCGTACGTGCCCGGTGCTGCGGCTGACGGGCACCATTCCCATAGAGACACAGGTTCGGCAGATACTCCAATGCCTGTCCTAGCCGAAGCGCCCGCCAGCACTCCATGAACCCAGCACCGACCGTCTTCTCCGTGATCAGCATCGGCATCGCCGCAGGCCTCAGCGCCGCTGTTGTCGTACCGCTCGTCAAGCGGGTGCCGCTGCGGTTCGAACGGAACTATCGCGAAGAGGCCACCGGGATGCAGGAGTTGCTCAAGATTCCTCTGGACCCGGCCCAGTTCGAACTGTCGACTGCGGAGAAGCTTGCCATCGTCATGATGGGCACCCTGCTGGGCCTGCTGGTGGGATGGGGCCGCGAGCCTTCCCTCGACCTGGCAGCCATGGGCTTGTTCTTCCTCGGCCTGCTGCTGTTGTCGGCCATCAACGTGAAGCACCAGCTCCTGCACGATGCCATCGTGCTGCCGATGTTGTGGATCGGGCTCCTGTACCACGCCTGGCTGGGACATGCAGCCGATGCAGTGTTTGGCGCGGCCGCAGGCTACCTGATGCCCTTCATCCTCGGCGCAGTGGTCCGCTGGCGCACCCGAAAGGAATCCATCGGTTTTGGCGACAAGAAGGCGCTCGCCATGGCCGGGGCGTGGTTCGGCTGGCAGGCCCTGCTGACGATTGCACCGGTCTTCATCGGGTTCCTCGTCGTCCTGGGCGTGGTGATTGCCGTCGGCAAGGTACGTGTCCACACCTTGCCGACAGGGCCTGCTCACCTGCTGGCGTCACTGGCCTACTACCTCGGCCTGCGCTTGCTCTGAGACGTACCATGGCCGCATGAAGAAGCAGACGATCGTCATCCTCTCCGGCGCGGGCGTGAGCGCCGAAAGCGGCCTGTCCACCTACCGCGATTCGAACGGCCTGTGGAAGCAGCATGCCTGGCAGGACCTGGCCAGCCCCGAAGGCTGGCGCAAGAATCCGCAGGCGGTGCTGGAGTTCTACAACGAGCGGCGCGCGCTGGCGTGGCAGGCGCAGCCCAATGCGGCGCACCGCGCCATCGCTGCGCTGGAGCAGGCCTACGACGTGGTCGTGGTGACGCAGAACGTGGATGCGCTGCATGAGCGCGGCGGGTCCACGCAGGTCATCCACCTGCACGGCGAGCTGGCCTATGCCCGCGGCACCTCGCCCGCGCGCAGGCGCCGCTTGCTGGAAGACCGGCCCATCGCGCTGGGCGACCTGTGCGAGGACGGCACGCAGCTGCGCCCGGACATCGTCTGGTTCGGCGAAGACGTGCCGCTCATCGCCGACGCGGCCGAAGAGGTCCGCCGCGCGGACCGCATCCTCGTGGTGGGCACCTCCTTGTCGGTCTACCCTGCGGCCTCGCTGGTGGGCTACGCCCCTCGGCATGCGGTGAAGGCCCTGGTGTCGCTGGAGGTGGAGGGCCTGCCGCACGGCTACCGCTTCCTGCGGGGCAAGGCCACGGAGATGGTGCCCGCGCTGGTGGAGCAATGGCTGCAGGAAGCGCGCTGACCCGCCGGAACCGGCTGTAACCTCGCCTGCGTACACTCGCAGTTGCACATCGAAAGACGCCATGACGACGCAACTGAACGAACTGCTGGACAGCAACCGCCTCTGGGCGAAGAAAATGGAAACGCAAAGCCCGGGGTTCTTCACCGGGCTGCTGGCACAGCAGGCACCGCAATACATGTGGATCGGCTGCGCAGACAGCCGCGTGCCCGCCAATGAACTGGTGGGGCTTCTGCCCGGCGAATTGTTCGTGCACCGCAACGTGGCCAACGTGGTGGTGCACTCCGACCTCAACTGCCTGTCCACCATCCAGTTCGCCACCGACGTGCTCAAGGTCAAGCACATCATCGTGGTGGGCCACTCCAACTGCGGCGGCGTGTCGGCCGCGCTGAACGACCGCCGCGTGGGCCTGGTGGACAACTGGATCCGCCACGTGCAGGACGTGCGCAACCGCCACCAGTCCTGGCTGGACACGGTGGAGGTCTCGCAGCGCGTGAATGCGCTGTGCGAACTCAACGTGGTGGAGCAGGCACTGAACGTGTGCCAGACCACCATCGTGCAGGATGCCTGGCATCGTGGGCAGGAAGTGGTCGTCCACGGCTGGGTGTACGGCCTGCACAACGGGCTGCTCGAAGACCTGGCGATGACCGTGACTGGGCCGGAAGACACCGCGGCGGCCTACGAGAAGGCGCTGGCGAACGTGCGCTCGCGCTACGCGGCCAAGGGCTGACACCGATCGGGGCGCGATGAAGCACGCCGGGCCCGACACCTTGCGGCTTCTCGCGTCGTTGCTCAATGCCGTGCGGACGGACACCTCGCTGGTGGAGCGCACGCCGGGTTCCTTCTATCGCAAATCGAAGGCCTACCTGCATTTCCACGAGGACCCCGCCGGCATCTTCGCGGACGTGAAGCTCGATGGCATGAGCTTCACCCGCCTGCGCGTGAGCACCGCGACTGAGCAGGCACAGTTGCTGAAGCTCATGGCGCAGGCTTGCGTGAAATGACAAGCCCCCTCAGAGTCCACCCATGAGCGAGACCGCCGACAGCTTCTTCGACGGCGGCTGCACCTGCCGCCAGGTGCGCTACCGCCTCACCGCCACGCCGCTGTTCGTCCATTGCTGCCATTGCACCTGGTGCCAGCGCGAGACGGGCTCGGCCTTCGTGCTCAATGCCATCATCGAAAGCGACCGGGTGCAGATGCTGCAGGGCGAGGTGGACATCATCCACACGCCGTCAGCCAGCGGGCGCGGGCAGAAGATTTCACGCTGCCCGACATGCCGCGTGGCTGTGTGGAGCAACTATTCCGGCGCGGGCGATGCGGCACGCTTCATCCGCGTGGGCACGCTGGACAACCCGAACCGCTTCCCGCCGGACATCCACATCTTCACCTCGGCCAAGCAGCCCTGGGTGGTGATCCCGCCCGGGGCAAAAGCCGTGGCCGAGTACTACGACATGAACGAGGTGTGGCCTGCGGAAAGCCTGGCGCGGCGCAATGCGCTGATGGCGGCACGCGCCACACCATAGGTCACCCGCCCTCAGGCCTCAAGGCAGCGCCACCGGCCCCGCCTGGAAGTACTTGCTGGCCTTCACCAGCCACCAGTGGTCGTCGGTGAGCGCCATTCCGTTCAGGCCGATGTTGTCGGTGGAGTCACCCACGCCGGCGCCGAACATCAGCGAGACGATGCCCGCCTTCTTCGCCTCGGCCATGTGGCTGCCCCAGGTGATGTTGGCGCCGCTCACCGTCACCTTCGGGTCGCCCGCCGCATTGGTGGCGTAGTAGCTCGCCGGGAACATGCTCGACCCGGCTGTGAAGGTGTCACCGAAGAAGTAGGTCGGCGCGGTGTCCTCGTAGTGCTTGCTGGTGGAGTTGTTCAGCGTCGCATACGGCGCGCCGGTGTACGGGTTCGTGCCCACCGAGCCGTTCACATGCCCCACCGGCAGCTGCCACAACACGACCGGCTTCTTCAGCGCGGTGTTGAGCGTCTGCACGTAGTAGAGGTAGTTGTTCCAGTGGTCGGCGTTGAACTGCCACTTCGCGTTGCCGGCGGCGCCGCCGTCGTAGCCGTACTTGTCGAAGGAGATGAAGCTCGCGCCGTAGCTGGTGATGCCCGCGGCGTTGTAGTAGTTGGCCACGCGCTGTGCGCTCGCAGCGATGAGCGGCCGGCCCGCCGTCCAGCCCTTCTCGCTGGGGTCGGTGATGTGCATCAGGCCATTGGTGGATGCACCGCTTTGCGCGTCTGACCAGATGTTGATCTGCCAGCCATACCAGGCGTTCTTGCTGCGCTTTTGCACGATGTAGTTGACCGCCTTCACCAGCCCTTCCAGCGTGTTCGGGAAGGACGGATCACCCGCCGCCGTGCTGAGCACGCCCGAGCTGTAGGCCTGGTCCACGCGCGCCGTGATCTGCGAGGGCTGCAGGCCGGAGTTCTGCATCATGTAGCCGATGAAGTCGGGCTCGATGACGTAGCCCACCGGATCGTCCGGCGACTCCTCGTTGGCGATGTCGATGACCTTCACCCAGTCCTTGAAGTAGGCCGACATGTAGGTCGAGTCCTGGATGTGCGCCAGGTCCGTCGAGTAGCTCTCGCCGCCATCGGCGACGTTGTAGAAGACGAAGACCGGCACCATGCCCAGCTTGCGCGACTCGCGGATGAAGCCCGTCTCGCGGAAGCACGGGATGGTCGTCCAGGTGCACCAGCTCGAATTGCCCGGCACCGAGGCACCACCGTTGAGGTAGATGTAGCGCGAGTCGGCACGCACATTGGTGCCGCCGGTGCCGAAGCCCTGCCAGTTGCCCAGCGCCGTGGTGGTGTCATCCGAGACCGAGCCCACCGACACGTAGCTCGGCAAGCCCGGCAGGCTGCCGTCGGCATTCCTGACGCGCACGCCGACCCAGCGGCCATTGCCGTTGTTGTCCTTGATGCGGATGCCCGCGCGACCGGCGCTCAAGGCCGTCACCGTGAGCTTGCTGCCGCTCACCGTGCCGGTGGCCACCTTCGGGTTGTTGGTGCCGACGGTGAAGGTCGGATTGCCCACGCCGGCCACATTCAGGTCCACCGTCACCGAGCCCTGCGAGACCGTGCTCTGCAGTGACTGGCCACCCACGTCCCACTGCTTGATGCCGATGAGCGAGGCATTGCCCACCGTGGTGTAGGCGCTGTCGCTGGCGGTGGCGCCGGCCGAGTTGATGAGCTTGACGACGTAGGTGTAGAGGCCCAGCTTCTTGCCGGTGATCTGCATGGTGACCGACTGCGGCGAGGTGCCCACGTCGGTGAGCGTGCCGCCTTGCACCTTCACACCATCCTCGTACAGCTCCCAGGACGTGCCGCTCGTGCCGAACCACTTGTTCCAGACGATGCTGAAGGTACCGGCATGGTCCCAGTTCTGGATCTGGATGGTGGGCTTGGCGGGGGCGCCGACGGGTGCGGGTGCGGGTGCGGGTGCGGGTGCGGGTGCGGGTGCGGGTGCTGGCGCTGGCGCTGGCGAAGGTGCAGGTGCAGGTGCAGGTGCAGGTGCAGGTGCAGGTGCAGGTGCAGGTGCAGGTGCAGGTGCAGGTGCGGGCGCAGGCGCGGGAGCCGGCGGCGTGCTGGCTCCCAGGTCTTGCCAAAGGCTTGGTACGGTTGGGTTCCACCCGGTGCCGGTGTAATCGGTCTGCGACACCAGCGCCTTGTAGTCATGCCCGTTGTAGGACACGACGGTGCCGGCCGCGTAGTACGTGTCGGGCTTCCAGGCCGGGTAGGCGGCGAAGGCCGCGCTGGCCGCAACAGTGAGGGTGAGCGCGGCCAGCAGGTGGGTCGTGCGGGCGCTGAAAGTGGTCATGACCATTTGACGAGTCCGTGGATGAGAGCCGAAGGGGCCGCACGACGACTTCCATGCGTGGCGCGCGATTTTCGCCCTGCTTCTTCCATCGGTCACTGGTATAACCACTTAAATACCAGTGACATGCTGAAATACTCTTCACGCCTTTCGGACTGGACAAGGACCCACCCATCGATCCGCTCTCCGACCACAAGCTTCAGCTCAGCCAGCAATTCCATCGCGATGGATTCGCCACCGTCTCCGCGGTGCTCGCGCCCCACGAGTGCGAGGCCCTGGCAACCCAGGTCCGACTGTCACGCCGGCATTCAGCGGGGGCGCGGAACCTGCTCTCGCACCCCTGGTGCCGTGCGCTGGCTGACACGCTGGCTCACCACACCTTGCTCGCCGAAGTGATTCCACCCACGCACGCCGCCGTGCAGTGCACCTACTTCGAGAAGTCCGTGGATCGCAACTGGCTAGTGCCCTGGCATCGCGACGAAAGCATTGCGGTGGCGGCGCGTGTGGACCATGCCGCGTTGCGCGGCTGGTCGGTGAAGGAGGGCCAGTTGCACGTCATCGTGCCGCCCGATCTCTTAGGGCAGCTCGTGGCCGTGCGTTTGCACCTGGACGATTGCCTCGCCGATGACGGGCCGCTGCGCGTGGCGCCCGGCTCTCATCGCCATGAACACGATGCGCCGGGCTCCGGCCCCGTGGCATGCGTCGCCAGGCGCGGCGACGTGCTGGTGCTGACGCCAATGCTCCTGCACGCGTCATCGAAGGCGACGGGGCGCAGCGCCCGCCGCGTGCTTCACTTCGTCTACGGCCCGCCTTCGCTGCCGATGGGCCTGCAGTGGCCGCATCGCAGCGAAGCGGCCATCGTCACGGAATGAAGTTCAGGGTCTCCGGCAGCGGCAACCCCACCGGCGTCTCGAAGATCGGCCCCGCGCCATCCGGGTCGATCGTCATCGCTCCGTTGGTCGCGAAGAACACTGCGATCTGCGTCTGCGCCGCCACCGAGTAAGGCGCGACGGCTGCCACCCCGATGTTGGTGAGGAAGGTGTGCGGGTTCTTCGGCGTCGCCGGGTTCGCGGCATACGCGAGGTCGTTGCGGAAGATCGTGGCCCGATCGGCCAGGTCGCCCGCACGCAGGATGGCTGTCGTCGTCGGGTTGGGCACCGTCTGGTCACCCTTGGCGAACTGGAAGATCACCGGCTTGGCCGCAGCCCCCGGCAGCGGATGCTTGCGGATGAAGGCCGCATAGCTCACCGGGTTGCCGGACTGCTGCACCCATTCATACCGGTCCAGCACCTTGGCGATCTCCATCGCGCCCGGCACGCTGTTGACGACCACAGCCTGGTTGCGCAGCGGGACGTTCTCGTTGAACGCGATGCCGCTCGGGTCCGCCACGTTGATGAGCGACGGCGTGCGCGTGGCCAGCGCAATGCCGGTCAGCGGCCGGAACACGCCGAGCCGCGCCACCTCGGTGATGGAACCGCCGGCCACGTTGGGCACCCCGGCCTGGATGTCGGGCTCCACGCCCAGCAGCATGGTGCCGTAGATGCCGCCGAAGGACTGTCCGGCGTAGTAGATGCGCGAAGCGTCCAGGTCCGCCACGCCGTCGCCATCCACATCCACGCCCACCTGCACTTCGCGCACCAGCTGCATGATGTCCACCACCGTCTGTCGCAGGCCGTCGCGGTTGCCTGCCACCGTGCGCGGCGCCGCGGCGCTCACGCCCTCGGTGGATTCGATGGTGCCGTTGCCATCCTGGTCGAAGCCGCGTCCACCGGCGTTGACGACCACCGGCGTGTCGGCCGCGCGCAGCACCGTCAGCTCGCCCAATGCACCGCCGCCATGGCCCACCACGTTGATCGACAAGGTGGCGATGCCCCTGGAGGCGAACACCGACGCCACCGTCCACGGTGCGCCGTACATGCTGTCGGTGAAGCCGTGCCCGAAGATGGCCACCGGCCATCCGCCCGCGGGCTTGGCCCCCGAGGGCAGGAAGAGCTGGAAGCGC
The DNA here is from genome assembly GCF_003852895.1 of Rhizobacter terrae. Lineage (GTDB taxonomy): Bacteria > Pseudomonadota > Gammaproteobacteria > Burkholderiales > Burkholderiaceae_C > Albitalea > Albitalea terrae. The sequence continues at coordinate 515,568 of NZ_QUSW01000002.1, forward strand.
AGTTCGTTGCTGCCCTGCGGCACGGGCTGGCCGCTGCGCGTGCCCGTGGCGGGAATGATCTTGCCGGCTGTCTCGTAGTCGGGCGAGGTGAACTTGCCGTAGGCGATCTGCCCCACCGCACCGGGCACCACCTGCAGCGCCGGCGTGGGCAGGAAGGCGGTCGTGAACGTGGGTGCCGTGCCCACCTGCCGCTTGAACTGGATGCCGCTGATGCCCGCCACCGGGAACACCGCACGCACCGTGCCCGATGCGCCCTGTCCGACCATGAAGTCCACCGGCGCGGGCGTGGACTGCTTGATGCTGCGCATGATCTTGTGCAGGTCGGCGCTGATGCTCTGCGTCGTGAAGAGCGAGGCCGCGACGATCTTGTGCGCGCTGGCCGGATGAATGCGCGATGCATCGCGGATGTCGCGCAGGTACTCGTCGTTACCACGACGGCCAAGGCGGCGATCGTCCTCGTCGTCATCCCACCGCGCGGGCTTGATGCGCTTGCCTGCCGCGTCGCGCACGCCGTCGGTCACCACCAGCAGGTAGCGCGAGTGCTGCTGAAGCAATTCGTCCGATTCAAAGGCCAGCGTCTTCGTGGCCGGGTCCCACACGATCTGGTTGATGCCCACCTTGTGGCCGAAGCCCTGCAGGCTCAGCGTGTCGCCGAGGTTGACGAGGAACACCGTGCCGCTGTTGACGGTGGCGGGGTCGATGTCTGCGGTGAACGGCACCGTGATGCGCGGCTGCGTCGAGAAGCCATCGAGCGTGTTGATGACGTCGATGTCCTGGCAGTCGCTGACCCGCACCGTGCAATCGGGTTTGGGCAGGGCCACGCGGCGGAAGGTGTTGTGCGACCAGTCGCGGACGGTGTAGCGGTCGCTGGGAAAGACACTGCCCGCGGGGTCGGAGAAGTCGAGCTTCACGCTGACGCCGTCCGCGAGCGATGACAGAGGAATGAACAACAAGGCGATGGCTGACGCCAACGCGCCGGCACGATGAGCACGCATGCTTGTCTCCTACTGGCGAGGTTGTTGGAACTTCTTCTCGGGAGGCTGGTTATAGGCCTGCCGGGTCCAACCCACCATGGGGCTTGCGTGAATCGTTTGTCGCCATTGAGACAGGCTGGAGGCCACGCGAGCGCACTGAGACAACGGTGCGCCGCTCGCACATGCCCCTACTTGCTGCTCATCAACGACCCGCCGAACCACACCGACCTGTTCTTCGGCTCGATCGCAAAGGGCTGGCGGATCACGGTGCCGTCGTCATGGCGCAGCGTGATGTTGAAGCCGTCGATCTCGTAGCTGCCCGTGCGGTCGCCCTTGTCGGCGGCCTTGCGCTGGCTGCCCACCGCGAAGCCAGGTCCGGTACCGGACGATACCGCCCCCTTGTCGTCATGCACGGTGGACACCATCGTGTCGGAGCTGCTTCCCGGCCCGCCGGCTGCGGCGCCGCCGGCACGCATCTTCTCGAAGCGACCATCCTTGCCGAGCACCAGCGTGGTCTTGGACCATGAACTCGCACCACCGACGAAGCCAAAGGATGCGGAGGTGCTCCAGCGCCCATCCAGGCGCGTGCCTTTTGCGGCTGGCACGAGCGCGAAGCCCTGTGCCTTCTCGAAATGGTTGGACTTGTCGTCCCAGGTGAAGACATAGTCGCCGCCTTGCTTGCGCCAGCGGCCCCACAGCAGGGGCTCGCGGCGCCTGGATGTCGCCACGTCCAGCTCGGTGGGCGCCACCGGCAGGCCGTCGCGCACCGTGCCGTCCTTGAGCAGCAGGTAGACGGCTTCTTCCATCTTCATGCCACCCACGGTGTAGACCTGGCTCCACGCGTAGTAGAGGGTCTCGATCTCGGACATCGGGACGCCCTTGCCCGGCTCGGTCACGAATTGGTAGCGCGCCGCTTCGACATCCGCGGCCATCCTGGCAGCTTCGACCGCGGTATGCGGCGGCCGGTCCACCTCGCCCACGCGGCGCAGCCAGGCGCGATGCACGCTGACGCCGTAGTCCTCCTCGGCGTAGATGACCGGCTGGCCGTTGGCATCGCGGCCGAACACGCAGAAGTTCTCGTCGGGGCGGTAAGTGCTGTTGTAGAACAGGCCCACGGCCACGTCGAGCTTGCCCGAGCCCGGCTGGTAGCGGTAGGTGCCGGGGTTGCTCGCGTTTCCGCCGCCTTGCACGAACTCGTACTCGCCATTCGCATGCACGAGCAGCACGACGTGGTACATGAAGGTCTTGCCGCTCATCGCGTCGCCTTCGTACCTGCCTGCGACGATCGCACCTCCTGCGCGCATGCCCTTGACGCCAGGAGGCGGCGGCTCGACGCGCACCGCCCGATGCTCCTCGTTCGCGCCGCGCTTCTCCAGCATCGGCAATTGCGCCATCAGCGACTTGCCCGCCTCGGTGTAGCGGCGTCCGGTCGCCTCGGAATTGACGACCCAGCGCGCATAGCGGGCATTGGACTGGTCCAGGCTCACTGCCATGTAGATGGCAAAGCCCTGCCCGCCCGCGTTGTCGCGGTACATGCGCGTTCCCTGTGCGGTGTTGAGCGTGTCGGCCTTGATGCTGGGCGGGCCTTGCCAAGTCCCACCGGGGGGCGGTGTGTCGTTGATCAGTGCCGCCGCCAGCCACTTGTCGACGGACTGGCCGTTCATCGAACTGCGGGCCGAGAAAGTGACCTCGGTGAACTCGCCGGGCCCGGGCTGGACCGGCGAGAACACCAGCCGCCCTTCTGCACCGGGCCGGCTCTGCCAGCCGGGCGGCAGGGTCTGTGCATGGACGGCGAACGCCATGGCGAGCGCCAATGCGGGCAACGCCCGCAGTCGTCGAGTGCGTGAGTGCATGTGCGTGCAGGCCGTGCTGCGCCGGCCTTCTCCCTGGGACGCGGGAAGTGTGCCTTGGCCCCATCGCGCAACGCCCCCTTGACCTAGGGGTAGCATCGGCCCATGTCCGACGAGTACCAGATCGAAGTCCCGCCCTCGTTCATCGCGCTGTACACCGACAGCCGGCGCCGCCTGACGCTTCCGGTGCGCGATCTGCGGCAACGTTACGAACTGTGCGAAGACCTGTCCCAGCAACTGGTCGACCACGCCCGGACCACGCACTTCGCCCACGGCATCTCGCAAGACGAGGTGCTGCTTCGAATGCACCGCGGCCTGACCTCGCCCGAGCCGCAGGTGGAAGCCGCGGAGGCCGGCTGGGTTGTGCGGCGGCTGGCCGAACTTCTGGAATGGGACCCCATCACCCTCCCCGACGCCGAGTGACGACATGACCATCGAGCTCAACCGCGAGACCCGCAACACCGCCGTGCAATCCATCGAGCGCTACTTCGAGGAACAGATGGAGCAGCGCATCGGCAACATCCAGGCCGCGGCCCTGCTCAACTTCTTCCTGGAGGAGATCGGGCCGTGCATCTACAACCAGGCCGTCACGCAGGTGCAGGAGCGCATCCAGGAACGCGTGATGGAGCTGGACATCGAATGCCACGAGGACGAGTTCACCTACTGGTCGAAGCAGAGTAAGAAAACGCCGCGCAAGTGAGACTCACGATGATGCTCAAGACAAGCCTCGCCCGCCGTTCGGCCTGCCTGCTGGCAGCAGTGTTGTCGTTCCCCCTGCTCGCCCGGTCAGCCGCACCCGCGGGCTGCACGCTGGTGGCCGGCGGCGGCCGCGCGCCCTTGTCCGCCGACTCGCAGGTGAATGACCGCTGGAACCGCCTGAACTTCTCCTTCTTCGACGCCACGGCCGAAGCCGCGCGCGAAACCGGTGACGTGGAACAGGCCTTCTTCGCCGCCGGCGCCACAGACACGGCACGCAACCTGCAATCGCTTCTGTCGCAGGCATCGAAGGCCGGTTGCCTGCGCGTGGCGCAAGTGGCGGTCTTCACCGATGACACCCGGCCGGAGCCGGAGCTGGTGTTCTCGCTGCGGGTGTCGCCGGTCAAGCAGGATGCAGCAGGCTCGGCGGCAAGCCTGGGCGCCGCGGAGTTCGAAAAGGAATACCGCTACCCCGCCACGCCCGAATCGCTCGGGCAGGTCGTGCCCAGCCGCATCGCCGACCGTGCGATGCGCGAGTACCGCGAACAATCCGGCCCGGCCGATACCGTGAACGTGTACCGCGGCACGGGCTCGGCGCAGTGCACCGGCGGCGGCAGCACATTGGCCGAAAACCAGAAGCGCCTGACGGAGGCGGGCATCCAGGTACTGTCGTCGTCATGCGGCAGCACGGGGCGCATGTACGCACAGCGCTGCGGCGGGCCGACTGGCGATATCCACGTGTTCGAGATTCCGGCGTCGCAGAAGGATGCTGCGATCAAGCAGCAGTTCCGGATGCTGAGTGATTTGCCGGGGGCGCAGAAGGCGGCTTGTCCTTCTTGAATTGCTTTCGGGTGGGGCAAAGGCGTGGGTGGGCTGGCTGGGGCGCGCGGCGGAAGCGGTCGGCCGTTGGCCGACTGCGCTGCGGTGCTCGGGCTTGTGGTCCGGCGAGAAACTCGCTTCAGGCCCCTTCGGTGCCTTACGCTCAAACAGTCTCGCCGAGTCAGATGACGAAGCGCGCTGCGCGCGCGACCACAAGCCCTGCGCTCCTCGCCGCTTCCTGATGCACGCCCCAGCCAGCCCACCCACGCCTTTGCTGTTGCGGCTTTGGGTTTTCTCGTCGAGCCAAGCCTTCGCCACTTGAGCGGCAGGCGGCATGGGCCAGGGGCTGCGTCTGTGGCGGCGAGCAGCGCAGCACCGAGGGGTGGCGTGCGCAGCACGCTTCGTCCTCATACTTGCCTCGGCTGTTTGACCGCAGCGCACCGCAGGGGCGCGTAGGGAGTTCCGAGGCACACCCCTCGGTGCGAGCAGCACAGCGCAGTCGGCCGCAGGCCGACCGCCACAGCCGCAGCCCCTGGCCCATGCCGCCTGCCGCGGCCCCACCCGACAGAGGCAACAGACAACCGAACCACACCCCACACCCCCGACAATGCATCGATTCAACAAGGCGCGACGCGTTGAAACAAGACCGTCCCTGACAAGCACATGACGACTCTGGAACAGCCCGACAGCAGACAGGTAGGCATCGACATCGGCGGCACGAAGATGCTGGTGATGGCAGGCGGCGACACCCTGCGCGTGGACACGGGCCCCGAGGCCACCCCGGCGCTGCTGGTGCGAGGGATCCGCGAGCAGTTGGCTCGCCTGGGCATCACACCCAGCGTGATGGGCATTGCCATCCCAGGCCTGGTCGAGGCCGATGGCCGCGTGCGCATGTCCGGGGTGCTGCCGAAACTCGCGGGCTGGCATCCGGCCACGGCGTTCGCGGACTATGGCTGCACCATCCACGCGCTGAACGATGCCGAAGCCGCGCTCGTGGAAGAAGCGCAGGACCTGCCCGATGACGCCACCGCCGGCATCGTGATGGCGGGCACGGCCATCGGGGCCGCCTTTCGTGTCGACGGCAAGCCCTTGCGCGGCGCACGCGGCTGGGCGGGCGAGCTGGGCTTCATGCCGGTGGTGACGCCGCAGGGCGTGAAGCGGTTGGATGAAATCACCGGTGGGCGCTTCATCGCTGCATCCCTGGGCATCGACGGCGCCGAGCTCGCGCGCCGTGCGCAGCAAGGCGATGCCGCTGCGCTGGCAGCCATCCGCGAGGGCGGCCAGGCCCTGGGCCTCGCTCTGGCCGGCCTCATCAACCTGCTGAACCCGCACCTGCTGGTGCTGGGCGGCGGCACCATGCAATTGCCCGGCTATGCCGATGCGATGCGCGATGCCATCCAGCGCCACAGCCTGCCGCCCATGCTCGAAGCCTGCACGCTGCGCGAGGCCCGCAGCGGCGCGACAGTGGTGGCCATGGGGGCGCTGCGCGCCGCACTCAGCCGTTGACTAGACCAGCAAGCCTTCCTCGCGGCGCGACTCGCCGAGGAACCACGCCGCCGTCGGCCCCGCCGCGGCGAAGAGCAGCGGCAGCGGCGTGAGGATGGGCAGGGACACCAGGCACCACGCCACGCCCGACCAGCCCATGGCGCTGAAGCCTTCGAGCAGGCCCACGAGCTTGCCGGACTCCATGCGGCGCCGCATGTTCTTGCGGTCGCCCTGGCGCGGGTACCACACCTGCATCATCCCGCCGCAGGCCGTGGCGCCGGCCAGGCACAGCAGGAACACCGTCGCGTGCCACAGGTTCTGCAGCAGCAGGAAGACGAAGAGCGGCGACACCATGAGCCACACCGGCAGCATGGCGGCCAGCACCTTCAGCCAGCGGATGCGCGTGAGCGAAATGGGCGCCACGCCGATGAGCTCGGGCGCTTCCTCCGCCGTCACGGTGATCCACGCCAGCGTGCCCGACAGCGTGGCCGACAGCAGCACGGCGCTGGGCACCACCAGCACGAGCATGTCCTGCCGGCGGAAGACCACGAACACCAGCGGCAGCAGATACAGCACCTGCAATAGCGTCTGCGCAATGAGCTGCGGGTCGCGAAGAATCAGGCGCCATTCCTTGACGAGCACGGTGCGCAGCACGCCGCCGCGAAAGTGCAGGTGTCCGCCATCTGCGGGTGGACGCAGCTTGAGCGTGCCGGTGATCGACTCCTGCGTGCCTGCCAGGAAGCGCCGATGCGCCAGCAGGACGACCGCGACGAACGAGCCGGCGCCCAGCAGCAGCATCGCCGCCAGCGCGCCCGGCTCGCCGATCATCGCGCGATAGGGCGTCCAGGCCAGCGCCTCGGGCGCGAGCGGGCCGCCGGGCTGCACCCAGTGCAGGAAGAGCGCGGCGAAGCGCTGGCGCGTGCCCAGGCCCATCATGTTCTGTGCCTGCGTCACGAGGAAGATAAGTGCCCCGGCCAGCGCGCCCATCACCTGCGCGACCGTGCGCGCACGCCGCGCGCCGATGAAGCGCACCAGCGTGAGCGTGAGCAGCATCCCCAGCGCCGTCGCCAGCAGCGCCATGGCCGCGATGGTGGGGTAGATGGCCATCAGCCGCACATGCCCCGTCAGCAGGCCCATGTGCGCGGCCGGCAGCAGGAAGAACGCGAAGAGCACGGTGCAGCCCACGGCGATGCCCAGGCCGCGCACGAAGAACACGGTGCGCGACGACAGCGGCGACGACAGCAGCAGGTCCAGGTCGCCGCGATCGAACAGTGCTGCCACCGACTGCATGATGGCGTGCGAGAGCATCAGCGTCATCGCGAACCACAGCATGCTGCCGAAGACCGGTGCGACCCATATCGGGAACGGCGGGCCGTGCAGCTCGCGCAGGAAGAAGAAGTACGGCACGTGCAGCAACGCCCACAGCGTGCCGCCGACGCCCGCCAGCAGCCACACCCGGTTTCCGCCGTTCTTGCGCCACAGCAGGCGCAGTTCGTGCCGCAACAGCCAGGCGGCACTGCCCGGGGTGGCCATCAGGCGCGGCCCGCCGTGAGGTTGAGGAACACGTCCTCCAGCGTCGCGCCGTGGCCTGCGCTGGCCGTGGCGGCTTCGCGCAGTTCGTCCAGGCTGCCCTGGGCGATGATGCGACCGCGCTGGATGATGCTGATGCGCTGAGCGAGCCGCTCGGCCATCTCCAGGATGTGCGTGGTGAGCACGATGGTGTGGCCGCGCTTGACGCGCTCCAGCAGCAGGTCCTTCACCTGGCGCGCCGCGGCGGCATCGAGCCCGGTGAGCGGTTCGTCGAGGATCATCACCTTCGGGTCGTGGATGAGCGCGCCGGCCAGCGCCAGCTTCTGCCGCATGCCGCGCGAGAAGCCTTCCACCAGCTCGCCGCGGTGCTCCCACAGCTCCAGCCAGCGCAGCAGTTCCTCCGCGCGCGGCTGCGCTTCGTCAGGCGAGACGCGCCACAGCCCGGCCACGAACTCCAGATACTCGGGCGCGCGCAGCTTGCCGTACAGCAAGGGGTCGTCGGGCAGGAAGGCCAGCAGTTGCTTGGCACGCGTGGGCTCCTCGGCCACGTCGTGCCCGAGGATGCGTGCCGTGCCGCCGTCGGCCTTGAGCAGGCCGGCCACGATGCGCAGGGTCGTCGTCTTGCCCGCACCGTTGGGCCCGAGCAGCGCATGGAATTCGCCCTGCGGGATCACGAGGCTCAGGTTGTCGACCGCTGCCTTGTCACCGAAGCGCTTGGTCAATCGGTCGATGTGCAGCGCGGGGACGTCGCCCGGGGCGATGCTCATCCGATGCGAGCGAGCAGTGATCGCACCTGCTGCTCGAACTCGTCCGGCGCTTCGGCCACGCTCAGGTGAGCCGCGCCGTCGAACTGGTGCAGCACGGCACCGGAAATGCGCTCGGCGATCGCCTTGGCCATGGACGGCGGCGTGCCCACGTCCTTGCCCCCAGCCAGCACCAGCGTCGGCACGCGGATCTCGCGCAGCCGGTCGGTCCAGTTCACGTCACGCAGGCCGTGGCAGCAGGCCGCGTAGCCGGCCGGGTCGCTGCGCAACAGCGTCTCGCGCAGGGCTTGCGTGAAGGCCGGGTGGGTGCGGCGGAATTCTTCGCTCAGGTAGCGCTCGACAACCATTTGCACGATGCCTTGCATGCCCTGCTGGTTCACCGTCTCGATGCGCTGGCTCCAGCCCGCCTGCGCCTCCTGCGGGTACTGCGACGTGGTATTTGCCAGTACCAAACCCTTGACCAGCTCGGGATAGCGGATGGCCAGGCCCTGCCCCACCATGCCGCCCATGGACAGGCCCACCCACACCACCGGCCCCTGGCCCCACTCGCGCACGATGCGCGCGGCGTGGTCCACCATCTGGTCCAGCGTGTAGGGCCCAGGCGGAACGGCGGAGCCGCCATGGCCGACCTGGTCGTAGCGGGCGACGAGATTCGTGGTGGCCAGCCGCGCGGCGAGGTCGTCCCACATGGTGTGGTCCAGCCCCAGCGCATGCGCGAGCATCACCGGCGCGCCCTTGCCCTGCACGGCCACGCGAAGCTGCGGCTCGCTGAAGGTGTGGTGCTGCGCGATGCGCGCGTCAGCCGCCAGCGATTGCGGCGCCGGCACCAGGCCTTCCTCGCGCAGCACCCCCATCGCGATCTTGAAGGCGGTGTTGGCCGCGGGCACGCCGCAGTAGATGGCGCCCTGCATCAGGGTTTCCTTGATCTTCTCCAACGGCACGCCATGGCGCACGGCACCGCGGCAATGCACCTCGAACTCTTCCCAGCGCGCCAGCGCCATCGTCATGCCCAGCACCAGCAAGCGGCGGGTCGTGTGGTCCAGGCCGGGACGGCCCCAGATGTCGTGCCAGGCATAGCGGGTGAAGAAAGCCTGGAACTCGGCGTTGAAGGCGGTGGCGCTGTTGAGCGACTTGTCCACCCACTCGTCGCCGAGGACCGCGCGGCGGTTCTTCATGCCGCGGTCGAAATCGTCTTGCTGGGACATGCTGCGTTCCTGATGAAGTGCGTCAATCTCGCGGGAGCCACGCGCTCCAGGGCGGCGCGCGGTCCTGGTCGTTCGCGGTGGCCCAGAGTGCATCGAGCTGCGGGCGGGCCACGTCGATGGCGCGCTGCGCGGCGTGGCGGGCGCTGAAGAGCGCGGCCAGCTCGTCGCCGTCGATGCAGGCAGACAAGTGCGGGTCGGCCTTGACGGCGTCGAGCACCAGCTCGCGCAGGTGAAGGCCTTCGGCCACGGCCTGCTGCGACAGGCGCTCCAGCAGCGCGTGCGCGGCGGACTTGCCGGTCTGCCTGGCGATGAGCATGGACGCCGCTTCGGCGAACACGAGGCCTTGCAGCGCATCGATGTTGGACTGCATGCGGACGCGGTCCACCTGGAGCTGGCCGCCCACGTCAGCCAGTGCTGCCAGCGCGCCGTGCGTGCTGATGAACAGACCCGCGGTCTCGGCCAGCTCGGCCTGCCAGTTGCCCAGGCCTCGTTCATGTTCCTGCGCCATCGCGGCCAGGATGGCGGCCACGCGATGCGGCGTGCGCATGGACCCCGCCAGCGCCAGCATCGAGGCCACTGGATTGCGCTTGTGCGGCATGGCCGACGACCCTCCGCGGCCGCTGCCCGATGGTTCGGCCAGCTCACCGATCTCGCCTTGCGACATCAGCGAGATGTCGCGAGCGATCTTGCCCAGCGTGCCCGACAACACGCCCAGCTCGCAGGCCAGCGACGCGGCTTCGTCGCGCTGCGTGTGCCAGGCGCCGGGCGCATGGCGCAGCGCGAGCGACAAGGCCATGTGCCGTGCCACCGGATCACCCTTGTCGCCCATGACCGCCAGCGTGCCGACGGCACCGCCCAGCTGAAGCTGAAGGGCTGACTGGCCCAGCGCACGCAGGCGGTCGCGCACGCGAACGAGCGGCGCAATCCACGACACCAGCTTGAAGCCGAAGCTCACCACCTGGGCAGGCTGCAGCAGCGTGCGCGCCAGCACAGGCGCGTCGCCGTGCGCCTTCGACAGCTGCAGGAGACCCTGCACCAGCCTGCCGAGGTCGCGGTCGACCAGCGCCAGCGCGCGGCGCTGCACCAGCACCATGCCGGTGTCGATCACGTCCTGGCTGGTGCTGCCCCAGTGCACGTAGCCGGCAGCATCGGCATCGTGCCGCGCCACGGCCTGCGTGAGCTGCTTGACCAGCGGGATCGCGAGGCTGCCGGCCGCGCCGCTGGCGGCGACGATGGCATCCACAGCGACTTCATCGGCGCGGCAGCGCGCCGCGATGGCAGTGGATGCGCTGCGTGGGATGACGCCGCACTCGCCCTGGGCCGTTGCCAGCGCAGCCTCGAAGTCCAGCATCGCCTGCACCAGCGATGCCGGCTCGAACAGGGCCAGCATGGCCGGCGTCGAGAGGAATCCTTCGAAGGCCGATGCCGGCATGGCGTCGACCTCAGGCCGCGGGTGCGGCGGGCTTGGCCGGCAGCTTGCCGTCTTTCACGGCGATGCGTTCGGCCTTGAGTTCCACCAGCTCACGCACGTGGTTCAGGGACAGCAGGTGGGCGTTGAGCAGCATCAGCATGCCGTTGCGGTGCAGTTCGACCACCGTCGCGTCGGGCAGCTTGGAGAACTTCTCCTCGTCCACGCTGAGGAAGCCTTCGACCTTGATGTTCTCGCCGTTGGGCATGGTCGCATCCGCGGTCATCGGCTGCAGGATGTCCAGCTGGAGCAGGCGCTCGCAGAAGGCACGCGTGCGCCACTGCTCGCGGTCGAACTGCTCCACGAAATCCACCGCACGCTTGAGCGTCTCGGTGGGCTTGCCTTCGGCATCGAACAGCGGATCGCCCTCGGTGTCGCTGAAGCCTTCGTAGTCCACGTCCACGAACAGGTTGGGCGACTTCTGGCCTTCGAGCTGCGCGGTGAGGAAGGGGAAGCGGCGGATGAAGGCCGGCACGTAGCGGCCCACCCACTTGCCCGACTCGTCCACGCGCAGGTTCTCGTTGACCACGAGGCCCAGCAGCGTCACCGGAGAAATCATGTCCTTGCCGTCGGGCAGCTTCTCGCCGGTGTGCACGAAGATGATGGGATGCTCCACGCACACCTGCGGGAATTCCGCGGCGATGGTGAACACCGCATGCATGCTCCGTGTCATCGCGTAGTTGGACGGCGCCTTCAGCCGCTTGTGGCGATGCTGGTTGGTGTCCAGCATTTGCGGGTTGCGATAGAGGGCTGAGTTGATCGTCGGTTCAGACACGGGAGACTCCACAGGGAAAGAGCGTGAGATGCGTGGGGACGCTGCGACGTCCCGTCAGGGTGCGGGCTCAGTGGCGACCGCCTGGGCCAGCACCTTGTCCACCCGCTTGCCGTCGAGGTCGACGACTTCGAAGCGCCAGCCTTCCCACTCGACCGCGTCCGCCGTGCGCGGCAGGCGGCCCAGCAGCAGCATGATCATGCCGGCCAGCGTGTTGTAGCGCCCGCGGTCTTCCTCGGGCAGTTCCTTCATGGCCAGGCGGTCCTTCAGCTCGGGCACGGGGATGAGGCCGTCGAACAGCCAGCTTCCGTCTTCGCGCTGCACCGCCCAGGAATCCTCCGAGGCCGGGGTGGTGAACTCGCCGGTGATGGCCTCCAGCACGTCGCGCACGGTGATGACGCCTTGCACCTCGCCATACTCGTCAACGACAAAGACGAGCTGCGCGCCGGATGCGCGGAAGTGATCGAGCAGCTCCATGCCCGACAGCGTCTCGGGCACGAACACCGGCGGCTGCAGGCGCTCGGTGAGCGACAGCACGCGCCCCTGCATCTGCTGCTGCAGCAGGCTTTGCGCGGTCACCACGCCCACCACGTCATCCAGCCCGCCGCGGCACACCGGGTAGCGCGAATGCTCGGCATTGGCGATGACTTCCAGCACTTCGTCGGAGGTGGCCTGCGCATCCAGCCAGACGATTTCCACGCGGGGGATCATCATCGAGCCCACCTGGCGGTCGTCCAGGCGGAACACGTTGCGCACCATCTGGTGCTCCTGCGCCTCGATGACGCCGGCGTCCACGCCCTCTTCCAGGCTGGCGGCGATCTCTTCTTCCGTCACCGAGCGGACGGGGCCGCCGTGGATGCCCATGAGGCGCAGCGTGCCCTCGGTGCACCACGACAGCAGCTTCACGACCGGACGGCCGATGAGCGAGACCCATTCGAGCGGCCGGGCGAGCACGCGCGCCACCGATTCGGGGTACATCTGGCCCAGGCGCTTGGGCACCAGTTCGCCGAAGATGATGGTGAGGAAGGTGATGCTGACCACCACCATCGCCGTGGCGGCCACCTCGGCAGCACGGTCGCTCAAGGGGAAGGTGTGGTGCAGCCACTTGGCGAACGGGCCTGAGAAGGCCGCATCGCCCACGATGCCGTTGAGCACCGCGATGGACGTGATGCCGATCTGCACCACCGAAAGGAATTTCGTCGGGTTGTCGTGCAGGTCCATCGCCGCCTTGGCGCCGGCATCGCCTGCCTCCACCATCACCTGCAGCCGGGCCTTGCGGCTGGCAGTCAGCGCCATCTCCGCCATGGCGAACAAAGCGTTCAGGATGATCAGGAAAACCAGTAGGGCAACGTCCATGCGGCAAAGCGCGGGGGAAAAGCGAGGAGCGTAGCAGAATCGCGGGAATGCACTACATCGTCGGCGACATCCAGGGCTGCTGCGATCCCCTGGACGCCCTGCTGGACAAGGTCGGGTTTTCCCCCTCGCGAGACCATCTCTGGGTCGTGGGTGATCTGGTCAACCGCGGCCCCACCAGCCTGCGCACGCTCAAGCGCCTGCGCGGGCTGGGCGACGCTGCCTGCTGCCTGCTGGGCAACCACGACCTGCACCTGCTGGCCGTGGCCCACGGCGTGCGCAAGCCCCACAAGGGCGACACGCTGGACGAGATATTGCAGGCCGATGACAGGGATGAATGGATTTCCTGGCTGCGCACACGCCGCCTGGCCGTGCACGAGCAAGGCTGGCTGATGGTGCATGCGGGCGTGGTGCCGCAGTGGGACCTGGACCTCACCCTGTCGCTGGCCGGCGAGGTAGAGCGGCACCTGCAAAGCGACGACATGGTGGACTTCCTGCACGCGATGTACGGCAACGAGCCGTCGCGCTGGGATGCATCGCTCGCCGGCAACGACCGCCTGCGCTTCACGGTGAACGTGCTCACGCGCACCCGCTTCGTGACGGCGGACGGCTCGCTGGAGCTGAAGACCAAGGACGGCAGCGGGCCTGCGCCGGATGGGCACTACCCGTGGTTCGAGGCACCGGGGCGGAAGACGCAAGGCGTGCCGATCGCGTTCGGACATTGGTCCACGCTCGGACTCATCAGCCGACCGGATCTGCTGTCGCTGGACACGGGCTGCGTGTGGGGCGGCAAGCTCACGGCGGCACGGGTGGATGGCGGGCACCGCGAGATCATCCAGGTGGAATGCGCCCAATCGCAGCGGCCGTCGGATTGACCGGCCCTCGCCTCGCTACAATTCGCCCTCTTGTGTCCAGGAAGTGTGGCCGAGCGGTTTAAGGCACTGGTCTTGAAAACCAGCGAAGGGGGAACCCTTCCGTGGGTTCGAATCCCACCGCTTCCGCCAAGCGCGGGCAACGGTCGCCGCACGCTGCCAAGTCAGCCCTCCGCAAGCTGGCAATCGATGATGCGCGGGTCAGCGCGCCACACATCGGCCCAATCGCGCCGCTCATTCTCCAGGTCAGGTTCGCTCAAGGTCGCATGGCTTCAATGCCTCTGTAGGCAACTGGCTCTCAAGCCAGGGAGACCGACTCATGCGACACGCACTGAACACCCTCTCGGGCTGGATGGGCCTGGGGCCGATGCACACCGAGCCCGCGCAGCTGGAACATGCGCCGCTGACGATGAGGCGCATCCTCGAGCACAACTCTCGGGACTTCCAGGCCCTGGTGAGCTTCATCCTCGCCAACCCGCAGTACAGGCTGGAGACCGAGCAACGCCATCCATCACGAGACGACGCACTCAAGGCCTTGTATGAACTTCCGCCGCGAGCCAAGGCCGCGCAGAAGTACCTGTGGGGCATCTGGCGAGGCGATGAGCTCGTCGGCTTCGTCGAGGTCATTCGCCATTGGCCGCAGGCCCACTACCTCTACATCGGCCAGCTCATGATCGGCCAGCGCTGGCAGCGGCTCGGCCATGGACGCACGGTGCTGCGCATGCTGGCCGAGCGGTCCGGCAGCTGGTCGGGCATACGCCGCTGGCGGCTGGCCGTCGTGGCCAGCCAATCCTCCGCGCTGGCCTTCTGGAAAGCCATGTCCTTCACCGACACCGGCCAGCGCGAGAACATGCCCGGCTACCTGGTCCCGCTGGTCATGATGGAGCGCATGGCCCCTCGCTGACCCATCATCCGCCTCAATGCTGCGTGACGATGATCGGCGCACCCTTGGTGATGATCATCGTGTGCTCGTACTGGGCCGACAGGTTCCCGCTGGCACCGGCAAGCGTCCACCCGTCCGACGTCTCGGTGACGATGCGGCTCTTGGTCGACAGGAAGGGTTCGATGGTGATGACCATGCCCTCCTTCAGCGTGCGCTTGTCCGACGGATCGAAGTAGCCGGCGATGTGTTCGGGCTCCTCGTGCAAGGCGCGGCCAACGCCGTGGCTTCCGAGGTTCTCGATGATCTTGAAGCCATAGGCCTTGGCCGTGCGCTCGATGGCGGCACCGATGCCATTGATCGGTTGTCCCGCGCGGGCGCTCTTCATCGCCTCGGCAAGCGCGGTGCGCGTCGCGTGGCACAGGCGGGTCTTCTGCGGATTGGTCGGAGGGACCACCGTGGTGCCGCCGGTGTCGGCGAAGTAGCCGCCCAGTTCGGCCGACACGTCGACGTTCAGAACATCGCCAGCCCGGATGACCCGGTCCCCGGGGATGCCGTGCGCGGCTTCCTCATTGATGCTGATGCACGTGGCGCCCGGGAAGTTGTAGGTCAGCCTCGGTGCCGACCGTGCGCCATGTTCTTCCAGCAGCCGCGCGCCCAGCTGGTCGAGCTCGCGCGTGGTCATGCCAGGCTGCGCAGCATCAAGCATCTGCTGCAGCACGAAGGAGACGATCCTGCCGATTCGTTTCAGTGCGACAACGTCGTCTTGCGTCTCGATGGTCATGGGGTGTCCTCGTGAAGTCGCGGCGATTATCCGGCACTGCCCCGCTGCGGGCCTGAACGAAGACCACAACTTCGCCGGCATGGCAAGTTGCGCCTCAATCCCATCCTCTCAAGCGCGCCTCTGCAGCAAAGGACGCCCCCCTGAGTACAGTGGCCCTCGCCGCGCCGTCGTGGCGACGCGGCAACCACACCAGACACAGGGAAGGATGACCATGCCGCACACACCGCAAGACTGGATGTCCGAGCCTCGGATTCAATCCAGGCCACTTCACGAAATCCTGATTCCGGGAACGCACGATTCGGGCACAGAAGGCTATACCGTCGGCTCGCCGTCGCGCACCCAGTACTACAAGATCAACGAGCAGCTGGCCGGGGGCGTGCGCTTCCTGGACATGCGCCTGGCCTACAACTCGGCCGAGGACAACTTCCACGTCGTGCACAGCGGCGACGTCGCGTCCTGGCTCAACTTCGACACGGTGGTGAAGTGGTGCGCCGACTTCCTGGTGGCCAACCCCGGCGAAACCATCCTGATGAGCATCAAGCAGGAAGGCTCGTTTCCAGGAGGAGAAGACGCCTTCGGCCGAGGGCTGACGGCCTGGCATGAGAAACACGTCAAGAACGGCGACTGGAAGAAGGATCTCTGGTACACCGACGCCAGCGCCATTCCCACCGTCGCGCAGGCCAGCGGCCGCATCGTGCTGCTGCGCCGCTACGTCACTCCGCTCGCCCCTTCGCCGGCGGACATCTTCTTCGGCGGGTTCAACCTGGCGCCCATCAACAGCGCCCCGCAGGGAAGCTTCCAGGTCTCGCCGCCGATCCTCTCCTTCCCCGTGGGCGACCTGCAGACGACGGTGTACTGCGCCTACCAGGACCAATTCACCTACGGCGGCACCGACAAGGAGACCGCCATCGACAACTTGCTGACCGAGATGGCGAGCGCGACCTTCTACAAGGGCGTGCCGCTGCACCAGGCCTGGTTCTTCAACTTCGCCTCCACGGCCAGCCCGGGTCCGCTGCGTGCGGCCAATGAGATCAACCCCTGGCTGCAACAGAAGCTGAGCGCTTTGAAACACAAGATCTATGGCGTGCTGATCACCGACTACGCCCAGCCGGCCGAATGGCAACAGATCGTCGCGATCAATTTCCGCTGAGCCTCACCCAGGCCGCCTGGCGAGCAGCCACAGCGGCCTGATCTTCCCGGTCATCGCCCAGCGCACTGCATAGAACAGCAGCACCAGCGCCGGGGCGAGGACGATCCCCGTCCACATCAGCCACTGCGCCCGCTCCTCGTGGGCGTCGCGCACTGCCGACAGCCTGGCCACCTTCTCGTGCGCCCGCTCGGCCAGGTCCACCGCCGTGTCGTCGTTCGGGTCGGCGCAGGCAGCCACGTAGCGGTTGTAGTCGCCGAAGGCCAGCGAAATGGCCGTCTCGGCCTCGCCCTGCTGGTACACGCTCCAGGCGATGCCGCCGCCCAGTCCGATGGCCAGCGCGGCCAGGGCCACCAGCAGCAGCCGGAAGAACTTGATTTCAGTCATGAGAGGGTGCCGATGATGCCACCCCCCGCTTCCAGTTCCCCCTGATGGGGGTTGCCCCTCGCTGGGGGATGTTCAGCACCCCGCCCAATCCGAAGAATGCGCGGCAGGACACGGACATCACACACCAGCAATTCAGCGAGATTGGGGCGAGCAATGCAAACGAGCAAGGTTTCCAGCGATGAGAAGGTGAAGGTTCTTGGGGGGCTTCTGCGCTCCTGGGGCCACAACGCCGATGACTTCGAGGTCGAGGAAGACCACACCTCGGAGCTGGCCGACCTGTTCGGCATCGGCGGCGGGCTGATCATCGTTCGCCGCCGTTCCACCGGCGAAGAGCGCATGTACGCCACCGGACTGGGCTCCGCCTGGTTCGGCACCTTGCTCATGGACCTGGCCCGCGGCCATTTCGCCAGCCGGTCCACCCGCGCGCCGCGCGGCACCACCATCCAATAAGAACCGCACCTCAGGGAAGGGGGCAGGCGCCGAAAGGCGTCGTAGTACCGCAGTAGAAGTATGGGAACGGGGGGCTCCGGTTGTCGGAGTCCCCTTTTTTCCATGGGTGCCGAGCCTGTGCGCCGCACTCAATCCTGCAGCCACCGCAGCGCCGCCTCCAG
The DNA here is from genome assembly GCF_003852895.1 of Rhizobacter terrae. Lineage (GTDB taxonomy): Bacteria > Pseudomonadota > Gammaproteobacteria > Burkholderiales > Burkholderiaceae_C > Albitalea > Albitalea terrae. Next base: position 533,165 of record NZ_QUSW01000002.1, read on the forward strand.
CGTCTCGTCGCGCCGCTGCCGGATGCCCTGGATCGTCGGCTCCACCACCTCGTCCGGAACGATCCCGATGCGCTGCGTCGGCGTCTTGTCGGGGTAGAACACCCCCAACCCGCTGATGGCGGTGAACAGCCCGCCCGGAAAGACGAGGTGCGAGATGTTCCCGTCGGCACCTGCGGTCGCGACACCAAAGATCCTCGCGCCTGCCGCGCGCAGCGCCATGGCCGTGTACTCGGCCTGGCTTTGCGATGTCTCGTCGACCAGCACCGCCACCTTGCCGGCAAAGCGAGGCTGCGCGGGGACCAATTCCAGCGGCTCGCTCCACACCGTCATTCCGGGATGCGCCAGTACAGCATGGGTGAACCGGACGAAAGGACGCCTGGAACCCGTGAGCAGTTGCCCCAGGGCGAAAGGCACGAACTCCGCCGGATAGTTGCGGATGTCCACGACCAACCCTCGCGTCGTGGCAGCAGTCCGCATCTGCTGCGGCAGGTCGTCTGCCTTGACGGCCGACAGCTTCAGGTAGGCGACGTCGCCCGCAAGAACCTGAAACGCGGGGCCGGGCCTGTCCCTCGCCTCGAATTCGCCGTCACGCAGGCGCTCGACCCTCGGGCTTTGGACCGTCATGTCCTTTCCATCACGGCGAACCATCATGCGAAGGGGCACGCAGTCTCCACGCGTGACACGATGGGCGACGTCGCGCCACAGCGAAGCCTGGGTCGAACCACCGGTGGTCGCTGCCCATTGGTCGACCAGCTCAGGCAACGGACGCCCGTCCAGGGATAGGATCTCGTCGCCCACGGCCAGTCCACCGGTCTGCGCGGCCCCTTCCCTGGCGGCTGCCGCAACGATCCATCGGCCCTCGATGCGTCTCACATGCATGGGCACCCAGCACCGGCCGGCCGGAGGGATGGCCTCTTCGGAACTCCACAGATTGGCATGCGAGTCGTGCAGGCCCGCAATCATCGCCATCAGCGCCAGCCGGTAGCTGCTGAAGTCCCTGGCCAGCGCAAACCGCGGGATCAGCGCGCGCAGCATCGCGTCACGGTCCTCGCCGACAAGATCCCGGTAGGGCGACCAGTATTCGACGGCGTTCCACAGCCTGAACGCCGCCAGCAATTGATAGCCCGCATCGGGCCACTTCACGGCCGCGTAAGGCTGCTCGTTGATGAAGAACGGGAACTTCGCAGCTTCCGCCAGCGTGACGTAGAACTGCCCGGCCTTGGCGGAACGGTGGTCCAGGATGTACAGCAGTTGACGGCTCAGCGTACTTCCCAGCAAGCGTTCGTCATGCAGCCACCCCAACGGAGCCTGCAGGTGGACGTCCGCCGGCATCGGCACGAGGCAAGGATCGCACGGCGGAATCGGCCCGAGTGACTCAACCCAGCGCACCATCACCCCCTGTGCAGCCGCGCGCTCCTCGGCGGCAATGACCTGCGGCAGCACGCGCAACAGCTCGTAGTCCCAGTGCAGTTCCCCGGCCGTGACCCGTGGATGGTGGTACTTGAGGAACCCCCACACCTTGCCGAGCACGAGTAGGTTGTCCACCTGGATCGGCGACAGCGACTCCACGACGACGGGCGAGCCGGCGTCGAACGCGTGGTCCCGCTGGAAGGGATTGGAAGCTTCGCTCCAGGCGCTCGAGCAGGCGAGCAGGCCGACCAACACGAACGCGATGCGGTTCAGCATCGCGCCCTACTCCTGCTCCGCCCCCAATCGCTTGAGCGCGTCCTTCGCCGGCTCCAGCCCCATCTGCGCGGCCTTGCGGTACCACTGCACCGCCTGGGCCTTGTCCTGCGTGCCGGACCAGCCGTACTCGTAGCCTTGCGCCACCTTCAGCTGCGCCTGCGCAAAGCCTGCGCCACCCGCAGACATGTACATCGCGAACGCACGCCTGGCATCGGCCGGCGTGCCGTTGCCCTGTTCCAGCAAGGTGCCGGCGTTGTAGGCGCCGCGTGCATTGCCGGCCTCGGCAGCACGGTTGAACCAGTCGAACGCGGCTTTCGCGTCAGCGGCCGTGCCTTGGCCGCGCAGGTTCATCACGCCCAGGTTGTTCATGGCGAACGGGTGCCCCTGCTCTGCCGCGCGGCGATACCAATCGAGCGCCTGCGCAAAGTCCACTGCAGCGCCGATGCCATGCGACTGGTTCCAGGCCAGGCTGAACTGCGACAGCACGAAGCCCTGCTCCGCGGACTTGCGGTACCAGACGTTGGCCAGCTCCGAATTGACTTCCACTCCACGGCCGAAGCCGAAGAGATTGCCCACCGCGTTCTGCGCCCGGGCATCTCCCGCATTGGCCATGCGAAGCAAGGTGTCGCGCGCCTCGGTCGAGCCGTTGGCCGCCGCCACGTACAGCGGCGGCACATCGCCCGCGTTGCGCGACAGGCTGGCCAGCAGCTTCTGCATCGGGTTGGCCACCGTCGACGGCGCCGAGGCGAGGCCGGAGGGCGGCCTGGCCGACAGCTCGGTCGTCTCCATCGCCCGGCGCTCGCTCGCGGTGCTGGCCAGCGCGGCGGCGGTCGATGTGCTGCCCGATGCCGCGGACGCCGCGGGCTGCAGCTTCGCGAGCGCCATGCCCGCACCCTCCTTCAGTGCCGCCGGGGCATCGGGCGAGTTGGCGAACTTGTCGATGTACTGCCGTGTCGTCTCCGGGTTGCGCGAGAAGCGGTGCGACACCATGAAGGCCGCCGCCGCACCCTTGGCATTGCCGCTCGCGCCCAAGACCTCGGCCAGGTTGGCCCAGGCCGCCGCCCGCGCGGGCGCCAGCGCCAGGGTGTAGCGCAGCAAGCGTTCGGCATCGGCCAGGCGCTGGCTGCGGTACAGCACGTAGCCGTAGTTGTTGGTGATCTCCTGGTCGGACGGATCGGCCGCCCAGGCCTTCTCGAAATCGCCCAATGCCGCCGGCACGTTGTCGGCCTTGAACTTTTCAAGCGCGCTCGTGTTGAGCTTGCGCGCGGCCTTGCGGTCGCCGCGGGCAGGGTACGGCAGTTCCTCGATCTCGGTCTTCGCATCCCACACTGCATTGGCATTGCCTTGCGCAGCGGCGTCGAGGATCTTGCCCACCTGCTCCAGCCGGCCGGCAACGGCCGCACTCAGGCCGTCGGGCCGCGCCTGCGCCAGCGTCGTGGCATGGAGGGACACACACAGCAAGGCCAGCGCGATCTGGCGCTTCGGGAACGGGATGCGCATCGGGAAACGAAAGAATGGACGATGAAGTCCGGCAGTATCTCAGCCGATGCAGGTCTTGTTCTTGCCCGTTCGCTTGGCTTCGTACAGCGCCTGGTCGGCGCGCTCCAGCGCATCCTCGATGCGCTCGCCCAGGCTGTAGGTCGTGACACCGGCCGAGAAGGTGACGAAGATCTGCTTCTGCTCATGCATGAACAGCCCGCCGCTCAGCGAACGCTGCAAGCGCGTGAGGATGAGCTGCCCCTCCTCCGCCGGCGTGTCGGGCAGCAGCACCACGAACTCCTCGCCGCCGTAGCGCGCGGTGACGTCGGTGGGTCGCAGCGTGCGGCTGACCACGGCCGCGAGGGAGCGCAGCGCCTCGTCGCCGGCCGCGTGGCCCAGCTCGTCGTTCAGGCGCTTGAAGTTGTCGATGTCCAGCAAGCCGATGCACAGCGTCGAGCCGGTGCGCTCCATGCGCGAGCGCTCGGCCTCGAAGGCCTGCAGCAAGCCGCGGCGATTGGCGATCTGCGTGAGCTGGTCGGTGGAGACTTCCTCCGACAGCCGGCGCAGCTCCGTCTCCAGGTGCGTGACCCGTTCGGACAGGTCAGTCGCCTTGGTGTGCTCCTCGTGCAGCTTGGCCTGCGTCTGCGCGACCAGGCCTTGCACCGTGCGGCTTTCTTCCACCATCTCGCGCACCACGCCAGCCAGGCTTTCCAGCGTGTCGGCCTTCTCGATCACGTCTGCGTAGCGGCCGACGCTTTCATGGAAGCGGCCTGTCTGCGAGCCCAGCACGTCGAGCTCGCTGAGCATTCGGTTGATGAGCGACTTGAGCGCGTCGCGTGCGCGGTCGCGCTCCTCGCGCAACTGGTTCTGGCGGCTGCGCGTGGTCTCCAGCAACTGGCTCACGGACTTCACGCCGCGTGCCGTCAGGCCTTCCTCGATGCGCGACTGCATGGCCTCGCACTGGCCCTTCGCCCAGCTGTCGTCCTCGGCGAGGTCGGTGAGGCTGGCCGCCAGCTCGCGGCACAGCTTGCCCAGCTGTTCGAGCAGGTGGTGCCGGTGTTGCAGCACACGGTCGGCGCGCTGGCACAGGCGGTGCAGCTCGTCGGCCAGCAAGGGCGTGGCCCCCATCATCTGGATGCGCTGCGTCACGTCGGCGATGGACTCCGCCAGCGTGAGGCTGTCTTTCTCGGCGATGGGCAAGGCGCGGCGCACGGTGCCGTCCATCGTGGCGACCACGCGGTTCCATTCGAGGACCGCGCCTTCCACCGGGTCCAGCGGCGCGGGCCGCGTGGGCTCCAGCGGCATGGGCATGCTCTCGCCCAGCGGGGCCGGCAGGGTCTCGCCGGTGCCGCCTTCGGCACCCTCGGGTGATTCGCTGTCCCAGCTTGCAACGAGCTGCCGCAGGCGCTGCTGCAAGCGGCCTGCATCGCCGCGGCTGCCGCTGAGCACGCGCTGCAGGCTGTCCTTCTTGCGTGCGCTGGTCCATTGCCGGCTGCGCCGCTCGACGCCGCGCACGATGCGGTCGATGAGTTCGGCCAGTTGCTCGCCGGCGCGGTCGGGCGCCTCCAGCGCGCGCTCGGCCTGGTCCCACCGGCCTTCTGCGATGGCCTGCGAGACCGAGGCGGCCGCGTCCGCATCGACCGCTTGCTGCACGAGCTTGTCGACCAGCTTCTGCGCGCGCTCGGGCAGCACGGACGCACCCTCGCCGCCCATCTCTTCCTGGTAGGCGCGGGTGTAGTTCTCGGGGGTCGGTTCGAGCTTGGCGATCACCAGCCGGCGCAAGGCCGCCTTGGCCAGGGCCGCTGGCAATTGATCCGCGGGCGAACCGCTTTTCGGAACGGAGGCCACGACAGCGCTCCGTCAGGCGGCCGGCGTGGCGCGAGGCCCGCTGCGTGCCTCCGCCGCGCGCAGGGCGTCGGCCAGTTCGGTGTCGCCGGCCTTGCCGATCCACGGCGCCTTCTTGGGCAGCACGGTCTGCTGCAGCCAGGTCTCGATGTCCTCGGGCAGCTGCGGCTTGCTGAAGAGGAAGCCCTGCATCACGCCGCATCCGAGGCGGTGCAGCACTTCCATCTGGCGCAGGTTCTCCACGCCTTCGGCGATCACGCGCAGGCCGAGCGAGCGGGCCAGTGCAATGATGGCCGTGACCACCGCCGAGCTTTGCGGCGTGAGGCCCAGGTCGCGCACGAAGCTGCGGTCGATCTTGAGTTCGGAGATGGGCAGCGTCGTCAGGTAGGCCAGCGACGAGTAGCCGGTGCCGAAGTCGTCGATGGAAATCTCCACGCCGATTTCGTTGAGCCGATGCAGCGAGGGGATGACGTTCTGCAGGTCCTTCATCAGGCCCGTTTCCGTGATCTCCAGCTCGATGGCGTGGTGCGCGACGCCGTAGGTCGTCACCGCCTGGTGGATGTGCTCCACGAGGTCCGTGCGCTCGAACAGCCGGTTGGGCAGGTTCACCGCGATCGAATCGGAGAAGCCGAAGTTGTCCTGCCACACACGCGCCTGCCGGGCGGCCTCGCGGATGGCCCATTCGCTCAGCGGGATGATGAGGCCGGTCTCTTCGGCCAGCGGGATGAAGTCCGCCGGCGGCACCAGCACGCCGTTGCGCTGCCAGCGCATGAGCGCTTCGGCGCCCACCATCTTGGCGGCGCGCACGTCGATCTTTGGCTGGTAGTGCAGCACCAGCTCGTTGCGCTCGATGGCCTTGTGCAGCGCGCTTTCCAGCTCCAGCTTCTCGCGGCCCTTGCCGGCGAGCGCAGGCTTGTAGACGGACGCGGCATTGCGGCCCTGCGCCTTCACCGAGTACATCGCGACGTCGGAGTTGCGCATGAGGTCGGCCACGGACAGGCCGTCGCGCGGGAACATGGCGATGCCCACCGACGCGGTGACGAAGCATTCCTGCCCGCCCACGAAAATCGGCTCGCGCATGAGGTCGAGGATGCGCACGGCCACGCGCTCGGCGTCACGCTCGTCGGCCACCTCGGGCAAGAGCGCGATGAACTCATCCCCGCCCAGTCGGCCCACGGCCTCCAGCGTGCGGTGCGAGCGCGAGCCCATGGCTTCGAGCGAGCTTTCCATCACCTGGTCGGAATGGCGCACACACGAACGCAGGCGGCGTGCCACTTCCATCAGCAGTTCGTCGCCGGCGCCGTGGCCCAGGGTGTCGTTGATGACCTTGAAGCGATCGAGGTCAATCAGCAGCAGGCTCACCTGGTGGTTCAAGCGGCGCGCGTATTCGAGCGCGCGCTCCGTCCTCCAGATGAGCTGCCGGCGGTTGGGCAGGCCGGTCAGCGCGTCGAAGTTGGCCAGGTGGCGGATCTTGTCTTCCGCCATGCGGCGGTCGGTCACGTCCTGCACGATGCCGGTGTAGCCCACCAGGTTGCCGTGCTCGTTGAACTCCGGCTCCGCCTCGGTGTGGATGATGCGCTGGCGACCGTCGGCCAGCGTCACGGGAATGTCGGTGGCCAGCACCGAGCTGTGGCCCATCACGTCGTGCAGCACGGTGACGAAGCCGGCACGGTCTTCGGGCGGCAGCATGCGCAGCAGCTGGCGGAATTCAAGCCGTGCGCCGGGGCCCAGGCCGAACACCCGCAGGCCTTCGACGGAGAAGATGGGGCTGCCCTGGAAGCGCCGCCAGTCGAAGCTGCCCATGCGGGCCAGGTCTTGTGCGCGCGCCAGCTTGGACTTGCTGCGTTCGAGTTCGAGCCGGGTGCGCGATGACCGCAACAGATAGCGCAGGCGCCCGGCCAGCAGGCTCCACTGCGTGGACTTGACGAAGAAGTCGGTGGCGCCGGCCTCGTAGGCGCGGTTGATGGACGCGTCGTCGTCCAGGCCGGTCAGCATCAGCACCGGCAGGGATTCAAAGCCCGGAAGCGCCCGCAGCTCGCGGCAGGTCTGGAAGCCGTCCATGCCCGGCATGAGGGCATCGAGCACGACCACGTCGGGCAGCCAGTCGGCCAGCACCTGGATGGCCCGCTCGCCGCTGGTGGCTTCGGTGATGGAGAAACCCCGCTCGCGCAAGGCGATCGAGGTCAGCAGCAGGTTCACCTCATCGTCGTCGACGAGGAGGACACGGGGTTGGCCCAGTGGATCGTCGTCGCCAGATGCAACGCTTGGGTTCATGTTTGAGGGTCCAGCAGACGCTTCAAGGCTTGTAACACGATCTCGACCTCACCGCACATCTGCTCGGTCAGTTCATCGAGATTTTCCAGGCGATCCGTGCGAATCTTTGTCTCTATTTCGGCGCAAAGCTGCGACAACTTGATCGCCCCGATGCTGGCCGATGAGCTCTTGAGCGTGTGCGACACATGGCGCACGCCGTTGTGGTCGTTGATGCGGCGGGCCTCCTGCAATTGCGGCATGAGGCGGGCGGCCGAGCTTTCGAAAGCCTTGATGACGCGCGACAGCAGCTGGTTCTCGCCCTTGGGGTCGAGTTCGCGCAACCGGTCCAGCGCGCTGGCATCGAGAACGGAGTCGGCCACGCGGGCCCACGCGGGGTCGGCGCCGCCGCCCGGCGGCGGGGTCTCATCCGAAGGCAGCGGGCTTTGCGGGCTCAGGCGTTTGGTCAGCATGGCAAGCAGTTGGCTTTGTCGGAAGGGTTTGGACAGGTAGTCATCGAAGCCCAGCGACAGGAACCGGTCCTGGTCACCGCCCAGTGCATTGGCGGTCACGGCGATCACGGGTGTCTGGCTGGGCGTGACGAAGTGGAAACGGCCGCCGGAGCCGCGGCGGAACCAGCTCAGCGCTTCCACGCCGTCCATGCCGGGCATCTGGATGTCCATCAACACCAGGTCGAAGTGTGCCTCACACAATGCCCTCAAACCCTGCAAGGCACCTGCCGCCACGCGGACCTTCAGGCCCAGGTGGCGCAGCATTTGGCCGATGACCTCCTGGTTCACCGGGTTGTCCTCCACGACCAGCACGTGGCCCGACAGCCGAGGCGCGATCATGACGCTGTCGCGCCGCTGCGCCGACACGCCCAGGATGGCCTGGCGAAGCTCGGCCTTGCGGATGGGCTTGGCGACGAATCGGTGGAAACCCGCAAGCTGCGCGGAGCGCACGTCGTCGGGCGAGGACACGCTGGACAGCAGGATCATTTTCATGTCCGGGTGCGTGCCGTCGCTGGTGATGGCGCGGCCGAAGGCGACGCCATCCAGCCGCGGCATGTGCATGTCCACCAGGGCGAGGTCGTAGTGGCTGTCGAACACCGTCTTGCCGCGCAGGATGTCCAGCGCCTGCTGGCCGTCCTCGGCCAGGGTCACGTCCATGCCCCAGGCGCCCAGCATGTTCTCCAGCACGGTGCGATTGGTCTCGTGGTCTTCCACCACCAGCACGCGCATCGCGCTGAGTTCGGTGGCTTCGAGTTCGGAAGCCTGGCTGTCGCCTTCGGCCGGTCGCACCGGGATGTTCACGATGAATTGCGAACCCACGCCGAGCTGGCTGTGCACGTCGATGCGCCCGCCCATCAACTCGACCAGCTGCTTGGAGATGGCCAGGCCCAGGCCCGTGCCGCCGTAGCGCCGCGACATGCCGCCGTGCGCCTGCGTGAAGGCACTGAACAGCCGCGGCAGCGTGTCCGCATCGATGCCGATGCCGGTGTCGCGCACGTTGAACCGCAGCACGATGTCGCGCGGATGCGCCGGCGTGTCGCCCGTCCTGAGTTCGACCACCACCTCGCCGCGCTCGGTGAACTTGATGGCGTTGGCGATGAGGTTGGTCAGCACCTGCCGCACGCGCAGCGGGTCGCCGTGCACCATGGACGGCAGCCCCGGCGCCTCGTGGAAGCTCAGCTCCAGGCCCTTCTCGTGGGCGCGCGGCGCGAGCAGCTCCAGCGTGTCTTCCACCACCCCGCGCAGCGGAAAATCGGTGAGCGCGAGCTCGAGCTTGCCGGCCTCGATCTTCGAGAAGTCAAGGATGTCGTTGATGATCTCCAGCAGCGACTCGCCCGAGCGGTACACCGCCTTGGCGAAGCGTCGCTGCTTGTCGTTGAGCGAAGTGCCCAGCAGCAGCTCGGTCATGCCCAGGATGCCGTTCATGGGCGTGCGGATCTCGTGGCTCATGTTGGCCATGAACTGGCTCTTGGCCTGGCTGGCGGCCTCGGCCCGGGCACGCGCAGTCTCCAGCTCCACCTCGTGCTCGTGGTCGGGCGTCACGTCCTGCACGAGGCCGTAGACGCGCATCGTGCCGTTGGGCTGCAGGCGGCAGCGCGATCGTGCACGCAGCCAGCGCAGCCCCTTGCGCGGATGCTCGATGCGGTAGGTGAGGTCCACCGGCTCGCCGCTCAGTTCGCGATCGCGCCGGTCGTCGAAGAGGTGCCGGTCTTCGGGCAGCACGTTGGCGAAGATGGCCGTGTGGTCGGCATCGAACATCTCGCGGGTGATGCCGAACTTCTCGTAGGCGCTGGCGCTGATGAAATCGAAATGGGTGCGGCCCGGGTTGCTCACGAAGAGCGTCTCTTCCACCGTCTCGGCCAGCTCGTTGTAGCGGGCCTGCGACTCTTCGAGCTCGCGGTGGTTGCGCCGCTCGGTGGTGATGTTGCGCGCGATGGCCAGCAGGAAGCGCGGCGAGCCGTCGGCGTTGTGCATGACCACATTGCGCACATTCACCGTGCGCCAGCCGGCCTTGCGCGCCGTCCACTCGCAGTCCACGTCGGTGGTCACGCCATCGCGGACGGCTTTCTGCATGGCCGGGTCCACCAGCGCGACGAGGCGCGGGTCGAAGGCCTGGTAGAGCGTGCGGCCGATCATCTCGTGCCGGCGCAGCATGAACTCCTGTTCGGCATGGCGGTTCATCGCCAGCAGGCGCAGTTCGCGCGCCTCGAACACGAATACGCTCACCGGCAGGTTCTCGGTGAGCACGTTGAGCAGTTCGCCTTCGTTGCCCAGCGGCGCTTCATGCCCGTGGTCGGCGGCCCGCGGCCTGCCGCCGTCCAGGGCGCCGGCTTCGCGGCGCGCAAGCGAATCGAGCTGGACCTTCAGCAGTTCCAGCAGCCGCGTGAACGCGGCCGGCTCGACGGCCAGCTCCACGCCGCGCAGTTCCAGCACCGCCAGCACGCGGCCGTCGTGCACCACCGGCACGGCATGGCCTTGCGCCACGTTGCCCGTGACCTCGCGGTGGATGAATGCTTCGCCCAGCGGAAAACGTTCGGCCAACACCAGCGTGCCGGTAGGCTCGACAGGACCATGAATGACCACGCCGCGCGCACCCAGTTCATGGATGAGTTCCTCGCGGGTCTCGTCCAGTGCCTCGGCCAGGCTGCCCGCCTCGGCGATGCGGTGCGCGAGCGATGCCGCGACCTCCAGCAATGCCGAGTCATTCAGGCCGCGCACGGGCTCGGCCTCGATCACGACCTGGATGCGGTTCCTGATCACGAAGCGGCGCAGCACCAGCGCGCCCACGAGCGCGATCATCGCCACCACGGCCAGCGCCGCGCTCTCTCCCCCTGGCGTGAACAATGACGCAGCCGCAGCGAGTGCGGCGAGCCAAAGTGAAACGCGGGACAGATAACGCAGCATGCTGTGAGAGGATGTTCGACGAGGTGGAAGCGCGGCGTCGACCGCGCACAAAAGCACCCACGGTGCCCGCCCACGCTCATCCCGATTTCGGCCCGGCAGCCCTGAACTTGAATCGCCACGCCTGCATGCCTCTCCAGGAATTCACCGCATGACATCCCCGTTCGCCTGGCTGGCGTTCGTGACGCTTGTCGCACTCGGTGCGGCATGCGCGTGGCTGGCCGTGCGCAATCACCGCGTTTCGCGCGAATTGCAGGCCGAGCGCCTGCGGCTCATGCAGGTCGAGAACCTGCTGGACGTGTGGCAGTGGCGCAGTGACGAATCTCACGCCATCACCCAGCTGCGTCCGCCCCAGGGGTCCGTCAGTGCGAACTGGAGCGCGGCCACCGCGGGCCAGCGGCTATGGGAGCAGTTCGAGGCCAGCGACGCGAACGGCCTGAAGGCCTGCCTCGATGCGCATGCACCGGTGAACGATGTGCGCACACAGCTGCGCCTGTCCGACGGTTCCACTGCGCACTGCCGCTTGCGCGCCCTGCCCGTCACCGATGCGCAAGGGCGCTTCGCGGGCTACGTCGGCACGGCAAGGGTCACCGGCGCGATGCCAGCGGCCGGCAGCGAGGCGGCGGCATCGACGGCATCGAATGCGCTGTCCGAGAGCGAGCGCGAGTCCTTCAGCTACACCGTGTCGCACGACCTGCGCGCGCCCATCCGGGTGGTGGAAGGCTTCGCCAAGATCCTCAAGGAAGACTACGGCCGACTGCTGGACCGCATCGGCAACGACCACCTCGACCGCGTGCTGGGCGCGGCGGCACGCATGAACTGCATGATCGATGCGCTGCTCGCGCTGTCAAAGCTGTCCACGCAACCGCTGGCGCGCCAGCCGGTGAACCTCTCGCAGCTCGCGCACTACGTGGCCGAGGACCTGCGGCGCGAATCGCCCTTGCGGACGGTGCAGGTCAGCATCGAGGGCGACCTGCAGGTGCTGGGCGACCCCACGCTCTTGCGCGTGGTGCTGGAGAACCTGCTGGGCAACGCCTGGAAGTACACGAACAAGCGCCGCGACCCGCAGATCAGCTTCTGCCGCGACCCGCAGAAGACGGGCGTCGTGTTCTGCGTGCGCGACAACGGCGCGGGCTTCGACATGCGCTTTGCCGACCGGCTCTTCGGCGTGTTCCAGCGCCTGCACAGCAGCAACGACTTCCCTGGCACAGGCATCGGCCTCGCGTCGGTGCGCCGCATCATCCGCCGGCACGGCGGCGACATCTGGGCCGAGGCCGAGGTGGACAAGGGCGCGGCGTTCTACTTCACGCTGGGCAGCGAATCGGTGATGCGCTGATCAGGGCATCGACAGCAACTCGACGGCCTGGAGGATGCGCTCGGCCTGCTCGGCCAGCGCCACGCCTTCGGTCTGCGCCATGCGCTGCAAGCGCTCCAGCGCCGGGCCACGGGCCAATGAATAGCGGTGCATGAGCACGCCCACGGCCATGGCGGCCACGGCGGGCAGTTCGTCGCGTGCCACGGCCCGTTCTTCAGCACGGCCGGCCGCGGCCTCCGTCCGGCGTGACGCCGACATCGCTGCATTGGCAAACGCCGCCTCCACCGCCGGCACGATCTGCCGGATGTCCAGCGGCTTGACGAGGTAGGCCACCGCGCCCAGCTCCTTCACCTGCCGCATGGTCTCGTCGTCGGAGAAGGCCGAGAGGAACATGAAGGGCATCTGGCAGTACTCGCGCAGGTAGGCGGCGACGTCGAAGCCGCTCTTGCCTTCCATGCGGATGTCCAGCAGCGCGAGGTCGGGCTTGTGCTCGCGCGCAAGCAGGATGGCGTCGTCGCCGTTGTCGGCGTCGATCACCTCGTAGCCGGCCTGCGCCAGGCCGTGCGTGAGCGTGGCCAGCACCAGCCGGTCGTCGTCCACCACCAGGATCTTGCCTTTGCCTTGCACCTCGGCTCCTCTTCCGTGGAAACGATTCTGACGCAAAAGCCCGGCCGCCACAGCCTTGGCTTCTCCTACATTGGATCGAGCTTGCTGATGCCCGGCGGCGACAAGCGCACAGTCGCCACCACGTCTTCGCCGCGCTGCTCCAGCGCCAGGCTCGCGCTGCGCCGCGGCAGCAGCGCACGCACCAGGCCCAGGCCCGACACGCCACCGGGGAAGCGGGCCAGGTTGAAGTCCGGCGGCAGCTGCGCACGGTTGGCGATGAGGATCTGCACGTTGTCGTCCTCGCTCACCATCTGCACCGACACCTGCAGGCCGCGCCCGGCCATGCTGTGCTTGACCGCGTTGGTCAGCAGCTCGTTCACCGTGAGCGCGATGGGAATCGATTCCGCTTCGGGCAACGCCCATTGGTGCGGCGCAGACCCACTGACCGTGAGCAGGATGGGATGCCCGAAAGTGCGCTGGACCGAGCCGGTGATGGCCTCGATCACGCCCTTGAGCCGCAGCGGTCCGCTCACGCCCACCTGCAGCCCGTAGACCTGCGCAATGGCCTGCACCTGGCCCACCACCTCGGAGATGGCGGACGCCACCTCGGGCTTGCGCGTGGCGATCTGCTGCAACAGGCCCGCCACGCCCTGCAGGTTGTTCTTGATGCGGTGGTGCACTTCCTTCACCAGCATCTCGCGCTGCGTCACGGCTGCTTCGAAGCGCGCTTCCTGCGCGGCGCGCTGCTCGGTCACGTCGGTGGCCACCAGCAGCAACTGGTCGGGCGGCTGGCCGGGCGAGGCCAGCGGCAGGTAGCGCGCATCCCAGAAGCGCACGGGGCCGCCGGCTTCTCCCACCCTGTATTCGAAATGCGTGAGGCGGCGCGAGGCCAGGGCCTGCTCCATGTCCTGGCGGCGCTGCGCAGCGATGGACGGCTCGTAGGTCTCCTCCGGCGTGCAGCCCACCAGTTCGGCGGCGGTTCGGCCCAGGCTGCGGGCCGCCACCTCATTCACCTGCAGGATGCGCAAGCTGTGGGCGTCGCGCAAGGTGATGGCCATGGGCGCCACTTCGATGATGCGCTGCAGCGAGGTCTGCACCTGTGCCGTTCGCGCCTCGGCCTGGCGGCGGCGCTCGATGTCCAGCAAGGCGTAGGTGAGTTGCCGGCCCGCCTGGCGGCCGGTGGCCACCACGTTGCCCACCACCCAGAACTCGCGGCCATCGCGCGCCTTCACGCGGCATTCAAAGGTTTCGGCCTGGCCTTCCACCAGGCTGTCCAGGTAATGCGTCTGCCGGAAGGGATGCTCCGCCTCCGGCGTCGCAACGGTGCTGATGGGATGCTCGAGAAAATCCGCCAGGTCGCCGCCGAACATGCGGCGTGCCGAGCGGTTCATCCACTCGATGCCGTTGGGCCCCACCGTGACGATGCCCACCAGCACGGAGTCGAGGATGGCGCGCGTGCGCTCGGCCTGCAGCGCCACCGCCTGCTCGGCGCGGTGGCGACCGTCCACGTTCACGTATGACGCGATGATGCCGCCCGACAGGTCGCCGTCCACCACCAGGCGCTTGCTCACCTGCACCCACAGCAGGCGGCCGTCGCGGCGCCGAAGCTGCCGCTCGCCGTTCCAGCGGCCGTACTGCCGCAAGGCCTGCTCTTCCATCGCCCAGGTGCGCTCGTGCTCGGCTTCATCGGTGAAGAACTGCATGAGCGACAGCCCAGCCAGCTCCTGCGCGGGGTAGCCGGCCAACTGGGCGAGCGCGTCGTTGACACGCTGGATGCGCCCGCCGCGCAGGTAGGCGATGCCCACCTCCGACAGGCTGAACATCAGCTCACGGTCGCGCGCCAGCACTTCCAGCTCGGTCTGCTGCACCTTCAGCCGCGTGATGTCCGACAGCACGGCGATCGCCTCCATCGCCGTCCCCACGGGGCCCGTGCGTCGCACCGACAGTGCCACCCACATCGATGGCGCATCGCCCGCATGGGAGGCGAACAGCTCGAACTCGGTCTCGTAGGTGTGACCCTCTTCCAGCGCGGACGCCGTGTCGTCCGCGATGCGATGCCCTTGCGGGACCGATGCGAAGAGCTCGTGCAGGCTCGCACCCGCCACGCCGCCGCGAGGCAGGCCCAGCATGGTCTCGAAGCGGCGGTTGCAGCGCACCAGCGCATTGCCGCGCAGGTAGGCAATGCCGGCCGTGCTGCTTTCGAGGATGGTGGCCAGCTCGTGCAACAGCTGTTCGCCGCGCATCTGCGACTGGTGCTGCTCGGTGATGTCCAGCGTCACCACCGAGGTCGTGCGCTGCCCCGAGGCCAGCGTCGCCGGCTCCACGCGCGTGAGCAGCCAGCGCTGCCCGAGCTCGGGGTGCTTCACCGCATACCGGACTTCCGCGCGCTGGGCGAGCCGCAAGGCCTGCTGGAGGCGTTCGTACTCGGGCAGCGACTCGGGAATGACGATGTCGCGGCTGATGGACCGCAAGGCGGCCGAGGTGCCGGTGCCCTCCATCGCCTGGTGGTTCTGCTTGAGCCAGCCGGCGTTTTCCTGGAAGGTCGCGATGCCCACGCCCGCCGTGTCCACCAGAGCGCCGATCTGCATCTGCGCGAGGTCGCGTTCTTCCTCGGCGCTGCGGTCTTCCACCACCGCCATGTAGCGGCGCTGGCCGCCGGGCGTCTCGTAGCAGCGCACGGTGGACCGCAGGCGGCGCTGCAGGCCGTCAGGCTGGATGATCCAGCCCTCGGTGGTCAGCGGCAGGCTGCCGGGCTGCAGCTTCTCGGCGGGCCGGCCGTCATGCCAGGCCAGCAGTTGCGACAGGCTGGGCGAGGCGTCGGACAGCAGGGGCGGCGCTTCGCCCACCAGCGCATCGAAGGCAGGGTTGGTGCGCACGAGCAGGCCGGCTTCGTCGAACAGCACCATGCCCACGGGACTCAGGTCGAACCAGTCGTCGAGTTCGCGAGCGGAGCGGTCGGCACGTTCGCGGGCCGCATGCTCGGCGGTGCAGTCCTGCAGCAGCAAGAGGTAGACAGGCTGGCCCTTGTCGTCGCGCAACTGCATGGGTGCGCTGCGGAACCAGTGTTCGCGGCCCTGCGCGTCGATGAGTCGGCGGTCGATGAACTCCGCGGCGCTACCCTGGCGGAATCCGTCCAGCACCTTGAAGCGTGCGACGGCGTTGGCGGCGCGGTCTTCCGGTGGTTGCAGCTCCAGCGGGTCGATGCCGATCAGCCGCTCGCGCGTGTAGCCGGTGTATTCGAGGTAAGCCGCGTTGACGTCGACGATGCGAAAGGACGCGTCCTGCAGGCTCGCCGGAAACGGCGAGTTCCACAGGAGCTGCAGGACGTCGGTCAATCCAGCTGGGCGGCCGCGGTGAGCGCGCGCAGTTCGGCGCGGTTGATCTCGCCCACGCTCATCATGAGGTTGTCAGCCGCGGACTTGAAGTCGAACAGCGACTCGGCCTCCACCGCGCGCACCAGCTCGAAGTACGGCTGGTAGGGGCCTTCGCCATCGACCAGCGCCTGGTACACGCGCTGCGGCACGGGGATGGTGCGCATGAGCTCGGAGAACGGCTGCTTGAACATGCGGTCCAGCAGCGAGAACACGCCGCAGATGAACATCTCATTGCGCATCTCGTCGTCGCCGCTGGAACGCACGAGCTCTTCCATCAGCAGGCCGCGGCGCACGGCGGCGAACATCACCGGCTTGAGGTTGCTGTCCTTGCTGGCGGTGGCCAGCAAGAGCGCCAGCCATCGCTTCAGGCGCTGGTAGCCCAGCATCATGATCGCGTGGCGGAAGGAGCTGATCTCCACCGACAGCCCGAAGGCCGGCGAGTTGATGTAGCGCATCAGCTTGAAGGCGAGCGAGGGGTCGCGCTTGAGGGTGCCTTCGAGCTTCTCGATGGGCTCCTGCTTGTCCACGCGGTTGATCAGTTCCACGATGACCTGCAGGTCGGTCTGCCCCGCCGGCTTGCCGCCCGCCATGGTCATGTTGACCACGTCATCGATGGGCCAGCCCAGCACGGCGGCGGCGCCGCGGGTGAAGCTGTTCTCCATGTCGGTCACGCTGTGGATGCCCGACTGCACATGCGGAATGCTGCGCGTCACGGCACCCGGCGCGTGGGCCCCTTCACCGGCGCGGCGGTCGTCGGACAGGTCGATGATCGAATACTTGAAGCAGGGCAGCACCTCGCGCGGCAACTCCTTCACCGGGCGGCCCTTGAGCAGCATGGTGTTGCCGTGCTTGTGCAGGGCCAGCAGCGCTTGCACGTTGTCGGGCTCGCCCGCCATGAAGGCCGGGATCTCGATCATCACGTTGGTGGCGACCTCGGCCTTGAGCAGGTCCTGCAGCAGGCTTTCGCTGGCCACGTTGAGCGATACGCGCGCACCATCGGCCGGCCACACGCCAGCCACCGTCTGCAGCAGTTGGGCGGCATCCAGGGGAACGTCGGGCTTGAGGGGAAAGACGGTCAGGCGCGTCGCGGTGACGGCCCGGTTGCGGTCGATGAACGGGGAATAACCGAGGGCCACCTGGCCGAGGATGGCATCGCTCAAAGCATGCTCCCGATGGATTGAATCATCCGTTGAGGTATTGGAACAGCGACAGGCGCTGCACCATCGAGTAGGACTTCAAGGCAGCATCGTAGCCGCTTTGTTTGTTCTGGAAGTCGGAAATGGCCTGAACCATGTCCAGGTCTTGCGCGTTGGATTTCTCGGTTTCGGCAGAGATCTTCTGCTCGCCCAGCCGGTCTGTCACGCCATCGATGCGGTTGAGGGTCACGCCGGCGTCGGAACGCGCGGTGGTCAGGCGGCCCATGACCTGGTCGAGGTTGCGCAGGTTCATGATGCTGTCCTGCGTGATCTGCGGGCCGCGCTTGTTGGGCGTGGACAGGTCGCTGACCGTCTTGTCCAGCGTGTCGAACACGCTCAGGGTCGAGGACGACGGGACGATCTTGAAGGCGTCGCCGGTGGCCGGCGCGCCCGAGACGGTGACGGCCATGCCGTCGATCTGCATCGCCGTGCCCGCCTGGTAGGGCACGTTGGTCATGGCGGTGGCGGCACCATCCTTGAGCACGGAGTAGGTCACCACGCCGGCGGTGTTGGTGAACTGGATGTCGTAGGTCGAGCCGGTGAGCGCGGAGGGGTTCACCACGCTGCCGACATCGATGGTGGCGCTGCCGGTGCTGGTGGTCACCTTGGTTTCGAACACGCCATTGCCGGTGCGGGCCGACAGCCAGGTCGCGCCGCCGTCCATCGCAATGGGCAGGCCTTCGGTGCCGGCGATCTTGGCTTCCCCGCCCGTGCCGCGGAATTGCACGGCACCGGGTGCATCGATGAACGGCGCCTGGGCCGAACCCTGTCCGCCAAAGAGGTAGCCATTGGCGCCGTCGCTGCGGTTGGCAATGGTGAGCAGTTGCGAGCGGATGCCTTGCAATTCGGTGGCCAGGTTCTTGCGCTCGGAGTCCCCAAGGCCTGCATTGCCGGCCTGGACCACGAGTTCGCGGGCGCGCTGCAGCAAGTCGTTGGCATCGCCCAGCGAGCTTTCGGTGAGCGACATGAAAGACTTGCTGGCGTCCACGCCACGCTGGTCCGCATCCACCCGGGCCGAGCTGGCCAATGCGCGCTCGGCGCGGGCCGCCGCGGTCGGGTCGTCGCTCGCGCGGTTCACGCGCTTGCCGGTGGTGAGCTGGTTCTGCATCTCGCTCATCTCGACCTGGCGCTTTTGCAGCTGCGCCAGCGAGGTGTCGAAAGCCTGGAGGGTACTGACTCGGTTCATGATGATGGTTGCCTCAGGTCACGCCGCCAACCTTGAGCAGCGTGTCGAAGATCGACTGCGCCACCTGCAGCATCTTGGCCGCGGCCTGGTAGCTCTGCTGGAACTGGATCAGCCGCGCGGCTTCCTCGTCGAGGTTCACGCCGGTCTTCTCGCTCAGCGCGGACTGCGCGTCCTGCGCGACCGAGGCGGACATGTCGGCGCTGATCTGCGAGCTCTGCACGCGCACGCCGATGTCGGTCATCGCATTGGCGTAGGCGTCGGTGACGGTGACGCCGCCGCTGGCGCCACTGCGGCCCACGAGCTTGACGTCGCGCAGGTCGGTCAGCGCGCGGGCATTGCCGTTGTCGGTGGCCGGGTAGGCCGTCTTCTGCACCACCACGGTGTCGCCGGTCTGGGGCACGCCGTTGAGGTCCAGCTGGAAGCCGTTGAGGTTGATGCTGCTGCCGGCCGTCCACACCGCCGAACCGCTGCTGGACAGCACGCCCGTCGTCGCATCGCGCAGCTCCCAGTCGTAGTTGCCGGTGCCGGAGGTGAAGGTGACGGTGGCCGTGAGATTCGGGTTGATCGAGGGGCTGACGGCCTTCAGGCTGGCCACCGTGGCGGTGCCGGTGTTGTTGGCGCCCAGGCCCGCGGTCACAGGCGAGGCGGCGGCGATGCCCTTGGGGTCGGTCAGCACGCGGCGCATGTTCAGCGCGGCACTGGCCACCGGCTGCAGCTGGAAGCGGTCGCCCGCGGCCGGCAGGGGCGCCACGACGTTGAGCTGGAAGCCATCGACGACGCCACCGGACGCCACCGACACCTGCACGCCGTCGGAGTCGCGCGTCACGAGGTAGTTGCCGGCAGTGGCCGGGTCCGGCTGCACGGTGTAGTTGCTGGCGCGCAGCTGGCTGGCGTCGGTGATGGTGTAGCTCACGCTGGGCACGCGCGTGCCCGAGGCATTCACATAGGACGCGACCGGGTTGCCGGCTGCGTCCACCGCGTTGTTGTTGTTGGCCATCACGATGGGCGTGCCGGTCGTGAAGATGGCCGCGCCCGTGGCTGCGGGCGTGCCCAGGTCCAGGCCCAGCGCCTGCTGGTCGTTGACCTTGCCGGCCAGGGCCGCGGCCATCTGGCCGAGCTGGTTGCGCGCGGCCACGAGGTCGTTGTCCTGGAAGCGCAGCATGCCGGCGATGGAGCCGCCCGTGAGCAGGCTGCTCGGGATCTCGTGCGTGCCGCCGGAATCCACCAGGCCCACGCGGATCTTGGACGGATCGAAGGTGTCCGACAGCGCCGCCATCTTCGTCACCTCGCCGCCCAGCACCAGGCGCTGGCCGCCGCCGATGAAGATGCTGACCGAACCGTCGGTGGCGGGAATGGTGGTGACCTGCACGATCTGGCCGAGGTCGCTGACCAGGCGGTCGCGCTGGTCCAGCAGGTCGTTGGGCGTGTGGCCCGAGCCTTGCGCGAGCGAGATCTGCCCGTTCAGGTCGGCGATGCGTGCGCTGAGGGTGTTGATCTGCTTGACCGCCGCGCCCACTTCGGAGGTGACGTTGGCCTGCAGCGAATCCATCTGCTCGCCCGCGGCACGAAAGCGGGCGGCGACGTTCTCGGCCTGGCCCAGCGCCACCTGGCGCGCGGCCAGGTCCTGAGGGCGGTTGGCCACGTCCACGAAGGAATTGAGGAATTGGCCAGCCGCATAGCCGACGCCCGATTCGCCGGTGGCGAACACCGTTTCGAGCTGCTTGAGCTGGTCGGCGCGCGTCGAATCGGCCGCGGCGATGGAGGCCGACGTGGTCGCCTCGCGCGTGAGGTACTCGTCGTGCGCCCGGCTCACGGTCGTGACGTTCACGCCCTTGCCGAAGAAGCCCGCGCCGGTGAACTGGCCGCCCGCGGATTCCAGCTCCACCGATTGCTTGGAATAGCCCTTGGTGTTGGCGTTGGAGATGTTGTTGCCCGTGGCCTGCAAGGCCGCGTAGTTGGCAAACAGGGCCCGCGTGCCCAGGGCCATCAATGCTGAACCGCTCATCGACAGGCCCTCCTCAGGCGACGCTGCGCTGCAGGCGCAGTGTGGTGTTGATCACGCGCGTGAGCTTGTCGGCATACGCGGGGTCGGTGGCATAGCCTGCCTTTTGCAGGCCCTGCGCGAAACCCTGGACGGTGCCGGCGTTGGCCAGCACCTGCTGGAAGCGCGGGCTGTCCTTCATCAGCTTGGCGTAGTCGGCGAAGGACTCGGCATACGAGCCGTAGGCGCGGAACCTGGCCGTCACCTTGTGCGGCTGGCCGTTCACGTACTCGGTGGTGGTCACTTCCGCGACCTTGCCCTTCCAGTTCGCGCCGGCCTTGATGCCGAAGAGATTGTGCGCGGACGACCCATCGGTGTTCTTGATCTCGTGCTTGCCCCAGCCGGTCTCGTGCGCCGCCTGCGACACCATGAAGCTCGCGGGAATGCCGGTCTGCGCCTCGGCCGCGCGGGCCGCCTCGGTGTGCTGGGAGACGAAGTCGCTCTGGCGCTGCGAGACCTTCTGCGTGGACGGTGCGCCTGCCGCGGTGGCCGGCGACAGCGCCGCGTTGACCGACTTGGCCACGTTGGCTGCCGGCGTCACGGTGCCGCCCATCTGGCGTTCCAGCTGCCGCGCGATCACGTCGCTCAGGCCGCCGGGCAGGCCGGTCATCTTGGTGGCGAACTGTTGGTCGAGCATGTCGGTGCCCATCTGCGTGCCGGCGTTGTCGAACATGCCGGTGGACATGCTTTGCTGCGCTGCCCGCATGCTCTTCATGAGCTCCTGCATGAACAGCGCCTCGAACTGCTTGGCCGCGTCCTTGATGGCCGCCTTCGGGTCGGTGGCCGCGCGCGAGCGCAGCGCGTCCACGCCGTGTGTGTCGGTGGCGAGGCGGGACGTGGACAGCGGATTCATGTCAGATCACCTCGAGCTCGGCGTTCAAGGCGCCCGCCGACTTCATGGCCTGGAGGATGGCCAGCAAGTCCTGCGGCGTTGCCCCGAGCGAGTTCAGCGCCTTCACCACATCCGCGAGCTTGGTGCCCGCGGGCATCTGGATGAGCGACCCCGCCTGCTGCGTGATCGCGATGTCGGACTTCTCGGTGACCACCGTCTGCCCGCCGGTGGACAGCGCATTGGGCTGGCTCACCTGCGGCGTGGTGCTGATGGTGACCGACAGGCTGCCGTGCGCCACGGCGCAGGCCGCGAGCGTGACCGACTGGTTCATCACCACCGAGCCGGTGCGTGCGTTGATGACCACGCGTGCGGCCGGAGAGGCCAGCGCGATGTCCAGGTTCTCGATGTCGGCCATGAAGCTCACGCGCGAGCCGCCGGCCTCGGGCATGCGCACGCGCACGACGCGGCCGTCCACCGCCCAGGCGGTGTTGTCGCCCATCTTGGCGTTGATGGCGCGCACCACCTCGCGGGCGGTGTTGAAGTCGCTGGAATTCAGGTCGAGCTGCAGCGTGTCGCCCTGGTTGAGCGGGGTCGGCACGCTGCGCTCCACCGTGGCGCCTTCGGGGATGCGCCCGGCGCTCAGGTGGTTGATCTGCACCTTGGAGCCGCCTGCCGATGCACCGGCGCCGCCCACGATGAGGTTGCCCTGTGCGAGCGCGTAGACCTGGCCGTCCGCGCCCTTGAGCGGCGTGGCGATGAGCGTGCCGCCGCGCAGGCTCTTCGCGTTGCCCAGCGACGAGACGTTGATGTCGATGACCTGCCCCGGCTGGGCGAAGGCGGGCAGCTGCGCGGTGACCATCACGGCCGCCACGTTCTTGAGCTGCATGTTGGTGCCCGGCGGAACCGTCACGCCCATCTGCTGGAGCATGGCGTTCAGGCTCTGGGTGGTGAACGGCGCCGAGGTGGTCTGGTCGCCCGTGCCGTCGAGGCCGACGACCAGGCCGTAGCCCACCAGCGGGTTGCTGCGCACGCCCTGGACGGACGCGACTTCCTTGAGCCGGGTGGCGCTGGCATCGCCGGGCCACCAGATGGCTGCCGTGGCCAGGAGCCAGGCCAGGACGATCAGGGAACGCAGGAGCTTGTCAGTTTTTTCCATGTCGGAAACACCATTCGATGCTTCCGATTCTGGAGAAACTTAAATGGGCAGAACGTTCAAAAAGAACCGGCCCAACCAACCTATTCCCTGAGCATCGGCCTGGGCGCCACGGCCGCGGTGCTCGATGCGCACGTTGGCGATCTGGGCGGAGGCGACGGAATTGCCCGGCTGGATGGCCCGCGGGTCGACCTGGCCGGAAAAGCGCAGCACGTCCACGTTGTGGTTCACGCCGATCTGCTTTTCACCGGCGATCAGCAGGTGCCCGTTGGGCAGGACGCCCGTCACGACGGCGGTGATGGTGCCCGAGAAGTCGTTGGTGTTCTCGGTGCTGCCCTTGCCTTCGAAGGTATTGCTGGAGCTGCCGGCGGCGCTGGCGCGGCCGAAGCTGTTGGACGCGATGCCCGGCAGCGCGGTGACTTCGGCCGCGAGCTTGCCGCTCTTGTCGATGGAGCTGGTGCTCTTCTGGCTGGCCGAGACTTTTTCCACGATCTGCACGGTGATGCTGTCGCCCACCAGGCGTGCGCGGTGGTCTTCGAACAGCGGCCGGTATTGCGTGGCCTGGAAGATCGCGCCGTTGCTCACGACCGGGGCTTCCACCACCTGCGGGGCGACGTAGGTCGGCCCGGCGATGTCCACCACCGGACGGGGGTTCATCGTGGAGCAGCCGGCAAGGACGAGGGCGGAGGCGATCAGGCTCAGGCGTTTCATCGGGGGTCTCACAGGAAAGGGGTTCAGAGCTGTCCGAGCTTTTGCAGCATCTGGTCGGAGGTCTGGATGGCCTTGGAATTCAGTTCGTAGGCGCGTTGCGTCTGGATCATCGCGACGAGTTCTTCCACCACGTTCACGTTGGAAGTCTCGACGAAGCCCTGGCGCAGGGTGCCCAGGCCGTTCTGGCCCGGCGTGCCGCTTTGCGCGGTGCCCGAGGCCGAGGTCTCGGCGAAGATGTTCTGGCCCTTGGGGTCCAGGCCGGCCGGGTTCACGAAGTTGGCAATCTGCAGCTGGCCCACCGTCTGTGCGGCGGCCTGGCCGGCGAGCGTCACGCTCACCGTGCCGTCCGAGCCGATGGTGACGCTTTGCGCGGCAGCCGGAATCGTGATGCCCGGCTGCACCGGGTAGCCGTTGTTGGTGACGAGCTGCCCGGTGGAGCTCACCTGGAAGGAACCGTCGCGGGTGTAGCCGGTGGTGCCGTCGGGCATCTGCACCTCGAAGAAGCCGTTGCCCAGCACCGCCACGTCCAGGTTGTTGGCGCTTTGCTGCAGGTTGCCCTGGCTGAAGCTGCGCGAGGTGGCGACCGCGCGCGTGCCCAGGCCGACCTGCAAGCCGGTGGGCACCGTCGTCTGCTCGGTGCTGTTGGCGCCCGCCTGGCGCAGGTTCTGGTACATGAGGTCTTCAAAGACCGCATGCGCCTTCTTGTAGCCGTTGGTCGAGACGTTGGCGAGGTTGTTGGAGATGGTGTCCAGCTGGGTCTGCTGGGCCTCCATGCCGGTCTTCGAAATCCACAGGGAACGCATCATGATCCGGGTCCTTCTCTAACGGAGCGCTCAGCTCATCGACAACAACTGCGCCGCGCTCTTCTCATTGCCTTCGGCGGTCTGCAACATCTTCATCTGCGCCTCGAACTGCCGGGCCGCGGTGATCATCGCCACCATGGTCTCGACAGAGCTGACGTTCGATCCTTCCAGCGCGCCGTCCTGCACGCGGGCAGTCGGGTCTGCGGGCAAGTCACCGTCGGCGCTGCGGAACAGGCCGTCGGTGCCGCGCTGAAGCGGCGCTTCGGGCGTCACCAGCTTGAGCTTGCCCACCGGCGTCGGCTTGGCATTGCCCACCTGGGCGCTCACCGTGCCGTCGGAGCCGATGCTCACCGCCGCGTTGGGAGGAATCTGGATCGGGCCGCCGTCGCCCAGCACGGTCAGCCCGCCGCTGGTGGTCAGCGTGCCGTCGGACGACAGGTCCAGCGAGCCGGCCTTGGTGTAGGCCTCGGTGCCGTCCAGCCCCTGCACCGCCAGCCAGGCGTTGCCCTTCATGGCAACGTCCAGGTTGCGGCCGGTGGCGCTCACCTGCCCCGCCGAGGCGTCGTAGCCAGGCGTGCTTTCCAGCGCGAACACGCGGGTGCTGGCGCCGCTGCCTTGCACCGGCACGGCGCGGAAGGCCTGCAGCTCGGCGCGAAAGCCCACCGTCGACACGTTCGCGAGGTTGTTCGCGAGCGTGTCCTGGCGCTGCATCGTCGCCTTCGCGCCGGACATCGAGGTGTAGATCAGGCGGTCCATGGCTGGCTACCTTCGGATCAGGTTCAGCGCAGGTTGACCAGCGTCTGGAGCACCTGGTCCTGCGTCTTGATGGTCTGCGCGTTGGCCTGGTAGATGCGCTGCGCCGTGATCATGTTCACCAACTCGGCGGTCATGTCCACGTTGGATTCCTCCAGCGCGCCCGACTGCAGCACGCCCAGGTTGCCGTCGCCGGGAACGCCCAGGATCGGGTCGCCGGTCGCGAAGGTGCGCGCCCAGGAGTTGCCGCCCAGCGGCTGCAGGCCCTGCGGGTTGCGGAAGGTGGCGATTTCCACCTGGCCGGCCGGCTTGGACTGGCCGTTGGAATAGCGCGCCGTCACGACGCCGTTGGATTCGAACTGGATGCCCACCAGCTGGCCGGCGGCATAGCCGTTCTGCGACAGGTCGGTCACGCCGAAGGGCGAGCCGTACTGCGAAGCGCCACCCACGTTCAGCGCCACGCCGGAGATCGGCAAGGTGGCGGCGCCCGCGGCATTGGTCGAGGCCGGGATGTTCAGCGCCACCGTGCCCGCGGGCGAGGTCGGCGCCGAGCCGTTGGAGGGGAACACGATCTGCGTGGACGCGGCGAGGTTGCCGGCCGCGTCGGTGGCCAGCGGCGTGCCGTTGGCGGTGATGTACACGTTCCAGGTGTCGGTGGAGGCCTTCTGGAAGTAGTAGGTCAGGGCCACATCCTGGCCCTTGGCGTCGTACACCGTGAGCGAAGTGGCGTTGTTGTAGGTCTTCGGGTCCGTCGTGTCGATGGGGTTGCCCACGGCGGGGAGGGTGGTCGCCGCACGCGCGTCCAGGTTCATCTCCAGCTTGATCTTGGAGGTCGCTTGCGGCGTGATGCCGGCGGTGGGCATCTGCAGCGGGCTGGCCTGTCCGGGAAGGATGGTGCCGGCGCCATCGGCGGCATAGCCCATGAGCTTGTTGCCCTGGCCGTTCACCACGAAACCGTCGCGGTCGACCTTGAACTGGCCGTTGCGGGTGTACATCGTCGGGTTCTTGCCGTCGGTCACCTGGAAGAAGCCCGCGCCGTTGATGGCCAGGTCCATGGGATTTTGCGACGAGGCGATGTTGCCCTGAGTGAACTGCTGCGACACCCCTTGCAGGCTCACGCCGATGCCGATGGCATTGGCACCGGCGCCGTTCATGGCGCTGGCATACATGTCGGAGAACTCCGCGCGCGAGGCCTTGGCGCCGTAGGTGCTGGAGTTGGCGATGTTGTTGCCGATCACCTCCAGGTTCTTGCTGGTGGCGTTCAGACCGGAGAGACCTTGTTGGAAGCCCATGGTGTTCCTTTGTGCTGCGGGTGCGCGGGGATCAGTTGAATTCCTTGATGTCGGCGTAGGCGGTGTTGCCACTGCGCGCGAGCTCAAGGGTCAGCTTGTCGCCGGCGGTGCTCACCGCCAGGACCTTGTCGCGCATCAGCGCGGTGGAAGAAAGCGTGGCCGCGCCGTTGGTGGCGGTGACCTTGAAAGTGAGGTTGGTGTCGGTGCCGAACTTGCTGGAGTCCCAGGTGAAGCTGTGGCGTCCGCTGGTGGCGGCCCCGAGCTGCACGGTGTCGACCACGCGGCCCGCGGCGTTGGTGATCTCCACCTTCACTGCGTCGGCAGGCGAGGTCAGCTCGAAGCCGCCCACGCCGGTGGCGCTGGTGCCGCCGGCACCGTCGCTGAAGTCCATCTTGTTGCCCGCGACCACCACGTCGTGGCCGACGAGCGAAGCGCCTTGCAGCGCCTGCATCTGCACGAACTGGCCCTGCAGGCCCTGCACCGTGGTGTTCAGCTTCTCGATGCCGTTCACGGTGTTGATCTGCGCCATCTGGCTGGTGACCTGCGCGTTGTCCAGCGGATTGAGCGGGTCCTGGTTCTGCATCTGCGCGACCAGCAGCTTGAGGAAGCGATCCGCGCTGGTGGTGTCGCCCGAACCGGCCACCGCCGAGGTGGCGGCCGTGCTGGTGGCGGAGGTGTTGATGTTTCCGACGGCCATGATCAGCTGCCCATCTGCAGAGTCTTGAGGAGCAGCGTCTTGGCGGTGTTCATCACCTCGACGTTGTTCTGGTACGAACGCGAGGCGGAGATCATGTTGACCATCTCCTCCACCGGGTTCACGTTGCTGTAGGTGACGTAGCCCTCGGCATCGGCGCTGGGGTGCTTGGGGTCGTGCACCCGGCGGCCGGGGGTCTGGTCTTCGGTGACGGTGCTGACCTTCACGCCAGCCGCCCCAACGGCGCCCATCAGTTGGGTCTGGAAAGTGACTTGCCGGGCCTTGTAGGCCGTACCGTCCGGGCCGGCCACCGTGTCGGCATTGGCCAGGTTGGACGACACCACGTTCAGCCGCTGGCTTTGCGCACTGACGGCGCTGCCGGCGACGTTGAAGATGTTGAGCATGCTCATGACTCAGCTCCGGTTACTGCCCGCGGATCGCGTCCAGCATGTTGCGCACGTCGGCATTGATGAAGCGAAGCGTGGCCTCGTACTTCACCGAGTTGTCGACGAAGTTGGCGCGCTCGCGGTCCATGTCGACCGTGTTGCGGTCCAGGTTGGTCTGCGAAGGCGTTGCATACAGGAGATTGGCCTCGCCGCGCGCTCCGGGCGTGCCGCCGATGTGGCCGGGCTGGCTCACCTGCATCGCCGCCGCGGGGTTCATGCCGCCGGTGGCTTCCTTCAGCGCCTGCGCGAAGTCCATGTCGCGGGCGATGTAGCCCGGCGTGTCGGCGTTGGCGATGTTGCTCGCGATCAGCCGCTGGCGCTCGGACCGCAGGGTCAGCGCCTGGGCCTGGAAGTCGAGATTGCTGGTGAGACTGTTGATGTTCATGTGCCCTCCGCGGGGACGAACCCACGAATTCGATGTGAGGGCATTGTGTTGGGCGGTCCCGAAAACATAAGCGGGAATAAGCGCCGGATTGGCCGCCATTTCGGCGCTACGGTCTTGGCCCGCCACTTCTACAGTGGCGACATGGAAAACATGGGATCACTGTTGCTCCGCCTCGCCACGCATGCGCTCCTGGGCCTGGCCGCCCTGGTGTGCGGTATTGCACGGGCGCAGGTCCCGGCGGCCGATCCCTCTCTTGAACAGCAGGTCAGGTCGCTCGCCGAAGCAGGCACCCAAAACAAGCCCGCTGGCGTGAGCCGCATCGACATCCAGGTCGGCCAGCTCGACCCCCGCCTGCGCCTGGCGCCCTGCCAGAAGGTGGAGCCCTATCTCCCGTCCGGCGCCCGCCTCTGGGGCAAGACGCGCATCGGCCTGCGCTGCGTGCAGGGCCAGGTGCCTTGGAATGTCTACATGCCGGTCACCGTCAAGATCTACGGGCAGGCCCTGGTCGCCACCGCTCCGCTGGCGGTGGGCGCCGTGGTGACGGCCGGTGACGTGGCTCAAGCCGAGGTCGATCTGGCCGAAGACAACTCCGTGGCCGTGGCGGATGCCAACCTCGTGGTCGGCCGCACGCTGGCCCGGGCCATCAACCCCGGCCAGAGCTTGCGCATGGCCCATCTGAAAGCGCGCCAATACTTTCAAGCCGGCGAGACCGTGAAACTGGTCGCGCTGGGCAACGGATTCAGCGTCGCCAGCGAAGGCGAGGCCTTGTCGGCAGGCATCGAAGGCCAACCTGCCCGGGTGAAGACCGAAAGCGGCCGGGTGCTCACGGGCATCCCCGCTGGCGATCACCGTGTGGAGTTGGCACTATGAACAAGAGGAAGGGAATCACCGTGAACGGGGCCCCCGATTCCAGGTCCATGGAAAAAAGGCCTAAAGTCGGCGAAATGCCGGCCGATACACCGTCCATGTTGAATGGGCCGGGTTCCAGACCGGCTCTTTGGAGAACACCATGAAGATCGGCAGTCCGGCAGACAAACCCCCAGTGGCACCCGTTGCCACGGGACGCACCCAGCAGGGTGAAGCCACCGCCAAGACCAACGGCACCCAGGCAACGGCGGAAGCCAGCGCCCAGGTGGAGATTTCCAGCGCCGCGGCCTCGCTGCTGCAGGGCGTGGGCGGCTCCAACGCCGAGTTCGACGCCGAGAAGGTGGCCCGCATTTCCAAGGCCATCGAGGACGGCACGTTCAAGGTCAATCACGCAGCCATCGCCGACAAGCTCATCTCCAACGCCCAGGAACTCCTGACCAAGGCCCCGCACTGATTCGCCCCGGCTGATCCATGACCCAACCGCTGCTCCCGCACCAGCCTCTGGACCCCGCCCTGGAAGACACGCTGCAGGCCGTGGAAACACGGCTGGCCGCGCTGGGCGAGGCCTTGCGCGCGCGCGACACCGCGGCCATCGACAGCCACGCCACCGAACTGCACCGCGCGCTGGCTCGCGCGGTCGACCATTTCACCCATGCCGCCCGCAAGGGCGACGTGCCCCAGCCCCTTCGTCGCCGCCTGGCACGTGCCAGCGGCCAGGTGGCTGCCCAGCGCGAATCCCTGGCCCGCGCCACCGCGGCGCTGGACCGCGCCATCGAAGTGCTGATGCCCCGCGAGACGCCGGGGCTGTATTCGTCCGGCGGCGCCAGCGAACGCGGCACCCTGCGCGGCGGATCCATCCAGGCCTGAGCGGCCCGGACTCCCTCCCCCTCCCGACAGTATCCGCATCCGGCACCCAAGGTGCCGGTCGACGCCATCCCTTGTTCAAGGCCCGCCACCGGGCCGCGCCTCGTTACGATCGCGCCCAGGCCACATGGCCTGGGAAGGGAATCGGATGGACTTGCGACTGGCGTTGTATGAACTCGCCGCCCGGCATCGGCTGGATGCACCGAAAGTGACGCGGCTGCGGCAACTGGCCGGCATGGAGGGTGAGCCCACCGGCCTGGCCACCTGGCTGCCACGCGGCGTGGCCGTGCTCGGTGCGGCCCTGGGCGGGTTCGGCGTCATCCTGTGGATTGCCGCGAACTGGGAAGACTTCGGTCGCTTCGGCCGCTTCGGGCTGCTGCAGGGCCTGGTCGCCGCCGCGGCCATTGGTGCCTGGCTCAAGCCTCGCGCCCGTGCGCCGCTCGGGCTGGTCGCCCTGCTGGGCATCGGCGCCCTGTTCTCCTACTTCGGCCTGACCTACCAGAGCGGGGCCGATCCCTGGCAGCTCTTCGCGCTGTGGGCGGCACTCGCCCTGCCCTTGTGCCTGGGTATCCGCAGCGACGTGCTGTGGACGCCCTGGGCCCTGGTCGCCATGACCGGCATCTCGCTGTGGGTGTACGCCCACCTCGGCCACCGCTGGAGCGCGGAGTCCGACGACCTGCTCGTGCACCTGCAGGGCTGGGCGGCTGCCTTGCTTCTGGTGGCCGGACTGGGCACCGCTGCGAGGCGCTTCACCGGCGCTGGCGTGTGGTCGATGCGGCTGGCGCTGACGCTCACGGCCATCATGTTCTGCTCCACCGCGCTGGGCGGGCTGTTTTCCGACAGCGGCGGCTGGCACTACGCACTGAGCCTGGTGCTGCTCATCGTGGCGGCCGGCATGCTGTCGAACCCGCAGTTCTTCGACCTCTTCGGCCTGAGCGCCGTGGCCCTCGGGCTGGACGTGCTGCTGGTGGCCGGGTTGGGCAAGCTGTTGTTCAGCGGGCATTCGGGCGAATTCATCGGCGCGCTGCTCGTCCTCGGGCTGGCCGCGGCCGGGCTGCTGGCCGTCACGGTGAAAGTGGTGCTGGGCCTGGCCCGCCAGCAGGGAGAGGTGGCATGAACGCGAAGGTCCGTTTGAATGAAGCCATCGAGGCAGCCAAGTCGGAGGGCGTGCTGCCCGCCGAAGCCGAAGCCCTGGCGCAGGACTCGCGTCCCTGGCCGGTGGTGCTGCTCACGGCGCTGGGTGCCTGGCTCGCGGCCATCCCGCTGACCATCGTGGTCGGCATTGCCGTCATGCCGCGCAACCACGAGACGGCCGGCCTCTTCGTGGTGGGCCTGCTGGTGCTGGCTGGTGCCATCGCGGTCCTGCGCTCGCGCACCATCCCCCTGTTCGTCGAGCAGTTGGCGGTGCCGGGGCTGATCGTCGGCGGGTCGTGCATCGCCTTCACCATCTTCGACGGCATGCACTGGAAGGGCGGCGCGGGCCTTGTCGGCGTGCTGTGCATCGTGGTGGCCGTGCTCATTCCGCGTGCCTGGCTGAGGGTGCTGCTCAGCGGCGGTGCGGCGGCCCTGCTGGCCATCGCC
Organism: Rhizobacter terrae; assembly: GCF_003852895.1. GTDB lineage: Bacteria > Pseudomonadota > Gammaproteobacteria > Burkholderiales > Burkholderiaceae_C > Albitalea > Albitalea terrae. Next base: position 563,937 of record NZ_QUSW01000002.1, read on the forward strand.
ACCGTGGACGAGAGCTGGTCCCATCGCGACGGCATCGCCAACGACTTCTGGTGGGCATGGCATGCCATCGGCTTGGCCGCCGGGCTGGCCGCCTTCGTGCAGTCGCAGCTGGGAACCGAAGGCCGCAGCGCCCGGATGGCGATCGCGCTCGATGCGATGGTGGCCGGCGTGCTGATCGCGATGCTGGCGGCGCTGTGCTGGTGGTCGGGCATGGCCTTCCTGTTCGGCGGCGCGCTGCAGATCCACGGCGACGGCCTGGACGCCGCATCCAACCACGTCCAGGCCACAGACCTCGCACTGCTCCAGGCCATCTCAGCGGCGCTGGCCATTGCCGCGGCCGCCTGGGTCGCACGCCAGTGGCCCACGGCCCGCAAGCCCTGGACGGCCGGGGTGGCGGCCGTGCTGGTGCTGCTGGCCTGGTTCATGCCTTCGCTGGGCGCGGTGCTGCTGGCGCTGGCGCTGTGCGTCACCGCACGCCGCTGGATGCTGGCCAGCACGGCCGGCGTCGCCTTCGCATGGATCCTCAGCAGCTTCTACTACGCCCTCACCTGGCCACTGGCGACCAAGGCCTGGGTGCTGGTGGCCTGCGGCGCACTGCTTGCCGCCCTGGCCTGGCTGGCCTCGGGGCGCAGCCTGCCCGCATCGGCGCCCGGCGTGCAGGCGCTCCAGTCCATGCCGCGCCATGTCAGCGGCGGCATCGCCCTCACGCTGCTTGCGACGCTGGTGGTGGCCAACGTCGGCATCTGGCAAAAGGAACAGATCGCGCGGTCTGCGCGGACGATCTACGTCGAACTCGCGCCGCGCGACCCTCGGTCGCTGATGCAAGGCGACTTCATGAGCCTGAACTTCAGGCTGCCGATGCCCGTGCAGGACGCGGTCCGCGACCTCGGAGACGGCGCCAAGCCGCAGGTCATCGCCAAGGTCGATGCGCAGGGCGTGGCGACGCTGGTGCGCATGGAAGACGGCTCACCACATGCCGCCGACGAGCTGCCCATCACCCTCGCCTACAAGGACGGCCGCTGGATCTTCGTGACCGACGCCTGGTTCTTCAAGGAAGGCGAGGCGGAGCGCTACGCCCCGGCGCGCTTCGGCGAGTTCAAGGTCGGCGCGGATGGGAAGGCGATTCTGGTCGGGATGCGGGGGGTGGACTTGAAGCCGTTGTGAGCATGAAGATGGCCATCCTGGTCCGCGATCACGAGGAGGTATGAAACATGCACATGCTTGCAGACGAAGTGGTTGCCATTGCACCCGAACGCGAGAAGTTCTTTGGATGCTCAGGACGGATGCTCTTGCCATGCCCGAGCACGGTCGCCGCCGTGGTCAAAGAGATTCCAAGCGGAAAAGTTGCAACGCTTGAGCTTCTGCGCAGCGAGCTGGCACGCCGGGCGGAGGTCGAGGCCGTTTGCCCCTTTCAAACGAAGCAGGCCTTGCGAGCAATCGCCGAGCAGACTGATGCGGTGCCGCTGTGGCGTCTTGTCAAGAGAAGCGGCGAACTGCTGAAGTACTTGCCTGGAGGCTCGGCACGCCAATCTTCGTTGCTAGGCAAGGAGAAGGTGGCCGTCGAGCAAACCGCAACCGGTGAAAGAGTGAAGAATCTCAAAGCTCATCTTGTGAGCTTTGAGGTCAGTGCTTCCTGAGGCACTGGCCTCGGGCAGCACCAGGTCGTCACTCTTCAGAGCGTTTTCTGGCCCTCGGCCTCCAAACGCCTCTTTATTCCGAACGCTGAGCGGCTCCCTTCCGGAGACGCACGTCACCAAGCCGGCTTCCGCTGGGATCGGCATGAGTCGCCGGGTTCGGCCAGGAGCAGGCGGTCGCGATAGACTGCTCCCGAACCAAGGCGTCCGCACGCGTCGCGGCAGTGCCACTCCAAGTGCTAACTCAACTGGAGCGGAAAGAGGAGTACCGATGGAACTAGAGCGTGGCCTGGATGCCCAGGTCAAGGAAATCTGCGACGAAGGCGACGTGCTCATTGAGATGGGTGATCTCAAAGGGGCCTTCCGGAATTTCTCCGAGGCGCTCTCACTTGTTCCCGATCCAAAGGAGAAATACACCGTCACAGCAGGCATCCTTGCCGGACTGGGTGATGTGTATTTCCATGGAAAGAGTTTTCTCCAAGGCAAGGAAGTTCTTAGCGACGCGATGCACTGCGCTGGGGCGATTGGAAGTCCGTTCCTTCATCTAAGGCTGGGCCAATGCCATTTCGAACTCGGTAATCTTGATCGAGCGATGGACGAGCTTGCGCGCGCGTACATGGGTGCGGGACTGGACATCTTTAGCCAAGAAGACCCGAAGTATTTGGGTTTCCTAAAGACTCGGCTCAAACCACCAGCGTCGGGACAATGGTGATGGGAGTCGGTCGTTTGCAGATGAGCGCATGTGACAGCTTTCAGAGGTCGCATTTCAGTTGACCGAAGAGAGATGAACAGCATTGATCGTTACCAGTCGCTGCTAGACGGCTACCAACGGGGCATCTACACCGATCGAGAGGTAATCGGTCAGGTGCTCGATATGCTGGTTGAGGGCTCGGCTCGGGAAGCGCTTTGGCGAGAACTCACACTCGAGCATCGCGACGAGATCACGCAGTTTTTGACCAACTACGATGAGTCGGCCCCTCCGCTACTCCCGCATGAGCACTGGCGACTGGTCAAGGAAGGACAGGTTGCGCTCCGGCGCTGGTTCATGGCCCGATGAGGAGGGGCCTAGTGAACGACTGGGTTCCTCGAGCGTCTGCGTCACCTCTCGAGCCGGCGGTTTCGGGACCTCCAAGCCTGCAACGGGTCGATATCCGTCGGTCACGTTGCCGAACCGACTATTCACATCGACCACTCCAGGCAGTTCCGCTCACTGGCGGCGGCGCAAGTGGCCGACGGGCACGTATGCGTACCCGGGTCCATGACAGCCTCGGCGCTCCGCCGGCGCCTATCGTGGCGACAAGCTCACGAACTCCACCCCCTGCACCTTGGAGGTCTTGAGGTCGAACTTCGCCAGCGTCTTCTGCCCCAGCAGCGGCAGGCACTTGGCGCAGGTCATCGCCACCTGGTCCTTGAGTTCGAAGGGCCCGACCTTCATCGAGGCGATGCGCACGATCTGCCCGGTGGTCTTGCGCCCGTCGGCCAGCCGGATGGGTACGTTGCGCTCGACGACCTTGTAGTCGATCTTCGCGCTGGCCATCAGCGCGTCGTTGAGCGCCACCGTGGCGGCGCCGGTGTCCACCATGAAGGCCTGCGGCCGTGCGTCGCCGAAGGTGACGGGCACGTAGAAGTGGTCGCCGTACTTCGGCAGCCGGATGGACTTGGGCTCCGTGCCCGGCGCCGACCGTTGCCGCGCCAGCGACGACTCGATGGCGATGCGCTGGCCTTCGAAATACGGGTCGTGCCCGGTCGCCACCGCTTCGTCGTCGTAGGCCGACAGCACCGCCAGCGCCTCGTAGTGGCGCTTTTGCAGCACCAGCAGCTTGGCCAGGCTGCCACGCACGTCCACGAGGCGTGGCACCACCGTCAGTGCCTTGTAGGACCAGTCGATCGCATCGTCGGTGCGCCCCACTTTCGCCAGGCTGTCGGCGTAGTAAGCGAAGAGGTCGTAGGTGCCCTCGCCCAGGTCCATCGCCTTCTCGAACTGGATGATGGCTTCCTTGTGCTTGTCCCGCTGGTTCAGCACGATGCCCAGGTTGGCGATCGCGTTCGAATCGGTGGGCCGCAGGCGCAGGTAGTAGGTCCAGTTCTTCTCGGCACAGTCGAGGTCGCGTGCCTTCAGGCAGGGCGTGACGGCAGCCTTGTACGACTCGGCGGTGACATCGGCCGCCAGGGCGAACAGGCAGGCCGACGACATGAAGCCGGCCAAGCCCGCCCGGGCTATCCATCGATTCATTTTCAAATTCTCCCGAACATCATCCGAACATGGCCGGCAAGTAGTACAACAGCAAGGCCGGGATCAGCGCCACAAGGATGAAATGCTTCCGGTACTTCCGGCCGTGACGCTCCACGATGAACTTGCTCTGGTCGCGTGCGCTGAAGACGTACCACAGGCAGGTCAGCGGTGACAGGAGGCTGCTCGCGACCAGCAGGCCGGCCGCACTTTGTTCGTGCCGCAGCATGTGGGTCATCACCACGCCCGTGGCAGCAGCACACACCGTCAGCCAGACCAGCGAAGCCCTGACCATGCCGGGGTTGCGCAAAGTGCGCGCGTTGAGCAGGTGCAAGACGCAGCCGAACAGCGGCGTGACCCACAGGCTCCATGCGGCCGCCGCATCCGGATTCCACAAGGCCTGGCCCGGTTCCAGAGGCACGGTGGCGGGCGCCTGGATGGACTCGCCCTCCAACACCAGGGCACCGGCGCGGTACTGGGCGACCACCTCCTTGGCCTGCTCGGCCATGGACTGTCTCACCATCACCCGCACACCACCCACGGCCACGGTCCAGACCCAATTGGCCTGCACCGTGTTGGCGTCGGCCACGTGGGCTGCGATGCCCGCCGATTCCAGGCAATTCCTGATGATGTGAGCCTCGGTCGGCGATTGCACGCGCTCGACCACCACGAAGTCGCCTTCACCCGACTGGACCGAGCCCTCAGCGTCGGCCCCGTCCTCCATCTGAGTCATGTCCATTCTTCCTCCCCATGTCCTCACCCGCCCCGGTTGCGCATCCAGTCCGCCGTGCCGAAGAACGACCCCGCCAGGCGCTCGGCGAAGGCTGGGTCGATCTTCACTTCCTCCATCGCCTGGATCATGCAGGCCATCCACTGGTCGCGCTCGGCGATGCCGATGGAGAACGGCAGGTGCCGCGCCCGCAGCATCGGGTGGCCGAAGCGTTCGATGTAGTGCTGCGGTCCGCCCAGCCAGCCGCACAGGAACCAGAAGAGCTTGTCGCGCGAGCCTTCCAGGTGCGACGGGTGCAGCTTGCGAATGCCGGCGTAGGCCGGCTCCAGGTCCATCAGGTCGTAGAAGCGTTGCACGAGCGCCAGCACTGCCGGTTCGCCGCCGAGGACTTCGAAAGGGGTCGGGCCCGCGGGGGCCTCGTCGTCGCTGTCGCTCACCCTGCAAGCTTCTCCGCGATGCCCATCACGCCCTTGGCGGCTGGGCACCCGGGCAGCGCTTCCAGCAGCAGTTGCCGGCGTTGCACCGCCTCGCGCACGGCCGGGTCGGTGGGCACCTCGCCCAGCAGTTCCAGCTTGAGCGGGGTGTCGGTGCCGTTGGAGACGAAGCGGTCCACCACCTGCTGCAGCTGGCCGCGGATGATGCGTCCCTCGCCCATCTTGTTGGTCTGGTTCACCGCCAGCTTGATGACCTTGCGCTGCTGCTGGCCGGCCAGCACCTTGATGGTGGCGTAGGCATCGGTCAGCGAGGTGGGTTCCGTCGTGGCCACCACCATCACCTCGTCGGCCAGCGAGACGGTGTAGAGCACCACGTCGGAAATGCCGGCACCGGTATCGAGCAGGATGCGGTCAAAGCGCGGCGACACCTTCTGGATCACGCCCAGCAGCTGGTCGCGCACCTCGGGCGTGAGCCGTGAATACTCCACGAGTCCGGAGCCCGCCAGCAGCACCGAGAAACCGCCCGGCGCAGGCAGGATGGCTTCGGACAGGTCCGCCTTGCCGGTGAAGACGTCGTGCAGGGTGATCTTGGGGAAGAGGTTGAGCACCACGTCGAGATTGGCCAGGCCCAGGTCGGCGTCCAGCACCAGCACGCGCTCGCCGCGGCGGGTGAGCGCGGCGGCGAGATTGGCGGCCATGAAGGTCTTGCCCACGCCGCCCTTGCCGCTGGTCACGGCGGTGATGCGGGCGGTCATGACACCACCTCAAAAGGAAAGCGCAAGGATGACAGCACTTGGCTCATTCGAGGTCCTGAAATTGTGATTGCCCGAACAGCATCCCTTTTTCTTCTGCACTCACCTGGGACACGGTGGGTTGCTCAAGGCAGGCGCGGTTGCGGCCTTCGGCCTTGGCACGGTAAAGCTGCTGGTCAGCGCGCTCGATCCACAACACGGCGGAGGAGCGCACCCACTGCGGCGCAAAAGCGCCGCCGATGCTGATGGTGACGGACACCTCCACGCCCATCGCCACGGAAATGGCTCGCCGCTGCACCTTCAGCCGGATGCGTTCGGCCACCGTCTGGCCGAAGGCCGGCGGGCAGTTGGGCAGGATGACGGCGAATTCCTCGCCGCCGAAGCGTGCCACCGTGTCCATGGGGCGCACGCAGTCCTGCAGCGCATGCCCCACGGCCTTGATGACCTCGTCGCCCGCGGCATGGCCGTGGGTGTCGTTGACCCTCTTGAAGTGATCGATGTCGATCATCAGCACCAGCGCCGATTCACCGGCACGCGCCACGCGGTCGATCTCGCGGGCGATGGCCAGCTCGAACTGGCGGCGGTTGGACAGGCCCGTCAGCGCATCACGGCTGGACAGGTTGCACAGCCCGTCGATGACGGCCTGCAGCCAGGGCAGAGAGCCCTGGGCGTGATCCTTGGGCAACTCATGGCCCGCCTGAGCCAGCAACTGCAAGGCAGCCGACAACTTGAGCGTCGGCGGCGATTTGTCGATGGCAGGCTGGATGGACGGTTTCATTGACGGAAATCCACGCGGGGCAGTCTAGCAGCGGGTCAGCGGGGTTCCATCGGGAACTGTGCCGTGTTTCACACGCATCTCCCACTCTTGCACGCGACTCAAGCCCGACACACTCAAGCCGATATCCCACTGTCGGCCCGGCATGCGATGAAGCACGCCCGGCCCAGAACAACGGAGTATTCATGAGCGCTGTCCTGTCTCCCGCATCCGCCGCGACCCCGCGTGCCGACGGCCTCGCCGGGGCGGCAGACCAGGAGTTCAGCTTCGGCACCGCCGACTTCGAGCGGGTGCGCCAGCTCATCTACCAGCGCGCCGGAATCAGCCTGCATTCGGGCAAGCAGGCCATGGTCTACAGCCGACTGTCGCGCCGGCTTCGTGAAACAGGACACAAATCCTTCTCCAGTTACCTGCAGTGGCTGGAGCATCCGCAAGGCGTGGCGGGCGATGCCGAGTGGCAGGAATTCGTCAACTGCCTCACGACCAACCTCACCTCGTTCTTCCGCGAAGAGCACCACTTCCACGAACTCGCGCGCGACCTGAAGGGCCGCACGCAGCGGCCGCTGCGCATCTGGTGCAACGCCGCATCCACGGGCGAAGAGCCGTATTCCATCGCGATGACGGTGTGCGAGAGCGTGGGCACGTCGGGCGTGAGCATCTTCGCCAGCGACATCGACACCAAGGTGCTGGCCACCGCATCGCGCGGCGTGTATGCCGCCGATTCGCGCGGCCTGTCGGAACAGCGGCTGAAGACGCACTTCCTGCGCGGCAAGGGCGCCAACGCCGGCTTCATCCGCGTGAAGCCCGAGCTCGCGAAGCTGATCGATTTCCGTGCGCACAACCTGATGTCGGTGAACTGGTCGCTGGGCGATCCGTTCGACGTCGTGTTCTGCCGCAACGTGATGATCTATTTCGACGCGCCCACGCAGCGCAAGGTGCTGGAGCGCATCCACCGGGTCATGAAGCCCGGCGGCCTGTTGTACGTCGGCCACTCCGAGAACTTCTCGGACGCACGGGACTTGTTCCGGCTGCGCGGCAAGACGATCTATGAGCGGGTGTAGTCCGCAGTACCCGAAGTCAAGACAACCCACTCCAAGCCGATAAGAACCAATCATGGCCCTCGCTTCCACCCTTGCCCCACCCGCAGGCTCACGCCTGGACCACCTCAAGGCACAGTCGCGCAAGCCCGGAGAAGCCTCGTTCTTCTTCTACGACGCGCACTTCAAGAACGACGCGGTCAAGATCCTGCCAGGCGAGTACTTCGTCTACAACGAAGACATCCTCATCATGACGACCCTGGGCTCGTGCATCGCCGCCTGCCTGTGGGACCGCACCGCCCGCGTGGGCGGCATGAACCACTTCATGCTGCCCGACGGCGCCGGCGACTCGGGCCGCTACGGTTCGTACGCGATGGAACTGCTCATCAACGAGATGATGAAGCGCGGTGCCTCGCGCATGAACATGGAAGCCAAGGTCTTCGGCGGCGGCCAGGTGGTCGCGGGCATGAATTCGATGAACGTGGGCGAGCGCAACACCTCCTTCGTCATCGACTACCTGAAGATGGAGCGCATTCCCATCCTGTCCAAGGATGTGCTGGACATCTATCCGCGCAAGGTGTGCTTCCTGCCGGCCAGCGGCAAGGCCATGGTCAAGCGCCTCGCCCCGGCGAACGCGGAAGCCCTGGTGGCGCAGGACCGCGCCGCCCAGCAGCGCGCAGTGCCGGCCAGCACCGGCGGCGGTTCAGTCGACTTGTTCTGAGGATTCACCATGGGCGGACGAGACAACGCAGTGGCCAAGACCCGCGTCGTGGTGGTGGACGACTCGGCGCTGGTGCGCAGCCTGCTCACCGAGATCATCAACCGCCAGCCGGACATGATGTGCGTGGGCGCCGCGAGCGACCCGTACGCGGCGCGCGAGATGATCCGCTCGCTCAATCCGGACGTCATCACGCTGGACATCGAGATGCCGCGCATGGACGGCATCGACTTCCTCTCCAAGCTCATGCGCCTGCGGCCCATGCCGGTGGTGATGGTGTCCACGCTGACCGAGCGCGGCGCCGAAGTGACGCTGCGCGCGCTTGAACTGGGTGCGGTGGACTTCGTGGCCAAGCCCAAGATCGGCGTGGCCGACGGCCTGCGCCTGCTGGCTCAGGACATCACCGACAAGGTGCGCATCGCCTCCAAGGCGCATCTGCGCCGGCTGCACGTCACGGCGGCCAATGCGGAGTCGACATCCGGCACCTCCGATTCCCCGGCGGCCCCGGTGGCGCCCATCGCGAACATCGGCCGGCTGTCGACGGAAAAGATCATCTTCATCGGCGCCTCCACCGGCGGCACCGAAGCGACCAAGGAAGTGCTGATCAACCTGCCGCCTGATTCGCCGGCCGTGGTCATCACCCAGCACATGCCGCCGGGCTTCACCAAGAGCTACGCCAACCGGCTGGATGGCCTGTGCAAGATCCGCGTGGCCGAGGCCCGCGACGGCGACCGGATTCTTCCGGGCCACGCCTACATCGCCCCCGGCGGCTTCCACCTGAGCGTGGAGCGCAGCGGCGCGAACTACATCGCCCGCGTGCAGGACGGCGAACCGGTGAACCGGCACAAGCCTTCGGTGGAAGTGCTGTTCAAGTCAGCCGCGCGCGTGGTGGGGCCCAACGCCCTGGGCCTGATGCTCACCGGCATGGGCGCCGACGGTGCCAAGGCCATGAGGGAAATGCGCGACGCCGGCAGCTACAACTACGTGCAGGATGAAGCCAGCTGCGTGGTCTTCGGCATGCCGCGCGAGGCGATCGCCGCGGGTGCGGCCAACGAGATCCTGCCGCTCACACAGATCGCGCCCAAGCTGATCGAGCGCTTGAAGAGCACGGCAGGAATGTCCCTCAACCGCGTGTGAAGTTGGCCCCCCAGTCGCTACCGCTCCTGCCCCCAAGGGGCGCCACCCAGCGGACTGGCGGAGCCAGATCCGCGGGCGTTGCTTGATGGGCGCTTGCTGCGCTTGCTCAGAATAGGGAGTCGGGGTGGCCGGCGCGCAGCAGGGTGAGTTGCTGCCGATCGACTTCGCGTCGGGCCGATGCCTCGGCAATCATCCAGTCCGGCGCGCCGATGTCGCGCAGCAGCAGCTCGTTCATGTCGGCAATGGCACGCGTCTCGATGTCCATGCGCCGCCGCTGCAGGCGCACATCCCAGGCGGTGGCCATCGCCAGGAGGGCGTCTCCGACGACTTGCAGCAGGCGCACGTGCATCGGACGGTAGAGCTGAATCGTCGATTGGCAGGTGGTGGTGGCTTGCATGGCGGGCTCCTGGTGGCGATTCGTTGCTGGTAAGGATATGAGCCCAGCAGTCGATAGTGAAGCGACTTGTTCTGGCCATCTTGGAAAGTTATGCTTACCAGCATGGCCCGCATCCCCCTCCACACCCTGCCCACCTTCCGCGCCGTGGCCAAGCTCGCCAACCTGCGCGCCGCCGCCGAAGAACTGCACCTCACCCACAGCGCGGTCAGCCAGCAGATCCGCAACCTGGAAGAGCAGCTGGGCTTCGAGCTCTTCGAGCGGCGTGGCCGGCGCGTGGTGCTGAACCCGGCCGGCGAGGCGCTGCTGCGCAGCGTGGAGCAGGCACTGGCGCAGATCGACGATGGCGTGCAGTCGGCCGCGGCAGCGGCCAGCGGGTCGGCCCAGCGCCTGCGCATCACCACCCTGCCCTCGTTCGCCCAGCGCTGGCTGCTGCCGCGCATGGGGCGCTGGCGCGAACGGCACCCGCAGATGGCGCTGGAGATCGATGCATCGCAACAGGTGATCGACCTGCAGCGCGATGGCTTCCACGTGGCCGTCCGACAGGGGCGCGGCCCGTGGCCCGGGCTGGTGTCCGAACACCTGTTCAGCTCGCCCATTCCCTTCATCATCGTCGGCTCGCCCACCGCGGCGCGGCGGCTGCTGGGCGCCCAGCCCGAGGCGCTGGCCCGCGAGCCGCTGCTGGGCGACGCCGACCCCTGGAACCGCTGGTTCGCCGCCGCGGGCCTGCGCACCCACGTCACGCCCATCGCCAACTTCAACGATGCCGGGCTGATGCTGCAAGCGGCCGAACAGAACCTGGGCCTGGCCTTGGCGCGCGAGCTGCTGGCGGCCGATGCGTTGTGCGATGGCCGCCTGGTGAAGCTGTCGCCGGTGGAAATCCACCTGGAGTACGCCTACCCCTACCACCTGGTCTATCCGCCGGCACTGAAGGACTGGCCGCCGCTGGCGCTGCTGCGGCAGTGGCTGCACGACGAGCTGGAGCGCTCGCGCGAGACCCTGCACCCCAAGGCCCGGCGCAGCCGCGCACGCCCCTGAACCCTGGGGCGCAACCGGTTTTGCCGAAGACGGTGCTCAGGTAGCATGCCAGCACCGAGGGCGCAAAGCCCCGCATCAACCGGGAGGAACCCATGATCAGCCACATCACCTGGCGCGGCATCGTCGCCGCCTTCACCCTGGCCTTGTCCCTCGGACTGGCCCACGCCGAGCCCGACGAGGCCCGCAAGAAGGAAATCATGGCGGCCTTCGAAGCCGCCCAGGCGGCCGCCGTCGCGGGGCCGAGCGATATCAAGCTGGCCGGGCAGGCCGTGCTCAAGCTGCCCGCGGGCATGGCCTACGTGCCGCAGCCCGCCGCCGGACGGCTGATGCAGGCGCTGGGCAACGGCGCCGACAGCAGCCTGCTGGGCCTGGTGCGCGGCACGGGCGACAACCACTGGCTGGTCGTCGCACGCTACGAGCCCTCGGGATACATCAAGGACGACGATGCCAAGGACTGGAACGTCGATGACCTGTTCAAGAGCCTGAAGGACGGCACCGAAGCGGGCAACAAGGAGCGCCAGAAAATGGGCTTCCCGCCGCTGGAGATCGTGGGCTGGGTGCAAAAGCCGAGCTACGACGCCGCCGCGCACCGGCTGGTGTGGTCCATGGCTGCGCGCACGCCCGGCGAGAGCGAGGCCGACCAGAGCATCAACTACAACACCTACGCGCTGGGCCGCGAAGGCTATGTGTCGCTGAACCTCATCTCCTCGCGCGGCGACATCGAGCACGACAAGCCCGCAGCGCACGCGCTGCTGTCGGCCCTGAACTTCAACGACGGCAAGCGCTACAGCGACTTCAACGCCAGCACCGACAAGATGGCCGAGTACGGCATCGCCGCACTGGTGGCCGGCGTGGCCGCGAAGAAGCTGGGGTTGTTCGCGGTGATCCTTGCGTTCGCCGCGAAGTTCTTCAAGATCATCCTGGTCGCCGGCGCGGGCCTCCTCGCGGTGGTGGGCAAGTTCTTCAAGCGCAAGGAAGAGGCGTGATCAAGCTGCTTGCATTGCTGCTGTCGGGCGTGAAGCTCGGCAAGCTTTTCTCCACCGGCGGCACCATGCTGCTGTCGGTGGTGATGTATTCGTGGGTGTTCGGCTGGCGGTATGCCGTGGGCTTCGTGATGATGCTGTTCATCCACGAGATGGGCCACTTCATCGCGGCCCGCCAGCGCGGCCTGCGGGCCGGCCTGCCGATGTTCATCCCCTTCGTCGGCGCCTGGACCACGCTCAAGGACGTGCCCCACAACGCCGAGACCGATGCCTACGTCGCCATGGGCGGGCCGCTGCTGGGCACGGTGGCGGCGCTGGTGTGCTACTTCATCGCACGCAACGAAAACTCCAACCTGCTGCTGGCCATCTCCTACTCGGGCTTCTTCCTCAACCTCATCAACCTGATCCCGCTCATGCCCTTCGACGGCGGGCACATCACGCAGGTCATCTCGCCGTGGCTGTGGGCGGCAGGCGTGCCCTTGCTGGGCCTGCTGATCTGGTGGAACCAGAGCCCGGTGCTGCTGCTGATCGCCTTCCTCGCGGGCACGCAGCTATGGTCGGCCTGGAAGCACCGGCACGACCCGCAGCTGCAGGCCTACCGCATTGCTTCGATGGAAACGCGCATCGGTTACGCCACCTGCTACATCGCGCTGGTGGGGTTCCTGGGCATCATGGCCAACGACGTGCACGAGATGCTGCGTGCGCCGATGGTGGGTCCGTCGGGCACGGTCTGAGCCGAGTCAGAGGAACAGGGCCTGAAGGTCGCTGAGGAAGTCAAAGCCTCGCACGGTGGGCCTCACCCACTGCCAGTCGCGCTCGATCAGGCCCTTGTCTTCGGCCTGCTGCAGGGGCGACTGGATGACAGTGAACGGCAAGCCGGTGCGCTCGGTGAAGCGCGCGATCTCGAAGCCTTCCTTCAGGCGCAGGGCGTTGAGCATGAACTCGAAGGGCAACTGGTCGCGCGCGACTTCCTCGTCCTGCGTGATGGCGGCGCCGGCTTCGGCCTGGTCCATGTAGCGGGCCGGGTCGCGGTAGCGGACCTGCCGCACCACGCGGTGCGGAAAGCTGAGCTTGCTGTGTGCGCCCGCGCCGATGCCCAGGTAGTCGCCGAACTGCCAGTAGTTGAGGTTGTGCTGGCAGCGGTGGCCCGGCTGCGCGAAGGCGGACACTTCGTAGCGGTCCAGGCCTGAGACGGCTGTGCGCTCGGTGATGAGGTCCAGCATCTGCGACGACAGGTCGTCATCAGGCACCTGAGGCGGATGCTTGGCGAAGAAGGTGTTGGGCTCGATGGTCAGGTGGTAGATCGACAGGTGCGGCGGCTTGAACGCCAGCGCCTGTGCGAGATCGGCCTCCAGCTCGGCCAGGGTCTGGCCGGGCAAGGCGTACATCAGGTCGAGGTTGAAGGTGTCGAAGCACTGGCTGGCTTCTTCCAGCGCCGCCCTGGCTTGCGCACTGTCGTGCACGCGGCCGATGGCCTGGAGCTTGGCGTCGTCGAAGCTCTGCACCCCCACCGACAGACGCGTGACGCCGGCCTGCCGGAACGCCTTGAACCGGTCGCGCTCGAAGGTGCCGGGGTTGGCCTCCAGCGTGATCTCGCAACCCGGCTCCAGCGGCAGGCGTGCGCGCAGGTCGGTGATGAGCTGGTCGATGCTCTCGGGCGAGAACAGGCTGGGCGTGCCGCCGCCGATGAAGATGCTGTGCACGCGGCGGCCCCAGATGAAAGGCAGCGCAGCTTCGAGGTCGGCACGCAGGGCGGCGAGGTAGCGGGCTTGCGGAAGGTCCTGCTTCTGCTCGTGCGAGTTGAAGTCGCAGTACGGGCACTTGCGCAGGCACCACGGCAGGTGCACGTAGATGGCCAGCGGCGGCAGGGCCGCGAGGCTCAGCGTGCCGGGGCGCATGTAGCGCGCCACCATGTCGCCCACCGGCTCGCCCGGCGTCAGCACGGGCGCGACGCGGATCTCAGCCAAGGTGCCACACCTCTCGCATGAAGGCGAGCATCTGCGCCGCCGCGATGGCGCGGTGGCTGTGCCGGTTCTTCACCTCGGCGGTGAGTTCGGCCACGGTCTTGTCCAGGCCGGGGATGAACATCAATGGGTCGTAGCCGAAGCCACCTTCGCCGCGCAGGGCGGTGAGGATCTCGCCGTTCCAGCGGCCGAAGGCGATCAGCGGCTCGGGGTCGTCGGCGGAACGAACAGCCACCAGCGCGCTGACGAAGCGCGCGCGACGGTCGGCGACGCCCTGCATGCGTTGCAGCAGCAGCGCGTTGTTGGCGGCATCCTGCCTGGCACGCAGTTCCTCGCGCGGCAGCGACCTGGCTGCCGCTTCGACGTCAGCGAAGTGCGCGGAGATCACGCCGGGCATGCCGCCCAGCGCATCGACGCACAGCCCGGAGTCATCCGAAATCGCCGGCCCGCCCGAGGCCTTTGCCGCATGGCGCGCCTTGACCAGCGCGTTCTCCACGAAGGTGCGGTGCGGCTCCTCGGACTCGCTGATGCCCAGGTCGCCCTGCTTCACCAGCGTGAGTCCCACGGGTTCGAACAGCGCCTGAAGCTCGGTGAGCTTCTTGGCATTGTTGGAAGCCAGGACGAGCCGCATGCCGGGTCAGACGCCCAGGGCCTTGCGCTGCGCCGCCACCAGCTCGCGGATGCCCTTGTCGGCCAGTTGCAGCAGCGTGCCCATCTCGTCGCGCGTGAAGGCGGCGCCCTCGGCGGTGCCCTGCACTTCCACGAAGCCGCCCGATGCCGTCATCACCACGTTCATGTCGGTGTCGCAGGCGGAATCCTCGACGTACTCGAGGTCGAGCAAGGGCGTGCCGTCGACGATGCCCACGGAAATCGCCGCCACGAAGTCGCGGATGGGCGAGACCTTGAGCTTGTCCTGCGCGAGCAGGAAGCTCACCGCATCGTGCGCCGCCACGAAGGCACCGGTGATGGCCGCCGTGCGCGTGCCGCCGTCGGCCTGAATCACGTCGCAGTCCAGCGCGATGGTGCGCTCGCCCAGGGCGTCGAGGTCGAACACGCAGCGCAGCGAGCGGCCGATGAGGCGCTGGATCTCCTGCGTGCGGCCGCTTTGCTTCCCCTTGGCCGCTTCACGGTCGCTGCGGGTGTGCGTGGCGCGCGGCAGCATGCCGTACTCGGCCGTCAGCCAGCCCGTGCCGCTGCCTCGCTTGAACGGCGGCACCTTTTCTTCCACCGACGCGGTGCACAGCACCTTGGTGTCGCCGAACGCCACCAGCACGGATCCTTCGGCGTGCTTGGTGTACTGGCGAGTGATGGTGACGGGCCGCAATGCATCCGCGGCACGTCCTTGCGTGCGAACAAAACTCATGGGAGAGAGCCTTTCAGTTTTTCTTCTGGGACGAGCGCCGGATGGCCTCGTTGATTTCCTTGATCGAACGCTCGATCTCGGCGTCGTCAAGTTCGTCGGGCACGTCCTGCCCCATCACGCTGGCCTGGATGGTGGAGGCGAACACCTCCTCGCCCAGGGTCTGCGTGGAGATGCCTGGCGTCTCGCTGTCTTCGGCGCTTTCCCATTCCATGGCGAGCACCGAGACGTTGTCGCTCTTGGGGCCGCCATTGCGAAGCGCCTGCTCGACGAGTTCAGGCACGGCGTCCGAGATCGGATGCTGCGCGAGCTGCTCGGTGATCACCGTGTCGCTCACGCTGCCCCACAGGCCGTCGGAACACAGCAACAGGCGGTCGCCCGGTTGCAGCAGCAGCGGGCCCACCGTGTCGACCACCGGCTTGCCCGGGCTGCCCAGGCAGGTGAAGAGCACGTTGCGGTTGAAGCGCTCGCCCATGGGAACGACCTGGCTGAGCGTTTCCTGCAGCTCGGAATAGGAGTGGTCGCGCGTGCGGGCGATGAGCTTGTCGCCACGCACCATGTACAGCCGCGAGTCGCCGCAGTGGGCCCAGTAGGCCGCGTTGCCCTGCAGCACGCAGGCCACGACCGTGGTGCGTGGCGTGTCGATGAGCGACTTCTGCGTGGCGTAGCGAAGCAACTGGTGGTGGCCGGCGATGATGGCTTCGTGCAGGAAGCGCAGCGGGTCGGCCAGCGTGGGCTTGGAGTCGCGCTGGAACATGGCCGCCAGGGTCTGCAAGGCGAGCTGGGACGCCACCTCGCCTTCGGGGTGGCCACCCATGCCGTCTGCCAGGGCGAACAGGCCCGAATCCCGCGTGTAGCAATAGCCCATGCGGTCTTCGTTCTTCTCGCGGCCGCCCTTGCGGCTCACCTGGTACACCGAAAAGCGCATCGTCATGCCTTGGCGCTCGTCAAGTTTTCAAGTTGCAGCTTCAGGCGTTCGCTGAAGCTGAGCTTGGTATAGCGCCGCTCGGTCTCTCGCGCCAGTTCTTTTTGCAGCGCGAAGACACTCTGGGGGCGCGACAGCGGATCGAGCGACATGCACCATTCCGTGACCTCGATGAGGTTGTCGGAATAGACATTGCGAAGGCGCGACAGCGACAGCGCCAGGCGGTCTTTCTCGATGCGCTGGGGCGCGTCGTTCGGTGGGTAGCCTTGCATGCACGCGTAGATGCACGCCCCGATGGCATAGATGTCGGTCCAGGGGCCGAGCGTGCCGTCGCGGCGATACATCTCCGGGGCGGCGAAGCCCGGCGTGTACATGGGGCGGATGAAATTCCCTTCCTTGGACAGCACTTCGCGGGCGGCGCCGAAATCCAGCAGCACCGCCTTGTTGTCGTTGGTGATGAAGATGTTGGCCGGCTTGATGTCCAGGTGCAGCATCTTGTGCTGGTGGACGATGCGCAATCCGCGCAGGATCTCGTCGAACAGCGAGCGGATGGTCGACTCGCGGAAGACCTTGTCGCGCTTGAGGTCGCGTGCGGTGACGATGAAGTCCTGCAGGGTGTCGCCCTGCAGGTAGTTCATCACCATGTAGACGGTTTCGTTCTCGCGGAAGAAGTTCAGCACCGAGACCACGCTCGAATGCGAGATTTGCGCGAGGCTGCGCCCTTCTTCGAAGAAACTCTTGAGGCCCAGCCGGTACAGCGGCTGCTTTTCGGGCTTGACGCGCGGCGTCAGTTCGCCGGGCGAACGCTCGGCCAGCGACGACGGCAGGTATTCCTTGAGCGCGACGAGGTGGCGATCGGAGTCTTCGGCGAGGTAGACCACGCCAAACCCACCGGCTGCCAGCTTCTTGATGATCTGGTACCCGCCCACCACCGTGCCGGAAGGCAACGGAGCTGGTTTTGGCTTTGACATAATCGAATTTTCAAGGGGCAAAAAGCTGCATGGCAGTCTACAGCATGACCGGTTATGCCACTGCCACCTCCGGCACTGGCACCACCACCGAAACCGGCACTATTGCCGAAGGCCAACCCGCACGGCCCACTGGTGCGCAAACCGCCAGCGTGACGGTCGAAATCCGATCCGTCAATGGCAGATTCCTCGACTTGAACTTCCGCATGCCCGACGAGCTGCGTTCGCTGGAGCCCGCGCTGCGCGAGCTGCTGGCAGCGTCGCTGCGCCGCGGCAAGGTGGAAGTCCGCGTCAACACCAAGGCCGAGACCGAGAACGCGTGGCCCCAGCCGCAGCCCGAGCAACTGCATCGGCTGAGCGCACTGGAAGGCACGGTGCAGGGCTGGCTGCCCAAGGCCCAGCCCTTGTCCGTGCACGAGGTGCTGCAGTGGTGCAAGGGCGGTGGCACGGCGGACAAGCTGGACGAAGCCGCACTCGACGCCGCCAAGCGTGCGATTGCCGGACTCACGGAAGCCCGTGAGCGCGAAGGCACCCGCCTGGTGGCCGTGCTGATGGAGCGCGTCACCCGGCTGCGCCAGCTCGCCGACGAAGCCGAGCCGCTGGTGCCTGCCGTCGTGCAGCGCCAGCAGCAGAAGTTCCTGGAGCGTTGGAAGGAAGCGCTGGAGGTGACCGGCGCGGCGCAGACCATCTCGGAAGAGACGCTGAAGGAGCGCGCGATCAACGAGGCGGCGGCCTACGCCATCCGCATCGACGTGGCCGAGGAGCTGGCCCGGCTGCGCGCCCACCTCGATGAAATCACCCGCCTGCTCAAGAAGGGCGGCGAGGTCGGCAAGCGGTTGGACTTCCTGATCCAGGAGTTACTGCGTGAAGCAAATACCCTGGGCTCCAAGGCAGCCAGCCTGGAACTCACCAACATCTCGGTGGAGATGAAGGTGGCGGTGGAGCAGTTGCGCGAGCAGGTGCAGAACCTGGAGTGACCTGCCGCATCAGGCAGGTGAGGCGCCGAGCAGGCGCTGCACGGCGCGTTCATCTGCCTCGGTGGCGGGCTGGTAGATCACCATGCCCAGGTCCGGCCGCCCGTCGACGGCGAAGGCAGAGTACTCGAACGCCAGCGGCCCTGCCACCGCGTGCCGCAGCCGCTTGAGGCCTTCGCCGAAAGTGCGCACGTCGCGCTCGCGCCAGAAGGTCTCGAACTCACGGCTGCGCTGCGAGAGGTCCTGCACCAGGGCCTCCACCTTCGATGAATCGCCCGCCCGTGCCGAGTCCGCACGGAATGCGGCCACGACGAAGCGCGCCACGCTCTCCCAGTCGTCCTGCGCCTGACGCACGCGAGGCTCGCAGAACATGAGGCGAAGGATGTTGCGCTCCTCGGGCGGCAGAGCGCCATAGTCGGTGAGCACGGCCGCGGCCGCTCGGTTCCACGCGACCACGTCCCAAGTCGGCGTCTTGACGATCGCGGGGCTCAGGGTCAGCGCATCCAGCACGCGCTGCAGCCGTGGCGTGACGCCATCGTTGGAGCGTGTCCTCAACTCCGGCGGCCGGCCGAAGGCAAGCAGGAAGAGATGCTCGCGCTCGACCTCGCTGAGCATCAAGGCCCCCGCGATGCGATCGAGCACCACTTCCGACGGCGCACCACCCCGCCCCTGTTCCAGCCATGTGTACCAGGTGGCGCTGACGTGCGCGCGCTGCGCGACCTCTTCGCGGCGCAGGCCCGGCGTGCGGCGCCGCGTGGTCGGCAATCCGAAGGCGGACGCATCGAGCTTCTCGCGGCGGTCGCGCAGGTAGGTGCCCAACACGTTGGCCGGGTCGATGGAAGGTTCACTGAGGGAAACGCTCATCCTGTTAGCGCCTATACCCGTATGAGGTCACGACTTCAACGCCATGCATTCTGCGCCGACGATGCGCCGCATTGAAACTCTTGAAGGTTTGTTCCATGCGTGTCTTCGTCACAGGTGCCACCGGCTTCGCCGGCTCGGCGGTGGTCCAGGAACTTCTCTCGGCCGGCCATGGTGTGCTGGGCCTGGTGCGATCGGAATCGTCGGCTGCGGCGCTTGCCAAGGCCGGTGCCGACGTGCATCGCGGGTCCATCGACGACCTCGACAGCCTGCGCTCGGGCGCAGCCCAAAGCGACGCCGTGATCCACACCGCGTTCGACCATGACTTCTCGAAGTTCGCCGACAACTGCCGGCGCGACCAGATCGCCATCGAGACGCTGGGCGCGGCGCTTTCAGGATCCGCGCGGCCGCTGGTAGTGACCTCGGGGCTGGCCCTGGGAGTGTCGGGCCGCGACGCGACCGAAGAGGATCCCGCCATGCTGCCCTACGAGCTCATGCCGCGCGTCTCGGAAGCCACGGCGCTGGGGCTGGCCCGCCAGGGCGTTTGTGCGTCCGTGGTCCGCCTGCCGCCGACGACGCACGGTGCCGGCGACCACGGCTTCGTGCCCATCCTCATCGACATCGCCCGCCGCACCGGCCGGACTGCCTACGTCGGCGAGGGATTGAACCGCTGGAGCGCGGTGCATCGCTTCGATGCGGCGGTGGTGTACCGGCGTGCCATCGAGACGGCGAAGGCGGGTGCGCGCTACCACGCGATCGCGGAAACAGGCATCGCGTTCAAGGACATCGCGCACGCGATCGGCGAGCACTTGAACGTGCCTGTGGTGTCCTTGTCGCCAGAAGAAGCCGCCGCGCATTTCACGTGGTTCGCCAAGTTCGCGTCGATGAACCTGTCGGCCACGAGCGTGCACACGCGCGAGGCGCTGGGTTGGTCGCCCAAGCAGCCCACCCTCGCGCAGGACCTCGCGCAAGCAGGCTACTTCGCCTCGTAGTCAGGGCGCGCTGCACGCGAAGCTGGACGCGCGCTCGGTGTCTCCAGCGCCGCGGTAGCGCGCCACGGCCGGCCATGCGCACAGCAGGCGGGTGCGCGTGGGCGACCAGTCGGCCGGCACCTCGGGGTTCGGCACATTCGCGCCGGGTCCTCGCGCCGACGCCACGATGGACTCGGGTGCCGCGCCCTGCTCCACCCACGCGACCAACGCATCCACCATGTCGAACTGATCCGTCGCCGGGCCACCTGACGAGTGGTTCATGCCGGGCACGATGAACAGCCTCGCGCTGTCGCGGCTCTTCGCGCCATGCCGGCCCGAGAAGGACTCCATCCAGCGCACCGTGTCCAGCGCCGAGAACACCGGGTCCGCCGCGCCGTGCGCGACGAGCAGCTTGCCGCCGCGGTCCACGAAGCCGCGCATGCCGGCGGGATCGGGCGGGGTCATGAACTCCATCGCGCTCTGGGTGTAGATGCCGTCTCGCGCATGGACCTTCGGCGCGTCTTTGTCCAGGCTGAAGTGCAGCGCGTAGTCGGCCACCGTCGTGCCTGCGCCGCTCACCACCTGCGGCGACGACGGCGGCGTCGTGAACACGAAGGCCAGCGCGATCGCATCGCGTGGGCCGACGCTGTTGGCGAACTTCCACTCGCGCCAGTTGCCGCCGCGGATGCCCGGGTCCCAGGGCATGCCGGTGTACACGCCCGGACCGGCAAACACCTTGGCGATGACGCGCTTGCGCTCGATCGACAGGCAAGCCGCCGAGGCGTCCTGATCGTCTGCGCACTGCGGCACGTCGCGCATGGGATCGAAGGCGCGCTGGCAGCCGGCGAAGTCCTGCACGATGCCGTCCTTCAGCCCATCGAGCGCATCGCAGCGTTCGAGGATGGCGCTCGACACGAGCCCCAGTTCAGCAGCGGTGAAGCTGCTGCCCAGGTCCGGCACGCCGTCCGCCTTGCGGCTGCGCGCCACCGTGGCGAACTGCTGCGCGCCCCAGACCTGCGCCACGGCAGCGAGCGGCAGGTTGTAGCCCGGCGTCGTCACGAGGATGCCGTCGTACCTGCCGGTATCGCGGGCCGCGGCGACCATGCCGTGCCGGCCGCCGTTGGAGGTGCCCACGAGGTAGGCCTTGTCCGCCGGCCGCCCGAAGTAATGGGTGATCAGGGCATGCGCCATCGGCGTGAGTTGCGCGACCGCGTTGTAGCCGTAGTCCAGCCGCGCCTGCGGGTCCAGGCCGAACACGGCAGCGCCGATCTGCGGGTTGGTGCGCTCGAAGGCATGTCCGGCGTCGGAGCTCAGCACCGCGAAGCCCTTGAGCAGGCCGTTGCTCAAGGGGCCGCCGCCGAGGATGTTGCCGTAGGCCGGCGAGAGGAAGCCATCGAGGCCGCCGTTCGCCTGGTAGAAGAAGCGGCCGTTCCACTGCGTGGGCAGCCGCATCTCGAAACCGATGGCGTAGTCCTTGCCGTCCACCGGACTCTTGCGCTCGTTCAGCCGCCCCGTGACCACGCAGTGCTCGGGCATGGACTGGGCGATGCCGGGAACCTTGAGCGTGCCGGCATCGATGCGCTGTGCCGACAGCAGGTGCAGGCCCGGATGCGAAAACGACTGAACGAGATCAGCGCAAGAGGCCTGGGCGATGCCGGGTCGTGCCGGCCCGGCGCTTCGCAGGGACACGCATGCCGGAAGAACGAGCACGCACAAGGCCAGCCCGGGAACAAGCAACAAGGACAGCGGACGCAAGATCAGCTCCAGGCAGCATTGAGAGCCCGGATATTAGTTAATCAACATAACTATCTGATCAGGACATACCCGAGCAATACCTCGTAGCCGTGTCGGCCATGTGATTTCGCTCAGGAAGCAATTCACCTCTCAGGCCAGCATCTCCCGATGCCTGCCCAGGGCCTCGAACACCACGGGGCTCAAGCCGATCGCACCGCCCTGGTCCATGTGCGCCAGCAGTTCCCGGCGCATGCGTGGGTCCCAGAACTTCTTGATGTGGACGGCGATGCCTTCCAGTGCCTGTGCGTGATCCGGCATGGCGTCGAAGAAGTCGCCGATCTGGTTGGCCATGCGCACCAACGATTCAATGTGCATGCGTGTTCTCCGGTGCAGCGTCCAGGATGAGGCGCTGCGCTTGGCTGTAGACCACGAGGTCCTGCTTGCGCGCAAAGCCCACGAGGGTCATGCGCGCACGTTCCGCCGTGGTCACTGCAAATGATGTGGGCGCGGAAACCGCCGCCAGCAAGGAAACACCCGCTGCCGCCGTCTTCTGCACCATCTCGAAACTGGCCCGGCTGGTCACGGCGATGAAGCCCGTGGCCGCCTCCACGCCGTTGCGCGCCAGCGCCCCAACGAGCTTGTCCAGTGCGTTGTGCCGGCCCACGTCTTCACGCAGCCACTTCACCTCGCCTTCAGCAGAGCACCAGGCCGCGGCGTGGACTGCGCCCGTGGCCTGTTGCAAGGTCTGCAAGGACACGAACTGCGACATCGCCCGGCTGATGGCCTCGCGCCTGAACGGCATGCCGTCCGCCAGCACCGGCAGGTTGCGCGCCACGTGGGCCAGGCTCTCGGTGCCGCACAAGCCGCAGCCGGTGCGGCCTGTCATCGAGCGGCGCCGCTCCTTGAGCCGCGCGAAGGCCTCGGCGGCCACGCGCAGGTGCAAGGTGATGCCCAACTCGGAGGCTTCCTCCTCGACGCCGTAGAGCTGGTCGGCGGCATCGAGAATGCCTTCGCTGAGCGAGAAGCCCAGCGCGAAGTCCTCCAGGTCCAGCGGCGTGGCCAGCATCACCGCGTGCGAGATGCCGTTGTATTCCAGCGCCACCGGCACTTCGTCGGCCACCCAGTCCTGCACCTCGAAGCGCTCGCCCGCACGCACGCCGCGCACCGGCACGGCACGGGCGCCTTCGCAGAAGGACAGCGGGGGAGACTTCTTCTCGTCGGTCATGGGCACGTCATTTGGCGGGCACGATCGGTTCGGTGCGTGCCCGCAGCAGCTCCTGCTGAACCTGGTTGAAGCGACTGTATTCCTGCTGCCAGGCCGACGGCTGCATCACCGGCATCACCTGCACCGCCGTCACCTTGTACTCGGGGCAATTGGTGGCCCAGTCAGAGTTCTCGGTGGTGATGACGTTGGCACCCGATTCCGGGAAGTGGAAAGTGGTATAGACCACCCCGGGTTGCATGCGCTCGGAGATGACGGCGCGCAGCACCGTCTCGCCGGCTCGGCTTTGCACGCCGACCCAGTCACCGTCCTTGATGCCGCGCTCCTCGGCGTCGTGGCCGTGGATCTCAAGCTTGTCCTCGCTGTGCCACTGGCTGTTGGGCGTTCGCCGGGTCTGGGCGCCCACGTTGTACTGCGACAGGATGCGCCCCGTGGTCAGCAGCAGCGGGTACTTGCGCGTCACCTTCTCGTCGGTCGGCACGTACTTGGTGATGATGAATCGCCCCTTGCCGCGCACGAAGTGGCCGATGTGCATGGTCGGCGTGCCGTCCGGCGCGGCGTCGTTGCAAGGCCACTGCAGGCTGCCCTTTTCATCGATCTTCTTGTAGGTCACGCCGCTGAACGTGGGCGTGAGCGCGGCGATCTCCTGCATGATCTCTTCGGGGCTGCCGTAGTTCATGGGGTAGCCCAGCGCCTGCGACAGCTTGACCGTCACTTCCCAGTCGGCGTAGCCGCCCAGCGGCGGCATCACCTTGCGAACGCGCGAGATGCGCCGCTCGGCGTTGGTGAAGGTGCCGTCCTTCTCAAGGAACGACGAGCCCGGCAGGAAGACATGCGCGTACTTCGCGGTCTCGTTGAGGAAGATGTCCTGCACCACCACGCATTCCATGGCCATCAGCGCCGCGGCCACGTGCTGGGTGTTGGGGTCGGACTGCACGATGTCCTCGCCCTCGCAGTACAGCCCCTTGAAGCTGCCGGTCAGCGCGGCATCGAACATGTTGGGAATGCGCAGGCCCGGCTCGGGGTTCAGCGTCACGCCCCAGGCTTCCTCGAAGCTGCCGCGCACGGTGCTGTCGGAGATGTGGCGGTAGCCCGGCAGCTCGTGCGGGAACGAGCCCATGTCGCAGGAGCCCTGCACGTTGTTCTGGCCACGCAGCGGGTTCACGCCCACGCCTTCGCGGCCGATGTTGCCGGTGGCCATGGCAAGGTTGGCGATGCCCATCACCATGGTCGAGCCCTGGCTGTGCTCGGTCACGCCCAGGCCGTAGTAGATGGCGGCGTTGCCGCCGGTGGCGTACAGCCTGGCCGCGGCACGCAACTCGGCCGCGGGCACGCCGGTGGCGGCTTCCATCGCCTCGGGCGAATTCTCGGGACGCGCCACGAACTCGCGCCATTCATTGAACGACTTCGTGTCGCAGCGCTCGGCCACGTACTGCTCGGCCACCAAGCCTTCGGTGACGATCACATGCGCCATGGCGGAGATGACGGCCACGTTGGTGCCGGGCCGCAGCGCCAGGTGATGCGACGCCTCGATGTGCGGCGACTTCACGATGTCGATGCGCCGCGGGTCGACCACGATCAGCTTGGCGCCCTCGCGCAGCCGCTTCTTCATGCGCGAGGCGAACACCGGGTGGCCGTCGGTCGGATTCGCGCCGATGACCATGATCACGTCGGCCTTCTCCACCGACTTGAAGGTCTGCGTGCCCGCGGAGGTGCCCAGCGTCTGCCCCAGGCCGTAGCCCGTGGGCGAGTGGCACACCCGCGCGCAGGTGTCGACGTTGTTGTTGCCGAAGGCGGCGCGCACCAGCTTCTGCACGAGGTAGGTTTCCTCGTTGGTGCAGCGTGACGATGTGATGCCGCCAATCGAATCGCGACCGTACTTTTCCTGCAGGCGCTTGAACTCGCCGGCAGCATGCGTGAGCGCGACTTCCCAGCTCACCTCCTGCCACGGGTCGGTGATCTTCTCGCGGATCATCGGCTTGGTGATGCGGTCCGGGTGCGTCGCATAGCCCCAGGCGAAGCGGCCCTTCACGCAGGAATGGCCCTCGTTCGCGGCGCCGTCCTTCCACGGCACCATGCGCACGACCTCGTTGCCCTTCATCTCGGCCTTGAAGCTGCAACCCACGCCGCAGTAGGCACAGGTGGTGATCACGCTGTGCTCGGGCTGGCCCAGCCAGATGACCGATTTCTCCTGCAGCGTGGCCGTCGGGCAGGCCTGCACGCAGGCGCCGCAGCTCACGCATTCGGACTGCATGAAGGGTTCGTCCTGCCCCGCCGACACGCGCGACTCGAAGCCGCGGCCGCTGATGGTCAGCGCGAAGGTGCCCTGCGTTTCCTCGCAGGCCCGCACGCAGCGGTTGCACACGATGCACTTGGACGGGTCGTAGCTGAAGTACGGGTTCGATTCATCCTTCTGGTCGCGCAGGTGGTTGGCACCGTCGAAGCCGTAGCGCACGTTGCGCAGGCCGGTCACGCCGGCCATGTCCTGCAGCTCGCAGTCGCCGTTGGCCGAGCAGGTCAGGCAGTCCAGCGGGTGGTCGGAGATGTACAGCTCCATCACGCCCTTGCGCAGCTCCTGCAGCCTGGGCGATTGCGTGCGCACCTTCATGCCGGCTTCCGCAGGCGTGGTGCACGAGGCCGGATAGCCCTTGCGCCCATCGATCTCCACCAGGCACAGCCGGCAGGATCCGAAGGGCTCCAGGCTGTCGGTGGCGCACAGCTTGGGCACGTTGACGCCAGCCTCGGCGGCCGCGCGCATCAGCGAGGTACCCTGCGGTACCGTCACCTGCTCGCCGTCGATCTCCAGCGTGACGAGCGTTTCCGACTCGCGTGCCGGCGTGCCGTAGTCGATGGGGTCGTGGTGGTTCAGCATGAAGGGATGCTCCTGCCGCGGCTCAGGCCACGGCGTGCTTCTTGGCGGCGTCCGCGCCGGCGGGTGCCAGCCCGAAGTCCTCGGGGTAGTGGTCCAGCGCCGACAGCACCGGGTACGGCGTCATGCCGCCCATGGCGCACAGCGAGCCGTGCAGCATGGTGTCGCACAGGTCGCGCAGCAGCGTCACCTGCTGGGTCCGGTCGCGGTTGGTGGTGATCTTGTCGATGACCTCCACGCCGCGCGTGGAACCGATGCGGCAGGGCGTGCACTTGCCGCAGGACTCGATGGCGCAGAACTCCATCGCGTAGCGCGCCAGGCGGGACATGTCGGCCCGGTCGTCGTGCACCACGATGCCGCCGTGGCCCAGCACTGCGCCCATGGCGGCATAGGCCTCGTAGTCCAGCGGCACGTCCCACTTCGATTCGGGCACGTAGGCGCCCAGCGGGCCGCCCACTTGCACGGCCTTGATGGGCCGGCCGCTTGCGCTGCCGCCGCCGAAATCGAACAGCAGCTCGCGCAGCGTGAGGCCGAAGGCTTTCTCCACCAGCCCGCCGTGCTTGATGTTGCCGGCCAGCTGGAACGGCAGCGTACCGCGCGAACGGCCCATGCCGAAGTCGCGGTAGTGGGCCGCGCCCTTCTCCAGCACGTTGGCCGCACTGGCGAAGGTGATGACGTTGTTGATGACCGTGGGTTGGCCGAACAGGCCGGAGATGGCGGGCAGCGGCGGCTTGGCGCGCACGATGCCGCGCTTGCCTTCGATGCTTTCGAGCATCGCCGTCTCTTCGCCGCACACGTAGGAACCCGCGGCCTTGCGCACCTCCAGGTGGAAGGCGTGCGCCGATCCGCAGATGTTGTCGCCAAGGAAGCCCGCCGAGATGGCCCGGGCGATGGCCTCGCGCATCACCGCCACCGCGGCCGGGTACTCGGAGCGCACGTAGACATAGCCCCGCGTCGCGCCCACTGTCACCGCGGCGATCGCCATGCCCTCGATGAGCATGTACGGGTCGCCCTCCAGCACCATGCGGTCGGAATAGGTGCCGGAGTCGCCCTCGTCGGCATTGCAGACGACGTACTTCTGCGCACCGGCGGCGAGCATCACCGTCTTCCACTTGATGCCCGCCGGGAAGGCTGCACCGCCCCGGCCGCGCAGGCCGGAATCGGTGACGGCCTGCACCACGGCCGCAGCCTCCATGTCCAGGGCATTGCGCAGCCCGGTCCAGCCGCCATGCGCGGAATAGTCGTCCAGCGACAGCGGATCGGTGATTCCCATGCGCCGGAAAGTCAGCCGCTCCTGCTTCGCGAGGAAGGGAATGGCTTCTGTCGGCCCCAGGCATTTGGGATGCGATGCGCCTGACAGCAAGCCCGCATCGAGCAGCCCGTCGACATCGTCCGCCGCCACCGGCCCGTAGGCCAGGCGGCCTTGCGGCGTGGCCACCTCCAGCAGGGGCTCGAGCCAGAACATGCCGCGGGAGCTGTTGCGGACGATGGTGACCGCCTGGCCGCGCCGGTCGCAGGCTTCCTGCAAGGCCAGCGCCAGTTCATCGGCCCCGACGGCCACGGCCGCCGAGTCGCGCGGAACGTAGAGGGTCACGCTCATGACGCCACCGCCTCTTTCCACTGTGCTTCCAGCCGGCGCAGGTCGTCCAGCGTGACGCGGCCGCGCGGCTTGTCGTCCACCATGATGGCCGGCGACATCGCGCACATGCCCAGACAGTACACCGGCTCCAGGCTGACCATGCCATCCGGGCGCGTGGCGTGGGCCTTGCAGCCCAGCACGGTCTCGGCGCCCGCCAGCAGTTCATCCGCGCCGCAGGACTGGCAGGCCTCGGCCCGGCAGACCTGCACCACGTGCCGGCCCGGCGGCTGGCTGCGGAAATGGTGGTAGTAGGTGACCACGCCATGCACCTCGGCGCGCGAGAGGTTCAGCGCCTCGGCGATGACGGGCACCACCTCACCTGGAATGTGACCCAGCGCGTCCTGCACCTCGTGCAGGATGGGCAGCAAGGCGCCCGGCTCGCTGCGCAGCCGGTCGAGCACGCCGTTCACGACCACCATGGGGTCGGCCGGCTGGGAATCGCGCGGGGTCGTCATTCGTCCATCCATCCTCAGTTCATGAACTTGGCCACGCTCAGCAGCGTACGGTACACACCCCAGGCCAGCGGAATGCCCACCGCCGTCCAGGCCGCGGCCACCCAGATCGGATCGGTACGGCGGACCGTGGTGTCGCCCACGCCCACCTCGCCAGCCGCCATGCGCTCGTGCGCGAGGCGCTTTTCTTCCGCGAGCTCGGCCTCGGTCATGAAATGCTTCTGTGCCACGGGCTTCACCAGCAGGTTGCACACCAGCCCGATGGCCAGCATGCCCACGAGGATGTACATGGTCTGGTTATAGACCTGCTCGCGCGGCATGTGCAACACATCCAGCTGGTAGTCGCGCATGTAGTTCACTACCACGGGGCCCAGGATGCCGGCGGTCGCCCAGGCCGTCAGCAGCCGGCCGTGGATGGCACCCACCATCTGCGTGCCGAACAGGTCGGCCAGGTAGGCCGGCACCGTCGCGAAGCCGCCGCCGTACATGCTCAGGATGATGCAGAACGCCGCCACGAACATCAGCTTGTTGCCCGCCGATGCGCTGGCCGGCACGCTGAAGTACAGCACGCCGCCGAGCACCAGGAACACCACGTAGGTGAGCTTGCGGCCCAGCTTGTCCGACAGGCTCGCCCAGAAGAATCGCCCACCGATGTTGAACAGGCTCAGCAGCGCTGTAAAGCCCGCCGCGACACCTGCGATGGCCGTGAGTTGAGCCTTGTCAAGTTCACCGAACTTCTTGGCCACGCCGATCAGGTTGCCGCCGAACACCTCCTGCAGCATGGGGCTGGCCATGCCGATCACGCCGATGCCGGCAGACACGTTCATGCACAGCACCATCCACACCAGCCAGAATTGGGGGATGCCCCACACCTTCTTCACGTGCACGTGCTGCTGGGTGATCATCGCGTTGTGGCCCTGGGCCGCCGGCGGCGTCCAGCCCTCGGGCTTCCAGCCCGTCGCCGGCACGCGGTACAGCAACGCACCACCCATCATGAACACGAAATACACCAGTGCCATGACGATGAAGGTCGGCGCCACGCCCACGTCGGTGGAGCTGGCGAAGGACTTCATCAGCTCGGCCGCCAGCGGCGAGCCGATCATCGCGCCGCCGCCGAAGCCCATGATGGCCATGCCCGTGGCCATGCCGCGGCGGTCGGGGAACCACTTGATGAGCGTGCTCACCGGAGAGATGTAGCCCAGCCCCAGGCCCACGCCGCCGATCACGCCCGAGCCCAGCAGCATCAGCCAGAACTGGTGCGTCTTCACGCCCAAGGCGGAGATGAGCATCCCGCCGCACCAGCACACGGCGCTGACCACGCCGGCCTTGCGCGGGCCGGCACGTTCCAGCCAGCCGCCCCAGATGGCCGCCGAGCTGCCCAGCAGCACGAAGAAGAGCGTGTACATCCAGCCCAGCGTGGAGATCTTCCAGTCGCAGTTGGAGACGAACAGCTCCTGGAAGAAGCCGACGTCAGGCCCGCACTTGATGGCCTCCTTGATGCCCAACGCCTTGGACAGCGGCAGCCAGAACACCGAGAAGCCATAGGCCATGCCGATGCACAGGTGGATGGCCAGCGCCGCGGGCGGCACCAGCCATCGGTTGAAACCCGGAGCGGCGATGATCCGCTCCTTGGAAAGAAAGCCGGGGTTTTCGGCTCCCAACGGCTGTCCGCCGCTTGTCATGACTGTGGACATGAAGTCTCCTGGTCGTCGTTGTGAGGGCAGGTTGGGCCCACCCGGCGCGAAGTCTCGCCACGCAAGGTGACAAGCGTCCAATTTCTTCGGGAAATGAACTGATTCGCGGATGAAATCAAGCGGGGTCCACCGTTGCGGCATGGGCCCCGATACCGCTGTGGGCGCTGGCATGCGCCAGCCACTGCGGGTCCTGGGCGAACTCCAGCGCCGCGCTCAGGGTGCGCGAGGCGGGGTTCAGGTTGTGGACGAGGAAGGCGATGGGCACCTCGATGCGCGGCTCCACCAGGGGCAGCACTTCGACATCGGGCTGGCCCAGCACCTGGCCGAGCATGGACCCGGGCAGCACGCTGCTGACCCGGCCGGTCTGCACGCTGAGCACCAGCGTCACGGTGGAGTTGGATTCGATGGCCGGCCGCACCTTGGCGCCTGCCGTGGCGAAGGCGCGGTCGATGATGGTCCGGTTGTGCATCTCGGCCGTCAGCAGGCAAAGCGGCAGGCCAGCGGCTTCTGCCCAGGTGATGCTGTCGCGCCGAGGCTGCCCGGGCTCCGCGCGCCGGGCGAGGAAGTAGTGCTCCACGTACTGCACGATGACGCGGCGGTGCGCCGAGCTGTCGTCGGTGCGCTCGGCGTAGCCCAGGGCCAGGTCCAGCGCGAGCGTCTCGAGGCCGGTTTCCAGTTCCACGGAGCTCATGGAACGCAAGGTGGGCACGATGCCGGGATGGCGATCCTGCAGCATGGCCACGAAGCGCGAGGCAATGGGCATGGCCGTGGGCACCGCGCCGATGAGCAACTCACCTGTGGGCGACTCGGCGGCGCTGGACAGGTCCTGCCGCAGCAGCTCGTGCTCGCGCAGGATGCGCCTGGCGCTCACCAGAACGCGCTCGCCTTCGGCCGTGAAACCGGCGAAGTTGCGTCCGCGCTTGACGATGGAAGTGCCGAAGCTTTCCTCCAGCGCCCGGATGGCGTTGGACAAGGCCGGTTGCGTCACGTGGCAGGCCAGGGCCGCGCGCCCGAAATGACGGTGGTCATCGAGTGCGACAAGGTACTTGAGCGTCACGAACAGGTTCATGAAGGCGCATCGGCCGATGGGTCAGCGAGTGTAGGCAATCGCCCGCGTGAGACATGCTGCACACGTGCGGTGACCGATCCCCGCCCGCGGCCACGCACGCCGATGGTGCTCAGGCGATACTTGCGGGTCCAACGCGCGAACACCCATGGACTATCCCGGAAACCTCTTCGTCGTGGCGGCCCCCAGCGGCGCCGGCAAATCCAGCCTCGTCAAGTCGCTGCTGGAGCTGGATTCGCACCTGGTGGTCTCGGTCTCGCACACCACCCGCAAGCCGCGCGGCCAGGAGCAGGACGGCCGCGAGTACCACTTCATCAACGAGAAGTCGTTCCGCCAGATGGTCGCCGACGGCGAGTTCTTCGAATGGGCCGAGGTGCACGGCAACCTGTACGGCACCTCGCGTGGCGAAGTGCAAAAGCGCATCGCCAGCGGCCAGGACGTGGTGCTGGAGATCGACTGGCAGGGCGCGGTGCAGATCAAGAAGCTCTTCCCGACCGCCGTGCTGATCTTCATCCTGCCGCCCAGCTACGAGGAATTGGCCCAGCGTCTGAACCGCCGCGGCGAGGACCAGCCCGAGGTGATCGCCCAGCGCCTGGCCAATGCCCGCCACGAGGTGGCGCAGGCCCGGCATTTCGACTTCGTTATAATCAACGCTTTGTTCGAGACAGCCGTTTTCGACCTGAAAACGGTGGTTCATTCCCAGCGCTTGAAGTACGCCGCCCAGCTTCGCAGCAAACCCGCCGTCTTCCAGGCCCTGGACCTCAGCTAGACATCCTTTGGAGTTCGCGCATGGCCCGCATCACCGTTGAAGACTGCCTGGAAAAGGTGCCCAACCGCTTCCAGCTCGTGTTGGCAGCCACCTACCGCGCCCGCATGCTCAGCCAGGGCCACGCCCCCAAGATCGAATCGAAGAACAAGCCCGGCGTGACCGCGCTTCGCGAAATCGCCGCTGGCGAAATCGGCCTGGAAATGCTGCGCAAGGTTCCGGTCTGAGCGATCGAGCGGAAACACACTGATGCAAAACGGCTCCTTCGGGAGCCGTTTGTTTTTTCGCACCGATAGGTTTAGGCTTTCGCGACATTTGTCAGGTCACTGCAATCCCTCGGTGCGGGGGGCTTCAATCCACGATAAATTCGGGGGATGGCCTCACGCATTGCCGCCGCAATCAAGGAGCTCGCGAGCCCCGCGACGCGGCGCTTTGGCGTCAGCAAACCGCCGCAGACCCCCACCGATGACGCGGCCGCCGCCTCCTTCGCCGCGCTGACCCACAAGCTCGACTACCTCGACACCGCCGACATCAAGCGCGTGCGCGAGGCCTACCGCTTCGCCGACGAGGCCCACCTGGGCCAGTTCCGCGCCAGCGGTGAGCCCTACATCACCCACCCCATCGCCGTGGCCGGCCTGTGCGCCGACTGGAAGCTCGATGCGCAAGCCATCATGGCCGCGCTCATGCACGACGCGATGGAAGACTGCGGCGTGACCAAGGTGGAGCTGATCGAGAAGTTCGGCGCCGCCACCGCCGACCTGGTGGACGGGCTCACCAAGCTGGACAAGCTGCAGTTCTCCACCCGCGAGGAATCGCAGGCCGAGTCCTTCCGCAAGATGCTGCTGGCGATGGCGCGCGACGTGCGCGTCATCCTCGTCAAGCTGGCCGACCGGCTGCACAACATGCGCACGATGGAGGCGATGGCTGCGGCCAAGCGCACCCGCATCGCGCGCGAGACGCTGGACATCTACGCGCCCATTGCCCACCGCCTCGGCCTGAACCAGACCTACCGCGAGCTGCAGGAGCTGTCGTTCCAGCACCTGCGGCCGTGGCGCCACTCGGCGCTGTCCAAGGCCGTGCAGAAGGCGCGCGGCTACCGGCGCGACATCGTCGACCGCATCCAGAAGGACGTGGAGAAGGCGTTCTCGCAGTCCAAGCTGCAAAGCCAGGTGTTCGGCCGCGAGAAGACGCTGTTCTCCATCTACCGCAAGATGCGCGAGAAGCACCTGACCTTCGCGCAGGTGAACGACATCTTCGGCTTTCGCATCGTCGTGCAGACGCTGCCCGAGTGCTACCTGGCGCTGGGCGTGCTGCACCAGCTCTACAAGCCGCTGCCCGGCCGCTTCAAGGACTACATCGCTATCCCGAAGGCCAACGGCTACCAGTCGCTGCACACCACGCTGGTGAGCCCGCTGGGCACGGCGGTGGAATTCCAGATCCGCACCGAGCAGATGCACGCCGTGGCCGAGAAAGGCATTGCCGCGCACTGGCTGTACAAGAGCAAGGGCGGCGCGGCGCAGGTGGCCGAGGCGCAGCGCCTAGGCGCGATGTGGCTGCAGTCGCTCATCGACATCCAGGACGAGACGCGCGACGCCAGCGAATTCCTTGAGCACGTGAAGATCGACCTCTTCCCGGATGCGGTCTACGTGTTCACGCCGAAGTCGAAGATCCTCGCCCTGCCTCGCGGCGCGACGCCGGTGGACTTCGCCTACGCCATCCACTCCGACGTGGGCGACCATTGCGTGGCCGCCAAGGTCAACGGCGAGCCGGTGGCGCTGCGCACCGAGCTGCGCAGCGGCGACGTGGTGGAGATCGTCTCCGCGCCGGGTGCCAAGCCGAATCCGGCCTGGCTGAACTTCGTGCGCACAGGCCGGGCGCGTTCGAAGATCCGCCACTACCTCAAGACCATGGAGCAGGAGGAGTCCCAGGAACTGGGCTCCAAGATGCTCGCGCAGGCGTTGCGTTCCGAGGGCCTGGCCATGCCGGGCGACGACTCGTCGGAATCCGCGGCGGTGTGGCAGGCGCTCACGCGCTGGAGCGGCAACCGCAGCCGCGAAGAACTGCTGACGGACATCGGCCTGGGCCGCAAGATCGCGACCATCGTGGCCAAGCGGCTCGCGCGGCTGCTGGCCGACCACGGCACCAAGCCGGATGCGGTCACGCTGTCGATGGGCCGCTACAGCCACGACGACGGCGAGCATGTGCAAGGCATGGTGCTCATCGACGGCGCGGAAGGCGCTTCGGTGCAGATGGCACCATGTTGCCGGCCGATCCCTGGAGATGCGATCGTGGGCTACCTAGGCCGCGGCGAAGGCCTGGTGGTGCACACGGCCGAATGCGGCGTCGGCAAGCGGCTGTACGAACGCGACAGCGAACGCTGGATGAACGTCGAATGGGCCGAGCAGCCCACGCGCTCCTTCGAGACGGGCGTCACCGTGCTGGTGAAGAACGGCAAGGGCGTGCTGGCGGAAGTGGCCTCGGCCGTGGCCGCGGCGGAAGCCGACATCACCCACATCGACATGGGTGATGAGCCCGCATCACAGACCACCGAGCTGCGGCTGGTCTTGAGCGTGCGCGACCGGTTGCACCTGGCCGACGTGATGCGCACGCTCAAACGCTCCGCCCGCGTGCTGCGGGTCACTCGAGTCAAGCCGTAGAGGCCGGGTACTCCACCTCCACCACTTCGATCTTCTCCACGCCCGCCGGCGTCACGAGGTTCACCTCATCTCCGACCTTCGCCTTGAGCAAGGCCCGTGAGATCGGCGCGATCCAGCTGACTTCCCCCTGACTGCTGTCGGCCTCGTCGATCCCCTTGATGGTGATCGTGCGCTCTTCACCCCGTTCGTTCGCGTAGGTCACGGTCGCGCCGAAGAACACCTGGTCGCGTCCGTGGTGCACCGACGGGTCCACCACCTCCGCAATGTCCAGCCGCTTGGTGAGGAAGCGGATGCGCCGGTCGATCTCGCGCAGGCGCTTCTTGCCGTAGAGGTAGTCGCCATTCTCCGAGCGGTCGCCATTCTTGGCTGCCCAGGACACCACCTCCACCACCTTGGGCCGCTCCACGTCGAGCAGCGAGATGAGCTCCTCGCGCAGGCGCGCGTAGCCGCCCGGCGTCACGTAGTTCTTCGTTCCTTGCGGCAGCGCAGGCAGCGAGACGTCATCGTCGTCCTCGTCGCCGCCTTCGCTTTCGCGCGTGAATGCCTTGTTCATGATCCGATCGATTTTCGACGCTTTGCCAACGGTCGTCTGATGAGTGATCTCATCATCCGCGCCACAGTCGGGCCACTCAAGTTAGGGGGTTCGCACCAACCCGGGCTGTCTCCAAACCAGCACCAAGTTGTCATTTTTACGTGACGCAGTGCATGGTTAGCGTCGCTTTTGAATGCCCAGGTTCCGAAATGCGGCATTTTGGCGTGCGGGTTCACCCCAGTTGGGTGCATCAAAGCTGACAGATATCTTTCGCCTCCCAAGGAAAAGTGAACGGGCGTTCTTTTTTCCTACATATCCGGATGGTTCGGAACACAACGGGAAAGCGCAGCCATGAAACCAATGCTCATCTCCGATGTCGGGTGGTGCAAAGCAATGAAGGATGCTTTCACCCAGCGTGGTTTGGATGTGGACGCACTGCTGGCGGAAGCCGGCGTGGACCTGTCGCAGGCCGAGGAACTGGACCTGGCCGAACTCACCGACGGCTTCAGCCGTGCCTGGGAGATCGCCGTCGCCAAGACCGGCGACCCGGCCATCGGCCTGACCGTGCCGACCCACCCGCTCAATTCGCTGGGCGTGCTGTCGCACGTGGTGCTTTCCGCGCCGACCGTGCAGCACGCGCTGGCGTCGTTGTCGCGCTTCACGCACCTGGTGTCGCCCACGGCCACCATCGACCTGCACACCGAGAACGGCCGCAGCTTCCTCACGCTGAGCATCGCCTCGGGCCGCCGGCCGGTGCCTTCGCAGCGCTACGACTTCTACTGCACCGTGCTGCTGCACGGCATCCGCTGGGTGACCGGCCGCGAGGTGCGCCCCATCGCGTTCCAGCACCCCGGACCGGAACCTGCAGATGCGCACCGCTGGGCCGAGGCTTTCGGCTGCCCGGTGCAGTTCAACGCGCCGCTGTGCCAGGTGGAGATCAACACCGCCGACCTCGCGCTGCCCATTCCCACCGCCGACCAGACAGTGGCCGACCTGTGCGAGCGCATCGCCACGCAGATCGCGGAGCAGCAAGGCGGCTCGGTGAGCATCCGCGTGCGCCAGGCGTTGATGAAACATTTGTCCAAAGGTGATCCGCGGCGCGAGACCATGGCCTCGATGCTGTGCATGAGCGAGCGCACCCTGCAGCGCCGGCTCACCGAGGAAGGCACGAGCTTCGCCGAGTTGGTGGACGAGGTGCGGCGAGAACTCGCGCAGCGCTACTTCCAGCACAGTGACTGCAGCCCGACCGAGATCACCTTCGCGCTGGGCTTCTCCGACCCGAGCAACTTCTACCGTGCGTGCAAGCGCTGGTTCGGCCGATCGCCGAGCACCATGCGCTGTACGAACTGACCCGGCCG
This sequence comes from Rhizobacter terrae, assembly GCF_003852895.1. Lineage (GTDB taxonomy): Bacteria > Pseudomonadota > Gammaproteobacteria > Burkholderiales > Burkholderiaceae_C > Albitalea > Albitalea terrae. The sequence continues at coordinate 599,811 of NZ_QUSW01000002.1, forward strand.
TCGAGCATGAAGGCCGCGGGACGCTCCAAGGTGCTCACATGCGCCGACGACTTCCGGCAACTGCTGGAAGAGCGCCCCGTGGACCCCGCGAAGCTCAAGGGCGTGATGGCCAGCGCCACCGTGTGGTGGGACGTGCTCGAACGCCATCCCGACGCTGCGGTGTGGGTCGCGGCCAACCGCACCATTCCCGACGAGATCGTCCGCCACCTCGCCTCGCACGCGCGCATCCAGGTGCGCACGGCGGTGGCGTCGAATCCCGAAATGAGCGATGAAGTGCTCATCGCTCTCGCGCACGACAAGTCCGACCTCGTGCGCATGCGCGTGGCCTGCAATGCGCAGACCTCGCGTGCCGTTCTCGCAGACCTCGTGGCCGATCCTTGCGTTGTTGTTTCCAAGCACGCGCAAGCGAGACTGCAGCACGACATCAACGGCGTGATGCTGCCCGCGTCATACCTTGACGAGGTCTCGATGTTCGACCTCTTGCACTAGCAAGATCCTCATTTCTCCCTCGCAGATCGCGCCTTGAGGTCAGGTGTGCGCAAGCCATTGCGCAGCCGAGGTTGCACGCCGTAACTAAGGTCTTCCCTGCCCCCGAACAAGTGGTTCTTGGAGCCATGACCTTGGCACGCTGAGTCAGTGCATTGCGTGCATCGCGTCACGATCATTGGGCCTCGCCGCTGGACACGCTTCAAAAGGTGACCGACTCCGCTACACGCGGCGTCGGGCTGCCGTACCGAGCACGACTCACGAGGGTAAGGGGTGCGAAGGCGGGCGAAGTTCCACCATTGAAGAGACCAACCAAACTGGAGATGCAAGCATGAAGACGATCAAGCTGTCCGCAGCCCTCGCCGCCCTTTCCCTGGCCTTCTCGGCCCAAGCCATGACCTCGATCGCTGACAGCGACCTGGCCGCCGTGACCGGCCAGGATGGCGTGTCGATCGCTGGCGACCTGAACATCAACATCGGTTCGTTCAAGTACACCGACACCGATGCCACCGGCGGCTCCGTGTCGTTCAACAACATCGGCATCAAGGGCATGTTCGTCATGACCGTGGACGTGCTGAACCACACCGCCTTCGCCGGCGCCGTGGGCGCCTCGATGGTTGGTCATGGCCTGACCGCCACCGAAGCCAACACGAACCTGACGAACCTCGTGGTCGCCGGCGTGTACGACAACGCCAGCGATGTCGTCCAGTTCGCCTTCCCCCAAGCCAACCAGGATGCCCGCCTGACCCCGAGCATCACCGTCGGCTCCATCACCATGGGCAACAGCACCAAGTCGTTCGGCTCCTTCGCGCTGAACAACATGGACCTGCAAGGCACCAAGATCTGGATGTGGGCGCACTAAATCGCGAAAGCGATGGGCGGCCGCACACCACCTCGCGTGAATGGCGCGGCCGCTGTTTGAGCAGTTCGTTCTTCACCAACCTCAAATCCAAAGCAGCATGAACTTCATCAAGCTTTCCCTCGCAGCAGCCGCTGCATCCCTGGCTTTCTCGGCTTCGGCCATGACCTCGATCGCCGACAGCGAACTCGCTGCGGTGACCGGCCAGGACGGCGTGTCGATCGCCGGCGACCTGAACATCAACATCGGTTCGTTCAAGTACACCGACACCGATGCTGACGGCGGTTCCGTGTCGTTCAACAACATCGGCATCAAGGGCATGTTCGTCATGACCGTGGACGTGCTGAACCACACCGCCTTCGCCGGCGCCGTGGGCGGCGCGATGGTCGGCCACGGCCTGACCGCCACCGAAGCCAACACGAACCTGACGAACCTCGTGGCTGCTGGCGTGTACGACAACGCCAGCGACGTCGTCCAGTTCGCCTTCCCCCAAGCCAACCAGGACGCTCGCCTGACCCCGAGCATCACCGTCGGCTCCATCACCATGGGCAACAGCACCAAGTCGTTCGGCTCCTTCGCGCTGAACAACATGGACCTGCAAGGCACCAAGATCTGGATGTGGGCCCACTGATCTGGTCATAACGATCACAACGATCTTTCGAGGGTGATGACGCGCCAGAAGAACGGCGCGTCTGGTGACACTGCGTTTCGCCCCGCGACGCGACTCGCGGGGCGGTTTTTTGAGCAGCACCTTCGTCCTCGATCCAAGACCTGACCCGAACCCTTCGGCACTCGACATGACGCCTACGACCATCCGCCACGCCTGCATCGCCGCGCTCGCCTGCGCCGCGATGAGCGCGTCCGCCCATGGCCTGAAGCCCATGAGCGACGACGAACTGTCGGAGGTTTCCGGCCAGGCCTTGCTCAGCCTCACCAACCAGACCTACGACGGCCTGGACTTCACGCGCATCACGCTGGGCGCAGACATCCAGCTCAGCGCCAACCTGAGCAAGGTGCGGCTGGGCGAATACAGCTACACCGCACGCAACGGCACCGGCGCGGACATCGACATGGGACTCTTCCGCTTCGGCCGCAGCGACGGCACCGAAGCGCAGCGCACGGTGAACATCACCGACCCGTACTTCGAGTTCGTCTACAAGAACGCGGCCGACGCGAGCAAGCGCGAAGTCATCGGCATGCGGCTGGGCTTCGGCAGCATCGCGGGCGACCTGGGCGTGCAGCTCAACGCCATCAGCGGCTCGCTGCTGATCAACGGCGGCGCGGCCGGCAACTACGACTCGCACAACGACCCGCTGGGCGGCAAGCGCTGGGACGGCACCACCTGCACGAGCACCTGCGGCCTCACGCTGTCGCAGATCGGCCAGCTCACCGCCGGCGACGCCAGCGGCGCGAGCCGCGACTTCTTCATCTCGGTGCTGCGCCAGGCGGTGAACTTCCCCGGCGTCAATGCCGCCACGGGTGCGCCCGACAAGGCACTCGAAGGCTTCTGGATGAACTGGCGCGACCGGCTGTACGCCCCGGTGCTCAACGCCGCGCCGCCGCCGAACCTGCCCAAGCCGCCGGGTTGATGGTCATGAGCAGCAGTGCATCCAGGCTCCAGTCGCCCCAGGCCGCGCTCGCGTCGCGGGCGGTGATCTGCGCCATGCTCGCCGCACTGGCCTTCGCCGCACGCGCCGGCGACATGAAGCCGCTGAACGACGAGGAAATGTCCGGCGTGCGCGGCAGCGATGGCCTGGCGTTCAACCTGCGCGACTTCTCGCTCACCGGCCCGCTGACGCTCACCTACACCTCGCCCGGCCCCTCGCCCACGAAGCTGTGGCTGGGCAACTTCTCGCTGTCGCGCAGCGACGACCCCAGCGCCACCTTCAGCGACCCGTACACGCTGCGCGTGGTGTCGCGCGGCGCCGGCCTGGCCGACATGATCCGCCTGACCGAGCCTGCCAACCTCAACGGCGTCCTCAAGTGGCAGTTCGCCGCCGACTGGGGCACCAGCGCCAACGGCATCGACTTCAATGGCGGTGCGCTGCTGGTGCAAGACCTCGTGACGCGCGGCGGCAGCCTGTCGCTCACCACGCCCGCCACGCCGGGTGTGGAAGGCATCGCCTTCGGCCTGGCGCTGCAGGCCGACATCGGCAACCTCATCATCCGCCCGCGCGGCCGCGACGACATCACGCAGGCCGACCCCGCCACCGTGACGGAGCAACTGCGCTTTTCGGGCATCAAGCTCGGCGCGGCGGATGCCAGCGGCGTGATGCTGAACACGCCCTGGGCGATCGCGGACGCCACCACCCAGCCGGGCATCTTCAACGCCATCACCGACGCCAGCGGCAACTCGTTCCTGCACATCGGCATCGGCTGGCCCACCACGGCCGCGGGCGCGTCCATCGGCGGCATGAGCATCGACAGCATCGTGTTCAAGAGCGACACGCTGCCCGGCGGCCAGATGGACCTGGGATCGAGCCGCATCGGCACGATCCAGTTGCAGTACCTCGACGTGAAGCTGAAGCCGGGGTTCTGAGATGGCCGCGCGCAACCTGCTCCTCGCCCTGGCCGCCGCCTGCATCGGATGCAGCGCGATGCACGATGCCGACGCAGCACCGGTCGCGCTGAACGACGAGGAGATGTCCAAGGTGTCGGGCCAGGACGGCGTGTCGCTGGGCGTGCACCTGGAGCTCAACTCCGCGCTGCTGGCCGGCGCTCCCACCGACAGCCGCATCACCGCCGGCTTCAACGTGGACGGCACCAAGACCTACGCCGTGATCCAGAACCTGGCCGGCGTGATGGACCTCATTGCCGTGACGCTGAGCATCCGCCAGCGGCCCGATGGCGGCGGCGACTACGTGGACATCGGCCTGCCCGGCTTCGTGGGCTTCAAGCAATTCGGCTTTCGCGCGCTGGCTGCACAGACAGACCCCGCGGCACCCATTCCGGCCAGCGCGAGCTACGGCCAGATCCTGTTGAACGGCACCGGCTCGATGACCGGACACATCTATCTCTGGGCGCAGTAGGGGCGCACCAGGACTCAAGGACAAGACATGTGGATGATCCTGCTTGGCGTGGCCGCCGCGATGATCGGCGGATTCGGCGTCAGCTCTCAAGTGCCGCCTCAGCCGCAACCTGCCGACCAGTACGAACTGCAGATGGGGCGCGTGGGCGCCGCTGCCACTCCCGAGCCCGTGCAGATGAAGCCGTACTCGGAGTTCAAGTTCAAGAACATCGTCCGACAGGCCTACGACTACTCCTGTGGCTCGGCGGCCTTGGTCACGGTGATGAACAACTACCTGGACCTGCCGGTGTCGGAGCAGCAGGCGATGGAGGGCATGCTGGCGCACGGCGAGCGCGAGAAGATCATCGCGCGGCGTGGTTTTTCCTTGCTCGACATGAAGCGCTATCTGCAGACGCTCGGAGCCGATGCGCAGGGCTTCCGCGCCGACATGTCGGACCTGGCCAGCTTGAAGCAGCCCGGCATCGTGCCGATCGACTACGCCGGCTTCAAGCATTTCGTCGTGGTTCGCGGGGTTCGCGATGGGAAGGTGTTCGTCGCCGATCCGTCTGCGGGCCACGTCGTGTTCTCCCTCGATGAATTCAAGGGACTGTGGGACAAGGGCACCTTGTTCCTGCTGTACCCGCCAAAAAGCCAGCCCACCACCGTGGCGCGGCTGGCACTTTCGGATCGCGAGCTCGGCGTCGTGGACAACGACCTGATCCGCACCGACGCAGTTCTCCCCCAACTCGATCGAGCCGATGCATTGCAACGGGCAGTGCAATCAGGACTCGGCGTCTTTACCTTGCGCAAGTGAACCCATGAACAAGCATTCCAACCTCGAGTCGGCCCTCGCCCGCGCGGCAGCCCTCTTCCTCACCGTCGGCGTCGCGGCCGCGGTCCATGCACAGGATGCGAACGCCCCGGCGCCCGCACCCGCCACGCCAGCCGCGCCCGCTGAGGCGCCGGCCGCGGCACCGGCACCGGCACCGGCGCCTGCTCCCGCGCCAGCCCCAGCGGCGGCCACCACCGAGGCCGCACGCGAAGCGCTGTCCAAGAAGGAAGGCGACGTCGACCAGGCCAAGGTGCTCAAGGACACCCTCACCGCCACCGACCGCCAGTACTCGCTGCTGCGCGCGGGCAAGCGTTCGCTGACCTGGGACCTGACCTACTCCTACATCGGCTCGCAGCAGATCAGCGCCAGCTTCACCGACCAGAAGCTCACGCAGTTCGCCATCCAGAACACCAAGGGCCACACCGTCACCAACACGATCTCGGCCGACTACGGCGTGAAGGACAACCTCACGGCCAACCTCACCGTGCCCTTCGTGTCCAAGTACTCGCAGGGCGACACCTTCTCGGGCCTGTCCAACGCCCCGGGCGACATCTCGGTGGGCGCGCGCTTCCAGCCCTTCCCGGTGACGCGCGAGTTCCCGGCGCTCACCGCCACCGGCACGCTGCGCCTGCCCACCGGCCGCAGCCCCTTCAAGACCATCGACGGCCAGGGCCTGTCCACCGGCGCGGGCTACGCCTCGGGCACCATCGGCATCAACGCGTCCAAGGTCGTGGACCCGGTCGCGGTGTTCGGCTCCATCAACGCCAGCTACGGCCTGAGCGTGAAGCACCTGAACCAGGTGCGCAACGGCCTCACGCTCAAGGAAGTGCATCCGGGCGCAGGCATCGGCTTCGGCGTGGGCTTCGCCTATGCCATGTCCTACAACATCTCCACGACCGTATCGTTCTCCGAGAACATCGGCCAGCGCGCCAAGCTCGTGCTGGAAGACGGCGCAGGCGTGCAGGTGACCAGCAAGACAGCCAGCCAGTCCTCGGCCATGCTGAATTTCGGCCTGGGCGTGCGCGTGTCGCCGGTCACCACGCTGAACTTCACCGTGGGCGTCGGCCTCACCACCGACACGCCGGACTTCACGTTCGGCATGAACCTGCCGCTGAACTTCTGATGAGCAGGTGATGCTCATGCTGCCCACGCAGTGCACAGGCGCCGCAAGGCGCCCATTCGAGCTCGCCGCGACCGCCCTCGCGGCGCTCGCGTTTTTGGCAGGCGGCGAAGCACGTGCTTCCTTCACCGAGAACATCGGCGTCGACCCCACGGCCATGTCCCTGGGCAATGCGGTCACGGCCGATCCGCCGGGCACGGCGTCCATCCACTTCAACCCCGCAGGCCTGTCCCGGCTGCAGGGCAAGTGGAAGAGCGACACCTTCTTCGGCGCCTCCATCAAGCCCTACGCGAGCTTCACCCAGCCTGAAGGTTTCGACATCGGTGGCTGGAAGGACGACCCCGTCGCCGGCACCAGCACGGGGCCGGTTCGCCAGAGCATCTTCCTGCCGGGCATCGGCGTGCCCAAGGCGAAGCTGCCCTTCGCGGCGGCCGCGGGCCTCGGGTTCAGCTTCAACCAGCCAGGCTCGCCGTGGACCTTCGGCACCGCCACCTACGTCGTGCAGGGCGTGGGCATCGACCGCACCACAGACCCCAACGACCCGGCACGCTTCGACGGCCAGCGCGTGAACATCCAGCGCCTGGTGCTGGCATCGCCGTCGGTGGCCTACAAGGTGTCCAAGACGCTGAGCGTGGGGGTGTCGATTCCCATCGCGCACCAGGGCTTCGCGCTGGACACCGACATGCGCATGCCCAACAAGCTGCTGGGCATCATCGGCAAGCTGCAGGACGCCTGGTGCGGCGACAACGGCAACCCGGTGGATACCTTCGCCTTCGGCCTGTGCGGCGGCGGCAAGGAAGGGCGCCTGCGGCCGTTCAACAAGATCGGCGGCATGCACTTCGAGATGACCGCACCGGCCGACCCGACCATCAACATCGGCGTGCTGTGGGAGCCCAGCGACCGCTTCTCGCTGGGCGCGGTCTACCAGGGCGGCTCGCAGTCGGTGCTCACGGGCAAGTACACCTTCAACGCCGAGCCCATGCTGGACCGCTTCGTGCGCGGCATGTATTCGAGCCTGCTGGGCCCGGTGGTGGCCTCGATGTTCGGCTTCCCGACCTCGATCCCCGCGATCCAGAGCGGCAACGTCACCATGACGCTACCGTATGCGGAGCACATCCAGGTGGGCCTGAAGGTCAAGCCCATCGACCGCGTGCAGCTGAACGTGGACGCCAACTGGAGCAACTGGAAGCGCTGGGACAAGCTCACCTTCCAGTTCGACAAGACCATCAACCTGCTGGAGATGGCACGCGTGTTCGGCCAGGCGGACCCGAGCAAGCTCATCATCCCGCGCGGCTACAAGAACACCATCAACTACAACTTCGGCCTGCAGGTGAAGGTGACGGATGCGATCACGCTGCGCGCGGGCTACGAGCCGCGCAAGAGCTCGGTGGGCGAGAACAAGATCGACCTGATCTCGCCGCTGCCGGACCTCACCATCAAGAGCATCGGCCTGGGCTACGAGACGCGCGAGGGCTTGCGCATCGACGCGGCGGCCAGCTACGCCAGCGGCAAGTTCGACATTCCGGCGGACGGCAGCTGCAACCTGAACTGCACCAACTTCTTCAACGCCGTCTACAACCCCTACGCGGGGCTGGACGTGGCCGGTGGCATCCGCATCCGCTACTTCGGCGTGACCATCACCAAGCCTTTCTGATCCACCCCTCCTAAAACCAAAGACCATGAAGTTCCAACGCACCCTCATCACCGTCGCATTGAGCGCCTGCGCTCTGGTCCTGGCCGCGCCTGCACAGGCCGGCGAGAAGGAAAAACTCGTCGAGAAGATCCTCACGCTGTGGCACATCGAAGATGAAGCCGTCGTGATGGTCCAGCGTCCCGCGGTGGACGCGGTGAACCAGTCGCGCATCGCGCTGCAGGGCCGCGTCACCGGCGCCAAGCAGGAGGCCACGCTCAAGGAGATCGCGGTGGACGTGCAGAAGTACATCGACGAAGCCACGCCCATCGTGAAGGACAACGCGATGAAGGCCAAGGCCCCCACGCTCACGCCGCTCCTGCTGCAGAACTTCAACGAGGAAGAACTCAAGCAGCTGATCGCGCTGCTGGAGTCGCCGGTGAAGAAGAAGTTCGAGAAGCTGCTGCCCAGCTTCGAGCGCGCCTTCGGCGAAAAGATCGCCGCCGACAGCCGTGCGGCCATCGACCCGAAGCTGGCGGCGATGACGCAGAGCGTGGGGTTGAAGTTGCGTGCCGCGACAGTGACGCCTTGAATCGCTGGCGGTTGAAGACTTAAACACAGAGGACACAGAGAGCACAGAGCACACAGAGGAAAAGCAAAGAAGAAGAGCTCTTCTCTGTGTCCTCTGTGCTCTCTGTGTCCTCTGTGCTGAAAAAGGAGACTCTCATGAAAGCCGCTCTCCCGATGAACGCCGCAGACCACGCCTGGCTGCGCATGGACTGTCCTGAAAACCTGGTGGTCATCCACCTCGCCTTCATGTTCGTCGCACCGCTGTCTCTCCATGCAGTGCGGGCCAAGCTCGAAGCGCGTCTCCTGCCCTTCCACCAGTTCACGCACAAGGCCAAGCGCGGCTGGCTGAGCTCGCACTGGGTGCCCGACGAGCAGTTCCACATCGACCGCCATCTCACCGAGATGCACCTGCCCGAAGGCTCGGGTGGCAAGGAGCTCAAGGCCTGGATGTCGGGCGAGGCCTGCAAGCCGCTGGCCAAGGACCGCCCGCTGTGGCTCGCCACCCTCGTGCACAACGTGGAAGGCCGCTCGGCGCTCGTCATGCGGGTGCACCACAGCCTGGCCGACGGCGTGTCGCTGATGGACCTCATCAGCGGCATGACCGACATCGCCGAAGGCGCGCACTACGTCGAGCCGGCGCGTGCCGGCGAGCGGCTGTCGCTCAGCCCGGGTGTCATCGTGCGCCACATCGGCAGCGTGCTGTCCGATGCAGCCACCATGCTCTTCATGCGAAAGGACAAGCCCAGCAAGATCAAGGGCGCGCCCGGCAAGCACAAGTCGGTGGCCTGGTCCGACGGCCTGTCGCTGGCGGTCACGCGCGACATCGCACACCGCCACGGCGCGACGGTGAACGACGTGATGCTGTCCATCATCGCCGGCGCGCTGCGCCACCACCTGCAGGCGCAGGGCCAGAAGCGCATCGATGCGCCGGTTCGCACCGTCATTCCGATGAACATGCGCCCGCAAGGCCAGAGCCACCTGCTGGGCAACCAGTTCGGCCTCGTCGGCCTGGAACTGCCGGTGCACCAGGCCGATCCGCTCGATCGGCTGCACGCGGTGCGCGACGGCATGACCACGCTGAAGACGGGCTTCCAGGGCCAGCTCGCGCTCGCACTGGTGAAGTTCGCGGGCCTGCTGCCGCACCTGCTGCAGCAGCTGGTGTTGGGCATCTTCTCGCGCCGCTGCACCGTCATCGTCACCAACGTGATCGGCCCGGCCGAGGCACGCAGCGTGGACGGCGTGCGCATGGACGAGCTGATGCTGTGCGTGCCCCAGGGCATGACGGTGGGCGTGGGCGTGTCCATCATTTCCTACAACGACCAGGTTCGCATCGGCTTCCTCGTGGACAACAAGCTGATGCCCGACTGCGCCGCCTCGGCCATGGCCATCCGCACCTGCTTCGAGCAGTTGAAGCGCGCCGCCGGCGCGAACGTGGTGCCGCTGCCGCTGGCCGCCTGCGAACCTGCCAACGAAGAAGCGTTCTGGCCCGCGATGGGCCAGGACCGAGAGGTTCTTGCACGATGAGTTTTCTCCAAGCTTGGAGGTCACGCGGCGCCGCATTGGCGGCGTCCTGCCTCCTGTTGCTCAGTGCCTGCGGGGGCGGCGGCTCCTCGGGCGACGGCGGCGGCGTCACGCCCACGCCGGGCGGACCGCTGGGCTCGCTGTCCATCGGCATCACCGGCGGCGTGCCCACCGGCACGCAGCATGTGTGGGTGACGATCGATTCGATCGCATTGCATGCCGACCCCGACCAGCCCTGGTCGGTGAACGACAGCAGCTGGAAGGTGATCCGCCTGGATGCGCCCAAGACCATCGACCTCGCCGCGTCGGTGAACGGCGTGCTCACGCGCATCATCACCGGGCAGGCGGTGGCCGCGGGCGACTACGCGCAGATCCGCCTCTTCCTCTCGCGGCACGACGACGTGCTGACCGATGCGGCCAAGACGGCCAAGCTGAGCTGGAACACCCAGGTGGACTACCTGGATGCCGCAGGCATGCTGCGCCAGGTGCCGCTGGAGGTCTACGGCAACCAGCTGGGCATCCGCGCGGGCGGGAGCTTCAACGTGAGCGCCACGGTTTCCACCGACCTGACCTTCCAGCTCGACGTGTCAAAGACCCTGGTGCGCGTCGCCTCCGACGACGGCGTGGACCGCTTCATCGCACGCCCTGAACTTCGCGTGTACGACATCGCCAAGACCGGCGCCATCATCGGCATCCTGGACAAGTCGGTGTTCTGCACCGGCGGCGCCACCACCGGCTGCGTCTACGACGCGATGGTCACCGCGCAACGCCCGTCCGACGACGGCCTGACGATGGTCAGCGTGCGTTCGACGCCGGTGGTGATGGGCGACACCTACGCCGCCTTCGCGCTGTACCCGCTGCCCGCCTTGCCGGCTGGCCAGGGCTTCGACGTGGTGATCCACGGCCGCAACATGCGCACGATGGTGGTCAAGGCTGTTCCCGCCGCAGCGGACGACCTGCTGGCCGCCAACCCGACGCAGCTCGGCGTGGACCTGAGCGACCCGAACCACCCGGTGCCCGCGCCGCTCGTGCCGCAGCTCAGCACGGCCGGCGACGCGATGGTGACGCTGGCCTCGCCCACCATCCCGAAGAGCGCCTCGCTGCGCTTCAGCCAGACGCTGCCTGGAACCGGCGAACTGCCGCACGAGATCGTGTCAGCCAACGTGGATGCCTTCAGCGGCCTCTTCGCCAAGCCGGTGCCGGTGCCCACGGGCCCCTTGCGCGTGGCCACCTACACGAACGGCAGCGCCCTCGCCTTCAGCGACGTGACGCCGGTGGAAGGGTCCGACCAGTACACCCTGACCACCGCCGGCACGCGCTACGACTTCGAGCGCAGCGGCGTGGTGGGCGTGGCGGGCGGCAGCACCACGGCCGTGACGCCCACGAGCACCTCGCGGCGCGCCGGCCTCAACCCGGTGTCCACGGCGATCACCGTGACCGTGCCTTCATCGAAATACGATGCCGCCGAGCTCGTCATCAGCGACGTCGGCGGCGTGGTGCACACGCAGGATGTGGCGGTGAATTCCTCGGGCACCACCGTGTCCGTGGACCTGCCGGCCGGCACCTATGCGAGCCAGCTTGGCGGCACCGCGGTGTACTCGGTCTTCGTGCGTGCGTGGAAGCGCTCATCGCCGTCCACCACGCTGCAATGGGCGCACGCCGCGTCGGTCGTCGACCTGCGCAGCGCGGCGTCGGCCAGTACCTCGGTCAACGTGCCGTGACCGCGGCCTGCCTGTCCTCTCCGACGATTCAGTGGCCGTGGCCGTCGTCGGGCTTCTTGGGCGGGAGCGCCATGAAGAACGGGAAGGGCATCGCGAGCATCGGAATGAACAGCGGTGCCACCGGCGTGAACAGCGCCGGCAGGCTGGACATCTGCATGACGCCGATGGAACCCTGCGCGAGCTGCGTGCCGAAGCGGATCTGCGAGACGGCCTGCTGGCGGTCGACCTGGCTGCTGAGGTCCTGCGCATTCAGCGTGGGCGCGGGCAGGTCCATGAGCGCGACCGGCAGGCCCTGCGACAGGTTCTGCAGCGAAGCCACGGGCAGACCGGCGGCGTGCACCTCGGACAGCTCGTCATCGCTCATGCGCTTGGACGGGTCGATGTCGGCGAAGGACACCAGCGGCAGGGCCAGGCTGAGGGCGGCAAGCAGTCGGGGGAAGGTCATCAGTCTCTCCGGTCGGTCTCGTCCGCGGTCTATCGGCCGGCCCCTGCACGACTTGAGTAAGCGAGTGTTTCAACGGCGCCCGGCGCCAACGTCCGCGAAAGGTTCGTGATGCAAAGCACACTGTCCGTGGCGCGCGCCTTCGCGGGCAAACGCGTCCTCATCACCGGCACCACCGGCTTCATCGCGAAGGTGGTGCTTGAAAAGCTGATCCGCGAAGTGCCCGACATCGCGAGCCTGGTGGTCGTGCTGCGCGGCAACGCAGCGCATCCGACGGCGGCGGCGCGCTTCCATGCGCAGGTGCTGTCCTCCAGCGCGTTCGACCACCTGCGCGCAACCGCGCCGGAGCGCCTGGCCGAGGCGGTCAGGCGCATGCGCTTCGTCACGGGCGAGATCACCGAGCCATGCTTCGGCCTGGCACCGCGCGACTTCGAGGAACTGGCCCGCGGCGTGGACGTGATCGTCAACGTGGCCGCCAGCGTGAACTTCCGCGAGGAGCTGGACCAGGCCCTGGCGATCAACGCGCTCGCGCTGCAGGACATCACCCGCCTGGCCCGGCTGGGTGGCGGCACGCCGCTCATCCAGGTCTCCACCTGCTACGTGCACGGCTTCCACCGCGGCGTGATCGACGAGGAGATCGCACCGCCGGCCATCGCCAAGCTGCCGCGGCACCTCGAGGGCTACTACAAGGTGGAGGCGCTCATCGAAGAGCTGCAGGGCAAGATCGCCCGCGTCAAGGAACGCGTCAGCGATCCGAAGCTGCTGTCAAAGGCGCTCATCGCCCTGGGCATCCGCGAGGCGCAAAGCCGCGGCTGGAACGACACCTACACCTTCACCAAGTGGCTGGGCGAGCAGATCGCCGCGCGGGAGATGTCGGGCGCCACGCTCACCATCGTGCGGCCGGCCATCGTGGAGAGTGCCTGGCGCGACCCGCAACCGGGCTGGATCGAGGGCATGAAGGTGGGCGATGCGATCGTGCTGGCCTACGCCCGCGGCAAGACCTCGCTGTTCCCGGCACGGCTGGAAGGCATCGCCGACATCGTGCCGGTGGACCTCGTGGCCAATGCCATCGTGCTGGCCACCGCGCAGGCCATGGCACGGCCGGGCAAGCGCCGTGTGGTGCAGGCCGGCACGAGTACGCGCAACCCGGTGAAGGTGGGCGAGTACATCCGCCTGTGCCAGACCGAAATGCGCGAGAACAGCGCGGCGTATCCGAAGCTCATCCGCAAGCCGCTGACCCGTGCGTTCCGCACCATTCCGCGGCCCTTGTTCGTCGGCTACCTCGCGGCGGCGCATGGCGCGGCGCGTGTGCTCAATACCGCCTCGCGCTGGATGGGCGCGCGCAAGAACCTCGCTGTCTTCGACGCGCTGGAAACCACGCGCGAGCTCGCGGTGGTGTTCTCGTTCTACACCGCGCCGGACTACGTCTTCGACAGTCGACGGCTGCTGGCGATGGCCTCGGAATTCTGCGAGGCCGACCGCTCGCGCTTCGACGTGGACGCGCTGGCCTTCGACTGGCCGCAGTATGTGACGAAGGTGCACCTGCCGGGGCTGGAGCGCTTTGCGGTGAAGGACCGCACGGTCGAGGCCGAACCGGAGTGCGTGGCTGCCGACTCACCCTCGCTGCAGCCTCGCCGCCTGTGACCCATGAAAAGGCCCCGACATGCGGGGCCTCTCGAATCAAGCCAGGATCATCGCCGCCTCACCGCATGAAAGTCATCCGCGGGCCGACGATGGTCGTCTCCACGAAACTGGTGCCATGGTGGTTGCCGGGGCCGAAGGCGAGGTTGATGCCGCCGTAGTCCCAGCTCTTCTGGCTTTCGATGACCTTGACCAGCGCCTCGGAGGTCACGTTCTTGCCCGTGCGCTTGAGCGCCTCCAGCAGGAAGCGCGCGAGCAGGTAGCCGCCGTAGGTGTCGTAGGCCACGGGCACCTTGGCGTGCTCGCATTCCAGCGCGAATTCGCGGGCCATGCCGGTGGTCTGGCGCCAGGGGTAGGGAATCACCTGCGTGATGGCCAGGCCGCGCGCCTCGTCGCCGAGTGCGGGCAGCATGCCCAGCGCCGTGGAGATGGTGTAGATGGGCACGCTCACGTAGTTGCGGTTGGCCTTCACGTAGCCCACCACCGACGGGCCCACCGCGATCATCAGCACCGCCTGCGGCTGCTTGGCGGCCACCGCCTGCGCGGCCGCCACGGCATCGCTGCCGTCGATGGCCAGGGGCGCGGAGCCCACGAAGGTGGCGCCCAGTTCCTTCATCGCAGCCTCGGCCACGGGCAGCATGAGCTTGCCGAACTCGTTGTTCTGGTAGACCACCGCGATGCGCGACTGGTTGAGCGTCACCAGGTTACGCACCGAATAGAACACTTCGTCCTTGAAGCTCGCCTGCGTCGTGAAGAAGTAAGGGTGGTGCCGCATGCGCAGGTTGGGCGCGCCGGTGTACACGCCCACCAGCGGCACCTTCTTCTCCGCCAGGATCGGCAGCGCGGCCCCCACGCCGGCGGTGCTGCCCAGGCCCGTCAGGGCGATCACGTTGTCGCGCTCGATGAGCGTCTTCACGTTCTCGACCGTGCGGCGGGTGTCGTAGGCATCGTCCAGCAGGATCAGGTCGACCCGGCGTCCGTTGATGCCGCCCTTGCGGTTGATCTGGTCGAAGGCCAGCTTCTCGCCCGTGAGCACGCCCTTGAAGGCATCGGCCACGGGGCCGGTGACGGGCGCGCTCTGCCCGATGACGATGGCGTCACCGGACGGCTTGGACGTGATGGGCCAGGCGGCGTTGGCGCCCATCGTGGCGATCGCCGCCCCGATGACGCGCCTGCGGTTCAGACTGTGCATGGTGTGTCCCCAACTGTTCTTCTGTCAGGCCGCTGAAGGCAATTACTCGACGCGTACCCAGGTCTGCGTGCGGCCCAGCATGGGCATGCCCACGAAGCCGCGCACTTCCAGCTTCTTGCCGCCATCCACCGGGCGCAGGCGAACCTTGTAGACCTTCCCGTTGTTCGGGTCGAGGATGTCGCCACCCGCCCACAGCGACTCTTCGTCGGCGTCCTTGGTGACGTTGCGCAGGATGGTCAGGCCCACGAGCTTCTTGTCCTTGCGCTCGTCGCTGCACTTGTCGCAGACGGCTTCGCGCTTGGAGGCGTCGGTCAGCGTCTCGATGCGGCCGCTCAGTGCGCCGCCGGCATCGCTGATGCGCACGGTCGACTTCTCGGTCTTGCCGTCGTCGTCGATGGTCTTCCACACGCCCACGGGCGTCATCTGCGCAAACGCCACCGTCGTGCCCATGGCCAGTGCCAGCAGTGCAATCACACGCTTCATGAAAATCTCCTCCGGGATGTGAATCAAAGATGCACGCGTCGCCAGCAAGGGCTTGACGCTCGACCGGGAAGATAAGGAGGAGGCTTGCTTTACGCACTGACCGTCACGGCCAAATGCTTGGCTTCGGACGTCGCACGTCCAATCGCGGGGGGCGCAGGTGCGGGGCGCCATCCCGGCGCCCCGCAGGCCCGGATGTCACTTGCCGGTGCTGTAGACGATCTTCTTGGAGCCGCGCTCGCAGCTGCCCACCACCTTCTTGTCCGCCACCTTGTCGGCCTCGACGATCTCGAGCGAGAAGTTCTTGACGTGGTTGGCTTCGAGCTTGGCGGCAATCTCGGTCTTGAGTTCCTCGCAGGACTTGCCGGAGGCGGCGAAGGCGGGCGAGATGGCGACGGCCGCGGCCGCGACGATGAACAGGCGCTTCAAGGGAATCTCCCGAGGTGGTTGTGTAGGTGCCGCGAGTCTACCGGCACGCCAGCCGTCACTTGCCATCCAGATGATGGTTCGCATTGAACTCGCGGATGGCTTCCTGCCGGATGCGTTCGGCCTGTCCGGATTGCCGCATCTTCTTGAGCTGGTGCGTCAGCGCGGACACCAGGCGCGGGTCGCTGCCTTGGCCCAGCACCGCCCACAGCGGCGTGGACAGTTCCTCGACCAGCATCACCTTCTCGAAGTCGCTGGCCTGCAGGCCGTGCTCGGCCGCGCGGTAGGCCATGCTGATCTCCGGATGGGCGAACAGGTCCACCCGGCCCAACTGCATCTTCGGGAAGTTCTGCGCGTTGTGCGGCACGGCGTCGATGACCGAGTTCTCGCCGTCCCGGCCCACGCCCTGGCGCACCAGCCACTCATGGAAGTTGCCGGAGGTCTGCACGCCGAAGCGGTAGCCCTTGTTCGTCAGCTGGCGGAAGTCCTTGACCGGTGCGACGTGGTGGCTCTTGTACGCGTAGATCCACAGCTCGTAGGGCGACACCGGCCCCAGCCAGTGGAAGAGCTTCTCGCGCTCGGGCGTGCGCGCCACCGACAGCACGATGACGTTGGGCTGCAGGCTGGCCGTCTGCAGGCCGCGCCGCAGCGGCACGAACTCCAGCGGCGCCACCTCAAGTTCGACGGAGGGGCCGACCTCCGCCAGCGCGGCAGTCATCAGCTTGAACACCACGCCGCGTGCCGCGCCGCTGGCATCGGCATATTGGAGCGGCGGGAACTGTTCGGCCAGCAGGCGCACCTTCACCGGCGCACCGTCCGCTGCGGACAATGGCGGACAGGCGAACAGCACGAGGGCGAAAGCGGCAATGGCGCGGCGCAAGGCCATGGCGTGACATCGAGCGGGGACGGCACATTCAACCACACCGCCGCCGGCACGCCGCGCCGGTTTTCAGGGAATGTTCACGGTGCAAGGCAAGGTCGCCCCACCTGCACCGAAGGCGTGCGCGCCTCAGGCCAGGTCGGCCATCTGCGTGTCGCCGGTGGAATGGGGCACGAACAGCCGCACGCTGTCGCCACCGGCCTGCTTGGCCACGTCGCAGGCGCTCCTGGCGGCGTCGAGCACCGACTCCACGGTGTCCAGCGAGCGGTGCAGCTGCACCACGCCCACGCAGCACTTCACCTTCGTGGATTGCACGCCCCAGCGCAGGCGATAGGCCGCCACCGAGGAGCGCAGCTTCTCGCCCACGAACTGCGCGTAGTGCTGGTCGCACTCGGGCAGCAGGATGCCGAAGCGGTCGTGCTCCAGGCGCGCGACCACATCGGATGCCCGGGTCTTGCTGACGAGCAGCCGGCCCAGCAGGTACAGGAAGCGGTCGGCGGCCTCGGGCTCGAAGCGCGAGGTCACCTCGGCGAAACGGTCGATGTCCACCCACAGCACGGACACCGGCAGGCGGCGCTGGCTGCCCACGTGGTCGGCCACGCGGCGCTCGAACTCGCGCAGGTTGGCCAGCTCCGTCACCGGGTCATGCCGGCTGCCCCAGCGCGGCTGCAGCCGCTGCTGGCGCGCCAGCGTCACGTCCTCGACGATCCACATCGTGTCGTCGTCCTGGGCCGTCCACTGCACGGGCTGCGCCTGCAGGCGGCCCCAGAAGCGGCTGCCGTCGCGGCGCACGAATTCGACTTCCTCGTCCAGCGGGCGGCCCGCGGCAAAGGCCGTGGCCATCCGCTCGTTCTGCATGGAATGCGCCGCAGGAGACACATGCGAGCCCGCCACGCCCTGCCCCGCCAGGCCTGCGCCGTCTTCATGCCCGAACAGGTGGTTCATCGCGTCGCTGACCACCTCGAAGCGCTGGTTGCGCACGAACGCCGTCGCCAGCGGGGCGTGGTCCAGCAGGGCACGCAGCCGCAGCAAGGCGCCGGCTTCACCGGCAATGAGTTCGGGGCGGGTCTTGGTGTCCATGGATGCAGTCTCCGGCAGCTTGCAGGTTCTCCCGGGATGGTGCGGGTTTCCCAGGCCTGGCAAAGGCGGGAAGTGAGCGCGGAAGACCCGCCACTTGATGGCTTCGAGTGCCGTTGAAGTTTCTACACGCCCGTCAGCCTGCCGCTGCAACGGCGACCGGTTCGGGTGCGGCCTCCTGCCAGGCCACCTCCAGCACCCTGAAGCCCTTGCCGTCACCGGTGCGGGTGAGCAAGGGCCTGGCCACGTTGTAGACCGGCACGCCGCCCACGGTCCTGCCCTCGGGCGTGCCGCGATGCGCATGTCCATGGACCACCCAGTCCACCGGGTAGCGCACCAGCGGATCCTCCAGCCGGCTGCTGCCGAGGAAGGGAAAGATCTCCATCGGCTCGCCTTCCACGGTGGCGGCGATGGGCGAGTAGTGCAGCAAGGCAATGCGCCTGGGCGTGCGCAGCTTGGCCAGGGCGGACTCCAGCTTCAGCGCCTCGTTGATGGCCTCCTGCACGAACAGCTTGATGGCCTGCTCGCCCCAGGGGCCGAGCGAGCCGCGCCCGAAGCCTCCGCAAAATCCCTTGGCCCCGGCGATGCCCACGCCCAGCACCTCCACCGCCTCGCCATCGAGCACCTGCACGCCAACTCCGTTGAGGATGCGCCGCACCTCGTCGGGCGTGCCGGATTCGAAGTCGTGGTTGCCCAGCACCGCCACCATGGGCACGGACACCACGCTGAGCTCGTCGGCCAGCACCTTGGCTTCGGCCGAGGTGCCGTAGTCGGTGAGGTCGCCACACAGCAGGAGGGCATCGGCCGCCTCGCTCGCTTGCGCGAAGAAGCCGCGCAAGGTGCCGGCCGAATCCTTGGTGCAGTGGATGTCGCCCACTGCGGCAAACCTCACGGTGTCGGGGCGGGCTTCAGGCATGCACGGTCCTCTTCAGTGGAAGTCGTTGATGGACACCGGCAATCGGCACGCCCGGTGTCAGGGCATGCCCATTGCCACACCCGGGAAACTCTTGGCACACACCCCATGGCAGCAGTCTTCACGGGTCATGCGCCCGACGACGAGATCGAATCCGACACGGCCGGCTTCTACCGGCAGGTGTTGCAAACCCTGGCGGGCGACGGCATTGCGTTCATGGTGGGCGGCGCCTTCGCGTTCGCGCACCACACAGGCCTCCACCGCGACACCAAGGACCTGGACCTGTTCATCCGCCGCGCGGACTTCGAGCGCGTGGCCGCCTTGATGAACCGGCACGGCTTGCACACCGAACTCACCTTTCCGCACTGGCTGGGCAAGGTGCATCAGCACGATCGCTTCGTGGACCTCATCTTCAACTCGGGCAACGGCCTGTCGCCGGTGGACGACGACTGGTTCGCCCACGCCGACGAGTCGCAGGTGCTGGGAGAGACGGTGAAGGTCTGCCCGGCCGAGGAGAACGTGTGGACCAAGGCCTTCATCATGGAGCGCGAGCGCTACGACGGCGCCGACGTGGCACACCTGCTGCGGGCCTGCGCGCACCGGCTGGACTGGATGCGCCTGCGCAACCGCTTCGGCCCGCACTGGCGCGTGCTGCTCAGCCACCTGGTGCTGTTCGGCTTCATCTACCCTGCCGAGCGCGGGCTCGTGCCGCCGTGGCTGATGCATGAATTGATGGACAGGCTGCGGCATGAATGCCAGACACCTGCGCCGCCCACCGACGTCTGCGCCGGCACCTTGCTCTCGCGCGAGCAGTACCTGACCGACACCCGCGAACACGGCTATGTGGACGGCCGCGTGCCCTTCGGCACGATGACCGACCAGGACGTCGCCACCTGGACGCAAGCCATCCCGCATCGCTCCTGACAAGACGATGTCAGGAGCACCGGCCTACAGTGACTGGATCACTGGCCATCACAGGGAAAGCCCATGCTCAAGACCTACCACGGCAGCTGCCACTGCGGCGCGGTTCGCTACGAAGCCGACATCGACCTGCAGGCAGAAACGCATCGCTGCAACTGCTCGTTCTGCGCCAAGGCGCGCAATTGGGGCGCGACCATCAAGCCGTCGGCGTTCAGGCAGTTGGCGGGCGAAGACGCGCTCACCGAGTACACCTTCAACTCCAGGTCGGCGCGGCATCTGTTCTGCAAGCATTGCGGCGGCCGGCCGTTCTCGCGCGGCGACGTGCCGGAGATCGGCGGCGCCTACGTGTCGGTCAACATCGCCTGCATCGACGACATCAGCCAGGAAGAGCTGGGCCGGCTGCCGGTGAAGTACATGAACGGCCGCGACAACGACTGGTGGCACGCGCCGGCCCACACCGCGCACCTGTAAGCTGCGGCCCATGCCGCTCATCGACCGCTTTCTTCCGCACTACCAGTTCAGCGAACGCCACGAGATCCGCATCCGCGCACCGGCGGCCCGGGTGCTGGACCTGGCCTGCAAGGTCGACATGGCGGACGACCCGGTCGTGGCCGGGCTGCTGCGGCTGCGCGGCATGCCTGGCCGCATCGGTGCAGCATTCGGCCGCACGCCGCAGCCCGACCAATGGCGTGGGTTCGGCCTGCACAACTTCACACCCCTGGGTCGCGACGCCGACCGCGAGGTCGCCTTCGGCCTCATTGGCCAGTTCTGGCAGTCCACCGGCGGCCTGGTGCCCACGCCCACGGCCGATGCATTCGCCGCCTTCGACCAGCCCGGCGTGGCCAAGCTGGTGATGAACTTCGTGGCCCATGCGGACGGCCACGCCACCCGACTGCAGACCCGCACCCACGTGCACTGCCCCGACGCCGCCACAG
Source organism: Rhizobacter terrae (assembly GCF_003852895.1). Classification (GTDB taxonomy): domain Bacteria; phylum Pseudomonadota; class Gammaproteobacteria; order Burkholderiales; family Burkholderiaceae_C; genus Albitalea; species Albitalea terrae. Next base: position 620,464 of record NZ_QUSW01000002.1, read on the forward strand.
TCAGGCGTTTCCGGCCGTACTGGCTGCTCATCCGCCCGGCCAGCGGCTGGATTCGCCGCCGGGCGCTGGCGCGGGTCAAGGCGCTGGCGGAATCCGGCACCTGATCGCCACGGACCACGGCACAATGGCCTTCGGGAGCGGGGGCGCCGAGTCGTGTGCCTGCGCACAGACACACCACACGGAAGCGAATCCGCCATGAGAGCGATCCACGCATTTCTCGTCCTGTCCGCATTCGCGGCAGGCGCCGCACAGGCACAGAACCTCAACCTGAAAGGCGACAAGGTGTTGCCTCTCACGCGCGACGAGCTGCGCTCGTGCATGGATTGGGAAGACGGCATCAACGAGCGCGGGTCCAAGCTGGACGCCCAGTTGCGCGAGCTGGATGCGGAGTCGGTGGGCATCAGCAAGGCCGCTCAGGCGCTGTCGGATGAATTGCGGACAGTCGATGCCAGCGATCCCCTGGCCGTCGATGCGTACAACGTGAAGTCGCGTGCGCACGACGGGCGGGTGAATGCCTACAACAAGCGCACCGACGCCCACAACGAACAGGTGAAGGCCCAGAACAAGGAGCACGCCGACTGGATGGCGCGCTGCGCCACGCGCACCTTCAAGCACTCCGACAAGGAGTCCATCCTGAAGGAGCGCAAGCGGCAGACGACGCAGTCGGATGCCGCCATGCCGCGCGGCTGAAACTGCCGCGCAGGCGCGCCGATTGCCGGCACGGGGGGCATCCCTTTCCCAGGAGACCCGCATGCCCAAGGACACCACCCCGCCCAACCTCGAAGACAAGGTTGATCCCGACGCGATGGAGCGAGCGCGGGCCGACGAGGCCGCCAAGTCCAAGCCGCGCAAGCGCAAGGCGCCAGACGACAACGCGCTGGAATCCATCGGCAAGGCCGTGTCAGCGCCGGTCCTCGGTGCGGCCGATGAGGATCCGGACGATCCGTCCAAGCCCTGAACCGGCGTTCTGAACCGGCGCCCGAGGCGCCACAATGAGGGCCTCGCCAACCGACGGGGCCCTCATGCCTGCATGCCGCCTCGCCGCGACACTGGTCGCGGCATTTGCCCTGCTCCTGCTTGCCTCCTGCTCGCCATCGGCCAACGGCAGCGGCGTCACCATGCGCACGCTCGCCTACGGGCCGCTGCCGCAGCAGCAGGCCGATGTGTACGAGCCGGCATCGCCGCCTGCCTCCGCGGCTTCACGTCCCGTCGCCTTGCTCATCCACGGCGGCGGCTGGGTGGCCGGCAGCCGCAGCGAGTTCGGCGACATGGCGCGCTGGCTGGCCCAGCAGGGCATGGTGCCCATCGCCATCGACTACCGCTTCGTGACGCAGGCCACCTGGCCCGCGCAGGCCGACGACGTGGAGCGCGCCGTCTGGTGGCTGCGCGAGAACGCGCAGGCCCTGCATGCCGATCCGTCACGCGTCGTCGCCATCGGCGGCTCGGCGGGCGGCCACCTGGCGGCCTGGCTGGGCACGACGGATCATCCCAGCCCCAAGGGCACGCCCAGTCGCGTGAATGCCGTCGTGTCGATGTGGGGGCCGTGGGACCTCACCGCCACCAACGTGCGCGAGGACGGCAAGAACATGATCGCCGCCCTCATGGGCAGCCGCCCGGCGCAGGAGGCATCGCCGCTGTACCGCATCGACGCCCGCACCGCGCCGACGATGCTGATCCACGGCACGCGTGACGAGCTGGTACCGCCCGACCAGTCCACCCATGCCTGCGAGGTGCTGCGCGCCGCCAAGGTCGAATGCGACCTCCTGCTGCTCGAAGGCGAAGGCCACGGACTCACGTCGAAGAACCCCGACCTCCGTCCAGTGATCGAGCGCCTGTCGGCCTTCCTTGGCCGGCACCGCTGAATGCGTCGCCCCTGCCCACACCTTTGACCCCAGCACCACGAGCCCTTCCAGTTGCCAGTGGGCGGCCAAGCGCCTAGGGTTGATGCTGTGCGAGCGATTGCCAAGGAGCGTCTCATGGCCACCCTGCCCGGTCAGCCCCATCCTGACGATTCGGACCAGAACAGCCTGCCCGTGGAACCGGAATTCGCACCGGTCGTGCCGGCCGAGCCCACGGACGGCGAGCATGAACCGGTGCCCAAGCCGGGCGAGTGAAACCATGCGCCGGTGATGGGATCACAATGGCTGGAAAAGGAGCCGATCATGAGACACACCCCTCTCGCGCTGATGCTCTCGCTGGTCCTGGCCGGTACCAGTGCCGCCCAGGCCGGCACGGTCACCGTGGCCTACACCGGCGACGTGCAGCAATACGCCGACGCGGGCGCCACGCCCTGGGACCGCGACACCAACCTGAAGGACCTTCAGAACTTCCTCCAGGCCCTCGGGCCGAAGTACCTGCCGGTTGACCGCAGCGTGCGCATCGAGGTGCTGGACGTGGATCTGGCAGGCGACGTGAAGCCCGTGCGCCTGCGCAGCGATGAACGCATCGTCCGCGGCCGGGCCGACTGGCCGCGCATCACGCTGCGCTACACCGTGTCCACCGGCGCCCAGGTGCTGCAAAGCGCGGAAGAAACCGTGTCCGACATGGGCTACCTGCAGCACCTGACCGGCTTGAAAGCCTACGACTCCCTGCCCTACGAGAAGCGCATGCTGGAGGCCTGGTTCAAGCAACGGTTTGTGTCGTCCGGCGACTGAACATTTCACGACTGTCGGCATTGCCCCACGCTCGTTGCACGCACCGATTGCAGGATCGGCGCGCGCGGCGATGATCGTGGTTTTGCACCACACGGGCACTGCCTCCATGAAATTCAAGACCTGTCTCGCCACGCTGGCCCTGGCCGGCGTTTTCGCCTCGTCCGCCGCCATCGCCCAGGCCGATCCGGCCCTGGCCGCCGCGGCCAAGGAAGCCGGCGCGGTGACCACGCCCTCCGGCCTGGTGTATCGCTCGATCAAAGAAGGCGACGGCCCGAGTCCCAGCGCCACCGACAAGGTGCGCGTGCACTACCGCGGCACCTTCCCCGATGGCCGCGAGTTCGACAGCTCCTACAAGACCAACAGCCCGGCCGAATTCCCGCTGAACCGCGTCATCAAGTGCTGGACCGAAGGCGTGCAGAAGATGAAGGTGGGCGGCAAGGCCAAGCTCACCTGCCCGGCATCCATCGCCTACGGCGAGCGCGGCGCGGGCGGAGTGATTCCGCCCAACGCCACCTTGCAGTTCGAGGTGGAGTTGCTGGCCATCGCCAAGTAAGCATCGCGCCGTGGCCATCCGCATCGTGAGGCTGGGCGAGCCGCGCGCCAAGGACGAAGGCCTGCGGGTGGGCACGGTGCGGCGCCCGCCGCGCGGCGTGCCCAAGTCGGAATTCGCCTCGCGCGACTTCTACGACGTGTGGCTGCCCAACCTTTCGCCCAGCGCCGAGCTGGTGGCCTCGGCCCTGGACGCCGCCGCGGCGAAGGACAAGGCCGGATGGAAGAAGTTCACCTCCGCCTTCCGCAAGGAGATGGCGGCGCCGGACGCTTCGCACGTGCTGGAACTGCTGGTGGCGATGTCCAGGCAGGCCAATCTCTCGGTGGGCTGCTACTGCGAGGACGAAGCCTGGTGCCATCGCAGCGTGCTGCGGGAGCTGCTGGCCGAACGCGGTGCAGACGTGAAGGCTTGAGCGCCCCGGGCTATTCGTCGTCGAGGTAGTCCGGTCGCGAATCGTCGCCTGCCACCAGGGTGTTGCCCAGGCCCAGCAGCTCGCGGGCTTCGTGCAGGCTGGCCAGCTCCTTGGGCGAGCGGCGGCGGCGGCTGAGGTGGTCCTGGATCTCCCAGACCAGGTCGATCAGTTCGCTGCGCGACTGCGCGCTGCGCACGCGCATGAAGGTGCGGGCGCTGAACACCGGGGCATCCAGGCGCAGCGCATCGGTGAGGTGGTCGCGCACGCGCTGCAGCAGCCGCGCCTCCTCGCCGTCGGCGATGGGCAGGTGGATGTCCAGCGCTGGCTTGGGCGGTTCCACCGGGACGGGCTTCGCCACGGGCTTGCGTGGCGCGGGGTCATGCAGCACCGGGTCGATCAGCGTCGGCCCCTGCGTCGAGGCCACGGCGCCAACTTGCGGCGGCACGACCGGCTCCAGCAGCACCGGCACGTGCCGGGTCGACTTGCGTCCGGACGACTTGGCCGAGCGCCCCTTGGCGGCTTTCGACGTGAGCCGCTCGGAGGTGATCAGGACCGTCGCCTTCGGCTCCACTTCCAAGGCCGGTGCGAGCGGCTTGCGCTTGACGGCAGGCACAGCCTCGGCGGCGGGTACCGGCGCACGCCGCTGCACCGCATCGGCGCTGGGCGGCCCGGGCAGGCGCTGGGTGCGCTCGAACGGGTCTTCCGCCGTGATCTTGAGCACCGGCAGCTTGGCCGGATCGGGAATGAAGCGCTCCGTCTGGCGGACCGTGCGCTCGAACGGGTCCTCGGGCAGGTCCCGCAGCACCGGCAGGTCCGGCACGGCCACACGGCGAACCTCCACCACGGGGGGCGGAGGCGGCGGCAACGGTGGCAGCGCTTCGCCGCCGGCCGCGTCGGGAATCTCCTGCGGCACCACCACCAGCTCCACACTCGTCAACGCGGCTTCGTCGGTCAGCACGGGAATGGCCGGGAGTTCCGGCGGCGTCGGGTCGGGCGGCAACTCCACCAGGCCCATGCGCAGCAAGTCCTCGAAATGCTGCGTCGCCGCACCGGCCTTGTGGGCCAGCATCAGCACCTCGGCCAACGGGCGGCGCCCGTCGATCAGGAACAGCAGCGTGCGATGCCGCTGCCCCAGTTTCTGGGCGCGGGAACGCAATTCCTCATGGCCGAGCGGCGTCTTGAAGGGAACGGTGGAAGTGGGCATGTCCAGCGGTATTGGGCCCTACGATGCCCCTGTCGGCGCCGTCCGTCAAATCCCGGGCAGCGCGCTAGCGGGCGGGCCTGGCTTCAGGCAGTTCGATCTTGACCTCCAGCACCTCCAGGTTGTCCTGGCGTTCCAGGTGCACCTTGATGTCGTCGGGATTGATGGACACGTACTTCGAGATCACCGCGACCAGCTCCTTCTGCAGGTCGGCCAGGTAGTCGGGCCGGCGCGTGCGGTCGTTGCGCTCATGGGCGAGGATGATCTGCAGCCGCTCCTTCGCGACCGAGGCCGTCCGCTTCTTTTCGCCCAGCAGGAAAGACAACAGCGACATGCATCACCTCCCGAACAGGCGCTTGAAGAAGCCCTGCTTGGCGGCGTCGACGAAGCGCATGGGCCGGTCTTCGCCAAGGAAGCGCGCCACCACGTCCTTGTAGGCCTCGGACACGTCCGTGCCCTTGAGGTGGATGGCCGGCAAGCCCTGGTTGGACGCGTCCAGCACCGTCTCGGATTCGGGCACCACGCCGATCAGCGGCGTGCGCAGGATCTCCTGGATGTCGTCCAGCGAGAGCATCTGCCCGCCTTCGACGCGGGTGGGGTTGTAGCGGGTGATGAGCAGGTGCTCCTTGATGGGCTCCTTGCCTTCGATGGCCCGCTTGGTCTTGCTGCTGAGCATGCCCAGGATGCGGTCCGAATCGCGCACCGACGACACCTCGGGGTTGGTGACGATCAGCGCCTCGTCGGCGAAGTGCATGGCCATCAGCGCGCCGGTCTCGATGCCGGCGGGCGAGTCGCACACGATGTACTCGAAGTCCATCTCGGCGAGTTCCTTGAGCACGCGCTCCACGCCGTCCTGCGTCAGGGCTTCCTTGTCGCGCGTCTGCGAGGCGGCCAGCACGTACAGCTTGTCGACCTGCTTGTCCTTGATGAGCGCCTGGTTGAGGTTGGCCTCGTTGTGGATGACGTTGATGAGGTCATACACCACGCGCCTCTCGCAGCCCATGATGAGGTCCAGGTTGCGCAGGCCGACGTCGAAGTCGATGACGGCGGTCTTGTGGCCCGCCAGCGCGAGGCCCGTGGAGAAGCTGGCACTGGTGGTCGTCTTGCCCACGCCTCCCTTGCCGGAGGTGACGACGATGATCTTGGCCATCGGTTGAAGGTCCTTCCAAAAACGATTCAGAGTTTCAAAGGCTGGACGACGAGCTTCTCGCCGTCCAGCCGCACTTGGGCGGGCTTGCCGTGCACGTCGGCAGGCAGCGCGGTGTCGGTGGTGCGGTAGGTGCCTGCGATGGACACGAGCTGGGGCTCCATGCAGGTACTGAAGATGCGGGCGGACGTGTCGCCCTTGGCGCCGGCCACCGCACGGCCGCGCAGCGGGGCGTAGACGTGGATGCTGCCGTCGGCGATGACCTCCGCGCCGAAGTTCACCACCGCGAGCACGACCAGGTCGCCGCCGCGGGCGTAGACCTGCTGGCCCGAGCGCAGGGGCTTGTCGACGATGAGCGTGGGGCGTGCGGCAGGCTCGGCAGCCGCCGGCTCGGCGGCGGGCACCTCGACGATGCGCTCCACCACCCGCTCGACGACGCGCGGCTGCGGCGCCGGGCCGTCGGGCGGTGCCTCCACCAGGCCGGCGGCGCTGGCGGCCTCCATCTGTGCCGGGCTGCCGCCCTTGGCCGCGATGGGGCGCAGCTTGTAGCGCTGCATCAGGTCCACGAGTGCGGGGAAGTCGATGTCCTCGGTGGACTCGGCCACGGCGCCCAGGTCCACGACCACGGGGTCGTGGTCGAAGAGTTCGGGCGTGTCGCCGAAACGCGCGGCGAACTCAGCCTCCAGCGCCTTCACGTCCGTGGTGCGCAACAACAGCGCCACGAGGGTGAGCGACGCGCTCTTGAGGTCGAAGACAGCAGGGACGGGAGCGGTCGGAACGGCGGCCATGTGGGGTGAGAGCAGCCCGGAACGTAGACGGAGGAAACGCGCGAGTGTACCGGGACGCGGCGACTGCCCTGTGTCCGGCCGAAACGCCGAAATCCCTACCGGGATTCGGTAAGAAATTCTTTCAGCGCACACACCTGCGCAGGGGTTTGAAACCGCGTCGCCAACCCCGGCGGCTCTCCCTCGTGCAGAGGGAGAAACCGACACCGGGCAAAGCGCCCATCCGGCCCCTCCAACCTGTAACGACGCCCCCGAAATGCGGGGGATTTGGTTACTTGGGCCTGACGCTTGCCATGGTCTTGCCGTGGGCAGAAGGCCGGCTCCATGGACCTCCGGCCGCTGGGGCCCACGTCGTATTGGCTGTTCATTCAAGAGGAGACTTCCATGGGCATGAAGACCGCTCTCGCTGCGTCCGCCATCGCTCTGCTCAGCAGTGCCGCGTCGGCGCAAATTTCGTTCACCACCACGGGCAGCGTGAGCTTCACGCAGCTGTTCAACCCGGACGGCGGCGTGTTCGCATCGGGCGCCTACACCTCCGGCGACACGGGGTATTTCACGGCAGATACCGATGGCCGCTTCTCGCTGACCTACCTGGGCCAGGAGTCGACCTATGACGACGGCGTGCGCATCGTCTCCAACGGCATGGCGCTGCATGAGAGCGATGCGATCGGCACGAGCATCGTCGGCGACATGACCACCGGCGGGATGCTGGACTTCACGTTCTTCGCCTCGGGCGGCGACGACGTGGCCAACGGCGTGGTGACGACGGGGCACTCCACCTTCGCGGTGCTGGGCCGCAACGTCACGACCTCCGCCGGCACCTTCGCCTACATCGTGGGCTACAACGACAGCTACCGCCACGACGACTGGGACGACTTCGTGATCGGCATCAACCCGATGGCGCCGGTGCCCGAGCCCTCCAGCTACGCGCTGCTGCTGGCCGGACTGGGCGTGATCGGCTTCGCCGCGCGCCGCCGCCTGGGCCGCTGAACCAAGCACACCGAGGAGGCCTCGCTCCAGCCCATCCGTTCGGGCTGGCTCGTCAGGTCCACTCGATGCGCAGTTCCCGCCCCAGCACGGCCAGCATCTCGTCGCGCACGATGGGCTTGGCCACGAAGGCGTTGGCCCCGGCCGCGATGCACTCGCTGGCATCGGTGTTCGACGCATTGGCCGAGATCGCGATGATGGGCACGCCACCAAAGCCCGGCAGCTCGCGGATGCGCCGCGTGGCGGCAATGCCGTCCATCTGCGGCATGGCGATGTCGGTGACGATCGCATCGGGCCGCGAACGGCTCACCTCCTGCACCAGTTCCGCGCCGTCGCGGGCCTCGCGCACCTCGAAGCCGAGCATGCCCAGCATGTCCACCAGCATCGCACGGTTGCCTGCCACGTCGTCGGCCACCACCACCGTCTTGCGCGGTCCGGCATAGCCCGACACCATCGGACTCATCGGCCTGGCCGCGGGGGCTTCCTCCAGCACCGACACCGGCAGGTCGAACCAGAAGCGGCTCCCCTTGCCCGGCGTGCTGCGCACGTGCACGTCGGTGTCCATCATGCGCAGCAACTGCCGCACGATGGCCAGCCCCAGCCCGGTGCCGCCGAAGCGCCGGTGCGCCTCGCCCACTTGGTGGAAGGGCTCGAAGATGCGCTCCTGCTCGTCGGCCGCGATGCCCACGCCGCTGTCGCGCACCTCGAAGCGCAGCACCGCGCGCACGCCGGCATCGGGCAGGCGCTGCACCGCGAGCGTCACCTCGCCCTGGTCGGTGAACTTCACCGCATTGCCCAGCAGGTTCAACAGCACCTGGCGCAGGCGCTTTTCGTCGGCCTGGATCTTGGCCGGCATGAGTGCCGCGCGCTGCAGCGTGAAAGCCACCGCCTTCTCGTCGGCCTTCACGCGGATGATGTCGGCGATGCCGCGCAGGAACACCTCCAGGTCGAGCGGCTGCATCTGCAGGTCCACCGCGCCCGCCTCGATCTTGGACAGGTCCAGGATGTCGATGATCAGCGTCAGCAGGTGCTCGCCGCTGGTCTGGATGGTGTCCAGCCCGATCATGCGGCGGTCCTCGGTGATGTTGCGGTTCATCTTGAGGATCTGCGCATAGCCCAGGATGGCGTTCAGCGGTGTGCGCAGCTCGTGGCTCATGCGCGCGAGGAAGTTGCTCTTGGCCTGGTTGGCCACCTCGGCGCGTTCCTTGGCCACCTGCAGCTCGGCGGTGCGGCTGGCCACCAGCTCCTCCAGGTGGTCGCGGTGGGCCTTGAGCGCCGCCTCGGCATCGGCGCGGCGCGCCAGCTCGGCGGCCAGCCGCTGGCGCATGGCGCTGAAGGCCTGGGCCAGGTCATCCAGCTCGTCGGGGCGGTGCCTCGGGCCGCGGTCCAGCGTCAGCTCATGGCCGTCGAGCTTTTCCACGCTCAGCTCGCCGGCATGCTGGGCGAGGCGTTCCAGGTGGCTCGTGACCCAGCGGGTGACGATGAACAAGATGAACATCGCGATCAGCAAGGTCTTCAGGCCCTGCGTCGCGAGGATGACCATGGTGCGGTCCACCAGCCGCTCGTACACGCCGCCCAGACCCACCTTGACGGTGAGCGTGCCCAGCTGCGACTTGGAGGCGTTGGGCGCCACCAGCGTGTACTGCCTCTCGAGGAAGCGGCCCTTGGGCGTCTCGCCGGCCCACACATGCTCGCCGGCCAGCCCCGACACCTCGGCATGCTGCACGTCGCGCATCTTCAGGATGCCGTCCAGCTGCAGGCGGATCTGGTTGGTGTCGAAGGACCACAGGCTGCTGGCCAGGCTGGCGCGGTAGGAGCGATCGATCTGCTCGAACTCGGCGTCGATCTCGCCCAGGTCGCGCGAGTAGTCGAGGTACAGCTGGATGCCCGTGGCGAAAAGCGCCAGCACCGTGCTGGCCAGCACGATGGCCCCCAGCAGGCGCGGGGCCAGCCGGCGGCCGCGTCGCGGCGTGGTGGGCGCAGCGGGGGTCATCGCAAGACGCCGTCAGCGCTGGCTGCGCGCCTTCTTCTTGTCGAATTCGGCAAGCTGCTGCTTGAGCAACAGGAAGAGCACGCGTGCGTCGGCTTCGCTCATCGACAGCCGCGTCGATGGCTCACGTCCGTCAGAGCTGGGTTTCTGGGGGATGACAAGCGCGTCGATCAGGGCTTCGACCAGGCCGTGGCCGGTGGTCATCGCCTTCACGCGCTGAATTTCGATCTGGAACGTCTTCAAAAGGCCTCCGCGGGGGGCGCGCAAAGCCTGAAGGCTAACCCAGGTCGACCGCTTCGGGGCGCTTGGACGGCGCCACAGCGGATGCAGGGAAAGCGATCAGTGCAGGCGCGTGGCCAGCACGGCAGGCATGTGCACCTCGCGGCCGATCACGGCGCGGGCGTACAGGTAGTTCTGGCGGGCACGGTCGCTCAGGGCGTCCATGTCGACGTGGCCCTGCGCGTCGCAGGGGAAGGCGAAACCGCGGCCCTCGTCGAAGAGGGACTGGAAACGCAGCTCGTAAGCTGCCTGGCCTTGGGTCGAAGCGTTCATGGCAATCTCCTTCGAAACCTTGAACATCCTGGTGTCAACTTTAGGCACCGCCGCCCTCCCGGGAAATGGGCCGGCGCCGATGCTGTCTGCCGGGTCTTGTCCATACCTCTTGTACGAAAAACACTGACAAGATTCGGACGGCGCCTCCCTAGCTCGTCGGACAATGCCCACATGCAGCCCCCCCAGATCCAAGCCTCGCAAGCCCTGCTGGAGACCCGTGCCTGGGTCGACCGGGCCGTCATCGGCCTGAACCTGTGCCCCTTTGCCAAGGCGGTGCAGGTCAAGGGTCAAGTGAGATACGTGGTGAGCGAGGCGTCGGACGCGAAGACCCTGCTGTCGGAGTTGGTGGCCGAGATGCAGCGGCTCGTCGCGGCGCCGGCGGCCGAAGTGGACACGACCTTGCTCATCCACCCCTGGGTGCTGCAGGACTTCCACGACTACAACGACTTCCTGGACATCGCCGACGGCGCACTGGAGGAACTCGGACTGGACGGCGTGCTGCAGGTGGCGAGCTTCCACCCCGACTACCAGTTCGAAGGCACGGACGTGGGCGACGTGACGAACGCCACGAACCAGTCGCCCTACCCGACGCTGCATTTGCTGCGCGAAGACAGCGTGGACCGTGCCGTGGACGCCTTCGCCGAGCCCGAAGCCATCTTCGAGGCCAACATGCGCACCCTGGAGGACCTGGGCGAGGAAGGCTGGGCGGCCTTGCGGGCCCAGTGCAGGAAGGACGCCGGGCTGCCCTGAATCCGTTCAGGGCCGGTGCAGTTCCTCGACGACGATTCGCGACAGCGCCCCGCTCTTCTTCAGCCGCAACAGCGCCGCGTTGAAGCGCTCCAGGAAGCCCTGCTTGTTCGCGGCCTTGTTGAACGCCAGGTAGGTCGGGTTCTCCGCCAGCGACCCTGCGAGCTGCACGTTGCGGTGCTGGCGCAGCTGCGGCTCGGCCGCCTCCACGATGGCCAGCACCACGTCCAGCCGGCCGGCGGCCAGCTTGGCGAAGTTCTGCGTGTCGCTGTTGACCTCCTCGACCTCCATCGCCCCGGCCTTGCGGGCCTCGTCGAAGTCGTCGCCGTAGCTCCAGCCGCGGATCACGCCCACGCGCTTGCCCTTGAGGTTGGCCACGCCGGCATAGCGGGTGGTGTCGCCCTGCACGGCATAGATGCTGACCCGCTCCACGAACATCGGCTCGCTGTAGTCGAAACGCTTGAGACGCTCGGAATTCTTGTAGATGCCGCCCACGCCGGCCGTGCCGGCATCGATCTCCGACAGCGCACGTCGCCAGGGCTTGGGCTCGATGCTCACCGCCTCCTTCATCTCGCGGAAGACGGCCCGCATGAGCGCCGGGTACACGCCTGCCGCCTGTCCTTCGCGCGAGAACATGAAGGGCGGATTGGCGTCGTCCACGTTCACCAGTTGCGCCTGCGCCGCGGCCCCGTTCACCAGCCCGAGGGCCAAGGCCAGCGCCGCGATGAATTTCATTCCGTGCATCGGGATCAGCCTGCCACAAGCCGCCTCAGGGCGCCAGCGCCGACAGGCCTCACGCCGCATCCTGGTCACGCCCCCGCCCATGCACCAGGTGCAGCTCCACGCGATCGCGGCCCATCTGCTTGGCGCGGTACATCGCGCCATCTGCGCGGCGGATGCTCTCGCCCAGGTCCTCGCCCGCACGCGCCTCGGACACGCCGAAGCTGCTGGTCACGCGCAGGCCATGCGGCCAGTCGCGCACCGAGACGGCCCTACGCAGCCGCTCGGCCATGGCCTGCGCCTGGCTGGGCTCAGTGCCCGGGCAGAGGATGATGAACTCCTCGCCGCCCCAGCGCGCGAACAGGTCGTCGCGCTGGATGTCGCCCTGGACCATCTCGGCCACGCCGCGCAGCACCTCGTCACCCACGCCATGGCCGTGCCCGTCATTGATGCGCTTGAAGTGGTCAATGTCCATGAAGACGATGGACAGGGGGAAGAGCTTCTTGTCGCCCTTGGCCGACAGCCGCAGCAGTTCCTCGCCCAGGCCATGGCGGTTGAGCACGCCGGTGAGCGGGTCGCGGTGGGCCATGTGCTGCAGGCTTTGCTTCTCCAGCTGCAGCGCCTCGTTCAGCCGCTGCAGCGACAGCCGGCTGCGGTGCGTGGCCAGAAGCTTGCGGCGCGTGGACACGCTGTAGCCGAAGAGGTAGGCGATGAGGCCCAGCATCCACAGGCCGATCACGATCAGCCGGAAGGTGGCCGGCGCAATCAGCTTGCCGCGGAACTCGATGCGCTCCACCCAGATGCGATGCGCGCCGGGCACCACCTTGCCGCCGGTGGACACCTGCAGCGCCACGACGTTGTCGAACTCCAGCCCGGCGTTCTGCACCGAGATGTTGTGCTCGTTGCTCCACCACGAGGCGACCGTGAACTGCGACAGCTTCACCGTCAGCGTCTTGTCGCGGCCGGGGTCGTAGAAGATCTCCTGCACCTTGGCCGACTCGTACTCCTTCTGGCTGGAGTACTTCGGGTTGTAGTTGAGCAGGAACACGCGCACCTGCTGCTGCGGTTCTGGCCCCTCGTAGGCCACCTTCAGCGTCATGGTGTCGTAGCCCGACAAGTCCATGCCGTAGGGCGCCCGGCCGAGCTCGAAGGCCGTCGCGCAGTACGGCCACTCGTAGCCGGGGTTGATGGTGCAGTCCATCACGAAGCGGCCGTTCTCGGTCTTGACCGCGGCCACGCTCTTGCCGCCCGAGCTGCGGTCGTCGACGGTGTTGACCGGCAGCCTGGAAGCGGCGTCGACCACGAAGCTCTTCTCCATGGCGAACTGGTTCCACGCCAGGGCGAGCGCGGTCAGGACGATCAATGCGCCGAGCCAACGATTGAGGGACTTGATGTTCATCGAAAAGCCGCCTTCGCATTCGCGCAGGCGATACGCCATGACCCGGGTTCGGGGCACGCCTCGGACTTCGGCCAGTTTGCGGCAAAGGTGAAGCCGCCCGCCCCCGGGGCATTCCCCCATGCGTGGCATCCGTCACGCGGTGAGCCCGATGAAAGTGTTTCAGTGCAGTGCCTCATCCGCCTGATGGCCCCGGCTTGACATGCAGGTATTTACCTGCCTATTATTCGCTCACGCAACCACAAGACGAATGGACGCAGACAAGGTTTTCAAGGCACTGGGCGACCCGACCCGCAGAAAGCTGCTCGACCTGCTGTGCGAGCGCAACGGCCAGACGCTGGGCGAGTTGTGCGAGCACCTGGACATGGCGCGGCAGTCGGCCACCCAGCACCTGGGCATCCTCGAAGACGCCAACCTGGTGAGCACGGTCAAGCGCGGCCGGGAGAAGCTGCACTTCATCAACCCGGTGCCGCTGCACGAGGTCTACGAGCGGTGGGTGCGCAAGTTCGAACGTCAGCGGCTCAGCCTGCTGCACGACCTGAAAAAGGAACTCGAAGGAGAGTGACGATGAGCAAAGAGAAGACGAGCTTCGTCTACGTGACCTACATCCGCTCGACGCCGGACAAGGTGTTCGAGGCCATCATGAAGCCGGAGGTCGCGCGGCGCTACTGGGGGCACGAGAACCTGTCCGAGTGGAAGCCCGGGGCGACCTGGCAGCACGTGCGCGACAACGAGCAACGCACCGTCAACATCGTGGGCCAGGTGGTCGAGGTCTCGCCGCCGACGCGCCTGGTCATCACCTGGGCCAGCCCCGCGCAGGCCGACGATCCGGCCGCCTACAGCCGCGTGCGTTTCGACGTCGAAACCTGTGCAGACATGGTGCGGCTCACCGTCACCCACGACGAACTCGAAGCGGACAGCGCCATGGCCAAGGGCATCCAGCGCGGCTGGCCGATCGTTCTGTCCAGCCTGAAATCCCTGCTCGAAACCGGCCAGGGCATCGACGTCTTCGCCTGGCCCAAGGCCACTTGAACCAGGAGCCGCCATGACCCAGCCCTATACCGGCGGATGTGCCTGCGGCGCGATCCGCTACGAGACCAGGCACGCGCCCGTCTTCCAGAACCACTGCCAGTGCCGCGACTGCCAGAAGCGAAGCGGCACCGGCCATGGCTCCTGGCTGACCTTTCCCGCACAGGCCGAGATGGCGATCACCGGCGAGGCCACGCACTGGAACGTCGCGGGCGAAAGCGGCAACGTGAAGACCCACGCCTTCTGTCCGGTCTGCGGCACGGCGGTCTTCCTGCGCTTCGCCGCCATGCCCGACTTCATCGCCGTCCCCGCGGCCAGCCTGGACGAGCCAAGCCGCTTCACGCCGCAGGTGCTCACCTACAGCGTGCGCGGCCTGGCGTGGGATGCCATCGACCCGTCGTTGAAGGCTTTCGAGCGCATGCCCGCCGGCTAGCCCTGGCCAGCCACGAGCTGGGCGAAGCGCTCCAGGTCGATGTTGCCGCCAGACAGCACGATGCCCACCCGCTTGCCGCGCACATCCAGCTTGCCGGTGAGCACGGCGGCGGCCGCGAGGCAGCCGGTGGGCTCCACGACGAGCTTCATCCGCGCGGCGAAGAACTTCATCGTCTCCACCAGCTCCGCGTCGCTGACCGTGACCACGCGCACACCGAGTTCACGCAGCACCGGGAAGGTGTGCTGCCCGAGCGAGCGGCTCTGCGCGGCATCGGCGATGGTGCGCGGCGTCTCGATGCGGACGATCTCGCCCTTGGCCAGGCTCTGCTGCGCATCGTTGCCGGCCTCGGGCTCGACACCGACGATGTCGCACCGGGGGCTGAGGCTGCGCGCCGCCGTGGCCGTGCCGCTCAACAAGCCACCGCCGCCCAGCGGCGTGACGATGAGGTCCAGCTCGCCCACCTCCTCGAACAGCTCCTTGGCGACCGTGCCCTGCCCGGCCATCACGCGCGGATGGTCGAAGGGCGGAATGAAGGTCATGCCGCGCTCGTCGGCGATGCGCTTGACCACCACGGCCGGGTCTTCGGCATAGCGGTCGTAGCGCACCACCTCGCCGCCGTAGCCCTGCGTGGCCGCCACCTTCACCTCGGGTGCGTCCTTGGGCATGACGATGACGGCCTTCACGCCCAGCAGCTTCGCCGCCAGCGCGATCGCCTGGCCATGGTTGCCCGAGGAGAACGTGATGACGCCGCCTTCGCGCTGGGCCGGCGTGAACTGCGACACCGCGTTGTAGGCACCGCGGATCTTGAACGCGCCGATGCGTTGCAGCGTCTCGCACTTGAAGAAGAGCTGCGCGCCGGTGCGCCCGTCGGCGGTGGATGAGCGCATGACCGGCGTGCGGTGGGCCACGGCCGCAATGCGCTCATGGGCGCGGGCCACGTCGTCGTAGGAGATGGACAGGGAAGTCATCGTGGTGAAGGCAGGTCAGTTGAGAGACAACGCCCGCAAGCTATCACGCAGCACACGCCTTGAAACTGTGTGGCCTTGTCGATTGACACAGTGCGCGCGACAGCCCCACCCCTTGTGGCTTCACGCGATGCAGGCCCCTGCCTACGCTTGGCACCATGCCTGCCCAAGACCTCGCGATGACCGAACTCATTCCACTGCTCACCTACTCGCTGGTGATGTCCAGCACGCCCGGCCCGAACAACATCATGCTCACGGCGTCCGGCGCGAACTTCGGCTATCGCCGTTCGCTGCCGCACATCCTGGGCATCGCGGCGGGGCATGGCCCGCAGATCTTCTTCTCCTGCCTCGGGCTGGGCGCCGTGTTCCACACCTGGCCGGTGCTGCACCAGGTGTTGCGCATCGTGGGCGCGGCCTACCTCGTCGTGCTGGCGTGGAAGCTCGCGGGCTCCGCGGTGGGCCACAGGGACATGGAGCGGCCGCTGTCGTTCTGGCAGGCGCTGTCCTTCCAGGCGGTGAATCCCAAGGGCTGGGTCAAGGCCGTCACGGTGGCCACCGTGTTCATGCCGCCCGGCATGGGCGTGCTGGGCGGGTCCGCGCTGGTCACGGCCATCTCGATCGCCATCAACCTGCCCTGCGTGTCGATGTGGGCGCTGTTCGGCGTGGCCATCCGCCGGCTGCTCGTGCAGCCGCTGCACCGCAAGCTGTTCAATGCCATCATGGCGTCCTCGCTGGTCGTCCTCGCGATCGCGCTCATGCTCTGACCCGCCCGTCTGAACCTCCCGTGTTTCCGCTCGACCGCCAATCCACCATTCCCCTGGCCGACCAGATCGAGTCGCGCCTCGTGGCGCTCATCGAGGCCGGCCAGTTGCCCGCGGGCGCGAAGCTCACCTCCATCCGCTCGATGGCCACGCAACTGGGCGTGAGCCCGAACACCGTCATCACCGCCTACGACCGCCTGGTGGCCCAGGGCCTGGTGGATTCGCGCGGCACCGCCGGCTTCTTCGTGTGCGAGGCCGCCTCCCCCGAGCCGCTGCCCAGCCGCCTCGAAGCCGGCGAAGAGCACGACGCCGTCTGGCTCGTGCAGCAGGCCCATGACCAGCGCGCCAACATGCTGCCCGCCAGCAGCGGCGCCCTGCCCGTGTCGTGGCTGGAAGACGCGATTCCCGCCGCGGTGGTGCAGCGCGGCCTGGCCCGCAGCGTGGGCGGCATGGCCGCGCGCTGCCCGCCGCAAGGCATGCCCGAGCTGCGCGAGCGGCTGGCGATGTTCATGCGCGGCCAGGGCATCGCCACCGACGCGAGCCGCGTGCTCACCACCTTCGGCGGCACGCACGCGATCGACCTGATCTGCCGCTCATTCCTGAAAGCCGGCGACACGGTGCTGGTGGAGACACCCGGCTACCACCTGCTGTTCGACCGGCTGCGCGAGGCCGGCGTGAACATGGTGGGCATCATGCGGGGCCACGACGGCCCGGACCTGGACCAGATCGAGGCCGCCTGCATCGAGCACCGGCCGCGGCTCTTCTTCATCCAGAGCGTGCTGCACAACCCCACGGGCTGGGCCTGCAGCGCCGCCAACCTGCACCGCGTGCTGATGCTGGCCGAACGCCACGACATGCTGCTGGCCGAGGACGACGTGCACGGGCACTTCCACGCCGGGCCGGCCACGCGACTGGCCCAGCTCTCGGAACTGCGCCGCGTCATCTACTACTCCAGCTTCTGCAAGGCGCTGAGCCCGGCGCTTCGCGTGGGCTACGTCGCGGCCGAGCCGTCGCTGCTGAAGGTGCTGCTGCGCACGAAGATCCAGTCGGTGCTGACCACGTCCTCGCTCAACGAGAACGTGCTGCTCGAGCTGCTGGCGGGTGGCCGCCTGCGCAAGCACCTGGACCGGCTGCAGCAGAAGCTCGCCACCGCGCGCAACGTCACGGCCCGCGAATTGCGGCGCGCCGGCATGCTGCTCGACCGGCCGGCCGAAGGCGGCCTCTTCCTGTGGGGCACGCTGCCCGCAGGCGTGGAGGCCGACACGCTGGTGAGGGAGGCCTACCGCGAAGGCATCCTGCTGGCGGGCGCGGCCTTCGATGCCGGCAACGAGGACCAGCGGCACTTGCGCTTCAACGTGGTGTATGCCCAGCACCCCAAGCTCATCGACTTCCTGTCGCAGCGCCTGCAGGCCTTGTCGCAGGCGACACGCGTCATCCAACGCGCCGCCAGCCGCTCGCACGATCGTGCGTGAGGCAATGCGGCAACCCTAGCGGTTTTGCGTGGCCCCGGCATCGGGGTTCACCGTGTTTGTGGTGTCGCGACTTCACCCGTCGTAACCAGCCGTAAATGCATTGGAATGCAAGGGGGACGGTCCGATATCTTCGTGCGCAAACTCACACCTACGAGGAGTTTGTCAATGAGCCGCGTTCTCTCCTGGCCTCATACCCCCATCTTTCCGCACCTGCTCGACACGCTGAAGGTAGATCGGCACCCAACCGCCGTCACCGACAAAGGCACCATCCGCTTCGACCTGCCTCGTGGCACGGTGGAGATGAAGTTCTCGAACCCTTCGCAGCAACTGCACCCAGGCACCGAGGTGCAAGTGTGGTGGAAGGGCAGCGGCTTCGTCTGTGCCACTCCCGAAGACATCGAAGCGGAAACGCACGAAAGCGAGGAGTCGCGCAACATCGCCGAGCGCGTGCACGAGGTGCGCGAGCAGCTCGCCGCCGCACGGCGCGAACGGCACGAGCGCTTCGTGAACGAGCTGGACATCGAACTGCCCGAGGTGGAGGCCGCCGAGCTGCCTCCTCCGGTGGTGGAAACGCCCGAGTCACAGCCCGCGGCGTTCTGATGCCCTGCGCTGGCACGCCTTGCGGCGCGTCAGCGTGACTTCCTCCAGGCGAACAGGCCCCGGCCCGCACCTGCCGCATCGCGCGGCAGGGCTTGCGTTCGCGTGGTCATCAGGCAGCCCGACAGGTACAGCCCGTTCAGCAGGCGGCTCGCGCGCTCAGGGCTCATGCCCGGCCAGCGGGAAATGTCGTTGAGGCTCACCGAGTTCAGCTGCAACCGCTCGATGGCCGATCCCAGCGCGCCCGGTGCCTGCGGCCGTTCGCCGCGCCCGCTGGCCACGAGGCGGTACATCGCGGGGCCGGCGATGTCGGCCAGCAGCTTGTTGCGCGGGCCGTGCAGCGCCAGGCGCCACAGCATGTGCGGCAGCGAGCGGTAGTGCTCGGCCTGCGCGATGCGCTCGTACATCCAGTGCCCCGGTGGCCGCACGCCGGGCGGCTCGGTCGCCACCACGCGCAGCTTCGCCAGCGACGACATCGGCGCATCCAGCAGGTTGCGCGGCGAGTGGTACAGGTCTTCCTGAGGGAACAGCGTGACCGGCCACACGAGGCCATCGACCTCCACGCACACGAGCGCTGCCTCGCGATGGCGCAGGCAGGCGGCGATCACCTCCATCGCGTCCGAACTCGACGGGTCCGCATCGAGGCGGCGAAGGTCGGCCAGCAAGGTGGTGGGCAGCAGGGTGGGACCAGACAGCCGCATGAACCCGCTGCTGCCGGTCTGTTGCCGCATCTGCTCGAAGGCGCTGATGCGCCACAAGGTGGAATCTTCGAAATCACGCATGACGCCACCACTGTCGCAAAGCCGAGCGCATGCAGGCGTTCGGCTTTGCAACGAGGTGCGAGCGTTTGCCGGGAAAGTGTGACGGCGTTACTGATCGAGACGGATCGTGTAGTCCAGCACGTCGCCCCAGATCGGCGCGAAGTTGCAGCCCGTGGGCGGCAGGTTCCACGACAGGATGGACCGCGCGCGCCGGGGCTGGCCGCTCATCGGCTGCACGAGGCCCAGGTTCTGGTTGGCGTTGGTCACCGTGGCGAACTGCCAGGTCGGCGCGAAGTTCGAGTCCGACAGGTGCACGCTGTCGATGCCCACCGGCTGGAACACGCCGGCCGCATCGGCCACGCAATGCAGCGTGTACTCGCGGCTGCCCGGCAGCGGTGAACCACCGAAACCGAAGGGCTGCTTGATCTTCACGGGGCAGGCGAAGGTGCGGCGCTGCGGGTCATAGCCGCAGCATGACATTTCCTCGTAGTAGAGGCTGCCGACGTAGGCCACCTTGGCGCCACACTGGCGTGCCGCGGTGTAGATCGGGTCACTGGCCGGCACCTGCGCACCGTCGATGGTGCCGCAAGACTTGTACTTCTCGTAGATGGAGGCCAGCGCCTTTGCCTGCTCGGCCTCCGGCATCTGCAATGCCGCGTCGACCTGCTTGGCCACATCGGCCTTCACCGAGGGTCCGCAGGCGGTGGTGGACTGCGCATGCGCCACGAACGGCGCAGCCAGCATCGCCACGATGGCGAAGAGACTTCTGAACGACTTCATGATGTGCTCCTTGAGTGATGGTTGTGGTGTGGCCGGCGCGCGAGGAGCTCATCGGCCACGCGGAGAATTTCGGCGCTGACCGCACGCGCAGCAAGCGCCGACCTAGGGATGACCCGCGAAGCTAGGGAAGCGGGCCCTGTCGAGTTAGGGACGGTGCATCGCGATCGGCGTGAAGAAGTTGCGCATTCGCGCGCCGCCATGGCCCCTTTCAGCTACATCCATGTAGTCAACTCAAGTTCATGCGCGCGAGCGTCGAAGTCCGCGACACATCGACAACGACGGAGACTTCGCATGCTTGCCAACCTGCGCATCGGCACGCGGCTTTCGCTGCTGGCCGCCAGCCTGACCCTGCTCATCGCGGCGGTCGCCCTGGTCAGCGTGTTCGGACTGCGGCAACTGAACGAACGCTTCGAGCTCGCCTACCGCAAGGACACGGTGCCGCTCGGGCAACTGGGCCTCGCGCTGGACACGCTGTACCGCAGCCGCACGCGCATCACGCTGGGCATGGAGTCGCAGTACATCAAGACCGCGGCCGAGCACTTCGACGCGATGGACAAGCTCGATGCGCAGGCACTGGCCACGCTGGATGGCAGCTTCGCGGTGATCGACGATGCGGCCGGGCGCGAGCAGGCCGACATCTTCAAGAAGAGCTGGACGGAGTACGTGCGTGCACGCGCCGACGTGATCAAGACCTTCAAGGAAGGCGACCGGCCCACGGCGGTGTCGAACTTCCGGCTCAACGTGCTGCCGCCCTTCGAGGCCGCAGCCGGCGCAGTGGCCACGCTGCTGTCGCAGCGCGTGCAGGCCACGGAAGCGGCAACGCAAGCCACGGCCGCGAGTTCCCGCATGCTCATGATGGCGACGCTGGCCGTGCTGGCCGCCGGTGTCGGCCTGGCCGTGGTGCTGTCGGTGGTCATCATCCGCTCCATCGTCAGGCCGCTGCGGCGCGCGGTGGAAGCAGCGCGCACCATCGCACGCGGCGACCTTCACGAGTCCATTGACGCGCATGGCAGCGACGAGACCGCGCAACTGCTGCACGCCATGGCCGACAT
The DNA here is from genome assembly GCF_003852895.1 of Rhizobacter terrae. Classification (GTDB taxonomy): domain Bacteria; phylum Pseudomonadota; class Gammaproteobacteria; order Burkholderiales; family Burkholderiaceae_C; genus Albitalea; species Albitalea terrae. Next base: position 641,455 of record NZ_QUSW01000002.1, read on the forward strand.
GCGCGACAACCTCGCGCGGCTGGTGAGCGAAGTGCGTGACGGCGTGAATGCCATGACCGGCGCCACCACCGAGATCGCCAGCGGCAACCTGGACCTGAGCAGCCGCACCGAGCGCCAGGCCAGCAGCCTGCAGGAAACCGCGGCCTCGCTGTCGGAGATGACACGCGCGGTGGCGCTGCATGCCGAAGCATCGCGGCAGGCCGAACAGCTGGCCACCGGCGCCAGCGAGGTGGCCGCTCGCGGCGGCGCGGTGGTGGGCGAGGTGGTCGACACGATGAGCGACATCCAGGCGAGCAGCCGCAAGATCTCGGAGATCATCTCGGTGATCGACGGCATTGCCTTCCAGACCAACATCCTGGCGCTGAACGCCGCGGTGGAAGCGGCGCGTGCCGGCGAACAGGGCCGCGGCTTCGCGGTCGTGGCCGGCGAGGTGCGCACGCTGGCGCAGCGGTCGGCGCAGGCGGCCAAGGAGATCAAGGGACTGATCGCGATGAGCGTGCAGCGCGTGGAGGCGGGCTCCACGCTGGTGGGCCAGGCCGGCAGCACGATGACCGACATCGTCGCGCAGGTCGGCCGCGTGCGCGACCTGATCGCCGAGCTGACGCGCGCCACGCACGAGCAAAGCGGCGGCATCGCGCAGGTGAACGACAGCGTGACGCGCATCGACGATGCGACCCAGCAGAACGCGGCGCTGGTCGAGCAGTCGGCCGCGGCGGCATCGAGCCTGCAGACGCAGGCGGACCGGCTGGTGCACGCGGTGTCGGCATTCAGGCTGCCGCAGGCCGCTGAACAGTAGCGCGCTGCAAGGGTTTCGCCTTGCGCCGACAATCCGGCCCATGAACCTCATCTACGTCGCCGACCCGATGTGCTCCTGGTGCTACGGCTTCGGCAAGACCCTCTCGGCCCTGCTGGCCGACCCGCGCGAGACCGCACCGCTGCAGCTGGCGCTCATCATGGGCGGGCTGCGGCCCTACACCACCGAACCCATGGCTCCCGGCCGTGCCGATGAAATCCTCGGCCACTGGAAACACGTGCACGAGGCCACCGGCCTGCCGTTCGCATCCGAGACCGCCATGCACCAGGACGGCTTCGTCTACGACACCGAACCCGCGAGCCGCGCCACCATCGCCGTGCGCACGCACTGGCCACAGCACGTTTGGCGCTACTTCAAGGCCGTGCAGCAGGCCTTCTACGCCGAAGGGAAGGACGTGACCCGCCCCGAGGTGCTGGCCGACGTGGCCGAAGCCGTGGGCCTGCCCCGCAGCAACTTCGCCAACGCCTTCGCGGCCGAGGCGACCCGCGAAGCCACCCGCGCCGACTTCGCGCAGTCGCAGGCCTGGGGCATCCGCGGCTTCCCGGCGTTGATCGCCGAAGCGAACGGCGAGCTGCACCTGGTCGCGCATGGCTACATGCCCGAGGACGAGCTGCGCCAGCGGCTGCTGCAACTGGTGCCCAGCGCTTGAAGCTCCTCAGCCGCTGGACAGGCCGGCCAGGTTGTCCAGCGTGCCCAGGAAGCGGCGGAAGTCAATGGGCTTGGTGAGGTAGTCGTCGAAGCCCAGCTGCATCGCCCGCTCGATGTCGTCGGGCATCGCGTTCGCCGACAGGGCGATGAGCGCCACATGTTTCATCGACGGCTCCTGCCGCAAGGCTTGCAGCACGGCGAAGCCGTCGATGTCGGGCAGTTGCAGGTCGATCAGCACGGCGCGCGGCTTGAGCGCCAGCGCGCGCTCGATGCCTGAGCGGCCATCCACCGCCACGTGCAGCGTCACGTTGTCGCGCAGGTTCACGATCTCGCGCAGCAGCAGCACGTTGACGGCGTTGTCCTCGATGTAGAGCACCTCGATCGCCGACAGTCCGGGCGACGACACCGTCAGCGGCATCGGCTGGGTCGCCTCGCTGTCCTGCGGCGCCTTGGCCGCCGGCAGCCACACCTCGAAGCACGTCCCCTTGCCTGCGTCGCTGCGCACGTCGACACGGCCGCCCATGCGCTCCACCAGCGAGCGCACGATGGTCAGGCCGATACCCGTGCCTTCGATGCCTTCGCGCTCCACCCCCAGCCGGTTGAACGGCTCGAACAGCCGCTGCAACTGGGCCGGCGTGAGGCCACGGCCGCTGTCTTCCACGCGGATGCACAGCATGCCGGCGTCACGCCCCTGGCCCGCATGGGCGGACACCAGCACCCGCCCGCCGACGCGGTTGTACTTGACCGCATTGCTCAGCAGGTTGCCCAGCACCTGCCGCAGGCGGCGCTGATCGGCCATCACAGCGCCGTGCAGCGCACCGGTATCGACCGATACCAGGGCCGTGTCGGCGGCCGGGGTGATCCACATCACCATGTCGCTCACCAGCGGCGCGACGGCCAGCGGCTCTGCGTTCAAGCCGACAGCCTCCACGCTGGTCAGGTCCAGCACGTCATCGATGAGCGCGAGCAGGTGCTTGCCGGCGTCCCGGATGTGCTCGGCCCGCGGCCGCTGCCGGTCGCCCAGCGGCTGGCTGGCGTCGTCGAGCATCACTTGCGTGAAGCCCAGCACGGCATTCAGCGGCGTGCGCAGCTCGTGGCTCATGCGCGAGAGGAACTGGCTCTTGGCGCGGCTCGCTTCCTCGGCCGCCTCGCGCTCGTGCCTCAGCGCTTCGGCGTTCTTGTGCTCTGTCACGTCCCAGTTGAAGCCGAGGATGCGCAGCGGGCGCCCTGCGTCGTCGCGGATCACCGTGCCCCGCGCGGCCAGCCAGCGCACCGTGCCGTTGGGCCAGCGCACGCGAAAGTCGAACTGGTAGTCGGTCTCGCGGTCGATGATGTGCGCGGTGCGCTCCTCCACGAAGTACAGGTCGTCGGGATGGATGCTCTGGTGCCGCAGCTCGTTGGGCGTGCGCCGCTCCTCGGACGACAGGCCACGCAGCCGGTACATCTGCGCGTCCCACCAGCTCTCGCCGGTGACGAGGTCACGCTCCCACATCGCCAGGCCCACGGTCTTGGCAGCGAGCAGCGTGCGCTCCTCCGCGCGGCGCAGGCGTTCCTGCGTGGTCCGGCGTTCGGTCACGTCGATGAACACGCCGAACACCACGCGCCGCCCCTCGCGCACGGCAGCGCGGCTGCGGCCCACGATCCAGCGCGGCTGCCCATCCGGCCAGCGGATGCCGAACTCGATCTCGATGGTGCCCTGCTCTCCTGCGGCCAACCGGGCATACGCGGCATCCAGGCGCTCCACGTCGGCCGGATCGGTGCGCGCGATCGCCTGCCGCCGGGCCTCCCACACGGGCACGTCGTCGGCGATGCCGTAGATGCGCCGCATCTGGGTGTTCCACTGCGTCTGGCGCGATGCCACGTCGGTGGACCACACGCCCACGCCGGTGGCATCGACCACCATCTCCATGCTCTGCGCGGCGGCCTGCGCCTTCTCGCGTTCCTTCACCTGTTCGGAGATGTCCATCGACACGCCGATCACCGCCACCGCCTCGCCCGCGGCATTGCGCTCGGCCAGGCGGCGCGTCAGCAGGGTGCGGTAGACGCCGTCGAAGCGCCGGTAGCGGGCCTCGGTGTCGATGACGCCGGTCGTTTCGGCGGCATGGCGCGTGGCGTCGCGGATCATCTGCCGGTCGTCCGGGTGGATGCGTTCGCGGATGGCTTCGATGGGCATGCCATCGGGCTGAGGCTCCAACCCGATGAACTGGTAGCCCCAGTCGTTGAGCTGGATGCGCTGGGTGGCGAGGTCGATGCGGTAGAAGACGATGCCCACCAGCCCCATGGCCAAGCCCAGCTGCATGCTGGAGGCCTGCACCCACGGCGCGTGCGCTGCGGGTGCGGCCCCCGCCTGCGGCGTGCCTTGCGAAATCGGCCCGGGGTCGGACTCAGCGCGGCTGGACATGGCGCCCAGTGTAGGACGCCCGTGCGCTTTCAGGCAGCCCGTTGCGTGTCCGAATCGTCGGCCTCTTCGCCCAGGAAGCCGCCGCTCTGGTGCGCCCACAGCCGGGCGTACAGGCCGCCCTTGGCCAGCAACGTGCGGTGGTCGCCTTCCTCCACGATGCGGCCCTTGTCCATCACGATGAGCCGGTCCATGGCGGCGATGGTCGACAGCCGGTGCGCGATGGCCACCACCGTCTTGCCCTCCATCAGCCGGTAGAGGCTGGCCTGGATGGCGGCCTCGACCTCCGAGTCGAGAGCGCTGGTGGCCTCGTCCAGCAGCAGGATGGGCGCATCTTTGAGCATCACCCGTGCAATGGCGATGCGCTGGCGCTGGCCGCCCGACAGCTTCACGCCGCGCTCGCCCACGTGGGCGTCGTAGGCGCGGCGGCCCTTGGGGTCGCTCAGCGTCTGGACGAAGTCATGCGCCTCGGCACGCTCGGCGGCGCTCATCATCTGCGCGTCGGTGGCATCGGGTCGGCCGTAGAGGATGTTGTCGCGCACCGAGCGGTGCAGCAGCGACGTGTCCTGCGTCACCATGCCCACCTGTGCGCGCAGGCTGTCCTGCGTCACGTGGGACACGTCCTGCCCGTCGATGAGGACCTGGCCCTCGTCCACGTCATAGAAGCGTAGCAGCAGGTTCACCACCGTGGACTTGCCCGCTCCCGAGGGGCCGACCAGGCCGATCTTCTCGCCCGGGCGGATGTGCAGCGACAGGTGGTCGATGACGCGGCGGCCTTCACCCGCCGCGCCGTAGGAGAAGCTCACGTCCTCGAAGCGGACCTCGCCGCGGTTCACCGCCAGCGGCTTCGCGTCGTCGCGGTCGGTCACCTGCAGGCTCTTTGACAACGTGTTGATGCCATCCTGCACCGTGCCGATGTGCTCGAACAGCGAGGCCATCTCCCACATCACCCAGTGGCTGATGCCGTTGAGCCGCAGCGCCATCGCCGTGGCCGCCGCCACGGCGCCGACGCCGGCCAAGCCCTGCGTCCACAGCCACAGTGCCACGCCTGCCGTGCTGAGGATGAGCCCCATGCTCAGCGCGTGGTTGACGATCTCGAAGCCCGTGACCATGCGCATCTGCGCATGCACGGTGGCCAGGAACTCCTCCATCGCGCTGCGGGCGAAGCGTGCCTCGCGGCCGGCGTGGGAGAACAGCTTGACGGTGGCGATGTTGGTGTAGGCGTCGGTGATGCGGCCGGTCATCATCGAGCGGGCATCGGCCTGCGCCTGCGCCACCTTGCCCAGGCGAGGAACGAAATAGCTCAGCGCGCCGACGTACAGCGCCAGCCAGCCGAGGAAAGGCAGCAGCATCCAGGCGTCGAAGTTGCCCAGCACCACCAGCAGCGTGACGAAGTAGATGATGACGAACACCAGCATCTCGGCGGCGATCATCCAGGTGTCGCGCACGGCCAGTGCGGTCTGCATCACCTTGGTGGCGACGCGGCCGGCGAACTCGTCCTGGTAGAAGCCCATGCTCTGCGACAAGAGCAGGCGGTGGAAATTCCATCGCAGCCGCATCGGGAAGTTGCCCGCCAGCGCCTGCTGCTTGATCGCCGACTGGATGGCCACCAGCACCGTGCTGCCCAGCAGCAGTGCCAGCAGCAGCGTGAGCGTGCCCTTCTGCTCCGCCCACAGCCGCGAGGGCTGGATGCGGCTGAGCCAGTCGACCACGTTGCCCAGCATGCCGAACAGCAGCGCCTCGAACGCGCCGATGAGCGCAGTGAACACCGTCATCGCGAGGATGTAGCCGCGCATGCCGCGCGTGCATTCCCACAGGAAAGCGAAGAAGGCGCGCGGCGGGGGTTTGGGAATGCCGTCCGGGTAGGGGTGGACGAGCTTTTCGAATTGGCTGAACAAGAGAGCTCCCCGGGTGAGGGAGGGAGATTAGCGGAAGTGCGCAAAGACTGCTGGATGTGGATTGCTGTTCTGGCGGAGGGTCATGGCAAAGTAGCATCACGAAGGCCACCACGATGACACCGGGAGAAATGCACTCGCGGCCACGAATGGGGGCGAACGCATCAGCCTGACCTTCCGGAAGATTGCCCAGTGACGCCTGCGCAATCGTCAGCTTTCAAGGACCACGCATGTCAACCAACGAATTGGCCCAGGCGCTCGCCAGGGCGCGCAAGACCGGGCAGCCTCTGCGCGCAGCCGACTGGACCGATGCCGTGCTCGACGAAGAGCAAGCCTACGCTGTACAAGATGAGGTAGCGGCGTTGCTCGGCTGGGCGCCACAGGGCGGACTGGTACGCCATTGGAAATCGGGGGGCGCGTCACGCTCCGGGCCCTTCAGTCATTCGCCATTGGATCCTGCGGGTATCGACCACGCTGGCGAGGCTGGGTCGTTCCTTGGCGTCGAAGCAGAGATCGCACTGCGGCTGGGCCGTGATGTTTCGCCCGAGACCGCACTGAGCATGCAGCCCGAGGACGTTGACAGGTGCATCGATGCCATGACTGTCTCGGTGGAATTGGTCTCCTCGCGCTGGCAGGAGGGCCTGGCCGCGCCAGCCTTGCTTCGCATGGCAGATCACCAGTCGCATGGCGCGCTCCAGTTGGGTGCCTGGCACGGCTACCGACGGCTGGATTGGGCGAACCTGTCCTTCCGGTTGTTGCAGCAGGACGCCGTCGCGTTCGAGCGACGCGGCGGGCATTCGCTTGATGATCCGGCCTTGGTTGTGCCCGCCTTGTTGAGGCACCTGTCCCGCGGCGGACTGACGGTCCCGGCAGGAACGATCGTCACCACCGGCGCGTGGGGCGGCATGCAGGCCTTGAGCGCCGGCAGCCGGGACGGCGGGGTCATCGACGTGAGCTTCGAGACATTGGGAAGTTGCAGCTTCAAGTTGCAAGCTCCGCGGCCTTGATTCGCACACCGTCATGCCACTGCAACTCACGCTTCGGCCTGCGCTTCCAGACGACGCATCCGTTCTGGCCGCCTTCGCCTCCACCGCCTTCCGGGACACCTACCGCGACCTCGACGACCCGCAAGACATCGCCGACTACGTGGCCGAACACTTCACGCCGGAAGTCCTGGCACAGGACATCGCAGACCCATCGTGCATGACGCTGCTGGCCGAGGCAGACTCCGTGCTGGTGGGCTATGCCGTCATCAAGCAATCCAGCCCGCCCGACTGTGTCGAAGGACCAGCGCCGATCGAGCTGGCACGGCTGTACCTCGGGCACAAACACATCGGCCGAGGCTACGGCGCCCAGCTCATGCTCGCCGTCCACGCCGAAGCCCGGCGGCAAGGTGCCCAGACCCTCTGGCTGGGTGTCTACGATCGCAACCTGCGGGCCGTGCGGTTCTACGAGCAGTTCGGCTTCCGCAAGGTCGGCGGCAAGGAGTTCCTGTTCGGCGGACAGGTCTACATCGACCCCATCTACGCAGCGCCCGTGCGGGGCAATGAATGGAGCCACCCTTGAATCGTCGCCAACTCCTCGTCCTGCTCGCAGGCGCATGCACGACGTCTGCACATGCAAGCGTCGTCTTCTACATGGCGGCGGTCAACTCAGATGAGGTGCCGGCGCTGGACGCGAATGCCCGCAAACTTGGCTCCGTCTTGCTGGAGTCGTCGGGCAATTGGAATCTCTATCTGGACAAGGCCTGGGATGGCCTGCATTGGATCCTCACCGGCGCTGCAAAGTACGACAAGGCAAACCCGTTATCCGAAATGCTGCGTGGCGGAAGCTCCTTGGCAACACAACTCCCATACGGCAAACCAAAGATGCATTCGCCTCGGCAAGTCAAGGCATATGCGCGACGACTGGCCGCCGAGACTGACAGTTCGCTGCGTGGCCGCTACGACCCTGCCGAAATGGATCGGCAGAACGTCTACCCAGGCGACTGGGCAGATGACCCGGAGGAAGGGTTTGCATACCTCCTTTCCGCGTTCCGCATGCTGCAATCCTTCACTGTCCGGGCTGCAAAGGCCGACAAGGCCATCCTTTGTTGCTGGGGTTGAGCGCCAACACATCTCACCGTCGTGCCTGCGATCGGCAGTTCCTGGCCAGCAACGAGCGCCGGCAGCGGCTGCCCAGCGATCAACGCCGCGGAATCCGCCGCGTCTGTCCCACCGCCAGCACGAAGAAATCCTGCTCGCTGATCCCGGCTGCCTCACGCTCCAGCACCAGTTGCCGCGGCGGTTCATCCAGTGCTTCGTCCGTCAGCTCGAACGTGCCCCAATGCACGCCCAGCGATCGCTTGGCACCCAGGTCCTGGTGGATCTTCACCGCCTCGTGCACGTTGACGTGCTGGTCCGCCATGAACCAGCGCGGCTCGTACGCGCCGATGGGCACCAGCGCAATGTCGAAGCCACTGCCGCCTTGCCGCTGCGCGAGCCGCTGGCGGATGTCCTTGAAGTCGCGCGAGTAGCCCGTGTCGCCTGCGTAGAAGAGATGGCAGTCCGGCGCCATCACGGCAAAGCCGCCCCACAGGGTGAGCATGCGGTCGCTGAGGCTGCGCGACGACCAATGCTGGGAGGGCAACAGCATGACCTCCACCTCACCGGACTGCGCACGCACGACATGCGAATCCCACCAGTCGAGTTCGACCGCGTTCGACACGCCCTTCGAATGCAGCCAGTCCTTCAGGCCCAGCGGAACGACGAAGAGCGGAGCGCCGCCATCCTGTGCATTCAGATGCCGGATGGAGGCTTCGTCCAGGTGGTCGTAGTGGTTGTGCGAGGCCACCACCAGGTCGATGCGGGGCAGTTCGCCCAGCGCCATGCCGGGCGGCAGATGCCGCTTCGGTCCGGCGAACGCCACCGGCGAGGCGCGGTCTGAAAAGATGGGATCCGTCAGGACGTTGAGCCCGCCCAGTTGCGCGAGCACGGTGGCATGCCCGATCCAGGTGACCGCCGGCTCCATCGCGACGCCGGCCTTCGCGTTGGCTTGGATGAAGGCGAGGTCCGGCTGCGTGCTTGGAATCGGTTCGACGGGACGCGGAGGCAGCCCCTGCCGCGATGCATTCCAGCGCCATCGCAAGACCTCGGCCAGGCTCTTGGGCTGGAAGTCGCCATCGTTGTTCTGGAACCCGTCTGGGCGGTGGTGGGGCTTGGACGGGTCGTAGTAGCGGTTCTTCGGTCGGCTCACGGTGGCAACGCCTGGCGACGAGCTGAAAGCGGCCATGATGCCCGAGCCCTCACCGGGCCGCTGTCGCGACTCGGTCAATCGGCGGCCCGGCACTCGCGATCAGGCGTCGCCACCACCCGTGCCGTCCGCCGGCTTGGGAGCCCAGCCCTCTTCGGTCATCACCCAAGACTGCCGCCCGTCCCACAGTTCGAGGCCGATGGCTTCACCGACCGTGCCCGGAAAGGCACGGCTCTCCGTGGGCGAGATGACGAGCAGTCGTGCCAGCGCCTCGTCTTCGGGCACTGGCACAGGCATCACGTATTCACCGTCGGGCAGATTCATCAACGCATCCATGTCGGGCTGGCCCAGCAGTACCGCCTTCAGCGGCAAGGGAAATGCCGCGAGGAATTCACCGACCAGCTCCTGGTCGTAGAGTGCCAGCGCGGCCACCAGCCGAAGGCGGCTCTTGAGGTCCCAGGCGTGATCGAAGGCCGTCTCATAGTGAGGACGGCCCTCCAGCACGGCGGCGATCTGCGGCACGGTGACGCGATACCACTTGGCGGCTTCGGCAGCCGTCATGGAGTTCATTCGCGGCACGGGAAACGGAAACGCGGGCTGGATGTCGTTCGCCATGGGACGGCTCGTTTGACGCGGAACCGGCATCTTGCCATCGCGCCGGCGCAAGCCAGCCCGGAACGATCACCCCATGAAGCCCAGATCCCGCGTCGACGCGTCATAGTTCGCGAGATTCGGCAACACCGTCAGCAAGTCCGTCGACGAGATGCCCAGCCAGCCGCCCAAGGTCGCGGCGTACTGGTCCACCGACGTGCTCGGCAGCAGCCTCCCCTGCCCCACGTCATCCGGCCCGTTGTTCGCCACCGCCGGCGGCGTGCCGTAGAAGCGCTGGCCCTTCACCGCACCGCCCATCATCATGTGCATGCTGCCCCAGCCGTGGTCGCTGCCGTCGTTGTTGCCGGCGAGCGTGCGGCCGAAGTCGGAAGCAGTGAAGGTGGTGACCTTGTCGGCCACGCCCAACTCGACGGTCGCGTTGTAGAACGCAGCCATCGCGCCGCTCACGGCAGACAGCAGGCCCGGGTGAGTGGACACCAATCCGTCATGCGTGTCGAACCCACCCATGGACACGAAGAACACCTGCCGCTTCGCGCCCAGCGCCGATGCGCACGAGATCATGCGCGCGACCATCTTGAGCTGGTCGGCCAGGCTGCCCGTCGGAAACGCGGTCGTGATCGCCGGCGCACCGGACAAGGCGGTGGACAAGGCCCCGTCCGCCACGATGGACCGGTTCATCACACGGCTGTACTCGCTCTCGAACATGTCCGTGCGCGACTGCGTGACGATGGTTCGCAGCGCGTTGGAGCATGCCGTGGAGCCGAACAGCGGCTTGGCGATGCCGTTCACCGCCACCGATCCGTTGGTGGACACCTGGTACTGCACCGCCGTCTTGCCCGACATGAAGACCGCATTGCCCGACACGTTCACGCAGGTGAAGGTGGCGTTGCCGTTGCCCGACTCGAAGAGGTCGCCCATGCGGCCGCCCCAGCCCGAGGTTGCACCCTCGGGCGAGGAAGACTGCCACACCGATTGCTGGTCGTTGTGCGAGAAGAGCTTGGGCGGCAGCGGCACGGACTTGGCGGTGTACTGCGCCTTGGTGGTCGGCTGGATGAGCGTGCCCACGTTCAGCAGCACGCCCAGATGGCCTGCGTTGAACAGCGGCAAGAGCGGCGACAGCTCCGGCGCGAAGGCGTACTGCCGGCTGTCGGGCAGCGCCACCGACGGCGCCAGTGCCGTGGCCGTCAGCGCGTCGCGCGCATAGGCCAGCGTGGGCCGCTGCGCCTGGTACAGCGTGTAGTTGGTGCTGTCGTAGGGAACGAGGGTGTTCGCATAGTCGTTGCCGCCGTAGAGGAACACGCACACCAGCGCCTTGTAGTCGGTCGCCGTGGCGGCCGAGGCCTCGGCCAGCGTGGCGAGGTTCAGCGCCCAGGGCGCGGCCGCGCCGGCAATGGACAGGCTGGATGCGCGCTTCAGGAAGGCGCGACGTGATGCGTTCATGGGACCGATGTTGTTCATGGTGATGTCCTTGTCGTCGCCGCGCCGTCACTTCTGGACGATGAATTCGGGGGTCGCCATCACGAGCAGGATGGCCGCGTAGATGCGGTTCAACCGCGTCGCGTCGGTGCCGCTGGGCATCGTGTCGAGGGCGGTCTTCATCGTGGCGATGGAGGCGTCCGCCACCCGCCCTGCCGCCAGCAGCACGTTCAGCTCGTCGAGCAGGCTCTGGCCGTTGTCGGCCAGGGGCAGCATCGCGCTGTAGTCGGCCTTCACGTCGCTGGTGCCGCCCACGCCGGTGCCGATGAGCTTCTGCATGAAGTTCAGGTAGCCCACCACCGACGATTCGTTGGTGATCTGGAACTCCGGCGCCACGAGCGATGCGCTCGCGATGCTGGTGTTGGGCGGCACGTAGCCGGGCCGGAAGAAGTTGAACACCGAGGGCGAACGCAGCGGGCTCTGGCCCAGCCGCGTGGACGAATCCGTGGTGTTGCCCACCACCCAGGCGTCGCTCGCCGAGTTCACGCCGAAGGCCCGTGCCCAGGCCGTCATGCGCAGGATGGGCTCGCGCAGCTTGGCGAAGTTGGCGTTGCCTGCGTGATCCGCATTGCGCGCCTCGTCGTCGAGCAGGATGGCCTTGATGACCGCCGCCAGGTTGCCCTTCACGCCCGTGCCATCGTTGTTGAACACCGCCGACACGCGCGACACGTAGGCCGTGCTCGGGTTGCTGCACACCAGCCGCTGGATGAGCTGCTTGCCGATGAAGGGCGCGACGTTGGCGTTCGCGAAGATCACGTCCAGCGCCAGCGTCAGGCTGGTCGCGCCATCGGTGTTGGCGGGAATGGTCTGCCCCAGGAAGGTCTTCTCGCCCAGCTCGTGCTTGGACGCGGTCATCGCCATCGGCCGCTTCTTGAAGTCGGGTGTGCTGGTGTCGCCGCCGGCCAGGTCGTAGTTCCAGCCGGTGAACACGCGCGCCAGCCCGCTGATGTCGTCCTGCGTGTAGGTCTCCTGCACCTTGCCGCCCACCGTGATGGGCGTGCCGTCCGCATTGAGCTTGAGCAGGCCGATGCTGAACAGCTGCATCACCTCGCGGGCATAGTTTTCGTCGGGGTTGGCGCCGGTGGTGGCGTTGTATTTCTGGTTGCCGCGGAAGGTGAGGTACTCACCCATCGGCGCACTCATGGAGATGGCCTGCAGCAGCGTGCGGTAGTTGCCGAAGGCATGGGTTTCGAGCAGGTCCAGGTAGGCCGCGGCGGAGAAGGCTTTCCACCCGCCGCCCACCAGGCCGTCGATGGCCGCCACCACGATCTCCGACAGTGCGAAGGTCACGCGTTGCCGCAGCGTGTCGGGCGAGGTGAGCAGCTTGCGCCACGCACAGGAGTCGAAGCCGGCTTCGCTGTTCTTGTTGGCAATGTCGTTGTAGCCCTTGGCCACCAGCCAGTCCCAGCGCGAGGTGTCGGCGGCCATGGCCATCTGCTCGTCGATCCAGGCGGCATAGCCCACAGCCTGCACGCGAGAGATCTGGTCGGCCGTGGCACCCATCGAAGCCTGGGCGAGGAAACGCGATGCATCCGCCCGCGTGATCACTGCCGGTGGCGGAGGAGGAGGTGGCGGCGGTGGACTCGCCGAACTCCCGCCGCCACATGCGGCCAGCACCGACGACGACAGCGCCGCCAGCGTGGTGAGTGTGCGTGGGGTGGATGCGGTGCGCGCCATGGCGTCCGCCGCCTGCGGTGCCGCAGGCTCGATCTGTGTGGTGTCCATCCGTCTGCCTCCAGTGCTTGGTGCGCGGAGAACCCCGCCGGCGTGCGGCGGGTTGACGGTTTCGCAAAGATTGACCCAGCTTTACGCCGGCTTCAACAAGCTACGAGATGTAGCCCAGGGCAAACCCTCAGGCGTCAAGCACAACGCGATAGCGCGCCTTGCCTGAACGCAGGCGATCGACGGCCTCATTGACCTTGGCCATCGGGAAGCGCTCCACCTGCGCGGTGATCTGGTGCCGTGCAGCAAAGTCCAGCATCCGCGCGATGGTGCCCGGCGAGCCGGTCGGCGATGCCGACACGCTGCGCTGCCAGCTCATCAGCGAACCGGTGCGCAGCTTCATGCCGTCGGTCACCACGCCCACCAGGTGCAGCCGGCCCTTGGGCGCGAGCGTGGTCATCAGCCCGTCCCAGTCCAGCGTGGCACCCACGGTGACAATGAGGAAGTCGATGCTGCCCGCGATGCGCTTCATGTCGTCGCGGTCGATGCTCGATGCGGTGCGGTGCGCCCCGAGCGCGAGCGCCTCGTCGCGCTTGGACGGGCTGGAGGTGAAGGCCGTGACCTCGCAGCCCCAGGCGCGCGCGAACTTCACCGCGAGGTGGCCCAGGCCGCCGATGCCCACCACGCCGATGCGCTGCAGCGGCGTCACCTCATGGATCACCAGCGGGCTGAACACCGTGATGCCGCCGCACATCAGCGGCCCGACGGAGGCCGGGTCCAGCGCATCGGGAATGGGCAGCGCCCAGGCCCAGTGAGAGCGCAGGCGGTCGGCAAAGCCGCCGTGGCGGCCGACGATGGTCGGCTGGCGCTTCGCGCACAAGTGCTGCTCCCCGCCGATGCAGGCGCGGCAGTGCATGCAGCTCTTCGTGTGCCAGCCCACGCCCACCCGCTGCCCCACCTGCAGGCCCTTGACCTGCGGGCCCACCGCCACCACGCGCCCGACCACCTCGTGGCCGGGCACCACCGGATAGCTGGTCGCGCCCCATTCGCTGTCGATCATCGCCAGGTCGGAATGGCAGATGCCGCAGTGCTCGACCTGGATTTCCACGTCCTCGGCGTCCAGCGGGCCGGGGTCGTAGTCGAAAAGCTGGAGCGGGCCGCCCGCGGACTGTGCGGCCCAGGCGTGAAAGAGGCTCATGTCGCGTCTTCAGCTGGTGGTGAGGACGCGATCTTCGCCCGGGTTTGCGCCGCGGGCAGTCACGGCGGAGACCTTTGGGCAAGGGTTTTCGCGGATCGGTGCGATCAGCTCTTGCTGCCCACCGTCAGCTGGTTGTCCACGCTGGTCACGCCCTTCACGGCGGTGGCGAGGCTGGTGGCGCGGGACTTGGAGTCGGCATCGGGCGCCGTGCCCTTGAGCACCACGCGGCCGTTGTCGGTGTCCACATTGATGGCCAGGGCGCTCAGCTTGCTGTCCTTGGCCAGCTCAGCCTTCACCGAGGTGGTGATGAGGGCGTCGGACACCTTGTTGGAGGCCTGGTCGGCCGCGCTCTTGGTCGCGTCCTTCACGTCGGTGGCGGCATCCTTGGTCGCCTGCTTGGCATCCTCGCCAGCCTTTTTCATGTCCTCGCCGACGGTGGTGCTGCTGGAACTGCTGGTGCTGCCGGTGCCGGAAGTGCTGGTCACGGGCGCGGTCTCGTCGCTGCCCTTCATGGCGCCGACGTCATCGCGCTTGCCGCAGGCGGCCAGTGCCACGCCGGCCACGACGACGGACAGGACGGTCAGGTTCAGGGACGGTTGCTTCATTTCTCTCTCCTGGTCAGGTGAATGATCCGCAAGCCGGCAAGGCGCCAGCCCGTCGGTGCGTTCCACGAACCCTGCAAACTTAGGCGCCTGCGGATGCCGATTCATTCGGCCAGCACCGCGTCGGCTTGTCGGACGATGCTGACGTGCGCAAAATCCGCTTACACAACAGCGCCAGGGTGATTGGCGCAAAGGCGGTGTCCCATGGACCGTGACCCCGAGGGAAAGACCATCCTCATCGTCGACGACATGCCGGCGAACCTCGGCGTCCTCACGACCCACCTGGAGCGCGAGGGCTACACCGCCGTGGTCGCGCAAGGCGGCGAGGAATGCATCACCCGGGCCCACTTCGTGCAGCCCGACCTCATCCTGCTGGACGTGATGATGCCGGGGCTGGACGGCTTCGAGACCTGCCGGCGCCTGAAGGCCGCGCCCGAGACGCAGGACATCCCGGTGGTGTTCATGACCGCGCTCACCGACACCGGCGACAAGCTCACCGGCTTCTCGGTGGGCGGCATCGACTACGTCACCAAGCCGCTGGACGGTGCCGAGGTGCTGGCGCGCATCGACACGCACCTCACCTTGCACCGCCTGCGCCGGCAGCTCGCACGGCAGAACGAGCAGTTGCAGGAAGAGATCGACGCGCGCCGCGAGACGGAGGCCGCGCTGCGCCGCTCCAACGCCGAGCTGGAGCAGCTCGCCTACGTGGCCTCGCACGACATGCAGGAGCCGCTGCGCATGGTGGCCAGCTACCTGCAGCTGGTGGCCCAGCGCTACAAGGGCCAGCTCGATGCGGATGCCGACGAGTTCATCGGCTACGCAGTGGACGGCGCCAAGCGCATGCAGGCGCTCATCAACGACCTGCTGGCCTATTCGCGGCTGGGCACCAAGGCCCGACCCTTCGAGGCCACCGACTGCGACAAGGTGGTGGACATCGCCCTGGGCCACCTCGCCATCGCCCGCACCGAGAGCGGTGCCCAGGTGACCCGCGACCCGCTGCCCCGGGTGATGGGCGACGCATCGCAACTGCTGCAGCTGTTCCAGAACCTGCTGGCCAATGCCTTCAAGTTCAAGCGCGTCGACCCGTTGCAGGTGCACATCGGCGCGCAGGCCATCGAGGGTGCCTGGCGAATCAGCGTGAGCGACAACGGCATCGGCATCGCGCCCGAATACTTCGAACGCATCTTCGTGCTGTTCCAGCGGCTGCACGGCCGCGGTGACTACCCTGGCACGGGCATCGGCCTGGCGCTGTGCAAGAAGATCGTCGAGCGGCATGGCGGCACCATCGCGGTCGAGTCGAAGGAGGGCCAGGGCTCCACCTTCAGCTTCACCATCCCCCGCTGACTAACCCCAACCCCGCGGCCCGCAAGGCCATGCCATGATGACCCTGCCTTGCGGGATGGAGTCCGGATGCGCCTGAAGCTTCGCTTGTCCATCGTGCTCGCCGTGGTGGTGGGGCTTCTCATTCCCGCCGCCGTGGGCAGCCTGTTCACGCTGGGCTATCAGGAGAAAGCCCTCGCCGCCCGGCTGGCGGCCGACCACGCGCGGCTCACCGAGATCCTTGCGCTGGGCGTGGAAAGCAGCCTTTGGAACGTCAGTCCCGAGAGCGGCCGTCCGCTGGTGGATTCGATGCTGGGCGACGACCGCGTGGTCAAGGTGATGGTGCGCGACGAGCGCTTCAACACCTTCCTGTGGGGCGAGCGGCCCGAGCGCCGCAAGGGGCGGCAGTTCTCGCTGCTGCGCAATGTCTTGCGCGAAGGCACGGTCATCGGCGACGTGATGCTGGAGATCGATTCCGGCCAGCTCGATGCCGAGGTGGGAAATGCCCGCTTCATCCTGCTGCTCACGCTGCTGGGGCAGCTCGTGCTGAGCGTGCTGCTGATCTCCGGCCTGCTCAATGGCCGCCTGGTGGAGCCCATCCGCCGGCTGATGTCCGAAGCCGACCGGCTCGCGCTGCGAGAACTGGACGCGCCCTTTCTCTGGAAGCGCGACGATGAGCTGGGCAACCTGGGCGCCGCGCTGGAGCGCACGCGGCAGTCGCTGGCGGCGCTCTTCGATGAACTGGAAGCGAAGAACCGGCAGTTGCGCAGCGACATCGAGCGCCGCATCGCGGTGGAGCAGGAACTCCAGCGCCATCGCGAGCACCTGGAAGAACTCATCGAGGGCCGCACCACCGAACTGATGGATGCGAAGGAACGTGCCGAGGTGGCCAACCAGTCCAAGAGCGCGTTCCTGGCCAGCATGAGCCACGAACTGCGCACGCCGCTGAACGCCATCCTCGGCTACGCGCAGATCCTGCAGCACGACGACGGCGTGAGCGAGCGGGCGGCCAACGGGCTGCACACCATCCGCCAAAGCGGCGAGCACCTGCTCATGCTCATCAACGACATCCTCGACCTCTCGCGCATCGAGGCCGGCAAGCTGGAGCTCTACCCCGACTCGGTGAACCTCGGGCAATTCCTGAAGACAGTGGCCGACACCATCGCCATCAAGGCGCAGCAAAAGGGCCTGATGTTCACCCTGGTGGCCGGCAGCACGCTGCCCGAGGCGGTGCAAGTGGACGCCAAGCGACTGCGCCAGGTGCTGCTGAACCTGCTGGACAACGCGGTGAAGTTCACCGATTCGGGCGGCGTGACGCTGCGCGCGCAGCGCCTGGACGACGGCGACCTGCACGCGCGCCTGCGCTTCGTGGTGGAGGACACCGGCGTGGGCATCGCCGCCGATCAGCAGCAGGCCGTCTTCCTGCCGTTCGAGCAGGCGGGCGATGCGCAGCGGCGCCTGAGCGGCACGGGCCTGGGGCTGGCCATCAGCCGGCAGCTCGTGCGGCGCATGGGCGGCGACATCGCCATCGACAGCGCGCCGGGCCGCGGCAGCCGCTTCAGCTTCGAGCTGCGGCTGGCCTGCAGCATCAGCGTGCCGCCGGTGGCGGAGAAGGTGCCGCGCATCACCGGCTACGACGGACCGCGCCGGCTCGTGCTGGTGGTCGACGACGTGGCCGGCAACCGCGCGGTGGTGATGGACCTGCTCGGCTCGCTGGGCTTCGAGCTGGACGAGGCCGACCACGGCGAGGCGGCCATCGGCACCGTGCAGGCCCGCCGGCCCGACCTCGTGCTGATGGACATCCTGATGCCGGTGATGGACGGCCTGACCGCCATGCAGCGCATCCGCGAACTGCCCGGTTGCGCGCACCTGCCGGTGATCGTGCTGTCGGCCGGCGCGTCGGAGCTGGACAAGGCGCGCAGCCTGCGCATGGGCGCGGACGGCTTCCTCGTCAAGCCCATCGACTTCGACGACCTGCTCGTGCGCGTCGGCACGCTGCTGCACCTGGCGTGGCGGCATGAAGCGCCCGCACCGCAGGGTGGAACCGATCCCGGCGAACCGCTGACGCCGCCGCCGCCCGAGGAGATCGAGGAGCTCTACCGGCTGGCCCGCATCGGCAACATGCGCAGCATCCGGCAAAGCGCCGAAGCCCTGGCGGCCCGTGACCCGCGCTACGCGGCGTTCGCCAGGCTGCTGGCCACGCTGTCCAGCCGCTTCGAATCGCAGGCCATCATGGAGCTGATCGCCAGGTACCGGGCGGCCGGCAAAGCGCCGTGAGCCTCCTGTCCAAGCGGTTTCAGCGGCTCGGGTAAGCGCCCTGTCCGCAGGCAGGCTTCAGGTCTATAGTGCAAGGCGCTCGTGGACCCCGGGCCCCGGGAGGAGTCTCATGACCTCTGGAAGGACACTGCGACCGATCGAGATCCTCATGGTCGAGGACAACCCGGGCGACGTGCGTCTCACGCAGGAAGCGCTCAAGGGCGGCAAGGTCTGGCATGAGCTGGCGGTGGCCAGCGACGGTGTGGCCGCGCTGGACTACCTGTTGCGCCGCCCACCGCACGAGAACGCGACCCGGCCCGACCTCATCCTGCTGGACCTGAACCTGCCGCGCAAGGACGGCCGCGAGGTGCTGGCCGCCATCAAGGCCGACCCTTCGCTCAGGAGCATTCCCGTGGTGGTGCTCACCACCTCGCAGGCCGAGGAGGACGTGGTCCGCGCCTACAACCTGAACGCCAACTGCTACGTCACCAAGCCGGTCGACTTCGCCCAGTTCACGCGCATCGTGCAGGCCATCGAGGACTTCTGGTTGACCGTCGTCACGCTGCCGCCGCGGCCGGGCCTGTGAAGCTTCATGGAAGCGCCCATCCGCGTGCTGCTGATCGAGGACAACGCTGCCGACGCGCGGCTGATCGAGTTCATGCTCGGGCAGTCCCGCGCCCTGCAGTTCAAGCTGGCCTGGGCGACCAGCCTCGGTGAAGGCATCGCCCACCTGGCACAGCATGTGACGGACGTGGTGCTGCTGGACCTGGGCTTGCCCGAGAGCACCGGCCTGGACACGCTCAGGCGGCTCATGGCGCGCGGCGTGCACGTGCCCACGCTGGTGGTCTTCAGCGGGCTCACCGACGAGGAGATCGCAGTGCAGGCCCTGCAGCAAGGCGCGCAGGACTACCTCGTCAAGGGCCAGGTGGACAGCGCCCTGCTCGTGCGCGCCATCCGCTACGCGATTGGCCGCAGCCGCGCGGAGGAAGCCCTTCGCCAGGCGCATGCCGAGGCGCAGCTGGCCAAGGAGCGGGCGGAGGACGCCAACCGCGCAAAGAGCAATTTCCTGGCGAACATGAGCCACGACCTGCGCACGCCGCTGAACGGCATCCTCGGCTTCGCGCAGATCCTGCAATGGGACCGCTCGCTGGGCGAGCGGCAGCAAGCGGGCGTGTCGGCCATCCGGCACAGCGGGGAGCACCTGCTCACGCTCATCAATGACATCCTGGACGTGGCCAAGATCGAGGCGGGCAAGCTGGAGATCTTTCCCGCCGACTTCCACCTGGGGCAGTTCCTGCGCGTGATCGAGGACATCATCCGCGTGAAGGCTCAGCAAAAGACCGAGCTGGAATTCGTGTGCGACTACGCCGAGTCGCTGCCCGAGGCCGTGCGAGCCGACGAACGCCGGCTGCGCCAGGTGCTGCTGAACCTGCTGGACAACGCAGTGAAGTTCACCGACCGCGGCACGGTGACGCTGGCGGTACGGCATGCAGCACCATCGGCCCTGCGCTTCGAGGTGCGCGACACCGGCAACGCCTTGAGCGAGCAGCAGCAGGCGCGGCTCTTCCGGCCCTTCGAGCAGGTGGGCGATGCGCACCAGCGCAGCGGCGGCACCGGGCTGGGCCTGGTCATCTGTCGGCAGTTCGTGCGGCTGATGGGCGGCGACGTCAAGGTCGACTGCCAGCCGGGCGCGGGCAACATCTTCTGGTTCGAGCTGGAGCTGCCGGAGGTCGAGTGGACAAGCGGCCCGCCGTCGGCGCCCTCGCCGCTGGATGCGCTGGCCAGCCGCACGCACCGCCAGAGCGTGCTGGTGGTGGACGACGTGCCGGAGAACCGCGCCTTGCTCGTGGCCGCGCTGGGCGGCGCGGGCTTCGAGGTGCATGAAGCCGGCACCGGGGTGACCGGCCTGGCCAGCGCCCAGGCGATGCGGCCGGACATCATTCTCATGGACATCGTGATGCCGGACCTGGACGGCATCCAGGCCATCCAGCGCCTGCGCGGCATGCCAGGCTTCGCGCTCACGCCCATCGTGGCGGTATCGGCCAGCGCAACGCCGGAGGTCGAAGCGCGCACGCTCGCGGCCGGCGCCAATGCCTTCGTCGCCAAGCCGGTGAACCTCAAGGCGCTGATGCAGGTCGTCACCAGCCAGCTGCGCGCAGCGGCCGCGGCGGGCAGCCGCGGCGCACCGCAGGCCATGCTCACGCCAGCAGGTCGCGCCTGACGCCGCTGGCCCAGGGGCCGGTCACTGCGTCGGTGCCGATGTTCCACAGCACCTGCGCGTCGTCGCCGTCGGCCACGCCTTCGGCGATCACCTTCATCGACAGGCCGTGCAGCATGGCCACCACGCTCTTGAGGTAGGTGATGCGGCCTTCGTCGCCGGCCACGCCCTGCACCGCGCTCGCATCGAGCTTCACGTAGTCCAGGCCGGCCTCGAACAGGCGGTCGATGCGGGCGAGCCGCTCGCCCGCGTGCTCCAGGCCCACGCGCACGCCGGTGGGCCGCAGCTGGTGGGCCAGTTCCTGCACCTGCGCGAACTGCTCCACCGCGGCGATCTCGGGCACCTCCAGCCAGAGGCTGCGCGCATGCTGGGGCGCATCAAGCAGGCGTGCACGCAGGCGAGAGGCGAAGGCGCTGTCCTGCAGCGACGCGCTGGAGACATTCACGCAGCGCGGCTTGCCGTCGGCCTCGATGCCTTCCAGCGC
Source organism: Rhizobacter terrae (assembly GCF_003852895.1). Lineage (GTDB taxonomy): Bacteria > Pseudomonadota > Gammaproteobacteria > Burkholderiales > Burkholderiaceae_C > Albitalea > Albitalea terrae. The sequence continues at coordinate 662,269 of NZ_QUSW01000002.1, forward strand.
CAGCTCCACCGCCCGCTCGTCAATGAGCGCGGTGAGCCGCCCGCGCAGGGCCAGCGGCAGCCACAGCGCCGCGCTGTCGTAGCCGGCCTGCGGATCGAGCTGGATACGCAGCGGGCACTCCAGGTGCAGCAACTCGCCCGAGGAGGTGATGACCGGGAAATTGACCAGCTTCATGCGGCCATGCGCCAGGGCTTCGTTGATGCGCCGACGCCAGGTGTTCTCGCCCAGGGTGGTGGTGTCGGCGGCGCTCTCGCCATCGCCGGTACTGCCCAGTTCCACGGCGAAGTCGCCGCGGCTCTCGGCCCGCGCCAGCGCCGCATCGACCGCGCCCATCACCTGGCCCACGGCCGTGCCGCTGTGCATCTCCACCGCGCCCACCGCCACGGCAATGCCCGAGCCGAAGGCCGGCAGGGCGACGGCCAGCGCCTCTGTCACCGCTTGTGCGGTTTCCAGCGCCACGCCGCCCACGGGCAGGCACAGGGCGAAATCCGAACCGTTGAGGCGGCCCAGGTGGCAGCCCTTCACGCGCTGGGTGTACTCCTGCAGCGCCTGCGCCACCGCGGTGATCATGCGGTCGGTGTTGGCATGTCCCAGGTTGCGGTTGATGCCGGCCAGGTCCAGCACGCGCAGCAGCACCAGGCCGCTTTGCGCCGCCACGTCCTCGCCGTGCAGCGAGGTGCTGAGCTGGGCCATGAAGTGCTTGCGGTTGGACAGGCCGGTGAGCGGGTCCGAATGGGCCTCGCGGCGCAACGCCTCCACCTGTTCGGCCTGGGCGTCGAAGATGATCTTCAGCCGGCCGACCATGGTGTTCATCGCTTCGGTGAGCCGCGCGAGCTCGGGCACCCTCGGCTGCTCCACCGTGATGAACTCGCCGTGGACCAGCGAGTGCGCCTGCGCCACCGCCGCGTCCAGCGGGCGGCGGATGCGCTCCACCACCGCACGTGCGATCAGCGCCGCCAGCACCGCCACCACCGCCAGCGCGAAGGCCGAGCGCATGCTGCCCACCCACAGGTCGTCGTGGGCAAAGGCCGTCTGGCTCACCACCTGCACCGAGCCCAGCGCGCGCCAGCCGTCGCTGACCTGCGCCACGCCGGGCGTGGAATCGATCGGTACCAGGGCCACGAACCAGTTCGGCGCCTGGCTGGGCAGCAGGTTCTGCTCGCGCAGGAACGCCGTGCGGCCATCGGCCGTGGTGAGCTTGATGTGCCGGTAGAAGCCGGTGTCGAACTGCGCCGACATCAGCAGCTCCATCAGCTGCTGATCGCCCTTTTGCTGCGACAGCGCCAGGGCCAGCGAGGCGGCGTTGTCGTTGTTCTTGATGCGCAGCTGCGTCTGCAGCGTGTCGCGTGCGGAAGTGATGACCACGCCCACGCTTCCGAAGAAGGCAAGCAGCAAGGCCCCAACGAGCAGCAGCCAGATCTGGCGGATCAACGACATGTGTTCTTCCTTCTGGTTCTTGTTGTTGTCATTGTGGTTGTGTTTTTCATTGGAACCCTTCGGCCCGCGCCTTGACAAGCACCTCGCGCCAGCGCGACAGGCGCGCCGACGGATCGCCCGCGGCCTGCGAGCCCACGCCCTGCCACAGGCCTTCGCTGTTGAAGCTGAACACCGGCGACAGGTCGGGCCGGCGCGAGGCCGGGCGCACTTCGCTGATGAGGCTGTCCAGGATCAAGGGTTCGGCGTTGGGCGCTGAGTAGTAGGCGAGCACCATGTGGGCCTGCACCGTGCCGCCCGCGCCGCCGATCTGCGCCCGAACATACACGAGCCTCAGCTTCTGCACGGGCATACCCAGTGCGACGAGACTGAAATACTTGGCGATGGCGTAGTCCTCGCAGTCGCCCGCGCCCTTCTCCATCATCTCCATCGGGCTGGCCCAGTAGTCCACCTGGCCCCAGACGTCGATGTCCTCGCGCGAGAGGATGCGACGGTTGAAGAACTGGTTGAGCGCGTCCAGCTTGCCAGCATCGTCCAGGTCGGCAGCGCCGTGCATCACGGCCTGCAGCGCCTTCGCCCCCGCCAGTGCCCGCGGGCCCTGCTTGGCGGCCGCGGCCAGCATGCGGTCGGCATCCCAGGCCAGCGGCCGCAGGCAAGTGACCAGGAAGAACAGCAGCATGGCGCGCTGCAGCCAGGGCACGCACGCCGCAACGGCCGCCTGCAGCCGTGGACGCACACGCCACGCCCGGCGCTTCGAGGGCGAAGCAGGCTCGGGCCGCGCGAAGGCGGACGGCAAGGCTTGCGAGTCGGTCACGGTTGGAGGGTTCTTCGTCGGGTTGTCGTCCGCCGGCGCCACAACTTGAGACCTTTCGGTCCATGAAGGGGCGTGACATCGGTCACATGATCGGTTGCAGCAGCGCGTCAGGCTTTGAAAAACCTTGTTTCAACTCCGTGAACTGGCACACGCAAGGCTGGGAAATCCCGTGGCGGGCACCTGTTTACGGGGCAAGCACGTATGTGAGCACGCATACACTCGCGACCATTGCTCGAAAAGGGACGATGTTCGGGATGTTTCGCATCCAGACCAGCGTTTCAGCACGTACATGCCACGTCCTTCGACAACACCGACAACCATGCAGTACAAAAGAACCGCCTTCATCGCCACGATTGCCCTGTTGCCGTTGGCGATGCAGGCGGTGGCGCAGACGCAGAAGGTCACCGACCCGCTTCGTGCCGCCGTCGAGAAGGCGGTGCTGACCAACCCCGAGGTCTCGGCCCGCTTCAATGCCTACCGCGCGTCCATCGACGCCGTGGATGTGGCCCGCGGCGCCTACTACCCCCGGGTGGACCTGAACGCCAGCGTCGGGCACGACAGCGACAAGATCACCTCGCGCAGCCCCGAAGCCCAGTCGCTCAACCGCACGGGCACCTCGCTGACGCTGACGCAGCTGCTGTGGGACGGCCTGGGCACCAGGCGCGAAGTCGAGCGCGTGGGGCACGAACGCCTGGCCCGCTACTTCGAGTTGCTGGACGCCACCGAGCTGACCGCGCTGGAAGCCGCACGCGCCTACTACGACGTGCAGCGCTTTCGCCGCCTGGTGACGCTGGCCGAGGACAACTACGTCCAGCACAAGTACGCCTCGCTGCAGATCCAGTCGCGCTTCAAGGCCGGCGTGGGACGCGGCGTGGACCTGGAACAGGCCAATGCGCGCCTGGCGCTGGCGGAATCCAACCTCAGCACCGAGGTCGCCAACCTGCACGACGTGACGGCGCGCTACCAGCGCATCGTGGGCGAGGCGCCTCCCAAGACCTTGCCCATGCATGTGCCGCTGAAGGCCGGCATGCCCGCCAGCAACGATGCCGCGATGGACGCAGCCATCCACCAGAGCCCCGCGGTCAGCGCGGCCATCGAGACCCTGCGCGCCACCCGTGCCGCGGCGCAGACGCGCCAATCGGCCTTCCAGCCGCGCGTGGAAGCCCGCGTTCGCAGCGGCGGCGGCAACAACTTCGACGGCGTGCGCGACCAGAAGCGCGACAGCACGGCCGAGATCACGCTGAACTGGAACCTGTACAACGGCGGCGCCGACCAGGCGCGCGTGCGCCAGCAGGCCAACTTCCTGAACCAGGCCGTGGACCAGCGCGACAAGGCCTGCCGCGATGCGCGCCAGACCTCGGCCATCGCCTTCAACGACACCCGCAAGCTCACCGACCAGCTCGTCATGCTGGACCGCAACACCCTGGCCATCGAGAAGGCGCGCGACGCCTACCGCCAGCAGTTCGACATCGGCCAGCGCTCGCTATTGGACCTGCTCAACGCCGAGAACGAGGTCTACACCGCCAAGCGCGCCTACGCCAATGCGGAGTTCGACCTGGGCATCGCCTTCGCCCGCACCCATGCGGCCATGAACCAGCTCACGACGCAGCTGGGCGTGGCGCGCGTCGATCCGTCGGTGTCCGACGCGACCGGCTGGGACATGGGCGAGGACGCGCCGGGCCGTTGCCCGGTGGTCAGCTCCGAGGTGACGGCCACCGACATGAACGCGCTGGACGAGCGCGCCCGGCAGATCGCGACCTCGGTTGCTCCGGCACCGGCTCCGGTGGCACCCAAGCCTGCTGCGCCTGCATCGGCGCCCGCCGAGCCCAAGCCGGCGGCATCGCAGCCGCTGGTCAAGAAGGCAAAGAAGACGTCCTGAGCTCGATGCTGGCGAGGTGCATGGTGCGCCTCGAATAGTCGAAGCTGCATGAGTAGCGGCGCAGGATGTCGCCGCCGATGTTGCCCGCGACCCCTTGCGTGGCCGTGGGCCCGCTGTCTGCACTCGGCAAGGTCAGCAACGGTTCTTCCACGATCAACCCTCCCAGGTCCAGCCGGCCCGCACAAGCGATGCGGCCGCGCACGGCCCCGCCCACGCCCCAGCCGATCACCGTTTCGTCGCCGGCACCGTACCGGTCGTCGAGCCCATGCGCCTGGACGAAGGGGCGCCACAGCGTGAGTGCGTTGCGGTTGCCCGTGTCGACCCAGAACTGGCCGGGCAGCTCATCCAGCATCGCGTTCACCGTGGGGATGTGCGCGTAGAACGTCAGCGGCAGCCGGTGCGCATGCGCCGGGGGATGGAAAGCATCGGGACGCGTCAGGGTGACGCGCCGCTCGGCATGGTCGATGGTCACCACGAGGCGCTTGAAGAGTTCATGGCCGAGCAGGCCATCGCACTGGTGACCGTCGGCCTGCTCCAGTCCGGACAGCGGCAGGACGCGCATGAGCTGATGCTTCATGGTCAAGCGGTCGCCGATGCAAAACTCATCGACCCGCACGAAGCCCGCATCGACGGACGCCTCGCCCGGCCCGCGCGCCTCCAGCGCCCCTTCGATCTGCAGCCCGGCGCGCGCCGCGGTTTCCGGGGTGAGCAGGTTCACGCCGCCGGTGTCGAGCAGGAACTGGAAGTCCTGTCCACCGAGGGTCACGCGCAGGTAGACATGGTTGTGCGCCACCTCGAAGGGAACGCTGCATTCACTGCCGCCATCGATGAAGGCCACATCGTCGATCGACTGGCGTGGCACATCGAACGAATCCTCGGGCCATGCAGGGTCCAGCTCCACGATGGACAACTGCACGACGACATCGCGGCGCGCGTCGCCGGTTCCGGTGACGATGCGAAACGGAATGCCCAGCCCGCCAACATCGCGATGGTCTTCGTAGCGCTTGGCCATCTCCAGGCCGTGCACGTCCTGCAGCGTGCGCGCCAGGCGGCTGCCGGCACGGTCGAACCACAGCTGGACAGGCAGGCCGTTCGTGGTGTGCACCTGAACGAGCTCGTGCCCTGCGATGCCCTCGCCCGATGGCGCGCAGGCACTGCATTCATGCGGAGCCAGCCAGTACCCGCGAGCAAGCAGGAAGGACTCGGTGACCGCCATTTGCCGGGCCGCCGCCGAATCCTGCACGGCCACCTCGCCACCGGCCCCGCACTGCCAGGCGACCTGGCCATCGAAGCCGCGCAGCACTGGCGCAGGCCCCAAGGTGTAGCGTGTGAGGAAACGCCCCGTGCGCATGCACACCCACTGCTCGTACGGACCTGACAGCCCACCCGCGGCGATGGTGCCTGCCATGCGCAGCCCCCGCACCGTGTTCCACCGGTCACCGCCGGCGGCGGCCTTCGCCCGGGCCAGCAAGTCATTCGCGTGGGCATCACCAACCGGTGGCGATGGGGCAAGAAGAGGATCGTGATGGCGCACCGGCGCTCCTGGAGTTCATGGAGCGCGCGATTCTGTCGATGATCGGCCCGTGCATCGCGAAGTCCGGGTGCGCCACTGCGCCAAGTCGCATCGGAAACATGCCGGTGACACAGCCCCTCTAGAATGTTGTCATCGACATCGAGTCCGTCGAAATCCCGCCCCCCCTACCGCACCGCCCGCTCCTGCTCGATCTGTGCCGCGAACTCCGCCGCACTGCCGCCCGTGGGGACGTTGCTCACCGCCTCCAGCTGCGCCTTCACCCCGCTCGCCGCGAGCGACCGGTTGAACTCCGCATTGATGCGTTCGACCAGTTCCACCGGCGTGCCGCCCGGCGCGAACACGCCGAACACCGAGCCCCGGTTCGCACGTTCGTAGCCCTGCTCCGCCAGCGTGGGCACCTTCGGCAGCACCGCCACCCGGCCCGGCGCGCCCACCGCCAGCGCCGACAACTTGCCGGCCTGCACGTACTCCAGCTGCAGCGGCCCGACGTTGCTCGACAGCACATCGAAGTGCCCCGCCAGCGCATCGCTCAGCGGCTGGCCGCCGCCCTTGTAGGGCACGTGCACGATGTCCGCACCGCTGGCCTGCCGCACCTGCTCGAGGATGAGGTGGCCGGTGGTGCCCACGCCGGTCGTGGCCCAGCGCAGCGCATGGCCTTGCCGGCCCGCCCAGGCGATCACCTCGGCCAGTGTCGCCCCGCGAACTTTCGACGTGCCCACCACCAGCGCCGGCGTGAGCATGATGCTCACCACCGGCACGATGTCCTTGCGTGGATCGAAGGGCACGGACCCGGCCTGCGGCAGCAGCGTCAGCGCCGTGATGGCCGAGAAGCACAGCGTGTGGCCATCGGGCGCCGCGCGTGCAACATGGTTCATCGCGAGCGAACCACCCACACCCGGCCGGTGCTCAATCAGCACCGGCTCGCCCAGCCGCTGCGACAGGTCCTGCGCCAGCTCGCGGGCCACCACATCGCTCACGCCGCCCGGCGGGTAGGCCAGCACCAGGTGCACGGGCCGCGAGGGCCAGCGCTGCTGAGCGCGCGCCAGACCGCCGCAGGCGACCAGGCCCGCGGCCAGCAGCGCGCGTCTTGAACTCACGCCGAGGCCTTCCGTGCCTTCGCCAGACGATGCACGAGTGCGATGAAATTGCCGATCGCACCGCTGCAGTCGTTCTTGCGGTAGACGAGCGTGAGCGGGGCGTCCAGCTTCACGCCGCGCGCCAGCGGCCGGTACACCACCGCCTGCGCATGCGTGCCCTGCACCGACTGCGGCACCACCGACAGCCCCGCGCCGGCAGCCACCAGGTTGATGTTGGTCATCATGCGGTCGACCTCGGCCACGACATTCGGCCGCACGCCGGCCTTGGCGCACAGGTGCAACAGGTTGGCGTACAGGCCAGGCGCGCCCGTTCGCCGCACGAGGATCATGTTCTGCCCGTCGAGCTGCGCCAGGCTCACGCCGCGCGCGGCCGAGCTGTTCGCCGCCAGCGGATGGTCCAGCGGCAGGGCCACCACCGCCGGTTCCTTGAGCAGCGTCTCGAACACCAGCCCCGGCGGACGCGACACCACCGCGCGGATGAATCCGCACTCGAGGCGCGACGACGCCACGGCCTCGGTGAGGCCTGCGGCGTGGTTCTCGTCGAGCACCAGCTCGATGCCCGGGTATTCGCTGCGGCAGGCGCGCAGCGTCTGCGGCGTGAATGCGTGCGCCGCGGCCGAACTGGTGAAGCCCACGTGCAGGATGCCTTCCACCCCCGAGGCGATGCGCAGCAGCCGCTGCTCCATTGCATCGAAGGCCCGCAGCATGCGCTGCGCCTCGACCTGGAACTGCCGGCCCGCATCGGTGAGCGACATGCCCTTGGGATGCCGCACGAACAGCGGCACGCCCACTTTCGCCTCGATGGCCTTGATCTGCTGGCTCAGCGGCGGCTGTTGCAGGCCCAGGCGTTCGGCCGCGCGGGTCAGGTGGCCGGTCTCGGCCACCGCGGCGAAGTAGCGCAGTTGACGGATGTCCATATCTTCAGCATATCAACATGGCCATATCAGTATATTTGACGACTGCGAGTACCGGGCGGTAAGGTCGCTGCTCACCGTGGAGAACCCCGCATGAAGTACCCCGCCGTCGCCGGCCTGTTCGCCTTGAGCCTGCTGGCCGCCTGCGCCCCCATGAAGACCGGCAGCGCCGAGAAGGCGCCCCTGGCCGCCCCCTGTCCTGACGGCGTGCCCACCGGTGCGCGCTGCCTGCGCGGCCAGGACTCCGAGCAGGCGCTCTACCTGATCGTGGTGCCCAAGGACTGGAACGGCGTGCTGGTGGTCCATGCCCATGGCGGCCCCGCGCTGGGTGCGCCGGAGGCCGCGCGGCTGGACGAGGACATCAAGCGCTGGAACATCATCCCGCGCGCCGGCTACGCCTGGGCCGCCTCCACCTTCCGCCAGGGCGGCGTGGCGGTGCGCAGCGCGGCCGAAGACACCGAGCGCGTGCGCCGCATCTTCGTCGAGCACGTGGCGCAGCCCAAGCACACGATTCTCCACGGGCAGTCCTGGGGCGGCAGCGTCGCGGCCAAGACGGCGGAGATGGTGTCTGCGCCCGGCATGAAGTCGCCCTACGACGCGGTGATGCTCAGCAGCGGCGTGCTGGGCGGCGGCACGCGGTCCTACGATTTCCGGCTCGACCTGCGCGTGGTCTACCAGGCGCTGTGCCACAACCATCCGAAGCCCGAGGAGCCGCAGTACCCGCTGTGGATGGGCCTGCCCGAGGGCTCCGCGCTCACCCGCGGCGAGCTGAACCGCCGCGTCGACGACTGCCTGGGATTGCGCAAGGCGGCGGCCCAGCGCACGGCGGAACAGCAGCGCAAGGTGCAGACGATCGTGGACGTCATCCACATCCCCGAGAGTTCCATCGCCGCGCACCTGGCCTGGGGCACGTGGCACTTCCAGGACATCGTGCAAAAGCGCACCAAGGGCCTGAACCCCTTCGGCAACGAGAACGTCCGCTATGCCGGCTCGCCCGACGATGCCGCCCTGAACGCCAGCGTGCTGCGCTACCGCGCCGACCCCGAGGGCGTCGCACGCTTCGGCGCCGACACCGACCTGAGCGGCAACATCGGCGTGCCGGTGCTCACGGTGCATGCCATCCACGACCCGACGGCCTTCGTCGAGCTGGAGTCGGCGTTCCGCGAGTCCATGACGCGTTCAGGACAGGCCGACCACCTGGTGCAGACCTTCACCACCGACCACGAGCACAGTTACCTGAGCGACCCGGTCTACCCCGCCCTGCTGTCCAGCCTGCTGCAGTGGACGCAGGCCGGCACCAAGCCCACGCCGCAGAGCGTGGCGGCCAAGTGCCAGGAACTGAAAGCCAGCTTCGGCGAGGGCTGCCGCTTCGTGCCGGACTACCGGCCGCCCGCGCTGTCGACCCGCGTGACTCCGCGCGGTTGATCAGCCCCTGGGCAGGAAGCGCCAGCGGATGACCTGCCGGTAGACCTGCCCCGGCTCCAGCCAGCAGGTGGGCTGCGGCCATTCGGGGTGGTTGGGGCTGTCGGGCAGGAACTGCGGCTCCAGCGCAATGCCGGCGCAGGCCGCGCAGGGCGTGCCGTCGCGCGAGGGGATGCCGCCCAGGTACTGCCCGCCATAGACCTGCAGCGAGGGCAAGGTGGTGGACATTTCCATCGCCAGGCTGCCGTCGCTCGCGCTCAGCACGCAGGCCGGGCGCTGCATGGCGGCGCACTCGCTGTCCAGCAGGAAGGCGTGGTCGTAGCCCGCCCCGGCCTCCTGCTGTTCGTCGCGCAGCCAGTCGCGCGCCACGGTCTTGCCTTCGCGGAAGTCGAAGCTCGTGCCCTGCACAGGGTCGAGGCGGCCGAAGGGAATCAGGTCGCGGTCCACCGGCAGGTAGCGGTCGGCCGAGATGCGCAGCACGTGCTCGCGCGCATCGCGGTGCGTCGCGTCGAGGTTGAAGTAGGCGTGGTTGGTGAGGCACACCGGCGTGGGCCGCGTGGTGCGCGCCTCGGCCACCATCTCGATGGCCAGGCCGTCGAGCAGGCGATAGGTCACCCGCACGTCCAGCTCGCCCTGGAAGCCCTGATCGCCGTCGGGCGAGGTCAAGGTGAAGCAGGCCTCGTGGCCGCTGCGTGATTCGATGTTCCAGATGCGCTTGTCGAAACCCTCGGGGCCCCCATGCAGCTGGTGCCGCGAGCCGGGGTTGGGCACCAGCGCCAATCCGCAGTCGTCGCCCCGCAGGCTCGCCTCACTGATCCGGTTGGCGTAGCGCCCGATGGTCGCGCCCAGGTAGGCCGACTGGGCCAGCGGCTCGCGCGCACTGTGGCGGCCCAGCAGCACCTGCCGCTGCACGCCGCCCACGGGCACGGTGCAGCCCAGCCAGGTCGCGCCCAGGCTCATGATGTCGAGGGTGATGCCGCCGTCCCTGCGCAAAGTGACCAGGTCGCCGTGGTCGGATGTCGTTGTTGTCATCTGGATTTGACCGATGGGGGGTGCCGACCCCGAGCATATCGGCACCCGGAGCTGGAACGGTTTCCAGCCGGTTTCAGGCGAAGCGGTTGACGATGTTCTCCAGCCGCTCCTGCCGGCCCGACTGCGGCTTCGGGTCCAGGCCATGGCGAAGCACCAGCTCCGACAGCGTGTCCAGCCCGGCACCGGCCTCGATGCTGCGGCCCAGCTCGCTGTCCCAGCCGGCGTAGCGCTGGCTGCGCGCATCGCACAAGGCCTTGGATTCGTAGAGCTGCGCTGCGCACAGGAAGGCCCGGGCCAGCGTGTCCAGCCCGCCGACGTGGCCTTCGACCAGGTCCTGCGCGTCGATGCTCTGCCGGCGCACCTTCGCATCGAAGTTCATGCCGCCGCTCGTGAAGCCGCCCGCGCGGATGACCTCCAGCAGCGCCGGGATGAGCGCGACGTGGTTGTTCGGGAACTGGTCGGTGTCCCAGCCGAGCTGCTCGTCGCCGCGGTTCGCGTCGATGGAGCCGAACAGGCCCAGCGCGCAGGCGGTGGCCACCTCGTGCTCGAAGCTGTGGCCCGACAGCGTCGCGTGGTTGACCTCGATGTTGACCTTCACCTCGCGCTCCAGTCCGTAGCGCCTGAGGAAGCCATACACCGTCGCGGTGTCGAAGTCGTACTGGTGCTTGGTGGGCTCCTTGGGCTTGGGCTCGATGAGCAGCGTGCCGCCGAAGCCGATCTTGTGCTTGTGCTCCACCACCGACGCGAGGAAGCGGCCGTAGTGGTCCAGCTCGCGGCGCATGTCGGTGTTGAGCAGGGTCTCGTAGCCTTCGCGGCCGCCCCACAGCACGTAGTTGGCGCCGTTGAGCCGGTGCGTCCACTCCAGCACGTGCTTCACCTGCGCGGCGGCGTAGGCATACACCTGCGGGTCGGGGTTGGTCGACGCGCCGCCCATGAAGCGCGGATTCGAAAACAGGTTGGCCGTGCCCCACAGCAGCTTCACGCCGCGGTCGTGCATCTTGCGCGCCGCGGTCTCGAGGATGACATCCAGCCGCTGGTTCGATTCGCGCAGCGTCGCGCCTTCGGGCGCCACGTCACGGTCGTGGAAACACCAGAACGGCAGGCCCAGGCACTGGAAGAAGTCGAAGGCCGCATCGAGCTTGAGGCGCGCGGCCTTCATCGCATCGGCCTCGTCGAACCAGGGGCGCTGGAACAGCGGAGCACCCAGCGAGAACACGTCCTCGCCGTGCCAGCAGAAGGAATGCCAGTAGCAGGCGGCGGGGCGCAGGTGTTCCTCCAGCGTCTTGCCGAGCACGCGGCGCGTGGGGTCGTACCAGCGGTAGGACAGCGGATCGGTGCTGTCCGGTCCTTGGTAGCGGACCGGGGTGAATTCGGAGAACAGGCTCATCAATGACTTCCAGGCATCAGGGGTTCAGGGCACGAAGCGGCGCATAGGCCGCGCGGAATCGCTGCAGGCGCGCTGCGAGTCCGGCGGCATGCGCAGCATCGGGAATGAAGGAGCGGGCGATGGCGGGGCGGCGCAGCACGTCGTCGCGCGATACGCCCAGGCCCATCAAGGCCAGGCGCGCGGCGCCAAGGGCCGGCCCCACCTCGGCCCCCTCGGGTTTGTCGATGGGCGTGCCCAGCACGTCGGCCAGCAGTTGCAGCCAGGTGTCCGAACGCGCACCACCGCCGATGGCCAGCAGGCGCTCGGGCCGGCTGCCGGCTTCGCGCATGGCATCCAGCGCATCGGCGAAGGCGAAGGACACGCCTTCGATGACGGCACGGCTCATGTCCGCGCGGCCATGCGCATGCGTGAGGCCGATGAAGCTCCCGGTGGCGGACGGATCGGCATGCGGCGTGCGCTCCCCGCTGAGGTAGGGCAGGAAGAACGGCGCATCGGGCCGCGTGGAGCGGATGGCGCCGCCCAGTTCATCCATTAGCGCGCCGGGCGCGAGGCCGGTGACGCCGCTCCACCAGCTCAAGGCGCTGGACGCGCTCAGCAGCACGCCCATGTGGTGCCAGGTCCCGGGCAGGGCATGGCAGAAGGTGTGCACGCCGCGCTCGGGGTTGGCACGCGCCTCGTGGGTGGCGCAGAACACCACGCCCGAGGTGCCCAGGGAGATGAAGCCATCACCCGGCGACACCACGCCCACGCCGACGGCACCGGCTGCGTTGTCGCCCGCACCCGCGGCGACAAGCACGCCCGCGGGCAGCCCCCAGCGTTCAGCACATGCCGGCGAGAGTTCACCCACCACGTCCGGCCCCTCGAACAGCATCGGCATGTGCGAGGCATCCAGGCCGGTGGCCTTCAGCATCGCATCGCTCCAGCGGCGGCCCGCCACGTCCAGCCACAGCGTGCCGGACGCATCAGACATCTCGGTGCTGAACACGCCGGTGAGCTTCCAGGCGAGCCAGTCCTTGGGCAGCAGCACGCGGGCCGTCTTCGCAAAGACCTGCGGTTCATGCGCTGCAACCCACAGCAGCTTGGGTGCGGTGAAGCCGGCCATCGCGCGGTTGGCGGTGATGCGGCGCGTCGCGGGCTCCGCGCGTTCCAGCGCCTCGCACTGCGCCTGGCTTCGGCCATCGTTCCAGAGGATGGCCGGGCGCAGCACCTCGCCGGCTGCATCGAGCAGCACCGCGCCATGCATCTGCCCGGCCGCGGCCATGCCGCGCACCTTGGCCCAGCGCGCGCCGCCGGCGGCTTCGCGCAGGTGCCGCATGGCCGTGTCCAGCGCGGCCCACCAGTCGGCCGGCGATTGCTCGGACCACAGCGGTTGCGGGCGCGACACCTCCAGCGGCGCCGACGCCTCGGCCTCCAGCGTGCCATCCGCCGAGAGCATCACCAGCTTGATGCCCGAGGTACCCAGGTCGATGCCGATCACGCGTGCATCGGAAAGTGAATCGTTCATGCAGCCACTGCCTCGTGCAACTGCGGCACGCGGGTCACGGCCCGCCCGCCGATGATCATGCCCAGCACCTCGTCCTCGCTCAGGTCGGCCGTCCGGTAGGTGCCCACCGTGCGGCCGTTCTTCATCACGCACAGCCGGTCGGACAGGCCGAACACGTCAGGCATGTCGTGCGTGATGAGGAAGATGCCCACGCCCGCCGCCTTCAGCGTGCGCACGAGGTCGTGCACCATGCGAGTCTCCTCCGGCCCGAGCGCCGCGCAAGGTTCGTCCATGATGAGCACGCGGGCGTTGAACATCAATGCCCGCGAGATCGCCACCACCTGGCGCTGCCCGCCCGACAGCGAACGCACCGGCTCGCGGATGTTGCGGAAGTTCGGGTTCAGCCGCGCGAACACTTGGCGCGCCGCGGCTTCCATGGCGTAGTCGTCCAGCGTGCCCCAGCGGGTGCGGCGCTCGCGGCCGAGGAAGAGGTTGGCCACGCTGTCGAGGTTGTCGGCCAGCGCGAGCGTCTGGTGGATGGTCTCGATGCCCAGGGACTGCGCGTCCGACGGCGTGTCGATGCGCACGGTCTCGCCGTTCACCACCAGCGCGCCGCTGTCCGCCGCGTAGGCACCGGCCAGCATCTTCATCAGCGTGGACTTGCCTGCGCCGTTGTGCCCCAGCACCGCCACCACTTCGCCGGCATGCAGCGACAGGTTCACGTCCGACACCGCCTGCACGCCGCCAAAGGCCTTGCTCAGGCCACGGATCTCGATGAGAGAAGCATTCATGCCAGCCGCTCCCCTGACCAGCGCCGGTACAGCACGTCGAACACCACAGCCACGATGAGCACCTGCCCGATGATGACCATGCGCCGGCCGATGCTCACGTCCATCAGCAGCAGCCCGCTTTCCAGGAACTGGATGATGAGCGCGCCCAGCACCGAGCCGAGCACGGTGCCGCTGCCGCCGGCCAGCGACACGCCGCCGATCACCGCCGCGGCGATGACGTACAGCTCCATGTTCGTGCCCAGCGAGTTGGTGCCGGCATTCAAGCGCGCCACCGACACGATGGCCGCGATGGTCACCAGCACGGACAGCAGCAGGAAGAGCTGCAGCGTCACGCGCCGCACCGGAATGCCCACCAGCCGTGCTGCTTCCGGGTTGCCGCCGATGGCATACACGTAGCGCCCGAAGCGCGTGCGCCGCACGATGAAGGCCACGGCCATCACCACCACCGCCCAGATCACCACCGGGATCGGGATGCCCTGCCCCGGCCCGTCGCCTTGCAGGTGGTAGGCGTTCATGGTGGCCGCGAAGGCGAACACCACCACGATGAAAGCCAGCGTGAAGGACGCATCCAGCCACAGCGCGCGCACCGGCACGCCATGCGCCTGCGCATTGCGGCGGCGCATGGCCATGTTCCAGGCCAGCAGTGCGGAAGCGGCCGTGGCCAGGGCCCACGACAGGGCCGGCCCGAGCGAGCCGTCCAGCCCGCCGCCCAGCGCGAGAAAGACCGGATCGGTCACCGGCTGCGTCTTGCCGTCGGCCACCAGGAAAGCGGCACCGCGAAAGGACATCAGCCCGCCCAGCGTCACCACGAAGGACGGCACGCCCAGGTAGGCGGTGAGCCAGCCCTGGTAGAGGCCCACGGCCAATGCGAGCGCGAGCCCGGCCACCGACGCGGCCATCCAGTGCCAGCCATGGCTGTACATCAAGAAGGCGATGAGCACGCCCACCACGCCCAGCACCGAGCCCACCGACAGGTCGATCTGCCGCGCCACGATCACCAGCGAGATCGCGCTCGCCACGATGCCCACCACCGCCGTCTGCTGCGCGATGTTGTAGAGGTTCTCCGGCGTGAGGAACTGGCCGGTCATCACATGGAACACCAGGGCCATCACGGCCAGCACGCCGGCCATGATGAGCAGGCGCAGGTCCAGCGCGCTCAGTTGCCAGCGCGCCGTGACCGGCTGTGCCTGCGCGGGCGGCGCCACGCCGCCCGCCACCGTCACGGACGGATTCACTTGCACGCAGCCGGCCCCGTCGCCTTGTCCACGCCGCGGCACAGCTCGGCCTTGGTGATGTGCTCGGCCTTGAGCACCACGTCGAGGTTGTCGCGCGTGATGGGCACGGCCTTGAGGAAGATGGCTTGCATCGGCACCTTCTTCTCGCCATCGGCCCAGGTGATGGCGCCATCGACCTTCTTGCCCGCGGCCAGCGTCACCGCGGCCTTGGCAGCCTCGCGTCCGAGGTCGCGCGCGTCCTTCCACACCGACACCGTCTGCGAGCCCAGCGCGACGCGGTTGAGCGCGGCATGGTCGCCGTCCTGCCCGGACACCGGCACGCCCTTGAGGCCACGGCCCGACAGGGCTGCCACCACGCCGCCGGCCGTGCCGTCGTTGGAGGCCACCACCGCATCCACCTTGCCGCCGTTGCGCGTGAGGATCTGCTCCATGTTCTTCTGCGCCACTTCCGGCTTCCAGCCTTCGGTGTACTCCTCGCCGACGATCTTCACGTCGCCCTTCTTGATCGCATCGGCCAGCACGTCCTGCTGCCCGGCGCGCAGGAAGTCGGCGTTGGGGTCGGTGGGCGAGCCCTTGATCATCACGTAGTTGCCATGGGGCTTCGCGGCGAACACGGCACGCGCCTGCATGCGGCCCACCTCGCGGTTGTCGAAGGTGATGTAGAAGACGCCGGGCTGCTCGATGAGGCGGTCATAGGCCACCACCGGGATGTTCTTCGAGCGCGCCTTGGCCAGCGCCGGGACGATGGCGTCCTTGTCCATCGCAAGGATGATGAGCGCCTTCGCGCCCTTGGCGATCAGGCCGTCGATGTCGGCCAGCTGCTTCTCAGGCGAGCCGCCGGCATCGGCGCTCACGTAGCTCGCGCCCATCTTGGCGAGCTGGTCCTTCACCGCCTTCTCGTCGGTCTTCCAGCGCTCCTCCTGGAAGTTGGACCAGCTCACGCCCACGGTCTGTGCGAGCGTGGTGCAGGCGAATCCGGCCAGCGCGAGCGCCGCTGCGCCGCGCGTCAAAGTCTTCAGCATGTCGTGTCTCCTCGGTTCTCTGGGAAAGGTGCGCGGCCGGGGTTCAGGCGGTCCGCCGCGCAGTCATGGTTCGGGCCGCTTCCCGACGGCCTCGGCGTCCACGCCGTGGCGCGACACCGAAGCCATGATCTCCGTCGATTCGTCCACCCGCTGCAGCACCAGCGATGCAGCGCCGCGCGCCCACACCTCGTCGCCCTGGTGGTCGATGATGAGCGGCACCTTGCCGCGATGGGGGATGGCCATCGCCTGCTCCATCGCGTGCTTCACGCTGGGTGCGAACAGGTCGGAGGCGAGCGCCGGTCCGCCATCGAGGATGACGAGCTGCGGGGACATGAGGTTCACCACGTTGCCGATCCACTGGCCCAGCAGGCGTCCCTGCCGTTCGAAGATGGCGCGCGCCTGGCGGTTGCCCTTCTTCGCAAGCTGCGCGAGTTCGAAATAGGCCTGCTCGGTGGTGCCGCCGTCGTGGTCGTCGGGCAGCAGGCCTGCGTCCTGCCCGGCCGCCACCACCGCATAGTGCGCCACGTAGGCTTCGAGGCATCCGCGCTTGCCGCAACGGCAGGGTCGGCCGTCGACCTCGATCTGCAGGTGGCCCAGCTCTGCGGCCAGGCCCGAGTGGCCACGGTACAGCTCGCCGTTGACCACCAGGCCCAGCCCCAGGCCGTGTTCCAGCGTGACCAGCGCCACGTTGGCTGCCCTCCCCGAGCGGCCGTACCACATGTCTGCCAGCGCCAGCATGTTGGCGTCGTTCTCGATGAACACATCCACACCCACGCGTGAGGTGAGCGCCTCGGCCAGCGCCAGCGGCTTGCCGTCGCCCGGCTCCAGCACCGGTGACCACAGCACCTCGCCCTGGTGGGAATCGACGAAGCCCGGCACGGCCACGCCCACGCCAGCCAGTCGGGACTGGGCGAGACCGGAGTCGCTCTTCATGCACGACTGGATGGCGCGCGTGACCTCGCGCACCAGCGCCTTGGCCGACATGGGCGAGGTCCATCGCACCTCATGGCTGTGCCGTACCTGCCCCGCGAAGTCGGTGAGCGTGACGGTGTAGTGGTCCATCGACAGCTTCACGCCCATCACCCAGGCGAAGTCGGGGTCGATCTCCAGTTCGCGCTCACGGCGTCCGATGCCGCTGGACGGGCGCGCGCCGGCTTCCTTCAGGGCGCCGCTGTCGAGCAGCCGCCGCGTGAGCGCCGACACCGCAGGCTGGCTCAGGCCCGTGGATTCACCGATTTCCGCCCGAGACACCGGTCCCGTGGCCAGCCGCACCATGTGCAAGACCTGGTACTGGTGCAACTGCGAGATCTGGCGGGACTGCAAGCGGGCCATGGACTGTTTCGGCTGTTTCTCAATTCGATCGCGCCATTCTATTTCGGTCCGATATTTTTAGATCAGGGCTTACCCGCAAGTGGTTCGCGACGCGTCTTCCTCAGGTCTTCAGCGTGATCACCCAGAGAAGGACCACTGCGCTGCCGACCAGCACGTCACTCAATGGAATGGCGCGCAGACGCCGCAACACCAGCGCGGCGGCGGGCGGCAGCAGCAGCGCCAGCACCAGCCACTTCAAGCCGCCGAAAAATGCATTGGCCATGGTCCAGATCCAGGCTGCATGGGCGAGGAAGCCCCAGAACTCCGCGCGGCCGGATTCACCGCGCCAGTCGAGCATGCGGGCCCAGCCCAGAACCACCGTCTGCGTCCAGCTCACCTCCTCCTGGTCGAGGAAGCGGTGCAGCGCGAGCAGCAACAGCACGCCGATCGCCATCGAGCCGAAGACGAAGCTCACGGAGAGGGCCTCGACGACGCCCTGCGCGCTGCTGTCGAGGTGGACCCGTCCGGTGATCAGCATCGTGATGCCGGCCAGCAGGGCAATGCCGACGAGCCCGCTGACGAGGTCCGGCGCGCCCAGGTGGTCCATCGCCCGAACAAGCGCGAACACCAGCAGCGCGCCGACGGTGCACATGAGGGCGAACTTCATCGGCGCGAACAAGGCAAGGACACGCTCCCAGAGGGTGGGCGGCGGCGGAACGAGGTTGGGCGCATGCATGGCCTGCGTGGACGCCTGCCAGCGCCAGGACGGACGTTCCTGCACCTGCTTCCACGCGCGCAGCCAAGCCTCGCCCGGGTCACTCAATCTCGCCGCCGACAGCGCGCCCTCCAGTCGCGCCTGCACCTGCGGCTGCGCGAAGTCGGGCAGCACCAGCGTGGGCTGCGGGCCGCCGAGCCGTGCGGCATCGACCAACACGGACAAGCGTTCGGGCAAGGCACCCAGGGCCTTGGGGGCGATGCCTTCGGTCTTGCACAGCAGTGCCTTGCTGCCGCCAGCCGGCAACCGCCACTGGCCGACCCAGGCAGAGTCCGCCGGCCGAGGGTCGGGACTGCATTGCAGCGCCGGCATGCTGCCGCCGCCGGCGAGGGACAGGGTCATGTCGAACAGCGGCAGCGCTTCATCCGTCGTGTTCTTCAGGCGCAGCGCGAGGTAGAGGGTCTCCCAGCTGCCGTGCATCGTCCACACACCAGGACCGGAACGCACGAGCCAGCCCGGCTCGATCTGGTTCTTGTAGGGCATCAGCCCCGGTGGCAACGGCGACTGCAGGTCGTCCCACTCGAAGGCGACGGAGCGCTGGTAGGCGCGTTGCCAGGCAGCGGCGAGTTCAGGGTCGGACGACGGACGCTTCAGCCCGCGGTCGATGAGCTGGCCCAGCGTCAGCCCTGCTTCGGGCGGCGTGCCGTCGAGCTTGCGGATGTACAGGGTCAGCAGTTCGCGGCGCAGGGCCTCGGCCTGCTGCGGCTGGCCCATCTCCTTGAGCGCACGGACCACGCCGCCTGCATCCCCCAGCCGGGTACCGGCAGGTGTGGCCCTCAGGGCTTCGTCAAAGGTGCCTGGCTCCGGCCCGGCAGGCTTGACGGCCATGGCCGTCGACGCCAGGACCATGCACAGTGTGACGAACCATCCCCTCAGCCATGCGCTCACGTGATGCCCCCGCACCCGATTGTTGTGCAGCGAGCATAGCGCGCGGGGCCAGGCGGGTGCGTGTCAGTCCGGACGCCGCTTGCGCCCTGTCACCATCGCCCCGGGCAGGTTCTCGCGCCACACGATGCTCATCACCAGAACGCCCAGCAGGTGCAGCAGCACGGCCACCATCAGCGCATCGGCCAGCCAGGCGTGGGCGATGAGCACGCGGTCATCGCCCCAGAACATGTCCCAGCGGCTCATCCAGCCGGTCAGGCCCAGCAGCAGGACCAGCAACCACAGCAGCCACACCATCCAGACGCCCAGCGGGTCATGGTCGATGCGACGCGGCGCACGTGCGCGGAGGTAGGCGAGCGTCTCGCGAAGCGACGGCTTCAGCGCAGCGATGCCGCCGCCACCCGACGCAAAGAGCGCCCACGTCAACCGCAGAACGACCACACCTGCCGCGATGTAGCCCAGCGCGCGGTGCCACCAACCGCCGTCCTCGGCGATGAGATTGAAAACGACCAGGCCCGCCAGCAGCCAGTGGCCAACGCGCACGGCCGCGTCCCACACGGGAACATGGTCATCGCGATCGCTGCGCTCGGCGCTCATCTCACGCAGAAGGTGTTGCGCCCCGCCGCCTTCGCGTCGTAGAGCGCAGCGTCAGCACGCGCGAGCAACTGCTCGGCCGTGGACTCGCCGCCGTCGTGCAAGGCCAGCCCTGCGCTGGCCGACACCTGCCGCACCGCGGCGGCGCCATCGAAGGGTTGGTTCACGGCCTGCACGATCTTCTGCGCCACGAGCGCGGCTTCATCTGCCCTTGTCAGCGCCTCCAGGATCACGACGAACTCGTCGCCCGCCAGCCGCGCCACGGTGTCGGTCTGGCGCACCGCACCAGCGAGCTGGTGGGCGAAGGCCTTGAGCACCTCGTCACCGGTCGCGTGGCCGAAGGTGTCGTTGACGGCCTTGAAGTGATCGACGTCCAGGAACAGCAGCGCCATCGGCTTGCCGAAGCGACGGCAGCGCGCCACGGCCTCGGGCAGGCGCTGCTCGAACTCGCGCCGGTTCATGAGTCCGGTGAGCGGGTCGGTGCGCGTCAGGCGGTCCAGGACTTCGGCGGCACGCTGGCGGTCGGTGATCTCGAACGAGACGGAGTAGAAGCCCTGCACCCGGCCGGCGGCATCGACGTCGGGCACGTAGTCCTGCTGGTAGTGGCGCAGTTCGCCGTCGCGTTCGAGCGCATGTTCGTAGCTCACGTGTTCGCCGGCCAGCACGCGGTCGATGTAGGTCTTGATCGTGGCGTAGGCCTTGTCGCCGCGCACCTCGCGGATGGTCTTGCCCACCAGGTCGGCCGGGTCGCAGCGGTAGACGACCCCGCAATAGCGGTTGGCGTAGAGCACGCGCTCCTGGCGGTCGAATTGCGAAATGCGCGCAGGCAGGCTGTCGATGATCTCGCGCATGCGGGCTTCGGCGCGCTGGTGCGCCGCCACCGCCAGCTGGCATTCGCGAAGGGCGCGCCGCTGCCGCGCGAAGAGGGTCACCCCTGCTGCCGCGAGCGGCAGCGCCAGCAGGAGGATCGCTTCGGGCAGGGTCAGAACCGCCATGCGTCCAGCATACGCGATGTTCGAAATGTGCAATGAAAGGCCGCACCGGTCCATTGTCCGGTGCACGATGCCGGCCTACGCTTCGCTGCATCCATCTCGCTCTTTTTGCACATGCGCACACAGGTCGCAATCATCGGTGCCGGTCCGTCGGGGTTGCTCCTCGGGCAGATCCTCGCGCGCTCGGGCATCGACAACGTCATCGTCGAGCGGCAGTCGGGCGACTACGTGCTGGGCCGCATCCGCGCGGGCGTGCTGGAGCAGACCACGGTCGACCTGCTGGCGGCCGCCGGCGTGGACCAGCGCCTGCGGCACGAAGGCCTGGTGCATGACGGCTTCGAGCTGTGCTTCGACGGGCAGCGCCACCGCATCGACATGAAGGCGCTCACCGGTGGCAAGACCGTGACGGTGTACGGGCAGACCGAGGTCACCCGCGACCTGATGGATGCGCGCCGCGAGGGCGGCCACACCACGTTCTACGAGGCAAAGGACGTGCAGCTGCACGACATCGCCGGGAACAAGCCGCACGTGACGTTCACCCATCAAGGAGAACACCACACGCTGGACTGCGATTTCATCGCCGGCTGCGACGGCTTCCATGGCGTGAGCCGCGCGAGCATTCCGGCCGACGTGCTCAAGACCTTCGAGCGCGTCTACCCTTTCGGCTGGTTGGGCGTGCTGGTCGACCGGCCACCGGTGTCCGAGGAGCTGATCTATTCGAACCACGCGCGCGGCTTCGCGCTGTGCTCGATGCGCTCGCATTCGCGTTCGCGCTACTACATCCAGTGCCCGTCGGACGACAAGGCCGAGCAGTGGAGCGACGATGCCTTCTGGGATGAGCTGCGCAAGCGCCTGGACTCCGCGACCGCGCAGGCGCTGCAGACCGGTCCGTCCATCGAGAAGAGCATCGCCCCGCTGCGCAGCTTCGTGACCGAGCCGATGCGCCACGGCCGGCTCTTCCTCGCGGGCGATGCCGCGCACATCGTGCCGCCCACCGGGGCCAAGGGCCTGAACCTGGCCGCCTCCGACGTGCACTACCTGTCCAGCGCACTGATCGAGCACTACGCGGAACACTCGCCGGCCGGGCTGGACCACTACTCCGCGCGCTGCCTGCGCCGCGTGTGGAAGGCATCGCGCTTCTCATGGTGGTTCACTTCGCTGACCCACCGTTTCCCCGACACCGGCGAGATGGGGCAGCAGCTGCAGCATGCCGAACTCGACTACCTGGTGAACTCCCCGGCTGCCTCGGCGGCGATGGCGGAGAACTACGTGGGCCTGCCGCTGGAAGGCTGAGGCTGGAGCGATGTCAGCAGGCCCGGTCACTGCCGCACGGGGTGGTCCGTCACGTAGGCCTTGCGGTAGAACGCGAGTTCGTGGGCCAGTTCATCGGCGTAGTCTCGCCGCAGGAAGTACGCCCCGATCTCGTCCACGCGAGCGGCCAGCGGCGAGTTCTTCGCGATGAAGAGGTAGAGGTCTCCCACCAGCGCCGGCCGTATCGCCGGCACGACGCGCTCGTTCAGGCCCAGTGAATCGAGCGCAATCCGGCCGGCTTCCAGTCCGAAGGGCGCGATGTCCACGCGGCCCAGGCTCAGCATCTTCATCACGCTGTCCAGGTTGGCTACGCGCTCGACGGTGGTGTGGCGGGACAGGAAATCGTCGAACTCCGGCCCCATGCTCACGCCGATGATCAGACCCGTCCTCAGGCCGCGCAGGTCGTCCCACTGGTGGAACCACGATGGGTCTCGGGCACCCTGGCGGTAAAAGACCGCGATGAGGTTCTGCCCCATCCGGGGCTCGACGATCACGGTGCGCGCCAGGCGCTCCGAATTGCTGAAGGCACAGATGTTGACGTCGGCCTGCCCGGTCTCGACCAGCACCTGGCATCGCTTCCAGGGCCCCAGGTAGCGCAGGTCGACGCGGTAGCCCAGACGCTCGATCGCCCGCGTGGCAATGGACGCGCAAGCGCCGACGATCTGGCCATCGTGCTCCCAGTTCCAGGGCGGGTAGTCGTGGTGGCCGCAGGCCTTGACCACCGGGCGGGTGTCGGCCTGCGAGGCCGCGGGCCATGGAGCCAGGGCCATGAGCGTGCCGGCCAGCACGCTGCAGGTTCGTTTCAGCAGGCCGTCGAATGCCATCTGCGCCTCCGTGCCAAGCCGCCTGGCATTGTGTGCCTGAACCCGTGCATGCCGCCACTGCGGCCTTGGCATCGACTTCAGGTTTGGGCGCGTGGAAAACTTTTGATATTCATTTAGCCCAATTAGCCTTAAACATACTGGTACTTGGATGGTATTTACTTATATCCATCGATGACCGCGACACTATGATTCGCCGCACCCCGGCACGCCACAAGCGCCCCGGCCCCACATGGAAACTGGTGCCCGACGTGGCAATTTCCACCCACCAAAACCGCAGTTCGGACAAGGTGTTTTCAAATATGGATACGCCTTTTTGTTTTCTGTCACCGGCTTCTGAAAATCAAAGAAAAGACGGATCTGCTATTTGATTCAGACTTTTCCGGGGCCGCCTTCATCGCCCGATTGAATATTCAAGGAGATCCTTTTCATGCGCGATATTCGCCTTGCTCCGAAACTGCGCGTCCTCAGCGCGCTGTCACTGGCCCTGCTGGCGTCCGCCGGCTACGCCGCCTATCCGGCCTGGAAGGC
Organism: Rhizobacter terrae; assembly: GCF_003852895.1. Lineage (GTDB taxonomy): Bacteria > Pseudomonadota > Gammaproteobacteria > Burkholderiales > Burkholderiaceae_C > Albitalea > Albitalea terrae. Next base: position 685,533 of record NZ_QUSW01000002.1, read on the forward strand.
CGACACCTTCTACAAGGCCGGCACGCTGGTCTCGTACAACGGCCATGACTACCGGGCCCTGGTCGACCAGACCGACTACACCGGCACGGGCTGGAATCCGACGACCCAGAGCCTGTGGACCGACCTGGGCAGCAGCAGCGCCCCGCCTCCGCCGGCACCTGCTCCCGCCCCCACCCCGGCGCCATCACCTGCCCCGGCGCCCGCGCCGAGCCCGGCTCCTGCTCCTGCTCCTGCTCCTGCTCCTGCTCCTGCTCCTGCTCCTGCTCCTGCTCCTGCTCCTGCACCTTCTCCGGCCCCGGCCCCTGCGCCAGCGCCCGCACCGGCCCCCTCGTCGCAAGACCTGACCGATCCACGCAAGAAAGAAATCGCGATGGAGCTGGTGTCCAGCGCAGAGAACTCGTCACTCGACTGGCGCGCGCAGTACGCCTACATCGAGGACATCAAGGACGGCCGCGGCTACACGGCGGGCATCATCGGCTTCTGCTCGGGCACGGGCGACATGCTCGACCTCGTCGACGCCTACACCCGCCGCAAGCCGGGCAACGTGCTGGCCGGCTACCTGCCCGCGCTGCGCAAGGTGAACGGCACCGCCTCGCACAGCGGGCTGGACCCGAACTTCACCAGCGCCTGGAAGACGGCCGCCAAGGACACGGCCTTCCAGCAGACGCAGGACAGCGAGCGTGACCGCGTCTACTTCAACCCCGCGGTGAGCCAGGCCAAGGCCGACGGCCTGCGCGCATTGGGCCAGTTCATCTACTACGACGCCATCGTCATGCACGGCCCAGGCACCGACCCGGTGAGCTTCGGCGGCATCCGCAAGACGGCCATGAGCAAGGCCAAGACGCCGGCGCAAGGCGGTGACGAGACCAAGTACCTCAACGCCTTCCTCGATGCCCGCAAGGCCGCGATGCTGACCGAGGCCGCCCACGATGACACCAGCCGCGTGGACACCGAGCAGCGCAAGTTCCTCAACGAAGGCAACCTGGACCTGAACACGCCGCTGAGCTGGAAGACCTACGGCGACCCATACTCGATCAAGTAAGCCCTGGCCGAGTTGACGGCGCTGCGCGGGAGCGCGGCGCCGCCTTGCTGCTCCTCAAGGCTTCGCGCCGCACGAGCTCAAGAGCGACTGGATCTGCGAGCCGATGGCCTGCCGCGCATCGGCGTCCTCCATCACCCGGCGCACGAGCAGCTTGTCGCCCGCGCTGGTCCGGCTGAAGGTCTCGAGCTCCTTGTATTCGGCCGCGGAGAAATCCGGCAGCGCTTCAGGCGCCTTCTCATCGACCGCGTCGTACACCTGCAGCAAGGTGTGCCTGGCGTACTTCTTCCCGACCGCCGTGCCGAAGAACTCATCGGCCGCCTGTACTTCCTTCGGCTCCAGGCGTTCGACCAGCAAGGAAGCCAGCACGATGGTGAAGCTCGACTCGCGCAAGGACTGCACGCACTGGGCCACCTGCGGCGGGACCTTGCCCAGTTGCTGCCCCCGGCGCACGGACAACTGCATGCCCAGCAGCGCCGGCTTGGCCAGCATGGTCACGGTGTTCGACGGGCCCGATGCCTGGGCGTGAGCGCCAAGGCTTGCAGCCGCGAGCCACACGGTGCTGAAAGCGCTGAAGGCGGCCTTGAACGCGAAGGATGAAGGTGTCGTGCGCATCGACGGCAGAGTCCTGTGCAGAGGACGCCATTGTGCAGGCCCACCACGCCCGGCTTGACGCGACGCGGCATTGACAGCGGTGGCACCAATGGCGGGCGGTGAGCGGCGGCCACGCACAGCCGCAGTGCCAGGCCGTGCATGGCTTGCCCGCTGGCCATCCGGGTTTCTTCGCATCAAACGAGCGCATCAGCCCCAAGATGGCGTGCACCAACCGGGCTCATTTCTTGCGAATCCGCACCGTTCTTCAACCCCTGTGCACCTTTTCAAGGACTGAGCAATGGCCTATCTCGTGCCCTCCGAGTTCGTCACCAAGATGGTCGACGCGGGCGAATCCAAGATCTTCATGTCGACGCGAGACACGCTGATTCGCGCCTACATGGCAGGTGCCATCCTGGCCCTGGCCGCGTGGTTCGCCGTGACCATCAATGTGACGACCGGCCAGCCGCTCCTGGGCGCCGTGCTCTTCCCGGTGGGCTTTTGCATCCTCTATCTCTTCGGCTTCGACCTGCTCACCGGCGTGTTCGTGCTGTGCCCACTCGCGTTGCTGGACAAGCGCCCCGGCGTGACCGCCGGCGGCGTGCTGCGCAACTGGGGCCTGGTGTTCGCGGGCAACTTTGCCGGCGCCTTCACCGTGGCGGTGATGATGGCCACGGTGACGACCTTCGGCTTCTCCACCGAGCCCAATGCGGTGGGCCATGCCATCGGCGTGATCGGCGAGAACCGGACGCTGGGCTATGCCAAGTGGGGCGCTGCCGGCATGCTCACGCTGTTCATCCGCGGCGTGCTGTGCAACTGGATGGTGTCCACCGGCGTGGTCGGCGCCATGGTCTCCACCTCGGTTTCCGGCAAGGTGATCGCCATGTGGATGCCCATCATGCTGTTCTTCTACATGACCTTCGAACACTCGATCGTCAACATGTTCCTGTTCCCGTCGGGCCTGCTGCTGGGCGGAAAGTTCTCGATCATGGACTACCTCATCTGGAACGAGATCCCGACCGTGCTGGGCAACATGGTGGGCGGCCTGGCCTTCACCGGCCTCACGCTGTACTCGACGCACGTGCGCACCGCACCCAAGCGCAACGCCGGCTGATGCTGAAGGTCCGCGTCGGCCAGCATTCCGACAAGGGGCGCAAGAAGGTCAACCAGGACTTCTACGGCGCCTCGTCGCCCGCTGAGCCGCTGCTCAGCGCCAAGGGCGTGGCGGTGGCATTGGCCGACGGCATCAGCAGCAGCGACGTGAGCCAGGTCGCGAGCGAGTTCGCGGTCATGGGCTTCCTGGACGACTACTACTGCACGTCGCAGGCGTGGTCGGTCAGGCGCTCGGTGGAGCGCATGCTGGCCGCGACCAACTCCTGGCTGCACTCGCGCACGCAGCAAAGCCCGTATCGCGAGAACATGGACCGCGGCTATGTGTGCACCTTGAGCGCGCTGGTTCTCAAGGCCCACACCGCGCATGTCTTCCACGTCGGCGATGCACGCGTCTACCGGCTGCAGGACGGGGCGATGGAGCAACTGACCACCGACCATCGCGTGCAGGTCTCCGAGCACCAGAGCTACCTGAGCCGCGCGGTCGGCTTCAATGCGCGGCTGGACATCGACTACCTCTCGCTGCCGCTCGCGGCGGGCGACATCTTCGTGCTGGCCACCGACGGCGTGCATGCGCACGTGGACACGGCGACGATGGCCGAGGCCGTGCGCAGGCATGCGAGCGACCTGGACCAGGCCGCCCGCGAGATCGTGCAGGCCGCGCATGAGCACGGCAGCCCCGACAACCTCACGGTGCAGGTCGTGGTGGTCGATGAGCTGCCGCAGCACGGCGCGCGTGAACTCACGCAGCAGCTCTCGCAACTGCCGCTGGCGCCGATCTTCGAGGCGCGTGCGGTCGTCGATGGGTACCGCATCGTGCGCGAGCTGCATGCGAGCCACCGCAGCCACACCTACCTGGCGGTGGACACGGCCACCGACACCACCGTCGTTCTGAAGACGCCCTCGGTGGACCTGCATTCGGAGCCTTCGCTGCTCGAACGCTTCCTGCTGGAGGAATGGATCGCGCGGCGCATCCAGAGCCCGCACGTGCTCAAGCCATGTCCGCCCGAACGCGAGCGCAGCTGCCTCTACATCGTCACCGAGTTCATCGATGGCCAGACGCTGGCGCAGTGGATGATCGACCACCCCCGGCCGGACGTGGAGACGGTGCGCGGCATCGTCGAGCAGATCGCGCGCGGGCTGCAGGCCTTCCACCGCCTGGAGATGCTGCACCAGGACCTGCGGCCCGAGAACGTCATGATCGACAAGACCGGCACGGTGAAGATCATCGACTTCGGCGCGGCGCGAGTGGCCGGCATCACGGAGATGAGCACGCCACTGGAGCGCGGCGACATCGTGGGCACGGCGCAGTACACGGCGCCGGAGTATTTTCTCGGCGATGCGGGCACGGCGCGATCAGACCAGTTCTCGCTGGGCGTGATCGCCTACCAGATGCTCTCGGGCCGACTGCCCTACGGCGCCGGCGTGGCCAAGGCACGCACGGCCACGGCGCAGCGCAACCTGCGCTACGACAGCGTGTTGGCCGCGGACCGGCAGATTCCGAAGTGGATCGATGACGTGCTGAAGAAGGCTGTTCACCCCGACCCCTTCAAGCGCCATGAAGCCTTGTCGGAGTTCGTGCACGACCTGCGGCACCCGACGCAGGCATTCCTCAGTCGCACGAGGCCGCCGCTGGTAGAGCGGCATCCGGTGCGGTTCTGGAAAGGGGTGTCGTTCGTGCTGGGGGTGATCGTGCTGGTGATGCTGGCGACGCGGCATCACGGGTAGGGGCCGCAGCCGCAAGCCCAAGGCCCACGCCTATCTCTTACGCGTTCCGCCAAATTGAACCAGCTCGGCCGGCGAGAGGACGAAGAGCTTCACGTCCGAACCAGGCCGGTGCGCGAGCAGTTGCCTCACAGGACAAGCCTCATGCCCCGCCGAGCATTCAAAGTCAGCGGCGATGAGGCCTTGCTTCAGGGCTCGCCGCACCGATGGCTCGGACGTGCAGATGTGATGGACGATGCCGTGCTGGACCAGGGCAAGCTCGGGATGATTGATGAGGTACTCGTAGAGATCCTGGTTCCATTCGCTACCATCGTCGTTCGAATCGTTTTCCCGCGGAAGAAAGCGGGCTCCGACTAGTACCGGCAGCTCAAACCAGGATTGTGCTTCTCGCGCATAGCGGCAGGTGTCCGCCTGGATCATCCACGAAAGGACAAGCTCATGGCGTTCGGCGGGCGGCAGCGTCTCCCACCATGACCGCACGGATTGAGCCGCCGCCTCAGGCAAGACATTCAATACATCCCCAGGAAGCTGGAGCACCTCGTCCGCAGACTGCTCAATAGGAATGGAACCGCCCTCGTCCACGCGAAGCCTCCAGGAGCGTCCTACGAAAAGAAAGTGATCGCAACAAGGCCAAAGACACCAAAGATCACCACGCAAGAAACGAGAAAGATCAAGGTGCCGAGCACGCCACGCTGCCAGCCCTGGAGTTGGTCCCACTTGGTGCTCAATTCCGAAAAGGGCACCCCGCTGACCAGTTGAACCAGCCCCGACAGGGCAATGCCACCAGGGACAGCCCAGCCAATGCCAAGGATCGATTGGTTGTGAATCTTCAGCAGATAGGCAAACGCCCCGAATCCCGCCGACATGGCGGCCCCCATGCACAGCGTCTTCAGGCCCTGCGCCCTGACTGATGATGTGTTCATCCCCTCGACCTTGATCTGCCAGCCCTTGGTCATTCTGGAGCATCGGCCTTGCCGATCCGCAGCGCCGGCCCGCCGAAGTCTTTCGGTTCGCGCAAAAGTGGAGAAATTTGACGGTGGCCCTGGCCTGTTCTCAGGCAGCCGTCGAGGCCCAGATGGACTAAAGCCCCAGCAAGCTTTCACTTGCTGGGGCTTTTCATCTCTTTGGCGCGGCTGGCAGGATTCGAACCCACGACCCCTTGGTTCGTAGCCAAGTACTCTATCCAACTGAGCTACAGCCGCGTAGCCTGCTAGTGTAGCACGACTTTTTTCATCTAGCCAAGCCTTGCTGCAGATTCATAGCAACGCACAGCACGTTCGTTGTCGCCTTCCTCTTCGGCCAGGCGAGCGAGAGACAGGCGTGCATGGCGGCGCTCCTCCAGCGGAAGCCGCGGATCTTCAGCGGCCGATTCCAGCAGCGCACGCGCCTTGCCCCAGAGGCCTCGCTCGGCCAGTGCGCTGCCCACCGCGTGCGCAATGGCCGGCTCGCGCGGGAAGGCCTGCGCGGCGGACTCAAGACGTTGCAGCCAGTCGGGGCCGATGCCCGGCAGCGAAGCGATGAGACCCTGCGCCACGCAGGCCCGGTCATCGGCCGTCAGCTCGCCCAGGCGGTCCCAGAAGGTTCGCAGCCAGGCACGTCCTTCCTCGGGCGCCCCAAGCTCCGAGGCCCGTGTGGCCGCCGATGAAGCCACCACCGGATCACGCCGATCGGCCGAGTCGAACTGCAACCAGATGCGGCGCAACTGGTCGATGTCATGCGCAGTCGCCAGCGACTCCGACGCCAGCGAGCGCAGCAGCCCCTGCGCCGCCACCTTCGAGAAGCCCTGGTGCTTGGCGAGCATCCGTGCCGTCTTCAGCGCTTCCTGCGGCCGCTTCGCCAGCCGCGTGGCCTGCAGCTTCAGGCGCAGGGCATGCGTGCGGCGCGACACGCCGGGCGGCAGTTCGGCCAGCAATTCCAGGGCACGCGAGGCATCGCGGTCGTCCAGCGCCCATTCGGCGGCGAGCAGCCGTGCACCCTCTTCCGCCGGACGCGCAGCGCTGCTGTGGCGCGCCAGTTCCAGCGCACGCTTGAGCTGCTCGTCGCGCTTGGCACGGTCTTGCAGGCGGTGCGCGCTGCCGGCGGCCAGCAGGTGGCCCAGCACGGTGAATTCGTTGTCCTGCACGAGGTCGGGCGTGTCGGCCTGGATGGCCAGCGCCTTCTGCGAGGCGGACTGTGCACGGCTGTAGCGCCCGCCGAAATACTGCGCCAGCGCATCGCGCAGCGCGGCCTGGGCAATGCGGTCGCGCCGCGCCACGCGCCACTCGTGGGCGCGCTTGGGCAGGCCGGTCAGCGAGTTGATCGCCTGGATGACCGACACCAGCACGAAGCAGGTCGCCACCAGCGCGAGCAGGAAGAGATTGAGCGACGTGTCCAGCCGGTAGGTGCCCCAGTAGACGGTGACGATCCCGTCGTTGGTGCCCAGGGTACCGGCGGCCACCACGGCCACGGCGAAGAGCAGCAGGAACCAGATGACGGCGCGCATCGGGTCCTATCGGCCTGCGGAGGCGGCCGCCACGGCGGCCAGGGTGTCGTCAGGGCGCGGCACCGCCACCTGGCGGGCCTGGGTGCTCACCTGGCGGATGAGGTCGCTCGTCAGCACCAGGCGTCGCGAGGAACGGTCGAAGTATTTCTCCAGCACGCCATGCGCCGCCATGAGGTCGGACTGCGCCGTGTCGTATTGCCGCGAGAGCAGCGCCAGCCGCGCATTGAGCAGGCGCAGCTTGAGGTTCTCGCGCACGAAGAAGGCCTGCTCGGGCGCCAGCAGCATGGCCTCCGGGTGGTCGATGCGGGTCACGCGCACCAGCGACTTGACCTCGCCCCAGACGCGGTCGGACGCGTTGGACCAGGTGTCGCTCCAGCTCTTGATCCAGCTGGGAGAGGCTTCCGGCGACACCGCCGCGCTGCGCTGCATGGGCTTGGGCGCGGGCGGTGCCGAAGCGGCCTTGCGCGGCTCGGCCACCGACAGCAGCGGCAGTTCGTCGACCATGCGCACGGCTTCATCGAGCTTGATGCTCAACGACGGCAGGTCGGCCACGCCCACGGCCTTGACCTTGTCGAGGTCGCGCGCAATGGCTCGGCGCACGCCTTCCAGGCGCGGCTGGTTGTAGCGCGCCAGCCGCTCGTCGGCTTGCTTGAGCGCGGCCACCAGGGGCTCGGCGCTACCGGTGATGGCGGTCTGCTGCATGGCCACGCGCAGGCCGGCGTCGATGTCCACCAGCACGTTCTCGTCACGCGAACGCGACAGCGACTGGATGAGCTCCTCGAGCTGCCCGCGCTGGATGGCGACTTCCGACAGGCGGGCTTCCAGCAGCGCGATCTTCGCAGCGTTCTCGCGCGTGCCTTCCTGGGCCTGCTTGGCCAGCATGCGCGCCTCGCTGGACACGCCCTGGCTGTCCTGCTGGCGGCGCACGAGTTCCTGCTGCAGCGTGGAGACTTTCTGCTGGGCGGTGAATGCCAGGGTCAGCGACACCGCGGCCAGGACGGCCAGCAAGGCGCCGCAGGCCCAGAGCCATTTCGAATCGACACCCGGGGCACGGGCAACCGGTTCGGCCGCAGGCTTCACGATGGCAGGGAGGACTTCGGTGGGTGCTTCGCTCACGATGCGAGCGATTGTATGCAGGCCACCACGCCATCCAGCGTGGGGGGGCACTCATGGACGACGCCAAAACCACAGTCGCGCGCACGCTGGGCGATGCGCGGATGCGTGGCGATGGCGCACGAGCGTGCCCAGTCGAGCGCAGGCCGTGCCTCGCGCAGGTTGGCCACGGCCTCGGAACTGCTGAAGAACCAGAGGTGGCTGCTCGGGCTTTCGATGGCCTGCGCCAGCAGCGCATCGTCCGGCACCGTGGGCACTCGGCGATAGGCGGCCACGAAATCCACCTGCGCCCCGTGGGCCTTCAAGGTATCGGCCAACCATTCGCGGCCCCCATCGCCTCGAACGACGAGCACGGAACGGCCGTCCCATGGGCGATGCGCCAGCTGGGCCCACAGCGCCTCGGAGTCGAATTGCGGCGCATCGTCACGCGGCTCGGCGATGGACGCGGCCGGGACGCCATGCGATTGCAAGGCCTGCGTGCTGCCGGGGCCCACGGAGCCGGCCAGCGCCTGCTCCGGCCACGGCGCGCCGGCAGGCCGGCAGGCGAAGAACTCCTCCACCGCATTGGGGCTGACGAACACCACCAGGTGGCGCGAAGGCAGCCCGCGCCACGCATCGAGCACCGCCTCGCGGTCGGCTGCCGGCTGGATGCCGATCAGCGGCATGGCCACGGCGTCGAGCCCGCGTGCCTGGAGCTTGTCGACCCAGACCGCCGCCTGCGCGGCAGGCCGGGTGACGATGATCCGCATGTGGTCTAGACCAGTTCGCTCAGGCCGCCAGGTAGGCCGAGGCGCCCTGGTCGCGCAGCGATGCGGCGGCCTGTTCGCCCAGTGCGCGGGCCGCGGCCGCATCGGCCACCGGCGCCTTCACGCTCGCACGAAGCAGCGGCGAATCGGTGCGCTCCGGGTGGCCCAGCGCGGCGCGCAGCACCAGCGTGCCGCCGTCCCATTGCGCAAAGGCGGCCAGGGGCATGCTGCAGCTGCCGCCCAGTGCGCGCGACACCGCGCGCTCTGCCTGCACGGACAGCGAGGTCCCGCGGTGCGTCAGCGTGCCCAGCATGGCCAGCAGCGGCGCCGCATCGGCACACACTTCCAGGCCCAGGGCGCCCTGGCCGGCGCAGGGCAGCATCTGGTCCGTCTCGAACAGCGAACGGATGCGCGACGCAAGGCCCAGGCGCTTCAGTCCCGCCGCTGCCAACACGATCGCATCGTGCTGGCCTTCATCGAGCTTGCGCAGCCGCGTGTCGAGGTTGCCGCGCAGCGGCTCCACCCGCAGGTCCGGCCTCACCGAGCGCAGCTGCACCACGCGGCGCAGGCTGGAGGTGCCCACGCGCGCACCCTGCGGCAGGTCGGCCAGCGACGCGAACTGGTTGGAAACGAAGGCATCGCGCGGGTCCTCGCGCTCGAGCACCGCCGCGAGCTCGAAGCCCTCGGGCAGGTCCATGGGCACGTCCTTGAGCGAATGCACCGCGAGGTTGGCGCGGCCTTCTTCCAGCGCGGTCTCCAGCTCCTTCACGAACAGGCCCTTGCCGCCCACCTTCGACAGCGTGCGGTCGAGGATCTGGTCGCCGCGCGTGGTCATGCCCAGCAAGTCCACCTGCGCGCCGAAGCGCTGCATGAGCAAGTCGCGCACATGCTCGGCCTGCCACATCGCGAGGCGGCTTTCGCGGGTGGCGATGATGATTCGATCGGTCATGCGGGCATGCTAGCAGGGGCGGTTTCGGACCCAGTAACCGCTTCGACTAAAATCGCGTAACCAAATTACAACCCACCCAGAGACCCCCATGGCACGAGTGACCGCCGCCCAGGACGCCGCAGAAAAGAACCGCCCCTTGGTGGAGGACATTCGATTGCTGGGACGCATCCTCGGCGACGTGATCCGCGAGCAGGAAGGCAAGGAGGCCTTCGAGCTGATCGAGCGGGTGCGACAGCTCTCGGTGGCCTACCGGCTCAAGAGCGACGCACAGGCCGGCAAGGCGCTGGACAAGCTGCTCAAGAACCTGAGCGGCGACCAGACGGTGAGCGTGATCCGCGCCTTCAGCTACTTCTCGCACCTGGCCAACATCGCCGAAGACCGGCACCACGTGCGCCGGCGCGACCACCACGAACGCCAGGGCCACCTGCAGGAAGGCTCGCTCGCGATGTCGCTGGAACGCCTGTCGGAGGCCGGCATCCGCGCCGCCGACGTGGCCCGTGCCCTGGAACACGCCTACATCTCGCCCGTGCTCACCGCCCACCCGACCGAGGTGCAGCGCAAGAGCATTCTCGATGCGGAGCGCGCCATCGCCGAGCTGGTGGACCAGCGCGACACCCTGCCCACCGATCGCGACCGCTCCGAGAACGAAGCGCTCATCCGCGCCCGCGTTACGCAGCTGTGGCAAACGCGCATGCTGCGCACCGCCAAGCTCACCGTGAGCGACGAGATCGAGAACGCGCTGTCGTATTACCACGCGACCTTCCTGCGGCAGATCCCGCGCATGTACCGCGAGGTCGAGCACGCCCTGCCCGGCCACGACATCGCCACCTTCTTCCGCATGGGCAACTGGATCGGCGGCGACCGCGACGGCAACCCCTTCGTCACCGCCGACACGCTGCAGATGGCGCTGCGCCGCCAGAGCGAGACCGTGCTGCGCTACTACCTCACCGAGGTGCACGAACTGGGCGCGGAGCTGTCCATCTCTGCCACGCTGGCACCGGTGTCGGCCGAGATGCGTGCGCTGGCCGAAGCCTCGCCCGACCACAACCCGCACCGCGAGGACGAGCCCTACCGCCGCGCGCTGATCGGCGTGTATGCGCGCCTGGCCGCCACGCTGCACGCGCTGACCGGCACCGAGGCCCTGCGCCACGCCGTCGCCCCGCAGAACCCGTACACCTCGTCCGAGCAACTGCTCAACGACCTGCGCGTGATCGAGGCCTCGCTGATCTCGCACCACGCCAAGGCCCTCACCTCGCCGCGCCTGCAACCGCTGATGCGCGCCGTGCAGGTGTTCGGCTTCCACCTTGCCACGGTGGACCTGCGCCAGAGTTCGGACAAGCACGAAGCGGTGATCGCCGAGCTGCTGAAGGTCGCGAAGATCGAGGCCGACTACAGCGCGCTGCCCGAGCCGGCCCGCCGCGAGCTGCTGATGCGCCTGCTCAACGACGCCCGCCCGCTGCGCGTGCGCGCCGCCGAGTACAGCGACCACGCGAAGAGCGAAATCGCCATCTTCGAATGCGCGCTGACCATGCTGCAGCGCTTCGGCCGCGATGCGCTGCGCCACTACATCATCTCGCACACCGAGGACGTGAGCGACCTGCTGGAAGTGATGCTGCTGCTCAAGGAGACCGGCCTCGTGCGCGGCACTCTGGACGACCACGCGACCACCGACCTCATCGTCGTGCCGCTGTTCGAGACCATCGGCGACCTGCGCAACGCCGCGCCCATCATGCGGGCCTTCTACGAGCTGCCCGGCATCGTCGACATGATGAAGCGCAGCGGCGCCGAGCAGGACATCATGCTGGGCTACAGCGACAGCAACAAGGACGGCGGCACCTTCACGAGCAACTGGGAGCTGTACCGCGCCGAGATCGCGCTGGTGGAGCTGTTCGGCCAGCTGGGCAGCAAGCATGGCATCACGCTGCGCCTGTTCCACGGCCGCGGCGGCACGGTGGGTCGCGGCGGCGGCCCGAGCTACCAGGCCATCCTCGCGCAGCCTCCGGGCACGGTGAACGGGCAGATCCGCCTGACCGAGCAGGGCGAAGTCATCGCCTCCAAGTACGCCAACCCCGAGATCGGCCGGCGCAACCTGGAGACGCTGGTGGCCGCCACGCTGGAAGCCACGCTGCTGCACCCGACCAAGAGCGCGCCCAAGGCCTTCCTCGACACGGCCGCGGCCATCAGCGACGCGAGCTATGCGGCCTACCGCAAGCTGGTGTACGAGACCCCGGGCTTCACCGACTACTTCTTCAGCGCCACGCCCATCCGCGAGATCGCCGAACTCAACATCGGCTCGCGGCCGGCCTCGCGCAAGGCCACGCGCGCCATCGAGGACCTGCGTGCCATTCCCTGGGGCTTCAGCTGGGGCCAGTGCCGCGTGGCGCTGCCGGGCTGGTGCGGCTTCGGCTCGGCCATCGAGAAATTCCTGTCCGACAGCAAGACCCGCAAGGAGCGGCTGGCCCTGCTGCAGCGCATGCACAAGCAGTGGCCCTTCTTCCGCACGCTGATGTCCAACCTGGACATGGTCATCGCCAAGAGCGACCTGGGCATCGCCCAGCGCTACGTGGAGCTGGTCGAAGACAAGAAGCTGGGCAAGCGCATCTTCGGGCTGATCCAAGCCGAATGGGAGCGCACCAACAACGCTCTGACGCTCATCACGGGCGAGAAGCGGCGCCTGGCGTCCAACCCGTCGCTGGCGCGGTCCATCGAGCACCGCTTCCCCTACCTCGACCCGCTGAACCACCTGCAGGTCGAGCTGATGCGCCGCTACCGCCAGCGCCGCGAGGGCGATCCGGCGACCGAACGCGTCAAGCGCGGCATCCACATCTCCATCAACGGCGTGGCAGCCGGCCTGCGCAACACCGGCTGACGGCGATGCCGGGCGCTGCCAGGGCGTGACCGTTTTCGCGAACGGGCCGACCTGAGGGCGCCTGGTCCCCTTCAGGCCGGACCCGCTAGGCCGATAGTACGGAAGACTCCTTTCCCGTGCACATCGGCGCCGGTCGCCACGCCCCATGAACCTTCGCAACGCAAGCGCACGCCTGGCGATCGTCTGTGCCGCAGCCCTCATCGCTGCCGTGGTGGCCATCTTCGCCGCCATCCAGGGCGCTGCTGAAGACCACCTGCGCATCGAAGCCGAGCAGTCGGCCCTGAAGTGGGCCGAGGTGATCCGCGACACGGTACCCGACCTGGACCCGCTGTTCCGCCAGGCGCAGGTGAGCCCCGCCAGCGTGCGGCAGCTGGGCGAACTGCTGCGGGTCAACGAGATCTTCCGCTTCAAGCTCTACGACAACCAGGGCAGGCCCATCCTGGTGTCGGACGACATCGTGCGCGAGGCCGACGGCAGCGTCCGCCTGGCCGCACGTCCGCCCGCGGTGGACAACGAGGAAGTGCGCCAGGTGGTGCTGCAAGGGCACAACCAGATCGAGCTGCACCGAAGTGACGACGCGAAGCGCCCGCCGGTCTACAGCGAGGCCTACGTGCCGGTGATCTCCAAGGGGCAGGTCATCGGCGTGGTCGAGGTCTATGTGGACCAGACGGCCCGCGCGCGCCGAATCACCAACGCCTTCCGCCGCATCGCGCTGGGCGTGGCTGCGGTGTTCGTGCTGCTGATGGGCGTGGCCGCCTGGCAGTTGCGCCTGCGCCGGCATGAGCAGAAGCAGGTGGAGGCCCGCGTGCGCTACATGGCGCACCACGACACGCTGACCGGCGTGCTGAACCGCGCCAGCTTCAACGCGGCGCTGGCCGATGCGCAGCGGCGTGCCCGCGACAGCGCGGAGATCTTCGCCGTGCTGTGCATCGACCTGGACCGCTTCAAGGAAGTCAACGACGCGCTCGGCCATGCCGCCGGCGACGAAACCCTGTGCGCCGTCGCCCGGCGGCTGCAGGCGGTGGTGCGCCAGTTCGACCAGGTGGCCCGCCTGGGCGGCGATGAGTTCGCCATCTTGCAGACCGGTGTGCGGCGCGTCGAGGACGTGACCACGCTCGCGCAGCGGGTCGTGGACGCGCTGGCCCCGCCCCACGAGATCGCGGGCCAGCGCGTGCTGGGCGGCGCCAGCGTCGGCGCCGCGGTCTACGGCACCGATGGCACCGACTCGAACCAGCTCCTGCACAAGGCCGACCTGGCCCTGTACCGCGCCAAGTCCAACGGCCGGGGGCAGTACAGCTTTTACGACGCCCAGACCGACGAGAGCCTTCAGTCGCGCCGCGCGATGATCCGCGACCTGCGCGATGCCCTGAAGACCGACGGGCTGAGCCTGAACTTCCAGCCGCTGTTCGATGCGGACGGCACCACGCTCACCGGCTATGAAGCCCTGGCGCGCTGGACGCATCCCAGGCACGGCGCCGTGTCGCCGATGGTGTTCATCCCGCTGGCCGAAGAAGCGGGGCTCATCGAGGAGCTGGGCGCCTGGGTGTTGAACCGTGCCTGCCTCGAAGCCGTCACCTGGCCGGCCACGGTGGACCTGTCGGTGAACCTCTCGGCCGCACAGTTCCGCGGCGACCTCGTCGGCACGGTGAAAGGCTGCCTGGCCACGAGCGGCCTGCCCGCCAGCCGGCTGCACCTGGAGATCACCGAGTCGCTGCTCATCAACAACACCGACGCGGTGCTGCGCACCCTGCACGGCCTGACGGGTCTGGGCGTGCGCATCGCGATGGACGACTTTGGCACCGGCTATTCGAGTCTTGCCTACCTGTGGCGCTTCCCCTTCGACAAGCTCAAGATCGACCGCGCCTTCACGCAGAACCTGGAGCAGGACCCGAAGGTGGACCTCATCGTGAAGTCCATCATCTCGCTGGCGCACTCGATGGGCATCCGCGTGAATGCGGAAGGCGTGGAGACGCCGCAGCAGCTGGCGAGGCTGCAGTCGCACGGCTGCGATGAACTGCAGGGCTACCTGCTGGGGCGTCCGTCAGCGGCGAACCTGCTGGACCATGCGCACGCGCGGCACGATGCACAGCCGCCGGTGGCGCCGCGCGCCACGAACTTCGGCAACTTCGACACCATTCCCGGCTCGCTGTGAGCGGCGCCTAGAGCCTTTCGGGTGCGGAGGCGGCGGTGGCCTGCCGGGCCGCCGTGGTCACTTCCATGCGCCGCAGGTAATCGGCCTTGAGCTGGTCAATGCTCACCCCGGCTCGCTTCGCGTATTCCTGCGAGCCCTTCACTTCGCCCTTTTCGGACACCAGCGCCAGCCAGTCCTGCATCTGCCGAGTCAGCTCGCAGGTGTTGACCGGCTTGTCAGTCGACAGGGCAAGGCCGGGAGATGCCATCAGTGCGGCCTGCACTTCGGTGCGCATGTCCTGCACCTTGGCAGCGGGCCACCCCAGGTTCTCGCCCACACGCAGGCCGACCAGGTTGCCCAGGGCCGACTGGTCGCCCTCCACCAGCAGGTGCGCCACGGCCTCGCAGGTCTGCGCCCGGTTGGCATCGCGCACCGCCTGGGGGCTGCACATCTTGACCAGCGGCTGGTAGCCGGGCATCTGCCACTGCATCCACACGACACTGGACTGCATCATGGCAAAGAGGCGTTCGTCGCCAGTGAGATCTGCCGGCAGGTTTCGCAGCACCAGCCGGGTCACCATGAAGCCGGGCGACTCGACACGCTTGGCCTGGGACAGCCGATGCAGTGCCTCGGCAGCGGTGCCCATGTCTGAGCGGGCCATCGCCTCTTCGAGCATCTTCAACCAGGCCACCCCGTTGTCCGGATCCAGGCGAGCCCACTGTTCGGTGGAGAGCTGGCCGCAGGCCGGCGCCGACACATCGGCCGAGGACGGGCGGCAGGCCTGCATCGCCATGGCGTACACCAGGGGATCCTTGCCGTCGCGGGCCATGCGAGCCAGCTTGTCTGCGACCGGGGAGAGGAGTTCGCCGCGGTGGGCATGGGCCGCAACCTGCGACTCGCGGGCTTCTCGGCACGCCGGAGAGGCCTCGTTGGCCTTGCTGCCTGAACACGCCTTCTCGCCCTGCTCCATCGCGCTGACGATCTCGCCCATGCCACGGCCGGACACATCGAGCATGCCGGCCGCCGCGGACAGGCGAGCATCGCCTGAGGCGGACAACGCCCGGTTCATGCGGTCCAGGACACGGCGGTTGTCAGCCGGCGATGCGAGGGACAGGGGATCGGCGCTGGGCTTGCGCATGCAGCCTGGCGCTGCGGGCGCGGACGCGCCCAATGCGCCAGGCAAGCCCAGTGCAGCCAGGTTGATGGCGGACGCCTGCGCGGCGGAACTGGCGGAAGACGCAGGCTTCGCCGCCGCCAGCGCCTTGCCCTTGCGGACAGGCTCGGGCTGCATCGATGCCGCATTGATCGACGCCTTCTGGATCACCAGGAACAAGATTGGAACCGCGATGGCTGCTCCGGCAATCCATCGCCGTGAACGCTCTTCCACGTCCCCACCCCTCGTTTTACGCAGTGTGTGGAGACGGCTTGGCGCCTGTCTCCCGACTTTGCAGAATTGTGACTGCCGAGCGTGCCGCGAGGGGTTACCAGCTGTTTGCGTCGCGTGGCGCAGCGGTCACAACCCGGCCGCGACCAGCGCCTCGCGCACCGCGGTGGCCTGGCGGCGCGACACGGCCAGCCATTCATCCACCGGCGCCACGCGCACGGCCCAGCTTTCGCCGCCTTCGTCGTCGGTGCCGGCGATGATGCGGCGCTCCAGCGCCCGCACCGCCTTCTTGGCCACCAGTGCGTTGCGGTGCACGCGGATGAACCGGTCGCCCAGGCGCTGCTCCAGGTCGCTCAGCGCATCGTCGAGCACGTAGGTGTGCTGCGCGGTGCGCAAGGTGACGTACTTCAGCTCCGCCTTGAGGTAGAGCACGTCGGACACCGGCACGCGCACCACGCGGCCTCGGTCGCTCACGATGACCACCGGCTCGGCGTCTTCTGTGGGTGCCACCACCGGCGGAGCGATGGCCATGCGCTGGGCCACGCGCTGCAGGGCCGCATGCAGGCGCTCGCGCCGCACGGGCTTGGTGAGGTAGTCCACCGCCTCCAGCTCGAAGGCCTGCAGCGCATGCTCGGCATGCGCGGTGACGAAGACGATGGCCGGCGGCGACGGCATGGTGCGCAGCTCGGCGGCCAGCTGCATGCCGTCGCGACCGGGCATGTGGATGTCCAGCAGCATCAGGTCGCAGTGCTGCGACTGCAGCCACACCAGGGCCTGGGTGGCATTGCCCGCCTCGCCCACGACCTCGGCCTTGGGCTGCGGGCAATCGCCCACCAGGCTGCGCAGGCGCAGCCGCGCCAGTTCCTCGTCGTCCACGACGAGCACACGCAGGTTGGCGGAGGCGGGTTCGGTCGTCATAGCGGCACCACGATCTGCACTCGGAACACCTTGCCGTCCTGATGGGCATCGAACTGCGAGGCCACGTCATGCATGAGCCTCAGCCGTTCTCGCACGTTGCGCAATGCAATGCCGTTGCCCGGCCTGGACGGTTCGCGGGGCACGGTGTTGGCAATCGACAGTTCGGCGCGCCCGAGCTTGACGCGGGTGCGCACGCGGATCATGCCGCCATCGGGCGCCGGCTCCACGCCATGGCGTACGGCGTTCTCCACCAGCGGCTGCAGCAGCAGCGGCGGCACCTTGGCGGCGCCGGCGTCGGCATCGAGCTCCCAGCTCACCTGCAGCCGGCTGCCGAAGCGGATCTGCTCGATGGCCAGGTAGCGCTGGGCCAGCTCGACCTCGTCGGCCAGGGTGGTGGCCTCGCCGGTGTTGGTCAGCGCCACGCGGAACAGCTCGGCCAGGTCTTCCAGCACGCCCTCGGCGCGGGCGGGGTCCAGCCGCACCAGGCTGAGCGCGGTGTTGAGGGTGTTGAACAGGAAGTGCGGCCGGATGCGCGACTGAAGCTCGGCCAGCTTGGCGGTGGTGTCCGCCGGCAGGCGGGCCTGGGCGCGCAGCCGCAGCCACTGGAAGATGGTGGCGGACCCCAGCACGCCACACACGCTGGCCGCCAGGGTGTGGCGCGAGTCAAAGAACTCCAGGCCCGTGAGCAGCCCGAGCGACCAGCCGAAGGCCCCGCTCAGGGCGCCCAGCGCCAGGGCTGCCAGCCACTGGCCCGACAGCGGCAGCTGCTGCAATTGGGACTTCAGCGCGCAAGCACTCACCAGCCAGAAAACCACCGCCGGCAGGGACACGGCCATGCCGATGGCCGCCAGCGCCAGCCAGGAGGCGAAGCCGCCGGCGGCAAACAGGCACCCGGCCGAGACGGCCAGGGTGACGCACAGCACGGCCCGCAGCACCACGCCCACGTGGCAGACGTCGAACAACAGCGACGGGCCGGCTGCGCCATGGGGCAGGCTGCCGTCGAGGATGGTGCTGCCAAAGGCCGTGCTGCCGAACATCTCGCTCGCACGCGGGCCGTCCATCTCCTCGGTGGGGATGTGCATGGTGGGTGCGAAGCCTGGGTCCGGCGCGGGGGGCATGGGGTTCGGGTTGTCCTGGAGGGTGCTCGATAGAATTGCACCGCCTCGCATTGTCGTCAACTTGAGGCCCTGCCCGAGCCGCCGGGCGCCTCAAAACGCGCTTCCGTCCTCTTTTCACTCCCACCTTCCAAGCCGCCAACGGCCACGCCCATGTCCTCCAACCAACTCGACAAGAAATCCGAAGCCTGGTCTGCCCTGTTCTCGGAGCCCATGAGCGATCTCGTCAAGCGCTACACCTCCAGCGTGTTCTTCGACAAGCGCATGTGGCGCGCGGACATTGCCGGGTCGCTCGCGCATGCACAGATGCTGGCAGCGCAGAAGATCATCGGTGCGGACGACCTCGCGGCCATCCAGAAGGGCATGGCGCAGATCACGCAGGAGATCGAGTCCGGCACCTTCGAATGGAAGCTCGACCTCGAAGACGTGCACCTGAACATCGAGGCGCGCCTGACCCAGCTCGTGGGCGACGCGGGCAAGCGGTTGCACACCGGCCGCTCGCGCAACGACCAGGTGGCCACCGACGTGCGGCTGTGGCTGCGCGAGGAGATCGACACGCTGGCACCGCTGCTGCGCCAGATGCAGTCCGCGCTGCTCGATGTGGCCGCCCAGAACGTGGAGACGATTCTTCCGGGCTTCACGCACATGCAGGTGGCCCAGCCGGTGAGCTTCGCGCACCACATGCTGGCCTACGTGGAGATGTTCGCGCGCGATGAAGAGCGCCTGGCCGACGTGCGCCGCCGCGTGAACCGCCTGCCGCTGGGTGCCGCAGCCCTGGCCGGCACCAGCTACCCGCTGGACCGCGAGATGGTGGCCAGGACGCTGGGCTTCGACGGTGTGTGCCAGAACAGCCTGGACGCGGTGAGCGACCGCGACTTCGCCATCGAGTTCGCGTCCTTCGCGAGCATCACGATGATGCACGTGTCGCGTCTGGCCGAAGAGATCGTGCTGTGGATGAGCCAGAACTTCGGCTTCATCAACCTGGCCGACCGCTACTGCACCGGCTCGTCGATCATGCCGCAAAAGCGCAACCCCGACGTGGCCGAACTGGCGCGCGGCAAGAGTGGCCGCGTGGTGGGCCACCTCATGGGCCTGCTCACCCTGATGAAGGGCCAGCCGCTCACCTACAACAAGGACAACCAGGAAGACAAGGAACCCTTGTTCGACACGGTGGACACCGTGCGCGACACGCTGCGCATCATGGCCGAGATGGCAGGCGGCATCGTCGTGAAGAAGGAAGCGATGGAAGCCGCAGCACTCAAGGGCTATGCAACGGCGACGGACCTGGCCGACTACCTCGTGAAGAAGGGCCTGCCCTTCCGCGATGCGCATGAAGTGGTGGCGCATGCGGTGAAGTCGGCGATCCAGCTCGGCGTGGATCTGAGCGAACTGCCTTTGGAATCGCTGAAGGCTTTCAATGCATCGATCGAACAGGATGTGTTCGATGTGCTGACCTTGCGCGGCTCGCTGAATGCACGCAACGTGCTCGGCGGGACGGCGCCCGTGCAGGTGCTCAAGCAGATCGAGCGGCACCGGGCGCGGCTGGCCTGATCCCTGTCGGGGGGTGTCACCCCCATCCGGGGGATTTCGAGTTGGGGGGTCCGAATTCAAAGGTTAGGGAGGGCCAAAAGGCTCATCCCTGCCTAAAGTTTCGGTCATGGAATTGCTGATACGGCTGGCCCGCAACACAGCAATTCCATCCCGGTCACCACCGTATTCAAAGGGTCGGTGACCGGGTTCCACCGGTGTCGTTCTCCATCGTGAGACGAACCGGTACCACCAGGCTGATTTGTCGCCCATGCCGGGCGATGGATCTTCTTTTATCTTGAAATCTCAGGGAGATAAGACATGGAAACCAAGACCACCATCGCGCAAGCCGCTGACGCCTCGCTGCCCACCACCTTCGTGTCCGTCGACGAGTCGGCCGAGCTGACGAAGATGCTCGAGCTCGAGTTCGACCAGGCCCAGCAAGTGGCCGGCGGCCTCGCCGCCGCGGTTCGGTGCTGCGCCTGTCATTGCTGCAGCTGCCACTGCTGAGCATGAGCCGGGGTGCGGTCCTCAAGCCGCACCCCGTTTTCGTTCCAAGGTGACGGCGACCACTCAGGGAGACAGCACATGATCACCAATGAACAACTGCGCGCGACCTTCGTGTCGCCCGCGATGAAGTTCTACTTCGACCGCAAGCTTTCGCACCTGTCCAGCGACGAGGTGGATGCCCGCGTCGACGAACTTCTCAAGTACCTCAACATGGCCACCTTCAGCCACGGCGGGATTCCGTTCAACGACGAGATCGACGACGTGTGGCACCTGTGGATCATGCAGACCAAGGAATACGCGCTGCTGTGCCGCAGGCTGCAGGGCAGCAAGTTCATCCACCACTCGTCCAACGAGTACGAGGCCTATGCCGACCCGGAGGTGAAGACCCGGCCGCAGGACATCCAGCGCGCCGTCGGCATGCTGCGGTCCTACGTGTTGAACTACGGCCCCTTCGGCGAAGACCGTGTTCGCTACTGGCCGGTGGCCGTGCAGCTGATGCAGCGCCTGGGCTGGAACCTGCCGCGCCTGAATGCCTGGCTGTCGCAGCCGCTGGGCGAAGCGCCGCCGGCCGCCAACGAGGAACCGCACGCCGCCGCGGCCTGAGGCATGAAAGCCCCCCTCTTCCGGCCAGCGGCCATCGCCGCGCAGTGCAACACGCTGTATGGCGACACCTCCATCGCCCGCGGGCCGCGCACCAGCCTGCTCGTGGTGGCGGCGCTGCTGGCCGTGCTCTCGCTCATCGCCTTCGCGGTGTGGGGCCAGTACACCCGCAAGGAACACGTGCTGGGCTACCTCGCACCCACCAGCGGGCTCATCAAGGTCTATACGCCGCAGACCGGCACCGTGCTTGAAAAACGCGTGAGCGAGGGACAAGCCGTCAGGCAGGGCGACGTGCTGATGGTGATCTCCAGCGAACGCTCCAGCACGAGCACGCGCGATGCGCAGGCGGCCGTGCTGGCGCAATTGGGCGAGCGTCGCGACAGCCTCAAGCGCGAGCAGGACAAGCAGGCGCAGATCGACCAGCTCGCCGCGGCATCGGTGCAGCAGCGCATCCGCGGCTTGTCGGCCGAGATCGAGCAGGCCCGGGCGCAGCTTGAATTGCAGCGCAGCCGCGTGGCGAGCGCCGAGACCACCATCAAGCGCTACGAAGGCCTGGTGGCTTCGCGCTTCATGTCCGACGCCGCCTTGCAGCAGAAGCAGGAGGAATTGCTGGACCAGCGCGGCCAGTTCGCCAGCCTGCAGCGCAGCATCGCCGCCCTCACGCGGGACCTGGATGCCGCCCGCACCGAGCTGGCGGCCAGCAGCCTGAAGCAATCCAACAATTCGGCCCAGCTGGAGCGGCAGGTGTCGGAGCTGCAGCAGCAACTCACCGAGACGGATTCCAGGCGCACCGTGGTTCTGACGGCCACGGCCGATGGCGTGGTCACCACCATCCTGGCGGACGTGGGCCAGTCGGCCACCACCTCGGCACCGCTGATGTCCATCCTGCCGGCCGGCGCCTCGCTCGAAGCGCAACTGCTCGTGCCCACGCGCGCCGCAGGCTTCATCAAGCCGGGCCAGAAGGTGGCGCTGCGGTACCAGGCGTTTCCCTACCAGCGCTTCGGCCACCACGAAGGCGAAGTGACGCGCGTGGGACGCAGCGTCATCCAGCCCAACGAGACCTCGCTGCCGGTGGCGGTCAACGAGCCGGTCTACCGCGTGACGGTGAAGCTGCCGTCGCAAGGGGTGATGGCGTACGGCCAGGCCATGAACCTGCAGTCCGGCATGGGCGTGGATGCCGACATCTGGCTGGACACGCGCCGCGTCATCGAGTGGTTCTTCGAGCCCATCCTCTCCGTCACGGGGCGTGTCTGACCATGCTGGACTACTCCTTCGCCAAGCGCACGCCGCTCATCCTGCAGACGGAGGCTGCCGAATGCGGCCATGCCTGTGTCGCGATGGTGGCGGGCTACCACGGCCACCGCATTGACCTCGCCTCGCTGCGCGCCAGGCATTCGGTGTCGCTCAAGGGCGCGACGCTGGCCGACCTGATGCAGGTGGCCACCGGATTGCAACTCGCCCCCCGGCCGCTGCGGCTGGAGCTGTCGCACCTGCATGAGCTGGCGCTGCCCTGCATCCTGCACTGGGACTTCAACCACTTCGTCGTGCTCACGCGGGTTCGTGGCGGCCTGGTCACGCTGCTGGACCCGGCCATCGGCGAGCGGCAGATGGCGGTGGAGGAGTTCTCCAGGCATTTCACCGGCGTCGCGCTGGAACTCGCGCCGACGCAAGAGTTCGCGCCGGCCGAGGAACGCCGCAAGGTCTCGCTGCGCCAGCTCGTGGGCAGCCTGCCGCGCCTGGGCACGCATGCGGCGCAGATCCTTTCGCTGGCCCTGGGCCTGCAGGTGCTGGCGCTGGCCGGCCCGTTCTTCCTGCAATGGGTGGTGGATGAAGCCATCGTCTCGCAGGACCGCGACCTCATCGGCGTGCTCGGCGTGGGCTTCCTGCTGCTGGCGGTGCTGGTGGCGGGCATCACCGCGCTGCGCGCCTGGGTGCTGATGGTGATGGGCACGCAGCTCAACCTGCAGCTCATGTCCAACCTCTTCCGGCACCTGGTGCGGCTGCCGATGGCCTGGTTCGACAAGCGGCACATCGGCGACGTGGTCTCGCGCTTCGACTCGCTCAACACCATCCAGCGCACGCTGACCACCAGCGCCCTGGAGGCGCTCATCGACGGCGTGATGGCGCTGGGCACGGCCGCGATGATGCTGCTGTTCAGCCCGAAGCTCGCGCTCGTCGCGTTCCTGGCCGCCATCGGCTACGCCGGCCTGAGGTTGGTTCTGTACAAGCCCTTCCGCCGCGCCAGCGAAGAGCAGATCGTGCGCGGCGCGCGGCAGCACAGCCACTTCCTGGAAACGGTGCGCGGCATGCAGGGCATCAAGCTCTTCGCCCGCGAGGACCAGCGCGCCGCGGCCTGGCAGAACCTGGTGGTGGACCAGTTCAACGCCGGCATCCGAACGCAGCGGCTGAACCTCATCTACCAGGGCTTGAACGGCCTTCTCTTCGGCATCGAGAACGTGGTCACCGTGTGGCTGGGCGCGCGCCTGGTGCTGGACAACGGCGCGGGCTTCACCGTCGGCATGCTCTTCGCCTTCGTGGCCTACAAAACGCAATTCGTACAGCGCGTGATCGCGCTCATAGAAAAGGGCCTGGAGCTGCGCATGCTGGGCCTGCACACCGAGCGCGTGGCCGACATCGCCATGACCGCGCCCGAGGCACGCGACCTGATGCAGCCGCTGGATGCGCCGCCGCTGCAAGGCAGCATCGAACTGAAGAACGTGAGCTTCCGCTATTCGGACAGCGATCCATGGCTCATCCACGGCCTGAACCTGCGCGTGGAAGCCGGTGAATCGCTGGCCATC
Source organism: Rhizobacter terrae (assembly GCF_003852895.1). Taxonomy (GTDB): domain Bacteria; phylum Pseudomonadota; class Gammaproteobacteria; order Burkholderiales; family Burkholderiaceae_C; genus Albitalea; species Albitalea terrae. Next base: position 709,143 of record NZ_QUSW01000002.1, read on the forward strand.
ATCGGGCCTTCAGGCGGCGGCAAGACGACGCTGATGAAGCTGATGCTGGGGCTGCTGCAGCCCAGCGAGGGCAGCATCGAAGTGGACGGCGTACCGCTGAACCGCCTGGGCCTCACCCGCTACCGCAACTCGGTGGCCAGCGTGATGCAGGACGACCAGCTCTTCGCGGGCTCCATCGCCGAGAACATCTGTTTCTTCGACCCGCGGCCCGACCTCGAACGCCTGCAGGCCTGCGCCCGCATGGCCGAGGTGCACGAAGACATCACCGCCATGCCCATGCAATACAACACGCTGGTGGGCGACATGGGCACGGTGTTCTCGGGCGGACAGAAGCAGCGCATCCTGCTGGCCCGCGCGCTGTACCGCGAGCCGCGCGTGCTGTTCCTGGACGAAGCCACCAGCCACCTGGACGTGGCCCGCGAGCGCAGCGTGAACGAAGCGGTGCGGCGGCTGTCGCTCACGCGGGTCATCGTGGCGCACCGCTCGGAGACGATCGCCTCGGCCGACCGGGTGGTGAAGCTGGCCGGCGGGCGATTGATCACCGGCGTGTCGATCACGGGCATCCGGGCCGCGCAAGCGGGCTGAAGCAAGGCACTACGCCTTGCACCAGCCGGCCTGGTCGGCAGCGAGTTGCTGGCGCAGGCTGGTCATCGCGGCATCGAACGCAGCCTGGATCTCCGACTCCGAGCTCGACCAGTTGACGCTGCCGTCCACGCCGCGGTAGACCTTGCTCCCGGGCACGGCACCGTTGCCTGCCACCTGGACCTTCACCACCAGGTTGGCCGACTTCAGCGTGCCCAGGCTCTGGATGTAGGCCTTGACGACTTCGATGCGCAACTCGACAGGCGCCGCCTCCCGCGAGTAGCCCGGCATCACCGCGATGCCATCGGCGAACCACTGCGCAAAGCCTTCCCCGCCCACACGCGTGGTGTGAACGGTTCCGAGGTCCGCCTGATCGCGCTTGTCGTCGATGGCCTTGACCGAGAAGCGGCAGGAAGGCGCCGCCGCCTGGACGCCGGACACCGTCGCCGCCGCGGCCGCCTTGAGTCCCGACACGCGTTCGGCGGCGCATCCGACCAGGCCCGATGCCACCACGGCTGCCAGCACCGCTGCGGCGCGGATGCGACTGACCTTCACTGCGCAGCCACCGTGCCGGCCGCGGACGTGGCGGTGGGCACAGCCGCCGATGCCGTTCCTGCGTCCTTGGACAGGGTGGTCTTGAACACCAGCATGCCGCCGGGCATGAGCATCAATTGCCCGCCATTGCTTTCGGCGAGCAGGTCGCCCGGCAGGCCCTTGGCCGGTTCGGCCTTGCGGATCACCGTGCGCTGGCTGTCGGGGGCACGCTGCAGGTCTTCGGCCAGCAGGCGGCCCACCTGGGCAGCGCCATCGTTCATGCCGGCGCGCAAGAGCCGAGCGTTGTCCGCCTTCCAGGCCGCCACGTAGTCGGCAGGCGCCGTGGCCTGCACCGGCAGCTTGGCGTGGTAGGCGACATCCACGTGGTAGGCCGCCGTGTTCGGTGCCAGCACCGGATCCTTGCCCGGCGCCGGAAGCTCGGCGGCGAGGCCGGCTGCCGTCCGGGCGGCTGAGCTTCGCGGATACACCAGGCCACGCGCCGTGACTTGAAGCGTCGAAAAGTCAGGCGACACGTGGTAGTCCACGTTCACGAACATCACCGCACTGGCCGTCGATGCACGGAAGGTCTCCTCGTAGGCCTTGGGGTCCACCGTCTTGGTCAGCGTCGTGCCCGAGACCTGGAACTTGGGAATGCCCTGCAGCGACTTGCCGATCGCATCGGTCAAGAGCTGGTCGAACTTCGCATCCACGGTCTCGTCCTTCAGCGGACGCACGATCTCGTCGGCCGTCTTGGCGCGCGATGCATTCACGGTCGCATCGACCGCACCCAGCGCACCGCCACACGCCGCGGCCAGCAAGATGCCCAGGCCGGGAACGGCGCCGCATGCGGCAGCAGCACTGGCGCCACCCATGGACGGCTCGAAGGCCGCATACACCTCCGACTGCTTGATGCCGATGCGCAGGTCCACCGGCTGGATGGCCGAGGCCACCTGGGCGCTCATGGGCTTGTTGTTGGGCGCAGTCGCACAGCCCGCGAGAACGAGCGAAGCCAAGCCCGCCACAGCGGCGCGATGAAAGGAAAACATGGGAACCCCCCGACAGAGAAAGAAATGGATGATGTGTTTTAGCCAGCGCACCCTTTGGGCAGGCCGCCGACATACGAATTGTTGCAGGTAGAAGCGGGGATTCCATTGCAGCAAACCCGTTGGAATCGGGCACATCGCACACCGCTGTCGGTGCGCCATTCGCCCGACCACGGGGTTGCAACACGACACAACCCCCGACAGGACGCGTCACTGTTGATGCAGCCCTGTTGCACCGACGCGGGTCGTTACGGAAACCGCATTCACACCCCCTATCTCCCCCCCGAGACAAGGGATGCTTCATGAAATGGTCATCCCTACGATCGCGCTCGCCGCAACAAGAAGGGCTCTTGCGGCGACTCAACAACCAAGAGGGATCCATGAAAACGAAGCTGATTGCTGCTGCACTGCTGGCCACCGCCGGCGCCGCCAGCGCGACCGCCACACTCAACGGCGGAACGGAAGTGCACTTCACCGGCAACGCCAGCGCGAGCGTCGCCATCGACCCGCAGGATGCCGGCCTGCTGAACGCGCAAGTCATGTCCGACGACACGAGCGACCGCGTGACCGTGACCTTCCTCGGCAAGGACGCAGGGCACCTCAACCAGATGTTCTTCGACGGCGCCCTGGCGCTGGACAACCTCGCGCCGGTGTTCTCGACCTATGGCCTGTTCCACGGTGGCGGCGCCCTGGACTTCTCGTTCAAGGACACGCGCGACGGCGCAGAAGTGCCCAACGGCGGCAACCCGCTCACCTTCGCCAGCTACGTGGTGTTCGGTTCGTTCGACCCGGCCGGCGTGTTCTCGGCCTACACCAAGGGCGGCGAGTTCGACTACGTGCTGGGCTTCAACGACAGCTGGCGCTTCGACAAGGACTACAACGACCTCGTGGTCGGCATCAAGGTGGCGCCGGTGCCGGAGGCCGACACCTACGCGCTGATGCTGGCGGGGTTGGGCATCATGGGCTTCGTGGCGGCACGCCGCCGGGCTCACTGACCCTGCGTTTCAGATCTGGTGGAACGGAGCCGGCCTTGTGCCGGCTCTTTTTCTTGGTGCTTCCTCATCGGCCGTTGCCACACAGTTCCCTCCACTTGCGGGGGGCCTCGCGTGGGGTCGTAACCATTGCAGCGGTGATACTCAATGAGCCCGCACCCGGGCTCTTATCGGCGCTATCCAAAGGCCGAGGGACATTCTGTCGGGAACACCATGCGTCATTTCACGCACAAGCTGTGCGGTCTGTGGCTCAGCATCGCATTGGCGGCCAGTGCCATTGCAGCCACGTCCCCCTCCATCTCGGACATCCAAAAGTCCGTGCTCCAAAGACTCGACGAAGATTCCGGTTTCGTCGTCCAGTTGAGCGGCCTTCCCAACCTGCCCACGACCAAGCAGGCAGCACACGAGTTCATCCTGGACCTGTTCTCGGACGGGGCCTTCGTATCTGGGGGCCGTCAACAACGAAGTGCCCAGGAAGTTGCCAACCGAAGAGGAAGTGGCGATAGCCACCATGAAGGTCTTGGCACGTCTGGACGAGAACGAACGCGACGACATCATCGCGGCGCTGTCCGGAAGCGATGAAGGTGTGGAGCCGGCAAAGCGGTGCGCGGGCATGCGCCGGTACCTCGCAGCCTTGAGCGCGACGCCAGGAGAGGCAGGAAGGACGATGCGAAGGGAGTTGATCGTCAACAGCTTCCGGGCCGCGATAGCACCGCCGTCCACCTCCAGGAGCGCAGCGGCGTCCGTCGATGGCGCGCACCACGGTCAGTTCCAACCCGGCCTTGCAGTGCTCGAATACCCGCGTGCCGCCGCCAAGGAACGAATCGAAGGCGAAATGATCCTGGCGATCACCGTGGACGAATCCGGTGACGCCACGCGCATCACGATCTCGGGCCGCAAGTTCAACAAGTATTTCGCCACGCTCTCCGACGGACAGCACTTGAGCGTGGAAGAGATGTTCGATCCGATGGCGATCAACTACTACCGATCGGGAAAGTTCATGCGGCGCTACAAGGACGGCAAACCCGTTAGCTATCAGGCCCAGGTGCCGATGGTGTGGTCCATCAAGGAATGAGTGGCGGCATCAGGACTGATGCTGCAGAAACTCGGCGATCTCCTGGGCCTTGGCGACGGTGATGCCGTGCCGCTGATCGAGGATGAGCGGGTGGGCGTCGCCGTTGGCCTGGTGCAGATGCAGGAGCGGCCGCTGGCCACCCACTTGGACCACGACATTGGCCGCCAGCGACGAGGCATGGGGCGGATACCACGGCACCGCATTGCAGACCCAGCCGAAGAACACATCGCCCGCCACCGGTTCGTCGTAGGTCTCGACGTATCGCTTGAAGCTCTTCTCCGACAAAGACGCCCAGAGCCCCCACAGGAACGGCTCCTCGACACCGTGGATAGGCACTTCAAGAATGGCCCGAATGAAGTAGTCCGTGCCGTCGTCGTGCGTGATGGTGCAGAAGTCCGAGCTGAGGTGCCCCATGGACGCCTTCTGCTCGTCCGTGAGACCGTGATAGTGATCCGGTGACTTGAACGCGTACGAGGGGGATCCTTCATGGATCTCGCCGCAGCACGAGCATTTGAACGAGAAGATCGCAGCCATGGATGCATTGTCGTGCCAGCGTCCGAAGCAGCCCTGAATCCGCCCAGGAAGCGCAGAATTGACGTACCGATTCGCTGCCGCCACATGCTCATCTTCCGCCAGCTCTTCGACCCCACGTCGTCCACCTACACCTACCTCCTCGCGGACCCCGCCACCCGCGAGGCCGTCCTCATCGACCCCGTCTTCGACCACGCGCGCCGCGACATCGCCTTGCTGCGCGAACTGGACCTGCGGCTGGTGGCCACGCTGGACACCCACGTCCATGCCGACCACGTGACCGGCGCCTGGCTGCTCAGGCAGCAGTGCGGCAGCCAGATCGTGTTGTCGCAAGCCTCCGGCGCCACCAACGCAGACCGGCTTCTTCAGCATGGCGACCGCATCGCCTTCGGCCACCGCCACCTCGAAGCCCGCGCCACACCAGGCCACACCAGCGGCTGCCTGACCTATGTGCTGGACGACCAGAGCATGGCTTTCACCGGCGACAGCCTGCTCATCCGCGGCTGCGGGCGCACCGACTTCCAGGAAGGCAGCCCGCGGCGCCTGTACCGCTCGGTGCAGGAGCAGATCCTCTCGCTGCCGCCCGAATGCCTGCTCTACCCCGCCCACGACTACCGCGGCCTCACGGTCACGAGCGTCGCCGAGGAACGCCGCTTCAACCCGCGCCTGGGCGGCGACGTGGACGTGTCGGACTTCGAGGGCTACATGAACAACCTCGGCCTGCCGCATCCCAAGCTGATGGACATCGCCGTGCCGGCCAACCTGCGCTGCGGACAGCCGCAGGCGCAGGCGGGACTGCCGCAGGAACCGGACTGGGCGCCGCTGACCTGCACCTTCGGCGGCGTGTGGGAGATCCAGCCGGCCGCCCTGGCCGAGCGCATCGGCGGCGGGCATGCCGGCGACGTCCAGGTGATCGACGTGCGCGAGCCGGCGGAATTCAATGGCGAGCTGGGGCACATCCACGGCGCGCGGTTGATGCCGCTGGCGGAGCTGGCGTCGCGTTCCGGCGAGATCGACCGGCAGCATCCGCTGGTGGCCGTGTGCCGCTCGGGCGCGCGCTCCGCGCAGGCGGTCGCGCTGCTGCAGAAGGCGGGATTCACCGCCGTCGCCAACCTCGCAGGCGGCATGCTGCGCTGGCGGGCCGATGCCTTGCCGGTCGAGAACGGTGGCGATTGAGGAGATGAAGCGACGCATCCAAAGGCGTCCGTCGCGCGTAAGGCATCTCACGGCCTTCGCTTCATGACTGCCTTGCACTACGCCAAACACGCCTTGCTCTGGCTGCTTCTTGCGGCAGCCGCTCTCATCGCCCTTGCTGCCTGCGCACCGGTCGCCACGCTCAACGCCCTGGCACCGACCGACACGCACACCCTGCAAGCCGACCTGCCCTACGGCCCGCTGCGACGGCAACGGCTGGACATCTACACCCCCACCCGCGCCGCCCCTGCCGGCGGCCATCCGGTGGTGGTGTTCTTCTACGGCGGCTCCTGGAACCGCGGCGAGCGGCACGACTACAAGTTCGTCGGCGAGGCGCTCGCGTCCCGCGGGATGATCGCCATCCTCGCGGACTACCGGCTCTATCCGCAGGTTCGCTACCCGGACTTCCTCACCGATTGCGCCCAGGCCCTGGCCTATGGCTTGTCGCACGCCAAGGCACTGGGCGGCAACCCGCAGCGGGTGTTCGTCATGGGCCACAGCGCCGGCGCCTACAACGCCGCCATGCTGGCTATGGATGCGCGCTGGCTGCAGCCCACCGGCCATTCGCCGAAGGAACTGGCGGGCTTCATCGGGCTGGCCGGGCCGTACGACTTCTATCCGATGACGAACCCGGACGCGCAGCCGGTGTTCTTTCATCCGAACTACCCGCCGGACTCGCAACCCATCGCCTTCGCCCGCCAGGATTCGCCCCGCAGCTTCGTGGCAGCGCCACAGGAGGACAAGCTCGTGAATCCGCACCGCAACACCGAAGGCCTGGCGCAACAGCTCCAGTCGGCGGGCGCGAAAGTCACGCTGAAGATGTACGACCGCGTCAACCACATGACGCTGGCTGCGGCCTTTGCGCGGCCCCTGCGCTGGCTGGCGCCCGTGCTGGACGACGTGGCCGCCTTCGTCGACGGCACCTGACTCAGCGGCGCTTGAACGGCGCCTGGTACAGCCACACGCGGCGGCCGTCGGGGCAGTCCAGCGTCCGGGTGGGCACCAGCTCGGCGGCGGGGAATTCCAGGCTCGCCATCCATGCCCCAGTGCGCAACTCACTGCCAGCCTTGGCGGCGGCGCGCGGCATGCTCTCGGGCCGCTGGAAGAGGTAGACCATGTCGTAGGCCGACCAGTCGGCCGCCCAGATGTCACCGCGCTTCACGCTCGCGAAGCGCGTGCGCAGCGCGCAGGCGATGCGCAGCGGCCAGCTCCACTCCAGGCCGCTGAGCACGGCGTTCGGATAGGCGCGGCGCAGTTCGATCAAGCCATCGCCCAGCCCGCAGCCGGCGTCGAGCACCTTCGCCCCATCGTGCAAAGGTGCCAGCCGCGGCAGGCCCTGCAAGGCATCGGTGGGTGTCGGAAACACCGGCGCATCGCGCCAGGTGTGAACGGGGTACATGACCGCGAGCAGCGCCAGCGGCAGCAGCCAGGCCCAGGCCGGCATGCTGCCGACGACGCCCGTTGCCACCAGCGACAGCGGGAAGCCCCAGGCGATGAAGATGCGGCGCCAGCGCGTGTCGCCGCGGAAGCTGAAGGCGATGGCGACGCCCGCGGCCAGCGGCAGCGCCACCACAGGCGACATCTCGAGCCACCGCGTGGCGGCGATGAACACCGCCCAGGACGCCGCCCAGGTGAGCAGCGCCGGCAGGGGCCAAGGCATGCGCAGGGTCAAGCCCTGTTCAGAAGTGGAAGGCCAGGCGCAGGCCGCCCCAGTGCCTGCCCGCCACGACGATGGGTGCCGCGGCTTCCTTCATCACGACGAAATTGCCGCCGCCCATGTCGCGCCGGTAGGTCTGCAGCAGGAACGGTCGCTGGTTGCGCGCCGATGCGAGGCCGGTGCGGTCGTTGAAGATGCGGCGGTAGCGGCTGTTGGCCGTGTCCCAGGCCAGGTCGCCGCGCTGCGGGTTGCAGTACTTCTTGTTGTGGCAGGCGATGTAGCCGTTGCGATCGGCCGCGATGCAGAACACGATCTTGTTGCTCATCGCCAGCACGCGTTCCTGCACCTGCGGGAACAGGCGGTCCGCCAGGTCGATGAACTTCGTGGTGTGCTGCTGCGGGTTCGTGCCCGCGATCGACTTGTACTGCTCGTCGAACAGGTCGACCAGGTTGATGGTGCTGGTGCGCAGCGAGTCTTCCAGCAGCTTGCTGATCTGCGCTGCGGCTTCCTGCGCGGCGTTGATGAAGGGCGTGTCCTCGGTCTCGATGCCGCAGTGCGACACGAGGTCGATGAGGTTTTCCGACACCTTGAGGAAGCTTTCGCTGCGCACGAAGGCGCTGTCCAGCGCGCGGGTGGTCTGGTGGATTTCCTGCTCCACCGTCGCCATTTGCTGGTTCAGGTCGGCGCAGATGCCGCGGCTTTGCTCGGCGGCTTCATTGATGCTGGCCACGCCGCTTTGCACGTCCGTCAGCGCGCGGTGGAAGCCGCCTTGCTTGTCGGCATCGTCGCCTTCCACGCGGATTTCGCGCGACAGCGCATCGATGCGCTGGTCGAGCTCGCCCACGGTGCTCATGATTTCCTTGGAGGAGGACTCGACCTTGGCGGCCAGGTCCTTCACCGCATCGGCCACCACGCCGAAACCGCGGCCAGCCTCGCCGGCGCGCTTGGCTTCCACCGAGGCGTTGAACGCCACCAGCCGGGTCTGCAACGCGATCTTGGTGATGGTCTGCGCGGCCTGCGACACCTGGCGCAGCGTGGCGACGATGGCATTGACGCCTTCGCCCACCTCTTCCACCGCCTTGCGGGCGCGGTCCACGGCGTTCAGGCTGTCCTTGGACACGCCGCTGATGGCATCCTGCGCCTTGGTGATCTCCTGCACCTTGCCGGCCAGCGCGTTCATGGTCTGTGCCTGGCGGGCCGACACCTTCTGCGTGTCTTCCATCAGGCCGCGCACCTCGGCCGCCTCGCGCCCCATGTTGGACGCCTGCTTGCCGATGGAGTCGACCGCGGCGCGCAGCTCTTCGCCGGTGGATGAAAGCTGGTGTTCGACCACTGGCTTCGCCTCGGAGGGGCGGTCTTTCTTGAACGAAGAAAACATGCCGTCTTTCTCCAATCAGTATTCGCGCAGCTTGACACGCAGGCGGGCGATGGACTGGCTGTGCAGCTGGCACACCCGCGATTCGGTCACTTTCAGCACGGCCGCGATCTCCTTGAGGTTCATGTCGTGCTCGTAGTACATGCTCATGACGTACTGCTCGCGTTCAGGCAGCGACTTGATGGCCTCGATCAGCGCCTCGCGCATGCGCTGGTCCTGCAGCTGCGCGAGAGGATTGAAGCCTTCATCGGCGACGTGCCGATCCAGGAAGTCGTTATCCCCCTCATCACCCGACATGTCTTCCAGGTAAACCAGCTGAGTGCCGCGCACCTTGCCAAGTAGTTCCTGATATTCGACCAACGTGATGCCCATCTCGCGGGCGATCTCGCTTTCGGCCGGCGCGCGTCCAAGCTTCTGTTCGAGCTTGTGGACGGCGGTTTCGATGCTGCGCTGCTGCTTGCGCGTGCCGCGCGACAGGTAGTCATTGCCGCGCAGCTCATCGAGCATGGCGCCGCGGATGCGCTGCGTGGCGAAGGTCTCGAACTGCACGCCCTGGGCCGCGTCGAAGCGCGACAAGGCGTCGGTGAGGCCGATCATGCCCACCTGGATCAGGTCGTCGATCTCGACGTTGGCCGGCAGCTTGGCAATCATCTGATGCGCGAGTCGGCGCACCAGCGGGCTGTACTGCTTGAGCATCGAGTTGACGTCGAGTTGGCCTTTGGCGGTGTACATGGTCAGCTCTCTCAGTTCATGGTCGATGCGTTCGTGTGCGCACCGTACGTCGAGGAAATGATGTCGATGGGCGCACCAAAGTGCGGCTGCAGTGTGTCGCGGGCCCAGCGGCGCAGCGAAGGCGTCGGCGGCTCCTGCGCGTCGGTGGCCGGGTCGATGTGCACCCAGTCGCGCAGCACGGCCCCCAGGAAGTCGTCGGCGCAGGTGGCCAGCTGCATGGCGATGCGCTCCGCACGCGGCGAGGTGGGCGCGGCGCTGAGCAGCAGGTCATGCACGATGAGTCCGGCGCGCTGCGTCATGAGCTTCATCGCGGCGTAGGCATGGGTCACGCTCTGCGGCCGGTCGTCGGCCATCACGAGCGGGCGGGCTTCGCTCTTGGCGAACATGCGGCACAGATCAGGCGCCGGTGCGTGCACGAGCACCACGTCGGCATGCGGCGCTGCATCGGCCAGCACCTGCAGGAAGGACGCGGTGGAACCGTGCGTGTCCACGAACTTGATGGGCAGCGTGCGCGCGGCCAGGTACGACACCTGGTGCGAAAGCGTCTCCACGCACTCGTTGAGCTCCAGCGTGGCCATCTCGGCATGCAGCGGAGAACGCTCGGCCGCGTCCACCACCAGCACGTGCTTGCCGTGCTCGGCGAAGGCGGCGCACAGGCGCTCCAGCAGCACGCCGCCGAAGGCCACGTGCGGGTTGGACGCCACCGGCACGAAGCGCACGCGGGCATGCGCGAACAGTCGGCGCAGGCCGTCGGCCTGGTCCAGCGGTGCGGGGCGGGAGTGAAGTCCGGGCATTGTCGTCGTGGGCTGGTTGTTGTTTCCGGTCAGGCCTCAGGCCCCTCAGAGGTGGGCGGCACCGTGGTTCGCAGTGCGGCCTTGCGGCGCCGCGAAGATCAGGTTCATGTCGCTCACGTCCATGCGGTAGGCGGTGCCGGCGGTCGGGCGCAGCGCACGGTGCACGAGCGCATGGGCCGACAGGCGGTGCCAGTCTTCGGGAACGCGCTGGCCGTTGGCCACACCCACCACCGACAACTTGTGGCGGATGAGCGCGTCGATGGCGGGTCCGAGCTTCACGGCCTCGTCCATCTTGGAAAGGATCACGCCGCGGCACAGGCTGGCGCGGTAGGCGACGAGCACGTCCTCGATGGTCTCGCCTTGCTGGGCGGCATTGACGACGAGCAGCTTCTGGATGGAGCGGTGGCCCAGCATGTCCAGCAGTTCGCGGGTGCGGCTGTCGCGTTGCGCCATGCCGGCGGTATCGATCAGCACCATCTTCTTGGCGGCCAGCAGTTCCAGCAGGTCTTCCAGCGAGGCACGGTCGTGGGCGGTGTGCACCGGCACGCCGAGGATGCGGCCATAGGCGCGCAGTTGCTCGTGGGCACCGACGCGGTAGGCATCCAGCGTGACGAGGCCGAGATTCGCGGCACCGTACTTGGTGGCGAAGGCCGCGGCGAGCTTGGCGGTGCTGGTGGTCTTGCCCACGCCGGTGGAGCCGATCAGGGCGTACACGCCGCCCTGGTCTTCCAGCGCGGCTTCGGCTTCGCCGGTCATCAGGTTTCGCTCCAGCACGCCGGCCGCCCAGGCGTTCTCGTCGGACACGTCGGGGCTCAGGCTTTCGGCCAGCTTGCGGATCAGCGCGGGGGAGAAGCCGCAGTCCAGCAGCTTCTGCGTCAGGCGTGCCTGGCCGGGCTGGCGCTGCAGCTTTTCCATGAAGGCCAGGGCGCCGAAACGCTCCTCGATCAGGCCCTTCATCGAGCGCAGCTCGGTCATCATCACTTCCTGCTCGCGGCGCTGGGCAGCCACGGCTTCGTCGGAAGCGCGGTGGCTGGCGCGCGGGGCGTCATGCGGCACATCGGCCAGCGAGGGCACATGGGCGGGAATGGGGGCGGGCGCAGCGTGGCGGACTTCCTCGCGCAGCGTGGGCGGCTCGCGGTAGGCGGGTGCCTGCACCACGGGCGCGGCAGCCATCGGCGCGGACTGCGCGGCGGTGGGCGCATTCATGCGGGCGGTGAGCTTGGCCTGCAGCGGGCTCATCTCGGGCTCGATGCGCTGCTCGGCCTGCGGGGCTTCGGCCTTCATGGCGGCCTCGCGGCGCTTGAGCATGCGCTCGCGCACATAGTCCTGGAATGACAGGGTGCTCATGGCGAGCTGCTCGACGTCCTTCTGCACTTCGGCTTGCGCGGCGGGGCGGGCAGCGGGCGCAGCCTTGGCAGGTGCGGCGGCGGCCGGGCGAGCGGCAGGACGGGCCATGGGTTGCGGCGCGGGGGCGGCAATGCGCTCGATCTGCTCGATGCTTTCCGGCGCCATCGCCAGCACTTCCACGCCTTCGGGGCAAGGCTTGGTGGACAGCACCACCGCGTCATCGCCCAGGGCCTGGCGAACCAGGTTGAGTGCATCACGCGATGTGCGAGCCGTGAATCGTTTGACGTTCATGTCGTGCCCCGGAATGGTCGAGTCGGTCGTGTCTTTGAAAACTGAAGGCAGTTTCTGTGAGCCCGTGTGTTCGCGGTCAGGCGAAGAACCGGCCGTTTGCCTGCCAATTGGCGGCTGCAGCGGGTTGGTTCATCTGAGGCTTGCGCATGGGTCAAAACTTCATTTGCCAGTCTCGACATTGTTCCGGCGGGGGCGGAAAACTTAAGCGGGATAAGAGCCCGAATCCCGGCTGTCTTCGTCCCCTGGAGCCGATGCAAGGCGGAAATGAAAACGGGCCCTCTTTCGAAGGCCCGCGCTTCTCATCCCGCTCGCTACCGGCGACGGGAGAAAGTGACATCCGTCACGCTGTACCGCCGATGATCGACCCGATGCGGATCGAGTGCGTCTCCGGGATCTCGCTGTGGCCCAGCACGCGCAGCCTCGGCGCCGCGCGCTTGAGCAGCCGGGCCATCGGCGCGCGGATCATGTCCGGCACCAGCAGGCAAGCCGGCACCCCAAGGTCCTCCTGCCGCTTGGCCGATTCCGCCGCACTGCGCGTCAAGGTATCCGCCACGCCCGGATCCAACGCCGCACCATGCGGCGAGTTCAGCGCCTGGGTGATCATCCGCTCCAGTTCAGGTTCCAGTGCGATCACGTCCAGCTCGCGTGTGGGCCCATAGATTTGCTGCACGATGCTCGGCGCCAGGTGGATGCGGATGCGACGCGCCAGCTCGTTCGGGTCGGTGACCGTGGCCGCATGCTCGGCCAGGCTCTCGACGATGGATCGCATGTCGCGGATGTGCACGCCCTCGTCCAGCAGCAGCTGCAAGACCTTTTGCAGCGCAGCAATGCCCACCATCTTCGGCACCACGTCCTCGATGAGCTTGGGCGCGAGCTTCGTGACGTGTTCCACGAGCTGCTGTGTCTCCACGCGGCCCAGCAGCTTGCCGGCGTGCATCTGCATGAGGTGCGACAGGTGCGTGGCCACGACGGTGGAGCAGTCCACCACCGTGAAGCCCGACATCTGCGCGGCTTCGCGCTGGCGCTCCTCGATCCACACCGCCGGCAGGCCGAAGGCCGGGTCCTTGGTGGCGGTGCCGATGAGGTTGGTCGTCGCGCCGCCCGGGTTGATGGCCAGCCACATGCCAGGGTAGGCCTCGCCCTCGCCCACCACCGCGCCGCGCAGGGTGAGGCGGTACATGCTGGGCTTGAGTTCCAGGTTGTCGCGGATGTGCACCGGCGGCGGCAGGAAACCCACGTCCTGCGCGAACTTCTTGCGCACACCCTTGATGCGCGCCAGCAGGTCGCCGTCGCGCGCCTTGTCCACCAGGGCGATGAGGCGATAGCCCACTTCCAGGCCCAGCGTGTCCACCGGCTGCAGGTCGTCCCAGCTGGCCTCGGCATTGGCCGGCGGCACTTCGCGCGGCGGCGGAGGGGCGGCGGCAATGCGCTTGTCGCGCTGGTACATCCAGTACGCGCCATAGCCCATGGCGGCCGAGATGAGCAGGAACACCACGTGCGGCATGCCGGGAATGAGGCCCAGCGCGCCAATGACGCCCGACACGATGCCCAGCGAGCGCGGCGAGTTGAAGACCTGCTTGGCGATCTGGCTGCCGACGTCGTTTTCCTTGCCGACGCGCGACACCACCATGGCCGCGGCCACCGAGATAAGCAGCGCCGGGATCTGTGCGACCAGCGCGTCACCGACCGCCAGGAGGATGTAGCTGTTGGCCGCGTCGCCGGCCGACAGGTCGTGCTGCGCGACGCCGATGATGAAGCCGCCGATGATGTTGATGAAGAGGATGAGCAGGCCGGCCATCGCGTCGCCGCGCACGTACTTGCTGGCACCGTCCATGGAGCCGAAGAATTCCGCTTCCTCGCCCACTTCGGCGCGGCGCTTCTTGGCTTCCTTCTCGTTGATGAGGCCGGCGTTCAGGTCGGCGTCGATGGCCATCTGCTTGCCGGGCATGGCATCCAAAGTGAAGCGCGCGCCGACTTCGGCGATGCGCTCCGCGCCCTTGGTGACCACCACGAAGTTGATGACCACGAGGATGGCGAACACGATCAGGCCGACCGCGAAATTGCCGCCGATCAGGAAGTGGCCGAAGGATTCGATCACCGCGCCCGCGGCGCCCGGGCCGCTGTGGCCTTCGAGCAGCACCACGCGGGTGGAAGCCACGTTCAGCGACAGGCGCAAGAGCGTGGTCAGCAGGATGACGGTCGGAAAGGCCGCGAAGTCCAGCGGCTTGATCATGTAGGCCGCGACCATCATCACCATCAGCGCCATCGCGATGTTGAAGGTGAACAGCAGGTCCAGCGCGAAGGGCGGCAGCGGCAGCACCATCATGGACAGCACCATGATGATGAACAGCGGCGCCATCAGCGCGCGCACCGCGCCGGCATTGGGCCCCAGCCACTTCTGCAGTTGTTGCATCAGCGAGTTCATTCAGCGGACTCCGGCTTGTTGTGCGGGTCGAGTTCGGGCGGCACGTGCACCGAGGGCAGGTCGCCCGGCATGGGCGCATGCCCGGCCAGCGCGGCGCGCAGCTGGTACACATAGGCCAGCACCTGCGCCACGGCGGCGAACAGGGCGGCGGGAATTTCCTTGTCGATCTTGGCGTGGGCGTACAGCGCGCGCGCCAGCACGGGCGACTGCAGCACCGGCACCTTGTTGGCACGGGCGGTGTCGCGGATGGTCATGGCCAGCAGGTCGGCGCCCTTGGCGACGACGCGCGGCGCGCCCATGCGGGTCTCGTCGTACTTGAGCGCCACGGCATAGTGGGTCGGGTTCATCACCACCAGGTCGGCCTTGGGCACGGCGGCCAGCATGCGGCGGCGCGACATCTCGCGCATGCGCACCTTGATCTTGGCCTTCACCTCGGAGTTGCCTTCGATCTCCTTGTGCTCCTGCTTCATTTCCGCATGGCTCATCTTCAGCCGCGACATGTGCATGTAGCGCTGCAGGGGCGCGTCGATGGCGGCGCAGATGGCCAAGGCGATGAGCAGCAGCACGAGGCCGCCGAGGATGGTGCTGCCCACGTCCGACAAGGCAGCCGGCAGCGGCACGGTGATGAGCCCGGCGAAGGAATCGATGTGGCTGCGCAGATAGGCGAATCCGATGCCGCCGAGCACCAGCGCCAGCGCGCAGGCCTTGAGCGCATCCACCATCTGCTGCTTGGAGAACAGGCGCGGCAGGCCGGCGATGGGGTTGAGTTTCTCGAACTTCGGCATCAGCGGCTTGAGCGTCCAGTTCCAGCCGCCGATGAGCACGCTGCCGGCGATGGCGATGAGCGTCATCGCCACGCCCAGGGGAATGACCACCCACATCAGCTTCCAGGCCATCGCGGCCAGCTGCTGGGTCATCAGTTCGGGGTTGGTGCCGGCGGCACGGTCGAAGCTGAGCGACTGGGCCAGGGTTTGCTGCAGCCAGCGGGTGAGCATCGGTGCCACGGCCACGAGGATGGCCCCGCCACCAGCGATGGCGGCGAAATGCCCCAGGTCCCGCGAGCGGGCGACCTGGCCTTCCTCGCGGGCTTTTTCAAGCTTGCGCTGTGAGGCGGGTAGGTTGCGGTCTGATCCGTTGTCGTCTGCCATGGCTGTGCGTGGCCCATGAGAGGCCTTGCAGCATTGTTCCCAGACGACGGGAAAACTTGAGGCGAATGAACGGGGGGAAGCTGGCGCTATTCCGGGCCATCACCCGAACGATCATCCAAAAAGCAAACGGCGGCCCGCAGGCCGCCGTCCGTGATGGATGTCTCGCTTCAGAAGCCGAGGCTGGCGAGCAGGTCGTCGACCTCGCCCTGGTTGGCCACCACGTCGGTGCGGGTTTCCGGGTCCACCACCGGGCCGTGCAGCATGTCCGGGTCGGTGCGGTGAGCCTGCGCGGCCGCGGCCTGGTCGGCCGGCGCCGCCTGAAGCAGCAGCTTGACCAGGCTGTCTTCCAGGTCGCCGGCCAGCTTCACCACCTTGGCCACCACCTGGCCGGTCAGGTCATGGAAGTCCTGGGCCATCATGATGTCGGTCAGGTGCTGGTCGATGCGCGCAGTGGCAGCCTCGACGTCACCCACGAAGTTCATCACCGAGCCCGAAGCCACAGCCTTGACCGGGTCGGCGATGATGGCCTGCGCCATCTCGCGGGTTTCGCGAGCAATCTTCTCGTGTTCAGCCTTGGCCTGGTCCACCGAATTCAGCACCTTCTCGGCGGCTTCGCCGGTCTTCTTGGCGACATAGTTCAGGCGGCTGCGGGCATCGGGCAGGTTGTCGGCGGCGATCTGCAGGTTGGGCATCACGCCCAGCTGCTCCAGTGTGTCGTGCAGCAAACGGGTCAGGTGGCCCAGCTGCTGGTAGACCACCTCCGAGGTGGCCTGGGCATGCGTGCCGGCTGGCGGCGCGAGCGTGGTGGAGTCGTCCATCTTCATGTTCTTTCTCCTCAGGCCGCAGCCATCAGTTTCTGCATGATCTTCTGAACCTTCTCCTCCAAGGTTGCCTTGGTGAAGGGCTTGACGATGTAACCGGCGGCGCCGTCCTGCGCCGCACGCACGATGTCTTCCTTGCGGGCTTCGGCGGTCACCATCAGCACCGGCAGGTGCTTGAGGCTCTCGTCCTTCTTCACTGCAGCGAGCAGTTCGAAGCCGTTCATGTTGGGCATGTTGATGTCCGACACCACGAAGTCGAACTTCGCGTTCTTGAGCATGTTCAGCGCGACGGCGCCGTCTTCGGCTTCCTCGGCATTGTTGTAGCCGATCTCCTTCAGCAGACCGCGCACGATGCGGCGCATGGTCGAGAAGTCGTCGACGATCAGGAACTTCATGTCGGTGGAAGGGGTGCTCATGGCGGTCCTCGTTTGCTTTGGCCGTGTCGGGGCGTTGCAGGCCTCAGGCCCTTATCGGGATGCGGTGGGCAAAATTGAGGGCCCACCTGCGCTGGTTTGTGAATTGCTGGGCTCCGGATCGGACAAATCCACCGGTTCCGTGCTGCGGCCGAAGAAACGGTCCTCGGCTTCGCGGTTCATGACGATGATGCTGATGCGCCGGTTGGCCGGGCTGGTCGGGTCGTTCTTGTCGTACGGGGCGCTGGACGCCAGCCCCTGCACCCGCAGCACCCGGTCGTCGGGCATGCCGCCGGCGATGAGTTCGCGCCGCGAGGCGTTGGCCCGGTCGGCCGAGAGCTCCCAGTTGCTGTAGCCGCGGTCGCCGCCCGGGAAGGCCTGGGCGTCCGTATGCCCTTCCAGGGTCAAGCGGTTGGGCACCTCGGTGAGCACGCTGCCGATCAGCCGCAGCAGCTCACGCATGTAGGGCTGCACCACCGCGCTGCCGCTGGCGAACATGGGGCGCTGGTTCTCGTCCACGATCTGGATGCGCAGGCCGTCGGCCGTCATGTCCAGGCGGATCTGGCTGCGCATCGCGGCCAGCTTGGCGTTGCCGGTGAGCGCCATGTCCACCTTGTCCTTCAGGCGTTCCAGCCGCTCGGCCTCGGCCTTGCGCTGCGCGTCCTTGAAGGCCTGCAGGTTGATGCGCTTCTTGCGGTCCTCGTTGTCGCCGTTCTTGGTCTGGCCGCCCTGGCGCGACAGGTCGGTGCCGCCGCCCTTGATGATGTGCGACGAATCGCCCGAGCCGCTGCCGCCCATCATCGCCACCTTCAGCGGCGAGTTGAAGAAGTCGGCAATGCCCTTCTTGTCGCCTTCCGTCGTGGAGCCCAGCAGCCACATCAGCAGGAAGAAGGCCATCATGGCCGTGACGAAGTCGGCGTAGGCGATCTTCCAGGCGCCGCCATGTGCACCATGGCCGCCCTTCTTGATCTTCTTGACGATGATCGGCTGGAGTTTTTTCGAGTCACCGGCCATGGTGACCTCCCCGCGCCGTCATCACTTCTTGCCTTTCACATGGCCTTCGAGTTCGGCGAAGGACGGACGCTCAGTGGAGTACAGAACCTTGCGGCCGAACTCCACCGCCACCTGCGGCGCGTAGCCTTGCATGCTGGCCAGGAGCGTGGTCTTGATGCACTGCAGCTCCTTGCCGTTCTCGTCGATCTTCTGTTCCATCAGGCCGGCCAGCGGCTCGGCCACGGCGTAGGCCAGCAAGATGCCGAGGAAGGTCCCGACCAGGGCGGAGCCGATCATGCCGCCCAGGATGGCGGGCGGCTGGCCCACCGAGCCCATGGTGTTCACCACGCCCAGCACCGCAGCCACGATGCCGAAGGCCGGCAGAGCGCCGGCCAGGCGGGCGATGGCCGCGGCGGGCGCGTGGGCTTCGTGGTGGTGCGTCTCGATCTCGCTGTCCATCAGGCTTTCGATCTCGTGCGAGTTCAGGTTGCCCGAGACCATCATGCGCAGGTAGTCCGTGATGAACTCCACGACGTGGTGGTCGTTGCCCACCGTCGGGTATTTCTGGAACACGGCCGAGCTGTGCGGATCCTCGACGTCCTTTTCGATGGACATCAGGCCTTCCTTGCGCGCCTTTTGCAGGATGTCGTAGAGCAGCGCCATCAGTTCGAGATAGCGTGCCTTGGAATACTTCGAGCCCTTGAGCAGCCCCGGCAGCGCGCCGATGGTCGCCTTCAGCACCTTGGGCTGGTTGTTCACCACGAACGCGCCCAGGGCGCCGCCCAGGATGGCCATCAGTTCGGTGGGCAGGGCGTGAATGATCACACCCATGTTCCCGCCGTGGATGATGTATGCGCCGAAGATGCAACCCAGCGCTACGACATAGCCAATGATGACGAACATGTTGAGGGGGCGTTTGGTTCAGCGGGTTTATCGGCCCGCACGCGGATCACTTGAGATGACTGGCTGCAAAGTTTGCCGATGAACGCGCACCGGTGATCGGTCCAACAACACCCTTTCCCGACCCCAAACCTCGTCCGACAACCAGACAAGCGAGCGAAGCAAGCGCAGATCAAGCAACGCCCGCGGAACCGGCTGCGCCGGTCCGCAGGGTGGCGCCCCTCGGGGGCAGGAGCGAAGCGACTGGGGGGCCAAAAAAAAGGCGGGCCTCAAGGGCCCGCTGTGGAAAGCACAATGGTTTGTGCCAGGAGGAGACAAGACAGAAAAAACGACCGGATACGTGAATGATCTATCGGCGTGATTTCTCGAAACTTAAGGACTGGGTTAACTCAGTTCGACAATCCGTGAATTAGTGCATTTGAATGCCACCCGCGGTGCGCCCCTTGCCGGCACGGGCAGGCGGGTTGCACAGGCCGCAGACGTAGTGCTTGGCGATTTCGTGCGGATGGGTCACGAACTTGCCGTGGCACTTGGAGCATTCGGTGAGGGTCAGCATGCCGTTGTCCACGAACTTCACCAGGCGCCAGGCGCGGGTCACCGACAAGAGGGCTTCCAGGCCCTGGGCGGTGGTCTGCTCCTGGTAGAGCTGGTAGGCCTTGATGACGGTGTCGATCTCGTCCATCTCGGCGACCTTGTTCAGGTACTCGTGGATGTTCAGGAACAGGCTGGCGTGGATGTTGGGCTGCCAGGTCATGAACCAGTCGGTCGAGAAGGGCAACTGGCCCTTGCTGGGCGACTTGCCGGAGACTTCCTTGTAGAGACGCAGCAGGCGCTCATAAGACAGATCGGTTTCCGATTCCAGGACCTGCAGGCGGGCACCCAGACGAATCAGGGTGACGGCACGTTCGATCTGCTTGGCTTCGGTGAGGATGCTCTTGGCGCGCATGGTGTGTCTCTCTTCCTGAAATCTTGTGTGGAGCTTCGATCTTTGAGGCTCAGGACCGTTCCGGCTGAGCCCGTCGAAGCCTTCTTCGACCGCGGTGCCTGGTTCAGGCGGCTTCTTGATGGCGGCCGGCCATCAGGATGCTGGCGTGCAGGCGGGTCGTCGTGTCGTTGGCGGCGCCGGCCTTGCCATGGTTGGTCAGCAGGCTCCAGACCAGGTCGTCGTCCATGCGGAACTTGCACAGCAGGGTGTTGCCCGAAGCGATCTTCATCATCTGGGCAGGGGACAGCAGAGCGATCAGGGCAGCGTTCTCTTCGCTGATGCCAAGGCGATACAGGGCTTGTTCGCGGTCGGCGCGGATGAGGCTCTGGGCCAGCATCAGGTACGACAGGTTGGCTTCGCGGATTTCGCTGAGGATCTGGTCTGCGTTCATGTGTCTGGCTCCGGTTTGATGAGTGAGATGTCTGTCTGCTGTCTTTGTCTCGGCGACGTCGTTTGCATCACCGTGAGACGAATTGTGAAGAAGCGAGAAGGCTTGAAACATCAGGTCACTTCCGTCGCTTAAGTCCCGGTTATTCCATAGACCGTGTCAGGCAACTTCCTACAGGAACACCCTAGGCAATCCGCCCTTGCCTTCCCTGTTCCGGTGCCGATAGGGGAAATCGCCGGTCTTTTCGTGCCAGTTGCTTGGATGAAAGGACTTGACATCCAAAAGAGAACTGACTCACGAAATGTGACGGCATCCCTAAAGTTCTCGAAATGCACATCCGATAAGCATCCCAACGCACTTGGAAAACCCTTCAGGAGCGTGGTCCGGTTAGCCGGCCGTGGTTCGCAGCGAAGAAGCGCTTGAGGACTTTCGGTTGACTAGCGTCGGGCGGTCGGATGCGAAGGGCATAGGGGCCCCCGCACCGACAGGCAACGGTGCCGCGAGGCAAATGCATCAAGGCACCGCGTGTAACGCCGGCTAGGCCGGGAGTCCCTTCAACTTTAGGAGTCTTTCAATCATGGGTATGTCGATCAATACCAACGTCTCGTCGCTGACGGCACAACGCAGCTCGAGCAAGGTCCAGGACCAACTGTCCACGTCCATGGCCCGCCTGTCTTCCGGCCTGCGCATCAACAGCGCCAAGGACGACGCCGCCGGCCTCGCGATTTCCGAGCGCTTCAGCACGCAGATCCGCGGTCTGAACCAAGCCGCTCGCAACGCCAACGACGCCATCTCCCTGGCGCAAACCGCTGAAGGCGCACTGGCGTCCGTCGGCGACAACCTGCAGCGCATCCGCGAACTGTCGGTTCAATCGGCCAACGCCACCAACAGCGCCTCTGACCGCGCCGCTCTGCAAGCAGAAGCTTCGCAGCTCGTCGCTGAAGTGCAGCGCGTGGGCACGCAGACCGCCTTCAACGGCATCAACCTGCTCGACGGCTCGTTCACCAGCAAGGCCTTCCAGGTCGGTGCGAACGCCGGCGAGACGATTTCCATCGCCTCGATCCAGGACGCCCGCACCTCTTCGCTGGGCAGCCACACGCTGACCACGAACGGCACGGTCGTCGGCACCACGGTGACCGGTTCGGCTTCCAACAACGGCATCGGCGCGGAAACCAATCTGACGCTGACCACCAGCGCCGGCACCTCCAGCGCCATCAGCTACGGCGCCAACGCCGGTGCTGACGCGATTGCCTCGGCCATCAACACCGCCGGCGCGAACGTGGGCGTCACCGCCACCGCTTCGAACAGCGCCGTGCTCGACCAGCTGAGCGGCCCGGGCACGATCAGCTTCACGCTGGGCGCCGGTGCCACCGCCGTGTCCGCCGTCGTCGCTGACCAGAACGACCTGAGCTCGCTGGTTTCCGCCATCAACGGCGTGGCCGGCACCACCGGCATCACCGCGTCGTTCACCTCGACCAGCGCGAAGAACTCGATCACGCTGAGCACGACCGACGGCCGCAACATCGGCCTGGGCGCCTTCGCCAACAGCACCGCCGGTAACGACACCGTGCGCTTCGGTGGCCAGACCCTGACGGAAGGCGGCACGGTCGCCGCCATCAAGACGGGTACCGTCTCGCTGTCGAGCACCAAGGGTGCCCTGTCGGTGGGCAGCTCGAACGCTGACGTGTTCAACGCCACGAACAGCTCGTTCTCGTCGCTCGCCGCGATCGACCTGTCCACCGCCGCCGGCGCTACCAGCGCGCTGTCGGTGATCGACTCGGCCCTGAGCCAGGTCAACAGCGGCCGCGCCGACCTCGGTGCCGTGCAGAACCGCTTCTCTTCGACGATCTCCAGCCTGCAGACGACCAGCGAGAACCTCTCGGCCTCTCGCAGCCGCATCCAGGACGCGGACTTCGCCTCGGAAACGGCCAGCCTGTCTCGCGCCCAAGTGCTGCAACAAGCTGCCACGGCGATGGTGGCGCAAGCCAACCAACTGCCGCAGCAAGTGCTGTCGCTGCTGCGCGGCTGATCCAGAGCAACGGGGTAATCGGATACGGTGCAAGCCGCATCCGGCATGGGGCCCGAGCCCGTGGGATTTCGATCTCACGGGCTTTTTTGTTGCTTGCGTTTCGGTCGGGTTGGGCAAAGGCGTGAGTGGGCTGGGGGCGCTGCTCCGCTCATGTCCCCCGGACCGGGCTGCGCCCGGTCCTCCTCCTTTACTTCGCTACGCAGCGCCCCCAGCCCACCCACGCCTTTGCTGTTGCGGTTTTGCGTTTTCTCGTCGAGCACACCCATCGGTTGTTGAGCGGCAGGCGGCACAAACAGCCTTGAATTAGCCGCCCTTCCAGCCGCTTTTCATCCCATTGCCCGCATCAAGGCCTCTCCACAATCGCTCCCATCACCCTCATGGTTTCGTACTGAGAGTGAAGTTCGGCGTCAGACGGCCTATCGCCGACAGCGTGCACAGCCAAAGCGTGCGTTGTCTGCGGTGGACCCAGGAAGTCCGGACGCACGTGGTGGCCTTCGGGCCGCGAGTCCAGCGATTTCAGGAGACCCACCGTGGCCCAAACCATCAACACCAATATCTCGTCGCTCACTGCGCAACGCAGCGCGACCAAGGTACAGGATCAGCTCTCGACCTCGATGGCCCGCTTGTCTTCGGGCCTGCGCATCAACAGCGCCAAGGACGACGCGGCTGGCCTGGCCATTTCCGAGCGTTTCACCACGCAGATCCGTGGCCTGAACCAGGCGGCGCGAAATGCCAACGACGCGATCTCTCTCGCGCAGACCGCTGAAGGCGCCCTGGGCAGCACCAGCGACAACCTGCAGCGCATCCGCGAACTGGCCGTGCAGGCCGCCAACGCGACCAACAGCGCCTCCGACCGCGCCGCTCTGCAAGCAGAAGCCTCGCAGCTCGTGTCCGAAGTTCAGCGCGTCGGAACGCAGACCGCCTTCAACGGCATCAAGCTGCTCGACGGCTCGTTCAGCGGCCAGACCTTCCAGGTCGGCGCGAACGCTGGCGAAACCATCGGCATTGCCTCCATCGTCGACGCCCGCACCTCGTCGCTGGGCAGCCACACGCTGACCACCAACGGCACTGTCACCGGCACGGTCGTGACCGGCTCGGCGTCCAACAACGGCATCGGCGCGGAAACCAACCTGACGCTGACGACCACCGCGGGCACCTCCAGCGCCATCAGCTACGGCGCCAACGCCGGTGCTGACGCCATCGCAGCGGCCATCAACACCGCCGGCGCAAACGTGGGCGTCACCGCCACGGCGTCGAACAGCGTCGTGCTGGACCAATTGAGCGGCCCGGGCACCATCAGCTTCACGCTGGGCGCCGGTGCCACTGCCGTGTCCGCCGTCGTCGCTGACCAGAACGACCTGAGTGCCCTGGTCTCCGCCATCAACGGCGTGGCCGGCACCACTGGCATCACCGCATCCTTCACTTCGTCCAGCGCGAAGAATTCGATCACGCTGACGACCACCGACGGCCGCAACATCGGCCTGGGCGCCTTCGCCAACAGCACCGCCGGTAACGACACCGTGCGCTTCGGCGGCTCGACCCTGACCGAAGGCGGCACGGTCGCCGCCATCAAGACGGGTACCGTCACGCTGGCCAGCACCAAGGGTGCCCTGTCGGTGGGCAGTTCCAACGCCGACACCTTCGGTGCCACCAACAGCTCGTTCTCGTCGCTGGCCGCCGTGGACCTGTCCACTGCGGCCGGTGCCAGCAGCGCGCTGTCGGTGATCGACTCGGCCCTGAGCCAGATCAACAGCTCGCGCGCCGACCTCGGTGCCGTGCAGAACCGCTTCTCCTCGACGATCTCCAGCCTGCAGACGACCAGCGAGAACCTCTCGGCCTCTCGCAGCCGCATCCAGGACGCGGACTTCGCCTCGGAAACGGCGGCCCTGTCTCGCGCCCAGGTGCTGCAGCAAGCTGCCACGGCGATGGTGGCGCAGGCCAACCAGCTGCCGCAGCAGGTGCTGCAACTGCTCAAGGGCTGATCGGCCCCTCGTGCAAGAAAAGCCCCTCCCCGCACGGCGAGGGGCTTTTTTGCTCTCAAGTTCCGGCCGCGCGCGCCGATAGAGCCCGAAGAACCGCAGGAATCAAGCGTTCATGGCAACCCTCTCATCACCAGGCATCGGCAGCGGGCTGGACGTCAACAGCATCGTCACCCAGCTCGTCGCGCTGGAGCGCAAGCCCATCGACGACCTGAAGTCGGCCGCCTCGACGATCCAGACCAAGCTCTCGTCGTTCGGGCTGCTGTCCAGCTACACCTCGAACCTGCGCGACATTTCCGACAAGCTCACCCAGGCGAGCTTCTGGACCGGCACCGCCGCCAATTCCAGCGACGCCAGCGCCGTGGCGGTGTCGTCCACCAACACGGCGACGGCCGCCAACTACCTCGTCAACGTCACCAGCCTGGCGCGCGCGCAGAGCCTGGCCTCGGCCACGCCGTTCGCCACCAGCACCTCGACGGTGGGCACGGGCAACCTGCACATCGAGCTGGGCTCGTGGGACGACGGCCTCACCACCTTCACGCCCGACGCCAGCAAGGTTGCGGTGGACGTGGCCATCGATGCCGGCTCCAACACGCTGGACGGCATCAAGACCAAGATCAACGCGGCCAACGCCGGCGTCACGGCGTCCATCGTGAACGATGCGAGCGGCGCCAAGCTGGTGCTGACCTCGACCTCCACCGGCGCCAAGAGCGCCGTGCGCATCACTGCGACGGACGACGACGGCAACAACACCGACGCGGCCGGCCTGTCGGCACTGGCCTTCAACCCGCCGGTCTCCAGCGGCCAGATGTCGCAGACCCAAGGCGCCAAGAATGCGGCGGCCACCGTCAACGGCCTGCCAGTCACCTCGGCCACGAACACACTGGATGGCGTGATTTCAGGCGTGACGCTGACGCTCGGCAAGGAGACCACCTCGCCCGTGCAGGTGAACGTCTCGCGCGATACCGCGTCGATCAAGAAGGCCATCACTGATTTCGCCAAGGCGTACAGTGACATGAACGGCTACATCACGACGCAGACCAAGTACGACGCCACGACCAAGAAGGCCGCGGCGCTGCAAGGCGATCGCAGCACCTTGACCGTGCAAAGCAACCTGCGCAGGCTGTTCACCGACAACAGCAGCGCCTCGCTGGTGTACTCGCGCCTGTCGGACGTGGGCCTGGAAATCCAGACCGACGGCACGATGAAGGTCAACGACGCCAAGCTGAGCGCGGCCCTGGCCAGCAACCCGGCCGAAGTCTCCAAGCTCTTCATGAGCACCACCTCGGCCGATCCGAACGAGCAGGGCTTCGCCGTGCGCGCCAAGGCACTGGCCACGCAGCTCATCGGCAGCGGCGGTGCCATCACCACGCGCACCCAGAGCCTGCGCGACAGCGTGACGCGCAACCAGAAGCAGCAGGACGACATGGAAGCCCGCGTGGCCCTGACCCAGGCGCGGCTGACCAAGCAGTACGGCTCGCTGGACACCACGCTCAGCAAGATCAACGCGACTAACAGCTCGCTGACCCAGTCGCTGAAGGCGCTGGCGGCTCAGACGAGCTCGGGCAACTGACGGACACCCAGGAAGGGGTGGCACTGAAGGACGTGCCCACGTCCGGCGCCTTCGAGGAAGAAGGCGTCCGGCGTGGGCACGGTTCGTTTCGGGGCCCGGATGCCGTCCATGTGCAATTTCTTCAAACCCCGCGGAACTTGAGCCTGGAAAAGCCCCGTCCGGCCCCCGCATTACCGCCACCTGACTCCCTTCAAGTTCTGGCGCCCAGTGGCCGATAACTGAGCAGACACCAACGCACCACCCAGGCAGAACACCATGTTTGCACCCTTCAAGAGCCAGGCCAACGCCTACAGCAAGGTTCATGTCGAGACCGGCGTGGAAGGCGCCGACCCGCACCAGCTGGTCACCATGCTGCTGGACGGGGCCCTGAGCGCCATCGCCCAGGCCTCGGGCGCCATCGAGCGCGGCGACGTTCCGGCCAAGTGCAAGGCGATCGCCCGGGCGGTTCTCATCATCGACGAAGGCCTGCGCGGCGCGCTGGACATGCAGCAAGGCGGCCAGGTGGCGGCCACGCTGCAGGACCTGTACGCCTGCGTGCTGCTGCGCCTGACGCAGGCCAACCTCAAGAACGACACGGCCATCCTGCGTGAATGCACCCAGCTGCTGGCCCCGATGCGCGACGCCTGGGTGTCCATCAAGCCCCAGAAGATTGCCGCCTGACGTTTCGAATCGAAGTTCTCATGCACGACTACAGCTTTATCAGTGGAGCCCACATGAACCCCGTCCTCCTGAATTACTACGAGGCGATCGAGAGAGCCAGCCAGGACATGCTCGAAGCAGCCCGCGCCGGCAACTGGGACCATGTGGTCAAGCTGGAAGGCGCCTGCGCCTTGCTCATCTCCCAGCTCAAGCATGCGGCCTCCAAGCAGTCGCTCGGGCCTGAGGAGGCGCAGCTGAAGTCGCGCATCATGCAGCGCATCCTGATCAACGACGCCGAGATCCGCCAGCTCGCCGAGCCGTGGCTGGAAGACCTCGACAACATGCTGGCCGGCCGCCCCAAGACCCTGCACTGAGCACATCATCGATGTCCGCACGCCCGATGGACAAGAGCAGCGCCATGGACGACTTCCGCATCAACTCGCAGGCGGAGATCGCCACGATCCTGAAGCGGTTCGCGGACAGCCACGTCCACATCAGCCTGACCGCGCCGAACGGCACGTCCATTACCGCCACGCTGTGGCTGATCGACCCCAAGCGCGGCATCGTGAGCCTGAGCGTGCTGCCTGACGAACCTCAGCTGGACGCCATCGTCGAATGCGACGAGGCGATGGTGGTGGGTTACCTGGACAGCATCAAGATCCAGTTCGACGTGCTCAACCTGATGGTGGTGCACAGCGGCCGCGACGTGGCCCTGAACGGCAGCTTCCCGCAGGAGATCTTCCGCTTCCAGCGCCGCAACGGCTTTCGCGTGCAGCCGATGATGCGCACCTCGCCGGTGGCCAAGTTCCGCCACCCGATGATTCCCGACATGCAGCTCGCGCTGCGGGTGCTCGACGTGAGCATCGGCGGCTGCGCGCTCTTCCTGCCCCACGACGTGCCCACGCTGGACCCCGGCGTGCTGATGAACGGCGTGGTGGTGGACCTGGACGCGGACACCCGCGTCAACACCGGGCTGCGCCTGCAGCACGTGACCTCGATCAACCCCGACTCCCACGGCGTGCGCCTGGGGTGCGAGATGGTCTCCCCCTCCAACGATGGCCTGCGCGCCCTGCAGCGCTACATCGACCAGACGCAGAAGCGCCAGCGGATGCTGGCCAAGGAGTAGCCGTGTACATCGGCTGAGATTTCACGCCCGCGGATGTCGATGGACCTGGACGGTCACATCGGCCATGTGGCGGGCGGATATCGACCCCTGAGCGACGTTCGCTGCCTCAAATGGGTCGCTACAAAGCAGCCGATCGTTTGGCGGCAAGCGAAAATCACGTCATGACGATCCGTGTACTCACCGGCATTACCGCCAGCGGCACGCTGCACCTTGGGAACTACGTCGGCGCCATCCGTCCCTGCATTACCGCCAGTCGCAAGGCCGACGTGGAGAGCTTCTTCTTCATGGCGGACTATCACGCGCTCATCAAGATCGACGACCCGCAGCGCATCGAGCGCTCGCGGCTACAGATCGCGGCCGCTTGGCTGGCGGCGGGCCTGGACCCGACCAAGGTCATCTTTTACCGCCAAAGCGACATCCCCGAGATTCCCGAACTGACTTGGCTGCTCACCTGCGTCACCAGCAAGGGCCAGATGAACCGGGCTCACGCCTACAAGGCAGCAGTCGACGCGAACCTGGCCGAGGGCGAGGACCCCGACGCCAACATCTCGATGGGCCTGTACAGCTACCCCATCCTGATGGCCGCAGACATCCTGATGTTCAACGCCCACGTGGTGCCTGTGGGCAAGGACCAGCTGCAGCACATCGAGATGGCGCGCGACCTCGCTCAGCGCTTCAACCATCTGTTCGGCCAGAGGCAGGACTTCTTCACGCTGCCCGAAGCCCAGATCGACGCAGAGATGGAACTGCTTCCCGGCCTCGACGGCCGCAAGATGAGCAAGAGTTACGACAACGTGATCCCCTTGTTCGAGGGCGGCGAGAAGGCGCTGCGTGAGGCGATCGCGCGCATCGTCACCGATTCCCGACTGCCCGGCGAGCCCAAGGACCCCGACGGAAGCGCACTCGTCACGATCTACGACGCCTTTGCAACGCCGGCGCAGCGGGCCGCGTTGCGCGCCGAACTGCGCGCGGGCCTCGCTTGGGGCGAAGCCAAGCAGCGCCTGGTCGAGCTGATCAATTCCGAGATCGGCCCGATGCGCGAGAGGTACGACGCGCTACTGGCCCGTCCCGAACGCATCGAGGCCACGCTGCTGGAAGGTGCCACCAAGGCCCGCGCGTTGGCGGCACCGCTGCTGGCGAAGCTGCGTGAGGCTGTGGGCCTGCGGCGCTTTCAGACGGTCTTACCAGCGGACGCCAAGGCCGTGGGAGGGGGGAAGCCTACGCTGCCAGTGTTCAAGCAGTATCGCGAGTCCGACGGGCGGTTCTACTTCAAGCTGAGTGCCGCCGACGGGCGCGTCCTGCTGCAAAGCCAGGGCTTTGACGATGGCCATCATGCAGGCGCGTGGATCAAGCGCCTGAAGACCGATGGCGCCGCGGCGCTGGTTGGGGCACCGGTCAAACGGGGCGATGGCGTGAGCGAAATCGATCTTGCGCGAGCGCTGTCGGCCCTCACCGCCGCAGAGTAGCCCAGTTGCCTACCCCGGCCCACCGGCGTCTATGGTCAGTGCCGGTGCGAGACGGGATCTCGGCCGTCAGGGTCCGAAGAAAGCGTGCTGCTCCAGGCAGGTCGCGATCGACAGGCGGCAGTGTCAATGCCGGTCGTGCAAATCGCGCAAGTACTGCTCGGGCACTGGCTCGCCGGTGAGGGTTTGCAGGAAGGCCTTCAGCCAGGCCTTCTCGGGCAGCGACAGGTGCAGGGGTCGAATCTCCTTCGGTCCGCCGCGGAACGTGCCCGCGGGGTCGCCGCCGCGGTCGTAGAAGTCGATCACGTCGTCCAGCGTGGCTGCCTGGCCGCTGCGGAAATAGGGCGCCGTCTCCGCCACCTGGCGCAGGCCCTTGGTGCGCCACAGCCCGTCGGGGATGGAACGCGAACAGAAGTTGCCGTTGCGAGTGGTGGTGGGATCGTCGCTGAAATGGCCGTTGACACTGAAGTCGCCGCCGGCCACCGAGGGGTCGCAAATCAACGCCTGGTTGAATGCGCGACCGATTTCGTTGGGGTCGGCGTGCGGCGATAGCGTGGTGTCGATCTTCAGCCCGATGACGTGGAAATCGTCGTCCGAAAACATCGGCGTGTAGTGGCATTGAATGCACTGCGCCTTGCCGAGAAAGAGCTTCAATCCCTTCTTGGCCTCGTCGCTGATCGCGTGCCGATCGCCGGCCACCCAGCGGTCGAACGGTGCATCACGGCTGACCAGCTTGCGCAAATACGCCTCCATCGCCTTGCCGTAGTTGACCAGCACGCGGTTGACGATCTCCTTGTCGCCGGGCGACAGGCCATTCCAGTTGGCACTGTCGGTGTAGGGCGATCCGGTGGCTGGAAAGCGTTTGTGATCGGCCAAGCCGGGATCCAGCGGCCATTCGGGGAACGCGTGGTTGTAGTTGGCGCGATAGTGGTCGAAGATCACGTGCGCCAATTGCAATCGGCTGCCGTTCTGCACCGGTGGTCCTTCCGGTTCGCTCTGGGCGTCGAACCATTCAGAGTCCGAATACCCATCGTTCTCGCGCCAGTGGGCCTTCGTCACCGGATGCACGTAGAACACCGTGTTCACGACGCTGGAGACATTGCGCGTCATCCACAGCGAGCCCAGCGCGGTCGCATTCGGAATCGGTCCGCCGTTGTTGGAGCGAATGTCGATCAGCCAGCGCGATTCGGGCATGTGGCAATTGCGGCACGCGATCTTGCCGCTCTCGCCGACGGCGCCGAGTTGGCCTTCGGCGGGGGTTCCCGTCTGGATCGGCCCCGACAGTCGGGGCTCGAAGAACAGCTTCTGTCCGAGCAGAGCCGCCGCCGGCGAGTCGCGGTACTTGTTGGTGGTGTCCACAGGCAGCGCCGGCAAGGGCGACAGCGAACGGATCGTCGCCCACTCGGCCCGCGTGAAGCCCTCGCGGTCGTCACCGTCGCCCCACACCAGGCTGCAGGTCAGCCACGCAGCCAATCCGCCAACCAGCCCCCAGAGGATTCGGTACTTGCTCATCGGCTGAACTGTGCGGCGACGCGACAGCCACCGCAGCAGGGTTTCCCCGAGGATCCAGATGCGCCACGGTTCGCTTGTTTCTGCATCAACTCATGAGGGAGGTTCCCGGAAGTCCTGTCGAAAACCCGGGCCGTCGTTCGTCGTTCGATGAGGTGGGGCCATGCCGGCGCCGCCCGACGCTGCCAAAGGAGAGTCATGAAGCTTCTGCTGACTTCCGCGGGTGTGAAAAACGCCAGGATTCATCAAGCGCTGGTCGAACTGCTGGGCAAGCCCATCGCCGACTGTCACGCGCTTTGCATTCCCACCGCACACTATGGCCATCCCCGTGGCACGCCGACCGGCGCTTACCGCTTCGTCAGCGGCCGGGAGGCTGCCTGCCCGATGGTCGAGCTCGGGTGGAAATCAGTTGGCCTGCTGGAACTGACGGTGCTGCCGCACATCGCCCCCGAACGATGGACGACATGGGTGCGCAACGCCGACATCCTGCTGGCCGACGGCGGTGACGCCGTTTTCCTGGCCCACTGGCTGCGCCAGTCAGGCTTGGCGGACCTGTTGCCCTCTTTGGCAGGCAAGACGTGGATGGGTCTGAGCGCCGGGAGCATGGCCATAACGCCCCGCGTGGGTGAAGCCTTTGTCGAGATGAAGCCTTCGATCACGGGCGATGACAAGGGGCTGGGCCTCGTCAACTTTTCCATCTTTCCTCACCTCGACTACCCGGACTTCCCGGAAAACGCCATGGCCCATGCTGAGCGTTGGGCCGCGGGGCTCGGCAACCCGTCGTATGCAATCGACGACCAGACCGCCATCCAGGTCGTGGACGGCAAGGTCAATGTCGTCTCCGAAGGGCGCTGGAGATACTTCGGCGGCTGAGGCGACTCGGCAATTGCGACGTGCTGGGCTTCCAAATCACACGGACATGTTCATGATGTCCGAGTAGGCCTGGACAAGCTTGTTGCGCACCTGCAGCGTCGCCTGGAACCCGATCTGCGCCTTCTGCATCGCCACCATCGTCTCTTCGATGGACACCGTCGGGTTGTCCAGCTGCACCTGGCGCTGCAGCTCGGTCGCATTGTTCTGCGTGGAACTCACCGACTTCAGCGCATTCGTCAGCGCCGAAGAGAAGTCCCCCTTCTCCACCGCCTTGCCCTGCTGGATGGGCATGCCATTCGTGTCCAGGCCGGCACGGGCCACGGCCTGGGCGAAGTTGAATGGCTTGAGGGTGACGTTCATGGGGTGCTCCTGAAGAGACTCTTCCGGTCGGACGATCCTAGGGCGGCTTGAGCCCGCCAAAGCGTCGAAAAGCACCCCGAACACCCCTCAATCCCACGCTGGCGACCCGGCCATCGCCCGGGCCGGTCACGGCTGGAAACAAGCCGCCTTTCCCGCCTTTCTCGCCCGTTCCCCAACCCTCAAGTTCGGAACAATCCTGTCCATCGAGGGCCTCCGCGTCTGGGGGCCATGGGTCGATGTTCTGGCCCCCAGGGAATCACCAGCAGCAACGAACGATGGACAACGCAATCGCCATGAAGAACCCGGGTGTGGTGGCCGAAGCCGGCGACGGATTCGGTGCACGCCTGGCCGCCCTGCCCGCCAAGAGCAAGTTCGCGCTGGGCCTGGGGCTCGCCGCGCTCGTGGGCGTGGTGCTCGCCATGACGCTGTGGAGCCGCGACGGCGACTACAAGGTGCTGTACGCCAACCTGTCCGACAAGGACGGCGGCGCCATCATCGCCCAGCTCTCCCAGATGAATGTGCCTTACAAGCACGCTGACGGCGGCGCCGCGATCCTCGTGCCGGCCGCCAAGGTGTACGACGTGCGCCTGAAGATGGCTGCCGCCGGCCTGCCCAAGGGTTCGGTCGCCGGCTTCGAGCTGATGGACAGCGCCCGCTTCGGCCAGACCCAGTTCCAGGAACGCCTGACCTTCCAGCGCGGCCTGGAAGGCGAGCTCACCCGCTCTATCACCGCCCTGGCCGCCGTGCAAAGTGCCCGCGTGCACCTGGCCCTGCCCAACCAGAACGGCTTCTTCCGCGAACAGCAAAAGCCCAGCGCCTCGGTGCTGCTCACCCTGCACCCCGGCCGCACGCTGGACCGCTCGCAGATCGCCGGCATCGTGCACCTGGTCTCTTCCAGCGTGCCGGAGATGAACCCCAAGGCGGTGAGCGTGCTGGACCAGACCGGCGCCCTGCTCTCGTCTTCCGAAGGCAACAACGGCGCGGGCCTGGACGCCCAGCAGCTGCAATACGTCAACCAGATCGAGACCGGCTACAGCAAGCGCATCTTCGATCTGCTCGAGCCGGTGGTCGGCCGCGAGAACCTGCGTGCCACCGTGACGGCCGACGTGGATTTCTCGCAGATCGAAGCCACCAGCGAGGAGTTCAAGCCCAACCAGGGCAAGGACGCGAGCCCCACCATCCGCAGCCAGCAGACCACCGAGCAGTCCGGCGGCACCGCGGCCCAGCCCAGCGGCATCCCGGGTGCGGCGTCCAACCAGCCGCCCGTGCCGGCCACCGCGCCCATCACCGGCGCCGCCCAGCCGCTGCAGGCCGCCCAAGGCGCCGGCGCCACGAACAACAGCCGCCGCGACGCGGTGACCAACTACGAAGTCGACAAGACCGTGCGCGTCACCCGCAACGCCACCGGCACCGTCAAGCGCCTGAACGCCGCGGTGGTGGTGAACAACCGCGCCGTCACCGACGCCAAGGGCAAGACCACCTACGTGGCCTTGACGGCCGACGAGATGGAGAAGCTGACCGCCCTGGTGCAGGAAAGCATCGGCTTCAGCAAGGAGCGCGGCGACTCGGTCAAGGTCATCAACGCGCCGTTCAAGGCCGAGACCATCACCAAGAACGACATGCCCTGGTGGAAGCAGCCCGAGGTGATCGACATGCTGCGCGCCGGCGCTGTGCCCGCGGGCCTCGCGCTGGTGGCGATGATCGTGTTCTTCGGCCTCATCCGCCCTGCGCTGAAAGCCCTGCTCGCGCCCCCCGCACCGGTGCCCGGCGCCAACCTGAACGTGGTGGCCGACGACGACATCCTGCCCGCCGCGCCCAAGGCCCTGGAGCCGCCGCGCGTGACCGAGCAGTTGCAAGGTGCCCGCCTGCTGGCCAAGGAAAACCCCGCGGCTGTCGCGAGCATCGTGCGCGGCTGGGTCAGCGGAGAGACGGTCTAAGCCATGAGCACCTCCATGGACGATCAAGGCGTGGAAGACGCCGCCATCTTGCTGATGTCGCTCGGCGAGGAAGAAGCCGCCGAGGTCTTCAAGCACCTGGCTCCGAAGGAAGTGCAGCGCCTGGGCGAGACCATCGCCAAGATGAAGGCCGTCTCGCGCGAGCGCGTGGACGGCGTGCTGGACAAGTTCACCGTGCTGGCCAGCGACCAGAGCCTGCTGGTGTCCGACACCGACGAGTACGTGAAGACCGTGTTGCGCAA
This sequence comes from Rhizobacter terrae, assembly GCF_003852895.1. GTDB lineage: Bacteria > Pseudomonadota > Gammaproteobacteria > Burkholderiales > Burkholderiaceae_C > Albitalea > Albitalea terrae. Next base: position 743,111 of record NZ_QUSW01000002.1, read on the forward strand.
GGCGCTGGGCGAAGACAAGGCCAACCTGCTGATCGACCGCATCCTGCAAGGCAGCGACATCAGCGGCATTGAAAGCCTGAAGTGGATGGACGCAGGCTCGGTGGCCGAGCTGCTGCGCAACGAGCATCCGCAGATCGTCGCGGCCATCCTCGTGCACCTGGACTACGAGCAGGCTTCGTCGGTGCTGAAGGTGTTCACCGAGCGCCAGCGCAATGAAGTGCTGGTGCGCATCGCCACGCTGGACGGCATCCAGCCGTCCGCCCTCAAGGACCTGAACGAGGTGATGAGCAAGGTGCTCGCAGGCGGCGACAAGCTGCGAAAGGCGTCGTTGGGAGGCGTCAAGCCCGCCGCCGAAATCATCAACATGATGGGCGCGAGCGTCGAGACGGCGGTGCTGGACTACATCCGGGAGGCCGACAACGAGCTCGCGCAGAAGATCATGGACAACATGTTCACCTTCGACGATCTGGAGAAGATCGACGACAAGGGCATCCAGGCCCTGTTGAAGGAGGTGCAGTCCGAGTCGCTGGTCATCGCGCTCAAGGGCGCGACGCCGGAGATGCGCGAGAAGGTGTTCCGCAACATGTCCACCCGCGCGGCCGAGACGCTGCGCGAGGACCTGGAGTCGCGCGGCCCGGTGCGCGTGTCCGAGGTCGAATCGGAACAGAAGGAAATGCTGAAGATCGTCCGCCGCCTGGCCGACGAAGGCCAGATCGTTCTGGGCGGCGGTGGCGACGATGAGTACCTCTAAGCCCAAGCCGCAGTTCCGCAACGTGCCGCCGCCCGAGGGCAGCAAGGCGGCATCGCCCTACGCGCGCTTCATCCCACGCGAGGAGCTGGGCTCCTTCGCGACCTGGAACCCGGGCAACCTCGCGGGTGAAGGCGGGCAGCAGCCGCAACAGCCGCAGTCGGGCGTGTTCCGCGCCCCGCCGCCCGAGCCCGAGAAGCCGCCGGTGCCCGACATCGCCGCGCAGCTCAAGGCTGCGCGCCAGAGCGGCTACCAGGACGGCTACCGCGACGGCCTGGCTGCCCTTGAACAGTTCAAGCAGAGCTTCGCCGTGCAAATGACGGCGCAGATCGGCCAGCTCACCCACTCCTACGGCCAGGAGCTGGACGCCCTGCAGCAGGACATGGCGCGCGCACTCGCCGTGAGCGCCACGCACCTGGCCCGCCAGATCGTGCGTACCGAGCTGACCGCCCGCCCCGAACTCGTGGCCCAGGTGGCGCAGGAAGCGCTGGACACGCTCTTGATGAGCGCCCGCCAGATCACCGTGCGCGTGCACCCCGACGACCACCCGCTGGTGGCGCAAGGCGCCCACGACGTGCTGCAAGAGCGCGGCGCCCGCCTGCTGGCCGACCACTCCATTGCACGCGGCGGCTGCCTCGTGGAATCGGACATCGGCGTGATCGACGCGAGCGTCGCCGCCCGCTGGAAGCGCGCCGTCGCCTCCATCGGCGTCGAAGAGCCCTGGACAGATGCCGCAGAGGACAACGAATGATTTCGTCGCCGCTCGAAGAACACGCCCTGGCCACCGCCGAACGGTGGCACCGCTACCTCGCGGACCTCGAATCCTTTCCCAACGACCGCTCGCCGCTGGAAACGCAAGGCCTGCTGGTGCGCGTGGCCGGCCTGGTGCTGGAGGCCGCCGGCATCCGCGTGCCGGTCGGTTCCGTCTGCGAAGTGCGCCAGCCCGGCCAGCCGCCGGTGCTGGCCGAGGTGGTCGGCTTCAACGGCGACCGCGCCTACCTCATGCCCACGGGCGACGTGCATGGCCTGGCCAGCGGCGCGCGCGTGGTGCCCAAGCAGGCGCCGGTGGTGCCGATGCGTCTCGGTGAACACCGCCACCCCTGGCGCCGCAGCGAAGACCGCACGTTGCACCTGCCGGTGGGCGACGGCCTGCTGGGCCGCGTGGTCGACTCCACCGGCCAGCCCATCGACCGCAAGGGCCCGATCGAGCAGGTGCACAACGAGCCGCTGATCCGCCGCCCCATCAACGCCATGGACCGCGACCCCGTGCGCCGTCCGCTGGACACCGGCGTGCGCGCCATCAACAGCATGCTCACCGTGGGCCGCGGCCAGCGCATCGGCCTGTTCGCCGGCACCGGCGTGGGCAAGTCGGTGCTGCTGGGCATGATGGCCCGCTACACCGAAGCCGACGTGATCGTGGTCGGGCTGATCGGCGAGCGCGGCCGTGAAGTCAAGGAATTCATCGAAGACATCCTCGGCGAGGAAGGCCTGCGCCGCTCCATCGTCGTGGCGGCGCCCGCCGATGCGCCGCCGCTGACCCGCATGCAGGGCGCCAACTACGCCACCGCGATTGCCGAACACTTCCGCGACCGCGGCGCCCATGTGCTGCTGCTGATGGATTCGCTCACCCGCTACGCGATGGCGCAGCGCGAGATCGCCCTGGCCATCGGCGAGCCGCCTGCCACCAAGGGCTACCCGCCCAGCTGTTTCGCCAAGCTGCCGCAGCTCGTGGAGCGCAGCGGCAACGGCGCCGCCGGCGGCGGCTCCATCACAGCGTTCTACACCGTGCTGAGCGAAGGCGACGACCAGCAGGACCCGATCGCCGATGCGGCCCGAGGCATCCTGGACGGCCACATCGTGCTGTCGCGCGAGCTGGCCGAGGCCGGGCACTACCCCGCCATCGACGTGGAGAAGTCCATCTCCCGCGTGATGACCAGCGTGGCCGACAGCCAGCACGTGGAGGCTTCGCGCCGCTTCCGCCAGATCTACGCCCGCTTCAACAAGGCGCGCGACCTCATCCAGCTCGGCGCCTACGCCCCCGGCCACGACCCGGAGCTGGACCTCGCCGTGCGGCTGCATCCCACGATGGTGGGGATGCTGCAGCAGAACATGCATGAATGCGCCCCGCTGGCCAAGAGCGTCAGCCAGCTGCGCGCCATCGTCAACAGCTAGAAAGCTGACAAGGAGTACGACCCATGAACCCGATGCAACCGCTGTTCTCCCTGCTGACACAGACCGAACGCGAACGCGACCAGGCCTGGGCCGAGGCACAGGCCGCGGCGCAAGCCCACCAGACCGCCGCCGCGCAAGTGGAACAGCTGCTGGCCTACCGCCGCGAGTACGAGAACCGCTGGTCCAACCAGTTCCGCACCGAAGGCCGCATCGAGCTCGTGCACTGCTACCGCGGCTTCATGGACCGGCTGACGCAGGCCGTGGAGCAGCAAGAGCGCGTCGCCGCCTACGCCCAGACCCAGATGGAACGCACCCGCGCCAAGCTCACCGAAGAGGAACTGCGCGTGGCCTCGGTGCGCAAGCTGATCGAGCGCCGCCAGCAGGAGCTGCGCCTGTCGGCCGATCGCCAGGAACAGAAGCAGACCGACGAGTTCGGCTCGCGCATGGCCTGGGGTGCGAATGGCTCGCCCTTCGGCCTGGGCCTGCCGCGCGCGGCCTGATGCCGTCCTCCTTCCTGTGATATCGACACCGAACACCTCACCCGAGTCGAGCTTCCATGCAGATCGCCAGCACGTCCAACGCCTCGCCGCTGCCTTTCACGCCGGCCACGCCCAGCGCCAACGGTGCCCAGGGCGAGGACAACTCCTTCGCGAAGATGCTGGCCGCTCAGAAGCAGCCCGCCGAGCGTCCGCCTGAAGTGCAGTCGCACCAGGAAGAGCCGAAGAAGCCCGAGACCGCCGAGAAAAAGGCGGATGCCAGCGATGAAGCCGCGCCCAGCGAGGACACGAGCGCCTCCGAGGAAGCCTGCGCATCGGCCCGCCGCGGTCCGGCACGCAACCAGCCCAAGCTGGCCGCCAAGGGACGCGACAGCACCATCGGCAAGCTGGGGCACGCTGCTAAGCCTGAAGCCGCGGACGCCGCGAAGGTGGACGCCAAGCCGGTCGCCGAGACGAAGGATGACAAGACCGAACCGGGCACTGCCGAACTGGCCGCGCAGATGAATCCCGCGCCTCAGCCGGCCGCCCCCGTGCCGGCCGGCACTGCAGCGTCCACCGACGGCGCCGATGCCGCCGTGAAGCTGCCCGCCCTGCCCGGCGGCACACAAGCGGCTGCGCCAACCGGCGCCAGCCTGCCCACACCGGCCGTGGGCGACAAGCAAGACAAGCCGGGCATCGGCACCGCCGATGCCAAGAAAGAGTCCCCCTTCGCCCGCGCACTGGCCAGCGAATCGCAGCAGGCCAGGCCGGCTGAAGATGCCGCCAAGCTCGCCGTCGGCCAGATGCAGGAGCGCATCGAACAGCCGCACTTCGAGCTGCCTGGCGTGCGTGAGGCCGGCGCTGCCGGCCACGTGGGTGGGGTGCATTCGCCCATCCGGCAGGAAGTCGTCTCGTCCGCCCCCGTGGCGGTCGACGTGCCGACCCCGGTGACCTCCCCGGATTTCCCTGAAACGCTGGGCGTGCAGGTCAGCGTGCTGGCCCGCGATGGCGTGCAGCATGCCGAGCTTCACCTGAATCCGGCCGAGATGGGCCCGATCTCCGTGCAGATCGCCCTGGACGGCACCCGCGCCCAGGTGGATTTCGGCGCCGACTCCATGACCACCCGCCAGATCATCGAATCCGGCCTGCCGGAGCTGGCCTCGGCCCTGCGCGACGCCGGTTTCACGCTGGCTGGCGGCGGGGTATCGCAGCATTCCGCATCGCAAGGCCAGGGCGACCGGGACGGCAGCCGCCAGGGCGGCTCCAACGGTTCGCGCCGCATCTCGGGCCCGGCCGAAACCGCCGCGCCGGTGCGCCGCGCCACCGTGAAGATGTCACAAGGCGGCGTGGACCTGTACGCCTGAGCGCTGCTCTCCCCGGCGCGGGAGAGCGAAGTCAACGCCCGATTCCCCCCCTTTATCGCCGAATCCATTTCGGCGGCGAAATCGACAATTTCTCCATGCCACGCACCGTGACGGCCCGAGCCGTTGACGGCGCGATTTCAAGGAGAAACAGATGTCCGCAGCCGCCGCCGAGACCGTCGAAGACGCCGTCGAAGCGCCCGCGCCCAAGAAGGGCAAGAAGAAGCTGATCATCATCATCGCGGCGGCCGTGCTGTTGGCCGGTACCGCGGGTGGCGGCGCCTTCATGTGGAAAAAGAAGAAGGCCGCCGAAGCAGCGGCCGCGGCTGCTGCCGCCGCCGAGGAAGGCGATGAGGAAGCCGCCCCCAACGCCCACGCCGAGGCCGAAAAGAAGAAGGACGAGCACCATGGCCCGCCCACCTTCTTGCCGCTGGACCCCTTCGTCATCAACCTGGCCGACAAGGACCAGGAGCGCTATGCCCAGGTGGGCCTGACGCTGGAGCTGTCCGACGCCAAGGTGGCCGACCAGCTCAAGGCCTACATGCCCGCCATCCGCAACGGCGTGCTGATGGTGCTGGCGCAGAAGACTTCCCAGGAACTCCTGACCCGCAAGGGCAAGGAGCAGCTGGCCAACGAGATCACCCGCGAGGCCGTGCGCCCGCTGGGCATCGAGCTCGCGATGGAAGGCGAGCCCAAGGGTGCGGGCAAGACCTCGATCGACGACAGCCCGGTCCGCCGCGTCCATTTCAGCAGCTTCATCATCCAGTGAGCGACTGATGAACCAACAGATCCTCTCGCAAGACGAAGTCGATGCCCTGCTGCAAGGCATCACCGGCGAAAGCCAGAAGCTCGAGCAGGAAGAGGTCGAGACCGGCGGCGTACGCGACTACAACCTCGCAAGCCAGGAACGCATCGTCCGTGGGCGCATGCCCACGATGGAAATCATCAACGAGCGGTTCGCACGCAACGTGCGCATCGGCTTGTTCAACTTCATCCGCAAGAGCCCGGAAATTTCCATCGGCCCGATCAAGGTGCAGAAGTACAGCGCCTTCCTGCGCGAGATCGTGGTGCCGACCAACTTCAACATCGTGAGCGTGCGTCCGCTGCGCGGCTCGGGCCTGATCGTGTGCGACCCGACGCTGGTGTTCGCCGTGATCGACGCCCTGTTCGGCGGTGCCGGCAAGTACCACACCCGCATCGAAGGTCGCGACTTCTCGCCCACCGAGCAGCGCATCATCACGCGCCTGGTGGAAGTGGTGACGACCGAGTACAAGAAAGCCTGGACCGGCATCTACCCGCTGGAGCTGGAATACCAGCGCTCGGAGATGCAGCCGCAGTTCGCCAACATCGCCACCCCGAGCGAAATCGTGGTCGCCACCAGCTTCCAGCTGGAAATCGGCGACACCACCGGCACCATCCACTTCTGCATTCCGTACTCGACGCTGGAACCCATCCGCGATGTGCTGTATTCGACCATCCAGGGCGACAGCAACGAACCCGACCGCCGCTGGGTGAACCTGCTCAAGCAGCAGATCCAGTCGGCCGAGGTGGACCTCGTGGCCGAGCTCGCCACCGCCGACGCCACCGTCGAACAACTGCTCTCGTTCAAGCCCGGTGACTTCATCGAGCTGGACCTGCAACCCGGCATCCAGGCCAAGGTGGCCGGCGTGCCCATCCTCGATTGCCACTACGGCACCTCCAACGGCAAGTACGCCTTGAAGATCGATCAACTGTTGACCAGCTCGAACCTCGGCTGGCTTGGAGACCAGAATGTCGCCTGACAATTCCGCCGCCCCGGAGATGAGCCCCGAGGACGCGATGGCCGCCGAATGGGCTGCCGCGCTCGCCGAAGCCGCACCCGCTTCATCCGTCGCCACCGAAGTGCAGACGCAGGCCGAGTCGGTCGCGCCGGCGCAGTTCGCCAACTTCTCGCCCACACCGGGCTCGACGGCGGGCAACGACATCAACATGATCCTGGACATCCCCGTGCAGCTCACGGTGGAACTGGGTCGCACGCGCATCCCGATCAAGCACATCCTGCAGCTGGCGCAAGGTTCCGTCGTGGAACTCGAAGCGCTGGCCGGCGAGCCGATGGACGTGCTGGTCAACGGCTACCTGATCGCGCAGGGTGAAGTGGTGGTGGTGAACGACAAGTTCGGCATCCGCCTCACCGACATCGTGACGCCTTCCGAGCGCATGCGCCGCCTGAGCCGGGGTTGATGTTGGCTTCCACCGGATTCACTTCATTGATGTGGTTCATCGCGATCCTCGCGATGATTCCCCTGTCGCTGTGGCTGCTCAAGCGCACGCCCATGGGCGGTGCCACCACCGGCCACGTGATGCGCAGCATCGCCAGCCTGCCCATTTCGCAGAACCAGCGCATCGTGACCGTCGAAGTCGGCACGGGCGAGGAGCGCCGCTGGCTGGTGCTGGGCGTCACACCGCAAAGCATCTCCACGCTGCATTCGATGGCGCCGCAGGACGACGCCGTGCCGCCGGCCAACCCCGCGCATCCGCCGCTGCCCTTCGCGCAGTTGCTGGGCAAGCTGCGCCAGGACAAGGGGCAAGCCGGTGAGCGCTGAACGAGTTCTTTTTTCGCGCCCCGTGCGACGCGCCGCGCTCATCGCCGGCCTGTCGGTGTTGTCGGCCATTCCTTGCGCAGCTTTAGCGCAAAGCGCCGGCAACGCGAGCCTGCCGCTGCTGGTGGGCCAGGGCGCCGGCGGCAACAGCTACTCGGTGCCCATCCAGACGCTGCTGTTCTTCACCGCCTTGAGCTTCCTGCCGGCGGTGCTGCTCTTGATGACTGGCTTCACGCGCATCGTCATCGTGCTGAGCCTCATGCGCCAGGCCATCGGCACGCAGGCGGCGCCGCCCAACCAGGTGGTCGTGGGCCTGAGCCTGTTCCTCACCTTCTTCGTGATGAGCCCGACCATCGACAAGGTGTACGCCGAGGCCTACCAGCCGTATTCGGAGAACAAGATCGGCTTCGACGAGGCGCTCAGGCGCGGCGAGGTGCCCATGCGCGCCTTCATGCTCAAGCAGACCCGCCAGGCCGACGTGATGCTCTTCGCCAAGCTCGCCAAGGTCGACTCCAGCGTGAAGGCCGCCGACGTGCCCTTCAAGGTGCTGGTGCCCGCCTTCGTGACCAGCGAGCTGAAAAGCGCCTTCCAGATCGGCTTTCTCATCTTCATCCCGTTCCTGATCATCGACATGATCGTGGCCAGCGTGCTGATGAGCCTGGGCATGATGATGCTGAGCCCCGTGCTCGTGGCCCTGCCCTTCAAGCTGATGCTGTTCGTGCTGGCCGACGGATGGAACCTGCTGCTGGGTTCGCTGGCCGCCAGTTTCGCCACCTGATTCCACGACTTCGACACCCCATGGATCCGCAAGCCGTCTTCACCTTTGGCCAGCAAGGCCTGTACATGCTGCTCATGGTCTCCGCCCCGGTGCTGCTCACCGTGCTGGTGGTGGGCCTCCTGGTCAGCATCTTCCAGGCGGCCACGCAGATCCATGAAGCCACGCTGTCCTTCGTGCCCAAGATCGTTGCCGCGGTGGCGGTGCTGGCCATCGCCGGGCCGTGGATGCTGAACACGCTGGTGGAGTACATCCAGCGCACGCTGCAGTCCATCCCGACCGTCGTCGGCTGAGGCCGCGCCCGGCGCGATGCTGACCTTCACCGAAGCCCAGGTGCTGGCGTGGATCACGCCCATCCTGTGGCCGTTCATCCGCATCCTCGCCCTGTTCGGCGCCATGCCGGTGCTGGGTCAGCGCTCGGTGCCGGTGCGCGTGCGCGTCGCCCTGTCCTTCCTCATCGCCATCTGCGCGCAGGCTTCCTTGCCGGCCATGCCCGAGGTGCGGCTGGATTCGGCCCTGGCCTTGCTGCTGGTCATCCAGCAGATGCTCATCGGCCTGACCATCGCGTTTGCGGCGCGCATCGTCTTCGCCGCCATCGAGTTCGCCGGTGAACTCATCGGCCTGCAGATGGGCCTGAACTTCGCCGGCTTCTTCGACCCGATGACCGGCGGCGAGGCCACGGCCGTCAGCAAGTTCTTCGGCATCTCGGTGAGCTGGCTGTTCATCGTCATCAACGGCCACCTGCTGCTCATCTCCGCCGTGGTGCAGAGCTTCAGCGCCTTCCCGGTCGGCCCCGAGCCCTTCGCCTTCCTGCGCGCCGTGCAGCCGCAGGTCTGGGGGGTGGAGATCTTCCGGCTCGGCCTGTGGATCGCCCTGCCGCTGGTGGCCATGCTGCTGTTCGTCAACCTGGTCTTGGGAATCATTTCCCGCGTGGCACAGCAAATGAACATCTTCGCCATCGGTTTCCCGATCACCCTGGGCGTGGGCCTGGTGGGCGTGCTGCTCACGCTGCCCATGATGCAGGTGCCGTTCACCATGGCCCTGGAGCGGCTGCTGGCCAACTTTCAGTAACGCGCCCTGCCGCTTGTTCGGGAATCCCCCATTCCGATTTCATGGGCTTTTGGGCGGCGCCGCGTCATCATTGACGCATGAACATCGTCATCGTCGACGACAACGCGGTCAACCTCATGCTGATGGCCGCGCTGGCCCGTTCCGCGACCGGGCTGGAACCGCTGCGCTTTGACGATCCCGTCACCGGGCTGGAGTGGTGCCGCGAGCACGGCGCCGACCTCATCGTGGTGGACTTCATGATGCCGCGCATGGACGGCCACCAGTTCATCGAGGCCGTGCGGGCCACCCCGCACCTGGCCGACGTGCCGGTGGTGATGGTCACGGCCACCGGCCAGAACGACGTGCGGCGGCGCGCGCTGGAGATCGGCGCCACCGACTTCCTCACCAAGCCGGTCGACTCCACCGAGATCAAGCTGCGGCTGCGCAACCTGCTGCAGCTGCGCCAGGCGCAGAACCTGCTGCGCGACCGCGCCGCGCTGCTGGCCGACGAGGTGCGCAAGGCCACCGAGGCCATCTTGCTGCGCGAGCGCGACCTGATCGTGCGGCTCAGCCGCGCCGCCGAATTCCGCGACCCGGAGACCGGTGGCCACATCCAGCGCATGGCGCACTACGCCGCCCTCATCGCCCGGCAGATGGGCGAACCCGAAAGCTACGCCCAGGCCCTGCTCACCGCCGCCCCGATGCACGACGTGGGCAAGCTGGGCACGCCCGACCATATCCTGCTCAAGAAGGGCCGCCTCGACGGCGACGAGCTGGCGGTGATGCACCAGCATGCCGAGATCGGCGGGCGCATCCTGGCCGACACCGATTCGCCGCTGCTCAAGCTGGCCTGCGAGATCGCCGAGACCCACCATGAGAAGTTCGACGGCAGCGGCTACCCGCGCGGCCTGAAGGGCGAGCAGATCCCGCTGGGCGGCCGCATCGTGGCCGTGGCCGACGTGTTCGACGCCCTCAACTCGCACCGGCCCTACAAGCAGGCCTGGCCGCTGCAGGACTCGCGCGCCTACGTCGAGCAGCACAGCGGCAGCCACTTCGACCCGCGCTGCGTCGCCGCCTTCGTCAAGGGCTGGGACGAGGTGGTCGCCATCCGGGCGCAATTCCCGGACTAGTCACACCATGCAGTTCACGCCTGCCCAGCGAATCGCCGAACTGGAGGCGCAGCTCGCGGCGGAGCGGGCCGAACTGCACAACCTGCAGGTCTCGCTGGACGACCACGCCATCGTGTGCGTGACCGATGCGAACGGCGTGTTCACCAAGGTCAACGAGCGCTTTTGCCGCATCAGCGGCTACGAGGCGCACGAGCTCATCGGCCAGTCGCACAACGTGCTGGCCGCGCAGGTGCAGCCGCGCGAGTTCTTCAAGGCCATGTGGACGCAGATGCGCGCCGGCCAGGTGTGGAACGGCGAGTTCTGCAACCTGGGCAAGGGCGGGCGGCACTTCTGGGTGCAGGCCACCATCGCGCCCATCAAGGACGCCGCCGGAAACATCGTCAAGTTCATTTCCATCTGCACCGACGTGAGCGAGCTGAAGTTGGCCACCGACCGGCTCAACGAGCAACTGGCCTTCATCGATGCGCTGGTGGAAAGCATCCCCCTGCCCCTCTTCGTGAAGGACCGCGAGCGGCGCTACGTGCGGGTCAACCGCGCGTATTGCGACATGTTCGGCGTGCAGGCGGAACGGCTCCTGGGCCGGCGGGTGGAAGAGTCGCAGCCCGGGCCGGTCAATCCGGTGCACCCCAGGACGGACGAGCAGGTCATCACGGCCGGCGAACCCGTGCACTACGAGTTCGACGCCACCTTGCGCCACGGCCGCGAGGTGGTGTGCATGGCGAACAAGGCGGCGATCAAGAACAGCCGCGGCGAGATCACCGGGCTGGTGGGCACGCTGGTGGACATCACCGACCAGAAGGAAGCCACGCGCGCGCTGCTGGCCGCCAAGGAAGCCGCCGAGAGCGCCAGCCGCATGAAGAGCGAGTTCCTCGCCAACATGAGCCACGAGATCCGCACCCCGATGAACGGCATCATGGGCATGACCGACATCGTGCTCGAAAGCCAGCTCGATGGCGAGCAGCGCGAGTACCTGGGCATCGTGAAATCGTCGGCCAACTCGCTCTTGTCCATCATCAACGACATCCTCGACTTCTCGAAGATCGAGGCCGGCAAGATGAGCGTGGAGCACGTGCCCTTCGAGCTGGAGCGGCTGCTGCTGGAGACGCTGCGCCCGATGGCGCACAAGGCGGCCGAGCGCGGCGTGTCGCTCACGCTGGACCTGGACCGCACGTTGCCCTCGATCATCGTGGGCGACCCGGGGCGCGTGCGGCAGATCCTGAACAACCTGCTGAGCAACGCCGTGAAGTTCACCGAGGCGGGCGAGGTGCTGGTGGCGGTGCAGGACGCGAGCGTGTCCGACGCGCCCGATGGCCGGCGCCTGAGGCTGGTGGTGCGCGACACCGGCATCGGCATCCCGGTGGACAAGCAGATGCACATCTTCGCGCCCTTCGCGCAGGAGGATGGCTCCATCACCCGCCGCTTCGGCGGCACCGGCCTGGGCCTGTCCATCACCCGCAGGCTGTGCGACCTGATGCATGGCAGCATCTCCATGACCAGCGAGCCCGGCCGGGGATCGGAATTCATGGTGGAGCTGCCCTTCGAGGTCGATGCCAGCCTCACGCACCTGGACCATTCGGCCGGCGTCGTCGAGCGGCTGCCGGCAGCGAGCACGCGGGCGCACATCCTGCTGGCCGAGGACAACGCGGTCAATGAGCTGCTGGCCGCGACGCTGCTGCGCCGCTGGGGCCATGAAGTGACCGTGGCCGGCGACGGCATGCAGGCGGTGGCGTTGCATGCGCAGCAACCCTTCGACGCCGTGCTGATGGACGTGCACATGCCCGGCATGAGCGGGCTGGACGCCACGAGGCTCATGCGCTCGGCGGAGCTGGCCGACGGCCGCCGGCGCACGCCCGTCATCGCGTTGACCGCCAGCGCGATGGAAGCCGACCGGCAAGCCTGCATGGCCGCGGGCATGGACGACTACCTCAGCAAACCGCTGCGCGCGAGCAAGCTGTGGCACACGCTGGAGCGCCACCTGGCGCAAGGCCGCGAGGGCGCCGACCGCAGCGCGGCTTATCGCGAATCGCTCAAGCAGGCGGATGCGCAGACGGTGGAGATCATCGCCCTGCCCTTCCTCGACGAGTGGCCGCGCGAGGTGGAGGCCTTCCACCAGGCCATCGCCTCCGAGGCAGCGCACGACCTCGCCCGCCACGCGCATTCGATGAAGGGGCTGCTGCTGGCCTTCGCGGCCGAGCCTGCCGCGAGCATCGCCTTGCGGCTGCAGCGCATCGCGGAGGCCAGGCCCTTCGATGCGCAGCGTGCCGCCCAGTGCCTGGCCGAGCTGGAAGCGGAGATGGCGCTGCTCGCGCCGCATCTGCGCGAGGCTGGCGAGCAGCTGGCCCGCAAGCATTGAGCGGAGCCGATCAGACGGCGCTGCGTTCCCAGCTGATGTGGTGGTCGTAGATCCACCGCATGGTCTTGGGCACCGAGCCATCGTTGTGCGCAAAGACCAGCCGCAGGATGCCGTCGCGCATCCATCGCCCCAGCGGACCGGGCGCCTTGCCGCTGCCGTTCTTGCGGCCCTGGGCGACGACGCGCTCCACGCGGTCGCGGCGCAGGCCGTCGTAGCGCACGAAGGCGGAGTCGATGGATGGCTCGTCGCGCAGGCAGCGCGCGAGCGTGACGGCGTCCTCGATGGCCATCGACGCGCCCTGCCCCGACGAAGGCGAGGTGGCATGCGCTGCATCGCCGATGAGCACCATGCGGTCGCGGTGCCACACCGGCACATGCGGCATGTCGTGCGTCGCCCACGGCGAGAACATCTGCTGGCTGCCGCGGATGATGCGCGCCGCCGGCGTGTCGTCGTCCGCCACCATCGCCAGCAGCCGCTCGCGCCAGGCCTCGTCGCCCATGGCGGCCAGCTCGCCGCGGCGCGGCTCCTTGGGCCAGGCCGGGTTGGCGAACCACCAGACTTCGCCTTGCGGGTCGAGGATCATCCCGAAGAAGCAGCGCTTGCCGAAGTACATGTGCATGGTGCCCGGCTGCACGTCCACCGGCACGCCGCGGGCGTAGCCGCCCACGTTCAGCAGCCCGACGTAAGAAGGCTGCGGCGCCTTCGGGTCGATGATGCCGCGCAGCCGGGAGTGCAGGCCATCAGCTCCGATGAGCAGGTCGCCGCGCGCCTGGCTGCCGTCGGTGAAACGCGCGACAACGCCGCCGGGCTCGGGCCTCGCATCGGCCAGGCGGCGGCCGTAGTGCACGGCGATGCCGCGGCGCAAGGCTTCGTCGCGCAAGGCCTGGTACAGGTCGGACCGCTTGATGGTGCGCGCCACGATGCCGTCGGTGCGGCGCGGGCCGTTGTCGAACTCGGCCAGCAGCGAACCGTCGGACAGATGCAGCGCCATGCGCGGCGTGTCGAACCCGCCCAGCGACAGCGCATCGATGCCGACCACGCGCAGCGCATCGATGCCGTTCACGCCCAGCGTGAGGTAGGCGCCCACGCCGTCGGCGCCGCGGTCGAAGGCCTCGTGGATCTCGGCCTCGATGCCGGCCTTGTGCAAGGCGATGGCACAGACTGCGCCGGCGATGCCGCCGCCCGCGATGAGGGCCTTGCGGTGAGGTGAGTTGGAAAGGGTGGGATGCATGTCGGCCTCCTGGTTTGGCTGTCAGGTCAATTTGTCAGGTCATTCGATAACTAATCATTTAATGACTAGTGTGAAGCGAACTATACATACAATGACTATGAAACGCAAAACCATGCGCGACAATGCGGCCATGACCGAACGTGCCCGACAGCGCTCCCCCCTGGCGATGACCGTGCTGGCCTTCCTGGCCGAGGCGCCCATGCACGCCTACCGCATGCACGAACTCATCAAGCAGCGCGGCAAGGACAGCGTGGTGAACGTGGCCCAGCGCAACAGCGTCTACCAGACCATTGCGCGCCTGCTGCGCACCGAACTCATCCGCGTGCAGCAGACCCTGCAGGACGAAGGCCGGCCCGAGCGCGTGGTCTACGAGATCACCGAGGAGGGCTCGCAGACGCTGTCGCGCTGGCTCAAGGACATGCTGGCCGAGCCCGGCAACGAGTTCCCGGACTTTCCCGCGGCCCTGGCCTTCCTGCCGGTGCTGGCGCCCAAGGATGTCGCCCGCCAGCTGGCGCAGCGCCTGGCCACGCTGGAGACCCGCCTCGCCGATGCACAGGCCGGCGTCAAGCAGGCGATGGACAACGGCCTGCCCCGCCTCTTCCTCATCGAGGAGGACTACAAGATCACGATGATCCGCGCGGAGCTGGCCTGGGTGCGCAAGCTCGTGGCCGAGCTCGAATCGAAGGAGCTGAGCTGGAACGCGCAGTGGCTGCGCAAGGTGGCGGCGGAGCTGGAGCCCTGAGGCTCACCGCCGCCTTCCTGTCCGAAGGCGCACTGATCACCGCCTGCGTTCAGCATGCTGGCGACCTTCGCGGTCGTGATGGCGGCCAGCGTCTGGAGCGAGCGGGCGGACCGGGTGGCGGCTGGCGGCCGAGCCAGTCACACCCCGTCCGCGGCACCCTCGACTCAGTCGGCCTGGTCGTCCGTCAAGCCGCCACCATCGCTCTGGCTCGACACGAACGGCTGGTTCGCGTGCTGCGTGGGAAAGCCTTCGCGGCAAGCACGTTCAGTCTGGCGGTCGCTCAGCCCAGAGCAACTCCGGCTGCCCCGCAACTCGTTCGCCGCCTTGGCTGAACCCGTGCCTGAGGTGTTGGTGCCATCCATGCCGGGCGAGGTGGCATTCACATCCTGCGGGTAGGTGGACGAGCTGTTGCCGAGGCTGCCCGACGCGTTCGAGTCGCTGGAGGTCTGGGCAAAACTCACACACCCGGCTGCGCAAAGTGCCGCAGCAACAGCCGATTTCAAGATTGTTGCCTTCATGGCGAGTCCTTCTGGGAGTGGCAAGTTCCGAAGAGCGGCAAACGGTGTGCCGCCGCGAACGTGTCGCACGAAGGCGTGCCGGCCCCCTAGGTTGTCGATCAAGTCCATGTCCGCATTTCAAGCGCCGTTGCGGTCTTCCCTTCGGCTGCCGGCATGTCTTGACTCCGTGGCCGCAGCGCTTCCTGGCCCCTCGGGCCTTCGCACGGGGTCGACTTTTCAACACAGGAGAATTTCATGAGCAACGACCAAGGTTCCCACGTCGCCAAGCCTCGGAAAGAGGACTCGCCTCGCACAGAACTGAACGACCTCCCGCTGGAGGGATACGAGCTGTCGCCGCAGGACCTGGCGCTGGTGTCCGGCGGCATCTCGCCGGCGCTGCACACCACGCCGCTGGCGGACAGCGACGCGACGAATCCGGGCGGCAAGCACCCGGACTGAACTGAAACGTCCACCTTGGCCGCTTGCCCGCGGCTAGTGGCCAGGGTTCGCCATGCGCAAGGAGAACGCATTGATCCTCGTCGTCACCGAACCCAGCGACCGGACTGCGAACCAGGTGATCGCGAAATTGAAGGCGCGAGGCGCCGACGTGGCCCGGTTCGATCCAGCGGACTTTCCGTCACGGGCGTCCATGTCGGTGGCGCTGGACGCGCGTGGCGGTCAGACCGTCACGCTCACCCAAGCCGGAGAACGGATCGCACTGCATGAACTGGGCGCCCTGTGGTATCGCAGGCCGCACGCCCCCGTGCCGCACGCCGAGGTCGATGAAGCCCATCGCGGCTACCTCGAAGCGGAATGCGCGCACTGGATGTGGGACATCTGGAATCTGCTGCCTTGCCGCATCGTGCCCGCGACGCCGTCGGTGATCGCTCGCGCAGATCTCAAGGCGGCCCAGCTCGCGATCGCCGGTGCGGTCGGCTTCGAGCTGCCGCCCACGCTGGTCTCCAACGACCCGGACGAGTTCCTCGACTTCTATCGTCGCCACCAGGGCCGGGTGATCAGCAAGGCGCCGAGCACGCTCTTCAACAATCACTTTGGCGGCGCCTTGGCTCGCTACACGGAGCCGGTCGACCGGTTCGAACTCGGCCATGCGCAAAGCATCCGATTCGGTCCGGTGATCTTCCAGGCCTATGTGCCCAAGCGGATCGAGCTTCGGATCACCATCGTCGGACGCCGGGTCTTCGCCGCGGAGATTCATTCACAGCAAAGCCAGCGCGCACGCCACGATTGGCGCCACTACGACCTGGCCAACACGCCACACGCCAGACACTGCCTGCCTGCCGAGATCGAGCAGTGCTGCCTGCTGCTCGTGCAAAGGCTGGGCCTTTGCTATGGCGCCATCGACATGATCGTGACGCCCGAGGGCCGCTACGTGTTTCTGGAAATCAACCCGAACGGGCAATACCAATGGATCGAGCATCTGACCGGCCTGCCGATCAGCGAGGCGATGTGCGACTTGCTGATGGCGCACGAACCGAGGCACCCCCTGCCCTCGCCCGCTCCCGCCGACTGCATGGGAGCCTGCGCATGACCCTGCCGAATGCCGAACTGGTGATGGACACGATCGCCCGCCTGTTGGCGCTTGAGGACTCGCCCCGCGCATGCGCGCAGCCGATGGATCGTCAAGACGGACCGCTTCGCCTGCTTTGTTCCAGCACGGACGCGGAGGGACAGGTCCGATGCGACGCACTGCTGCGCTTGCCACCGGACCGCACGCTCACGCTGACGCTTTGCCGCGATGGCGCATCGCCATGGCTGGCACGCGGCGCCCGGCGCCAGAACGAGGGCGACCTGCTGCGCGTGAATGGCAGCGTGATGACGGTCGAGCAGGCCATCGCTCATCTCGATGGCCCGGCGCACGACACTGCGGCCGCGACGCGCCTGGTGGATGCCTGCCTGGTCCAGGCGCAGTTGAAGCAGCACCCGACCGAAGTCTCGGACCTGGAGTTGCAGCGCGCCGTCGAGGGGCTGCGGCGCGCCCATCGTCTCTACACCGCGGCAGACACACGCCGCTGGATGGACCAGCGCGGACTCAGCGACACTGAGCTGGAAGGCCTCGCCGTCGACCACGCGGCCGTGGCGCTCTTGCGATCGCGCATTGCTGCCGGCCGCGTCGACGAGCATTTCGAACGGCACCGTGGCGATCTCGACGTCGCACACATCGCCCAGATCCACTTCACGAATCGTGATGAAGCGCGGCAAATCCATGCGGACATCCAGGCGGGGGGGTCGATTTCTTCACCGCGGCGCAAGATCGGTTCCGGCGTGGCAATGCGTCCGAGGCCAGCCTGTTCCGGAGGCTTCGCCGCGGGCCCGTCGCCACGCCTGTGTCTTCTCGAGTGTTCGATGCGGCTGCGGGCGAATTGCTGGCCCCGATCGACTCTGCCGATGGCACCTGGGTGGTCCAGGTGCAGTCCATCGCCGAAGCCAGTCTGGACGAAGCCACGCGGGACCTGATCGAACGGCAGCTGTTCAGCGAATGGCTCGAGCAGCAAAGGGCATCGGCCGACATCGAGTGGTACTGCGCCAGCATGCCGGGCCAGCCGTGAGCTGGTCGGTGCGGCTCACGGCACCTCGACGCTGACGCCGTCGGAAGCAGGTTCTCCGGTCACCGTCCACGCAAACACCGGCACCAGGCACATCAGCCCCGCCAGCACCCAGAACGCGCCGGGCAGGCCCACGCTCTTGGACACCAGCCCCACCGTAGCCGGCCCCATCAGGTGGCCGGCATAGCCCGTGGTGGTGATCGCCGCGATGGCCAGCGCGGCCGGCATGGCGCGCTGCGCCCCGGCTCGGCGAAAGAGCACCGGCACGATGTTGGACGCGCCGAAGCCGATCAGCAGGAAACCCGCCATCGCCATGCCCATGTGGGGTGCCAGCAGCAGGACGGCGAAGCCGCCGATCCCGACCAGTCCCCCCCACACCATCACCTTGAGGTCGCCGAAGCGGGCGGTGATGGCATCGCCGCCGAAGCGACCCGCCGTCATCGCGACGGAGAACACCGCATACCCGATACCGGCCTGTGCCGCACCCACCAGGCCGGTGTCGGTGAGCAGCAGGGCACTCCAGTCGAGCAAGGCGCCTTCGACCAGGAACATCACCGCCGCCAACGCGGCGATCAGCAGCACCGGGCCACGCGGGATCACGAGCAATGCGCCTTCCGATGTCTTCGCCGTGACCAGCAGCCTGGGCGCCGTGACCACCATCGCGACCAACATCAACGTAGAACAGATGAGCGTGCCGGCCAGCGGGCTGAGCGACAGCGACAGCAGGAAGGTCATGAGCGCAGCCCCCGCAAAGCCGCCGACGCTGAACAGCGCATGGAAGCCCGACATCAGCGGGCGCTTCGCATCGCGCTCGACCTCCACGGCCTGGACGTTCATGGCCACGTCCAGCGAGCCGAGCGCGCCGCCGAAGCCGAACAGCACCAGCGCCAGCAAGAGCGGCGTGTCGACGACCGCCAGTGCCGGCAGCAGCACGACGAGGCCCATGCCACCGCTGATGATGACGGGCTTGCAGCCATAGCGGGCGCACAGCGGCCCGGTGCGCAGCATGGCGGCCACGGAGCCAATGCCCAGGCACAGCAGCAACAGCCCGAGCGTGCTGTCATCGACGGCGAGCCGCTGCTTCGCGAACGGCACGAGGGGTGCCCAGCAGGACACGGCGAAGCCGGCCACCCAGAAGGCAAGCCGCGTGGACAGGCGGGACTGTGGCGTATCGGAAGAGGCCATGGGCGGTGGTTGGCGCTGGAAGGTGGTTCGGATCAGGCAGGGCGATCGGCCTTGACGACGGCCGTGCCTGCGCTTCGCAGCGAATCCAGGGCCGCCTCGGGCGCATCGAACTCGACGATGACCTGGTCGAAGTCGCTGATCGGTGCGACGCGGTGCGGGGCCTTCGCCTTGAGCTTCTCGCTGGTGGCCAGGGCGATGCAGGTCTGGCTGGCGGACAGCACAGCCCGCTTGAAGAGCGCATCGGCATGGTGGATGGCCGCCACGCCGCCCGCCGGGCTGACCGCGCAGGTGCCGAGGAAACAGCGGTCGATGTTCATGCCGGCGATGGCCTGCACCGCCGCCGCATCCACGCAGCCGCCAACCGCGGGATCGACGGTGCCGCCGACCATGATGAGCCGCAGGTCGGAGCGTCGCAACACCGTGGCGGCGATGTCGATGGAGTTGGTGGCGATCGTCAGCTCATGGTCTTCGGGCAGTGCCTCGGCCAGTGCGACGTTGGTGCTGGCCGCATCGAGGAAAACGAACTCGCCGGGCTGGATGGTCGCCGCAGCCTTGCGGGCCAGCGCAGCCTTGCGGTCGCGCGCCTCGTCGATGCGCACGACCATGGGCTTGCTGCCCGGGGCCAGCGGCAACGCCCCGCCGTACACGCGGCGGCAGCGGCCCTCGGCAGCGAGGGCGCGCAGGTCTCGCCGGATGGCGTCTTCCGACACGTCGAACTCGGTGGCGAGTGCCGCGGCAGTGACGGCCTGCCCCCGGGCGAGGCGGTCGGCAATCAGGTCACGGCGGGCAAGGGGCAGGTCAACAGGCACGAATCGATCATAAACGTGCAAAAACAAGAATGCAAACGTGCATGATCATGTACACGTGTCGGCGATCCGCCGTCAGAGCCTCAGCTGCCCACCAGCCCGTTGCGGATCGCGTAGACCGTCAGCTCCGAGTTGTTCTGCAGCCCGAGCTTCTCCAGCACACGGGCCCGGTAGACGCTCACCGTCTTCGGGCTGAGCATGAGGTCGTCGGCAATGTCCGACAGCCGCTTGCCCGAGGCGATCATCACCAGCGTCTGCAGCTCGCGGTCCGACAACTTCTCGTGTGCCATCTCGGTCTGCGGCGTGGTGAGGCTTTCCACCAGCATCTGCGCGATCTCGGGCGTGACGTACTTGCGGCCCTGGGCCACCGTGCGCACTGCCTGCACGATGATGGCCGGGTCGCCGCCCTTGTTGACGTAGCCGAAGGCGCCCGCCCGCAGCGCGCGGATGGCGTACTGGTCTTCGGGGTACATGGACACCACCAGCACGCGCATCGTCGTGCCTTCGTCCTTGAGCACGTGCAGTACGTCCAAGCCGCTTCGGCCCGGCAGGTTGATGTCCAGCACCAGCACGTCGCAGGGCGTGTTGCGCATGAGGTTGCGCAATTCGCCGTAGTCGCCGGCTTCGCCCACCACCTGGATGTCCGGAGCGTCGGACAAGGTGTCCCGGATGCCGCGACGAATGAGGGCGTGATCGTCGCAGAGAATCACTTTGATCATAGATCTCCCCAACCCGTCGGATCTTCGATCTCATGTGCCGCGCCAGGTGGGTCCTGTCGCGTGCCATCGGGTTCTGACAAGGGTACCGAGAGAATGAGCGTTGTGCCAGCAGGGCCACTGCTGAGATCGACCCAGCCGTCGACGGTGCGCGCGCGTTCGTGCAGGCCGCGGATGCCGAAGGACCTCGCCTTGGCAAGGTCTTCCTGGCTCAGGCCGCGGCCGTTGTCGGACACTTCCAGGGACAGCACGCCGCCGGCCAGCGCCAGGTCGATCTCGACGCGCGTGGCGTGCGCATGCTTGGTGATGTTGGTCAGCGCCTCCTGGGCCACGCGGTAGGCCACCAGCGGCACGCCCGCGGGCAGATGCTGCAGCGCGGGCAGCGCCGACTGCGGCGTGCGCAGCACGCAGGTCACGCCGGTGCGGCGCTCGAAGCGGCCGGTCATCCACTGCAAGGCGGCCACCAGGCCCTGTTCAAGAATGGCCGGCCGCAGGTTGTGCATGATGCGCTGGCTGGCCTCGATGGCCAGCGACACGGTCTCCAGCGCGCTGTTCACCCGCGCCTGCACCCCGGGTTCCTGCGAATGCCGGGCCATCCAGGCCAGGTCGAACTTCAGCGCGGTGAGCGAGCCACCGACGTCGTCATGGATTTCCCGGGCGATGGCTGCGCGCTCCATCTCGATGCTGGTCTGCAAGTGCTGGGCGAGTTCGTGCAGCCGCTGCTTGGACACGCCCAGCTCGCGGTCGGCCCGCTCGCGGGCGCGCCGCGTCTCCGCCGCCTCGATGGCGTGCAAGAGTGCCGGCACCAGCCGCGCCAGGTTGTTCTTGAGCAGGTAGTCGCTGGCGCCGTTGCGCATGGCCTCGACCGCCGTGTCCTCGCCGATCTCGCCCGACACCAGCACGAAGGGAATGTCCAGGCCCTGCGCCTTGAGCAGGTCCAGCGCGATGAGTCCGGAGAAACCCGGAAGGTTGTAGTCGGAGACGATGACGTCCCAGTCCTCGTCCAGCGCCTTCAGGTAGTCGGCTTCGGTGTCGACCCGCAGGGCTTCGGGCTTGATGCCGCCGCGCCGCAGGTGCGCGAGCGTCAGCTCGTGATCGAGTTCGGAATCCTCGATGTGCAGGACGCGCAGGGACCGCTCGGGCGGGGGAGACGTCATTCGTGAAGTATGCCCGCAGCCATGGCCCAGCGTCATCCCCAAGCAATCACGAAGGCAATGCGCAGCCCGTCACGATCAGGCCAGAGATGCAGGGTGTTTTGCCGGGTGATTGGGCTAATGTCCGCCGGCCCGCTGCCGAAAATGGCTCGTATGCGCACCGAATGCGCCGCTTCCCGCGTCTGCGGCAGGCAAAGCGTCCGGAAAGCGTCGAACAAGAAAGCTTTTCCGTGGAGCACGAAGCTGATGAATGAAGCCACCGAGCAGAACGAAGGGACCGCGTTGCCCCTGCTCGCGGCCGCCGACTTGCAAGACCACCTGATGACGGCCACGAATGACCTGGACCGACTTCAGACCCTGCTGTCCGACGCCTGCGACGTCCTTGCGCAAAGCTTTTATGGCGCCTCCGAGCAGCTCCAGGCGCTCATGGCCGCCCAGCAGGCCAGCGGCGGCCACGCCGAGGCCTACCCCGAGCTGATGCAAAAGCTCGGCGGTGCGGTCACCGCGCTGCAGTTCCAGGACATGGCTTCGCAACTGATCACGCACACCAACAAGCGGCTTCGTTCCTGCGCCGACCAGATCGCCCGGGTGGCGATGGGCGAGGACGAGGAAGGGGCCGCCGTGGTGGAAGAAGCGCCGCTGCGCCCGAACCCCGTCACCCAGGATGAGATGGACGCCGGTTCCATCGAATTGTTTTAAGAAACCGTCGAACCGACCGACATCTACGAAATTCTCGGAGAACGAAATGCATTCAATCCTCGCCGTGGACGACTCTGCTTCCATGCGCCAGATGGTGACCTTCACGCTCAAGAGCGCGGGCTACAACGTGGTGGAAGCGGTGGACGGGCAAGACGCCTGGGAAAAGGCCGGCAGCCGGGACTTCGACCTCGTGCTCACCGACCAGAACATGCCCCGCATGGACGGCATCAGCCTGACCAAGAAACTGCGGGACAACCCGAAGTTCAAGGCCACGCCCATCCTGATCCTCACCACCGAGTCGAGCGACCAGATGAAGCAGGCGGGCCGCAGCGCCGGTGCCACCGGCTGGCTGGTCAAGCCGTTCGACCCGGCCAAGCTCCTGGAAGTCATCAAGAAAGTCGTGCGCTGAACGCAAGCGCCGCTACGACAGGACGACACGTACACGGAGAGCACGCCATGGGCGAGATGACATCAGAAGGTGCAAGCCTCAGCGCCGGGATCGACCTGAGCCAGTTCTACCAGGTCTTCTTCGAAGAGGCCGGCGAGAACCTGGACCGGATGGAGCAGCAGCTCCTCGAGATCAACATCGAGGCGGCCGACGACGAGGAACTCAACTCCATCTTCCGCTGCGCGCACTCGGTGAAGGGTGGCGCGGCGACCTTCGGCTTTGCCGACGTGGCCGAGCTGACGCACCAGATGGAGACGCTGCTGGACAAGCTGCGCCGCCACGAGCTGCAGCCCACCGCCGCGATGGTGGACGTGCTGCTGCAGTCGGGCGACGCGCTGCGCGCCCAGCTCGCCCGCCACCAGGGCGGCGGCGGCCCGGAGATCGACACCACCGAGCTGCTGTTCAACATCCGCGCGATGGTGGCTGGCGAAGCGCCGGTCACGCCCATCGCCACCGCACCCAAGCCCGCGCCGAAGCCGGTGCTGGCCGAGCCGATGCCTGCCGCATCGGCCATGCCGGCGCCCGGCAACGTCACACCGGCCCGCTCGCTGGAAGTGCGCGTGGGCCCGCTGGACAATCCCAAGCAGGCCGACAACATCGTCGAGCTGTTCGCCGAGATCGTCGACCTGGGCACCATCGAACCCATCGACGGCGGCCAGGCCGTCGAGGGCATGCGCCGCTTCAAGATCATCACCACCAGCACGGACAACGACCTGCTGGACCTGTTCACCTTCCACGTGGCCCGCGAGCACGTGCAGCTGCTGCCCTTCGACGACGGCTACGGCTTCCACGAAGGCGCCCCCGGTGCACCGGCCAAGGCCGAGCCGGACCTGGGCTACGGCTTCTTCGACGACGCCCCTGGCGCCCCGTCGATGACCGCTGCCGAGAAGGCCGCCTCCGCGCCGTCCGCCCCCGAGGCCGTGACGCCGGTGGCTGCCGCCGCCCGCACCGCGGTCAAGGCCGACAAGGCCCCCGCCGCTGCGCTGGAAAGCTCCACGCTGCGCGTGTCGGTCGAGAAGGTCGACCAGCTCATCAACCTCGTGGGCGAACTCGTCATCACGCAGGCGATGCTGGCGCAGAACAGCAAGAACATCGACCCGGCCCTGTACCAGCAGCTCGCTGCGGGCCTGGCGGACCTGGATCGCAACACCCGCGACTTGCAAGAGTCGGTGATGTCGATCCGCATGATTCCGATGTCGGTGGTGTTCAACCGCTTCCCGCGCATGCTGCGCGACCTCGCCGCCAAGCTGGGCAAGAAGGTCGACTTCGTGACGCAGGGCGAGGCCACCGAGCTCGACAAGGGCCTGGTGGAGAAGATCACCGACCCGCTGACCCACCTGGTGCGCAACTCCTGCGACCACGGCATCGAGATGCCGGCGGACCGCCTGGCCAAGGGCAAGCCCGAGAGCGGCACCATCACCCTGTCGGCCTCTCACCAGGGCGGCAGCATCGTCATCGAAGTGCGCGACGACGGCCGCGGCCTGAATCGCGAGAAGCTGATCAGCAAGGCCCGCGAGCGCGGCATCCATGCGCCGGACTCGCTGACCGATCCGGAAGTGTGGAACCTGATCTTCGAGCCGGGCTTCTCCACCGCCGAGCAGGTGACCGACGTGTCCGGCCGCGGCGTGGGCATGGACGTGGTCAAGAAGAACATCGCGTCGCTGGGCGGCACGGTGGAGATCGACTCCGCCGACGGCTACGGCATGCGCGTCTCGGTGCGCCTGCCGCTGACCCTGGCGATCATGGACGGCATGAGTGTGGGCGTGGGCGACGAGGTCTACATCCTCCCGCTGTCGTCCGTGGTCGAGAGCTTCCAGGTGGAAGACCAGACCATCAAGACCATCGGCAACTCCGGCCGCGTCGTGGAAGTGCGCGACGAGTACATGCCGGTGATCGGGCTTGAAGACGTGTTCCAGGTGCCGCGCTTCGACTTCGAGCACGTCGCCGGGATCATGGTCGTCGTGGAAGCCGAAGGCGGACGCGTGGCGCTGCTGGTGGACGAACTGCTCGGCCAGCAACAGGTCGTGGTCAAGAACCTCGAAGCCAACTACCGCAAGGTCAACGATGTGTCGGGCGCCACGATCATGGGCGATGGCCGCGTGGCCCTCATCCTGGACGTGGGCAGCCTGGTTCGCCGCTCGCGGCATTGATTGAACTGACGCACGAACCGCGCCGATGCGCGGTTCGTCGCATCAGGCCCCCTGTTTTCCGGTGTGGACACCATGAAACTCAACAACCTCAGGATTCGCACGCGACTGCTGCTGGGCTTCGGCCTGGTGCTGGCGCTGCTGCTGGTGATGGTCGCCTTCTCGGTGACGCAACTTGCGAGGACGCAGGCCAACCTGGAAGCAACCGCCGAGTACGGCCGCCGCGCCAACCTCGCCGACCAATGGCTGCAGAAATCGCAGCTCAATGCGACCCGGACCATCGCCGTGGCCAAGGCCGCCGGACTGCCGGAAATGGAGCAGTACTTCGGTCCATTGGTGAAGGCGACCACCGATGAGATCACCACCATCCAGAAGCAACTGGAAGCGGCCATCACCAGCGACAAGGGCCGCGAGCTGATGGCCCTCATCGGCAAGCAACGTGCCGAATACCTGGAGCACCGCGCCAAGCTGCAGGAGCTGTTCAAGGCCGCCGACCAGCCCGCCGTCGAAACCCTGCTGAAGGAAAAGCTTCAACCGGCGACCGCGAGCTACCTCAAGGCCATGGACGAGCTCAGCAAGTACGAGACGCAACTGGCCGACGGCCGCACTGCGCAAGCCGCCGCCGACGTGCAGATGGCCAAGATGACCATGCTCGTGCTGGTGCTCGCCAGCCTGGCCGTGGGCATCGGCGGCGCGGTGGTCATCACCCGCTCGGTCACCCAACCCATCGGGGAAGCCGTGGACGTGGCCCGCGTGATCGCCGGCAACGACCTGTCTCACACCGTGCAGTCCGACCGAAAGGACGAACTGGGCGACCTGCTGCGCGCCCTGGGCCAGATGCAGACCTCGCTGCGCCAGATGGTGGGCCAGGTGCGCTCGGCCACCGACAGCATCAGCACCGCGTCGATGGAGATCGCCACCGGCAACCAGGACCTGAGCGTGCGCACGGAGCAGACCGCCTCGAACCTGCAGGCGGCTGCGTCGTCGATGGAGCACCTCACGGGCACCGTGAAGCAGTCCGCCGATTCCGCCCGCCAGGCCAACCAGCTCGCCGCCTCCGCCGCCGAAGTGGCCGCCCGCGGCGGCGTGGTGGTGTCCAAGGTGGTGAGCACCATGGACGACATCAACAACTCGTCCAAGAAGATCAGCGACATCATCGGCGTGATCGATGGCATCGCCTTCCAGACCAACATCCTCGCGCTGAATGCGGCAGTGGAAGCGGCGCGCGCCGGCGAGCAAGGCCGCGGCTTCGCGGTGGTGGCCGGTGAGGTGCGTTCGCTGGCCCAGCGCAGCGCGCAGGCCGCCAAGGAAATCAAGGGCCTGATCGGCGCGAGCGTCGAGAAGGTGGAGTCCGGTTCCAAGCTGGTGGCCGACGCCGGCCAGACCATGCAGGAGATCGTGGGCTCTGTGCAGCGCGTGACGGACATCATCGGTGAGATCACCGCCGCGTCGAGCGAACAGAGCGATGGCATCGGCCAGGTCAACAGCTCGGTCGTGCAGCTCGACCAGATGACGCAGCAGAACGCCGCGCTGGTGGAGCAAAGCGCTGCCGCCGCCGAATCGCTCAAGGAACAAGCCGTGCGCCTGGCCCAGGTGGTGGGCACCTTCCGCCTGGACGTGCCCCAAGGCCCGGTGATGGGCCAGCCCGCAGCCACAAAGCCGACAGCACCGGCCGTGGCCAAGCCGGCCCCGAAGTCCGATAGCAAGCCTGTTGGCACCAAGCCCGTCGCCGCCAAGGCCGAACCCAAGCCCGCGGCCAAGGCTGCGCCGAAGACCGACACCCGCCCGGAGCCCGCCCTGGCCGCCCCGGTGCAGGCGCCAGCCCAGCCCCAGTTCGCCCCGTCATCGTCCCAGGGCGATGACGACTGGGAAACCTTCTGAGCCCAGTCGCTGACACAGGACCACTGACATGGACAAGCTGCTCACCGCCATGCGACGCATGACCATCCGCGCGCGGATGATCGGCACCATCTTCGTCGTGCTCGCGCTGGTGTGCTCAGTCGGCGCCACGGGCATGCTGACCATGGCATCGCAGCGACAGGCGGCAGACCAGTTCATTGCCCACTCGATGAAGCTGGCCAACCTGCTCAAGGACGTGAACCGCCACATCGGCGACGTGAACCGCCTCGAGAAGGACATGGTGATCAACTACGAGAGCGCGATCACCGTCAACCAGATCAAGGAACGCTGGCAGGCCTCGGTCGCCGCGACCAAGAAGACGCTGACCGAGGTGGTGAACGTCGCCACCGAGCGCGAGAAGCCGCTGGCCAACGAGACCATGGCCAAGTTGGACGCCTACGTGTCCGACACCAAGCGCGTGATCGGCCAAGTGGAAGACGGTGCCTACGACAACGCCCGCACGGCCGACAAGATGCTGGCCCGCGCCAAGGGCAACATGGCGGGCGTGGAAGACGGCGTGCAGAAGCTGTCGGCCGCGCTCGACGAAGACGCCGCCGCTGCCCGCGCCCAGCGCGAAGCCGCCGGCCGCAATGCGCTCATCCTGAACATCGCCGTGCTGTGCGTGGTGGGGCTGATCGTCGTGCCCTTCACGCTCATGAACATGCAAAGCATCTGCAAGCCGCTGGACACGGCCCGCGAACTGGCCACCTCCATCGCCTCGGGCGACCTGAGCCACCACGTGACGGTGGAAGGCCGCGACGAGACCGCCGCGATGATGCAGGCGCTGGGCGAGATGCAGGAGGCGCTGCAGCGCATGGTGGGCCAGGTGCGCCAGTCCACCGACAGCATCGGCACCGCCTCGGCCGAGATCGCCTCGGGCAACCTGGACCTGAGCCACCGCACCGAACAGGCCGCCGCCAACCTGCAGCAGGCCGCCTCGTCGATGGAGCAGCTCACGGGCACCGTGAAGCAGTCCGCCGACTCCGCCCGCCAGGCCAACCAGCTCGCCGCCTCCGCCGCCGACGTGGCCGCCCGTGGCCGCCACGTGGTGTCGCAGGTGGTGAGCACCATGAACGAGATCAACAGCTCGTCCAAGAAGATCAGCGACATCATCGGCGTGATCGACGGCATCGCCTTCCAGACCAACATCCTCGCGCTGAACGCCGCGGTGGAAGCCGCCCGCGCCGGTGAGCAAGGCCGCGGCTTCGCGGTCGTGGCCGGCGAGGTGCGCTCGCTGGCCCAGCGCAGCGCCGAAGCGGCCAAGGAAATCAAGGGCCTGATCGGCGCCAGCGTCGACAAGGTGGAATCAGGCTCGCGCCTGGTGGCCGATGCCGGCACCACCATGCAGGACATCGTGAATTCCGTGCAACGCGTCACGGACATCATCGGCGAGATCACCGCCGCATCCAGCGAGCAAAGCGACGGCATTGGACAGATCAACACCTCGGTGACGCAGCTGGACAAGATGACGCAGCAAAACGCCGCCCTCGTCGAGGAAAGCGCCGCCGCGGCCGAATCGCTCAAGGAGCAGGCCTCACGCCTGACCGAGCTGGTCGGCCAGTTCAAGCTCGACGCGCACGTCGAACACGCGGCCATCGCCTGACTTCAGTTTTCGCCGAATGTGCCGATAGCCATTCAGCACCTTGTCCGAAAGGCACAAAATGAACATGATCAACGACGCCACGCACGTGGCACGCCATGAAGCAGCCCGTGCAGCGGCAGCCGCCGGCGGCGAGTTCCTGACCTTCCGCCTGGGCACCGAGGAATACGGCATCGACATCCTCAAGGTGCAGGAAATCCGCTCCTACGAGCAACCCACGCGCATCGCCAACGCCCCGTCCTTCATCAAGGGCGTGGTCAACCTGCGCGGCGTGATCGTTCCCATCGTCGACCTGCGCATCAAGCTCAACTGCGACACCGTCGAGTACAACAGCTTCACCGTCGTCATCGTGCTCAACGTCAAGGGCCGTGTCGTGGGTGCCGTGGTCGACTCCGTGTCCGACGTGCTCGAACTCAATGGCGGCGCCATCAAGCCCGCTCCTGAGATGCACACCGCCGTGGACACCAGCTTCATCACCGGCATCGGCAGCGTCAACGACCGCATGCTCATCCTCATGGACATCGAAGGCCTCATGACCTCCGCCGACATGGGGTTGATCAACAGCGCCGCCGCGCACTGACGCGTCCTCGCCGCGATACCCAGTCCATTCGGGCTGAGGTATCGAAGCCTCCACCGTTGGGTCGAGGCTTCGATACCTCAGCCCGAACGGCTTTTGGCCCTCGAGAACAAGGGAGTGCGCCAATTGGCCCCGTCTCCCCACCCATTTGCGTCGATCAATCCACACCTGGGGCTTCGAGAATCGTTCCGTTGCACTTCAGGCCCCGTGGGCCCGGCCGATAACTCGCAAGGCGGTGGCCCGCTGGTGAGCTGTCCTGGGCCGTCGCGATGGATGCAAAGGACCAGCCATGAACCTCACCCAATTGACCCGCCGCTTCACGATCCGCACCCGGATGCTGGGAACCGTGGCGCTCGTCGCCATCGCCTTGCTCGCCGTCGGCGGCGTGGGCCTGGCGGCCCAGTTCTACGCACGCAGCGTGAACAACGCCTTCGTGGCCAAGGACTTCGCGGCGATGACCCACATCGCGCAGCTGCGAACCAACATGAGTGTCCTTCGCTCGCACGAGAAGGACATGATCATCCAGTACGAGAACGCCGTCGAGGTCAGCAAGGCCAAGGAAAACTGGCTGACCACGCTGGGCCAGATCGAAGCCTCGGCCAAGGCCCTGCAGGGCAGCCTGCACAACGACGCCGAGCGCGCCAAGGTCACGCAGGCCATGGCGAGCCTGGCCAAGTTCAAGGAAGGCTTCCTGCCGGTGGCCAAGCAGCTCGAGGCCATGGGCTTCGACTCGGCCCGCGTGGCCGCCGCCTTCATGTCGCGCGCCCAGCCCGACTACGACGCCGCACAGTCGGTGATCGAGGGCCTGGCCGGTGACCTCAACAAGGCCGCGCTGGCAGGCAGCCAGAAGCTGGACGCCACCGCCGTGATGGTGATGTCCATGCTGGCCGGCTCGGTCGCGCTGGCGCTGATCCTCATCACGCCGCTGACCATCATCAACATGCGCACGATCTGCGGCCCGATTCGCCGCGCCGAGGAGCTGGCCGACGCCATCGCCCAGGGCGACCTGAGCGAGCGCGACGTCGACGTGAGCGGCAAGGACGAAGCCGCCCACCTGCTGCAGGCGCTGCTGACCATGCAGCAGTCGCTGCGCAAGATCGTGAGCGAGGTGCGCCAGTCCACCGACAGCATCAGCACCGCGTCGATGGAGATCGCCACCGGCAACCACGACCTGAGCGTGCGCACGGAACAGACCGCGTCCAACCTGCAGCAGGCCGCGTCGTCGATGGAGCAGCTCACCGGCACGGTGAAGCAGTCCGCCGACTCCGCCCGCCAGGCCGACCAGCTCGCCGCCTCCGCCGCCGAAGTGGCCGCGCGCGGCGGCAAGGTGGTCTCCGAAGTCGTGAGCACGATGGACGACATCAACGCCTCGTCCAAGAAGATCAGCGACATCATCGGCGTGATCGACGGCATCGCCTTCCAGACCAACATCCTCGCGCTGAACGCCGCGGTTGAAGCAGCGCGCGCCGGTGAGCAAGGCCGCGGCTTCGCGGTCGTGGCCGGCGAGGTGCGCAACCTCGCCCAGCGCAGCGCCGAAGCCGCCAAGGAAATCAAGGGCCTGATCGGCGCGAGCGTCGACAAGGTCGAATCCGGCTCCAAGCTGGTGGCCGACGCCGGCCGCACCATGCAGGAAATCGTGAGCTCCGTGCAGCGCGTGACCGACATCATCGGCGAGATCACCGCCGCGTCGACCGAGCAAAGCGACGGCATTGGCCAGATCAACGGCTCGGTGGCCCAGCTTGACCAGGCCACGCAGCAGAACGCCGCGCTGGTCGAGCAAAGCGCCGCCGCCGCCGAGTCTCTCAAGGACCAGACCGCACGCCTGTCGCAGGCGGTGAGCGTGTTCCGGCTGCACGACGCAGCGCACGTCCATTGATTTGAAGAAGGACCAGACCCATGGCATCGAGTTCCCGCTCCAACCTGTCGCTTGCAGCCAAGCTGCGCTGGGCCGTCGGCGTCGGCATCATCGCCTTCCTCGCGGTGGTCGCGCTGCTGGTGATGCGCAACCACGCCTCGCTCATGGACGAGAAGCTGCGCGTCACGGTGTCCGTGGTGGACCAGACGATCAAGATCGCCGAAGGCTACTACGCGCAGGAAAAGGCCGGCACGCTGTCCACCGCCGACGCGCAGGCCAAGGCGGGCGCCGAGATCAAGGCCATCCGCTACTCCGGCAAGGAGTACGTGTGGGTCAACGACATGGTGCCCAAGGTCATCTTCCACCCGATCAAGCCCGAGCTGGAAGGCAAGGACGTGTCGGACATGAAGGACCCCAACGGCAAGAACCTGTTCGTGGACTTCGTGAAGATCGTCAAGGCCAACGGTTCGGGCTACGTGGACTACCTGTGGCCGCGGCCGGGTTCCAGCGAGCCCGAGCCCAAGCGGTCGTACGTGAAGGGCTTCGCGCCCTGGGGCTGGGTGATGGGATCGGGCGTCTACGTCGATGACGTGATGGCCGTGGCACGCCGCGAGGCGCTCATCGCCCTGGCCGCCGTGGCTGTGCTGGCAGTGCTGTCCATGATCGGCATCGAAGTGCTGGTGCGTCGCCTGCAGACCCGCTTCACGCTCGCCTCCGAGACCATGGAAGCCGTGGCCGCGGGCGACCTGTCGCGCCGCATCGAGACCGGTGCACAGGACGAGGTGGGCCAGTTGCTCACCCAGGTGCAAGGCATGCAGTCGCGCCTGGCCGACATGGTCCGCCAGATCCGCAGCTCCACCGACAGCATCTCCACCGCGTCCACCGAGATCGCCACCGGCAACCAGGACCTGAGCCAGCGCACGGAACAGACGGCCTCGAACCTGCAGCAGGCAGCGTCGTCGATGGAACAGCTCACGGGCACCGTGAAGCAGTCCGCCGACTCCGCCCGCCAGGCCAACCAGCTCGCCGCATCGGCCGCCGAAGTGGCCGCGCGTGGCGGCAAGGTGGTGTCCGAAGTGGTGGCGACGATGGACGAGATCAACGCCTCGTCCAAGAAGATCAACGACATCATCGGCGTGATCGACGGCATCGCCTTCCAGACCAACATCCTCGCGCTGAACGCTGCCGTTGAAGCAGCACGCGCCGGCGAGCAGGGCCGCGGCTTCGCCGTCGTGGCCGGCGAAGTGCGCAACCTGGCCCAGCGCTCGGCGCAGGCGGCCAAGGAGATCAAGGCGCTGATCGGCGCCAGCGTCGACAAGGTCGAATCGGGCTCCAAGCTGGTGGCCAACGCCGGCGACACGATGAAGGAAATCGTGGGCTCGGTGCAGCGCGTGACGGACATCATCGGCGAGATCACCGCCGCGGCTGCCGAGCAGAGCGAAGGCATCGGACAGGTGAACACCTCGGTCGTGCAGCTGGACCAGATGACGCAGCAGAACGCCGCGCTGGTCGAGCAAAGCGCCGCCGCCGCGGAGTCGCTCAAGCACCAGGCCGCCACGCTGGCCAAGGCCGTGGGCACCTTCAAGCTCGACGCGGCTGCGGCATCGGCCCAGGCGACCCCCATGCCGGCCCCGGCCCGCATGGAACCCAAGGCCGCTCCCACTCCCGCCAGGATCGAACCCAAACCCGTGGCTGCAGTCGCACCTGTGGCCAAGCCCGCGCCTGTGGCCAAGCCCGCCCCGGCCGCCATGTCCAAGCCTGCTGCGGCTGCGGCCGAAGCCAAACCGGCCGCACGTCCCGCCCCGCCCGCACCAACCCCTGCCGCCGCCCCCACAGACGACGACTGGGAAACCTTCTGATTCCCGATTGGAGAGGACCAAGAGATGAACATGATCAACGACGCCACGCACGTGGCACGCCATGAAGCAGCCCGTGCAGCGGCAGCCGCCGGCGGCGAGTTCCTGACCTTCCGCCTGGGCACCGAGGAGTACGGCATCGACATCCTCAAGGTGCAGGAAATCCGCTCCTACGAGCAGCCCACGCGCATCGCCAACGCCCCGTCCTTCATCAAGGGCGTGGTCAACCTGCGCGGCGTGATCGTTCCCATCGTCGACCTGCGCATCAAGCTCAACTGCGACAGCGTCGAGTACAACAGCTTCACTGTCGTCATCGTGCTCAATGTCAAGGGCCGTGTCGTGGGTGCTGTCGTCGACTCCGTGTCCGACGTGCTCGAACTCGGTGGCGGCGCCATCAAGCCCGCTCCCGAGATGCACACCGCAGCGGACACCAGCTTCATCACGGGCATCGGCAATGTCAACGACCGCATGCTCATCCTCATGGACATCGAAGGCCTCATGACCTCCGCCGACATGGGGCTCATCAACGACGCGGTCACCCACTAAAGCACACGCCGCGTCGTTCCAGGGAGAGCAGTACAAATGAATTTTCTGAACAACCTCAAGATCGGCCGTCGGCTGATCATGGGATTCGGGGCCTTGCTGTGCCTGTTCATCGCCGCCATCGTGTTGGGCCTGGCCCAGATGAGCCGCATCGAAGGCCAGCTCGAACGCATTGGCGGTGACGACCATGACCGTTCGATCGCGCTGGGCCGGCTCGGCGACGCGGTCGCGATGCGCGCCATCGCCGCACGCAACCTGGCTCTTCTCACGGACGCCAAGGCCCAGGAAGCAGAACTCGATCGGGCGAAGAAAGCCAAGGCCGAGATCGACACGGCTTTCGCCACACTTGACAAGCTGGTGGCCCGACTTCCCGCCGAGGCGAGCGAGCGGCAACTGCTGGCCAAGGCCCACGAGATGGAAAGCCGCTACGAGCCCATCGCGGCCGGCGTGGTGCAACTGGCCACCTCGCAGAAGCAGGCCGAGGCCATCGCCAAGCTGACCGCCGAGTGCATGCCGCTGCTGACCCAGGTGCTGGCCAACCTGGAAGGCTTCGATGAGCTGGACGCCGCCACGTCCGCTGCGCGCATCGGCGAGGCCAAGAGCGTCTACGGCGAAGCCCGCAGCCTGCAGATCGTGATCGGCCTGGCGGCCCTGATGGCGGGACTGGGCATGGCCTGGAGCCTCACGCGCAGCATCACCACCCCGATCAACGAAGCCCTGGTGGTGGCACGTGCAGTGGCCTCGGGCGACCTCACGACGACGATTTCCTCCGCACGCAAGGACGAAGCCGGTCAGTTGCTGCGCGCCTTGCAGACCATGAACGAGAACCTCGTGAAGCTGGTGGGGGCCGTGCGGCATTCCAGCGAATCGATCGCCACCGGATCCGCACAGATTGCCGTGGGCAACCAGGACCTGTCGCAGCGCACCGAGGAGCAGGCCAGCAACCTGCAGGAAACCGCGGCCTCGATGGACGAGCTCTCGGCCACGGTGCAGAACGCCGCCGACACTGCCCGCCAGGCCAGCGATCTGGCGCACGGTGCCAGCGAAGTGGCCAAGCAGGGCGAGGCCGTGGTCGGCCAGGTCATCGGCACGATGGAAGAAATCTCCAATTCCAGCCGCAAGATCGCCGACATCAACTCGGTCATCGACGGCATCGCCTTCCAGACCAACATCCTCGCGCTGAACGCTGCCGTTGAAGCCGCGCGTGCCGGAGAACAGGGCCGCGGCTTCGCGGTCGTGGCCGGCGAGGTGCGCAGCCTGGCGCAGCGCAGCGCCACCGCCGCCCGCGAGATCAAGGCACTGATCGGCACGAGCGTGGAAAAGGTCGAAAACGGCAGCCGCCTCGTCGGTGACGCCGGCCGGACCATGGGCAACATCATGAGCCAGGTGCAGCGCGTGGCGGAGATGATCCGCGAGATCAGCCTGTCCGCGCAGGAGCAGACCGGCGGCATTTCGCAAGTGACCACGGCCGTGACCCAGCTCGACCAGGTGACGCAGCAGAACGCCGCGCTGGTGGAGCAATCGGCCGCGGCCTCGGAGAGCCTCAAGCACCAGGCCAGTTCGCTGGTCAATGCCGTGAGCGCCTTCCGCCTCGCACACGCCTGAACCCAGGGAACCCGCAGCCCGCCGAAGAGCGGGTTTTCGTACGACAAGATTTCGCACGATCGTATTCAACAGACCTGACCACAAGGCCCCGAATGAAGAACCTTTCTCTCGCAACCAAGCTGTGGATCCCGGCCGTGTCGCTGGGCCTCATGGTGGTGCTCATGACCAGCGTGTCGGCCATCCGCACCACCAAGCTGCAGGCCGCCGCCTCGGCCGAACAGTCCGAGCAGCAGACCCGCCTGGAACTGAGCGCACGCTGGATGGGCCTGGCCGAAGCCAACGCCGCCCGTGCGATGGCCACCACGCTGAGCAGCGATGCTTCGCTGGCGGAGCAGTTCAAGCAGGACGCCGAGGCCACCGCCTCGCGCATGGCCGAGATCACCAGGAAGCTTGACGCCGGCGCCACCAGCGCGGAAGAGCGCACCGCGCTGGCCGCGGTGGCCACGCAGCAGAAGGCGTTCACCGACGCGATGGCCAAGGCCCAGGAGCTGAAGACCGCCGGCCAGCAGGACCAGGCATCGGCACAAGTGAAAGACGTGGCCAAGCCTGCCCTGGCCGGCATGATCACCGCGCAGCAGGCGCTGATGACCATGCATGAGCAAGGCGCCCGCATGCTGCGCGACAAGTCCGGCGCGGAACGCATGCGTACCGTCTACATCGTGTCCGCCGCGATGAGCCTCATCATCGGCCTCGTGGCCCTGGGCACCTGGTACCTGCAGCGCACGATCTGCGTGCCGCTCAAGCAGGTGGTGGACGTGGCGCATGCCATCGGCGACGGCGACCTCACGGTGCGCATCGACACGCAGCGCAAGGACGAGATCGGCGAGGTGCTGCGTTCGCTGCACCACATGGGCGAGTCGCTGGCCCGCATGGTGGGCGAGGTGCGCTCGGGTGCGGACAGCATCAACACCGCTTCGGCGGAGATCGCCTCGGGCAACCAGGACCTGAGCCAGCGCACGGAGCAGACGGCGTCGAACCTGCAGGCTGCGGCTTCGTCGATGGACCAGTTGACCGGCACGGTGAAGCAGTCCGCCGATTCCGCGCGGCAGGCCAACCAGCTGGCGTCATCGGCGGCGGAAGTGGCCGCGCGTGGCGGTGCGGTGGTGTCGCAGGTGGTCTCGACGATGGACGAGATCAATGCGTCGTCCAAGAAGATCAACGACATCATCGGCGTGATCGACGGCATTGCCTTCCAGACCAACATCCTCGCACTGAATGCTGCCGTTGAAGCGGCGCGCGCCGGTGAGCAGGGCCGCGGCTTCGCGGTCGTGGCCGGCGAGGTGCGCAACCTGGCCCAGCGCTCGGCGCAGGCGGCCAAGGAGATCAAGGCGCTGATCGGCGCCAGCGTCGACAAGGTGGAATCGGGCTCCAAGCTGGTGGCCGACGCCGGCGAGACCATGCGCGAGATCGTGAACTCGGTGCAGCGCGTGACGGACATCATCGGCGAGATCACCGCCGCATCGACCGAGCAGAGCGACGGCATCGGCCAGGTGAACAGCTCGGTGGTGCAGCTCGACCAGATGACGCAGCAGAACGCGGCGCTGGTGGAGCAAAGCGCCGCCGCCGCTGAAAGCCTGAAGGACCAGGCCAGCAAGCTGGCTCAGGTCGTGAGCGTGTTCAAGCTGGATTCGCACCAGGTGGTGTGATGCGGTACAGGCAATGCCGCCTGAGGTGATGCCCCACCGGCAGCGCCGGATGCTCGAAGTCCTCGTTCGCATTGACCATGCCGATGCGCTCCATGACCGCACGCGAACGCCGGTTCACGAGCGCTGTGAAGGAGACGATCTCTTCGAGCCCGTAGTGGTCGAATCCGAGCGCCAGGGCGCATCGCGCAGCCTCGCTCGCATAGCCCTGCCCCCATTGCTCGGCCGCCAGGCGCCATCCGATCTCCACGCAAGGCATGCAAGGCAAGGCACGCTGCGGCACGCTCAGGCCGACGAAGCCGATGAAGGTGCCGGTCTCCAGCACCTCGACTGCCCAATTGGAGAAGCCACCTGCCGCGATGGTCGCCATGTAGCCGTCCACCGCCGTATCGCTGGTCTCGCGCGATCGGACGGAAGGAAAGAACTCCATCACCCGCGGGTCAGCGTTCAAGGCCGCGAACGGCGCACGGTCTGCATCCTTCCATTGGCGAAGACGCAAGCGCCTCGTGTTGACGGCGAAGTCACTCATTGCCGTCACCCGCGCCCCTCGACATAGATATCCGGAAAGTAGCGCTCCATCAGTGACTGAGGCCGCAACGGCGGGGTGAATCCGAACTGCGCATACAGGCCATGCGCATCGCCTGTTGCCAGGGTGAAGCGCCGCAGCCCCTGGAGGCCGGGATGCGCCATCACGGCTTGCATCAGCGTCTTGCTGTGGCCCTGCCCACGATGCTCCGGCAGCACGAACACATCGACCAGGTTGGCGAAGGTGGCGCTGTCGGTGATGACGCGGCAGAACGCGATCTGCTGCCCGTCCAGGTAGCCGCCGAAGCACAGGGAATGCTCGATGGAGCGCTTCACCACGTCCAGCGAGATGCCCTTGGCCCAGCTGGAGGTCTCGCTGAGGAAGCGGTGGATCACCGGCAGGTCCAGGCGCGATTTGTCATTGCTGATTTCCAGAGTCATGCCCGTCATTCCTGCGATGCGCTGCGAAGCGTTTCCACTACCGGGCGGCGCAGCACTTCGCGCAAGCCCCACCACCCGGCCGCCAGCGCCAGCAGCGCGCCCGCCACGCCACCGGCCAGGGGCACGATGGGTGACGCGTTCCAGCTGAACTCGAAGGCGTACTTCGCCAGCGCCCAGCCGACCGCGATGGCCGCGACCGACGCGAGCACGCCGGCCAGCGCCCCCACGCCGAGCAGCTCCGCCCGCTGCACCTGAGCGAGCAGCTTGCCGCTCGCACCCATGGCGCGCATCACGGCGAACTCCCTGGCCCGCGACTCGCGGGTGGCCGTCACCGCCGCGAACAGCACCACCAGGCCGGCGGCCAGCGTGAAGCCGAAGAGGAACTCCACCGCGCGGATCACCTGGTCCAGCACGCGCTGGATCTGCCCGATGGAGGCCGACACATCGATGTTGGTGATGTTCGGAAACTCGCGGCTGAGCGCGTTGTCGAAGCCGGCCTTGCCCGGCGCACGGAAGGCGGCGATGTAGGTCACCGGCAAGTCGGTCATGCGCGAGGTCGGGAACATCACGAAGAAGTTGACGCGCATGGAGCTCCAGTCCACCTTGCGCAGGCTGGTGATGCGCCCTTCCGCGGGCTGGCCGCCGATGTCAAAGCGCAGGCGGTCGCCGAGCTTGAGGTTCAGTGTCTGAGCCAGGCCCTCTTCCACGCTCAGCGCATCGGGCTCCTCGGGCGTCCAGCGGCCGGCGCTGAGCAGGTTGTGCTCAGGCAGCGC
This sequence comes from Rhizobacter terrae, assembly GCF_003852895.1. Classification (GTDB taxonomy): domain Bacteria; phylum Pseudomonadota; class Gammaproteobacteria; order Burkholderiales; family Burkholderiaceae_C; genus Albitalea; species Albitalea terrae. Next base: position 781,261 of record NZ_QUSW01000002.1, read on the forward strand.
CGGTGCATGGCTCAGGTTGAACTCGCGGTCCACCAGGCGCTTGGCGCGGTCGTCGGCCCAGTCTTCGGGCGAGACGCGCTTGCCGTTCACCGCCACCAGCCGGCCGCGGATCATCGGGAACCAGTCGTACTTCTTCACGCCGGCCGCATCGAGCGCGGTGCGGAAAGGCTGGCCCTGCTCGGGCAGCACGTTGATGACGAAGCGGTCGGGCGCATCCGGCGGCGTGGCCTGGCGCCAGCTCGCGATGAGATCGGTACGAAGAAGTACCAGCAGCACCAGCGCCAGCAGGCCCACGCTGAGCGCAGAGACCTGGAGCACCGCGAAGCCCGGCCGCGCCGCGATCTGCCGCGTGGCCAGCACCAGCCAGCGAGGCGCGCGCGCCTCGGGCACCGCGCGGCGCAGGACGATGACGGCGATCCAGCTCATCAGCGCGAACAGCGCGATCGCCACCGCGAAGCCGCCCACGGCGATCAGCCCCATCTTCATGTCCGGCGACACCGACAGCAGCAAGGCCGTGAAGCCGATGGTGCCCGCGGCCAGCACGGCGATGGACGCCGGCTTGAGCGCACCCACGTCGCGGCGGATGACGCGCAGCGGCGGCACGCGCGACAGCTGCAGCACCGGCGGCAGGCCGAAGCCCATGAGCAGCGTGAAGCCCACGCCCACGCCGAACAAACCCGGCCAGGCGGTGGGCGGCGGCAGCGAGGCATCCACCAGGCCGGCCAGCAGGGCCACGAAGACGTAATGCACGCTGAACCCCAGCGCCACGCCCAGTGCACTGGCCAGCGTGCCCACCAGCGTGAACTCCACCAGGTACTGCAAGGCGATGCTGCGCTGGGACTGGCCCAGCACACGCAGCATGGCGCAGTCGTCCAGATGGCCGTTGGCGAAGTCGCGCGACGCGATGCCCACGGCCACGGCGGCGAGCAAGGCAGCCAGCAGCGCGACGAGGTTCAGGAACTTCTCGGCGCGGTCCAGCGTCTGGCGCATCTCCGGCCGGCCCGAGGCGAAGGACTCCACGCGGATGCCGCGCAGGCCCTGGCTCTTGATCTGCGCCTCGGACCAGTTGGTGAAGTCGCGCACGGCATCGTCGTTGCCGGTGGGCGATGCCACCGCGGTGCGGTAGCTCACGCGGCTGGCCGGCTGCACCAGGCCGGTGGAGGCGAGGTCGGCCTCGTTGAACATCACGCGTGGGGCAAAACTGGTGAAGCCGGTGCCGCGGTCGGGCTCGATGACGATGAGCTGCGTGATGCGCAGCGTGGCATCGCCCAGCAGGAGCGAGTCACCCACCTTCAGGTTCAGCGATTCGAGCAGCGCGGGGTCGACCCACGCCGTGCCGGGCTCGGGCGCCTTGGCGACCTCGCGCTCCGGCGCATCGGCCCCGGCACGCAAGCGCAGCTGCCCACGCAGCGGATAAGCCGCGCTCACGGCCTTCACACCCACCAGCCGCGATGCACCGCCCTTGTCGTCGGGCGCGCGGCCCATGCTCGGGAACGCCGCCGTCGTGGCCACCGACAGGCCCAGCTCGCGCGCCTTGGCCGCGAAGGCCGGCGGCGCCGGCTGGTCGCTGGAGACGATGGCATCGCCGCCCAGCAACTGGCGGGCATCGCGCGCCAGGCCGTGGTTGATGCGATCGGCAAAGAAGCCCACGGCGCTCAGCGCCGCGACAGCCAGCGTGACGGCGACCATCAGCAGGCGCAGCTCGCCGGCCTTGAAGTCGCGGGCGAGCTGCCGCCAGGCCAGGTGCCAGAGGGAGGTGGTGCGAAGGGGCGCGGTGTCCATGCCGCTTTATACCGGCCTTCGCAAGCCAGGCACTACTGCTTGTGCGACGCTTCGTACTCCGCGATGTCCTTCTTCAGGTCGCTGTACTCCTCGCAGCCGAAAAAGCAGATCTTGTTCAGCGCCGCGAGATGCTCCTTGGCCTTGGCGAGATCGCCCACCTGCAGGTAGGCCTCGCCGATGTACTCGTGCGCCCCGGTGTGCTTGGGGTTGATGCGCAACGCCTCGTTGTAGTGCTTGAAGACGAGGTCCATGTCCGGATTCGGCCCCTTGCGCATCGAGTAGGCGTAGAGGTTGTGGTAGTCGGCGTTGTTGGGCTTGGCGGCCAGCGCCTGCTTGAGCTGGGCCTGGGCGCCGGCCCAGTCCTTCTTCTCGATGGCGGCCTTGGCGGCCACGACCACCGGGTCGTCATTGGCACCGCCGCTGCTGCCGCCTCCGCCGCCCGCGGCCAGGGCCGCGGCGCTGAATGCCAGCAAGGCGGCGCCAATCAATCTCACGTGAACCTTCATCGCCAGTCTCCTCAAGTCATGGGCAGATCATCTGGGAGGGGTACGTCCGACGACGTGACTTTATTCCCTCTGGACGGCTGCGGCGTTCGCCACTACGATGCGTCACCCCGCGTGCCATGCGCGGGCACGTCGCTCGGACGGTTCCGGGCGCTCACGTTCAAGGAAATCTGCATGTCTGCCTCTGAGGGCAAGCGCCGCTTTGCGCGCATCGATCGTCTCCCCCCGTACGTCTTCAACATCACCGCCGAGCTGCGCGCTGCCGCACGCCGACGCGGCGAAGACATCATCGACATGAGCATGGGCAACCCCGATGGGCCGACGCCGCCGCACATCGTGGCCAAGCTCACCGAGGTGGCCCAGCGGCCGGAGACGCACGGCTACTCCACGTCCAAGGGCATCCCCCGCCTGCGCCGCGCCATCTCGCACTGGTACCGCGACCGCTACGGCGTGGAGATCGATCCCGAGAGCGAAGCCATCGTCACCATCGGCTCCAAGGAAGGCCTGTCGCACCTGATGCTGGCCACGCTGGAGCGCGGCGACACGGTGCTGGTGCCCAACCCGAGCTACCCCATCCACCTGTGGGGCGCGGTGATCGCGGGGGCCGACATCCGCTCGGTGCCCAACACGCCGGACGTGGACTTCTTCAGCGAGCTGGAAACCGCCATCCGCACCAGCTACCCCAAGCCCAAGATGATCATCCTGGGCTTTCCGTCCAACCCCACGGCGCAGTGCGTGGAGCTGGAATTCTTCGAACGGGTCATCGCCCTGGCCAAACAGCACGACATCCTCGTCGTGCACGACCTCGCCTACGCCGACATCGCCTTCGACGGCTGGAAGGCGCCGTCCATCATGCAGGTGCCCGGCGCCAAGGACTGCGCGGTGGAGTTCTTCACCATGTCCAAGAGCTACAACATGGCCGGCTGGCGCATCGGCTTCATGGTGGGCAACCACGAGCTGGTCACGGCACTGGCGCGCATCAAGAGCTACCACGACTACGGCACCTTCACGCCCATGCAGGTGGCCGCCATCGCCGCGCTCGAAGGCGACCAGCAGTGCGTGAAGGACATCGTCGCCACCTACCAGAGCCGGCGCGATGTGCTGTGCAAGGGCCTGCACGAGGCCGGCTGGAAGGTGGACGTGCCCAAGGCCTCGATGTACATCTGGGCACGCATCCCCGAGCCCTACCGCCACCTGGGCTCGCTGGAGTTCGCCAAGGAGCTGCTGGCCAAGGCCAAGGTGAGCGTGTCGCCGGGCATCGGCTTCGGCGAATACGGCGACGGCTTCGTGCGCTTCGCGCTCATCGAGAACGAAGCGCGCATCCGCCAGGCCATCCGCGGCATCAAGGCCATGTTCCGGGCGGACGGCTTGCTTCAAGGCGCTTCAGCGGTGGCTGCAAACGCTTAGAACGGCCGAGGCGGCGCGGAGTGTTTCAATGAACCCATGAACACTCCGCTGCCCTCGATCTTCGTCTCCCACGGCTCGCCCATGATCGCGCTGGAACCCGGCGCGGCGGGTGAATTCATGAAGACGCTGGGGCCGGCCATCGACCGCAGCTTCGGCCGGCCGCGCGCCATCGTGGTCGCCTCCGCCCACACCACGGCGCGTGCGCCGGTGGTGCTGGCTGGTGCGCGGCATGAAGCCATCTACGACTTCGGCGGCTTCGATCCGCGGCTCAACCAGATGCGCTACGACGCCCCGGGGTCGCCGGAGCTGGGCCGCGAAGTGGCCGGGCTGCTGGGGGCTGCCGGCATGGCGCCGCAGGTCATCAACGAGGGCGGGCTGGACCATGGCATCTGGACGGCGCTGCGCTACATCTACCCGCAGGCAGACATTCCCGTCGTGCCGGTGGCTTTCGTGCCCACCCTGCCGCCTGCGCAACAACTGGCGCTGGGCCGGGCGCTGGCGCCGCTGCGCGAGCAAGGCGTGCTGGTGCTGGGCACAGGCAGCATCACCCACAACCTGCGCCGCGTCTTCGCCGACGGGCTGCGCAGCAACCCCGACAAGCCCGAGATCGCCGAGAGCGCGGCCTTCCGTGAGTGGATGCGCTCACGCAGCGAAGCCCACGACTGGGCGGCGCTCGCGGACTACCGCCGGCAGGCGCCGCATGCGGTGGACATGCATCCGACCGATGAGCACCTGCTGCCCTGGTTCATCGCCGCGGGTGCCGCCGGGTCGGACACCGCCCCCGCCGTGCGCATCCACGACAGCGTGACCTTCGGGGTGCTGGGGATGGATGTGTATGCCTTCGGCGAAGAGGCGCCGGCATTGCAGGCCGCCTTGCACTGAACCCGCTCATCCCGCACTGGCGCGACAATTCGCGCCATGCCACTCCCCTCGCCTGCCATCGCCGCCCAGCAACTGGAGACACCGCGCCTGCTGTTGCAAGCGTCGGACCCGGCCATGTCGCGCGAGGCGCTGGCTTTCGTGGCCCGCAACCAGGCCCACTTCGCGCCCTGGGACCCGCCCACGCCGGAGGGCTTCTTCACCGTGCGGGGCCAGCGCGAGCGGCTGCTCAAGAGCCGGCGCGCCTTCGCGGCAGGCGAGGCGTTCAGGTACTGGCTGCGGCTGCGCAACGACCCCACCCGCATCGTCGGCCAGGTCCACGTGTTCTCGGTGTCGCGCGGCGCCTTTCACAGCGCCATGCTGGGCTACCAGCTCGACCAGACGCTGCAAGGCGCGGGGCTGATGAACGAAGCCTTGCAGGCCATCGTCCATGAGATGTTCTCCGGACCGGTGCGCCTGCACCGGCTGCAGGCCGCGCACCTGCCGGAGAACCTGCGCAGCGCCGCCGTGCTGGCCCGCCTCGGCTTCAAGCCCGAGGGCATGGCCACGCACTACCTCTACATCAACGGACAGTGGCGCGACCACGTCATCAACGCGCTGCTGAACCCGGCATTCAACGGCGCGCCGCCGGTCTGAGCGTTCACTTGGGCAGCGCGCCCGACACGCCCTGCACGAACCAGTTCATGCCCGAGATCTGCGCATCGCTCATCGCACCGGCAGCGTGGCGTTCCTGTCCTTCGCTGTCCACCATGCGGCCGGAGAACGGTGCGAAGCGGCCTTCGACGATGGCGCGGCGGCGCGCTTCCACCAGCGCCACCGTCTCCTTGTCCACCGACGGCGAGAACGGCGCCAGTGCGATGAAACCGTCCTTCAGGCCCCCCCACACCGGCTGCGGTTTCCAGCGGCCATCGATCACCGACTGCGCCACCCGCGTGTAGTAGCCACCCCATTGATGCAGCACTGAGGTGAGCTGCGCATGCGGCGCGAAACGGCGCATGTCGCTCTGGTAGGCCACGAGCATCACGCCCCGGTCTTCGGCCGCCTGCGCCACCGCGGGCGACCCACTGTGGTTGGTCAGCACGTCAGCGCCTTGGTTCACGAGCGTGAGCGCGGCCTCGCGCTCCTTGGCCGGATCGAACCAGGCGTTCAGCCACAGCACCTTCACCTGCGCCTTCGGGTTCGCCTCGCGCATGCCCAGCGTGAAGGCGTTGATGCCCTGGATCACTTCTGGCAGCGGGAAGCCCGCCACGTAGCCCGCCATGCCGGTCTTGCTGCTGCGGCCGGCAACCAGGCCCGCGAGGTAGCGGCCCTCGTAGTAGCGGGCGTTGTAGGTGTTGAGATTGGGCGCCGTCTTGTAGCCGCCCGCGTGCTCGAACTTCACCTGCGGGAAATCGGCCGCCACGCGCAGGGCGGGCTCCAGGTAGCCGAAGCTGGTCGCGAAGATCAGCGAGTGGCCCTGCGCGGCCAGGTCACGCATCACACGCTCGGCATCGGGCCCCTCGGCCACGGACTCGACGACCGTCGCCTTGACGCGGTCTCCCAGCGCCTGCTCCATCGCCTTGCGGCCCTGGTCGTGCTGGTAGGTCCAGCCGGCCTCGCCGACGGGGCTGACGTAGACGAAGGCGACCTTGAGGGGCGGTGGCGCGGCTTGAGCCGGCCGGGGGGTGAGGCCCAGCGAGAGCGCTGCGGCGAACGTCGCGGCCGCGAGGCCGCGCGTGAGGTTTTGAAGCATGGTGTTCCTCGACATGGCCCCGGGATGCGGATTCACCCGGCCAGCGGGGGCACGCCGGCCAGGATCAGGCGATTCTAGGTTCGCGCGCTACCCGCACTACCAGCCCCACCGCCCGGCGATCCCCTTGAACTCGCCGGAGCGGCGCAGCCGCTGCATCTGCTCGTTGAAGGCGCGGACGATGGCCTCGCCGCCCTGGGTACTGCGCGATACCACGAGGTACTGCGGATGCTCCTGCACCGCCGGGTACAGGCAGTCGATGAGGCTGGCCGCCTCGCCGAAGTGCTTGCGGGCGAGGTGCTCCTCCACGCGGCTGTCGATGATCACCAGGTCCACGTGGCCGGCCATCAGCTTGCGCAGGTTCTGCAGGTCGTCGGTGACGGCCTCGGTCTGGATGCCTGCCAGGGCCATGCCCTCGGGGTCGGCATAGCCGCGCACGGTGCCCACGGTGAAGGGCTTGATCGCCTCCCAGGTGGTGAAGCGCTCCGGCCCGAAGCTGCCGCGCCGGCACAGCACGATGCGGTTGCTCACCACCGGGTCGGAATAGAAGAAGCTCTTCTCGCGCTCGGGCGAGCGCCACACGCCGACGAGCCCGTCGACCTGGCCCTGCTCGCCCAGGCGCAGCGCCCGCGCCCAGGGCATGAAGCGCACCTCGACCTCGTAGCCCGCATGGCGCAGTGCGGCCACGGTGAGCTCGGCGACGGGGCCGCCGCGTTCAAGGTTCTCGCTGTAGTACGGTGGGTATTCGGTGGCGGCCAGCACCAGCTTGCGGGCCTGGGCCGAAGCAACTACCACCAGTGCGGCGATCAGCAGCAGCAAGGCGCGTGCACGGCGCAATGGCATCGCGAACCATCTCCAGGCCCGCGGCCCGACCCTGCTGCGAAGGTTTCGGGCCGGTACTCCCCAGGACCATTGTGAGCCGGCAGGCGGAATTTGTGGCCCGCGTAAACGAGGGGTCGTTCTGGAGGGACGACTCCAGAACGGTCAGGGGTTCAAGCCGCCGCGAACACCTGGTCCAGCTGCGCCTTCCACGCGCTCTTGGCCGCTGCATCCACGAAGCTCGCCTCGAAGCTGTTGGCCGCGAGCTGGTAGGCGTGCCTGGCCGTGAGCTGCGGCAAGGCATCGAAGGTGGCGACGAAGTTGTCGTTCATGTAGCCGCCGAAATAGGCCGGGTCGTCGGAGTTCACCGTCGCGGCCAGGCCCTGGTCGAGCAGGGTCGCGAGGTTGTGCTCGCTCATGGTCTTGAACACGCACAGCTTCACGTTGGACAGCGGGCACACCGTGAGCGGCACGCGTTCCCTGGCCAGGCGCTGCATGAGCACCGGGTCCTCCACGCTGCGCACACCGTGGTCGATGCGCTCGACCTTCAAGACATCCAACGCGCTCCAGACATAGGCGGGCGGTCCTTCCTCGCCCGCATGGGCCACCAGGTGCAAGCCCAGCTCCCGGCACTTGGCGAAGACCCGAGCGAACTTCTCCGGCGGGTGCCCGCGTTCGCTGCTGTCCAGCCCCACGCCGACGATCTGGCTGCGAAAGGGCATGGCTTCTTCCAGCGTGGCGAAGGCCTCTTCCTCGCTCAGGTGCCGCAGGAAGCACATGATGAGCGAGCTGCTGATGCCCAGCTCCGCCTGTGCCCGTGCGCAGGCGTGCGTGAGGCCGGTGATCACCGTCTCGAAGCTCACGCCGCGGGCGGTATGGGTCTGCGGGTCGAAGAAGAGCTCCGCATGCACGACGTTGTCGGCCCGGGCGCGCCGGAAGTACGCCATGGCCATGTCCTCGAAGTCCTGTGCCTTCAGGAGCACGCTGGCTCCGGCGTAGTAGATGTCGAGGAAGCTTTGCAGGTCGGTGAAGGCATAGGCCGCGCGCAATGCTTCGACGCTCGGATAAGACAGGCTCACCCCGTTGCGCTGCGCCAGCGCAAAGATCAACTCGGGTTCGAGCGAACCTTCGATGTGGATGTGCAGCTCCGCCTTGGGCATGGCCCTCAGCAGGTGGTGAAGCTTGTCTTTTCCGATGGCGTCGAGTTGCATGGCCTGCCTCTTACTTGTCGCCGCCCGGCACCTTGCCTTCGACGCCCTTGACGAAGAACTTGACCCCGCCCAGGAACTTGTCATCGGCGACCTCATCCTTCTTCAGCTGCTCCTTGCCGCTGTTGTCGACGATGGGGCCCTTCCAGATGGCGAAGCTGCCGTCCTTCAGTCCGGCCTTCACGGTGTCGACCTTGGCCTTCAGCTCGGCTGGCACCTTGTCGGAGATGGACACGATGTCGATGGCGCCTTCCTTCACGCCCCACCAGGCCTGGCCGGTGGTCCAGGTGCCGTCCAGCGCGTCCTTGGTGGCCTTGATGTAGTACGGCGCCCAGTTGATGATGGACGAGGCCAGGTGGGCCTTCGGGCCGTAGGCGGTCATGTCGCTGTCCCAGCCGAAGGCGTACTTGCCGGCCTTCTCGGCCGTCTGCAGCACCGCGCTGGAGTCGGTGTTCTGGAACAGCACGTCGGCGCCACCGTTGATGAGCGACTGCGCGGCGGCCGTCTCGTTGGGCGGGTCGAACCACTTGTTGACCCACACCACCTTGGTCTTGATCTTCGGGTTCACCGACTGCGCGCCCAGCGTGAAGCTGTTGATGTTGCGCACCACCTCGGGAATGGGCACCGAGCCCACCACGCCCAGCACGTTGCTCTTGGTCATGCCGCCGGCGATCACGCCGGCCATGTACGCGCCTTCATAGGTGCGGCTGTCGTAGGTGCGCAGGTTCTCGGCCGTCTTGTAGCCGGTGGCGTGCTCGAACTTCACGTCCTTGCTGTCGCCGGCCACCTTGAGCATGTGGTCCATGTAGCCGAAGGTGGTGCCGAAGATGAGCTTGTTGCCCTGCCCCACCAGGTCGCGCATCACGCGCTCCGCATCGGGGCCTTCAGGCACGCTTTCGGTGAAGCTCGTGACCACGCGGTCGCCGAATTCCTTCTCCACCGCCTTGCGGCCGCGGTCGTGCGCGAAGGTCCAGCCGCCATCGCCCACCGGACCGACGTAGGCGAAGGCGATCTTCAGCGGCGCGGGCTTGGCAGCGGCCGATGCCGCCGAGGCCGGCGCGGAAGCAGGCGCCGCGGCGGTGTTGGTGGACTCGTCCTTCTTGCCGCAGCCGACGAGCGCGGCGGCAGCGGCAAGCGTGGCCCAGCCGGTCAGGCGGAGCATGGAACGCTTCGAATGGATCATCGTGAGATCTCCTCGATGGTGTTGGGCTGGGATGGTGAAAGCGTGCGGATTATGAGCCGGGCACGAAGGGTTTCCCGAGCGACGCCGGCATGTTGGCCCGTATCCACGCCGCGTTGCGCGATATGAGCACCAGCACGGCGACGGTGGCCAGGTAGGGCAGCGAGGTGAGCAGCTGGCTCGCGACCTGGACCCCTTCGCCTTGCAGGTGGAACTGCAGCATCGTGACGCCGCCGAACAGCATGCCGCCGAGCAAGACACGTGCCGGTCGCCAGGTGGCGAAGGTGGTGAGGGCCAGCGCGATCCAGCCCTTGCCGGCGGTCATGCCTTCGACCCACAACGGCGTGTAGACCACCGAGACGTACGCACCGGCCAGGCCGCACAGCGCCCCGCCCACGATCACCGCGATGAAGCGGATGCGCCGCACCGGATAGCCCAGCGCATGCGCCGACTCCGGCGATTCACCCACCGCGCGCAGCACCAGCCCGGCGCGCGAGCGGTACAGGAACCAGCTCAGTGCGACGGTGAGCGCGATGGCCACGTACACCAGCGGATGCTGCCGGAACAGCGCAGGGCCGAGGATGGGAATGTCCGCCAGGCCCGGAATCTCGAAGTGCATGCGCTCGGAGAGCTTCTCCTGCGAATACTTGATGCCCACGAAAGCTGAGAAGCCTGCGCCGAAGAGGCTGAGCGCAAGGCCGGTCGCGTACTGGTTGGTGTTGAGCCAGATGACCAGCCACCCCAGCGCCGCCGCCATGACCGCGCCGGCACCCATGCCGGCCGCAAAGGCCAGCCAGTCGCTGCCGGTGTGCACGGCGGTGGCGAAGCCCGCGATGGCAGCCACGAGCATCATGCCCTCCGCACCGAGGTTCACGATGCCGGCGCGTTCGTTGATGAGCAGGCCCAAGGCGGCGATCACGAGGATCGTTCCGGCGTTCAGGGTGGCTGCGAAGAGCAGCGGCCAGGTTTCGCTCATGCCTGTACCTTCCGCCGCCAGGTCAGCCGGTAGTGGATCAAGGTGTCACAAGCCAGCAGCGCAAAAAGCAGCAGCCCCTGGAACACGCCGGTGATGGACTTGGGCAGGCCCAGGCGCGACTGCGCCAGCTCGCCGCCGATGTAGAACATGCTCATGAGGATGGCCGAGAACACCACGCCCACCGGATGCAAGCGGCCCACGAAGGCCACGATGATGGCAGCGAAGCCGTAGCCCGCCGGCACGTGCGGCGTGAGCTGTCCGAGCGGGCCGGCCGCCTCCAGCGCGCCGGCCAGGCCGGCCATGCCACCGGAGGTCAGCATCGCCAGCCACAGTGCCTTGCGCGACGAGAAGCCGGCGTAGCGCGCCGCCAGGGGCGCGAGGCCGCCAACCTGCATCTGGAAGCCGGCATACAGGCGGAACATGAAGACCCAGAACGCGCCCACCGCCGCGAGCGCGATGAGCACGCCGATGTTCACGCGCCAGCCGGTGAACAGCCGCGGGATCTTCGTCGGGTCGGCGAAGCTGATGGTCTGCGGGAAGTTGTAGCCCCCCGGGTCCTTCCACGGCCCGTAGACGAGGTAGCTCAGCAGCATCTCCGCCACGTAGACGAGCATGAGGCTCACGAGGATCTCGCTGGCATTCGCCTTGTCGCGCAGCACGGCCACGATGGCCGCCCACAGCATGCCGCCCGCGACGCCCGCGGCCAGGATGCCCAGCACGATGAAGCGGCTGGTGTCCTTGTCGGCCAGCATCGCCACGCCGCCCGCGGCCACGGCACCGACGATGTACTGCCCCTCCGCGCCGATGTTCCACACGTTCGAGCGGAAGCACACCGACAGCCCGAGCGCGATGAGCAGCAATGGCGTGGCCTTCACCGCCAGCTCGGACCAGGCATAGCCGTTCTTCACCGGCTCGACGAAGAACACCTGCAGGCCGCGCACCGGGTCCTTGCCCAGCAGCGTGAAGAGGCCGATGCCCAGCACGATGGTGATTGCCAGCGCGAGCAGCGGCGACACGATGCTCATCGTGCGGCTGGGTTCGGGGCGGGGTTCAAGCGCCCACATCGGCCACCTCGGTCTCATGCGCATCCCACAATCCGCTCATCCATTGGCCGATCGTCTCCACATCCGTCTTCGACACCGCCACTCCGGGCGACAGGCGGCCTCGTGCAATCACGTGCAGCCGGTCGCAGATTCCGAAGAGCTCGTCCAGCTCCTCGCTCACCACCAGCACCGCGCAGCCTTCGTCGCTCAGCTTGAGCAGCTCGGCATGGATCTGCGCGGCTGCGCCCACGTCCACGCCCCAGGTGGGCTGCGAGACGATGAGCAGCCGCGGCTTCGCATCGATCTCGCGGCCCACGATGTACTTCTGCAGGTTGCCGCCCGACAGGCTCTTGGCCGCGGCGTGCGGGCCGCCGGCCTTCACCTTGAAGCGCGAGATGAGCCTGTGCGCCAGCGCATCCACCTGCGGCATCGAAATCCAACCCAGCGCGCCGACTGCCTCCTGGCGCGTGAGCAGGCTGTTCTGCGCCAGCGACAGGCTGGGCACCGCCCCGCGGCCCAGGCGTTCCTCAGGCACGAAATGCAGGCCGCGACGCCGGCGGATGGCCGGCGACAGGTTGCCGATGGCGCGCTGGAACAGCTCGATCGCATGCGGTTCGGCGCGCGCGTCCTCGCCCGACAAGGCGGCCATCAGCTCCTGCTGGCCGTTGCCCGAGACGCCGGCAATGCCCACGATCTCACCGGCCCGCACCTCGAAGCCGATGCGGTCCAGGCTGGTGCCGAACGGGTCCTGGGCGGGCAGGCTCAAGGCCTGCACCCGCAGCACCACATCGCCCGCATGCGCCGCGACGCGCTGCAACGCAGGCGGCTCGGCGCCGATCATCAGGCGCGACAGGCTGGCGTTGGTCTCCTGCGTCGGGTCCACCTCGCCGGTGACCCGCCCACCGCCCAGCACCGTGCAGTGGTGGCACAGCGCACGGATCTCGTCGAGCTTGTGGCTGATGTAGAGGATGCTGCAGCCCTCGCTGGCCAACTGCCGCAGCGTGACGAAGAGCTTCTCGACCGCCTGTGGCGTGAGCACCGACGTGGGCTCGTCGAGGATGAGCAATTGAGGTTTCGTCAGCAAGGCCCGCACGATTTCCACGCGCTGGCGCTCGCCCACCGACAGGCTGTGCACCGGGCGCAGCGGGTCCACGTCCAGCCCGTAGGCACCGGCCACCTCCACGATGCGCCGCGAGACCTCCGCCAGCGAGAGCCCTTTCTCCAGGCCCAGCCACACGTTCTCGGCGGCGGTCAGCGTGTCGAACAGGCTGAAATGCTGGAACACCATGCTGATGCCCAGCCGGCGCGCCTCGTGCGGGTTGCGGATGCTGACCGGCTCGCCGTTCCACAGCATCTCGCCCTCGTCGGGCCGCACTGCGCCGTAGATGATCTTCATCAGCGTGGACTTGCCCGCGCCGTTCTCGCCCAGCACGGCATGGATCTCGCCGGGCTTGACACGCAGGCTCACGCGGTCATTGGCCTTGACCGACGGGTATTGCTTGCTGATGTTGCGCAGCTCCAGCCGCAGCGCCGACTCAACGCTCATAACGAGCGATTCCCCTCACGTAAGCAGTCACCAGGTTTCTTTCATCCGACAAGGTCAGCCAGGCGAAGACACGCTCGTGCAGGTTTCGCGCCAGCTCGTGCCGGCGCTGCGCCACGCTGCCCTGGGTCCAGTCCCACACGCACACGTCCGCCGTGCAGCCTTCGCTCAGCGAGCCGATCTCCTCATTGAGCGACAGGCCCGCCGCAGCCCCGAGTGTCGCCGCATGCAGGCCCCGCCAGGCCGTCAGCCGTTCGCCCTGCAGCGCCTGCACCTTGTAGGCGTCGGCAATGGTGCGCTGGAGCGACAGGCTGGTGCCTCCGCCCACGTCGGTGGCGATGCTGACTCGCACGTTGGCCTCGTCGGCCGCGCGCCAGTTGAAGAGGCCGCTGCCCAGGAAGAGGTTGGACGACGGGCTGTGGGCGATCTGCGCGCGGCTGTCACGCAAGAGCGCGCGGTCGTCGTCATCCAGCCAGATGCCGTGGGCGAACACGGCACGGGCGTTGAGCAGGCCGGCCCGTTCATAGACGTCGAGGTAGCTGCGCGCGTCGGGGAAGAGTTCGTGCACCCACTTCACCTCGGCGCGGTTCTCGGCCAGGTGGGTCTGCATGTACAGGCCCGGCATGCTGGTGCACAGCTGCCCGGCCATGGCGAGCTGTCCGGGCGAGCTGGTGGGGGCGAAGCGCACGGTCACGGCGTAGGCCAGGCGGTCCACGCCGTGCCAGCGGTCGATGAGGTCCACGCAGTCGCGGGCACCGAAGTCCGGCGCCTCGTCGCGCAGGCCGTCGGGCGAATGCCGGTCCATCAGCACCTTGCCGGTGATGAGCCGCATGCCGCGCTCGCGGGCGGCGGCGAAGAGCGCATCGGCGCTGACCTTGTGCACGGTCGGGAAGACCACGGCGCTGGTGGTGCCGTGGGCCAGCAGCGCATCGGCGAAGCGGGCCGCGCCGGTTTCGGCTTCCACCAGGTTGGCGTAGCGCTTCTCGGCGGGGAAGGTGTAGGTGTTCAGCCAATCCAGCAGCTCGGTGCCGTGGCTGGCGATCACGTCCAGTTGCGGACTGTGGACGTGGGTGTCGATGAAGCCGGGCAGGATGAGCCGGCCGCGGTGGTCGTGCCGCGTCCAGCTCGCGTCGGGTGCGAGGCTGCCGGGCTGGGCGCCGACGATGCGGCCGTCTTCGATCAGCAGCCAGTGGTCCTCGCGAAACCTCACGGCGTCGGATTCGATGGCGCCCCACTCGGGCTGGTGGGTAAAGTCCAGCAGGTCGCCGCGCAAGGCGAGCCGCGTGCCGCCGTCCGCCGTGGCTTGAACCGCCTGAGGCTCCGCCAGCAAGCCGGGCGACTGCGTGTCCAGGCTCATTTGGAAACCTCCGCGCTGCGCGCTGCGGTGCGAGCCCCTTCGGGCGGCCGGGCGGGCCTCATGCCCACCCCCACGACATCGGATTCGGATGGTTAATATGCATTGAACGCGTGTTGGCGAACTTCTTGCTCATGACCTCTGCCGTGCAAGCCATCCGTTTCTACCATCAAGGGCGCATTGTCGAACTCGACGAGGTGCCCGCCACCCGCACCGTGCTCGACTGGCTGCGGGAAGACGCGCATTGCAGCGGCACCAAGGAAGGCTGCAACGAGGGGGATTGTGGTGCATGCACGGTGGCCCTCGGCGACTTGCCCCAGGACGCCGGCGGGCCTCTGCGGGTCGAGACCGTCAACGCCTGCATGCAGTTCGTGCCCACCCTGCACGGCAAGGCCCTGTTCACGGTGGAAGACCTCAAGGCCATGAACGGCGGCGTCCTGCACCCGGTGCAGGAGGCGATGGTCGCTTGCCATGGCTCGCAGTGCGGCTTCTGCACGCCAGGTTTCGTCATGTCGCTGTGGGCGGCGTACGAGCGGCACCTGCACGCCGGCACGCGGCCGGACCGGGCATCGCTGGCCGATGAACTGGCGGGCAACCTGTGCCGCTGCACGGGTTATCGGCCGATCCTGGATGCCGGGGAGCGGATGTTCGAGCCGCCAGCGGTACGGCTTGATACCGGCGCGGTGGCGAAGGCGCTGGAGAGCATCGGCACCGATGAGCTGGTGCAGGATCGGTTCCATGCGCCGCAGACCGTCGAGCAGTTGGCGGGCCTTTTGGCTGCACGGCCCAAGGCGCGGCTGCTGGCCGGCGGCACCGACATCGGCGTGTGGGTCAACAAGCAGTTGCGCGACCTGGGCGAGGTGGTCTACCTCGGCCGCGTCGCGTCGCTGAAGCGCATCGAGGAGGTCGACGGCGAGCTGCGCATCGGCGCGGGCGCATCGCTGGAAGCAGCGTGGTCGGCCCTGGTGGAGCGTTGGCCGCAGCTGCGAGAGATGTGGGTGCGCTTCGCATCGCCGCCCATCCGCCACGCCGGCACGATGGGCGGCAACGTGGCCAACGGCTCGCCCATCGGCGACTCAGCGCCCGTGCTGATGGCGCTGGATGCCGTGCTGGAGCTGCGCCTGGGCGAGCGCGTCCGCCGGCTGCGGCTGGACGAGTTCTACACCGGCTACATGGCGAACCGGCTGGAGCCTGGGGAGTTCGTGCAGACCATCGTGGTGCCGCTGTCGTCCCTGTCGCGCCGGGTGGCGGCCTACAAGATCAGCAAGCGCTTCGACAGCGACATCTCCGCCGTGTGCGCGGTGCTGGCGCTGGAGATGGATGGCGCGATCGTGCGCGATGCACGCTGCGTGTTCGGCGGCATGGCGGCGGTGGTGAAGCGGGCGTCGGCCGTCGAGGCTGCGTTGATCGGACAGGCCTGGTCCGCCGATGCCGTGGCTGCCGCGCAGGATGCCCTGGCCCAGGACTTCCAGCCGCTGAGCGACATGCGCGCCAGTGCGGCCTACCGCATGGAGGTGTCGCGAAATCTGCTGCAGCGCTTCTGGCTCGAGACGCAGGGCAAGGCTGTGCCTGTGCGGCCCTCCAGCGACGACGCCCTGCCACAGCGTGCGGCCATGCAATCGCGCAACGAAGGCAGCGTGGGCAGCGCGCTGCCGCATGAATCTGCCCACCTGCACGTGGCCGGCGAAGCACGCTACACCGATGACATCCCCGAGCTGAACGGCACGCTGCATTGCGCACTGGGCCTGTCGCCGGTGGCGCGGGGAACCTTGCAGGCGGTGGATGTGGCGCGCATCCGCGCGCTGCCCGGTGTGGTGGACGTGATCGTCGCGGCCGACATCCCGGGCGTGAACGACTGCGGGGCGATCGTGCATGACGACCCCATCCTGGCTGAGGGAGAGCTTCGCTATCTCGGGCAACCGGTGTTCGCGGTCATTGCACGTTCACGCCTCGATGCACGTCGTGCTGCCGCGTTGGCCAAGCAGGTGCTGAGCATCGCGGCCCTACCCCCGGTACTCACCCCGCGCGATGCCCATGCGCAAGGCCTGCATGCGCTGCCGCCGATGCACCTGAAGCGCAGCGATGCGGGCCGCGACGTGGCCTCGTCCATCGCCGCCGCGCCGCATCGCCTGAAGGGCAGCCTGTCGGTCGGCGGGCAGGAACAGTTCTACCTCGAAGGGCAGATCAGCGTCGCCGTCCCGCAGGAAGATGGCGGCATGGTGGTGCACTGCTCCACCCAGCATCCGAGCGAGATGCAGCACCACGTGGCAACGGCGCTGGGCCAGTCGTCGAACGCGGTGCGCGTCGAGTGCAGGCGCATGGGCGGCGGCTTCGGCGGCAAGGAGTCGCAGTCGGCCCAGTTCGCGTGCATTGCCGCGGTGGCGGCGCGGCGGCTGGACAAGCCGGTGAAGCTGCGCGTGGACCGCGACGACGACTTCCTCATCACAGGCCGACGGCACTGCTTCGAGTTCGACTACGAAGCCGGCTTCGACGACGACGGCCGCGTGCTCGGTTACGAGCTGACGCTGATCTCGCGTGCCGGCCATTCCGCCGACCTCTCCGGCCCGGTGATGACGCGTGCCATCTGCCACGTCGACAACGCCTACTGGCTGCCCGAGGTGTCCATGCACGGCTACTCGGCGCGCACCAACACGCAGAGCAACACCGCCTTCCGTGGCTTCGGCGGGCCGCAGGGCGCCATCGTCACCGAGGTGCTGCTCGACAGCATCGCCCGCACGCTGGGGCGCGATCCGCTGGAGGTGCGGCGGGCCAACTTCTACGGCACGCAGTCGCGCAACGTGACGCCGTACGGGCAGGTGGTGGACGACAACGTCATCGGCCCCATCGTGGATGAACTGGAGCGCACGAGCGGCTACCGCGAGCGGCGGACGGCCATCGAGGCGTTCAACGCTTCGAGCCCGGTGCGCAAGCGCGGCATCGCACTCACGCCGGTGAAGTTCGGCATCTCGTTCAACGTGAAGCACCTCAACCAGGCCGGGGCGCTGGTGCATGTGTACACCGACGGCTCCATCCTCGTGAACCATGGCGGAACGGAGATGGGTCAGGGCCTGCACACCAAGGTGGCGCAGGTGGTCGCGCATGAACTGGGCGTGCCGCTGTCGCGGGTGCGCGTGAGTGCGACCGACACGCACAAGGTGGTCAACACATCGGCGACGGCGGCTTCATCAGGCAGTGACCTGAACGGCAAGGCGGCGCAGGATGCGGCGCGGCAGATCCGCGAGCGGCTGGCGGTGGTTGCTGCGCAGGCACTGGGTGTCGATGTTGCCGATGTCCGCTTCGAATCGGATGCCGTGCATGGGGCCGGCCGCCACCTGTCGTTCAAGGAACTCGTCGCGAAAGCATACGAAGCGCGGGTGCAACTCTGGTCCGATGGCTTCTACGCCACGCCGGGCCTGCATTGGGACCGCAACACGCTGACTGGCCATCCCTTCTACTACTTCGCTTACGGTGCGGCCGTGAGCGAGGTCGAGGTCGACACGCTGACGGGCGAGCACACGCTGCTGCGCGCAGACGTGCTGCACGACGTCGGCCGCTCGCTGAACCCGGCCGTGGACCTCGGGCAGATCGAAGGCGCCTTCATCCAGGGCATGGGGTGGCTGACCTTCGAGGAGCTGGTGTGGCATCCACAGTCGGGGCTGCTGTGGACGCATGCGCCGAGCACCTACAAGATTCCGACGGCCAACGATTGCCCACCGGTCTTCAACGTGCGCCTCTTCGACAACGTGAACGTGCAGGACAGCATCCACCGCAGCAAGGCCGTGGGCGAACCGCCGCTGCTGCTGGCCTTCTCGGTGTTCCTGGCGATTCGGGATGCGGTGTCGGCGGTGGGCGGGCATCGGGTCGATCCACCGCTGCGGGTGCCGGCCACGCCGGAAGCGGTGCTGGCAGCGGTGCGGTCCGTCAACGCCTCGTCAGGCAAGGCCTGATCGCGGAGACTGCCGCATGGAACGCGACGACCGCCTCACTGCCCTGCGATGGGTGTCCGAGCGGCATCGCGCGGTGCTGGTTCAGCAGGTCGAAGTCCGCGGTTCATCGCCGCGCGAATCCGGCGCTCGCATGGTGGTGGATGAGCACACGTGCATCGGCACCATCGGTGGCGGGCACCTGGAGCTGAAGGCCATCGAGATCGCCCGCGAGATGCTGAGAAGCGGCGAGATGCATGCGCACGTCCAGCAATTCGCGCTGGGGCCGTCGCTGGGGCAGTGTTGTGGAGGCAGCGTGGCACTGCGCTGGTCGGTGCTGGACCCAGCAGCTGTCGACGGTTGGCCTGAACCGCAGCCGCTCTTTCACCTTCAACTGCACGGCGCCGGTCACGTGGGGCGCGCAATCGCGAGGCTGCTGGCGACGCTGGATGTGCGTGTGGACTGGATCGATGAGCGGGAGTCGGAATTCCCGGGCAGCCTTGGAGAAAGGGATTGGCCATCGCACATCACCCGGCGCAGTTCGCCCGTCCCGGAAGATGAAGTCCGCGATGCGCCCTCTGGCGGTTGCTACCTCGTGCTCACGCACAGTCATGACCTGGACCTGCGCATCTGCGAGGCGGTGTTGCGGCGAGATGACTTTGCTTATCTCGGCCTCATCGGATCAAGAAGCAAGCGGGAACGGTTCATCCATCGGCTGGAGGCGAAGGGTTTGTCGCCCCAGTCCCTGGCGTGGATGACCTGCCCGATCGGCATCGACGGCATCATCGGCAAGCAGCCCGAGGTGGTGGCCGTGTCCGTCGTGGCGCAGCTGATGCGCGATGCCATCCGGTCCAGGCCCCTCGCTGCTGCCGCGCAGCCCGGCTGAGGGCCGGCCGGCAAGCACCCGCACACCACTCGCCGGCTCCCACGGCAGTTCAACCGCGCCACCGTCCGTCCGCCGCACCGGCTGCTGCCACGCCCGGGCCCGTTCCTATACTGGCTTCATGAAACACCCGCGCATCGACTGGCCCCAGCTCTGGTACTCCGGACGCCGGCAGCCTTTCACCGCCGACGAGATGGCGCGCGCCGGTGCCGACACCCCCAGCCCCACCCTGCTCGCCAACGCCGGCATCAACTTCGCCGTGGTCGCCTTCGTGGTGATGCAGCTGTCGCCCGCCTCCCAGACGGCGCGGCTGTTCGGCGCGCTCATCGCGCTGGCGGTCATCGGACTGGGCGTGGCGAGATGGCTGTGGTGGCGGCCGTGGGCCAAGCCGCTCTTCCAGGCGCAGCTGGGCGTCGCGATCGTCGTGGTGCTGCTGGTGTTCGGCTTGTGCTGGCGCGTCACGAACCAAGGCGACCGGGAGTCGATCGCCCTTGCACTGGTGCTCGGCATGGCCTTGCTGCTCAGTGGCTTCTGGCTGCTGGTGCTGTGGCGCGCCGCCCAGATCGAAGGCCGGCTGCGCGAGCAGGCCGAGCGCGAGAAAGCGGTGGAGATGGCCGGCCGCCTGGCCACGGCACAGATGGAGCCGCACTTTCTCTTCAACACGCTGGCCTCGCTGCAGCACTGGGTTCACACCAAGGACGACCGCGCCGCGCCGCTGCTGGACGCGCTCATCGCCTTCTTGCGCGCCACCTTGCCGATGTTCAGGCACCCCCTGGTGGCGGCCCGCGACGAGCTGGCTGCCGTGGAGCGCTACCTGCAGATCATGCAGGCACGCATGGGGGGGCGCCTGGCCTTCCGCATCGAGGTCGACGACGACCTGCGCAAGCTCCAGCTTCCGCCCGGGTCCTTGCTGACACTGGTCGAGAACGCCGTGGTGCATGGGCTGGAGACCCAGCTGGCTGGCGGACAAGTCGCGCTGCTCGGACATGCCGACCGCAAGGGCGCGACCTTCGAAGTCATCGACAACGGTCGCGGGCCCGAGCCTGGCATGCAGGAGGGCATCGGCTTGAGCAATGTCCGAGAACGCCTGGCGCTGGCCTGCGGCCCCTCGGCCAGCCTCAGCCTCGGTGCCGCACCGGGCGGCGGCTTCCGTGCCGAACTCAAGCTTCCCCTCCTGCCTTCAGAACCCCGAGGGACGCCATGACCCAGATCCTGGTTGCCGACGACGAAGAAGCCCCCCGCGAACAGCTGCTGGCCGCGCTGGCCCGCGCCTGGCCCGAGGCGAAGGTGGTGGCCGCCGCCGCCAACGGTGCCGACGCGTGGGACGCCTTCCTCGAACATGGCCCGCAGGTGTGCTTCCTCGACATCCGCATGCCGGGCTTGAGCGGCATCGACGTCGCGCGCCGCATCGGCGACCAGGCGCAGGTCGTGTTCGTCACGGCGCATGGCGACCACGCGCTCGATGCCTTCGAGGCCGGCGCCATGGACTACCTGCTCAAGCCCGTCGACCCCGACCGCCTGGCGCAAGCGGTGCAACGGTTGCGAGCGCGGTTGTCAGCGTCCACGCAGGTCACAGCCGGCACCCAGGCGCTGCTGCAGCAGTTGGCCGAGCATGTGCGGCGGCCTCCACCCCTGGCCGTGCTGCAAGCCAGCGTCGGGCGCGAGCTGCGCATGATCCGCACCGACGAGGTCATCTATTTCGAGAGCGACAGCCGCTACACCCGCGTGGTTCACGCCGAAGGCGATGCGCTGCTGCGCACGCCGCTGAAGGACCTCCTTGCCCAGCTGGACGAGCAGCTCTTCTGGCAGGTGCACCGCTCCGTCATCGTGAACCATCGCCACATCGCCGCGGCCGTGCGGCTGGACGATGGGAACATGCTCCTGCGCCTGCGCGGCCGCAGCGAAACCCTGCCGGTGTCACGGCATTTCCAGTCGCTGTTCAAGGGGCAGTGACCACCTCACCGATCAATGCCTGCGCCTGAAGGTGTTGTTCGGCGCCGATGAGCGGATTGCCATGTCAGGCCGATGGCCGTACCGAACAGCAGGAGGCAGACGAACACCACCCCAGGCGATCCACCCGGGGGCATGACATCAATCGCGAACAAGCCGACGATGAAGCCGCCGATCACGCACACCGAGAAGCGCCATGCACGGATCGCCTCCACGGCCCCCACCAATATCTCAAGGATCTCAAGCATCAGGTCTCCCACGAGGCATCCACGCCAGACCGTCTTCGGTCCGGCTCAGCGGAATGTATTCGCACCCTACCCAACCGGCGTAGCCCAACGCATCCATCCTCTGGAACAGGAACGGATAGTTGATCTCCCCGGTCCCGGGTTCATGTCTGCCGGGGTTGTCGGCGATCTGCATGTGGCCGATGCGCGGCAGCAGCCGCTCCATGGTCGCGGCGAGTTCGCCCTCGCTGCGCTGCGCATGGTAGAGGTCGTACTGCAGCAGCAGGTTGTCGGCGCCCACGGCGTCCATCACCTGCAAGGCCCGAGTCGTGTCACGGACGAAATAGCCGGGCACGTCGTGACGATTGATGGGTTCGATGAGCACCTTCAGGCCGGCCTTCGCGCATTCGTCGGCGGCCCAGCGCAGGTTCGCGATCAAGGTGTCGAAGATCGCCGTGGGCAGCGGGTCTTCGGGCTCGATGCCGGACAGGCAATGCAAGCGGTCGACGCCGAGCGCCCTGGCGTAGCCGATCGCCTGCGGCACCGACGCCCTGAACTCTTCCTGCCGACGCGGTTGGCACGCCAGCCCGCGATCGCCCTGGGCCCAGTCTCCTGCCGGAAAGTTGTGCAGCACCGCAGTCAACCCGTTGCCCTGCAAACGCGCAGCGACCTCGCTCACTGGCCATTCATACAGAAACTGGAACTCCACCGCCTCGAACCCGGCCTTGGTCGCACGCTCGAACCGGTCGAGGAATGGCACCTCGTTGAACATCAGCGTGAGGTTGGCAGCGAACCTGGGCATCTCAATTCACCCGCGCGCCTTCCTCGAACCACCGGCCGAGCAAGGCACGCTCCGCATCCGTGATCTGCGTGGCGTTGTTCAAGGGCATGGTCTTTTGCACCACCGCCTGCTGGTAGATCTGCTGCGCATGCTGCGCCACGAGCGCCGGCGTGTGCAGCTGCACGTTCTTGCTGATGACCTGCGCGTTGTGGCACATCACGCAGCGCTGGCCAATCACCGCCTGTACCTCGCTGAACTGCACCGCAGGCACCGCGACGGTGGTCATCGGCCTGGGGCGCGGCGCAAGCCACAGCATGAGGCCGATGATGATGACGACGCCCGCACCGGCGTATTCCCAAGGAACCCGTCGCCCATACAGCAAGGCCTGGTGCCGCGCCACGAAGGAATGCCGCACCAGCGCGCCCGCGGCCATGAGCAGCACCAGGACCACCCAGTTGTCCGGCGCGACGTACAGGAAGCCGTAGTGGTTGCTGAGCATCGCGAACAGCACCGGCAGCGTGAAGTAGGTGTTGTGCACGCTGCGCTGCTTGCCGCGCTTTCCGTGGATGGGGTCCACCGGCTCGCCCGCCTTGATCTGCGCGACGACCTTGCGCTGTCCGGGGATGATCCAGTGCGCGACGTTGGCCGTCATCGCCGTGGCCATCATCGCGCCGACGATGAGGAACGCCGCACGGCCCGCGAAGAGCTGGCAGGCCAGCCATGCGGCGAACACCACCGCCACGATGGTGATGGCCGCGACGATGCGGCCACCGCCCTCGCGCTCGCCGAACCATCGGCAGGCGAGGTCGTAGACCAGCCAGAACACCACGAGGAAACCAAGCGCCGCCACCACGGCCGCGGCAGGCGACCACGCATGCACGTTGCGGTCGATGAGGAACGTCGAGGGCTGGAACAGGTACAGCACCGTGAACAGCGCGAACCCGGTCATCCAGGTGGAATAGCTCTCCCAGTAGAACCAATGCAGCTTCTCGGGCACGTGCCCGGGCGAGACGAGGTACTTCTGCGGGTTGTAGAAGCCGCCGCCGTGCACCGCCCACAGCTCGCCATCCACGCCCTTGGCCTTCAGCACCTCATCCTTCGGCGGCAGGAGGTTGAGGTCGAGGAAGACGAAGTAGAACGATGAGCCGATCCACGCGATGCCCACCACCACGTGCGACCATCGCAACAGCAGGTTGACCCAGTCGAGCAGGTAGCTGTCCATGCGCCTCAGCTGCCCCGGTAGGTGGAGTATGACCAGGGGCTCACGAGCAGGGGCACGTGGTAGTGGGTCGATGCATCGGCGATGCCGAAGGCGATGGGCACCTCGTCGAGGAAGTTCGGCTCCGGCAAGGCTACAGCCTTCTCCTTGAAATACGCACCGACCTCGAACACGAGGCGATAGCGCCCCGGCTTGAATGCAACGCCGTCCAGAAGTGGTGCATCCGCGCGGCCATCGCCATTGAGCGTGATGCGCACCAGCGTGGCGGCGGAACCGTCGTCCACACGCTCCAGCCGCATGCGCATGCCTGCGGCTGGCGTGCCGTGCATGGTGTCCAGAACGTGCGTGGTCAGTCGTCCCATGGGGTTTCCGGCAGGCCCGGCGTTTGCATTGGCAGTCAAAGTGTATACAGTGATCCGAGACTTCAAAGCCGCGTCGATGAACCTCTCACACCCCGCGAGAACGCAAGCCCCGTACCCGCGCGACCTGAAAGGGCACGGCCCGAATCCGCCCCACCCGCAATGGCCCGGCGGCGCGCGCATCGCCGTGCAGTTCGTGCTGAACTACGAGGAAGGCGGCGAAAACAGCGTGCTGCATGGCGATGCCGGCAGCGAGCAGTTCCTGTCGGAGATGTTCAATCCGCCCAGCTTCGCGGACCGGCACATGAGCATGGAGTCCATCTACGAGTACGGCTCGCGGGTGGGCGTGTGGCGCATCCTGCGTGAGTTCGAGCGCCGCCGGCTGCCGCTCACGGTGTTCGGCGTGGGCATGGCGCTCGAGCGCTACCCCGAGGTGGCGCGGGCCTTCGTCGAGCAGGGCCACGAGATCGCGAGCCATGGCTGGCGCTGGATCAGCTACCAGCAGATGGACGAAGCCACCGAGCGCGAGCACCTGCGCGTGTCGGTGGAGATCATCGAGCGGCTGACCGGCGAGCGGCCGCTGGGCTGGTACACCGGCCGCGACAGCCCGCAGACGCGGCGGCTGGTGGCCGACTTCGGTGGCTTCGAATACGACAGCGACTACTACGGCGACGACCTGCCGTTCTGGATGCCGGTGCGCAAGTCCGATGACAGCTGGGTCAACCAGCTCATCGTGCCCTACACGCTGGATGCCAACGACATGCGCTTCGCCCTGCCCCAGGGTTTCGTGAAGGGCGACGATTTCTTCGAGTACCTGCGCGACAGCTTTGAGGTGCTGTATTCGGAAGGCGAAGCGGCGCCGAAGATGATGAGCGTGGGCATGCATTGCCGGCTGCTCGGCCGGCCCGGGCGCCTGCGAGGCCTGCAGAAGTTCCTGGACCACATCGGCCGGCACGACAAGGTGTGGGTGTGCCGGCGCATCGACATCGCCAGGCATTGGCGCGCGCACTTTCCCGCGCCGGCGATCGAGGCGGTGGCATGACGGCACTCACCCTGGATGCGTTGAACAACGCCAGCGAGCCCCAAGCACTGGCGATGCTCGATGGCGTGTACGAACACTCGCCATGGATTGTGCAGGAGGCCCTGAGGCAGCGCCCGTTCAAGTCTCTGGCGCAGCTTGAAGCGGCGATGGCCGGCGCCGTGCGCAGCGCCACGCGGGACCGGCAGTTGTCGCTGCTGCGAGCGCACCCCGAACTCGCGGGCAAGGCCATGGTGGCCAACACGCTCACGGCCGAGTCGCGCAACGAGCAGTCGACCTCCGGCCTCACGCACTGCACGCCGCAGGAGTTCGAACGGCTGCACGTGCTCAACGAGCAGTACAAGCAGCGCTTCGGCTGGCCGTTCATCCTCGCGGTGCGCGGTCCGCGCGGAACGGGGCTGACGCGCGCCCAGATCATCTCGACCTTCGAGCGCCGGCTGGAGAACCCTGCCGACCTGGAACTCGCCGAGTGCCTGCGGCAGGTGCACCGCATCGCGCAGATCCGCCTGGACGACAAGTTTGGCGTGGTGCCGACCTTGGGCAATCTCGTGTGGGACTGGTCCGAGGCACTGGCCGCGCACAGCGATCCCGGCTTCGCCGAGGCAGGACAGCTCACGGTCACCTACCTCACCGAGGCGCATCGCACCTGCTCGGCACAGCTCGTGGCGTGGATGAAGGATTGCGGCTTCGACGAGGTGTCCGTGGACGTGGTGGGCAACGTGGTGGGCATCTACCACGGCAGCGACCCGCATGCGAAACGCCTGCTCACCGGCAGCCACTACGACACCGTGCGCAACGCCGGCAAGTACGACGGCCGACTGGGCATCTTCGTGCCCATGGCCTGCGTGCGCGAACTGCATGGTGCGCAGCGCCGGTTGCCCTTCGGCATCGAGGTGGTGGGTTTCGCGGAGGAGGAAGGCCAGCGCTACAAGGCCACCTTCCTCGGCTCGGGTGCGCTGGTGGGGCAGTTCAACGCGGCATGGCTCGACCAGGCCGATGCCGATGGCGTGACGATGCGCGACGCCATGCAGCACGCCGGCCTGCCGGCGGACGTGGCCGCGATCCAGGCCCTGCGCCGAGATCCATCGCGCTACCTCGGCTTCGTCGAAGTCCACATCGAGCAAGGCCCGGTGCTCGACGAGATCGACATGCCGCTGGGCGTGGTCACCTCCATCAACGGCAGCGTGCGGTTCGTCGGCGAGATGATTGGCCTGGCCAGTCATGCCGGCACCACGCCGATGGACCGGCGGCGTGATGCAGCCACGGCGGTGGCGGAGCTGGCCCTGTTCGTCGAACGGCGCGCCTCGACCGAGCCCGACGTGGTGGGCACCGTGGGCATGTTGACCGTGCCCGACGGCTCCATCAACGTGGTGCCCGGGCGATGCCGGTTCAGCCTCGACCTGCGTGCCACCACCAACGACAAGCGCGATCGCCTGGTGGCGGACGTGCTCGCCGAACTCGACCGCATCACGGCAGCCCGTGGGCTGCATTGCCAGATCGAGGAGACCCTGCGCGCCAGCGCGGCGCCCAGCGACCCGGCCTGGCAGGCAAGGTGGGAGCGTGCCGTCGAATCGCTGGGTCTGCCCATCCATCGGCTGCCCAGCGGCGCGGGCCACGATGCGATGAAGCTGCACGAACTCATGCCGCAGGCCATGCTGTTCCTGCGCGGCGGCAACTCGGGCATCAGCCACAACCCGCTGGAAACCATCACCAACGACGACGCACAGCTGTGCGTGGAGGCCTTCCGGAACCTGCTGGAGCAGCTCGCATGAATCCGCATCAACAACTCGACGCCTGGATCGACCAGCACTTCGACGATGAAGTGCGCTTCCTGCAGGCCCTGGTGCAGGTACCCACCGACACGCCGCCTGGCAACAACGCGCCGCATGCGCTGCGCACCGCTGAACTGCTGGCTGGCTTCGGCTTCGAGGCGCTGCAGTTCCCCGTGCCGGAGCCGGCGGTGCGGGAGCACGGCATGGCCTCGGTCACCAACCTCATCGTGCGCCGGCGCTACGGCGACGGGCCGGTCATCGCGCTGAACGCCCATGGCGACGTGGTGCCGCCCGGCGAAGGCTGGACGCACCATCCCTACGGCGGTGAGGTCGCCGACGGCAAGCTGTATGGCCGCGCGGCCGCGGTGAGCAAGAGCGACTTCGCGACCTACACCTTTGCGGTGCGCGCGCTCGAGTCGCTGGGCGCCGCGCTCAAGGGCAGCGTCGAACTGCACTTCACCTACGACGAGGAATTCGGCGGCGAGCTGGGGCCGGGCTGGCTGCTCGATCACAAGCACACCCGCCCCGACCTGCTCATTGCCGCGGGCTTCAGCTACCAGGTCATCACCGCGCACAACGGCTGCCTGCAGATGGAAGTGACGGTGCACGGCCAGATGGCCCACGCGGCCATTCCTGAAACTGGCGTCGATGCGCTGCAGGGCGCAGTGGCCATCCTCAACGCGCTCTATGCGCAGAATGCGCTGTACCGCGAGATCCGCTCGTCGGTGCCGGGCATCACGCACCCTTACCTCAACGTGGGCCGCATCGAAGGCGGCACCAACACCAATGTCGTGCCGGGCAAGGTCAGCTTCAAGCTGGACCGGCGGATGATCCCCGAGGAAGACCCGGCGCAGGTGGAAGCGTCCATCCGCCAGGTGATCGCCCAGGCCGCCGCCACGCAGCCGGGCATCCGCGTGGAGATCAAGCGGCTGCTGCTGGCTCGCGCGCTCAAGCCGCTGGCGGGCAATGCGGCGCTCGTCCAGGCCTTGCAGCAGCATGCGGCAACCGTGTTCGGCGAACCGGTTCCGGTCTCCGGCACGCCGCTGTACACCGACGTTCGCCTGTACGGAGAACGCGGCATTCCCGCGGCCATCTACGGCGCGGGCCCGCGCACGGTGTTCGAAAGCAATGCCAAGCGCGCGGACGAGCACATCGTGCTGGACGATCTGCGGCGGGCCACGAAAGTCATCGCCAGGACCCTGTTCGACCTGTTGCAGTGACGCCCGGGCGCGTCGGCGTTGTCCGACAAGCAAATGAGTCATCCGCGGCTATCCCGACATTTGGCAGGGCCATAGCATGGCCCCATGCAAAACTCGAACAAGACTCTCGCGACGAACCGTCCCTACACCGCCAAATACCTGGTGCTCCTGCACTCGCAGGCGCAGCCCCGTGCCCTGCTGTTCAATGGCGAGCACGACTTCCTGGCCGAGCTGGAGGACGACGGCTTCGTGGTGGACTCCCTCGTGCGCGCAGGCACTCCGTGCCCGCCGCCGACCGCCTTGCTCCTGGATGAAGTGATGCATGGTCCAATGCACAACCACGGACAACTCGAGTGCTATACCCTGGGATGAAACACTTCTCCATGATCCGCAGCTTCCAGCTGGCGGATTTCTTCACCCTCGCCAACGCGGCCTGCGGTGCGTTGATGGTGTTCCTGGCCGCCGCCTACATCGGCACACAGTCGCTGGACACCTTCATGCTGGCCGCGGCCATGGCGCCTGCCGCGCTGGTGTTCGACGTGCTGGACGGCCGCATCGCCCGCTGGCGCCACCAGGCTTCCGCCCTGGGCCGCGAGCTGGACTCGCTGGCCGACGTGATCTCCTTCGGCGTGGGCCCTGCCACGCTGGCCTATGCGGGCGGCATGCGCGGCGGCTGGGACGTCGCCATCCTGATCTTCTTCGTGTGCTGCGGCGTGAGCCGGCTGGCGCGCTACAACGTGACGGCCGAGAGCCTCTCGGCGGGCTCGGCCAAGGTGCCCTACTTCGAGGGCACGCCCATTCCCACCAGCGTCTTCCTCGTGCTCCTGATGAGCGTGGCGGCCTGGCAGGAACGCCTGGGCGAGCAGATGTGGTTCGGCGCCACCACGCTCGGCCCCTGGGGTCTGCATCCGCTGAGCCTGGCCTTCCTGGCCTCGGGTTCGCTGATGATCAGCACCATCCGCATCCCCAAGCTGTGAGAAGCCATGGAAGCACCGCGAGTCACCGGCAGCGATGGCAGCGAGAAGGAACTGGAGCTGGCCATCCGTACGCTGGCCGCCACCATCCGCGAAGCCGGTGAATGCATGCTCGACCTGGAGCAGGCGCTGATCAAGCTGCGCATGGCCCGCGACCCACGCATGATGAGCAGCGTGGGCAGCGAGTCGAACGATTGCCTCAAGCGGGCGATGCGACGCTAGACGGCGCCGTCGCCGCGCCGCTCACTCACCAGTGGCGCCGACGCACACCCCAGGAACCACCGATCCAGATGGTCGGTGCAGCCACCACCGCCGGGTACGGCGTGTAGTAGACCGGCGCAGGCTGGTAGTAGACCGTCTGCGGATAGGCCACCGGACGGCGCTCTTCGTAGTAGGTCTGCGGCTGGTCGTCCACCGGCTCACCCACCGGCTGTCCGGCATTGGAAGGCACCGGCCGGCCCTGGCGGTACGGCCTGGCGGCGCCGCTGGGCGCGACATTCACATCCAGCGCGATCTGCGTGCCCGGACCACCCGGGTTCTGCTGCAGGCGGGCGGTGCGGCGCGCGCCGTTGTAGTCGTAGACCACGTCGTAGCCAATGATGTTTTCCTGCACGCTGTGGACGGTGCGGCAGCGCTGCACGTTCTGCACCGCGGGCGGCTGCGAGTTGGCTTCGGCGCGGTCTCCGATGGCGGCACCAGCCACCACCCCCACGGCCGTGGCCGCGGCCCGGCCCATGCCAGCGCCCACGCTGTTGCCCACCAGGCCACCGAGCAGCGCGCCGACGACGGCACCACCGCCGCCGCCTGAGCGCTGCTGCACGGCCACCTGCTCGTCATAGCACTCGCGCTGCGGCACCGAACTCTGGCCGATGACCGGCGTGCTGGACACGACGGTGCCGTATTCGAGGGCCTGGGCGGCCATGCCACAGGCACAGAGGGCGGCAGCAATGCCGGCAAGGCGGACGACTCGGCTGGACTTCATGTCTTTCTCCTGGTTCCAGGACATCGGAACGCATGTCCTCCGGAGAATAACGCCGCACCTCGGGCGTACAGCTTTGCCGCTGTGTAAAGCCAGTTTGCAAAGACGCGACCGATTTCACGGCAAAAAGCCCCCCCGAACCGGTGCAGCCCCCTCCAAAGAGGGTCGTTTTCCCCTGCAAGGCCACTAGACTTCGGGCCACAGATCGGAGCGGGGAAATGGCTGGTTACAAGAACGTGGTGAAGTTGGGGTTGGGTATGGCGGCGCTGGCCCTCGTGGGCCTGCCGCAAATGGCGGCGGCCCAGGTCTACCGCTGCAGCAGCAGTTCGGGCACTTACATTTCAGACAAGCCCTGCGGCGGCGTGCCCTCGGGCAAGCTGGGCATGGTCGGGCCCACCGACCGGCGGCAGGACTACAACGTCGGCTCATCCAGCATCACGCCCTCGGTGGGCAAGGCGCCCGACCACCTGGCCTATCTGAGCCCGGAATGTGCGCAACTCAACGACGCCATCCGCACGGCGCCGGCGCGCGGCCTCAAGTACGACGTGATCAACGACCTGCGCAACGAGTACCGCCGCAAGTGCAGCGAAGACGAGCGCAACGCCTACCAGCAACTGGCCCAGCAGCAGCGCGGCGAGCGCGACGCCCGTCAATCGCAGATCGCCGCGCAGCAGCAGCAGGCCAATGAAAGTGCACGCAACCGCGAGCAATGCGGCGAGCTGCTGCGCATCCTCACGGCCAAGCGCCGGC
The DNA here is from genome assembly GCF_003852895.1 of Rhizobacter terrae. Lineage (GTDB taxonomy): Bacteria > Pseudomonadota > Gammaproteobacteria > Burkholderiales > Burkholderiaceae_C > Albitalea > Albitalea terrae. The sequence continues at coordinate 811,736 of NZ_QUSW01000002.1, forward strand.
AGGAAGCCACCATGACGCCGGGCGAGAAGGCGGATCTGCAACGCTTCCAGGCGAACTACGAACAGCGGTGCAAGGGTTGAGCCGGCCCGGCCGCGGAAGGCGGCATGATGGCGGCATGTCGCTTGCCCTGCCTGCCCGCCCCCGGGGCTTCACCCTGATCGAGCTGATGATCGTCGTGGCGATCATCGCCATCCTGGCCATGGTGGCCATGCCCAGCATCCAGGGCAAGCTGGTGCGCAGCCAGATCATCGAAGCCGCCCGCTGGAGCGAGGTGGCCAAGAACCCGGTGGCGCAGTCGTGGACGGCCACCAAGACCCTGCCGGCGGACAACGCTGCCGCCGGCCTGCCCGCGGCCGAGAAGATCGTGAGCAACCTGGTCAGCAACGTCACCGTGGAATCGGGGGCGGTGCACATCACCTTCGGCAACCAGGCCAATCCGGCGCTGACGGGACACATCCTGAGCTTTCGGCCCGCGGTCGTGGACGACGCCACCATCGTCCCCGTGGCCTGGGTGTGCGGCAACGCCAAGGCGCCGGACAAGATGACCGCCAAGGGCAGCAACCGCACGGACATCCCCGAGCGGTTCCTGCCCACGAACTGCCGCTGACCCCACGCCGAATGGGCTGGCACGGCCACCTCACCCTGAACTACCGTCGCGACGGCGAGCGCTGCGTCGTGCACGACCGGCACAGCGGGCCGTTGCGGGTGCTGCAAAGCCTCTACCCGGAATCGCCAGCGGTGTGCCACAACGTGCTGGTGCATCCGCCCGGTGGCATCGTGGGTGGAGACTCCCTGCAGGTCGACCTGCATCTCGCGCAAGACGCGCACGGCGTCATCACCACGCCGGGTGCCACGCGCTTTTATCGCAGCTCGGGTGAGCTGGCGACGCAGCATGTCGATGCGCACCTGGCCGATGGTGCCCGCCTGGAGTGGCTGCCGCTGGAGACCATCTGCCACCGTTCGAGCCGAGGCGAGAACCGCATGCGCTTCCACCTGGCGCCCGGTGCGCAGATGATCGGCTGGGATGTGCTCGCGCTCGGGCTGCCGGCCAGCGGTGAGGTCTTCGACAAGGGGCGCTTCACGCAGAGCATCGAGCTGCCCGGCGCGTGGCTGGAACGTGGCGTGATCGACGGCGAGGACAAGCGCCTGCTCGACTCGCCGCTGGGAATGGCCGGACACCGGGTCATGGCGACGATGTGGTTCGCGTCCGGCGCAAGCCTCGACGACGCGAGGCGTGACGGATTCCTCGACCTGGCCCGCGAGGCCGCCTCGTGCCATCCGCTGCAGCATCTGTGCGGCGCCACATCGCCCAATCCGCGCTGCGTGGTGCTGCGCGTGCTGGCCGACCGTGTCGAGCCGGCCATGCAGCTGCTCGTCGAGGTGTGGAAGGCCTGGCGCACGCACGCGTGGGCGCTGGCGCCCTGCCCGCCTCGCGTCTGGCGCACCTAGTCGCGAACGATTGAATTGGCGGCCAAGTGCCGCCAATTTCCGCGCTTTGCCGCGCACTGCGCTCCGGACAATCCTCCCATCCATCACTCCCCGTGGATCGGAGCGCCGTGCCTCCTCCAGAGAAATTCCGACTCGGCGACCTGCTGGTGCAGCAGTCGCTGATCACGCAGGAGCAACTCGCCACCGCGCTGGGCCAGCAAAAGACCAGCGGGCGCAAGCTTGGCCGCATCCTGGTGGAAAGCGGCTTCGTCACCGAGGAGCAGATCTGCGGCGCACTCGCCAAGCAGATGCAGATCCCGTACATCAACCTCAAGATGTACAACCTCAACGGGCAGATCACGCAGCTGCTGCCCGAGGCCCAGGCCCGGCGTTTCCGTGCGCTGGTACTGGAAGAGACCGCCGGCGCGCTGCGCGTGGGCATGGCCGACCCGAGTGACCTCTTCGCCTATGACGAGCTGACCCGCATCCTCAAGCGCGAGATCTCACTGGCGGTGGTGACCGAGACGCAACTGCTCGCCACCATCGACCGCGTCTACCGCCGCACCGGCGAGATCACGCAGCTCTCGCAGGAGCTGACCGCCGAGCTGGCGCAGACCGAGGCCGACTTCGGCGCGCTGCTGGGTACCGACGCCGCGGTGCAGAACGCGCCGGTCGTCAAGCTGCTGCAGACCCTCTTCGAGGACGCCGCCCAGGTGCGCGCGTCGGACATCCACATCGAGCCGCAGGAACACAAGCTGCACGTGCGGTTCCGCATCGACGGCGTGCTGCACCTGCAGACCGAGGCCGACAGCAAGATCGCGCCTGCCCTGGTGCTGCGCCTGAAGCTGATGTCGGGCCTGGACATCTCCGAGAAGCGCCTGCCGCAGGACGGCCGCTTCCACGTGGACATCCGCGGCAACCCGCTGGACGTGCGCATCTCCACCATGCCCACGCAGTACGGCGAATCGGTCGTGATGCGCCTGCTGAACCAGGGCACGGGACTGCTGAGCCTGGAACGCCTGGGCATGCCCGCGAACATGATGGAGAAGGTGCGCAATGCGCTGAACCGCTCCAGCGGCATGATCCTCGTGACGGGCCCCACCGGCAGCGGCAAGACCACCGCGCTGTATGCCGCGCTCAACGAGATCAACTCGCCCGACCGCAAGATCATCACCGTGGAAGATCCGGTGGAATACCGGCTCCCCGGCATCAACCAGGTTCAGGTGCACGACAAGATCGAGCTGACCTTCGAGCGCGTGCTGCGCGCCGCGCTGCGGCAGGACCCGGACGTCATCCTCGTGGGCGAAATGCGCGACCGCGCCACGGCCGAGATCGGCCTGCGCGCCTCGATGACCGGCCACCTGGTGCTGTCCACGCTGCACACCAACGATGCCTCGTCCACGCCGGTGCGCCTCTTGGACATGGGCGTGCCGCCTTACATGGTGGCGATGTCGCTGAACCTCGTGATTGCCCAGCGCCTGGTGCGCCTGGTCTGCGAGGACTGCCACAGCCCGCACACACCCACGCCGCAGGAGCACGCCTGGCTGCGCCAGTACGGCGGCGAGCACGCCGACAGCCACGGCGGCTATGCCCGCGGCCTGGGCTGCTCGCGCTGCAACGGCACGGGCTACGCCGGCCGCACTGCCGTCTACGAGATGCTGGAGATGACCCAGGCCCTGGTGGATGCCGCCAACCGCGGCTCGCCCATCGAGTTCGTGCAGATCGCGCGTGAGCAGATCGGCCGCGAGACGCTGATGGGCAATGCGCTGGCCCAGGCCATGAAAGGCCGCACGACCATTGAGGAAGCGATGCGCGTGTCGGTGCAGATCGATCCCTAGACATGCCAAGCTTCGCCTACACCGCCCGCGACTCGCGTGGCCAGTTGATGGAAGGCGTGCTCGAAGGTGCGAGCGCGGCGGCCATTGCCGACCAGCTGATGGGCGGCGGCATGACGCCGCTGAAGATCAATGCCTCCGCCGACGTCGTCGAAGTGGTGGCGGCGCCGAAGTTCTCCCTGAGCCGCGGCGCGAAGGTGCAGCATGAAGACCTGCTGATGTTCAGCCGGCAGCTGCATTCGCTGCTCAAGGCGGGCATTCCCATCACGCGCGCGCTGGCCGGCCTGCAGGAATCGGCCACCGAAGCCATGCGCCGCGTCATCAAGAGCGTGCGCGAAAGCCTGGAAAGTGGCATCGAGCTGTCCACCTCCATGGCACGGCAGGCGGGCGTCTTCAACCATTTCTACGTCGCGATGATCCGCGTGGGCGAACTCACCGGGCGGCTGGACGAGGTGTTCCTGCGCCTGTTCCACCACCTGGAGTTCGAGAAGACCATGCGCGATCAGGTCAAGACCGCGCTGCGCTACCCGAGCTTCGTCATCATCGTGATGGCCGCGGCCATCGCGGTCATCAACCTCTTCGTCATTCCCGCCTTCCAGAAGGTCTTCGACGGCTTCGGTGCCGAGCTGCCCTTCATGACGCGCATCCTCGTGGGCTTCTCCAGGTTCACGGTGGCCGCCTGGCCCTACCTGCTCGCGGGCGTGTTCGGCGCCGTCTTCGCCTTTCGCGCCTGGACCAAGACCCCCGAAGGCCGCTACCTCTGGGACAGGACCAAGCTGCGCCTGCCCATCGCCGGCAAGATCGCGCAGAAGGCCACGCTCGCGCGCTTCGCCCGCAGCTTCGCGCTGGCGCTCAAGAGCGGCGTGCCCGTGGTGCAGGCTATGAACGTCGTGGCCGCGACGGTCGAGAACGCCTACTTCGCCCGCGCCATCGACAAGATGCGCGAAGGCGTGGAGCGCGGCGACAGCGTGCTGCGCACCGCCGCGGCCAGCGGCATCTTCACGCCGGTGGTGCTGCAGATGATCGCCGTGGGCGAGGAATCCGGCGCGCTGGACGAGATGCTCACCGAGGTCGCCGACTTCTACCAGCAGGACGTGGAGTACGAGCTCAAGACACTGTCGGCGCAGATCGAGCCCATCCTCATCGTGTTCCTGGGGGTGCTGGTGCTGATCCTGGCGCTCGGGGTGTTCCTGCCGGTGTGGGATTTGGGCAAGGCCGCGCTCAAGAAGTGAAACGAACGAAGTGAACACGCCATGCGTGCACTTTGTCGCGCGATCCGATGCGAGCGATCCCACACACACATTGCCGCTCAAGCGCCATGCGGCTTCGCCGATAAGCCAATCGATACGTCGTGCCGGAACAGCCGGCGCTTCGACCAGCTTTTTGCAGCATTGCCCACAGCCTCGCGCGCGCACCATGCGAACCGAGGAACAAGGGCTTCGCCGTGCACGCTCGACGCAAGGAAAGGTTGATGAACCAGGGCTTCACGCTCATCGAACTGGTGGTGGTGATCTCCATCGTGGCGATCACCGTGTCGCTGGTGCTGCCGCGCGTGTGGGACATGCAGCGCCAGGCCCGCATCGGCCACCTGAACTACGCCCGCGGCGCGGTTCATTCGTCCGCGACCCTGGTCCACAGCGCCTTGCTCGTGCGCAACGGCATGCCTGATGCCACGCCTTGCGTGGGCGGCGGCGTGGCGGACAACCGGCTCGAAGGCCCCGGCACGGTATGCACCGAGCAAGGCCTGGTTCGAACAATCAACGGCTACCCGGCTTCGGTGAATCCGGGAGCTCCCGGTGCGCCCGGCATCCTGGGAGCGGCGGGCATCGGCACCAGCTTCCACGCCACCGAGGCCGAGCTGCGCGCCGAAGGCTATGCGGTGAGCGTCGCCAACGGCACCACCACGATATCCCGGGCGGATGCGCCCAACCCGCTGCAATGCGGCTTCAGCTACATCGAATCACTGGTCGCGCGAACGGCTGCGTCCATTTCCCAGAGCGTCATCACCGGATGTTGAGCCGTTCGCATCCAAATTTTCTGCAGTCCCCTAAGGAGCATCTCTCATGAAACAGCAACAAGGCTTCACCCTGATCGAACTGGTCGTGGTCATCATCATCCTCGGCGTGCTCGCCGCGGTGGCCGTGCCCAAGTTCGTGGACCTGTCGGTCGATGCGCACAACGCCGCTGCACGCGGCGTCGCCGGCGCAATCGCCTCGGGCACCTCGGTCAACTTCGCCGCCAAGAGCGCGGGCAATGCGTCGGCCGTCACGATGAGCGCGGCCAACGTCTGCACCTCGGCCCTGCTGGGCAACTTCGTCAACGGCGTGACCCTGCAAGCCACCGCCCCCACCACCGACGACCAGTTCCAGGTCACCGGCACGGGCGACTGCTCGGGCACGGCGACCAGCGTGAGCTGCACCATCACCCCGCGCGGCACCGGCGTCACCGCCGCCACCGCCACGGTGATGTGCGCACGCTGATCGACCAGCGACATGACCCGCGGCAGCACAGCCTGCCGCTCCAGGGACTTCGCATGAAGACGCAGCGCGGCTTCACGCTGGGCGAACTGGTCATCGTGCTCGTGATCACGGGCATCCTCGCCGCCGTCGCGATTCCGCGCTTGTTCGACAAGAGCGGGTTCGCGGCGCGCGGCGCTCGTGACTACGTGGCCTCGGCCCTGCGGTATGCGCAGAAGTCGGCCGTGGCCATGCGCCGCAACGTGTGCGTGACCGTGGGCACCACGGCCGTGACCATGACCTACGCCCCCTCCGCCGGATCGAGCGCCTCGTGTTCGCAGGCAGTCATCAACCCGGCGACCGGGCTGTCCTACGCCAGCACCGTCTACGAGCAGGGCGCGACCGTCTCGGGCACGCTCAGCATCGCCTTCGATTCGCTGGGCCGGCCCATGTCGGGTGGCGCCCCGCCGGTCCTGCTCACGAGCTCGCAGTCGGTCACCGTGAGCGGCTACGCCACGGCCATCACCATCGAACCCGAGACGGGCTATGTGCGCTAAGCACCGTTCGCATCGCCGGCAGCGCGGCCTGAGCCTCATCGAGCTGGTGATGTTCGTGGCCATCATGGGCATGTCCATCGCGGGCATCCTCGTGGTCTACAACACCGCCATCAAGAACAGCGCCGACCCGATGGTGCGCAAGCAGGCGGTGGCCATCGCCGAGTCGCTGCTCAACGAAGTGCTGATGCAGCCCTTCACCTGGTGCGACCCGCAGGACGCAGCCAACGACCCGAACAACCTGCCGACCTCCGGCGCCTCGTGCACCGGCGGCGTGGGCAACTCGCAGGACAAGAACGGCGGCACGCTCGGGCCGCAGCCGTCCACCGAGTCGCGCTTCTCCTCCACCGACCCCTTCGACAACGTGGCCGACTACAACGGCTACAGCATGTCCTCGGGCATCTACAGCATGGACAACGGCAGCACGCCCGTCACGGGGCTGTCGTCGTACTCGGCCACCGTCACCGTGTCGCGCGCCGGCACGGTGTTCGGCCTGGCGGCCGGTGCAGTGTTGCGCGTGGACGTGCTCGTCACCGGCAAGGGCGAGTCCATCACGCTCACGGGCTACCGCTTCCGCCACTCCCCCAACGCGACGGGCTGAGCCATGAAGCACGCAGCCCGCGGATTCACCCTGCTCGAAGCGGTGCTGGTCATCTCGATGACCGGCGTGATCGCGGCCATCATCGCCGTCTTCGTGAAGGCCCCCGTGAATGCGTACGTGGACCAGGCCCGCCGCGCCGAACTCAGCGACACCGCCGACAACGCCCTGCGCCGCATTGCCCGCGAGGTGCAGCGCGCGCTGCCCAACAGCGTGCGGGTGGATGCGACGGGCACCATCCTCGAATTCCTGCCGGTGTCCGCCGGCGGGCGCTACCGTGCCGCGCCCGATGCAACCGGCGGCGGCGATTTCCTCGACTTCAACTCCACCACGGACGGCAGCTTCTCGGTGCTGGGCCCCACGGTCGCCGTGGCCGCGGGCGACCAGCTCGTGGTCTACAACCTGGGCCTGCCCGGCGCCGATGCCTACAGCGGCGAGAGCCGGCGCGCCCTGACCAGCACCGGCAGTGCCCTGAGCACACTCACCTACACCGTGGGCGGCACGCAGTTTCCCTTCGCATCGCCCAGCAACCGCTTCCAGATCGTCAACACGCCGGTGACCTTCTACTGCGCACCGGTGGCCGGCGGCAGCGGCACTCTGCGTCGCTACGGCGGCTATGCCATCCAGTCCTCGCAGCCGATCAACGCCTCGGGGGCGCCGCTGTCCACGCTGACGGGCAACAACAATGCGCTGCTCGCCGCGAATGTGGACACCTGCAGCTTCGTCTACAACAGCAGCGCCTCCGCCCGCAACGGCCTGCTCACGCTCACGCTGAAGATCACCTCCGGCGGCGAGAGCGTGACGCTGATGCACCAGGTGCACCTGGACAACTCGCCATGAAAACCTCCATGCGCGCGACCAGGCAAGGCGGATTCGCCATCATCTCGGCGGTGTTTCTCATCGTGGTGCTGGCCCTGCTCGGCGCGATGATCGTGTCCATGTCCACCACGCAGCAAGTCGGCTCGGCACGCGACCTCGCAGGCTCGAAGGCCTACTTCGCAGCCAAGGCGGGCATCGAGTGGGGTGCCTACCAGGTGCTGCAGGCGGGGACGTGCACGGCGAGCTCCACGCTGCCGGCCTTGTCGGGGTCCGCCAGCGGGTTCACGGTGACGGTGACCTGCTCGCGCACGGGGCCGTTCGATGAGGCGGGGACGAGCGTGTACGTTCATCAGATCATCTCGACGGCCAGCACTGGCACCTTCGGCGCTGCCGACTACGCGGAGCGGCAGTTGCAGGCGGTCGTGAGCACGCCATGAAGTCCCTCGCAGGCTGGTTCCTGGCACTTCTGGCCTGCCTTTTGGCATGCCAGGGCGCTCAGGCTCAGACCTACACGGCGGACAGTTCTGCCGCCGTACAACTGGCGTACCCGTGGATCGACATCTCCACCACGGGAACCACTGAAGACCTCCATGACGACGAGGTGTCCGCCGACATCTCGCTGGGCTTCAGCTTCACCTACGGTGCCTCCACCTACACTGCCCTGCGCATCAGCAGCAACGGCATGCTGTTCTTCGGTGGAGACGGCCAGACCAGCACGCAGTACCGCAACTCCGCGCTGCCGCTGAACGGTGGCTCCAGCGGCGAACCCAACATCGATGCGGCGATGCTGCCGCTGTGGGACGACCTGCAGCCCAATAACGTGGCCAACTACATCCGCTACCGCTCGATGGGAACGGCCCCGAACCGCGTGTTCGTCGTGTCGTGGTTGGCCGTTCCCTACTACTGCTCCGGCGGCAGCAAGTGCAACACCTCCGTGGTCCAGACGACCACCATGTTCGCCACCTTCCAGGTGCAGATATACGAACAAGGGCAGTTCGTCTACCGCTACGGGACCATCGATGGCAGCGGCGGGGCCCATTCCTCGGGGGCCACGCAATCGAACCCTGCAGGCGCTTCGGTGGGCTATGAGCTGAACAACAGCGACTACGTGCAGTACTCGTTCCAGACGGCCTCGGTGACCAACAACACCACCATCCTGTGGACGCGACGTGTCACCGCACCCGGCGGCTTCAACGCCTTCGACACCAGCACCGCCGCCGGCTCGATCACCGGCAACATCCACACCAAGGTCGCAGGCTCCGCGTTCAACCTCGCCGTGGTGGCACTCAACACCGCCAAGACCGCCGTGGCCACCACCTTCACCGGCGACGTGAAGGTCGAACTGCTCAACGCCAGCGACAACAGCGGCGCACTCAACGCATCGACGGGCTGCCGCTCGACCTGGACCACCGCCTTGCAGACGCTGACGACCACCTTCGCCACCACCGACCTCGGCCGCGACACTGTCAGCTTCACCGAGCCCAACGCCTGGCGCGATGTGCGCGTGCGCATGAGCTACCCCGCCACGGGCACGGCCACGGTGGTGGCCTGCTCCACCGACGACTTCGCCATCCGGCCTTCGTCCTTCGCCAGCTTCTCGGCCACCGACACCGATTGGGCGACAGCCGGCACTGGCCGAACGCTCGCCAACGCCACGGCCATCGGCGGCAACGTGCACAAGGCCGGACAGCCCTTCACCATCCGTGCGACCGCCGTCAATGCAGCGTCGGCCACCACCACCAACTACACGCTGGCACCAACGGCCACCGTCACCGCCTGTGCGGGCACCGCCTGCACCGGCAGCTTCGGCACGCTCACCGTGAGCCTCACGGCGGCAGCCGGCGTCATCAACAACACCACGGCCAGCTACAGCGAGGTTGGCGCCTTCTCATTGCAACTGGTCGACAGCAGCTTTGCCAGCGTGGACGGCGCCGACGGCTCGACCGCCGCGGAACTCAACATCACCTCGCCGGTCATCACCGTCGGCCGCTTCGTGCCCGACCACTTCGACGTGACCACGCTGGTCACGCCGGTGCTGAAGACCTTCAACACCACGGCCTGCAGCACACGCTCCTTCACCTACGTGGGCCAGCCCTTCGGCTACATCACCGCTGCGCAGGCCACGGTGCTGGCACGCAATGCCGCGGGCACCACCACCGCCAACTACAGCGGCGCGATGTGGAAGCTCGCCACCGCCGGCATCTCGCAGACCTACAGCCCCCTGTCGCCCACATCGCCCGGGCTGGACGTCTCTGGCGCGACCACGCCATCGCTCACCAGCAACAGCAACGGCACCGGCGTGCTCGCCACCAGCAGCTCGGACCTGCTCAAGTTCACGCGCTCCGCGAGCACGCCGCTGGCGCCGTTCAGCGCGGCCATCTCGCTCACCTGGGGCGTGAGCGACACGAGCGAGAACGCCGTCACGGGCAACGGCAACATCGCCACCACCACGCCGCTGACCTTCTCCAGCATCGCCTTCGATTCGGGCACTGCCTTCCGCTACGGCATCCTCAAGCTCGCCAGCGCCTATGGCAGCGAACTCACCAACCTGCCGGTCGCCGTGGAGGCGCAGTACTGGGACGGCGCACGCTTCGCAACCAACACCTCCGACCAGTGCACGTCGCTGCCCACGGGCATCATGGCCATGGGCAACTACCAGCGAAACCTCGTGGCTTGCGAGACCGGCCTCGCGACCGCCACGCTCAAGCTGAGTTCGGGCCGCGGCTACTTCACGCTGATCAAGCCGGGCGCGGGCAACAGCGGCAGCATGGACATCAACCTGCAACTGGGCGCCAGCGCCACCGGCTCGACCTGCGTGGGCACGGGCGGCAGCGCCACGGCCGCCTCCGCGGGGTCGCTCACCTGGCTGCAAGGCAAGTGGAGCGGCAGCAACTACGACCAGAACCCCTCGGCGCGCGCGAGCTTCGGACAGTACAAGTCGCCACTGATCTATCTGAGGGAAAGTTTCTAGGCGGCGCGTGTTGCACGGTCGGGACAATCCCGGCCACACCAAACCCACACGACGCAGGAGCACCCATGGGGGAGAAAACCCGGACGCTGAGGCAGACCATCTTTCGCGTCCTGGCAGTCGTCATCGGCATCGCCGCGCTCATCTTCGGATTCCAGGAGCGCCGCGAGATCAGCCATCTCAAGGCCATCGGCGTCTCGGCCGTGGTCGACCCGATCAAGGGCTACACCGAGCGGCATTCCCGCGGCGGAACCACCTACAGCGCGCAGTTCAGCTTCAAGACCACCGACGGCCAGGCGATCTCGCGCAAGCGCCAGTTTCCCAAAGAGGTGCTCACCGACTTCGAGAACGGGCGGCCCGTCAACATACGCTATGACCCGAAGAACCCCTCGGAATTCGTCTTCGAGAAGGAGACCGCCTCCTGGTGGACGGTGGTGATGGGGGTCGGCTTCGTGGTCGCCGCCATTTTCTTCATGTGAGCCGCATGCCCTCCAGCGAGATCTATTTCAGCACCGACGTCGAGACCGACGGCCCCATCCCCGGCCCGCATTCCATGCTGAGCCTGGGCTGCGCCGCCTACACGGCCGACAAGCAGCTGCTGTCCACTTTCACCGCCAACCTCGAGACCCTGCCCGGCGCAGCGGCGCATCCGAAGACCGCGGCGTGGTGGGCCACGCAGCCTGAAGCCTGGGCAGCCTGCCGCACGAACCTCGAAGCGCCCGAAGCGGCGATGAAGCGCTATGCCGACTGGATCCAATCCGTCGGCGGCAAGCCGGTGTTCGTGGCCTACCCGGCCGGCTTCGACTTCCTCTTCGTCTACTGGTACCTCATCCGCTTCACCGGCGACAGCCCCTTCAGCCACTCGGCGCTGGACATGAAGACCTTCGCGATGGCCCTGCTCAAGACTGGCTACCGCGACAGCACCAAGCGCAACATGCCCAGGCGCTGGTTCGATCCGCTGCCGCACACGCACGTGGCACTGGACGACGCCATCGAGCAAGGCGCGACTTTCTGCAACATGCTGCGCGACAACCGGAACGGCTAGGGGCGCCCCCGAAGCAGGCACTCGCCTCCGGCCACGAATACCCGGCATCCACCCCCCTTTTCCGCCGACCGGTTCCACCCCCCGAAACCTACGATCCCTTCCATTGCCCGCAGGCTGCCTTCGGCCATGCCCGGGCCATGGAACGCGGATCGACATGCTCTTCAATCGACAAACGCACGCTGGCTGGATGGCAGTGGCCTTGAGGCCGGCTCAGGTCGAGCTGGCGCACGTGCAGCCCGGCGCGAACGGCACGCGCCCCCGCCTGGCGGTGCTGGACGCCGTCACGCGCGAGCGCGGCACCGAGGCCGATGCGATTGCCCGGGTGCGCCGTCCCTACGCCTTGCAGGACTACCGCTGCGCCACCGTGCTGGACGCCGCGTCCTACCAGTTCGTGCAGCTGAATTCACCCAGCGTCGCGCCTGAAGAGATGAAGCAGGCCCTGCGCTGGGCCGTGAAGGATTCACTCGAATTCCCGGCTGACGACGCGGTCATCGACGCCCTGCAGGTGCCCTCCGACGGTGCCCCGCTGGGCCGCCCGCCGCTGACCTTTGCCATCGCCGCGCGCAAGGAGAAGGTGGCCGACAAGGTGCGCGCCTTCCAGCGCGCCAAGGTGAAGCTGCGCGTCATCGACGTGAGCGAGACCGCGCAGCGCAACCTCGCCGCCCTGTTCGAGCAGCCCGGCCGCGGCCTGGCCCTGCTGGTGTTCCACGAAAACAGCGGCCTGCTGACCTTCACCCGCGACGGCGAGCTCTTCGCCTCGCGCCGCATCGACATCCCCGCCAGCGCGCTGGCACTCACCGATGACAACGACGCCGCCCGCCGCGACGCGCTGTTCGAGCGCGTGGGCCTGGAGGTGCAGCGCTCGCTGGACAACTTCGACCGCCAGTTCAGCCAGATCGCCCTGCAGCGCCTGATGGTGGCCGCCCCCTCGGGCGCCGCGGTGCTGGTGAGCTACCTCGCCTCGAACCTGTACCTGCCGGTGGAAGCCATGAACCTCGCCGACGTGATGGACCTGGACGCCTTCCCGGCGCTGAAGGAACCGACCGGCCAGACGCAATGGCTGGAAGCCATCGGCCTGTCGCTGCGGGACGAGGACTGACGCGATGGCACGCCAGAACATCAATCTCTACGACGCTTCGCTGCGCATCCAGCACGACTGGCTCAGCGCCGAGACCTGCGCCGCCGCCATCGGCGCGGCCGTGCTGGTGGTGGCGCTGGGCGCCGGCATCACGCACTGGCAGCTCGGCCAGTTGCAGGCACCGGCGCAGCAGACGGCCGACGCCCTGCAGGCGCAACAGAACGCCATCCAGGAACTCGCGCGGCAGGTGGATTCGCTGCGGCCCGACACGAAGCTGGTGGCCGAGGTCGGCAGCACGCAGGCCACGCTGGAGCAGCGCCAGGCCGCCTTGCAGATGATCCGCGCCGGTGGACTGGGCGACCAGCAGGGGCACTCGGGCACGCTGCGCGCCTTCGCCCGCCAGACGCTGGACGGCCTGTGGCTCACCGGCCTCGTGCTGGACCACCAGGACCTGGCCCTGCGCGGCCGCGCGATGAACCCCGAACTGATCCCTGCCTACGTGGGCCGCCTCAACCAGGAGCCCGCACTCCAGGGCCGCGCCTTTCGCGCACTGGACATTGCCCGGCCGATGGACGACATGGCCGCCACGCCGGTGGCCGCCAAGGCCTCCGCGCCGGCCGACAACAAGCCGCAGCTGGCCCGCTACGTCGAGTTCTCGCTGACCGGCTCGCAAGGCGCGGCCGTGGGCAAGGAGGACAAGCGATGAAAGCCTGGTGGCTTCGTTCGCGCAGCCGATTCATGGCCCTGGCCCGCCGCGAGCGCGGCCTGGTGATGGCCTGCGCACTCGTGCTGGTGCTGGGCCTGGGCGCCCTGCTCTTCATCGAGCCGGCCTACAAGCAGCGCGTGCAGCTGCAGCGCCAGATGGAACAGCAGCAAAAGGACCTGGCCGCGCTCGGCCCGCAGGTGCAGGCGCTGCAGCAGCGCCAGCGCAACCCCGATGCCGCCGTGCAGGCCCAGCTCAAGGCCTTGCGCGACCAGCTGCAACTGGCCGACGGCGAGTTCGCGCAGGTGCAGCGCGCCCTGGTGCAGCCGCAGGAGATGGGCCAGCTGCTGGGCAGCCTGCTGCAGTCGCATCGCGGCCTTCAACTGGTGGCACTCAAGAGCGTGCCGGTGATGTCGGTGTCGGAGCTGGTGGGCGCGCCCAAGGTCGCAGCGCCGGCATCGTCGGTACAGAACAAGGATTCCCGCGACGCCTGGCTCTACCGCCACGGCGTCGAGATCACCGTGCAAGGCTCCTACGCCGACATGCAGGCCTACCTCGCCGCGCTGGAGAACCTGCCGCGCCGCGTCTACTGGGGCGAGCTGAAGATGGATGCGCAGAAATGGCCGGCCAACACGATGACGGTGACTGTCTACACCATCAGCCTGGAGAAGACATGGTGGCGCGTGTGATGCCCTTCCTGCCTTTCCGCTACGCCGCCGGCGTCGTGCTGGCACTGGCCGCTGCGGCGCTGCAAGCCGAGACGCTGCAGGACCCGACGCGCCCGCCGGCTTCGCTGCTGGCCACGCCCGCGCAGGCCGCCTCGGCGCCAGAGTCTTCCGTGCAACTTCAATCGGTGCTGCTCGGCAAGGGACGCACGCCAGCCGCGGTCATCAGCGGCGAAGTCGTCGTGCTGGGCGGACGCTTCCGCGACGCGAAGCTGGTGCGCATCACCGAACGCTTCGCCGTGCTCAGGGGCCCGCAGGGCGAGACCACGCTGCCGCTGCTGCCTGACACCACAAGACAAGGCCACTCTCCGGCCACACCGGAGCCGACAAGATGAACAAGCTCTCTCACCACGCCACGGGGTGGTCGCTGTCGCTGCTGGCCCTGCTGGCCGGCTGCAACACGCCGCCTGCCCAGCCGCAGAAGATGGCGCCCGGCGCCACCATGGACCGCATCCGCGACGAGGTGAAGGCCGCCGCCAACCGCGAGGCCCCCAAGCCCGTGGCCCGGCCCGACGCCGTGGACCGCGCGCTGCTGCCGCCGCTGCAGGCCGCGCCCATCCGGCCGCCCGCGCCGCCGGAGCAGCGCTTCGACCTGGCCGTGCACAACGCGCCGGCGCAGCAGGTGTTCCTGCAGATCGTGTCGGGCACGAAGTACAGCATGCTGGTGCCGCCGGACCTGTCGGGCGTGATCGCCATCAACCTGAAGAGCGTGACGGTGCGCGAGGCGCTGGATTCCATCCGCGACCTCTACGGCTACGAATACCGCATGGAAGGCACGCGCATCTTCATCCAGCCCAACACGCTGCAGACGCGCATCTTCCAGGTGAACTACCTGGCTGGCAAGCGCAAGGGCGCGACGGACATGCGCGTGACCTCGGGGTCGATCTCGTCGAATCCGACGCAGGGCAACACGGGGTCCACGACCTCGACGCCGTCGGGCACCGGCTCGGGCAACGCCGCGCCGAATGCCACCACGCAAAGCAGCCGCATCTCCACCGAAAGCGACAACGACTTCTGGGGTGAGCTGCGCGAGACGCTCAACGCCATCGTGGGCGGCGACGGCAACCGCAAGGTCATCGTGAACCCGCTGTCGGGCGTGATCGCGGTGCGCGGCTTCCCGAACGACATCCGCAACGCCGAGAACTACCTGCGCATGACGCAGCTCATCATCGAGCGGCAGGTGATGATCGAAGCCAAGATCATCGAGGTGCAGCTCAGCGACAGCTACGCCAGCGGCGTGAACTGGTCGGTGTTCGGCAACGGCCACAACCACTGGTCCACCGGCCAGGTGGCACCGGGCACCGTGATGCAGCAGACCGGCCCGCTGGCCACCGGCGTGCAGGACATCAACTACTCCACCAAGGACTTCACCACCGCGCAGCTGTTCTCGAACGCCGGCGGCAACCTGGTGAGCGACATCGCCAACAAGGGCAGCCTGTTCGGCCTGGCCTTCCAGGCGCAGAACTTCGCCGCGCTCCTGCAGTTCCTCGAATCGCAGGGCAACGTGCAGGTGCTGTCCAGCCCGCGCATCGCCACCATCAACAACCAGAAGGCCGTGCTCAAGGTGGGCACCGACGAATTCTTCGTCACGAGCATCACCACCAACACGACCACCGGCACGGGCGGCACCACCAACTCGCCGACCATCGGCGTGCAGCCTTTCTTCAGCGGCATCGCGCTGGACGTGACGCCGCAGATCGACGAGAGCGACTCGATCATCCTGCACCTGCACCCATCGGTAAGCGTGGTGGCCGAGAAGCAGAAGAGCGTGAACCTCGGCTCGCTGGGCAACTTCCAGCTGCCGCTGGCAGCCAGCACCGTCAACGAAAGCGACAGCGTCGTGCGCGTGCAGGACGGCAACATCGTCGCCATCGGCGGCCTGATGAAGCAGCAGCAGTCGGCCAGCAGCTCGGGCCTGCCCGGCGCGCATGAACAACCCGTCGTCGGCAACCTCTTCGGGCAGAAGAACAACAGCAGCCAGAAGAGCGAGCTGGTGATCCTGCTCAAGCCGACCATCATCCGCGGCAGCCAGGGCTGGCAGGCGGATGCGGCCGACGTGCAGGATCGCCTGCAGTCCTACGGCGTGCCCGCCAACACGGTGCGTTGACCGGATCGCCGCCATGTACCTCGCCCACTTCGGACTGAACGAGCTGCCCTTTGGCCTCACGCCCGACACGGCCTTCGTGTTCTCCACGCGCGCCCACCAGGAAGCGCTGAACACGCTGCACGTCGCCTGCGACAGCGGTGAGGGCTTTATCAAGATCACGGGCGAAGTGGGCACGGGCAAGACGCTGCTGTGCCGACGCTTCCTGGCCACGCTGCCCACGAATGCGGTGAGCTGCTACCTGCCCAATCCGAACCACACCTCGCGCACGCTGCTGCTGGCGCTGGCCGCGGAACTGGGCGAGACGCTGCCGGCCACGGCCACCGAATTCACGCTGCTCAAGCGCATCAACGACACGCTGCTGCACCTGGCGGCAGAAGACCGGCGAGTGGTGGTGTGCGTTGACGAAGCGCAGGCGCTCAAACATGCCAGCCTGGAGACGCTGCGCCTGCTGTCGAACCTGGAGACCGAGAAGCGCAAGCTGATGCAGGTGGTGCTGTTCGGCCAGCCGGAACTCGACGACAAGCTGGCCCAGCCCAACCTGCGGCAACTGCGCCAGCGCATTTCCTTTCACTACCGGCTGGGCGCGCTCAGCCGCGAGGAGCTGCGCCTGTACCTGGACCATCGCCTGCGCGTGGCGGGCTACCACGGCGCGGAAGTTTTCAGCCGCAGTGCCGTGAAGGCGTTGCACCGCGCGAGCGGCGGCACGCCGCGGGTCGCGAACATCCTCGCGCACAAGTCGCTGCTGGCCGTGTTCGGCGAAGGCGGCGTGCAGGTGGATGCAAAGCATGTGCGCCTGGCCGCGCGCGACACGGCCGATGCGCCGGCGCGAAGCGGCTTCGGCTGGATGAAGTGGTTGTTCCGATGAGCCTCATCAATCAGGTTCTGCAAGACCTGGACCGTCGCCATGCGGGCGGCCCGGTCATGCCCACCGCTGTGAAGGCCATGGCCACGCCTGCGGCCCCGGCGCGCTCATGGCGCCTGGCGGTGATCACAGGGGCGGTGCTGCTCGTGGCCGGGGGCTCGGCCGCCTTGGCCTGGTCGATGGCGAGCCGCCTGGCGCAGCCTGCAGCACCGGCCGCCGCACCCGTTGCTGCGGCGACGGCTGCGCCCGCGCCGACACCGGTCGTGGTCGTGGCGGCATCGGCTCCGGCGGCTGCGGCGTCATCGTCCGCGAGTGAACGCGTTCGGCCTGTGGCCCCACCCGTCGTGGCCATGGTCACCCCGAACACGAAGCCGGCACTGAAGGCCGAAGCTGAGAGCGCCCCAGAACGAGAAGACCGCACCGCCAAGCCGGCGCAGGCAGAGGCCGCCGAGACTCAGGGAACAGCCTTGGCTCTGGCGCCAACCTCGTCCGTGAAACCCTCCGCGCCCGCAGCCATGATGGCTGAGCCGCGCATCGAGAAACGCGCCTCCACCCGCACGGCACATGAGCGCGCCGAAGCCGAATACCAGCGCGGCGTGACGCTGCACCAGGCCGGCCAATACGCCGAAGCGGCGCAGGCCTATGCAGCTGCCCTTCGGGAAGAACCCACGCACCTCCTGTCGCGCCAGGCATTGGCGGGTGCCCTCATCAACCAGGGCAAGTCCGATGACGCCCGCGGCGTGCTGGCCGAGGGCCTCGCCCTGGCGCCCGGCAACGCAGCGCTCGCCATGATGCTGGCCCGCGTGCATGCCGAGCGCGGCGAGATGCAGCGCGCCGCCGAGGTGCTGCAACCCACCGACGGCGCCTGGATGAGCGCCGAAGACCACGCCTTCCGCGCCGCGGTGCTGCAACGCGCCGGCCGGCATGCGCAAGCCTCCGACCACTTCGCTGCGGCCGTGCGCACCATGCCCAACAACGGCGTGTGGTGGATG
This sequence comes from Rhizobacter terrae, assembly GCF_003852895.1. Classification (GTDB taxonomy): domain Bacteria; phylum Pseudomonadota; class Gammaproteobacteria; order Burkholderiales; family Burkholderiaceae_C; genus Albitalea; species Albitalea terrae. Next base: position 829,906 of record NZ_QUSW01000002.1, read on the forward strand.
GGCCTGGGCATCTCGCAGGCGGCCGAAGGCAAGGCCGACAACGCCCGCGAAGCGTTCAGCCGGGCGCGTTCGTCGGGGAGCCTGACGCCGGAACTTGCGCAGTACGTGGAGCAGCGCCTGAGGTCGCTGTGAGTCCTGCGTGACTAGATCGACATGCGGCGACGCACGCCATCCGTCTCCATGTGCTCACCCATGCCCTGCATGACGATCTCGCCGCGCTCCATCACCAGGTACTGGTCGGCGAGCTCGGCGGCGAAGTCGTAGTACTGCTCCACCAGCACGATGGCCATGGTCTGGCGGTCCGCGAGCATGCGGATCACGCGGCCGATGTCTTTGATGATGCTGGGCTGGATGCCTTCGGTGGGCTCGTCGAGGATGAGCAGCTTGGGGCCCGCCGCCAGCGCACGCGCAATGGCGAGCTGCTGCTGCTGACCGCCTGACAGATCGCCGCCGCGGCGGTTGATCATCTGCTTGAGCACCGGGAACAGTTCGAACAGCTCCGAAGGAATCGGCGTCTTGCCCGGCTTGTAGGCCAGGCCCATGCGCAGGTTCTCTTCCACCGTGAGCCGGCCGAAGATCTCGCGCCCTTGGGGCACGTAGCCCACGCCCTTGCGCACGCGCTCGTACGGCGTGTCGCGGGTGATGTCCTGCCCGTCGAGCTGGATGCTGCCGGTCTTCACCGGCACCACGCCCATCAGGCTCTTGAGCAGCGTGGTCTTGCCCACGCCGTTGCGTCCGAGGATGACGGTGACCTCGCCCAGCTTCGCCTCGAAGCCGAGGTTGCGCAGGATGTGCGAGCCGCCGTAGAACTGGTTGATGCCGTCGACCTTGAGCATGTTCATCGTCCCAGGTAGACCTCGACGACCTTTTCGTTGGCCTGCACATCGGCCAGCGAGCCTTCGGCCAGCACGCTGCCTTCGTGCAGCACCGTCACCTTCTTGGCCGGGTTGTCTCGGGTGAGTTCGTGGATGAACTTCATGTCGTGCTCCACCACCACCAGCGAGTGGTTGCCTTCGAGCGAGAGGAACAGCTCGGCCGTGCGTTCGGTCTCCTCGTCGGTCATGCCGGCCACGGGCTCGTCCAGCAGCAGCAGCTTGGGGTCTTGCATCAGCAGCATGCCGATCTCCAGCCACTGCTTCTGGCCGTGCGAGAGCAGCCCGGCAGTGCGCTGCGCGCTGTCCTTGAGATGGATGAGCTGCAGCATCGCGCCGATGCGGTCCAGCTGCTCGCCATTCAGGCGAAAGAACATCGACGCCTTCACGCCGCGGTCGGCCTTGAGCGCGAGCTCCAGGTTCTCGAACACCGAGAGCTGCTCGAACACCGTGGGCTTCTGGAACTTGCGGCCGATGCCGATGCTCGCGATCTGGTTCTCGCGCAGGCGCAGCAGGTCGATGGTCGAGCCGAAGAAGGCCTTGCCCGAATCGGGCCGGGTCTTGCCGGTGATGACGTCCATCATCGTCGTCTTGCCCGCGCCGTTGGGGCCGATGATGCAGCGAAGCTCGCCGGCATCGATGTACAGCGACAGGTCGTTGAGCGCCTTGAAGCCGTCGAAGCTGACGGTGATCTCATCCAGGTACAGGATGGGGCCGTGGACCACGTCGACCACGCCCTCTTCCACCACGCGGCCGTAGCTGGCGGCGCGTCCGCCCGATTGCCCGGGGTTGCCTTGCTTGCGGACTTCAGCCGCCTCGCGTGCCTTCGCCCCCGCTTCCATCAACTCGGGCGTCATGCACGCTCCTCCTTCTTGCGGCGACTTACCAGGCCGATGATCCCTTGCGGCAGGAACAGCGTGACCGCGATGAACAGCGCGCCCAGGAAGTACAGCCAGAACTCCGGGAAGGCCTGCGTGAACCAGCTCTTCGCGCCATTGACGAAGAAGGCGCCAACGATGGGGCCGACCAGCGAGGCCCGCCCGCCCACCGCCGTCCAGATGGCGATCTCGATGCTGGCCGCCGGCGACATCTCGCTCGGGTTGATGATGCCCACCTGCGGCACATACAGCGCGCCGGCGATGCCGCACATCACCGCGGAGATCACCCAGATGCTGAGCTTGTAGCGCAGCGGGTCATAGCCGGTGAACATCACGCGCGACTCCGCATCGCGGAGGGCCTGCAGCACGCGGCCGAACTTGCTGGCCACCAGCCAGCGCGCCAGCAGGTAGAAGGCCAGCAGCGTGCAGCCGGTGATGACGAACAGCGTCATGCGCGTGGACGGCCTGGCGATGGCGATGCCCAGGATGCGCTTGAAGTCGGTGAAGCCGTTGTTGCCGCCGAAGCCCGTCTCGTTGCGGAAGAACAGCAGCATCGTCGCGAAGGTCATCGCCTGCGTGATGATGGAGAAGTACACGCCCTTGATGCGCGAGCGGAAGGCGAAGAAACCGAACACGAAGGCCAGCAGGCCAGGCACCGCCACGATGAAGACCAGCGTCGCGGCGAAGCTGTCGCTGAAGGCCCAGTGCCAGGGCAGCTTCTTCCAGTCCAGGAACACCATGAAGTCCGGCAGGTCGCTCTGGTAGTTGCCGTCGCGGCCGATCTGGCGCATGAGGTACATGCCCATCGCGTAGCCGCCCAGGGCGAAGAACACGCCGTGGCCCAGCGAGAGGATGCCGGTGTAGCCCCAGATGAGGTCCATGGCCAGCGCGCAGATGGCGTAGCACATGATCTTGGCGATCAGCGCGACGGCGTAGTCGCTCATGTGCAGGGCGCTGCCGGCGGGAACGACGAGGTTGAGCACCGGCACCAGCCCGCAGATGACCAGCAGCAGCCCCAGCACGCTCAGACGAAGGCCGTGGCGCTGCGTCCAGCCCGCGGCAGGTGCCATGGCTGCACTCGGTGCAACCGGCAGGGCCTGCGCGGCGGCGATGTCTCGCGGCAAGGCACTCATGCTTCAGCGCTCCGCCCCTTCATCGCGAACAGCCCCTGCGGCCGTTTCTGGATGAACACCACGATGAACACCAGCACCATGATCTTGGCCAGCACCGCGCCGGTCCAGCCTTCGAGCAGCTTGTTGAGGATGCCCAGGCCCAGCGCCGCGTAGACCGTGCCGGCGAGCTGGCCCACGCCGCCCAGCACTACGACCATGAACGAGTCCACGATGTAGCCCTGGCCCAGGTCCGGCCCCACGTTGCCCACTTGCGAGAGCGCGCAGCCTGCGAGTCCGGCAATGCCGGAGCCCAGCGCGAAGGCATAGGTGTCCACCCTCGCGGTGTTCACGCCCATGCAGGCGGCCATCGGCCGGTTCTGCGTCACGCCGCGCACGAACAGGCCCAGGCGCGTCTTGGCCACCATGAAGGCCAGACCCGCCAGCACCAGCGCCGCGAACACGATGATGGCAATGCGGTTGAAGGGCAGCGTGAGGTTGCTCAGCGCCTGCACGCCGCCGCTCAGCCACGACGGGTTCTCCACCTGCACGTTCTGCGCGCCGAAGAGGCTGCGCACGGCCTGCATCAGCACCAGGCTGATGCCCCAGGTGGCCAGCAGCGTCTCCAGCGGCCGGCCGTACAGGAAGCGGATGACGCTGCGCTCCATCGCCGCGCCCACCAGGGCCGAGGCGAGGAAGGCAACGGGAATGGCGGCCACCACGTAGTAGTCGAAGAGGCCCGGCAGGTGGGCCTTGAAGATGTTCTGCACGACGTAGGTCGCGTAGGCGCCGATCATCATCAGCTCGCCGTGGGCCATGTTGATCACGCCCATCAGGCCATAGGTGATGGCCAGGCCCAGCGCCACCAGCAGCAAGATGGACCCCAGGCTCGCGCCGGTGAAGATGACGCCCAGCCGCTCGCCCCAGGCCAGGCGAGACTCGATGGCCGACAGCGAGGTCTGCAACTGCGCGCGCACGTCGGCCTCGGTTTCAGCGTCGGGCTTCAGGCGGTCCAGCAGCAGGGTCTTGGTGGCCGGCTCGCGGCTGTCGGCCAGCGACTTCGCGGCCTCCAGGCGCCTGGCCTTGTCTGTCGAGGAAATCAGCACGCCGGCGCGCAGCAGGCCGAGGTCGGCCTTCAGCTTCGCATCGGTCTCGGCCGCGTAGGCCTTCTCGATCAAGGGCAGCTTGGATTCATCCACGCCCTCGCGCAATTCCTTGATGGCGGCGGCGCGTTGGGCCACGTCCGTCGACAGCAGTTTCAGCGACGCGAGCGCGCCTTCGATCTCGCGGCGCATGCGGTTGCTGTTGACGACGTCCTCGGCGTTCTCAGGCAGCGTCACGGAAGCACCGGTGGCGGCATCGACGGCCTTGCCGTCCTTCACCACGAACACCTTGTCGCCGGAGGTCTTCACGGCATCGTCGAGCAGTGCCTGGAAGAACGCGGGCGCCTTGTCGTCGCCGCTCGCGGCCACGAGGCCGATGGCGGCGGCACGCGCATCATTCTCGCCGATGGCCATGGCGCGGACTTGCTCGGCGGTCAGGGCGTGGGCGGCCCCCGCGAACAGCGCAATCAGTAGGACGCAGGCTCTGAACATCATGAAATCAACAAGCCCCCGCCCGGGCTGCGCCTGTCGGGCCGCTGTGCAGTGCACGAGCGCTTCGACAAGCCCAGCGCGAACGGGTTGGGAAGATGCAAACGGAATTAAGCGGCCGCCGCGGATCCGGCTTCGCCGGTCCGCCAGCGGCGCCCCCTTGAGGGGGAGCACCGGAAGGCGCTCCGGGGGTGGTCACTTCTTCTCCGGCTCGTCCTTCTTCTTGTCGTTGCCTTCGATGTACGGGCTCCACGGCTTGGCCTTCACCGGGGCCGGCGTCTTCCACACCACGTTGAACTGGCCGTCGGCCTTCACTTCGCCGATGAACACCGGCTTGTGCAGGTGGTGGTTCTTCGCGTCCATGGTGGACGTGAAGCCACCCGGCGCCTGGAAGGTCTGGCCGCCCATTGCGGCGATGACCTTGTCGGTGTCGGTACTCTTGGCCTTCTCCACGGCCTGCTTCCACATGTGGATGCCGATGTAGGTGGCTTCCATCGGATCGTTGGTCAGCGGCTTGTCGGCGCCCGGCAGGTTCTTGGCCTTGGCGTAGGCGGCCCACTGCTTCTTGAAGGCCTCGTTGGCCGGGTTCTTCAGGCTCATGAAGTAGTTCCAGGCGGCCAGGTGGCCCACCAGCGGCTTGGTGTCCACGCCGCGCAGTTCCTCTTCACCCACCGAGAAGGCCACCACCGGCACGTCCGTCGCCTTCAGGCCCTGGTTGCCCAGTTCCTTGTAGAAAGGCACGTTGGAGTCGCCGTTGATGGTGGAGATCACCGCGGTCTTGCCGCCGGCGGAGAACTTCTTGATGTCGGCCACGATGGTCTGGTAGTCGCTGTGGCCGAAGGGGGTGTACTTCTCGTCGATGTCGGTGTCCTTCACGCCCTTGCTCTTCAGGAAGGCACGCAGGATCTTGTTGGTGGTGCGCGGGTACACGTAGTCGGTGCCCAGCAGCACGAAGCGCTTGGCGCCGCCGCCTTCCTTGCTCATCAGGTACTCGACGGCGGGAATGGCCTGCTGGTTGGGTGCAGCACCGGTGTAGAACACGTTCTTGCTGAGCTCTTCACCCTCGTACTGCACGGGGTAGAACAGCAGGCCGTTGAGTTCCTCGACCACCGGCAGCACCGACTTGCGCGACACGCTGGTCCAGCAGCCGAACATCACGGCCACCTTGTCCTGCGAGATCAGTTGCTTGGCCTTCTCGGCGAACAGCGGCCAGTTGGAGGCCGGGTCGACGACCACGGGCTCGAGCTTCTTGCCCATGACGCCGCCCTTGGCGTTGATCTCGTCGATGGTCATCAGCGCGACGTCCTTCAAGACCGTCTCGGAAATCGCCATCGTGCCCGACAGCGAGTGCAGGATGCCGACCTTGATGGTGTCGGCGGCGTGAGCCAGGCTGCTCAGCGACAGGGTGCCGACGGCCAGGCCGACGGCGCTCAGGGTTTTCGCAAACGTACGGCGGGTGTGTTTCATGAAAGGCGCTCCTTGGAAAGTGAGTCTCCAAACCCCTCCTGGGATGGACGAAGCGCAGGTTACGAAGGGACACCCTTTCCAGGAATACGCCACATGGCGTACAACGGGCAGGTGCGCGGCCGGGACCCCTTGTCCAACGCATGGATGACCCCACGTGCAGTCAGTGCGGCGCAGTTGCGGACCCGCGCAAGGAGCAGGCAATGTGGAAGAGATGGTTGCTGTTGTGGCGAGTGATCCGCGGCGATGCGCGTCACCTCTACCACGCGCTGCGGCATCCGCAGGCGCCGATGTGGCTCAAGCTGGGCACGGCAGCCATCGTGCTGTATGTGCTCTCGCCCATCGACCTGATCCCCGACTTCATTCCCTTCGTCGGGCTGGTCGATGACCTGGTGCTGGTCCCGCTGGCGATCCGCTTCCTGCTGAACCGCCTGCCGCCGCAGATGCGGACCCTGGACTCCTGAAACACCAAGGGCGGGCCGCCCTCGCCGGACGCCCGCCCTTGCTGGTGAGTGATGCCGTCGGTCAGCCGCCGGGCTTGCCCACCGGCGACGGCGTGCGCATGATGTCTTGCACCGCGTCCTTGTTGTAGACCTTGGCGTCGGTCTTGCGGGGAATGTTGCTGCCAGTCCGGGCTTCGGGCTGGTCTTTCAGCGTGGGCTGTTCTTCGTCACTCGTGGTGGCGCAGCCCGCGAGGCCTGACAGGGCCAGGATGCAGGCGCTGAGGCAAAGCGAGGTCTTCATCGGTAGCGTCCCTAAATGGATGTTCGACCCGGCGGATCGAAGGTTTCGATTTTTGCTCATTTTTTCGCCTGCATCACCGCCGACCGGAGAACGTGTACGCCGGGATTCGCACTCAAGGCGGCGTCCAGCATCGCCCGGGCCACGTCCTGCGCCGCGATGGGCCGCATGCCGCGGGGCACCAGCGGCATCACCGGCTTGAGCAGCTTGGCCGCCCATTGCTCGCCCGCGCGCTCGGGCTGGCCGAGCGCCGCGCGGTCGCCCAGCAGCAGCGAGGGCTGCACGATGGTCACGCTCTCGTACGGCAGCTTGGAGATGGCCTCCTCCATCTGCCCCTTGACCCGGTTGTAGAACACCAGCGAACGGCTGGCGGCCCCCAGCGCCGACACCACCACCAGCCGCTTGGCGCCGCGCAGCAGGCAGGCGCGGGCGGTGGCAAGCACGGCGTCGTAGTCCACGCGCCGGAAGGCGTCCCTGGAGCCGGCATCGTTGATGGTGGTTCCGAGCGCGATGAACACGTCGTCCACCGGCGGCATGGGCGTGAGCTTGTGGTACTCGACATAGTGCAGTGACACGCGCTCGTCGGCCTGCAGGTCGCGCGCCGGACGGCGCAGCAGCACGTGAATGCGGTGGTAGTGGTGCGAGGCGAGGAGGAGCTTGAACAGTTCCCGCCCGATCAGCCCGGTGGCGCCTGCGATGAGCGCGTCGCGCTGGATCAGCGGTTGGGTCGTGTCGGCCATGCGCGACTGTACCGGCAAGTCGCTAAGCTTCCGGTTTCGCTGTGTTGCAGCCGCCGATGAACTCCCGCCAAGCCTACATCGCCAGAATCAACCGGGTCATCGACCACATCGACGCGAACCTGGCCGAGCCGCTGGACCTGGAGACGCTCTCGGCAGTGGCGCATTTCTCGGCCTTCCATTTCCATCGGGTGTTCCGTGCCATGACCGGCGAAACCCTGGGCGACTGGGTGCGCCGCCGGCGGCTTGAAACCGCAGCCGGCAGGCTCCTGAGCTCGCCGGACCTGGCGGCCTCATCCATCGGCTTCGACGTGGGCTTTGCCTCGCCCGAGGTGTTCACGCGGGCCTTCCGGGCACACTTCAAGGTCACGCCCGGAGCGTGGCGGCGTGGCGCACACCGCGGCTGGGCGCAAGAGCACCAGCAACGGCTGAGCAAGATTCATCAAAGCCTGAGCAACGAACATCAATCGGTGGCGCAGGCCTTCCGCCACGATCCAGACCTCTGGCCGTCGGGCCGCCTCGAACCCACAGGAGGTCAACCCATGAACGTTGTCGTCAAGAACCTGAACGAAACCCGCGTGGCCTACATGCGCAGCATCGGACCGTACGGAGGCACGGAGATCCCGCGCCTGTGGCAGCGCTTCGCCGCCTGGTGCGGCGAGCACGGGCTCATGAATCCGCGCCGCGTGATGTACGGCATCAGCCAGGACAACCCGGAAGTCACCGCGCCGGAGAAATGCCGGTATGACGCATGCATCGAGGTCGATGCATCGTTCAAGCCGACGGGAGAGGTGGGCATCGCGACCATCGCGGGCGGCCGCTATGCGTGCGCGAAGTTCGTCGGCACGACAGCGCAGATCCACGGCGCGTGGAACGAGCTGTGCGAGTGGTTGCCCGACAGCGGCTATCAGGTGGACGATCGGCTTGCGATCGAGGTGTATGGCCTGGACTTCGTGATGGACGAAACGACCGGCGCCTTCAACTGCGACCTGTGCATGCCCGTCAAGGCGATGTAGCGCGGCAGCGCAGCGACTGGGGGGCTCAATTCACCAGGGCGCCGTGCTGGGTTTCGCCGTGGTTCATGGCCGAGCGAATGTGCGCGATGAGGGCATCGTCCTCATACGGCTTGCCCAGCAGCACGCTCACTCCTGCCTCGCTCGCATCGTTGCGATGCCGATCATCGGCCGCCGTGATCATGATGACCGGGATGTGGGCCGTGGCCGGGTTCTGGCGCACGTGGCGGGTCAGCTCGAAGCCGTCCATGCCGGGCATTTCCACGTCGGTGATGACGATGTCGGGCACGGTGGCGCCCAGTTGCGCCACGGCGTCCAGGCCGTCGGTGGCATAGGACACCTGGTACTGGTGCTGGGTGAGCAGGCGGCCGGTCTTCACGCGGACGATCTTGGAGTCGTCGGCGATCATCACCAGCGTCTCGCCAGGGCTCTTGCGAGCGGTTCGCGCAGCGGGCTTGCTGGCCTCGGCTCGTGCGGCTGCCTCGGCAGCCAGGCGCGCGGCTTCCTGCGCCGCGGCCTGGGCGGCCTCGGCCCGAGCCACCTCTTCCGCGGCCATGCGCAGCGCCTCAAGGCGCGCCGCCTCCGCGGCGGCCTCGCGTTCGGCACGCTCTCGCGCAGCTTGTTCCTCGGCCTGGCGGCGGGCTTCCTCGCGCGCGGCGTTGGCAGCAGCGATGCGGGCGGCCTGCTCTGCCGCGGCAATGCGGATGGCTTCTTCGCGTGCGGCCAGTTCGGCGGCCAAGCGGGCGGCTTCCGCGCGGGCAGCTTCGAGCCGCGCCGCTTCGATGCGTTCGGCTTCCTGCCTGGCGGCCTCCGCACGCGCGGCTTCTTCAGCGGCACGGCGCTGGGCGGCTTCGCGTTCGGCCTGGATGCGGGCGGCTTCGGCGCGTTCAGCCGCTTCCGCCGCACGGCGTTCCTGTTCGGCCTGGCGGGCTTGCGCCTCGGCCTGGGCACGGCGCTCGGCCTCGCGACGTGCCGCTTCCGCGGTGCGCGCCGCCTCGGCACGGGCATGGGCCACGGCCGCGGCGGCAATGCGTTCAGCGTCCTTGCGGGCGGCCTGCTCCGACGCCTTGCGCTCGGCCTCGACGCGGGCGGCTTCCTTCTCGGCCCGGCGTGCGGCTTCGACACGCGCCGCCTCGTCGGCGGCGGCCTTGCGGCGGGCGTGCTGCTTGGCGGCCTCTTCAGCGGCCAGGCGCTGCGTCTGCGCGCGTGAAGCCTCGGCCGCCAGGCGGCGTGCCTTGTGCTTGGCCTTGGCCCGAACGTAGACGCGGTGCACCACCCAACCCACGACCAGGAGGATGCCGACACCGATCAGCAGCCACTGCAAATACTCGTCCATGAAGATCACGCCAGAAACCACAGAGATTTGCTGAGCATAGAGGCGAACCGGCCGGGGCAAAGCGTCAAAGTGGACGATTGCGCGGGACCTATTTCTCGAAGTCGCGCAGTTCGCACGTGGCCAGAACGAACCGTTACCCGGCGCACCGCTTCAAGGCGTTGGAGCGGGCTCCAGCGCAAGGATGCGCGCCTGCACCGACGCCCCGTCCACCACCAGTTCCGCCAGCGTGATCGGCAGCCGGAAACGGCGCGGTCCGGCACTGCCGGGATTGACGAACAGCACCTCGCCGCGCCGGTCGATCACCGGGGTGTGCGAATGTCCCGACACCACCACCTGCACGCCTGCGGATTGCGGGTCGATGTCCAGGTCGTGCAGGTCGTGGATGACGTAGATCGAGACATCCTCCACACGCAGCATCCCGGTCTCGGGCAGTGCCCTGGCCCAGTCGCCCTTGTCGTTGTTGCCGCGCACCGCGGTCACCGGCGCCAGCAGCGACAGGTCGTCCAGGATGCGGGCCCCGACGATGTCGCCGGCATGAACGATGAAGTCGCAGCCGTGCAGGGCACGCACCGCCTCCGGGCGCAGCAGGCCGTGCGTGTCGGAGATGAGGCCGATGCGTCGCATGGCTTGTGCGGCTCAGCCGGGCACCTTCTCGCCGAAGGCGAAGGAGGCGTGGCGGATCAGCCCGTCGCGCACCTCGTAGACGCACATGAGGGGCACGTGGCCACGGCCCTCTGGAAAATTGCGCGTGACCACCTCCTGGTCCACCACGATGTGCCCCATCACCAGGCGCTGCACGAGTCGCGCATGCAGGTCGGGCTCGGTGAAGCGCTCGACCATCCGCGCGCGCATCTGCGCGTGGCCGCTGGCGAGCAGCTTGCCGGGCAGCTCGAATTGCTGCGCATCGGGCGCGTAGGTGGCCAGCCAGGCGTCGAGGTCGTGGGCGTTGTAGGCATCGAGCTGGCGCTGGATGACGGCTTCGGGGGAGTGGTGAGTCATCGTCAAGTTCAAGATGCGAAAAGGATCAAGTGACGCCCGCGGAACCGGCTTTGCCGGTCCGCAGGGAGGCGCCCCTTGGGGGCAGGAGCGGAGCGACTGGGGGGCTCAAAAAACTCAGGGGCCCGAAGGCCCCTTGATGCGCGTGGCCGTGCGTCGTCAGCTTCGACGGCGGCGGGCGACGAAACCGACGGCTGCCAGGCCGGCCAGCATCAGCGCATAGGTCTCGGGTTCCGGCACGGTGGTGGCGACGCCGGCCACGCCCACGTCGAAGCCGTACCAGTACTCGTAGACCGGGTTCGTCCAGGAGATGCTGGTGAAGGTGCCCTTGAACTGCACCGTGCCGTTGCCCTCGCGGCCGAAGACGTCCTGCCCCGACACGATGATGGGCGTGCCGCCATACTCAGCGCTCGGGCCGCCGCTCACGAAGGTGGGCACCGCTGAGCCGAGGAAGTGGAAGCTGGCGTTGATGCCGCCCTGCCCCAGGCTCCAGATGGCCATGACCGGGTCGACCACGGCCTGCGAGAAGGTCAGCGTCTGCACGCTGCTGTCGCCGCCGGTGATCTGCAGGATGCCGTTGCTGGCGGTCGGCGCGTTGTTGACGACCACGCCGTCGGCAAAGGTGGGCGTGGGGGTGTAGCTGGGATAGGGGTTGTAGACGTTGAGTGCCGGACCAGAGTACGTGACGCCGATGGGGCCGCCCGTCGTGGTGATGGTGCCGGCGCTGGTGGAGGACCAGGTGTTCCAGTCGATCGGGGCTGCCTGGGCGGCGCCTGCGCAAAGTGCCGCGGCGAAGGCAAGGACATGCATCTTCATGAGCGGATCTCCTCGTTGGAATTCGCCGAGTCTAGGCCTGAGCACCGCCCCCACCCACCCCCCTGAATCAGTGGGACAGGGTATTCATCAAGCCGTCATGCAGCGTGCCAAAGACAAGAGGGCCCGAAGGCCCTCTTGTCTTGTCGGGTCAATGCGAAGACCCTACGACGGGAAGAAGTCCAGCGGCCAGGACACGGTGGTGACGTCCACGTCCTTGGCGCCGAAGTCCAGCGCCTTGATGCGGGCGATCACCTTGCCCTCCAGCTCCGGCGACTTCAGCTCGCTGGAGATGAGGTGGCAGTCCACGAGCTGGCCCGAGGGCGCGATCTTCAGGCTGATCACCATCTTGCCCTGCAGCGCCGGGTCGTCGCGCAGCGCACGCTGGTAGATCGCGAACAGCGCGCCCTTGTTGCGCTCCATGACGAGACGGATATCTTCCAGCGAGCGCGAGGCCTTGCCGGAATTGCCGCGCTGCATCGTGCCGCCGGCCTTGGTGCCGCCGCCACCGCCCACGCCGTCGCCATTGCCGCCGCGCGAACCGCCGCCGCCAAATCCGCCACCACCACCACCACCGGCCACGCCTTCGACCAGCGTCGTGCCGCGGCCTGCCAGGCCGCCGCCACCGGTGTTGCGGCTGTAGGCCGCGGTGTTGATGCCCCCGCTGCCGCCCTGGGCCTTGGAGGTGATCAGTGCACGATCGGGCAAGCCGGGTTCGTTGCCCGCGCCCACGCCCACCCCCGTGCCGGTACCGACGCCCGGCCCCGGCTTGATGTTCTGGTTGAGCTGGACCGCCGTGGGCACCTGCACCGACACCGAGGTGGAGTTGTCCGCGAACAGGCCAACACCCGAGGCCTTCTTGCGGGCGTTCTCCAGCGCCTCACCCGGCGGCTTGTTGGGCACCGGCACGCGGGCCTCGGGCACACGCTCGGCCTTCTTGGGCGGCGTCTTGTCCCTGGGCGGCTCGGGCTTGACGCCCTCCTTGACCACGCGCTCTTCCTTGATCGGCGCTTCCTTCTTCGGCGGCGGCGGCGGAGGCACGGGCTTGTTCTCCAGCACCAGCTTGGCGATGCGCGGGGGCAGCTCCGCCGGCTTGGCCCGGTCGGGCGGCGGCACGTTCAGGAATCGGAACAGCAGGCCGAACAGGATGACGATGGCCAGCACCGTGCGAAGCACGCGCTTGTAGCGCTCTTCGTCCGCCGTGGCGATGGACCACGGCAGGACGTTGTCGCGGAATGACACAGCGAGCGTGCTCATCATGCGTCCTTCCGGCGAACCGCGAACGAGACGTCGCTGAAGTTCGCCTGGGCACAAGTCACCATGATCTTGCGCAGCAGGCTGTAGGGAATCTCCTTGTCACCCATGATGGTGACGTTCTTGCTCACCGCCTCGTTCTCCTTGCGGATCACCTGGCGGTTGGCCTGGATGTCGAGCTCGGCCTTCAACGGCTCGATGAGATCGCCCGGCTGGTTGATGACAGCGGCCACGTCGGCGACCTTGCGGCCGTCGACGATGATCTCCTGCGCGCTCACCACGACGATCACCGTCTCCTTGGGCTGCTTCTCGGCGATGGAGTCGGGCAGCTTCACCGCCTTGGGGCTGGGCAGCAGTTCGACGCCGCTGGCGCTGGACAGCAGGAAGAAGATGAGGATGGTGAACACGTCGATGAGGGACACCAGGTTCATGTCCACCATCGTCTGGTTGCGGCTGCGCCGTTCGGCGCGCTTTTGAAGTGGGGTCATCGGCATGGTGGCCTCACTTCTTCGCAATCGGCGCATCGCCGATCGAGATGGCGGGGAACAGGTCGGTCACCGTCGCCTTCGAGCCGTTCCAGGTCTTGGTCATGCGCATGGTGTCCATCACCTGCACGAGCGTGTCGTACGGGGTGTTGGGCTGCGCGAGCAAGGTGGCTTCCAGCTTGTCGGGGAACTTGGCCTTGATCTGGTACATCGTCAGCGACAGCGTCGCGAGGTCATAGCCCTTGGCGGTGTTGGGAATGCGCTGGATGAGGCCGCCGATGCGGTCCCCCACCTCGATGGCATCAGGACGGAGAACCACCTCGAGCTTGAGGTCGTTCTCCTTGAGCTGCTCCACCCCGCCCGAGCTCTGTGCCGGCAGCGACAGGTCGATCACGGCAAGCCGCGTGAACACCGCTGTGGACAAGAGGAACGGGACGAGCACCACGATCAGGTTGATGAACGCGGTGATCTCCAGGTGGGCCGCATGCTTTCGCAGGCGTCGGACACGCATGATGAATCTCCTGCGTGCTGCTTACTTGCCTTGCTCGGCCTTGATGCGCTGCACCAGGTTGAGGAAGCTGATCTTGGCGGCCTCCAGGCCGTCCACGATCTCGCTGGTCTTGGACTGCAGGAACGAATGCACCAGCAGGAAGGGAATCGCGACCATCAGCGCGAAGGCGGTGTTGTTCATCGCGATCGAGATCGAGGCCGACAGCATTTCCGCCTTTTCAGCCGGGTTCACCTGGGCCACCGCGGTGAAGCCCTTGATCAGGCCGATGATGGTACCGAGCAGGCCCACCAGCGTGATCACGTTGGCGAAGGTGGCGATGTAGTGGGTGCGCTTTTCCAGGCGCGGCACGATTTCCATCATGCCCTCTTCCATCGCGGCGTCGAGGTCTTCGCGGCGGCCGGGGCTTTGCATGCGCACCAGGCCGTTGTTCACGATCTTGCCGATGGCCGCGTCGCTCTTGGAGGTGAGGTTCAGCACTTCGCGGAACTGGCCTTGCTGCAGCATGGGCAGGATCTGCGCCCACACCTTGCGGTTGTCCGAGCGCGCGCGGTTGAGGATCAGGAAGCGCTCGATGGCGATCGCCAGGCCCAGGGCCATGATGAGCAGGCTGGGGTAGATGAACAGCCCGCAATCCTGGAAGAACTTCACTGCCGTGTTGAACGCATTCATGTCAAATCTCCGTTACCAACTTTTTTGCTCGATTGCAGGTTTCAAACCACTGACGTCAAAACAAATCCAAAACTCACTTTGCAGCCGGCGCTGGTGCTGCCGGTGTCGCCGCTGCCTTAGCAGCGGTCGCAGGTTCAGCATCGCGCGGGAAGGCCAGCGCGTCGTACTTCACCTGCCTGCGGAATACGTCACGATCGACGGGCGCCAAGGCTTCGTCGAGCACGCTCACCAGGGGCCGGCCCGAGAGGTCGCCCGGCGCGGGCTTCTTCCAGGGCACGATGTACAGGACCTTGGGCAACTCGCGGTTGCCGATGATCTTGGTGCTGTCCACCTCGACCTTGTCCTCGGCGAAGGCCGCGCCGGCCAACAACGCCGTACAGGCCGCGATCAGCAATTGCAGTGACGCATGTTTCATGCCTTCTCCTTCTTCGCCGCATTGTTCGGCGCTTGCTTGCGATTCTTCAGATCCGCGATCCATTTGGTTACGACAGCGTCACCTCCTGGCGTGAGCGCGAGATATCTGTCGTACAGCTCCAGCGCACGCGGGCCGTTCCACAAATAAATGTCATTCAGGATGGCGAGGTTGAGCACCGCCTGCGCGTAGTTCGCATCGAGCTCGATGGCCTTCTCGTAGGCTTCGCGCGCCTTCGTGAACTGGCCGTTCATGCGGTATGTCACGCCCAGCTGGTTGAAGTACACGGGCTGCCTGGGATTGAGCGTGGTCGCCTTCTCGAAATCGGTCACCGCCTCGGGCAGCTTGCCGGCCTGGCGATGGATCACGCCGAGGTTGGCGTAAGGGCCTCCGAAGTCGGGATGCGCCGCCGAGATGGCCTTGAACTGCCGCTCGGCGTCGTCCATGCGGCCCGAGCGCAGCGCGCGGCGGGCTTCGTCGTAGGTGCGCTGAACGAACGGGTCGACCGGCGCTTCGGGTTCCAGCGGCTTGGCCGCGGCGACGGGTGCCGAGCCGGCCTTGGCCGGGGCAGCGGCTGCCGACGTCGCAGGTGCACTGGCCGAGGGCGACGGCGCCATCACGCCCTTCACCGCATCGGTCACGCTGCTGGCTGCGGCCTTCAGCGGGTCCGTCACCGAGGCACAGCCGGCCATCGCGAGGCAGAGCGCGACGGCACTCAGGCGCTGCATCAGGTCAGCGGATCGCATCGATCACTCCTTCGCTGCGTTCGGGCTTGCCGTAGCGTGCGGGGCGCAGTTCCTTGAGCGCCGTGAAGCTGTTCTTCACCCATTGGTCGTAGACACCCTCGGCCGTACGGCGCACGTTCAGCTCGTGCAGCTCCATCGCCTTTTCCTCGAAGGGGAACGCCTGTTCTTCCAGGAGCACGTTGTACTGCTCCAGCTCCAGCTTGGACAGCTTCTTGGGCCGCTGCGAACTCATCATGGACTTGCCGAAGTCCTGGTAAAGCGCCGCCGTCTTGTAGGTGGATGCGGTGACCGCCTCGGCCACGCCGTAGTCCGACGCCACCGCGTAGGCCTTGAGCACCTCTTCCATCTTGGCCTTCTTCAGCTTGAGGTTCTTGGCCAGCGGCTCGACCAGCGCGACCTTCTTGTACGACTCGTACACCGGCTCGGCCATGGCCAGCGCGCCCATTGCGCCCAGGTAGCGGGTGCGGTTGGTGCGGGCATTGCCGGCGTTGCGGTCGATGTCGTAGATCTCCTTCATCAGCGCGAACTCGCGCTGCGGATTGCCGTCTTCCTTGGCCACGCGCGCCAGGCGGTAGCGGGCTTCCAGCGACAGCTCCAGCGGCTCGGGGTTCTGCTTGAGGTACAGCGTGTAGGCCTTGGTGGCCGCGGCACGGGCGCCGGCCTTCTCATGCAGCTCGGCCGCCTGCCACAGCGATTCGCGGGCGACTTTCGGGTCCTTGCTCGTGGCGGCCATGCGCTCGAACTCGCCCGCGGCCTGGCCCCAGCTCTTCTTCTCCAGGTAGGCCACCGCGAGCTTGTTGCTCACGTCGGCCTGCAGCGGATGGTTGGGGTAGCGCTGGCGGAAGTCCTCCAGCGTGCGGGTGGCCCCGTCCCAGTCCTTCATGCCGATGAGCGCGGCGGCCGCGTCGTACTGCGCGGTCGCGCGCACGGTCGACTGCGGCGCGACGGTCGCGACGCGGTTGAAGTGCGCCACCGCCTCGGCGGCCTTGCCGTCCTTGCGCGCCTGTTCGCCCTGCTTGTAGACCGATGCTGCCAGCCGCTCGACCAGGTCGTTGCGGCCCGCTTCCTTCTCGGGCGTCAGGGCCAGCACCTCACCGTAGGCCTTCTCGGCCTTGAGGTAGTCGGCCTTGTCGAAGGAATTGTGGGCGATCACCGTCCACGCCACCTTGCGGTTGGCGGGCGTGGCCTGCGGCTGCAGGTCCAGCACCTGCTGGGCCACTTCGGCGGCGCGGTCGCCTTCCTTCAGGTTGAAGAGCTTTTCCGATGCATTCGTCAGCACCGGGCCGGTGCGCGGATCGCTGCTGAACTCCTTGCCGAAGCGCAGCGCGCTTTCCACGCTGGTCTTCTGCAGGGCCGGCAACTGCGCCGCAGGGGCGGTCTTCTCCAGCTGCGCGTACGACAGCAGCGCGGAGTAGCCTGCATCGGCACTCTTGTCGTGCTTGGGATAGCCGTAGGCCGACTTCTCGTACTCGACCGCGGCCTCGGCGAACTTGCTGTCTTCGCGCAGCAACTCGGCCAGCAGGAAGTTGTTCTTCGCCGTCGCCGGATCCTCCGGGAAGGACGCGATGTAGGCGCGATACCACTTCACCGCCTCTTGATAGTCGGCCGAACTCTTGGTCTTCTGCGCGGTGGCGTGGTGGTAGCGCGCCAGCTCGGTCAGGTGGGTCTTCACCAGCGGCTGGGCGTTCTCCCAGCCGGCCGGGTTGGCACGGCGGAAGTCGCTGCCCACGCCATAGGTGGACACATAGCTCTTCTTCGCTTCCAGCGCCAGGGTGCCGAAGCCGGACTCCTGGTAGATGTCGATCACGCGCGCTTGCAGCACCGGCGCCTGCGCATGCAACGGGTGCAGCTTGACGAAGGCGCTGAAGGTGTCGGCCGCATCCTTCACCCGCTCCTGCTTCATGTACAGCTCGCCGAGCTGCTGGTAGACGCGGAACTCGTAGGAACGGCGGTCGTCGGTGGTGATGTAGGCGGGAATCGAATCCGCGCCCTTCAGGTTCTGCAGCGACAGGCTGACCACGCGGAAGGTGTCTTCCACCAGCTCGCGGTCGGCGCGCGACAGGTCGGGCAGCGTCTCGAGCGCACCTTCGTCGCGGTTCGCGATCTTCAGGTCCAGCACGCCGAAGAACGGATGCAGCGCGTCCTCCAGCTTGCCCTGCTTGAACATGGACCAGCCCTGCATGAACAGCGCGCGCTCGCGGAACGGCGTGTTGGCATCGCTCTTGAGCACGGTGGCATAGGCCACTTCGGCTTTCGGGTAGTCCTTCAGCGAGAACAGCAGCTCGCCACGGCGGAAGTGCGCTTCATCGCGGTAGACGGTATTCGGGTATTCCGTGACCAGCCGGTCCAGCGTCTTGAGCGCCACTTCCAGCTCGCCCGTCTGCTCCTGGGCACGCGCGAGCTGATACAGCACGCGGTCGTTTCCCGGGTCCTTCGGGTAGGTCTTGAGGTAGTCCTGGTAGCGGGCGACGGCGGCCTTGTAATCGGGCACGGCCGGGCCCTGGCCGCTGGCGCTGCGGTTGTCCGCGCTGTCCATCTCCAGGTCGCCCAGGCGGCGCATCGCCTCGTTGCGCTGCGGCGCGCGCGGGGCGATCTCCAGGAACTTGCGGTAGGCCGCGATGGCCTTTTCCTCGCTGCCTTCGAAGGCCCGATCCTTGTCGACCGAGACGGTGCGCGTGGCCAGCACCTTCAGCGTGGGCTCGTTGTCGGGCGTGCCCGCCACCTTCTTGCTGGTGGAACAGGCGGCCAGTGCGCATGCGGCGATCAGCGCGAGGCTATGGCTTGCTCGCATTGTCCGCCCCTTGTTGGTTGGCCTTGTCGACCAGTTGCGCGACCGCGAATTGCGCCTGCGTGACGTAGGCCGTCAGGCGCTCCTTCTGGTGCGTCAGCTCGGTCACGGCGATTTCCTGCACCACCTGCTGCTGTTCCTTGGTCAATGCGGCCACACGCGGGATCAGCGCGTCGATGCGCTGTGCCAGCTCGGCAATCCGCTTGGCAAACGCCTCGTGGCGCGCGGGCTCGTCCTTCTGCGCCTGCTGCAGCGCGGCATCGCGGCGGCGTGCTTCTTCCAGGCCGGCGTTGGTGTCGCGCATGCCCTTTTGCGCCGACCACACGCGGCCCGGGTACTCCTGCGACAGGCGCCACACCAGGGCGCCCTTGGCCAGGCGGGCGCGCTCGCGCGCGGACTCGAATTCGGGCTCGGTGCCCATTTGCTTGAGCGCCGCCTCGACGCGGTCGAGCCGCTCCATCAGGTCTCGTTCCTTCTCGTCGGCGAAGGCCACGCCGTCCTGCTTGGACTCGGCGTCCTTCAACTCCTCGGCCAGCGCATCGCGGCGCTTGTGCAGCGCGTCGATGCCGATGTCCTTGGCGCTTTCCAGCACCTTGGGCAGGCGTTCCTTGTAGGCATTGCGGCGGTTGGTCAGCATGTCGTTGAACACGCCGAGGTTGTCGCGCCAGCCTTCGAGGTTGGTGGCGAGGAAGCGCAGGTCGCGGTAGTTCTTGAACGCTTCCTGGAACTCATGCTGCGCCAGCACCTGCGTGAGGTGGCCGGCATGGGGCATGTCGGGCAGGCGATCGATCTTCCAGAACCAGCCCATCTCGACACCGGGGTTGGTCTCCATCAGCCCGTTGATGAGCTTGCCCGCGCGGATGGCGCCGATGCTCTCGTCCAGGCTCTTGTCTTCTTGCGCGAAGGCGGTGATGGCGTTGTTGTACTCGTCCAGCGACTGGCCGTAGGCGCCCAGCTGCGCGTAGGCATAGGGCACGGCAATGCGCGCTTCGAGCACCGCGGAATCGCTGATGTCGCGCTTGACCAGTTCCAGCCAGGGCACGAGCGCGGCCTCGGGCTTCTTCAGCGTGGCCGCGGCCCAGCCGAAGCCCAGCAGCGCCTTGTTCGACTGCATGCCGTTCAGGCGCACGCGTTCGAGGTAGGTGCGGGCATCTTCTGGCCGGTTCTCCTGCAAGGCGGTGAAGCCCAGGGCCACGTTGGCCTTGTCGCGCAGGCTGCGGATTTCCTCGTTCTCCGCTGGCGCCTTGCCCAGCTCGTCGAGCATGGTGGTGCCTCGCGGGGCGTCACCGCTCTTGACCAGCGCCACGCCCATGTTGAAGCGCACGTAGCGGCTGGGCTCCTTGGCGGCGGCCATCGCATTGAGCGCTTCCACGGCGCCGGCGTAGTCGCCGCGCGCCATCAGCAGGTTGGACTTGAGCAGCACCCGGTCGACCTCGAGTTCGCCCGGCAGCTTGCCTTCGATGCGGTTGACCGCTTCCTCGGCCTCGGCGTTGAAGCCGCGCTGGTAGCGGATCTTCGCGAGGTAGAACCACGCGCGGTCGCGCACAGAGGGCTTGACGCCCTTGTCGATGAGCCGCGCGAAGATCTCGCCGGCCTCGCGGTGCAGCCCGAAGGAGAGCATCAGCCCGCCGCGCAGGATCTCGGCGTCGTCGTCATGCGGCGACATGCGCTCGAAATGCTGCGACACCATGATGCTGGTGATCGAGCTGAAGTAGCGGTCCTGGTAGAAGTAGAAAAGGCCGTCGCCGTAGTGCGGCGCCTGCACGATGTTGGGGGGTGCCGGGGGCGCGTCGGCCGCGTGCGTGCCGCCGGCGCAGGCGAGTGCCAACGCCACCATCGACACCTTCGCCAGCCGCTTCATCCCGTGACCCTTCATGGACCTGGATTGCATCGGCGCTTACTGCCAGACCTTGACTTCGAACTCGGGCTGCAGCTTCTTTTGCGAGTCCTTGATCTGCAGCTCGATGTACTTGGGCTCGGTGCCCTTGTCGAACTTGACGGTGGTACCGCGCTTGTAGTCGCGCTCGTGCGTGCCCTTGCCGGTGAAGAAGGCAATGATCTCGTGTGTGCCCTGCTTCAGGTTGCCCAGGTACACGCGCTGCACGCCGCCGCGGTGCAGCGCCGTGACTTCCAGCGGTGTGTAGAGGTAGTTGGTGACGATCTTGTCGTCCAGCTTCACCTGCACCGAGTCCAGCGAGAACATCACGCCCACGTCCATGGACACGAACACCGCCACCTGCGTGTTGGCCGGAAACAGCAGTTCCTCTTCCAGCACCAGCAGGTCGCGGTTGAGTTTGATGACATCGGACTTCACGTCCTGCACGCGGTTGTCCAGGCTGGCGGGCGCGGCGGCCGAGGCGGCTTGCGCAGGCGCGGCGGCTTGTGGCTCGCTGGCCGCGGCGGCTGGAGCCGGTGCGCTCGCAGCCGCGGCAGGCGCTGCCGCATCCGCGGCCCAGGAGGCCGAACCCGAGGCCATCACCACTGCCAGGGTGAGCACCCTGAAGAAACGATTCGACATTGCAACGACTCTCTGGTTTCTAGTAAGTGGCCGACAGGTAGACCTGCACGATGTTCGCGTTGAACGAGTACAGGCTGCCGGTTCTCAGGTCGGTGAAATCCTTGTAGCGGTACTGCACGAGCTCCCAGGCGCCGTTGGCCTTGATCTCGTACTTGCCCGGCACCTTCTTCCACAAGTAGCTGAGCTTGGCGCCCAGTCCCACGCTGTCGAAGGTGCCCAGCTGACGGTTGCGCGAGACGTACAAGGTCTCGCTTTGCGCGTTGTCGCTGTAGAACAGCGCCTTGCTCTGCTTGTAGTAGCGCAGGTAGGCATCGGCCAGCCACAGCTCGCCGAAGTAGCGGCTGTAGCCGCCTTCCAGCGTGTGCGCCTTGATGGCCCAGTTGTCCCAGAAGTAGCGGTACTCGGCATGCATTGCGTTGCTCGAGCCGAGGTCGCCGTTCACGCGGAACTTGATGGCGCGGCTGGAACGCGTGCGCGGGTTGCGCTCGGGCACGATGGCACCGAACACGCGGGCCGCACGGTAGGGGCTGCCGAGGAAACCGTCGTCGGAGATGGCTTCGAAGTTCGCCGCGGCAATCCACTTGGGCGTCAGCACCTGCGTGAGGCCGAAGCGGTACTGCCAGTGCGTCACCACATCGGCGAACTCCGGCGAATACTTCTTGAGCACCGTGTCGGACCCGCGCGTGAAGCCCATGCTCACCGTGCTCATGCCGCCGAACACTTCCTGCGACACGTCGATGCCGAAGGCGTTGGCCGTGTAGTCGGGTTCCTTGCTGTGCGACAGCGACAGCGACATCAGCGTGTCGCGGTAGGCGTAGTCGGCGCCGAAGTCGTAGGACGTGCGGCGCTCGCTGTACGGGCTCGCGGTGGTCACCACGTCGATGGAGGCATTGCTCACCTGGTCGACGTAGTAGCCGGCCGAGAGCGACACCTTGTCGGCCACGCTCTTGCGCACGAGCAGCGCCGGGCCGGTGGCCGTGACGCCGCCGCCCTTGTAGACGTGGAAGAGGCCTTCGGCCCTGTCCTCGGGCAGGTCCACCGCGCGGGCGCCGTGGGCCGCGAGCAGTCCGCCGCCGATCACCAGCGCCACCCGGCGCAGCGACTCGCGCGAACGCAGCGTGCGGCGCAGCGGCGCCGACCATTCCAGCCAGCGGCCGAGCTTAGTTGCAGCCACAGCCGCCTCCTTGCACGCCGGTGGCGCCACGCGAGCCTTCGCGCACGTCGCGCACGTGCTCGCGGTGCTTCTCGGCGAGGCTGTCGCGCGAGAACTTCATGATGGGGTCGGCCAGGCGCTCGCGCTCGTACGGCTTCACCCAGGGTTCGATCTCACCGATCTTGCGCACGCTGGCGCAACCGGTCATCAGCAGCGCGGCCAGCGCGATGAATGCCGACAGTCTGAGCGTCTTCATTCCTTGACCAGCTCCCGGATCTGCTTGTCGTAGTTGTCCTCGTAGCCGTCGCGGTAGCCGCGATGCACGTAGCGGACCTTGCCGTCGCGGTCGATCACGACCGTGCTGGGCATGGTGCTGAGGTCGTAGAGCTTGCTGACCTTCTTGTCGTTGTCCAGCAGGACAGGAAAGTGCAGGCCCAGCTTGTTGGCCACGCCGATGGCCTTCTCGGGCTCGTCGTCGATGTTCACGCCCAGCATGACGAAGCCCGAGGCGCGGTACTTGTCGTACAGGCGGTTGAGGTGGGGCATCTCCTGGCGGCAGGGGCCGCACCAGGTCGCCCAGAAGTTCACCAGCACCACCTGGCCGCGCAGTTCCTGCAGGCGCAGGTTCTTGCCGTCCATGGTGCGCAGCGTGAAGTCGGGGGCCTTCTGCGACGGTGCAACCGGTGTTGCCTGCGCGACGGCACAGCCCAGCGCGAGGGCAACGGCCGACAGGGTGAGACACGCGCGATGAAGCCTGGCGTGAAGCATCGTGGACATCCTTGGTTGCTGCATCAGAAGAAATAGGAGAAGCCGGCGCTCAATTCAATGTTCTGCGTGTTCTTTCGCTGGCCCAGCAGGTCCAGCGAGAAGATGTGGTCACGCAGGTCGACCTGGACCGACATCTTGTCGGTGAGGAACAGGCGGTTGCCCATGCCGACGTTGAAGGTCTGGCGGCGCTGCTCGACGAAGCGCGTGCTGCCCACGCCGGCAATGAGGTACAGCGCCGAGGCCTTGGCCCGCTTGCTGCCGATGAACACCTCGCCGGGCAGCACGTTCCAGCCCACCGACAGGTTGTAGTAGCTCAGCTTCTGCTTGGGGCTCGTGAAGATGCCCGAGGGCAGGATGTTGCGGAAGTCCTCGTCGCTCACCTTGGTCTGGGCCAGCACGCCCTCGACGAAGATGTCCTCGGTGATGTGGTAGCCCGCGCGCAGCCCGCCCACCAGGCTGGTGCCGAAGTTCTGCGTGGCGTAGGTGCCGATGAACGCGCCGATCTCGAAATCGTTCGACGGGAACTTGGGCATGTGCACGTCGCGACGGTCGATCTCGGGGTTGATGACCTGCTCGTTGGGCGCCTTGTCCGCCGGCGTGGACTGGGCGAACGCGGCCGGAGCCAGGAGCGACGCGAGGACTGCGGTGAGGGCGAGGTGTTGGATGCGCATGTTCTTGTGGGTGTGTTGGCGTGGAGGAGGACGTCAGAAGAAGAACGACAAGCCCACCGTCTTGGCCTTGTACTCACCCGAGCGGGTGTCGG
Organism: Rhizobacter terrae; assembly: GCF_003852895.1. Taxonomy (GTDB): domain Bacteria; phylum Pseudomonadota; class Gammaproteobacteria; order Burkholderiales; family Burkholderiaceae_C; genus Albitalea; species Albitalea terrae. The sequence continues at coordinate 853,524 of NZ_QUSW01000002.1, forward strand.
CGATGAAGGCGGTGTACAGCGTGTAGTCGGCGCGCAGGACGAAGCGGTCCGTCAGGTAGTAGCGCACGCCGATGCCTGCGTTGGACAGCTTCGCGTCGGTGTTGACGGCGCCCACCAGGCTGATGTTCGGGTAGTTCTTGAACTTGCCGAAGCCCACCGCGAAGTACGGCGACAGGCGCTTGTCGGACCACGGCTCGATGGTGAGGTTGGCGTGCCAGAAGTTGGTGCCCGAGAACAGGCCCTGCACCTGGCCCACCGTGCCTTCCAGGCCGATGGTGTCCGTCAGCCGGTAGGCCGTCCACAGTTTGAGCATGGGCTCGGCCTTGAAGCGGCCGATGGACGCGCCCAGCTGCACGCGGCGGTTGAGGTAGTCGTCCACCAGCACGTCGCGGAAGGTCTTGGCGCCGCCCGCCGTCGTGAGCGTGGTCTCCAGCTGCTTGCGGTGCACCCAGCCGACCTTGCCGCTCTCGGTGCGCACCCGGTACCAGTCGGTGTGGCGCATCTCGATGGTGATCAGCTCGTCGCGCGCGGCGACGTGGAACACCGGGTAGCCGCGGCCGGCGCCGGTATGCAGCTCGATGAAGGGGTCGGTGATCTTGACCTGTTCAGTCGTGGGCGCGTCGTCGGCCGCCTGTGCAGCAGACATCGCGCCCAGCGCTGCCGCACCGGCCAGAAGAAGCTTCAGGCAACTAGCACGAACATTCATGAGAGAGCTTTTGGACCGTCGTTGTTATTGGGTGTTGCAGGTGCCTGTGGCGGCATCCGGCGGGGTGAACATCACGTTGGCCGCGCTGCTGAACTCGTCCTGTCCAGTCGGCACGGGGTGGGAAATCCAGTAGGAAATCAGCTTGACATTCGGGTCATTGGCGTCGGAAAAGATCTGCCCGCCGCCATGGAAGAACGAGCCGATCAAGAGCGGCTTGGCCAGCAGCTTGCTGTTGGTCGGCGAGCCGTTCACCACCTCGCCATGGGCCGAGTAGTAATTCTTGTACATGTCGGACGTGCGGACCACATCCGGCGTGTTGGCCGGGTTGGTGAGGTCCACCGCCGTGGCCGCGGGCACGAGGCGGAATGCGCCGCCGGTCCCGGTCACGGTGTCATGGCAGCCGGACGCCGAACAGGTGTTGACCGCGCCTGACGGGTTGGTCAACTTCGCCAGGAAGATCGGGTTGATGCACTTCTGGTAGTAGATGAACGACAGCTTCTGGCCGCCGCCGCCCGGCGGGTTCTCGATGGTGGACGGGTTGCCCAGCGGGCTGCCGCCGCCACCGCCGCAGCTCGCCAGGCCGGTCGCAAGCGCCAGGCCGGAGAGAGCGGCCATGGCGCGGGGAGATGTCAGTCGTGTCTTGTACTTCTTCATCTCGTGTTGTCGAAACTCAGTGGCATCCCGACTGGATCCAGTTCAGGATGGTGTTGTAGTTCGCGCTTCCCACCGGCAGCACTGCTGCCGTCTGGCCCGTTGCACCGGCCGGGTGCGGCACGGTCGACGGCTTCTTCAGCAGATAGCTCGAAGCCGGCGAGCATACGTCGGAGATCATCGTCAGTGTGACGTTGAAATCCCCCTCCACGTCGCCCGTCAGCACGTAGCGGTTCTGGCGGAAGGTGGTGCCGGTGGACTGGCCGTTGCTGCCGATGGCCTGGTGGCAGGTCGTGGCGCAGTTGGCCAGGATGATCGGGTACACCTGCGACTCGAAGGTCGTCTGGCTGAGCGTGTTGATGGTGCGCACGCCGGAACCGCTGTTGAACGGGTCGTTGTAGTACTTGCCGCCCAGGTCGATCCACTCGGCCACCAGGCGCTTCTCTGCCAGGTTCAGCAGCTTGGAGTGGTCGGGTGCGGTGTTCGGCGGGTTCGGGTGCAGGGTGCGGGTGTCCGCGCCGGCCTTGAGGTTCTCACCCCACAGGATTTCCACCAGGCGGCTCTGGCGCGACAGGCCGTCCGCATCGCCTTCGCTGGCCATGGTGCTCACCATCGCCGGCTGGCGCACGATGACGGGCACGCCTTCCTCGATGCGCGTCTGCGGCAAGCCGGTGACCGGGTCGATCACCGGGTCGCCGACCATCAGGCGCTCGTACGAGGCCATGCGTCCGGTGCCGGTGATGGTGGAGGCCAGGTTCAGCTTGAGCGGGTCACTGTGGCAATTGGTGCAGGTATCGGCACCGCCCACGCCGCGCGCCACCGTCCACAGCGGGGCGATGTGGTCGGGGTAGTTGATGACACCGTTGGTCGGGATCGTCGTGTTCAGCTTGTCGCCCGTGCTGTTGCCGGTGTAGCGCATCTCGATGGAGGCGCGCTTGACACCGCCCTTGGTGGTGTCAGCCCACACGTCGTCGTAGACCATGTCTTGCGACAGGGTCAGCAGCGCCGGGTTCAGGCGGGTGCGGGTGCCGGCCTGCGTCTCGCCGGCCATGTGGGCAGTGCTCAGGCTGTCGACGGCACCGGCCGGAATGCTGTTGGCCACGTTGCCGGAGTTCAGCGCACCGCCGCGGCGCGGGCTGTGGCAGCCATCGCAGGTGCGGCGCTCGCCGGGGCGAACCTGGATCCAGTTGGTGTGCGTCTGGAAGGCGCGGCCCTTGGAATCCACGACCGCCAGGGCGATCGGGGTGTCCGCCGGCACTTGCAGCTTGAACGAACCGTCCGGCTCGATGGGCGCGTAGCCCAGGATCTGCTGCATCTCGAAGTCGGTCTCGCCGATGGCGCTGCGCAGGCCCATGGAGCTCTGCACCGGGGCCACCGCGCGCACGACGCGGATGAAGCGGGCCGGAGCGCAGCCGTAGGCAGCCTGGGCCGGGTCCTTGATCTTGGAGATGTCGGCGACCTGCGAGCGGGTGTCTTCCGGATCCGTCGGCGTGGTCTTGGCGATCGCGGTCGTGCAGCCGGCCGGCAGGTCGGCGGCGGTGATCACGTTGTCGCCCATGCGGCCGAGGCCGTCGGTGTCATACACGGAACGCACTTCCAGCAGCCCCATGTTGGCCGCGGCCAGCGTCGGGTCGACGTTGGTCGGGTCCACCTGGTTGGGCTCGGGACGCTCCTGGATGGCCACCGGGTCGGTGTACATGAAACCCGCCGGCGGCGTTGCCACCACGCGCATCTGCTGCGTGGCCGGGTCGAACATGTAGATGGCGTAGTTGGGGCGGACGTTGTCCTTCACCGAGTCGGCTTCGATCTCGGTGTTCAGGCGCATGTCGTCGGCCAGGCGGTCGAGGTCGGCCTGCGGCAGGTTGGCGCACAGGGTTTCCACGCCGTCCTTGGTCACCGCGCAAGGCTTGTAGGCCAGCAGCACACGGTCGGTGCCGTCCCACAGCGGGTACGGCGTGGTGATGCGGCCGTACTTGGAGATGCCGCCGCCGAGGTTCAGCGCGTTCTCGGTCATCTGCTTCTGGCCGCCCACCGAGGCCACCTTCGGATTGACCGGGGTGTTCTGCTCGGAGTAGTTGGCCGCGTCGATGAACACCAGGCCACCGCCTTCATGGGTGCGCGACAGCGGCATCAGGTCCGACGACAGGAAGCCGGCGTACTTGCCCTTGGGGTCCATGTCGCGCGGGTGCAGGAAGCTGTTGCCTTCGCTGTGGGCGCCGTACAGCACGAACATGTCGGTGCCGTCGGGCTTGGCGCGGAAGACCTTGAAGTGGTTGCGTCCGCCCACGTGGTCCCAGCGCGAGAACATGATGTCGCCGTTGGGGCGCACCACCGGGTTGCGGTCGTGGCTCTGGTTGAACGAGGTCTGGGTGATGTTCTTGCCGTCCACGTCCATCATGTGGAGGTTGAACACGCGCTCGCGCTCGTACTCGTCCAGGGCGTAGTAGCTGTGTCCCAGCGCCTGATTGACGTGCGACTTGGTCTGGCGGTTGGAGCTGAACACCACGCCGCGGCCGCCGGGCAGGTACACCGGGTCGACGTCATCGTCACCGCTGCTGCTGGTCAGGCGCTTGAAGGTGCCGGCGGTGAGGCCGCCCTTCGTCATGTCGTATTCCCAGATGTTCCAGGCGCCGGTGCAGGCCGGGCCGCCGTCGATCGTGGAAGTGTTCGACGCCGGGCACTTCATCGAGAAGATGATCTTCTTGCCGTCGTAGGACACCTCGGGGTCGGAGGCATCACCCTTGCCCTGCGTGAACTGGGCGGTGATGTTGTGCTCCGGCGCACTGGGAGAGGACTTTTCCCGGATGAACAGGTCGCCGCCGGGCGCCGAGGGCGCGCCGTTGGTGGGGTTCATGCTGATCGTGTTGGCACGCATCACGTAGGCGATGGGCACGTCGCCCTGCACCGTGACGGTGGCCGAATCCGTTCCGCTGCCGCTGCCGCAGGCGACGAGGCCCACGGTGGTGGTGGCGGTCGCGAGCGCCAGGGCGCCCATTCCTCCGAGATATTTCATGGTGTGTGCTCTCCTGTCGAGTTCCAATGAACGAGCGACTTTGGGGTTATTGCCTGACTTGCGGGCTCGCGCCCTGCAGTCCGGTCGAGTAGTGAAGATGTCCTGCGGCATCGACCACCACGGCGTCCACGCCGGGCAGCGATTCCACGAGTTGCATGCCTTGCTCCACGCCCAGCACGAAGACCGTCTTGGACAGCGCCTCGCAGGTGAGCCCGTCCTCGGCGAGGATGGTCACGCTGTGCACTGCAGACGGCGAGCGGCCGGTGCGCGGATCGATGAGGTGATGGTGGCGAACGCCCGCCTTCTCGAAGAAGCGCTCGTAGTCGCCCGAGGTCGAGATGGCCACGTCTTCCAGCGGCAGCACCGCCACCACTTCCGATTCGCGGCGCGGATGGCGGATGCCGATGGTCCAGGGCCGGCCGCGCCGGTCGCCGATGACGCGGCTGTCGCCACCGGCGCTCACGAATGCGTGGCGCACGCCCATGCGCTTGAGGATGGCCGTGCTCGTGTCCACCACGTGGCCCTTGGCGAAGCCACCCAGGTCGATGCGCATGCCTTCGCGGCGAAAACGCACGCTGCGGTCGGCCGGGTCCAGGTAGAGGTGCCGGTAGCCCACGGCCTGGCGGGCCAGGGCGAGGTCATCCTCGCTGGGCTGCACGCCTTCGCGGTAGTCGTACAGGTGGCCCACGCTGGCGTAGGTGATGTCGAACGCGCCGCCGGACAGATCGGAGAACTCGATCGAACGCGACAGCAGGCTGAACATCTCTTCAGAGACGGGGACTGCCCTGGTCCCCGCGTCGCGGTTGATGCGCGACAGTTCCGACTCGGGCTTGAAGGGGCTCATGGCGTGGTCGATGCGGTGCATCTCTGCCATGACGGCGTCGATGGCGGCATTCGCGGCGGCACGATCAGCCGCCCACAGCTCGACCTTGATGGCAGTGCCCATGATGGCCTCTTCGCGGCTGAACCACTCGCCCGCGGCATGGGATGCAGCGGCGCGTGCACGGCCTGAGCCGTAGACGCGTTGGCCGATCCGGGTGGCGCGGGCAGTGCCGATCATGGTTGCTGGAGTCCCCTGTTGGTTGTCTGGAAGCCTTCTCGGGGTCGTCCCTTTGCGCACTCTTGTCCCCCGGATGCGCAAAACCCCTGCCGACGAGTACGCAGATCACGTGCCGGGCCGGTGCGGCGATGTTCGGTGTTCGCAGGCCCGGAAACCCGTCAATACTTGGCAGTTCGGGCCGGCCTTGCACCTTGTAACAGCTCCACAAGTGACGGTTTTTGTGCTGCGGCGCGAGCACATGCGTCATTTGTAACAGCCAGTGTGTTTGGGTTCGTGACAGGGTGTCGCCCAGGAGCGCGAGGGCCGCAAAACAGATGGGAAAATATTCCCAAAAATTTGAGTTGAATCATCGCCCTCCAGGGTGCGCACTCGGCGGCTTTTCGATTCATCTCAAGCTTGGGGACCGGTCCTCCTGTCTCGGCCCGCGACTTGCAACGACAATCGCTTTTTCGCCTGCCCTCCCGTCCGCTTGACCATGTCTGCCGCCACCGCACCGCGCCTGCACGCCGAAGCACTTGCCTGCCGTCGGGGGCTGCGTCTTCTGTTCAAGGACCTGAACCTCGGGGTTGAGCCGGGTCAGATCGTCTGGCTGCGGGGCCACAACGGACGCGGCAAGACCAGCCTGCTGCGGCTGGTGGCGGGCCTGTCCAGCGCCGAGCATGGCGACGTGACCGCTGACGGCCTGCCGGTGCGCAAGTCGGCGGACTTCCGCGAGCGCCTGGTCTTCATCGGCCACCACAACGCGCTCAAGGACGACCTCACCGTCACCGAGGCGCTGCAATTCCTGCTGCGCATCCACGGCCGCCCCAGCGACCTGGCCACCGCGCATGCGGCGCTCGCCGCGCTGGACATGGGCAGCCGCCGCAACGCCTTCGTGCGCACGCTCTCGCAAGGCCAGCGCCGCCGCGTCGCGCTCGCGCGGCTGGCGGTGGAGCCCGCCCCCTCGCTGTGGGTGCTGGACGAGCCCTTCGATGCGCTGGACGTGGACGGCATCGCCCGCCTGAACGGGTTGCTCGAGGGCCATGCCGCGCGAGGCGGCAGCGTGCTGCTGACCAGCCACCTGCCGCTGGACACCGCCCGGCTCTCGCCCACCGAAATCAACCTCGACGCCTACGCGGCGGCCCCCCGCTGACGCCGCATGCGATCACTCTTCCTCGCCCTCTTCCTGCGCGACCTGCGCCTGGCCATGCGCCGGCGCATCGAGGCACTGCTGCCGGTGGTGTTCTTCACGGTGGCCATCAGCCTCTTCCCGCTGGGCGTGGGCCCGGAACACGACACCCTGCGCCTCATCGCACCCGGCGTGGTGTGGGTGTGCGCGCTGCTGGCGGCCATGATGTCGTTGAACACCCTCTACGCCCAGGACCATGCCGACGGCACCCTGGAACAGCTGCTGCTCACCGGCCAGAGCGCGGTGGTGGTGGCCGCTGCCAAGTCGGCGGCGCACTGGGCGCTCACCGGCCTGCCCCTGGTCATCGCCGCGCCGCTGTTCGGCCTGCTGTTCGACATGCACCGCGACTCCATCGTCACGATGACACTGTCGCTCCTTCTTGGCACACCCACGCTGAGCCTGCTGGGCTCGGTGGGCGCGGCGCTGACGCTGGGCCTGCGCAGTGCGGGCGTGCTCATCATCCTGCTGGTGCTCCCGCTGTCGATTCCGGTGCTCATCTTCGGCACCGGCGCCGTGGGCGCGGTGGAAGGCGGGCAGTCGCCGGCCGGCCACTATTCGATACTTGGCGCCTTGCTGATCTTCACCGCGCTGACCGCGCCGCCCGCCACGGCCGCCGCCTTGCGCATCTCCGTCGAATGACACCATGACCGCAGCCACTTCGCCCGCCAGCACCCCGCCGCTGCGCTGGACCACCTTCGCGGCGCCCTCGCGCTTTTACAGCCTCACGGGCAAGCTGATTCCCTGGCTGTGGGCCGCGGCCATCGCGCTCAGCCTCTTTGGCCTGTACATGGGCTTCTTCGTCGCGCCCACCGATGCGACGCAGGGCGACTCCTACCGCATCATCTTCATCCACGTGCCCTCGGCCTGGATGTCGATGGTGATCTACATGGCCATGGCCTTCTGGGCGGCCATCGGGTGGGCGTTCAATGCCCGCATGGCCTCCATGCTGTCGCGCGCCCTGGCACCCACGGGCGCCCTCTTCACCTTCATTGCGCTGTGGACCGGCGCCTTCTGGGGCAAGCCGGCCTGGGGCACCTGGTGGGTGTGGGACGCGCGACTCACCAGCGAGCTGATCCTGCTCTTCCTCTACGTGGGCTACATCGCGCTCACCGAAGCCATCGACGACGTGCGCCGCTCTGACAAGGCCGGCGCGCTGCTGGCGGTGGTCGGCGCGGTGAACATTCCCATCATCTATTTCTCGGTGAAGTGGTGGAATACCCTGCACCAGGGCGCCACCATCAGCATGACGGCCGCGCCCAAGATGGCCAGCACCATGCTGAGCGCCATGCTCATCATGACCTTCGCCTTCTGGGCCTACGCCTTCGCGGTGGTGTTCATGCGGGCACGGGCCATCGTGCTCGAACGCGAATCGCATGCCGACTGGGTGCAACAGCTGGCCAAGGAGAACGCAGCATGAACTGGCACAGCGCCGCGGAATTCTTCGACATGGGCGGCTACGGCCTGTACGTGTGGGGCTCGTACGCCGTCACCGCCCTCCTGATGCTGGCCGAACCCTGGCTGGTCGCACGCCGCAGGGAACGCGCGATGGCGCAAGCCGTCGAAGCATCGGAACAGGACCTTTCTTCATGAAACCTCGTCAGAAACGCCTGGCCATCGTGGCCGGCATCCTCGCGGCGGTGGGCGTGGGCGCCGCCCTCGTGCTCAACGCCTTCCAGAGCAACCTGGTGTTCTTCTACTCGCCATCGCAGGTGGCGTCCAAGGAAGCACCCGTGGGCCGCACCTTCCGCCTGGGCGGGCTGGTGCAGTCAGGCAGCCTCAAGCGCGACGGCGTCGTCGTGAACTTCCAGGTCACCGACACCATCAAGACCATTCCCGTGCGCTACCAGGGCATCCTTCCGGACCTCTTCAAGGAGGGCAAGGGCGTGGTGGCCCAGGGCCAGATCGGCGACGACGGCGTGTTCGTGGCGCGCGAGGTGCTCGCCAAGCACGACGAGAACTACATGCCGCCCGAGGCCGGCGAAGCGCTCAAGCGGGCCGGCGACATGAACAAGAAGATTTCCGAATCCGTGGTGAAGGGGTCCGGCAAATGATTCCCGAGCTTGGACATCTCGCGCTGCTGCTGGCGCTGGGCGTGGCGCTGGTGCTGGGCACCCTGCCCATCATCGGCGCAGCGCAGAACCGCCCGGCGTGGACCTCCCTTGCCCGGCCCGCGGCACAGACGCTCTTCCTGCTGGTCGGCTTCTCCTTCGTGTGCCTCGCGGCCAGCTTCGTGCGCAACGACTTCTCGGTGCTGTACGTCGCCACCAATTCCAACAGCCACCTGCCGCTGCAATACCGCATCTCCGGCGTGTGGGGCGGGCACGAAGGCTCGCTGCTGCTGTGGCTGATGATGCTGTGCGTGTGGATGCTGGCCGTGAGCCAGTTCAGCAAGCACCTGCCCGCCGCGGTGGTGGCGCGCATCCTGGGCGTGATGGGCCTGATCGGCGCGGGCTTCCTGCTGTTCATGCTCACCACCTCCAACCCCTTCGAGCGGCTGGCCGACGTGCCCATGGACGGCAACGACCTCAACCCGCTGCTGCAGGACCCGGGCATGGTGGTGCACCCGCCCATGCTCTACATGGGCTACGTGGGCTTCTCGGTCGCCTTCGCCTTCGCCGTGGCCGCGCTGCTGGGCGGCAACCTCGACGCCACCTGGGCGCGCTGGACGCGTCCGTGGACCACAGCCGCCTGGTGCTTCCTCACCATCGGCATCATGCTGGGCTCGATGTGGGCCTACTACGTGCTCGGCTGGGGCGGCTGGTGGTTCTGGGATCCGGTGGAGAACGCCTCCTTCATGCCGTGGCTCGCGGGCACGGCCCTCATCCACTCGCTGGCCGTGACGGAGAAGCGCGGCGCCTTCAAGTCATGGACGGTGCTGCTGGCCATCATGGCCTTCTCGCTGTCGCTGCTGGGCACCTTCCTCGTCCGCTCGGGCGTGCTGTCGTCGGTGCATGCCTTCGCCACCGATCCGCGCCGCGGCCTGTTCATCCTCGCGTTCCTGGTCATCGTCATCGGCGGCTCGCTGATGCTCTATGCCTGGCGTGCGCCGAGCGTGGGCCTGGGCGCGCGCTTCGGCCTCGTGTCGCGCGAGACCATGCTGCTCATCAACAACGTGCTCTTCGTGGTGGCCATGCTCTCAGTGCTGCTGGGCACGCTCTACCCGCTCGCGCTGGACGCATTGGGCATGGGCAAGATCTCGGTGGGCCCGCCCTACTTCGACACGGTGTTCGTGCCGCTCATGGTGCCGGTGGTGTTCCTCGTGGGCATCGGACCGCTGGCGCGATGGAAGCAGGCTGAGCTGCCCGAGCTCGCCAGGCGCCTGCGCTGGGCCGCGGTGCTCACCGTCGTCGCCGCGCTCTTCACCGGCTGGCTGATGGGCCACGTCTCGCTGGGTGCGACCATGGGCTTCCTGATGGCCTTCTGGATCGTCTTCGCCGTGGCCACCGACGTGTGGGACCGCGTGAAGCCCTCGGGCGGCGTGCGCGGTGGCATTCTCGGCCGCTTTGCGTTGATTCCGCGCGCCATGGCGGGCATGTTCGTGGCGCACCTGGGCGTGGCCGCCTTCGCCTTCGGCGTGAGCATGGTCAACACCTACCAGGTCGAGCGCGACGTGAAGATGGCCGCGGGCGACACCACGGAAATCCTCGGCTACGTCTTCAGCTTCCGCGGCCTGCGCCAGTTGCAGGGTCCGAACTACGACGCCGTGCAGGCGCTGGTCGAGGTGACGCGCGACGGCAAGCCCGTGGTCGAGCTCACGCCTGAAAAGCGAATCTACCGCGTGCAGCGCAACCCCATGACCGAAGCCGCCATCAACTCCGGCGTCACCCGCGACCTGTACGTGTCGCTGGGCGAACCGGTGGACAACGGGCGCGCCTGGATCGTGCGCGTGTACGTGAAGCCCTTCGTCGACTGGATCTGGGGCGGCTGCTTTCTCATGGCCGTGGGCGGTGTGCTGGCCGCCAGCGACCGCCGCTACCGCGTCAAGCAAAAACAGGAAAGCGGCCTCGCCGCCGCTTCGGGAGCCCAGGCATGAAGAGCCTGCGATTCATCATTCCGCTGGGCCTGTTCGGCCTGCTCGTGTTCTTCCTCTTCCGCGGCCTGAGCCTGGATCCGAAGGAAGTGCCCTCGCCGCTCATCAACAAGCCCGCACCGCAGTTCGCGCTGACGCGGCTCGATGACGCCGGCACCACCGTCAAGCGCGACGACATGCTGGGCAAGGTGTGGATGCTCAACGTCTGGGCCTCGTGGTGCGTGGCCTGCCGCGAAGAGCATCCCCTGCTGGTGGAGTTCTCCAAGTCCAAGGCGCTGCCCATCATCGGCCTGAACTACAAGGACCAGCGGCCCGACGGCATGGGCTGGCTGCAGCAGTTCGGCAACCCCTACGACCTGTCCATCTTCGACCAGAACGGCCGCGTGGGCATCGACTTCGGCGTGTACGGCGTGCCCGAGACCTTCATCATCGACAAGAAGGGCGTGATCCGCATGAAGCACATCGGGCCGCTGACGCCCGAGGTGATCGCCAAGCGCATCCAGCCCTTGCTGAAAGAACTCAATGCATAAGCTGCTGATCGCCCTCGCAGCGGCCGTGCTGGCGTTCACCGCCTTGGCCAAGGACGCGCCTCTGGTCGCCGACGACCCCGCGCTGGAAAAGCACGTGATGGCCATCGCCACCGAGCTGCGCTGCCTCGTGTGCCAGAACCAGACCATCGCCGATTCGCATGCCGACCTGGCGGTGGACCTGCGCCAGCAGATCCGCGAGCTGCTCAAGAAGGGCAGCACCGACCAGCAGGTGCTCAGCTACATGACCGACCGCTACGGCGACTTCGTGCTGTACCGCCCGCCGGTGAAGGCCACGACCTGGTTCCTGTGGTTCGGGCCGGGGGTGCTGCTGGTGGCCGGCGTGGCCGGGCTGATCCTGATCCTGCGCCGCCGGGCGCGCATGGGCGATGACCGCTTCGAGCCGGATGAACCCGAGGCCGCGGAAGAACAACAAGAGGTACGGGCATGACCGGTTTCATTCTGGCCGCGGGGCTGTTGAGCCTCGTGGCGGTGGCCTTGCTGACGAGGCCGCTGTGGTGGAAGGCCAAGGCCGCCGATGCTGCCCAAGCGCCGGTGCGCTCGATGGGCCTGGCCGGCGTGATTGCAGCGTTCGTCGTCGTGCTGGCCGCAGGTGGCTATGCCAAGCTGGGAGCGCCGGATCGGCTGGCGCTGGGCCCGCAATCCTCGTCGCAGGACGGTGAAGGCAACGCGCAGGCGCAGCCGCCGATGAGCGCCGCCTCGCGCGCCGAGGCGATGGCGAAGATCGATGCCTTCGTGAACAAGATCCAGGCGCGGCTGAAGGACAAGCCCGACGACGCCGAGGCCTGGCAGATGCTTGCGCGCACCTACGCGGCGTTGGGCCGCCAGCAGCAGGCGCTCGATGCGTTCAAGCAGGCCGAGAAGCTCAACCCGAACGACCCGACGCTGCTGTCCGACTACGCCGTGTCGCTGGCGCTGGCCAACAACCGCGAGCTGGAAGGCGAGCCGCGCTCGCTCATCGAACGCGCGCTGAAGGCCAACCCGCGCCATCCGAAGGCGCTGGCGCTGGCCGGCACCGCCGCCTACGGCCGCAAGGACTACAGGCAGGCCGTCGCCTACTGGGAGACGCTGTCGCAGGTGGAACCGCCCGACAGCCCCATGGCCCAGCAGATCCGCGACAGCATCGCGGAGGCGAAGCAGCAGATGGCGGGCGGCTCGGCACCCGCAGCGCCCGATGCGCCCAAGACCGCGCAGGCTTCCGCCGACGGCGCCCAGATCACCGGCACCGTGACGCTGTCGGACAAGCTCAAGGCACAGGCCTCGCCCGACGACACGGTGTTCATCTTCGCGCGTGCGGTCGAAGGTCCGCGCATGCCGCTGGCCATCATCCGCAAGCAGGTGAAGGACCTGCCCTTCGAGTTCAAGCTGGACGACAGCATGGCGATGTCGCCCGCGGCCAAGCTCTCGGGCGTGCCGCAGGTGATCGTCGGCGCACGCATCTCCAAGAGCGGCAACGCGCTGCCGCAAAGCGGCGACCTGCAGGGGCTGTCCAACCCGGTGGTGGTGGGAGCCCGCGGCGTGAAGATCGAGATCGCCGAGACCGTGGGCAAGTAAGGCCGTCAGGCCACCAGCAGCCCGGCGACTGCCAAGCGGTGGATAAGCAGTACCGCCATTGGATAGCCGTCAACGAGCAGGGATGGAAGCACAGTCGGTGAGTACCGGCGGTGCAAATGGCATCCACAGTGCAAAATTAACCAGATTTCAAGCTGACATTGAAACTTCGGCGCAATCCTATGACCTTGGCAGCTTCGACTGGCACACCTTCATTGCTGCAACTGGGCGTTGCTTGGTGGAACACAGCTCTGTCGCCAAACGTGGACCGTGGCCGCGCAAAGGCGGAGGAGCTTGAAGCCGCAGCCCTCATGCTTACATCACTTGTTCAAATGGGCGCCCAGTTCGTGGTGCTTGGCGAGGTAGCCTCCGAAGACGTCATCGCACTGGAAGGGCTATGCAGTGGTCTTCTGCAAGGCTGCGTCTTTTGTGACTCAACAAGCAAGGCTGGCCGCGGCCGCTTTGATACCTGTGCTGTGTACCGCGCTGATATGGTCCGTGTCGAGAGCACGTCAGACTTGGTTCAAGTTACTGGAGGTCGTACTGCACGGATCGGTCAACACTTCACGCTCACTGTGGAGCATGAAACAAAGCCAGTTCATCTCCTCGCCTCTCACTGGCCAAGTCGCTTGCAATTAAGTAGCAATGCACCAGGAAGATACGCGCTTGCCACACGGCTAAGAGACAAAGTCGATGTTCTCTTAGAAGAAGACTCCGAGGCTCTCATAGTTCTTCTGGGTGACTACAACGACGAACCGTTCGACAGTTGCATTGCGGAGACACTTCGCGCAACTCGGGACCGTGACCTCGCAATGTCTAAGTCGGGCCTCTTGTACAACCCGTTTTGGCGCCATCTCTCATCGTTTGAGCATATAGACTCATCCCATAGGGTCTCCGACCGCGGGACGTACTTTCATCTTGCTGGTGACGTGACCCGCTGGAGAACTTTTGACCACATGATGTTTTCTGCGGCGTTCCTCTGCGGAGCCGGCGGTTGGCGACTTGACGAGCATGGCACTCGGGTAGTGAATTTGCCGCAATACACAAAGTTGGTAGAAGCGAGAAAGAATGTTTTTGACCATCTACCTATCATCGGCCGAGCCGCAAGGAGACTTTGAATGCCTGATTTTGCGAAATCATTCATGAATGGCGTCGAAGCGGCCAAGGCTGTCGAAAGAGCTCGCATCGAAATCCAGGACATCTTCTCCGAGATGAACAAGCAACTGGCTGTCGCAACCAGTGGTGTAGCCGATATTTCGATAAAGAATTTGGAAGAAGTTATCGAGCCAAAAGATATTCTCGGAATGACCCGTCTAGTGGCTAGCGCATTCCTACCTAAGGAGACTCGGCGTTACAAGGCAATCGTTGTTGGGCATCGAACTTCCACAGAATTTCGCGGTCGCGAAGTAGCCCGTTGGAGGCAACATCCAAATGGCTATCCATGCTGGCTTATCACTGATGGTCAAGAAGTGGCTTGTGAGGACAAAGCGTCGCTGGAACACGAGCTTGACCTATTGGCCGGTTCAGCTCGAATGGGAGAGGCAGTACTTGCAGTTATTGAACACAAAAACCGCCTAGACCAGTCTTCCAAACCAAATGCCGCCCCGGCAGTCCTGCCTCCAACTCCGCCTGAAACACCGGATCCACAGGCGCCGGAAAAGACTTGATGCAAGACTGTTTAGGAAGAAACTCGCGAACATCGGCAATTGATTGGATATGGGCGTGAGAAGGTAGGCATGCGCGGCGTGAAGATCGAGATCGCCGAGACCGTGGGCAAGTAAGGCCGTCAGGCCACCACCAGCCCGGCCGCGGCCAGGCGCTGCTGGATGGCCGACATCTCGCCCTCGTACTCCCAGTACATGACCCGTCCGTGCGACGAGGTCACGAGCACGTATTTCCCGGACACCGACTGGATGCGGTCGATGGCGATGAGCTTGTCCATGAAGGGCTCATCGCTGAACTCCTCGACGATCTCCTTGTTGTCGGCCGTGTAGCCGTGCATGACGATCGCATTGCGCACGCGCAGGGAGATGAATTTCATCGTTGGAGTCCGAAGGGCCTGGGATGCCGCGGATTCTGGATGAACAAGAATTGTCGGTGGGGCACAGGGGAATGGATATTGCGTGCCGATGCATGCGTCATCTCTGGCGCTGATTCAGGTAAGCATCTACAACATGCCCACCCCGACCCACCCTCGCGTGACACCCGCCGTCGGTGCGCTGTTCGCCGCCGTCCTCACCGCATGCGGCGGCGGCTCGACCGACGCTCCTGCTCCTGCTCCTGCTCCTGCTCCTGCTCCTGCTCCTGCTCCTGCTCCTGCTCCTGCTCCCGCACCCGCACCCGCACCCGCACCCGCACCCGCACCCGCACCCGCACCCGCACCCGCGCCTGCGCCTGCACCCGCGCCGCCTCCAGCAGCGGACGTCACCATCACCCTCGCGCCCAGCAGCACCCGCCCGATCTCGCCCTACATCTACGGCCTGAACTTCTACAACGGCATCACGAACGCGCCGCCGCTGCCCACCTTCGACCGCGCCGGCGGCAACCGGTGGACCGCCTACAACTGGGAGACCAATGCGTCCAACGCGGGCAGCGACTACTACTACCAGAACGATGCCTACCTGAGCAGCAGCACCACACCCGGCGAGGCCGTCCGAGGACTGATCGCTGCCGATCGCGCGATCGGTGCTGCGAGCCTGGTCACCGTGCAGATGCAAGGTTGGGTGGCCGCGGACGAGAACGGCCCGGTCAGCACCGCCAACCCGCCCGACAGCACGCGCTTCAAGCCCGTGGTCTTCAAGAAGAGCACGCAGTCCGCCGCGGCCTTCACGACCACGCCATCGACATCGGACAACGCCGTCTACATGGACGAGTTCGTCTGGGCGCTCGACCAGAAGTTCGCCGGCCAGGGCATCTTCAGCACCAACGCCGCAACGCCCACCTTCATCCAGCTCGACAACGAGCCCGAACTCTGGAACAGCACGCACCTCGAAGTGCAAGGCAGCAGCCCCACCTCGTCGGATGCCTACATCGCCAAGACCCTCTCGCTGGCCCGTGCGCTGAAGGACCAGTTCCCCGGCATGACCATCTTCGGCCCCGCCCACTATGGCTTCGGCGGCGTGTACTCGTGGCAGAACGAACTGAGCGCCACGCCCACCGGCACCAACTGGTTCACCGACAAGTACCTGGCCGCACTCAAGACCGCCAGCGCGAGCTACGGCCGGCCGCTGGTCGATGTGTACGACTTCCACTGGTATTCGGAGGCCAGGGATCCGTCGAACAACCGCGTCACCGGCCTGAACGGTCCCACGCTGAACGACGCGCAAGTGCAGGCCATCGCGCAGAGCCCGCGCAGCCTGTGGGACGCGAGCTACTCCGAAACATCGTGGATCCGCGACGTGCTGGGCAGCCCGATCAAGCTGCTGCCGAGGCTGCAAGCCAAGATCGCCGCCTCGAATCCGGGCATGAAGCTGAGCATCAGCGAATACAACAACGGCGGCTGCCAGCACATCGCCGGCACGTTGGCCCAAGCCGACAACCTCGGCATCTTCGGTGCGCAGGGCCTGTACGCCGCCAACTACTGGCCGCTCAACAACAACGAGACCTACTGCTACGCCGCGTTCCGCGCATTCCGTGGCTTCGACGGCGCAAGCGCGACCTTCGGCGACACCGCCGTGCAAGCCACCTCCAGCAACGTGCAGAAGGTCGCGGCCTACGCCAGCACCGACAGCACGCACGCTGGCCGCACGGTGTTCGTCGCGATCAACCGGTCCACCTCGGCGCAGCAGGTGGCCTTCACCGGGCTGCCGGTCTCGGGCACGGCGCATCTGTGGCGCGTCACTGCATCGTCTGCATCAGGCCAGAACCCGGTGAAGCCGGTGGCTGCGGGCACCCAGGCGGTGTCGGGGTCCAGCTTCAGCGTGGCGCTGCCGGCACTGAGCGTGACGACGATTGACGTCTACTAGCGCGGTCGCGAAACCGAAGGCCCAGGACCAGCGGTGCCGCGATCACATGGCAGGCCATCACCGAGAGCCAGATGAGCCCCGGCCACTGCGCACGAACGGCACTGTAGAGGGACGAGAACACCAAGGGGCCAGCGATCGAGGCGAGGCTCACCACCGACGCCAGCACGCCCTGGAGCTGCCCCTGCCGACTCTCGTCGACGAGCCGCGTGGCCAGCGACTGCAATGCGGGGACGCCAATGCCCGCGAGCGCGAAGACCGGCATCGCGGCAAACACCATCCAGCCTTGGTCGGCCAAGGTCATCACCACGAGCCCGATGCTGGCACCGGCCAGGCCGGTCAGGATGGCGCCGCGCTCTCCCAGCAGCCGGACGGCGGGGCCCGGCAGGAAGGCCTGCGACAGCGACTGGCACACGCCGAAGGCGCCGAGCGACAGGCCGATCCACAGCCCGTTCCACTGGAACACGTCATGCCCCCAGAGCGCCCAGCAGGTGCCATACGCCTCGCCGCTGGCACTCATGATGAAGAAGACGATGGTGATGGGCACCAGTGCCTTCATCGAGAACACCCAGCGCAACGGGCGCAGCGGGTTGAGTGATGCAAGGTCGATCTTCTCGGGGCTCGGCGTGCGCGACTCCGGCAGCACGAACCAGGCGAGCAGCAGATTGGCTGCGTTGAGCATGGCAGCGGCGATGAACGGCAACCTCACCCAGTGGTCTCCCAGCACGCCGCCGAGCACCGGGCCGACGATGAAGCCGATGCCGAACATCGCATTGAACAGGCCGAAGCGCCGGGCGCGCTGGTCCTGCGGCGTGATGTCGGTGAGGTAGGCGGTCGCCACCGACATGTTCGCGCTGGTCAGCCCAGCAATGGCGCGGCCGACGAAGAGCATCCACAGCTGCGGCGCGAACGCCATCACCACGTAGTTGATGGCTGCGCCTGCGAGCGAAACCAGCAGCACCGGGCGCCGGCCCAGGCGATCGCTCAGTGCGCCGAGGACAGGCGCGAAGACGAACTGCATCACTGCATACAGCGCGGTCATGCCACCGATGAAGGGCGCGACATCGCCAGCGTGCGTCACGTCTTCGAGAAGTCGCGGCAGGATGGGAAAGATCAGGTCGATCCCGACGGCGTCCAGACCGATGGCGGCAAAGATGACGATCAGAGGCTTGTTCATGGCGAGGCCCAGGTGGCGGGAATCACAGCCATGGAATCTCTCGCATGACTGGATATAAATATGTACTCAGTATAGTTAGTGTACTCAGTACAATGAAACCATGTCAACGTCGTCTGACCTGCGGACCCGCAAGCGCCTTGCCACGCGGCTGGCCATCTCCAACGCCGCCACGCGCCTGTTCATCGAGCGGGGCTTCGACCACGTGACGGTGGACGAGATTGCCGCGGCGGCAGACGTGGGGCGGATGACGGTGTTCAACCACTTCGTCCGCAAGGAAGACATGTTCTTCGACCGCGACGAGGAGGCCCGCGAGCTCCTGCGCGAGGCCCTGCGGCAGCGCGATCCACACGTGACGCCCATCGAGACCTTGCGCCTGCTCGCTCACCGGCTGGTGGCCGAGAAGAGCCCGGCCGTCGATTTTTCTGCGAGGAGCCAGGGCTTCGTCGCGGCCATCGAGGCCAGCGAAACCCTGAAGGCCAGGGCCCGGGCCATCCGCGATGAACTGGCGGGTGTCGCGACCGTGGCGCTGGCCGAATGCGTCGGACGGGACCCAACCGATGCCGACGCCCATTTCGCCGGCGACCTGCTGCTGGCCACCTGGACGGTGGCGTTCATCGAAGCGCATCGGGCATTTCGGCAGGGTCGGCAGAAGAAGAAGGCGGAGGCCGTCTTTCTTGCGGTGGTCGACAAGGGAATGGCAGGGTTGAAGACTGCCCTGGCTGGGACGCCGTACGTCTGATCGGCGGGATCAACCGGCCTGAGGCTCTCGCCTTGTCATCGGCAGCCGGCGCTACCGCAGTGCGTCAGCACGGTCGCAGGCAGCGTGCCTGACACCGTGCCCGTCGCCGGCTCGAACCCCACCTCGGCCATGTGCGAGGCCAGGCCCGCGTCCATCATCTGCGCGTGCACGGGAAACCACTGCGCCAGCTCGCGAACGATCACCCGAAGCGGCTCGATCTGCCCCTCACGCGCGAGGCCAAGGACGTCCCGCATGGCCTGCAGCACCATGGCGTGCTGACGGCTGTGGCAGTTGTCAGGCGAGAAGCCAGTTGCCTGCATCCATCGGTCTTCCTGGGCGAAGTGCCCCACCGTGTGCTCCAGAAGCCGCGCGAAGGCGGCGTGCGCCGAGTCGGCATCGTCCTCTTGCAGGATGCGGCGCACACCTTCCAGCAACTCGACGAATTCTTCATGCGTGCGGTCCATCTGCGGCTGGTGCACGCGCAAGGATTCAGCCCAGACCAGTGCGCTCATCGAAACTCCGTGGAGAGGAATGGCCTGACAGGCTAGCCTGGAAAGCGGGTGTGGTCCTTGCGGTGGGTCAAGAGTGTGCCAACCGACACATGCCCGACGGCATAGGTCTCCCGCTCACGCGCCGCGCCCGGAACATCACGCCACAGCAGCAGCCGCACAAGCGACCACGCATGCGGATCCAGCGCGACAACGGCAACCAGCGCACCCTTCGCGCATTCGAGCTGCGCACGTACACGCTCGGCGTCAGCCATCGCATCGAGCGCGGTACCGGCCGGCACCGCCGCCGACTCCACAGTCGCCACACGCGCCTCGCGCAACGATCGCGTCAATTCGGCATGCAGCGTCGTCCAGCTTCGCACCGGCGGCCGCCCGAAGTCTGCCGCCAGCGTCGCGAAACCGGGGCCCAGCAGGAAGCTGTTCATCGCCTCGTCTTCGTGCCAGAGGTAGAACGGCGCGTAGCGGTTTTCCGCGCCATGCTCCCCGTGCACGGCATACAGCCAGGCCTTGAAGCCCAGGCCGGGCAGGTCGTCCATCAACGGCCCCTTGTCGGCGACGCGCCGGCGAATGATGTCCATGTCGAACGCCGCCGGCAGCGGGACCACGTATTGCATCGCCCGCATCACTGGCCTCCGGGAATCAGATGCATCTGGCCGTCGGCGAAGGACCAGTCTTCGCGCTCGGTGGTGGTGATCACCACCATCACGTCGGCCGGTGCGAGGCCGGGTGACTGCCCCAGCAGTTCGACCAGCCGGCGGTAGAACTCGCGCTTGACTTCCGTTCGGCGTGGCCGGCCGGCGCGAATGTCGAACAGCACCCAGTCGGCGCTGCGCGGCCCGCCGTTGTAGTGCGTGTCGAACACGAGCTCCCCCGGAGCGTGCTGGTGGATGGCCTGGAAGCGGTCGTCGGGCGGCACCTCGAAGGCCTCGACGAGGGCCTGGTGCAAGCTGTTAGACAGTGCGTGCACGTAGTCCGGCGACTTGCCGGCATGCAGGCTGATGCGGGTGAAGGGCATGAGCGTCTCCTGGTTCAGCGCTCAGCGAGCGCAGTCGCGAGCAGCGTCGTCGCAGACGCGGCGCAGGGCCAGCCGGCGTAGAACGCCAGATGGGTGACGAGCTCCGACAACTCGTCGGGGGTCACCCCGTTGTCCAGCGCACGGTGCAAGTGGAAGGGCAACTGCTCCAGCCGGTACAGCGCGACAAGCGCCGACACCGTGGCCAGGCTTCGGTCGCGCTGCGACAAGCCGGGGCGGCACCACACATCGCCGAACAACACCTGCTCGGTGAGCTCGGCCAGCTTGGGCGCGGTGCGGGCCATCGTGGCCATCGCGGAGGATGGATCCGTCATGGGCGGGTTCCTGGTGAGTGGCAAGGGCCTCACGATAGGCGTGCACATCGGTTTTGAAAATCTGATAATTCAGAACAAATCATTCGATGTATCAAAACAATCCATGAGCCATCCCACCTTCGACCTCGACGTGTTGCGCACCCTGGTGGCCGGCATCGAACTGGGCAGCTTTGCGAAGGCGGCCGACCGCGTGGGCCGCTCCACCGCCGCCGTGAGCGCGCAGCTCAAGAAGCTCGAACAGCAGGCGGGCGGGCCGGTGCTGCGCAAGTCGGGACGCGGCATGGCGTTGACGCCAGCCGGCGAAGTGCTGCTCGGCTACGCCCGCCGCCTGCTCGAACTCAATGACGAAGCCCAGCGCGTGCTGCGCGGCGCGGACCTGCAGGGCGAGGTGCGGCTGGGACTTCAGGAGGATTTCGGCGAAGGCCTGCTCGCCCGCGTGTTGGCCGGCTTCGGGCGGGCACATCCGCGCGTGCGTGTGGAAGCACAGCTGGCGCGCAACTCGGAGCTGCTGAAACAGCTGGAACGCCACCGGCTGGACCTCGCGCTCGCCTGGAACGGTGGCAAGCGCATGCCTCACACAACCCGCGTCGGCCGGCTTCCATTGCGCTGGATCGGTGCGCGCCACGCATCCCTCGCACCCCCCTCGCCTGCCGAGCCGCTGTCCCTGGCGATGCTGGAGGCGCCCTGCCTGATGCGTGACGCCGCGGTCGCCGCCCTGTCACGCGCCCGCATCCCCTGGCGAATCGCCTTCACCAGCCCGAGCCTCGCGGGGGTGTGGGCCGCCGTCGACGCCGGCCTGGGCGTGACCGTGCGGACCGCCATCGGCGTGCCCGCGTCGCTGCGCTTGCTGGACGGGATGCCCGCCCTGCCGGCCATCGGCCTCGACCTGCATCGCGCCGAGGCCTCGCCGACGGCGGTGGTGCAGCAGCTGGAGTCGCTGATTACCGCGCATCTGCGAGAGGTGGTGGCAGGAAGGCCGGCTCACGCTTGAGGCCCCCGAAGGCGCTTCAGCCCTTCAAGGCATACACACCCGCGGCTCCGATGCCCACGCGCTCGGGATCGATCTGCAGCATGCGCGTCAAGGTGTCCGCGCCCTGCTGCCTCATGCGCAGGCGCAGATCGTCAGCGCCTGCGGCCTGCGGATTGCGCTGCCAGGTGATCTGGCTGCTGGCCAGGATCATTCCGGTGACGGCCAGGCTCTCGTAGGTGCTGCTGCGCTCGGCCGCCGACACCGACCTCAAGGCATCGTTGCTGCCGACAAGCTGCCGCATCTGATTCACCAGGCCAAGGAAGTGCTCGTCCGGGAAAGGCTTGTTGTGGTACGCCATCCAGGCACCCGCGATGCAGCTGGCCATGGCGACACCCAGGTCGCCGGAGTGCAGGCCGAATTTCTTGATGACCTGCTCGTGGAACTCGAACGCCTGCCTGTAGGCGGCCCGGCCCTTCTCGGCCTGGTCCTTGGGAAGATTCTTCGTCAGCTCTGCGATGCCCGCGCCGGTAGCCTGCGCCGGAGGAAGGCCGGCGGCGGCCGCAGCCCTTTTCCTCTTTTGTTCCGCCTCGTAGTTGTCCCAGTGGTGCAGCGTCTTGTTGAGCTGCTCGTGGTACAGCTGGTTGGTGATGACGTTCAAGGAGACACTGGACGGTATCTCGTAGACGTTGACAAAGCCGTCCGCAAAGCAGGGCGCGGCACAAGTGAGGGCAGCGATCACGAGGATCGTGTGTCGGATGCGCATCTGAATCTTCTCCCTGAAGATTGTTTGTAGCAAAGCCCGGATCTTATGCATGGGTACCCGCCTCACGGCGCGCTGGTTGCAACCCGTTGCGCCTTGCCGGCAAGCGTTCAACGCTTCGATGCCTTCTTCGCCAGACCCGCCAGATGAACCTCCCGCGCGTCGTTCCTGCGCTCACGCTCGCGCCGCCGACAGGGACGGCACAAGACAGCCACCGTCCAGACATCGCCCTGCGCAATTTCATACCACCAGCGCTGCTGGGTTGCTGTCCAGACCTGGGGCGATGCGCAGGTCTTGCAGTTGAACGGCCGGTCCGCATAAAACCCGCGAGCCACGAAGTCTGGCGTGCCGAAGCTGTTGGTGGGACGCAGCTTGTCGACGTTGACGACCACCTGGTTCTTCAGCAAGGCGGCCCGCTCCTTGGCCGCACGCAAGGCCTGGTCCTTCACCGCATCGGAACGTTCGGCCGTGCGCCGGACACCGCGACGATGCAGGATTTCGGCCCGGCGTTGTGCCCCGCTCTTCATCAGTCCTTCGCCGACTTGCCCAGCGCCACGAATTCGCCGGAGAGTTTTCCGACGACAGTTCCTGCGCATTCGAGCACCGACACCACTTCGATGCGCGCCTTGCCCTTGCGCGCCAGCATCCGCAGGAAGAAGCCCCATTGCTCCGGCTGCGCCAGCGACGACCTCGCCGTGAAGTCGCCGTCGATGGGCAAGCCGTAGTCCATGGTGTTGCGCTGGATCACGAGGCGGCTGTCCACACCCGCCGCGCGCATGCGCACATGCAGCAGCGACCACGCCGCGAGGATGGCCACCGCCGATGCGCTGCCGCCGAAGACCGTCTCGCGGTGGTTGATGTTGGGGGCCAATGGAGCCGCCAGATGCACGAAGTCCATGCCGAGTTCCAGCACAGAGACCTGCATCGCAGCGGAAAGTGGAATGTGCGCGTGGAGGTACTGCTGCAAGTTACTGGGCAGCAGGATTTCACCGGCGCGCATCGGGCGTCCCATCCTTCAGCAGCGAATCCAGTTCAATCCACAGCGCATCGCAGAGCCCGGGCCGAAAGGCTGCAAGCCTGAATGCCGCGTGCTCTCCTTGGTAGACCGACAAGAGCCCCTTTTTGCCGTCCGTGACACAGGCACGGACGTTGGCCAGGCGATCCGCTGCCTTCACCACCAACGCCACTTCGTTGTCTGCGCGGACCTGTGCCAGCTTGGCGCAGGTCTTTGTCTTGCGCTCCTTGCGATTTGCACCCGGTTCGTCGGTCAACAAGGCAACACAGGCCGCCACCGCCTTTCCGAACTGGTCTTCCACCTCCGCGAGGCCGACAGTGGTGTCCTCGACCACATCGTGCAGGTATGCCACTGCAACGGCCACTTCGCCGTAGGGCTGAGCCAGCGCAGCCACATCGTCGAGATGCACCACATACGGGTGCTCCCCGTACTTCTGATCTCCATGTGCGCGGACAGCCAATGAGCGCGCCTTCTCTTTCATGAAAGGTCTCCCCCGAAAAGAACATCCCAAGCCTACCGCAACCCCCGCCGCGATTACCTAAGTCACGATCCACCGCCGCCCCTCCTGGCTATGCTGTTTTCCGGACGGCTGGAGAACTGCACCGTGAAAACCGTGGGCTGGAAATCGGCGGCAGCGTGCCTGGTGGTCGGGTTGGCCGCCTGCGCGAGCGGTCCGCCCAAGCCGGCGCAGGTGTCGGGCACCATCCAGGCCTCGGCCCAAGTGAACCCGAGCGCGAGCAAGCGGCCGTCGCCGCTGCTGGTGCGCGTCTATGAGCTGAAGTCGGCCGCGGCATTCAATGCGGCGGACTTCATCTCGCTGTACCAGCGCGACCAGGCCGAGCTGTCGGCCGACCTGCTGGGCAAGGATGAATTCGTCCTCGCACCCGGCGAGACCAAACCCTATGCGAAGACCCTCGCGCCGGAGACGCGCTTCCTCGGCGTGATGGCCGCCTACCGCGACATCGAACACGCGACCTGGCGCAGCGTCGTCGCCGTCCAGCCCGGCAAGAAGTTCAAGCTCGTCATCCGGGCGGGCGACCTCGCGGTCGACGCCGCGCTCAGCAACTGACACGGGGCGGCAACGCGAATGAGCCTGCACAGCAAGGTCGTGTGGTCGCAGGGCATGTTCATGCTCCCGCACCATTTCCAGCAGGAGTCGCGCCACGTCGACTACACGCTGGACATGCGGCTGCGCGCCACCGGCCCGCACGCCTGGGGCTTCTTCGAGCTCGCGCTGGACGAGAGCCTGCTGGCCGTGGGCCGGCTGGGCCTGAGCCGCGCCAGCGGCATCCTGCCCGACGGCACGCCCTTCTCCATCCCGCAGCACGACGCGCAGCCGGCAGCGCTGGACGTGCCGGCCGACCTGAAGGGCGAGATCGTCTACCTCGCGGTGGCGCTCGCGCGCGAAGGCGTGACGCAAGTCCGCTTCGACGACACCGCATCGGCCGACCTCTTCCGCTGGCAGGCAGTGACCGAAGACCTGCGCGACCACACGAATGCATCCGACGAGCCCGAGCCGGTGCAGACCGGTTCGCTGTGCCTGCGACTGCTGCGCGCCAAGGACGCGAGCGACGGCTACGCGCTGCTGGGCGTGGCGCGCGTGGTGGAGCGGCGCAGCGACCACCAGGTGGTCATCGACCGCGACTACATCGCCCCGCAGACGCGCATCGATGCGAGCCAGCAGCTGTCCATGCAGGCCTCGCTGCTGCACGGGCTCATCCGCCAGCGCAGCACCGCGCTGGCCGGGCGCATGGGCCAGCTCAGCCACGGCGTGTCGGAGATGGCCGACTTCCTCATGCTGCAATCGCTCAACCGCGCCGAGCCGGTGTTCCGCCAGCATGCGCTCGCGCCCACCGCGCATCCGCTGGACCTGTACCTCGCCTGCGTGCAACTGGCCGGCGACCTCGCCACCTTCACCAGCAGCAAGCGCCAGGCGCCGGAGTACCCGCTGTACCGCCACGACGACCTGCATGCGAGCTTCGCGCCGGTGATCGCCGACCTGCGCCGCATGATGTCCACGGTGCTGGAGCGCAATGCGATGCAGATCGACCTGGCCGACCGCAGCCACGGCGTGCGCATGGCGGTGTTCCCGGATGCCGACCTCGCCCGCAGCTCGAACTTCGTGCTGGCCGTGAATGCGCAGATGCCGGCGGAGCAATTGCGCTCGCGCTTCCCGGCGCAGTCCAAGCTCGGGCCGGCCGAGCGCCTGCGCGAGCTGGTGAACCTGCACCTGCCGGGCATCGCCTTGCGCCCGCTGCCCACCGCACCGCGGCAACTGCCCTTCCACGCGGGCTTCCACTACTTCGAGCTCGACCGCGGCGGCGAGCTGTGGAAGCAGCTCGAACGCAGCGGCAGCCTGGCGCTGCACGTGGGCGGCGAATTCCCGGCGCTTGAACTCGAGCTGTGGGCCATCCGGCAATGAACCACGCCGCCCCCCGCTCCGCCACGGACCCGTCCCCGATCAACGACCCGTTCGCCGATCTGGACGATCAACGCACCTTCATCAAGCCCAACCCCGGCGGCCGCACGACGATCACGCGGCCGGTGGAAGCCACGGTCCCGCCGGCCGATGCCGGCACAGCGGACACGGCCCCGCCCGACGACGGCCTGAACCCGTTGGTGGCCTTGGCCAACCGCATGCTGCTGGTGGTGCCGCAGCTGCGCGCGACCCGGCATGTGGACGACCCCGCCGCGCTGCGCAACGCGCTGGCCCAGGGCATCCGCGACTTCGCCGCGCGCGCCACGCAGCGCGGCATCGCCGCCGAGCGTGTGATGGCCGCGCGCTACGTGCTGTGCACGATGATCGACGAGGCCGCCAACGACACACCCTGGGGCGGCTCGGGCGCGTGGTCTCGGCACAGCCTGCTGGCGATGTTCCACAACGAGACCGAAGGCGGCGAGAAGGTGTTCCAGCTCATGGCCCGCCTGGCCGAGAAGCCCGGCGAGAACCTCGACCTGCTGGAGCTGATCTTCTGCGCGCTCACGCTGGGCTTCGAAGGCCGGTACCGCGTGGTTCCCAACGGCCGCGCGCAGCTCGAAGCCGTGCGCGACAAGCTCGCGCAGATCATCCGCCAGCAGCGCGGCGACCATGCCCCTGCGCTCGCGCAGCACTGGCATGCACACCCTGCTGCGCGCCGCGGCATGGCGAGCTGGCTGCCGCTGGTCGCATCCGCCGCGGCTGCGGCGCTGCTGCTCATGGCGGTCTACCTGAGCCTGGCGTTCTCGCTGGGTGCACGGTCCGATCCGGTGTACGGCCAGATCCAGAGCCTGCGCCTCACGCCGCCGGTGGTGGCGCAGCCGCAGCCGGCGCCCAAACCCAGGCTCGCACAGTTCCTGCAGTCCGACATCAAGGCCGGCCTGGTCGCGGTGCGCGACGAGATCGACCGCAGCGTGGTCACCATCCGCGGCGACGGCGCCTTCGCCACCGGCAGCGCCTCGCTGCTGCCCGATCGCGAGGCGCTGATGGGCCGCATCGCCGATGCGCTGGCGCAGGTCAGCGGCAATGTGCTGGTCACCGGGCACACCGACAACCAGCCCATCGCGCGATCGGCCCGCTTCCCGTCGAACTGGCACCTGTCGGAAGAACGGGCCCGCACCGTGCGCGACCTGCTGGTCTCGCGCAACGTGGCGGCCGACCGCATCCGCGCCGAAGGCCGGGCCGATGCGGAACCGGTGGTGCCCAACGACAGCCCCGGCAACCGCGCGATGAACCGCCGCGTGGAGGTGACGCTCTTCGTGGGCGGCCGCACCGACGCCGCCGCCAAGCCTGCCGCCAAGCCGGCCAGCAACTGATGCCATGAAGAAGATCCTCGGCCTCATCTTCAACCGCTGGGTGTTCATTGCGCTGCTGCTGCTCGCCCTGTCGCTGCTGATCTGGATCGTCGGGCCGCTGGTGGCCATCGCCGACGCCCGCCCGCTGGAGACGGAGTTCTCGCGCTGGATGTCCATCGGCGTGCTCGCGCTGCTGGTGGTGGCCCTCATGGCGTGGAAGCAGTGGCGTGCACGCCGGGGCAATGCGGCGGTCGTGAAGCAACTGCTGGCACCGGCCGCCACCGGTGGCGGCAAGGAAGCCGACAGCCCCGACCTCGCCGCCGTGCGCCAGCGTTTCCAGCAGGCCTTGCTGACACTGCGCCGCGCACGCTTCGGCAAGCAGGGCCTGCTCTCCGGCTGGGCCGGCCGCCTGGGCGGGCAGTACCTCTACGAGCTGCCCTGGTACCTCATCATCGGCGCGCCCGGCTCGGGCAAGACGACGGCGCTGCACAACTGCGGCCTGCGCTTTCCGCTGGCGCAGGACGTGGGCGACCACGCGGTACGCGGCGTGGGCGGCACCCGCCACTGCGACTGGTGGTTCACCGACCAGGCGGTACTCGTCGATACCGCAGGCCGCTTCACCACGCAGGACAGCGACCGCGAGAACGACCGCGCCACCTGGGGCGGCTTCCTCGGGCTGCTGAAGAAGACGCGCCCGCGCCAGCCGGTGAACGGGGTGCTGGTCACCGTGTCCATCACCGACCTGCTCACGCGCAGTGCGAGCGAGCGCCACCAGCATGCCGCCACCGTGCGCCAGCGGCTGCAGGAGCTGCACCAGGACCTGGGCCTGCGCTTTCCCATCTACCTGCTGGTCACCAAGTCGGACCTGCTCGCCGGCTTCATGGACTACTTCTCGATGCTGGACAAGGACCAGCGCGCCACGCCCTGGGGCATGACCTTCGCGCTGGCCGACACCGGCACCGCGGCGCTGCAGCGCTTCGGCCCGGAGTTCGATTCGCTGCTGCACCGGCTCAACAACGGCCTGGTCGAACGCCTGCAATCCGAGCGCGACCCGCTCAGGCGTGCCCGGGTCTACGGCTTTCCCGGCCAGTTCGCAGGGCTCAAGGGCGTGGTGCAGGAATTCCTGGACACCGTCTTCTCGCCCTCGCCCTACGAAGCGCAGCCGATGCTGCGTGGCGTCTACTTCGTCAGCGGCACGCAGGAAGGCACGCCCATCGACCGGGTGCTGGGCGCGGTGGCGCGCAGCTACCGGCTGGAGCGCGCGCTGATCTCGCCCAACCAGTCCAGCGGCAAGAGCTACTTCCTCTCGCGCCTGCTGGGCGAGGTGGTCTTCGCCGAAAGCGGGCTGGCGGGCATCGACCTGAAGTGGGAACGGCGGCGCAAGGTGCTGGCCATCGCAGGCTATGCCGCAGTGGGCGTGCTGACGGTGGGCCTCGCGAGCGCCTGGACCCTCAGCTACATGAACAACCGCCGCTACGTCGACGGCGTGGCCCAGCGGGTGGAGGACGTGCGCCGGCTGGTGCAGTCCACGCCAAACCGCGCCTCGCCGGACATCCTGCCCATCGTGCCCGCGCTGGCCGCCACACGTGCGCTCGCCGGCACCAGCGACGACGTGCCATGGAAGCTGGGCTTCGGCCTGTACCAGGGCCCCAAGCTCGACAACGCCGCGCGCACCGCCTACGACCGCATGCTGGTGGATGCCGTGCTGCCGCGCATCGGCCTGCGGGTGGAAGAACAGTTGCGCCAGGCCGGCAACGCGGCCGACAGCGACTACGAGTCGCTCAAGGCCTACGTGATGCTGCACGACGTGGACCACTTCGAGGCGCAGGCACTGAAAGGCTACGTCGAGGCGGACTGGGATGCGCAACTCGGCCGCTCCATCGAGGTCGAGCAGCGCGGCCAGTTGAGCGAGCATCTGGATGCCCTGCTCGCGCAAGGCGCCGCCGTGTCGCCGCTGCCGGAAGACAAGGGGCTCATCGACTTCCAGCGCCAGCGCCTGGCCTCGGTGCCGCTGGCGCAGCGCATCTACAACCGCATGCGACACGAAGGCTTCGGCGCGGACTTCCCTGAGTTCACCGTGGTGCGCGCGGCCGGCAACAACGCGGCGCTCGTGTTCACGCGCGCCAGCAACGCGCCGCTGACCAAGGGCGTGCCGGGCCTCTTCTCGTACGACGGCTACCACCGCGGCTTCCAGAAGGAAGTGCCGCGCGTGGCGCAGAAGCTGGCCGAGGAACAGGCCTGGGTGCTGGGCATCGCGGAGACACCGAAGGACGCGGCCGCCACCGTGCGCGCCGGCGAGCCGCTGGTCAACGACGTGCGGCGCATCTACCTCAACGAATACGCCGCCATCTGGGAGGCCTTCATCGCCGACGTGAAGCTGCAGCCGCAGACCAGCCTGTCGCAGTCCATCCAGATGTCGCGCCTGCTCTCCGCGCCCGACAGCCCGCTGCCGCCGCTGATGCGCGCCATGGCACGCGAGACGACGCTACTGGCATCGAACAACAAGAACATCGTGGAGAAGACCACCGACCGCGCCAACGATGCGCTCAAGCGTTCGCGCGAAGCCATTGCCGATGCACTCGCTTCGCGCAAGGCCGATGCCGGCCCGCCCATCGAGAGCCTGGTGGACGACCGCTTCGTCGGTCTGCGCCGCCTGGTCGAAGCGCCGCCGGGCGGCAAGCCGCCGCTGGACGACACCATCGCGCTCATCGGCGAGGTGAATGTGCTGCTCAATGCGGTGGACAACGCCGTCAAGGGCGGTGCCGCGCCGCCGCCATCGCCCGTGCCGCTGAAGGTGAAGGCCGAGGCCGCGCGCCTGCCCGAACCGCTGCGTTCGATGATGGACAACCTCTCGCAAAGCAGCGCGCACGTCGCGCAGGTGCTGGTGCGGCAGAACCTGGGCAACGAGGTGAAGTCGCAGGTGGGCGAGTTCTGCCGGCAGGCGCTGGCCGGCCGCTACCCGCTGGACCGCGCCTCGCCGCGCGACGCCACGCAGGCCGACTTCGCCACCATGTTCGCGCCGGGCGGCAAGATCGACCAGCTCTTCCAGCAGAAGCTCGCCGCCTACGTGGACACCACCACGCGGCCCTGGCGATTCCGCGCGGTGGATGGGGTACCGCTTGGTACCGATGTCGGCTCGCTGCCGCAGTTCCAGCGTGCGCAGGCCATCCGCGAGACCTTCTTCCCTGCCGGCAACGTGCCCTCGCTGCGCCTGCAGTTCAAGCCGGTGGAGATGGATGCGACGCTCAAGCAGTTCATCCTCGACGTGGACGGGCAGATCGTGCGCTACGACCACGGCCCGCAGATTCCCGCCAGCGTGCAGTGGCCAGGTCCGCGCGGCACCTCGCAGGTGCGGGTGCAGGTGAGCCCGCCCTTGAACGCAGGCGCCTCGGGCATGGTGTACGAGGGGCCTTGGGCGCTGCTGCGCCTCTTCGACCGCGTGACCATCACCGGCACCAACGTGCCCGAGCGCTTCAAGGCCACCTTCAACGTCGATGGCCGCAAGGCGGTGTTCGAAGTCACCGCCAGCAGCGTGCACAACCCGTTCCAGCTGCGCGAGCTGAACGAATTCTCCTGTCCGTCGGGCTTGTGATGACCATGCCCGAAGCCGCTGCGGCTGGCGCTGCGCGCGACGTGCCGGGTTGGTACGGCAAGCTGTCTTCGCTTGGCGACTTCGCGCAGCGCCGCCTGCCGGTGCCATGGATGCAGGCCTGCGATACGTGGCTGTCCAGCGCGATGCAAGGCAGCCGTGTCGCTCTGGGCGAACGCTGGCTGGAGGTGTACCTCACGGCACCGGTGCTGCGCTTCGCCTGGGCGCCCGGCGTGGTGGATTCGATGTGGTGGTTCGGCCTGCTGATGCCCAGCTGCGACAGCGTCGGCCGGTACTTTCCGCTGCTGATCGCGCACCCTCGGATGAAGCCGCCGGAAGACCGGATCGCGCTGGATCATCTGGAGCTCTGGTACGAGCACCTGGCCGATGCGGCGGTGCTGACCTTGCAGGACTCGCAGGGCTCAGTGGATGCGCTGGAGGCCGCGCTGCGCGATGCGCCGCCCTGGCCCACGCCCGGTCGCGGGCCGATGCTCGCCACGCAGCACGACGCGCAGGCGCAGCACCTGCGGCTGGTTCATGGCTCGCCCCTGTCGCACTGGCTGCATGGCGTGGCCGCGCAGGTCCTGGCCTCGGGCCTGCACGGTCGCACGCTGTGGTGGCGCACGACCGAAGCGGGCACGGAGGATTCGGTGGACATCATTCAAGGTTTGCCGGACGGGGTGCGGTTTGCAGATCTGCTGGCCGGGCGGGTTGGGGGACCCTAGCCCCCCTCCCATGCGCCAGCCCGCGCAGCTCGGCCACCTTGCCGATCATTGCGCGACGATGAGTTCCTGCAGACGCAGCAGGGCGGTCGAAGGAGTGCCGTTCCACACCAGGTGGGTGTGACTGCGGCGCACGCGGGCTGGCAACTCATGCTGCTTCACCTCGTTGGCGGCCTTGAGGGACATCAGCAGCGAGCGTGGGACGATCGCGAAGCCCGTTCCGGCCGCCACACACGCGATCATGGCCTGGTACGAAGCAAGCTCCAGCGTCCGCGAGGGCATCAATGCCGAGGCACCGAGCCAGTCCTCCAGTCGCTTGCGATAGGAGCAGCCTGTAGCGAACGCCACCATGCTCATGCCCGCCAGGTCTGCCGCGCGCCGCACCCCAGTCACCTCGCGTGCAGTGATCAGCACGAGTTCTTCCTCGAAAACCTTCAGGCCGGACAGCCTGCCCTTGGTGAAAGGCTCGGAAACGAAGGCCGCTTCGAGCTCGAACTGGGCCACGCGCTGCAGCAAGTTGCCGGTCGTGCCCGTGCTCAGTTCCACCACGACGCTCGGGTGCTGGCGGTGATAGCGCGACAGAACCGGCGCCAGCCGGCTGCCGGCTGTGCTCTCCAGCGACCCGATGCGCAGGACGCCCATCGGGCGGCCCGTGCGCAGCTCGTTCTCTGCCTCGTCGGCAAGGCGAAACAGGCGCTGTGCATATGACAGGAGCAGCTCGCCTTCCGGAGACAGGACCAGGCCACGGCCCTGCTTTCGGAACAGCGCGCGGCCCAGGCGCTGCTCGAGCTGCTTGATGCGCGTCGTGACGTTGGAGGGCACGCGACTGAGCTTGTGCGCCGCCCGGAGCACGCCGCCTTCGGTGGCCACGGTGCGGAAGATGTCCAGGCTGTCGAGGTCGATGCTTCTCATGGCGAGAACAGTTCTCCAGATTAATTCACTTGTTCGTCGTTTCGATTTTCGATGCAATGGGTGGTCATGACAAGCCAAGAGCGCCCCATCGCACCTGCCACGCTGGCCCTGGCCGGAGCGCTCAGCCTCGCCGCAGCGATGGGCATCGGTCGGTTCGCCTTCACGCCGGTGCTGCCCTTGATGCTGTCTGATGGCATGTTGGACGTCGCGCAGGCCGGCTGGATGGCCGCCGCCAACTACGCGGGCTACCTGGCGGGCGCGCTCAGCGCCGCCCGCCTGCCGCTGCGCGCAGGGACGATGGCCGTGCTGGCGCTGCTGGCAACCTCGATCCTGACCGTCGCCATGGCCTGGCCGCTGCCTGCGATCTGGCTGCCGCTTCGCTTCCTGGCGGGTGCCGCGTCGGCCTGGGTCTTCGTCTCGACCAGCGTGTGGTGCCTGGGCGCGCTCGCGCAGCAGGGGGCCGGCAGCGCGAGCGGCTGGGTCTATGCCGGTGTCGGCGGTGGCATCGCGTTGGCCGGTTTGCACTGCCTGCTCGCAGCCGCGGCAGGTGTCCGTTCGGCGCCGCTGTGGCTGCAACTCGGCGGCCTGGCCCTGTTGCTGGGGCTGCCCGCCTTCCGCGCCATCGCCAGCCTGCCGCCGCGCGCGGACGCGGCCCCGGCGCCAGCCGTGGCCGACGGGTCGGATGCCGAGGCGTTCGGCACGCGCGGTCTCGTGGTTTGCTACGGGATGATGGGATTCGGCTACATCCTGCCGGCCACCTTCCTTCCCATGCTGGCTCGCACCGCGGTCGACGACCCTCGCGTGTTCGGCCTCGCCTGGCCGATCTTCGGCTGCACGGCGGCACTGTCCACGCTGTTCGCCGCGCGGCTGCTGCGGGATGCGACGCGCCTGAAGACCTGGGCAGCCTGCCAGCTGCTGATGGGCCTGGGCGTGCTGCTGCCCGCCCTGCGGGTGAACCTCTGGACCATCGCCATGTCGGCCTTGCTGGTGGGCGGGACCTTCATGGTGATCACCCTGGCCGGCGTTCAGGAGATGCGCGCCCGCGCTCACGGGCATGTCGCGCGGCTCGTCGGCCGCATGACTGCCGCCTTCGCGCTCGGCCAGATCGCCGGGCCCATCGTTTCGGCACCGCTGCTGCGCACCGGCCCGCAGGGCTTGTCGATTGCACTCGCGGCGGGCGCCGCGGGCCTGCTCGCCACGGGCGCCTGGCTGTGGCGCACCGCTTGCGAACAACCACCGCTGGAGATGACTCGCCATGGCTGATTCCGTTTCGCTTCCCCAGGGCTACACCCGCGGCGCCGCCGAGCGCCTCCCCATGCCGCCTGCGCAGGCGTTGGATGAGTCACAGCGCGCCGCGGCACAGGCACTGCTGGACGGCCCGCGCAAGGGCGTCTATGGCCCCTTCGTGCCGCTGATGCGCAGTCCGCAGCTTCTCGACCGCGTCGCCAACTTGGGCGAGCACTTGCGGTTCCACAGCTCGCTGGACGCCAGGGTTCGCGAGCTCGCCATCTGCGTGGCGGCCCGCCATGTGAGCAACCAGTTCGAGTGGGTGATGCACGCGCCGCTGGCGGTGAAGGCCGGCGTGTCGGCACAGGCCATCGAGGCGCTGCGCCAGGGTGCCCGGCCTCGCCACCTCGCCGCCGATGAAGAAGACGCCCTCGACTTCGCACAGGAACTGCTCAGCAGCCATGGCGTCAGCGATCCCACCTACCAGTCCGCGCTCGCCCGTTGGGGCGAGAAAGGCGTGGTCGAACTCACGACCCTGATCGGCTACTTCGCGATGGTCTCGTGGCTGATGAACGTGGCCCGCACGCCGTCACAAGCCGGTGCCGCAGGGCCGGGCATCGACGCCTTTCCGTTGTAGTTGCATGGGCAAAAACTGCGGACATTCGATTGGCCGGACCAGCCTAGGGCTGCAATTGCCGCGGCGAAAGGTAGTGCTGCCGGAAGGCCTCGAACGACAGCCGGTCCGAGGCCTCGACGACGGCCTGCTCGCGACGCGATGCCTCGGCGAGCGCGTGGAAATGCCCGGCGGCGGCGTCTGACCATTCGAGCCCCAGCAAGGCCCGCCGTGTTGCTTCGCTGCACGAGCGGACGAAGTCGAGGTGCGAGCCTGCGAACTCGGTCGCCATCGCCGCCAATACGCGCGCTGACGGAAGCTTGCTCGGATCCGCCAGCGCCGCGCGCGCGGCCTCGAGAGCCTCGTGGTGATCCGTTCCACCGACACGTGCGTCGAGCCGGGCCGCGATCGGGACGAACTCGTCGAGCAGCTCCTGGCCCCACTCCACAAGGCTGACCTCGTGCCCGTCGCGCTCCAGCCGCAGCCCGGGCTCACGGCCACGCGCGGACACGGCCTCCTGGTTGCGCGCCAGCGCGGCGCATTCATCCGGCGTGTCGGGCGGGCTGTCAGCGAGCAGGCAGTGCAGCAGAAAGATGTCGAGGAACCGGGCTGTCGCCGGCGCGATGCCGACCGGCACGAAGGGGTCGAGGTCCATGCAGCGCACCTCGATGTATTCGACGCCGCGCTCACGCAGCGCATGAAGCGGACGCTCGCCCTTGTTGATCACCCGCTTGGGCCGGATGGTGCCGTAGAACTCGTTCTCGATCTGAAGCAGTGTCGTGGAGAGCTGCCGGTATTCACCGTCGTCACCCTGCACGCCGATGGCCTCGTAGGCCGGGTAAGGCCGGACCATCGCTTCGTGCAGCGACGCCGCATAGCTCTCGAGGCAGTTGTAGCTGACGGCGAGCGCCGCCTGTGCGTTGCTCTGGTAGCCCAGGCGCCCCATGCGCAAAGAGGTGGCGTGCAACCGTCCGAACGTGCCTTCGGCCAACGGCTGCAGGCTGTGCTGCCGGTCGGCGACGAAGCTCGCGTCCACGGCCGGCGAGGCCCCGAACAGGTAGATCAGCAGGAATGCGCGACGGCGGAAGTTCCGGATCAGCGCGAAGTAGTCGGCCGTGCCGATGCCCGGCATGGACCAGTTGTAGTGAATCCCCGAGATCGTCTGCATGCGCCGGCCGTAGCGGTGGCCGATCCCGACGCGGTAGACGCTCTTCGCGCGCCCGATGTTCGACGTCCCATAGCGGGCGATCGGAATCTGCGCGTCGGGCGGCAGGCGGCAGGGCATGCTCGCCACCCACAGGCGCTCGTCCTCGATCGCCCGGTAGACGAACTGGTGGATGCGCGTCAGCTCCTCCAGGCAGGACTCGGCGCTGCCGTGCACGCCGGTGATGAGCTCGACCTGCGACTCACTGAAGTCGGTGGTGATGCACGGGTGGGTCAAGGCCGAGCCCAGCGCCGCCGGATGAGGCGTGAGCGCCAGGTGGCAGTCGGTGAGCACGCGCAGCGACTCCTTCTCCACGCCACGACGGATGCCCGCGAGACGGTCGTTGGGAAGCGAATTCAGCCGCTCGAGGATGCGTGGGGTGGTGCCTGCCATGGGTCGCGTGGTTGCAATGAACTCGCGCAGTGTCGCTGCGCGCTCCAGCGCCCATCATGGCGGAAAGTGTCACTTCCGGCGCGCGCCCGAGGCGATGTCCCTGGGAGCGGCGCTTCCGGAGGGTCGCTCAGGCAGCGAGGACCGAGGCGATGGCAGGGGCCCCGCGTGCCGACTCGACCCTGACGGGAAGGCGCTTGGGCGCAGCCTGCCATACCTGCTCGCCGTCGACGAAGACACGCAACTCACCCTCGGCAAACGGCGCCCAGGGCTCGTTGCGGGTCAAGGGCTCGGTGGCCACCAGCACCATGCGATCGTGCGGACCGTTGGCGGCGCCCAGGTCGAGCGCCAGGTCACGGTCCACAAGGTGAGCCGTCGCGAAGGGGTGCTTGCGCTGCACGGCGTGGAGCCGCGTCGCACCGTGCGCGTACATCGCCTGTCCGTCGGAGAGGACGAAGTTGAACACCCCGTGGCGAGAAATGTCAGCGGCCAGCTCGGCAACTACCGGGGCGAGCACCTGCCAGCCCGGCGCCACGCGGCGGCGGAACCGGCGGCGCAGCTCCTGGAGCATGAAGCAGAACGCCCGCTCGCTGTCGGTGTCACCGACCGGCAGGTGGCTGCCGTTCATGCGGGGGTGGAAATCCTTGAGGTCGCCGTTGTGGCAGAACGACCAGTGCCGCCCCTGCCACTCGCGCACAAATGGGTGGCAGTTGGACAGCTGCACCGACCCTTGCGTGGCCTTGCGGATGTGCGCGAGCACCGTCCGTGCGCGGATCGCGTGCTGGCGCAGGAAGCAGGCCAGCGCAGCGTCGCTGGCGCGCCCGTCATCCACGAAGTGACGACAGGCCGCGCCATCATGGAAGGCCAGCCCGAAGCCGTCGGCATGCTCGCCGGTCGCGCCACCGCGGGCGGAGAATCCGGTGAACGCGAACGTCACCTCGGTCGGTGCATTGCTGTTGAGTGCGAACAACTGGCACATGGAGTGGCGAACGACTCGGGCTTACATTTGGTTGTCGAGCCCCCACCTCGAAGCATGCTTCATGCCGGGATCCAGGCTTTCCTGAGCAGGCTGTGAGTCATTTCACGCTCAGCGGACGCAGCGCGTGGACCATGCGCCCGAAGCAGGCGGTGTCTCGCTGGCGCGATGTGGCTGGTCAGTGTCATGTTGCATGACCTGCTGCATGCATCGCCACCACTTCCGAGGGACGCCCTTCGCATATCGACAGCCGGTCTCCTTCTTTGGCCGGACTTGGCTCTTCTGACATCCTTTCGCAGACGAGCCAACTCCTGCGGCGCCATCCGCTGAGCACTTCATGACACGCCCAATCGGCAAATCGCCCTTCGTCCCGCAGAGCCCGACCGGCGGGGACGAGATCGAGATGCAGCAGCCCGAGCGGGGCACGACCGGTGCCTCGCCGGCACAACACCAGGCCCTGCAACTGCGGCCCCGTGACCATTCGGGCCCCCTTCCCATCGATCGGGCCATCGGCGCAACGTTGTCGGAGACGCATCTGGAGCGTGCGAAACGCGTGCTCGGCCCGCGCGCTCCGTTGAGCAAGTTGCGGCGCCTCGCCCAGGGCACGGACATCGTGCAGCTTCTGCAGCGCGGCGACGACCGCAATTACCTCGGCGAATTGGCGACCGAACGAACCCTCGCTCGCCGCTGGGTCGACCAGATCGACGCGGACCTTGCAGCTCACGCGGCGCATCTCGATGCTGACGTGCACCACCAGCTCAGCTCGGCGTCGCAGAACCTGCGCCAGGTCATCGATCAGGTCGATGGCAGCATCGGCGCGCGCATGGCATTGGTCGGCGTCTTCCTGGCGCTGGCCGCCTACCCGGTGGCGCTGACGATGTTGGCCGATCCTCAGGAACGGCGCAGCTTCGCCCTGCTGCTCGCCTCCACGACCAAGTCGGCGACGGTGGTCCTCGGCGAGGTGGCGCGTGCGACCACGAGCATGTCCACCGTCACCGACGTGGCAAAGAACCGGCTCTGGGCGAACATCGAGCAAGCCCTGCTCCTGACACCGCACGCCACCCGGACAGAGCTTGGCAAGGCCCTGTCCGAGAGCACCGCCTACAACGTCGGGATCATCTTCGCCTCGTTTGCGCTGCTGGTCGCGGCGTTCTGGGGGCCGCAGCTGGTGCGCGGG
The DNA here is from genome assembly GCF_003852895.1 of Rhizobacter terrae. Taxonomy (GTDB): domain Bacteria; phylum Pseudomonadota; class Gammaproteobacteria; order Burkholderiales; family Burkholderiaceae_C; genus Albitalea; species Albitalea terrae. The sequence continues at coordinate 891,311 of NZ_QUSW01000002.1, forward strand.
ATGGTCAAAGGCGTTCGCAATCAGGTCCATGGCAAGCCTACGCCCGCCACCGACCCCGGCACGCTCGACATGTTGCGCAGGCACCGCACCACCGGCCGAGTCCTGCACGAGCAGATCACCGATTTCACCTCCGCATTCCGAGACGCTGACGGCATCATCACCCGTGGCGCGAATGCGAAGAAGTCAGACATCCTGTCCGCGATGGAAGACATCACCAAGCTGTTCGCCCAGGCTGCGGGCGATCCTCACCAGAAGCTTCCAAACAAGGACTTCGTGCCCAAGGCGATCGGGAGCGCCGCGGCGATCGCCATCAACACCGCGGCCATCATGACGTTTCTCGGCGAGGACATCGCCGTCGCCGACATGGCGGCGGACGACGTGTTCACGGCCTGCTTCCTGTCGGGGATCACGATGGACCCCAACAAGGACGCCCACGACGTCTCCAAGGGCTTCCAGGACTGGGTGGCGCTCAGTGCCTGGCTGATACCCACGATGAGCATCAACGCCGCACTGCGCAATCCCATCGCGAACGACACACGCGCCTTCAGTGCTTATTCGGTGGTGCTGCCGCTGGGCAACCTCGTGTTTTCGGCCTGGATCGGGCGCGGGCTCTCCGCGGCGATCGGCTGGGGGTTCGAGAAGTTCCGCTCCGGTGACGCCGCCGGCGGGCAGCGCGCGATCCAGGAGGCGGCCGCCTTCGCCCGGCGCATGGTCGAGGTGGGCCTGCTTGATCCTGCAGCGCTCGGCGAAGAGCCCACGCCGGATCAGCAGCGCCTTCTCGACAGCATGCACCGCGCCATCGGCATGACAAGCATCGAGGCCGGCGTACCGCAGGAGCAGCGCGTGGTCGAACTCGACGACGAAGGCAGACCCATCCCCGTGAGTGGCGCAGCCCCGTCTTGACGGCGCCGGTCGTCTGCGAACAACCTTCAGCGGGTTGTCACGGAGCCATCACCCACGCATCTTCATCCCTCCGCCTTGTGGCACACCGCCTCGATGTTGTGCCCATCCGGCGCGATGACGAAGGCCGCGTAGTAGTTGGCGTGGTACTTCGGACGCAGGCCGGGCGGGCCGTTGTCCTTGGCGCCCGCCTCAAGCGCCGCGCGATAGAACGCATCGACCTGCTCGCGGCTCTGGGCAGCGAAGGCCACGTGCAGGTGCGCCGGCTTCTCCGTGGTCTTGAACAGGCACAGCGACACGCCGCTGTCGCAGACGAGCTCGATGCCATAGGCCGGGTCCCCTTCGGAACCGGCAGTCACACCCAGCGGCGCGAGCGCCTTGAGATAGAAGGCCTTGCTGGCCTCGTAGTCGCTGACGCCGAACTTGACGTGGTCGAACATGGGGTCTCCTGAAAAACAAGCCTCAAGGCACGTCCTTGGGCGGTGCCTCGCCGCGCATCCACTGCACGATGGCGCCCACCACCGGCGCCTCGATGCCGAGGTAGCCATGGGCACTGAAGGCCTCGCAAGGGTCCGAGCGCGGGGCGTCGCCGCCGTGCGCGCTGACCAGCGTGCGCCCCGACGCCACGCGCCGGGCCATGAAGTATGGCGTCGCCTGGCAGGCATCGTCGGCATGGTGGACAAACAGCAAGCGCGAGTGAATGGTGTTCCAGTCGAAGCCGGAGACGCCGGCACCGCCTCGGGTGGCGTTGAAGACAGTGGAGGTCAGCACGACGCCCGCCACCGCATCTCCCAGCGCCGCACCCGCATAAGCCGCGGAGACGGTGCCGCGACTGGTGCCGACGAGGTACACCGGCAAGGCCGGAAAGCGCCGCCGGAGTTCGCCGACGACGGCACGGACGTCGTCGGCATGGCGCGGGCTCATCCGGTAGGCGTCGCTCATCGATGCGATGTCCGTGGGCACGTCGATCACGGCCGTGGCCACGCCGCGCACCGCGAACAGCGCGCGTGAACGGACGAGGAAATTTCCGCCGGGGCGGGGAATGCGCTGCAGCAGGCCCACGGCCCCACCACCGCCGTTGAAGAGCACGGCCGCCACGACAGGTGGCCGGCTCTCGTCGCGGCTCACCAACACCGGCAGGCGCGCGTCACCGGCGCTTGGCAATTGCACGAGGTCTTCGACCACATCGGCGCGAGATGGCGACGCTGCCGCCATGAGGCCGGCGAGCACCAGCGACCATGCGAGTGCCCTGGGCACCACGCGGCGCTCGGGAGCGGAGCATTCGGCAGCGGTCATGTTCCGGGGCGAGAGCGGGGGTGCACGAGTATGCCGCCGCGCTGCCCTCCCCCGGGACGGCCGCGTCACGCCAAGGCCATCATCGGCTGCCGCCTGGGCAGCCGCGTGAACGCCAGTGCCGACAGGCAGGCGCCGACGCCCAGCGAGAACGCGCCGATGAACAGCCATGCATAGCTGGAGGTCGAGTCGTAGATCAGCCCGCCGACCACGGGGCCCAGCGCCATGCCCAGGCTGCTGGCCGTGGTGGTGCCGCCGATCACCGTGCCCATCATGCGCAGCGGGAAGTGCTCGCGGGCGATCACGGCGAACAGCGGCATGACACCTGCATAGGTGAAGCCGAACAGCGCGGCCACGGCGTAGAAGCTGCCCAGCTGGCGAGCGAACACATAGCCCAGCACCACCACTGCCTGGGCGAGCAGCGCCAGCACCAGCACGCGCGCGGCGCCGAAACGATCGCCCAGCAGACCGAACACCAGCCGGCCGCCCATGCCCGCGAGGCCTTCCATGCTGTAGATCGACACGGCCGACATGAGCGGGATGCCGCAGGTCACGGCGTAGCTCACCGTGTGGAAGATCGGCCCCGAGTGCGTGGCGCAACTGAGGAAGCTCGTCAGCACCAGGATGAGGAAGGGCGTGGAACGCAGGGCCTGCCCGACGGACAGGGCCGGCTCCTGCGCGGCGCCGGAGGGCGCAGCCGCGGGCGCCTGGGCCAGCGCGGGCGGGCGGCGCACCAGCAGCGACACCGGCACCATGAGGGCGGCCACCAGGGCCGCGATGATCTGCAGCGAGGTGCGCCAGTCGTGCGTCTGCACCAGCCAGGCCGCCAGCGGTGACATGATCATCGGCGCCATGCCCATGCCGGCCGACACCAGCGACACCGCCAGGCTGCGCCGCGTGTCGAACCACCCGGTGACGCAGGCCATCATCGGCGCGAAGATCGCCGCGGCACTGAAGCCCACGACCACGCCGAACAACAGCTGGAAGGCCAGCAGCGACGTCGCCAGGCTGGACAGCGCGAGGCCGGCGGTGAGCAGCAGCGAGCCGGCCAGCACCACCTTGCGCGGGCCCACCCGGTCGGACAGCGAGCCCCAGGCGATGCTGCCGACCGCGAGCGCGATGAAGGCGAGTGTCATGGCGGTGGAGATGCCGGTGGTGGACCAGCCGGTGTCCTGGGCGATGGGACGCAGGAACACCGGGAGGGAGAAGAGGCCGCCGATGGCCACGCAGCCGAGCAAGCCGCCGGCAGCGACGATGAGCCAGCGGTAGTGGGGGGATGTGGGGGTTGGCGAGATGGGCATGGGGGGTCCTTTGCTGGGTCGGAGGGGTGGGAGGCGGAATGAATCCGGCGCTCTATGACTACGACGAACAGCGAAGGGGGAAATCGACAATCAGTTTTGGATTTGCATGGAAGGTGCGGGGCGGCAGGGAGGCTGGCTATCACATGATGCAGCGCAACATCTGCAGGAGCTTGGTTTCCGCCGCTGAGGTGATGAGACCAGCCAAAGGTCACAACCGCTGCATCACTGCTGGGTTGCCGTCGGTGGGGCAGGCGCCTGCTTGTTCTGTCGCTGCCACTTGCCTCCCGTTTGGCGTTAAAAGATGACGGGGACTGTCTGTACGAACCCTTCCGCTGCGGCTCCGTCATATCGGTGGCGGACGCCGTCGTCCGGGGTAGCCTTCAGCTGCACGGGACACGGCTTGGGTTGGTCGCTAACATCGTGGTTGGGCAGGCGCTATCCGACGTCCGCGAGCGTCGAGGGAAGACGTTGCGACTTATGCAGCCAACCATTGGCACCTCTTTGAAAGCATGTCTGCGGCTGTATTGACGCTCCTTCTTGGTTGTTCAATCGGATCCATGTGAGGCGCTGGTAAGTCGCCGCCGCAAAGAACAGCAATCCGCCGTAGTCACCGTTGCAGGACGCAGAATGTCGAAATCGCAATCCGCCGCTACAACAGAACGTACGAACGTCTCGGGCGGAAGTGCCGCAGCGGGCGGGATGAACCTGCATGCCCGCGTAGCCGCGGTGGCTGCAGTCCATCTCCTAGGGCGCCGGCCGCTTGGCTGGCTTAAGGAGCTGGAGGTCGACGTCCCGGTTGAGATCTGGTGCGAGACCAACGGGCCAGGTGACGATCTGCGGTTCGTCCTTGCAAACGAACTGGTGGTAGAAGCCCAAGCGAAGAAAGGTCTGACGCGGGGAGAAGAGCTGTGGACGGCGCTCGACGCTCTAGCCCGTGGCGTTCATCGGCGGGAGATTGCCTACGGCGCGCTGGTGGTCGACATAGATGCCAGTACCACCATCCGCCGAGGGCTCGCACGGGGAATCATACGTCTGGGCGAAGGTCGCGAGGACTCGCTTGACGACATCACTTGCGAGTTCAAAGCCCGGCTGGAGAACGCGGGGTTGCCTGTGCAGATTGTTTGCGGCAGGTTACGTGTGGTCGTCGTGCACTGCGCCGATCACGATGACGCTTCAGAACATGCGGCCAAAATCGATCTCCTGCGGCTGTGCGCCACTGAGCGTGACGCCGCCAGTGCTTGGACGGAGATTCAGCTTTCCGCGCACGGCCTCATCGAACGGCGCGGTAGATGGACCGCTGAGGCGCTGTCGGGAATTTTGAAGGCGGCTCGCGTCCAGCTTGGGGCGATACCTGACGAAAGCCCCCCCGAGGCCATGTCCGGTTGGGTGTGGGAGCAATTGGACGAGGTTTCTCAGTATCGAGGCTATATACAAACCTTCCGGCAACACTATCTCATCTCGGAACAGATGGCCGCGCAACCATTCGGTGGCCGCGATGTGGAATGCCAGCGGCTGGATACGTGGCTCTCTGACGCAGCTGCGCCCAGCCGGCTCCTGATATGCGCTCCGACCGCACGCGGCAAGAGTGCACTACTGGTTCAGTGGACCGAGCGCCTTGAATCAGATGCTACATGGGCCGTCGTTTTCGTACCGATCAGCCTTCGGTTCGGTACCGACCGGCCGGCAGTCTTCTATGCGCTGTTGGCGGCACAGCTGGCGCGCGTGCTGCAGGTCAAGCTGGCGCCGCCATCCACTGATCTGGACACTTATTACCAGGGGATATCAGCAGCACTTCTGATCCAAGCGGCGAACGCGTCCCGGCACGTGTTGATCGTAGTGGACGGCTTGGACGAGGCCCACGGAGCAAGCTTCAACCCAACGGTGTTCCCGCCGTCACTACCGCCGAACATCAGAATCCTGGTTAGCGCCCGCGAACAAGCTGGCGATCGTGGTCCGAAGGGCTGGCTAAGGCGGCTGGATTGGCAAGGCGACGCGCGGGCCATCTCAGAAGGTCTATCGATACTCGATCAAAAGGCAGTTGTTCCCATTCTCGAAAGTGTGGGAATCGCGAAGGAAACTGTAAGCGACGCTTTGAGCGATCGACTGATGGTGTTGTCGGCCGGTGAGCCATTGCTTCTAGCCCTGTATGCAGAGGATCTGAGTGCCATAGCGAAACGTGGAGGTCACATTAGCGCAGAGGTCCTGGATGGCCTATTGCCGGGCTTTGCCGCCTATTTTTCACGAGCGTTCGATGCCCAAAGCTTTGCGGAGGAGCATGGTGGCCAAGAGTCAGTGGACACGACCTTAGCTGTTCTCGCGATGGCCCAGGGACCTCTCGAAGCTCCACATCTCACCGACCTAGTCTGCGAGCTCTGCCACCTGCCCCGCCCCGCCGCATCGGACCGATTCGTCAAACCGCTTAGGCGGTTTATCGCTGGCGACGGACGTGCCGATCATGGATATGTGTTGAACCACCCAAAGCTCGGCGAGTATCTGCGCGAGGAGCGATTTGATTCATCCACTCTGCAGTCGGTGGAGCATGCCTTCCTTGCTTGGGGCCGGGACGTCGCCAAAGGCCTCGACACAGACTCGAACGCGCCGGCACCGGCGTACGTTCTACGGCGCCACGTACATCACCTGCGTCGCGCAGGAACCGCATCCCTGGATGACATCGAACTTCTACTGACCGATGGCTGGAGGCAGGCTTGGTTTCGCATGGACAAAGACTACGTCGACTATGCGGATTCATTGCTTGTTGCTTCCGCAGTGATGCAGCCTTGCGCAATCTATCGCGAAGAGGCAAGCCGTGCGCTACGGTCAAAAATCAAGATCGCCCTGGCAGTAAGCAGCGTCAAGTCACAAGGCATCAATATGCCGAGCCAACTGCTGGCCATGGCGCTTCAAGAACAGTTGATTACCCAGCGGCAGGCACTCAACGTCGCCGAACTCCAGGCATCCGAGAACCGTATCGGCTACATGCTGGACCTCGCCCCAAATTTACCCGCCGCATACTCAGAACGCTTGCTGTCGGACGTTCTTCAGACCGAAAACGTTGAAAACCGCAACGATCAGTTGGCTCGCCTGGCACCACATCTTCCAACGCCCCGCAGAGAAGAAATCATCGAGCGCGTCCTAGCCTGGCTGCATGCGGATACCAAGCCGCGAATGGGGAGCATCGCAGCGCTCGCGCCGTCCCTGGACGATGTGCGGCTTGAGGACGTCCTGGTCGATGCAATGTCGAAAGCGCTCACGAAGCAGGATGCTGCCTCCACAGCTCCGTCGCTGATTCCTGTCATCGCAGCTCTGCAGGGGCGAGATTTAGCTGGACTCGCGGAACGCTTCTTGGATCAGTGCCTGCGTTGGGTCGACGCCGCCTCTGATCTGCTCCTGATGGTAGAAGCCTTGGGGATGCTCGCCGCCCAAGTTGGTGCAGACCGGCTGGAACCGCAGGTCCTTCGTCTCGTGCCGCAGATCAAAGCAATGGAGGCATCCCACGCAATGCACGCGACCGCGCCGTGGGACATCCAAGCACATGTGCGGCAGGAGCGGCTCAAAAGAGCGTCAGCGACGCTTGCCGTTCTGGCGATTCATCGTTTGCCGGCGGAGTCTTACAAGACGAGCCTGATGACCGCTTTGGCAGCCCTGTTCGTGCCGGACTTCTGGGCGGTCGACTCGCTAGTACACGTCGTGCCCGTGGTTCGGGCCGATGCACGTCAGGAGATTGTGGCCATAGTTCGTCAACTTGCCTTGAACTTACCGACTGCGAATAACCGCACTCATGCTCTGATGCAACTGGCCAGGGCTGCGGAGCCACCTCTGCGTCAATCAATCATCGGACAAGCACTCTTCAATGCGCGTCGCATTGAAGACGACTATTCGCGCGGCTTGGCACTTGTCTCCCTCTTCTCCACATTGCCTGCGGCGGACAAGCAACGCGAATTCGGCGCTCTACTAGGTGACATCCACAAGGTTAGCTATGTGTTGCACTTCGGAGAGTTGCTCCTGCAGCTGTCGAACCAACTTCCGGCAGGAGACGCACTGGCAGATGCTGGACTTGAAGCGATTCGAAGAGCACAAGACATCAACAATGGTGTGAGCACCATGCTCAGGGAGATGGTGCGCGTTCCGCCGCACAAACAGGAAGCCATCTTCCGTGAGTGTTGGCAGCGCATTCTCACCCGATCGGACGATTTGTCCGGATTTCAGTTCGGCATGGCCGCACGCTATGCAACAGATTTCTGGACAGCCGGAGAACTGGAAGTGGTGCGTAGAGAACTGGCAGGCCTCGCCCCTATTGTTCGTACGCATGTACTCTTATCCTTGCTGCCAGTGGCGGTGCGACTCGGTGCGCACGATCTCGTTGATCAGGCCATTGAGGACATCGCAGCGCAAAAGGATCCCAACGATGGTGTGTCTTACATGGTTCAAGCTATCAGGTACTTGCCAGCAGACGATCCGCGTCGAAATCTGCTTCGCCAGAACTGGTTCCTCGCAGTGAACTCCGACAAGCCGCGCATCAGCTCACTCACCGACGCCCTAGAACTGATGGATCCCGAGGACCAGGTACTCGCATGGCCGCGCATCACAGCGTGCGCTAGAGCTGCATCGGAAGCTAGTCCGCTCGCACGTCTGTCGCTTGCGGCCAAGAGTCCGGTCGAACGCGCAGAGCTGCTGGAGGCTTCCTTGACCAGCTTGGCCTCGGAAAAGGCTGACAACCGCATCCCACAGGCCGCGCAAGTTGCATTGACATACAAGACGACGGAAGTGAGATGGCGGGCCTTCGATCTCATGACCGCCACGCCGGCCGTCTCGAGGGCGACAGTCATTTCGGCACTGCGGCTCGTCGCATCGGCGCTCGCAGAAGTCGGAACAGCCTCGTTGACGCAGGCGTTGATGAACGACGTTAGGCAAAGCGCTGATTGGTGGCCATAACGGGCTCTCGAATCGTCAAGGATTTCTGTTGCCCGCGAGTTAGTTCAATGGCGGCTATGCGCAATCCAGTGGTCATCCGCTCCTCTCAACGGCCCGCAAGTTCGGGGCGCGAGGGCAACGGCGGCACCCGCTACACCCCCATCGGCCGAGTCCACTCCCCCGCCTCCCCCACCCAAACTCCCACCGCACTGAAGTTGTCCTGCTTCGGCCAAGCCCTCGCCTCGATCCGCCCCTTCATCCCCGACAGCCACTCCTCCAACGACTCCGCCCCCGCCAGAGCATCAACAATCGCCCCCTCCCCCAGCGCCCCCCACCACCCATCGCTGCACAACAAGAACGCATCGCCCTCATGCACGGCCACCGGCCTCGCCGTCGTGTGCGGGTCGATCTCATCGTCAATGCCCAATGCCGCCATCAGCTGGTTCTTCAGCGGATGCTCCGCGGCCTGCGCCTCAGACAGCACGCCCGCTTCCACCATGCGCTGCACGATGCTGTCATCCACCGTCAGTTGGCTGAGCATGCCGTCGCGAACGCGGTACAGGCGCGAGTCGCCCACGTGGGACCACAGGGCGAGTTCGGCGGCGGCATCGATCCACAGTGCCACCACGGTGGAGTGCATGCGTCCCTGGCCGGATGAGTCACTGTCCTGGCCCTGCTGCACATGCGCATGCGCGGCGAGCATGGCTTGCGTCAGGGCCTGCGCGTCGAAGGGTGGCGACGCCTGCACCAGCGACATCTCCAGGCTCTCCATCGCGCGCCGCGATGCTTCCGCTCCATTCCGATGGCCGCCTGCGCCGTCAGCCAGCAGCGCCACCCACCGGCCACCGTCGCGGCTCACGTGCACCTTGTCTTCGTTGACGTCGCGCTGGCCCAGTTCACTGAGCGCCGCGACCTGGATCTCCACCATGGCCTTCTCACTTCGCTGAAGAAGTCTCCTTCTCGCGCTTGAGCCGCTCCAGCTGCTGCTCGTACGCCGCGAGGAAGGCCTTGCCGAACAACGTCTGAAAGTCCTCCTGCGCTTCGTCGCGGATGCCGTCGTAGTGCTGCAGGTACAGCTCCCACAGCTTGGCCTTGCGGTTCATGGGCAGCACGCTGTCGATGACGGACTTGCCCGCCAGCTTGGCCTCCAGGTCATGCGGGGTGAAGCGGCCCAGCACGCCCTCCAGCGCGGCCCGCGTGCCGGCCATGGTGCCGATGGCGTGGCCCACCAGGTCGTTCATCGCATCGCTCATGGCCGCCGGCCCGGGCAGGAAGCCGCGCATCGGCGGCTGCAGCAGTTGCTCCAGCGCGGACTGCGCATCGGGCGAGAACTTCAGCGGGTTGTTGTTGCGCGGGCGGATGATGGTGACCTGCGCATGCAGCTCGTGCCGGGTGGCCTGCCGCACCGCCATCATCTGCAAGGTGCCCTCCACGGCCGATCGAAGCAGCTTGCCGACGATACGCATCAGCTCCGGGTTGGCGCCTTGCGGCGGGTTCAGGCGAATGCCCGCGCCTTCGCAGAACGCCTTCCACAAGGCAGCGGCGTCACCGCTCCAGGGCTCGGCCGGTGCGGCTGACTCGGGCGGCACGGCTTCGGCCTCGACGGGGGGAGCCACCACCGGTTCGCGAGCCACTTCTGCCACTTCTTCCAAAGGCTTGGGCGGAACGAAGGCCGCATGCAGTTCCGGCGTGTGGTCGGGCATGACCTCGGGTGGCAGCGCTGCCTGCTCAGCCACCGGCGCGAACATGGCCAAGGGGTCGGTCGACACCGGCACCTTGTCCGCGGCAGGCGGGGTGCCCACACCGGCCATGAAGTCTGCGAGCGGATCGCGCCCGGCTGATGGCTTGAGGCCGAAGATCTCGTCGATGGACGCGGGGGCAGCGCTTGGAATCAGATCGCCAAACGCACCCTGCTGTGCCTCCGGCCTCGGGGCCGAGGGCGGACCCACCACCGGGGTGGTGGCGAAGGGGTCGAAGTCATCCGGCAAGCGCGCGTGGGACGGCGCAGGCGCCGACGGGTCACGCAGCAGGTCCGCAAACGGGTTGCTGCTGGACAAGGGGCCGCCCATGTCGCCCGCCATGGCCGGCGGCATGGGCAGGGGTGCATGGCCCATCGGCTCATCCGCACCGCGCCCGCGGGTGATGGTCGTGGCGTTGTCGTCGCCCGCCGATTCGTCGATGACCTCCAGCAGGTAGCCACCGATGCGCACCTGGTCGCTGTGCATCAGCGTGGCCGACTCGCCCTGCGCCAGCGCCTGGTTGCGCACGAGGATGGGGTTGGCGCTGCCGATGTTCTTGATGACGTAGCCCGAGCGCCCTGCGGTGATCTGCGCCTGCTGGCGCGAGATGTGGCGCACCGGGTCGGGCAAGGCCATGGTGTTGTGGTCCGCGCGGCCGATGGTGCCGCCATGGGCATCGAAATGCGCGGTGATGGGCTGGGTGAGCGGCAGGTCGTTGAGCGACACGGCGCGCAGGGTGAGGGTCATGGGCGTCATTCCTCCTGGCGTCGTCATGCGGATGGGGTGAGTGCAGCCAGGCGCCGCTGTTGCCGCCACGAGGGCTCGCACACCGGGAAGAGCGCCGTGCCGGGGTTGAGAAGGCAGCGATGCGTGGCCGCGGCGAATCGCTGTCGCTGCGTGCCTTCGTACAGCACGTGGGCCACATGCCCGGGCGTGACGGCGGCGCCCATGAAGCTGCGGCTGTCCACCGGCAGGCGCAGGGCGTTCGCTTCCCACCAGCGCTGCACTCGTTCGAGGTCCGGCCAGGGCAGGCTCTCGTCATCGTCCAGCGCCACGTTGTCGTCGTCGGGGTCGCCGCTGGGGCCGCCTGGCGGGTTCTCCGGCGGCTTGCGTTCGAGGTCCAGGTCCGCGAGGTCGGCCCCCGTGATGAATGTGAAGGCCTCGCCCGCGATGCGGGCCTGCACCTCGTCGGCCATCATCTCCATGAGCCAGGGCACGAACTGCGCATCGCCCAGCAGCCCGCAGGCGCGGATCACGCGACGCTTGAGCGCCGCATCGGGCTTCGCGCCCTGCGCCAGCTTGCGCACGATGCTGCGGCCTCGCTGCAGTTCGGTGGCGAGCAGCAGCAGGTGCAAGGCCTGCTCGCTGAACACACCGTCGCCGTGCGCCAGGGCTTCGAGCGCGGACATCGCGTCCGCGCGGTCGCCGAGCAGCACGGCGCAGGAGATGGCACGCCAGGCCACGGCGGCATCGCCATCGGCCACCGCGGCCAGTGCCGCTGCCATCGAATCGGTGCGGCCCAGTTCGCCCGCGGCGCGCAGGGCCTGCGCACGCAAGGCCGGGTTCTCGTCGCGCCATGCCGTCGCCAGCGCGGGGCCGGGGTCCACCCGGTGCAAGCGGCATGCCGCCAGCGCGAGTTCGCGCGGCCCGGGCTCGCGTGACGAGAGCAGGTCGCGCACGATGCCTTGCAATTGCGCGGCCGACACCCATCCGAATGCGGAGACGAGGCCGCGCCTGGCGTCGGGCAAGGCAGCGCTGAGCGCGATGAGGCGGTGCAGTGCCTTGGCATCGTGCTCGTCGATGGCGCGGATGGCGGCGGCGAACACCTCGCCCGCGCCGGCACGCTCCAGCGCCGCCGTGCACAGGGCCGTGCCGTAGCGCCCGGCCACGGACAATCCGTCGAGGTGCGCCGCGATGCGGTCGTCCAGGCGGCGCAGGTGCCGCAGACGCACATGCGGCGCGCGCACCAGCACCGAGCGCACGAGGCGCAGCATCGCGCTTTCTTCGGCGTGCTGCTGCACGACCACGGCAATGGGCGGGCGTTCGATGGTGAGCATGGCGGATGCGCGGCAGGCCAGCCGCGCAAGGCTGCGCTGGGATGGCCGATGCTGCATGCCGGCACGGCCCATTGGCAATGAACGAAAGTCACCGTCGCCGGGGCAGCTTGTGGGGGACACTTGCCTCGTCGACCGTGCGGGCGGCGTGCGCTTGCACGTCGCTGGCGAGGGGGTGCACAGGGAATGTCCAACAAGCTCATCTCAACCCATCGACTGGCCGCCTTGTTCGCCGCTGCCGGCCTGCTCGCGGCCTGCCAGCAGGTGCCCACGGCACAGGCGCCGCAGCAGCCGCCTGCACCGGCGCCCGCGCCGGGCAATGCCGAGCCTGAGTCGCAGCGGCCAGTGACGCCTGCCGCGCCGGCCTCGCCCGCCACGCAGCAGCAAGCCACCAAGATCGCGGTGGCCGCGGCCGTGATGCTGGAGAACGGCCACGAGGAACAGGCCAAGTCGGAGCTGCAGCGCGCGCTCGCGGCCGACCCGAACAACAAGCTGGCGCTGAACCTGATGCGCCAGATCACCGCCGACCCCGTGGCCACGCTGGGCCGCGAGTCCTTCGCCTACACCGTGCGGCCCAACGACAGCATGTCGAGCATCGCGGGGCGGTTCATGGGCGACATCTATTCGTTCTACATCCTGGCGCGCTACAACAGCATCGCCGTGCCCAAGCAGGTGTCGGGCGGTCAGGTGCTGCGCATTCCGGGCAAGGCCCCGCCGCCTTCGGTGATGCGGGAGACAGCGAAGGCAGAGCCTGCACCGCCACCCCCGCCGCCGCCTCCACCTGCGGTGCCCGCACCGCCACCGCCGCCGGCCGAGCCCACGCCGGGTGAGCGTGCGATGCGTGCAGGCGCACTGGCCCAGAAGAGCGGTGACTTCGAGCGCGCCTTGGCCGAGTACAGCAAGGCCGCGACGCTGGACCAGCCGGGCGCCGAGGGCAAGGCCACCGAGGTGCGCAAGCAGCTCGTGTCGCGCTACACGCTGAATGCGCGCACTGCCTTCGCGAAGCAGGACCTCGATGGCGCCATCCGCTCCTGGGAGCGTGTGCTGGCGGTGGATCCGAACAATGAGACGGCGAAGCTGGAACGGCAGCGTGCGTTGTCCTTGAAAGAAAAGGTCAAAGGCCTCGGCACATGAGGTTGGCCACGCAGGGTGGGTCCGCTTCGCTTGACCCACCCTGCGAATTCAGCGTGATGCGGCGCAACCTTCGCGTGAGGCGACCGGCGTCACCGTCGCCGCACTACCGCCTTTGAGCTGCCGAAGGCGCTCCGTGGCACGGGCATTGCCCGCATCCAGCCGCAGGCTCTTCTCCAGCGAGGCAATCGCACCAGGCTTGTCGCGCGGCGCCTGCTTCTCCGCCTTCTGCACGTAGACATCCGCCAGCAGCTGGCAGGCCGCGGTGTTGCGCTTGTCGGCGGCGAGCTGGCGTTCGAGCAGCGAGATGGCATCGTCCAGCTCGCCCTGGCCGGCCAGCATGGTGGCGTGTTCGATGGCATTGCGGTCGGGAGCACTCGCCATCCGCGCATCGGCCGACGCGCGACGGGTGATGGTGACGCGTGCAGCCTTGCCCAGCACGCCGCGCTTGTTGCGCTCGCGCTCGATGCCGCGCAGTGCCTCCGCGGCCTGCGCGTTGTCGGGCGCGAGTGCCAACGCAGCCAGGTACTGCGATGCAGCCGCATCAAGCTCTCCACGCTTGAGCGCCTGCGCGCCCCGCTGCATGCGCTCGGGCACGGCCTGGGCGATGAGCTGCTGGGTCTCGTTGAGGTGGTCGCGGTAGTCGCGCTGCTCAGGCCGCAGCACGGTGAGGATTTCCCAGGCCGTCGCCGCATCGGCCAGCTGCCCCTGCCGCATCGACTGCAGCGCCCGTTCGCGAAGGCGCTGCTCGAAGGCATCGGCACCCACGGCCTGACGCGCAGGCACCGGGGCCACCTCGTCGTCGGTGGATGACGACGGCGGCACGGGCGGCGGCGCGGCGCAGCCCGAGAGCACCAGCACGCCGAGCGCCGCAGCACGCAAGGACAGCACCTGCTTCATGGCCCACCCACGGCACGGCTGATCTGCAGCCTGGCCTTGAAGGCTTCCAGGTCGTGGTCGCCGAAGATCATCGTCCGCCGCAGCATCAGCGGCTGCGCGAAGAAGGCATTGCCGCCGGGGTTCACCGTCACCGCCAGTTGGTACTGCTGGCGGTTGAGCGCCTCCAGCACCTGGTCGTTCGCATCGCCGAAGGGGTAGGCGTAGTGGCGCACGCGCACCGGCAGGCGGCGCTCGATGAGTTCACGCGGCGCGCGGGCCTCGGCCTCCAGGCCTTGTGCATACTGCGCGTCGGTCTCGCCGGCCGCGCGTTCGATGAGGTTGCGGTGCGATTTGGAATGCGCCTGCACATCCACCAGCCCCGACGCCGCGAGTTCCTGCAGCTGCGCCCACGACAGCGCCTCGCCCGCGCCGATGAAGTCGGTGTAGACGAACACCGTCGCCGGGAAGCCGTGCTTGCGCAGCACCGGCAGCGCATGCCGGTACACCGACTCGTAGCCGTCATCGATGGTGATCACCACCGAGCGGCGCGGCAGCGGCTGCTCGCCCTTCAGGTAGGCCGCGAGGTCCGCCAGGCGGATGACGTGGTAGTCGTTGCGCGCCAGCCAGTCGAGCTGCCTCTCGAAGTTGGCGGGCGACACCACCATCTTGCCGCCGCCATTGCCGAAGCGGTGGTAGCACAGGATGGGCACCGTCTGGATGCGGTCGGCGTACACGCCCATCGGGTTGGTCGCCTTCAGCGGCACCACCACGGGCTGGCCCGTCTCCACGCGGCTGATGTTGTTGAAGTCGCCGATGACCCAGTAGCGGTCTTCGCCACCGAGGAAGCGCGCCGCGATGGAGCGCAGCGTGTCCTCGGGCTCGGGCTTGTAGATCACGAAGCGGTCGCTGCGGCCCAGCACCTCGCCGGTCGCAGGCGGCGTCGTGCCGGCCGCGATGGACCGCGTCTTCTCCTGAGGCGTGTTCGCTGGCGGCGCCGCGCAACCGGCGAGCACCGCAGCAAGCAAGCTGCCGCCGATCCAACGGATGGCCTGCGACCGCACGTCTGGCTCCTCACTCGGTGGGCTTGGGTGGCTCGGTGGCCTCCACCGACGCAACGGCAGGTGCGGTCTGGTGCACCGGCGTCGGCGTGGGTGCGGCCATGGACGCGCCGCCGCTGTCGCGCGCATCCTGCAGCGCCTGGGCCATGCGGTCGAAGGCGGCGAAGAGCAGGCCGAACTCGTCCTTGCGTTCTTCGGCGATGCGGTGGTCGAAGCGCCCCTTGGCGATCTCGCCCATGCTCTCGCTCACCAGCTTGATGGGCCGCGCGAACCAGTTGGCCACGAAGTACATGGCGATCGCCACGGCCAGCACCGTCACCACCACCAGCACGGCCATGAGCCCCATGGACAGGCGCGCCACGCGCACCAGCGGCCGCTCGGGCAGCGCCAGGGCCACGCGGCCCACGCGCTTGCCCTGGAAGGTGATGGGCGCATCGAAGCTCAGCACCGGCCCGGTGGCCGTGCTGTAGCGCGACATCAGCACCCCGCCCTCGCGTTCGCCCAGCGCCTCGCCGGCCGGCGGCTTGTAGGCCTGGCCGACCAGCGATGCATCGCCCGCGGCACGCACGATGCCGCCGCGGTCCATCACCGCCACGCCCTGGAGGTCGCCGGTCTTCATGATCTCCTGCAACGCGACGTCCACCACCGGCCACTCTTCCGACAGCGCCGCCACCGCGTTCTGCGCCGCGATGAAGCGCGCGAGCGACGCACCGTACTCGGTGACCTGCTTCATCATCGCGCCGTACTGCCGCTGAGTGACCACGGTGGCGGTGAGCGCCATCACCACCGCGACGATGAGCGCCATCGTCGCGGCCCACTTCACCCGCAGCGGCACGATGCGCGGCTTGTCGCGGTTGCGCTGGGCTTCGTCGAGTTCGGCCAGCACGCGGGTGAGTGCGTCCGACAGTTCCTGCCCGGTCTGGAAGCGCCGGTCGGGCGCCTTGGCCAGGCAGCGCTCGACCACGCGGCGCAGCGAGGCCGGCACGTCGGGCCGCAGCTTCTCGATGGGCTGCGGGTCCTCCTTGGCGATCTTCACCGCCAGCGCGACCAGGCTGTCGCCCTGGAACGGGCGCTGGCCGGTGAGCATCTGGTAGAGCACGATGCCCACGGAGAAGAGGTCGGAGCGGCCGTCGAGCTTCTCGCCCTGCGTCTGCTCGGGCGACATGTACTGCGGCGTACCCAGCACGTCGCCCACGCGGGTGCGCTGCTCGCTGCTGCCGGTCGACTCCATGTGCGCGATGCCGAAGTCCGTCACCTTGATGGTGTTGGTGCCCTGCAGCCGCACGATGTTGCCCGGCTTGATGTCGCGGTGGACGATGCGGTGCGCATGCGCGTAGTCGAGCGCGCGGGCGAGCTGCACGCCCATGATCACCACGTCGCGCAGCGGCAGGCGCTTGCCGCCGTCCATCATCTCCGACAGCGGCTCGCCGTGCAGCAGCTCCATGGCCATGTAGGGCCGGCCCTCGATCTCGCCCACGTCGTGCACGGTGACGATGTTCGGATGCGAGAGCCCGCCGGCGGCACGCGCCTCGCGCAGGAAACGGCCGCGGTACTCGGCGTCCTCGCACAGCGTGGCGTGCAGGAACTTGATGGCCACGTCGCGCCCGATGCCGGGGTCGTGCGCCTTGAACACCGTGGCCATGCCGCCGCGGCCCAGGCGCTCGCGGATGAGGTAGCGCCCGACCTGCCGCGCATCAGGGGCACCGGATTCGGTGTGGCCCGGCAGGGTCTGGGTGGGCGGGAAGTGGTCGGACGCCGGCGGCAGGTGCATGCGCGTGGCCGGGCGCGTGGTGGCGAAGGAGGCACCGCCGCCCTGGGTGGCATCGGGCGGTGGCTGCTGCTGCCGCAGGGGCCGCAAAACCGGCGTCTCCACGCCGCGCAGGGGCGGTTCCAGCGCCTGCGGCGGCATGGCCGGCGCAATCTGCGTGGCGTCGTCGTCGGGCGCGGGCCGCGGCTGCGTCAATGGGGTCAGCAGCTCCGTGGCCTTGTGCGCATCCCCGGAAGGTGGTTTGTCGGGCATCCCTGAAGCCTCTGGCATGGACGGGCGCCATGCGCTGGCGCCCACGGCGCATGGTTGGCCAAAGCCAGGATGCGATCAATGACCGAAAGTCACCCCGCGGCGATGCGCACCGACGCCGTCGGCAGCCAGGCCCAGCGCTCGCCGTCGCCGGTCCAGCCGATGGACGACGGGCCCAGCGCCCAGGTGCCGGATCCGGCACCGCGCGCAAACCGGCTGACGCCCGGGGCGTCAGGCACCCGCTTCAATTCGAACCAGGTGTCGCCCGCCATCGAGGCGTGCAGCCGTTGCCCGCCGATCCACAGCAGGCGCTGGCCTTGGGTCTTCACGGCGGAGAAATAGGTGCCCGTCGAATCGCTGTCCTCCACCTGGCACCAGCCGCTCAAGTCGCCTTGCAGCAGCAGGCCGCCGGCACCGCAGGCGACGAAGGTCTGCGCATCGAGCGCGGCCACGGCATTGATCATGACGTTGGTGCCGCTGTCGATGCCGTGAGGCACGCCGTGCACATCCATCCAGAAGATCTTCCCGCCGCCGCCCACGCACAGCAGGCGTTGCCCATCCATGTCGGCCATGCCGTAGATGGCGCTGTCTTCGTCGGCCATGTCGCGGTCCAGCACCTGGGCATCCGCACGCTCGACCCGCAGCCCGCCTTCGGGCAGCCGGTACAGCTGGTTGGACATGCCGCCGATGTAGACCTGGTCCGACTGCCGCGTGGCGCAGTTCAGGAAACCGTAGGTCAATGGGCCATCGCTGCCGAAGGCATCGCGGATGGCCTGGACGCGACCGCCCGGCATCAGCTCCCACAGGTGTCCGCCCGGCGACGCCACCAGCGCATGCAGGCCGTTGGCCTGCGGCCCCGTGAAGCGGGTCCACAGCACCAGTTCGGAAGCGCCTGGGAACTCTCCCAGCAGCGCACCTTCCGAGGTCTGCCGGTTCACCAGCACCAGGGCGCTCAGCCGCTCATCGAGCGCCGGGTCCGCCGGGTGGCTCACCAGCAGCAGGCATTCGGCGTCGCTGCATGCCCAGGCATCGACCAGCGGCATCACTTTCATCAGATCGGCCAGGGCGAGCGTCGTCACCACGTGTTCCTTTTGGTTGCACCAATCAGCTCAGGACGGTGGCCGTTCGCACCGGCGTTTCGGGCGGAATGCCGGCCTCGTCGACATGGTAGGCCTCCAGCTGCTTTTCCGTGCAGGCCTTCTCGCACTGCGGGAAGGCCTGCTTGTGCGCCCAGGCGCCGTCCTCGATGGACTCGCCAAGCGTAGCGTATGAGTGGTCACTGGCCGGGTCCGGCCCCCAGCTGTCCAGGGCCTGTCCGCGGCAGGCGTTGCGCCGGCGGCGCTTGGCCTTGTCGCGCAGGCTTTGCAGCTTGTGGTGCAGCGGGTCGGAGTGGTCCTTGCCGACACAGACGGTCGGGGCCGCGAACTGGTCGTAGCCCGCGAACTGCGCATCCAGCGGAATCGACTTGGACAGCGGACTGCTGATGTCAGCACCCGTCGAGGCGATGACGGCCCGGGTCACCCCCATGCCCGACAGGCCGCCACGGCCGCCGGGCTGCGTGAAGGACGACACCTCCACCAGGTGGTCGCCGGTGCGTTCCTCGGTGTCGGTGTCTTCGCCGCAGCAGAATTTCTTGTCCAGCTTCTTGGGCACGAGGATGCACTTCTGCGCCTTCTTGCAATCGTCGGTGCAGTTCTTCACCTTGTTGCCCTGCACCGTCGCCGACGAACACTTCGACTCGAACTCCGCCTTTTCCTTCGCGCATTCGGGCGGCAGCGCGGCGAGCATGTCCTGGTAGACGGTGGGCAGGGCGTTGGGCGGCGTCGAGCCGTGGTTGTGGGTGGTCATGTCCAGGTGGCGCACGACGTTCTCGCCTTCGAACTTCACGTCCATGGACCACATCGAGAAAAAGACCTTGCCGGTGATCTTGTGGGTGACGACACCCTTCATCGGCGCGGAGCCGGCCTCGTCGCCGGAGCTCTTCTTGAAGCAGCTCTTGTTCTTGAGCATCACCTCCTGCCCCGAGATCTTCACGCTGGAAGAACCGTCGGTGGTGTCCGAGGCCATGCCGGTGTTCGGATAGGGAATGGGCACGCCGGGCGGCGTGGCCGGTGTCTGGGGCGGCGTCATGCACACGTCGGGGAAGGCCGCCACGGACTTGCCTGCCGCCTGCTTGCACGACACCTCCATGGTGTTGGCGTAGACCTCGTTGCTCATGGTGCTGCGCCGTACCGCAAGGCCACCGCCGCGCGCTGCCCGCCGTCGTTGGCCCAATGGGCAAGCACCCTGGGGCCCTTGGTGTAGCCCTTGATGCAAGCCTCGCGCGCGGTGGCGATCACCGTCACGCCGCTGGCCGCGCCCACCTCGCCGGTGCACTCGGCCGGATGCCAGATGTCGAACTCGTCCTTGAGCTGGCGCAGCGTGCGCGACAAGGTGAGCGTCGCCTCCTTGAAGTAGTAGTACTCGCCCGACAGGTCGGTGATGCGGTAGTCGAAGTCGTGCATCTGCCAGCCCGCTTCAGCCAGGCTGGCCTGGATGGCATCGGTGAGGCCGTCTGCCTTCAGGGGATCGCCACTGTCCACGTGCGCCGCCTCGTGGCCGAATCCGATGCCGCTGCACACGAGCTCGCCCTCGCCGCCCGTGGCCGGCCCCACCAGCAGCGCGCCTGCGCCTTCGCCGGGAATGAAGCCGTTGGAATTGCGAGCGGTCAGCAGGCGGTCCTGCTGGTCGTAGTGGCTCAAGGTCGGCCAGGAAAGAAGGCTGTCGGTGGCCGCCACCACCACCCGCGGTGCATGGCCGCCGGCGATGAGGGCACGCGCCTGCGCCAAGGCCGCCGCCACGCTCACGCGGCCTTGCGCGACGAGTGCGGACTGCGGGGCGAAGCGCACATCCAGTGCACGCTCGATGCGATGGAGCATCTCACCATCCAAGCCCTGCTGCCGGCCCGGACGATCGCCTTCGGCCACGCACAGCAGCAACGGCAGCGCACTCCATTGCCGGCGCGGAACATCCTGCAAGGCTTCCTCGATCGCCATCACCGCCATCTGCACGAGCTTGGCCAGCCCACGCCACGGCTTGTCCAGCGGCACCTCCTGCGCAACGATCCATGCGCCCGTCGAATCGATGAAACGGGTTTCCGAAGGGTTGTTCACCTTCGCGCGGAAGGCGGCACAACTGCCGGGGGCGCTCAGACCCACCGCGGTCACCAGCCCCGTGGCCTGGATGGCGATGTGGCTCATTCCGGCTTCTCCATCGGCACCATGACCACCGGAATGGGAAAGGCCAGTTGCTCGCGCTGCTGCCACCACTCCCGGCCCTTGCGGCCCACCAGCACCTGGGCGATCTCGTGGATGCTCTTCTTCAGCGGACGCGCCAGGCGCCAGCTCATGGTGAAACGCTCGCTGTCGGGCTCGAAGACGATGGTGTCCAGGCGGGCATGGGCGTCTTCGCGCGCGCTGCGCTTGGGCACGATGCTCACCGGCGCCTCGAAATGCGGCAGCACGAACTGGCGCACGCCATCCGCGGTGAAGCCGCTGAGCACGACCTCCATGGGCTGCGCGGGCACCGGCACCTGCTGGTCCTGCGGCGCCGCCTGGTAGTAGCGCTCGTCGAAGTCCTGGGGCAGGAAGGGAAAGACCTTGTCCATCCAGGCCTGGTCGTAGGTGCCGGCATGGCGCGCCCGCTGCGGCCAGCCACGGCCGACGGGCCCGAGGGCCACCGGCGTGTAGGGATGATCCGGCGATCTCACCGGCTGGCCCACCTCTTCCGTGTTGGGCAGCGGCTTGCCGTCGACCCAGGCGCTCCTCAGATGGTGGTGCCATCCCCGGCCCACCGGGTTGGGCAGGTAGGTCTCAGGCATGGCCTCCTGTGCGCCGCCTGCGTCGGTTCCGCCGAAGGCAGTGTCGTAGGACACGAGCTTTTCGGTGAAAGGCTGCGGCGCCGAGGCGCTGATGCCGGTCAGTCCCGCCTGCCAGATGCGGTCGCCCACGACATCGAAACTCTTTTCCATCGGCCCGACCCGCAGGCCGGCGCGCAGGCGTGTCACCTCGCGGCCTTGCGGGGCGCGGGCATGGCCCACCAGCAGCACGTCGCAGGCGGGCTTGTGCGGTGCGAAGTCGATCTCCTGGACGGGTGCGGTGCGCCCCGGTTCGCCGCTGAAGGTGTCGGCCATCACGAGCGGCAGTTGCTCGTCGTGCAGGCGAATCGCCTGGCCGTTCGCAGGCAGCACGAAGGTGCCTTTGATGACCACCACGAGCTGCTCCCGCCCATGGCGATCCACGGCCACCGAATAGCCAGCCACCATGCGGGTGGCGTTGATCATCTCCATGGGCCGGTCGCTCGCGTCAGTTCAGCTGCACCGAGCCGCCCTTGATGCGGCTGACCCCCGTCGACCGGCTGAGCAGGTAGGTGCCCTCGATCAGCACCTTGCCGCCGCGCGTGAGCGTGATGCAGGCCTTGCCGCAACGCAGCACCAGCCGCTCTCGTGCGGTGACCACGAGGCTGCGTCCGTCGGCCTCCAGCTCGTAGTCCTGCGGGCGGTGCTCCGCCGGCCAGCCTTCATCGCCTTGCAGCAGGCCCATCACGATCGGTCGCGACGGGTCGCCGTTCTCGAACATCAGCACCACCGAGCGGCCGATGTGCACGCCGCGAAGCTCGACCACCGACCTCGCGCGCACGACGCCCGCTTCGGGGCGCTGCGTGTCCATCACCAATGGCGTGCGGCCTTCGTCGGCCAGCGCCACCAGCTCACCCACCACCACGCCGGCCGGCGCACAGGCCACCAGGGGTTCGATCGGATCTCTGCCGCTCATGGCCTTGCTCCCGTCAGTTCTGCAAAATCTTCGAGCCCTTCATCACGATGTCGCCCGAGGCCTTGTGATGAATCTTTCCGGAGCCATCGACGGTGATGTCCTTGCCGTTGATGGTGATGGTGCCGTCCTTGTTCAGCGTGATGCTGGCCTTGCCGGTGGTGAACGAGATGGAGTCCGTGGCGGTGACCGTGAGCGACTTGCCCACGGTCAGCGCATCGGCCTTGCCAATGCTCACGGTGCGTCCGCCGGTGATGGTGACGCCCTCGTCCTTGGTCACGCTCTCCGTGCGTCCGCCGCTGATCGTGATGTTCTCGTCCTTGGCCACCGTCTCCGTGCGGCCGCCATTGATCGTGATCTTCTCGTCCTTGGCCACCGTCTCGGTGCGGCCGCCGTTGATCGTGATCTTCTCGTCCTTGGCGACCGTCTCGGTGCGTCCGCCGTTGATCGTGATCTTCTCTTCCTTGGCCACCGTCTCGGTGCGGCCGCCGTCGATGGTGATGGTCTCGTCCTTGTCGACCTTCTCGGTGCGCGCGCCGTGGATGGTGATGGTCTCGTTCTTGTCCACCGTCTCGGTGCGGCCGCCGTGGATCGTGATCGTCTCGTCCTTGTCCACCGTCTCCGTGCGGTTCTGGTGGATGGTGATGGTCTCGTCCTTGTCGACCGTCTCGGTGCGCATGCCGTGGATGGTGATGGTCTCGTTGTTGTTCACCGTCTCCGTCCGGTCATGCTTGACCAGCGTGGTCTCATCGCGGTCGATGGTCTTCTTCCGATCCTGCCCCACCCAGTGCGTCTCGTCCTTCTCGACCTCGATGTCCTGGTTCTTCTCGGCGTGGATCCACAGCTGTTCGCTGCCGGCCTTGTCCTCGAAGCGGATGGCGTTGGCATTGCCGTAGCCGCCGCCCTTGCTCGACCGCGTGAGGATGCCCGACTGGGTGGCATTGGCCGGCAGGTCCCAGGGCGGCATCTGCTCGGCGTTGTAGACGCGGCCGGTGATGAGCGGCTGGTCCGGGTCGCCTTCGAGGAAGTCGACCACCACCTCCTGCCCGATGCGCGGGACGTCCACGATGCCGAAGTTCTTGCCCGCCCACGGATGCGCCACGCGCACCCAGCACGAGCTCTTCTCGTTCTTCTGGCCGTAGCGGTCCCAGTGGAACTGCACCTTCACGCGGCCGTACTTGTCGGTGAATATCTCTTCGCCGCCGGGGCCCACCACCACGGCCGTCTGCGGCCCCTGCACGAAGGGCTTGGGCGTGCTGCGCGGCGGGCGGAACTGCTGGGCCGATGGAATGGCCGAGAACTCGCAGTGCAGGCCGCCGGGCTCGTTGCCGGCCTCGTACCCATCCACCTGCGCACGCAGCGACAGCGAGGTGATGAGGAACTTGTCGTTCTGGTCCGGACGCGGGTGGTGCGTGACCTCCAGCAGGTGCCCGACCTGGATGCCCTGCGCATTCGACTGGCCGCGCAATTGCTGGAACGGCGTCTGCTGTTCCTCGATGCGGTCCTCGGCCCACTGCGAGCCGTCGCCCGCCTTCACGTAGTCGCCCTGGAAGTCGAACAGCTCGTAGTCCGCGAGCGAATGCTGGCGCACCTTGTCCGACTTCACTTTCAAGTCGGTGGACGGTCGCTCGAAGTCGTAGCTGGTCAGCATGACCTTGCCAGTGCGCACCTCGCGGGAGAAGGCCCAGTCCGACACGCAGTCGGTGTCCGGCGAGGTCACGGCGCCTTCCTCGATGTAGGGCAGTGCCTTGCAATCGGGCGCGGCGTCGTGCGCGCTTTGCGAATCGACCAGCACCAGCTTGTGCTTGCCGTCCTGGTGCTCGAAGTACCAGTAGATGCCCTCATGCTCCAGCAGCCGCGCCACGAAGTTGAAGTCGCTCTCGCGGTATTGCACGCAGTACACCCACTGGCGGTAGCTGCGGAAAAGCTTGAACTGGAAGTTGGCGACACCGTGGTCCTCGAACACCTTCTTCACGATGTCGGGAACGCTCATCTCCTGGAAGATGCGGCAGTCCGCCGTGCGCGTGAGGAACCACAACCACGGGCGCACCGTGGCCTGGTAGGCGAAGTAGCTGCCACGCCGGCCACCGGTGCCCAAGCGCGTCACGAAGCCGTTGAAGTGGCGCTTGGCGCTGTCACGCTGCTGGACCACCACCGTCACCGCCTTGCCCAGCAGGTCCTCGGGCTTGAGGTCGGCCTTCTTGCTGAGCAGGTTGAGCTGCATCTCGCCGAGCGTGCTCAGGCCCGCCGTGAGGTTCATCGACTCGAACAGCAGGTCATCGGCAGGCAGCGGCGATTTGAGTGTGATGGGAGTCGGCATGGCGTGCCTTCACCGGATGGGGCATGGTCAGGGGCGGCACCATGGCCGTAAAGGGACGAAAGTCATCGCCTCACTCGAAGCTGTAGGTGAACTCGCCCTCCGACACACCCAGGCGGATCGCCCGCAGGGACTCGCCTGCCGTGAGCCGGCCGAGGTACTCCACCGAGATGCGCGGCAGCACGGTGTTGGTGAGGATGGCGTCGATCACCCGTCCACCCGACTCGGCCTCGGTGCAGCGCGACACCACCAGCTTGACCACGTCATCGCCGTACTCGAAGGGAATGCCGTGGTTGTCGGCCACGCGCTTCTTGATGCGGCCCAGCTGCAGGCGCACGATGTCGCCCATCATCTGGTCCGACAGCGGGTAGTAAGGCACCACCACCAGCCGACCGAGCAGCGCCGCGGGGAAGGCCTTGAGCAGCGGGGTGCGCAGCGCGGCGGCGATCCCTTCGGGCTCGGGCATCAGCTCCGGGTCGCGGCACATGCTCATGATGAGCTCGCTGCCAACGTTGCTCGTCAGCAGGATGATGGTGTTCTTGAAGTCGATGCCGCGGCCCTCGCCGTCTTCCATCCAGCCCTTGTCGAAGACCTGGAAGAAGAGTTCGTGCACGTCGGGGTGGGCCTTCTCCACCTCGTCGAGCAGCACCACGCTGTACGGCCGGCGCCGCACCGCCTCGGTGAGCACGCCGCCTTCCCCGTAGCCCACGTAGCCCGGCGGCGAGCCCTTGAGCGTGGAGACGGTGTGCGCCTCCTGGAACTCGCTCATGTTGATGGTGATGACGTTCTGCTCGCCGCCGTACAAGGCCTCGGCCAGCGCCAGCGCCGTCTCCGTCTTGCCCACGCCCGAGGTGCCGCACAGCATGAACACGCCGATGGGCTTGTTGGGGTTGTCCAGCCGCGCCCGCGAGGTCTGGATGCGGCGCGCAATGATCTCCAGCGCATGCTTCTGCCCGATGACGCGCTGGTTCAGCGTGTCGGCCAGCCGCAGCACGGACTCCACTTCGTTCTTCACCATGCGGCCCACCGGCACGCCGGTCCAGTCCTGCACCACGCCGGCCACGGCCTGCTCGTCCACCGTGGGCAGGATGAGCGGTGCATCGCCCTGCAGCCCCGTGAGCTTGGCCTGCAGGCCCGACAGTTCACGCAGCAACGGCTCGCGTTCTTTCGGCTCGGGCGGCTTTTCCGCACGCAGCGTCGCACGGATGTCGAGGATGCGGTCGACCAGCGACTTCTCCTCGTCGTGGCGCTTGTGCAGCACGGCCAGGCGCGTCTGCTCGTCGTCGATGGCGCGCACGGTGCGCTTGCGCCGCTCGCCCACCTCGATGCCGATGGACTCCTCGCGGTCGATGATCTCCCGCTCGATCTTCAAGGCTTCGAGCCGGCGCTGGCAGTCTTCCAGCTCCGGCGGCGTGGCGTGCTGGCTGACGGCGACGCGCGCGCACGCCGTGTCCAGCAGGCTCACCGCCTTGTCGGGCAGCTGCCGCGCCGGAATGTAGCGGTGGGACAGGCGCACCGCCGCGGTGATGGCTTCGTCCAGCAAGGCCACGCGGTGGTGACGCTCCAGGATGCTGGCCACGCCGCGCAGCATGAGCACCGCTTTCTCTTCATCGGGCTCGTCCACCTGCACCACCTGGAAGCGCCGGGTGAGCGCCGCGTCTTTCTCGATGTGCTTCTTGTACTCGGCCCACGTCGTG
The DNA here is from genome assembly GCF_003852895.1 of Rhizobacter terrae. Classification (GTDB taxonomy): domain Bacteria; phylum Pseudomonadota; class Gammaproteobacteria; order Burkholderiales; family Burkholderiaceae_C; genus Albitalea; species Albitalea terrae. Next base: position 917,416 of record NZ_QUSW01000002.1, read on the forward strand.
GCCGCGATGGTGCGCAGCTTGCCCCGCGCCAGGGCCGGCTTGAGCAGGTTGGCCGCATCGCCCGTGCCGGCCGCGCCGCCCGCGCCGATCAGCGTGTGTGCTTCGTCGATGAAGAGGATGATGGGCTTGGCCGAGGCCTGCACCTCGTCGATGACAGAGCGCAGGCGGTTCTCGAACTCACCCTTCATGCTGGCGCCGGCCTGCAACAGCCCGATGTCCAGCACGTGCAGCGACACGTCCTTCAGCGACGGCGGCACGTCGCCGCGCGCCAGGCGCAGCGCAAAGCCTTCGACCACCGCCGTCTTGCCCACGCCGGCCTCGCCGGTGAGGATGGGGTTGTTCTGCCGCCTCCGCATGAGGATGTCGACGATCTGGCGGATTTCTTCGTCGCGCCCGGCCACCGGATCGATCTCACCCTTGCGGGCCCGCTCGGTCAGGTCCACCGCATAGCGCTTGAGGGCCTCCTGCTTGCCCATGGCAGCGGGCGCGATGGCGCCGCTGGCCTCGCCGGGTTCGGCAGCGGTCCCTGAGCCGTCGGTGGCGCGCATGGCGTTCTCGGGCGAGCCTTCGACGATCTTCGCGAAATGCGCCGTCAGCTCCTCCGCCTTGATGCGGTCGAATTGCTTGGAGATGCTCAAGAGCGCATTGCGCAGCGTGGCCGTCTTCAGCAGGCCGACGACGAGATGGCCGGTGCGCACCTGCGTGTCGCCGAACATCAGCGAGGCATACACCCAGGCCCGCTCCACCGAATCCTCGATCCAGCTCGACAGGTCGGTCACCGAACTGGCGCCGCGCGGCAGGCGGTCGAGCGCGGCGGTCAGGTCCGAGGCGAGGACCGCCGAGTCCAGCCCGAAGTGTTTGGCAATGCGGTGCAGGTCCGAGTCCGGCGTGTTGAGGATCTGCACCAGCCAGTGCTGCAGTTCCACGTAGGCGTTGCCGCGCAGCTTGCAGAACACGGTGGCACCTTCGATGGCCTTGTAGGCCAGCGGGTTGAGCTTGCCGAACAAGGCGGTGCGTGAGATCTCATGCATGAGCGGCTCCATGGCGAAGCAGGAAGGTGTTGTCGGGCCGCAGGCGCAGGTCGTTGCGATCGCGGTCGCGCCCGCGGCGGCCCATCCAGCTGGTGAGGCCCAGGCGGGCGTGGCGGGTCAGGCGAGGCTCGGGCAGGTCGGCCTGCGCGAGGACCAGCTGGACATCCCAGGTCAGGTCCAGGCCGACGTAGTGCAGCACCCATTCGCGCAAGGCGCGCCACGCGGGACGGCCGGGCAGGAAGCCTTCGTACTGCGCCAGCGCCAGCGGCCCGAGCACGATGCGGAACTTGAACTGCAGGTCGCGCTGTCTCGAACCACTGCTGGCGGTGCTGCCGAGCAAGGCCGGCGGCGTGCTGCGGCGTTCGGGCCGGCTGCGCGAGTAGCCCAGGCGGCTGCGGTCGGCCGGGTCCAGGGCCAGCCACTGCGGCACGTGCTGCTCGATGCGCACCGGCACCTGGAAGTATTGCGAGAGCAGCTTGGCCAGTCCTTCGGCATGGCGGCTGCGCGCGCCCAGCAGGCCGGCCTGGAACAGCCAGGCCTCGCGCGGCACTTCGCGCCGTGCCTTCGATGCGTCGTCCAGGCCCAGGGCGGCACCCAGCCAGGCCGAGAAGCGGTCCGCATCCGGCCGGTCGCGGTGCACCGCCGGCTGGGCCTGCGCCCAGGCCCGGTAGAACAAGGCGAGCAAGCGATGGTGGAACACATCCAGGAAGCGTGCGAGCGTCGCATCGCCGCGGGACCGCAGCCGCTCGCGGACGTACTCGGTGAAGTGCAACGGCATGGGCCCCTGCGGACCGAGCAGGCCGAAGAAGCGCACGCCCAGTCGTGGCGGCGTGCCTCGTCCGGCAACGAAACTTTCCAGCGCGGCCGGTGCGAAGTCCAGCTCCGGGTCCTGCCCCAGGCGCAGCGCCTCCTGCGATGGACGCAGCGCCTCGCCCAGCCGGGGCCATTGCGGGTGCAAGGCCTCCACGCGCCGCAGCACGGCGAAGAAGTCGTGGTCGCGCGGCTGGGCCTGCAGGCGCTCGAACAAGGCCGCCAGCTGCATGTCCTGCCAGGGCGCATCGCGGCGGTTCATACGGTCTCCCGCAGGCCCGTGCGCGGCGGCCAGCGCATCACCTCGCCGCGCTGCGGCGTGCGCAAGGTGAGCTGGGTGAAGCTGTTGATCGCCGCATGCCGCGCGAAGAAGCGCTCCAGCACGCTGGCGAACATGAAGGCGCCGGTCCCCTGGTAGGCCAGCTCGTCCAGCTCCAGCACGATCTCGATGCCGTTGCCGAAGCTGATGGGGCCCTTCACCGGCAGGCGCCGCGTGACCGACCGCGCCTGCACGCCGCGCACGCCCTCGATCTGCCGCCGCCAGGCCGTGTCTTCGGGCGGCGCGTACAACGCGAGCATCGTTCGCAATGCAGCGGCGGCCTGCTCCGGCGCCTCGCCCACCAGCGAGAGGTGGTTGAGCGTGAGGTGGTTCACCAGCTGCCAGCCCAGCTCGCCAACGGGCCTGCGGGTGACTGGCCGCGTCGGCCCGCACAAGGCCTGCACGCGCAGCACTGGCCCCGGCGATTCGAGCCGCCAGCGTTCGGCACCTTCGGGCGACCCGTGCGGCAGCAGCGTGGGCAGGTCGCGGTTGCTCACCCAGGCCGACACCGAGAGCTGCCGCACGTCTTCCAGGTAAGGCGCGTGCTGCGCATCGACCAGCGAGAGGTAGACCTCCTCGCCGATGTAGGACGAGCGCGAGCCATGCTGGCGCTGCCGCTGCGACAAGAGCCGCGGCTCGCGCCGCACGGTGTAGTAGCCGCTGGCCTCGCCGCGCGCTTCGGCGGGGATGTCGTGGAAGCTCGCGTACAGCGGCCGGAACTCCTGCTGCGCCACCAGGCCCGTGCCGAAGCCCGTCACCGAGGCGATGCTGTGCACCTCGTGGTCCATCGGCCGCGTGCGGTCGGGCACCACGTGGTATTCCCACTCGCCCAGTCCGAGCTGGATGCGGTCCAGCCGCTTGTGGAACAGGTTGATGGCCGGCGTGCAATGCAGCGACAGGCTGCCGGTGTCGACCAGGGCTTCGAGCGCGGCGTCGCCCCGCTCGAAGAAGACGATCAGCTCCGCCTCGTCTCCGGCCACCTGGGCCAGCCGCGGCGCCAGGTCGCCGATCTCGAAGAACAGCAGGCGCTGCGGCATGGCCGCCGCCTCCTGCAGCAGGCGGTAGCCGGAGAACGCCCGCAAGGACTCGGGCAGCAAGGCCTCGTCGGCCGCGAAACCCAGCGGACGCACGCTGTCGCCGCCACGCCATTGCGTGGATGCCTGCGCGCCCTCGTCGGCCGACGTGCCGCGCACCATGGAGCCCAGGGCCGCACCGTGGACCAGCTCATGCAGCCGGAAGGCGACGTCACCCGGCGCGCTGATGTAGAAGGCCAGCCGGTCCATGCCCAGTTGCCTGAACAGCAGGCCGCCGCCGCACTTCAGGCGGATGCGCAAGCCGCCGCGCACGCCTTGCATCTGCGGCAGGCGCGCCGCCGCCAGGTCCGGTGCCCAGGTGAAGTACGACACGCCTGCCAGCTCGACGGGCCACAGCGTCACCTCATGCGCCGTGCGGAACTCGCAGTGCGTGTCCTGCCCGCGCGCCAGCTCCGACCACACCGCACTGCCGCGCGGCACGGAGAAGCCTTTCACCAGGTTCGGATCGGCGGTGTCGATGCCCAGCCGCGCGACCATCATCGACGGCACCGGCGCGAGGAAGTTCGGGTAGGTCGCCTCCAGCAGGTGGGCGATCAGCCGGGGCTGTTCCGATTCGATCTTGAGCTGCACGCGCGCGGCCAGGAAGGCGAATCCTTCCAGCAACCGCTCGACATAGGGGTCGGTGACCTCCATGCCTTCCAGCCCCAGGCGCGAGGCGATCTTCGGGAACTCCTGCGCGAACTCGGCACCGACCTCGCGCAGGTGCGTGAGTTCGTCGGTGTACAGGCGCAGGAGGCGGGGGTCCATGGCGCGCCGCTGCTGAAATTCAGACGTCGCCCTTGATGAGCGTGGGCAGTTGAATCCACGACTTCAGCGTCGACAACTGCACGGTGATGCCTGCCTGCGCCAGGCACTTGATGGCGAAGCTGCCGCAGTTGTCCACGTTGTTGCTGTAGACCACGTAGCCGTAGCTGCCGAAATGGCCGACGTTTTGCTGTTCGGTGAGCTGGTGGACCCAGTTGAGCATGGTGTCCATCTGCGGCACGGTGATGGCCCATTGCTTGAGCAGTTGCCGCCCGGGAGCAGCGTAGTTCACCCGCGCCTCGAAGGCCGCGGGTGACGACTTGATGTCGTCGAGCACGTTGCTCGTGGCAAAGCCCGTGAGCTGCTGAACCTTGTGAATGGCCCATGCCAGCTTGCCGCCGTGCGCGGCCTCGGCATCGCGGTCCACCATGTGCACGCGGTTGACAATCAGCTCGCTGCGGTCATAGACGATGAGCGTGAAGTGTCCCAGCAGGGACTGCGAGTAGTACAGGTCCAGTGTCGGCATGAGCGGCCTCTTGTCAGGTAAGTTCTTCGTGGGTCAAAGTCCACAAAAGACGTAGTAGCCCAGGATGTTGGACTCCGGGGGGAATCCGGTTTCCCGGTTCCCCGGTGGCTTCTGGAAGTCGATGCACCGCTTTTGGCCACCGTCATTGAGCAGCACCACCATGTGCCCGGTCCTGTCGCTTCTCACGTAGGCCAGTCCGATGGCGTCGCCCTCGTCCAGCCACATGTCCAGCTCATCCTCGACCTGGTCCTTGTTCAGCAGGCCTTTCAGGCACTGGATGTTCTGGAATCCGGCACTGCGGAACAGGTCCAGGATCTCCTTCACTTCCGCCTGGTCCTGCTGCATCGTCTGCGTCTGCGCGACCACCTTGCTGGTGGACTTTCCGACAAGGGCCGACACAGTGCAGTAGTAGCAGTTCTGCGTGTGCCCGTGGGTGTTGATCTGACGGTCGCGGATGCCGCCGCGCAAATCGAATCCTGTTGGCATGCTTTTCTCCCTGGTCGATCTCGGACTCCACCTCGTCAGGAACGGCGCTGGGCCGACATGGCGCCCGCGCCGGAATCCCGCACTTCCACCTGCCCCGCCTCCAGGTCCAGCTGCGTGCGCAGCAGGATCTCCAGTGGCACCGGCTGCGACCACAAATGGCCGCGGATCTCGAATTCGATGACGTTGTGCGTGTCCAGCACCGTCGTCGCCTCCAGCGCATGCACCTCCAGCGTGTCGGGCAGGATGCGTGGCTCGAAGCGGACGATGGCCTGGCGGATGGCCGTCTCCAGCACGCTCACGTCTAGCCTGGAGGCGAGCTGGCCCGACAAGGCCGGCAGGCCAAAGTTCAAGACACTGCCAGGCAGCAGCGGATGCGCGTCCGCCTCGCGGCCCAGCGGCTGCACCGCGTTGAACAAGGCCCCGAGGTCGCGCAGCACCGCCTGGCGCAGCTGCGTCTTGGACATCACGCGGTGCTCGTCCGCTTCCACCCGCTCGTCCGGCCGCTCATCGGTCAGGCGGTCCAGCAGTGCGGGCTGCAGGCGGTTGCGGACGTCGACGGGCATGGCGGCGCCCCGGTCAATGCACCGGATCCGCGGACGGCTGCGTGAGCAGCTTGATCTCGCGCACCTCCAGCACACCCACTTCCTGCGCGTCGGTGGACAGCACACGCTGACCGAGGCCGCGGTACTGCTCGTCACCGATGGGCAGCCACTCGGTCTTGCGCGACATCTGCAAGGCGGCATCGCGCTGCTCGCCCGTGCCGCAGTAGCGCGTGGGAATCAGCGCCACCGTCTCGCCGCCGTTGGCGAAGTGCAGGTGGGCCGGTGCCCACACGAGGTCGCGCAGGTCGCTGGGCGGATCGATCATCACCGAGGTGAGCGACGCGAATGGCATCCAGCCGTACTTGCCGTTGATGATCACCTCCAGCACCGGCCCCAGGCGCGAGTCGGCATCGGCAATCCACTCGAAACCGATGCCGTCGATGCTGCCCGAGGTCGCTGGGGCCATCTCGAAGGCACCCTGCCGCAGGCGCGACGCCAGCTCGTCGTCGCCGCGGGCCTGCGCCTGCAGCGCCTCGGCCAGCGAGGCCAGCCACACCTGCGGCTGGCCGAACACCATGGGCGTGGTGTTGCCGGCGAACACCGCCTCGCGCACGGCCTCGCAATGCAAGGCCTCGCGGTAGGTGTTCACCATCGGCAAGGTGCCCGCGTCCATCTCGCCGCACACCTGCAGCTGGTTGAGCGCGCGCTGCCACTGCCCCAGCACGCACAGCAGCTGGAACAGGAAGACGCGCAGCTTCGCATCCGCCGGACGCTCGCGCACCTGGCGATGCAGGAGTTCGAGCGCGCTGTGCGGATCGCCCGCGGCCAGGAATTCTTCGGGGGTGTTCATGTCACTTCGGTAGGACTTCGTCGCTGAAGGTGAATGCGCCGGCGCTGGCGCCCGCGCTCGTCTGCCGCTGGTACTCGATGTCGACCTTGGTGAAGGCGATGACCACCTTCTCCAATGGCACGCCGTGGGCGTCGACTTCCACGTCGATGTCGGTCACGCGGGCACCGGCCAAGGTGATGCGCAAGTAGTCCAGCGCCTCACCCCCGGCCTTGCGCATGGTCAGCTTGGCTTCCTTGACCTCGTCGTTGGTCGCCAGCGCGCTGAGCAGGCCGGTGGACGCCGAGTCGATGCGCTTGAGCGCCACCAGCGGCTGGTATTGCCGCCGTGCGGTCGACGCGGTCGAGCCGATCGCCGAGCCCGCCTGGGCACCCCAGCGCCAGCCGACCAGCTCGATGTCGTCGACGTGGCCCTGCGTGCTCGCCTCGCCTTTCACCTTGCCGGCACGCTTGGTCTGCACGTGCAGGAAGATGTCTGCGGCCGCAGCCGCATTGCCGTTCGGATCGATGGGCATCGAATGCCTCCTTGCGGATGGCACGAGCACGCCCGCCGAGGCGCCCGGCGGCGCCTCGATCAAAGGCGGGCTGCGCAGCCGGACTCAGGCCGGCTTGTTGGTGGTGACGTCCCAGCCGCCGACCATCTCGCCGCCCAGCGAGCCGTCTGCCTTCTGCTCCTTGTACTTGTATTCGATCTTCGCGAAGTTCAGCGACACCTGGTCCATCGGGATGATGTCCGAACCCGCCGAGCCGCCGGTCTGGTAGGAGCTCACGAGCACGCTGGTCAGCACGATGGTGAGGAATTCCTGCTGTTCCTTGCCGGCCTTGCGGCATACGAGCGTGGCCTTCTTCAGGTGCTCGCCTGTGCAGCAGCTGGTGAAGAGCTTGGCCGAGGCCTTGTCGGTCTTCTTCACGAAGTTGAAGTCCTGCAGCGCGACCTTGCCGGTGCCGCCGCCACCGCCACTGTTGAACGAGCCGCCGTTGGTGCCTCCGAAGCTCCACGACTCGAGCTCGATCTCGCCCTTGTGCTTGTCGTCGGTCGATTCACCATCGACGCCTTCGATCTTCAGGAAATAGTCAACGTGTGCCATGTGGCAGTCCTCCTTGGGTGATGCGCGTCGTTCGCTTGCTCAGAGCCCGGGAAGCACACACGACGCGCATGTGCTCCTGATGGCGACAAGGGAAAAACTCAGCCCGCCTTCTGCGACGGCAGCTTGGACACCAGCCGCAGCGAAACGGTCAGCCCCTCGAGCTGGTAGTGCGGACGCAGGAAGAACTTGGAGGTGTAGTAGCCGGGGTTGCCGGGCACCTCCTCCACCGTCACCTCCGCCGCGGCCAGCGGCTTGCGCGACTTGGTGTCCTCCGAGGAGTTGGCCGGGTCGCCGTCCACGTAGTTCATGATCCATTTGTTCAGCCAGCGCTGCATGTCGTCGCGCTCCTTGAACGAACCCACCTTGTCGCGCACGATGCACTTCAGGTAGTGCGCGAAGCGGCAGCAGGCGAAGAGGTAGGGCAGCCGCGCGGCGAGGTTGGCGTTGGCCGTCGCGTCGGGGTCGTCGTACTCGTCGGGCTTTTGCAGCGACTGCGCGCCGATGAAGGCTGCGAAGTCGGAGTTCTTGCGGTGCACCAGCGGCATGAAGCCGTTCTTGGCGAGTTCGGCCTCGCGCCGGTCGCTGATGGCGATCTCGGTCGGGCACTTCATCGCGATGCCGCCTTCGTCGGTCGGGAAGGTGTGCGCAGGCAGCCCTTCGACCGCGCCGCCCGACTCGATGCCGCGGATGCGCGAGCACCAGCCGTACATCTTGAACGAGCGGTTGATGTTCACCGCCATCGCGTAGGCCGAGTTGGCCCAGGTGTAGGCGCCGTGCTGGCCGCCCGCGGTCTCTTCCTCGAAGTTGAACTCCTCCACCGGGTTGGTCTTGGCGCCGTAGGGCAGGCGCGAGAGGAAGCGCGGCATCGCCAGGCCCACGTAGCGTGCGTCTTCCGACGAGCGCAGCGAGCGCCAGGCCGCGTACTCGGGCGTGGTGTAGATCTTGGTGAGGTCGCGCGGGTTGGACAGTTCCTGCCACGAGCCCATCTGCATGAGGCTCGGGCTCGCGGCGGAGATGAACGGCGCATGCGCCGAGGCGGCGATCTTGCTCATCTCGCCCAGCAGTTCCACGTCGGGCGGGCTGTGGTCGAAGTAGTAGTCACCCACCAGGGTGCCGAAGGGCTCGCCGCCGAACTGGCCGTATTCCTCTTCGTAGATGCGCTTGAACAGCGGGCTCTGGTCCCAGGCCGTGCCCTTGTAGCGCTTGAGCGTCTTGCCCAGCTCCAGCTTGGAGATGTTGAAGACGCTGATCTTCAGCATCTCGTCGGTCTCGGTGTTGTTGACGAGGTAGTGCAGGCCGCGCCAGGCGCTTTCCAGGGCCTGGAAGTCGGGGTGGTGCAGCACGGCGTTGAGCTGCTGCGACATGCGCTTGTCCAGCTCGGCGATCATCGCCTCGATGGACATGATGACGTCGCTGCCCAGCAGGTTCGTCTGCGACAGCGCCTGCTGCGCGAGCGTGAGCACCGCCTCTTCGACAGCGGACTTCGCGCCATCGGACTTGGGCTTGAATTCCTTGTTCAGCAGCGCGGCGAAGTCGCTGCCCTGGTATTCGATGCCCTGCAGCGCCGACGGTTGGGTGAGGAGTTCTTCAGCCATGGTGTGTCTCCGTGTGCTCGTGCGTCATTGGCCTTCGGTGGTCGTCTTGCGCGCGTCCGCCAGCGACTTCAGCAGCGCCTCGTCCTTGATGACCTGCGAGATCAGCTCCTCGGCGCCGGTCTTGCCGTCCATGTAGGTCACGAGGTTGGCCAGTTGCTGGCGGGCTTCCAGCAGTTGCTTGAGCCCGTCGACCTTGCGCGCCACCGCGGCGGGCGAGAAGTCGTCCATGCTCTCGAAGGTGATGTCCACCGCGAGGTTGCCCTCGCCCGTCAGCGTGTTGGGCACCTGGAAGGCCGCGCGCGGCTTCATGGACTTCATGCGGGCGTCGAAGTTGTCGACGTCGATCTCCAGGAACTTGCGGTCCGACACCGGCGGCAGCGGCTCGCTGGGCTTGCCCGACAGGTCGGACAGCACGCCCATCACGAAGGGCAGCTGCACCTTCTTCTCGGCGCCGTACAGCTCCACGTCGTACTCGATCTGCACACGCGGTGCACGGTTTCGGGCGATGAACTTCTGGCTGCTGGTTGCCATGGGTGAGCTCCTTGGGTGTGCTACGAGTTGCTCGTTCCTGCGAGCTTCTCGATCTGGTTCAGGCCATCGGGAACAAGGTCGCGGATGATGTCGATGAAGTTCTTGCTCATGAGGCGCTGCGAGCGGCGGATCAACAGCGGCGCGGGGTTGCTCGGCTCGTTGCGCTCGATCCACTCGGCCACGCGGTCCAGGGCGCGGATGGCGTCTTCACGGGACGAGATGGCACCCAGCCCGCGCGAAGGCGCGGCAGCAGTGCCTTGCTGAACGCCGGCAGGCTCCACGGCCTGGCCGTTCGCCAAGCGCGCCGCATCGGCCACCCGCTGCATCAGCTTGGCCAGCGGCGCGAGCTCGGGGCTCGCGCTCGCGTTCACCCGCTGCTCGAGCACCGCCGACAGGCCTTGCACGGCGGCCAGTCCCTGCTGCATGTCCTCGGCCAGGCCGGGCGTCTGCGCGAGCGCATCGGTCACGCCCTGCACCACGCCGTCCTCGGTGGGCACGGTCTCGCCCGGCAGCGGCTCCGCGTGGCTGAGCGCGAGTTCGATGTCGCGCACCGTCAGGGCGCCGCGCTTGCCGGTGAGGCTCGCCGCGCGCAGGTCGGCCAGGCCGGCGCTCGGATGCACCAGCGGGCTCAACGCATTCATGCGCGCGGTGGGGTCGTTGTTGTCGCTCGCGTCCAGCTGCGGATGCACGTGCTCCCAATGGCGCTGCACCAGGCCTTGCACCAGCCGCAGTCCGTGGACGGCGCCGGGCAGGCCCTCGACGTGCGCGGCACTGCGTGCCAGCCAGGTCGCCACGCGCAGGTCCCGCGTGCGTGCGGCCAGCTGCAGCGCCTGCTCATGCACCGCCTGCCAGTCCGGCGCCTCGGCGGCGATCACGGTGTCGCCGTACTGCTGCTCAGGCTTGCCGGCCGCGGCTTCCTGCAGGCTCAGGAACGCCGGGTCGTACTCCAGATCGGCGCCGCAAGGGGCGTCGTCCGCAAGCGGCGACAGCAGGGATTCCAGATCGGCAGCAGGCATGCGACTTCCAGGGAGCGGGCATTGCTGCGAAGCACTCTAGTAGCGGCTCACCTCGCAAGGCTTGGTCGAAAGTCATGTCGCGGCAGGCGCATCCCTTGGGTGAGGGATGTGCCGAGGGGTTGCGAGCAACCGGGGGCTGGATTTAGATGTGGCGGGCTCACGTCCTCGCCCAATCCGCACCCGCGATGTTGTTTGTCCTTGATCAGTCGTCTGGCTGCGATAGCGCATGCACACGCGGATCAGCCTGCTCGACATGGCCCCTTGCTGCAACGCTGCGCATGACCTCAAATACCTGTCCAGCCTTTAGAACGACTACGCGCTGAGCGCCGGCAATCGTTTCTGCTCGGTGGGCAATGATCACTCGGGTCAATTTCATATTTCGGAACTGCTGCGCCAACGCTCGCTCGTTCTCACCATCAAGATGACTGGTCGCTTCATCGAGCGCAAGAACCTTTGGCCGTTTATAAAGAGCTCGGGCGAGCAGAATCCGCTGTTTTTGCCCTCCGCTGAGCCCGGTCCCCAAGTCGCCGACGAGCGTCTGATAGCCCATGGGCATGCGCTCGATGTCTGCGGCAATTTGCGCAGCCTCCGCGCAGTGGCGAATCAAGGTGTCGTCTTGCTGGACGTCGAAAAAGCTGATGTTTTCTGCCAAGCTTCCCGTCAGCAGAACATCCTCTTGCATGACGGTGCCAAGCTGCTCTCGGTAATTCGACAAGCCTAGGGTTTCTATTGGATTTCCACCGAATAGAACCTGTCCTTCCGTCGGCTTGAGGATCCCGAGCAGCACCTTTAGCAGGGTAGTCTTGCCAACTCCCGATTGCCCTGTGATCGCAACGCTTTCTCCGGCGGCAACCGAGAAATTGAGATTCCGAAGAACCCAGTCGGAACTCTCGCTATAGCGAAAGCTCACATTGCGCAGTTCAATGGATGGTGTGAGACTGTCCAAGCGTCTACGAGGAGCGTCGTGCGGCTCAGCCGGAGACAGGGCAATGTCAGACAGACGTTCTGCATGAAGCCCGAGCATACGCAGCTCGACTGCGTAGTTGATCAGCGACGAAAACCTTCCCGAAAACTGAGACTTGTAGCTGACGAAGGCCACCAACATTCCGATGGTAAACGGTGCCCCTGCCGACCCAAGTTGGGTGGACATGATCATTTTCGCCCCGAGCCAGAACACCAGAAGATTCTCGAGTCCGAAAATGAACGTGTTTGCCGTACCGAAAGCAATGCCCATCTTCGCCGTCTTGACATCACGGTTCTGAACCTCAATCAACAAGTTCTGCCAGCGAGCACGGCGCTCGTTTTCTCTTCCGAACAACTTGAGGGGAAGAATGGCTCGAAGCGTCTCCAAGAAGTGGGTGTTCTCTCGCGCTGAAATCACGAGACGTTCCGCGGCCGCGTCTCGAAAAGGCCTGTAGGCCAGTACGCGCAGCGTGCCATAGGCAGCGACGGCAAGGATTGTCACCACCGCCAGACTTGGCGCGTAGGCAAGCATCATGAACAGCGCCGCCATTCCCATGATTCCATCGAGCACCGCCTCAAGTGTTGCTGTGGTTAGCGTTCTCTGAATTGCACCTACAGCGCCGAAGCGCGAGACGATGTCGCCGAGATGGCGATTTTCGAAGAAGGAAACAGGAAGTCGCAGCAGGTGATTGAATATGTTCCCGGTCCACTGCACGAACACGCTTTGGCTCAGTGTCATCACCATCCAGGAGCGCAAGAGACCAATCCCTGTCTGAATGATGAGGAGAAGAGCGAATCCCAGGACAAGAACCGTCAATAGGTCGCGGTCACCGGATGTCAAGACATCATCGATCACCACTTGATTGAAGAGAGGCCCGACGATGGCGAAGAGCTCAAGGACCATTGCCAGCGCAAAGACCTTGCCCAATGCTCGCTTCAAACCTCGGACGCTGCCAGTCAGTTGAGACAGCCTCAACCTTGGCTTCTTGGGCCGTTCTTCATAGCTCGCCAATGGCACGCATTCCAGCGCCACTCCCGTGAAGTGCTTTGAGACGGCAGCCATTGGAAGGCGTCGCATGCCGGTCGCCGGGTCCAGGATGACGGCCTGCCCGCGCTGGATACCTTTCAGGACCACGTAGTGGTTCAAGTCCCAATGAAGAATGCACGGAAGGCTGAGTTGCGAGAGTTCCTCGACTTCGCAGCGCAATGCTCGTGTACCGAGGCCGATACATTCAGCGTCGCTGATGATCTGATTGAGCGGCGCGCCTTTCAGCGAAGACGAGAACTTTTGCCTGAGCTCAAGCAAAGAAGTGTGGATGCCGTGGGCCTCGGCCACCATTGCCAAGCATGCCAGCCCGCATTCGCCGGCTTCACCTTGAAGAACTAACTTCATTCGATGGATTCCCGTGCATCCAAAGGAATGGTTTTTCTCTTCGCGTACGTCAAGACATACGCCGTCGCTCCCAGCGCCATCAGTCCAATGATTGTTACCTCTGTCATTTTGAAGACAAAATCAGATTCCTGAACTGTCAAATAGCAGTTCATCATGCCTGGGATCATCTCCGCAGGGGGAACTAGAAGACGGTTAACTGGGTTGGGCGAATGCGACATCAGGGCTGAAATAGCCAGCGCCGGTAGATTAGACAAGGCATGCAACAGGGCCGTTTTCCACCAACTCCCGGTAGCGACAAAAAACGCCCCGTACAGAAGGCCAGCCAACGAGCGATTGGCAAACGCCTGGATGCTGGCGTTGTCATGGGCCGCACTGAAAATTGCAGCCTGGAGCACCAACGCCGGAAGCAATGGCATGAATCGCCGAAGGACCTGCAAAAGTACCAGTCGAAAAAAGACTTCTTCAACGGCAGCGAATAGGAACGTTGCCACAGTCGCCGCCAGCGCGGCGCTCCAGGTCAGATTCTCAAAGAGCGCCTGAGAAAGCCCTTGCGGCATGCATGGAAGAGTCAGATTGCGGTGAACGCCATAGAGCGCAACCAACGCCTCCAAACCCAGCAGCAGTCCTGCAAATCTTTGCGCGGTAGCCGGCTGAGGCAAGAGAGGTTCGATCTGCCGAACAAGACCGACCGACCGAAGGAATCGGTAGGTGAGCAATAGGAATAGGACTATTGCGGCGAGGGCAGCGGAAAATAGAAACGTGTACTCGACCATTGTCTTCTCGACATGAAGAGGCAGAGAAAAGGGCGGAGATGTCTCCGCCCTTTAGGCTACATGGCTTTACCCATGCACGTGGTTGACATTGCTCGCCACAATCAACCAGTCGTTCGGAACGATGAGCTCAAACCGATTGATTGTCCCAGCCCCACCACTTCCGCCCGGAGCCGGCGTACCCTCCGGCGTTCCGGGATGAGTTTTGATGTATTCATCGGCCAGTTTGCATGCCTTCTCGCTACCCACCATGGAGCAGAAGAAGGCAGCAATCGCGCCGCCAATTGCGTCGACAGTCTTTTCCAGGCTCCCGGAGATGTCGATCTTGATGTCGATGTTCACGCCGACCTTGCTGAGTTCGGTGATTGTCAGGCCATTTCCCGACATGCCGACCGCCGGAGCGGTACCACCTGCGACACAGCGGATTTCGTCAGAAGAAATTTTTCTCATGTCTTTAGAGTCTCACATTTCCGGCGGCATGCGGCGCCGGTTCCGCCTCCCGAGGTTCGCGCGTCAGCCGTCCGGACCGGCCTTTCGCGCATGCTCTGGAATTCTTGAGGACGCGCCAACCGCGAACATTGGTTCGAGCATCCATTCCAAAATGGAACGACGATCCTGTAGAACGTCTGCCTCCAGTGACAGCCCAGGTCTGAGCTTGTGCTGCTCACCGTAGGCCGAAATCGACTGGACATCCAACTTCACTGTCATCCGATAAAGAGGCTCATTGGATTGGGTTGCCGCCAAGAGCGTCTGTCCCTGTCCTGCGGGAAGGTCCTGGGGATTGAAGGGCGTTCGGCTGATGGAAGAGATTTCGCCCGAGTGAAGCCCGAATTTCTGATACGGATAGGCCGCGTATCTGAGGAGAACCGGCTGCCCAATCCTGACGAAACCTATGGTCCGACTCGGAGCAAATAGCTGCGCCTCCAGAGCGCTCTCGCGGCCTGCGCCGGATTCGGGAATGATCGTCGCCAACGTTTGTCCCGACTGAACGGCCTGGCCGAGGTGCAGGCTCATTGCGCTCACTACCCCAGCGATAGGCGCTTGAACAATGATCTGTCCACGGGCACTGTTCTCGATGCTCTCCTGGCTGAGGACAGCCGCTTCCTTGTCGAGTTGCGAGAGATCAGCTTGCAATTGGCTAGCAGTTGATTTGAGCTCTGCTCGCAGAGCCTCCGCATCCCGATTGAGCATTGTCAAGCTGCGTTCGACCGCCTGCGTCTTTGCCTGAAGGTCAAGCTGCTCTTCAATCTTCTGCTGCGCCTGGACTTCAGCCACAAACCCTTCTTTGGCGAGCTTCTGAAACTTCTCCGCTGTACTCGTCGCCAGCGTCTCTCGTCGCTTGGCCAGCGACAGTTCGCCTTTCGCTTGCTGGAACTCAATCTCGCCGTTTCTCAGTCGGCTTTCGATAGCTTGTATGCGCTGCCTTGCTTGCAAGTCTTTGGTCGACCGTTGCGATTCAATGGCTTGCCGTCGTGACGCAATAGTCTGGGCGACAAGGAGGGAGGTTTCTCCGTTGGCCGTTGCTCGATCGATCTGAATGATGAACAAGGGTTGCCCCTTTTTAACCTCGTCCCCTTCTTTGGTTTTCATCTCCACGATCACTCCGGCACCGATCGCTTCTACGCGAAGCGAACCGAGGCTCGGCATTAAGAGGCCAGGGACTCTCACCTTCCTCGTGACCTGTGCTGTAGATGCGAATACGAGCAAGGCCAGCGCGAGCAGAATCGCTGCCCACATGGCCAGCGTGTAGCGGGGATTTGCTGCGATGCGAATCGTTCCCAGGAACTTGTCCTTCTGGGCTTCTACCGCCTCCGCCCGAAACAATGGCGACATGCTTGGTTCACCTGCACTCACAGCGACAGGGGGTGCATGGCGGACGTAGTGATCCGATCATCGCGTTCTAGGCAGCGCAGGGATGCCTCCGGGCCGAATGCCCCAAGCCAGAGCCTGGGCGGCTCGATGTGCAATGCCATGTGTCCCTCCTCCAAGCGGCTCCCCAGCCGCCAGCGCCGTCAAATCCGGCGATGTCTTTCGTGTCCGGTGCGCAGTGTAGGCAGGCAGAGATCACCGCACCCTCCCCCAAAGGAGCGAAGATTTGCAGAGTGGGGATTGGCATCAGGGCGAACCCTTCGCCCACCGGCATATACATCGATGCAGTGTCGCCCTCAACATTTCAGATGCATATCACTACTCCCTCTGATGGGGAAAGCTAGAGCTAGTCGCGCCCTTTCACAGACAACGGAATAAGGGGAAGCGTGACTTTGAGAGATCTGCTGATCAGCGACCGAATGCTGGTGGAATGAACAGGCCAGCTTTGATGCCCGATGGGTAGTCACTGGACCTGGAGCGCGCGACCGGTACGGCTCCTCTCAGGAGACCAGTCCGCGCATCGCGTTCAGCAGCTTGCGCGGCTGCACCGGCTTGAACAGCACCGGGTGGCCGCTGTCGGTCAGCCGCCGCATTTCCTCGTGCGAGGTGTCGCCGGTGATGACGATGGCCGGCACCGCATTGCCGCAATCGCGCCGCACGAGTTCTATGGCCTCCAGGCCATCGGGCCCGCCGCCCAGGTGCAGGTCCGACAGGATGAGGTCGGGCGGAAACTCCAGCGTGCGCATCAGCGCCAGCGCGCCCTCGATGCTGCCGGCCGCCAGCGCCTGGTAGCCCCACTCCTCCAGCAGCAGGCTCAAGCCCTCGCGGATGGATTCCTCGTCGTCGATGATGAGCACGGTGCGCGGCTGCAGCACCGGCATGGGCAGCGTGTCGGCCGCGGCGGTCGCGTCCTGGATGTCGGGCAGCGCGCCTTGCGCGATGCCGATGCGGAACATCGTGCCGTGGCCCGGCTGCGAGGCCACGGTCAGGCTGTGCCCCAGCAGCCGCGCCAGCCGCTTGACGATGGCCAGGCCCATGCCCAGCCCCTGCGCGCGCTCGCCCTGCCGGCGGCCGGCCTGGTAGAACTCATCGAAGATGCGCGGCAGCTCGGCCAGGCCGATGCCCACGCCGGTGTCCCACACCTCCACGTTGAAATGCGTGGCCGTGCTGCGCGCCACCACCACGATGCCGCCCTGCTCGGTGTACTTGATGGCGTTCTGGATGAGGTTGCCCAGGATGCGCTCCAGCAGTTGCGGATCGCTCGTCACCGACTTGCCGCCCGGCGAAAAACGAAGCCCCAGCCCGGCCTGCTCGGCCTGACCGGCGAAGTGCATGTGCAGGCGGCGGAACAGGTCGCGCAGCGGGAAGTGCTGGAAGTTCGGCTCAATGGTGCCGGCGTCCAGGCGGGAGATGTCCAGCATCGCGTAGAAGGAGCGGTCCAGCCCGTCGATGGAACGCACGACGTTGCGCACCAGCGGCTCCTCGCTCGTGCCCTGCAGGCGCTTTTCCAGCGTGGCGGCGAACAGGCCCAGCGCATGCACGGGCTGGCGCAGGTCGTGGCTCGCAATGGCGAGGAAGCGGCTCTTCTCCTGGTCGGCGCGCATTGCGGCGTCACGCGCCGCCTCAAGCTCGCGGATGCGGTCTTCCCGTGAAATGGCGGCACGCGCGCGGTTCAGCCACAGGCGGTAGTGGCACGCCGCCACGACCATCGCCACCATGCTGAGCAGCAGGCCTTCGATGCTGGCGTCGGGCAGCGGGAAGGCCGGCCCTGCCAGTTGCCACTCGAAGAGCGCCGGCGACCAGGGCAGCGCGATGGCCGCGGCCACCACGACAGGCGTGGCGGAGAAGGCCGCGGCGGTGGTGAGCGACACCATGCCCAGGGCCAGCAGCATCAGCTCGCGTTCCAGCGGCGGCTCGGGCGGCACCGGCAGCCAGGGCTGCGCCGCCAGGATCAGCATGGCGCACACGGCATGCGCCGCCATCACGCGCCGGTAGCGCCGCGTGTCGCGCCGCCACAGGCGCGAGCGCGGGCCCGTCCAGGCCACCGCCAGCCACGTCAGCACCACGGCCGAACTGGCGCTGCCCCAGGCATCGCGCCAGGGCGATGGCGTCATGAGCGCCACGCCCACCATCACCGCCAAGGCCAGGGCTGCCAGCACGACCGGCGCTGCCGCGACCTCGGACGCCATCGCCTCGTCGCGCAGGCGCCGGTCCATGGCGCGGCGTTCGGCATGCTGCACCTCGGCCATGCCGTCCGCCTGGCCGAGGCTCGCCGGCGCCACCGCGACGAAGACGGCGCGTTGCGTTCTGGTGGGCGGGCCCGCGGCGGGTCTGGACGCCCCGACAGCGTCCATCAGCACGGACACCCTCAGCGGAAGAGGCTGACCATGTGCGAGCGCGACTTCACGTCCAGCGCCAGCAGCAGCGACGACACGTAGTTCTTCACCGTGCCCAGCGACAGGTGCATGGAGTCGCTGATTTCCTGGTTGGTACAGCCGGAGAGCACCAGTTCCAGGATCTCGAGGTGCCGTGAACCGAGCTCGGCCACGCGGTCGTACATGGCCGACGACGGGAAGCGCGGGAACAGGGCGCTGGCCGGCGCGAAGCCTGCCGCTTGCGGCCCGCCGCGCGGCCACAGCAGCGCCGACAGCATGTTCTGCATCTCGGTGGTGACCACACCCTTGGGAACGTAACCGATTGCGCCCAGTGCACGCGCCTGTCGGATCACGAATTCGTCCTGCGTGGCGCTGAACACCGCGATGCGTGCCGCGGGATGCGCCTGCAGGAACAACCGCAGTCCTTGCAGGCCCTTGCAGTCCGCGAGGTTGAGGTCCAGCAGCACCGCCGCGACGGGTTCTTCGCGGGCGTACAAGGCCAGGGCCTCTTGCAGCGTGTCGGCTTCGAGCCAGGTCAGCGGCACGCCTTGCAGCTCGCTGTACAGCGACTTCACGCCGTAGCGCACCAGTTCATGGTCATCCACCAGCAGGAGCTTGGGCGAGCCCGCTCCCGGCCGGGGGCCAGGCAAAAGGTTTGCAACGGTCAATGAAGCCGCCCGTGTTGTCGTTTGCATTGTCATTCCTTCCCTGTTTGGCCTGATGCGTTCGCACGGCCAATCTGTGCATGCAGACAACCCCACCCCCGTCAAAGATGCTAGACGATGAAGGTTGAAATTGCACCCACAGTTGAGGGGAAGACCTTGCAGTTCAGGGGGATCGGGCGATGCAATGCGTTTCACTTATTTCGAAGACGCACGACCTGGTGACGAAAGTCATTTGACAGATGGCGAAACTCTCTTTTTCGGCAGCCACTTCGACGCCGAGCCCTTCGGATCGAGAATCGAACGTCCAGGCACAAGGAGTCGCACCATGTTCGAGGGAAGTTGTCTGTGTGGCGGCGTGAAGTACCGGCTTGCCGCCGAGCCAGGTGCTTTTGGCTACTGCCATTGCACGAGTTGCCGCAAAGCCAGCGGCTCGGCGCACGCGGCCAACGCGCCTGTCGATCGTGCGGCCTTTGAGCTGCTGCAAGGGCAATCCCTCATCAAAGAGTTCGAGTCGTCACCCGGCAAGCTCAGGGCCTTCTGCTCGAACTGCGGAAGCCCGCTCTACGCATACCTGCGCGCAACGCCGGAGGTTCTTCGCATTCGGCTGGGTACATTGGACACACCGTTCTTCAAGCAGCCGCAAGCACACACCTGGGTATCGGACAAGGCACCGTGGGAGCCCATCGAAGGCGATGTTCCCAAATTCGAACGATGGGCTGCGAAAGAGGTCCTCCACCAACGAGGCTCGCGCCAGGACGTGGCCTGACCTCTCCATCCCAGGGCCTGACTCAAGGTCAGGAGTCGTAGGCGATTCGAGCACCCGACCCTGGCGGCGCGCAGGTGTAGGTCACCTCCTGGCCTGGCGTGGTGGCCAGCGCGCGCACTGCTGCGTCGCTGCGCCGGCTGCCATCGGATGCCACGAAGACCTGCTGCACCGGGTCATAGAGCAAGCCGCGCGACGCCCCGGACTCCACCACCCTGGCCACCAGACTGCACTCGGTCACGACGCCGCCAAGCTCCTTCGAGACGAACGGGGTCTTCGCCCGCTGGAGCAGCAGGTCGATGCGGCCTGAGACCGCCGAAGCGTTGGTGGCCGTCAGCGTGATCTGCTGTCCGACGATGGGCGCCAGGTCGCTGTCGAAGGCCATCATGAAGTCGACCACATCACGCCGCGTGGCATCGGGGTTGATGATCGGGAAGCCCAGCGTGAGTTGCGGGTTGAACACCTTGGCGGTGAAGAAGCGGAACAGTGTGTCGACCGCGCCGTCGTGCACGAAGCCGAAGCCGCGCACCTGGTCGCCGACGAAGCCGGTGTCGGGCGCGCCGAAGAAGTTCACCTTCGGCGAACCGAACATGCCGACCTTGGTGTAAAGGCTGCGCAGCTGCGGGATCTTCACGATCTGAGTGATGCCCTCGAAGCTCGCCCGCCCGCCGGTGCCGAACAAGCCATTGGCCGGGTCGAGCCGGTGGCAGCCTTCGCAGTTGAACGCCGTCTGGTTGGGGATGAAGCTTCCCAGCAGCCCCAGGTCGATGCCGTCCACCGGCCGCGATCCGGTGTAGAAGTTCCGGCCGCGCTGCTGCGCCGCGTTGAGCGAGTTGTCGAGCTTGCGGTTCGGGTTGGGCGGCATCATCACCGGGATCTGGAAGTCGGCGAACTTCTGCATCTCGGCCTCGGTCAGCGGCGCGGTGCCGCCCAGCAGCCCCTGGAAGGCGACGGCGAAGTTCTTGAACGACAGGTTGCTGTCGGTGCCGCTGCTGCCGAACAGGCCGGTGGCACGGTCGCCACGCCAGTGCATGGCGCCGGAGTTGCGCATGCCCCGCAGCGTCTGCGTGGTCATCGGCCCCTTCATCGGATGGAACTCGTTGGCGTTGTCGCTGCCGTTGATCGGCGAGGTGACGCCGAAGAGCAGCTTGCCCAGCGCGATCTCGGTGGGCGAGGCCAGGTTCTTGACAATGGGGTTGTTGGTCACCCGGTCGTCGGGGTTGCCCAGGTCCCAGGCCAGGTCGTCCACGTCGCCGAAGATGTGGCAGCTGGAGCACGACGCCTCGCCGTTGGCCGAGAAGCGCTTGGCGTCGTAGAGGAAAGGCCGGCCCTCGGCCACCGATGCCGGCTCGAGGTTCCTCATCGCCACGGACGACAAGGTGCTGCGCGAGGTCAGGTCCACCACCTTCACCGCGTTGTCGAAGCGGGTGGTGACGTACAGCCGGCCACGGGCTTCGTCCAGCACGATGCCGCTCGGACCGCCGCCGGTCAGGTCGATGTAGCGGGCGCTCGCGGTGCGCGGGTTGAAGGTGTCGTTCTCCAGCTCGGCGGTGTCGAACACGCCGATGCGGCTGGAGCCGAAGGCCGCCACGTAGAGCGTGCGCCCGTCGGCAGTCACCGCCATCTCCAGCGGCGTGGCCAGCGAGTGGTCTTTCATCGTCCAGTCAAAGGCCGGGTTGGTGGGCAGCTTGGAATAGTCGATGTGCTTGTTCAGGTGGCGGGGGGTGACATTGCCCGCCGAGATCACCGTGATGCGCGTCTGCGCCAGCTTGCCCTGCACGGTGTGGCCGCCGTAGACACCAGGGCCCTCGAAGCGCACATCGTTCACGGCGTCGGTGTTGGACACGTACACCTTGCCCGTCACCGGGTTGGCCACCATGTTGAACAACACCGTGCCCACGCCCGGGTAGGCGGCCTTTTGCGTCAGCGCGTTGGCGTCGACGGCGAAGACATCCAGGTCGGGCAGGCTCAGGCGGACGGCGTTGTTCCAGTTGCGCTTGAGTTCGTCTTCCCACTGGCCGCTGGCCTTGTTGTACTTGACGATGAGCCCCACCTCGGGTGCCTGCTTGCCCTCGAAATTGGTCTTGGGGCCGGGGTTGCCGCCGGGCATGATCTTGCCGTTCTGGCCCAGGCAGGGCAGCTTGGGATTGAAGCCCTGGCAGACCAGCGCCTGCAGCAGCGTGGTGGTCTGGTTGCCCGACTTGAACGCCGCCACGTACACCGTGCTGCGGTCGGGGCTCACGGCCAGCGCCCGCGGGGTGTCGGCGAAGAAGCTCATGATGCGCAGCGGCAGGCCGCCCACCGTGTTGCCCAGGCTGGCCGGGTTGAACACCCACACGTCGGCACGCCCCACGCCGGGCGTGGTGAGTTGCGGGTCGCCCGCTCCCGGCACGCCGGCCAGCGACGGGTCGCTGCGTTGCTGGCCCCGGTGCGCGGTGGTGATGAACGCGCGCTCGGGGCTGCCGGCAAAGACGATGTCGCGCGGCTCGTCGCCCACCAGCAGCGTGCGCACGACGCGCGGCGTGCCGCTCAGGTCGACGATGCTCACGCTGTCGGACAGGTGGTTCACCACCCACACTTCGGTGTTGCTGCGCGCCGCCACCGCCACGGGCTCCAGGCCCACCGGCACGCGGGCCGCGAGTTGCAATCCGGCACCGGTGACGTTGAACACCTCCAGCGTGTTGTTGGGCGCGTTGGCCACGAACAGCCTGGTGTGGTCGGGCGACATCGCCATCGGCCGCACCGGCCCGCTTTCGAACTGGATGAACGTGGGGGTCTGAGCCAGTGCCGGCCCGGCGACCAGCGCCAGGACCCAGCCCGCGAGCGACAGCAGCAAGCGGGCCAGGGAATGGCCGCGGCCCTGCTTCGGGTGCATCTGCATGTGACGTCTCCTTCCGCTACTTCTGTGTGTGGTGGTGCCATGCCGTCCGTGCCGGCGAGGCCTGGCGATCGTAGGGAGCCCCTTCATGCGGCGCCCCCTCCGCCGGGAGGGGGCGCCACGTCCGTTACACTCGCGCGCCCTCGGCCGACCCACCGCCCGACATGAAGATCGAGCCGCCGCTGCTGGCCCCGTCCAGCATCCCTCGCCCGGCCTTGATGGCGCGGCTGGATGCTGCTTCCAAGCTGCGGCTGGTGGTGGTCGCTGCCCCCTCGGGCTCGGGCAAGACGACCCTGCTCACGCAATGGTTCCGGCGCAGCCGGCAACGCCGCGCGGCTGCCTGGCTGTCGCTGGTCGCACCATCGGGCGGGCCGCCAGCCCTGGCCGCCCAGCTGGGGGCCAGCCTGGCCTCCAACATCGCCACCGGTCCCGTCACCGGCGATGACCCCGTGCAGTCGCTGCAAGCCCTGTTGGCCCACCACAGCGGCGACCTGCTGATCGTGATCGACGACGTGGACCAGGTGCAGGACGCTCCCTGCCTGCGCCTGATCGACGACCTGCTCGGCGCCTCGGCCTCCGGCGTGCACTGGGTGCTGTCAGGACGCTGCCTGCCAGGGCTGAACCTGTCGGCCTGGCGGCTGCGCGACCAGCTGGAAGTGCTGGACGGCGCCGACCTCGCCTTCGATGCCAACCAGATCGTGCAGCTGGGCCGCAAGCTGATGGACGAGCCGCCCACCCGAGCCCAAGCCGAGCGCCTGCTCGTGGCCACCCAGGGCTGGGCGGCGGGCGTGAAGCTGGGCCTGCTGGTGGCAGCGCGCGGACGCGATGTCGACGCCGCGCTGGCCGACTTCGACGGCAGCCATGTGGAGATGGCGGCCTACCTTGACGACGAGGTGTTGCGCGGGCAGCCGCCGGCGTTGCGTGACTTCCTCGTCAGCACCAGCGTGGTCGACACCATGACCGGCGAGCTGTGCGATGCCTTGCTGGGGCAGGAGCAATCACAAGCCGTTCTGGAACAGCTCGAACGCAGCCAGCTGTTCGTGACCGCGCAAGACAGCCACGGCCACGCCTTCCGCTACCACCCGCTGTTCCATGGCTTCCTGCGCAGCAGGTTGGCCGCCGACCCCGCTCGCCAGCGCACGCTGCACGAAAGCGCCAGCCGCTGGCATGCCGGCCAGTTGCGCTTCGCCCAAGCGCTGGAGCATGCCTTCGCCTCGGGCCGGCTGGCGTGGTGCGCTGAACTGGTGGAACGCGCGGCCTTGCGCTGGCAACAGACGGGCGACATCGCCGAGGTCGTGCGCTGGAGCGAACGGCTGCCGCAAGAGTGCGTCGTGCAGCGCCCGGCCCTGGGCGTGGCCTACGCGACCTGCCTGGCGATCAGCCGCCGCTTCGACCAGGCGCGCGCGGTGCTGCGGCGCCTGGTCGATGAGCACGCGCGCACCGGCACGCCGTCGGCCTACCAGCTGCACACGCTGCAGCAGATCCTGCTGGTGCTGAGCGGCGAGCACGAGGCGCTGGCCGACGATCCCCCCGTGCCCGACGACGCCGGGGGCGACGCCCACCTTCGCGGGCTGCAGCTGGTGAACCGCGCCTATGCCCTCTTCTGCAGCCACCGCTTCGACCCCTCGTGGCGGCATGCGATGCGAGCGCGCGAAATCCTGCAACCCATCAGCCCCTACGGCGTGGGCTATGCCAGCAGCGTTCTGGCGCTGGTGGAGCGCGCGAAGGGCGACTTCGGGTCGGCCGTGCGGCGGGTCGAGCAACTCTGGGCCGGCATGCGCAACGGCCCGCGCAATGCCGCCTGGGCCAATGCCGCCACCTCGCTGGCGCTGGTGCGCTACGAGTCCAACCGCCTGGCCGAAGCCCGCTCGCTGTGCGAAGAGGTGCTGCCGCTGCTCGAGGCCGGCGGCACCTACGAAACCCTGGTGACGGCCACGCGCACCCTGGCCCGGGTGCTGGCCGCCGGGCGAGAGCACGAGGCCGCGATGCGGCTGCTGGACTACCTGCACGGCATGATCGAAGGCAGCCACGAACGGCGATTCGCCGGCCAGGTGTGCGGCGACAAGGTGCGCCTGTGGCTGGCGATGGGTCAACCCGGCCGTGCACGCCAGTGCGCCGCCGAGTTCGGCGTGCGCGACGCCTCGGAATGGCAGGCCCCGCGCCCCTACGACGAAGCGTGGGAACGCCGCGGCATGGCGCTGGCCGCCATCCTGTCGCACGAACAGCGCCACGACGAAGCACGCGCCGTGCTGGGCGTCCTGCACGAGAGCGCTGAGGCGGTGGTCCACGTGGTGCGTCTGCAAGCGATCGAAGCCGCCCTGGCCAGTTGCCTGTGGGACGCCGGTGCGCGCGACGACGCCCTGCGCTGCCTGCACCAGGCCCTGGTGCGCGCCCACGGACACGCCCCCTCGCGCAGCTGGTTCGACGACAACCCGCGCTTCCACCAGGTGTTGATGGCCGCGCTGGAAGTGCCGCAGATGCGCCGCCTGATGCCTGAGCATGTGCTGCGCGTGTTCGGCGCCGCGCTGGGTCGCAGCGAAAGCAAACGCCGCACCGCCGCCAATCACACCCACCAGGCGGTGGATGCGCTGACGAGCCGTGAGCTGGAGGTGCTGGTGCTGCTGGCCCAGGGCCTGAGCAACCAGCAGATCAGCACCCGCGCGCAGATCTCGCTGACCACGGTGAAGTGGCACGTGAAGAACATCTTCGCCAAGCTGGGCGTGAGCACGCGGGTGGGCGCGCTGGTGCGGGCGCGCGAACTGCGGCTCATCGAGTGGGGGGATCGGGAAGCTGCGCGGCCTGTGGGGCGGCGTTAGACGGCCGCTCGTTCATGGGACCCACACCGCCTGACCAGTGCAGACCCACGACTCGAAGCAATTGTTCCCCCAGTCAATGCCATCCTTGTGGGTACAACTCGGGGCGACAACCGCATTTGCCCCCCTTTGCATGGCCTTGAGAAGGAGTTGAACTCGGGCCGCCTCTTCCGGGGTCTTGCCGTTCGTCTCGTTGAGTTCCGGCCGCCAAGTCCACTTGAACACGAGCACAGCGACAGTGAGCTTGCACGCCAAGCCAACGACCTCCCCCTTGGGGATGCTGGCAAGACCTGTCGATTCGATGAACTTGACTTCCCTCAGCCTGAGTTGCTCCTGTTCCGGAAGTTTCGAGACATCTTCAATCTTGGTGCGCAACGCAGCGTTGTACGCCCCTTCGACGCCGTAGGAGGTGCCAATCGAAGCGCAACCTGAAACGAACAACGGGATCGACAAGAGGGAGGTCTTTGTGATCGCGTATAGGGCATGCATTTTGTGCGGCCTACCGGTTGACTGTCGCCCTGATGGAAGGGTCAGACCTCATTTCACACCCTTCATGAAGGGTTTCTCACCCCACATGCCTATGTAGAGCGACTTGAGGTTGGCCGGAATGAGCTTCCAACCCTCTCGTTTGGTGCTTTCATCTTTGATGTCCCACATCAAGGATTCCACGTACGCCACGTCGATGCAGCGAAGAGTCGAGTCATCGCCGCGAGCCAACAGCGCTGAGATCAGCTTCAGATGCTCTGCCGCCCTGGTGAACTCGCCTCGCCTTATGGCATCAGTTGTCAACTGTGAAAATCGCTCGACCCACGTGTGATGCGCGTTCTCATATTCGATTCCTAGAGCCGAGTCTATGAATTCGGCATCTTCTGGGAATGCAGCACGAATGGCTTCAACGATCTGAAGATCGGCGAAATTTCTGGCGTCTGCGGACATGAGGCCTTACGCGCGCTCGATGGGAATGCGAAGGGACTTCCCACCTTCCTGCAACGGCGTCAAAGCGCCAAGACTGGTGGTGTTCAAAGTCATCAATCTGAAGCGTGGAAAGGGGAAGCCCATGACAGAGGTTATCCGAGAAGGGTCCGTTCGAGTAGGGGTGGATCTGGCCAAGCGCGTGATCCAGGTTCATGCCGTGGACGCACACGAACGAGTGGTGACCAGCAAGGCGCTGCGGCGCGAGCAGTTCCTGGCGTGGTGCGCTCGGTTGCCCCAAGGCAGCCTGGTGGTGATGGAAGCCAGTTCCAGCGCGCACCATTGGTGTCGCCGGCTCATTGCCATGGGGTTGGATGCGCGCATCGTCACGGCACAACTGGCTGCGCCGTACCGCCAGGAAGGTCGCAGCGGCAAGAACGACGCCAACGATGCGGCCGCGATCTGCGAGGCGGGCGGGCGACCACGCATGCGCTTCGTGCCCGTGAAATCCGTGCAGCAGCAGAGCATGCCGTGCGTGCACAAGCTGCGCGAAGGGTTCAAGGAAGAACGCACGGCCTGCATCAATCGCATCCGGGGCCTGCTGGCCGAGTTCGGCTTGGTGTTCGCGCATAGCACAGCACCACCGCGACGACGTCGACGTGCGCCGCGCCGCGCAGCTCATCGGTGTGGGTCCGATCACCGCTTCGGCAGCGATCGCCACGGTGGGCGACTTCAAGCAGTGCAACAGCGGCTCGCAGTTCGGCGCCTGGGTGGGCCTGGTGCCGCGGCAACGCTCCAGCGGCGGCAAGAACCACCTGGGCGGCATCACCAAACACGGGCAGACTTACTTGCGAACGTTGTTGATCCAGGCCGCCAAGTCAGCGGTCATGACCGCCCACCGGCGCAACGATCCGATCTCGCATTGGGTGCTGGCCCTGCGCGAGCGCTCGGGATGGCAGAAGGCCGTCGTCGCCCTGGCCAACAAGAAAGCGCGCATCCTGTGGGCAGTCATGACTCGCGGCGAACAGTTCGATGCCAGTCACGTGAGCATCAAGCCTGCCTAGGACGCCAGCCCAATCCTCTTCCGTGCACGACGTGACAATGAAGACGCACTGAACAGGTCAGACCGGCAGCGGGCAAGCTCGACTAACCCTTGGTGGCTTACATCACCATCAGGTCCACGCGATAGGAATGGAGCCTCGCTGAGCGGTTCGCATCTGGGTCCGCATCGCCGCGCACACGCGCTCCATGCAACAAGACCGTCTGTAGAGTGGCAGTCTGTTCTCTGTCTCAGCCGCCTTCGTCGCCGCGTCCACTCGTCAACAAGGAAACAGCAATGCGTTGACTACTTCGGAAGTCCCTGTAAAGGGTTAGGCACCGTCGACCTCAGTGAAGGTGAACAGTGCCTTGAGCGACAGGCCCGCCTCGGCGAGCGCCTCGACCCCGCCTGTTTCGCGGTCGATCACGCACAGCGCGGCCTCTGGAGAAAGCCCATCGGCCTTGAGCATTTGCAGAGCATCGATGATGGCGCCGCCGCTGGAAACAACGTCTTCGACTAGCACGAAGCGCTTGCCGGTGAGCGGTGAGCCCTCCGCATAGCGGCAGGTACCGTACTCCTTGGGTTGCTTGCGAATGAAGGCCGCCGGCAGACCTGTGACTTGGCTCAGGACGGTGACGACTGGAATGCCCCCCATTTCGAGCCCGGCAAGAACGTCCGTGCCTGACGGAACAAGCTTGGCCATTTCCTTCGCGATGGCCAGAAGGAGGCCGGGCTGGGATTCGAACTGGTACTTGTCGAAGTACGTGTCGCTAACCTTGCCAGAGCGAAGCGTGAATTGGCCTTTAAGCTTGGCCGAGTGCTTGATTCTTGCTGCGAGAGATTGCATTGCCGATGGCGGGAAGTGATGGCTTGCAGTGTAGATGCCTAACGTTTGACATGAGCGGCAGTTGGAAGCGGGCGCAGCCCGCTGGAAACCGTCCGCTCGATGGAAGGGTTAGGCGGCTGGGTGCCAGAGGGAAACACCAGAAGCATAGGTGCTCTCCCTCTGCTAGGAGCGAACTTCAAGGAAGTTCTCGTCGACAAACCGCTCCACGAACTCGTGAGGGTCTACGGACAGACCTTGGGCCTTTGCTGCGCCCAAAAAGCCCTCCCACACCTTGCGGATCCTGTCTGGAAACGACGGCGGAAGATCCATTTGAGTGCGGACAATTTCCTGCCATGAGCCTTGGCTGTTGTAGAGAGCATTCAGCTTGGGCTCCACAACTGCTAGGCCTTCACGTTGCTCATCCGTCAGTTGGCCAATCGCGTCAAGGACATAGCTGTCCAGGAGGCGGAGAAACGGCTTCCCGTCGTATCGGTCCATCAATCGATCCATCAATGTTACCGCCTAACGGTTGGCATGAGGGGCGACCGACAGCAGGCGAAGCCTGATGTTGGGCGTCCCCTCGATGGAAGGGTTAGGCGGCAGTGCCTTAGAAGACACCTGCCTCTCCCTTTTCAAATGCAGCTCTCCATCTCTTGTAGCCAACTAGCTCAGGTTCTGTGACTGGGGCGTGCCCAACAAGGACCTGGCCTTCTGCCGCTCCTGGAGTGCGGTTCGGAGCATGGCTGAGCTTTACGGTCCACTTTCCTGTCTTTGCCGCAGCACGCGCCTCTTCGAATGAGTTGAACTCGGCGTCGCCGTACGCGGCGCTGACGATCAGCAGGTAGTCGTCTTCCGTGGCTACGAAGGATCTGCCTTGGATGTTGATGGCCGATCCCTTCTTAAAGTCGAAACGATCAACCTTGAGGATCTTGTTTACAGAAAACTTGCCATCGCTGCGCTTACTAACGAGCAGATCGCCCTCCTTGAACGCAAACTGCTTGTACTCAGACGGAAAGAAGTCACCAGCGTAGGTTGCCATGTGAACGAAGAACAACAGGAAGAGAACAAGATATCGCATACGAGTTTTCTGACGCCTAACGTTTGACATGAGCGGCATGTGGAAGCAGGCAAAGCCTGCTGGAACATGTCCGCTCGATGGAAAGGTTAGGCGGCAATGCGAGCGACGGTCGGTGTTCGACGAGTTGCCTACGAGCATTCTCGAGTGATGACATAGGAGATCCTAACGCTAGACTCTTTGTACTCGAAATTGAACTGCTTGGCGCAGGACTGAAGACGCTGTGTCGCCTGAGCTTCAGTTGGCATCGGGCCGCCAACTCCAAGACATCGACTCACGTCGTCGATTACTTCCCTATTGCTCATTGCCGCGACATTGAGTCGCATTTCTTGCGTCCACAGGCCGCGAGCACTTGAAGACGCAAAGCACGTTCTCGTTGCCGTTGCAATCCAGAATGTGTGAGTCCGCAATTCCGGTTGTTGCTCGATCGCGCTCGCATGAAGCGGCGACCCGAGCGAAAAGACTGTGAATAGGGAAAGAGCTAGTGCGCGGTGCATATTTTCATTGGGTTTGGCGCCTAACGTTGGAGTTCAGCGGCTGCCGAAGGCAGTCCGCTGCAATGACGGGTTAGGCAGCAACTCGTTCCTCCGCTGCCAGAAACTGCCTTGATGAATGAACCTCTCTGCCCCATGCGATTTGGGTAAAGCCCGATGCCTCAAACTCTAAAAGGCCCTCTGGCCAATTTAGCGGTAGGCGCCAAACGGTGGCTGTGTATTCGGTACGCGGTTCGGCGCGTTTCTCGATGCCACTTATAGAGAACGGCCCCATACCTGCTGTTGGTGTGGCCCAATCGAGAGCCACACGCAGAGCGAAAACTTCGTGGAACTGGAGCCTTACAGGCACGAGCAAGAAGGAAAACTTCTCTTGGTGTTCTTTCCATTCGAGGATGTAGTCGAGGTCTAGCTGAAGCTCGCCGCTGCCGTGCTCGGCCTCAAAAACGCGAAACCCGTGGACGTGACAGTCGTGCCATGACATGTTCTCGAAGTCGCTAAGTGTCCAATGGCGAGGATGCATGTTGCTGCCTAACGTTTGACATGAGCGGCGGTTGGAAGCGGGCGCAGCCCGCTGGAAACCGGGAACTTGCACCGCTTTAGTTGACACATGCTTGCAGGCCCTGCCGCTGTTCAAAGCCAGCCGGAGGGAGGTATCGCAGCGACGAGTGAAGTCGCTGCTGGTTGTAGAACGTGATGTAGCTGCTCAAGATGCGTCGCAGTTGCAGATCATCGGCGAAGGCCTTGCCGTACAGCTCCTCGGTCTTCATCGAATGGAAGAACGACTCCATGTGGGCGTTGTCGTTCATCTTGCCCGGACGGTTCATGCTCTGCAAGATGCCCAACCTGCGAAGCTCGTCGCGGTATTCGAACGCCGCGTACTCCACACCACGATCGCTGTGGAACACCAGCCCCGGTTGCGGCCTGCGGTTGCGTGCCGCCTGGCGCAGCGCAGCACGGGTCAGCGCGGCGTCGCGACGGTGGCTCAGGCTCCAACCCACGATCCGTCTGGAGTGACGATCCATCACGGTGGCGAGGTAACGCCATTGGCCAGCGACCTTCAGGTAGGTGACATCCCCGACCCAGAGCTGATTGGGTCCACTGGGTTCGCTCAGTTGAAGCCGCGGCACGCTGGCGAAGGACGCACGCTGGCCGACCTTGGATCGCCGGTACAAGCGAGCGCTGCGCCCCTGCAGGCCAGCCAGGCGCATCAGCCGCGCCACGCGACGACGGCCCACGGCCAAGCCATCGCGACGAAGCTGCCCCGTGACACGCGGGCTGCCGTAGTAGCCACAGCTGCGTTCATGAACCTGGCTCACCTGCTCGACCAATTGCGCATCGCGTTGCGAACGCTCGCTGGGCTGGCGACGCAACCAAGCGTAGAAGCCCCCGGCGCGTCACCCCGTACAGCGCGCACATCACTTGGACCGGGTACGTTTGCCGGTTTGCCGCGATGAAGGCGAAGGCTTCGCTTTTCGTTCCGAGGCAAACCGGATAGCTTTTTTTAGCAGGTCATGCTCCATCTGAAGGCGCTTGAACTGCTGCTCGACGTCACGCAGACGCTGCAGCTCAGCGACTGCCGCTGGTTCTAGTGGCGCAGGTTTGCCCACCAGCTCGCNGGGGTTAGGCCACGACTTTAAGACTCTTGAGAAATATAGATTCTCGACCTTCAAGTTGAGCCTCGAGCCTCTCGACGATATGTGGATGTGCCCAGACAGCGAGCGTCTCCAGGCCACGCAGTTCTTCAGCAGTAGCGATTGTCTCTTTTCCTTCGAAATAGGCGCTGAGCCGCCCAGACAGGACGTCTTTCTTGGCATAGCGCTGAGGCTCCGAATACTCCTGAGGCACAGGCGCATTGCCAAGCTTCGACCATCCATAGCGGTTGGGTGTGTCTTTGAAGACGGCCACACGAAAGGCGACAGGCAGCAACACTACTTCGCCAATGGACAACTCCGACTTGCTCGCGTTCAGAAACACGCGGACCGTGCCGTCTGGCAGCCACTGGGCGTATGCATGGAGTCCAACAGCAGACAGTGGGACTTTCAGCACGTCGCCTGGCCTTTTGATGATTCGGGACATGCTGGGCCTAACGTTTGACATGAGCGGCGGTTGGAAGCGGGCGTAGCCCGCTGGAAACCGTCCGCTCGATGGATGGGTTAGGCGCCGGGTCTTGGTGACACGGCTCGAATTGCGAGGGCATTGATGAAACCTTCCGCTTCGCCAGTGGAGGAGAACCTGCGCTCTTGAGCGTCTTCAACGTTCCCGTGGTAGTGGATGCGAAATACTTTGACATGAGGCCAGTACTCGACTGTGATGGGGCCAACTACAAGAGCGTCGTGTGATGTCGATGCGGGAAAGTGGCTGGCATACGGCTGCTTAGACAAGCGCTCAACCAGCTCCTGCATGGGCCGCATTTCAGGAAATTCCTTCGCTACGCCACTGTAGTGCGCATTGACCGAGGGATCTGCGAGCTGCGTTGCTCTCACGTGGACTGCTTTCGGCGCCTAACGTTTGACGTGAGCGGCGGTTGGAAGCGGGCACCGCCCGCTGGAAACCGTCCGCTCGATGGAAAGGTTAGGCCGATGCTGGCTCAACACGGCATACCTCCCGCGCCCAGAAGCGAATGCCTGGCGAGTCTTC
>NZ_QUSW01000021.1 GCF_003852895.1 Rhizobacter terrae
CGCGGCAGTCGCACGAGGCGTTCTTCCGGCGGATGCTGGGGACGGTGGAGGAGCCGACGGCGCCGTACGGGCTGATGGACGTGCAAGGCGACGGCAGCGCGATCGCGCAGGCGCAGCGTGCGGTGGAGCCGGCGCTGGCGCGGCGGTTGAGGGATGGCGCGAAGCAGCTGGGCGTGAGCGCGGCCAGCGTGTTCCACCTGGCGTACGCACAGCTGCTGGCGCGCGTGGTGGGGCGCGAGGACGTGGTGTTCGGCACGGTGCTGTTCGGGCGCATGCAGGCGGGCGCGGATGCGCAGCGGGTGCCGGGGCTGTTCATCAACACGCTGCCGTTGAGGGTGGAGCTGCAAGGGCGCAGCGTGCGCGAGGGCGTGCAGCACACGCACGAGCAGCTCACGCAGTTGGTGCGCCACGAGCACGCGCCGCTGGCGCTGGCGCAGCGCTGCAGCCAGGTGGCTGCGCCCGCGCCGCTGTTCAGCGCGCTGCTGAACTACCGCCACAGCCCGCAGCCGCAGCAGCCGGATCAGCAATTGCAAGACCAGCAGCAACAGGCCTGGCAGGGCGTGGAGTTCCTGGGCGGGGAGGAGCGCACGAACTACCCGTTCACGCTGGCGGTGGACGACTGGGGCGACGGCTTCGGGCTGACCGCGCAGGTGCAGTCCCCGCCGGTGCAGCCGGAGTTGATCTGCGCGTGCATGCACACCGCGCTGGAGCAGATCGTGCAGGCGCTGGAGCGCGCCCCCGAGACGGTGCTGCAGCAGCTGGACGTGCTGCCGCAGGCGCAGCGCACGCGGCTGCTCGCGCTGGGCGCGGGCGTGCAGCGCGAGGCGCGCGGCGGCTGGGCGCACGAATGGATCGAGGCGCAGGCGCGGCGCCGGCCCGAGGCGATCGCGGTGGTGCAGCACGGCCGGCAGCTGAGCTACGCGCAGCTCAACGAGCAGGCCAACCGGCTCGCGCACCAGCTGCGCGAGCACGGCGTGGGCCCGGATGCGCGCGTGGCGCTGTGCATGCCGCGCGGGGTGCAGCTGGTGGTGGGGCTGCTGGCCATCCTCAAGGCCGGCGGGGCCTACGTGCCGGTGGACCCGGGCTACCCGGCGCAGCGGCTGCAGGCCATGTGCCGCGACAGCGCACCGGTGGTGGTGCTCAGCGCATCGAGCCTGCCCGCGCAGGTGGACGCGGGCGTGCCGGTGCTGGACCTGGACGCCGATGCGTGGCGCTGGGCGCTGCAGCCCGCTAGCAACCCGCGCGTGGCGCTGCACGGCCAGCAACTGGCCTACGTGATCTACACCTCGGGCTCGACCGGCACGCCCAAGGCCGCGCAGGTGCTGCACGCGGGGCTGCGCAACCTGATGGACTGGTACCTGGAGGACTTGCCGCTGGGCGAGGACGACGCGGTGCTGCTGGTGACCTCGCACAGCTTCGACCTGACGCAGAAGAACATCCTCGGCCCGCTGATGGTGGGTGCGACCCTGCACCTGGCCAGCGAGCCGTTCGACCCCGCGGCCATCGTCGCGCAGGTGCAGGCCCAAGGCATCAGCGTGCTGAACATGGCGCCCAGCGCGTTCCATGCGCTGGTCGATGCCCGCCACGGCAATGAACTCGCCGGCCTGCGCCGCGTGGTGCTCGGCGGCGAGCCCATCCAGGTGGCCAAGCTCATGCAGCTGCCCGAGCCGCGGCCGCAGTTCGTCAACAGCTACGGGCCCACCGAGTGCAGCGACGTCGTCGCCTACCACTGCCTGTCGCCGCGGCTGCAGGACTACGAGGGCCGCACGGTGCCACTGGGCGAGCCCATCCGCAACACCCGGCTGTACGTGCTGGACGCGCACGGGCGGCTGGCGCCGCAGGGCGTGGCCGGCGAGCTGTGCATCGCAGGCACGGGCGTGGGGCGCGGCTACCTGAACCGGCCCGAACTGACCGAAGAGCGCTTCGTGCCCGACCCGTACGCCCCCGGGCAGCGCATGTACAGGACGGGTGACCTGGCGCGCTACCTCGAAGACGGTACGCTGGAGTTCCTCGGGCGCAACGACTTCCAGGTGAAGATCCGCGGCATGCGGGTGGAGCTCGGCGAGATCGAGGCCTGCCTGCGCAAGCACGAGGGTGTGCGCGAGGCGGTGGTCATCGCCCGCGATGAGGGTGACGCCGGCAAGCGGCTGGTCGCCTACCTGGTTGGAGACAACCTGCAGCCGCAGGCCCTGCGCGAACACGCGGCCCAAGCGCTGCCCCAGCACATGGTGCCCGCCGCCTACGTGGTGCTCGATGCGCTGCCGCTGAACCCCAACGGCAAGCTCGACCGCAAGGCGCTGCCCGCGCCCGGCGACGCCGCCCAGGTCACCCGCAGCTACGAAGCCCCCCTGGGCGAGGTCGAGACAGAGCTCGCCCGCATCTGGGCCGAGGTGCTGCAGCTCGACCGCGTGGGCCGCCACGACCACTTCTTCGAGCTCGGCGGCCACTCCCTGCTCGCCGTCACCGTCATCGAACGCATGCGCGAACAAGGCCTCGACGCCGACGTCGCCGCCTTGTTCACCACCCCAACGCTCA
>NZ_QUSW01000022.1 GCF_003852895.1 Rhizobacter terrae
CCAGCGCCAGCGCGTTGTCCACCACCTGCACGCACGCCCCCACCGACAGCGGCACGAAGCACTCGTACACCGCCAGGTCGAAGTTCAGCGACGTGCTCAGCAGCGTGCGCTGCAACTCCTGCGATGCGAACTGCGTCTTCGCCCACTGCACGAAGTTCACCGTGTTGCGGTGCTCGATCGCCACCCCCTTGGGCTGGCCCGTCGAGCCCGAGGTGTAGATCACGTACGCCAGGTCTTGCGCCGTCGCTCGGCTGGCGGGGTTGCTCCCCGGGCGCACCGTGCTGTCTTCCTGGTCCAGCAGAACCAGTTGCCGCGCTTCACCGGCCAGCCGCTCGCTCAGGGGCGACTGCGTCAGCACCACGGCGGCGGCGCTGTCTTGCAGCATCCACGCCAGCCGCTGTGCCGGGTACGCCGGGTCCAGCGGCACGTACGCACCACCGGCCTTGAGCACCGCCAGCATCGCCGCCACCATCGCCGTGCCGCGCTCCACGCACAGCCCCACCAGCACGCCGGGGCCCACGCCGCACTCGTCGATCAGCCGGTGCGCCAGCCGGTTCGCGCGCTCGTTGAGCTCGCCGTAGCTCAGCTGCTCCTGCCCATGCACCAGCGCCACCGCCTGCGGCGTGCGCTGCACCTGCGCCTCGAACAGCTCGTGCAGGCACACCCCGGATGGGTACGGCACCTGCGTCGCGTTCCACCCGTCCAGCACCTGTTCGCGTTCACTCGAAGGCATCACGTCCAGCGTGTTCAGCGCCTGCTGCGGCGCGCTCTCCAGCGCCTGCACCAGTTGCTCCAGCGCCCGCTCCATGTACGCGCACACCCGCTGCGGTTCGATCGGCGTCTGCACCTGCACGTCGATCGCCAGCGCCACGCCCAGGTCGTCCACGCTGATCAGCAGCGGATAGTTCGTGCGCTCCTGCGCGCCGAGGAATTCGATCCCGCTCGAAGCCCCGCCGGAGGCCTCCGGAGGTGCGCTGTGCCGGTAGTTGAACAAGGCACTGAACAGCGGCGCCGGCGCGGGCACGCCACTGCAGCGCTGCGCCAGCGCCAGCGAGGCATGCTCGTGGCGCATCAGCCGGGCCAGCATCTCGTGCGTCTCGCGCACGCTGCGCTCCACGCCGGTCCCGCCCACACGCATGCGCACAGGCAAGGTGTTGATGAACAGCCCCACCGCACGGTCCGCCCCTGCGCCGCCTTGCATGCGGCCGAACAGCACCGTGCCGAAGACGACGTCGTCGCGCCCCGACACGCGCGCCAGCACCTGCGCCCAGGCCAGGTGGCACACCGCCGCCACGTTCACGCCCAGGCCGCGCGCGCATTCGCGGATGCGCCGGCTGAGCGACGCGTCCAGCCCGCGCCGCGCCTGAGCCACCTCGCCCGACTCGCCTTGCACTTCCAGCAGGCCGAACGGCGTGGTCGTCTCTTCCACGTCCTTCAGCATCTCGCGGAAGAAGGCTTCGTGGTCTTCCCTGGTGACGCCCAGCTTTGCCTGGGCCACGAAATTGCGGTACGGCTGCGGCGCCGGCAGTGCCCGCCCCTGCATCGTTGCTTCGATCTCTTGCCGCACCACCTCCAGCGTCGTGTGGTCGACCGCCAGGTGATGCATCAGCAGCAACATCACCCAGCGTCCGCGGGCCTTGTCTTGCGCCACCACCACCTGCATCATCGGCGCCCGGTCGAGCGCCAGCCGGTGCTGTTTCGGGTCGAAGCGTTCGCGCAGTTGTGTCGCGACGTCGCCTTCTTCGATCGTGACTTCCTCGACCATCAGCTCGGCACGCCGCCACACCACCTGCACCGGCTCGGGCAGGTCCTCCCAGAGCACCGCCGTGCGCAGCACGTCGTTGCGCTCCACCACCGCCTGCAGTGCCCGCAGGTAGTCGTGCAGGCGCTCGCGGCTGTCGAAGCCGAACAGCGCCGGCATCAGGTAGGCGTCGCCTCGCCGGGCGATCATGTGATGGAAGAGGATGCCTTCCTGCAGCGGCGCGAGCGGGTAGATGTCCTGCACGTTGGCGGCACCGCCGGGCACCGCCTGGACGATGCGCTCGATGTGCGCCTGCGTCAGCCGCACCAGCGGCAGCATCTCGGGCGTGATCGACTCGCAGCCTGCCGGGATGCCGTTGGGCGGCACCTGCACGAGGCCGCTGTCCTGGTGGTCTTGCAGCGATGCGGCCAGTGCCGCGATCGTCGGCGTCGTGAAGAGCTTTCGCACGTCGGCGGCGAGGCCGGCCTGGCGCATGCGTTCCATGACGCTGACGGCCAGCAGGGAATGGCCGCCGAGCTCGAAGAAGTCGTCATGGCGCCCGACCTGCTGGACTTGCAGCACCTCGGCCCAGATCGCCGCCAGCGTCTGCTCCACCTCGCCCAATGGCGCTTCGTAGCCGCTGCCGATGCCCGACGGGTCCTCGGGCTGCGGCAGCGCCTTGCGGTCGAGCTTGCCGTTCGGAGTCAGCGGCAGTTGCTCCAGATGCACGAAGGCCGTGGGCACCATGAACTCCGGCAACTGCCCCGACAGGTGCTC
>NZ_QUSW01000023.1 GCF_003852895.1 Rhizobacter terrae
CAGCTACATCACGTTCTACAACCAGCAGCGACTTCACTCGTCGCTGCGATACCTCCCTCCGGCTGCCTTTGAACAGCGGCAGGGCCTGCAAGCATGTGTCAACTAAAGCGGTGCAAGTTCCCGTCTCCAAAGCGGCTTCGCCGCTTTGAAGCCGCCCCTCATGTCAAACGTTAGCCCCCGATGTCGGCAGTCGTCGTTGCACCTTACTGCGCAGAGTGGCCCTTGCGATTCGCCGAAGTGAAAGCCGAGCTGCTACCGGTCTTCGCCCCTGCGGCTGTCGCGGTCGAGCACATTGGTAGCACTGCCATTCCCGGGTTGGCGGCCAAGCCCATCATTGACGTGCTCCTCGGAACAGACTCGCTTGCCACCATCGAGAACAAGATCAATGGGCTCAGTCAGTTGGGCTACGAGTACATCGCAAAGTACGAAGGCGAGTTTCCGAACCGCCGCTACTTCGTCAGGGCGGCCGCAGCCAGCTTGCCAAGAGTGAACCTGCATGCAGTGGTACTGGGCTCTTCGTTCTGGCAGGAGCACCTCGCATTTCGGAACGCGCTTCGTTCAAACGCGTCTCTTGTGGCCCAATACGAGCAGCTCAAACTACAGTTGGCCAGCAGGTTCGCACACGATCGGCCGTCGTACACAGCAGCCAAGGCCCCCTTCATCGAGGCAGTCCTAGCTTCTGCGCAGCCGGGGGCTAACCCTTCCATCGAGGGGACAGCCAGCAGCCCGCTTCGCGGTCTGTCGTCTGCCCCTCATGTCAAACGTTAGGCGCCTTCAATGGCAAACGCTCTTGGTCTGTTGCTCAGTTCAGTGTTCGTGCTCATCGCACTGAACGTGGTGCCCGGCGTCCACATCGACTTGCCGTGGCAATTGGTGGGCGTTCTAGTGGCCTGTGTTGCCAATCTGCTGGTTTGGCAACGCTCCAAGGTTCCTCCCATGCCGCTCCGCGAGGCGGGAAAGCTTGTCGTGCAAGGTTTCCTCGTAATCCTGGTGCTGGCGGCCATCGACACAATTCTTGGGTTCGCGTTCGGTCAGCATACTGTGGTGGGTGCCTTCGTTCACTCCGGTGCGTTTGGTGGCGTCGCAGACGCGTTTCTCTTCTTCGGTGGCTTGTTCATCGGTGTTCCCACGTTGGCGCGCGCGGTATATCTCCACTGCTATGCGGCAGGCGCCTAACCCTTCCATCGAGCGGACGGTTTCCAGCGGGCTGCGCCCGCTTCCAACCGCCGCTCATGTCAAACGTTAGCCGCCAATCAAAATGAACCTCTCCGACTACCTTCTGGCCCAGGACGGGCATGACTGGCCCTCGCTTCTGTCGGATTGGGCAGAAGTGCTTCCTGGAGACTTCATCGTCTGGATCGTCAACCGGCTCGGCGACTTGGTAGTCGTTCTTCCAGATGGGTCTGTGCACTGGTTGGATGTGGGAAATGGAAGTCTGAAGCGGGTCGCCGACAACCGGGAGCACTTTGTGAGTGCAATTGACGAGGGTGACAATGCAAACGAATGGTTGGCAATTCCATTGGTCGATGCTTGCGTTGCTTCGGGAATGGCTTTGGGAGCTGGTCAGTGCTATGGCTTCAAGGTTCCTCCAATGCTTGGCGGAGCCTACGAGGTGAGCAATTTGGAGCCAACAAGTCTTGCAGTCCACTACGGTCTTTTGGGGCAGATTCATCGGCAAACCAAGGACCTTCCGGATGGCACGCAGATCAAATTCGTGCTGAGCCCATGACGGCTAACCCCTCCATCGAGCAGACGGTCTCCAGCGGGCTGCGCCCGCCTCCAACCGCCGCTCATGTCAAACGTTAGGCCGGCTCGGAGGCACATGTCGCATCGTCACGCTTCAGCCAGGTCGCCAATCGCGAAGTGCGCGGTCGCGGAGGTTGCGTCGGGCTGTCCGTCCGCTGGCGG
>NZ_QUSW01000024.1 GCF_003852895.1 Rhizobacter terrae
CAGCTACATCACGTTCTACAACCAGCAGCGACTTCACTCGTCGCTGCGATACCTCCCTCCGGCTGCCTTTGAACAGCGGCAGGGCCTGCAAGCATGTGTCAACTAAAGCGGTGCAAGTTCCCGATTTCCAGCGGGCGGCGCCCGCTTCCAACTGCCGCTCATGTCAAACGTTAAGCGTCACCGGCAAGAGTGCTCGTCGTCGAACTCTCATCAGTTCTACGGACGTATACGATCCCATACTCATTGCATGATTCTGGCTAGACCATTTCAGGAGGGATTGCGTGATGAAGAAGCTAATCGCCATTGTCTCGCTGGAGCTAGCGACGCTGAACGCATGGGCTGTGCCGGAGATTCCGGATACTCGCATAAGCGACATTGCCATCACGACCGTCATCAACGGCCAAGTCGCGATCGTCTTCAACCCAATTTACTGCCAGCAACTTGGCCCCCTGGTATGCAACTTCTTCCGAGCACACGAATACGGCCACGTGAACCTGGGACATCCGATTCGTGCTACGCATCCTCAGCAAGCCGAGTTTGAAGCCGATTGTTGGGCTGCCAGAAACGCGCCGCTGATTCAAGTTCAGGCTGCGTATCAACACTTCATGGCCAACGGGTTCATGGGGGACTGGTCGCACGGTACAGGCGTCCAGCGTGCTCAGCGTGTCGCGGCTTGTGCTCAGGGGCGCTCCGGTTGGTGACGCCTAACCCCCTCCATCGAGCGGACGTCCCAAAGCGGGCTTCGCCCACTTTGCGCCGCTGCTCCTGTCAAACGTTAGGCCCCGAAGAAGATGCCTCTCCAGCACGATCTCGCTCATCGCTACATGCTCAAGTCCGCGATCGAACAACTGCTCGGGCGTGACGCATGGTATGAGCTGAAGGAAACAACGTCGCTCAGTCCATGGCGCAAACACGTTCTGAAATTAATCAAGGCAATTCGCGTGAGCATTCGAGAGTCCGTTCAGGTGCGCGATGCAACATGGATGAGCGAAGTCACAGAGAACCTTGTTCGAGGTGAGCAGGCCGCGAGGAAGAGCAAAGACATCGACGAATTGCTCTCCTGCTTCACCGCCACGCTCCTGCGACAAGTTTTCCTCCAGATCGGCATGCTTCCCGATAGAACGACTTCACCAACAGTGTCCTTAAGCAAAGAGAACTGGCGACTCAATCGCCAGCGCAGCGTTCAGTACGTGCAGTCGATGGAGCAACTTGAGGCGGTGTTTTGGTCCGAACAGCAAAGCCGCATTGGCTTCGAAAAGCAGATGGAGCTTCACAATGAGCACCGCTGGAGCAAGAGTGAACTCCCGTACTCCGAGTGGTGCCGTGCCCGCGAGGCCTAACCCTTCCATAGAGCGGACGGTTTCCAGCGGGCTGCGCCCGCCTCCAACCGCCGCTCATGTCAAACGTTAGGCCGCATAGCCTGCGTACTGCATGAACTCGCGCTTTCGCTTCTCGTATGAGCCCGATTGGCGCATCGCGCCACTTGCGTTCTGGGTGCACGTCCCAAAGGCGGATGCGCCACTTGAA
>NZ_QUSW01000025.1 GCF_003852895.1 Rhizobacter terrae
CATGTCAAACTACAAGGGCTTCTCCCTCTGTCAAGCGAAGGGCATCGCTGACCCGCACTGAGGGGCCTCATCGCATCAACAGATCAGCTCAGCCGGGTTTGGCAACAAACGAGCGAAGGTGCGGACTGGCAAGACTACAACCGGTCATCGAAGCAGCGGCGATTGCGCTGCAGACCCTGATGGAAGACGCACGCGGGAGCCTCATTCGTTAGTCGAGGACGGTTCAAGCCGCCTCCTTGACATGATCAGGCACCGCCCGCGCAGGTCCAACCTTGACTCATCACCGCAAGCCGTCACACGGCGGAAGCTTCAATTCGAACAGCGGCAGGTCGGGCGTAGTCAGACTGGCATCACGAAGCCTTCACCTCTGGTGAGCATCGCCCAGGCCATGCGCGCGTTCTTTGCCGCGATGGCCACCACGGCGCGCCAGTAGCCGCGTCGCTCCTGCAGCGCCAAGGCCCAGCCGCTGAGCGCATCGGTGCGGCCTTTGGCCGCATTGAGCACCGAACGCGCGCCCAGCACGAACAACGATCTCAAGTAGCCGTCACCTGCCTTGGTGATGTGACCCAGGCGCGTCTTGCCGCCCGAGCTGTACTGGCCTGGCACGAGGCCGAGCCACGCGGCGAACTGTCTGCCACAGGCGAACTCGTGGCCGTTGCCCACCATCGCGACGATGGCGGTGGCCGTGGTTTCGCCGATGCCGTGCAGGCGCATCAGCGCACAAGCTCTCGCATCCTGGCGCGCCTGCAGGGCAATGTGCCGGTCGTATTGCGCGATGCGCTCATCGAGCCGGTGCAGCTCGCTCAAGCAGTCGCCGATGGCCGTGTTGGCCCAGCCCGGAAGATCCTCCAGCGTGGCTGCCGCCTGGTGGCGAACCGTGCTGGCCTTCAGCGGCATCACGATGCCGAACTCACTGAGCAGCCCCCGAACACGGTTGATGAGCGCAGTGC
Source organism: Rhizobacter terrae (assembly GCF_003852895.1). Classification (GTDB taxonomy): domain Bacteria; phylum Pseudomonadota; class Gammaproteobacteria; order Burkholderiales; family Burkholderiaceae_C; genus Albitalea; species Albitalea terrae. The sequence goes on from NZ_QUSW01000025.1 coordinate 951, forward strand.
GCTGCTCGACGAAGCCTTGGCGCACGCGGTGCAGCGTCAGCGCAGCTTGCTGCTCCAGACTCTTGACCGGCACGAAGCGCATGTTGGGCCGCTGCAGTGCCTCACAGATCGCCGCGGCATCGGCCGCGTCGGTCTTGCCTCGCTTGCCAGACAGCCGATACGGCGTGACGAACTTCGGCGCCATCAGCCTCACCGTGTGCCCCAGTGCGGCAAACATCCGAGCCCAGTGATGCGCTCCTGAGCAGGCCTCCATGCCGATGCTGCACGGTGGCAGCGAGGCGATCAGTGCATGCAGCTTGCCGCGTGGCACGCTCGCGCGCACCAGTGTCGGCCTGCCATGCTCATCGACGCCGTGCACGGCGAATACGTTCTTGGCGAGATCGATGCCAACGTAGAGAATGCTCATGGACTTCCCCTTTCGAACGAGTTGATGAGATTTCGCACTTCCCATCGTGGCACTTCGTTGCCGGTTGCCGCTTCGCGGCCAGTTCGGGACGGGGAAGTCCCTTTCATTCGTTAGGC
>NZ_QUSW01000026.1 GCF_003852895.1 Rhizobacter terrae
GAACATGAAAGTTGGTCGGTAGGTGGCATGCAGAGGTAGTTTCAAGGTGACAGGTTATGAAGATATGGTGCAAAAGACAAATGGATGGTGGCAGGCATAGTAAAATGATGGTGTGGAAGACATAGATGGTATTTGTTTTGCATTTACGGCACCGGATGCGGGCGATAATGACGGGAAGAGATTTAGTATGTGGGACAGAATTTCGGCGGCAGTATTGAGACCATGAGAGTAGCAAACGTAAGTCTAAAGGTTGTTTTATAGTAGTTAGGATGTAGAAAATGTATTCCGATAGGCCATTTTACATTTGGAGGGACGGTTGAAAGTGGACAGAGGAAAAGGTGCGGAAATGGCTGATTTTGATTGTTTATGTCTTGTGTGATAATTTTACATTTCTGCATAGTATTAGGTGGTCAGATGAAAGATGAATAGACATAGGAGTAAGAAAACATAGAATAGTTACCATTATTGGTAGGAGTGTGGTGGGGTGGTATAGTCCGCATTGGGATGTTACTTTCCTGTTATGGCATGGATTTCCCTTTAGGGTCTCTGAAGCGTATTTCCGTCACCGAAAAAGGCAGAAAAAGGGAAACTGAAGGGAGGATAGTAGTAAAGTTTGAATGGTGGTAGTGTAATGTATGATATCCGTTGGTTTTGGTTTNGAACTGGGTTACCCGGGGCACCTGTCACTTTGGAAAAAAAAAAGAAAAAAATATACGCTAAGATTTTTGGAGAATAGCTTAAATTGAAGTTTTTCTCGGCGAGAAATACGTAGTTAAGGCAGAGCGACAGAGAGGGCAAAAGAAAATAAAAGTAAGATTTTAGTTTGTAATGGGAGGGGGGGTTTAGTCATGGAGTACAAGTGTGAGGAAAAGTAGTTGGGAGGTACTTCATGCGAAAGCAGTTGAAGACAAGTTCGAAAAGAGTTTGGAAACGAATTCGAGTAGGCTTGTCGTTCGTTATGTTTTTGTAAATGGCCTCGTCAAACGGTGGAGAGAGTCGCTAGGTGATCGTCAGATCTGCCTAGTCTCTATACAGCGTGTTTAATTGACATGGGTTGATGCGTATTGAGAGATACAATTTGGGAAGAAATTCTCAGAGTGTGTTTCTTTTGCGTTTAACCTGAACAGTCTCATCGTGGGCATCTTGCGATTCCATTGGTGAGCAGCGAAGGATTTGGTGGATTACTAGCTAATAGCAATCTATTTCAAAGAATTCAAACTTGGG
>NZ_QUSW01000027.1 GCF_003852895.1 Rhizobacter terrae
CCGCACGCTGCGCCTGCGCGATCGCGCTGCCGTCGCCTTGCACGTCCATCAGCCCGTACGGCGCCGTCGGCTCCTCCACCGTCCCCAGCATCCGCCGGAAGAACGCCTCGTGCGACTGCCGCGACATCCCCAGCCTCGCCTGCCCCACGAACTCGCGGAATGCCTTCGGCCGGGCCAGCTCCTCGCCCCGGCCCAGCAACTGCATCTGCACTTCCTGCTGCACGATCTCGAGGGTCGTGTGGTCGAGGACCATGTGGTGAAACAGGATCAGCAGCGCCCAGCGGCCGTCGCCGGTGTCTTCGGTGACGATGCCTCGAAGCAGCGGCGCCTGCTGCAGGTCCAGGCGATGCTGCCCGGCATGGAAGCGGTCACGCAACTGATGCACCGCGTCGCCCGCGGCAGGATCGATCGCTGTTTGCTCGATGGCAATGGGTGCATCGCGCCACACCACCTGAACCGGCTCGGGCAATCCTTCCCAGGCCACCGAGGTGCGCAGGATGTCGTGGCGCCGCACCACGGCTTGCAGCGCAGCGACGAAACCGTGAAGCCGTGCTTCGGTGTCGAAGGTGAAGATCGCGTGCTGCAGGTACGGGTCGTTCGCAGCCGCCATGCGGTGGTGGAAAAGAATGCCTTCCTGCAGCGGTGCCAGCGGGTAGATGTCCTGCACGTTGACATGGCCGCCAGGCACTGCAGCCACGATGCGCGCGATCTGCTCCTGCGTGAGCGACACCATCGGCAACATGGCCGGCGTGATCTGCTGGCAGCCGGCCGGGATGAGGTTCGGCGGCACGACCACGGTCGCCTCATCGCGCCCCAGCGAGACCGAGAGTCCCGCCACCGTCGGCGTCGCGAAGATGCGGCGCACATCCGATTCGAGCCCAGCGGCACGCATGCGATCGATCACGGTGACGGCGAGCAGCGAATGGCCGCCGAGTTCGAAGAAGTTGTCGTGGCGCCCCACGCGGTCGAGCTGCAGCACCTCGGCCCAGATGCTGGCGATGGCGGTCTCGACCTCGCCTTGCGGTGCCTCG
>NZ_QUSW01000003.1 GCF_003852895.1 Rhizobacter terrae
CCTCGCGCACCTTGTCCAGCGCCTGCTTGTACTTGCCGCCCTTGATCAGCTCTTGCGCGGCCTGCAAAGGCTTGCCCACGTCCGGGCGCACGGCTTCCTGGGCTTGCGCGCCCAGCGCCAGCGCCACGGCCGCAGCAGCCAGGGTCTTCTTGATGGTGATCATGGGTCGGACCGGGTTACTTCACGAATTGCTCGTTGCCCACCATACCAAGCTTGGTCACGCCAAGCCGCTGCGCGCTCGCCAGCACCATCGCCACCGACTTGTACTCAACGAGCTTGTTCGGCCGGATGTGCACTTCCGGCTGGTCAGCTTGTGCTGCAGCTTGTGACAGTTTGCTTTCCAGCGTCAGGCGGTCCGGCAGCGCCTCGCCATTCCACAACACCGTCCCGTCGAAATCGATGTCGATCGTGACAACCACCGGCTCCTTGGTCGGCGGCGGCGGGTTGCCCGCGGGCATGTTCAGGTTCACGCTGTGCAGCTGGATCGGGATCGTGATGATCAGCATGATCAGCAGCACCAGCATCACGTCGATCAGCGGCGTGGTGTTGATGTCCACCATCACCTCCGGGTCGGCGTTGCCGCCACCACCCAATGTCATTGCCATGTTCTGTGCTCCTCAGCCTTTGGCAGGCGGTTCGGTGACGAAGCTGATCTTCAGGATCGCCGCGCGCTGGCAAGCGAAGATCACGCGGCCCACCGATTCATAGCGGCTCGCCTGGTCGCCGCGGATGTGCACTTCCGGCTGCGGCGTCATCGTCGCGATCTTCTTGAGCCGCTGGAACAACGCCTCGTTGTCGGGCACCAGCTGCGCGTTCCAGAAGACGTCGCCCTCCTTGCTCACCGAGATCTCGATGTTCTCGGGCTTGGTCTGCCGGGCGATGTTGGTCTCGCTCGGCAACTTCACCGGCACCGTCTGCGTGACCACCGGGATCGTGATCAGGAAGATGATCAGCAGCACCAGCATCACGTCCACCAGGGGCGTTGTGTTGATGCTGGAGACGACCTCGTCGTCCCCGCCGTCGCTGCCCACGCTCATGGCCATGGCGTCACTCCTCGTCTTGGCTGAACAGGGCCGATCAGCGGGCCGCGGCGCGCGCGCCCATCAGCACGCCATGCAGGTCGGCGCTGAAGCTGCGCACCGACTCCATCGTCACCTTGTTGCGGCGCACGAGCCAGTTGTAGCCCAGCACCGCAGGCACGGCCACGGCCAAGCCGATGGCGGTCATGATCAGCGCTTCACCCACGGGGCCGGCCACCTTGTCGATGGACGCCTGGCCGGCAATGCCGATGGCCGTCAGCGCGTTGTAGATGCCCCAGACGGTACCGAACAGGCCCACGAACGGAGCGGTGGAACCCACCGTCGCCAGGAAGGCCAGGCCGTCCTGCAGGCGCGACTGCACGTCGTCCACCGAGCGCTGCACGCTCATCGTCACCCAGGTGTTGCGGTCGATGTGCTCGGTGAGCGCGCCTTCGTGGTGGTCACCGGCTTCGATGCCCGTCTCGGCGATGAAGCGGAAGGCGCTGCCTTGCTTGAGCGTCTTGGCCGCATCACCCAGGCTGGCGTGCTTGAAGAAGCCACGGCGCGCCGCCTTCGATTCGCCGCTGATCTTCATGCTCTCGTACAGCTTGGTGATGAGGATGTACCAGCTGCCCAGCGACATGATGAACAGGATGCACAGCGTGCCCTTGGCCACGAAGTCGCCCTGTGCCCACAGCGCTTTGATGCCGTAGGGGTTGTCCACGCTTTCCTTGGTGGTGGTGGCTGCCGGCACCGGAGCGGCGGCCGGTGCGGTGGTTTCAGCAGGCGCTGCCGTCGCGGTGGCGGCCGGGGCGCTGGCCGGCTCCTGGGCCAGCGCAGGCACTGAGCCCACGGCCATCATCAAGACCAGGAAGAGGCGGGAGAAGAAAGACTTGCCGAGATACATGATCGATTTCCAATCCGAAGAGAAATTCAAACGATGGGTGAGGCGCTGGCTGCGGCAGCGCTTATTGAATGGAGTAGCCGAACGGCACGAGCACGGCCACGTCGTGGCCCTGGCCCTGGCACTTGTACTCGGCCACCACCTTCATGCTGGCGCGGGCGAAGATGGGGTGCGAAGCACTGACCACCTTGACGTCCTTGACGGCGCCGCTGGCACTGACGGTGAAGCTGATGAGCGCCTCGCCTTTTTCGATGCCCTGCCGCTGGGCGTCACGCGGGTAGGCGACGTCGCCCATGACCGACGTGTAGTTGGAGCAGACCACCCCCGCGGATACCGGGGCAGCCTGCGCCGGAGCAGCCACCGCCGGGGCCGGCGTGGCCTTGAATTCCTGCGGAGGCGGTGCCACCGGCGTGGCGGTGATGGCCGGCTGAGGCACCGGCTGGGGCGCGATCTGCACCTCGGGCGGCGGAATGAACGGCGGGGGCGGCGCCTCCATCTTGGGCGGCGGTGGCACCACCTGTTCGGGCGGCGGAGGCGGCTTCTTCACCTCCTCGATCACCTTGGTGTCGATGGGCGCCTTCACCACGTCGACGACCTTCTTCGCCAGCCCCGACACCAGGGCCCAGACGATCAGGGCATGCAAGCCGATGACGAAAGCCAACCCGCCGAGGTGCCGCCGCGGGTCTGCCTGTTGTCGCGAAAAGTTCATCCCCTCTGACTCCATGCTGAGGTATTCGGGCATGGGGTGTGGAACGGACCACCTGATCCGTCATCGCCCCTGGACGGTACCAGTTTAGTACCAGTAATACCAGTGAGTCAACGCAAGGAGGGCAGGGTAAACGCGAGGTTCTGCGCTTCCTACGAGGAAGGCAAGGCTACGGCATGGCTACGTGGACAATACCACTCTAATGCCAAATATTACCAATCGATGGGGGGCGTGCCGGGGAGGAGGCGCTGGAGCAGTGCATTGACCTGGCTGAAGTGGCGGCAGCCGATGAAGGGTTCGGGCGGCCTGCGCGCCGATAGCGGGGAGGGATGGTTGGCGGTGAGCACGTGATGGCGCGCTTCATCGAGCGACGCGCGCTTGCGCTGGGCAGAGCCGCCCCACAGCAGGAAGACCACCGGATGCGCCTGTGCCGCCACGTGGGCGAGCAAGGCGTCGGTCAGCGTCTCCCACCCGCGGCCCGCATGGCTCTGGGGCCGGCCGTCCTCGACGGTCAGCGCCGTGTTGAGCAGCAGCACACCCTGACGCGCCCAGGCGCTCAGGTCACCCCGCGCACATTGCGAAGGTGCGCCGGTGTCGGACTCGACCTCCTTGAGCATGTTGCGCAAGCTGGGCGGCAGCTTCTGGCCTTCATAGACGGAGAAGGCGAGTCCCTGCGCCTGGCCCGGCCCGTGGTACGGGTCCTGGCCGAGGATGAGCACGCGCACGTCCTCCGGTGCGGTGAGCTCCAGCGCTCGGAAGATGGTGCCGGGATACACGATGGCACCTTCGCCCACGCGCTGGTCCACGAAGCGCGCGAGCGATTGACCCTCGGGTGATGCAAGGAAGCGGTCGGTCACGGGCATCCATGCCGCCGGGACACGCGCGAACACATCCGCCAGCGGCTCACGCAGTCGGTTGTCGATGCCGGCGGGGTGTTCGGCGAAGAGATCGCCGGAACTCATCCGAACAACAGGCCCAGCGCCGCGCCCGGGTCGGCCGCGCGCATGAAGGCTTCGCCGACGAGGAAGGCGTGCACGTCGGCATCGCGCATGCGCTTCACGTCGGCCGGGCCGAGGATGCCGCTTTCGGTCACCAGCAGGCGGTCGGCCGGCACGTGCCTGAGCAGGCCCAGCGTCGTGTCGAGCGTCACCTCGAAGGTGCGCAGGTTGCGGTTGTTGATGCCCACCAGCGGCGTCTTCAGGCGCAGTGCGCGGTCGAGTTCGGCGCCGTCGTGCACTTCCACCAGCACCGCCATGCCCAGTTCCAGCGCCTGGGCTTCGAGGTCGGCCATCAGCGCATCGTCCAGGCAGGCAGCGATGAGCAGGACGCAGTCGGCACCCATCTCGCGCGCTTCGGCGATCTGGTAGGCGTCGACCATGAAGTCCTTGCGCAGCACCGGCAGTGCGCAGGCAGCGCGCGCCTGCTGCAGGTAGGCGGTGGCGCCCTGGAAGAACTGCACATCGGTCAGCACGCTCAGGCAGGCAGCACCGTGACGCTCGTAGGTCTGCGCGATCTCTGCGGGACGGAAGTCTTCCCGCAGCACGCCCTTGCTGGGGCTGGCCTTCTTGATCTCGGCGATGACACCGGCCCGGCCCGCACCGATCTTGCCGCGCAGGCTGCCGATGAAGTCGCGCACACCGCCACGCGCTTCGGCGTCGCGGCGCAGCGAGGCGTAGTCGCGCTGCTTCTTCGCCGCAGCGATCTCCTCGCGCTTGACGGCGACGATCTTGTTGAGGATGTCTGAACTCACTTGAAAACCTCCGTGCTGCGCACTGCGGTGCGAGCCTCTTCGGGCGGCCGGGCGAGGCTCATGCTGCGCTCAACTTCTTCGTGCTGTCCACGAACTGATCCAGCTTCGCTCGCGCCTTGCCCGAAGCAAGCACGTCGCGCGCCAACGCCACGCCGTCGGCCATGGTGCCGCAGACGTTGGCCGCATACAGCGCCACGCCGGCATTGAGGATGACGATGTCGCGCGCCGGCCCCGGCTCGTTGTCGAGCACCGACAGCAGCAGTGCCTTCGATTGCTCGGGCGTCTCCACCTTCAGCGCACGGTTGCTGGACATGGTGAGGCCGAAGTCCTCGGGATGGATCTCGTACTCGTGGATGCCGCCATCCTTGTACTCGCCCACCATCGTGGCCGCACCCAGCGACACCTCGTCCATGCCGTCGCGGCCGTAGACCACCACCGCATGCTCGGCGCCCAGGCGCTGCAGCGCCCGCACCTGGATGCCCACGAGGTCGGGGTGGAACACGCCCATCAGGATGTTGGGCGCATCGGCCGGGTTGGTCAGCGGCCCGAGGATGTTGAAGATGGTGCGCACGCCCAGCTCCTTGCGCACCGGCGCGACGTTCTTCATCGCGGGATGGTGGTTGGGCGCGAACATGAAGCCGATGCCCGTGTCGGCAATGCACTGCGAGATGGCCTGCGGCGGCAGCGAGAGGTTCACACCCAGCGCCTCCAGCACGTCGGCGCTGCCGGACTTGCTGGACACGCTGCGGTTGCCGTGCTTGCTCACGCGCGCGCCGGCCGCGGCCGCCACGAACATGCTGCAGGTGGAGATGTTGAAGGTGTGCGAGCTGTCGCCGCCCGTGCCCACGATGTCCACGAGGTGCGTGCGGTCGGCCACGTCCACCTTGGTGGAGAACTCGCGCATCACCTGGGCGGCGGCGGTGATCTCGCCGATGGTTTCCTTCTTCACGCGCAGGCCGACGAGCAGCGCAGCCATCATCACCGGCGACATCTCGCCGCCCATGATTCGGCGCATCAGCGCCAGCATTTCGTCGTGGAAGATCTCGCGATGCTCGATGGTTCGCGTGAGGGCTTCGTTGTTGGTGATGGCCATGGGAGCTTCCTTCGCGTCAGGCGTTGAAGTGGTCGCGGAACGAGCGGATGGCATGGTCGATGCCGGCGGCATCGACGTCGAGGTGGGTCACGAAGCGCAGGCGGTACAGGCCCGTGGCCAGCACGCCGCATGACTTCAGGTGCGGCAGCAGCGTCTGGGCCTTCTCGCCTGCGACGTCGACGAAGACCATGTTGGTCTGCGGCGGCTCCACCGTCACGCCGGTGATGCCTTGCAGGCCGTCGGCCAGGCGCTGCGCGAGTGCGTGGTCGTCGGCCAGGCGGTCGATGTGATGCTCGAGGGCATGCAGTGCGGCCGCGGCGAGCACACCGGCCTGGCGCATGCCGCCGCCCAGCATCTTGCGGGCGCGGTGAGCCTGCTTGATGAAGTCGCGCGGGCCGACGAGCGCCGAGCCAACGGGTGCGCCGAGGCCTTTGGAGAAGCACACCGACACGCTGTCGAAGTGCTTGGCAATGTCCCTGGCCGGAACACCCAGTTTGACCGATGCGTTGAATAGCCGTGCCCCATCCAGATGGGTCGCCAGGCCACGCCTGCGCACCAGCTCCGCGGCCTGCGCCATGTACACCATCGGCAGCACCTTGCCGCCGATGGTGTTCTCCAGGCACAGCAGGCGGCTGCGCGCGAAGTGCGCGTCGTCGGGCTTGATGGCGGCCTCGATGTCCTTCAGCGCGAGCGAGCCGTCGCCCTGGTGCTCCAGGGGCTGCGGCTGCACGCTGCCCAGCACCGCCGCACCGCCGCCTTCCCAGCGGTAGGTGTGCGCGAACTGGCCGACGATGTATTCGTCGCCGCGCTGGCAATGCGTCATCGTGGCGATGAGGTTGCCCTGCGTGCCCGTGGGCACGAACAGCGCCGCCTCCTTGCCCAGCATGGCGGCGATGCGCTCCTGCAGTGCGTTGACCGTCGGGTCGTCGCCGAACACGTCGTCGCCCAGCGGCGCGCGCATCATGGCCTCGCGCATGGCCGGCGTGGGTTGGGTGACGGTGTCGCTGCGCAGGTCGACCGTCTTCACGCCCGTCACGATGCCAGCTCCAGGAAGTTCTTCAGCATCGCGTGGCCATGCTCGCTGAGGATGGACTCCGGATGGAACTGCACGCCCTCCATCGGCGTCTTCGTGCCGACGAAATCCTTGTGGCGCACGCCCATGATCTCGCCATCTTCCGAGGTGGAGGTGACTTCCAGCACCGACGGCATGGTCTCGCGCTCGATGGCCAGCGAGTGGTAGCGGATCACCGAGAACTCGCGCGGCAGGTTCTTGTAGACGCCTTGCTGGTCGGTGGTGATGACGCTGGCCTTGCCGTGCATCTGCCGCTGCGCGCGGATGATCTTGCCGCCCAGCGCCGCGCCCATGGCCTGGTGGCCCAGGCACACGCCGAGGATGGGCAGCTTGCCCATGAAGTGCTGGATGGCACTCACGCAGATACCGGCCTCGGCGGGCGAGCACGGCCCGGGCGACAGCACCAGCTGGTCGGGCCTGAGTTCGGCGATGCCTTCGAGCGCGATCTCGTCGTTGCGGAACACGCGCACGTCCACCCCCAGCTCGCCGAAGTACTGCACGAGGTTGAAGGTGAAGCTGTCGTAGTTGTCGATCATCAGCAGCATGTCAGAACCCCTCTTCCACGAGTTCAGCGGCACGCAGCAGGGCGCGGGCCTTCGCCTCGGTCTCTTTCCATTCCAGCTCGGGCACCGAATCGGCCACGACACCCGCGGCCGCCTGCACGTACAGCGTCTGGTCCTTCACGATGCCGGTGCGGATCGCGATGGCCACGTCCATGTCGCCCGCGAAGCTCAGGTAACCGCAGGCGCCGCCATAGATGCCGCGCTTGACCGGCTCCAGCTCGTCGATGATCTCCATCGCACGGATCTTGGGCGCGCCGGTCAGGGTGCCCGCTGGGAAGGTCGCCTTGAGCACGTCCAGGCTCGTCATGCCCGGCTTGAGCAGGCCTTCCACGTTGCTCACGATGTGCATCACATGCGAGTAGCGTTCGACCACGAAGGCCTCGGTCACCTTTACGCTGCCGGTCTTGGCGATGCGGCCGATGTCGTTGCGCGCGAGGTCGATCAGCATGAGGTGCTCGGCGCGCTCCTTCGGATCGGCGCTGAGTTCGACCTCCAGCGCCTTGTCCTGCTCCGGCGTCGCACCGCGCGGCCGGGTGCCGGCCAGCGGCCGGATGGTGATCTTGTCGCCCTCGGGCGTGTGCTCCTGCCGCACCAGGATCTCGGGCGAGGCGCCCACGATCTGGAAGTCGCCCATGTCATAGAAGTACATGTAGGGCGACGGGTTCAGCGAACGCAGGGCGCGGTACAGCGACAGCGGCGACTCGGTGTAGCGCTTGCGCAGGCGCTGGCCGATCTGCACCTGCATCATGTCGCCGGCGGCGATGTATTCCTTGGACTTGAGCACCGCGGCGATGTACTCATCCTTGGGGAACTCACGCTCCACGCCGTGCGAGGTGCCGCGCTTCACGGCCGGCGCCGTCACGCTGTAGCGCAGCTTGTCGGTCAGGTCGGACAGGCGCCGCTTCGCCCGGTGGAAGGCCTCGGCCTCGGCCGGATTCGCATAGACGATGAGGTACAGCCGACCCGACAGGTTGTCGATGACCGCCAGTTCCTCGCACTGCAGCAGCAAAATGTCGGGTGTGTCGATGCCGCCGGTCTTGTGCGTCTTGGCGAGCTTGGGCTCGATGAAGCGCACGGCGTCGTAGCCGAAGTAGCCGGCCAGCCCGCCGCAAAAGCGCGGCATGCCCGGTCGCAGCGCCACTTTGAAGCGCTTCTGGTAGTCGGCAATGAAGTCCAGCGGGTTGCCTTCGTGCGTCTCGACCACGGCGCCGTCGGTGACGACCTCGGTCTTGAAACCCGTGGCCCGCAGCAGCGTGCGCGCCGGCAGCCCGATGAAGGAGTAGCGCCCGAAGCGCTCGCCGCCGACGACGGACTCCAGCAGGAAGCTGTTCTTGCCGCCGCCCGAGGCGTAGGCCAGCTTGAGATAGAGAGACAGGGGGGTTTCCAGATCGGCGAAGGCTTCGGCGATCAGGGGGATGCGGTTGTAGCCTTCGGCGGCAAGGCTCTTGAATTCAAGTTCGGTGATCACGGTGGGGGCCCTCCACAGCCCGCATGGGCGCGCGAAAACGCACGCTTGGGGAGTTGCTGAAGTTCGATGGCGCGGTCCGGATGGGACCGCAGGTCATCGCTGGGGCCGAAGGGCGGCTCATGGTGCGAGCAGCAGCCTGCGGCAAACAAACCTGTCGTGGCCTGGAAAACTCAGGCGCTGATGGGCCAGGCCCGCCAGGGCCATGCTCCCCGGTCGTGCGACCCCTTGGTTTGCTTGCGCGGTGTGAACATCCGAAAAGTGTAGCAGGGGCGGAACCCTGTCACGCAAGTCCGGGCGTGCACCAAGTCCAAGCGTGACTTGTGCACTCGACCGCACGGTCGTGCGAAGTCACACTCACGGGTGTTGTTTAGACTCATCGGTCTAGTTTGGGAGTTGCGCCGTGATCCGTCGCCAAGTAGTTGCTTTCGCCCTCGCCGCCGCCAGCCTGCCGCTGTCGGTCCTTGCTGCTGACACCGTCGAAGCCGGCGGCATCAAGCTGGACACCACCGCGACGGTGGCCAACACCAAACTCCAGCTCAATGGCTACGGCGTGCGCTACAAGGCGGTGTTCAAGGTGTATGCGGCCGGCCTGTACCTCAACGGCAAGGCCACCACGCCCGAGCAGGTGCTCAACAACACCGGCCCGCGCCGCATGCACATCGTGATGCTGCGCGAGATCGACGCCAACGAACTGGGCAAGCTGTTCACCAAGAGCATGGAGCAGAACGCCTCGCGCGAGGAGTTCTCCAAGATCATCCCCGGCGTGATCAAGATGGGCGAGATCTTCGCTGCGCGCAAGAAGCTCGCTCCGGGCGAATACTTCTCGGTGGACTACATCCCCGGCCAGGGCACGAGCATCGTCGTGATGGGCAAGCCCGCCGCCGAACCGATCAAGGAGCCTGAGTTCTACACCGCGCTCATGAAGATCTGGCTGGGCAAGGTGCCCGCCGATGCGCAGCTGAAGGATGCGCTGCTGGGCCAGGGCAAGTCGGCCGCGAAGGACCCGTTCAACTGACGGCCTGCGGACCTGCCGTTCCTGCCAAGGGCGCCTGCTGGCGCCCTTGTTCATTCCAGGCGCTCGAAACTTTCGACATCTTCCGGCGGGGTCCCTTGCGCATCATCAAGCGCATGGAGACGGACTTCGCAGCCAGCCACGCGCTCGCGTTTCATGACGAGTTCGCCGATGGCGCATTGAACCTCGACAAGTGGCTGCCCTGCCATCTGCCGCAGTGGTCGTCCCGCGTGCTGGCCGCTGCCCGCCATGACTTCGCGCTGGGCCATCTGCGCCTGCGCATCGACCCCGACCAGCCGCCCTGGTGTCCGGAATACGACGGCGGCGTGCGCGTTTCCTCGCTGCAGACCGGGGTGCAATCAGGACCCCTGGGCAGTACCCGCGGGCAGCACCGGTTCAACCCACGCAGCGTCGTTCGCGAGGCGCAGCAGCGGCGCATCCTCTGCGCGCCCACCTTCGGACGATTCGAGCTGCGGGCCCGGGCGAACATCCCGCCGGGCACGCACGTGGCGCTGTGGATGATCGGCATCGAGGACGAGCCCGAGCAGTCCGGCGAGATCTGCGTGTGCGAGATCTTCGGGCGCCATGCCACGCCCGAATCGACACGCGTGGCCTTCGGCGTGCACCCATTCGGCGACCCGGCGCTGGTCGATGACTTCCGCGAGGCCGAGCTGCCCATCGACGTGCGCGAGTTCCACCTCTACTCGGCGGACTGGACACCTCGGGGCATCACCTTCCACGTCGATGGTCAGCAGATCGGGCACGTGGCGCAATCACCGGCGTACCCGATGCAGCTCATGCTGGGCATCTACGAGCGCCCTTCCGAGACCGGCTCGCCCACCCAGGCCCTGCCGCAGGACAAATCGTTCGTGATCGACCACTTGCGGGTGCATCGCCCGGTGGAAAGCGCCGGGCTGTGATGCCCACATCGTCACGCCCACCGCAACGCATCCAGCCGATCGACGAAACCATCCGCATCCACCGCCGTCACCGGCTCGCCGTGGTTGTACCCATAGGTCACGAGCACCACCGGGCAGCCGGCCGCACGCGCCGCCTGCGCATCGTTGCTGGAGTCGCCGATCACCAGCGTGCGCTGCGGCGAGGTGCCCAGCGCCTCGCAGGTCTTGAGGAGGGGGAGCGGATCGGGCTTCTTGCGTTCGAAGGCATCGCCGCCGAAGACCAGGCTGAAGCGGTTGGCCAGGCCTTTCATCGCGAGCAGGTCGCGCGCGAAGGCGCCGGGCTTGTTGGTCAGGCAGGCGAGCTTGAGCCCATGCGCCGCCAGTGCCGCCAAACCTTCGGGCACGCCGGCATAGACATCCGAGTGATCGCCGTTGATGCGGTCGTAGTGGGCCTGGTAGGCGGCCCAGGCCGGCTCGTACGCCGACGCCGGCCCGCCCACGTCAGCGAGCACGCAGCGGATGAGATGCTCGGAGCCCTTGCCCACGCTGCGCTCGACGAGCTCGCGCGACACCGCCGGCAGCCACAGGTCCGCGAGCATGCCGTTGAGTGCGGCGTGGAAATCGCCCAGCGTGTCCACCATGGTGCCATCGAGGTCGACGATGGCCGCGTCCAGCCGGTCGTGGTTGAAGTGGATCGTGTTCACGGCCACAGAATACGCCACGGAAAATTCGCGCATCCCTGCGCCGCAGTCGGAGTAACAAACTCACGCAGCCCCGACCGGCGCAAGGGCGTAAGCTGCGCGCCTGCCTTTGGCTGAGCCACAACACTCGGAGGGGACGGCGTGGACGAGCTGTCGAACGGCGCGCAGGGCTATGGCCCGGTGACGCAGTTGCTGCGGCGCTGGACGGACGGCGACGATGCCGCCCTGCACAGCGTCGTGCCCATGGTCTACAAGGAATTGCAGCGCCTCGCAGGAAGGCACCTGGCCCGCGAGCGCGATGGCCACACGCTGCAGCGCACCGGCCTCGTCCACGAGGTGTTCCTGCGCATGTCCAAGGGCAGCGACATGCAGTGGCAATCTCGCGCGCAGTTCTTCGGCCTGGCCTCGCGGCTCATGCGCCACATCCTGGTCGACCATGCCCGCGCGCGGCTTGCCGACAAGCGCGGTGCCGGCGTGCAGGTGCTGCCGCTGGACGAGATCGAAGGCGTGGCCAGCGAGGCCTCGCCTGTCGACCGGCTCGATGTGCTCGCCCTGGACCGGGCCCTGCAACGGCTGGAGCAGCTCGACGCACGGCAAAGCGAGGTCATCGAGCTGCGCTTCTTCGGCGGCCTGAGCGTGGAGGAAACCGCCACCGCGCTCGACATCTCGCCGGCCACCGTCAAGCGCGAATGGGCCTGTGGGCGTGCCTGGCTGCTGCGCGAGCTGGGCGGCGGCACGGCGCGCCCTGCCGGAGGTGCCGCATGACCCACGCGATGGATCCGCAGGCATGGCAGCGCCTGAAAGTCCTGCTGGCCGAGGGGCTGTCGCTCGCGGTCGAGGAGCGTCCCGGGTTCATCGACCGCGTGTGCGGCGAGGACGATGCCTTGCGCCGCGAGCTCGAATCCTTGCTCGCCGCCAGCGACCTCAGCGGCACGCCGCTGGACTCGCATCCCAGCGAGCAGCTGCTGGACGCGCTCGGCATGCCGTCCACGCCGGCCTGGATCGGCCGCCGGCTGGGCGCCTACCGCCTGGTGGCGCTGATCGCGCGTGGCGGCATGGGCGAGGTCTACCGAGGAGAACGGGCCGACGGCCAATACGAGCAGCAGGTGGCCGTGAAGCTGGTGCGCGAAAGCCTGGACCGCGAGTTCCTGCGGCAGCGCTTCGACGCGGAGCGCCGCATCCTCGCCACGCTGGACCATCCCAACCTCGCCAAGATGCTGGACGCCGGCATGGCCGACGACGGCTCGCCCTACTTCGTGATGGAGTTCGTCGACGGCCAGCCCATCGATGCTTACTGCGAATCGGGCCAGCTGGGCATCGAAGCGCGGCTGCGCCTGTTCCGCACGGTGTGCCAGGTGGTGGAGTACGCGCACCGGCAAGGCGTGGTGCACCGCGACCTGAAGCCGAGCAACATCCTCGTCACGGCGCAGGGCGTGGTGAAGCTGGTGGATTTCGGCATCGCCAAGCGCATCGGGCCGGCCGGCGGCACTGCCGTCACGGCCACGGCGCAGCGGGCCCTGACGCCCGAATACGCCAGCCCCGAGCAGGTGCGCGGCGAAGCCGCCACGCCGGCCAGCGACATCTACGCGCTGGGCGTGGTGCTGTATCGGCTCCTCACGCACGCCAGCCCCTACGGTGACACGACCGGCGACAACTACGCCCTCACCCGCGCCATCTGCGACACCGAACCGCTGCCGCCCAGCCGGGCACACGATGCCGCAGGCCAGGCGCCGTCACGCGCCTTGCGGCGCCGGCTCCAGGGCGACCTCGACGCCGTCGTGTTGATGGCGCTGCGCAAGCAGGCCGATCACCGCTATGCGTGCGCCGAAGCGCTGGGCGACGACATCTTCCGGCACCTCGAAGGCCTGCCGGTGCAGGCACGGCGCGGTGCCCTGAGCTACCGCCTCGGCCGGCTGCTGCTGCGCCACAAGGCGGTGGCGGGGGCGGTGCTCTTCGCGAACGTTGCACTCATCGCGGGCATTGGCGTGGCGAGCTACCAGGCGGTGCAGGCCCGGCAGCAGCGTGAACGCGCGCAGCACCATGCGCAAAGCGTGCGGCGCTTGGCCAACAGCTTCATGTTCGAGGTGCACGACGCCATCGCCGAGCTGCCCGGCACCACTGCGGCGCGCAAGCTGCTGGTGCAGAACAGCCTCAAATACCTCGAGGAACTCAGCGCCGAATCGACCGGCGATGCGACGCTGAGGATGGAGCTGGCCATCGCCTACCGCAAGATCGGAGACATCCAGGGCCGCGCATTCACCGCCAACCTCGGCGACCCCGACGGTGCCCTCAAGAGCTACGCGCGGGGCGTGGCGCTGCTCGACGGCATGCCGGGCGAGGCGGCACAGCGCGAGCTGGTGAACCTGTACAAGCGCCAGGCCGGCGTGCTGGTGATGCGCGTCGAATCAGCCGGCGCGCTGGCCGCAGCGAGCAAGGCCGTCGCCATCGCGCAAGGGATCGCCAATGCGCATCCGGATTCCGAAGCCGACCTGATGCTGCTGGCGACCACGCATGGCCAGCATGCGCAGGCCATGCAAGGCGCCGGCAAGATGGACGACTTCATGGTCGAGTCGGAAAAAGCCGCCACGCTGCTGCGGCGCGTCCTCGCGCGCAACCCCGATCAGCGCGATGCGCAGCTCTACCTCAGCAGCCACTATTCGCAGCTCGGCGATCGCTACCTCGAACGCGACACCACGCCCGAAACCTCGAAGCTCGCCTACGACGCCTTCAGCCAGGGCGTGGCGCTGCTGGAGCGCGCACTGGCGGCCAAGCCCGACGACGCCCTGATCTCGGCCCGCATCGGTTCGATGAGCGACGACGTGGGCCGTGCACTCCTGCGCCTGAACCGGCCGGCCGAAGCCCGCACGCAGCACCTCAAGGCGCTTGCCATCTGGGACAGGCTCAGCGGTGCCGACCCCGCCAATGCGCGCTACCGGTTCGAACGTGCGCACAGCCTGGGCCAGCTCGGCACGGCGCTCATTGCCACCGGCGACACCAAGGAGGCGCGGCAACGCCTGCAAACCGCCGTGGACATCTTCGAAGGCCTGCCCGCCGGTTCACAGCAGGACGCCTACCCGCGCTACACCCAAGCCGCCAACCTGTTCCACCTCGGCCAGGCATTGCTGGCGCAGGGCGACAAGCCGGCGGCGAAGCAGCGCTACGAACAAAGCGTGGCGATGCTGGACGACGTGGAGAAGCGTTTCGGCACCGGTGCCGGCAACGTCAGCGCGCAGGACGTGCGCGCCGCCATCGAGCGCCTCGCCTCGGCGCATTGAGCGCACCCGGCCAGAAAAACACTAGCCAATCTTGCGGAATAGTTAGATCGACGCTCGAACTAATGTGTTACCCCAATGCGCGCCTGATGGCCCGCCCGTAACTTTCGCTCGCCTTGCCGCTGCGCACTGGCCATGCGCTGCAGCGGGTGCCCGAACGCCTCGCCGGTCGACACCGGCCGTGGCCACGGGCCCACCCACCCGCAACCCATTGCCGAGAACGCCATGAGACACGCCGCCCTTCTCGCCGCAGCCGCACTCGCCCTGGCGGCGAGTGCCGCCGCACAGGCCGCCACCACCGTGCTGACCGTCACCTCGTTTCCGAGCTTCGACGAGTCGGTGAAGATCGCCATCCCTGCCTACCAGAAGCTGCATCCCGAGATCGAGATCAAGCTCACCAGCCTGCCCTACGCCGACCACCACACGGCCATGAGCGCGGCGCTGGCCACCAACGCCAACCTGCCCGACGTGATGGCGCTGGAGATCTCCTACCTCGGGCGCTTCGCCGAATCGGGCGGGCTGGATGATCTTTCCAAGCCGCCCTACAACGGCAAGCCGCTGCAGCCGCAGTTCCATGCCTTCGCCTGGTCGCAGTCCTTCGATTCCACCGGCGCGCTGGTGGCGCTGCCCGCCGACGTCGGCCCGGGCGCGCTCTTCTACCGCAAGGACATCCTCGACAAGGCGGGCGTGAGCATCGAGCAGATGACGCAGTCGTGGGAATCCTTCATCGAGTCGGGCAAGGTGATCCGCGAGAAGACCGGCGCCTACACGCTCACCGGTGCAGCGGACATCTTCAACACCTACATCCGCTCCAACCTCAAGGCCGGCGAAGGCGTGTACTTCGCCAAGGGCGGCCAGTCGCTGCTGAGCACGCCGCGCTTTACGAAGGCCTTCGAGCTGGCGCTGGCCGCGCGCAAGGCGGGCATCGACGCGAAGATCAACCCGTGGAGCCCGGAGTGGCGCGAGGCCTTCAAGCGCGAGAGCCTGGCCACTCAGATGATGGGTGCGTGGCTGGCCGGCCACCTGGCGGACTGGCTCAATCCCGAGGGCGCTGGCAAGTGGCGTGCATCGCAGCTGCCCGGCGGCGCCTTCGCATCGTGGGGCGGGTCGTTCTATGCGATCCCCAAGGCCAGCCAGCACAAGAAGGAAGCATGGGACTTCATCCGCTTCATGAGCACCAACCGCGAACAGCAGCTCGCCTCCTTCCGCAAGATGGGCGCGTACCCGGCCATTCCGAGCGCGCAGGAGAAGTCCTTCCTGGAGGAACCGATTCCCTTCCTCGGCGGCCAACCGGCACGGCTGCTGTGGGCCGAGTCGGCACGGCGCATCCCGAGCATTCCGGTGAACAAGTTCGATCCCGTCGCCAACGAGCTGGTGTCGGCCGCTCTGGACGAGGTGCTGGAAGGCCGCAAGCCCGTGGCGCAGGCACTGGCCGATGCCGACGCTGCACTGAAGCGCCGCGTGCGCCGCTGAGCCTCGCTGCACATGTGGATCGACAATGCCGCCGCAAGCGCCGGTTCCGCCGGCGCGCTCCTGCCCCAGCCCCCAAGGAGAGCGGCGTCCATGGCCAGCACCCCCATCACGGGAGACCAGCGCTTCGTCAAGCACATCAACCGCATCGCGCTGCTGCGGCTGCTGCGCGAGGAGCCGGGCCTGTCGCGCGTGGACCTGGCCGCGCGCAGCGGGCTCACCAAGTCCACGGTGAGCCTGCTGAGCAAGGAGCTGATCGACGAAGGCTGGCTGGCGGAAGACGAGGTGCAGGCCACCGGTGCGCTGGGCCGCCGGCCGACGCCGCTGCGGCTGGCGGGCCGGGGACTCGCGCTCATCGGCGCCGAGCTGGGGCCGGACCGCATCCACGTCGTCAGTGCCAGCGTGCACGGCGAGGTGCAGGAGGCGACGCAAGCCGCGCTTGCCGACCGCACGCCCGACGGCGCCTGCCACCAGCTGGTGGAGATGGTGACCCGGCTGACCGCCAAGGCCACCCGCTCCGGCTCCCGCGTGCTGGGCGTGGGCGTGGGGCTGCCGGGCGCGGTCAACACCGTGACCGGCGTGCTGCAGTTCGCGCCCAACATCGGCTGGCGGCAGGTGGAGGTGGGGCAGCGGCTGGCGCGCGAGCTGCAGCGCTCGAAGCTGGGCGACGTGCCCGTCTACTGCCAGAACGAAGCCGACCTCGCCGCCATCGGGGAGATCGAGTTCGGCAAGCGGCCGGCCGACGATCCGCTCGTGTACATCAGCTGCGGCGTGGGCGTGGGGGCGGGCATCGTGCTCAACGAAGCCCTGTTCACCGGCGCGACCGGTTCGGCGGGCGAGATCGGCCACACCACCTTGCACATCGATGGGCGCCCATGCTCCTGCGGGCGCCTGGGCTGCGCCGAGGCCTACGTCGGTCTCAAGGCGATCGCGCGCGAAGCCGGGCACCTGGACCGCGCGCAGCAGGTCGACCGCGACACCCTGCGCGCCGAGCTCGCCAACCCGCGCATGCGCCGTGCACGGCAGGCCTTCGCGCATGCAGGCGACGCGCTGGGCGTGCTGCTGCAGAACGCCTGGTCCACCTTCAACCCGCAGGCCATCGTGCTCGGCGGTGAAACGGCAGCGCTGGGGGGCACGCATTTCATCGATGCGGCCATCAAGCGATTGAAGTCCTTCGCCGACCAGGCCGGCCTGCCCATGCCAGAGGTGCGCGTGGCACGCCACGGCGAACTCGCTACCGCCGTCGGCGGCGCTGCCTTCGCCATGCATTCACTGATGCGGCCCTATGGCGCGGTCACCACGGCCTTGCGCGTGAACGGGCCGTGAGATCAACACACATCGTCTTCCGCCATGTCCCGAAACATTCAAAACCCGATCCTTCCGGGCTTCCATCCGGACCCGTCCATCCTGCGCGTGGGCCGCGACTTCTACATCGCCACCTCCACCTTCGAATGGTGGCCGGGCGTGCGCATCCATCACTCGCGCGACCTGGTGCACTGGCAGCACCTGTCGTACGCGCTCACGCGCACCAGCCAGCTGGACATGCGCGGCAACCCCGATTCCTGCGGCATCTGGGCGCCGTGCCTGAGCCACCATGCCGGCACCTACTACCTCGTGTTCACCAACGTGCGCAGCTCGCTGGGCTCGTACAAGGACGCGCACAACTACATCGCCACCGCCGAGCATCCGGCCGGCCCGTGGTCGGAGCCGGTGTACGTGCACAGCCGCGGCTTCGACCCCTCGCTGTTCCATGACGACGATGGACGCAGCTGGTTCGTGAGCATGCAGTGGAACCACCGGCCCGGGCACGATCCGTTCGCGGGCATCGTGCTGCAGGAGTGGGACAAGGACCGCCGCGCGCTCACAGGGTCGGTGCAGACCATCTTCACGGGCACGTCGCTGGGCGTCACCGAAGGCCCGCACCTGTACAGGCGCGACGGCTGGTACTACCTGCTGGTGGCCGAAGGCGGCACCTTCTACGAACACGCGGTGACCATCGCGCGTTCGCGTCGCATCGAGGGGCCGTACGAGGTGAGTCCGCACCACCCGCTGCTGACGGCGCACCGCCAGTCGCCGGCCGGGCTGCAGCGGGCGGGACACGCCAGCCTCGTGGACACCGGCACTGGCCAGTGGTTCATGGCCCACCTGTGCGGACGCCCGCTCGAATGGCGGACCGATCCGCCGGCCGACGCGCCCGTCGGCGAATACGCCGGCCTGCATTGCCCGCTCGGCCGCGAGACCGCGCTGCAGGCCATCGAATGGACGGCCGATGGCTGGCCCCGCCTGGCCGGTGGCGGCACCGCGCCGCATCGCGCCGCACCGGCCCCCGACCTGCCGGCGGCACCGATCGAGCAGGAGCCGCCCAGGGA
Organism: Rhizobacter terrae; assembly: GCF_003852895.1. Taxonomy (GTDB): domain Bacteria; phylum Pseudomonadota; class Gammaproteobacteria; order Burkholderiales; family Burkholderiaceae_C; genus Albitalea; species Albitalea terrae. The sequence goes on from NZ_QUSW01000003.1 coordinate 18,299, forward strand.
CGACTTCGACCACGCCGCACTCAACCCGCACCTGAACACCTTGCGTGCCCCCGCCGATGCGTCGTGGCTGTCGCTCACCGAGCGCCCCGGCTGGCTGCGACTGCGTGGCCGCGAGTCGCTGATGTCCACCTTCGACCAGAGCCTGGTGGCACGCCGGCAGCAGCACTTCCGCTGCGACGTATCCACGCGGGTGGACTTCGAGCCGACGCACTTCCAGCATTGCGCCGGCCTGCTCGCCTACTACAACACCCAGAACCATGCCTACCTGCACCTCACGCACGACGACGCGGCCGGCGGCAAGGTGCTGGTGCTGGCGGTGAACGACCGCGGCATCCTGCGCGAGCCGGTGAAGCCCGTGCCCGTTCCCAGCGGGCCGGTGGACATGAAGGTGGTGTTCCACGCCGACAGCTTCCGCTTCTTCCACCGCCTGGGCGATGCCGACTGGCAAGCCATCGGCGAGCCCCTGCCCACCGCCATGCTGTCCGACGAACACGCCACCCACTTCGACCAGGGCACGCCGCGCAGCTTCGGCTTCACTGGCAATTTCATCGGGCTGGCCTGCCAGGACCTGAGCGGCGGGCGGCTGCATGCGGACTTCGATTGGTTCGAGTACCGGCCTGTGCAAGACTGAGCAGCGCAGGCTCCTGACAGAACGTTGTCAGGGGGGCCCTCCGACACTGCCCAGCCCGCACCAAGGAGAGCCCCATGAACCTGCGCAACATCGGCATCACCCTGTTCGACCGCTGGACCGCCCTGTGGAATGGCGACCTGTCGCTGGCCGCCGACATCATGGCCCCGACCTTCCGCCTGCGCTACGCCCAGCCTGGCACGCAAGCCTTCGACGAGTGCCGCACGCCGGCACAGATCGCCAAGCTCATCGGCGGATGGCGCCAGGGCCGGCCCGGCCTCGTGTTTCGCGCCGACGGCGAAGCGGCGGTGGACCTGACGCTCATCGAGGGCCTGCCCTACGGCCTCGTCGCCCGCCCCTACCTCGCCACGCTGGCCAAGGAGCCCGGCGAGGCGCTCCGCAAGAGCGGCACCGACATGCTGCGGGTGCAGGCCGGGCGCATCGCGGAGGTCTGGTCGGTTTCGGCGGAGCGCACCTTCTACCCCTGAGCACCTGCCCAAAAACGTCAGGCACCGTTTCTTGCATGAGGAGCAGGCTCGAACCGTTCGCGCCCTGCCATGTCCTCCAGCGTCATCGTCCTTCCGCCCTCGCCATCGCTCGCCCAGGACGTGATGGGGTACGTGGTACGACGACGTTCCATGCACATGCCGCGCGACGTAGCGGCTTTTCGCACCCACTTCCCGGCCAACCTCTATGCGGCACTCACCATTGTTCATGAAGGCACGCTGGTCGACCCGGACGGCGGCCTGCGCACGCCGCCCGTGAGCTTCTCGGGGGCGATGACGCAAGGCGTCAGCCGCGAGTACATCGATGCGCCTGAGACCACCGTGGTGCTGTTCAAGCCGGGCCGCCTGACCGACGTGCTGCGCCTGCCCGCCGGCGAGTTCACCGACCGCTGGCACGACGGTGACGCGCTGCTGAACGCGCAGGAGCGCTCGGAGATTGCCGACCGCATGGCCTCGCAGCGCACCGTGGCCCGGCAGCTCCACGTGCTCGAAGGCGTGCTGGAGCGGCGCCTGCGCCGGAAGTCACCCAGCCGTGCATCGGTGCTCGCGCGCTTCGTGCAGCAACTCGTCTGGCGCCTGCCGCACATGACGGTGCGCGAACTGGCCGAGCACACGCAGATGCACGAGCGGCGACTGCATCGCCACTTCATCGACACCTTCGGCGTACCGCCCAAGGTGGTGATCCGCTTGGCGCGGCTTCAGCTGTCGCTGCTGCACGTCCAGGCGGCTGCGCGGCAGGCCACGGCGTCGATGGCATCGGTGGCCCAGGCCTCGGGCTTTGCCGATGCCTCGCACATGGCGCGCGACTTCAGGTCGCTGATCGGGCAGACGCCGGCCGCGCTGCGGGATCTCATGGCCCGGTCCGCGCCGTCGCAGTGGGCCTTCGACCTGCCGCAGGACCTGCTGCATCCGGTGGGCTGAAGCGCACCCGCCGCGTCCGATTTGGCATGGAACAAATCGGACACGCGAGGGCTGGCGGGGTCAGATCGCGCCCAGCTTTGTCAGCGCTGGAAGGCGCCTGTGGGCGCAAGGGCCGCATGAGGCGATCACTTTTGGTCAGGCCTGGGGCGGGTCCATCAAGGCGCGGTCCTTGCGCCTTGGGGCGGCATGCCAAGCACACGCACCAACGACATGAGCCTGCCGAAATCCCTGCGCCGCGACCCACGCCTGAGCGCCCTGATGCTGGCCGTCTTCGTCACAGCCTGCGGTGGCGGCGCGGCGCCGTCTCCGACGCCTGATCCGACACCGACACCGACACCGACACCCGCCCCTGCCCCGACTCCAGCGCCTGCGCCCACCCCGACACCGCCACCACCGCCCGCGACGGCCGGCGCGCCCATCATCCTGGCGCATCCCATCGACCGCACGGTGAGCGCCGGCACCGGCACGAGCTTCAGTGTCTCCACCTCGGGCACGTCACTGAGCTATCAGTGGCGGCGCAACGGCGTGGCCGTCACCTCGGCGAACTCGGCGGTCTACACGCTCACCGCCGCGGCATCGGACGACGGCGCGCAGTTTGACGTGGTCGTCAGCAACCCGAGCGGCTCGCTGGCCAGCGAGCCTGCCGTGCTGCATGTGAATGCCGTGGCCAACCGCACGCCGGTCGCCACGCACCCGCGCTTGTGGGTTCGCAACGACGACCTCGCCCGCTTGCGCTCCTGGGCCGTCGCCTCCAATCCGATGTACGGCAGCGCCACCGGCGGCGCGCTCTACCAGCTCGCCCTCACCGCACGCGAGCGCATCGAGTCCGGCGTCGTGCCGGCGCAGGACAACGGCGGCTCCACCTACACGCCCTACGCCACCGAGTCGTACGCCGCGCTGATGGCCTTCATGGCCCTTGTCGACACCGACGCGGCACGCAACCCGCGATGGATCGCCGCGGCCAAGACCGCACTCTTTGCCGTCATCGACCAGGCCGACCTGGGCGTGGGCAGCGGCAAGTTCCGCAGTGACTCCTTCGCATCGTCGGACCGCGGACGCTGGCACGGCGAGGCCTTCCCGCTCGCGGTGGACTGGCTGTACCCCTGGCTCACCGCTGCCGAGAAGCAGCGCATACGCCGCGTCTTCCTGCGCTGGTGCGCCGAGGACCGCGACGGCTATCCGTCGGTCACCTACTACCACTCCAACCCATCGTCGGTACCAGTTGGTACCGAGCGCCGCAACAATCCGGCGCTGCTGGACCTGGCCGACCCCAAGCGGCGCGCCATCCGCTTCTCGATGAACAACTACCTGATGGCCCATGCGCGCAACATCTTCATGATGGCCAACGCGGTCGATCCGGCCGACGACGTGGCCGATGCGTCCGTCAGCGGCGACGCCGCCGGAAAGCTCGGCGACTTCATGCAGGAGGCCATCGGCACCTACCTGTACATGACCGACTTTGCCTACCGCAACGACGGCTTCGGCGGCATCAGCCCGGAGGGCATGGAGTACGGCGAGTCCATCGGCTTCTACTACGGGCTGATGCTGGCCATCCACACCTCGGGCATGGACGACACCACGACGTACGGTGACAAGGTCTCGCTCGTGAACCACCCGCTGCTGTCCAACCTGATGCCGGGCTTCTTCCACAGCCTGCCCACGAAGAAGGTGTCCACCGACTACGGGCAGGTCTATCAGCCCGCGTGGTTCGGCGACGCCGAGCAGCTCTACCTCATCGATCCGATGCGGGTGATGGGCCCGATGTCGCTGTACACGCGCTACAGCGGCCAGGCGGCGGCATTGAACGCCGCCAAGTGGCTCGAATACACCGCGCCGCCCAACAACCCCGGCAGCCTCGCCTCGCGCACCAACAACGACGACAACATCATCCAGTCGATCATGTATTTCATGATGTTCGATCCCGGCCAGGCCGCGCCCTCGGACCCCCGTGGCTCGCAGCCGCTGGTCCACTTCGCGCCGAGCCTGGGCCGGCTGCAGGCTCGCACCAGCTGGAACGACGCCGCCGACGTGCGCATGCTGGACATCAAGCTCAGCTTCAACAGCGTGGACCACCAGCACGGCGACGGCAACATGTTCGACTTCTGGCGCAAGGGCGAGTGGCTGACCAAGGAGCTGTCGGCCTACGGCGCGGGCGCGGCGATGTCGGAGTTCAAGAACACGTTGACCATCCAGAACAATCCGCAGGCCCACGTGGGCGGCTACCACGCGGCCTTCCTGGCGCGGGGCAGCCAGTTCATCGGCGGCGCGCACGACGGCGACCCGAGCGTGCTGGTGCGCGGCACTGCGTCCGACTACCTGGTCTTCACCGGCGATTCCACCAACCTCTACAACTACGGCGACGACGGCGTGAATGCGCGCGAAGTCACTCATGCAAGCCGCTCGCTGTTCTGGCTGCAACCCGACACGGTGGTGGTGATGGACCGTGCGCGCACGGCCACCGACAACCGCTTCAAGCGCTTCTGGCTCACCCTGCCCAGCAACGGCGCGGCACCGGTACTCAGCGGTTCCACGGTCACGGCCTCCACGCCCGGCAACCAGCGGCTGCACGTGAGCACGCTGCTGCCGGCAGGCGCGAACGCCACGAACACGGTGATCGGCCCGGTCATCGATGCTCCCGACCAGTTCTGGAAAGCCACGCTCGACCCGATGTCGGCTGACAAGACGAACTGGACCGGCGCCTACCGGCTGCGCGTGGAGGCCGCGGGCAGCCCGCGCGATGCCCTGTTCCTGCACGTGCTGCAAGGCACCGACGGCGGCACCACGCCGGCAACGCCTGCGCTCATCCGCAGCGACACGGGCACTGCCGTGAGCGGTGCACTGACCGGCGCCACGGCCGTGATGTTCCTGGACGACCCCTATGCCGTCCTCGCGAGCACGTCCTTCGTCGTGCCGGCTGCCGGCACCCGCGTGCTCATGACCGGTCTGGTACCGGGCGGCTCCTACACCGTCGCCACCAGCGCCGTCACCCAAGGCCGGCGCATCACCATCACCTCGGGAGGCCCCCAGTTGGCCAACCACCTCGGCGTGCTGGATCTGAATTGAACTGAAAATCTTGCAATTGACGGTGAATCGAGGTGCTTCACTCTCCACTTACTAGAATGTCCCATGGTGTACTACCGGCCCAATGGGAACAATATGCGAGCAGCACATGCCAGGCGCGCCGGGGAGGAAACCACGATGAGCGATCCAGGCTCACGTCGGAAAGACGACCCCGCGGCCTTTCCTTTGCCCATCGGCGGGCTGTTCGCAGACCTTGAGCTGGGCGTGGGCGCGGTGAACCTGCCCGACGGGTTCTTCGCCGCCTCCAGCGCCATCCAGATCGAGGTCATCGCCGACTGGCAGCGCGAGTTCGAGACGCTGCGCCTTCGCGCCATGGTGAGGCTGTACCGCGATCTGGCCGCCGCCCTGCCCCAGTGTTCGGACGCCGAGAAGCTCGAACGCTTCCGCGTGACCTGCCAGAGCCTTGAGCTGGACTGCCCCGAGGACATGCCCGCGCTGCTGGCAAAGTACGAATGAGCGGCACGCCTCCCATCGCCATGGACACGTCCACCCACGAACACACGCTGCCTCCGGCCAAGGGCGAGTTCGCCGAGCAGCTCGCCGACGAGCAGCTGCGCATGGTGTGGGAGCATGCCTCCATCGGCACGCTGGTGGCCACCGCCTTCGCGCTGCTGATGGCCTGGAAGCTGCCCACGCACTTCCCGCAGTACGTGCTGCCCTGGCTGGGGCTGAAGCTGGCGATCGCGCTGCCGCGCATCGTGCAGGCCATGGTCTACAACCGCCGCGGCCACCCCGGCGGCAAGCGCTGGCGCAACTACACCTACGGGCTGCTGGCCATCGACGGCATCGTGTGGGGTCTGGCCGGCGCGGTGCTGGTGCACGACACCATCGGCGTGGCCTCGGTCATCCTGCCGTGCCTGACGTGCGTGGCCATCGTGGCCACCTACGGCCTGCAGGCACGCGTCACGGCCACGGCTGCCTACGTCGTGCCCATCATCCTCATGTCGGGCGTGAGCGTGCTGTTCCGCGGCGACGAGTTCGGCGTGCTGTGGGGGCTGGGCTCGATGGCGCTGCTGGGCCTGCTGCTGTCCACCGCCCGCCGCTACGAGCGCCGCCTGGCCGAGAACTTCCTGCTGCGCATGAAGGCCAGCCGCAGCGAGGAGATGAAGGACGCCGCGCTCGCACTCGCCCAGCGCAACGCCGAGGAACGCGAGCACGCGCTGCAACTGGCCCAGCGCAAGAGCGCGGTGAAGAGCCAGTTCCTCGCCACCATGAGCCACGAGCTGCGCACGCCGCTGCACGGCATCCTGGGCATCGCGCGGCTGCTGCACATCGAGTCCAACGATTCGGCGGTGCAGCGCCGGGTGGAGCTCATCGAGTCCAGCGGCATGCACCTGCTGGAGCTCATCAACGACCTGCTGGACATCGGCCGCATCGAGTCGGGCCAGCTCAAGATCGCGCAGGCCGAGTTCGACGTCGCGTCCGAGGCCCACCGCGTGGCCGAGATCTACGCCGTGCGCGCCGGCGACAAGGGCCTGTCCTTCTCCTTCGACTGCCGGGTCAAGGGCGAATGCTGGGTGCTGGGCGACCCCTCGCGGCTGCGCCAGGTGCTGCACAACCTGCTGGGCAATGCGGTGAAGTTCACCAAGACGGGCTTCGTGTCGATGTCGCTCGAACACCTTGGCGGCGAGGACTACGTGTTCGTCGTGCGCGACAGCGGCGTTGGCATCTCGCCCGAAGACCAGGCCCACATCTTCGAGGCCTTCCGCCAGGTCGGCGCGACAGCGGCACGGCCCTTCGAGGGCACCGGCCTGGGCCTGACCATCGCCCGCGAGGTGGCGCAGGCCATGGGCGGCGACATCACCTGCCGAAGCGCGACCGACGTGGGTTCGTCCTTTCGCTTCACCATCAAGCTCAAGCCGATGGCGCAGGCCTCGCAGGCTGCAGGCGACACATCCGACATGCCGGCGCCCGCGGTGCAGCGCGGCGAGTTCCAGGTGCTGCTGGCCGAGGACAACGACCTCAACGCGCTCATCGCCCAGGCCTTCCTGGAGCGCGAGGGCGTGGTGGTGGAGCGTGCCGTCAACGGCCGCGAGGCGGTGCGCCGTGCGCTGCGCGAGGTGGGCCGGCCCAACCTCGTGCTGATGGACGTGCTGATGCCCGGACTGGACGGCGTGGCGGCAACGCGTGAGATCCGTGCACGCGAGCAGGCGCTGGGCCTGTCACGCGTGCCGGTGATCGCGATGACCGCGACCGCCAGCGACGAAGACCGGGAAGCCTGCCTGGCTGCCGGGATGGACGAGTTCCTGCCCAAGCCCTTCTCGGCCGAGCAGCTGGGACGGATCATGGCGTTCTGGCTGCATCGGCCGGGCGCATCTGCGCTGGGCCTCGGCACGGCGGGTGACGCCGCGCCGCCGCTCGCGCATTGATCGATCAGGCCGCCATCGCTTCGATGCGCGGCTGCGCACCCAGGCGCTCCACGAGCTGGATGTCCGGGTGATAGGTGTCGAAGCAGAAGTCAAACAAGCCCTGCTGGTTCGGATTCGCCTGCCATTCGCGCGGCCCCATCAGCGTGTCGAACATCAGCACGCGGTGCGGCATGTTGCCCGCATGGGCCAGAGGCACCATGGGCTGGTCGGCGTTCATCTCCACGAAGCCGATGCGACGGTACTGGCGGATCAGCGCCTCATTGCGCGCGCCGATGATGGCAAAGCGCGACTGCGTGGACAGGCAGTACAGGAAGGCCGCCTTGCAGATGGCGAACTTCAGGATGGGGTCGCACTTCGGCATGGTCGCCAGCCGCGTGATCTCGGCGCGGCCCAGCCGGGCCATCGACTCGGGCAAAGCCATCGACTGCTCGATCAGCAGCGGCCCGCGGCGGCTGGTCTGGATGCGTGCCGTGCCCACCGCGGCGCCGGTCTTCTTGTCTTCGCAGATCAGCACCAGCGTGCCCTCGGCGTGGTCGAGTGCATCAGGCTCGATCAGCGACTGGCGCAGCGACGGCATGTGGTGCCCGTAGCCTTCGGCCCGCACTTCGCAGGCGCGGCGCAGGTCCAGGCCGTTCACGGCCGGTCGAATGGTGAAGCTCAAGCTGGAGGTGGTCATGGCGTGTCCCGACGATCTTTGGTGGATGAATCACCAGCCATCACGCCCTACTCGCAATGGCGGCGCCGCGCGAACTTAGCGCATTTGTGACTAAGTGCACATCGCGGAAACCATCGGCAACCTCCATTGGTTGCCGTTTAGGTGTAGGCGATCAAGCAAAAAGCAGCGCAGTCACGGAAGCGACAGACCTCGTCATGACGGGACCATGACGGGCGCATCACGCACAGCAAGGCGTGGCGCGGGTTGCAGCGCAGATGGGGCGCGAAGACGCGCCAGACAAAGCGTTACTTGACGGCCAGTTCGCGTCGCATGTCGGCCACGACAGTGGCGTAATCGGGCTTGCCGAAGATCGCACTGCCGGCGACGAAGGTGTCTGCGCCGGCGTCCGCCACCTGGCGGATGTTGTCCACCTTGATGCCGCCGTCGACCTCCAGGCGGATGTCGCGGCCGCTCGCGTCGATGATGCGGCGTGCCTGCTCGATCTTCTTCAGCGCCGAGGGGATGAAGCCCTGCCCGCCGAAGCCGGGGTTCACGCTCATGATGAGCACGAGGTCCACCTTGTCGATGACCCACTCCAGCACATCAAGCGGCGTGGCGGGATTGAACACCAGGCCGGCCTTGCAGCCTTCGGCGCGGATGAGCTGCAGCGTGCGGTCCACGTGCGTCGATGCGTCGGGGTGGAAGCTCACCAGGTCGGCGCCGGCCTTGCAGAAGGCCTGGGCCAGCGCATCGACCGGGCTGACCATGAGGTGCACGTCGATCGGCACCTTTGTGCCGTCGGCCTTCACCGAATGCTTGCGCAAGGCCTCGCACACCATCGGCCCGAAGGTGAGGTTGGGCACGTAGTGGTTGTCCATCACATCGAAGTGGATCCAGTCAGCGCCGGCGGCGATGACGTTTCTCACTTCTTCCCCAAGCCGGGCGAAGTCGGCGGAAAGGATGCTGGGGGCGATGCGATAGACGGGCGTGCTCATCCCCAGGATTTTAGGGGACCGGTCAGACGCAGGGGAGCGAAGCGACTTGGGGGGCCTATCAGCTCGCGTTGCGGAAGTTGTCGTGGCATGCCTTGCAAGCCTTCGTCAACTTGCCGTGTTGTTCCTTGATCGCGCCCACGTCGCCCGTCAGCGCGACCTTCGCCAGCTCGTTCGCCTCCTTGGCGAAGTTCGCATTCAGCTCCCCCACCTTCGCGCCGTCCTTGAACAGCTCCGGCTTGGCCGTCGTGTCGTGCCAGCCCTTGCCGGTCTCGGTGCCGGCCGGGAACAGCGACCCCAGGCCGGTGTTGGCCAGCGCGGCGATGGTGTTGGCCGCCTTGATGACATCGTCCTTGTCGTAGTTGCCGTCCACCGAGGCCTTGATGCGGCCGGTGTTCCAGGCGATCACCTGGTAGGCGGACTGCCGCCACTTGATGAGGTTCTCGGGCTTGGGTGCCTGCTGGGCCACGGCGACGGAAGAAGCCAGCGCAGCAAGCGCGACGATGGGCACGAGCAGGAAGGGAATTCGCTTGTTCATGGTCATGGGTCGTGGAGGGTCGTGGTTGGAAGGGGGACTACTTGAAAGGCTTGTAGGCGTCGTGGCAGTCGTTGCAGGCCTGGGCGATGCGCAGCGCCGCCTGGCTGGCGCCGTCGAAGTCCTGCGCATCCACGAGGCCGGTGATGGAGGAGGCCAGGTCCTTGCCGTCCCTGGAGATCTGCACCGCGTCCGATGCATTGCCGGCATCGACGAAGTACGTCTGCATCAGGGCGTAGAGCCGCTCGATCTCCTGCGCGTCGGCACGCGCGGCGACGGCATCGCGCCTGGCGATGCTCTTTTGCACCGCGACGCTGCGCTTGTCGATCGCACGCATCCAGACATCGAAGTCCAGCACGCTCGCCGCACGGGCGAGGGGCACACAGGCGAAGGGCGCGAGGACCACGGCGGCCAGCCCGGCCGCGAGCGAGAGTCGGGACATGGCCGGCACCTACTTCTTGTAGACCTCGTGGCAGGACTTGCACGAGCGCGCCAGCGCGATGACGGTGGTGGACGCGGTGTCGTAGTCACCGGCGTCCACTGCCTTGATCACCTGCTCGGCCAGGTCGTGCGTCTTGCGCGAGAAGCCCACGGCATCGGTCGCATCGCCCTTGCGGGCATAGAAGTCCTCGACCTGGGCGAAGAGCGTGGCCAGTTCCTTCGCCTCGGCGGCGGCAGACTTCGCGTCCTTCAGCGACACGTTGGAATCCAGGCTCTTGGTGGTGTCCTCGATGTTGCGCATCAGGTCGCTGTCCACCTCGAACTGCGCGGACATGACGTGTCCCGCGAGCACGAGGAGGACGGCGAAGAGAGCAGTCGCATGTCGTCGCATGTCAGGCCAGGATGTCCTTCACGACATCGCCGAAGACGGAGGTCGGCCGCTCGGACCGGCCCTGGTACTGGAAGGTGATCTGGCGGTGGTCCAGGCCCAGCTGGTGCAGGATGGTGGCCTGCAGATCGTAGGTGTCCACGATGCCGCTGACCGCGCGCAGGCCGATCTCGTCGGTCGCGCCATAGGTGCCCGGCTTGATGCCGCCGCCGGCCAGCCAGCTCGTGTAGCCCCAGGGGTTGTGGTCGCGCCCGTCGCCGCTCTGGCCGTAGGGCGTGCGGCCGAACTCCGAGGTCCACACCACCAGCGTCGAGTCCAGCAGGCCGCGCGACTTCAGGTCCGCCAGCAGGCCGGCGATCGGCTTGTCCACCTGCCTGCTCATCACGCTGTGGTTCTTCTCGATGCCGTTGTGCGCGTCCCAGCTGTCCACGCTGTTGTCCGGCGCGCCGGAGATGACGTGGACGAAGCGCACGCCGCGCTCCACCAGCCGGCGGGCGCGCAGCAGCGCGGTGCCGTACTCGTCGGTCTCCTTCGTGCCCAGGCCGTAGAGCTCCTTGGTGGCGGCGGTTTCCTTGCCCAGGTCCACGGCTTCAGGCGCCGAGGTCTGCATGCGGTAGGCCAGGTCGTAGGACTTGGCGCGCGCTTCCAGCTCGGTGTCGCCGGGGCGGTTGCGGGCCTCGTAATCGTTCAGCGCCCGCAGCAGGTCCAGCGTGTTGCGCTGTTCCGGCTCGGTCACGTTCGCCGGCCGCGCGAGGTGCAGGATGGGCGAGTCGCCCTGGCGGAAAGCCGTGCCTTGGTAAGCCGCGGGCAGGAAGCCCGAGCTCCAGATGACTTGGCCGCGGCCGCCACCGGCCGCACCTTTGCCGGTGGGCAGCACCACGAAGGCCGGCAGGTCGGCGTTGGCCGAACCCAGCGCGTACTGCACCCACGAACCCAAGGCAGGACGCCCCGGCACCAGCCCCGCGGTGTGCAGCTTCAGCGACGAGATGACGTGCGTGCTGCCCTCGGTCTTGCAGCCCTTCAGGAAGGCGATGTGGTCCGACTGCTTGGCCAGGTTGGGCAGCAGGTCCGACACCCACGCGCCCGTCTCGCCGTGCTGCTTCCAGGTGCGCTTGGTGGCCAGCAGGTTGCCCACGCCGCCGTCGGTGGCGGTCTTCAGGTTCTTGGCGAACGAGTCCGGCAGCGGCGTGCCATTGAGCTTGATGAGGTCGGGCTTGTAGTCGAACAGGTCCAGCGTGCTCGGGGCCCCGGCCATGTGCAGCCAGATGACGGCCTTTGCCTTGGCCGGGAAGTGCGGCTCGCGCGGAGCCTGCGGATCGAGTTCGGCCGCCCAGGCGGCGTTCAGGCCCAGGGCCGGGGCAAAGCCCGCGCTGGCAGCCGCCAGCGACTGGGCCAGGAAGTCACGACGCGATGTGTGGCTCATGGTGGATGTCCTCGTTCTCAGAAGCGGTAGGTGAATTCGTTGGAGTTGGCGACCGCGTGGACCAGGTCCACGAAGGCCGCGGCGCGCGCCGGGTTGAGCTTGGACGACGCCGCCTTCTTCGCGATCGCGGTGCCTTCGGCAGGCTTGTCGTCGGCGTCCTCGTCAGCGCCTGCGCCGGCGGACTTCGCCTTCTTCTCCTGCTGCTTTTCCAGGAACTGCAGGAAGGCCGCCTTCTCGAAGCGGTCCGCGCCGCGGCCGTAGCTCACCTGGAAGAGCTTGTCGATCTGCGTGTTGAGCTCGGGCGCGACGCCATAGCCCTCGGGCGCATTGAGCTTCTTGCCGGCTGCGAGCTGCTGCTTCGTGATCGCCTCCTGTGCATCCAGGAATGCGGTCAGGCGCTTCTTCTCGGAGGCGTCAGGTGCGCGCGAATAGAGGATCTGGAAGAGCCGGTCGATCTGCGCCGATTCGCTGCTTCCCGCCTCGCGGATCACGCGTCCGGCCAGCGCCTTGGACCACTCGAAGACCAAGTCGCTGTTGATCAGCGCCAGCGCCTGCGGTGCGGTCGTCGTCACCTCGCGCTTGTTGTGCACGATCTGCGGGTTGGCCCAGTCGAAGGTCTCCAGCAGCGGGTACGGCGTGTTGCGGCGAACGAAGACGTAGACGCTTCGGCGGTTGTGGTCGTGCGGGTTCTCCGAGGTCGTCCACGCATTGCGGTTGTCCATGTTCACCGGGATGGGCGGGAACACGGCGGGACCGCCGATCTTCTCTTCCAGCAGGCCCGATGCCGCCAGCAGCGAGTCGCGGATCTGCTCGGCATCCAGGCGCTGGCGCGGGAAGGCCCACAGCAGCTTGTTCGTCGGATCCACGGCCTGCGCATCGCTGCGGGCGGCCGAGGCCTGGCGATAGGTGCTCGACAGGAAGATCTGCCGCTGCAGCTTCTTCACGCTCCAGCCGTCCTTCACGAAGTTGTCGGCCAGCCAATCGACGAGCTCGGGGTTGGTGGGCTTGCTCCCTTGCCTGCCGAAGTCGCTCACCGTGTCGACGATGCCCTGGCCGAAGAACTGCGCCCACTGCCGGTTGACGAAGACACGCGCCGTCAGCGGATTGCTGCCGCTGGCGATCCAGTTGGCCAGCGCCGTGCGGCGGCCGGAAGACGTGGCGGTCGGCTGGATGTCCACCTTCGTGTCACCGGCCAGCAGCGACGGCAGGCCCGGCTGCACTTCGTCCAGCTTGCGATCGTAGATGCCCTTGAAGAGCACGTAGGTGGGCGGCGCATCGGCATGGCCCAGCTCGGTCATGGCCGAGATGGCGCCCGGGTCGCGCGGCTTGATGCTGTCGAACTTCTTCAGCTCCTCGGACAGCTTCTCGTACTTGGCGTAGCCGTCCTTGTCCTTGGTCTTGAGCTGGTTGACCGCATTGCGCGTGCGGCCGGACATCGTCCACAGGTTGCGGTGGTAGATCCAGCGGTCGTAGGCGTTGCGCTCGTTCTCGGGCTTGGTGATGGACACGCGCGTCTCCGGCACGAAGCCCGACAGGCGGTCGGATTCCAGCTTGTCGATCACCGGCTTGAGGATCGCCTCCTGCTGCTCGCGGATGCTCTTGGTGGCCTCTTCCCACTTCGCGAGCCTGGCCTGGTACTCGGCGTACTCCTTGCCGCCGACGGCCGGGATGTCGTCGCGCCAGCTCGCGTTCACGAAGAAGGCCTGCAGCTGGTAGTACTCCTTCTGCGAGATCTTGTCGAACTTGTGGTCGTGGCATTGCGCGCAGCCCACCGTCGTGCCGAGGAACACCGAGCCCACCGTGTCGGTGAGGTCGTTGGCCACCTCCTGCTTCTTCAGGTTCAGGTCGCGGGCGTTGATCTCGTCGGGGAAGTTGCGCAGGAAGCCGGTGGCGATCAGCGCCTTGCGGTCATCCGGCCACAGTTCGTCGCCGGCGAGCTGCTCCTTCACGAAGCGGTCGAAGGGCTTGTCCTGGTTGAAAGCCTCGATGACGTAGTCGCGATAGCGCCAGATGTTGGGCCGCGTGCCGTCGGCGTTGTAGCCGTCGCTGTCGGCGTAGCGCGTGAGGTCCAGCCAGCGGCGGCCCTGGCGTTCGCCGTAGCGCGGCGAGGCCAGCAGGCGGTCCACCAGCTTCTCGTGGGCCTTGGGCGACTTGTCGTTGACGAAGGCCTTGACCTCTTCCGGCGTGGGGATGAGGCCCCAGGCGTCCAGCGTGGCGCGGCGGATGAAGGTGGCGCGGTCGGCTTCGGGCGAAGGCTTGAGGTTCTTCGCCTCCAGCTTGGCCAGCACGAAGGCATCGACCGGGCTGCGCACCCAGGCCTTGTTCTTCACCTCGGGCACGGCGGGGCGCTGCACGGGCTGGTAGGCCCAGGCCTTCTTCGCATCGGGCCTGGAGGCCGATGTGGGTGTGGGCGCGGCGGGCTCGTCGGCAGCGAAGGACAGCACGGCAGCCAGGCCCAGGGCGGCGGCAAGGATGGCGGTCTTCTTGGTCATGGAGCGTTCTCGGACGGACGGTGGAAACGAAAGGCGGGAAAGGCGGACAGGCTGTCTCTGCAACAAGTGCGCCACGATGCAACGGGGTGTTTGTGCTGGGTTTGCGGGAGGCGCCGCTGCGATCGAGGCAAGCCGGTGCACGGCACTCAACATCGGCCTGCTTCGATCGCAGCAGGCCGATGCGCCAGCACTACAGCTTGCCGACGAACTGGATGCCCACCGAACGCGGGATGGCCGGCGTGTAGCTGTTCCAGGTCTGGTTGCGCACGGTGTCGTCGTTGAACAGGTTCTTCACCACCAGGCTCACGTCGAAGCTCTTGCTGCGCGAACCCAGGCCCACCGCGGCGTCCACCGTCGTGCTCTTGGGCACCCCGGAGTACGCCGACAGCAGCACGTCGGAGTAGTAGCTGCTGGAGAAGGCCAGGTTGGCGCTGGCGTGGAACACCTTCTCGCCGCCGAACACCGGGCGCTGGTAGTCGGCGCCGATGTTGAAGCTGTACCTGGGTGCGCCGGCCAGCGGCTGGCCGCTGATGTCGCGGTAGGCCGGTGCGCCGCTGTAGCCGTTTTCCACCGGCTGCGCGGCATTCGGGAACTCCTTGTAGATCGCCCGGTTGTAGGCGCCCGAGAAGCGCAGCGTGAGGTTGGGAATGCCACCATACACGCCGTCGACCTCCAGCCCCTTGACCTGCACCTTGGGCACGTTGCCGGTGGCCGAGGTGTAGTAGGTGGTGCCGTCGTTGTTCAGCGCCGTCAGGTATTCATCGACCACGCGCACGGACTGCTGGTAGTCCTTGATGTTCATCAGGAACACGTCGGCATTGAGGATCAGCGTCTTGTTCAGCAGCGCCGACTTGAAGCCCAGTTCGTAGGCGTCGGTCTTCTCCGGCTTGACCAGCGACGACACGCCGTTGACGAACTGAGAGATGCCCGCCTTCTCGCCGTGCTGGTACGACACGTAGCCCGTGAGGTTGGTGTTGAACTTGTAGGTGGGGCTGAGCACCAGCGCAGGCTGGGTGGACCGGAAGCCCTCGGCCTGGCGCTGCGTGAACAGCACACCCACCTGCGACTTGCGGATGGCCTGCGCATCGGCGAGCTGGCGCTTCTGCGCATCGGTGAGGGCCGCCCAGTTCGCGGCACCGAAGTACTTCCTCGCGGCGGCATCGGCCTGGGCATTGGCTTGCGCGAGCAAGGCCGCGTTGGTGGTGTCGGTGGTCAGCGCCACGGTACCCGGCGCAACGTTCACGGCGCCCGGCAACGCGCCGGACACCACGTTGCCGTTGAGCACCCACTTGGCGGTGGACGTGGTGTTGTAGAACGAGTCGAAGCCGCCGAGCCCCACGCCGTTGACGATGGACGGATTGAGTTCGGGCGCGCTGCCATTGCTCGTGATCTCCGAGCGGCCGGCGTTGCTGCGGTCCTCGCGGGTGAAGCGCAGGCCGGTGGTCACCGTCAGCGGTTCGCTCAGGTGCCAGTTGGCCTGCGCGAAGACCGCGGCGCTCTTGTTGCGGATGTCCTGCACGCCGGTGGGCGAGTTGTAGGAGGTCTTCACGTTGGCCAGCGAGTTCAGCAGCAGCACGCGGCCGGCCGCATCGGCATCCAGCCGGTTGTACTGCGCGGGCGTGGCGAACCAGGCGCCGGCGTCGTCGCCCCACCAGCGGCGGTAGTCGGCCACGTTGTGCACGTCCATCAGGAAGAGGCCGCCCTGGTAGTCGAGGAAGCCGCCGGCGGCCGAGCTGATGCGCAGCTCCTGGCTCACCTGCCGGTAGTCGTTCCAGAAGCCGCCGGCATTGCGGTAGACGTCGAAGGGTGTGCCTTCGTCGTTCACTGCGTCGAAGTGGTAGTCCTTGTAGGCGGTGATGGAGGTGAGCGTGTGCCCGGCCAGCTTCCAGTTGAGCTCGGCGGCGGCGCCTCGGCTGCCGGTGACCAGCGGACGCTGGTTGTCGTTGCTCAGCACATTGTAGTAGTCGGCCAGCGTGTAGCCGGTGTTCTGCGTGAACCAGCGGCGCTGCAATCGCGTGCCGTTGTCGGTGGCCAGGCTGTTGACGCTGCCATTGGAGAAGGTCGTGGGCGTCGGCGTGAACACCGTGCGTCCGTTGGTCGTCTCGCCCGCACGTGGCTGCAGGTCCACCGCCACGCGGGCGCTGAAGTCGGGCGTCGGTGTGTAGAGGAACTGCACGCGGCCCGACACGCGGTCGGTGTTGGTGTAGGTGATGTCGCGGTTGTACTGGTTGACGATGTCGCCCTGGCCGCGGTTGACGGAGAAGGTGCCGCGCCAGGCGAGCAGGCCATCGACCACCGGGCCGCCGAGGGCCGCGGTGGCGAAGAGGCCGTCGCGCTGGCGGAATTCCAGCGAGTAGTCGGCGGTGGGCGTGAAGGACGGCCGGCGCGTGGTGATGTTGATGACGCCCAGGCTGGTGTTCTTGCCCAGCAGCGTGCCCTGCGGACCGCGCGTGACTTCCACCGTGTCCACGTCCACGAAATCGAAGCTCGACGTGAGCGCGTTGTAGGCGAAGTTCACGCCGTCGACGATGGTGCCCACGCTCGGGTCCTGCGCCTCGGTCTGGCCGATCTTGCCCACGCCGCGGATGGACAGGCTGCTGGTGCGCTGGTTGCCCAGGTTCCACGACACGTTGGCCGCGCGCTTGGTGATGGCATCAATGCCGTAGGCGCTCAGGCGGTCGAGCTCGGCGCCTTGCACCACCGAGACGGACAGCGGCACGTCCTGCAATCGCTCGATGCGGTTGCGGCTGCGCACGACCACGGCGTCCAGCGCGGGTGCTTCGGCCGGCGCATCGGCGGCCGGCGCGCTGGCTGATCCTGCGGGCGCAGGGGCTGCATCAGCGGCCTGCGCGGCACTCGATGCCAGCATGGCCAGGCCGGCGGCAACGGCGGCAATGGGTGAAAGACGGAACCGATGCTTGGGTTGCTGTTGCCAACCGGACTTGCGCTTCACGTGAAAACCCCTCTCGGATGTTTGGAATCTGGTCTTGTGAGGGGGTGAACCGTATCGGACACCGCAAGGTGCAGCCAATCATGAAAACGGATATTCAAATGAGGCTGCACCCAGGGATCGGGAGCATTTGCTGGGAAAGGAACAGTCGGGCAACACGCATCGCTGCAAGTGCAGCGGCCCCGTTGAAGATCTGCTGAAAATCCAGCTTTTGTGCTGCTTGAATTTGGATCGTGGTGCCGTGGCATGGATGCTGCACCACCCGGTTGTCAACACGACTCTTTTGATTCATCCATGCAACACCTTTTCGCCAGAACCGCCACCGCCATCGCCATTGCCCTGGCTTCCTTCAGTGTCTTCGCCCAGCAGGCGCCCGCTGCGGCCGCCTCGCAGCCGCAACCCTGGAAGTACAAGACCAAGCGCCTGAACCAGGCCGAGGTGGATGCCCTGCTCGCCAAGCCCGAGAAGGTGCTCTTCCTTGATGTGCGCCGGCCCGACGAGCTCATCAAGTACGGCAGCTTCCCGGTGTTCGTCAACGTGCAGAACCAGGACCTGGAGAAGCATCTCGCCTACCTGCCGAAGGACCGCGCCATCGTGACGGTATCCAACCATGCGCAGCGCGCCGGCGCCGCCGGTGACCTGCTGGCCAGCCGCGGCTTCACCATCGCGGGCGCCACCGGCTCGGAGGACTACGAACACGAAGGCGGCAAGGCCGTGGCACACATCCAGCCGCCGGCACGCCCCGCTTCTGCACCAGCGCGCTGAGCTCGAATAAGCATCTGCAAAAGTCTTTCTTCCTGCCCGGCAGTGCGATGGCCACACTGCCACCCTCCAATCGTTCGCAATCCACCCGCATCCATGAAGCGCCACACCTTCTTCACGCTGCGCAGCGCCGCCACCGCGGCGGCCCTGCTCGCGGCCAGCGCCCTTGCCTATGCTCAACCGGGCGAGGCCACCGACAACCCGTACGGCCTCACCGCCTTGTGGACGCAAAGCGATCTCGTCGCCAAGAGCGTGCTGGTGATCCTGGCGGTCATGAGCATCGGCAGCTGGTACGTCATCATCACCAAGCTGCTGGACCAGTTGCGCATCGGCGTGCAGTCCAAGGCCGCGGCGCGCGAGTTCTGGAACGCAGGCTCGGTGCAGGCCGGCGCGAAGAAGCTGTCCGACAACAGCCCCTTCCGCTTCATCGCCGAAAGCGGCCTGCTGGCCACGCACAAGCACAGCGGGCTGCATGCCCAGGTGGACTTCAACGACTGGGTGGACCTGTCGATGCACCGCGCCACCGAGCGGGTGCAGCGGCGGCTGTCCAGCGGACTGAGCTTCCTCGCCACCGTGGGCTCCACCTCGCCGTTCATCGGCCTGTTCGGCACGGTGTGGGGCATCTATCACGCGCTCACCGCCATCGGCGTGGCCGGCCAGGCCTCCATCGACAAGGTGGCGGGTCCGGTGGGCGAGGCGCTGATCATGACGGCCATCGGCCTGGCCGTGGCAGTGCCTGCGGTGCTGGGCTACAACTGGCTGCTTCGCCGCAACGTCAGCGTGATGGACGACGTGCGCGACTTCTCCGGCGAGCTGCATTCGGTGCTGCTGGGCAGCTCCGCACAACCGGCCTGAGGCCCGTACATCGACGGGAGCACGCACCATGGCCATGAACATTCCCGCCTCGGGCGGCAGCGAAGAACAGGTGGTTGCCGCCATCAACACCACGCCGCTGGTGGACGTGATGCTGGTGCTGCTCATCATCTTCCTCATCACGATTCCGGTGGTGAACACCTCCGTGCCGGTGGACCTTCCCAAGAAGCGCAACGAAGTGCGCGAGAGCAAACCGCAGGACATCGTGATTTCGGTGGACGACAAGGGCGGCATCTACTGGTTCGACGCGAAGCTCGGCAGCACGCAGGCCCTGGTGGACCGGCTCAAGAAGGTGTCGGTGCAGAACCCGCAGCCCGAAGTGCACATCCGCGGCGATGCACGCGGCGACTACGCCCCGGTGGGCCGCGTGGTGCTGGCCTGCCAGCGCGCGGGCATCGCGAAGGTGGGCTTCATCACCGAACCGCCGTCCAAGGCCTGAGCCCGACATGAGCCTCCAACGACACAAGAAGGCGCGCCGCCAGCCGACGCAGGACGAACCGGTGGCCGACATCAACACCACGCCGCTCATCGACGTGATGCTGGTGCTGCTGGTGATGCTGATCATCACGATCCCGATCCAGCTGCATTCGGTCAACCTCAACCTGCCGGTGGGCACGCCGCCACCCAGCGACATCAAGCCGGAGGTGGTGCAGATCGACATCGGTGCCGACAAGGTCGTGCACTGGAACGGCACGCCGCTGGCCGGCACGCCGGACCTGCAGGCGCGGCTGCACGCCATCGCCACGCAGACCACGCAACCCGAGGTGCATGTGCGCCCGGACAAGCACGCCAGCTACGACAGCTTCGCCGAGGTGATGGTGGCCGTGAACCAGGCCGGCCTGCAAAAGCTGGGCGTGGTGGGCAGCGAACAGTTCATCGACCAGTGAGGATTCCATGAGCGCAGTTCTTCTTCCACAAGGCGGGGTGCTGGACCTTCCGCACCGGCCGCTGCCGGCCGTGCCACTGCAGCGCCCCGTCGATCCGCTGGCCGGCCAGAAGGCCGGCAGCCGCGGCACCGGGCTCGCGGTGGTGGTGGCCCTGCACGTGCTCATCGGCTGGGCGCTGGCCTCGGGCCTGGCGCGCCAGGCGATCGAGATCGTGAAGAAGCCCATCACGATGAGCATCATTCCCGAGGTCGCGCCGCCCCCGCCGCCGCCTCCGCCGCCCAAGGTGGAGAAGATCAAGGAGACGCCCAAGGTGCAGGCGCCTCCGCCGCCGGCCTACGTGCCGCCGCCGGAAGTGCAGGTGGCCGCGCCGCCTCCGCCCATCGTCGCGGTGCAGGCGGAGCCGCCCAAGGAGCCGGTGGTCATCGAACCGCCGCCACCGCCGGCGCCCCCCGCACCCAAGCCGGTGGCCAGGCAAGAGGTGAGCGTGGCCTGCCCCGGCTACCAGGCCGTCATC
Source organism: Rhizobacter terrae (assembly GCF_003852895.1). Classification (GTDB taxonomy): domain Bacteria; phylum Pseudomonadota; class Gammaproteobacteria; order Burkholderiales; family Burkholderiaceae_C; genus Albitalea; species Albitalea terrae. The sequence continues at coordinate 38,716 of NZ_QUSW01000003.1, forward strand.
GAGCAGATGCTGGGCGACGCCTTCGAGCGCGTGGGCATCGCCGGCACCGTGCGCAGCCGGCTCACCATCCGTGGCAACCAGGTGGTGGACGTGGTGCAGCTGTCGGGTCCGAAGGAGTACACGAAGTACATCCAGCCGGCCATCAAGCGGCTGAAGTGTTCGTCCGGCGGTGAAGACGTCCAGGTCAACCTGGACGTGCAGTTCAAGCCCTAGAGGAACAGTCCGCTTTCCAGAACGCACACCGATGTCCGACACGAACCTGCTCACATTCCCCGACGCCGCGTCCATGGCCTTGTCCATCCGCGCCAAGGCCCTGCTGTTCCATGACGCGCGCTCGATGGCGCTCCTGGAGCAGGTGGAGCGCATCGCGCGCAGCGAGGCGACCGTGCTGGTGATCGGCGAGACCGGCACCGGCAAGGAATTGATCGCGCGGCACATCCACAAGCGCAGCGGACGCAAGGGGCCCTTCCTCGCGGTGAACTGCGGCGCCTTCAGCGAGACGCTGATCGACGCCGAACTGTTCGGCCACGAATCGGGCGCCTTCACCGGCGCATCGCAGGCGCGTGCCGGGTGGTTCGAGGCGGCCAACGGCGGCACCCTCTTCCTCGACGAGATCGGCGACCTGCCGCCGGCGCTGCAGGTGAAGCTGCTGCGCGTGCTGCAAGAAAAGCAGGTGGTGCGCCTGGGCTCGCGCCGCGCGGTGCCCCTGGACGTGCGGCTGGTGGCGGCGACGAACGTCGACTTGCACCAGGCGGTGGAGGCGCAGCACTTCCGCGCCGACCTGTATTACCGCCTGAGCGTGGCGTCGGTGAACCTGCCGCCGCTGCGGGTGCGCACCGGCGACATCCTGCCGCTGGCGCGCCACTTCATCGGCATGTATGCGGGCAAGCTCAGCATGCTGGAGCCGCGCCTGTCAGAGGAGGCGCAGAGCGCGCTCCTGAGCTATGGCTGGCCGGGCAACATCCGCGAGCTGGAGAACGTCATCCACTACGCGCTGATCGTGTGCCGTGACGGCGTGATTCGCGGCAGCGACTTCCGCTTCTCGCCCTTGCTGCGGCTGGGCGCGACGGCGGCGCCTGTCGATGGCGTCGAGGCGAACGCCTCGGCCGGCATCGCCGCAGGGGCGCCCCTGCCCGCGCCGGCCACCACGCCGACGCCTGCCGAGGCCCCGCCCATCGAGCAGTTCACGCGGGCACTCGGCCGGCTGATCGAGTCGCGCCCTCCCGAGCTCTTCGACACCATCGAGCGGCTGGTCGTCCACCACGCCTTCGCCCATGCGCGCAACAACCAGGTCCAGTCGGCGCGGCTGCTGGGCATCACGCGCAACACCTTGCGCACGCTGCTCAAGCGCCATGGCTTGCTGAGCGCGCGGCATGAGGACGCAGACGACGCGGAACCGCCGACGCTGCCGCACGAGGCGGTGCAGACCGCCTGCTCGCCGGTGCTTTGATCGCCCTGCCCCTTCGCCGTGTGGGGCGCCCGGGCGGGCTGCACCTCTAGAATGGCCGCATGCCCAAACCCGAGTTCACGTGCAGCGTCGCCGTGCGGCCCCTGCCCGAGCAATCGCAGCCGGACGCGGGGCAGTACGCCTTCGCGTACACCGTCACCATCCACAACACCGGCGATGTCACCGCGCAGCTCATTGCGCGGCACTGGATCATCACCGACGCCGACGGCCACACCGAGGAGGTGCGCGGCCTGGCGGTGGTGGGGCACCAGCCCCTGCTCAAGCCGGGCGAGCAGTTCGAGTATTCGAGCTGGACGCGCCTGGGCACGCCCAACGGCACCATGCGCGGCACCTACTTCTGCATGACCGAGGATGCGCGGCCCTTCGACACGCCCATCGCGGAATTCGGCCTGACCACGGCCTCGTCGCTGCACTAGGCCCGCGCCGCTCAGCGCTCGTCGGGCCCTCGCCGCTCGCCGCCCTTGCGGCCCGAGAACATGGTCCACCACACGATGAGGATGAGCAGCGCCATCGCGCCCAGGGCCTCCAGCAGAATCACCCACATGGCTATGTCGTTTCGAAGTGCAGCCCGCCTCGCGTGGCCGGCGCTCATTCTAGGAGCGCTGGCGGCCTGCTCGTCCGTTCCGCTGGACGATCGCGTGCCGGTGGAGGACAAGGCCGCCAAGGCGCCTGCGCCGCCTGCGTCGGCCCCTTCCCCAGGCACCGCCTTGCTGCGCAGCCGCGCCCGCTGGGTCGCGGTGGACTGGAACGACCTTCCAGGCTGGGACAGCGACCGCACCAGCGAGCTGTGGCCCGCCCTCATGCGCAGCTGCGAGAAGCCGCCCTTCGAATGGGCCCGCCTGTGCAGCGATGCTCGCAAGTCCGGTGCCTCGCTGGCCGGTGATGCGGCGGTGCGCACCTGGCTGCAGCAGCGGCTGTCGCCCTACCGCGTCGAATCCCTCGAAGGCGCGACAGATGGCCTGGCCACCGGCTACTTCGAGCCCCTGGTCGAAGCGCGCCGCACGGCCCAGGGCCCGTTCCGCGTGCCGCTGTACATGACCCCCGCCGACCTTGCCACGCGCAAGCCCTGGTGGACGCGCCAGCAGCTGGACACGCAGGCTGGCGTGCAGGCCCAGCTCAAGGGCCACGAGCTGGCCTTCGTGGCCGACCCGCTGGATGCACTCATCCTGCAGATCCAGGGCAGCGGCCGCTTGCAGATCACCGAGGCCGACGGCACGCGCAAGCTCGTGCGCGCCGCCTTTGCCGGCCACAACGACCAGCCTTACAAGTCGGTGGGCAAGTGGCTCATCGAACAGGGCGAGCTCAAGCCCGAGCAGGCGTCGTGGCCCGCGATCAAGGCCTGGGCGCGCATGAACCCCAAGCGGGTGAACGAACTGCTGTGGAGCAACCCGCGCGTGGTCTTCTTCAAGGAAGAACCCATTCCCGATCCGGCCGCCGGCCCACGCGGTGCGCAGGGCGTGCCCCTGTCGCCGGGCCGCTCCATCGCGGTCGATGCACAGAGCGTTCCCTACGGCACGCCGGTGTGGCTGGACACCACGGAGCCGCTGTCCAACACACCGCTGCGGCGCGTGGTCCTGGCGCAGGACACGGGCACCGCCATCACCGGCGCGGTGCGCGCCGACTACTTCTGGGGCTGGGGCGAGCAGGCCGAGCAGCAGGCCGGCCGCATGAAGCAGCCGCTGCGCATGTGGGTGCTGTGGCCGCGGTCGTGAGCCTTGCTCAGTAGGTCTTGTAGGGCAGGAACTTGCCCGACATCGTGATGCTCACGCGGTCGCCGGCATCGTTGGGCTCGCGCTGCAGGTCCATCTTGAAGTCGATGGCGCTCATGATGCCGTCGCCGAACTCCTCGTGGATCAACTCCTTGAAGGTCGTGCCGTACACGCTCACCAGTTCGTAGAAGCGGTAGATCAGCGGATCGGTGGGCACCTGCGTGGGCAGCGAGCCCTTGTACGGCACCACGCCCAGCCATTTCTGCTCGGCATCGCTCAACCCGAAGATCTCGCCCACGATGCCCGCCTGCCGTGCGTCGAGCGTCATCTGGCCCAGGCACGCGGCCGTCGTCCATTCCTTGCTGAGCCCGACCTTCTTCGCGACGTCGCCCCATTGGATGCCCTTGGCCACCTTGGTGGCGATGATCTTCTCGGTGACGTCCAGTCGGCTCATGGCGGTTCTCCTTGGTGCGTGGATGGTCCGGCACGCGCCACAACAGTGCCGCGCCGGCGTCTGGACACCGGCCCTGCAATATCCGAGCCTCGATGGGCAGGCTACGGGCTGGGCACCGTATGCGCCGCGGACTGGATCAGTTCCAGCACCGCCGCCGGATCCGCCGGCTTCACCAAGTGATGTGCAAAGCCCGCCTGCGCGGAGCGTTGCCTGTCGATCTTCTGGCCCCAGCCCGACAAGGCCACCAGCACGGTATGCGCGGTGGCTTCGTCTTCGCGCAGCCGCGCAGCGAGGTCGAAGCCGGACATGTCCGGCAGGCCGATGTCCAGGATGGCCAGGTCCGGCGGATGGGCCCTCGCTGCCTCGATGCCGCCCTGCCCGGTGTAGGCCTTGCTCACCTTGTGCCCGCAGGCCGTCAGCAGCAGGCTCAGGCTGTCGGCGCTGTCGATGTTGTCGTCCACCACCAGGATGCGGTGCGGCTGCACCTCGCGGCGCGTGTCCGCGCCGGGCAGCGCAACGGAAACATCCTCGCAGGACTCGACCAGTGGCATGTGGATGGTGAAGGTCGAGCCGCGGCCTTCGCCATCGCTGGCGGCCCACACCGTGCCGCCATGCAGCTCGACGAAGGCTTTCACGATGGACAGGCCGATGCCCAGCCCGCCGCGTGAATGGTCCTTGGAACGGCCCACCTGCGAGAAGATGTGGAAGAGCTGCTCCATCGCCGAAGGCGGGATGCCCAGCCCGTCGTCCTCGACGGCGATGCGCAGGTTCATGCCGACACACTCCGCATCGATCTCGATGCGGCCGCCCTCGGGCGTGTATTTCGCGGCGTTGTTGAGCAGGTTGGAGATGCACTGCGCCAGCCGGACGGGATCGGCATCCACGCGCGCGGGCTCCTCGGGCAGCGTCATGACCAGCGTGTGGCGCATGGCCTCGATGAGCGGTGCGCTGACTTCGACGGCATTGCGGATGACCTCGCGTGCATCCACGATGCGCCGCTGCAGCACCACCTTGCCCTGGGAGATGCGTGCCACGTCCAGCAGGTCGTCCACCAGGCGCGTCATCTGCAGGAGCTGGCGCTGCATCACCGCCAGCGACCAATCGCGCACGGACGCAGTGGCGTCGCCGCGCTTGACCAGGTGCAGGGCGTTGGTCATCGGTGCCAGCGGGTTGCGCAGCTCGTGCGCCAGCGTGGCGAGGAATTCGTCCTTGCGGCGGTCGGCGGTGCGCGTCGCGTACTGGCGCTCGCGCGTGCGCAAGGCCGTGCGCACCGCGCTCACCAGCGTGGCGCTGGGCACCGGCCTCTCCAGCAGGGTGACGTTGCCCAGCGTGCGGCCCAGGTCGAGCTGGAGCCGGGTGGGCAGGCCGGCCTTGGCCAACAGCACCACCGGCAGGTCCGACCAGGAGGGCTGGTCCTCGATCAGCTCCTGCATCAAGCGCCGCAGGGACAACTTCACCAAGGCCTCCTCGGCCACCAGCATCGCTCCCACGCCCAGGCGCGCTTCGCTCACCAGCTCTTCCACCGAGGCGCAGACATGCGCCAGGATGCCCGATCGCTGCAGTGCTCCGGCGATGAGCGAAGAGTCCTTGCCCGACGGAGCCAGCACCAGGCTGCGTTGTTCGCGCTTGTCGTCCATCCCCAACCCCGCCGCTCGCGTCAATCCATGGAGGGCAAGGCGTCGCCCAGGTACTTGGGCACCCCGGTGAGCACGCCGTGGAAGCGGTCCAGCGCCGGCCCCACCCGCAGGCCGGTCGGGCCGATGGCGAACTCGCGGATCGTGCGCTCGTGCGGGCCGCTGCGCTTCTTGAGCACCGAGATCGCGCCCCGGATGCTGCCCTTGAGTTCGAAGTAGCGCAGCAGCATCACGGTGTCGGCGAGGTAGCTGGCGTCCACCGGACTGTCCATGGCCATGCCGATCAGCCCGCGCTGCACCGCCACGAGCAAGGTGGCGGTGCCTTGCTGCCCGAGGAAGGTGAGCAGCTCGTGCAGTTGCACGTTCAGCACCTTGTCGTGCGGCATGGCGTTGAGGAAACCGTTCAGGCTGTCGAGCACCACGACCGACGCCCGCTCGTTGCTGGACACGCCCGCCACCGTGCACATCAATTCGCCGGGCGAGAGCTCGGCCGGGTCGATCTGCTGCATGGTGAGCCGGCCGGAGCGCATCAGCGGTTCGACATCCAGGGACAGCGCCTGCAGGCGCTTCTTCATGGTGGCCGCGCTTTCGTCAAAGAGGAACATGGCCGCCCGCTCGCCGCGCCGCGCAGCCGCCACGGCATATTGCGCCGCGATGGTGGACTTGCCCGTGCCGGGCCCACCCGACAGCAAGGTGCTGGTGCCGCGCTCGAGGCCGCCGCCCAGCAGCTGGTCCAGCTCGGGCACGTCGCTGCTGAGCGCCCCGCCCAGGGTCTCGGCCTGGCGATGCAGGGACGCCACCAGGCGGGGGAACACCTGCAGGCCACCACGCGCGATGCGGAAGTCGTGGTAGCCGCCCACGAACTGCCGGCCGCGGTACTTGATGACGCGCAGCCGCCGCCTCGCCGAACCGAACAGCGGCGTCTCCTGGTCCAGCTCGATGATGCCGTGGGCGATGCTCTGCAGTTGCGGGTCGTCGTCGGTGCCGGTGAAGTCGTCCAGCACGATGACCGTGCACTTGCGGCCCGCGAAATACTGCTTGAGGCCCAGCATCTGCCGCCGGTAGCGCAGTGGGCTGCCCGCCAGCAGGCGCAGCTCCGACAGGGAGTCGAAGGCCACCCGCACCGGCTTGCGCGCCTCCACTTCACCGAGGATCGCCTTGGTCGTCTCGCTCAGCTCGACCTCGTCGGGCTGGAACACGGTGTATTGCTCTTCGGGCGACAAGGCCTCTTCGGACGGGATGACCTCCAGCACCTGCACGCCGTCCAGCGACCAGCCATGCGAGGCCGCGACGGCGCGGATCTCTTCTTCGGTTTCGGACAGCGTCACGTACAGGACCGACTCGCCGTGCCGGGCGCCCTCCATCAGGAATTGCAGGGCCAGCGTCGTCTTGCCCGAGCCGGGAACGCCTTGCACCATGTAGAAACGGTTGCGGGTGAGGCCGCCGCCCAGGATGCCGTCGAAGGTGGAAATCCCGGTAGAGACGGTGTCGTCTTCCCTGGTTGCCGATGTGGGTTCCTTGCTCATCACGCCCTCTCGAAACAGGCCGGCCCGATCTTGGTCGGCCGGCCGCCATGCGCCATAGTTTTTGAATGCGGCCACAGGGAGGCCGCACCCGAACTTGTGCCGGCAAACGGCGTTCCCACCCCAAAGGTGACGCGCGAAAAGCGAACAGGAATTCAAGGGGCGGACCGGGCCCTCAGCCCATCACCACCCGGTTGCGGCCCTGGGCCTTGGCGAGGTACACGGCCTGGTCGGCCCGCGAGATGGTCTCGCTGATGGGCTCGCCGGCCCGGTGCTCGGCCAGCCCGGCCGACAGGGTGATGGGCAGCGACGACTCCACGCCCGGCGGGCGCAAGGCGGTCACCCGCTCGCGCAGCCGCTCCACGCCCAGCTTGCCCAGCGAGGCACGCGTGTCGGTCATGAGCAGCAGGAATTCCTCGCCACCCCAGCGGGCGATGGCGTCGGACGCTCGGATGCAGGCCTTCGCCTCATCGGCGAAGGCGCGCAGCACCGCATCGCCCCCGGCGTGGCCGTGGGCGTCGTTGATGCGCTTGAAGTGGTCCAGGTCCAGCATCACGATGCAGAACGGGTGGCCCGATCGCATGCAGCGCTGGTGCTCCAGGTGCAGCAGGTCCTGCATGTGGCGGCGGTTGAAGAGGCCGGTGAGTTCGTCGTGCGTGGCCAGGTCCTGGATGCGCTCCAGCGCATGCGCGAGTTCCGCCTTCTGCGTGCGCAGCCGGTTGCGCAGCCGCGAGAGCTGGCTGGCCAGCCAGGACACGGTGAGGATCATCACGCTGAAGACGAAGAAGTGGACGAGCTCCACCCGGGGTTCGTACACCGTGGGCTTGAGTTGGGTCATCACGCCCATCACGACACCGAAGACGATCACCGCGAACCAGCCGATGCGGCGGATGGACCCCGGCGTGAGCGCATACATGCCGAACATCATCGTGAGCATGGGCGCCGGGAACACCGCGCCGCGGCCGGCATTGGCGATCGCGTAGGCCCACACGCTGACCAGCATGGCCATGACCATCTGCGCCGCGGACAGCGATGGGTCGGCAAGGCCCCTGTTGAAGCCCAGCCGGATGAAGAGGAGGAAGCCAGCGAAGGTGCCGAGCGTGAACACGGTCCACACCACACCCTGCCAAACCGGCGTGATGCCCACCCACACGAGGTAGTTGACCGCGGCGGCCGCTGCGAACATCAGCAGCGATGCGATGGCGGTTTGCAGAAGCCGGATGCGCTGGTGCGGATCCGTGCCAAGCAAGGCCGTGGCGATCGTGGGGGCGGTCACGCGGCGAGCGTATCAGCCTGTGTGCAAGTGCGACAAGGGCAGGGCCGCACCCGCCTTGACCTCGCCGAGGGAAAAGCTGGTGTGCAGGTCCTTCACGTTGGGCAGGGTCAGCAGCGTGTCCAGGCACAGGCGCGAGAAGGCGTCGAGGTCAGTGGCCATGACCTGCAGCTCGAAGGTGCCCGAGCCGGAGATGTAGTGGCAGGAGATGACCTCCGGCACGTGGCGGATCGCCTCTTCCAGCTCGCGCGTCATGGCGGCGTTGTTGCGCTCGCTGTCCACGCGCACGAAGGCCAGCACGCCCAGGCCGATCTTGCGGCGGTCGATCTCGGCGCGGTAGCCGGTGATGTAGCGCTGATCTTCCAGCCACTTCACGCGCCGCCAGGTGGGCGCGGCCGACAGCCCGATGCGCGAGGCGAGCTCGGTGTTGGACAGCCGCGCGTCGGACTGCAGCTCGCGCAGGATGGCGATGTCGTAGCGGTCGAGGCTGGCGCCATGGGGCTCGGTGTCGGTCGGATCGGGGGTTTTCCCTGGTGTTGCTGATTTCGGCTTCATGTTGCTCGATTCATTGAATTTTGAGCAACATTATTGCCCTCCACCGCGGTTTCCGGGCACAGAAAGAAAAGACTTGTTGAAAGCAAAAATCTAAACTGCTGGGCTGGTTTGACCATTGCGTGGGTCCGCTGCGCTGGACCCACCCTACGCCTGGAGCCCCCTGCCGATGAACGCCCCCCTGCCTGAGTCGATCCGCCGCGCGCTGGAGACCGTGTCGCTGGACGACAAGTACAGCCTGGACAACGGCCGCGCCTTCATGAGCGGCGTGCAGGCGCTGGTGCGGCTGCCCATGCTGCAGCGCAAGCGCGACGCCTTCAACGGGCTGAACACCGCCGGCTTCATCAGCGGCTACCGCGGCTCGCCGCTGGGCACCTACGACCAGGCGCTGTGGCAGGCCAAGAAGCACCTGGCGGCACAGAACATCGTGTTCCAGCCGGGCGTGAACGAAGAGCTCGGCGCCACCGCCATCTGGGGCACGCAGCAGCTGGACCTGTACCCGCAGAGCAAGAAGTTCGACGGCGTGTTCGGCATCTGGTACGGCAAGGGACCGGGCGTGGACCGCTGCTCCGACGTGTTCAAGCACGCCAACATGGCAGGCACTGCAAAGCACGGTGGCGTGATCGCCATCGCGGGCGACGACCACATCGCCAAGAGCTCCACCGCGGCGCACCAGAGCGACCACATCTTCAAGGCCTGCGGCCTGCCGGTGTTCTTCCCCTCGTCGGTGCAGGACATCCTCGACATGGGCCTGCATGCCTTTGCGCTCAGCCGCTTCGCGGGCGTGTGGTCGGGCATGAAGACCATCCAGGAGATCGTGGAATCCGCCAGCAGCGTGTTCGTCGACCCGGACCGGGTGGACATCGTCATGCCCGAGGACTTCCAGATGCCGCCGGGCGGCCTGCACATCCGCTGGCCCGACGCGCCGCTGGAGCAGGAAGCGCGGCTGATGGACTACAAGTGGTACGCGGCGCTCGCCTACATCCGCGCCAACAAGCTCAATCACAACGTCATCAGCGGGCCGAACGACCGCTTCGGCCTGATCGCCAGCGGCAAGGCCTACAACGACACGCGCCAGGCGCTGCACGACCTGGGGTTGGACGACGAGACCTGCCGCCGCCTGGGCATCCGCCTGCACAAGGTGAACGTGGTGTGGCCGCTGGAAGCGACCATCACCCGCGACTTCGCGCAGGGCCTGCAGGAGATCGTGGTGGTCGAGGAGAAGCGCCAGGTCCTCGAATACCAGCTCAAGGAGGAGCTGTACAACTGGCGTCCGGACGTGCGGCCCACGGTGGTGGGCAAGTTCGACGAAGGCGAGGACGGCGAAGGCGGCGAGTGGTCGCATGCCAACCCGTCCAAGCATTGGCTGCTGCGCCCGCAGGCCGACCTCACGCCGGCCATCATCGCCAAGGCGATTGCCAGGCGGCTGAAGAAGCTGGGCGTCGATGCCGACACCGCCGCGCGCATGGACGCGCGCGTGGCCATCATCGAGGCCAAGGAACGCAGCCTGCAGGTGCTGGAAGTGAAGGGTTCGGGCACGGGCGACCGCACGCCCTGGTTCTGCAGCGGCTGCCCGCACAACACCAGCACCAAGGTGCCCGAAGGCTCGCGCGCCGTGGCCGGCATCGGCTGCCACTACATGGTGGTGTGGATGGACCGCAGCACCAGCACCTTCACGCAAATGGGCGGCGAAGGAGTGCCCTGGGTGGGCCAGGCGCCGTTCACGACCGACAAGCACATCTTCGCGAACCTGGGCGATGGCACCTACTTCCACAGCGGCCTGCTGGCCATCCGCCAGAGCATCGCGGCGGGCGTGAACATCACCTACAAGATCCTCTACAACGACGCAGTCGCGATGACCGGCGGGCAGCAGGTGGGCGAGCGGCCCGAAGGCCATTCGGTGCTGCAGATCATGCAAAGCCTGAAGGCCGAGGGCGTGACGGCGCTGAGCATCGTGACCGACCAGCCCGAAAAGTACCAGGGCGTCGATCTGCTCGCGGGCGTGAACGTCTACCACCGCGACGAGCTGGACCGCATCCAGCGCGAGTACCGCGAGATCAAGGGCTGCACGGCCATCATCTACGACCAGACCTGCGCCACCGAGAAGCGCCGCCGCCGCAAGCGCGGCACCATGGTCGAGCCCAGCAAGCGCGTGGTCATCAACGAGCTGGTGTGCGAAGGCTGCGGCGACTGCTCCGTCAAGAGCAACTGCCTGAGCGTGGAGCCGGTGGAGACCGAGTTCGGTCGCAAGCGCCGCATCAACCAGAACAGCTGCAACAAGGACTACTCCTGCGTGAACGGCTTCTGCCCGAGCTTCGTGACGGTGGAAGGCGGGCAGATGAAGTCGGCGAAGAAGGGCCAGAAGACGCGGCCCGATCCCTTCTCGCTGCAGGCGATTCCCGAGCCCACCCTGCCCGTGGCCGAGACGGCCTGGGGCATCGTGGTGGCGGGTGTGGGCGGCACCGGCGTGATCACCATCGGCCAGCTGCTGGGCATGGCGGCGCACATCGAGGGCAAGGGCATCGTCACGCAGGATGCGGCGGGCCTGGCGCAGAAGGGCGGCGCGACCTGGAGCCACATCCAGATCGCCAACCGCATGGACGCCATCCTCACCACCAAGGTGGGCACGGCGGAGGCGGACATCGTGATCGGCTGCGACCCGATCGTCGCGGCCAACAAGAGCACGCTGGCGGTGATGCGCGAAGGCCGGACCTTCGTGGCGCTGAACTCGCATGGCTCGCCGACGGCCGCCTTCGTGAACAACCCGAACTGGCAGTTCCCCGGCGGCAACTGCGAGAACGCCATCACCGCCGCGGCGGGTGCGGCCAACGTGGGCATGCTGGACGCCGACAAGATCGCGGTGGAGCTGGTGGGCGATTCGCTGTACGCCAACCCGCTGATGCTGGGCTATGCGTGGCAGAAGGGCCGCATCCCGCTGAGCCATGCGGCGCTGATGCGTGCCATCGAGCTCAACGGCGTGCAGGTGGAGAACAACAAGATCGCCTTCGAGTGGGGCCGCCGCGCCGCCCACGACCTGGCGGGCGTGCAGCAGCAGCTCAAGCCGGCGCAGGTGATCGAGTTCATGCGCAAGTCCACCAACGTGGACGAGCTGATCGCCAAGCGCGTGGAGTTCCTCACCGGCTACCAGAACGCGGCGTATGCGGCCCAGTACAAGGAGTTCGTCGAGAAGGTTCGCACCGCAGAGAAGCCGCTGGGCGGCACGAAGCTGACCGAGGCCGTGGCCCGTTACCTCTTCAAGGTGATGGCCTACAAGGACGAGTACGAAGTCGCGCGCCTGCACACCGACCGCAGCTTCCTCGACAAGGTGGCCGCTCAGTTCGAAGGCGACTACAAGCTGAACTACCACCTCGCGCCGCCGATGACGGCCAAGAAGAACGAGAAGGGCGAGCTGGTGAAGAAGACCTACGGGCCGTGGATGCTGACGGCGTTCGGTGTGCTGGCCAAGCTCAAGGGCTTGCGCGGTTCGGCCTTCGACGTGTTCGGGCACACCGAGGAACGCAAGATGGAGCGCGCGCTGATCGGCGAGTACAAGGCGTCGATCGATGAAGTGCTGCGTGGCTTGAAGGCGGAGAACCTGTCACTGGCCGTGGAGATCGCGCGCATCCCCGAGGAGATTCGGGGCTACGGCCACGTGAAGGAGCGGCACCTCACGGCAGCCCGGCCGAAGTGGGACGGGCTGATGAAGCAGTGGCGCGGCGGAGAACAAGTCGCCGCGTGAGGCCCGGTGGACCCTGGCGTTCGCCGGGATCCATCGTCACGCCAGCGAAACGCCGCTCTCCACCAATCGCGTCGCCGCCTCGATGTCCGGCGCCACCAGCCGGTCCTCGTGCATGAACGGCACCTTCTCGCGCAAGGTCGCGTGCAGCTTCTCGATCGCCGGCGAGGACTGCAGCGGCCGGTGGAATTCCAGCGCCTGCGCGGCAGACAGCCACTCGATCGCCACGATGCCGGCGGTGTTGTCGAGCATCTGGTGCAGACGCCGCGCGGCATAGGTCGCCATCGAGACATGGTCTTCCTGGTTTGCGCTGGTGGGCAGCGAATCCACGCTCGCCGGATGGGCGAGCGACTTGTTCTCCGAAGCCAGCGCAGCGGACGTCACCTGCGCAATCATGAAGCCGGAGTTCAGCCCGCCATGCTCGATCAGGAAGGCCGGCAGCCCCGACAGCACCGGGTCCATCAGCATCGCCGTGCGGCGCTCCGACAGTGCACCGATCTCGGCGATGGCCAGCGCCATGTTGTCTGCCGCAAAGGCCACGGGCTCGGCATGGAAGTTCCCGCCGGACAAGGCCTCCATCTGGTCGGCAAACACCAGCGGGTTGTCGGACACGCCGTTGGCTTCGGTCAGCAGCACATTGAAGGCATGGCGCATCTGGTCTAGACAGGCGCCCATCACCTGGGGCTGGCAGCGCAGGCAGTACGGGTCCTGCACCTTCTCGCAGTGCAGGTGCGACTGGCGCAGCGGGCTGTCGTGCAGCCAGTCGCGGTAGGTGCCGGCCACCTCGCGCTGGCCGGGCTGGCCGCGCACCGCATGGATGCGGTCGTCGAATGGAGTGTCCGATCCCTTGGCAGCATCCACCGTCATCGCACCGACGGCGACCGCTGCGTCGAACACGCGCTGAAGGCGCTGCGCCGCATGCAGGGCCAGCGCCGTCGAGCACTGCGTGCCGTTCAGCAGCGCGAGCCCCTCCTTGGGGCCCAGCTCCAGCGGCTTGAGCCCGGCCTTGGTGAGGCCTTGCACCGCGGGGAGGCGCCGCCCGCCCACGAACACCTCGCCGATGCCGATGAGCACACCGGACAGGTGCGCCAGCGGTGCGAGGTCGCCTGACGCACCGACGGAACCCTTCTCGGGCACCACCGGCAAAACGTCGGCATTGAGCAACGCGAGCAAGGCATCGATCACCTCGCCACGCACCCCCGACACGCCATGCGCGAGGCTCGCCGCCTTGAGCAGCAGCATCAGCCGCACCACCGGCGCCTCCAGGGGTTTGCCCACGCCGGCACTGTGTGAAAGCACCAGATTCTTCTGCAGCTGCGCCAGCTGGTCGTCGGCGATTCGGGTTTGCGCGAGCTTGCCGAAACCGGTGTTGATGCCGTACACCGCGTCGTGCCGAGAAACCAGCTCGCGCACCGCGCGCACGCTTGCCTCGATGCGCGCCCTCGCCGACTCCGCCAATGCGAAGCGACTGCCGCCCTCGGCCGCGCTGCGCAGGAGTCTTGCGTCCAATCCGCCCGGTTCGATCGTGTGAAGCATGGGTTTGTCTCTAGCAAGTGGTCTAGACAACTTTAGCATGCCGTCCCATAGAATGCCCGCATGAAAGCTGCCCGCCGCAAACGCTCCCTGTCCTACGAGACCGTCAAGACCTCCATCCAGCAACGCATCGCCGACGGCGGCTGGCAGCCCGGTGTCAGGCTCCCATCAGAACGCGAGCTGGTGCAGGAGTTCGGGTGCGCGCGCATGACCGTGCACCGCGCCTTGCGCGAGCTGGAAGCCGAAGGCCTGATCGAGCGGCGCCAGGGCTCGGGCTCCTACGTGGCCGAACTGACGCCAATCTCCAATTTGCTGCAGGTGCGCGACATTCACGAAGAGATCGTCGAGCGCGGCCACACCCACACCACGCAGGTCTGCAGCGTCGGCCGCGAGAAGGCCTCGCCCGACGTCGCGCAGGCCATGCGCCTGCGCAAGGGCGCCTCGGTGTTCCGCTGCCAGCTGGTGCACCTGGAAAACGGCGTGCCCATCCAGTACGAAGACCGGCACGTGAACCCCTCTCTCGCACCGGACCTGCTCAAGCGCGACTTCACCGAGGTCACGCCCTCGGCCGTGCTGTTCGAGCATGCGCCGCTGACGGAGGCGGAGCAGGTGATCGAAGCCGTGCTGGCCACGGAGGAACAGGCGCGCATCCTCGACGTGCCCGTCGGCAGCGCGCTGCTGATGGTGTCGCGCCGCACGGTGTCGCAAGGCGAGGTCGCGTCCATCGCGCGGCTGTACCACCCCGGCTCGCGCTACCGGCTGATCGGCAGTTTCAGCGTTCCGGCGCCCGGAGGCCGCGCGGCATAGGACAATCGCGGGCTGCCCCTTCGGAACGGATTCGAACGGGCCACCCAGAGGTTTCCCATGCCACAGAACCCCACCGCGGCCAACGCTCGCGACCTCACCGACGCCGAATTCGCCGACCTCGACGAACTGCTGCAGCAGACACCCGAGCCGCTCACCCCTTGCGATGCGGTAATGCTCGACGGCTACCTGTGCGGCATCCTGGTGCAGCCCGTGCTGCTGCAGCCCGACGCCTGGCTCCCGCACATCTTCGACTTCGAGGGCGAGCCGCTGCCCGACGACGTCGATGTCGCCTGGTTGGAGCGCACCACGGCGCTGATCATGCGCCGCCATGCCGCCCTGAACCGGGCCATGGAAGAAGACGGCTGGTTCGACCCGCTCGTCCTGGAGTTCGACGAAGAGCACCAGCCCGAGCCCATCCCGGAAGGCCAGCCCGATCCGATGGCCGGGCTGCATCCCATCTCCCAATCGCTGATGCCCTGGGTGGCCGGCTTCCAGCACGCCACCATCTGCTTCCCCGACCTGGTGGAGCTGCCCGATGACGCCGTGATGGCCGCGCTCGCCCGCCTCTTCCGCCACCTGCCGGCCGAGACCGACGAGGAAAAGGAAGTGGTGGCCACGCTGGACCGCGAGCAGCCGCTGACCACGCTGGAAGACGCGATCGAGGAGATTGTGCTGGCCGTGGCCGACCTGCAGGACCTGACCCGCGAGCAGCGCTACAAGGTCGAGACGGTCAAGCGCGACGCACCCAAGGTGGGCCGCAACGACCCCTGCCCCTGCGGCAGCGGCAAGAAGTTCAAGCACTGCCATGGGGCTTGAGCCGGCCTGACATCTCGAGCGATGCGCCTCCAGATCCTTTCCGACCTCCACCTCGAGACCGAAAGCTACCAGCCACAGCCCGCGCCCGGCGCGGAGCTGCTGGTGCTCGCCGGCGACGTGGACAGCACCTGGGCCGGCATGGAGCTGTTCCGCGGCTGGCCGGTGCCGGTCATCTTCGTCGCGGGCAACCATGAGTTCGACAACCGCGAGATGAACGACACCTGGCCGCTGCTGCGCGAGCAGTGCGCGGACCTGGGCTTCACCATGCTGGAGCGCGAGAGCGTCGTGCGCACAGGCGCAGACGGACGGCGCATCCGCTTCGTGGCCACCACCCGCTGGTGCGACTTCAACCTCTTCGGCGACGCACAGCGCGAGCGCGTGCTCAAGGCAGCGGGCTACTTCATGAAGGTGCAGCGCTCGACCATCGACGGCCTGCCCTTCGATGCGGCGGCGGTGCGCATCGAGGCGCTGGCCTGCAGGGCATGGCTGGAGGCGGAGTTGTCACAGCAGGCCGGTGATTGGGACGCGACGGTCGTCATCACCCATTTCGGTCCGAGCTTCCTGAGTGCCGACCCACGCTATGGGGCGCAGCCGGGGACGGCGAGCTTCTGCAATGCGGATGACGACCTGCTGCCGCTGGCCGACCTGTGGATCCACGGTCATCTGCACTGCCGGCACGACTACCGGGTGCGATCGCAGGGGCATGAGACACGCGTCGTGTGCAACGCGCGAGGGCATGGAAAACGCGGCGAGGCCGACGGCTACGACGGCTTGTTCACCGTCGAGGTTTGACGGGCGAAGCCCGGATCAGCGCATCCCGCGCCGACTCTGTCTGTCGTTGGCCGCGAGCTCGTCGGCCAGCGACTGCGCCTCGGGATCGTCGACCGGCGCGACCGTGGCATCCAGCCCGAAGGCGGTGCCCATGTCTGCGTAGTCCGTGTCCGCGGCTTGCTCGCTCTTGCCGAATCCGATCGATGACCACCAGGGCTGGCTTGGCTTGTTCATCTCGACCCCCACACTGCTTGGTGTTGATGATCCCAGTGTGGTGCGCATTTGTTTCGTGCGTTGCGCGGAAATGACGGGCGCTTTGCGTGCAATTCGTTACGCGTTGGTCGAGCGCGTGGTAACGGCGTGCCGCGATGCAGCATAATTGCGCGCTTTTGACCGGCGCCGCACCGTCTTGTTGCATGGCGGCGACGACCACACTTTTGGAGTGGTAGCAATTTGCTGGCGGTCGAACTATCGTTGAAGGCTCCGCGCTGGGATGAGGCGGAAAAAGTCCCTTCTGGGAGATACAAAAACATGACGCTAAACGCTCTCCAGGCGCTGACGTGGAGCACCGTTGCCGGTGCCGTCGCCGGCGCCCTGCTCCTCGCCTCTGTCGAATCCAATTTCTCGGACTGGTCTCGGACCCGACGGGCCAATACCGAGCCTCGCTTGGGCAATGCCGACTTGGCTACCCAGCGCAAGTCACAAGAGCGCCCCCCTGTCCTCATGGACGCGAGCGTGGCGAAGCGCGAGGTCGCCGTCCGCTGAGGTTTCGCGGCGCGGCCAGTGTGCGTTGCGCGCCGGCCGCCAGCGCAGCCCCCACGCGGTCCAGCAACCCGCCATGGCGCGGCCCTTGGGCATCGGGCCCGAGTTGCCATTGGTGCCAGAACAGTTCCACCTCCAGCATCACCTCTGGCCTGAGCAGCACCAGCGAGCCGCTGCCCAGCAGCGGTTGCACCTGCACCAGGGGCACGACCCCCACGCCCCAGCCCATCAGCACCGCCCGGACGTATGCCTCCGACGACGGCACGTAGCGTTCGCGCAGCGATGGCCGGCGCACACCGAAGGCCTGCGACACCCACTGCTGCTGCATGTCGTCCTTGCGGTTGAAGATCAAGAACGGCACCTGGGCAAAATTGCCTTCGTGAAGGCCTTTCGGACCCGTTCCGCCCGACCCGATCAGCTCACGCTCGATGAATGACGGTGACGCCACGGCGGTGTAGCGCATCACACCCAGCGGCTGGACGCGGCACCCCCGGAGTGCCTCCCGAACGGTGCTCACGCATCCGAGCACGGCGCCCTGTCGCAACCAGTCGTGGGTGAAGTCCTGGTCGTCGACCACCAGCTCCAGTGACACGCCCTCCTGCACCAATGGATCCAGCGCAGGCAGCACCCAGGTGGCGAGGCTGTCGGCATTGACGGCGATCGGCAGCCGCTCCTGCACCGGCGACGCCGCGCCAAGTTCGCGGGCGAGGTCCGAGCGCATGGCGTGCATCTGCCGGGCAAAGCGCAGCAGCACCTTGCCGGACTCGGTCAGGCGCAAGGGCCGCGAGCGCACGACCAGCAGCCGACCCACCTGGGCTTCCAGCGATTTCAGCCGCTGCGACACGGCCGACTGGGTGATCGACAGCCGTTGTGCGGCGCGCTCGAAGCCAGCCTCGTCCGCCAGGGCGGCGAGGCAATCGAGGGCGGCAGGGTCGAGGTCCTTCATCAGTATTGCTAATGTATCTCGATAAATATTCATCACGCTTCACAGCGTCACTGCCGGTTCGGACAATCCGCAGCCACCATGTCCACCATTTCCACCGCCTTGATCCAGGGCTGGCTGATGACCGCCGGCCTGATCGTCGCCATCGGCGCGCAGAACGCGCTGGTGCTGCGCCAGGGACTGGCCCGCTCGCATGTGGGCACGGTGGTGGCCGTGTGCACGCTGTCGGACTGGCTGCTGATCGCGGCTGGCGTCTTCGGGCTTGGATCGGTGATCCAGTCGTCGCCCCGGGTGCTGGATGTTTTCCGCTTCGGCGGCGCGGCGTTCCTCATCGTCTACGGCGCCCTGGCCGCTCGGCGCGCGATGACGCCCGGCACCACGTCGCTCCAGGCCGCCGGTCCCGCCGCCAGCCTGGGCGCCACGGTCGGCGCCACGCTGGCCCTCACCTACCTCAATCCCCACGTCTACCTGGACACCGTCGTGCTGCTGGGCAGCGTCGGTGCGCAGCAGCCGGACCCGTCAGCGCGCGGTGCCTTCGCCGTCGGCGCGGGCCTTGCATCGCTGATGTGGTTCACCGCACTGGGCTTCGGCGCTTCCGCCAGCGCGCGGTGGCTGCGGCGCCCGGGCGTGTGGCGCGGCCTCGATGCCAGCGTGGCGCTGGTGATGTTCATCGTCGCCGCGCAACTGCTGCTCAAACCTCTTTGAATCGAAGAAGAAAGTCCTCGTCATGAAAGTGATCGTCCTGGGCGCCGGCATCATCGGCGTGAGCACCGCCTGGCATCTGCTGGAGCAAGGCCACGAGGTGACGGTCGTCGACCGCCAGCCCGCCGCCGCACTGGAAACCAGCTTCGCCAACGGCGCGCAGATCTCAGTGAGCTTCTGCGAGCCCTGGGCCAACGCCGGCGCGCCCTTCAAGGTCGCGAAGTGGCTGCTGCGCGACGACTCGCCGCTGCTGTTCCGTCCACGGCTGGACCCGCACCAGTGGCGCTGGGGCCTGAGCTTCCTCACGCAGTGCAACGACCACGCCTTCGAGCGCAACGTGGCGCAGCTGGTGGCGCTGGGCCGCTACAGCCACGAGACGCTCAAGGAGATGGTGTCGCGCACCGGCATCGTCTACGACCGCCTGGAGCGAGGCATCCTGCATTTCTTCTCCAGCCAGAAGGACTTCGACGCCGGCGCCGAAGCCGCGCAGGTGATGCGACATCACGGCGTGGACCGGCGCGTGCTTTCACGCGAAGAGGTGCTGAAGATCGAGCCTTCGCTCCGGCATTTCGGCGACCGCATCTTCGGCGGCACCTTCACGCCCAGCGATGAATCGGGCGATGCACGCGTGTTCACGCAGGAGCTTGCCAAGCGTTGCGCGCAACGTGGCGTCGCATTCCTCTACGACCATGACATCGCCAGCTTCGACACGGCCGGGCGCATGGTGTCTTCGGTGCAGGTGACCGACCGCCTCACCGGCCGCAGCACCGACCTGAAGGCAGACGCCTACGTCGCCGCCATGGGCAGCTTCACGGCCCCGGCACTGCGCCCGCTGGGCATTTACCTCAACATCTATCCGGCCAAGGGCTACTCGGCCACGCTGAAGCTGAAGAAGCCGCAGGAGGCGAGCGTGGTGAGCATGATCGACGACGCCCGCAAGATCGCCATCAGCCGCCTGGGCGACACCATCCGCATCGCCGGCACGGCGGAGATGGCGGGCTACGACTCCAGCCTCGACAGCCGCACTTCGCGTGCGCGCTGCGAGGCGCTGATCCAGCGCTACGAGGAACTCTTCCCCGGCGTGGCCCACACCAGCGAGCCGAACTTCTGGGCCGGGCTGCGGCCGAGCACGCCGGACAACATCCCGATCATCGGACGCAGCAAGGTTCACAACCTGTGGATCAACGCTGGGCACGGCACGCTGGGCTGGACGCACGGCGCGGGCTCGGGCCGCGCGCTGGCCGAGTTGATGAGCGGGCAGCGGCCGGCACTGAACTTCAACTTCCTGGGCGACGCCCGCCCGTTGCGGACGCCGCAGGTCGCGACCGCCTGATCAATCAGTTGGCGGCGACGTACTTGTTGCCGTTGGCCTTGTAGGCCGCGATGGCCTTCTTCAGGTCGGTGTACTCGCTGCAGCCCAGGCGGCAGGCCTTGTCCAGCACGGCCAGGCGGGATTCGGCCTTGGGCAGGTCGCCCTTCATCAGGTACAGCTCGCCGGAGTATTCCAGTGCGCCGCGGTGCTGCGGGTCGATGCGCAGGGCTTCGTCGTAGTAGCGCTCGGCGGCGTCGTAGTCGGGCACCTTGGCCTTGCGGTGGCTGTAGCCCATGAGGTTGTTCCAGTCGGCGCTGGTGGGGTCGTTGACCTTCTTCAGCTCCTCGATGGCGCCGCGCCAGGATTGGGCCGCGATCTGCGCGCGCGCTGCGGCCAGCTTGTCCACCGTGGCAGCAGCAGGTTCGGTGTCAGCGGCAAAGGCGGTGTGGGCGCAGGCGGCCAGCAAGGCGACGGACAGGAGGCGGGAAAGCGTGGTCTTCATGGCGAGGTCCTCTCTAGGTTGGAGACACCGCTCATCGATGTCTTGCCTGGACTTACGAGGCCTGCCGGTCGTTGGACGCGTGCAATTCCGAAAGGAATTGCAACCGCGTCACCACAGCTTGACGCAATGCCCCGACAACGCGAACTCCGCAGGCGGTTCTTCGCCCGGCCGCGCAGGTCCATCGCTCACGCTGATGGCCAGCCGACCCACGTTGGAGAAGAGCTTCTCCGAGGTATCGGGCAGGGCCACGGTCACCGACGACTTCACCTCCGGCAGCGGCGGAAGCACCGCCACCGGAAACGGTTTGCCCCCAGCCGGGAAGGCCCACAGTTGTGCCACCTTTCCCGGCGGCACGGCTACCGGCTGCAGCACCTTCACCGTGAGTTGCGTCCCCTGGCGGCGGGAGTTGGCGAGGATGGCGGGCTTGCCGGCGTTGTCCAGCAGCAGGCCGACGTAGCTCGCCGGCAGCTTGTCGGACTGCGGCTCCATGCCGATCAGCCCGGGTTGGGATCGCAGCACCACCACACACAAGAGCACGCCGGCCAGTGCACCGCCCAGGCTGCGCACCGACAGCAGGTTCCACAGCCACTGCAGCGGTCCCTTGGCGGGCTCGGCAGATTTGGCGGGGGCGAACAACCGCTTCTCCAGGCCGTCCCAGACCTGGTCTCGCGGCTGCAGCGGCGGCACGCCCGCAGCGAGCACCGTGAAGCGCTCCTGCCAGGCGGTCACGGCACGCGCGGCCTGCGGTGCCTCGCGCAGCAGCTTTTCGAAGCGGCGGCGCGGACGGCCGGTCATCGTGCCCAGCGCGTACTCGCGCGCCAGGCGGTCCAGTCGTTGCGGGAGGAGGTAGTTCATGCCGCCCTCACGCCGTCACGCCGGCTGCCTCAAGGCAGGACTTGAGCTTGTCCAGCCCGCGCCGCACCCAGGCCTTGGCGGTGCCCAGCGGCGCGTTCAGGGCTTCGGCAATGTCGGTGTGGACCATGCCCTTGTAGTAAGCGAGCGCCAACGCCTGCCGCTGCGACGGATTCAGCTCGCTCATGCAGCGGTCGATGTTCACCTTCACCAGGCTGTCGTCGAGCAGTTGCTGCGGCTGCAAGGCATCGTCGGCCGCCACGTCCATGCCTTCGTCGTCGAGTGCGACGGTGGAATTCCGTTCGGTCTTGCCCGAGCGCACGGCGTCGATCGCCTTGTTGCGGACGATGTTGATGAGCCAGGTCATCGGTGTGGCGACGCCGGGGTTGTAGCCCGCGGCACTGTTCCAGACATTCATGAAAGCTTCCTGCAGCACCTCTTCGGCGCGGTCCCGGTTGTTCAATATACGGAACGCGACGCCTAAAAGATGCGCCGAGGTCGCCCGATACAGCTGCTCGAAGGCGGACCGGTCGCGCAAGGCGATGCGGGACAGCAGTTGCGGAAGGTCGGCAGCAGCGGACATGGGGCTCGTGGGGGATGGAC
Source organism: Rhizobacter terrae (assembly GCF_003852895.1). Classification (GTDB taxonomy): domain Bacteria; phylum Pseudomonadota; class Gammaproteobacteria; order Burkholderiales; family Burkholderiaceae_C; genus Albitalea; species Albitalea terrae. The sequence continues at coordinate 60,668 of NZ_QUSW01000003.1, forward strand.
CCGGCGGCAGTTGGCGGCGCAGAGTATGCCGCCAGTTGCTGCCATCGCAACACATCCGCTCATAGGAACCTACAATCGCGCCCCCTCGCGTTCACCTATCCGGGTTTGCCATGTACTGTGCGATCGACTTCGGCACCTCGAACTCCGCGATCGCCGTCCCTTCCGGGGACGGCGGCATGCGCCTCGTCGAACTCGAGCGCGGCTACCGGACGATGCCGACCGCCGTCTTCTACTTTGTCGAAGGGCCGGAAACCAACGGGCCGCCCCGGGCCTTCGGGCGCGCGGCGGTGGCCGCCTACGTGGACGGCATTGACGGCCGCCTCATGCGCTCGATGAAGAGCATCCTCGGCTCGACGCTGGTGGACCAGACCACCGACGTGGGCGGCGGGCGCGGCGCGAAGTACATCGACATCATCGCGGGCTATCTGCGCCACCTGAAAGCCAAGGCGGAAGATGAGGCTGGCGGCACCATCCGCCAGGCGGTGCTCGGCCGCCCGGTGTTCTTCGTGGACGACGAACCGGCACGTGATGCGCAGGCCCAGTCGGCGCTGGAAGGCGCGGCGCTCAGCGTGGGCTTCGAAGAGGTGAGCTTCCAGTACGAGCCGATCGCCGCGGCCTTCGACCACGAGCGGCAGATCTCGCACGAGGAAGTCGTGCTGGTGGCCGACATCGGCGGTGGCACCTCGGACTTCTCCGTCGTGCGTGTCGGCCCCGAGCGCATGAAGCGGCTGGAGCGCAAGGACGACATCCTCGCCAACCACGGCGTGCACATCGCCGGCACCGACTTCGACCGGCGCGTGGAACTGGCCACCGTGCTGCCGGAATTCGGCTACGGCGCCTACGGCCCGAGCATCGCCGGTGCGCCGCCGCGCGAAGTGCCCAGCGGCATCTACTTCGACCTGGCCACCTGGCACCTCATCAACACCGTGTACAGCCCGCAGCGCGTGGCCGAGGCGCGAGCGCTGCGTGTGAACTTCGCAGACCTGAAGCAGCACCAGCGGCTGATGACGGTCATCACCGAGCGGCTGGGCCACGAACTGGCCGCTCGGGCCGAGCAGGCCAAGATCGACGTGGCCGGCGGCGGCGAGGCTGTGGTGGACCTGAGCCACGTGGAGTCGCGACTGGCGGTGCGGCTGAGCGAGGCGCAGGCGGTGGATGCGATCTCGGCGGACATCGAACGCATCGTCACGGCAGCCCGTGAGACCGCCGCCCAGGCCGGACTGAAACCGGACCAGATCGACGCGCTCTATTTCACCGGCGGCTCCACCGGTTTCCGCCTGCTCTCGCAGAAGATCGCCGACGCCTTCCCCGCGGCACGCGCGGTGCGCGGCGACCGCTTCGCCAGCGTGGCCACCGGCCTGGGCCTGCACGCCGAGCGGCTGTTCGGACGCGGTTGAATCAGCGCCGCGGCGGTGGCCGTCGCGCCGGGCCAGGACGCTGTGGCTTGGACGGCGCGGATGCCGGACGGCTCACATCGGCCAGCAGCAAGGTGGCGCGCACGAGCGCTTCCACCGCCTCCGTCAGGTCTTCGGGCGGCTCCAGCGACTCGATCTCGGCCAGCAGCTCCTCGGCGTCCTCCAGGTCGTCCGGGTCGAGGTGGCGGTACAGCATCGCGAGGGGTTCGGTGATATCCGCCGCATTGAACTGCATCAGCGCGGGGAAGAACTCCTGCGCGGTCGCGAAGCCGGCCACCCACGGGTAGACGGCATCGACCTCCGGCGGCGCCTCGTCGAAGGCCTCGTCCTGCGCGTCGTCTTCGCCCTCCAGCTCGAAGACCCAGGGATCGAACCACTGGCGGCGGGCGATGGCGTCTTCAAGCTCGGCATGGCGGCGGCGCACCAGGGCGTGCAGCCGCAAGGCGTCGAACTGCGCGGGCAGCGCACGGCCATCCGCATCGGTCACGTGCGGCAGCCAGCGGAATTCGGGAATGCGCTGCGGCTGCAGCAGCACCCCGCACAGGAAGCCGTCCAGCATGCTGACGTCCAGCGGCTCCAGGGGTGCCGGCACGCGGTCCAGCAGGGCTTGCAGCTCGTCGATCTCGCGCTCGTCCAGCGGCTTCACGGCCGTGTGGCGTGGGGCCGGGTGCGGTGTGTGGCGTTGCGGTGTCCGCGCAGGCGGACCGGGACGTGGGCGAGGTGATCCGGGCATGGCCGCCATTGTGGCGCGAGCGCACCGGTCAGCGGGCAGTCAGTCCGAAACCTTCTGCCACAAATCCACCGGGGTTTCTCCCTCGTATTGGGGATATCCGGCACGTGAGCAGGCACCTACAGTGCATCCATCGCTGTCACACGGGGCCTCATTCAGGCCTACGCGTCAAGGTCCGCAACACCTGCCCGACGAAGAAGAACCAGAAAACCCCACAGGGTGAGAGACCGAAGCAACCGTCCCAACGACGTCCTTTCTTTGAAGGACCTTACTGCCCACCCCCTTCCAAGCGGGTGGGCATTTTTTTATGGCCCCCCAGTCGCTGGCGCTCCTGCCCCCATGGGGCGCCACCCTGCGGACTGGCGGAGCCAGATCCGCGGGCGTTGCTTGATCTGGCGCTCGCTGCGCTTGCTCTTTGTCTACGACAAGATCATCTGCGTGCAGCGGAACAGGGCCATCTTCTTGCCCTGCGGGCTGAAGACCGTGGCTGACCAGACCTGTGTCGTGCGGCCCAGGTGTTCGCCCACGGCTTCGCAGCGGATCAGGCCTTCCTTGGCCGTCCCGAGGAAGTTGCTCTTGAGTTCCACCGTGGTGAAGTTCTTCGCGCCTTCGGGCAGGTGGGCGATGGTGGCGTAACCGGCGCTGGTGTCGGCCAGCAAGATCACACTGGCTGCGTGCAGGAAGCCGTTGGGTGCGTGCATCCAGGGTTGCACTTCCATCTCCGCTTCGAGGCGGCCTTCCTCGATCTTCGTGATGCGCACGCCGTAGCGCTCGGGCAGGCAGCCGGTCTGGCGCTGGTGGAACATGTCGGGCGTGATGCCGGGCCTGAGCATAGGCGGGTCCTCCTGGAGATCGAATCGGTCGAGCATATCGGGGCCAGGGGGATTGCGCTTGTCCCCTGCGGCACGCCCAGACCACAATCCCCCACAGACTGACAAAGACCTGCCGTGAAGCGATTGATGAGGGGCTGCACCCTGTTGGCGGTGCTGGCTGGCGCCATGGCCTGCGCACGGGCCGAGATCACTGACATCCGTGCCTGCGGCGGGGCCAATGAATGGCCGCCGTCGTCGTACTACGTGCGCCGCGAGGGCCAGGCCACCACCGAGGTGGCCGGCTACTCGCCGGAGGTGCTCGCCGCGGCATTGGGCGGCAGCCGCTTCCGGCCCCACGTGACGCTGCTGCCCTTCGCGCGCTGCCTCGCCGATGCCCGCGCCGGGCAGGACATCCAGGTGGTGATGGCCGCCTTCCAGACGCCGCAGCGGGCCGAAACCTTCCTCTTCAGCCAGCCCTACCTGCTGCTGACGCCGCGCCTTTACTTCCTGGGCGAGCATTTCCCCAAGGGCATCACCATCCAGGGCCCGGGCGACCTGAACGCCTTGAAGCTGTGCGGACTGAACGGCATCAGCTACGGCTACCTCGGGCCGGCCAGCGAGAAGGTCTACACCGGCGCCGCCGACTACGCCGCGCTCGTGCGGATGCTGCAGGCCCGGCGCTGCGACGCGTTTGCCGAAAGCCAGGAGGTGATCGCCGGCTTCCGCATGCTGGGCGTGCCCGAGTTGTCGGGCAATGCGCTGGTGAGCGCGGCCTTGCCGGACGTGCAGCCGCTGAAGGTGCACTTCGCGGTGTCGCGGCAGTTCAAGCATGCGGCCGACCTGGTGGCCGACATCGACAAGGGGCTGGAACGCCTGCAGCGCGAGCAGCGGCTCGCGGGCATGCTGAAGCGGCACCAGACGGCCCGGTAGGTCATTGGGCAACCTCCGTGCTGCGCACTGCGGTGGGCGCCCCAGGGTCCACGACAGTGGGCCCCTTCGTGGCCCATAGAACGGCCGGGCGGGGGCTCAGGCGCCGAACCCACCGGCCAGTTGTTCGCGCCAGTGGTCGACGAGCACCTGCACGGCCTTGGGTGTGCTTCGGCTCCAGGGGCGGATCGCGAAGATGGCATCGCCGAAGAAGCCCACCGGCCGCCAGCCCGGCAGCACCTCGCGCAGGCGGCCGGCCCGCAGCGCCGCTGCCACGCTGAAGTCGGGAATCTGCGCAATGCCCAGGCCCGAGAGCACCGCATCGCGCAGCAGCTCGGAATTGTTGGCGCTCAAGGGCCCCTGCACGCCCACGCTGACACGCTCGGGATCGTGGCCCGCACGCGGCCGGTCGGCCTGCTCGAACAGCCATTGCGTCGGGCCGCTGCGCAAATAGGCCAGGCAGTCGTGCTCCGCCAGCTCGGATGGATGCTGCGGCACGCCCTTGCGCCGCAGGTAGCCGGCACTGGCCACCAGCAGCGTGCGTGACTCGCAGAGCTTCCAGGCGATGTGGTTGTCCGGCGGCGAGCTGGTGTGGCGCACGGCCAGGTCGAAGCCCTCGTGCGCCAGCTTGGCCAGGCGGTCCGACAGCTCCAGCTCCACCCGCACCTGAGGGTGGCTGCGGAAGAAGCGCTCCAGCGTGGGTGCGATGTGCTGCCGGCCCAGCGCCACCGGAGCCGTCACCCGCACCAGGCCACGCGGTTCGCCGGCGAGATCACGCACGTCCGCCACGCTGCGGGCGATCTGCGCGAAGGACTCCGCCGTGTCGTCCACCAGCCGCTGGCCGGCATCGGTGAGCCGCACGGAGCGCGTCGTGCGCCGCACCAGCGTGAGGTTCACCGAGCGCTCCAGTTCGGCCACGCGCTGGCTCACCGCCGCCTTGGACAGGCCCAGCCGCTGCGCTGCGCCGGTGAAGCTGCCGGCCTGGGCGATGACCGTCAGCAGGTGCACATGCGACCAGAGGGACTCGCTGCGATCCGGCGTCATTGGGTGGCCTCCATGGCTATTGATTGTTCACATTGGCGAACAATCAAATCAGTGTAGCCACATTGGCATGGACGAAGCACCGTCCTAGACTGGCCATATCCAGACGCAGGAGACAGCCATGGGCGCACCGGAATCCTTCACCGCCTCGGCCGAGGTCGGCCACTACATCGCCGGCCGCCCGGTCGCCAGCACCAGCGGGCGCCGGCAGGCGGTCTACAACCCTGCCACGGGGCGGGTCGCGAGGCAGGTGGCACTGGGGTCGGTTGATGAAGTCCATGCCGCCGTCGAGGCTGCGAAAGCCGCCTTCCCGGCCTGGGCCGACACCCCGCCCATCCGCCGCGCCCGCGTGCTCAACAACTTCCTCGCGCTGCTCAACGAGCACAAGGACACGCTGGCCGCGATGATCACCGCCGAGCACGGCAAGGTGTTCACCGATGCGCAGGGCGAGGTCTCGCGCGGCATCGACATCGTGGAGTTCGCCTGCGGCGTGCCGCAGCTGCTCAAGGGCGACTTCACCGACCAGGTCTCCACCGGCATCGACAACTGGACGCTGCGCCAGCCGCTGGGCGTGGTGGCGGGCATCACGCCCTTCAACTTCCCATGCATGGTGCCGTGCTGGATGTTCCCGGTTGCCCTCGCCTGCGGCAACAGCTTCATCCTCAAGCCCAGCGAGCGCGATCCGTCGCCCTCGCTCTTCATGGCCGAGCTGCTGCGGCAGGCCGGCCTGCCCGATGGCGTGTTCAACGTCGTGCAGGGTGACAAGGTGGTGGTCGACGCCCTGCTCACCCACCCCGACGTCAAGGCCCTGAGCTTCGTCGGCTCCACGCCCATCGCGCAATACATCTACGAAACCGGCGCCCACCACGGCAAGCGCGTGCAGGCCCTGGGCGGCGCAAAGAACCACATGGTAGTGATGCCCGACGCCGACCTCGACCAGGCGGTGGACGCGCTCATCGGCGCGGCCTACGGCTCGGCGGGCGAGCGCTGCATGGCCATCAGCGTGGCAGTGCTGGTGGGCGACGTGGCCGACAAGATCGTGCCCAAGCTGGCTGAGCGCGCGAAGGCGCTGAAGGTGAAGAACGGCATGGAGCTGGATGCGGAGATGGGCCCCATCGTGACGCGCCAGGCGCTGGAGCGCATCGAGGGCTACATCGCCCTGGGCGTGAAGGAAGGCGCCACGCTCGTGGTGGACGGCCGCGGCCACCAGGTGCCCGGCCACGAAGACGGCTTCTTCACCGGCGGCACGCTGTTCGACCACGTGACGCCGTCCATGCGCATCTACAAGGAAGAGATCTTCGGCCCGGTGCTGGCGTGCGTGCGGGCACACGACTTCGCCGAGGCGGTGCAGCTCGTCAACGAGCACGAGTTCGGCAACGGGGTGGCCTGCTACACCCGCGACGGCAACATCGCGCGTGAGTTTGCAAGACGTATCCAGGTCGGGATGGTGGGCATCAACGTGCCCATTCCGGTGCCCATGGCCTGGCACGGTTTTGGCGGCTGGAAGAAGAGCCTGTTCGGCGACACGCATGCCTACGGCGAGGAAGGTGTGCGCTTCTATACCAAGCAGAAGTCCATCATGCAGCGCTGGCCCGAAAGCACCGCCAAGGGTGCCGAGTTCGTGATGCCCACCGCAAAATAGGGCTCCTCCCGTTTGGCCGGCGGTCCGTCCGGCCTCATCATGGCGGCATGCAGTCCTCGACAGTCCCTGCGAAAGAGTCCGTCGCCGAGCTCCTGGCCCGCGCCCGCGCGGCTCGGGATGCATCCGCGCTGGCCGAGGGACGCGACCTCGCGCAGCGCGCGTGGGCGCTGTCCGCACAGGGCGGCACCACCGAAGACGAGCGCTGCGAGGCCGGCCACCTGCTGTGCCTCTTCCACTACCGCATGGGCTCGCTGGAGGCGCTGCTCGACCTGGGCCAGCAGGTGGTACCTGTGCTCAAGGCGCCAGACCGCCGCTCCGCCAAGGCCGACCTGCTGCGCTGGATGGCCCTGGCGGGCTGCGAGACCGGCCGCTTCGAGACGGCGCTGCATTGCGCCAACGATGCCTGCGCCGTCTCGCAGGACCTGGGCGACCAGCGCCAGCTGGCGCTCTCGCTGACCGCGCTGGGCGCCTGCTTCGAGCGCATGGGCGACCCCTGGCAGGCCGAGCGCCTGATGGAAGACGCGCTGCTGGTGGCCAAGGAGATCGGCGACCCCTTCGCCCAGCTCGTGACCCTGAACAACCTGTGCGCCGTCTGCATCGGCGCCTACTACGTGCTGCGTGGCGGCGACGTGCCCGCCGAGGCCACCGCCGCATTGCGCAGGGCACTGGGCCATGCCCGCGCCGCGCACTCACTGCTGTCCAACTTCGGCGACCCGTTCTTCTCGGTGTTCGTGGAAGGCAACCTCGGCGAGGTGCTGCTGCACCTGGGCAAGCTGGACGACGCCCGCCACTACCTCGACGCCGCCTTGCAGCGTGGCCTGGAGCATGGCTACGGCGCGCAGGTGTGGCGCATCCGCTGCTCCATCTGCGAGCTGATGCTGGCGCAAGGCCAGGCCCGCGAGTCGCATGCCGCGCTCACCGCCTTGCTGCACGACATGCAAGGCGGCGACCCACGCTCCACGCTGATCCGCGTGCAGTACGCGCTGTACCGGACCTGCAAGGACCTGGGCTGGGACGCCGACGCGCTGGAACACTTCGAGGCGCACGACCGGCTGGACCGGCGCCGCCAGACCAACCAGCTCAAGGCGCAGTCGCAGCTGTTCGTGACGCGTGTGGAGGCCGAGCAGTCACGCCTGCAGGCCGAGCGTGCGCGGCTGGAAGCGCAGATCGAGCGCTCGCGGGCCGCATCCTTCCAGGCCGATGCGCAGCGCGACCAGCTCACCGGCCTGGGCAACCGCCGCCACCTGGACCACCGCCTGCCCATGCTGCTGGAGGTGGCGCGCGAGCAGAAGCTGCCGCTCACGGTGGCGCTGGTCGACCTCGACCACTTCAAGCAGATCAACGACCGCTTCGGCCATGCCGTGGGCGACAAGGTGCTGGTGGAGATGGCGCACAAGCTGCGCGAGAACACCCGCACCAGCGACGTGCTGGCGCGCATCGGCGGTGAAGAATTCCTCGTGGTCTTCGCCGACATGTCGCCCGAGCAGGCCTTCGAGGTCTGCGAGCGGCTGCGGCTGCGGGTGGAGGAACACCACTGGCACACGCTGGCCGTGGGCCTGTCGGTGACGCTCAGCGTGGGCCTGTCGCATGCGCCGCCCTACGAGCTGGCGACGCTGTTCGAGGAAGCGGACAAGGCGATGTACCGCGCCAAGCAGGGCGGACGCAACCGCGTCGCCCTGGCCTCCCCGAAGTGACGGTCAGTACTCCCAGAACATCCGCTGGATCTCCGCTGCGCTGTTCGTCTTCGTGAGCGCCAGCGCCGCGAGGATCTTCGCCTTCTGCGGATTCAGGTCGTGCGCGACCACCCAGTCGTACTGGTCGTCGGGCTGCTCGGAATTGCGCAGCACGAAGCCGTCTGCGATGCGCGACGAGCGGATGACATGCACACCGCCGGCGCGGACCTTCTTGAGCGTGTCCACCGCGTAGTTCGCCACCGAGCCGTTGCCCGTGCCGGCGTGGATGATGGCCTTGGCACCGGCCTTCACGGCGGCGTCGTACATCGACGGCGCCATGTTCCCCGAGCCGTAGACGATCTGCACTTCAGGCAGGCTCTCCAGCGTGTCGATGTCGAACTCCGACTGCATGGTGTGGCGCTTGACCGGCGCGCGGAACCAATAGGCCTTGTTCTCCACCACCATGCCCAGCGGGCCCCAGGGGCTGGCGAAGGCGTTGGTCTTGATGTTGGTGCGCTTGGCCGCGTCGCGGCCGGTGAGGATGTCGTCGTTCATCGCCACCAGCACGCCCTTGCCGCGTGCGCTCGGCGTGCCGGCCAGCACCACCGCGTTGTAGAGGTTGAGCATGCCATCGGCCGACATGGCCGTGCCCGGGCGCATGGAGCCGACCACCACGATGGGCTTGTCGGTGTGCACGACGAGGTTGAGGAAGAAGGAGGTCTCTTCCAGGGTGTCGGTGCCGTGGGTGATGACCACGCCGTCCACGCCCGGGTCCTTCACCAGCGCCGAGACACGCTTGCCCAGCTGAATCAGCTTCTCGTTGGTGAAGCTTTCGGAGGCGATCTGGAAAGCCTGCTCGCCGCGCACGTTGGCCACAGCATTCAGTTCCGGAATACCCGCGATGAGCTTGTCCACCGGCACCTTGGCCGCCTGGTAGGTGGCGCTGTTGGCGCTGGTCGCGCCTGCGCCGGCAATGGTGCCGCCGGTGGCGACAATGACCACATTGGGCTTGGCCGCGGGCGTCGCCACCTGGGCAAATGCGGACTGGACAGCCAGCAGCGCGATGGCGCCGGCACGGATCATGTGATGCACGAGTGTTCTCAACGCAGGTCTCCTTCCGATGAAACGGAGATGCATCCTATGCAAGGGAATGTCCCTACGGGGCTGATTCTTTGCATCACAGCCATGCGTTTAGCTCATGCATGCCCGGGCTACACTGAGGGCCATCATGCGCTTGCGACACATCGAGGTCTTCCAGGCGGTGATGGAGACCGGCAGCATGAGCGCCGCCGCACGGCTCATCCACCTCACGCAATCGGCCGTGAGCCGCTCCATCGCCAACGCCGAACTGCAGCTGGGCTACCCGCTGTTCCACCGAGCGGGCGGACGCCTCGTGCCCACCACCGAGGGGCTGGCGCTGTTCGAGGAAAGCTCGGCCATCTTCGAGCGGCTGGAATCGCTCAAGCGCACGGCGCACAACCTCAAGAGCGGCGAACAGGGGCTGCTGCGCATCGCGGCCATACCGGCCGTGTGCCACAAGCTGCTGCCCGATGCGCTGGCGCGCTTCCACCGGACGCATCCCAACGTCATCGTGCAGGTGCACACCGTGCACAAGCGGCAGATCGCCACCGAGCTGCTCACCCGGGCGGTGGACGTGGGCTTCGACCACTACACCATCAGCCACCCGGGCTTGCAGTCGCGCCCGGTGGGCACGGGGCCGCTGCTGGCCATGCTGCCCGCGCGCCATGCCCGCACCGTCAGCGACGGCATCTCCGCCAAGGCGCTGATCGCGCTCCTGTCCTCGCTTCCGGTCATCGCGCTCACCGACGACGACCCGCTGTACATGGCCTTCCTGCGCTACTGCGAACACCAGGGCTTCCGGCCCAACGGGCAGATCCTCGTGCAGACCTCGCAGCTGGCCGAGGAGCTCGTGGCCCGCGAACTGGGCTGGACGGTGGTGGACTTCCGCACGGCGGCCATGCGGCGCAAAGACGTGGTGGTCACGCCGCTGCAGCCTTACGTCGAGTGCCCGATGAATGCGTTCTTCGCGAAGAACCATTCGCCGACCCTGCTGGCGAGACGGATGGTGGACACGGTGAAGGCGGTCCTCAAGGAAGGCACGTCGGCCTGATCACAGCTTTTCCGTCTCGCCCGCCTGCGGCTGCCACTTGAGGAACACGCGCTCGACCATGCCCACCAGCGTGTCCAGCACCAGCGCGAAGGCCGTGAGCACGAGGATGCCCGCCATCACGGTGTTGATGTCGAACGCGCCCTCCGCCTGCAGGATGAGATAGCCCACCCCTTGCGCCGACCCCAGGTACTCGCCCACCACGGCGCCGACGAACGCCAGTCCCACCGAGGTGTGCAGCGAACTGAACACCCAGCTCGTCGCGCTCGGCAGGTACACGTGGCGCAGCAGCTGTCGCTGGCTCGCGCCCAGCATGCGCGCATTGGCCAGCACCACCGGGCTCACCTCCTTCACGCCCTGGTAGACGTTGAAGAAGACGATGAAGAACACCAGCGTCACGCCCAGCGCCACCTTGCTCGCCACGCCCAGGCCGAACCACACCGCGAAGATGGGCGCGAGGATCACGCGCGGCATGGCGTTGAGCGCCTTGATGTACGGGTCGAAGATGGCCGCGGCCATGGGGCTCAGTGCGAGCCACAGCCCGCAGGCCAGGCCCAGCACCGTGCCGATGCCGAAGGCCAGCACCGTCTCCAGCAGCGTGACCCACAGGTGCTTGTAGATGTCGGCGTTGGCGACGAACCAGTCCCAGATGCGGCCGAAGATCTTCAGCGGTTCGCCGAAGAAGAAGGCGGCCTGCTTGTCGTCGGCGAACACGAAGGGCGGGATGAGCCCCGGCGCGGTGAGCAGGTGCCACACGGCGAACACCAGCACCAGCACACCCAGTTGCCAGGCCAGCAGGTTGCCGCGTCGAGGCTTGATGAGCTTCCACATGGTCAAGCCGCCAACTGCTGCTGATAGCCCTTGAGCACTTCCTCGCGCAGCACCGCCCAGATGGCGTTGTGCAGATCGACGAAGCGCGGCGTGGTGCGCACCTCGGCCACGTCGCGCGGGCGGTCCAGGTCGATGCGGAATTCGCCGATGGGACGGGACGCCGGCCCGGCAGACAGCACGACCACACGATCGCTCATCGCGATCGCCTCATCCAGGTCATGCGTGATGAACAGCACCGCCTTCTTCTTCGCATTCCACAAGTCCAGCACCTCGTTCTCCATGAGTTGCCGCGTCTGGATGTCCAGCGCCGAGAAGGGCTCGTCCATGAGGATGATGTCCGGGTCCAGCACCAGCGTCTGCGCCAGGCTCACGCGCTTGCGCATGCCGCCGGAGAGCTGGTGCGGGTAGCGGTCGCCGAAACCGCCCAGTCCCACGCGCTTGAGCCAGTCTTCCGCCTGCGCCCGCGCATTGGCCACGCCGCGGAACTCCAGCCCCGCCATCACGTTGCCCAGCGCCGTGCGCCAGGGCATGAGGCTTTCGGCCTGGAACATGTAGCCGGCCCGCGCGTTGATGCCCGACAAGGGCTCGCCGAAGACCAGCACCCGCCCGCTGCTGGGCGTGAGCAGCCCGGCGCCCATGTTGAGCAGGGTGCTCTTGCCGCAGCCCGTGGGCCCCACCACCGACACGAACTCGCCGGCGCCCACGGTCAGCGAGACATCGCGCACCGCGGTGTACCGCTGCGAGGCATCCTCGCGCGACACGAAGGTGCAGGTGACGTTCTCCAGCGCGAGTGCAGCTGAGCTCATCCTTTGGGGTACTTCTGGTTGGCGCGTTTGACGAAGTCGTTGGTCCACGCCGCGGCGAGGTCGAACTTCTGGCCCTTGAGCGAGTCGTCGATGCTCTGCAGGGCCCGCAGCGCGGTGGCGGCGCCCGCATCGGGAATCGACCCGTCCGCCGACAGCGCACCCTTGCTCGCCATGAAGGCGTCGATGTAGACCGCCCGGTCGCCCAGCAGGTAGCTCTCGGGCACGGCCTTGATGATGTCTGCCGGACCCGCGGCCTGGATCCACTTGTCCGCCCGCACCATCGCATTGGCCAGCGCCTGCGTGGTGTTGGGGTTCTTGTCGATGAAGGCCTGCGGCGCGTAGAGGCAGCCCGCCGGCATCGGCCCGCCGAACACGCGGTCGGCCTCGGCCACGATGCGCGTGTCGGAGATGATCTTCAGGTCCCCCGCGCGCTGCAGCAGCGTGATGACCGGGTCGAGGTTGCTGATGGCGTCAATCTGGCCTGCCTTCATCGCCGCCACCGCACCACTGGACGCGCCCACGCCGATGATGGACACGTCGCTGGGCTTGAGCCCGGCCTTGGCCAGCACGAAGTTGGCCATGACGTTGGTGGACGAGCCCGGCGCGGTCACGCCGATCTTCTTGCCCTTGAGGTCGGCCACCGACTTGTAGTTGGGCATGGTCTTGGGGTTCACGCCCAGCACCACCTGCGGCGCGCGGCCCTGCAGCACGAAAGCGCGCAGCTTCTGCCCCTTGGCCTGCATGTTCAGCGTGTGCTCGAACGCACCCGACACCACGTCGGCGCTGCCGCCCACCACCGCCTGCAGCGCGCGAGAACCGCCCGCGAAGTCGGCGATGGTCACCTCCAGCCCTTCGGCCTTGAAGTAGCCCAGGCTCTCGGCGATGGTCAGGGGCAGGTAGTACAGCAGGTTCTTGCCGCCCACCGCCAGGGTGAGCTTGGGTTTTTCAAGGGACTGGGCGCGCACGACGGCCGGCAGGGCCAGGGTCGATGCGGCGCCGATGACGAATCTGCGGCGGTGCATGGTTTGTCTCCAAGCTGTTTGCTTCGACTTTAACCAAGGGCGCCGGGAGCGCCGATGCGTAAAAGCCCCGCCGTGCACGCTGAAGGGCGAATCCGGCCCGTAGAATCTTCAGCGATGAAGATTCTTCGCGTGCTGGCCGCGGGATGTCTCGCCGCGCCGCTCATCGCTTCGGCCGTGACCGAAGTCCCCGTGCCTGCCGATGCCGCCAGCGCGCCGCCGGTGTCGCTGTCGGCCCGCAAGGTGTATGAGCAGGCGCGTTCGCAGCTGCTGCAGATCCGCACCGTGCTCAAGGGCCGCGCCAGCCAGACCTCCGTGGGCTCGGGCTTCGTCGTCAGCAAGGAAGGCCACATCATCACCAACTTCCACGTGGTGAGCGAGGTGGCACTGGAGCCGGCCAACCACGACCTGGTCTACGTCACCGCCGACGGGCGCGAGGCGAAGCTGGACATCCTCATGCTGGATGTGCTGCACGACCTGGCGCTGGTCAAGCCCGCGGCGCCGGCCAAGGGCGAGGCCTCGCCCAAGGAAGCGCCGGCCTGGGACGCGCTGAGCTTCCGGCCGCAGAAGCAGGCGCTGGCCCAGGGCGAGCGCATGTATTCGCTGGGCAACCCGCTGGACGTGGGCTTCGCCGTCATCGAGGGCAACTACAACGGCCTGGTCGAGCGCAGTTTCTACCCGCAGATCTTCTTCTCCGGCGCGCTCAGCGCAGGCATGAGCGGCGGCCCCGCGCTGGACCAGGAAGGCCGCGTCATCGGCGTGAACGTCGCGCGGCGCGTGGACGGCGAGCAGGTGAGCTTCCTCGTGCCCGCCAACTTCGCCACCGCCTTGCTGGAACGCGGCCGCAGCGCGCCGCCGATGAAGGGCACCGCGCACGCCGAGATGACGCGACAGCTGATGGAGCACCAGCAGGTGCTGACAGACCGCTTCATCGAGCAGGGCTGGAAGAGCGCCACCCATCCGCGCTACAGGGTGCCGGTGCCGCCCGACCGCTTCATGCGCTGCTGGGGCGCGAGCCACCAGTCGCGCACCGGCGGGCTCGACTACGAGGACTCGCAATGCGTGATGGACACGCGCATCTTCGTGGGCCAGTACACCACCGGCGCCATCAGCCTGCGCCACCAGAGCTACGACGGCACGAAGCTGGGCACCATGCGCTTCGCCGCGCGGCATGCGGCGAGCTTTCGCAACGAGAACTTCCGCCGGCTGGGCGGCGAGCACATGACCAAGCCGCAGTGCCACGAGAATTTCATCACCCACGACAAGCTGCCCATGCGCGCCGTGGTGTGCATGCGGGCCTACAAGAAGCTGCCCCAGCTGTATGACGTGGCCGTGCTCGTGGCCACGCTGGACCAGAGCCAAGCTGGCGTGCAGGGGCGCTTCGACGCGCAGGGCGTGAGCTTCCCGAATGCGATGCGGCTGACGCAGGCCTACCTTGACGCCTACGGGATGTTGAAGCAATGAGCGCGGTTCCCACCATTGCCCTGCTCGAGGTCCTCGACCGCGACGACCACGTCAAGCACTACCTGCCCATCGCCGCGTGGCCCGTCACCGCCGGCCGAGCGCTGGACAACGACATCGTGCTGGACGATGCCTACATCGCTGCCCACCACTTCCGTGTGGACGCCGACGAGAGCGGCGTGTTCGTGCAGGTGGGCGAGACCATCAACGGCCTGCGCGCCGACGACCGGCTGCTGGCCAGCGGCGAGCGCGTGAACGTCGGCGATGTGCCGCTGCGGCTGGAGGTGGGCGACTCGCACCTGTGCCTGCGCCTGGCCCACCATGCCCTGCCGCCGGAGCAGCCGCTGCGCAAGCCGGGCAGCTTCTGGGCGGCGGCAGGCCCCACCATCGCGGCGGCCGTCGCCGTGCTGGCCGTGCTGCTGTTCACCACCTGGCTCGATGCCGACCCCGACGACAGCACGCGCGCCCTGGGCGCGAGCCTGCTGACCATGGTGGTGGGTGCGGCGGTGTGGTGCGCCGGCTGGTCGCTGGTGTCCAAGATCTTCACGCGGCGCAGCCACTTCTGGTGGCACGTGCGGGTGATGCTGCTGGGCGTGCTGGCCATCGACCTCGCGGGGGCGGCGCTGCACCTCATCGCCTTCTCGTTCTCGCTGCCGGCCGCGAGCGACTTCACCTTCGTCTTCGTCTACGCGCTCGTCGCGGTGATGCTGTACTTCCACGTGCTGGGCGTGGAGCCGCGCAAGCCCTCGCGCATCAAGGCGGCGGCGGTGGGCATGTTCGTCGCGGGCACGGTGCTGTCGCTGTGGTTCAACCAGCAGAACCGCGACCAGCTCGGCGAAGAGCTCTACATGAGCCACCTCTTCCCGCCCGCGCTGCGCGTGGCCAAGCCGCAGGACACGGCCACCTTCGTGAAGGGGCTGGCCGCGCTCAAGCCCACGCTGGACGACAAGGCCCGCAAGCGCGAATCCGGCGACGACGGCGAGACCGATGAAGAGTGACGCCGGCGGCCCGCGCACCGTGCTCGTGACCGGCGGGTCGCGCGGCATCGGGGCCGCAGTGGCGCTGCTGTGCGCCGAACGCGGCGACGCAGTGGCGGTGAACTACGCGCGCGACGAGGCCGCCGCCGATGCAGTGGTCGAGCGCATCCGCGGCCTGGGCCTGCCGGCGCTCGCGGTGCAGGCCGACGTGTCCGACGAGGCGCAGGTGCTGGCCATGTTCGCGCGCATCGACGAGCACCTGCCGCCGCTGCGCGCCCTGGTCAACAACGCGGGCGTGGTGGACGTGGCCGCGCGGCTGGACGGCATGACGGTGCAGCGCCTGCGGCGCATCTTCGACATCAACGTGCTGGGCAGCTTCGTCTGCGCGCGTGAGGCGGTGAAGCGCCTGTCCACGCGGCATGGTGGCGCAGGGGGTGCCATCGTGAACATGTCGTCGGCCGCGGCACGCCTGGGCTCGCCCAACATCTACATCGACTACGCGGCGAGCAAGGGCGCCATCGACACCTTCACCCTCGGGCTGGCGCGCGAGCTGGCCGCCGAAGGCGTGCGGGTGAATGCGGTGCGCCCGGGCATCATCGACACCGAGATCCACGAGACCAGCGGCCACGGCGATCGCCTGCGCGCGCAGGTCCCTGAATTGCCCATGAAACGTGCGGGCACCGCCGACGAAGTGGCGCAAGCCGTCGTGTGGCTGCTGTCCGACGCTGCCGGCTACACGACGGGCGCACTGCTCGACGTGGCCGGCGGACGCTGAACACTGAACTTTTGACCGACATGACCGACGTTCTCACCGACCGGGAGCAGACCCTGGCAGAAGAAATCGCCAATGCCGTGAGCCACGGCATCGGCTTCCTGCTGGCCGTGGCTTCGCTGCCCATCCTCGTCTACGTGGCCGCACGCGAAGGGCACGCTGCCGACGTGGTCGCAGCCAGTGTCTTCAGCACCACGATGATGCTGCTGTACTTCGTGTCCACGCTGTACCACGCGGTGCCGGCCGGACGCATCAAGACCTGGCTCAACCGGCTGGACCATGCGGCCATCTTCCTGTTCATCGCCGGCAGCTACACCCCCTTCGTGCTGGGCGTGCTGAACGGGCCGTGGGGCTGGTCGCTGTTCGGTGTGGTGTGGGCCATTGCGGCCGTGGGCGTGACGCTCAAGCTGCTGAACCGGCTGTCGCATCCGCTGCTGTCCACCGGGCTGTACGTGGCGATGGGCTGGGTGGCGGTGGTGGCCGCAGGACCTCTGGTGCATCGCATGCCGGCCGCGGGGCTGGTGTGGCTGGTGGCAGGTGGCCTGTCGTACACCGCCGGCGCGATCGTGTTCCTCTTCGACTCGCGCTTTCGCTTCGCGCATTTCCTGTGGCACCTGTTCGTGCTCGCAGGCAGCATCTGCCACTTCTTCGCGGCGCTCTGGTATGCGCGCTGACGGTCTCTGACGACCTCTGACTAACGCCGCTCGACGATCACCGGCACCAGCTGGATGGACTCGCGCACGCGGCGCGCGACGCCTTGTGCTTCATCGCGGCTGGCGTAGGGCCCGGCCTGCAGGCGGTAGGCGCTCGACTCGTTGAAGATCGCCAGCAGCGGCGCGAGCCAGTCGAGATCGGCCGCGACCTTGCGGTGGAATCCCTCGGCGCCGTTGCGCTGGCGGAAGGCGCCGAGCTGGACCCAGAAGCCGGGAGCGGGGCGAGTGGACAAGGCCGTGTCGGCGGCGGTCGGTGCGGGGCTTGCCGGCGTTGCGGTCGGCGTGGCTTCGGATGCCGGTGGCGCGGCGCTCATCGCCACGACCGGGTCCGGCATCGTTGCAGCAGGCGGCACCGCGACAACGGGCGCTGGCGATGAGGGCTGTGCCACGGCGACGGAAGGCGTCGCGACCACCGACGGCGGCACGAGAGACGGCGGCACCACTGGCGCTGTCACTCGCGACGGCGTCGACACAGGCGCGGCCGCATCCTGCTCGGCCGCCCCGGCTGATCGCCGCGATACCGCGGCCACCATCGCCGAATCCTGCATGGGCGCGCCGGGCGACGCCGGCCCCTTGCGCCACGCCCCGGTGCGGATCTCATCAAAGGTGATGCGCGTCAGCTCCACCGGCGCCACGCCCCGCAGCACACCGAGCTTGAACGCCGCCGTGTAGCTCAGGTCCACGATGCGTCCCGGATGGAAGGGCCCGCGGTCGTTGATGCGCACCACCACCTCGCGGTCGTTGGCCGGGTTGCGCACCCGCACGTAGCTCGGGATGGGCAGCGTGGGATGCGCCGCCGTCATCGCGTACATGTTGTAGATTTCGCCGCTGGCCGTGCGACGGCCGTGGAATTTCTTGCCGTACCAGGAGGCCAGTCCGCGCTCGCTGAAGGGCCGGTCCTCGGTGATGGGCTTGTAGTCGCGCCCCTGGACCTCATACGGCTTGTTGGGCCCGCCGGAGCGGATCGGCTCGATCTTCGGTTCCGCATCGGGCACGCTGCCCAGGTCCGCCGGCGGATTGGCCTCGGGCCCATCGCGATCGCCTGAAGCCGCCGGCCCCGGGCGGGGCTGCACCGCGGGCCCACCACCGCTTCGCGACGGTGCTGATCCGCAGCCCGTCAACACGGCCAGGCCGGCGACGAGCAGTGCAGCACAGGCGACCCGAAGGGCTGGGATCATTCGCGAGCCGGCGCAGGTCCGCCGGGGCTGTGGAGTTCGGCGAATGATACGCACCCGCCTTCGGACGACCTCAGGCCGCCGTCAGCGCCTGAACTTCCCATCCGGCCCGACGATGGCCAGGTCCGCATAGTCCAGCCCGGTGTGGTCCGTCGGGCTGTAGCCCAGTTCCACGCCGCCCAGGTCGAAGCGGGTCATGCTTTCCAGCGCCTTGCGCAGCTTGTCGCGCGTGGGCTGCGGGCCGGCGCGGCGCAGGCCTTCGACCAGCACCTTGGCCGAGGCGTAGCCCTCGATCATGGTCGGCGTGAGTTCCAGGTTGGCGGCCTTGCTCAGCTCCATCACTTCCTTCACCAGCGGCGAGGCGATGGAACGCTCATACGGAAACACCTGGCTGATCACCACGCCGTGGGACAGTTCGCCCAGATCCTTGATGAATCCGGCCGAAGCATTGTTGGACAGGGTCACCATCTGCGCCCGGGAACCTGCGGCACGCAGTGCCTTCATGCCGTCCACCACCGCCGTGCCCGAGCCGATGAAGAGCACCGCCTGCGGATTCGCCGCGATGATCCTGGGCATGATGGGCACGAAGTCGGGCTTGCTGCGGTCGTACTTCTCGTGCGCCACCGGCTGCTTGTCGACGTTGCGCATGCCGCGCAGCGCACCTTGCACCGCATCGGCGCCGAAGGTGTCGTCCACCTGCACGATGGCCATGCGGTCGATGCCGATCAGGCTCAGGTGGGCCACCGCGCGCTCGGCCTCGCGCTGGTAGGTGGCACGCACGTTGAACAGCCACGGGTGCACCGGCTGGTGCAGCACCATCGCGCCGGTGGACGGCCCCACCAGCGGCACCTTGTGCTCGGTGAGCAGCGGCATGATGGCCTGGGTGTGCGGAGTGCCGCGGTTGAGGAAGAGCGCGATCACGCCCTGGTCGATCAGTGTCTTGGCGTTGGCCGCGGCCAGCTTGGGGTCGAACTTGTCGTCCAGCGAAATGAGCTGGATGGCCTCGCCGTGCACGCCGCCCCTGGCATTGACCGCGTCGAAGTACAGCTTCGCGCCGATGGTGGCCTCCTTGACGCTGGCCGCCACCGCGCCGGAGATGCCCGCCGTCTGGCCGACCTTGATGTCCGCCAGCGCGGCAGCATTGAGGCCGGCCATCAGGATGGCGGTGGCCAGCAGCCGGCTGGTCAGGTTGGTCAGGGTGAAGCGGGCCGCCAATGCGGAGGTGCGGATCAAGACCATGGAATCTCCTGGACGAATGGCGCGGAGATTACTCGCGTCTGATGGGGAAATTCCGCATCTCGGACACCCTGGAAGGTCAAGCGTGGCTTTTTCCTCGACGCAGACCACTTTGAACACCCGAACAAATGGAAACTGATTGTTTCGGCAACCGATCGATCACCTTGGAACCGGTTCTAGCGGAGGAGCCATTGGGGCAAATTCGCGCTTGATTCCGTCATCCGGAGCCGGCAGACTTACATACCAATGCAATTCCAGTTGCAAGATTGGTCTGCTTGCAACGAGACTTCGCGACCTGCCAATCCGGCCACGAGCCGGTGTCACACCAAGTGGGGAACGCCATGAACAAGAACGAGTCCGCACCGGTCTCGCTCGGTGAGGAACGCTGACATGCTGCCTCGCAAAGTCAGCCGCTGGCTGTCGAACATGCGCTCGTCGCGCCGCCACGGCGCGCCCGACGAAGTGCCGTCGACCATCCTGTCCATCATCTCGCGCGCCTCCGGCCCGATGGACAACGACCACGAACCCCTGCACCGGCATGCCGGTGCGGCGCTGAAGGCCGCGTTCGACCGCCGGCCCCAGCTGCGAGGGACCTTCCAGTCGCTGGCGGTCATCGAAGGCCTGCTGCTGTCCAACCGCGAGCAGCCCCTGGCCAAGGTGTCGCCCTGGCTGATGGAGCGCGCCATGCTGCAGCTCGAAGTGCTGGCGGACATCCCCAGCGAGAAGCGCCTGGCCTCGCTGTACTGGCACCTGCGCCGCGGCGCGCGCCGCAGCCCGCATGTGCTGACGGACGTCGTGTCCATCGAGCCCATCGACGCCCTGCACGAGCATTCGCCGGCAGATCGCCGGGCCTGACACCCTTCCCCTTCCTCCTTCCATCCCACTGCTGCACCCGGGTGCATGCGGTGCGGATGGCGCTTGCCAGCGTTAATTCAACATCAATCTTTTAACGCTCAGTTACTCGATGCCTCCCATCCACCCAGGTGGCGTCTGTGTTCATGAAATATTTCATTAATAGATCAGTCGTCCGATCCGTCCCACAACAGAACACGTGAGGAGACTGACATGAGGGAACCGCTCAGCGCCTGGGAAGGTGGCCTGCGCCCGTGGAAGGAAGGCACGCGCCGACGTGCCCCTGGTCTCCCGCACCCGCTTGCCGGACGCCACGCCCTCGGCGCCCGACAAGGCTGAGGTGCGGCAGCAGCACCGCCGCATCCGGACCGCGCCTCGTGCGCAACACCGCCCCCCGCTTCTTGTTTGAATCAACGAGGAACCCATGCTGAAACACCGGAAACATCTCCTGGCCCTGGCGGTCGGCGCGCTGTGCGCCACCCAGGCTCATGCGGGCGTGGTGGCCAATGGCCGCTACACCATCACCGCCACGCACAGCGGCAAGTGCATCGACGTGGACAACGCCGGCAACGCCGACGGCACCGCCATCCAGCAGTACACCTGCAACGGCACCGGCGCCCAGCAGTTCGACGTGATGGACATGGGCAGCGGCTGGTACCGCTTCACCAACGTCAACAGCGGCAAGGTGATCGACATCACCGGCCGCTCGCGCGATCCGGGTGCGCTGGCACAGCTGTACACCGACAACGGCACGACGGCGCAGCGCTACTCGGTCACCGCCACCGGCGCGGGCGACTTCATCGTGAAGAACCAGGAAAGCTCGCTGTGCCTGGACATCACCGGCGCGAGCACCGCGGACAAGGCGCGGCTGGAGCAATGGAGCTGCGTGAGCGGCGCGAACAACCAGCGCTTTCGCTTCAACCCGGTGAACACCGGCGGCGGCCTGCCCAACCCGGGCCGCTACACCGTGCGCTCGGCCTTCAGCGCGCTGTGCCTGAGCGTGCAGAACGCGTCGATCTACAACGGCGCGAACATTCTGCAGAACAACTGCGGGCCCGGTACCTGGCAGCAGTGGGACCTGATCCGCGATGCGCAGGGCTACCACCGGCTGATCAACGTGAACAGCGGCAAGGCGGTGGATGTGTCGGACATCTCCACGGCGGACGGCGCCAACATCCACCAGTGGGACTTCGTGAACGGCGACAACCAGCGCTTCACGCTGGACGCGCTGGGCGGCGGCCAGTTCAACCTGCGCTTCAAGCACAGCAACAAGTGCATGGACGTGGGCAACTTCAGCAAGGCCGATGGCGGGTCCATCGGGCAGTGGAGCTGCAACGGCGGCGACACGGAGAAGTGGACCTTCGTCGCGACGACGCCGGCTCCTGCACCTGCACCGGCCCCTGCTCCCGCACCGGCACCGGCCCCTGCTCCTTCGCCTGCGCCCGCACCGGCCCCTGCGCCCGCACCGGCTCCCGCACCAGCGCCCGCCCCTGCGCCCGCACCGGCTCCCGCGCCAGCGCCCGCTCCTGCACCGGCCCCCGCGCCGGCCCCTGCACCCGCACCGGCTCCCGCCCCCATCCCCGTGGGCCGCGGCGCCGACGTGCCCTGGGTCGAGTACCAGGCTGAAGACGGCGTGACCAATGCGCAGATCCTCGGCCCCAGCCGCCAGAAGTGGGACGCCAACCACATCGAGGCCGAAGCCATCGGCCGCAAGGCGGTCAAGCTCAGCAACACCGGCGACTACGTGTCGATCAAGACGACCGCCGCGGGTAACGGCGTGGTCGTGCGCTACTCCATCCCCGACTCACCCAGCGGCGGCGGCATCGACGCCACGCTGGGCCTGTACGTGAACGGCGTGCGCGTGAAGTCGCTGCCGCTGACCTCGCGCTACTCATGGTCGTACAAGGGCGGCCTCATCGGCGACCCGATCGTCGACAAGCCGGCCGAGCAGCCACACACCTTCTTCGACGAAGTGCGCGTGCTGGTCGACAACATCCCCTCGGGCGCAACGGTGATGCTCAAGCGCGATGCGCAGGACACCGCGGCCTTCTACGTCATCGACCTGATCGACATCGAACCGGTGCCGCAGGCGCTGACGATGCCCGCGGGCTTCACGTCCATCACGAGCTTCGGCGTGCAACCCAATGACGGCGTCGACCATGCGGACGACATCCTGCGGGCCATGCGCTCCACGAGCAAGCTGTGGTTCCCGCCGGGCGACTACATCGCACGCAAGATCAGCGGCGGCAACGTGGGCCTGGACAACCCGGGCATCGAGGTGCGCGGCGCGGGCATGTGGTACACGAACCTGAAGGGCCCGAAGGCGATGTTCTTCTGCTACGGCGCCACCGCCAAGTGCGTGTTCGGCGACTTCTCGATCACGGGTGAAAGCTATGCCCGTGCCGAGGAATCGCAGGGCGTGCAGAAGGCGTTCGCCGGTCCGATGGGCGCCAACAGCCTGATCGAAAATGTGTGGATCGAGCACGTGGTGGGTGCGATCTGGGTGGGCAACGATCCCCCGTACCAGACGCAGCCGACGCAGAACCTCACCATCCGCAACAGCCGCATCCGCAACACGTACGCTGACGGCATCAACCTGGACAACGGCACGTCCAACTCGCTGGTGGAGAACGTGCACTTCCGCAACACCGGTGACGATGCGGCGGTGGTGTGGTCCATCAAGTGGACGGACTGGGTGAAGGAGAAGACGTACCAGCTCGGCGATGGCTTCATCGATCCGGCAGCGAAGAACGCGCCGGACCAGGGCCAGGGCACGGGCAACGTGTTCCGCAAGCTGACGGTGCAGATGCCGTGGCGTGCGAACTGCTTCGCGGCCTATGGCGGCGCGAACAACACCTTCCAGGACAGCATCTGCGAAGACGTGCTGACCTACCCGGGCATCCTGATCGACAACGAGTTCAGCCCGTATCCGTTCGGGCCGGGCCTCACGACCTTCAAGAACATCTCGCTGATCCGCGCGGGCGGGCCGATGTTCCTGGAGAACACCGCCAACCCGTGGAAGCACGGCGCGCTCAAGCTGTACATGCGCGAGGGTGACGTGAACGACATCCTGGTGGAGAACGTGGACATCATCGATCCGACCTACGCCGGCATCGAGTTCCGCGGCTTCGGCACGGCCTTCGTTCCGCCGGGCGAGAAGTTCCATCCGGACTTGCTGCGCGACGCCGACAACGCGCAGTTCAGGAACGTGACGCTGCGCAACATCAAGATCACCAACGCCGGGACGTATGGCATCGAGGTGAAGGACAACGGCGGACGCGGCCAGGTCCGGTTCGAAGGCGTGACGGTGAGCGGCTCGACGATCGGACCGATCGACAAGGGCGGTGCACCGGATACCTTCTTCAACAAGGGAACCGGGAACAGCGGCTGGTGATGCGCTGATGCTGGGTCGCTGAGTCTGGCGACCAAGTGAGCGGCGAGAGGGTGCCTTGGGTGCTCTCTTGCCGTTTTTGTTTGTTTGGGTGGTGGGGCTGCCTCAACGGGCTGGATGGGCAAAGGTTGCAACATCAGTCGGCCACCACCTCGCTCACCACCTCATCCAGCAGCACCGCCAAGGTCTGACGAGAAAACGGCTTCTGGACAAAGCTCACGCCCTCGGGCCAGTCCTCGCGTTGAGCATGAACCTCCGGTGGCATCCCGGAAGTGAGCGCGATGGCTTGGCCCGGCCACTCGCGCATCAGCTCGTGATACAGCGTCACCCCGTCGCCCTGTGTTCCGAGCATCACGTCAGAGAGCACAAGATCGAAGGGGCCATCGCTGCGCATGCACGCCAACGCCTGGGCTTGCGACGACGCTTCATGCACGGTCGCTCCCAGGTCCTCGAACAGATCCCTCGCCGTGGCACGCACGCTGTCGTCGTCCTCGACCACCAGCACACGCGCATCAGGTGTCTTCACGACAAGCTTGGGCTCGCGCATGGGTGCCACGGCGCGTGACGCCGGCAGCCACAGCTCGGCCACCGTGCCCTGTCCTTCGATGCTGCTGAGCCTCAGCGCGCCGCCACATTGCCGCACGAAGCCGTCGACGATCGACAAGCCCAGCCCCGTGCCCTGTCCCGGCGCCTTGGTGGTGAAGAATGGCTCCAGCACCCTGGCCTGCACATGGGCGGGCATGCCGCGGCCCGTGTCACTCACGCGGATGACGACGGCATCGCCCTGCGGCATCACCTGCTCACTGTCCGCCACTGCCTCGACCGCGATGCCCAGCGTGCCGCCGCCTGACATCGCCTCCGCGCTGTTGAGCGCGAGGTTCAGGATCGCGTTCTCCAGTTGCCCGCGGTCGGCCTGCACGCTCAGGCCCGCTTCGCCTTCGTCGATGCGCACCTCGATGCCGGTGCCCACGCTGTACTCGATGAGGTCCTGCATCTCGGCCAGCATGTCGCCCACGACCACCTGCTCCACCGCCAGGGGCTGGCGCCGCGCGAAGACAAGCAGTCGGCGCGACAGGCCCGCTGCCGATTCCGCCGCCTTGTGCGCGCGTGCCGCCATGCCACCCAGCCTCGCGTCGTGATTGAGCTTCTGGTGCAGCAACTCCAGGTTGCCGAGGATGGCGCTCAGGAAGTTGTTGAAGTCGTGCGCCACGCCGCCGGTGAGCTGGCCCAGCACTTCCATGCGCTGCGACTGGCGCAGCTGCAACTCCATCACGCGCCGCGCGGTGAGGTCGCGGCACACCGCCACCCAGCCGCCGTCGGGCATGGGGTGGCTGAGGATGTCCAGCACGGTACCGTCGGGCAGTTGCAGTTCGGCCGATGCGGCGATTCGCTTGGGGCCCACGCGCGCCGCCGTCTCTTCGGACACCGCCTGCCAGCGCGCACCCTCGGGCAGCGCGGCATTCAGGTCGTTCACCATCGGGCCGCAGGCGAGCATCCCCGGTGGGAAGGGCAGCAGCGTGGCGAACTTCTGGTTCCACACGATGAGCTGCCCCTTGGCGTCGTACACGGACAGGCCGTCGTTCATGCTGTGGAACACGCTCTCCAGCAAGCGTCCCTGCGATTGCAGTCCCTGCGACAGGCGCTGCTTCTCCAGCAGGTGGTCGCGGAAGACCTGGAAGGCGCGCGCGAGTTCGCCGATTTCGTCGGGCCGGCCAATGGCCGGCGTGGGCTGGGCCACATCGCCATCGGCCAGGCGCGTCATCACGCGGGTCATGGACTGCAGTTCGCGCAGCACACGTCGGCCATACATCGTGCTGATGAAGGCCGCGAGCACCGACAGCACGCTCACCAGCAGCAGCGCCGAGGTACCGGACGATACCGCGGCACGTACCGCATCGCGTCGCTGCGTGGACACATTGCGCAGCTCCGACACATAGGCACCGGCGCGTGCACCGAGCTGCGTGGCGTGGCTGCGGGTGAGCTGGACCACGGTGTTGAGGGAACGCTCGGCGCGCAGCAGCCGACGGCGCAGCTGGAAGACGCCGAGATCGCCATCGGTCAGCCGGCGCAGCTCCTGCGCGAGCTGCGGCAGGCGCCGGGCCTCGCCGGTGCTTTCGGCATGCAGCCACAGCGCCTCGCAATCGGCCTCGTTGCGCCCCAGTTGCAGGTCCTCGTCCGCCAAATGAGCCGCCACCAGCGTGCCCCAGATCGCCTGAAGCGTCGGGCCTTCGCGGCTGACCAGCGCACGGTCGTGGAACATGCGGTCGCCGACTGAATCGAGCGCCGACCGGTGCTCGCGCAGCACGGCCTGCAGGCCGCGGCGCTCGGTCGACAGTGCCAGCAGGCTCGTGAGGTCGCGGTCGATGCCGTCGAGCATGGCTGAGGCTTCCAGCCGCGTGCCGGCCTGCGTGGGCAGGTCACCCGACAGGCGGCGGATTTCGCCGAGCAGCGTTCGCACGAGGATCTGGTCATCTCGACTGGGCGAATGCGCATCCGCATCCGCGATGCTGGGCGCCACCGCGGCGAGCTGGGCGACCTTCTCTGCCAGTTCCAGCACGCGGGCGATCTCGGGCATGACGCCAGCCTCGAACTCGTCCAGCGCGCGCTGGTTGTGGCGCATGCCGGTGATGCCGGTCACGGCCATCACGGCCGTCAGCAGCAGCAGCGCGACGAAGGCGGCGGACAGCCGCGTGCGGATGGCCAGGCGCGGGGGCACCAGGCGGCGCCAGCCGCGCCGCGGCACGGTGTCATCCACGGGTGACCGTCACGCCGAACACGTAGCCGTGCCCGCGCTCGGTGCGGATGTAGGTCGGCTGGCGCGGGTTGGGTTCGATCTTGCGGCGCAGGCGCAGGATCAGCACGTCCACGCTGCGGTCGTAGCTCTCGGCCTCGCTGCCGCGGAACTGCGCGATGAGCTCATCGCGCGACCAGATGCGCTGCGGCCGGCACACCATGGCCGCGAGCAGCGCGAACTCGCCGCGCGTGAGCTCGCAGGGCACGCCGTCGTTGCGCGAGAGGCTGCGCAGGCTCATGTCCAGCACCCAGTCGCCGAAGAGGTAGCGCTCGCGCACCGGATCGTCGGGACGTGCGACGGGTTGGGAGAGTTCGGTCGAGCGGCGCAGGTTGGCGCGCACGCGGGCCAACAGCTCACGGCCGGAGATGGGCTTGACGAGGTAGTCGTCCGCCGCAAGTTCCAGGCCCAGCACGCGGTCGGCCTCGTCGCCCTTGCCGCTCATCATGATGATGGGCACGGTGGATTGCCGCCGCAGCTCGCGCGCGAGCGACAGGCCGTCCTCGCCGCGCAGGCGCAGGTCCATCAGCACCAGCGAATGCGGCTGCTCGCGCAACGCACGCTGCATGGCCAAGCCCGAGTCCACCGCGGTGTGCTGCAGGCCGCCTTCACTCAGCACGGCACCGATCCACGCGAGCACGTCGGGCTCGTCGTCCAGGACCAGGATTCGGTGCAGGGAGTGCATCGGCGCACTATAGGCAAGCAGGTCGTTCAAGAGGCTCGGGACTCTCCCTGTTCCGACACCGATGTCGTCAGCAAACGTGTCATCCCTTCACCGCGCCGGCGGTGAGGCCCGACACGATGTGCCGCTGGAACATCCACACCAGCGCCACCAGCGGCAAGGTGACGATGACCGAAGCCGCCATGATGTTGCCCCACGGCAGCTCGTAGCTGCTGGCGCCGGAGATGAGTGCGATGGCAACGGGCACCGTGCGCTGCTCGGACGAGAGCGTGAAGCTCAGCGCGAAGAGGAATTCATTCCAGGCCACGATGAAGGCCAGCAGGCCGGTGGCCGCCATCGCCGGCCACAGCAGCGGCAGGAACACCCGGAAGATGATGGTGAAGACACCCGCGCCATCCATCAGCGCGGCCTCCTCGATTTCTCGTGGCAGCTCGCGCATGAAGGTGGTGAGCACCCACACGGTGAAGGGCAGCGTGAACAGCAGGTCCGACAGCATGAGCGCACCGAGGTGGTCGTACAGGCCCAGCGCGCTCACCAATTCGAACAGGCCCGACAGCACCGCGACGTGCGGGAACATGGACACGGCCAGGATGGTCAGCAGCAGCACCCGCCGGCCTCGGAAGCGGATGCGGCCCAGGGCATGGGC
Organism: Rhizobacter terrae; assembly: GCF_003852895.1. Lineage (GTDB taxonomy): Bacteria > Pseudomonadota > Gammaproteobacteria > Burkholderiales > Burkholderiaceae_C > Albitalea > Albitalea terrae. The sequence continues at coordinate 88,388 of NZ_QUSW01000003.1, forward strand.
CGACATCAGCGACAGGCCCAGCGACAACACCACCACCACGCCGGCCACCGCTGCGGAGTTCAGCAGGTTGGTGCCGAAGGGCTGGTCATGGAACAGCGAGAGGTAGTTGGACAGCACCGGCCGGTCGGGCCACAGCGCCGGGTTGAAGAGCTCGCTGCCCTGCTTGAACGAGCTGCCGATGGCATAGGCCAGCGGGAACAGCGAGGTGAAGATCACCAGCAGGGTGGCCATGCGGCGCGCCGCGGTCAGCGCGAAGCCAGTTCTGGAGCCCCTCACGGCACGTCCTTCAGCGGCGCGCGCGAGACCGCCATGAAGGCGATGGTCACGGCCGCGATGGTGAAGAACAGCAGCGTGGCGGCTGCCGAGCCCGTGCCCACGAGTTGGAAGTCCACGAGCTGCTCGCGCACGTACACCGACATGCTTCGCGTGGCGCGGCTGTTGGAGGTCATCACGTAGATCACGTCGAACACGCGCAGGGCATCGAGCGCGCGGAAGACGACCGCCACCGCCACGCTGGGCGCGATGATGGGCAGCGTGATGCGGGTGAAGACGTACCAGGGCGGCACCCCGTCCACCTGCGCGGCTTCATAGCAGTCGCCCGGCACCGTCTGCAGGGCGGCAAGGATGAGCAGCGCCATGAAGGGCGTGGTCTTCCACACATCCACCAGCACGATGGTGATGAAGGAGAGCTGCGCATCCGCGGTCCAGGCCAGCGGCTCCTGGATCAAGCCGACCGCCATCAGCGCATGGTTGATGACGCCGAACTGGTCGTGCAGCATCCAGCTCCACATGCGCGCCGACACGACGGTGGGAATCGCCCAGGGCACGAGCACCGCCGCGCGCAGCAGCGCGCGAAGCCGAGACGGGTGGTCCAGCAGCATGGCGATGCCCAGGCCCAGCAGCGTCTCCAGTGCCACGGACGCACCGGTGAACACCAACGTGTTGCCCACCGCGCCCCACCACTGCGGGTCCCACAGCACGCCGTGCGGCCCGATGTAGTTCGCAAGGCCGACGAAGCGGTGGCTGCCCAGCGCCGACAGCTTCGCGTCGGTGAGGCTGAAGGCGATGGTGCGGGCCAGCGGCCAGCCGGCCACGGCGGCAAGCACCAGCATTGTCGGGATCATCAGCCGCCACGCCAGCTTCTCGCGCCGGCGAGCCAGGCCCTGGCTCGCCGGCCGGGCCTGCTGCGCTGCTTGCAACTGCGGGACGAAGGATGCGGCCGGTTCTGCGGTACTGCTCAGTTCCACTTGCCGCCCGGTGCGAGCTGGTTCAGCGAGCGCTCCAGGTCTGCCACCGCTTCGGTGGCCTTGGCCTTGCCCGAGATCACGTCATGCGAGGCGTTCCAGAAGAGGTTGCTCACCTGGTTGTAGCCCGAGGCCGTGACCGTGGACGGACGGCTCACCGCAGCGGAGAAGGTGGCGCCCAGCTCCGCCATGAAGGGGTTGGCCTTCACCACCTCCGGGTCCTTGTAGAGCGCGGGAATGGTCGGGTTGTACGAGGCCTTGATGGCGCGCTCCTTCTGCACCTGCGAGCCCACGAGGTACATCACGAGCTGCGCCGCCAGCTCCTGGTTCTTCGAGTACTTCGACACCGACAGCTGCCAGCCGCCCAGCGTGGCCGCATGCCTGCCGCTGGCGCCGCCCGCGGGCAGGGGCATCACGCCCACCTTGTCCTTGATGAGGCTGTCGGGCTTGTGCGCCAGCGCCCACACGTAGGGCCAGTTGCGCAGGAACACCGCATTGCCCGCCTGGAACACGCCGCGGCTGTCTTCCTCGCCGTAGTTGAGCACCGCCTTCGGTGTGATGCTGCCCACCCAGCCCGCGGCCGTCTCCAGCGCCTTCACCGCGTTGGCGTTGTTCACCGACACCTTGCCGCTGGGCTCCACCACCGCGCCGCCACCGAAGCTGGCGAGCCACTCGGTGGCGTTGCAGCTGAGGCCTTCGTACGCGCGGCCCTGCCACACGTAGCCCCACATCTTGGTGTTGCCGGCAGCGCGCTCGGCGTCCTGGATCTTCTTCGCCGCCGCGCCCAGCTCATCCCACGTGGAAGGCGGTGCGACCTTGTATTTCTCCAGCAGGTCCTTGCGGTAGAACAGCAGCCCCGCGTCGACGAACCAGGGCATGGCCACCAGCTTGTCGCCCACGGTGTTGTTGGCGACGATGGCCGGGAAGTGCTCCTTCTCCGCACCCTTGCTGTAGGGCTTGAGGTCGATGAAGTGGCTGGCGAGCAGCCCCGGCCACACGACGTCGATCTGGTAGATGTCCACCTTGTCCGAGCCGCTGCCCAGCACCTGCTGGTACAGCGCGAGGCGCTCGTTCGAATCGTTGGGCGCGTTGATGACCTGCACCTCGTGCCCGGTCTTGCGCGACCAGGCCTCGGTGGCGTCCTTGCAAAGCTGGAACTCCAGCCCCACGGCCCCGCAGGAAATCTTCAGGGTGGTCGCTTGGGCGGCGAGCCCGAAGCTTGCGAAGGCGGCGAGCGCTGCCGCGCGATGGATCAGGCGCATGACTGTCTCCTCTGGTCGAGTGCGTTTGGACGCAGTGGAGGCGAGATCGGTTAACACCACATTACCCGACACGGCGGTGTGTTGACAGTTGAAACATTCATCCCGACCGCAAGGAGATAACTATCGGTCATATAGCAATCATCGGATTGATCTATCAATACCCGACTCCTAGACTGCCTCGCACCAACCCATGAAACCCCTTTTCCCGAAGGAGGAAGTGATGTCTTCCGAAATGAAGTGTCCGTTTTCCGGTGGTGCGGCCCAGCCCGCCCCCAAGGCCCGAACCAACCGCGACTGGTGGCCCAACCAGCTCGACCTGGCCATCTTGCACCAGCACGTGCCGTCGGCCAGTCCGCTGGACGAAGAGTTCGAGTACGCCCAGGAATTCAAGACGCTGGACCTGGACGCCGTGGTGCGCGATCTCAACGCGCTCATGACCGATTCGCAGGACTGGTGGCCCGCCGACTACGGACACTACGGTCCGCTCTTCGTCCGCATGGCCTGGCATGCCGCGGGCACCTACCGCGTGGCCGATGGCCGCGGTGGTGCCGGCACCGGCGCTCAGCGCTTCGCGCCGCTCAACAGCTGGCCCGACAACGGCAACCTCGACAAGGCGCGCCGGTTGCTGTGGCCCATCAAGCAGAAGTACGGCCGCAAGCTGTCGTGGGCCGACCTGCTCGTGCTGGCGGGCAACGTCGCGCTGGAATCGATGGGCTTCAAGACCTTCGGCTTCGCCGGCGGCCGTGCCGACATCTGGCAGCCCGAGCTGGAGATCAACTGGGGCGCGGAAAGCAAGTGGCTGGCCGACGAGCGCTACAGCGGCGACCGCCAGCTTGCCCACCCGTTGGCCGCGGTGCAGATGGGCCTGATCTACGTGAATCCCGAAGGCCCCAACGGCAACCCCGATCCGCTCGCCTCCGCACGCGACATCCGCGAGACCTTCGCGCGCATGGCCATGAACGACGAGGAGACGGTGGCGCTCATCGCCGGCGGCCACACCTTCGGCAAGGCACACGGCGCCGGTCCGGCCACGCACGTGGGCGTGGAGCCCGAAGGCGCGGGCATCGAGGAGCAGGGCTTTGGCTGGCGCAGCAGCTTCAACACTGGCGTCGGCGTGCACGCGACCACCAGCGGCCTGGAGGGCGCCTGGACGCCCACGCCGACGAAGTGGGACAACAGCTTCTTCGAGACCCTGTTCGGCCACGACTGGGAACTGACCAAGAGCCCGGCCGGCGCGCACCAGTGGACGCCCAAGGGCGGCGCCGGCGCAGGCACGGTGCCTGATGCACACGACCCGGCCAAGCGCCACGCGCCGATGATGCTCACCTCCGACCTCGCGCTGCGCTTCGACCCGGCGTACGAGAAGATCTCGCGCCGCTTCCTGCAGGACCCGCTGGCTCTGGCCGATGCCTTCGCCCGCGCCTGGTTCAAGCTGACGCACCGCGACATGGGCCCCCTCAGCCGCTACCTGGGTCCGCTGGTGCCCAAGGAAGAGCTGATCTGGCAAGACCCGTTGCCCAAGGTCGACCACGCGCTGGTCGATGCGAACGACGTTGCCGCGCTGAAGGCACAGGTGCTCGCGTCGGGGCTGTCGATCTCTCAGCTCGTCTCTACCGCCTGGGCATCCGCCTCCACCTTCCGCGGCAGCGACAAGCGCGGCGGTGCCAACGGAGCACGCATCCGCCTGGCACCGCAGAAGGAGTGGGTCGTCAACCAGCCAGCCGAGCTGTCGCGCGTGCTGGCCAAGCTGGAAGGCATCCAGAAGGCGTTCAATGGCGCGCAGTCGGGCGGCAAGAAGATCTCGCTGGCCGACCTGATCGTGCTGGCAGGCAACGCGGGCGTTGAAGCCGCCGCGAAGAAGGCCGGCCATGAGGTGACCGTGCCCTTCGCGCCCGGCCGCACCGATGCCAGCCAGGACCAGACCGACGTCGAGTCTTTCGCGGTGCTGGAACCGGTGGCCGATGGTTTCCGCAACCACGTCCGCCCGGGGCTGGAAGGCCTGGCCGCGGAGATGCTCATCGACAAGGCGCAGCTGCTCACGCTGTCAGCCCCGGAGATGACGGTGCTCGTCGGCGGCCTGCGTGCGCTGGGCAACAACGTCGGTCAGGCGAAGCACGGCGTGTTCACCCAGCGGCCCGAAACGCTGACCAACGACTTCTTCGTGAACCTGCTGGACATGCGCACGAAGTGGCAGAAGTCCGACGCAGACACCGGCGTGTTCGAAGGCCGCGACCGCAAGACCGGCGAGCTGAAGTGGACGGGCACCATCGCCGACCTGATGTTCGGCTCGAACGCCCAGCTGCGCGGCCTGGCGGAGTTCTACGCGAGCAGCGATTCGCAGCAGGCTTTCGTGCGCGACTTCGTGGCGGCGTGGGCGAAAGTGATGAACCTGGACCGCTTCGACCTGCGCTGAACGCGGCGCGGCGCCGCTGGGGCCATCGCGCCGCCAGGCAAACCCGGCGGCGGGTGGAGCCTGGCGGCTCAGCCGATCAGCTCTTCCCCCAGCACAGCTTGGTGCCGGTGCCGACGTCGGACGACTCCACGCCCGGCACGGTCTTGGCCGAGATCAGCTTCACGCCGGTGTCGACGTAGCCCGACACCTTCTTGCCGGTCGTGGCATAGCCCACGCCTGCTTCCACACCCAAGGCCGCCATGCGCAGCGGGTACTGCTGCGAGGTCGCGGCGATCACGCCGCCGCCCACGTTCTTCACGCCTTCGCAGCCACCGTCCACCGACACGATCACGACGTCCTTTTCCTTGCCCGCGTTCTTCAGCGCGTTGTAGGCACCGGCCGCGGCCGGCTCATTGATCGTGTAGACCAGGTTCACGTCGGGCGCCTTCTGCAGGCAGTTCTCCATCGCGGTCTGGCCCTTGGCACGGTCGCCGAAGCTGTCGGCTGCGCACACCACCTGCGCGGGGCGGGCCAGCTCGTTGCTGGTGGCCGGCAGGCTGTCCAGGCCGAAGCCCTGCAGGAAGCCATTGTGGCGCTGCGCACCCACGGCGGGGCCGGGGAACAGGTCGAGCATCACCACCTTGGGCGCCTTGCCGCCCAGCGCCGACTTCGCATAGCGGCCGATGAGCACGCCGGCCTCGTAGTTGTTGGTGGCGAACAGCGCATCGGTCGCATCCACCGGCTCGGTCGGGCTGTCCAGCGCGATCACCATCACGCCATGCTCGCGCGCCTTGCGGATGGCCGGCACGATCGCCTTGGAATCGCTGGGCGTGATGAGGATGGTCTTGGCGCCGGCGGCCACCATGTTCTCGATGGCGGTGACCTGCCCCGCGTTGTCGCCGTCGGACTTGCCCGCGGCCGTCAGCAGCTTGGCGCCCTTGGCCTGCGCGGCCTGCTGCGCGCCTTCCTTCATCTTCACGAAGAAGGGGTTGGTCTCGGTCTTGGTGATCAGGCCGATCACCGGCTGCTCGGCCATGGCCAGGCCGGTTGCGAACAGGGAAGCCGCCAGGGCGGTGAAGCGCAGAACGTACATGCTGTGTCTCCTTTGGTTGTCGTCGGTCGCGGCCCGCATCAAGGCAGGCGGCGTGATGCGGATTTCAGCGGCCACCGGTTAGCGATCGATTGCACCCACCGTTTCCGGGATGTCTCGCCGCGGCGGCGCCTGACATCTTTGAAACACAGGGTGCAATCGATCGCTAACAGCCCTTGGGCCCAATGGCCGTTCGGCGCGGCGGGACAGCCGCCCGGGACACGGACAGGAGACAAGCCCATGAGCACCACCGCCCCCGCGGCCGCGGCACCCACCGCTGCGCCGCGGCACGCCCTTCCCCCGCTCGGCCAGATGGGACCGGCCATCGCGCTGGTGCTGGCCTGCGCGATCTTCGGCACCACCAGCGAGCGCTTCTTCAGCGGCGCGAACTTCTCGCTCATCCTGCAGCAGGTGGCGGTGGTGGGCGTCATCGCCATCGGGCAGACGCTGATCGTGCTCACCGCGGGCATCGACCTGTCCTGCGGCATGGTGATGGCGCTGGGCAACGTCGTGATGACCAAGGTCGCGGCCGACCACGGCCTGCCCGCACCGCTGGCCATCGGCTGCGGCCTCGGCGCAACGGCGCTGTTCGGGCTGCTCAACGGCCTGCTGGTGACGCGGCTGCGGCTGCCGCCCTTCATCGTCACACTGGGTACCTTCAACATCGCCTTCGCGATCACGCAGCTGTACTCCAACGCCCAGACCATCACCGACGTGCCGCCGGCCATGACCTGGCTGGGCACGACCTTCTCCATCGGCGGCACCGGCATCGCCTACGGCACGCTGCTGATGCTCGCGCTGTACCTCGTCACCTGGTATGGCTTGCGCGAAACGGCCGGCGGACGGCATCTCTACGCGGTGGGCAACAACCCCGAGGCCACGCGCCTGGTGGGCATCCGCACCGACCGCGTGCTGCTCGCGGCTTACGTGCTGGCCGGCCTGCTGTACGGCGTGGCAGCGCTGCTGTCGGTGGCACGCACCGGTGTGGGCGACCCCAACGCGGGGCAGACGGAGAACCTGGACGCGATCACCGCCGTGGTCATCGGCGGCACCAGCCTCTTCGGCGGACGCGGCTCGGTGCTGGGTTCGCTGGCGGGCGCGGTCGTCGTCGGCGTGCTGCGCAACGGCCTCACGCTGCTGGGGCTGCCTTCCATCTACCAGGTGCTGATCACCGGCGTGCTGGTGATCCTCGCGGTCGCGATCGACCAGATTTCCAGAAAGGCAGGCCGTCGATGAGCGCACCTCAGTACGCCATGCAGGCCCGCGGCCTGGTCAAGCGCTACGGCCAGGTCACCGCGCTGGACGGCGCCGACTTCGACCTGCGCGCCGGCGAGATCCTCGCCATCATCGGCGACAACGGCGCGGGCAAGTCCAGCCTGGTCAAGGCCTTGTCGGGCGCGGTCGTGCCCGACGAAGGCGAGCTGATGATCGGCGGCGCGGCGACGCACCTGCGCAATCCGCTGGAAGCACGCGCCGCCGGCATCGAGTGCTGCTACCAGGACCTGGCCGTCGCGCCGGCCATGACCATCGCCGAGAACCTCTTCCTCGGCCGCGAGCTGCGGCAACCGGGCTGGCGCGGCTCGCTGCTGCGCCGGCTGGACAAGCGCCGCATGCTGGAGACCGCGATGGCGCGCATGGCCGACCTGAAGGTGGGCATCCGCTCGATGACGCAGGCAGTGGAGACACTGTCGGGCGGGCAGCGGCAGTGCGTGGCCGTCGCGCGCGCCGCGGCCTTCGCGCGGCACGTGGTCATCCTCGACGAACCCACGGCGGCGCTGGGCGTGAAGGAGGGCAACATGGTGCTCGACCTGATCCGCCGCGTGCGCGACAAGGGGCTGTCGGTGATCCTCGTGTCGCACAACATGCCGCATGTGTTCGAGATCGCCGACCGCATCCACATCGCGCGGCTGGGCAAGCGTGCGGCGGTGGTCGACCCGCGTCGCATCTCGATGAACGATGCGGTGGCCGTGATGACCGGGGCGATGCCCGCGCACGCCATCCCGCCGGAGTTCCTCGCCGCATGACCGGGGCGCCACCGCGGCGCCCTGATGCACCACAATGAGCACCATGAACGGGTTCGAAACCGCGCCCCGGGTGCTCATCGTCGATGACGACCCCGCCGTGTGCGAGATGCTCAGCGATCTGTGCGACGTGAACGGCCTGGCCGCCACGGCGGTGGCCGACGGCGCGGCCATGCACGAGGCGCTCGCGGCCGGGCCCTTCGAGCTGCTGCTGATGGACCTGCGGCTGAAGAAGGAGGACGGCCTGGCGCTCGCCCGCACGGTGCGCGAGACCTCCGACATTCCCATCATCATCATGACCGGCAAGGGCGACGAGATCGACCGCATCCTCGGCCTGGAGCTGGTCGCCGACGACTACCTGCACAAGCCCTTCAACCCGCGCGAAGTGATGGCCCGCGTGCGGGCCGTGCTGCGGCGTGCGCACCTGCTGTCGCCGCGGGCCGAGCCGCCATCGGCGGCGGCCGCCTCGACGCCCGCGCGCGCGCCGATCCGCTTCGGCGGCCTCACGCTCGACCTCGACGCCCGCCAGCTTCTCGGCCCCGACGGCGAGCCGCGCCGCCTCACCGCCTACGAGTTCAGCCTGCTCGAAGTCTTCGTGCAGAACGTCAACCGCGTGCTCACGCGCGACCAGTTACTGGAAGGCATGCGCCGCCACGACACCGACGTGCTGGACCGTGCCATCGACGTGCTCATCCTGCGGCTGCGGCGCAAGATCGAGCCCAACGCAAGCGCGCCGCAGTTCATCCGCACCGAGCGCGGCTACGGCTATGTGTTCAGCCTGCCCACGGACGATCCGGCGCGCCGCTGAGCGCGTCCAGGCCGCATGAAGCTGCTGCGGCTGCCGGCCAGCGTGCGCATGCGCCTGCTGGCGGCCTTCAGCGTGCTCATGCTGGCCGCAGCCATCCTTGCGCTGGTGGGCCTGCTGGGCCTGCGCGGCACCGACCGTGCGCTGGACAACTTCCGCCTTCGCGTCTTCCCTGACGTCTCGCTCTCGCTGGAGTTGTCGCAGCGCACCGCGGCCATCGCTGCCAACGCACCCTACGTGGCGGAAAGCACGCTGCCCTTCCAGCTGCAGGCCGAGGCACGCTCGATCCGCTCGCGGCTGGCGGAGGTCGACAAGCTGGCCGCCGCCATGCCCGCCAACAGCGTGCTCGCGCGCGACCTGCGCTCGCTGCTGGTGGAGGTGCGCGCCAACGTCGAAGAACTGATCGAGGTCACGCGGCGCGACCTCTTCCTGCAGGAGGACATGCGCGAGTTCGTCTACCGCCTCGACCGCCTGCGCGACGAACTGCCGGCAAGCCGCGGCGCCGGGCTGCAGCCGCTTCTGCCGGACATCGCCCTGGTCAGCCAGATCGACAACCTGCGCGGGCTGGAGCAATTGCGCGAGCGCATCGAAACCCAGGTGCGCGATGCGGCGCTGGTGGCTGCGACATCGCCCGAGGTGCGCCGTTTCGTGCTCGCCGCCGTCACGGGCGAAGGCAACGTGTTTGCGATGCGGCGCCAGCACTTCACGCTGGCCGAGCGCAAGTCCTTCCTCGTCATCCAGTCGCGCACGCAGGCCGAGCGTCTGGGCGACCGGGTCGAGAGCTATGTGAACGGACTGCGCAGCGACATCGACACCGAAGCCAAGGCGATCGACCGGGCAGCGTATTCGGCCGTCGTGGGCATTGCGCTCATCACCGCGGCCTGCGTGCTCGCGGCGGTGATGGGCATGCGCGCGGTGCAACGCTCGATGCGCAGCCTCGCGGGCATCACGCAGGTGATGACGCGGCTGGCCTCGGGCGATGTGGAGCAGTCCACGCCCGAGACTGCGCGCCGCGACGAACTGGGTGAACTGGCGCGGGCCTTCGAGGTGTTCCGCGAGAACGCCCGCGAGATCCGCCGCATTTCCAACGACCTGCAGGAGCAGTCGCGGCTGATGGAGACGGTGTTCGCGCACATCGACGACGGGCTGTCGGTGTTCGACCGCCACGGCCACCTCATCGCCTGGAACCGGCAGTACGGCACGCTGCTGCGCGTGCCGCCGCAGCTGCTGCGCAGCGGTGCCACGCTGGAGGAGATCCAGGCGCACCTGCCCGAGCGCGTGGGCGCGGGCATCGGTCCGCCGGTGCGGCTGGACGTGCTCAACAGCTCTCGCCAGCATGAGGACCTTCGCTTCGACCTGCACTTCCCCGACGGCCGGCTGATCGGCTGCCGCAGCAACCCCATGCCCGGCGGCGGCTTCGTCACGCTGTACAGCGACCTGACCGAGCGGCGCGATGTCGAGTCGCGGCTGCGCCAGGCGCAGAAGATGGAGGTGCTGGGCCAGCTCACCAGCGGGGTTGCGCACGACTTCAACAACCTGCTGACGGCCATCATCGGCAACGTGTACCTGCTGCAGATCAGCGAGCAGATGTCCGCGCGCGACCGGCGGCTGGCCGAGCGCGTGGGCAAGGCGGCCGACCGCGGCGCGACGCTGACCGCGCGCCTGCTCGCCTTCGCGCGGCGGCAGAACCTCACGCCGCAGGCGGTGGCCATCGACGCGCTGATCACCGACCTGGCCGACCTGATGGAGTACAGCGTGGGCAGCGCCATCGCGCTGCAGCTGGACCTGGCCGCCGGTTCGCAGTGCGTGTGGGTGGACAAGGCGCAGTTGGAGAACGCACTGCTCAACCTCGTCATCAACGCGCGCGACGCGATGCCCGACGGTGGCGAGCTGCGGCTGGCCACGCGCGTGGAGGCCGGCAGCGACGCGGTGCGCATCGACGTGAGCGACACCGGCCAGGGCATGGACGAGAGCACGCTGGAACGCATCTTCGAGCCCTTCTTCACCACCAAGGGGCTGGGCAGCGGGCTGGGCCTGAGCATCGTCTATGGCTTCGTCATGCAAAGCGGTGGCGGCATCTCGGCGCGCAGCAGCGTGGGGCGTGGCACGACTTTCGAGCTGAGCCTGCCGCGGGCCCAGCCGGATGCGCCGGCGGCCGCCACGGCCCAGGCCGATGCAGCCCCTCACGTGCCGCCGCAGCGCGTGCTCCTGGTGGAAGACGATGCCGATGTGCGCGCCGCGGTCTGCGAGATGCTGGACGCCCTCGGCCATGAAACGCTGGTCGCGAAGAATGCCAACGAGGCGCTCGCGCTGCTGTCGCAGCCGGTGTCGCTGGTCATCTCCGACGTGGACCTCGGCGGTCCCGTCAACGGCGCCGACCTCGCGCGCGAGATCGCGCTGCATCACGGCGGCGTGCCGTGCATCCTCATGTCCGGAGTGCCTTATGACGTGCTGTCGTCCCGCTTCAGCCTGGGCGAGCCCGACCTGCTGCTGGCCAAGCCCTTCACATCGCAGCAGCTCGAACACTGCATGCGGCGCGCGCTTGACGCCGTTGCCGCGCAGGGCTGAACCATGATGCACCGCCTGCTCGCTGCCTTAATGCTGGTGCTGCTGTCCGCCGGCAGCAGCCCGGCCCTGGCCGACATTCGCCGCATCGGGGTGTCCGTGACGGACATGGGCAATCCCTACTTCACCGAAATTGCACGCAGCGTGGAGGAGACCGCGCGGCGCATCACCGGACACGAGGTGGAGGTCATCGCCAGTTCCTGCGCCTACGACCTCCAGCGCCAGATCGAGCAGCTCGACCGCTTCATCGAGCTGAAGGTCGACCTGATCGTGCTGACCGCCGTGGACCCGCAAGCGCTGCGTCCCGTCATCGAGCGGGCACGGGCAGCCGGCATCCGGGTGATCGGCGTGGACGTGGACGCGGGCACGGCCGCAGACGCGACGGTGATGACCGACAACCTCGACGCCGGCCGGCAAGCCTGTGAGTTCATTGCGCGGCGGCTGAAAGGGCGCGGCAACATGGTCATCATCAACGGGCCGAGGCTGTCGTCTGTCGTGGACCGGGTGCAAGGCTGCATGGAGGTGGTCAAGCGACATCCCGGCCTGAATGTGCTGTCCGCCGACCGCGATGCGGGCGGCAGCGCGCCCGGCGGCTTCGCGGTGATGACCGACCTGCTCGGCAAGCATCCGCGGGTGGATGCGGTGTTCACCATCAACGATCCGACGGCGCTCGGCGCCGAGCGCGCCGCGGCGCAGGCGAAGCGCTCGGAGTTCTTCATCGTCAGCGTGGATGGTTCGCCGCGCGTCGTTCGCAGCATGCGAGCGCCCAATGCGCGCATCGTGGCCACCATCGCGCAGCGTCCGTCGCTGGAAGCGCAGCGCGCGGTGGAAATTGGTGCGCAGCTGCTGCAGGGCGCGCCGCCACCGGGGCAGACGGTGCTGATCCCCGTCTACGTCCTCACGCCGCAATCGGCGGAGGCAGCGGACAAGCCCTGGCGCTGAGGCCTCGCTAGCCTAGCTAGGCTCGTGACTGGCCTACACATGGAACTCTTTGTTCCAAAGATTGACTCGTCCTTATTCGGGCACCAGCATCGGGTGCGGAAGCTTCCAACCGAGCAGTAGAAGTCATGAACAACGAATCCAAAACCTGGCCTGCCCATGAAATCCACCCGTGCAATTCATCAAAGTCTCCTTGCAAGATATCTGGCCCTCGCTGCTAGCCTGATCGCCCTGGCAAGCGCCCAAGCCGCCGTGACGCTGAGCGCCGACGGCGCGGGCAATACCTACGAACTCATCGAGTCCAAGAAGTTCGGCCTCGACATCCCGGACTGCAGGCACCACGTGCGGCACATCCGCGAGGTGTTCGATGCGGAACTCCACGAGTGGGTCTTCGCGTTCGACATCCATCGCCACCTCGACGACGACCGCTGCGGCGCCACCGACCGCCAGCGGGTGGAGATCAAGACCTCGCCCGCCGGCTCGCCCGAGCAACAGCACACCCGCGGCGAGACAGCGCACTACCGCTGGAAGTTCAAGCTGCCCGCCGGCTTCCAGCCCTCGCCCAGCTTCACGCACATCCACCAGATCAAGGCCGAGAACGGGGACGACGACGCACCCATCCTCACCATCAGCGCACGCGCCGGCAGCCAGGACATGCTGGAAGTCATCTACACCGCGCCCCAGGGACAGCCGGGCAGCGGCGTGCAGGCCCACACGCCGCTGGCGCCCTTCATCGACACCTGGGTGGAAGCCTATGTGCGCATCCTCAACCAGGACGCGGGCAAGCTCGAAGTCGTGCTCAAGCGCCTGAGCGACGGCAAGACGCTGCTGTCGTGGACCAGCGGCACGCTGGACACCTGGCGGGTGGGCGCTTCCTACAACCGCGGCAAGTGGGGCATCTACCGCAGCCTGAACAACGCCGCCTACCTGCGCGACGAAACGGTGCTGTTCGCCGACTGGTGCGTTTCGGAATCAGGCGCGAACGAATGCCCGAGTGCGATCAAGCCCCCGTGCCCGACGCCGGTGGTGATGCCTTACCTGCGCGCCAGGGGCGGCACCTGGCAGAAGACGGCGGCGATGACGGTGGCCGCCGGGACCTCCGTGACCTTCGGCCCGCAGCCGATGGACGGAAGATGGCAATGGAGCGGCTGCGGCACCTCGGGCGGCGCACGGGAACAGTCGGTGGTGATCAAGTCGTCCTGCCTCGCCAAGGCCGTCTACACCAATGCGTGCGGTGCATCCGACGGGCAGGATTTCCAGCTCACGGTGAAGAAACCGTAACAGCCTGGACCATGAAGATGGCGCGCCCGGCTGGGATCGAACCAGCAACCCCTGCCTTCGGAGGGCAGTACTCTATCCATTGAGCTACGGGCGCGTGAGGGCGGATTATGGCATCGACTTCATGCCGTCCGCCCGGCCATGCCAGGTCGCCGGGTCCGGCCCCCTATAATCGACGGGTTTTGCGTGGCACGGCCCCGTGCCGGCCCCGCGACGAAAAATCCAAGATGTCGAGGACTCCATGAGCGACGCCCATCACCAGCACGACGAAGACGGTCCGCACGAAGGCCCCATCAAGACGCCCAAGCAACTCATCGTTGCGGTGTTCTTTGCCTTCATCATTCCCATCATCGGCATCATCTTGCTGGTGAGCTACGTCGGTGCGGACAAGCGTCCCGCCGCCGGCAGCGACGGCCTCACCGCCAAGTCGATCGCCGAACGCATCCAGCCCGTGGGCTCGGTGGAAGTGAAGGACGTGAGCGACCCCAACTCGCTCAAGAGCGGCGAACAGGTGTACGGCGCGGTGTGCGTGTCCTGCCACGGCACGGGCAGCCTGAACGCCCCGAAGTTCGGCGATGCCGGCGCCTGGGGCCCGCGCATCCCGCAAGGCTACGAAACCCTGCTGACCCACGCCCTCAAGGGCAAGGGCGCCATGCCCGCCCAGGGCGGCGGCGACTTCAGCGACCTGGAAGTCGGCCGCGCCGTGGTCTACATGGCCAACAAGGCGGGTGGCAAGCTGGAAGAGCCGAAGGCGGCTGCAGCGGCTGCGTCGGCCCCCGACGCAGCCGCGTCAAAGTAAGCCTAAGCCCGCCCCACAAAAAGCCGACCCAAGGGTCGGCTTTTTTCATCAAGCAACACCCGCGGATCTGGCTCCGCCAGTCCGCTGGGTGGCGCCCAAGGGCCACGAAGGGGCCCCTGCGTGGCCCCTGGGGCAGGAGCGCAGCGACTGGGGGGCCGTCTATTCCGCCGCGGACATTTGCAATGCCGCCGGACTCAAGCGGTAGTTGAATCGGCCAGGCAGCTCAGAAAAACCGATCTCCACAGGATTCCACTGCCCTGCCTCCACCGCGTCGGATGCCAGCTCCATGTCCAGCGTGTGCACGATGCCCAGCCCGATGTCGGCCGCCAGGAAGAGCCGGCCATGCTCGTCGACCCAGGCGCTGTGGACCTGCGCCGCCTGCCCGGTGTGGCTGCTCGCGCTCACCGCGGCGCCAGAGCGTTCGAGCCGCCACACGAAGGGCGCCGCCTCCAGCTCCACGTACACGCGCTGCGGCCCGTTCTGGAAGAACCAGCAGCCCGCGCCGTCGGCCGCGTAGTTGCGGTGGATGAACTCGCGCAGCTTCTCGTGCAGGATGCGACTGCCCTTGACCTGCGGGAAAGGCCCCGCCGCCTGGACGCGGTCGTCACGCATGTACCAGTCGCCGCGGGCGTCCAGCGCCAGCCACGCATAGCAGTGCGGCACGTTGGGCCACTTCTTCAGTGCCTGCTTGACGATGTCGTCCATGGGGTGATCTTGCTACAGCCGCGAGCGCATCCAGGCCATCACCCCTTGCGGCATCGCGAGTACATGGCCCGGGAAGCGGCCCGCGGGGAAGCCGACGTGGCCGCCATGCTGCGGATGCCACAGGGTGACGTGATCGCCGACCTCCGCCTGCGAGGGCAGGCAGGCCGCGGGCACGAAGGGGTCGTTGCGGGCGTTGAGCACCAGCGCCGGGATGCGGATGCGGTGCAGGTGCGGCTTGGCCGAGCCTCGCGACCAGTAGTCGTCGGTGTTCCGAAAGCCGTGCAGCGGCGCGGTGAAGACGTTGTCGAACTCGTAGAGGTCGCGCGCTGCCAGCAGCCGGTCGCGGTCGAACAGGCCCGGATGTTGCGCCAGCTTGCTCAGCGCCTTGGGCACCATGGTGCGCAGGAACATGCGGGTGTAGACGAGGCGGTTGAACCCGCGACCGATGGCCTCGCCGCCCGCCGCCAGGTCGATGGGCGAGCACACCGCCGCCACGGCGCTGGCGGTCTGCGCCGCGGTATTGCCGGCTTCCTGCGCCCAGCGCAGCAA
Organism: Rhizobacter terrae; assembly: GCF_003852895.1. Taxonomy (GTDB): domain Bacteria; phylum Pseudomonadota; class Gammaproteobacteria; order Burkholderiales; family Burkholderiaceae_C; genus Albitalea; species Albitalea terrae. The sequence goes on from NZ_QUSW01000003.1 coordinate 104,037, forward strand.
GGCATTGCCGCCCAGCGACACCCCCACGGCGGCCAGCGTGCCGCGGTGGCGTGAACGCAGCTGCGACAGCATCCAGCCGATCTCCTGGTAGTCGCCCGAGTGGTAGGCCCGCGGCGCCAGGTTCAGCTCGCCGGAACAGCCGCGGAAATGCGGCACCGCGAAACGCCAGCCGTTCTCGCGCGCCCAGTGCGCGAAGGCCTGGGCGTAGTGGCTGGACGACGAACCCTCCAGCCCATGGAAGAGCACCAGCAGCGGCGCGGTGTCATCCGCTGCGGATTGCAGCCAGTCCACGTCCACGAAGTCCTGGTCCGGGGTGGTCAGGCGCTCACGGGTGAAGCTGGGCACGGGACCCTCGAAGCGCCGCGAGAACAGCGCCGGCCAGATGGTCTGCACATTGCCGCCGGGCAGCCACCACGGCGCTCGGTAACTGCTGTCCATTCGTTCAGTGGAGCGTGGACGCTGCCTCGATGATTTCCTGCACCTCTTGCGGTGTGCCGGGGCTGGCATGGTGCGCCACCATGCGCCAGCCCTGGGCGCCCTTGACGTACACGTTGGTCGCGATGACCCAGGCCGCCTGCGGGCCCTCCTCGCTCAGCACCTCCACGCGCTCGAGCAGGTTGTGCACCGCGCTGGTCAGGCTCACCACGCGGCGGACCTGCTCGGGCTGTGCGTTCACCACGCCATTGCTGAAGATGGCCTCGAAGCTCGCGCGGATGGCCGTGGCGCCCACCAGGCGCGGCCCGCCGGGATGTACGCAGACGATCTCGTCGTCATCGCTCCACACAGCCATCAGCTTGTCGATGTCGCCGCGCTGCAGGGCTTCGTAGAACTGCGCCTCGATGTCATCGGGCGAGCCGAAGATGGCGACCGGGACCTTGGCGCGCGACACCATGCCCGCCTCAGGCGAAGACCACCGTCTTGTGGCCGTTCATGAGCACGCGGTGCTCGACGTGCCAGCGCACCGCGCGCGCCAGCACCACGCTCTCGACGTCACGGCCCACGGCGGTGATCTCGTCGGGGCCGAGGGAGTGGTCCACGCGCTCCACGTCCTGCTCGATGATCGGGCCCTCGTCGAGGTCGGCCGTCACGTAGTGCGCCGTCGCGCCGATCAGCTTCACGCCGCGCTCATGCGCCTGGTAGTAGGGCTTGGCGCCCTTGAAGCTGGGCAGGAAGCTGTGGTGGATGTTGATCGCCCGGCCCTTGAGGAAATTGCAGAAGTCGGCACTGAGGATCTGCATGTAGCGCGCGAGCACGACCAGGTCGATCTGCTGCTTGTCGAACAGTGCCTCCACTTGCTGCTCCTGCTCGCGCTTGGCCTGGGCGCTCGCGCCGGCGGCCAGCGGCAGGTGGTGGAAGGGAATCTTGTAGCTGGCGGCCAGCTCGGCGAAATCGGGATGGTTGGAGACGATGGCCGCGACCTCCACGTCCAGCTGGCCGGAATGTGCGCGGAACACCAGGTCGTTCAGGCAGTGTCCGTGCTTGCTCACCATCAGCATCAGGCGCGGCTTGCGGGCCAGCGAGTGGAAGCTCGCGTCCATCTTGAACTGCTCGCGCACGTTGGTGAAGAGCTGGTCCAGCACGCCCGGGGCGGACAGGTGCTGCGGCGCCTCGAAGTGCACCCGCATGAAGAACAGGCCCGTGCCGCCTTCGGACTGCACGTCGCCGAACTGCTGCGAGTCGACGATGTTGCAGCCGGCCTGGTAGAGCAGGCCCGACACGGTGTAGACGATGCCCTTGGCGTCAGGGCAGGACAAGGTGAGGACGAACTCGTTGGCGGCGGACATGGGGCGAGATTGTACGAACAGGCCCATGAAACCCTCTTTTCGCAGCGGCCGGCCGTATGATCGCGCCCAATTCAGGCTTCCCAAGCACCGTCGCGCTCCATGCCGCCCCCCTCGCCCAATGCCGAATGGTCCGCCAAGAGCCGCGAGCTGTCGCAGCTGCTGTCGCGCGCCGGGCTGGGCGACCGTGCGGCTTTTGCCACACTTTACGAGCTGACCAGCTCGCATCTGTTCGCCGTGGTGCTGCGTATCAACCGGGACAGGGCGCAAGCCGAGGACATCCTCCAGGAGGTGTATGTCAACGTCTGGCGCGCTGCCGGGGGTTTCGACGCGGCGCAGAGCCAACCGCTGACGTGGCTGACGAGCATTGCTCGCAACCGCGCCATCGACAGCCTGCGCCGGGCCCAGACCCAGCCCCAGTTCCAATCCACGACTACTGACGACGACGAGGATCCTGACGTGTACGACACGACGGCCGACGACCAACCGGGCCCGCTCGAACTGCTGAGCCGGGCTTCGGATGCGCGCGCCCTGTCGCACTGCATGCAGGACCTCAACGCCCCGCAGCGGCAAAGCCTGGCGCTGGCTTTCTACGACGGCCTGAGCCATGCCGAGGTGGCCGAGAAGATGGGCCAGCCGCTGGGCACGGTGAAGAGCTGGGTGCGGCGTGCCCTGCTGTCACTCAAGGCCTGCCTGGAAAACGCGGCCCGCCGCGACGAGGCCAAGGGAGGCTGAACCATGGACTACAGCCGCCCCGAACTGGTCGACCGCCTGGCGGCGGGCTACGTGGCCGGCACCTTGCGCGGGCCAGCGCGGCGGCGCTTCGAGTCGCTGCTGGGTGGGCATCCGGCGATGCGGCGGGCCGTGACCGAGTGGCAGGCCAAGCTGATTCCCTTGACCGTGAGCGTCACGCCGGTGAAGCCGCCGCCGCAGGTGTGGAAGCGCATCGAGGCGCGCATCGGCGGTGCGCCGGTGGCCTCGGCCAAGCCGGCACGGGTGGGATTCTGGGAGCGGCTGTCGCTGTGGCGCGGCATCGCCGGCGTGGCCAGCGCGGCTGCCTTGAGCCTGGCGGTGCTGGTCTCCAGCCCCGGACCCGCCCAGCCGCCGATCGTGGTGGTGCTGAGCTCCACCGGCGCGGCGGCCGATGGCTCGGTGGTGCCCGCCACCTTCGTGGCCAGCATCAGCGGCGACGGCCGGTCGATGGTGACCAAGCCCATCACACAGGTCAGCGTGCAGGCCGACAAGGCGCTGGAGCTGTGGGCCGTGCCCCCCAAGGGCGCACCGCGTTCGCTGGGCCTGATCTCGGCCAACGGCACGACCATCGTCAAGAAGGGCAAGGTGCTGGTCGACACCGCCGCCCTGGCCGTCAGCCTGGAGCCGCCGGGCGGCTCGCCCACCGGCGCGCCGACCGGGCCGGTGCTGTGGGCGGGCAAGCTTCAGATCTGACGCGTCGGGCGACTCTTCAGCCCAGCTTGGCAGCGAGCAGATCCACCGGGTCGATCTGAGGCGGGCGGCTGAACAGCTCATCGGCCCTCGCCATCAGCGCCTGCGCGATCGGCCCGTTCAGGTGGGCCTGGCGGCCGGCCTCGTCGGCGAAGGCATCGAAGACGCCGAAGCTCGACGGCCCCATTTGCAGGGCGAACCAGCAGACCGTGCGCTGCTCCTGGTTGGCCAGTGCGACCGCGCTTGCCAGGAAGTCGGCCACGGCCGCCTCTTTGCCAGGGCGCGCCTCCAGGCGTGCGAGCAGGGCCTTGTGGACGGTGGGGGTGGTGGACATCGCGTGCTCCTGTTGAAGTTGCCCGGGATCGGGTGAACGCAACGATACGGATCCACGGGCTTTCTAGCCATTGGCAAGATTGACATTGATGGTATCGTTCCTGCCATCATGACGCGAATCGACATCCTCGCCCTGGACGGCGTCTTCGACACCGGCCTGGCCGCCGTGCGCGACGTCTTCGGCGCCGCGGTGGAGCTGACCGGCGGCGAGTTCAACCTGCAGATGCGAACCATCGGGTTGCGGCGTTCGGTGAAGACCGCCGGCGGCCTGAGCGTCCCGGTGGAGCCGGCCGACAGCGGGTCGCTGCCCGACATCGTCATCGCACCCGCGCTGGGCACCAAGACACCCGACAGCCTGCGGGCCGCGCTGGAGCGGCGGGATGTGCGCGACGCGGTCGGCCTGCTGTCCGAGCAAGGCGGTGCCGGCGTGCGCGTGGCCGGCGCCTGCACGGGCACCTTCATGCTCGCGGACGCCGGCCTGCTCGATGGCCGCGCGGCAACGACCACCTGGTGGCTGGCGCCTTTCCTGCGCGAGCGGCATCCGCGGGTGTTGCTGGACGAGTCGCGCATGCTCGTGGCCGCGGGCGAGGTCATCACCGCCGGTGCAGCACTCGCCCACCTTGATCTCGCACTGTGGCTGCTGCGCCAGTTGAGCCCGGCCACGGCGAGCCTGGTGGCGCGCTACCTGATGATCGATGAACGGCCCTCGCAGGCGGCCTATGTGATCACCGATCACCTGGCCCATGCGGATCCGATGATCGAGCGTTTCGAGCGATGGGCACGTTCGAACCTGGGGCAAGGCTTCTCGTTGACCGCCGCGGCGCATGCGGTGGGCACCAGCGAGCGGACGCTGGCGCGGCGGCTGCAGCGTGTCCTGGGCAAGACGCCGCTGTCGTACTTCCAGGACCTGCGGGTCGAGCGTGCCGTTCACCTGCTCAAGACGGGCCGGGCCAGCGTGGACGCGATCGCCTCCGAGGTGGGCTATGCGGACGGCGTAACCCTGCGCACGCTGCTGCGCAAGAAGCTGGGCCGCGGCGTGCGGGAGTTGCGTGGGGCCTAGCGCGGCAGGCCGGTCACTTCGGTCCGGCCAGCGACAGGACCTTCACCCGCTCAGTCCACTCCCCTTGGTCGTTGCGCACCATCTCGCGAAACGTCACGCCGCCTTGATCGAGTTGGGTGACCCGTCCGATGTTCTTCCCGATGCCGTCGCCCCGCTTGGCAACCCAGACGGCCGCATCAGGTGACTCCACCAGCCCGAAGTACTGGCCGCGGAATTGAACCAGCCCTTTGACGCGCAAGGCGTCGCTGTCGTAGCTTTCCAGCGGATAGGCACTCAGGCTGAACGAATAGGGCACGGTGCCCGCGCTCGGGTCACCGAAGACGGCGACATTGGACATCCAGGTCAACTTGGAATGTGTCTGCGATGCCAGCTGCTCCATGACCTGGCGCCAGGACTGCTGCGTGACCGAAAAGTCGATCGACATTCCCTTCAAGCGCCGATCAGCGACGATGACGCTTTGTCCCAGGATGGAGGCCGTCGTGACGGCCACGGCGGCGGCGTCGATGCCGCGTCCTGTGATGCTCACGGCATCGCCAGCCTCCGAGGCCGTGCTCCACGGCGAGAGGAACATGCCCGTCAAACAAAATGCCAGCGCTGGCAGACGCATGCGATTCATCCATACCTCTTGAACTTGATTCAGGCTGCTACGCGCAGGGCTGGTCGCGCACTGTTTTCCGTCGGTCATTGTCAAATTGCTTCATGGCGCTGCTGTGGGCCGTCTCCGGCAAGGATGGCCAACTGATGCAAACGCTCAACGCCGACATTGCGCAGGGTGCGCGCCGTGCCGGGCGGAATGATCAGAACACTGCCCGCACGGTATGCCTGAGGCGCCTGCCCTTCGGGCGTGCATTCTCCCTCGCGGACAGCAGACGATGATCTCTTCAATCGGGTGCTTGTGCAATGGCTGCGACTGCGTTGCCCATCCAAAGCACAGAAAGCCCCGCACAAAAGGCTGTACCCAGCGCAACATGCAAAGGATTGGCATGCCAAGCCAGCAGATGGTTGAGTGCTGCGAAAAGAAGAACTGCCAAGAGCCCACTGGCAAGACCCAAAAGCATGGAGTGCAGCGCCTGCTTGCGCAGTCTTGGCACACAGGCTCGAACCGACCACTCGATCACTGCGAGTGGTGCTGCGAACGCCAGACCGGCAAACAACCAAAGAGCCAGGACGTCAGGTTTCATTTGAGCGCAAGAGGTTGAAGATGAAGTCGGCGCGGCAGCTTCAGACACTTTGCCCCGCACTGCCAAGAAAGACGCCACCACCGATGAAGTGCACCAGCGCGGCATAGCCCGCACCGGCAACGATGGCCAGCACGATCGCGCCCAGGAACGAAGTGCCAAGCACGTACTTGAACGACAGCAGCAGCGCCAGTGGGGCCAGCAAGAGTGCCCAGGGCCCCGTGATGAGACTCATGGCAGCGCCCACGACGCCCAGGAAGAGCGAAAGAATGGCGCGCCACAGCGTTGGATTCTCGGCTCCGACCACACGAGCGGCGAGCCACACGGGCGCGGAAAAGACGACGATGAAGCCGACCTGGATCACCAAGGCCGGCAAGCCCGTGATGGATATATTCAACTTGCTTCCCTGTGTTTCACACGCGCAGCCGCCTCATTCGATCCGCCTCACGCCGCCGTTGGTGGGCGTGGCGCTCTCGTGAAAGAGATCGGCCAGGTACTGCGCAAGGTCCTGCTCAGCGACGAAATCGGGGACCACGAAACCCGCCGGGCTGCGCTTGCCATCAGCGCCAACTGCGTAGGCTTGCCAGAGCGCTCCTTCTCGCTGGACGAGAACGATGCGGCCGAAGACGTTGAAGCGATGCGCTTGCATGAGGCGCTGGCCACTCGACCGACCGCTCAGGCAACCGAGGACGAACGAGTTTCCGCAACAACCTTCATCGCCTGCCTCACATCGGCGCCGGACTCCCTTCGGTACAGCCGCATCGCCTCGATCTCCTTTCCGGCACGTGCAAGCCCGATGACTTCGGCCGATGGCTCCAGCGACCCGGTCGGCACAGGTTCTTGCAGAGCGAGGAGCTTCTTGACGTTCGTCTCAACCGATCCGAGCCGGCGGACAAGCTCGACCAGCAAGACAGCGATCACGATGAGCAGTGCAGTTTCGAGTTGCATGGGCAGCATGGAACATGTTCCTGAGGAACGCCAACATACCCACGAATCACGCTCAATGCCACCCCCTGAGGTAGGAGGCAGGTGCTGCAGCGTTACCTAGTCTGCCGGGACGCCTGCGTTCAGCAAGCCGTCCAGCGCAGCCTCCACCCTCACCGGGCTCACTTCGACGAGGCAGCGCGTATGGCCAAACCGGCATGTGCGCTCAAAGCAGGGCGAGCATTCCAGCCCCAGTTCGTCCTTGAGCCAGATCACCTGCGCCCTGCGGTTCAAGGGCGGCGTGTGCTCGGGGCTGGTGGAGCCGAACACGGCCACTTGAGGAAGGCCGAACGCAGCCGCCACATGCATCAAGCCTGAGTCGTTGCTGACCAATCCCTTGGACGCAGCAATCAAGGCCATCGCGTCCTTCAGCGAAGTCTTGCCGGCGAGTACCCGGCAGGCATCGGGCGCCATGAGCGAGATGCGGTCGCACAATTCCGCCTCCTTGCCCGAGCCAAGCAGCGCGATGGGCAGGCCGTGCTTCGCGTGCAGCGAGCGGGCGAGTTCGGCGTAGTGGTCGGCGGGCCAGCATTTGGCTGGGCCGTATTCGGCGCCGGGGGCGAAGGTGAAGAACTGGCCAGGGGTGAGTCCAACCTTGCTCGCGGCATCGGATTGGGTTTGAGGGTCGAAGTGGAGTCGGGGGATGTCTGCCCCCGCGCCATGGCCCTGCGCCGCGGCGAGAGAGGAAGACCTGGCGCCGCGACCTTCACCTTGTGCCAGCGCACTGTAGAACGCCACCATCGGCGGTCGGCCACCGGGATTCGGCAGCCGCTCGTTGAGCAGCAGCACTCGGCCTTCGCCCTGGTAGCCCACCCGCCGCGGAATGCGCGCCAGGAACGGAATCAGCGCCGACTTCAGCGAGTTCGGCAGCACATACGCCGCATCGAACTGCCCGCGCACCCCGCGCGCCACCTCGCGCCGCTTGGCCCAATCCAGCCGTCCGTGCGCGAACGGCAGGTCGATCACCCGTGTCACCTGCGGCATCGCTGCGTACACCGGCGACACCCAGGGCAAGGCGGCCACCGTGAGCGTCTCGCCACGGGCGGCCAATCGCGCCATCAGCGGCTCGCTCATCACCGCATCGCCGATCCACTGCGGCGCGATGATGAGCGATCGTGTCATCGGCACCGAAGGGTCAATGCGCGTGGCCCAGCACTTCGCCGGCCTTGAGCTTGTACACCGTGCCGCAGTACGGGCACTTGCCTTCGCCCGTGCTCGCCACGTCGATGAACACGCGCGGATGCCCGCTCCACAGCGTCATCTTGGGGTTGGGACAGAAGACCACGCCGTGGCCTTGCAGGTCCTGGGCGGTCACCTCGACCGCGGGTTGCTTGTCGGTGCTCATCGAATCAGACCTTGGTGAGCCATTCGGCGTACTTGGGGTTGCGTCCATTCACGATGTCGAAGAACGCGCTCTGGATCTTCTCCGTGATCGGCCCGCGCGAACCCTTGCCGAGTTCGATGCGGTCCAGTTCGCGGATGGGCGTCACTTCCGCGGCGGTGCCGGTGAAGAAGGCCTCGTCGCAGATGTAGACCTCGTCGCGGGTGATGCGCTTCTCCACGAGCTTCAGGCCCAGGTCCTGGCAGATCGCGAAGATGGTGTTGCGGGTGATGCCGTTGAGCGCGCCGGCCGACAGGTCGGGCGTGTAGACCACGCCGTTCTTGATGACGAACAGGTTTTCGCCCGCGCCTTCGCTCACGAAGCCCGAGGCGTCCAGCAGCAGCGCCTCGTCGTAGCCGTCATCCGTCGCTTCCATGTTGGCGAGGATGGAGTTGGTGTAGTTGCTCACCGTCTTGGCCTGCGTCATCGTGATGTTGACGTGGTGGCGGGTGTAGCTGGAGGTCTTCACGCGGATGCCGCGCTTCAGGCCCTCTTCGCCGAGGTAGGCGCCCCAGGCCCAGGCGGCGATCATCAGGTGGATCTTGTTGCCCTTGGGGCTCACGCCCAGCTTCTCGGAGCCGATCCAGGTCAGCGGGCGCAGGTAGCAGCTTTCGAGCTTGTTCTCGCGCACCACTTGACGCTGCGCCTCCATCACCTGTTCCAAGGTGAAGGGAATCTTCATGCGCAGGATCTTGGCGCTGTTGAAGAGCCGCTCGGTGTGTTCGCGCAGGCGAAAGATGGCTGTACCGCCGGCCGTGTTGTAGGCCCGCACGCCTTCGAAGGCGCCGCAGCCATAGTGCAGGGTGTGAGTGAGAACGTGGATCTTCGCGTCTCGCCAGTCGACGAGTTCGCCATCCATCCAGATCTTGCCGTCGCGGTCGGCCATGGACATGGCTTGCCCCTTGAATTTATTCCGAAGGGGGCGATTTTACGGCGCGGGGACGGCGAGCCCGGGTTCAGGGCGCTCCAGCGTCCAGCGCTGCAAGCGGCCGTTGTCGAACACCAGCGCGACGCCCGCGCCTTGCGGGTCGGTCCAGCGGTAGGTCTCGGGCACGTCGCGCACCTTCACGCCCAGGCTCCTGGTGATGGTGAGCACCTGCATGAGCGTCATGCCGACCTTCAGCCGGGCATTGAACGCATCGGTATCTTCCAGGTCGCCCATGGGCGCGCCGGCGGCGTTCTTCATCACGCGCATGGACCGGTTGAACTGCAGCAGCAGCCAGAACACGACCAGGCTGATCGCGAAGAACACGCCCTGCCAGCCATAGGCCTGCCAGGCGGTGATCACGATGAGGACCGCGAGGATCCAGCCGATGGTCGGGTTCATGCGGCGGATGTTATGCGGACGGGTCGGCGAGACAGATGCGCAGTTCCCACATCCGGCGCGGTCTCGTCTCAGGCGAAGAAACCGGTACGCAGCGCGCGGGCCCATTCAGGCCGCCCGCCATCGTCCGCCCGCCGCGCGGCGCTCTCGTGGTCGTAGGGCACGCGGCGCAGCTCGACCTGCCAACCCGCGGGCTTGCGGGTGAGCACGGCATAGCTCGCATGGGGCGAGCCGTTCTCCACGATGTGCGGATGCGGATGGTCGTCGTCGTAGGCCTGCAGGCCCACGCTGCCCGGGTTGACCACCAGCCGGCCATCCGGCAGGCGCATCACCCGCGGGATGTGCGTGTGGCCGCAGAGGATCACGCCGTGCGCCACGCCACGCATGGCATCGCCCGCCCGCCCCTCAGCCTCGTCGAGGGTGGCCATGCGCAATCCGGGCGAGGCCGACCCCGTGAAGCCGGGCACCACCGTCTCCAGGAAATAGACGAGGTCGTTGTCCGGCGTGCCGTGGCAGCAGAACACCTCGTCGCTGAGCTGCAAGGTCTTGGGCAGGCCATGCAGCCAGTCGCGATGCACTGGGGTGACGCGCTCCACGGCGAAGGCATCCGACGCGCCCATCTTCTTCCGCGGGAAGGTCATCACCTGCCGCTCATGGTTGCCCGCGATGGTCGGCAGGTCCAGCGCCATCAAGCGGTCGGCCGTCTCGGCGATCCACAAGGGGCCGGAGAGGATGTCGCCCAGGTTCACCGTCACATCCGCGCCCACCGTCGCGATGTCCGCCAGCACGGCGTCGAGCGCGGGCAGGTTGCCGTGGATGTCGGAAATGGCAGCGATCTTCATGGCTCACAGACTCCTGGCGAGGTCGATGGCTTGCTCGATGCGTTCGACCGAATGGATGGTCAACCCCTCGATCGGCTTCTTGGGCGCATTCGCCTTGGGCACCACCGCCACGCTGAAACCGAGCTTGGCGGCTTCCTTCAGCCGTTCCTGCCCGCGCGGGGCGGGCCGCACCTCGCCGGCCAGGCCCACTTCGCCGAAGGCGATGAAGCCGCGCGGCAGGGGCTTGCCGCGCAGGCTGCTCTGGATTGCGAGCATGACGGCCAGGTCGGCCGCCGGCTCGCTGATGCGCACGCCGCCCACGGCGTTCACGAACACGTCCTGGTCGAAGCAGGCGATGCCGGCATGGCGGTGCAGCACGGCCAGCATCATCGCGAGGCGGTCGCGCTCCAGGCCGACGCTCAGCCGCCGCGGGCTCGGACCACCGGAGTCCACCAGCGCCTGGATTTCCACCAGCATCGGCCGCGTGCCCTCCAGCGTGACCAGCACGCAGGAGCCCGCCACCGGATCGCCATGCGTGGACAGGAAGATCGCACTCGGATTGGCCACGCCCTTCAGGCCCTTCTCCGTCATCGCGAACACGCCGATCTCATTCACCGCGCCGAAGCGGTTCTTGATGGCACGCACCAGGCGGAAGCTCGAATGCGTGTCGCCCTCGAAGTACAGCACCGTGTCCACGATGTGCTCCAGCACGCGCGGCCCGGCCAGCGCGCCTTCCTTGGTGACGTGCCCCACCAGCACGATGGTCGTGCCGCTGCCCTTGGCGGTTCGCGTGAGTTGCGCCGCGCACTCGCGCACCTGCGCCACCGAGCCGGGCGCGGAGCTGAGCTCCTCGGAATAGACGGTCTGGATGGAGTCGATCACGCACACCGCCGGCTTCTCCGCATCGATGGTGGCCGTGATCTTCTCCAGGTTGATCTCCGCCAGCACGCGCACCTTGGAGCCGTCCAGGCCCAGGCGGCGCGAGCGCAAGGCCACCTGCGCCCCCGACTCCTCGCCGGTCACGTACAGCGTGGGCATGCTGCGCGACAGCGAGTCCAGCGCCTGCAAGAGCAGCGTGGATTTGCCGATGCCCGGATCGCCGCCGATCAGCACCACGCCGCCCGACACGATGCCGCCGCCCAGCACGCGGTCCAGCTCGTCGATGCCCGTGGGCTGGCGGTCCACGTCGGAGGCCTCGATCTCCGACAGCGTGGCCACGGGCTGGCTCTTCGCCAGCGACTGGAAGCGGTTCTTCGACGCCCCCTCGGCCACGGATTCCACCAAGGTGTTCCAGGCTCCGCAGCTCGGGCACTTGCCCAGCCACTTGGGAGACGTGCCGCCGCATTCGCTGCAGGTGTAGATGGATTTCTCTTTCGCCATCGGACCATTGTCGCTGCGGGCAGGCCCGCTCCAATTAGGGATGGGCGACACCCCCAGGCAGGCGTATCACTGCTCTTCTCCAGACAACAACCGAGGAGACCGCGATGCCCTTCACCTGCTTCAACCGGAACATCCCCGACGAGGCGCACGAGAAGATCCAGTCCATGGGGCCCGCGGGCGTGCAGGCCTTCGCCTTCACGCCTTCGGGCGGCTGGGTGATCGTCGTGGAAGGCGGCTACTTTGCGCGCGGCATCCCCGACGAGTGCTTCAACAAGCTGGGCGAGTTCGTCAACGCCGGCCACAAGATCCGCAGCATCGCCTTCCCGCACGAGGGCGGCAACCGCTGGGTCATCGTGACCGACAAGACCTACTACGCCCGCAACATCCCCGACGAGTGCTACGACCGGCTGGGCACGATGTGGAACGCCGGCGCGCGGCCCACCTGCATTGCCTTCCCGCCGGCGGGCGGCAACCGCTGGGCCATCCTGGCGGGCAAGTCGCTGTACTGCCGCGGCATCGACGACGAATGCTTCCAGCTGCTGTGCAACTACGCGCAGGGCCTGCGGCCCGCACAGCGCGTGGCCTTCACGCCCTCGGGCGGCTGGGTCATCCTCGCGCAGGACCGCTACTACGCCCGCCGCATCCCCGACGAGTGCTACGACAAGATGGGCGCGATCGGCGCGAACTACTTCGTCGACCAGGTGAACTTCGCCGCCAGTGGAGGCTGGTCCATCATCTCCAACACGCCCAAGGTGGCCCTGGCTGCCGACCCGCTGCGCAACTTCGAGGGCCACATCCTGCAGGTGGGCGGCCAATGGCAGAGCATCCGCGACCGCATGGCTCACTACAAGGTGCCGGGCGTGAGCCTGGCGATGGTGAAGAACAACCAGGTCGCCTGGGCCACCACCTACGGCCAGGTCGAGGCCGGCAGCAGCGACTGGGTGCATGCGGACACGGTGTTCCAGGCGGCCTCGTGCAGCAAGCCGGTCACGTCGCTGGGCTTCCTGCGGCTGGTGCAGGACGGGATCATCGGCCTCGATGACGACGTGCATCCCAAGCTCGGCTGGACGCTGACCAAGCGGCCCTGCGTGCAGGCGTCGTGGGAGGCCAAGGTCACGCTGAGGCGGCTCTTGCAGCACCGCGGCGGCATCATCGGCCGCGGCGCGACCAACCCGACGAACTCGTGCTCGAACTTCGACGATGGCGGCGGCGGGGGCTTCGGGGGCTACCCCAACGTGTCGGGCGTGGGCGTGCCCACCACCATCGAGGTGCTCGACGGCCATTCCAACCGGGCCGGCGTGACGGTGAACTCGCACAAGGTGCAGCTGGTGTACGAGCCGGGCTCGATGTCCGCCTATTCCGGCGAAGGCTTCGTGCTGATGCAGCAGCTGCTGGAGCACCAGCGCGGCGTGGCGCTGCGCGACTGGATGGGCGCGCACGTGCTGGCGCCGGCGGGCATGACGCGATCCTCCTACTCGCTCATCGCACCGGCCTACAGCGGGCCGCCGGCCGCGGGTCATGGGTCCAACGGCGAGGTCATCAACGGCAAGCGCAACCGCTACCCGGAGAGCTCGGCCGCGGGCCTGTACACCACCGCCAGCGACCTGTGCCGCTACGTCATCGCCATCAACCAGGGCGGCACCATCGGCGGCCAGGATCTGATCGACAGCACCCGCTACCAGGCGATGATGAACGACTCGCTGGGCATGCCCACGGGCAACATCGGCGCCGACAGCGAATGGTTCACCCACAACGGGGCGAACGCCGGCTTCCGCTGCATGTTCAAGGGCTACCCGAAGAAGAAGGCGGGCTTTGCGATCCTGACCAATGGGGACGCGGGCGACACGCTGTACGGCGAGATCGTGGCGGCACTGGTCAGTGCCTATTCGTTGGAGTGAGCGTTGGAGTGAGGCTCACTCGGCCGGCTTGCCGCGCAGGGCCTTGACCTCGCTGCGCCGGCTCTTGCCTTCGAGCCGGCGCTTCTTGGAGCCGAGCGTGGGTCGGGTTGCCCGGCGCGCCTTGGGCGGCCGGGCGAACTGGTCCACGATCTCCTGCAGCCGGCGCAAGGCGTCGGCGCGGTTCATGTCCTGGGTGCGGTGAGTCTGCGCCTTGAGCACCAGCACGCCTTCGTCGGTGATGCGCTGGTCGTTCGAGGCCAGCAGCCGGGCCTTCACGTCTTCGGGCAGGGACGACGCGGCGATGTCAAAGCGCAGGTGGATGGCGCTGGACACCTTGTTGACGTTCTGCCCGCCCGCGCCCTGGGCGCGGATGGCCGTCAGCTCGACCTCGGCGGGATCGATGGTGGGCATGGATTCACGGTTCGCCGACAACCTGTGTCGGCACCCGCAGCGCGAGCGCGCACATCAGCTCGTAGCCCACCGTGCCGGCGGCATGCGCCACCTCGTCGATGGACAGCACGCTGCCGTTGGGCCCGCGGCCCCACAGCGTGGCCAGGCTGCCGATGCGGGCCTGGGGCACAGGCGTCAGGTCCACCGTCACCATGTCCATGGACACCCGTCCGACCAGACGCGTGCGAATACCGTCCACCAGCACCGGAGTGCCGGTGGGCGCCAGGCGGGGGTAGCCGTCTGCATAGCCGCAGGCCACGACGCCGATGCGCATGGGCCGGTCGGCGGTGAAGGCGCTGCCGTAGCCCACGGTGCTGCCGGCGTTCAGCGCCTGGATGCCGATGAGCTCGGCCTGCAAGGTCATGGTGGGCTGCAAGTCCCAGTGCGCGATGTCGTGCACCGGGAAGTCGGGCGAGGAGCCGTAGCTCATGATGCCCGGGCGGATCCAGTCGCCGCGCACCTCGGCCGATTCGCCCGCGAAGCGCAGCGTGGCCGCGCTGTTGCACAGCGAGCGCTCGCCCGGCAGGTCGCGCGTGGCCGCCTCGAAGGCAGCGAGCGCTTCGTGAACGCCGCGTTCGCCGTCGGCATCCGCGAAATGGGTCATGAGGGTGATGCCGTCCACCTGCGTGAGGCCTGACAGCCGCAGCCACGCCGCGCGGTAGGCCGCGGGCGGGAATCCCAGGCGGTTCATGCCGCTGTTGAGCTTGAGGAAGACCTGGTGCGGCCACTGGGTCTTGTGGGCGGCCAGCCAGTCGATCTGCTCCTCGCGGTGCACGGTGTGCCACAGGTTCAGCCGGGAGCAGGTCTCCAGGTCGCGGGCGTCGAAGCAGCCTTCCAGCATCAGGATGGGCCCGCGCCAGCCCAGGGCCCGGATCCGCTCGGCCTCGGCGAAGTCCAGCAGCGCGAAGCCGTCGGCGCCTTGCAGCCCGGCGTAGGCACGCTCGATGCCATGGCCATAGGCATTGGCCTTGACCACCGCCCAGACCTTCGCGTCGGGGGCAGCCCGGCGTGCCCGGGCAATGTTGTGCGCAAGCGCGTCGGTGTGGATCAGGGCTTCGATCGGGCGGGGCATGAGCAATTCTGACGCACCCGCGTCCGCGGGGGTATGACTTGCCAGGGAGCTGCCATGACCCGCATGCTATAACCCGCGCCGCGGGGAGACATACCGGCGACCCGGGAGACATCGTTTGTTGAAGCGGCAGTTGGCGTTGGAAAACAGTCCGGGATCGGGACGCAGAGTCGGGAAGAAGGCTGAACCGGCCAAGCGCGGTCCAGCCCGTGGGGCGCCAGGAGTCGAATGAAAAAAGGCTTCTACACCATCATGTCAGCGCAGTTCTTCAGCTCGCTGGCAGACAACGCGTTGTTCGTCGCGGCGGTGGAGCTGCTGCGCTCGTCCCACCAGCCCGAGTGGCAGCGTGCGGCCCTCGTGCCGATGTTCGCACTGTTCTACGTGATCCTCGCCCCCTTCGTCGGCGCCTTCGCCGACGCCGTACCCAAGGGCAAGGTGATGTTCTTCTCCAACCTCATCAAGGTGGTGGGCTGCCTGATGATGCTGTTCGGCACGCATCCGCTGCTGTCCTACGCCATCGTGGGGCTGGGCGCGGCGGCCTACTCGCCGGCCAAGTACGGCATCCTGACCGAATTGCTGCCCAACTCGCAGCTGGTGAAGGCCAACGGCTGGATCGAGGGCCTGACCATCAGCTCCATCATCCTGGGCGTGGTGCTGGGCGGGCAACTGATGAAGCCGGTCATGGCCTCGCACCTGCTGGCGCTGGACCTGCCGTGGGTCGACACCGGCATCGACACCCCGCCCGAGGCAGCCATTGCGTCGATGATCGCGCTGTACGTCATCGCGGCGCTGTTCAACCTCAAGATTCCCCGCACCTCCGCACCGCTGCAGCCGCTGGCGCACTCGGCCAGCGCCCTGGTGCGCGACTTCTCCAACTGCAACGCCCGGCTGTGGAACGACAAGCTCGGGCAGATCTCGCTGGCCACCACCACCTTGTTCTGGGGCGTGTCAGGCAACCTGCGCTACATCGTGCTGGCCTGGGCGCTGGCCGCCCTGGGCTACACCACGTCGGACGCCTCCACGCTGGTCGGCGTGGTGGCGGTGGGAACGGCCTTCGGCGCCATCATCGCCTCCATGCGCATGCGGCTGGACCAGGCCACCGGCGTGATCCCGCTGGGCATCGCCATGGGGCTGGTGGTGATCGTCATGAACGTCATCACCAACGTCTACGTCGCGGCGCCCTTCCTCGTCGCCCTGGGTGCCATCGGCGGATACCTCGTGGTACCGATGAACGCCCTGCTGCAGCACCGCGGTCACAACCTGATGGGCGCGGGCCGCTCCATCGCCGTGCAGAACTTCAACGAGCAGGCCTGCATCCTCGGCCTGGGCGCGTTCTACACCGGCATGACCAAGCTGGGCATGTCAGCCTTCGGCGCCATCACCGTGTTCGGCCTGACGGTGGCGTTCACGATGTGGCTGATCCGCCGCTGGCACCTCAACAACTGCATCAAGCACAAGGACGAGGTCGACCACTTGCTGGCACTGGCACGCCACGACAGGCACTGACTACGCTTCCACCTTCTTGCGCTGCGCCTTGGCCTGGGGCTCCGGCGTGTCGCCGTCCAGGGTGCCCTCGATCTGCGAGGCCCAGGTGACGCCCACCTTGCGGTAGCCGGTGCGGGTGAGGTGGATCTCGTTGATCCAGTCGCCGCTCTGGCCGGTGGTGTTCGGCTCGGCCGCATCCACGGGCACCGTCAGCGAGTTGAAGAAGTGCACGTTCGGGAAACGGGCCGGGTCTTCCGCGATCTCGCCCAGCAGCGTGCCCAGGCGGGTCAGCAGTTCCTTGGCCAGGGCCGGGCCATCGGCCGAGGGGATCTGGAACTTCTGCAGCGAAGGCAGCAGCCACGGCCCCATGCCGAAGCCCGCGCCCGCCGGGCGTGGGGTGGGCACGGCGTAGCCATGCATGAACACCGGCGCGCCGCGCGACAGGCCCTGGTCGCGCAGGCCCAGCAGGTGCTCGAAGTTGGCCCGCAGGTAGCCGCAGAAGGTGTCCCAGCCTTCGTCGCTGAGGAAGCGGCTGGCGCCCTGCTCCGCCGGGCCCCATTCATCAGGTGTCAGCAGCAGCCGCAGGTGTCGCGGCACGGGCTGGCCGGCATCGTCCAGGGCGGGAGAGCCCACCGCTTCGATCAGGTCGTTGCCGCCGCAGGACAGGAGCAGGCCGTCCCAGATGCGCTGGCGGTGGCCACACAGCAGGTCCACGAAATTCGGGTCGGTGTTGATCTGGGACATGCGCTTGAGCGTGTCGCCCGGCTTGGCGCAGTTCACCGCGCAGGCGCTGCGCAGGAACACCATCTCGAACAGCAGGTTGGAATTGGCCACCGGGTTGAGCGTGCCGATGGAGAACCAGGAGTCGCCTTCGGCCAGGAAGCGGAAGCCGAATTCCGAGAACGGGGGCGGCTCGCTGGAGAACGCCTGGGCGGGCTGGAAGATGTCGAGCTTGGGCATCGCAAACTCCTCGTCGCTGGGACTCGCAACTTACTCCCCTGCCATGCCCCGCGCAATCCGGCGAATTAGGGCTGCATGGACAATGCCGCCCGTGCCGACCTCCCGCCCTACCTCCCACCCGATCGTCCCCGTCCTCGCCCTGATGTTCAACGCCCTGGTCTGGGGCTGTTCGTGGTGGCCGTTCCGCCAGCTGCAGGCCCAGGGGCTGCACCCGCTGTGGGCCACGGTGATGGTGTACGTGGTGGCGGTGACGAGCATCGGCCTGGTCCGGCCGCAGGCCTTCAGCCAGCTGGCACGCACGCCGACGCTGTGGATCCTGGTGGTGGCCTCGGGCTGCACCAATGCGGCCTTCAACTGGGCGGTGTCCATCGGCGACGTGGTGCGGGTGGTGCTGCTGTTCTACCTCATGCCCCTGTGGACGGTGCTGCTCGCCCGGGTGCTGCTGCATGAGCCGCTGACGCCGATGGCTGGCATCCGCGTGGTCGGGGCGCTGGTGGGCGCGGGCATCGTGCTGTGGCCCGAGGGACGCGGCCTGAGCTGGGACGCCCTGCCCTACCCGCGGGCGCTGCCGGACTGGCTGGGCGTGGCCGGAGGCTTCTCATTCGCGCTGAACAACGTGATGCTGCGGCGTGAAGCGGCCCGGCCGCAGGAAGGCCGGGCGCTGGCGATGTTCACCGGCGGGGTGGTCGTGTCGGCGACCTTGGCGGCCACGCTCTCCAGCCAGGGCATGGCCCCGTGGCCACCGGCCTTGACCGGCTGGTGGGCGATGGTTGCCCTGGTGCTGGCAGCGGTGTTCATCCTGAGCAACCTGTCGCTGCAGTACGGCGCGGCCCGGCTGCCGGCCAACGTGACCTCGGTGGTGATGCTCAGCGAGGTGGTGTTCGCGTCGGTTTCGGCAGTGGCGCTGGGCGGCGGGCGGCTGACGGTGCCGCTCGTGATGGGTGGGGCGCTGATCATCGGGGCGGCGCTGCTGGCAGCGTCGCAGGGCGGCAATCACTAGGGACCCTACAAACCCCTTGCCCTGCGTTTCTCAAGTCGGCGCGACACCGGCGACTCGGGGTCGCGCCCGGCAAACCCCGGATCCAGCGTGCGCAGTGCGTTCAACAGCTCCGCCTCCACCACCGGCTTGGTCAGGTAGGCATCACAACCGGCGAGTGAGCCGCGCACCTTGTCCATCGCACCGCTCAGGCCGGTGACCATGACCACCTTCGGCGCCACGCCCGCGAATTCCGCGTTGTGCTTGAGCATCTGGCAGATGCGCAGGCCATCCAGCCCCGAGGGCGGACCCAGCACGATGTCCAGGAAGGCCAGCACGAAGCGCTCGCGGCGCAGCAGGGTCATCGCCTCTTCGCCGTCGTGGGCGAGGTGCACGCGGTAGCCCAATTGCTGCAGCCTCACCTGCAAGAAGCGGCGGGCGATGGCGCTGTCCTCGGCCACCAGCACGTCGGGGCCGGAGCCTGTTTCCCCGGAATCAAAGGCGCCGAAGCTGGAGGCGCTCGCATCCACCACGATGCCGCCCAGCTCGTGCGTGGCGGCAATATCGTCGGCGATGGCGGCGCGCAGCTCACCGGGCGCGGACTGGCGGTGCTCCACCAGCGAGTCGAGTTCGCGCAGGATGTGCACCGGATCGATCGGCCGCTGCAGCCAGGCCATCGCACCCTGCGGCGCGTGGGCGCCGACGAAGACGGTCTCGCGGGTGCGGCCGGACTCGATCACGTCCTGCAGCGAGGCAGCGCTGTCGGCATCGGCCACCACGAAATCGCTGCGGATGAGGTCGTCGGCCTGCACGTAGGCCGGCGTGCGGTTGGCGGCCAGGCGAAAGAAGGACGCGAGCGTCTCGCGCTCGAACGCACTGAACCCCTGGAGAGCGACGGTGTAGCGCTCGCTGGTCGGCGCTGTCATGTTGTTATGTCCTCCGGACTGCACCGCTGTCAGCGGCCCGCGAATGGTCGGCGCTGGGCCTTGCCGGGTCAAGCATGAAAGCTAGGGAGTGCCGCGCTACCATGACAAAGTTTGCTCACCCACCCAAGGACACCCCATGGCCGGCAGCGTCTACGACTTCGAAGCGATCTCCATCGAGGGGAAACCCGCTCACCTTTCCACCCAGCGAGGCAAGGTGCTGCTCATCGTCAACACCGCCAGCGCCTGCGGCTTCACGCCCCAGTTCGCCGGCCTGGAAAGCCTGTGGGAGACCTACCGCGACCAGGGCCTCGTGGTGCTAGGGTTCCCCAGCAACGAGTTCGGCAGCCAGGACCCCGGCAGCAACGACGAGATCGCCTCGTTCTGCTCGCTGAACTACGGCGTGAGCTTCCCGATGATGAGCAAGGTCGAGGTGAACGGCGCCAAGGCGCACCCGCTGTGGAAGTGGCTCACCGCCGAGGCGCGCGGCGTGCTGGGCACCCAGTCCATCAAGTGGAACTTCACCAAGTTCCTCGTCGGCCGCGACGGCCATGTCATCAAGCGCTACGCGCCCACCGACACGCCGGAATCGATCAAGAAGGACATCGAGGCCGCCCTCGCCAAGGCCGCCTGAAGCCGCCACGTTTCACTTTTCACCCTTCACGCTTCACACCACCACATGTTTCAGCATCTCGACCCCTACGCCGGCGACCCCATCCTCTCGCTCAACGAGGCCTACGGCAACGACCCACGCCCGCACAAGATCAACCTGTCCATCGGCATCTACTTCGACGATGCCAACCACATCCCCGTGCTGGGGTGCGTGAAGGAAGCCGAGGCGCAGCTGCTGGCCGAGGGCGCGGCCAAGCCCTACCTGCCCATCGAAGGTGCGCCGGCCTGCCGCCGCGAAGTGCAGAAGCTGCTGTTCGGCGCCGAGCACGAGGCGGTGAAGAGCGGACGCATTGCCACGCTGCAGACGGTGGGCTCCAGCGGCGGCCTGAAAGTGGGCGCCGATTTCCTCAAGCGCTGGTTCCCGGCCAGCCAGGTGTGGGTGAGCGACCCGACCTGGGACAACCACCGCGCGATGTTCGAAGGCTCCGGCCTCACGGTGAACACCTACCCGTACTACGACGCGGCCACCGGCGGCCTGAAGTTCGACGCCATGCTCGCCGCGCTGCGCACGCTGCCGGCCAGGAGCATCGTGCTGCTGCACGCCTGCTGCCACAACCCGACGGGCGTGGACCTCACGCCTGAGCAGTGGAAGGCGCTCATCCCCGTGCTGCGCGAGCGCGAGCTGCTGCCCTACCTGGACCTGGCCTACCAGGGCTACGGCGACGGCATCGACGAAGACGCCTTCGCGGTGCGCGAGCTGGCCAGTTCCGGGCTGTCGTTCTTCATCGCGAATTCCTTCTCCAAGAGCATGAGCCTGTACGGCGAGCGCGCCGGCGCCCTGAGCGTGGTGTGCCCGAGCGCGGCCGAAGCCGAGCTGGTGCTGGGCCAGCTCAAGGCCACCGTGCGCCGCAACTATTCGAGCCCGCCCATCCACGCCGGCCTGGTGGTGGCCAAGGTGCTGTCCGAACCCAAGCTGCGTGCGGCCTGGGAGGCGGACGTGGCCGCGATGCGCGAGCGCATCCTCGCGATGCGCAAGGCCCTGCACGGCGTGCTGAGCAAGAAGCTGCCGGGCCGCAACTTCGACTACTTCCTGACCCAGCGCGGCATGTTCAGCTACACCGGGCTGACGGCCGCCCAGGTGGACCGCCTGCGCGAGGAGCATGCGGTCTACCTCGTGCGCTCGGGACGGATGTGCGTGGCGGGACTGAATACCCGCAATGTGGAAGCCACGGCTGTGGCAATGGCGGCGGTGCTGGCCTGACGGGTGCCCGGTTGCAGCCGGCTACAAACCGGCTGCCCCTCTTGCATCCAGTTGGACGCCCCCGGCGTATCTTTCGCCGCGAGCCGAGATTTCTCGCAGGTGCCGTGTAAGAAGTCCGCGGCCCCGGCGACATAACACTCGCAAGCTCCAAGGTGACATTCATCGAACCGGTGCCTGCAACCTTGCTGAATCAAGCGTCCAACCAACTTTTCAAGAGGAAATCATCATGCTGAACCAACTCAAGTCGGGCGTTGCCCTCGCCTCCGCCGCTGCCGCCCTGTTCGCCGTGACCGCCAGCGTGTCCACGCAAGTCCAGGCTGCCGACGAAGCCACCGTGAAGTGCGCCGGCGTCAACACCTGCAAGGGCACCTCCGAGTGCGCCACCGCCAAGAGCGGCTGCAAGGGCCAGAACGGCTGCAAGGGCCAAGGCTGGGTCAGCAAGACCGCCACCGAGTGCAAGGCCGCCGGCGGCACCGTCCTGAAGTAATCCTGGTTTCAGCCAGGGAAGTCTCCAAGAGCGACCAGAAGTTCCGGCGCGTGGCCCAGTCCCGCGCCGGCTTTTTGCATTTCAACTGACACTTCCGAGATGAGCGCCCTCACCGGTTTCGGCCTCGGGCTTCGCACCGAGCATTACGCCGACTTCGTGGACCACAAGCCGCGCGTGGACTGGCTGGAGGTCATCTCCGAGAACTACATGGTGCCCGGCGGCAAGCCGCTGCACTACCTGGACACCATCCGCCGCGATCACCCGATGGTGATGCACGGCGTGTCGCTGTCCATCGGCTCATCCGATGAGCTGAACCTCGGCTACCTGCGCGACCTGAAGGCGCTGGCCGACCGCATCCAGCCGGCGTGGATCTCCGACCACCTGTGTTGGACCGGCGTGGACCACCACAACCTGCATGACCTGCTGCCCATGCCCTACACCGAGGAAGCCTTGCAGCACCTCGTGCGGCGGGTGTCGCAGGTGCAGGACGTCCTCGGCCGCCGGCTGCTGCTGGAGAACGTGTCCAGCTACGTGGCATTTGCCGGCGACGAGATGAGCGAGTGGGAATTCATTGCCGAGCTCGCGAAGCGCGCCGACTGCGAGCTGCTGCTGGACGTGAACAACGTCTACGTGTCCAGCCGCAACCACGGCTTCGACCCGAAGCGCTTCATCGACGCGATGCCGCGCGAGCGGGTGCGGCAGATCCACCTCGCCGGCCACGAGGACAACGGCACCCACGTGATCGACACCCACGACCACCCGGTGTGCGATGCGGTGTGGGACCTGTACGGCCACACCGTACGCCGGCTGGGCGCGGTGCCGACGATGATCGAACGCGACGACAACATCCCGTCGCTGGATGAACTGCTGGCCGAGCTGGACGTGGCACGGCGCATCCAGGCCGAGGCCTTGGCTGCCGAGGTCACGGCATGAACACCCTGGCCGAACAGCAGCGCGCGATGCAGCGCGCCATCACCACCCGGCAGGACGCAGGCGGCCTGCTTCGCGGCCTGCGCGGCGAGCCGCCGATGCTGCGCATCTACCAGCATGCCTACGAGGTGCGCCTCGTGGCGGCATTGCGCGACAACTTCGGCGTGCTGCCGCAGGTGATGGGCGACGAGGCTTTCGACACATTGGCCCGCGCCTACGTCGAGGCCCACCCCTCGCAGTTCCCGTCGATCCGCTGGTTCGGCGACGAGCTGCCGGCTTTCATGGCCGCGCACGAGGACCTGGTGCCGCACCCGGCGCTGGTCGACCTGGCCCGCATGGAGTGGGCGCTGCGTGGCGCCTTCGACGCCGCCGACGGCACGCCCATCGATGCGGGTGCACTGGCTGCGATCGCACCTGAGCAGTGGGCGGACCTGGTGTTCACTGCGCTGCCCAGCGTCCATTTGCTTCCCATGCACTGGGCGGTGGAGCCGGTGTGGCGCGCCCTGCAATCCGTGGACGAGGGCGAGGAGCCCGAGCTGCCCGAGCCTGTCGAACATGCCCACGCCCTGCTCGTGTGGCGACAAGGTTTGGAGAACCGCTGGCGTTCGCTGGAGGTCGCCCAGGCCGACCTGCTGCAGGCGGCGCTGGACGGCGCGGACTTCGGCCGCCTGTGCGAGCTGGCCGCGACGCAGGCGGGCGACGACCAGGCCGCTCAGGTGGCCGTCCAGGCCTTGCAATCGTGGCTGGCGGACGGATTGCTGCTCGGCACGCGCGTGGCCGACTGACCCCGACGTCACGCCGCCAGCTCGATGTGGCCGGCGATGGCAATCCCCTCGCCCAGGGCTTCATGGGTGGCGACGATCCAGACGCGCAGGCCCTCGCTCGCGTGCCGGGCCAGGCTGGACCGCAGGTGCATCAACGAGGCCGCGTCCAAGGCATTCAGCGGCTCGTCCAGCAGCGTGACCGGCGTGCCGGCGCACAGCGCCGCCGTCAGCCAGGTCTTGCGCTGCGTGCCGGTGGACAGCGTACGCAGCGGCGAATGCAGGTGCGGCGCCAGCCCGAAGCCGGCGATGTGATGCGCCATCGCCGCGTCGTCCCAGCCCGCATACAGCCCTCGGATGAACGCGAAATACTCCTGCGGCGAGAGATGGTCGAAGGCCACCGGCCCCGGCCCGCACCAGAAGACGCGCCGGCGGTAGTCCATCGGTTGCGTTTCCTGCACCACGCCCTCCACGGCCACCTGCCCGGCCGCCGGGCGCAAGGCGCCGGCCAGGAGCTTGAGCAGCGTCGACTTCCCGCTGCCGTTGCCGCCGCGCAGCCAGGTGAGCCCGCTGCCGAATGCCGCGGACCAGCCGTCGAACATCGGCCGGTCGCCGTACGAGAAGCTCAGGTCGCGCACCTGCAGTTCGGTCATGCCAGGATCACCTCGGAAGCCAGGGACAGGATCAGCACCAGCGTGAACAGCCATTGGCTGACGCGGTGCGCGGGGTCGGTGGGGCGGTGACCGGACGGCTGCGTCGTGAGCAGCACCTGGACGGCCGAGCCGGCCAGAAGCACGGACATGAACGCCGCAAGCACACCGGGGCGCAAGGCGCGCGGCTGGTTCATCAGCGCGGCCGTGCACAGCGCCTGCGCCATCAGTTGCGGAACCACCACCGCCAACCGCCGCGCGAGCAGCAGGCGGCGCGGCGAGACCGGCAGCGCAGCAGCGTGCAGGTGCAAGGGCGCCAGCTCCTGGCTGGCCAACACGCTGAGCCGCGAGGTGAGCATGAAGGCCGCGGCGCCGAAGCCCGCCAGCCACCAGGACGCCCAGCCCGGCCATGCCACCATCGCCAGGCAAGGAACGCCGAGCGCGATCAGCACCAGGACCATCATCCGCCCGGTGCGTTGAGCGGGTCCGCGCCACAAGGGCAGCATGGCCAGCGCCGTGAGCGGCGTCATGGCGCGGCGCCATCCACGCCGGCTGCGCCGCGTGCCAGCCGGCCTGGCAGGCGACACCCGGCGCATCGCGCCCAGGATGAGCACGCCCCAGGCCACCGACAAGCCCATGGACAGGCCCAGCCCGGCAAGCGCCTCCACCCAGCCGTGGTGCATCCACGCCGGCGAGCGAGCCAGCCACACCAGCACGCCCGCTGCGTAGATGGCGAACAGCGGCGCCAGTCCCAGCACGACCACCAGCAGATCGGCACGGCGCCGCTCACGCGGTGCGATGGGCAGGGCGTTCTCCGACTCCATCCATGCGCGCTGCCAAAGTACCGGCCGCAGGCCCCAGATCGCCACCGCACCCACCATCGAATGCGCGAGACCGGTGAGCAGCACCGATGCCATGCTGACCTGCGTCGCCTGCAACAGCGGAAACACCGACCACGCCGTCATGGCAGACATCGCCGCCAGCGCACCATTGCCTGCGCTGCCCAGCACCAGCAGGCCCACGACGATGTAGACCTGCCAGCGCTTGAGCAGCTCCACGAGCGCGCGCAGGCTGGCCTGCAGCCGCACCTGCACGTAGCCGCGAGGCGGCGCCAGGGCACTCAGATGCATCGTCCGCCGTCGACTTCCATCGCCACGCCGGTGATCATCGACGCTTCGTCGCTGCACAGGAAGCAGGCGGCGTTGCCCAGGTCTTCCGGCGTGGAGAAGCGGCCGATGGGAATGGTCGAGAGGAACTTCGCGCGCATCTGCGGCGTGTCCTCGCCCATGAAGGTCTTGAGCAGCGGCGTCTCGCCCGCCACCGGGTTCAGCGCATTCACGCGGATGCCGAAGGGCGCGAGCTCCACCGCCATCGCCCGCGTGGCGGTGATGACCCAGCCCTTGCTCGCGTTGTACCAGGCCAGCCGCGGCCGCGGACTCACGCCGGCGGTGCTCGCGATGTTGAGGATGACGCCCTTCTTCGCCGCCTTGAAGCGCGGCACCGCCTCGCGCGCAGCGAGGTAGATGGATTTCACGTTGACGGCGAGGATCTTGTCGAACTCGTCCTCGGGCAGGCCTTCCAGCGCCTGCGGCAGATGGCCGATGCCGGCGTTGTTGACGAGGATGTCCAGCGTGCCGAAGCGCTCGTGAGCGGCATCGACCATGGCCTTCACGTCAGCGGAGAGGGTCACGTCGCAGCGCAGCCACTGCGCGCCGGTGGCCTCGGCCACGCGCCTCGCGTTGGCTTCGTCGCAGTCGGCGATCAGCACCTTCGCGCCCTCGGCAGCGAACTTGCGCACGATGCCTTCGCCGAAACCGGAACCGCCGCCGGTGACGATGGCGGCCTTGCCGGCGAGTCTGGATGTCATGGGATGTGTCTCCTGCATCAGCCGTGGTGGATGGCCACGGTCTTCAAGCTCGAAAAGCCGTACAGCGCCTCGAAGCCTTTCTCGCGGCCGTGCCCCGAGCGCTTCACGCCGCCGAAGGGCAGCTCCACGCCGCCGCCCGCACCGTAGTTGTTGATGAAGACCTGCCCGCACTTCAGCGCACGCGCCATGCGCAGCTGCCGGCCGCCGTCGCGCGTCCACACGGCGGCCACGAGGCCGTAGTCGGTGCCGTTGGCGATGCGCACGGCATCGGCCTCGGCGTCGAAGGGGATCAGCACCTGCACCGGGCCGAAGATCTCTTCCTGGGCGAGGCCATGCGACTCGGGCACGTCGGCCACCAGCGTGGGCCGCACGTAGTAGCCGCCGGCCGGTGCATCGGGCACGAGTTCCGCCTGTGCCGCGATGGGCAGCCCGCTGTCGCGCGCCACCGCGAGGTAATGCGACACGATGCCGTGCTGGCGCCGGGAGATGACCGGCCCCACGTCCAGGTCGGACAGCGCCGGCCCGACGCGCAGCGCACGATAGCGCTCGGCCATGCGACGCATCACCTCGTCGTACACGCCGCGCTGCACCACGATGCGCGACGCCGCCGAACAGGTCTGCCCCGCGTTCTGGATGCCCGCGTTCACGAGGTAGGGCAAGGCGGCATCGAGGTCCGCATCGTCGAACACGATCTGCGGGCTCTTGCCGCCCAGCTCCAGCGTCACGGGAATGGTGTGCTTCGCGGCGGCTGCCTGCACCAGCGATCCGGTCGCCACCGAGCCGGTGAACGAGATGTGGTCGATGCCGCCATGCGCCGACAAGGCCGCGCCGGCTTCCTCACCCAGGCCCGTCACCACGTTGAGCGCACCCGGCGGCAAGCCGGCCTGCTGCGCGATGCGTGCGAAGGCCAGCACGGTCAGGCAGGCCTCCTCCGCCGGCTTGAGCACGCAGGCATTGCCCATGGCCAGCGCCGCACCCACGCTGCGGCCGACGATCTGCATCGGGTAGTTCCACGGCACGATGTGCGCCGTGACGCCATGGGGCTCGCGCCAGGTGAGCGCGGTGAAGCCGGCCTGGTAGGGCAGCGTGTCGCCATGCACCTTGTCGGCCGCGCCGCCGTAGAACTCCAGGTAGCGCGCAAGGGCCAGCGCATCGCCGCGGCCTTGCCTGAGCGGCTTGCCGACGTCCAGTGCCTCGAGCCTGGCGAGTTCGTCGGCATGCTCGATGACGGCACGGCCCACGGCACTGAGCACGCGGCCGCGCTCCGTGGCCGTCATGCGGCCCCAGGCACCGTGGTCCAGCGCGTGGCGGGCGGCAGCCACGGCGGCATCGACGTCCTCGGCGCCGCCGCGTGCGATGTTCGCCAGCACGCTGCCGTCCGACGGGTTGCTCAGGGGCAGCGTGTCACCGCCAGCCGCATCGCGCCAGGCGTCGCCGATGAGCATCAGCCGCGGGTCGAAGGGAATGTTCGAGATCATCGACGGGCTCCCGCGCGGCAGACGTCGCCGCGTTTTGAGACATGATATTCACACCTCACCGGGGATGCCGCCATCAGCCTCTTCCTCATCAAACGCCTGCTCACCTTCGTGCTGACGCTGTTGGCCGCGTCGGTGGTGATCTTCGCGGTGCTGGACGTGCTGCCGGGCAACGTCGCCGAGGTGATGCTGGGCGAGAGCGCGACCCCGGAGTCACTGAAGGCCCTGAGCGCCAAGCTGGGCCTGGACCGGCCGCCCACCGAACGCTACGCCGCCTGGATGCGCGGACTCGCCCACGGCGACATGGGCAACAGCCAGTCCTACGACTCGCCGGTGGCCGATCTGGTCAAGGAACGCGCGCTCGTCACCGTGCCGCTGGCGGTGATGGCCATGGCGCTGACCACCGTGATCGCGCTCGCCCTGGGCCTGTACGCCGCATCGCGCCACAACCGGTTGGGCGACGTGTCGGTGATGGTCGCCAGCCAGGTGGGCATCGCGTTGCCGAATTTCTGGTTCGGCATCCTGCTGAGCCTGGTCTTCGCGGTGCAGCTGCGCTGGTTCTCCGCCGGCGGCTTCCCAGGGTGGGAGGACAGCGTGCTCGATGCATTGAAGGCGCTGGTGCTGCCTGCCGTCGCGCTGGCTGCGGTGCAGGCGGCCATCCTCGCTCGCATCACGCGGTCTGCCGTGCTGGACGTGCTGCGCGAAGACTTCGTGCGCACTGCCCGCGCCAAGGGCCTGAGCCGCCGCCAGGTGCTGTGGGGCCACGTGCTGCGCAATGCCTTCGTGCCGGTGCTGACGGTGATGGGTCTGCAGTTCGCCAACCTGCTGACGGGCACGGTCATCATCGAGCGGGTGTTCAGCCTGCCGGGCCTGGGGCGGCTGGTGTTCGAAGCCATCGCCAACCGCGACCTGATCGTCGTGCGCAACGTGGTGATGCTGTTCGCGGGCGCGGTGATCCTCATCAACTTCGTGGTGGACGTGCTGTATGCCGTCGTCGATCCGCGGCTGAGGAGGCACGCATGACCTTCAGCGACCGCGCCATGCGGCATGCGAGCTTCGTCATCGGGTCGGTCCTCGTGGCCCTGCTGCTGTTCACGGCCGCGTTGTCCTTCGTGTGGACACCCCACGTCGCCTCGGACATCGACGTGGCCTCCAAGCTGCAAGGCCCCTCGTGGTCGCACTGGCTGGGCACCGACAGCCTCGGGCGGGACATCGTGTCGCAGCTCATCGTCGGCTCGCAGAACTCCATCGCCGTGGGCCTCATCGCCGTGGGCATCGGCATGGGCTTGGGCGTGGCGCTGGGCCTGCTGGCCTCGGCGCGGCGCGGCTGGGTGGAGGAGCTGGTGATGCGCCTGTCGGACTTCACCTTCGCCTTCCCCGCGCTGCTCAGCGCCATCATGCTCACCGCCATCTACGGGCCGGGCCTGGTGACCAGCATCGTCGCCATCGGCATCTTCAACATCCCGGTGTTCGCGCGCATCACGCGGGCCGCGGCCAACGGCGTGTGGGCACGCGACTTCGTGCTGGCTTCGCGCGCCTGCGGCAAGGGCGCGTGGCACATCACCTTCTCGCACGTGCTGCCCAACATCGCCAGCGGGCTCATCGTGCAGGCCACCATCCAGTTCGCGACTGCCATCCTGGCCGAGGCGGCGCTGAGCTACCTGGGCCTGGGCACGCAGCCGCCGCAACCGTCATGGGGACGCATGCTCAACGAGGCGCAGAGCATGATGTTCCAGGCACCGCAACTGGCGGTGTGGCCGGGTCTCGCGATCGCACTGAGCGTGCTGGGCCTGAACCTGATGGGCGACGGCCTGCGCGACCTGCTGGACCCACGGCTGGCGAGGGCACGATGAGCACACTGCTGGCGATCAAGCAACTGCGCGTGCGCCTGAACACCGCCCGCGGCCCGGCCGATGCGCTGCGCGGCATCGACCTCGCGCTGGACCGCGGCGAAACCCTGGGCCTGATCGGCGAGAGCGGATGCGGCAAGTCGATGACCGCGCTGGCGCTGATGGGCCTGCTGCCCGAGGGTGCGCAGGTCAGCGGCAGCATCCGCTTCGATGGGCAGGAGCTGGCGAATGCCGATGAGGCGGCGATGTGCGCCCTGCGCGGCAGGCGCATCGGCATGATCTTCCAGGAGCCCATGACCGCGCTGAACCCGCTGCACACCGTGGGCGCACAGGTGGCCGAGCCGCTGCGGCACCACCTGGGCCTCAGTCGGCAAGAGGCGCGCAAGGAAGCGCTGCAGCTGCTTGAACGCGTGAAGCTGCCGCAGGCAGCGCAGCGGCTCGACGCCTACCCGCACCAGCTCTCGGGCGGGCAACGCCAGCGGGTGATGATCGCCGCGGCACTGGCCTGCGGGCCGGACCTGCTCATCGCCGACGAACCCACCACCGCGCTGGACGTGTCCATCCAGCGCGACATCCTCGACCTGATCGGCGAGCTGGTGGCCGAGTCGGGCATGGCGCTGCTGCTCATCAGCCACGACCTGGGCGTGATGGCACGCACCGTGCAGCGCGTGATGGTGATGTACGGCGGCACCGTGGCCGAGAGCGGCCCCACGCAGGCGGTGTTCGAGCGGCTGGCGCATCCGTACACGCGGGGGCTGTTCCGCGCCCGGCCGCAGCTGGGCCTGGGCCGCGGGCAGCCGCTGGCGACCATCCCCGGCCGCGTGCCGGAGCTGGTGGACATGCCGCGCGGCTGTCCGTTCATGGACCGCTGCCAGCGTGCCGTCGATGCCTGCCGCGAACCGCCGCCGGCTTTCGCCGTGGCGCCGGCGCACGAGGCGCGCTGCTTCAACATGGAGCCGGGCCATGGCTGAGGCGCTGCTGGAAGTCACCGACCTCACCAAGGACTACCGCCTGCCGCGCGACAGCCTCTTCTCGCCCGCGCCGGTGGTGCGTGCACTGCAAGGTGTCAGCCTCACGCTGGAGCGCGGCAGGAGCCTGGGCATCGTGGGCGAATCCGGCTCGGGCAAGTCCACGCTGGCACGGCTGGTGATGGCCCTGGAAGCACCGACCTCGGGCACGGTGACGCTGCTGGGCCGCGACCTGCATGCCCTGCTGCCTCACGAACTGCGCGAAGCCCGCCGCGATTTCCAGATGGTGTTCCAGGACCCCTACGGCTCGCTGGACCCGCGCCAGCGCGTGGGCCGCATCGTGGCCGAGCCCTTGCCCGCCATGTCCGCCAGTGAACGCCACCAGCGCGTGGCCGAATCGCTGGACGCGGTGGGCCTGCGCGCCACCGATGCCGACAAGTTCCCGCACGAGTTCTCCGGCGGCCAGCGCCAGCGCATCGCCATCGCGCGGGCGCTCATCACGCGGCCCCAGCTCATCGTGGCCGACGAACCGGTGAGCGCGCTGGACGTGTCCGTGCAGGCGCAGGTTCTCAACCTGCTGCAGGACCTGCGGGCCCGCTTCAGCATGGCCTACCTCTTCATCAGCCACGACCTCGCGGTGGTCGACCACGTCTGCGACGAGGTGGCGGTGATGCAGCATGGCCGCATCGTCGAGCGCGGTGCGCCCGAGCGGCTGTTTGCGCAGGCCGAACATCCGTACACGCGATCGCTGATTGATGCTGCGCCGCACGCGCGCTTCCAGTAGAGTCGCCGCAGGCCGGCCCACCGGTTCTTCACCAGGAGCACGCAGAAGATGATGACCACCGCCTCTCGCCTGATCGCCTCGCTCGTCCTCGTGACCGCCGCCTTCGGCGCCGTCCAGCCCGCCGCCGCCCAGGCCCGCAAGGACAGCGTGATCCTCGGCATGGTGCTGGAGCCGCCGGGCCTGGACCCGACCGCCTCCTCGGCCGCGGCCATCGGTGAGATCGTGCACTACAACGTGCTGGAAGGCCTCACCAAGATCAACATGGACGGCTCGGTCGTGCCGCTGCTGGCCGAGAGCTGGACCATCGACCCTGACGGCAAGGTCTACACCTTCAAGCTGCGCAAAGGTGTCAAGTTCCACGATGGCGAGGCCTTCGATTCGAGCGACGTGAAGTTCAGCTTCGAGCGCGCCAAGGCCGAGGGCTCGACCAACAAGGCCAAGAAGGCGGTGTTCGACAACGTGAGCCGCGTGGACACGCCCGACCCCTACACCGTCATCCTGGTGCTCAACCAGGCCGACGGCAACTTCCTCTTCCGCATGGGCGAGAACACCGCCGTCATCCTCGACCCCAAAAGCGCGGGCACCACGGCGAGCAAGCCCATCGGCACGGGGCCCTTCAAGTTCGACAGCTGGTCCAAGGGCTCGTCGGTGACGATGAGCCGCTTCGACGGCTACCGCGACGCGGCCAAGGTGAAGCTCAAGAAGGTGACCTTCCGCTTCATCAACGACCCGGCCGCGCAGGTGGCTGCGCTGCTGGCCGGGGACATCGACGGCATGCCGCGCTTCGGCGCACCGCAGAACCTCAAGCAGTTCCAGGGCGATGCGCGCTTCACCGTGGCCATCGGCGGCACCGAGGGCAAGACCATCGTCAGCATCAACAACAAGAAGAAGCCCTTCGACGACGTGCGCGTGCGCCGCGCCATCGCCGCGGCCATCGACCGCAAGGCGGTGATCGACGGCGCGCAGGAAGGCTTCGGCGCGCCCATCGGCAGCCACCTGGTGCCGAGCGACGCGGGGTACATCGACCTGACCGGCGTGAACCCGTACAACCCCGAGAAGGCCAAGGCCCTGCTCAAGGAAGCGGGCGTGGCTGTGCCGCTGAACGTGACGCTCACACTGCCGCCGCCGCAGTACGCGCGCAAGGGCGGCGAGATCATCGCCTCGCAGCTCGCCAAGGTGGGCATCAACGCGAAGATCGAGAACGTGGAGTGGGCGCAGTGGCTGTCGGGCGCGTTCAAGGGCAACTACGACCTGACGGTGATCAGCCACGTGGAGCCGCTGGACTTCGACCGCTACGCCGACCCCAACTACTACTGGGGTTACGACAGCAAGGCCTACAAGGACCTGTTCGCGAAGTACAACGGCACGACGGCGCCCAAGGAGCGGCTGAAGGTCATCGGCGACATCCAGAAGCAGCTGGCCAACGATTCGGTGAACGCCTACCTGTTCCAGTTGCCGCAGTTCATGGTGAGCAACAAGAAGCTCAAGGGCCTGTGGAGCAGCTCGCCGATCTTCGCCAACGACATGGCGAGCGTGAGCTGGCAGTGAAGCTGCACGAGCTCAGCGCCGCCGAGCTGCTGCGGCACTACGCGGCGAAAACGTTGTCGCCGGTGGAAGTAACGCGCGCCGTCATCGCCCACATCGGGCGATGGGAGCCGCACCTGCATGCCACCTATGCCTTCGATGGCGAGGCCGCCCTGAAGCAGGCCGCGGACTCGGAAGCACGGTGGCTGAAGGGCCAGCCTCAAGGCGCTCTCGACGGCGTGCCGGCGATGATCAAGGAGAACATCGCCACCCAAGGCACGCCCACGCCTTTGGGCACGGCGGCCACGGAGCTGAAGCCGGCCGATCGCGATGCACCGCCCGCGGCGCGGCTGCGCGAGGCGGGCGCGGTCATCCTCGGCAAGACGACCATGCCCGACTACGGGATGCTGTCGTCGGGGCTGTCGAGCTTTCATCCGCTCACTCGCAACCCGTGGGACCTGAGCAAGAACCCCGGCGGCAGCAGCTCGGGTGCAGGCGCCGGCGTGGCCGCCGGCTACGGACCGCTGCACGTGGGCACCGACATCGGCGGCTCGGTGCGGCTGCCGGCAGGCTGGTGCGGCATCTTCACGCTCAAGCCGAGCCTGGGGCGCATTCCGATCTATCCACCCTACGCCGGGCGCGTCGCCGGTCCGATGACACGCACCGTGGAGGACGCCGCGCTGATGATGGGCGTGCTCAGCCTGCCCGATGCGCGCGACACCATGAGCCTGCCTTACCAGGACATCGCCTGGTCGTCGCTGGACCGCGACCTGCGCGGGTTGAAGATCGGCCTGCTGATGGACGCCGGCTGGGGTTTCCCGGTCGAGCCGCAGGTGCGTGATGCGGTGGAAGCCGCCGCCCGCGCCTTCGAGGCCGAGGGCGCCATCGTCACGTCCATGAAGCCCTTCATGACCCGCGAGATGGCCGACGGCATGGACCGCTTCTGGCGCACGCGCTCGTGGATCGACATCTGCGCCCTGCCCGCGGAGCGCCGCGCCAAGGTGCTGCCCTTCATCGTCGAATGGGCCCGCGGCGGCGAAGGCCAGTCCGGCGAGGCGGTGTTCAAGGGCTACAGCCAGATGGCCGCGATGCGCGAAGCCGCGGTGGCCGCCTGCGCGCCTTTCGACGTGGTGTTCTCGCCGACCTGCCCCATTCCGGCCTTCGCCGCCGGGCTGCCGTGCCCGACCAACGACCCCTCGCGGCCCTTCGAGCACATCGCCTTCACGCTGCCGTACAACATGAGCGAGCAGCCGGCCGCGTCCATCAACTGCGGCTACACATCGAGCGGATTGCCGATCGGGCTGCAGATCATCGGCCACCGCTTCGACGACCTGGGCGTGCTGCAGGTGTCTCGCGCCTGGGAGCGCCTGCGGCCGGCGCAGCGAGACTGGCCCACGCCGCCATGAAGGACCGGCGCGGCAACCCCGTCTCCACACGGTCGGGCCAGGCGCTCGACCATGCGGAGATGGCCTTGTGGCGCATGATGTCCTTCTTCGATGCGCCGCTGGGCGACATCGACGCCGCCATCGCGCAGGACCCGGACTGGATGCTCCCGCACGTCATGCGTGCGGCCTTCATGCTCACGCTGACCGAGCCCTCGCTGATGGCGCAGGTGCACGCCGCCCTGGACCGGGCGCAGGCCCTGGCGACGCATGCGAGCGAGCGCGAGCGCGCCCACCTCACCGCGGCCAGGCAATGTGCTGCCGGTGATTGGCACGGCGCCTGCGGGGCCTGGGGCCGCATCCTCGAAGCCCATCCGCGCGACCTGTACGCGCTGCAATGGGCGCACCTGTTCGACTTCTACCGCGGCGATGCCGCCCAGCTCGAACATCGTCCGCACACCGCCTTGCGGCATCTCGATGCCGACGACCCGCTGCGCCCCTACGTGCAGGGCATGCAGGCCTTCGGACTGGAGGAAAGCGGCTGCCACGACCACGCGGAATCCCTCGGCCGCCAGGCCTGCGCGACGCTGGCCAAGGTGCCCTGGGCCACCCATGCCGTGGCCCACGTGATGGAGATGCAGGGCCGCTTCGCCGACGGCCTGCAGTGGCTGTCTGACACCGAGCCGGTCTGGTCGGAGGGCAACGGCTTCTCGGGCCATCACTGGTGGCATCGCGCGCTCTTCCACCTCGAAGGACTGGACATCGGCTCGGCCCTCGCGCTGTACGACGCCCACCTCGCCGGCAACGAGGACCTCATCACCCTGCAACGCCTGGACGGCGCGGCCCTGCTGTGGCGTGTGCACCTGCTGGGCGGCGATGTGGGCACGCGCTGGGGCGGGCTGGCCCAAGGCTGGGACTTGTCCGCCGCGCCCGTGGGGCATTCATGCTTCAACGACCTGCATGCGCTGATGGTGCTGCTCGGGCAGGACCGCATGCACGACGCGCAGCAGTTGATCGAAGCCGCCCAGGCGCGGGTCGACTCGGCCGGCGACGACAACGCCGCGATGGCCCGCGACGTCGGCCTGCCGCTCATGCGCGGCTTGCTCGCGCAGGCGCAAGGCCGCCTGGACGACGCCGTGCAGCTCATCGCCCCCGTCCGCCCCATCGCCCACCGCTTCGGCGGCAGCCATGCGCAGCGCGACCTCATCACCCAGACCCTGCTGGCCTGCGGCGCCGGCCGGGCCGTGCTGGACGAACGTCCGCAGACACAGGCGCAAACACCCCTGACGCAGCACTGGTCACGCCTGAACGCTTGACCTCGAGTGCACTCCAGGTGCTCCAATGGCGTGCATGACCATGCCCATGCTCCACATCGGCGAACTGTCGCGCCGCACCGGCCGCTCGGTCCACACCATCCGCTGGTACGAGCAGCAAAAGCTCGTGCCCGGCGTGCGCCGCGACGATGCCGGCCGGCGCATCTACCGCGAGCAGCACGTGATGTGGCTGGACCTGCTGGACCGGCTGCGCAAGAGCGGCATGTCCATCCGGCAGATGCGCGAGTACGCGGTGCTGGTCAAGCGCGGCGACTCGACCCTGGCGCAGCGGCGCGAGATGCTCATCGAGCACCGCCGGCGGGTGGACGCGCAGATGGCCGAGCTGGCCGCCTCGCGCGAGGTGGTGGACCGCAAGATCGAGTTCTACGGGGAGTGGATCCAGACCGGGGTGAGGCCGCCGGGCTACTGACGGGCGTGACGAAGCTCACGCCCTGAGCCACCGGCGCCGCGGGCCACGCCGGGCTGTCCCGCGCCAATGCAGCCTGTCCGACCCGCCGCGCAGTCCGTCACCCACCCGTGGAACGGGGCCGGACCGGGCCTTACAGTGGCCCCCATGGTTTCCGATCCGTCTTCTTCCGCAGTGCACAACGCCCAGAGCAGCGTGGGCGCGTTCTTCTCCAGCGTCCGGCGTGGCTTCATCGCCTACGCGCGCTGGCTGGACAGCATCACCTGGACACGCTTCTTCCTGTACGCCCTGCTGGCGATGATCATGACCGGCATCGCCTCCGAGCTGCCGCCGTTCAGCCTGAAGTGGGGCGACGACATCGTGGTCTACGACCCGCCCAAGGCGCCGAAGGCCGCCAAGCCGGTGAAGATGCCCCCCGTGCCGCCGTCGCCCTCCGCCTCGGGCAGCGCCACCCCGCCCATGCCTCCCAGCTCCGAGAAAACTCCCAAGGACAAGCACAAGCAGCGCTACGACATCTCCATCGACAAGGACGGCGTGCACATCACGCCCGTTCCCGAGTCGGGCGCCAGTGCGCCGGCCGGCAAGACGCTGCCCAGCGTGTCCATCGACAAGGACGGCGTGCGCGCCCCGGGCGTGCTGATCGACAAGCATGGCGTACGCATCGGTCCGTCGGCACGGGCGGCTGCATCCGCCGCATCGGCAGCCGCGTCGGCCGATGCCGGCAAGACCCAGGTGTCCGAGACGCAGTCCGGCACCCGCGTGGACGTGCACCTGCCGCCCAACGCGACCACCGACGAGATCCGCGACGCGATCGAGGAAGCCAAGGACGCCATCCGCGAGGCGATCGAGCAGGCGGCCGAGGACGAGGCCGAGGCGGCGAAAGACGCAGCCCGTGCCGC
Organism: Rhizobacter terrae; assembly: GCF_003852895.1. GTDB lineage: Bacteria > Pseudomonadota > Gammaproteobacteria > Burkholderiales > Burkholderiaceae_C > Albitalea > Albitalea terrae. Next base: position 140,673 of record NZ_QUSW01000003.1, read on the forward strand.
GGAGGACGCCGCTGTCGCCGCCGAGGACGGCCGCGGACGCCGCCGCGTGATCTCGGCCTTCCGCCCCGGCGACCACATGCCCGGCTTCATGATGCTCATCATCGTGATGTCCATGGTCATCAAGATCATGGCCGCGGGCCGCTTCAAGGCCGAGGCGCAGGCGGTGGAAGCCACCGAGATGGCCGAGTCCGAGGCGCTCAAGCGCCAGGTGGTGGAGGCCCGCATGGCCGCCATGCAGGCGCAGGTGGAGCCGCACTTCCTGTTCAACACGCTGGCCAGCATCGACCACCTCATCGAGACCGACCCGCCGCGCGCCTCCAAGATGCAGAAGAACCTCATCGCCTTGCTGCGCGCTTCCATGCCCACCATGCGCGAGGCCAATGCGCAGGGCACGCGCGACCTGGGCCGCGAGCTGGCCGTCATCCGCCCGTACCTGGAGATCCTCAAGGTGCGCATGGAAGAACGGCTGCAGACCGAGATCAACGTGCCCGACGGGCTGCTCTCGGCCGACTTCCCGCCGATGATGCTGCAAGGCCTGGTGGAGAACGCCATCAAGCACGGGCTGGAGCCCAAGGCCGAGGGTGGCAGGCTGACGGTGAAGGCCGAGATCGTGCACGGCAAGCTGCAGGTCACCGTGGCCGACACGGGCCTGGGCTTCGGCAAGGCCGCCACCGCGGGCACCGGCATCGGGCTGAACAACATCCGCGAACGCCTGCAGCTGTTGTACGGCCGCAAGGCCAGCCTCGTGATCTCCGAGCCCGAAGGCGGCGGGACCGCCGTGTCCATCACCGTGCCCTACGCCACCAGCAACCACCCGGGAGCCGACGCATGATCCAGCCCATTCCCACCGTGAGCCGCCGCCGCACCAGCATCTGGCTGTGGGTGCTGCTGACGCTTCTGGCCCTGTCCGTCCTGGTGGTGATGACCGCCTTCCAGTGGGTGGGTTCGCTGGAGGCGCTGCCCGCGCATGTCGTCATCGACGGGCGGGAGATCAGCATCGACCCGGCGCTGTTCGGCGGCTGGACCGCCACGGTGCTGTTCATCCCCGCGGTGATGGTGGTGTTCTGCGTCCTGGTCATCGTGCCGCTGGTGCTGCTGTTCGCGCTGGCCTGCGCGCTCATCGGCGTGGTGCTGGGCGTGGCGCTGCCGATCATCGCGGTGGTGGTGGCGCTGTCGCCGATCTGGCTGATGGGCATGTTCTTCTGGTGGCTGGCGCGGCGTGCCGTGCCGCGCACCGCGCAGGCCGCGTGAGCCCCGCCCGGCCGCCCGAAGGGGTTCGCACCGCAGTGCGCAGCACGGAGGTTTCCCAATGACCGTGCAATGGCACAACGCAAGCTCTAAGATCGCGCGATGACACGAGCACTCCTGGCCGACGACGAACGCCTGATGCGCGAGCAGCTTCGCGCACGACTCACCGAGGTCTGGCCCGACCTCGACATCGTGGCCGAAGCCAAGAACGGCATCGAGGCGGTGGAACTCACGCGCGAGCACCGGCCCGACATCGTCTTCCTGGACATCCGCATGCCCGGCATGACCGGCGTGGACGCGGCGAGGCAGATCGCGCAGTTGCCCACGCATGACGAGGCCGAGGGCTGGCCCGGCTGCGAGATCGTGTTCATCACCGCCTACGACCAGTACGCGGTCGAAGCCTTCGAGCAGGGCGTGGTCGACTACGTGCTCAAGCCCGCCGAACGCGAGCGGCTCGTGCTGACGGTGGAGCGCATCAAGAAGCGCATGGCGCAGCGCGAGGCCCAGCAGGACAAGCCCGATGCCGCGCCGCTGCCCGCCCACACGCCCGACATGCAGGCCCTGCTGCAGAAGCTGGCCTCGCAGCTCAACCCGAATGCGCCGCCCAAGCTGAAGTGGATCCAGGCCACGGTGGGCCAGCAGATCCAGATGATCCCGGTGGAGGATGTGCTGTTCTTCATCTCCGACGAGAAGTACACGCGGGTGCAGACGGCCACGCTGGAGGCGCTGATCCGCAAGCCGATCAAGGAGCTGATCGAGGAGCTGGACATGGACCTGTTCTGGCAGATCCATCGCTCCACGCTGGTCAACACCAAGGCCATCTCCGGCGTGTCTCGCGACCTGCGCGGACGTCAGCTGGTGGCGGTGAAAGGTCACCCGGAGAAGCTGGAGGTGAGCCGCAGCTTCACGGGGTTGTTCAAGGGCATGTGAACCCGGAGCTACCTATGAGCGTCACCGTGATGTTGGGTCTGGGATTGGCCGCAGGTTTCGTGGCATTGGCGCTGGTGCTGCATCGGCTGTCGAACGCCGCATCGAAGCGCATGCGATGCGTAGACGACGGCAGCACGGTGGCTGTGATCGCGGGTGTCGATGGTGGTGGCGGCGCTGCCGGCTGCGATGGCGGTGGCGCCGCTTGCAACTGACACGTCGGCGAAGCTGAAGGGGCCAGGCCTGATCCGCCGATGTTCTATTGCCCCAACTGCAGTGCAAGGCTGCGCTCTTCCACCGAAACCGAGTGCTGGAACTGCCAGGCTCTTTTCGGTGCAGACAGTGGATGGTCACCCACCCGCAACCCCAAAGCTCCGTTCAGGCGCTTTCATGGCCGTGCCGAGCCCCCGATGCAGGGAGATGGCAATGGCGCAGATGGCCAGAAATCCAAGAGAGACTCCAAGAGCGGGACAGGATGTGGCTGCGCGGTGCTTGTCCTCGCGTTTGTGATCTTCTTTCTCTACAACATCCTGTCGAACCTGTGCCTCATCTGCAAATAGGCCTCGGCCCGGGCGCCGAGATGAGGTCATCGACCATCTACCCGTGAAACTCCCGCGGCCTCAGCCACGACGCGATGCACCACTGCGCGGCCCAGTAGGTCGCGAGGATCCACAGCGATGACAGCGGCAGCGCCATCGCGAACTTGTTGGTTGCCAGCAGCGCATCCGAACACACGAACAGCAAACCACCAAACGCCAGCACGCCGCCCCGCCCGGCATCCGGCCCATGCTGCGATGCCCTCCACACCACCGCCGCCTGCGCAGCCATGCTCGCCAGGCACAGCACGTAGGCCACCACCGGCGCACGCAATGCACCCGGCACACCGGGCCACAGCTGCGAGAGGATGCCGCCGGCCACCAGCGCATAAACCACGAACGGCCAGCGCCGCGACAGGAACGGCGCGGTGCGGGTGAACGCAAAGAGATAGCTCAGGTGGGCCAGCAGGAAGCACACCAGCCCCGGCACAAAGCCCTGCTGCGGCCACAGCAGCGCCACGTCGCCGCCCAGCGAGAGCAGGAGCCCGATCAGGATCCATCGCCGCACGGTCGGTGACCCGCCGTCGCGCCGCAGCGCATGCACGATCACCAGCACGGTGGTCAGCGGCTTGAACACGAAGAGCCAGTCCGCCGGCAGCCAGCCCACCCCGGCCCCGATGGCCAGCCAGGCGCAGACCGCCACGGCCAGCGGCAGCAACAGCCGCGTGGCCCTCACTTGACGGAACCCGCTTCGGCGGGAGCAGGAATCAGCGGTGCGATGCGCATGGGCAGTCCGGAATCGAGCAGCTTGATGAATTGGTCGGGCGCGATGGCCTTGCTGAAATGGTAGCCCTGCGCCGCCTCGCAGCCGTGCGACTTGAGGAACAGCGCCTGCTCGGCCGTCTCCACGCCTTCGGCCACCACGTGCAGGCGCAGGCTGTGCGCCATCGCGATGATGGCGGTGACGATGGCCGTGTCGCCCGCATCCGAGCCCAGCCCGTCGGTGAAGCTGCGGTCGATCTTCAGCACGTTGATCGGGAAGCGCTGCAGGTAGGCAAGGCTCGAATAACCGGTGCCGAAGTCATCGATCGCGAGGCCAATGCCCATGGCCGCCAGTGAATCGAGCGCGCTGGCGTTCTCCGCCGTCTTGGCCATCAGCACGCCTTCGGTGATCTCCAGCTCCAGCGACTGCGGCGGCAGCCCCGTCTCGGCCAGCACGCGCTGCGCCATCTCCGGGAAGCCGGGCCGCAGCAGCTGCTGGGGCGAGAGGTTCACCGCCACCGTCACGCCCTCATGGCCGCGCGCATGCCAGCGCGCCGCCTCGGCGCAGCTCTCGCGAAGAATCCACTCGCCCAGCGGAGCGATGAGGCCGGTCTCCTCGGCCACCCTGATGAACTCGTTGGGCCCGATGAAGCCGCCGCCCGGCTGCGGCCAGCGGATGAGCGCCTCCGCGCCGAAGATGCGGCCGGTGCTCAGCTCGATCTTGGGCTGGTAGTGCATGACGAACTCGCCGCGCTGCAGCGCTTCGTACAGGCGGTTGGCCACCTCCAGCCGGCGCTGTGCCGCCTGGTTCAGCTCGGCGGTGAAGAAGCGGAAGCTGTCGCGGCCCTTCTCCTTGGCGTGGTACATGGCCGCGTCGGCCGCGCGCATGAGGCTGTCGGCATCGATGCCGTCGCCCGGGTACAGGCTGATGCCCAGGCTGCCGCGCACGTGCAGCTCGTTGCCGTCCAGCGAGAAGGGCTGGCGCAGCGCATCCAGCACTTTCTCGGCGATGCTGATGGCGTGCTGGGCTTCGCTGAGCGTGGGCAGGCAGATCACGAACTCGTCGCCGCCCAGCCGCGCCGCGGTGTCGCCGGCGCGCAGGCAGTTGCGCAAGCGCTGCGCCGCGGACTTCAGCAGCTCGTCGCCGGTCTCGTGGCCCAGCGAATCGTTGACGTTCTTGAAATGGTCCAGGTCCAGGAACATCACCGCCACCTGCGCACCGCTGCGCTGGGCCTGGGCGATGGCCTGCGAGACGCGGTCGCGGAACACCGTGCGGTTGGGCAAACCGGTGAGCACGTCGTACTGCGCGAGGTAGCGGATGCGCTCCTCGCTGGCCTTGCGCTCGGTGATGTCGGTGGCCACGCAGCCCACGGCGAACATCTCGCCGTCGCTGCGCTTGAGCGGGAAGCGCTGGGCCATGTAGGCGCGCAGGCCCTGCGCGTTCGTCACCTCGACTTCGGTCTGCACGTAGCTGTCGGCCCGCAGCGTGCGCTGGTCGGCCAGCAGGTAGCTCTCGGCCTGGTCGTGCGGGAAGACCTCTTCCAGCGTCTTGCCCACCACGTCCACGCCACCGGTGAAGAATTCGCGGTAGCTGCGGTTCACCAGCAGGAAGCGCGATTCATGGTCGCGCACGAAGATGGCCGCGGGCGTGTTGTCGATGATGGCCTGCAGCAGCCAGCGGTTGTGCTCGTAGGCGGCGAACAGCCGCTCGCGCTCGGCATCGGCCGCCGTGCGGCGTGCCAGCTCGCGGCCCAGCTCGCGGCTCATGTCGTTCAGGGCGGCGGCCACCTGGTCGAGTTCATCGCCGCGGCGGCCGGTGCGCTGAAGCCGCAGCGGCTCGCGCCCGAGGCGGTCCAGGCTCATCTCGCGGGTGTAGCCCGCCATGGTCTCCAGGTGCCGGGTGATCCAGCGGTTGACCAGCACGAGGATGACCAGCGCAATCAGGAAGGCCTTGGCCGATTCGGCCGCGAGGATGACCAGCCCGCGATCCAGCAGCCGCCGGTAGACGCCGTCCAGGCTCGCCTCCACCGTCAGCGTGCCGATGGACAGCGCCGGGCGGCTGGGCTCGTGCAGCTCGAAGCCGCGGCGGATGGCGCGCTCCTTGACCCGCTGGCCCGCCTCGAAGCGCTCGCTGTTGGCCTTGACCTCCACATGCGCCACGTCGCGCAGCTGCATCAGGCCGTTCAGCGTCAGGCGGATCTGCGTCTCGTTGTACGACCACACGCTGTTGGCCAGCGCATCCAGCGTGGTGCGCTCGATCTGCGCGAATTCCTCGTCGATGGTGCGCAGCTCGCTGCGGTAGTCGCCGTACAGCTGCAAGGCGGTGGACAGCAGCGCCAGGGCCACGCCGACCAGCACCACCGCCGCAATGAGGCGCGGGGCCAAGCGACGGGGACGAGCCCGTGCCAGCCAGCGCTTCCATGCAAGCAGCGATGTGTTCAACGCGTGTTTCCCGACCGGGCACCCCGGCATGACCACGGGGCGCAATTCATCGTCGGGGCGGCAAGACACCTGCCGCCCGGGGTGACGCAGGCAGTATGGCAGCCGCGGCCGGCGCCAGTGGGGATTTTGGCGGCCCGGCGTCCGGGAAACTCGCATTGCCTGCCAAGTGCATCACGGGAAAAATCCTCTGCACAAGAACAGCCCCGGGGGTCGGCATGAAACGCGTCGTCGTGTGCTGCATTCTGGTGGTCGCCGGCTGGGTGTCCCTGGCAGCGGCGGCCGCCGAGAGCACGGTGCTGGTCTACCCCCGTTCGGAGTCGGCGTCCGACTCGCAGGTGGTCTACGACTACGAGCTGCTGCGCCAGGCGCTGGAGGCGACCGTCGCCACCCACGGGCCCTACGAACTGCGGCCCCCCGCCGCGGCGATGAACCAGGCCCGCGCCGCCGACGAGATCGCCACAGGCAGCGGGCTGGTCAACGTGCTGGCGCGCTCGACGACGCAGGAGCAGGAGCAGCGCCTGCTGCCGGTGCGCATCCCCATCGACAAGGGGCTCATCAGCTACCGCGTCTTCCTCATCCGTTCCGACATGCAGGACAGGTTCGCCGCGGTGAACACGCTGGACGACCTGCGCGGCTACAGCGTGGGCTCCTACCCCACCTGGGCGGACACGCGCATCCTGCGCGAGGCGGGCTTCAAGGTGGTGACGGGCGACAGCTACGAGGGCCTGTTCCGCATGCTGGTCGCCCGCCGCTTCGACTTCTTCTCGCGCAGCGCCGACGAGGCCTACCGCGAGTACGATGAACGACGGGAGCTGCTGCCCGAGATGCGCGTGGAAGACCACCTGCTGCTGCACTTCCCGACCACGCGCTTCTTCTTCGTGCGACGCAGCGATGAAGGCACGAAGCTGGCCGCGCGCATCGAGGCCGGGCTGAACCGGATGATCAAGGACGGCAGCTTCGACGCGCTGTTCGTGAAGTACAAGGGGCCGCTGATCGAACGGGCACACCTGAGGACGCGGCGCACCTTCAACATCGAGAATCCGGCACTGTCGCCCGAGACATTGGCCGCGCGCAAGGCGCGACCCGAGCTGTGGTTCGATCCGGCGCGGGGGCGGTAGTCAAGCCAGCTTGCGCTTGCTCGGCGGGATGCCGCCGGCGAACTCCCAGCAATCGATGCCCCACAGCGCAGCCAGTGCACGCGCAAAATCGTGGGCCTCGGATTCCTGATCGGCCGAATGGATGATGTTCAGGCAGCCCGGGACGTCACGCTCGGACGCCTTCAACTCGCTGAGCTTGCACAGCCCCACGTCGTAGGAATCGCTGTGCTCCCACTGCTGCACGAAGCAAAGGAGCACCAGTTCATCCATGGGCACAGTGGCCCTCTGTTCGGGCAGGCGGCCATCCAGGAAGGACCTTCTGGCTTCCCAGGTGCGGGCCTCGAAGTCCAGCCAGTGAACGCGTTCCCAGGCCTTTTCCGGATCGCGGATGACCTTCCAGTAGCCCTTCATCATCAAGCCGATCATCACGGCCACGAAGCAAGTCCCGGCGAAGCCCCTGGAGGCGCCCATGTACTGGACCAGGAACCCCAGCGCGAAAAGGACCGGAAACACACCAAGCAAGGCGTACAGCCACGCTTGGGCCATCGCTGACTTCTTCCTGTCCTGCAGGGTCTGGATGGCATGAGACAGGAGCAGTCGTGCAGGCAAGGGTGTGCAGGCGGCCAGCAATTCGCCGGACCGCAGGCCACCGAGCACGGATGTGCCGCCATGGACCTGCGACAGGATGGCGCCGGCCCCACGTCCCTGGACAAAGGCGTCATCCAGCCTGCCGTCCTTGCCGACGGGCGGAAGCGCCGTCGGTCCTCCGCTCAAGTCGCTCACCGCTGGGTATCGGCCTGCGCTGCCGAATCCGCCGCCCGCTTGGCTGCCGCCTCGCGCAGCGCCTTCAGCTTCTCGCGCGGGTCTTCCTTGACCGTCACCTCGTGCAGCTTCATCTCCTTGATGAAGCGGCTGGGAATGGCCTGCACCGTGTCGCGGCCCTTCTTGCGGCGGCGCAGCGTGTTCACCGCCAGCGTCTGGCGTGCACGGGTGATGCCCACGTACATGAGGCGACGCTCCTCCTCCAGGCGCTGAGGCGTCATCTCCTCATCGTCGCTCTTGAAGGGCAGCAGGCCCTCGTTCACGCCGGCCAGCACCACATGCGGCCACTCCAGGCCCTTGGAGGCATGCAGCGTGGACAGGGTGATCACGTTCTGATCGTCACCGCGTTCGGCCAGGCTGATGATGACCGAGATGGTCTGCGCGACTTCGAGCACGCTCTTCTTCTCGGTCTCCACCGTGAGGCCGCCGTCGTTCTCGATCTCGCCGCCGCATCGCTTGGCGATCCAGTCGACGAAGTCCAGCACGTTGCTCCAGCGCGATGCGGCGAGCTTCTCGCTGTCCTCGCCTTCGTAGAGGTGCTTCTCGTAGTCGATGTCCTTGAGCCAACCCATGAGCAGGGCCTTGGCGTCTTCGGAGCCGGTGGTGTTGCGCGCACGGTATTCGAGGTCGTTCACGTAGCGACCGAACTCGTGCAGCGACCCGATGGCGCGCGCGCTGATGGCCGTGCCCAGGCTCTCGGCGAAGAGTGCCTCGTACAGGCTCACCTTCCACTTGCCGGCGAACTCGCCCAGGTTGCCCAGCGTCTGGTGGCCGATGCCGCGCTTGGGCGTGGTCACGGCGCGCAGGAACGCGGGGTCGTCGTCGTTGTTCACCAGCAGGCGCAGCCAGCCGCACAGGTCCTTGATCTCGGCGCGGTCGAAGAAGCTCTGGCCGCCCGAGACCTTGTAGGGCATCTCGGCCTTGCGCAAGGCCTTCTCGAACACGCGCGCCTGGTGGTTGGCGCGGTAGAGGATGGCGAAGTCCTTGAACTGCACGTCGCCGCCCTGCGCGCGCAGCGACTGGATGCGCGCCACCGCCCGCTCGGCCTCGTGCTCCTCGCCGTCGCACTCGATGACGCGCACCGGCTCGCCGTCGCCGAAGTCGCTCCACAGCTTCTTCTCGAACAGCTTGGGGTTGTTGGCGATGACGCAGTTGGCCGCGCGCAGGATGGAGCCGGTGGAGCGGTAGTTCTGCTCCAGCGGAATCACCTTGAGCTGCGGATATTCCTCGGGCAGCCGGCGCAGGTTCTCGATGGTCGCGCCGCGCCAGCCGTAGATGCTCTGGTCATCGTCGCCCACCGCGGTGAACATGGCGCGGTCGCCCACCAGCGACTTCAGCAGCTCGTACTGGATGGCGTTGGTGTCCTGGTATTCGTCGACCAGCACGTAGCGCAGCGTGTTCTGCCACTTGGTGCGGCACTCTTCGTCGCGCAGCAGCAACTGGTGCGGCAGGCCGATGAGGTCGTCGAAGTCGACCGCCTGGTAGGCCGACAGGCGTTCCTCGTAGCGCTTCATCACGCGGGCCGCGACGCGCTCGTTGTCGTTGCACGCCGCGGCTTCGGCGCCGTCGCTGTTCAGGCCCTGGTTCTTCCACAGGCTGATGGTCCATTGCCAGCTTCGCGCCAGTGCGTTGTCGCTGGAGCCGCCCGCGTCCTTGAGGATGCCCAGCACGTCGTCGCTGTCGAGGATGCTGAACTGCTCCTTCAGCCCCAGCCGCGCGCCTTCACTGCGCAGGAAGCGCACGCCCAGCGAGTGAAACGTGCTGATGGCCAGGTGCTTGGCCGCCTTGGGGCCCACGAGCTGCTTGGCCCGCTCACGCATTTCCGCCGCGGCCTTGTTCGTGAAGGTGATGGCCGCGATCTGCGCAGGCTCATACCCGGCCTGCAGGAGCCGCGCGATCTTGTGCGTGATGACGCGCGTCTTGCCCGAGCCCGCGCCGGCGAGGACGAGGCAGGGGCCGCCCAGGTAGTGGACGGCTTCAAGCTGGGCGGGATTGAGGGAAGGGGGCGCAGAGGACACGGAAAAGGGACGGCAGGTACTGCGGCAGGGCGCGCCATCATAGCCAAGCGCCGAACCGGAGCACCCCGCCGGCCAGGACTTCCTTCACACGGACACGGCCTGGCCGGGTTCTGCCCCTCAAACAGGGACGGTGACTACAAAAAATTGTACTCATCAGCCAGCGTGGCCTGCCGATAACGCAAGCACGGGTCCGCTGGCTTCCCCGGACCTTTTGCGCTGCAACAAGGAGCGGTCCATGCGAGTCTCGAATCTGAAAATCGGCGTGCGCCTGTGGTTGGGCTTCGGCCTGGTGATCGGGCTGATGGCCGGCATCGTCGCCATGTCCCTGAGCCGCATGGGCCTGGCGGAACAGCGGGTCGACAACATCCTCAACGACCGCTACCGAAAGATCGCTCTGGCCACCGAGGTCAAGTACAACGTCGCGCTCATTCACCAGCACATGCGCGGCGCGCTCATTGACAGCGACCCGGAAGGCATCAAGAGACACACCGATGCCATGGGCGCCTTGCGTGCGACGAACAGGGAATTGCTGGACACCTTCGACAAGATCATCAACGTGCCTCGGGCACGGGAGATCTTCGACGCGATCATGGCGGCGCGCAAGCAGGACCTGGCCGCACAGACGGAGCTGCTCGCCGTGATCGCCAGTGGCGACCGGGCGAGTGCGCAGCAATTGCTCAACACTCGGGTACAGGACACCGAGCGCGCCTATGTGAAGCTGCTCAACGACATGACGCAGCTGCAAAAGGGCAAGATGGACGAGGAGTCGCGCAACCTGACCGCCGAGTTCGGTTTCGGCCGCACGATGATGCTGGCCCTGGCGGCCGGGGCGCTCGCGCTGGGCATGTTCGCCGCCTGGTACGCCACGCGCAGCATCACCCGTCCCATGGGCCATGCACTGGTGATGGCGCGCCGCGTCGCCGATGGCGACCTCACGGCGCGCATCGACATCACGTCACAGGACGAGACGGGCCAGCTCATGCAGGCCTTGAAGGACATGAATGCCAGCCTGGCCAGGATCGTCAGCCAGGTGCGCGACGGCACCGACCAGATCGCCACGGCATCGAGCCAGATCGCCGCGGGCAACATGGACTTGTCTTCACGCACGGAACAGCAGGCGAGTTCCCTGCAGGAGACGGCGTCGTCCATGGAGGAACTGACGGGTACCGTCCGGCAGAACGCCGACAACGCGCGGCAGGCGAGCCAGCTCGCCGCATCCGCCTCGCAGGTGGCGGTCAAGGGTGGCGCGGTCGTCTCGCAGGTCGTCGACACCATGGGCTCCATCAACGACTCTGCCCGCCGGATCGCGGAGATCACCAGCGTGATCGACGGCATCGCGTTCCAGACCAACATCCTTGCCTTGAATGCCGCAGTGGAAGCCGCCCGTGCCGGCGAGCAGGGCCGCGGCTTCGCGGTGGTGGCCTCCGAGGTGCGAAACCTGGCCCAGCGCTCCGCGCAAGCTGCCAAGGAAATCAAGACCCTGATCGGCGACTCGGTGGACAAGGTCGAGGTCGGCAGCAAGCTGGTGAACGAGGCGGGCGCGACGATGCAGGAAGTGGTTCAGAGCTTCAAGCGCGTGACCGACATCATCGGAGAGATCAGCCACGCCAGCGAAGAACAGACCAGCGGCATCAGCCAGATCAACCAGGCCATCAACCAGATGGATGGCGTGACGCAACAGAACGCCTCGCTGGTCGAGGAGGCGGCGGCAGCGTCGCAGTCTCTCAACCACCAGGTGGCCGGCCTGGTCCAGGTCGTGGGGGTCTTCAAGTTGTCGAAGGAGCCCGGCGCGTTGGCTCCGGTTGCTGCGTGAGCCTCGCACCGGAGTTCAAGCCTCTCAGGCCCTGCTGATTTCCTCCGCCACGAGCCGCGCGATCCAGCCCATGAAAACCTGCACACGTTGCGGCAGGTGGCGGCGGTTGGCGTAGACGATGTTCACGGGCAGGTCGGGCGCTCGATGCCTGGGCAGCACTTCCTTGAGCAGACCCTGTTTGACGAGCGGCCTCACGCCCACTGCGGGCGCCTGGATGATGCCCAGCCCTGCCAGGCAGGCCGACTGGTAGGACTCCGCGTTGTTGACGGTCAGTGCGCCGGCCATCGCGATGCGGCGCAGGCCGCCGGTGTCGGCCACCTCGAAGCCGCCGGACTTCGCGCCCAGCGTGCTCACGTAGTGCACGAGGCGGTGCCTGGACAGGTCTTCCAGCGAACGCGGCGTGCCGTGCTCGCGCAGGTAGGCGGGACTGGCGATGTTGATCTGGCGGAACACGCCCAGCGGCCTCGCGATGAGGCCCGAATCGCCCAGCGCGCCCACGCGCACCACGCAATCGAAGCCCTCGCGCACGAGGTCGACCCGGCGATCGGTACTGCTCAGTTCCAGCTCGATGCGCGGGTGCGCGCGCAGGAACTCGTCCAGCCGCGGGATCACCATGTCGCGCGCCATGCCGGTGGACATGTCCACGCGCAATCGGCCCCGCAGCGTCTGCTCGCCCTGCTGGAACATGGACTGCAGTTCCTCCATGTCGGCCAGCAGGTCCTTGCATCGCTCGTAGAAGGCCTGGCCGTCCTGCGTCATCTGCACGCGGCGCGTGGTGCGGTGGAGCAGCCGCGTGCCCAGCAGCGCCTCGAGCGTGGCCACTGCGGTGGAAACGCTGGCCTTGGGCAGACTCATCTGGTCGGCGGCCTGGGTGAAGCTGCTGAGTTCGGCCACGCGCACGAAGATGTGCAAAGCGTCCAACCGCTGCAGAGGAATGGTGTCGTTCATTGTTCTTCCAATCCGAACAAACAAATCGCTTTCAGGCAATTTATCTGCAATCGACCGATCAATAAAGTGCCCTCCATCGCAACTCATTTCACGGAGCGCACCATGACCACCACCCCCATCGCACTCATCACCGGCGGCAGCCGCGGCCTGGGCCGCAATGCCGCGATCCGCCTGGCCGAAGGCGGCAGCGACGTCATCCTCACCTACCGCGGCAACGCGGCCGAAGCGCAGGCCGTGGTCGGGCAGATCGACAGGCTCGGCCGACGCGCCGCGGCCCTGCAGCTGGACGTGAGCGACAGCGGCAGCTTCGCCGCCTTTGCGCAATCGGTGCGCGACACGCTGGCCCAGGTGTGGAAGCGCGAGCAGTTCAACCACCTGGTGAACAACGCCGGCGTGGGGGCCCATGCCGGCTTCGCGCAGACCACGCCGCAGCAGTTCGACGAGATGATGAACGTGCACCTGAAGGGTCCGTTCTTCCTCACGCAGGCGCTGCTGCCGCTCATCGCCGACGGCGGGCGCATCCTCAACGTGTCCAGCGGTCTCACGCGCTTTTCCATCCCGGGCTACGCGGTCTACGCGACGATGAAGGGCGGCATCGAGGTGATGACGCGCTACCTCGCCCGCGAGCTGGGCGCGCGCGGCATCGCGGTGAACACGCTGGCACCGGGCGCCATCGAGACCGACTTCAGCGGCGGCGCCGTGCGCGACAACGCGCAGCTCAACGCCTTCCTCGCGTCGCAGACGGCCCTGGGCCGCGTGGGCCTGCCCGATGACATCGGCGGCGTGGTCGCCTCGCTGCTGTCGCCGGCCAACGGCTGGATCACGGCACAGCGCATCGAGGCCTCGGGCGGCATGTTCCTGTAAGCCCGATCAGCGCACGACCAAGGCGCGATGGGGAAGGGTGGCGGCGATACTTCGGTCTGCATGGAAGCGATCCTCGCCGTCACCATTCCGTTTTTTGCGCTTGTGCTTTGCGGCTACCTCGCTGCCTGGCGGGGCGTGCTACCGGAGATGGCGATCCCCGGGCTCAACATCTTCGTGCTCTTCTTCGCGCTGCCGTGCATGCTGTTCCGCTTCGGGTCCAGCATGCCGTTTGCGCAGCTCATCGATCCCACGCTGATCGGCATCTACGCACTCAGCGCGCTGATGATGGTCTTCGTCACCGTGGCCGCCACCTGGCGTCGCCACGACGACGGCCACGGCGTGGACCTGAAGAACGCCGCCTTCGGTGCGCTGGTGGCCGCGTTTCCCAACAGCGGCTTCATGGGCGTGCCGCTGCTGGCGGCCCTGTTCGGCGACCGCGCCGCCGGCCCGGTCATCGGCACGGTGCTGATCGACCTCATCTTCACCAGCACGCTGTGCCTGGCCATCGCGCAGTCGCACCTGGCCGTGGGCGGCACGGCGCCGGCGCATCCCATCGCGGGAGCCCTGCGCTCGATGCGGGGCGCCATGACGAATCCCCTGCCCTGGGCCATCGCGCTGGGCGCGGTGTTCGCGGCCACGGGGCTGCAACTGCCTGGGCCCGTTGCGCAGATCATCAAGATGTTGGCCGATGCCGCGACGCCCGTGGCGCTGTTCACCATCGGCGCCGTGCTGTGGCGCGCCGGGCAGCATGCACACACCCGCACGCCGGTCATCAACTACCTGCCGGTGGCGCTCATCAAGCTGCTCATCCACCCGCTGCTGGTGTGGAGCCTGGGCATGCTGGCGCGCAAGGCGGGGCTGCCGGTCCCGCCCTTCGGCCTGGCCATGCTGGTGCTGGCCGCCGCCCTGCCCAGCGCCAGCAACGTCTCGCTGCTGGCCGAGCGCTACGGGGCGGACAACGGACGCATCGCCCGCATCATCATGGCCAGCACGACGCTGGCGTTCGTGAGCTTCTCGCTGCTGGCCTGGGCCTTCCGATAGGCGCATTAAAATCTATCGATATCATTTGTTTGATTGAATTTACACATCAAACAGGCATCCGCAGAATTCTCTCCATCGCAGTGAATTGCAACGGAGAAACCCATGAGCAGCCCCTTCCACAACCCCGAGTCGGTCACCATCAAGAACCTCGAATCGGCCTTCGCCGGCGAGTCGATGGCGCACATCAAGTACCGCTACTTCGCCAAGCTGTGCCGCGAGATGGGCGACGAAGCCACGGCCAAGGTGTTCGAGGACACGGCCGAGCAGGAGATCCTGCATGCCTTCGGCCACGCCGACCTGCTGTTCCCCAAGGCCAACATGACGCCGGCCAAGGCGCTGCAGTTCGCCATCGAGGGCGAGACCTACGAGTACACCGAGATGTACCCGAGCTTTCGCAATGCCGCGGTGGCTGAAGGCAACGACGCGGCGGTGAAGGAGATCGACGAGCAGATCGCCGAATCCAAGGAACACGCGCAGATGTTCAAGGCCGTGCTCGAGAAGGCCGCCAAGCGCTTCGCCGCGCTGGCCAAGGTGGAAGAGCGCCACGCGAAGCACTACCAGAACACCCTCGACAAGATCGCCGCCTGAACCGCGCCTGCCACTTTTTTTGATCCAATCCGAACCATGAAGACTTTCCAATGCATCGTGTGCGGTTTCATCTATGACGAAGCTGCCGGCCTTCCCGACGAAGGCATCGCCCCCGGCACCCGCTGGGATGACATCCCCGCGGACTGGGAATGCCCGGACTGCGGCGTGGCCAAGTCCGACTTCGAGATGGTCGAGATCTGATGCCACTGCCTGTCGTCATCCTGGGCAGCGGACTCGCGGGCTACACCGTCGCGCGCGAGTTCCGCAAGCTCGACAAGGACACGCCGCTCGTGGTGGTCAGCCGCGACGGCGCGGGCTTCTATTCCAAGCCCATGCTGTCCAACGCGCTGGCCAGCAAGAAGACCGCCGCGGCGCTGGTGATGAAGCCGGCCGACAAGATGGCCGCGGAGCTGAATGCCACGGTCAAGGCGCGCACCCGCGTGCTGCGCATCGACACGGCCGCACGGCATGTGGTGCTCGACAGCGGCGAGGTCATCGAATACCGCGACCTCGTACTGGCGGTGGGAGCCGATCCCATCCGGCTGCCGCTGGACGGCGATGCGGCGGGCGAGGTGTTATCGGTCAACGACCTGGACGACTACGCCGTGTTCGCCGAACGGCTCGAAGGCGCGAAGACGGTGGCCATCCTCGGCGCCGGGCTGATCGGCTGCGAGTTCGCCAACGACCTGCTGGCGCGCGAGATCCGGCCAGTGGTGATCGATCTCGCCGAGCGCGCATTGCCGCGGCTCCTGCCGCCGCAGGCCTCGGCTCGGCTGCAATCCAGCTTCGAAGCGCTGGGCGTGCAGTTCCACTTCGGCACGGCCGCAACGCGTGTGGACCGGCAAGGCGCCGGCGTCCGCGTCACGCTGGCCAACGGACAGACCGTCGATGCCGACCTCGTGCTTTCCGCCATCGGCTTGAAGCCGCGCACGCAGTTGGCACTCGATGCCGGCCTGGCGGTGAACCGCGGCGTGGTGGTGGATCGGCTGCTGGAGACCTCGTCGCCCCACGTCTACGCCGTGGGGGACTGCGCCGAAGTCGAAGGCCACACCCTGCCCTTCGTGATGCCGCTGATGCAGCAAGGGCGCGCCCTCGGCGCGAGCCTGGCGGGAACACCCACCCCCGTGTCCTACCCGGCGATGCCCGTGGTCGTGAAGACACCCGCCTGTCCGACCGCGGTGTGCCCGCCGCCGATGAACGCCACCGGCGAATGGGTCAGCGAGGTCACCGAGGAGGCTTGCGTGTCGCTGTTCAGTGCGGCCGACGGCACCTTGCTGGGGTTTGCTGTGATGGGGACGGCCACCACGCAGCGGCAGGCCCTGGCGACCAAGATCGCAGGCTGGTTGGTCTAACCCAGAAGGACTCGCGGCCGAAGTTCATCCGGTGGCAAGCGTGGTGATGAACCACTGGCTCACTGGATTCATGCCCGGCCTTCCACCAGCCGCGCCAGCTTGTCCAGCGCCATGCGCCAGCCCGTGTCGTTGTCGGCAAGCGAAATGCCCGGCGGCACGTTCAAATGCTCGCCCACCACATCGGTACCGCCGGCCGCGTCGGCCAGCGTGAACTTCACGGTCATCTCGCCTTGCATCGCCGGGTCATCGGTCTCGAAAGCCATCATCTGCACGACCTGGCGATCGGGCACGAGGCGCACGAAGTGGCCGTGGTAGGTGTCGGTGCGATCGTCCGTCTTGCCGCGCCCATCGCCGTGGTAGGTCAGCGAGATGCGGAAGTGCCCACCTTCACGCGCATCGAACTCGTGGACCTGGCTGCTCATGCCGTCGGGCACCATCCAGGCCGCGACGGCGTGGGGATCGATCAGTGCCTGGTACACCCGGTGGCGCGGCGCGTTCACATGCCGGGTCATGCGCGTGACGCCTGGGGCGGTTGCAGCCAGCGGTGGCATGGAGTCTCTCCCTGGGACGGGACCGCAGATTGTGGACGCGTTTCAGAGCAAGCGCTCTGAAATCACCTTGAAGGGGACCTTGTCTACTGCGAAGCACAGCGGCGGCGGCGAGACGCCCAAGGCTTCCACGAAGGGGCAGGCCAGGCTGTCGGCGACGAGCACCAACGGCCGGACAGTTTGCGTCTCGATGGGCAAGTCGATCTCCGCGAAGGCGAGCCGGTCCAGGCCGTCCACGGCGGCGACTGCGGCGTCCTGCAGGCACAGGAAATCGATGGCGTTGTCCCAGCTGGCGAACATCGTCTTGAACGCCCCGGGCAGTTCCTTCGTGGCCGTGGACTCCAGCGTGCAGCGCAGGTCGGGCGCACTGCCCTGGCCACCGGCGATGTGGGTCACCTGCAGATCGCCATGCCGCGCATGGGAGAAGCGCAGCGGCAGGTGCGTGGGCAATGCATCACTGAACAAGCGCGTGCCGATGGCATACAGCGTGCTGCTCATGATGTTCTTGATGAACAGCACCACCCGCTGCCCCGGCCGGTTCTGTGGCAGCGGCTCCAGGTACAGCCGCCAGTTGCTTTGCAGCGGCGAGGGGAACACCGAGCGCAGCGCACCGATGCCGGCCGGGCCGAAATGGCCGTGGGCGTAGGTGAGGATGGTGAAGGGCGTGAGCCCGTCGCGCTGCCACAGCGTCACGCCGGGTGGCACGAGGTGCTTCACCGCATCGGCCTTCACGAGCCAGGTGAGGTAGACCACATCGCGCACGTCGCTTTGCAACTTGAGGAATGGCAGCACCGACATCAACCGGCGCCTGGCCCCCAGCAACAGCCGCGAGTTGGCGATGGCGCCCAGCAGCCGGCCGACCAAGCCAGGGCGCGGGTGGACGTATCGGTTGGAATTCATGGGTCAGATTGACAGCGGGTCCACATCCACCGCCCAGCGCAGCACACGCTGCTCGGGCGCCTTGCGCTGCAGGCGCAGCTCATGCAGGGTGGGCATCCACAGCGACAGGAAGCGCTGCAGTGCGACTCGCGAGGACGACTCCACCAGCATCTGCATGCGTTCGACATCGGCCACGCGCGCAACGTGCAAGGGCACGGGCGGGTAGACCATCACCGCGTCGGCGCCGGGAAGCTCGCTGGCGACTTCGGCCGCGGCCTGCAGGAAGCCTCGTGCGGCCTCCACCGTCTTGGCGTCGGCGCGCAGCATGGCCAGGTGCGCATAGGGCGGCAGGCCGGCCATCTCGCGCTCCTTGGCCTGGCTTTGCGCGAAGGCCTCGAAGTCGTGGCGGCGCAATGCGGCGTACAGCGGATGCGTCGGGTACCAGGTCTGCACCCACATCTCGCTGCGCTCGGCCTGCGCGGCATCGCGGCCGGCGCGGCCCGCTGCCTGCATCAGCAATGCGAACAGCCGCTCGGGCGCACGGAAATCGCTGCTGAACAGGGAGCTGTCGGGGTTCACCGCGGCCACCAGCGTGATGCGCCGGAAGTCGTGGCCCTTGGTCACCATCTGCGTACCGACGAGCACGTCGACATCGCCCGCGTGCACGGCACCCAGCTGCGCCTCCAGCGTGCCCTTGAGCCGTGTCGAATCCGCATCGATGCGTGCGATGCGTGCCGCACTGCCATCGGGCGTCTGCAGCATGCCGGCGAGCTGCTCCTCCAACCGCTCGGTGCCGCGGCCAATGGGCGCGATGTCCAGGTTGCCGCACTCCGGGCAGGCGCGCGGCACGCGCTCGGTGAAGCCGCAATGGTGGCAGCGCAGCGTGCGGTCGAGCTTGTGGAAGACGCGCCAGGCACTGCAATGCGGGCAGCCGCTCTTCCAGGCACAGTCGCCGCAATGCAGCACGGGCGCGTAGCCTCGGCGGTTGAGGAACACGAGGCTCTGCTCGCCGCGCGCGATGCGCTCCTGGATGGCGGCCACCAGCGGCGGCGCCATCGCGGTGGTCACGCCGCGGGTCTTGGGCAGCAGGTTCATGTCCACCAGCCGCACCCGAGGCAGCGCGCCGCCGCCGATGCGCGAGGACAGCGACAGCCGCACGTAGCGGCCTTCGTTGGCGCGGTGCCAGGTCTCCAGCGACGGCGTGGCCGAGCCCAGCAGCACCGGCGCACCCTCGCGCTTGCCGCGGTACACCGCGAGGTCGCGTGCCGAGTAGCGGGCGCCTTCCTGCTGCTTGTACGAAGGGTCGTGCTCCTCGTCGACCACGATCAGCCCGAGCCGCGGCATGGAGGCGAACACCGCCAGCCGCGTGCCCAGCACCAGGTCCGCCAGCCCCAGGTGCGCCGCCAGCCAGTTGCGCAGACGCTGGGCCGGCGTCAGGCCGCTGTGCAGCGAGACGATGCTGCGGCCAACGAAGCGTTCGGCAAATCGCGCTTCGAGCTGCGGCGTGAGGTTGATCTCCGGCACCAGCACCAGCGCCTGCTTGCCGGCCGCCAGCGCCTGCTCGGCGGCACGCAGGTAGACCTCGGTCTTGCCGCTGCCGGTCACGCCGTGCAGCAGCGCGGTGGGGGCCGAATCGCTATTCAGCTGGGCCAGTCGGTCCAGTGCCGCGGACTGCTCGGGGCTGAGCGGCGGCGTCTGCGGCCGGGCTGCCTGCGGGTCCGGCTGGGGCCACTTCCTGTGCAGCTTGGCGATGCGGTTGGCGACCTGTTCGTCGTCCAGCTTGCGCAATTCGGGCGGCAGTACCGACAAGGCCACCTCGCCCACGCCGCGCTGGTAGTACGCGGCTGTAAATTCGACAAGCTCGCACCAGGCGCGTGGCAGCGGCGGCAGCGCGGACAGCACGCGCGACACCGGCTTGAGCACCACGTCCGCCGCGTCTTCCGGTTCGCCCGGCCACACGACACCGGTGACCTCACGGCGCCCCAGAGGCACATGCACCAACGTTCCAGGCGCAAGCTCACGCTCACTTTCATAGGACAGTGGTGCCCCCAGGCCGGTGTGCTGGGGGGTTTCGACCGCGACCCGGATGCGCACCGTCACCGCGGACCGATCCACGGTTCAGGGTTGCCGGCAAAAGCTACAAGCCTCATGAAGGATCCGTCCTAAGTCGTTGATTCGGCTTGTCTTTCGATTCTGTCCACGGCAACTGTGGATAACTTTGTGGGCAAGCTGGCAACAGCGGCGCTAAATGCTTGATTCACGGGCGTTGCGCTTGGACTGCCCAGTTTCGCAGCAATGACCCGCTCCTAGGAAAATCAACAACTTAGCAGCGATTGGTAGAAACCTCATGCTGCACTGCAGCTAGACTTTTCGGTCCACCCCCACCTATCGGGTTTTGGGGATAAGTCAAGCCCCGTGTGCGGATTCAAAGAAAAAAATCACACATCGGGACTTCCCGGGCGATTGACGTTCAGGCCGTCTTGCGCAGACGCCTGGAATGGGCGTGAACCGTGTTAACGAGCACCGTCACGCTCTCCGGCGGCGTGTGCTGGCTGATGCCGTGGCCCAGGTTGAAGATGTGCCCATGGCCAGGCGCACCGAAGCTGTCCAGGGCACGGATGGCTTCGGCCTCGACCGCCTCCGGCGGCGCGAACAGCACGTTCGGATCGAGGTTGCCTTGCAGCGCCACACGGTCGCCGACGCGGCGGCGGGCAGCACCCAGGTTCATCGTCCAGTCCAGTCCGAGCACGTCGGGACCGATCGCGGCCATCTCTTCCAGCCACAGTCCGCCGCCCTTGGTGAACACGATGCGCGGGATGCGAACACCCTCATGCTCCGTCTTCACCTGCTGCAGCACGCGCTGGGTGTAGGCCAGGCTGAACTGCTGGAACACGCCGTCGGCCAGCACGCCGCCCCAGCTGTCGAAGACCATCACCGCCTGCGCGCCGGCGTCGATCTGGGCGTTGAGGTAGGCGGCCACCGCATCGGCGTTGATCGCGAGGATGCGGTGCATCAAGTCGGGCCGGCCGTAGAGCATGCTCTTGACCAGCCGGTAGTCGTCCGAGCCGCCGCCTTCGACCATGTAGCAGGCCAGCGTCCAGGGGCTGCCGGAAAAGCCGATCAGCGGCACCCGGCCATCGAGCGCGCGGCGGATGGAGGCGACCGCGTCGAACACGTAGCGCAGCTTGGCCATGTCCGGCACTTCGAGCTTGGCCACGTCGGCCTCGCTGCGCACGGGCGAGGCGAACTTCGGGCCTTCGCCCATCGCAAAGCTCAGGCCCAGGCCCATCGCGTCGGGCACGGTGAGGATGTCGGAAAACAGGATGGCCGCGTCCAGCGCGTAGCGCTCCAGCGGCTGCAAGGTGACTTCGGTGGCGAAGTCGGTGTTGGTGGCCAGGCCCATGAAGCTGCCGGCGCGCTCGCGCGTCGCACGGTATTCGGGCAGGTAGCGGCCGGCCTGGCGCATGAGCCACACGGGGGTGTAGTCCGTGGGTTGGCGCAGGCAGGCGCGCAAGAAGGTGTCGTTCTTCAGGGGCGCGTGCATCCGCGGGATTATCGCGCCCCATAATGACCGCACCCTGCCGGCGCCGGCCATCGGCATCGGGGCAGTCCATGGAGACAAACGAATGCTCGCCAACGACATCCTGCACACCATCGGCAACACCCCGCACATCCGCGTGAACCGGCTGTTCGGCAACAAGCACACGGTCTACATCAAGAACGAGCGCAGCAACCCGGGCGGTTCCATCAAGGACCGCATCGCGATGGCGATGATCGAGGCCGCCGAGGCCTCGGGCGCGCTCAAGCCGGGCTCGACGATCGTGGAGCCGACCTCGGGCAACACCGGCGTGGGGCTGGCGATGGTGGCCGCCGTGAAGGGCTACCGGCTCATTCTCGTGATGCCCGAGAGCATGAGCATCGAGCGCCGCCGCTTGATGCTCGCCTACGGCGCGAAGTTCGTCCTGACGCCGCGCGAGAAGGGCATGAACGGCGCGATGGCCAAGGCGCAGGAGATCGTGGCCGAGACGCCCGGGGCATGGATGCCTCAGCAGTTCGAGAATCCGGCCAACATCGACGTGCATGCACGCACCACCGCCGAGGAGATCGCGGCGGACTTCCCGAGCGGCATCGATGCGCTCATCACCGGCGTGGGCACCGGCGGCCACATCACCGGCTGCGCGCAGGTGCTCAAGAAGCTGTGGCCCAAGCTGCGGGTGTTCGCGGTGGAGCCGTCGGCCTCGCCGGTCATCAGCGGCGGCAAGCCCAGCCCGCACCCCATCCAGGGCATCGGCGCGGGCTTCATCCCGAAGAACCTTCACACGCAGTTGCTGGACGGCGTGATCCAGGTCGAGGCGGAAGCCGCCAAGGAGATGGCCCGCCGCGCGGCACGCGAGGAAGGCATGCTGGTGGGCATCTCCTCGGGCGCGACGCTCGCGGCCATCGCGCAGAAGCTGCCCGACCTCCCCCCGGGCGCCACCGTGCTGGGCTTCAACTACGACACCGGAGAGCGCTACCTTTCCATCGAAGGCTTCCTGCCGAACGACCAGTGAGACCCGCAAGAGCACTGCAACGCCCATGAAGCCGCGCATCCTGATCGTCGAAGACGAACCCGGCATCGCCGACACCCTGCAGTACGCGCTGCGCACCGATGGCTTCGAGCCGGTATGGGCCGCCACCGGCGAGGAAGCCCTCGCGAAGATGGCCGCCCAGGCACCCGCGCTTGTCGTGCTGGACGTGGGTCTGCCCGACATCAACGGCTTCGAGCTGTTCAAGAAGCTGCGCGAGATCGGCGACGTGCCGGTGATGTTCCTCACCGCGCGCAGCGACGAGATCGACCGCGTGGTCGGGCTGGAGCTGGGCGCGGACGACTACGTGCCCAAGCCCTTCTCGCCGCGCGAGCTGGTGGCACGCGTGCGCACCATCCTGCGCCGCGCGGCGAAGACGCAACCCGCGCCGCTGCAGGCGGCCACTGCCGCGCCGACGCCGACCCCCATCGCCATCGACGACGGCCGCCGGCAGATCCGCTTCTACGGCAAGCTTCTGGAGCTGTCGCGCTACGAATACGGCCTGCTCAAGACGCTGGCCGCGCGGCCAGGGCATGTGTTCACGCGCGACATCCTGCTCGAACAGGTGTGGGACGACCCCGGTGAAAGCCTGGACCGCACGGTCGATGCGCACGTGAAGACGCTGCGCGCGAAGATGAAGCTGATCGCGCCCACGCTGGACCCGATCCGCACACACCGCGGCACCGGCTACGCGCTGGCCGAAGACCTGCCCGCGCAACTGCCGCAGGCGGGCAGCGGCGGCGCTTGAAGCGGCTATCCTTGCGCGACCACAACAGGCGCCAAGCGCCAAGCCCACGGGAGTCCCAGACATGAATGCCACCTTGCCGCGGATCGGCCGCGCCTTCGCGCTCGCCCTCGCCGGCCTGATGCTCCAGGCGGCCGTGTACGCCGAGCCTCGCCTCTTCGCGGTGCTGTCGCTGACCGGCGACACCTTCACCCTCGTTCAGCCGCAGATGACCACCGGAAGTTCGCTGGACCGCAACCAGCGCACCATCGTGAAGGTGCCCAACGACAGCCTGGACATCGCTGCCGTGCAGGCCGCCGAGGTCGCACTGAAGACCGCGGACCGCAACACACAGGTCGACCTGTTCGTCACGGCCGACCCCCAGCTCTACGCCCTGCAGACCTTGTCCGATGACTCGCCCGAGACGCTTGCCACGCGTGCGCGGCTGCTCAAGGCGGTGGTGGGCGGCACCCGCGCGAAGCAGCTCATCCTCATCACCAAGCACCGAGGCGATGCCCAGTTTCCGGTGAGCGACGGCATGATCGGCATCGGTCGGGTCGAGGGCCTGGGGTTCTACGTCGACCTGAACTACGAGTTGCACAACAAGGAAACCGGCGTCCAATCCCGCGGCTTCGTGGCGCCCTATGCCTTCGTGCGCATCCACCTCATCGACATCGCCACCATGCGCACCCTTCGCACGGCCAGCATCCACGAGTCCAGTGTGCTGCCGGCGCCGGTTCAGCAGAAGGAAAACGCCTGGGAGCACCTGACACCCCAGCAGAAGATGGACGCGCTGCGGACCGAACTGCAGGCCGCGGTCGACCAGGGCCTGCGGCAGCTGATGGCCGACGCCGCCCACTGAGACCACGGATGCGGTGGGTGTTCCCCCGGCCATGACCCCATGACCAAGCGCACCCGCATCTTCATCGGCATCCTGCTGGCCTATGCGCTGGGCGTGGGCGTGCTCATGTACCGGCTGCTGGGCGACATCGACCCGCGCTATCGCGAGTCGGCCGAAGAGTCGCTGGTGGAGGCGGCCTACCTCATCGCCTCCAGCGTCGAGTCCTCGTCGCGCGACGGCGTGCTGCAGACGGACTCGCTCGGCCCCCTCTTCCAGAACCTCTACGCCCAGCGCTTCAAGGCGGACATCTTCGGCTTCGAGAAGACCCGGGTGGAGTTGCGCGTGACGGTGGTGGACCGCAGCGGCCGCGTGGTGTTCGACTCGCGCGGCAAGAGCGTGGGCGAGGACTTCTCGCAAAAACGCGACGTCGCCCGCACGCTGCGCGGCGAGTACGGCGCCCGCACCACGCCCGACGTGGAAGACCAGCCCAGCACCTCAGTGATGTACGTGGCCGCGCCCATCCGCATCCGCAACGAGATCGCCGGCGCGGTGAGCGTGGGCAAGCCTGTGCAGGCCTTCGGCCAGTTCGTGGACGCCGCGCGTCGCAAGACCATGCTGGTGGGCGCGACCTCGGTGGTGGCGGTGCTGCTGCTGGTGGTCATCGTCTCGATGTGGCTGGTGCGGCCCTTCGGCGTCATCGCCGACTACGTGGCCTACGTGCGGGCGCAGCGCTCGTTCAGCCTGCCGCGGCTGGGGCGTCGCGCACTGGGCGCCATTGGTGCGGCCTACGACGAGATGCGCGATGCGCTGGCCGGCCGCAACTACGTGGCCGACTACGTGCAGACGCTCACGCACGAGGTGAAGAGCCCGCTGTCGGCCATCCGCGGCGCGGCCGAGCTGCTGCAGGAGCCCATGCCCGATGCCGACCGGGCGCGCTTCACCGGCAACATCGTGCGCGAGACGCAGCGCATCCAGGAACTGGTGGACCGCATGATGGAGCTGACGGCGCTGGAGTCGCGCCGCAAGCTGGAGAGCATCGCGCCTGTCGGGCTGCGCACGCTGGTGGATGAAGTCGCCGCCAGCGCCGAGGTCAGCGGCACCGCGCGCGGCATCCGCATCGAGGTGGAGCCCGGGCCTGACGCCATCGTGGATGGCGACGTCTTCCTGTTGCGCAGGGCCATCACCAACCTCGTGGACAACGCCCGCGACTTCTCGCCGCAGAACGGCACCATCACGCTCAGCCTCAAGCGCCACCGCCGCACGGTGGATGTCGTGGTGCGCGACCATGGCCCCGGCATTCCCGACTACGCCGAGGACAAGGTGTTCGAGAAGTTCTATTCCCTGGCCCGGCCTCATTCGAAGAAGCGCAGCACCGGCCTGGGCCTGGCCTTCGTGAAGGAAATCGCCGAGCTGCACCAGGGGCGCGCCTCGCTGGCCAATGCGGCTGACGGCGGTGCCCTGGCCACCCTGTCGCTGCCGCTGGCCGACAACGGTTCCTGATTCAGTTCACGCAGACTTCACACAAGCCTGCGCTTCCCCTTCGAACTGCCTTCTCACACGCGACCGATCCTGCACGCCATGCCGCACCACGCGGCCGGATCCTGGAGAGTCGCATGTTCTTCTTTCGCTACCCGCTTCGCCCGCTGTCCCACCTGGGCCGCGTGATGCTGTGCATCGCCATGTCGCTGATGGCCGCGGTGCTGATGCTCGTCAGCCCGCCGACGCAAGCCGACGATTCCGAGGCCCGCAAGGCCGAGAGCCCGTACTTCGACGTCGCCAGCAGCGACCCGTCCACCGACAGGCTGCCGCTGAAGTCCACCAGCGTGGACGTGCGCATCGCCGGCGTCATTGCCGACGTGACGGTGACCCAGCACTACCGCAACGAAGGCCAGCGCGCCATCGAGGCGCGCTACGTCTTCCCCGGCTCCACCCAATCCGCCGTCTACGCCATGACGGTGCGCCTCGGTGACCGCCTGCTCACCGCGAAGATCAAGGAAAAGCAGCAGGCGCGCATCGAGTACGACAACGCCAAGAAGGAAGGCAAGACCAGCGCCTTGCTGGAGCAGCACCGCCCCAACGTGTTCGAGATGAACGTCGCCAACATCATGCCCGGCGACGACGTGGCGGTGGAGCTGCGCTACACCGAGCTGCTGACGCCCACCGATGCGCAGTACGGCTTCGTGTTCCCGACGGTCGTGGGCCCGCGCTACAACAGCCCGCAAGGTGCGGCCGCCAATGAGAAGTGGGTGGCGACGCCCACGCTGCACGCCGGCACCGCGTCGAACACCTCGTTCGACCTGAAGCTCAGCATCGATTCGCCGCTGGCGGTGAAGGACATCACCTCGCCGTCGCATGCGATCGAGGTCGAAGGCCTGAACGGCAACCGCGCCCGTGTGACGCTGGCCGACAAGACGGCCGTCAACAACAACCGCGACTTCATCCTCGGCTACCGCCTGGCGGGCGACAAGATCGAATCGGGCCTCATAATGTTCCGCGGCGCCGAGGAGAACTTCTTCCTCGCCATGGTCGAGCCGCCCAAGGCCATTCCCACCCAGCAGATCAGCCCGCGCGAATACATCTTCGTCGTGGACATCTCCGGCTCCATGCACGGCTACCCGCTGGAGACGGCCAAGGAGCTGCTGCGCCACCTGATCGGCGGCCTGCGTGCGTCCGACACCTTCAACGTGATGCTCTTTTCCGGCAGCAGCAGCATGCTCGCGCCCACCTCGGTGCCGGCCACGCCCGCCAACATCGAGCAGGCGATGGAGACGATCCGCCGCCAGCGCGGCGGTGGCAGCACAGAGATCGTGCCGGCCTTGAAGCGCGTGGCCGCGCTGCCCAAGAACCCCGACGTGTCGCGCAGCATCATCTTCGTGACCGACGGCTACGTGACGGTCGAGAACGAGGTGTTCCAGCTCATCCGCAAGAACCTCAACCAGTCCAACGTGTTCGCCTTCGGCATCGGTTCCAGCGTGAACCGCCACCTCATCGAGGGCATGGCGCGCGCTGGCCAAGGTGAAGCCTTCATCGTCACCAAGCCGGAGCAGGCCGCCGCGCAGGCCGAGCGCCTGCGCCGCATGATCGACTCGCCGGTGCTCACGCAGGTGAAGGCCCGCTTCGAAGGCATCGATGCCTATGACGTGGAGCCGATGCAACTGCCCGACGTGATGGGCGGCCGGCCGGTCATCCTGTTCGGCAAGTACCGCGCCGATGCCGGTGCGCCGGTGCGCGGCAAGCTCATCGTCGAAGGCCGGGCCGTCGACGGCGCCTTCCGCAGCGAGCTGAGCGCCGACGGCCGCGAGAACCAGACCGCCTCCGCCCTGCGCCTGCTGTGGGCCCGCCAGCGCATCTCCTCGCTGAGCGACCAGGAGGCGCTGGAAGGCGGCGCGCAGCAGAAGGACGCCATCACCAGCCTCGGCCTGCGCTACGGCCTGCTCACGCAGTACACGAGCTTCATCGCAGTGGACCAGGTCGTGCGCAACAGCAACCCGGCGCAGACCGAGACGGTGAAGCAGCCCCTGCCCATGCCCGAAGGCGTGAGCGACCTGGCCGTGGGCGCGGAAGTGCCCAGCACGCCGGAACCTGCCGCGTGGCTCGCGCTGCTGGTGGTGATGGGCATCGTCGTCGCCACCGTGATCACCCAACGCCGCCGCTCCTGATCCGACCATGCATCCGGCAAGAGGCCACACCATGGACCACGTCATCACCACCACCTCCGCTGCGCGATGGGAACGCCGCATCGACGCCGTGCCGCCGCTGGCCTGGCTCGCCGTGCAGGCCGCGGCGCTGTGGACGCACTGGCAATGGGCGGCCTCGCGCATGGCCGACGGCTCGGACGACCCGCTCGGGCTGGCCGCGCTGGCGGTGCTCGCCTGGGCGGTGTGGCGCGTGGCGCCGCAGCTGCGTGGCACGCCGCGCCCGGGCTGGCTCGCAGGCGCGCTGGGCTTGAGCGTGCTGGCCACTGCGTCGGTGTTCTGCGCACCGCCCTTGGCGGGCGCCGTGCTGGCGGCGCTGGCCTTGGCCTGCGGGCTGAGGGCCTTCCTGCCGCATGGGCAGGCATGGCTGCCGCTGTCAGGCCTGATGGTGCTGGCCCTGCCGGTGGTGTCTTCCTTGCAGTTCTACGCCGGCTATCCGCTGCGCGTGGTCGTGGCGCAGGTCAGCACCTGGGCGCTCCAGCTCGCCGGCATGCAGGCCGAGCGTGCCGGTTCGGCCATGTCGGTGGACGGGCACCTCGTCATCGTGGACGCGCCCTGCTCCGGCGTGCAGATGGTGTGGATGGCGTACTTCTGCGCCTGCGCCATGGCCGTCGCGGGCGGCGTGAGTGACAGGCGCTTCCTGCGTGCACTGCCCTTCGTCGGCGTTCTGGTGATGGCCGGAAACATCGTGCGCAACACCATGCTCGTGGGCTTGGAAGCGCAGCAGGTGGTGGTGGCCGGCTGGGCGCACCAGGCCATTGGCCTCGCCGTGCTGGCTGCGGTGTGCGGCACGGTGGCCATGATCGTTCGCGGAGGCCGCCATGGTCGTGCGTGACCTGCCGATGAAGCTCGCCTTCGCAGGCGCCATGCTGGCCTGCGCGCTGGCCCCGGCCTTGCACCGGACGGCACCCTCGGTCTCGCCCGAGGCTCAGGTCGAGATGCCCTCCGAATGGGAAGGCCGCCCCTTGCGCCCCCTGGCCCTGAGCCCGGTGGAGGAGCGCTTCGCCTCGCACTTCCCCGGCCAGCTTGCACGCCTGACCGATGGCACGCAGACGCTGGTGTGGCGCGAGGTGCAGCGCCCCACCCGCATGCTGCATCCCGCCGCAGATTGCTACCGTGGCCTCGGCTACCGCATCGAGGAGGCACGCCTGGAGCAGGACGCGCATGACCGCCTGTGGCGCTGCTTCATCGCCGTGCGCAATGGGCAGCAGGTGCGCGTGTGCGAACGCATCGTCGACGCGAAGGGCCAGTCCTTCACCGATGCGTCGAGCTGGTTCTGGGCCGCGCAGCTCGGCCAGTCCACCGGCCCCTGGCAGGCCGTCACCACCGCGAGGGTCCTGTGATCAAGCGCATTCTTTTCTTCATGACGGGCACCTTGCTGGGCCTGCTCGTCGCCCTGGCCGCCTTCGCCGCGGTCCTGCTCAGCCTCGTGCGGCCCACGCCAGGCGGCTGGACGCACACCCTGCGCATCGCCGGCATGGAACGCGAGGTCAGCGTGCCCGCGGTGATGCGCATGGCCACGCATCCCGTCGTGATGCGCGCCCTGCAGGACCGCGACTGGCACACCCCTCGCGGCGTGGTGCGCGTGAGCGCAGGCACCGACCCTGAAACATGGACGCTCACCTGCAGCAGCTGCCGCATTCCTGCCTCGGCCCAGGACGTGCTCGCGCTCGACCGCGTGACGCTGCATGCCCGCCGCAACGCACAGAACGAATGGCAAGGCGACGTCACGCTCGGAGAAGGCCAGCGTGCCGTGCAGGGCCGCTTCAAGTACACCTTCGACGACCGCGGCGGTGAGGTGCAGCTGCAATTGCCGGACACGCCGATCGCCAGCGTCTACGGCCTGTTCGCCCGTGCAATTCCGGAGGCGGGCAAGGCACAGATCGGGGGCACCATGCGGCTGAAGGCCAGCATCAAGCTGCCGCAGCGCGACCTGCGGGTCGAACCTTTCATCGACGGCTTCAGCGTGGCTGGCCTGGGCACCGAAGCCCTGCTCAACACCAGTAGCACCTGCCCGGCACCGACGAACGGCCTGGGCACCTGGCTGCCGCGCGCCGTGGTCGCCGCGGAGGACCAGCGCTTCTACGAGCACAGCGGCTACGACCTGCGCGAGATCGCATCTGCCCTCAGCCAGCGCAACACGGCGCAGAACGTGCCCCGCGGCGCCAGCACCCTGGACCAGCAGCTGGCCAAGCTGCTCTTCACCGGCGATTCACGCGACCACGTGCGCAAGCTGCGCGAGCTGCTGTACGCGGTCGAGATGGACCGCACCCTGGGCAAGCAGCGGCTGCTGCACCTGTACCTGAGCATCGCGCCCTGGGGCGAGGGCCAGTGCGGCGCCGCGGCTGCCGCGCACCACTACCTGCACAAGCGGGTGGACAAGCTCACGCCGATGGAAGCGGCCTGGCTGGCCAGCCTGCTTCACAACCCGGACCGCGACCTCGCCGCGCTGGCACGCAACGGGCAGGTCGACGTGCAGCGCGTGTGCTGGGTCGTCGACAACCTGCATCCGCTGCGGGCGAAGCAGCGCGAGGCCATCGCCGAGGCGCTGCCGACCTGGCGGCCCGCCGCGTCGGCCGCTTCCGCTCCAGCCCGCTGACTCACATGCGCGCAGGTTGCGGCGTGCTGGCCTCGGCCTCCACGCCGCGCAGCCATTCCTGCACCAGCGCATCGACATCCTGGCGCTGCGCGGCTTCCCACACCAGCTCCGGCGGCACCACCCGCGTGCCGGGCGTCGCCGAAGGCAGCCGCACCGCGAGCTGGGCCACGAATTGCGCGACCTTGGCCGGACGCACAGGCTTGTCACGCTGGGGGATCATCAGGCGCATCTGCGCCAGCACCCAGTCTGCCAGGCGTTGCAGCGGATGCGCCGACGATGCTGCGCCGCCCGGCATCTGAGCCGAGCGCACGAAGACGAGGTGCTCGAAGCCCAGGGCGGCGACGGCGTGCTCGTCCAGGTTGGCCAGGCCGCGCTTGAGGGCATCCGGCAGGCTGGCCGCAGCATGCGGCATCACCACGAGGAGACGGCGCAGGCCACGCTCGCGCAGCATCGCCGCCAGCACGGGCAACGTCTCGGGCTGAGGACGTGCGAAGGCCAGTTCCCGGCCGTTCGCATGGCGCTCGCGGTCGAAGACGACGATGGCCGTGTCCTCGGCCCCCGCCTCCGGGCGCTCGGCCAGGGCGGCTTCAGGCACTGTCGCCAGGCCGCGCACCGCCACGTTCAGCGGCTGCGACACCACCACCGAGACCTGCGCGAAGGCGGTGCTCGCCAGCAAGTGCTCCAGCACCGCCGCGCCCAGCGTGCCGGCGCCGCCCACGACGAGCACGCGCCGCCGGGTGATGGGCATCTGGATCTGGCCGGATTGCCCGGCGCGCAAGGCATGCTGCAAGAGGCTCATGGGCGCAGTATCGGCCTGCGAGCATCCATTGCCGTGTCTAGGGATTGCCCACCGCCTCCGGCAGGGCGATGCTGGACGTCGTCCTCAGGGAGCCTGGCCACCCGCCATGAAGGTCTTCATCAGCTACCGGCGCGATGACAGCATCATCCATTCACGGCTGATCCACAACGAGCTGGCCGCGAGGTTCGGGCAGGGCGATGTCTTCATGGACATCGACGACATCGACTACGGCGAGGACTTCGCGCGCAAGATCAATGACCGCCTCGATGCCGCCGACGTGGTGGTGGCCGTCATCGGCCCGCAGTGGGCCGGCATCCTCCAGCGTCGCGCGCACGGCGACGACTACGTGCGCCACGAGCTGGCCCGCTCGCTGGCCATGGGCAAGCGCATCGTGCCCGTGCTCATCGGCAATGCAGCGCCGCCCGATGCCGGGCTGCCACCCGACCTGGCGGGACTGCGCCTGCTGAACTGCCTGCGGATGGAGGAGCGCTCGCTCAAGGCACACATCAACGAGCTGGTGGAGTCGATCCGCGGCGGCAGCTTCGAGGACGAGCTGCGCGAGCGCAACCGGCTGCGGCTGGCCCGCTGGGCGGGCGCCGCGCTGGGCCTGGCGATGTTCTTCGCCGCGTGGCTGGCGCTGCTGGACTTCGCCGGGCTGGACACCCGCTTTGCCAGCGCAACGATGTGGCTCGCGCAGCCTGGCACCCACGCCCCGTGGAGCGGCGAGGTGCTGCTGGTCGCGATCGACGAGAAGACACAGGAAGCGCTGGGGCGCCCCTTCGATGCCTCGTGGCGGCGCGAGCATGCGCAGCTCATCGAGCGGCTGTCCCGGGCGGGTGCACGCAGCATCGCCTTCGACATCTTCATCGAGCGAGAAGGCAAGCCGGAGGACGACGATGCGCTCGAAGCGGCCATCACCGCCGCGAAGGCAACGCCGGTGGTGTTTGCCGTCAAGCGCATGGAGGGCAACCGGCCGGCGCTGCTGCCGCGCATCGCCAAGGTGGCCGCCGGTGGCATCGCCTGTGGCGGCATGAAGTTCGACTATGCGCGCTCGATGCCGCTGGCGGTGCAGCGCGGGCAGCTGCTGTTCCCGTCGCTGGCGCTGGGCGCGTTCAACGGCGGCGGCAAGGTGGAGAGCCTGAGCGAGGCGGACCGCGAGTTGCGGGTGCGCCTGGTGCAGGACGACCGCTCGCCGGACGTGGGGTTCTCGTCGGCCGAGACCAAGCGCACGGTGGAAGCGGCCTGCGAGGCCATCCAGCGGGGCGACCGCATCGCGCTGCAGTGGTTCGACCCGGCCTTGCTGCCGCAATTGCGGTCGCCGGACCGGCGCGTGCCCTACGAGCAGGTGCTGCAGGCCGCGGGCGATGCCGAACTCGCGGCCTTCAAGGACAAGATCGTGGTGGTGGGCCTCACCCTGGCCGGCCGTGACGTGTTCACCGTGCCGCGGGCGGGTGACCGCTGGGGCGTGGAGCTGCACGTGGAGCAGGTGGACGCCCTGGTCCGCGGGGACGTGATCCGCCCCATGGGTTTTGGCGCCTCGATTGGGCTGATGCTCGGGCTGGGGCTGGCTGGCGCCTCGATGCGCCACGCGTTGCGCCGCAGGGGATGGGGCGTGCGGGTTGTTGCCGCCCTGGGTGGGATCGTTGCGTGCGCAGCACTGGCCGTGGCGACCTACCGGATCGACCATGTGCTGGTCAACTTGCCCTATGCGGTGGCAGCATTCCTGCTGTCGTGGTGGCTGGCTGCCTGGCTGGAAAGGCGGGATGAACGATGAATGCAGGATCCTGGCGATGGATGCGAGCCGTGCTGGCGCTGCTGTGCGGCCTGGCGCTGGCCGGCTGCGGCAGTGCGCCGACACGGCCGCGCGAGATCACGCTGGCGGGCATCGTGGTCGACGGCACGCGCGTGGCCCGGCCCGATGAAGGCGGGCTGGTGCAGGTCAATCGAAACGGGGCCTGGCTGGATGCCAAGGCCAGCGCCGTGCTGCAAGAGGGCGACTGGATCAGCACGGGGCCGAATGCCTACGCCCTGATCCGCTACCCGTCGGGCAGCGAGATCTACATGCGGCCGAACACGCGTGGACGCATCGGGTCGTTCTCGGAGATGGTGGGCGAGGTGTTCGCCAAGATCCGCGGCCTGTTCGCGGTTCAGACGACCTTCGTGAAGGCTGGTGCCGAAGGCACGGCCTACTCGGTACGGGCGAACCAGTCGGGCGAGTACGCGGTGGTGGTGCTCGACGGGACGGTGCGCCTGTCATCGCTGAGCAATGCCTGGCCATCGGTGGCCCTGGGTCCCGGGACCATGGCCTCCGGGCGCCCGCAGGTGCCGCCACGGCCAACCTCCGTGCCGGCGTACGAGATCGAACGCACGCATGCCTGGGTCGACCGCATGGAGAAGCTGCTGCCTGCGCCGGCGTCGCAGGCGTCCTCGTCCGACGTGGGCAAGGCCCTGGCCGTGGCGGGGCTCATCGCGATCATCGCGGCGAGCCAGTCGTCCTCAGATGACCTGAAGGCGCCCACCGACCTGACGCCGCCCGGCACGGCGAGGGAGCCCGCCAGGCCCGGCTATTGCGGCGGGCTGACGCTGTCATGGAAGCCGGTGAGCGGCGCGCGCGAGTACCAGGTGACCGTCGAGCAGTTGGGCACTGCCCGCATTGCCTCGGCCCCTGCGCCCATCGTGCGCACCGCATCGACCAGCAGCCTCGCCTTCCCGGCACGCGCTTATGGGATGTACCGCTGGCACGTCGAGGCACGCGACGGGCATGGCAAGTCCGGTCCGGCATCGGAGCCGGCCCATTTGTACTGCCCAGGCTAGGGCTTGCCCTGACCCTGGGCGCCCTGCCGTTCACGTTTTCACGTTGTCTGTCAGCAAAATCCTCGGTGGGATCGTTTCCCGCAAGACCGCCACCTTTCTGGCCAACCCTTCTGGAGTCCACATGCGCACTGCCTCTCGTCTTCTGATGTCCGCCGGGCTCGTGGCCCTGGCCTGCACTGCCCAGGCGCAACCCGCGCCGCCGATCAAGCCCGGGCTGTGGGAGGTGCAGGTGGAGCGCGACGGCGCCGAGGCCAAGATGCCCGACATGAGCGAGCGGCTGAAGAACATGCCGCCTGAGCAGCGCGCCAAGATCGAGGAGATGATGAAGGCCCGGGGCATCGACATGGGCGCGGGCGGCGGGAAGATCCGCCTGTGCTTCGACAAGGAGTCGCTCAGCTCCGAACGCTGGGCAGCCAGCCGCGGGCCGGAGGGCGAAGTCAGCTGCAAGACCGACTTCACCACCCGCAGCAACACGAGCTGGAAGTGGCATTCGGTGTGCACGCAGCCGTATCAGTCCGAGACCAATGGCGAGGCCCTGTTCGCCGACGCCGAGCACTACATGGTCAAGAACACCACGACCCGCACGGTGCAGGGCCAGGCCAAGACCACGCAGATGACCTTGAAGTCCAGCTACGTGAGCTCGGATTGCGGAGATGTGAAGCCGATCAAGCCGGGGCTGGGCGGCAAGCCGCAGGTGAAGAAGCCCAACGCCGGCTGATTCCCTGCAAAACAAAACCCGCTGGGCTTGCGCCGAGCGGGTTTTGTCTTGATGCCTCGTCGCCGAGGCCTCGGATCACTTCTTCATCAGGCGGCGCAGCGCAGCGATCTGCGCGGCGTACAGCGCGAGTTCGCTCTGGGCGCGGGCGACGTCGATGTCGCTCTTGGCGTTCTTGAGCGCTTCCTCGGCCAGACGCTTGGCCTCGGTGGCCTTGGCTTCGTCGAGGTCCTTGCCGCGGATGGCGGTGTCGGCGAGCACGGTGACCGTGCCCGGCTGCACTTCGAGAATGCCGCCGGCCACGAACACGAACTCTTCCTCGCCGTTGTCGGCGCGCTCGATGCGCACCGCGCCGGGCTTGATGCGGGTGATCAGCGGCGTGTGGCGGGGCAGGATGCCCAGCTCGCCGTTCTCACCCGGCAGCGCGACGAACTTCGCTTCGCCGGAGAAGATCTGCTCTTCGGCGGAGACGACGTCCACGTGGATCGTTGCCATCTTGGTTCCTTAGCGTGTTGAGAGTTGGACGAAGAACCCCGATTACTGGAGCTTCTTGGCCTTCTCGAACGCTTCGTCGATCGTGCCGACCATGTAGAACGCTTGCTCGGGCAGGCTGTCGCACTCGCCGTTCACGATCATCTTGAAGCCGCGGATGGTTTCCTTCAGCGGCACGTACTTGCCCGGCGTGCCGGTGAACACTTCGGCGACGTGGAAAGGCTGCGACAGGAAGCGCTGGATCTTGCGCGCGCGGGCCACGGCCAGCTTGTCTTCCGGCGACAGCTCGTCCATGCCCAGGATCGCGATGATGTCACGCAGTTCCTTGTAGCGCTGCAGCGTGCCCTGAACGGCGCGGGTGGTGCTGTAGTGCTCTTCGCCCACGACGTTGGGGTCGACCTGGCGGCTGGTGGAGTCCAGCGGGTCCACGGCGGGGTAGATGCCCAGCGCGGCGATGTCGCGAGACAGCACGACGGTGGCGTCCAAGTGGGCGAAGGTCGTGGCGGGAGACGGGTCGGTCAAGTCGTCCGCAGGGACGTACACGGCCTGGATGGACGTGATCGAGCCGACCTTGGTCGACGTGATGCGCTCTTGCAGGCGGCCCATTTCCTCGGCCAGCGTCGGCTGGTAGCCCACGGCGGAAGGCATGCGGCCCAGCAGCGCGGACACTTCGGTACCGGCCAGGGTGTAGCGGTAGATGTTGTCCACGAAGAACAGCACGTCGCGGCCTTCGTCGCGGAACGACTCGGCGATGGTCAGGCCGGTCAGGGCCACGCGCAGACGGTTGCCCGGGGGCTCGTTCATCTGGCCGTACACCATCGACACCTTGGACTCGGCCAGGTTGTCGAGCTTCACGACGCCCGATTCGGCCATCTCGTGATAGAAGTCGTTGCCCTCGCGGGTACGCTCGCCCACACCAGCGAACACCGACAGACCCGAGTGGGCCTTGGCGATGTTGTTGATGAGTTCCATCATGTTCACGGTCTTGCCCACGCCGGCGCCACCGAACAGACCCACCTTGCCGCCCTTGGCGAACGGGCAGATCAGGTCGATCACCTTGATGCCGGTCTCGAGCAGCTCTTGCGAGGGGCTCAGCTCGTCATAGGCCGGGGCCTTGCGGTGAATGGGAGCGGTCAGCTCGGCGCTGACGGGACCGCGCTCGTCGATGGGCGCGCCCAGCACGTCCATGATGCGGCCCAGCGTCGCCTTGCCCACGGGCACGGTGATCGCGTTGCCGGTGTTGGTGACCATCAGGCCGCGACGGATGCCGTCGGACGAACCCAGCGCAATCGTGCGCACCACGCCGTCGCCCAGCTGCTGCTGGACTTCGAGCGTCAGCGCCGTGCCTTCGAGCTTCAGAGCGTCATACACGCGGGGCATCGCGTCACGCGGAAATTCCACGTCCACCACTGCGCCGATGCACTGGACGATCTTGCCTTGGGCTTGAGTGTTCGCCATGTCGATTCCTTCAAACAATATTCAGATGCGGGATCAGACCGCGGCCGCGCCGCTGACGATCTCGGAAAGTTCCTTCGTGATCGCGGCCTGGCGGGTCTTGTTGTAGACCAGCTTCAGCTCGGCGATCAGGTTGCCGGCGTTGTCGGTGGCGGCCTTCATCGCGACCATGCGCGCCGATTGCTCGGACGCCATGTTCTCGGCCACGGACTGGTACACCAGCGCCTCGATGTAGCGGGTCAGCAGCTCATCGATGACGGTGGCTGCGTCGGGCTCGTACAGGTAGTCCCAGCCGTGCTGCTTCTTCTCCTCGTCGGTCTGCGCCAGGCGCGAACCATCGAGGGGGAGCAGCTGCTCGACCATGGGCTCCTGCTTCATCGTGTTGATGAACTTCGTGTAGCAGAGATAGACCGCATCGAGCTTGCCTTCGACGAAGGCATCGAGCATCACCTTCACCGGGCCGATCAGCTTGTCGAGCTGGGGCTTGTCGCCCAGCTGCGTCACGTGCGACACGACGGCCGCGCCGACGCGGTTCAGGAAGCCCAGGCCCTTGTTGCCGATGGCCACCGCCTGCACCGTGCCGCCGCCTTGCTGCACTTCACGCATCTTGTTCGTGACCGCGCGCAGCACGTTGGTGTTCAGGCCGCCGCACAGACCCTTGTCGGTCGTGACGACGATGAACCCCACGTTCTTGGGCGCATCGCTGCGACGCATGTAAGGCGAGTGGTACTCCGGGTTCGCCTGCGACAAGTTGGCCGTGATGTTGCGGATCTTGTCGGCATACGGACGCGCATGGCGCATCCGGTCCTGCGCCTTGCGCATCTTGGACGCGGACACGAGCTCCATCGCCTTCGTGATCTTCTTGGTGTTCTCGAAGGACTTGATCTTGCCGCGTATTTCCTTGCCTACCGCCATGACGGTACTCCTTTCGTCTTGAGGTCCGTCAGGGGCTTAGGCGAAAGACTTCTTGAAGGCTTCGATCGCGCGAACCAGCTCGGCCTCGGCATCCTTGTCAAGGGCCTTGTCGCTCTCGAGCTTTTGCAGGAGAGCGGCGTGGCTGGACTTCAGGTGCTGGTGCAGGCCGTGTTCGAAAGCCAGGACCTTCTTCACGTCCAGGTCGTCGAAGTAGCCCTTGTTCACCGCGTACAGCGTCGCGCCCATCAGGCTGATCGGCAGCGGAGAGTACTGGGCCTGCTTGAGCAGTTCCGTCACGCGGGCACCACGGTCCAGCTGCTTGCGGGTCGCGGCGTCCAGGTCGGACGCGAACTGCGCGAACGCAGCCAGTTCACGGTACTGCGCCAGGTCGGTACGGATACCGCCGGACAGGCCCTTGATCAGCTTGGTCTGCGCAGCACCACCCACCCGCGACACCGAGATACCGGCGTTGATGGCGGGGCGGATGCCGGCGTTGAACAGCGACGTCTCCAGGAAGATCTGGCCGTCGGTGATCGAGATCACGTTGGTCGGAACGAAGGCCGACACGTCACCGGCTTGCGTTTCGATCACGGGCAGCGCGGTCAGCGAACCGGTCTTGCCCTTGACTTCGCCCTTGGTGAACTTCTCGACGTAGTCGGCGTTCACGCGGGCTGCGCGTTCGAGCAGGCGGCTGTGGAGATAGAACACGTCGCCGGGGAAGGCTTCGCGGCCCGGGGGACGGCGCAGCAGCAGCGACACCTGGCGATAGGCGACGGCCTGCTTGGACAGGTCGTCATAGATGATCAGGGCGTCTTGGCCGCGGTCGCGGAAGTACTCGCCCATCGTGCAGCCGGAGTAGGCCGACACGTACTGCATGGCAGCGGACTCGGACGCCGAAGCAGCCACGACGATGGTGTATTCCATCGCGCCGTTCTGCTCCAGTGCGCGCACGACGTTCTTGATCGACGAAGCCTTCTGGCCGATCGCGACATACACGCAGGTCATGTTCTGACCCTTCTGGTTGATGATCGCGTCGATGGCCACGGCCGTCTTGCCGGTCTGGCGGTCACCGATGATCAGCTCGCGCTGGCCACGGCCGATCGGCACCATCGAGTCGATGGACTTCAGGCCGGTCTGCACAGGTTGCGACACCGATTGACGTGCGATCACGCCGGGAGCGACCTTCTCGATCACGTCCGTCATCTTGGCGTTGATCGGGCCCTTGCCGTCGATGGGCTGGCCCAGCGCGTTCACCACGCGGCCGATCAGCTCGGGGCCCACGGGCACTTCGAGAATGCGGCCCGTGCACTTGACGGTGTCGCCTTCGGAGATGTGTTCGTACTCGCCCAGAATCACCGCGCCGACGGAGTCGCGCTCGAGGTTCAGAGCCAGGCCATAGGTCGGCTGGCCGTCCTTCGTGGCGGGGAACTCGAGCATTTCGCCGGCCATCACGTCCGACAGGCCGTGAATGCGGACGATGCCGTCGGTCACCGAGACGACGGTGCCCTGGTTGCGAATGTCCGCCGCGGCACCCAGGCCTTCGATGCGGGACTTGATCAGTTCGGAAATTTCAGCGGGATTCAGTTGCATTGCTTTCTCCGAAAGCGTGAAACGTGATGGGTGAAAGGTGAAACGTGAGGCTCAGTCGACGCCGCGTTTCGCTTCCCACATCTCACTTTTCACATTTCACGTTTCATGCAGCACGCACGGCTTACGCCGTGAGCGCCACCTTCATTTGTTCGAGACGGGCCTTGACCGAGGTGTCGAGCACTTCGTCGCCGACCACCACGCGAATGCCGCCGATGAGCTCAGGCTCCACCACCACGCTGGCGTTGAGCTTGCGGCCGAAGCGCTTTTCCAGCGCGGCCACGACATCGGACAGTTGCGTGCCGTCGATCGGGAAGGCGCTGTACACCGTGGCATCGGACACGCCCGACTGGGCGTTCACGAGGGCACGGTATTGCGCCGCGATCTCCGGGAGGGCGCTCAGGCGGCCGTTCTCGATCACCGTGCGCAGCAGGTTCTGCACGGCCGGCGCGAACGCCACAGCCTTCAAGGCACCGATGATGACGTCGTAGACGGCAGTGGCTTGCACCTTGGGGTTGTCGGCGAACTGGCGCAGCTCGTGCAGGCTCGCGACCTGGCCCAAGGCGTCGAGCTGGTCAGCCAGCTCGCGCGGATTGGACTGGCCCCGGGCCTTGAACAATGCCTCTGCGTAGGGACGGGCGATGGTTGCGAGTTCAGCCATGGCAGTGTCCGATCAAAGCTCGGTCTTCAGGCGGCCCAACAGCTCGGCGTGAACGCCGGCGTTGACTTCGCGCTTCAGGATCTGCTCGGCGCCCTTGACGGCCAGCGCGGCGACCTGCTCGCGCAGGACTTCACGGGCCTTCACGGACTCCTGCTCGGCTTCGGCCTTCGCGGCAGCGACGATCTTGGCGCCTTCCTCGCTTGCGCGGGTCTTGGCTTCCTCGATCATCGACTGCGCCAGGCGCTCGGCGTCAGCCAGTCGCTGGGTCGCGTCGGTGCGGGCAGCGGCAAGCTGCTCTTCGACGCGCTTGTTGGCGGCGAGCTGGTCGGCCTTGGCCTTGTCAGCGGCGGACAGTCCCTCGGCGATCTTCTTCGCACGCTCGTCGAGCGCCTTCGTGATGGGCGGCCACACGAACGACATCGTGAACCACGCCAGGATGAAGAACACCACGAGCTGTGCAAACAGGGTTGCGTTGATGCTCACGGCAACACCTTTCCTTGCAGCTAGGGGTTGATCGGAAGAAGTCGAATTACTTCAGAACGAACGGGTTGGCGAAGGCGAACATCATCGCGATACCAACGCCGATCAGGAACGCGGCGTCGATCAGGCCGGCCAGCAGGAACATCTTGGTTTGCAGTTCGTTCATCAGCTCGGGCTGACGAGCGGCGGATTCGAGGTACTTGCTGCCCATGATGCCGATGCCGATGCAGGCGCCGATGGCACCCAGACCAATGATCAGACCAGCGGCGAGAGCAACAAAACCAAGAACGTGTTCCATGAAAGACTCCTAGTAGGGAAAGGAAAAGTTGTGGTGGTGGAAAGAAAGAACTGCGATCAGTGAGCGTCGTGCGCCTGGCCCACGTAGACGAGGGTCAGCATCATGAAGATGAAGGCTTGCAGCGCGACGATCAGGATGTGGAAGATGGCCCAGCCCGTGCCCGCGAGCACGTGGACGATCCACATCGTGATGCCGGTGGCGCTGGAGAAGCCGACGGCCCCCATCAGCGCGATCAGCATGAAGACCAGCTCGCCGGCGTACATGTTGCCGAACAGACGCATGCCATGCGACACGGTCTTGGCGAGGAATTCGATCATCTGGAACAGGAAGTTCGGGATGTACAGCGCCCAGTGGTCGCCGAAGGGAGCGGAAACGAGCTCATGGAACCAGCCGCCCGCGCCCTTGATCTTGACGTTGTAGTACAGGCAGATGAGCAGCACGCCGATGGACATGCCCAGCGTGGCCGACAGGTCGGCGGTGGGCACGACGCGCATGTAGGCGTGGTGGGCGTCATGGCCGGCGGCGCCATAGATCTGCTCCCAGACCTTGGGCAGCAGGTCGACCGGCAGGAAGTCCATGGAGTTCATCAGGAAGATCCAGATGAACACCGTCAGCGCCAGGGGGCCGACGAACTTGCGGGAGGTGGCGTTGTGAACGATGGACTTGGCCTGGTTGTCGACCATTTCCAGCACGATCTCGACGGCGGCCTGCATGCGCCCGGGCACGCCTGAGGTGGCCTTCTTGGCAACGCTGCGCAGGACCCACAGGCCCAGCACGCCCATCAGGAGCGACCAGAACAGGGTGTCGAGGTTGATGACCGAGAAGTCGATGATGCCGTTCTGCTCATGCGAACGGAAATGCGTCAGGTGGTGCTGGATGTACTCACCGGCGGTGGGGCCAGCGTGTGCGGCGTGTTCGGCAACTTGAGCTTCGGCAGCCATGTCGAATCAGAGTCTTTCGTTGTTCTCTCAAACCGGCCGGCGCTGCCACAGCATCGCCAGCCAATTCACCTTCACGCACACGATCATGGCGACCAGCAACGCCGGCCAACTCAGATCGGGTACCACTCTTGGAGCGGCTGCCAGCATGGCAACCGCCACAGCAATCTTCACCATCTCCCAGAACATGAACCCGAACACCGCAGCGCCCGGGTTAGGACTGGTTCGCCTCGTCATTCCGCGCGCCAGCAAGGCACTGGGAAGGACGGTCGCGGCAGCGCCATACAGCGCCGACCACGACGTACCGGCGCGTTGAGTGACGGCCCAGGTCAGGACCGCACACAGCACACCGGCTAAAGCTTGGCTTCCAACCACCCGCCATGGCGACACCGGCGGGTGCTTGGCCCTCAAGGCCTGAGCTTCTTCTCGCGTCAGGGGCTTGAAAGGCGGATCCTCCACCTCATCTGGCGTTTGACCGTTGTGGTGGACCACGGGGCCCGTATTCGTCTTCACGGTCAAAGTTACAGTCGGTTTCGGCAAAGCCTCGGGATTATATACGTGGAAACCCGTGCGGCTTTCTACGACCCGGCCGGCACTGTGCATGGGTATGCTGTCCGGTACCTGACGAGCGAGGGGCTCAGCGAGGGGCAACACGCATGTGGACACTGGTCAAATTCGTGCATCTGGCCGCGGCCATCACATGGATGGGCGGCATGGGATTCATGCTCTTCGCGCTGCGCCCGGCCGTGGGCATGCTCACCCCACCGCAGCGGCTCACGCTGCTGGCTGAAGTGCTGTCGCGCTTCTTCCTCATCGTGCGTGTCGCGGTGGCACTGCTGTTCTTCAGCGGGCTGGCGATGGTGCTGCATGCCGGCCTGCGACAGGCTCCGCTCGGATGGCACCTGATGATGGGCATCGGCATCGTGATGTTCGCGATCTTCGGGCACCTGGATGCCGGCCCGCACCGAAGGCTTCAGCAAGCTGTCAGTGAGAACGACTGGCCGCGCGCGGCTGAAGCGATGAAACCGATCCCCACGATGGTGACGATCAACTTCGCACTCGGATGGATCGCCATCGCAGCCGTGAGCTTCATCGCGTGATGCGACCGCGCAATCAGGGCAGCTGGAGGTAGTGCGTCGCGAGCGCCTTGAATGCCGCGGATGACGCAGCGGCATCGAACCCAGCGCCGAGTTCGTCGCGCAGGATCGAGCCCACCTCATCGGCCAGCTCGCCGGCTTTCCGGGCATCGAGGAAGAGCAGGCGGCAGCGCCTGGCCAGCACGTCCTCCACGGTGCGCGCCATCTCCTCACGCGCGGCGAAGCGCACCATGGCCTCGCTGAGGCCGCCGCCGTCTTCGCTCCACAGCCAACGGTCGGCGCCGGGCAGGTCGCGCAGCCTGGCAGCCTCGATGCCGTAGAGATGCTCGCCCGGTGACTGCGTCAGCGACTCGGCACTGCGCCTGGGCGCACCGACAAGCGGCAGGTAGGCCGTGGCCGGTCCGCGCCGCGGCGACAGCAGGTGGCGATCGAAGCAGCGGTCCAGCACATCCTCGGCCATCGCGCGGTAGGTGGTCCACTTGCCGCCGGTCACCGTGACCAGGCCCGAACGCCCGACACGCACCACGTGCTCGCGAGAGATGGCCTTGGTGTCCTCATCGTCATCGGCTCGCACCAGCGGGCGCAGGCCCACCCAGACCGATTTCACGTCGGCCCGGGTCGGCGCCTGCGCCAGGTAGCGGCCTGCCTCGGACAGGATGAACTCGACCTCGTCATGGAACGGCGATGGCTCGGTCGCAAGGTCGTCACGCGGCGTGTCGGTGGTGCCCAGCACGGTCTTGCCCATCCACGGCACGGCGAACAGCACGCGGCCGTCGCGGGTCTTGGGGACGAGCAAGGCATGGTCGCCAGGCAGGAAGCGCCGGTCGACCACGAGATGCACGCCCTGGCTCGGGGCGACCATCGCCGGTCGCTTCTTGTCTCCTGGCGATGCATCCATGTCTCGGATGGCATCGACCCACACGCCGGTCGCGTTCACCACGCACCCAGCCTGCACATCGAAGGACTCGCCGGTCTCCGCATCCCGCGCCACCACGCCACGCACCTTGCCGTCTTCGCGCAGCAGCGCCGTGACCGCGCAGTGGTTGAGCACGCAGGCACCCTGCGTTTGCGCCGTGCGCGCCAGCGCCACTGCCAGCCGCGCATCGTCGAACTGCCCGTCCCAGTACTTCACGCCGCCGGACAACCCATCGCGGCGCAGGTTGGGCAGTTGCGACAGGGTCTGCGCAGCGCTCAGGAATTGCGTGTCGCCCAGCCCGCGTCGGCCGGCCAGCGCGTCGTACATCTTGAGCCCGAGGCCGTAGAAGCTGCGCTCCCACCACTGGTAGCTGGGCATGACGAACGCGATCGGCTGCGCCAAATGCGGTGCATTGGCCAGCAGCTTGGCGCGCTCGG
The DNA here is from genome assembly GCF_003852895.1 of Rhizobacter terrae. Lineage (GTDB taxonomy): Bacteria > Pseudomonadota > Gammaproteobacteria > Burkholderiales > Burkholderiaceae_C > Albitalea > Albitalea terrae. Next base: position 184,586 of record NZ_QUSW01000003.1, read on the forward strand.
CCAAGGCTTCGCGCACCAGCGACACGTTGCCCTGCGCGAGGTAGCGCACGCCACCGTGCACCAGCTTGGTGGCGCGCGACGAGGTGCCCTTGGCGAAGTCCGTGGCCTCCAGCAGCACCACCGAGAAGCCGCGCGCGGCGGCATCGAGTGCGACGCCGGTGCCCGTGGCACCACCGCCGATCACGGCCAGGTCGAACGGCCGGCCGTCACGCAACCTGGCGAGTTGATCGGCGCGCTTCATGGCCAATCGCGTCGCCGGTCTGGCGCTCAGGCCGCCATGTTCGCCGGCAACCCCGGCACGTCCACCCGCAGGCTGAGCACGCAGCCGGCCAGCGGTTGGCGGGCCAGCTCGTCGGCCGGACGCTTCTCGCGCGAGGTCGTGATGTACAGCGTGCGCAGGTCGGGCCCGCCGAAACAGGGCATGGTGGCGCACTGCACGGGCAAGTGCACCTCGCGCACCACCTCGCCCTGCGGCGACAGCTTGAGGATGCGCGCGCCTTCGAACATCGCGATCCAGTAGCAGCCCTCGCTGTCCACCGCGGCGCCGTCGGGACGGCCCCCATACGTGGCCAGGTCCTGGTCGGCCGCCTTCACCGGGAAGCTCGCGAACACCCGCCGCCGCGAGAGTTCCCCGCTGGCGAGGTCGAAGTCGAAAGCATAGATCTCGTGCGCCTTCGTGTCGGCCCAGTACATGGTGCGGCCGTCCGGGCTCCAGGCGAGGCCGTTGGAGTTGGTGATGCCCTCCGCGCGCCGCTCCAGCGTGCCGTCGCTCCAGCAGTACAGCGCCGCCATCGGCTCGCGCGGCTCGTAGATGGTGCCGGCCCAGAAGCGCCCCTGCGGATCGGCCTTGCCGTCGTTGAAGCGCTCCTTGGCGGCGTCGTAGGGCGGCTTGGCCAGGCGTTCGCGCTCACCGGTGGCCGGGTTGAAGCCAAAGAGGCCGTCACGCATGGCGAGAACCAGGCTGCCGTCCATGCGCGGCGCGAGGCTGGCGGGCTCGGTGTCGAAGTCCCAGTGCTTGAAATCACCCGTCTTCGGATCGAAGCGGTTCAGCCGCTTCGCGGGGATGTCGCAGTAGTACAGCACCTGCTCGCGCGGATGCCACATCGGCGCTTCGCCCAGCACGCCGGGCGAGGCCACGGCCACCTGGATGTCGGGATCGGGCTCGCGCATCACAGCACTGCCACCTCGATCGCCATCGTGGCTTCGAAGCTCTCGCCGGGCTGCAGGGTGCGCAGGCCGTGCGCCACCGGGTCGGCCATGTGGATGGCGTTGCCCACGTGGCTCACCGGCTCGACGCAGAAATAGTCCTTGTCGCGCGGGGTGTAGACCACGAGGTAGGGCAGGTTCGAGGTGAGCTGCAGCGAGAACTTCTCGTCGCGGATGCGCGCCGGGCCCTTCCAGCCTTCGAAGCCGTTGTCGAACTCCATGTGCGCGATGTCACCGTCGATGCCCGGCTGCGTCACCTTGCGCACGGGCAGCTGCTGCGCGTCCGGATCCCAGCGGTCGCTGAGTTCGACGTGCAGCCGGCTGCGGGCGCGCTTGGGGAAGTACGGGTGCCAGCCCAGGCCGACCGGCTGGGCAATGTCGGCCGTGTTGGTGATGATCATCTGCGCCACCAGCGACTGCGGCGTGAGCGAGAAGTGCTGCACGGCCTCGAAGGCGAAGGGCCAGTGCTCGTCGCCGGGGTGATCCAGCCGAAGTTCGACGTCGATGGCACTGTGCGCACCGACTTCCCAGGGCCGCATCCAGCCCATGCCGTGCACGGAGTGCGGGCTGTCGCCGAAGTTGCGCTGGGTGGTGTACTCGCGCCCTTTCCAGCGGAACTTGCAGTAGGCCAGCCGGTTGGAATACGGCACCAGCGGGAACGATGCCGACAGGCGCGCGCTTTGCAGCAACGCCGGCTCGGTGGACCGCATGATGGGTGTGTCGCGATGCCAGAAGCCCGCGATGCTGCCGCCCAGGTCGGGGCGGACCGCCAGCCGCAGGGCGCCGGCATGAAGTTCGAACGCCCGCGTGTCGGCGGCGGTGGTCGTGGGTGCGGTCATGGAACTCCCGGAAAGTCTTGGCGACATCCTACGCGCGTACCGGCCTGAAACTTGGGCCGCGGGAATCAGTACCCGGTTTCCTGCGTGCCGGCAGCCAGCGTGTGCACGTGTTCGGTGTCGCGCGTGCGCAGGGCCTGCAGCGCCGCCTGCGCGCCGCGCATCATGAAGCCGATGTCGGAGGACACCGCCACGTAGTCGAAGCCAATGGCGCGGTACTGCGCCACCATCTCGGCGCTGCTGCCCAGCGTGCCCACCGGGCAGCCCATGGCCTTGCAGCGCTGCACGGCGCGGGTGATCGTGTCCATCACCGCGGGATGCGTGAGCTGGCCGATGTGGCCCATGGCGGCGGAGAGATCGGCAGGGCCGATGAAGAGCGCGTCCACGCCATCGACGGCCGCAATCGCTTCGATCTGGTCGACGGCCTGCGGCGTCTCGATCTGCACGATCACGCCCACGTTCTCGTTGGCGGACTTGAAGTAGTTGCCGGTGGTGCCGAAGCGGGCAGCGCGCGTCATGCCGGCCAGGCCGCGGATGCCTTCGGGCGGGTAGCGGGTGGCGGCCACGGCGCGGCGCGCTTCCTCCGGCGTCTGCACCATGGGGAACATCACCGTGGCGGCGCCGGCGTCGAGCACGCGCTTGACCATCACCGCATCGTTCCAGGGCACGCGCACCACCGGCAGCATCTTGGTGCCCGACAGCGCCTGCAGCATGTGCACGAGGCCCATCACGTCCAGCGGCGCATGCTCCATGTCCACCAGGCCCCAGTCGAAGCCGGCATGCCCTATGGCCTCGGCCAGGATGGGACTGGCCGAGCTGATCCAGGTGCCCACGGGAGGATGCGCTCCCGATGACTTCAGCAGTTGTCGGAAGGCGTTCATGGTCACGGTCCTCGGCGGTTCGGAAAGGGTCAGTATTGCGAGGGCATCACCCCGAGCGTCGCCTTCAGGTAGTGCGCGCCAGGGATGGGGTTGTAGTAGTACGGCGGGATCTCCTCGAAGCCGAGCGAGGCGTACAGGCCGCGGGCGGCCTCCATGTCGTCCAGCGTGTCCAGCAGCACGTCGGAATAGCCGATGCGCTGGGCTTCGTCGAGCAGGGCCTGCGCGAGCACGCGGCCCAGGCCGAAGCGGCGAAAGGCCGGCCGCACGTACAGGCGCTTCATCTCGCTGGAGTTGCCGTGGTCGGAATCGCGGAAGGCGCGCAAGGCGCCGCAGCCGGCAAGCTGGCCGTCGACGAAGGCCAGCAGCACGGCACCCGAGGGGCTCGCGTATTCGCCCGGCAGCGAAGCCAGCTCTTGCTCGAAGTTCTGGAAGCACAGGTCCACGTCGAGACTTTGCGCGTACTCGCGAAAGATCTCGCGCGTGGCGGCGAGGAGTTCAGGCGTGTCCGGGGAGGCCAGACGTATCTCGGGGGCGTCCATCCGCAAGCGGAAAACGAGGGGGATTCGAGTTTAGCCCCCCAGGCTGACCAACCAGGCCACCCCGGCGCCGCACAGGGTGATCACCACGAGCGCCACGCCGCGCACGCCCCAGTGGTCGACCGAGGCGGGCGTGCCCGAGGGCAGGTCCTTGTCGCCAAGGATCATCGGCTTGACCAGGTTGCGCTTGCGTCCCACCAGGTAGAACACGATGGCCACGACGTGCAGCACGATGAGGGAAATGATGATCCACTGCCCCCAGGTCTTGTGCCAGGACGTGGCCTTGCCGCTGACGGCGCCGGACACGAACTTGATGAGCGGGCCAGTGTTGGCGATCTCGTCGTCGGCCACGAGGCCGGTGGCCACCTGCACCGCGAGGATGCCCAGCAGCCCGAAGACCGAGAACGCACCCAGCGGGCTGTGGCCCACCTCATGGTGCTCGTCGTCGCGACTTTGGCCGCGCAGGTAGCGCAGCACCGTCTGCGGCGCATAGATGAAGCGTGCGAAGCGCGACCAGTGCCCGCCGATCAGCCCCCACACCAGCCGAAAGGCCAGCAGCGTGAACACCACGTACCCCAGGCGGAAGTGCCACACCATGGCATTGCCGCCGATCTGGGCGCTGACGATGGAGGCGATCACGCAGGTGGCGAGCACCCAGTGGAACAGCCGCGTGGGGAGGTCCCACACACGGGTGGGCAGCAGGGGTTGGGACATTCGCTGGCTCCGGACTCTCTTCAGGACACAAGGAGACGCAACGATAACTGCGCGGAACCCTTTTGAAGAGGGTGCTTTCGAAGGAAAGCGCATGAGCATGTTCGCATCGGCCGTGGCGCGCACGCCGCACCGCCCTGGGACTTTCCCGAGCGCGGGAATGGTTGGAGGATGCGCTGCGTACACTCGTCAGCACTCGCGCCGGCCTGAAGGCCATGGGCCTGCGCGATCCGCTTCAACCGTTCGAACAACTCTCGATCAACGCCTTGGAGAACACTGCATGAAGAAACTCGTCCTGGCCTGCGCGGCCGTCTGTGGCCTCGCCGCTTCGCTGCCTGCCGCGGCGCAATTCCAGAAGCCTGAAGACGCCATCAAGTACCGCAAGGCCGCTTTCACGGTCATGGCCACGCACTTCGGCCGACTGGGCGCCATGGCCAACGGCCGCATCCCCTTCGACGCGAAGCTGGCCGCCGAGAACGCCGACATCGCCGCGATGGCCTCGAAGCTGCCGTTCGCCGGCTTCGTCGAGGGCAGCGACAAGGGCGACACCAAGGCCAAACCGGAAGTCTGGAGCGACTCGGAGAAGTTCAAGGCCGCCGCCGCCAAGATGCAGGAAGAGATGGCCAAGCTCAATGCAGCGGCCAAGACCGGCAGCCAGGATGCATTGAAAGCAGCATTCGGCCCGGTGGGGCAGGCCTGCAAGGGCTGCCACGACAACTTCCGCAAGGAATAATTGGAGCCCCTCGCCTGGCGGGAACGCCAGGCGATCCCCGAGGGGATTGCGGGCCAACTTGGGAGCGGCCCGGCGCTCAGCCCGCTTTGAGCCCCTTGGTGTCCTAGTCGGCGAAACCCAGGACCACCCGCCGGGTCATCGCCGACTTCTTCTCGATCTTGGTGACCACCGCCGCGCCGATCTCCGCGGTGTTGGCCACGTGCGTGCCTCCGCAGGGCTGCAGGTCCACGCCCTCGATCTCCAGCAGCCTGACGCGGCCGGTGCCGCGCGGGGGCTGCACGCTCATGCTGCGCACGAGGCCTGGGTTGGCGTCGAGTTCGGCGTCGGTGATCCAGCGGTGCGACACCGGATGAGCCTCGGCCACCAGGCGGGCCAGGCCGGCGCTCAAGGCGTCCTTGTCGAGAGGCTCGCTCATGTGGAAATCGAGTCGCGCATAGCCTGAGGTGATTGAACAGCCATCGACCGGATGGGGAACCAGCGCGCACAGCAGGTGCGTGGCGGTATGGAAGCGCATGTGGCGATGGCGGCGGTCCCAGTCGATGCGCGCGATGACCGGGCAGTCCCTTTGAAGGCTTGCGAGCAGTTGATCCTGCCCGGCTGCAGGCACATGGACGATCTCGCCCGGATGCTCGCCCTTGCGGGTGTCGGCAATCGCCAGGACGGCGCCGGAACCCAGCACCAGCTCACCACTGTCGCCGGCCTGGCCGCCACCCAGCGGGTAGAACACGGTCCGGTCCAGGCGGATGCCGCGCTCGTCGATTGAGACGATGCATGCGCGGCATTCGCGCAGGCGGGCGTCTTCGCGGAAGAGGTCGTCAGTGGGCATGGCAGCAGTCTCGAACATGGGGCGCCTCCAAGGGCCATCATAGGGTCCCCGCCGCATCCATTACCATCGCGGGCTGCCGGCTTTGCAGGCCGCAGGCCTAAAAATCGGCCAAGGGATGCCCACACAGGGGCCCGGCCACGCAGCCGACCGGCTGCAGTACAGCTTCGACACGTCTCGGCTTCCGCCCTCATCCGAATGCGCGCATTTCACTTTCTGCTGGCTCTGTGTCTTTCAAGTGGCGCAGCGCTGGCCCAGACAAGCTCCACCGACAAAAGCAGTGGTGGCACCTTCGTGTCCCCTGGCTATCCCACCGCCAGAAGCCCGCAGGGGCTCGGCACGCAAGCACCAAACACCAACGGCACAAGCAATCCTTCCGCCAACGACCAGAGCGCGCCCGGACTGAGAATGCCTCCCGCACTGCGAGGCAATCCTGCACAAAGCCCCGACGACGATCAAAATCAATCATCTCGGCGTCTCCTGAAACCCACCAAACCCAGTGAGTTTCAGCGCTTCGTCGAAGATGCTACCGGTCGCCTGCTGCCAGTGTTCGGCGCTGACTTCTTCTCACAGGGTTTGGCTGGGCCAAGCACCGTGGACAACGTTCCGGTATCCGGCGACTACATCATTGGTCCTGGCGACGAACTCATGATCCGTGCATGGGGATCCATCGACGTGGACTACCGTGCCGTCGTCGACCGCAATGGCCAAGTCAATCTGCCGAAGGTGGGTAGCTTCAACGTAGCCGGCGTACACGCCAGCGAGATCGACAAGCACTTGCGCGCGCAGATCGGTCGCGTGTTCACCAACTTCAATCTCAGCGTCACGCTGGGCCACCTCCGGGGTGTGAAAGTCTTCGTAGTGGGACCCGCCCAGCAACCTGGCGTCTACACGCTGGCCAGTCAATCCACCATCCTGTCGGCCGTGGTAGCGGCGGGCGGACCGGGCCCGAATGGCTCGATGCGCCGCGTACTGCTACGTCGTGACGGCAAACTGGTGTCCGAACTGGACGCCTACGACTTCCTGGTGCAGGGCGACAAGTCCAAGGACATCCAGCTGCAAGCAGGCGACGTGGTGGTGTTCCAGCCTGTGGGACCTCGGGTCGCCCTGACTGGCGCCTTGGAAACGCCGGGGATCTACGAGCTCAAGAGCCCCCAGGAGTCCCTTCGTGAGGTGCTTAGGTACGCAGGCGGCGCACCGGTGCTCGCCAACCAGAACCGGGGCCAACTTGAGCGGATTGATCCCGGCCAGCCGAAGGCACGCGTGGTCGAAGAATTCAAGCTCGACACGGCAGGCATGCAAAAGCCGTTGCGTGATGGAGACGTCGTGACGCTGCTGGAGATCTCACCGGAGTTCGCCAATGCGGTGACGCTCAAGGGTCACGTCGCGCAACCACTTCGCTATCCGTACAAGCCGGGCATGCGCGTCAGTGACCTCATCCCCGACAAGGATGCCTTGATCTCGCCGGACTTCTACCGTCGAAAGAACCTCCTGGTGCAGGTGATCGATGAACAGGAGGACGAAACGCCCGGGCACGGCTCGAATGGCCAGGCAACTGTCCCGGGTTCGCAAGTGCCGGATTCGAGCGGAAGCCGCATTCGCAAGTCCGATCAGCGGGACGCTGTCCGGGCGGCCGCCGAACGCGCCAAGAAGACGCCCTCCGCGTTATTTGATGAATTGAATTGGGACTATGCTGTCGTCGAGCGGTTGAGCACCACGGACATCAGCACTCAGGTGATTCCCTTCAATCTGGGCAAGGCGGTGCTGCAACATGATCCTTTGCAGGACATCCAGCTGCTGCCTGGTGACGTCGTCACCATCTACAGCCAAAAAGATATTCGCGTTCCGACCGCACGCCAGACGCGTCTTGTATCTCTGGAAGGCGAGGTAAAAGCACCCGGCGTTTATCAACTGATGCCGGGTGAGACCCTGAAGAGCCTGCTGACCCGCATTGGGGGACTGACCCCTCAGGCCTATGTCTATGGCTTGGAGTTCTCTCGAGAAGAAACCCGCCAACGCCAACGCGAGAACCTGCAGTCAGCTATGCAACGCCTGCAGGCTCTGTCGGCCACGCAGGCTGCACGAACCGCCGCCAATGCCCGAGACGATGCCGCCGACCGCAGCACGAGCGTCAGCCAAGCCGCAACCCAGGCGCAAATGGCCCGCTTGGCGCAGCTCCAGCCCAATGGCCGCATTGCCCTCGAGCTGCCGCCGGATGCGACAAGCGTCGACTCGTTGCCTGATGTGCCCTTGGAGCATGGCGACCACATCAACGTACCGTCACGTCCTGGCTTTGTGACCGTGGCAGGTGCGGTGCTGAACAACAACGGCTTTCTCTGGAAGCCGGGCCGCACGGCAGGAGACTATGTCCGCCTGGCCGGCTTGGACGAGGCCGCAGATCGATCGAACATGTTCATACTGCGTGCCGACGGGACGGTATCCAGCGCAAACGACAGGCGTGGCTTCTTTAGCTTCGGAGGTGTGGAGTCGCAGGTGCTACAGCCCGGAGACGCTGTCATCGTTCCGAATCAGCTCGACTATGAAACGTGGGGCCGGGCACTGGTACGCAACCTCAAGGACTGGTCACAGATCTTCTCGCAGTTCGGCCTGGGCGCTGCGGCAATCAAGACGCTGCGAAATTGACCGAAATGAATACGAAGACACCGGCCGTGCCCGGACACTCCCCTTCTCACGATACTCAGGCTAAAGGCATCACGCTGGCGCACGTTCTTGCTTGGCTTGGAGAGGGAAAGAAAACCATTGCCATCAGCTCGCTGATCTTCCTGGTTATCGGCGTCCTGATTGCATTCCTCACGCCACCGACATACACGGCGCGCCTCAGCCTTCTGCCGCCTGGATCTCAGCAGTCGGGCGCCTCTTCGGCTGCCTTGGCCGCGCTGGGCTCTCTTGGAGGGTTGGCTGGAGGCCTTGCACCGAAAACCACCGATGACCTGTTCGTGGCCCTGATCAAGAGTGACAGCGTCATTCGTGGCCTCGACCATCGATTCGAGCTGAAGAAGCGCTACAAGGCCGACACAAACGAGGCCTTGCGAAAATCCTTTGCAGTCCATGTCCGAGTGATGTCGGACAAGAAGACTGGTGTCATCGAAGTGGAGGTCGATGATGTAGATCCCGCTTTCTCCGCCGACTTGGCCAATGAGATCCCGCTGGAGCTGACAAAACTGTTGTCCCGCCTGGCCGTCACAGAGGCACAGCAACGCCGCATGTTCTACGAGCAACAGCTCAAGGACGGCAAGGAACATCTGGTCAAAGCCGAGCAGGACCTGCGGGTCGTCCAAGAAAAATCGGGGGTCATCGTCTTGGACAAGCAGGCCGAAGCACTCATTGGCGGAGCTGCACAACTTCGTGCAGTGATTGCAGAACGCGAAGTGCAGTTGAAGGTACTTCGCACCTCGGCGACGGAACAAAATCCAGACGTCCAGCGCCTGCAATCGGAATTGACCGCCTTGCGCTCCGAATTGACTCGAATGGAGTCCAACAGGGCGCCCGACAAGGACAAGTTCAGTCCGGTCGACCTCCCGGTGGGAAAGATTCCAGAAGCTGCAATTGACTACGTCCGTGCACGTCGAGAATTGAAACTCCAGGAGACCTTGCTGGAGGGCATCGTGCGACAGTATGAACTGGCCAAGCTGGACGAGGCCAAGGAAGGATCAGGCCCCCAACCGGTCGACAAAGCCATTGCACCGGATCACAAGTCCAAACCTGCCCGGGGAGTAATCATTCTCACCAGCGGATTGTTGGGATGGTTTGTGTCTGGTCTGCTGGTCGTGTGGCGGCGCTGCCTGGCCTATGACCGCGAACGCTATCCCGAACGGGCGCAGGCGTGGCAATGGGTTCGACAGGCTTGGAGCCTGCAACCGCTGAAAGCGCGATTGGAATAAGAAGAGTCATGCCCAGAAAGGCGACGCCCGCTCAGTTGCTCTGCCCGCCAAGCACCCGCTCAAACACGGCGCTGTCCACATTCGCACCGGTCAACACAACGCCAATCTTTCGCCCAAGCCATCGCGATTGCTGCTGCGAGGCAGCCGCCAATGAGGCGGCGCCTGCTCCCTCCGCCACGTTGTGCGTGTCGGCAAACAGCGCCCGCATCGCCTGCGCCACTTCGTCGTCGCTGACCGCCACGACGTCATCGACTTCCCGCAGGATGACCTCCAGCGCCTCGCCATCCGGCAGCCGGCAGGCCATGCCGTCCGCCAGCTTCGTGGTCACGGGCGACTCGATGACGCGACCAGCGCGGAACGAATCGAGGTAGGCCGTCGCATGGGCGGACACGACGCCGACGATGCGCGTGCGAGCCCCCGTGAAGGCACGTGCCGCCACGCAGGCGCAAATGCCCGACCCCTGTCCGATCGGCACGAAGACCACTTCCGGCTGTACCGCCTCGAAGAACTCGATCCAGTACGTCGCCACGCCGCGAACCAGGTCGGGATGGAACGACGGCACCATGTGCCACCCTTGTTCACCGGCCAGCCGCTGCGCATGCTCACGCGAGGCCTGGAAGTCATCGCCGTGCTCGATCAGCTCCACGCCCAGCGCGCGCATGGCGGCGTTCTTCTCCACCGAATTGCCGCGCGGCACCACGATGGTGGCCGATAGTCCGGCGCGCGCGGCTGCGAATCCGATGGACTGCCCATGGTTGCCTCGCGTGGCCGTCACCACGCCCTTGCAGTCCGGCTCGCGCCGGCGCAGTCCTTCGAAATACACCAGCCCGCCGCGCAGCTTGAACGCACCCACCGGCGTGTGGTTCTCGTGCTTGACCCACACGTTCGCGCCCAGGCGCTGGTTGAGCAAGGGCCACATCTGCTGCGGCGTCGGCGCAAAGGTGGCCCGCACGATGGTCCGGGCCTGCTCAAGGCTGTCTCGTTGGAACATGGTCGTCAGTCGCTGTTGAGTTCGACAAGGCCGCGCGGCGTGGTCAGCCGGGCGCTGAGCGCAGGGCCGTGATCAGCCGTCGATACACCCGTTGCCCGGCATTCGTCCCACGCGTGCGACGGCAGGCCGCGCACGTTCACCTGCTGCAGCACCACACCGCCTGGTGCCATGGTGTCCGTGGGATGCGGGCCATCCCACTGGATCAAGGTCGGCCATGCGCCATCGAAAAGCCGCACGCCGTCGGGACGCATCGAGATCCGCCAGCGCAGCCACCCACGCTCGGTCTGGCGTTCAGCCGCCAGCACGTCGCCGGGGTCGGCATCCACGCCACGCCATCGCGTGCTGCGCAGCTCGATGTCATCGCACCTCGCCACCCAGTGAACCAGCCGCGGCCCGCGGGCCAGGCGCTCGTGCATCGCCGGTGAGTCCAGGTCGAACCACCTCGCCCTGCCCGGGTGCGGCGCCTGCGGATCGACGGCGATGAACTCCAGGTAGGCCCGCGGCCACTGCGGCGACGCGATCGACATCACGCGGTTGTGCGTGCCCATCAGCGCGTGCTTTCCACCGCCGGTGGGAATCACGCCCAGCATCGCCTCGCACCACGCGACGCCTTCGTCCAGCGTGCGCGCGGCGACGACGAGGTGGTCGAGCTCGCAGCTCACCAGTTCAGCTCGCCGCGGATGACGGTGACGGTCTGGCCGCCCACCCACACGGTGTCGCCCTCGCGCTGCACATGCACGCGGCCACGGCGGTCCAGGCGCGTGCCCTGTGCGGCGACGTAGCGTTCGGGCGCCATGCCTTCGCCGATCAACCACTGCGCGAAGCTGGCGTTCAGGCTGCCGGTCACCGGGTCCTCCGGGATGCCGATCGGCGCTGCAAAGGCCCGCACCTCGAACTGCACCTCGCCCGAGGCATGCGGCGCGATCACGCCGACCTTGGCCAGGTTCTTCAGCAGCGAATGCTCCGGCTCGATGTCCAGCACCGATTGCGCATCCGCGAGCACGATGCCCAGCCACTTCGGACCGTTGTCCAGCCAGCTCACGGCCTTGACCTTGGAGTTCGGCAACTTGAGCGCCGCAAGCACGTGAGCCAGCAGTTGCGGGTCCACCGCCTCCCGCGTCGAAGGCGGTGCCGCGAAGGCCGTGCGCTTGCCGTCAAGGCGGATGGGCACCAGCCCCTTGGCGCACTCCTGGAACACACGCCCCGGCGTCTTCGGCCGGCCGCCGTTCTCCAGCCACGCATGACAGGAGCCCAGCGTCGGATGCCCGGCGAACGGCAGCTCGCCGCCCGGCGTGAAGATGCGCACGCGGTAGTCGGCCTCGGGCGAGGTGGGTCGCGAGAGGAAGGTCGTCTCCGACAGGTTGGTCCAGCGCGCGAAGGTCTGCATCTGCTCGTCGCTCAGGCCGTCCGCGCCGTGCACCACCGCCAGCGGATTGCCACGCAGCGCCGACTCGGTGAACACATCCACCTGGCTGAAGGCAAAGCTCATCGCTGCTGCTCCTTCAGGGTCTGGGCCAGGGCCTTCACGCCTTGCTCGATGCGCTCCTCGGACACGGTCACGAAGGACAGGCGCAGCGTGTTGAGCTTCGGGTGATCCGCATAGAAGGCCGAGCCCGGCACGAAGGCCATGCCGTTCTCCACCGCATGCGGCAGCAAGGCCATCGCATCGACACCTTCGGGCAGCTCGATCCAGAAGAACATGCCGCCGACGGGCGTGTTCCAGCGGCAGCCGGCGGGCATGTGCGCTTCCAGCGCGGCGCGCATCGCATCGCGCTGCGACTTGTACTTCGCGCGGATGGTGGGCACGTGCTGCTGCAGGAAGCCATCGCGGATCACCTCGTGCACCACGCGCTGGTTGAAGCTCGGCGTGTGCAGGTCGGCCGCCTGCTTGGCCTGAAGCAGCTTGGGGTACAGCGGCTTGGGCGCGACCACGTAGCCCAGGCGCAGGCCGGGCGCCAGCACCTTGGAGAACGAGCCCAGGTACACCGAACCATCGGCCCAGCGCGAAGACAGCGGCGCGGGCGGCGGCTCGTCGAACCACAGGTCGCCGTAGGGGTTGTCTTCCACCACCGGCAGGCCGATCTCCTGGGCGCGGGCCATCAGCGCGTCGCGCCGCGCGGCGTTCATGCAGCGGCCGCTCGGATTCTGGAAGTTGGGCAGCGCGTAGAGGAAGCGCGCACCACGGGCCACGTCGAGCTGTTCGGGCAGCGGGCCGTTGTCATCGCAAGGCACCGACACGAACTGCGGCTCATACGGGTTGAAGGCCTGCAGCGCGCCGAGGTAGGTGGGCGACTCCACCGCCACGCGGCTGCCGGCATCGATGAGGATCTTGCCCACCAGGTCCAGGCCCTGCTGCGAGCCGGTGGTGATGAGCACCTGCGCGGCCTCGACGTTCAGGCCTTGCGCATTGAGCTGCGCCGCCACCCATTCGCGCAGCGGACCGTAGCCCTCGCTGGCCGCGTACTGCAAGGCTTCGCGCGGGTTGTCGCGCAGCACGCGCTCGGCCGCTTCGCGCATGGCCTGGACAGGAAAGGTGTCGGGCGACGGCAGGCCGCCGGCGAGCGAGATGATGCCCGGCTTCTCGGTGACCTTGAGGATTTCGCGGATGATCGACGGATTCATCCGCTCGGCGCGCTTGGCTTGCTGGAACGTCATGCTGGTTCCCCTCCTTCGGGAACGCGGGTCAGGGAGAAAGACAACGGGGTCATGTCGCCGCCTTCAGGTTGGCCGGCATCTTCTTGCCGATGAACACCGTGGCGATCACGGCCAGCGAGAACACCACGGTGAGGGGTTCGAGCCGCTCGCCGAGCACCGGCACGGCAAACAGCAAAGCGAGAAAGGGCTGCACGAGCTGAACCTGGCTGACCCGCACGGTCCCTCCCTGTGCCAGGCCACGGTACCAGGCGAAAAAACCCAGCCACATCGAGAACACGGAAACGTAGCCGAACCCCAGCCATGACGCGGGATGGATGGCCGAGGCATCCACCGGGCGCGACAGCCACGCCACGGGTGCGGTCACCGGCAGGCTGAGCACCAGCACCCAGCAGATCACCTGCTCGGCCCGCATGCTCCGTGACAGCTGCGCGCCGGCGACGTAGCCGATCGCCGTGCAGGCGACGGCCAGCAGCAGGAAGCCGTCAGCCGCCTGGAAGTGCCCGCTGCCCTGGATGGCGGCGAAGGCCAGCACGAGTCCGCAACCGGCGACGGCGCAGATCCAGAACCCGGTGGAAGGACGCTGCCGGAAGGCGATCGCCGCGGCCACCGCCGTGCCAAGCGGCAGCACGCCGGTGATGACGGCGGCATGCATGGCCGGCACCTCTCGCAGCGCCAGCGACAGGAACAAGGGGAAGCCCACCACCGTGCCCAGGGCGCTGACCGCGATGGCGCCCAGCTGGCTGCGCTGCGGCTTCGGCGCCCGCGTGAGGGCAAGGTAGACCAGGCTGAGCGCACCGGCCAGCGCAGCGCGGCCTGCAGTCACGAACAGCGGCGGCAGCTGCGGGTCGCTGGACGGCCCCACGGCCAGCCGGGTCATGGGGAAGGTCATCGCAAAGATGACGACACCCAGCAACCCCCACCACAGGCCGCGTGACTCATGACGGGAAGAAATGGTCATGCGACGACCATCCAGCACGCCGTGGCCAGCAGCAGCGCGGCCATGACACGGTTGAACCACAAGAGGCGCGCGCCCTGCGCCAGCCACTGCCGCAGCAAGGCACCCGCGATGGCATAGGTCAGGTTGCTGGTGAGCGCGAAGCCCAGCATCACCGCGCAGACGATGGCCAGGCGCTCGCCTGGGTTGGCCACCGGCTGCCCGCCGCTGCTGGCCACCCAGCCGCCCGCCAGCGCAATGGCGAGCATCCAGGCCTTGATGTTCACGAACTGCATGGCCACGCCTTGGGCGAAGCTCACCTGCAGTCGATCACGCGACGCTTCGGCCAACGTGCCGGCGAACGAAAGCTTCCACGCCATCCACACCAGGTAGCCGATGCCGAACACCTTCACCGCCAGCCGCAGCAGCGGCATGGCCAGGATGAGTCCGCCCAGGCCCAGGCCGCAGGCCAGCATCATCAGCGTCCAGCCGGTGGGCACGGCCACGATGAAGTGCAGCGAGCGGCGCAGGCCGTGGTTGGCCGCCAGGGCGGTGGACAGCGTCGTGTTCGGGCCCGGCGTGAAGCTCATCGCCGTGGCGAAGAGCAGCAGTGCGGTGAATTCCTGGGTGGACATCGAGGCAGTTTATGGGCCCACTCCAACACAGAGCCAGTACACTTTGCCCTCACACGAAGCAATCTGTATTGGCGCCAACGCCAGCACATTCCGGGTTTGCCCGCAGCCCTGCACGCCATGACGCCCCCCTCCACCGCCACCCTGTCCCGAGGCGCCGACACCACCCTCACCGACCAGCTGTGCGCGCGCTTCGCCGAGCGCATCCGGCAGCGGCTGCTGGCTCCGGGCACGCGGCTGCCCTCGGTGCGCGAATGCGCGCGGCGGCATGGTGTCAGCGCGTACACGGTGGTCGCGGCCTACGACCAGCTGCAGGCCCAGGGCCTGGTGGAGGCGCGTCGGCAACGCGGCTTCTTCGTGCGCGAGACCCTGCACGAGGCCGTCCCGCGGCCGGCCAAGAAAACCCCCGCGCCGTTGCCGATCAGCGCCACCACGCTGATGCGCGGCATGTTCCAGCCGCCAGGCGCGCATCCGATGCCGGGCCTGGGCACGCTGCCCATCGAATGGCTGGACCTGCCCATGCTGAGCTCGGCCATGCGCCGCGTCTCGGGTCCGGCGCAGATCGCCCTGCAGTACGGCCAGCCGGCGGGCGACCCGCGCCTGCGCGCGGCGCTGGCCCACCGCATGGCCGACCACGGCGTCATGGCGTCGCCCGAACAGATCATCACCACCGTGGGCGCCACCCATGCACTGGACGTGGTCACCCGCACCCTGGTGCATGCCGGCGACACCGTGCTCGTGGACGAGCCTGGCTGGTCGGTGGAGTACGCGCGCCTTGCTGCACTGGGCTTGCGCGTGCTGCCGGTGCCGCGCGGCGAAGATGGGCCCGATCTGGCGGTGATGGAACGGCTCATCCTCGCCCACCATCCGCGCCTGTACGTGACAGTCTCGGTGCTGCACAACCCCACCGGCGCATCGCTGTCGCTGGGCACCGCGCACCGGCTGCTCAAGCTCGCGCAGCAGCACGACCTGCACATCGTGGAAGACGACAGCTACGCCAGCCTCGCGCCGGCACACCTGCCGCGCATGGCGGCGCTCGATGCGCTGGAACGCACGATCTACGTGTCGGGTTTCTCGAAGATCCTCGCCCCCAACTGGCGTGTGGGCTTCATCGCCGCGCCCACGCCGCTGGTGGACCGCTTCATCGACACCAAGCTGCTGAGCACGCTCACCACGCCCAGCCTGGCGGAACAGTCGCTGGCGCTGTGCCTGGAGCAGGGGCTGCTGCGCCGGCACGCCGAGCGCGTCAATGCCAAGCTCGATGCTGCCCGCGGGCGCGCCGTCAAGCTGGCAGAGCAGCACGGCTGCCGCTTCGCCGCACCGCCGCGCGGCCTCTTCGGCTGGGTCGACGTCGGGGTGGATACCGAGCGCCTGGCCCGCGTCATGCTCGACGACGGCTGGCTGCTCGCGCCGGGCGCCATCTTCCACGCCACACACCGGCCCACCTCGCTCATGCGCATCAACTTCGCGACCACGCAGGACGCGAGCTTCTGGCGCGCCCTGGCGGAGGCCCGATCGGCACTCTGAGCCATGGGGGCTTCATTTGAATTGCCCCGGCAACCCACTACAGTTGGTAGCACAGCACACGTCCCGACATATGTTCGAGTCCACGATTCCCTTCGGTGAGCCGGAGCTGATGCGCGCAAGCGCCTACAAGCTCTATCTCCAGGAACTCGAAGCCGAGGCGGCAGCGAGTGGCGTGAGCACGCGCATCTCGTCGCTGAGTCCTTCTCTGCGAGCCGACCTGTTCCGCTTCGAACAGCACGGTGCGATCTCCGAGTTCCTCGAAGTCGTCGCGGCCTGCGTTCGCCACAACAAGCGCGTGACCATCCATTTGCAACGCGCCGAGCACGTGGTGCCGCTCACGGTGTTCCCCGAAGAGCGGCTGGTTCACTGCCCGGTGCCGATGGTGCAGTTGCTGGAAGACACGGCCGGACTGCGGGTCCTGCACGTGGAGCCGGCGATGCTGGAACCGCCGGGTTACGAAACCACCGGGCCGGTGGGCGAGTTGCGCCTGCACGCGCCGCTGGCGCCGCTGCTGTGGGAGCTGGCGATGAACGGGCCGCGCGCGGAGCTGCTGCCCGAGATCGCGGGGCCCGCCGTCTACCGTGTCACGCCTGGCTTGCAGCTTGGCGCCATCACCGTCACGCGCACGACCATGGCCGCCATCTACCGGCTGCGGCGCGAGAGCGCCACGCTGCGCGAGATGAGCGACTGGGCCGGCATGAACAAGGAGCGGGCCATCCGCCTGCTCAACGCGCTGTACCTGCAGGCCGGGCTGATGGTGAGCCGCTCGCACCCCACGGCCATCGGCGAGAGCTGGTTCGGTGGTCTAGGCCGGTAGACCACTTCGCATCTCAGCGCTGGCCCAAGGCCTCCCAGCGCTCCAGGGCTGCCATCAATTCGTCGTCGATCTGCGCGAAGCGCACCTGCGCATCGGCCACGCGCTTGGGGTCGCTGGCGTACAGCTCGGGCTTGCCCAGCAGGTCGGACAACTCCTTCTGCTCCACCTCCAGTGCGTCGATGAGGCCCGGCAATTCATCGAGCTCGCGCTGTTCCTTGTAGCTGAGCTTGCGGGCCTTGGCCGGCGCAGCCTCGGCCTTCGGCTTCTCGGCTGCCTTGGGTTTATCTGCCGCCGGCTTCGCCTGTTCGCGCAAGGCCCGCGAGCGTTCGCGCTGCAGCTTCCAGTCTTCGTAGCCGCCTTCGTACTCACGCCACAGGCCGGGCTGCTCCTCGCCTTCCCAGGCGATGGTGCTGGTCACGACGTTGTCCAGGAAGCGCCGGTCGTGGCTCACGAGGAAGACGGTGCCCGCATAACCTTGCAGCAGCTCTTCCAGCAGCTCCAGCGTGTCGATGTCCAGGTCGTTGGTGGGTTCGTCCAGCACCAGCACGTTGGCCGGCAGCGCGAACAGTCGCGCCAGCAGCAGGCGGTTGCGCTCGCCGCCGCTCAAGGTCCGCACCGGCGAGTTGGCGCGTTCGGGCGAGAAGAGGAAGTCGTTGAGGTAGCTCATCACGTGCTTGCGCGCGCCGTTGAACTCCACCCACTCGCTGCCGGGGCTGATGGTGTCGGCCAGCGTCGCATCGAGGTTGAGCTTGGTGCGCATCTGGTCGAAGTAGGCGACCTCCAGGCGTGTTCCCTGGCGCACGCTGCCGCTGGTGGGCTGAAGCTCGCCGAGGATCAGTTTCAGCAGCGTGGTCTTGCCCGCGCCATTGGGGCCGATGAGCCCGACCTTGTCGCCACGCAGGATGGTGGCGCTGAAGCTCTTGACGATGGTCTTCTCGCCGAAGTGGATGCCGACATCCTTCAGCTCGGCCACGATCTTTCCACTGGGCACGCCGGAATCGACCTCCAGCCGCACCTGCCCGAGCGAGTCGCGCCGCGCCTGCCGCTGCGCACGCAGCACCTTGAGCCGCTCCACCCGCGCCACGCTGCGCGTGCGGCGGGCTTCCACGCCCTTGCGGATCCAGACCTCTTCCTGCGCGAGCAGCTTGTCGGCACGCGCATTGGCCAGCGCCTCCGCGGCGAGCTGTTCTTCCTTGGTGCGCTCGTAGGCGCTGAAGTTTCCGGGGTAGCTGCGGATGATGCCGCGGTCCAGCTCGATGATGCGCGTGGCCACGCCGTCGAGGAAGGCGCGGTCGTGGGTGATGAGCATCACGCTGCCCTTGAAGCCGCGCAGCAGCTCCTCCAGCCAGGCGATGGAGTCGAGGTCGAGGTGGTTGGTGGGTTCGTCCAGCAGCAGCACGTCGGGCACGGCCACCAGGGCTTGCGCGAGCGCGACACGCTTCTTCATCCCACCCGAGAGCTCGCCGACGATGCGCGAGCCGTCCAGGTGCAACTGCGCCAGTGTGGTGTCCACGCGCTGCTCCCAGGTCCAGGCGTCCAGCGCCTCGATGCGGGTCTGCAAGGCGTCCAGGTCGACGCCCGGCGCATGTTCTTCGTACTGCTGGCGCACGGCCTTGGCTTCGGCCACGCCTTCGCTCACCACGTCGAAAACGCTCAGCGACAGGTCGAACACCGGCTCCTGCGGCACGTACTGGATGCGCAGGCCCTGCGTCATCTGCAAGAGCCCGTCGTCGGGCTTCTCCAGCCCGGCCAGGATCTTCAGCAGCGAGGACTTGCCTGCGCCGTTGCGGCCGATGAGTCCCAGGCGCTCGCCGGTCTCCAGCGAGAAGTTGGCGTCGTCCAGCAGGGCGACGTGGCCATAGGCCAGGTGGGCATTGGAAAGAGAGAGGACGGCCATGGGAAATGCACGCGCGGCAAAACGCGCATTGTCGCGCGTGCGCCCAGGCCGGGGTCGCGTCAGCGGATGTAGCGGCCGTTCGGACCCACGATCATCAGGTCCACGAAGCTGGATCCGTGGTGGTTGGCTGAGGAGAAATTGACGGTGAAGCCGCCCATGTCCACCTTGCCCATGCCTTCGATGGCGCGCACGATGCCTTGCGCGCTCAGGTCCTTGGCCGAGCGCTTGAGGCACTCGATGACGCTGCGGATGTCCAGGTATCCGAAGAAGTGATCGAAGTCGACCGTGAGCTTGGCACGGTCCATGGCCGCGCCGTAGTCGCGCGTCAGGGCCGACGTGCGCTGGTAAGGATACGGCACCGTCTGCGTGATAGCCAAGCCGCGCGCCTCGTCGCCCAGGGCCTCCAGCAGCTGCTTGGAGTTCGCCACCGACGGCGCATAGACAGGCACGCCGATCTGCGCGCGCGCCGCCTTCACGAAAGGCACCAGCGCCGGCCCGAAGGCCATGAAGATCACACCCTGCGGCTTGGCAGCGGCCAACGCCTGGCAGACCTGCACCGCATTCTGGCCGGGGATGTCCAGCGCCTGCTTGGCCACGAGCGTGGAGCCTTGTTCCTTCACCACCTCCTCCACCACGGGCAGCATCAGCTTGCCGAAGGGGCTGTCGTGGTAGGCGAGCGCCAGCTGCGTGCGGCCGACAGTGGCGAGGTTGCGAACCATCTTCACCACTTCGTCGCGGTAGCTGGCGGTGAAGGTGAAGAAGTACGGATGCTGCTTGGCCCGCAGTGCCGGCGCACCGGTGTACACGCCGATCAACGGCACCTGCTTCTCGGCCAGCAGCGGCAGCACGGCCACCACGTTGCCGGTGCTCGCCAGGCCCGTGAGCGCCACCACCTTGTGCTTGTCGATCAGCGTGGTGACGTTCTCCACGCAGCGCTTGGGGTCGTAGGCATCGTCCAGCGTGATGATCTTGAGCTTGCGGCCGTTGATGCCGCCCTTGCGGTTGATCTCGTCGATGGCCAGTTCCTGTCCGCTCACCACCGAGGTCATCGTGGACGCCAGCGGCCCGCTCAGGTGCGTGCTCTGGCCGATGAGGATGTCTTCCTTGCTCTCGGCAGCGAGGAGGCTGCGGGTGGCGCCGAGCGTGGCAGTGGCGGCAGCCAGGCTCTTGAGGACGTGGCGGCGGTTCAGCGGTTGGCTCATGAGATGTCTCCGGTCGCATCGACATGTGCGATCTGCGGCGCACAGTAACGGCGTGTTCCGGGCCGCGGTGTCACCTTGGAGATAAAACCAATGCGTTGGCACTCTGCGGTCAGTGCCGAATCACAACTGCTTCACGCTCGCGTGGTGTCTTCGCATCGGGCGCGCAGCGGCTGAGTCCGAGAGGACGTGCAGCCGCTCACCCGGGCACTGAGTTCAGGCGCGGCTGACCGCCGCCTCCAGCGCATCCACGAACATCCGCGGCACGTCGAAGCCGGTCTGCTGCGTGATCTCCTGGAAGCAGGTCGGGCTGGTGACGTTGATCTCGGTGAGGCTGTCGCCGATCACGTCCAGGCCGATGAGCAGCAGGCCGCGCGGCGCGAGCACCGCGCCGATGCTCTCGGCGATCTCCCGGTCCCGTGCCGACAGCGGCTGCGCCACGCCCTTGCCGCCCGCGGCCAGGTTGCCGCGGATCTCGCTGCCTTGCGGGATGCGCGCGAGCGAGAACGGCGCGGGCTTGCCGCCGATGACCAGGATGCGCTTGTCGCCCTTCACGATCTCGGGCAGGTAGCGCTGCACCATCACCGTCTGCGTGCCCTGCTTGTTCAGCGTCTCGGTGATGCTGCCCAGGTTGAGCCCGTCAGGCCCCACGCGGAAGATGCCCATGCCACCCATGCCATCCAGCGGCTTGAGGATGATGTCCTGGTGCTCGGCATGGAAGCGCTTGATGGCCTGCTCGTCGCGCGTCACGAGCGTGGGGCCGATGAACTGCGGGAACTCCATGATCGCCAGCTTCTCGGGGTGGTCGCGCAGGGCCGAGGGCTTGTTGAACACCCGCGCGCCGTCGCGCTCGGCCTGCTGCAGCAGGTGGGTGGCGTAGAAGTATTCGCTGTCGAAGGGCGGGTCCTTGCGCATCACGACCGCATCCAGTTCGGCCAGCGCCAGGCGCACACGGCCGCGTTCCTCGAACCAGGGGTCCAGGCCGCCGGTGAGGGTGATGTCACGGCACACGGCCGATACCCTGCCATCGCGCTCCCACACGAGCTGGGCCGGTTCGCAGGCGAGGATCTGGTGGCCTCGCGCGGCCGCCTCGCGCATCATCGCGAAAGTGGTGTCCTTGTAGGTCTTGAAGGCTTCGAGCGGGTCGGCGACGAACAGCAGTTTCATGATGGAGTTGTCTCAGGCAGTCCGCACGGGCCGCCACTGTTGCACAAAAAGCGCGATCGCGCCGGCCACCACGCCCCAGAAGGCCGAGCCGATGCCCCACAGGCTCAGGCCGCTGAGCGTGACGAGGAAGGTGATGAGCGCGCTCTCGCGGTGGGCATCGTCCTTGAGTGCCACGGCCAGGCCGCCGCCGATGCTGCCCAGCAGCGCGAAGCCGGCGATGGCCACCACCAGCTCGCGCGGGAAGGCGGTGAGCACGCCCGTCACCGCCGCGCCGAACAGGCCGATCACGCAGTAGATGAGGCCGCAGGCGGCCGCCGCGATGTAGCGCTTGGCCGGATCCTCATGCGCCTCGCGGCCCATGCAGATGGCTGCGGTGATGGCCGACAGGTTCAGCGCGAAGGCGCCGAAGGGAGCGAGCAGCAGGGTTGCCAATCCGGTGAGCGTGATGATCTTGGAGATGGGCATGTCGTAGCCCGCGGCGCGGATGGCTGCCACGCCAGGAAGGTTCTGCGAGGCCATGGTGACGACGAAGAGCGGCAGCGCCAGGCTGACGATGGCCGCGGGTGTGAACTCGGGCATCACGAACACGGGCAGGGTGAGCTGCCATTGCACGCCTTCCAGATGCAGGCGGCCCTGTGCCGCGGCGAAGACGATGCCCACCAGCAGCACGCCCGGCACGGCGTAGCGAGGCCACCAGCGCCGTCCGACAAGGTACGCGGCCAGCATCACGGCCACGAGCACGAAGGCTGTCTTCAAGGCAATGAAGGCATCCAGCGCGAAGCGCGCCAGCACGCCAGCCAGCAAGGCGCTGGCGATGGCCATGGGGATGCGGTCCATGAGTTTCTCGAACCAACCGGTGACGCCGAAGAGCGTGATGGCCGCCGCGCACACGAGGAACGCGCCCACCGCCTGCGCCAGCGTGAACTGGCCGGAAGCCGCGGCGGTTGCCAGCACTGCCGCACCCGGCGTGCTCCATGCCACCATCACCGGCTTGCGCCACAGCATCGAAGGCAGCAGCGAGCACAGGCCCATGCCCAGGCCGAGCGCCCACATCCAGGAACTGATCTGCATCGGCGTGGCGCCCAAGGCGGTGGCCGCCTGGAAGACGATGGCCACGGAGCTGGTGAAGCCCACCAGCACCGCGACGAAGCCGGCGGTGACGGACGACAGGGAAAGGTCGCGCAAGGCAGATCGCATGCGCGAAGCTTAGCGGCCCGTCCCCCGCGACGCCGGACTGGGCCCTTTGCGCCAGGCCTGCCGAGAACCGGCGTTTGCGTGACAGGGTGCACGACCCGATCCGAAGACGGAACGGTAAAGTCGGGCCGCAAGAATGGCCGGCCCGTCGTCCAGGCGCGCGCCGGTACACACCACAAGCAGCACAACGGGAGGCACGATGATCATCGTCTGGGGCAAGAAGCACGTTCGGCGTTCGCTGGGCTACGTGGCGGACTTCTGCCCGATCTGCCGCCGGCCGAGCGCGTTCAACCTGCGCCGCGTCGGGCTGGCTGGGCACGTCTACTACATCAGCCTCGGCGAAGGCGACCTCGTCGGCCACGAGCGGACGTGCAAGCGGTGCGACACCCCGTTCGAGGCCGACCCGGGTCGCTACCGCGGGCCCGCGAAGAAGCTGGCTCCGCTGAAGGAACTGATCGCGCAGACCTTTCCCGATCTCGGGACCGTGTGGCGCGAACGCATCGAGTTCGAGAACCAGCTCCAGCAGGGCTCGGTCGCCATTTCATCCGCGGACAGGCCGCCCCTGATTCTTTCGCCCTTCCTGCTGCTCTCGCCCAAGGTGGAGCGCCAGTTCGCCACGACGCACCTGGACAAGGAAGTGGGCTTCGCCTTCGCCGGCCTGATGGCGATGTTGTACATCGTCCCGGCCATCATGCACAAGGTCGCGCCGGACAAGGCCGACGATGCGTTCCTGTTCGTGCTGCTGGCCGGCGTCTTGCTCGTGCTGTGGCAGGTGGCCATGACGGGGCGGCGCTTCATGCGTCGCGAGATCGCACCGGTGGTCGCCCAGGCCTTGCGGCCCCTGAAGCCTCGCACCTCGGAGATGAGCCGGGCATTGGACGAACTCAGGAAGCACGGGCACAAGATCGGGCGCAAGCTCAAGGTCAGTGACATCGAAGCGCATCTGAAGCAGCCCGCGCCTCGGCCTGAAACCTCGACAGCAAAGGCGCCTCGCTGACCGGCAAACCGGTCAGATCTCGACCTTCGACCCCAGCTCCACCACCCGGTTCGTCGGCAGGCTGAGGTAGTCCGCCGCCGCCGACGCATTGCGGTGCATGCCGGCGAACAGCTTTTCGCGCCAGCCCGACATGCCGCTGCCGATGGTCGGGATCACGATGTCGCGCGAGAGGAAGTAGGACGTCTCCATGTCGTCCAGCTGGAAGCTGCGGTTGTGCAGCAGTGCAAGTGCTTCCGGCACGTCGGGCTCGTTCTTGAAGCCGAAGTGCAGCGTCACCTGCCAGCAGTCGTGGCCCAGCGGCTCCATCTCGCTGCGCTTGTTGAAGCCGATCCACGGGACTTCATGCTGCTTCACCGTGACGAAGAGGTTGGTGTCGTGCAGCACCTTGTTGTGCTTGAGGTTGTGCAAGAGCGCGTTGGGCGTGATGCCCTGCTCCGCCACGAGGAACACCGCCGTGCCCTGCACGCGCGTGGGCGGGCTCACGAACACGGCTTCGAGGAAGCTCTTCAGGTCGATGGCGTCGTCGCGCAGCCGCTCGGCCATGAGCACGCGGCCCTGCTTCCACGTGGTCATGAGCGTGAACATCACCGCGCCGATGACCAGCGGGAACCAGCCGCCGTCCAGCACCTTGACGATGTTGGCGCTGAAGTAGGTCACGTCCACGAGGAAGAAGAACACCGTCGCGGCAATGCTCACCACCCAGGGGTACTTCCAGCCGTAGCGGATCACGAAGAAGGTCATGATCGTCGTGATGGTCATGTCGATCGTGACCGTGATGCCGTAGGCGCCGGCCAGCTTGCTGCTGGAGCCGAAGAACAGCACCGCGCCGACGATGCAGGTGTACAGCCCCCAGTTCACGAAGGGCACGTAGATCTGGCCCGTCTCGCGCACCGAAGTGTGGGTGATGCGCAGCCGCGGCATGTAGCCCAGCTGGATGGCCTGCTTGGTCACCGAGAACGCGGCGGAGATCAAGGCCTGCGAGGCGATGACGGCCGCGCAGGTGGCCAGCGCGATCAGCGGGTACAGCGCCCAGGCCGGCGCCATCTCGTAGAAGGGGTTGCCGACCTTTTCGGGTGCGTCGAGCAGCATCGCGCCCTGGCCGAAGTAGTTGAGCACCAGAGAAGGCATCACGAGGCTGAACCAGGCGGTGCGGATGGGCCGCTTGCCGAAGTGGCCCATGTCGGCATACAGCGCCTCGGCCCCGGTCACGCACAGCACCACCGAGCCCAGGGCGACGAAGGCGATGTGCGGATGGAAGAACATGAACTCCAGCGCATGGTGCGGGCTCAGCGCCCACATGACCGCCGGGTTGCGGATGATGTGCCCGAGCCCGAGCACGCCGATGACGATGAACCAGATCGCCGTGACCGGCCCGAAGAACTTGCCGATGCCGCCCGTGCCGTGGCGCTGCACCATGAAGAGCACGGTGATGACCACCAGCGACACCGGCACGATGTAGGCATGCAGCCCGGGCGCGGCGACCTCCAGGCCTTCCATCGCGCCCAGCACCGACACCGCGGGGGTGATGACGCCGTCGCCGAAGAAGATGGCCGTGCCGAAGATGCCCAGCATCAGCAGCCGCCGGCGCAGCACCGGCTTGTCGCGTACCGCCTGCGAAGCCAGGGCCAGCATGGCGATCAGCCCGCCCTCGCCGTTGTTGTCGGCGCGCAGGATGAGCACCACGTACTTGATGGACACCACCACCGTCAGCGTCCAGAACATCAAGGACAGGACGCCCAGGATGTTGGCCGGGGTGAGCGGCACGTGGCCGTGTGCGAAGACTTCCTTGAAGGCGTACAGCGGGCTGGTGCCGATGTCGCCGTAGACGACGCCCAGAGCGCCCAGTGTCAGGACTGCCAGGCTCGATGTAGGACGGTGCTGGTTCACGATCAACCGCGGCGGCTCGGCCCGCGCGGCTTTGTTTTGGGGGAGTCAGATTGTGCGCCCGCCCAAGCCCGCTTCCGCCCACCGAAGCGCGGGAGTCCGATCAGACCATGGTGCCTTTGTTGCAGCGCAGCAACTTGTGCGCTATACGGCCACTCCGCCGGGCTCCCGTCAGGGCTTCACTCGTAGATCTCGGCGTCCGGGTCGGTCGCTTCCAGCTCGTAGCTGGCCGCCACCATCGCCAGGCGGGCGATCACGCCATACATGTAGAACCGGTTGGGGGCGCTGGCGCCGGGCTTGGCACCCGGCTTGGGCAACTGGTTCGACTCGGCGAAGGCCAGCGGCACGAAGCTCGCTCCCGGGGAGTTGAGGTTCTCGTCGATGCCGCGCTCGGCATTCACGCGGTAGAAGCCGCCCACGACGTAGCGGTCGATCATGTAGACCACGGGCTCGGCCACGGCGTCGTGCACCCGCTCGTAGGTGGGCACGCCTTCTTGCAGGATGACCTCGGAGACCTCCTGGCCATCCTTGATCGTGCTCATCTTGTTGCGCGTGCGGCGGTTCAGGTCGGCCAGCTCCTTCGGGTCGCGCACGGTCATGATGCCCATGCCGTAGGTGCCGGCATCGGCCTTCACGATGATGAAGGGCTTCTCCTGGATGCCGTATTCCTTGTACTTGCGACGCACCTTGGCCAGGAGCGCCTCGGCATTGCTCATCAGGCACTCGGCGCCCGTGCCGTCGCTGAAGTTCACCTCGCCGCAGCGGGCGAACATCGGGTTGATGAGCCACGGGTCCATGCCCAGCAGCTTGGCGAACTTCTTGGCCACTTCCTCGTAGGCCTGGAAGTGGTTGGTCTTGCGCCGCACCGCCCAGCCGGCATGCAGCGGCGGCAGCAGGTATTGCTCATGCAGGTTCTCCAGCACCTTGGGGATGCCGGCTGACAGGTCGTTGTTGAGCAGGATGGTGCAGGGGTCGAAGTCCTTGAGTCCCAGCCGGCCGCGGTTGCGCACCAGCGGCTCCACCGTGAGCGAGGTGCCGTCGGGCAGCGCGATCTCGGTGGGCGACTTGATCTCCTCGTTGAGCGTGCCCAGGCGCACGTTCAGGCCGGCCTGGTGGAAGATCTGCACCAGCCGCGAGACGTTGGTGAGGTAGAAGGTGTTGCGGGTGTGGTTTTCCGGAATCAGCAGCAGGTTGCGCGCTTCCGGGCAGATCTTCTCGATGGCCGCCATGGCCGCCTGCACCGCCAGCGGCAGCATCTCCTGCGTCAGGTTGTTGAAGCCGCCGGGGAAGAGGTTGGTGTCCACCGGCGCCAGCTTGAAGCCCGCATTGCGCACGTCCACCGAGGTGTAGAACGGGGGGGTGTGCTCCATCCACTCCAGGCGAAACCAGCGCTCGATGGCGGGCAGCGATTCAAGGATGCGCTGCTCCAGTTCGTTGATCGGGCCGGTGAGCGCGGTGATGAGGTGAGGAACCATGGAGGGTGACCCGATGAGAGCGCCCCCGCCTGGTGCGGCCGGAGCTGGAGTTTCGGAAGATTCTAGGCATTTGGGGTGCCGCTCGCTTGTGGCAAGAGGGGCGGCCTCATCCGCCGTGCGCCTAACGCGTGCACACGGCACGCCGCGGCCCCAATGAAAAAGGCCGCCCGAAGGCGGCCTTTCAATCGAAGGGAAGTACCGGCTTACTTGCTGTAGGCCGTCTCGCCGTGCGAAGAGATGTCCAGGCCTTCGCGCTCTTCTTCTTCGGTCACACGCAGGCCGATCACCAGGTCGACGACCTTGTAGCTGATGGCAGCCACGACGCCCGACCAGACCACCGTCACGCCGACGGCCTTGGCCTGGATGATGAACTGCGCCCAGATGTCGTTGGAGCCGGTCGCGGCCGTGACCCAGTCGGTCACGAGGCCCGGGCCACCCAGCGACTGGTGGTTGAAGATGCCGGTCAGCAGGGCACCGATGATGCCGCCCACGCCGTGCACGCCGAACACGTCCAGCGAGTCGTCCGCGCCCAGCAGCTTCTTCAGGCCGGTCACGCCCCACAGGCACAGGAAGCCGGCAGCGCCGCCGACCACCAGGGCACCCATGATGCCGACGTTGCCGGCGGCGGGGGTGATGGCCACGAGGCCGGCGACGGCGCCCGAAGCCGCACCCAGCATCGAGGCCTTGCCCTTGAGCAGCGATTCACCAATGCACCAGGCAAGCACCGCGACGGCCGTGGCCGAGAAGGTGTTCAGGAAGGCCAGGGCAGCGCTGCCGCCCGCTTCCAGAGCCGAGCCGGCATTGAAGCCGAACCAGCCCACCCACAGCAGCGAGGCACCGACCATCGTGAGCGTCAGCGAATGCGGCGTGAAGGCTTCACGGCCGTAGCCGACGCGCTTGCCGACCATGTAGGCACCCACGAGGCCGGCGACGGCAGCATTGATGTGCACCACCGTGCCGCCCGCGAAGTCCAGCGCGCCCCATTGCCAGATCAGGCCGGCCGTGGCGTTGACCTTGTCGACCACTTCCTTGCTCGTGTAGGCGTCAGGACCGGCCCAGAACCAGACCATGTGCGCGATCGGCAGGTAGCTGAAGGTGAACCACAGCACCATGAAGGCGAGCACGGCCGAGAACTTGATGCGCTCGGCGAAGGCGCCGACGATCAGGCAGCAGGTAATGGCTGCGAAGGTGGCCTGGAAGACCACGAACACGATCTCGGGAATGACCACTCCCTTGCTGAAGGTCGCGGCGTTGGCGAAGTCGCCGCCGGTCGCGTTCGGCGTGAACACGCCGTTCAGGAACAGGCGAGACACACCACCGAAGTAGGCGTTGCCTTCCGTGAACGCGATGCTGTAGCCGTAGAGCACCCACAGCACGACGATCATCGAGAAGGTGACGAACACCTGCATCAGCACCGACAGCATGTTCTTGCTGCGGACCAGGCCGCCGTAGAACAGCGCGAGGCCCGGGATGGACATCATGATCACCAGCGCGGTGGACACGAGCATCCAGGTGGTGTCGCCCTTGTTGGGCACAGGGGCGCTGGCCGCTGCGGCAGGGGCCGAGGCGGCGGCAGCGGTCGTCGTGGCCGACGCAGCGGCAGCCGGGGCTGCAGCAGTCGTCGTGGCCTCGGCCGCGGAAGCGGCGGCTGATGCAGCGGGTGCCGAGGCGGCATCTGCCGCGACGGATACACCCGTGAAGCCCAGGGCGGCAAAGCCCAGGGCAAGGGTGGCAAGAAGTTTCTTCATGGTGGTGTCTCTCTCTGGGGTGATGACGTCAGAGCGCGTCTTTGCCGGTTTCGCCCGTGCGGATGCGGACGACCTGTTCCAACGACGAAACAAAGATCTTGCCGTCGCCGATCTTGCCCGTGCGGGCAGCCGCTTCGACGGCTTCGATGACGCGATCGACGATGGCGTCGTCGACTGCCGCCTCGATCTTCACCTTGGGCAGGAAGTCGACAACGTACTCCGCGCCGCGGTAAAGCTCGGTGTGGCCCTTCTGGCGACCGAAGCCCTTCACTTCGGTCACCGTGACGCCCTGCACGCCGATGGCGCTCAGGGCTTCGCGCACTTCATCAAGCTTGAACGGCTTGACGATGGCAGTCACCATCTTCATGGTCATCTCCAGGTTGAAAAGGGGATCAGAAGGTCTTCTTGACGGCGAGGACCAGGCCGTTGCGTCCGAGGTTCTTGCCCGAGGGGGACGGGTAGGCGAAAACACCGCCCACGCCCGTGTCGTGCTTGGCATCGGTGCCCACGATGGCGCCGCTCCAGGTGAAGCCGGCGGCGTCCTTGCTCACGGTCAGCGAGTAGTCGGTGTAGGAGCCATCGCTCCAATTCTTGACCTTCTGGTGGCCGATGTGCGGTGCGACGCTGAAGCCATTGCCCACGTCGAAGGTGGCGCTGAAGTCGAGGTAGCCGCTGCCCTTGCTGTCGACCGTGCCGAACAGAGTGGTCAGCGAGTGCGAGTACTTGACCGTGAACGGGCCGTAGGTCAGCGCGCCGTAGAGCTCCAGCGTGTTGGCGTTCTTGGCGATGTTGGCCAGGTGGTTGCCGGGGTACCAGTACTGCAGCAGGCCCACGTCATAGGTGAAGTCCTTCTGGATCTCGCCCTTGTAGCCGCCGTAGAAGTCGATTTCGACCGGAGCACTGCCGGTGTCCACGCCGGTGATGGTGCCGGCGTCCTTGATCCAGGAAATCGTGGAGCCCCAGGTGCCGACGTAGAAGCCATTCGGCAACGCATAGTCGGCACCACCTTGCAGAGCGGGCTTCAGGCGGCTTTGCGAGATGCCGCGATAGCGGTAGTCGGTCGTGAGGCTGACGTTGAACGACAGGGGGTTCGCGTCTTCGGCATGCACGAGCACGGGCATGGAAGTCACGACAGTCGCGGCGGCCAGACTCAGCAAGGTCTTCTTCATCGGAATTCTCCTGGGTTCGTTGGATAGGTGCGGGGGCACTTCTGCAGCTTCTGTGCCCGCTTGCAACAAGGTTTTGGCGCCCCATCGGTGCGCGCCAATGCGCCGAAACAGTGCGTTCATTGACCCGAGTTGGGCTGGCAGTCAGCTTGAGGCTGGTTTTTGGTGCATTCCGCCAACCACTGCGCCTCGCCCATCGGGGTGGCCCGCAAGGGGCGCGCGCTTTGGTGCACGGGTGGCCAGAATCGCCGCCCATTCACGATGCACGATCAAGGGAAATCAGATGTCGCTGGCCGTCCTGCACAGCCGCGCCCTCAATGGGCTGGCCGCACCCGAGGTGATGGTGGAGGTGCACCTGGCCAACGGCCTGCCGAGCTTCACCGTGGTGGGCCTGGCCGACACCGAGGTCAAGGAAGCGCGGGAACGGGTGCGGGCCGCCTTGCTGCACAGCGGGCTGGACTTCCCTCACAACAAGAGGATCACCGTCAGCCTGGCCCCGGCCGACCTCCCCAAGGAGTCAGGCCGCTTCGACCTGCCAATGGCGCTGGGCATCCTGGCGGCCAACGGGCAGATCGATGCGAACAAGCTCGGACGCTATGAATTCGCGGGCGAGCTGTCACTGGCCGGGCACCTGCGGCCGGTGCGCGGCGCGTTGGCCATGGCGCTCGCAATGCAGCGGCTGGGCTCGAACCGGGCGCTGGTGCTGCCGGAGGTGAGCGCGCAGGAGGCGGCGCTGGTGGAAGGATTGAAGATCCACCCGGCCAGGCACCTGCTGGACGTGGTCCAGGCACTTTTGCCCGATGAAGCGGCGCAAGGGCTGCCGACCGCCGTGGCCGGCACCCGGTGCGCCCCGCCTGCGCCGGCGGACCTGCGCGAGGTGAAGGGGCAGGTGGGCGCCAAGCGGGCCTTGGAATTGGCGGCGGCCGGAGGCCATTCGCTGCTGATGGTCGGGCCGCCAGGCACCGGCAAGTCCATGCTTGCGCAGCGCTTTATCGGCCTGCTGCCGCCCTTGTCCGAGGCGCAGGCGCTGGAGTCAGCGGCAGTGCTGAGCCTCACCTCGCACTTCGACGTCAGCCGATGGGGGCAGCGGGTCTTGCGCACCCCGCATCACACGGCGTCGTCGGTGGCCCTCGTGGGCGGGGGGTCACCGCCTCGGCCGGGGGAGATCTCGCTGGCTCACGAAGGGGTGCTCTTCCTGGATGAGCTGGCCGAGTACCCACGCAACGCCTTGGAGGCCTTGCGCGAGCCGTTGGAGACAGGTCGCATCGTCATCTCCAGGGCTGCTCGCCAGTCGGAGTTCCCTGCCCGCTTCCAATTGATCGCGGCCATGAACCCATGCCAGTGCGGTCACCATGGCAACACCTTGAGGGCCTGCCGCTGCACACCCGACGCCGTGCTGCGCTACCAAAGCCGCATCAGCGGCCCGCTGCTGGACCGCATCGACCTGCAAGTGGAAGTCCCCGCCGTCGCCCCGGAAACCTTGTCGGCAGCGCCCGACGGGGAAGCCAGCACGCAGGTGGCCTCACGCGTCATCGAGGCTCAGCAGCGCCAATTCTCACGGCAAGGCAGCCTCAATGCAGGCTTGCGAGGCGATGGCATCGACCTGCACTGCGCGCTGGACGCGGCTGCATCGAAGTTCCTTCAAACGGCCGCCACCAAGCTCGGCTGGTCAGCGCGCAGCTTCCACCGCGTGCTGCGCGTGGCCCGCAGCGCGGCGGACCTGGCCGGCGAGTCCGACGTCAAGACGCATCACATCGCCGAGGCCATCCAATACCGCCGTGTGTTGAACCACGGCGTCTGAGCCCGGGTTCAGGCGTTCTGCGCCGCCACGTGCACCACGCCGTTGTCCACCGTCACCCGCGAGCCCGCCGCCGGCGCGGCCTTCTGGCGGATGGTCCGCACGGTGCCGTCGTCCATGCGCACGCGCACGTCGTAGTACGTCTCGGCCTTCGAGCGCTTCTCGATCTCGTTGCCGGCCATGCCGCCGCCGATGGCGCCCAGCACAGTCATCGCCGCGCGGCCGTTGCCATGGCCGAACTGGTTGCCCACCACGGCACCCAGTGCACCGCCGGCCACGGCGCCGGCGCCGCTGCCCTTGCCCTTCACGGTCACGGCCTGCACCGACTCCACCACACCGCAGCGCGTGCACACCGCGGCGGTTTGCGTGGACGTCTGCGCGGACGTTCCCGTGCCGCTGCTGTTGGCATGCGACGCCGTGCCGGCGTGCTTGGTGCCCGCATGCGTTGAAGCCGTGGCCCCGGCATTCGCCGTCTTCGCATCGCCTTGCGGTGCCACCGCCTTCTCATCGGCCGGCGGCACCGGCGTGCCGGCCTTGTCTGCCTTCACAGGCTCGACCAGGCTTTCGTTCGCGGCCAGCGATGCCTTCGCGGCCTGCGCCGATCCCGGCGCCATGATCTGCGGCTCCGTCGGCGCGCGCAGCGTCAGTCCTGCGGCAACGCCCAGGCCGGTCAGCGCGAGGCCGCCAGCCACCAGCAATGCCTTGTGATTGAACCGGCCGCCGAACAGGCCTGTCGATGCCGCCGGCGAGGCGGTCGTGGTCGAGGTCGAGTCGGGGGAGGTCGTGCTCATGGTTGCTCCTTGGTCTTGAATGCTGGACGCCGGCCCAAATCCGGCGACACCTGCATTTGAACGATGGAGCAGGGGAAAACGATGCCCTCCAGGCTGCATCAGATGTAAGCGGGTGCGAGCGCGTGAGTCCGCACTCCGCCGCATCCGACGCCTCAGCTCATGAAGCCCAGGTCACGCCTGGACACATCGAAATTCTTCAAGTTCGGAAAAACGTCGATTAGTTGCGCGTCCGACAGGCCGAACCAGCGGCCGAGCGTCGCACCGAGCTGGTCCACCGAGTTCTCCGGCAGCAGCGCACCGTTGCCGATCTGGTTGGGGCTGCTGTCGAAGTTGTTGTTGTTCGCGTTCTTCAGGCCCAGCACCGGGAAGTTGCCGTACAGGTCACCGCCCTTGACCGCCCCGCCCATCACGAAGTGGTGCGCGCCCCAGCCGTGGTCGGTGCCGTCGCCGTTGCTCGTGAAGGTGCGGCCGAAGTCCGAGCCGGTGAAGGTGGTCACCGCATTGCGCGCATTCAATGCGCCCAGTGTGGTGTCGAAGTAGCGCAGCGCCTGCGCCAGCCTGGCCATCAGGTCGGCGTGGTTGCGGTTCTCGTTGTCGTGCGTGTCGAAGCCGCCCATGCTCACGAAGAACACCTGCCGCTTCACGCCGATGGCGCCGCCCATGCCGGCGTCGATCAGCCGCGCCACCACCTGCAACTGCTGCGCTAGCGGGTTGGCCGACTTCGCGCCGGTCAGCGGGTTGTCGTACTGCAGCTTCGGGTCGTTGTTGGCGTTGTAAGCGCCGCTCGCGGGCGCGGTGCCAAAGAGCGGATCGCTGGGCGCCTTCAACGCCGTGCGCAAGGCCAGCTCGGCATCGAGCGCACGGCTGGAAATCGCCGCCAGGTCACCCTCCAGCACGTGCGTGCCGCGCGTGCCCTTGACGATGCGCTCCAGGGCCGCGGCCACGTCGGTCGAGCCGTAGACGCGGCCGTTCGAATCGCTGCCGATGCGGATCGCGCCGTTGGTGCTCACCTGGTACTGCTTGATGCTCTGCCCCGCCAGCCACACCGAGTTGCCCGATGCGGAAATCGAGGTGAACACCGCCTTGCTGTTCTGCGCGCCCATCAGGTCGGCCATGCGGCCGCCCCAGCCGGTGGTCGCCCCTTCGGGCTTGAAGGTCTGCCAGGTGTTGGACTGGTCGTTGTGCGAGAACAGGTGCGCGGGCTTGGGGAAGGTGCTCTGCGCGTACTGCGCCTTGCTGGTGGGCATGATCAACGGCCCGGTGTTGGGCAGGATCGCCAGCCGCTTGTCAGTGTTGAACATGGTCTGCAGCGTGCCCATCAGCGGATGCAGCGCGAAGGTGCGGCCCTGCGCGTTCAGCGGGGTGATGGGCAGCACGCCACCCAGGCGCGACGGCGACCCGGCCGCCGCCGTGCCCACGGCAGCGGTGCCGGGTGCCAGCAGCGCGATGGAATCGGGGGCCTGGTTGCGCGTGGCGGTGTAGGCCGCCCACGAGCTGGCGTCGGTGGGCAGCACCATGTTGATGGAGTCGTTGCCGCCGAACAGGAAGATGCAGACGATGGCCTTGTAGTCGGAGGCCGCCTGCGCCGAGGCCGAACCCAGCGCCGCCAGGTTGAGCGCAAAGGGTGCGGCGCCTGTGCCGACGGTGGCGGCCATGGCGCCGGCATGGCGCAGGAACAGGCGGCGGGATGCATTGGTGGTGGTCATGGTGTTCTCCCCTCGCCTCACTTCTGGACCAGGAATTCCGGCGACACGATGGTCAGCAGGATGGCCGCGTTCACGCGGTTGCGCTTGGCCGTGTCGATGGCCGCCTGGTTGGACCCGCCGCTGTTGAGCGCAGGGATGGTGATCTTCTCGACCGCGCCCTGGATCTCGGTCTTCAGCGCCGCCGGCATGGTGCCGTACATCAGCTTGGCGTTGAGGCGATCCAGCAGGTCCGCGGGCTTGTCGGCCAACGCGAGTTCGCCGGTGAAATCAGGCTGCAGGTCGCGCCGGTTCAGCGTCACGCCGTTGACCACGGTGTTGTACTGCCCCACGCCGAGCATGAGGTTGTCACGCATGAAGTTCACGTAGCCCGACATGGTGGTCTCGTGGGCGATCTGCATCTCGGGCA
The DNA here is from genome assembly GCF_003852895.1 of Rhizobacter terrae. Classification (GTDB taxonomy): domain Bacteria; phylum Pseudomonadota; class Gammaproteobacteria; order Burkholderiales; family Burkholderiaceae_C; genus Albitalea; species Albitalea terrae. The sequence continues at coordinate 219,198 of NZ_QUSW01000003.1, forward strand.
CGACGAGGTTGGCCGCTGCCGCAGCGGTGCCCGGCGGCACATAGCCCGGCCGGTAGAAGTTGAAGACCGAGGGCGAGCGCATCGGCGTCTGGCCCAGCTGCGTGCCGGGGTTGTCCGTCACGCCCACCTTGAAGAAGCCGGTGTCGGACTTGAAGCCGAAGGCCCGCATCACCGCCGACAGGCGCAGCACCGGCTCGCGCACCTTGCCGGCGCTGTTCGAACTCGTGCGCGCTTCCGGGTTCATCAGTACGGCCTTGATCACCGCCTTCATGTCACCCCGCACGCCGGCGCCGTTGTTGTCGAAGGCGGCGGTCACGGCCTGCACGTACTGCGGGCTGGGGTTGCTGGTGACGAAGCGCTGGATGAGCTGCTTTCCGATGAAGGGCCCGACGTTGGGGTGGTTGTACAGGCCATCGAGCGCCGTCTTCAGGCTGTCGTCCGGCGAGGCCTTGGTCTGCGGCGCGATGGTGATGCCGAGGAACTTCTTCTCCTCCGTGCTGTGGTACTGCGGGTACCCCTGCATGGTCTTGAAGCTGCGGTCCGGGTCGGAGTTCCCGTTGGCCGAGCCGCTGAAGAAACAGCTGTTGTCCGGCCACTCGGGACAGTTCCAGCTCCAGCCGGTGAACACCTTGGCCAGACCGGCGATGTCTGTGGCGTCGTAGGTGTCGACGGGCGCGCCGTTGGTGAGCCTGGCGCTGCCGTCGGCATTGAGTTCCTGCAGGCCGATGGAGAACAGCTGCATCACCTCGCGGGCGTAGTTCTCGTCGGGCACCCGGCCGCTCTTGGCATCGGCCTTCTGGTTGCGCATGGAGCTGAGGTACAGGCCCATCATCGGATGCAGCGACACGCCCTGCAGCAGGTCGCGGTAGTTGCCGAAGCTCTTGTCGCTGAGCATGTCCAGGTAGTTCGCCACCGCACGGGCGTTGTCTGCAAGCGCGCCGTCCTGCAGCGAGATGACGAAGATCTGCGACAGCGCGTAGGCGGTGCGCTGCCGCAACTGGTCGTTGCCGGACACCGCCTGCGTCCAGAAGCTGTTGACGACGCCGTCGCCCGCGATGGTGCCCGTGGGGTTGGTCGACTTGACGATGGCGTCAGCAGCCTCCCACGCAGCACGGTGCGACACGGCCTGCGTCTTGGTGAACTGCTCGTCGATCCATGCCGAGTAGCCCACGTCCATCAGGTGGTCGACGTCGGCATCGGTGGGTCCGAAGGTGGCCTGCGTGAGGAAGCGGGCGGCCTCGGCGCGCGTGCCCGGCTTCTCGACCTGGGCGGGCGGCGTGGTGGTGTCGCCGTCGTTCTTGCCGCCGCCGCATGCGGCCAGTGAAAGCGCGATGAAGGCGGCAAGGCCCAGGCGCCGAACGGCCTGCGCGGCGCGGCCCGGCGCGGATGCATCTCTTGTTGTCATGTCCGACCCTGAAGTGGTTGCTTCGTGCGCGCGTGGCAACGCAGCAGTCGTGCCAGGGCCGAACTGGCAGAACGGGGCAGTTTCAGAACGGCAATCGCGCAAAGCGATGGGAAATCGCGTCGTTCGATGCCTCGGTCCGCGCGGGGCGCGGACCGAAATCGGAGGCTTTACTAAGAGATGTTGCGATGCGTCACCGATTGCAACCGCATCGCTTCATCCTCACAGCATGGATGCCAGCGAGCGCCGCACCTGGTCTTCTTCCAGGCCTGCACGCCGCGACCAGTCCGCGAGCTGGTCGTCACCGATCTTGCCGACGTTGAAGTACGCCGCCTCCGGGTGCGCGATGTAGAAGCCACTCACGCTGGCGGCCGGCGTCATCGCCAGGCTTTCGGTGAGCGCCATGCCGATCTCGCCAGCCTGCAGCACGCGGAACATCTCGCCCTTGACGGTGTGGTCCGGGCAGGCGGGGTAGCCGGGCGCCGGGCGGATGCCCTTGTACTTCTCGGCGATGAGATCGGTGTTGCTCAGCGCTTCGTCCGACGCGTAGCCCCACAGCTCCTTGCGCACGCGCTCGTGCATGCGCTCGGCGAAGGCTTCGGCCAGGCGGTCGGCCAGGGCCTTGAGCATGATGGCGCTGTAGTCGTCGAGGTCGTCGAGGAACTGCTTTTCCTTCTTCTCCACACCCAGGCCGGCCGTGACTGCGAACAGGCCCACGTGGTCGGCCACGCCCGAGCCCTTGGGCGCGACGAAGTCGGCCAGGCAGCGGTTGGGCCGCATCACGCCGTCCACCACCGGGCGCTCGGTCTGCATGCGCAGGCCGCGCCAGGTCATCAGCACTTCGCTGCGCGACTCGTCGGTGTAGATCTCGATGTCGTCGTCATTCACCGTGTTGGCCGGGAACAGGCCGATCACGCCGCTGGCTGTGAGCCAGCGGCCTTCGATCAGCCGCTTGAGCATGCGCTGGCCGTCGCTGAGCACGCGGCGCGCGGACTCGCCCACGATCTCGTCGGTGAGGATGGCGGGGTACGGTCCGGCCAGGTCCCAGGTCTGGAAGAACGGGCCCCAGTCGATGTACTGCGCGAGTTCGCCGAGATCGTAGTTCTTGAACACGCGGCGACCGATGAACTTGGGTTGCGGCGCGGCGTAACTTGTCCAGTCGATGGGCGTCTTGTTCGCACGCGCCTGTGCCAACGTCACCAGCGGCGTGGCCTTCTTGTTGGCGTGCTGCTGGCGTACCTTCTCGTAGTCGGCCTTCATGTCGTCGATGAATGCCGCCGCCTTCTCGTCGCTCAGCAAATCGCTGCACACGCTCACGCTGCGGCTTGCATCGGGCACGTAGACCACCGGGCCGTCGTAGTGCGGAGAGATCTTGACCGCGGTATGCACGCGGCTGGTGGTCGCGCCGCCAATCAGCAGCGGGATCTTCTTCACGCGGAAGTGTTCGTCGCGCTGCATCTCCGCGGCCACGTGCTGCATCTCTTCCAGGCTGGGCGTGATGAGGCCGCTCAAGCCGATGATGTCAGCGCCCTCCACCTTCGCCTTGGCGAGGATGTCCTGGCACGGGACCATCACGCCCATGTTCACGACTTCGAAGTTGTTGCACTGGAGCACGACGGTGACGATGTTCTTGCCGATGTCGTGCACATCGCCCTTGACGGTGGCGATGACGATCTTGCCCTTGGGCTTGGCCTCGCCGCCCGCGTCGACCATGGCCTTCTTCTCGGCCTCGATGTAGGGCAGCAGGTGCGCCACGGCCTGCTTCATCACGCGGGCGCTCTTGACCACCTGGGGCAGGAACATCTTGCCCTGGCCGAACAGGTCGCCCACGATGTTCATGCCGGCCATCAGCGGCCCTTCGATCACGTGCAGCGGCCGGCCGCCTTCAGCCTTGATGCGCTGGTAGACCTCTTCCGTGTCCTCGGTGATGAACTCGTTGATGCCATGCACCAGCGCGTGGCTCAGGCGCTCGTCCACCGGCTTGGCGCGCCAGGCGAGCTTGGCGGAGTCGTCCTTGGCTGCGCCCTTGGCGCTCTCGGCCACCTCGACCAGGCGCTCGCCGGCATCGGGGCGGCGGTTGAGCACCACGTCTTCCACCCGCTCGCGCAGCGTGGCTTCGAGGTCGTCGTACACGCCCACCATGCCGGCGTTGACGATGCCCATGTCCATGCCCGCCTTGATGGCGTGGTACAGGAACACGGTGTGGATGGCCTCGCGCACCGGGTCATTGCCGCGGAAGCTGAAGCTCACGTTCGACACGCCACCAGACACTTTCGCACCCGGCAGGTTTTGCTTGATCCAGCGCGTGGCGTTGATGAAGTCGACCGCGTAGTTGTCGTGCTCCTCGATGCCGGTGGCAATCGCGAAGATGTTCGGGTCGAAGATGATGTCTTCCGGGGGGAAGCCCACTTCGTCGACGAGGATGCGATACGCCCGCTGGCAGATCTCCACCTTGCGCTCGAAGGTGTCGGCCTGGCCCTTCTCGTCAAAGGCCATCACCACAGCCGCGGCACCGTAGCGTCGCACCAGCTTGGCCTGGTGCTTGAAGATGTCCACGCCTTCCTTGAGCGAGATCGAGTTCACGATCCCCTTGCCCTGCACGCACTTCAGCCCGGCCTCGATCACCTCCCACTTGGAGCTGTCGATCATGATCGGCACGCGCGCGATCTCGGGCTCGGAGGCGATGAGGTTGAGGAAGCGCACCATCGCGGCCTTGCTGTCGAGCATGGCCTCGTCCATGTTGATGTCGATGACCTGGGCGCCGTTTTCCACCTGCTGGCGCGCCACCGCCAGCGCCTCCTCGAACTGGCCGTTCAGGATGAGCCGCGCGAAGGCCTTGGAGCCCGTGACGTTGGTGCGCTCGCCCACATTCACGAACAGCGAACCCTCGCCGATGAGCACGGGCTCCAGGCCCGAGAGCTTCATGGGCGGCACGTGGACAGGGGTGGTGGCGGTGGTCATGGCGGCGGGCAGGTTGTCAGACTTCAAAACCGGCCGCGAAACTCACCGCGGCCGCAAAGGTCGGGTGAGCGCCGTTGGAACACCGGCCCGTCGCTGGAGCAGGGGGCCGATCTGCCCAAGCCTGGCAACCGTGACGGTTGTCGCAACGCTCCTTGGGCGAACCGCGATTGTAAGCGGGCGCCTCCAAACCCCTGGGTTCAAGTTGGGTGAGGAATTGCCGAAATGAAAGCGACGCGGCAACCTTGCCGTCTGTCCAGTCGCGTCAGAACGTTTTTCATGGCCGTCATCCAGCTTCCGCCGCACATCCTGAAGATCGGACTCCCGGTGCCCTTCGCCTTGCGCGATTCGGCCGGGATGCTGCTCGTGCCGCGCGGCGCCACGGTGGCCACCGAAGCGCAGCGCCAGCAGCTCATCGCCCGCGGCATCTACGTGGACGAGAACGACTCCCAGCAGTTCAAGAAGGCGCTGGCCGGCAAGGTCGACTCCATGGTCCGCAGCAATGCGCTGCTGGGGCAGATCGCCAAGGCCACGGCCGACGTGCCCGAGGCCCCTGCGCAGCCGCTCACCCGCCGGTCCATCGCCGACCCGGTGACGGGCTGGAACAACCTGATGCTGCGCGCCAGCGCCATGCTTCACGATCCGCCGCAGGCCGACTTCGGCTCGCGCGTGGAGAAGCTGGAGCGCGACCTGCTGGAGCTGCTGGACGGCGACACCGATGCCGGGCTGCTCACGCTCATCCACGCCACCACCAGCGAGCTGCACCAGTACAGCGTGACACACGCCCTGCTGGTCACCAGCGTGTGCGACCTGGCCGCGCGCAACCTGCCGTGGCCGGCCGAATGGCGCGTGTCGCTGCGGCGCGCGGCGTTGACGATGAACATCGCGATGACCACGCTGCAGGACACGCTGGCCCTGCAGGACGGCCCGGTCACGCCGCGCCAGCGCGAGGTGATCGATGGCCACGCCGCGAAGGCGGTGAAGATCATGCGCGAGCTGGGGGTCAGCGACGACCTGTGGCTGCAGGCCGTCGAGCACCACCATGCCTCGCCGCCCGGCCCGCTGGCCGAACTCTCGCCGTGGATGCAACTGGCCCGCCTCATCCAGCGTGCCGACATCTTCGCCGCACGCCTGAGCCCCCGGAAGATGCGCCAGGCCATGCCCGCCATCGCCGCGGCCAAGGCCGCCTATCTCGACGAGAACCAGAAGGCCGACGAGGCAGGCGCCGCCATCATCAAGGGCGTGGGCATCTACCCGCCCGGAAGCTACGTGCGCCTGGCCAGCACCGAGGTGGCCATCGTGCTGCGCCGCGGGGTGCGGGCCAACGAACCGAAGGTGGCCAGCATCATCAGCCGCAACGGCACGCCGCTGGGCGAGCCGGCGATGAGGGACATCCGGCAGAAGACGTACGAAATCACAGGCGGCGTCGCGCCGCACGAGGTGAAGGTTCGCCTCAACCTGCAGCGCCTGCTGCAGTTGTGAGGCCCCGACACGATTCTCGACAGCGGATCCGCTCGAGATTGATCTCGCCGCGCTCAGCGTCCGTAGGTCGCGACAAACGACGTCTTCGCGAGCAACTGGTTGCCGATACCCTTGTTCAGGATGAAGCTGTACAGCCCTGCAGTCCCCGAGCGGGGGATGCCGGCTGCAGCCTGCACGTCAGGAACGCCGTAGGCATAGAGCGTGAACTGGTAGCGGTGCGGCTTGTCGCCGGTGGGTGGGCAGGGGCCGGCATAGTTGCCGTTGCCACCGGTCGCCCCCGTATCCAGGAAGTCGGTGTTGCCGCCGAAGGCCGGTGCAGGCAGTGACGACGCGGCGTTGCCTGCGCCTTGCGCGAGACCCGTCGCGCTGGCCGGGATGTTGTACACGGCCCAGTGCCAGAAACCGCTGCCTGTCGGCGCGTCGAGGTCCAGCACCTGCAGTGCGAAACCCTTGGTGCCGGCAGGTGCGTTTTGCCAGCGCAGCTCCGGCGAGACATTGCCGCCGGTGCATCCGAAAGCATTGAGCGTGTACTTGGCGGCGAAGGTATTGCCGACGAGGTCGGGGCTGCCAAGCGCGAAGCCCGCGGTCTGTGCGTTGGCGTTGCCGCCACCGCAGGCCGCCATCGCGGTGACCGCGATCACAACGGTCACTGCCGACAGTGCGCGGATCGGGCTCAGAGCTTGAGGGAAGGTGTTCATGGGTTCTCCTGTGGATGGACCGGGACTCGGTGAGGGGCAAATCTACGCAGCAGGTGAACTTGCATCAATCGATAACATCGCAACCTCCGCTTGCGAAATTGCAATCATTCAAGGAGTGGGCGATGATCCTGGGCATGAACTGGGATGACTTGCGTTTTGTCTTGGTGGTGGCCGACACCGGGTCCCTGGCCAGCGCCGCGCGGGAGCTGCAGGTCACGTTGTCGACGGCGATGCGTCGGCTCGACCAACTCGAAGCCGGCCTCGGCACGCGCTTGTTCGAGCGCCATCGCAAGGGCTACGCGGTGACTGACGCTGGCGAATTGCTGTTGCGCGAAGCCAAGGCCATGGCGCCGCGCATCGACGAGGTCGAGCGTCAACTGCAAGGCCGTGACCAACGCCTGAAGGGAACGGTCCACCTGACGACGGCGTTCGCCACCGTGTCATACCTGCTCTCGCAAGCGTTGGCAGACTTCGCCAAGGCGCACCCGGGGATCTCGGTCGATATCAGCGAAAGCAGCGCATTGCTCGACCTGTCACGGCGAGAGGCCGACGTGGCGCTGCGCTTCTCGCGCGAACCGCCTGACCATTGGGTCGGGCGTCAACTGGGGGTGGTGCAATACCGCGCCTGTGCGAGGCGTGGAGCTCCTGCCCTGCCCCAGGGGAAGACGCAGCTGGACGCCCTGCTCGGGATGTCGCCGTGGATCGAATTCGGTGGTTCCGACAACCGCTGCTCACGCTGGATGCGCAGCCACCTGCCCCCGAACCACGTGCGCTTTCGTGTCGATACCTTCGGCAGCATGGTGGCGCTGTTGCGCAGCGGTTGCGGCATTGGCATCTTGCCGTCCTACGTGGCCGCCGGCGAGCCCGAGCTGGTCGCGGTGTCGGATGACATCGCAGAGCTGGCCAACCCCGCGTGGCTTCTCACCCACCCCGACCTGCGCCGCACCGCCCGCATCCAGGCCTTCATGCGCTTTGTTGGCGAAGCGGTGGCGAAGCGGCTGCAAGGCACACCAGAGACAGATCGAATCGCCGCCTGAGTCAGGCACGGTCACCGACGCCGGCAAGCCCATGCTCCCCGGCTCGCCTGCCTCGCCAATGACTAAGCTGCCAGCAAGGAAGTGAACGCGCCGTGCTGGACACAGCGCGGCTGGTACTTGCCGACTCGCTGAGCGATCTGCGCGATGTGAGCCGGCGTCGTTCCGCAGCACCCACCCGCGACGTTCAGGAAGCCCGACTTCGCGAACTCCTCCACCAGGCTCCCGGTGATCTCCGGCGTCTCGTCGAAGCCGGTGTCGCTCATCGGGTTGGGCAGGCCCGCGTTCGGATAGCAGCTGATGAACGTGTCGCCTGCCACCTTGGACAGCTCTTCGATGTACGGCCGCATCAGCGTCGCACCCAGCGCGCAGTTCAGGCCCACCGCCAGCGGGCGGGCATGGCGCACGCTGTGCCAGAAGGCGCTGACGGTCTGGCCTGAGAGGATGCGGCCGGACGCGTCGGTCACCGTGCCGGAGATGATGACGGGCAGCCGCTCGCCCGTCGCCTCCATCAGCTCGTCCAGCGCAAAGATGGCCGCCTTGGCGTTGAGCGTGTCGAAGATGGTTTCCACGAGGAAGAGGTCGCAGCCGCCTTCCATCAGACCTTCAGCCTGCTCGTAGTAGGCGGCCTTGAGCTCGTCGAAGCTCACGTTGCGCGCCGCGGGGTCGTTCACGTCCGGGCTGATGCTGGCGGTGCGTGGCGTGGGGCCAAGCGCGCCGGCCACGTAGCGCGGCTTGTCGGCAGTGGCGTACTTGTCGCAGGCTTCGCGCGCCAGCTTGGCGCCGGCCACGTTCAGCTCTCGGGCGACGTGGGCCAGGGCGTAGTCTTCCTGCGCCACGGTGGTCGCGCCGAAAGTGTTGGTCTCGATGATGTCCGCACCCGCCGCAAGGTATTGCTCATGGATCTCGCGGATCACGTCCGGCCGCGTGAGCTGCAGCAGGTCGTTGTTGCCCTTCAAGTCCTTGCCGTGGTCCAGGAAGCGCTGGCCGCGGAAATCGGCTTCCGTCAGCTTGTAGCGCTGGATCATGGTGCCCATGGCGCCATCGAGGATGGCGATGCGTTGCTTGAGGATCTCGGGCAGCGCCTGGGCGCGGGTGTAGGCGATCGGGTTCATCCCTCGATTCTAGGAAACCCGTCAACCCCCTGCCGCGCCGCCATGCCGCCGCTGGGCGCGCAGGGCCTGGACACTGTGCAGGCCGTCCTGCGAGCTGGAGCGCGGGGCGTCGCCCATCACGGACACGTCAGTCTCGGCGAACAGCGAGGCGCGGAATGCGTTCTTGGCGGGCTTGTCCTCCACCGCCCACAAGAGCAGCGCCCGGGCGGACATGGGCCGGGCGAACAGGTAGCCCTGGAATTCATCGCAGCCCAGCTGCAGCAGGATGTCGCGCTGCTGCACCGTCTCCACACCCTCGGCCACCACCTTCAGGCCGATGGCATGGGCCAGTTTGAGCACGGCGTCGACGATGGCCTTGGCGTCATCGCTGGTGTCCAGGTCCATCACGAAGCTGCGGTCGATCTTCAGCTCGGTGGCCGGCAGCCGGCGCAGGTAGCTCAGGCTGGAATAGCCGGTGCCGAAGTCGTCGATGGACAGGTGGATGCCGGCCTGCCCCAGGCGCTCGAAGGTGCGCTGGGTGACCTGCGTGTCTTCCATCGCCACCGATTCGGTAATCTCGCAGGTGAGTCGCGACGGGTTCACGCCGTGGCGCTTCAAGGCGGCCTGGATGCGCTCGACCAGGTCGTTCTGGCGCATCTGGAAGACCGACAGGTTGATCGCCACGCGCATTTTCAGCCCGCGCTCGCGCCACACCCGTGCCTGCCGGCAGGCATCGTCGATGACCCAGTTGCCCAGCGCGCCGATCAAGCCATGGCGCTCGGCCAGCGGAATGAACACATCGGGGCTCAGCGTGCCGCGCACCGGATGGTGCCAGCGCAGCAGCGCCTCGGCGGCCGTCACCTGCCCGCTGCGGGCGTCGATCTTGGGCTGGTAGAACAGCTCCAGTTGCTTGTTCTCGATGGCATGGCGCAAGTCGCGCAGCAGCTCGTGCTTGTCGCGCGCATCGTCTTGCATGCGCGGCTCGAAGGCCATGTAGGTGCAGCCGCCCGCCGCCTTGGCCGCATGCATGGCGGCATCGGCGCGAACGATGAGCTTGGAGGCGCCGCCGTCTTCCGGGAAGCAGGCGATGCCGATGGACGCCGACAGCTTGAGCTCCTGGCCGTCGCAGTTGATGGGGCCGTCCAGCACCTCCAGCAGCTTGGCGGCCGAGCGCCCCAGCGACTGCCGGTCGAGGTGGCCTTGCAGCATCAGCAGGAATTCATCGCCGCCCAGGCGGGCCAGGGTCTGGCCGATGACGCGCGGCGGTCCCACCAGGGTAGCGGCATGCTCCACCAGGCGCCGGCTGACTTCGCGCAGCACGCTGTCGCCCAGTGCGTGGCCAAAGGAGTCGTTGACGCTCTTGAAGCTGTCCAGGCCGATGAGCAGCAGCGCCACCCGGTGGCCCTGGTTCTCGGCCTGCTGCGCGGCCTGGCGCAGCGAGGCTTCCAGGCCCACGCGGCTGAGCAGTCCGGTGAGCGGATCGGAGAACGGCGTGCGTTCAAGGTGGGCGTGCGCCTGCTGCAGCTGCGCACCCAGCAGCTGGTGGCGGCCCATCATGAGGCGCTCCATGCGCCAGGCCTGCATGGCCAGCAGGGCCATGCCGAACGCCAGCACGGCCGTGAGCAATTCGCCCGCGGGCATGACCGGGTCGGGCATGGGCAGCCAGAAGGCCATGGCCGCGATGGGCAGTGCCTGGGCCAGGCCCAGCGGCAAGGCAGCCTGGATGCTGCGCTTCCAGGGCGCGTGGCGGCGGTTGCGCTGCCAGTGCGACAGCGTCCACACCATGGCCACCTGCGCCGCGATGGCACCGGCGCACACCGCCAGCACGGCGGTCAGCGGGGTCTTCCATTCCAGGGATTGCGCCAGCGTGGCCACGACACACAACAGCAGGAAAGAGGCGCCGGCCGCGGCAGGCGGGCGATGCCGCTTGCGGCGCGAGGTGCCGCCGATGAAGGCCACCAGCGCCGAGGCGATCGACAGCAGCAGTGCGAATGCCGCGCCGGCCAGCGGCACACGGCCCGCGCCGGCCATGCCCATCGCCACGCACAGGGCGGCTGACCAGAAGCAGGCGCCGACGATGACCGCCGAGGTCACCAGCCAGCTTCGCTCCACGCGCGCATCCGTGCCGTCGGCACGCTGCGCCATCATCAGCGCCAGCAGGGCGCCGCACCCCAGGCAGGCCAATGCCGCAGCCAACCGCAGTGGCAGGGCCAGTTCGGTGAGGAGGGGAACGTCGGCGGGGGAAGTCATGCAAACAGCAGGAAGCTCGGCGTGCGCGGGCGCAAGTCCTTGAAGTCTGCATGGCGAAGTGGGTTTGCGCCGCTTGAGCTTGCCGGCCCGAGGCCATTGCCCGTGGAGGAATAACGATTTCGCCGAGGGCGTGATGTGCGCCGCGAATCGGCGCCTTGCATTTCAGCCCGGCGTCAACTTCATCAAGCCCGGAATCCGATGCCGCGGCGCTGCCGCACCTCGGGCTTGACCTTGTGCTCGGCTTCGAGCTGGGCGAGGAATTCGTCCGGGTCGAAGCTGGTGCCCAGCACGTCCACCTGGCGCTTCACGGATGCGAAATCGCCGGGGGCGAGCTGGTCGAGCTCATGCAGGCGGTCGCGCTGCTCAGGTGTCAGCCTGGCAGCCTCGCCATCCAGTGCTTCGGCCACGAACATGCGCTCGCGCTGCTCGGGCATGAGCGCCTTGAAGCGGATCTTGAAGGTGAAGCGCCGCAGTGCTGCCTCGTCCAACTCCTCGAAGAGGTTGGTGGTGCAGATGAAGACGCCCGCATATCGCTCCATGCCCTGCAGCATCTCGTTGACCTCGCTCACTTCGTAGTTGCGCTCGGCCATGCGGCGGCTGCGCATGAAGCTGTCGGCTTCGTCCAGCAGCAGCACCGCATGCTCGGACTCTGCGTCCTCGAACATCGCGGCCATGTTCTGCTCGGTCTCGCCGACGAACTTGCTCACGAGGTCGGACGCCTGGCGGATCATCAGCGGCCGCTGCAGTTCGTGCGCGATGTGCTCGGCCAGTGCCGTCTTGCCGGTGCCGGGCGGCCCGTAGAAGCACAGCGTGCCGAAGCCCTTGCGGCGCAGCGCCTCGACGATGCGCGGGATCTCGAAGCGTGACTCGGTGTTGACCAGGCTCAGGTCGTAGTTCGTGACCACACGGCGCGGCCCGCGGCCCATGTTGCCGTTGCCCAGCGCCTTGTCGGCATTGCCGATCTGCCGCTCGATGAGCGCCTCGACCTGCCCCGCCTCGCCGGCCAGCCGCGCGAACTTCACCGCCGTGCGCACCTGCGCGGGCGTGAGGCCCTTGCGTTCGGCCAGCTTGGCGGCGAAGCCCTCGGACACCGGCACGCCCGCCAGTGCCTTGGTCACCAAGGCTTCACGCGCGCCCGGCGGCGGGCTCTTGAGTTCCAGGTGGTACTGGAAGCGGCGCCGGAAAGCCGGGTCGATCTGCTCGATGCGGTTGGTGACCCAGATCACCGGCACCGGGTTGGTCTCCAGGATCTGGTTCACCCAGGCCTTGCCGCTGACGCTGCCGCTGGGCGAGCCGTCGCCGGTGTCCAGCCGCGCCATGATCTGCGCCGCATCGGTGGAAATGGGTGGGAAGACGTCCTCCACCTCATCGAACAGCAAGGCCACGTTGCTGCTGCCCTTGAGGAAGACTTGGCTGATCTGCAGCGAGCGGTAGCGGTCGCGGCCGCTCAGCGAATTGCCGTCGCGGTCGGCGTATTCGACCTCGTACAGCTCCAGCCCCGCCGCCTGAGCGGCCACCTTGGCCAGCTCGGTCTTGCCCGTGCCGGGTGGGCCATACAGCAGCACGTTCACACCCGGTTCCTTGTGCGAGACGGCACTGCGCAGCATGGCGGTCAGCACGCGCTGGTCGTCGCCGACGTAGTGGAAATCGCCCGGCGCGAGTTCGCTGCGCGTGGCCGGGCGGGTGAACACCGCCATGAGGTCGGACGGGCCTTCGTACTGCCGCATGAGCACCGGCGGCAGCTGCTCGCTGACCTTCATCAGGTCCGCCAGGTCGGTGATGTTGTGCTCGGAGATGAGGTTCTCCACCATGCCGATGCGTTCGAGCCGCGAACCGGCGCGCAGGGCCTCGGCCACTTCGGCTTCGTTGACGCCGGCCACGGAAGCAATGGCTGCGTAGGCTTCCTGCGCATTGGAGACCTTGAACTCCACCAGCAGCCCGCGCAGGTCGCGCTGGTAGCGCGCCAGCGTGCCGTACAGCAGCAGCGCCCGCTCGGCCGGGTTGAGTTGCAGCAGGCCGGCCAGCGAATCGATGTTCTTCTGGACCAGCGTGGATTCCTTCTTCAGGCTGCGATCCAGCCAGTCGGCGGTGGCGCCCAGCACGGCGAGCAGGTCCTTGGGCGAATCCTTGATGTATTCGTCGACGTAGAAGAAGAGCGTGCCTTCCTCGTAGGGCCCGCGCCAGCCGCCGTGGCGCTCCATGAAGGCGTCGTCGCCCAGGGTCTCATGGCCCTTCCACTGCTCGTTGCCCTTGCAGCGGTTGGTGAGGAATTCGCGCAGCCGCGCCAGCACCGAGCCGGGCCACACGAGGTGGCGGCCGGTGAGCGACAAGAGGCTGTTCCAGTCGCGCCGCAGGTTGAAGCGGCCGACGTGCCGCATGGTGAGCGTCAGCACGAACTGCGAGCACATGCGGTCGAGCACCGGTGCTTCTTTCAGCCCCGGCGACAGCACCACACGGACTTCGCTCGCGCTCTTGCCCATCCACATCCTCCACACAGCCACGGGGGAAGGCCCGAGGCCATCTTGGCGCAGCATGCCGCAGGCGGCAAGCCCCCTTCAACCCAGGGCCTGATCGTCCCCGGGGTGCCGTGAGAAATTTGTGAATGCGCCGGTGGGCAGGCTGTCAGCGCCGTGTCAGTGCAGGATGACGGGCTGCTGCATGATGGAGCTGAAGCGCCCGAGGTACTCGTCGATCTCCTCTTCCGAGGGCTCCATCTCGATGAGCGCTTCCACGCCCTCCTTGAAGCTCTCGGCCAGCGCGCCCTCGATGAAGATCTCGCGCCGGGCGAACTTGTCGACGATCTCGTAGCCGCCGCGATTGAGGGTGAACGGGCTTCCCTCGCCCGACGCGTTGTCGTCGGACGCTGGCGGCACGTCGAACATGACCACCGCGAAACTGTCCGAGTTGTAGAGCATTTGCATATGGACTCCTTGGCGGGAAGCTGAGTCTTCCAACGCAAATTTCAAGCCAAGGGCCGACGCAGGGACATTGCTGGCATGTGAAGTTGGGTAAGCAGGCGTCAGCCGGCCTGGTGCAATGCACCCGGTGGCATCGCCAAACCGCCGCTGGCCCTCAGGGCGACTCGATGTCGCGCAGCAGCAATTCGAAGGCGGCGCCATCCGCACTGGCGGTGAATCGGGCGCGGATGGGCAGGTGGTTGCGGGTCGGCGCCAGCCAGACCTCCACCGTCCGGTCGTAGGCCTTGCGGGGTTCGCGTGTAAATTTGACCGCTTTCCAGATGCCCGAATCGGTGCGCAGGTTCTCGGTGCCGGCGTAACGGAAGATCCAGACATCGGCATCGCCGGCCGAACCGGTGACGAACAGGGTCACCTTGCCGTCCGGGGCCGCCAGCCGGGGGTCCGCATTGAGGACGCCGCTGATCTGCACCATCCAGCTCAGCCGGTCCTGCGCGCCGGGGATCAGGGGCACCTCCACCGTCGGGCCGGAATAGGTGATCTTGCCCTTGTCGCGCTGGAAGTTGGCCGCCGCCGTGCCCTTGCGAGAGCGGGTGTCGGTGAAGCGCACCGGGGCGATGCCGTAGGCGTCGATCAGCCCCCCGCTCTGCTGGGTGAGCAGCGTCATGCCCGCGACGGTGCCGTCCAGGCGCAGTTCGTACTTGTCGCCCGACGGCTTCCAGTTGAGTTCACCCGAGCCGGAGAAGAAGCCACGATTCAGGCTGTAGCGCATCTTGAAGGCCGGCGGCAGCACCGTCTTGTAGACCGGCACGGTTTCTCCCTGGCTGGGCGTCGATGCGTTGGCGGCCGGGGCCGCGACCTGGACGACCATGTCCGGATTCACCGGGGCCGGCGGGTCGGCGGCCTTGGCCAGCTGGGGAGGCGGCGGTTCGCTGTCGACGGGCACCGGTGTGGGTTCGGGCGGCTTGGGCGCCGGCTTCGGAAGATCGGGCTTGGCAGGCGCCGGGGTCGGCGTGGGTTTCTGCGTGGGTATCGGAAGAGGCCGGCCTGCCGGTGCCGGGGCGGGCTCCTGCACCACCGGCACAACCGGCGGCTGGGGCGCCGCGACCGCCCTCACCTGCATGGCCGCCGTCCGGGCAGGCTCGACCTGCAGGTGCAGTTCATCACCCATCGTCAGCAGCACTGCGTGGAGGACAGCCGCCGCGGCGAGCGGCACTGCCAGCACCCGCAACCTCGGGTGTCGGCGAGGCGCGGTGCGGGGCGGCTCGGTGGGCATCGGTTCAGGCGGCGGTCGGGCGTCGACGAAGCATCGACAATGGGGGCATCGGACAACAAGGGCGCCAGGAGCGCACCGGGCAGACATGAAACTCGCAAGCTACAAGGACGGATCGCGCGACGGACAGCTCGTCGTGGTGTCGCGCGACCTGAGCACGGCCCATTATGCGACTGGCATTGCCACCCGCATGCAGCAGTTGCTGGACGACTGGAACTTCCTCTCGCCGCAGCTCGAGGACCTGTACCAGACCCTCAACCACGGCAAGGCGCGCCACGCCTTCGCGTTCGACCCCAAGCAATGCGCCGCGCCGCTGCCGCGCGCCTTCCAGTGGGCCGACGGCTCGGCCTACATCAACCACGTGGAGCTGGTGCGCAAGGCCCGCAATGCCGAGGTGCCCGAGAGCTTCTACACCGATCCGCTGATGTACCAGGGCGGCAGCGATGACTTCATCGGGGCGTGCGACGACGTCGTCGTGCCCAGCGAGGAGTTCGGCATCGACTTCGAGTCGGAGATCGCGGTCGTCACCGGCGACGTGAAGATGGGTGCCACGCCCGACGAGGCGCTGGAAGGCATCCGCCTGCTGATGCTGGCCAACGACGTGAGCCTGCGCAACCTGATTCCCGCCGAGCTCGCCAAGGGCTTCGGCTTCTTCCAGAGCAAGCCCGCCACGGCGTTCAGCCCGGTGGCGGTGACGCCCGACGAACTCGGCGACGCCTGGAAGAAGGGCCGCGTGCACCTGAAGCTGGAAAGCGTGTGGAACGGCAAGCGCGTGGGCCTGACCGACGCGGGGCCCGAGATGACCTTCCACTTCGGCCAGCTCATCGCCCACATTGCCAAGACGCGCAACGTGCGGGCCGGCAGCATCGTGGGCTCGGGCACGGTGAGCAACAAGGACTGGGCGCGCGGGTATTCGTGCATTGCCGAGAAGCGCGCGATCGAGACCATCGAGAATGGCGCACCGAAGACGGAGTTCATGCACTTCGGCGACACCATCCGCATCGAGATGAAGGGGGCCGACAACATGAGCGTCTTCGGAGCGATCGACCAGAAGATCGTGCCGCTGCATCCGGTGGTGGCCAAGCCGGCGCCGGTGGAGGAACCCGTTGCCGAACCCGTGGCTGAATCATCCGATGCGGCAGATGCCGAGTGATTGCGTGATGCCCGCGTCGACCTCGATGGCAGTGAACGCGCAGGCCTTGTTGCGCTGGGCCCGGCGGTTGCTGGGCCTGGTGGCACTGGGCGCAGCGCTTCAGTCGCACGCCGAATCGGCGGACTGCCCGCCCGCGGCCGAGCCCGTCAGCATGGACGTGGCGAAGCTGGGCGACGCAGCGGACCGTGGCTTCATGTGGCGCATCGACAAGGGCGGGCGCACCTCCTACCTCTACGGCACCATGCACGTCGCCCGGCGCGACTGGGCGGTGCCGGGCGCCACGCTGGTCAGCGCCATCCGCGCGAGCGACGTGCTCGCGCTGGAGATGGACGTGCTGGACCCGTCCATCATGAAACGCCTGCTGGCCGCCATGGCCCCGCGCCCGCAGGACGCCCTGGACGATGCGTTGAAGGCGCGGCTGGTCGCGCAGATCAAGGCGGCGTGCCTGCCGGAACAGATCCTCGGCGTGATGTCGCCGGAGATGGCATCGACCACGCTGGTGGTGATGGCCGCGCGCCGGCAGGGGCTGGATCCGGCCTATGCCATCGACCGGTCACTGTCGGAAGTCGGGCATGGCCTGGGCCGTGCGGTGGTGTCGCTGGAGACGCCGGAGCTTCAGATCGCCGCCCTGCGCAGCCGCACGCACGCGCAGGCGAAGGAAGCCATCGAGCAGACGCTGCAATCGCTGGAGACCGGCGAGGCCACACCCCTGCTGCTGCGCATGGCCGACGTGTGGGCCGAGAGCCGCTACAGCGAGCTGGACCACTACGAAGACTGGTGCATGTGCATGTCCACCGAGTCCGAGCGGGCGCTGATGAAGCGGCTGCTGGATGAACGCAATCCGGCGATGGCGCAACGCATCGATGCGTTGCATTCGAGCGGCAAGCGCGTGGTGGCGGCGGTGGGCAGTTTGCACATGATTGGACCGACGGGCTTGCCGCAGCTGCTGGCCAAGCGGGGGTACAAGGTGGAGCGGGTGGAGTTCGCGCCGCCGGGGGCGGTGGCGCGGCAGCAGTAGGCCCGCAGCCGCAAGAACTTCCAAAGACAAGGGCCGCGATCAACGCGGCCCTCGTTCCATCAGTCCCCGGCCCTCGTCAGGTCGGTTTCCGATCCATCACCATCACTGCAGCTTCAGCGTGTAGGTGCCGGTGCTGCCGGTCTTGCCAGCGTAGTACAGGACCCGCACGTAGTAGGTCGCCGAGGACGAACCGGTGTTGGTCGTCGAGGCGGAATCCACTGCGCCGGTGCCCTTCTCGCTGGACGCCACCTGGGTCGAGCCCTTGTAGATGTACAGGTCGTAGTCGGACGTGCTGTTGGGCGTCAACGTGGCCGTCAGGCTGCCGCCTGCAGGCACGGTCAGCTTGAAGTAGTCCACGTCGCTGCTGCTGGACATCGTGCCGTTGATGGTCACCGGCTTGGTCACGGCCTGCGCGGTCGAGGTCGAGTTGTTGGGCTCGACTTCATTGCCCGGCGGGACGACGATGCCGCCGGCCGCATCCACTGCAGCGCTGGCATCGACGATGCCGGTGCCGCACTGCGAGCAGGTGGCCGGGAACGCACGGGTCGAGCCCTTCAGGCGGGTGGCCACGTCATCGGGCGTCAGCGACGGGTTCTTCGACAGCATCAACGCCACCACGCCAGCCACGTGGGGCGTCGCCATCGAGGTGCCCTGGTAGTAGGCGTAGCTGTCGGCGCCCGGCGAGGTCGTGCCCGCGTTGAGCGTGGACAGGATGCCGTTGGTCTCGCTGGAGCGCACGTCGCCGCCGGGGGCGGCCACCGCCACGATCGAACCGTAGTTCGAGTAGTAGGCGCGTCCGCCGCTGCGGTTCGTGGCCGCCACGGTGATCACGCCCGAGCAGCTCGCCGGTGAGAAGCCCGATGCATTGGCGTTGGAGTTGCCCGCGGCCACCACCACCACCGTGCCGCGGCTGCGGGCGGAGTTGATGGCGTTCTGCGAGGTCGTGTCGCACGAACCGGAACCGCCCAGCGACATGTTGATCACGCGAGCCGGATTCGGATTGCTCGGCAGGCCCGAGACCGTGCCGCCCGACGCCCAGATCATGCCGTCGGCGATGTCGGAGGTGTAGCCGCCGCACTTGCCCAGCACGCGCACCGGAAGCACCTTGGCGTTGAAGGCCACGCCCGCCACGCCGGAGCCGTTGTTGGTCACCGCCGCGATGGTGCCGGCCACGTGCGTGCCGTGCCAGCTGCTGTCCTCGGCGGGCTCGCCGCTGCCGCACTCGCCGGCAGCCACGGCGTCACCGGGGTCCTTGGCGTCGCTGTCGCGGCCGTTGCCGTCGTTGGCCGTGGCTGCGTCATTGATCATGTCGTAGCCGGGCAGGATGTTGGCCGCCAGGTCGGCGTGAGGACGATAGCCGGTGTCGATCACCGCCACCACCACGCCGGAGCCGGTGGACTTGTCCCACGCAGCGGGCAGGTTCAGGCCGCCGGTGGACTCGAAGTACTGCCACTGCTGGCCGTACTGCGTGTCGTTGGGCACGAACATGGGCTTGAGGATGCGGTCGGCCTCGGCGTATTCCACGTTGGGGTCGCTGGCCTTGATCTCGCGGGCGATGCGCTCCACATCTGCGTGCGCGAGCCGCCGGTCAAGCTTCATGATGTGCGTGTCGAAGCCGCCCACGCGCAGCAGCTTCATCTGGACGCCTGCTCGCAGGCCCACATCCTGGGCCGTCTGATGCAAGGTGGCCCGCTGTCCCGTGGTGGAACTGGCCGCCACACCCATCAAGCCACTGCGGTACTTGATGATGATGCGATCAGTCGGATGGGACTGGGGCGTGCCCGATAGGGCACTTGGCGCTGCTGCCGCACTGAAGGCAGATCCGCCGGCGCTCGCGGCTTGTGGCCCGAGCAATGCCAGCGAAAGCACGCCGAAGGCGATGGCCGTGAAGCCACGCCGTTCTACGTTCCGGTTCATCGAAAAACCCTCCTGAGGTAACGCCGCCGCGGGATTGGGCGGCGCGGGCGGAGACTCTGCGAAAACCGCACGTCGGTCCACTAGGGTAAGTCTGGTACTGATCAGTACCGAGCCGAAATGGTGCAGTGCAGTGTGATCGGCCCGCCCTCTCTCTCCTCGGTGGCGCGCACCGTTCTGGGTTGCCCAAATTACGCCTGCTTTCACAAGGCCCTGCCGTGACAACTCTGGAAGACGGCAGGGATTCTTCACCGGTGCCATGAGCATGTGATATTCGCGCGCACAGGGCTCGCCCTGAGACGTGCCGGCCCGAAGCCCATGCACAATGAAATCGAACCACGAACCCAAGGAGACCCCATGGCCGACGCGCCCGCCTTCACCAAGCTCGTTCCCGGATTCGAATTCCTGCAGGGCCTGGTGAAGAACGCCGGATCCGCCTTGCCCAACATCGGCCAGTGGGTGGCGCCCACCCTGAACCCGGAAGAGCTGGAAAAGCGCATCGAGGAACTGCGCACGGTGCAGTTCTGGCTGGAGCAGAACGCGCGCATGCTGGGCGCCACCATCCAGGCGCTGGAGGTGCAGCGCATGACGCTGTCCACGCTGAAGACCATGAACGTGCAGATGGATGACCTGCGCGATTCGCTGAAGATCCGCATGCCCGGAACGGAGAAGCCGGCAGCACCGGAGGAAGAACCCGAACCCGCCAGGCCAGCGGCCAAGGCACCGCGCAAGACTGCCCAGGGCAAGGCCGCCCGCCCCACCCTCGCCGCCACACCGCCGGTGGACCCGATGCAATGGTGGGGCGCCCTCACCAAGCAGTTCACCCAGCTGGCCACCAGCGCGATGAAGGACACCGCCACCGACGCGGCGAAGAACCTGGCCACCAGCATGGTCAAGCAAAGCTTCGATGCGGCCGGGCAGACCCTCAAGAAGGCGGTCGCGGTGCCAGCCACGGTGGCCCGCAAGTCCACGGCCGCGCGCAAGCGCAAGAGCCCCTGAGGCCGGGGCCTGACCTGCCGCTGAGCGAGTGATGAAGCTGTTCCTGCATGCCCACGCGACGCATCCTGATGCGCACATGGCCCTGGCGCTGGCTGCCGCGCAGATCGATGCGCAGCGCCGCCAGCGCGACGCGATCGTGCAGCCCACGCTGGGCTGGATGTACCTCACCGATCATTTCTCCGTCCAGGCAGAAGCATTGCTGGCCGAGGTGCAGCAGCGCTGGCCGGGCGTGGCCTGGGTGGGTGCCACGGGCGTGGGCATCGCGGCCAACGGGGTGGAGTACTTCGACGAGCCGGCGGTCTCGCTGATGCTGGGCGACATCCCGCGCGACCGCTTCCAGCTGTTCTCGGGCGTGAAGCCTCTGTCCGGCTTCGATGCCGCCACCGCACAGGTGCACGCCGACCCCAACACCAGCGAGCTGGCCGACCTCGTGAGCGAGCTGGCCGACCGCACCTCCAGCGGCTACCTGTTCGGTGGCCTCAGCTCCTCGCGCGCCGACGTGCCGGCCGGGCAGGCCTGGCCGGCGCGCAACGTGCACATCGCCGACGGGGTGTTCGAAGGCGGCCTGTCGGGCGTGGCCTTCGGGCCTGACGTGGCCCTGGTCTCGCGCGTCTCGCAAGGCTGCCAGCCGGTCGGGCCGGTGCGGCATGTCACGGCGGCGGAGCGCAACCTCGTGCTCACGCTCGACGACCTGCCCGCGCTCGACTGCCTGCTGCAGGACATGGACATCAACGAGCGCGAGCCGCGGGAAGCCCTGCCCCGCCTGCGCCAGGCGCTGGTGGGCCTGAGCGATCCGCAGGATGCGGCGCTGTCGCGCGGCGGCCAGTTCGGCACCGACACCCGCGTGCGGCACCTCGTGGGCCTGGACCCGGCGCGCAAGGGCATCGCCATCGCCGACATCGCACCGGTGGGCACGCAGCTCGCGTTCTGCCGGCGCGACGTGGTCGCGGCCCGCCGGGACCTGGTGCGCATCTGCACCGAGATCCGCGAAGAGCTGGAGCCCGAGACGCTGCCGCTGGAAGCTGCACTGGCGCTGCAAGGCAGCGCCGCGGAGGGCGCCGCACATCCGGCGCGCCGCATCGCGGGCGCCGTCTACGTGAGCTGCGCCGGCCGCGGCGGTGGACACTTCGGTGCACCCTCGGCCGAGCTGGCCATCGTGCGGCAGGCCCTGGGCGACGTGCCGCTGGTGGGCTTCTTCGCCTCCGGCGAGATCGCGCGCCACCACCTCTACGGCTACACCGGCGTGCTCACCGTCTTCCCTGCCTGAACGCGACACGGCGATTACCTTCACTGCAGTCAAAGCGGATTTGACTGCGCGGCCCGGCCACATCGCGTTACATTGCTCGGGCCCATGAACGCCCCCTCGCGACTCGACCCCGGCCACACCAACGAACGAGCCCAGCGCCGCGCGCAGGTGGTGGCCGAACTGGGCGGACTGCTGCCGCCGCATGCCTTGCTGTGGCACAGCGAGGACACGATTCCCTACGAGTGCGATGGGCTCACGGCCTACCGCCAGCAGCCCTTGGCGGTGGCACTGCCCGAGACCGAGGCGCAGATCGCCGCCGTGCTGAAAGCCTGCCATCGGCTGGACATTCCGGTGGTGGCGCGCGGCGCCGGCACCGGACTGTCCGGCGGTGCGTTGCCGCACCGCATGGGCCTCACGCTGAGCCTGGCGAAGTTCAACAAGATCCTGGCCATCGATCCGCTCGCGCGCACAGCACGGGTGCAATGCGGCGTGCGCAACCTCGCCATCAGCGAGGCGGCCAAGCCGTACAAGCTGTACTACGCGCCGGACCCGAGCAGCCAGATCGCCTGCACCATCGGCGGCAACGTGGCGGAGAACTCCGGCGGCGTGCATTGCCTCAAGTACGGCCTGACGCTGCACAACGTGCTGCGCGTGCGCGGCTTCCTGGCCGATGGCACGCCGGTGGAGTTCGGCAGCGAGGCGCTGGACGTGCCCGGCCTGGACCTGATGTCCGTGCTCGTGGGCAGCGAAGGCATGCTCGCGGTGGTCACCGAAGTCACCGTCCGGCTCATCCCGCTGCCGCAGGTGGCACGCTGCATCATGGCCAGCTTCGACGACGTGCGCCACGCCGGCGACGCGGTGGCCAACGTGATCGCGGCGGGCATCATCCCCGCCGGCCTGGAGATGATGGACAAGCCCATGACCGCCGCGGTCGACTCCTTCGTGCAGGCGGGCTACGACCTGAACGCCGCTGCCATCCTGCTGTGCGAGAGCGACGGCGCGCCCGAGGAGGTCGAGGAAGAGATCGCCCGCATGGTGCACGTGCTGCGCGCCAGCGGCGCCACCAGCATCGCCGTGAGCGCGGACGAAGCCCAGCGGCTCAAGTTCTGGAGCGGACGCAAGAACGCCTTCCCGGCCAGCGGGCGCATCAGCCCCGACTACATGTGCATGGACTCGACCATCCCGCGCAAGCGGCTGGCCGACATCCTCATCGCCATCGCGCAGATGGAGAAGAAGTACGGCCTGCGCTGCGTGAACGTGTTCCACGCCGGCGACGGCAACCTGCATCCGCTCATCCTCTATGACGCAAACGACCCGGACCAGCTGCACCGCTGCGAGCAGTTCGGCGCGGACATCCTGGAGACCAGCGTGGCGCTGGGCGGCACGGTGACCGGCGAGCATGGCGTGGGCGTGGAGAAGCTGAGTTCCATGTGCGTGCAGTTCTCGGCCAACGAGCGCGAGCAGATGCTGGGGGTGAAGCGCGCGTTCGATCCGAAGGAGCTGCTGAATCCGGGCAAGGTCATCCCCACGCTGTCGCGCTGCGCCGAGGGCGGCAAGATGCATGTGCGCGGCGGGTTGCTGCCCTTCCCCGACATTCCCCGCTTCTGAAATGAGCCAAGACGACCCCGCACTGCGACGATTGATCGACCAGGTGAAGGCCGCCTCGGCGGCATCGCAGTCACTGCAGATCCGAGGCGGCGGCACCAAGGCCTTCTACGGAGAGACGCCGCACGGCACAGTGCTGGACACAACGCCGCTGCGCGGCATCTCCAGCTACGAGCCCACCGAGCTGGTGGTGTCGGCACGCTGCGGCACCCCCTTGTCCGAACTGGAAGCCACGCTGGCCGAACGCGGGCAATGCCTGGCCTTCGAGCCGCCGAGCTTTGCGCCCGGCGGCACGGTGGGCGGCATGGTGGCCGCCGGCCTGTCCGGCCCGTCGCGGGCAGCGGTCGGCTCGGTGCGCGACTTCGTGCTGGGTGCCAGCATGCTCAACGGCCGCGGCGACGTGCTGAGCTTCGGCGGGCAGGTGATGAAGAACGTCGCCGGCTACGACGTGTCGCGCCTGCTGGCGGGCTCCATGGGCACCCTGGGCGTCATCCTGGAGGTGTCTCTCAAGGTGCTGCCCATCGCGCCGGCCAGCGCCACCGTGCGCTTCCAGCTGGACGAAGCCCAGGCCTTGCAGAAGATGAACGAATGGGCCGGCAAGCCCCTGCCCATCAACGCCAGCGCCTGGTGGAACGGCACGCTGGTGCTGCGGCTGCGCGGCGCGCTGGCCGCGGTGAACGCCGCCATCGGCGCGCTGGGCGGCGACATCATCGAGGCCGACTTCGGCACGCGGTTCTGGCAGGGCATGCGCAACCACACCGACGAGTTCTTCGAGCATGCCGCCAAGGCGATCGACGGCGGGGCCACGCTGTGGCGCCTGTCGGTGCCCAGCTCGACAGCACCACTGGCACTGCACGGCGAGACGCTGATCGAATGGGGCGGTGCGCAGCGCTGGCTGGTGAGCCCGCAGTCGGCCATCCACGTGCGCGAGCTTGTGCGCCAGGTGGGCGGCCACGCCACGGTCTTCCGCGGCAAGGACAAGTCCCCAGGCGTCTTCGCCCCGCTCGCGCCGGCGCTGATGCGCATCCACCTGGACCTGAAGAAATCCTTCGACCCGGCCGGGATCTTCAACCCTGGCCGCCTGTACCCCGGGCTCTGACGCCGCATGCAAACCAACCTCGCGCCCGAATTCAAGGACACGCCCGAAGGCCGCGAGGCCGAGGCGATTCTTCGCAAGTGCGTGCACTGTGGCTTTTGCACCGCCACCTGCCCCACCTACCAGCTGCTGGGCGACGAGCTGGACGGGCCGCGCGGACGCATCTACCTCATCAAGCAGGTGCTGGAAGGCCACGGGCCCACACGCAAGACGCAGGAGCACCTGGACCGCTGCCTCACCTGCCGCAACTGCGAATCGACCTGTCCGTCGGGCGTGCAGTACGGCAACCTGGTGGAGATCGGGCGCGACATCGTCGAGCGCAAGGTGGAGCGCCCCCGCGGCGAACGCACCGTGCGCTGGATGCTCAAGGAAGGCCTCACCTCGCCGCTGTTCAAGCCGGCGATGGCGCTGGGCCAGACGGTGCGGCCCCTGCTGCCCGGCACGCTGCGCAACAAGGTGCCGCCCAAGGCCGATGCCCAGGCGCACCGCTGGCCCACCCAGTCGCATCCGCGCGCGGTGCTGATGCTCATGGGCTGTGTGCAGCCGGCGATGATGCCCAACATCAACAGCGCCACCGCGCGGGTGCTGGACGCGGCCGGCATCCAGACCCTGGTCTCCGACGAAGCCGGCTGCTGCGGAGCGATCCGCCTGCACCTCAATGACCATGAAGGCGGGCTGGACGACATGCGCCGCAACATCGACGCCTGGTGGCCGACGGTCTCGGCCGGCAAGGTGGAGGCGCTGGTGATGAACGCCTCCGGCTGCGGCGTGACGGTGAAGGAATACGGCCACGCGCTGGCCCACGACCCGGCCTATGCTGAAAAGGCAGCACGCATCTCTGCGATGACCCGCGACCTGAGCGAGCTGCTGCCCGCGCTGGTGCCTGCCCTGAAGAACAAGGTGCGCCGGCGCAAGGCCACGCAGCTGGCCTACCACCCGCCCTGCACGCTGCAGCATGGGCAGCAACTGCGCGGCGGTATCGAAGGATCGCTTCGCGAGCTGGGCTTCGAGGTGCAGCTGGCGGCCACCGAAAGCCACCTGTGCTGCGGGTCCGCCGGCACCTACTCCGTGCTGCAACCGGAGCTCGCCCATGCCTTGCGCGACCGCAAGATCAGGCAGCTCGAACCCATCAAGCCACAGGTGATCGTCTCGGCCAACATCGGCTGCATCCAGCATCTGCAAAGCGGCACGGCCACGCCGGTGCGGCATTGGGTGGAAGTGCTGGACGACGCACTGTCCTGAGGCGGCGGCCCCGCCTTCGCGCGGGTACGGAGCTTGCGAAAGACCGCAGGCACGACACGGCTGTTGAACGCCCGTCACACGAGGGCCTCAGCATGCGCCCCGCGCTGCCCTCATCGCCCGAAAGGCATTGGCTGCGGGCTGCGTGAACACCGCTACAGTCCAGCCTTTTTTGCGCGCCGCGCAGGCGCGTGCCTTGCCGACCCGCTTCGCATGACCATCATCGCTTCCCCCTGCATCGACCTGGACGAGGTCGAAGTCCGACACAGCAGCATCCATGGGCTGGGCGCCTTCGCCCGCCGCGGCATGCAGCCCGGGCACCTGGTGGGTCACTACGAAGGCCGGCGCTACAGCCCCACCGAGGAAGGCGAAGCCGAGGTCGACACCAGCCTCACCTACCTCTTCGGCCTGTCGGATGGCTCGCTGATCAACGGCGCCGAGGGCGGAAACGCCACGCGCCACATCAACCACTCCTGCTCGCCCAACTGCCAGGCGGTGGAGGAGCGCGACGAGGATGGCGAGATCCACATCGTGATCCGCACGCTGCGGCGTGTGAAGGCGGGTGAGGAGCTGTTCATCGATTACCGGCTGGAGGTGCCGGACGACGACTCGGATGACTACCCCTGCCATTGCGGCGCGGCTGGCTGCCGCGGCACCATGGCCGCCGTCGGCGGCGATTGAGGGTTCAGGCAGCCGGCGGCTTGCGCAGCCGGTCGACGCGCTTGCGCGCCGCGCGGCTCACGAACTGGCGCTCGAAGAAGCTGGCGTTCTTCAGCAGCCCCTCGCCCTGGGTCTGGCAGGCGCTTTGAGCATGCTCCAGGTCGGCCGGCGGCATGCCCGCCTGCGCCTTTTCGGCTTCCTTGAGCAAGGCGTCGGCCTCGGCGCCGCGGATGCCTTGCTTGTAGACCACGCCGACGAAGGCGAAGGATGCGGTGACCACCGGGAGGAGTTGCGCCTCGGCGCCGACATCACCCTCGCGCATGCGTTGGGCAATGGGTTCCGCGCGGGCCTGCAGCGCGGCAACGCACGCGGCAGCCTGCTTCGGGCTGGGGTCGGCCAGGGCGCACGGGGTGGCCAGAGCTGCCGTCAGAACCAGGGTCAGGCTACGGAAACGAGACAAACGACACGACAAAGTCATTCGCATGGGTGAAAGCGGTGCAAGCGCGGTGCCTGCCTCCGGCGTCCTTGGGGCGCGACTTTCAGAACGCTTAAGGCTGACATCAGGACGACGGGACCGTAACACGAAGACACTATCTCTGTTCCCCGCGGGGAGGCAGCCCCACCAAGGTGGCGCCGCGGCACTTCGAGGTGCGTCAAGCACAGCATGCCGAAGCGGGCATTCCCAAAGGGGCCAGTGTTGGCCCCTTTTTTTTATGGGCCCCCCAGTCGCTGGCGCTCCTGCCCCCGAGGGGCGCCACCCTGCGGACTGGCGGAGCCAGATCCGCGGGCGTTGCTTGAGTTGTCGCTTCGCTGCGCTTGCTCTGGTCGCTCCTTTTTACAGGCCGACCATTTGGGCCAGTTCTTCTGCGGAGACGGTGCCGTCGTGCTTGCCGAACTGACCGTTCTTGCCATTGCGGTAGACGATGAGCGGGACGCTCTCGGCGCCCAGGGCCTTGAAGATGTCGGTGTTGGCCTTGACCTTGGCGACGACGTCGTCGCTCAGGCTCTGGCTGACGGTGATGCCGCCGCCGTGGGCGAGCACGCTGGTTTCGTTTTCGCCCATGGCGGCGATCGGGTCCTTGGCGGACAGGATGGTCGCGCCTTGCGGTCCGGAGGAACTGCGCAGCAGGCCGATGGGCATCCAGACGATCTTCAGGCGGTTCTGCAGGGCCTGGGCGTTGTTCCACAGCGCGGCGCAGTGCGGGCAGGTGGGGTCGAAGAAGACGTAGACGGTGTTGGCGGCCATCACCGGGCCGGTAGTGAAGCCGCTGCCCTTGGAAGCAGCTTCATAAGCCTGGCGCGGAGACTGCTGGCCGGGCGCGGCGGTGGGTTCGGCGGCTGCCGACGTGGCGGACGCGCCGGCATCCGGTGCGGGAGCTGGGGCCGCAGCGGCAGAAACGGCAGAAGCGGCCGGTACAGGCGCAGGGGCCGCGGCTTCCGGCGTGGACTTGCTGCAGGCCGACAGTGCGGCGACGGCCAATGCCAGTGCGCTGGCGGTGAAAAGGGAACGGTGACGATTCACGGACTGGATTCCTTCCTGTGGGCAGCCCCGGCGGGCACCTGCCTTTGGGCCGAATGGCGCGCGGGAGTTCAGCGTCTGGCGCCGGACATGCGAAAAAACATGTCGAATTTACACGCCTCAGGTGGCATGCCCTTCCGCCGCCAGTGGCTCAGGCCTGGCGCGCAGCGCCCACGCCACGCCCGCAACGAGGCAGACGATACCGGCGAGCGTGGCCGGTGCGGGCCCTTGTCCCCGAAGAAGGAAGGCATAAGCAAGCGCTGACAAGGTCTCGAAGACGATCAACTGCCCGGCCAGCGTGGTGGGCAGGCGTTGGCTGGCTTCGTTCCAGCACAGGGTGCCCAGCCACGACGCCAGCAAGCCGATGGCGAACATCAGCCCCACGAACAGGACCGGGGTGGGCCCAAGGGGCATCGGGAAGCTGGACCTGCTGCCGGCATTCCAGGCCCAGAAGCCTACAAATCCGATGACGGCCAGCGGCAAGGTCGCGATGCCCTGCGCGGTCGCCCAGGTCCGCGGGCTGCGGTCGGGGTGGGCGCGCAGCCAGTCGGCATTGCGGATGGGATACCAGGTCCAGCAGACGAGCGCACCCACCGCCAGCAGCGCCCCCAGCGCGTAGCGGGGAACGTCGGCATTCCGGTCGGCACGCAGTTGCTCGATCTCCACCTGGTTGACGAGCACGATGCCCAGCCCGATCACCAGCAGCGAAGGCGCGAGCCTGGCCCAGGGCAGGCGGCCGTCCCGGTCGGCATTGCGCAGGTTGGAGCAGATGGCGATCACCACCGGCAGCGTGCCGATGATCATGGTGGGCAAGGGCCCGCCCGCGCGCTGGATCGCCGCGGCCAGGCACAGGTAGTACAGCACGTTGCCCACCATCGAGAGCTTGAGCGCTTCGATCCAGTCAGCCCGTGTGAGCTGGGAGAGCCGCTGGCGGTCCAGCCAGGCCAGCGGCAGTGCGATGACGCCGAAAGCCAGGTAGCGCGAGAACGAAAGCATGGCCGCCGGGTAGTCGGGCAGCATCAGGGGGGCGACAAAGACCAGGCCCCACATGAGGCCGGCGGCGAGTGCGAACAGGGTGCCGATGAACATGCCGCCAGTGTGACCGTCCGGCCGCGGCGGGTCTTGTACGAGCTTGCTGCCGCCCCGGGATTTCAGCGCGCCGGGCGCTGGCCCAGCTGCTGCTGGTAGCGCGCCGGCGTGACGCCGTACATGCGGGCGAACCGGCGGGTGAGGTGCGCCTGGTCGGCCAGCCCGACATCGGCCGCGACGGCCACTGGTGCGCAGCCGGCCGCGAGCAACTGCTTGGCGCGGAACAGGCGCAAGGCCATCAGCACCTGGTGGGGCGTGGCGTGATGACGGGCCTTGAAGCGACGCTGGAAGTGGAAGGGGCTGAGGTCGGCAACGGCCGCCAAGTCGTCCAGGCTGAGGGAATCGGCCAGCCGGTCACGCATCAGGGTGATGGCGCGATCCAGCGCAGAATCGCTCCCGACAGGCGTGGCCTGCCCTGGCCCCGCGCCTCTTGCCAGCGGGCGCACGGCATCGAGCAGTTCCATCAAGGCGCCATCGCGCGCCAAGGCATCGTCGGCCTGCCACATCGACGCCAGCAGTGCGTTGAGGCGTTGTGCCACCGCCGGCTCATGCGCCACCGGCTCGGCGAACCACCATCCGCGCTCGCCGGTCACCGCCTCCACGACCCG
The DNA here is from genome assembly GCF_003852895.1 of Rhizobacter terrae. Taxonomy (GTDB): domain Bacteria; phylum Pseudomonadota; class Gammaproteobacteria; order Burkholderiales; family Burkholderiaceae_C; genus Albitalea; species Albitalea terrae. Next base: position 248,450 of record NZ_QUSW01000003.1, read on the forward strand.
AGGCTCGATGTAGATCATGCGGTAGCGCCAGCCCTGAGGCGTCTCGGCGCGGCCGGTGTGCAGCACATCGGGGTTCATGAGCACCACCGACTGCGCCGGCGCGAGGTGGTCGCTGCCGCGGTAGCGGAATCGCTCGACGCCGGCCTCGATCGCGCCCAGCCCGAAGCCCTCATGCACATGCGGATCGAAGGCGAAGCGCACGATGTGCGCCTGGTACAGCTCGATGCCTTCGCGATGCATCCGCTTGAACTGCGCCGCATCGTGCGGATGGTCGAACCGTGCGGGAACGGCCGCGCATTCGGGCAACCGCTCCCCGTCCATCACCACACCTTGCAGACCTTGTCGCGCACCATCGGCTGGCCCGGCTTGCACGAGAACGCGCGGGCGAACTCGGGCATGTTGGACACCACGCCGTTGACGCGGTACCTGGACGGCGAATGCGGGTCCGTCAGCGCCTGCAGGCGCAGCGTCTCGGGGCGGACGTTGCTGCAGGCCCATTGCGCCATGCCGATGAAGAAGCGCTGGTCGGGCGTGAAGCCGTCGATGTCCGATAGCTTCTGGCCGGCCGTGGTCGCCTTCCACGCCACGTAGGCGAGGATGGTGCCGCCGAAATCAGCCACGTCTTCGCCCAGCGTGAGCTTGCCGTTGATCTTGACGTCGTCCACGACGGTGTAGCCCGAATACTGATCCACGATGCAGGAGGTGCGCTTGACGAATTCGTCGGCGTCCTTCTTCGTCCACCAGTCGCGAAGGTTTCCGCGCGCGTCGAACTGCCTGCCTTCGTCGTCGAAGCCGTGGGTCAGCTCATGGCCGATGGTCGCGCCGGTGTTGCCGAAGTTGGGGGCGTCGTCCATCTTCGGATCGAACAGCGGCGGCTGCAAGATGCCCGCGGGGAAGTTGATGTCATTCATCTGCGCGTTGTAGTAGGCATTCACCGTGGGCGGCGTCATGCCCCACTCGCTGCGGTCCACCGGCTTGCCGATCTTGGCCAGCTCCCGCCGCGCCTCGAAGGTCTGCGCGCGCTGCACGTTGCCGAAGAAGTCGCCCGGCTTCACCTCCAGTGCCGAGTAGTCGCGCCACTTCTCGGGGTAGCCGATCTTGTTGACCAGCGAGTGCAGTTTCTCCAGCGCCGCCTTCTTGGTGGGGGCGCTCATCCAGTCGAGGTTGTTGATGCGGCCTTCCATCGCGACCTCGATCGCACGGGTCATGTCGGCCGCGCGCTGCTTGGTCTCGGGCGCGAAGGTGCGCTTGGCGAAGACCTGGCCCAGCGCCTCGCCCAGGTCACGGTCGACGGCGCGCACGCAGGTCTTCCAGCGCGGGGGCATCTTCTCCACACCTCGCAGCTTGGTCGAGAAGAAGTCGAAGTTGGCCTGCGCGAAGGGTTTGGCGAGGTTGGCCGCCTGCGCATCGACGACCTTCCAGCGCAGGTAGGTCTTCCAGTCGGCGAGCGAGCGCTTGGCCAGCAGGCGGTCGAGCTTCTTGTAGAAGGCCGGCTGCGTGACGTTGATGCTTTGCGAGGTGGACACGTCCAGCGCCCTGAAGTACGTGGCCCAGTCGAAGTGCGGCGCCGTCTTCTTGAGTTGCGCGAAGCTCATGCGGTGGTAGATCTTGTGCGGATCGCGCTGCTCTTCCCGGGTGAGCGAGGACTTCGCAAGGTCGGTCTCCATCGCCACCACCACGATCGCATTGCCCGCGGCCGTCTCCTTCGAATCGCCCAGCAGTTCGAACATGCGCGCGACGTGCGCCTGGTAGGCACGGCGGATGTCCTTGGACTTGGCGTCCATCTTCAGGTACTGGTCGCGGTCGGGCAGGCCCAGCCCGCCGGCGTCGGCAATGGGAATGACCTGCGCGGAGTCGGCATAGTCCTGGTCCGAGCCGAAGCGGAACATCGCGTTGTCGGTGCCGGTCAGGTGCAGCCAGCCGATCAGCCCGGCCGCATCCTTGGGCGACTTCAGCTGCGCCACGCGCTGCAGTGCGGCCTCGATGGGCTTGGCGCCCGCCGCGTCGATGACGCCTTCATCCATGCAGGCGGCGAAGTAGTCACCCGTCTTCTGCTCCGACGGCGTGCGATCGGCGCGCGGCGCGGACACCTCGTTGAGCAGGCCCCAGAGGTAGTGCAGGTTCTCGTCGTGCAGCTTGCCGTACACGCTCCAGCTGGACTGGTCGGCCGGAATCGGGTGCTTCTGCTGCCAGCCGCCGCAGGCGTACTGGTAGAAGTCCACGCAGGCGTTGGCGCTGGGGTCCATCGAGCCCTGGTCCAGGCTCGGCGAGTACGGCAGCGCGGTCAGCGGTGCGTCGGCGGGCTTGGCATCCTGGGCAAATCCGCTGGTGAAAGTGACGGAGCTGACCAGGGCGATCGACGCGGCGATCGCCACGCGCGTGAGGGAACGGCAGGAAGTCATGGGCTGCGGCACCTTGTGGGTGCTGTGTTCAGACGAAGCCACGAGCATGCCACGGCCGCACGGGACACTCAGTGAGCCTTGCCCTTGGGACGCTCCATCTGCGCACCCGGCGCGTGGAAGGCGACTTGTTCGGCCACCAGGTTGCCTTCGTCAGGGGCGATCAGCTCGGTGCGCATGGCAATGGCCACCGAGGCGGGGTTGACCTTGCTGCTCGGGTGCGCCGCCGCCTCCACCATCTGCCGGTACAGGTTGGCCGGCAGCAGCATCGCCAGCTCCAGGCTGAGCTCGTTGGCCCGGTCGTAGTCGTCCATCGGCGAGTTCTTGTCCAGCGAGCCGGCCAGCACGAGGTACATGGAGACCTTCTCGGCCAGGTCGAGCTTTTCGCGGGCGGGCAGGTTTTTCATGGGGTGCCTCCGTGGGTGAGGGGCGAGGGTAACGCAGGCGCGCCGCCATGAACCAGATCATCTGAATGGCTTGCCCTGATCCGCCGGGCCTGCTCCCATGAAAAAGCCCCCAGGCGCTCACAGCGCTTGGGGGCATCAAAAGCGGCCACGGGTCAATGACAGCCGCTCACTTCTGGTTCCCTGAGGAACAGAACAGGAGAGAAACGCTCAGCGGACCTTGCCGTTCTTCCAGGCGTTGAGCAGGGTTTCGTAGGCGATGGTTTCACCCTTGGGCTTCTCGTTGGCCAGCTTCTTCCACGGCGCGCCCTTGTCCGAGAGGTACTTGTTCGGGTCGCCCTTCGGATTGAGTTTCGGCGCGCAATGGGCCATGCCGGCGCGTTCGAGGCGGCCCATCACCTGGTCCATCTCGTCGGCAAGGTTGTCCATGGCCTGCTGCGGGGTCTTCTCACCCGTCACCGCCACCGCCACGTTCTTCCACCACAGCTGTGCCAGCTTCGGGTAGTCGGGCACGTTGGTGCCGGTGGGCGTCCAGGCCACGCGGGCCGGGCTGCGGTAGAACTCGATCAGGCCACCGTACTTGTTCGCGTTCTGCGTGAAGTACTCGTGGTGGATGTCCGAGTCGCGGATGAAGGTCAGGCCCGTGATCGATTTCTTCAGCGACACGGTCTTGCTGGTCACGAACTGCGCGTACAGCCAGGCGGCCGCGGTGCGGCTCGCGTCGTGGTCCTTGAAGAAGGTCCATGAGCCCACGTCCTGGTAGCCGTTCTGCATGCCCTGCTTCCAGTACGGGCCGTTGGGGCCGGGGGCCATGCGCCACTTGGGCGTGCCGTCCTCGTTCACCACCGGCAGGCCCTTCTTGGTCATGTCGGCCGTGAAGGCGGTGTACCAGAAGATCTGTTGCGCGATCTGGCCTTGCGCGGGCACCGGGCCGGCCTCGCCGAAGGTCATGCCGGTGGCTTCCTTGGGCGCGTACTTCTTCATCCAGTCCACGTACTTGGTCAGCGCGTAGACCGCAGCGGGCGAATTGGTCGCGCCGCCGCGGGCCACGGAGGCGCCCACCGGCGTGCACTTGTCGTCGGCCACGCGGATGCCCCACTCGTCCACCGGCATGCCGTTGGGAATGCCCTTGTCGGCGGAGCCGGCCATCGAGAGCCACGCATCGGTGAAGCGCCAGCCCAGCGACGGGTCCTTCTTGCCGTAGTCCATGTGGCCGTAGATGGGCTTGCCGTCGACGGTCTTCACGTCGTTGGTGAAGAACTCGGCGATGTCCTCGTAGGCGGACCAGTTCAGCGGCACGCCCAGGTCATAGCCGTACTTGGCCTTGAACTTGTCCTGCAGGTCCTTCTTGGCGAACAGGTCGGCGCGGAACCAGTACAGGTTGGCGAACTGCTGGTCAGGCAACTGATACAGCTTCTTGTCCGGCGCGGTGGTGAAGCTCGTGCCGATGAAGTCCTTCAGGTCCAGGCCGGGGTTGGTGAATTCCTTGCCGGCGCCGGCCATGTAGTCCGACAGCGGCATGATCTTGCCGTAGCGGTAGTGCGTGCCGATGAGGTCGGAGTCGCTGATCCATCCGTCATAGATGGACTTGCCCGACTGCATCGAGGTCTGCAGCTTCTCGACGACGTCACCTTCCTGGATGATGTCGTGCTTGACCTTGATGCCGGTGATCTCCTCGAAGGCCTTGGCCAGCGTCTTCGATTCGTATTCGTGCGTCGTGATCGTCTCCGACACGACCGAGATTTCCTTGACGCCCTTGGCCTGCAGCTTCTTGGCGGCATCGATGAACCACTTCATCTCGGCCATCTGCTTGTCCTTGGACAAGGTGGATGGCTGGAATTCGCTGTCGACCCACTTCTTGGCTTCGGCCTCGCCTGCATAGGCGCCGTGACCCATGACCAGAGCGGCTGCTGCGAAAGCGACGGCATTCACGCGCAACTTCATTTGTGTCTCCTCAAGAGCTTCCCATTTCATCGCTTGGACGAACCGGCTGGGAAGGAAGAGCCGGCTCCCCTTTCTCTCGTAAAGCGTCAACCCTTGCGCAGGATGAAGGTGAGCAAGAGCATCGAGATGACGAAACTGATCCACACCGACGGTTCCTGGTCCAGCGAGAACCAGGTGACCATCTTTTCGCTGAGTGCGACGAACATCAGGTTCACGTAGGCCGCGCTGAGCAGGCCGATGAACAGGCGGTCGCCGCGGGTGGTTTCCATGGGCAGGAAGCCCTTGCGCATCGTGGTGGGCGACTTGATCTCCCACACCGTCATGCCGACGAGCATGAGCACGATGCAGGAGAAGAAGACCGCCACGGGCAGGGTCCAGGCCATCCAGTCGAACATTGCTTTCTCCTCAGACGCGGCCCATCGCGAAGCCCTTCGCGATGTAGTGGCGGACGAACCAGATGACGATGGCGCCCGGCACGATGGTGAGCACGCCAGCCGCGGCCAGCACGCCCCAGTCCATGCCTGACGCGCTCACGGTGCGCGTCATCGTCGCGACGATGGGCTTGGCGTTCACGCTCGTCAACGTGCGGGCCATCAGGAGCTCCACCCAGCTGAACATGAAGCAGAAGAACGCCGCCACGCCCACACCGGCCTTGATCAGCGGAATGAACACCGTCAGGAAGAAGCGCGGGAACGAGTAGCCGTCGATGTAGGCCGTCTCGTCGATCTCGCGCGGGATGCCGCTCATGAAGCCTTCGAGGATCCACACCGCCAGCGGCACGTTGAACAAGAGGTGTGCGAGCGCCACCGCGATGTGCGTGTCCATCAGGCCCAGCGTGGTGTAGAGCTGGAAGAAGGGCAGCAGGAACACCGCGGGCGGCGTCATGCGGTTGGTCAGCAGCCAGAAGAAGACGTGCTTGTCACCCAGGAAGCTGTAGCGCGAGAACGCATAGGCCGCGGGCAGCGCGACGATGAGCGAGACGACCGTGTTGATCGCCACGTAGATCATCGAGTTGATGTAGCCCGAGTACCAGCTCTCGTCGGTGAAGATCGTCTTGTAGTGGTCCCAGGTGAAGTGCTGCGGGAACAGGCTGAAGGTCGAAAGGATCTCCTCGTTCGTCTTGAACGACATGTTGACCATCCAGTACACCGGCAGGATGGCGAAGACGAGGTAGAGGATCAGGAAGATGACCCGCTTCTGGAAGCGCTGGTTATCCATGGGCCGCCTCCGTCTTCTCTTGGGTGCCCACGCGCTGCATCCAGTTGTAGAGGATGAAGCACAGCAGCAAGATAATGAGGAAGTAGATCAGCGAGAACGCAGCGGCGGGTCCGAGGTCGAACTGGCCGACGGCCTTCTGCGTGAGGTACTGCGACAAGAAGGTGGTGGAATTGCCGGGGCCGCCACCGGTGAGCACGAAGGGCTCGGTGTAGATCATGAAGCTGTCCATGAATCGAAGCAGCACGGCAATCATCAGCACGCCGCGCAGCTTGGGCAGTTGGATGAAGCGAAACACCGCGAGCTTGCTGGCGCCGTCGATGCGGGCCGCCTGGTAGTACGCATCCGGAATGGCGCGCAGGCCGGCATAGCACAGCAGCGCGACCAGCGGCGTCCAGTGCCACACGTCCATCAGCAGCACCGTGAACCAGGCGTGCGTGGCGTTGCCGGTGTAGCTGTAGTCGAAGCCCAGTCCCTTCAGCGCCGCGCCCATGAGGCCGATGTCGGTGCGCCCGAAGATCTGCCAGATGGTGCCCACCACGTTCCACGGGATCAGCAGCGAGATCGCGACGATCACGAGCACCGCCGACGACTTCCAGCCCTTGGCCGGCATGGACAGTGCGAGCAGGATGCCCATCGGGATCTCCACCAGCAGCACGGCGAAGGAGAAGGTGATCTGCCGCAGCAGCGCGCCTTGCAGGTCGTCGTCGCGCATCACCGCCTTGAACCACTCGGTGCCGACGAACACGCGACGCTCGGGAGAGATGATGTCCTGCACCGAATAGTTCACCACCGTCATCAGGGGCAGGATGGCCGAGAAGGCCACGCACAGGATGACGGGGAGGATGAGGAACCAGGCCTTCTGATTGACCGGCTTCATGCGATCAACTCCTCGTTCTTGTAAAAGCAGGTGTGGCTGCCCAGCACGTTGAGCCACACGTCATCGCCGACTTGCGGCGTCCTGGCTTCGGGGCTGAGGCGGGCGCGAATGACGGCGTCGCCGCTGGTGGCGGTGAGCAGCCAGTACGTGCCGATGTCCTGCGCCTTCTGTACCTTGGCGGGCAGTGCATCGGCCTGGTTCGGCTGGGCGAGCTGCACGTACTCGGGCCGCACCCCCAGCGTGAGTTCCCCGGCCTCGTGCAGCTGCGGCCGCGACGCACTGCGCAGCAGATGGCCGCCCACGACGATGCCGTCGGCCTGCGCCTTCGCCTTCAGGAAGTTCATGCCCGGCGAGCCGATGAAGTTGCCCACGAAGGTGTGCTGCGGGCGCTCGAACAGCTCGGACGCCGTGCCCACCTGCACCGCCCGGCCGCGCGTCATCACCACCACCTTGTCGGCGAAGGTCAGCGCCTCCACCTGGTCGTGGGTCACGTACACCAGCGTGAGCTTGAGCTCGTGGTGGATCTGCTTGAGCTTGCGGCGCAGCTGCCACTTCAGGTGCGGGTCGATCACGGTGAGCGGTTCGTCGAACAGCACGGCACTCACGTCCTCGCGTACCAGGCCACGGCCCAGCGAGATCTTCTGCTTCGCATCGGCCGAGAGGCCGGCCGCGCGGGTGTTGAGCTGGCCGCTCATCTCCAGCATCTCGGCAATGGCGCCCACGCGCTGCTTGATCTTGTCGGCCGGCACGCGCCGGTTGCGCAGCGGAAACGCGAGGTTCTCGGCCACGGTCATGGTGTCGTAGATCACCGGGAACTGGAACACCTGGGCGATGTTGCGTTCCTGCGGCGAGAGCCTGGTGACGTCGCGGCCGTCGAACTTCACCGTGCCGTGCGAAGGTGTCACCAGGCCCGAGATGATGTTGAGCATGGTGGTCTTGCCGCAGCCCGAGGGACCGAGCAACGCATAGGCGCCGCCGTCCTCGAAGCTCATCTTCAGCGGCAGGAGCGCGTAGTCTTCGTCGCGCTGCGGGTTGGGCTTGTAGGCGTGCGCCAGGTCGAGGTCGATGCGGGCCATGTCAGCGCGCCTCCAGGAAAGGGGCCACGAGCAGGTTGCCCGCGGCATCGAACACATAAACCTGCGACGGGTTCAGGTACAGCGTGATGGACTCGGCCAGGTTGAACTGGTGTACGCCGGTGAGCTGGGCCACCAGTTCACCGATGGCCGTGTCCACGTGGACGAAGGTGTCGGAGCCGGAGATCTCGGCCAGCTCCACCTTGCCGGGCAGCGCCAGGTCACCCTCGCGCTGGTGGACACGCAGGGCGCTGGCGCGAACGCCGATGGTCAAGGCCGACGTGCTCGCCGCCGGCAGCGGCACCGACAGGTTCACGCCGGCTTGGAGCGTGACGCCGATGGACGCCGCCGTGCCCGGCAGCAGGTTCATCGGCGGGTCGCTGAAGGCGCGCGCCACGCGGATCGACTTGGGCTTGTGGAACACCTCGGCCGTCGGGCCGTACTGCAGCAGTTCGCCCTGGTCCAGCACGGCGGTGTAGCCGCCCAGCAGCAACGCCTCGGTGGGCTCGGTGGTGGCATAGACCACCGTGGATTCGCCCGTCGCGAACAGCTGCGACAGCTCTTCTCGGAGTTCCTCGCGCAGCTTGTAGTCCAGGTTCACCAGCGGCTCGTCGAGCAGCATCAGCGGCGCCTTCTTCGCGAGTGCCCGGGCCAGGGCCACACGCTGCTGCTGCCCGCCGGACAGTTCCGCCGGCAGCCGCTTGAGGAAGGGCTCGATGTGAAGCTTCTTCGCCAGCTCCGCCACGCGTTCTGCGATGCCCTTCTCGCCGCGCAGCTTCAGCGGCGAAGCGATGTTGTCGGCCACCGTCATGGACGGGTAGTTGATGAATTGCTGGTAGACCATGGACACGTTGCGGTCGCGCACCGACTTGCCGGTGACGTCCTGTCCGTCGGCCAGCACGCGGCCCTTGGTGGGCGCGTCCAGTCCTGCCATCACGCGCATCAGCGAGGTCTTGCCGGCCTGCGTGGCGCCGAGCAACACCGTCACCGCGCGCGGGACGAGCGTGAGGTCCATCGGGTACAGGTGGGTCTGCGCTCCCACCTGTTTTTCGATGCGTTCAAGCATCAGTTCCATGTCATCTCCGAACGTGCCTTTCCGGCGCCAGCCGTCTGTGCGGCCATGGGTTCCCAATTCGATTCGCACCACTGCGCCACCGCCGCGCGTTGCGCGGCATCCAGATGCAAGCCGAGCTTGGTGCGCCGCCACAGCACGTCGTCGGCGCTGCGCGCCCACTCGTGCTGGTGCAGGTAGCGAAGCTCCGCCTCATGAAGGCCGGGCACCACGAGCGGGCCCAGGCCGTTCTTCAGCAGCAGGTCGGCCCGCGCGCCGTAGTTGCGCGCCAGGCGACGGATCAGCGTCGGGTCGACGTCCGGGTGCCGCGCGGCCAGCGCCTGCGTGAAGCGCTGGATGTCGGTGTCGGGCCGCTGGGCCGCGCCGATCCACGGGCCCAGGTCGCCACCGGGCAGGTAGGCATGGCGCGTCCAGGCGCCACGCTTGGCGCCGAGCGATGGCGCGAGCCTGTCGGCGGCCTCCTCGGCCAGCTTGCGGAAGGTGGTGATCTTGCCGCCCCACACCGACATCAGCGGCGCTTGTGCGGTGTCCAGGTCCAGCAGGTAGTCGCGCGTCACGGCGGACGGATCGCCCGAGTCGTCATCCAGCAGCGGGCGCACGCCGGAGTAGCTCCACACCACGTCGGCCGGCGTGATGGCGCGGGCGAAATAGCGGCTCGCCTGCTCGCACAGGTACTGCGTTTCGCCGGCGTCGATGCGCGCTTCGCCGACGGCACCGTCGTGCTCCACGTCGGTCGTGCCGATCAGCGTGAACTCGCCTTCGTAGGGAATCGCGAAGATGATGCGGCGGTCGGTGTTCTGGAAAATGTAGGCGTAGTCGTGGTCGAAGAGCTTGGGCACCACGATGTGGCTGCCCTTGACCAGGCGCAGCGACTTCGGGTCGCGCACGTGCGCATGCTCGGCGAGGAACTGGCCGGTCCACGGCCCCGCTGCATTCACCAGCGAGCGTGCCGAAACCACACGCTGGTCGCCCGTCACCTCGTTGCGAAGCGTCGCCCGCCAATGCGTGTCGCCGCGCTGCGCATCGATGCAGCGCCAGCGCGTGAGCACCTCGGCACCGTGGGTGGCCGCGTCGATGGCGTTGAGCACCACCAGGCGCGCATCGTCCACCCAGCCGTCCGAATACTCGAAGCCGCGCGTGAACCCCGGCTTGAGCGGCGCGCCGCTCGGGTGCTCATGCAGCTTGACCGTGTTCGAGCCGGCCAGCACTTCGCGGCGGGCCAGGTGGTCGTACAGGAAGAGGCCCGCACGGATCATCCACACCGGGCGCATGCCGGGATCGTGCGGCATGACGAAGCGCATGGGCCGCATGATGTGCGGCGCACTCTTGAGCAGCACCTCGCGCTCGGCCAGCGCCTTGCGCACCAGCGAGAACTCGTAGTACTCCAGGTAGCGCAGGCCACCGTGGATCAGCTTCGTGGATGCCGACGACGTGTGCTGCGCAAGATCGTCCTTCTCGCACAGGAGCACGGACAGGCCTCGCCCCGCGAGGTCGCGTGCGATGCCGGCGCCATTGATGCCGCCGCCCACCACCAGGGCGTCGACGGACGACACCTCAGGACTCCAGCCGGGATGCCGGGGCTGATTCAACCAATCACTCCTCAGGAGGTCAAAAAGAAACGAACATCCCGAGATGTTCGTTTTCGTTCGTTTCGTGTTCTTCTTTTTTCGTTTTATCGCAGAAGCGAACGAATTGCAAGCTCGCAATCCACCATGGATTTCCCTGATTCGCTCGCTATGCTGCCCGCCATGCGCACTCAGAACATGTCGCTTGAATGACACCCAATCCGCGCCAATCCTTGCTCCTGGACGAGGTGCGTGCTCGCGGCTCGGTGTCCGTGGAGGCTTTGTCGGACCAGTTCGGCGTGACCCTTCAAACGGTTCGTCGCGATGTCAAATTGCTTTCGGATGCAGGCCTTTTGGCGCGTTTCCACGGCGGCGTGCGCCTGCCCAGCTCGACCATCGAGAACATCGCCTACAGGCAGCGGCAGCAGCTCAACGAGAGCGGCAAGCAGCGCATCGCGAGGCAGGTGGCGAAGGCCGTGCCTCACGGCTGCTCGCTCATCATCAACATCGGCACGACCACCGAGGCGATCGCGCGCGAGCTGCTGCACCACAAGGGCTTGCGCGTCATCACGAACAACCTGAACGTGGCGGCCATCCTGTCGGACAACCCCGAGTGCGAGGTCATCGTCGCCGGCGGCGTGGTGCGCTCGCGCGACCGCGGCATCGTGGGCGAAGTCACGGTGGACTTCATCAAGCAGTTCAAGGTGGACATCGGCCTCATCGGCATCTCGGGCATCGAGTCCGACGGCACGCTGCGCGACTTCGACTACCGCGAGGTGAACGTGGCGCGAGCCATCATCGAGCACTCGCGCGAGGTGTGGCTGGCGGCCGACCACAGCAAGTTCAACCGGCCCGCGATGGTGGAGCTCGCGCAGCTCAGCCAGATCGACCGGCTGTTCACGGACGCGCACCCCACCTCGCCCTTCCCCAGCCTGCTGCATGACGCAGGCGTGCAACTGACCATCAGCGATTCCTGATCGAGGCGCTCCAGCCATGGCCGACAAGCAATACCTCCTCGCCCTGGACCAGGGTACTTCCAGCTCGCGCAGCATCGTGTTCGACCGGCAGGGGCAGATCGTGGCCATGAGCCAGCGCGAATTCCGGCAGATCTATCCGCAGCCGGGCTGGGTGGAGCACGACCCGAAGGAGATCTGGGACACGCAGCTGGCCACCGCGAAGGATGCGCTGGCCAAGGCTGGCCTCACTGCGCAGCAGATCGCATCCATCGGCATCACCAACCAGCGCGAGACGACGGTGGTGTGGAACCGCCGCACGGGCGAGCCCATCCACAACGCCATCGTGTGGCAGGACCGGCGCGCGGAGCCGACCTGCGCATCGTTGCGCGAGCAAGGGCTGGAGGCGTTGTTCCGCGAGAAGACCGGGCTCATCATCGACGCGTACTTCTCCGGCACCAAGCTCAAGTGGATCTTCGACCACGTGAAAGGTGCGCGCGAGGCCGCAGCACGGGGCGAACTGGCCTTCGGCACCGTCGACTCGTGGCTGATGTGGCACCTGACCGGCGGACAGGTGCATGCCACCGACGTGAGCAATGCATCGCGCACGCTGCTGCTGAACGTGCGCAGCAACACCTGGGACGAGGAGCTCCTGAAGATCCTCGACATCCCGCGCGAGGTGCTGCCGGCGGTGTATCCGTCCAGCCACGTCTATGGACAGTCGCGCGCTGAGTTGCTGGGCGCATCGGTGCCCATCGGCGGCGTGGCGGGCGACCAGCAGAGCGCATTGTTCGGCCAGGCCTGCTTCCAGGCCGGGCTCGCGAAGAACACCTACGGCACCGGCTGCTTCATGCTGATGCACACCGGCGCGCAGTTCCAGACATCGACCAACGGGCTCATCACCACGAGCGCTGCGCAGCCCACTGCCCAACCCGAGTTCGCGCTCGAGGGCAGCGTGTTCATTGGCGGCGCGGTGGTGCAATGGCTGCGCGATGGGCTGCGCGCCATCAAGGGCAGCGGCGAGGTGCAGAACCTGGCCGAGACCGTGCCCGACAGCGGCGGCGTGATGTTCGTGCCGGCCTTCACCGGCCTGGGGGCGCCGTACTGGAATGCCGATGCCCGCGGCGCCATCGTCGGCCTCACGCGCGGCAGCACGGTGGCGCACATCGCGCGGGCGGCGCTGGAGAGCATCGCCTTCCAGAGCGCCGCCTTGCTCAGCGCCATGAGCCGCGATGCCGTCGCGGCAGGCGGCTCGCCCGTGAGCGAGCTGCGCGTGGATGGCGGTGCTTGCGTGAACAACCTGCTGATGCAGTTCCAGGCCGATCTGCTGGGCATTCCGGTGGTCCGGCCGCAGGTGATCGAGACCACGGCGCTCGGCGCCGCCTACCTCGCGGGCCTGAGCAGCGGCGTGTACGCCAACCTCGGCGAGCTGGCCGCGCAATGGAAGGTGGAGCGACGCTTCCATCCCACCATGCCGCGCGACCGGGCACACGAACTGATGCAGCGCTGGGAACACGCCGTGCGGCAGACCGTCGCTGCCTGACGCCTTTCCCGCAGGACGGCGCGCCGATGCCGCGCGCCGGACAAAGTGCATGCCGGCCCTTTTCATTTTGGTGCCTGTAGATATATCGTACGATACATCCAACGATACCTTGAAAGGTTCATCATGCACGACTTCCTGCGACGCTGCGGCTTCGACCTGCCGCACCACCACCATCGGCACGGCCACCGCCATGACCATCACTTCGGGCGCCACGGCCGGCACGGCCACGGGTTTGGCTTCGGACGGCACGGGGGCTTCGGCGGCGATGCCTCCATGGCCGGTTTCGGCGCCGGCCGCAAGATCAGCTCGGGCGACCTGCAGTTGCTCATCCTTGCCTTGCTGGCCGAGAAGCCGCGCCACGGCTATGAGCTGATCAAGGAACTCGACGAGCGCTCCAAGGGCTTTTACGTGCCCAGCCCCGGCATGGTCTACCCGGCGCTGAGCTACCTGGAGGAGACCGGCCTGGCCAGCGTGGACGCCGAGGGCACGAAGAAGCTCTATTCGGTGACGGTGGCAGGCCTGAGCCACCTGGACGAACACCGCGCCGCCGTCGACGCCATGCTGCAGCAACTCGCCTGGATCGGCGCGCGCATGGAGCGTGTGCGCGACGCGTTCGGCAGCGAGGACGAAGCCGGTTTCGACCCACGCGGGCGCGGGCGGCGCGGATTCATCGACGAACTGCATGACGCGATCCATGCCGTGCGCTCTGCCATCCGGGAAGTGGGCGACGAAGCCGACCAGCGGCGCGTGGCCGAGATTCTTCGCCGGGCCATCGAGGAGATCCGCCGAGGCCGCAAGGAAGGCGCCTAGCGCGGTTTCCAAGCCGCTGAGCAAAACAGCCCCGGATCGTCCCTCCGGGGCTTTTGTTTTTCGGGCCTGCCGCTTGCTAAAGATGAGCAAGCGTCTCTCCTCGGCTGACAGCCACCTGAAAGTTTGGAGCCGGCCCATGCATGGAACCATGCCAGATCTGCATGACCCCCCGAAACCCGGTGGTTACGGCCAAATTACACTGAGAAGACAATCGATTCACGAGGTGGGACGGGCCCGATGAAGGCACGGAACACCGGTAACTGGCGGTAATCCAATCGATGGCCGTCAGCCCGAAGCGGCATTGGGAAAGTCTTGAAGGGGCGCCCGACAGCAGGCGCCGCGACAGCGACAAGGCTTTCCCAATCCCGCTTTTTTGACTTTGATGATTGGAATCGCCATGAACCGTCCCGTGCTGGAAGGGTTGCGCCTGAACACGCCTGCCTACGTTCGCCATGCCCGACTCGTCGAGTGGGTCGCGCAGGTCGCGGCGCTCACCGAGGCCCGCGAGGTCTACTGGTGCGACGGCTCCACCGAGGAATACAACCGCCTGTGCGCCCAGCTCGTGGCAGCCGGCACCTTCAAGAAGCTCAACCCCGAGCTGCGCCCCAACAGCTACCTGGCCTGCTCCAGCCCGAGCGATGTGGCGCGCGTGGAAGACCGCACCTTCATCTGCTCCGAGAAGAAGGAAGACGCTGGCCCCACCAACAACTGGATGGCGCCCGCCGACATGCGCGAGCTGCTGCAGACCGGTGACAAGGCCCTCTTCAGGGGCGCCATGCGCGGCCGCACCCTGTACGTCGTGCCGTTCAGCATGGGCCCGCTGGGCTCGCCCATCGCCCACATCGGCGTGGAGCTGTCCGACAGCCCGTACGTGGCCGTCAACATGAAGATCATGACCCGCATGGGCAAGGGCGTGCTGGACGTGCTGGGCGCCGACGGCGAGTTCGTCCCCTGCGTGCACACGGTGGGCGCGCCGCTGGAGCCGGGCCAGAAGGATGTCTCCTGGCCCTGCAACAGCACCAAGTACATCGTCCACTACCCCGAGACCCGCGAGATCTGGAGCTATGGCTCGGGTTACGGCGGCAACGCGCTGCTGGGCAAGAAGTGCTTCGCGCTGCGCATTGCCAGTACCATGGGCCGCGACCTGGGCTGGCTGGCCGAGCACATGCTGGTGCTGGGCGTGACCAGCCCCGAAGGGCGCAAGCACCACGTCGCCGCCGCCTTCCCCAGCGCTTGCGGCAAGACCAACTTCGCGATGCTGATTCCGCCGGCCGGCTTCCAAGGCTGGAAAGTCACGACCATCGGCGACGACATCGCCTGGATCAAGCCGGGTGCCGATGGCCGCCTGTACGCCATCAACCCCGAGGCCGGCTACTTCGGCGTGGCCCCGGGCACGAACGAGAAGACCAATTTCAACTGCATGGCCAGCCTCAAGCGCGACGTGATCTTCACGAACGTGGCCATGACCGACGATGGCGATGTGTGGTGGGAAGGCATGACCGACACGCCGCCTGCGCACCTGATCGACTGGCAAGGCAAGGACTGGACGCCAGCCCTCGCGAAGGAAACCGGTGCCAAGGCCGCCCACCCGAACGCCCGCTTCACCGTGGCCGCCACCAACAATCCGGCGCTGGATCCCGAGTGGGACAACCCGGCCGGTGTGGCCATCGATGCCTTCATCTTCGGCGGCCGCCGCTCCACCACCGTGCCGCTGGTGACGGAAGCCCGCAACTGGGTCGAAGGCGTCTACATGGCCGCGACCATGGGCTCGGAGACCACCGCCGCCGCTGCCGGCCAGCAAGGCGTGGTGCGCCGCGACCCGTTCGCGATGCTGCCTTTCATCGGCTACAACATGGCCGACTACTTCCAGCACTGGCTGAACCTGGGCAAGAAGCTGGAAGCCAAGGGCTCCCGCCTGCCGCGCATCTACTGCGTGAACTGGTTCCGCAAGGGCGACGACGGCAAGTTCGTCTGGCCCGGCTACGGCGAGAACATGCGCGTGCTGAAGTGGATGCTCGACCGCGTCGAAGGTCGCGGCGAGGGTGTGGAGAACGTCTTCGGCGTGACGCCCCAGTACGAGAACATCACCTGGACGGGCCTGAACTTCACGTCGGCCCAGTTCGACCAGGTGACCAGCATCGACAAGGCGGCATGGAAGGCGGAGCTGGACCTGCACGGCGAGCTGTTCCAGCAGCTGTCCTACCACCTGCCGGCCGAGCTGATCGAGACCAAGGCCAAGATCGAGGCGCGCCTGAACGCCTGATCAAAAAGGCCAGCGCAAAAACGACAAAGCCCGCTTCGTGCGGGCTTTTTCTTGGGCTGGGCGGCCACTCTGTATCCTGGATCAAGTCAATGAACGTGAGTACACGCTCATTGCCAGATCTTCAGGATCACAGGCCATTCTCTTGCTCGTGACGGTCAGCGGCGGCGCGCAGGTCAGCGGCGAAGCTGGGTTGCGAGCTGTACTGGCTGGCAAGTGCACGAAGGCGGGCGGCAGCTTCTGCCGGGCTTTCGTTGCGGGGCCGCATCCATGCCGCGACCGCGGCGACGACGCCGGCGATCGCCGTGCCGAACGGCTGGGCGAGGCGCGGGGCGCTGGTGCGCAGGGTGCTTTGCAGGGTGACGGTGGTGCTCATGGCTTTCTTTCCTTGAAGTACGGGTTAACCCGTAGCACGAACTATAGGGTAAACCCCGAGATCATGCAAATGACGGATTTGGCACTTCCCATGCATTTGCCGCATATCGCCCGCCGGCGGCCGGCGAACCCCTTCCAGCCGGATCCTCCCGGGTTGACGGCGCCGGAGTCTTCACGCATGCTGGCGAAAGTGGTCTAGACCACTTTGCAGAACACTCGCTTCGCCCCTTCCAGCACAAGGCAGTCCATGCACTCCAACGACATCTCCCAGATCGCCAGCACCGCCACCCAAGCCGCACGCAGCGCGCCAGGACGCGTGGTCAAGGCGCCGCATGGCAGCACGCTGCACTGCAAGTCGTGGCTGACCGAAGCGGCCTTCCGCATGATCCAGAACAACCTCGACCCCGGCGTGGCCGAGCGGCCGGAGGAACTGGTCGTGTACGGCGGCATCGGGCGCGCCGCGCGCGACTGGGCGTCGTTCGATCGCATCCTCGAATGCCTGCGCGAGCTCAATGACGACGAATCGCTGCTGATCCAGTCGGGCAAGCCGGTGGGCGTATTCAAGACACATCCCGATGCGCCACGCGTGCTGCTGGCCAACTCCAACCTCGTGCCGAAGTGGGCGAACTGGGAGCACTTCAACGAGCTCGACCGCCGCGGCCTCTTCATGTACGGCCAGATGACTGCCGGCTCGTGGATCTACATCGGCACTCAGGGCAT
This sequence comes from Rhizobacter terrae, assembly GCF_003852895.1. GTDB lineage: Bacteria > Pseudomonadota > Gammaproteobacteria > Burkholderiales > Burkholderiaceae_C > Albitalea > Albitalea terrae. The sequence continues at coordinate 265,663 of NZ_QUSW01000003.1, forward strand.
CGTGCAGGGCACCTACGAGACCTTCGCCGAGGCCGGCCGCCAGCATTTCGGCGGCGACCTCGCCGGCCGCTGGGTGCTCACCGCGGGACTGGGTGGCATGGGCGGTGCGCAGCCGCTGGCCGCGACCTTTGCAGGTGCGGTGTCGCTGAACATCGAGTGCCAGCAGTCGAGCATCGACTTCCGCCTGCGCACCCGCTATCTCGACAAGCAGGCCAAGGACCTCGACGACGCGCTCGCGCTCATCGCGCACCACACGAGCCGCAAGGAAGCCGTCTCCATCGGCCTGCTCGGCAACGCGGCCGAGGTATTGCCCGAACTCGTCAAGCGCGCCAAGGCGGGTGGACTCAAGCCGGACATCGTCACCGACCAGACCTCGGCGCACGACCTCATCAACGGCTACCTGCCCATCGGCTGGACCGTGCAGCAATGGCGCGATGCGCAGAAGGATCCGTCGCAGCACGACAGCCTGAAGGAGGCAGCCGCCAAGTCCTGCGCCATCCACGTGCAGGCCATGCTCGACTTCCATTCGATGGGCGTGCCCACCGTCGACTACGGCAACAACATCCGCCAGGTCGCCTTCGACCAGGGCGTGAAGAACGCCTTCGACTTCCCCGGCTTCGTGCCGGCCTACATCCGCCCGCTGTTCTGCGAAGGCAAGGGGCCGTTCCGCTGGGTCGCGCTGTCGGGTGACCCGGAAGACATCCGCAAGACGGACGCGAAGATCAAGGAACTCTTCCCCGACAACCACCACGTGCACCGCTGGCTGGACATGGCCGGCCAGCGCATCGCCTTCCAGGGCCTGCCGGCGCGCATCTGCTGGCTGGGTCTGGGCGAGCGGCACCTCGCGGGCCTGGCATTCAACGAGATGGTCAAGAGCGGCGAGCTGAAGGCACCGATCGTGATCGGCCGCGACCACCTGGACACCGGCTCGGTGGCCAGCCCCAACCGCGAGACCGAAGGCATGAAGGACGGCACGGACGCCGTCTCCGACTGGCCGCTCCTGAACGCGCTGCTCAACTGCGCGGGCGGCGCGACCTGGGTGTCGCTGCACCACGGCGGTGGCGTGGGCATGGGCTACTCGCAGCACTCGGGCATGGTCATCGTGGCTGACGGCACCGATGCCGCCGCGAAGCGCCTGGCGCGCGTGCTGGTCAACGACAGCGGCTCGGGCGTGATGCGCCACGCGGACGCCGGCTACGAGCTCGCGGTGAAGACCGCGAAGGCGCAGGGCCTGAACCTGCCGATGATCGGCCGCTGACGCGCGTGGCGCCGGAGATCATCACGCTCGAGCGCATCGAGCCTCGCCCCTGGAAGAACGGCGCGGGCCGCACGCGCGAGCTGGCCGTGCACCCGCGTGATGCCGGCATGGACGACTTCGAGTGGCGCATGAGCCTGGCCGAAGTGGCTGCGGATGCGCCCTTCTCTGCCTTTCCCGATGTGGACCGCTGCATCGTGCTGCTGCGCGGCGCCGGCATGCACCTGCGTTCCGAGGACGGACGGCTCGACCAGCGGCTGGGCGAGCCGCTGGAACCCTTCCATTTTTCCGGCGATGCCGCCTTGCATGCAACGCTGATCGACGGCCCGAGCAGCGACTTCAATGTGATGACGCGGCGCGGCCGCTGGCGAGCCGACGTGACGCCGCTGTCCGACACGCACGACGCCTCTGCCTGCGCCGCCGCGCTGCTGCTTTGCCGCAGCGGCGAGGCCACCATCAGCATGCCGGGCGATGCACCCCGCAACCTGCAATCCGGCCAGGCCGCGCTCTGGCGGCACGATGCGCCCGCACTGCACATTGCCCCTTCCTTCGCCGCCACATTGCTGCTCGTGCAATTGAGGCCGCTGTGCCAGGATGCGATGCCATGAGCACTGCCCGCATTGACACGCAGCACGCCCTCATCGCGCCGCATGCGCTGCTGGAACACGGCTGGGCGAGCGACGTGCTGCTGGTGTGGAATCCCGCCGGCACGCTGGTGGGGGTGACCCCTGGTGCGGCCGGCATCAACGGCGTGCGGCGCGCACCCGGCCCCGTGCTGCCGGGCATGCCCAACCTGCACTCGCACGCCTTCCAGCGCGCTTTTGCCGGTCTCACCGAGTACCAGGCCAACCCGAGCGACAGCTTCTGGAGCTGGCGCGACCGCATGTACCGATTCGCCGCAGCGCTCACGCCAGAACTGCTGGAGGACATCGCGACCCACCTCTACGTGGAGATGCTGCGCGCGGGCTACACCTCGGTGTGCGAGTTCCACTACGTGCACCACGATGCGCAGGGCAAGCCATACTTCGAGCCGGCGGAAATGGCCTTGCGCATCAGCGCTGCGGCCCGGCGTGCAGGCATCGGCCTGACCTTGCTCCCCGTGCTCTACCAGACGAGCGGATTCGGCGGCAAGCCGCCGCTGGACGGCCAGCGCCGATTCATCAACGACGTGGACGCGCTGCTGCGCATCGTGGAGCGCCTGCACGACAGCGACGCCAGCGTGGGCATCGCGCCGCACTCGCTGCGGGCCGTGCCGCCCGATGCGCTGGCCCATGCCGTCGACGGCCTGCATGCAATGGATGCCAAGGCGCCGGTCCACATCCACATCGCCGAGCAGCAGAAGGAGGTCGATGACTGTCTCGCCTGGAGCGGACAGCGGCCCGTGCAGTGGCTCTTGGACCACGCCGAGGTGGACGACCGCTGGTGCCTCGTGCACGCCACGCACGTGGACGAAACGGAATTGAAAGCCATGGCGGCGAGCCGCGCCGTCGCCGGGCTGTGTCCGAGCACCGAAGCCAACCTGGGCGACGGCGTGTTTCCTGCCGCGGCATTTGCTCATGCCAACGGCATCTGGGGCATCGGCTCGGACAGCCATGCCTGCGTCGATGTCGCCGAGGAGCTGCGGCTGCTCGAATACTCGCAACGCCTCGCGCTTCAGCGGCGCAACGTGATGGCCTCCTCCTCGATGCCGGACGTCGCGCAGCACCTGTGGATGAACGCCGTGAAGGGCGGCGCGCAGGCCAGCGCGCGGCCCATCGCCGGGCTGGCCGCCGGGCAGCGGGCCGACTTCGTGGTGCTCGACGCCGGAGGCACCATGCACGGCCTCTCACCGGCGCAGATGCTGGCGAGCCATGTCTTCGCGCGGCATGCGCAGACCCACGTGCGGGAGGTGTGGGTGAGTGGGCGCCGTCGGGTGGCAGACGGCCTGCACCAGATCGGCGACACGGCACGATCGGCCTTCGTGGCCGCACGATCAAAGCTGCTCGCGGAGGCTTGATGCTGGACCTGCTGATCCGCAACGTGCGCATCGTCGATGCCGTCGGCGATGACTGCATCGCCTCGGCGCCGAGCTTCCTCGGCGTGCATGACGGGCGCATCGCCTGCATCGGCCTCATGCAAGACCTCGACGCGACGATCCACGCTGCCGCGAAGGACCGCGACGGCGACGGCAGCCTGCTCACGCCGGGCTTCATCGATTGCCACACCCACCTCGTCTACGCCGGCGACCGCGCCCGCGAGTTCGACCTGCGTCTTCGCGGCGCCAGCTACGAAGAGATCGCACGAGCCGGCGGCGGCATCCGCTCCACCGTCAAGCTCACACGCGAGGCGGACGAGCGTGCCCTCTTTCTCGCCTCGGCCCGTCGTCTCAAGGAGCTGATGCGCCACGGCGTCACCACCGTGGAGATCAAGTCCGGCTACGGCCTGTCGCTGGACCATGAACTGAAGTGCCTGCGCGTGGCGCGCCTGCTGGGTGAACGCTTTCCCATCGAGGTGCGCACCACACTGCTGGCCGCGCACGCCGTGCCGCCGGAGTTCGACGGGCAGGCCGACGCCTACATCGACGAGGTCGTACAGCGCATCATTCCCGAGGCGAAGCGGCAGGGCCTGGCCGATGCCATCGATGCCTTCTGCGAGACCATTGGCTTCTCGCCGCAGCAGACGCGCCGCGTCTTCGATGCCGCCCAGGCCGCCGGCCTGCCGGTGAAGCTGCATGCAGAGCAGCTGTCGAACCAGCATGGCGCCGCATTGGTGGCGGAATATGGCGGCCTCTCCGCCGATCACCTGGAGCATCTCGATGAAGCGGGCATCGCCGCCATGGCGAAGGCCGGCACCGTCGCCGTGATGCTGCCCGGCGCCTTCTACTTCCTTCGCGACACCAAGCTCCCGCCCATCGACCTGCTGCGCCGGCACCGCGTGCCCATGGCCGTCTCCACCGATTGCAACCCCGGCACCAGCCCGTGTACGCACCTGCCGCTGATGATGAACATGGCCTGCACCCTGTTCCGCATGACGCCGGCCGAGGCGCTGCTGGGCGTGACGCGGCATGCGGCGAAGGCGCTGGGCCTGCAGGCCACGCACGGCACCATCGAAGTCGGCAAGTGGGCCGACCTGTGCCTGTGGAACGTCGACCAGCCCGCCGAGCTGGCCTACGCGATCGCCGGCAGCCCGCTAGCGGGCCGCTTCCACCACGGCCTGGAGCATGCGCTGTAGCACCGGCTGCACCCGCGGCGCCAGGTCGTCGCGGTAGGCGAAGGGCGGCGGCTCGTCCATGTAGGTGGCGTGGCACATCTCCATCTGCAGCGCGTGGATGTTGCGCGAGGGTTCGCCGTAGTGCCGGGTGATGTGGCCGCCCTTGAAGCGGCCGTTGCTGACGTGCGAGAACAGGCTTTGCGACTTCAGCACCGCTTCGGCCGCGGCCTGGACCTTCGGCGAGCACGAGCGCCCTTCGGCGGTGCCCAGGTTCAGGTCGGGCAAGCGCCCCTCGAAAAAGCGGGGCAGCACACTGGAGATGGAATGCGCATCCCACAGCACGGCCACGCCGTGCGCGGCCCGAAGGCGGTCGAGCTCGGCGCGCAAGGCATCGTGGTAAGGCTGCCAGCAGTCACGGCGGCGCTGCTCGATCTCCTGCGCATCGGGCAGCTCGCCATCGCGGTACAGCGGCTCCTTGCGGAAGGTGTCGATGGGCACGAGGCCGGTCGTGTCCTGCCCGGGGTAGAGGTTGGTGTCTTCCGGTGGGCGGTTCAGGTCGATGACGTAGCGCGAATACCGGGGCACCAGGGTGCTCGCGCCCATCTCCCGCACGAAGTCATAGAGCCGCGGGAGGTGCCAGTCGGTATCCGCACGCAGCAAGGCGGCGTCCGTCATGCGCCGCGCGATACTCGCCGGAATCTCGGTGCCCGCATGCGGGAAGGACACCAGCAAGGGGATGGTGCCGGGGGTGAGCACACAGGCGTCGGAAGCCATGATGGAAAGTGGTCTAGACAGCTTTGAAACGCAATGCGAAAGTGTAGAGGCCCGGCACAGGCTTTGCATGCTGCGCTGCCACAAACCATGTTGAACTGTCAGGAGTCGAGATGAAGGCTTTGCACCGTTGGACATTGGCGGCCGCCGCGGCCGCTTTCGCCGCCGCCGCCCCGGCCCAGGAAACACCCGTCGCCATCGCCATCTCCGGCTGGACGGGCTTCGCCCCGCTCACGCTGGCCAAGGAAGCGGGCCTGTTCAAGAAGAACGGGCTGGACGTCTCCATCAAGAAGATTCCCCAGAAGGACCGCCACCTGGCCATTGCCTCGGGCGACGTGCAGTGCGCGGCCACCACGGTGGAGACCTGGGTCGTGTGGAACGCCAACGGCGTGGCCACCACGCAGATCTTCCAGCTCGACAAGAGCTTCGGTGCCGACGGCATGGTGGTGCGCAACGGCATCGCGAAGATCGGCGACCTGAAAGGCAAGACGGTGGCGGCCTCCGCGCCCGGCACGGCGCCCTACTTCACGCTGGCGTGGATGCTCAAGAAGAACGGCCTGTCGGTCAAGGACGTGAAGGTGGTGACGCTGGAGCCCCAGGCCGCGGCCAACGCCTTCGTCGCCAACGCGGGCGACCTGGACGCGGCCATGACCTACGAGCCCTACCTGTCCACGGTGCGCGCCAAGCCGGAGGCCGGCAAGATCATCGCCACCACCCTGGACTACCCGATGGTGATGGACACCTTCGGCTGCACACCCAAGTTCCTGAAGGACAACCCCAAGGCCGCGAAGGCGCTGGCGGACAGCTACTTCGAGGCGGTGGACATGATCAAGCACGATCCGAAGAAGTCCTTCGAGATCATGGGCGCCGACGTGAAGCAGACCGGCGAGGCCTTCGAGAAGTCGCAGGCCTACCTGCGCTGGCAGGACAAGACATCCAACCAGAAGTTCTTCGCCGCCGAGCATGCGCAGTTCTCCAAGGAGGCGGCCGACCTGCTGCTGGAGATGGGCGTCATCAAGCAGCTGCCTGACATGAAGGCCCTGGCCGACACGCACTTCATCCAGTGAAGCCGCTGCGGCCCGTCGCGTCAGGCCCGCGGCTTGCGCTGGGCTTGCTGTTCTTCGTCGTGTTCTTCGCGCTGTGGGCGGCGGCGACGCTGGGCGGCTTCGTCTCCAAGACCTTCCTCGCCGACCCCATCACCATGGTGCGGGCCGGCTGGAACCTGCTGGCCGAGCAGGGCTTCGCCAAAGACATCGGCATGACGGTGTGGCGCGTGCTCGGCGGCTTCGTGCTCGCCGCCATCGTGGCCGTGCCGCTGGGCGTGGCCATGGGCGCGTACAAGGGCATCGAGGCCTTCTTCGAGCCCTTCGTGTCCTTCGCGCGCTACCTGCCGGCCTCGGCCTTCATTCCGCTGCTCATCCTGTGGGCAGGGATCGGCGAGGCGCAGAAGCTGTCGGTCATCTTCATCGGTTCGTTCTTCCAGCTCGTGCTGATGATTGCAGTGAGCGTGGGACAGACGCGGCGCGACCTGGTGGAGGCGGCCTACACGCTGGGCGCGAGCGACTGGGGCATCGTGAAGCGGGTCCTGATCCCGTCGTCGGCGCCGCAGGTGGCGGAGACCTTGCGGCTGGTGCTGGGCTGGGCGTGGACCTACGTGATCGTGGCGGAGCTGATCGGCGCGTCCAACGGCATCGGCCACATGATCACCGACAGCCAGGCGTTGCTGGCGACGGACCAGATCATCTTCGGGATCATCACCATCGGGCTGATCGGGCTGGTGTCCGACCTGGCGTTCAAGCGGCTGAACCGCGCTCTCTTTGGCTGGGCATCGCTGTGAGCCAACTGTCGATCCGTGGCGTGGGCCGAACCTTCGAAGGCGTGCACGGTGCGGCGCCGACCCTCGCGCTGCAGCCCACTTCGCTGGACGTGGCGACCAACGACTTCATCACCATCCTCGGGCCGTCGGGATGCGGCAAGTCCACCCTGCTGCGCATCGTGGCAGGCCTGGACACACCGACGACAGGCGAGGTGCTGCTGGACGGCCAGCGCGTGACCGGACCCGGCGCCGACCGCGGCATGGTGTTCCAGAGCTACACGCTGTTCCCGTGGCTCACGGTGCGGCAGAACATCTGCTTCGGTTTGCGTGAGAAAGGCATGCCGGCGAACGAGCAGGCCGACATCGCGTCACGGTTCATCGAGGAGGTGGGGTTGCGCGGGTTCGAGAATCACTTCCCGAAGCAGTTGTCGGGCGGCATGCAGCAACGCGTGGCGCTCGCCCGTGCCCTGGCCAACGACCCGAAGATCCTGCTGCTCGACGAGCCCTTCGGTGCACTCGACAACCAGACCCGCGCGCTGATGCAGGAACTGCTGCTGTCGATCTGGGAGCTGCACAAGAAGACGGTGCTCTTCGTGACGCACGACATCGACGAGGCAATCTTCATGGCCAATCGCTGCGTGGTGTTCAGCGCAAGGCCGGGGCGGATCAAGAACGAGCTGGCGATTGATCTGCCGTATCCACGGCACTACACGGTGAAGACGACGGCAAGGTTCATGGAGCTGAAGGCGCTGGTGACGGAGGATATTCGGGTGGAGAGTTTGAAGAGCGTTGGATAGCGTGCAGACAGATCACCCTGGGCTATCGTGCCGGTTGACTCACAAGGAATCACCATGAAGCTGTACGGCTGCGCCAACGAGGGGGTCGAAGTCCCTCAAGCCAAGCCGAAGGCATTGGCCGAGATCACACTGTGCGCATCGCCGCAGGAGCTGCGCCGGATGGCGGCATTTCTGCAGCATTGCGCGGCAGAAATGGACCGCATGGGTGAGTCCTATGACCACATCCACCTTGGCGATCACATGAAGGAGTTCGATCAGACCTCGCCTCACCTCGTGGTCTTTCGAAACGTTTGATTGGAGACTGCCGTCTTGGCCACCGCGAAAGGAACACTCCTCACACCCGACGATGTGGTCGTCAAGGAAGGCACATTCTTGTATGACGGGACAGTCCTGTGCCACCTACACGTCGTTCACAGCCGGCTTTGGCGCGGCAGCGGTGACTACGAGGACCCGCCCGAGATTTGCAACGATCGGGACTGTGATGCGTACTACGTGTGGTACAGCTCGACCACCGACACGGAGAATTTCAACTCGGGCAGCGGACCCTATGCCAACTTGGATGAGGCCGTCGCAGGCGCCCAGGCAGCACCCGGCATCGGCCCTACAGTTCGTTGGAAGAACGGCAACGAGGACCACGCCAACATCTGCTTGGTTCATCAAGGCACCGACCGTCACATCACAGTCGTCCGATCAAACGACTTCGCGACCTCGAAGCCTGTGAAGCTTGAAGGACGCAAGTATGTGTTGTTCATCGCAAGCCATCGTGCCGCGAGGTTTTCCACTCCAGAGCTCGCCCGTCGCTGGATCGATGCAGGCGCGGTCTATGTCTGCGCATGGGGTCCGGCATCAGAGCAAGTGGAAGAGGACTTCGACTACGCGTCTTTCTTGCCAGACTTGGGAACTCCACTGCCCTTCACATTGATGACGACGTCGCATCCCGATGAGAGCTTGTTCGAATCGTTGTGGTTCGCGCTTTACAGCGCGCAACCGGTGAGCAACCTCGATGCGGAGCTGGACGACGTGGTGATCCTGGTCGATTCATCGGAGCTGGAGCACGCGTGCCTGAGCTGGGTGCGATCAAACACCGAATGAGCGGCGGTGCACTCACGCCGCCACCTGCATCTGCCTCCGATACGCCCCCGGCGCCACCCCCGCCACGCGCTTGAACGCCTTGTTGAACGCAGCCTCCGACTCGTACCCCACGCTGCCTGCCACCTCCACCATCGCCTTGTCCGTGCGACGCAGCAGGTGGCTCGCGCGGAACATGCGCCAGCGGGTCAGGTAGTCCAGCGGCGATTGCCCGATCTTCTCCTTGAAGCGCATGGCGAAGGCCGAGCGCGACATGCCGGCGGCTTCGGCCAGTGACTCGACAGTCCACGCAGCCGAGAGGTCCTTGTGCAGCAGACGCAGGGCCGCACCGAGGCGGCGATCTGCCAGTGCCGCGAACCAGCCGCTGCCCGATTCCGCATCCACCGATTCCACATGCGCCCGCACCGCCTGCATGAAGATGATGTCCGCCAGCCGGCTCACCACCAGGCCTGAGCCCAGTCCCCGCTGAGAGGTCTCCATCGCCAGCACCTGAAGCGTCGATTGCAGGAGTTGCGTCCGCTCATGGTCCATGCGGATGTGGATGAGCGGCGGCAGCAAGTCCAGCAAGGGCCGCGCGCCTTCCTGATCGAAGTTGAACCAACCGCTCACGACGACCGTTTGAGGCCCATCGCCCGGCCCGCCCACCTTCACCACGCCGCCCACGTTGCCCTTGATCGCATCCACGCAATTCACCGTGGGCGACTTGGGCGCGTCGCGCAGGGTGTAGGGCCGGCCATGCGGGATGACGAAGCAATCGCCGGCCACCAGCGCCACCGGCGCCTGGGTCATGGACTCGTCATCCAGCGTCAACCAGCAGCCGCCGCGCAGTATCAGGCCGAAGCGGGCGGTGCCGTCGACGCCACGCGTCTTCAGGCCCCAAGGCGCGGTGGCCTCCAGCCGGGCGTAAAGCGCGTTTTCCACGCGCATGGCCTCGAAGACATCAACAAGGGGGTCCACGGCAGCTCAAGAATTGGACGATGGGACAAGAACTCTAGCGCTTGAAGCATTGTTCGTCCATGTCTGCGTCCCTAGCATGCATCTCATGCCGTCGCGGCCGTGATCGTGGCGGCGTCGTACCGGCGGTTCGCCCGCATTCCCCCGACCCCTGTGACCAAGGAGCCATCATGACCCCCATCGACGCACAAGCCCTCGCCGACCGCTACGCCGCGGTCTGGAATGACAGCAACCCGAAGACACGGCGCGACACCATCGAGACGCTGTGGTCGCCGGACGGCGAGCACTACGTCGGTGTGCGGGAGGTCCGCGGCCACGAGCAACTGCAAGAACGCGTGACCGGCGCCTACGAGAAGAACGTGCGCGACGCGAAGCACCTCTTCCGCGCGGTGAAGAACGCGCAGCACGTGCACGGCGTCGTGACCTTCAACTGGGAAATGATCGAACCGGCCAACGGCGAAGTGCTCGCCACCGGGCTGGAGTTCCTGCAGCTTGATGCGCAAGGCCGCATCAAGGTGGATCACCAGTTCATCGTCGGCTGAACGGCGCTCCAGACGAAAAAAAGGGCGGACCCATCAGGCCCGCCCAACGCAGTTCCGGAGAACCAACCATCCGGAAGGGTTCCTGCAGCCTGGCACAGCCAGCCCGCAGGGAGATGGATCAGAACGAGTGGCGAATGCCGGCGACCAGCTCGGTGATCTTGCGGTCGCTCGCGTTGGTCAGGCCGGCCGGCAGGCTGGAGTTCCAGCGGTCGGCGTAGCCCGTGCCTTCGTTCTTGAAGTAGGTCAGCGAGCTGTACAGGTTCGTGCGCTTGGACAGGTCGTACTGGTAGCCCGCGCCGATGGCCTGGGTCTTGCCGTCGCCGCCGTTCTTGACCTTGTTCACGAGGTACTGCGCCTTGAACAGGTTCAGGCCCACGCGGTAGTCGCCGCCGATCCAGTAGCCCTGGCCGTCGGCATTGGCCGCGCTCTTGTCGTTCACGGAGATCACGCCGCCGGTGACGCGCCAGTCGCCGAAGGTGTAGGCCGCGGCGCCGGAGACGGTCGTGACGTTCAGGTTGGTGGCCGCGACGCGGTCATCGATGTACGAGACCATCGCGTCGACCGGGCCGGCGGTGTAGCGGGCGTAGACGTCGGCAATGCGGGTCTTGGTCGTGGAACCGGCGACTTCGCCCAGGCCCCACATCGCCCCGCCCTTGAAGCCATTGAAGTTCGCGGACTCGAACTTCACGGAGTTGTTGACACGGGCCGGGCCGCCATTGCCGGTGGCCGCGATGCCGGCGCCGCGCACCGGCTCATAGCCGCCGAAGCCGCCGATCACGGCCGTGCTCGCGCCGGTCGGGCCGTTGGTGAATTCAGAGAAGTCACTGGAGAGGTAGTAGATGCTGCCGTACTGGCGTCCCAGGCTCACGGTGCCGTAGGTCGAACCCAGGCCCACGAGCGATTGGCGGCCCCAGAAGGCGCCTTGGCCGTTGGTGCCGTCGTCGAGGTTGATGCCGCTTTCGATCTGGAAGAAGGCGCGCAGTCCGCCGCCGAGATCTTCATTGCCCTTGAAGCCCAGGCGCGAGCCGGACAGGCCGCCGGACTGGACACGGGTCAGGGTGGAGGCGCCGTTGGCGTACTGGCCGTAGGCGTCGACGACGCCGTAGATGGTGACGGTCTGCGCTTGCGCGCCGGCAGCCGCGGCCGCCAGGGCAATCGCGGTGAAGGCGATGTGCTTGATGTTCATGGTTCGTTTTCTTTTGGACGAAGTGATGCCGATGGCCCGCGCAAAGGCGGTCCGGCATCGTTCCTCAGAGGGTGTTCAAGACAGCCGGTGACCCGGCTGGGCCCCGGGGCCAGGACCGACGCGACTCGGTCACGAGGCCACGGGACTGAGCCCGCTCAGCGGCTCAGTGGGCGCGGGCAGCGCGCAGGGCGGCCAGCGTTTCGGCACGGACGTCAGCGCGGGTGCGCACGCCGGGCTGGTCACGGAACTCGGTGGCATCGCCCAGGCGGACGACTTGCACCGGGCCGGGTTCGGCGGTGGCGTAGACACGGCCTTGCGACGGCGCCTTGTCGACGAAGACGGTGGCTTCGCCGTACTGGACGACGTTGGTGGCCTTCAGGGCCTCGGCCTTGACTTCAGCACGGGTCTTCGTGCCCGGCACGGGGGTGTCCTGGGTGGCTTCCACCGCGAATGCGCTGGTCATGGCGACGGCGCTGGCAAGGGCGATGGCGACAGTGGCGAGGGTGGGATACAGCTTCGAGCTCATGTTGATTCCTTCGATGTGGTTGACGTTCCCGGGCATGGCGGTGCTTCTGAGTTGTCACCGTCTGTCCAGCCTCGGTGAGTCGTGCAGTTGCACTCGGCTCATCGATTAGGGTTAACTCTATGTGTATCGAAGGGATCAATAAATGGCTATTCGCTCAACTAGTCATTTCAAAATCAGCAATGAACTTCGCCCTTGAAAACTCACATCGGCTGCGTGTCGGCCCACGTGATGGGCGGTTTTCGCACAGACTTGTCGTCCGGCGTGGGTTCGAGCACCGGTTCCGGGAAGGGTTCACGCGGCGCCATCTTGGGCGCCAGCGGCGAGCGGCGGGCCAGTTCTGCGGTCGTGAGACGGCGGCGGTACTCGGCCACGATGCGCTGCAGTTCCTCGACCTGCTTGCGCGCCTGCATCTGAAGCTTCAGCGTGGACTGGTAGGTGCCGTCGAGCTGCGAGAGCCGGCGGTCGGCATCGCGGATGCGCCGCATGTAGAACCAGCGGCACAACCCCCAGGTCGCCAACATGGCCACGGGAAGCGCCGCCGCCATCATCCAGAGCTCGATGTTCATGTTGTTCTTTCAGCGGCAGGTCCAGAACGCCGCGCGGCAACATTCAGCCACACAACGATGACTTTGTGGCAGCCATTGGGTCGCTGCTCGCACCCCATGTGACAGATGCATCGCCTTGGGGCCATCCCGTGTGAAGTCTTGCCGCGCCGCGTCCCACCACGGCGACATCATCCCTGTCCGGCTGCTGACAGAACGCTGTCAGCAGCCCCCTCGCACCATGCGCTCCTCACACCCACCCACAGGAGATCGACATGGCCAAGCACGACAAGAACCACGCCCTCAACTGGTTCGAGATTCCCGTTCGCGACATGGACCGCGCCCAGGCTTTCTACGAGAAGCTGCTAGGCCACGCCATGCGCCGCGAGCAGATGGGCCCCATGAGCCTGGCTGTCTTCAACTACGACGAGACGGCCGTCGGGGGCTGCCTGCTGGCCGGCGAAAACCAGCCGCAGCCCTCGACCGACGGCGCGCTCGTGTACCTCAACGCCAAGCCCTCGCTGGACGTGGTGCTCGAGCGCGTCGAGGCGCTGGGCGGACGCATCACCACCCCCAAGGTGCAACTGCCCGGCGACATGGGCGTGTTCGCGCACATCACCGACACCGAGGGAAATCGCGTCGGCCTGCACGCACTGTCGTAGGATGCCCAGCCACCCATTCAACGGAGGCTTCGCGATGCAGTTCGGCTACACCATCGTCTACGTCAGCGACGTGGCGGCGTCCCTCGAATTCTTCGAGCGGGCATTCGGACTGGCGCGGCGCTTCCTGCATGAATCGGGCGGTTACGGAGAGCTCGAGACCGGCGCCACCGCGCTGGCCTTCGCGCAGCACGAGGTGGCGCGCAGCAACCTGGGCCGCGACTACGTGGCCGCGGGTGCCAGCGGCAGCCCGCTGGGCATGGAAGTCGGCCTCACCACCGGCGATGTGCCTGCGGCCTACGAACGCGCCGTGAAGGCCGGCGCCGAAGGCCTGTCCTCCCCGGTGCAAAAGCCCTGGGGCCAGACCGTGGCCTACGTGCGCTGCCCCGATGGCACGCTGGTCGAGCTGTGCACCCCGATGTGACCGAGGCAGGAGGCGAACCATGAACTACCAAGGCTCCTGCCACTGCGGCCGCACCCGCTTCGAGGTGCACGGCGAGATCGGTCCCGTCATCGACTGCAACTGCAGCCACTGCAGCCGCAAGGGCGTGCTGTGGTGGTTCGTGCCGCGGCAGGCGATGACGCTCAAGACCGACGAGGCCGAACTCTCCACCTACTTCTTCAACAAGCACGTCATCCAGCACAAGTTCTGCCCCACCTGCGGCTGCCAGCCTTTCGGGCTCGGCACCGACCCGGCAGGCAACCCGACGGCCGCGATCAACGCGCGCTGCCTGGAAGGCGTGGAGATCAACAAGCTCAAACGCATGGCCTACGGCGGCCGCAGCAAGTAGCTTCCATCCGCCTTGCCACCCACCACCATGCGACGCGCCGAACGCCTGTTCCAGATCGTGCAGCTCATCCGCGGCAGGCGACTGTCCACCGCGGATTTCCTCGCGCAGCGGCTGGAGGTGTCGGTGCGCACGGTGTACCGCGACGTGGCCGACCTGCAGGCGCAGGGCGTGCCCATCGAAGGCGAGGCAGGGGTCGGCTACCGCATGCGGCCGGAGTTCGACCTCCCACCGCTCATGTTCACCAAGGATGAAGCCCGCGCCCTCGTGGCCGCCGTGCGCATCGCGCAGCCGCGGCTGGACATGGCGCTTGCCCGCCAGGCCGACGAGGCCTTGTCCAAGATCCTCGCCGTGCTGCCGCTGGACGCACGCGCCGCCGCGGAGAGCCTGGCGGTGTACGCGCCGCCCGTGCGCCAGGACGACGGCACGCGCGCCCGGCTGGAGGTGCTGCGCATCGCCGCCGAATCGCGCCAGAAGGTGCACCTGCGCTACCTCGACCTGAAGGACCAGATGAGCGAGCGCCTGGTGCGCCCTCTCGGCTGCTTCTACTGGAGCGACGTGTGGACGCTGGCCGCCTGGTGCGAGGTGCGCGAGGACTTCCGCAGCTTCCGGGTGGACCGCATCCGCGAGGTGGGCGTGCAGGACGTGCGCTTCCGCGACGAGCCGGGCAAGACGCTGGCCGACCTGTTCCGCGTCGTCGAGGCCAGGCGCGAGAACTTCGTCTCCTCCCGCGTCTGAGAGGCCCCGCCCGCGACCTCGTTCACACGGCATCCCGGCCCGCTCAGGCTACGATCCGGCATCGCCACGCAGCAGTGGCATGGCCAGGCGCCGCGGACGCGCAGCAGCGCGACGACGGGCCGCAGGGAGTCGGGATGATCGTCGGTATTGACCTGGGCACCACCAACAGCCTGGTGGCCGCCTGGAAGGACGGCGCAGCAACGCTGATCAAGAACGGGTTGGGCGAGGTGCTCACCCCTTCGTGCGTGAGCCTGGACAAGGACGGCACGGTGCTGGTGGGCAAGGCCGCACGCGAGCGGCTGCAGACGCACCCGGACCTGAGCGCCGCGGTGTTCAAGCGCTACATGGGCAGCAACAAGACGCTGCGCCTGGGCAAGCGCGAGTTCCGTGCGGAAGAGCTGTCGTCGCTCGTCCTGCGCTCGCTGAAGGCCGATGCCGAGGCAGCGCTCGGCGAGACGGTGACCGAGGCCATCATCACCGTGCCCGCCTACTTCTCCGACGCGCAGCGCAAGGCCACGCGCCTGGCCGGCGAGATGGCCGGCCTCAAGGTCGACCGCCTGCTCAACGAACCCACGGCGGCGGCCCTGGCCTACGGCATGCACAACCTGGGCAGCGAGAGCCGCTTCCTGGTGTTCGACCTGGGCGGCGGCACCTTCGACGTGTCCATCCTCGAACTGTTCGAGGGCGTGATGGAGGTGCGTGCGTCCGCCGGCGACAACTTCCTGGGCGGCGAGGACTTCGTCACCGCGCTCGTCGAACTCTTCTTCCAGCGCAACAACCTGCCGGAGAAGCTGCGCCACGACAAGGCATTCATGCAGCGCCTGGCGGCGCAGGCGGAGCTGGCCAAGCGCACGCTCAGCGGCAAGTCCAAGGCCACGATGAGCCTGTTCAACGGCGACCAGGAATTGACGCTGGAGGTCGACGAGCCCGCGCTGGAACAGGCCTGCGCCCCGCTGCTCAAGCGCCTGCGCGCGCCGGTGGAGCGCGCGCTGCGCGACGCCAACCTGCGCAGCAGCCAGCTCGACAACATCGTGCTGGCCGGTGGCGCCACGCGCATGCCCATCGTGCGCAAGCTGGTCACCATGATGTTCGGCCGCTTCCCGGCGGTGGACATCAACCCCGATGAAGTCGTCGCCATGGGCGCGGCAGTGCAGGCCGGCCTGAAGGCCAAGGACGCCGCGCTCAAGGAAGTGGTGATGACCGACGTCGCGCCCTACTCGCTGGGCGTGGAGGTGTCGCGCCGCATGCAGAGCCAGGCGGTGTCCAGCGGCCACTTCGACCCGGTCATCGAGCGCAACAGCACGGTGCCCATCAGCCGCGTGAAGTCCTACTTTCCGATGGACGAGCGGCAGTCCCAGGTGGACCTGAACGTCTACCAGGGCGAAGCCCGGCTGGTGAAGGACAACATCCACCTGGGCAAGCTGGTGGTGCCGCTGCCGCGCGTGGCCGACGACGAACGGCAGGTGGACGTGCGCTTCACCTACGACGTGAACGGCCTGCTGCAGGTGGAGGCCACGGTGGTGAAGACCCAGGTCACTCACACCCTGGTGATCGAAGGCAACCCCGGCACGCTGACGGACGCGCAGATCAAGGACAGCCTGCAGGCCTTGTCCACGCTGAAGATCCATCCGCGGGACATGATCGAGAACCGCACCGCGCTCGCCCGCGCCGAGCGCCTGTACGAACAGTTCCGCGGCGACATGCGCGAGTGGCTGGGCAAGCAGATCGGCCACTTCGAAGAGGCGCTGGCCACGCAGGACGTTCGGGTGGTGAACCCGCAGCGCAAGCGCTTCGAGGAAATGCTGGATCAGCTGGAGCGCGACAGCTTTCTCGATGGCGGCGGCAGCAACGACGACCAGCGGTGAGCTGCCATGGCAACACCACCGTTCCTTGAACACCTGGGCCTGACCGAGGCGGTCAGCGACGAGCGCGAGATCAAGCGTGCGTATGCGCGCATGCTCAAGCAGATCGACCAGGAGGCCGATCCCGCGGGCTTCCAGAAGTTGCGCGAGGCGTACGAGACGTCGATCGGGTGGTTCGGCTGGCGGGCGCATCAGCAGGCGATGCAGGCGCAGGAAGAAGCGCAACAGCAGCCCGCTGGCGATGTTGCCGAGCAGGTCACGGCTGCGACCGAACCGCATGACGCCACGGCCAGCCAAACGCCTGTCGAGGCCACACACGCCGGCGACCCGCGAGGTCGGCACATCGACGAGGTACTGCCAGTGCCTGTGCCTGAAGCAGCGCCCTCGCCAACCGCTCCCGAGCCGGAGATTCCGCGGCCCCAGGCCCATGCGACCGCCCTCTTCGACGAACACTTCAGCGAGCCATGCCGCGAGGACGACACGGCCGCCCGCCTGGCGGCCTGCCTGGACGACGACCGGCTCATCGACCTCGAAGCGCGCGCCATCTTCGAATACCGCGTCGCCCATGCGCTGGCCGAGGGCTACACCGAAGGCAAGCATTTCCTGTGGAAGGCCGCGCAAACCACCTTCGGCTGGGACGAGGACCACACCCGCCTGCGGCAGTTCGGCCGCGCGGGGCAGGTGCTGGAGAACGCCCTGAACGAGCAGGATTTCTTCGAGCGGCAGGATGAGCTGCGCATCACCTACCAGGCCCGCATCATGGAACGCCTTCGCAGCGACCAGATGCCGCACGAGACCGAGTTTTCCAATCTGATCCCTCCGCTGGAATGGATGCTGGCCACCTACCCGAACCTGATGTGGATCAGCACCAAGGCGGAGAACGTCCACAAGTGGCGCGAGCACCATCAGAAGCTGCCGTTCCACCTTCAGGCGGCCCAGGCTTCCGGCCAGGATGAAAGTCGCACTCCACCGGCGCCGGCATCACAGGCGCAGGAGTCGTCGTCCAAGGGCAGCTATTGGGTGTTCATGCTGTGCTTCATGGGGCTGATGACCATGTTGCGATTCATGGGCGGCAGCAGCCCGTCCGATCACTCCTACCGGATGGACCCGGACACCCTGCAAACGCAGATGGACGAGATCAAGCGCAAAACGCAGGTCGCCGCGCCGCCGCCTTCGCCGAGTACCTTGACGGCCTCCGACCTGGCCCAGGCCAATGGTCTGTCGGCCGGTCCGCGCGACCGGGCCCGTTGCCGCGAAGGCGCCGAGCTGGCCCAGCGCCTGAAGGTGGGCATCGTCAGGCCCGATCCGCTGGACAGGAACTTCGATGCCTTCATTGTCGAGTGCGTCAAGCGCAAGCTGTGGCCGACCACGGGCGACCCGGCATCGGTCGCCGCACTGGACAACGCGCCGGTGCCGTCCGGCCGGATCCAGGTGATCACACCGGGAGGCGTCTTGCCTCCGTCGTCCGCTCAGGATTTCCCGGCCACGCCCAGCCTGGGCAGCGACATCCCGGGCGTGACTCTGCCGGAGGACACCTCTGGCCCGCTTCTGGGCAACAAGAAGCCCACGTTCCAAGGGCTCTGACGTCTGTGCGATGGGTCACTGACTGCGTAGTACCACCTGCGCGAAGTCCCGCATAACCCCGCCCCCCGAAATCCGCTACCCTGGGTCTTGAAGTCCACCTGCCGCGGCGACCCCGCGCGGGTGGGATTCGCGTTTGCCGGCACTGCACCGCCACCCGTGGCGCGGGGCCGATCCCAAGAACTTGGGCGTTCGACACGATCGAGCGCGGAGCATTGCGATGAGCGAGCACGACACGCTGCGTCTGCACGTGCCTGAGCCCACGGGCCGGCCCGGTTGCCAGACGGACTTCTCCTACCTCAAGGTCGCCCGCGCGGGCGAGGTGCGAAGGCCACCGACCGACACCGCGCCCGCCGACACCACCGACCTGGCCCACACGCTGATCCGCGTGCTCGATGAAGAGCACAAGGCCGTCGGCCCCTGGGACCCGCAGGCCGACCCGCAGCTGCTGCGCCGCGGGCTGCGCGCGATGATGAAGACGCGCATCTTCGACACCCGCATGCAGATCGCGCAGCGGCAAAAGAAGATCTCCTTCTACATGCAGTGCCTTGGCGAAGAGGCCATCGCCTGCGCGCATGCCCTGGCGCTGTACCACGGCGACATGTGCTTTCCCACCTACCGCCAGCAAGGGCTGCTGCTCTCGCGCGACGACGTCTCGATGGTGGACATGATGTGCCAGCTCATGTCCAACGAGCACGACCTGGTGAAGGGCCGGCAGCTGCCGGTGATGTACTCCTTCAAGCGCGCGGGCTTCTTCACCATCAGCGGCAACCTCGCCACGCAGTTCATCCAGGCGGTGGGCTGGGCCATGGCCTCGGCGATCAAGAACGACACGAAGATCGCCTCCGCCTGGATCGGCGATGGCGCCACCGCCGAAGCCGACTTCCACACCGCGCTCACCTTCGCCCACGTGTACCGCGCACCGGTGATCCTCAACGTGGTCAACAACCAGTGGGCCATCTCCACCTTCCAGGCCATCGCGGGGGGTGAAGCCACCACCTTCGCGGCACGCGGCGTGGGATGCGGCATCGCTTCGCTGCGCGTGGACGGCAATGACTTCCTCGCGGTGCTCGCTGCCTCGCGCTGGGCGGCCGAGCGTGCACGCAGCAACCTCGGGCCCACGCTGATCGAATGGGTCACGTACCGTGCAGGTGCACATTCCACCTCCGACGACCCGACCAAGTACCGCCCCGCCGACGACTGGCAGCGCTTCCCGCTCGGCGACCCGATCGTGCGGCTCAAGGGCCACCTGATGAACATCGGCGCGTGGTCCGACCAGGAGCACTCGCAGGTGCAGGCCGAGCTGGAAGCGGACGTCGCCGCGGCGCAGAAGGAAGCGGAGCGCTACGGCTCGCTGCTGGACGGGCACATCCCGCCCATCGAGTCGATGTTCGAGGATGTCTACAAGGACATGCCCCCGCACCTGCAAGACCAACTTCAACAAGCACGCGCGGGGGTGTGAGCATGCTCAAGCAGATCGATTCGACCGTCATCCAGCCCGACATCAGCGAGCTGAAGAAGTCGCCGATGACGATGATCCAGGCCTTGCGTTCGGCCATGGACGTGATGATGGAGCGCGACCCCAACGTGGTGATCTTCGGCCAGGACGTGGGCTACTTCGGCGGCGTGTTCCGTTGCACCGAAGGGCTGCAGGCGAAGTACGGCAAGTCGCGTGTGTTCGATGCGCCCATCAGCGAAGGCGGCATCGTGGGCGCGGCGGTGGGCATGGCGGCGTATGGCTTGCGGCCGGTGGTCGAGATCCAGTTCGCCGACTACTTCTACCCGGCCTCCGACCAGATCGTGTCCGAAGCCGCACGCCTGCGCTACCGCTCGGCCGGCGACTTCACCGCGCCGCTGACCATCCGCATGCCCTGCGGCGGCGGCATCTACGGCGGGCAGACCCACAGCCAGAGCCCGGAGGCGCTGTTCACGCACGTCTGCGGCATCCGCACCGTGATGCCTTCGAACCCGGTGGATGCGAAGGGGCTGCTCATCGCGTCCATCGAGAACGACGACCCGGTCATCTTCCTGGAGCCCAAGCGGCTCTACAACGGGCCCTTCGACGGGCACCACGACCGGCCCATCGTGCCGTGGTCCAAGCATGCGCTGGGCGAAGTGCCCGAGGGCTACTACAGCCTGCCGCTGGATTCGGCCGCGGTGTTCCGCCCCGGCAAGGACCTGACGGTGCTGGCCTACGGGACCATGGTATGGGTGTGCGAGGCGGCAGCGCAGGAGACCGGCATCGACGCCGAGATCATCGACCTGCGCACGCTGTGGCCGCTGGACCTGCACACCATCGTCGAGTCGGTGAAGAAGACCGGCCGCTGCGTGGTCGTGCACGAGGCCACGCGCACCAGCGGCTTCGGCGCGGAGCTGGTGTCGCTGGTGCAGGAGCACTGCTTCTATCACCTGGAGGCGCCCATCGAGCGCGTGGCGGGCTGGGACACGCCGTATCCGCATGCGCTGGAGTGGGCGTACTTCCCTGGGCCCGAGCGCGTGGGCCAGGCGTTCAAGCGTGCGATGGAGGACTGACATGGGCGTACACACGATCAAGATGCCCGACATCGGTGAAGGCATCGCCGAAGTCGAGCTGGTGGCATGGCACGTGAAGCCGGGCGACGTGGTCAAGGAAGACCAGGTGCTGGCGGATGTGATGACGGACAAGGCGAATGTGGAGATCCCGTCGCCGGTGAACGGCACGGTGCTGTCCCTGGGCGGGAACGTGGGGCAGGTGCTGGCGGTGGGGTCGCCGCTGATCCAGATCGAGGTCGCTGAGATGGCGGAGGCTGGGGCCGTCGCGCGGGCCGAGCGAGCCGGAGTGATGGAGGCTGCTTCGTCGAACCGGCCCTCGCCCACGAGAGAGGCGCAAGCCGTGGCGCCGCCGGTGGAGCGGCCAGCGCCGGCTCGGCCGCGTGAAGCGTCTGATGCACAGCGGCACGACCGACCCATCGCCTCGCCCTCGGTGCGGCGCCGCGCGTGGGAACTGGGCGTGGAGCTCGAACGCGTGCTTGGCACCGGGGCAGGCGGCCGCATCATGCATGGCGATCTCGAAGTGCATGTCGCCAAACATGGCTCAACCTTGCCGAAGCCGGAAGCTCACTCTTCGGCGGCAAAACGCGAGCCCGCCGTCACGGTCACCACGACGCCCAGCTACGCGCCCAACCACGAGCAGCAGCAGATTCCCATCATCGGCGTGCGCCGCAAGATCGCGCAGAAGATGCAGGAGTCCAAGCGCCGCATCCCGCACTTCAGCTATGTGGAGGAAATCGACGTCACCGATGTCGAGACCTTGCGCGTGCAGCTCAACGAGCGCTTCGGCCAGCAGCGCGGCAAGCTCACGATGCTGCCCTTCATCGCCCGGGCGATGGTGATCGCGCTGCGCGACTTCCCGCAGATCAATGCACGCTTCGACGACGATGCAGGCATGGTCACGCGCTACGGCGCGGCGCACATCGGCATCGCGACGCAGACCGACTCAGGGCTGATGGTGCCGGTGATGCGGCATGCCGAATCGCTGGACCTGTGGGGCATGGCGCGCGAGATCAACCGGCTGGCGCAGGCCTCGCGCGCAGGCAAGGTGACGCGCGATGAGCTGACGGGGTCGACCATCACCATCAGCAGCCTCGGCGCGCTGGGCGGGGTGGCATCGACGCCGGTGATCAACCACCCGGAGGTGGCGATCGTCGGGGTGAACCGCATCGTGGAGAGGCCGGCGTACCGCCACAACACCATCGTGCCGCGCAAGCTGATGAACCTCTCGTCGAGCTTCGATCACCGCGTGGTGGATGGCGTGGACGCGGCGAAGTTCATCCAGGCCGTTCGTTCGCTGCTGGAGGTGCCGACGGGGTTGTTCGTGGACTGACCTCTTGATGCCGCCAGTCTTGCAGGACCCTGACCGGCGATACGCGAACGGTCGATCGTGAATGTCATGTGACGGACATCGACGGGCCTGACCATGGTGTGGTCTTGAAGACCATCCCTGCAACCAGCCCCACGACCATGACCACGCCCCTGATCACCGCCTCGCGCCTGCTTCGCCCGTTGGCCCTGGCCGCCACGCTGACTGCTGCCCTGACCGCCTGCGGCGGTGGTGGCAGCAGCAACACGCCACTGAACACCCTGGACGGTTCGGTGCCGCTGATCCTCGGCCACCGTGGCTTGCCCGGCCTGTACCCCGAGGAGACGCTGCCGGCGTATGAAGGTGCGGTCGACGCCGGTGCCGACTCGCTGGAAGAAGACCTGCACCTGACCAAGGACTGCCAGCTGGTGGCGCGCCACAACCCCTGGCTCAGCGACAACACCAACATCGCCGACATCGCCGCGCTGATCCCCGCGGTGGCCGCCCGCAAGCGCACCACGCCGGGCGTGATGGTCAACGTGACCTACGACCTGGCCAAGTTCGGCGGCCCTGCGCAGTACCTGAGCGACCGCATCGACGCGAACGATCCGAAGTCCGTGCTGAAGGCGCTGGTGGTCGACGGCGAGGACCACACCAACGACTGGTCGATCACCGATTTCACCGTGGCCGAACTGAAGGCCTGGCTCGGCGGCACGACCTACGACGCCCGCGACCAGCGCCCGTCCAATCTGAACGGCCAGTATCCGATCCTCACGATGCAGGAGATCATCGACCTGGCCAAGGCCAAGAGCCAGCTCACCGGCCGCACGATCAGCGTCTACCCGGAGGCGAAGAACCCGTACTGGAACAACGCCCAGGCCATCGCCAATGGCTGCGACACCGCCGGCACGGGCCATCCGTTCGAGGACGCCATCGTCCAACTGATCAAGGCCAACAACCTCAACACCAAGGCCGCGCCGATCTTCGTTCAGAGCTTCGACCCCGCCAGCCTCAAGTACATGCGCTCCATCGGCCTGGCGACGAAGGTGGTCCAGCTGATCGACGCCGACGACGTCGACTACAAGACCGGCAACATGGTCTATTCGGGCGCGAACGACATCTACACCTTCGTCGACGGCCGCCCCTACAGCTGGACTGTCAACGGCGATGGCCGCTACTTCGACAGCCTGCTGACGCCTGCCGGCCTCGCCGACGTCAAGACCTATGCCGACGGCATCGGCCCCTGGAAGCCGCAGGTGATGAAGCTCTCAGGCAGCGCCGACGGCAGCGCGAAGGGCGTGAACTCCGCCGTGCCGACCAGCCTGATTGCCGACGCGCACAAGGCGGGCCTGTTCGTGCACGTCTACACCTTCCGCAACGAGGCCAAGTACCTGGTCGGCATCTGGAACGGCGACCCCGCGGCCGAGCTGACGGCCTACCTGCGCGCCGGGGTGGACGGCGTGTTCACCGACTTCGCGAACACGGCGGAAGTCACGCTCAAGCAGTACCTGGCGAGCACTGGGCGTTGATGGTCTGAGGGCGGGGGCTCTGGCGCACGCAACCAGGGCCCCGCTCGGCCGGACGTGCTAGGCCGCGTTCTTCTCACGCGACTCGGTTTGCTCACGGTGCGCCAGAAGAAAGCGGCGCTGAACTTCACTCTTCTGCGACAGTTGATGGGCTTCAAGAAAGCCCGCCAGGTCCGACGACGCAGCCGGCGATTTCAACTGCCTCGATCGCACGGCATCGAGCTGGATCGGCTCACGACACGCTGAACAGACAACAAAGTTCGTCCGAAGGAAGGGGATCGTCTTGATCATGAAGAACGAGACCCACTCGGTTTCTCGCCAGTGCTCCCAGTCTCTGGTTCGCTGGCACCGATAGCAGTAGCAGCTGAGTGCACGTCCCATTTCCGTGCGGTCCTTCACCCAGCCAAACAGGACGAACATTCGTGTGCCTCCCTCGTGAGGGCTCAAGTGTATGTGTGCATCGGCCCATCGTTTGACAGGTGGAGCGCGTGGCGCCGTACATCGTCGTGCTCACCGCCCACCCTTCGGCATCCGCTCCCGCCGCACATGCTGCCGCAAAAACTCCGCCAGCCCCTCCGCCGCCGGCGACAACGGCCGCCGCGTCGAACAATACAGGCTCATCTCCCGCATCACCTCCGGCTCCACCACCCGCCGCATCACCAGCTTCATCGGCGTCGCGAAGGGCGCGACGTAGGCGGGCGACAGCGTCGCGCACAGGTTGGCTGCCGCCATGCCCAGCGCGGTGGAGATGTTGTCCACCACGTCCACCGGCGTGATGCGGTCCTGCTCGGGCACGCCCTCGCGCATCTGCGTGACGCTGAGTTCGTGGTCGCGGCCCGCGGCGACCAGCGCATGCGCCTTCAGCTCGCGCCACTTGATGGTCTTGCGGCGCGCCAGCGGATGCTCGGGCGAGCACCACAGCACCCAGGGGCTCGGGTACAGGCCCTGCCGCGACACGTCCTCGTCCGTCACGCGGTCGGGGCCCAGCGCGAGGTCCGCGTCGCCGTCGCTCACCATCGGCGCGAGGGCATCCACCGCGCAGTCGCGGATGCGCACGACCACCTTGGGCTGTTGTTGCTGGTAGGCCTTGAGCAAGGGCGGCAGGATGACGCTGGCCACCACCAGCGGTGCCGCGACGCGCACCACGCCGGCCGACCGGTTGCGCAGGTCGGACGCTGCTGTTTCCGCGAGCCGCATGTGACGCAGCGCCGTCTGCGCGGAAGCCACGAACTCGCGGCCGGCCGACG
Source organism: Rhizobacter terrae (assembly GCF_003852895.1). GTDB lineage: Bacteria > Pseudomonadota > Gammaproteobacteria > Burkholderiales > Burkholderiaceae_C > Albitalea > Albitalea terrae. Next base: position 290,569 of record NZ_QUSW01000003.1, read on the forward strand.
ACAGCGCGACCTTGCGGGTGGTGCGGTCGAAGAGCTTGAAACCGACGGCAGATTCCAGCTCGCTCACCAGTTGGCTGACCGCCGAGGGCGTGAGGCCCAGGCGCTCGCCGGCCGCGGTGAAGCCCTTGAGATCGGCCACCTCGGTGAAGGCTTCGAGCTGGCGGACGGACATTCTGGAAAACGGCATGACGGGCTGGATTGTTCAGGTCGACTGAAAAATAGACCAGTATTCATCGCTTGTCCATCCACCCTCGCCTGCGGACACTCGCAGGCCATGAACCTCGCCCTGGACATCGCCGGCATCCCGGTCTCGCCCGACCACTACATCGGCGGCCAGCGCGTGGCCAGCAGCGAAAGCTTCGAGATCTTCTCCCCCATCGACATGAAGCCGCTGGGCCGCATCGCGCAGGGCCTGCACGCGCATGTCGATGCCGCCATCCAGGCCGCCCAGCGCGCGTTCCCGGCCTGGGCCGCGCTGTCGGCGCAGGAGCGCCACACGCACCTCATGCGCTTCGCTGCCGAGATCGAGCGCCGCGCCGACGCGCTGTGCATCGTCGAGTCCAACGACGCCGGCGTGCTGCATTCGCGCATGCGCCACGGCGTCGCGCCACGTGCCGTGCAGAACATCGCCTTCTTCGCCGAACACGCGCTGACGCTGCAGGACCAACGCATCGAGACCGAGCAGGCCACGCACTTCGTGCGGCACGACCCGGCCGGCGTGGTGGCCATCATCACGCCCTGGAACGCGCCGCTGATGCTCACCACCTGGAAGCTCGGCCCCGCGCTCGCCGCCGGCAACACGGTGGTGGTGAAGCCACCGGAGTGGGCGCCCCTCACCTGCTCGCTGCTGGCCGATGCGGCGCATGCGGCCGGCCTGCCACCGGGTGTGCTGAACGTCGTGCAGGGCACGGGTGCCGTCACCGGCCAGCGGCTCGTGTCCGACCCGCGGCTCGCTCGCATTTCCTTCACGGGTTCCGTGCCCACAGCCCGTGCCATCGCGCAGGCGGCCGGTGCCAATCTCGTGCCGGTCAGCCTGGAGCTGGGCGGCAAGTCGCCGTTCATCGTGCTGGCCGACGCCGACCTGGACAACGCCTCGCGCACCGCCGCGCTGATGTACCGCAACGCCGGCCAGGTGTGCCTCGCCGGCACGCGGCTGCTGGTGCATGAGCGCGTGGCTGGTGACTTCACGCAGCGCCTTCGCGAGCAGGTGCAGCAGCTGAACATCGGCGACCCGCGCCATGACGCCACCGAGATCGGTCCCATCATCCATCCGCGGCAGATGAACCGCATCCAAGGCTTCGTCGACCGTGCCATTGCCGCCGGCGCCACCTGCCTGTGGGGAGGACAACGCCACGCCTTCGGCCCGCTGTACTACCAGCCCACGCTGCTCACGAACGTGAAGCAGGACAGCGAGGTCGTGCAGAACGAGGTGTTCGGCCCGGTGCTCACCTTGCAGACCTTCGCGAGCGACGACGAGGCCATCACGCTCGCCAACGGCACGGACTACGGCCTGGGCGGCATCTGCTACGGCGAGACCGCCCACGCCACGGCTGTGGCCGAGCGCGTGCACACCGGCTTCATCTGGGTGAACTCATTCGGCATCCGCGACCTCGCCGCGCCCTTCGGCGGCTGCAAGCGATCGGGCATCGGCCGCGAGGGCGGCGACTGGAGCTTCGAGTTCTTCTGCGACGTGAAGGACGTGGTCGTGCCGAAGAAGCCGTTCCGCGCCAGCTTCGCGCATCGCTGAAGGAAGACCGCATGGGACAGATCGTCGGCGCGGCCCTCGTCTCGCACCACCCCGGCCTGATGCAGGACGACGACTTCCGCGTCCGCATGGGCGACGGCGCGGACTCCGACCTCGTGCCCGGCTTCGACCGCCTGCGCGCCCACATCGACGCGGTGAAGCCCGACACCTTCATCCTCTTCGACACGCACTGGTTCACCACCGGCTACCACCTCGTCGATGCCGGCGCGCACTACCGCGGCGAGTACATCTCCGACGAGATGCCCTGGTACCTGCACGGCCAGCGCTACGACTACGCGGGAGATCCGGTGCTGGCCCGCCTCATCGAAACCGTGGCCGTCGAACAAGGCGTGATGAGCAAGGCCATAGCCGCGCCCACGCTGCCGCGGCACTACGCCACCATCAACGTCGTCAACAAGCTGTGCCGCGGTGAGCGCGTGGTGACGGTGAGCACCTGCCAGAACTGCCAGCCGCGGCACTACCTGGAATCCGGTCGTGTCATCGGCGAAGCCATCCGCCGCAGCGAGGCGCGCGTGGTGCTGCTGGCCTCGGGTGCGTTGAGCCACAAGTTCAACGAGATCGACTGGGTGCAGAAGCATCCGCGCATCTACCACGAGACCAACGTGTCGCGACCCGAGAACGTGGTGCGCGACAAGGAGGCCATCGCGCTGCTGCAGCAAGGGCGGCACGACCTCATCCTGGAGCAGTGGGACGCGAAGTTCCGCCCCCTGCCCTGGGAAGGCTTCGGCGCGCACTACCTGCAGATGGTGGCCGCGCTGGGCGGCGCCGATTGCCGTGCACGCGGCACCCCCTGCTCCGACTACGAGAACGCACGCGGCACCGGCAACGTGCAGATGTGGTTCGACGTGAACCCCAAGGATTGATCCCAATGAACCCGCTCCCCGATGTGATGAAAGGCCCGCGCGTCGAACGCCGCCGCGTGCTGGTCGATGGCCGCGCCTGTGCCGGCGTGGTGCTCGACGATGGCCGCCTGCGCCTGGACGACGGCCGCCTGGTCGACCTCGCCGGCGCCGTGCACCTGCCGCCGTGCGAGCCCACCAAGATCATCTGCGTGCACCTGAGCTACCGCTCGCGCGGCATCGAGTCGCGCAACCTGCCGCAGCCCACGCCGACGCCCACCTACTTCATGAAACCGGTGACGGCGCTCAACGTCCACGGCGGCAGCGTCGCCAAGCCGGCCGATTGCAAATACCTCAACTACGAGGGCGAGTTCGCCGTCGTCATCGGCCGCGCCTGCCGCGACGTCACACCGGCCGAGGCCTGGGGCTGCATCGCCGGCTTCACCGCTGCGCTGGACATGGGCCTGCACGACTTTCGCGACACCGACGCCGGCTCCATGCTGCGCGTGAAGGGCTCCGACGGCTTCCTGCCACTGGGCCCGGGGCTGGTCAGCGGCATCGACATCCGCGAGCAGACGCTGCGCACCTTCCGCAACGGCGAGCTGGTGCAGGAGGCGAGCATCGGCGAAGAGCTGATCTGGGACCCGGCCTACATGGTGGCCGACATCGCGCGGCACATCACGCTGGTGCCGGGCGACGTGATCCTCACCGGCACGCCCTGCCATTCACGCTCGCTGGACGCGGGCGACAGCATCGAGGTGGAGATCACCGGCATCGGCCGCCTGGGCAGCCGCATCGTGGCCGCGCCCGCGCCGCGCGCGACGGCCCTGGGCATCGGACACCCGCCCACCGACAGCGAGGAAGCCCGCCGCGTGGCACTGGGCAACGACGAGCGCGTGCCGCAGCGCTTCAAGGACGCCTACCGCCGCGCCGCCCGGCGCTGACCACCGGAGACCACCCACCATGCTCAGCGCCGACACCATCCGCGAACTCGCGCAGCGCCTGCACGAGGCCGAACGCAGCCGCACGCAGGTCCGCCACTTCTCGCGCGAGTTCCCGGGCATGACCATCGACGACGGCTACGCCATCCAGCGCGAGTGGGTGAAGCTGCGGCTGGCTGACGGCGCCAAGCCGAAGGGCCGCAAGATCGGCCTCACCTCGCGCGCCATGCAGCAGGCCGCGCAGATCACCGAGCCCGACTACGCGCCCTTGCTCGACGACATGTTCTTCGAGCAGGGCACGGACATCCCGATCGACCGCTTCATCCTGCCGCGGGTGGAGGTGGAGTTGGCGTTCATCCTCGGCAAGCCGCTGCAGGGGCCGGGCGTGACGCTGTTCGACGTGCTGGCCGCCACCGACTACGTGACGCCGGCCATCGAGATCATCGATGCGCGCATCGAGCAGTTCGACCGCGAGACGCGCGCGCCGCGCAAGGTGGTGGACACCATCTCCGACTTCGCGGCCAACGCGGGCATCGTGACGGGCGGCCGGCCGGTGCGGCCGATGGACGTGGACCTGCGCTGGGTGGGCGCGCTGCTCTACAAGAACGGGGTGATCGAGGAATCGGGCCTCGCCGCCGCGGTGCTCAACCACCCGGCGACGGGCGTGGCCTGGCTGGCCAACAAGATCGCGCACCACGACGAGCGGCTGGAAGCCGGCGACCTGGTGCTGTGCGGTTCATTCACGCGGCCAGTGGCGGCCGCGCGGGGCGATGCGTTCCACGTGGACTATGGAACGCTGGGCGGGGTGTCGTTCCGGTTCGCTTGAGATCCGGGTTCGGCCGGATCAGAAGTGAACCATCCGCCCGAACTGGTGGATGGCGACGGTGCTCAGGCCGAGAAAGACCACGAACGCCACCACCAGGCCGCCAAAGCCGATGCGCGATTCGCGCTTTCGGTACTGGATGGTGAGGTCACGCGGGACGTGATAGCCAGACAGGGAATGAAAACCAGTGGGCATGAACTCACTGGGCCGCTCGTCCGCCGGCTCTTCTTCCCAACCAAAGGTGTGAGGATTGCTTCGCATGGCCGAATTTTTCTCCTGAGTCGTAACTGAAGGTAGTCCGTGTTTGAGGGCGCTCATTCACGGGGCGGGTTTTCTCTAAGGCCTTGCGCACAAGGCGCGGGAACTTCAGGCCGGGTTCGTTGCAATAGAAGGAGTGGCGGCGCACAGTGCCCGCCGCCAACCCACCGCACCGATGCCGCTCATCTCCTGGCCCAAGCGCACGCCCCAAGACGACGCCACCCTCGTGGCGCGCGTGCGTGCCGGCGACCAGGACGCGATGGCGGCGATCTATGGCCGCGAGTCGGCCGCGGTGTACCGCTACGCGCTGGCGCTCAGCGGCAATCCGAACTGGGCCGATGACGCGATGCAGGAAGCCTTCATCGCGCTGGCGACACGGGCAGAAAGCTTCGACGCGGCCCAGGGGAGCCTGGGCGCCTGGCTGGCCGGCGTGGCGCGGCACTGGCTGCTCGCGCAGTGGCGCGCGGCCCACCGGCACGAGCCGCTGGACGAGCACGACGGCGACGATGGCCCCGGCGTCGCCGCCACCGATGCCGTGCTCGTCCGCCGGCAGGACATCGATGCGCTGTGGACCGCCGTGCGCGCCCTGCCCTGGCCTTTCCGCGAAGCGCTGGTGCTGGTGGACCTGCAGGAGCGGCCCTACGAGCAGGCCGCGGCCATCGCGGGCGTCGAGATCAACACCCTGCGCAGCCGCCTGCACCGCGCCCGGGCGCGGCTGGCGGCGCTGCTCAACGAGCCGGCACCGGCCACGGCGGGCCAGGCCGCTGGAGAAGTTGCATGAACGCCTCACTCCCACCCTCCACGCCGCAGACGCTGCGCCAGGCCCTGGCGCGCGCATCGGCGGACTTGAACCGGCAGTCGCCCTCGCCGCGTGTACCCGATGCGGTGATGTCCGCCATGGCCCGGCCGGCCGCGACCGGACACAAGCACCCTCGCCTGCGCCGCTTCGTCTGGGCGGGCGGCGCACTGGCGGCGCTCACCCTCACGCTGGGCGAGGCGCTGCTCTTCATGGCACCGCCGGCCGCCATGCCGCCAGTGCAGCAAGAGCTGTCCACCGCCTTCATGCCCGTGGGCAACACCGAACACTGGTCGCAGCTGATGACCGATGCCCGCGAGCCCGGCCACGCCTGGGTGGTGCCCACCGAGCTGCCCAGCGAGAGCCTGGCCGCCATGGGCCTGCCCTACGACCCCGCCAGCGCCGGACAGACCGTGCGCGCAGAACTCCTGGTGCACGCCAGCGGCGATGTGCTCGCCGTGCGCTTCGTGCGCTGAACCCCCACGCATTCCCCAAAAGGACACGCCATGAACATCCACACACTGAAGACGCTGCTGTGCCTGTCGCCCCTTGCCATTGCCTGCACCGCGGCCTGCACCGCGCAGGCCCAGGACCTGGTGTTCGGCCCGCCCGAACTGCTGGCGGCGGAGCTCGCCACGCCCATGGCCGACGTGCACATGCTGTTCGATGGCGACGACACCGTGGCCTTCGCCGCGGGCGAGCTGCACCGCGAGCGGGTGGTCAAGGGCGCACCCTACTGCGCGGATGCGATCCAGGAGTCGGTGCAGCCGCTGGCCGACGGCAACCGCATCGTGCGCAAGCAGAGCACCCGCCTGTGCCGCGATGGCGAGGGCCGCACGAGGCAGGAGGTGGAGCGCGGCGGGCGCAAGATCGTCTACCTGCGCGACCCGGTGTCGCAGCAGATCTGGGTGCTGGACCCCGAGCGCAAGACCGCGCGCCGGCTGGGCTTGCACATGGCGGGACACTCGGCGGAGTTCACCGACGGCGCGGCCTGGCGCGAGTACGGCGACAAGATGCGCGAGTGGGCGAAGAACTTCCGCGAGCAGATGAAGAAGGACGGCACCACCACGGCTCCCACGCCGCCGGCCCCACCTGCAGCGCCTGCGGCCCCTGCTGCGGCCATGCCGGTCGTCATCACCGAAGAGTCCCGCGAGGTGCGCGATGCCGGCGGCAAGCCGCGCAAGGACGTGCAGGTCCAGGTGATCCGCATCGAAGGCGCCGGTGTGCCGATGCCGCCGCTGGAGCGGCCCGCCCTGCCGGCCCTGCCCGCAACCGCGCCGCTGCCGCCCATCGCCGCGCTGCCACCCGGCGTGGCCTTCCGCGCGCAGATCGGCGCGCCGCGCGGCCCTGGCGCAACCACGTCGCTGGGCACCAAGGACATCGAGGGTGTGAAGGCCAACGGCGAGCGCACCACCTGGACCATCGAGGCCGGCAAGGTGGGCAACGAGAAGCCCATCGTCATCACGCGCGACGTGTGGACTTCGCCCGACCTGATGGTGACCGTGCTGAGCAAGGACAGCGACCCGCGCGTGGGCGAGACCACCTACCGGCTGGCCAACCTCAAGCGCGGCGAGCCGGAGGCCGCGCTGATGAAGGTGCCCGCGGACTTCCAGGCCAGCAAGCCCATGCCGTGGCCGCCGACCGCACCCAAGGCACCCATGGCCCCGAGCGCGCCGACGGCCAAGGGCTGAGCCGGGCTCAGTCCAGCATGCGGTAGGCGACGCTGCCATCGTCTGCTGCCGTGCGCACGGCGGCCTGCTTGCGGCCACCGGTGACTTCGAGCCAGTCGGGGTCGGAGGCATCCTCCCAGCGGTCCTCGCGGGTCATCACGCCGATGTCGCGTTCGGCCCAGTCCATCATCTTCATGAGGAACTTGTCGGCGTACTCGTTGGCCGGGCAGGGCTCCATCTCGGACCAGAAGTCGCAGACGACGATGTCCGCAGGCCAGTCCTTCATGTCCTTGGCGAGCAGCTCGGGGGTGAGTTCGCCGATGACCGTCACGGCGTGGCGGTAGGGGCCGTACTCGCTCATGTGCTCGAACTGCAGCCGGTTCAGCGTCACGTCCGGGTTGTCGCGGGCGATGCTGTCTTCGATCGCGTGGCACAGCGTGTCGCACACGAAGCCCTTGGAGGCCCAGACCAGCTTGGAGTATTCGCTGGCCTGGCTGAACCGGCCGACGCTGCTCTCGCGGATCTTCTTGCACTCTTGCCCTGCCGCGAATGCGCGCTTGCGCTCGACGTCGATGCCCTTGCTCCAGTCGGCCTTGTTCGCGCACTGCAAGGAACCCGGCACTTCATAGAGCGTGGTCTTGACGTCGGCGATGGCATCGCCGGCGAGCTGGAGGTGCCTTCGCTTGCGGGCCGCCGTGCTGGACGCCGTGACCGACGTGATGGACAGCAACGCCAGCTCGGCGCTCGCGCCGACGACGGCTGCCGACGCCTGCGTCGCGGCATCGGCCGACAGGCGCTGCGGTGAAGGGCGCCGCGGCGGCATCGAGTGCGGGCTCGTCGATGTGCCCGAACGGCCTTCGATCGGCGAGGTGGAGCGCCCCCTCAGCGTGTTCGGGTTGCCGGTGCTGTGGTCACCGCCTTGCGGCACGCCCGCCGGCTCGCCTTGCGGCGTCTGCGCCTGCCCGGTCCCATGCAATTTCATTCGCCGGCCCACCGTTCATGTTGCCAATCGGATGAGCAGGCTAGCGGCGTGCCGGCGCCAGGGCCATGCACCGAACTGAAGCGGTGTTGCGGGATGCGAAGCGCGGAACGCGCTAGGGCTGGCGGATGCCTTCGACCGAAATGATCAGCCGCACCTTGTCGCCCACGAAGGGCAGGCCGAAGGTGCTGCCGTAGTCGCTGCGCAGGATCTCGGCCACGAAGTCGCCGCCGCACACTTCGCGCTTGAGCATCGCGTCGTCGCGGCAGTTGAAGTTGGAGGCGCTGAGTTCCAGCGGCTTGGACACGCCGCGCAAGGTGAACTCGCCGCGCACGGTGTTGAGCTGGCTGCCGTCGAAGCGCAGTTGCTTGGCCACGAAGTAGGCCTGCGGATGGGATTCGCTGGCCAGGAAACTGCCGTTGCGCAGCACCGCGTCCAGCGCGGGCACGCCGCTGGAGACCGTGGCCGTGGGGATGGTGATCTGCACCTCGCCCGTGCCCTTGTCGCGGTCGATGACGATGCCGCCATCCACCCCGTCGAAGCGGCCGCGGTGGGTGGAGGTGCCGAAGTGCCGCACCTCCCAGTACACCTTGGTGTGCGACGCATCAATGCCGTAGGTGACGGGCTCCGCCTTCACGGGCGCCGAGCCCGCCGCCGCAAGCAGCGCTGCCAGGAACGAATAGGTTTTCATGGCAGCACCTCTTTGCGTCAGTCGGCGGCTTACTGCTTGGCCGCTTCCACCTGGATCAGCAGGCGGATGTTGTCGGGAATGCCGTAGTCCAGGCCGTAGCTCATGCCCCACTTCGAGCGGGTGATCGTGGTCTCGAAGTCACCGCCGCAGACCTCGCGCTTGATCAGCGGGTTCTGGTAGCAGTTGAAGTTGGTGGCGTTGAGCGTGACCGGCACGGTCTTGCCCAGCATCGTGAGCTGGCCCGACACGGAGGTGACCTTGTCGCCGTCGAAGTTGAGCTTGTCGCCCACGAACTTCACCGTGCCGTTCTCGGCCACGTTGAAGAAGTCCTTGCTCTTGAGGTGCGTGTCCAGCGGGGCCACGCCGGTGCTCACCGAGGCCGGGTCCAGCGTGAGCTCGACCTTGCCGGTCTTGCCGGCGCGGTCGAATTCCACCGTGCCTTCCTTCTTGTCGAAGCGGCCACGCAGCGTGGAGGTGTTGAAGTGCTTGGCCTCGAAGGTGACGAAGGTGTGCGTCGGGTCGATGGCGTAGGTGGCGGCTTGGGCGTTCACGGCACCCAGCAGGGCGGCGGCGGCCAGGACGAACAGGGTCTTTTTCATGGTGTGGAGCAGGTGGGTGGGTGAGGGGTAGGACGAGGGGCCAGCGGTCACAGCGCGGGAACGCCGGTGAGCTGGAGCTTGAACTTCACTTGCACGTCGTTGGCGACCATGGAGGTGTCCTTCCAGTCGCCGTCGCCGATCTTGAAATCGAGGCGCTTGATGGTGAATGCGCCGGTGGCGGTGGTGTTGCCGCCGGCCTGCGCCAGCGCCACGGGCACGACCACGTCATGCGTGCTGCCCTTGATGGCCAGCTTGCCGGCCACCTCGAACTTGCCGCCGCCCAGCGCCTTCACGCTGGTGGAGGTGAAGCTCGCCTGCGGGAACTGCTTGAGCGAGAACCACTCGGGCTTGGCCAGCTCGGCTTCGGTCTCCGGCGCGCCCAGCGAGGCACTGCCCAGGTCGATGGTCAGGCCGATCTTGGCGGCCTCGGGCTTCTTCGGGTCGAAGGCCACCTGGGCATCGAATTTCTTGAACTTGCCATCCACCGGCACGCCCATCTGCTTGCTGGTGAAGCTGATCTCGCTTTGCGCCGGCACGAGCTTTTGCTGCGCGCAGGCCGGCAAGGCGGTGGAGGCGGCCAGGGCGAAGGCCACGGTGGCGAAGTAGATCTTCAGGGTCGGTTTCATCGGGTTCTTTCTGCGTTGTTCAGTTCTTGGCGAACCACATGCGCGACAGCAGGCCGTCGCGGTCAACGAACTGGTGCTTGAGGGCGCCGGCCACGTGGGCCAGCACGACGATGGCCATCAGCCAGGCCAGCCACCCGTGCCAGGGCTTGATGGCTTCGGCCAGGGCCTTGTCCGGGGAGACGAAGTCCGGCAGCGGGAGCACGCCGAACCACACGACGGGGAAGCCTGCCGCCGAGCTGTAGGCCCAGCCCACCAGCGGCACGGCGAAGAAGAGCACGTACAGCGCGTAGTGCGCGCCGTGCGCCGCGGCACGCTGCAGGGGCGGCATCGGCACGTCGGCCGGCGGGCGGTGCGTGAGGCGCCAGACCAGCCGCAGGAAGGACAGCGCGAGGATGGTCACGCCCGCCCACTTGTGCCAGTTGTAAAGCTTCAGGCGCTGCGGCGACATGGGCAGGTCGCTCATGTACAGGCCCACGCTGAAGCTGGTGAGCAGCGCCAGGGCGAGCACCCAGTGCAGCACGACGGCGGTGCCGGTGTAGCGGTTGGTCGATGTGTTGGCCATGGTGCGTGGGTTGGGTGAGGTGTTCGTGTCGGTCCTGGGCACATACGAGGCCAGGAGGCCGGACGGACGCACTGTAGGTGTACGACCGTTGCGGTTATTTCATCCGGCTTGTCGGGGATGTTCAAATTTTTGAACGAACCATCACCCCTGTGTCGCTTCACCCCGAGGCTGGTCGGGGCACATCGGCGGCCGGTAACCAGATGCAAAGACGCGTGCCTTGCACGGCCGCGCCGCTTTCCAGCGTCCATCGCCCGCCATGCAACTCCACGATGGTCCTGATGATGACCGAGCCCAGGCCCAGCGACATCGACGGATTCGCCGCGCCAGCCTGCAGCCGCTGGTGCCGCCGCTGGCCGAAGGCGGCGATGGCCTGCGCGCCCATGCCCGGTCCGTCGTCCTGGATCGCCACGCGCACCATCGGCCCTTCGGCGGCCACGGCGATGTCGACCTGCCCGCGGGCATGCCGCGCCGCGTTGTCCAGCGCATTGCGGAACACCCGGGCAAGCAGCATGCGGTCGCCGGACACGGGGCCGGCGTCCTTCGCATCGAGCCTGAAGCGCAGCCCTTCGCGCGCCTGGAAGGCGGCCATCTCGCTGCGCAGGATGTCCGCCAGCGCCAGGGGGTCGGAGTTCTTGCGGTAGTGCGGCTCCGCAATGTCGGCGATGAAGAACAGGTCGTCGATCAGCCGCACGAAGTATTCGAGCTCGCTGTTGATGATGCCGATGAACGCCTCGCGCTCCAGCTCGGGCATGGCTTGGCCATGCACGCTCACCGTCTCGATGGAGGTGCGCAGGCTGGTCAGTGGCGTGCGCAGGTCATGGCCCAGCTCCTGCAGCAGGCTGCGGCGCGCGTCCTCGGCCTGCTGAAGCCGGCCGACCAGGCGCTCGATCTCGTCGGCCATGCGGTTGAAGTCCAGCATCAACACGCCCAGAGCATCCAGCCGCTCGGGCACGAAGCGGGCGCGCAGGTCGCCGGCTTCCAGGCGGGCGATGACCTCGCGCGCCTGCCGCGAGCGCAGCCGCAGGTACAGCGTGATGAGCGTCAGCCCCAGGAACACCGCGCCCGCCAGGGCGATGACGAAGGCCGCGAGCTGCTGCATCAGCAAGGGCCGGCCGGGCAACCCGGTGAAGCGCGCCACCAGGTAGCGCGGCTCGCTGCCGGCCAGGCGCACGATGCCCACGGCCGGGCCACGCAAGCCGCCACCCGCGATGCGGTGCATCTCGTGCGGTTGCTGTGGCCGGTCGGCCGCCAGCCAGTCCAGCGGCGGCGCGTTCGCGCTGCGGGCGGCCAGCACGCGGCCGGTGGCGTCCACCACCCACATCTGCCGCGGCACTTCGGGCGAATCGGCGAGGTAGCCGTCGAGGCGGCGCATGGATTCGTCGATGGGCCCGTCCTCCACGATGCGCGCCACGAACAGCAGCACGCTGCGCTGCACGCCGCCGCGGCCCGACAGCGAGGTCTCGCGCATCAGCCACAGGTAGGCCAGGCTCATCAGCAGCGCGAAGACCATGCTGATGGCGAAGAAGCGCCACCAGATCGAACGGCTCATCGACAAACCTCCGCCCTGCGGGCTGCGGTGCGAGTCCCTTCGGGCGGCCGGGCGGGGCTCACGTGGGCATCTCCAATCGATACCCCACACCGTAGATGGCCGTGATGCGCACCGCCGCGCCCGCGTCCTTGAGCTTGCGGCGCAGGTGGCTCAGGTGAGAGTCGATGGTGCGGTCGTAGATCTCGCGGTCGCAGTCCAGCATCGCGAGGATCTGCTCGCGCGTCACCGCGCCGCCGCCTTCGCGCACCAGCAGGTGCAGGATGTCGAACTCGCGCTTGCCCAGGTGCAGGTCGCGGCCATCGACGACCACCATGCGGCGCTTCGTGTCGATGGCCACCGGCCCGAAGGCGAGCGATGCGCGGTCCTTTGCGCGGCGCTGCACCAGGCGCTTCATGCGGGCGCTCAGCTCCAGCAGGCCGTAGGGTTTGCGCACGTAGTCGTCGGCGCCACCGTCGATGCTGGCCACCGCCGTGGCTTCTTCGGTGCGGGCGGTGAGCATGAGGATGGGCACGTCCGCATCGCGCTCGCGCACCTGGCGGCAGAAGTCCACGCCGCTGCCGTCGGGCAGGCCCACGTCGAGCATCAGCAGGTCGAAGCCGCGTTCGGCCAGCACCGCCTGCGCCTGCTGCAGGCTGGTGGCGATGCTCAGCGCGAAGCCCTGGTAGCGCAGGCTCATCGCCAATGTCTTGGCGATCATCGGGTCGTCCTCGACCAGCAGGACCTGGTGCGGCGCATCGGGCGTCATGAGCGCGGCATTGTGCCCGGCAACACCTGCTTTCAAGTGCCTTCCACAGAATTTACAGATTGCTTTCCTAGAGTGGCTTCACACCCCTCACCACCGACAAGGAGGCAAGACATGAACACGCCCATGAACAAGCTGTTGGCGGCCGCCCTGGCCGCTGCCGGCATGGCCGCGGCACACGCCACGCCCACGCTCAACCAGCGCATCACCGCCGCCACGCAGACGGCGCACCAGCATGCGGACTGCACCGCCATCGCGCCCTTCTACTGGGAGGTCGGCGGCGCGCAAACGCGGCTCGCCGGCGACTCGGTGCTGTCCACCAGCGACCCGACCGTGGTGGATGCCAACACCCTCATGAACATCGCCTCGGCCTCGAAGTGGATGTTCGCGTCCTATGTGGTGCAGCGCCAAGGCACGCTCACGCAGGCCGGCATCGACCTGCTCACCTTCACCAGCGGTTTCACCAACTTCAAGATCTGCCTGCCGGGGCAGACCGTGGGCAGCTGCCTCGACATGGGGCAGAACGGCGTTCGCTCGGACGACACCATCGGCCACTTCTTCTACAACGGCGGCCACATGCAAAAGCATGCGAGCCTGCTCGGCCTGGGCGACATGGACAACACCGCGCTGGCCCACGAGATCCGCACGCAGCTCGGCCTGGACGTGCAGCTGAGCTACTCGCAGCCGCAGCCCGCCGGTGGCGTCGTGACCACGGCCAGCGACTACGCACGCTTCCTGCGCAAGATCCTCACGGGGACGCTTGCGATGAAGCAGTACCTCGCGACGCCCAGCGTCTGCACCCACCAGGACCCGGTGAAGTGCCCGTCGGCCATGCACTCGCCCACCGACCAGGCCTGGCACTACGGCCTGGGCCACTGGATCGAGGACGACTACGCCAACGGCGACGACGGTGCCTTCAGCAGCGCGGGTGCGTTCGGCTTCTACCCCTGGATCGACGCGGGCAAGACCTGGTATGGCGTTGTCGCGCGTCGAACAGACGACGCTGGCGAAGGGTTCGAATCCCAACAGTGCGGGAAGCAAATCCGCCGCGCGTGGGTCACCGGCGTGGTGCAGCACTGAGCGGGCGAGGGGGGGCCTGAGACGGTGAGGCGCGGCCTGGACGCGAAAGACATCGCGGCCACCAGGGAGGACGAACGACACGTGGGCCGCGCCTCACAGGCTGGTGCAGGGCTTGCATGCGATGTGCAGCGAGGGCGAGCCGTTGCACTGAAAGGAAGATCGCATGAGAACCTTGATGGCCTGCACGGGATCGCGCCGTGTCCGTTCCTGGGTGGTGGGCGCCGCCTTCGCGGCGCTGGGCGTGGCGGCCGCTCCGGCGCAGGCGTCCACCTTCTGGCTGGGCGACGTGAGCTCGCCCAAGACGCTGTCGTGGAGCCGGTCCGGCTTGCTCGGGCCCTTCGATGACCACCTGCTGTTCACGGTGACCTCGAGCCAGCCGCTCGTCTTCTCGGGCTTCGTGTCCACCGGCATCTCCCGGCGCAGCTTCATCCTCGACATGGAAGGCGACCTGCTGCAAAGCGACGGCAGCGTGCTGGAGGCGGGCGATGCGCAGACGGTGTTCACGCCGGAGGGCTGGCCGTCGCGCGACATCAGCTTCGCGTCGTTCAGCCTGGCGAGCGGGTCCTACGTGTTGAGGATCCACGGCACGGAGACCTCGGCGTTTCCGGATGTGCCCATCACGGGGCAGTACACCGGCACGGTGAGCTTTGCGCCGGTGCCGGAGGTGCAGACCTGGGCGATGTTGCTGGTGGGGCTGGCGGCGGTCGGGTGGCTCAGGGCCTGGCGAGGGAAGACCCGCTGAACGGGCCTTTCGCGCCGGTGGCAAGCGTCATTGCTCTGCCGGCGGTTGCCACAGCTCGACCTTGTTGCCCTCGGGGTCGATGACCCAGCCGAACTTGCCGTATTCCGAGTCGTCGGTCTTGTCCAGCACGTTGCAGCCTTCGGCTCGAAGCGTCTGCAGCAGCGCGGCGAGATCGTCGACGCGGTAGTTGATCATGAAGCTCGCCTTGCCGGGCGCGAAGTGGTCGCTGTCGGCCGAGCCGATGGACCAGATGGTGGAGCCCTTGGCCGGGTCCGCCACCGAGTCTGCCCAGTTGAAGATGGCGCCGCCCCAGGGCGTGACGTCGATGCCCAGGTGGGTCTTGTACCAGGCGCGCAAGGTCTCGGGGTCCTTGGCGTTGAAGAAGATTCCGCCGATTCCGGTGACTCGCTTCATTCGGTTCTCCTGATCGCCGCAAGACCGAGAGGGTAATGCCTTTCGATGACGGACTACCCCTCGCAGCGGCCGCCGGTGGATGGGTCCATGGTGTGCTCCTTGGGCTCAGGCAGGTGCTACGCGAGTTCCGCGAACGACTGCCACAGCTGGCGTGCAACCCGGCCGGAGGCTGCGCCGCGCCGCCGGGCGACGACGAGTTCCAGCTTGCTGCGCTTGAAGTGCCTTCCCTCCAGGGACAGCAGCTTGCCCGCACGCAACTCGCGCTCGATGAGGTGCAAGGGCATGTGGCCCCAGCCCATGCCGTGGACGATCAGGTCCTTCTTGGTCTGCTGGTCCGCGACGGTCCAGCTGTGCGCCCCCGGCACGACGAAGTAGTTGCGTCCCTCGGCAGACGCTGAATCCCGAATGATGACCTGGACGAAGGGCTTCATCTGCTCAGGACCGAGGTTCTTGCTCACGGGAAACGGCAGGTAGTCGCGGGCGGCCACCGGCACCAGCGTGACGGCCTGGAGGTCCTGCCATTCAAAGCGGCTGTCACTCTTGTCGATGTGGTGGACGATGAAGTCGGCCTCTCCAGCCAGCAGCCGCTCCCAGGGGCCGCTCAAGGCCTCGAAGTGCAGGTGCAGGCGCGTTCTCGGGCAGGCGGCAAAGAAGCGCTTGAGGTGCCGCAGCACAGGCGGCACTGGCGTGAGGTCCCCGATGACCACCTTGAGGTCCGTCTCTTCGCCACCGCCCAGTTGCTGTGCCAGTGCCTCCAGGTGGGAAGCCTTGTGCAGCAACTCCTGCGCCTCGCGGTGGAAGGCCTTCCCGGCCTCGCTGAGCCTGATCCGATAACCCTCGCGGTCCAGCAGCGCGATGCCGGTGTTGTGTTCGAGTTTCTTCAGGGTCGCGTGCACTGCTGGGTGGGTCCGGTGCAGTTTGGTGGCCGCAGCCTGAAGGCTGCCTTCCTCCGCCACGGCGGCCAGGCATTCGAGATCGGCGAGCGTGAAGCGCATTGTCAGATTTCATGACATGGAGTTCTCGAATTATCGAATTTCTTGTGACAGTCGTCGCCGGTAGCCTTGCGTCATCGCGTTTTCGAAAGGAGCAGACGAATGAAGGCGATCGTGCGGCAGGCCTACGGTGGACCGGAGCAATTGCGTATCGAGGAGGTGCCGGACCCGGTGCCAGGTGAGGGCGAGGTGCTGGTCCGCGTTCGCGCGTTCGGGCTCAACCGGGCCGAGCAGTATTTCCGGTTGGGTCTGTGGGGCGAGGTGGCATCGATCTCGGGCATCGAATGCGTCGGGGAGATCGAGCACGACCCGAGCGGCAGGCTGCTTCGCGGCCAGAAGGTGCTTGCGCTCATGGGTGGCATGGGCCGCACCAGGAGCGGCAGCTACGCAGAACTCGTGTGTGTTCCGGAACAGAACGTGGTGCCGGTGCGCACTCGCCTGCCGTGGGAGCGGCTGGCCGCGTTGCCGGAAACCTTCGCGACCGCCTGGAGCTGTCTGCACGACAACCTGCAAATCGGCCGGGGCGACGTGGTGTTGATTCGCGGATCGACCTCAGCGCTTGGGCAGGCGGCCGTCCAGCTTGCTGCAGGCGCCGGGGCGAGGGTGATCGCCGCGATCCGGACGGCGGAGCGCGAGCCCCTGGTGCGTCAGCTGGGTGCGACATGGTCGCCGCTGGAAACCTCGGGGTTCGAGGACGGCGTGCGGGAAATCGCGCCCCGCGGAGTCGATGCCGTGCTCGACCTCGTGGGGACGCGCACCATCCTCCAGTCCCTGCGGCTTGCGCGCCGCGCAGGCCGGGTGTGCCTTGCCGGCTTCCTCGGCGGCGGCGAGCCGATCGCGTCGCTGGATCCGATGCGGGACCTGCCCAGCGGGCGCCATCTCAGCTTCTTCGGCAGCGCGTTCGTCTACGGCACGGCGGACTACCCTCTGACCGATGTGCCGTTCCAGCACCTGATCGACCGATCGGAAGACGGCCGGCTGCATCTCCAGCCTGCCCGTGTCTTTGCCTTCGAGAAGATCCAGGAGGCACACCGCCTGCTCGATGCCGAGGCCAGTGGCGGCAAGATCGTGATCAGCCTGGGGTGAGGGGCCGGCAGTATTGAAGCTGTCCTGGGTCCTCGGGATCAGGTGGCCGGATTGTTGTCCACGAGCAAAGTGCTTGCTCCTCAAGTGGCTTGAGGTTTTACCGTCCTCGCATCGTCACAACGAGGAAGGTCTCATGAAGCCTTGGAAAATCGCGCTCGGCCTGGCCGCCGCATGCGCCGCGTGCTGTGCCATTCCGGCGCTGGGCCTGGCCGGCGGGCTGGCCGCCTTGGGCTCCGGCTTGCTGGCTTGTGCCGGCGAACTCCTGCCGGCTGCGGCGGTTCTGTGCACCGCGACGCTGGCAGCCGCGGCGTGGTGGTGGCGCCGGCGCGCAGCACGAAGCGCGGCGGCTTGTGGTTGCTCGACGGCCTGTTCCAGGGAGGGCTAAGCTCCGGCCCCATGAACACCTCGCTGGCCATGTCCATTGGCGTGCTGGCCCGTCAGACCGGCTGCACGGTACCCACCATCCGCTACTACGAAGAGATCGGCCTGCTGCCGGCAGGGCCGCGCACCGAGGCTGGCCGGCGGGTGTACGAACAGTCGGCGGTCCGGCGGCTCACGTTCATCCGGCGATGCCGTGACTTCGGTTTTTCCATCGAACAGGTGCGCGAGCTGGTGGGGCTGGTGGACCAACCGGACCGGCCTTGCGCGGAGGTGCGTGACGCAGCGGCCAGGCATCTGACGCAACTGCGCGAGAAGCTGGCCGAACTGCAGGCACTGGAGCGGGGGATGGTGGCCTTGGTGCAAAGCTGCGACACGGCGTGCGCGGGTGGGAAGGCGGTGGATTGCGTGGTGCTGGAGGATTTGGGGGCGGCGGGATCGACCGCTTCGATGACCGCTGTGCGGTCATCGGGCTGTTGTGGTTGACTGTTCGCCGTGACGTGATCGCGCATCGCGACCATCTTTGAGTCGTGGTCGCAGCTGCGGCTTACCACTTGTCTGGATAGTCCTGCAACGAGAGAACCTGCGCTCCGGATTTGCCGTGACCATCAAACAAGTGCGCGATGGACGTATGAGCAAGAACGAAGGCGTCCGTCGCGCCGCCCAACTGGAACAGGAGGCGCTCTTCCAACGGGACTTTGCGCAGCTTGTCGTTGTCCAGCCGCAGTTCATGGATGGTCCTCAGGACTTCGCCACCTCCCAGGTCGATGCCATGCCCTCTTTCATAGTCGGAGCGCTTGCGGCTCCAGCAGTCGAACTCTTCAGTGAAGGTCAGATACCAGTAGTCTTCATGCCATTTGTCCCAGTCGTCGATGAAGATTGCCGGTTGGATCTCCAAATTCGGAATGTTGAACTGCAACAGTTTGTCGCGAATAGGTGTGTGAACGACAGGGTTGGCACCCTCGAACAGGATCGGTGGCGGAATTCTGATGCTTGTCTGCTTCAGTCTCGCCTGACGCTCTTTGAAGCCATTGACGAAGACAAGCGGCTTGCTTCCGAAGGGAATAGCCTTGTATCGGAAAGGCAATGATGCGGTGTCGTCGTCGGGCGTCAGCGCAGGGATCAGATCGTGGTCCTTGTCGTCATCCTGCCTAGGTTCAAGAATCAAGAAATAGTCGAAGTCGAATTCTTCCATCGGTCTGGTCATAGCTACCTTCCTGGCCGTGGCACATACCGGCCATCTTTGAGTTCAAAGGTGATGTTCTCGACAGTTTGGCCCACCCTCTGTCGTTGATAGTGATTCCGATGGACGGGGCAGGGCCTGGACGCCGAGTGTGATCCAACGCTATCTGCGCCAGAGCAACCAATGGTGTTGCCAAGCAGAAAGCTGTCGGCGACTTTTGTCAGCCTGGCTCGATTCGGTTTTCCGTAGATCAGCATCAGAATCTCTTGGCTCAGGTCGTTCATGATGGACATGACCGCGTCCTTGTCCTTGTCGCCATCGCGCCCCGTACACTTCTTGTCAATCTTGACCTCGAGCCGTTTGATCGCTCGCGCGACCAAGGCGTGATAGTCCCGAGGATGAGCATCATCATCATCAAACTCATCCTGAGCCTCCCCGTCACTGAGCGCAGTGTGATTTCCGCGATGAGGTTGAATGCCGAGGTAGCAAGCCCCCTGCAGCGTGCAGGGCAGGAAAGCAAGGTTCTTGGCGACGTTGATGTCGTAGCCGAAACCCACCAACTTGCGTCCCAATTGCGAGAGCTTCGCACCCTCGGCAGACAAGATGTGATGCGCCTGCATCTTCACGCCATGATGGCGCGGATGCCTCACATCCGGCGCGATGCGCGTCTTCAGCGTCGACAGATACGTCGTGGTCTTGGTGATTGTTCCCGTGGCCATGATGGACTCTTGATCTGGAAATTACCTGTACTCGATCGTGCCCAGCCGGTGCCGCGGCGTGGTGTGCTGCGGGCTTCCACACAGGCGGCACTTGCGGTCACGGCGGATGGATTTTTTCTTCGCCGAGATGGTGGATTTGGTGTTGCCCCGCAGGACCAGATTGCGCTGCCGGGCGCTGCGCAACTTTTCACCGAGGACGCGCAAGTCTTTTGCGGCATCCACAAAATCTTCCACCGCACGAATGAAGGCATTCAGCGCCTCGATCGCCTTCTCGATCTTGCGCGCCGCACGTGAGACCTTCGCGCTGCTGGCGGCCAGGCGTGCGACCAGCATGGTCACGCGTGCGCCAGCGGCGGCGCCTGCCGACAGCAGGGCCGTCACCAGAAGCAGCAAGACCTCGCAAATCACGTACACGCCACCCTTGGCCGCCAGGTAGCCGTAGAAGTTCGGCGGAACGGCTTCCATCATCAGGCCCACGTACGACAAGTACGACAGGATGCTGTCGTGGTCCGCAATGACTTCGAGCACCACGTAGAAGTTGGGATCGTTGCGGATCTCCTTGGCGAGTTCCGGGTCGATGTCCATGAGCACCGTGTCGACGAACGCCTGCACGGGCTTGGGGTCGCCCTGCACCAACAGGTCCGGCAGGCCGAGGATGGCATCGCGATGCTTGTAGATCTTCTGGGCCTTGGTCAGCGTCTTGCCGGCACTGTCGATCGCGGACTGGATGGCGTGCTTCTCGGCATCGATGCGCGTCTGGATGGCCTGCTTGGCTTCCTCGCTCAGCTTCTCCAGGCTGCTCTGCCACCACGCCCAGTTCTTCACCGTCTGATCGGGGTTGTCGAACACCTCGCCGGCCTCCTTGGCCGCCTGCGTGCTTCGCTCCACGATGTTGTTGTAGACCTTCTGGCTGTAGTTGGCTGCGCCGTCCAGGGCTGAACCCGCGGCGTTCTTGATCTTGCTGCCCAGCTCCGTCCACATCTTCTCGGTGAACATCTCCGCGAGGTCTTCGCCCCAACCGGACGCGCCCGAGGCGGCACCTTCCTTCGCGCTCTCCCACAGCGCGGTTGCCGGGTCGGCATCCCATTGGCGCTGATACGGCTGCATGCTGTCGGTCAACTGCATGTACGCCGCATCCAGGCGCTGGATGACCAACTCACGGTCGTCGTTGATTTCTTTTTCCGTGACCGTCGGGTACGCGGTGGCGACAACGTCGCCGTCCTTCGGAATCAACCAGTTCTGTGCGGTTTCTGTCATGCCCCCTCCCGCATGGGTTCGATGCTGATGCCTTCGTGGACCGTGGCGCGATTGACATCGACCTTGACCTGGTCGAGCAGCCAGCCCGTGTTCCAGGCGTCGTCGTAGTGGCCTTCAAACTTGACCCACGAGTTGTCCGCACTCGGCATCACCGGCATCACGTAGTCCGTCTTCCCACCGGAAATGAAGCTCTTCTTGCCCGCCTTCACGGTGATCTTGCCCGGACATTG
Organism: Rhizobacter terrae; assembly: GCF_003852895.1. Classification (GTDB taxonomy): domain Bacteria; phylum Pseudomonadota; class Gammaproteobacteria; order Burkholderiales; family Burkholderiaceae_C; genus Albitalea; species Albitalea terrae. The sequence goes on from NZ_QUSW01000003.1 coordinate 311,490, forward strand.
CACCGTGATGTTCCCGCCCTCGATCGTGATGTTGGCGCCGCCCGCCGTGCTCATCACGATCCGCTTGGCGGCCGCCCAATCCACGTGCGCACTGGCGCTCTGAACCGTCACGTTGCCTTTGGCTGCCACCTGCATCGCATCGGCCTGCGCCTGCACCTCGATGTCGCCGCGCCCGGCAATCAGCGTGATGCCCTTGCCCACCGCTTCCGCCCCCGGCTTGATCGCCCCGGCCAGCAGGCCGATGGCCTGCCCGGTGTGGATGCGCGCCGCGCCGCCGATGGCCCACTGCGTGTCCTCGCCGCTGCCCAGGGTGATGGTCTCGCCGGCGCTCATCTGCACGTCCTGGCCAGCCACGGCCGCCAGGCCGGCCTTGGCCGCAATGGCCAGCACCGGGTCGGTGGTGTGCGGCGTCTTGGTCGCACTCGTCGCCATGTTCTTGGCGGATGCGTCCTTCAAGGCAGCATCCACACCGCTCCCGTCCACCATCCCGCGCAAGGCCGTGTGCAGTGCCTTCAGCGGTGCGCTGGTGCTGTCGAGCATGCTCTGCGATGCCTTCAGGCTGCCGATGTGCGCCGCCATCTGCACCGACTCGTGCGTATTCGCCGTCGTGCTGAATGCCTCGCCCAGCGTGGCCACCTGCGACGCCAGCGCGATGCCCGCGGCGTTGTCGCCGGCAGGCTCGGCAGCTTGCGTGTCAAAGGTACTCAGCAGCACGCCACGCCCGCCGCGCACCACGCCGTAGGCATCCGTGCGCAACTCGAAACCCAGCCCGCGGAAGCTGCCGCGGAAATTGTCGGCCTGGTGGATGAGGTGGCCCATGCTCAGCTGTGTGCCGTACTGTGTGCTGCCCAGCTGCACCCGCAGCTGCTGGTCGCTGTCGTCGAACACGAGCTGGTTGAAGCCCTGCCCGCCGAACTCCTTGCTCTTCACGCCGCTCAGCGCGGACGCGTTGCCATGGCCCTGCGCATCGGCGCTGGCGCCGTGCCAGGCCGGGCTGTTGCCGCCTGCCAGGTTGCCTTGCGCGCTCGGGCTGTGGTCGCTGCTTTGGGCGAAGACACTGGTGTCGCTCTCCCCCGCCTGGCCGCCTGGCGTGCGGGCCACGCCGCCTTCGCCGCGGCCGGTGTACATCGCGGCCACCACCATGGGGCGGTCGATGTCGCCATCGCAGAAGTCCACCAGCACCTGCTGCCCGATGCGCGGCACGAACTGCAGGCCCATGCCGCCGCCCGCGTAGCGCTGCATCACGCGTACCCAGGTGGACGCCTGGCTGGTGCCCTCGCCTTGCATGCCCTGCTGGAACTCGTACTGGATGCGCACACGCCCCAGCTTGTCGGTGTGGATCTCCTGCCCACCCGCCGCGCTGGTCTCGCCTTGCGGGCCCACCACCGTGGCCAGCAGCGGCCCGCCGACCAGCGGCTTGGGGTTGAGCCGCGCGCCGGTGTCATCGGCCAGCATCGGCCGCCAGGGCACCGCGGCGCGGATGAGCGTGGCACTGTTGCCGTAGCCGGTCAGGCCCGCGCGTTCGGCCACCGGGCGAGGCACCCAGGGCTTGAGCCGGTCAATGAGGCGCTGACGCTGTTCGTCCGCGCTGCGTTGCATGCGCGAGCGGTCCAGCAGGTGCAGCGGCAGGTTGTTGATGCCGGCGTGGATGACGCCCGTGACCAGGAAGCGCCGGTCGGGCGATTCACCCAGGGCGGCCAGATCGTCCAGCGTGCTCTGCGTCAGCTCGAACTGCGTGCCGGCGGCGAAGGTGCGCACCGTGCCTTGCGCCGTCCAGGTCTTGTGCCGCGCTTCGATGGCTTCCTGCGCGAGGCGAGCGGCGCGCTCGGCCTGGCCCACGTCGGCGAAGGCGTAGGCGCCGGCGTGGTCGTAGTGCTCCAGCCGCGGGGCCGTGTCCCCGGCGAAGGCGGCGGCCGTGGGCATGCTGGACGCCACGGCGCGCTTGCCCTTGTAGTCCCAGCCCAGCAGCGACACGGTGGCGCTGGCCATCTGGCGGGTGGCCACCATCGCCTGGATGGCGTCCTGCTCTTCGAGCGGCGAATGGCGATGGAAGCGGATGCCCTGCCCGCCCAACATCGACAGGCTGCTCGGGTCTTCCGGGCAGCTCTGCTGGCTGACTGTGTCGGCCAGGAACACCACGCGGTGCCCGAGCGGCGCCGCGTCGTCACGCTCGAAGCGGTAGACGATGCCTTCCTCGGCCAGCAGGCGCTGCACGAAGGCGAAATCGGTCTCGCGGTATTGCACGGTGGTGCTGCGCACGCCGCCGTTGGCGCTGGATTGCAGGTGCGCGGCGATGTCGTCGGCCCATTGCCAGGCGGCGTGCTGCGCGTGGGCGGCGAACACGCTCTCCACGATCTCGATGACGCTCTTTTCCTGCCACACCTGGCTGCGTCGGTTCATGCGCAGCAGAGACAGCCAGGGCTGCATCACCAGGTCATAGCGGGCGAGGCCGCCGTCCGCCCCGCGGGCGTGGGCGCTGGTGACGATGCCGCTGCGGCTGACCTCGCTGCCGTCGCTGAGCAGCGTGTGCAGGGTGATGCGCTGCGCCAGCATGGCGCGGTGGTCGAGCCGGGCGTTCTCGCTCAGCGCGCTGAGGTGAATCTCCCAGGGCTCGTTCAGCGCTTCAGTGCCGCACCAGGTTTCCAGCAGCAGCTCGGCCAGCGGGCCGTCACCTTCCAAACGGTGCAGCCGTGTGAGCGAGTCGAACGAGCCAAGCCCGAGCGTGGACAGGTCGATGTCCAGTGCCATTTGTTGTTGTCCTCCCTGAGACGCGAGTCGGTTTTGAGTGCCGCTCGAATTTGAGGGGGAGATGTTGCTGGGGCGTGTACGGGATGGGCACCCCTATCTGGGGGATTGGGAGGAAACAGTTCGTGTCTTGGAGGGGCGTTCCCGATCATGGGGCCTGCCGACCTCGCGCCCACCCACCGCGTCCGATGACGGGCTACCCCTCGGAGCGGCCCGTGCCGTCGCGGTCGCGCTCGTAGTGCCTCGTGAGCGGAAACGGCGGCAGCCAGGACTCGCGGCGCAGGGTCCAGAGTTCGTAGGTCGGCTGGAACTGGTCGGGGGCGTCCAGGCTTCCGAGGTTCACTTCGACTTCGTCGCCGGTGCGTGAGAAGACGGACGAGCCGCAGCGGGGGCAGAAGAAGCGTCCGGCGTAGTCGCGGGTTTCGCCTTCGATGGTGACGGCGTCCTGCGGGAAGATGGCCGAGGCATGGAACAGCGCGCCGTGGTGCTTGCGGCAGTCGAGGCAGTGGCAGATGCCGACGCGGTAGGGGCGGCCGGTCGCGGTGATGCGGACCTTGCCGCAGAGGCAGCCGCCGGTGGATGGGTCCATGGTGTGTCTCCTCAGGGCAGCGGACCGAAGAAGCTCAGGACCGCGAGCATCGATGTGCCGGACGCGTCGAGTTCGACAACGTCGTACCCCTCCAGTGTGCGACCGTTGACCTCGAGCCGCCACGCATAGCGGCACAGGTGATGGTGGGCATCGAGGCCCGATGCGAGCGAGATGCGCGCCGCGGGGCTTGCGGCTCGGAATTCGAGCAAGCAGGCCACGAACGCATCGATGCCGATCGTGCTGCGCTTCGGGTCGAGGTAGCGGGTCGTGGCGGTGAAAGTGTCGGCGAGCTGAGCCCGCATCTCGGCAGCGTCGTGCGCGTTCCAGGCCGCGAAATAGTGGACAAGCCAGGTCGGAAGGTTCTGCATGCAAGGTCCGTGAGGAGCGCGACGGGCGCGCGGAACGCCGATACTCAGTTTGAACCCAACTTCAAGGTCAAGCCCCATGCGCATCGGCGAACTTGCGGACCGGACCGGTCTGGCGCCGTCGGCCATCCGCTTCTATGAACGCGAGGGCCTGATGCCGGCCGCCAAGCGGCAGGCGAACGGCTACCGCGTCTACGGTGAGGCGGATGTCGAGAGGCTGGCCATCCTGAGCCTGTCGCAATCTTTCGGCCTCTCGCTGACACAGATTCGGACGGCGTTCGACAAGGTCGGCGTGCTGGCGAAGGACCGCATGCTGGCGGAATTGGACGCTCGCCTGCAGGACATGGACACCCTCATCAAGGAGCTGAAGCAGCGGCGCCGTCACATGGTCGAGGTGCGGGCCACGTTGGCTGCGGCTTGGAGTGAGGGACGGTGTGTGGATCCGCGGACGCTGGGTGTGCCACGCTGAGGCGTGTCTGCGTTGGGCAGTACCCGCGCTATGTCAAACGCACTTGAGCCATGCGAATTCTGAAAATGAATGCCTGGAAGTCTGGCGCTTCCTGGATGTCAGGGCTGCAGTGATAGATGCGTTCATTCGACGACAGAGTCTCGACCCAAAAGCCCGCATTGCCGCCCCACTTCGACTCTAGAAGAGACTCGCCCAACTGCATCTTGTAGACATTCCACACAAATAGCTGTTGATCAGAACTCTCAAAGTCGACCTCAACAAAGTTTTCGTACCTGTCGTCAGCCCAAGTGCGCAAGGTGGGCACCTCATTTCCGTCATTGAGGCGGAGCCAGCCGTTCACACTCAAATCGAATCCCTGCTCGATCGCAGGGCTTGCCTTCAAGATTTCGGCGTACACACGCCCGCTGCGCTGTACATCCCAGACATCAGAGGTTTGAACCAGGCGGTTGCCCCACTGGATCGTCAAAGGTCGCCGAGGGACTCTCATGGTGCTTCGCTTCGCACAGTCCAGCATCGCCTGCTGGATCGAGAGCCCTGTGTCCTTGTAGTCGATGCCTTCCATGCTAACGACGAGTCTTGAGGGTTCGCATTGGATCAACAGGTGCGCGATTCGCTGGCCACGTCGGCCGCCGGCGGCTCAAGACGCCTCAACCCAGATGGTCTGACCCGGATGATGCTCTTTGATGGTCGTGATCGCGTCTTCGAGCAACTCTCGGTCTCCCAGCGGATACGTGAAGCGGCTCAAGTCGGGAGCACCAAGACTCGCCCAGCCTGCCTCGCTGATAGCGTCGCTGCCGCACCAGACAGTGTGAGAGTCGGCGGCCTGTCGGAGAGCTTCGGCGAGGCCGGCAGAGGTGATTGCCAAGAAGACCATGTTCCTACCGTTCCGTGGTGTGTTCGAACTGCAGACTACCCTGCCAACAAGGACCAAAACTCGATGCTTCGGGTTTCGTCGATCTGATGGTGAGGCATGCCAAAGTAGTAGTAGAACTCGTTGTGCAAGTAGTGCTCCAGGTCGCTGCCGTAGTAGATGATGTCCGTCTGATAGACCGAGTACACCGGGTTGCCGCGTGCTGCAGGCCGGTCGGGCATGTACCGATGTCCCATGATTGGAATCAGCTTCGGTGCCTCGGCCACGCGTTGGCGAACTACCTCGTAGGCGGCCGACTCGTCACTCGGCTTCGCTCCCCATTCCTCCAGCCAGAAGGCGTTTTGCTGAACGTCGAACCAGATGCCTTCCAGCGGCCATCCCAGGGCGTGAGCAATGGCCGGGTCGTCAAGATCTCTCCAGTTCGGAAAGCGCTCACCACTTGGCAAGGCGAACATGAGGAATTCGCGCAGGTCTTCCGGAAAGGCCAAAGAGAACCGACTTTCCGCGGCGGTGATCTCATGACTGGACAGCCCAAGCTGGAAGTTGACGCCTGCGCGTTCGAGGGTTGATTTGATGTGCTGGAGGTCCATGCCTTGCTGCGGATGAGCTGCCCAACCCGCGTTCAGTTGGCCTTCGTACCCGATATCCGCCGTGCAGCTTTCATCGTCTCCAACCCACGAGCCGTCAACTTCGCCGGATTGCCATTGGCCAGCACGGTGCACGTGATGCGCAGCTCACGCGACATGAGGATGCCTTGCGTCATGTACTTGGCCAGCCGCCGGGGACAGCGAAGACGAGGCTGCGCGGTCAGGGATGGGGAGGGGTCGGGTCGGTGCAGACGGTTGGAAGCGAGACCAGGAGGGCGAGGAGTGGGACAAGGGCTTTGATCATGTGGGAGTCGCTTCTCCGTGCACGTAATTCAGGGATGGCCCTTCCGTTCCCGCCTCATCCCAGAAACGCCAGATGCCATGCTCCTTGCCGCCGACGTATTCGCCTAGTGCGGCGAGCTGTCCGTTGGGGTGGAAGTCTCGCCACAGGCCGTGCTCCTGGCCTTGAACATAGTGGCCTTCCGACAGCCTTTGCCCCGCCTCGCTGTATTCGGTGAACAGCCCATGCCTGATCCAGCGTGCGGCGTCAGCGAACATCACACGTGCATACCGGAAGCGGAGCTGGCCATTGTCGTGAGGCACTTCGGCGATGTTCAGGTCGGCCGTCGAGGACGCGGCCACCTCGGCCAAGCGCTTCTCGATGAGTGCCCGGGTGCGCGGGTCTGGTTGCAGGGTCAGGCACTTCTTGAGGTCAGCGATGGCGTGGACCCAGTCGCCGAGTGTGATGTGCAGGCTGGCCCGGTTGTAGTAGATCAGGGGGTTGCCTGGTGTCAGGGACTCTGCCTTGGCGAAGCTCGTCAGCGCGGCTTGGTGGTCACCCTGTTCCTTTTGAACGGTGGCCAAGGTGGTCAACACCGAGGCGGCATCGAAGCCCAAGTCCAGGGCCTTGTTCAAGTCGAGGATGGCTTCTTGATGACGGCCTGTCATCGCATACACCGTGCCCCGGTCTGCGTAGGCCATGGAGAAGTGCGGGCTGTCTTTGATGGCTTGGTCGAGAAGCGCAAGAGCCTCCGCCACCTTGCCTTGTGACACCAGAGTGCGGGCCTGCACGCAGAGGTCGGTGGGATTGACCTTCTTCTTGAAGAACTTGAACACGGGGCGCCCCTTGGTTGGGACGCAGTTGTAGCAGAGCGGGCGGATCGACGGCAATGGGACAGTGTTGACGAGACGGGCGGCTATTCGACGAACGATGACCAGAACTCGATCGTTCGCGTTTCGCCGATCCGGTGCGGCGGCGTTCCGAAGTAATGGTAGAACTCGTTGTGCAGGTAGTTCTCTAGGTCGCTGCCGTAGTGGATGATGTCCGTTTGATAGACCGAGAACACCGGGTTGCCGCGCTTCGCAGGCCTGTCGGGCATGTACCGATGACCAATGATTGGAATCAACTTTGGCGCCGCGGCTACGCGTTTGCGGATCACCTCGTAGGCGGCCGACTCGTCATCTGGCTTTGTGCCCCACTCCGCCGGCCAGAAGCCGTTTTGCTGAACGTCGAACCAAATGCCCTCCAGCGGCCAACCCAAGGCGCGGGCAATCTCCGGGTCCTCTGGGTTCCTCCAGTTCGGAAAGCGCTCACCGCTTGGCAAGGCAAACATGAGGAATTCGCGCAAGTCGTCAGGAAAGGCCAAGGAGAAGCGATCTTCTGCAGCCTTGACCTCGGCACTGGACAGCCCGGGTTGGAAGTTGACACCTGCGCGTTCGAGGGTGGATTTGATGTGGCGGAAGTCCATGACTTGCGTGGTGGGGGCTGGACGAGAGCTGAGCGGGACGGAAAGCCTGGTCGCCCTGACGCAGGGCGAGAACGATGATGGCGACGAAATAGAACCCTTCTAGGACCATACGTATCTCAAACAGTACATACTGTACTCATCTGAGGCGTGGATGTAAACCAGGGTCGTCGCGATGCTTGCCCCTATGAGGAAGGCATCCAAGACTTTGACTGCGCGAGAGGTGTTCGCGAGGAACGTGCGCCGTGCGCGGCGATTGAAGGATCTCTCGCAGGAGAGCCTGGCGCTGGAGCTCGGAATGAGCCGGCCCTACTTGAGTAGCGTGGAACGCGGGACACGCAACGTGTCGATCGACAACATGGGGAAGTTGGCTGATGCGTTGGGCGTGCCGTTGAGGGATTTGGTGGACCCGGAGAAGTTCAGAGGACTCGACGATAGTTGAGCGCTGCGAGCAATCTAAGTCAAATTCTCCATGCCGCTTCGGACAGGTTACCGATGGCCTTTGCCTCTGAACTATCCCTCTGTGCCAGAAAGCCTCATGGCACCTGAACCTCGCCAGTTGCTTGCGTCGATGCATAAGCGTCCCAACGACTTGGCATCCGGTCAGTCATCTGGCCTGCACATCCCTCTCTAACCGGCGAACGCCACGTGGCGGAACAAGTGATCGGCGAACGCTGCACTTGTGTATGCTGCATACGTTTGCCAGTCGTCGTCCTTTTTGGCATCAGCAAAGTCGCAAACGGACTTAATCACTATAGATATCGGCGCTGGCACCCTTGCGTACTCGGCCGCAGCCATGACCGCATAACCTTCCATTTCGATAGCCAGCAAGTCTTTGTGCTGACCGGCTATGGACGCTGCAAACTCGCTCGCTGCCACCACACTTGCGCTCGATGCCATTGGGCCGACCCGGACTGTCAATGTGCCCGCCGGGACGCGTTCCGACCACCCCGCCCGGATGGATTGCACAATGGTCGGTTCTTTAGCCAGCTCGGAGGCTATGTGCATGACGTTGACATCAAGCTGTCTTTGGTAGGGAGCCGCCTTAAAAACAGGAGATCCATAGACGTCTTCTGCCTGCTTTCCGCTTCCACAATCCCAGGTGGGGTCCGCGACAATAATGTCGCCCAATGCCGCTTTGCCAGCAAGTCCCGCGCATATTCCCGTCATCACCAAATATTTCGGGGAAAACAATGTGCTCACACGCGCCGCCAGTGCGCCCGCCGAAGGCATACCCTTTCGAGTGGCACAAGTGGCAACAACCGTGAGAGGCGCACGATCACTGCCGCGTTCGATCGTTCCGAAGTAGTACGGGGTCGGATCGCCCGACAGCCGCTCCTGCCTCCACTTGTAGGGCAGATTCAATACTGCGTCGAGTTCTGGACTTCTAAGCGCAGTCACGATGGCGATATCCACATTACGCGGAAGATCGCGAGTTCTCTTCTTCCTGTGGCAAATGTATTTTGCGCGGCCGACTAGCGCGCATTTCCAGAGCGTCAGATCAGCTCGATACTGGTAGATCATTGCCCCGAGCGCAGCCACCTTAGAAGTTGCATTTTCAAGCAACTCCTCTCGTCCGCTAAGAAATATGACGTCGGTCGGAAGTTGCACCTTGTCATCGAGGCACATCATCGAAAGCAGAGCTAACCCGCCTTCTGCTGAGCCCTGTTCACCGATCACGTCTGGCAAGTGCAGATCGATTACAAGTAGGTCGATGGCATCTCGACGAAGTGTCGCACGCGCTGCTTGCGCAGTCGTCTCGTGAACTATGTTCAGATCGAAAATCTCTGGCACCGCTCTCAAAGCGGCTGCAATAGCCTGGACCTTACTGTATTCGTCGTCGACGATGAGCACTCTCATGACTGCTCCTTCATGTGCGCGTCAATGAGTTTTCGTAAAGACGGCTTCCATCCCTCTTGCGCGGCGTTGTAGTACACGTATCCCTTGTACGTTTTTCCGTATTCCGTGTGCAAATTGTGGGCCAATTGCTCCAGCGAGATTTTTCCTTTCTTCTCGCCAAACTTATCAAACATTGTGATGATGATGACCGGTATTTCGATACCCCTCAGCTTCATCTGAGCAAGTAGTTCCTGGCCTGCAAACGATTCTGGCGTCCCGCCACTTGGTTCGTCAGGCGTCACGTCGTAGTTCGGCATGCTCATGTCCATCAGCACAAGATCGACCGTGCCTTGCCCGGAGATCAGTGCCCGGAGGCCACCATTCAGAGATTTCGCAATGGAACAAGAGCTGCTTGGATAGTGTGTTCGAATGAATTCCTGCACTGTCCTTGCCTTGTCCTCGTCATCCTCAATCATCAAGTAGTGCACCTTCTGCTCCTGCGATCCTGCATCCAAATTCGACAGAGAACTGATTGTGCGCATCAACGTTGAGTTCGAGCCGTGGGTCCATGTATGAAGGTCCCTTTAGCGCAACCCAAATCTTGTGAAAGCCACTTCCGCGTTCAAGTTGGGCCCGCTGAACGGACTGCGCCATTTGAAGCGAGGCTCTCACCTCCTCTATCCGCTGAAGCGCCTCAACACTTCGCTTCGAATCATTCCAGTTGTTCTCTACCCTGACTGCGTAAACACCATCTCGAAGCGACAGCTGAATGCGAACAGAGAGATCCTGCGACTCCAAACCGGAGTGGCGTACAGCGTTCTCTAGAAGGACATAGTAGATATCCACCATGGCGTCGAGAGTGCGCCCCGGCATCCTTGAGCCTTCGGATACATCCGATTGAATCTCTGCACCTGACCATCCTTTCGCAGTCGACATTGTCCGCGTAATCATGTTCTGTGCAATTTGTATTGGAAACTCGGGCGCGTAGTCAGGCCTGTCATAGACCTCGCTTCTTCGAAACCAAGATGCAACCAAGCTCACTTGAACACTAGTTGCCGTTTTGGCGCGAGCAATGGCGTTGTGGACCTCATTGATTCCGTCGACGTGCGCATAGGGCCCTAGAGCATCGCTCAATTCATCGAAGATGCTCATTAGTTTCTGACGAACTTTCTTCTCCAGCGCCTCCTGCACCGATTTCAGATTGAAGTCAGTTTTTTCCCACAGCGACTCGACACAACTGTCAACAAGCTCATCTATGTCTTTGAAAGCTTGATCGCTCGCCTGGAAGAAGCGACGCTCCATGTTGGATGATCGATAGACGAACAGTGCCTCGTTGTTTTCTCCAGCGTCCTTAAGTTCGTGGAGAACTTTGATCTGAAGCAAGCTATCTCGTAGGTGATCCACGACCCCATCAAACTTGGCTGCAAAGTTCTCAAGTCGAGCGGCGATTCTCGTCCATTCTTCACTTCGCCCAACAGGGTCCGATTTCCACAAACTGTTTTCTACGTATCCGACACCTGACTCGTGCCTTGAGGTAACTAGTCGTTCATCAGCCACAGGCTTGCGCAGAGTGTTAGCGAGTGCACCATGCCGAACTCTGGTACTCAGGTATGCGTTGAGCCCGTGCTCGCCTCTCAAAAATTCATTTGTTACCTCGGCGACTATTGCTGCGAACTGAACATCAGCCTCGGTCTCTGGAGGTTGCGAGACGAGATGGATCTTGGACAGGAGCTGGCGCAATGGTGTGTCCTTCGTTTGCAATTCGGACATCAGCTCCGTAAAGCTATCCAGAAGCGGATCGTCCTTGGACTGATACCCCTTCTTGTACCTGGCGTAGGAGTCGCCAAGCTTCTTTCGAAGAGCACTCTTGATGGCCTGGATGTCCACATAGACCTTGCTCTGTTCCACCAAGGTCGTTGCCTTTGCAATCTCCTGCTTCTTGATGCGTGTTCGAATCTCTGCCATGTAGTCGGCTGCGTTTACGGGATCGATACCCGCTAGCGCTCCACAGACGCGGATGCGCGCGTCCTCGATTTCCCTCGTTTGCGAATACAACACTGTTTGACGCATCACCTCTGGGCGCCACACACGTGCAAGATAGGCGACAACTCGCTCTTTGCCGAACTCTTCAATACGATCAACTAGGTCCTCGGGCGCCCCTATGGCATTAGCCTGTTGGAAGCGCTCGAACGCATATCGCAGATGGGTGAGCTGGCCTCGATTGAAGTAGGTTGCATAAAGTTCAAATACGATCGGGAGGGCGATCGATTGGGGCCAGTTTGCTGGCTCTTTCAGCTTGTCGACGACCGCCGGTATCGGTAGTAGGCTCGGAGCATTTACATTTGCGAGGTACGAGTCAACCACGATGCCGACGGCACGCTCGAATTGATTGAGCTTTAGGCAAGCGAGCGCGGCGGACCCTGCGCAGCGAATGCGATCCGAGCCAAGTCCTCGGCTGACCAATGTCTCAAAGTAGGCTAGCGCCGCTCCTGGATCACCGTTGGAAAGCTCATAAATTCCCAGATAGCGTGCCAGTCGCGGGTCGTTGACCATACTGGTGCCAAATACCCCCTTTGTGACTGCACTCAGAATTGATTGCGTCCGTGGATATGCGCGCGCGATCTCCTCATTGTCTACGTAGCCCAATGAACTTTTTGTCGTTGCTATTGCGCTAAACGGCGTGGTATTTGGATCGCGCACATAGACATCTCGTAGCCATATAGGTGGGAATCTCGCTTCCTGCTCTCTCAGCTCATATCTGACAATCGCCCCTAAATAGCCGGCCCAAGCCTGTCCGTAGTAGCGGTCTGCTATGGTTAACAGATTCAGCGCCTCGGTGTAAAACCCAGATTCGGCGGCGATGACGACGGCTAGAGCCTTCTTTACATCCGAGAGGACGCCCGGAGTCTCGGGTACGTCGAGCGCGCCGTGCAAGCACGCACGGAGCTGAAGCACATGCATAGCCACATCGTCTGGCGTTTCCACGAGCCAATATGCCGACTGCTCGACAACTAAGCCGTATTGAGCAGCCGTGTACAACTCAAGAATCTTCGCCCGCTGTGGATCTATAACGGCGCGCTCTTCTGGAATTATTCCCAGACCAAGCATGATTCCCGGCAATCGGCGATCAGCCGTCCTGCGATGGAGCACCCTGAGAGGCTTCTCAATTCGGGCAACCATGTGAGCAGGGATCGTGCGATCAGAGGCTGCGCATTGCAAGATTGCGATAAGTGTCTCGTAGTAGTCAATCGCACAAGATTGCGCTTCAAAGAAGAGCGTCGCAGCGACGCTACTAGTTCGTACATCCTGCAACTCGAATAGTTTCGTTCGAAGGTAGCAGGCCGCGTCTTCGTTGCCGAGCCGGTCGGTTAGTTGCGCAAGCTCAGTTTTGAGGTAGTCCTTTAGCCCGGTGGCCTCAACGCGTTTGCCTATGTATTCAATCAATGTTTGAACTAGAGCGTTGCCAGAGGCACCTACGGAATGGGATCGAACAAGTCGGCGCGTCTCCTCAATACCTTCCCAATATTGGGCAGATGCAAACCGGCTTTGCAGGAGCCAGATGCTGGCTCCAAACTGCTGCTCCACCGAATTGAGCGTAGCGTCCGCGGCGTCCCGCCTATCGGCAAGGAAGCTTCTCTCGTAAGACTCTCGCAGTTGGTTAAATCGCCGAAGTTCTGCGCCCCGCTGAATCGAACACGACAGCGCCCATGCAACCTCGTTGAGTGCTCCTGCAGGTCTCCCAATTGCCCTCTGCGAAAACAGCTTGGTAAGTTCCGTTGGAAATGGCTCTCCCTGCAAGCGCTCCAATTCTCCTTGCTTCGCAAAGAGACGGGGAAAGATTGCAAACAAGTCATCAGCGCTGCATTGCACACGCAGTCGATAAATTGCGACCGCGCGTTGATTCGCGATAGGGCTGGCGTTGGCAACTCTTCGTACTAGAGAGTCGCGCAACGATGCCTTCGGATTCGCTCCTGATCTTCTTGCCTTTGTCATGAGACTTCTTCGGCTGGATGGCTACGCACCTTTAAGGAGGCTTCACTCCGCACTGAATACGGCAACTGCGTCACTCCGCCCTTCTTAGCCGCGACATCGGCATCTGTGCGCAATGGTGGAGCCAACCCGGAGCGCCAGTCCGGGCAATGAACCCGCTATGTGCGGGTAGGCGTCGGAGATCGCAAGTCGTTCGACACATCCGGAGGCGTTTGGCCATCAGCTCACAACTGCTTTCGATCGGGCGTCGACGCAGATCTAGATCTAACCCGTCCCGGGTGACGTAGACATGAGCCTCTCGAAAAGACTTGTGCTCATACTCGCCATGAGCACCCGCCCGAACCAACCAAACGGCCATTTGGCTCCTCCCTAGATCTGGAGCTGTTTTCACCCATTGTGAGCCGTTGTAACCTCGCCGAAAACCAAGAGGTTCTACCTACTACTCCCGACCGATGTGCTCCAACTACCGCCCCGTCACCTCCCTCGACCGCCTGCTCACATTCTTCGGCGTCGAGCGTGACCCGCGCGACCCGCCGCCGGACATCGAGGTCTGGCCCACCGGCAATGCCGCCTTCATCCGCCTCAGCCCCGACTGGGACGGCACCGGCGACCCTCGCCTCGTCGCGCACAACGGCGTGTTCGGCCTGCTGCCGCACTTCGCCACCGAGGTGAACTTCGGCAAGAAAACCTACAACTCGCGCTCGGAAACCGTCCACCGCCTGCCGAGCTTTCGCGACTCCTGGCGCGAAGGCCGCCGCTGCATCGTGCCGGCCGAGTTCATCTACGAACCTTGTTATGAAAGCGGCGAAGCCGTGCGCTGGCGCATTGGCCAAGCTGGTGCCGTTCCGTTTGGCATCGCGGGCATCTATGCGGAATGGGTCAATCCAAAAACCCAAAAGCACGAATTCAGCTTTTCGATGCTCACGGTGAATGCGGACACGCATCCGTTTTACAGCCGCATGCACCGGCCCGGCGAAGAAAAGCGCATGCCCATCATCCTGGACCCTTCGCAGTACGGCGACTGGTTGACCTGCTCGGTGGCGGAGGCACGTGGCTTCTTTCGGCAATGGCAGGGCGAGTTTGAGGCGGGGCCTGATCCGTTGGTGCGGCGGGCGAGCAAGCCCAAGCCGCCGGCGCCGCCGGAGCCGCCGCCGATGCCGATGACGGGGGACTTGTTTGATTGAGGGTGGGTGGTTTTGGGAAGGACGCGTGGGTCCGCTTCGCTTGACCCACCCTATGGGGCACGCGGCTAAACTTCCCCAATGATCTCGCGCCGACAAGCACTCTGGGGGACGGCCGCCGCTCTCGCGACGCCGGGTTGGGTTCACGCCGTGCAGCGCGAGTCGCTGACGGATCCGTTGCGGCTGGCCGCCGACGACGCGCTCTTCGAGTCGGGCCTGGCCACCGCCTTGCAAAAGGCCTTCGGCGGCGACACGGGCGTGGCCGTCAACGTGGTGCACGGCCCCGCCACGCCGGTGCTCGAAGCGCTGGAGCGCGGCGAGTACGACGCGGCGCTCACCAACGCGCCGCCGGTGGAAGAGAACCTGGACAAGCAAGGCTTCGTGCACGACCGCCAGCTCATCACGCGCGGCGATTTCCTCATCGTCGGCCCCACGGTGCTGGCCAAGCCGCTGGACGCCAAGCGCGACGTGGCCCTGGCGCTGCAGCGGCTGTCGCAGGCCGCGGTGCCCTTCATGACGCGGCCCGACGGCTCGGGCACCTACCTGGGCGAGCAGTCGGCATGGCGCGCGGCCAAGGTGGAGCCCAAGGCGCCGTGGTACCTCACGGCAGACGGCAAGGCACCGCTCGTCGCGCAGGCCGTGAAGGCCAATGCCTGCTTCTTCGTGGAGCGCGGCATGTGGCTCGCGCAGGGCGCGGGCATGGCCGGCAAGGGCTACGGCGTGCTGGTGGATGGCGACCCGCGCATGGATGTGGAGGTGCACGTGATGCGCACCTTCCGCGCGGAGCGGCAGCACCCCGCGGGCAAGCTCTTCGTGGCATGGATCAGCAGCTCCAAGGGCCGCCACGTGGCGGCCTCGCACCGCGGGTACAAGGCCGCGCGCTGAGCGGGCATCGCGCACGGCCCTTCGCGGGCGTGGGCCACGGGGGTGGGGCATCATGCGCGGCATGCCTGAACTCGTCCTGCGCAGCCTGAACGTCTCCCGCGCCATCGCGGTGCCCATCAACGGCCAGTCGGTGATGACCGGCATCTTCAAGAAGCCGGTGAGCGGCCCGCAAGCGGTGAAGCCGCTGGGCGTGGAAGGCGACGAGCAGGCCGACCCTTCGGTGCACGGCGGCTTGTCGAAGGCGGTGTATGCGTATCCGCTGGAGCACTACCCGTTCTGGAAGACGGTGCGTGCGCAGGCCAAGGCCGCCGGGTGGGACGATGAACTCGCGCCCGGCGCGATGGGGGAGAACCTCTCGCTCTCCGGACTGCTGGAAAGCGAGGTCTGCGTGGGCGACGTGCTGCGCTTTCCCGATTGCGAGCTGGCGGTGAGCGAGCCGCGCTTTCCGTGCTTCAAGTTCAACGCGGCCATGGGGTTCAACCAGGCGGCCAAGCTGATGGGGCAGAACGCGTGGTGCGGCTTCTACCTGGCGGTGCGCACGCCGGGGACGATCGAGGCCGGACAGCAGTTCGAGCTGGTGCCCGGGCCTCGGGAAGTCGGCATCCAGGAGCTGTTCCGCTCCAAGATGTCGAAGCTGAAGAACGGCTGAGCTTCAGCTCGCTCTGCGACGCCGCGCCAGGAAGGCCACGATGCCCAGCCCGCCCAGCATCAGCGCATAGGTCTCGGGCTCCGGAATCGTCGGGATCGGGTCGGTGCGCAAGTCGAAGCTCGAGCCGGCCACTTCGCCGTTGTCGCCCACTTCACCGATGTACATGTACAGGCCCGCGGTGGAGGTGAGCGCCGTCAGGTTGAAGCCGATGGAGCCGTTGTCGCCCAGGCTGATGAAGCCGTCGGGTGTGACGGTGCTGGAGAAGCCGTCGAAGGACCCGAGGCGCGCGACGCCGTTGTCCAGCGTGCTGCCGGTGGGGCCGGTGCCGAAGAGCTTCGGGTCGGCCGGGGCGCGCTGCGTGCCGGGGGTGAAGACCACGCCCGACACGAAGTCGAACAGGCTCAGGCCCGCGGCAGACGAGGCGCAGGCCGCGGTGGCGCAGTTGGTGGTCGACAGCTTGATGGCGTCGAGGTCGAAGCCGGTGAACTGCCCGGTCGCACCGCCAAAGCCGCCGCTGGTGTCGTTGATGAGGATGGCGGCAAAGTCGCCGAGGCCCGCGCTCGCGAGGTCGGCCTTGTAGACAGCCGTGCCTTCGCCGCCGGGCGCACCCACCAGGCCGGTGAGCTTGGTGAAGGACACCGGCACGGCGTGGGCCGCGGAGCCGGCCGCCATGGCCGCCGCGAGGGCTGCCAGGCGCAGGGAAGTGGACAGTTTCATGTGGACTCCTCCAAAGTGGATCTCCGCCGTGGGCGACTGCCTGCGGCGCAGACACGAACACTAACGAGGGGGTCCGGTGGTCACAAGGCGCGCACCTCCCAAGGGTTTGGGAGCGGGGCCTGTCCACCCACCTGAATGAGGGGCGGCTTTACCCTGCCCCTTCCGACACGTTCAGGCCAGCGCCGGATAGTCGATGTAGCCCTCGGCGCCGCCGCCGTACAGCGTGGCCGGCTGCAGCGCATTCAGCGGAGCGTCTTCCTTCAGGCGGCGCACCAGGTCCGGGTTGGCGATGAAGGGGCGGCCGAAGGCGACCACGTCGGCCTTGCCCTGCGCCACCACTTCCAGCGCCATCTGCCGGTTGTAGCCGTTGTTCACCACCCAGGCGCCCTGCGCATGGCCTGCCTTGAAGCGCTGGCGCATGTGCTCGAAGTCGAAGGGGGCGAAGTCGCGCGGGCCGCCGGTCTGGCCTTCCACGACGTGGATGAAGGCAATCTTCAAGGCCGCGAGGCGGTCCACCACGTGGTCGAACAAGGCCTTGGGGTTGCTGTCCTGCGCGGCGTCGTTGCTGGGGGTCACCGGGCTCAGGCGCACGCCGGTCCGGTCGGCGCCGATCTCGCCGGCCACGGCTTCCATCACCTCCAGCAGCAGGCGGGCGCGGTTCTCGATGGAGCCGCCATACGCATCGCTGCGGTCGTTGATGCTGTCGCGCAGGAACTGGTCGAGCAGGTAGCCGTTGGCGCCGTGCACTTCCACGCCGTCGAAGCCGGCGTTGATGGCGTTGCGCGCGGCGCGGCGGTAGTCGTCCACCAGGGCGGGCAACTCGTCGGTGCGCAGCGCACGGGGCTCGGACACCTGGGCGAAGCCACCCTGGATGAAGGTCTTGCCGTTGGCCGGCTTCGCAGTGGACGACACCGGCGCGCTGCCCTCGGGCAGCAGGGACACGTGCGAGATGCGGCCCACGTGCCAGAGCTGGATGACGATCTTGCCGCCCGCGGCATGCACCGCATCGGTCACCTTCTTCCACGCCGCCACCTGCTCGGCCGAGTAGATGCCCGGGGTGTCGAGGTAGCCCTGGCCCTGCGGGCTGATCTGGCTGGCCTCGGTGATGACCAGGCCGGCCGAGGCGCGCTGGGCGTAGTAGGTGACGGCCAGCTCGCTGGGCACGCGCCCGGCAGCCGCTCGGTTTCGCGTGAGCGGCGCCATGGCGATGTGGTTGGACAGCTCGATGGCGCCGACGCGGGTGGGTTCGAAGAGGTTGCTCATGGGGTGTTGCCAAGTGGGTCGCAATGGGCGCGATGCTAGGCAGGCGCCAAAAAGTCTGCAGGCACAAGCTCTTCGTGTTTCGTGTATGGGCGCGAGGCCACGGAACCCGATTACAGTCGCCCCCATGCTCGCCTATCGACATGCCTTCCACGCGGGCAACCACGCCGACGTCCTCAAGCACACCATGCTCGGCATGGTGCTGCGCTACATGAACCAGAAGGACAAGCCCTACCGGCTGGTGGACACCCATGCCGGCGCCGGCGGCTATTCGCTGGAAGGCCGCTACGCGCAGAAGAAGGGCGAGTTCGAGCAGGGCATCGGCCGCCTCTGGGAGCGCGACGACCTCCCCGAAGCCGTGGCCAACTACGTGGACGCGGTGCGCAGCTTCAACCCCGGCGGCGCCCTGGAGCAGTACCCCGGCTCGCCCGCCTTCGCGCAGATGCTGCTGCGCGAGCAGGACCAGGCCCGCTTCTACGAGCTGCATCCCACCGACTACCGCATCCTCGAGGCCTACCTGGGCAAGACCAAGCACATGCAGGTGATGAACGCCGACGGCTTCGAGGGCCTGAAGAGCCAGGTGCCGCCGTCCACCCGCCGCGCGCTGGTGCTGATGGACCCGAGCTACGAGGGCACGGCCGACTACGGGAAGGTCATCGCCTCGCTGCGCGACGCGCTCACGCGCTTTGCCGAGGGTGTCTACATGGTCTGGTACCCGCAGGTGCAGAAGGTCGAGGCAGCGCAACTGCCGCGGCGTTTGGAAGCGCTCGCTCCCAAGGGCTGGCTGCATGCGCGGCTGACGGTGCAGGAGCCCGATAGCCAAGGTTTTGGCCTCGCGGGCAGTGGCGTGTTCATACTGAACCCTCCGTACACTCTGCACGACGAACTTCTGACCGTGCTGCCTTACCTGGTCGATGTGCTCGGCCAGTACGACGAGGCCGAATACCTGCTCGAACAGCGGGCCTCCTGATCACAAGTTCTTACAGAAACTGCGACACGGCGCGTCAGTCGCCGCGCGGCACGTTTCTTGATCTTGTCTTCGCATATGTGGACCCGGCATCGCATCATCGCCCGCTCAGCACTGGCCCTCGGAGTAGCCGCCTTCGGCGCGCTCATGAGCGGCTGCGCCGCCACCTCGGTGGCCACCTTCGCCTACGAGCAGGCGAACAAGGGGGAATGCATCAGCGCCGGCTGCGCCGCCGCGGCGGTGCTCAGCTACGCGATGGACAAGGTGACGGAAGGCGACCCCACGCCCTGCCACAAGCTGAATTCGGTCGAGCGCGCGCTGACGGCTCGTTGCGGTGTGTATCAACCCGGTACTTTGTTGGCGAAAGATGTCACGACCTCGGGTTTACCCCGGTGCCCGCTGAGCATGGCCACGCGCGACCCCAAGTACTGGGCGATGCTGCCGGAGCTGCTGTCCAAGGGCGCGGCGCCCGAAGTCTGCGACCAGCCGCCGCTGGTGGCGCTGGCGCAGGCCAACCCCTGCCCCGATTTCGCGGCGGCGCCGGCTGAATCGCTGAAGTCGCTGCGCTGGATGGCCGAGAACGACACCCGCGCGGTGCACCACGACGTGGTGCGCATGCTGAGCTGCCCCTCGGCCCGCAACGTGGGCCTGAACACGGTGCTCGACACCTGGCTCGCGCAGGGCCAGCTGCCCTCGAAGGGCCTGACCTTCGGGCCGCTGTCGGCCCTGCATCCCGACTACGTCACCTCGGCCTTCTCGCGTTCGCTGGAGGCCCAGGGCCACACCGCCCGCACCGGCCTGGGCGTGTACAGCGGCCAGCTGCCCACGGGCTTCGACGTCGCCCTGCGCGAAGGCAACCGCCCCGCGCTGGACTGGTGGTTCGCCCGCGTTCCCAAGCTGATCAACCAGGTGCCCTCGCAGCAGGCCAACCAGCTGCCGTGGATCCCGCTGGTGCGGGTGCTGACGCCGACCTACCTGGCCCACCCCGAGCAGCAGGAGGCGATGGTGGCCTACCTGCTGTCGCGCGGCGCCGATCCGTGGAAGTCACTGCCGCATGACCCGGGCAAGACGGTCATCAGCTTCGCCGAGCAGGTGAAGAGCCCGTCGCTGGCGCTGCTGCAGGCGCCGGTGCAGCCTCAGGTGCAGATGGCGGTGAAGCCGCAGACGCCGGTTGCCGGCAAGGCGGCCACCGCGATGGGTGCCGCCGCCGTCGTCGCGACGCCCTGATTCCTCACTTCCCCGCCGACGGCGCCGCGTGCGCCTTCTTCAGGTTGTCCATCCAGTCGGTCCAGTCCATCGGGCCGGTCTCGTAGCGCTTCTTCAGGTTCGCCAGCACATAGCCCCAGGCGCGGTCGAAGTAGGCGTAGGTCTTGTCCCATTCGCCGCCATCGCCCCAGCCCACGTGGGTGAGCGTGACCTTGGTGCTCTTGCCGTCCACGTCCGCGAGCCGGACGATGACGAAGGTGCGCTGCTGCCGCGCCTCGGGCAGTGACGGCGGCGCATTCCAGTCGAAGCTGATCATCTTCATCGGCTGCAAGGCCATGTAGCGCATGTCGTCGGCGCCCTTCATGCCCGGCTCTGCCAAGGGGTCGATGTGGATGTGGAAGGCGCCGCCCACGCGTGCGTCGACTTCGGCCTGCGGTGCAAAGAAGGACTCGATGCCGGCCTTGGTGGTCCAGCTCTGCCAGACCTTCTCCACCGGCGCCGGGACGACCACCTCTTTCTCGATGGCGCGCTCGGCGGCTTGAGCCGCGAATGACAGGACAAGGCACAACGCGAGGGCGAGGTGTCGCATCGAAAGCTCCGGTTCTTGTGTTGGGCGGGACACTACCATCGCGGGCATGGACGCTCAAGCTCAAGCCGAAACATCGGCGACTTTCGGCCCGCTCGCCGGGCTCAGGGTGGTGGAACTGGGTCAGCTCATCGCCGGCCCCTTTGCTGCGAAGACATTGGCCGACTTCGGGGCCGACGTGGTCAAGATCGAGCCGCCCCAAGGTGGTGACCCGCTGCGCCAGTGGCGCTTGCTGCACGAGGGCACCAGCGTGTGGTGGCAGGTGCAGTCGCGCAACAAGAAGAGCGTGGCGCTGGACCTGCGGCAGGCCGAGGCGCGCGACATCGTGCGGCGCCTGATCGATGAAGCCGACGTGCTCATCGAGAACTTCAAGCCCGGCGTGATGGAAGGCTGGGGCATGTCGTACGACGCGCTGAGCGTGACCAACCCGAAGCTCGTCATGCTGCGCATCAGCGGCTATGGCCAGACGGGGCCGTACAAGGACCGGCCCGGATTCGGCGTCGTCGCAGAGGCGATGGGCGGCCTGCGGCATCTCACCGCGGAGCCGGGTCGCGTGCCGGTGCGCGTGGGCGTGAGCATCGGCGACACGCTGGCCTCGCTGCATGGCGTGATCGGCGTGCTGATGGCCTTGCAGCACCGCGCGACGACGGGCCGCGGGCAGGTCATCGACGTCGCCTTGTACGAGGCCGTCTTCAACTGCATGGAAAGCCTGCTGCCTGAATACAGCGCCTTCGGTGCGGTGCGCGAGCCCGCGGGCTCGGCGCTGCCGGGCATCGCGCCAAGCAATGCATATGCCTGCGACGATGGTTGGGTATTGGTCGCGGGCAACGGGGACTCGATCTTCAAGCGGCTGATGAATGCGATCGGCCGCGAAGACCTGGCGAACGATGCGGCGCTTGCGGGCAACGCGGGGCGCGTGAAGCGCGTGGAGGAGATCGATGCGGCCATCGGCGCCTTCACGTCGACGCGAAAGGTGGTGGAGGTGCTCTCGGTGCTCAACGCGGCGCAGGTGCCGGCCGGGCGCATCTACACGGCGCGCGACATCGCCGAGGATGAGCATTTCCGGGCACGCGGCATGATCGAGTCGGTGACGACGCCCGAAGGCCTGGCCGTGGACGTGCCGGGCATCGTGCCCAAGCTCAGCGACACGCCCGGCCGCATCGCGCGGCGTGCCCCCACGCTGGGTGAGGACACCGAATCGGTGCTGCGCGAGATCGGCGTCACGGCTGAACAACTGCTTGCACTGAGACAGCGCGGTATCTGTTGAAACGCCTCGCCCGCGACGCTCACCATGACGTGAACGTGGCCGTCTAATTTGCGCCTCGCCAATCACTCCGAGGAGAGCAGATGAATCTGACCGCGTCGTTGACCCGTCTTGCTGCAGGCATGGCCATGCTTGCAGCCGCCGCGAGTGCCAGTGCCGTGAGCGTCACGGTGCAGGGCAAGTCCGACCCGTGGCTTGCCGGCATGCCCTCAGGCAGCCCTGCATCCGTGAACGACCATGCGCCCGGGCAATCGCCCCTGCTGGTCACTGGTCTAGGCAGCTTTTCGGGCGGCTACGTGACCTTCACCCACGTGACGGGCGGCGTGTCGTACACGCCCAGCTGCTGCGGCAGCGTCGAAGGCGACGGGTTCATCAGCCACACCCCCGGCGCGGAGAACGGCTTGTCGAACGTCACGGCGCCCATCAACTCGCTGGTGGGCGTGTTCCTCGACGACACGCAACCCAGCCTGTCGGCCGCGCCCGGTGCGCTGGACTTCACCGGCAACCTCAACTTCTCGACGCTGAACCCGGCCTTGCGCCAGGTGTTCTTCATCGGCGACGGGCAGGCCGCCTCGCTCGCGCAGCAGTTCTTCGTGCCCACCGGCGCGACGCGCCTGTTCCTCGGCACGATGGACGGCTACGAGTGGAACAACAACTCGGGCTCGTTCACGCTGGACGTGAGCTACTTCAGTCCCAGCGCCGTGCCCGAACCCGAGACCTACGCCTTCATGCTGGCGGGCCTGGGCGCGATGGCCTTGTTTGCACGCCGCCGCCGGGGCTGACAAAAAAATCACTGTCCGCCCCTCTTGAAAAAGCCGGCTTCGTGCCGGCTTTTTCGTGCGCGCACGGCGGGTCTTGAAAGGTGTTTCGCGGCCCCTACTTTCGATGGGCCGGCGCCGAGCGCCGGCACCCGACAACCCCGCCATGCATCCCAAGAAAGGAGCGCACACATGGTCTCGTCTCTCCTGAGATTCCCCGGCGACGTGTTCGCCGATTTCGACGAGCTGCATCGCCAGCTCGATCGACTGCTGGGTGTTCGAAACACCAGCGCCAGCATCCGCGCCGTGCAGCGCGGCAGCTTCCCTGCCGTGAACATCGGCAGCACGCCCGAAGCGGTGGAGGTCTTCGCCTTCGCACCGGGCATCGACCAGGCGACGCTGGACGTCACCATCGACAAGGGCCTGCTCACCATCAAGGGCGAGCGCCGGAACGCTTCCACGGAAGCCAGCGGCAAGGTCACCGTCCATGCCCGCGAGCGCGGCGAAGGCAGGTTCACCCGCGTGGTGACGCTGCCCGAGGACGCTGATCCGGAGCGGGTGAACGCGACGTATCGCGACGGCATCCTGCGCATCACCGTGCAAAAGCGCGAGGCCTCGCGTCCGCGCCGCATCGAAGTGACCTGAAGACTGCAAGGAGTTCCGACATGAGCCAACAAGAACTTGCCCAACGCGAGGCCGAGGCCGCCTCCACCGCAGTGCGCCGCGAGCCTGCCGCCGAGCAGAACACCTCCGTGCTCGTCCCGCTGGTGGACGTGAGCGAAGACGACACCGGCATCACCGTGGTGGCCGACGTGCCCGGTGCTTCGCGCGAGACACTGTCGCTCGACGTGGACAGCGACACACTGACCATCGAGGCGCCCATCGCGCTGAACCCGCCGACCGAGCTGCAGGCGGTGTACGCCGAAGTGCGCTCGGGCCGCTACCGCCGCAGCTTCACGCTCAGCCGCGAGCTGGACAGCCAGCGCATCGAGGCGACGCTGAAGGACGGCGTGCTGACGCTGCGCGTGCCGAAGCTGGAGAAGGCAAGGCCTCGGCGGATTGAAGTGAAGACGGCTTGAGCCGGGAAGGCCCCGACACGCACATCAAGGCGCTTCGGGGTCCCTTTTCAAATCCTTGAACGCCGCGAAGAACCAGCTTCGCATCCCCACCACCAGCGTGTAGGGCCGCTTCTGCGCAACCTGCAGCTTCTGGTCCGCCAGGTGCTGCTGCGCGAAGTCCTGCCCCACGCGCTGCAGGCGCTCCACGAAGGTCGCCGCCTGGCTCGGGCTCACCTGCCCGTGCACCAGCATCAGCAGCTCGCCCTCACCGTCGAAGCCACCGTTGTAGTAGTCGTCCACCACGTGCTTGCGGAAGAACTGCATCACCGGGCCGTTGGGCCGCCAGCGAAAGCCCTTGGCCACCTTCAGCCGGTAGCGGTTCAAGGGCCGCAGCTCGATGATGCCCAGCCGATCCAGCGCCACGAGGTAGGCCACGCACTCCGGTTCGCTGAAGGTGTAGGTGGCAATCATCTGCTCGAAGGTCCACTGGCTCAGGCAGCAGATGGCCAGCAGCAGCAGCCGCTTGTCGGCCACCACGGCCCGCTCCTGCTCCAGGGTCAGCTCGGCGCGCAGCGGCTGCGCATCGGCCACCTTGCGTGCCAGTTCGGCGAAGTCCATCTTCAGCACGCGCAGCACGTCGTCGATGCGTGACAGCGGCATGTCCGCCTTGGAAAACACGCGCTTGATGCTGGACTCCGACATCTGCAGATGCCGGGCCAGGTCGGCGTAGGTCACGTTCGACGCCTTCAGCTCGGCCTTCAGCGCGTTGACCAGGTCCTGGGTGGTGCTCATCCCCTCGATCCCCCAAAAAGTATCGCGTGATGATACTTGCGATGGCGAGAAGCACAACCCTCCCCGGCGTGATTGATACCCACGCCGCCCCTCACGATGATCGCGGCCATGTCCAACAACCGCTCATCGACCATGAACTCCCCCGCGATCCGCAAAGACACGAAGGCCTGGAAGGCCCAGGTCTGGATCTCCTTCGTCGCCGCCGCCGGCCTGTGCGGCATCGGCCTGGCCTACCTGCCGGGCCGCGACGTGGACCGCGCGTTCATGGTGATGGGCTACGTGTTCTGCATGTGCACGGCCTTCGCCCTGTCGAAGTACGTGCGCGACAACGAAGGCCGCCGCATCGACACGCCGATGTGGGGCCTGGTGGTGTGGGGCGGCTTTGGCCTGGCCATGCTGCTCACCGCCTGGGGCCTGGGCGAGATGGCCATCAACCCGACCTACAAGGCCTTCATGGGCGTGAGCTGGCTGTTCCTCATCTCCAGCGTGTTCACCCTGGCCAAGACGCTGCGCGATGCGCATGAAGCGCTGATCGCCGACGCCCGCCGCGAAGGCATGGCGATGCGCAACGGCCGCGACGAGTAAGCGCCACTGCAGGAGACCCGACATGACACGCCTGATTCCGATGACCCTGCTGGCCGCGGCGCTGGCCCTCGGCAGTGCCCGGGCCAGCGCCCATCCGCCCAACGCCTCCGACGCGAGCGCCCTGTCGATGCTGCCCATCGCCGTCTCGGTCACGGCACCGGTCACGCTGCTGTCTGCCGGTGCCGTGCTCACGGTGGTGGCGGTGGAGGCCACGAGCACCGACACCGTGTGGGTGCTGGAGCGCGCCTCCGACGGCACGCGCATGAGCCTCACGCTGTCGGGCGCTGCGGCGGGCGGCCTGTCGGTGGCGGCCGGCGCGTCCGTCACGGTGACGGCCTTCAGCGCGGGCTGGGTGCTGTCGCAGGCGGGCCAGGCGATCGCCTACATCCCCAATGCCGTGGGCAAGGCGCTGCTCTACAACGAGCGCATCACACCATGAACGCACTGCGGCGCACCGCGGTCTCGATGGTGCTCGCAGCCACCGCCTTCACCGCCCAGGCGGGCCGGTCGTGCGAGCCGCAGCGTCCCGATGCCGGAAAGATCGTGCAGGCCATGACCCTGGCCGATCACGTGAAGACGATGCTGGATGCCAGCGGCGCCCAGGTGGTGGTGCTGGCGCGCATCGGGCAGGACCTGAGCAAGTACGGCCAGCGCTACTCGCACCTGGGCCTGGCCTACCGCGACGGCAACACCTGGCGCATCGCGCACAAGCTCAACGAATGCGGCACGGCGCATGCCGCGGTGTTCCGCCAGGGCCTGGGCGAGTTCTTCCTCGATGACCTCTTCGAGTTCCAGGCCGGCGTGGCCGTGCTCTCGCCGCCGGTGCAACAGAAGCTGCTGCCCGTGCTCAGGGACAACGCCCGCCTGGCGCAGCTCAACACGCCGAACTACAGCATGGTCGCCTACCCCTGGGCGCAGGTCTACCAGCAGTCCAACCAGTGGGCGCTGGAGACGCTCGCGATGTCGCAGGACCCGTACGCCACCACGCGCGAAGGCGCGCAGTCGTGGCTGCGGGCGCAGGGCTACCAGCCGACCACCTTGCACCTGTCGGCCTTCCAGCGCCTGGGTGCGCGCATGACCGCCGCCAACGTGTCCTTCGACGACCACCCCAACGGCAAGCGCTTCACCGACCGCATCGAGACCGTGACGGTGGATTCGGTCTTCACCTGGCTGCAGCGCAGCGCTCTCGCGCAGGCGCCGGTCGCCGTGCGCTGAGGAGCACGACATGCATCGCCGACACGTCCTCGGATGCTGCGCCGCCCTCGGCGCGGGCCTGTTCACCAGCCTGGCCCCGCAGGCCCAGGCCTTCACCCTGCGCGACGGCCTGAGCAACCCGTGCCTGGGCACATTGCCGCCGGACCTGGCCCGGCACGACATCGTGCTGCAGGCCTTCGAGGGCATCGCCATCGACCAGCTGTGGGACGCGCATGCCCACCTGCTGGGCACGGGCGACTCCGGCTCGGGCTGCACCGTCAACGCCCGCATGCACGAGTGGTGGCACCCGGGCGACGTGATCCGGCGCAAGGCCATCCTCAACGCGGCCTGCGTGGGCAGCGACGCGGCCACCGTGGATGGCGCCTACCTTCAGCGCCTGAAGACCCTGGCCGAGGCCTTCCCCCAGGGCGCAAAGTGGCTGCTGTTCGCCTTCGACCACGCCCACGACGACACCGGCCAGCGGCGCCCCGACTGGACCACCTTCCACGTGCCCAACGCCTATGCGATGAAGGTCGCTGCCGACCACCGCGAGCGCTTCGAGTGGGTGGCCTCGGTGCATCCGTACCGCGACGACGCGCTGCAGCGGCTGGACGAGGCCATCGAACAAGGCGCGGTCGCCATCAAGTGGCTGCCCAGCGCGATGAACATCGACCTGCGGCACCCGCGCTGCCGGCCCTTCTACGACCGCCTCGCGCAAAGCCGCCTGCCGCTGATCGTGCATTGCGGCGAGGAGAAGGCCGTGCCCGGAGCGGGCCGCGACGAGCTCGGCAACCCGCTGCTGGCCCGCCGCCCGCTGGAAGCCGGCGTGCGGGTGGTGATGGCGCATGCCGCGTCGCTCGGGCATGCGCTGGACATCGACCGTCCCTCGCAGCCGCGCGTCGCCGCTTTCGAACTCTGGTCCCGGCTGATGGACGAGCCCGAGTGGCGAGGCCGCCTCGTCGCCGACATCTCCGCCGTGTTCCAGGCCAACCGCCGCGCCGAAGTGCACCGCGCCGTCGTCCAGCGCGAGGAATGGCACCCGCGCCTGCTGCACGGCTCCGACTACCCGCTGCCCGGCGTGATGCCCTTGTTCGCGCCCGGCCAGCTCGTGTCCGAGGGACTGCTGGACGAGGGCGACGTCGAGCCGCTGCGGCGCATCCGCACGCACAACCCGCTGCTGTTCGACTTCGTCCTCAAGCGCCGCCTGCACCTGGGCGATGTGCGCCTGCCACCCTCCGTCTTCGCGACCCGCCGGTTCTTCCAGCGCGACACTCGCGAGGCTTGAGGGAAAGCGTCACCCCGGTTGTCGCGGCTTGCCGCTACAGTCGCCGACCAACAGGACCGTTTGCAGGAGCCACGCCTTGTCGTCCGCCCACGATCATCCGAACCAGTTCGCCTTGCTCGGCCAGCGCCGTTTCGCACCCTTCTTCTGGACGCAGTTCCTCGGGGCCGGCAACGACAACCTCTTCAAGTTCGCCTTCACCGTGATGGTGACGTTCAAGCTGTCGGTGTCGTGGCTGCCGCCGGAAACGGCGGGCGCCATCATCGCGGGCGTCTTCATCCTGCCGTTCCTGCTGTTCTCGGCCACCAGCGGACAGCTCACCGACAAGTACGACAAGACCCGCGTGATCCAGTGGGTGAAGTCCCTGGAGGTGGCCATCATGCTGCTGGCGGCCTGGGGCTTCTGGACCACCAACGTGCCCGTGCTGCTGGCCTGCGTGTTCTTCATGGGGCTGCACTCCACGCTGTTCGGCCCGGTGAAGTTCGCCTACCTGCCGCAGCACCTGAACGAGCGCGAACTCACCGGCGGCAACGGCATGGTGGAGATGGGCACCTTCGTCGCCATCTTGCTGGGCCAGGTGGCCGGCGGGCTGTTGATCGCGATTCCCGAGGCCGGGCGCCACTACGTCGCCATCGGCTGCGTGACCGTCGCCGTGCTGGGACGGCTCACCGCGCAGTTCGTGCCGCCCTCGCCCTCGACCGATCCGGGCCTGAAGATCAACTGGAACCCGGTGACCGAGACGCTGAGCAACCTCAAGCTCGCGCACGGCAACATCGTGGTGTACCGCTCGCTGCTGGGCATCTCGTGGATGTGGTTCTTCGGCGCGGTGTTCCTGTCGGAGTTCCCGGCCTTCGCCAAGCAGGTGCTGCACGGCGACGAGCACGTCGCATCGCTGCTGCTGGTGGTGTTCTCGGTGGGCATCGGCATCGGCTCGCTGATGTGCGAGATGCTGTCCAAGCGGCATGTGGAAATCGGCCTGGTGCCGCTGGGCGCCATCGGCATGACCATCTTCGCGGTGGACCTGTACTTCGCCTCGCGCAGCCTGCCGCCGGCGGCCAGCCTGGGCGTGGCCGAGTTCGTGCGGCAACCGGCGCACTGGCGGGTGATGGCCGACCTCGGGCTGCTGTCGCTCTTCGCGGGCATCTACAGCGTGCCGATGTACGCGCTGATCCAGCTGCGCTCAGTGCCCAGCCACCGGGCGCGCATCATCGCGGCGAACAACATCCTCAACGCGCTGTTCATGATCGTGAGTTCGCTGCTGGTGGGCCTGCTGCTGAGCCTGCACTTCACGATTCCGCAGGTGTTCCTCGCCACGGGCCTGGCCAATGCGGTGGTGGCGACCTACATCTTCCTCTTGATGCCGGAGTACCTGCTGCGCTTCATCGCGTTCATCGCGACGCGGCTGATCTACCGGTTCAAGGTGATCAACGACGAGCACATCCCGACGCAGGGCGCGGCCATCCTCGTGTGCAACCACGTGAGCTTCGTCGATGCGGTGCTGCTGATGGCGGCCAGCCCGCGGCCGATCCGCTTCATCATGGACCACCGCATCTTCAAGATCCCGGTGCTGGGCACGCTGTTCAAGCTGGCCAAGGCGATTCCCATCGCGCCGCAAAAGGAAGACCCGGCGGCCTACGACCGGGCCTTCGCCGAGGCGCGCAAGGTGCTGGAAGAAGGCGACCTGCTGTGCATCTTCCCCGAAGGCGGCATCACCCGCGACGGACGCCTGCAGGAGTTCAAGGGCGGCGTGATGAAGATCCTGCAGACGCACCCGGTGCCGGTGGTGCCCATGGCCCTGCGCAACCTGTGGGGCTCGTTCTTCTCGCGCATCGACGGCGCGGCGATGACCAAGCCCTTCCGTCGCGGCATCTTCAGCAGCGTCGGCCTGGCGGTGGGCGAACCCCTGGCCGCGGCGGACGTGAGCCCGCAGCGCCTGCGTGAGCGGGTGCAGGACCTGCTGGGCAGCGAGGACGGGACGGTGCAGCAAGTTCCCGCGTGACAATGCCGGCCCAAGGAGAAAGCAAGATGGGCTTCACGCTGAGCCGGGGGGCGATCGCACGCATCGCGCCGTTCGTGCTGTTCATGGTGCTGCTGTTCGCGCGGGGCAATGTGCCGCAGGCCATGCTGCCCTTCGACGTGCGCTGGATCTACGGCATCGCCGTGCTGGCGGTGGGCGGCCTGGTGCTCTGGTTCTGGCGCGAATACGGCGAGCTCGACCGGCAGAACCTGCCCTCGCTGCAGGAGACCAGCATTGCCGTGCTGGTGGGCGTGGCGGTGTTCGTGCTGTGGATCAACCTGGACGCCAAGCCGCTGCGCATCGGCGAAGCCACCGCCACCTTCACGCCGCTGGATGCCAACGGGCAGATCATCTGGCCGCTGGCTGTGGTGCGCTGGATCGGCGCGTCGCTGCTGGTACCGGTGATGGAAGAGCTCTTCTGGCGCAGCTTCCTCATGCGCTGGATCGACAAGCCGCAGTTCGAGACGGTGGTGCCGCAGCAGGTGACGATGAAGGCCATCGTGCTGTCGACCTTCGTGTTCATGCTGGCCCACACGCTGTGGCTGGCGGCGATCATCGCCGGCCTGGCCTACGCGTGGCTGTTCGTGCGCACCGGCAAGCTGTGGGTGCCGGTGATCGCGCATGCAGTGACCAACGGGGTGCTCGGGGTCTGGGTGCTGTTGACGGGGAACTGGGCGTTCTGGTGATCCGCAGGGTCAGCCAACGCCGCGCGACCGATCTTCCCTGAACCGCTTCACGAACCCCGCGAAGTCCCCCGCATCCAGCGACTCCCTCACCTCTTTCATCAGGTTGAGGTAGTAGTGCAGGTTGTGCACGCTGGTGAGCATGGGGCCGAGCATCTCGCCGCAGCGGTCGAGGTGGTGCAGGTAGGCGCGAGAGAACCCGCGGCAGGTCACGCAGGTGCAGGTCTCGTCCACCGGGCGCTCGTCCGTCTTGTAGCGGGCATTGCGCAGGCGCAGGTCGCCGAAGCGGGTGAAGAGGTGGCCGTTGCGGGCGTTGCGGGTGGGCATGACGCAATCGAACATGTCCACGCCGCAGGAGACGCCCTCCACCAGGTCTTCGGGCGTGCCCACGCCCATGAGGTAGCGCGGCTTGTTCGCCGGCAGCCGGTGCGGCGTGTGGGCCATGATGCGCTGCATCTCTTCCTTGGGCTCGCCCACGCTCACGCCGCCCACCGCATAGCCGGGCAGGTCCAGCTCGACGAGTGAATTCAGCGACTCCTCGCGCAGGTGCTCGAACATGCCGCCCTGCACGATGCCGAACAGTGCATTCGGGTTCTGAAGCTTGTTGAATTCGTCCAGGCAGCGCCGCGCCCAGCGCAGGCTCAGCTCCATCGACACCCGCGCCTCGCGCTCGGTGGTCTTGTGGCCCTTGGTCTCGTAGGGCGTGCATTCGTCGAACTGCATGACGATGTCGCTGTTCAGCACATGCTGGATCTGCATGCTCGTCTCTGGCGTGAGGAAGAGCTTGTCGCCGTTCACGGGCGACGCGAACTTCACGCCCTCTTCGCTGATCTTGCGCATCTCGCCCAGGCTCCACACCTGGAAGCCGCCGCTGTCGGTGAGGATGGGCTTGTCCCAGCCCTCGAAGCGGTGCAGCCCGCCGAACTGGCGCAGGATGTCCATGCCCGGGCGCAGCCACAGGTGGAAGGTGTTGCCCAGGATGATCTGCGCGCCCATGTCGTGCAGCGACTGCGGCATCACGCCCTTGACGGTGCCGTAGGTGCCCACCGGCATGAAGATGGGCGTCTCCACGACGCCGTGGTTGAGGGTCATGCGGCCGCGCCGCGCCAGGCCCTCGGTCTTGATGAGTTCGAACTTCAGCATGGTGGTCAGGCGGTGGCCTCGGTGATGTCGGCGGGGGCGGCGCGCTCCAGCAGCATGGCGTCGCCATAGCTGAAGAAGCGGTACTGGTGCGCGATGGCGTGCTGGTACAGCGCGCGGATGTGCTCGTAGCCGGCGAAGGCGCTGACCAGCATCATCAGCGTGCTCTTGGGCAGGTGGAAATTGGTGATGAGCACGTCGACCACGCGGAAGGCGAAGCCGGGCGTGATGAAGATGTCGGTGTCTCGCGAGCCGGCCTCGAGCGAGCCACCCCGTGCGGCGGATTCGAGGGCGCGCAAGGTGGTGGTGCCCACGGCGACCACGCGGCCGCCATCGCGCCGCGTGCGCTCGATGGACTGCACCGTCGCCTCGCTCACCTCGAACCATTCGCTGTGCATCTTGTGCTCGGCCAGCGATTCGCTGCGCACCGGCTGGAAGGTGCCGGCGCCCACGTGCAGGGTCACGTGCGCACGACTGATGCCGCGGGCCTCCAGCGCCGCCAGCACGCCTTCGTCGAAGTGCAGCGCGGCCGTCGGCGCGGCCACGGCGCCGGGCTGGCGCGCGAACACGGTCTGGTAGCGACGCTCATCTTCCGCATCGTCGGAATGCGTGATGTAGGGCGGCAGCGGCACGTGGCCGAAGCGGTCCAGCAGCGCCAGCGGCTCGCCGGGGAATCGCAGGTGGAAGAGGGAGTCCTCCGGTCCGGCGCGACCCAGCACCTGGGCCTCGAAGCGCTCGCCGTCTGGTGCATCGAAGAAGACGCTCGCGCCGGGCTTGGGCGATTTGCTCGACCGCAGGTGCGCCCACACCTCGTGGTTGGGCAGCACACGCTCGACCAGCGCCTCCACCGCGCCGCCGGTGGACTTGGCGCCCAGGAGCCGCGCCTTGATGACCTTGGTGTCGTTGAACACCAGCAGGTCGCCCGGCCGCAGCAGGCCGGGCAGCTCGCGGAAGATGCGGTCCACAGGCGGATCGATGCGGCCGTCGAGCAGGCGCGATGCGCTGCGTTCGGCCGCGGGATGCTGTGCAATGAGTTCGGGAGGCAGAGCGAAATCGAAGTCGCTCAGGGTGTGGATGCGGGACATGCCGTTGAGGGCCTGACGGGGCCCGTGCCAAGGAGGGCAGAATTGTCCCATGTCCCTGCCCGCCGCCGAGCCCGAGAACCCCAAGCGCGAGAAGTCCGCACCGCAACGGGCGATGGAGAAGCTCGGCCTGGTGCGCGACATCGACCTCGCGCTGCACCTGCCCTACCGCTACGAGGACGAGACGCGCATCGTCTCCATCGCCTCGCTGCGCGACGGCGACAACGCGCAGGTCGAAGGCACGGTGCGCGACGCGCAGGTGCAGTTCCGGCCGCGCCGGCAACTGGTGGTGCGCATGGACGACGTGAGCGGCGGCCTGCTGGTGCTGCGCTTCATCAACTTCTACCCGTCGCACCAGAAGACGCTGGCCGCGGGCCATCGGGTGCGTGTGCGCGGCGAGGTGAGAGGCGGCTTCTTCGGGCTGGAGATGGTGCACCCGACCTTCAAGGCGGTCGAGGAGGACACGCCGCTGGCCACTGCGCTCACGCCGGTCTACCCGACCTCCG
Source organism: Rhizobacter terrae (assembly GCF_003852895.1). GTDB lineage: Bacteria > Pseudomonadota > Gammaproteobacteria > Burkholderiales > Burkholderiaceae_C > Albitalea > Albitalea terrae. Next base: position 344,502 of record NZ_QUSW01000003.1, read on the forward strand.
CCGCGCTGCCGCAGGCCTACCTGCGCAAGGCGGTGGCCTCGGGCGTGCAGCGCGCCGACCTGGCGGATTTCATCCCCGCCGAGCTGGTGCCCAAGGGCATGACCAGCCTGCGCGAGTCGCTGCGCTTCCTGCACCACCCCACGCCCGACGTGAGCCTGGCGGAGCTGGAGGACAAGAGCCACCCCGCTTGGCAGCGCCTGAAGTTCGAGGAGCTGCTGGCGCAGCAGCTGTCGCAGCTGCAGTCGCGCCGCGAGCGCGACCTGCAGCGTGCCCCTGCGTTCGAGATCAAGGCCGGCGGCCTGCAGGAGAAGCTGCTGGCCGCCCTGCCCTTCGCGCTCACGCCGGCCCAGCGCCGCGTGGTCGAGGAGATCGCCGGGGACCTGCAGAAGGACGTGCCCATGCACCGCCTGCTGCAAGGCGACGTGGGCTCGGGCAAGACCGTGGTCGCGGCGCTGAGCGCGGCCATCGCCATCGAGGCGGGCTGGCAGTGCGCGCTGATGGCACCCACCGAAATCCTCGCCGAGCAGCACTTCCGCAAGCTCATCGGCTGGCTCACGCCGCTGGGCGTGGGCCTGGCCTGGCTCACCGGCAGCCGCAAGGGCAAGGCGCGCAAGGAGATGCTGGCCAAGGTGGCCTCGGGCGAGGCGAAGCTGATCGTCGGCACGCATGCGGTCATCCAGGACGAGGTGGCGTTCGCCAGGCTCGGCCTGGCCGTCATCGACGAGCAGCACCGATTCGGCGTGCAGCAGCGGCTCACGCTGCGCCACAAGCTGGCGGCGCAGTCGCTGGAGCCGCACATGCTGATGATGAGCGCCACGCCCATCCCGCGCACGCTGGCGATGACGCTCTTCGCCGACCTGGACATCAGCACCATCGACGAGCTGCCGCCCGGGCGCACGCCCATCGTCACCAAGGTGTTCGGCGACAGCAAGCGCGATGCGGTAATCGAGCGCATCCGCGACGAGGTGGAGCAGGGCCGGCAGGTGTACTGGGTGTGCCCGCTGATCGAGGAGTCCGAGAAGCTGGACCTGCAGAACGCCACGGCCACGCACCAGCAGCTGTGCGAGGCGCTGCCCGGCCGCGTGGTGGGCCTGCTGCACGGACGCATGCCGGCGGCGGAGAAGGCGGCGGTGATGTCGCTGTTCAGCAGCGGCGAGATGGCGGTGCTGGTGAGCACCACGGTGATCGAGGTGGGCGTGGACGTGCCCAATGCGAGCCTGATGGTCATCGAGCATGCCGAGCGCTTCGGGCTGAGCCAGCTGCACCAGTTGCGCGGCCGCGTGGGCCGCGGCTCAGTGGCGAGCGTGTGCGTGCTGCTGTACACCGGGCCGCTGTCGGACACGGGCAAGTCGCGGCTCAAGGCGATGGCCGAGACCACCGACGGCTTCGAGATCGCGCGGCGCGACCTGGACATCCGCGGACCGGGGGAGTTTCTTGGGGCGCGGCAATCGGGCGCACCGCTGCTGCGGTTTGCCGACCTGGCGACGGATGAGCACCTCGTCAAGACCGCGCGGATCGCCGCCGAGCGCCTGCTGGACCGGTTTCCGCAGGCGGCGGAGAAGCACATCCAGCGATGGCTGGGTGGGCGGTCGGAGTATCTGAAAGCGTGAGACCAGACTCGTTCCCCGATCACATGCCTTCGTCCGCCTGCGGCGGCCTTCGTCGCAAGGCGCTTGTGCATGACAACGTGGCGCCAGACCATGCGCCTCACCTTTGCACATGGAGCTTGCGATGAACCTCAAAGTCCTCGTGGCCGCCCCCGTCGTGGCCTTCCTGGTCATGGCCAACGCGGCCGAGATGAAGCGCCCCGAAGGCTGGTCCTGGACGGCCCAGTCATCGTCGGAGGCGCACAACGTGTACGACATGGGCCTGGACGAACAAGTGCTGTACCAGGGCCAGCGCAGCCTCACCCTGCGCGGAACGAACCAGACGGACATCTCATACAGCGCCGCCATGCAGTACGTGTCGTCCAAGGGCTACCAAGGCAAGAAGGTGCGCTTCAGCGGCATGCTGCGCACCAGCGGCATCGACAACTGGGCGGGCATCTGGGTGCGTTCGGACAGCGTGGGCCACGACGTCTTCAGCGGCGACATCCCTCCGCCAGGAATGGGCAGCACACAGGCGCTGTCGCAGTGGACGCCGGTCAGTGTGGTGGTGCTGGTGGGTCCGCAGGACAGCCAGATCGCGATGGGGCTGGGACTCGTCGGCAACGGACAGGCCTGGCTGAGCGATCTCAAGTTCGAGATGGTGGACGACACCGTCCCCGTGACCACGACCCGGCCCGCCATCGACCTGGCCAAGTACAAGAAGTGGGTGTCGCAACGCCAGGCCCGGGCCTTCGAGGGGCCGGACCGCGCCTTGCCTCACAACCTGGAGCTGAAGACCGAGTGAGTGCATGACTTCGATGACTCCCCGGCCGGACTTTGAGCCTTTGCGCGACTATGCCGATGGCCGCCGCATGCTGGGGTGGGCGCTGGTGGCCTTCGTCGCGGCGGCAGCCACCTTCGTGTGGACGGGCTGGACCGGTTGGCTGTCGCTGACCGTTCGCCTGTGGCTGGCCTATTCAGCCGGCCACGTGGCGCTGTGGCTGCACCATCGGCGAGGACGCGCACTATCGTGGCCCTGGGTCATCGGCGGCGTGCTGGGCACCACGCTTGCCGCCAGTCTGGCAGGCTTGCCACTGGCGCCGGACTTCGTCGCCGATCGGCTGCGTTCGCCATCGTGGCTGCTGCAACGGATCGCACTGCCCCTGGGCTTCGGCCTGGCCATGCATCTGCCCGCCCTGGTGCTGCGCGCCCGCGAATGGCAGCAGCACCGGCAGCGCATCGCGGCAGCCGAGTCCGAGGCCGCACGCTCGGCCCTGCAGCGCCAAGTGACGCTGGCCGAGCTGCGCACCCTGCAGGCGCAGGTGGAACCACACTTCCTCTACAACACGCTGGCATCCGTGCAGAGCCTGGTGCGCCGTGACCCGGCCCGGGCCGACGAGATGCTGGACCACCTGCATGAACACCTGCGCCAGTCGCTGCCGGCCATGCGCTCGGAGCAGTCGACGCTCGGGCGCGAGGCGCAGTTGGCCCGCTCGTACCTCTCGATCATGCGCATCCGCATGGATGACCGCCTGGCGTTCCGCATCGACGTGCCCGACGACCTGGCCCACGAATCCTTCCCGCCGATGATGCTGTCCACGCTGGTCGAGAACGCAATCAAGCACGGCATCGAGCCCAGCACACGCGGCGGCACGGTGGTGGTCTCGGCCGAGCGCGTGCCTCAGGGCCTGGCCGTGAGCGTGGTCGACGACGGCGTGGGCCTGGGCGCCAGCACGGCCACCAGCGGCAGCGGACTCGGGCTGTCGAACGTGCGCGAGCGCCTGCGGGCGCTGTTCGGCGAGCAGGCTTCATTGCGCGTCGAGTCCCGCGACACGGGTGGCGTGCAGGCCTGCATCACCGTTCCCGCGGCACACTGAACCCATGGCCGCCACGCCCCCACCCACCGCCGTCCTGATCGAAGACGAGCCCTTGCCCCGTGCAGAACTCAGGCAGATGCTCGCCACGCTGTGGCCCGAGCTGCACATCGTGGCCGAGGCGGTCGACGGCGCCAGCGGCTTGCGCGCGCTCACCGAGCTGCGGCCGCAGGTGGCGTTCATCGACATCCGGCTGCCCGCCATGAGCGGACTGGACCTGGCCGCGCATGTCAGCGGCCGCTGCCACGTGGTGTTCGTCACCGCCTTCGACGATGCCGCCGTGCGGGCCTTCGACGAAGGCGCGGTGGACTACGTGCTCAAGCCCATCGCCATGCCGCGGCTGGCCAAGGCCGTGGAGCGGCTGAAGCAGCGCCTGCTCGGCGCGCCGGCGGACCTCTCGCCCTGGCTGTCGCGCGCGGCCGCTGCCACGGACGCGCAGGCGCCGCTGCGCTGGCTGCAGACCGGGCACGGGCAGCAGCTGCGTCTGGTCACGGTCACCGACGTGCTGTACTTCCAGTCCGACGCCAAGTACACCCGGGTCGTCACCCGCGAGGGCGAGTCGCACATCCGCATGTCGCTGAAGGAACTGCTCGCGCGGCTGGACCCGGAGCAGTTCTGGCAGATCCACCGGGGATGCATCGTCAACATCGCCCACGTCGCCAGTGTCTCGCGCGACCTCATGGGCCGCATGGACGTGGTGCTGAGGTCGCACCCGCAGCGGCTGGCAGTGAGCCAGGCGTTCCAGGGGCGGTTCAAGGCGATGTGACGGCAGGCGCCGCCTACATTCGGCAACACCCGGGCGGTCGGCGGCCTGGCCTGCGCATGCGTTGAGGCCCGCGGCGGCAAACGTCAAGCGGATCAATTCGCTGTTCGCCGCGGGGGCATCGTGCGATCCTCGTGCGCGGCACCCCCTAGCTTGCAGTGCGAGGCCCATCGCAGCCCACACTAGCATCCCGACCCATTGCGACCAACCGGAGGGACCATGAACCTGATCCAGCGCGTGCAAGACATCCTGCTCAAACCCAAGGAAACCTGGCCGGTGATCGCCCAGGAGACGGATGACATTGCCGCGATCTACAAGAAGTACCTGGTCTTCCTCGCGGCCATTCCGCCGGTGGCGGCCTTCCTGGGCATCTACGTGCTGGGCTTCGGCATGTTCGGCTCGCGCATGGGCGGCTTCATGATGAGCGGGCTCATGCACATGATCGCCCACTACGTGGTGTCGCTGGTGCTGGTCTTCGGCGTCGCCTTCGTCGCCAACGAGCTGGCCCCCAGCTTCGGCGGCACCAAGGACCTGCTCTCGGCCTTCAAGCTGGTGGCCTACAGCATGACCGCTGGCTACGTGGGCGGCGTCTTCAGCATCATCATGGCGCTGAGCGTGCTGTCGCTGCTGGCCAGCATCTACGGCATCTACCTGCTGTTCCTGGGCGCGCCGGTGCTCATGAAGATCCCCGAGGACAAGGCCCCCGGCTACACCGCGGTGCTGGTCGTCATCGTCATCGTGGCTTCGCTGGTGCTGGGCGCCCTGACCTACGGCTCCATGGGCATGGGCATGCGCATGTGATGCCGCGCCGGCGGCGTCAGGTGCCGAAGTGCATCTGGTACTTGGCGCCGTCGGAGAACTGGCACACGCCGGTGCCCATGGTCGGGCCGGTGACCACGTACTCGCACTGCACGTTCACGCCCTTGCTGCCGTAGGCATTGGCGATGCCGCGGCGGCCGTTGAAGCTGCGCTGGGAGTAGCCCAGCACCTCGTTGTGGATGCGTCCGAAGGCGGCGTAGCCTGAATCCACGCGCGTGGCCTCGCCCTGCATCGAGTCGCCCAGGTAGGCGATGGTGAAGGTGCCTCGGCCGGTGTTGTTGTCGATCACCGAGGCGGTGAGCATGCCGCCCTTGTTGGCCTGCTGGTTGAGCGGATACAGCCGCGCGCTCAGCACGGTCACCGCCGGCGGCAGGCCAGCCACGGGTGCCGGCGGGGTCACCACCGTGACGGACTGGCCGTAGGCATCGTGTCCGTGGGGCGGATAGGGCCGGCCGGTGGCCGGATCGACCGGCAGCACCACGCAGGCGCCCAGCGAGGCAGCGGTGGCGAGCGTGGTGAGAGCGAGGGCGGTTCGTCGACTCATGGTGTGGCTTTCATGGCGCGGCAACGTCGCCGCGGCGGGAGAATCCATCCGAACGACCGGCCGGCCAAGCACCTCCAAAGGCAGTACCAGGCCGCGATACCGCCCGGGGCGTGCAGCGCGCCGTGCTCGCTGACATACTGGCGGGCCTCCTGAGTCCTTCGTGGCCATGACCCTCACCGAACTCCGCTACATCGTCGCCGTCGCCCGCGAACGCCATTTCGGCCGTGCCGCCGAGGCCTGCTTCGTCTCGCAGCCCACGCTCAGCGTGGCCATCAAGAAGCTCGAGGAAGAGCTGGACGTGAAGCTCTTCGAGCGCGGCGCCAACGAGGTGAGCGTGACGCCGCTGGGCGAGGAGATCGTGCGGCAGGCGCAATCGGTGATCGAGCAGGCCGCGGCCATCAAGGAGATCGCCAAGCGCGGCAAGGACCCGGTGTCCGGCCCGCTGCGGCTGGGGGTCATCTACACCATCGGCCCCTACCTGCTGCCCGACCTGGTCAAGCAGGCCATCGACCGCGTGCCGCAGATGCCCCTGGTGCTGCAGGAGAACTTCACCGTCAAGCTGCTGGACATGCTGCGCACCGGCGAGCTGGACGCGGCCATCATGGCCGAGCCCTTTCCCGACACCGGCCTGGCGGTGGCGCCGCTGTACGACGAGCCGTTCATGGTGGCGGTGCCCACGACGCACCCGCTGGCCAAGCGCAAGCGCATCAGCGCCGAGGAGCTCAAGAAGGAGACCATGCTGCTGCTGGGCACGGGCCACTGCTTCCGCGACCACGTGCTGGAGGTCTGCCCTGAATACGCCCGCTTCTCCAGCGACGCCGAAGGCATCCGCAAGAGCTTCGAGGGCTCCTCGCTGGAGACCATCAAGTACATGGTGGCCTCGGGCATGGGCGTGACGGTGGTGCCGCAGCTGTCGGTGCCCAAGGACGCCCAGCCGCACGTCACCTACATCCCCTTCTCGCCGCCGGTGCCCACCCGTCGCGTGGTGCTGGCCTGGCGCCGCACCTTCACCCGCTACGAGGCGATTGCCGCGCTGCGCAATGCCATCTACGCCTGCGAACTGCCCGGCTTGAAGCGGCTGACCGCATGAGCGCCCACCGGCCCAGCCAAGGCTATGGCCCCGATGGGGTCAAGCGATTGGCACGCCCGTACGGCAACCGATAGACTGAATTCATCGACCTGCTCGGAGCGCATTGCATGGCCAAGTCCGCCACCAAGAAGACCAAGCCGTCCACAGCGGCCGGCGTCGGGATCCACATCGGCATCAGCGACAAGGGCCGCGGGGCCATCGCGGCCGGACTGTCGCGGCTGCTGGCCGACACCTACACGCTCTACCTCACCACGCACAACTTCCACTGGAACGTCACCGGGCCGATGTTCAACACGCTTCATGCGATGTTCATGGCCCAGTACACCGAGCTGTGGAATGCGGTGGACCCGATCGCCGAGCGCATCCGCTCGCTGGGCCACACCGCCCCGGGCTCGTACGCACAGTTCGGCCAGCTGGCTTCCATCAAGGACGCGCCCGCGACGCCGCCCAAGGCGCTGGAGATGGTGCGCATCCTCGTCGAAGGCCACGAGGCGGTGGCCCGCACGGCGCGCAGCATCTTCCCCCAGGCCGATGCGGCCAGCGACGAACCCACCGCCGACCTGCTGACCCAGCGGCTGGCCATCCACGAGCAGACGGCCTGGATGCTTCGCTCGCTGCTCGAGGAATGACATGCGCGTCGCCATCCTCACCTTCGACGGATTCAACGAGCTCGATTCCTTCATCGCATTGGGTTTGCTGAACCGGCTGAAGGCCGAGGGCTGGAAGGCGGAGATCACGAGCCCCAGCACCCGTGTCACCTCGATGAACGGCGTGGTGGTGGAGGCGCAGCAGCCGCTGGAGTTCGCGAACAAGGCCGATGCGGTGATCTTCGGCAGCGGCATCTACACACGGGCCATCGCGGAGAACAGCGCGCTGCTGGACCGCTTGCAGCTGGACCCGCTGCGGCAGCTGATCGCCGGGCAGTGCTCGGGCACCTTGCTGATGGCGCGGCTGGGGCTGCTGGCGGACATTCCCGCCTGCACCGACTCGACGACCAAGCCCTGGGTGGTGGAGGCGGGCATCCGCGTGATCGACACGCCCTTCCATGCGCGCGGGCCCATCGCCACGGCGGGTGGCTGCCTGGCGTCGCAATACCTGGCGGCGTGGATGATGGCCCGCCGCGCCGGGGCCGACAAGGCCGTGCAGGCGCTGAGCTATGCGGCGCCGGTGGGCGAGAAGGACAGCTACGTCGAGCGCATCATGAAGATCATCGCGCCCTTCGTGATCGAGGACTGATCACTTCTCGATGTCGTCGATGTGCCTGGGCCAGCTCGCCTTGAGCAGGCGCGACAGTGCACGATCGGCCAGCAGCTTTCCGCCGGTCTGGCAGCGGGCGCAGTAGTTGGTCTCGTTGTCGGCGTGCACGATCCGCTGCACCGGCGACTCGCACACCGGGCACGGCAGGCCGTAGCGGCCGTGCACCGCCATCTTCGGGTGGAAGGCGGTGACCTTGTCCGGCCAGTCGCCGGCCTCGTCGCGCAGCAGCGCGGTCCATTCACCCATCACGGCGCGGGTGGCGTCGAAGAGGCGCTGGATCGCCTCGTCGTCCATGGAGCGTGTCAGCGTCACCGGCGACAGCCGCGCGCGATGCAGGATCTCATCCGAATACGCGTTGCCGATGCCGCTGAACAGCCGCGGGTTCGTCAGCGAGCGCTTGAGCGTGTGGTTCTCGGCCTTCAGCCGCTCGGCGAAGGCGGCCAGGTCGCTCGCGAAGACATCGATGCCGCCGGGGTCCATCGCGTGCAGCGCGGCCCGGTCCGGCAGCAGGTGAACCGACGCCCTGCGCTTGCTGCCCGCCTCGGTCAGCACCAGCGTGCCGCCCTCGAACTCGAAGGTCGCCAGCGAGATCTTGCCCGGCGGCTTGGCGCCCGCGGCCAGCCAGCGCAGCCGGCCAGCGATCATCAGATGGATCACCAGGAACAGCCCGCCCTCCAGCGCCAGCACGATGCGCTTGCCCAGCCGCTCGATGCCCAGCACCTTCTTTCCTTCGGCCGACGAGATGGGCGGCACCGCCGTGCGCAGCAGGAAAGGGTTGAGGATGCGCACCCGCTTGAGCGTGTCGCCGCGCACCTTCGCGTCCAGGCGCTCGACGTAGACGGTGATATCTGGCAGCTCCGGCATGCGGGCGAGTTTGCCATCCCGCCGATAATCCACCCTTTCGACCCCGCAGCCGGCAGTTCCTGGCCGCAGCCCCATGTCCGACCTCACTCCCCAGGTGCGCCGCCGCCGCACCTTCGCCATCATTTCCCACCCTGACGCGGGCAAGACCACGCTCACGGAGAAGCTGCTGCTGTTCTCCGGTGCAATCCAGATCGCCGGCTCGGTGAAGGCGCGCAAGGCCTCGCGGCATGCGACCTCCGACTGGATGGAGATCGAAAAGCAGCGCGGCATCTCGGTGGCGTCGTCGGTGATGCAGATGGAATACCGCGACTGCGTCATCAACCTGCTGGACACCCCGGGCCACCAGGACTTTTCCGAAGACACCTACCGCGTGCTCACCGCCGTGGACGCGGCGCTGATGGTGATCGACGCGGCCAACGGCGTGGAGCCGCAGACGCGGCGCCTCCTGCAGGTCTGCCGGGCACGCAACACGCCCATCCTCACCTTCGTCAACAAGATGGACCGCGAAGTGCAGGAACCGCTGTCGCTCATGGACGAGATCGAGCGTGAACTGGGCATGAGCGTGGTGCCCTTCACCTGGCCGGTGGGCATGGGCAAGGCCTTCCACGGCGTGATGGACCTGCGCGAGGAGCAGATGCGCGTGTTCTCGCCCGGCGAGGACCGCAAGACGCTGGATGACGAGATCATCGACGGCCTGCAGAACCCGGTGTATGCCGAGCGCTTCGGTGCCGAATACGAACACGCCAGGCACGACATCGAGCTCGTGCAGATGGCAGCGCCTTCGTTCGACGAGGCCGAGTTCCTCTCGGGCAAGCAGACCCCGATGTTCTTCGGCTCGGCCATCAACAACTTCGGCGTGCGCGAGGTGCTCGATGCGCTGGTGGACCTGGCACCGCCGCCGTCCAACCGCACGGCCATCCAGCGCGAAGTCAAGCCCGATGAGAGCAAGTTCAGTGGCGTGGTGTTCAAGATCCAGGCCAACATGGACCCGGCCCACCGCGACCGCATCGCCTTCGTGCGCGTGGCCTCGGGGCACTTCGAGCGCGGCATGCGCCTGAAGGTGGTGCGCTCTGGCAAGGAGCTGCGGCCCAACACGGTGGTGTCTTTCCTGTCGCAACGGCGCGAGCTGTTGGACGAGGCCTTTGCCGGCGACATCATCGGCATTCCCAACCACGGCGTGCTGCAGCTGGGCGACACGCTGACCGAGGGCGAAGCGCTGCAGTTCACCGGGCTGCCCTTCTTCGCGCCGGAAATGTTCCGCACCGTCGAAGTGGCCGACCCGCTGCGCACCAAGCAGCTCAAGGCCGGCTTGCAGCAGCTGGGCGAGGAAGGCGCGATCCAGGTGTTCCGCCCCGTGGCCGGCTCGATGCTGCTGCTGGGCGCGGTCGGGCAGCTGCAGTTCGAAGTGGTGGCGCATCGGCTGGAGCATGAGTACGGCGTGAAGGCCCGCATCGCGCCGTCGCGCTTCCAGGTGGCGCGCTGGGTGACCTGCGACGACGCCAACGAACTCAAGCGATTCATCGACGGCAACTCGCACCGCGTCGCTCACGATGCGGTGGATGCGCCGACGGTGCTGGTGGAATACGCGCCGGAACTGCGTGCCATCGAGGCCAACTGGCCGAAGATCAAGTTCCACGCGCTGCGCGAGCATGCGGGGCTGGTGTTCCAGAAGCATCTGGACGGTTGAGGTCGATCGGTCATCGCCCGACGCAGGCGCGACAATCGCCCCATGAGCGCATCGACCCTGCCCGACACGCCTTCGCGCCTGTCGCTGTACCTCAACCTGATCCGCTGGGACCGGCCCGCAGGCACCTACCTGCTGCTGTGGCCGACGCTGGCTGCGCTGTGGATCGCGGCCGGCGGCTTCCCGGGCTGGCACCTGCTGGTGGTGTTCGTGGCCGGCACCTTCCTCATGCGAAGCGCGGGCTGCGCCGTCAACGATGTGGCGGACCGCGACTTCGACAAGCATGTGAAGCGCACGGCGCAGCGGCCAGTGACCAGCGGCGCGATCACGCCCAAGGCCGCCCTGGTCTTCGGCGCTGCACTCGCGCTCATCGCCTTCGCGCTGGTACTCACCACCAACCTGCCGACGATCGCCTGGAGCTTCGCTGCGCTGGCGGTGGCCATCTTCTACCCCTTCACCAAGCGCTTCTTCTCGATGCCGCAGGCCGTGCTGGGCGTGGCCTTCAGCTTCGGCATTCCCATGGCCTTCGCCGCCGTGCGCGGCGAGGTGCCGATGCTCGCGTGGCAGCTGCTCATCGGCAATCTCTTCTGGGTGCTCGCCTACGACACCGAGTACGCGATGGTGGACCGCGATGACGACTTGCAGATCGGCATCAAGACCTCGGCCATCACGCTGGGGCGGTTCGATGTCATCGGCGTGATGCTGTTCTATGCGGCGTACCTGGCCATCTGGGGCGTGCTCGGCGCGCAGCTCGGATTCGGCTGGGGGTACTTCGCCGGCATCGCCATCGCAGCCGGCCAGGTGCTGTGGCACTTCACGCTGATCCGTGAACGCACGCGCGACGGATGCTTCAAGGCCTTCCGGCTGAACCACTGGGTGGGGTTCGCGGTGTTGGCGGGCGTGCTCATCGGCAAGCTCTGATCGCTCAAAGACCCAAAGAAAAACACCGGCCAAAGCCGGTGTTTTGTTCTGAGGCCCATGGATCCCGGCGTTCGCCGGGATGAGGTGCCAAAGGGCTCAGGGATACAGGCCGCGCTCTTCGCGGGCGATCAGGATGCGCTCGCAGGCCACGGCAAAGGTGGCCGTGCGCAGCGTGATCTTGTGCTTGTCCGCCGTGTCCCAGATGTGCTTCAACGCATCGACCATGATCTTGTCCAGTCGCACGTTGATCTCGTCTTCCGTCCAGAAGAAGCTGGAGAAGTCCTGCACCCACTCGAAGTAGCTGACGGTCACGCCGCCGGCATTGCAGATCACGTCGGGCACCACGAGGATGCCGCGCTCGCGCATGACGTCGTCCGCATCGGGCAGCGTCGGGCCGTTGGCGCCTTCGAGCACCAGCTTGGCCTTCAGGCGGTTGGCACGGGCGGTGTCGATCTGGCCTTCCAGCGCGGCGGGGATGAGGATGTCGCAGTCCACGTCCCAGAAGGACTCGTTGTCGACGCGCTCGGCTTCCTTGAAGTTGCCCACGCCGCCGTCGCGGCGCACGGTGGCCATCAGGCCCTGCATGTCGAAGCCGTTCTTGTTGACGAGGGTGCCGGTGTGGTCTTGCACCGCAACAATCTTCGCTCCGGCGCCGACGAACAGCTCGGCCGCTGCGCTGCCCACGTTGCCGAAGCCCTGCACCGCCACGCGGGCGCCGTCGAGCTTCAGGCCGATGCGGCGGGCGGCTTCCCTGCCGGTCACGAACACGCCGCGGCCGGTGGCCTTCACGCGGCCCAGCGAACCACCCAGGTGGATGGGCTTGCCGGTGACCACGCCGGTGGCGGTCGAGCCGGTGTTCATGGAGTACGTGTCCATCATCCAGGCCATGATCTGGCCGTTGGTGTTCACGTCAGGCGCGGGAATGTCGCGCTGGGGTCCGATGATGATGCCGATCTCGCTCGTGTAGCGGCGCGTCATGCGCTCCAGCTCCTTGTGCGAGAGCGTTTTCGGATCGACCCGGATGCCGCCCTTGGCGCCACCGTAGGGCAGGCCGACGCCGGCGCACTTGATGGTCATCCACGCCGACAGGGCCATCACTTCTTCCAGCGTGACGTCGGGGTGGTAGCGCACGCCGCCCTTGCCGGGGCCCCGCGACAGGTTGTGCTGGACGCGGAAGCCCTCGAAGTGGCGGACGCTGCCGTCGTCCATCTCGATGGGCACGTCCACGATGAGGGCGCGCTTGGGTCGCTTGAGGGTTTCGGCCCAGCGGGCGAGGTTGCCCAGGTAAGGCAGCACGCGGTCGACTTGCGACAGGTAGGTGTGCCAGGGGCTCGAGTCTTCAGAGCCGACGTAGGAAAGAGGATTGCTCATGAAATGTCTCCGCGAAAGTGTGTTCGTCGGGGTGGCACCACGCTCTTTCGACCCGCTCGTGACGAGCCTGGGCAGGGGATGCCACCTGCATGCGGCGAGACTGTAGGCGCGAGCGTGCCGAGTTTTTCACCATTCGTCATGCAGGGTTTGCATGACTTGCAGCGGCCGGGGCATGAAGCGGTCCGTGCGGGTCAGTGCCGTGTGGAATCCTTGGCAATCTGCTTGCCGATGGGCGGCTTCCAGCCGGCCAGCTTCGGCGAAAACACTTCCATCACGCGCAGCGGGGCGCCGTGCTTGTGGAAGATGGAGCTGCGCGCCCACACCATGTTGTGCGGAGGCTTGTGCCCATTGGCCTTGAACCATTGGCGCAGCATGCGTTCGCGCAGCGGGCTGCCGTGCGAGAGATGTTCCACCCGCAAGGGGCTGCGGGTGACACGCGGGTCCTTGAACAGCAGGTCAGCCAGCGGTCGGCTTCCGAGGCCCAGCAAGGCCCGCCAGGGTCCGGCCAGCGAAGGGCGCGGCGCGACGCTGCGTGCCCAGATCATCGGCAGGCCGTCCACGCGCAGCAGCACCTCGCGCACCCAGACGCGTCCGCGTGCATGGTGGCCCAACTGCTCGATCTCGCGGCGATGCAGCCGTGCCGGGCCCTGCCGCAAGGTCTGCACCGCAAAGCGGTCGCCCAGCGCGGCCAGGCGCCGGCTCAGCGAGCCGGGCGCATGCAGCCACTGGCGCAGGACCGAGCGGCGCGGCGGTTTGCTGTCGGGCTTCAAGCGCGACCGAACTCGTCGCCGAGTTCGCGCGCGCGGTGCTGCGCGGCCTTGAGCGCCTTCACGAAGGCGGCCTTGACGCCGTCCGATTCGAGCGAGGTGAGCGCAGCAAAGGTGGTGCCGCCCTTGGAGGTGACGCGTTCGCGCAGCACGTCGGGCGGGTCTTCGGAGGCCGCTGCGAGCGAGGCGGCGCCGGTGAAGGTTGCCAGCGCGAGCTGCTTGCCTTGCGCGGCCGTGAGGCCCATGTCGGTCGCGGCCTGCATCATGGCTTCGACGAAGTAGAAGACGTAGGCCGGGCCGGAGCCCGACAGCGCGGTCACCGCGTCGAGGTCTTCCTCGCGGGCGACCCACGTCACCTGGCCGGTCGGTGCGAGCACGGCTTCCACCGTCTTGCGCTCGGCCTCGGTCACGCCCTCGCGGCCGAAGAGTCCCGAGATGCCCTGGCCGATGAGCGCGGGCGTGTTGGGCATGGAGCGCACCACGCGCTGCGTGCGCACCGCGGTGGCGATGGCATCGCTGCGGATGCCCGCCATCACGCTCAGGTGCAGGGCTCGGCCCACATGCGCGGCGCACGGCAGCGCGGCGGCCTGGAAGTACTGCGGCTTCACGGCCCACACCACCAGCGAAGCTTCTTCCAGCGTGGCATCGGCGGCGCCGAGCACACGCACGCCGAAATCGGCCTTCAGCTTCTCGCGCTGCGCGTCGCCGGGGTCGACGACGAGGATGGAGGCAGGTGCGCGCCCGCTGCGAATCAAGCCACCGATGATGGCCGCGGCCATGTTGCCGCCGCCGATGAATGCGATCGTGTCCATGGCGTCCAGTTTAAGAGCTTGGCCGCACCTCTCATTCGCCCGCGACGGCACCCGTGAATCCGGCCAGCAAGGCCGCGTTCCCGCCGGCTGCCGCCGTGTTGATGGTCAGCGTCTGTTCCGCGCAGAAGCGGTACAGGTAGTGCGGGCCACCCGCCTTGGGCCCCGTGCCGCTCAGGCCCTCGCCGCCGAAGGGCTGCACGCCCACGACGGCGCCGATCATGTTGCGGTTCACGTAGACATTGCCGATGCGAGCCGCATGCGCGAGCCGCAGCGCGCGGCTGTCGATGCGCGTCTGGATGCCCAGCGTCAGGCCGTAGCCCAGCGCGTTCACCTGCGCGATCACGGCGTCCACGTCGCCGCCCCAGCGCACGACGTGCAGCACCGGGCCGAAGATCTCCTGCGACACGTCGGCAATGCGCGGCAGCTCGAAGGCGATGGGCGCGACGCTGTGCTTCAGGCCCGCCGGCAGGTGCGTCTCGCCGATGAGCTTCGCGTCCTTGCGCAGGCGCGCCACGTGGGTGCTGATGCCATCGAAGGCTTCCGCATCAATGAGCGGCCCCACGTCGGTGGACAGGCGCGACGGGTCGCCCACGTTCAGCTCCTTGAGCGCGCCGCGGATCATCTCGATCACGCCGTCGGCCACGCTCTCGTGCACGCACAGCAGGCGCAGCGCGGAGCAGCGCTGGCCGGCGGAGCGGAAGGCGCTTTGCACGACGGCATCGACCACCTGCTCGGGCAGCGCGGTGGAATCCACCACCATCGCGTTGATGCCACCCGTCTCGGCGATGAGCGGCACGATGGGGCCGTCCTTGGCCGCCAGCGTCCGGTTGATGATCTTGGCGACCGCCGTCGAGCCGGTGAAGCACACGCCGGCCGTGCGCGCATCGGCCACCAGCGCCGCGCCGATGGTCTCGCCCGGGCCGTGCAGCAGCGCCAGAGCGTTGCGCGGCACGCCCGCCTCATGCAGCAGCGCGACCATGCGCTGCGCCACCGCGGGTGTCTGCTCCGCCGGCTTGGCCGCGACGGCATTGCCGGCCACCAGCGCCGCCACCACCTGGCCCGCGAAGATGGCCAGCGGGAAGTTCCACGGGCTGATGCACACGAACACGCCGCGGCCATGCAGGTGCAGCTCGTTGCTTTCGCCGGTCGGACCGGGCAACGCCTGTGAGGCAAGCCGTGCCTCGGCCTGGTCGGCGTAGTAGCGGCAGAAGTCCACCGCCTCGCGCACTTCGGCCACGCAATCGCCGAGGGTCTTGTGCGCCTCCTTCACCAGCAGGCCGCAGAACTCGGGCAGGCGCGATTCGAGCGCGTCGGCCGCGCGGCGCAGCACGGCTGCGCGCTGGGCGAGCGGGGTCGAGTTCCAGGCGGGGAAGCCGGCCTGCAATTGGGTTATCGCGGTGTCGACATCGGCCTTCGTGGCTTCGGGCACGGACTCCACCACCGCAGCAGCCACGGCCTTCTCCAGCGGCGCCCGCTCTTGCAGGCAGGCCAGGTCCGCGCCCATGGAGTTGGCCCGGCCTTCCACGCCATCGAAACCGTACAGCGCCACCGGCATCGGCAAGGCCGGCGCGCTTGCCGGATGCAGCGGCGAGGCCAGCAGGTCCTTCACGTTCACGGCTTCATCGGCCAGCTGATGCACGAAGGAGGAATTCGCGCCGTTCTCCAGCAGCCGGCGGACGAGGTAGGCGAGCAGGTCGCGGTGCTCACCCACCGGGGCATAGACACGCACCGGCACGCCGGCATCCTTCATCACTTCGCGATAGACACCCTCGCCCATGCCGTGCAGGCGCTGCATCTCGAACTTCGCGTCCCTGGCCTGCGCCATCTGCAGGATGGCCGCGATGGTGCCCGCGTTGTGCGTGGCGAACTGCGGGTAGATGACGTCGGCGTGGTTGATCAGCGCCCGTGCACAGGCCAGGTAGGAGATGTCGGTGTGGTGCTTGTGGGTGAACACCGGATAGCCGGTGAGGCCCAGCTCCTGCGCGCGCTTGATCTCGCCGTCCCAGTACGCACCCTTCACCAGCCGCACCATGAAGCGCAGCTTGTGCTTTCGGGCGATGCGGGCGACCTCGTCCACCACCTGCAGGGCCCTGGTCTGGTAGGCCTGCACCGCCAGTCCGAAGCCGCGCCACTGCGGGAACTGCCGGCCGATGAGTTCGGCCAATGCATCGAGCACGTCCAGCGAGAGTTCGAGGCGGTCGGTCTCCTCCGCATCGATGGTGAGGTTGATGTTGGCGTGCGCGGCCAGCTCCACCAGCGTCCACACGCGCGGCAGCAGCTCGGCGAAGACGCGCTCGCGCTGGGCGTCCTCGTAGCGCGAGAAGAGCGCGGACAGCTTGATGGAGATGCCGTCGGCCGCCTCGGGGCTCGCAGCCACCTTGTCCGAAGCAATGGCGCGGATGGCGTTCTGGTACGAGGCGAGGTAGCGCTGCGCGTCGGCTTCAGTGCGGGCGCCTTCGCCCAGCATGTCGTAGCTGAAGCGCAGCGACGCATGCGCCTTGCGGGCCGAAGCCGCCTCGTCCATGGCCTCGCCGATGGAGCGGCCCAGCACGAACTGACGGCCCAGCAACTGGATGGCGCGCACCGTCGCCGCCACCACCGTCTGCGCACCCAGGCGCTTGAACAGGCCCGCCTCGCCTTCATGCTCGGGCAGGAACTTCTTGGACAGCGCGATGGCGCTGGCCGACAGGCTGGCCAGCATCTTGTGCGGGCCGCCGCTGGTGGAATCGAAGTCCGCCTTGCCGAGCTGGTCGGCGGTCAGCGCAATGGCGGTTTCCGCGTCGGGCACGCGCAGCAGCGCTTCGGCCAGCCGCATCAGCGCCAGGCCCTCGGCGCTGGAGATGGGGTACTCGCGCAGCAGCGACTCCATCGCCCAGAACGGCGCCGGCTTGTCGCGCACCGCCTGGACCCAGGGCGCGGCGAGGTCGGCGGCGCGGGCCCAGTCCAGGCCGGTCTGCAGCTGTCCCATCAGCTGGGCCAGCACCTCCATTTCGTTGCGATACGGATACGGCAGGCGTGCCGCAGGAGCAGGGACGGTGAACATGTCAGGGGACCTCGCTAGAATTACTTGCTAGGTTAGCGGCTTGCCTCCAGCATTTCTCTCCAAAGAAGGCCGCGTCACTTTGCAAAAGCTCAGCCATGCCTCAAGACGCCGGCTCCACCATCGACAAGATCGACGCAAAGATTCTGCGCGTCCTCCAGAAGGACGGACGCATTTCGAATCTCAAGCTCGCCGAGGAAGTGCACCTGTCGCCCACCGCCGTGCTCGAACGGGTGAAGCGGCTCACGCGCGACCAGTTCATCCTGGGCTACGAGGCCAAGCTGAACCCGGCCAAGCTGGGTGCGGGGCTGCTGGTGTTCGTCGAGATCCTGCTGGACCGCACGGTGCACGACGTGATGGACAACTTCAAGGCCGCGGTGCAGGTGCGGCCCGAGATCCTCGAATGCCACCTGGTGGCCGGCGGCTTCGACTACCTGCTCAAGACCCGCGTGGCCGACATGACGGCCTACCGCGAGTTCATCGGCTCGGTCATCTGGACGCTGCCCGGCGTGCGCGAGACGCGGACCTACGCGGTGATGGAAGAGGTCAAGAACGTGACGGCGCTGGCGATCTGAACGCCGAGGCCGAGCCCAGGCCGGCCCGCTTGAGCGCCGTGTTCATGTGCGACAGGTGCGCGTAGCCGCACTGCTGCGCGACCATCTCCAGCCCCAGGCCGCCTTGCGGCAGCAGCCGGCGGGCGCGCGCCAGCCGGCGCTGCATCACCCACGCATGCGGGCTCATGCCGAAGCTGGTTTTGAACATGCGGGCGAAATGGAATTCCGAGAGGCACGCCGCCTCGGCGAGATCGGCCAGGTTCACCCCATCGGCCAGGCGCGACTCCACGCATTCGATGACCCGGCGCCTCGCCGCCGGCGACAGCCCACCCTTCACGTCGCGGGACGGCGCACGGTGCACCAGGTGCTGATCGAGCAACTGCTCCTGCACGTCCAGCGTGAGCTGCTGCAGCGCCAGCGGTGCGTCGGTGCCATCCCAATCGAGCCGGGCAATGTCCGCGCACAGCGAGGCCAGCCGCGGGTCGTGGAAGAAGATCTGCTCGGCCAGTTCCGCGAAGCGCGGGTCCAGGTCCAGCCAGCGTTCGGCCGATTGCGCGAAGTGCAGCGTGGGCAGGTAGATGTGCAGCAGCTGGAGCGAGCCGTTCACGTCCCAGTTGGATTCATGCCCTGAGGGCAAGGTGCACATCCGCCCAGGCTCGCCGCGGGCCGAGGGCGCCTCGTGGCAGCGCACCTCGTGGCCGCCTTGCAGATAGATGGTGAGCGTGTGGTGGCCAGGCCGGAGGTAGGCCGTGCGCGTGTCGGCATTGCCCCAGTGCGCCACCCACACGCCATCGGGCAGCGCATGCGAACGCAGCAGCTGCGCCCTGGATTCGAGCAGGGCGGCGCTCACGTCGAACTGGCGGATGTCCTGGGCCGCGGATGGCATGGGGCACAGCTTACGACGCCGCTTGCCGCACTGCATGCGGGCCGGTCGCAAATGCGCAAGATCCTGCGAGTCCATCACGGGCGCCGCACGCAGACTGCCGGGCATGACGAACGCCTGGCTGTACCTCCTCACCGTGCTCATCTGGGGCACGACCTGGATCGCGCTGAAGCTGCAGATCGGCAGCGTGCCCATCCCCTGGTCCATCGCCTACCGCTTCTGGCTCGCGGCCGCGGTGCTCCTGGCATGGTTGGCCATCCGCCGGCAATGGCGCTGGCCCACGCGGCAGATCGCGCCGCTGCTGCTGTGCCAGGGGCTGTGCCTGTTCTGCCTGAACTTCATGTGCTTCCTGCACGCCAGCCAGTGGGTGGCCAGCGGGCTGGTCGCCGTGTGCTTCTCGACCGCCCCCTTGTGGAATGCACTCAACGGCCGGGTCTTCCAGGGCAAGGCCTTGTCCGGCCGGGTGATGCTGGGGGCGGCCCTGGGCCTGGCCGGCCTGCTGCTGCTGTTCGGCGGCGAAGTCGCCAAGGACCTCGCCCGGCCACAGACGCTGTGGGGCCTGGGGCTGGCAATGGCCGGCACCTACTGCTTCTCGCTGGGCAACCTGCTGTCGGGCGCCATGCAGAAGCAGGGCCAGACGCCCTTGCAGACCAACGCCTGGGCGATGCTGATCGGTGCGACGGTCATCGCTGGCTATGCGCTGGCGACGGGGCAGCCGATGAACTTCGATGTGTCCGCGCACTACGTCGGCGCCTGGCTGTACCTCGCGATTCCGGGATCGGTCATCGGCTTCACCGCCTACCTCACCCTGGTGGGCCGCATGGGTGCAGATCGTGCGGCCTACTGCACGGTGCTCTTCCCCGTGGTGGCGCTGAACGTGTCCGCGCTGGTGGAAGGCTATGCGTGGACCATGCCCGCGCTGCTGGGCCTGGCGCTGGTGGCGGCGGGCAACGTGGTCGTGTTCTGGAAAGGCTCGCTCGCTAGCGCCCTCCAAAGATGGCCGTTCCGACGCGAACGATCGTTGCGCCTTCCATGACGGCGGCTTCGAGGTCGGCCGACATGCCCATGGACAGGGTGTCGACGTCGAGGCCTTCACGCTGCAGTTCGCCCAGGAGCTGACGCAAGGCCGCATGCGGGCGGCGCTGCGAATCGAGATCGCCGGCCGGCTCGGGGATGGCCATCAGCCCGCGCAGCTTCAGCCCCGGCAGGGCAGCCACCTCGCGCGCCACGCCGGCCACCTCCTGCGGCGCGAGACCGCTCTTGCTGGCCTGCGCGCTGATGTTCACCTGCAGGCACACCTGCAGCGGCGGCAGGTGTGCCGGCCGCTGCTCCGACAGCCGCTGCGCGACCTTGAGCCGGTCCACCGAATGCACCCAGTCGAAGTGCTCGGCGACCACGCGGGTCTTGTTGCTTTGCAAGGGACCGATGAGGTGCCACTCGATGTCGCCGCGCAGATCCGCCAGCGCTGCCACCTTGTCCACGCCCTCTTGCACGTAGTTCTCGCCGAAGCGCCGCTCGCCCGCAGCGTGCGCCTCGCGCACCGCTTCGGCGCCGAAAGTTTTGCTCACACATAGCAGCGTGACGCTTTGCACGGGCCGTTGTGCCCCGGCACAGGCCGCGGCTATGCGAGCGCGCACTTGTTGTATGTTCTCGGGGATCGTCGCCATAATGCGCCGAAGTATCACGCAGACCCTGTGCCGCAGGCCCTGTGGCCGCCACGCTGAGCGCAACAACCAGACCCCATGGACATCACCCAACTGCTGGCGTTTTCGGTCAAGAACAAGGCTTCGGACTTGCACCTGTCGGCAGGCCTGCCGCCCATGATCCGGGTGCACGGCGACGTGCGCCGCATCAACGTGGACCCGCTCGAGCACAAGCAAGTGCACGACATGGTCTACGACATCATGAACGACTCCCAGCGCAAGGCCTACGAAGAGACGCTGGAGTGCGACTTCTCCTTCGAGATCCAGGGCCTGGCGCGATTCCGCGTCAACGCCTTCAACCAGAACCGCGGCTCCGGCGCCGTGTTCCGGACCATTCCCTCCAAGATCCTCACGCTCGAACAGCTCGCCGCGCCCAAGGTCTTTGCCGACCTGGCGCTCAAGCCGCGCGGCCTGGTGCTGGTGACCGGCCCCACGGGCTCGGGCAAGTCCACCACGCTGGCAGCCATGGTCAACCACCTCAACGAGAACGAGTACGGCCACGTGCTCACGGTGGAAGACCCGATCGAATTCGTGCACGAGTCCAAGAAATGCCTGGTCAACCAGCGCGAGGTGGGGCCACACACGCTGAGTTTCTCCAATGCGCTGCGCTCGGCGCTGCGTGAAGACCCGGACTGCATCCTCGTGGGCGAAATGCGCGACCTGGAGACCATCCGCCTGGCGCTGACCGCCTCGGAAACCGGCCACCTGGTGTTCGGCACGCTGCACACATCGAGTGCCGCCAAGACCATCGACCGCGTGGTGGACGTGTTCCCCGCGGCCGAGAAGGAAATGGTCCGCGCCATGCTCTCGGAGTCGCTGGTGGCCGTCATCTCGCAGACGCTGTGCAAGCTGAAAGACGGCTCGGGCCGCGTGGCGGCGCACGAGATCATGCTGGGCACGGCAGCCATCCGCAACCTCATCCGCGAGAACAAGATCGCGCAGATGTACTCGTCGATCCAGACCGGCAACAGCATGGGCATGCAGACGCTGGACCAGAACCTCGCGGATTTGGTGCGTCGCAACATCATTTCGCCGGCGGAAGCGCGCGGCAAGGCGAAGTTCCCCGAAAACTTCCCCGGCTGATCTCCAGCACGCGAGCGTCCGTGAAGCGCCTGCTGGATCGCATCAAGCGAAAGCCGTCGTCGAACAACGGCGGCGAGGACACCGGCTTCTTCTCGTCCGTCTACCAGGAGCCGCCGGAGTCGCCCCAGGTGCTCACCGCCTGGAAAGACCGCGCCGGGCAGATCGGCGCCAGGACGGTGGACCGCAAGTCCGCCGCCGACACCTTCGGCAAGCTGTGGGGCGCCGACCGGCACGTGGTCTCGCTCACGCCCGATGAGCTCATGCGCATGGCGCAGTACCTGGAGTTCGTGCAGGTGCCGGCTGCGCAGGAAGTCATCAGCCAGGACGAACTGGGCGACTACATGATCATCGTGCTGGACGGCACGCTGTCGGTCGACCGCGGCCATTCCTGGGGAGGCAAGACGCGCCTGGCCGAAGCCCACGCGGGCGACATGCTGGGCGAGATGTCGCTGCTGGACGCCGGCGCCCGCTTCTCCTCCTGCGCCACGCTCACGCCCTGCCTGCTGGCGGTGGTGGAAGCCAAGCGGCTGGACGAGATGATCGCGCAGGAGCCGCGCCTGGGCGTGGCCCTGCTGGCCTCGCTGTCACGAAGACTTTCACTGCGCTTGAGGCAAGTCAGTGCGCGCCTGAGCGCCTTGCTGTCGCAGAATTGAGGAACTGACCGAACCATCGGGGAAAGCAGTATGGAAAGAGACCAGGCATCGAAATTCGTCAACGACCTGCTGCGGCTCATGGTGTCGCGCAACGGGTCGGACTTGTTCCTCACGGCCGACTTCCCGCCCGCCATCAAGGTCGACGGCAAGGTCACCAAGGTGTCGCCCCAGCCGCTGACCGGCCAGCACACCCTGGCACTGACGCGTTCGGTGATGAACGACAAGCAGGCCGCCGAGTTCGAGCGCACGAAGGAATGCAACTTCGCGATCTCGCCGCAGGGCATCGGCCGCTTCCGCGTCAATGCCTTCGTGCAACAGGGCCAGGTCGGCCTGGTGCTGCGGACGATTCCGCAGACCCTGCCCACCATCGACTCGCTGAACCTGCCGCAGGTGCTCAAGGACGTGTCCATGACCAAGCGCGGGCTGGTCATCTTCGTGGGCGCCACCGGCTCGGGCAAGAGCACCTCGCTGGCGGCGATGGTGGACTACCGCAACGAGAACTCCTTCGGCCACATCATCACGATCGAAGACCCGGTGGAGTTCGTGCATCCGCACAAGAACTGCATCATCACCCAGCGTGAAGTGGGCATCGACACCGACGGCTGGGGCCAGGCGCTGAAGAACACGCTGCGCCAGGCGCCGGACGTGATCCTCATGGGCGAAATCCGCGACCGCGAGACCATGGAACATGCCGTGGCCTTCGCGGAAACCGGCCACCTGTGCATGGCCACGCTGCACGCCAACAGCTCCAACCAGGCGCTGGACCGCATCATCAACTTCTTCCCAGAAGAGCGGCGCGCGCAGCTGCTGATGGACTTGTCGCTGAACCTGAAGGCGCTGGTGTCGCAGCGGCTGCTGCCGCGCCAGGAGGGCAAGGGCCGCATCGCGGCGGTGGAAATCCTGCTGAACACGCCGCTGATCTCCGAACTCATCTTCAAGGGCGAGGTGAGCGAGATCAAGGAGATCATGAAACGCTCGCGTGAGCTGGGCATGCAGACCTTCGACCAGAGCCTGTTCGACCTGTACGAGAACCAGATGGTCACGTACGAGGATGCGCTGCGCAATGCGGACTCGGTGAACGATCTGCGGCTGCAGATCAAGCTGCACAGCCATCGGGCGCGCAGCAGTGACCTCTCTGCGGGCACCGAGCATCTGACGATTGTTTGAGCCCCCCAGTCGCTGCGCTCCTGCCCCAGGGGCCACGAAGGGGCCCCTTCGTGGCCCCTGGGCGCCACCCTGCGGGCTGGCAAAGCCAGTCCCGCGGGCGTTGCTTGATGGACGCTTCGCTGCGCTCGCTTGGTGAGGCCCGGAGGTCGTTCGGGCTGAGCTTGTCGAAGCCTTGGTCGCGCGAACCCGCCTCCCCGTTCGCGTTGAGGTATCGACGCTCACTTCGCATCAGCCCGACACCCGTTCAGGCTGAGCCTGTCGAAGCCCCCTCCCAATCCATGCGACAGTCACGGCAATCCACGATTTCGGAGCCAAGATGACCACTCGCGCCTACGACCCCATCGAATCCCGTCCCGTCGCTTTCCTCGGCCTTGGCGTGATGGGCCATCCCATGGCCGGACACCTGGCTCGCGCGGGACATCGTGTGACGGTCTACAACCGCACGGCCAGCAAGTCCGCCGCCTGGGCGAAGGAGTACGGTGGTGCCAGTGCACCCACTCCTCGTGAAGCAGCCGCAGGCGCCGATGTCGTGTTCGCTTGCGTGGGCAACGACGATGACCTGCGCTCGGTGACCATCGGCGCCGACGGCGCCTTCGCCGGAATGAAGCCGGGCGCGATCTTCGTGGACCACACGACGGCATCGGCCGCAGTCGCGCGCGAGCTGGCTGCTGCCGCGCGCGAGCGTGGGCTGGAGTTTATCGACGCGCCGGTCTCCGGCGGCAACCTCGGCGCCATCAATGGCGCGCTCACCGTCATGTGCGGCGGCAACGCCGAGGCATTCGAGAAGATCCAGCCCGTGGCATTGGCCTTCTCGAAAGCCGTGACCTTGCTGGGCGAGAGCGGCGCCGGCCAGCTCGCCAAGATGGTCAACCAGATCTGCATCGCCGGGCTGGTGCAAGGCCTGTCCGAAGCCATCGCCTTCGGCGAGAAGGCCGGCCTGGACATGAAGGCCGTGCTCGGCGTCATCGGCAAAGGTGCTGCGCAGAGCTGGCAGATGGACAACCGCGGCCCGACGATGATCGACAACAAGTTCGACTTCGGCTTCGCGGTGGACTGGATGCGAAAAGACCTGGGCCTCGTGCTCGACGAAGCCAAGCGCAACGGCGCACGCTTGCCGGTGACGGCGCTGGTAGACCAGTTCTACGCCGACATCCAAGCACAAGGCGGCAACCGCCAAGACACGTCCAGCCTCATCAAGCGACTGAGGTAGAGCCCCCCAGTCGCTGCGCCCCTGCCCCCGAGGGGCGCCACCCTGCGGGCTGGCAAAGCCAGTCCCGCGGGCGTTCCTTGATGGCCGCCTCGCTACGCTTGCTTACTTGTTCGGCTTCGGCGCGAGGTCCGCCAATTCCTGTTCAGTCAGGATCTCGAACAGCTTCACCACCTTCTGCACGCCGCTCACGCCGCGCGCGATCTCCACCGCACGATCGGCCTCGCGCTCGGTGACGCGGCCCATCAGGTACACCGTGCCGCGCTCGGTCACGACCTTGAATGCATTGGCGAAGATGTCCTTGGCGTCCACGAACGAGGCCTTCACCTTGCTCGTGAGGATGGCGTCGTTGGAGCGGCTGGTGAGCGAGCTCGCACCCATGATCTCCACCTCGTTCACGGTGGACTTCACGTTCTCCACCTTGGCCACCGCCGCCTCGGCCGCAGCCTTGTCGGCCTCGGTCTGCACCTCGCCGGTGATGAGCACCACGCGGTTGTAGCTGGTGGTGCTGACGTGGCCGCGCTCGCCGAGCGCATCGCGGATGCGGTTGAGCGACTTCAGCTCGATGGCCTGGTCTTCCACCTGCGCGCCGGAGGTGCGGCGGTCGGTGGCCATCAGGGTGCCGCCCAGCATGGCACCGCCCACCACCAGAGGTGCGCAGGCGCTCATCAGGGCGGATGCCGCCACGGCCGAGAGGACGAGGGTGGAGCGAAGCTTGAGGCGAGAGGCGAAGGTCATGCGTTGTCCTGTTCTCCCAGGAGCTGCAGGTCCACCGCGTCGCACAGGCAGTGCAACACGAGCAGATGGACCTCCTGGATGCGTGCGGTGCGCTCGTGCGGAACGCAGATGTGCACGTCGGTTTCGAGGAGTTGGTCGCGCATCTTGCCGCCGCCGCGGCCGGTCAGCGCGATCACCGTCATCTCCTTGGCGTGCGCGGCTTCCACCGCGGCCAGCACGTTGGCTGAGTTGCCGCTGGTGGTGATCGCGAGCAGGACGTCGCCGGGGTTGCCGAGCGCCTGGACCTGCTTGGAGAAGATGACGTCGAAGTTGTAGTCGTTGCCGACCGCGGTGAGGATGGAGGAATCGGTGGTCAGCGCCACCGCCGCAAGGCCCGGGCGCTCGCGCTCGAAGCGGCCGATGAATTCGGCGGCGAAATGCTGCGCGTCGCTGGCGGAGCCGCCGTTGCCGCAAGCGAGCACCTTGCCACCGCCGGTGATGGAGCCGACGACCGCGCTCACGGCGTCGGCGATGGGTTTGGCGAGGATCTCAGCAGCCGCGTATTTCAGGTCTGCACTGTCGAAGAACTGCTGCTGGATGCGTTGTTCAAGCATGGTGACGGATGATAAGTCAGTGCCGCATCAGGGTTTTGTGACGGGACTTGGTGCCGACTGGGGGCCAAAGGGTTCCCGGTCGGCCTCACATGGGGGCATCCACGCGTCTGCCAAGCCCGGGATGTTTCAGGCTGCATCAAAGGCCGCCCGCAGCCACTGCACGCGGCCAGCTTCGATGCTGACCACGTCGAAGCGGCAAGGCGGCAGCGTCGAGAAGTGGCGCAGGAACTGCTGGGCCGCGAAGACGATGCTGCGCTGCTTGGCAAAGGTGACGCTGCCCGCTGCACCGCCGAAATCCGAACTGCGGCGCTTCCTCACTTCGACGAACACCAGCGTCCCATCGCGTTCGCGCATGATGAGGTCGATCTCGCCCCCACGCGCGCGCGGCCCGCGGGCGACCCGATAATTGCGCCGCACCAGCACGAGCCCGTGGGCCAGCAGGTGTTCCAGGGCGACGGCTTCCGCATCGTCGCCCACCTCTTTCGTCGACACCGTCGTGACCAATCCAAACGCCTCGTTGTTGTTGCAAGCAGCGGCCGCCGCGGCCGGGGGGCAGCAGTATCCCGCAAGCGCGCTGTACGTCGTCGCCACGCCCATCGGCAACCTGGCGGACCTGAGCCTGCGGGCCATCCATGTGCTGGCCCTCGCCGATGCGGTGGGCTGCGAAGATACGCGGCACAGTGCACCGCTGCTCCAGCATCTGGGGCTGGACAAGCCGCTGCTGGCGGTTCACGAGCACAACGAGCGGGAGGCGGCGCAAGGCGTGCTGGCGCGCCTTGCGCGTGGTGAACGCGTGGCCTACGTGAGCGATGCCGGAACGCCCGCGATCAGCGACCCGGGCGCGGCCTTGGTGGCCGCCGTGCGCGATGCCGGATACACGGTGGTGCCGGTGCCCGGCGCCAGCAGCGCCGTGGCGGCGATGAGCGTCGCCGGCGACGTGCGGGGCACGGGCTTCCAGTTCACCGGGTTCCTGTCATCGCGCGGCGCAGAACGTTCCCAGGCGCTGAAAGCCCTGGCCGCCAATCCGATGGCGCAGGTGCTGTTCGAGGCGCCGCACCGCATCGAGGCGCTGGTCCGTGACCTCGCCGCTGCATGCGACGAACGTCCCATCACGCTGTGCCGCGAGCTGACCAAGCAGTTCGAGACCATCGCCACCCTGCCCGCCCAGGCACTGCCGGCGTGGCTCGCAGCCGACACGAACCGCACCCGCGGCGAATTCGTGCTGGTCGTGCACGCGCTGGAAGCCAGCGCCGGCAACCTGGACCAGGCCCGCCACGACCCCATGCTGCGCACGCTCATGGCCGCGCTGCCGCTCAAGCAGGCCGTGGCCATCGCCGCCGAGCTCACCGGCGATGCACGCAACGCGCTCTACGCCCGGGCGCTCACGCTCAAGGACTCGGCCGACGAAGGCTGATGGTCGCGCCATGCCGCCACCAGGGCATGGGCCAGCGGCGTGTGCGGCACGCTGCCGATGAGCTGGCGCAACTCGGTGTCGTCCAGCTGGTGCGGACGCTTGAAGAGATAGTGCATGGTGACCACCTCGCGCAGCAGGGGCACGAACGGCGCGAGCACGCGCAGCAGCGGCCACATCATGCCGGCTGTGCGAAGCGGCTTGCCCACCGCGTGCTCCATGGCCTGGCGCATCTGCTCGCCAGTCACCGCATGGCCGGTGAAGTGCAGGCGGTGCGCCCCCTTGAGCTGCGCCCGCTGCTGGGCCACGCGCACGAAGGTCTGCGCGAGGTCTGGCAGGTAGGCCCATGAATGCAGCACGTCCACATCGCCCGGGTACACGAACTTGCCGGACTTGATGCGCGTGGTCAGAGCGAGGTCGAACCACGAGCCCTTGCCGGCGCCACCGAAGAAATCGCCGGCGCGGATGACCACGCTGTCCAGCCCTGGCGTCGCGGCCATGCGTGCCTCGATGTCGATGCGGGTCTGCGCCTTGGGCACGTCACCGTGTTCAGGCGTGCGGACCGTGAGCACTTCGGGCAGCTGCGTGCCGAAGTTGTAGACGTTGCCCGGCAGCATGAGCAGCGCGCCGGCCGCACGCGCGGCGTCGATCGCCGCTTCGGCCAGCGGCTTGGCCAGCTTCTCCCACTGGGTGTAGGGCGGGTTGAGCGCGTGCACGACCACATCGGCGCCGCGTGCGGCCTGGCGCAGGGCGAACGCATCGAGCGCATCGCAACGCACCCACTCGATGCCGCCGCGCTGGGCCAGCGCCGGCGGCAAGGCCTTGCGGGCCTGCGCGCGGACCGTCCAGCCCGCCTCGGCGAAGGCCTGGGCGAGCACCTGGCCGATGCGTCCTGCAGCGCCGAGGATGAGAACCGTGGAAGTCATGGAGTGCCTCGCAGTCAGTGATGGGATGCAGGCATTGTTCGACCCGCGGCACCTATCCGGAAGACTGCCCCATGCATGTCTATCATTCACACATGAATACCAGAATCCGCCGCCAGCCCGTGCCGCTGCCTGAGCCCGACTGGGCACTGCTGCGCGCCTTCGTCGCCGTGGCCGATGCCGGCTCGCTCAGCCGCGCGGCCGAGCTGCTGGGCAGCAGCCAGCCCACGCTGAGCCGGCAGATGAGTGCGCTGGAGCAGCACATCGGCGGCGCGCTGTTCGAGCGCACGCGGCGCGGGTTGCGGCTGACGGAGGCCGGCCAGACCCTGCTCGGTCCGGCGCAGCGCATGCAGGAACATGCCCGCGAGTGGTCGCTGGCCGCGGCGGGGCAGTCGCAATCGCTGGCCGGCACCGTGCGCATCACCGCCAGCGAGACCATGAGCGCCTTCCTGCTGCCGCCCATCCTGCGGCGGCTGCGCGACGAGCATCCGCAGATCCAGGTCGAGATGGTGGCCAGCAACGCGGTGGAGAACCTGCTGGAGCGCGATGCCGACATCGCCCTGCGCATGGTCAAGCCGGCACAGTCCGCGCTGATCGCGAAGAAGGTGGTGGAGTTGCCGCTGGGCTTCTACGCCCACCAGAGCTACATCCAGTCCCGCGGCATGCCCAGCTTCGAGACCTTCATGACCCATGAGTGGGTGGGCTTTGACAAGTCCGATCAGATGATCCGCGGCTTCCGCGAGGGCGGCTTCAAGGTCACGCGCGAGTTTTTCGCCTTTCGATGCGACAACCAGATCGTCAGCTGGCAGGCGGTGAAGGCGGGCCTGGGCATCGGTGTGGGCATGCAGCGGGTGGCCAGGCTGTCGCCTGATCTGGTGCGGGTGCTGCCTCAGCTGCCGGTGCCACCGTTGACGCTGTGGATCACGGCGCATCGCGAGCTGCGCAGCACGCCGCGCCTGAAGACGGTGTTCGACGCCCTTGCCACCGCCTTGGCCAAGCCTGAATGAAAACAAGCCCCGCGTCTGGCCGGCGCGGGGCTTGCAAGTGAGAAGGAATTTTCTAGTTCTGGACTGCTCGGGGTTTCAGCTCTCGGAGGTGATCAGGCCGCCGGGGCGGAGGCCGCCTTCTGGCGGTCATGCTTCTGGTGATGGATGTCGCGGCTGGCGCGGTTCTGCATCTTGTTGAGGTGACGGCGCTCCTTGGCGGTCACGGTGCCGTCGGCCTTGGCCTTGTCTTCGGCCTTGCCGATGGCGGCTTGTTCCTTTTCCAGGCGATTGGTCTCGCGGGCATTGAGCTCGCCGGAGGCGACGCCCTTCTCGATGCGCTGTTCCTGCTTGGCCTCGCGCTTGTCGACGCGCGGGGTCTGGGGGGCAGAGGCGGCTTGGGCGAAAGCGCCGATGCAGGCGATGGCGATGGTGGCGCCGACGGCAAGGGACTTGAAGTTCATGGTGTTCTCCTATTCGGTGGTGGTTTCGGGCTCGTGGACTGCCGGCCCGTGCAACAGACAACGGGCCAGGTTTCGCCGATGCCGACGCGACGTCGGTAAAGATCGGTTAAACCGCGCTTTGCACCGGGCAACATCGGGCCGCCCGCGCGACCCGCAGGGACAGGCCCCCACTCCTACAATCGACCACCGCCCACGAAGGACCAGCGCGCATGATTTCCCGCGAACCCACCATCGAACGCCTTGCCATCGCCCGCTCGCTGCTGCTGGAGCCGTATGGCCTGAGCGAGGCGACGCTGTCCAAGGCGCTGCAAACCATCGCCACCCACCGCATCGACGATGCGGATCTCTACTTCCAGTACACCCGCAGCGAGGGCTGGAGCCTGGAGGAAGGCATCGTCAAGAGCGGCAGCTTCGGCATCGACCAGGGCGTGGGCGTGCGGGCGGTGGCCGGTGAGAAGACGGCCTTCGCCTATTCCGACGACATCTCCGAAGCCGCCCTGCTCGACGCAGCCCGCACCGTGCGCACGATTGCCGCGGCAGGCCAGAGCCGCAAGGTGAAGGTCAGCGGCAAGCACACCGTGGCGGGCAGCCGCGTGCTGTATGCACCGATGGACCCCATCGCCACGCTGGACAGCACGCAGAAGGTGGCGCTGCTGGAGAAGGTGGAGAAGCTGGCCCGGGCCAAGGACCCGCGCATCGCGCAGGTGATGGCAGGCCTGGCCGGTGAATACGACGTGGTGCTGGTGGCACGTGCCGACGGCACCATCGCCGCCGACGTGCGCCCGCTGGTGCGGCTGTCGGTGACGGTGATCGCCGAGCAGACCATCAACGGCGAGACGCGCCGCGAGGTGGGCACGGGCGGCGGCGGCGGTCGCTTCGGCTTCGGCTACTTCCACGACAGCATCATCGAAAGCTACGTGAACGATGCGGTGCATGCCGCGCTCACCAACCTCGAATCGCGCCCGGCGCCCGCCGGCGAGATGAACGTGGTGCTGGGCTCGGGCTGGCCGGGCATCCTGCTGCACGAAGCCATCGGCCACGGGCTGGAGGGCGACTTCAACCGCAAGGGCTCCAGCGCCTTCTCCGGCCGCATCGGCCAGCGCGTGGCGGCCAAGGGCGTGACGGTGCTGGACGACGGCACGCTGCCCGATCGCCGCGGCTCGCTCAACGTGGACGACGAAGGCAATGCCTCGCAGCGCAATGTGCTGATCGAGGACGGCATCCTGCGCGGCTACATCCAGGACTCGATGAATGCGCGGCTGATGAAGGTCAAGCCCACCGGCAACGGCCGCCGCGAAAGCTATGCCGCCGTGCCCATGCCGCGCATGACCAACACCTACATGCTGGCGGGCGACAAGACCAAGGAAGAGATCATCGCCGGCCTCAAGCGCGGGCTGTACGCCAGCAACTTCGGCGGTGGGCAGGTCGACATCACCAGCGGCAAGTTCGTGTTCTCCGCGAGCGAGGCCTTCTGGGTCGAGAACGGCAAGATCCTCTACCCGGTGAAGGGCGCGACCATCATCGGCAACGGCCCCGACGCGCTGACCCGCGTGACCATGATCGGCAACGACATGAAGCTGGACACCGGCGTGGGCACCTGCGGCAAGGAAGGCCAGAGCGTGCCGGTGGGCGTGGGCCAGCCCACGCTGCGCATCGATGGGCTGACCGTGGGCGGCACGGCGTGACGATGTCGATCTGACGGCAAAGGCCGTTGATCCGGCGGCGTTTGCAAGAACATGCTTGACGCCCGCCCGGACCGCCGTGCTACATTCGCCCCCATGCTTTCCAGCAAGTCCTACTTTTTTGCTTACTTTTGGTTCTCGCACCGCCCGGCGGATGGAGAGGCAAGCGCGTAAGCAGAAGTAGAGCGCAAACCGAATCCCAAAACCGCCGGGCGAACCCCGGCGGTTTTTTTTCGCCTTCTCAGATTTCCAAGTTTTCAGCCACTTCCAACCGACCGCAGGAGCTCATGGACATGACGAACAAGAACGCCGCCACCACGGAGGGTTGGTATGCGAGCACCGAGAAAACCAGCCAGACCGACGATGAAAGGATCAAGGACGTGATGCCGCTGCCGCCTCCCGAGCACCTGATCCGCTTCTTCCCGATCAGCGGTACACCGGTCGAGAAGCTGGTGGGCGAGACCCGCCGGCACATCCGCCACATCATGCAGGGCAAGGACGATCGGCTGCTGGTCATCATGGGCCCGTGCTCCATCCACGATCCGGCGGCCGCGCTGGAATACGCCCGCAAGCTCAAGGAGCAGCGCGACCACTACGCCGACACGCTGGAAATCGTGATGCGGGTGTACTTCGAGAAGCCGCGCACCACCGTGGGCTGGAAGGGCTTGATCAACGACCCCTACCTCGACGAAAGCTACCGCATCGACGAGGGCCTGCGGATCGCGCGCCAGCTGCTGCTGGAAATCAACCGCGCCGGCATGCCCGCCGGCAGCGAGTTCCTGGACGTGATCTCACCGCAGTACATCGGCGACCTCATCTCCTGGGGCGCCATCGGCGCGCGCACCACCGAAAGCCAGGTGCACCGCGAGCTGTCCTCGGGCATCTCCGCGCCCATCGGCTTCAAGAACGGCACGGATGGCAACATCCGCATCGCCACCGACGCCATCCAGGCCGCCGCCCGGCCACACCACTTCTTGTCGGTGCACAAGAACGGTCAGGTCGCCATCGTGGAGACCAAGGGCAACAAGGACTGCCACGTCATCCTGCGCGGCGGCAAGGCGCCCAACTACGACGCCTCCAGCGTGGAAGCCGCCTGCAAGGACCTGGACGCCGCCAAGTTGCCGGCCAACCTGATGGTGGACTGCTCGCACGCCAACAGCAGCAAGCAGCACGAGAAGCAGATCGACGTCGCCCGAGACATCGCCGGCCAGATCAGCGGCGGCAGCAAGCGCATCTTCGGCGTGATGGTGGAAAGCCACCTCAACCCCGGTGCGCAGAAGTTCAGCCCCGGCAAGGACGACCCGACCAAGCTCGCCTATGGCCAGAGCATCACCGACGCCTGCATCGGCTGGCCGCATTCACTGGAGGTGCTCGAGGTGCTGAGCCAGGCTGTGAAGGCGCGCCGCAAGCACTGAGGGCGTGCCAGGCGAAACAGAAGGCAAGCAAGCACCTGAAAGTCCACGTAAGCAGGCCCTCACTGTCTGTAAGCCGGGTAATGTCGAGCAAGACTGCTTGGCCGAACAGGAGTGAGCGGTTGCAATGGCGCTCCGTTCAACTGATTCGGAGAATTCAATGACTCGCTCTCTGCTCGCCCTCGTGCTCGCTCCCGTGGTCCTGGCCAGCGCCGGCCTGACGGCCGTGGCCCAGACCAAGGCCCCGGCCACCGAACAACCCGTGGCCGCCAAGGACAAGGCCGTGATCGAATCCGCGTTCGCCAAGGCAGACGCCAATGGCGACGGCAAGCTGTCCAAGGACGAAGCCGCCAAGCTGCCCGCCATCGGTGCCCGCTTCGATGAGCTGGACAAGAACAAGGACGGCGTCCTCACCGTCGAGGAGTTCAGCGCTGGCTTCGCCACGAACTGATCGTTGCCTGTTCTCTAGGCCAGGCAACGGCAGTTGCCTGGCATCGGTCTCAGAGCGCCGCCCCCTCGGGCGGCGTTTTTGTTTGTCCGGCCGGGAAAGAGTGCTCCAAAACTGTGCACTTAGCACATCCGATGTCGCGGCAGACCGACAGTCCGGGTCCCCTGCCCACGTACGATTCGCCCCGGCCGCGGGGAAACCATGAGTGCGGCCGTCACATCCGAATCCAAAAAAGGGACCTATTCCATGAAGAAACTTCTTGCCGCAGCCGCTTTGACCCTCGGCGCCGCCATGAGCGCCCACGCCGCCGACGCGAACGGCTTTCGCTTCCTCGTCGGCGCCGGCCTGACCTTCGGCGGCGACACACTGATCACCGTGCCGTTCACCGACGGCTCCCATGAAGACATCAAGGCCGGCGGCCTGGTGCATCTCTACGGCGGCGGCGAATTCCGCCTGGGCGACCAGGTCGCGCTGCAGGCCACCATCGGCTACCACGTGAACGACACGTCCGCCGCCAGCAACGGCAGCGTGCGATTCACCCGCATTCCCGTGGACCTGCTTGCGATGTACCAGCTGAACGACACCGTCCGCCTGGGCGTGGGTGCGCAGTTCGTCAGCGGCGCCGAGCTCAAGGGCAGCGGCGTGGCCAGCAACATCAACGCCAAGTTCGATTCGACCACCGGCGTGATCCTCGAAGGCGAGTACCTGTTCTCCCCCAAGGCCGGCGTCAAGCTGCGCTACGTGGCGGAGAAGTTCAAGCCGCAGAACAGCAGCACCAAGATCGACGGCAGCCAACTCGGCCTGATGGCAAGCTACTACTTCTGATCGGCTCCGCCGATTCGATGCAGAAAGCCCGGCACCTGCCGGGCTTTTTCTTTGCGCGGCCTACTCCGCTTCCTGGCGCTTGAGCCGCTCGCTCTGCCAGTAGATGTCGTCCCCGCCCAAGCCATCCAGGTTGGCGCGGTTGAGCACGCGGGCCAGCACGAACAGCAGGTCGCTCAGGCGATTGAGATAGTGTCGCGGGGAGACGTTGATCGCCTCCTGCGCTGCCAAGGTCACCACTGCACGCTCGGCGCGTCGGGCCACCGTGCGGCAGACATGCGCGATCGACGCGCTGCGGGTGCCAGCCGGCAGGATGAACTCCTTGAGCCGCGGCAGGTTCGCGTTGTAGTGCGCCAGGGCTTCGTCGAGCCGAAGCACGGCCTCTTCCTTGAGCAGCTGATAACCCGGCATCGAGAGCTCACCACCCAGGTTGAAGAGCTCGTGCTGGATGACCACGAGCAGTTCGCGGACATCATCGGGTAGCGGCTCGGCCAACAGCACGCCGATGTTGGAATTGAGCTCGTCCACGTCGCCCATGGCCTGCACGCGCAGGTGATCCTTGGGAACGCGCTGCCCGTCGCCGAGACCGGTGGTGCCGTCGTCGCCGGTGCGCGTGGCGATTTGCGAAAGTCGATTGGCCATGGGGCCGATCCTACAATCCTTGGCACCTGTCGGCCCCGAGGAGTACGCCATGAACGCACCGCTGCCTGCGCACCTTCAGCCCCTGCTCGATCCGCGGCCGGTGCCCCCGGCGATGATCGATGCGTTGAAGGCGCGCTTCGGTGACCGCTGCTCCACTGCACTGGCCGTGCGCGAGCAGCATGGCCGCGACGAATCGCCCTTCGACGTGCCGCCGCCCGACGTGGTCGTGTACTGCGACAGCACCGACGAAGTGGCCGCCGTGGTGAAGCTGGCCGACGCGCATGCGGTGCCGGTCATCCCCTACGGTGCGGGTTCATCGCTCGAGGGCCACCTGCTGGCCGTGCAAGGCGGCGTGAGCATCGACCTCAGCCGCATGAACCGCATCCTGTCGATCCAGCCGGAAGACCTCACCGTCACCGTGCAGGCTGGCGTGACACGCATGCAGCTGAACAACGAGATCCGCCACACGGGCCTGTTCTTTCCCATCGACCCGGGCGCGGACGCGAGCCTGGGTGGCATGAGCGCCACGCGTGCCAGCGGCACGAACGCCGTGCGCTACGGCACCATGCGCGAGAACGTGCTGGCGCTGACGGTGGTGACGGCCAGCGGCGAAGTCATCCACACCGGCACGCGCGCGAGGAAGAGCAGCGCAGGCTACGACCTCACGCGCCTCATGGTCGGCAGCGAAGGAACGCTGGGCGTGATGACCGAGATCACCCTCAAGCTCTTCCCGCAGCCCGAAGCGGTGATGGCCGCGGTGTGCAGCTTTCCGACGATCGCCGATGCGGTGCAGACGACCATCGAGGTGATCCAGATGGGCGTGCCCATTGCGCGTTGCGAACTGCTGGACGGCAATGCAGTGAAGGCCGTGAACCGCCACGACAAGCTCTCGCTGCGCGAGTCGCCCATGCTGCTGATGGAGTTCCACGGCACGCCGGCCGGCGTGAAGGAACAGATCGAGACCGTCGAGCAGATCGCCGGCGAGCACCAAGGCCTGGCTTTCGAGTGGGCCGAGACGCCGGAGGAACGCACGCGCCTGTGGACGGCGCGGCACCACGCCTACCTGTCGGGCCTGCAGCTCAAGCCCGGCTGCCGCGCGGTGACCACCGACACCTGCGTGCCGATTTCGCGCCTGGCCGAATGCCTGCTGGACACGGTGGCCGAGGTCGACGAATCAGGCCTGCCCTACTTCATCGTCGGCCACGTGGGCGACGGCAACTTCCACGTCGCCTACCTGATCGATCCGAACATCCCCGCCGAGCGCGAGACGGCCGAGCGCCTCAACCACCAGCTCGTGCAGCGTGCGCTGCAGCTGGATGGCACCTGCACCGGCGAGCACGGCATCGGGCTGCACAAGATGGAGTTCCTGGTGAGTGAAGCGGGCGCCGGCGCCGTCGACATGATGCGCACGGTCAAGCGTGCGCTCGACCCCAAGAACATCATGAACCCGGGGAAGATCTTCGCGGGCTGATCAGCCGTTGTTGCCAGGCGCGGGCACCGACCAGCGCTTGGTGACGGTGCCTGCGGCGTCCACGCTTTCCATGTGCACGCCGAAGCCCCACAGCCGCGCCACGTGCTTGAGCAC
The DNA here is from genome assembly GCF_003852895.1 of Rhizobacter terrae. Taxonomy (GTDB): domain Bacteria; phylum Pseudomonadota; class Gammaproteobacteria; order Burkholderiales; family Burkholderiaceae_C; genus Albitalea; species Albitalea terrae. The sequence continues at coordinate 380,847 of NZ_QUSW01000003.1, forward strand.
TTCCTGCGCGTTGTCGTGCAGCGGCCGGTCGTTGTGCTGCGTGTGGCGCAGCACCAGCGAACGGTCGCCGCGCGTGTTCACGCTCCACACCTGGATGTTCGGCTCGCGGCTGCCCAGGTCGTACTGCCGCGACAAGGCCTCGCGCACGCGCCGGTAGCCGGCTTCGTCGTGGATCGCCGACACCTCCAGCTCGCTCTCACGCTCGTCGTCGAGGATGGAGAAGAAGCGGAACTCACGCATCATGTTGGGCGAGAGGTACTGGCCGATGAAGCTCTCGTCCTTGAAGTTGCGCATGGCGTGGTCGATGGTCTCCAGCCAGTCAGCGCCCGCGATTTCGGGGAACCATGCACGGTCCTCGTCGGTGGGTTCCTCGCAGATGCGCTTGATGTCGTTGTACATCGCGAAGCCCAGCGCATACGGGTTGATGCCGCTGTATGCGCGGTGCCCCACCGGCGGCTGGTACACGACGTTGGTGTGTGACTTCAGCCATTCGATCATGATGCCGTCGGTGAGGTGGCCGTCGTCATACATGGTGTTGAGCAGCCTGTGGTGCCAGAAGGTGGCCCAGCCTTCGTTCATCACCTGCGTCTGGCGCTGCGGATAGAAGTACTGCGCGACCTTGCGCACGATGCGCACGATCTCGCGTTGCCACGGCTCCAGCAGCGGCGCGTTCTTCTCGATGAAGTACAGCAGGTTCTCCTGCGGCTCCTCGGGGAAGCGGCGCTGCTGCGACTCGTCCGCTGCATCCTTGCTGCGCTGCTTCTTGGGCAGGGTGCGCCACATGTCGTTGATCTGGCGCTGCGCATAGGCCTCGCGCTCCTCGCGGCGCGCCTGCTCCTGCGCGAGCGACAGCTTGCTCGGGCGGCGATAGCGGTCCACGCCGTGGTTCATGAGCGCGTGGCAGGAGTCCAGCGTCGTCTCCACCGCATCGAGCCCGAAGCGTTCCTCGCATTCGGCCACGTAGTTCTTGGCGTAGACGAGGTAGTCGATGATGGACGACGCATCCGTCCACATCTTGAAGAGGTAGTTGCCCTTGAAGAAGCTGTTGTGGCCGTAGGCTGCATGCGCGATCACCAGCGCCTGCATCGCCATCGTGTTCTCTTCCATCAGGTAGCTGATGCAAGGGTTCGAGTTGATGACGATCTCGTAGGCCAGGCCCATGTAGCCGCGTCGGTAGTTCTTCTCCGTGGCGATGAACTCCTTGCCGTAGCTCCAGTGGCGGTAGTTCACCGGCATGCCGACGGAGGCGTAGGCATCCATCATCTGCTCGGCGGTGATGATCTCCAGCTGGTTCGGGTAGGTGTCCAGGCCGTAGCGCTGCGCCGTCTGGCGGATGTGCTGGTGATACTGGTCGATCAGCTCGAAAGTCCAGTCACTCGGGCCGGGCAGCGGCCTCTCGGCCTTGGGAGGCGTGACGATGTCGGCGGCGCGCGTGACGCGCACCTTGGGGTCGGGAACAAGCGTGTCAAACATGTCGACGGTGGGGTCCGGCAAGGTGATCGCTTTGCGCGTCATGTCGTGGCCCCTTCCTTCTTGAATAGATCGCGGAAGACGGGGTAAATCTGCGAGGCCTCGGTGACCTTGCGGATCGCGAACGCCTTGGCTTCCTGGGCCAGGGCGTAGTACTCATCCCAGAGGTTCTGCTCTTCTTCCGCCACCTGCACGTAGGCGAAGTAGCGGCACAGCGGCAGGATCTGATTGGCCAGCAACTCGCGGCAGCGGCCGCTGTCGTGGTGCCAGTTGTCGCCGTCGCTGGCCTGCGCACCGTAGATGTTCCACTCGCTGGACGGGTAGCGCGCACGGGCGATCTCTTCCATCAGCACCAGCGCGCTGGACACGACGGTGCCACCCGTTTCAGTCGAGTGGAAGAAGTTCTGCTCGTCCACTTCCTGCGCCTGCGTGTGGTGGCGGATGAAGACGATGTCGATCTTCTCGTAGTGCCGCGTGAGGAACAGATACAGCAGGATGAAGAAGCGCTTGGCGAGGTCCTTGCGCGCCTCGTCCATGGAGCCGGACACGTCCATCAGGCAGAACATCACCGCCTTGGAGGTGGGCACCGGCACCCGCACGCGGCTGCGGTAGCGAAGGTCGATGGGGTCGAGGTAGGGAATGCGGCCCAGGCGTACGCGCAGCGCCTCGATCTCTTCCTCGATGGTCTTGATCTCGTGCTGGCGCCCCGGTGCCTCGGGATGGCGCTTGAGCACCTCCAGGTGCTCCTCCAGCCGGCGCAGCTCGCGCCGCGAATCGCCGCCCAGCGCGATGCGTCTTCCGATGGCACCGCGCATGGAGCGAACCACGTGCAGGTTGTTGGGCGTGCCGTCGCTGGAGAAGCCCGCGCGATGGGTCTTGAACTCCGGCGTCTCCGCGAGCGTGGTGCGCGCGAGATTGGGCAATGCGAGGTCGTCGAAGAAGACCTGCATGAACTCTTCCTTGGAGAGGTGGAAGACGAAATCGTCCTCGCCCTCGCCCTGGTCGCTCGCCTGTCCGCCTCCGCCGCCACCACCGCCACCCTTGGGCCGCTCGATGCGGTCGCCGCGCACGTACTCCTGGTTGCCCGGGTGCACCATCTCGCGCTTGCCGCCCTGGCCGTGGCCGAAGACGGGCTCGGAAATATCGCGCTTGGGAATGCGGATGTCCTCGCCCTTCTCCATGTCGCGGATGCCGCGCCCATCGACCGCACGCTTGACCGCCTCGCGAATCTGCTCCTTGTGGCGGCGCAGGAAGCGCTCGCGGTTGCCGATGGACTTGTTCTTGCCCGCCAGCCGCCGGTCGATGATCTGCTGAAGCATGTGGACCTTTCCTGAAACTAGGCCACTTTCACATCACGAACTCTTGCGAACGCGCAGGTACCACTCGCACAGCAGGCGCACCTGCTTGGGCGTGTAGCCCTTCTCGACCATGCGGGTCACGAAGTCCTCGTGCTTCTTCGCCTCGTCGGCGCTGGCCTTGGCGTTGAAGCTGATGACCGGCAGCAGCTCCTCGGTGTTGGAGAACATCTTCTTCTCGATCACCGTGCGCAACTTCTCGTAGCTCGTCCAGGTCGGGTTCTTGCCTTGGTTGTTGGCCCGGGCGCGCAGCACGAAGTTGACGATCTCGTTGCGGAAATCCTTCGGGTTGCTGATGCCCGCGGGCTTCTCGATCTTCTCGAGCTCCGCGTTCAGCGAGGCGCGGTCGAACACCTCGCCGGTGTCGGTGTCGCGGTACTCATGGTCCTGGATCCAGTAGTCCGCATACGTGACGTAGCGGTCGAAGATGTTCTGCCCGTACTCGCTGTAGCTTTCCAGGTAGGCCGTCTGGATTTCCTTGCCGATGAACTCGGCATAGCGGACCGCCAGGTGCTCCTTGATGAACGCAAGGTACTTCTGCTCAGTCTCCGCCGGGAACTGCTCGCGCTCGATCTGCTGCTCCAGCACATACATCAGGTGCACCGGATTGGCCGCGACTTCGGTGGAGTCGAAGTTGAAGACCTTGGAGATGATCTTGAAGGCGAAGCGCGTGGAGATGCCGCTCATGCCTTCGTCGACACCCGCGTAGTCGCGATACTCCTGGTAGCTCTTGGCGCGCGGGTCGGTGTCCTTCAGGTTCTCGCCGTCGTACACCAGCATCTTGGAGAAGAGCGACGAGTTCTCCGGCTCCTTCAAGCGCGTGAGGATGCCGAACTGCGCCATCATCTTGAGCGTGCCTGGCGCGCAGGTGGCCTGCGCCAGCGACGAGCCGCGCAGCAGCTTCTCGTAGATCTTCACCTCTTCGGACACGCGTAGGCAGTACGGCACCTTCACGATGTAGATGCGGTCGAGGAAAGCCTCGTTGTTCTTGTTGTTGCGGAAGGCCTTCCACTCGCTCTCGTTGCTGTGCGCGAGCACGACGCCGTCGAAAGGAATGGCGCCGAAGCCTTCAGTGCCCTTGTAGTTGCCTTCCTGCGTCGCCGTCAGCAGCGGGTGCAGCACCTTGATCGGCGCCTTGAACATTTCCACGAACTCGAGCAGGCCCTGGTTGGCCAGGCACAGGCCGCCGGAGTAGCTGTACGCATCCGGGTCGTCCTGCGCGTAGGTCTCGAGCTTGCGGATGTCGACCTTGCCGACCAGCGAAGAGATGTCCTGGTTGTTCTCATCGCCCGGCTCGGTCTTGGCGATGCCCACCTGCTTGAGCACCGAGGGGAAGCGCTTGACGATCTTGAACTTGCGGATGTCGCCGCCGAATTCCTCGAGACGTTTCACGGCCCAAGGTGACAGGATGCGGTTCAGGTAGCGACGAGGAATGCCATATTCCTTCTCGAGGATGGGACCATCCTCGTTCGCATCGAAGAGCCCCAGCGGCGATTCGTTCACCGGCGAGCCCTTGATGGCATAGAAGGGCACTTCCTGCATGAGCTGTTTCAGCCGCTCGGCAATCGACGACTTGCCGCCGCCCACCGGGCCCAGCAGGTAGAGGATCTGCTTCTTTTCTTCCAGCCCTTGCGCGGCATGGCGGAAGTAGGACACGACCTGCTCGATCGAGTCTTCCATGCCGTAGAACTCCGCAAACGCCGGATAGATCTTGATGACCTTGTTGGCGAAGATGCGAGACAGGCGCGGATCGTTGCGCGTGTCGATGGTTTGCGGGTCGCCGATGGCCTTGAGCATGCGCTCCGCGGCAGTGGCGTACGCCAACGGATTGCGCTTGCACTCGGCGAGGTACTCCTCCAGCGTGAGTTCCTCTTCACGGGTGCGCTCGAAGCGCGCAGCGAAATGGCTGATCACATCCATGCTGACCTCCAGGTTCTGGTCGGCAAACGGTCGAGGCGCCACCTCGTTCGTCGCCTTGGGAAGTTCTGATGAAGTCCGACCCGTTGCCTGTGGCACTGGGCTCCATCAGAGCTTTCCTTGCGATCAGCGTCAATGCTTGTTTCTAGCTTCCCTCAATCCGCAACGCTTGAAACCATGAAGTGAGGGACAAGCGCCCCGCAGTTCATATCTTCAAACCCTGCAGTCCGGTTCAGCAAGACCTGTGCCTTCACGATACTCCACTTGCACCGGAAAGCGCCAGTCCTTGCATGCAGGGAGATGTGTGGATGTGACGAAGTTCCGTCCGTACTAATGCGGTCAGTGAAAGTGCGGTCAGTGAAAGTGCGGTCATCGTGATCCCTACCTGCCTCGTTCGCAGATGGATGCAATGATGCGCAAGGACGTGCGGTGCACAAAGCGCCGCACGCCGGCATGGCTGTCAGCCTCGCGAAAGGCCCAGCTTGTCGAGCAGGCCGTTGAGCTCGTCCAACGAACCGAAGGCAATGGCGATTTCACCTTGTTCGCCGCGCTTGGTTCTTTTCTTCACGCGAATTTCCACGCTCGCGGTAAGCGCATCAGAGAGCTCCTCCTCGATGCGGCGCAGGTCGCGCGGCTTCTCGTTCTTCACGCGCAGCAAGGGCTTCTGCCGCGTGGCGCTGTTCTTGACCACCAGCTTCTCGGCCTCGCGCACGCTCAGCTTCTTGGCGACGATCTCACTGGCGCAAAGAATTTGCTGCGCACCATCGAGCGGCAGCAGCGCGCGCGCATGGCCCATGTCGATGTCGCCGGCCATCAGCATGTGCTGCACCGGCTCGGACAGGTTCAGCAGCCGCAGCAGGTTGCTTGCTGCACTGCGTGAGCGGCCCACAGCCTGCGCGGCCTGTTCGTGGGTCAGGTCGAATTCGGTGATCAGGCGCTGGATGCCCTGCGCCTCTTCCAGCGGATTGAGGTCTTCACGCTGGATGTTCTCGATGAGCGCCATTGCCGCGGCGGCTTCATCGGGCACCTCCTTGACCAGCACCGGCACTTCATCGAGCCCCGCCAGGCGCGCGGCTCGGAAGCGCCGTTCACCGGCGATGATCTCGTAGCGCTGCTCGCCCACGGAGCGCACCAGCACCGGCTGCATGATGCCCTGGGCCTTGATGCTCTCGGCCAGCTCGTACAGCGAGCCCTCGTCCATGCGGGTGCGGGGCTGGTACTTGCCGGGCTGCAGTTGGTCCAGCCGCAGCACATTGGGCGCGCCCGGAACGACGGCCGCCGGCGCGGCCTCGCCCTCCTTCACGCGTGGGCCCAGCAGCGCTTCGAGGCCCAGGCCCAGCCCCTTCGGTTTCTTCGTTGCCATCCGCGGATTGTCCTTGATCAGGGGCGGTCCCCCGCCAGCTCGCGTAACCAGGCGATGCCTTCGGGCCAGTCGCCCAGGCCTGATTCGCCATTGACGTGGCCGCGTGCACCGATCTTGCGCACGGCGCTGCCCCAATCGGCGGCCATGCCCAGGCCACGGTCCAGGCTGCAGAAGGGGTCGTCGGAGCTCACCACCACCAGGCTGGCGAAGGGAAGCCGCTGGCGGACGATGGGCCGCCAGTTGAAGAGCTGGGGCGGGGTATCGGGGCGCTCGGTGTCCGGCGGCGCAGCCAGGAAGGCGGCGCGCACTTTCGCCGTGTGGCGCGAATGCGCGGCCCAGGAGGCCACGAGCTGGCAGCCCAAGCTGTGGGCGACCAGCACGGCGGGTTGGCTGCAGTCCTGCAGCACCTCGTCCAGCCGCGCCATCCAGTCGCCCCGGCGCGGCCACTGCCAGTCGTCCTGCTGGACGCGCTCGAAGCCGTACAGGGCCTCCCACCGGCTTTGCCAGTGGGCCTGGCCTGAATCCAGCCAACCCGGCAGAAGGAACACTTTCGATGTCCGCAAGGCCTGTTCTGTCATGTCTTCGCGTTTATCCTTGGCGGTTCGCCCCGTAGTTGTTGAAACCACAGCAGTTGAAAGAGAAGGCCATGAAGCATCGCGTGTTCGTCGACGGCCAGGAAGGCACGACCGGCCTGCGCATCCACGAGTATCTCGCGCAGAGAGCGGACATCGAGGTCCTGCGCATCGATCCGGAGCGCCGCAAGGATGCAGCCGAACGCGCCCGGCTGCTGAACGAGGCGGACGTGGCCTTCCTGTGCCTGCCCGATGCCGCAGCCCGCGAGGCAGCCGCGCTGGTCACGAACTCCAAGACCTGCCTGATCGACGCCAGCACCGCCCACCGCACCGCGGCGGGCTGGGTCTTCGGCATGCCAGAACTGGCACCGGGGCAGCGCGACAAGATCCGCGCCGCCAAGCGCATCTCCAACCCGGGCTGCCACTCCAGCGCCTTCATCCTGCTGCTGCGCCCGCTGGTGGATGCGGGCATCGTGCCGCGCGAGCTGGCGGTGTCGGCCACTTCCATCACCGGCTACTCCGGTGGCGGCAAGAAAATGATCGAGCAGTACGAGGCCGGCGGCGATGCGAAGCTGGACTCGCCGCGGCCCTACGGCCTCACGCTGGCACACAAGCACGTGCCCGAGATGACGGCGCACACCGGTCTGAGCGTGAAGCCGGTGTTCCAGCCGATCGTCGGCAACTTCCTCAAGGGATTGGCGGTGAGCGTGCCGCTGCACCTGTCGCAGCTCAAGCCGGGCACGACGGCCGAAAGTCTCCATGCGGCCTTTGCCCAGCGCTACGAAGGTGAGCGCTTCATCCGCGTGATGCCGCTTCGCGACCCCGGCACGCTGGAGCAGGAAGGCGGCTTCTTCGACGTCCAGGCCTGCAACGACACGAACCGCGTGGACGTGTTCGTGTTCGCCAACGACAGCCAGGCCATCGTCATGGCGCGGCTGGACAACCTGGGCAAGGGCGCGAGCGGCGCGGCCGTGCAGTCGATGAACGTGCACCTGGGGCTCGACGAAGGCCTGGGGCTCTGAGCGTCAGGCCGCCGTCGGATGCGTCGTGCGATAGTGGTAGGCGTAGGCGTCGATGAAACCCATGCGGTGGTACAGCGCCCGGGCCGGGGCGTTGGCCGCATCGACCTGCAGGTAGGCCGTCTTCGCGCCGCGTGAGAGCGCGTCGGCCAGCAGCTGGCGGCACAGGACACCGGCCACGCCCCGCCCCCGCGCAGCCGGCGCGGTGAAGATGTCGTACAGGCCCACCATGTCGCCTTCGATGGCAACCTGACCGCAGCCGACGACCTCGCCGCCACGCTTGAGCAGCGCCGCGAAGAAGGGCACCGGTGAGTTCGCGAGGCGCTGGGCGTGGGCTTGGCGCTGGGCCAGGCTGGAGCCGCGCAGAGCACCGACGGTCTGCGCGAAGGCGTCGAGCCCGACGCGTTGAAGGCTCATGTCCGGCGGCAATCCGCCACCGATGTGGCGTGCAGGATCGGCACAGACCATGACCCGCGTGTCGTCGAGCTTGCGCAGGCCATGCGCTTCGAGCTGCGCATCCAGGCCCGAAGGCTCGCTGAATGGCGTGATGCGGATGAACAGCGGCAGCTCGGCTTCGTCATAGACGCGTTGGCACAGGGCCAGCTTGTCCGCCACCAGCAGGCGTCCCGCGGAGATGGCATTCACCGAGCGCGCACGCTTGGCCTTTCCCGGGCAGAAGCGCACGAGCCAGCCATCGATCAGCAGTTGCTGCGGCGGGGCGCTGGCATTGAGGCTCGCCTCCTCCAGGCGATGCAGGAGCGTGGCGTCGAAGGCGCGCGGAGCGCGGTCGTTCATGGATGGATGCCGTGATTGGGCCCCACGACACGCGGGGCCCTTCTCGGCATTCTCACCCGAGGACGCCGTCGTTCACTGCAGAACCAACTCGACGCGTCGGTTGCGAGCGCGGCCTTCGTCCGCAGCATTCGACGCCACCGGCGCCAGGCTGGCCACACCGCGCGCGACCATGCGCTTCGCATCGATCTTGTACGGCGCCGCCGCCAGAGCCGCGGCCACCGCCTGCGCCCGTTGCTGCGACAGCGTCACGTTTGAATCCAGCGTGCCCTGGTTGTCGGTGTGGCCGACGATGTAGACCTTCAGCGCCGGCTGCGACTGCAGCAGTTTGGCCATCTCGTCAAGCTGGCCCTTGGACTCGGGCTTGACCTCGGACTTTCCGGTCTCGAAGTAGATGCCGTACAGCGCGACCTTGCCGTCATTCTGCAGGCCGGCCTGCAAGGCCACGGCGTCGAGGTTCACGGTGACCTGCCCGCTGGTCATGGCCTTGGGCTCGGCGATCTCGACGAAGGTGGCGGGCATGTTGGTGGAACTGTACGCAGCCGCGGTCGTCGCGACCGCGACGTGGACCTGCTGGCCGTTGCGGTTGAGCACGCCGTAGAGAAAGCGAACTTCATCGGTGCCCAGCGCCGAGGTAAGGCTGAAGCGACCGCCCGTGGTGGCGGGAATGTCGCCCTTGGTCCAGCTGAAGCCGTTGCCGAATTTCTTGTAGTGCCAGATGATGTCCACGCAGTTGGTCTCACACAGCACCTTGACCTGCAGGCCGGCCTTCATCAGGGCGTCCTGGTAGTTCCGAAAGACCTCCAGGCGGCTCTTGCCCACTTGGCCCAGGTAGAAGGCGCGGGTGATCTTTCCTTCCACCACCACCGGACTGGCGAACTCGTCCTTCTGGCTCTTGTCGATCTTCATGCTGCTGGGAAACATGGTCTGTTCCCACTGCATTTGCTGGTAGCCGATCAACACCGAGCCCGGGAATCGGGCGAGCAAGGGGTGATCAGCACTGCCGGGCGCGTCCTTCGTGGGCGCATCGGCGACAGCCCACGGCGACGCTGCGGCAGAGCAAAGCAAGGCAAGCAGGACGAGCAGGCGCCCCGGTTGGAACTTCATGGAATCTCCCTCGGTTTGAGATTGGTCAGCGATTGGTCAGCACAATTTAGCCAGCGAATGTCTCTGCAACGCTAAGCTGCATGTAACCGTTTGTTGATCAAACACAGGTGTGAGCGCAAGCTCACAATGAGGGCTACAGCGATTTGATCCGCAGCACCATCTCTTCCGCGAACTCGATGAACGACTGCGCGCCCTTGGACGCCGGATCGAACACCACGCCCGGCAATCCGTAGCTCGGCGCTTCGGCCAGACGCACGTTGCGAGGGATCACCGTGTTGAACACCTTGTCCGCGAAGTGCGCCTTGAGCTGCTCGCTCACCTGCTGCTGCAAGGTGATGCGCGGGTCGTACATCACCCGCAGCAGGCCGATGATCTGCAGGTCGGGGTTCAGATTGGCATGCACCTGCTTGATGGTGTTCACCAAGTCGCTCAGGCCTTCCAGCGCGAAGTACTCGCACTGCATCGGCACGATCACGCCGTGGGCGCTGCACAAGCCGTTCAAAGTCAGCAGGCTCAGCGAAGGGGGACAGTCGATGAGCACGAAGTCATAGTCGCTGGCGACGGTCGACAGTGCCGCCTTCAGCCGCTTGTCCCGACGCTCCAGTTTCACCAACTCGACTTCTGCGCCGGCCAGTTCGCGGTTGGCACCCAGGACGTCATAGCCGGATTTTTCGGCGCGCTGGCGTGCTTCGGCCACCGTCGCGCTTTCCAGCAGCACGTCGTAGACGCTCAGCTCCAGCGCCCGCTTGTCCACGCCAGAACCCATGGTGGCATTGCCTTGTGGGTCCAGGTCGATCACCAGCACGCGCTGGCCGATGCGGGACAAGCCGGCGGCGAGGTTGACGGTCGTGGTGGTCTTGCCGACACCGCCCTTCTGGTTGGCGATGCAAAAGATTCGAGCCATGTGCGTGTGATGTGTTGGGCGGCGCGTGATTGTCAGGGCTGGCACGTCCCCCACCAAGCGGGTCACCCCGCCTTGTCTGGGATGTACAACCTGGAGGCGTCAGTTCTTGATGAGCCGGATCCCGAATCCGATCAGGAAGACACCGGCCAGCCGCGACAGCCAGCGTGCAAGCGTCTGGTGCGCACGGACCTTGGCGGCCACGGCGTTGGCAAAGGCGGACAAGGTCAGGCAATAGGTTGCCGTCAGGGTGGCGATGGTCAGCGCCATGGCCAGGAAGGTCGGTAGGCCGCGGTGGGTGGCCGGGTCGATGAACAGCGGGAAGAAGGCCATGTAGAAGATGATGGCCTTGGGATTGAGCAGCGTGATGAAGAAGGCCTGGCGGAAATACTGGCGCGGCTGGATCTGGATCGGCGACGCATCGCCGGGCTTGGCGAACACCAGCTTGAAACCCACCCACGCCAGGTACGCGGCACCGGCGTACTGGACCACATGGAAGGCCAGTGGATAGGCAGCCAGCAAGGCCGCAACGCCACCCACGGCCAGCCACAGCAGGCACTGGTCACCGACGATGAGGCCCAGGGTGGCCGCTGCACCCGCCTTAAACCCACCCTTCCCCGTCGAGTTCAGCAGTGCGAAGGTACCCGGCCCGGGCAAGGCCAGGAAGACGATCACGGCGAGGCAGAAGGCCCCGAAATCAGCAATTCCGAACATCACGGCTCCTTGGGTGGTTGAGCTTGTGGGCGCATCCAGACGATGCAGCGGTCAGCCGCCAGATGCGGCACGATCAGTTGTTCCACGTGAAACACGTCCACGTCGGATGGCAATGCGGCGAGTTCGTCATCTGGGGTCTTGCCTTTCATGGCCATCCAGACGCCCGTTGGAGCGAGGTGTTTCCGGGTCAGCCGGACGAAGTCAGGCAGAGACGAGAACGCACGGGACGTGACGACATCGAAAGGCGGCAGCTTCAGATTCTCAACGCGCGCATGCTCGGATCGCAGGTTTCGCAGGCCAAGCTCCACCGCAGCCTGCTGAATGAAGGCAGCCTTCTTTCCGACTGTGTCTACGCAAACCACCTGCCAATCCGGACAGGTCGCGGCAATGACCACGCCCGGCAATCCCCCGCCGCTGCCCACGTCCAGCAGCCGCCCCTTGGGGGACACGCGCCGCAGTGGATCAATCACCGCCAGGCAATCAAACAGGTGCTGGGTCAACATTTCCGCCGGATCGCGGACCGCCGTCAGGTTGTAGGTCGAATTCCAACGCTGGAGCAAATTCAGGTAGGCGATCAGGCGATCGGCAGTGGCCGTATCCAGCAGCAAGCCGAGTTGCGCAGAAGCGTCGGCAAGCTGTTGCCGACGGGAATCCTGGGCTTCATTCATGGGGGTGAGCGTTCGATTCGAGGCAGTTAGGGATGTGCGCCGTCAGGTGACATGGCGATTCTTGCGGCTCGGCGCGCAAGACCCTGAATCTCGGGAAAGACAGCGCGCACTGGACGGTCAGCCGAGGGGGCTGACCTGCCAAGGACCAACCATCCCGAGTGAGGAAATGAACATGCATTTGCGCACCTTGAGCACCACGCTCGCCTTCGCCTCGGCACTGCCGATGGCCACCCAGGCGGCGGAGGTCTTTGGCTCGACCACCTTCACCTTGCTTCCGGGCAGCATCGCCGGCGCGGACTTTCCGGGCAGCTACGGCGGCGACGTCGCCGGCGCCTTCCCGGTTGCACTGGACGATGCCACCGCCCGCAGCTACGTGCTGGGCGGACCGGACGGCAAGTTCCTGACGCTGCCCGGCCAGACCGGCACGCCCTCCGGAGCACCCTTCCCCGGCGCTTACGTCGAGGTGGGATTCGGTGCCAATTTCGCCGCCAGCGGCCTGCTCAACATCTACGAAACGGGCGACAACGCTGAAAGCGCCCAGATCTTCCTGTGGAGCGACAACGGTGGGAATGTGCAGTTCGACGTGACGCGAGGCGCCAGCGGCAGGATCTCCGTCGACCTGAGCAGCTATGCGAGCACCCTGGCGCTGATCGGAGGCACGGCCTTCACCAAGGTCGGCATCGGAGGGCTGGACCTCAACGGCGCCAGCAAGGGCTTCGACCTGGATGCGGTATCCATTTCCGCGGTGCCGGAGCCGGAAACCTACGCCCTGATGCTGGCCGGACTGGGCGTGGTCGGCTGGATGGCGCGCCGGCGCCGCAGCACCTGACCGCCAGCGGTCCGCACAGACGACAAGGGCTCGGATTTCCGAGCCCTTTGTCTTTGTTGCGATGAGGGGCTCAGGCTGCGGCATCCGTCGTGGCGCGGTCATTGGCGGCAAAGCCCTTGAAGCGGCCCTTCTTCAGGTGGATGAGCAGCAGCGACACGGCCGCAGGCGTGACACCAGAAATCCGCGAAGCCTGGCCCAGCGTCTCCGGACGGTGCTTGTTCAGCTTCTGCCGCACTTCGAAGCTCAGGGCCGCGACTTGGCTGTAGTCCAGGTCATCCGGCAGGCGCAGGTTCTCGAAGTGGGCAGAACGGGCCACTTCGTCGATCTGCTTGTCGATGTAGCCGGCGTACTTCACGCTGATCTCCACCTGCTCGATCACGGCATCGGCCAGCGTTGGGCCGAATTCGGTGCGCAAGGTTTCACGTGAAACATCGGACGACACACCCGCGATGTTCGCGACCTCGGTGACCGCATCGAAGTCCACGCCCGGACGCCGCAGCAGGTCCGTCAGGCGGTATTCGTGCTCGATGGCCTTGCCCAGCAGACGTTCCGCGGCCGACGCCGGCAACGTGTCCGGCCGAACCCAGCTCGACTTCAGCCGCTCGGCCTCCCGAGCCACGGCATCGCGCTTGCGGTTGAACGCATCCCAGCGGATGTCATCCACCAGCCCCATCTGCCGACCGGCCTCGGTCAGCCGCATGTCGGCGTTGTCCTCGCGCAGCTGCAGGCGGAACTCGGCACGGCTGGTGAACATCCGGTACGGCTCGGTCACGCCCTTGGTGATCAGGTCGTCCACCAGCACGCCCAGGTAGGCCTGGTCACGGCGCGGCACCCAGGCTTCCTTGCCTTGGACTTGCAGCGCGGCGTTCAAACCCGCGAACAGCCCCTGGGCCGCAGCCTCTTCGTAGCCGGTCGTCCCATTGATCTGACCAGCAAAGAACAAGCCGCCAATGGATCGGGTCTCGAAGCTCGCCTTCAGCCCGCGCGGGTCGAAGTAGTCGTACTCGATCGCATAACCCGGCCGCAGGATGTAGGCATTCTCCAGCCCGCGCATGGATTGCACCGCAGCGATCTGGATGTCGAAGGGCAGCGAGGTCGAGATGCCGTTCGGGTAGAACTCGTTCGTCGTCAAACCTTCAGGCTCCAGGAAGATCTGGTGCGAATCCTTGTCGGCGAAGCGGTTGACCTTGTCCTCGATGCTCGGGCAGTAGCGTGGCCCCACCCCTTCAATCACCCCTGTGAACATCGGGCTGCGGTCAAAGCCGGAGCGGATGATCTCGTGCGTGCGCTCGTTGGTGTGCGTGATCCAGCACGGCACTTGGCGTGGATGCTGCGACGCATCGCCCAGGAAGCTGAACACCGGCACCGGGTCCAAGTCGCCGGGTTGTTCGGTGAGCATGCTGAAGTCGATGCTGCGGCCGTCGATGCGCGGCGGCGTGCCGGTCTTGAGCCGGCCCTGCGGTAGCTTCAACTCCTTGAGCCGCGCCGACAGGGTGATGGCCGGTGGATCGCCCGCACGCCCGGCCGAATGGTTCTGCAGTCCGACATGGATCTTCCCGTCGAGGAAAGTACCCGCAGTCAGCACCACGCACTTCGCCGCGAAGCGAATGCCAACTTGCGTGACAGCCCCCACCACACGGTCACCTTCGACGATCAAGTCATCGCAAGCACCTTGGAACAGCCACAGGTTCGGCTGGTTCTCCAGCCGACGGCGAATCGCCGCCTTGTAGAGGATCCGGTCCGCCTGGGCCCGCGTCGCACGCACGGCCGGGCCCTTGGAACTGTTGAGAATGCGGAACTGAATGCCCGCCTCGTCGGTCGCAGCAGCCATCGCGCCGCCCAGCGCATCGATCTCCTTGACGAGGTGACCCTTGCCGATCCCGCCGATGGACGGGTTGCAGCTCATCTGGCCGAGGGTCTCGATGTTGTGGGTGAGCAAGAGCGTCGCGCAGCCCATGCGCGCCGACGCGAGGGCGGCCTCGGTGCCGGCATGGCCGCCACCGACCACGATCACGTCGAATTGCTTGGGGAACAACATCGCATTGCCTATTTTTTGAGCAAACCGGGATTGTAGGCAGCGCAGCAATTTCCGTCACGCGCCACGGCCGTTCGAAGGCAGCTGACCAGAGGAGTTTCACCGCCCTTTTGCCAACACTGCCACCACAGCCGCCGCAAGCCACATCCGGTTTCAAACCCGCCCTCAACCCGTTCACTGATCCGCCCGATAACCCCAGGACAATCCCTCTGGCCTGGGCCACCGCCATGAATCGCCGACCCGTCATCCGCACTGCCACTTTCCGACCCGCCCTCACCGAGGCCCAGTGGCAGGTGCTGCGCTGGCTGCCGTTCGCCTTCGCGTCCCTGTTCAGCATCGTCATGTCGGCCATGGCGCCGGACGGCCGCCGCGCGTTCCAGATCGACTGGAGCCTGACGATGGACGCGCTGGAGTTCTCCATCGGCAAGGCGCCGCACATCAGCGCCTGCGCCGTGCTCGGCCTGCTGGGCATGATGGCCGCAGGCATGCGCCGCTGGCACGTCGCCCTGGCACTCACCGTCGCCACCGGCGCCGCCTGGGAGCTCTGCCAGACCACCGTCATCGGCCACTACGCGCGGCTGTCGGACCTCGCACCCGACACGCTGGGCGGCCTGCTCGGCTGCATGCTGGGCGCCGCCGTGCTGTGGACCATCGAGGACTGGAAGCGCGAACGCGGCTGACACCATGGAATGCCGCCCAGGCTGCGGTGCGTGCTGCATCGCGCCCTCCATTTCATCCCCCATTCCGGGCATGCCGATGATCAACGGCATCAGCAAACCCGCGGGCGTGCGCTGCGTTCAGCTCACCGAAGACAACCGCTGCAAGATCTTCGGGCACCCGGACCGACCGCAGGTGTGCTCGTCACTGCAGCCATCGGAAGACATGTGCGGCGACAGCCGCGAGCAGGCGATGCGTTGGCTGGGCTACATGGAGCGCGAGACGCGCCCCTGATCACTTCGCCAGCGTCGCGCTGTCCACGCTGCGCAGGTCCTGCGCCACCCGCCCGTCCTTGAGCACGATCACCCGGCTGGCCGACGCGATCGTCTCCGGCCGGTGCGCCACGATCACCCGCGTCAGCTCCAGCTGCTTCACCGACTGGTTCACCAGCCGCTCGCGGTCCACGTCCAGCGCACTCGTCGCCTCGTCCAGCAGCAGGATCTTCGGGCGCTTGTACAAGGCGCGCGCCAGCAGCAGCCGCTGCTTCTGCCCGCCGGAGATGCTCGTGCCCATGTCGCCGATCAGCGTGTGGAAACCCATCGGCATCGCGGCGACCTCGTCATGCACCGACGCGAGCCGCGCGCACTCCTCCACCCAGGCCAGGTCTGGCGTGGCATCGAAGAAACTGATGTTGTCGATGATCGACCCGGCGAAGAGCTGGTCGTCCTGCATCACCGTGCCGATCATGTCGCGCCAGGTGCGCAGCCCCAGGTGCGCCAGCGGCACACCGCCCACGCGCACCTCGCCCACCTGCGGTTCGTGGATGCCGAGGATGAGCTTCAGCAAGGTCGTCTTGCCGCAGCCCGACGGCCCGACGATCGCCACCGATTCGCCCGGCTCGATCGCGAAGTTCACGTTCTTCAGCACCACCGGCTCCGCATCCGAATAGCGGAAGCCCACGCCGCGCAGCTCCAGGTGCGCGCTCAGGTCGGCGCGCGGCGGCACCAGCACTTCCGTCTCGGGCGGCGTGAGCACGATGTCCGCCAGCCGCTCGCCCTGCAGCTTGAGCATCTTCAGCTCCACCGCCTTGTCGATGAGCCCGCTCACCCGCAGCGCGAACTGCTCCTTGTAGGCGATGAACGCGAACAGCATGCCCACCGAGAAGCTGCGGTCCAGCACCAGCAGCGAACCCACCCAGATCACGGCCACGCGTTCCAGGCCGAACACCAGCTTGTGCAGCACGCCAAACATCAGGTCCAGCTTGCGCGTGGCGATGTTGGCGTTCATCGCATCCACCACCAGGTTCATGAAACGGCCCTGCCGGTCTTCCTGGCGGTTGAAGAGCTTGATGGACTGCACGCCACGCAACGATTCGAGGAAGTGGCTCGCCTTCTTAGCGTCGTGGATGATGGCCTCCTCCGTCGCCGTGCGCAGCGGCTTGAAGAAGGCCCAGCGAAGGCCCGCGTAGGCGGCCACGCAGCCCAGGGCGATCAGCGTGAGCGTGCCGCTGTAGATGCTCATCATCACCAGCGTCATCACCACCAGCAGGCCGTCGAGCACCACCTCGATGAACGAGGTGGTGAGCGTCTGCTGGATCTGCTGGATGGCGCCGAAGCGCGACATCACGTCGCCCGTGTGGCGCTTCTCGAACCACGACACCGGCAGGCGCATCAGGTGCGCGAACACGTTGGACAGCCACTGCAGGTTCAGCGTGGCCGACAGGTACAGGACCGACCACGAGCGGATCGCACCCGTCGCCACCTGGATGAACACCAGGAGCCCGAAGCCCAGGCCCAACGTCACCAGCAGGTCGCGGTCGGCCGCCACCAGCACGCTGTCCACCGTCCACTGCATGAAGAAGGGTGACAGCAGCATGAACACTTCCAGCGCCAGCGCCAGAGCGAACACCTGCAGCAGCGAACGCTTGAGGCCCGACACCCGCCCCAGCAGCTGCTTCAGCGTGACCGACTGGCGCTCCACCTTGCGCTCGAACTCTGCCGCCGGCGTGAGCTCCAGCACCACGCCGGTGAAGTGCTTGGACACCTCGTCCATCGACAGATGCCGGATGCCGCGCGCCGGATCGTGGATCACGGCCTTTCCGTGCCGGATGTCGGCGAGCACGACGAAGTGGTTCAGGTCCCAGTGCAGCACGCAGGGCATCTGCAATTGCGGCAGGTGTTCCAGCTCGGCACGCAGCGCACGCGGGTTCAGCTTCATCTGGCCGGCGATGCGCGTGAGGTCCACCATCGTCACGCCCTTGAGCGACAGCGAGAAGCGCTGGCGCAGCGTGGGCATGTCGGTGTGCAGGCCGTGGTAGGCCGCGACCATCGCCAGACTGGCGAGGCCGCATTCCGCGGCCTCGGTCTGCAGCAGCATCGGCACAGAGTGCTTGCCGAAGCCGAGCTTGAGGGAAGAGAAGAATCCGCTCATGGTGTGATGTTCAGACCCGTCCGGTGACGCTCAACAGCGGCTCGAAGATCCACTCGATGATGCGCCGGCGGTCCAGCATCACGTCCGCCTCCAGCTGCATGCCGGGGGCCAGAGGCTGCGCCTGGCCATAGGCCTTCACGAACTGCTCGTTCAGCGTGACGGTGATGGGGTACAGCGGCTCGGCCGAGGGCGTGGCCTTCATCGACTCCGGCAACGGCAGGCTGGCCAGCTCCGCCGCATGCAGCGGCGTGCGCGACACCTGCACCACCTGGCCCGCATGGTGGCCGAACTTCTGGTACGGAAACGCCTGGTACCGCAGCTGCACCGCCTGGTCCGGCCGCACGAAACCCACGGCACTGGAGGGTGCGAACAGCTTGGCCTGCAGCCGCGCCTCGCTGGGCAGCAGGCTGGCCAGCGCGGTGGCCGGCGTGACGCTCGTGCCCACGTTGGCCAGCACGGCGGTGACCACGCCGTCCTGCGGCGCGCGGATCACCACCGTCTGCCTGGCGGCGTTCTCGGCCGACGCACCGGCCAGTGCGGCCAGCTCGCGCTCGATCTCCCCCTTGGCCGCCATGCTTCGCAGCGGCTCTTCCCGACGACGTGCCTCGATCATTCCCATCTCGCGCGTCTGCGCGGAGCGCTTGAGCGAAAGGGCCTGCAACTTGGCCTGGACCTCCAGCACCTCCGCCTTGCGGGTGCGCAGGTGGGCGTCCGACACGAAGTTCTCGCCACGCAGCGACTCGTACTGCGCCAGGTCCTGCTGCTTGAGCACGAGCTGCTGCTGGTACAGGCGCGCCTCGGCATCCATCTGCGTCAGCTCACGCTTCATGTCGGCGAGCTGGCGGTCCAGTCCGGCCGCCTGCTCCTGC
Source organism: Rhizobacter terrae (assembly GCF_003852895.1). Lineage (GTDB taxonomy): Bacteria > Pseudomonadota > Gammaproteobacteria > Burkholderiales > Burkholderiaceae_C > Albitalea > Albitalea terrae. Next base: position 399,545 of record NZ_QUSW01000003.1, read on the forward strand.
TGCAGCTCGGTGGTGCGGCGCTGCGCTTCCTCCAGGCTGAGCTTGCGCGCGGCGATGCTGCTGAGCACCTGGGCCTGCGTATCGCCATTCAGGGTGGACCGGTCCAGCGAAAGCACGAACAGCACGTCGCCGCGCTTGACGTTCTGGCCCTCGACCGCATGGCTTTCAGACACCACGCCGGCCTGTGGGGGCACCAGGCGCAGCACGCCCCGGTCTGGCACCAGATAGCCGGTGATGTGCGCTTTTCGCGTGTAGCTGCCCTGGAAGAGGAAGCCGGTCACCAGCGCGGCGATGACCAGCACCAGCACCGTCAACACCACCAGCGGCACCGGCCGCACGAGCTGGATGCTGCCCAGCCACGCCTGCTGGCGGCCCTCGATGACTTCGGAACGGAAGAGGCTGGACATGGAACCCCTGGGCGGACTCGGACGACTTGCACGGGATTCCAACATTCCCGGGCCGCGGCGGCAACTGCCAGGGTTTACAGGCTGACGCCGGCCGTGGCGAGGCGCAGACTGCACAGCAGTCAGAAAATCAGGGCGCGGTGCGCGCCCTTCCGCCGGAACACATGCCCGGCCGGAGACAAACCGATGAACACCCTTCGCCGCGTGGTCCTGGCCGGACTGTCGGGGTTGGCCGCCTGTTCGGCCGCGCCGACGGGCGTGCACACGTCCGCGGGGCTCGACGCGGTCACGGCCGAATGCCTGGCGTCGTCGTCCGGCGTGTGCCACCTGGTGTTTCAGCCCCGGCGGGATGCAGCCGTCACCCGGCTGGAGATCCCGATGAGCGCACGAATTCGGATTGCCGATGCGGCCCGCGGGTTGCCCTATTGCCAGTCGTCGGATGCGGAGATCGACTGGCAGACCTGCACGAAGAACACGCTGGGGCAGACGGTCATGGGAAACGGGGCGTTGGTGGTGTGGCCGTAAGGCGGCGGGACCGCGGGAGAGGCAACTACAAAGATTTGCAGTTCGTAATCGCGTGCGCAAACCGATAGTACGGTCAGGTTGAACCATGCGGCACGCGCGAGATGACGCCCGAGCTTTTCCAGTGGAGCGGCGAATTTGCCGACGAGCGGCAGGAGGCTGCATTTCGCGCCGAGTATGTCGGCGACACACGGCGCCATGCCCGCCTCACGCTGCTGATCTGCGCCATCCTCTACATCGCCATGCTGCCCAGCGACCTGGGCTATCCCCATTGGCTGGCAGAGCGCCTGCCGCTGCGGCTGCTGGTCACCGCGACGGGGCTCGTCCTGTTCTGGCGCTGCGGGCGCAGCCAGCAGCCCGCGGACCACGACCGCATGGTGTTCGCCTTCGGCCTGGTTGTGGTGGCGAGCTTCTCGCTGATCGCGGCGCAAACCGGCGCGGTCACCACCAAAGGCCATGTGAGCTTCTTGCTGCTCACCGCCGCATCGTTCATCGGCCTGCCGATGTCGCTGCGCTGGAGCGTCATCCTGGCCGGCACCTGCCTGGTGTCCTTCATCACCATCATGATCGCGCTGGCTTCGCCTGACTGGACCGCCACCAGCGTCGAAATGGTGTTTGTCGCGCTGGCCAGCGGACTGCTCATGCGCTACCTGCACATCCTGCGACGCCGCGCCTTCTACAGCCTGTGCCGCGAGCAGGCCGCCGCCAGCGACGCCAGCCGCCATCAGCGGGAAGCCGAATGCGCGCTGCATGAACTCGCCCGCGCCCAGCAGCAACTCGTGCTGCAGCAAAAGATGGCCTCGGCCGGCACCCTGACCGCCGGCATGGCCCATGAGATCAACAACCCGGCCAATTTCGCGCATGCCGGCGCACAGGCCATGCAGGATCACCTGGAGCGCTTTCGCGCCTTCCTCCTCGGCTTGGCCGAGGGCGCCGAAGCCGAGATCCTGCAGGCGATGAACCTGCGCATCGACGAGCTCGCCGCGCAGGTGCGCGTGATCATCGAGGGCACGTCGCGAATTTGCACCCTGGTGAAGTCGCTGCGCAGCTTCTCGCGACTCGGCCACGCGCCCTTCCAACCGACCGCGATCGACGAGTGCCTGCAAACGACGATCCAGCTCGTGCAGTCGCGCTACACCGAGTCGGTGGACTTCTGCAGCCACATCGATGCCGACCTGCAACTGGACTGCCGCGCAGCTCAGCTCAACCAGGTGTTCATGAATCTGATCGTCAACGCTTGCCAGGCCATCGAAGCCAGCCGGCGCAGCCGGCTTGCGGCGCCGCGCGGCACGCTGCGCATCCACGCCCGCCGGCAAGGCCCTGTCCTGGCCATCGACTTCGAGGACAACGGCTGCGGCATGAGTCCAGACGTCTCGGCACGCATCTTCGACCCCTTCTTCACCACCAGAGCGGTGGGCGAGGGCGTCGGGCTGGGCCTGGCAATCTCATTCGCCATCGTGCAGGATCACGGCGGGCGCATCGACGTGCGCTCCATCGAGGGCCAGGGCACGCGCATCACCGTCAGTCTTCCGCTGAGTCAGGAGACCGCGCCGTGAAGCGGCCGATCAAAGTCCGACAACCCGAGCACCCGGCGACGCTGTTGAAGCCAGCGCGACCGCACGGACCACCGCCTGCGCGATCTTCCCGCCGCCGATGACGGAGGGCTCGATCGGGTTGGCAAAGTCTTCATCTGATGTGCAGACCAGCCGCAGCTCGATGACCTGCAACTGCTTCTCGACAGCGACCCGAACGATGGCGTCGTTGAACGCGGCCAGCGCGATGGTCACGCGCCGTTGGAAGGTCGGCTCCGGGAAGCAGCCGTTGTAGACCGTGCAGACCACCAGCGGCAGCCCACGCGCCAGGCAGGCATCGACCACCTGCCGATAGGACGACCGGAAGCCGTCCACCGCATCGGCCAGCATCAGCAGGGCCTCGCCGCTGGAGGCCACGGGCGATTCCAGCACCTCGGCGCGCAGCAAGGCGTTGTTGCCGCCCACGCTCAGGACGAGATGCGTGGCGTCGTCAGGGATGTCGGCCAGCTGCGCTGCGATGTCGTCGGTGGTCGATCCGTCGATCGCGCCGAGGGTGGCGCGCCAGCCGGTCGGCAACTGGGCCTGGAGCTGCTGGATGACGGCCGGGCCGCCGTTGGCGTAGGCGCCGTTGTCGAAGACGGAGTCGCCGAGGAGGATGAGGTGGGGCATGGTGGATGGAACAAGGCGGACGGACTTTCGAGTCGCAGCATACCGAGCTTTGCCACCCGCTCTTCCGCCCCTTGGGCTTTGCGCCGCTCGATGAACCTCAGCGATTCAACTTCAACATGAACGGCAGGTCCATGACGCAGGGCTTGCCGGCACATTTCGCAGGTTTGTAGGGCGTGTCCATCAGCACGCGGAAGACGACGGCCTGCAAGTCATCGTTCGGACTGTCGACCACCCCCACTGACTGCGCCACCCCGTCGGCCCCCACATGGATCACCAACGACAGCCGGCCGTCGATGAGCAACGAGTGCTGCATACGCGAGACAGCGGCCGCCAGTGGTTTCAGGCCGTAGAGCGGAAACGGCGGTTCGTCGGTGGGTGACAGAGACTCATATCGCGATCGCAAGTCCGCGATCTCTTCCTCCTTCAAGTCCGCATACCCACGGTCAAGTGGAATGGATGTGGCGCCGATGGCTCGCCGGATGTTGGAGCCCACATCCGGCTCTGTTTGCCGCAATCGATAGTCACCGGCGAACGCCACGCCCGAAAACGCGAGCACTGCAAAGCTCGCAGCCAGCGCCCGCAACAGGCGCGGTTTGTTATTCAAAAGTTCTTTGTGCATTTTGACTTTCCTCGTTCCCCCTGCGGCGCGCCGTCTGCCGACATGCATGTGCACCGCGCTTGACGCCATTGCATCGCAGCATGCGCATGAAGGCCATGCCCAATCTGTGCCATTGACAAACGATCGTGCGACGTGATCCGGCGGCGTGATTCAAGTGCCTCGTCGCGAGGCGCCTCGCGACGAGGCTCACTGACCCTGCAGCGCAACCAAGTCAGTCGGCCTGGAATTCACCGAATGCAGATCGACGACACGGCCTTCACTCAACCTCACCACCCTCTGAGCGCCGGCGATCGTCTCCGGTCGATGCGCGACGACGACACGCGTCAACTTCAAGCGCCCGAGCGACTGGGACACCAGCCTTTCATTGGCAACGTCCAGATGGCTGGTTGCCTCATCGAGTGCAAGCACCCTGGGACACTTGTACAAAGCACGCGCCAGCAAGACTCTCTGCTTCTGCCCGCCACTCAACGAGGAACCCATGTCCCCCACCAGAGTTTCATAGGCCATCGGCATCTTCTCGATGTCGTCATGCACCTGAGCCAATCGGGCGCACGCCTGCACTCTTGCCAGATTGGGCTGGTTGTCAAAGAAGCTCACGTTGTCCGCAATGCTTCCAGCCATCAAGACGTCTTCCTGCATGACCGTTCCCACCAAGCGACGATAGTTCTGCACGCCGATGCGTTGCATCGGCTGGCCTCCGTAGAGCACCTCTCCCTCCACTGGTTGGATCAGACCGAGCAGCACCTTCAGCAGCGTCGTCTTGCCCCCGCCGCTGGGGCCGACGATGGCAACGTTCTCTCCCGCGCTGATGTGCAGGTTCACATCCTTGAGCACCCAGGGCTCGCCATCGGCATAGCGGAAGCTCACACCGCGCAACTCGATGTCTGCTTGCAGATGACGAAGGTCCCGCCGCCTTTCGGCCTTCTCGGGTTCGGCCAATGCAATGTCGGCCAACCGCTCAGAGTGCAAGCCGAGCATCTTGATTTCGACTCCGTAGTCAATCAACGCAGCTACGCGGCTGGTGAACTGTGTCTTGTAACTCACGAAGGCGAACAGCATGCCGACCGTGAACACGCCTGCAGATCGGGCGTCCTCGCGCATCGCCATACCCGCACCGAGCCAGAGAACGAGGAGGTTCTCGATGCCGAAAATGAAGGTGTTCGCTGCGCTGAACATGATGTTGAGCTTCGCGGTGCGAATGTCCCGGTTCTGCACATCCACCAACAGGTTTTGCCATCGCGCATGGCGTTCCCGTTCACGTCCGAAGAGCTTGAGCGGAACGATGGCCCGGAGCGATTCGAGGAAGTGGGAATTTTCCCGTGCCGCAACGATCAACCGCTCGGCCGCTGCCTCCCGGAACGGTCGAAAGGCGAGCCAGCGCAGGCACGCATACGCGAGTACTGCGCCTACGACCACGGCTGTCAAAGTGGTCGAGTACAAAAGCATCATCGCGAGGGCCAGAAGACCCATCAGGCCGTCGAGAAGCGCTTCCACCACGCTTAGCGTGAGCGTTCTCTGGATCGACGACACGGAGCCAAAACGCGAGACGATGTCGCCAAGATGTCTTCGCTCGAAAAACGATGCGGGTAGCTTCAGCAAGTGCCCGAACATGTTGCTTGTCCACTGAAAGCTCAGACTTTGCCCAAGCACCATCACCATCCAGCTTCTGGCCAACGCAACCAAGGTCTGAATGAACAACAAGAGTCCGAAGCCAAGTATCAGCACGGACAGCAACTCGGCGTCATGCGAGGCCAGCGCGTCATCGACGATCAGCTGATTGACCATTGGCGCCGCCAGCGAGAACAGCTCCAGCACACATGCAAGCATCAGGATCTGAGTCAGCGACCGCCGCAGCCCCAGGACACGCCCCGTGAGCGACTTCAAGGCAACGCGCGGAGGAGCAGAGCGAGGCTTGAAGTCAGAGGTGGGAGTGAGCTCCAGCGCTATGCCTGTGAAATGCGGCGAGAACTCCTCCAGCGTCAACCGACGCTTTCCTATCGCAGGATCGAGGATCGTCACATTCCGGCTGTTGGCCGCCACCAGAACCACGAAGTGATTCATGTCCCAGTGCAGGATGCAAGGCATCTTCAATTGAGACAGTTCGTTCACTTCGACGCGCACCGGGCGGGCGTTGAAGCCCAACTCTTCAGCGTTTGCGATGAGTTGCCGCAGGTTGGAGCCTTTGAGCGAGACGCTGAAACGGCGCCGCAGTTCACCTAGATCGCCGTTGTCACCATGCGCCGAAGCCACCATCGCGAGGCAAGCCAGAGAGCACTCGTTGGCTTCAGATTGGAGGATGGTTTTCATATTCGCCAGCGCAGATAACCAGGCCGGATTTGTTCGCTCACGGCGATGAGAGTCGGTTGGATAGTCGACGAGCGACATCCACCGCAGCGTTGATCACAAGTTCGGCTGATTCCTCGGTCATAGGCCCAGTATGAACATTTGGGCCAAGCGTATGGCCAACATTGGCCAATGTGATGGCGTCGGCCGCGCTGCCTCCGCAGGACACCCACTCGCGAACTTGCTGGTCACCAGAAAGTGCGACGTCAGCATCACCATAGATGAGCCGAACTGCCGGCCTCATCGTGACCAAAAGGGAACAAGGCGAATCAGTCGAACTGACAATGTCAAGATGCGATCTCAATGTTCCTACATAGCCAGCAGGCGACGAATATTTGTCTCCCTGAGAAGCTCCTTCCAGAAAGTTTTTCGAGACCGTCTCTGTAATCTCATTAAGCAAAGCAACGGCGGTCTTCTTGCAGGCTGCACCGATACGCTCGCACTCAGAATTGATGAGGCGACGGCTTTCCTCCGGAATGCGCCCGACCGCGTAGCTGTCCCCGAGTGCGCGTTGCACGCATCGCGAGAAATGAAGTCTGAGAGCGTACTGAGACTCGCAGCGATCGATCCGTGCCTGGAACACACCACTGGTTTGCCACTGATCGTTCGCCATTCCTGTCCCGATGAGCGCTGACACGCCCACCACACCAGTCCTGGACGGTTCCAGACCATATGCCCCTTCAAAGACATCCTTCAAAACCAATGTTGTTCCAGAGTGCAGGATGAATACGACGCCCCGGTTTGCCAGATGCGTTGAAAGACTGGCATCAGCTGCTAGCAAGACCTTGCCCAAGACCTCGGCGTAGTCCGAGCGTTCCACTCTCGCAGTCTCAAACGCGCGAATGCAAAACGGGGACAACGCATCCGCAGCAGCGTGCTCTCCCTCCCGGCAACCCACGCCAAGCGGGTCATTGCGAACAGTCACAAAGCCCCGGGCCGCCAGACGCTCAGCAAGATATCTGTAGGTATAGGCGACCGAAGATCTGGGCGTGCTCCGAGCCAGAGACACCGACGGCATAGAGAAGTAGTCGCGGTCCGCCTCGGACACATAGTTGACGAAGACAACCAGAGGCCGACTGCCATCGTCATGGCATGGTGCAGTGACCTCGTAGACGGAACCAATGCCTTTGTCGATCGTGACCTGCCCCGTTCTGGATTCGATACAGGCAGGCTTCTGAGAGTCGGCCGTCATGCTCTTTGCATCTTCGGCGACCAAAGGTTTCTCGTTAACCACTGCAGCCTGTCCAGACGCAAACATCAGCAGAGCTAACGCGCCCAATAACCATCGAAGCACTTGCATGGAGCATCCCTGCACTTGTCACCGTCAATTCTTCGAGAGAAGCCCGCAGCTCGAGCCGCGGGCCCGTGAAGCTTAGTGCCTCACCTTGCTGTCTTCGTTGTCGTCACTCGACTTCGGAGGCGGCCCCGAGGGGGCGGACGAGCCGGCGCTCGGGGCGCTGGCTCCGCCAGACGGAGCGACGGGGGTGCACTTCGTGTAAGACGCTCCAAACGGCCCAATGTCGATCTTGACGGTGACGATCGTACCGTTGCAAGTATTGGTGTTGGTCGTGGTGGTGGTCGTGGTGGTCTCGCCACCCCCATACACATGATCCAACGCAGGATCCGCTTTGCTCAAATATTCCATCTGCTCTTCTTTCTATCTTGAATGGGCCACCACTCCCAGCAGGCAGCCTTCGCTGTCTTCATACTCCCCCCTCCCCGCCATGGTTCGGCTTGGGATGAGCAGCAAGAACTTTCATCTGCGTTTTCGCAGCGAGGATGGGCTCGGCGACCCACTCCCAGATCGCTCGCCGGTCCTGGACTACATCGGCATCGAGCGCAAGCCCGGGCTTCAGGGCCTGTTGCCGACCAAATGCGATCACCGTCTGCTCGTCCAGCTGCACACGGACGAGAAAGAGCGCTTCGCCCGGTCCTACCTGCGCGCCCAACTGAGCGGCCAGCGGACCAGGCAGATCGCCCAGCGTGTAGGGCGAGCCGGAGACTGACAGCACTTGTCCGCGATAGAGGCCAAACTTCTGATACGGGTAGGCCGCGTACCGCAGATAGACCCATTGGCCTGGTTGAACGAATCCGGCGGCTCGCGTGGGCGCGTAGAGATGCGCTTCCAAGGCGACGCTTCCGTCTTCGGACTCGGGCACCAAGGTGACCAGGAGTTGGCCTGCCTGAACCGCCTGGCCAAGCGCTGGACCAAGGGCAGCAACCCGGTATCGCCTGATCTTGCTGGCGGTCGACAGCGCCGGCGCAACAACCACGAACGTCTTCTTCGAGGCGTTCTCGTCCGCCTCCTGACGAATGCTTTCCTCTCCCCGCGCCAACTGTTGCAAGTCGTTCTGCCATTGGGCTTGCGCGGTTTGCCTGTCTTGCACCAGGACCTGCTGGTCATGCAGCAATGAAAGACGGACACGTTCCATCGACTGCAGGCGAGTCGTGATGTCGATCAGCTCTTCCTGCTTGCCTTGCGCCTGCACCTCGGAGACAAACCCCTCTCGGGCCAACTGGGCGAATCGGTCAGCACTTTTCTTGCCAAGCTCCACGCGCCTGCGTTGCATCGCCAACTCTTCTTCTGACTGCCGAAGCTCGGAAGACAGCGTGCGAAGGCGATCTGCCATCGATTGATCACGCTGCTTCACCTGCATTTCTCGCATCGCACGTTCCCGCTCGATGGACTGGCGCCTTGACTCGATCTGCCGGCCAATCCTGGTTTCCACGCCCCCGCCAGCCTGCTCACCGCCCAAGGCTTGGCGCTCCGTGTCAACAACCATGAGGACATCGCCGGGCTGCACCCGATCGCCCTGTGACACGAGCCGCTGCGATACCACCCCTGCCGTGGGCGCAGTGATGTTGACGCTGCCCAAGGCCGGCACAAGGAGGCCCGGCACATGCGCCTTGCGGTTGACCTCGCCCAGGAAGACAAAGCTCACCAACAACACCGCCAAGAAGGCGGCGACGGCCGTCGCTACGCTGAATCCAAGCGGCCGCACCAGACGCACTGTTCCCAGCCACTGAGCGCTGCGCGCCTCAACAGCCTCCTGACGAAAAAGCTTCATGCTCGCTCGCGCCCTTGGCACGTCCTCCACGTTGCGATGTCGCTGCATGGCATTGCATCGCAACGAGTGCATGGAGACCATGGCAAAGCTTTGTCATTGACAAACACTCGTGCGACGTGCTTTCCAGAGTCAGGGCTTCAGGTGCACTTCTGGTTTGAAGAATGACCGAACACCATCGAGGTACTCGGCAGGCACGAACCAGTCCGTCAACCCGCACGTCCCGCAAACGCGCAGCTTGTACTTGGCTCCGGTCAAGAGACCTGCCGGCAGACGATCGACCGCCACGCCACCACCGGCATGGATCTCATGGGAATAGAACCGCGCATCGCCGCAGTGCCTGCACGCGGCCTTCTGCGGATGGTCCTTCGCCGCCTCGTTGAAGTGCATGGCTGTCTCGATCTTCAACTGGCGCCGTCTGCCGGCACGGGGGTAGGCATCGGGTCTGGCAAAGGGAACTTGCCGTGCCCTGGCAGAACCGGGATGACGGGCGTCCTGGTTTGCGGGACCACCGAGCCAGCGCCGCCGATAACCGCAATTTCTTCGCTCTTCAATTCGCGCATGCGCGCCTCCTGTCGCTTGTAAGTCGGCCTGTTCGCGGCAAGCCTTTCCGCCTCATTCACGAAGCCTCAATGCTTGCGAATGAAGGGCGCAGCGTAGAAGAGCTCAGCGGTTCAAGCGATACAAAGGCTCTGGCATTGCGTAGGATGAGAACTTGGTGTAAGTCGGTGAGCTCCGGGCCGTTCTGGATTCTCAGTCAGCAGCACGCCGATCGGCACAGAGGCAACGCTATAGCGCTCGCACAAGCATGGAGCGCACGCCTCTGAAACGATCTCACCGAATCAGGCCGAGTCGCATTGCCTTCACCACTGCTTGATGCTTGTTGATGCAATCCAACTTCCGGGCCGCGTTGACGAGATGCCTCACGGCCGTCTGCTCACTGATGGACAGGATCTTCCCGACTTCCCAGGCGGTCTTTCCCTCCATCGTCCACATGAGTCCTTCAAGTTCGCGTCGAGTCAATTTTGGTGGATCGACTTCAGGCTCCGGAGGAAGCAGGACCTTCAATGCAACGTCCTGCGCATAGACGGTAAAGAGGCTGAGCTCCGCCGTCATTCGCGCCACTTCTCGCGAGTCGCTCGGCAAGGGTTGGTCGCAGTCGATACCAAAGAAGAAGTGCCTTTTCTGCGGGAGATGAAGTGCAAGTGCCACGCCAGAGTGAAACCCGAAGCGGGCCTGCCATTCCCAACGCCACCCCAAGCCTGCCTCTGTGTATGTGTTCTGATTCCACACGATGGGCCTCGTAGAGTGCTTGCAATGCTGCAAGACCGGGTCGCACTGGTTGTATTCCCGGTCGTCAAGCTCGGACGCTTCCAACGGGGTGTTGCTGACAAACAAGAAGTCGGAACCGCGGTCAGAGTGGTCCACAACGACAATGGCATTGATCGTCTTGACTTGCAGTACCGATGTGAAGTCCTCGTGAGGCATTCTTCTCTCCCTTCCTGTGCACCGTTGTCGCAGGCTTCAGCATTGCCGAGTCATTGAATCAACCCTAGCCGCATCGCCTTGACCACGGCTTGGTGCTTATTGATGCATTCCAGCTTGCGCGTGGCATTGACCAGATGTCTTACCGCCGTTTGCTCGCTGATGGAAAGAATCTGCCCAACCTCCCAGGCCGTCTTGCCTTCCATCGTCCACTTGAGGCATTCGAGTTCGCGTCTCGTCAGATCCTCGAAGTCTTCATCGACCCGAAGTGAAGGAAGCAGCAAGCGAAGGCCAGCATCCTGCGCAAAGGCGGCAAAGAGGTGCAGCGCCGACACCATGCGGCTCAGCTCTAAACGATCGCTTGGTAGAGGTTCTGCGCGATCAAGTCCGATGTAGATGTGGAACCTCCTCGGCAAATGCAAAGCCAACGCGATGCCGGTCTTGTACCCATGAGCCGCCTGCTCTTCCCAATGCGGCCCAAGTCCAAGGCTCGTGTACGTCCCTTGGTCCCAAACAATCGGCGTGCTGAATGTCTTGCAATGTTGAGCCACAGGATCGACCCGTGCACGTTCGAAATTGCAAGCCAGAGGTTCGAAGGCCGCTGGCGTGTTGTCCACCCAGGCGAATCGCGATTCAGTGTGAGTGACGTCCAGCACAACGGTCGCATTGAACTTCTCGAACCCGAGCCAGCCAGTGAACCGGTCAACTTCGGATCGAAATCCCTCTCGCGACTTGACACTGAGGACGGATGTGAACTCATCGAGGATCATTGGTCGTTGCCCTCTAGAAGCGTCTTCAGTGCAGGAGTCCCAGACGTAACGCCTTGACTACCGCGTGATGCTTGTTCACGCATCCGAGCTTGTGAGTTGCGTTGTTGAGGTGGCGAACTGCGGTCTGTTCGCTGATGGACAGGATTTGCGCAACTTCCCAGGCCGTCTTTCCTTCCATCGTCCAGCGGATGGTGTCCAGTTCCCTGGGTGTCAAGCGCGCGCAGACACGTTCTCTGGTCGTCGGCAGCAACACTTGCATCGCCGCCTCCTGAACGGAAACAGCGAACAACATCAAGTTCCCAGTCATTCGTTCGACCTCTCTACGGTCGTTAGGCAACTCCTGATCTCTATCAACGCCGATCCAGAAGTGGTGCCCGTGCGGCAGATGCAAGGCAAAGGTGATACCTGTGCAGTAACCGAATCGGGCCTGCTCCTCCCACTGCTCTCCTTGATCCACAGTCACATACGTGGTTTGGTTCCACGCGATAGGTGTGCCGTGACGCTTGCAGTGCTGCATCACGGGATCGCACTTCGCCCTCGTGACGTTTTCACAAATCTCTCGATACTCCTCCGGCATGTTGGCGACCCATGCAAACCGAGTCTCCGAGCCGATGCGATCTTCAGCAACCATTGCAGTCACTTGCTCGAATTCCAGATCCCTGGCGAAAGAAAGCACCGCCTTCAGCAGGTCATCTCGATTCTTGAGATCGAGCGTTGCCAGGCCAAAGTCAATAGCATCGACCGTCATCGAAGGATCCCCTGCCTCAAGGCCCGAATCACAGCGTGATGCTTGTTCGCGCACCCAAGCTTGTGCGTCGCGTTGTTGAGATGCCGGACCGCCGTCTGTTCACTGATGGACAGAATCTGGCCGACCTCCCATGCAGTCTTGCCCTCCATCGTCCACTGCAAGCACTCCATCTCGCGCAATGTCAATGCAACTTCATTGGCAGCGTCCCTTAACTCGGGCAGAAGCACAGCCAATGCGGGCTCCTGGACCAGGGAGGCAAACAGGCTCAGATCAGCCAGCAAACGTCCAGATTCGGTGGGGTCGGAGGGCAACTCGCCGAAGCGATCAATGCCGATGAAGAAGTGAATGCCCCGGGGGAAATGAAATGCCTGTGCCACCCCAGATGCGTAGCCAAAGGGTGCTTGATGCTCCCACTTGCCCAGGTGTCCAGCTGCCGCGTAGGTTCGGCGGTCCCAGATGATGGGCCGGGAGGATCGCTTGCAGTGCTGACACACCGGATCGATCTTGCCAAGCTCCCTCGATGAGCCGAACGGCACATAGGCCCTGGGCATGTTGTCGACCGAGGCCCACTCCGTCTGCCCGTCACCCACGTCGACGATGACGGAGGCCGTCATTCGCTCGAGTCGAGATCGTTAGCAAATCGAAGGCATTCGACGATCAAGTCTTCGCGACTTCGAACGTCCAGTACGGCGGTGAACCGCCTTTCCAGGCTGGCGTGCATGCGCCCCTCTCCCCAAAGACACGGCGGGGAGTGTGCGCGGCAAGCGCACGGAACGCAATTCCCACCTTTGTAGGACTTGAGGCTTCACAAACTGCCGGAGACAGAGATCGGCAACTTGACTAGCGCGTGTGCTCTTGGTTGTCAATGCAAGGAGCTTGGCATTGTCGAATGCCAAGTCAAGCGAGGATGATGCGCCTCAAGAAACATCCGCTCAACATTTCTCCCGCGCACTCGGCCACTCGATAGGGCCAGAATGACGAAGGCCCGGGCACGGTCATAGACACGTGGCACGGGCCAGCTAAGACACTACGACTGACGCGATGGGCCTGGAGCTATAGCAGCAATTCGGCGTCTTAACACGCCGTAGAGACTACCAAGTCGTATAAGGGCCACTGGCACTTGATGTACCACCACCGACGAGGGCAAGCAGTTTGTCATCCAACGGCATCGGTGCCGACGGCACAGCCGGCTGCGTCGGCAGCTTCGCTTGGATTTGAGCAGTGGCCGGGGTTTGCTGTTGCGACATGTGAGGCTCCTGGGATGGGGACGCACGCCCTGTGCGTGAGACTCCATTCCAGCAGCGACATCAAGGTCTCGAAACTGTCAACTCTTACAGGTGTTGACGACCTGACCGACTGTTCTAGCGAATAACTCCAAGTCTCAATGCCTTCAGCACTGCCTGATGCTTGTTAATGCATCCCAGTTTGTGCATTGCATTGTTCAGGTGGAGAACGGCTGTTCTCTCGCTAATCCCGAGAATGTTCCCAAGCTCCCAAGCCGTCTTCCCTTCCATCGTCCATCTAAGGCTTTCAAGCTCACGAGGGGTCAAATTTGGTAGGTCTCGCTCGGGTTCTGGCGGGAGCAAGACACGCAAAGCTATGTCCTGCGCATGAACCGCATAGAGTTGAAGGTCTGCCACAAGACGCGTGACTTCGCCTCTGTCGTTTGGGAGCGGCTGATCCCGATCAACAGATAAAAAAAAGTGCTTGCCTTCAGGCAGATGGAGCGCCAGCGCGATGCCAGTGTGAAAACCGAATCGCGCCTGAGCTTCCCACCGTTCGCCTAGACCAATCGATGTATAGGTGTCTTGATTCCAGATGATGGGAACGCTCGCGTGTTTGCAGTGTTGCATTACTGGATCACGCCGACTGTTTTGCGGAACATCTATCTCGTGGGCTTCAATGGGAACGTTGTTCACATGAATGAAGTCCGAATCTCGGCCAAAGTGATCAACGATAGCCACGGCGTTGACGATCTTGAATCCAAGATTCGAAGCAAAGCGCTCGAGCTCCTTTCCAAACTCATCACGCGTCTTTACTTGAAGCACCGAGGTGAATCCATCTTGGAGCATGGCTCTTCTCCACTCCCAACGAGACCTGCGCGCATCGCGCGCTTTACGACTTGACCCCTGAAAGGACTTACAGATGTCAAACGCAAAGTGACGCATCACACTGCGTTCCATCGTGACCCCATCCATCCACCAACGCAGGACCTCAAGCAGATGACACCCGCTTGGATTGTGTGCGCGTGGCCACCGCTATTGTGGCAGGCGGAGAGCGCGCCGGAGCTACATTTCGTGCACCTCGGAACGCAAGTCTTCAACGTGAAAGAAGGCGATCATCTGTACGGGCAGACCGTCTGGGGCAGCCCCTCGGCAGATCCCGCAGCCGGCGTAGCTTGGGACTGGGTGGAAGTCGCCGATGGCGTTGTTGCCATGGCCGACCCGATGGCACTGGTCACCAATCTTCACTTGATCGACTCCGAAGGGCTACCCCTGCCCACCACCCAAGCCGCAGTCCACCTCAACGGCATCGTCCACGCCCTCCCCTGGCAGTCCGAAGTCCAGCGCGCCCTGCACCGCAACGCGGCGTGACAGGCATCACACCTGACGCCCCGACGCCGCCGTCCGCGATGAACTGAGGCCCAATCCCCGGGCTTATTGCCCGGCGCGCGACGATCCACCGTGGGAGCATGGTTGACCCTTCGTGCGGGCGGTGTCGCCCATGGCGAAGGACTGAGGTCTCCATGTTGTCGTCTGCCGGTCGCCTGCTGCTGTCCTGGGTCTCCACGCTCAAGTTCAAGATCGTGGCGATCGCGGTCGTCACCGGCGTGGCCTCGGCAGCCATCAGCACCTACGTCGTGCTGGCGCGCACGCAGCAGGAGACGCAGCGCATGCTGCTGCTGCACGTGGCCGAGGAGCGCGAGCGCAGCGCCACGCTGCTTGCCAGCAAGGTGACGCTGTTCCAGACGACGCTCTCCGCAGTGGCCGCGCAGGTCTCGCCGCAGATGCTGGACGACCCTGCCGCCCTCACGCAATATCTGCGCAGCCAGGCCTCGGTGCGCGCGCTGTTCGACAACCTCTTCATCGCCGGCTCCGACGGCAACATGCGCACCCGTGTCCGGCGAGACACGGACCAGCAGGACCTGATTCCCATCGGCGACCGCGAGTACTTCCAGCGCACGATGCAAGGCGGCTTGCCGATCATCTCCCGCCCGCACACCGGACGCTCGACGAAGGCCCCGGTGATCATCTTCACCGCGCCCATCCGCACCAAGGACGGCAAGACGATCGGCATGATCGGCGGCGTGCTGGAACTTCGCCGCAGCATCCTGCTGGACAACACGAGCCACGACGACAGCATCGACCTCTCTCGCGAGATGGTCATGGACGTCACCGGCGTGGTGGTCGCGCACCCCAACCCCATGCGGCTGCTCGGCCGTGCCGAGGAAGAGCCGGGCGTGGCCGCCGCCTACCAGCAGTGGGCCCGCGACGGCCGCACCATCCACAACGAAGGCCTGGCGCAGATCATGGACGGCTACCTCGTCTCCATGGCGGGCATTCCCGAGGCCGACTGGATGGTGATCCGCGTGATGCCCGAGTCAGTCGCGCTGCAGCCACTCATCGCCGCGCAGGCCACTGCCTGGCGCGCCGCCGCCGCGGTGGGCGCCGCTGCCGCTTTGCTCGCCGGCCTGCTGGGCTGGTCGTTCACGCGCCGCATCTCGGTGCTGCGCCGTCGCGCCGAAGCCCTGCGCGATGACGAGGAACCGGCGGTGCAGGACTGGCCGCACGGCAACGACGAAGTCGGGCAGCTCTCTCGCGCCTTCCTGAAGGTGGTGCATGAACGCCACCTGAAACAGGAGGAGACCGCCGGCCTGCTGCGCCAGTTGCAGGCGGTGCTGGACAACGCGGAGGTGGGCATCGGCTTCACGCGCGACGGCCGCTTCGAGCTGGTGAGCGAGCAGTTCTCGCGCATCTTCGGCTGGAGCAAGGAGATGGTGCGCGGGCAGAACACGCGCATGATCTACGCCAGCGACGAGGCCTATGCCGCCATGGCCGAGCGCGCGCGGCCGGCGCTCATGCAGTTCGGCGCATTCGACGGCGAGCTGGAGCTGATGCGCCGTTCGGGCGAGCGCTTCTGGGCCCATCTGCGCGGCCGCGCCGTGGTGCCGGGCAATCCGTCACAGGGCACGATCTGGATCGTGGAGGACGTGACGCAGGCGCGCGAGCAGCGCGAGCGCCTGGCCTGGGTGGCCAGCCACGATTCGCTCACGGGTCTGGCCAACCGCGCCGAGTTCGAGTCGCTGCTGGAGCAGGCCACGGCACGCGCCGCGCAGCATCCGTTCTGCGCGCTCTTCATCGACCTGGACCGCTTCAAGCAGGTCAACGACAGCGCCGGCCACGCAGCAGGCGACGCGCTGCTGCGCGACGTGTCGCACGAGATCGTGTCGCAGGTGCGCCAGACCGACACCGTGGCCCGGCTGGGCGGCGACGAGTTCGCCGTGCTGCTGCCGCACTGCCCGGTGGCGCAAGCCATCGCCATCGCGGAGAAGATCCGTCACGCCGTCGAGCGCTACGAGCTGCGCTGGAGCGGCGAGCGGCTGAACGTGGGCGCGAGCATCGGGCTGGTGCCGGTGGACGGACGCTTCGGCAAGCACGCGGAGGTGCTCCAGGCCGCGGACCGCGCCTGCTACGCCGCCAAGCGCAGCGGCCGCAACCGCGTGTCGGTGCACGGGCAGGAGCCGCCGGCCAACCAGTCTTCGCCGCAGGCAGCCTGAGGTTCGGCAGGCGGCCCGAGCTCAGGCCGCGGCCAGCAGCATCTCGGTGTGCGGGATGCCGTCTTCCATGTAGCGCTCGCCCTGGATGGCAAAGCCGAAGCTGCCGTAGAACCCTTCCAGGTACGACTGCGCCGAGATGCGGATGCCATGCCCTGGGTACTGCTGGCGGGCGACCTCGACGGCCCGCCGCACCAGCTCGCGCCCCAGGCCCAGCCCGCGCCCGGCGCTGGTGGTCACGACACGGCCGATGGAGGCCTCGGCGTATTTCTCCCCCGGCGGCAGCACGCGTGCATAGGCCAGCGGCACGCGATGCTCGGGCGACCAGGCGGCGACGTGCCAGCACACCTCATCATGCCCATCGGCATCGAGGTAGGCGCAGTTCTGCTCGACGCTGAACACCAGCTGCCGCGCCATGAAGATCCTGCTGAGCTCGCGCAGGCTGAGCTGGTCGAAGTGGCAGCTGCGCCATTGGATCGATGAAGGGGCACTTGGCGAATTCATGGGTGCATCATGCCCCCACTTGCGGCCATACTGCGCACCCGACAAAACCCGAACCGGAAGGGAATCCATGCGCCGCGTCTTCCTCACGCTTGCCGCCCTCGTGCTCCTGCTCGCGGGCTACCTGCTGGTGTGGCCGGTGCCGGTCGCGCCCGAGCCCTGGGTGGCGCCGGCCGCACCGGGCTACGTCGGCCCGCATGCGGTGAACCAGAAGCTCGCCGGCCTGAACGCCATCGACCTGTCGGGCGACGAAGGCCCCGAGCACATCGTGGTGCGCGACGGCTGGGTGTACGCGGCGCTCGCCAGCGGCAGCATCGTGCGCATGAAGCCCGACGGCTCGGGCAAGGAGCTGGTGGTGCGCACCGGCGGCCGGCCGCTGGGCTTCGACTTCGACGCGAACGGCGCCCTGCTCATCGCCGACCCGATGTTCGGCGACCACGGCGGCCTGCTGCGCGCCACGGGCATGGGCGAGTCGGCCAAGGTCGAGGTGCTCACCGACAACGTGCATGGCGACCCCATCCGCTATGCCGACGGCGTGGTGGCGGCAAAGAACGGCAAGGTCTACTTCACCGACGCCTCGCGCCGCTTCGGCGCCAAGGCCTGGGGCGGCACCTTCGCCGCCAGCGTGCTGGACGTGGTGGAGCATTCGTCCACCGGCCGGCTGCTCGAATACGACCCGGTCACCCAGGCCACGCGCATCCTGCTGTCAGACCTGTGCTTTGCCAACGGCCTGGCACTGAGCGCCGACGAGCAGAGCATCTTCGTCAATGAGACGGGGGAGTACCGCATCTGGAAGCTGCCGGTCGCCACGAAGGATGCGAGCGCGAAGAAACCGCCGGCCGAAGTGACGCTGCTGCTGCAGAACCTGCCGGGCCACCCGGACAACCTCATGCGCGGGCTGGATGGCCGCCTGTGGGTGGGCCTGGTCAAGCCACGCGGCGCGTTCATCGACAACAACGCCGGCAAGCCGTGGATGCGCAAGCTTGCGCTGCGGCTGCCCAAGGCGCTGTGGCCCGTGCCGCCGGCCTACGGGCACGTGTTCGCATTCGATGAATCGGGCAAGGTGCTGGTGGACTTGCAGGACCCGAGCGGTGCGTATCCGGAAACGACGGCGATCACTGAAACTCCGGATCGCCTGTACGTGCAGAGCCTGCACGCGAAGACGCTGGGATGGTTGGAGAAGAGCAAGGCGGGCTTGTGATCGTCACCTCACCGCAGCGGTCCTGAGCATCCTCGCCACGAACCACACCCCCACCGCCGTCAGCGCCACGCACACCACCAGCGGCACCACCACCTGCTCAAGGCCGAAGCCCTCGCCCTTGAGCACGCGCGTCATCAACACGTTCTGCGCCAGGCCCGGCACCGCCAGGTGCCAGCCAGCCTCGCCACCTTCGTTGAACACGGTGAACAAGGGCAGCAGCGACACGCTGAGGATCACCACCGTGCTGTTGGCCTGCGCCTCCTTGAAGGTCTTGCAGCGGATGGCCACCGCCATCAGCACCGCCGACAACGCCGCGGCGAAGGGCAGCAGCACCATCAGGAACATCCCCGCCTCGCGGGCCCCGAACTGGAACATCGCCTGCAGGGTGTCGCTGCGCAACAGCCACTGCGCGGGCAGGAAGCTCAGGCAGCTCAACACCGCGATGAGCATGCTCAGTGATGCCACCGCACCCCACTTGCCCAGCACCAGCGCCGCGCGCTCGGCCGGGTTCATCAGCAGCGGCTCCAGCGAGCCGCGCTCGCGCTCGCCGGCGGTCGTGTCCAGCGCCGCGTTGAGCGCGCCGTAGAGCACCGCCATCAGCACGAAGAAGGGCAGCATGCCGGTGATCTGCGTGGCACGCGTCTGCGTGCTGGCCAGGTCGCGCTCCTCCACCTGCACCGGTTCCAGCAACTCGCCGGACACGCCGCGCACCGCCAGGTTCAGCATCGCGCGTTCGCGGCCGAAGCCCTGCAACAGGCGCTGGATGCGCCCGCTGCTGCCCTCGGCCTGCTTGTTGGCGCTGTCGCTCACCACCTCCACCACCGGCGATTCGGCGCGGATGATGGCGTCCTCGAAGCCCTCGGGAATGACCACCACCGGGTCGCCGAGCGTGGACTTGCGCAGCTGCTGCTCGTAGTCGGCCGGTGCCGCCTTGACGGTGTAGGTCTGGCGCTCGAAGTAGTTCTTCAGGCTGGGCGCGCGCTCCATGTGCAGCACCACCACCTCGCGCTTCTCGGCACGCGCCTCGAAGGAGGCGATGAAGGACGACAGCGCGATGAGCACCAGCGGTCCCATCATCACGCTGGACACCAGCACCACCATCAGCGTGCGGCGGTCACGCAGGGCGTCGGTGATCTCCTTGCGGAACACGGTGAACGCCGTGCGCAGGAAGGATGTGTTGGCAAAGCTCATGCTTTCACCTCTTGCAGATGACGGGCGGCTTCTTCAGCGAAGGCCAGTTTCACGAACGCTTCCTCGAAGTCCTGCTCGCGGGTCTGGGCCAGCAGCTCGGCCACGCTGCCCGAGGCCACGGTGCGGCCGTGGGAGACCACCACCACGCTGTCGCACAGCCGCTCCACCTCCTGCATGATGTGGGTGGAGAACACGATGCACTTGCCGCCGCCCTCGGGCGTGCGCAGGTAGCGCAGGGCGTCGCGCAGCGCACGCGTGGCCAGCACGTCCAGCCCGTTGGTGGGTTCGTCCAGCACGATGTTGGCCGGGTCGTGCACCAGCGCGCGGGCCAGGGCCGTCTTCATGCGCTCGCCCTGGCTGAAGCCATCGGTGCGGCGGTCCAGCAGCGGCGTCATCTCCAGCATCGCGGCCAGGGTCTCGGCGCGTGCGTTCGCCGCATCCCGCGACAAGCCATGCAGGCTGCCGTAGTAGACGATGTTCTCGCGCGCCGTCAGCCGCGGGTACAGGCCCCGCGCATCGCTGAGCACCCCCATGCGCGACAGCGCCTCGCGCGGCCGGGCGACGACGTCGATGCCGTCCACCGACATGCGTCCCGCATCGGGCGTGATGAGCCCGGCCAGCATGCGCAGGCTGGTCGTCTTGCCCGCGCCGTTGGGGCCCAGCAGGCCGGTGATGCGGCCGTCGGGTGCGGTGAAGCTCACGTCCTGCACGGCCTTCACGACCTGGGGTGCGGCACGCTTGAACGACAGGCCGCGCTTGCCCGCGGCGGGCGCAGTGAATTGCCTGGCAAGGTGTTCGACGGTGATCATTTCTTCGCGGTCTCCGTCGAGAGGTCGATGGGGCGATAGGCCGGCGGCCGGGGCACGCCTTTCGCGCAGGACACGTCGAGCTTCAGCGCGGCGGCATCGTCCTCGGCTTCGATGAAGCGGAACATTGCGTCGCGCATGCAAGGCACGGTGCCGAGCACCCCATGGCCGATGTTGGGCACGACCACATGCATCGCCGATGGGCCCAGCGCCTTGGCCGCGCGCTCGCCATGGCGCGGCGGCGTGACCGGGTCGATGCTGCCGCTGAGCACCAGGACGGGCGCCGGGCTCGGGGCCATCGAGTAGAAGGCCTCGGGCACCTCGCCGCGCGGCCACTCGGCACACACGCGGTCGTAGACGCGCGAGAAGTCGCGGTTGAAGTCGCGGCCCGGCGCGTCCTTGGCCGACGCCATGCGCGGGAAGTCTTCCGCACAGACCACGGAGAAATGCATGCCCATCGCCAGTGCCGTGCCCTTGCTTGAACCAAACAGGCTGTTGATGCCCAGCAGCGGCTCATAGCGGCCCTTCGCGGCCTCGGTGATGGCCATGGGCAGCACCGACGCCAGCAGGGGCGAGTACAACGGGCCGCGCACCGAGCCCAGCACCATGTCGCGCCTCAGTGTGAAGCTCTCGGTCTTGCCGCTGAGCGGATGCACGGCCGTCACTGGCTTGGGCAGGCTCGCCAGCAGCGCGATCCAGTCCGCCCGCAGGCTGGGGTAGGCCTTGGCGCACGCCGACTCGGCCTCGCAGGCCGCCACCACCGCATCGAAGGCCGCCTGGTTGTCGGTGGAGAAGCTGGCCGGCAGCACCATGTCCGGCGGCGCGACGCCGTCGATGACCACGCGCCGCACCTGCTTCGGAAACTGCCGGATGTATTCCAGTGCCGCCCGCGTGCCGTAGGACGCGCCCACCAGGTCCACCCGCTGCGCACCCAGGCGCTCGCGGACGGCGTCCAGGTCCTGCATGGCGATGGTGGTGGTGAAGAAGCGCAGGTCGCCATAGGGCAGCTTGCGCAACCGGCCCAGGCATTCGCGCAGGTCCTTCATCTGGCGCTCGGTGTCGGACTGGTCCGCCAGCGGCAGGTGGCGCACGTCCTCGCATTCGAGCGGCGCGGACTGGCCGGTGCCGCGCTGGTCGACGAGAACGATGTCGCGCCGGTTGTTCAGCCGCGTGAAGAGGGGCATCACCTGCGGTGCGACCTTGATGGCGCTCTGCCCTGGCCCGCCCGCCAGCATGAACACCGGGTCGGGCTGCTTGCGCCGCGCGAGCGCAGGCACGACGACGTAGTGCACGTCGATCTTCGTGCCGGCCGGCTCGGCCGGATTCAGCGGCCGGGACAAGACACCGCACTGCACCTCGTTCTTGATGCCCGGGATGCGGCAGGGCTTGAGGGCCTCCTCGGCCTGCGACGGCAGGACCGCCCCCGCGAGCAGCGCCGCCACGGCCAGGCAGCGCCAGAGAGCTTGGATCATCGGCAAGACCTTTCAGACGAGCGCGCAGTGTGCCTGCGAATCGTGGCGGCCCGATGATGTCCTGCGACGAATGGCAGCAGCGGCGGGCGATCGGCAAGCCTGGCCGCCAGGCCGCACCGCCTCACATCCCGGGCAGGCGGAAATAGCCCTTGATGCAATGCACGCTGCGCACCGCGATCTGGATGTGGTTCTTGCGCCTGAAGCCCGCACCGGGGTACAGCGCATCGCCTTCGAAAAAGGCGGCGCGCACGCTGTCGTAGGCTTCGATGCCGCTCTCGCGCCGCAGATCGTGCATGGTCTCCACCACCAGCCGGTCGCGAAAGCGCGCCGACAAGTCCGCGCCGTCGCGGTTCTCCGGCATGGGCTGCCGGGCCAGCTGGTAGATGTTCCCGATGAACTCGTAGGCCCGCTCCAGTTCGCCCAGCGATTCGGCGTCCAGCAGGTTGCAGCAGCGCCCCAGGTGCAGCACCGCGCCGATCACGTAGGGCGTCTTGACCTCGCCATTGGCCAGCTGCGGCCGCAGCCGGGCGTCGTTGGCGAACTCCATCGCCCGCCAGGGGTCGGCTTCCCAGAAGTAGATGCCCGGGCCGAGCCAGTCGTATTCGTTGTCGCTGAGCTTGAGGTGCTTGGTCGAGCCGTTGAGCACGGCTTCGGCCGCGTCACGGTCACAGCCGTGGAAGCCGAGGACGAGGGAGGGCGATTGCTTGTAGGTGTCCCAGGCCGGCGGTGCGCTGGCCACCAGCGGCTTAGCCGCCATATTTCTTGGGCACGCGTCCGCTCGGGGTGAGGAAGCCTTTGGCCTTGAGGTAGCGCATCGCGTCGGCCGGATCGCGCAGGGACTCCTGCTTGGCGTCGACGATGGAACTCACTTCGGGGTCGGTGAGGCGGCGCATCCGCGTCTCGACGGAGGAAGGCTGCGCTACCTGGCTGGCACCGGTGCGGGCAATCGACATGAAGGACGCTCCTCGACCCTGGAAAATTCAACCGTCACTGTATCAATGAACAGTGAGCCATGGGTGGGAATTTCGGCCCGCGAACATGGGATTCAAGGCTCGCCCAGCATGCGCTTGAGCTCGCCGCTTTCGATGAGGTGCTGCATCTCCTCATAGCCGCCGATCAGCACGCCGCGCACGAACACCATCGGGAAGGTGGGCCAGCCCGTCCACAGCTTGAGCGCCAGGCGCGGCTTCCACTGGCTGAAGTAGCTGCCGTATTCCAGGTAGTGGAAGGGCTGCTGCGCCTCGGTGAGGGCGCGGCGCACCTTGCGCACGAAGGGGTTCTGCGCCATGCCCACCACCAGGATGTTGTTGGAGCTGGCCGCCGCCTGCACGTTGTGGACGATGTCCGCATGCCAGTTGGCGATGCGTTCGCGCACCACCGGCAGCATGCGGGTTTCATCAAGGACGGTGCGGGTCATGGGCGGGCTCCTGGCATTCTGGGAAAGACGCCAAGCGTAGCCCACGCCCGCAGCGCGGCAGTGACAGCCTGTGCCCGTCAGCCGTGCAGGCGCGGCACGGCCGGGAAGTCCACCTCCGTGCGGGCGATGTGGTTCACCGTGTTGGTGAGCACGTTCAGCGCCACCTGCGCCACCACCTCCAGCAGCTCGGCGTCGCTGAAGCCCGCTTCGCGCGCCGCGGCGACCGATGCATCGGACACGCCGGTGCGGTCCCGCGCCACCGCCTGCGCCAGGCGCACGAGGGCGTCTTCGCGGCCGCTGGCGGCACGCCCCTGCCGGGCGGCAGCGACCTCGGCGTCAGCCAGCCCCGCGCCCTTGCCGATCGCCGCATGGGCGCTCACGCAGTACTCGCACTGGTTGGCCTCACCCACGGCCAGCGCGATCAGCTCGCGCTCGCGGGCATTGAGCGAACCGGACGCGAGCGCCTCCGACAGGCCCAGGTAGCCGCGCAGCACCGGCGTGGCATGGGCCATGGTGGACATCATGTTGGGCGTGAAGCCCAGCTTGGCCTTGACGGCAGCCAGCAGCGGCGCGGAAGCAGCAGGGGTGTTGGAGGCGGTGACGGGAGCGATGCGGGACATGCTGGTTTCTCCAGGTGTGAATCGATGCGTGCGAACTTGCACACCGACAGTGTCCCGTCCATCTCAGGACGATAGGTGACATCGAATCCACAAATCGATACCATTCGTCCAACCATGCCTGTCGATCGACTCACCAGCCTCTTCGACCGCTTTCGCGTGTCGGCCCAGATGTTCCATGCCGGCCCCTTGTGCGGCCGCACCCATTTCAGCGCCGACCCTGGTTTGGGCTACCTGCATGTGCTGCGCGAAGGCTCGATGGAGATCGAGCACCGCCAGTCCCCCGGCAGCCCGCCGCAACGCCTGAGCGTTGCCGAGCCGGCCCTGCTGTTCTACCCGCAGCCCTGGAACCACGACTTCATCTACCCGCCCGAGCAGGGCTCGCAGCTCGTGTGCGCCACCTTGCGCTTCGAAGGCGGCGCCATGCATCCGCTGGCGCGCGCCCTGCCGCCGCTGGTGCTGGTGCCGCTGTCGCAGGCCCCCTCGCTCGCGTCCACGCTGGACCTGCTGTTCGCCGAGGCCGACCACACGCGCTGCGGGCGGCCCCTGCTGGCCAACCGGCTGTTCGAGGTGCTGCTCATCCAGCTCCTGCGTTGGCTGCTGGACCGCGAGGACCTGCCCGAAGGCCTGCTCGCGGGGCTGGCCGATCCGCAGCTGTCCAAGGCGCTGGTGGCCATGCACGACGAGCCGGCACATCCGTGGGACCTGCCGGCGCTGGCCGACAAGGCCGGCATGTCGCGCAGTGCCTTCGCGGCGGCCTTCAAGCGCGTGGTGGGCGACACGCCGGCCGAGCATCTGGCGCAGTGGCGGCTCGCGCTCGCGCAGCAGCGGCTGGCGGGCGGCGAAGCCATCAAGCACGTGGCGGCAAAGGTGGGCTATGGCAGCGCATCGGCGCTGTCGCGGGCTTTCGCGGCGCGGGTGGGCTCGTCGCCGCGGGCCTGGCTGCAAGCTCGCGGGGATTGAAGCGGGCTCAGGCTGTCTTGGGCTTGAGCAGTCCGGTGCACACCGCACGCTGCGCGTCATCGGCGGGCAGCTTGGCGCACACGCCGTCAAGCTGCGCCTGCAGGCGCTTGAACGGCTCGGCATGGGCCTTGGACTTGTTCCAGTCGACCAGCCGGGTGCCCACCTTCTGCATCGAGCGCGCACTGCGTTCATAGAAGGCGTTGGGCTGCGCCGCCGCTTCGTCGAACAGCCGCGACACCGCCGACTCGATGCGCTTCTCGTCCTGCGGCGCCAGCTCCACCAGCGCACTCACGTAGGACGCGCCCCACTGCAGCCGCGTGGCCGGGCCTTCGGACTTGTCGAACGCCTCCTGCAACCAGTGCAGCGCCTCGGTCTTGTCGCCGCGCTTCTTCGCATTGGCGGCCAGCTCGGACATCAGGTAGTACGGTGAATGGCTCTTGCCGAGGTTGGCCTTGAGCAGGGCGTCGGAATCGTCCAGCAGGCCGGCGTCGGCCAACGTGGAGGCCGCGGCCGTGATAACAGCCTGGCGCTCGTAGCCATCGGTGATCTCGCGGTCCACGCGGGCGCTGTGCTCGCGCACCTGCGCCTGCAGCGCGGGCGTGGGCTGGCCCTTGTCGAGCCTGGCGAGATCCACGCGTGCGGCCAGCGCGGTGATGCGATCCGCACGCGACAGGCTGGTGTCGGCTTCCAGCGTCTTCAGCGAAGCGTTGAAGGCGTCGACCAGCTGCGCACGCTCGGCGGACTTGTCCACGCTCAGCGCCTTGACGATGTCTGCCGCGTTGTTGGTCAGCACGTCCATGTGCGCGCGTGCGGCGTTGGCATCGGCCAGCACGGCCACCACCTTCTCGCGGGTCTTCGCATCGGGCTGCGGATGGTCGGCCATCGCGGCAACGGCCTTGAGCATGAGGCGCGTCGCCGTCTCGGCCTGGTCGGCCGGGCAAGCCTGCGCGAGCTGCTTGAGCACGGCGGCGGACTGGTCCTTGGGCACGACCTGCTGCTCATCGGTTTCCCAGGAGTAGAAGGCCAGCAGCTTCCAGTCATTGGGTGTGAGGCCCGTGCCGCCAGCGCGGGCATCGGCCAGCACCGCCTTCACCGGCCGTTGCGCATTCATGCCCAGCGTCAACACCTGCGTGTACTGCGAGGCATCCACCTCGCCGGGCAGCCGCGTCAGCTCCACGCCGTCGGCGTTGAACAGCAGCATGGTCGGGTAGCCACGCACCTTGAAGCGCGTGCCCAGCTTCTGCGCGCCGGGGCTGTCGCCGTCGATGTAGACCGGCACGAAGGCGCGCGAGCGCTCGATGAAGTCCATGCGGTTGAAGAGCGTCGCCTTCACCTGGTTGCACGGCGGACACCACTTGGCGCCCCAGTAGACGAAGACCGGCTTGCGGTCGGCCTTGGCCCGCGCGAAGGCGGCATCGACGTCGGCGTCGCTGGCGGCCTGCTTCCAGGCGATGGCGGGGGCGTCGTGCGCAGCCTCGGCCTTGGCCGTGGACGCGGGGATGGCGGCGGTCGGGGTGGCCGCCGCCGAGGACTCGGGCGATCTGTTGCACGCCGCGAGGATGACCGCGGCGCCGAGGATGCAAAGGCGTGCCTTCATGGGGAACTCCTGGCAAGTCGTCGAGTGTCGCTCAGCCAGCGGCGGGCAATGACGTCCAAGGTCATTGCGCGTGCGTGGGGCGGCTTCGACACTGTGTCCATGCGCTTCAATCACTGGGTCGTGCAGGCAGCTCTCGTCATCACGTCCGTTTTCCACTTGCTGCCGGCCGCAGGCCTGTTGGGTTCGCAGCAACTGTCGCGCCTGTACGGACTGGACTTCACCGAACCGCTGCCGCTGCTGCTGATGCGGCATCGCGCCGTGCTGCTGGCACTGGTCGGCCTGGGCCTGCTGGCCAGCACGCGCGCTGCGCAGGCCCCTGTGCAGGAGCTGGCACTGGCAGCGGCCATGCTGGCCACCGGCAGCTTCGTCGCACTGGCCATCGGCCTGCCGCTGAACGCCGCCTTGACGCGGGTGATGTGCATCGACGTGACCCTGTTCGTGCTGCTGGCCGTCGCCCTGGCGCTGCGCATGTTCACTCCACGCTAGGCGCGCCCAGCCAGCTTTGCGAGTCGTCGTGGATGGCGCCTTCCACGGGCGTCGCCTTGGCCAGCGCCATCCAGGCCTGGAAGGGCAGCTTCATCGCTCGCCTCGGGGCGGGGCGGGCGACATCCAGCACGTTGTCACCAGCGACGATCACGCCGCATTCGGGCGGGATCTCCTCGGGCCTGGCGATGCCTTCGCGGATCACGTACCAGCACTCGCCGCACAGCTGCAGGTAGGCCGAGCGCTTGGCCTCGCGCTTGAGGTCCGACAGCAGGTCGGCGCGCCGCACCTTGATCTCGTGCACCACCGGCTCGAGGTAGTCCTCCACCGTGGTGTTGCGGATGGAGAAGACGTCGGGCATGGCCATCACCCAGTCGTCGCCCACCTTGGCACGCAGGCCCAGGCCACGCCAGGCGATGCGGCCGGCGCGTGTCATGTCGCGGGCCACGCGTTCGACCAGCTCTTCGTGGGCATCACGTGCCGCGCGGTTGCGTTGCAGCGTTTCGGCCAGCACGGCCACGCCGGTGTCGGTGACACGCAGCGTCTCGTGGCCGGTGTCGTGGCGCACCCGTTCGAGCCACCCTTCAGCCAGCAGCTCGACCTCGACCATGTCCTGGCACGGCCAGCCCGCTGAACGCCAGATCGCGCGAAGGCGGCGGCGGTGGACGATGGTCAGCGCCACGGCGTCCCCTCAATCTTCAATCTTGACGCCCTTCCAGAAAGCGACGCGGCCCTTGATCTCCTGCGCCGCCTCGCTCGGTTCCGGGTAGTACCAGACCGCGTCGGGGTTCAGCTCGCCGTTGACCATCAGGCTGTAGTAGTACGCCTGGCCCTTCCATGGGCAGCTGGAGCGGTGGTTGCTGAAGGTCACGTACTGCCGGTTCAGGCTGCCCTCGGGGAAGTAGTGGTTGCCTTCGACCACCACGATGTCATTGCTTTCGGCGATGACGGTGCCGTTCCAGATTGCTTTCATCAGTCCTTCTTTCAAACAGGGATCGTCAAGCGTACAACCCGGCGGCGCCGCGCGTGCGCGCCGTGATGATGCCCACCAGCGACTTGTCGCCCACCACCTCCACCGTCTCGCCGTGGCGCAGGATGTCCATCACCAGCTCCGTCGGGTCGCCGTACGGCACCTGCAGTTCGTAGCGGCCGTCGTCCAGCCAGCGGGCCTTCTGCTGCGCATGCCATTCCTCGTTGGCCACCCACTGCGCGGCCTCGGCGTTGAAGCGCAGCGTCGCCCACTTCACGCGCTGGCCGCCGCCATAGATGCCGTAGCCCGCATCCAGCTCGGACTCCAGGTCCTTGATGGACACGTGCCGCGCCTTGTGGTCCAGCGCCCGCGCCTCCTGCACCGCATCCAGCGCGAAGCGGCGCAGGCCTTCGCTGGCATGGCACCAGGCGTCCAGGTACCAGGTGTTGCGGTAGTTCACCAGGCGCTGCGGCGAGACTTCGCGCTCGCTGGTGCTGCGGTCGCTGCGCTTGAAGTAGCGCAGCCACACCCGCTTGCGCTGCACCAGCGCGCTGCCCAGCAACTCGAAGTGCCGGCTGGGCACGCGGCGGCGCGCGGGTGAGATCACCTTCACCCGGCGCATCAGCTCCTTGGCCTCGCTCTCGTCGGCGCCCAGCATGCCTTGCAGCTTGTCCATCATCGGCGCGAGGTGGCGCGAGAGCACGCCATCGTCGTCCAGGCCAGCCATCAGCTGGTGCATGGTCAGGAGCGCGTGGATCTCCTTCTCGCTGAACCACATGCCGGGCAGTTCCTGCCGCGCCGCGCCCTTCATGCCGGCCGCCTCGGCGTCGAAGCGGTAGCCGTTGTCGAAGCGGTCGTAGACGATGGGCGCGGACAAGCGGTCGCGCAGGTATTGCAGGTCGCGCTTGAGGGTGGCGGGGGAAACGTCGAGCTCTTGTTGCAAGGTGTCAAAGCTCACGCAGCCGCGTCCCCGCAGCAGCAGTTCAATCTTGTAAAAGCGTTCAGTTCTATCCATGGCAGACAGTCGTATATCCCGCTGGTGGCTCACCAGATGAGCCAGTGGCGCGGAGCATACGCCAGCTTCGAAAAGTCCTCACGCGATCCTGGTGGCTCATTTAATGAGCCAGTGAGCCGGAAAACTTCGCTCCCATCACTCAACCACCAACCAGGAGCGACCCATGACCACCGAACTCTTCACGACGGCCAACACCGTCACCGCACACGAGCACATCGGCTTCGAGCTGGGATGGGACTACGCCCACTACCGCCTCGTGCCGCCGGCCCCCTACGCGCAGGAGCCCTCGCCGCTGCGCAACGGCCTGCTGGCCGGCCAGGCCGCGTTCGGGTCCCGCACCCTGGCCGCCACCCGCCCGGTGCGCAAGTGGCTGCAGCTGCGCCTGCACGCCTGGCTGCGCGGCCGCAGCGTAGAACTCATGCAGGTCACGCCCAACTACCTGTCGCAGCTGGAAGTGAGCCACTGCCCCATCACGCGCACCGCACTCAGCACCGCCACGCTGGACAGCTCCGACGCCTCGGTGGACCGCGTCCGAAACGACGCCGGCTATGCCGCGGGCAACCTGGCCGTCATCAGCACCAAGGCCAACCATGCCAAGGCAGGCTACGGCTTCCACGACGCGCTGCGCTTCGTCAAGCAGATCGAGGCCGGCAAGCTGGGCGGCATCGATGGCCTCAGCGCCTGCCAGTGGAGCCGCGTGGCCGTGCTGTGCAGCTATGTGGAGCCGATGTCGCACGAAGAAGCCAGCACCATCCCCATGCTGGTGCTGCCGCCCAACCGCCTGCGCATGTTCAACCCGGTGCAGGCGCTGCAGGCCTTCATCAGCCAGCAGCTCATGGCCCCGGGCTGGAGCCACCGCGCCGCGCGTTTCGAAGCGATGCTGCCGGGCAAGCCCGCTCGCCGCGCCTTCCTCACCTTCTTCCACGCCCTGCTGCCGCGGGTGCTGGAGGCCAGCCGCGCCAACGGCAAGCAGCACACCCGCTGGGCCATCGAGGACGCCTGGCGCAACCCGCTGGTGCTCAAGCGCTGGACCGCATTCGCCCGCCTGCTCACCGCGACGCAGTGCGAGGAACTGGTGGCGCGCGCCAACGCGAAGAAGCTGGGCGCGCTGCGGGCGCAGCAGTTGCCCGACGAAGCCGCCACCGAAGGCTGGAACCTGGATTCGCGCGGTTACGTGCCGCATGCGGTGCTGATGAAGCGTTCGCCGACCTCGGCCCGCACCGGGCTGGGCGAGCAGATTCCGCAGCCTGTGGGCACCCAGGCCAGCCTCCCGCTGTGAGAGGGTTTGGACGAAACCTGCTGTAACTTGACCCTTCGTCGCGTCCGGCCATCCCACCACATGCAACAGTCGAGTCCGGCCATCCGCTTCTTGTCCGAAACGCGCTAGTTAAGTCAATCAAACGTTTGATTTAACTGCTAGAGTCCGGCGCCATGTCTCTCGCACCGGAACGTCAGCGCGCCACGCGCAGCGACGGCGAGCAGTCTCGGCAGAGGCTG
Source organism: Rhizobacter terrae (assembly GCF_003852895.1). GTDB lineage: Bacteria > Pseudomonadota > Gammaproteobacteria > Burkholderiales > Burkholderiaceae_C > Albitalea > Albitalea terrae. The sequence goes on from NZ_QUSW01000003.1 coordinate 430,206, forward strand.
CTGTACGCCGGGCTGCGTCTTTTCGCCACCCAGGGCTTCGCCAAGACCTCGACGCGGGAAATTGCCGAAGCGGCGGGTACCAACGTCGCAGCCATCAGCTATTACTTCGGCGACAAGGCGGGCCTGTACCGCGCCGTGTTCCTGGAGCCCATCGATGCGCCGGCGCAGGACATGTCCATCCTGTTCGACCCCGCGTGCAAGCTGCGCGACGCGCTGGCCTGCATGCTGGGCGGCTTCATCGAGCCGCTCAAGCACGACGAAACGGCGCGGCTGTGCATCAAGCTGCATTGCCGCGAGATGCTGGAGCCCACCGGGCTGTGGGAAGAGGAAATCGCCAACGGCATCAAACCGATGCATGCAGCGCTGGTCGCCCTGCTCTGCCGGCAGTTCGGGCTGGAGCAAGCCGATGACGAGGTGCATCGCCTGGCTGTGTCCATCTGCGGGCTGGGCGTGCACCTGTTCGTGAGCCGCGACGTGATCGAAGCGATCGCGCCGCAACTGTCCGCCACCCCCGAGGCGGTGGACCTGTGGGCCGAGCGCCTGGTGATGTACGCCCAGGCCCTGATCGACGCAGAAACCAGGCGCCGCAAGAACGCGCCGTCACCGCTGGCCGCGCGCAAGACCGCCAAGGGCCAGAAGAAAGAGAACACATGATCGCCGTTGATTCCTCCACGTCGCGCCGCATTCATTGGAACCGGCTCCACGGCCTTGCCGCCAGCCTGGCCGCCCTCGGCCTGCTGGCCGCCTGCGCCGGCACGCCGGTGGCACCGCAAGCCAGCTCGTCCGAGGGCGTGCCTGCCCAATGGCAGGCCCCCTTGCCCCATCAAGGCCAGGCTGCCGACCTCAAGCGCTGGTGGCAGCAGTTCGACGACCCCACGCTGGCCCAGCTGATCGAGGCCGCGCAGCAGGTGAGCCCCACGCTGGCCTCCGCCCGCGCCCGCGTCGAAGCCGCACGCGCCACGCGGACTGCCGCCGGCGCCGCCCTGGCACCCGAGGTGAACGCCAACGCCAGCCTCGTGCGCGGCCGCACCGACCTCACCACGCCCCTGGGCAACACCGCCTCCGCCGGCTTGCAGGCCTCCTGGGAACTGGACGTCTTCGGCGGTGCACGTGCCGGCCGCGACGCCGCACAGGCACGCTTCGAAGGCGCGCAGGCCGGCTGGCATGACGCCCGCGTCTCCGTGGCCGCCGAGACCGCGCTGAGCTATGTGAGCCTGCGCGCCTGCGAGGCCTTGCTGGACCAGACGCAGACCGACGCCACCTCCCGCGCCGAGACCGCGCGCCTCACGCAGCTCACCGCCAAGGCCGGCTTCCAGGCCCCGGCCACGGAAGCCCTCGCCCGCGCCAGCGCCGCGCAGGCCTCGGCCCAGCTCACCGCGCAACGCGCCCAGTGCGACGTGAACCTGAAGGCACTCGTGGCCCTGACCGGCATCGATGAGCCCGCACTGCGCGCCCAGCTCGCACCGCGCAAGGCGCAGTTGCCGCAGCCGGCGGAGATCAGCGTCGCCGCGGTGCCCGGCGAGGTGCTGAACCAGCGGCCCGACCTCGTCATCGCCTCGCGCGACCTGGTGGCCGCCAGCGCCGATGTGTCGCAGGCCCGCGCGCAGCGGCTGCCGCACATCAGCCTGAACGGCTCCATCACCGCCGGCCGATTCGAGGGCGGCGGCATCTCCACCAACGGCACCCTCTGGTCCGTCGGACCGCTGAGCGTGAGCCTGCCGATCTTCGATGCCGGCCGCCGTGCCGCCAACGTGGACGCCGCACGCGCCCGCTACGACGAGGCGGCCTCCGCCTACCGCGGCAAGCTGCGCAACGCGGTGCGCGAGGTGGAGGAAGCCCTGGTGCAGCTGCAGAGCACGGCCACGCGCAACGAAGACGCGCGCACCGCAGCCGAAGGCTTCCGGGCCTCCTACCGCGCCACCGAGTCGCGCTTTCGCGGTGGGCTGGCCAGCCTGTTCGAACTCGAGGACTCGCGGCGCAGCGCCGTTCAGGCCGAGAGCCAGTTGATCGACCTGCGCCGCGAACGCGTCGCAGCCTGGATTGCGCTGTACCGCGCCCTCGGCGGGGGCTGGTCGGCGGGTGAACTCGACACCGCCGCCGCCACCAGCACCACCCAAGCCCAATGAATGCGAAGAACCTCATGAACCTCCAGCGCAAACCCCTTGCGGCCGCCCTGTCGGTCGTCGTCATCGCCGGCGTGTCCGCCGCCGCCATCGTGGTGAAGGCTGCCGACGACCCCAAGCCCGCTCCCGCTGCGCGGGCCGCCCTCACCGTCACCACCACCACGCCGCAGTCGATGACCATCGCGCAGAAGATCAGCGCCAACGGAAACATCGCCGCCTGGCAGGAAGCCGTCATCGGCACCGAAGCCAATGGCCTGCGCCTGGCCGAGGTGCATGCGAACGTCGGCGACGTGGTGAAGAAAGGCCAGGTGCTGGCCAACTTCGCGCCCGACACCGTGCAGGCGGAGTGGAACCAGACGCGCGCGGCCGTCGCCGAAGCCGAGGCCACCCTGGCCGAAGCCTCTGCCAATGCGCAGCGTGCGCGCGAGCTGTCCACCACCGGCGCGCTCAGCGCCCAGCAGATCAACCAGTACCTCACCGCCGAGCGCACAGCCAAGGCGCGGCTGGACGCCCAGCAGGCCGCGGCGAAGACACAGCAGCTGCGCATGCAGCAGACCAAGGTGGTGGCGCCCGACAACGGCGTCATCTCGGCACGCAGCGCCACCGTCGGCGCGGTGATGCCCGCAGGCACCGAGCTGTTCCGCCTGATCCGCCAGGGCCGGCTCGAATGGCGCGCCGAAGTGCCGGCTTCCGACCTCGGACGCGTGAAGGCCGGCATGGTCGCCAGCGTCTCCACGCCCAGCGGCGCGGCCATCAGCGGCAAGGTGCGCATGGTCGCGCCCACCGTGGACGACAAGACCCGCAACGGCATCGTCTACGTCGACCTCGCCGGCAACGGCGATGCGCGTGCCGGCATGTTCGCCCGCGGTGATTTCGAGATCGGCTCCGGCCAGGGCCTGACGCTGCCGCAAAGCGCCGTGCAGATGCGCGAGGGCTTCAGCTACGTGATGCGCGTGGGCGCCGATTCGAAGGTGGCCGAGACCAAGGTCAGCGTGGGACGCCGCATCGGCGACCGCGTGGAGATCACCAAGGGCATCGAGGCGGGCACCAGCGTGGTGGCCTCGGGCGGTGCCTTCCTCGCCGACGGCGACACAGTGCGCGTGGCCAATGCCGCCGCCGTGAAGACGGCCAGCGCCAGCAAGTAAGAAGGAACGGACATGCTGAACGTTTCGTCCTGGAGCATACGCAATCCGATCCCGTCGATGCTGCTGTTCATCATGCTCACCCTGGTGGGCCTGATGAGCTTCAAGTCGATGAAGATCCAGAACTTCCCCGACATCGACCTGCCCACGGTCATCGTCACCGCCTCGCTGCCCGGCGCCTCGCCCTCGCAGCTGGAAACCGACGTGGCCCGCAAGATCGAGAACTCGGTCGCCACGCTGCAAGGCGTCAAGCACATCTACACCAACGTGCAGGACGGCGTGGCCACGGTCACGGCCGAGTTCCGCCTGGAAAAGCCCACGCAGCAGGCGGTGGACGACGTGCGCGATGCCGTCTCGCGCGTGCGCTCGGACCTGCCCGCGGACCTGCGCGATCCGGTCATCAGCAAGATGGAACTGGCGGGCACGCCCATCCTGACCTACACGGTGGCGGCCTCGCGCATGGACGACGAGGCGCTGTCGTGGTTCGTGGACAACCAGGTCTCGCGCGCGCTGCTCAGCGTCAAGGGCGTGGGCGCGGTGTCGCGCGTGGGTGGCGTGTCGCGCGAAGTGCGCGTCGAGCTCGACCCGATGCGGCTGCAGGCGCTGAACACCAGCGCCGCCGACATCTCGCGCCAGCTCAAGCAGACGCAGCGCGAAGCCGCCGGCGGCCGCACGGACGTGGGCGGTGCCGAGCAGTCGGTGCGCACCATCGCCACGGTGCAGTCGGCCGAGGAGCTGCGGGCCATGGACATCGCGCTGAGCGACGGCCGGCACATCCGCCTGGACCAGGTCGCCACGGTGACCGACACCGTCGGCGAGATCCGCCAGGGCGCGCTCATCAACGGCAAGCAGGCGGTGGGCTTCGAGATCGTGCGCAGCCGCGGCGCCAGCGAGGTGGACGTGGCATCGGGCGTGCGCGCCGAGCTGGAGAAGCTCAAGGTCGCTCATCCGGAGATCACCTTCACCGAGGCCTTCAACTTCGTGGAGCCGGTGGAAGAGAACTACCACGGCTCCATGTACCTGCTGTACGAAGGCGCGGCGCTGGCGGTGCTGGTGGTGTGGTTCTTCCTGCGCAACTGGCGCGCCACGCTGGTGTCGGCCACGGCCTTGCCGCTGTCCATCATCCCGGCCTTCGCGGCGATGTACTGGTTCGGCTTCACCATCAACGTCGTGACGCTGCTGTCGCTGTCGCTGGTGGTGGGCGTGCTGGTGGACGACGCCATCGTCGAGATCGAAAACATCATGCGCCACCTGCGCATGGGCAAGACGCCGATCCAGGCGGCGATGGAAGCGGCCGACGAGATCGGACTGGCGGTGATCGCCACCAGCTTCACGCTGATCGCGGTGTTCCTGCCCACGGCCTTCATGGCCGGCGTGCCGGGCAAGTTCTTCGTGCAGTTCGGCTGGACGGCCGCGATCGCGGTGTTCTTCTCGCTGGTGGTGGCGCGCATGCTCACGCCGATGATGGCGGCCTACGTGCTCAAGCCCCAGCCCGAACATCCGGACCCGAAGTGGATGACGATGTACATGGGCTGGGCGCAGTGGGCGTTCAAGCACCGCATCAAGGTGACGCTGGCCACGGTGGGCTTCACCGTCGCGTCGTTCATGCTGGTGGGGCTGCTGCCCACGGGCTTCATCCCGCCGGACGATCTCTCGCAGACGCAGGTCACCGTCACGCTGCCGCCGGGCAGCACCTACAAGCAGACCTTTGCCGCCGCCGAGCAGGCGCGCGAAATCGTCTCGAAGAACAAGCACGTCAAGCTGATCTACACCGCGATCGGTGGCGGCGCCACCGGCAGCGACCCGTTCATGCCCAGCGGCAGCGGCGACGTGCGCAAGGCCACCCTCACCATCAACATGACGCCGCGCGGCGAGCGCCATGGCGTGAGCAAGCAGGCCATCGAATCCCAGCTGCGCGACGCCCTGGTGGACCTGCCCGGCGCCCGTGTGAAGGTGGGTTTCGGCGGCTCGGCGGAGAAGTTCCTGCTGGTGCTGGCCGGCGAAGACGGCCGCACGCTGGTCGAGCATGCACGCCTGGTGGAAAAAGACCTGCGCACCATCCCCGGCATCGGCGCGGTCACGTCCACGCTGAGCCTGGTGAGGCCGGAGGTGATCGTGCGGCCGGACTTCGCCAAGGCGGCGGACCTGGGCGTCACGTCATCGGCCATCGCCGACACGCTGCGCATCGCGCTGTCGGGCGACTACGACCAGGCGCTGGCCAAGCTGAACCTGTCGCAGCGGCAGGTGCCGGTGGTGGTGAAGCTGCCTGCGGAAGCCCGCACCGACCTCGACCTGCTGTCGCGCCTGTCGGTGCCCGGCTCCAAGGGCCCGGTGATGCTGGGCAACGCGGCCACCTTCGACATCGACAGCGGCCCGGCACAGATCGACCGCTATGACCGGCTGCGCAACATCAACTTCGAGATCGAGCTCAACGGCCAGCCGCTGGGCGAGGTCGAGAAGCGCGCACTGGCCATGCCCAGCCTGGCCAAGCTGCCGCCTGGCGTGATCCAGCGCAGCGTGGGCGATGCCGAAGCCATGGGCGAGCTCTTCGCCAGCTTCGGCCTGGCGATGCTCACCGGCGTGCTGTGCATCTACATCGTGCTGGTGCTGCTGTTCAAGGACTTCGTGCAGCCGGTGACCATCCTGGCGGCGCTGCTGCTGTCGATCCCGGGGGCGTTCCTGGCGCTGTTCATCACGCACACCGCCTTGTCGATGCCGTCGATGATCGGCCTGATCATGCTGATGGGCATCGCGACGAAGAACAGCATCTTGCTGGTGGAGTACGCCATCATGGCGCGGCGCGACCGCGGCATGACGCGCATGGAAGCCTTGCTGGACGCATGCCACAAGCGCGCCCGGCCCATCGTGATGACCACCATCGCGATGGCCGCAGGCATGCTGCCCATCGCCATCGGCCTGGGCGTGGACCCGAGCTTCCGTTCGCCGATGGCGATCGTGGTGATCGGCGGGCTGATCACCTCCACCTTCCTGAGCCTGCTGGTGATCCCGGTGATCTTCACCTTCGTGGATGACCTGGTGCAGTGGACGCACAGGATGGTGAAGCGGCCTCATCTGCACCAGCCGCATGACAGCGGGGGACCGGTGCCAGGCTTGAAGGCGCCGGACGCGGACTCGCACCGGCACTGAAAACAAAAGGCCCGGATGTTTTATCCGGGCCTTTTTGCTGGTGCTGGTCGTTCGCCAAATGTGCGCGTCCAAGACGGTGATCGCACATTCGAGGCGTGCACCGCCAACTGTCGTTGATTCAAACGACAGTTTGATGAATCCCCATTTTTCGTTTGTTCCTGTTTTTGCAAGTGTGCGTTGCAATAACAGATGCTTTTGACTCGTCCATTGGGCCGTACCCTATGTCGCATCCAAGTGACACAGTGACATTCAACCCTTTACGACGTCATGCGCCGCCAGAACGTACAACTCATCGCACTCGCCCGCCAGGGCGACCCCATCGCCCGGATCGAAGTCGGCCGCCGCTACCTGCTCGGCATCGAAGGCTTCACCCGCCACGTGCAAACCGGCCTCGACTACCTGACCCATGCCAGCCTGCGGCACAACGAACAGGCCGCCCGCATCGTCGGTGAGAGCCTGTCGCTTCAGGAGATCGTGCAGCTCGACGCGCTGCCGCTGCTCGCCTTCGCCGCCAGGACCGACAGCGCGGTGTGCAAATTCAAGCAAGGCCTGTGGACGCTCGCCGTCGGACGCGACGAGCCTGAAGCCCGGAAGCTCGTGTCCGCGGCGGCCGCCGCCGGCCACGAGGCCGCGCAGCAGGCGCTGGCCGCCCTGCAGCGAGGCGACACCCACGGCTCGCCCTTGCAGCGCGTGCTGATGTCGCTGGCCGCCGACACAGGCATCGATGCGCAGTCCATCGCGCTGATGGCTGCGCGCTCTGCGCTCGACGCCACGGACCTTCATCATCTGCTGGACGCGCTGGCGGCCGGCACCAGCCTGCAGCCCAAGGGCAGCATCGAACTCGACGACCTCGTGGTGCAGGCCACGCGCCTGGCCGCCGCGCAGCAAGGCCAGGTGAATCGACTGAGCCCCGAAACCGTGGAAGCCAGCCTCGACCGCCGCGCCCACCAGGGCGACTCGTGGGCCGCGTTCGCGCTCGGCCGCGCGCTGTGCGGCATCGATGCCGACGGCCTCGCCGCCAGCGACCTCGCCGCCGCTGCCGCGCTGCGCCGCGGCACCGCCTTGTTGTTTCGCGCGGCCGATGCGGGCTGGACCGACGCCTGGCTGCACCTGTACCGATTGCACGCCGACCAGAAGCTGCCCATCGCCAATGCGCAGCTCGCCCGCTTCTGCCTGGAGAAGGCGGCGCACGTGGGCAACCGGCAGGCACAGACCAAGCTCGGCGCACTGATGCTGAAGTCGTCCGGCGCACTGGCGGAGACGGAACAGGCCATCGGCTGGCTGCACAAGGCCGCGACCGAAGGTGACGACCACGCGCTGGAACTGCTCAGCTCGCTGCACCTGCCGCTGCGCGGTTCCGCGGCGGAAGCCCGCAGCGCCATCGAGGAAGTGCGGCGCGACTACCCATGGCTCGCACTGCGCATGCAGCTGTCGCGCGACTTCGGGCTCACCAAGCTCGAGGCGCTGTGCGTCGACGTCGCCGACGGGCTGCGCCCCTGGGGCCTGGTGGTCGGCAAGAACCCGTTCATCGTGCAAAGCCGGCTGTCCGCACCACGCGCCATTCCCGCACTCACCGCCGCCGCGCTGGACAACCTGCGCCGCACCGCCATGCTGCTCGCGGATTCAGGCGGCGACGGCTATGCGCTCGAAGGCAACGCACGCCGCCGTTCGCTGCTGCAGCGCCGCGCCTTCGAACGCCTGGGCCTGGATGAAGCGATGTTCTTCGCCAAGGCATCGACCAACGAGCTGGACACCCTGCGCCAGGGCCCGCGCTGGGCGTTCCGCGCCAAGGCCCAGTTGCAGATGGCACTCGCTGCGTGATGTGAAATCCTGTGGCGCGCCGCTCACGCCCTGTGCCAAAACGGGGCGGCGCGGGCCGAGACAGGCCCCCCTCGTTTCGATTGCGCACCACGGGAACGCAACGCCCCCTTCCTAAGCTTCGTCCAGTCCCTGCAGCAAACCCTGCGGTCTGCTGCGGGCGCATCACTCAAACAGGCTTGAAGGACGATCATGAAGAAAGTTTCCACCCTCGCTGTGCTGGCCCTGGCTTCTGCCGCGGCTTGCGCGCAATCGGCCACCTCCAGCGTCACCTTGTTCGGCGTCATCGATGCCAACGCACGCGTGGTGAACAACGGCAACGGCTCGCTCAAGACCCTGAGCGCCGGCGGCATCAACACCAGCCGCCTTGGCTTTCGCGGCATCGAAGACCTCGGCGGTGGCCTGAAGGCCGGCTTCTGGCTCGAAACCGGCATCAACCCCGACACCGGCACCACCTCGGATGCCACCCGCTTCTGGAACCGCCGCAGCACCGTCAGCCTGATCTCCGACGAAGCCGGCGAAGTGCGCCTGGGCCGTGACTTCACGCCCACCTACAACGGCTACACCAACTACGACACCTTCGGCTCCAACGGCGTGGCCGCGGTCGACAAGTTCTTCGTGTCGTCCATCGGCGGCGCGAGCATCGACACCGGCACGCGTGCCGACAACCTCGTGAGCTACTTCACCCCGAAGAACCTCGGCGGCTTCTACGGCCAGGTGTCGGTGGCTGCAGGTGAAGGCGCATCGGGCAAGCGCTACGTCGGCGGCCGCGCCGGCTACACCGCAGGCCCGCTGGACGTGTCGGCCGCGCTGGGCGAAACCAAGGTCACCCCGGTCATCGCCGGCGAAGACCAGGTCCGTGTCTACGACTTCGGCGCGTCCTACGACTTCGGTCCGGCCAAGGTCCTGGGCATCTACGGTGAAACGAAGTACGGCAACTTCAAGCTCGACGTGCTGGAGATCGGCACCATCGTGCCGGTGGGCGTGGGCCAGATCCGCGCCTCCTACGTCCGCGCCAATGCCAAGGGCACCGGCATCGACTCGAACGACGCGAACCAGATCGCCATCGGCTACATCCACCACCTGTCCAAGCGCACCGCGCTGTACACGACCTACGCACGCGTGAGCAACAAGGGCAACGCGACCTTCGCGGTCGCCTCGGCACCGGCCATCACCACCGGCCATGATTCGAAGGGCTTCGAGTTCGGCATCCGCCACGGGTTCTGATCCCCGCCTGATCGTCAACCGGAGCCGCCTGCGACCCAGGCGGCTCTTTTTCATTGCGCACGAGGATGACGGCAAAACGGCCCCACTTGCGACCCGCCCGACGAATGACTAAGGTTCTTCCTCCGTCCCGCACGCACAAAGGCCCAGCCATGACCGCCAAACTCTCTCGCCTCCCCGGAAAGTTCGTCTGGTTCGAGCATGTCAGCGATGACGTCGCCAAGGCCCGATCCTTCTACCAGCAGCTGTTCGGCTGGCACGTCGAATCCATGCCCATGGGCGACCAGGCCTATCACATGATCCAGAACCGCAGCAGCGGCATCGGTGGGTTCCGCACCGCCATGCCCGGCATGCCCAACCACTGGATGTCCTACCTGTCGGTGGACAGCGTCGACGCCAGCCATGCCAAGGCCCTGGCCCACGGCGCCACCGAAACGCTGCCGCCCACCGACTTCGGCGATGTGGGCCGCGGCAGCGGATTGGTCGACCCGACGGGCGCCAGCTTCTGCCTGTGGACCTCCGCTCGCGACGACGATCCCGATGCGGCCCAGGTGCCCTTCGGCGACTGGTACTGGAACGAGCTGTGGACACGCGACGCGAAGAAGGCGCTGTCGTTCTATGAAGCCGCCTTCGGCCATACCCACGAGGTGATGAGCATGGGCGAGGGCGGCGACTACTACGTGCTGCATGCCGCCGGCAAGCCGCGCGCAGGCATCTTCCAGGTGCGCGACGACCAGGTGCCGCCGCTGTGGTTGCCCTACGTGCACGTCGAAGATTGCGACGCCAGCGCGGACAAGGCCGCGTCCCTGGGTGCCATCGTCTTCATGCCGCCGATGGACGTGCCCGGCGTGGGCCGCTTCGCGGCGATGTTCGACGTGCAGGGTGCGCCCATCGCCATCATCCGCGGCACGCCCTCGGCCTGAGGCCGCAGCGCGCCGCCAACGGGTCGTTGACGGGTCGTCAATGCGCCGTCGGGTCACCCGGCAAGCCGTTGCCGTGCCGGTGCTCCAGGCGGTCTTCCAGTTCGCCGATGTAAGCCGACAGCGAATTGCCGGTCTCCTGCATCGCGACCCGCGTGTGCTGTTCGAGCAGCTCCAGGCGCGCCATGAGCTGTGCACGCATGTCCGCATGCATTTGCGCCTGGGCCTTCATTTCATCGGCCACGAAGGTGTGCAGTTCCATGAAGCGCGACGCTTCCGCCTTGTCCACCAGGTCGCGCTGGGCCTGCAATTCCTTCGTGTGGCGACGCGCGTCCAGCAGCGCCGTGCCCTGGATGTAGATGAGGTAGGCCAGGCACATCGCGCCCAGCAGGAACGTCACGCACAGCATGATCACGCCCACCGGCGCCTGCACGGTGCCGAAGACCAGCGACAAGGTGGCAGGTTCGGTGAACGCGGGCCAGTTCAGCAGGGCGAACAGCACGGTGAGGCCGATCACCACGAACAGGAAGAGGGTGCGAAAGCGCATGGTCGTCTCCGACAAGCTGGATTGAACTGTCTCCAGCAATCCGCGCTCCCGGACCGGTAGGAACGGTGCTTGCCGACGGCAGGGGATGAAGCCACCTGCCTTGGCAGGCACGACCATGACCCAGAACCCGACCACCCTGTCGTTCCGCATCCTGACCGTGAACACCCACAAGGGCTTCACGATCTTCAACCGGCGATTCATCCTGCACGAGCTGCGCGACGCCGTGCATGCGGTATCGGCCGACATCGTCTTCCTGCAGGAGGTGCTGGGCAGCCACGACCTGCATGCGGCGCGCATCGCCAACTGGCCCGCGAATTCCCACTACGAGTTTCTGGCCGACACCATCTGGACGAGCTATGCCTATGGCCGCAATGCCGTGTACCCCGACGGACACCACGGCAATGCCGTGCTGTCGAAGTTTCCGATCGTGCGGCACGAGAACCGCGACGTGTCGGTCCATGGGCACGAGGAACGCGGCATGCTGCATTGCGTGTGCCGCATCCCCGGCCACGGACTGGATGTGCACGCGGTGTGCGTTCACCTGGGGCTGCAGGAGTCGCACCGGCAGCAGCAGATCGACGTGCTGTGCGAGATGGTTCGCGACGAGATTCCCACCGATGCGCCGCTGGTCATCGCCGGTGACTTCAATGACTGGCGCATGAAGGGCCACCGGCAGATCGAACGCTGCCTGAACGTGCGCGAGGTCTTCGTGCACGCGAACGGCCGCGCGGCCCGGACCTTCCCCGCGCACTTGCCGTTGCTGCAGCTGGACCGCATCTACGTGCGCAATGCCCACGTGCACCGGCCCATCGTGCTGCCGAACAAGCCGTGGTCGCACCTGTCGGACCATGCGCCACTGGCAGCGGAGGTGTTGGTATGAGCGCACCGCGCTGGAAGGGCGGGAACCGGTTCAGGCTGCTGGAGAACGGCGAGGCATTCTTCCCGGCCGTGTTCGAGGCCATTGAATCGGCGCAGCAAGAGGTCATCCTCGAAACCTTCATCCTCTACGAAGACAAGGTGGGCCTCGCGCTGCACGAATGCCTGCTGGCCGCGGCCCGGCGCGGCGTGCGGGTGGACGTGACGATGGACGGCTACGGCTCGCCGGACCTGAGCACCGCCTTCGTCCACTCGCTCACCGAGGCCGGCGTGCGGCTGCATGTGTTCGACGCCAAGCCCAAGATGTTCGGTCGGCTGCGGACCAACCTGTTCCGCCGCATGCACCGCAAGATCGTGGTGGTGGACGGACGGCGAGCCTTCGTGGGCGGCATCAACTACTCGGCCGACCACCTGGCGGACTTCGGGCCCGAGGCCAAGCAAGACTACGCGGTGGAAGTCGAAGGGCCGGTGGTGGCAGACATTCACCGCTTCGTGCACGAGGCCATCGCAATGGGCCAGGGGAGGCGCCGGTGGTGGCAGCACCGAGAGCATGCCGAGAAGCCTGAGACCCTGGCCGCGCCGGCCCCGGGCAGCGACGGCGGCCAGGCCCTCTTCGTCACCCGCGACAACCGCGAACACCACAACGACATCGAGCGCCACTACCGCATCGCGCTGCGGTCCGCGCGGCGCGAGGTCATCATCGCCAACGCCTACTTCTTTCCGGGCTATCGGTTGATCAAGGACATGCGGCGCGCCGCGCGCCGCGGCGTGAAGGTCAGCCTGATCCTGCAGGGACAGCCCGACATGCCCATTGTGAAGATCGCGGCACGCATGCTTTACGATCATCTGCTGCGCGGTGGGGTGCGCATCCACGAATACTGCGACCGGCCGCTGCACGGAAAGGTCGCGCTCGCAGACGACGAATGGGCCACCGTGGGATCCAGCAACCTCGACCCGCTGAGCCTGGCGTTGAACCTGGAAGCCAACGTCGTCATCCGCGACCGCGGCTTCAACGCGACCTTGCGCGAACGACTGCATGCGCTGATGGACCACAGCTGCCAGGAAATCGATCCTCACCACGCGAAGGCACGCCACTGGTGGCAACTCGCCGCCAGCGTCCTGGCTTTCCACGTGCTGCGGCGCTTTCCCGCGTGGGCTGGCTGGCTGCCCGCCCACGAACCCACGCTGGCGCCCGCGAGCGACTTCGCTGCCGAACGACCCATGCCCCCGGCGGCGCAGACCTGGCAGTGGCGCGATGGCGTGGACATGGTGAACGCGGACGACCCTCCCTGCCGGCCGGCGCGGCACAGCGCGCAGACCGAGCCCGTGGCATGACCCGGCACGCGCTCGCCGAACGCATCGCACCGCCGGCCACCCCGCGTCCCTGGTGGGCGCGGCTGCGCCGGCTGCTGACCATCGTGTTCCTCATCGGCGTCGCCGCGTTGCTCGTCGCGTTGGCCAGACGCGTCGACTGGGACGAGGTGTGGACGGCGCTCGCCGCCTACCCGGCGTCCACCCTCGCAGGCGCAGCGGGGCTGGCGGCCGTCAGCCACCTCGTCTACAGCAGCTTCGACCTGCTCGGCCGCGCCTGGACCGGGCATCGCCTGCCCCTGCGGCAGGTGCTGGCCGTGACCTCGGTGAGCTACGCCTTCAACCTCAGCTTCGGCACGCTGGTGGGCGGCCTGGGCTTTCGTTGGCGGCTGTATTCACGGCTGGGCCTGGGGCCGGGCGACATCGGTCGAATCCTGGCGCTCAGCATGGCCACCAATTGGCTGGGCTACCTGCTGGTGGCCGGCTCGGTGTTTGCCGCCGGCGTGATCGCGCCGCCACCCGGCTGGGACTTCAGCGCAGGCGCCGCAAGGGTCATCGGGGGGGTGATGGCACTGGCAGCACTCGCCTATGTCGTCATCTGCGCCAAGGCGCGGCGTCGCGAGTGGGTGCTGCGCGGCCGTGTGATCTCTCTGCCTCCTGCCAGGCTGGCCGCCTTGCAGATCGCCCTGTCCAGCCTGAACTGGATGCTGATGGGCGGCATGCTGTGGGTGCTGCTGCAAGGCCGCGTGGACTACGTTCTCGTGCTGGCCACGCTGCTCGCCGGGGCACTGGCCGGGGTCCTGGCCCACGTGCCGGCCGGGTTGGGCGTGCTGGAAGCGGTGTTCGTCACGCTGCTGGTGCCGCCGCTGTCGCGCGGCGAGGTGCTGGCCGCCTTGCTGGCCTATCGCGGCATCTACTACCTCGCGCCCCTGCTCATTGCCAGCGGTGTGTATTTGTTTCTCGAAATGCAGGCCCATCGCGCACAGGCCACCCGCGATTGACGAAGCGGTGGGTCGCAGCGCGAAATGCGCCACGAAAGACTCGCGTTTCCACGCTTCACGGCGCCGCTGCAAGGACTATCGTGTCCACAGGTGCCATGCCGGCGCCGTTCACGCCGTGACAGCGAGCGAACCATGAGCCACCGCCCCACATCCAAACCCTTGCGCGCCAGCACCGGCCCCGTCCCGATGCGGGTGAAGCAGGCCGGCGGCTGCCTGGTCATCGAGCGCCTGCTGCCCGCGTCGGCCCGCCCGCTGCAGGCCGACGTGAAAACCCTGGAGCGCTTCTGCGCGCTGATGGCCGCCGAAGGCTACCTGGCGCACGTCTCGGCGCTGGCCTTCGACCGCATCTATGCCCGCGAGCGATTCATCTTCGCCAAGCGCCGCGGCAACCCCGAACTGGCGGGCCTGGCCATGAGCCTGCTGCACTGCCACCGCTACGGCAACACCCGAGCCGCACGCTGACGTCGAATCGTTGAAACGCCGTGCCGGGCGCGCGGCTTGCCCCTCTTGTGGCACACCCACAACAGGAGGCCGTCATGCGTCGTTGGCTTCACGCTCCGCGCCTTTGTGCGCTCGCACTGTCCCTTTCCACCCTCGTTCTTGCCCCCGTCGAGCCGGCATTCGCTGCACGGCGCGTGGTCACGCCGCCACCGCAGATCACCGGCTTCGAGATGGAGCAGGCGCCGGCGGTGGCACCAGGCAACGAACTATTTTTCCGAGTGCAGGGAACACCGGGCTCGCGCGTGACCGTGCGCGTGGGCGGCGTGTCGCGCACCCTGGTGCTCAACGAGGTGGACGACGGCGTCTACGAAGGCGGCTACACGCTGCGCCCGAACGACCGCGCCAACGCCGGCTCCAGCGCCACCGTGACCCTGCGCCGCAACGGCCGCAGCAGCTCCAGCACCCTGGCCCGGCTCAATGCAGCGCCGACGCCGGTGGCCGCCGCGCCGCAGCCGGCCAAGCCGGTGCAGCTCGCGTTGAACCGCTTCGTCGCCACGCCAGTGGACAAGCTGGAGCCCGGCACCGAACTCAAGTTCAGTGCCGACGGGACCCCGGGGCAGAAGGCCACCTTCAGCATCGAGAACGTGGCCAGCGGCATTCCCATGCGCGAGGTGTCGCCCGGCCGCTATGAAGGCAGTTACACCCTCAAGCGCCTGGACCGCGTGATCGGCGGCGTGCCCATCGTCGCCACGCTGGAAGGCGGCGGCCAGGCCGTGCGCAGCAACCTCACGCGCAACCAGATGCTGGTGGACTCGCGCCCGCCGACCATCCGCAACCAGCAGCCGCACGACGGCGAGACGGTGCATGCCACCGGCCCGGTATCCGTGTCGGGCACCTTCGACGACCGCGGCGGCCTGGGCGTGGACCCCAAGACCGTGAGGATCGTGCTGGGCGGCCACGACGTCACGGCCAACGCGAGCGTCTCGCGCGACTTCTTCACCTATCGCAGCGAGCTGGCGCCGGGCCGCTACGTGGCCGACGTGACCGCCAAGGACGCGGCCGGCAACGCGGTGCGCAGCGCCTGGACCTTCAGCGTCGAGCAGCAGCCGACGGCCGCCATCGGCCTGCCCTTGACCATCACCAGCCACGCGCCGAACACCACGGTACCGGCGGGTGCACCGGTGGTGATCCGCGGCAAGACGGCACCGGGCGCGACCATCGATGCGGAGGTCGTCGGCGTCGCATCGGTGGTGGGCATGATCGGCACTGCGCAGCGGCTGTACAGCGACCGCATCACCGCCGACGCGGACGGCAACTTCAGCTTCGCCATCTCACCGCAGATGCCCATCCCCGGCATGCGCTACGAGGTCGAACTGAAAGTCTCCGGCAACGGCCAGACGCGAGACACCAAGCTGGTGCTGTTCCAGCAGCGCTGATCCGCACGGCGGTCAGCTTCCCGTGCTGCGATGCGCGCTAGCATCGCGGCATGGAATCCTGGTTCTTCATCAGCCGTTTCGGCGAAGCACAAATCCTGCTGCCCATCGCGCTCGTGATGTGCCTGTGGCTCGCACGCCGCGACGAGGCGCGGCCGGTGGTGGTGCGCTGGCTGGCGTGGATGAGCGGCGCGGCCGTCGTCACCACCATCACCAAGGTGGCCTTCATGGGCTGGGGCATCGGCAGCGCGGCACTGGACTTCACCGGCATCTCGGGGCATTCGATGTTCTCCGCCGCCGTCTATCCGCCGTTGTTCTACCTCACCGCCGCGGCCCAGCCGCCCCGCTGGCAGAAGGCCGCCTGGCTCTCAGGCTTCGTGCTGGCACTGGTCATCGGCGTTTCGCGGGTGGTGATCGAAGCGCACTCCTGGTCCGAGGTGGTCGCAGGCCTGGCCATCGGCAGTGCGGTCAGCATTTCCACGCTGTGGATGGCCCGCTCGCGGCACGCCCGCGTGCCGCTGTGGTTGCCGGTGGGCATGGGGTTCTGGCTCGCCCTCACGCCCATCCACGCACCGGCCTCCACCACGCACGACATGGTCACGCGCCTGGCGCTCAAGCTCTCGGGCCGGCAGACGCCCCACACGCGTGAAGAGATGCACCGGGCGCACATGAGCGCGGCCGCCCGGGCCGCGGTGCGCTAGAGGCTGCCGAGACACCCCGGCGCGCCGCAGCGGCAGCGCAGCCGGCCTTCGTGGTGGGTCTCGCCGTAGTTCACGGTCAGTTCTTCACCGGCGGCGATGTCACGCATCGCATAGAACTCCACGCGCCCCTGTCGGATGCGCATCACCGCGTTGGGCTGGCAGGAGTGGTTGGTGAAGCGCATCGGGTCGGTGGAGTGCGACGCATCGATGGCCCGCTTGTCACTCACCTCGACCATCATGATGCGGGCCTGCCCGCGCGCCCGCTGCCTCGCCTCGCGAACGCTGATGGACTCGCCCCTCACTTCGCCGATCTTGCGCCGCGCGGGAATGGGCTGGGCCGCGAAGGCGCCCTGTCCGTCGATGCGGCTGGGCTTCACATCCACCGCGAACTTCTGCGGATCGGCGGGCTGGCCCTTGACGCGAGCCGGTGACTCATGAATGGCGGCGGCCGGTGGAGGAAGAGAACGCAGTTGCGGCATGCGCCGATTGTCGGCGCCGGCCGCTGCCGCGGCCAGCAAGCATCCACCGGCTCAGATGGCATTCACGCTGCCGGTCACCGGCAGCACGATGCCCGAGATGTAGCTCGAACAGCAAGGCGCCGCCAGGAACACGTAGGCCGGCGAGAGCTCCTCGGGCTGCGCGGCGCGCTTCATGTCGGTGCCCTTGCCGAACTCCGCCACCTTCTCGGCCGGCGCATCGGCCGGGTTCAGCGGGGTCCACACCGGCCCCGGCGCCACTGCATTCACGCGGATGCCCTTGTCCATCAGGTTGGATGCCAACGACTTCGTGAACGCATGGATCGCGCCCTTGGTGGTGGAGTAGTCCAGCAGCTTGGGGCTGCCCTCCAGGCCCACCACCGAGCCGGTGTTGATGATGGACGCGCCTTGCTTCAGGTGCGGCAGCGCAGCGCGCGCCATGTGGAAGTAGCCATAGACGTTGGTGCGCAGCGTCTCATCAAAGCGCTCGTCGGTGATGTCCTCCAGCGACTGCGCATGCAGCTGGAAGGCCGCGTTATTGACGAGGATGTCCAGCTTTCCGAAGGCCTTCACCGTCTGCTCGACCGCCTGGTCGCAGAAGGCCGAATCCTTCACGTCGCCGGCGATGAGGATGCAGCGCCGTCCCTCGGCTTCCACCCAACGCTTCGTCTCCTGGGCATCCTCATGCTCATTGAGGTAGACGATCGCCACGTCCGCCCCTTCACGGGCAAAGAGGATGGCCACCGAGCGGCCGATGCCCGAATCGCCGCCGGTGATGATCGCCGCCATGTTGCGCAGCTTGTTGCTTCCTTCGTAGTGGGGCGCGTGCGACTTGGGCTGCAGCTCCAACTCGGCCTCCAGGCCCGGCTTTCGGATGTGCTGCGCGGGCAGCTCGTCGGGCTCCTCTCGCGGACCGGCCTGCACGCCGCCCTTGGCCGCGGGTTTGCCCTCGGCTTTTTTCGTTGCGTCCTTGCGGTCCTGCTCGGCCTGCATGCGGGCCTGCTTTTCGGCGGTCGCGTCGGGTGCGTCGCCACGGTTCGTTCGCTTCGATGTGTTCATGGTCGTGGGCTCCTTCAGTGAGTTCGACACCGGCAGACGCCGTGCCCAGCCATCTTTCGTGACTCAAGACACGAACTGACACCAAGCAAGTGCTCGCGCTCGGAGAAACCCCTACCGGAAAGCGCTTTCAACATGGGCATCGAATCTCTATCATCCAGCTGCCACGAAAGCGCTTTCAGAGAACGCGACGTGCAGGGGTTCGGAAGTTGCGAACCGCACCTAAAAGGAGACACCCCGATGAAACGGATTGCACTATGGCTCGCCGGAGTATTGGCGACGCTGTTCTGCCTGCTGCCCTTCGCGCAGGCCCAGACCGCCAGTGACTACACCCAGGGCGTGGACGTCAGCGGCAACGTTGCCACCATTTGGTTCAAGCCCACCTCGTCGACCACCACGTGGGCCGACGTCCACTACAAGCTCAACGGCGGCGCGCAGCAGAACCTGCGCATGACCTGGAACGCTTCCGCCGGCCGCCACGAGACCCAGGTCACCCCGGTGGCCAACGGCAACACGCTGGCCTACAGCTTCACCTACAACAAGGGCACGCCGGCCTACGACTCGGCCAGCTTCAACTTCACCGTCGGCCAGAGCACGGGCGGCGGTGGCGGAGGCGGCGGCGACAGCGGTTCGGGCAGCGGCTACACCTATGGCGTGAGCGTCTCGGGCAACACGGCCACCGTGTGGTTCAAGCCCACGGGCAGCCTGTCGTTCGTGGACGTGCACTACACGCTCAACGGCGGCGCGCAGCAGAACTTGCGCATGACCAACAACACGGGTGCCGCCCGCTACGAGACCAACGTGAGTCCCGTGGCCACCGGTAACGTGCTGAACTACTGGTACACCTTCAGCACCAACGGCGCCACGCAGACCGACACGCCGCACTACTCGTTCACCGTGGGCGGCGGCACGACCAACCCTGGCACGGTGGCCACGCCGACCTTCTCGCCTGCGCCCGGCACCTACAGCAGCGCGCAGAACGTGACGATCAGCACAGCCACCTCGGGCGCGACCATCAAGTACACGACCGACGGCAGCACGCCCACCTCGTCCAGCGCCACCTACGCCGGCGCGATCAGCGTGGCATCGAGCAAGACACTCAAGGCCATCGCGCAGAAGTCGGGCATGACGGACTCGGCCGTCGCCACCGGTTCCTACACCATCCAGACCGGCGGCACCTGGAACGGCATGACCACCTTCAACATGGTCAACCAGACGAATGGGCGCTGGCCTGACAGCCAGGTGTACTGGTCCATCATCGGCAAGGACTGGGCCACCGGCCAGTTCGTGCACGTGGACCTGAACGGCAAGCTGATCCCGATGTCCACCGCCGACAACGGCGCGCTGACCAAAGGCGGCGTGACCTACACCAACTACTTCTACACGCTGGCGCAGTCCAAGTCGGTGACCATCCCCGCGATCAACTCAGCGCGCATCCTGTTCTCGGTGGGTTCGCCGATGTACATCCGCGTGGTGATCGACGGCAACGGCAACGTCGGCTATGCCGGCGCCAACATCGAGAACCCGACCGACCCGAACATCGACGTCTACTTCGATTTCGGCGAGATGGCGATCATTCCGAAGGGCCAGCCCAACCAGGGCATCTTCGTGAACACGACGCGCGTCGACCAGTTCGGCTTCCCGGTCAAGCTGCGCGTGCAGGGACTCAACGGCTTCGACCAGACGGTGGGCGAAGCGCTCGCCGAGTCGCGCGACACGCTGTTCAGCAAGTTCCAGACGGAGACGCCGGCGGAGTTCCACGGCCTGGCCCAGGCGCCGTACTCGCCCTACCGCATCATGGCGCCGTCGCATGCGACCTTCATCGCGGGCAAGGCCAACGCCAACTACCTGCAGTCGTACATCGACACGGTGTGGGCTCGCTACCGCAACGAAGACCTGGTGTTCACGCTGGACAACATGGGCACCTTCCACGGCCGCGTGAGCGGTGACCGTTTCGTCTTCACCGGCGGCAACAAGAACGGCACCTACTACATCAACGGCAAGCCCACCACGTCGATGGTGTTCCTGGGCAATGGCCTGCTGGACGACACCAGCGGCGGCCCGACGGACACCGGCGTGCAGCTGCAGATCCAGGCCCAGCTGTGCGCGGCGCTCAACCGCCACGTGGCCGAGACGCCAGCGAACTGGTACGTGCAGTCGGCCCACCATCCGGCCGGCCTGCCCAGCAACTGGTTCAGCAAGTTCTGGCACGACCACAGCATCAACAAGCTGGCCTACGGCTTCGCCTATGACGACGTCGGTGGCTTCAGCCCCTCCATCCACACTGATTCGCCGACGACCGTGACCTTCACGATCGGCTGGTGATCCTCCGTTGATGGAGAGACGCAAAGAGTTTTTCTGAGCGAGAGCGAGTGAGAGCTGAGCGGTGTGTCCTTCGGGGCCACCGCTCTTTTTTCGTCTGCTGTGGGGTGGGGCAAAGGCGTGGGTGGGCCAGGGGCTGCGTCTGTGGCGGCGAGCAGCGCAGCACCGAGGGGTGGCGCGCGCAGCGCGCTTCGTCCTCTAGCTTGCCGCGGCTGTTTGAGCGCAGCGCACCGCAGGGGCGCGTAGCGAGTTCTGCGGCACACCCCTCGGTGCGAGCAGCGCAGCGCAGTCGGCGCTACGCGCCGACCGCCACAGCCGCAGCCCCTGGCCCATGCCGCCTGCCGCGGATCCACCAAAAGCCCGAATCAAACGCTATACCGCAAGGTCGTCCCGTGCTTCTTCTCCCAAGCCCCCTGGCAGATCAAGCACCGAACCGCCGTCGGCTGCGCCTGCAATCGCTGCGGCGCGATGTCCTGCCCGCAATCCAGGCATTCACCATAGTGCCCACCCGCGATGCGCTCCCGTGCGGCAACGATGTCGGTCAGCTCTTCCTGATCGCGGATGAGTTCCACGTGCTCGATGCCATTGCGAAAGCGTTGCTCGCCTTCCTCGCCAAGATCTTCCACGTGATCGCGATTCGCACTGGGCCGATCCGCCTGCGCTTCCTTCGCTTCGCGCACACGTTCACGCAACTCGGCCTCACGGTCGGACAGGCGCTCTTCGACGGCATGAAGCTGCGCGGGGCTCAGGGCAGGCATGACAGGCTCCGATGAAAGGTTGAGATCATCACCACGAATCGGCAATCACCATGCCCGAAGCCCGGTGGATGGGCACGACGCTTGCCCTGACAGTCCAGGCTGCCACGCTGGCGGCAGGACGTGGACATGAACTACAAACGCCCCGAGTGGACGCGCTGGCCCACCCGCGCAGACGGCCCCGTGCCGTGGCACGCCTATGCGAGGCGCCTGACCCTGTGGGTCTTCCTGATGCTGGGCATCGCCTTGCTTGCGCTCACGGCATTCGTGCTCGCACTCATTCCCGCCTCGCCCGGCGCCCGCGAGCTGCGCGCATTGCAGGACGTGAAACCCAGCGTGCTCATGTCCGCCGACGGCAAGGTCCTCAGCATCTTCCAGCGCACGCAGCAGGAACGCGTGCCCCTCGGACGCATCTCGCCCAATGTCATCAACGCGCTCATCGCCACCGAGGACCAGCGCTTCTACGCCCACCACGGCGTGGACGTGTACCGCACCTTCGGCGCCGCCTGGCGCACGATGGGTGGCGACACGCAAGGCGGTTCCACTATCACGCAGCAGCTCGCGCGCAATCTCTTTCCCGACGACATCGGCCGCTCGCGCACGCTCACGCGCAAGGTGAAGGAGCTGATCACCGCGCTGCGCATCGAGCGCAACTTCAGCAAGCAGGAGATCCTGGAGAACTATCTCAACAGCGCGCCCTTCCTCTACAACGTGGTGGGCATCGAGATGGCCGCACGCACCTACTACGACAAGCCCGCGTCGCAGCTGGATGTGCTGGAAAGCGCCACGCTCATCGGCATGCTCAAGGGCACGCGCTACTACAACCCGGTGCTGCATCCCGAGCGCGCCCGCGAGCGGCGCAACGTGGTGCTCGGTCAGATGGCGCACCACAAGCTGCTGGACGAGTCACGGCTTGGCGCCCTGCGCGAGACACCGCTCAATGTCCAGTTCAACCGCCAGCCCGACGTGCTGGGCGACGCACCGCACTTCGCCATCCAGATGCGCAAGTGGCTCATCGCCTGGGCCGACGAGCATGACTACAACCTCTACACCGACGGCCTGGTCGTGCAGACCACCATCGATTCGCGCCTGCAGGCCGCGGCCATGCAAGCCGTCGATCGCCAGGCCAAGGCACTGCAGGCCGTGGCCGACGTGGAGTGGAGCGCTGCCGGCACGCGCATGAACGCCACGTCTGCCGACGCCTACGTGAAGATGCAACCCAAGGTGGATGCCTTCGGCTTCTTCTGGAACAAGCGGCGCGACCTGGTGGACCTGTTCGTGCGTGAGACGCCGCAGTACCGCGAGGCGCTGAAGGCCCAGGGCAACGATGGTGCAGCCCTGAAGACCGTCATGGCCAACGCCGAACTGATGTCGCGCCTGAAGGCCGAGAAGACCCACCTGCAGGCCGGCTTCCTCGCCATGGACCCGGCCACCGGCGAAGTGAAAGCCTGGGTCGGCAGCCGCGACTTCGACGACGACCAGTACGACCACGTGTCCCTCGCCGCGCGGCAGCCGGGCTCCACCTTCAAGCCCTTCGTCTACGGCGCGGCGCTGGAAAGCGGCATCAGCCCGGAGCACACCTACCTGGATGCGCCGGTGGAGATCCAGCTCAACGACGGCACCGTCTGGCGTCCCACCGACATGTCCACGCCCAGCGGCGAGATGATGACCCTGCGCGATGGCCTGGTCTTCTCCAAGAACGTCATCACCGCCCAGGTGGCGCAGGAGGTGGGCGTGGCGCGCGTGGCCAGCCTGGCGCGGTCCCTGGGCGTGACGCAGAGCCGGCTCGACCCGGTACCCTCGCTCGCACTGGGCACCAGCCCGGTCACGCTGATGGAGATGGTCAACGCCTACGCCACCATCGCGCAGCAGGGCCAGTACCACAAGCCGGTGATGGTCAAGCGCATCTCGAGCCGCCACGGCGACGTGCTGGCGGAGTTCGTCGGCGAAACGCGGCGGGCGATGTCCGCCGATGCCGCAACCGACCTCATCGACATGATGCGCGGCGTGGTCAACCGCGGCACGGGCACGCAGATCAAGTCGCGCTTCGGCATCGTGAGCGACATCGCCGGCAAGACGGGCACCACGCAGAACAACACCGATGGCTGGTTCATCCTCATGCATCCTGGCCTGGTGGCCGGCGCCTGGGTCGGCTTCAACGACTCGCGCGTCACCATGCGCAGCGACTACTGGGGCCAGGGCGGGCACAACGCCATCCTGCTGGTGGGCGACTTCTTCCGCACCGCGCTCAACGGCAAGCTTGTCGACGCCAAGGCACGCTTCCCGCAGGCGCGGCAGCATCCGCCGGAACCGGGCGCGTCGTGGCCGTCGGACCACTGGTCCATCGATCCGAACGCGCCTGAGCCGTCCGAGGGATCCTCCACGCCGGCAGTGACCTCCCCCAACGACGTGGTGATGCGCCGCGAGGGCGACGTGATCGTCATCGGCGACAAGGCGGCGGGCTTCGCATCCAGCCGGCCGGCAGCCAGCACTGACCCGCCCAAGACTTCGGCAGAGCTCGACCGCGCGCTCCAGGGCATGAGCCGCAGCACCGTCGGGCCGATGTCCGGCAGCGGCACAGGCAGCTCCACGCCGGCGACCTCGGACGACGCCGACGCCTCCGGCACGCCGCGCTGATACATCTTCCCCGCGGTCGGTGTGGATTTGGCACGGCTTGATCGCGTTTATCCGGCCCTGGCCGCGTCACGCGCCGGGTCCAATCGAAGGGCATGTGCAAGCCCTTCGTCCTCCTTGCCGCCGCGCTGCTCGCCACCCTGGGTGGTGCGCGGGCCGCCGACCTCACCGACACCGAGATGCGCTGGCTGCGCGCCGGCTGGCCGGTGGTGAACTATGCGAAGGAACAGCAGCTGCCGCTGGACATCGTGGTGCTGCCGCAGGCCAAGCCCGGTGACGCCCCGCTGGCCATGGGCTTCGAGAACAAGCGCTGCAAGCTGGTGCTGGCCATGCGCGGCAACCCCGAGGCTGAATCCACGCTCACGCAGATTCCGCCGGGCCTCGAAGGGCCGGTCGTTCAGGCCATGGTGGCGCACGAGCTGGGCCATTGCTGGCGCTACGTGCACGGCGCCTGGCACACCGTGCCGGCGGGCTTCGTGGACAACATCGACGAGACCGCGCCCATCGCCGACCGAGAGATCGCCCGCCTGCGCCACGAGATGCGCGACACGCGCCGCGAGGAAGGCTTCGCCGACCTGGTGGGACTGGCCTGGACGCTGCAGCACCATCCGCAGCAGTACGCACAGGTCCACGCCTGGTTCGCGCAGGTGCGCGACGACCAGCCGGTGCCTGGCGCGCACCACGACACCCGCGCGTGGCTGCGGCTCACGCGCGACGCTTCGGCCTTCGGCACGGTGAACGGCACCGACCCGTTCAACCAGGCCTGGCCGCTGTGGCAGCAGGGACTGGGCCTGGAACATTGAGGCGCAAGGCGCCATCCCACTGTGGCGATTCGGACAAATTGAGCGGCCAGCCGACGAACGGCGGTTGAATACGGCGCGCAGCCGCTCAACTGCGGAGCTTCCCGGCAACCCGTTCGCGCCATGGCCTTCTCGCCGCTCATCCTCCTGACCGCGCTGCTGCACGGCTACATCGGCCTGCGGCTGGTGCCGGCCTGGGCCGGCGAGCCCCTCGTGCAGTGGCTGCTGTCGGGCCTGCTGGCGGCCTCGGCCCTGCTCATGCCCGGCAGCCTCTTCGCCCGCCGCGCCCGGCAGGACCGGCTCACCCTCGCCCTGACCTGGGCGGGATTGCTCTTCATGGGCCTCTTCTCGTCGCTGTTCGTGCTGACCCTGCTGCGCGATGTGCTCCTGCTGGCGGCCTCCGCCTGGCAGGCCGCCACCACGCCATGGAGCGGCTTCGCGACCGCCGCGATGCTCAGCGGGCGCGCCGTGCCGCTGCTGGCCCTGCTCGTCACCGCCATCGGCTTCCTCAACGCGCGCCGCACTGCCGCCATCGTGCCGGTGGACGTGCCCATCGCCGGCCTGCCCAAGGCCCTGGAAGGCTTCACCATCGCGCAGATCAGCGACATCCACGTCGGCCCAACCATCGGCCGCGAGTACCTCGATGCGATCGTGCGCAAGGTCAACCGGCTGGAGGCGGACCTCGTGGCCGTGACCGGCGACTTGGTGGACGGCCGCGTGCCGGAGCTGTCGGCCCACGTCGCGCCGCTGGCTGACCTGCACTCGCGGCACGGCACCTTCTTCGTCACCGGCAACCATGAGTACTACAGCGGGGCCGAGGCCTGGGTGACGGAGCTGCAGCGCATCGGCCTGCGCGTGCTGCAGAACGAGCACGTGGTGATCCGCCACGAAGGCGAGCCGCTGCTGCTGGCCGGCGTGACGGACTACAGTGCCCACCACTTCGACCCCGCACGGCGCAGCGACCCTCAGGCCGCCATGGCCGGGGCACCGCACGATGCGCTGGTCCGCGTGCTGCTGGCGCACCAGCCACGCAGTGCGGAGGCCGCCGAGCGGGCAGGCTTCCATCTGCAGCTCTCGGGGCACACGCACGGCGGACAGTTCTGGCCGTGGAACCACTTCGTACCACTGCAGCAGCCCTTCACGGCCGGGCTGCACCGGTTGCGGCAGTTGTGGGTCTACACCAGCCGCGGCACCGGCTACTGGGGGCCGCCCAAGCGTTTCGGTGCGCCTTCCGAGATCACGCATCTGAGGCTCGTTCCCGATACGGCGTGAGGGGCTGGGCATCGATGCCTCGCCGGCGCCCGGCCAGAATGCATCAACACCACGCAACGACAACTCAAGGAGCCTCGCATGTCACGCACACTGACCATCGACGACACCCTGTTCCAGTACATCGTGGACCACGCCGCGCGCGAGCATCCGGCGCAGGTCGGCCTGCGCGAGGCAACGCGCGACCACCCCTATGCCGGCATGCAGATCGGTCCCGACCAGGGGCAGTTCATGGCCTTGCTGGTCAAGCTGATCGGCGCGAAGCGCACCATCGAGATCGGCGTGTTCACCGGCTACAGCGCGCTGAGCGTGGCGCTGGCCCTGCCCGAGGACGGGCGCGTGCTGGCCTGCGACATCAACGACGAGTTCACGCGGGTCGGCAAGCCGTTCTGGAAGCAGGCGGGGGTGGAACACAAGATCGACCTGAAGCTGCAGCCCGCGATGAAGACGCTGGACGAACGCCTGGCCGCGGGCGAGGCGGGACGCTATGACTTCGCCTTCATCGACGCCGACAAGCGCAGCTACGACGGCTACTACGAGCGCTGCCTGCAGCTCGTGCGCCAGAACGGGCTGATCGCCATCGACAACACGCTGTGGAGCGGCGAGGTGGCCAGGCCGGCGAAGAACGAAGACACGGCGGCGCTGCAGGCGCTCAACGACAAGCTGCACCGCGATGAGCGCGTGGACGTGTCGTTGCTGACGGTGGGAGACGGGCTCACGCTGGCCCGCAAGCGCTGACGACTCAGCCGACGATCAGCTTGCAGGAATCACCTGTGGCGCGCCACACCTTCACCGAGGCCAGCAGCGGCAGCGGCGCGCGCAGTTTCTCGGCGATGAAGGCGCACAGCCCTTCCAGCGTGGGCTTGGTCAACCCGGCCACCTCGTCCAGCAGGTGATGGTCGAGCATCTCCTGCACGACCGCCAGCTCGCGGCGGAAGAAGCCCAGGTCCATCAGCATGCCGCTGGCGGCGTCGGGCACGCCGCGCAGCGTGACTTCGGCGTGGTAGGTGTGGCCGTGGATGCGCTTGCTCGACGCGGCGTCGATCTCGCGCACCAGCGTGTGGGCCGCCTCGAAGTGGAAGGTTTGGGAGAGCTCGTAAACCATCAGCGGATCCCGATGACCTTGTGGGTCTGCACGCTCAGGCGCCAGCGCGGATCGCGCAGGCACTGGGCAATGGCCCATTGCGTGTTGGCCGACGCCTGCGGGCCGTCCATGGGTTGAAGAAAGAAGTGCTCGAAGTCGAGCATGGCGAGTTCATCGAGCGACAGCTCGGGCTGCGGCACCACCACCTTGAGCTCCTGCCCGCGTGTCTGCTTGAGCGGCGCACCGGCCTTGGGACTGATGCACAGCCAGTCGATGCCCGAAGGCGCGGCGATGGTGCCGTTGCTTTCCACGGCGATCTCGAAGCCCTGGGCGTGCATGGCGTCGATCAATGCCGCGTCCAGCTGCAACAGCGGCTCGCCGCCGGTGAACACCACCAGCTTGCGGCCCGCCACGCCGGCGGGCCAGCGCGAGTGGATCGACGACGCCAGCGACACCGCATCGGCGAAGCGCCCGCCATCGGGCCCATCCGTGCCCACGAAGTCGGTGTCGCAGAACCTGCATACCGCCGTCGCCCGGTCTTCTTCCCGCCCGCTCCACAGGTTGCAGCCCGCAAAACGGCAGAACACCGCCGGGCGACCGGCATTCGCGCCTTCGCCTTGCAGGGTGTAGAAGATTTCCTTGACCTGGTAGGTCATCGATGAGTCGCTGGAAGGAGGCCCGGCTGGAAAGCCTGGGCCAATGGGCCGGCCGGAGAACCCGCGGCCGCGTCAGGTGCGGCACGTAGGCCGAAGGGCCGTGATTTTACCGATTCGGGTTTACTCTGACGCTGAATGTGCTCAATGCACACGTGAGGGGGTTCACGTCGCCAGTACGATGGCAACGATTCCGAGAACAGTTGGGAGAACCCATGCTTCGCCTGCGCACCGCCCTTGCTTCCATCGCCTTCGCCTGCGCGGCAGCTGCCGCCACCCCGGCAGTGATGGCCGCCCAGACCACCACCAAGTTCGAGCCCACCGCCGACGTGCGCGGCACGAAGCTTGAACTGAACGGCGCCGGCACCCGCTACAAGGCGATCTTCAAGGTGTACGACATGGGGCTGTACACCACGAAGAAGGTCAGCACGCCGGCTGAACTGCTGGCCCTGCCCGGGCCCAAGCGGCTGTATTTCGTGGCGCTGCGGGAGCTTCCCGGCACCGACCTGGGCCGCCTGTTCGTCAAGGGTCTGTCGGAGAACTCGCCCAGGGAAGTGGTGCAGAAGCACGCCCTGTCGACCACCCGGTTCATCGAGATCTTCTCGGGCAAGTCCAAGATGATGCCCGGCGAGAGCTTCGCGATGGAATTCACCCCCGGCAAGGGCACGCAGTTCTTCATCACCGGCCAGGCCCAGGGCGAGCCCGTGGGCGATGACGAATTCTTCAGCATGGTGCTGAAGATCTGGGTGGGTGAATCGCCCGCCGACCGCGGGCTGAAGGACGCGCTGCTGGGCAACGACAAGAACTGAAGCCGGGGCCCGTCCGGGCCGCCGGCGGGTGCGGCCTTCAGGTGAACGGGACTTGCCGCACCATGTTGTTGCGCATGCGCATGGACATCACGCCACCGGCCGCGCGAAGCAGTTCGAGCGCCAGCGCCGGCGAACGCGCCGCCAGCTCTTCCAGGCGCGGCCCGCGCAGCGCCCACACCGCGCAAGGCGTCATCGCCTCGACGTTGGCCATGCGAGGGCCATCGCCGAACAGGCCCGGCTCGCCCACCACCGAGCCGGCACGCAGGATGGCGATGCGGTTGCTGCCCGGAGGCCCGCCGGTCACGAAGACCTGCAGCGAACCCTGCCCGAGGAAATACATCGTGCGGTCGGTGTCGCCCTGCTTGATGAGCAAGTCGCCGGCTCGGATGTCGTGGCGAGTGAGATAAGGAGAGATCACTCGCCATTGGTCCAGCGTCAACCGCGGCCTGAATGCATCTTCCGCATTCAGGGTCTGGATGGCATGCACCAGGTCATTGAATTCCATGTGGAAGCTCCGAAGCGACGTCAGCCCCGCCTCGTTGTAGTTGTGCGCCGATTATGGTTCGCCGCGCGAACACCCACAATCGCCCGAGTCGAGGGGCAAGCCCCATTGGTCCACGAATGGGTACCGTCTGTCGTGCCCTTTGTCACGACTGGCGCATCCCTCACTTCCCGATACAAAAGCGGCTGAAGATTTCGCCGAGCAGGTCGTCGGCACTGAATTCGCCGGTGATCTCGCCCAGCGCCGCCTGCGCCAGGCGCAGTTCCTCGGCCAGGATGTCCAGTGCCGGGTCGGGGCTGGTGGCCTGCGCATCGGCCAGCGCCAGGTGCTCACGGGTGCGCCGCAGGGCATCGACATGGCGGGTGCGGGCGATGAACAGGCCTTCGGGGCTGGCGTGCCAGCCGGCCAGTTCCAGCAGCTTGCGGCGCAGTTCATCCAGCCCGGCACCGGTCTTGGCGGACAGCGCGATGCCATGGGCCCGAGCGACCTGCGCTGCATCGGATTTGTTCAGCACATGCACCAACCGGTCGCCACTGGAGAGCGCCGCCGGCAATCGCGCAACGATGTCGGCTTCGCCCGCGTCGTAGTCCGCCTCGCCCATGCGCGTGAGGTCGTGCAGGAAAAGCAGCGCATCCGCACCCTCGATCTCTGCCCAGGTGCGCGCGATGCCGATGCGCTCCACCTCGTCGGTGGCCGCGTGCTCGCCGCGGATGCCGGCGGTGTCGATGACGTGCACCGGCACACCCTGGATCTGGATGGTCTGGCTCACCTTGTCGCGCGTGGTGCCGGCGATCGGCGTCACGATGGCCAGCTCGGCACCGGCCAGCGCATTGAGCAGCGAGCTCTTGCCCACGTTGGGCTGCCCGGCGATGACGACCTTGATGCCTTCGCGCAGCAGTGCGCCTTGCCGGGCGCGGTCGAGCACGGCGTCCAGCTGCGCGGTGATGCGCGTGAGCTGCCCACGGGCATCGGCCTTTTCGAGGAAGTCGATCTCTTCCTCGGGAAAGTCCAGCGTCGCTTCCACCAGCATGCGCAAATGGATGAGCTGGTCGCGCAGGGTGTGGATCTCGCGCGAGAAGTCGCCGCTCAACGAGCGCGTCGCCGAGCGCGCCGCCGCCTCGGTGCTGGCATCGATGAGGTCGATCACCGCCTCGGCCTGGGCCAGGTCGAGCTTGTCGTTGAGGTAGGCCCGTTCGGTGAATTCGCCCGGCTCGGCCACCCGCAGGCCGATGCCGCGGCCGGCCTCCAGGCAGCGCGCCAGCAGAAGTTGCAGCACCACCGGGCCGCCATGGGCCTGGAGTTCGAGCACCTCTTCGCCCGTGTAGGAATGCGGTGCAGGGAAATGGATGGCGATGCCCTGGTCGATGGAGGTGGCGCCGTCGCTGTCGAGGAAAGGCAGGTAGGTCGCGTGGCGCGGCATCAGCCTCTTGCCGCACAGCGCCCGGATGACGACGCCCAAATCCTTGCCCGACGCGCGCACGATGCCCACGGCACCGCGCCCGGGCGCAGTGGCGACGGCAACGATGGGGTCGTGGTGGCGCGGCAGCATGGGCGGGATTGTCGCCGCAGGTGCCAGGGTGGGATGGCGCGGGGGGAGGCCGAGGTCGACGTCCGTGACCGTCGGCGCTCCAGAGCCGGACTGCCATGTGTCCGCGCGCAGCGGGAATGCTGCGCCGGGCAATGGCAGGCCGGGTCAGCCCCGCATTGATCGATTGTGGAAGTTATCGACCCGGCCGGGGAGCCGCTTGAACCGCAGCGCGAATCGCGCGTGCGAAGTTCACGAGGCTCAGGTGTTGAGCACGCCCATGCGCTTGTTGATCACGTACTGCTGCGCGATGGACAGGATGTTGTTCGTCAGCCAGTACAGCACCAGGCCGGCCGGGAAGAAGAAGAACATCACCGAGAACGCCAGCGGCATGAACCACATCATGCGGGCCTGGACGGGATCGGGCGGCTTCGCGCCGAGCGCCACCTGCACCAGGCTGGTGGCCGTCATCAGGATCGGCAGGATGAAGTACGGATCCTTCAGCGAGAGGTCATGGATCCAGCCCAGCCAGGGCGCGCCGCGCATCTCCACCGTGGACAGCAGCACCCAGTACAGCGAGATGAAGAAGGGCATCTGCACGAAGATGGGCAGACAGCCGCCAATGGGGTTGACCTTCTCCTCGCGGTAGATGCGCATCATCTCCTGCTGCATCTGCTGCGGCTTGTCCTTGTAGCGCTCGCGCAGCTCCATCACCTTGGGGTTGATGGCCTTCATCTTGGCCATGGAGCGATAGGCGCTGGCGTTGAGCCAGTAGAAGGCGATCTTCAGCAACACCACCAGTGCGACGATGGCCCAGCCCCAGTTGCCCAGGATCTTGTGCAATTGCGTCAGCAGCCAGAACAGCGGCTCGGCGAGGATCTTCAGCACGCCGTAGTCCTTGACCAGCTGCAGGCCGGGGGCGATTTCCGAGAGCTTGTTCTCTTCCTGCGGACCGGCGAACAGCACCGAGTCGAAGGTGAAGTTCGCGCCGGGGGCCAGCGTGGGCACCGGGAACAGGATGGCCGCGGTGTAGATGCGGTGGCCGTACAGGTTCTCGGCCGCATCGATCGCGCGCACCCGGAACTCGCGCGCGCCCTGGGCCTTGTGCACCCAGGCGCTGGCGAAGTAGTGCTGCACCATCGCGACCCAGCCGTTGTCGGCGTTGAGCGTGGTGGGCGCCTTGTCCACGTCCTTGAACTCGAGCTTCTTGAACTTGGTTTCTTCGTTGTAGACCGCCGGACCGGTGAAGGTGCTGTAGAAGGCCGAGCCGCCCGGGCCGGGGACGCTGTCGCGGGTGAGCTGCAGGTACAGCTGCTGGGCCGGAAGGGCCGCGGTTCCCACGTTGCGCAGTTCGTGCTTCACATCCACGGTGTAGACGCCACGGTGGAACACGAAGGTCTTCACCAGCTTCTGGCCGCCTTGCTCAGCAGATTCAAAGCTGACGGACAGGTCGTTCACGCCTTGCTTGAGCGTTCGCTCGCCCGGCACGACGGCCATGGGGCTCAGGTGGTTGGGAGCGCCCGCCACGCCCAGCACGCCGGTCTCCGCCACGTAGACACGCTGCGACGTGCTGTCGAACAGCACGACGTTGCGCGCGGGCGCTTCTTGCGTCGACGCCTTGCCAACCAGCGCCAGCAGCGGCTCATACCACGGCTTCTCGATCTGCTCGGGCGTGTTCAGCAGCTCCAGGTGCACCAGCGTGCCGCCGCGCGAATCGAAGGTGGCCTTGACCACGTCGGTCACGACCTCGACCTTTTCGGACGCGACCGAGGGGATCACGCCTGATGCGCTCGCGGCGACGGCCGTGGCGGCAGCACCAGCCCCGCCCGATGCGCCATGCGCCGGTGCGCTGGCCGCCGTCTTGGGTGCTGCCGGATGCAGCAGCGAGGGCCGTCCGTTCTGCACGTTCCAGGCTTCGAACAGCAGGAACAGGGAAACCAGAAAGACGCCCCAGAGCAGGGTGCGGCGCATGTCGGTCATGGCGTGTTCTTTTCGCGGGAGATGGGGGAAGGATGGTGCCGGCCGGACGTGTCGCCCAGCAGTCGGCTGAAAAGCGGATAGGGCTTCTCGGGGACCGGATCATGCCCGCCGTTGCACCAGGGGTGGCAACGCAGGATGCGTCCGGCCGTGAGCAGCGTGCCGGCCACCGCGCCGTGGCGCTGCAGGGCCTGCATGGAATAGGCAGAACAGGTCGGCTCGAAGCGGCAGGCCGAGCCCAGCCAGGGACTCAGGAAGAACCGGTAGCCGCGCACCAGCAGCAGCAGTGCGTCGCGTGGTGCGTCGGTGACCCGCCGGAGGATGCTCATGGTCGCCTCAAGTGCGGGCGCCGCGCCGGACTGCAATGGCCATGAGCTCATCGAGCTCACCGCGGGCCGCACAACGCAAGGCATCGGAGGCCGCGCTGGGAAAGTCCTTGACCGCGAATGGCGAACGCAATCGCACGACCCACAAACCGGCGGGAAGACCCGTGCCGCCCTGGGACTGGCGCTGCACAGCGGCCCGGATCTGCCGTTTCAGCAGCGTGCGGGTGACGGACCGCTTGGCGTAGCGCTTGGGAACGACAACGCCCATCCATGCACCCTGCAGGGGCGGGACGGGCGGTGTTGAAGATGCGTCACCCGGGGCGTCATCCACAGCTGGTTTTCCAACAGGCGCTCCGCCTGTGGATAACTCAGTGGACAGCCTGTGGGTGGACGGCTTGCGCGGCTGGCTCGGGCGGTCTTGGACGTGATGAACGGCGAAATGCGCGCTGCGCGCCCGGCTGGGCGCTGACAGCACGCGTTCGAAGTCGACGGAACGCACGATGCGACCGATCACGACGCAGGCCCCGGTTGCGCAGGGCGTGGCGCGGTCGCGATCAGACGGCGAGGCGCTTGCGGCCCTTGGCGCGGCGGGCGTTGATGACGGCACGGCCGCCACGGGTCTTCATGCGGACGAGGAAGCCGTGGGTGCGGGCACGACGGACTTTGGAGGCTTGGTAGGTACGCTTCATGATTGGCTTTCCTGCTGGGGATTCCGTTGGAGGGTCCCGACAGGCTCTTGCGCGGCATGCTGGCTCTGATGGAGCAGCACAGGGCAAGCATTCGGGAAACCCACTATTACACCAAAAACCCCCTTCAAAGTCAAAGACTTGGACGGCAGGATGCGGCTTGCCAAGGGTCTTGACCCCCTCGCGAAAACTGTGGATAACCGCGTTCCTGGCCGACTCGGGGGACGTACAATCCGGCCGCTCCAAAGAGAGTTTTCCACAACATGACCGCAGACCTCTGGCAACGCGGATGCGAGCGACTCGCCGCCGAATTGCCCGAACAACAATTCAATACCTGGATCCGTCCACTGCCCGCTGCCGATGTGGCCGACAGCGAAGCAGGCGATGCGGTGGTGACGCTGCGCGTGCCCAACCGCTTCAAGCTCGACTGGATCCGCAACCAGTACGCCGGCCGCATCGAGGCCCTGCTGACCGAGATCGCCGGCAAGCCGGTGCGCCTGGAAATCGCACTGGCCCAGCGCGAGCCGGAGCAGCGGCTTGCCGTCAACGGCGTCGGCTCGGTCATCTCCATCAATTCACGCCCGCAGGCGCTGTCGCAGGTGCTCAGCGGCCAGGCGACGAACGGCAACGGCCATCCTGCCTCGCTGTCGGTGGTGCCTTCCACGCCCCCGAGTCCGACACAGCGGGCTCTGGCCACCAACCGGCTCAACACCAACCTCACCTTCGACACCCTCGTGCCGGGCCGCGCCAACCAGATGGCGCGCACCGCCGCGCTGCACGTGGCCGGTGCCCCGGGGCAGATGTACAACCCCCTCTTCATCTACGGCGGTGTCGGCCTGGGCAAGACGCACCTCATCCATGCCGTGGGCAATGCGCTGCTGGCCGACAAGCCCGATGCGCGCATCCTCTATCTGCATGCCGAGCAGTTCATCACCGATGTGGTGAAGAACTACCAGCGCAAGACCTTCGACGAGCTCAAGGCCAAGTACCACTCGCTGGACCTGCTGCTCATCGACGACGTGCAGTTCTTCGCCGGCAAGGAGCGCACGCAGGAGGAGTTCTTCAACGCCTTCGAAGCGCTGCTGGCCAAGCGGGCGCACATCATCATGACCAGCGACACCTACCCCAAGGGGCTGGTGGACATCGACGAGCGGCTCACCTCGCGCTTCGACGCCGGCCTGACGGTGGCCATCGAGCCGCCGGAGCTGGAGATGCGCGTGGCCATCCTGATGCGCAAGGCCGACGCCGAGGGGGCGACCATGCCCGAAGACGTGGCCTTCTTCGTGGCCAAGAACGTGCGGGCCAACGTGCGTGAGCTGGAAGGCGCGCTGCGCAAGATCCTCGCGTACTCGCGCTTCAGCCACAAGGACATCAACATCCAGCTCGCCCGCGAGGCGCTGAAGGACCTGCTGTCCATCCAGAACCGCCAGGTCGGCGTGGAGAACATCCAGAAGACGGTGGCCGACTTCTACAAGATCAAGGTGGCCGACATGTACTCCAAGAAGCGGCCGGCGAGCATCGCACGGCCGCGGCAGATCGCCATGTACCTGGCCAAGGAAATGACGCAGAAGAGCCTGCCCGAGATCGGCGAACTCTTCGGCGGACGCGACCACACGACGGTGCTGCATGCCGTGCGCAAGATCGCGGCCGAGCGCCAGAAGAACACCGAACTCAACCAGCAACTGCACGTGCTTGAACAGACGCTCAAGGGCTGAGCCAAGCTCCATCACAATGCGAGCTGACGCGTCAAGGAACAAGGGTGGGGACAACTTTTGAACAAGCTGCCAGATGTCCACAGGCCAAGGATGGTCGAAGAAGTTGTTGTGCCCCCGTCCCGCTGTTTCCGCCCACCGCCCCACAGGGTTGACCGCAACCTAAATGATTGATGGATCAGGAGAAAATGGCGTTCTCCACAGAAGCTGTTCACTCCTACTAGAACGACTAATTTAAGAGGCTGACATGATTGTCTTGAAGGCAGCGCAAGAAAAACTGTTGAACACCTTGCAAGCAGTGGCGGGCATCGTCGAGCGCCGTCACACACTGCCCATCCTGGCCAACGTGCTGATCCGCAAGACGGGCGGCCAGATCGAGCTCACGACCTCCGACCTGGAGATCCAGGTCCGCACGACGGCCGAGTTCGACGGCGACCCCAGCAACTTCGCCACCACCGTCGGTGCACGCAAGCTGATCGACATCCTGCGTGCCCTGCCCTCGGACCAGGCTGTCAGCCTCAGCGCCAACCAGAACAAGCTGACCCTGCAAGGCGGCAAGAGCCGCTTCACGCTGCAGACGCTGCCCAGCGACGACTTCCCGCTGGTGCAGGAAGCCGCCGACTTCGGCCCGATGTTCAGCGTGCCGCAGAAGACGCTCAAGCTGCTCATCAACCAGGTGCACTTCGCGATGGCGGTGCACGACATCCGCTACTACCTCAACGGCATCCTCTTCGTGGCCGAGGGCAAGAGCCTCACGCTGGTGGCCACCGATGGCCACCGCCTGGCGCTCGCGCAAGCCACGCTGGATGTCGAGATCCCGAAGCAGGAAGTGATCCTTCCGCGCAAGACCGTGCTCGAGCTTCAGCGCCTGCTCAAGGACGAGGACACGCCCATCGAGATGCGCTTCGCCGGCAACCAGGCCAAGTTCGGATTCAGCGGCATGGAGTTCGTGACCAAGCTCGTGGAAGGCAAGTTCCCCGACTACAACCGCGTGATTCCGAAGAACCACAAGAACCACGTGACGCTCGGCCGCGCGCCGCTCCTGTCGAGCCTGCAGCGCGCCGCCATCCTGACCAGCGAGAAGTTCAAGGGCGTGCGCGTGAACATCGAGCCGGGCGTGCTGCGCATTGCGTCGAGCAATGCCGAGCAGGAAGAGGCGAAGGAAGAACTCGAGATCGACTACAACGGCGACACCATCGAGATCGGGTTCAACGTGACCTACCTGATGGACGCGCTGGCCAACATGAGCCAGGAGATGATCAAGATCGAACTGCAGGACACCAACTCCAGTGCCTTGATCACCGTGCCCGAACAGGCCGGCTTCAAGTACGTGGTGATGCCCATGCGCATCTGATTCCGGGGCCACCGGCCCCACAGCGCCAAGCGGGCTTCGGCCCGCTTGGGCTTTTCAAAAGGGAACCCGTTCCGATGGGCGCGGGCCCCAGACCGACGTTGAACGAGCATGACTGACACCTCCAACATCCCCAGCGACGAGAACAAGCCCGCCGTCCCGGCCAGCGATGCCTACGGCGAGGGCTCCATCCAGATCCTCGAAGGCCTCGAAGCGGTGCGCAAGCGCCCGGGCATGTACATCGGCGACACCTCCGACGGCACGGGCTTGCACCACCTGGTGTTCGAGGTCGTGGACAACTCCATCGACGAGGCACTGGCAGGGCATTGCGACGACATCGTCGTGACCATCCACACTGACAACTCGATCTCCGTCATCGACAACGGCCGCGGCATTCCCACCGGCGTGAAGATGGACGACAAGCACGAGCCCAAGCGCAGTGCCGCCGAGATCGCGCTGACCGAGCTGCATGCCGGTGGCAAGTTCAACCAGAACAGCTACAAGGTGTCGGGCGGCCTGCACGGCGTGGGCGTGTCGTGCGTGAACGCGCTGAGCAAATGGCTGCGCCTGACGGTGCGCCGCGAGGGCAAGACGCATTTCATCGAATTCCGCAAGGGCTTCCCGCAGGACCGCGTGCTGGAGATGCGCGACGGCTTCGAGGTGAGCCCGATGAAGATCATCGGCGAGACCGAGAAGCGCGGCACCGAGGTGCACTTCCTGCCCGACGAAGAGATCTTCACCAACGTCGACTTCCACTACGACATCCTGAGCAAGCGGCTGCGCGAGCTGAGCTTCCTCAACAACGGCGTGAAGATCCGCCTGATCGACGAGCGCAACAACAAGGAAGACAACTTCGCCTTCGCCGGCGGCGTGAAGGGCTTCGTCGAGTTCATCAACACCGGCAAGCGCACGCTGCACCCCAACGTGTTCCACGCCACCGGCGAGAAGAACAGCGACCAGGGCACGACCATCACCAGCGAAGTGGCGATGCAGTGGAACGACGGCTTCAGTGAGAGCGTGCTGTGCTTCACCAACAACATCCCGCAGCGTGACGGCGGCACCCACCTCACCGGCCTGCGCGCGGCGATGACGCGGGTCATCAACAAGTACATCGAGGACAACGAGCTGGCCAAGAAGGCCAAGGTCGAAGTCACCGGCGACGACATGCGCGAAGGCCTGTGCTGCGTGCTGAGCGTGAAGGTGCCCGAGCCGAAGTTCAGCAGCCAGACCAAGGACAAACTGGTCTCCAGCGAAGTGCGCGGCCCGGTGGAAGACGTGGTGAGCAAGGCGCTGACCGACTACCTGCTGGAGAACCCGGCGGACGCGAAGATCATCTGCGGCAAGATCGTCGACGCAGCGCGTGCGCGTGAGGCTGCGCGCAAGGCCCGCGAGATGACGCGCCGCAAGGGCGTGCTCGACGGCATGGGCCTGCCCGGCAAGCTGGCCGACTGCCAGGAGAAGGACCCGGCGCTGTGCGAGATCTACATCGTGGAGGGCGACTCCGCAGGTGGCTCTGCCAAGCAGGGCCGCGACCGGAAGTTCCAGGCCATCCTGCCGCTGCGCGGCAAGATCCTGAACGTGGAGAAGGCGCGCTTCGAGAAGCTGCTGACGAGCAATGAAATCCTGACGCTCATCACCGCGCTGGGCACGGGCATCGG
Organism: Rhizobacter terrae; assembly: GCF_003852895.1. GTDB lineage: Bacteria > Pseudomonadota > Gammaproteobacteria > Burkholderiales > Burkholderiaceae_C > Albitalea > Albitalea terrae. The sequence goes on from NZ_QUSW01000003.1 coordinate 468,485, forward strand.
CAAGGGATCGGGCGGCGACGACTTCAACGTCGACAAGCTGCGCTACCACCGCATCATCATCATGACCGACGCGGACGTGGACGGCGCGCACATCCGCACACTGCTGCTGACCTTCTTCTACCGCCAGATGCCGGAGCTGGTGGAGCGTGGCCACATCTACATCGCCCAGCCGCCGCTGTACAAGGTGAAGCTTGGCAAGGAAGAGCAGTACCTGAAGGACGCGCACGAGCTGGACGGCTACCTGCTGCGCGTGGCGCTGAAGGATGCGAAGCTGGAGACCGGCGTGTCCGGCGCCGCCGTGCTGCAAGGCGATGCGCTGGAGGCGCTGGCGCGGCAATACGTGCTGGCCAACAACGTGGTCGAGCGCCTGAGCAACTGGATGGACGTGGAAGCGCTGCGTGCCATGGCCAACGGCCTGGAGGTGAACCTCGACACGCTGGAAGCTGCCGAGACTTCAGCCGCTGCGATGAAGGCCGCGCTGCACAACGCCGAGGTGACGGCCGAGTTCGACGCACGCATGGACAAGCACATCCTGCGCATCAGCCGCATGCACCACGGCAACGTGAAGAGCAGCGTGATCAGCGCGGACTTCGTGCATGGTGCCGACTACGAAGCGCTGAGCACCGCGGGCAAGACCTTCAAGGGCCTGGTGAGCGCGGATGCGGTCGTCAAGCGCGGCGAAGGCGAGAAGCAGAAGGATGCGAAGGTTGGTGACTTCCGGCAGGCGATGGCCTGGCTGCTGACTCAGGCTGAATCGGCTGTCGGCCGTCAGCGCTACAAGGGGCTGGGCGAGATGAATCCCGAGCAGTTGTGGGAGACCACGATGGACCCGAACGTGCGCCGTCTGCTGAGGGTGCAGATCGATGACGCGATCGAGGCGGATCGGGTGTTCACGATGCTGATGGGGGATGAGGTAGAGCCGCGGCGCGATTTCATCGAATCCAATGCCCTCAGGGCAGCGAACATCGACGTGTAAGTGATGGGCCAAGTCCTCCGCCGGGCCTTGGCCTTGATTGGCCTGGTCTGGTGTCTGCTGTCCCTGAACAACTTGGTGCTGGCGGGCCCTGGGTCTCCCGTCGCTTCTGGCCCGCTGGCAGCCGGCTCGATCAAATACCAGTTCGCCATCTACTACATCGGTACGCCTTCCCAAGCGCCGATGACGGTGTTTCGTTCCCAGCTCAAGTTGACGCCGAATGCCCCATCGGTGGTCACGACGATCCCTGACGAACCAACCGCGGCCTTGGTTCGAGCCAAGCTCGACGATTCGGTGCAGGAACACTATGCGCCGCCAAGCCTGGAGATGCTTCATTATTTCGGACGCGGCCTCACGCGTGAGCAGGCCGTGGCGATGCAAGCAGCGCGGCACGCGTTGATCCTCGACTTTGCACATCCTCGGTCGATGTCATCCTCGTCATACCGGCTTTCGCTTCAGCTGACGGAGCAGGTTGCCCGTGCAACCGGTGGATTGGTGTGGGACGAGGAGACACGCGAGGTGTTCACGGTTGACGAGTGGCACAAGCGCCGGCTCGACAGCTGGGAAGGCGAGACCCCTGACGTGTTGAAGCACACCGTCATCCATGCCTACAAGGGGGACAAACTGGTTCGGGCGATCACGTTGGGCATGGCCAAGTTCGGGCTTCCTGATGTGGTGGTCAGCGACTTTCCATGGTCGTCCAACAGGTCCATGGGCAATTTGATCAACCTGTTGGCCCAGGCCATGGTCGAAGGCGCGAGCGTCGGCTCGAAAGGGTTCTACGACCTGGATATTCGCTCCATCAAGCATGCCTCCGTGCGCCAATCCCAGATGACCACGCTCAAGGCCGGCAGCGAAGCCTTGGCTCATCTGGTGCTGGTCGAAGGCACTCCAGAGGATGGCGATCCTCGCAATCGCCTGGTCGAGATTCGATTCGACCGAGCTACAGGCCCTGATCGATATGCCAAGCAAGAGTTCTTGCTCGGCTCCTTGTTCGGGACTGAAGACTCTGTGGCCTACGTCAAGCACTCCGAGGAGTTGCTTGCCGTCAGCAGGGCCGCCAAGGCCAGGTTGCCTGCGCTCAGGGAAGCCTTAAACAACGGGCTTCAGCCCGGGGAACACCTCCTCGTCAAAGCGCCATTCAAGACGCCTGATGGCGGGCAAGAGTGGATGTGGGTTGAGGTGACAGCCTGGGAAGGCGAAGTCATCCGTGGTCTGCTGAAGAATGAGCCGGTCCAGATCCCGTCGCTTCACGCAGGCCAGATGGTCAAGGTGAATCAGCAGGAGGTGTTCGACTACCTGCGCCGGGACGGCAAGGGGCGCGAAGAGGGCAACGAGACCTCCAAGATTCTTCAGCGCATGCAAGACGCCAAGCGATAACGTTTGGTGCTCGGGCGGGTCAGTCCGCAGCTTCCATCGCGCAGTGCCCCATGAACGCCCGAAGCGAAGCAGGCAGTTGCCTGCGACTGGGATAGTAGAAATGGAATCCCGGTTGCACATGCCAGGCGGAACTCAGCACGGGCACCAGGCGGCCCGATTTCAGCGCCTGGGCGACTTCGCGCTCGAAGGTGTAGGCAATGCCGATGCCCTCCATTGCAGCCTGCGACATGCTCATGCTGTCGCTGACGGTTAGCGGGCCGTCCACTTCCGCTTCGACCAAACGCCCCTTGCGCCGAAGCTCCCAGCGGTACATGGCACCGCTGGCAGGAAAACGGTAGCGGATGCAGTCGTGGTGCTTGAGGTCCTCGATGGTGCTGGGCAGGCCCTTGCGCTTGACGTAGGCCGGTGAGGCCACGAGGCAGGTCCGCTCGCTGCGGGTCAGCGGCACGGCCACCATGTCGCGCTGAACCGATTCGCCCAGGCGAATGCCGGCGTCGTATCCACCCGCCGCGATGTCGACGAAGCCATCGTTGAGCGTCAACTCGATGCGAACTGCCGGATGTTTGGCGAGGAAGCTCGCAAGTGGCTTCTTCAACAGCATGTGATAGACCACCTGCGGGGCGTTGATGCGCAGCTGTCCGCTCAATCCGTCGCGATACGGTTCCAGCTCGGTGCTTGCCGACAGCAGCTCGTCCACTGCCGGCCCCACCCGTCCCAAGTAGCGCTCACCGGCGTCGGTCAGTCCCACGCTTCGCGTCGTGCGATGCAGCAGCCGCACCCCCAGCTTCTCCTCAAGCTGCTTCACCGCCTGGCTCACGGCCGGCGGCGTCACCTCCAACGCCGCGGCCGCAGCCGTGAAGCTGCGCTTATTCGCCACCATCACGAACGCCACCAGCCCATCCAGCTGCGTCAGTTTCATTACAAAGCCATGCTTATCACTTCGTGAAGATTATGGCGATTTATCTTCCCAACGCCACTGCGCACACTCCCTCCCATCGTCAACCGCACTGGGAGCATCGAATGAGCCAGAACACCGCCTACTACACCCTCGGCCGCACCGGCCTGCGCGTCAGCCGCCTGTCGCTGGGCGTGATGACCTTCGGCACCGAATGGGGCTGGGGCTCCGACAAATCCGCCGCCCGCCGCATCTTCGACAGCTACGTCGAGCACGGTGGCAACTTCATCGACACCGCCGACGTCTACACCAACGGCACCAGCGAAACCTGGCTGGGCGAGTTCGTGAAGGAACGCGGCCTGCGCGACCAGCTCGTCATCGCGAGCAAGTACACCTTCAACCTGGGCGACAAGAATGCCAACGGCGGCGGCAACGGCCGCAAGAACCTGATGCGTGCGGTCGAAGGCTCGCTCAAGCGCCTGAACACCGACTACCTCGACCTCTACTACCTGCACGCCTGGGACCAGGTCACGCCCGTGGAGGAAGTGATGCGCACCATGGACGACCTCGTGCGCAGCGGCAAGGTCCGCCACGTGGGCCTGTCCGATGTGCCGGCCTGGTACGCCGCCCGCGCGCAGACGCTGGCCGAATGGCGCGGCTACGAACCGGTGTCCGCGCTGCAGCTGCAGTACTCGCTGGTGGAGCGCAACCTGGAGCACGAGCACGCACGGGTCGCCACTGAACTGGGCATGGGCATCACCGTGTGGAGCCCGCTGGCCAGCGGGCTGCTCTCAGGCCGCTACCGCAAGGACGCCAAGCCCGACGGCCGCCTAGCCGCCATGCAGGGCAACGGCAACCCGGCCTTCCAGCACCTCACCGAGCGCAACTGGCGCATCGTCGAAGCGCTGGAGGACGTGGCGAACGAGGTGGACCGGCCGATGGCGCAGGTGGCGCTGAACTGGGTGGCGAACCGCCCGGGCGTGGCGAGTGTGATCGTCGGTGCGAGCAAGCCCGAGCAGCTGGATGTGAACCTGAAGGCGCTGGACTTCACGCTGCCGCCGGCACTCGTCCAGCGACTGGACGAAGCCAGCGCCGCGCCCGTGCCCTTTCCGTACTACTTCTTCACCAACGCCATGCAGGGAATGATGTACGGCGGCGCCACCGTGGGCGACAAGCCGGCGGGCTACACCGCCCCCGTGCTCATCAGCGGCACGGGCAGCGGGGTGGAGTGAACCTGGAAGGAACCGGCTGGCCGTTCAGGCTGGCCGGAAATACCGCGCTTCCAGCGTCTTGGCATTGGTCAGGTGCAGCCTGACCATCAGCCGCTCCATCCAGGTCAGCGGCTGGATGCGGCCATCCGGCAGCGCCAGCACGGGCCCGAGGATGGGCTCGTCTTCGATCTTGGACTCCTGGTACTCGCGGGCCTGGGGTGCGTTCATGGCGAAAGCTCCTCGCGTGAAAGAGTGACTGGAACCGATGCGATGACGCCACATGGCGTAACCATGTGTAGTTTATGGTGGCTTCCAGTCAGCCGGGCACTTGTTACCTAGGGACTCCCGACGGCTTGAATGGGTATCCGAACATCGCATGAAAAAAGGCCGCCTCGTGGCGGCCTTTGGACATCGGCAAACCGGCGTCAGTCGCGCACGGCGGACATCATGGCCTTGTTCACCCGCAGCGCCAGCAGCGTGCACACCACGCCCGACAGCAGGTACAGGCTCACCGCCACCAAGCCGAACTTCGCGGACAGTCCCAGCGCGACCAGCGGGGCAAAGGCCGCGCCGATCAGCCAGGCCAGGTCCGCCGTCAGCGCGGCACCGGTGTAGCGGAAGTGCGGCAGGAAGTTGGAGGTGACCGAGCCGGCCGATTGCCCGTAGGACAGGCCCAGGAGCACGAAGCCGATGAGGATGTAGGCGTTCTCGCCTGCATCGCCGCCGCTGCCCAGCAGCCACGGCGCCACGATGCTGAACACGCCGATCAGCACCGCCACGGTGCCCAGCGTGCGGCGCCGGCCGATCTTGTCGGCGACCAGGCCCGACACCAGCATGGCCACCGCGCCCAGCACCGCCCCGAACAGCTCCACCGACAGGAACTGCCCGATCTCCTGCTGCGAGTAGAGGTTGATCCACGACAGCGGGAACACGGTCACCAGGTGGAACAGCGCGTAGCTGGCCAGCGCGGCGAAGGCGCCGATGAAGACGTTGGAGCCTTGCTGCGAGAACAGCTCGCCCACGTTGCAGGGGTCGAGCTCGTGCTCGTCCATCTGCTTCTCGTACTCATGCGTCACCACCAGCCGCAAGCGCGCGAACAGCGCCACGACGTTGATGGCGAAGGCGGCGAAGAAGGGATAGCGCCAGCCCCAGGTGAGGAAGTCCTCACTTGAAAGATTGCCCCACAGGTAGGCAAAGATGCCGCACGCCACGAAGAAGCCCAGCGGTGCACCGAGTTGGCCGAGCATGGCGTACCAGCCGCGGCGCTTTTCCGGGGCGTTGAGGGCCAGCAGCGACGGCAGGCCGTCCCACGAACCGCCGGTGGCCAGCCCCTGGCCGATGCGTGCCAGCGTCAGCAGCACGACGGCCAGCACGCCGGCACTGGCGTAGCCGGGCAGCAGGGCCATGCCCACGGTGGAGGTGCCCAGCAGGAAGAGGGCGACGGTCAGCTTGGTGCTGCGGCCGAAATGGTCCTGGATCTTCATGCCCACCAGCGTGCCGATGGGGCGCACCACGAAGGCCAGCGCCAGCAGCGCGAAGGCGTAAAGCGTGCCGTGCAGCTTGTCCACGAACGGGAAGAACACCGCCGGAAAGACCAGCACGGACGCGATGCCGTACGTGAAGAAGTCGAAATATTCGGAAGCTCTGCCTATAACGACACCAACGGCAATGTCGCCGGGCGCGACGCTTGCTGCGTCGTCGCGCGGGTCCTGGGCGGTGGGCATGGAGGCAGCGGAATGGGCGGGATGGAGAGCGTGGGTTCCAGAGGTCATGGGCAGTTACTTCGGGCTGCCAGGCGCGGGGCCTGGGACAAAATGTCCAATCGTTGACTTGGGTCAATGAAGATACATTCCGCCCAAAAGCGCAAGCCTCGTTTTCCCGCGCGCTCGGAAACCCGGATGTATCCTCCTCGCCCCCTTCGAACTCTCGCGGCACTGGCCGGGCTGACCAGCCTGGGCCTGCTGGCCGGCTGTGACCTGGTGGTGATGAAGCCGCATGGCGACATCGCCGCCCAGCAATCGCAGCTCATCGTCACCTCCACCTTGCTGATGCTGCTGATCATCATTCCGGTGATCGCGCTGACGCTGCTGTTTGCCTGGCGGTATCGCCAATCCAACACGCAGGCAAGCTACGAGCCCGACTGGGACCACTCGACCCGCCTCGAACTCGTGATCTGGGGCGCGCCGCTGCTCATCATCATCGCCCTGGGCGCGATCACCTGGATCAGCACCCACAAGCTGGACCCGTACCGCCCGCTGGATCGCATCGACGCCACCCGGCCGATCGCCAAGAGCAGCGCCGAGGCCAAACCCCTGGTGGTGCAGGTCGTGGCCCTGGACTGGAAGTGGCTGTTCCTCTACCCGGAGCAGGGCATCGCCACCGTCAACGAACTCGCCGCGCCGGTGGACCGGCCCATCGAGTTCCACATCACCTCCTCCACGGTGATGAACGCCTTCTACATCCCCGAGCTGGCCGGCATGATCTACGCGATGCCGGGCATGGAGACCAAGCTGCATGCGGTCATCAACAAGCCGGGCGAGTACGCCGGCCTGTCGGCCAACTACAGCGGCGCGGGCTTCTCGAACATGCGCTTCACCTTCCATGGCCTGTCGAACGACGACTTCGCCAAGTGGGTCGAGGCCAACAAGTCCAAGGGCGACCCGCTCACGCGCGATGCCTTCCTGAAGCTGGAACAGCCCAGCGAACGCGAGCCGGTGCGCCGCTACGCCAAGGTCGACGGCGGCCTCTGGGGCGCCATCCTCAACCGCTGTGTCGATGGCAAGAAGATGTGCGTGAGCCAGATGGCCGCCATCGACGCCGCCGGCGGCCTGGGCAAGGGCGGCGTGTCCGGCCTGATGAGCCAGCCCTGGAAGACTGAGGACGGCACGACGAAGCAACGCACCGTGGTGGCCGCGCTGTGCACGCCCACCAACCCGACCGGCGAGCCGCTGCCCGCGAGCAGCGAAGCCCGGCAGCCCTGATGTGAACCGGCCCGGCCGCATTCCGCACCGGGCCCTTGAACGACGAGACCGACGATGTCCAACGATCTCAGCCACCTCCTCCTGGGGCGACTCAGCTGGGAAGCCATTCCCTATCACGAGCCCATCCTCCTTGCCACCTTCGCGGCCGTGGCGCTGGGCGGCTTGGGGCTGCTGGCGCTGCTCACCAAGTTCAAGCTGTGGGGTCCGCTGTGGCGCGACTGGGTCTGCAGCATCGACCACAAGAAGATCGGCATCATGTACATCGCGCTGGGCATCGTGATGCTGCTGCGCGGCTTCGCCGACGCGATCATGATGCGCGCCCACCAGGCCATGGCCTTCGGCGACAACCCGGGCTTCCTGCCGCCGCACCACTACGACCAGATCTTCACCGCCCACGGCGTGATCATGATCTTCTTCGTGGCCATGCCGCTGGTCACTGGCTTCATGAACTACGTGGTGCCGCTGCAGATCGGCGCACGTGACGTGGCCTTCCCGTTCCTGAACAACTTCAGCTTCTGGATGACCGCCGGCGGCGCGGGCCTGGTGATGGTCTCGCTGTTCGTGGGCGAGTTCGCACGCACCGGCTGGCTGGCCTACCCGCCGCTGTCGGGCCTCATGGCCAGCCCCGACGTGGGGGTGGACTACTACCTGTGGTCATTGCAGGTGGCGGGCATCGGCACCACGCTGTCGGGCATCAACCTCATCGCCACCATCATCAAGATGCGCGCGCCCGGCATGACGATGATGAAGATGCCGGTGTTCACCTGGACCTCGCTGTGCACCAACGTGCTGATCGTCGCGACCTTCCCGGTGCTGGCCGCCACGCTGGCCCTGCTCACCGCTGACCGCTACCTGGGCACCGCCTTCTTCACGAACGACCTGGGCGGCAACGCCATGCTGTACGTGAACCTCATCTGGATCTGGGGCCACCCGGAGGTCTACATCCTCGTGCTGCCGGTGTTCGGCATCTTCTCGGAAGTGGTGTCGACCTTCAGCCGCAAGAAGCTCTTCGGCTACGCGTCGATGGTGTACGCCACCGTGGTGATCACCATCTTGTCGTACCTGGTGTGGCTGCATCACTTCTTCACCATGGGCTCGGGCGCGAGCGTGAACTCCTTCTTCGGGATCACGACGATGATCATCTCGATCCCGACCGGCGCGAAGATCTTCAACTGGCTGTTCACCATGTACCGCGGCCGCATCCAGTTCACGGTGCCCATGCTGTGGACGGTGGGCTTCATGGTCACCTTCGTGATCGGCGGCATGACCGGCGTGCTGCTGGCCGTGCCGGCGGCGGACTTCGTGCTGCACAACAGCCTCTTCCTCATCGCGCACTTCCACAACGTGATCATCGGCGGCGTGGTGTTCGGCATCTTCGCGGGCATCAACTACTGGTTCCCCAAGGCCTTCGGCTACAAGCTCGACGAGTTCTGGGGCAAGTGCTCGTTCTGGTTCTGGCTGACCGGCTTCTGGGTCGCGTTCACGCCGCTGTACGTGCTGGGCCTGATGGGCGTGACGCGCCGCGTGAGCCACTTCGAGGACCCGTCGCTGCAGATCTGGTTCGTCATCGCCGCCTTCGGCGCGGTGCTGGTGGCGCTGGGCATCGCGAGCTTCCTCATCCAGCTGGCGGTGAGCTTCATGCGCCGCGAGCAGCTGCGCGACGTGACCGGCGACCCGTGGGAAGGCCGCACGCTGGAATGGTCCACCGCCTCGCCGCCGCCGGACTACAACTTCGCCTTCACGCCCATCGTTCATGAGCAGGATGCGTGGCACGACATGAAGAAGCGCGGCGCGGGCCGCCCGACCAGCGGCTTCAGGCGCATCCACATGCCCAGGAACACGGGCGCCGGTTTCATCATCGCCATGCTCGCCACGGCCTGCGGCTTCGCGCTGATCTGGCACATGTGGATCCCGGTGGCGGTGCTGTTCGCGGCCACGGTGCTCGCGGCCATCGTCCACACCTTCAACTACGACCGCGACTTCCACATCGAGGCGGATGCCGTCACGCGCAGTGAAGACGTCCGCACCGCGGCCCTGGCTGCACCTGCAGCCTGACCCGCCCGAGAGTTCGACCATGAGTTCCACCACCCTCGCGACCCCCGGCGCAGCGCCGGTCTTCTACGACAACGGTGACCACCACCCCGAGCAGGGCACGCTGCTGGGCTTCTGGCTCTACCTGATGAGCGACTGCCTGGTGTTCGCCGTGCTGTTCGCGGTGTACGCCGTGCTGGGCCGAAGCTACGCGGCCGGCCCCTCGGGCGCTGATTTGTTCGAGCTGCCGCTGGTGGCCACCAACACCGCGCTGCTGCTGTTCTCGTCGATCACCTATGGCTTTGCCATGATCTCGATGCAGCACGGCAAGAAGGGCGGCGTGCTGGCGTGGCTCGCCATCACCGGCCTGTTCGGCCTGGGCTTCCTGTCGATCGAAATCTGGGAGTTCGCGCACCTCATCCACGAAGGCGCCGGCCCGCAGCGCAGCGCCTTCCTGTCATCGTTCTTCACGCTGGTGGGCACGCACGGCCTGCACGTCACCTTCGGCACCATCTGGCTGGTGACGCTGATGGTGCAGGTCAACAAGCTGGGCCTGACCACGCCGAACAAGCGCCGCCTGGTGTGCCTGTCGATGTTCTGGCACTTCCTGGACGTCGTGTGGATCGGCGTGTTCACGTTTGTCTACCTGATGGGAGTGTTGCCATGAGCGCAGACCACAACCACGATCACTCGCACGACGACCACCACGACGACATCGGCTACCACGCCACCGTCAAGGGCTACGTCATCGGCTTCCTGCTGTCAGTGGTGCTCACCGCCATTCCGTTCTGGCTGGTGATGGGCAAGGTGCTGCCCACGCCGCGCCTCACCGCCTTCGTCATCCTCGCGTTCGCCGCGGTGCAGATGGTGGTGCACATGATCTATTTCCTCCACCTGAACGCGAAGGTGGAAGGTGGTTGGTCGCTGCTGGCGCTGACCTTCACTGGCGCGCTGGTGATCATCATGCTGGCCGGCTCCATCTGGGTGATGTTCCACATGAACGCCAACATGATGCCCATGGCCGATCCGCAGGTCATGCGCAACATGCCCTGACCATGGACGAGGACCCTGCGCGCTCGCCCCGTCCGCCCCGCGCCTTGTCGGCGCTGGTGGGGCTGGCTGCGCTGGTGTTCCTGGTGCTGATGGCGCTGGGCGTGTGGCAGATTCACCGCCTGGCCTGGAAGGAAGACCTGATCGACCGGGTGCAGCGGCATGTGAATGCCGCACCCGTGGCCGTACCGGCCCAGCCGGCGTGGAACTCGCTGACCCGCGAGAACCATGAATACTTGCGAGTCGAAGTGCGCGGCGAATACGACTTCACCCGCGAAGCGCTGGTGCAGGCCACCACCGAACTCGGGGCCGGCCACTGGGTGCTGACACCCCTGCGCGGCGCCGACGGCTTCACCGTGCTCGTCAACCGTGGCTTCGTGCCCACCGGCCTGCCCAACAGCCGCTGGACCATGCCCGCCGGCGAGCAGCGCGTGGTGGGCCTGCTGCGCTTCACCGAACCGGACGGCAGCATCCTTCGCGCCAACGACGTGGCGCACGACCGCTGGTACTCGCGCGACGTGGCGGCCATCGCCGGCTCGCGCCGCATCGCGGGGCCGGTGGCGCCCTACTTCGTCGATGCGGTGGCCGACGCCGCCACGCTGCAGGCCTGGCCGCGCCCGGGCCTCACGGTGCTGCGCTTCAGCAACAATCACCTGGTCTACGCCCTCACCTGGTTCGCGCTGGCCGCCATGGTCGCCAGCGCCATCGTCTACCTGGTGATGGACGAGCGACGCTTGCGACGCCTTGCCGGAGACCACCAACTTGCCGCTGCCCACCACTGATCTGACGGAGCGTCCGCCGCTGAGCGAAGTGGGTGCGGCGCCCGAGCGGCTGGCCGGCAGCAGGAATCTGGTCCAGCTCATCCAGATGCGCTGGCTGGCGGTGGCGGGGCAGCTGCTCACCATCCTGGCGGTGCACTTCCTGCTGGGCGTGTCGCTGCCGCTGGTGGAGATGCTCACGCTGCTGGCGGTGCTGGCGCTGTTCAACCTGGCGAGCTGGATGCGCAACCGCCTGGCGCTGCCGGTGAGCAACGGCGAACTCTTCGCCGCGCTGCTGGTGGACGTGGCGGTGCTGTCCGGGCAGCTCTTCTTCGCCGGCGGGGTCAGCAACCCCTTCATCTACCTCTACCTGCTGCAGGTCGCGGTGGGTTCGGTGCTGCTCAAGCCGCGCTACATCTGGGCCATCGTGGTGGTGACCAGCCTGTGCTTTGTGGCGCTCACACAGTGGCATCGGCCCTTGCCGGCGCCGGGGATGATGAGCCCGTCCATGTCCGCGCAGTACATCGGCGGCCTGCTCGTCTGCTTCGTGCTCAACGCCTCGCTGCTGGTGATCTTCATCGGCCGAATCGGCCGCAACCTGCGCCAGCGCGACGCGAGCCTGGCCGACCTGCGGCAGCGTGCAGCGGAAGAAGAGCACATCGTGCGCATGGGCCTGCTGGCCTCGGGCGCGGCGCACGAGCTGGGCACGCCGCTGGCGACGCTGTCGGTCATCCTCGGCGACTGGGCACGCATGGCGCCCTTCGCGGCCGAGCCGGAGCTGCGCGAGGAGATCGAGGAGATGCAGGTGCAGTTGAAGCGCTGCAAGAGCATCGTCAGCGGCATCCTGCTGTCGGCCGGCGAGGCGCGCGGCGAGGCGCCCGAAGAAACGACGCTGCACGACTTCCTCGATGACCTCGTGGACGAGTGGCGCACCACGCGGCCCGTGACCTCGCTGCACTACAAGCGCGACGACGTGCCCGACGTGCCCATCATTTCCGACTCCGCGCTCAAGCAGATGATCGGCAACGTGCTGGACAACGCACTGGAGGCCGCGCCCAAGTCGCCGCTGTGGCTGACGGTGGATTGCGACGAGGACACGCTGACCCTGCACGTGCTCGACAACGGCCCGGGCTTCGCGCCGCAGATGCTGGAGCAGTTCGGCAAGCCCTACCAGTCCAGCAAGGGCAAGCCCGGCGGCGGGCTGGGGCTGTTCCTGTCGGTGAATGTGGCGCGCACGCTGGGCGGGCGCATCGAGGCGCGCAACCGCATGGAGGGCGGCGCCGAAGTCATCATCACGCTGCCGCTGGCAACGCTGATGCCGCCAGAATGGGCACCCCATGGAGCCTGAACGCCAGCTGCTCATCGTCGAGGACGACGACGCCTTCGCCCGCACGCTCACGCGCTCGTTCGAGCGGCGCGGGTACGTCGTGCTGCGCGCGAGCAGCCTGGAGGAGGTGAAGGCCGTGCTGGCACAGCACCAGCCGGGCTATGCGGTGGTGGACCTGAAGCTGGCTGGCGACGCGTCCGGGCTGACCTGCGTGCAGCACCTGCATGCCTTCGACGAGCAGATGATGATCGTGGTGCTGACGGGCTACGCGAGCATCGCCACTGCGGTGGAAGCGATCAAGCTGGGTGCGCGGCACTACCTGGCCAAGCCGGCGAACACCGATGACATCGAGGCCGCGTTCGCCCGCGAACAGGGCGATGCCGACGTGGAGCTGACGCAGCGCTCCACCAGCATCAAGACGCTGGAGTGGGAGCGCATCCACGAGACGCTGGCGGAGACGGGCTTCAACATCTCCGAGACGGCGCGGCGCCTGGGCATGCACCGGCGAACGCTGGCGCGCAAGCTGGAGAAGCAGCGGGTGAAGTGAAGATGGATACCGGCGTTCGCCGGTATGAGGTGAATGCGGTGACTCGTCAGTGCTGCATGGACGCGAAGGTTTGACCCTCCAGCGCGAAATCCACCGCCGCCATCGCATGCAGCGTCGTCGTGTCGAAGATCGGATGCTCGATGTCGTGGCTGGCCAGGATCAGCGGCAGTTCCGTGCACCCGAGCACCATGCCCTGCGCGCCGCGTGAGGCGAGTTCGCTGCAGATCTCCTGCAAGGCACGCCGCGAACTGTCCCTGAACACGCCCTTGCACAGCTCCTCGAAGATGATGCGGTGCACCTCGCGGCGCCCGGCCTCGTCGGGCACCACGCACTCGATGCCGTGCTCGGCCAGGTGCTCGACGTAGAACGGCTGCTCCATGGTGAAGCGCGTGCCCAGCAGGCCCACCTTGTGAAAGCCCCGGGCCAGGATGGCCCGCGCCGTGACTTCCGCGATGTGCAGCAGCGGCACCGTGATGGCCGATCGCACCTCCGGCGCCACCTTGTGCATGGTGTTCGTGCCGATGAGCACGCAATCCGCGCCGCCGTCCTGGAGCCGCCGCGCCGCTTCCGCGAGGATGCGGCTCATGCCCGGCCAGTCCTGCGCCCGCTGGCGGGTGGCGATGTCCTCGAAGTCCAGGCTGATGATGTGGAAGGGCGCCGAATGCAGGCCGCCCAGACGGCGTCCGACTTCGCGGTTGATGGTCTGGTAGTACAGGGCGGTGGATTCCCAGCTCATGCCGCCGATCAGGCCGATGGTCTTCATGGAAAGCTCGTGGTGTCGGGTGGTCGATGGGTTGGAAGTTTGCCCATGCTCCCGGAGCATTTGGTCGCAATTTTTGGCGCGGCTGAGTTGGGGTTGGCAATTTCATGCTCATTCAGCTCAAAATCGCGACATGAAATCACTCGATGCCACCGACCGGGCGATCCTGGCCTTGCTCCAGGAGGATGCCGACATCCCCATGGCCAAGCTGGCCGAGGCGGTGAACCTCTCGCCCACGCCCTGCTGGCGCCGCGTCCAGCGGCTCAAGGAAGATGGCGTCATTACCCGGCAGGTCGCCTTGCTGGACCCGGCCAAGCTCAACCTGGGCGTGACGGTGTTCGTCTCGGTGCGCACCAACCAGCACAGCCAGGCCTGGTTCGACCGCTTCCACGCGGCCGTCACCCAGATCCCCGAGGTGGTCGAGTTCTATCGGATGAGCGGCGAGATGGACTACCTGCTGCGCGTGGTGGTGCCCAGCATCGCCGCCTACGACGCGGTCTACAAGCGGCTGATCGCCGGGTCCGACCTCTTCGACGTGAGCTCCAGCTTCGCGATGGAAGAGATCAAGCTCACGACGGCATTGCCGCTGGACTATGCCCTGTGAGCGCCGATGAGGGCGCGCTCTCGCTGCGCTGCCCGCGCAGCCGCCGACGCGCCGGCACCTCGATGAAGCGGTAGCACAGCACCGACGCGCCCACGGTGGTCAGCAGCATCAGCACGTGGACCGGGATGGTGTTGTACTCGCCCAGGAAGCCCAGCCACTGGAACGACAGGAAGGACCAGTGGATGATGTACAGCGCATAGCTGGCCTCGCCCAGCGTCACCATCCACGAGCGCTCCAGCAGCGGGCTCAGGAAGGTGCGGCCCGAGGCACAGGCGAGGATCAGGATCGTGAAGGGCGCGATGTACGCGCCGTACTTGGCCGACACGTCCAGCAGCCACAGCTCGGCGCTCGGGCCGGTGTAGTCGCCCGACCAGATGCGCATGGCCACCAGCGCCAGCGACACCACGATGGCCAGGTTGCGCCAGCCCTGGCTCTTCAGCACGCCCAGGCCGAAGCCCGGTGCACCGCGCAGGCTTTGCACGAACCACCGCCCCGCCAGGCAGCCGCACAGGAACTCGCTGTAGCGCAGGATGGGGCTGTAGACCATGGCGATGTAGCGCGTCTCGTCGGCCACCGGCGTCACGTAGGTCAGCACGTGGATGACTGCCGCATACAAGGCGATGCCGCCCGCGGCCACGGCCAGGTAGAACGCGAACAGCGTGCGCTTGCCCGGCTTCCAGCGGCACAGCCAGGCGCACACGAAGGGGAAGGTCGCGTAGAAGAAGAACTCGGCCGCCACGCTCCAGGCGGGCGTGTTCCAGAACATCGCGAAGGGCACGCTCGGAATCCAGGCCTGCAGGCCCAGCAGGTTCAGCAGCCACGAGGCGAAGAACATCTGGCCCTGTCCCTGCGCAGCGAAGGCGCCGGCATGGGCGCGTTCCCACACGTGCCAGGGCGTGTCCAGCAGCAGGCCCAGCACGTAGATCGGGTAGATGCGCGCGAAGCGGAAGCGCTGGAAGCGCCAGAAGGAGCCGGCCTGCACGCCGGTCTCGAACCAGTCCTGGTAGCGGTAGGTGAGGATGAAGCCGCTCAGGATGAAGAAGAAGGTCACCCCGTACTGCCCGCCCACGATGCCGCGCAGCACCCACGGTTCCAGCGGGCCGAACATGTCGCGGTAGTGCAGCAACAGCACCGCGAAGGCGGCGAAGAAGCGCAGGCTGGTGATGGCCTTGATGTCGGCGGGCGCGTGGTGGGTGGGCTGCATACCAATTCCAGACCATTTCAGCAGTGGCGCATTGTGGCGAACCGGCCGGGCCGGCGGAAGCCCGTTCGTGTAACTTGTTCCTCCGCTGAAACCCGGGGATGGGTTTCGGAGCGTCGCCCCCTCACGTCCGCTCGTCGAAGCGCCCGATGGCCTGCGCCACCCGCGTGGGCAGGGCATCGTCAGCGTCGTCGCTGCGGTGGCACACGACCACCGTGCGCTTGAGCGCCGGCCGCAAGGGCACGGCTCGCACGTCCCGCGGCAGGGGCGTCGAACCGGCCTCCAGCGGCATCACCGCGGCGCCGTAGCCGGCGCTGATCAGGCCGCGGGTGACCTCGTCATAGGGCATTTCCAGGCGCGGCGTCGGCTGCAGGCCGGCCTGCGCGAACCAGGCCATCAGCTGCATGTAGATGTGCGTCGTCGGCTCGTTGACGATGAACGGCCGGGCCGCGAGCCAGCGCGGCGTCACGTGGGCCGGTGCCTTCCACGCCTTGGGCACCACCGCCAGCAGCGGCGTGCTGCGCCACAGCTGGGCGCTGATGCCTTCGCCCACCGGCAGGCCGCCTGCCACGACCGCCACGTCCAGGTCGCCGGCCTTCAGCGATTGCAGCAGGTCGATGGATCGGCCGGTGTGCAGTTCGATCTGCGCATCGCCGAACTGCGCCTCCAGCATGCGCAGCAGCCCGGGCAGCACATGCGACAGCCCGCCGGTGGACGCTCCCACCCGCACGTGCGAGGCGATGCCCAGGCTGCGCCGCTTGACCGAGTCGACCGTGTCGCGAGCCTCGCGCAGCAGCCGCCGCGCGCGCTGCACCAGCTCCTCGCCGGCCGGCGTGGGGCTGACGCGCCGCGGGCCGCGCACCACCAGCGCCACGTCCAGCCGCTTCTCCAGTTCGCTGACGTGCAGGCTCACTGCCGGCTGCGACAGGTGCAGGGCGCGCGCAGCCAGCGTGAAGCTGCCGAGTTCGGCCACGGTGACGAGGGTGCGCAGCTGGTCGAGGTTGAGTTCGCGCATCAGGTTTCCTGATGAAGAGATGAGCAAGTATCGTTTTCCGGATCGATGAAGCCAAGGCAAGATGCTGGCCGATGACGCTTCCCCGATCCATTCCCATCGCGCTGATGTGCATGCTCCAGCACGCCTCGGCGACCGGCTGCCGCGCGGTGCTCCCGCTGATCGCGCTGGCGCTGGGCGCCAGCCCGGCGGCAGCCGGTGCGCTGGTGGCGACGCAGGCCCTCGCGCCGGCGGTGCTGAGCCTGCCCATCGGCAAGCTCGTGGCGCGGCGGGGCACGCGGTTTGGCGCCGGCATCGGCACGGCGCTGGGCGGCCTGGCGTTCCTCGTGATGGCGGCGCTGGCCTCCGCCTGGCATGCCGCCCTGCCCTTCGTGGTGGCGGCGGCCGTGGGCCTGGGTTTTGCGCTGACCCTGGTGAGCGTGCAGCGCGAACTCGGGCATTGCGTGGACGAAGGCGAGGCGCGGGCCTATGACCATTTCTCGCTGTTCGTCGCAATCTCGGGAAGCGCAGGTCCGCTGCTGGCCGGCTTCTGCTTGAGCGCCTTCGGTGCAAAAGGCGCCGCCATCGGCCTGGCGATGCTGGTCGCGGCGTCCATCACCACCATGCGCTGGTGCGGCGCGCGCTGGTCGCCGGTGCCGGCGCAGCCCGGTCCGCAGGATCGTGCCCAGGCTCCGGCCGCCAGTTCATCGCTCAACCGTCCCGCACGGGTGCTGTTGCGCGCCGAGGTGGTGATCTCGCTGCTCTGGAACGCCACGGCGATGCTCGCCATCCTGCGTTCCCATGACGCGGGCTGGAGCGCCGCCCAGGGCGCGGCGGTGCTGTCGGTGCTGGGTGCGGGCGTGGCCGCTGCGCGCATCGCGGGCCCCTGGATCACGCACCGGGCAAGCGACGTGGCGCTGATCAGGCTGTCCATGGCCGCGGCCGGCCTGGGCGTGGCGAGCTTCGTGGTGCCGCTGCCCTGGCTGGCGGTGTGCGCCCTGCAATTCGTCGTCGGCGTGGGACTGGGCGTGTCGCTGCGGCCGGTGCTGTCCGAGTTGCATCGCCGATGCGACGCCGAGGGCTACACCGGCGTGCTGGCCATCCGGCAGCTGCTGCTGAACCTGTGTGCCGTGGCCGGACCGGCCGCGATGGGCCTGCTCGTCGGCGCGCCCTGGAGCGGCGCGGTGTTCGCCGTGCTCGGGGCGATGGCCGTGCTGTCGGCCTGGGCGATGGAGGTCTGATCCCCGCAGCCTGGGCTGCCGGTCACCCGCCGGCCAGCGCCTGGTCGAAATCGGCGATCAGGTCTTCAGGATCTTCCAGGCCGACCGACACCCGCACCAGCCCTTCGGCGATGCCCATCTGCGCGCGCACCTCGCGCCCGGCCTCCCAGAAGATGGTGGGTGCCACCGGAATGACCAGCGTGCGCGTGTCCCCCAGGCCCGTGGCCTTGATGGGAATGCGCAGGCGATTGAGCACCGGCAGCACCTGGGCTTCATCGCGCAGCTCGAAGGCCATCAGCCAGGAGCCGCCACGGAACAGCTTCTTCACGATCGGGTACTGCGGGTGCGACTCCAACGCCGGGTAGTGCACCTTGCCCACGGCCGGATGCGCTTCCAGGAAGTGCGCCAGCGCCAGCGCCGTCTCGCTGCACTGGTTCAGGCGCAGGCTGAGCGTCTCCGAGCCCACGCTGATGCTGTGCGCCTGTTCCGACGAGAGCGAGCCGCCCATGTCGCGCAGGCCCTTCTTGCGGATCTGCTGCAGGCCCCAGCCTTTCGCATCGCCCTTGCGGTACGCCGCGGCGATGTTGGGATAGCCCGACCAGTCGAAGAGCCCGGTGTCCGTCACCGCCCCGCCCAGCGCCGCGCCGTGCCCGGCGATGCTCTTGCTCAACGAGTTGATGACCAGCCCTGCGCCCACGCCCTTGGGCAGGAAGAGGCCGGGCGAAGTGACGGTGTTGTCCACCACGTACAGCAGCCCGCGCTCGCGGCACAGCTGGCCGATGGCTTCGAGGTCGGGCACCTGGGTGCGCGGGTTGGCGATGGTCTCCACGAACACCATGCGCGTCTCTGGGCGGATGGCCGCGCGCACCGCCTCCACCGAGGTCGCATCCACCTTGCTCACGGCGATGCCGAGGTCGCCCATCGTGCCCAGCAGGCTGTTGGTGTTGCCGAACACGTACTGGCTGCACACCAGGTGGTCGCCGGCCTTGAGCAGGGTGAGGAAGGTGGCGGTGACGGCCGCCATGCCGCTGGCGAAGCAGATGGTGCCCGTGCCGCCTTCCATGCGGGTGATCTTGCTCTCCAGCGCGGCGGTGGTGGGCGTGCCCTGGCGGGCGTAGTTGAAGCTGCCCTTGAGCGTGCCCTGGAACACGCCGATGAGGTCTTCGACCTTCTCGAAGCCGTACTGGACGGAGGTGTGGATGGGCTTGTGCAGCCCGCCGTGCTCCACGCCGAACTGGCGGTCGGAGTGCAGCGAGCTGGTGGTGAATCCGGGTTCTGGCATGGCGGTGCTCTCGCAAATCAGCGCAAGCAGTCTGCCAGAAGCCGAAGACCGGCCCGGCCGGTGGGGCCGTCAGGTCGACCCCAGCAGCTTCTCTTCGGCCAGCGCCAGCGGCTCAGGCAGGCCCGAGAGCACCAGCGTGTCGCCGGCCGAGAGCACCACGTCGTCGCGCGGCTTGGTGACGGCGCCCGACGACTTGCGCAGTGACACCACCGACACGCCCACCGCGTGCAGGGCCTGGTCGGCCAGCGAGCGGCCCACGCACTGCGCGCCCGAGGGCAGCGTGACGCTGGCCAGGCGGGCAGTCTGCAGTTCGTCCACCGTGTCGTCGTCCGCGCCGTGGAAGTAGCCGCGCAGCAGGCCGTAGCGCGCATCGCGCTGGTCCTGCACCACGCGGATCACCCGCCGCATGGGCACGCCCACCAGCGCCAGCGCGTGGCTCGCCAGCATCAGCGAGCCTTCCAGCGCCTCGGGCACGACCTCGGTGGCGCCGGCGCCGCGCAGCTTTTCGAGGTCGGCATCGTCCAGCGTGCGGATGATGACCGGCACCTTGGGCGCGTGCGCCTGCACGAGGTGAAGAATCTTCAGCGCCGACGGCGTGTCGTGGTAGCTCACCACCACCGCGCTGGCGCGCGCCAGGCCGGCAGCCATCAGGCTTTGCAGCCGCGCCGCGTCGCCGAACACCACGCTCTGGCCCGCGGCGGCGGCCTGCCGCACGCGGTCGGGGTCCAGGTCCAGCGCCATGTAGGGGATGTGCTCGCCTTCCAGGATGCGCGCCAGGTTCTGCCCGCTGCGGCCGTAGCCGGCGATGATCACGTGGCTGGCGGTATTGATGGAGCGCTTGGCGATGGTGGTCATCGCCACCGACTGCATCAGCCAGTCCGACGAGCTCAGCCGCATCACGATGCGGTTGCTGTACATCACGATGAAGGGCGTAGCCAGCATGCTCAGCACCATGCTGGCGAGCACCGGGCTTTGCAGGTGCGGCGGCAGCAGCTTCTGGTCGGTGGCCAGCGCGAGCAGCACGAAGCCGAACTCGCCGGCCTGCGCGAGGTACAGGCCAGTGCGCAGCGCCACGCCGGTACCGGCGCCGAACAGCTTGGCCAGCGCGGTGACCAGGCCGAACTTGAACACCACCGGCAGCAGCGTGAGCGCGATCACCAGCGCCCATTCGCCCACCACGGCCATGAGATCGAGCTTCATGCCGATGGTGATGAAGAACAGGCCCAGCAGCACGTCGTGGAAGGGCCGGATGTCGGTCTCCACCTGGTGCTTGTATTCGGTCTCCGCGATCAGCATGCCGGCGATGAATGCCCCCAGCGCCAGCGACAGGCCCGCATGCTCGGTGACGTAGGCCAGCCCCAGCGTGACCAGCAGCAGGTTGAGGATGAACAGCTCCTCGCTCTTTCGCCGCGCCACCAGCGTGAGCCACCAGCGCATGACGCGCTGCCCACCCACCAGCAGCAAGGTCAGCACGACGGCGGCCTTCAGTCCGGCCAGGGCCAGCTCGCGGCCCAGCGATTCGGGCGACGAGCCCAGGGCGGGAATCACCACCAGCAGGGGCACCACGGCCAGGTCCTGGAACAGCAGCACGCCCATCACGCGGCGGCCGTGCTCGCTCTCCAGTTCCAGCCGCTCGGCCATGAGCTTGACCACGATGGCGGTGCTGCTCATCGCGAGTGCGCCGCCCAGTGCGATCGCGCTCTGCCAGTTCAGGCTCCAGGCGCGGCCCAGCATGCCCACCAGCCAGGCCATCAGCAGGTTGCCCGCCAGCGCGGCGACGATGGTCAGCCCCACCTGGCTCAGGCCCAGGCCGAACACCAGCCGCCGCATGCTCTTGAGCTTGGGCAGGTTGAACTCCAGCCCGATCACGAACATCAGGAACACCACGCCGAACTCGGCCAGGTACTGCACGCTCGCCGAGCCCTTGGCCAGGGCCATCGCGTTCGGGCCGATGACCACACCCACGGCGAGGTAGCCGAGCATGGGCGGCAGCTTCACCAGGCGGCAGACCACCACGCCCGCGACCGCGGCGACCAGGTAGAGCAGGACGAGTTCGAGAGAAGAGGCCATTCCGGTGGGGTTGAAAGACAGCCGGGCAGCAGGTTCGCAAGGCCCATGCCCGATGGTCGGCGCCGGCTGGAGCCGTGCCTACAATCGGCCCCATCCTAAACGCACACCTGCGTCCCCCGTGCCTGCAAAACCCTCATTCGATGCGCCTCGCGCGCTGCAGCTCGCGCACCAGACCTTTGACATCGAAGCGCGTGCGCTGCTGGGCCTGAAGGCGCGGCAAGGCGAGAATTTCGGCGAGGCGGTGCGCACCATGCTGCAGTGCACCGGCCGCGTGGTGGTGATGGGCATGGGCAAGAGCGGCCACGTGGGCCGCAAGATCGCCGCCACGCTCGCCTCCACCGGCACGCCGGCGATGTTCGTGCACCCGGCCGAGGCCAGCCACGGCGACCTGGGCATGGTCACCCGCGGCGACGTGGTACTGGCGATTTCCAATTCAGGTGAGGTGGACGAGATCGCCGCCATCCTGCCCGCGCTCAAGCGCCTGGGCATCACGCTGGTGGCGATGACCGGCCGCACCGAGTCCACCCTCGCGCAGCATGCGGACATCGTGCTCAGCAGCGCGGTGGACGAAGAGGCTTGCCCGCTGAAGCTCGCGCCCACCGCCAGCACCACCGCGCAGATGGCGCTGGGCGACGCGCTGGCCGTGGCGCTGCTGGACGCGCGCGGCTTCCGCGAGGAAGACTTCGCGCGCTCGCACCCCGGCGGTTCGCTGGGCCGCAAGCTGCTCACCCACGTGCGCGACCTGATGCGCACCGGCGAGGCGCTGCCGCGCGTGAGCCCCGAAACCGGCTTCACCGACATGATGCGCGAGATGAGCAGCAAGGGCCTGGGCGCTGCGGCCATCTGCGATGCCGACGGCCACGTGCTGGGCATCTTTACCGACGGCGACCTGCGCCGCGGCATCGAGCAGGGCCGCGACCTGCGCGATCTCAAGGCCGGCGAGGTGATGCACAAGAAGCCGCGCTCGGTGTCGCCGGACGCCCTGGCCGTCGATGCCGCCGACCTGATGGAAGAGGCGCGCATCACCCTCGTCCTCGTCGTGGACCGTGAGAACAAGCTCGTGGGCGCGCTCAACTTCAACGACCTGATGCGGGCGAAAGTCATCTGATGGCGCCCGTGCTGCTGACTCCGGCCATCGCTTTCCCACCCGAGCTGCTGCTCAAGGCCCAGGGCATCCGTGCGGCCATCTTCGACGTGGACGGCGTGCTCACCGACGGGCGCATCTACATCAGCGAGCGCGGCGAGGAATTCAAGGCCTTCAGCACGCTCGACGGCCACGGCCTGAAGCTGCTCGCGCAAGGCGGCATCGCCCCCATCGTCATCACCGGCCGCGATTCACCGGCGGTGCGCAAGCGCGTGGCGGATCTCAGCATCCAGCATGCCGTCTACGGCGCACACGACAAGCTGGCTGCCGCGGCCGGCGTGATGAAGACGCTCAACATCGACTGGACGGCCCTGGCCGCCATGGGCGACGACTGGCCCGACCTGCCGCTCATGACCCGCGCGGCGTTTGCCTGCGCGCCGGCCAACGCGCACATCGAGGCGAAGGCGGTGGCCCACCACGTCACGCAGGCCCAGGGCGGATACGGCGCCGCGCGCGAATGCTGCGACCTGCTGCTGACGGCTGCCGGCCGCTACGCCTCGCTGCTGCACGGCCACCTCGTCACGCTGGACGATGGCCACTGACATCATCCAGGAGACCAACGTGCTCGCGCCCAGTGCGGCGGGCGCGACCATCCGCCATGCCGACATGCCCTGGTCGGCGCGGCTCATCTCGCAGCTGTCGGCCTACCTGCCGCTGCTGCTGATGGCCATGCTCGCGCTGGGCACCTGGTGGCTGGTGCAGAACACACCCATGGCCGAGGCGCCGCAGGTGGCAGCCCCGCCCCGGCACGAGCCCGACTACCAGATGTCGCATTTCACCGTGCGCCGCTTCGGCCCGGACGGCGCCATGCGCGCGCAGATCGACGGCGACATGATGCGCCACTACCCCGACACCGACACGCTGGAGATCGACAACGTGCGTGTCCGCGCCGTGGCCCCCGACGGGCGGGTGACGCTGGCCAACGCCAACACGGCGCTGTCGAACGCCGATGGCAGCGAGCTGCAGCTCAAGGGCGGCGCCCACGTGGTGCGCGAGGGGCTGAACGGCGAGGAGCCCATGGAGTTCCGCGGCGAGTTCCTGCATGCCTTCCTGAACACCGAGAAGCTGCGCTCGCACCTGCCGGTGACGCTGACCCGCGGCGGCATGGAGATCCGCGCTGACGCGATGGACTACGACAACCTCGACCGGACGGTGCAGCTCAAGGGCCGCGTGACCGCCACCATTCCGCCGACCGCGCGCGGCAAGTAGAAGAACCCCACCATGAGTCCCACATCCACCGCCCTCGTCGCCACGGGCCCGCTGGTGTTCATCACCGGTGCGTCCAGCGGCATCGGGCAATCGCTGGCCGCGCGCTACTACCGGGCGGGCTACCGCATCGCGCTGGTCGCGCGGCGGGCGAACGAGGTGCAGGCCTGGGCGCAGACCCAGGGGCTGGACCCGGCGCGCGTGGGCGTGTACGGCGCCGACGTGCGCGACATCGCGAGCATCACCGCCGCCGGCCGCGCCTGCATCGAGCAGCAGGGGCTGCCGGACGTGGTCATCGCCAACGCCGGCATCAGCGTGGGCATCGACACCGCCATCTATGACGACCTCGAGGTGATGCGCTCGACCTACGAGACCAACAACATCGGCATGGCGGCCACCTTCCATCCGTTCGTGGCCGGCATGTGCAAGCGCGGCAGCGGGCGGCTGGTGGGCATCGCAAGCGTCGCGGGCATCCGCGGCCTGCCGGGCCATGGGGCGTACTGTTCGAGCAAGGCCGCGGTCATCAGCTACTGCGAGAGCCTGCGTGGCGAATGCCGGCCCTTCGGCGTGAAGGTGGTGACCATCGCGCCGGGCTACGTGGCCACGCCGCTTACCTCCGAGAACCGCTACAGCATGCCCTTCCTCATGCAGCCGGACGACTTCGCCGACCAGGCCTTCCGCGCCATCGAGGGCGGCGTCACCTTCCGCGTGATCCCCTGGCAGATGGGCGTGGTGGCCAAGCTGTTGCGTGCGTTGCCGAACTGGCTGTTCGACCGTGCGCTGGCGGGTCGGCCGAGGAAGAACCGCAAGACGCAGTAACGCCGGCCAATGAAAAAGGCGGTGAGCTCGTCGCTTCACCGCCTTTCGCAGCCCGGTGTGAGCACCGGGCCGACTGCCTTGTCGGGTCTGGATCAGTAGCCGCCGCTGCCGCCACCGTAGCCGCCGCGACCACCGCCGCCGCCGCCGTAGCCACCACCGCCGGAGCGGCCGCCGCCACCACCACCGTAGCCGCCGCCGCCGGAGCGGCCACCGCCACCACCGCCGTAGCCGCCACCACCGCCGCCGCCGTAGCCACCACCACCACCGGAGCGGCCACCGCCGCCACCGAAGCCGCCACGGCTACCGCCACCGCCGCCGAAGCCACCCGGACGCTCTTCGCGGGGACGGGCTTCGTTGACGACAACGGCGCGGCCGTCGAGGGATTGGCCGTTCATGCCATTGATGGCAGCTTGGGCCTCGGCATCAGAGCCCATCTCCACGAAGCCGAAGCCCTTGGAGCGACCGGTGTCGCGGTCCATCATGACCTTGGCGGAGGTCACCGTTCCGAATTGCGCGAACGCGCCTTGGAGGTCGTCGTCGCGAACGCTGTAGGCGAGGTTGCCCACGTAAAGTTTGTTGCCCATGGAGAGCGCCTTTCGTTTCCTGTATCAGACAGTC
The DNA here is from genome assembly GCF_003852895.1 of Rhizobacter terrae. Taxonomy (GTDB): domain Bacteria; phylum Pseudomonadota; class Gammaproteobacteria; order Burkholderiales; family Burkholderiaceae_C; genus Albitalea; species Albitalea terrae. The sequence continues at coordinate 493,553 of NZ_QUSW01000003.1, forward strand.
CTGTGGAGCTTCAACCTATCCTGAACCAATCAAGCAAAGGCGCTGCTACCTAACAAGGGAAAATCCATTATGAAGTAAACGCGAAATCGTGCGCAAAGCCGCGCGAAATAAAGTGTTGTTTTCGGGCAGAAGGATTTGAGGCGCAGGTAAATCGCACAGGGTTACCCAGGAGCCTCAGGTAAAAAAAGCCGGCCGTTCCCTCGTGCAAACCCTTAAATTCGGCGCCGGCCGATATCATCCGCCGCCGTTGCCCCGCGAGTTTCCGCAGGCCCCTCATTTTCGAAACCGCTCCCATGGCCCACCGCAGTCCGCTGGATGCGTTGAACATCGTGCTTTCAAGCGTCGACGCGGTGCGCAACCTGCGTGCGCTCTACGTGCTGCTGCTGACCTTTTCGGTGGCGGGGTTGCTCACCGCCATGGCTGAAAATGCCCTGGCGCAGGGTTCGATGCAGGTGGGTGCGCTGGAGGCCGCGGCGGCGCTGTTTGCCGCCTTCTATGGCGGCAATGCGGCCGGCATCCTCGTGATGGACGACGCCCGCGGCGCCCCGGTCCGCGACATCGTCGAAGCCTTGCGCGCCTCGCTGTTCACCGCGCACCGGCTGATCCTCGCGCTGGTGCTGATGCTGGCGGGCTACGCCCTCTTCGGTGCGGTGCTGTTCGGGCTGCTGTGGCTGTGCCGTGCCTCGGTGACCGGGCCGGTCATCGGGCCGATGCTGTTCGGCGCCGTCGTGCCGCTGGGCGTGGTGGGCGTGGGCGTCGCGCTGCTGTCGCTGGTGGCGGTGGTGGTACCTCTGGCCGCACCTGCCATCTGGTCCGGCGAACCGGTGCTGCCGGCGGTGCGCCAGCTCTTCCTGTGGGTGCGCCAGCGCCTGCTGACGGTGGCGCTGCTGATGTCCGCCGTGAGCCTGCTCACCGGTGCCGTCGGCGCGCTGGTCACCTTTGCCGTGATGATGGGCGGCCGCGTCATTGCCGTGATGGGCGTGACGGTGGTGGGTGTGGACGTGCCGGCGCAGCAGCTCATGGCCGGCCTCTTCGGCTACGGCCTGCGCAGCCTGGGTGCCGCGGGCGCGCCCACGGGCTCGACCGGCCATGCGGCGGCCGCGCTGGTCGGCGGCGGCATGGTGTTCGCGCTGGCGCTGGTGCTGCCCGGGCTCGTCTACCTGCGGGGCACCTGCTCGGTCTACCTCGCCATGCGCAACAGCAGTGTGAACTGATGCCGCGGCCGCATGGGCCGGCCTGACTACACTTCGCGCACCGGATTCATAGATCACACACCAAGAGAGGAAGAGGGAATGAACAAGGGCTTGATCGCCGCGGCTGCTGCCGTGGCCCTGGCAGGCGTGGCCGTCGTCGGCGGAGCCGCCGTGACGGGTTCGCAGGCCATGAAGAAGATCCAGGGCGCCCCGGCGCAATGGCAGGCGCAGTGGCCGCTGATGAAGGTGGTGGACCAGAAGTACCAGAAGAGCCTGTTCAGCGCGACCCACACCCTCACGCTGTCGTTCGGTTGCGGTGCCACCACCGACAACCCCATCACCATCCGCCAGACCATCCAGCACGGCCCGCTGCCGGGCTTCAAGACGCTGGCCGCCGCGGTGATCGACACCGAGATCGTGGTGCCTGACAACGAGAAGAAGGCCGTGGCCGCGCTGATCGGCAGCGACAAGTCGCCCTTCACTGCGCACACCGTGGTCGGCTTCGGCGGCGCGACGAGCACCAGCTTCAGCATCCCCTCGATGAACTTCAATGCGCCCACGGGCGAGAAGGTGGCGTGGCAGGGCCTGAGCGGCGATGTGAAGCAAGGCGGCGGCAAGATCCTCTACGACGTGGCAAGCCCCGGCTTCAGCTTCAGCGGCAAGGACGAGAAGTCCACCGTCGACATGAAGCTCGCGGCCCTGCGCATCCACGGCGAGATGGGCGATTCAGCCGGTTCGTTCTGGCTGCGCCCGGGCACCGGCGAGTTCGAGCTGGTGTCGCTGGACATGAACGCCACCAGCAGCGCCCAGCCCGGCATGCCGCCGATGAAGGTGGCGCTGTCGCAGCTCAAGGCCTCGGCCGAGAACAAGCTGGAAGGCGAGCTGCTGTCCAACACCGGCAAGTTCAGCGCCAAGGGCACGGTCAACGACGTGCGCGTGGACAAGATGGAGTTGCAGGCCTCGATCAAGCGCATCCATGCGCCCACCTACCAGCGCTTCATCCAGCGCGTGATCGACACCAGCACCGCCGCCTGCGACATGAAGCAGCCGGTGTCGCCGCAGGTGCTGATGGGGCAGATGCAGCAGGACTTCGCTGCCCTGCTGCCGCACAACCCCGAGTACGCCCTGGACAAGCTGGCCGTGGAGATCGACGGCAAGCGCGGCGAGATGTCGTATTCGGTGGGCGTGGCCGGCGCGACCGCCGCCGATGCCCAGCTGCCGCTGATGGCGCTGCTGATGACCAAGGGCCAGCTGCGCGGCGAGGCCAAGCTGCCCTCGCTGTGGGTGGAGAAGATGCTCGGCCGCTTCGGCGGTGGCCCGCAAGGCGCCCAGGCCGATCCGGCCGCGCAGGCTGAGATGGCCAACGTGATGATCACCAAGTTCGTGAACGACGGCTACCTCGTCAAGGACGGCGAGATGCTCGCCTCCAAGATCAGCTTCGAGAAGGGGCAGCTCACCGTCAACGGCAAGGCCATCACGCCGCCTGGTGCACCGCCGCAGCAGTGACCTCGCCCGGGCAATGACCCCCGGAACGCGCGGGCTGCGGCCCGCGCCTCACAATCAGCCCCCATGGACCTGCTCAAGCCGCTGATCGCGCTGTTGGCCATCGTCAACCCCATCGGGGTCGTTCCCTTCTTCATCCACTTCACGCAGAACCTCACGCCCGAGCAGCGCAAGCGGACCATCCGCGTCAGCGCCTTCACGGCCTTCATCGTCATCGCGGTGAGCGCCATCGCGGGCCTGAAGATCATCGAGTTCTTCGGCATCTCGCTCGCGTCGTTCCAGGTGGGCGGCGGCACCTTGCTGCTGATCTCGGCCATCCAGATGCTCAACGCCCAGCCAGCCGAGGGCCGCAAGGAGGACGTGAGCGAAGGCGAGAGCAAGGTCGACGCGGGCGCGAGCATCGCTGTCGTGCCGCTGACGATTCCGCTGCTCACTGGCCCCGCCACCATCTCCACCATGGTCATCTATGCCGACAAGACGCGGCACTGGTGGCAGATTGGCGTGCTGGTGGGCTATGGCGTGGTGGTGGCGCTGGCGACCTTCCTCGTGTTTTCCGCCTCGGGCCGCATCGCGCGAGTGCTGGGGCAGACGGGCATCAACATCATGACGCGGCTGATGGGCCTGATCCTCGCCGCGCTGGCCGTCGAACTGCTCGCCGACGGCCTGACCAAGCTCTTCCCCGTTCTTGCGAGCAACCTGAGGTAGCTCCCATGGCGAACACGCTCACCCGGTCCCTCGGCATCGAACATCCGATCGTCCTCGCGCCGCTGGGAGGCGAGTCGGCCGGCACGGCCCTGGTGGCTGCTGTGAGCAATGCGGGCGGGCTGGGCATCCTCGGCGCGGCCTACATGACGCCCGCGCGCATCGGCGAGGCGATGGCCGAGATCCGCTCGCTCACGGACAAGCCCTTCGGCGTGAACCTGTTCTGCCAACAGGACTGGCAGCGCGACCCGGCGAAGGAGGCGGTCTTCATCGAGCGCTTGTCGATCTACCACGCCGAACTGGGCATGCCGCCGGTGCAGGTGCCGCAGAAGTTCGAGGAGGACTTCGAGGCGCAGCTCGAGGTGGTGCTTGACCACGCGCCGGCCGTGTTCACCTTCACCTTCGGCGACCTGGGGCCCGTGCGCATCCAGGCCCTGCAGCAGCGCGGCGTGAAGGTCTGGGGCACGGCCACGCAGGTGCGCGAGGCGGTGCACCTGGCGGCGCTGGGCGTGGACGGCATCGTGGCGCAGGGTGCGGAGGCCGGCGCGCACCGCGGCACCTTCATGGGGTCTCGAGACGACGGACTGGTGGGCACCATCGCGCTGATCCCGCAGGTGGTGGACGCGGTGAAGGTGCCGGTGATCGCCGCGGGCGGCATCGCCGATGCGCGCGGCGTGGCGGCGGTGCAGGCCCTGGGCGCAAGCGCCGCCGCGGCCGGCACCGTGTTCCTGCTGGCCGATGAATGCCCGATCTCCGCGGCCTACCGCGAGGCCTTGCTGCAGGCCCAGGACCACCAGACCGTGATGACCCGCGCCTTCAGCGGGCGCTGGGCGCGCGGCCTGGAGAACCGCTTCATGCGCGAGTACGCCAACGCAGACCTGCCGGACTTCCCGATTCCCAATGCGCTGACCCGGCCGTTGCGCCAGGCCGCAGGCAAGGCGGGCAAGGCCGAGTTCCTGTCGCTGTGGGCAGGCCAGGCCGTCGCGATGGCCGAGCGCACCAGCGCGGCGAACATCGTCGGCAAGCTCGCACAAGGCTGGCGGCACGAATGAGCCGCCCCGCAGCCAAGGCAGGACGCAACGATCCCTGCCCTTGCGGCAGCGGGAAGAAATACAAGAACTGCTGCCTGCCCAAGGAGCAGGCGGCGCCGGCGGCCGATCCGCAGGCGGTGCTGCAGATGGCCATCGCCCACCACCAGGGGGGCCGGCTGAGCGAGGCGGAATCCGGCTATCGCGAGGTGCTGCAGCAGCGCCCGAACGACCCGGACGCGCTGCACCTGCTGGGCCTGGTGGCGCACCAGGTGGGGCAGCATCAGGGCGCGGTCGAGCTCATCACACGCGCCCTGCAGATCAAGCCGCGCTATGCCGGCGCCCACAACAGCATCGGCACGGCACTGGCCGCCCTGGGCCGCCATGAGGAGGCGGTGGAGCACTACCGCGCGGCCCTGGGTGTCGAGCCCGACTTCGAGGAAGCGCACGTCAACCTGGGCATGTCCCTGCGCGGCCTCGGGCGGCTGGACCAGGCGCAGGCGAGCCTCGTGCGTGCCGTCGCGCTCAATCCACGATCCGTCTCCGGGCACCTCAACCTCGGGCTGCTGCTGCACGGCCAGGGCCGCGCCAGCGACGCCATCCCCGTGTACGAACGGGCCCTGCAGGCCGCGCCCCAGCATGCAGCGACGCTGAACAACCTGGGCGCTGCGCTGGCGGACACCGGCCGCTGGGATGCAGCCATCGAGCGCTACCGGCAGGCCATTGCCTTGCAGCCGGCCTACGCCGATGCGCACAACAACCTCGGCCTCGCGCTGACGGAAAAGGGACGCTTGCAGGAGGCGTTGCAAAGCTACGAGCGCGCCATCGACGCTCGTCCCGACTACGCCGAAGCCTTCAGCAACCTGGGCGTGCTGCTGCAGGAGGTGGGCAACCTCGAACAGGCGCAGCAGTGCTACCGGCGCGCCCATGAGCTCGGCGCGCCCGGCGCGATCTACCGCTGGGCGCTGATGCTGCCGGCCATCATGGGCACGCGCGACGAGGTGCTGGCCTCGCGCGAGCTGTATGCGAAGAACGTCACGGACCTGCTGCGTTCGCCGCCCCCGCTGGCCGACCCGCTGCACGACGTGGGCGCCACCAACTTCTTCCTGGCCTACCACGGCCTGAACGACCGCGAACTGCAGGCGCAGGTGGCGCAGCTGTACGAGGCGGCCTGCCCCGGCCTGGCCTTCGCGGCGGCGCACTGCACCCAGCCGCGCCGGCCCGGCCCGGTGCGCATCGGCTTCCTGTCCAAGTTCATCTACAACCATTCGGTATCGCGCTGCTTCAGCAAGACGGTGCGCGAGCTGGCGAAGACCGGGCGTTTCGAGGTCGTGCTCATTTCCAGCACCGATGCACAGCAGGCCCAGGTGGAGGCTGCCTACGAAGGCTTCGACGGCGCGCGTGTGCACCTGCCGCTGAACCTCGATGCCGCGCGCCAGGGCATCGCCGCCTTGTCGCTGGACGTGCTGATGTACATGGACATCGGCATGGACCCGCAGAGCTACTTCCTCGCCTTCGCGCGGCTGGCCCGCGTGCAGGGCGTGATGGGCGGGCATCCGGTGACCACCGGCATCCGCCAGGTCGACTGGTTCCTCACCACCGACGCCATGGAGCCGCCCGGCGCCGAGGACCACTACACCGAGCAGCTCGCGCACTTCCCCTTCGGCGTGTCCTTCTTCGAGCGGCCGCCCGTGCCGCAGCGATTGAAGACCCGCGCCGAACTCGGCCTGCCCGAGGACCGGCACCTCTACCTGTGCCCAATGAAGCTGCAGAAGATGCACCCGGACTTCGATGCCGCGATGTCGCGCATCCTCCAGCTCGATCCGCAAGGCGTCATCGTGCTCTTCGCCGACGACCGCCACGAGACCTGGGCCCCGCGGCTCGCGCAGCGCCTGGACCGCACCGTCGACCCGGCCGTGCGCGAACGCATCGTCTTCCACCCGTGGATCAGCGACTACGGCGACTTCATCAGCGCCAACGCCGCGGCCGACGTGGTGCTCGACCCTTTCCACTTCGGCATCGGCTCCACGCTGGTGGCCACCTTTGCGGTTGGCACGCCCATCGTCACCTGGCCGGGGCACTTCCTGCGCGGCCGCGGCGGCGTGGGCTTTTGCCGCATGCTGGGCGTGGAGGAATGCGTGGTCGACGACCAGGCCGCCTACCCCGAACGCGCCGTGCAATTCGCCACGGATGCCGCCTTGCGCGAGCGCGTGCGCGAGAAGATCGCGGCAGCCAGTCACCGCTTCTATGACAACCACGAACCCATCCACGATTTCGTGCGATGGCTCACGGCCTTGCCCCTGGGCTGACTGGATGGCCGGGAATTGGTGGGGCTTTCGGGCTTTCCTCCGGCTCAAGAAAAGCGCCGGCCCGCCAACAATGCCAGTCATGACCTTGCGTCACCCGTGAAGTCCGACGTCAGGAGACCGTGAATGCCTGCCATCCCGCTGATGATTCCCGACCTGCCGCCTGCCGCGGCGGTGCTGCCCTACCTGGAGCGCATCGACGCGGCCAAGTGGTACACGAACTTCGGTCCGCTGGTGAAGGAATTCGAAGCGCAGCTGCTCGTGCAGCTCGCGCCGGGACGTGAAGACATCCGGCTGGTCACCACCTCGAACGCGACGGTGGCCATCGAGATGGCGCTGCAGGCCCTGCACCTGCCCAGGGGCGCGCGCGTGCTGGTGCCGGGCCTCACTTTCGTGGCCACCGGCACCTCCGTGATCCGCGCCGGCCACGAACCCGTCATGTCCGACGTCGATGCCGACTCCTGGCTGCTCACGCCCGCGATCGCCTCGCGTGCCCTGGCCGCGACCCGCATCGATGCCGTCCTTCCCGTCGCCACCTTCGGCTGCCCGCAGGACGTGGACCAGTGGCGCGCCTGGAGCGAGCAGACCGGCGTGCCGGTGCTCATCGACGCGGCCGGCGCCTTCGGCAACCAGCCGGTCGGCCCGGTGCCGGTGGTGTTCAGCCTGCATGCCACCAAGTCGCTGGGCATCGGCGAAGGCGGCTTCGTCGTGTCCGACGACGCGGACTTCATCGAGCGCATCCGCCGCCTGAGCAACTTCGGCATCGGCGCCAACCACGGCGAGGTGGACGAAGCCGGCACCAACGGCAAGATGAGCGAATACCACGCCGCCGTGGGCCTGGCCGCGCTGCCGCGCTGGCAGGCCAAGCGCGAGGTGCGGCTGAGCCTGCAGGCGGGCTACCGCCTCGCGCTGCAGCAGCACGCGCCCACGGTGATGTGGCAGGACAAGCCCGAGGGCATCCCTACCATCCTGGTCGTCGCCATGCCCTCGGGCGTGGATGCCGGCGCCATCGCCTCGCGCCTGGCCACCCGCGGCATCGAGACGCGCCGCTGGTACTGCCCGCCGCTGTTCGAGCACCGTGCCTTCGCCGGCTGCGACGCCGCCGGTCCGCTGGACGTGAGCCGCGACATCGCCGGCCGCCTGCTGGGCCTGCCCTTCCACCTGCATCTGCAGATCGACGACGTGAGCACCGTGTGCAGCGAGCTCGGGGCCGCGATCGACGACGAACAGTCGCACCACACCTCGCCCGCGGCGCTGGACTTCGTGTCCCTGCCTGCGAAGACCGCGGTTCATCGCCCCCGCCGTGCTGCCCGCCGCGGTTGAAGCGCAAGCCTTTCCCCTGATGCGCGGCGTGCTGGAAGGCACGCAGCCCGGGACGGTCTGGTCCTCGGGCGAATCGGCGCTGGTCGTGGCGCGCTTCGGCTTCATGCAGTGGCTGGGTGAATGCGACGACGATGCGTTCTTCGACGACATCGCCGCACGACTGCAGCGCGGCGATCCGGCACTGCCCGGCTACCTGCTCTGGTACGACCCGCCACCGCGCTGGATGGCGTGGTGCCGCGAGCGCACCCTGCGGGAACGCGAGCGTGTGCGCTGGCGATTCGAAGCCCCGCCAGAGCGCGGGATCGCCATGGACCGCGGCCTGCGTGTCGAGGGTTGGAGCCCTGCACTGCTGCCGGCCATTGAAGCCTTCGGGATGTTTCCCATGCGCTTCTGGAACAGCCTGGACGACCTGCTGGAACACGGCGCAGGCATGGCCATCGTCGACGAACAGGAGCGCGTCATCGCCGCAGCCTATGCCGCCGGCATCGGCGCAGGACAGGGCGAGATCGACATCGCCGTGGCGCCGGACCACCGAGGCCAGGGCTTGGGCTTCCTCGTGGGTCGTGAATTGATCCGCGCCTTCGAGGAGCGCGGCATACTCCCCGCGTGGGACTGCTTCGCGAGCAACGAAGCCTCGATGCGCCTGGCCGCGCGCCTGGGCTTCCAGCCGGCTCGCCGCTACGTGATGGTGTCGTTCAACGTACCGCTGGACATCGCATGAACCCAAGCCTCTACCGCTGCCCGGTGTGCCATGCGTCGCTGGCCCAGGACGCGCAGACCCTGGTGTGCGCGCAAGGACATCGGCATCCCGTCGTCGACGGCCTGCCCGACTTCGTGCCGCAGGAGTCGCTCAACGAAGAGCAGCGCCAGTCCATCGACTACTACGACCAGTCGGCCGCCATCTACGACGACGTGGCCGACCTGTCCTTTCGCATCCAGAAGCAGGACGAAGCCGTCACGCGGCGCGAGTTCGTCAAGCTGCTGGCGCTCCAGCCCGATGACCGCGTGCTGGAGATCGCCACCGGCACCGGGCGCGACGCGGTGAACATCGCCGAGCAGCTCGGTGCGGACGGCCTGCTGTGCGCGATGGACCTGTCGCGCGCCATGCTGCTGCGCTGCCGCGAGAAGCTGGCCGATGCAAAGCCTGCGGTCGAGCTGTGCGTGGGCTCCGCGTCCAGCCTGCCCTTTGCCGACGGCACCTTCGACGCGCTCTTCAGCTTCGGCGGCCTCAACGTCTTCCCCGACGTGGCCGGTGCGCTGCGCGAGATGGTGCGGGTGTGCAAGCCCGGCGCGCGCATCGTGGTGGGCGACGAAAGCCTCGGCCCCTGGCTGCATGAATCGGAATACGGCCGCATCCTGCTGCACAACAGCCCGCTGTTCAGGCACCAGCCGCCGCTGCACCTGCTGCCGGTGCAGGCGCGCAAGGTGCGGCTGCAATGGGTGGTGGGCGCGGCCTACTACCTCATCGACTTCGAGGTCGGCGAAGGCGAGCCGCCGGCCGACTTCGACATCGAGATCCCCGGCGCGCGGGGCGGCACCTTGCGCACCCGCTACCACGGCCGGCTGGAAGGCGTGAGCCCCGAGACCCTGGCGCTGGCCCGCAAGGCGCGCGAGAAGTCGGGCCAGAGCATGCACCACTGGCTGGACGACGTCGTGCGGGCCGCTGCCTTGAAGGCGCTGGAAGACGACGGTTCGAGTTCATGACCGAACCACGATTTCGCTGGAGGAAGCTCGGCCGCGTCTTCGCCCCCGACGGCTCGCAGCCGTGGATGCACAGCCATTGCCAGAACCCGGTGCCGCTGCTGATGAGCGATCGCCTGCGGGTGTTCTTCAACACCCGGCAGCGCAGCGGTGACGACGGCATGACCAAGTCCTGCGCGACCTTCATCGACCTCGATCTGGCCGACCCCACGAAGATCATCGCCCTGCCCCAAGGCCCGCTGCTGCCCTTCGGCCCGCTGGGCAGCTTCGACGAATTCGGCTCCATGGCCGGCACCGTGCTGCGCATCAGCGACACCGAGGTGTGGGTCTACTACGTGGGCTGGAGCCGCAACCTGGGCGTGCCCTACAACCACGCCATCGGGCTGGCCGTGAGCCACGACGGCGGCACGACCTTCCGGCGCATCGGCGACGGCCCGGTCATCGGCCGCAGCGTGAACGAGCCCTACATCCAGAACAGCCCCTTCGCGATGAAGCGCGACGGGCTCTACCACCTCTTCTACAGCTCGGGCCTGGGCTGGAAGCTGCATGAAGGCAAGCCCGAGAGCATCTACGTGCTGATGCAAGCAAGCTCTGAAGACGGCATCCACTGGCAACGCGACGGCCGGCCCACCGTGCCCTTCGTCGTGGACGACGAATGCCAGACCAACCCCAGCGTGCTGGAGCTGGATGGCCGCTTCCACCAGTGGTTCTGCTACCGCCATGGCCTGGACTTCCGCAACGGCACGCGCGGCTATCGCATGGGCTATGCCTGGTCGGACGACATGCGGCACTGGCACCGCGATGATGCGCAAAGCGTGCTGGAGCCGTCCGCGCAGGGCTGGGACTCGGAGATGGTCTGCTACCCCAGCGTCTTCACCCTGCCGGATGGGAAGACCTGCATGCTCTATAGCGGCAACGGCTTCGGCCGCGAGGGTTTCGGCATTGCGGTGTGGGACAACGATCCCGCACAATCAGCGCGGTGAACCCCGAACTGCACACACTCATCGCCAACGCGCTGAAGATGCCGCCCGGCAGCGTCGGCCCCGACACCGCCATGGACGCCACCCCCGCCTGGGACTCGCTCGCCCACATGGATCTCGTGGTGAGCATCGAGGAGCACTACGGCATCCAGCTCGCCCCCGACGACATGGTGGCGATGCGCTCGGTGGGCGCCATCGCCGCGCTGCTCAAGGCCAGGGGTGTGATCCAGTGAGTCCGCAAGGCAAGGTCATCATCGTCACCGGCGCAGCCGGCAACCTGGGGCGGGTGATCGGCGATGCGCTGCAGGCGCAGGGCGCCATCGTGGTGGCCTGGGACCGGGACGCGCAGGCGCTGGAGACGCTCCAGCGCGAGCAGCCGGCCCGCACCTGCCTGGCCTGCGACCTGACGGATGAAGCTCAGGTGGCGCACGCCCTGGCCGAGACGGTGAAGGTGCATGGGCGCGTCGACGGCCTCGTCAACAACGCCGGCCTCATCCACAACACGCTGCTGTTCAACATGATGGGCGGCGACCAGCGCCGGCACTCGCTGGCGGACTGGCATCGCGTGGTGGATGCGAACCTCACGTCGACCTTCGTGGCCACGAGCCACGTGGTCGAGCACATGGCGATGACGCGGACCAAGGGCGTCATCGTCAACATCAGTTCCATCGCCGCCGGCGGCAATGCCGGGCAGAGCGCCTACGCCGCGGCCAAGGCAGGCGTGGAATCGCTGACGGTGACCTGGGCCAGGGAACTGGGAGCCATGGGCATCCGCGTGGTGGCGATCGCGCCGGGCTTCGTGGACACGGAATCGACGCGCCGCGCCCTGAGCGAGGCCGTCATCGCCGACCTGACCCGCCGCACGCCGCTGCGCCGGCTGGTCGCACCGAAGAGCATCGCGCAGGCGGTGCTCTTCGCCTTGCAGGACGACGACCTGAGCGGCGTGGTGCTGCCGCTGGACGGCGGGCTGAGGATCTGAGCGCGAGGCGCGGCAAGGGCTCAGCCGTCACACATCCATGCCTCGAAGGGCCAAGCACCGATACAGCGTCTACGTGGTGGAGCTGTCCGACCGGGTCTGGAACGAGCCCAGCTTCCGCAAGGCCAACCCCGACCACCAGCTGGGCAAGCCTTTCGTGTACGTGGGCATGACGGGGCTGGACCCCGACGTGCGCTTCGACAAGCACAAGGCCGGCATCCAGTCCAACCGCTTCGTGCGCGAGTACGGCCTGCGCCTGCTGCCGCCGCTGTACGAGGTCTACAACCCCATGCCCTACGACGGCGCGCGGGACATGGAGGTGGAGCTGGCCATCGGCCTGCGCGAGGCGGGGTATGGCGTGTGGCAGGCCTGAGGTGGTTCAGGCGAACAGGGCAGCCAGGCGCTTGACGGCTTCGTCGGTCAGGGCGCGATCGGGCGTGACGTCCTCGTTGCCGAAGTCGTGTTCGCCTTGCGCCTGCACCAGGATGCCATCTCGCCGAGGCACTACCACGAGGTTGTGGCCGCGGTAGACCAGGCCGTAGTGCGCTTCCGGCTGCGGAATCAACCGTGCGGTCTGGCCGCGGACGGCAACCAATGATTTGTCGTTGAACAAGGCACGGGCGCCGTAGCCGGTGGCATTGACGATGGTTCGCTCGCGCAGCCCGGCCAGCTGCCGCGAGTGCTCGAACTCACGGCCCACGATGTCGCCGCCTTCGCGAAGGAAATCTTCCATCAGCAGGCGCGAATAGGCGGGCAGGTTGAAGGCGAGCTGGGTGAAGCGGCGTACATGCGGCACGTGGAACGGGTGCTGCGAAGGCTCCAGCGTCACGCTGCGCGGACGCAAGTCCCGAACGATGGATTCGATCTCCGGGTATTCGGGCTCACCCTCGCTGGCTGCGAACGGCACGGGTTGGTCGAAGGGCACGTCCGACAGCACATAGCCGTCGTACCACTCCACCGGCTCGCCCGGCAGCCCCAGCAGGCTCTGGTAGACCTTGAACGAAGCCCTCGCCATCGCTTCCCAGCGCTGGAGGAACTGCGGCGTGGCGTGTTCCACCGTGCACAGCCGCGACTCCGGCGTCCACACCCCCGTGGCCGCCGATGAGCGGACTTCAGGCGGCCGGTCCTTGCAGTAGATGCGAACCTTCAAGCCGGCCCGTTGCAGCACCCGCGCCGTGGTCAGCCCGATCGCTCCGCATCCGATGACGGCGACGTGCTTCTCGCGCGTGGCCAGCACCAGCGGCAGCGCCGCCTTGGCCGAACCCCAGGACAGCGACCACCCGCTGCCGCCATGACCGTAGTTGTGGACGATGGCCTTGCCGTGCAGCCGCTCGGCCTCGATGCGCGGACCTTGCGGGCGGAACGGCCGCGTGGCGACGGCGATGTCGATGATGCGGTCGGGCTGGGCGCGGATCGGGGCCAGGGCCGTGGGCGCGGCAAACTCAAGGCCGAATGCGGGAAGGCTGGCCGTGACGCACAGTGCAGCGCTGCCACGCAGAAGACTTCGTCGATGCATGCAGGTGAGGGCTTTCAATGGGAGGTCTTGGCGTCGACGTCCAGCAAGTGAGCCGGGATGTCACGACTCGAGTGCAGGACACGCCAGATATCGATGCGCTGCGGATGCTCCATGTAGAACACGACGTAGGGGAACTTGCGGCATTGCCATGAGCGCAATCCCGGGACATTGAGTTCATGTGCAAATCGTGGGGAGCCAGTCGCAGGCGCGCGTTGGATGTGGCGATACGCCTGCTCCAGGGAATCCACAAAGTTGCTGGCAGAGTGAGGAGCCTCCTCAAGCAGATATTCCAGCGCCGCTACCACGTCCTCCTCCGCCCGTTGCAGGCGAACCAGGGGTTTCAGGCGACTGGTCATTTCTTACGAGGCTTCGCCTCCGACTTCTTGATGCGATTTCGAAGTCCGGCAAAGTACTTGTCATCTGCTTCACCGGCAGGGGCAGAAGCGGCTCCCTCCAGAAGCAAGGCGCGCAGCCGGAGCCGCTCCTGATCCCGACGGATCAAGTCGCGAACGTATTCGCTGGAGGTGCCGTAGCCGGCGGCGGCAACTTGCTGATCGACGAATTCACGCAATGAGTCAGGCAAGGAAATGTTCATCGTGCTCATGAGACAACCGAACAACTGGGTTGGCATATTTTGCCAAAATTTGCCAAGCTTGTGAGCCTGCTCAATGACGCTACGTCGAACTCCGCCGATACAGCGCCAAGGTGCCCGACAGCGCCAGCAGGGCCGCCCCGCAGCACCGGTCCATCCACAGCACGGCACGCCGGTGCAGCAGCCGCATGGCATGTGCGCCCACGGCGGCGTAGATGAACATCACGATGAAATCCAGCCCGGCGAACACCACGCTGATCGTGGCGTACTGCGGCCATTGCGCGGCGCCGGCGTCGATGAACTGCGGCAGCAGGGCCGAGCAGAACAGGTAGCCCTTGGGGTTGGTCACGGCCACGAGAAATGACTTGGCGAACACGGCGCGCGGCGAGGTGTCGGCACTGGCGTCGGATGCCGCGGCCACGTCCAGCCCGCCCTTGGATCGCAGCAGGCGCAGGCCGAGCCAGGCGAGGTAGGCGGCACCGACCCATTTCAGCACCGAGAACCAGAACTCCGAGGCCGCGAGCAAGGCACCCAGGCCCAGCGCGACGGCGCCCACGAGCACGAAGTCGGAGGCTACCGCGCCCAGCATGCCGGGCACCGAGCGCCGCAGGCCGAATCGCGACCCATTGGCCAGCGCGAGCAAGACGGTGGGTCCCGGGGTGGCAATCGCGATGAACGCGACCACGATGAAGGCGACAAGCGTGGTGGTGTGCATGCCGCGGATTGAAGCATGATGCGGACTCTCGTGTCTCGTGCAGGCTGTGAAGTTGACACCGGAGGACATCCCCCATGAAGGTCCAGGGCTCCTGCCATTGCGGCAACGTCCGCTATGAAGCCGAGGTCGAGACCGCCGACAGTGGTGCGAAGCGCGCGCAGGTGTTCTGCGCGAATTGCGGATCGCCCTTGTATACCCATGGGGTGGGCAACACCGAGACTTATGGCTTGCGCGTAGGGTGCATCGAGAGCGCGAGCGCGATTGAACCTGCATCGACCACCCAGACCTTGCCTGGAACCCTCATCCCATGCTGAAAAGAACCGTCGCCGCCACCGCCGCCTTTTTCCTGCTGAACGGCGTTGCTCACGCGCAGCTGTCGGACACCGAACAACGCATCGTCGCCGCCGTCAAGCAGCGCACGCCTGCGGCGCTGGAGTTGCTGGAAAAATCTGTTCGACTGAACAGCGGCACGCTCAATCCCGAAGGTGTGCGCGCCGTCGGCGAGATCTACCGGGCCGAGCTGGATGCGCTGGGCTTCGAGACCCGCTGGATCGACATGCCGCCCGCCATGAAACGCGCAGGGCACCTGGTGGCGACGCACGAGAGCGGCCAGGGCAAGCACGTGCTGCTGCTCGGCCACCTGGACACGGTGTTCGAGAAGGGCAGCGCCGTGCCGCTGTGGGAGCGCCAGGGCGATCGCGTGCGAGGCCAGGGCGTGAACGACATGAAGGGCGGCGACGTCATCATGATCGAGGCGCTGCGCGCGCTCAGGAGCGTGGGTGCCCTGGACCCGGCCCATGTCGAGATCATGTTCACCGGCGACGAGGAACGCACTGGCCATCCGCTGCAGGTGGCGCGCGGCGACATGGTGGCCATGGCCAAGCGTGCCGACTACGCACTGTCCTTCGAGGGCAACAGCAAGCATGAGGGCGTGGACACCGCGGCCATTGCGCGCCGCTCTTCCGGCGGGTGGGTGCTGCGTGTGAAGGGCAAGCCGGCGCATTCCATGGGGGTGTTTTCCGCGCAGTCGGGCTACGGCGCCATCTACGAAGCGGCGCGCATCCTCAATGCCTTCCGGGAGCAGGTGATCGAGCCCAGCCTCACCTTCAATCCTGGCCTCATCGCCGGGGGCACCGACGTCTCGTACGCCGACGACACCGCGACGGCCACCGCCTTCGGCAAGACCAACGTGATCGCCCGCGACGCGGAAGTCCGCGGTGACCTGCGCTACCTCTCACCGGAGCAAGGCGAACGTGCGCGCCAGAAGATGCAGGCGATCGTCTCTACAGGCAACCTGCCGGGCACGTCGGCGACCATCACCTTCAGCGAGACCTACCCGCCGATGCCGCCTACCGACGCGGGCCGCAAGCTGCTCGAGCTCTATTCCAAGGCCAGCCAGGACGCAGGCCTCGGCCGCATCGACACCAACGACCCATCGCTGCGCGGCGCGGGCGACGTGCAGTTCGTGGCGCCCCACACGGTCGGCATCGATGGCCTGGGCGCGCAGGGACGCGGCGCACACACCGACGACGAAGACCTGGAGGTCGCATCCATCGAGCGCGGGACCATCCGTGCGGCCCTGCTGATCTACCGGTTGACGCAGACCGCGCGGTGACGCGGGTAGCCGCCGCTCACGGCAACTCTGCCAGCGCTTTTCGATCCACCTTGCCGTTGCGATTCTTCGGTAGTTCCTGCAGACGAACCACCCGCCGCGGAATCATGTAGTCGGGCAGCGTGCCGCGCAGCTCTTCCCGAACGCGGGCTTCGTCCACGGTGGCATCGCCGGCAACGAACGCCTCGATCTGCCCGAACTCCGCCCTCAGGCGCCGGTAGATCACGCCAGCCTGCGACACATGCGGCAAGGCGCACAAGGCCGCTTCGATTTCTTCCAGCTCGATGCGGTAGCCCATGTGCTTGATCTGGTTGTCGCGCCGCCCGACGAACTCGTACATGCCGCGGTCGTTCAGGCGCACCAGGTCGCCGGTGCGGTACAGGCGCTGCGCATCGTGCGGCTGCAGCGGGTTGCGCACGAAGGCCGCGGCCGTGCGCTCCGGGTCGTTGTAGTAGCCCAGTCCGACCTGCGGTCCGCCCAGCCACAGCTCCCCCACCTCGCCCATGGCCACGGGCACCGAGTCCTCATCGAACACCAGCCCGAAGAAGTCCGGGTTCAAGCGGCCCAGCGGCGCCAGCTTGTCCATGTCCTGCAGGTCGGCTGCGGTCACGCTGTGCGCCGAACAGATGCAGGTGCACTCCGTGGGCCCGTACACATTCACGAAGCCCACCCGCTGCCCATACCGGGCGAACAGCTTGGCCAACTCGCCTTTTGGAAACCCTTCGCCGCCGAACACGAAGCAGCGCAGCGTCGGCAGGCTCTGCGGCTGCAGCGCCTTCATCGTGTTCGCGTAGATCAGCATCGACGGCACCGAGAACCACACGGTGCAGCCGGCCTGCTCCAGGCACCGCACCATGGTCTGTGCATCCCGGGCGGTGGTGCGGTTCACCGCGGCCAGTGAAGCGCCGGTGAACAGCGCGCCGTAGAAGTCGAACACCGAGTTGTCGAAGTACGCGGGATTCAAGCCGCTGAAGACGTCATCCGGCGTGATGTCGAAACGCTGCGCGATCCACTGCACGAAGCGCAGGACCGCGCCGTGCGCAATCACGGCGCCCTTGGGCGTGCCGGTGGAGCCGGAGGTGTACATCAGGTAGGCCGGGTCCGTGCCGGTCACGGCGTCCATGTCTTCGGGCGCAGCGTCGCTCTCGCCCGGCCAGTCCGCCGCACCCTCGCCTTCGAGCACCACCATCGGTGCCTGTGAGTTCGCCGACAGGATGCCGGCATGCGATGCCGGCGCCGTCGCGCACAGGATGAGCGCCGGCCGGGCCATGTCAAGGATCCGCCGCAAGCGCTCCGGCGGATTCGTCTCGTCCAGGTTCACGTAGATGGCGCCCAGCTTGAGGCAGGCCATCATCGCCGCGTAGCCGGCCGCGCTCTTGTCGTGGATCAGGGCGACCACGTCGCCGCGGCGCACGCCATGCCGCAGCCGGAGATGCCGAGCGATCCGGTTCGACATCGCGTCCAGCTGCGCGTGCGTGACGGTGCTGCCATCTGCCAGTCGCAGGGCAACACGCGCACCATGCAGCCTCGCCACATCGGCATAGGCCAGTCCCAGGTTGTGAGGCGATGCCTGGCTCATGCGGCGTGGAGGAACAAGGCCTTGCCCGCGACGAAGGCGCGCGTCCAGCGGCCGGTCTCGCGCAGCAGCTGATCGCCCATGCGCTGCGGCCCGTCGCCATGCGCCCACACGTAGTCGTCGAGGATGAGCCACCCGCCGTGGGCCAGGTGCGGCAGCCACAGCGCACAGTCGCGCGCCACGGCGTCGAAGTCATGGTTGCCGTCGATGTGCAGCACCGCGATGCGCCGTGCATAGCGCGTGGTGCCGAACTCGTCGGACACGACCTCGCCCGCATCGCTGTAGCGCGCATGCCCCAGGTGCGAAGGTTCTCGCAGGTAGTTCAGGTCGCCGCCGCCGCCGAAGGGCAGCAGGTTCAGCAAGAAGCCCTGCACCAGCCGCGAGTGATCGCCCCAGTCGCTGTCGATTTCCTGCAGCGCCCGCGGCGAATCCTTCTGCAGCGCGTGCTCGGCGCTCCACGGGTCCACCACCAGCAGGGGGCCGATGCCCGCGCGCCGCGACAGGGCCAGCAGCGTGAACGCGGTGCGGCCCATCAGCGCGCCGATTTCCACCACGTCGCCACGCGCCTGCAGGTCGGCAAAGATGCCGATCATCGCGGCCAGCTTGTCGATGTCCGACTCGCCGTAGATGCCCATGCCGTGCCTGAGCAGGGCCGCGCTGGCCATGGCGTCCGCGCAGTCGTGGCCATCGGCGCAGGCCTCGATGAAGGGCATCAGCGCCTGGCCCTGCGCCATCGCCTCGCCCACCAGCCGAACCTGGCGCGCGATGGGCGATTCGCCCACCAGCGCGACGCCCTGCACCTGCTGCTCCTTCAGCCAGCGCTCGACGAAGCGATGCACCACCACGACCGGGCATAGGATGCGGTCGATGCCGCGCTCCTTCAGCAAGGCGGCAAGGCGTGGCGTGAAGTCCGCATCGTGGATGAAAGGCAGCGAGACCAGCTCGCCGAAGCGGCGCGTCACCTCCGGCACGGCCACCGAGGCCGCGGCGACCACCGCTTCGCCGCGCCGGCGCGCCTGGGCGATTTCGTCCCAGGCTTCGGGTGTGCTGGCGGGAAAGACGAGGGTGGCCATCAGGTGCGCAGCTTGGAAATCTGCAGGAAGCGCGTGCTGTCCAGCCGCAGCGTGGCCGAATCGGCATCGGCCACCACGCGCTCATCGGGGACGGGCTTGGTCACCAGGGTGCGTGCGCCCAGCAGGCATCGACGCCCGATGCTCACTTCATGTCCCACGGTGGCATTCAGCCCGACGAAGCTGCCCTGCCCGATCACGCTGCTGCCGCCCACCGTGGCGCCCGCGGCGATCCAGCAGTCGTCCTCGACGTGGCTGTGATGCCCGACCGTCACGCCGCTCCACAAGGCGACGTTGCGGCCCAGGCGAGCGCCGGGCTGCACCGTCACGCGGTCGAGGATGAGGCAGTTGTCGCCATGCTGCAGCCCTTGAGGCAACCAGGCCTGTGCGCAGATGTAGCTCGCGAGCCGGTAGCCGCGCTGCCGTGCCTGCTCGCAGCGGTCCGCACGCAGCGCATTGAGGTCGTGGTAGCCGATGCCCACGAACATCTCGAAGCGGTCCGGCGGGAAGTGCCGCTCGATCTCGTCGAAGGGCCACAGCGGCAGGTCCAGGAAGGAAGACCCGCGGCAATGCGCGCGGTCGCAGGTGAAGCCCACCACCGGCCGCGCATCGTCGCGGCTGAAGTAGCCGTGCGCCACCTCGGCGATCTTGCCCGCTCCGAAAATCACGATGCCTTCCATCTCCACCTTTCCGCTCAAGGCCGGGTGCACTGGCGTCGAATGTCGTCGGCGATGCGCCCGGGCGGCTCGCGCAGGAGCCGCTCCAGGACGCTCGAGAAATCGCCCTGCCACTCGGGCAGGAACTGCAACTCTATCCCTTGTGACGAGAAATCGGCAGCGTTGTAGAGGGCCGTGCCGCCGGAGGCGTTGAGGTAGCGGGTGGCCTTGAAGGCCTTCGCGATGGCGAGGATGCGGTCCTGGCCTCGCAGTGCGCCGGGCAATCCCAGCGTGCTGGAGCGCACCGTGTTGAAGGGCATGCCCATCGATGCGCATGCGTGCGCCAGGGTGCGCTCGAGGTAGTCCACCGGTGTGCCGCTGAAGTCGAGCAGCCGCTCGCGCAGTTCGGTGGGGACGGTTGCCAGCGAAGGGAAGCGTCGCATCTGGCGCTCGAAGTCATCGCGCGCGCCGTCGCGGAATTGCAGGTCGCAGATGGCGGTGTCCACATCGGCCGGGGCCAGCGGCAGGGTCAGCCACTGCGGCCGCCCTTGCGCATCAGGCAGCTTGTTGCGATGCACCCAGCCGCGCCGCGGAAACTGCACGCAGTCGTACACCACGAACAAGTCCGTGGCCGCCAGCAGCCGGAAGTAGCCCGCATAGGGCATGAAGTAGGGCTGCATGACAGCGAGGGTGGCGATGACCGGACTCCTTGGCGGGGACGAGCGTCAGGGGCGGAGCTTAGCAATGAAGCGGGGTCATTCGCAGGGGCTTGGCGACGGCGTGGAACTGGAGCAGGATGCCGCGTTTTCCCCTCAGCCACCGTGTCTTCAATGTCACTTCGTTTCGACAACCCCGCCACCGTCCACCCGCCCCTGGGCCTGTACACCCACACCGTGACCGTCCCGGAGGGCACGCAGTTGCTGTACCTCTCGGGCCAGCTCGGCGTGCGGCCCGATGGCTCCACGCCGCCGACGATCGCCGAGCAGGCCGACCAGGTCTTCTCCAACATCGTCACCCTGCTGGATGCGCACGGCCTGCAGCCCACGGACATCATCAAGCTCACCACCTTCATCGTCGCTGGGCAAGACTCGGACGCCGTGCGGGCCGCGCGCCTCAAGCACCTGGGCGCCCATCGCCCGGCGTCGACGGCGGTGTTCGTGTCCGGGTTGATGGACCCGGTGTGGCATGTGGAGGTCGAGGCCGTGGCGGCCAAGAGGACGAGGCCCTAGATCCGCAAGGCCGACTTCACACGGACTTCATGGCCTCTTCACCGGCCGCGCCGACAGTGCGCAGCTTCCCGACTGGAGAGACCCATGAAGATCAACCACTTGCTCGTCAAGGCGGTCGCCGTGGTGGCGATCGTGATGCTGCTGGGCACTGCGCTCAGCCAGATCAACACCCTCGCCGCCGAACGGCAGGGGCGCTTTCGTGAGGCGGTGGCCAGCGTGGAGCAGAGCCTGGCGGGCCGCCAGGCGGTGCTGGGCCCCGCGCTGATCACCTCCTGCACTGAAGAATGGACCACCGAGGTCCAGGAGGGCAAGGTCCGCAAGACCGTTCCTGAAAAGCGTGAATTCACGCTCATCAGCGCACCCCGGCAGTTGTCGGTGAAGGCCAGTGCCGCGATGGAGCCGCGCTATCGGGGCCTCTTCAAGGTCAACACCTACGCCGCACACGCCTCGCTGACGGGGCAATGGAGTTCGTTGAATGCATTGCGCCCCCAACGCGAACACACGGGTTCGAAGCTGAACTGCGCTGCCCCGACGGTGCTGGTGGCCGTGAGCGATGCGCGGGGCATCCGCCAGGCGCAGGTGAAGGTCAACGGCGACGCCTTGTCCGTGGTCTCGGGCACCCAGCACCCGAGCTATCCGCGCGGTTTCCATGCCGACATGGCGCGTGCGCCAGCCGACCTCGATGCGCCCTTGACCGTCGATGTCATGCTCGATCTCGCCGGTACCGCGCAACTGTCGGTTGCCCCGGTGGCGGACGACACGCAGATGAGCCTGAGCTCCGACTGGCCCCACCCGTCCTTCGGAGGCAGTTTCCTGCCCGCCACGCGCCAGGTCCGCGACAACGGCTTCGAGGCCAGCTGGAGGCTGTCGTCCCTGGCAACCACGGCCGTGGCCGACTTCCTCCACGGTGTCCCGCTGTGCGCGTCATCGGGCAACGACAGCGCGGATGACGACGCGCCCTATTCAAGGGCTGCCGCCGCCGCTGTGGCCGCTCGCGACGGGAAGCAGCCCGCAGGCTGCACGGAGACTTTCAGCGTGGCCTTCATCGACCCGGTGAATCCCTACTCCCTGAGCGACCGTGCCATCAAGTACGGGTTGCTGTTCATCGGCCTCACCTTCCTCGCCGTCGGCATGGTCGAAGTGATGCGCCGCCTTCGTGTCCACCCCATCCAGTACCTGCTGGTGGGATCGGCCATCAGCATCTTCTTCCTGCTCCTGCTGAGCCTGTCGGAGCACCTGAGCTTCGACGTGTCCTATGCCGTCGCTGCATCGGCCTGCGTGCTGCTGCTGAGTTTCTACGGCCGCTACCTGCTCGACGGATGGCGTCAGGGCCTCGCCTTCGGTGCGGGCATCGGCCTGCTGTACGGTGCGCTGTACGCCCTCTTGCAGATGGAGCAGACGGCACTGGTCATCGGCTCGGTGCTGCTGTTCGCGGTGCTCGCCGGCGTGATGGTGCTGACCCGCCGCGTCGACTGGTACGGCCTGCTGCAAACCCCAGCCGGCAGCGCGCCGCCTGCCGCGCCACAATCGGCGGCATGAGCGAGCCGACCTACGACTACATCATCTGCGGCGCCGGCACGGCCGGCTGCCTGATGGCCAACCGGCTCAGCGCCGACCCGGGCAAGCGGGTGCTGCTGATCGAGGCCGGCGGGAAGGACGACTACCACTGGATCCACATTCCCGTCGGCTACCTCTATTGCATCGGCAACCCGCGCACGGACTGGCTGTTCTACACCGACGAAGACCCGGGGCTGAACGGCCGCCGCCTGCGCTACCCGCGCGGCAAGGTGCTGGGTGGCTGCTCCAGCATCAACGGCATGATCTACATGCGCGGCCAGGCGCGCGACTACGACCACTGGGGCGCGCTCGGCAACCCCGGCTGGAGCTGGCGCGAATGTTTGCCGGCCTTCATGAAGCACGAGGACTTCTACAAGGGCGCCGATGAATTCCATGCCTCGCCCGGCCATGACCTGACCGGCCGGCGCGAGGGTGGCGAGTGGCGCGTGGAAAAGCAGAGATTGCACTGGGACGTGCTGGACGCCTTCGCGCAAGCCGCGCAGCAGGCCGGCATCCCGCACAGCGAGGACTTCAACCGCGGCGACAACGAGGGCGTGGGCTACTTCCAGGTCAACCAGAAGATGGGCACCCGCTGGAATGCGTCGCGTGGCTTCCTGCGCCCGGCGCTGGACCGCGACAACCTGCAGGTGTGGACGGGGGCGCACATCTCGAAGCTGCTGACCGAGCGCACCGATGCCGGATTGCGCGTGACCGGGGTGGAGGTGCTGCCGCTCGGTGGCGCCGGACCGATGGTCGCCAGGGCCGCGCGCGAGGTCATCCTGTGCACCGGCGCAGTCGGCACGCCGCAGGTGCTGCAGCTGTCGGGCATCGGGCCGGGCGAGGTGCTGCGCCAGCATGGCATCGAGGTGATCCACGACCTGCCCGGCGTCGGCGAGAACCTGCAGGACCACCTGCAGATCCGTTCCGTCTACAGCGTGCAGGGCGTGAAGACGCTCAACACCATGGCGAATTCGTGGTGGGGCAAGGCGCTGATC
This sequence comes from Rhizobacter terrae, assembly GCF_003852895.1. GTDB lineage: Bacteria > Pseudomonadota > Gammaproteobacteria > Burkholderiales > Burkholderiaceae_C > Albitalea > Albitalea terrae. The sequence goes on from NZ_QUSW01000003.1 coordinate 516,783, forward strand.
GGCATGGAGTACGTCATCAAGCGCAGCGGGCCGATGAGCATGGCGCCGTCGCAGCTCGGTGCCTTCACGCGCAGCGATGCGGGCCGGGTGCATGCCAACATCCAGTACCACGTGCAGCCGCTGTCGCTCGATGCCTTCGGCGAACCGCTGCACGGCTACGACGCCTTCACCGCCAGCGTGTGCAACCTCAATCCGACGAGCCGGGGCACGGTGCGCATCCGCACGCCGCACCCGAACGACGCGCCCAGCATCCGCGCCAACTACCTCAGCACCGAAGACGATAGGCGCGTGGCGGCCGATTCGCTGCGGGTCACGCGACGCATCGTCTCGCAGGACGCGATGCGCAAGTACCAGCCCAAGGAAGTGAAGCCCGGCGTGCAGTTCCAGACCGACGAGGAACTGGCCAAGCTGGCCGGCGACATCGGCACCACCATCTTCCATCCCGTGGGCACGGCGAAAATGGGTCCGGCAAGCGACCCGATGGCGGTGGTCGATGCGCGCCTGAAGGTCCACGGCGTGCAGGGCCTTCGCGTGGTGGACGCGAGCATCATGCCCACCATCACCAGTGGCAACACCAACTCACCCACGCTGATGATCGCCGAGCGCGCGGCGCAGTGGATTCGTGACGAGACCTGAGGTCGGCGAGGCTTATGCGCCCAGCAGACAAGCCTCGAACAATTCCTTCGTTCACGCACGCGCTCGCCAGGCGCAACATCACTCCCGTCTTGTCTCCTCGCCCCCCAAGGGCGGTTTGTGCACCCCGGTTCCGCAGGGCTGAACCGGGGTGTTTTTTCGTCGGCTGATGCACACTTGCGCCATGACCAGCGCGCCCCCTCTCCTCGTTGCCGGCCTGTGCGCCCAGTGGTGCGGCACCTGCCGCGAGTACCTGCCGATGTTCGAGCGGCAAGGCGTGGCCTTTGATGGAAAGACCCGCTTCGAGTGGGTGGACATCGAAGACCATGACGAGGTGCTGGGCGCTCTGGACGTGGAAAACTTTCCGACCCTGCTCATCGCCCGCGGCGACGAGGTGCTGTTCTACGGCGTGGTGACGCCGCACGAGCAGACCCTGGCGCGGCTGGTGCAGACCGCACTGGACGGCGACCTCAAGCCGGTGAATGATCCGCAGCTCGCGGGTTTGCCGCAGCGGGTGCGGCAGGCGATGTGATCCACCACAAGAACAACAGGTGTGCCCAAGGAGGAAATGTCATGACGGCGATCAGCAGTTTCATCGACCAGGGCTGGAACGATCATGTCGATGATCTTCCCGGCGTCACCGCCCGGCTCAACGACGGCTTTGCGCTCCTGGAGGATTCCCCGGCCGACCTGAACGGCCTGCTGCAGCTGGCCGAACATGTGCACATCGTGCACCGTGGCGACCCCCAGGCCATGCAGCTGGTGATCGAACGCGCCGCCGCCTTGCTGGCGCGGCAGGGCGATGCGCAGACCACGGTGAACAAGGCCCGCGTCTCGATGGCCTTGCTGCGCGACGAGCCGGTGGATGCGTCCACGCTGCCCCTGCCGGCGCTCATCCGCGCCCATGGCAGCGCCGTGTGCGGCCTCGCGGCCCGCGACGAAGTGGCCAAGGCGCGCCGCCTGTTGCAGGCCACCGCCTCGCTGGCGCGCGATGCCGATGCGGCTGTTCGCACCGATGCCACCAAGGCCCTGGCGGCCACGTACAACAACCTCGCCAGCCTGCTGCTGGACATCCCGCGCAGTGCGCAGGCCGGCCAGCTCATGCTGGACGCCGCCGCCCATGCACGCAGCACCTGGGCCGAAGTGGGCACCTGGCTCAACGTGGAACGTGCCGACTACATGCTGTCCATCTGCCACGCCGCCATGGGCCACGGCGCTCGCGCGGCCGAGCATGCGCAGTCGTGCCTCGCGGTGTGCGAGGCCAATGCGGCCGATGCCTTCGAGCGCTTCTTCGCCCACGAGGCCATGGCCCGCGCCTTGCTCGCTGACCACAACAAGCAGGCGGCGCTGCTGGAATCGCAGCAGATGCAGGACCTGCTCGCGCAGATCGCCGACGAGGGCAACCGCGCCTATGCATCGGTGGTGCTGTCCAAGCTCCAGAAGCAAGAGTCGCAACATCCCTAGGAACCCGGGTGGCAAGCCGGGCTGCCGGGCGTAGGATGGTCTTTCCACAGGGCGCCAACGCGCAATCCGCACGGCGTCCATCATTCCTGCAAACCCACAAGGTGATGGCATGACCACCAACTCCACGCGTCCGGCGGTGCTGGACCAGATCGGCAACACGCCGCTCGTGCAAGTGACCCGGCTCGACACCGGCGTCTGCACGCTCTTCCTCAAGCTCGAAAACCAGAACCCCGGCGGCAGCATCAAGGACCGCATCGGCCTGTCCATGGTCGATGCCGCCGAGCGCGACGGCCGCCTGAAGCCCGGCGGCACGGTGGTCGAAGCCACCGCCGGCAACACCGGCCTGGGCCTCGCGCTCGTGGCGCGCGCCAAGGGCTACCGCGTCGTGCTGGTGGTGCCCGACAAGATGTCCACCGAGAAGGTGCTGCACCTCAAGGCCCTGGGCGCCGAAGTGCACATCACCCGCTCCGACGTGGGCAAGGGCCACCCCGAGTACTACCAGGACTTGGCGGCGCGCCTGGCCCGCGACATCCCCGGCGCCTTCTTCGCCGACCAGTTCAACAACCCCGCCAACCCGCTGGCGCATGAGACCAGCACCGGCCCCGAGATCTGGCAGCAGATGGGGCATGACGTGGATGCCATCGTCTGCGGCGTGGGCTCGGCGGGCACCATCACCGGCCTGAGCCGCTATTTCAAGAAGGTGCAGCCCGAGCTGGGCTTCGTGCTGGCCGACCCGAAGGGATCCATCGTCGCGGAGTACACCCGCAGCGGCAAGGTGGGCAATGCGGGGTCGTGGGCGGTGGAAGGCATCGGCGAGGACTTCATTCCCAACATCGCCGACCTCACCAGCGTGTGCGCGGCCTACGAGATTCCCGACCAGGAAAGCTTCAGCACCGCCCGCGAACTGCTGCGCGCCGAGGGCATCCTGGGTGGCTCGTCCACCGGCACGCTGCTGGCCGCCGCGCTGCGCTACTGCCGCGAGCAGAAGACGCCCAAGCGTGTGGTGAGCTTCGTGGTCGACACCGGCACGCGCTATCTCTCGAAGATGTACAACGACCAGTGGATGCTCGACCAGGGCCTGCTGCCGCGCAAGCGCTACGGCGACCTGCGCGACGTGATCGCACGCCGCGTGGAAGAAGGCAGCGTGGTGAGCGTGGGTCCGGAAGACACCCTGCTCACGGCCTTCGCCCGCATGCGTGCAGCCGACGTGTCGCAGGTGCCGGTGCTGGACGGCAAGAAGCTCGTGGGCGTGCTCGATGAATCCGACGTGCTCATGAGCGTGCATGCCGACGCCGCGCGCTTTCGTTCCACCGTGAGCACGGCCATGACCGATGCCCCCGAAACCCTGTCGCCCAAGGCGAGCCTGGCTGAACTTGAAGCCGTGCTCGACAAGGGCCTGGTGGCCATCGTGGCGGACGCCACCGGCTTCCACGGCCTCATCACCCGATTCGACCTGTTGAACCATTTGAGGAGAACGCTCTCGTGAGCACCGACGATTCCAAGAAGAACCTGTCCTTCGCCACCCGCGTGATCCACGCGGGGCAGTCGCCCGACCCGTCGACCGGCGCGATCATGCCGCCCATCTATGCCACGTCCACCTTCGTGCAGCAGAGCCCGGGCGTGCACAAGGGGCTGGACTACGGCCGTTCGCACAACCCCACGCGCTGGGCCTTCGAGCGCTGCGTGGCCGACCTCGAAGGCGGCTCGCAGGCCTTCGCGTTCGCATCGGGCCTGGCGGCCATCTCGACGGTGCTGGAACTGCTGGATGCCAACTCGCACATCATCTCCGGCGACGATGTGTACGGCGGCACCTTCCGCCTCTTCGAACGCGTGCGCACGAAGAGCGCAGGGCACCGCTTCAGCTTCGTGGACCTGACCGATCCGAAGAAGCTGATCGCCGCCATCACGCCGCAGACCAGGCTCGTGTGGGTGGAGACGCCCACGAATCCGCTGCTGCGTTTGGCTGACCTGCAGGCCATCGCCGAGATCTGCCGCGAGCGCGGCATCCTCTGCGCGGCGGACAACACCTTCGCGAGCCCGTGGATCCAGCGTCCGCTGGAGCTGGGCTTCGACATCGTGGTGCACTCGACCACCAAGTACCTCAACGGCCATTCGGATGTCATCGGCGGCATCGCCATCGTCGGCAAGGAGCCGCGGCATGAAGCGGTCCGCGAGCGCCTGGGCTTCCTGCAGAACGCGGTGGGTGCCATTGCGAGTCCCTTCGACAGCTTCATGGCCCTGCGCGGCGTGAAGACGCTGGCCTTGCGCATGGAACGTCATTGCAGCAACGGCCTCGCGCTGGCGCAGTGGCTGTCGCAGCAGCCGAAGGTGGAACGCGTGCACTACCCGGGGCTGGAGTCGCATCCGCAGCATGCGCTGGCGAGAAAGCAGATGCGCGGCTTCGGCGGCATGATCTCGCTGGACCTGAAGACCGACCTCGCCGGCGCGCGGCGCTTCCTGGAGACGGTGAAGATCTTCTCGCTCGCCGAAAGCCTGGGCGGCGTGGAAAGCCTCATCGAGCATCCAGCCATCATGACCCACGCGACGATTCCCGCGCAGACGCGCAAGACGCTGGGCATTGGCGACGCGCTCGTGCGCCTGTCGGTGGGAGTTGAGGATTTTGAGGACTTGCGGGAGGACCTGCGGACGGCGCTGGCGGCCATCTAGTTTCTTTTTCCTGGGACACGCATCCGTGCGGAAAGTCGCACCGTAAGTCTGGCTCGTCACCGGAGGCAGGCAGTGCGAGCGAGCCGGTGCGGATTTGTTTGTTCATCCAATCCCAGGAGCCCTTCCATGCGTTTGACATCCCTTGTGCGCCGCGCCTGCGGCACGTTGGCAGCCGGCGCTGCCGTGTCGCTGAGCGCGATCTCGACCCAGGTCCATGCGACCGAGGTCGTGTTCAGCACCGATCCCTTCCTCGGCAGCACGGCGCTGACGACACCCGGCCGCCAGGTGTTCGCCGGCCAGGAGCGCTTTCTCTCCGGCTTCAACCTCGCCTCCGACAGCTTCGTCTTCAATGCCGCGACCTTCGGGCTGGGCAACTCGCTGAGCTTCGTGAATTCGCTGTCGGGCGGCATCCCGGCTGCGGGCGCCGATGTCATCGTGCTGCAGGACACCGACAACGACGGCAACCCCGCCACGCCGTTCGCGGCCGGCACCGCCGCCAGCGTGATTGCAGGCAAGGTCAGCACCGACCATGCCGGGTTCTTCATCTATCACAACAGCGTGCTGGACGTGAACCGGCTGGTGTTCTCGACGAACCTGAATGATCCGGCGGCGGACCTGAGCATCCTTGCGCGCATCACGTCGCCGACCGGGCTGGATGCGATCAATGCATTGCCGCAGTTCACGAACGCGAACTTCGTGTCCAGTGTGCCGGAACCGTCGACGGCGGCGCTGGCAGCCATCGGCCTTGCGGGGGTGATGCTGATGCGCCGTCGGTCGAAGATGGCCGAACCGGCCGCCTGATCAGCCCAATCCCTCTTCGCGTGGCGGATGCTGTCGAAAGCTCCGCCATAAGCTGAGGTCATAGGCGATCTTCAGCGCCCCGCCCAGCAGCAGCGGCGCACCAATCCATCCGAAGGCGAACAGCCAACCGGCCAGTGCGGGGCTCAACGCTGATGCCAGACTGCGCGGCACTGCCGTGAAGCTCGCCGCTGCGGTGCGCTCGGCGGGCGTCACCACGCCCATCACGTAGGCGGTGCGCGTGGGCACGTCCATCTGTGAGAGCGCGGCGCGGATGAACAGCAGCACCAGCGTCATCGGCAGGCTGGGTGCCACGGCCGCCAGCATCAGGCAGACGTTGGCCGGGATGTGCGTGAACACCATGGTGTTGAGCAGGCCGATGCGCGCGGCAACCTTGGGCGCGGCGAACTGCGATGCGGCGCTGAGCAGGCCGGTCCAGAAGAAGAACAGGCCGGCTTGCGAGAGCGACAGGCCGAAGCGCTGGAAGAGCCACAGCGACAGCAGCGCATTGAGCACGAGGCCACCGGCAAAGGCGTCGACGCTGAACAGCACCGCCAGCTTCAGCACGATGCCGCGTGACGGACCGAGCGGCGTGGGCGGCGCGACGGCCTGCCCCTGCGCCGGCATGGGCAGGCCGCGGTACAGCAGCCAGATGAGCGCGCCCATCAAGGCATAGGCCGCGAACAAGGCGCGCATGCTGGCGAGCCGGTCCCATCCCGCCCATCGGTGCATCAGGTCCGGCACGCCGGCCGCCAGCGCACCGATGGCCGCGCACAGGGCGCCCAGCACGCTGTAGCGGGCGAAGAGGGCTGTTCTTGCTTCGCCTTGCGCCGCATGCGCGAGCCGGGCGTGCTCCAGCGGCAGGAACACGGACACATCGCCCGAGCTCGGGTTGAGCGTGCCCACGAAGGCGACCACCAGCAAAGGCCAGAAGGAGGAAAGGCCGGCGAAGCCGAGGCCGGTGGCCACCATCAGCGCCGCCGCCGTGATGAACAATGCCCTCGGCGCGAAGCGGTGTCCCCACGCGCCCACCACCAGCGTCGCCGCGGCCGAGCCCAGCAAGGTCGCGGTGCTGATGAGCCCCACCTCCAGCTGCCCCATGCCCAGTGCCAGCAGATAGGCCGGCAGCAGCACCGCCAGGTAGCCGTCGCACAGCGCGCGCATGCCGCGCGCGGCCAGCATGCGCCACGCCTCGGGCGCGGTGCCCGCGGGCAGCAGCACGCGTGTCAGCAGGTGGGGCGATGAGGCAGCGGCGTCCGTCATGGACGCCAAGCCTACGCGAAGCGCCGAAGGCCTACGGCCGCAATCCGTTCTGCGCGAACCAGGCCTTCATGCGCTGCCAGCCGTCCTCGGCCGCCTCGGGCCGGTAGCTCGGGCGGTAGTCCGCATGGAAGGCATGCGGGGCGCCGGGGTAGACCAGCACCTGCGAGGCGCTGTTGACCTTCTTCAGGTCGGAGCGCAGCTCCTCCACCTGCGGCATCGGGATGCCCGGGTCCTCGCCGCCGTACAGGCCGAGCACCGGTGTCTTGAGCTGGCCGGACACGTCCAGCGGGTGGCGTGGCTGCAGGGCGTTCTTCGGGCCGGTGAGCTTGCCGTACCAGGCCACCGCGGCCTTCAGCCGGGGCTGGTGCGCGGCATACAGCCAGGTGATGCGCCCGCCCCAGCAAAAGCCGGTGATGCCCAGCCGGGCCGGATCGCCGCCAGCCTCGCGCGACCAGGCGTAGCAGGCGTCCAGGTCGGCCATGACCTGCTCGTCGGGCACCTTGTTGACGATCTCGGCGCGCAGGGCATCGATGTCGGTGTAGACGGTGGCGTCGCCCTGGCGGAAGTACAGGTCCGGCGCGATGGCGAGGTAGCCGAGCTTGGCCAGCCGGCGCGCGACGTCGCGGATGTATTCATGCAGGCCGAAGATTTCCTGCACCACGAGCACGACCGGGTGCGGGCCGGGCCGGTCGGGGGCGGCACGGTAGGCCGGCAGCACGCCGGTGGCGGTGGTGATCTTCACGTCCTCGGCCACGAGGCCGGCGGTGTCGGTCCGGATCACGGCCATGGTGTTGGGTGGACGGACCGCGGCGGCGTAGCTCGATGACGAAGGGGGTGACGCAGGATTCGGAGGTTGCTGGGTTGAGCTCATGGGCGTGATGCCCTCGCAATGAATGTGCCGTTCAGGATGGATGGGATCTTCGCAGCCTCGCAGCCGCGATTTGGTGAAGGTCGGAAATGCCTGCGCGACGAGCGGGCAATTGCAAATTCCGCCCGCACCGTCTTGAGGCATACAACGGGCACAAGCTTTGCTGGTATTGAAAAGGTATCTATTGGTACTCTAGTGGTTATACCGATGACGTCGTCCACCAGAGAGGGCGATAGTCGCGCCTGTGGTACCAGTGCGTTCCACTGGTGATTTGCTTCCCCGTCGTACCCCATCACACCCCGTCCCGAGCCCACAACCCAAGTCTCCCAGGAGAACTCCGCCATGTCAAAGACCACCTGCATACCACGTAGCCACAAACTGCGCATCCTGAGCGCGTTGTCGGCAGCCTTGCTGGCGACCTCCGTGTATGCGGCGTATCCGGCATGGAAGGCGGACACCTTCTACAAGGCGGGGACCATCGTCTCCTACAACGGCCACGACTACCAGGCCCTGGTGGACCAGACAGACTACACCGGCACCGGCTGGAACCCGACGAACACCAGCCTGTGGAAGGACCTGGGCACCAGCACCAACCCGCCGGCCCCTGCACCCGCTCCGGCCCCCGCACCGACGCCTGCGCCCGCTCCTGCACCGGCCCCTGCGCCCGCCCCGGGCTGCCAGCCGGCGTGGAATGCGTCGACCGCCTACACGCAGGGCCAGCAGGCCAGCGTGAACAACATCAACTACAAGGCCAACTGGTGGACGCAAGGCCAGAACCCGGCCAACAACAACGGCCCCGCCGGCAGCGGCCAGCCCTGGACGCAGGTGAATGTCTGCGGTGCACCCGCTCCGGCGCCCGCTCCCGCACCGGCCCCGGCGCCCGCTCCGGCACCAGCCCCCGCGCCTGCGCCTGCGCCGGCTCCTGCCCCCGCACCTGCGCCCGCCCCGGCTCCGGCGCCTGCACCCGCTCCGGCCCCCGCGCCCATCCCGGGCCTGGCCAAGCATGCGCTCGTGGGCTACTGGCACAACTTCACCAACCCGGCGGGCCCGACCTTCCCGCTGAGCCAGGTGTCCAACGACTGGAACGTGATCGTCGTGGCCTTCGGCGATGACGCCGGCAACGGCAATGTGAGCTTCACCGTCGACCCGGGCGCGGGCACCGAAGCGCAGTTCATCGCCGACGTGCAGGCACAGCGCGCCAAGGGCAAGAAGGTGGTGCTCTCGCTGGGCGGCCAGAACGGCTCGGTCACGCTCAACAGCGCGGCCAACGTGACGAACTTCGTCAACAGCATGTACGCCATCATCCAGAAGTACGGCTTCGACGGCGTCGACCTGGACCTGGAAAGCGGCAGCGGCGTCTCGATGGGCGCGCCCATCCAGACCAACCTGGTCAGCGCCATCAAGCAGCTCAAGGCCAAGGTGGGCTCCAGCTTCTACCTGTCGATGGCGCCGGAGTGGCCGTACGTGCAAGGCGGCTACGTGTCCTACGGCTCGATCTGGGGCGCGTACCTGCCGATCATCGATGGCCTGCGCAACGAGCTGAGCATCATCCACGTCCAGTACTACAACAACGGCGGGCTGTACACGCCGTACTCGACGGGTGCGTATGCCGAGGGCTCGGTGGACATGCTGGTGGGCGGCAGCAAGATGCTGATCGAAGGCTTCCCGCTGAGCTACGGCTCGGCCGGTACCTTCGCGGGCCTGCGTCCTGACCAGGTGGCCTTCGGCGTGCCGTCGGGCCCCAGCTCGGCGAACTCCGGCTTCGTCACCACCACCACGGTGAAGAACGCGGTGGACTGCATGGCCAAGCTCACCAACTGCGGCAGCGTGAAGCCCAACCAGGCCTACCCGACCTTCCGCGGCGTGATGACCTGGTCCATCAACTGGGACAAGCACGACGGCTACAACTTCTCGGTACCGGTCGGTTCCTACCTGAGAACACTTCCGTGACAGCCCCCCAGTCGCTGGCGCTCCTGCCCCCGAGGGGCGCCACCCTGCGGGCTGGCAAAGCCAGTCCCGCGGGCGTTGCTTGATGGGAATGCGCCCCGCGAAAGCGGGGCGCATTGTTTGGGAAGGCCATTCATCGCAAGGGAATTCCTGAGGGCCGTCGCGTTCGTCGTAAAGTGCGGCCCTTCCGCGTCAGACCCGAAGACGCGCACCTCAGGGAGTCCCCCCGATGACCCGACGCTCCACCCGAGCGATGACCCGCCTGGCCGCCGCCTGCACGATTGCGTGCGCCGCCGTGGTGCAGGCGCAGCCCCGATTCAGTTTCGACGACACGCCCGGTGTGTTGCCCAAGACCATCGTGCCTTCGCGCTACGCGATCACGCTGGACCTCGACCCCGCGCGCGACGACTTCAGCGGCCAGGTGCTGATCAACGTGAAGGCGCGCAAGTCCGTGCCCTTCATCGAACTGCACGCCAGCGAGCTCAAGGCCACGCGCGCGACGCTGTTCTCCGGCGGCGTCGCGCGAGCGCTGCATGTGGTGACGCAGGACGAGTCGCAGACCTGGCGCCTGATGCCCGTGGACAACGCGCCCATCGCCGTCGGCGACCATCGCATCGAGCTGGCCTACAGCGGGCAGGTGCATCCCTATGGCGAAGGCCTGTTCCGCGCCACCTCCGAGCGCAACGGCAAGACCGAGCCAATGCTGGCCACGCAGCTTGAGGCCATCTCCGCGCGCACGGTGTTCCCGTCCTTCGACGAGCCGGTGTTCCGCGCGGCCTTCCAGCTCACGGTGCGCGCACCCAGCCAGTACGAAGTGCTGTCGAACATGCCCGCGGAGAAGCACAAGGTGGACGGCTCCGCGACCGTGCACAGCTTCGCGGCCACGCCGGCCATGCCGAGCTATCTCTTCAGCGTGGCGGTGGGGCATCTGGAGTCCGTGTCCGGCCAGGCCGCGGGCGTGCCGCTGCGCATCATCACCGCGCCGGGCAAGCGCGAGCATGCGCACTACGCGCTCAAGGCCACGCAGCAATTGCTGCCCTACTACACGCAGTATTTCGGCGTGCCCTTTGCCCTGCCCAAGCTCGACCAGATGGCCGTGCCCAGCACGCGATGGGGTGCGATGGAGGACTGGGGCCTGATCTCCTACGCCGAGAACGACCTGCTCGTCGACGAGAAGAAGAGCAGCGCACGCACCCGACGCGACGTCTACCAGACGGTGGCGCACGAAGTGGCCCACCAGTGGTTCGGCAACCTCGTCACGGCCGCGTCGTGGGAAGAGATCTGGCTCAACGAGGCCTTCGCCACCTGGCTGGAGAGCAAGGCCACCGACAAGTTCAATCCGACATGGAAGGTGCCGCTGGACGATCGCGTGCCCATCGACCGCGCGATGCTCATCGACGCGGGCAGCGCCACGCGGGCGATCCGTTCCGGCCCGGTGCGCGAGTCGGCGGTGAACGACGTGTTCGATCCCATCACCTACGCCAAGGGCGGTGCGGTGCTGACCATGCTCGAGCACTGGATCGGCCCCAAGGCATTCCAGCAGGGGCTGGCGGCCTACATGCGCAGCCAGCGCCTGTCCAACGCCACCGCGGGTGACCTCTGGTATCACATCGGCCGCGCCTCGGGCCGCGACGTGAATGCGGTGGCCGCGAGCTGGACCGACCAGCCGGGCTTCCCGCTCGTGCAGGTGCAGGAGGCCTGCAAGGACGGCAAGGCCAGCGTGACCTTGACGCAAAGCCGCTACCTCAATGCGGCCGGCACGGCGACCACGCAGGTGTGGAAGATCCCGGTGTCCATGGCGCGCGGCAAGGCCGTGAAGACCCAGCTCATGGACAGCGCGCAACAGACCTTCAGCCTGGGCGCCTGCAGTGCGCAGCCGCTGGTCGTGAACGCGGGCGGCGGCGGGTTCTACCGCGTGGCCTACGAGCCCGCGGCGCTGAAGGCGCTGACGGCGTCGTATGCGGCGCTGGGCGAGGGCGACCGCATGGGTCTGCTGAGCGACACCTTCGCGCTGGTGCAGTCGGGCCGCGTGCCGCTGAACGACTACTTCTCGCTGCTGGCCGCGCTGCCGCGCGTGAACGACCCGTCGCGCACCATGCTGTGGAACGTCGCCCGCTCGCAGCTCGAATTCCTGGATTCATCCATGGCCGGCACGCCGGCGCAGCAGCAGGTGCGTTCCACCGGCCGCACGCTGCTGGGGCCGCAGCTTGCCAAGCTGGGTTTCACACCGGCAGCGAAGGAAGAGGCCGCGACCTCGGAGCTGAGGGCTGGCCTCATCCAGCTGCTGTCGCAGTTCGATGACGAAGAGACGGTGCGCAAGGTGCTGCGCGCATTCGACGACGACGAAAGCGGCAAGGCGCCGCTGCCGACCTCGCTGCGTGAAGCCATCATCCGCGCCACCGGCGTGCATGCCGACAAGGCGCGCTTCGACAAGCTGATGGCGCGGCTGAAGAAGGCGTCCGGTGAAGAGGAGCGCTGGTTGTATGCCAAGGCGCTCGCGTCGGGTCGCGATGCCAAGCGTGCGCAGGAGCTGCTGGCCGCCTCCACCAGCGACCTCGCTCCGCCCAACGTGGTGACGGCGCTGCCCGGCATGGTCGCGCGCAATTCGCCCTTCGGCGAGATGGCCTACCAGTACACGCTCTCGAACTTCAAGCGCCTGGGGGAACTGTCCGGTACCTGGGGCCGGCAGTTCCTGCTGCCCAAGGCGGCTGAAGGCTTCAACGATGCGGAGCGCGCGGCCAAGCTGGTGGAAGACCAGCGGCGCGAGGTGGGCAAGGACGGCGATACGCTGGCAGCGCGAGAGGCGGAGGCCATCCGACTGCGCGCTGCGGTGAAGGCGCGCGAAGCGGCGGGATTGGAGAAGGCCTTGCCCGGCTGATCAGTTGGCCGTGACTTCGAAGCGCTTCACCCAGGTCGTGCCGCTGCCCCCCATCACCTCATTGCCGAACTCCACGCTCGCCACGTACTCATCCTTGCTGGCCCACCCCTTGGCCACCATGTAGGCCAGCAGCGCCTGGATGTCGATGCGCCCGGTGTGCTGGATGGTCGGGCTCTTGAATGAGTAGATGGTCCAGCCGGTGCCGTCGCCCTTGTTGCCGATGTTGTCCATCTTCCACAGCTCGTAGGTGACGCCGTTGATCACCGGCCGGTCCACGATGCTGCCGGCCGGCGTCGCGCCTTGCTGGTAGTCCATCCAGAACATGATCTCGGTGGTGATCAGCTTGGGGTTGGGCGCGTCGCTCCAGGCGCCGCTGCGGGTCAGCCAGATCTCGGGCGCGAGGTTGTAGGTGCCGCGGGCATCGGTCTGAACGTCGAAGTCCATGGTCAGCGACTTGAGGTCGCCCACGCGCATCGGAAAGCGTGCATCCGACGGCTTGCCGCCTGACCATGGCTTCCAGCCCCACATGATCTGCGGATAGGCGAAGACCGACCGGTCCATGCCCGGCCAGTACCAGGTCCAGCCGACCTGCTTGCTGCCGTTCACCGTGCGGGTGAGCAGGCATTGCTCGGGCGTGAAGCCGCGCGCCTTGTCGGCGCCCCACATGTTGTTCTCGTACTTGTAGGCGCCGATGACCTGCGTGTCGCCGTTGCGGCACTGGGCCTGCACGTCAGGAAGGTGGCGGCCGGGTGCGCCCTGGGCTTGCGTTGCCGCCTCGGGGGACGGCACGTTCGAGCAGGCGGCCAGCAGTGCGGCTGCGCACAGGGCGGAAAGTCGGTACATCGCGAGGGTCTCCGTGAGGGGGCGGGTTCGGGGGATGGGTCGGACGATAACGGCAGGCCGCCTGCCGCCGCCTACCGTCGGGGGCGATTCGCCTGACCGATCTTGCGAATCTCTGGTCGGCCATCCGAACCTTCATGCGCAAACCTCATGAAGAGGCGCGCTTTCCTTCGTTCCCAAGCGATGCACCGGTGCTTACCGTGGGAGCACGTTTTCCAACACGTCCGTTCGCACCATGAGCATCAGCGCCATCAATGTTCGCAACCAGTTCCGCGGCAAGATCAAGGAAGTCATCGAGGGGCCGGTGGTCTCCGAAGTCGATGTGGAGACCCCCAGCGGGCTCATCGTCACCTCCGTGGTCACCACCCGCTCCGTCAAGGAGCTCCAGCTCGTGCCGGGCAAGGAGGTCATCGCCCTGGTGAAGTCCACCGAAGTGTCCATTGCGGCGCTCTGAGGGCCGCGCCATGGCCCGACCGTCCGTTCGCGTCCTCGTCATCCCCGGGCTGCACGGCAGTGGCCCGGCGCACTGGCAGACCTGGCTGCAGTCGCGCCTGCCCGGCGCCGTGCGCGTCGAGCAGGATGACTGGGACCATGCCCACCTGGAGGCCTGGTCGGCGCGCATCGGCGAAGTGCTGGACGAGGCACCTGACGCGCCCCATGTGGCCGTCGCGCACAGCTTCGGCTGCCTGGCGCTCGCGCATTGCCTCGGACAGCGGCGCCATCAACCGCGACGCGACGACCGGCCGGCCGGCGTCCAGGGCGCCTTGCTCGTCGCACCCGCGGAGCCTGAACGCTTCCACATCGCCCACCGCCTGCCGCACCACGGCCTGGACGTGCCCGCCATGGTCTTCGCCAGCGAGACCGACCCGTGGATGACGCTCACCAGTGCGCGCCGGTGGGCGGCGGTCTGGGGCGCCAACATCCTCAACCTGGGCGACGTGGGGCACATCAACGCCGAGGCCGGCTTCGGCCCGCTGCCGCGGGCCCTTCATCTGACGCAGGCCTTCATCCAGCGCATCGAGTCGTCTCGTCGGATGTCACGCGTGGACCTGGCTGAGCTCTCGTTTGCCATCTGAGGGATGGCGCTCATCGCACGCGAAGCGAATAAGCAAGGCCGAAAAGCTTCGTTCCGCCCGAGCCGGGCGGTTTCTACGATTCGTCACCTTTTCCAATTTTCTTCAAGGACCCTTTCGCCATGACCACGGCCCGCCTCCTCCGCCAATCGCTCTTGTCCCTGGCCCTCGCTGCCACGGCATGCGTGGCCATGGCCCGCGACATCACCCTGCTCAACGTCAGCTATGACCCGACGCGAGAGCTTTACCAGGAATACAACACCGCCTTCTCCAAGTACTGGAAGGGCAAGACGGGCGACAACGTCACCGTCAAGACCTCGCACGGCGGCTCGGGCAAGCAGGCCCGATCGGTCATCGACGGCCTGGATGCCGATGTGGTGACGCTGGCACTGGCCGCCGACATCGACGCCATCGCCAACGAGGCCAAGCTGGTCGCCCCCGACTGGCAGAAGCGCCTGAAGCACAACAGCACGCCCTACACCTCGACCATCGTGTTCATCGTGCGCAAGGGAAACCCCAAGGGCATCAAGACCTGGGAAGACATCGTCAAGCCGGGCGTGGGCGTGATCACCGCCAACCCGAAGACTTCCGGCGGCGCGCGCTGGGCCTACCTGGCCGCCTACGGCCATGCGCTGACCGCACCGGGCGGCAGCGAGGCCAAGGCGCAGGACTACATCAAGAAGGTCTTCAACGCCGTGCCGGTGCTCGACTCCGGCGCCCGCGGATCCACCGTGACCTTCGCCGAACGCGGCCTGGGCGACGTGCTGCTGGCCTGGGAGAACGAGGCCGGCCTCGTTCTCAAGGAATTCGGCGCCGAGAAGTTCGACGTGGTGTACCCGCCCGACAGCATCCTGGCCGAGCCGCCCGTGTCGGTGGTGGACAAGGTGGTGGCCAAGAAGGGCACGGCCGACGTCGCCAAGGCCTACCTGGAATACCTGTACTCGCCGGAAGGCCAGGACATCGCCGGCAAGAACTTCTACCGGCCGATCGACCCGGCGGCGCAGGCGAAGTATGCGAAGCAGTTCCCGGCGCTGAAGCTGTTCACGATCGACGGGGTGTTTGGTGGATGGACGAAGGCGCAGAAGACGCACTTTGCGGACGGCGGCGTGTTCGACCAGATCTACACCAAGCATTGATTGAGCCCAGTCGCTGGCGCTCCTGCCCCGCGGGCGTGGCTTGATGAAGGCCACGCGTGCGCGTGGCTCATTCATTTTTCGAATAAGGTTGAGCGAATTGCATTGTTGAACAACGCTTCATGCGTGAATAGCATGCACCTTCCTCCGACCTGCTGCTTTTCCAACAGCGATCCCGCATGCAATCCGCCCGCCGCCTCCTCGTTCTCGCACTTCCCGCCCTGGCCTTGTCCACGGCCGTCCAGGCTGCCGGCCCGGCGCTGCTGAACGTCAGCTACGACGTCTCGCGCGAGTTCTACAAGGACTACAACGCCGCCTTCATCAAGCACTGGAAGGCCACCGCCGGCGAGGACGTGACGATCAACCAGTCACATGGCGGTTCCAGCAAGCAGGCCCGTGCGGTGATCGACGGGCTCGACGCCGACGTCGTGACCATGAACCAGTCCAGCGACATCGACGCCATCGCCGACAAGGCCAAGCTGCTGCCGGCGGACTGGGCCAAGCGGTTTCCCAACAACGCGGCGCCCACGACCTCCACCACCGTCATCCTGGTCCGCAAGGGAAACCCCAAGGGCATCAAGGACTGGACCGACCTCGCCAAGCCCGGCATGAGCGTGGTCATTCCCAACCCGAAGATCACCGGCAACGGCCGCTACACCTACGTGGCGGCCTGGGGCGCGGCCATCAAGTCGGGCAAGAACCCGGCGCAGGCGCGCGAGATGGTGCAGGCCATCTTCGCCAACGTGCCGGTGTTCGACGGTGGTGGCCGCGCGGCCACCACCACCTTCGCGCAGCGCGGCATCGGCGATGCGCTGGCCACCTTCGAGAGCGAGGTCAACCTCATCAAGGCCGAGTTCGGCAACGACTTCGATGTCGTGTACCCGACCTGGAGCATCCTGGCGGAGAACCCGGTGGCGGTCGTCGACAAGGTGGCCGACAAGAAGGGCACGCGCAAGCAGGCCGAGGCCTACCTCAAGTACCTGTGGTCCGATGAAGCGCAGGAGATCGCGGCGAAGCACCAGCTGCGCCCGCGTTCACCGGCGCTGCTGGCCAAGTACGCCAAGGACTTCCCCAAGGTGAACCTCTTCACCATCGATGAAGTCTTCGGCGGCTGGAGCAAGGCCCAGAAGGACCACTTCGACGACGGCGCCACCTACGACCAGATCCTCGCCGCGGCGAAGAAGAAGTAGGCGGCGTCCATGTTCCTCTCGCGCACGCTCCTGCGGCGGCACAGCGTGCTTCCCGGCTTCGACCTCGCGCTGGGTTTCACGCTGCTGTACCTGAGCTTCATCGTGCTCATCCCCTTGAGCGCGGCGTTCCTCAAGACCTTCACCATGACCTGGCCGGCCTTCGTCGACGCGGTGGCTTCGCCGCGCGTGCTGGCCTCGTACAGGCTGACCTTCGGTGCATCGTTCGCCGCGGCCATCCTCAATGCCGTCTTCGGGCTCATCGTCGCCTGGGTGCTGGTGCGTTATGAATTCCCGGCCAAGCGCCTGGTGGATGCGCTGGTGGACCTGCCCTTCGCGCTGCCCACCGCCGTGGCCGGCATCGCGCTCACGGCGCTGTATTCGCAGAACGGCTGGATTGGTTCGTTCCTGCCATTCAAGGTCAGCTTCACGCCGTTCGGGGTGTTCGTGGCGCTCACCTTCATCGGCCTGCCCTTCGTGGTGCGCACGCTGCAGCCGGTGCTGGAAGACCTGCACAAGGAAGTCGAGGAAGCCGCGGCCACGCTGGGTGCGTCGCGCCTGCAGACCTTCACGCAGGTGATCTTTCCCATCATCACGCCCGCGCTGCTCACCGGTTTCGCGCTGGCCTTCGCGCGTGCCCTGGGCGAGTACGGCTCGGTGATCTTCATCGCCGGCAACATGCCCATGGTCAGCGAGATCACGCCGCTGCTCATCATCACCAAGCTGGAGCAGTACGACTACAAGGGCGCGACGGCCATCGCCGTGGTGATGCTGGTGTCGGCCTTCGTCCTGCTGCTGGCCATCAACGGCCTGCAGGCCTGGACGCGCAAGCGGCAGGGGCGCTGAAGATGAGCGCGATCCCCGTGTCCAGCGTGCCCGCGCGATCATCCGCCGGTGTCGCCCCGCGCCGCATCGCCGATGCCACCACCGAGCCCACCTGGGTCAAGTGGACGCTGATCGGCGTGGCCCTGGCCTTTCTCACGCTCTTCCTCTTCGTGCCGCTGGCGGTCGTGTTCGCCGAGGCGTTCAAGAAGGGCGTGGATGTGTACCTGGCCGCCATCACCGAGCCCGATGCGCTGTCGGCCATCAAGCTCACGCTGATCGCCGCGGGCATCTCCGTGCCGCTGAACCTCGCGTTCGGCATCGCGGCGGCGTGGTGCATCGCGAAGTTCGACTTCCGCGGCAAGAACCTGCTGCTCACGCTGATCGACCTGCCGTTCTCGGTGAGCCCGGTGATCTCCGGCCTCATCTACGTGCTGGTGTTCGGCCTGCAAGGCTGGTTCGGCGGCTGGCTGCGCGACCACGACCTGAAGGTCATCTTCGCCGTGCCCGGCATTGTGATGGCCACGGTGTTCGTGACCTTCCCCTTCATCGCCCGCGAGCTGATCCCGCTGATGCAGGCGCAAGGCACCGAGCAGGAAGAGGCCGCGCGCGTGCTGGGTGCCAACGGCTGGCAGATCTTCCGCCGGGTGACGCTGCCCAACATCAAGTGGGCGCTGCTGTACGGCGTCATCTTGTGCAACGCGCGCGCCATGGGCGAGTTCGGCGCGGTGAGCGTGGTGTCGGGCCACGTGCGCGGCACCACCAACACCATGCCGCTGCACATCGAGATCCTCTACAACGAGTACCAGTTCGCCGCCTCGTTCGCGGTGGCGTCCCTGCTGGCCAGCCTGGCGCTGGTGACGCTGGTGCTGAAGTACATCGTCGAGCAGCGGGTGAAGAAGGACCTGAAGGTCCAGGAAAGAAGCGAGTGAACGCATGAGCATCGAAGTCCGCAACCTCAACAAGCGCTTCGGCCAGACGGTCGTCTGCGACAACCTCAACCTGGACATCCCCGCGGGCGAACTCGTCGCGCTGCTGGGCCCTTCGGGCTCGGGCAAGACGACGCTGCTGCGCATCATCGCGGGCCTGGAAGTGCCCGACAGCGGCACCGTGCTCTTCCACGGCGAAGACGCGACGAACACCGACGTGCGCGACCGACAGGTCGGCTTCGTGTTCCAGCACTACGCGCTCTTCGCGCACATGACCATCTTCGAGAACGTGGCCTTCGGCCTGCGCGTGCGGCCCAAGGCCACGCGGCCGCCCGAGGCGCAGATCAAGGCCAAGGTGATGGAGCTGCTCAAGCTCGTGCAGCTGGACTGGATCGCCGACCGCTACCCCCACCAGCTCTCCGGCGGCCAGCGCCAGCGCATCGCCCTCGCACGCGCGCTGGCGGTCGAGCCCAAGGTGCTGCTGCTGGACGAGCCCTTCGGCGCGCTGGATGCGAAGGTGCGCAAGGAGCTGCGACGCTGGCTGCGCCGCCTGCACGACGAGATGCACGTGACCAGCGTGTTCGTCACGCACGACCAGGAAGAAGCGATGGAAGTCGCCGACCGCATCGTGGTGATGAACCATGGCCGCATCGAGCAGGACGGTCCGCCCGACGAGGTCTACGACCATCCGGCCACGCCCTTCGTGCTGCAGTTCCTCGGCGACGTGAACCTCTTCCACGGCCGCTACGACCGTGCCGGCGCGGGGCAGGGCGAAGTGAGCTACGTGCGTCCGCACGAGCTGCAGATCCTTGGCCAGCCGCGCGAAGGCTCGATCGCGGTGACCTTGTCACAGGCGCTCACGGTCGGCCCGAACACGCGGCTGGAGTTCAAGCGCGTGGACGACTCGAGCTACGTGGACGTGGAGGTGCCGCGCACCGAGTACACCGCGCTGCGCGAGTCCATCGGACTGCAGGCCGGCGCCACCGCCCACTTGCTGCCGCGGCGCGTGACGCGCTTCGACAGCGAGGTGATGCACGACCCCGCGGCGGCCATCTGAACCTCAGGCGGGGACGATCAGGTCCCAGTGATTCGCGATGTGCATGAGGTGCGCACGCGCGTAGTCGGACTTGTCCAGCGCACCGTAGGCAAAGTGCGGCGCGAGCGGGCCGGTGTGCTGGTCGAAGCGCTGCAAGGCCTGCATCACATCGTGGATGGCGGGCTGGAGTTCGAGTCCGTCAGGGATCGTGGGCAAGCCGGGGATGGGATCCTGCAGGCCGTGGTTCATCCGGCCGCGGGCGCCGAACACCGAGAAGGCCGCGCTGCCGATGCTCGCCTGGAACCAGGCCGGCTTGGGATGCGGGTAGCCGTCGATGGAGCCATGGATGCTTTGCGCCGCGTGGTGCAGCACGTGGGGCAGGTCCCAGCCTGAGCGCATCTTCATGGGCGTGGTGCGCAGCGAATCCAGCGTGCGCAGTGCCGTGGGCAGGTCGCGGAATTCAGCGCTGGCCAGCGCGTGGTCGCGGTGGGTGGCCACGTAGCCGGCGCCCGCTGCAACACCCGCAGCGGCCAACCCGCCCACGGTCAGGAACGCGCGGCGCTTGCGCGAGGGGGCGGACGGCGGCTTGGGCGATGTGTTCATGGCATGCGAAGGACTGCGCGGGGTGCGCAAGCCGTGATCGTATGCCGCCTCGCCCTGGGGGACTGTCAAAAACCGGACGATCCCAAGGCTGGGCTCAGGCCTCCTCGGGCTGCACCTCGCGCTGCAGCGCCTGCTGCACCACCTCACGCGTGAGCGTCGGGGCGAAGGCCTCCATGAAGGCGTAGACATAGCCGCGCAGCCAGGTCCCGCGCCGCACGGCCAGCCGGGTGAGGTTGACCTCGAACAGGGCGCCCGCGTCCACCGCCTGCAAGGTGCGGTCGCGCTCGGGATCGAAGGCGATGGATGCCACGATGCCCACGCCCATGCCCAGCTCCACGTAGGTCTTGATCACGTCCGCGTCCATCGCGGTGAGCACCACGCTGGGCTTGAGGCCCTCGCGTGCGAAGGCCTCGTCGATGTGCGTGCGGCCGGTGTAGCCCGCGTCGTAGGTGATGATCGGGTAGCGGGCCAGGCGCTGCAGCGTCAGCGGGCCGTCATGCTTGAAGAGGTCGTGCCCCGGCGGCGCGACCACGCTGTGCGTCCAGCGGTAGCACGGCAGCGCGACGAGCTGCTCGTAATCGGCCAGTGCCTCGGTGGCGATGCCGATGTCCGCCTCGCCCGACAGCAGCATCTGCGCGATTTGCTTGGGTGAGCCCTGGTGCAGGTTGAGCACCACCTGCGGGTAGAGCTGGCGGAAGTCGCGCACCACCGCCGGCAGGGCGTAGCGCGCCTGCGAGTGCGTGGCCGCGATGGACAGCCGCCCGCTCATCTGCGCGCTGAATTCCTCGCCGGCGCGGCGCAGGTTGTCCGCGTCCAGCAGCAGCCGCTCGACGATGGGCAGCACCGTCTCGCCCGGCGGCGTGAGCCCGGTGAGCCGCTTGCCCGCACGCACGAAGATCTCGATGCCCAGTTCATCTTCCAGCTCGCGGATCTGCCGGCTGATGCCCGGCTGGGAGGTGTGCAGGACGGAGGCGACCTCGGTGAGGTTGAAGCCGCAGCGGACCGTTTCGCGGACCGAGCGCAATTGCTGGAAATTCATGACAGCCCCGGGCGTGAGCTAACACGCCGAATGCATAAGAAGGGCTTGGATTCTGCGGAAACCGAGGAAGGGGGACAAGAACGGAATGGTTGTATCGATAGGCGGGGATCGAATAGCGCCTGATTCGTTCGTGTCCAAAGCGTATCCTGCGCAGCCTGTCTTCGGGGAGCACGCAATGGCTGATGGGTCGGCCAATGTGGAAGAACACACCTTCGTCTGGCCCACCGGGAACACCCACGGAATCGCCCTGCGCGCCTACGACTCGAAAACCGGGCTGTGGGCGATCTGGTGGGTCGACAGCCGCGATCCGCACGGCAAGCTCGATCCGCCGGTGCAAGGCCGCTTCGAGAACGGCGTCGGCACCTTCGATTCCGACTACGTCGCTGACGGCAAGCCGATGCGGGTGCGCTTTGTCTGGTCCCACGTCTCAGCCGACTCGGCCCGGTGGGAGCAAGCGACCTCGGCAGACAACGGGCAGACCTGGGACACCAACTGGATGATAGCGTTCGAGCGCATGTGACCGATTGCATGCCCGGCCGCAGCTGTCGGCCAGCTTTCAACAGCCGGCTTGGTATGCCCGCTCCCCGCACGAGACCGGCGGGCTGACCATCGATCCCTGTGCTGCATCGAGGAGGCTGCCATGGGGATGCCGAGATTGATGAACCGTCCTGCGCTCACCCTGGGACACCGCTTCGGCCTGGGCTTCTCGCTCATCCTGGCCCTGCTGGTGGCCATCACCGCCGTGAGCCAGGTGCTGATGTCGGCGATGGGCCAGCAGATGAAGGCGATCGTGGAGGTGAACGAGCGGCAGATGCACCTGGCCAGCCAGATGATCGACAAGGTCAACGAGATGGGGCTGCACCTGCGCACGCTCACGCTGCTCACCGACATCAAGGAGGTGGACCGGCACATGCAGCTGCTGCAGCGGACCACGGCCGGTGTTCTCGCCATCGAGCGGGAGCTGCAGGACGCGCTGGCCGCCGACGGCGCACCGCAGGAATTCAGCACGCTCATCACGCGCATTTCGCAGCAGCGCCAAAGCGTGCTGCCGCTGATCGCGCGCGCCGCGCGACTCGGCGCGGACGGGGCCACGCCGGAGGCGACCACCGTCCTGATGAAGGAGGTTCGTCCCATCGAAGAACAATGGCGCCAGGCCGTGGCCGATCTCATCGAGCTCGAGCAGCACCGCAGTGCGCAGGCCTATGCGCAGGCCAAGTCCCGGCAGCAGGTGGCCTCCGTGGTGCTGGTGATTGCGTGTGCGCTGTCCATCGGCTTGGGCGCGTTCCTGGCGTGGCGCCTGACGCGCAGCGTGCTGGTTCCGGTGAACCAGGCGATCGAGGCGACCGAGCGCATCGCCGCGGGCAACCTGGCCCAGCCCGTGCTGCCCACGCGGCGCGACGAACTGGGCCGCCTGCTGCTGGCCGTGGGCCGGATGCAAGCGCAGCTGCAGGGGCTGGTGGGTGCCATCCACGAATCCGCCACCTCGATCTCGGTGGCGTCCTCGCAGATCGCCACCGGCAACCAGGACCTGAGCCACCGCACCGAGCGCCAGGCGGCCAGCCTGCAGAAGACGGCATCGAGCATGGCCGCGCTGACCACGACGGTGCGGCACAACGCGAGCGCGGTGCACCAGGCCGACCAGATGGCGGTGCTGGCGTCGCAGACGGCGGCCCGTGGCGGCGCGGTGGTTGATCAGGTCGTCACCACCATGGCCGAGATTTCCGCCAGCTCGCGCCAGATCGAGGAAATCACCGGCGTGATCGACGCCATCGCCTTCCAGACCAACATCCTGGCCTTGAACGCGGCCGTCGAAGCGGCGCGGGCGGGCGAGCAGGGCCGCGGGTTCGCGGTGGTGGCAGGCGAGGTGCGCGGGCTCGCCGGACGCAGCGCCGATGCGGCCCGGCAGATCAAGTCCCTGATCCACACCTCGGCCCAGCGGGTGGCGTCGGGTGCCACGC
This sequence comes from Rhizobacter terrae, assembly GCF_003852895.1. Classification (GTDB taxonomy): domain Bacteria; phylum Pseudomonadota; class Gammaproteobacteria; order Burkholderiales; family Burkholderiaceae_C; genus Albitalea; species Albitalea terrae. Next base: position 539,921 of record NZ_QUSW01000003.1, read on the forward strand.
TGGTGGCCGATGCGGGCTCGACGATGCGCGAGGTCGTGGCCTCGGTTCACCGCGTCACGGCCATCATGTCCGAGATCAGCGCTTCCACGTCACAGCAAAGCGATGGCATCGAGCAGGTCAGCGGCGAGGTCGGGCAGCTCGACCGCATGACGCAGCAGAACGCGGCGCTGGTGGAGCAGTCGGCGGCCGCGACGGAAAGCCTCAAGGCCCAGGCCATGCAGCTGCAAGGCACGGTCGGCGTCTTCACGCTGGGCAGCGATGAACCGGTCACTGCGCAGTGCGCGTGACGGGCGGCATGGGGCTGCCGACCTCCACCCAATCGGTGTCGTCGCCACCACCGCCCGAATGCACGTACGCGGGCTGCGAGCTGTTCAGCACGCTGATGCCGTGCATGCCCAGCGTGAGGTTCACCGGCGCGCCGGGCTGGTGCAGTGCATTCACGTGCCGGCTCGAAGCGAGCAACTGGCCCAGCTCGGTGTCCAGCAGGTACTCGGCACCATGGCCCAGGTAGGAGCAGCGCCTGACCCGCGCGGCCATGCCGTGGACCAGGCCCACCGGGAGGATCTGCCAGGCTTCGGGGCGGATCACCACGCGAAGCCGGGTGCCCGGCGGATACGCCTGGGCGAGGCGGCCGACCGGCAGCGAGCCCAGGTGCGGAACGCCGTCGGCTGCCACCGTCAGGTCGAAGATGCTCGCATCGCCGATGAAGGTCGCCACGAATTCGCTGTTGGGGCGTTCGTAGACCTCGCGCGGCGTGCCCACCTGCAGCAGGTGGCCTTCGTTGATGATGACCACGCGGTCGCTCACCGCCATGGCCTCGCTTTCGTCGTGCGTCACGTAGACCACGGTCAGGCCCAGCCGCCGCTGCAGGCTGCGGATCTCCCCGCGCATCTGGCGGCGCAGGCGATCGTCCAGGTTGGACAGTGGTTCGTCCAGCAATACCACCGACGGCTCCAGCGCCAGCGCGCGCGCCAGGGCCACGCGCTGCTGCTGCCCGCCCGACAGTTCCGCGCAGCTGTCCGACGCCGAGCCCTGCAGCCCGACGAGGTCCAGTGCCCGCCTCGCCCGTTCGCGGGCTTCGTCGCGCGCGAAGCCGCTGTGCTGCAGGCCGAAGGCCACGTTGCCGATGACGTCCAGGTGAGGAAAGAGCGAGTCGCCCTGGAACAGCATGCTGACGTCGCGGTCGCGTCCATGCAGCGTGGACACGTCGCGTCCGTCCAGGTAGACCGCGCCATGCGTGGCCGCTTCCAGGCCGGCGGCGATCCTCAGCAGCGTGGACTTGCCGCTGCCCGAGGGTCCGAGCAGCGTGGTGAGCTGCCCGCCGGGCGCGGTGAAGCTGATGTCCCGGATGGCGCAAGTGCCGTCCGGGAACAGCTTGGTCACGCCGCAGAATTCAAGATCGACCATGGGCTTCGCCGACGGCGGCTGCGCTGGCGGCTGCGGGCTCGTCAGCATTGGCCGCCGCCAGGCCGTGGAAGAACTCGGTGTCCAGCCCGGGCTGCTGCGGGCGCACCCAGCGCACGACCGCATCCACGCCGACGACCTCGCCGGCCTCGATGCGGTTGAACAGGTCCACCGACGCGTTCATGGATTCGGCGATCTGGCGGCAGATTGACAGCCCGAGCCCGATGCCCGAGCTGCCCTTGGGCACGTTGAAGGGCTCGAACAGGCGCTCCAGCACGTCCTCCGAGACACCGCCGCCATGGTCCCAGACCACCATCTCGGCCTCGTGCTTGAGCTCGCGCACGACGATGCCCAGCGCGCCGCCCTTCTTCGAGTGGTGGATGGCGTTGGACACCAGGTTCTTCACCAGTTCACCCAGCAGCCACGGGTCGGTCTGCAGGGTCAGGCTCGTGGCCTGGAGCGAAAAGTCCAGCCGCTTGCGGGCGATCAGCGGAGCGAAGTCCACGGCCACGTCGCGTGCGATGTGGTCCAGCCGCACATCGCGCCAATCGCCGCGCCGCAGCAGCTGGTCGGTCTTGGCCATCGACAGCAGCTGGTTCGTCAGGCCCGTCGCACGGTCGATGATGTTGAGCATCTTGGGCATGCTCTCGGCCGCCGGCGTCTGCCCGAACAGCGTGCCCTGCACCAGCGTGCGCAGCACCGCGATGGGCGTGCGCAGCTGATGCGATGCGTCCGTGAGGAACTTGCGCTGCTGGTCCAGCGAGGCCTGCTGCGCGGCCAGCAGGTCGTTGAGTGCCTTCACCAGCGGCACCAGCTCGCTGGGCCGGTGGGTGTCGACAGTGGTCAGGTCCTGCGGTCGGCGCCGCTTGATCTCTTCCTGCAGAGAGCGCAGCGGCGACAAGCCGATCTCGATCACCACCCACACCAGCGCCAGCACGATGCACAGGCGCAAGGCCTGGCTGCGCACGATGCGCCAGAAGATGTTGTATTCGGCACTGACCCGCGCCTGCGCAGGCTCGGCCACCTGCACCAGCACCGGCTCGGCCTGGGTGCGCAGCAGCAGGTAGTCGCGCACGGCCGCCACCCGCAGCACGTCGCCGTCGACGGTGTCGTCGTAGACCTCGGCCTGCACCAGGCCCGCGCCGCGGCTGCCTTCGCGTGGCGCCTTCAGGTGCGCATCGCCGCCGAGGTAGTCGCCTCGTTCGTTGCTCACGCGAAAGCGCAGGTCCGGCGTCTCGACCTGGCCCAGTTCCTCCTGGAACACCGACGACGGAATCTTCGACGTGTCCGCGTCCTGCGCACGCAGTGCGCGCAGGTAGCCGGCGGCGATGCGCGCCAGCGCCCGGTCGCGCATGTCGATCATCTGCCGGACCGAGGCCCGGTACTCGAACGCGCCGTCGGTCAGCGAGAGCAGCAGCAGCACCAGGGCGATCGCGACCATCATGAACCGGCGGATGGGCGTCTTGCGGCGGATGGGCAGGATCCAGCGGCCCAGCTGCACGTCAGTCGTCCTTCCCGGCAATGGCTTCGTCGATGAGCAGATAGCCCACGCCCCGCAGCGTCATGATCTCGGCGCTGGAGCCGACGATGCGCTTGCGCAGCCGGTGCACCAGGACCTCGATCGCATCGGCCGAGGCTTCGCCGTCGGAGCCGAACACCTGCTCGCGCAAGGCCTCCTTGGTGATGGCCTGGCCACGGTTGCGCAGCAGCGCCTTGAGCAGCGCGTTCTCGCGCGGCGAGAGGTCCAGCGGGCGCAGGTCGTTGTAGAAGATGCCCGTGACGCGGTCCAGCCTCAGGTTGCCGCAGGACAGGTCCTCCTCGCCGCGGCTGCGCCGCAGCAGCGCGTTCAGCCGGGCCTGCAGCTCGGCCAGGTCGAAGGGCTTGGCAAGGTAGTCGTCGGCGCCGATGTTCAGGCCCATCACCTTGTCCTCGATCGCGCCGCGCGCGGTCACGACGAGCACCGGTGTGGTGGTGGCGCCGTCGCGCAGGCGCTGGAGCATCTGCAGCCCGTCGAGGGTGGGCAGGCCCAGGTCCAGGATGATGGCGTCGAAGGCCTGGCGCCTCGCCATGACCAGCGCCTCCATCCCATCGGCGCAGCACACCAGCTGATGGCCCAGCGGCGCGAGCACCCGGCTGAGCGCACCGGAGAGGTCCAGGTCGTCTTCGACGAGAAGTATCTTCACCGCAGGATATTCGGCCCGGACGCGGCACCCTGCCACAGGGAAACCCTGCACCACGCGGGAAAGCTTCGCGAAATCCTGGGCGCGCCTTGGCCGGCGCTGGCGCGATGTGGCGCAAGAGACCGGCTCCCGCCGCGCGCAGCAAGGCTGCAGCGCACAAGCACGCAGATCTGCCGAAAGCTGGCTGAAAGGCGCATCGATACAGCGCTCGCGCATCGGAAAAGTGTGTCGTTCACGCCGCAATTCCATTGATCACTTCATTGATTCATTTATGTATCAATGATACAAATTGGACAGGGGCGCCATCGCCGTCCCATCCGCACCGGCCCCGACCTCAGGCCGGTGCCAACGACACACTGACCTGGAGATTGCTCGTGAAACTCAAGCCGCTACCTTTGCTCCTTGCCTCGCTGTCCGGCGCCCTGCCCGCCGCCGCAGTCCATGCCGAGGGAACCATCACGCTCTTCGGGATGGCCTACGGCCAGTTCGAAAACGTCAGCGCCACTGGCGCCACCAATCCCGCGCAGGACAAGCCGTCGCGCTTCCGGCTGAGCAACGTCAGCTCGGACCTCGGCGTGAAAGGCACGCTGCCGCTCATGGACGGCGTGAGCGGCGTGTTCCAGTACTCCACCGGCGTGAACGTGGACAACGCCTCGAACAACACGGCCGGCGGCATGTGGGCCAACGCCAAGGACACCTTCGTGGGCCTGTCGATCGCCAACGTGGGCACGGTGAAGTTCGGCCGTCTCACCGGCGCGGCGCGCTGGAACAGCGGCACGCCGGACTTTTCGCCCGCCGGCGCGGGGCCGCAGGACAACCAGGCCGCGCTGTCGAGCATCAGTGGCCAGACCGGCGCGGGGCCGCTGTTCAATGTGCGCATCGACAACGCCCTGGGCTTCGAGTCCGCCTCATGGAGCGGCCTGTCCGTTCGCGCCTATTTCGGCGCGAACGAGAACAAGAGCGCCGCCACGGTCGCCAGCGGCTCGCTGCTGGACGACAAGAGCTACAGCCTGGGGGCGCAGTACGTCATCGGGCCCGTGGACCTGCGTGGCTCCTACGAGATCCGCAATGACAAGGGCACGCTGAACAACACCACGACCAACCGCACCAAGGACAAGGACTACCGCTTCGGCGTTCGCTACACCCTTCCCGACAAGGCGACCATCGTGGCTTTCGGCTACGACCGCATGTCCTTCCTCGACCAGGACGCCACGGCCGCGCAGAAGACCTACATCAAGAAGACCGGCTGGGTGATCGGTGCGCGCCACGAGTTCGGCCAGCATGTCGTCTATGGCGGCTACGGCAAGGCCGGCGATGTGAGCTGCAGCATCGCCAGCGGTGCCGTCTGCGATGGCGGCAACACCGGCGGCAAGCAGTTTGTCGTGGCCTACAACTTCACCTTCAACAAGCAGATGCTGGCCGAGGCCTACGTTTCGCGCGTGACCAACGGCACGCGCGGCAAGTACGACTTCGACAGCGGTGGAGTCGGTGGCATCGGTGCAGGGTCCCGGCCCACGGCCATGGGCTTCGGTCTGCGGTATACGTTCTGAACGTGAGGACAAGGGGCGGGGGGCCGCCCCGCCCCTTTGCTGGCCAGACAGCGCAGACCGCCGCGCGGGCAGCGCCCGATGGCGCGGCTCGGAAGTCTCAGGCAGCGATGCGCAAGGTGTCGATGGCGTCCTGCTCGTCCCTGCGGACGACCCTCTCCAGCGCGATCAGGCGCTCCAGCGTCAGGGTGCCCGCAGGGCGCAAGTGCAACTGCGCCGTGAGATGCAGCAGGGACAGGGCCTCGCCCCCGCCGCTCGGACGCAGGCCCCGGACGCTCCAGTCCCCGCGGATCACGCGGTCGACCCGCAGTGCCGACAGCAGCCGTTCGCCGGCCGAATCGGGGCGCGTGACGATGAACGACGGCGGCGCGCAGTCGCAGGCCCACAGGCGCTTGAGGACGCGCAGCTTCTCGGTGGTCGGCGCTTCAAAGCCGAGCAGCACGGCCGAGGTGAGTTCATGCCGGGGCCAGAATGCTCCACCGGCCATGGGCGCTTCTGCCAGGCGGATGACGCGCTGCGTGCCGTGTGCCAGCAAGTCCGCGATGCCTTGCGAACGGGCAGCGTCGCCTTCGACCAGGAGGATGTCCATGCGGCGCATCTTGCCCCTGCGGGCTTGCGGCAATACAGCGGACAAGCGCCGCCGGATGCCGAAAGCGAACTGAAAGCCGTGAACGGGTCAACGGCGCGGTGCGCCCTTGGCCGTTGTCTTTCTGGGCGCTGTTCCTTTTTTTGCCGCCGCCGGCTTCGGCCGCACCGTGGTGACCGATTCGGCGATGCGCGCGCTGCGGCGCGCAGCCACGCCGATGGCCAGGATGTCGATGACGAGCAACTGCGCCAGTTGTGCCGTGGCGGGTGTCAGCGCATCGCCGCTGTCGGGGATGTCGATGCACAGTGCGATGTCGCCGGCCGCCTCCAGGGGCGAGTTGCTGGTGGTCAGCGCAATGCAGGTCGCGCCGCGGACCTTGGCCGCCGACAGCACCTGTTGCAGCTCGGGGCTGCGGCCGGTCTGGGAGATCAGGACCGCGACATCGCCTGCGCGCAGCTGCGCGGCAGCCAGGGACTGCAGGTGGGAATCGGTGCACGCCGCCACCTGGAGTTCCAGCCGCATGAATCGGCGCATCGCGTCCTGCGCGACGCTCACCGCATGGCCGAATCCGAAGAAGTCGACCTTGGCCGTGCGGTCCAGTGCGTCGATGGCCGCCTCCAGCGACTGCATGTCCAGCGTGTCGCGCACCTGAAGCAGCGCGTGGGCGCTGAAGTCGAACAGCTTGTGGGCCAGCGTCGCCACGTCGGGGCTTTGCGCGATGCTCAGCAAGGTGGTCGGCGGCTCGGCGCGCGCCTCGCCGAGCGAGCGCGCCAGGCGCATGCGGAAGTCCTGGAAGCCGTCGCATCCGAGCGAGCGGGCAAAGCGCACGAGGGTGGGCTGGCTCACGTCGATCTGCTGCGCGAGCGAGCGGGTGTCCTGCTCGAGCGCCGCCATCGGGTTGGCGAGGATCCAGCTGCCCACCAGGCGCTCGGACTTGGACAGGTGAGGAAGCTGCGCCTGGATTCGGGTGAGCATGCGCCAATGTATCGCTGATACATGGTCCAGATCAATGGCGTATCGGCGCAGTGCGCACGCCGGCCAATCGCGAAAAGCGTGCGCATTGAACAGGCGGCGCGGTGGATTTCAGATGGCTTTCCACTTCCAACCAGGGTTTCCCCCTGGCGGCTGAGGGGGTGCGGGACGACGATTCCCCTCGTGAACTCGCACCTCACACCTTGCCCGCTGTTCCACGTGCCTGGCCGTCTCGAAGCGGCCGGGCCTTCCATCCCTCGAGGAGACGTCATGAATTACAAAGGCTTGCTCGCCACCGCCGCGATGCTGGCGACCATCACCGCTTTTGCCCAGGACGGGCAGGTCAACATCATCTGCTCGGCCCAGGGGGAGTGGTGCTCCACGGCCCAGGCGGCGTTCGCCAAGTCCACCGGCATCAAGGTCAACATGGTGCAAAAGAGCACCGGCGAGGCGCTCGCGCAGATCCTGGCCGAGCGCAGCAACCCGAAGACCGACGTGTGGTTCGGCGGCACGGGCGACCCGCACATGCTGGCCGCGGAACAGGAGCTCACGCTGGAGTACCAGTCGCCGCTGCTGGGCCAGTTGCATCCCTGGGCCCAGAAGCAGGCGCAGCAGGCGAAGTTCCGCACCATCGCGCTGTACCTCGGGCCGCTGGGCTTTGCCTACAACAGCGAGCTGCTGGCCAAGAAGAAGCTGCCGGTCCCCAAGACCTGGGCCGACCTGCTGCGCCCCGAATACAAGGGCGAGATCCAGATGTCCAACCCGACCTCGTCGGGCACGGCCTACACCACCATCGCCACGCTGGTGCAGCTGATGGGAACGGACAAGGCCTGGGAGTACATGGGCAAGCTGCACAAGAACATCGCCACCTACCAGCGCTCGGGCCTGGGCCCGCTGAAGGCGGTCGCGCGCGGCGAGGCCACGATCTCCATCAGCTTCCTCGGCGATGTGCCGCTGGAAAAGCTCCAGGGCTTCCCGGTGGAAATGGTCGCGCCGTCGGACGGCACCGGCGCGGAACTGGCGTCGATGTCGATCGTCAAGGGCGCCAAGAACCTGGACAACGCCAAGAAGTTCTATGAGTGGGCGTTGACGCCGCAGGCCCAGCAACTGGGATTCACGGCCAAGGTCTTCACCCTGCCGTCGAACCCGGCCACGCCGCTCGATTCGCACATGCCTGACCTGAAGAAGGTCAAGCTCATCGACTACGACTACGCCAAGTACGGCAGCGCGACCGAACGCCGGCGCCTGATCGTCAATTGGGAACGCAACGTCTTCAGCCAGCCGCAGTGATTTCCATGAGCATCGGATTCCTGGAGCGAACGCAGCGCGCCATCTATGGCTGGGTCCTGCTGGGCCTGGCTGCCTACGTGATCCTGCCCTGGTATTTCCTGGACACCAAGAGCCTGTGGGCGGCGACGCCCGGGCTCTTCTCAGGGGAGGAGACGGCCAACGGCCTGACCCATGCCGCGCTGCACGGCCGTGCCTGGCTGTGGGCCGGGTTCGCGGGCCTGCTCATGGCCGGCTCGGCCGCCCTCATGCCCGCCGGTCGCCGCCAGGGCGCCTTTCTCATCGCGGGCGCCGTCACCGGACTGATCGGCGTGCTGGCCAGCGGCTTCTTCATCGGTGTGGGCGGCTGGGCCTTCGGCTGGCCGCAGGTGCTGTGGGGCGCGCTCAAGCACGGCCAGCACGGCATCGGCTGGGGCGGCTTCGTGGTGCTGGTGTCGCTGCTGATGCTGCTGGGTGGAGGCATCGCCCGCATGGGCTACTTCAGGGGCGACCTGTTCGTCGCCTCGGCCGTCGTCGCTTGCGCGGCACTGCTCGTGCTGTTCGTGGCCTTCCCGGTGTGCAAGATGCTGCTGTCGGCGTTCTACGACGAGCAGGGCAGCCTGTCGGTGGGCGCGCTGTCCGAGCGCATCGCCACGTCGCGTGTCTGGGGCCTGGGCTGCCTGTCGGCCGGCACCACGTGCGGCGTCGCATGGAACACCGTGTTTCTCGCCCTGCTGACCGCGGCCGGCACCACGGTGCTGGGAACCATGATCGCGCTGCTGGCCGAGCGTGGCTCCGACCGCCTGCGCAAGCCGCTCAACCTGATGGCGCTGCTGCCCATCATCACGCCGCCCTTCGTGGTGGGCCTGGGCCTGATCCTCCTCTTCGGCCGTGCGGGCATCGTCAACCAGTTGGTGGCCAATCTGTTGGGCATCACGCCCACCCGCTGGTTCTACGGCTGGTTCGGCGTGTGGCTGGCCCAGCTCTTCGCCTTCACGCCCATCGCGTTCCTCATCATGCGTGGCGTGGTGCAGGGCGTGAGCCCGACGCTGGAGGAGGCGGCGCAGACGCTGCGCGCCGGCCGCATGCAGACCTTCTGGTCCGTCACCCTGCCCCTGCTGAAGCCGGGCCTGGCCAACGCATTCCTGGTCGGCTTCATCGAGAGCATCGCGGACTTCGGCAACCCCATCGTGGTCGGCGGCCAGTATTCGGTGCTGTCCACCGAGATCTACTTCGCCATCGTGGGTGCCCAGCTCGACCAGGGGCTGGCGGCCTCGCTCGCACTGATCCTCACCTTCTTTGCGCTGGCGGTGTTCTTCATCCAGCGCAACGTGCTGGGCAAGAAGAGCTTCACCACCGTGACCGGCAAGGGCGATGCGGGCCTGACCATGCCGCTGCCCAGGCCGGTCAGCCTGGCCTGCCACTGGGTCGCCACGCCGTGGCTCGCATTCACCATGCTCGTGTACGTCTTCGCCTTCGCCGGTGGCTTCGTGCAGACCTGGGGGCGCGACTACACCCCCACGCTGGACCATTTCCGAACGGCCTTCGACATCCAGTGGGGCGAACATGGCCTGATGCTCGCGGGCACGGCCTGGAGTTCGCTCATCACCACGGTCAAGCTCGCCGCCATGGCGTCGCCCCTGTGCGCGGCCATCGGGTTGCTCATCTCGTGGCTGCTCGCACGCAACGAGTTCCGGGGGCAGGGTGCCTTTGAATTCGGCGCCCTGCTGGCCTTCGCCATTCCCGGCACCGTGCTCGGCGTGAGCTACATCCTGGCTTTCAACGTTCCGCCCTTCGAGCTCACCGGCACGGCGATGATCATCGTGGTGTGCTTCATCTTCCGCAACCTGCCGGTGGGCGTGCGCGCCGGCACGGCATCGTTCAAGCAACTGGACCGTTCGCTGGACGAAGCCTCGATGATGCTGCGCGCCAGCACCAGCACGACGCTGCGCCGCGTGGTGCTGCCGCTGCTCAAGCCGGCACTCGTCACCGCCCTCGTCTACAGCTTCGTGCGCTCGATGACCACCGTGTCGGCGGTGGTCTTCCTCGTGACCGCGGAGAACGAACTGGCCACCACCTACATCATCGGCCGCGTCACCAACGGCGCCTACGGGGTCGCGCTGGCGTATTGCACGGTGCTGATCGTGCTCATGGCCGCCACCACCGCGCTGATCCAGTTCCTGGTCGGCGAGCGCAAGCTGGGGCGCCGGCAGGCCGCCGCGCACTGACCCATTTCCAGAGAACGCATCTCATGAACCACGAAACAGGCATCGAGTTCCGCAACGTCACCAAGCGATATGGCGCCGGCAAGAACCCGCTGATCGTCAAGGGCATCGACTTCAAGGTGCAGGCGGGAACGCTCACCACCATCCTCGGCCCCTCGGGCTGCGGCAAGACCACGACGCTGCGCATGATCGCCGGCCTGGAGGCGCCGACCTCGGGCCAGATCTTCATCGACGGCAAGGACGTCACCACGCTCGGGCCTGCCGAGCGCAACGTCAGCATGGTGTTCCAGAGCTACGCGCTGTTCCCGCACATGAACGTGCTGCAGAACGTGAGCTACGGACTCAGCGTGACCGGCGTGGACGCGGCCGAGTCGCTGGATCGCGCGCGCGCCGCCATGGCCACGGTCGGCCTGAGCGGCTACGACGAGCGCATTCCCTCCGAACTGTCGGGCGGGCAGCAGCAGCGCGTGGCCCTGGCGCGCGCACTGGTGCTGGAGCCGTCGGTGCTGCTGTTCGACGAACCGCTGTCGAACCTCGACGCCCGGCTGCGCCGGTCGATGCGCGAGGAGATCCGCGCCTTGCAGCAGCGGCTCAAGCTCACGGTGGCCTACGTGACGCACGACCAGAGCGAGGCGCTGGCCGTGAGCGACCAGATCATCGTCATGGACGCGGGAACCATCGCGCAGATGGGCTCGCCGCAGGATTTGTACGAACGCCCCTCCAGCGAGTTCGTGGCCGGCTTCATGGGTGAAGCCATGCTGTTCTCCGGCGAAGCCCTGCCGGACGGCTCCGTGAAAGTGGGGCCCTTGTTCCTGCGCCCGCGCCACCGCATGTCGCCCGGCGCGGTCAAGGCGGCCATCCGGCCGGAGGCCTGGCATGTGGACAAGGCCCATGCGGGCGGCCTGTCGGGCACCGTGTCCAAGGCCTCGTACCTGGGCAGCTTCCAGGAGCTCAGTGTCGACACCGGCCTGGGCTCCATCTTCGTGGTTTCTTCCGAGGTCGCCCAAACCTGGACGCCGGGCGACGACGTGACGCTTCACCTGAACGGGCGAGGCGTATCCATCGTGCCTGCCTAGCGCAGGCACGCCCTGTCGATCGACTGATGAGGACTCCCGGTGAAAGCCGGGATGGGGATGCCTATGCCGAAATTTTCCCGTCGAAGCGTGCTGGCCTGCTGCCTGGCCCTGGCCCCTGCGTTGTGTGCGGCCCAGGGCGGCGCCACCCGTTCGGGCCTGGTGTTCGGAATCATCACGCCCCGTGCGGCCGAGCAGATGAAGGACAACTGGCGCCCCTTTGTCGAACGGCTGGGGCAATCGGTGAGCATGGCTGTCGAACTGCGAGCCTTCGCGGAGTCGAACGAACTCGTGGCTGCCTTCCGCAAGGGCGAGGTGGACCTCGCGTGGATGGGCAACGCCCCCGCGCTGGACGTGGTGGAGTCGGGCGCTGGCGCCGTCTATGCGCAGGGCATCACACGGCAGGGCAGCGTCGGCTACAACTCGGTGCTGGTGGTGCCGATCGAGTCGCCGCTGCGAAGCCTGGACGACGTGCTGGCGCAGTCGAAGAAGCTGCGATTCGGCGACGGCGACCTCAAGAGCACGTCCGGGCACCTGGTGCCGTACTACTTCGCCTTCCAGAAGCATGGCGTCAATGACCTGGCCGCGATCTTCAAGAGCGTGTCCCACGCCAGCCACCAGAAGAACCTGACGATGGCCGCCAAGGCCGAAGTCGACGTGGCCACTGCCAACAACGAGGAGATCGAGTTCTTCGCCCACGACGCGCCTGCGCTGGCCCGGCGCCTGCGCGTGATCTGGGAGTCGCCCGTCATTCCACAGTCGCCGCTCCTGTGGCGGCTGGCCCTGCCGCTGGATCTTCGGCGCAAGATCCTCGCGTTCACGACCACCTTCGGACGCGATGCGGAGCAAAGGCGCATCCTGGCCGAGCTCAACAACCTCTCGGGCTTCCGGCAGTCGAGCAACCGCCAACTGGTGTCGGTGGCCGACATCGAGATGTTCAAGGCGCGCCAGGCCATCAACAACGACCTCGCGCTGGCAGCAGACGAACGTGCCCAGCGCATCGACGAGGTCATCCGCCGCGGGTCGCGCCTGGACCTGCTGCTGAAGGTCAGTTCCGCCTCGGCGCGCTGAGCGCCTCATCCGCGGCGATCCTGCTCGCCGTGCGGCTGCATCTTGCCCAGCACGGCACGCGCGAACGCCTGCGGGGTGATGACCTCGTCATGCTCGACCGCGACGGCGCGGCTGCGTGACCACAATGCGCGGATGGCGCCACGGACCTCGGGCACCAGGCCGTAGCGCGACATCACGATGTCCTCCCAGCCGCCGGTGTGGTTGAACAGGCGCTGAAGCTGCGGCGTGTCCTCGCGCAGCCTCGCTTCCTGCCGCGGGTCCAGTTCGTCGATGCACTTGAGGATGAACGAGTCGGCCAGATCCAGCAGGCGCGTTTCAGGCGGCACGCTCGCCGGCGCGGGCTTGTGGCGGGGGCGGAAGAGCATCATGGGGCGTTCTCGGTCCCTGCGCTGATTGGCATGACAGGCCGGCAGGTGTTGTGCGGGCATGTTGCGCGCTGGCGATCACGCCGAACACCGTGGATTCGCCCACGGGGCTCGAAAGGCAGACGAAAGTCCGTGTATCCGGGCGTGCCGGATTCAGGCCCGGGGCAGCAGCGAGAACTCGAAACTCGCACCGGCATCGACGCGGCCATGGGCGGCGATCCAGCCACCATGCCGGTCGACGATGCGCTTGACCAGCGACAGCCCCACGCCCGTGCCGTGGAAGGACTGTGGGTCATGAAGCCGCACGAAGGGCTGGAAGAGGCGCTGCGCGCGGGCCTCGTCAAAGCCGCTGCCGTTGTCTTCGACCACCACCGACCACGCGCCGGCGCCGCAGGTGTTCATGCGAACGCAGATCGCAGGATGCTCGCAGTGCGCGGTGTACTTCAGGGCGTTGGACAGGAGGTTGCGCATCAGCAGCGCGACGAGGACCGGGTCGGCATGGATCTGCATGCCCGGCTGGATGGTCCATCGCACCGCGCGGCGGTCTGAAGCCAGGGGCAACTCCTCGCGAAGCTGGTGGCACAGCGCGCTGAGGTCGACCCATTCGGGATTCAGCGTGCCGGCCTTGGCGCGCGCGTGGTCCAGCAGCCCTTGCACGGTCTCGCCCATGCACCGCGTCGCGCGCAGCTGAAGTTCGAGCCATCGGCACAGGTCGGATTCCTCATGCGCCCGCGCGCGCTGCAGCAGCAGCTCGGCAATCGCCGTGACCTGCCCGATCGGCGTGCGGATTTCGTGGGCGACCTCCCGGGCGAACGCATCCAGGTCGCGGTTCTCGCGCTCCAGGTCCGCGAGCTTCTGGTCGAGGTGGGTGGCCAGCAGCGCTGGCGCATCCAGGACCTGCCATGTGGCGCTGAGTTGAGCAGGCTGTCTGTCCACGACATCTCTCCTAGCCCCCGCAACCGGTGCGCGAGGATTCCAACGTTCGCCCTGACTGTTCTTTGTGGACAGTTTCGGCGCTGGCCGCGATCTTGGAGAGAGTGCTTGCACCACGGCAGGGTGAAAGCGAGCCGAAAGAGCGGCGGGCTGCGGCATGTGCGTAGACTGGACGCCTCCTCATCCTGGAGTCCGCCATGAAACGCTATCTCGCAGTCTTCACCGGCTCCCCCGCCGCGATGGCCTCTTGGGAAACGCTCCCCGAGAGCGAGCGGCAGCAACGCCAGGCGCAAGGCGTCGCCGCGTGGAAGAAGTGGGCGCAGGACCATGCCGCGTCCATCGTCGAGATGGGTGGTCCGCTCAGCCGCACGAAGCTGGTGTCCAAGGCCGGCATCAGCGACATCCGCAACAACCTCGCCGCCTTCACCGTGGTCCAGGCCGAGTCGCAGGAAGCGGCCGCACGCCTGTTCACGAATCACCCGCACTTCACGCTCTTCCCCGGCGAAGGCGTCGAGGTGATGGAAGTGCTGCCCATTCCCGCAGGCTGAACGGCCGCCGGCGGCGGCAAATCAACGCGCGACCTGGCGGGAGGACCATCCTGGTCCATCCCGGTGCCAACTATTCACTCCCCCATCTCCGGGGCTGCGGTGAAGGCCTGGCCGTGGGCGATGGAACAATTTGAAACACGGACGGCTCTCCGCGGGCTTCCGGCTTCGAACGACACGCGGAATCACTTCAACAACACAGGAACAACGACGTGAAGAATGGCATGAAGATGGCGTTGGGCGCCGCAGCACTGGCACTGATGGGTGGGGCACAGGCCGTGACGGTGACGAGCTATGACGTGACGGGCGCGCAGCCGAGCGGCTTCGGCGGCTGGTCGCACAGCTACACGGGCAGCATCTCGGGCGGCAACTACAGCGGTGGCAGCGGCTCGCTGAATGACGGGGTCATTCCCACCGGTGTGGGCGGCGACCAGCTGTTCACGTTCGACACCAACCCGACCATCACGCTGCACCTCGACGGCACGACCAAGGTGTCGACCATCAACATCTTTGGCGGCGACAACCCGTACAACTACATTCCCGGCACGCTCACCGGCTGGTCGGTCACCATCGGCGGCAACACGCAGGCCTTCACCAGCACGGGCTTCGGCGCGAGCTGCACGAGCGGCCTGTGCAGCGACGCCGTCAGCCTGGCGGGCAGCGGCCTGGACCTGCTGGCCACCGACACGCTGACCCTCAGCAACTTCCAGGGCGGCTGGTACGGCTACTTCAGCGCCGGCGAGATCACCGTCAATGGCGCCGCCGCGGCGCCGGTGCCCGAGCCCGAGACCTATGCGCTGATGCTGGGCGGCCTGGGCGTGATGGGCCTGCTGGCTCGCCGCCGTCGGTCGTCGCGCTGAGAGCGCGTGCGACCCGCTTCGCATGAAGGCGGGTTCGTGAAATGAAGCAAGGGGGCGAGGCTGTGATGCCTCGCCCCCTTGTCCTTTCGGCGGCCGGGCCGCCGTCCATCACTTCTTGGTGTCGTCGGCGGCGGGCTTGTCGCCCTTGGCGTCCTTGCTGTCCTTCTTCTTCTCGGCCTTGGCATCGGCCTTCTTGTCGGTCTTGCTGTCGGCGGCGGATGCGGCGGCTGCCGGCTCGGTGGTGCCCGACGTGGAGGTCTGGGCGAAGGCCGGCGCGGCGGCCAGGGCAGCAGCGACGAGGGCGGTCAGGGACAGCGTGGAGGTCATGCGGTTCATCGGGAGGTCCTCAATGGCATCGGCCCTGGCGGGCCGTCCGCGGAACACGGCAGGCCAAATTCGGCAGGCCGCTCGCAGGAAGGGCGGATGCTATGGAGGTCCGGCTGTCACCACTGCAACCGTTTGAAGCCCTGGGTGATTGATTCCTACAAGCTCGCCGAACCGGTGCGGCGGCGCACCGTGGCCATGCACCGATTCACCGCAACGGGTCGTCACCATTGAAAACATGTGCCCCCATCGCCAGATGCGATGAACCATGGGTGCCAACGACGCCGTCCTCCTCGACGCCTATTCACAGACCGTCAGCGACGTGGTGGAGCGCGCCGCGCCGGCGGTGGTCGCTGTTTCCGTCACGCACGGCGCGCAGCATGTCGGCTCGGGGTCCGGCTTTCTCTACACGCCCGACGGCTACCTGCTCACCAACTCGCACGTGGTGCGCGCCGGTGGACGCACGTCGGCGAAGAACCTCGGGTACCGCGTGTCCCTGGCCGACGGGCGCGAGGCGTCCGCGCGCTTCGTGGGCGACGACCCCGACACCGACCTCGCGGTGCTGCACGTCGACCCCATCAGCACCGGTGCGCTGCCTGCGCTGGTACTGGGCCGTTCCGCGGGGCTGAAGCGAGGCGAGATCGCCATCGCCATCGGCAACCCGCTGGGTTTCGAGCACACCGTCACCGCGGGCATCGTGAGTGCGCTCGGGCGCAGCATGCGGGCGAGCACGGGGCGGCTGATTCCGGATGTGGTGCAGACCGATGCGGCCTTGAACCCCGGCAACTCCGGCGGTCCGCTGGTGAACTCTCGGGCGGAGGTGGTGGGCGTGAACACCGCCATCATCCGCGGCGCGCAGGCGCTGTGTCTTGCCGTTGCCGTCGACATCGCCTCGTGGGTGCTGCCGCAGCTCATGCGCCATGGGCGCGTGCAGCGCGCCTACCTGGGCGTGGGCGGCAGCACCATCCAGCTGCCGCGGCGCGTCGTGTCGGCGCTCTCGCTGGACGGACCCGGCGCGGTGCGCGTGGACGCCATCGAGCCCGACAGCCCCGCCGCGCGTGCGGGCCTGCGCGAAGGCGACCTGGTCATCGGGCTCGACGGCCAGCCTGTGGCCAGCGTCGACGGGCTGCATCAGTTGCTCGACGGCTCGCGCATCGGCCGCGAGATGATGCTCAAGCTGCTGCGCGGCAGCATGCCGCCCGAGGTGATGTACCTGCGGGTGCAGCCCTCGGCACGGGCGCCGGCTTAGCCGTCCGCCGGCCGGCCCCGTATTTCGTCGCGGATGATGCGGTTCAGGCCCACCGGCGTCACGCCCAGGAATCCCGCCAAGTCCTTCTGGGGCACCCGGTCTATCCATTGGGGCGCTGACTGGGCCAGCTTCCGATAGAGCTCGCGTGTGCTCAGGGTCAGCAAGTCGCGCTCACGCTGCAACTTGATCTGCGCCAGCCGCTGGAACGCAAGCCTCAAGGCCTTCTGCCAGGGCAGGCTGCGTTCGGCCAGGGCCTCGATCAGCCGATAGTCGAAGCGTTCGACCACGCTGTGTTCGATGGCCACGCTGGAGAACGTGGCCCGCGACTGGCCGGTGATGGCCATCGGACACGCGAACATGTCGCCTGGCCCGGTGAAGCTCTTGATCCACTCCGAGCCGTCTTCTTCCGTGTAGGTCTGCTTCAGCAGCCCGGTGCGCACGACATGGATGTCAAAGCATTCGGCGCCCTGCCAGAACGCCGCCTCGCGCGGCCTGAGTTCGATCAACTGCAGCTTGCCTGCCAGCGCCTCCACCTCCGGCAGGGCCAACCCATGCGCTGACTCCAACCGCTGCAGCAATGACAACGCAGCCCAACAAGACACGCTTAACTCCGGTTAATGACACGAGACGGCCCGTGTTCGACAGTGGCGTGATTGAACCTTCTTTTCGATTACGCAGAAAGATGCGGACCATGATGACCATCGATGACACAACGATCCTGCAGCGCAACCGCGAGCTGGTGACGCGGTACTTCGAGGAGGTGTGGAACCAGGGCCAACTGGACCTGCTCGACGAGCTGATGGCGCCCGACTACATCAACCACAGCTCGAGCACGCCGAACCCGCGGCCCGGTCCTGCGGATCTCAAACCGATCGTCGCCGAGATGCGACGCGGCATTCCCGACCTCCACTACGACATCCTGGACATGGTGGTCGCCGCCGACAAGGTCGCGGTGCACCTGCGCATGACGGGCACCCACACGGGAACGCTGTTCAAGATGCAGCCGCAGGGCAGGCGCATCGACGTCAGGCAGATGCAGATCGAGTGGATCCGCGGCGGGCGGATTGCTCAGCACTGGCGGCTGACGGACGACCTGGCGCTGCTCAGGCAGATCGGCCAGCTGTGATCGTGACTCAGCCCGTGAGGATGGGCCGCAGTGCATCGATCTCTTCCAGCACGAAGTCGAAGAAGGCGCTGATGCGCGGCGTCTGGCGGATGTCCGCGCGTGTCAGCAACCGCCAGATGCGCGTGAGCTCGGGCACCGGGCCGAACAGCCGCACGAGCTCGGCCTCGCCGTTGCCCAGCGGCATGGGCAGCGCCGCGATGCCCACGCCAGCCTTCACCGAGTAGAGCAGTCCCAGCACGCTGTTGTTGCGTGCCACGATGTTGGCGTGCGGCGCGACGGCCTTCAGCCAGGCCATGGCGCGGTGGTTCGCCATCGATTCGTCGAAGCCGATGAGCGCGTGCTGTGCCAGGTCTTCGATGCGCTCGGGCCGGCCGTGCTGCTCCACGTACTGCCGGCTCGCATACACGCCCCACAGCGAATCGGCCACCTTGCGGCCCACGAGTTCGCTGTCTTCCACGTCGCCTGAGCGCAGCGCCACGTCGGCGTCGCCCTTGGCAATGTCCAGGTACTTGTCGCTCATCACCCATTCCACCCGCAGGCCCGGGTGGCGGGCGTGGAAGCGGTCGAGCAGCTGGGTCTTGGTGATGCGCTGCGCGAGCGGCTCGGGGCAGGTGACGCGGATCACGCCCACCAGCTCATGCCGCTTGGCCTGCACGTGCTGTTCGAGGCCTGACACCGCTTCGGCCACGCGCTTGGCCAGCGGGACCAGCTCGCGCCCGTAGTCGGTGAGGTGATAGCCCGTGGGCTCGCGCCGCACCAGCGCCTGGCCGATGCGTTCCTCCAGCTCCAGCAACCGGCGCTGCACGGTCGAGGCGTTGACCTGCAGCGCACGCGCGGCGGCGAGCGTGCTGCCGTGATCGGCCAGGGCCACGAGGTACTTGAGGTCGTTCCAGTCGAACATGGGGGTGTCATGCCAAGGGGATGCAGTTCTGCGCGGTGCCCATGCACATCTGCGCCTTACGCCGCGTGGGTCCGGCCACTAGGCTTTGCGACATCGAATGAACCGATCGATTGTGCGACAGCCTCGAGGAGAACATGCCCATGAACTGCATCCGGAAACGATTCACCGCCGCCGCCGTGATGGCCCTGGCCGCGTCCTGCGCCCAGGCCGACGTGCTCGTCAGCAACCTCGCCCAGCCCGAGCGTTCCTTCAGCGAGCTCACCTCGCTGTTCTGGGCGGCGCAATCCTTCACCACGGACGGCAGCGGCCACGCGCTGCTGTCCATCGATGCGATGCTGGGAACCAGCGCGTACCGTGGTGACGACACCGAGTACGTCGCCGAACTGCATGCGAGCGGCCCCGGCATCATCGGCTCGCTGCTCACCACCTTCTCGTTCGGCAGCATGCCCTCGGGTGCCCCCACGTCCATCTCGCTGCTGCCCACCAGCGGCGTCACGCTGGCCGCCGGCACCACCTACTGGCTGGTGATGGGCGAGCGGCACGGCAGCCTCGACAGCGAGTACCTGGGCTGGTCCTATGCGGACGGCAATGCTTCCACCGGCCCCGGCTCGCTCGGCGCCTTCGGCTATTCGACCGATGGCGGCATGAGCTGGGCGGCATCGACCTTCGACACGCCCAATCCCTTCCGCTTGGCGGTCAACGTGGCATCGCCCGTGCCCGAGCCGTCGTCACTGGCGCTGACCGCGTTGGGACTCCTGGCGCTGATGGCGATGCGCCGCGTCCACCGCACGGAGTGAGTCCATGAACACCACCCTTGACGCCCCCAAGACGGCTGCCCGCGACCAGTGGGACCGGGCGGCCCCGGGCTGGGACCGCCACACGCCGGTGATCCGCCAGTGGCTGCGCACGGCCACCGACACCATGCTCAACATGGCCGGCGTCGCGCCGGGCGCGAGCGTGCTGGACGTGGCCGCGGGGGCCGGCGACCAGACGCTGGACATCGCGCGCCGCGTCGGGACCGAAGGTTCGGTGCTGGCCACGGACTTTTCGCCCGCCATCCTCGCGCTGGCCCAGCAGCGCGCCCATGACGCCGGCTTTGCGCAGGTGAGGACGCTGGTGGCAGACGGCGAGCACCTGCCCGACGGCCTGGGGCCCTTCGATGCGGCGGTGTGCCGCCTGGGCCTCATGCTGTTCGCCGACCCGCTGCAAGGCCTGCGCGAGATGCACCGGGTGCTGCGGCCCGGCGGCGGCATCTGCACCATGGTGTTTTCACGGCCGGAGAAGAACCCCTGCGTGGCCCTGCTGATGCAGACGGCCTTGCAGCATGCGGGCATGCCGGCACGCAGCCCGTTCCAGCCGGGCGGGTTGATGAGCCTCGGACAGCCGGGGCTCATCGACGGCCTGTTCGAGCAGGCCGGCTTGCGCCAGGTGGCCACCACCGCCATCGAGGCGCCGTTCAGGCTGCCGACGGCCCGGCACTACCTCGACTTCGTGCGCGCCTCGGCCAGCCCCATCCAGCAGATACTCTCTCGGCTCGACGTGGCCGCCCAGGACGCTGCATGGCAAGACATGGAGGCTCGCCTGCACGCCTTCGACACGGCTGACGGCTGGGTCGGGCCCAACGAACTGCTGCTCACCGCCGCTCGCCGCTGAGGCCTCACGACACCAGCTGCTTGCGGGCGCGGTGCAGGCGCACGAAGAGGTTTTCCTCGCTGATGGCGAGCTGCTCGCACACGTCCTCGGTGGACTGGTCCTGCAGCACGCGCAGGTGCATCACGTCGCGCAGGCCGGCGGGCAGCTGGTCGATGCGTGCCAGTGTGCGCTGCAGGAACTCGCGGTGCTCGGCCACTTCATCGGGCCGGGCATGCGGGCACTCGATGGCGGCCACGCCGGCTTCAGGGTGCTCGTCGTCGGCCTGGTCGTCGTAGCTGTCGCAGGCAGCGCGCTGGCGCACCAGGTCCACGATCTTGTTCTTCAGCACCGCGGTCAGCCAGGAGCGCAGGGCCGAGCGGCCGCCGAAGCTGGCGCGGCCGGTCACCACCGCCTCGAACACGTCGTGCACCAGGTCTTCGGCCAGCATCGGGTCGTGCAGCTTGCGCTGGGCGAAGCGCACGAGGTAGGCGCGGTGCTCGATCAGGTCGCCCCAGGACAGCGCCCCGACGGGGTTGTTCTCCACCAGCGCCGGGTGGAAGGCGGCCTGGGCGAAGGGGGTGGCGCTGTGGTTCATCTGGGGCTCCGGCGGTCGTTCGTTGCGATGGGATGAACTTTGGTCGGCGCACCTCGCGCCACCCTCGCCGAAGATCACAGGAAGATCACATTTGCGTAAGAAGCGGTGCCGGCGGAACGACAATCCCGCATGCCCTCCACCATCCTCGTCGCCGAAGACCAGGCCGACATCCGCGACCTGCTGGCCATGAACCTGCGCAACGCGGGCTACGAGGTCACGGCCGTGGCCGACGGCCTGGCGGCGCTGAACAGCCAGAACGAACAGGCCAGTGACCTGCTCATCCTCGACCTGATGATGCCGGGCATGGACGGCCTGGAGGTCTGCAAGGCGCTGCGTGCGCGCGGCCGCAGCACGCCCATCCTGATGCTCACCGCCAAGTCGACCGAGCTGGACCGGGTGCTGGGCCTGGAGCTGGGCGCGGACGACTACCTGACCAAGCCCTTCTCGCTGGCCGAGCTGCTGGCGCGGGTGAAGGCGCTGCTGCGGCGCGCCGACCTGCTGCGCGCCGCCCAGGTGAATGCGGCGGCGCAGCCCGGCACCATCCGCAACGGCGACCTGGAGATCCTGCCCGCCAAGCGCCAGGTGCGCTACCGCGGCGAGGCGCTGGACTTCACCGCGCTGGAGTTCGACCTGCTGCTGCACTTCGCCCAGCACCCGGGGCATGTGTTCTCGCGCGGACAGCTGCTGAACGCCGTGTGGGGCTACACGCACGACGGGTACGAGCACACGGTGACGACGCACATCAACCGCTTGAGGGCCAAGCTGGAGGCGGACCCGATGCGGCCGGAGCTCATCCTCACCGTGCGCGGTGCCGGCTACAAGATGCGCGAGGCGCCGAGGTGACCGTCCGCCTCAAGCTCGCCCTCACCATCTTCATCACCGGCGCCCTCACCGCGCTGGGCGTGATCGCCACCGTGCTGGTGGCCTTCCAGCGCTTCGAGCACGAAACCACCTACTACCGCGCCAACGCCTTCCTGAACCGCGTCGTCGCCATGTACGACAACATGTTCGAGATGCACGAGCGGCATCCGGACGAGTTCACCGGCTTCCTGCGCAACCTCGTGCTGTTCGAGCCGGACACCCAGCTCTACCTGCTGGACGCGCAGGGCACGGTGCTGGCCTTCACCGGCGAGGCACGGCTGCCGCCGGGCTTCAAGGTGGACCTGCGGCCCGTGCGCGAGGCGGTGGGCGACAAGCCCATGCCCTACGTGATGGGCGACGACCCCGAGCGCATGGACGCGGACGCCGTCATTGCCGCCAAGACCATCAAGCGCGCCGTCATCCGCAACGACGAGCCGATGGCCGGTTACCTCTACCTCGTCGCCCACCAGCGCACCTCGCCCGAAGACCGCTGGCAGGTGCTGGGCAGCAGCCTGGGCAAGCCGGCGGTGGCGGGCATCCTGGGCGTGGTGGGGCTGTCGTCGCTGCTGGCCTGGTGGGTCATTGCGATGGTGACGCGCCCGCTGCGACAGCTCAGCGACGCCGTGGCCGCCGTGTCGCGCGAGGGCCTGGGCAGCGGCGCGGCCGACCCCGATGCCGTGGCCTTGCCCAGCCAGCGCGCGGGCGAGGAATTCAGCCAGCTGGCGGTGGGCTTTCGCGCCATGCTGCGCACCCTGCGGCAGCAGTGGGAGGCGCTGCGGCGGCTCGACCATTTCCGCCGCGAAGGCGTGAGCAACCTGTCGCACGACCTGCGCTCACCGCTCACTGCCACCGCCGCCTGCCTGGAGACGCTGGAGACCCGCTGGGCCGGACAGCCCGACCGGGCCGAGGACCTGGGCCTGGTCAGCATGGCGCTGCGCAACACCCGCAACGCCGCCCGGCTGGTGCAGTCCCTGGGCGACCTGGCCCAGCTCGACGAACCGGAGTTCAAGATCCAGGCCGAGGTGCTGGACGCCGGCGAGCTGCTGGACGACATCGCGCTGCGCTTCGGCGAGCGTGCGGCGCAGCGCGGCGTGGGCATCGCTGCCGCGGCCCAGGCCGAGGGCGAGCCGCCCTTTGCGGCGCTGGACATCGAACTCTTCGAGCGTGCGATTGCCAACCTGGTGGACAACGCCCTGAAGTTCTGCCGTCCGGGCGACCGCATTGCGCTGTCCGCCAAGGTCGAGGACGACCGGGTGTCTGTCTGCGTGGAGGACACCGGCCCCGGCATCCCGCCGGCCGACGTGCCGCACCTGTTCGACCGCTTCTACCAGAGCCGCCAGAGCGTGGCGCCTGCCACCGGCGAGGGTGGCAAGGGCCTGGGGCTGGCCATCGTCAAGCGCATCGCCGAACTGCATGGCGGCGATGTATTTGTACAAAGCGAACTCGGCCGAGGCACCAAAGTGGCGCTCAGCCTGCCGCGCGCCATGTTGTGACGCAATGTGCGCGGGCGTTGCGGCCCCGCATCGGCGCAGGGAAAGCCCTGATGCCTGCATTAATCGCACGCGCCTACAGTGCGACCACTCGCGGCGGGCACCAAGCTTGTGCCTGCAAGGGCGGGGGTCTGAGGAGACAAAACGAAAGCGGTGGTGGCGCAAGCCCGCACGCCGCGACAATCGGCAAGGCCTTCGGGCCGATGTCAGAATGAAAGGGCGCTGGTCATCCAGCGCCCTTTTGATTTCCGCCTGGCATTCACGCGGAAGCCATCCAACCACCTCACACCGCACCCTGTCCCGCCATGGGAGAGGCAGCAGGCATGCTTGATCTCGTCGTGGCCACGCTGGCCTCCCTCTTCGCCGGATTCGTCGACGCCATCGTGGGCGGCGGCGGCCTGATCCTCGTTCCCGCCCTGTTCAGCGTCTACCCGAACGCACCGCCGGCCACGCTGTTCGGGACGAACAAGGGCGCGGCGGTGTGGGGCACCGGCTGGGCCACGGTGCAGTTCGCCCGGCGCGTCACCATGCCCTGGAACGCGCTCGTGCCGGCGGCCATCGCGGCCCTCATCGGCGGCGCGGTCGGTGCCTTCACCGTCACGCTGGTCAGCCCCGCGGGCTTGCGCAAGGCGCTGCCCTTCATCCTGCTGGGGGTGCTGCTGTACACGCTGGCGAAGAAGGAACTGGGCCGTCACCATGAGCCGCGCTTTGCCGGTCGAAGTGAAGCGGCGCTGGCCAGCGGCATCGGCCTCACCATCGGCTTCTACGACGGCTTCTTCGGCCCGGGCACCGGCAGCTTCTTCGTCTTCCTCTTCGTGCGGCTGCTGGGCTACGACTTCCTGCATGCCAGCGCCAGCGCGAAGCTGCTGAACACGGCCACCAACGTGGCGGCGCTGGTCACCTTCATTGCCAAGGGCCATGTGTGGTGGCATGTGGCGGCGGTGATGGCCGTGGCCAACGTGGCCGGCAGCCTCCTGGGCACGCGGCTGGCGCTCAAGCACGGCGCGGGTTTCGTGCGCGGCGTGTTCATCGTGGTGGTGAGCGCGCTGATCCTGAAGACCGGCTACGACGCATTCTTCAAACTGGCCTGAGGCGGCTGCGTTGAACTGTGCGGCAATTCACGCGCTCTTCGTTGCAACAATTCGAGCCACATGGTCGTAGCATCCATGGTGGCTCCATGACTTCCCGGATGTTGCGCACATGCCCGTCGATCCCCAACTGCGCTCGCTGAACATCGATATCCCCGCCCAGCCCGAAGCGCTGGTCAAGCTGTCGCTGCTGCTGGCCGACGAGGACGTGAACATGCAGGCCCTGAGCGGGCTGATCGAGTCCGACATGGCGCTGGCCGCGGCCGTGCTCAAGGCGGTCAACTCCTCGCTGTACGGCCTGTCCGGCCGGGTGCAGAGCGTGCAGCAGGCCATCACCTTCCTCGGCACGCGCGAGGTCGCGGCCGTCACCTTCGAGATGGGCCTGAAGGCGGTCTTCCCCGCCGCGCCCGAACTGGAGCCGGTGTGGGAACGCGCCGGCGTGCGCGGGCTGCTGATGGGCCGCATCGGCCAGGCGCTGAGCGTGGACCCGTGGGCCGCGCATTCGGCGGGCCTGTTCGAGGAGTGCGGCAAGGCCGTGCTGTTCCGCCATGCGCCGGACCGCTACCGGCCCATGATCACCACGGCATCGAGCGACGAGGAGCTGTTGTTCCTCGAACACCAAGAGTTCGGCGTCAGCCACGATGCGCTGGGCGCGGCCTTGTGCGAAAGCTGGGGCCTGGCGCCCGCGGCCGTGCACAGCGTGCGCTACCACGTCATCGTCAACACCACGCGCGAGCTGCCCATGCAGGTGCAGCGCCGCGCCATCTGCGCGATCTCGGCCCTGGCCAACGCGCTGATCGTCGATCCCGACACGCTGGACGACGTGGCCCGCGCCGTCGCACCCCAGGCCGACCTGGACGTGACCATGGTGCTGCGCGGCACGCGCCGGGTGAAGGAACAGATCGAGGCGGCAGTGGCGCGCAGCGCCGGCTGAGCCTGCCCGGTCAGCCCACCTGCTTGTAGATCGCCTCCGCCAGCGCGAGCAATTGTTCTCGCGGCAAGGCGCCGACGATCGCGTAGCCGGTCGTGCCTTCCACCCAATAGAACATGCCCAGCTCGCCCTGCCGCTCGTACTTGAACGCGGCCGGCGTGTTGCTCTCGGGCTTGCGCAGGTACACGGTCACGCGGGTGGCGGCCGGCTGGCCCACGCGCTGGTACATGAGCTGGGCGCAGGGGCCGTTGGTCTCGGGCAGCAGCCGCCCGCCGATCAGCTCGAAGCCTTGCGCCCGCAGGTCGAAGAGCTTCACCGGCCGGTCCACGCGCTTGGTGAGCCAGCGCGACAGGTGCTCTTCCTGCGCCCGGCTGTCTTCCGGCGTGGCCGCGGCCACGGCCACCTCCACCGGGTGACGCACTTCCGGCGCATACACGGCATGCGCGCCCATCACGCGGCGTTCCCAGCCCGGGCCGGCGGCGGAGTCGTCATCGCCCAGCATCCGCCAGGCCGAGCCCGCGCCCACCATCGTGCCGAGCACGAAGATTCCCACGCCTGCGGCCCAGCGCAGCGCGCCGGCGCTGCGGCGTGCGGGCGTGTAGTTCATCACCAGGTGCTCCAGCTTGCCCGGCACCGGCTCCTCGGCCGCGGGCCCGAGCCGTGCACGCAGGGCGTCGCGGTCGGCCGCCCACAGGCGGACCCGCGCCGCGTCTTCCGGATGCTCCTGCAGCCAGGCGTCGATCTCGGCGCGCTGGGCGGGAGGCAGCTGGTCGTCCAGCCAGGCCGACAGCTTGTCGGACAGCAAGGGGTCGCGTTCGGGGGTGTTCATGGTCAGACGACGCGGCGCAGACTGCGCGCCGCGGGAGTGGAGGGGGCGTGGCCGTCGAGCAGGGCCCGCAGGGCGGCACGGCCGCGCGAGATGCGTGACATGACGGTGCCGATGGGAATGCGCAGCACGTCGGCGACCTCGGCGTACGACAGCTGCTCCAGCGTGACCAGCAGCAGCGGCTCGCGCTGTTCCACCGGCAGGCGCGACAGGGCGGCGATCAGGTCCATGCGCAGGCCGGGGTCGGAGACGGGGCCTGCGATGCTGTCGGGCCCGTCCTGCAGTTCCGACGGGTCCACGCTCACCAGGTGCGAGCGGCGCCGGCGCTCGTCCATGTGGGCGTTGTGCGCGATGCTGATGACCCACACGAGGATGTCGCGCCGCTGGTCGAACTGGTGCCAGTGCGCCAGCGCCCGCTCCAGCGCGGTCTGCACGAGGTCGTCGGCGGCGCTCGCATCGAACACCAGCGAGCGCGCATAGCGGCGCAGGCGCGGGATGGTCGACAGCAGCTGCTGGCGGAAGGCGGTCGGGGCGGTCACGTCAGGGTGTACGGGCGGCGCGGCGGGCTTATTCCCGTGTCGTTCGGCGAGGGTACTGCGGATGCCCCGCGGCCGAGAAGAAAGTCACGCTGTCGCTGGTCCGATGCCCCCAGGCGCGGTGTTCTCGCCGAATGCCGTGATCCGGGACAATGCCGGCATGACTCCCCCCACCAGGGCCCAGGCGCCCGCCTTCTCGGCCGAGCAGTTCCGCTCGGCGCTGGGCATGTTCGCCACCGGCGTGACGGTGGTGACCGCGCGCGACGCCGCCACTGGCCGCCGCATCGGCCTCACCGCCAATTCCTTCAACTCCGTGTCGCTGAGTCCGCCGCTGGTGCTGTGGAGCCTGGCGCGCGCTGCCGGCTCCATGCCGGCCTTCAGCCGCGGCTCGCACTACGCCATCAACATCCTGGCCGCCGGCCAGCGCGACCTGGCCGAGCGTTTCGCCAGCAAGCTCGACGACCGCTTCGAGGGCCTCGCGCTGCGCGAAGGCAGCGGCGGCGCGCCGATCATCGAGGGCGCCGCGGCCGTCTTCGAGTGCTTCAACCGCAGCCGCTACGAGGAGGGCGACCACGTCATCTTCGTGGGCGAGGTCGAGCGCTGCACCTGCAGCGAGGGCGCCACGCCGCTCATCTTCCACGGCGGGCGCTACTTCACCGAACTGCCGCTCTGACTGCCGCTCGGGCGGCTGCCGCCTTCACTGCAGCGTGATGCTGCCGCCGTGGCGCAGCCGCGACCGTTCGGCCCAGGCCACGAAGGCGCGCTTGAACTGATGCCAGGCCGATCGCCCGTGCCTGTGCGGATCCTGCGGATTCACGCGGCGCGGAATGGGTGTCGTGGCGAAGAACCAGGGTGCTTTCATGGTGCTCTCCTTGCTGTCCGTGAAGACACTTTAGGTCTGCGAAATTGCACAGACAATCTGGCAATTTGCAGTCTGACTTTGCGTTTTCGCAGGGTTCTCGCTAGGCTGCGGGCATGAGCGACATCGACTGGGATGACCTTCGCGTGGCGCTGGCGGTGGCCGAGGCCGGCTCGCTGGCGGGTGCAGCGAGGGCGCTGAACGTCAACCACACCACGGCCCTGCGCCGGCTGGACGCCCTGGAGGCGCGGCTGAACACGCGGCTCTTCGACCGGCAGCGCGGCGGCTACGTGCCCACCGAGGCCGGCGAGCTGCTGGCCGAGGAGGCCCGCGCCATCGCGCCCCGGGTCGACGACCTGCAGCGCCGGCTGCAGGGCCGCGACCTGCGCCTGACCGGCACCGTGCGGCTGACCACCGCCTTCGTGCTCATGGCCCACCTGCTGCCCGAACCGCTGGCCGCGTTCGCGCGGGCGCATCCGGGCATCGAGGTGGAGGTGGCCGAGAGCAGCGTGCTGCTGGACCTGTCGCGGCGCCAGGCCGACGTCGCCATCCGCATCTCGCAGCAGGTGCCGCAGCACTGGGTGGGGCGCACGCTGGGCATGGTTGAGTACCGCGTGTACGCCCGGCGCGGCGCGCCGGCGCTGCCGCAGCGCGAGACGCCGCTGCCCGAGTTGCTGGCCCGCGAGCCGTGGATCAGCTTCGAGCGCGAGATGTTTTCCAACCGCTTCGGCCGATGGATGCAGGAGCACATCCCGCCCGGCCAGGTGCGGCTGCGGGTGGACATGTTCAACAGCCTGTCGGCCATGCTGCTCACCGGGCTTGGCGTGGGCGTGCTGCCCGACTTCGTCGCCGCGCGGGAGCCGGATCTGGTGGCGGTGTCCGGCCCGATCGCGGACCTGGCCACGCCGCTGTGGATCCTGACCCACCCCGACCTGCGGCGCACCGCGCGCATCCAGGCCTTCATGCGGCTCGTTGGCGATTCGCTGGCGCAGCTGCTGGCCAAGGCGACCTGAATGCCACACCTCGCGCATCACCTCTGGCGCGGTGGGCCCGGGCCCTGGCATCCTGTGCCGCACTGTCCATCCACCGCCTCACCATGACCATCCAGTACATCGACAAGAACGGCGAACGAGCGCAACTGCCCGACCGCGAGGCGCTGGTGCAGGCCCTGCGCGATGGCAAGGTGGGCGCCGGCACGCAGGTGTACGTGCCGGCCAGGCAGGGCTACGTCCCGCTGGAGCAGCTCTTCGACCTGGATCGCCTGCGCCGCGGCGACACCTCCCGCCGCGAGACTGCACCGGCAGCGAAACCGCGGCCTGAGCTGCCGAAGAAGACGAACTCGAAGATCGTGGGCGTGCTGGGCGTGGTCGTGCTGCTGGCCGTGTCCTGGGGCATCACGCAAGGGCTCATGGGCCAGCGCGAGAAGGAGCAGGAGAACCGGCGGCAACTGGCCGACGACCTCTCGCGGGTCAAGGGGCAGATGCAGGACGTGATCGACCGCAGCCCTGCGTCCGGCGCGAGCGACGCCGCGCCGGCGTCCTCGGCGAACGTGGCCCGCATGAGCTCGCCGATCGGCCAGCTCGTGTCGGACCACCTCGTCGAGATCCGCGCGTTGAACGCGGCGCACGAGCGCAACGTCGAGAGCATCGTCAACGACAACTTCATGACGCCGCAGTCGCTGTCCAGCAAGGCCGGCATCGCGGCCAACCGGACCAAGCTCGCGGCCATGCGCAGCTCCGTCGAGGAATTCTTCTCCGCGATGGAGCGCTCCAAGACCGAGTACTTCCGCAAGGTCGAGCAGATCGGCCCCGGCGGCCTGTCGCCGGAAAACGCCCAGCGCCGGCGCGACGTGATGGACTTCCTGCAGCGCGCCCACCAGGCCAACCTGAGCATGATGGACAGCATGGAGAAGATGAACGACTTCGCCGCCGAACATCACCCCAGCCTGCGCAACGGCAACATGGTGTTCAAGACCGATGCGGAGGTGGCCCGCTGGAAGCAGCTGGCCGCCGTGCTCGACGGCGAGCGCCGCAAGCTCGAAGCGCTGGAGGAGGAGAACAAGCGCTCCGAGAAGCGGGCAATGGAGAAGATGCAGAACGCGATCGGCGAGCTGCGCAAGCCCGTGGCGGGCGCGGGCGGCTGACGCGCCGCGCCGCTCACACACGACTCAGCGCGGCCGCTTGCTCTCGTCGATGTCGAGCATGTGCCAGAACTCCTGCCAGAACAGCGGCCTGCGGTAGCCGATGAGCCAGGGTTGTGCCATGTCGGTGAAGATGCGGTGGGCGTGGTACTTGTACGGCATGTACGCGTTCACGATGCGCTTGATGCGGTCGAACATCTCCAGCCGTTGCGGACTGTCGGGCATGGTGAGCATCTTCTTGTAGAGCTCGTCGAGTTCGGCGTTCTGGAAACGCGCCAGGTTCTGCTGGCCCTTCTGCGGCCCGTACACCCGCGACAGCGTGGTCTGCCCGTCGGGCACGTCCGCCAGCGAACCCACGCTCCACATCTGTAGCTTGCCGGCGCGCGCGGACTTCATGTTCTCGGGCCACTTGGCGGGCCGGTAGGTCACCTTGATGCCGATGGCGTCCCAGCCCTTTTTCCAGACCTCGTTGAGCTGCCGGCTGCGCTGGTCGGGCTGGGTGGACATGATGATCTCCAGCGGCGCCCCGTCGGGCAGCTCACGCCAGCCGTCGCCGTCGCGGTCGACGTAGCCGTACATGTCCAGCAGCGCGCGGGCCTTGCCCAGGTTGAACTCGCTGTTCACCGACCGGTAGGTGTCGTCGTAGCCGAACAGGTTGGGCGAGACCATGGACTGCGCCGGGATCGCCTGTCCGCGGCGCGCGGAGCGGATCTCGCGGTCCAGGTCCACCGCCAGGCCCATGGCCCGGCGCAGCGCCACCTTCTCGGGGGTGTAGCCGCCGACCACCGGGTCTTCCATGTTGAAGTAAGACATGGTGGTGTCCGACGCCAGCGTGCGGTACAGCTGGATGCCACGCTTGGCGAGGTTGGGCGCGAGCTTGCCGTTGGGCGCGGCGGTCTCGATGAACGCGGCCGGCACGCGTTCGCAGAAGTCCTGCGTGCCGTTGAGGAAGGACAGCCAGTACGGCTGCTCCTCTTCGATGATGGACACCTCCACCCGGTCCACGATGGGAATGCGCTTGCCCTTGAGCTTCGCGAGGATGGCCTGGCCTTCCACGTCGTCGGGCGCGGGCTCGCCGTCGAAGGTGCGCACGCGGTAGTTGGGGTTGCGCTCCAGCGCGATGAAGGAGCTGCGGCGCCATTGCTTGAGCACGAACGGGCCGGTGCCCACCGGATGTTCGGCAATCTGTGCGCCGTAGTGCTCCACCACCTCGCGGGCCACGGCGCCGTAGAGGTCGCTGGCCGACAGCTGGTTGTAGACGAACCGCGGATCGGGCTCGGCGAGCTTGAACTGCAGGGTGTAGCGGTCCAGCGCCCGCAGGCCCTCGATGTTGGCGTCGTAGTCGAAGGGCTTCTTGCCGTCGATGGCGCGTTGACGTGCTTCGGCCAGGCCCAGGTACTGCACCTGCTCGATGCTGCTCCAGCCCGGGCTCTTGAGCGCGGGGTCGGCGAAGCGCTTGAGGGCGTAGATGAAGTCCTGGGCCACCACCTCGCGCGGCTTGCCCTTGAAGGCCGGGTCGTCGGCGAAGAAGATGCCCGGGCGGACCTTCACCGTCCACACGCGGAAGTCCTCCGAATGCTCGGGCATGCCTGCGGCGACCAAGGGCTTGATCTTCAGCGGCCGGGCCAGGTGGTCGTAGCAGTACAGCGCCTCGAAGATGTGCGGCGTGAGGGTGCGCGAATACAGGTCGGTGATCTGCGCCGGATCAAAGCCGGATTCGGCCGTCGGAAAGGCGTAGCGGAACACCTTCAGCGGTGCTTCGGCGGCGTGGGCCAGTTCGGGCGCAGCCAGC
The DNA here is from genome assembly GCF_003852895.1 of Rhizobacter terrae. Taxonomy (GTDB): domain Bacteria; phylum Pseudomonadota; class Gammaproteobacteria; order Burkholderiales; family Burkholderiaceae_C; genus Albitalea; species Albitalea terrae. The sequence continues at coordinate 571,298 of NZ_QUSW01000003.1, forward strand.
GTGGCGGCGGACAGGGCGATGAAGGAGCGGCGGTCCATGGTGGGTCTTCTTGAAATCGGTCAGCGCTTGTCGCGCTTGGTGTCGTCGATGTCGACGTACTGCCAGAACTGGCGGCCGAAGGGTGGGCGGCGGAATCCGATGAGCCAGGGCTGGGCGATGTCGCTGGTGATGCGGTGGACGTTGTACTTGTGCGGCGCGTAAGCCGTGACCAGCGCCTGCGCCTGCCGCAAGATCGCGTTGCGTTCGGGCCCGTCGGACAGCACCTGCAGGCGCTCGTAGAGTTCATCGAAGGCAGGCAGCCGGAAGCGCGACATGTTCTGGCCGCCGGATGCCGGTCCGTACAACAGCTGCAAGGACTCCTGGAAGTCCGGTGACGAAGAGGTGTTTCCCAGGCTCCACATCATCAGCTGGCCGGCACGGCCCGCTTTCAGCTGCTCGGGGAACTTCGCCGTCTTGAATTCGACGCGAACGTTGATGGCGTCCATGTTCTTCTTCAAAAGTTCGTCGAACTGGCGATAGATACTGTCCGGCAAGGTCGCCAGGCTCAACACCAGCGGGCTGCCGTCGGGCATGTCACGCCAGCCGTCACCGTCGCGGTCGACATAGCCAAACATGTCCAGCAGTGCGCGGGCCCTGGCCGGGCTGTACTCGCTGCCTTCGGTCTTGAGCTGCGGGTCGTAGCCCGAGGTGCCGGGCATGACGACCGTCTGTGCCGGCACGCCCTGGCCGCGCCGCACGAGCCGGATTTCCGCGTCGACGTCATAGGCCAGGGCGAAGGCCCGCCTCAGCGCCACCTTGTCCGGCGTATAGCCTCCGACCATGGGATGTTCCATGTTGAAGAAATAGTAGGTGATGTCGGCACTGACGATGCGTTGAATCGCCATGCCGCGCCGCACGAGGCCGGGTGCGAGGATCCCGCCGGGCGCGACCACCGGGATCAGGTCACCGGGCACCTTGAAGAGCAGGTCGAACTCGTTGTTGAGGAACGAGAGCATGCGCGGCTGCGTCTCTTCGATCACCGCCACCTCGACGCGATCGACCATCGGCAGTCGGCGGCCCTTGAAGCGCGCCAGCAGCGCCTGGCCTTCGGCGTCGTCGGCATTGGGCTCGGCGTCGTAGGTAATCTCGCGAAAGGCAGGGTTGCGCTCCAGCACCATCAGCGAGCTTCGGCGCCAGAACGAAAGCCTGAAGGGACCGGTACCCACCGGATGTTCCGCGGACTGCTCGCCGTAGCGCTCGATCACCTCGCGTGCGACAGCGCCGAAGGGGCTCTGGTCGGCAAGCGTGTACAGGAAGCGCGGCCGGGGTTTGGCCAGCTTGAATTGCACGGTGTAGCGGTCCAGCGCACGCACGCCTTCCACCTCGCGGTCGTAGTCGAAGGGCTTGCCTGTCTTGATGGCCTGCTGGCGCAGCTCATCGACACCGATCACCCCTTCCTCGTTGAACGTGGAATACACCGGGCTTTTGTTCGCTGGGTCGTAGGCCCGTTTCCACGTGTAGACGTAGTCAGCGGCCACCAGCTCGCGCTTCTTGCCCTTGAAGACCGGGTCATCGGCGAAGTAGATACCTGGGGTGATGTGGAAGGTCCAGCTCCGGAAGTCCGCAGACACCTCGGGCATCCCTTCAGCGGTGTTGGGCTTGATCTTGAACGGCCGGGCCAGGTAGTCGTACTTGTAGGGCGCCTCGAAGATGTGCGAGTTGATGATGCGCGAATACTGGTCGTTGACCTTCATGGGGTCGAAGCCGGTCTCCGAGGCATCCAGCGCATAGCGCAGGACCTTCGGTTCAGCGGCCCCGGCGGCCGCTGCCCATGCAAGTGCAGCGGCCATTGCCACCATCTTCCACCACCGCTTCACTTGCCCAGCCTTTTCTGCATGTCCGTGTCGATGTCCACGTACTTGAAGAACTCGCGCAGGAACACGTTGCGGTGATAGCCGATCACCCAGGGCTGCGCGAGGTCGGTCCAGATGCGGTGGGCGTGCAGCTTCTGCGGCATGTAGGCCACGAAGATGCGCTGCGCCTCGTCCATCGCGGCCTGGCGTTCGGGGCCGTCGGGCAGCTTCTTCTGCAGCTCGAACAGCTTGTTGTAGGCCGGCAGGTCGAAGCGCGACTTGTTGCTCTGGCCCTTGCTCGGGCCGTAGCCCAGCGACAGGAAGGTCTCGCCGTCAGGCGCGCCTGCGCTCCAGTTCACCTGCCACATCTGCAGCTTGCCGGCGCTGGCCTGCTTCAGGTTCTCGGGCCACTGCGCCATGCGGAAGTCCATGCGCACGCCGATGGCATCCATGTTCTTCTTCCACTGCTCGGCCAGCTCGCGCGACAGGCTGTCGGTCTGCGTGGCCTGCACCAGCCGCAGCGGGCTGCCGTCTGGCAGCTCGCGCCAGCCGTCGCCGTCGCGGTCGACGTAGCCGTACATGTCCAGCAGCGCCTTGGCGCGCGCGGGGTCGTAGTCGCTCATCTCCGTCTTGAAGTTCGGGTCGTAGCCCCAGGTGCTGGGCGCGATCGGGCCTTGCGAGGGAATCGCCTGGCTGCGCCGCACGAGGCGGATCTCCTTGTCGATGTCCATGGCCAGCGAGAGCGCGCGGCGCAGCGCGACCTTCTCCGGCGTGTAGCCGCCCACCACCGCGTCTTCCATGTTGAAGTAGGTGTACGACACGTCGGCCCGCGGGTAGCGCACCATGGTCATGTGCTTCTTGCGCAGGTTCGGTGCGAGCTGGTTGTTGGGAAGCGCGATGTTGGCGACTTCGGGCGGCACTTCCCACAGCACGTCGTGCTCGCCGTTGAGGTAGGCCAGCCAGCGCGGCTGGTTCTGCTCGATGATGGAGATCTCCACCCGGTCGACGATGGGCAGGCGCTTGCCCTTGTTGGCCGCCACGGCCGCCTGGGCGATGGGATCGTCCGCCGGCGCCTCCTCGGCGTAGACCATCTCGCGGAAGTTGGGGTTCTTTTCCAGCACCGTCAGCGACGAGCGGCGCCACGAGGCCAGGCGGAACGGGCCGGTACCCACCGGGTGCTCCATCATCTTGTCGCCGTACATCTCCACCACTTCGCGCGCCACCGCGCCCCAGACCGAGCCGTCGGTGAACTCATACAGCAGGCGTGGCACCGGGTCGGCGGTCTTGACCTGGAAGGTGTACTTGTCCAGCGTGCGCAGGCCGGGCACTTCGCGGTCGTAGTCGAAGGGCTTCTTCGAGGCGAGGATCTCCGCACGCAGCTCGTTCATCCCCAGCAGGTTGGCCTTCTCCAGGATGTAGAGGTTGTTGCTTTTCCAGCGCGGGTCGTAGTGCCGCTTCCAGGAGTACACGTAGTCGGCCGCGACCAGTTCGCGCTTCCTGCCCTTGAAGGCGGGGTCGTCGGCGAAGTAGATGCCGGGCTTCACGTGGAAGGTGAAGGTGCGGTAGTCGGCGCTGACCTCGGGCAGCTCGGTGAGCGTGCTGGCGCGAAAGCGAAAGGGCCGGGCGAGGAATTCGAACTCCAGCGGCGCGTCGAAGATGGCGGCCGCCACGGTGCGCGAGTACAGGTCGGAGATCTGCGCCGGGTCGAAGCCCGTCTCCGCCACGCGAAACGAGTAGCGCAGCACCTTGGGCGCCGCCGCGTCGGCTGCGAATGCCGGCGTGCACGCCAGGGTCAGCAAAGACAAGAGGGCCTGGGTGAGGCCGCGCCGCATCATCGACATCAAGCTCCTTGTGGGACCAGTGCCCGGGGTGGCGGGCAGCCGCGAAGTCTAGGCGGCAACATGGCAGTACACCACCGGACAGACCCGGTGCCGGCACGCAAGTTGCATCGGCAAAGCCCACACAGGGCAAACGCTGTGCATGAGCCATGCCAGCCGCGCTTAGACTCGCCACCGCCGTGAATCCACCAAGCCGGCCCGGTCTCCCACCCCACCAGGGTGGTATAGACCAGATGGGACGGCCCACGCATCGCACTAACGCTCCACCCGAGCTCCACCCGAGACGACACAACCGCCATGGCTGCCTACCTCATACGGCGCCTGCTGCAAATCATCCCGACGCTGATCGGGGTGGTGCTGCTGGTGTTCTTCCTCTTCAAGTTCTTCGGGGGCGACCCGGCCGAGATCATCGGCGGGCTGAACGCCACGCCGCAGCAGATCGAAGCCATCCGCGACCAGCTGGGCTTGAACCAGGCCTGGTACGTGCAGCTGGGCATCTACTTCAAGAGCATCGCCACGCTGGACTGGGGCCGCAGCTGGGCCACGCAGGAGGCGGTGAGCAACATCTTCGCCACGCGGCTGCCGGCCACGCTCACGGTGATGCTGCCCATCCTCATCCTCGATGCGCTGATCGCACTGCCCATCGCGATGTGGGTGGCCTACCGCCGAGGCTCGCTGGCCGACCGCTCCATCATGGTGATCACCACCGTGGCGCTGTCCATCAGCTTCCTGGTCTACGTCATCATCGGCCAGTACGTGTTCGGCTTCCAGCTCGGCTGGTTCCCGGTGCAGGGCTGGAGCGACAGCACGCTCACCAACCTCAAGACCTACGTGCCGCTGCCGGTGATGCTGGCCCTGCTGGTGGGCGTGGCGCCGCAGACGCGGCTGTACCGCACCTTCTTCCTTGACGAACTCGGGCAGGACTACGTGCGGACCGCCCGCGCGAAGGGCCTGGACGAGAAGACCGTGCTGTTCAAGCACGTGCTGCGCAACGCGACCATTCCCATCCTCACGCAGCTGGGCCTGGCCCTGCCGGCGGTGTTCATCGGGTCCTTCCTCATCGAGGTGTTCTTCTCCATTCCCGGCCTGGGCCGCGAGGTGATCCTCGCGGTGAACCGCAGCGACTACCCCGTGCTGCAGGCGCTCACCGTGTACCTCGCCATGATCACCATGCTGATCAACCTGGGCGTGGACATCCTCTACAAGCTGGTCGATCCGCGCGTGGTGCTGAAATGAGTGCAGTCCTCAATGATCCGTCGGTGACCGCGGTCTCCAGCAGCCAGCGTTCCGAAGGCGTGTGGCACGCCGCCTGGCGCCGCCTGCGCGCCGATCGCGTGGGCATGGTGTCGCTGGGCGTGGTGCTGTTCTTCGTGCTGCTCATCCTGCTGAGCGCCACCGGCATCGTCGGCAAGACCTGGCAGAAGGAAGTGGGCGTGCCCAGCGCGCCGCCGAGCTTCATGGGGCCGGCTGCCAAGACCGAGAGCGAGGCCATCCCCGTGCCCAAGGGCCCGAACGTGGACATCTCCGCCGTGGACCCGCTGGCTCCTCGCTACAAGGAGTGGGAAGAGCGCGCCGCCAAGTTCAAGGCCGACGAGACCGTGAAGGCCGAGACCCTGCCCTTCGGCGGTGACCGCCTCGGGCGCGACGTGCTGTCCAAGGCGCTCAAGGGCACGCAGACCTCGGTGGTGGTGGGCCTGGTGGCTGCGCTGGCGGCGACCCTCATCGGAACCGTGCTCGGCGCCTGCGCCGGCTACTTCGGGCGCCGCGTCGGCGATGCGCTGGAGTGGGTCTACAACGTCTTCACCGCCATCCCTGACATCCTGCTGCTGCTGTGCTTCGCCGCGGCGGTGGAGACCAACCCCTTCCTCAAGGCGACGCTCGGACGCGGCATCGGCAGCGTCGCGCTGATCCTCGCCCTGGTGGGCTGGACCGGGGTGTACCGCCAGGTGCGCGCCGAGTTCATCAAGCATGCGGTGCGCGACTACGTGCGCTCGGCCGAGGCCATCGGCGCCTCGACGGCCTCGCGCATGTTCCGCCACATCCTGCCCAACGTGAGCCACGTCATCCTGGTGCGCATGTCGCTGCTGGTGGTGTCGTTCATCAAGTTCGAGGTGATCCTGTCGTACCTCGGCCTGGGCGTGGGCGTGGACAGCGTGTCCTGGGGCACGATGCTCGCCGAAGCGCAGAGCGAACTCATCCTCGGCCAGTGGTGGCAACTGGTGGCGGCCACGGCCTTCATGGCGGTGTTCGTCACGGCCTTCTCTCTCTTCACCGATGCGCTGCGTGATGCGCTCGACCCCAAACTGCGCGGGCTGGAGTAAGCCATGCTGAGCATCAAGGATCTGCGGGTCTCCTTCCGCATGGGCCGCGTCGACGGCGTGGTGCAGCGTCAGCAGGCCGTGGGCCGCGGCGATGCCGGCGTGAGCTTCGACGTGCCCGAGAACACCACGGTGGCGCTGGTGGGCGAGTCGGGCTCGGGCAAGAGCGTGACGGCCATGTCCATCCTCAACCTGCTGCCCGACAACGCCGAGCGCAGCGGCCACATCAGCTTCCAGGGCCGCGACATGCTGCAGGCCACGCTGCCTGAACTGCAGGCCCTGCGCGGCAAGGACATCGCCTGTGTCTTCCAGGATCCCATGACCTCGCTGAACCCGGTGTTCAGCGTGGGCAACCAGCTGTGCGAGCCGCTGATGCGCCACATGGGCCTGTCGCGCCGGCAGGCCATGGAGCGCGCCGAGGCGCTGCTCCACGAGGTGGGCCTGCCCGAGCCGAAGCGGCGCCTGTCGGCCTACCCGCACGAGCTCTCGGGCGGCCAGCAGCAGCGCGTGATGATCGCCATGGCGCTGGCCTGCGAGCCGAAGCTGCTCATCGCCGACGAGCCTACCACCGCGCTGGACGTGACCATCCAGCGGCAGATCATGGAGCTGCTGGGCGGACTCAAGGCCAAGCACCGCATGAGCATGCTGTTCATCACCCACGACCTGGGCGTGGTGGGCGAGATTGCCGACCACGTGGTGGTGATGCGCCAGGGCACGGTGCGCGAGCAGGGGCCGGTGGGGCAGATCTTCGCGAGTCCGCAGGACGCCTACACCAAGGCACTGCTGGCTTGCCGCCCGACGCTCGACAACCAGAGTGCGCGGCTGCTGGTCATCGACGACCACATCGCCGGCCGCCAGGCGGGCGCCGCGGCCAAGCCCAAGGATCCGAACGCCCCGGTCATCCTCGAGGCCAGCGGCCTCACCAAGAGCTTCTGGCTCAAGTCGGGCGTGTTCGGCCGCAAGGAATTCAAGGCAGTGAAGGGCGCGAGCTTCCAGCTGCGACGCGGCCACACGCTGGGGGTGGTGGGCGAATCAGGCTCGGGCAAGACCACCATGGGCCTCACGCTCTTGCGCCTGCACGAGCCCAACGGCGGCCCCACTGGCGGCAAGGTGATGTTCGACGGCCGCGACCTGCTGGCCATTGCACGCCACGAGATGCTGCCCGTGCGCCGGCGCATCCAGGTGGTGTTCCAGAACCCCTACGCCAGCCTGAACCCGCGCTTCACCATCGGCCAGACGCTGCTGGAGCCGATGGTCATCCACGGCGTGGGCCAGGACGCCGCCGACCGCGAAGCCCGGGCCCGCGCCCTCCTGGCCAAGGTGGGTCTGGACGACAGCGCCATGCACAAGTACCCCCACGAGTTCTCCGGCGGCCAGCGCCAGCGCGTGGCCATCGCCCGCTGCCTGACGCTCAACCCCGAGGTGCTGGTGCTGGACGAGGCCGTGAGCGCGCTGGACGTGTCGGTGCAGGCGCAGGTGCTGAACCTGCTCAAGGACCTGCAGGACGAGCTGGGCTTGTCGTACGTCTTCATCAGCCACGACCTGGCGGTGGTGCGCTTCATGTCCGACGAGATCCTGGTGATGAAGGACGGCGAGGTGGTCGAGCAGGCGACCATGGAAGAGGTGATGGAGCGGCCGCAGCAGGAATACACCCGACGGCTGATGGGTGCTATTCCAAGAGGTTTCCAGCCGGCTTGACATCACAACCTGTCTCGAATCCGGGAATTTGCCCATGCGAAAGTTGTTGTAGTCGCTGAAACTACAAAAACTTTCCCTGCGATGAGATTGACATTTCGCACGACCGTGCTAAATTTGCGGCGTGGAAACCAAAACCCATCGCAGCGGGCTCACCCTCACGGCCATCGTCGACACCGCCATCACCATGGCGGCGGAAGAGGGGCTGGAGAGCATCACCATCGGCGAAGTCGCCAAGCGGCTCGGCCTGAGCAAGAGCGGCGTGTTCTCGCGCGTCGGCTCGCGCGAGGCGCTTCAGATCGCGGTGATCGAGGCCTATGACGCCCGCTTCCTGCAAGACGTGTTCGTCCCGGCCATGCGCGAGCCGCGCGGCCTGCCGCGGCTGAACGCCATCATGCGGCTGTGGCTCACCCGCGCCCGCGACGTCGAGATCCGCCAGGGCTGCATCTACTGCGCCGGCGCCTTCGAGTTCGATGACCGCGAAGGCCCGCTGCGCGACAAGCTGATGGAAGGCATCATGGGCTGGCGCACCGCGCTCAAGCGCTGCGTCATCCAGGCCATCGACGCCGGGCACCTGCGTTCCGACATCGATGCCGACCAGCTCGTGTTCGAGATGGACGGCCTGTTCGTCGCCCTCATGCGCGACGCCCGCTTCCTCCGCGACCCGCGCGCTGCCGACCGCGCGTGGGTGGCTTTCGAGCGACTGATCCGCTCCGCCCTTCCTGCCGGTGCCGAAAGCACTGTCCAGGCCTGATCGGCCCACATCCAACGACGCGACTGTCCACAAAACAAGACCGTCACTGCTGCCTCAATTTCGCACGACCGTGCGAATTCTCAAGGAGATTGTCATGTTGATCGTCCTCATCGCCCTGCCCCTGATCGCCATCGTGACCCGCACCGGCTTCGCGCTCCATCGCCTGTGGAGCACGCTGCCGCGCAGCAATCGCGACTTTGGCCTGGAGTAATTTCGCACGACAGTGCGAAATATTGAACACAACCAGAAAGGCTTTGCCATGACCACCACCCCCGCCAACCCGGCCGCCGCCTTCTATGCCGGAAGCCGGGTCGTCCAGGGCCTGGGCTTCGCGCTGCGCGCCCTGCATTCGATGGCCCCTGCACTGAGCACTCGCGCCGCCTTGCGCCTGTTCTTCACGCCGCTGCCTTGGAAGTTCGCCATGCGCCGGGCCGTGCCCGCGCCCTGGGCCACGCAGGCCTGGGCCTTCGAGGGCACCCAGCTCATCGCCTACCGCCGCAGCGACGTGTCGCCGGGCGCGCCGGTGGTGCTGCTGGTCCATGGGTGGGCGGGCAGCGGCCTGCAGATGCGGGCCATCGGCGACGCGCTGGCCCATGCAGGCATGGACCCGGTGCTGCTGGACTTTCCTGCCCACGGCCGCAGCGGCGGCTGGCGCTCCACGCTGCCGCAGTTCGCCAGGGCCATCTATGCCGCCGTGTCGCGCCTCGGGCCCCTGCACGGCGTGGTGGCCCACTCGCTGGGCGCCTTGGCGGCCCTGCACTCGGCGGCTCAGGGCCTGCCGGTCGGGCATCTGGTGCTGGTGGCGCCGTCGCCTCCGCCCCGTCTGTTCCTCAACTGGTTCGCCAGCAGCTTCGGCCTGGCGCCGGTTGTATCCGAACGCATGGCCGCGCGCATCGAGGTGGTGGAAGGGACACCTTTGCAACAATTCGAACCCGACTGGCTGGGCGAACGCATCCAGCAACCCACGCTGGTGGTCCATGACCAGGGCGACCGGGTCGCGCCGCACGCCGCATCGCAGCGTTTGGTGCAGGCATTGGCGAATGCCGCACTGCACACCACCTCGGGGCTCAGCCACACTCGGGTCCTGGGCGACCCGGCGGTGGCCGTCAGCGTGCTGCGGCACCTCCTGCCAAGCGAGCACTGACACAACCGGTCGGATGAAGTAACACGGTTTCACGTTTTGGTCAGGCTTCGGTACGCCCAAGCCGTGACATGGGACGCAATTTGTCCGCCAGACCGGTGGCGGACCACCTCCATGACGCATTTCACGCTGGCACAAAAGCTGCGCTTGTGATGGCACTGGCATAGACCACCGTTGTCGATGCCGAACCCACACAGGATGTCGTTGAGATGTTGTCCAGCAAGCGTTCGCGTACCCCCGCAGCACCCAAGGCCCGCCGTGCCTCGCCCTCGTGCCGTGGGGGCGTGTCCTCGGTGCTCAGACTGGCCCAGCCGGCTGCACCCCGCTTTCCCTCGAAGTTCGATCTCGAAGGCTTGCTGAGCCGCGCCGCAGGCGCGTTCCGCTTGCCTGCCGTGCCGCAGTTCGCGCCCAGCGATTTCGCTGGCTGATTTCCCCCGGAGTCCGACATGCCCAGCACCTTCGTTCCCCGCGCGCCCTCGGTCCTTGCGCGCGCCGCCGCCGAGCGCGAACAGGCTCGCCACGGCAGCACCGGCCCCACGCAGACCAGCGTGGGCCGATCGTTCCAGGTCCTTCAGTCGAGCCGTGCACCTGCACAGCTCAGTCTGTTTCTGCGCCCGAGCGCAGTCGACGTCAAGTGAAGAAGCACTCACTGATCGATTGACGTCCAGGGGAGCGGGCACACCGGGGTAGGAGAGAGCGAGTCCCCGGCTCCCTGTCCCGCTCCCCTTCTTTTTTTCGCTCTGCCCGTCGCCCCGGCTGACGATTCCGTCATCGCCTTGACACGTGCGCAACGCGCGTGCCGTCCCTTCGCATTCCCGCCCTCGACCCCTACACTGGTTTTCGGCCGGCCAACCCGCGCCGGCACAGACCAAGAACCACGAGGAGCGAGACCCCATGAGCTTGATTCCCGCCTGGCGCGTGACCGACGCGCAACCCGGCCGTGTCGTTGCGCCCGATGAGCGCCTGCCCTGGCCGCAGACCGCGGCGCTGGGCGTGCAGCACGTGATCGCCATGTTCGGCGCGACGGTGCTGGCGCCCATCCTCATGGGCTTCGATCCGAACATGGCCATCCTCATGAGCGGAGTGGGCACGCTGATCTTCTTCCTGGTGGTCGGCGGCAAGGTGCCCAGCTACCTGGGGTCCAGTTTCGCCTTCATCGGCGTGGTGATCGCGGCGACCAAGTTCGCCGGACAGGGTCCCAACCCGAACATCGCGGTGGCGCTGGGCGGCATCATCGCTTGCGGCGTGGTGGTGGTGCTGATCGGCCTGCTGGTGCAGGTGATCGGCACGGGCTGGATCGAGTCGCTGATGCCGCCGGTGGTCACCGGCGCGGTGGTGGCAGTGATCGGCCTGAACCTGGCCGGCGTGCCGGTGAAGAACATGGCCCACAGCGGCTTCGACTCCTGGATGCAGGCGGTGACCTTCGTGTCCGTGGGCCTGGTGGCGGTGTTCACCCGCGGCATGGTGCAGCGCCTGCTCATCCTGGTGGGGCTGATCGTGGCGAGCGTCGTCTACGGCGTGCTCACCAACGGCATGGGGCTCGGAGCGCCCATCGATTTCAGCAAGGTGGCCAGCGCGGCGTGGATCGGCATGCCCCACTTCACCGGCCCGACCTTCGAGGGGCCCGCCATCCTGCTGATCGCCCCGGTGGCGGTCATCCTCATTGCCGAGAACCTCGGCCACATCAAGGCCGTGAGCGCCATGACCGGCGCCAAGCTGGACGCCTACATGGGCCGCGCCTTCATCGGCGATGGCCTGTCCACCATCGTCAGCGGCGCGGCCGGCGGTACGGGCGTGACCACCTATGCCGAGAACATCGGCGTCATGGCGGCGACCAAGATCTACTCCACCGCCATGTTCGTGGTGGCCGCGCTCATCGCCATCGTGCTGGGCTTCAGCCCGAAATTCGGCGCGCTCATCGGCACCATCCCGCTGCCGGTGATGGGCGGCGTGAGCATCGTCGTGTTCGGCCTGATCGCCGTGGCCGGCGCCAAGATCTGGGTGGAGAACAAGGTCGACTTCGGCAACAACACCAACCTGATCGTCGCCGCCGTCACGCTCATCCTGGGCACCGGCGACTTCACATTGAAGTTTGGTGACAGCTTCACGCTGGGCGGCATCGGCACCGCGACGTTCGGAGCTATCCTGCTGCATGCTCTCCTGCGCCAACAGCGAGCGTAGCGAAGCGCCCATCAAGCAACGCCCGCGGATCCGGCTCTGCCGGTCCGCAGGGTGGCGCCCCTCGGGGGCAGGAGCGTCAGCGACTGGGGGGCGGTCGTTTTCCGAACATGCCGTACCCTTCCATTCGCATCACGACTTCGCCGTGCTGGTTCAGCACTTCATGTCTGCTCTTCACCAGACCCACCTTCGGCTTGGACTGCATCGGCCGCGATTCCAGCACCGTGAGCCGAATGCTCAGCGTGTCGCCGGGGCGCACCGGCAGCAGCCATTTCATGCCCTCGATGCCGGGCGAGCCGAGGCTGGCCGATCGCAGCAGGTATTCGTCGCACATCATGCGCATGGCCATCGCCGCGGTGTGCCAACCGCTGGCGATCAGCCCACCGAACATGGTCTTGGCCGCGGCGGCTTCGTCGACGTGAAACGGTTGCGGATCGAATTCCGAGGCAAACCGCACGATGTCTTCACGGCTGACGGTCTTCGCGCCGAATTCACGGACCTCGCCTTCGCGAAAATCCTCCCAGTACCAGGTGATGCTGTTCTCACCGGAAGTTCGGGAATCCATGCGTGTGTCTCCAGGGAGTCGCGGGTCAGCCATCGTAGCGATGGCGGCCGATGTCCGCAGGCTGCAAGGCCTCGCCGGTTGAGATGAGCGTGCCTGCACTGTGCCGCGGCCTGGTCCGCATCGTCGCTTGCTGCGTGCTGCCAATGGCGGCCGTGGCGACGGCTGCCGATGCACCGCCGCCGCTGCAGCAGCAGATCGTCGCGCTGGAACACCAGGGCGACGGCCAGCCGCGCGAGGCGGCGCAGGCACTGGACCGCCTGCTCAACTCGACCGCACCCTTCAGCCCCGAGCGGCTGGAACTGCTCACGGTGCGCGGCATCCTGCTCAACATGGCCTCCGAGCCCGAGGCGGCCGACCAGGTGGCGCAGCTGCTGGAAGACTGGTCGCGCACCCCGGCGGGCAACGCCGCGGCCTCGGCCGCCATGCTGGTGCGCGCGCGCGGCCTCGCGCTGCGCGGCAACCTGAAGAAGGCCGACACCCTCATCAACGAAGCCCTGCTCAAGCTGCCGGCCGGTCCGTCGCCGCGCATGCGGCTGCGCTACGTGCTGACGCAGGCCCGCATCAAGGACGATTCCGGCAAGCTCGAAGACGCGGTGCGCATCTACCACGAGGCACTGACCCTGGCCGACCAGGTCGGCGAGCCCTGGCAGCGTGCGGAAGTGCGCAGCTCGCTGGCCTACGTGTACATGGAGGCCAAGCAGCCCGACCGCGCGAGGCGGCTGAACGCCGAGGCGCTGGAGATCGCCATGCAGGCGCAGGACTTCACCGCACTGGGCCGGGTGCACAACACCCAGGGCATCTTGCTGGACGACGCGGGCGACCGCGAAGGCGAGCGCCGCGAGATGCAGATGGCCGTGGATGCGGCGCGCAAGGCCGGCGCGCGCAACGACGAGACCCTGTACCTCGCGAACCTGGGTGACTTCTATCTCAAGAGCGGCCAGTTCAAGACCGCGCTCACGCTGTCGGAAGAAGCGCTGCCTCTTGCCCGCGAACTCAAGGACGTGGGCATCGAGACGGTGGCGCTGGCCAACATCGGCTTCGCGCACATCTCGATGAAGAACTTCGAGCTGGGCAAGAAGTACGTCGAGGACGCCATCGCCATCGATGAGCGGCGCGGCTCCATCCCCGGCGTCTCGCAGACGCTGTCCGAGCTGGGCACCTACCTGGAGCGCGCGGGCGACCTGCCCGGCGCGGTCAAGGCCTACCACCGGCACCGCCAGCTCAGCGACGAGATCCTGCAGCGCGGGCAGCAAAAGGCCATCGTGGAGATGCAGGAGCGCTTCGATGCCGAGCGCCGCACGCGCGACCTGGAGCTGCTCAACCGCGAGAACACGCTGAAGACCGAGCAGCTGCGCCAGCGCGACCTGCAGCAACGCCTGTGGTGGCTGCTGGCCGCCACCTTCGTGCTCAGCTTCGTGGTGCTGCTCGTGCTGTACCGCCGCGTGCGCCAGAGCAACCAGGCGCTGGAGTCGAGCAACTACCAGCTGCTGGTGCAAAGCGAGCGCGACCCGCTCACGGGCCTGGCCAACCGCCGCCATTTCCAGGCGGCGATGAAGCAGCTCGCGGCCGACGGCAAGCTCGCCGGCACGGTGTTCCTCATCGACATCGACCACTTCAAGCGCATCAACGACAGGCACGGCCACAACGCGGGCGACACCGTCCTGGTGGAGATGGCCCGGCGGCTGCGTGACACGCTGCGCGAGCACGACCTCATCGTGCGCTGGGGCGGCGAGGAATTCCTCGTCATCGTGCGGGCGCTGGGTTCCGACCAGGTGGAGGCCCTGGCCCGCCGCATGCTCGGCGCCATGGCCGGCTCGCCGGTGCGGCACGAGGACAGCGACATCGCCGTCACCGGTTCCATCGGTTTTGCCACTTTCCCGATCGAGCCCACACTGCTGCCCGTGTCGTGGGAGCGCGCGATCAACCTCGTGGACACCGCGATGTACCTGGCCAAGGCACACGGCCGCAACCGAGCCTACGGCGTGCGGCTGCTGCATGCGCGCGACGAGTCCAAGCTCGACGACATCACGCGCTCGCTCGAGGCGGCCTGGCGTGAAGGCCAGGTGGCGCTGACGCTGCTGCAAGGCCCGTCGCCCACCAGCGAGGCGGTGGCGTGATGCGTGCATGGCCGGCTTTCGCACTGATCCTCGCACTGGGCGCGACCAGCCTTGCCGCGCAGGCCGTCCCTGGTGGCTACGCAGCGGGCACGCTGGACGACCGCATCGACCTGCTGGTGCGGCAGGGCTACGACCATCCGGCCGAAGCGCTGGCATCGCTCAAGCAGCTGCGCGAAGCGTCGGGCGAGTCGATGGTGCCTGCCGTCGCCCGCAACTTCGTGCTGGCCGAAGGCATCGTGCAGGCGCAGGCCGGCCGCGCCAACGAAGCCGGCACGCTGGCCGAACAACTGCTCGTGCTCTCGCGCGAGCAGCAGGACCCGCTCGCGGCGGCCGGCTCCAACCTCGTGCGCGCCATCGTGGCCGAGACCGCGGGCCAGCTCGACGTGGCGGCTGCGCTGGCGCAATCGGCCGCGACGGCCTACCAGCCGGGCTGCCCGCCGCATGGTCCGGCCGCACCTGCGGCCAGCGATGCCATGCAGGCCGCATCGCAGCAGCCCTGCGACTACCGCTCGCTGTGGCGCGCCCTGCAGGTGCTGGAGCGGCGCGCCATGAGCGTGGGCCAGACGAGCGCCGCGCGCGAGCATGCGCAAGCGGCCTTCGACCTGGCCGACTGGGCCGGCGACGCCTTCCGCAAGGTCTACAGCCTGAGCTCGCTGGCTGTGGCCACCGCGCGCGCCGGGCAGTCCGACGTGGCAGCGCGCTCCATCGCACAAGCCCGCCGCATGGCCGCGGGCCTGGCCGACCCGATGGCCATGGTGCGCGTCAAGCTCAACGAGGCGCGCGTCGCCGACCTGCGCTCCGACCCCGAGGCCACCCTGCGCGCCACCGAGGAAGCGCATGCCATCGCGCAGCGCGCCGATGCACGCCGCATGGCCGCCCTGCTGATGTCCAACCTGTCGGACATCTATGCCAAGCGCGGCCGGCCGGCCGATGCACTGCGCGCCGCCGATGCCGCCCTGCCGGTGGTGCAGGAGTTCAACGACCAGCGCATGGAGCGCGCGCTCATCAACAACGCGGGGCTCGCGAAGATCGGGCTGCACCGCATCGCCGAAGGCAAGCAGGACCTGGTGCGTGTGCTGCACCTGTGGCAGCAAAGCGGCCAGGTCGCCGACGAGGCGCAGACCCTGCGCGAATTCGGCGATGCGCTGGCCGAGGCCGGCGACACGCGCGGTGCGCTGGAGCTGTACCACCGCGAACGCACGCTCAGCGCCGAGGTGATGCAACGCAGCCAGAACCTCGTGCTCAAGGAGATGCAGACCCGCTACGACGCCGAGGCCAAGCAGCGCAGCATCGACCTGGTGCGGCGCGACAACGAGGTCAAGACGGCGTCGCTGGCCAACCGCGATCTGATGCAGCGCATCTGGGTGCTGCTGGCGACCATCATGGCCTTGTCGGTGGCGCTGGCCGTGCTGCTGGTGCGCCGCGTGCGCCGCACCAACCGCCAGCTCGAAGCCAGCCATGCCAGGCTGCGCGTGGCCAGCGAACGCGATCCACTCACCGACCTGGCGAACCGCCGGTACTTCCATTCCGTGATGGCGGCGGAGCCGAAGGCGGTGGGGGAGGGCTTCTCGGGCGCGCTGCTGCTGGTGGACATCGACCACTTCAAGCACATCAACGACGGCCATGGCCACGCCAGCGGCGACGTGGTGCTGGTGGAGATCGCCAGGCGCCTGAATTCCGCCGTGCGCGGCAACGACCTGGTCGTGCGCTGGGGCGGCGAGGAATTCCTCATCCTCGCCTCCAAGCTCACCACCGAGCAGACCGACCAGCTCGCCGCGCGGGTGCTGGCCAGCGTGGGCAGCGCGCCGATCATGGCCAACAACGAGGCCCTGTGGGTCACGGCCTCGGTGGGCTATGCCTGCTTCCCGCTGCCGCCCTATGCGGTGCCGGTGACGTGGGAACAGGCGGTGAACCTGGCCGACATGGCGCTGTACACCGCGAAGAACCAGGGGCGCAACCGGGCGATCGGGCTGGTGTCGGCGTCTGCGTCGGATGCGCAATCACTGCGGGCCATCGAGAGCGATTTCGATCGGGCCTGGCACGAAGGCCGCGTCACGCTGCGCAACACGCCGGGGCCGGGCGCGAGCTAGTCTTTCTCCGCCAGCAACCGGTCGATGCACGTCAGGAACTCACCGATGTTCAAGGGCTTGGTGAGGTAGGCCTTGAAGCCTGCCTCGTTCGCAGCCGCGATCGGCGCGGGCATGGCATCGGCCGACAGGCCGACGATGGGAATCTGCCGCAGCATCCCGTCGCGGCCCAGTCGCTGCGCGACATCCAGGCCGGTCATGTCGCCCAGGTGCATGTCCAGCAGCAGCAGGTCGGGGTGCTCGCTTTGCGCCATGGTG
This sequence comes from Rhizobacter terrae, assembly GCF_003852895.1. Classification (GTDB taxonomy): domain Bacteria; phylum Pseudomonadota; class Gammaproteobacteria; order Burkholderiales; family Burkholderiaceae_C; genus Albitalea; species Albitalea terrae. The sequence continues at coordinate 588,081 of NZ_QUSW01000003.1, forward strand.
ATGGCCTCGCGGCCGCTGCGGGCCACCAGCAGCACGCAGTCCTCGCGCATGCGCAGCACCTCGCGCACCAGCTCCACGTTCATCGGGTTGTCCTCTGCGTAGAGGATGGTGCGGCGGCGTGATCCGCTGCTGGCGGCTGGCGGCGCCCACGGCGAGCCCTCATCCGGCACGCTGGCCTGCACGCCGCTGCCCGGCGCGGCCGGCAGGCTCACGCTGAAGCAGCTGCCCAGCCCGGGCTGGCTCGTGACTTCGATGCTGCCGCCCATGAGCTGTACCAGCCGCTGCGTGACCACGAGGCCGATGCCCGTGCCCTCGATGCTGCTGCGCTCCGCGCCCAGGCGGTTGAAGGGCTCGAACAGGTGCGCGCGCTGTTCCGCGCTGAGGCCCTGGCCGGTGTCGACGACCTGCAGCAGCACATGCTCGCCATCGGGCGCGGCCTGCCAGCGCACCGTCACGCAGCCGTCGCGGTGGTTGTACTTGATCGCGTTGCTCAGCAGGTTCACCAGCACCTGCCGCAGCCGCAGGTGGTCGGCCTGCACGTGGCTGCCCGCTTTTTCGTGCGCGCTGGGCGGCTCCAGCCGGATGCGCACCTGAGCGTCGCGTGCGGCCGTTGCCACCAGCGCCACCGCTTCCGACACGGCGGCCTCCAGCGGCACCGTCTCGGCGGTGAGCGGCATGCCGCCGCTTTCGATGCGCGACAGGTCCAGCACGTCGTTGATCATCGCAAGCAGGTGTGCGCCGGCGCTCTCGATGTGTGCGAGCTTTTCCTGCTGGTCGCGGCTGAGCGCATGGCCCGCGTCCATTTGCAGCAACTGCGCGAAGCCCAGCACCGCGTTCAGCGGCGTGCGCAGCTCGTGGCTCATGCGCGAGAGGAATTCGGTCTTGGCCGCATTGGCCCGTTCGGCGGCCTGCGCGGCCAGCAGGGCGGCCTGGGTCTGCTTGCGTGCGGTGATGTCCTCGATCACCGAGATGAAGTAGGCCGGCTTGTCGTCGCGGTCGCGCACCATGGCGACGGTGAGCGACACCCACACCACGCCACCATTGGCATGGCGGTAGCGTTTTTCCAGCACATAGCTCTTGGCCTCGCCGGCCAGCAGGCGCCTGACCTGGTGCAGGTCGATGTCGAGGTCTTCGGGCAGGGTCACGTCCTGGAAGCGCATGCGCAGCAGTTCCTCGCGCTCGCGGCCGAGGATCTCGCACAGCCGGTGGTTCACCCGCAGGAAGCCGCCGTCGGGCGACACGTGCGCGATGCCCACCGCGGCCATCTCGAAGGTGTTGCGCAGCCGCTCCTCGCTCTCGCGCAGGGCCTGCTCGGCGGCTCGCCGCGCGGCGTCCATGCGCACCGCGCCGATGATGGCAGCCACGCTGGCGAACAGCGGCTGCAGGAACTCCGCCAGGCGCTCGTCGTAGCCTCCGGCGCGGTTGGCCAGGCCTACCATGCCCACCATCTCGCCGCCGTGGAACATGGGCACGCCCAGGAAACAGTTGAGGTCGGGGTGGCCGCCGGGCAGCGTGCCTCGGCGCGGGTCGCGCGGCGGGTCGTTGGCGATGACCGTCTGCCCGCTGGTGATGGCCGCACCGAACAGCGTGGACAGGTTGTGGAACTCGATGGGCTGGCCTTGCCGATGCCGCTGATACAGCGCATGCGTCTCCTCATTCCAGCTGATGTCGGTGAGCACGAACAGGCGCAGGAAACGGGTGGACTGTCCCCCTTCGATCACCTCGCCGATGAAGCCGTATTCGCTGCCCGTGAATTCCAGCAAGTCGGTGAGCAGCGGATCGAACACCTCGTTGGGCGGGGCTGCGCGGATGAACCGCGACTGCACGCGGCTGATGATGGCGCCGAGTTCCGGAAATGCATCGGAGGCAGGGTCGGACTTCAAGATCGACGGATCAGCCAGGAGGAAGTGTCAATGTGACATGGCGCCAGGGTATTGCAAGTCGCAAGACCTTGACGTGCGCTCGCGCGGGGCTCGCACATCGGCGCAGTGGGGTGATTGGGGCGCATTTGCGGCATTGCCGCATGGGGGCAAGCCCTCACTGTGCGTGCTTGCCGCTTGCCACACACTCGTCGCTCCGTGGATGGACTCATGAAGAGGCGCGCATGACCCTGGACACACGTCGCCGATGGCTCATTGCCGGCATGGCCGCATGGCCTTTGTGCCCCGCAGCGGTGTTCGCGCAGGAGCGTTGGCCGTCGCGGCCGGTGCGCATCCTCGTGCCCTTTGCGCCCGGCGGCACCACCGACATCCTTGCCCGTGCACTCGCCCCCGAGCTCAGCCGGGCCTTCGGCCAGCAATTCATCGTCGACAACAAGCCCGGCGCTGGGGGCAACGTGGGCACGGCCGAGATCGCCAAGTCCGCGCCCGATGGCTACAACCTGCTGATGGGGACGGTGGGGACGCACGGCATCAACCAGTCGCTGTATCCGAAGCTGCCCTTCGATCCCATCAAGGACTTCGCGCCCATCACGCTGGTGGCCGGCGTGCCCAACGTGCTGGTGATGAACCCCGCCAAGGCCGAGGCGATGAAGATCGCAAGCGTGCCGGACCTGATCCGCTACGCCAAGGCCAACCCCGGCAAGCTCAACATGGCCTCCAGCGGCAATGGCACGTCCATCCACCTGAGCGGCGAACTGTTCAAGACCATGACGGGCGTGTTCATGGTGCACTTCCCCTACCGCGGATCGGGGCCCGCGCTGCTGGATCTGATCGGCGGCACCATGGACCTGATGTTCGACAACCTGCCCTCGGCCTTGCCGCACATCAAGGCCGGCAAGCTGAAGGCGCTGGCGGTGACGAGCGCGCAGCGCAGTGCGGTGCTGCCCGAGCTGCCGACCATCGCCGAGGCCGGTCCGGTGCCGGGCTTCGATGCGAGTTCATGGTTCGGGTTGCTCGCGCCCGCCGGCACGGCGGCAGACATCGTGAACCGCATCCAGCAGGAGACGGCCAAGGCGCTGGCCACGCCGGCATTGAAGGACCGGCTGATGTCGCAAGGTGCCATCCCGAGCGGCATGGCACCGGCGCAGTTCGCGAGCTTCATCGCGGCGGAGACGAGGAAGTGGGAGAAGGTGGTGAAGGTGTCGGGGGCGAAGGTGGATTGACAATCGTCGTCCATGCGCCCCGCCACATCACCCGTCGTCACCAACTGCCCCTTGACGCTTCGACCGCTGGAGCTGTCGGATGTGTCCGCCTGGTTCGAGTTTGCCGCGGACCCACGGGTGCTGCTTCACACCAGTGCCCAGGTGACACAGGCGGCTGACCTGCTGCCCATCATCGAGCGCGGTCTGTCGACGGAGTCCGGCACGCCCATCCACTTCGCGGTGTGCGGCTCGCCGGACCAACGGCTCATCGGCGTTGCCGGTTTTCACTCCATCTCGGTGCTCAACAAGACCGCGGAGATCACCTACACCATCCACCCCGCCCACTGGGGCCGAGGCTTTGCGTCGGCAGTCTGCGGGGCCACCACCCGATGGGGCTTCGAGCAGCACGGCTTTGTCCGCATTCAGGCCACGGTGCTGCCACCCAACCGGGCCTCCATCCTCGTGCTCGAGCGCAACGGCTTCTTGCTCGAAGGCATCATCCGCCATTTCCGCATCGTGCGCGGCGAGCCACGCGACTACCTCATGTATTCGCGCCTGCCGGCCGACGCCGATCCACTCGACCATGACTGACAAGATGGCTGCTTCTGCCTTCACGGCCCGTTGCTACTGCGGCGCCGTCACCTTGCAATCCTCGATGCCGCCCAAGAGCGTCATCCATTGCCACTGCAACCAGTGCCGCCGGCAAAGCGGCGCGGCCTTCACGACCTGGGTGAGCCTGCGGCGTGAGGCCACGGTCATCGGTGGCGAAGATCTCCTGCTCAGCCACGACGTCAGCGCGAACGGATCGCGACACTTCTGCAAGCGCTGCGGGTCGCACCTGTTCACCATCGACCAGCGCTACCCCAAGGTGCTGGGCGTGCCGGCCGGCATGGTCGACGATCCTTCTTCACTCGTTCCATCCGGCCACTACTTCGTGAGCCACAAGGCACCCTGGCATGAGATTCCCGATGGCCTGCCTCAGCACGGCGGCGAATCGGGGTTCGAGCCCTTGTCGTCCAGGATCGATCCAGCGCGTTGATCGGCTGGGCATCACTTCCAACCGAGGGACTTCCATGAACCGCCGCCTCTTGTCTTCCGCTTTTGCAGGCATCGTCGGCCTGGCTGCCACCATGTTGGCCACGGCTCAATCGAACAACAACGCGCCGGTTCCGGCTGCTCAGCAGTCCGCCAGTGGTGCGAAGGCGGGTGCGGTGCGCAAGGCGCAGCAGTCGAAGGCGGCGCAACAGCCGCCTGCGGTCGGCATGGCCAACCGGCCCACGCAGTCACAACAGAGCCAGTCGCCGCAAGGCCCATCCCAACAAGGCCAGCAACCGGTGTCCCGCCAGGAGAAGGCATCGCGCATCTCCAGCAAGGTGCTCAAGTCCACCCAGGATGCGGCCAGTGCGGCGGCCAGCAACGTGAAGTGACGCGGCGCACGCCGGGGCCCGTGAATCGCAAGCTGGTGGAGCTCCTGGACTGACCCTAGACTCCGGCGACACGGCCGTTCTGTCGATCGGACCGTGGCAGTCCTGCGTCCAAGGGGTCGCTCATGTCCGCTGAAGTCGCGCTCACCACCAGCCAGGTCATCGTCCGCGTGTGCCTGTTCCTCGCCGGGGGCATCGGCATCTTCGGCGCCGGCTGCGGACGGCTGTTGTCCATCAGGAAGGTGGGCCTGCCCGAGCCGCGGGCGGTGTGGCTGGGCTACCTCGTGCCGGAGCTGGTCATGCCGTGGGTGATGGCAGTGGCGCATCATGTGGGCGAGTGAATCTGCGCCCGCCCTGCATGCACCTGATCCCGTTCATCAGCGTCGATGAAGTCCCGTTCACCGTCTCACGCGAGACCATCATGTCGACACAGGGCCGGCCCTTGCAGCAAGGCCGCAACGATGTCGGCCTGAACGAGCTCGACTACGGCTCGGTGGTCTACCGCTTTCAGGACAACGGCCGGTTGGAAGAAGTGACGATGCAGGTGCCGGTGCTCCACCTGGACAAGATCAGCGTGCCTTTCGCGACGCTCGCGGCTTTCGTGGGCGCGCACGACACCGGCTCCTTCGAGCGTGCAGGCTTCATCGTCAGCCCGCGCTTCGGCCTGGCCTTCGATCCTGAATGCCCCTCGTGGGTGACGGCCCTGGCCCCGCATTGCCTGGACACCTGGAGGGCGCTGTGAGCTTCATCAGCCAGACACAGGACCTGCGGCACGCCTTCGACCTGATGCTGCGCCGCCTGGCGTCGGAAGACCTCGCGCCGCTGGGCTTTCGCTGCTCGGGCCACACGCTGTCGCGCGACCGCGGCGACCACGTGCAGCACTTCCAGTTCCAAGGCAGCCAGGGCAATCAGCCCGACGCCGCATGTGCCTGGTACCTCAACTGCGGCATCGACCTGCCGGGCATTCCGATGTCGCTGCGCCGGCGTGTTGCCGCTGCTCATCCGTCCTGGTGGGGGTGGGCGCCGCACATCCTGTGGGCCAGCCGGGCCGAAGGCCTTGTGCCGCAACTGCCGGACCGGTGGGTGATCGACCACGCCACGGACCTGGACGCGATGCGCAGTCGCTTGGCCGAGGTGCTTCCTGCCGCGAGCCATGCACTGGATCAGCGTTCGCGGCAGCTTCGTCGCGAGCTGTGGCTGTTCAGGCTGATGGCACCCCTGGGCCGCATGCTCGGACCAGCGCGGGACCGCACCTGATGGCGCTGACATCGAGCGGTGTATTCTCTTCCGGCACATGACAACGACAACCAGGGAGTGAGTCTTGCCTGCCGTGCCTGACGCCCATCCATACAACCTTGCGCTGATTCTCGCCGCGGTGCTCAGCGCCATCGGCGCGCTGCTGCACGTGGCGTGCATCGTCGGAGGTCCTGCCTGGTACCGCTTCTTCGGCGCCGGGGAACGCCTCGCGAAGGCGGCTGAACGCGGCGAATGGTGGCCGGCGATCGCCACGATGGGCATCACGCTGGTCCTGCTGGCCTGGTCGGCCTATGGCCTGTCCGCCGCTGGCGTGCTGCCGGCCTTGCCGCTGCTCAGGGCGGGCATCGTGGCCATCACGGCGGTCTACCTGCTGCGCGGCCTGATCCTGTTTCCGGTGATGGTGCTCAAGCCGTCCGCGCTCACGCCCTTCGTCGTGTGGAGCTCGCTCATCTGCCTGGGCTACGGCCTGGTTCACCTGTGGGGCGTGGTGCAGGTGTGGGACAGGCTGTGAGCGCATCGGCGGCGTGAAGGTCCTCGCACTGTCCGGCAGCCTCAGGGTTGCGTCGATCAACACCATGCTGCTGCGCGCGGCCGTTCGCCTGGCGCCGACGGGCATCGCAGTGGACCTGTTCGACCGGCTGGGCGGGTTGCCGCTGTTCAATCCGGACATCGAGGCCGATCCGCCACCTTCCGTGATGGACCTGCGCAGGCGGGTCAGCGAAGCGGATGCCTTGGTCATCGCCAGTCCCGAATACGCCCACGGCATCACCGGCCCGATGAAGAATGCACTGGACTGGCTGGTCGGCCACGGCCCCTTTGCCGGCAAGCCGGTCGCCGTGCTCAATGCCTCGCCGCGCGCCCACCATGCGGACGATGCCTTGCGCGAGGTGCTGCGGACCATGGCCGCGGTGATCGTGGAGCCCGCGTCGATCACCATCCCCTTGCTGGCTGCCAAGCTCGATGAAGACGGCATGGTCAACACGCCCTGGTCTGCCGCGGCGATCCGCGAATCGCTGGAGGCGCTGCGGGCAGCCTCGACGCCGGATGGACTGCCGTCCGGTCCTGCGTTTCCGATGCGATGACTGCGCTGCCGCCACGCCGATGCCGACCATCCTGACCCACGCCGTCGTCCCGCTGGCCATCGGGCTGGGCCTGGGCTCGCGCGCCGTGCCACCGCACTTGTTGATGGCGGGCATCGTCGCTTCCATCGCACCGGACTTCGACGTGCTTGCCTTCCGCCTGCACGTCGCCTACGCCGACACCTTCGGCCACCGCGGCGCCACGCATTCGGTGGGGTTCGCGTTCCTGCTGGCCACCACCGCCGCACTGCTGGCCGGCCGCTTGCGCACCTCGCCGTGGAAGGCCTTCGCCTTCGTCGGCCTGTGCGCCCTGTCGCATCCCCTGCTGGACATGTTCACCAACGGCACCCACGGCGTGGCCCTGTGGTGGCCGTGGTCCGACGAGCGCCTGGTGATGCCCTGGCACCGCATCGAGGCCTCGCCGATCGCCTTCGACCGCATTGCCAGCGCCCGCACCTGGGTGGTCCTGCAGTCGGAGATGATGTGGATCTGGCTGCCGGCCTTGGCTGGATTCCTTGCACTCAAACTCTGGAGCCGGGGCGTGACGCGCTCGTCCAGGCACGCCCAGACCTGAATCGACATTCATGCAGACACGCCCCCTCGTCGGAAGCGACTACGACCGAATCTCTCCCATCGTCGACCAGTGGTGGGGCGGCCGGCCGGTGGCACACCTGCTGCCGCGCCTGTTCTTCCAGCACTTCTCCAACACCAGCTTCGCCATCGACGGCGATGACGGCGTCCAGGGCTTCCTCGTCGGATTGCGCTCGCAATCCAATCCATTGCTGGCCTACATCCATTTCATCGGCATCGCGCCGCCGAGCCGTGGGCGAGGCCTGGGCCGCCTGCTGTATTCGCAGTTCTTCGATTCGGTGAAGGCCCTGGGCTGTACCGACGTTGAATGCATCACCTCGCCCGTGAACACCGGTTCCGTGCAATTCCATCGGGCGATGGGCTTCAGCCTCGTGGATAGTGGTCTGGAGCAGAATGGCTTTCCAGTCGTGGCCGACGAGGCCGGGCCGGGGCAGCATCGGGTGAAATTCCGCCGGCACCTGGCCTGAACCGCATTGTCGATCCACCGTTTCACATTGACACCCCATGAGCACCTCCACCCTCCTGCTGTCCCTGTTCAAGTACAAGGCCTGGGCCAACGAAGAGCTCTACGCCGAGATGGCCAAGGTCGATGCCGCCGCGCACGAGGCCGAGCGGCACACGGCCATCCGCATCCTGAATCACATCCACGTGGTGGACCGCATCTTCGCCGGCCACCTGTCGGGCACGCCGCACGGCTTCACCGCCACCAACACGCCGCAGACGCCCACGCTGGAGGAGCTGCGCCTGTCGGTGGCCGCCACCGACCAGTGGTACGTGGCTTACGTGCAGTCGCTCGCGCCCGAGCTGTTCGAGCAGAAGCTGTCCTTCGTCTTCACCGACGGGCAGAACGCGACCATGTCGCGCGAGGAGATGCTGGTGCACGTCAACACGCACGGTGCCTACCACCGCGGCGCGGTCGGACGCATCCTCGCGCAGCTGGGCATCGCGCCGCCGCGCGACCTGCTGACGCGGCACCTGCACATCGTCGAGCCCGAGCGCCGGCAACCCGTGACGGCCATGGCCTGAGGCGACCTGACCGACGCCGTCCCGGCGCCGGCTGACCACCCGGCGACAATGCGGGGCTGACTTCCTCCCACCCCATGTCGCCGATGTCCTCCTGGGCCTCCCCCCGCCGCGCGCTCGCGCTGCTTGCCGTGTGGCTGCTGGCCACCCTGGGCCTGCGCCCGCTGCTGCTGCCCGACGAGGGCCGCTACGCCAACGTGGCGCGCGAGATGCTGCATGGCGACGGGCTCACGCCGCTGCTCAACGGCCTGCCCTTCTTCCACAAGCCGCCGCTGATGTACTGGCTGGACATGGCGGCGATGTCGGTCGTGGGCATCAACCACTTCAGTGCGCGCATCGGTCCCTTTGTCGGTGCCTGGGTGATGGGCGCCGCGCTCTTCCTGGCCGTGCGCCGCTGGCACGGCGAGCGGCCCGCGCTGCTCGCGCTGCTGGCGCTGGCGACGACGCCCTTCTTCTTCGTGGGCGGCCAGTACGCCAACCTGGACATGATGGTGGGCGGCATGCTCACCGCGACCATCCTGGCCTTCGCGCGCGCGGCGGACGACGAGCGGCCGCAACTGCGCTGGGTGCTGGCCGCGTGGACGCTGGCGGCCTTGTCGGTGCTGGCCAAGGGGCTCATCGGCATCGTGCTGCCCGCGCTGGTGCTGGGACCCTGGCTGCTCGCGCGCGGGCAGTGGCGCGTGGTGCTGCGCCTGCTGAACCCCATCGGCATCGCCTTGTTCGCGCTCATCGCGCTGCCCTGGTTTGCGCTGATGCAGCACCGCTACCCGGGCTTCTTCGATTACTTCGTGATGGAGCAGCACTTCCGCCGCTTCGCTCAGACCAACTTCAACAACGTGCACCCGTGGTGGTTCTACCTCGTGGCACTGCCTGCCCTGACCCTGCCGTGGAGCCTGTGGCTTCCGCGGGTGTGGCGCGAGCTGGCGCCGGCCGACCGCGCGCGGGCAGGCTTCTACTTTTGGTGGATCGCCGCCATCGTCGGCTTCTTCTCGCTGCCCAGTTCGAAGCTCGTCGGCTATGTGTTGCCTGCGCTGGCACCGTGGTGCCTGCTGCTGTCGATGGCCGCGTCGCGCGCCGACCGCTGGCGCCTGGCGACCACCGTGGCGGGAGCGCTGATCAGCCTCGCGGCCGTGGTGGCGCTGACGTTCAGGGCCCCGCACTCCGCCGCGCCCATCGCACGCGAGCTCGCCTCGCGCATGGCGCCCAACGACCGCGTGGTGTTCGTCGACGAGGTGTTCTTCGACCTGAGCTACGACGTGAATCTCAAGCGGCCCGTGGTCATCCTCAGCGACTGGGCCAGCCCTGACATTCCCAGGCGCGACAACTGGCGCAAGGAGCTGTGGGACGCCGCCCGCTTCGACACCGTGCAGTCGCAGGCGGTGCTGTGGCAACTGGACCGCGCGCCCGAATTGAGCTGTGGCGACACGGCGGCCTGGTTCGTGCTCAAGCCCGGCAATGAACGGTGGCTGGCCGGCGTGCCTGGCATCGAGGCGGTGGTTGTCCATGGCGACGTGAAGCTCATGCGCGCGCCGGCGCGCCGCTGCTGAGCATGCAGCGCTTCGTCCGCTACGCCCTGGTGGGGGCCATCGCCACCGCGGCGCACTATGCGCTGCTGGCGGTGGTGGTGGAGTGGCTGCACTGGCCCGCCTGGCTTGGCTCGGGCCTGGGTGCGGTGCTGGGCGCGCAGGTGGCCTTCTTCGGCAACCGCGTGTTCACCTTCGGGCATGAGGGCCCCATCGTGCCGGCGTGGCTGAAGTTCATGGGCACCGCCGCGGCGGGCGCGCTGCTGGGCATGCTGATCGTCGCGGTGTCGGTGCAATGGGGGCTGCACTACCTGGTCGGCCAGGTCATGGCCACGCTGGCCAGCCTGGTGCTGACCTTCCTCATCAATCGCGCCTGGACATTCCGGCACCCCGAGGGCCGCGCTCCCTAGATCGAAGGGTGCGCAGGCGGCTGGCCATCCCCTCATTGAAGGATCACGCCGCAGGCGGCGGAACCTAGAGTGGATGGCATCCGCGGGTGCCGGCGACGGAGGGGATCGTCGCGGCACGTCGCGCGGAGCAACACGCAAGGATGCACCATGAAGCGACTGTCCACCATGATCATGACCGGCCTGGCAGGCTGCGTGTTCGGGAGCACCGCGTACGCCGGCGGCACGCCCCCTCCCAAGAGCGCCACGTGCACGATCTACGAGCACCGTGACTACGGCGGTGCGCACTGGACCCTGCGCAACGGCGACGACCTGAAGATGGTCAGTGCGCCGGACTACGGCACGTCCGACGGCATCCACCGGTTCCTCTACGAACCGTCATGGAACGACAAGGTCTCGTCCTTCAAGGTCGACCCGGGCTGCACCCTCACGCTGTGGGAGCACGTGAACCATGGCGGGCACCACTTCCGCTCGGGCAAGAGCTACAAGTACGTGGGCGACGGGTGGAACGACAAGGCCAGCGAGGCTGTCTGCGAGTGCGCCGGGCTGCCCAATTGGTGAGGCGCGTCAGCGCGGCGGCTTGACCGCCCGCCACGCGCGACCGATGCGCACGCCGGCTTCGGCCAGGTCGTCGAGGAACTCGCTGCTGTCGAAGTAGTCGGCCTCCGGGCCGCGCGCGGAGGCGATGGCATCGCCTTCGCCGTCGGCCGCGCCGGGGTGGCAGAACAGCAGGGCGCCTTCGTGCGGCACGGCGCGCAGCCAGCCCTTCATCCATTGGCGGTAGCTGCCCGGCACGAAGTCGTACACGCCCAGCAGCGCGGCGTTGCGGGCGATGCCGCGGCGGTCGAGCGCGCGGCGCAGCGCGCGGCCACCGGTGCCGGCGATGAGCGCGCGCTTGACGGCGAAGCCCGGGCCGCGCACGTCGCCGCAGTGGCGCACGGCCGGCGTGTCCGCCCATTGGCCGATCGAGGCGAGCACCCGGTCGCGAACGCCTGGCAAGTGGTGCACGTGCTGATGCCCATCAACGAACGCAGGGTCGCGCCCCATCGCTTCGACGAAGGCCGCATGCTGCGCATCGAACTCCGCCGCGATGGCGGCCAGCGGCAGCAGGCGCAGGTGCGCCTTGGCGATGAGTTGCGGCAGCGGCGGCATCTGCGGCCACACGCGGCGCAGCTCGGCACTCAGGGGCTGGCCTTCGCTGAGGTTGAAGTGCAGCCCCACGTCCATGTCCTCGGGCAGGCCCTTCAGCATGGGTGCGGTGGCGGGCCAGTGCGCGGCGTTGGTGAGGCAGGAGGTCGCGTTGATGCGCCCGCGTGCCGCCAGCTGCGCGATGCGCGCGGACACGCCGCGCGACATGCCGAAGTCATCGGCGCACAGCGCCAGCGTCTTCATCATGCGTGCGGTTCGGTGGGCTGGCTGAGCGCGCCCTGGCCGGACTCCGAGCCGATGACGTACACCGGCCGCTGCTTCACCTCGTCGAAGATGCGCCCCACGTATTCGCCCAGGATGCCGATGGACAGCAACTGCACGCCGCTGAACAGCATCATGCCGGTGACCAGGGTCGCCCAGCCGGGCACGTCGTGGCCGTGCACGAAATGCTCCACCACGATCCACGCCGCGAACACCAGCGCGCCCATGGCGATGAAGGCGCCCACCGCGCTCCACAGGCGCAGCGGCAGGTTGGTGAAGGCGGTGATGCCGGTGAAGGCCAGCCGCGACAGCGACTTCAGCGAGAAGCTGCTCTGCCCCGCATGCCGCTCGGCCGGAAGGTAGTCGATGATCTCGGTGTGGAAACCCACCCAGGCGTACATGCCTTTCATGAAGCGGTTGCGCTCGGGCAGCGACTTCAGCGCGTTGACCACCCGGCGGTCCATCAGCCGGAAGTCGCCCGCGTCCACGGGAATCTGGATCGACGGGTTGGCGTTCACGAGCCGGTAGAAGAGCCAGGTGCCCAGCCGCTTGGCGAAGGACTCGTCGGCCCGCGACGAACGCGCCGCGCACACCATGTCCGCGCCCTTTTGCCAAGCCTCCAGCATGCGCGGCAGCAGCGCGGCCGGGTGCTGGCCGTCGGCGTCCATCAGCAGCACCACCTCGCCGAGGGCATGGTCGATGCCGGCGGTGAGGGCGGCCTCCTTGCCGAAGTTGCGCGACAGGCGCAGGTAGCGCACGCCCGGCGTGGTGAGGAAGGGCAGGATGGCTTGCGGCGTGTGGTCGCGGCTGCCGTCGTCCACCACCACGATCTCCCAGCGGTCGGTGAGTGCGGCGAGCTGGCGCGAGACCTCGGGCAGCACCACGGGCAGGTTCTCGGCCTCGTTGAAGGCCGGCATCACGCAGCTGATGGCGGGGCGGGAGGGGCGGGGAAGGTCGGTCATGCGCTCACGGTGTCGGATGCGAGACTGTACGACGCAAGCCGTCGACAATCATGAGGACGATGCCGCACTTGACGACGTTTGATCCGGCCCGCTGGCGCGCGTATGCGCAGGGCGCACTGCGCGACGACCTGGTGGCCGCGCTGGTGGTGAGCGTGCTGCTCATCCCGCAGAGCCTGGGCTACGCGCTCCTGGCCGGGCTGCCGCCTGAGGCCGGGCTGTACGCCAGCCTGCTGCCGCTGCTGGCCTATGCCGCCCTGGGTTCCAGCCCGGTGATCGGCGTGGGGCCGGTCGCGCTGCTCTCCCTGATGATTTCCCAGGCGGTGGCCCATGCGCCGCCAGGCGTGCCGCCGCACGCCGTTGCCCTGGTGCTGGCCGTCGAGGTGGGTGTGCTGCTGGCCTTGGCCGCCTGGTGGCGGCTGCATGCGCTGGCGGCGCTGCTGAGCGTGCCGGTGCTGCAGGGCTTCGAGACCGGCGGCGCGGTGGCCATCGCACTCAGCCAGCTGCCGGCGCTGCTTGGCTCCGGCGCGCGCGGGTCCAGCCTGCCGCAGCTGCTGGCCTCGTGGCGCGAGACCCCACTGCCCTGGTGGCCGCTGACGGCGCTGTTCGGCGTGGTCGCCATCGTGGCCCTGTGGGTGCTGCGCAAGCGGGCGGCGGACTGGCTGTCACGCATGATGCCGCGCGGCCGGGCGGTGCTGCTGGCGCGGTTGTCCCCGCTGGTGGTGCTGGCGACGGCCATCGCGGTCGAGGCGATCACTCGGTCCGGCGAACGCGGCGTGGTGCTGGTGGGCGCCTTGCCCGCGCTCGAATGGCGGCTGCATGCCATGTCCTTCGACCTGGCCCTGTGGCGCGAGCTGCTGCCCAGCGCCGCGCCGATCGCGCTGGTGGCGTTCGTCAGCAGCCTGGTGGTGGCCGAATCGATGGCCCGCAAGGAAGGCACCCGCATCGACCCGCGCCGCGAACTGGCCGGCCTGGCGGCCGCCAACCTCGCGGCCGCCGCCACCGCCGGCATGCCGGTGGCCGGCAGCTTCACCCGCAGCGTGATGGCGCTGGACGCCGGCAGCCGCACGCGCATGGCCGGTGTCTTCACGGCGGTGTTCATGGGCCTGGCCGTGCTGCTCATCGGCCGGCCGCTGGCCCTGCTGCCCATCGCGGTGCTGGCGGCCACGATCCTCGTCGCCTCGGTGGCGGTGTTCGACCTCCAGCCCTTTCGCGAGGCCTGGCGCTACGACCGCGCCGAATGCGTGCTGATGACGCTGGTGGCCGTGCTCACGGTGGTCATGGGCGTCACCTGGGCGCTGGGCGTGGGCGTGGCGGCGTCCATCGGGCTGCTGCTGCAGCGCACGGCCCGGCCGCACGTGGCGCTCATCGGCCGCGTGCCTGGTACCGAGCACTACCGCAACGCCGAGCGCTACGAGGTCGAACTCACGCCGGGCGTGATGGCGTTGCGCATCGACGAAAGCCTGCTGTTCACCAACGCCCGGCAGCTGAGCGACGTGGTGGCCCAGCAGCTGGTGCGCTACCCCGACACGCGCCGCGTGGTGCTGCAGATGTCGCCGGTGAATCACATCGACCTGAGCGGGCTGGCGGCGCTGCGTGCGCTGCACGACATGCTGGCCGGCCGCGGCATCCGGCTGGACCTGAGCGAGGTGAAGGGCCCCGTGCTGGACGGCCTGAAAGCCGGCCAGTGGCGGCAATGGTTCGGCGGCGAGCTGTTCCTGAGCCATCACCACGCGATGGAGGCCGATGGGCCCGTGCGATGATTCATGCCATGTCGCTCCAAACCATCGAAGTCGGTCCCGCCGGACCCGTTTCCACCTCGGTCATCATCCTGCACGGCCTGGGCGCCGACGGCACGGACTTCCTGTCCTTCGCCGACGAGCTGGAAGTGCCGGGCGGGCCGGTGCGGTGGATCTTCCCGCGGGCGCCGGTGATGCCGGTCACCATCAACAACGGCTACGCGATGCGGGCCTGGTACGACATCTTCGGGTTCGACGGCGCTTCGGGCGAAGACGATGCCGGCCTTCGCCGCTCGATGGCCGAGGTGCATGCCCTGCTGGACCGCGAGCAGGAGCGAGGCGTGCCGGCCGGCCGCATCGTGCTGGGCGGTTTCTCGCAAGGCTGCGCGATGACGCTCCTGTCGGCGCTGCGCTACCCGAAGCGGCTGGCCGGGCTCATCGGCATGTCGGGCTACCTGCCGCTGGCGTCCACGCTGGCTGCCGAGCGGCATGCCGCCAATGCCGACGTGCCCTTGTTCCTCGCGCACGGCCGCAGCGATCCGGTGGTGGGCTTCGACCGCGCCACTGCCTCGCGCGATGCGCTGCTGGCGCTGGGCTACCAAGTCGAGTGGCACGAGTACCCGATGCAGCACTCGGTGTGCCCGCAGGAGGTGGTGGACCTGCAGAAGTGGCTCCACAAGACGCTGTAGCCTGGGAGCGGCCGGCCCTGGTGCCGCGCCGAAGGTGAATTTCGCACAACCCCGCCGTTCAGATTCACCCCTTCAAAAACACTTGCTTACCTAAGCTTTCAACGAGTCCGAACTTGTTGTGAATGCGAAGGGAAGCAAGCATGTTTGACTTCATCACCCAAGACCACAACCCAGCCCGGGTGCCTTGCGCCGATGGCGGCGCGGCGGGCATGGATGTGTCCATCCTCATGCGGGTGCTCGACGAGATCGACTACGGCGTCGTGCTCGTGGACGGCAACGGCAGCCTGCGCTATGCCAACCAACTGGCCCTGCGCGAGATGCTGGCCGGCGGCCCGCTGCGCCTGGGGGGCGGACGGGTCCACACCACCACGCCCGCCGACCAGCACGTGCTCAGCGTGGCCATCGCCGATGCCGTGCGTGGGCGCCGCAAGCTCTTCACCGCCAGCGACGCGTGCGGCTCGCTGCCTGTGGCGGTCGTGCCGATGCACGGTGCCGCCGACGGCGAAGCGCTGGCCCTGCTGGTGCTGGGCCGGCGCAGCGCGGCCGACTCGCTGACGGTGGACTTCTACGCCCGCAGCAACGGCCTCACCTGCGCCGAGGCCCTGGTGCTCCAGCGCATGTGCGTGGGCCTCAAGCCCAAGGAGGTGGCCAAGGAGCAGGGCGTGGCCATCTCCACCGTGCGCTCCCACATCTGCAGCATCCGCACCAAGACGCAGACGGGCAGCATCCGCGAACTGCTCAACCGCATCGCGGTGCTGCCGCCGATCACGCCGGTGATCAAGGCGATGTCTGTCGAGCATCACCGCGAGCCCGCGACGGCACAGTGAGGCCTGGGCCGCGGGCGGCGGTGATGCAGCGATGCGACGGATGCCCCGCGTGACCGGCGCATCCGGTGTCCAGGGAGGACACCCGGCGGTGGTCCCATGGCGTGCTCGTGCTAGAGTTTTTGCGGTTGCGCGGACCAGGGGGACGCGCCCGTTCGCACGCTGCGCGCCATGGACCACCCAGGTGATATCGCCGAATCGTCGTTGCCCGCGGCCTGGCGCACCCTCGCGGCCCGAGGCGTGCCGCGCCGCTTCGGCAAGGGCATGCTGCTCATCCAGGAGGGTGACCGCGACGACACCCTGTTCATCATCCTGGCCGGCCGCGTGCAGGCCTTTTCCAAGGACGATCAGGAAAGCGGTCGCGAGATCGTCTACAACGACTACGGTCCCGCCGATTTCGTCGTGGGCGAGATGAGCCTGGACGGCGGGCCGCGATCCGCGTCGGTGCGTGCGATCGAACCCACGCACTGCGTGGCAGTGACGCGGCAGACGCTGCGCGAACACATCGCGGCCAACCCGGAATTCGCGTTCGAGCTGTTGGCGCATGTCATCGGCCGCGCGCGTGCCGCCACGAAGGCGGCACGCGAGATTGCCTTCTTCAATGTCTATGACCGGGTGACCCGCTTGCTGAATGGGCTCGCCGTGGAGCGCCCGGATGGCACCCGGATCATCCAGGGTTCGCTCACGCACAAGAGCATTGCCTCGCGTGCCGGATGCTCGCGCGAGATGGTGAGCCGGCTGATGAAGGACCTGGAGACCGGCGGTTTCGTTGCCACCGAGGGCCGGGACATGGTCCTGCGCCGGCGTCTCCCGTCAGGTTGGTGACCCGGGCTACTTCAGCGATTCATCAAACCGGCGGGTCGGCTTTGGAGCCTTCTGGTACACCGGCAGCACCAGCGGCAGGCTGGCCTGGATCTCCTCGATCCGCGTCGCACCCGACGGGTGGGTGGACAGCCATTGCGGCGGCGCGCCCTTGCTGGCCTGGCCCATCTTCTCCCACAGCGTCACGCCAGCGCGCGGGTCGTAGCCGGCGCGCGCGGCCAGGTCGAGGCCGACCTTGTCCGCTTCCGATTCATCGCCCCGGCTGAACCGCAGGCTCAGCAGCTGCCCGCCCAGGCCGGCCAGGTAGCGCCCGCCGTTGCCCAGGCCCAGCAGCGCCGCGCCGATCTCGATCGCGCTGTTGGTGACCGCGCTCTTGCCCATGCGCTCGCGGGCATGCTCGCGCAAGGCATGCGCGATCTCGTGGCCCATCACCATGGCCACCTCGTCGTCGGTGAGCTTGAGCTGGTCGAGGATGCCGTAGTAGAAGGCGATCTTTCCGCCCGGCATGCAGAAGGCGTTGATCTGCTTGCTGCCGATGAGGTTGACCTCCCAGTTCCAGTCCGCTGCTCGCGGCGTGGAATGCAGGTTGGGCGACATGATGTGCGGGATGAGCCGTTGCGCGATGGCGCGCAGCCGCACCACCTGTGGATGCGAGTCCGGCGCCAGCGCGCGCTGCGACGAGGCCTCGGCCAGCATCTTGCGGTACTGCTGCTGCGCCGCCTTCTCCAGCTGCTCGGCCGACACCAGCCCGCTCAGCTGCGAGCGCTCGCCCACTTCCACGCCATCCGCCAGCGCTACCGCGGGCAGGGTGGCGCCGAGGCCGGCACCCGCCACGAGCGCGGTGAAACGGCGGCGCGAGTGCAGCGCGCACTGGCAGCCGAAGGCGTGCGGCTGCAGGGAAGGGGAAGGAACGTAGTCGGTCTGGAAGTCGGAATCGGAGCTCATGGAACCTCGGAATGCGTGCGGCGCCCAACAGCCGCCAGATGATGTTGCCAGAAGAGGATTTCAATCGTCCGCCGGGACGGCGTCGGGGTCAACTTCCAGCGAGCGTACCGCGTGCCGCATCCACCAGAGCATGACCAGCGCGGGCGCGGCCAGGACGGTGGAGATGATGAAGAACGTGGGCCAGCCGATGGACTCGGCCAGCACGCCCGCCAGCGGCCCCACCCACACCCGGCCCACCGAGGCGAAGGCCGACAGCAGCGCGTACTGCGTGGCGGTGAAGCGCTGGTTGCACAGGCTCATCAGGAAGGCGAGGAAGGCAGCGGTGCCCATGCCGCCGGAGAGGTTCTCCGCGGCGATCACCAGCAGCAGGCCGCCGTCCACCGGCGTGGGCTGCGCGAGCTTGACGAAGCCCCAGTCGAAGGCCGGCAGCGTGAGGCCCGACATCAAGCCCTTGCCAGCCACGGCCAGCCACCAGAAGCCCAGGTTGCTCACCATCTGCAGGATGCCGAAGATCATCAGCGAGCGCCACAGGCCCAGGCGCAGCATCAGCGCGCCACCGATCAGCGCGCCGCCGATGGACAGCCAGATGCCCAGGATCTTGTTGACCACGCCCACCTCGGCCAGGCCGAAGCCCACGCCTTGCAGCAGGAAGGGCGTCATCAGCGAGCCGGCGAAGGCATCGCCCAGCTTGAAGAGCACGATGAAGGCGAGGAATGGCCAGGCGCCCTCTTGCGCGAAGTAGCTGCGCAGCCCGCCCAGCAAGGTCTCGAAGCGCGCCCAGCGCGCGGCGAAGGCCGCCAGCGGCAGGGTGAACAGCAGGCCCAGCATCAGTGCCAGCAGGTCCACCCACTTCTGCTTGAGGGGCGCTGCCATGCTCGAGTTGGCGAAGAAGGGCGCGAGCATCGCGTCGGCGGCCGGCGGGCCCAGCGCCTCGCTGAGCTTGAAGCCGATGCCCACGGCCACCAGCACGGCGAAGAAGCCGATGAGGTCCTGCCGCGCCACGCTGCCGGGCGCCTGCGCATGCTGCAGCCGAGGCAGGAAGACGACGGTGACGGCGGCCAGGCCCACCATCATCCAGCCCATGAAGCGGTAGATCTCGGGCCAGGTCCAGGCGCCGCCTTGCGCGGGGTCGGCCCAGATGAAGGCGATGCCGCCGGACAGGATCATCGCCATGCGGTAGCCCATCACGTACATCGAGGAGCCGAGCGCACGTTCATTGGGCGCGTGCATGTTGGTGCGGTAGGCGTCGACGACCACGTCCTGCGATGCCGACACGAATGCGATGAGCGTGGCGAGCAGCGCGAAGGTGCGCGTCGCGTGGCTGGGCGAGGTGCCCGACATCCACCACAGCAGCAGTGCCAGCACGAGCTGTGTGGCGACGATCCAGCCGCGGCGCCGGCCCAGCCAGGGCAGGTCGAAGCGGTCCATCAGCGGCGCCCACAGGAACTTGAAGGTGTAGGGCAGGCCGACGATGCTCAACAGCCCAATGGTGGCGATGCTCACGCCCTCGGACGTGAGCCAGGCCTGCATCGCCTGCCCGGTCAGCGCCAGCGGCAGCCCGGACGCGAAGCCCACCAGCGCGGCGACCGTCAGCCGGTGCAGCGCCGCGAGGTCGAAGCGTGAAGGCGGCGCGGTGTTATCGGCCGCCATGCGAGAGAGAAAGCGTCATGCGGCCATTCTAGGCACCGCTTGCGACGCGCTTTCTCCTTGCCACAGCACGAGGGTGGGCTCCTCCACCCACTTCTCGGCGAGCGCGGCGTAACGGTCTTCCATCGGCTGGCGCTTGAGCTTGAGCGTGGGCGTGAGCATGCCGTTCTCGATGGTCCATGGGTCGGTCGTCAGCACCAGCTTGGCGAGCTTCTCGTGCGAGTCGAGCCGGGCGTTGACCGTCTTCACCAGCTGCACCATGGCCATCTCCACCGCCTCGCGCGGCTGTGCCTTGCCGATGTCCGACAGCACCGCCACCGCCACCGGCTGCGGCAGGCCGCTGCCCATCACGCAGACCTGTTCCAGCAGGTTGTTCTCCATCAGCAGGCTCTCGATGGGCGCGGGCGAGACGAACTTGCCCTTGCCGGTCTTGAACTGCTCGCGCACGCGCCCGACGATGCGCAAGGCGCCATCGGGCGCGATCTCGCCCAGGTCGCCGCTGCGGTAGAAGCCGTCGGCCGTGATGACCTCGCGGGTTTTCTCCGGCTCGCGGTAGTAGCCGTCCATCAGCGCGGGCGTGCGCACCAGCACCTCGCCGGCCGCGCCGCCGTTGAGCGCGCCGTCGCCGAGCTTGATCTCCACGCCTTCATAGGGCTTGCCCACGCTGCCCGCGCGGGCGCCGCCCATGGCGGTGGTGGTGCCCTGGCCGAAGGTCTCGGTCATGCCGTAGACCTCCCAGATGTTGATGCCCAGCCGCGCATACCAGTCCAGCAGCGTGGGCGAGATGGGCGCCGCGCCGCTGGCCACCATGCGCGCCTTGGCCAGGCCCAGCGCCTTGCGGATCTTCTTCTTCACGAGGCCCGAGACGATGGGAATGCTGAGCAGCCGGTCGAGCTTTTCCTGCGGCATCTTGCCCAGCACGCCCATCTGGAAGCGCGTCCACAGCCGCGGCACGGCGAAGAAGCCGGTGGGCTGGGCGACCTGCAAGTCCTGCGCGAAAGTGTCCAGCGACTCGACGAAGTACAGCGTCATGCCGGTGTAGATGCTGCCCATCTCCACGAGCGCGCGCTCGGCGACGTGGGACATCGGCAGGTAGGACAGGTAGCGGTCGCGGTCGCTGAACTCGAACAGCTTCATGCCGGTGGAAATGGCCGCGGCGATGTGGCGGAAGCGGTTCACCACGCCCTTGGGGTTGCCCGTGGTGCCCGAGGTGTACATGATGCTGGCGGTGTCATCGAGCGCGGGCAGCTTGGTGAGCGGCAGCGGCTCGCTCGCCTTGACCACCGCGTCCCAGTCGTCGCCGCCCAGGCGCTTCGGGTAGGGGAAGCTGATGCGCGGCAGGCCCGCGGGCAGCGCCTCGTCCACCCGCTCGGGTTCGTCGAGCTTGCCGGTGAAGACCAGCACTGCGTTGCTGTGCTCCAGCACGTAGCGCGTGACCTCGGCCGACTGGTTCTGGTACATCGGCACGCTCACGTGCCCGGCCATGAGGATGGCCATGTCCGCCATCACCCAGTGCGCGCAGTTCTTGGAAATGATGGCGATGCGGCTGCCAGGCGGATACCCCCTGGCGGCCAGTGCGCCGGCCATGCGCCGCACCTCGTCCAGAGTCTGGGCCCAGGTCCAGGTGCGCCACTGCCGGTCCGTCGGCTGGTGCATGTAGACGGTGTTGGGGCGCTTCCCGGCCTGTGCGATCAGTGCATCGACGCAGGTGATCAACTTCTCTTGCGACATGGCGGCTCCGACGATGTGTTCGCCCGAGTGTCGGCCCCGTGCCGGATGGCGTCGATCAGGGTGATTGCCGGGTGGGCCGGCCGGCCAAGGGATTGGCCCGGCTTACAAGGTGAAGTCGTAGTCGATCACCAGCGGCGCATGGTCCGAGAAGCGTTCCTTCAGGTAGATGTGCTCGCTTTTCGCCGTCGCCGCGATCATCGGCGTCGCCAGGTGGTAGTCCAGCCGCCACCCCACGTTCTTCGCCCAGGCCTGGCCGCGGTTGCTCCACCAGGTGTATTGCTCCGGGTGCGGATTCAGCGTGCGGAACACGTCCACCAGGCCGATCTGCTCCAGGGCATGGGTCATCCATGCCCGCTCCTCCGGCAGGAAGCCGCTGTTCTTCTGGTTGCTCTTCCAGTTCTTGAGGTCAATCTCCTTGTGGGCGATGTTCACGTCGCCCACGAGAATGAATTCACGCTCGGCCTTGAGCTGGATGAGGTGGGGCGCCATCAGCGCCAGGAAGCGGAACTTCGCCTGCTGGCGATGCTCTCCACTGCTGCCGCTCGGAAAGTAGCAGCTGATGACGCTCAACTTCCGCTGCGGCGTGTCGAAACGCATTTCGATGTAGCGGCCCTCGGCATCGAATTCCTCGTTGCCGATGCCGGTGATGACCTGCGTGGGTGCCTTGCGGCTGTACAGGCCCACGCCGGAATACCCCTTCTTCTCGGCGCAATGGAAATGACCGGTCATGCCTGCCACGGTGTCGAAGCGGCCCTCGATGTCGGCGAGCTGGGCCTTGATCTCCTGCACCCCCATACAATCGGCCGAGAGTCCCTCCGCGAACGGGATGAACCCCTTGTTCACCGCCGAGCGGATGCCGTTCAAATTCAAAGTCACAAGACGGAACACAGGCGATGTCCTCAATGAGCGCAGCCCCCCCCAACGACACCCTGGCCCGTGACTTCGTGGCGTTCTCCGTCCAGTCCGGCGTGCTGAGGTTCGGGGAGTTCAAGACCAAGGCCGGGCGGCTGTCGCCCTATTTCTTCAATTCCGGCCTGTTCGACGACGGCGCCAAGCTAGCGCGCCTGTCGGAATTTTATGCGCGGCGCTTGCTGGCCTCGGGCCTGCAGTTCGACATGCTCTTCGGCCCGGCCTACAAGGGCATCACCCTGGCGGCCGGCACCGGCATCGCCCTGGCGGGCCTGGGCCGCAGCGTGCCTTTTTGCCACAACCGCAAGGAAGCCAAGGACCATGGCGAAGGCGGGCTGATGGTGGGCGCGCCGCTCAAGGGCCGGGTGGTCATCATCGACGACGTCATCACCGATGGCGCCTCCAAGCGCGAATCGGTGGAGATGATCCGTGCGGCCGGTGCCGAGCCCGCGGCCGTGCTGATTGCCATGGACCGCATGGAGCGCGGCGGGCGCGATGACAACCTCTCGGACAAGTCTGCCGTTGAAGACTTTCAAAGCCAGTACGGCATTCCGGTCCTGAGCATCGCCAACCTGACCGATCTCATGCAGTATCTGCGCTCGAACGACGACCCGGCGCTGAGAACCCATTTCTCGGCCGTGGCCGCCTACCGCGAACGTTACGGAGTGTGACTTGGTCCTGCGCTGTGGTTTGAAGAAGTCGGACGTTGTCGGCCTCGGCGCGGGGTGGATCCTGTCCGCCTGCCTGCTGGCCGCCGGTTCGGCTGCCGCCGCGGCGCCCATCTACACCTGCGTGGACGCCACGGGCAAGAAGCACACGTCCGACCGCCCCATCGTCGAATGCGCCACCCGCGACCAGCGCTTGCTCAATGCGGACGGATCGGTCAGGCAGATCGTGCCCCCCACGCCCACCGCCGACGAACGTGCCGAGCAGGAGCAGCGCGAGCGCCAGGCCGCCGCCGAACGGGCCCAGCAGCAGGACACCATCCGGCGCGATCGCAACCTGATGACGCGATTCCCCAATGAGGCAGCGCACAACAAGGCCCGCGCCGCGGCGCTGGACGACGTGCGAAACGCGGTGGCCTTGTCCGAGAAGCGCATCGCGGCCCTTGCGGCCGACCGCAAGCCGCTGATGGACGAGGCCGAGTTCTACGCCGGCAAGCAGATGCCGCTCAAGCTCAAGCAGCAGCTCGATGCGAATGATGCGGCCACCGACGCACAGCGGTCGTTGATCCAGAACCAGCAGTCCGAGATCGGACGCATCAACGCGCTGTACGACACGGAGCTGGCGCGGCTGAAGAAGCTGTGGGCCGGCGCGCCGGCGGGGTCGCTCGGGGCGCTGCCCGCTGCGCCGGCGGCTTCGGGGGCGGCCTCGACCGCCGTGGCGAAGAAGGCCAAGTGAAGCAGGGCGGCTCGGCCGCCCCGTTCAAGACCCGTCGAATCAGCCGAGCTTCTTCTTCAGCAGCTCGTTCACCTGCGCCGGATTGGCCTTGCCCTTGGTGGCCTTCATGGCCTGGCCGACCAGGGCGTTGAAGGCCTTCTCCTTGCCGGCGCGGAATTCCTCCACCGACTTGGCGTTGGCGGCGAGCACCTCGTCGAGGATGCGCTCGAGTTCTCCGGTGTCGTTCATCGGCTTGAGGCCCTTGGCCTCGATGACCGCGTCGACGTCCTGAGCCTCACCGGTCCACAGCGCTTCGAAGACCTGCTTTGCGCCGTTGTTGGTGACAGTGCCGTCGCTGATGCGCGAGATCAGCTTGGCCAGGGTCTCAGCCTTTACCGGGCTCGCATCCAGCTCACGACCTTCGGCATTCAAGCGCCGCGACACTTCGCCCATCAGCCAGTTCGCCGCCAGCTTCGGCTGGCCGCACGCCTTGGCCGTGGACTCGAAGAACGCGCCGAAGGCCTTGCTCTGGGTCATCATGGTCGCGTCGTATTCCGGCAGGCCGTAATCCTTCTGGAAGCGGGCGGCCATCACGCGGGGCAGCTCGGGCATGTGGGCGCGCACGTCCTCGATCCATGGCTGCGGGATCATCAGCGGCGGCAGGTCGGGGTCGGGGAAGTAGCGGTAGTCGTGCGCATCTTCCTTGGTGCGCATGGCCCGCGTCTCGCCGGAGTCGGGGTTGAACAGCACGGTGGCCTGCTGAACCTTGCCGCCATCCTCGACCAGGTCGATCTGCCACTGGATCTCGAAGTCGATCGCCTGCTGCAGGAACTTGAAGCTGTTCAGGTTCTTGATCTCGCGCCGCGTGCCGAAGGGCTCGCCGGGCTTGCGCACCGACACGTTGGCGTCGCAGCGGAAGGAGCCTTCCTGCATGTTGCCGTCGCAGATGTCGATCCACTTCACCAGCTCGTGCAGGGTCTTGGCGTACTCGACGGCCTCCGCACTGGAGCGCATGTCCGGCTCCGACACGATCTCCAGCAGCGGGGTGCCCGCACGGTTCAGGTCGATGCCGGTCTGGCCGGCGTAGTCCTCGTGCAGCGACTTGCCTGCATCCTCTTCGAGGTGCGCCCGGGTGAGCCTCACCTTGTGATGCACACCCCCCACGAAGAACTCGATCGTGCCGCCTTGCACCACCGGCGTCTCGTACTGGCTGATCTGGTAGCCCTTGGGCAGGTCGGGGTAGAAGTAGTTCTTGCGCGCGAAGATGGACTGGTTCGCCACCTTGGCGCCCACCGCCAGGCCGAAGCGGATGGCCCGCTCCACCGCGCCCTTGTTCATCACGGGCAGCGTGCCCGGCAGCGCCAGGTCCACCGGCGAGGCCTGCGTGTTCGGCTGCGCACCGAACGCGGTGGACGACCCGCTGAAGATCTTCGATTGCGTGGACAGTTGCGCGTGCGTTTCCAGGCCGATGACGACCTCGTAGCCGCGGATCAGTTTGCTCGTGCTCATGTTCAGAGTCCTGCCGGCGCGCGCGAATGCCAGTCCGTCGCCTGCTGGAAGGCGTGCGCCGCGTGCAGCAGCGTGCCCTCCTGGAAGTAGTTGCCGATCAGCTGCAGGCCCACGGGCATGCCGCCTTCGCCGAAGCCGGCGGGCAGGCTCATGCCGGGCAGGCCGGCCAGGCTGGCGGGCAGGGTGAAGATGTCGGCCAGGTAGCTGGCCACCGGGTCGTCGCCCTTGTCTCCCAGCTTCCAGGCCACGGTGGGCGCCACCGGGCCGGCGATCACGTCGCACTGCCGGAAGCAGGCCTGGAAGTCGTCGGCGATCATGCGGCGCAGCTTCTGCGCCTGCAGGTAGTAGGCGTCGTAGTAGCCGTGCGAGAGGACGTAGGTGCCGATCATGATGCGGCGCTTCACCTCGGGGCCGAAGCCTTCGCCTCGGCTGTGGGCATACATCTGATCGAGCGCAGTGCGCTTCTTCTCGTCGCTCGGGTCGAAGGGAACCGCGCTGCGATGCCCGAAGCGCACGCCATCGAAGCGGCTCAGGTTCGACGAAGCCTCGGCCGGCGCGATGATGTAGTACACCGGGATGGACAGCTCCGTGCGAGGCAGGCTCACGTCCACCAGCGTGGCGCCCAGCTTCTCCAGCTCGGCCAGCGCGGCGCGCACCGCGCCATTCACGTCGGCCGCCAGGGCGGCCGGGAAGAACTCCTTGGGCAGGCCGATGCGCAGGCCCTTCAGCGGCTGTGCAGCCGTGGCGCCGTCGCGGGCCTGCAGCATCGCCGCATGGAAATCCTGCGGCGGGCGCTGTGCGCTCGTCGCATCGCGTTCATCGAAGCCGCTCATCGCCGACAGCAGCAGCGCGCAATCTTCGGCGCTGCGCGCCAGCGGCCCGGCCTGGTCCAGGCTGGAGGCGAACGCGATCATCCCGTAGCGCGAGCACACGCCGTAGGTCGGCTTGATGCCGGTGATGCCCGAGAAGCTGGCCGGCTGGCGGATGGAGCCGCCGGTGTCGGTGCCGGTGGCGGCCGGCACCTCGCGGGCGGCCACGGCCACCGCCGAACCGCCGGACGATCCGCCGGGCACGCGGCTGGTGTCCCAGGGGTTCTTCGCCGGCTTGTAGGCGGAGTTCTCGTTGCTGGAGCCCATGGCGAACTCGTCGCAGTTGAGCTTGCCCAGTGTCACCGTGCCGGCCTCGGCCAGCTTGCGCACCACGGTCGCGTCGAAGGGGCTCAGGTAGCCCTCCAGCATCTTCGAGCCGGCGGTGGTGGGCAGGTCCTGGGTGACGAAGATGTCCTTGTGGGCGATGGGCACGCCCAGCAGTGCACCTTGCTCGCCGGCAGCGCGGCGGGCGTCGGCCGCCTGCGCCTGGGCGACGGCGGCGTCTGCATTCACCGACAGCCAGGCGCCCAGTTGTTCGTGAGTCGCAACCCGCGCGAGCAGATGTTTCGTGGCTTCGACGCTGGAAACGTCTTTCGTGGCGAGCGCGCGGCCGAGTTCGGCCACGCCCATGTCGTGCAGCGCCTTCATTCGATCACCTTGGGAACGAGGAAGAGGCCGTCCTCGACGACGGGGGCGCTGCGCTGGTTGAGCTCGCGCTGGTTGATCTCGGTGACCGCGTCCTCGCGCAGGCGAAGAGCCACCTCGCTCACCGCGGACAGCGGTGTGTACAGCGGCTCGACGCCGCTGGTGTCCATTGCCTTCATCTGATCGACGATGGAAAAGAACCCATTGAGCTGGGTGAGCATCGACGCCTGCTCGGCCGGCGAGAGCTCGAGCCGGGCAAGGTGGGCGATGCGGCTGACGTCTTCGTGTGCCAGTGCCATGGAAATTAGAGTGTTCCGGACCCTGCAGGAGGGTCGTAAACCAGAGGGGATCGGGTATTATCTTCGGTTATCCACAACCCTCGGTGGACACGAGGAACTGAGTGTTCCCGCGGGCTGCCGTTGGGTTTACACGCGTCGCCACCACAACGAATTCAAAAGCGTCCAGCACGGCCCCGGCCAGTCGCCGCGAGCTTGCTTGATGCCCTTCAGCACACACCATGTTCGGATCCTTTCGTCGCTACTTCTCGACGGACCTCGCCATTGACCTGGGCACCGCCAACACGCTGATCTACGTCCGCGGCAAAGGCATCGTGCTCGACGAGCCCTCCGTTGTCGCCATCCGCCACGAGGGCGGGCCCAATGGCAAGAAAACCATCCAGGCCGTGGGCGCCGAGGCCAAGGCCATGCTGGGCAAGGTGCCCGGCAACATCGAGGCCATCCGGCCCATGAAGGACGGCGTGATCGCCGACTTCACCGTCACCGAGCAGATGCTCAAGCAGTTCATCAAGATGGTCCATCCGCGCTCGGTGCTCAAGCCCAGCCCCCGGATCATCATCTGCGTGCCCTGCGGCTCCACCCAGGTCGAGCGCCGTGCGATTCGCGAATCGGCGCTGGGCGCCGGCGCTTCCGAGGTCTACCTGATCGAGGAACCCATGGCCGCGGCCATCGGCGCGGGCCTGCCGGTCTCCGAGGCCTCGGGCTCCATGGTGGTGGACATCGGCGGCGGCACCACCGAGGTGGGCGTCATCTCGCTGGGCGGCATGGTCTACAAGGGCTCCGTCCGGGTGGGCGGCGACAAGTTCGACGAAGCCATCATCAACTACATCCGCCGCAACTACGGCATGCTGATCGGCGAGCCCACCGCCGAGGCCATCAAAAAGAGCATCGGCAGCGCGTTCCCCGGCTCCGAGGTCAAGGAGATGGAGGTCAAGGGCCGCAACCTCTCCGAGGGCGTGCCGCGCAGCTTTACCATCTCGTCCAACGAGATCCTGGAAGCGCTCACCGACCCGCTCAACCAGATCGTCTCCAGCGTGAAGAACGCGCTGGAACAGACGCCGCCCGAGCTGGGTGCCGACATCGCCGAGCGCGGCATGATGCTCACCGGCGGCGGCGCCCTGCTGCGCGACCTGGACCGTCTGCTGGCCGAGGAAACCGGCCTGCCCGTGCTGGTGGCCGAAGACCCGCTGACCTGCGTGGTGCGCGGCTGCGGCATGGCACTGGAGCGCATGGAGCGCCTGGGCGCCATCTTCACCTCGGAATAAGACCGATGATCCGAAAAAGCCGGCACGTTCCTGACGTGGCCGGCTTTTTCAATTCAAACCTGAGAACACAGACGTCGTGGTAACGCCGCTCGGCACGCTGGACCGGACCCCGCCGCCCTTCTTCCGGCAAGGGCCGTCGGCGCTGACCAAGCTCATGTTCTTCTCGGCGCTGGCTGTGTTCCTGATGGTGGCCGACACCCGGCTGAAGATCACCCAGCCGCTGCGCACGGTGGTGGCCACGGTGCTCAACCCGGTCGAGCGCATCCTGCGGGTGCCCATCGATGCCTGGAACGGCGCGGGCGACTACGCCATGGGACTGCAGCACGCCCTGAGCAGCGAGGCACAGGCGCGGGCCAAGCTGGCGCAGCAGGCCGAGCGCTCCTCGCGGGTGGAGCAGCTGCAGGCCGAGAACAAGCGGCTGCGCGATCTGCTCACGCTGCGTCCCGCCCTCGTGGTGAAGTCGTTGCCGGCCGAGGTGCTGTACGAGGCGTCCGACCCGTATTCGCGCAAGGTCATCATCGACCGCGGCATGGCCCAGGGCGTGGCGCTGGCGTCGCCGGTCATCAACGAGGCCGGCGTGCTGGGGCAGGTGACGCGGGTGTATCCGCTGTCGTCGGAGGTGACGCTGCTCACCGACAAGGAAGCCGCCATCCCCGTGCTCAACGTGCGCACCCAGGCGCGGGCCGCGGCCTACGGCACGGCCACCGGGCTGGAGCTGCGCTTCCAGGCCGGCAACGCCGACGTGCTGCCGGGCGACATCCTGCAGACCTCGGGCGTGGACGGCGTCTACCCGCCCGGCATCGCCGTGGCCAAGGTGATGACGGTGGACCGCAAGGTTGACACCGGCTTCGCCCGCGTCACACTCGCTCCGAGCGCCCCGCCCGACGGCGTGCGCCACGTGCTCGTGCTGGAGCCGGTGGGCCTGCAGCTGCCGCCCAAGCCGGAGCCGGTGCCCGAGGAGTCGGCCAAGGCCGGCAAGACGAGGAAGGCGGTGAAGAAATGATCATGCCGCGCAGCTCCGACCAGCTCCTGCTGCCGGTCAACCCGTTGTTCGTGTGGACGACGCTGGTCGTGGCCTTCCTGCTCAACCTCGTGCCGCTGGGGCGCCACGCGTCCATGCCCGACTTCATGGCCCTGGTGCTGGTGTTCTGGAACGTGCACCAGCCGCGCCGCGTGGGCGTGGGCCTGGCCTTCCTGTTCGGGCTGATGATGGACGTGCACGACGGCGCCATCCTCGGCCAGCATGCGCTGGCCTACACGCTGCTGAGCTTCTTCGCCATCACCATCCACCGCCGGCTGCGCTGGTTCACCGTACCCTCGCAGGCGGTGCAGATCCTGCCGCTGTTCGGCGCGGCGCATGCGGTGTCGTTCATTATTCGCATGTTCGCCGGCGGCATGCTGCCGGGCTGGGAACTGGTGTTCGCGCCGGTGTTCGAATCCCTGCTGTGGCCGGTGGTCACGTGGCTGCTGCTGGCGCCGCAGCGGCGCGCGCCCGATCCCGATGAGAACCGCCCGCTGTAAGGGGTGATGCGTGACTGAACTCAAGAATGTCGAGCAGGAGCTGGGGCGATTCCGCACCCGGCTGGTGGCCGCGGCCGCCTTCGTCCTGTTCGCCTTCGCCCTGCTGACCGCGCGGCTGGTGTTCCTGCAGGTCTACCGGCACGAGGAGCTGTCCACGCAGGCGGAGAACAACCGCATCTCGGTGGTGCCCATCGTGCCCAACCGCGGGCTCATCGTCGACCGCAATGGCGTGGTGCTGGCCAACAACTACTCGGCCTACACGCTGGAGATCACACCATCCAAGGTCGAGAACCTGGACGCCACCATCGACCAGATCGCCGAGGTGATCGAGGTGCAGCCGCGCGACCGCAAGCGCTTCAAGCGGTTGCTGGAAGAAACCAAGAGCATCGAGTCGCTGCCCATCCGCACCAAGCTCACCGACGAGGAAGTGGCCCGCTTCACCGCCCAGCGCTTTCGCTTCACCGGCGTGGACATCAAGGCGCGCCTGTTCCGCAACTACCCCTACGGCGACCTGGCCAGCCACCTGATCGGCTACATCGGCCGCATCAACACCGCGGAGAAGGAAAAGCTCGACGACTCCGACGACGAAGCCAACTACCGCGGCACGGAGTACATCGGCAAGCTGGGCGTGGAGCAGAGCTACGAGAACGAGCTGCACGGCCAGACCGGCTTCGAGGAGGTCGAGACCAGCGCCGGCGGGCGGGCGGTGCGGCGGCTCAAGAGCAACCCGCCGACGCCGGGCAACAAGGTGGTGCTGTCGGTCGACATCAAGCTGCAGGCGCTGGTGGAAGAACTCTTTGGTGACCGCCGCGGTGCGCTGGTGGCCATCGACCCGCGCAGCGGCGAGATCCTCGCCTTCGTCAGCAAGCCCAATTTCGACCCGAACCTGTTCGTCGATGGCATCGATGCGGACAACTGGAAGATCCTCAACGAGTCCATCGACAAACCGCTGCTGAACCGCGCGCTGCGTGGTGCTTACCCGCCGGGCTCCACCTACAAGCCCTTCATGGCGCTGGCCGCGCTCACACTGGGCAAGCGCACGCCGCAGCAGGCCATCTCCGACCCCGGCTTCTTCTGGTTCGGCAACCACAAGTTCCGCGACGACAAGGAAGGCGGCCACGGCATGGTGGACATGTACCGCTCCATCGTGCAGTCGTGCGACACCTATTACTACATGCTCGCCAACGACCTGGGCGTCGATGCGATGCATGACTTCATGGCGCCCCTCGGGTTCGGCCAGCTCACCGGCATCGACCTGCACGGCGAGCTCCGCGGCGTGCTGCCCTCCACCGAGTGGAAGCGCAACACCTTCAAGCGCAAGGAACTGCAGAAGTGGTACGCCGGCGAGACCATCTCGCTGGGCATCGGCCAGGGCTACAACACCTTCACCATGCTGCAGATCGCGCAGGCCACGGCCACCGTGGCCGCGGGTGGGCAGCGCTTCAAGCCGCACGTGGTGCATGCGATCGAGAACGTCGAGACGCGTGAGCGGCGGCCGCTGGAAGGCGTCGCGCTGCCGACCATCCCGCTGAATCCGGACCACGTGGCCTTCATCCACCAGGCACTGTACGGCGTGACGCAGGAGGGCACCTCGCGTTCGTCCTTCGTCAACGCGCCCTACAAGACCGGCGGCAAGACGGGCACGGCGCAGGTGGTGGCCATCAAGACCAACGAGAAGTACGACGCCAGCAAGGTCGATGAGCGCCACCGCGACCATGCGCTGTACATGGCCTTCGCGCCGCTGGAGCAGCCGCGCATCGCGGTGGCGATGGTGGTGGAGAACGCCGGCTTCGGCGCCGGCGCGGCTGCGCCCATCGCGCGCCGCGTCTTCGACTACGTGCTGCAAGGCACCTACCCGAGCGTGGAGGACGTCGCCGCCACGCAGCTGGGCCAGTCCACTGCACCCGTGGGCACGCCTCGGCAGGCGTCGATGGTGCCGCTGCCCGGTGCGCCTGCCATCGTGCCCCAGGGCGGCGTGATACCAGCTGCGGCATCAGCGCCGGTGCCGGCGTCCGCTGCGAAGGTGCAGAAAGTGGCCTTGGCGGGGGCTGGCCGATGAGCGCCGCCCGGCCGCCCGAAGGCGCTCGCACCGCAGCCCGCAGGGCGGAGGTTTCCTGATGAGCGCCGTTTTCGACAAGCCCTCCGTCTGGCAACGCGTGCGTCCGGTGTTCACCGGCTTCGACGGCCCGCTCATCTTCGCCATGCTCTGGCTGGCGGCCTTCGGCCTGGTCACGATGTACTCCGCCGGCTTCGACCACGGCACGCGTTTCGTGGACCATGCCCGCAACATGGTGCTGGCGCTGGTCATCCTCTTCCTCGTGTCGCAGGTGCCGCCGCAGAAGCTGATGTCGCTGGCCGTGCCGCTGTACACCGTGGGCGTGATCCTGCTCGTGGCCACGGCCGTCATGGGCGTCACCAAGAAGGGCGCGACGCGCTGGCTCAACGTGGGCGTGGTGATCCAGCCCAGCGAGATCCTCAAGATCGCCATGCCGCTGATGATGGCGTGGTGGTTCCAGCGGCGCGAAGGACGGGTGCGCATGCTGGACTTCAGCGTGGCACTGGTGCTGTTGATGATTCCCGTCGGGCTCATCGTGAAGCAGCCCGACCTGGGCACGGCCATCCTCGTGTTCTCGGCCGGGTTCTACGTGATCTTCTTCGCCGGGTTGTCGTGGCGGCTCATCCTGCCGGTGGTCCTGGTCGGTGCGGTGGCCATCACCGCCATCGTGGTCTCGGCCGACCGCATCTGCCAGCCGGAAGTGAAGTGGCCCATGCTGCGCGACTACCAGAAGCACCGCGTGTGCACGCTG
This sequence comes from Rhizobacter terrae, assembly GCF_003852895.1. Taxonomy (GTDB): domain Bacteria; phylum Pseudomonadota; class Gammaproteobacteria; order Burkholderiales; family Burkholderiaceae_C; genus Albitalea; species Albitalea terrae. Next base: position 620,434 of record NZ_QUSW01000003.1, read on the forward strand.
CTGGATCCGACCACCGACCCGCTGGGCAAGGGCTTCCACATCATCCAGGGCATGATCGCCATCGGCTCGGGCGGCGTCGAAGGCAAGGGCTTCATGAAGGGCACGCAGACCCACCTGGAGTTCATTCCCGAGCGCACCACCGACTTCATCTTCGCGGCCTTCGCCGAGGAGTTCGGGCTGATGGGCGTGGCCGGGCTGCTGCTGGGCTTTTGCTTCCTGATATTCCGCGGTCTGATGATCGCGGCCGACGCGCCCACTGTGTTCACCCGGCTGCTGGCCGGGGCCATCACGCTGAGCTTCTTCACCTATGCCTTCGTCAACATGGGCATGGTCAGCGGCATCCTGCCGGTGGTGGGCATCCCGCTGCCGTTCATCAGCTATGGCGGGACGGCGATGGTGACGCTGGGCTTGGGGCTGGGCATTCTCATGTCCATCGCCAAGAACAGGCGCCTGGTTCAGACCTAGTCTGGGGCGGGCGAAGCGCACCCCACCTGCCGATCAGGCCGGTTTCGGTTTGCTGCTGGGCGACACCGGAAACCGGATCGTGAACCTCGCCCCCGGCCCGAAGGCCGCGCCGGCCTGCTCCGTCAGCCCCGGCCGATACCGCAGGTTCGCATCCTCCAGCAGGATCTGCGCGTCGTGCTGCTGCGCAATCTCCTTGACGATTGCCAGCCCCAGGCCCGACCCATCCACGTTCGTGCCCAGCGCCCGGTAGAACGGCTGGAACACCTGCTCGCGTTCCGCGGCCGGGATGCCGGGTCCGGTGTCCTCCACCTGCAGCACCACCACTTGCCCGAACGGGTCGTCCATCACCCGCACCGTCACCGTGCCGCCGGCGGGCGTGTACTGCAGGGCGTTGTCCACCAGGTTGCGGATGAGCTCGCGCAGCAGCAGGGCATGGCCGGGGATGGACAGCGGCGACTGGCCCTCCGACCGCTCGAAGCCGATGTCGATGCGCTTTTCCAGCGCCCGCGGCACGAAGTCGCGCACCGTCTCCTCGGCCAGGCGCGCGACGTTCACGCTCTGCTTGTGCGAGGCGTGTTCGCTGTCTTCGGCCCGGGCCATGGCCAGGAGCTGGTTGACCATGTGTGCCGCCCGCTGGCTGGACAACGCGATCTGCTGCAGCGAGCGCTTCACGTCCTTGGCATCGGCCGAGCCCGCGTCGATTTCACGCTGCGCCAGCTCGGCCTGCGTGCGCAGCCCGGCCAGCGGCGTCTTGAGCTGATGAGCTGCGTCGGCCAGGAAGTGCTTCTGGGCGCTCAATGACTGGTCCAGCCGCGCCAGCAGGTCGTTGATGGCGCGCACCAGCGGCGACACCTCCTCCGGCGCATCGCGCTCGTCGATGGGGCTCAGGTCGCTGCTGTCGCGCTTGCGGATGCGCTGCTGCAGCTCGTTGAGCGGCGCGATGCCCCGCGCCAGCGCCAGCCACACCAGCAGCACCGCCAGCGGCAGGATCACGAACTGCGGCAGGATCACGCCCTTGATGATCTCGGTCGCCAGCCGCGAGCGCTTGTCCAGCGTCTCGGCCACCTGCACCAGCGGCGCGGTATTGGGCGGGCGCCCGGCCGAGTCCACCCACATGTAGGCCACGCGCACGTTGTCGTTGTTGAGCACGTCATCGCGAAAGCGCAGCTCGCCCGGCGGCGCGCGGTCGTCGTCGGCCGGCACGGGCAGCGAGCGGTCGCCGCTCAGGTACTCGCCGCGCAGGCCCAGCACCTGGTAGTAGATGTCGTCGGACTCGTCGGTGTGCAGGATTTCGGACGCACCCGCCGGCAGAGCGAACTTCGCCGCCGGCCGCCCGCCCGGCGCTTCCACCATGACCTGCTTGGACAGCACCCGCACCATCTCGCCGAGCTGCCGGTCGTAGGGCTTGTTGGCGATGCCCTGCGCCACCAGCCAGGTCAGCACCACGCTCATCGGCCACAGCAGCAGCAGCGGCGCGAGCATCCAGTCGAGGATCTCGCCGAAGAGGGAGCGTTGCTCGCGGCGCGGGGTGGTCATGGGCGCGGCAAGAATACCTTCGCCGTCGCGGCGATCGAGCTTCGTCAGGTGGGCCGAAGGTGTGCCCACGCGGCGCTACCCCGGAATCTTTTCGAGGCAGTAGCCCAGCCCGCGCACGGTGGCGATGCGCACCGGCCCCTGCTCGATCTTCTTGCGAAGGCGGTGGATGTACACCTCGATGGCGTTGTTGCTCACCTCCTCGCCCCACTCGCACAGCCGCTCGACGAGCTGGTCCTTGCTCACCAGCCGGCCCGAGCGCTGCAGCAGCACTTCCAGCAGGCTCAGCTCGCGGGCGGAGAGCTCGATCATCTGGTCGTTGATGTAGGCGACGCGGCCGGTGGCGTCGAAGGTCAGCGGCCCGTGCTTGATGACGGTGGACGCCGTGCCCAGGCCGCGCCGCGTCAGCGCCCGCACCCGCGCTTCCAGCTCTTGCAGCGAGAAGGGCTTGGCCATGTAGTCGTCCGCGCCCAGGTCCAGTCCCTTCACGCGCTGCTCGACGCTGTCGGCGGCGGTGAGGATGAGCACCGGCACCGCCGAGCCCCGTGCGCGCAGCTTGCGCAGCACCTCCAGCCCGTGCACCTTGGGCAATCCCAGGTCGAGGATGACGAGGTCGAATTCATGCGCTGCCAGGGCTGCGTCGGCCTCGCTGCCGCTGCTCACCTGGTCCACCGCGTAGCCGGCGTTGCGCAGCGAGCGCAGCAGGCCGTCGGCGAGGACTTGGTCGTCTTCCGCGATGAGGATGCGCATCGTGTCTCCGGCGGTCTGGTTTGTTCTGGGGGCTTGGTCGATTCTAGGTTTCAGCGTGTTTCGCTGGCGCGAGCCCAGGTCGCGACATACCCCAATAAGGACGCCCCCAAAACTACTGTACAGACATCCAGCTTTTGCGATAGCATGCGCCCAACTTTTGAAGAGGAACAACGATGGACGCACCGGTCAAAGCCCTGAACACCGAAAAAGCCAAGGCCCTGCAGGCGGCGCTCGCGCAAATCGAGAAGCAATTCGGCAAGGGCTCGATCATGCGCCTGGGCGAAGGCGAGGTGATCGAAGACATCGAAGTCGTCTCCACCGGCTCCCTGGGCCTGGACATCGCGCTGGGCGTGGGCGGCCTGCCCCGCGGCCGCGTGGTCGAAATCTACGGCCCGGAATCCAGCGGCAAGACCACGCTCACACTGCAGGTCGTGGCCGAAATGCAGAAGATGGGAGGCACCTGCGCCTTCATCGACGCCGAGCACGCACTGGACGTGCAGTACGCCCAGAAGCTGGGTGTGAATCTTCAAGACCTGCTCATCTCCCAGCCCGACACCGGTGAACAGGCCCTCGAAATCGTCGACGCGCTGGTGCGCTCCGGCTCGGTGGATCTGGTCGTTGTCGACTCGGTGGCCGCACTGACGCCCAAGGCCGAAATCGAAGGCGAAATGGGCGACCAGCTGCCCGGCCTGCAGGCCCGCCTCATGAGCCAGGCCCTGCGCAAGCTCACCGGCACCATCAAGAAGACCAACACCATGGTCATCTTCATCAACCAGATCCGCATGAAGATCGGCGTGATGTTCGGCTCGCCCGAAACCACCACCGGCGGCAATGCGCTCAAGTTCTACGCTTCGGTGCGTCTGGACATCCGCCGCATCGGCTCCATCAAGAAGGGCGAAGAGGTCATCGGCAACGAGACCAAGGTCAAGGTGGTGAAGAACAAGGTGTCGCCCCCGTTCAAGACGGCCGAGTTCGACATCCTCTACGGCGAAGGCATCAGCCGCGAGGGCGAGATCATCGACATGGGCGTGGAAGCCAAGGTGCTGGAAAAGAGCGGCGCCTGGTACGCCTACAACGGCGAGAAGATCGGCCAGGGCAAGGACAACGCGCGCGAGTTCCTGCGCGAGAACCCCGACCTCGCCGTCGAGATCGAGAACAAGGTGCGTGAAGCTGTGGGCATCCCGCTGCTGCCGACCGACGGCGCCGATGCGGCCGATGCCGAGGCCAAGCCGGCTCGCGGCAAAGCCGCCAAGGAAGCCAAGGAAGCCAAGGAGTAAGTGCCGGAGCTTGCCGACCTCATGCCCAGCGCCGCTGCGAAGCGCCAGCCCCTGTCATTGAAGGCCAGGGCGCTGGCTTTGCTGGCCCAACGTGAGCAAAGCGTCAGCGAAATCCGGCGCAAGCTGCTGCGGCACTTGCGCGCCACGTCGTTGCCTGCCAGCGCCGGCGCGCTGGCCGAGGAAGTAGATCCGATTCCCGTCGAGGACGATGGCGAAGCCCGGGTCGACGAGGTGATCGATTGGTTGCGCGCCCACAACTACCTCAGCGAAGAGCGTTTCGTCGAAAGCCGGTTGAATGCGCGGTCCGGGCGGTACGGCAATCTGCGCATCCGGCAGGAACTGGCGCAGCATGGCGTCGTGATGACGCCCGAAGCCGCGCAGTCGCTGAAGGACAGCGAGCTCGAACGGGCCACCGAAGTCTGGCGAAAGAAGTTTGCGCACCCTCCGGCGGATGCGGCCGAAAAAGCTCGCCATGCGCGCTTCCTCTCGCAGCGTGGCTTCTCGCCAGACGTCATTTCCAGGGTGCTGCGAAATGCACGTGCCGCAGGCAAGGCTGAAACCGCGGACTGACCGAGCTTCGATGCCGGGGGCTTCCGGCGCTCGTCATCCGGCAGATGCCGGAATCCACAAGTCGCACTATCGGACAGCCAAGCGACAGCCATGTGTCAGTTTTGGTGCATAGCAGCATGCTACATTCTCCGGCTGTCGGTGGATTCAGCGCATTTGCTCCACATGCAGGTCCTCCCCGCCGGCACCTCCTGACTTCCGGCCCCGCCATCGCGACATTTCCCATGGCCTCGCTCACCGCCGCGCCACTGAGACCTCGTCCGTACGATCCACACAGAGATCCGTGCGCGCCGGCTGACAATTCCCCCTGAGCCCCCCGCAGGCACCACCTTTTCAAAAACTCTCGAGAGAGTCCGCTATGAAGATCCATGAGTACCAAGGCAAGGAAATCCTGCGCCAGTTCGGCGTGCCCGTGCCGCGCGGCTACCCCGCGTTCAGCGTGCACGAAGCCACCGAAGCGGCGCAAAAACTGGGCGGCCCCGTGTGGGTCGTGAAAGCCCAGATCCATGCCGGCGGTCGCGGCAAGGGCGGCGGCGTGAAGCTGGCCCGCTCGCTCGATGACGTGAAGAAGCTGTCGGGCGAAATCCTCGGCATGCAGCTCAAGACGCACCAGACCGGCCCTGAAGGCCAGAAGGTGCGCCGCCTGCTCATCGAGGAGGGCGCGGACATCAAGAAGGAATACTACGTCGCCGCCGTGACGGACCGTGCGTCGCAGAAGGTCGCGATCATGGCCTCCAGCGAAGGTGGCATGGACATCGAGGAAGTCGCGCACAACACGCCCGAGAAGATCATCAAGGTCTTCGTTGACCCGGCCACCGGCCTGACGGATGCGCAGGGCACCGAGCTGGCCAACGGCATTGGCGTGCCGGCCGCTTCGCAGGCCCAGGCCGTGGATGTCTTCAAGAAGCTCTACGCCTGCTACATGCAGACCGATGCCTCGCTCGCGGAAATCAACCCGCTGATCCTCGAAGGCAACGGCAACATCAAGGCCCTGGACGCGAAGTTCAACTTCGACTCCAACGCCCTCTTCCGCCATCCCGAGATCGTCGCCTACCGCGACCTCGATGAAGAAGACCCGGCAGAAATCGAGGCCAGCAAGTTCGACCTCGCCTACATCAGCCTGGACGGCAACATCGGCTGCCTGGTGAACGGCGCGGGCCTGGCCATGGCCACCATGGACACCATCAAGCTGTTCGGCGGCGAGCCGGCCAACTTCCTGGACGTGGGCGGCGGTGCGACGGCCGAGAAGGTCACCGAGGCCTTCAAGATCATGCTGAAGAACCCCAAGGTCAAGGCGATCCTCGTCAACATCTTCGGCGGCATCATGCGCTGCGACACCATTGCCGAAGGCGTGATCGCCGCGTGCAAGGCGGTGAACCTGTCGGTGCCGCTGGTGGTGCGCATGAAGGGCACGAACGAGGACCTCGGCAAGAAGATGCTGGCCGAATCGGGCCTGCCCATCATCAGCGCCGACACCATGGCCGAAGCCGCCCAGAAGGTGATGGGCGCCCTCAAGTGAATGTGAAACGTGACGGGCGAAACGTGAGCTGAACCGCCGCGATTCGCCAAGTCACTTCAAGGAATACGACATGTCTATCCTCATCAACAAAGACACCAAGGTCATCACGCAGGGCATCACCGGCAAGACGGGCCAGTTCCACACCCGCATGTGCCGCGACTACGCCAACGGCAAGAACTGCTTCGTGGCCGGCGTGAACCCGAAGAAGGCCGGCGAAGACTTCGAAGGCATTCCCATCTACGCCAGCGTCAAGGATGCCAAGGCCCAGACTGGTGCTTCCGTCAGCGTGATCTACGTGCCGCCCGCAGGCGCCGCTGCTGCCATCTGGGAAGCCGTCGAGGCCGACCTCGACCTCGCCATCTGCATCACCGAAGGCATTCCGGTTCGCGACATGCTGGAAGTGCGCAACAAGATGAAGGCCAAGGAAGCCGCCGGTGGCAAGAAGACGCTGCTGCTGGGCCCCAACTGCCCGGGCCTCATCACGCCGGAAGAAATCAAGATCGGCATCATGCCGGGTCACATCCACCGCAAGGGCCGCATCGGCGTGGTGTCCCGTTCGGGCACGCTGACCTATGAAGCCGTGGCGCAGCTCACCGAGATCGGCCTGGGCCAATCAAGCGCGGTCGGCATCGGCGGCGACCCGATCAACGGCCTCAAGCACATCGACGTGATGCAGATGTTCAACGACGATCCGGACACGGACGCCGTCATCATGATCGGCGAGATCGGCGGCCCCGACGAGGCGGACGCCGCCCGCTGGTGCAAGGCCAACATGAAGAAGCCCATCGTCGGCTTCATCGCCGGCGTGACCGCGCCTCCCGGAAAGCGCATGGGCCATGCCGGCGCGCTGATCTCCGGCGGTGCCGACACGGCCGATGCCAAGCTCGCCATCATGGAAGAGTGCGGCTTCACCGTGACGCGCAATCCGTCGGAGATGGGCAAGCTGCTCAAAGGCCTGCTCTGATTCCAGGCGGCGGCCGTGGTCACCCGTGCGTAGTACCACGCACGTGAAAGTCAAGGCCGCTGTCTAGAATTCACGCGCTTTCGCGTTCGGCAACGAGGGCCTGCGGGCCCTCGTTGCATTTCCACTCCACCGCACCCGGACCCTTGCCATGGACTTCACCTCAGCCGCCTTCTGGGCAGCGCTTGGTTCCATCATCCTGACCAACGTCGTGCTTTCCGGCGACAACGCGGTGGTCATTGCCTTGGCCGCCCGCTCGCTGCCGCCGCAGCAGCAGAAGAAGGCCATCTTCTGGGGCAGCGCCGCGGCCATCGTGCTGCGGATCGTGCTGACCCTGGTGGCGGTGCAGCTCCTGCAGCAGCCCTACCTCAAGATCGTCGGCGCGGTGCTGCTGTTCTGGATCGGCGTGCAACTGCTGCTCGAAGAGGAAGACGAGATCGAGGACGGCAAGGCGCCTGAGCAGAAGAGCATGATGTCTGCGGTGCGCACCATCCTGATCGCCGACTTGGTGATGAGCCTGGACAACGTGCTGGCCGTGGCCGCCGCCGCCAAGGACAGCGTCACGCTGCTCGTGCTGGGCCTGGGCATCAGCATTCCGCTCATCATCTTCGGCAGCACGCTGCTGCTCAAGCTGATGGAGCGCTTTCCCATCATCATCACCGCCGGCGGTGCGCTGCTGGGCTACCTGGCCGGCGAGATGCTGGTGACCGACCCGGCCGTCAAGACCTGGCTGGGCGCTGAGGTGTCGCACACGGTGGCGAACATCGCGGGCGGCATCGGCGCCGCGGCGGTGGTGGCCATCGGCCTGCTCTGGCGCCGCCGTGCCAAGGGCGGCGCGACCACCTGATCGCGCTGCGCCTTCAGTCACGATCGCTGAAGCCCGGACCCTGGTCCGGGCTTCGTCTTTGTGGTCCAATGAAGTTTCTGAAGGGGAGTAGCTCGACTCCAGCGTCACCGGAAGGTGGCGTGCCAGTTTCGGCAGATCGTCAATACGAAGCCTACGGCTTCCGGTCTGTCGGGCAAGAACAACCACTCCATGCCGAGCAAGACCTTCGATGCAAGCCGCATGTCGGCAGGCTCGAAGGTGCCCCGTGCCCCCGACAGCTCCAGCACCATGCAGCTTGCACCGTCGTCGTGCAACACATGGAGCTTTCATGGAACTGTTTTCTTCTGCCTGGCTGTCGGCCCTGCTGGCCATCATCCTGATCGACCTCGTCCTCGCGGGCGACAACGCCATCGTCATCGCGCTGGCGGCCCGCAACCTGCCATCCCACCTGCAAAAGCGAGCCATCGTCTGGGGCACAGTCGGCGCCGTGGTCGTGCGTGCGCTCATGACGATGGGCGTGGTGTGGCTGCTCAAGATCCCCGGCCTGATGCTCGTGGGTGGCCTGGGCCTGGTGTGGATCGCCTACAAGCTGCTCGTGCCCGCTGACAGCGGCGATGAGCATCATCCGATGGCCACCACCTTCTGGGGCGCGATGAAGACCATCGTGATCGCCGATGCGCTGATGGGCGTGGACAACGTGCTGGGCGTGGCAGGTGCAGCCCATGGCGCCTTCGACCTGGTGATCATCGGCCTGCTGATCAGCGTGCCCATCGTCGTGTGGGGCAGCACACTGGTGCTCAAGCTCGTCGAGCGCTTTCCCATCATCATCTACGCCGGTGCCGCGGTGTTGGCCTACACGGCAGCGCACATGGTGGTCAGCGAGCCGCTGCTGGACTCCGTGTTCGACGCGAGCCTCGTCAACCGCGTGCTGGCGCATGCGGTGGTGATCGCCGGTGTGCTGCTCGCCGGCCGCTGGGCGGCGCAGCGCCACGCCCATTCCACCGGTTCGGCGACCTGAGCCTGCCGCCGCGGGCAGCCCTGATCCCCTCCACCTCATCCAGGAGACCGTGATGGAAAAGATCGCTGTGTTCGTCAACGATGCCGCCCATGCCCGGCACATCCTCCAGCCCTTGCTGGAAAGCGCCGAGGCCGCGCACTGGGTGCTGGTGGCCTGCCCGCCGGTGTTCTCGCGGCACATCGGGCGGTTCGCCTCGAAGGCTGCGCGCGTGCAATGGCGTGAACGCTGGGCGCAGGCAGCCTTTGCCGACCTGGAGCCGTTGCTCAAGACCGGCGGCGGCCTGGTCGAGACGCTCGTCGCACGCCGGCCGCTGGTGGAGGTGTCCGCACGGCTGGTGGCCCGGCTGGGCTCGCTGCGGCTGCTGGATGCGCGCCGCCCGCACCTGGGCAAGACGGACGAGCCGCTCACCGCGGGCCAGCCGGCCGGTGCGTCGCCGGCCTGGGCGGTGCCGGTGGTGATCACTGGCCTGAGCGCGGTGCTGGCGCTGGCCGATTGACGGCCGCCGCCGGTGGGCGGCATCAACCAGGCACGCGTCGCGCTGACCCGCTGACGGCTGCCCAGCGGCCGGCGGGCGCGCCATGTCGTGTTCCCCGAGGGTCATTTTTGCGAGGCCTGTGCTAACGTGCACAGGCATGTCCGCATCGCAAGTTCTCGTCCAGGTTCTGACCGGCGGCCTGTCTTCACCGGATGCTTCGGTGGGGCCGCTGGCCGCTGCCTTCATCACGCTGCTGGCCGTGGGAGCCTACCTCGGTGCGGTGGCGCCGTCGATGAAGCCGCGTGCGGCCTTGCTGGCCAGCATTGGCTTGGCCCTGCTCCTGCTCGGCGGCAGCGCAGCCCTGTTGGCAGGGGCCGGTCTCTGGTGGCCGACCTGGCCCGCTGTTCTCGCTCTCGTCTTTGGCCACGTCGGCCTGCGTGGCGGCCGACGATCGGTGCCGCAATCCACGCGGCTGCCGGCCAGCACCGCCGCTGCCAAGCCGGTTTCCAAGCCCGCCGGCGCCGCAAAGAACACCACCCCACCTTCCACCCTGGGCCCCATCACCGTGACGCCTGACCGCACCCAGCTCGGACGCTACCGCATCGACCGGCAGCTCGGCCGCGGCGCGATGGGGGCGGTGTACCTCGGCCACGACCCGAAGATCGGCCGCCAGGTGGCGATCAAGACCATGGCGCTCAGCCAGGAGTTCGATGGCGCCGAACTCACCGAGGCCCGTGCGCGCTTCTTCCGCGAGGCCGAGACGGCGGGCCGGCTGCAGCACCGCGACATCGTCACCATCTTCGATGCCGGCGAGGACCAGGACCTCGCTTTCATCGCGATGGAATACCTCAAGGGCCACGACATGCAGCGCTACACCAGCGCCGCGAACCTGCTGCCGGTGCCCACGGTGCTGCGCATCGTCTCGCGCGTGGCCGATGCGCTGGCGTACGCGCACAGCCAGGGCGTGGTGCATCGCGACATCAAGCCGGCCAATGTGATGATCGATCCGAGCGACGACAGCGTGAAGGTCACCGACTTCGGCATCGCGCGCATCACCGATTCCAGCCGCACCCGCACGGGCATGGTGCTGGGCACGCCGTCGTTCATGTCGCCCGAGCAGATGGCCGGGCGCCGCGTCGACGGCCGCAGCGACCTCTACTCGCTGGGCGTGATGCTCTTCCAGCTGCTCGTGGGTCGTTTGCCTCATCACGCCGACTCCATGGCCAAGCTGATGTACCAGATTGCCAACGACCCGGCGCCGGACATCCGCACGCTTCGCAAGGACCTGCCCGAGCCGCTGGCCAACGTGGTGGCGCTCGCGCTGGAGAAGCGCCCCGAGGTGCGCTACGCCGATGGCCGACAGTTCGCCGAAGACCTGCGCACCATCGCCGCCAACATGGGCGGCGCGGTGCATGTGCGCGCAACATCCGGTGACGCAGCCCCCCCCGAATCTGATGCTTTCGCGGCCACGGTGAAGATTTCCCGGGGCGATCCGGGGCACAATCCCTCGCCTTGATTCACTCGTCACAGAACGACGCCTCGCCCACGCCAACATGAGTTTCGAGTTCTTCAGCGCCACCGACACTGGCCGCGCTCGCAACAACAACGAGGACTCCGTGGCCGTGGACGAGCCATCGGCGCTCATCGTGCTGGCCGATGGCATGGGCGGCTACAACGCGGGCGAGGTGGCCAGCGGCATGGCCACCGCCTTCATCAAGAGCGAACTGGGCCGCTGGCTGCAGGAAGCCGCCGCCACCGCATCCGACACCGACGTGCGCCGCGCGATGGACATCTGCGTGGACAACGCCAACCGCGCCATCTTCAACGCAGCCAACTCCAACCCCCAGTACGCCGGCATGGGCACCACGCTCGTGGTGGGCGTGTTCCGCGACGGACGCCTGCTGATGGGGCATGTGGGCGATTCGCGCGCATACCGCCTGCGAGCCGGCCGGCTCGCCCAGATCACGCACGACCATTCGCTGCTGCAGGAGCAGATCGACGCTGGTCTCATCACGGTGGAGCAGGCGCAGTTCTCGGCCAACAAGAACCTCGTCACCCGCGCCGTGGGTGTGGAAGACACGGTTCTCCTGGAAACACATTTGCACGATCTGATGCCCGGCGACCTGTACATGCTGTGCTCAGATGGCCTGTCCGACATGCTGGACGACGAAACCATCGCCCAGCTGTTGCAGGCAAGCGACTCGCTGGAGGAGCTAGGGTCGTCCCTCATCGATGCGGCCAACGACGCGGGTGGCAAGGACAATATTTCGGTGATACTCGCGAGAGTGCGCGGAACCAACGGTCCGGCGCGTTCGTGGTGGCCCTTCAGGCGATAGGGGCGCGAAGCAATCACGGACGAGGCGGCCAACCGGGGCAATGGAGACCCCGGCGGCAACGAGATAGAGACGAAAACGAGGCACGAGGTCAAGCATGGGCAAACTGGTCGTATCGCTCGACGGTGTGGTGATCAAGGAGGTGCAGATCACCAAGGACAAGACGACCCTTGGGCGGCGCCCCTACAACGACATCGTGATCGACAACCTCGCGGTGTCCGGCGAGCATGCCGTGCTCCAGATGGTCGGCGCCGACGTCTTCATCGAAGACCTCAACAGCACCAACGGCACCTACATCAACGGCAAGGCCGTCAAGAAGCAGCTGCTGACGCACAACGACACCGTCGAGATCGGCAAGTACAAGATCAAGTACCTCGTCGAAGACGGCACCGACTACGAAAAGACCATGATCATGAAGCCCGGGGCCCTGCCCACCGCGGCTCATGCGGCACAACCTTCGCCGGCCGGCTATTCGCCGACGGTGGGCTTCGGCAGCTCTGGTTTCGGCGCGCTTGGATCCGGTTCCATGCCGGCCTCCATCCGGGTGCTGAACGGTGCGGCGGCCGGGCGCGAGGTCAACCTCACCAAGGTCGTCACCACCGTGGGCAAGCCCGGGGTGCAGGTGGCGTCCATCACCAAGCGTCCGGGCGGTTACGTCTTTGCCCACGTGGAAGGCTCCCTGCGTCCCACCGTGAACGGGCACCCGCTGACCGGGGAGACCGTGCAGCTCAAGAACGGCGACGTGATCGAGCTGGCCGGCACGCAGATGCAGTTCGTGCAGCTCTGAAAATCCGCGGCGTGCGCCCTGGATGCCCAGGGTGAGCCGTGAACTTTTCACAGCCTTGGCGACTGTTCGCGGCTCGCCCCCTCGATTGACGAGAAATCGCGACTTCGGCGCCTTGCGCCCAGGGTTTTCCACCATCAAGATTCGGCCACGCGCGAGTGAGACGAGCACGGTTCGGCCACACGCGGATCGATGAACCCAGCCGACGCCTGCGGGCGGCGGCCCGCCAACGCCCGACATGATCATTCGCGTCCTCGGTTGCTCCGGGGCCATAGCCGCCGGAAGCAGGACCACCTCGTTCCTGCTGGACCACAGCATCCTCATCGATGCCGGCACCGGCGTGGGCGACCTGACGCTGGACGAACTGGCGCGCATCGACCACATCCTGATCAGCCATTCCCACCTCGACCACGTGCTGGCCATCGGCCTGCTGGCCGACAGCGTCATGCGCGCGCGGGTGGCGAGGAAGCGCCCGCCGATCGTGGTCCATGCCCTTCCGCAGACGCTGGATGCGCTGCGCCAGCACATCTTCAACGGCGTCATCTGGCCTGATTTCACCCGCCTGCCGACGCCCGAGGCGCCTGCGCTGCGCTTCGAGCCGCTCGAAGTGGGCGAGGTGCTGACCCTGGACGGGCACCGCATCGAGGTGCTGAGCGCGGCCCACACCGTCCCTGCCGTGGGCTTCGCGGTGGACGCGGGCGGCGACCGTGGCTGGTGGGTCTACACCGGCGACACGGGGCCGAACCCGGCCCTCTGGCGACGTCTGGCGTCCATGAAAGTGGCGCACCTGATCATCGAGACGGCGTTCAGCGACGACGAGAGCCAACTGGCCAATGTGAGCCGTCATCTCTGCCCGTCCACCTTGCGGCAAGAGTTGCAACACCTTGCCGGCAGCGTGGATGTCTACGTCACCCACATGAAGCCGGGCGAGGTCTGCGCGGTGATGAACGGCGTCTCGACTTTTGACACACCTCACCGCATACACGCGTTGCAAGCAGGGCAACAAATTGAGCTGGGTCTTTCAGTGGCTGACGTTTTGCGTCAGTTCAAAGAGCCAGTCGTAAGCCGGCCCAACAATTTGTGACCGTCCGCGTCAGTCGATCGGGCAAAAGTCTCAGAAATTCGGGCCCGGCCGCTTGGCACGGGCTCTGCAACTGGAAGAGGGCGAGTTTCACCATCTTTTTCCCAGGAGCACCCTCATGAAGCGCGTTCAGCAAGGTTTCACACTTATCGAACTGATGATCGTCGTCGCGATCATCGGCATCTTGGCGGCTGTCGCGCTGCCGGCCTATCAGGACTACACGAAGCGGGCGAAGGTCTCGGAAGCCATCCTGGCTGCCTCCGCTTGCCGTACCACCATCACTGAGGTGTACCAGTCGGCTTCGTCCGGCGGTCTGCCTGCTGCCGGCGCGTGGGGCTGTGAGTCCACCTCTGGCACCGCCCAAAGCAAGTACGTGGCGAGTGTCGTGACGACCGGTACGGGCATCATTCAGGTGACGTCTCAGAACGTTGGTACCGGTGCCGATGGCATTGTGGAACTGGCGCCTTGCACGGAAACGACAGGCACGACCTGCACGGCGCCCGCTGCTGGTGGCACGGTCAAGGCTTGGCGCTGTGGTGGTGGTACCACTACCGTTCTGGCCAAGTTCCTGCCTGGCTCCTGCCGCGGCACGCTGTAATCGACTTCGATTTGAACTGCAAAAGGGGTGGCATCTGCCACCCCTTTTTGCGTTGACCCTCAAGTTCTTGCCAATGCAGACCAAAACGACGCTGTCCTTACCGTTGGCGGCGGCATGCCTGTTGTGGCTCGCCTGGTTGATGCCAAATCACTACCTGCCGTGGACGAGCTTCTATGGTGAGACCGCAGCCGCCATTGGTGCCGCCTTCCTCGTCGGTGCCGCCCTACACGCCGGCGCCTCCCGGGCCTTCGTGCCCTTTGCATCCTTGGCGTTGCTTGGCTTGTCGCTGGTTCCATGGATTCAGTGGCTGGGCGGACTGATCATCTTCAAGGGAGACGCGGCACTCGCACAGACGTACCTTGCCGGCGCCGCGCTGTGCTGGTGGGCAGGTGGTGCGATGGTTGGTGAAGAGGATTCTCAACGGCGGCTCCGTGGCCTGGCGTGGTTGCTTGTCACCGCCGGTATCGCCTCGACCGCTGTGGCCCTTTACCAATGGTTTGGGCTCACGGGCATGGGGATATGGGCTGTGGACGCAGATCCGGGCCGCAGGGCGATGGGCAACCTTGCGCAGTCGAATCACCTGGCCACCCTGTTGCTTTGCGGAGTCTTCGCGACGGTTTGGCTCAACGGAACGGGCCGTCTGGGACGCATGGGGGCTCTGCCCCTTTCGTTGTTCCTCTTGGTGGGCATCGCGTTGGCGCAATCGCGCACGGCCTGGCTCGCAACGCTCGTTGTTCTGGCCTGGACATTCGTGCGGTCGCGCGCTATCGGGCATCACTTGATCCGGCCCGTCACCGCCGCCGTCTTCATCGCCGGTTTTTCCGCCTTGCATGTGCTGACGGTCTACGCGCCTGAGTGGCTGCTCATGAACACCGAGATGCCCAACATGAGGCTGGAGGCCGGCCTGAGACCCATCTTGTGGAAGCAGATGGTGGCTGCCATCCAGATGGCTCCCTGGCAGGGGTTTGGCTGGATGCAGATCCACACCGCCCAAGGAGCGGTGGCGCCCATGGTCCCCGGGCTGGAATATTCCGCGTACGCGCACAACCTGTTCCTCGATCTCATCCTCTGGAACGGCCTGCCAATCGGCGTGGCGGCGGCTGCCGGCCTCGCTTGGTGGTATTTCAAGATGTCGTGGGCAGTGCGTGACGAGGGTCAGTGGCTGCGATGGGCCATTCTCACGTGCATCGGCACGCATGCGATGCTGGAGTACCCCCACACCTATGCCTATGCACTGCTGCCCTTTGCGTTTGTCGCGGGCCAGATGGAATCCATGGCTGGCCTAACCCGTGGAGTCCAGGTGCCGCGGCCTGTGATCGGCGCGGTGGCGGTCGCCGTCTTCGCGACTGTCATCGCTGTCATGCATGACTACGTGCAAGTGGAGAATGAGGGCCGGCTGCTGCGCATGAAGCTGGCGCACATCCAAGGCCTGGAGTCCGCCGGCCGCACGCCCGACACCTGGGTGCTCGACCAGATGCGCGAGACCGTTCGCATGGGACATCTGGAACTCCGGGCCGGCATGGACGATCAGGCGTTGTCCGATCTGCTCCGGATATCCAGACGCTTCCCCAATCGTTTTTTCCTTCCAAGGGCCATCATTGCGCTGCAGCTCAACAACAAGCCTGCGCAGGCGTTGGAGGAACTTGCGCGGTTTCGCGGCATTCATGGTCCTGAGGCCTACGCGAGTCTGTTGCGCTCGTTCGAGGAAATGGCCAACGGCGATACCCCGGCGTTGATGCCACTGGTCAAGGCGGCACCACGATAATCGGAGCCTTTCCGATGCCTGTCTTGTCCCGCGAATGACCGACTACTCCCTTTCCTCCGGCGCCGATTCCCGTGTCATTCCGGCTGCCACGGCCTTGATCGTCGCGATCGTTTGCCCCACGTTGATTACTTTCAATCTGGCGCCCTCATCAACCTTCTTCAATCAGGTCGCTGCACTGGCCGGCTGGGGTATCGCGGCCATCGTGATTGCCATGCAGGTGCGCGTTCGCGCGACCGCATGGCGTCCGGTATGGCTCCTTCTCGTGCCGCTGGCCTTGCTTGTTGCGAGCGCAATTGCATCCATCCTTGTCGGCTATCCATCCACGCTGGGACTGAGCGCCGTGGGGACAATCCTTGCGGCCATTGTTGTTCTGTTGGTGGGCGCAGGTGCCGGTGCATCCCCCTCGATCCACGGCATCTTCCGCGGCTTCTGCCTGGCCCTGCTGACTGCTGGCTTGGTCGGAGGCGTGCTGGGCTGCGTGCAGGTCTTTGTGCCTGAGTGGTCGGGTGGTGACTGGATTGCCGCGATGGCCGGTGACGGCCGCGCATCAAGCAACCTTCGCCAGCCGAATCACCTCAGTAGCCTCTTGGTCTGGTCGCTGGTGGCGATGGTTTGGATGTGGCAATCGGATTTGGTGCATCGTGTCCTTGCAGCAGGCCTTTGCGTGTTCCTTGTCTTTGCGATCGTTCTCACAGGATCGAGGACCGGATTGCTCGATGTCATCCTGTTGGCCGCCTGGGGGCTGCTGGATCGGCGCCTTCCCAAATCGGCCCGCTTGTTCATGCTTGTGATGCCATTGGTCTATGGAGCCGGATGGTGGGGGCTGCGTGAATGGGCACACACCACAGGCAATGTATTTGGTGGCGAAGCACGAATGGGAGCACAGGCGGACATCTCCAGCTCGCGCTATGCCATCTGGTCCGATACTCTCGCCCTCGTTGCACAGCATCCGTGGACTGGCGTGGGCTTCGGGGAGTTCAACTTTGCGTGGTCGCTGACGCCGTTCCCGCATCGGCCGGTCGCGTTTTTCGACCACACGCACAACATCATTTTGCAATTTGCCGTCGAACTTGGAATTCCGATGGCGTTGCTGATCCTCAGCTTCATGACGGCCGCGCTGTTTACCAGCTTCCGCAACAGCTGGCGAGCCCATGCAACTCAGGCATCGAGCATCGGGAGAACGGCATCAATGGTTGTTCTCATGATCAGTGTTCACAGCATGTTTGAGTATCCGCTGTGGTACTCGTATTTCCTGTTGCCCTGTGCCTTTGCGTTTGGTGTTGCACTGTCGATTCGCGAGCCAGAATCCGGCTCGAAGGATTTGGCTGGCCCTGCGACTGGATATCCCAAAGCCCTCGCGGCAGCAGGAAGTGCATTGCTGATGTGCAGTGTCTTGGCCTTCGCCGACTACATGCGCGTGGTCCCGATTTTTGAATCGGGTGATGGGGTGCCGCTGAGCGAGCGCATCGAATCGGGTCGCCGCAGCATGTTGTTCGGGTATCAGGCGGACTACGCAGCGGCCACGACGGCCGACAGCCCTTCGAATGCCATGGCCTCGTTCAGGACGGCCACGCACAATCTGCTAGACACGCGCTTGATGATCGCGTGGTCCAAGGCCTATGCCGAACGAGGAGATCTCGAACGTGCCCGGCACATCGCCCAGCGCTTGCGCGAGTTCAAGAATGCCGATGCTGCAGCCTACTTCGCACCCTGTGATTCCGCCGACCCACCTGCTGGCAGCTTTCAGTGCCAGCGCCCCGCGTCATCGATGGACTACCGCGACTTCCGCTGAGTCTTCAGCACTGATTCGGCGTTGCGCCGCAGGTGGATTTCAGGGCGAGGGAACCACCCAATCCCCCGACTTCCCGCCCTTCTTCTCCACCACCCGGATCCCGCCCATCACCATCGCGCGATCCACCGCCTTGCACATGTCGTAAACGGTCAGCAGCCCCACCTGAACGGCCGTCAGCGCTTCCATTTCAACCCCGGTGCGGCCCAATGTCTCCACCTGTGCCGTGCAGCGCACGCACGATTGCGCTTCGTCCAGTTCGAACTCCACCGCCACCCGCGTGATCGGCAGCGGGTGGCACAGCGGCACCAGGTCCGCGGTCCTTTTCGCGCCCTGGATCGCCGCGATCCGCGCCACGCCGAGCACGTCGCCCTTCTTCGCCGACCCGCTTCGAATCAGCTCGAAGGTCGCGGGCTGCATGCGGATCTCGCCCTCGGCACGCGCAACGCGATGGGTTTCTGTCTTGGCTGACACATCCACCATGTGCGCCTGACCGGCGGCATCGAAGTGGGTAAGGCCACCGGACGAGGCGGTGCCAGAGGGAGAATCAGGGGTGGAGGGCATGGTCATGACTCGAAACAAGCCGGCAATGTCATGCTGGCATGATAGTCAGGCCACATCGGGCGAACTCACAGCGAGGTTCAGGCTCGAACCCCTCTTTCGCCGCAGGACTTCCGCGTGAATCGTTTCTCTCTCCGCACCTCCCGCCCGCTTCGCCAGCGCCTGCTGGCGGCCTTGTGCGCCGCGGCGCTGGCCGCACCCGCGGCTCCGGTGGCCGTCGCGGCCTCCAACCAGTTGCCCGCGCTGGGCGACTCCACCGGCGAGGACTTCGGCGTGGGTGCCGAGCGCAAGCTGGGCGACCAGATCATGCGCGAGATCCGCCGTGATCCGGACTACGCCGACGACCCCATCCTGCTCGAATACCTGCAGGGCATCTTCCAGCCGCTGGTGGTCGCGGCGCGCCAGCGCGGTGAGATCGGCCCCGACCTCGACCAGCGATTCGCCTGGGAGCCCTTCCTCGTGCGCGACCGCAGCGTCAATGCCTTCGCGCTGCCCGGCGGCTACATCGGCGTCCACCTGGGGCTGATGGGCATGACCGCGACCCGCGACGAACTCGCGTCGGTGCTGGCCCACGAGCTGTCGCACATCACGCAGCGCCACATCGCGCGCAGCATGGCCAACAACAAGCGGCAATCGCTCATCGGCATCGCCGCCACCATCCTGGGCATCATCGCTGCCTCGCGCAGCAACAGCATGGACGGCGCCCAGGCGATCATCGCCGGCGGGCAGGCCGCGAGCATCCAGGGCCAGCTCAACTTCTCGCGCGACATGGAGCGCGAGGCCGACCGCATCGGCTTTGCCGTCATGACCACCGCCGGCTTCGCACCCGGCGGCATGGCGGCGATGTTCGAGAAGCTCTCGCAATCGACACGGCTCAACGACTACGGCAACTTCCCCTACCTGCGCAGCCACCCGCTGAACACCGAGCGCATCGGCGAAGCGCGTGCGCGCCTGGGCACCGCGGCGCCGGTCGCGCCGGTCAGCGTGCTGGAGCACACCGCCGCGCAGGCCCGCGCCCGCGTGCTGGCCGATCCGCGCGCCGATGCGCTGCGGCGCTGGCAGGCGCTGGACAACGATGCCGGTCAATCCACGGTCGCCGACAAGCTGGCCGCGGCTTACGAAAGTGCGCTGGCCTCCAGCCTGCTGCGCGACTGGCAGCGGGCAGACGCCTCCATCGCCCGCGCGATGGGCCTGGTGCAAGGCAGTCCGCGCAGCGACGCGCGCGCCGAACGCGCAGTGGTGCTGCTGAACGTGCAGTCGCTGCTGGAACGCGGCGACGCTGTCCGTGCCGAGAAGGCCCTCAAGCCCTACGCGAACGAGCCTTCGCGCCCCGTCACGCTGTTCGCCGGCCGCATCGCGCTGGCCCAGGGCGGCGACGAGACGGCCCTGCGGCGCGTGTCCGAAGACCTGCAGACCTGGGTCAGCGGGCACCCCATGGATGCCGAAGCCTGGACCGTGTTGGGTCAAGTCTGGGGTCGGCTGAACCAGCCCTTGCGCTCGCTGCGCGCCGAGGCCGAGGCGCGCTACGCAGTGGGCGACCTGCCCGGCGCCGTCGACCGGCTCAAGGCCGGCCAGCGCATGGCGCGCAGCGGCAAGGGCGTGGATTTCATCGAGGCCTCGGTCATCGACGCGCGGCTTCGCGACATCGAGACCCAGCGCAAGGCCCACATGGCCGAAGAGCGGCAAGGCGGCGGCTGAGCGGCCGCCGGGGCCCTGGTGACAGGCTTCAGCGCGCGGGGAACAGGCGCTCCATCGCCACGTCGATCACCATGCCGCACAGGCTGTAGATGAGCGAGCCGATGAGCGCGGCCCAGAAGCCGGTGACGTTGAAGTCGTTGCCCAGCACGGCGGCCGCGGCGTAGAACATCACCGCGTTGATGACAAACAGAAACAGGCCCACGGTGAGCACCGTCACCGGCAGCGTGAGCAGCACCAGGATGGGCCGCAGCAGCGCGTTGAACAGCCCGATCACGAAGGCCGCGATCATCGCGGCGCCGAAGCTCTTGACCTCGACACCGGGGTAGAGATGGGCCACGAGCAGCAGCGCGGCGGCCAGGAGCATCCAGCGGACGATGAGCTTCATAGGCGCGCAGCATAGCGTGCGCCACGCTCGCGGCAAGTGCCGCGCATCGCCCGCAGGGCGCTGTGCGCAGGCCGGCGGTGATGCCTGCGCGGAGCGCGCCGCAGAGGGAAACGCCGAGGGAAATCGGGCATGCGCGCACGCTCCTGCGAGGGCCGTCGAAGTGTCCTCGCCCTGATCTCGAAGGCCGCAAGAGGAGGCCGAGAAGCGCTCACGAGGGAGCCACGAGGGACGCGAGAGAGTGCGTCGAGTGATGTCTGCCTGCGACAAAAGGGCTTCTCTCCTCTGAAGATTGCGCGTTTCTCCTATGAAAACTGCTTCTCAATGCAGCACACACGCAGTACCATTCGCTCCGCGCGGTCCCTGGAGAAACGAGAGTTCATGCGGCTCTCACCCAGCCCGCCACATCAACAACTCATTTGATGGAGAGAATCGAAATGGCAACTGCGAAGAAGGCTCCCGCCAAGAAGGCGGCAGCAAAGAAGGCCGCTCCGGCCAAGAAGGCCCCGGCGAAGAAGGCGGCGCCCGCCAAGAAGGCAGCGCCGGCCAAGAAGGCGGCTCCTGCGAAGAAGGCGGCTCCGGCCAAGAAGGCTCCCGCCAAGAAGCGCACCCCCAACGCCGCCTTCATGAAGGCCATGACCCCGAGCGCTGCACTGGCCGCCATCATTGGCGACAAGCCGGTTCCGCGCACGGAAGTCACCAAGAAGGTGTGGGACTACATCAAGGCCAACAAGCTGCAAGACGCAGCCAAGCGCACGATGATCAACGCTGACGCCAAGCTGAAGGAAATCTTCAAGAAGGGTCAGGTCTCGATGTTCGAGATGACGAAGCTGATCAACGGCCACCTGAAGTGAGCCTTGCGTGACGGCCCTTCGGGGCCTCACCTCAAAAAGCCGGTGCACTGCACCGGCTTTTTTCTTTGCCCGGTCCTTGGCCTGCCCGGATCAGGCCAGCAACCGCCCTAGGTCGCTCAGCACGCGCCGAATGTCGATCGGCTTGGTCCAGTAGTCATCGAAGCCCGCGGCGAGCGCTGCGTCGATCTGCTCGCGCATCGCATCGGCCGACAGCGCGATGCATTTCAGCTGCCGTGTGCTCGGGTCCTGCCGCAGGCGCCGGATGAGCGCCAGGCCATTGGTGTCGGGCAGGTTCATGTCGATGAGGATGAGGTCGGGCCGCGATTCGCGGGCGATGCGCGCGCCCGTCGCGCCGTCGTCGGCCACCAGCAGCGTCCACTCGGGCTGCGTGCGGAAGACCTCTTCCATCAGCACCATGTTCAGTGGCTCGTCCTCGATGTAGAGCACCTCGCGCGGCCCGGTGGCCGGCAGCGGCGGCAGCTGCAGCACCGAGCCAGCCTGCGGCTGCGGCTGCGGCGCGCTGGCCGTGCCAGCGGGCAGTTCCACCGAGAAGGTCGAGCCGAAGCCCGGCCGGCTGTTCACATGCAGCGCGCCGCCCATGGCCATTGCCAGGCGCTGGCAGATCACCAGGCCCAGGCCGCTGCCTTCGGTGCGTGTGTTCTCCGCGCCCAGGCGGTTGAAGGGCTGGAACAGCGAAGCCTGCTGCTGCAGCGACAGGCCGCGGCCTTCGTCGCGGATGCCGATGCGCACCTGGGCACCGTCAGGCACCACCTCGAACTCGACGCGGCCGCCCGGCCGGTTGTACTTGATGGCGTTGGACACCAGGTTCACCAGCACCTGCTCCAGCCCGCGCGGATCGGCCTTCACCCACACCGGCGTCCGGTCGCCCAGCGGCATCAACCGGATGCAGGCCTCGTCGGCCAGCGGCTGGATGAGATCGGCGCAGTCGCGGATCGCCGCCCACGCATCCACGCTGATGGCGCGCAGCGAGAAGTCCTCGCTCTCGATGCGGGTGAGGTCCAGCACGTCGTTGATGAGCCCGAGCAGCCGGCGTCCCGCGCTCTCCACGCTGTGCAGCCGCCGCTGCTGCGCGGGGGCGAGCGTGTCCACGCGGTCCAGCGCCATCACCTGCGCGAATCCCAGGATGCCGTTGAGCGGGGTGCGCAGTTCGTGGCTCACGCGCGAGAGGAATTCGCTCTTGGCGCGGTTGGCGCGCTCGGCGGCTTCCTTGTCGCGCTGCAGCCGGTCGACCGCGTGCTGCGCGGTAACGTCGCGGCAGGTGCCCACCAGGCTGGTCGGCTGTCCCTGCGGGTCGTAGCGGCCGCGCGCGGTGATCTCCAGCATCACCTCGCTGCCGTCGGGCCGCACGAGCCGGCAGCGGGTTTCCAGCGTCGTGCGCGTGGCCAGCGCGTGCTGAAACCCGGCCTGCACGGCCTCGCGGTCAGACCTGTCGATGGTCTCGACCCACTGCCCCATGGTGTAGCCCTGCAGCGGATAGGGCAGTCCATGATTGATGCAGGCGCGCCGGTCCATGCTCATGAGCTTGCTGCCCAGGTCGACCTCCGCAATGCCGATGCCCGCTGCATCGGCCGCCATCTCCCAGCGCTCTTCGGAGCGTCGCAGCGCGATCTCGATCTCCTTGCGCTCGGTGACGTCCGCAGTGAAGCCGTGCCACAGGGTGCCGCCATCGTCCAGCCGCTCCGGCGTGGCGCGGGTCTCGAGCCATCGAAGGCTGCCGTCGCCTCGCACGATGCGGTATTCGCGGTGGAAGTGCGCGAGCCGCAGCGCCGACTCGCGGATGGCGTCCATGAAGCCGGCGCGGTCGTCGGGATGCACCACGCGCAGCGGCGTCGACACCTCGCCCTCGATGGGCATGTCCATGCCGAACAGCTCCTTCAGCCCCTCGCTGGCGTAGGGGTAGGAGAAGTGGCCCGCGACATCCATGCGGAACTGGAAGATGGCGCCGGGCACCTGCGAGGACAGCTTGCGCAGCAGGATGTCGTGCGTGCGCGAGCGGCGTGCTGCCCGCACCTGGGCCGTGATGTCACGCGCCGTGCCGCGGTAGCCGCGGAACTGTTGGTGGTCGTCGAACACCGGCACGGCGCTGCGCGAGACATAGGCCAGGCCGCTGGTCGTGCGCTGCTCGGTGACCACCCGCGAGAAAGGCTCGCGGCGGCGAAGCAGCGCGGCGAAACCAGCGGCGTCCGGCTGGCCGAATCCTTCCTCGGTGGTGACCGGTGCGGCGGTGAGCAACTGGCCGATGAGGGATGAGGGCGGACAACCCAACACAGCCTCCACGCCGTCGGACACCCAGGAATGGCGCAACTGCGCATCGGTCTCCCACATCCAGTCGCCCGAAGCGCGGGCGAAATCCAGCAGGCGATGCCGTTCTTCGTTGAAGGCGGCCAGCCGCTGGCGGCTGCGCAGCAGGTCGCTGGCGATGCGCGTGAGGTGCCTCAGCGCCTCGACCTCATCGGCACTGAGCGTGCGCGGTTGCCGGTCGATCACGTTGAGCGTACCCAGCCGCACGCCATTGAAGACGATGGGCATGCCGGCATAGAAGCGGATGAAGGGCGGCCCGGTGACCAGCGGGTTGTCCGCAAAGCGCGGATCGGCGAGCGTGTCGTTGACCTGGAACAGGCCCTCTTCCAGGATGGCGTGGCCGCAGAACGAAAACTCGCGCGGCGTCTCGCACACGTCCAGCCCCACGCGGGCCTTGAACCACTGGCGCGTGTCGTCGACGAAGCTCAGCAGCGAGATGGGGCAGTGGGTCAGCCGCGAGGCGGTGTGGACCAGCGAGTCGAAGCTGGCCTCGGCGTCGCTGTCGAGCACGCCAAGCTCACGCAGCACCGCCATGCGGCGCGCTTCGTCATGAGGGATGGGTGGCGACTGCATACGAACAGGCTCGGGCAGGATTGTCCTGCCGAGTCCGCATGCCGGGGTAGTCTTCAACCCTTGCGACAGCGCTGGGGCGTGAACCAAGTCGCGCCAGGGTACTGCCCGGTTCCTGCTGGTACCGGCGAGTCTCAGCCTTGCGCCAGGCGCCTTGCCACGAAGTCCAGCCGGTCCTGGCCCCAGAAGATCTCGCCATCGATCACGTAGCTCGGCGCACCGAACACTCCGGCGTCGATGGCCAGCTGCGAGTCGATCTCGTAGCGTTCATGCACCGCCTGGGAGTGCGCATCGTCCAGCCGCCTCGCGGGCAGGCCGGCGGCGGCCAGCAGCGCAGCGAGTTCGTTGGGGTCGGCGATGTTGCGGTCTTCCACCCACACCGCGCGCAGGATGGCTCCGGCCAGCGCCATCGCGGCGTCGGTGCCCTCGTTCATGTCCACCGCGATGATGAGCTGCGCAGCGTCGTCCGGATTCACGGGGAAGTACTTCGGCTGCAGGTTGATGGGCTGGTTCAGGTAGTTGGCGAAGCGCTGGAGCTCCACCAGCCGGTAGGCCTGGCGCTGCGGTGCGCGCTTGGCCAGCGGCAACCCGCCGCTGACGGGGAAGACCTTGCCGCCCAGGTCCACCGGCAGCACTCGCACGGTGGCGTTCGCGGCGCAGGCGATCTCGGTGAAGCGCTCATGTCCGAGGTAGGTCCACGGTGACTGCGGGGCGAAGTAGTAGTCGACGGTCAGGCTCATGGCGATCTCCTCGAAAGTGCGCGGAGTCTAGCGAGAGCGGGAAGCCCCTGTGCGTACACGCCTCTTCCGGGGCCGGACAGGGAAGGCAGCAAGCTGCCGTGGTCTCAGCTGGATTCGATCGCCGGCTGCGGACGCTGGCGGGCGGCCTTGGGTGCGGCAGGCGTGACGACGGCGGCAACCGGTGTGGCAGGCAATGCGGGCATGGCAGGCATCGCGGGTGCATCGCCTTGCTGCTCGGCGATGCAATGCGCCAGCACGTTCAGGCCTTCCTGCGCGCGGCGCAGCTGTTCAGGCGTCATTGCGAGGGCGGCCTTCTCGACCCAGGCCGGATGCGACTGCGCCAGCTGCATCACCGAATGCAGCTGCCTGAGCACGTCATGGCCGGTTCGCTTGGCTTTCACGTTGGCGTGTCTTCTTGTTGAGTGGGGATCCCTCGGTGGAGGCGGATTCTATGGACGCCCGGCGGCCGTGCACCACCCCGCACACGGGCAGTGCGCACTATTCACGAACAAGCCCGCTCAGAGCAGGGGCTTGAGGTAGCGACCGGTGTGGCTGGCCGGGTTGGCGGCCACGTCCTCGGGCGTGCCGCTGGCCACCACCGTGCCGCCGCCGGAGCCGCCCTCGGGGCCCATGTCGATCAGCCAGTCGGCGGTCTTGATCACGTCCAGGTTGTGCTCGATGACCACGATGGTGTTGCCCGCGTCGCGCAGCTGGTGCAGCACGCGCAGCAGCAGGTCGATGTCGGCGAAGTGCAGGCCGGTGGTGGGCTCGTCCAGGATGTACAGCGTGCGGCCGGTGTCGCGCTTGGACAGCTCCAGCGCCAGCTTCACCCGCTGCGCCTCGCCGCCCGACAGCGTGGTCGCGCTCTGCCCGAGGCGGATGTAGCCCAGGCCCACGTCCAGCAGCGTCTGCAGCTTGCGCGCAATGTTGGGCACGGCGTTGAAGTAGCCGTGAGCGTCCTCCACCGTCATGTTCAGCACTTCGGTGATGTTCTTGCCCTTGTACTGGATCTCCAGCGTCTCGCGGTTGTAACGCTTGCCGTGGCACACGTCGCAGGGCACGTACACGTCGGGCAGGAAATGCATCTCCACCTTGAGCACGCCGTCGCCCTGGCAGGCCTCGCAGCGGCCGCCGGCCACGTTGAAGCTGAAGCGCCCCGGACCGTAGCCGCGTTCGCGCGCGGCAGGCACTTCGGCGAAGAGTTCGCGGATGGGCGTGAACAGGCCCGTGTATGTGGCCGGGTTGCTGCGCGGCGTGCGGCCGATGGGCGACTGGTCGACGTTGATGACCTTGTCGAACGCATCCAGCCCTTCGATCGCGTCGTGCGCCTCCGGCTCCGCATGAGAGTTGTAGAGCTTGCGGGCGACGGCGGCATACAGCGTGTCGTTGACCAGCGTGCTCTTGCCCGACCCCGACACGCCCGTCACGCAGGTGAACAGGCCCACGGGGATCTCCGCGGTCACGCCCTTGAGGTTGTTGCCGCGGGCGTTCACGATCTTCAGGGCCGGCGTCTCGTCGTCATCCTTGGGCTGATGCCGCTCCTTGGGCACCGCGATGCGCAGCACCTGCGACAGGTAGCGCCCGGTGAGCGATTCCGGCGAGGCCGCGACTTCCGCCGCCGTGCCCTGCGCAATGACCTGCCCGCCGTGCACGCCCGCCCCCGGTCCCATGTCGATGACGTGGTCGGCCGCGCGGATGGCGTCTTCATCGTGCTCCACCACCAGCACCGTGTTGCCGATGTCGCGCAGGTGCCGCAGCGTGGCGATGAGCCGGTCGTTGTCGCGCTGGTGCAGTCCGATGCTGGGTTCGTCCAGCACGTACATCACGCCGGTCAGGCCCGAGCCGATCTGCGAGGCGAGCCGGATGCGCTGCGCCTCGCCGCCGCTGAGCGTGTCGGCGCTGCGGTCCAGGCTGAGGTAGTTCAGGCCCACGTCGTTGAGGAATTTCAGGCGCGAGCGGATTTCGCGCACCACCTTGTCGGCGATCTCCGCCTTGGCGCCCTGCAGCTTCAGGCCTTCGAAGTAGGCCAGGCATTCGCGCAGGGTGAAGTGCTCCACGCGGTAGATGGGCTCGCCCTTGTCTTCGCGCTCGTCCAGCAGGAACACGTGCCGCGCCTCGGTGCGCAGCCGCGCCCCCTCGCAGTCAGGGCAGGCCTTGGCGCTCTGGTAGCGGGCCAGGTCCTCGCGCACCGCGGCGGAATCGGTCTCCTTGTAGCGGCGCGTGAAGTTGGGAATGATCCCTTCGAAGGTGTGCCAGCGCTTCACGCTGCGCGTCTTGCCCTTGGCGCCCTCGGCCTCGTAGACGAACTCGATCTCGTCCTTGCCCGAGCCGTTCAGCAGCACGTTCTGCGCCTTCTTCGGCAGATCCTCGAAGGGCGTGTCGATGTCGAAGTCGTAGTGCCGCGCGACGCTTTCCAGCAGCGAGAAGGTGTAGCCGTTGCGGCGGTCCCAGCCCTTCACCGCGCCGCTGGCCATGCTCAGCGACGGGAAGCTCACCACGCGTTCGGGGTCGAACACCGTCACCAGGCCCAGGCCGTCGCAGCTAGGGCAAGCGCCCACCGGCGAGTTGAAGGAGAACAGCCGCGGCTCCAGCTCGCTGAGCGAATAGCTGCAGATGGGGCAGGCGAACTTGCTGGAGAACAGGTGCTCCTGGCCGGAGTCCATCTCCAGTGCCATCGCGCGGCCTTCGGCGATGCGCAAGGCTGCTTCGAAGCTCTCGGCCAAACGTTGCTGCAGGCCCGGCTGCACTTTCACGCGGTCGATGACCACGTCGATGTCGTGCTTTTCCGCCTTCTTCAGCTTGGGCACGTCGGCGGCTTCCACGGTCTTGCCGTCGACGCGAAAGCGCACGTAGCCCTGGGCCTGCATGTCGGTGAAGAGTTCGGTGAACTCGCCCTTGCGGTCACGCACCACCGGCGCGAGCACCATGAGCTTGGTGTCCTCGGGCAGCGCGAGCGCGGCGTCCACCATCTGGCTCACGCTCTGCGCGCGCAGCGGCAACTGGTGCTCGGGGCAGAACGGCGTGCCGGCGCGGGCGTAGAGCAGCCGCAGGTAGTCGTGGATTTCAGTCACCGTGCCCACGGTGGAGCGCGGGTTGTGCGAGGTGGCCTTCTGCTCGATGCTGATGGCCGGGCTCAGGCCCTCGATCACGTCCACGTCGGGCTTGTCCATCAACTGCAGGAACTGCCGCGCGTAGGCCGAGAGGCTTTCCACGTAGCGCCGCTGGCCTTCGGCATACAGCGTGTCGAAGGCGAGGCTGGACTTGCCCGAGCCGCTCAGGCCGGTGATGACCACCAGCTTGTTGCGCGGGATGTCGAGGTCGATGTTCTTGAGGTTGTGCGTGCGCGCACCGCGGATGCGGATGGTCGGTGCTTCGATGGAAGCGTCATCAGCGCGAGGTGGGGGCTTGGGTGCGGCAGGCATCGTGGCGCGAGGGCGAAACCGACCATGATAGCGGCGCGACGATCCGCGCGCGCCGTCAGGGTGTCAGCCGGTCGAGGGCGGCGCGCAGGGCCTGGAGCTGGCGCTCGTCCAGCTGGATCACGCGGACCGTGCGGCGTGCCGGGGCGGAACCGTCGCGTTCCCAGACCAGCGAGCGGCCCGCCAGGCGCAGCACGTGCGCGGGCTTGCCGTCGCGCAGGAGGCGCACGGTGCGCACGACCGGCTTGCCGGCGGCCGACGCATCGGACTTCGCGAGTTCGCTTTCGGCGGGGCCGACCTGGCCGGACACGATGACCTCGGTGCTCGACGCCCAGCCGGCCTGGCTGGCCACATCGACCTGCGCGAGGAAGGCGCCGAGCGTGTCGTCGACGGCATGCGACGGGCCGCCGTCGCGTTGCCAGGTCCACGGCGCGGGTTCTGCGGTGAGTGCAGCGCGCAATGCCACGAAGGCCTGCGTGTCTTCCTCCAGCCGGACCACGGGCTGCCCGCCTGCCGCGAAGTTCGAGGCACCCGGCTTGGCCTCCTGGGCCAGCATCCTGGAACGCGCAAGTCCGGCCGCAGGCGCCGCCATCGGTGCGGTGGCCGTGCTGGGCATCGGTGCTGGCGCGGGTGCGGGTGCGGGTGCGAGAGCGAGAGCGAGAGCGGGTGCCGGTGCCACCGGCACGGCCGCAACGGGCGGCGGCGGGACAGGTGCGGGCACTGCGGCCATCCGCTCCGCCGCCGGCTTGGGCGCCACGGTGACCGCCGGAGCGGCAGGCGACATGGCTTCCGCCGTGCGCGCGGCCTTCGACAAGGCGTCGGGTTCGGCCTTCAAGGCCGCGTCGCGCTGGCGTTCCTCCTTGGCCGCGAGCGCCTTGGCGGGCTGCTCCGCCTGGCGCTGGGCGTCGGTGAGGAGTTCATGCTGCCGCCTCTTCGCGTCGTCGACCGCGGCCTCCAGCTTCTTCCGGGACATGGCATCGGCCACGACCTCCGGCGTGCGCTTGTCCTGTGCCGAGGGCTTCGCGAGCACCGGGGCTTGCGCGGCGACCTGGTCAGCCGCAGTGGCGGCAGCGCCCGCTGTCGCAGCTTGCTCGTGCGGTGCGGCTGCCGGCGGTGGTGGCGCAGCGGGCGCCGCGGCAGGCACGGGCAGGTCCGTCCTTGATCGAGGCGACGAATCCTGCAGCGGCCGATCCCACATCATCACGCCCACCAGGCTGGCCACCAGCACGCTGGCCAGGCCCGCACCCACGGCGGGCTTGGCCGACCACACCCACAGCCGCGTCCACCACGGCACGGGCGGACGCGGCGCGGGTTCCGCAGGCTTCGCCTTGGCCTGCGCCTCGCGAAGAATCATCTCGCTCAAGGAGGCGGGCGGCGCGACGTCCGCGTCCGGCGCGTGGCGCAGGGCCTCGCTCAGCCAGGCGTCGCGGTCGGCATCGGGCACGGCCGGAGGCACCGGGCGGCTCATCGCGCCTCTCCTTTCGAGGTCTGGAAGGGCGACAGGTAGGCCCCCATGCACGTGCGCAGTTTGCTCATGGCGTAGCGCAGCCGCGTCTTGGCGGTCTCAAAGCCCACGTTCAGCGCGCTCGCCACGTCGGCCAGCGGCAGGCCATCGTCGTGATGCAGCAAGAAGGTGCTGCGCTGGGGCAGCGGCAACTCTTCCAGGCATTGAAGCAGACGTTCGCCAGCGCGCCGCCAGAAGGCCAGGTCTTCGCTGGGCAGCGTCGCGCTCGCGGGGGGCGGCCAGTGCTGCCAGGCGGCCGTGCCTTCGGGTTCCCAGGGGCCGCTGTCGGAGTCCTCGTCGACTTCGATGGACACCTCGCGCCCGCTGCGCCGCCAGAGGTCGATCACGCGGTTGTTGGCCATGGTGAACAGCCAGGTGCGGAAGCTCGCGCCCTGCGGATCCCAGCTCGCGCGTGCGTGGACGACGCGCAGCCATGTGTCCTGGAATACCTCGTCGGTCTGCGCTGCAAGCGCCGTGCCGAGCAGGCGACGGATGAAGCGGTACAACGCGGCCTGGTGCCGCGCATACAGCGCCTCGAACGCCGAGGCATCGCCCGCCGCATAGGCGGACATCAGCGCGTCGTCGTTCAAGTCTTGCATGGGTCGCGAGTCTGCCTCATTCACGGGTGATACGGCCAGATCGCCCCGATGGGGTGAATGCAGGCGCCGAATGCAGGCCCCATCACCCGGCCATGGGCTCCAGCACGCGCAGGATTTCACGTCCATACGCTTCCAGCTTCTTCGCCCCGACCCCGCTGATCTGCCCCAGCTCGTCCAGCGAGCGCGGCAGGTTGCGTGCCATCTCTGCCAGCGTCGCGTCGTGGAACACCACGTAGGCCGGCAGGTTGTGCTCGCGGGCGATCTCGGCGCGCCACGCCTTGAGCGCGGTGAAGCGCTCGGTGCCGGCGTTGTCCAGCGCCACGGGCGGCGCCTTGGGCGTGCCGCTCTTCGTGACGCGGCCGGTCCTGCTGCGCTTGGGCGTGTCGGTGGGCTGGCGAAGCAGCATCTGCACTTCACCTCGCAGCACCTGCCGCGCCGAGGGCGTGAGCTCCAGCGTGTTGTACTCGCCTTCAGTCTGCACATGGCCCAGCGCGATGAGCTGGCGCAGCACCGCCCGCCACTGCTGCTCGCTCACGTCCGCGCCGATGCCGAAGGTGGACAGCGACTGGTGGCGGTACTGCGTCACCTTGTCGGTCGCCTTGCCGCGCAGCACGTCGATGAGGTGGCCCGCGCCGAAGCGCTGCCCGCCGTTCTGGTGGAAGCGGTAGATGCACGACAGCGCCTTGCGCGCTGACTCGGTCGCATCCCAGGTGGCGGGTGGCACCAGGCAGTTGTCGCAATTGCCACAGGGGGTGCTGTGCTCGCCGAAGTAGGCCAAGAGCCGCACGCGGCGGCAGTCGTGCGCCTCGGCCAGCGCCAGCAGCGCATCGAGCTTGCCGCGCTGGGCGCGCTTGAATTCCTCGCCGGCCGGGCTCTCGTCGATCATGCGGCGCTGGTTCACCACGTCGGCCAGGCCGTAGGTCATCCAGGCGTCGGCGGGCAGGCCGTCACGGCCGGCGCGGCCCGTCTCCTGGTAGTAGCTCTCGATGTTCTTGGGCAGGTCCAGGTGCGCGACGAAGCGCACGTCGGGCTTGTCGATGCCCATGCCGAAGGCGATGGTGGCCACCATCACCAGCCCGTCCTCACGCAGGAAGCGGTCCTGGTGCTTCTTGCGCACGTCGGCGTCCAGCCCCGCGTGGTAGGGCAAGGCGTTGACGCCCTCGCTCACCAGCCAGTCGGCGGTCTCTTCCACCTTCTTGCGCGACTGGCAATACACCACGCCGGCCTCGCCTTCATGCTCGTCGCCGATGAAGCGCAGCAGCTGCGTGCGGGCGTTGTCCTTCTCGACGATGGCGTAGCGGATGTTGGGCCGGTCGAAGCTGCTGATGAAGATGCGCGCCGACTGCAGCTGCAGCCGCTCGATGATGTCGCGGCGCGTGAGCTCGTCGGCAGTGGCAGTGAGCGCGATGCGCGGCACCCCCTCGTAGCGCTCATGCAGCACGTTCAGCGCGAGGTAGTCCTCGCGGAAGTCGTGGCCCCACTGGCTCACGCAATGCGCTTCGTCGATGGCGAAGAGGCTGAGCAGGCCGCGCTCGTGCAGCGAATCGAGCTGGGCGAGGAAGCGCGGCGTGGTGATGCGCTCCGGTGCGGCGTACAGCAGCACCAGCCGCCCGCTCATCATCTCGCGCTCGATCTTCTGCGTCTCCTCCAGCGTGAGCGTGGAGTTGAGGAAGGCGGCGTGAACGCCCGCTTCCTCCAGCGCGCCCACCTGGTCATGCATGAGCGCAATCAACGGGCTCACCACCACGGCCACGCCGCGCCCTTGGCGGTGCCGCACGATGGCCGGCACCTGGTAGCACAGGCTCTTGCCGCCGCCGGTGGGCATGAGCACCAGCGCGTCGCCGCCGGCGGTCGCGTGATCCACGATCTCGGACTGCGCGCCTCGAAAGGCGGCATAGCCGAACACTTCCTGCAGGACGGATTGAGGCGACAGCGGGGTGGAAGCGGATTTCACGGACGACGGGGACGCGGTGCGAAGACGCGTGATGGTACGGGACCGCGGCGGGTGGCCCGTCCACCCGCAGGGGCGCCGCGCCATGGCCTTTTCGGGGGAACCCCATCGGACGATGTAGTCGTTGTCGCTACACTCCCCCGCACCACGCGGCCGTCCAAGCGTGGATCCAACTCTTCTCAGACCCGGGAGGTCCATGTTCCATCGCCTCACAGGCGCGGCATTCGCCGCGGTCCTGCTTCTCGCCGCTGGCTGCGCCAGCGAAGTCACCCGCCAGGTCATCGACGCGCCAGTGGCCACGCCGCAAGCCGGCAAGCGCTTCACGCTGAGCCAGCCCGCGTCGTTCCGCCTGGACTCCGGCTACGGCCGCACGGTACCGGCCCACGCCGAGTTCGCCGGCGTGGGCCGCATCGCCCAAGGCCTGGTGTTCCGGCCCATCGACATCGTGCTCACCGTCGAAGGCAAGCACATGCACGAGGCATATGCCGTCGTGCGCGACGACACGCTGGTGGGCTTCTACCTGCCGGTCGAAAAAGCGTTCTCGCCGTTGTCCCAGACAACACCCTTCCTCCTCATCGAAAGGAAACAATGACAATGAAGATGCAATCGTTCTTCCGCTTCGCCGCGCTCGTGCTGGTCGCCTTCCTGACCGCCTGCGCCTCGGGTCCCAAGCATGCTGAAGTGGCCTCGTCCATTCCCGGCCTCAAGCCTGACCAGGGCCGCGTGTACCTGTACCGCAGCAACAGCATGCTGGGCGCGGCCATCCAGCCCAACATCACGATCAACGGCAAGGTGATGGGCGAGTCCAAGCCGGGCGGCTTCTTCTTCGTCGACCTGCCTGCCGGCCCGGTCGAGATTGCCACCTCCACCGAAGTCGAGAAGAAGCTCACCTTCACGCTCGACGCCGGCCAGACGCGCTACGTCAAGACCACCATCGGTTTCGGCCTGATGGTCGGCCGCGTCTACCCCGAGCTGGTGGACAACGCCGTCGGCGCCAAGGAAATCACCGAGACCAGCTACACCGGCACGGCCCTGACCAAGCGCTGATCGCTGCGCCCGCTGGCAAGGTCGCGCTTGCCAGGGAACGCCCGTTCGGGCCCTTCCAAGGAGGGGACGGCGGGCGTTGCTCTTTCCGACCTTCGGGGCGTGCGTGGCAAAAGGGTGACAGGCGATAATCCGTCCCATCGTCTGTTTCACCCCCGCTCGGAGTTCACATGGCCTCGGTCAACAAAGTCATCATCGTCGGTAACCTGGGCCGTGACCCCGAGGTCCGCTACAACCCCAACGGCGGCGCCTGGTGCACGGTCAGCATCGCCACCACCCGCAACTGGAAGGACAAGACCTCCGGCGAGCGCGTGGAAGAAACCGAATGGCACCGCGTGGTGTTCAACGACCGCCTCGCCGAGATCGCCGGCGAATACCTGAAGAAGGGCCGCTCCGTCTACGTCGAAGGCCGGTTGAAGACCCGCAAGTGGACCGACAAGGACGGCCTGGAGAAATTCACCACCGAAATCATCGCCAACGAGATGCAGATGCTCGGCGGCCGTGAAGGCATGGGTGGCGGTGGCGGCGGTGATGAGGAAGGCGGCGGCTACAGCGGTGGCGGCGCACGCAGCCGCGGTGGCGAGGAGCGCGAAAGCCGCGCACCGGCCGCACGTCCGCAGCAGGCCAGCAAGCCCGCGCCCAAGACGGCGACCGGCTTCGACGACATGGACGACGACATTCCGTTCTGATCGCCTCGCCAGCCAAGCTTCCGAAGGCCCGCAATCGCGGGCCTTCTTCATGGCGCACCCTGCCCGCTACGGACGCCAGCGCGCGACGTCGCCGTCGTCGTAGAGCGCCTTCATGGACGGATGGAACATCGCGTAGGCGGCGATGGCGGCCATCATGGCGGCCACCAGCCAGGTGATGCCGGCCTCCACCGGGTTCCCGGGCCACAGCCGCAGGCCGGTGACGATGCTCAGCAGGCAGCCCAGGACGAACAGCCCGGCCACCACGCGCGACGCGGCCCGGCTTCCCTTGAACATCCGGCTCACGGCGATGCCCAGCACGATCAGCCGGATCGCCAGCCACGGCTGGCCTTCGATGATGATGCCCAGCCCCTCCAGGAGGAAATAGATCACGATCAAGGCGATGAACACCCGCGGCACCCGTTTGGCCGGTGCGGCCGCCACGTCCTCGACCTGCGCCGCCGGCGGCAGGTACGGATTGTTGTCACTCATGAGACCCCTCCCGTGGTCGCCGTGTCCTGGGCGGCGATTATCCGGTGGGCCGCCAACGAAAGCTCACGGACGTCACATCGGAAACCCGGGTGCTTTGGCACTTTGCAATGTTCTGGCCCTAACATCGCTGCCAGCCATGA
The DNA here is from genome assembly GCF_003852895.1 of Rhizobacter terrae. Lineage (GTDB taxonomy): Bacteria > Pseudomonadota > Gammaproteobacteria > Burkholderiales > Burkholderiaceae_C > Albitalea > Albitalea terrae. Next base: position 655,137 of record NZ_QUSW01000003.1, read on the forward strand.
GACCCGCGTTGTCCAATCCAGCAACTGACGCCCGTTCTCCCACCCGGGGGCCGGGGCGGGACGGCAGGCACTGATGCGCAGCGTCGGCCTTCGCAGGCGTTTCGCCGTGCTGGTGGTGGCGGCCATCCTGCCGCTGGCGGTGATGTCGGGCGTGGGCATCTACGCGCTGGTGCAGCAGCAGCGCGAGCAGGCCGACCGGTCCAGCCTGGAGCTGGCGCGGGCGCTGGGCACCGCGGTGGACGGGGAACTGCGCAGTACCGTGGCCATTCTCGAAGGCCTGGCCACCGCGTCGTCGCTGGACGATGCGGACATGGACGAGTTCTACCGCGTCTCGCAGCGCGTGGTGGCCACGCGGCCGCAGTGGCGCGCCATCATCTTGCACGACCCGAGCGGCAAGGTCGTGATGCACACCGGCTACCCCCAGGGCCGGGCCGACCTGGCCATCGCCGAGCCCGGCAGCTTCGACCAGCTCGTGCGAAGCCGCCAGCCCCTGGTGGGTCCGATGCGCCGGGGCCAGCGCGGCGAGCAGGGCATTCCGGTGCGCGTGCCGGTGCTGCGCGACGGCAACCTGCGCTACGTGCTGACGGCAGTCATGAACCCCGATGCGATCGTCGACGTCGTGTCGCACCAGAAGGTGCCCGACGACTGGATCGTCTCGGTCTTCGACATCAAGAGCGCTCGGGTGGCGAGGTCCCGCGAGCACGCCAAGTACCTCGGCGGCCCGCCCGCGCCCGGCCTGCAGCGGCTGATGGCCGCGGTGGGCGACGAAGGCGTGGGGCCGACCTACGCGCTGGAGAGCGATGCGTTGCTGACCGCCATCTCGCGCAGCAAGTTCACCGGCTGGACGGTGGCCATCGGCATCCCCACGGCGAACGTCGACTCCGGTGTGTACCGATCGGCCATCGCCTACGGCAGCGGCATCCTGCTGTCCATGCTGCTGGGCGGCGTGGCGGCCTTTGCCATCGCGCGCAGCATCAACCGCCCCATCGGTGAGCTGCGCCGCGCGGCGCAGGCGCTGGGCCGCGGCGACATGCCCGCGCTCACGCCCTCGGACATCCACGAGATCCAGGAAGTGGCCGACGCGCTGATCGTCGCCGGCGAGCAGCGTTCGCGCGACGAAGCCGAACGCGAGCGACTGCTGGCCGCTGAACGCAATGCGCGCGGCGGCGCCGAGCACGCGCGCCGCCGGCTCGAGATGCTGGCTTCCGCCGGCGCCGTGTTCTCCCGTTCGCTGCAGCCGCATGCCACGCTGGAAGCCATCGCTTCCATCGTCGTGCCCAACATCGCCGACTGGTGCCGGGTGGACCTGGTGGATGCCGAAGGCAAGCTGCAGCGCGCGCTCACGCACCATTCCGATCCGCAGAAGACGCGCTTCGGGCAGGAGCTGGTGCAGCGCCTGCATGCATCGTCCGAGACGCCGGGCTCCATGGCCTGGGCGGTGGCGACGGGCCGCTCGCACCTGGCGCATTTCGATCCGCCCAATGAGTTCGACCGCATCCGCGACCGCGACCTGCTGACTTTCGCGCAGGCCATCGGGCTGCGGGCCTACTTCATCGTGCCGCTGGTGGCCCGAGGCCGCACGCTGGGCGCGATGGCCGCGCTGCAATCGGAGTCCGACCGACAGTTCAGCGAGGACGACTGCGCGCTGCTGGTCGAGCTCGCCCAGCGTGCCGCGCTCGCGCTCGACAACGCACGGCTGTATGCCGATGCGCAGTCGGCCCGCTCGCAGTCGGAAACCGCCAACCGCGTGAAGGACGAGTTCCTCGCGATGCTGGGCCACGAGCTGCGCAATCCGCTCGCGCCCATCGTCACCGCGCTGCACCTGATGGCGCGCCGCGGTGCGCAGGAATCGGCGATGGAGCGGCGCATCATCGAGCGCCAGGTGGCGCACCTGATGCGCCTGGTGGACGACCTGCTGGACGTGTCGCGCATCGCGCGCGGCAAGATCCAGCTGAGCATGGAGCGCGTGCGCATCCAGTCGGTGGCCGACCGCGCGCTGGAGCTCACGCAGCCGATGCTGGAGCGCCGCGTCCTGCCCGTCGCGGTGGACCTGCCCAAGGAGCCGGTGGTCGTCAACGGCGACCCGGTGCGCCTGGCGCAGGTGGTGGCCAACCTGCTCAACAACGCCGCCAAGTTCACGCCCAGCGATGCGCGCATCGCGCTGAGCGTGCGCGTCGATGGCGACGTGGTGGAGATCGTCGTCGAGGACGGCGGCAGCGGCATCGCGCCCGACCTGCTGCCGCGCGTGTTCGACCTGTTCACGCAGGGCGAGCAGGGCATGGACCGCCACGCCGGCGGCCTCGGCCTGGGCCTGGCCATCGTGAAGACGCTGGTGTCCATGCATGGCGGCACGGTCAGTGCGGCCAGCGAAGGCATCGGCCGCGGCGCGATGTTCACCGTGCGCCTGCCCATCGCGCAGGAAGCTGCGGCGCCCGACGTCGCCTCGGCGCCGACGGCCAGCGTGGACAGCCATGGCGGCCGCATCCTGCTGGTGGACGACAACGTCGATGCCGCGCAGTTGCTCGAAGTGGTGCTGGTCGATGCCGGCTACGACGTGCGCGTGGCCCACGATGGCCCGTCGGCGCTGGCGTCGCTGGATGGCTTCGTGCCCGACCTCGCGCTGCTGGACATCGGCCTGCCCGGCATGGATGGCTACGAACTCGCCAGCCGCCTGCGCGCCGATCCGCGCCTGCGCAGCATGAAACCCTTGCGGCTGGTGGCATTGACCGGCTACGGCCGCGAGCACGACCGCGCGCGTGCGCTGGCGACGCACTTCGACGAGCACCTGGTCAAGCCGGTGGCGGCGGACCTGCTGCTGTCGACGATGGCCGCCTTGCTGGGCAGTCCGGTCGCCGTGGCGAAGTAGCTCAGCTCAACACCCGCGCAATCGCCGCCGCGAGCATCTTCGAGTTGATCGGCTTGGACACGTAGTCGTTCATGCCCGAGGCCAGGTAGGCCTGCCGGTGCTCCACCATCGCGTTGGCCGTCATCGCGATGATCGGGATGGCCGACACGCCGTTGCCCAGTTGGCGGATTGCTCGCGTGGCGGTCTCGCCATCCATCTCGGGCATCTGGATGTCCATCAGCACCAGGTCGTAGTGCGCGTTCTGCACCTGGCTCACCGCCTCGATGCCGTTGGCCACGATGTCGCTGAAGTGGCCCATGTGGTCGAGGATGGCCTTGATGAGGATCTGGTTCACGCCGTTGTCCTCGGCCACCAGGATCCGCAGGCCCGCCATGTCGGACATGCCGATCATGGTGGAGTCCGCGCTGATGCGCTTGACGCCGTCGCCGTGCGCCATGGGCACGACCACGCGGAAGGTGCTGCCCACGCCCACGGCGCTGTCCACCTCGATGCGCCCGCCCATCAGGTCCACGATCTCGCGGCTGATGGCCAGGCCCAGGCCCGTGCCGCCGTAGCGCCGCGCGGTGGTGGCATCGGCCTGCATGAAGCGGTCGAAGAGCTTGGGCATGGCGTCGGGCGCGATGCCGATGCCGGTGTCGTGCACGGCGATCGTCAGCTCGATGCGCGACTCGCCCAGCTGGCGGTGCGTGACCTCCACCTCCACGCTGCCGTGTTCGGTGAACTTCAGCGCATTGCCGATGAGGTTGAACAGCACCTGGCGCAGGCGGCTGGGGTCGCCTTCGAGCGACTCGGGCAAGTCCGGCGGCAGCTTCAGCCCCAGCGTCAGCCCCTTGGCCTGCGCGCGCACGGCCAGCAGCGACACGACCTCGTCGAACATGCCCGAGGGATCGAACTCGACGATCTCCAGCTCCATGCGGCCGGCCTCGATCTTGGCGAGGTCGAGGATGTCGTTGATGACGGTCAGCAGCGTCTGCCCCGAGCTGCGGATGAGTTCGGCGAAGCGCCGCTGCTCCGGCGTGAGCGGCGTGTTCAGCAGCAGCCCGTTCATGCCCAGCACGCCGTTCAGCGGCGTTCGGATCTCATGGCTCATGGCCGCGAGGAACTGCGACTTCGATTCGTTGGCCGCCTCGGCCGCAGCCTTGGCGCGCGACAAGGCCCGCTCGGCGGCGGTGATGTCGCGCGTGACGCTCACCACCCCGCCCTCGGGCGTGCGGCGCTCGATGGCGTGCACCACCATGCCGTGCGACAGCTCCTGCTCGTACATGCCGTTGCCGCTGCTGTGGATGGCCAGGCGCCGCTCCACCCAGGCCGAGCGCTCGGCGTCCGTGCCGTCGGGCAGCATCGCAGGCGCGGCCAGTTCGGCCAGCCGGCGGAACGGCAGGCCCACGGCGATCTCCTCCTTCACCCAGGGAAAGATTTCCACGTAGCGGCCGTTCCACGCGACCACGCGGTCCTGCGCGTCGCACAGCAGGAAGCCATCGCCCATGGAGCCCAGTGCCTGGTCCAGCGTGGCCTTGGCGCTGGCCACGTCGCTGCGCGCGCGCGCCAGGCGAGCCAGGTGCCAGTGGCTGAGCGCGCCGGCGGCGAGGATCATCGCGATGAAGGCGGCCGCCACCCGCATGATGTCGCGGCGGTCGTTGCGCCAGCTGTCCAGTGCGGCGGTGATGGGAATGCTGGCCGCGATCAGCAGCGAGCGGTACAGCGTGGGCCGCGCGACCACGATGGCGGGTTCCGAGCCGAGCCGGTTGGCCATGCGCATGGGCATGCCATTGGCGTTGCGCGAGTCCAGCGGCGGCGTGAGCTTCTGGCCCATCAGCCGCTCGTCGGGCGGAGCGCTGGCGATGAGCTGGCCGTCTTCGCGCTCGAAGGTGGCCGCCAGCCCGCGGATCTCGATGGCCTGCGCGAGCACGGTGTTGATGAGCGTCACCGGCACCTCGCCCACCGCCATGGCCCGCCGCGATTCGCTCAGGCGCAGCGGCCGGGCGAAGTACACGACGCGCTCGGAGGTGGCGAAGTTCACCACCGGTGCGCTGATGGCCAGCTGCGGCGACGACTGCGCGAACACCTCGCGGGCGAAGTCCTTGGGCAGGTCCACGCCCATGCGCTGGGTGTGGGCCTGGGCGGCGCCCAGTACGCTGCCGTCCTCGGCCAGCACGGCCACGTCGCGCACCAGCAGGTTGCGGCCGGCCATCTCCAGCAGCAGGCGGTTGGCCTGCGGCGCGTCCAGCGTGCCGTCGGGTTTGAGCGCGGGGCGCAGCAGCGAATCGGTGCCGGCCAGCAGCACGTCCACGCCCAGCAGCATGCGGTTCAGCGCGGCTTCGGCGCCGCTGGCAAAGCGCGTGGCCTTGGACTCGGCGTCGGCCAGCGCATCGTGCTCGCCGCGCGAGATGAGGTTGGCGGCCGATGCGAGCACGGCCCCCACGAACAGGAGCACCACGCCCCAGATGACGGCTTGAGTCCGGCGCGGCAATGCCATGGCGTCTCGTGCGGTCCCTGCTCTACTTGGCGCGCGCTTCTGCGCCCACCACCGGCCCGATGGTCTGGTTCCAGACCTCGGCGCAGCTTGCACCGCAGCGATGGACCCAGCGCGACAGGATGGTGTTGGCGAAGATGGTGCGGCGGCGGGCGTCGTCGGTGGGCGCGGGCTTGACCTCGGTCATGTGGAACTTGCGGCCGTCCACGCAGGCGGCACTGCCGATGTTGCAGGCGATGCCGTTGCCCGTCTCGCGCTCGGCCTCGTTCCAGATGGCGGTCTCCAGCTTGGGCAGCTCCTGCTTGAGCTTGGTGCGCAGGTCTGCCGGCAGGGCTTCCCAGGCGGCGATGTTGGCGCCGAAGATGGCCAGTCCCCAGCTCACCGGCATGGTGTGGATGTGGGTGGTGACGTCCGGCAGGCCGATGGTGTTGCCCGACATGGTGCCGGTGATCGCGCACTCGATGTTGCCGCTTTTCATGTTGGCCATGATCTCGGCGAAGCCGGTCTGCACCGGCGTGCCGCCCAGTGCCTCGATGAGGTCGGCCTGCGGCGGGCTGGAGGTGCGAGTGCGCCGTCCGGCCAGGTCGGCCAGGCTGGAGAAGGGCTTATTGCAGAAGATGACCTGCGCCGGGTAGGCGTAGATGGCCAGCAGCTCGATGCCGTAGCGATCGCGCAGGGTCTTCTCGAGGTAGGGGCGGAAGGCGGCGGTGGACTTGCGCACGACCGCCATGTCGGCGCTCAGGCCGGCGAGGTCGGGCGCGGCGAACGACGGTTCCTGCGCCGCGGTGAGGCTCAGCAGCGCCGTGCCGAAGGGGACCACGCCCAGCTGCATCAAACGCAGCATCTCCTGGCCGCGGATGCCGGCGCGGTCGAAGGGCACGATCTCGGCGGTGACACGGCCGCCGGTGAACTTGGGCAGCTCGCGCGTCCAGAAGGGCTCTTCCTGCCGGGTGTACTGGTTGATTTCCGCCAGCCCGCCGACGATGCGAAGGCGCTTCACCTCCGTTTGCGCGAGGCTCGTGCCCGTCAGCGCGACGGCCATGACCACCGCGAGCAAGGCAGTCATGAATCGGTCAAAGCTCTTCATTCACCATCCCTGGATTGACCGCATCCCATGTTGCGGTGCCGCACGCATGATGCAGCAGGGCGGCGAACCTGAAAAGCGGGTTCATCCTGCATTGCCGGGTTGTTTCACTTGTGCGGCCATGGCATGCGACATCTCCGAGCCCTGTCGGGCGAGACCCGTGATCACGCCTTCCCGGTCTGCGGCAGGGCGGTTCTGGCTGACCTTCCACTTGCCTTCGAGCGAGGCCAGTTCGATTTCCAGCCCGACGATGGCCTTGAGCAGGCCTTGCGTGAAGCCCTGCGGCGCATCAGCCACCTTCCACGGCGCGTCGCGCGGCGCCTCGTGGCGGTCGGTGAGTTCGGACACCAGCTGCAGCACCCACTCGGGGTCGTCGCGGACCTGCAAGCGCCCGCGGGCCTGCACCATCACATAGTTCCAGGTCGGCACCACCATGCCGGTCTGCGCCTTGGTGGCGTACCACGATGGGGAAACGTAGGCCTGCGGCCCCTGGAAAACCACGAGGGATTCGGCGTCCTGCCGCGCCTCGCGCCACACCGGGTTGCCGCGGGCCACGTGCGCGCGCAAGGTGCCCAGCGGGCCGCGCTGTGCATCGAAGAGAAAGGGGATGCCGTTGGCCGACAGGCCCGCATCCGACTGGGTCACCAGCAGGCCGAAGGGATGCTCGCGCATCAAGGCGTGCAGCACCTCGGGCCGGGACTCGTCGAAATGCGCTGGCGTGTACATGGCGGCAAGTATGCCGTGCAGGCCGCCGCGTGGGGCCGTTCAGTGCAGCATCGTGCGCGATTCGCCATCGCTGCCGCGGTGGCGCGCCGTCCAGCTCACCGACCAGTCGGTGAATTCGCTGGCGGCCATGGGCCGGCCCATGTGGAAACCCTGGGCCTGGTCGCAGTTCAGGTCGCGCAGCATGTCCCAGACCTTGGCGTTCTCCACGCCTTCGGCGACCACCGACAGGCCCAGGTTGTGGGCGAGGTCGATGGTGGAGCGCACGATCTTGGCGTCGTCGGCGTCCTTCTCCATGCTCAGCACGAAGCTCTTGTCGATCTTGAGCTCGTCCACCGGCAGGCGCTTGAGGTAGGCCAGCGACGAGTAACCGGTTCCAAAATCATCGATGGACAGCTTGAAGCCCAGCGCCGACAGCCGGTCCAGCGTGGCCTGTGCGCGCTGGGGGTCGTCCATGATCGCGCTCTCGGTGATCTCCAGGCAGAAGGCCTCGGCCGGCACGCTGTGCTTGACCAGCAGCGAGTCGAATTTCTGGGGCAGCTCCGGGTCCAGCAGGTCGCGGGTGGACAGGTTCACCGACAGCGTGATGCGCAGGCCTTCGCTGTGCAGCCGCCGCCAGTGGCGCGCGGCTTCCTCGAACACCCACATGGTGATGGTGCGAATGAAGCCGGTCTGCTCCGCGAACGGAATGAACTGCATGGGCGGCACCATGCCGCGCACCGGATGCTGCCAGCGCACCAGCGTCTCCGCGCCCATCACCTTGCCGCTGTCCAGCGCCAGCTTGGGCTGCAGGAACAGGCGCAGCTGGCCTTCGCCCACCGCCAGGCGCAGCTCGCTCATGAGTGACAGGGTCTGCGCGCTGGACAGGTCGATGGACGGGTCGTACACCAGCGGACCGCTGGTCTGGCGCTTGGCGCTGTACATCGCCACTTCGGCACGAGAGAGCAGCACGTCGGCATCGCCCGCATGCGTGGGCCAGCAGGCCAGGCCGATGCCCGCGCCCATGTCCACCGTGTGCTCCTCCAGCGACAGCGCCACGTCGAAGGCGCGCTCGATGCGCTGCGCCACGCTTTGCGCGAGCGCCAGGTCGCCGTTGCGCAGCAGCACCGCGAATTCGTCGCCGCCCAGGCGCGCGACCAGGTCGGCGCCGCGCACCGACTGCTGGCTCAGCCGCTCGGCCACGCGCATCAGCAGCAGGTCGCCGAAGCGGTAGCCCAGCACGTCGTTCACGTGCTTGAAGCGGTCCAGGTCCAGCATGATGACCGACACCGTGCCCGAGCCGAGCTGCTCGGCTTCGCGGATGGCTTCATGCACGGCATCGCGGAACTGCACGCGGTTGGGCAGGCCGGTGAGGCTGTCCCAGTACGCGAGCTTGAGGATCTGTGCCTGCTTGTCGGCCACGCTCACGCGCATCTGCTCGAAGGCCTGCGCCAGGTGGCCGATTTCATCGTTGCGGCGCACGCCCGTCGTCACCGGTGTGCTGTAGTCGCCCGCACCCAGGCGGTCGGCGGCGGAGGACAGCCTGCGCAGCGGCGTGGTGAGCCGGCCGGCGGTGAGCACGCCGAAGACACTGAAGGCCGCGAAGCCGACCAGCGTCACCAGCAGCAAGGCGAGCTGCAGGTCGCGCGGCAGCTTGACGGCCTCGTCCACCGACAGCGAGATGACCGCCAGCACCGAGCCGCCCACGCTGGCGGTGTCGGGCGTGTTCAGCCACATGGGATGCACGCCCAGCTCCTCGCCGTGGACGGTGATGTTGGCGGTGGCCTGGCCGTCGCGGCGCAACTGGCCCCAGCTCTGGCGCGCCAGCCACCCGGCTTCCGCCGCGGGCAGGCTCGACAGGCTGGGCACCCAGTTGTCGCTGTTGGCGGGCTGCGACAGCAGCGTCACGTTCAGGGCCGACAGGCTCTGCATGTCGGAGGCCAGTCGCATGTCCAGCGGTACGCCCATCAGCACCCAGCCCACGGTGAGCGGCGCCTTGATGGGCACCATCACCACCTGGTGCGGGCGGCCGCCGAGCAGGGCCACCTGGCTGGCGCGGCCCTGCGACAGCGCACCCGCGGCCAGGCGCGACACGAGGGCCGCCAGGTCGGCCGTGTCGTGATGTCCGGCGGCGGCGCGCAGTTCGAAAGAGGTGGTGACGAGCGCCGCCTGTGTCGCACCGATGCGCGCGCCGTGGTTGGCCAGCACCGAGGCGATGGTGTCGCTGTCGTTGCTGCTCACCGCCTCGCGAAAACCGTAGTCCGAAGCCAGCAGACGCGCGCCTTCGATCAGCGTCTGTGCCTGGCGGTCGAGCAGGCTTTGCAGCACCCGGCCGCCCACCATCAGCTTCTCGGGCACCACGTTGTGCGCATGGCGTGTGAGGCTGGCCTGCAGCGCGGTGTAGCTGGCGATCTGCACGATCAGCAGCAGGCCCAGGAACATGGCGATCACCCGAGCGCCGATCGAGCCGCGCAACCAGCGGTCGGCGCGCGACAGCAGTGGTGTGGCGCTCAAGAAGCTCATGGCTGCGCCGCAGCCACCGGCAGCTTGACGGTCTGTTCGACGTCCGCGGCGGCGATGGTGAGGTTGGTGATGACTGCCTGCTGGTCGGCCGGCAGCCCGGCGTGCCAGACCTTCAACTTGTAAGCGCCGGCCGCCACCGAGGCGATCTGCGCACGGCCCGCGCTCGCGCTGACGGCATACAGCGGCGTGTCGACCACCACCACCCAACCCAGCATCTGGTCGTGGATGTTGCAGCCGAGCACCACGACGCCGGGCTTGTCGAAGACCACTGGCGTGCTGGGCGTGCCGGCGTACAGCTTCAGTTCGAAGTGCTTGGCGGGCGAGAAGGAATAGACGTGGTGGCGCACCGTGTCGAAGTTCGGGAACTGCACGGCCGTGCCGACGGTGACGACGGTGACCTGCGGCGAGAACTGGCGCTTGGCCTGGCTGATTTCCACGCCGGCCAGGGGCGCGACGGGCAGCTTGCCGGAGGCGGGCTCGAGCATCACCACCGCATGCGGCAACGGCTTGCCGGCGGCGTCGGTGACCTGCACCGCCAGTGATGCTGCCTGGGCTGCCGGTGCGGCCAGTGCGGACAGGATGGCGATGCGGTGGAGGGCGAAACCCCGGGAGAACTTCATGGGGGATGGGCAAATCACGGACACGGCGACGCCATGTCGACGATCTTCTATCGGCGGTGCGCGGGGGTGACTTGAGCCGGCTGGCAGGCAGACGTGACTTCGGTCACGGGCCTTTTACGAGGAAGACGCGATCACGCCGCCGCCGAGGCAGACCTCGCCGTCGTACAGCACGGCCGACTGCCCGGGCGTGACCGCCCATTGCGCCTGCGCGAAGCTGAGCGCGAACGCGCCATTCGCGCCCGCTGCCACGTCGCAGGCCGAATCCGCCTGGCGGTAGCGCGTCTTGGCTGCGATGGACACGGCAGCCGGCGCCTGGCCCGACACCCAGCTGGCGTCGTCTGCCCTCAGCGTGTGTGACAGCAGCCACGGATGGTCATGCCCTTGCACCACGTACAGGGTGTTCGCTGCCATGTCCTTGCGCGCCACGAACCAGGGTTCGTGCTCGCTGCCGCCCTTGGCGCTCTTGCTTTCCTTCACCCCGCCGATGCCGATGCCCTTGCGCTGGCCCAGCGTGTAAAAGCTCAGGCCCACGTGCTCGCCGATCTTGCGGCCGCGGTCGTCCTTGATGGGGCCGGGCTGGTTGGCGAGGTAGCGGTTCAGGAACTCCCGGAAGGGCCGCTCGCCGATGAAGCAGATGCCTGTGGAGTCCTTCTTCTTCGCGTTGGGCAGGCCGATCTCGGCCGCGATGCGTCGCACCTCGGTCTTGGGCAGTTCGCCCACTGGGAACATCGTCTTGGACATCTGCGCCTGGTTCAGCCGGTGCAGGAAGTAGCTCTGGTCCTTCAGCGGGTCCAGGCCCTTGAGCAGTTCGAAGCGGCCGTCGCGCTCGCGAACCCTGGCGTAGTGGCCGGTGGCAATCTTCTGCGCGCCCAGGCGCATGGCATGGTCGAGGAAGGCCTTGAACTTGATCTCGGCGTTGCATAGCACGTCCGGGTTGGGCGTGCGGCCGGCCTGGTATTCGCGCAGGAACTCGGCGAAGACGCGGTCCTTGTAGTCGGCGGCGAAGTTGACGTGCTCGATCTCGATGCCCAGCACGTCGGCCACGCTCGCGGCATCGAGGAAGTCCTGGCGCGAGGAGCAGTACTCGTCGTCGTCATCGTCTTCCCAGTTCTTCATGAAGATGGCGACGACCTCGTGGCCTTGCTGTTTGAGCAGGTGGGCGGACACGGCCGAGTCAACCCCGCCCGACAAACCCACCACCACGCGCTGCTTCTTTCCCGACGACATGCCGGGATTGTAGGAAGCCCCGGCCGGTCAAGCCCGGGCGGGGACATTGCGCGCCGTGCCAAGCAAGGTGGCGCACAGGGTCTCGTGGTCGTGCTTGTCCACGGCGTACACGTCGGCAGCGCACACGGTGAGGTGCTTGCCGGCATCCACGACCCGACCGCGGGCGCGAAGGGTGGTGCCCTGGGCCGGCGCCACGATCTTGAGGCACGTGTCGATGGTGGCGTTCACGAGGCCCGGCTCCAGCAGCGTGCCGGCGGCCGAGACCGCGGCGAAGTCGGCAGCGGCGAAGATGGCCGTGGCCTGCAGCTGGCCCGGCCTGAAGCAGAAGGCATCGGCCACCGGAAGCTCCACCTCCGTGGTGCCGGGCTCGATGCGGGTGAAGCGCAGCCCCAGGGTCCGGGCCGCGGGCATGGCCAGCACCATGCGGCGCACGAGGTCGCACTGGGCAGCGCGGGGGTCGCTGTTCGAGGTCATCGCTTGGCCTTTCTGGCAGAGGGAAACTTGGACGCCGGTTGGCGCGCCGCGCGCTCCTTGAACCAGCCGATGTGGTCGACCAGCCGCTGGCGCAGCGCCTGGTGCTCGGCAATGACGGCATCGACTTCCTCGATGCGTTGGCGCAAGGTGAAGACCATCTCCTCGATGCTCAGGGTGCCGGCCCGGTAGCGCGGCAGGGCGTCGGCCAGCGTGGCGAGCGACAGGCCGAGGTCGCGGCCCATGGCGATGAACACCACCTCGCGGATGGTCCGCTCGCCGAACTCCCGGTAGCCGCCCGTGCTGCGCTCGGCGCGGATCAGCCCCTGCGCCTCGTAGCGCCGCAGGCGGTGGGCGGAGACGCCGGTTCGTTTGGCAAGCTCGGAGATGCGCATGCCGGGCAGGTTAGCAACCCTGGCACTGCGCGAAGGTCAGCCGGGCTTGATTTCCGGCACGAACACCGTGGGATCGCAGTAGACGGCGTCCAGCGGGAAGCGCCGGCCGGCGGCGTAGTCCTCGATGCACTGGAGCACCAGCGCGCTGCGGTGCCGGTTCACGCTGGCGCGCACCTCGTCCAGGGTCATCCACAGGGTGCGGACGATGCCCGTGTCCAGCGAACGGGCCGGATCTGCCTCGCCGCAGGTGCCGCCGAAGGCGAAGCGCAGGTAGGTCACATCCTCGTCACGGGCCGGGCGCCGGAATCGGGCCAGGTACACGCCCACCAGCCGGTCGGGGACGAAAGTGCACGTGGTTTCCTCCAGGGCTTCCCGCACGGCGCCCTGCTGCGGCGACTCCCCCGGGTCCAGGTGCCCCGCAGGGTTGTTCAACCGCAGACCCTCCGGCGTGTGTTCTTCTACCAACAGAAAGCGACCGTCCTTTTCGATGACGGCCGCCACCGTGACGCTGGGTTTCCATCGCTTTGACATGCGGGGATGTTAGCCCCCCAGTCGCTGCGCTCCTGCCCCCGTGGGGCGCCACCCTTCGGGCCGGCAGAGCCGGTCCCGCGGGTGTTGCTGGATAAGAGGCCATCTTTGGGGGCTCTCTCGAAAAGCGGAACGGAATATCCACCCAGTTTGTGTAAGCTGCGCGACATTCGAACCCGGCGGGCCTGTCGCCCGCGAGACCGTCGCTGCCCGCGCATCCAGGTTCAATAGCAATCCAAGGCGTCCAGGAGGCTTTCCATGTTGATAGGGGTACCGCTCGAAACGGCGGCCGGGGAGACGCGTGTCGCGGTCACCCCGGAGACGGCCAAGAAACTCAAGGCACAAGGGCACACGCTGCGCATCCAGTCCGGAGCGGGCCTGAAAGCCTCGGTGACGGACGAGGCGTATGCGGCGGCGGGTGCGGAGATCACCGACCAGGCGGGGGCGTTTGCCTGTGAGCTGGTGCTCAAGGTGCGCTCGCCGCTGGACAGCGAGCTGCAGTTGATGAACACCGGCGCGGCGCTGGTGGGCATGCTCAACCCGTTCGACCGCGACAACCTGCACCGGCTGGCGGGCGCAGGGGTGACGAGCTTCGCGCTGGAGGCGGCGCCGCGCACGACGCGCGCGCAGAGCATGGACGTGCTGTCGTCGCAGGCGAACATTGCCGGGTACAAGGCGGTGATGATGGCGGCCGACCGGTACCAGCGCTTCTTCCCGATGCTGATGACGGCGGCGGGCACGGTGAAGGCCGCGCGGGTGGTGATCCTGGGCGTGGGCGTGGCGGGGCTGCAGGCGATTGCCACGGCCAAGCGGCTGGGCGCGGTGATCGAGGCCAGCGACGTGCGGCCCAGCGTCAAGGAGCAGGTCGAGTCGCTGGGGGCGAAGTTCATCGACGTGTCGTACGACACGCCCGAGGAGAAGGAAGCGGCCGAGGGCGTGGGCGGCTATGCCAAGCCGATGCCGCAAAGCTGGCTGGAGCGGCAGAAGGTGGAGGTGGCCAAGCGCGTGGCGATGGCCGACGTGGTGATCACGACCGCGCTGATCCCCGGCCGCCCGGCGCCGGTGCTGGTGACCGAGGAGATGGTGAAGTCCATGAAGCCCGGCTCGGTGATCGTGGACCTGGCGGCGGCGCAAGGCGGGAACTGCCCGCTGACAGAAGCCAACCGCACGGTGACCAAGCACGGCGTGACGCTGATCGGCGAGACCAACCTGCCGGCGCTGGTGGCGGCCGATGCGTCGGCGCTGTACGCGCGCAACGTGCTGGACTTCCTGAAGCTGGTCATCACCAAGGAAGGCACGTTCAACGTGCCGATGGATGACGACATCGTGGCGGCATGCCTGATGACGCAAGGCGGCGAGGTCAAGCGCAAATGAACGGCACATCGCAGAGCCGCCTCAAGATGTGCTGCGCCCCCTCGGGGGGCAGGAGCGTAGCGACGTGGGGGCAGTCATGAACCGGATCATGCTTCGCGCCAAGCTGCATCGCGCGACCGTCACCGAGGCCGACCTCCACTACGAAGGCTCCTGCGGCATCGACGAGGACCTGATGGACGCGGCCGACATGCGCGAGTACGAGGCGATCGACCTCTACAACGTGCAGAACGGCGAGCGTTTCTCCACCTACATCATCAAGGCTCCGCGCGGCTCGGGCGCCATTTCGCTGAACGGCGCCGCGGCGCGCAAGGCGCATGTGGGCGACCTGCTCATCATCTGCACCTACGCGCCCATGAGCGAGAACGAGGTTCGCGAGTACAAGCCCAAGGTGGTGCTGCTCGACGAGAAGAACCGCGTCAAAGAAATTCGCAAACTTTAAGGATCAAGATGGAACACATCGTCAATCCGACCATCACCAACCTGATCATCTTCGTGCTGGCCATCTACGTGGGCTACCACGTGGTGTGGACGGTGACGCCCGCGCTGCACACGCCGCTGATGGCGGTGACCAACGCGATCTCGGCGATCGTGATCGTGGGGGCGATGCTCGCAGCGGCGCTCACCGAGACACCGCTGGGCAAGGGCATGGGTGTGCTGGCCGTGGCGCTGGCCGCGGTGAACATCTTCGGCGGCTTCCTCGTCACGCGGCGGATGCTGGAGATGTTCAAGAAGAAGGACAAGAAGCCGGCGGCCAAGGAGGGTGCCAAATGAGCATGAACCTCGTCACCTTGCTGTACCTCATCGCGAGCGTGTGCTTCATCCAGGCGCTCAAGGGGCTGTCGCACCCGACGACCTCCATTCGCGGCAACGTGTTCGGCATGGCGGGCATGGCAATCGCGGTGCTCACCACCGGCGCGCTGATCGTCAAGCTGGCCAGTGGCAACGTGGGCGGCCTGGGCTGGGTGCTGCTGGGTCTGGTGGCCGGTGGCGCCTACGGTGCCTACCGCGCCAAGACGGTCGAGATGACCAAGATGCCCGAGCTGGTGGCGTTCTTCCACAGCATGATCGGCCTGGCGGCGGTGTTCATCGCGATCGCCGCGGTGGTCGAGCCCGCCGCCCTGCTGCACGGGCTGGCCAAGGGCGACCCGATTCCCACGGGCAACCGGCTGGAGCTGTTCCTGGGGGCGGCCATTGGCGCCATCACCTTCAGCGGCTCGGTGATCGCCTTCGGCAAGCTGTCGGGCACCTACAAGTTCCGGCTGTTCCAGGGCGCGCCGGTGCAGTTCGCTGGGCAGCACATGCTCAACCTCATCCTGGGCCTGGTGACCATCGGGCTGGGCATCTACTTCGTGGCCACGCAGAGCATGCCCGCGTTCTTCGCGATGCTGGCGCTGAGCTTCGTGATGGGCGTGCTGATCATCATCCCGATCGGCGGGGCGGACATGCCGGTGGTGGTATCCATGCTCAACAGCTACTCGGGCTGGGCGGCCGCGGGCATCGGCTTCTCGCTGGACAACTCGATGCTGATCATCGCCGGCTCGCTGGTGGGGTCCTCAGGGGCGATCCTGAGCTACATCATGTGCAAGGCGATGAACCGCTCGTTCTTCAACGTGATCCTGGGCGGCTTCGGGGGCGAGGCAGCCACCACCGGCGGGGCGGCGCAGCCGCAGCGCAGCGTCAAGAGCGGCAGCGCGGACGACGCGGCGTTCGTGCTGGGAAACGCCGAGACGGTGGTGATCGTGCCGGGCTACGGGCTGGCGGTGGCGCGCGCGCAGCACGCGGTCAAGGAACTGGCCGAAAAGCTCACGCACAAGGGCATCACGGTGAAGTACGCGATCCACCCGGTGGCCGGGCGCATGCCCGGGCACATGAACGTGCTGCTGGCCGAGGCCGAGGTGCCGTACGACCAGGTGTTCGAGATGGAGGACATCAACGGCGAGTTCGGGCAGGCGGACGTGGCGATCATCCTGGGGGCCAACGACGTAGTGAACCCGGCGGCGCTGCAAAAGGGCACGCCCATCTACGGCATGCCGATCCTGGAGGCGTACAAGGCCAAGACCATCATCGTGAACAAGCGCTCCATGGCCGCGGGCTACGCCGGGCTGGACAACGAGCTGTTCTACATGGACAAGACCATGATGGTCTTCGGCGACGCCAAGAAGGTCGTCGAGGACATGGTCAAGGCCGTCGAGTAGCGCGGCCTTCGCCGCAGGCCGCGGCAACATGGCAAAAACCTCGGACAGGGTCCGAGGTTTTTTTGCGCCGTGTTCTTGATGATCCGTCTCCGATTGTGCAATTTTCTGTGGAATGAATTGCAGAATTCTGTGAGTTCGTGAGACCATCGTTCGGCGTTGTCCTCATCCGCCGCCTGCGCTGGTCGTGGGCATGACCGCGCATACACTCTCGGCTGAACCCTGCGGTGTTTACAGGTTGGCGTGGTCGACGGCCTCGCCAGAATCTCTCGTGAACGCTGCCTGCATCAAATGATGGCTCGCTGGCTTGAGCCCACAACGGAGAGCAACAAGGCTGATGGTTTCACCGGAACGACGTTCGTCCCAGCCTGCCTCTCCCGCACCCACCGAGGAGGAGTACCGCGAGTACCTCCACGACGTCCTGGCGCGCTACATCACCGGCAACGGCACGGCCAAGCAGTCGGCCGCGCTGAGTGAACTGGTGGAAGTCACCGGCCGGTCGATGAGTGCGGCCAGGAACTGGCTGGTGTACCGCCAGCACCTGCCTGACATCGAGTCAGTGGCCAAGATCGTGCGCCACTGGAACATCCCGTTGAGTGAGGTCTTCCCCCGCGAACTCCCGGCTGCGCGAGCGGTGGGGGCGGACGAACCGGGGGCTGCGGCGCCTGCGCCTTTCGACATCAACGACCTGTCGATGTTTCCGCTCTTCGGGCCTCATCAGGACGCGGCTGCGATGGAAAAGGCGCTCGCAGGCTACACCGAGCAGCCTCGCACCGCCATGCTGGTGCGCATGGCCTGGCCCGACCAGGAGCCGCTGATTCGCATGGGCGACCTGATGCTCGTGGATTCATCGCAGGAGCAGATCTCGCGCAACGGCATGTACCTGCTGCGGATCATCGTGGCCAGGGGTGCGCCGTTTACATGTGTGCGCATGGCCGTCCTGCAGCCCGGCTTGAACACAGTCAAGCTGGTCTGCACCAATCCGCTGTATGCGGCAAGCGAGGAGTCGCATGTGCTGGAGGATGGCCTGCTGCCGCCGCACATCGCGGTGCTGGCCCGGGTCGTCGGGGTCATGAACCGGTGCTGAAAAGAAGCCCGGTAGCTTTTTGAAACTTGTGCGAAATAGAATGTTTCGCACAGAAATCTGATAGTTTTCGTCAGAAAACTGTATCTTCTCCAGGTGCCGATGTCCGTGGACTTTCAGTCGACGTGAACAGGCGCTGAGGCTTCGGCCTGCGCGCGCCCGACATCGAGCGGCGCGAAAACCCTGGAGATTCGAAGATGCAATTCCATCTGAAGTCCTATCGCTTCGAAGGCCTGTACCGGGACCCGGGGCTGCTTCAAGAGCGATCGGGTGTCTTCGTCATCCTTGGTCGAGCCCACGACGACGCACCGTGGGTGGTGCTCGACCTGGGTGAGGCCGCCAGCCTGCGAGAGCACGTCGCCAACCACGTGCGGTGCGAGGCCTGGAGTCGGTTGGGGCACCGAGACCTGGCCTGTGCGGTGTTCTATTGCGACGAATGGGACCGGCGCTCGATTGACGAAGAATTGCGCGGGCACTTCGACTTGCCGGGCGGCTTGCCGGACCTGTGCTTGTGAGTTCGCCCCCTGCCCCGCGTTGTGCGGTGTGCTGCCAACTCTGGATGAGCCAGGCCGACATGGCGGTGCTCTTTGGCACGACCACGCAGAACATCACCATCCGCATCAAGACGCTGTATGCCGCGGGTGTGCTCGATCCGAACGACACCCGCCGCCGCATCCTTCAATCGTGCATGGAGGGCAGGCGGGAAGTGCGGCGCCATGTGTACATCTACAACCTGCAGGTCATCGTGGCCATTGGCCGAGGCATCCGCGGCAGGCTGGGCGAGGTGTTTCGCCGCTGCTGCCACGACGTCAACGACGGCGCGGATCTCTGACGGCGGCACGCTGCACCGTCAAAGCCGGGGCACACCTGGCGCAAAGCTTGCTCGTGCGACCCGCGGATAGGGTTTCCGTCAGCCCCTGCTCAGGGGGGAGGCGGTCCGCACGACGGAACCATTCGGTTAAAACCCATGAGTCCGAGATCACACAACCATCGGAGGATCCCTTGATTTCCACCAGATTCCGTGCGGCACTTGCCGCAGTGCCTCTCGCGCTGGCCTTCACCCAGGCCGCGCATGCCGTGTCGTCCACCGACGATCCGGCTGGCCGCGTGCTCAATCCTGGCGCGTTCGGCGGAGCATTCGACGGCGTGGCCAAGCTGCTGTTTTCCAACAGCAGCGGCAACTTCGTCTGCTCCGGCTCGCTGCTGTCGGGTGGGCAATACGTGCTCACGGCCGCCCATTGCGCCGATGACTTCACCTCGATGACCGTCGACTTCAAGCTCGGTGGTGTGGTGCGCACCGCCGCCGCCGCCTACGTGCACTCCGGCTGGAACGGCACGCTCGACACCGGCGCCGACATCGCGATCATCAAGCTCGACTCGAAGGTCACGGGCATCCAGGGCTTCAACCTGAGCACCACCAACGACGTGGGCAAGAACGTCCTGCTGGCCGGCTACGGCCTGGTCGGCCAGGGCCTGAACGGTGCCACCGGCTTCGACCGCGACCCGCCCGGCACGGTGCCGCGCATCTGGCGTCCGCACTTTGGCTACAACACCATCGATGCCACCGGCAAGCAACTGGACGACCTGCTGTTCGGGCCGGGTGCCGGCGACAACACCTATGGCGAGAACTACGTCTACGACTTCGACGACGGCACCTACGAACACAATGGCCTGCAGCGCCTGAAGGACGACTTCGGTGCACCGTGGGCTGACAGCAGCGCCGGCCTGGGTGCCGACGAGGCACTGATCGCCGGCGGCGACTCCGGTGGTGGCGACTTCGTCTGGACCGGCAGCGAGTGGCTGCTGACGGGCGTGCACTCCTGGGGCTGGGGCGTTTGCGGCGAGATCTATGCCGACTGCGACACCTCACCGGGCACGAACTCCAGCTTCGGCGACTTCTCCGGCTCCACCGCGGTGTTCTCGCACACCGACTGGATCAAGAGCGTGACGGCCGTGCCCGAACCCGATACCTATGCCCTGATGCTGCTGGGCCTGGGCGTGGTGGGCAGCGTGGCGCGCCGCCGCAAGGCCGCTGCACGGTAAGCGACAGGAAGCCGCCCTTGGTGGCTTTCGTAGACACGGCACCTTCGGGTGCCGTTTTTTTGTCGGGTTCCGCGGCAGGCGGCATGGGCCAGGGGCTGCGGCTGTGGCGGTCGGCCTGGGGCCGACTGCGCTGCGCTGCTCGCACCGAGGGGTGCACGGGGAAACTCCCGCCGCGCCCCTGCGGTGCGCTGTGGTCAGACAGTCCCGGTGAGTCAGAAGACGAAGCGTGCTGCGCACGCCACCCCTCGGTGCTGCGCTGCTCGCCGCCACAGACGCAGCCCCTGGCCCATGCCGCCTGCCGCTCAAGTGGCGAAGGCTTGGCTCGACGAGAAAACCCAAAGCCGCAACAGCAAAGGCGTGGGTGGGCTGGCTGGGGCGCGCATCAGGAAGCGGCGAGGAGCGCAGGCTTCATGGGCACGCGCGCAGCGCGCTTCGTCTTCTGACTTGCCGCAGCATGTTTGAACGCAGCGCACCGCAGGGGCGCGGAGTGAGTTCTGCGGCAGCCCATGAAGCCGAGCACCGCAGCGGAGTCGGCCAACGGCCGACCGCTTCCGCCGCGCGCCCCAGCCAGCCCACCCACGCCTTTGCCCAACCCGCCCCATCCCCCAAAGGTGGGTACTCCTAAGCGCACTGCCCTAGAAACGTCTATCGAATCCCCTCATACGTGCCTGTCAGTGATGCGTCAGAATCGCCCACCGATCAGGAGAGCAAGCACCAATGGAAAAAACCTGGCTGAAGCACTACCCCAAGAGCGTGCCGGCGACCATCGACGTCGAGCAGTACACCTCCCTCGTGGCTCTCATCGAGGAAAGCTTCAAGAAATACCGTGATCTGGCGGCCTACAAGTTCATGGGCAAGACGATCACCTTCGGCCAGGTGGATGATGCTTCCCGTGCCTTCGCGGCCTACCTTCAGGCGCAGGGCTTTGCCAAGGGCGACCGCATCGCGGTCATGATGCCCAACATCCCGCAGTACCCGGTGGCCGTGGCTGCCATCCTGCGGGCCGGGTACGTGGTGGTCAACGTCAACCCGCTGTACACCCCGCGCGAGCTGGAGCATCAACTCAAGGACTCAGGCGCCAAGGCCATCGTGATGGTGGAGAACTTCGCCACCACGCTGCAGCAGGTGCTGTCGGCCGTGCCCACCAAGAAGGTCATCCTCACCGCGCTGGGCGACATGCTGGGCTTCCCCAAGAGCATGATCGTCAACTACGTCGTGCGCCGCGTGAAGAAGATGGTGCCGGCCTACGACATCCCCGGTGCCGTCAAGTTCATGGACGCGCTGTCGCAAGGCCGCGGCAAGTCGTACAAGCCTGCGCAGATCAGCGCCGACGACATCGCCGTGCTGCAGTACACCGGCGGCACCACCGGCGTGAGCAAGGGCGCGGTGCTGCTTCATCGCAACCTGGTGGCCAACATCCTGCAGTCCGAGGCCTGGTACCAGCCCGCTCTTTCGAAGATTCCAAAGGGCGAGCAGATCGTCACCATCTGCGCGCTGCCGATCTATCACATCTTCGGCTTCAACACGAACATGATGCTGTCCATGCGCATGGGCGGCTGCAACATCCTCATCGCCAATCCGCGCGACCTGCCGGCGGTGTTCAAGGACCTGCAAGGACAGAAGTTCCACAGCTTCCCCGCAGTGAACACGCTGTTCAACGCCATGGCCCACCACGCGCAGTTCAGCACCGTCGACTGGTCCAGCCTGGTCATCAGCGTGGGCGGCGGCATGGCGGTGCAAAGCGCCACGGCCAAGCTCTGGCTGGAGAAGACCGGCTGCCCCATCGTCGAAGGCTACGGGCTGTCGGAGACCTCGCCCTCGGCCACCTGCAATCCGGTGGACAGCACGGCCTACAGCGGCAACATCGGCATGCCCATGCCCAACACCGAGCTCACGCTGCTCGATGACGACGGCCGCGAAGTGCCCTTGGGCGAGCGCGGCGAGATCGCGATCAAGGGCCCGCAGGTCATGGCCGGCTACTGGCAGCGTCCCGACGAGACCGCCAAGGTCATGACGAGCGATGGCTTCTTCCGCACCGGCGACATCGGCGTGGTCGACGAGCGCGGCTACTTCAAGATCGTGGACCGCAAGAAGGACATGATCCTCGTCAGCGGCTTCAACGTGTACCCCAACGAGGTCGAGGATGTGGTCAACAACATGCCCGGCGTGCTGGAGTGCGCGGCGGTGGGTGTGGCCGACTCCAAGGCCGGCGAGGCGGTGAAGCTGTGCATCGTCCGCAGCGACCCGTCGGTGACCGAGGCCCAGGTGCGGTCCTATTGCGAAGCCAACCTCACCGGCTACAAGCGGCCCAAGGTGGTGGAGTTCCGCACCGAGCTGCCCAAGTCGCCGGTGGGCAAGATCCTGCGCCGCGAGTTGCGCGACAAGGTCTGAAGCCGGCCCGTTCGCCATTGATCTGGGACAGTTCGCGGCGTTGACGGCGGGGCAAAAGCCCCGCAGGATCACGACAATTGCAACATGCTTGTACGTGCTTGCTGCTAATCTGTGAGTAAGAGCGACTAGGCAAAGCAAAGAATTCAGCCCTGTCGCAGTCAACCTTCAGGATGCATCGGTGATCTGGGCCAAGACAGAAGCTGGGCGGGTGGAAATGCAAGCGAAGGCGCTCGTGAAGGAGCGCGCGCAACGCAATCTTCTCTTGTTGATCGACGGGCAGAAGTCCGAGGAAATGCTGCTGGCCAACGTGGTCGGCATCAAGGCTGATGACTTCACCGCGCTCGAGGCCATGGGCCTGATCGAGCCGCTGGCCGGACCGGCCGGCCGGTCTGCACGCCCGGTGGCTGCAGCGCCTGCAGCCGCTCCCGCAGCGCCCGCGGCAGCACCGACCACGGTGGACATCTCCACCGAAGCCGCCCCGCTGGACTACGCCCATTTCACCGAGACCCTCACCCAGCTCATCTCCAAGGAGCTCGGCCTGCGCGGCTTCACGCTGACGCTGGCGGTCGAGAAGGCCGGCACCATCGAGGAACTGATGGAAGTGGCCCGCCGCGCGATCGACCAGATCCGCGACCGCAAGGGCGCACCCGCTGCGGACGCCGCCCGCAAGGCGCTGTTCGGCGCCTGATCCTTCCTGTCCTCGCTGTCGGATCGGGCCATGGCGATGCGACCGTTGGCCATCGTCAGCGCCATGCACGAGGAGCTGCATGCACTGCTGCCGCTGCTTGACGCGCCCTCGCAGCGCACCCTGGCGGCACGGCGCTTCCACATCGGCACGCTGGCCGGGCAGCCGGTGGTGCTCGTGCTCTCGGGCATCGGCAAGGTGGCTGCGGCCACCACCGCAGCCTTGCTCATTCATGAGTTCGATGCGCAGGCCATCGTCTTCACCGGCGTGGCCGGCGGGCTGGGTCCCGGAGTGAAGGTCGGTGACGTGGTGGTCGCCACGCAGGCACTGCAGCACGACATGGACGCCTCGCCGATCTTCCCGCGCTTCGAAGTGCCGCTCACCGGCCGCTCGCGCTTCGATGTGGACGAGGTGCTCAGCGGCCACCTCGCCACCTCCGCTGAAGACTGCCTTCACCGTGCGGATGAGCTCATGGTCCGCGCCCACCTCGAACCCTTCGGCATCGCCGCGCCGCGCGTTCATCGCGGCCTGGTCGTGAGCGGCGACCGCTTCGTGTCCACCGCCGCCGAAAGCCGCGCCCTGGTCCAGGCCCTGCCCGACGCCCTCGCCGTGGAGATGGAAGGCGCCGCCCTCGCCCAGGTCTGCGCCGACTTCGGTTGCCCCTTCGCGGTCATGCGGACCATCTCCGACCGTGCCGACGACGATGCGCATGCCGACTTCTCGCGCTTCATCGCCGAGGTCGCGAGTGTCTACACCCGGGTGGTCGTCCTGCATTGGCTGCAGCAACTGCCGGCCTACACTGGCGCAATGGGAATCCAATCCTCTGATCGATGAAGGCGGTCTTCAGGCTGCCGTGGCGGGTGCTTCGCGTGGCATTCCTCGCGCTGGCGGCCATCGTCATCGCCATCGAGGAATGGGGCTGGCGGCCGCTCACGGCCATGGCCGCGCGCTTCGCGAAGTGGCCCCCCATCGGGCGTCTCGAAGACTGGATCCGCCACGCGCCGCCTCGCGTGGCGCTGCTGTTGTTCCTCGCACCCGCGGTGCTGCTGTTTCCCATCAAGCTGCTGGCGCTGTGGCTCATCCACCTGGGCCGCACGACGCTGGGCGTGGTCGTCATCCTGGCCGCCAAGGCGCTGGGCACGGCTTTCGTCGGGCGACTGTTCATCCTCACCGAGCACCAGCTCATCACCTTCCCCTGGTTCGCGCGGTCTCTGTCCTGGTGGCGTGCCACCAAGCTGCGCGTGAAGTCTGCGGTGCAGACCTCGCTGCTGTGGCGAGGTGCCGCGCGGCTCAAGCGCCGCATCTCGATCTGGGTACGTCGCCGTTCCCGTGCCCTGCGGCCCCATTGATCCTCACCCCATGCCCCGCCTCTTCGTCGACCTGCCGCTTCACGAGAACGCCGAACTCACGCTGCCGCCCGGTCCTGCGCGGCACGTGCAGGTGCTGCGCATGCAGCCCGGCGACACGCTGACCTGCTTCAACGGCGCAGGTGGCGAGTGGACGGCCGAAGTCCTGCGCATGGGGCGTCAGGATGTGGAGGTTCGCATCGGTGCCCACGACGCCGTCGACCGCGAGCTGCTGGTCAAGGTCACGTTGGCGGTGGGCATGCCGGCCAACGATCGCATGGACTTCCTCGTCGAGAAGGCCACCGAGCTGGGCGTGCACGCCATCCAGCCGCTGGTGTGCGAGCGTTCGGTGCTGCGGCTGTCGGGCGAGCGAGCCCTCAAGAAGGTCGAGCACTGGAAGGGCGTGGCCGTCGCGGCCGCGGAGCAGAGCGGCCGAACCCGCGTGCCCGCCATCGAGCCGGTGCTCGCGCTGCCGGCATGGCTGGCAGGGCATCGCTGCGATGCACAACGATGGCTGCTCAGCTTCTTGCGCAGTGCAACATCACTGGGTCATGCTGCACCTGCACATGATGTCGTGTTCGTCAGCGGGCCCGAGGGTGGCTTGAGTCCTGCGGAGGAAGGACTCGCACAGCATGCCGGTTTCGCGCCGGTGACGCTTGGTCCACGCGTGCTGCGTGCCGACACCGCGCCGCTGGCGGCCCTGTCTTTTCTTGCGCTGCAGCATCGTTGAACCGATTCCAACTGCGTGAGGGCTTTGCCCACCTCGCTTGCCACGCGCCTGAAGACCGCCGCAGAATGGGCCAGCGAGTGACTTCCGGAGATCATCATGGGTCTGCTCGATTCGGTGATCGGTGCACTGTCCGGCGTGCGCAGCACGAGCGGCAGCGGAGACATGCTGAACGTGGTGCTTCAGATGCTGGCCAATGACGGCGAAGGCATCGGCATCGATGGGCTGGTCGAGCGCTTCAAGGACAGCGGCATGTCCTCGGTGCTGGAGTCATGGATCGCGCGCGGCAGCAACCTGCCCATCTCCGCGGAGGACTTGCAGCGTGTGCTCGGCACCGAGACCGTCGAGGAGATCGCGCAACAGGCCGGACTGTCGCGCCGCGTCACCGCGGACCGTCTCTCGCAGATGCTGCCCTTCGTGATCGACAAGCTCACGCCGCATGGCCGGCTGCCGGCCAATGGCCTGGGCGATCTCGGCCAGCTCATGGGGCGCATGGCGGGGCGCTGAAGCCCTTCAGTGCGCGCGCATCGTCCCCGACACGAGATCGAAGCGGAACAGACGGCACTCGATCGGGCCATTCCACATCGGCACCCGCCGGCTCTCCTTCAGGCGCATCGCGCCGGGCAGCTTCATGTCCGGGCTGAGCACGAACGCCGTCCATCCAGCCGGATGCTGGGTGTAGGCGCGCTTCCAGTGCGACGCCAGGCGGGGGAAGAAGTCGTCGGGGGTGTCACGGTCCTGTGCTGAGGGACGCGCAGCCTTGCCGCCGACCTCGATGCGTTCGCCATAGGGCGGGTTGAGCATCAGCGTGCCTTGCAGCGCATCGGGCAATGCCGGCGCAGGGCGCTCCAGCGCATCACCGCCGTTGAAGGTGATGGCCGCCTCCACGCCCGCGCGCTGCGCATTGCGCCGCGCGAAGTCGACCATGCGGAAAGACACGTCGCTCGCGAAGATGGGTACCGCGCTCGGATGGATGCGTGACTGTGCGTGGCTCTTCATGCGCTGCCAGGCGGCGCGCATCTCGGTGGATGCGAAGGGCAGCAGGCGCTCGAAGGCGAAGCGGCGCTTCAGGCCAGGCGCGATGCCGCAGGCGATCTGCGCAGCCTCGATGGCGATGGTCCCCGAGCCGCAGCAGGGGTCGTGCAAGGCGCCGCCATGTTCGGGCGTGCCCTTCCATCCGGCAGCGGCGAGCATGGCCGCGGCCAGCGTTTCCTTCAGCGGCGCGTCGCCCTTGTCCTCGCGCCAGCCGCGCTTGAACAGCGGCTCGCCCGAGGTGTCCACGTAGACGGACGCGCGCTGCGGACCCACGTGCAGCACGACCTGGAGATCGGGCCGCTGCGTGTCCACGCTGGGGCGCTCGCCGGTGGCTTCGCGCATCTCGTCGCACACGGCATCCTTGATGCGCAGCGCGGCGAAATTCAGGCTCTTGAGCGGGCTGCGCTGCGCGGTCGTGTCCACGCGCAGCGTGTGCTGCGGCGTGATCCACTGCGTCCAGTCGACCGTGCGCGCGAGCTTGTAGAGATCGGTCTCGTCGAAGTACTCGCCTTCGGCCACTTCGACCAGCACACGCTGAGGCAGTCGGCATTCGAGGTTGAGCGCCATGACCTCGTCTGGGCCGCCTTCGAGCATCACGCCGCCGCGCTCGGTCTGCAGCTGCGCATCGGGCAAGATGGCGCGCACTTCGTCGGCCAGCAACTCTTCGACGCCGGCTGCGCAGGGCAGGAAGATCGGCAGCCCCATCAGAGCGCCTTGCGCAGGTTGGCCGGCGCGATCTTCAGGGCTTCGCGGTACTTGGCGACGGTGCGCCGCGCGACCTGGATGCCCTGCTCTTCCAGCATCTGCGAGAGCTGGCTGTCCGACAGCGGCTTGGCCGGGTCTTCGGCAGACACGAGCTGCTTGATGAGGGCGCGCACCGCGGTGCTCGACGCATTGCCGCCGGCCTCGGTGTTCAGCGACGAACCGAAGAAGTACTTCAGCTCGAAGGTGCCGAAGGGCGTGGCCATGTACTTGGCGGTGGTCACGCGAGAGATGGTGGATTCATGCAGGCCCAGCTCGTCGGCGATCTCGCGCAGCACCAGTGGCTTCATCGCGATCTCGCCGTGCGTGAAGAAGCTCTTCTGCCGCTCGACGATCGCCTGCGACACGCGCTGGATGGTGTCAAAGCGCTGCTGGATGTTCTTCATGAACCAGCGCGCCTCCTGCAGCCGCGAGCTCAGGCCGGCACCGGCGCCCGAGGCACCGCGTGACGAACGGATGGCCTGTGCATACAGGTCGTTGATGCGCAGCTTGGGCATCACGTCCGGGTTGAGCACGACCTTCCAGTTGCGGCCCGACTTCTGCACGATCACGTCGGGCACGATGATGTTGGCTTCGGCCCGCGCGAAGGGGCGCGCCGGCTTGGGCTCCAGCGAGGTGATGATGCCCTGCGCCTCCTTGAGCAGCGCCTCGTCGGCGCCGGTCGCTGCGATGAGCTTCTTCACGTCGCGCCTGGCGAGCAGATCGAGATGCTGCTTGCAGATGATGATGGCGATCATCTGCGCCTCGCTGCGCGGCAGCAGCCGCAGCTGCAGGATGAGGCACTCCGACAGGTTGCGCGCGCCGACGCCGGCGGGCTCCATGCTCTGCAGCCACTTGAGCGCGCATTGCAGGCGGTCGATCAGTTCCTCTTTCGCCTCGGGGTCCTCGTCGCCCACGAGTTCGGCGGCGATCTCTTCGAGCGAGTCGGCGAGGTAGCCGTCTTCGTTGAGCGATTCGATGAGCACATGCAGCGCCGCGGCATCTTCGGGCGACAGCCGCATGCCCGGCAGTTGCTCGCGCAGGAACTCCTGCAGCGTCTGCGAGGCCTGGTTGCGTTCCTGCGGGTCGAAGTCGTCGTTCTCGCCCGTGCCGGAGCCCGCGCTGGGCGTCTCGCGGATGCCGTCGAAGTCGTCGCGCTCGGTGCCGTTCTCCCAGTCCTCGCGCTCGGTGGCGCCGAACTCGGCGCTGTCCACGCCCGCGGCGTCGTCGCTGCCGGTCGCGGCTTCGGAGGCGTTTTCGGATTCGCGCTCACCCGCCCGCTCGGCCGTGCTCAGCCGCTCGGTCATGGGCTCGTAGGTGGGCGTGAGGTCCTCTTCCGCTTCGAGGAAGGGGTTCTGTTCGAGCATCTGCTCGACTTCCTGGTGGAGTTCGAGCGTGGAGAGTTGCAGCAGTCGAATCGATTGCTGCAGCTGTGGCGTGAGCGCCAGATGCTGGGAAAGCCGAACCTGTAGCGAGGGTTTCATGACCTACATGCGGAAGTGTTCGCCCAGGTACACCTTGCGAACATCCGCGTTCTCGACGATTTCGGTCGGCGTGCCTTCGGCGAGCACCCGGCCTTCACTGATGATGTAGGCGCGGTCGCAGATGCCCAGCGTCTCGCGCACGTTGTGGTCGGTGATGAGCACGCCAATGCCGCGTGCCTTGAGGAAGCTGATGATGCGCTGGATCTCGATCACCGCGATCGGGTCCACGCCCGCGAAGGGCTCGTCCAGCAGGATGAAGCGCGGCTGCGTGGCCAGTGCCCGGGCAATCTCCACGCGGCGGCGTTCGCCGCCTGACAGTGCCGGAGCCGGCGAGGCGCGCAGCTTCTCGATGCTGAGGTCGCGCAAGAGGCCGTTGAGCAGCTCGTCGATGAGCGATGCCTTGAGCGGCTTGCCGTGCTCGTCCAGCTGCAGCTCCAGCACGGCGCGGATGTTCTCCTCCACCGTGAGCTTTCGGAAGATGGAGGCTTCCTGCGGCAGGTAGGACAGGCCCAGCCGCGAACGGCGGTGGATGGGCAGGCGCTCGACCGCTTCGCCGTCGATGGTGATCTTGCCGGCATCGGCGCGCACCAGGCCCACGATCATGTAGAAGCTGGTCGTCTTGCCCGCGCCATTGGGGCCCAGCAGGCCCACCACCTCGCCGGCATCGACGGCCAGGTGCACGTCCTTCACGACCTTGCGCACGCCGTAGGTCTTCTGAAGACCCTGCGCGGCCAGGCGGCCGGAAGATCGCGGCGCGGCGGCCGCCGCGCCGCTCACTTCTTGTCTCCGAGGGTGGTGCTGGGCTTGAGCGCCGCGGCTGCGGCAGCCGATGCGGCTTCCGCAGCGGCCGGCGTGCCCTCGCGCGGCGTCAGCACGGCGCGCACGCGCCCGCCCGTGGATGGATTGGCGCCGGCATTGCCCTGCGCGCCGCCGGACACGCTGAACACCTCGGTGGTGTTGTCGTAGGTGACCTGGCTGCCCGTGATCTCGTCGCCGATGCTCTCGCCACGCAGGCGCCGCACGGTGGCGTTGTTGACGAAGCGGATGGTGTCGGGCTTCTCGTCGTATTCCAGCCGGTCGGCCTGGCCATCGATGAACTCGTCCACGCCGTCGCGCTTCTGGCGGAAGGTGGCGGGCTTCTGGGCGGAGCCGAAGGCGGTGGCCACCTTGTAGCCGTCAGGCCGCTCGCGCACTTCCACGCGGTCGGCCTTGATGACGATGGTGCCCTTGGTGATGACGACGTTGCCGGCAAAGACCAGCACCTGCTTGAGCAGGTCGAAGTTGCCTTCCTTGTCCGCCACCACGTTCAGCGGCTTGGTCCGGTCGGCCTTTTCGGCCAGGGCCGGGGCACTCAGGCCGAACGCGAGCGCGGCGGCGAGCAGGGTGCGGACAGGGGTGGAAAGCAGATGTGTCATAGAGGCATGAAACTTGCAGACCATTCTAGCCCGAAGAGTTTCATGCCGAGGGAAAATCCTTGTCCGCCTGACGAACAAGCCCGCCGCCACCGGGGAAAGGCACGGCCGGACGAACGTGCGGCCCGCCGATTCTGCCGTGATGTCTGCCGCCGGCGGCTGGTCTAGACCACCTGGCCGGTGGCCTAAAGCAAGATTTGTGCGGTAGCTGCGAATCTGAGCCTGGGCGGGCGTTGTGGACTACGTGGCCGGCGTCCTCAGGTACAGCGAGGTCAGCCGCACCATTTCTGCCGTTGCCTCCTCCAGCGTCACGCCGGAGGGCCGCTCGTACACCACCGCGTGCACCAGGGCGTGCAGCGAGTGCATGAGCACGTAGATGGCCAGGTCCAGGTTGGGCACGCGGATCTCGTCCGTGTAGCGCGACAGCAGGGTGCGCAACTGGCTGCTGATGCGCGCCTCGACCGCGGCATGCTCGTCCAGCGTGTCCAGCCCGGCGAGCTGTGTCTCCAGCACGCGGTGCAGGCCGGCTTCCATGCGGTGGGCCTCCACCAGGCCACTGATGATCGCCTGCAAGGCGGCTTCGAAGGCCAGGCCTTCGCAACGCATGATCTCGCGTTCGACGACCTCGTTCATCTGCCGGGCGTGCCGGTCGTGCAGCGCGGCGATGAGCGCGTCCTTGTTCGGGAAGTACTGGTACAGCGAGCCCACGCTCACGCCGGCGCGCTCGGCCACCAGGTTGGTGTTGGTGGCCGCGTAGCCGCGTTCGACCAGGATGCGAGCCGTCGCATCCAGGATGGCCTCGCAGGTGGCCTGCGAACGCGCCTGGCGCGGCGATTTTCTTGGGGCGACGGCGGTCTTCATGGGCTTGTCCGAATGCGAGTAGCAAATACGAGCAATGACTCGCATAGTGTGGTCCATGCCGCGACACGGCGTCAACCCTGCCCCCGGCTCCAGGAATCCACCATGACCACCACCTACTCGGTCTTCATGCTACTCAAGGCCACGCCCTACTGGCACTCGCTGGCCCGCGAGGAGCGCATCGCGATCCGCGACGACGCCCTGTCGCGGGTGTTCAACCACTTCGCCGCGGTCACGCTGCGCTTCTTCGACGCCAGCGGGCTGCATGCCGGCTGCTCGGAGGTGCTGATCTGGGAGACCACCGACATGGCCGAGTACCGCGCCGCGGTCGAGGCACTGCAGGCGCATGCCTTCTTCGGCGCGCCCTGCTTCGAGGTGATGGATGTGATCCCGACGCTGGCCGAGGAGTGGCCCGCGCTGCCGTGGCCCGCCGGTGGTGTGCCGGCACGGGCCATGGCGCTGTGACTCAGCCCTTGTTGCGGACCTTGTCGATCAGGAAGTTGGACACGGCGATCACGCCTTCCATGTTCCCGACCAAGCCGCCGGAGGTGTAGAAGCGGCCCTGGATGCCGATGGCCGGCACGCCATCGATCTTGTAGTCGGCGGCGAGCTTGGCAGCCTGCTTGGCCTTGCTCTGCACGCTGAAGGAGTCCAGCCGCTCCAGGAACTTCACGCTGTCCACGCCCTGGGACTGCATGTAGTCGCCGATCTCCGGCGGTTTGTCCAGGCGCATGTGGCGGCCGTGGATGGCGTAGAACACCTTGCGCTGCATCGTGGGGATGAGGCCCATTTCGTCCAGCGCGTAGAAGATCTTCTGGTGCATCACGAAGGGCTCGGCGCGGAAGGCCACCGGCACGCGGCGGAAGGCCACGTCGGACGGGAGCTGCTTGGACCAGGCATCGAGCATGGGCTCGAACTCGTTGCAGTGCGGGCAGCCGTACCAGAAGAACTCGATGACCTCGATCTTGCCCCCCGCCACAGGCACAGGCTGGTTCAGCTTGACGTAGTGCTTGCCCTCGACCGGTGCAGTGCCTTGTTGAGCCAGGGCCAGCGGAGACAGGCCGGCACAAGCCGCGGCAACGCCGGCACTCAGGGCCTGGGCAGAAAACTCACGACGGTTCATCGTTCTTCCTTGGGGTGGACTGGGGACGCCATGGGCTGAGTCTGCCGGTCCGGCTTGGTTCAATCGATCAGCGCTGAACCCGGACCAGCGAGGACTCCATGCCCGCGGCATCGAGTTTTTCCTTCGTGCCGTCGGCCTCTTCCTTGTGGTCAAAGGGGCCCACGCGCACACGGTACACCGTGCGGCCGGCCTGCTCACGCTCGGTGATCTTGGCGCCCATGCCCATCATCGCCAACTTGGCGCGCTGGGCATCGGCGTCCTCCGGACGGGCGTAGGCACCGACTTGCACGAAGAAGCTGAACGCCTCCGCGCCGGCTTTGGTGGACGCGGCGGCGGCCACCGGTGCGGCTTGCGCCGGCTTGTCGGCGAGGATGTCCGCCGGATCGCGCCTGGCCACGGCCGGCTTGGACGCCGCAGGGGCCGTGGCGATCGGCGCCGGCGCCGTGTTGCCCGCCTGCGGCGGGTTGGCGGGCGTCGCCTGCGGCGGTGCCGCGGGTGGCGGGGCCACCACGCCGGACGCGGCGTTCATGTTCGGCTTGGCCGGATTCTTGCCGTGCAGCGGTGCGTTCGGATCCCAGTTCTTGTTTTTCTCCGCCTCGGCGGCGTCCTGCTCGGCCGTGCGCTGCGGCACCTTGTTGACGAAGGGCACCGGCACCTTGGTGACGTACAAGGCCACGCCCAGCGCAATCGCCAGGCCGACCATCAGGCCCACGATCAGGCCCATCACGAAACCGCCACGTTGGAATTTCATCGATCGGTTCTTTCCGTTCTTCACATCTTGTCGGGAGCACTCACGCCGAGGATGGCGAAGGCGTTCTGCAGCACCTGGCGCGTGGCGGCAAGCAGCGCGATGCGCGCGCGCGTCAGCTGCGCATCATCGTCGACCAGGAAGCGCACTTCCGCGTAGTACGAGTGGTAGGCGCTGGCGAGCTTGCGGGCGTAGAACGCGATGTCGTGCGGCGCCAGGCCGGCCGCGGCATTGGACAGCACGTTCGGGAAATCCGCCAGGTCCAGCATCAGCGAGAGCTCGATGGGCTGCGTCAGCAGTTCCAGCTTCGCCGTTGCGAGCGTGGACTCGTCACCGCCCTTGTCCGTCACCCAGTTGCGGATCACCGAGCAGATGCGCGCATGCGCGTACTGCACGTAGTACACCGGGTTGTTGTTGTCCTGCTCCAGCGCCAGGTCCACGTCGAACACGAACTCGGTGTCGGCCTTGCGGCTGATGAGGAAGAAGCGCACCGCGTCGCGGCTGGTCCACTCGATCAGCTCGCGCAGCGTCACGTAGCCGCCGGTGCGCTTGGAGATCTTCACCTCCTCGCCGCCCTTCATCACCGTGATCATCTTGTAGAGCAGGTAGTCGGGGTAGCCCTGCGGGATGCCCACGCCCGCCGCCTGCAGGCCCGCGCGCACCCGCGCGATGGTGCCGTGGTGGTCGGTGCCCTGCACGTTGATGACCTGCCCGAAGCCACGCTCCCACTTGGTGACGTGGTAGGCCACGTCCGGCACGAAGTAGGTGTAGGTGCCGTCGGACTTGCGCATCACGCGGTCCTTGTCGTCGCCGTACTCGGTGCTGCGCAGCCACAGTGCCCCATCCAGCTCGTAGGTCTTGCCGGCCTTCTGAAGCAGGTCCACCGCCTTCTCGACGCGGCCTTCGGTGTACAGGCTCGACTCGAGGTAGTAAACGTCGAAGTGCACGCCGAAGGCCTGCAGGTCCAGGTCCTGCTCGTGGCGCAGGTAGGCCACGGCGAACTGGCGGATGCCGTCGAGGTCGTCCGGATTGCCCGAGGCGGTGAACTCGCGGTCGTCGGCCTTGACCGTCTTGCCCGCGAGGAAGTCGTCGGCGATCGCCTGGATGTAGTCGCCGTTGTAGGCGTTCTCCGGCCAGCCCTCGTCACCCGGCTTCTTGCCCTGGATGCGCAGCTGCGTGGAATTCGCCAGCGTGGCGATCTGCACGCCCGCGTCGTTGTAGTAGAACTCGCGCGACACCGTGCAGCCCTGCGAGGCCAGCAGGTTGCTCACCGAGTCGCCCAGCGCGGCATTGCGTCCGTGCCCCACGTGCAGCGGCCCGGTGGGGTTGGCCGACACGAACTCGACCATCACCCGGCGGCCGTTGGCCGGCCGGTGGCCGAACCGCGCGCCGGCGGACAGCACCTCGGTCACCACCGCCTGCTTGGCCGCCGGCGCCAGGCGCAGGTTGATGAAGCCGGGGCCGGCGATCTCGGCCGCTGCCACGTAGCGCTTGGCGGCCTCGCGCCGCTGGAATGCATCGATCAACGCCTGCGCCACCTCGCGCGGGTTCTTCTTCAACGGCTTGGCGAGCTGCATGGCCGCCGTCACGGCCAGGTCGCCGTGCGCCGCTTGTTTGGGGGATTCGAACGCCGCCTGCGCGGCCGTACCGGGGCTGACTTCCTGGATGGCTTCGGAAAGCGCGTCCAGCAGCGCCTGTTTTGCTTCAATCATGATGGGGATGGATTCTATGGTGCGCCCTCGGCCACCATTCGCCCTGGACTCGCGCCTTGACCCTCTGGCCGACCCGGCAGATACAAGCAGTTTCGACACCGTGCCGTTGAAAGTGCACGATCAGGGGGTCTTTCGTGCTCTTTTCGGCCAGCACGAAGGCGCGAGGCTTGGCACAGTGCGAGGACCGGTCTCTCCCGGTGGACATTCGAACATGCTCAACCCGCCCCAATCCGCCGATCTCGACGTGGAGATCCCAGAGCTGCCTGCGCAAATCGGCAAGTACCGCGTGCTGCGGAAGCTGGGCGAAGGCGCCACCAGCGAAGTCTTCCTTTGCCACGACGATTTCAACAACCGCGACGTGGCGGTCAAGCGTGTTCGCGTCACGAACGATGACCCGACCGACGGGCGCTATTCCGAGCGCTTCTTCAATGCCGAAGCGGCGCTGGTGGGGCGCCTGCAGCACCCCAACGTCGTCAAGATCTACGACGCGGTGGTGGAGCCCGACACCGCCTACCTGGTCATGGAATACGTGGCCGGCAGCACGCTGCGGCCGTTCTGCCGCGCCGACCAGCTGCTGTCGCTGGAGCTGATCGTCGAAATCGGCTTCAAGTGCGCGATGGCGCTGGGCTACGTGTACCGGCAAGGCCTCATCCACCGTGACGTGAAGCCGGCCAACCTGCTGGTGGTGCTCAACAACGGCTCCATCACCGACGTGAAGATCACCGACTTCGGCAGCGTGCTCAACCTCGCGTCGGACGTGACGCAGGTCTACCGCGTGGGGTCGCTGGCCTACATGTCGCCCGAGCAGCTCGACGGCGGCACGCTGGACTGCCGCGCCGACATGTATTCGCTCGGGGCCGTGTTGTACCACTTGATCGCCGGGCGCCCGCCCTTCGATGCGCAGGTGCAGTCGGCGATGATGAACCAGATCTACAACCAGCAGCCGGTGCCGCTCACCGGCTTGCGCTCGGGCCTGGCCGACGCGGTCGACCAGGTCATCCAGCGCGCGCTGGCCAAGAACCCGACGATGCGCTACGAGAACTGGGAAGAGTTCGCCCAGGCCTTGTCATCGCTCATCGTCAACCACGAGGTGCCGCGCGGGCAGCTGCAGGGCGTGCTCGATTCCGAGCGCTTCAACCTGCTGCGTTCGCTGGACTTCTTCACCAGCTTCGGCGACGTCGAGCTGTGGGAGGTGGTGCACCGCGCGAAGTGGCAGCGCTTCTCCTTCGGCCATGCGCTGTACCGCAAGGGCGAAGAGGGCAGGACCTTCCACATCATCGCCCAGGGCGAGGTGGAGGTCTTCCGCGACGGGCTCAAGGTGGCGCAGCTCGGCTCGGGCACCTCGGTGGGCGAGATGGCCTACCTCGCACCCAGCCCGGAACTGCGCCTGCACAGCACGGACGTGATCGTCACCGAGGCGGCCACCACCATTTCCTTCACACCGGAGACGCTGGCGCAGGTGAGCCCGAGCTGCCGGCACCACTTCGACGACGCCTTCATCCGCGTGCTGGTGCGCCGGCTGCATGCCGCGCACGAGGCGCTGGCGCATCCACGGCGCATCCTCTGACCGCCGCTTCATCCTTGATGACCGGGTTTGTCCCTGGGCGCTGATCGCCCGGGCAGGTCTGCCATGTTTCCAACACTTGCGTTGTGAGCCTTGCCGGCCACGCGTCGCGATGTTGCAATGCGCCCGGTTCCGTCCCGTTCGCTCAATCGAGGAGATCCTGAGATGAAGAAGCTGCTGTCCGTGCTGGTCCTGGCCCTGGGTTCCCTGTCCTTCGCGGCGCATGCAGCCGACGCAGGATGCGATGCGAAGGCCACCGAGAAGAAGCTGGCGGGCGCCGCCAAGACCAGCTTTATGAAGAAGTGCGAGGCCGACTCGGCAGCCGATGCCGCCAAGGCCACCTGCGAGACGCAAGCCGGCGAGAAAAAGCTGGCTGGTGCCGCGAAGAACAGCTTCGTCAAGAAGTGCTCGGCCGACGCGAAGGCCGCTGCGAAGGAAGACGCCAAGAAGACGGCGTCTGCTGCCTGCGAAACCCAGGCCGGCGACAAGAAGCTGGCGGGCGCCGCGAAGAACAGCTTCGTCAAGAAGTGCGTCGCCGACGCCACCAAGTGATGTGAGCTATGGCGCGGCGTGCTTCCAGTACGCCGCGTCGCCGTAGGTGTGCTTGAGGAAGTCGATCCACAGGCGCACCCGCAGCGGCAGGTGCTTGGCATGCGGGAACACGGCGTAGATGCCGTTGGGCGGCGCGGCGAAATCGTCGAGCAGGCTCACCAGCTTTCCCGCGGCCACCTCATGCTCGACTTCCCAGGTCGAGCGCCACGCGATGCCCAGGCCCGCGACGCACCAGTCGTGCAGCACCTGGCCGTCGCTGCAATCCAGCCGTGCGGCGGGCCGCAGGTGTGTCACGCTGCCATCGATGGTGAAGGCCCAGCCGCGGGTCTGGCTTGCGTCGCTGCTGAGGGTGAGGCATTCGTGGCGGTTCAGCTCGCCGGGATGCTGCGGCACGCCTGCGCGCTTCAGGTAGGCGGGCGAGGCCACGCACAGCCGCCGGTTCTCGGCCAGCCGCACGCTCACCAGCGATGAATCGGGCAGGTCGCCCACGCGCACGGCGCAGTCCACACCTTCGTTGACGATGTCCACGATGCGGTCGCTCAGGTTGAGCGACATCGACACGTCCGGGTGTT
Source organism: Rhizobacter terrae (assembly GCF_003852895.1). GTDB lineage: Bacteria > Pseudomonadota > Gammaproteobacteria > Burkholderiales > Burkholderiaceae_C > Albitalea > Albitalea terrae. Next base: position 691,669 of record NZ_QUSW01000003.1, read on the forward strand.
GCGACAGGAAGGCCGGCACCAGCGGCGCGACGTGGCGGCGGCCGAAGCCTGCCGGCGCGGTGATGCGCAGGTGCCCGCTGGCCTTCACGCCGCCGGCGCTCACGCTGGCCTCGGCATTGGCCAGCTCGGCCAGCAGGCGCTGGCAGTCTTCCAGGAAGGCGCTGCCTTCGTGCGTGAGCGTGATGCGCCGCGTGGTGCGCACCAGCAGCTTCACCCCCAGGCGCTCTTCCAGCGCGTCGATGCGCCGGCCGATCACCGCGGGCGCCACCCCTTCTGCATTGGCTGCCGCGGTGAGGCTCCCCTTGGCCGCCACCGCCACGAACGATTCGATCTGTTTTAACCGGGCCATGGGCGCAGATTACCTGCGCCTGGGGTTGGAATCAATCAATCGAGCTTGACGTTGGCCTCCTTGACGGCCGCGCCCCATCGCGCCTGCTCCGCCTTGAGGAAGGCCGCCATCGCCTGCGGCGAGCCGCCCATTGGTGCGCTGCCTTCGGCCAGCAGCCGAGCGATGGTGTCGGGCTTGGCGAGCGCCTTTTCCACCTCGGCGTTCAGGCGCTTGACCACGTCGGGCGGCGTGCCAACCGGCGCGACCACGGCTTTCCAGTCGGCCGCCTCGAAGCCCGCATAGCCTGACTCGGCCACCGTCGGCGTGTCCGGCAGCACCGGCAGCCGCTTGGCGGAGGTGACGGCCAGCGCACGCAGCTTGCCGGACTTGATGAAAGGCAGGCCGCCTTGCGGCGTGATGAAGAAGAAGTCGGTCTGGCCGCCGAGCAGGTCGGTCAACGCCGGGCCTGCGCCTTTGTACGGGACGTGCATGAACTTCGCGCCGGCCTTCTTCGCGAACATCTCTCCGGCCAGGTGCCCGACCGTGCCGTTGCCGGCGGATGCCATCGTGACGGCGCCCGGCTTGGCCTTGCCGGCGGCGACCAGGGCGGCCAGTGTCTTGTACGGCGACTCCGCACGCACCACCAGCACCACCGGCTGCGAGGCCACCAGCGCGACGGGCGTGAAGTCCTTGAGCGGGTCGTAGGGCATCTTCGGGTACAGCGTGGGATTGATGGCGAGGTTGGCCGTCTGGCCCATGCCCAGGGTGAGGCCATCCGGTTTGCTCTTGGCGACCGCGTCCAGCCCGATGTTGCCGCCCGCGCCGGCCTTGTTCTCCACCACGAAGACCCAGCCGGTGTTGGCCGCCAGGCGATCGGCCAGCATGCGGGAGACCACGTCGGTTCCGCCCGCGGGCGGGAAGGGCACGATGAGGCGGATGGACTCCCTCGGGTAGCCGGCCTGTGCCTGCGCCAGCAAGGGCATGGCGGATGCGGCGAGCGCGGCCAGCAGCGTGCGGCCGAGGGTGAATGGCGTCATGTCGTGTCTCCGTCGAGTCGAAATCGTTCAGGCGTTGTCGGGTTCGCCGCCATCGGCGCTCACCGGCATGGATGCGGCGGCGACCACGCCCGCCGCATGCAGCTCGGCAATCTGCGAGGGCATGTAGCCCAGGCTCGCGAGCACGTCGTTGGTGTGCTGGCCGATGCCCGGCGCCGCGTGCCGCAGCGGCAGGCGATGGCCGTCCAGCGTGACCGGCAGCAGCGGCACGTGGGTGTCGATGTCGTGGTCTGCGCCGCAGCTGCCGGCGGCGATGCGCACCGGCGCGAGGCCGCCGGTGGCGTTGAGGTGCGGGTCGTCGAAGAGGTCGTGCGGCCGGGTGATGGGTGCGTGCGGCAGACCGTGCGTCTCGAAGCGGCCGGCGATCTCCGCGGCGTCCAGCAAGGCCATGCGTTCTCGCAGCATGGGCATCAGCCAGTCGCGGGACTGCACGCGCTGGTTGTTGGTTGCCAGCCGCGCGTCGCACTTCAGGTCGGCGAAGGCGAAGGCATCGCAGAACAGGGCCCACTGCGTGTCCGACACCACCGCCAGGAAGATCTGCTCGCCGTCCCTGGCGCTGAACACGTCGTAGATGCCCCAGGCCGAGATGCGGTTGGGCATGGGCGCTGCCGCCTGGCCGGTGACGGCGAACTGCATCATGTGCTGGGCTACCAGGAACACGTTGTTCTCGAACAGCGCGCTTTGCACCTCCTGGCCTCGGCCGGTGCGCTGCCGCTGGTTGAGCGCCGCGAGTGCGCCGATGGCGCCGAACATGCCGCCCATGATGTCGTTCACGCTCGCACCGGCGCGCAGCGGCCGGCCCTCGGGACCGGTCATGTAGGCCAGGCCGCCCATCATCTGCACGACCTCGTCCAGCGCGGTGCGGTGCTCGTAGGGGCCCGGCAGGAAGCCCTTGTGCGATACGTAGATGAGCCCCGGGTTCAGCAGTTCGAGGTTCTTGGGGCCCAGGCCGAGCCGCGCCATCGTGCCGGCCTTGAAGTTCTCGCAGAACACGTCGGCCGTGCCCACCAGCTTGAGCACCAGTTCCAGCCCGCGCGGCTCGCGCACGTCCACCGCCAAGCTTTTCTTGTTGCGGTTGAACATGGGGAAGAAGCCTGCGCCCGAGCCGAGCAGGCGCCGCGTGTTGTCGCCAGTGATGGGCTCGACCTTGATGACCTCCGCACCCAGGTCGCCGAGGATGAGCCCGCAGCTGGGTCCCATCACCATGTGCGTGAACTCGACGACGCGGATGCCCGCGAGCGGCAGGTCCTGCGGTGCGGCCTCAGGCATGAAGCGCTCCTTGCGTGAAGCCCTTGGGCAGGCCGGCATCGGGGGTCATGCCGTACAGCGGTTCACCGGGCAGGCCGGCCTTGAGCGGCTCGCGCGCGGCGATCAATCGTTCGAGGTTCACGCCGGTGCGCACATCCATGGCCTCGAACATGAACACCAGGTCTTCGGTGACCACATTGCCTGAAGCACCCGGCGCGTAGGGGCAGCCGCCCAGGCCCGCGAGCGAGGCGTCGAAGGTGGTGACGCCGGCCTCGAAGGCCGCCAGGCAATTGGCCAGGCCCAGGCCGCGGGTGTTGTGCATGTGGGCGGCACCCGCCTTCGGGCCGATGGCTTGCCGCAGCCGTATGAACAGGCGTTTGACCTGCGCCGGATTGGCGTGGCCGGTGGTGTCCGACAGGCCTGACTCGTCGACACCGGCTTCGATGCACTGCTCGGCCAGGCGGATCACGTCGTCTTCGGGCACGGGGCCTTGCAAGGTGCAGCCGAAGGCGGTGGAGATCCCGGCCTCGATCTTCACCGACGGCGCGGCGTCGTCGCGCAGCGCGACGATTTGGCGCACCTCGTCCACCATCTGCGACGGCGTCTTGCGCACGTTGGCCATCGAGTGTGCTTCGCTGGCCGACACGGGGATGGTGAGCTTGTGCACGCCCGCGGCGATGGCCGCCTGGGCACCGCGCAGGTTGGGCACGAGCGCCATCACCGTGAGTCCCGGCAGCGTGAGGGCATGGGTCACCACCTCGGCGGCATCGGCCATTTGCGGCAGCAGCTTGGCAGGCACGAAGGAGCACACCTCGATCTCGCGCAGGCCGCTGGCATGCAAGGCGCTGATCCAGCGCAGCTTGTCGGCGGTGGGCATGGTGCGCGACACGCTTTGCAGGCCATCGCGCGGACCGACTTCGCTGATGAGGACGGTGGGGGTGGGCATCGGATTCTTTGTCTGTTCGCTTGACAGGTTCTATTGAATAGAACTATATTCTGCTAAATAGAATACTGTGCGGATGCCATCGCCGTCAAGCGTGGGGCTTTCGCCGCGTCTTTTGGCTGCATTCCCATGCCCCGCAAGTCATCCCAGCTTCCCGACGGCGCACCCAACACTGAAGGCGCCCCCGCCAGCGGCGGCGTGGTCGCGGTGGACCGCGCGCTCATGCTGCTCAAGGCCTTCCAGGAAGGCGACTCCTCGCTCACCCTGGCCGACTTCGCCGCCCGCACCCAGCAATACAAGAGCACGGTGTTGCGGCTGCTGGCCTCCTTGCAGCATTTCGGCTTCGTGCAGCGCAACGACGACGGCCGCTACCGCCTGGGCCCCGAAGTCGCGCGCCTGGCCCGGCTGTACACCGGCTCCTTCTCGCTGGAACCCCTGGTCATGCCCGTGCTGCGCGACCTGGTGGACCGCACGCGCGAGAGCGCGGCCTTCCATGTGCGGCAAGGCGACCAGCGCCTGTGCCTGTACCGCATCGACTCGCCCCAGCCCATTCGCGACCACATCCGCGCCGGTGACCTGCTGCCGCTGGACCGGGGTGCCGGCGGCCGCGTCATCCTCGCCTTCGAAGGCGCCCGTGGCGAGGTCTACGACCAGATCCGCCGCGACAAGGTGCTGGCGCTCAAGGGAGACCGCGAGGACGGCGTGGCCGGCGTCTCAGCACCCGTCTTCGGCGACCAGGGCCAGCTCCTGGGTGCGCTCACCCTCACCCTGCCCACCCAGCGCTTCCAGGCCGAGTTCAAGAAGGTGGTGAGGCAGGCGGCCGAGCAGCTCAGCCAGCGTCTGAAGGCTTGATTCCAACCTTCAAGTCACAAATCAAACGCCAATCAGGTACTTAATCTTCGTCCCGGTCGCGAATACAGTCCGGGCGATGGAAAAGCCGGCCGCTCCCCGCGCCGTGGTGTTCGACGCCTACGGCACCTTGTTCGACGTGTACAGCGTCGGGCTGCTGGCTGAGCAGCTGTTTCCGGGCAAAGGCGACGCGCTGGCCGTGCTGTGGCGCGACAAGCAGATCGAGTACACGCGGCTCGTCTCCATGAGCGGGCGCTACAAGCCCTTCTGGGATCTCACCCGCGCCGGCCTGCGCTTCGCGGCCGAGCGGCTGAAGCTGAACCTCACGTCCCAGGCCGAAGACCGGCTGATGAACCAGTACCGGCACCTCAGCGCCTTCCCCGAGAACATCGAGGTGCTGCGCGAGCTGAAGTCGCGCGGCATTCCCACCGCCATCCTCAGCAATGGCGACCCCGAGATGCTGGCCGTGGCCGTGAAGAGCGCGGGCTTCACCGAGTTGCTGGACCACGTGCTCAGCGTGGACGCCGTGCGCAAGTACAAGACCGACCCCGCAGCCTATGCGCTGGCGCCGCAGGCTCTCAAGCTCAGCGCCAAACAGATCCTCTTTGTGTCGAGCAACGGCTGGGACGCGATCGGCGCCACCTGGCACGGCTTCACGACGCTGTGGGTGAACCGCCACGGCCTGCCGCTGGAGCGGCTCGACACCGAACCGACGCGCATCGGCACCAGCCTGCGCGACGTCCTCTCGTTTTTCTGACCTTCAAGGGAACACACCATGAGCATCCAACTGCCCCAGGGCATGCAGATCAACGCCCCGATCCTGCCGGGCTTCGAGACCGTCCTCACCCTGCCCGCGCTGGAACTGGTGGCCAGGCTGCACCGTGCGTTCGAGCCGCGCCGCCAGCAACTGCTGGCCGCGCGTGTCGAGCGCGCCAAGCGGCTGGATGCCGGCGAGCGCCCGGACTTCCTGGCAGAGACCCGTGCCATCCGCGAAGGCGACTGGAAGGTCGCGCCGATCCCGAAGGCGCTGCAGTGCCGCCGCGTGGAAATCACCGGCCCGGTCGAAGCCAAGATGGTGATCAATGCCTTCAACTCCGGCGCTGACTCCTACATGACCGACTTCGAGGACAGCAACTCGCCGGTGTGGGCCAACCAGATCCAGGGCCAGATCAACCTCGGCCAGGCGATCCGCCGCACGCTCACGCTGGAACAGAACGGCAAGACCTACAAGCTCAACGACAAGATCGCCACGCTGCAGGTGCGTCCGCGCGGCTGGCACCTGGACGAGAAGCACGTGCTCATCGACGGCCAGCGTGTCTCGGGCGGCATCTTCGACTTCGCGCTCTTCATGTTCCACAACGCGAAGGAACAGATCGCTCGCGGCGCCGGTCCTTTCTTCTACCTGCCCAAGATGGAAAGCCATCTCGAGGCACGCCTGTGGAACGACGTCTTCGTGATGACGCAGGACGCGCTGGGCCTGCCGCAAGGCACGGTCAAGGCGACGGTACTGATCGAGACCATTCTGGCCGCGTTCGAGATGGACGAGATCCTCTATGAACTGCGCGAGCACAGCGCCGGCCTGAACGCGGGCCGCTGGGACTACATCTTCAGCTGCATCAAGAAGTTCAAGCTCGACCGCAACTTCTGCCTGGCCGACCGCGCCAAGGTCACGATGACCTCGCCCTTCATGCGTGCCTACGCGCTCTTGCTGCTCAAGACCTGCCACAAGCGCGGCGCGCCGGCCATCGGCGGCATGAGCGCGCTGATCCCGATCAAGAACGATCCGGAGAAGAACGCGATCGCGATGCAGGGCATCATCAACGACAAGAAGCGCGATGCGACCGACGGCTACGACGGCGGCTGGGTGGCGCACCCGGGCCTGGTGGAGCCGGCGATGAAGGAATTCCTCGCGGTGCTGGGCGACAAGCCCAACCAGTTCGAGAAGCAGAAGCCCGAGGTTGAAGTGGTTGCGGCCGACCTCCTGAACTTCCAGCCCGAGACGCCCATCAGCGAAGCGGGCCTGCGCATGAACATCAACGTCGGCATCCACTACCTGGGTGCGTGGCTGGCAGGCAATGGCTGCGTGCCCATCCACAACCTGATGGAAGACGCCGCGACGGCCGAGATCAGCCGCTCGCAGGTGTGGCAGTGGATCCGCTCGCCCAAGGGCGTGCTGGAGGATGGCCGCAAGGTGACGGCGGAGCTGGTGCGCTCCTACATTCCCGAGGAACTGGCCAAGGTCAAGGCCGCAGGCGCCGAAGGCAAGTTCGACCGCGCCGCGCAGATCTTCGAGACGATGAGCACGCAGGAGTCGTTCGCGGAATTCCTGACGCTGCCGTTGTACGAGGAGATTTGAGTGGTGTGACGAGGGGCGAGGCGAGCCCCTCGTCCATGGCTGCCCGACCTTCATTGGCAAGGATTGCCAATCATGCTATGGTGCCAGCATGGTTGCCACTCTGAACATTTCCATGCCTGAATCGCTCAAGGCCTTCGTGGATGAGCGAGTCAAAGCGCGCGGCTACGGCTCGCACAGCGAGTACCTGCGTGACTTGGTGCGCAAAGACGAACTGGAAGCTGCGAAGGACCAGCTTCGTTCACTGCTCATGGAGGGCCTGAATTCGAAGGCAGGTCGTCCATGGGATGACTTGAAGTCCGACTTGCTCAAGCGTGCACGCCGCAAGTCGTCCAGATGAAACGGACTCTTCTGCGAGAGGCAGCGGAACGGGACGTCGAAAGAGGGTTCTCTCACTACCTGGAGGAGGCGGGCGCGGACATCGCCCTTGCTTTCATCGAGGAGATCGACACGGCGCTCGAACACATCGAACGCCATCCTGGCACGGGGTCGCCTCGCTACGGTGAGTTGTTCGACTTCCCGGGCCTGCGATGCTGGTTGGTCAGCCGATTTCCGTACGCACTGTTCTACGTAGAGCACGACGAGTACCTCGATGTCATCCGGGTGCTCCATCAACAGTCCGAAATACCGGCGCAGTTGCCCATCGAATAGACAAACGCCACATCGACCGATGTGGCGTTTGTCTTTCGGCTGACGGACGATCAATGCTGAACTGATCCACCCACCGACCCATTCACCGAGGTCGAGTGGCCATCGGTGGAGGCACTGCCCTCGGCCGCGCCGGACGCAGTCGTCTTGCGCGTGGCGACGTCGGCCTTGCCCGAGCCTGTCAGCGATGCACCGGGCTTGCTCGTGGACGTGGTGGCGTCACCCGTGCCGGAGGTGTTGGCGTTCTTGCCGACCGATCCGGCGAGTGCGCCGGTGGCCGAGCCTTCGGCCTTGGTCGATGCAGCCTGGTCCTTGAGCGACGACGCCTTGTCGCCGATCGCGCCCTTGGTGGCGGCGGCCTTCTCGGCGACGGCATCCTTCGTGGCCGCAGCCTTGTCGCTCACCGCGTCCTTGGTCGATGCGGCCTTGTCAGCGGCCTGGTCCTTCACGTTGCCCGTGGTGTCGCGGGCCTTGTCGATCACCGGCTGCGGCGACGGCGTGCGCAAGGCACCTTGCCCGCTCAAAGCGCCGTTCAGGCCGCCACCGATGGGGCCGATGCCGCCGCTGAGGCCGCCGCCCACGCTGCCCGATCCGCCGATGAGTCCGGCGTGCGCGGGGAAGGCTGCGGCGACGAGCGCGGTCACGAGGGTGGCGCTGGTGAGGATGTGGCGATGCTTGGTCATGGTGTGCTCCAACGTTGCTGTCTTGCGGCGATGCGGCCCATCCGCGTCGCATGACAGGTACAACGAGGGCGGAAGCCAGCTTCTTCCACGCGTCACAACTTTTTACGTCTCCAGGGCCCGGTCAACGGGCCATGACGTAGGACGGCTCCGTGCGCAGCTCGCGGCCGACGAGGCCGAAGCCATAGACGACATCCCGTCCTGGCGCACCTGCATCGACGGCGCTTCGGGCCAGTGCGCTCACGGCCGCCTGTGATGCAGCGGCATCGCCCGGACGAAGCGATGCCAGCAGCAAGCCCGCCACGATCGGCGAGGCGAAGGACGTCCCGCGCGCAATGGTGAAGCCCGAGCTGCCACCGCTGGCCACTGCCATCTGCGACCCCGGTGCCGCGAAGGCCACATGCGGCCCTCGGCAGGCTTCGGGCAGCACCTGGCCCTTCGCATCCACGCCCGTCACCGCGATCACTTCGGGATACGCCGCCGGATACAGCGGCGGCGATGCCGGCCCATCGTTGCCCACCGCCGCCACGAGCAGCATGCCCCTGGCGCTTGCCTTCTTCACCACGGTCTCCAGCAAGCGGTTCGGCGGACCCACCAAGCTGATGTTGACCACCGGCACCTGCTCGCCCAGCAGCCAGGCCAGTGCCGCAGCCACCGCCTCCACCGTGCCGCCCACGGGGTCGTTGCAATAGACGTCGGCCGCATACAGCACGGCCTGCGGTGCCGCGCTGCGGAACTTGTCCGCCCGGCCCACCAGCAGCGACGCCACGGCCGTGCCGTGGGCGCTGGGCACCTTGGTGCTGTTGCAGCCCCAGGCGTGGATGGACGCGCCCTTGAGCGCCGCATGGTCGGTCTCCACGCCGCCGTCGATGAGTCCGACCTTCAGCTTGCCACCCACCGCCGGCGAAGCAGCAGGCGCGGATGCAACGGGGCGTGACGCTGCGGGCGACGCCACCTCACCACTCTCCAGGTACAGATGATTGAAGTCCACCGCCGCCTGCGGATCGATCTGCCGCAGCCGCGCCAGCGCCCTCGGTGTGTCCCAGCCCGCAGGCGCCCGCAACGTGACGATCCGCAGATCGAGTTCGTCCAGCCGCCGCTCTCGCACGACGGTGAACCCATCCGCACGTGCCGCCGCCAGCAAGGCCGCGTCAGGCGCGCTCACCACCAGCTCGCTGCGCACGATCGCCTCGCCGGCCGGATCGGCCTCCACCAGCGGTGATCGTTGCGACAAGATGTCTGCGATTCGTTGCCGCCTTTGCTGGATGAGGTCCGCCACCTGTGCAACATCCCGTCGAACTTGTTGCGTGAGCTGACCTGTTCCCGGGAGGTTGGTGGCCGGCAGACTGGGCAAGCTCGGGAGGGAGGGCAGCCGCAGCTGCGCGCAAGCCCACACAGGCATCAGTGCCAAGGCGGCGAAGGACAGAAGGCGTTTCATTCCAATGGCGATGGTAGTGGCGGCCGCCGATCCGGGCGGTTACTTCTACAACGTCCGGGCCATGGAAGAAAATCCGCCCTCCTGTCGTTCTACCGTCAAGGCATGAGTGATTCGCATGAGGAACTCCGCAAAGAGGTCGTGGCATTGCTGCCGCGAATGCGCCGCTTCGCGAGAACCATCACGCGCAACCGCGAGGATGCCGACGACCTGGTGCAGCTGGCGGTCGAGCGCGCCTTGATGCGCCTGGACCAATGGCAACGCGGGACACGACTGGACAGCTGGATATTCATGATCATGAAGAACGCCTGGATCGACGAAGTGCGCTCGCGCGTGCGGCGCGATGCCGTCTTCCTGCCGGAGGAGGCGGGCGAGAACGTCGGCCAGGCCGCGGGCGACTGGCCCGCCGATCGGCAGCACGTGCGCATGGATGTGCAGCGTGCAATGGAACAACTGAGCGAAGACCAGCGCATGGCCGTGGGCCTGGTGCTGGTCGAAGGCCTGCCTTACAAGGAGGCGTCCGAGGTGCTGGGTATTCCCATCGGCACCTTGACCAGCCGACTGGCGCGGGCACGGGAAAGTCTGCAAGCGATCCTGGCGGGACCGCAGGGAGCTACGGGATGAGCAGTCACGGAATTTCGCAGGAAACGCTCTACGCCTATGTGGACAACGAGCTGAACGCCACCGACACGGCCAAGGTCGAGGCCGCGATGGCACACGACCCGGACCTGAAGAGCCTGATCGAAGAGCAGCGGGCCTTGCGTGCCTTGCTGGGCAACGCGTACTCGCCGGTCCTGGAAGAGCCGGTGCCTGAGCGCATCACGGCGGCGGCACAGGCCAGGTCGGCGGCGAAGCCCAAGGCCAAGATCGTCCGGCTGGCGGCGGCCCGCGAGCGCAAGCAGGCCGCCAGCGAGGACACCGCGCCACGCGAAGCCGCCAACGACTGGACCTGGAAGCATTGGGGCGGCATGGCGGCCTGCCTGGTGGTGGGCGTGTTCGCCGGCTACAGCGGCTGGCTGTCCAACGCCACGCACGACGTGGCCACCATCGACGGCAAGCTCGTCGCGCGCGGCCAGCTCGCGCAGGCCTTGTCCACCCAGCTGGCCAGCACCCAGACCAAGGATGCCGCGGTGAAGATCGGCCTGAGCTACGTCTCCAAGGCCGACGAGCTGTGCCGCAGCTTCACGGTGAAATCCGCCGGCACCGACGGCCTGGCCTGCCGCCGCGGCAGCGAATGGATGCTGCGCGTCATTGAGCAGGAACAGCCCAAGCCCGGCGACCAGTCCGACCTGCGCATGGCCGCCTCGCCCGTGCCGGCCGCCGTGCTCAAGGTGGTGGACGAACAGATCCAGGGCAGCCCGCTGGATGCCGAGGGCGAGAAGGCGGCGATGAACAAGGGGTGGCGGGCGAAGTAGGACGGCGACTCAGCGCTGCCTGGCGACATGCCAGACCTGAAGGATCTGAACCTCCGTGGCCCGAACCCGATAGGTGACGAGGTAGTTGCGGTGCACCACGAGTTCACGCGTGTCGTCGTGAATGCCGGCACGGCCGAGCAAGGGAAACGATTGCAGGCGTTGAACCCGTTCGCGAAGCTCGTTGACGAAGGGTGCAACAGCTGCGGGCTTGTCCGCAGCAATCCGGTCGGCAATTCTCGTGAGGTCGGCCAGTGCTCGACGTGTCCAGACCAGCCTCACTTCTGACGTGCACCGCGCTTGCCGGCACTGTTGCTTCGTTTGGGCGATGGTGCCGCGGCCGAGTAGCGCGCAAAGGTGTCTTCGACCTCTTGGTCAGATGCGAATTCGCCATGGTCCGCAGCGGCGATGGCTTCCTTCAAGTCCGCAATTTGCGGCTCACGCCACACCAGATATTCCTTCAGAGCTTCCATGGCCACATGGCTCTTTGACCGGCCGGTGAGTTGGGCGTAGGTCTCGACGCGGCTCTTCAGTTCGGAGGGCAGCCGAAGACTGACTTGTGAATCTTTTGAGGCAGTGGACATGGGCAACCCAGACAGGGACAGATGGAATGCCTTGCAATGTAATACAACGCATTGCATGCAGTGCAGGGCCGTGCGATCCAGACCCGATCTACGGGTTTGCCCCCTTTGGCTTTCGTGACTTCGATCACGATGCTGTGAGAGTCGATCCGCCCCTCAAAAACGCAGGAGACACTCATGGCCATCACGATGAAGGTGAACGGCAAGACGGTCAGCGTCAAAGCCGAGCCCGATACCCCCTTGCTTTGGGTCATCCGCGACGAAATCGGCCTGACAGGCACGAAATTCGGATGCGGCATGGCGCTGTGCGGCGCCTGCACGGTGCAGCTGGATGGGACGCCCATCCGATCGTGCCAGACGCCCGTGTCGGCGGTGGCCGGCAAGTCCGTCACCACGGTGGAAAGCCTCTCGCCCAACAACTCGCATCCGCTTCAGAAAGCCTGGATCGCGCACGACGTGCCGCAATGCGGCTACTGCCAGTCCGGCCAGCTCATGAGCGCGGCGGCGCTGCTGGCCAAGAACAAGAACCCGAGCGATGCCGACATCGATGCCGCCATGAGCGGCAACATCTGCCGCTGCGGCACCTACCCGCGCATCCGCGCCGCCATCAAGTCGGCGGCTGCTGAAATGCGCAAGGCCTGAACGGGGAGATCGTCATGACACAAGCCACGATCCGCACCGCCGTCTCGCGCCGCTCCTTCCTGCAAGCCTCCACCGTCGCCGGTGGCGGGCTGATGCTGGGGGTCTCGCTGCCCGGCATGGAAGCCATGGCCGCGGGCACGCTGTACACGCCCAATGCCTGGGTGCACATCGCCGATGACAACACCATCACCTTGCTCTCGGCGCGCTCCGAGATGGGCCAGGGCGTGTACACGTCCATGCCCATGCTCATCGCCGAGGAGCTGAACGTCGACCTCAAGACCGTGAAGGTCGAGATCGCGCCGCCCGGCGCGGTCTACGTCAATGCGCTGCTCGGAGCGCAGATCACCGGCGGCTCGACGTCGGTGCGCGACGGCTGGGAGAAGCTGCGCACCGCAGGCGCCCAGGTGCGCGAGATGCTCATCAGCGCGGCTGCCGATGAATGGAAGGTCGACCGTGCCACGCTCAAGGCCGACAAGGGTTTCGTCACCGGGCCCAAGGGCAAGAAGGCCAGCTATGGCCACCTGGCCGAGGCGGCGTCCAAGCTGCCGGTGCCGGAGAAGGTGGCGCTGAAGGACCCGAAGGACTTCAAGATCGTCGGCAAGCACACCAAGCGCCTGGACACGCCGATGAAGGTCAGCGGCCGTGCGGAGTTCGGCATCGACGTGAAGCTGCCGGGCATGGTGTACGCCTCGCTGGAACAGCCGCCGGTCATTGGCGGTACCGTCAAGAGCCTGGATTCCTCCAAGGCCAAGGGCATGCCAGGCGTCATCGACGTGGTGCAGATTCCCGACGGCGTGGCGGTGGTGGCCGACACCTACTGGCATGCGAGGAAGGCGCGCGAGGCGCTGGCCATCGAGTGGGATGACGGCGCAGGTGGCGCGCTGAGCACGCAGGCCATGGCCGATGGCATCAAGGCAGCGGCCAACAGCGCCAAGCCCATTCCCATCAAGGCGCAGGGCGACGTGGCCGAGGGCATGAAGAAGGCCGTGAAGGTCGTGAAGGCCGAATACCAGATGCCGCTGCTCGCGCATGCGCCGCTGGAACCGATGAACTTCACCGCCAGCGTCACCGGCAACAAGGTGCTGCTGATCGGCCCCACGCAGTTCCAGCAGGGCGCGCAGGGCGCGACCGCGGCAGCGCTGGGCGTGAAGCCGGAAGACATCACGCTCAAGACGACCTTCCTCGGCGGCGGTTTCGGACGGCGGCTGGAGCTGGACTTCATCGTGCAGGCCGCGCAGATCAGCAAGGCCGTGGGCAAGCCGGTGAAACTGCTGTGGACGCGCGAAGACGACATGACGCACGACTTCTACCGGCCGATGGCGCTGAACCAGCTTGAAGCCGGCCTGGACGCGAACGGCATGCCGGTGGCCATGACCTTCAAGGTGACCTCGCAGTCCATCACGCAGCGTGCCTTCGGCCTGCCCAAGGACACGCTGGATCCGTTCATGGCCGAGGCCTCGGTGGCGGCCTACGAGATCCCGAACACGCGGCATGACCTCGTCATCCACGATGCCGGCCTGCGCGTGGGCTACTGGCGCGCGGTGAGCCACAACATGAACGCCTTCGCCAACGAAAGCTTCGTGGACGAGATGGCCGCCGCCGCGGGCAAGGACCCGCTGGCGTATCGGCTGTCGCTGCTCAAGGAGCATCCGCGCTTCGCCAACGTGCTCAAGGCCGCGGCCGACAAGGCGGGCTGGGGCAAGGCGCCGGCAGGGCACTCGATGGGCGTGGCGCTGATGGAGGGCTACGACACCTACATGGCGCAGGTGGCCGAGATCTCCATGGAACAAGGCCAGGTCAAGGTGCACAAGGTGACGGTGGCTGCGGACCTGGGCCGCATGGTCAACCCCGACACCGTGGTCGCGCAGATCCAGTCCAGCGTGGTGTTCGGCCTGAGTGCGGCGCTGATGGACGAGATCACGCTCGACAAGGGCCGCGTGCAGCAGACCAACTTCCACAACTACCCGGTGCTGCGGATGAACGAGGCGCCGCCCATCGACATCGTGCTCATCCCGAGCACGGAGAAGCCGGGCGGCATCGGCGAGCCGGCGACGGCGCTGATCGGGCCGGCAGTGGCGAATGCGATCTTTGCGGCGAGCGGCAAGCGGGTGAGGAAGATGCCGTTCACGGCGGAGAACATCGCCGCGGCGTGAGCCTGTCTCGGGGGCGGGGGAAGGTATCCTTGTCGGGTTTTTCCTCCGCCAGCCCCCTGAGATGACCGCCGTTCCCGCGTCCTACAACCTCCCGCCCGACCAACTCCCCGCCTCCTGCGACGTGCTCGTGATCGGCGCAGGTCCGGCGGGCACTGCCGCGGCGACCACGCTCGCACGGGCGGGCTTCGACGTGGTGCTGGTGGACCAGCACAGCTTTCCTCGCGACAAGATCTGCGGCGACGGGCTCATCCCCGACGCGCACAAGGCCTTGCAGAAGCTGGGGGCGCTCGACGAGGTGATGGCCGTCGCCCAGCCTGCGGCCCACATCGGCTGCATCGGTCCGCGCGGCGGGCGCATCGACGTGCCCGGCACGCTGGCGGTGCTGCCGCGCAAGGAACTCGATTTCATCCTGCTCAAGAACGCCGTGAAGCATGGCGTGCGCATGTTCGCACCGGTTCGCTTTGCCGCGCCCATCGAGGAAGGCGGCCGCGTCCTCGGCGCCCAGCTTAAGGCCGGCGACAGCACGCATGAACTGCGCGCCGGCTGGACCATCCTCGCCACCGGCGCCGTGCCGCAGGCCCTCATCGCTGCGGGCATGTCGCGGCGGCAGACGCCCAGCGGCGTGGCGCTGCGCGGCTACGTCAAGAACGACAAGATGGTGGGCCGCATCGACAAGCTGGAGATCATCTGGCACCGCGCGGTGAGCCCGGGCTACGGCTGGATCTTCCCGTGCCGCGACGGCATCTTCAACATCGGGGTGGGCATCGCCGACAGCCACGGCGAGGCGCGCAACGGCAAGCTCGCCAAGAAGGAAGCCAACCTGCGCGAGATCTTCGATGACTTCACCCGCGTGTACGCACCCGCCAAGGAACTGGTGGACGGCGGCGAGTGGACCAGCCCGCTCAAGGGCGCGCCGCTGCGCTGCACGCTCGAAGGCGCGCAGTACTCCCGGCCGGGACTCATCGTGACGGGCGAGGCCGCGGGCAGCACCTATTCGTTCAGCGGCGAGGGCATCGGCAAGGCGATGGAGACGGGTATCCTCGCGGCCGAAGCGGTGCTCGCCGGGCGTGAGTCGACGCTCGATGACGCCACCGTGCGCCAGCGCTACGAAGCCGGCCTGCTCGCGCTCAAGCCACGATTTGACCTCTACCAGCGGGCCAACAAGGTCAACCGCCACCCCTGGCTCGCGGACTTGCTCATCTGGCGCGCGAAGAAGAGCGAACGGCTGCTGCGCCGCATGAGCGGCGTGCTCAACGAGACGAGCAATCCGGGGAACCTGGTGTCGATGAAGGGCATCGTGCGGCTGTTCACCGAATGAAGGCAGCGCTTCGCATCCTTGCCATCGTTCTCCTGGCCAGCCTGGCCATGGTGGGCCGTGCGGACGACACCTTGCAGCCCGGCGACTACGTGCTCGGCCGCGACGTCGGCACCTTGACCGTGCAGCCGGCGTTCCGGGGCACGCAGGTGTTCTCCATCTCGGTGGTGGGCGCCAACGCCCACACCTGCGAGCTGGGCGGCAAGATCAAGGGTGGACGCAGCACGCCCGACGACCAGGACCAGAAGCCCCTGTGCGAAGTGCGCTTCGAGAAGTCCGGTCCGTCCAGCCTCTCGGTGAAGACCAACGAGGCGGACTCCTGCCGCAGCTACTGCGGCGCACGCGCCTGGTTCGAAGGCACCTATGTGCTGCCGCCTTCAGGCTGTAGCAGTGCGGAGATCCGGCGCTCGCGCGATGCCTTCAAGAAGGCCTATGACCGCCATGACCATGCCGAGGCCGAACGCCTGCTGTCGCCGATGCTGGTCCAATGCAAGGCGGTGATGAGCCCCTGGGATGAAGACTGGATCCGCAACGACCTCGCCCTCGCGCAGCACAAGCTGGGCCGCGATGCCGCCTGCCTGGAGCTGCTCGCCCCGCTGGCCAAGGACGCCCAGGACTCCGAGCGCGACCCGCAGGCGTGGAAGGACAACCTGGAGCTGCCGCCGGTCGAGTCGGACATCTACGCCGGCATCATCGCCGCCACCCGCACCAACCTCAAGCTCTGCCGGGGGCGCAGGAAGTAACGACGAACGCCAAGGCCTGAAGTCATGTGCCAACTCCTCGGAATGAACGGCAACACGCCGACCGACATCGTGTTCAGCTTCACCGGCTTCTGCACGCGCGCCGAGGAGCACAAGGACGGCTTCGGCATCGCCTTCTTCGAGGGGCCGGGCGTGCGGCTGTTCGTGGATGCGCAAAGCGCGCGCACCTCGCCGGTGGCCGAGATGGTGCGGCAATACCCCATCCGCAGCGACAACATCATTGCCCACATCCGCAAGGCCACGCAGGGCCGCATCGCGCTGGAGAACACCCACCCCTTCCAGCGCGAGCTGTGGGGCCGCTACTGGGTGTTCGCCCACAACGGCGACCTGAAGAACTTTGCGCCGCGCCTGCACGCCTCGTTCAGGCCGGTGGGCAACACCGACAGCGAGCTGGCGTTCTGCTGGCTGATGCAGGAGCTGTCCAAGGCGCATGCGAGCGTGCCCTCCATCCCCGAGCTCACCGCCACCTTGCGCGAGCTGGTGCCGCAGCTGGCTGCGCACGGCACCTTCAACTGCATGCTCAGCAACGGCGAGGCGCTGTGGGCGCATTGCTCCACCAAGCTGTGGTACCTGGTGCGGCAGCACCCCTTCCAGCGCGCGACGCTGCAGGACGAAGACATCAGCGTGAACTTCGCGGAAGAGACCTCGGCCGCCGACCGCGTCGCGGTGGTGGTCACCGAGCCGCTGACGCGCGACGAGAACTGGGTGGCCTTCCGGCCCGGCGAGCTGAAGGTGTTCGCCGGCGGCCTGCCGCTGGACCACTGAGGTTTTTCGCGACGCACTGTGCGAATGGCGCGGCCTTCACCCTGACGCTGCCAACAAACCGTGAGTTCCCCGGGATGGCTTGCGGCACACTTTCGCCGCATCCGCCCGAGCCCTCCGAGGACCTGCCGCCATGACGCTCCCGGCCACCCCCACGCCGCGCTTCGACACCTTCTACAAGTACGACGCGCTCACGCGGTTGCTGTTCGACTATGCCGAGTCCAACCCGGCCATCGTGTCGCTGCAGTCCATCGGCAAGAGCTACGAGGGCCGCGACATCTGGGTCGTCACGCTCACCAATGCGGCCACCGGCCCCGACACCGACAAGCCCGCGTTCTGGACCGACGGCAACATCCACGCCGCCGAACTCACCGCCAGCACCGCCTGCCTGTACTACCTGCACCACCTCGTCACCGGCTATGGCGATGACCCGCAGATCACCCATCTGCTGGACACGCGCACCATCTACATCTGCCCGCGCCTGAACCCCGACGGTGCCGAGCTCGCATTGGCCGACAAGCCGCGCCACATCCGCTCGTCCACCCGCCGCTACCCCTTCGAGGAAGACCCGGTGGACGGCCTCACCATGGAAGACGTGGACGGCGACGGGCGCATCCTCTTCATGCGCATTCCCGACCCGCACGGCGCGTACAAGAAGAGCGCGCAGGACCCGCGGCTGATGGTGCCGCGCGAGCCCGGAGAGTTTGGAGGCGAGTACTACCGCCTCATGCCCGAAGGCACGCTCAAGCACTACGACGGCCTGAGCGTGACGGTGAACAAGGACAGCGAAGGCCTGGACCTGAACCGCAACTTCCCGAGCGGCTGGCGCCAGGAATTCGAGCAGGTGGGAGCCGGCGCCTACCCGACCAGCGAGCCCGAGGTGCGCGCCATGGTGGACTTCATCGTCCGGCACAAGAACATCGGCGCGGCCATCAGCTACCACACGCACAGCGGCGTCATCCTGCGGCCCATGGG
The DNA here is from genome assembly GCF_003852895.1 of Rhizobacter terrae. GTDB lineage: Bacteria > Pseudomonadota > Gammaproteobacteria > Burkholderiales > Burkholderiaceae_C > Albitalea > Albitalea terrae. The sequence continues at coordinate 709,809 of NZ_QUSW01000003.1, forward strand.
CACGCAAAGCGACGACGACATGATCCCCGAGGACCTGTGGACCATCCGGCGCTTCAGCGACATCGGCGCCAGGCTCACGGGCTACCCGGCCATCAGCATCTGGCACGACTTCAAGTACCACCCGAAGGAAGTCATCACCGGCACGCAGGACTGGGTCTACGAGCACCTGGGCGCGCTGTTCTGGGTGGTCGAGATCTGGTCGCCCAACAAGGAAGCGGGCATCGAGAACTACAAGTGGATCGACTGGTTCCGCGAGCACCCGGTGGAAGACGACCTCAAGCTGCTCAAGTGGAGCGACGAGCACTGCGAAGGCCAGGCGCACGTGGACTGGAAGCCCTTCCTGCATCCGCAGCTGGGGCAGGTGGAGATCGGCGGCTGGGACAAGATGAACTTCTGGCGCAACCCGCCGGCGAAGCTGCGCGAGCGCGAGGCTGCGCGCTTTCCGGCGTGGATGAATCAGATTGCGCTGAGCTTGCCCAGGCTGGAGCTGGTGCGCAGCGAGGTGCGGGCGCTTGGGCCTGACACCTGGCGCATCCGCCTGGCGGTGGCCAATGCGGGCTACCTGCCGGCCTACGTGAGCAAGCGGGCGCTGGAGCGCAAGGTGGTGCGCGGGGTGATCTTCGAGATCCACCTGCCCGAGGGTGATCCGCACATCACGCTGGTCAGCGGCAAGGAACGCGAGGAAGGGCCGCAGCTGGAAGGGCATCACGTGAAGATGAGCCTGCAGGCTTTTTTGCCGACGCGCGACATCACGGCGGATCGGGCGGTGCATGAGTGGGTGGTCAAGGCGCCCAAGGGCACGCGCATTGCCGTGAGCGCGCGGGCGGATCGGGCGGGGGTGGTGAAGACTGAGGTGACGTTGGATTGAGCTGAGGCGCGTCGCTGCGGCCGAGCACCTCCTGCACCGTGCGGATGTCATAGCCTGCCTGGAGAAGGTGCGTCGCAAACGAATGGCGAAGGATGTGCGGCGAGCAAGGCTTGGCAATGCCGGCGCGTTTGGCGGCGGCACTCACCGAGCGCTGGATGCTGGACTCATGCAGGTGATGTCGGTGCTCTGCACCACTGCGCGGGTCGATGGATCGAGAGGCTGCGGGGAAGACCCATTGCCAGCCCCAGCTTCGCGGCGCCGCGGGGTACTTTGTCGCCAGCGCATTCGGTAGCCACACGGTCCCGAAACCCGCGGCCAAGTCCTTGTCATGAAGTACCTTGACGCGCAACACATGGTCCTTCAAGGGTAGGAGCAAGTTCTCCGGCAACACGGTGACGCGATCCTTGCCGCCTTTTCCGTTGCGAACAAGGATCTCCCGCCGCTCGAATTCAATGTCCTTGATTCGCAGGCGAAGTGCTTCCAGCAGCCGCATTCCGGTTCCGTAGAGCAGTGAGGCCACCAGTCCCATGGTGCCGCTGAGTTCAAGAAGCAGGGCGTGGGTTTCCGAAGGCGTCAGGACCACTGGGAGCCGGTTTGGCACTCTTGCTGCGACGATCTCGTCTAGCCATGGCAACTGGATGCACAGAACCTCTCGATACAGGAACAACAGTGCCGACTTGGCTTGATTCTGAGTTGACGCCGCCACGTTGCGCTCGACGGCCAAGTGGGACAGGAACTCCTGGACCTGCACCGCGCCGAGGCCGTCGGGATGACGCTTGCCGTGAAAGACGATGAACCGGCGGATCCAGTCCACGTAGGCGGTCTCGGTTCGAATCGAGTAGTGACGCAGCCGGATCTCGTCACGCACACGATCGAGCAGGCGGCGAGGCGGGGCGGACGGTGGGTCGGCGGTTTCCTTGTCGAATGTCACATTCGAGAGGGGCCGCGGGGTCAAATCGGGGAGTCGACGCATCCGCGGAAATTTAGGCAGCCTAAACTCACCGGGAAATCACCCCGCCGGGTGGGTTCAGTGTCCTTCTGTAGAGGGGAAAGGCGATGCAACTGGTGGATGTGAGAATGCGCGTTAGGCCGATGGCGAGGGTCTTTCTTGATCGGCCTATTTAACGTTAGAGCGCAACGCGCGCATGGAGACCGAATTGGCCTTCCCATTCAATGCTGGCGCGGTCGTCTATGCGATAAACGTGCCCAAGGTCAGCGCGTTCTATGTAGAAGTAGCTGGGCTGCGCACCACACATGCGGAGCAAGGACATGCCGTGCTTGAGTCAGCCGGCTTCCAGCTCGTTGTCGTCGCCATTCCTCCCCACATCGCGGCGTCCATCCAGGTCACTGTGCCACCGCAGCGCCGCGAGGACACTGCCGTCAAGCTTGTCCTTCCTGTCTCCAGCATCGCCAGCGCACGTCTGGCTGCGCAGGCGTGCGGTGGTCAGCTCAACCCACCGGAGCGTGAGTGGGAGTTTCAAGGTTCGCGCGTCTGCGACGGTCACGACCCTGAGGGCAATGTCGTGCAGTTTCGCCAGAATGCGCTCTAACCCTTCCATCGAGCGGACGGTTTCCAGCGGACTGCGCCCGCTTCCAACCGCCGCTCATGTCAAACGTTAGGCGCCACCAAATGCGGACAGTCCCGTTGATCCTGCCGTTTGCGCTAGTTTTGGGCGGCTGCTACACACTCGATCAGCCGAAGTTCGAGCAATACGTGAACGAGCGGGTGAGTCAAGGCATGAGTTTGTCTGAAGCAGAGCTGAGGCTAGCTCGGGAGGGCTTCACGTGCGAAGCTACCTCGGCCGCTCCGGCAGCTTCCTGCGCGCGAACCAGGCAAAGCGTGCTGCCGTATTCCTGTATCGAGAGAGTCTTGCTTCAATCCTCAGAGGGGAGAGTCACTTCCGTGGAAGTGCCGAAGATCGCATGTGCAGGGTTCTAATTGCGTCAAGCCAAGCGCCTAACCCTTCCATCGAGGGGACGTGTTCCAGCAGGCTTCGCCTGCTTCCACACGCCCCTCATGTCAAACTACAAGGGCTTCTCCCTCTGTCAAGCGAAGGGCATCGCTGACCCGCACTGAGGGGCCTCATCGCATCAACAGATCAGCTCAGCCGGGTTTGGCAACAAACGAGCGAAGGTGCG
>NZ_QUSW01000004.1 GCF_003852895.1 Rhizobacter terrae
CCTCGCGCACCTTGTCCAGCGCCTGCTTGTACTTGCCGCCCTTGATCAGCTCTTGCGCGGCCTGCAAAGGCTTGCCCACGTCCGGGCGCACGGCTTCCTGGGCTTGCGCGCCCAGCGCCAGCGTCAGCGCAGCTGCGGCCACGGTTTTCAGAAGGAGTTGTCGCATCATCACCATCTCGAATTGGAACCAAACAAGAACGCCCCGCGACCCTCACAAAAGCGAGCGCAGCGAGGCGTCCCCCAAGCCACGCCCGAGGATCCGGCTGTGCCGGTCCTCTGGGCGGCGCCCCTCGGGGGCAGGAGCGCCAGCGACCGGGGGGCCGTTATTTCACGAACTGTTCGTTGCCGACCATGCCCAGCTTGGTCACGCCAAGCCGTTGGGCGCTGGCCAGCACCATCGCCACCGACTTGTACTCAACGAGCTTGTTCGGCCGGATGTGCACTTCCGGCTGGTCAGCTTGTGCTGCAGCTTGTGACAGTTTGCTTTCCAGCGTCAGGCGATCCGGCAGCGCCTCGCCATTCCACAACACCGTCCCGTCGAAATCGATGTCGATCGTGACAACCACCGGCTCCTTGGTCGGCGGCGGCGGGTTGCCCGCGGGCATGTTCAGGTTCACGCTGTGCAGCTGGATCGGGATCGTGATGATCAGCATGATCAGCAGCACCAGCATCACGTCGATCAGCGGCGTGGTGTTGATGTCGACCATCACGTCCGGCTCGGCTCCGCCGCCACCTAGGGTCATTGCCATGTCGTGTACTCCTGTTCAGCCCTTGGGCGGGGGTTCGGTGACGAAGCTGATCTTCAGGATCGCTGCGCGCTGGCAGGCGAAGATCACCCGGCCCACCGATTCATAGCGGCTCTTCTCATCGCCACGGATGTGCACCTCGGGCTGAGGCGTCATCGTCGCGATCTTCTTGAGCCGCTGGAACAGCGCCTCGTTGTCGGGCACCAGCTGCGCGTTCCAGAAGACGTCGCCGTCCTTGTTGACCGAGATCTCGATGTTCTCGGGCTTGGTCTGGCGCGCGATGTTGGTTTCCTTGGGCAGATTCAGCGGCACCGTCTGGGTCACCACCGGAATCGTGATGAGGAAGATGATCAGCAACACCAGCATCACGTCCACCAGGGGCGTGGTGTTGATGGTGGAGACAACCTCATCGTCGCCGCTGTCGCTGCCGACGTTCATTGCCATGTGTGTTCTCCTTGCAGCGAAGACGTGAAACGCGGCAGGTGAAACATGAATCGTTGCCGGCTCGTGGCCCGCAACGTCACGCTTTCATCCCTGCTCACATTTCACGTCTCGCCATTCACGTTTCACAGACGGCGAGCGTTCAGCGAGTCGTCGTACGGGCGCCCATCAGCACGCCGTGCAGGTCGGCGCTGAAGCTGCGAACGGCTTCCATCGTGACCTTGTTGCGGCGGACCAGCCAGTTGTAGCCCAGCACCGCAGGCACGGCCACGGCCAGACCGATGGCGGTCATGATCAGCGCTTCACCCACGGGGCCGGCCACCTTGTCGATGGACGCCTGGCCGGCAATGCCGATGGCCGTCAGCGCGTTGTAGATGCCCCAGACGGTACCGAACAGGCCCACGAACGGAGCGGTGGAACCCACCGTCGCCAGGAAGGCCAGGCCGTCCTGCAGGCGCGACTGCACGTCGTCCACGGAACGCTGCACGCTCATCGTCACCCAGGTGTTGCGGTCGATGTGCTCGGTGAGCGCGCCTTCGTGGTGGTCACCGGCTTCGATGCCCGTCTCGGCGATGAAGCGGAAGGCGCTGCCTTGCTTGAGCGTCTTGGCCGCATCACCCAGGCTGGCGTGCTTGAAGAAGCCCTTGCGCGCGGCCTTGGCCTCGCCGGCGATCTTCATGCTTTCATAAAGCTTGGTGATGAGGATGTACCAGCTGCCCAGCGACATGATGAACAGGATGCACAGCGTGCCCTTGGCCACGAAGTCGCCCTGTGCCCACAGCGCCTTGATGCCGTAGGGGTTGTCGACGGTTTCCTTGGTGGAAATCGGGGCGGGAGCCACCGGAGCCGGGGTGGCCGCCGCAGGGGCTGCCGTGGCGTCAGGGGCACTGGCGGGTGCTTGGGCGTGGGCCGGTGCGATGGCAAAAGCGGCTGCGAGGGTCAGCGCCGCTGCGGCGAGGGTTCGGTTGATACGGGTGAACATGGAGAGATCTCCTGGATATCCGAAAGTCAAAAGTTTGTTTTGGATCACGCCGGTGGCCTTGTGAGCCACTCGGCGACATGAAGAATTCGCGTCAGTTGATGTTGAACACGAACTCCTGGACGGCCTGGGCATCGCCCGCGCACTGGTATTCGCGGATGGCCGATTCGACGGCTTGTGCGAGCAGTCGCTGTGCCTTGCGGTCGCTGGTGCCACGGATCTGGCCCACCTCGACGTTGGCAACCTTGCCGCCCTGGATCGTGATCTTGGCGACCATCGTCACCTGGCCGGTGATGTTCAGACCCGGAAGCTCGGGCTGGGGCATCTTGGCGCAGACGGCGCGGATGTTCACCGGGCCGGGAGGCGTCGGCGCAGCCTCGACCTTCGGCGCCACGGGGCGGATTTCCTGCGGCGGCGGAGGCGTGTCCGACGGCTTGACGGTGATCGTCGGCTGCACGGGCGGCGGCGTCGCGATCTGCACTTCCGGCGGCGGAATGTACGGCGGCGGCGGCGCTTCCATCTTGGGAGGCGGCGGCACCACGATCTCCGGCGGCGGCGGCGGCTTCTTGATCTCCTCGATCACTTTGGTTTCGATGGGCGCGCGCACCACATCGATGATTCGCTTGCCCAGGCCGGAAACGAGGGCCCAAATGACGAGCGCATGAAACGCGATGACAAAGCCGAGTCCGACGGCATGTCGCCGCGGATCGCGTTGTCGCTTGGAAAAGTCCATACCCTGGGATCTCCAGTTTCGGGTCTTCGGTTGCGGCTGCAGGAGCCGCACAGGATAACAAAATGGCCCGCTAGCTTGTGGCCAGCGGGCGCAGAGTTTGTCAGTAACTGTCTTACGCAGCGAGGTCGGCGGCAACCCGGGTTTGCACCCTTGCCGCCGCCTGCTGCGCAGGAAGCCTGGACCCGATTCCTTACTTGAACGTGTAGGTCAGCGTGGCGTACACGAAACGGCCGCGCGGGTCGCCGTATTGCGGGTCGTAGCCCGTCTGGAACGAGGTCTGACCACCAGCGTTGGAGTACGGCGGGGGACGGTTGAAGATGTTCTTCATGCCGACGGTCATGGAGAGGTTCTTCACGCCCGTGTACTGCACCTGCGCGTCATACAGCTCATACGCGCCGACACGGCGGGGCTTCCAGGCCGGATCGCTGGTGTCTTCCAGCGTGCCGGGCAGGTCTTCGTAGCTGTTCTGCCAGCTTTGCGCCAGCGTGTAGCTCCACGGACCGCGGGCCAGCGTGACCGACAGGTAGGTCTTCAGGCGAGGAATCAGACCACCGGTGTTGCTGTTGACCAGGTTGATGTTCGGCGAGAACGTACCGTCGAGGTTCTCGGTGTCGTACTTGGTGAAGTACGTGCCGCTGTAGTTCACCGTGACCTTGCCGACTTCGCCCGCGCTGAAGCGGAACTTGCCGTCGAAGTCGAAGCCGGCGAGCTTGGTCTGGCCGAAGTTCAGGTTGGTCTGGTCGATGTTGATGATGTGGCCATTGGGATTGGACGCATCAGGTGCACCACGGGTCACGAGGTAGCCGTACTTCGCCAGGTCGCCCAGGATCACTGCTGCCGGCACGCCGTTGCCGATCGTGTTCGTCAGGTGGATCTTGAAGTAGTCCACCGCGATGGACGTGCTGCTGGTCGGCTCGAACACGATACCCAGCGTCGTGTTGGTCGACTTCTCGGGCTTCAGGTTCGCATTGCCGCCGTTGAGGATCGGGAACTGCGTCGCGCAGTCACGCACGTCCTTGGACGGGTTGGACGCACTGCAATCGGCCAGCGGGTCGTTCAGTCCGGGCGGGGTCACGCCGGTCGTGTTGGGCGCGTACAGGTCCTGCAGGCTGGGGGCGCGGAAGCCCTTGCCGATGGAGCCGCGAACCAGCACTTCCTTCACCGGCTGGAAGCGCATGCCCAGCTTCGGGGTCGTGGAGCTGCCAACGCCGCCGTACTTGTCGTAGCGCACGGCGCCGTCGAGTTCAAAGCCCTTGAACACCGGGACGTTGATTTCACCGAACAGGGCGCCGACCTTTCGGCTGCGGTCCACGCTCAGGAAGTTGCCACCGTAGCCGGAGATGTCGCCGGTCTGGATGGTGGGATCCGCATTGAACTTGTAGGTTTCCTTGCGGTACTCGCTGCCCACGGCAACCGCCACGGCACCGGCGGGCAGTTGGGCGACTTCACGCGAGCCCTTGAACTGGAAGCTGTCCAGGCTGGACTTGATCTCGAAGGCGTTGCCGCGGAAGTTGGTGGCCTGGATCGCCGCATCGATGGCCGGCGTGTTGGGGCCGAAGAAGTTCACGGTACCGCTGTTGAGAAGCGGCAGGATCTTCGACAGCGAGGGGAAGCCATTGTTGACTTGCTCGACGACGTGGCTGAGCGAGTGCAGGTAGCCGCCGTCCCAGTCCCAGCCGAAGGTCGTGCCCTTGACACCGAAGGCCAGGCGCGGTGCATCGGAGATGTCGGTCAGGTCGCGATTGCCGGCGGCGGCAGCGCGCCAACGCACCAGCAGGTCAGGCGTTGCACCGCCGGTGAGGCCTTGCACATAGGCCGTCGGGTAGAACGGGCTGGTCGGCTTCAGCAGGATGGTCGAGAAGCCGTTGTACGGCGCGACGTTGTACAGCGGGTGGCTCGGCGGCAGCGCGAACTGGTCCGAAATCGGCACCGGCTGGATGACGTTGTTCTGCGAGTTGTGGTTCAGCGAGGCTTCGAGGTAGGCCTCGATGTCCGGCGTGATCGCGAAGCGAGCCTGCGAGAACAGGCTGGTGCGCTCGGCGGTCGGGGTCAGTTGGACCAGCGGTGCCGGGTCGAAGCGGCAGGCCTTGGTGGACAACTGCGGGTCGTACACGGTGTACGGCGCCGGGCAGGCGGGGTTCGAAGGATTGCGCGAACCGAAGGAACCGTCGGCGGCCGCAATGTTGGCCGGGAAGGTGTTGCCCGAGGTCGTGTCATTGAGGCTGTTGAAGCCGACACGGGAGAACGGACGGTCACGGCCGAACAGCGGCTTTTCCTTCTGCCACGACGCCACGAGCATGACGTTGTAGCGGTCCTTGCTCAGGTCACCGAAGCCGAGGGTGGCCGAGCCGCGAACGACGCTGGCGCCGCCGCCGGACGTATCACCATAAGTACCGCTGATTTCAGTGCCGGTGAAGTCCTTGCGCAGGATGAAGTTCACCACGCCGGCCACGGCGTCAGAGCCGTAGATGGCCGAGGCGCCGTCCTTCAGGACTTCGACGCGCTCGACGGCGGCCAGCGGAATGCTGTTGACGTCCACCGACACGGAGTCGCCGGTGAAGCCGATGCCGTACGGGGCGATGCGGCGGCCGTTCAACAGGACCAGCGTGCGGGTGGAGTTGAGGCCACGCAGCGAGATGGAGGAGATGCCGCCGGTGGTGGCGCCGGAAACGGAAGAAGCAGTGAGGCCACCCGAGGAGGTGACCGCGCTCACGGTTTGCAGCAGTTGTTCGACAGTCGTCGCGCCGGTGCGCTGGATGTCGTCGCGGGTCAGCACCTGGACGGGCACCGCGGATTCTGCGTCGATGCGCTTGATCGACGAGCCCGTGATCTCGACCTTCTCAAGCTGCTGCTGCGCGAGCGCAGGCAACTGCATGAGAGCGAGGGAGCCGCCGAAGGCAAGGACGATGCCTTTGCAAACCTTCGTTGTTCTGAACATGTGATCTCCTGTATGAAGCACTGAAAGGTTGATCGATAGACCCAGTCCTTGAGCAAGTCACATGCCGACTTTTTGAATAGGCTGTGGCTCGTCTGCGAAGACGTGTAAAGGAATTGTCACTGAGCGGGTTATTGGCGCTTTCAGGGTATTCCTTGATCGCTCGCATACCGCGCGGCGACAAAGATGTCTAGACCACCTCGCACTCAGCCGCAAAGCCTTATTTCATGCGGGTTTGCGGGCGTTTTACGAGTTGGTGAAACTGCGTTTCATACGTGCGCATCCCAAGCTTTAGGGGCATGTCCCTAGGCGCCGTTCAACCATCTCGTTGGCTGGTCGCAACACGCGCGCCGGGGGTTTGTAAAGGCGCTTGCGAACCCCTCTTGCAAAGTGGTCTAAGCCGCTTCGTCCGGCCGCTGATTCAGGCAGCGGCCGCCTCGATACGGGGCACTGCTGCGAGTAGCGTACGCGTGTAGTCCGTCCGCGGGTTTTCGAGCACCGTTTGGGCGCTTCCGGCCTCCTCGATGCGCCCCCTTTGCATCACCGCGATGTTGTCGGCGATGTACTCGACCACCCCAATGTTGTGCGTGATGAAGAGATAGGACACGCCCAGCTCGCGCTGCAGGTCCTTGAGCAGGTTGAGGATCTGTGCCTGCACCGACACATCCAGCGCAGAGGTGGGCTCGTCGCACACGATGAGCTTGGGCTCCACCGCCAGCGCGCGTGCAATGGCGATGCGCTGCCGCTGGCCGCCCGAGAACTCGTGCGGATAGCGCGCCAACGCATCGCGGCGCAGACCCACCTGGTCCACCAGGCGTTCCAGATTGGTACGCCGCGTGTTCGCATCGAGATCGGGACGCAGCGCCAGCAGGCCTTCTTCGAGAATGTCGAAGACACGCATGCGCGGATCCAGCGAGGCGAACGGATCCTGGAAGATGATCTGGATGGAGCGGCGCGCGTTGCGCAGGGCCTCGCCTTCCTGCGTGAAGAGGTCGGCGCCGTTGAAGACCGCCTTGCCTTCGATCACCGCCTGGTTGCGCAGCAGCTGCACGATGGCCTTGCCGGTGGTCGTCTTGCCGCAGCCCGACTCGCCCACGAGCGCCAGCGTCTCGCCGGCGCGCACCTGGAACGAGACACCGTCCACCGCGTGGAACGCGCCCTGCACCCGGCGCAGCATGCCCTTGCGGATGGCGAACTTCACGCGCAGGTTCTGCACGTCCAGCAGCACATCGCCCAGCGTCTTCTTCACCGGAGCGGCTTCCACGCCGTGCGATTCGGTGACAGGTGCTGCCGCCGGTGCACCGCTGCCATTGCGTGCTGCTTCGGCCACAGCCTCGGGTTCGTAAAGGAAACAGCGCACGCTCGCCGTCGGCGACAGGTGCGTGAGCGCCGGCGGCCGCTTGCCGCAGGTGTCGAAGGCCTTGTCGCAACGCGGCGCGAAGCGGCAGGCATGGAACTCCTGCCACAGCGGCGGCACGGTACCTGCGATGGCGGCGAGCGTGCCGCCACGCTTGCTGCTGTCGGGCAGCGCCTGCAACAGCAAGCGCGCATAGGGATGCTTGGGCGCACGGAAGAACTCCTGCGCCGTCGCCACTTCGATGATCTGCCCTGCGTACATCAGCGCCACGCGATGCGCCATGCCCGACACCACTGCCAGGTCGTGCGTGATGAGCAGCATGCCCATGCCCTGCTCTTTCTGCAGTTGCTTGAGCAAGTCGAGGATCTGCGCCTGGATGGTCACATCCAGCGCGGTGGTGGGCTCGTCGGCGACGATGAAGTCTGGCTCACCCGCCAGCGTGATGGCGATCATCACGCGCTGCTTCTGCCCGCCGCTCATGCGGAACGGGTATTCGTCGATGCGGCGCTCCGGTTCGGGAATGCCCACGCGGCGCAGCCAGTCGATGGCCTTCTCGCGCGCAGCCTGCCCGCGCAGGCTGGTGTGTGCCTCGATGGCCTCCACGATCTGGTCGCCCACGCGCATCACCGGATTCAGGCTGGTGCTGGGCTCCTGGAAGATCATGCCGATCTTGCCGCCACGCACCTTGCGCATCGCCGCTTCGGGCAGCGCGAAGATCTCGTTGCCGTCGATGTCCAGCGTGCCGTTGGTGACCTTGCCGTTCTCGGGCAACAGACGCATCAGCGCCAGCGCAGTCATGCTCTTGCCGCAGCCCGATTCGCCCACCAGCGCGAAAGTCTCGCCGCGCGCGATCGACAGCGTCAGCCCGTCGATGGCCTTGACCAGACCTGCATCGGCGTCCAGCGCCACCTTGAGATCAGAAACGTTCAGCATGGTCGTCGAATCAGGCAGCGGCTGAGGGCTTGCGCGTGCTCATGCGCTTGGGACGGAACACCCGGGCGCGCGGGTCGAAAGCATCGCGCACGCCGTCGGCGAAGAGGTTGGCCGCCAGCACCAGTGTCACCATGAAAGTGAAGGCCGCGGCGAAGCTCCACCACACCACCGGGTCGGTGCTCATCTCGGTGCGGGCGAGGTTGATCATGCCGCCGAAGCTGTTCATGCTCGGGTCGACACCCACACCCACGTACGACAGCACGGCTTCGTAGAGGATCAGCGCCGAGAACTCCAGCACCGTGGTGATGAGCATCAGGTGCGCGACGTTCGGGAAGATGTGCCTGGACATGATGCGCATGGAACCGACGCCAAACGCACTCGCGGCCTGCACGTATTCGAGCTCGCGCAGCTTCATCGTCTCGGCGCGCAGCAGGCGGCACAGGCCCGCCCAGCCCGTGAGGCCGAGGATGGCGCACAGCAGGAAGAGCTTCAGGTCGGCGCGCTCGGCGCCGGTCTCGAAGAGTTCCGGATGCTTGTCGAGGAACACCTGCACCATCAGCACGAAGGCCGCGATGAGCAGGATGTTCGGCACCGACGACAGCACGGTGTAGATGTACTGGATGACCTCGTCCACCCAGCCGCGGAAGTAGCCGGCCATGATCCCCAGCACCACCGCCAGCGGCAGCGTCGCGATGGTCGACAGCGTGCCGATCACGAAGGCCGTGCGGATGCTCTTGAGCGACTGGTACAGCACGTCGTTGCCGGTGCGGTCGGTACCCAGCACGTGGTAGGGACCGAGCAGCGCGATGATGGGCCCGAAGATGAGCGCGACCACCGTCACGGTGATGAGTGCGACGCGCCAGGGAATCGGGGTTTCGCCGTGCCACACGCGCTGCCACATCTCGCCCAGGGAAGTCTTGTTCGTGCGCGCCAGCGCAAAGACCATCGCCAGGCCGAAGAGAACAGACACCACGGCGCCGCCGATCAAGCCCTTGATGGTCCGGGCCGCCACATCACCGGCCCATTCCTGCTCCGGATTCTTCAGATGAGCGCCACCAAACACAAGGCGCGGCGCCACGCGCTCGACCTTGCCGTTGACCTCCACCGATTCCTTGCGGAAACCCACGTAGGCCAGCGGCTTGGAGTACGTCGCTTCGCGCGAGTCGATGAGGCTTTCCAGCATGGCGTCCAGCGTCGAGCGGGTGCGCGGTTCGTAAGCCACTTCCTTGCCCGGTCCGCTGGACAACGCCCGGCGGTAGTGGATGCTGTCGACCGCCGTCACGCCCAGGCACAGCAGCACGACCACGACAGAGGCCAGTGCGGGCGCATCCCGGAACACCTTGCCCCAGCTCACGCGCCAGGTGGGGCTGCGCGACACCATCACGCCGTAGACGAGCAGCAGGATCACCAGTGCCCAGATGACGACGTCGGTCCAGAGGAAAACGAATTTCATCTTTGTTCTTCCCTCAGGCCAGCCGCACGCGGGGGTCGGCCCAGGTGTAGAGGATGTCGATCAGCACGTAGGTGGCGATGTACAGCAGCGAGCCCACGAACACCATGGTGCGCACGATGGCGAAGTCCTGCTTGGTGATGGCCTCGATCACGTAGGCGCCCAGGCCCGGGATGCCGAAGAAGCTCTCGAACACCAGGCTGCCCATGAATACGTAAGGCAGGTAGGCGCCGGCGCTGGTGATGATGGGAATCAGCGCGTTGCGCAGCACGTGCTTGTAGAGCACCACCGTCTCGGCCAGGCCCTTGGCGCGCGCGGTGCGCACGTAGTCGCGGCCGATTTCTTCGAGGAACATCGCGCGGTACAGCCGCGCCTCGGCCCCCAGCCGCGCCAGCAGCGACAGTCCGATGGGCAGCACGAGGAACTTCACCACGTCGAGACCCGGCGCATAGCCCGAGATGGGCGCAAGCCTGAGCACGCGCGAGAACAGGAACTGCCCGACGATGATGTAGAACAGGCTGGAAATCGAGAGCATGAACACGCACGTGACCACGCCCCACAAGTCCCATTTGGTGTGGCGGAACATCACCAGCAGCAAGGCGAAGCTCGTGCTTGCGATGACCTGCAGCAGGAACAGCGGCAGCGCCAGTTGCATGCTCACCCACATGCGCGTGCTGACCTCGTGGCCGATGTTGCCCGCGCTCTCGCCGTCGGCGCGGCCGAAGTTCAGCGAGAACAAGGAGACCGATCGGTCCCAAAAAATCGTCTCGGTGAACTTCTCGGAGCCTTCCTTCTTGTCGTTCCAGTACAGCGGCTTGTCGTAGCCGCGCTCGATCTTCCACTTGGAGATGAGCTCGGGCGTGACGCGCTTGCCGCCGATGTTCAGGCGCGCCATGTCGTCGGGCGTGTTGACGGTGAAGAACAGGAAGAAGGTCGCCAGGTTCACGCCCAGCAACACCAGCGCGCCATAGATGACGCGTCGAGTCAGGTAGGAAAGCATCGGTGGGAAGACCTCAGGAGGCGAGCACTTCGCCGCGCGCATTCGTGCGCTCGCGACGCTTGAAGCTGCGCATGGCCAGCCAGACAATCGCGGCAACGGCCAGCACGCCCAGCACCACAGGCCACCACACGGGCTTGTTCCACTGGGCGATGCGCTGTTCACGCTCCTTGGTGTCAAGCTTGTAGTAGCGGCCCGGGTCGCGGATCAGCACCGTGGGACGCGCGTTGTGCAGCCAGTGCTGCATGGCCGCCGACGAGAACGGGAAGTAGCCGAACGACCACGGCGCATCCTCTTGCGCGATGTGCACCATCTTGTCGATCAGCTCCTGCTTCTGCGGGCCGTCGTCCATGAACTTGAGCTGGTTGAACAGCTTGTCGTACTCGGGATTCTCGTAGTTGGAGGTGTTCTCGCCGTCCGAGCGCGTCTTGCCGTTGGGGCCGTACAGCAGGAAGAGGAAGTTCTCCGCGTCCGGGTAGTCGGCCAGCCAGCCCAGCCAGAACACCTGGTGCTTGCCCTTGCGCACCTTGTCCTGGAACTGGTTGTTGTCGGTGGCACGAACTTCGAGCTGGATGCCCAGCTTGGCGAACTGCTTGACCACCCAGTCGATCTCGGCCTTGCGCTCCGGCGTGGGCAGCGCGTAGTAGTCGTAGTTGATGACCAGCGGCTGGCCGGTCTTCTCGTCGCGGCCATCCGGGTAGCCGGCCTCGACCATCAGCTTCTTCGCATCGTCCAGCGAGCGGCGCACGAGCTGGCCGTTCACCACCTTGTGCGTCACCGGGTTCACGCCGTCGGCCTTGCCGTGGCGCGAGCCGAAGATGCCGCCGGGCAGCGGACCCATGGCCGGTTCGCCGCCCTTTTGCGGGAACACCGTGCTCCACTCTTCCCAATCCATGGCGATGGAGATCGCCTGGCGCAGCTTGCGGTTCTTCAGCTTCTTCTCGGGCGTGTCGCCCAAGCCGATCACCGGATCGAGCATGTTGAAGCCCACCAGCCAGCTGGAGATGTCGGTGGCCTTGTCCAGGCGGAAGCCGCGCTCGTCGTATTCCTTGCGCACTTCGTCGGAGTCGTCCTTCTCGACGATGTACTCCTGGCCGGTGTCCACCCGCTCGAACACCTCGATGTCGTAGAAGCCCTGGCGGAACTTGCCGCGCTGGGGCACTTTCTCGCGCTCGATGGTGGAGACGATGGTGTCGATGAACGGCGTCTTCTTGCCGCAGTCATCGAGCATGCCGTTTTCCTTGTCGCCGGGCATGCCTTCGCAGGGGTACGGCTCGCCGCGGTAGTTCGGGTTGCGCTTCATGACCAGGCGGCGGTCCTGCACGTTCTCCACGAGCATGTAGGGGCCGGTGCCCACCGGCCATCGGTCCAGCGTCATGTTGGCTTCGGCCAGTCCCGGCTGCGCGTAGAAGGCGTCCGCTTCCCAGGCCACGGGGGCGAGGAAGGTCATGGACATCCAGTAGTTCCACTGCGGGTACTTGCCCTTGATGCGCACGCGGAACAGGTACTTCTCGGGCGCCGTGGCGCCGGCCAGCGGCCACTTGCGGAAGTCGAGCATCGGCCGGTCCAGGCTAGCGGGGTCCAGCCCCTTGCGCAGCTTGGCGTCCTCGGCCTTCACGAGCTCCATGTACTCCTTCAGGCCCACCACGTACTCGGAGAAGATGCCCGAGATGGGCGTGGTGATGCGCGTGGTGGCGTGGCGCTTGAGCGCGTAGACGAAGTCCTCGGCCACCAGCTCGCGGGTGCCGGTCTTCTCGAAGTCCATGGGCGTGCGGCGGTTGCCGAGCTCGCCCTTCTTCATCGAGTGGTAGACATAGTGCCCCTGCTCATCCTTGGCGAAGGCCGGATGCGGCTGGAACATGATCCCCTTCTTGATGGGGATGTCATAGACGCTCTCGACCACCTGCTCGCCCGGCGTGTCGGCCGGCAGCTCCTTGCCGTCCTTGTCCAGGTAATGCGGTTTCACCACCTCCTCGGCCGTCTTGGGCACGAGGACGAAGGGGCGCTTGAGGTAGTGGTAGCCGTACAGCGGCTCGTAGATCTGGTAGGTGTAGGGCGTGTCGTTCGACCAGTAGGACGCGGTCGGGTCCAGGTGGCGCGGCGAGCTTTCGATGACGGCGGTGAACAGCGTGTTGGAGCCGGGGCCGTCGTGGGGTTGCGGGCTGTTGTTGCAGCCGGTGGCGAGCAAGCTGCTCAAGCCGACGGCCAACACCGCGAGCAAGCGGCGCGGCGCACGCAGCAGCGCGCCGGCGGATCCGTTTGCGTTCACTTGATCATGACCGTGCATATAGCGGTCGTCCCTTCCAGGCATCGCCGGCTGCATGCGTAAACGCAGCGGGCGCAGAAAAACAATGTGCCTCGGACGATCACCGGCTTGTGGCCGGGTCCCCTCGAGGCAGCCGCGGATGATAAGCGAGGGGCAGAAGGCACCCGCTCAGGGTTTAACCCGTTCGCAAGGCTTGTGCCTGGGGCTTTAGAGCGGGCGCTCCAGATTTGGTGCGCTAGGGAAGTCACCTAGGCGACAAGTGGTCTAGGCCGGTCGGCCCGGGCCCGACATGAAACCGGGTTACGGCTCAGTGCTCGTGGTGGTGTTCCCAGCCAATCAGCACATCGCGGCCATCCACCACGAGCTGCGCCTTGGCGCCCACCGGCAACGTCACCTTGGTCGGCACGTGGCCGAACGGCAGGCCGGTGAGGATGGGCGTCTTCGTGAGCGTCCGAAGGTGCGCGATCACCGTCTTCAGCGTAAACCCTCGGTCCAGCGGGAACTTGCGGTAGTTGGTGAACTCGCCCAGCACGATGGCTTTCTGGGCGTCCAGCACCCCAGCCTGGTGCAATTGCAGCAGCGAGCGCTCGATGCGGTAGGGGTGCTCGTTCACGTCTTCCAGGAAGAGGATGCCGCCCTTGATCTTCGGCCAGTGCGGCGTGCCCAGCATGGAGTTGATCATGCACAGGTTGCCGCCCCAGATGGTCCCCTTGACCTGCAGGCCGTCGAATCCTTCGGTGGTCCGGAAACCCAGGGCTTCCAGCTCGCAGCTCATGGCTTCGAGGAACACCGCCTCGGTGATGTCGTCCACCGTGTCGCCGCCAAAGTCGTCGCACGCCAGCGGGCCCTGCCAGGTCACGCCTTTGGCATGGGCGAGCAAGCCCAGTTGCAAGGCAGTCACGTCGCTCTGGCCGACCCAGTGGGTGCCCTGCTCCACGCTCTTGGCGATGAGCTTCCAGTCGATGCGGTCCAGCAGCCGGGTGAGGCCGTAGCCGCCGCGCGTGGCGAAGGCCACGTGCGGCGCCGCCTTGGCCACGCGGTGGATGGCGGCCAGGCGCGCATCGTCATCGCCGCCGAAGCGCTGGTGCTTGAGCAGCGCCGCCTCGTCGATGCTCACCTCGAAACCGAGTTTCGTGAGCCGCTTGGCGGCACGGCGCACCAGGGCAGCCTTGGGAACCACACCAGCTGGCGTGTAAAGAATCAGGTCGTTCATTGGGAAAGGGAAAAATCAGGGCTTGGCCACGGGCAGGTCGATCTCGACCACTTCGCCCGCGGGAATCGGTTCTTCGGCGATGGTCACCTCGGGCAAGGCGGCAGGCACCGTGCCGCCGCGCCGGTTGCGGAACTGCTCGCGCCGCTCGGCGAAGAAGTCGCGCAGGATCTTGCCGCACTCGTCGGGCAGCACGCCGCTGACGACCTCGGTGTGGTGGTTCAGCCTGGGCTCGCCGAAGAGGTTCACCACGGAGCCGGCCGCGCCGGTCTTGGGATCGGTCGCGCCGAACACCACCCGCTTGAATCGGGCGTGCATCAGCGCCATGGCGCACATGGCGCAGGGCTCCAGCGTCACGTACAGCTCGCACTCCGGCAATCGGTAGTTGCCCAGCAGCGTGGCGGCATGCCGCAGGGCCACGATTTCCGCGTGCGCGGTGGGGTCATGCTCGGTGATCGGCCGGTTGTAGCCGGTGGCGATCACCTGCCCCGCGCGCATGATGACCGCGCCCACGGGCACTTCCCCGACCAGCCACGCGTTGTGAGCCTGGTCGAGCGCGATGCGCATCGCATGTTCGTCTGCCGGGGTGATCACTTCTCAGCGGCCTCGTTGCGGTCGGTGCCCTGCTGGAGCGCCTTGTTCACATCATTGAGCACCTGCTGCTGGATCTGCTGGGATTGCGCACGAACGGTGCTCGCCGCCGGAGCAGCGGTCGTGGCGTCGGCACCCGCCTGCGCGGCGGGACGCGAGGACCCGATGCTGTTCACCGCCTGCAACTGCTTCTTGGCCATGACGCCGACGATGGCCAGGACGACCAGAAGGGACAGCACGCCGAAGATGGCTCTCATGGATGGACCTCGGTCTCAATGGGCCGGCACGTGCGGCCGGATGGTGGGTGATTGTGCCAAGCCGCGGCCGTTCAAACCGCACGCAGTGGCCATTGGCGCAACACGCGATGGCCCTGGCCCGACTCGCTGTGCACGAGGTCGAAGGTGTTCGCCGTCCATTCGATGGGGTCGACTTCGAGCTCGGGCAAGGACTTGTCGTCGTACAGCAAGGTGAGATGAGGCACGAAGCGGCGTTCGGGCCGCGTGCCGACACCGTGGTGAACCAGGGCGGCGGCGAGGTGCTGATGCAGCGCCTTGGCGCCAGGCGCACCGTCGCCGGTCCGCATGACCAGCGGCGCATTGCTCGGACGAGCGAAGCTGCCCACGTGGTCGAAACGCAGTGCGAAGGGCTCGGCGCGGACCTCGTCGGCTCCCCGGCACAAGCCCTGCACCAAGGCATCGTCGAGCGCAGGAAAGCGCCCGAAGAAGTGCAGCGTCACGTGCAGCCTGGCCGCGTCGAACAAGCGCCCCTTGAGGCCATGGTGCTCACGCAGCCGCCGCCCCAGGGCCAGCAGCTTCGCGGCGGCCGCGGCATCGGGTTTCACGGCGAAGAACAAGGCATGCGATGACATGGCCCTCGCCCTTCAGCCGCTGCGGCTCACTCCCACTCGATGGTCGCGGGCGGCTTGCTCGACACGTCGTAGGTCACGCGGTTGATGCCGCGCACCTCGTTGATGATGCGGCCCGAGGTGCGCTTGAGCAGGCTGTAGGGCAGCTCGGCCCAGTCGGCCGTCATGAAGTCGCTGGTCTGCACCGCGCGCAGCGCCACCACGTAGTCGTAGGTGCGGCCGTCGCCCATCACGCCCACGCTCTTGACCGGCAGGAAGACCGCGAAGGCCTGGCTGGTCAGCTCGTACCAGGTCTTGCCGCTGACCTCGTCGCGGGTGTTGCGCAGTTCCTCGATGAAGATGGCGTCGGCCCGGCGCAGCAGGTCGGCGTAGTCCTTCTTCACCTCGCCGAGGATGCGCACGCCCAGGCCCGGCCCGGGGAACGGATGGCGGTACACCATGTCGTGCGGCAGGCCCAGCGCCACGCCCAGTTCGCGCACCTCGTCCTTGAACAGCTCGCGCAACGGCTCCAGCAGCTTCAGGCCCAGCGTCTCGGGCAGGCCGCCCACGTTGTGGTGGCTCTTGATGGTGGTGGCCTTCTTGGTCTTGGCGCCGCCGCTCTCGATCACGTCCGGGTAGATCGTGCCTTGGGCCAGCCACTTGGCGCTCTTGAGCTTCTTCGCCTCGGCCTGGAACACCTCCACGAACTCGCGGCCGATGATCTTGCGCTTGGCCTCGGGGTCGCTCACGCCGGCCAGGTGGCCGAGGAACTGGGCGCTGGCGTCCACATGCACCACCTTCGCATGCAGGCGGCCGGCGAACATCTCCATCACCATCTGGCCTTCGTTCAGGCGCAGCAGGCCGTGGTCCACGAACACGCAGGTGAGCTGGTCGCCGATGGCGCGGTGGATGAGCGCGGCGGCCACGCTCGAATCCACGCCGCCGGACAGTCCGAGGATGACTTCCTCGCTGCCCACCTGCTCGCGGATGCGGGCCACGGCTTCCTCGATGTAGTTGCCCATCACCCAATCGGGCCTGGCCTTGGCGATGCCCAGCACGAATCGGTTGAGCAGCTCGCGGCCTTGCAGCGTGTGCGTCACTTCGGGGTGGAACTGAACGGCGTAGTAGCCGCGCGATTCATCGGCCATGCCGGCGATGGGGCAGCTCGGCGTGGAGGCCATCAGCTTGAAGCCCGGCGGCAGCGCGGTCACCTTGTCGCCGTGGCTCATCCACACCTTGAGCATGCCATGGCCCTCAGCGGTGGCGAAGTCCTGCACGCCGCGCAGCAGCTCGGTGTGGCCATGCGCCCTCACCTCCGCGTAGCCGAACTCGCGGTGGTCGCTGTACTCGACCTTGCCGCCCAGTTGCGCCGCCATGGTCTGCATGCCGTAGCAGATGCCCAGCACCGGAATGCCCAGCTGCCACACCGCATCGGGCGCCTTCAGCTCTTCCGATTCATAGGTGCTGGCATGGCTGCCCGACAGGATGATGCCCTTGGGCGCGAACTCGCGGATGAACGCGTCGCTCACGTCATTCGGATGGATTTCGCAGTACACATGCGCCTCGCGCACGCGGCGTGCGATGAGCTGGGTGACCTGGGAGCCGAAATCGAGGATGAGGATCTTGTCGTGCATGGATGACACTCAGGCGGTGGAGCCCGCCTGCGCGGCGAGCCGTTGGCGGCGCATGCCGCGGAAATGGACGATGGCGAGCACGAGGCCCACGAGCTGCAGGGCCGAGCACAGGTAGAACGGCGAGCCGGTGCGCCAGTCACCCGGCGGCAGGTGCGACACCATGGCCAGCAGCGGCGGCCCCAGCAGAGGCGCGACGACCGACGTGAGGCTGTTGAGCGAACTCACGGCGCCCATGGTCTGGCCCTGCATGTCGGCGCCCGCGGCGCTGCTGATGATGCTCTGGAACGAGGCCGCGACGGCAAAGCCGAGGAAGTTGAGCACGATGATGGCGTACATCATCCAGCCCTCGGGCGCGGCGCCGTAGGCGAAGTAGGCCAGCGTCGACGACACCAGCCCGATGACCGCCAGGCGCTGCGGCGTGTAGCGCTTGAGCAGCTTGCCCAGCAGCACGCCCTGCACGATGACCGACACCACGCCCACCACGGCGAGCGACACGCCGTTGAGGTACGGCGTCCAGCCGAACTTGAACGAGGTGTAGAGCACCCAGCTCGTGTAGAGGATGAACTGCGCCAGGCCGGTGAAGGCCAGCACGGCCACCAGGAGGCCGGCGCCATGCAGCTGGGTCAGTGCTGTCAGCGCGTTGATCGGGTTGGCCCGCTTCCATTCGAACGGGCGTCGCCGGTCGGCCGGCAGGGATTCAGGCAGCACGAAGTAGCCATAGCCCAGGTTCAGCAGCGCCAGTCCGCCCGCCACGAAGAACGGCAGGTGCGGGTTGTGTTCGCCCAGGAATCCACCCAGCATCGGCCCGAGGATGAAGCCCACGCCGAACATCGCGCCCAGGAGGCCGAAGCGGCGGGCGCGTTCTTCAGGCGGCGTGATGTCGGCCACGTAGGCATTGGCCACGGCGATGTTGGATTGCATTGCGCCGCCCACCAGGCGAACGGCCACCAGCATCCACAAGGCCGTGCTCAACGCGGTCGCGAAGAAGTTGATCGCCAGTCCGCAGAAGCCCAGCAGCAACACCGGCCGGCGGCCGTAGCGGTCAGACAGGGCACCCAGGATCGGCGAGCCGAAGAAGTTGGCGATGCCGAAAGCGAAGGTCACCGCCATGTACCAGTACGACTGCTCGGCCTTCGAGCTGGTGAAGGTACCCACCAGTACCGGCAGCACTGGGATGATCAGGCCGATCGAGATCATGTCGATCAGCACGGTGAGCATGATGAAGCGCATGGCCGCCGGCCGTTTGGCGGCTTCGGGGGAGATGGCTTCGGCGTGGGACATGGACTCGGTTTGTCGAAAAGGAAAAATCCTCATCCCGGCGCTCGCCAGGATGAGGCGCTTGGCGAGGCCGAGGCCTCACTCCATCCGGTAGTTCGGCGCTTCCTTGGTGATCTGCACGTCGTGCACGTGGCTCTCGCGGATGCCCGCCGAGGTGATCTCCACGAACTCCGCCTTGTTGCGCATGTCGTCGATGCTCGCGCAACCGCAGTAGCCCATGGACGCCCGCAGGCCGCCGGCCATCTGGAACACGATGGAGACCATCGAGCCCTTGTACGGCACGCGGCCTTCGATGCCTTCGGGCACCAGCTTGTCCGCATTCGGATTCGCGCCGGTGTTGTCCTGGAAGTAGCGGTCCGCCGAGCCCTGCTGCATGGCACCGATGGAGCCCATGCCGCGGTAGCTCTTGTAGCTGCGGCCCTGGAACAGCACGATCTCGCCGGGGGCTTCCTCGGTGCCGGCGAACATGCCTCCCATCATCACGGTGGACGCGCCTGCTGCAATGGCCTTGGCGATGTCGCCCGAGTAGCGGATGCCGCCGTCGGCGATGAGCGGAACGCCCGTGCCCCTGAGCGCGGTGGCCACGTTGTCGATGGCGGTGATCTGCGGCACGCCCACGCCGGCCACGATGCGGGTGGTGCAGATGGAGCCGGGGCCGATGCCGACCTTCACGCCGTCGGCGCCGGCTTCCACCAGTGCCAGTGCCGCAGCGCCGGTGGCGATGTTGCCGCCGATCACGTCCACCTGCGGGAAGTTCTTCTTGACCCAGCGCACGCGTTCGATGACCCCGGCGCTGTGACCATGGGCGGTGTCGACCACCAGGGCGTCGACGCCGGCCTTGACCAGCAGCTCGACGCGTTCCTCGGTGCCCTCGCCCACGCCCACGGCGGCGCCCACGCGCAGCTTGCCGTGCGAGTCACGGGCAGCGTTGGGGAAGCTGGTCTGCTTGGTGATGTCCTTCACCGTCATCAGGCCGCGCAGCTCGAAGGCCTTGTTGACCACCAGCACCCGCTCCAGCTTGTGCTTGTGCATCAGCGACTTGGCCTGCTCCAGCGTCGCGCCTTCGTCGACGGTGATGAGCTTGTCGCGCGGGGTCATGATCTCGCGCACCGGAACGTCCAGGCGAGTCTCGAAGCGCAGGTCGCGGTTGGTGACGATGCCCACCACCTTGCCTTCGTCGACCACCGGGAACCCGGAGACGCCGTGCTGGTGGGACAGCTCCATCACCTGGCGCACCGGGGTGTTCGAACTGACGATGATCGGGTCGCGCAGCACGCCCGACTCGTAGCGCTTGACCCGCGCCACCTCGGCCGCCTGCTGGCGCGCACTGAGGTTCTTGTGGACGATGCCGATGCCGCCTTCTTGCGCAATCGCGATGGCCAGGCGAGCCTCCGTCACCGTGTCCATGGCGGCGGACACCAGCGGCAGGTTCAGGCGAATGTTGCGGGACAGGGAGGTGGAAAGGTTGGTGTCGCGGGGCAACACCTGGGAGAACGCAGGCACCAACAACACGTCGTCGAAGGTGAGCGCTTTGCCGAGAAGGCGCATGAGGAAAGCTCCAGACGCAAAAGCAGATTATACGGATGCGGAACAAGTTCACACCTTGGCGCTTCGTCACATCCTGGTTACCTGTGGCGGATTGCACACCCCGACTACACTGCCGGCATCGGCGAACCGCCGCCAAGTCCCCCCTTGCCCACACCATGCGCCGATTGACTGTCGTCCTCGTTTCCGCCCTCGTCGGCGCCACGCTGGCCATGCCGGCGGCTGCCCAGTGGAAGTGGCGCAGCAAGACCGGGCAGATCCAGTACAGCGACACCCCGCCCCCGGCCGGCACGCCGGACCAGGACATCCTGCAGCGGCCCAACAGCGGCCAGCAGCGCCGCGTGCTGTCGCCGGTCGCGGCCAGCGCGGCGTCCGGTGCCGCCAGCGGCGCCCGCGTCGACCCGGAACTCGAGGCCAAGCGAAAGAAGGGCGAGCAGGACGAGGCCGCCAAGAAGAAGGCGGAAGACGACAAGCTCGCCGCCCAGCGCGCCGAGAACTGTGCCCGTGCCAAGAGCTACCAGCGCACCCTGGACGAAGGCGGCCGCATCGCCCGCACCAACGACAAGGGCGAGCGCGAGATCCTGGACGACAAGCAGCGGGCGGAAGAAGCCCGCCGCGCACGCGACGTCATCAACAGCGAGTGCAAGTAAGACGGTCCTCGACGGCCGGGCCCGGCGCCCGGCCTAGTGGCTTTCGCGCGCCTTCTTCTGCGCTTCCCGCGCCTTCACCGTCTCGCGGTGGCTCTGGTAGCGCTGGCGACGCGCCTCCTTCGGATCGACCTTCAGCGGCCGGTAGACCTCCACGCGATCGGCATCGCGCAAGACATCGCCAGGCTGCCTGAGCTTGCCCCACACGCCCAGCTTCGCCTGGGTCGGGTCGATCTCCGGATGGCGGTCGATGACGCCGCTGGCCTGCAGCGCTTCCAGCACGGTCGCGCCGGCCGGGAGCACCAGGTCCACCTGGTCCACCACCCGCGGCCCGGGGCTGTAGGCCACCACCACGCGGATGTCAGCGCTCGCCATAGACCTGCTCCGCACGCTTGACGAAGCTGTCCACGAAGGTGTTTGCGATGCGGTCGAACACCGGGCTCACCAAGGCCTCCAGCGCCGGGTTGGCGAATGCGTAGGCCATGTCGAACTCGATCTTGCAGGTGTTCTCGCTGGAGCCCACGCGGGTGAACTTCCAGGTGCCGTCCAGCTTGGAGAACGGGCCATCCACCAGCGAGACCTTGACCATCGTGTCCTTCACATGCTCGTTGCGGGTGGTGAAGGCATGGCGCAACCCGGCGTAGTGGATGTGCAGCCGCGCGGTCATGCCACCCTCGTGGGTTTCAAGAACTTCCGCCTTGTCGCACCAGGGCAGGAACTTCGGATAGTCCTTGATCCCGGTGACCAATTCGTACATCTCGTGCGGCGAGTACCAGAGCAGAACGGACTTCTTGACGTGCTTCATACAATGGGTCGATTGTATTGAGCGCAGTTGCCGACATGTCCATCGCGGAAAACCGCCGAGCGCGGTTCGACTACCACATCACCGAACGCTTCGAGGCGGGCATGGTCCTGCAGGGCTGGGAGATCAAGGCCGTGCGTGCGGGGCAGGTCCAGCTGACCGACGGCTACGTGGTCATCCGCGACGGGGAGCTGTACCTCATCGGCTGCCGCATCAACGCCCTGCGCAGCGCCTCCACCCACGTCAATCCGGAGGCCGACCGGACCAAGAAGCTGCTCATGCACAAGGAGGAGATCCGCCGCCTCATCGGCAAGGTGGAGCAAAAGGGCTTCACCCTCGTGCCGCTGGACCTGCACTACAAGGGCGGCCGGGTGAAGGCCGAGATCGCCCTGGCCAAGGGCAAGGCCGAGCATGACAAGCGCGACACCGAGAAGAAGAAGGACTGGGAGCGCGAGAAAGGCCGGCTGATGCGGCACAAGGTGTCCAGCAAGTCCTGACCCTCCACCGGCGCGCGACACCCCCTTTTGGCGGTTCGATCCGCCGCGATGCGCCGCTATAGTTCGCGCCACGCACGAACAATCCAGCGCATCACCAGGGGGGTCGAGATGCTGAAATGGGTCGGAAAGATTCTGGGCGCTTCCGGGAACACGCCCGAGGGCATACCGGACGCATGGGCCAGGGTGCTTGAAAAATGGCTCGAGCGCGTCGACAAGCTGACGCCGGACAAGTCGCCCCAGGGCCTGGCGCAAGACATCCGCAGCTACCTCTTCACCGGCGAGCCGCTCGCTGTCCTGAACACGGTGGCACAGCATGAGGCCATCGCCAAGTCGCTGCACCTGGAGGGCTACTTCAGCCACCTGCCCGACGGCGCCGACAAGCTCCCCGATTTCTACGAACATTTCGAGGCATTGCCGCCGGCGACAGGCCTGCGCTGGGCCAGGTTGATGGAGGCCAGCCTCTCGAAACGGCAATGGACGCCCCGCTTCCAGTTCCCGGCGGGCCGGCATTGGCCCGAGGTCCTGCTGATCCACAACACGGGGCAAAGCGTCAACACCTGGTCGAACCGGTGGCAGGCCGGGGCATTGACGGCGCTGGCCCTCGAGGCGCTGCTCGCCGAAGACGGCCAGCCTGCCTGGGCCGTCGTGCTGTCGGCCTTCGCCACGCCCGTCAGCTCCGGCTACGGCGTGGAATACCGGCTGAAAATGGCGCGCCAGATCCGGGGCTTCGCCGATGCGCTGGACCGGCACCTCGAACACATCCGCCCGCTGCTGCTGCCGGCCGCCGTCGACCAGCGGCTGCACATGCTGGCCATGCTCGAAACGGCCCAGGTGTCCACGCTGGATCGCCTGGCCGCAGAGCTCGCCGAACTCTCCACGGTCAGCAGCAAGCAGGTGCGCGCCGCCGCCGAAGTGCTGCTGCGCAAGTGCGGCGACGTCGTGGCCGAGCCCTTGAAGTCGCTGGGCACGAAGGCCAAGCCGGAACAGCGCCAGCATGCCTTGCGCCTGCTCATGGCGCTGGGCAAGGAGCGCAAGCAGGACGCGTGGTCCACCTTCGCGCGCGAGACCGCGGGTGCCGACAAGGCGCCGTCGGTGTCGGGCCTGCTCATCGAGTGGGACGGCAGCGACGAGACCGCCGTGGCAGCCGCGGAAGCCGTGGCCTACGACTACACCGTTCCCGTCATCGACTGGTCGCCGCAGGCCAACGCGGTGCCGGACGCCTCGCTGAAACGCCTGTTCGACGAAATCGACCAGGCCATCGTCCGCGAGAACGAAGAGCAGCGCCAGCGCAACGAGCAGGCCAAGGCCCAGGGCCACAACTGGGGCCTGCGGCAGATCACGCGCCTGACCGATCGCGATGCCCGGGATCTGCGCCAGTACCTCGCCTCGCCCGAGGCGAAGCCGCCCAAGCGGCCACAGGACATGCAAGTCAGCAACCATGCCTGGCCGGCGATCGAGCGCCTGGCCCTGGACGACGGGCTGACTCCCGTGGCAACGCTCAAGCTGCTGCTGTTCTTCGGGCTGGATGCAAACCACCACCAGGGTTCGCTGGCGCACCAGATGGCTCACGCCATCAACGCCATGCACCAGAAGACTGGCCGGCCGAGCCTGCTGGAGTTCGCGCTGATGCTCGACGAGAGTGGGTTGTCGGGCAAGGCGATCCTCATCAGCTACTGCAACTCCTGGGGCCAGCCCTTCGCCTCGGGCTGGGCGACCGACGCCGTGTGGCCGTACTTCGCGCACCACGTCGACCTGCTGGTGCAGACGCTCACGGCGAACACGTCACAGAACTACTGGTTCGACCGCTCCGGGCTCTTCCGGGCCATCGCCCTGCTGCCCTCGCCGCCGCCGGCCTTGGTCAACGCCCTGTTCAGCCTGGCGCTGGGCACCGCCAAGACCGACCGCATCGCCGCGCAGGACGCGCTGCAGAACCTGCCGGGCAAGGAGGCACGCATCATCGCAGCCCTGGCCGACGGCAAGTCCGAAACCCGCGCCGTGGCCGCAACCTGGCTCGCGCGGCTTCGCCACGAAGGCGCCATTCCCGCGCTGGAACAGGCCGTTGCCAAGGAAAAGCACGACGTCGCCAAGGGCGCCATGCTCGACGCCTTGCAGGCCCTGGGACGGCCGGTGGAGAAGTACCTCGACCGCAAGGCGCTCGCCGCGGAAGCCACTAAGACGCTGGCCAAGGGCGTGCCGGCGGACCTCGCCTGGTTCCCCTGGAGCGCCTTGCCGCCCGTGCGCTGGAACGACACGCCAGACAGCGTGCCCGTCGACGTGCTGCGCATGTTCATCGTGCAGGCCTTCAAGCAGAAAACGCCCGAGCCCAATGCCGTCCTGCGCAAGTTCTGCGGCATGTTCGAGCCGCGCGACCGCGAGGCCTTCGGCCAGTTCGTGCTGGAGACCTGGCTGCGCGAGGACGTGCGGCCGATCTCTGCGGACGAGGCCATGAAGCAAGCCGTCTCCCAGGCGCAGTCCACCCATCGCTGGATGGCGCAGTCGCCGCAGTACTACCAGAACGATCCGAAGCTCGGCAAGTCGGTGGAAGAGCTCACCGCGATGTTCCTGCCCGCGCTGATGCGGCAACCGGCGGGCTCGGCCATCGCCAGCAAGGGCGTCCTCGCGGTGGCGGCGGCCTGTGCGGCCGAACGTGCCGCACCACCGGTGCAGCGCTACCTCAAGGAGTGGTATGGCACGCGCGCTGCGCACGGCAAGGCGCTGATCGCCATGCTCGCGTGGATCGAGCACCCCAGCGCCACGCAGTTGATGCTGTCCATCGGCAGCCGCTTCCGAACCAAGAGCTTCCAGGAAGAGGCCACGCGCCAGGCCGAAGCACTGGCCGATCGCCGCGGCTGGACGTTGGCGGAACTGGCCGACCGCACCGTGCCTTCAGGCGGATTCGACGAGACCGGCACGCTGGAACTCAGCTTCGGCGGCCGCACCTTCACCGCCCGCCTGCTGCCCGACTTCAAGGTCGAGCTCTACAACCCCGAAGGCAAGAAGATCGCCGCGCTGCCGGAACCGCGGCAGGATGACGATGCGGAGCTGGCCAAGGAGGCGAAGAAGGCCTTCAGCGCCGCGAAGAAGGAAATCAAGAGCATCGTCGACCTGCAGACAGAGCGCCTCTACGAGGCCTTGTGCACCGAGCGCGACTGGCCTTTCGCCGACTGGCGCGACTACCTGCAGCAGCACCCGGTGCTGCGCCACCTGGTGCAGCGGCTGGTGTGGGTCGAGCACGCGGACGGCCGCACGCTGCGCAGCTTCCGCCCGCTGGACGATGGCACGCTCACCGACCGCGACGACAACGAGGTGCAACTGGGCGACGACGCGCGCGTGCGCGTGGCCCACGACTCCGTGCTCGGTGCCGACGAGGTCCAGGCCTGGCTGCAGCACCTGGCGGACTACGAGATCAAGCCGCTCTTCCAGCAGCTCGGCAAGGGCGTCTACACCCTGCCCGAGGACAAGCAGCAGGCCGATGCCATCAAGGACTTCGAAGGCCATTTGCTGGAAGCCTTCGCACTGCGCGGCCGCGCACTCAAGCTGGGCTACACCCGCGGTCCGGCGGAGGACGGCGGCTGGTTCCACGTCTATCAGAAACGCTTCCCGACGCTGGGCCTGGAAGCGGTGCTGGAGTTCACCGGCAACCCGTTGCCGGAGGAGAACCGCACCGTCGCCCTGATGAACATGTCCTTCGGCAAGACCGGCGCAGAAGACCGATGGCAGCGCGCGAACCTGCCGCTCAAGCAGATTCCGAAGGTGCTGCTGTCCGAGTGCTACAACGACCTGCGCCTGATCGCAGCCGACGGTCCGGGGTTCGACGCCGAGTGGCGCAAGAAAAGCGAGTACTGAGATGAGCATTCCCACCCAGGCCATCCTGCGGGCGCCCGCCGAGCAACTTCACGCCGAGGAGCTGGCCCGGCTGGTGCAGACCGACACCGGCGCCAAGCCCGAGGGCTGGCGGTTGTCTCCACGCGCCGTGCGCGCCTTCGTCGTGGGCGACGACAAGCTCGGCGTGAAGCGCAAGTTCTTCGGCGACGACGCACTCATCGACCGCTGCATCGTCACGCTGATGAGCGACCGCGGCCTGCTGCTGGTGGGCGAGCCCGGCACCGCCAAATCCATGCTGTCGGAGCTGCTGTGCGCGGCCATCTCGGGCCGCACGGGCTGCGTCATCCAGGGCACCGCTGGCACCACCGAGGACCAGATCAAGTATTCCTGGAACTACGCCCTGCTGCTGGCCGAAGGCCCGACGCCGAGGGCCCTGGTGCGTGGCCCGATGTTCGAGGCCATGCGCGACGGCATGCTGTGCCGCTTCGAGGAAGTCACGCGGGTCCAGCCGGAGATCCAGGACAGCCTGATCAGCCTGCTGTCGGAGAAGCTGCTGCACGTGCCCGAGCTGGACGGCGACGACGGCATGGTGTTCGCAGCGCGCGGCTTCAACGTACTGGCCACCGCGAACATCCGCGACCGCGGCGTGCACGAGATGTCCAGCGCCTTGAAGCGCCGCTTCAACTTCGAGACGGTGCGCCCCATTTCCGACCGCAAGCTGGAGACGCAGCTCGTGCGCGAGCAGACCGAGGCGCTGCTCAAGCGCGCCCGCGTGGAGGTGGAATTGCAGCCGGACGTGGTGGACTTGCTCGTCACCGCCTTCCACGACCTGCGCCAGGGCGTCACGTCCGAAGGCATCGTCGTGGAGAAACCGACCGCGGTCATGTCCTCGGCCGAAGCGGTGTCGGTGGGCTATGCGGCCTGCCTGGACGCCCACTACTTCGGCGACGGCAACGTGGCCGGCGAGCACATCGCGCGGCAGCTGATCGGCACCGTGCTCAAGGACAACCCCGACGACGGCAAGAAGCTGCGCCACTACTTCGACGTGGTGGTCAAGCAGCGCGCACAGCGCCACGCGCAGTGGAAGCGCGTGCTGGAGGCGCGGCGCGAACTCGACCGCTGATCGACCGCCGATGGGTGCCCACACGCCGACCACCTCCGAGGCGATGCGCGCGCTCGGCGCGAGCCTGGTCACGCCCGAGCTCATCGTCTTTCCGGTGCGGCACCACAGCCCGGCCTGCGCCTGGCACCTGCACCGTCTGCTGCAGCAGACCACGCCCAGCGCGGTGCTGGTGGAAGGCCCGCGCAGCTTCACGCCGCTGGTGCCGCTGCTCGTGCATGCCGAGGCGCGCATGCCGCTGGCCATCTACAGCTATGCGGTGGAAAAGGCGCAAGGCGAGGAGTCGCCGCGCCGCCATGCGTCCTACTACCCGATGTGCGACCACTCGCCGGAGCTGGTGGCATTGCGCCGCGCCCAGGCGCTGGGCGTGCCGGCACGCTTCATCGACCTGGACTATCCGGAGCAATCGCTGATCGAGGCCGACCACCAGGCCAGCCATGAAGCCGACCACGAGTCCTCGTCGCTGCTGGATGAGCGGCACCTTCGCCGCAGCCGCCACCTGCACGCGCTGGCGCAGCGGCTGGGCTGCCGCGACCATGAGGAACTCTGGGAGCACCTCTTCGAAGTGCCTGCCACCTCGCGCGATCTCCAGACCCACGTCACCGACCTCGCGGCGTACTGCCAGCTGGCCCGGCTGGATTGCAGCGATGCCGAGCTGCAGGCCGACGGCACGCTGCAGCGCGAGGCGGAAATGGCCTGGCACATCCGCGAGGCCCTCGCGCAGCGGCAGCCCGGCGACGGGCCGGTGCTCGCGGTGGTGGGCGGCTTCCATGCGGTGGTGATGCCCGCGCTGCTGGCCACAGACATCCAGCGCCCGTCCGTCTCGCGAAGCCGCATCGCCGACGAGTCCTCCGCGCTGATCCGCTACAGCTTCGACCGGCTGGACCGCCTCAACGGCTACTGCGCCGGCATGACCTCGCCGGCCTGGCACCAGATGCTGTGGGAACGCATGCTCAAGCACGACAAGGCTGGCATCGCCGCCGGCCCGCGCGTGCGGCAGGATGCGGCGCTGGAGCTGCTCTCAGCCATCGCCCATGAGCTGCGCACGACGCACGGCCTGCCGCTGCCCATGCCCGCGCTGCGCGGCGCCTACGAGCAGATGCTGCAGCTCGCGGCCCTGCGCTCGCGCCCTGCCCCCGCACGCGAAGACCTGATGGATGCCGTCACGAGCTGCTTCATCAAGGGCGAGGCCGATGCCGATGGCGCGCTGGTGCTTGCAGTCGCACGGCGCGCCCTGGGCGGCCAGGCCATGGGCGCAGTGCCGCCGGGCACGAGCCGGCCTCCGCTGGTGCGCGACTTCGAATTCCGAGCCCGCAAGCAACGCCTGAAGATCGACGATTCGCAGCCGCGGCGCGCAACGCTGGACATCTACCGCCGGCCGGAGCATCGCGTCACCAGCCGGCTCATGCACGGGTTGGTCTTATTGGGCGTGCCCTTCGGCGCACGCGTGGCCGGTCCCGACTTCGTCGCGGGCATCGGCCTCGACCGCCTCCAAGAACATTGGGAATACAGCCACTCGGCCGCCACCGAAGCCGCCCTCGTCGAAGCCTCGGTGTACGGCGTGACGGTGCCGCTGGCCGTCGCCAGCCGCTTCGCCGCCCACCTGGACCGCATCGACGCCGGCCATGAGCCGCGTGATGCGCGCACCGGCGCACGGTTGATGGTGCAGGCCTGCGTGCTCGGCCTGCACGACCACCTGCCGCGCGTCGTGGGCATGCTGCGGCAGGCCATCGGCGCCGATGCCTCCTTCGAATCCGTGGCCGCCGCGGCAGGAAGCCTGGGCCTGCTGTGGGAATCGCGCGAGCCGCTGGAGGCGCGTGAGGTACCGGAGCTGCCGGTGCTGCTGCAAGCGGCCTACGAGCGCGCGGTGTACCTGGGACGCAGCCTGCAGGGCCTGCAAGGCGATGGCGCGGACACCATCACCGCACTGTCCGGCCTGCGTGAGCCGCTCGTGAGCCAGGCGGGCCAGGCGCTCGACGCGTCGCTGTACTGGGCACTGGTCGAAGCCTTGCACACCGCCCACGATGCGGCACTGATCCGCGGCGCCTGCGCCGGCCTGCTCTACGCGGCCGGCCGCCTGCCAGACTCAGCGCTGGCCGTGGCCCTGCAAGGCCACCTGGACGGCCTGTCCCAGCCGCGCGATGCGGTGAGCTACCTGCGCGGCCTGCTGGGCACGGCACGCGAGGCCGCCTGGCAACAGCCCGCGCTGCTGGAGGTGCTGGACACCTTGCTCGGCCGCTGGGACGACACCGCATTCGTCGCCAGCCTGCCGGAACTGCGGCTGGCCTTCGCGGAGATGACGCCCAAGGAGACCGACCGCATCGCGGAAGCCGTCGCCAGGCTGCACGGTGGCGCCGACCTCGGCCGGCTGGTGCACCACGACCTCACGGCGCCGCAGATGCAGGCCCATCTGGCCATGTCGCAAGCCTTGCAGGATGTGCTCGCTGCCGATGGCCTCGACGCATGGGTGGCCGCATGAAGCCCGCCGACCGCTGGCGACTCGTGCTGGGCCGCTACGCCGAGCGGGGCCTGGGTGCCAATGGGCTGCTGTCGGGCCAGCAATCACGCATGGACCGGGCGCTGGACTACCTCTACGGCCGCGAATACAAGGGCCGCGGCTTGCGCGAAGACCCAGGACCCGGCTCGCTGGGTCCGTCGCAGCTCACGCTGGTGGACTGGCTGGGCGAGGTGCGCGAGCTGTTTCCGCACGACACGGTCGAGGTCATCGAGAAGCACGCACTCGACCGCTACGGCCTCACCGAACTCGTCACCGATCCGAAGACGCTGGAACGGCTCGAACCGAACCAGCAACTGCTCAAGACGCTGCTCACGCTCAAGGGCCACCTCAAGGGCGATGTGCTGCACCTCGCGCGGCGCATCATCCGCCAGGTGGTGGAGGAAATCCGCCGCAGGCTCGAATCGGAAGTGCGGCGCACGCTGTCGGGACGCCTGAACCGCTTTCGGCATTCACCGATGGCCGTGGCCCAGAACTTCGACCCGGCGGGCACCGTGCGCCGCAACCTCAAGAACTACGACCGCGAGAGCCAGCGCATCGTGGTCGAGCAGTTGCGCTTCTTCGAGCGCAACACCCGCCGCCTGCCCTGGGACATCATCCTGTGCGTGGACCAGAGCGGCAGCATGGTCGACTCGGTGATCCACAGCGCGGTGATGGCGGGCATCCTCGCGGGGCTGCCGGCCTTCCGTACGCGCATCGTCGTCTTCGACACCAGCGTCGTGGACCTGAGCGACCACGCCGATGATCCGGTGGAGGTGCTGATGCGCGTGCAGCTGGGCGGCGGCACCGACATCGCGCGGGCCGTGCGCTACTGCAGCCAGTTGGTCGAGAACCCGCACCGCACCGTGCTCGTGCTGGTGACCGATTTCTGTGAAGGCGGGTCGCCGGGCGAACTGGTGCGCGCCGTGAAGACGCTGGCCGAGGCGCGCGTGAAGCTGCTGGGACTCGCGTCGCTGGACGACCAGTCGCAGCCCGTCTATGACCACGCCATGGCCGAAAGCCTGGCCGCCTGCGGCATGGAGATCGCGGCGCTCACGCCTCAGCGGCTGGCGCACTGGCTGGTGAAGGTGATCTCGTGAGCAGCATCCGCGAGCAACTGGCCGCACAGCTGGCGCGGTTCGACGACGACGCCTACGCGGCGCTCGCCAACCGCGGCCTGCTTCGGCGCGCACAGAAGGACCTGGAGAAAGGTGCCGCGACCATCGCGCAAGACTCGGCCGAATCGTTGGTGATGGCCTTCGGCGAGCACCGCATCCGCTTCGACGCGCGCGGCCCGGCCCACGCGGATTGCAGCTGCCCTGCGATGGGCATGTGCCAGCACATCCTGGCCGCCGCCATCAGCCTGCAGCGCATGGCTGCGGATGAACCGGCAGCGGCATCGCCGGAGGCGGCGAAGACGGATGCGCCGCCGATCGATGACGTGCAGGCCCTGCAGGCCGAACTGCTGTCCGTGCCGCCGGACGCCTTGTCCAAGCACGCCGGCAAGGCCGGCTACCGCTGGGCCTGGCAGTACGTGCAGGACCTCGACCTCGAACAAGGCTTCCGCGTCTCGGGCGAGCGCCATCTGCTCATGTCCTTCACCCAGCCGAGGCTGGCCTTTCGCTACATGGGCGGCGGCATCGACGGGCTCATTGCCGATGCCGACATCCGGCAGGCCGAGAAATACCGTGTGGCCGCCGTGCTGGCCCTGCGCCGTGCGCTGGGGCTGCAGACGCCGCCGCCTGAACCTGCCGGCGGTGCGCGCACGGCCTCGCTCGACCTCGGCCGCGACCATGCGCTCGCCCAGACGCGGGACCTGTCCATCGACGAATCCCGGCGACGACTACGCACCGCGGCGTCGCAGCTCTTTGCAGAGTGCGTCGAGCTGGGCCTGGCGCACCTGTCGCAGGGCATCCAGGAGCGCTTCTCGACCCTGGCGGTCTGGGCGCAGGGCGCGGAATACCACCGCCTCGCGCTGCTGCTGCGCCGGCTGGCGGACCACGTCGACTTGCTGCTGCAACGGGCCGGCGGTGCCGACGAGCACCGCCTGCTGGATGAGCTGGCCATCGCCAACGCCTTGGTCGGTGCGCTCGACGCTGCCGCCGCGCGCCAGGCCGCGCCGGTGCATCTGGTCGGCCGCGCGCGAACCCGCTACGACGAGACGGGCACCCTGGAACTGATGGGCCTCGGCGCCTCGGCCTGGCGTTCCGCAGCGGGCTACGTGGGACTCACGATGGTGTTCTGGTGCCCGGTGGACCAGGCCTTCATGTCGTGCAGCGATGCGCGGCCCGAGAACCAGCGTGGGTTCGACCCGGTGGCACGGCACCGGTCACCCGGCCCCTGGTCCGGCCTGGGCGCACCGGCACAGGCGGCCGGCCGCCGCATTGCGCTGCAGGGAGCCCAGGTGAATGCCAGCGGCCGCGTCTCCGGGTCGGAGTCGGCTACGGCCACGGTGTCCGTCCCCCTGCCGGCCCAGGACTTCGCCGCAGCGCTGCCCGTGTCCCGATCCTGGAGCGAGTTGCTTCAGCGCCGCGGGTCAGGCCAGCGCAGCCTGCTCGCGGAGCCGCAGCCGATGAAGGACTGGTGCGTGATCGCACCTGCCAAGTTCGGAGCACCCCAGTTCGATGCCAACCGGCAGGCGCTGGTGTGGCCGCTCTTCGACGACAGTGGCGACCGGCTCGATGCCGAGCTGGTCTACGACGACTACACCGGGCATGCCATCGGCCGCATCGAACAGCTGGCGGCGGACGACACGCCGGCCGGCACGCTCGTCGTGGCTCGCCTGAGGCCAGGGCCGTCGGGCACCGTCTGCGAGCCGCTCAGCCTTGTGCGGCCCGGTGCGCCGCCTGGCCAGTCGGCGATCGATTCACTGCACTTCGACACCGCGCCGCAGCGCAACGTCGTGTCGCGCTGGCTGGACAAGTTCAGGCAGCGCCGTGATGGCGATGCCCTCCCCTCGGCCCTCGCAGCGACCATGCCGGCGCTGCTCCAGGAACATCGCCACTGGCTGTGCCGGCATGCGGAGCGCGGCATGCCGGAGCAACAGGCCCAACGCGTGACGATCGAAGCGCAGGCCTGGTCCGGCCGGCTGGCCGATGCGGGCTTCAGCAGCTTCGCGCCGGCATCGGCTGCATCGCCAACGCCTGCGGCCTTGGTGCTGCGCTGGCACTACCTCAACCTGCAGTGCGAACAGTTGCTGGCCCCTCGGGCCTGATGGGGCCGGTCGGACCAGCCCGCCATTCGTCACCCCGGCTGTCGATTCGTCGCAATCGCCCCCCGGCCCCGGCACGCCCTGCGGACACTGGGTCCCGTCAACCACAGGAGACCCGCATGATTGCCCGCTTCATCTGCCGCCGCCCGTCCTTCGGGATGATCGTCGCCCTGGTGATCGCCATCACGGTGGCCACCAGCACCTCGTCACACGCCCAGACTGCCGGCGGCGAGGCGGTTTCCGCAGCGCCGGCACCGTCCCTCTGACGCTTGCCGACCGGGCTCAGTGCAGTGCGCGCAGCGCCTGGTCGAGGTCGTCGATCAGGTCCTGCGTGGCCTCCAGCCCGATGCACAGCCGCACCAGCGTGCCCTTCCATTCCTCGCGCGGCCGGATGGCCTTCAGGTCGTAGGGCACCACCAGGCTGACCGGGCCGGCCCACGAATAGCCGATCTTGAACAGCTTCAGCGCATCGACGAAGGCATCGACCTGCGTGCTGCCGTAGCGCTCGTCGATCACGATGGAGAAGATGCCTGCCGCCGCCTTGCAGCTGGCCTTCCAGTGCTCATGCCCGGGCGAGCCCGCAAGCGCCGGATGCAGCACCTGCGAGACCTCCGGCCGGCTGGCACACCACTGCGCGATCGCGCGGGCCGAACGGTCCTGCGCGTCGTAGCGCATCACCAGCGTGGGCAGGCCGCGCAGCACCGCCTCGGCATCGTTGGCACCCACGCCCAGGCCGGTGCGCATGTGGGTGAGCTTCAGGCGGGTGTGCAGGTCGTCGTCGCGCGTGGTCACCGAGCCCATCAGCACGTCGCCGCCACCCGAAGGGAACTTGGTGAGTGCATGCATGGAGATGTCCACGCCCAGCCCCGGCGCGATCTCGAAGGGGTTGAAGGCGATGCCCGAGCCCCAGGTGTTGTCCAGGGCAGTCACCACCTTGCGGTCACGCGCGATCTTCAGCAGCGCCGCGAGGTCCGGAAACTCCATGGTCACCGAGCCCGGCGCTTCCAGCCAGATGAGCTTGGTCGCCGGCGTGATGCCATCGATCAGCGACTGCGGGTTCATGCAGTCGTACAGCCGCAGGCCGATGCCCCAACCCGCCAGTTCGTGCCGCGCGAGTTCCTTGCCCGGGTTGTAGGCGTTGGACGGGATCAGCACTTCGTCGCCCGTGCGCAGCAGCGCGAAGTCGATGAGCCCGATGGCCGCGAGCCCGCTGGGCGTCAGCAGGCAGCGGGTGCCGCCTTCCAGCGTGGCGATGCGCTCTTCCAGCGTGAAGGTGGTGGGCGTGCCGTGCAGGCCGTAGGTGTAGCCCAGCTTCTCGCGCCAGTCGCGTGCACGCATGGCCGCGGTGTTGGCGAAGATGACCGTGGATGCCTTGAACACCCCCGGCTGCGGCGCATTGAAGCCGGCCGGCGGCGTGTAGGGATGGTGGATGAGGGTCGTGCTGCGCTCGGTCATGGCCATCATTCCAGCGCCGCGCTCAGGTCGCCCATAGGCTTGAAGCCGTTCTCGACGAGGGCCTTGTCTCGCGCCACCACGCCGGGCAGCGGCTCCAGGTTGAAGCGCCGGGTGATGAAGCGAAGGATGGACCCGGTGTCATAGGGCGTCTTGTCCACGAAGCCCTTCTTGGCACGCGGCGAGATGATGATGGCCGGGATGCGCGTGCCCGGGCCCCAGCGGTCGCCGCGGGGCACGGCCGCGTGGTCGTAGAAGCCGCCGTTCTCGTCGTAGGTGACCACGATGAGCATGCGCGACCACTGCGGGCTTTGCCTGAGCTTGTCGATCACCTGCGCGATGTGCACGTCGCCATCGGCCACGTTGGCGTAGCCCGCATGCTGGTTGAGGTTGCCCTGCGGCTTGTAGAAGGTCACGGCAGGCAGCTTGCCGGCGGCGGCATCGGCGAGGAAGCTCGCGTCGAAGTCCTTGAAGTGCGCCTCGCGCGCGGCCGCCTTGGTGGCGGGGTCGAAGGCGCTGTAGTAGTTCAGCGGCTGGTGGTGCGGCTGGAAGAGGACCTGCCCGCCGTAGATCTGCTTGCGCGCCTCGGGCGTGCCGGCCGTCACCGTGTTCCAGCCGCCCGAATACCAGGCCCAGCTCACGCCTTTCGCATCCAGCCGGTCGGCGATGGTCGCCTGCGTCTGCGCCGGCAAGGTCGTGGGCTTGGCCGGGTCGGACAGTCGCGCATCCGAGGCCGGCGGCGGGTTGCCGCTGGGCTGGTAAGGCGGCTGCATGGTGTTCACCGCACGGAAGCTGCCGTCCGGCTCGCGCGGGGTGATGTTGCCGTCCTTCTTGTAGACCGGCCGGCCGTCAAGCACGGTGGCCGGATTGTCCTTGGACGGAATGAGCCGCACGAAGCGGCCCTGCGCATCCGTCTCGGTCTCGGCGATGAGCACGCGGCCCGGCGACTCCGGCGCGTCGGCGTTCGGGTAGATGGGCACGCAGGCGCACACGAGGTACTGGTGGTTCAGGTACGAGCCACCGAAGGCGCCCATGAAGAAGTTGTCCGCCAGCGTGTACTGCTGGGCCAGCTTCCACATCTGCATGCTGCTGCCGTCGTAGTAGCCCATGCTCAGGCCGCCGGCGTCCGAGTAGGCGGCGAAGCGGTCGTTGCTGCCGCCGTTGA
This sequence comes from Rhizobacter terrae, assembly GCF_003852895.1. GTDB lineage: Bacteria > Pseudomonadota > Gammaproteobacteria > Burkholderiales > Burkholderiaceae_C > Albitalea > Albitalea terrae. Next base: position 35,153 of record NZ_QUSW01000004.1, read on the forward strand.
TCTGCATCTGGTTGACGAAGAAGGCATGCACCAGGTCGCGGGTGATGACGTCCTGCGGCACCTTCACGCCGGTGGCGCCGAAGCCTGCCGGGTCGTCGATGCGAAAGGGCTTGTTGGGCATGCCCACCGTCTGCGCCTGCGGGATGGCCACCGGCTGGCCGCCGGCCGTCACGCCGCCCCACACGGGCGGCAGCGCGGGCAGCGTGGACCCGTTGAAGTCCTTCTGCGGCTCGGCGGCGCCGGTGGACGAGGGGTTGACGCCGGGCACGCCATTCGCACCCGGGAAGAGCCCGTACAGGTTGTCGAAGCCCCGGTTCTCGGCGTAGATGACGACCACCGTGTCGATGGCCTGCACGGCAGCGTCGTTGCCGCCGGGGGCGGTGCCCATGGAACCGCAGGCGCTGAGCAGTCCACCGGCGACGAGCGCACCGGCAAGCGTGGTCTTGTTCATGGTCGTGAGGGCTCCGAGGCGTGAGGGCGCCGATTGTCTCGGATGTCGGCCGGCCTGCAAACCGGCACCCTCAGTGCCCGAGCGGCGTGAGGTGCCGCTCGCCTTTCACGCCATCGTCAGTTGCAGGTGGTCGGCTGCCAGTACCAGGTGCTGATGGTCGGGTCCGTGCCATCGCTGCCGTTGGTGCCGGCGTTGACCTCCTTGTAGAACTTCCCGTTGGGCGGGAACTTCACGATCGTGCCCTTGGGATAGTTGTGGTTGTCCTGCCAGGTGACGTAGGTGCAGCTCGGCGGAGGGGGCGGCGTCGTGCCGCCTTCGGCCGCCGCGAAGGCCTTGAAATACTGGAAGTTCGCGGTGTTGCTGCCCGAGCCGGTGTCGCCCGACGCGCCGGGCGCATCGCGCTGGAAGTCCCAGTAGGCCAGCAGCGGGATGCCGTTGCCCTTGGCAAAGGTGGCCACGGCCTTGGCGTGGCTCAGGGTGAACACGCCGGCATCGTCGTTGTGGCCGATCATCGGCGTGATGCCCACCATGGACAGCAACTGCGTGGCCGACTTGCCGGAGTAGACGCTGGTGAGCTGCTGCGCCGTGGCCTGCGCCGCCTGGATGGCGAAGCGGCCCATGTCGCCGTTGTAGCCGTAGTCCATGGCCATCACGTTGACGACCTTCACCTTCACGCCGGCCGCGACGGCGCCCTTCACGAGCCCGAGGCCGAGGTTGTCCAGCCCATCGGGCATCACCGGCAGGGTGAACGAGATGTTGAGGTCGGGGTACTTGGCCTGCAGCGTCTTGATCGCGGCATTGCGCACGCTGTTCAGCGACGACTTGCCCAGTTGCGAGCCTTCGACGTCGAAGTCCAGGTCGCGAAAGCCGTGGCGCTGGATCAATCCGTCGATGAGCGAGGCCATCTGAGAGGCGCTGCAACGCGCTTCGAGGTAGGTGCCCGAAGCCCCGCCGAAAGACACGATCACCTTGCCGCCTGCGGCGCGGAAGGCCGCCACGTCGGACTTCATGTCGACGTCGATGGTGTGCCCGCCGTCGTCGAAGGAGCAGCCGTTGCCCGCGACGATGAAGGCCAGCGTCGCCGCATGCAGCCCCGCCTTGTTGCGGGCGTCCATCAGGCTCTTGACGTTGTAGCCGCTTTGCCCGAAGGCCCAGGTCGCGAAGTACGGCGCGACGACCGTGCCGGTGGCGGCCGCTTCGGCCGTGACGCCTGTGGACAGTGCCTGTGCGCGGCCCTCCGCCTGCGCGGACATGGTGTCCGTTTCATCGGTGCCGCCGCCACACGCGGCGAGCGCGCCGGCGCTCAACATGCACGCCGCCAGCCGGTACATCGTGGAACCTTGTCTCGTCGGTTTCAAGTCGTTCTCCATCCTGTGTTGGGCGATGTGTGGGGAGGCGAAGACCGCGCCCAATCCAGCCTCGCGCCTTCCTCGGAATCGGTGGCTCAGAGCTCCATGCGGGCGCCGAAGTAGAACTGCCGGCCGTTCGAGTACAGCGCGCGCGGCTGGTCGCGGTTGTCGCCGTAGTACTTCAGCACCGGGTTGTTGAGGTTGAGCGCGTCCAGCGTCAGCGTGATCTTGTCGGTGAGCTTGTAGTTCAGCGATGCGGCCAGGTTGCCCACGCCATCCATGTGCTGCGCGAAGGAGCGGTCCAGGCCCACGAGGTAGCTCGAGCGGTACGTGTAGGCCAGGCGCGCGCTGAAGCGGTCGTTCTCGTAGTAGCCCTCGAGGTTGTAGGTCTGCTTGGAATTGCCGACCACGTCCGAGCCATCGGCGGCGCGGCCGTCGGTGTAGGTGTAGTTGGCCAAGCCGCCGAAGCCGCCGCCGAAGGCCTGCTGCCAACCCAGCTCCAGGCCCTTGTTCTTCGCCGCGATGTTGCTGGGCGAGGTGATCTGGTAGGTGTTGAACTTCTTGAAGGTGTTGTTGTAGTACGTGGCCGGCGACACGCCGAAGGTCACGTACGAAGACATGTCCATGTAGAACAGGCCCAGCGACAGCGCCGACTTCGGCGCGAAGTACCACTCCAGAGTCGCGTCGAAGTTGGTCGAGCGGATGGGCTTGAGGCTGGGATTGCCGCCATTGCCGGTGAGCGTGTTGTCGTCCAGGCTCACGGCGCCCACCAGCGCGCTGTAGTCGGCGCGGGCCATGGTGCGCGCCACCGCCAGGCGTCCCACCAGGTTCTTGCTGAGGTCGAAGCGGATGTTCGCGCTCGGCAGCACGTCGGTGTAGTTGTGCACGTCGGTGGTCGGCGTGTAGGGACCGTTGACGTTCGTGAGGCCGATGGGGTTGGGCCCGCCCGGCACGTTGGTGATGGTCGTCTGCTTCGTGTTGACCACGCGCACGCCGACGTTGGCGCGCCACTTGTCGCCCACGAGGTTGGCCATGGCGTAGACCGCCGTGTCCTGCTCCTTCACGTCGAGCTCGGCCGCCCAGTTCTGCGTGTTGGGGCCGCCCGAGGTGTCGTACGCACTGGCCCAGGCCTGCACGGCCGCGGGGCTGAGCTGCCACACGTTGCGCAGGAAGCCCGCGCCACCGCCCAGGCCCGAACCGAAGTTGCCCGGGTAGGTGGCGCCATCCCACGTGGGCAGCGGCGCGCCGGTCGTCCCGTCGCAGGTCGCGCAGCTGGCGGACTCGGGCCAGTTCACCGCGCGGTGGTGCTTGGCGAAGCGCAGGCCGAACTTGGCCGATTCCCAGATGCCGCGGTCGACGTTGAGTTCGGCATCGAGCTGCCCGTAGGTCTCCGAATCCAGCGTGGACACGTGCGAGCCCCAGCCCGCCAGGGTCACCACGTTCGCGAACTTCGACGGGTCGCCGCCGGGGAAGGCCATGTCCGCCGGGTTCATGCCATGCAGCGTGTAGCTCATGCCCACGCCGGTGAGGCCCGCTTCGTAGCCGATGTCCAGCGGCGTCTTGCCCACGCCGTGCGTGTAGCCCGCGCTGCCGGTGAGGCGCAGCTTCTCGTTCACGCGGTAGCTGCCGTTGGCGTCGACGTAGTAGGTTTCCGCGCCGGAGCCTGGGCGATAGATCTGGTCCACCACGCCAGGGAAGAGCTGTCCGTTCGTCGGGCCGGTGGCCGTGGCCGGCTGGAAACCGGCCGTGCCGAACTGCGCCGAGGTGAGCGTGTTGTTGACGACGGTGTAGCCCGGCAGCGGCACCACGCCCACGAAGTTGCCGGCCGTGTCCACCGCGTTCAGGTTGGCCAGCGGCTGGTTGTAGAAGCTGCGGTTGTAGTTGGCCGCGCTGAGCTTGGAGTAGAAGCCGTTGAGGTCCAGCATCAGGTCGGCGCTGGGCTTGAACTGCAGGTCCAGCACGCCGCCGTCGCGCTTGCGGGTCTGCTCGAAGAGGGCGGAGTTGATGCCCGCCGGTGCCAGCACGCCCGCCAGGTCGGGGTGCGCGATGGCCGCAGGGCTGGCCGGGTCGATCGCGCCGTAGCCGAAGATCTCCTGCCCGTCGCGCCGCTCGTGGCGCTTCTCGGAGAACACCTGGAACAGCACGCCACCGGTGCCCGCATCGTTCTTCCAGTTGAAGAGCGCGTTGAGCTGCGGATCGGTCTTGCGCGCCAGGTCCGCGTAGATGGCCTGCGCCGACAGCTCCACGGTGAAGGGCTTGCGGAAGTCCAGCGGCTTGCGCGTCTCGATGTTCACCGCACCGGCAACGCCGCCTTCGACGAGATCGGCCGTCTGGCTCTTGTGCACCGTCACGCGGCTGACGATTTCCGAGGGCAGCAGCGAGTAGCTCACGCTGCGGCCCACCGTGCCCACCTGGTCGAGCACGAACCAGTCGCCGGTGCCCACCGCATGGCCGTTGATGAGCGTCTGCGTGAGGCTGGGGCTGGTGCCGCGGATGCTCACGCGGTCGTTCTCGGCAAAGCCGCCCTCGCCGCCGGCCGACGAGGTGATGTTGACGCCGGGCACGCGCTGCACCGCGTCGGCCACGTTCTTGTCGGGCAGCTTGCCGATGTCCTCGGAGGTGACCACGTCCACCACCGAGTCGGCGTTGCGCTTGGCCTGCAGGGACTGCTCGCGGGAGGCGCGGATGCCGGTGACGGTCACGGTCTCCAGCTTCTGGGGCGCCTCGGGTTTCGCAGGCGGGGCGTCAGCCTGCTGGGCGAACACTGCCGACTGGCAGAGAGCGAACACGGCGGCGGCCGCGATGGGGGTCATGCGAGGCTTCATGAGGTCTGTCCCGTGGTGGTGTCCGCGAGCCGCACGATGCATCGGCCGCTGGACCCAAGGTGGTTGTCGTTGGCAATGCCAATGTATTACCAGTTATCACTGAAGCCGCCTCTTTGTGGTAGTTTTCCCGGGACCATTGCGTAATGTCACTGGGCCCTGAACTCAGACCAGTTCAATACAACATGCGGTGGCTGCGGCGCGCGCGCCAGAGCATCCCGGCCCGTTGGCATACTCGCCTCATGACGCTCCTTCGCGCCCCTCGTCGACTGCTGGCCGCATGGGCCGTGGCCGGCGGGCTCGCGAGCGTGGTGTTGGCGCAGCCCACGAACCGGCCGGCCTACCTGCCTCTTGCCGGCGGCCTGAAGGCACAGGCCGAGCTCGCCGAGATCGGGCGCGAGATGTTCTTCGACGCGCAACTCTCCGCCTCGGGGCGCGTGTCGTGCACAAGCTGCCACGACCCCGCGCACGGCCACGCCCCCGCCAATGCGCTACCCGTGCAGCCTGGAGGCAGCACGGTGCAAGGCTTCCGTGCAGCCCCCTCGCTGCGCTACCTGCACGCCCTGCCGCCCTTCACCGAGCACTACTACGACAACGACGGCGACGCGAGCATCGACGCCGGACCCACCGGCGGCTACACCTGGGATGGCCGCGCCGCATCGGCCCACGAGCAGGCGCGGCTCCCGCTGCTCTCGCCCCATGAGATGGGCAATGCCTCGCCAGCGCAGTTCACCAGGCGCCTCAGCGGACGGCCGTATGCATCGCGACTCGCGGCGCTCTTCGGCTTCGCACTCGCCGATCAACCCGAGGCCGCACTCGATGCCGCCGCCATGGCCCTTGAAGTCTTCCAGCAGACCCCCGCCCTCTTCGCACCCTACACCAGCAAGTACGACGAGGTGCTGCGCGGCCGCGCGCAACTCAACCAGCAGGAGACGCGAGGACTGGCCGTCTTCAACGACCCCGAGCGCGGCAACTGTGCTTCCTGCCACCTGAGCGAGCGCAAGCCCGACGGCGCGTTCCCCCTGTTCACCGACTTCGGCCACATGGCGCTGGCCGCGCCGCGCAATGCAGCGATCCAGGCCAACGCCAACCCATCGTTCTTCGACCTTGGCCTGTGCGGCCCCTTGCGCACCGACTTCAGCGACAAGCCCGCCTACTGCGGCAGCTTCCGCACGCCCAGCCTGCGCAACGTGACCGTGCGCCGCAGCTTCTTCCACAATGGCGTTTTCCACAGCCTGGAGGATGTGATGCGCTTCTACGCCGAGCGCGACACGCATCCCGAACGTTTCTACGCCAAGGACGCCAAAGGCGGCGTGCGCGTGTACGACGACCTGCCGCCGACCTACCACGCCAACGTGAACCAGGCGCCACCCTTCGGCCGCCAGCGCGGCGACACGCCGGCCATGACTGCACAAGAGATGGCCGACGTGATCGCCTTCCTGCACACCCTCACCGATGCGGACCTGTTGCCTCCACCGCTGCATGCCCGCACGGGCAATGCGCCTATCGCACCCTGACGCTGCGTGAGGGTTGCGGGCTTGGTGAATACTGCGCGCAGTCCGACATTCCCCCTTCATCCCATGACCCAGGCATCCTCCGGTGCGGCTTCGCCGCCGCCGTCTTCCGCCGCGCGCATGGCGCAGCCCGACAACCGCCCCTTGTGGAAAGCCTTCCTCGCGTTTCTCGGCCCCATGGTGGTCGGCAACGTTTTGCAATCGCTGTCCGGCACGTTCAACGGCGTCTTCATCGGCCAGATGCTGGGCACGCGCGAGCTGGCGGCCACCGCGTCCGTCTTTCCCATCGTGTTCTTCTTCATCTCGCTGGTGATCGGTGTCGGCGCCGGCGGCTCGGTGCTCATCGGACAGGCCTGGGGCGCACGCGAGCCGCACAAGGTCAAGTCCATCGCCGGCACGGCCATCGCGCTGGGCTTGCTGGTGGGCCTGGTGGTGGCGCTGGTGGGCGGCACCTTCACCGAGGCGCTGCTGCGCGCGCTGGGCACGCCGGCCAACGTGCTGCCCGAAGCCATCGGCTACGGCCGCATCATGATGCTGGCCATGCCGGGGCTGCTGGTGTTCATCCTCATCACGCAGTTGCTGCGCGGCGTGGGCGACACGGTGACGCCGCTGTATTCACTGCTGCTGTCCACCTGCACCTCGGCGCTGATGACGCCCGCGTTCATCCGCGGCTGGTTCGGCCTGCCGCAGCTGGGCGTGAACAGCGCGGCGGCGGCGTCCATCCTGTCCTTCCTTGTGGCGCTGGGCTACATGGCAGTGCACCTGCGCCGCGCCAACCACGTGCTGGCGCCCGACCGCGAGCTGTTCAAGGCCATCCGCATCGACGGCCGCATCTTCAAGCTGGTGATGAAGATCGGCATGCCCACCGGCGTGCAGATGGTGGTGATCTCGCTTGCCGAAATCGCGCTGCTGGCACTGGTCAACAGCTACGGCTCGGATGCGACCGCGGCCTACGGCGCAGTGAACCAGGTGGTGAACTACGTGCAGTTCCCTGCACTGTCCATCGCCATCACCGCGTCCATCCTCGGCGCGCAGGCCATCGGCGCGGGCAAGCTGGAACGGCTGGGGCCGATCACGCGCACCGGCATCCAGATGAACTTCGCCATCACCGGCACGCTGGTGCTCATCGGCTACCTGTTGTCTCGCCACCTGATGGGCCTGTTCATCACCGACGCGAAGGTGCTGGACCTGGCGCAGTCGCTGCTGCACATCATGCTGTGGAGCAGCGTGGTGTTCGGCTGCGCCTCGGTGGTCAGCGGCGTGATGCGCGCCTCGGGCACGGTGCTGATCCCGACGGCGATCTCCATCTTGTGCATCGTGCTCATCGAGGTGCCGTCGGCGTACATCCTGTCGCACCACATCGGCCTGGAAGGCGTGTGGTGGGCCTACCCGATCGCCTTCTGCTCGATGCTGGTGTTCCAGAGCGCGTTCTATCGGCTGGTGTGGCGCAAGTCGAAGATCGAACGGCTGGTGTGACGAAGACTCAGACCTGCCCGGGCTTGTAGTAGCCGCTGTCCAGCAGCACCGCGCGCCAGTTCGCGCGGTCCACGCGCACTGGCTTGAGCAGGTAGGACGGGACGATCTTCACCCCGTTGTGATAGGTCTTCTCGTCGTTGATCGCAGGCTTGCGGCCCGACACGATGTCGTCCACCATCGACGCGGTGAAGCGGGCGAGTTCGCGCGTGTCCTTGAACACCGTGGACGACTGCTCCTCGCGCTGGATGGACCGCACCGACGCCAGTTCCGCATCCTGCCCCGTCACCACCGGCCAGGGCTGCGCGGGCTGGCCGTAGCCCGCGCCCTTGAGCGCATTGAGGATCTCGATGCTGATGCCGTCGTACGGCGAGAGCACCGCATCCACCCGCTTCTTCGCGTACACCGAGCCCAGCATCGTCTGCATGCGCGCCTTGGCCAGTGCGCCGCTCCAGCGCGGCGTGGTCACGTCGGTGAGCGCGGTCTTGCCCGAGACGACCGACAAGGCGCCGGACTGGATGTAGGGCAGCAGCACCGACATCGCGCCATCGAAGAAGAAGCGGGTGTTGTTGTCGTCGGCCGAGCCTGCGAACAGCTCCAGGTTGAAGTGCCGGGGCGGATGGTCCTTCAGCTGCAGCCTCGACTCGATGTCCTGCGCCTGCAGCACGCCGACCTGGAAGTTGTCGAAGGTGGCGTAGCTGTCCACATGGGCCGTGCCGCGGATGAGGCGGTCGTAGGCCACCACCTTCACGCCCTGCTTGCCGGCACGGTCGAGCACGCCCGTGAGCGAGGAGCCATCCACCGCGGCGACGACCAGCACCTTCGCGTCCTTGTGCAGCATCGCCTCGATCTGCCCGACCTGCGTCGCCACGTTGTCGTTGGCGTATTGCAGGTCGCTGCGATAGCCCAGCTTGTCCAGCGCGCGCATCATGCCCAGGCCGTCGTACACCCAGCGCAGCGAGGCCATGGTGGGCATGGACAGTCCGACCATGCCCTTGTCGGGCGGCAGTGCTGCAAGGGCGCGCTGCAGGGGCAGCAATGAAGAGGCGAGCGCGAGCAGCGCATGGCGACGACGCATGACGACTTGTCTCCGTGTGGTGGTTTTCGAATGGGGTGCGATCGTAGGGAGCGCGACGTCGCCTGCCCAATGAAGATTTCGCGGCCAGCCATGTGTGAATTCGAATCGTGGGAAACCCGGCCTTCCGCTTCCGAGCGCGAATCGTTTTTGCAATCGCAAGCACGCGAAACGCGATTGGTGCGACGGGCCATCCGCTCCTAACATCGGCGCCTTTGCGCAAGGCGGCGGCATTGCCGCGCCCGTTGAATCGAGGACCGGACATGGAATACAGGGAACTGGGGCGTACCGGCTGGAAGGTGTCGAGCGTGAGCTTCGGCGCCTGGGCCATCGGCGGCTCGTGGGGCCAGACCGACGACAGCGAGGCCATGGCCACGCTGCATCGCGCGCTGGACATGGGCGTGAACTTCTTCGACACCGCCGACGTGTACGGCGACGGCCGCAGCGAGCGGCTCATCGCACGGCTGCGGCGCGAACGCAGCGAGCCCTTCCACGTCGCCACCAAGGCCGGCCGCCGCCTGGACCCGCATGTGGCGTCGGGCTACTCGCGCGCCAACCTCACCGCCTTCGTCGAGCGCAGCCTGGACAACCTGCAGGTGGACGCGCTGGACCTGCTGCAACTGCATTGCCCGCCCACACCAGTGTTCTACATGCCCGAGGTGTTCGGCGTGCTCGACGACCTGGTGAAGGCCGGCAAGCTGCGTCACTACGGCGTGAGCGTCGAGAAGGTCGAGGAGGCGATCAAGGCCATCGAGTACCCGGGCGTGCAGTCGGTGCAGATCATCTACAACATCTTCCGCCAGCGGCCGGCGGACCTGCTGTTCACGCTGACCCGCCAGCGCCGCGTGGGCATCCTCGCGCGGCTGCCCTTGTCCTCGGGCCTGCTGAGCGGGCGGCTCACGCGCGAGAGCACCTTCGCATCCGACGACCACCGGAACTTCAACCGCGAAGGCGCGGCCTTCGACCGTGGCGAGACCTTCTCGGGGCTGGACTACGACGCCGGCCTGCGAGCGGTGGAGGCGCTGCGCCCGCTGGTTCCTGCAGGCCAGACGCTGGCGCAGTTCGCGTTGCGATGGATCCTCATGAACCCCGCAGTCACCTGCGCGATTCCAGGCGGGCGCCGGCCCGCCCAGGTGGAAGAAAACATGGCGGCGGCCGACCTGCCGGCGCTGTCAGGCGAGGTGATGGAAAAGGTGCGCAAGGTGTACGAAGAGGAAGCGAAGGCGCAGGTGCACCAGCGCTGGTGATCTGCGAGCACCTGGTTCAATGTTGCGGCCAATCGACTCAGAAAATGAGGCGATTGATCAACCGAATCGCCTCACGCCGCCGCTGAAGCCAGGCCGGACAACGTCCCTCGTTGAAACTCAGCGCGCAACCAGTTCGCCGCGCATGCCTGCTGCCCGGCTCGCCACGCCCACGCGGTTGCGCCCGTCGCGCTTGGCGTTCAAAAGCTCTTCATCCGCCGCCTTGAGCAAGGCGTCCGATGAAGCGGATGCGATGGCCGTGTCCGCCACACCAGCCGAAAAACTCAGGCCGTCGATGACCAGCCCTTCGAAGTCGAAGACCTTGGTGCGCCAACGCTTGAGCAGCGACTCGACCTTCCTGCGCGCCGCCTCGGCCGCGGTGCGCGGCATCAGCAGGCAGAACTCTTCGCCGCCGTAGCGGCAGGCCACGTCGCTCTTGCGCACGTGCTGCGCCAGCAGCTCGCCGAAGGCAGCCAGCAGCAGGTCGCCGGCGGCATGGCCGTGGTCGTCGTTGACGTGCTTGAAATGGTCCAGGTCGATGATGACCAGCGACATCGGCCGCTCCTCGCGCTGTGCGAGCGCGAACAGCGTGGGCAACGTGTCGTTGAGGTGGCGGCGGTTGAACAGGCCCGTGAGCGTGTCCTGCGTGGCCTGGCGGCGCAGTGCGTCCTGCAGGGCCTGCACCTCGCGCACCTTGTTGAGCAACTGCTCGTTGGCGGCAGCGAGTTCGGCACGCGCGCGCTCGGTGCTGCGGCGGCGGGCGTCGTTCTCGTCCAGGCGGTGCTGCAGGCGAAGCAGTTCGGTCTGCAGGTTGGCCGCCTGGTAGCGCGCCCGCGACGCGAGCTGGGCCTGCGCACGGTGCAGGTTCTGCCATTGGCGCAAGGCCAGCAAGGCCTGCGACGGGTCGTCCAGGCGTTCGCAGGCCTCGCTCATCACACCGAAGAACTGGGCGCGCACGCGCAGGCTCAGGCCTTCGATGTCGTCGCTGGTGGCCAGCGCGGCATGCGGGCGCAGGATGTCCGCCGCGGCCTGAACCTGGCCACGCACCAGCGCCAGCAGCGCACGCGCCGTGACGCGTTCGAGCTGCTCGTCGGGCAGGCGCGATTCGCCCTCTGCCAGCGCTCGCCGCACCAGCTCATCGCCGAGGGCGGTGTCACCCGCACGCAGCGCCGCGATCGCCATGGATTCGAAGTGGGTCGCCATGCGCCCTCGCCCGCTCGCATCCGCCGGCATCGCCAGCAGTGCATGCACGTCAGGCATGCATTCCGAGGCCCGGCGCAGCTCGGTGAGGCAGATCACGCGGTTGATGAGCAACACGCTCACCAGCCGCTGGTTCTTCAGGCCCTGGCAGCGCGCCAGGCCCTGGTCGACGTGCTGCAGGCCGTGCTCGTAGTCACCGATCTGCAGCAGCTCATGGGCGAGGTTGCAGTGCAGCACGGTGTCGAAGCCGCGGCCCTGCGAGGGACGCGCATCGCGCAGGGCCTCGAACATGTAGGCGAAGGCGCGGGTGGAGTCACCCAGCGCCGAATAGCAGCCTGCAATGGTGTTGAGCAGCACGCCGAGCTGGTCGTGGCGCAGGAGGCGCACGCCTTCGTCGCGCAGCGGCAGCACCTGCAGCAATGCCTCGTTGACGCGGCCCTCGCGCCACATCGAGCGCGCGATGCCGGCACCGGCCAGGATGCGGCCGGCACCATCCCCGCAGGCTTCGAACGCCGCCAGGGCCTGCCGCAATTCGGCGGCGGCCTCGGCGGCCGTGGCGTAGTAGAGCTGGTGGAAACCCGTGGTCAGGCGCGCCCAGGCCTCGGCACGCGCATCGCCGGTGCGGGCGGCAGCGTCCTGCGCACGCGCGGCGAGCAGGCGGGCCTGAGCCGAATCGACGTGCAGCAGGTTCCAAGGCACGGTGGGCCTGGCGCAGTGCGGGGCTGGAGGGAAGGCGCTCGGTCGCCATGGCGCGGATTATCCGCGGGAGCGCCCCGGCCGGGCATCCGCCGTCCGGCGGATGGTGCGGCTCAGCGTCCGCTCTTCGCCCCCAGGCGCTTGAGTGCCGCATCGCTCACGCTGGCCACCCTCGCCTGCATCTGCGGGCGCAGCGCATCGGCCAGGGCGCGGATGCGCGCACTCAGGTGGCTGCCGCGAGCCAGCACCATCACGAGCGGATAGGGCTGGCTTTCCAGGCCGGGCAGCACGCGCACGAGACGGCCGGCGAGCAGGTCGTCGGCCACGTCCAGGCGCGACTTGAGCGCGATGCCATGGCCATCGATGGCCCACAGCCGCGACACCAGGCCGTTGTCCGCCGTGCGCCGCACGCGCGGGCGGATCTCCACCGGCCGCCCCTTGTACAGCAGCGACCACACATGCCCCGGCCGCCCGCTGATGCGCAAGGCGATCCCCTCATGCTGGTCCAGCTCGGCGACGCTTGACGGTGTGCCTGCCCGCTTCAGGTATTCCGGTGCCGCCACCAGCACCGCGGTGTTGTCCGCCAGCGGACGCACGATCTGGTCGGCCCGCGCGGGCACCCCGTAGCGCAGGGCGGCGTCCACCGGCTCGCGGCCGATGTCGCTCACGCGGTCGGCCACCTGCAGTTCCACCTGCACCTGCGGGTGGCGCTGCAGGAAGTCGTCCAGCATGGGCCGCACCACCTGGCTGCCCAGGTCGTTGGACACGGTGAGGCGGATGCGGCCGCGGATCTGCGTCATGGGCGCGTGCAGTTCCGCCGCGCCCTGGTCGAGCAAGGCCAGCGCCTCGCGAGCCCGCTCCAGGAACTGCTCCCCCTCGGGCGTCACCTTCAGCGCTCGGGTGGTCCGGGCAAAGAGCGTTGCATCGAGCTGCGATTCGAGCCGGCGGATGGCCGCAGTGGCGGTGGCCGGCAGCCAGTCGGCTTCGCGCGCAGCAGCGGCCACGCTGCCGAGGTCCGACACACGCAGGGCCAGGCGCAGTGCCGCGAGATCGAGGGCAACGGCCGGTTCGGCGTGGCCGGTTTGAGTGTTTGCCATTGGTCTCAATCAACAAATCTGGTTTGTCATAGCCGGAGTCTGCCACGTCTCGATCGCAGGCCCGTCGACGCGCACCATGGCGTCCTGTTCAGACATTCCGAAGAAGGACCTCGCCATGAAAGCCATCGCCCACCGCCAGAACCTGCCCGTCACCTCCCCGCAGGCGCTGGAGCTCATCGACCTGCCCGAGCCCGTGGCCGGCCCGCTGGACTTGCTGGTGCAGGTGCAGGCGGTGTCCGTGAATCCGGTGGACGTGAAGGTGAGAGCCGGCATGCCGGTGCCGCCCGAGGGCCACCGCGTGCTGGGCTGGGATGCGGCCGGCACCGTCGTTGCCATGGGCAGCGAGGTGAAGGGCTTCGCGGTGGGCGACCGCGTGTGGTACGCCGGCGCCATTGACCGCGCCGGCAGCAACAGCGAGCGGCAGGCGGTGGATTCGCGCATCGTCTCGCGCATGCCGGCCTCGCTGGATTTCCTGCAGGCTGCCGCCCTGCCCCTGACCACCATCACCGCCTGGGAGCTGCTGTTCGACCGGCTGGGCGTGCCGCAAGGCGGCGGCGCGGGACAGAAGCTGCTGGTCACCGGCGCGGCCGGCGGTGTGGGCTCCATCCTCGTGCAGATCGCGCGGCAGTTCACGCAGCTGGAAATCATCGGTACCGCATCGCGCCCCGAGACCCGCGACTGGGTGCTGGCCCAGGGCGCGCACCACGTCATCGACCACCGCCAGCCGCTGCACGAGGCGCTGAAGTCCGCGGGCCTCGGCCAGGTGAACTTCGTGGCCAGCCTCACGAAGACGGAGCAACACTACGCGGCCATCGTCGAAGCGCTCGCGCCGCAAGGCAAGCTCGCGCTCATCGACGACCTGTCGGCGCCGCTGGACATTCGCCCGCTCAAGGGCAAGTCGCTGTCGCTGCATTGGGAGATGATGTTCACCCGCAGCCGCCACCAGACCGCGGACATCGCCCGCCAGGGCGAGCTGCTGGCTGAGGTGGCCCGGGCGGTGGACGCTGGCCGCATCAAGACCACGCTGACGCGCCAGTTCGGCGAGCTGTCGGTGGGCCGGCTGCTCGAAGCACACGCCCAAGTGGAAAGCGGCACGACCATCGGCAAGGTGGTGCTGGGCGGATTCGCGCAGAAGTAGACCCCGCCTGCGCCTGCGCAAGTTGACGAGGCCCGCCCGCCGGGGCCTCGTCATGTTTGCGCTTATATTTCGGGGCAACTCCTGTCCGAGGCCCCCGACATGACCCGCTTCATCGCCCGCGCGGCCGGCGTTCTCACGCTGTGCATCGCCGCCACGGCTGCCCACGCCGCCGAGCTCACCGTCAGCGCCGCTGCCAGCCTCACCAACGCCTTCAGGGACATCGGTGCCGCCTACGAGGCACGGAACCCCGGCACCAAGGTGCTGTTCAACTTCGCCGCCTCCGGCGCCTTGCTGCAGCAGATCGCCAAGGGCGCGCCGGTGGATGTGTTGGCCAGCGCCGACCAGGAGACCATGGACCTGGCGCAGCAGCAGCAACTGGTCAAGCCCGAGACCCGCCAGAACTTCGCGGGCAACAGCCTCGTGGTCATCGTGCCCGGCGACTCCAAGCTCGCACCGAAGAGCGTGCAGGACCTGCTGGATGCCAAGGTCACGCGCATCGCCATCGGCGTGCCGGGCAGCGTGCCGGTGGGCCGCTACACCAGGGGCGTGCTGGAGAAGGCCAGCCTGTGGGCACCGGTCGAAGCGAAGATGATTGGCGCCGCCTCCGTGCGCCAGGCACTGGACTACGTGGCCCGCGGCGAGGTCGACGCCGGCTTCGTCTATGCCACCGACGCGGCCATCATGCCGGACAAGGTGAAGGTGGCCTTCACGGTGCCGACGCAGGTGCCGGTGCTCTATCCCATCGCGCCGATCGCCGGCAGCGCCAACACGGCCGATGCCACCAGGTTCACGGCCTTCGTGCTGTCCGCTCCTGCGCAGGCCATCCTCGCCAAGTACGGCTTCACCAAGCCTTGAGCTGACGCCCGCCGCATCGCATGGACGCCGCGTGGATCGCCCTGGGCCTGTCGCTGAAGGTCGCCTTGTGGGCCACCGCCCTGGCCACCGTCACCGGCACGGCCATCGGCTTCGCGCTGTCACGCTGGCGCTTTCCGGGGCGCGAACTGCTGGACGCCATCCTGCTGCTGCCGATGGTGATGCCGCCCACCGTGCTGGGCTACTACCTGCTGGTGCTCATCGGCCGCAAGGGTTGGCTCGGGCACTGGCTGGAGGCGAGCTTCGGCATCCGGCTCATCTTCACCTGGCAGGGCGCGGTCATCGCGGCGTCGGTCGTGGCCTTTCCCTTCGTGTGCAAGTCGGCCCGCGCGGCGTTCGAGAACGTGGACGCGCAACTCGAACAGGCCGCGCGCGTGCTGGGCGTGTCCGAAGCCGGCATCTTCTTTCGCGTGAGCCTGCCACTGGCGTGGCGCGGCATCCTGGCCGGCGTGCTGCTGGCCTTCGCGCGGGCGCTGGGCGAATTCGGCGCCACGCTGATGGTGGCCGGCAGCATTCCCGGCAAGACGCAGACCCTGTCCATCGCGGTGTTCGAAGCGGTGCAGGCGGGGCAGGACGACGTGGCCAACCTGCTGGTGCTGCTGACCTCGGCCGCCTGCGTGGCGGTGCTGCTGATGGCTGGCCGGCTGGTGCCGCCGCGGGTGCAGGAGCGGTGACGCCATGACCTGGGACATCGCCATCCGCAAGAGCCTCGGGCACGACCACCACCGCTTCGAACTGGACGTCGCCTTCCGCAGCAACGCACGCCGCCTGGTGCTGTTCGGCGCCTCGGGCGCGGGCAAGACGATGACGCTCAAGGCAGTGGCTGGATTGGTGAAGCCCGATGCAGGCCACGTGCGCATCGACGGCGAATCCCTCTTCGACGCGCAGCGCCGCATCAACCTGCCGCCCCAGCAGCGCACGGTGGCCTACCTGTTCCAGGAGTACGCGCTCTTCCCTCACCTGACCGTGCGCCAGAACGTGGCCTTCGGGCTGCAGCACGGCTGGCGCAATCCGTCGAAGCACGTCGAACACCCCGCGGTGCAGCGCTGGCTGGATGCCTTCGAGCTGGAGCCGCTGGCACGCCGCTATCCGCATGAGCTTTCGGGCGGGCAGCGCCAGCGCACGGCCCTGGCGCGGGCGCTGGTTTCGCAACCGCGGGCCATCCTGCTGGACGAGCCCTTCGCCGCGCTGGATGCGCAGCTGCGCGGCAAGCTGCGCGAAGAGCTGCTGGCCCTGCAACGCAGCCTGGGCACGCCCATGGTGCTCATCACCCACGATCCGGCCGATGTCGACGCCTTCGCCGACGAGGTCATCCACATGGCTTCCGGCCGGGTGCAAGGCTGAGGTAGGCTTGCCGCCATGGCACGCCCCAAGTCCTCCACCTCGCCCGGTTCGCCTCAGTTGCGCTTTCGCGTTCGCGTCACGCGCGGCGACGACATCGCCATCGGCCCCGGCAAGATCGCGCTGCTGGAAGCCATCCGCGAGCACGGGTCCATCACCGTGGCGGCGCAGAGCATCGGCATGTCCTACCGCCGTGCCTGGCTGTTGCTGGACGAGGTGAACCGCCTGTTGCGCAAGCCTGCCACCGCCTCGGCCCAAGGTGGGCAGCACGGTGGCGGCAGCGTGCTCACGCCCGAAGGCGAGGAGTTGATCGCGCTGTACCGGCAGATCGAGGACCGTGCGCAGCAGGCTTGCGCACCGGAGATTGCGCGGCTGCTGAAGATGGTGGCGAAAGGCTGACCGGCGCAGGCCCTAGGCCCGGCGCCCGCGCCCGTCGGACTTGGCCTGGTACAGCCGGTTGTCCGCACGTTCCACCAGGCCCTGCCAGCCGGTCTCCTCGTCGGCCTTGAAGGCCACGCCCACGCTGGCGCCCACGCGCAGCACCAGCGCGCCGACATCGAACGGCTCCTGCCCGGCCCGCACGATCTTGTCGGCCACGGCCTCGGCGTTCTCGCGCTGGCGCACGCCGGCCAGTGCCACCGCGAACTCGTCGCCGCCCAGGCGGGCCACCGCGTCGGTGGGACGCACCAGGCGCTGCAGGCGCTGGGCGAACTGGCGCAGCAACTGGTCGCCCACCGGGTGGCCGTAGGTGTCGTTCACTGCCTTGAAGTGGTCCAGGTCGATGTAGAGCAAGGCCAGCGAGTCCGCGCCGCCCTGCTCGGTCTTTTCCTGCAGGTAGGCTTCGAAGCCCACGCGGTTGAGCAGGCCCGTGAGCGCATCGCGCTGGGCCATCTGCATGAGGCGCGACTTCTCCTCCTTGTGCTCGGTGATGTCCTGCGCCACCGCCACGTAGCCTTCCACCACGCTGCCGTTGCGCAGGGGGATGTAGCTGATGGCCAGGTGCCGCCCCTCGCCGCGGTGCGCATAGGTCTTCTCGAAGCTCACCGTCTCGCCGGCCATGACACGGGCCACCCAGGGCTCGCAACGCTCGAACTCCTCGCTGCCCATCACCGCCTCCACCGTCTGGCCGATCACCGCATCGCGCGTGGCGCCCGACCAGCGCTCGAAGGCCGAGTTCACGAAGCGGTAGCGGCCATCCACGCCCACCACCGCGATGAGCGCCGGCACTGCCTCGGCGATGGAGCTGAGCGTGGCCGCCTGCAGCGACAGCTGCCGCCGGTTCTCGATCGCCTCGGAGATGTCGCGCATGACGGCGGTGTAGCGCTGCACGCGGCCCTCGGCATCGCGGTGGGCGATGACCAGGTCGTTCACCGGCACCACGCGGCCGCCGGCCGCCAGCACGGTGGCCTCGCCCACCCAGGCGCTGTGCTCCTTCACCGCCGGGGCGATCTCGCTGCGAAAGCGCGCGTTGGTCTCGGGCGTGTTGAACTCGCTGAAGTGGCGCGAGGTGACCGGCTCGTCCAGTGCGATGCCGGTGGACTGCCGCGCTGCCGGGTTCATGTAGGTCACGTCGCCGCGCCAGTTGGTCTGCACCACGTTGTCGGGCGTGTGCTCGATGATCTCGGTGAGGTCGCGCAAGGCCCGCTCGCTGGCCACGCGGTCGGTGATGTCCACGCCCGTCGTGTAGAAGCCGCGCACCGAGCCGTCCGGCGCCTTGTCGGGGATGAGCTGGCTCTCGATGCGGCGCATCTGTCCGTTCACCATCTCGTCGAACTCGAAGCGCTGGCGTTCGCCGTTGAGGACCGCCTCCAGCATGCGGTTGACCTCCTCGGTGTTGGCGCGTCCCAGCAGCTCCTCGCGCGTGCGGCCGACGATGTCCTTGAACTCCTTGCCGAAGCGCTCGCAATGCGCCTGGTTCACGAAGCGGTAGCGCGATTCGCGGTCCAGGTAGGCCATGCGAATGGGCACGCTGTCGGTGATCTGCCGCAGGAACCGTTCGCTGTCGGTGAGCGCCTTCTCCAGTTGCCGGCGCGCGGCGGAGACCAGCCAGGCCTGCGTTGCCGCGAGTGCGACGAAGAGGATCAGCAAGGACACCGTGAGCGCCAGCAGGCGCTGCCCGCGCGACACGCTCAGCGCGGACTCCAGCGCCAGCCGGTCGCGCTCGTTGCGGATGATGTCCAGCGCCGCATTGACGTGTGTCCGGGCCTGCTCCATGTAGGCCTCGCCGGTGTCGCTGAGCACGAGCTTGATGGCGGCGTCCTGGTGGCCGTCCTGGTAGAGGCGGATGGTCTCGGCCAGCTCCGACAGCTTGAGTGCCACCAGTTGCCGCGCCTTGTCGGCCTTGCCGCCATAGCTCGGGTCGTTGACCTTGGGATCATCCAGCGCCTTGAGCAGCTGGGGCATGCGTTGCACCGCGGCCGTGTACGGTGTGAGGTAACGGTCGCGGCCCGTCAGCAGGTAGCCGCGCTGGCCGGTCTCGGCATCGGTGAGCCCCACCAGCACGCCCTGCAGTTGACGCAGCCGGACGCCCAGGTCTGCCTGGACGGCGGCGCTGCGCAGGGTGCCTTCGGTTTCCCGCGCCAGCAGCAAGGTCACGACGATCAGCCCGGCCAGGGATGCGACCAGGGCGGCAATGATCCAGCGAAGCAGGTTCCGCCGCCGCGCCAGCGCAGCCTCCACAGCACCGTCGAGTCCCAAGCGCACACCTCCGGACCGGCGCATTCCGGCCACCGTGGCCGGATGCCCGCGTCCGCAGTGTAGGGGGCTTCAGGGCGTGCCGATGGCCTCGGTTTCCAGCAGCCGCGCCTCGACAGGATGACCGTGTCGGGCCTGTTCACGCCGACGGATGGCGCATGCTCTGCGCGGCCTGCCGCCAGGTGGTGGGCGACTGACCCGTCTCGCGCAGGAAGAAGCGGGTGAAGTAGGCCGGATCGGCGAAGCCCAGGCCCAGGCCGATCTGCTTGACGCTCATGGTCGTGTAGGCCAGTTCGCGCTGGGCCTCCAGCACGATGCGCGCATTCATCACCGCCAGCGCGGACTGACCGAGCACGCGGTGGCACACGCGGTTGAGCTGGGTGGGCGTGATGCCCAGCTCAGAGGCACAGTCCGAGAGGCGGACCTGTTCGCGAAAGCGCGCTTCCACCAGGGTGCGAAAGCGCCTGACGTGCTCGAACGCGCGGTCTCCGTCGTCGACATTGCGCTCGCCCTGCCCGAGTGCACGCTGGACCAGCACCACCAGATGCAGCAAGGCGGTGTCGATGGCCAGGCCCCGCCACGGCTCGGCGGCAGTGAACTCGTCGCGAAGCGCCATGACCGCGCTGCCGATGGCGTCGGCCGCCTCGCGCGGCAAGGCCTGGGCGCGCAGGCGCAGCGTCTGTGCCAGCAGGGCCTGCTCGTGGGCCAGCAGGTCGCGCAGGTGCTGCTCCAGCACGGTGATGACCAGGCCGTCCACCTTGCGCGAGAACGCGAAGCCGTGCGCGGACAGCGCCGGCACCGTCATCGCGCAGGGGCCGCGAAGCTGCCACGCATCGCCCTCGGCGGAGACCTTCACCTGGCCGCTTCGGATGTACAGAATTTGAAACAGCAGGTCGTGGCGGTGGGGCTTGATCTCCCAGTCGTGCAGCCGGCTGCGCGCGGCGATGCTTTCGATGTGGAGCCAGTCCACGCCCAGTGAACGGCCCTGCTCGCCGTAGAGGGCGTAGGTGGGCAAGGCAGTCGCGACGGGCCGGGTGCGGGCAAGCGGCATGATGTGCGAATTGTGCAATCAATCGGGTCCGGTCGGCTTGGCGCTATGCTTGACCGATGCGCCCGCCCGTCTTCGTCCCCGTCCTCGTCCTCTTTGCCGCGCTCAGCCAGAGTGCACCCGCCTTCGCCGCCGATCCTGCGGCTGCGCCCGAGGCCGCGTCCTGCCCCGAATGGACGCTGCCTGCCATGCGCAAGCTGCAGAACAAGCTGCGCGTGCAGAAGGTCTACGAAGGCCGCCACGAGCAGCAATGCCTGCGCTTCTTCATCGAGGACTGCAACGGCAAGGTCGCCAACATCGCGGTGCGCGAGCGCCATGACGAGACCTGCGGCGGCGACCCGGCCACCGAGCCGGTGGTGGACCGCTTCCGCCTGCACAAGAAGGGCAAGCGCATCGAGTGGTACAGCGTGGTCGAGGGCGAATACCTGCCCTTCGACCAGCTCAAGGCGGCAGGCAAGCCCTGAGCTTTCGTAGAAGTCCGACTACCGCGAGACCTGCGCGTCAAAAGCCTCCAGCGCCTGAAGCACCCGGGCCCGGCCGGCATCACTGGCGTCGATCAGCGGGGCACGCACGGCGTCGGCAATCAACCCTTGGGCTTGCAGCGCGGCCTTGACCAGCGCCGGGTTGGGCTCGCTGAACAAGGCGTCGATGAGCGGCAGCAGCGCATGCTGGATGGGCCTTGCCTTGGGCAGGTCTGCCCGTTGCAGCGCATGGAACATCGCCACGAAGGCCTCCGGGCGGACGTTTGCTGCCGCGGTGATGGCACCGGCGCCGCCCAGGCACAGGTTGCCGAAGGCCTGCGCATCTTCGCCTGCCAGCACGGCGAGGCGGCCGTCCTGGATCAGTGCCTGCGTCTTCGCGGCCGAGCCACCGCAGTCCTTGATGCCGGCGATGTTGCGATGCGCCGCCAGCGCGAGGATGGTGGGCAGCTCCATCGCCACGCCGGTGCGGTAGGGAATGTCGTAGAGCAGCAGCGGCGCACGCGACAGGTCGGCCAGGCGCTCGAAGTGCTGCACCAGCGCCGGCTGCGACGGTCGCGCGTACGGCGGCGGTGAGCTGATGACACCCGCCAGCGGCAAGCCGTTGAAGGCGGCCAGGCGTGCGTGCATCTGCCCCACGTGGTTGCCGCCCAGGCCCGCGATGACCGGCAGGCCATCGCCACTGGCGAGGATGGTGTCGAGCACTGCCACCTGCTCGGCATCGTCCAGCGCCCACGGCTCGCCGGTGGAGCCCAGCGCCACGAGGCCCTTCACGCCGGCCGACTTGCAGCGCCGCACGAGGCGCTTCAGCCCCGCATGGTCCACCGACCGCGGGCCATCGTTCAGGAAAGGGGTCACGATGGCGACCCAGATTCCGCTCCAATCAGACATGGTTTTCTCCTGCGCAAAGACCGGCATGGAACCTGTCGGGCGAGGCGGCGGAGGTCAGCGTGAATCGGGAGGCGGGCAAGCCGCGTGGGATGTCGCGTGTTCCGTCGCTTGTCCGACGGAACAGCTGCCCCGGTCAGACAAGCGGCTGTTTTTTGGATTTGAGCTGGGCGATCGGTTCGCACGCCATGCAGCCGCCCGCGCGGGGCAGCAGAAGGATGCGATGCGAAACGGCCGAACTCATGGCCGCGGAGTATAGAGGCGCTCGCCCTGCTCCGTCTCTGCTTTCATCACCTCCCGGCTGGGCGTGAAGCGCAGGTGCGTGATGTCGGTCGGGAAGAACATGCCCCAGGTCCACTCCACGAAGATGCGCAGCTTGCGGCGCAGCGTGGGCATCTGCGAGAGGTAGTACGCCCGCCAGACGAGCCATGCGGGCAGCCCGGACAAGGCGATGCCAAACACCTCGGCCACGCCCTTCATGTGGCCGATGCTGGCCATCTGCCCGCGCGAGCGATGGGTGAAGTCACGCAGCGCCCTGCCCTCCATGGCAGCGAGCAGGTTCGCCGCGAGTTGCCGCCCCTGCCGCACGGCGAACTGCGCCGTCGGCGGCGAGGGCTTGCCGTCCTGCGCATTGGGCACCAGGGCGCAGTCGCCCAGCGCCCACACGCCCTCGTGCCCGGGCACGCGCATGTCCGGACGCACCACGATGCGGCCGCGCTCCATTGGCAGCCCCAGGGCCTCCACCAGGCGGTTCGGCCGAGTTCCGATGGTGCCGATGACGGAGTGCGCGACGATCGCCTCTCCGCTGGACAGCTCAACGCCCGCTTCGTGGATGCGCACCGCACGCGAGCCGAGCTTCACGTCCACGCCCCGCCGGCGCAGCGAAGCCAGCGCCGATTGCCCCAGCCGCGCTGGCAGCTCCGGCAGCAGGCGATCCAGGTCCTGCAGCACGGTGACCTTCAGCTCGGCATCGGCAACGCGCGGATAGAAGCGGCGGATGCTGTGCAGGCAATCGACCAGTTCGCCGGCCACCTCCACGCCTGAGAAACCGCCGCCGATGACGATGAAGTGGCCGAGCGACCGGCGCAGCAGCATGTCCGATTCCAGCTCGATGCGCGCCAGCCGGCGCAGCACCACGTTGCGGATCTCCAGCGCATCGCCCACGGTCTTCAGCGGCAGCGAGTGCTCGGCCATGCCCGGAATCAGGTCCAGCCGCGCGCGGTTGCCGAAGGCCAGCACGAGGTGGTCGTAGGGCATGGTGCGCGGGCCGCTCAAGGTGTTGCAGGCCAGGGTCTTGCCCACGGTGTCCACGTCCGTCACGCGGCCCATGACGAAGCGGCGGCCGGGCCCCGGCGGCAGCATCTCGCGCAAGGGGGCCACCACCTGCTCCGGAAAGATGGATGCGCCCACGGCCTCGGGCAGCATCGGATTGAAGGTGGTGGTGCTCTCTTCCGAGATCAGCGTCAGGTCGGTGGATTCGCCCAGCTGGGCGTGCAGTGAACGCGCCAGGCTGGTGCCTGCGAAGCCGCCCCCCACGATGACGATGGACGTGCGACGGGTCATGTCGATGCTCCCTTTGGTGTGAATGCGCAGTGGTCGTTGGAACCCACCGATTGCTTACACCCCCTAGGGATGGACGTAAGGAGCAGGCGCCTTGCGCGACTGAGCCTGCATCCATCACTTCATTCAGGAGGACTCCATGTTCAAAGGCAAGACCGCACTCGTCACCGGCTCGACATCGGGCATCGGCCTGGGCATCGCCCAGCGCCTGGCGCGCGAAGGCGCCAACGTCATCCTCAACGGCTTCGGCGATGCGGACGAAATCGCCGCCCTGCGCCGAAGCATCGCGCAGGAGACCGGCGTGGACGTGCAGTACGACGGCGCCGACATGTCGCGCGCCGAGGCCATCGAGGCCATGATGGCCCGCGCCATCGACCGCTTCGGCGCCGTGGACCTGCTCATCAACAACGCGGGCATCCAGCACGTGGCTGCGGTGGATGAGTTCCCGCTGGACAAGTGGAACGCCATCCTCGCCATCAACCTGAGCGCGGCCTTCCACACCACGAGGCTGGCACTGCCGCTGATGCGCGAGCGCGGCTTCGGCCGCATCGTGAACGTGGCCTCGGCGCATGCACTGGTGGCCAGCCCGTTCAAGTCAGCCTACGTGGCGGCCAAGCATGGCATTGCGGGCTTCACCAAGGCCGTGGCGCTGGAAGCCGCCGAGCACGGGGTGACGGTGAATGCCGTGTGCCCCGGCTACGTGCTCACGCCCCTGGTGCAAAAGCAGATTCCCGACACGGCCCGTGCACGCGGCATCACCGAAGAGGAGGTGGTGCGCGACGTGCTGCTGCATGCACAGCCGACGAAGAAGTTCGTCACCGTCGAGCAGGTGGCGGCATTCACCGCATTCCTGTGCTCGGCAGACGCGGCGTCCATCACCGGCGCGGTGCTGCCCATCGAGGGCGGCTGGACGGCACACTGAACCAAGGGAGCGAACGACCATGAAAATCGACCACATCCTCGGCCTGCCATCCATGCCGCTGGCCTCGCCGTCCTACCCCAAGGGACCGTACCGCTTCGTCGACCGCGAATACCTCATCATCACCTACGAGTCCGACCCGCAGGCGATCCGCGATGCACTGCCCGAACCGCTGGAGCCCGACGGCAGCAACACCGTGCTCTACGAGTTCATCCGCATGCCAGACTCTGCGGGCTTTGGCGACTACACCGAATCGGGCATCGTCATTCCGGCGCTGCTCAAGGGCGAGCACGTCAACTTCACGGCGCAGATGTACCTGGACGATGAACCGCCCATTGCGGGCGGGCGCGAGATCTGGGGCTTTCCGAAGAAGCATGCCCACCCCAAGCTGGCCGTGGCGCAGGACACCCTGACCGGCACGCTGGACTACGCCGGCGTGCAAGTGGCCGTGGGCACCATGGGCTACAAGCACCAGCACCTGCTGTACGACGTGCGGGGCCGCAAGGCTTGCTCCTCTGCGTCCATCATCGAGAAGATGAGCAAGACCCAGGTCAACCTCAAGCTCATTCCCGACGTCGACGGCAGCCTGGCGATTGCGCAGCTGGTGGGGTACAGGCTCACCGACATCCAGGTGCAAGGCGCCTGGTCCGGTCCGGCGAGGCTGCACCTCGTGCCGCACGTGAACGCACCCGTGGCGGACCTGCCGGTGCGGCGCGTGCTCGGCGGGCTGCATTTCATCGCGGACCTCACCTTGCCGTATGGTGAGGTGCTGCACGACTATCGGAAAGACATGATGGACATCGACCAACCGATCGAACGCGCGGGGGTGGCGGCATGAATGCTGCACGCTATCGCGATGCCGTGGCCCGGTCCCGCAAGCCGTCGGCCATGCATGCAGACCTGCCCGGCCAAGTGGTGCTGGTGCTGCAAGGCGGCGGCGCCCTGGGCGCCTACCAGGTGGGCGTGTACGAGGCGCTGCATGAAGCAGGCATCGAGCCCGACTGGGTGATCGGCACGTCCATCGGCGCCATCAACGCGGCGCTGATCGTGGGCAATGAACCATCGCACCGGCTGGAGCGGCTGCATGCGTTCTGGGACCATGTGGAGCAGGCCAATGCGGCGACGGATCCGTTGGCATGGCTTGGCCTGGGACGCGTTGCGGCCAACCTCGCCACGCTGTCGCGCGGCATCCCGTCGTTCTTCACGCCCAGCCTGGCGGCATGGCGGGGCTCGCAGGCGCGCGTGGGCATCGACTCGGCGGCGTACTACAGCACCGAGCCGCTGAAGGAGACCCTGCATCAACTGGTGGACTTCGAGCTCGTCAACCAGGGCAAGGCACGGCTCACCGTGGGCGCGGTGAACGCGCTGAGCGGCGAGATGCGCTACTTCGACAGCAGCACGCAGCCGCTTCGCGTCGAGCACGTGATGGCGTCGGGCGCCCTGCCCCCGGCCTTCCCGGCGGTGCGCATCGACGGCGAGCCGTACTGGGACGGCGGCATCTACTCCAACACGCCCATCGAGGCCGTGCTGGACGACGTGCCGCGGCGTGACTCGGTCATCTTCGCGGTGAACGTGTGGCACCAGCAAGGGCCGGAACCGCAATCGATCTGGGAGGTGATGGGCCGGCAGAAGGACATCCAGTATGCGAGCCGGGCGGACAGCCACATCGCCAGGCAAAAGCAGATCCATCGGCTGCGGCACGTGATCCGCGAGTTGTGTGGGCAGATTCCGGCGGCCAAGCGCAATGAGGCGCAGGTCAAGGAGCTGATGTCATGGGGATGCGGGACCACGATGCACGTGGCGCATCTCGTGGCGCCGCGGGTGGATGGAGAGGATCACACCAAGGACATCGACTTCACGCCCAGCGGGATCCATGAGCGGTGGCGGGCGGGCTACCAGGACACGCTGAAGATGATTGCGGCCTCGCCGTGGAATGAGCCGGTGGACCCGATCGAGGGGGTGATCGTGCACACGATGGAGTCGATCGCCGGCGTTTGAATCAGAATCCGGCATTCCCATCGCACATCACCACCCCCATGCCCCGCCTCGACGACCCCCTGCACGACCGCGAAATCGGAGAGCGCGACAGCACGCTCGACACCACCCGCATCGACGACGTCCGCATCAGTGCCGTCCGTCCTCTCATGACGCCCGCGCTGCTGCAGGAGCGCGTGCCCGTGCGCGACGACACGCTGGCGCTCGTCGAAGCCAGCCGCGCGGCGATCGCGGACGTGCTGCACGGCCGCGACGACCGCCTCGTCGTGGTCGTCGGGCCTTGCTCGATCCACGACCATGACCAGGCCATCGAGTACGGACATCGGCTGAAGGCGGTGGCCGACGAGTTGCGGCAGGACCTGCTGATCGTCATGCGCGCCTACTTCGAGAAGCCGCGCACGACGGTGGGCTGGAAAGGTTCCATCAACGACCCGCACCTGGACGGCACCTTCGCGATCAACGAAGGGCTGGAGCGGGCCCGCCGACTGCTGCTGGACCTCACCACGCTGGGCCTGCCGGTGGGCACGGAATTCCTTGACCTTCTCAGCCCGCAGTTCATTGCCGACCTGATCGCCTGGGGCGCCATCGGGGCACGCACCACCGAGAGCCAGAGCCACCGCCAGCTGGCATCGGGCCTGAGCTGCCCGGTGGGGTTCAAGAACGGTACCGATGGCGGCGTCAAGGTCGCGTCCGATGCGATCCTGGCCGCGCGGGCGCCGCATGCCTTCATGGGCATGACGAAGATGGGCATGGCCGCCATCTTCGAAACGCGCGGCAATGACGACTGCCACATCATCCTGCGCGGCGGCAAGACGCCGAACTACGATGCCGCCCATGTGGCGGCGGCGTGCGACGTGCTGCGCAGCGCAGGCCTTCGCGAGCAGGTGATGATCGACCTGTCTCACGGGAACAGCAGCAAGGAGCACCGACGCCAGATCGAGGTCGCGCGCAACGTCGGCGAGCAGATCGCGGCGGGCGACCGGCGGATCACCGGAGTGATGATCGAAAGCCATCTCGAAGAAGGCCGGCAGGACCTGGTGCCGGGCGTGCCGCTGAAGCACGGCGTGTCCATCACCGATGCGTGCATTTCATTCGGGCAGACGGTGCCGGTGCTGCGGGAATTGGCACTGGCCGTGCAGAGGCGTCGGACGGGTCGCGCAGTGTGAGGGTCGGCCATCGCCTAAACAGCCCCCGCCATCAAGGAGCTTTCATGACGCCAAGAAAACCGGCACTGTTCCTCGTCGCTTCGTGCTTGCTGGCCCTGTCAAGCGTGTGCCTGGGGCAGGTTGCAAACCGCCCAACCATGGACAAGTCTCCTGCCATGAACGATTCCACGCTTCAGTTCGCGCAGCAAATGGATCGTGTCATGCAAAAGGCAACGCTCGACACCGTGCAGGACGAACTGGTGATGCTTTGCGGTCTTCTCCTGCAAGACGTATTGGCGGACCAGAAGTTGCGCAACGCGGATGTCACGGCCTACAAAGAGAGAACCCTGGCCGTTCTTTGTTCAGACCCGCAAGCCGGCTGCCAACAGGCCAAGACCCACATGGACGCGATCGTGGACTTGTACCGCCGACCCGCTGCGGATGATGATCAAAAGGTGCATGCAGCCGTGGTCGGCCTCATGTCAGAAGTCGTCTCCTGGCTCGACCGCCATCCGGCGGCCATTGCCTCCAACCCACGACCTGCCAGTTAAACATTGACCGAGCATTGATGCACGAACAACGGCTCACCATGAACAGGCACTGGTTGCCCCGTCCGTGACTCCCTGAGACACAAGCACGATGCAGCATGACCACAACAACGCCTTCCGCCTCGGCGCAGCAATGCTCTCCACTGTTGCAGGCTCGATCCTCGGGTTGCTGGTCGGCGCCGTCCTGCTCTATGCAGGACTGACGGATTCCTTGTCACTCCCGATCGCAGGGGGTGCCTTGGCGGGCGTGCTGGCCGGCGCGGCGCTGCCATCGGGCGCGATGGACTTTGTCGAAGCGCTGGTCCACTTCCTGATCGGCATTCTCTCTGCGGCCTCCCGCTCCGTTCTCGATGATGCGGACTCCAGCCTCTTCGAGGGCCAATCAGAGAACTCCGACTGGCTCCGTTGGGCGTTCGCCTTCGGGGCCATGTTCGCCGTCGTGACCTGGATACTTCTGAGAATCAGATAGCCATGCACCAAGCCGCGACCATGCGCCGTATCCGACGAGAAGACATCAGACGCGGCACGATTCGCGCCCGAGGTCGTTGACATAGCCAGGCAATCACATGAAGCACATCAATGGGACTGGCATGCATCACGAGTCGCGAAGACGAGCCCAGTTCTCTGCCGAATATCGCATCAGCCTTTCGGGAATCTCGTACTCAGGCAGCATCACCTTGGACGGGTGCAGACCGGCCGCGTTCAGGGGTCACATGAGCTGGACCCCTGGGACGATTTGGCCCGCTCGCGCCGTCGAGCGCGACGTGCGCGAGACGATTCAATATCTCGATGTCGAGAAGCTGCTGATAGGTGCGCCCGAATGACTGCGTGACAACTCAGACCGGCTGCCCAATCAGGTCATGCCCCTGCGTCCCCACGATCCGCGCCTTCGTGAACTCCCCCACCTTGAGCGTTTTCGAAGCCTTCTCCGGCGGCAGCAACTTCACCACGCCATCGATCTCGGGCGCATCGGCATAGGTGCGACCGACGCCGCCCTTGCGGCCGAGCGCGGGCGCTGAATCGACGAGCACTTGCATCGTCGCGCCCACACGCTCGCGCAGCTTGGCGGCAGACACCTCTTCGGCCACCTGCATGAACCGCGCACGACGCTCTTCCCGCACCTCGGCCGGCAGCATGCCGGGCAAGTCGTTCGCCGTCGCTCCTTCCACCGGCGAGTAGGCAAAACATCCCGCCCGGTCGATCCGCGCCTCGCGCATGAACTGCAGCAGGTGTTCGAACTCCGCTTCCGTCTCACCCGGGAAGCCGGCGATGAAGGTGCTGCGCACCACGATCTCCGGGCAGGCCTCGCGCCACCGGAGCAGGCGCTCCAGGTTCTTCTCGCCGTTGGCCGGCCGCTTCATGCGCTTGAGCACGTCCGGATGCGAATGCTGGAACGGCACGTCCAGGTAAGGCAGCACGCGGCCGGAGGCCATCATCGGCAAGATCTCGTCCACGTGCGGGTACGGGTACACGTAGTGCATGCGCACCCAGGCGCCGTGCTTCTCGGCCAGGTCACCCAGCTTCTCGGCCAGGTCGAACAGTCGCGTCTTGACGGGCTTGCCGTCCCAGAAGCCGGTGCGGTACTTCACGTCCACGCCGTAGGCGCTCGTGTCCTGGCTGATGACCAGCAGTTCCTTCACGCCCGCCTCGAACAGCCGCTGCGCCTCGCCCAGCACGTCGCCGATGGGCCGCGACACCAGGTCGCCGCGCATGCTGGGAATGATGCAGAACGAGCAGCGGTGGTTGCAGCCTTCGCTGATCTTCAGGTAGGCATAGTGCTTGGGCGTGAGCTTGATGCCCTGCGCTGGCACCAGGTCCACGAAGGGGTCGTGGGGCTTGGGCACGTGCAGGTGCACGGCGTCCATCACCTCGTTGGTGGCGTGCGGGCCGGTCACGGCGAGCACGCTGGGGTGCATCTGCTTGACGAGGTTGCCGCCGGCATCGCCCGCCTTGGCGCCCAGGCAGCCGGTGACGATCACCTTGCCGTTCTCGGCCAGCGCCTCGCCGATGGTGTCCAGGCTTTCCTTCACCGCGTCGTCGATGAAGCCGCATGTGTTGACGATGACGAGGTCCGCGCCCGCGAAGGTCTTGGACGTGTCGTAGCCCTCGGCGCGCAGCTGGGTGAGGATGAGTTCGGAGTCGGTCAGGGCCTTGGGGCAGCCCAGGGAGACGAAGCCGATCTTGGGGGCGGATGTGGCCGGGGACGGCTGGGCCACGGAGGTGTCTTGGGTCATAACCGGCGATTTTCGCCGATGCCGGGGCGGCTGGCCGGGCGCAGACCGTGAAATCCGGACAAGGACGACGTTTGGTCGTCCTTGCCGGGTTCGTTTAGAGAATTGGCACCCTGATCACGTGAAACACCTCCTTCAGCAGTGCGTCACAGACCTCCTCGGCCCTCTGCACGATGGCTGCGGCATCCGGATGCTGCATGGACTCCAGAGCCAGGGCTTCCGAAAGCGCGCCAGCACTGGACCCTTGCTCCACCAAATAGCCATGCTGAGGCTTCTGGCTGCACTTGCGGGACAGGATTTCCAGCACCTGAACGTAACGGCCTAGCGCTTCCTTCATGTGCACCATCACAGCCAGTGCCGCCACCGGCGACGCAGAAGCCAAACCCGACACACGTGCTACCACGTTGTCTATGCCCGCGTAGTTGTAGCCAACAACATGACAGTCGGCCACGAATTGGCTCAGCAGGTGGTCGTCCCTGACTTCAACCTCCATGCACTTCAAAGCGATGTTCCGCGCCTCTTCCGAACGGCACTCACCGGAGTGCTTGAGCCACTGCGGAAACTTGCCCTGGAACGCTTGCGCGAGCTTGGCAATGACTTTGCCGGCTTCATGGCTTGGTAACTCGCTTGCATCGATGTCCATGATGCATCTCCTCTCTTCTCTTTGATTTATTTACCAGGGCCTCACGACAGCCCCGATCCCTTCCGAGCAGAGCTCGGCGTGTCTCCACCCACGAATGGGCGGAAGGTCCACAAACCCGGAGGTTTCGCCGCCTGGCTCATCAGTGCGGACGCGCCGATTGGACCAGCGAGGCTCCCGCCTGGCCGTTCATATATGCCCACCGAGGCACGCCATTTCGGTCGCGCAAAAACGAAAAGGGCGCCGAGTGGCGCCCTTCGCACAAATGCGCCGACCTCAACGCTTGGGCGGCGTGAACCCCGGCATGCCCGGGAACAGGCTTTCCGCCTGCTTGGCCATCTGCTCTTGCATCTGCACGAACATCTGCTTGGATTGCTCCAGGTAGTTGCCCATCAACCCCTGGACGACGGGCGCCTGGCCGTTGAGGAACTGCGCCCACAGCTCAGGCGACATCACCTTTGGGTCGTACAGCCCTTTCGACTGCTCGGTCAGCTTGCTCTGGATGTCGGTGAAGGTCTGGAGGTTCTTCTCCAGGTACGAGCCCATCATGCCCTGCATGGCGTGGCCGTAGAAGCGGATGATCTGCGCCAGCATGGTCGTGTTGAACATGGGCACGCCGCCGGTTTCCTCCTCCAGGATGATCTGCAGCAGGATGCTGCGGGTGAGGTCTTCGGAGGTCTTGGCGTCGCGCACGACGAAGTCCTGGCCGTTGAGGACCATCTTCTTCACGTCGGCCAGCGTGATGTAGCTGCTGGTCTCGGTGTCGTACAGGCGGCGGTTGGGGTATTTCTTGAGGATGCGCGGGCCGCCGGATTCGGCTTCCCCGCCTTCGCCGGAGGTCTTGGCAGACGCTCGCCGGGACTGGACCATGAACGGGACTCCTTGTGCAGGTGCACAACGATTCTAGGAGCCAGCCGCGGCGCGGGCTCAAGGGGTTTTCCCAGCGGTGCGAGGGGCGCCCCTTCCAGGGCGTCTCCTAGCGCGCCGAAACCTGCCGGATGAAGGCGTCCACCGAGTCGGTGTAGGCGCCCGGCAAGCCCAGGCGTTCGTTGATCTCGCTGTGCGACAGGTCTTCCTTTTGCAGCTGCACCCGGCCAC
Organism: Rhizobacter terrae; assembly: GCF_003852895.1. Classification (GTDB taxonomy): domain Bacteria; phylum Pseudomonadota; class Gammaproteobacteria; order Burkholderiales; family Burkholderiaceae_C; genus Albitalea; species Albitalea terrae. Next base: position 66,671 of record NZ_QUSW01000004.1, read on the forward strand.
CCAGCCCGTTGGCCTTGTCCATGAAGGCCTGGGCCTGGGCACAGGAATCGGCGCGGCGGGCGGAACACACCAGCAGCATGGGCGGCGGCGCGGCCTTCAGGCGCCGGATGGGCGAGGCATCCACCCACAGCGCCCGGTCGGTGCCGAAGGTCTTGTCGAAGAGACGGAAATGGCGGGCTTCCATGATGGTCACCACGTCGAAGGCGGCGCCGTCCAGCGGCACGGTACCCAGCCAGGGCCTCGCGCCCTGCCGGGTGGCGATGGACGGATCCGCATTGAGCATGGACACGAGGTGCGCACCGGCCGAGTGGCCCATCAGCACCACCCGCGCCGGGTTCACGCCCCACGAAGCCGCCTGCCCCTGCACGAAGGCCAGCGCGCGGGCCACGTCGTCGGCCTGCTCCACCGGGTTGGCCACCGGCACCATGCGGTAGTTGATGGAGACGAAGACGTGCCCCTGCGGCACCCAGTGCGGCACCTTGTTGGTGGTGACACGGGCGTAGGCCTTGTCGCCGCGCGCCCATCCCCCGCCGTGCACCATGAAGATGAGCACCGCGTCAGGCGCCACCTTGGCCGGCCGGAAGAGGTCCAGCCGCTGGGCCGGGTCGCTGCCGTAGGCGATGTCGCGCTCCAGCGTGACGCCCGGCGGCAACGCGGCCTCGCCCGAGGCGTGCATGCCGTCGCCCATCTCGTCGTCCTGGTGCTGGGCCGCCTCGCGGCGCTGCTCGGCGCGTTCGCGCAGCTTGTCGCGGATGAGCCCGGCCTGCGACGGCAGGCTCCACGCGCAGACTGCGGTCACCACGGCAGCCAGCACCATCCGCACGGCGACAATCGATGTGTTCGTTCCCATGTCCCGCAAACTCCTTTCCGGGATTGTTGCCACACCCGAGCGCCTCGTGATGACCTTCACCTTCCAGAAACACTGGCTGCCGCAACTGGACCACATCGCCCGCCGCGCAGGCGAGGCGATCATGCAGATTTACCGGGGCGACATCCACGTGCAACGAAAGGCAGACGAATCGCCCGTCACGCAGGCCGACGTCCTGGCGGAGGAGATCATCCTGGAGGGCCTGGCTGCGCTGGCGCCGGAGATTCCCGTCGTCGCCGAGGAAGCCGTCGCCGCCGGCCGCGTACCCGACGTGTCGAAGGCCCGCAGCTTCTGGCTGGTCGACCCGCTGGACGGCACGCGCGAGTTCGTGAACCGCAACGGCGAGTTCACCGTCAACATCGCCTTCATCGAGGACGGCGAGCCGGTGGCCGGCGTGGTGTTCGCCCCGGCGATCGGCCGGGCGTTCTGCGGCTGGGTCGGCGAAGGCGCCAGCGTTCACGATGCCGCCGGCGAGCGCTCCATCCGCTGCCGGCCCGCACCGCCGCGGGGGCTGACCGTGCTGGCCAGCCGGTCCCACGGCGACAAGGCAGCACTCGCGGCCTTCCTCGCGGACCTGCCGGTGCACACCACGATGGAAGCGGGCTCCTCGCTGAAGCTGTGCCTGCTGGCCGAAGGCCGGGCCGATCTCTACCCCCGCTTCGGCCGAACCATGGAATGGGACATCGCCGCCGGCCAGGCGGTGCTGGCCGCGGCTGGCGGCAGCGTGCGGACGATGTCCGGCGCGGCCCTGCGCTACGGCAAGCCCGGGTTCGAAAACCCGGATTTCGTGGCGCGCGGCCTGCCCGGCTGATGCGGCGCCCAGGTGCGGTGCGAGGGAACGCCACCGCATCCCCTCGCGGTGATTGCCAGAACGCCCAGGCCGTGCAAAATCGCCGCTCTTGAACATCCGCCGGCGCGCCCTGTCCATCGGGCTGCGCCGGCCACGAACACCACGGCATCGCGGCAAGCACGCCAAGACGCCCAGCGGGAGGGGACCACGTGAAGAAGATCGCCAGCGCCGTGCTGGTGCGGCAGCTGCCGCGCGAGCGCACCTGCACGGTCGAGCTCATCGAACTCGACCTGCCGGCTCGCACGGGTGCAGACCCCGCGGCGCGCTGCATCGTCACCGTGCGGCAGGAGCTGCAGGAATCCTCGCTCACCGCCACGCCCTGCCTGCAGGCCGAGGCTGAACGGCGCATGCGGGACTTCATCCGCCGGCGGCTGGCAGCCGGCGAGCGGCTGATGCGCCATGAAGGCCTCGCCGGGCTGGACGCGCTCACGCCGCAAGCCCGCATCACCGCGCCCACGCCAGCCTCCACGCCGCAGCCGGTGCCGACCCCCATCACTGCCCTCGTGGCCCGCTTCCAGCCCGCCCGCTGGAAGCTCGAATCCGCCGAGCGCCGTGCACGTGCCGCCTGGCGCGTGGCCGAATGCAGCGACGCCTCGTCGCCCGCGAGCCCCGCCCAGCAGGCGCTGCGCAGCCTTGTACCGCGCCTGGTCGAACTGCTGGACAGCGGCAACGACCTGCTCGACCTGTGCCTGGCGGTCGCGATCGGCCGCCTGGGCGACCCGGGCGCCACCGAGGCCATGCAGGCGTTGTCGCAGCGCGGACGCAGCCCCGCCACCTGCCGCGCCGCACGCCAGGCCTGGCTCATGCTGCTCACGCCCGAGGCACGCGAAGCCCACGCCGACACGCTGCTGCCGAGCTGGGAAGCCGAGCTGGAGAGCGAGAAGTCCGGCGTCGATCTGGTCGACCAGATCGACGCCGGCCTGGAAGCCCGCTCCTCGGACTGGGCCTCGCTGCTGCTGGACTGGTACGACATCGCCTTCGTGCGGCCCGGCCCGCGCGCCGTGCTGCTGCGGCTGCTGAAGGCGCTGCCGCTGGAGGTGGGCACCTTCCAGGGCGTGCGCTACGTCTACAAGGCCGCGGAAATGCGCCGCGATGCGCAGGTGGTCGGCCTCTTGCACGCCCGCTTCGAGAACACCACGGCGATGCAGGGCGCCTCCGGGTCACGAGACTACCGCTCGCCCAAGACGGGCGGCTGGCTCAAGCGCGCCACCGGCGGCGCCCGCTCACCGGCCCGCGCCTTCGGCGGGCGCACGCGCGACTACCTGCGGCTTCGCGGCTGGCGCACCGTCCGCCGCCTGGCCGCCCTCTCGCATCCGCATGCGCCCGAGCTGGCGGTGGACATGCTGCTGGGCCTGGTGGACGACGAACAGCCGCCACCGCGCGAGGAGCAGCGCTGGGAGTACATCGACCGGCAATACCAGCGCTCGTCGCGCCTGCATCACCGTGGCGCGGGCTGGATGCTGCTGCCCAAGCTGCTGCTGGCGAACATGCCCGACCTGCACACCAGCGCCCGCGCCAAGCGCTGGTGGACGCTGCAGCCGCTGGACGCCTCGCGTCCCATGCCCGAGCGCACCGAAGCGCTGCGCGCGATGTGGGATGCGCATCCCGAAGCCTTGCTGCGCCTGGCCATGGAAAGCCGCAGCGCGCTCGTGAATGCCGTGGCAGCCCGCGCATTGCAGGACCATGCGAACTTCGTGCGCGAGCAGGACGCGGCCGTGCTCGAAGTCCTGCTGCAGCGCCCGTACGCACCGACGGCCGCGCTCGGCTTCGATGCCGCGCGCGCCCACGTCGAAGACACCACCGACACCGCCGTTCAGGTGCCATGGCTCAAGCTCATGTCGGCCAGCACGCATGCGGCCGCGCGCGACTACGCGCTGCTGCACATCGCGGGCGATCCGGCATCGTTCGCCAGGCATGCGGACCTCGTCGTCGCCCTGCTCTTCTCGGTGCACGAACGCGCGCGCAAGCAAGGCCACGGGCTGGCGCTGCTGGCTGCGCCCGATTCGTTGCTGAACGAATTGCTGGACGCGATGCTCGCCGCCGATGCGGCGGACCCGGGCCTGGCAGAAGGCGCGGCGCTGGCGGAGCAACTGCTGCAAGGCCCGCTTCAGCAGGCGGCGGCGTCATGGCAAGGCCTGGGCTCGCTGCTTCCTCTGCTGGACCACCCCGCCGTGCCGGTGCTGCGCCTGGCCGTGAGCTGGTTGCTGATGCACCCGGCCGGCGTGGCGCTGGTGCCGCCGGTGCTACTCACGAGGCTGCTCGGCGCGGAAGATGCAGACCGCCGTGCCTGCGGCGCGCGCATCCTCGCGGCCTTGTCGGACGACGTGCTGCGCCAGCAGGTCGAGTTGCTGTGCACCCTGGCCCTGAGCGGACATGCCGGCGTGCGCGCCGCCATCGCGCCTGCACTGCTGCGGCTGGCTTTGGCCGATGAACAGGTCGGCCGTGCCGTCGCCTCGCGCCTGCATGACGGCCTGTTCCAGACCGAGGCCGGCGAAGGACAGCACGACGACATCCTGCGTTGGCTCACTGCTGACCTGCAGGCCTACGCGCCCGCGCGGGATGCATCCGGCACATGGCGAGCCCTGCAAGCCCGCAGCGGCGGCGCCCAGCGCTACGGCGCCTGGGCGCTGGCGTCGCTGGCCATCACAGACTTCAGCCTGCGCCAGCTCGCCACGCTGGCACGCCATGCCGATGCCGGAGTGCGCCAGTGGTCCATGCAGGCGATCGACCAGACGCTGTCGGCCGCGCCCACGCCGAAGCAATCCGCCGACCTCCTGCCGCTGGCCGACGCCGCATTCGACGACACCCGCGCCTACACGCAACAGCTCTTCGGCGAACGCCTGCCCGACGACTCGCTGGACGTGGAGCTGCTCATCGCCTGGGTCGACCATCCGCAAGCGTGGGTGCAGGCCCTGGGCCGCAGCCGCCTCGTGCGCCGCATGAGTGCCGCCGATGCGAGCCTGTGCCTCACGCGGCTGAGCCAGCACCCCGGCACGCAGGTGCAGCTCTTCGTGACGCAGTGGCTGCTGGAGTTGCCCTCGGACGATGCGCCGCGCCTCGCGCAGCAGCTGCGTGCGCTGACGCCCTACTTCCTCACCGTGCTGAGCCAGGTGCATCGCGGCCGCGTGGCGAAGTCGCGCATCACCGACTTCCTGCGCGCACAGATCGCCGCGCCCGAGACCGCCGCCGTGGTGGCCGAGATCTTCGCGCGGCAGGTGGTCACCGCCAGCCTCACCGACAAGCCGCAGTACGTGGCGGGGCTGCGCGACATCGCGGCGCGGCACCCGCAGATCGAGCTGCCCTTCCTGGCCTGGAAGGCCCCTGCCCTGCACAGCGCCTGACCCACCATGCAATTCCGCTACAAGTACTACGGCAGCACCTCGGTGGACGACACGGCCGCCTCGCAGGCCTTCAGCTTCGCGCCCGACACGCTGCGTCCGCCCACGTATTTCGACGGCCTGCTGCGCCGCGATTCGCATGCGCACCTCATGTTCCGCGAAGCACTGTCGGCCCTGCACTCGGTGGTGGTGAGCGACCTGCGCTACCGCGGCCGCGACCAGACCGCCTACAAGCAGTGGCTGGAGGCCAACGAGAGCAGCCTGCTCGCGCAGTTCATGGCCCAGGCGCAGGCGCTCAAGGCCAAGGCCGGCGAGATCACCTCCGAGCTGAAGAAGCTGCGCGAGAAGAAATCCTCGGTGCTGGAGCCCTTCTACCTGGCACGTCGCAAGTACTTCGAGTGGCTGTACCAGGCCAACCGCGATGCGTGGTTCGTGCTCGACCCCGTCATCACCGTGCACCCGGACCGACTTCTGTTCGAGGCCTTCAGCCAGGACGAATCCAGCTACTGCGCGGTGAGCGTCAGGCACGACGTGTTCGACCGCACTGGCGAGATGGCCTGCGGCACGACCAACATCGACTACTCGGCGAGCCTGTACGACGAGTTCCAGAAGATCCGCGACTACAAGGCCACGAGCTTCAAGGTGGATCCGTCGGGCTTCACGGTGGCCACCGGTGACGACCCGGCCTTCCACGAAGAGAAGATCGACCTGCCCGACAGCTGGGTGCGCGGCTTCCTGCAGGTGTCCAGCGCGATGACGCTGCCCGCCACGGTGGTGGAGCTGCACCCGATGGACCTGCACAACCTGTGCAGCGCCTTGCGCCAGCGCAAGGAACGCGCCGGGCCGCGCTCGCTGCGCTTCGAGCTGCAGCCCGGCCAGCCGGCGCGCATCGTGCTGGAGCCGTGGCAGCTGGAGCTGACCGCGCGGCGCAGCGCCATCGTCGGCACGCCGCTGACCGAGCCGCGCACGGTGCGGCTGTGGGGCCGCCGGCGGCTGCTCACCCTTGAACGCCTCATCGCACTGGCCACCCGCGTGCGCGTGCACCTGCTGGGCTCGGGCATGCCCAGCTTTTGGGTGGTGGAGATGGGCGACGTCACCGTCACCCTGGGCCTGTCCGGCTGGACGGCCAACGACTGGTCCGCGGCCGGCCGCTTCGACCTGCTGCAGGCGCGGCATGACGTGAGCGATGCGACCAAGCGCGGCGTGGCGCAGGCCTTGCAATCCACCTGGCTTGCCACGCCGGCCGAGCTTGCCTCGCGCACCGGCCTGCCGCAGGCCGACGTGGATGCCGCGATGACGCTGTGGGTGCAGGCCGGCCGCGCGGTGTTCGACCTGCCCACCGGCCGCTACGCCTGGCGCGAGCTGTCGCGCGAGCCGCTGCCGCTGGACACGCTGCGCTTCGCGAGTCCTGAGGAGGAACAGGCGCTGGCGCTCATCCATGCCCGCGGCGTCCGGTTGAAGGACATCGTGCCGCAAGGCGAGCGCATCCGCATCAGCGGTACGGTGAAGGACCGTGGCCGCGAGCATGAGCCCGTGCTCGTGCTCAATGCCGATCAGCAGCTGCAGGACGGGCAATGCAGCTGCAACTTCTTCAGCCAGAACCGCCTGCGTCGCGGCCCCTGCGCCCACATGCTGGCGCTGCGGCAACTGGCACAGCCCCAGCTGGCAGAACAACAACAAGTCCGGGAGGCCGCATGACGAAAGCTGCGGTTACACTGAATTCGAGTGCAGCGCGTTGGCTCTTGCAATCCGGGCGGTGTTTCGCCGCCCTTGTTGACTGCCGTTCTACGCGCCACGGGTGCCGTCTTCACTGTGCCGGGCTGCCACCCATCGCGCAATGCCGATGTGGCTCGCTTCGAGCGCATTGGCGCGATGGGTGGCGCCCGGCGTCGAGTGGACAGCCCCCGTCCCTCAAGCCTTTCAGGCTCTTCGATGAGAAGCGCGCTGCACTCGATTCCTTCCCTCACCTGAGCCGACCTGCTGCTGGGAGCGTTGCATGAGCGCCGCGCGGCCGCCCGAAGGCGCTCGCACCGCAGCCCGCAGGGCGGAGGTCTCCCAATGAGCGAACGCGTACCGACCCGGGCGGAACTGCTTGCGCGCATTGCGCTGAGCAGCAAGGACGCGGTCGTCCTCTCCGAGATGCAGCGGCTGGGCTTCTGGCCCCAGAACGCCACGCAGCCGACCATCGAGGCCGCGCTCATCGAGCGCGAGGTCGAACTCCAGAAAGCGCTGAGCGAGCTGCAGGACGAGCTGCGCGTCAAGGGCGATCCGCAAGCCGCCTTGCAGGCCATGCGCAAGGAACGCATGGCCCGTGCACGCGAGCAGCGCGAAGCCAACGCCCAGGCGCGCGAACGGCAGCGCCACGAGCGCGCCATGCGCTGGCACGAAGCGCGCAAGACCGAGGCGGGCTACCTGGGCGACGGCGTGTCCGGCGGCTTGCAGGTGGATGCCGAAGCGGCAGCCGTCAAGGCGCGGCTCCAATCGCGCAACCTGCCCGCATTGAGCACGCCGCTCGAACTCGCGCAGGCCATGGGCCTCACCCTGCCCGAGCTGAAGTTCCTGTGCTTCCACCGCGAAGTGGCGCGCACCACGCACTACCGCCGCTTCAGCCTGCCCAAGAAGACCGGCGGCGTGCGCACCATCTCCGCCCCCATGCCGCGGCTCAAGCGCGCGCAGTACTGGGTGCTGGACAACCTGCTCGCCAAGGTGCCCTGCCACGACGCGGCGCACGGCTTCCTGCCGGGACGCAGCATCGTCACCAACGCCGCACCGCATTGCGCGAAGGCCGTGGTCATCAACCTCGACCTGAAGGACTTCTTCCCGAGCATCCATTTCCCGCGCATCAAGGGCGTGTTCCAGGGGCTGGGCTACGGCGAATCGGTGGCCAGCCTGCTGGCCCTGCTGTGCAGCGAAAACGCCTGCGACGAGCTGGAGGTGGATGGCGAGCGCTTCTTCGTCGGCGGCAAGGGCCGCGACCGCGTGCTGCCGCAAGGCGCGCCGACGAGCCCGATGCTCACCAACATCCTGTGCCGCAAGCTCGACCGCCGGCTGCAAGGCCTGGCGAGCAAGCTCGGCTTCGCCTACACGCGCTACGCGGACGACCTCACCTTCTCGGCGCCTGCCGAAAGCGCCGACAAGGTCGGCCGCCTGCTGCGCCAGGTGCACCACGTGCTGCACGACGAAGGCTTCACCCCGCATCCGGACAAGCAGCGCGTGATGCGCCGCGGCGCCCGGCAGGAGGTGACGGGCGTGGTCGTGAACGCCAAGCCTTCGGTCTCGCGCGAGGAGCGACGCAAGCTGCGCGCCGCCTTGCACCGCGCTGGCCAACAAGGTGTGGAGGCCGCGACCTGGCAAGGCCATGCGGCCACGCGCGATGTGCTGGTGGGCTACGCACGCTTCGTGAAGATGGTGGACGCCCGCCAGGGCCAGCCGCTGTTGCAGCAGGCATTGGCGTTGCCGGGCGCGAACGCTTCGTTGGCCGCCGGCAAGCCGGACGTCTTCCGCATCCAGGCCGCCAAGGGCGAAGCGCCTGCGCGCAAGCAGGGCGCCTGGTGGCAACCCGCACCGTCGCCTGAACCGCAACTCGCGTTGACGGCGATGCAGATCAAGACGGCGCGCCAGGAGCGGCTCAACGCCGAACGTGCCGCGCGCAACGAGGCCAAGCGCCAGGAACAGATTGCCCGAGGCGAAGCTCCCGCGCCGCGCAGGCCGCAGCCATCCGCCGAGGCCATGGCGTCGGCGGCCCAGATGACCGGCGCCGTGCACAAGCCCATCGCCTGGTGGCGCTATGCCATCCAGCTCGTCATCGTCATCCGCCTGGCCGTGGGCCTCAAGAGCCCGCTGGTGTTCATGCTGGGCATGCTGTGGGTGGGCTATGCGGTGATGACGCGGCAGCTGGGTTGGTGGCGCTTTGCGATCGCCATCCTCGGCATCGCCATCCTGGGCAGTGTGCTGAACGTCTGAGCACAGCCCCGAACGGCCCGTCCGTTCGGGGCGCACCCCCCGGCCACTGGACATTCGTCCGATGTTCGGCGAGACCACCTTCCCGGACAGTGGAGCCTTCTCCACCAACCGGAAGCACTCCCATGACACCGAACCGCCTCCTCCAAGCCCTCACGGCATCGCTGGCCCTGTCGGCTGTATCGCTCGCCCACAGCGCGGACGCCCGGCCCAACGTCGTGATCGTCCACGGCGCCTTTGCCGACGGCTCCGACTGGGCCAAGGTCATCCCGCTGCTGCAGGCCAAGGGCCTGCACGTCACCGCCGTGCAGAACCCGCTGACCTCGCTGGAGGACGACGTCGCCGCCACCAAGCGGGCCATCGACGCGCAGCCGGGCAAGGTGGTGCTGGTCGGCCACTCCTGGGGCGGCACCGTGATCACCGAAGCCGGCACCAGCGACAAGGTCTCGGCGCTGGTCTACGTCGCGGCCTTCGCGCCCGATGTCGGACAGGCCGTCGGTGAACTCGGCAAGCCCTACGCGCCGCCCCCGGGGCTGGCCTTCCTCAAGGCCGATGCATCGGGCTTCCTCAGCCTGACGCAGGAAGGCATGAGCAAGCATTTCGCGCAGGACCTGCCAGCGTCCCAGACGGCGGTGATGTTCGCGACGCAGGGGCCGATCCATTCGAAGGCCTTCGAGCAGAAGGTGAGCGTGGCCGCGTGGAAGACCAAGCCCAACTGGTACATCGTCGCGACCGATGACCACATGATCCAGCCGGCCCAGCAGCGCGACATGGCCAAGCGCATCGGCGCGCACGTCACGCAGCTCAAGACCAGCCATGTGCCGCAGCAGGTGCAGCCGGCGAAGGTGGCAGCCGCCATCCTTGAAGCCGTGAACCAGACGCGGTAAGGTCCGCGCCGTCCGCATCCCGCCATCGCCGTTCGCCTTTCGCCTTTCGCAGCCTCCATGGACCGCTCCGTCTCCCATGTCCCCGTCCTCGACGTGATCGGCGCCCTGGCGTTCGTCGGCGACCTCAGCATGGGGCAGCCGGTGGACCATTCCCTGCGGACGGCCTGGCTGGCCTGCCAGCTCGCCGCGGCGGCCGGCGGTGATGCCTCCACCGGCAGCAGCGCGGCCACGGTCGCGCTGCTGCGCTGGTCGGGCTGCACCGCCAACGCACCGGAGTTCTCCGAACTGCTGGGCGACGACGTGCAGGGCCGCCGGGTGATGCTGGCGGAAACCTCGGCGGCGGAGGCAGCGCGATTCGCCGGCACCGTCACGCAGATGACCCGCATCCACTGCGAGGTGTCCGGCGACATCGCGCGCACGCTGGACCTCTCGACCGAGGTCGAGACCTCGCTGCGCTGCATCTTCGAGAACCACGACGGCACCGGCCAGCCGAGAGGCCTGCCGGCCGAACTCATCCCCCACGAAGTCTTCTTCGTGAGCCTCGCGGGCGACCTCGAAATCCTGTCGCGCACCTACGGCTTCAACGACGCGCTGCGCTACATCGCCGAGCGGGCCGACCGCCGCTACCCGGCATCACTGGTGAAGGCCGCCACCATCCAGGCCGCGCAGTGGATGGACGCGCTGGACCAGGGTGCCGCCTCGCTGGGCGCACTCGGGCAGGTCATTCCCCGGTCGGACCAGCCGGCGCCGCTCGAACTGCTCGCCGACGTCATCGACCTCAAGGTGCCATGGATGGCCGGCCTGTCACGCCGTGTCGCGTCCACCGCCCTGCACTGCGCGCAGGTGCTTGGCCTGGACGATTTGCAGCAGCATCGCGTCTACCGGGCGGGGCTGATCCACGGCATCGGCCGTGCATCCGTGCCGAACTCGGTGTGGGAATCGCCGGGCAAGGCCAGCGAGGCCGACACGGAGCGGCTGCGCCTGGTGCCGTACTGGACCGACCGCGCCGCACGCCGCATCGACGCGCTGAAGGAAGAAGCCGGGCTGGCGTCGTTCATCGAGGAGCGGCTGGATGGCTCAGGCGGCTTCCGTGGCGTGTCTGCATCGGCCATCGGCATCGAGGCGCGCGTGCTCGCCGCGGCGCTTCGATGGGTGTGGCTGCAGACTGAGCGGCCTGCGGCTGCGGCCCTGAGCGCCGATGAGTCCATGGCCCGTTTGCGGCAGGAAGCGCAAGCCGGTGCATTCGATGCCAGCGTGGTCGCCGCGCTGGCTGGTGAGGCGGCCGCAACGGTTCCCGCGCGGCAGGCCGAAGAGACGACATCGGGCCTGCTCACCCAACGCGAACTGGAAGTCCTGCGCCGCATCGGTGGCGGCGAGAGCAACAAGGAAGCGGCGCGCACGCTGGGCATCAGCCCGAGCACGGTGCGCGCCCACCTGGAAAGCATCTTCCGCAAGCTGGAGTGCACCACGCGTGCCGCGGCGACGCTGAAGGCCTTCACGCTCGGGCTGCTGTGAACCAAACCGTTTGTCTTTTTGCCGGGACCCGTTCACCAATCAAATAGCAACTCACGAGCCCCTCCAAATAATTTCAAAATAAAAACATCTAAACGTGATATTTAGATGACAGGGTATGAAGCACGATGATCGCAAGAAAACTTGCGATAACCGGATTTATTTTCGCAAAGTATTCATCGGAGTCCGGCATAGAAATCGTCGTTATATTCCCTCTCCCATCACCAGTCCGCGAATGAAAAAAGCGGTTCCTAATAGTCTTCAGGAATTCAGGAATTTCCGAGAATTTGATTTCAACTTCTTGTGCAGCCTGATCAACACTTGCAAATGATTTGAATTTTTCACAGGTCAAATCATAATAACTCGCCCCGTGTCCGCTCGAACAAGAAAATGATATTCTCTGAACAACCTGAAGCTTAATTGAATCTATAAACTTACCTTGCCCCAAGAATTTCTTGAACAACCCCAATTCCCCTTCCGCGTCCGCATGAAGAATCGCCTTTAAGTCTTTGAACGTCCCGATGTAGTCAGTCTGAGTTGCAGCATAGAGCAACGGCACAGTATATGAAATTCTTTCCAAGATTCGATATAAAAAAACAAACGCGCTCGTATTCTTATCCTGAAATGCGTGCAAATGAAAATTCAGGAATTCCGAAAGAATTTCCTTATAGAATTCTCGATTATCGCCACGCGTAACCTTGACGAATCGCTCAACGGTACCACCAAGAGAGTAACTGACCAAAAAATCCTTAAATGCGATCGCCGGGGTTCTATTCTGTACAGTTGCCGGCAACGACGAATAGTCCGTAACTTGTTTTGCTCGGATACTTCCTCGACAGACAGTCGCCGTCCCCAAAAGTAGGCGAACCAAGAGATACTGGTACGAGTTGTCGGCATTCTTAGGAAGCCTTCCCAAGCCGTCAAGAGCCGAGCCGGATATTTGGACCGCCACGCTCAGATCCGATCAGAAATCTTGTCCAGCAACTCAAACTCATCCAACTTACTCAGGCTGGAATAGTTTTGGATGTAGTAGGCAACCAACTCTCGACGAACCTTCCCCAGATTGACCTTGCTAACATTAATTGAAGAGAACGCCTGCTCAAAATTTTCAATCGAATGCACAACCTTTTCTGTTTTTATGGACTTCAGCACCGACGCGGACGTTTTAGCTCCTACGCAGAATCCCACAAAGTTGTTTTGAACCCTGATCCAATCACGCAAATAGTCTGACTTGCCAAATTTGTTAACCAAATCAACCACATCCATAAATTCGACATTGCTAGTCGGAATATCAGAATCAATGATCTTCGATGCGATGAGTTCATCCATCTTCTCTTCGATTATTTTTTGATTATCAATATTCACCGAACCGCTCAGGTATGCAACGTACCCTTTAACAAAATCCGCTTTCTTAAACGATTCCGGCGCTCGAACCCGCCCCTTACCTTTTTCGGCAACAAGCTTCAGATCGATGCCATCGAAATCAAAAAAAGCATCGGCCAGCACGTCAATTTGATGACGAGCGGACATTGGTTTTTGCCCATTGTTCAAAGTAATCATTCGATAAAGCAATCTATCGCGCGAACTGGCAATGATGAAATTTACATGTATCGGACGATTGAAATCAAAATCATTGTTAGAGGCAGCTCGTCGCAGCGTATTCAGTCGCTGAATCCCGTCAAGAACAAAAGCGCTGTCAACATTTTCAGAGATGAACGCCTCGATAGCGGATTTGCTGCGTCTCCGAGCTGGAAACGAATGAATTAGGGCGATAGTAATTGGCGGCATTACGCAGCCCCTAACAATATCATCCTCCAGACGACTGTAGAATTTTGTATTCAGCGCATCTCGCTGGATATCAAGACGCCCAATTAGGGGGACAAAATTTTCAATGGCAAATTCATAATTTGTCGCAGCGGCAACCACAAAGCCATCAATAACAGAGTCGGTATCAAGGGTGAAGAAATTTAGGCTCATGTGGTGATTTCCTTAAGAGTTCTTGTGAGTTTGCGGATGGTAACGAGGTAAAGATATTGGGTCAAAGACTGATGAGTGTGGCTGAGTTCCCAACCTAGAGCAATGGCGCACAACCCAGGACTACATCTCAAACTACTTTGGCTTGGGCGCGAATTGAGTCGCTCGAAGGCGACAAGCCGACAGTCAACCAACTGTGCCGCTGCCCTGCAGCCTTCACGCTCGGGCTGCTCTGACGGTTCGCGTAACGGTTGCATGCGCTGGCTAATTGATGTGCCGGCGGCCGCCTCTTACCCTTTGCGCACAAGTTCAACACTTCGGAGACGCAACATGGGACTCCGCGCCAAGGTGTGCGCATCGCTGCTCACTCTCGTCGCCTGCGTGGCCGCGGCCGAGACGCCGGCCAAGGTCAAGAACGTCGTCCTCGTCCACGGGCTCTACGCCGACGGATCGAGCTGGGCGAAGGTGGTGCCCATCCTGCAGAAGGCGGGACTGCATGTGACCGCCGTCCAGAACCCGACGACCTCGCTGGCCGACGACGTGGAAGCCACGCGCCGTGCCCTGGCCCAGCAGGACGGTCCCACCATCCTCGTCGGCCACTCGTATGGCGGCATGGTCATCTCCGAGGCTGGAACCGATGCCAAGGTCTCGGCACTCGTGTACGTCGCCGCCCGCGCACCCGACGCCGGCGAGGACTACCCGGCGCTGGCCAAGACCTTCCCCCCGGCGCCTGCGGGCAAGGGCCTCGCCTGGGGCGGCGACGGATTCGGCAGGCTGTCGGAAGAAGCCTTCGTGCGCGACTTCGCGGGGGACCTGGACCCCGCCCAGGCTCGCGTGTACTACGCGGTCCAGCAGCCGGTGGGCCGGGCGGTCACGACCGCCAAGACCACCGTGGCCGCATGGCGGGCCAAGCCGTCCTGGTACGTCGTGTCGAAGCAGGACCGGACCATCGACCCCGACTTCCAGCGGTTCATGGCCAAGCGCATGAACGCGACCACGACCGAAGTCGACGCGAGCCATGTGTCGATGATTTCACGGCCGGAGGAAATCGCCCAGGTGATCCTCGCCGCGTCGCGTGCAGAGCCCAAGCCGTGATGCGCGGTCGGTCGCTATGATGGCCGAGCCATGCTCAATCGCATCGACGAAGAGATCACGTTCCGCAAGCTCGAGATCCTGCTGGCCTTCATGGAGAGCGGGAACCTGGCGCGCGCGGCGGAGCGGCTGGGCATCAGCGCGGTCAGCGTGCACCGCGCGCTCCACTCGCTGGAGACGGGCACGCGGTGCAGCCTGTTCCGGCTCGAAGGCCGCAACCTGCAACCCAACGATGCCGCCCACGCCCTGGCCGATGTCGCCCGCGAAGTGCTGCAGGCCATGTCGCATGGCATCCGGGTGACGCGCGAGATCGCCGGCTACGCCGCCGACCGCATCCGCATCGGTTCGCTCTACTCGCTGACCAGCGTCACGGTGCCGGCCATCATCATGGGCCTGCGCCTGCGCAAGCCCGACATCCAGACTGAACTCGTGCTCGGCTCCAACAGCGAGCTGCTTCGCAAGCTGCGCGAAGGCATCGTGGACGCGGCCGTCATGGGCCTGCCCGAGGGAGCGGGCGACATCGAGTCGCAGCTGCTGTTCGAGGACGACATCTTCTTCGCCGCGCCGGCGCAGTCGACCTATGCGCAGCAGGCGGACGTCGACCTGAGCGCCTGCACCGACGAACGCTTCGTGTCACTGAACGAAGGCTACGTGACGCACGACCGCTTCATCGATGCCTTCCGCGTGGCCGGCTTCGACCCGAACGTGGTCATGCGGACCAACGACATCTTCTCGCTGATGAACCTCGTGAGCGGCGGCATCGGCTGCACGCTGCTGCCGGGCCGCATCCGCAGTGTGCTGCCGCGCAACGTCTGCCTCGTGCCCTTGCAGCCGCGCTTCCAGATGCGCCAGAAGATCAGCGTCATGTTCCTGCGCACGCGCGAGCGTGACCCGAACCTGCTGTCGCTGCTGGCCGCCTGCCGCAGCCACGCGGCCGACCTGCAGGGTTAACCCACGACCATTGCAGCGGGCGTAAACGTCGTCCGACAAGGTTGATTGATCGCCAGAGGGCCCGCTTCCAAACTGCGGCCAACCGCCACCGAAGGCGGATTTCTGGAGACAAGTCATGAGCCTGACACGACGTCAATGGATGGGGGCTGCTGCCGCAACAGCCGCCGCAGGATGGTCCAGCGCATTCGCCCAATCGGGCACCACCCTGAAGATCTCGCACCAGTTCCCGAGCGGCTCGCTCACCGAGGGTGACTTCCGTGACCGGCTGTGCCGCACCTTCGCGGCCGAACTGGACAAGCGCACCAGTGGTGCACTGAAGGCCTCGGTCTACCCGGGCTCGTCGCTGATGAAGACCAACGCCCAGTTCTCGGCCCTGCGCAAGGGCGCGCTGGACATGAGCCTGGTGCCGCTGTCGTATGCCGGCGGCGAAGTGGCCGAGACCAACGCCGGCCTCATGCCCGCGCTCGTGCCCAGCTACGCACAGGGCGCCGCATGGAAGACGGCCGAGGTCGGCAAGCTGCTGTCCAAGGTGCTGGACGACAAGGGCGTGCTCATCGTGAGCTGGGTCTGGCAGGCCGGCGGCGTCGCCAGCCGTGCCAGGCCGCTGGTGACACCCGAAGACGCCAAGGGCATGAAGGTGCGTGGCGGCAGCCGCGAGATGGACATGATGCTCAAGACGGCCGGCGCGTCCGTCATCACCTTGCCGTCGAACGAAATCTATGCCGCGATGCAGACCGGCGCGATGGACGCGGCGATGACCTCGTCGACCAGCTTCATCTCCTTCAAGCTGGAAGAGATCGCCAAGCACCTCACCTCCGGCCGCCAGCGCACCTACTGGTTCATGTTCGAGCCGCTGCTGATTTCCAAGGAAGTGTTCGGCAAGCTCACCAAGGCCCAGCAGGACATCGTCATGGGGCTCGGCGCAGAACTCGAGGTGTTCGCGCGTGACGCCGCCAAGGCCGACGACAAAGCCGCGGCCGACATCTACGCCAAGGCCGGCGCCAAGGTCTACGACATGGACGAGCCGACGCTGAAGAAGTGGCAGGCCATCGCACGCGACACGGCGTGGAAGGACTTCGCCGAGAAGAACGAGTCGTGCGCCGCGATCATCAAGGCTGCGCAGAAATTGCTATGAGCCACGGTTTAGACATGCGGCCTGCGGTGGCAGGCATCGACCCCGACACACCCGCGCTGCTGCGTCCGCTGGCCAAGGCACTGGGCGTGGCCAACCAGGCGATGGTCGTGCTCGGCATGCTGGCGCTGCTGCTGGCCTCCTGCGTGCTCACCTACAGCGTCGTCTCGCGCTACGTGACCAAGGCCTCCACCGACTGGCAGGATGAAGCCGCCGTGTTCTGCCTCGTGGGCGCCACCTTCCTGTGCGGCGCCTTCGTGCAGGCCTTGCGCGGGCACGTGGGCATCGAGGCCATGGCCGGAATGCTGCCGCGCGCCTTGAACCGCCTGCGCCTGGCGCTGGTGGACCTGATGTGCACCGCCTTCTGCACCTTCTTCGCCTGGAAGTCGTGGACGCTGTTCCACGAGGCCTGGGCCGAAGGCCAGACCACCTCGTCGTCCTGGGCGCCGCCGCTGTGGATTCCCTACGTGCTGATGTCGCTTGGCATGACGCTGCTCAGCCTGCAGCTGCTCGTGCAACTCGCCGCCCGCCTCAACGGGCTCTTCAGGAAGTCGCAAGGAGTGGGGGCATGAGCATGCTCGTCCTCGGATCGCTGTTCGGCGTCGTCACGCTGCTGTTCATGTTCTCCGGCGCGCCCATCGCGTTCGCGCTGGGCAGCGTGGCGGTGCTGTTCATGGCCCTCTTCATGCCGGCGTCGGCGCTCGACACCGTCACGCAGAACGTCTACGAGGAGATGGCCAGCATCACGCTGCTGTCGATCCCGCTGTTCATCCTCAAGGGCGCGGCCATCGGCAAATCGCGGGCAGGCCAGGACCTGTATGCCGCCATGCACGTGTGGATGGGCCGCATCCCCGGCGGCCTGGGCATCGCCAACGTGTTCGCCTGCGCGCTGTTCGCCGCCATGGCGGGTTCGAGCCCGGCCACCTGCTCGGCCATCGGCAGCGCGGGCATCCCGGAGATGCGCAA
Organism: Rhizobacter terrae; assembly: GCF_003852895.1. Taxonomy (GTDB): domain Bacteria; phylum Pseudomonadota; class Gammaproteobacteria; order Burkholderiales; family Burkholderiaceae_C; genus Albitalea; species Albitalea terrae. Next base: position 84,201 of record NZ_QUSW01000004.1, read on the forward strand.
GCGCGGCTACTCGCCGGGCTTCGCGGCCGGCATCATCGCCGCCGGCGGCACACTGGGCATCCTGCTGCCGCCGTCGATCACGATGATCCTGTACGCCGTGGCGGCCGAGCAGTCGCTGGGCCGGCTCTTCCTCGCGGGCATCGCGCCGGGCGTGCTGCTGGTGGCGCTGTTCGCGGGCTACGCCGCGCTTCGCTATCGCAAGGAGCGCACCCTGGCCGAGGCCGAGTACCGGCGCTCCGGCACCGCATCCGCCCTGCTGGCCACCGAGACCTTCACCAACCGCCAGAAGTTCGAGATGCTGCCGCGCGTCGTGCCCTTCGTGCTGCTGCTGATCGGCGTGATGGTGGCGCTCTACGGCGGCTTCGCAACGCCTTCGGAGACCGCCGGCCTGGGCGCCCTGCTGGCCCTGTTGCTCATCGCCACGATCTACGGCGTCTGGCGCCCGCGGGACGTCGCGCCCATCCTCTCGTCGACGCTGAAGGAGTCGACCATGCTGATGTTCATCATCGGCATGTCGCTGCTGTTCTCGTACGTGATGAGCTACCTGCACATCAGTCAGGCGGCGGCGGAATGGATCGTCGGCACGCACCTGTCCAAGTGGGTGCTGCTGGCCGCGGTGCTGCTGATGGTCATCGTGCTGGGCTTCTTCCTGCCGCCGGTCAGCATCATCCTCATGACGGCGCCCATCATCCTGCCGCCGCTGAAGGCGGCCGGGTTCGACCTCATCTGGTTCGGCGTGCTGATGACCATCGTGATGGAGACCGGCCTCATCCACCCGCCGGTGGGCCTGAACATCTTCGTCATCAAGAACATCGCGCCTGACATCGCCCTGCGCGACATCATCTGGGGCGTGCTGCCCTTCGTGGTGCTGATGCTGCTGGCCGTGCTGCTCATCTGCATCTTCCCCGGCATCGCGACCGCCCTGCCCGACGCCACCATGGGCGCGGTGACGGCCGCAGGCCACTAGGAGCCGCCGATGAATGCCGCGAACGCCGCCACGCACTCCTGGAACCGCCGCGCCCGCCAGCGTGCCGAGCGCCTGGGCCGCGCGGCACGGGTGCTGGGCCATCAACTGCAGGGCTGCCACGTCGACACCGGCGCGGCCGTGCCGTTGCTGCAAGCCATCCTCGAACCCGGGGACCGCGTCTGCCTGGAGGGCAACAACCAGAAGCAGGCGGACTTCCTCGCGCAGTCCCTCGCGCAGGTGGATGCGCAGCGCGTGCACGACCTGCACATGGTGCAGTCGGTGCTTGCCCTGCCCGAGCACCTGGACCTGTTTGAGAACGGCATCGCGCGGCGGCTGGACTTCTCCTTCTCGGGGCCGCAAGGCGCCCGCCTGGCGAAGCTGGTAGCCGCCGGCGGCATCGAGATCGGCGCGATCCACACCTACCTGGAGCTGTTCGCGCGCTACTTCGTCGACCTGACGCCCAAGGTGGCCCTCGTGGCCGCCCACGCCGCGGATGCAGCGGGCAATCTCTACACCGGGCCCAACACCGAGGACACGCCGGCCATCGTCGAGGCCACTGCGTTCTCGGGCGGCATCGTCATCGCGCAGGTCAATGAGCGGGTGCCGGTGGGCAGCACGCTGCCGCGCATCGACATCCCGGCCGACTGGGTGGACTTCGTCATCCAGGCGCCGCGGCCCAACCTCATCGAGCCGCTGTTCACGCGAGACCCGGCGCAGATCAGCGAGATCCAGGTGCTGATGGCAATGATGGCCATCAAGGGCATCTATGCCGAATACGGCGTGCAGCGGCTCAACCATGGCATCGGCTTCGACACCGCGGCCATCGAGCTGCTGCTGCCCACGTACGGCGAGTCGCTGGGCCTCAAGGGGAAGATCTGCCGGCATTGGGCCTTGAACCCGCATCCGGCGCTCATCCCCGCCATCGAGGCCGGCTGGGTCGAGTCCATCCACTCCTTCGGCTCGGAGCTTGGCATGGAGGACTACATCCGCGCCCGTTCCGATGTCTTCTTCACCGGCGCCGACGGCAGCCTGCGCAGCAACCGCGCTTTCTGCCAGGCCGCGGGCCACTATGCCTGCGACCTGTTCATCGGGTCCACGCTGCAGATCGACCTGCAAGGCAACAGCTCCACCGCCACGCTGGGCCGCATCACCGGCTTCGGCGGCGCGCCCAACATGGGCGCCGACGCACGCGGACGCCGCCACGCGAGCCCGGCGTGGCTGAAAGCCGGCCGCCAAGCCCGCGCCGGCCTGGCGGGCGCCGCCGGCACGCCGCGCGGCCAGAAGCTGGTGGTGCAGATGGTGGAGACCTTCCGCGAGCACATGCAGCCGGCCTTCGTCGACAGGCTGGATGCGTGGACGCTGCAGGAGCAGGCCGGCATGGCCTTGCCGCCCATCATGATCTACGGCGAGGACATGACCCACATCCTCACGGAGGAAGGCATCGCCAACCTGCTCATGTGCCGCAGCGACGATGAACGCGAGCAGGCGATCCGCGGCGTGGCGGGCTACACCGCCGTGGGCCTCGGGCGTGATGCGCGCATGGTCGAGAACCTGCGCGACCGCGGCGTCATCCGCCGGCCGGCCGACCTGGGCATCGACGTGCGCGATGCGACGCGCAACCTGCTTGCCGCGCGCAGCATGCGCGACCTCGTGCGTGCATCGCAGGGCCTGTACAGCCCGCCCAAACGCTTTCGCAACTGGTGACACGAAAGTTGCCCATGAATCACCCAGGCATCGAAACCCTCGACTACACCTTGACGGGCACCCGTGCCGTCGGGCCCTTCACGCCGGTGCTGGTCGGCGTCGTGGGGTCGGGCAACCTGGAGGTGCTGCTGGAGCCCTCGCCCGGAGACGCCTTGCGCGTCCACATCGAGACCTCGGCCCGAGGCTTCGGTCCGATCTGGGCCGCGGTGGTGAACGACTTCCATCGCCGCCATCCGCTGGCCGGGGTGATGCTGTCCATCCACGACATGGGCGCCACGCCCGCCGTCGTCAGCCTGCGGCTGGACCAGGCCGCGCAGGAGCTGTTGCCATGATTTCCTATGCCGAGTGTTCCGCACGCGACCGGCTGGCGCACGTCGTCGATGCCGGCAGCTTCCGCGAATGGCTGCCGCCCTCTGATCGCCTGACCAGCCCGCACCTGGGCCAGCTCGGCCTGCCTGCGGCCTTCGATGATGGCGTTGCCATCGGCCGCGCCAGCCTGGCGGGCCGCGAGATCTTCGTGGCCGCGCAGGAAGGCGAGTTCATGGGCGGCGGCGTCGGCGAGGTGCATGGCGCCAAGCTCGTCGGCCTGCTGCGGCGCGCGCTGCGTGACCGGCCTCATGCGGTGCTTCTGCTGGCCGAGTCGGGCGGCGTGCGGCTGCACGAAGCCAATGCCGGACTCATCGCCGTGTCCGAGGTGATGCGCGCGCTGCTGGACGTGCGCGCCGCGGGCATCCCGGTCATCGTGCTGATCGGCGGCGCCAACGGCTGCTTCGGCGGGATGGGCATCGTCGCTCGCTGCGCCGATCACGTCGTGATGAGCGACATCGGCCGGCTGGCGATGTCCGGACCGGAGGTCATCGAGGCATCGCACGGTGTCGAGGAGTTCGATTCACGCGACCGGGCGCTCGTGTGGCGCACGACCGGTGGCAAGCACCGCTGGCTGTGCGGCGACTGCGACGCGCTGGTCGAGGACGACGTCGGCGAGTTTCGCCAAGCTGCCATCGCCGCGCTCGACGCTGCGCGGCCGATCACCTTGGCTGCGCTGGAGGACGAGCATGGCCGGCTGGCATCGCGCATGGATTTCGAGGGCGATGATGCGACCGCCCTGTGGGCTCGCCTGGGCATAGCCGACGCTTCGCGCGTGCCCGACCTCGACGTGGCTGCCGTGCGTGCGCTGGGAGTGCATTGATGGACTGGAACCTGTTGGCCTCCCAGCTCTTCGGCGACGAGCACGGCATCGCCCGCGAGGGCGATTTCCTGCATGGCACGGTGGTGTTCGATGGTGAACCGCTTGCGGTCATCGGGACGACGGCGCATGCGCCGATCGGCGTGCAGCTGGCGTTGCGGCAGGCTCGTGCGGTGCTGGATGCCATGACCCATCAACCAGGACGCCCCATCCTGCTGCTGATCGACACGCAAGGCCAGCAGCTGCGGCGGCGCGATGAATTGCTTGGCATCAACCGCGCGATGGCGCACCTGGGCATGTGCATCGATCTTGCTCGACGACGGGGCCACCGGGTGATCGGCCTCGTGTACGACCAGGCGCTGTCCGGGGGGTTCATCACTTCGGGTCTCATCGCCGACGCCTGCCACGCGTTGCCCGAGGCCGAGATCCGCGTGATGCGGCTGCCTGCGATGGCGCGAGTCACGAAGCTTCCCGAACCGCTGCTGGCGCGCTTGTCCGAGTCGAACCCCGTCTTCGCGCCGGGCGTGGACAACTACATCGCGATGGGCGGCGTGCGCCGGCTCTGGCGCGGTGACCTGGCGCAGGCGTTGCGAGAGGCATTGGCTGATGCATCGCCTCGCGATCGGCGCGCCGAGGATGGCGCCATGCGTGGCGGCCGGCGCATGGCGGCGGCTGTCGTGCAGCGCGTGCTTGACGCAGGGTGAGCGGCCATGACGATGCATCGCCACCAGATGGCCCGGCTGTCGAGTGCCGGTTGGCAGCGGCTGTTGAACCTGCCCTGGGACACCGAGGCGCATGACTGCCTGCACCACTGGGCGGACCAGCAGCTGCCGCTCGTGGTCACCCGCCAGGCCGACGATGACGCCATCTCGCTGGGGCTGAGCGCGCCGCGCCGCTGGCGCCATCGCCGGCTGGCAATTCGCGTGCAGCGGGCCGAGGTGCTGTTCTTCGACGAGTTTCCGCTTCTTGAAAAACTCGTCCCGCAGCTGCCCCACAGCGCCCGCACGCCGGCACGGCAACTCGCTTCATCGCTGCGCGCCTGCGATGCGACAGCGCGGGTCTACGGCAGCCACGGCTGGCAATACCTCACCGGTCTTCAGCACGTGCATGAGTCCTCCGACATCGATGTCTGGGTGAGCGTGACGGGGCCGGACCACGCCGACGCCGTGGCCGCTGCACTGGACGCCTTCGCAGCACCGACGCGCCGCCTCGATGGCGAGCTGGTGTTCGATGGCGACGCCGCCGTCGCGTGGCGCGAGTGGATGGCCTGGCGAAACGGCCGGGCTCGGGGACTGCTCGTGAAGCGGCTGCGGGGCGTCGCCATGCCGGCCTCGCTGGCGCTGCTCGATGCATCGGAGCTGATCGCATGAGACTGCGATCAGCCCTCGCCTCGCATGCGCCGACTGCGCAGGAGATTGGCCGCGCTGCCACGCTCGCGCTGCACGACGAACTCGCCCTGTCGCCCAAGCCCGGCCTCGTGACGCCCACCGACAGGGGCAGCCATGACGACATGGATGCCCACACCTTCATGCGCAGCCTGTTCGCGTTGCGTGGCTACTTCGTGCGCATCGCTGAGCTGGGCGCTGCGGGCGCTCCCTTCGAGGCGCTTGAGCAGTGCGGGATCGCCGCCGAGGCACGCATGCTGGCAGCGACAGGCGGCATCAACACACACCGCGGCTCGATCTTCATGCTCGGCCTGCTGTGCGCCTCGGCCGGCGCACTGGCCGCGCAAGGCTGCCGCCCCACGCCCGCCTTGTTGCGTCAGACGCTGGCCACCTGCTGGGGCGATGCGTTGTCAGTTCGCGCGCTGCGGCCGTCGAAGCTGCCGGGTGGGATGGCGGCAAGTCGACTGGGCCTTCGCAGCGCTTCAGCGGAAGCGGCTCTCGGATTCCCGACGCTGTTCGAAACGGCCGAACCCGCGCTGCGCCACGCGCGACGCCGCGGCCTGCCCACCGCGCAGGCACACCTGGACACGCTGTTTGCGGTGATCAGCGTCCTCGACGACAGCAACCTGGCTCACCGTGGCGGATTGGAAGGCCTGCACTTCGCGCAGGCAGCCGCACGCGACTTCCTCGCGGCCGGAGGTGCAGCTGCACCGAAGGGCCTGCAGACCTCCGCCGCCATCGGCAAGGAATTCGTGCGCCGACGCCTGTCACCCGGCGGTGCGGCCGACACGCTGGCAGCTGCCTGCTGGCTCGAACGCATGGGCTGATGGGGCTGGCGCTGCTCTTCCCCGGCCAGGGTGCGCAGCATCAGCAGATGCTGCCTTGGCTGGACGACCATCCCGAGGCCAGGCCGGTACTCGATGCGATGGCTCGTCACTTGGGAACGGACTGGCGCGACACCCTTGGTGACGTCCGCCGGGTGCATGCCAATCGTGTCGCCCAGTTGCTGCTGACGGGCACCGGCATCGCAGCGTGGCAGGTCCTGGCAGCGCAATTGCCCACGCCCACGGTCGTCGCCGGCTACAGCGTTGGTGAACTCGCCGCCTTCGCCGCGGCCGGTGTCTTCGATGCGGTCACGGCGCTCGATCTCGCTGCCGCCCGCGCGCAAGCGATGGACGACAGCGTCGCCGGGCGGGATACGGGCCTGCTGGCCGTGCAAGGTCCACACGCACTCGCCCTGGCCGAAGCTGCGGCAGACCTGTCGATCGCAATCCGCATCAGCGACGAACGGGTCATCGTCGGCGGCGACGCAGCGGCATTGGAGACCGCCGCCGAGCCCTGGGGTGCTGCCGGCCTGCGCTGCCAACGACTGCCCATCGGCATCGCATCACACACGCGGGCGATGGCTGCAGCCGCAGCGGCGTTCGCGCAACGCCTCGCAGCCGCCGACCTCCGTCCCGCTCAGGCCGCCGTGGTCTGCAACCTCACAGGCGCGGCCAGCCGACATGCGGCCGCGCTTGCGTCGGCCTTGTCTGGCCAGCTGGCGCACACCGTGCGCTGGGACGACTGCATGGACAGCATCGCCGAACGCAGGCCGCGTTGCGTGCTGGAAGTCGGCCCCGGCACGGCGCTGGCCGCGATGTGGCGCGAGCGTCACCCCGGCATTCCGGTGCGCTCGGTCGAAGACTTCCAAGGGCCTGAAGGGGTATCGCGTTGGGTGCTCCGACAACTTGTCTAGACCAGTTTCCTGGCACAGAACGCGAAAGTGAGATACGGCACCGACACCCGCTCACGCCCGCGAAGCTCAGGCTCCTGTGCGATGAGCTCGCGAAGTTCCGCCTCGACCTGCCGGCGTTCCTCGGCGGCCAGGGCGCTGATGAAGCTGGTCGACAGCACCCGCCGGACGATCACGTCATCGGGTGCGCCCATGCTCGGATTCTCGAACTGCCACTCCTGAAGCTCACCGAAGGCCGGATGCGGGAAGGCACTGCGCCAGGTTCCCTTGTAGAACCGGGGGACTTCACCTTCATGCCGATCCACGATCGCGTCCATCCGAGCAACCCAGGGCACCTGGGCATCGCGCAGGTTCCACACGAGCGCCAGGCGACCACCCGGCTTGAGCACCCGGGCCATTTCCGACAAGGCCTCGGGGCTCGCGAACCAGTGAAAGGCCTGGGCACAGACCACGACATCGGCCGAAGCAGAGTCCAGAGGCATCTGCGTGGCGGTCCCTTGCACGGCCTTCGCCTGCGGCAGGTCTTGCGAGAGGAGCGAGAGCATCTGCGCCACAGGTTCGACGGCTGTCACGTCGGCACCGCCATCGACCAGGAGCCGGGTGAATTTTCCCGTGCCGGCGCCCAGATCGATCACAGCGGCGCCCGGACCGACACCCAGCGTCGTTCGAAGCCATTCGTGCAAGGCGGCGGGATATCCGGGCCGCCCCTTGGCATAGGTGTCGGCGCCTGCCGCATAGCCTGTGGCCGCCACCTGGTGAATCGAGCGAGAGGACTTGTCTGATGGCTGGCTCATGGGTGTCTCCAGGTTTCGCTGCGTCGGATCGTAGGCCACCCGCCTCACCGTGCACGGGCCAAGGCCTGCGCATCGGCGCCCGCAGCGAAGTGAAGACGTTCGGACGGGTCGTTCGCCGCCTGCCAGACCACCTCGGCCACGTCCTTCTCCGTCGTGACCGCAGTGGGGTTGGCGAAGGCCGCAAAGATGGGTTGTGCGAACCCCATGTAGGTCTCGGGAATCAGGCCCTGCATGCGTGCGGCGCCGTTGTCGGCGAAACGTGTCGTGGGTGCGTAGCCGGGTTCGACGAGCTTGACGCGCACGTTGAAGGCGGCGAGTTCGAACGCGACGGATCCCGTCAGTCCGGTGATCGCCATCTTGCTGGCGGTGTAGACGCCTGCCAGCGGCATGGCGGCCAAGGTCACGCTGGACGTGACGTTGACGATGACGCCAGCCCGGCGCTGGCGAAATTGCGGGATGACCGCCTGCATCATCGCCATGACGCCGAAGGTGTTGGTGTCGAACACCTCGCGCGCCGTTTCCATGGAGGTCGCCTCGAAGGCGCCGACGACACCGACGCCGGCGTTGTTGACGAGAACGTCGATCGGACCGGCGGCCTCGACGGCAGCAGCGATGCTGCCGGGCTGCGTCACATCGAGTGGCAGCACATGAAGCCGGTCGGATCGGGGCAGGAGTCCTTCGCGCGGCGTGCGCATGGTGGCCACGACGCGCCAGCCCTTGGCGAGGAAATGGCGGGCGGTCTCGAGGCCGTAGCCGGAAGAGCAGCCAGTGATGAGCACGGTGTTCATGAGGGGTCCTTTCAGTGGTTGATCGCGAAGGACTCCACGATAGGACGCAGACCCGGCATCATCTACCAGCGAGCGTCTTGCTTGTTTTAGCGAACGTCCATGAGTGATCCTCTCACCGAAGTCGTCAGGCTCCTGCAGCCACGCGCTGTCTTCGCCAACATCATCAGCGGCAAGGGCCATTGGGCGGTGCGCTATTCCGAGTATGGGCAGCCGAGCTTCTGCATCATGCTGACGGGGAGCTGCCTGCTGAAGGTCGATGGACACGAGCCGCTGACACTCAGCGCGGGTGACTTCGTGCTGCTGCCGACGACCCCGCCTTTCACGATCTCCAGCTTCGGCCCCGCGCCGACGATCCACATCGATCCCAAGGTCGTGCCCGGAGGCAACGGCGAGCGGCGCCACGGAGACCTGCAGGGCGAACCGGACATGCGCTCGCTCGGTGGGGCGTTCCTGTTCGATCGTGCCGCCCCGGACCTGCTCATCTCGTTGCTGCCAACGGTGGTCCATGTGCAAGGCTCCGACCGGCTGGCGCGTCTCGTGCGGATGGTGGGCGAAGAGTACGAGGATCACAAGCCAGGCCATGAGTTCATGCTGTCCAGCCTGGTCGGGATGATGCTCATCGAGGCCATGCGTTCGACGACTGCGGGCAGCGCGCCACCTGGGCTGCTGCGAGGCCTGGGCGATGAACGGCTGGCGCCTGCCCTCCAGCAGTTGCACGCGAGCGTCGATCAGGACTGGACGGTGGCGCAGCTGGCGGACATCGCTGCGCTTTCCCGCTCGGCGTTCTACGAGCGCTTCGTGCGCACGGTCGGGGTCGCGCCGATGGAGTACCTGTTGCAGTGGCGCATGGAGATCGCCAAGGGTCTCCTTCGCCACGAAGGGCTCGCCGTCGCCGAAGTTGCAGATCGCGTGGGATATGGATCGACCAGCACGTTCAGCGTGGCGTTCTCCCGGCATGTCGGGCAGACGCCGAGCCGCTATGCGCGCTCGGACAGCTGAAGCTTGTAGGCAAGAAAAAAGCACCTGGCGACAACCGCCAGGTGCTTGATTCATCTACCGAATTTGGTAGGCGCGATTGGACTCGAACCAACGACCCCCACCATGTCAAGGTGGTGCTCTAACCAGCTGAGCTACGCGCCTGCGAAGCCTTGCAGTATAGCAGGAAAAATCCGCATCACTTTCGACGGGCCGAGCGGACGCCGGAGATGCGGCCCACCGCAGCCAACACCTGCCCCAGACGAGCCGCGTCGGCCACCTCGATGGTGAAGGTCATCCACGCCGTGCCGCCCTTGGCATCGCGCACCGTCTGCGTCTTCACGCCGGTGACGTTCATCTTCTCCTTGGCGAAGACTTCGGAGATGTCGCGCAGCAGGCCCTGGCGGTCGGCGGCTTCCACCAGCACATCCACCGGGTAGAGCGCACCCTTGTCGCCGCGAGGCGCCCCCCACTCCACGGTGATCACGCGCTCGGGCGAACGCGCAGCCATCTCGCGGAAGTTGCTGCAGTCGCTGCGGTGGATGGCCACGCCCCGCCCGCGCGTGACGTAGCCGCCGATCGGGTCCGGCGGCGCGGGCCGGCAGCAGCGCGACAAGGTCGTCAGCAGCGATTCGACGCCCACCACCAGCACGCCGCCCTTGGGCGACTCGCCCTCGGACCGCGAGCGCTTGAGCGCGATGACTTCGTCCACCGTCGGCTGCGGCTCGGCCGGGCGCAGCAGCGTCTCGATGTGGCGCAGCGAGAACTCGTCCTTTCCCACCACCTCGAAGAGCGCATCGGCATTCTTGAAGCCAAGCTGCGACGCGAGGTCGTCCAGCTTCATCGCCGTCTTGCCTTCGCGCTGCAACAGCTTTTCCACCGCCTCGCGGCCGCGTGCGATGGTGCCCGCCAGCGCCAGCGCGTTGAACCAGCCGCGCACCTTGGCCTTGGAGCGCTGGCTCTTGAGGAAGCCCAGTTCGGGGTTGAGCCAGTCCAGCGACGGACCGCCCTCCTTCAGCGCCGTCACCTCCACCGTCTGCCCGCTTTGCAGCATGGTGTTCAGCGGCACCATCGTCCCGTCGATCTTCGCGCCGCGGCAGCGGTGGCCGAGGTCGGTGTGCACGGCGTAGGCGAAGTCGATGGGCGTGGCGCCCGCGGGCAACTCGACGATGGCGGCATCCGGCGTGAAGACGTAGATGCGGTCGTCGAAGACCGCATCGCCTTCGGGTGTGGCCGCCTCGCCCTTCTCGACGAAATCGCGTTCCCACGCCAGCAGTTGCCGCAGCACCGACTTTCGCGCCTCGGCCACCTGGGCATCGAAGTCGCCGCCGGCCGACACGCCCGCGTAGCCCTTCACGCCCGCCTCCTTGTATGCCCAGTGCGCGGCCACGCCGTGCTCGGCATGCTCGTGCATGCCGCGTGTGCGGATCTGAACCTCCACCGCGCGGTCGTCCTCGTCGAGCACGACGGTGTGCAGCGACTGGTAGCCGTTGGGCTTGGGCTTGGCGATGTAGTCGTCGAACTCGCCGGGCACGGAGCGGTACAGCTCGTGCAGCACGCTCAGCGTGGTGTAGCACTCCGGCACGTCGGCCACGATCACGCGCATGGCCCGCACGTCGAACACGCGGGCAAAGTCCAGCCCCTTGCCCTGCATCTTCTTCCAGATGCTGTACAGGTGCTTGGGGCGTCCCTGCACCTCGGCGTGGATGCCATGAGACTTCAGTTCCTCGGCCAACCGCTGGCGGAAGGCCTCCACCCGCTGCTCGCGCTCGACGCGCTTCTCGTCCAGCAGCTTGGCGATGTGCTTGTACTTGTCCGGCTGCGAGAAGCGGAAGGACAGGTCCTCCAGCTCCCACTTGATCTGCCAGATGCCCAGCCGATTGGCCAGTGGCGCGAACACCTGCATGGACTCCTCGGCCAGCGCCTGGGGGCAAGGCTGCTTGGACGCCGCGAAGTAGCGCAGGGTCTGAAGCCGCGACGCCAGCCGCAGCAGCACCACGCGCAGATCGCGCGAGAAGGCCAGCAGCATCTTGCGCACACGCTCGGTCTGCAACGCTCGCTGCTCCTCGCCCATCTTGGCCTCGCGAGCGGCGCGCTGGATCTGCACCAGCTTGCGGGTGTGCGTGACCAGGCTCGCATGCGAAGGGCCGAAAGCCTTGGCGACGACCTCCTCAGGCCTTTGCAGGAAGTCGCCGGCGTAGACCAGGTAGGCCGCGGCGCGCATCGATGGCGCGGCGCCAATGCCTTGCAGGATGGCGGCGACGCCGTCGGCATGGGCGAGCGCGTCCTCACCCGTGTCCATCGGCTGGCCGGCCAGCAGAGGCTCGGCGAAGGCGCGGGCACGGACGAGCTGCGCGGCCTCGTCGGCCGCATGCTCGTCCACCAGTTGAACGATGGGCGCGGCCTCGGCGGCGCGCGCGTCCAGCAGTCCTGTCTTCATGGGGCGAGCAGGAACTCCCTCACCACGGCCACCTGCTCGGGCACGACCAGCATGGGCGCGTGGCCCACGTTGGCGAATTCGTGCAGACGAGCCTTCGGGCCGCGCTGGGTCATGGCCAGTGCGGTGTCGCGGTTGAGCAGGTCCGAGTCGGCGCCGCGCAGCAGCAGCGTCGGGCATTTCAGCGAGTCGTAGGCCATCCACAGCGCGGCCTCGCCGGCCTTGGCGAGTTCGGGCGTCATGGCCTTGAAAGGCACGGCGATGTTCGGGTCGTAGTGCGGCTTGAAGCCGTCGCCATCGGGCTTGAGCATGGGCCGCGTGAGCGCAAGCCACTGCTCGCGCGTGTGCGTGCCGAATCCGGTGGAGATGCTGAGCATGTAGTCGGCCGCCTCTTCGAGCGACGACCAGCGCATCGGCAGCCCCAGGTAGGCGCCGATGCGCGCGATGGCCTCGGCCTGGATGGTGGGCCCGACGTCGTTCAGCACCAGGCGCTTGACGGGTGTTTTCGGCAGCGAGGCCAGCCCCAGGCCGATGAGCCCGCCCATGGAGGTACCGACCCAGGACACGCTCTCGACATCCAGCCGCGCGATGAGCGTGACCATGTCCGCCACGTAGGCAGGCAGCTGGTAGCCACTCGGATCGACCAGCCAGTCGGACTGCCCACGGCCCACCACGTCGGGGGCGATCACGCGGAAGTCCTGGCTGAGCTCCGAGGCCAGGCTGTCGAAGTCACGTCCCTGCCGCGACAGCCCGTGCACGCAAACCACCACCTTCGGGTTGGCCGCATCGCCCCATTCCCAATACGCCATGCGGTGCAGGCCCTTGCTATCAAGGCATTGCACGTGCTGCAGGCGGGGCTCTTGCTTGGTCGTCATGGGGATGCCTCGGGGCCTCTTTGATAATGCAACGGCACTGTATCAACTCGGAGAGCTTTCATGATCAAAGCAAAAACCGCACTCGTGACGGGATCGACGAGCGGCATCGGCTTGGGCATCGCGCTCAGCCTGGCCCGGCAAGGCGCGAACATCGTGCTCAACGGCTTCGGCGACGTCGCCGGCCCGAAGGCGCAGGTGGAGGCGCTGGGCGTGAAGGTGGGCTACCACGGCGCCGACATGAGCAAGCCGGCGGACATCGCGCAGATGATGGATTACGTGCGGAACGAATTCGGCGGCGCGGACATCCTCGTCAACAACGCGGGCATCCAGCACGTGGCCAAGGTCGAGGACTTCCCGCCCGAGAAGTGGGACGCGATCATCGCCATCAACCTCTCGTCGGCCTTCCACACCACGCGGCTGGCGATTCCCGGCATGCGGGCGAAGAACTGGGGGCGGGTCATCAACGTCGCGTCGACGCACGGTCTTGTGGCGTCGGCGCAGAAGTCGGCCTACGTGGCGTCCAAGCATGGCATCGTGGGCTTCACCAAGGCGGTGGCGCTGGAGACGGCGACCACCGGTGTCACAGTGAACGCCATCTGCCCCGGATGGGTGCTCACGCCTTTGGTGCAGAAGCAGATCGATGACCGTGCGGCGCGCGAAGGCATCACGGTGGACAAGGCCAAGGTCGACCTGCTGGGCGAGAAGCAGCCATCGCTGCAGTTCACCACGCCCGAGCAACTGGGCGAGCTGGCGGTCTTCCTGTGCTCGCCGGCCGCCGACAACGTTCGCGGCGTGGCCTGGAACGTGGACGGTGGCTGGGCGGCGCAATAGGCCGCCCGCATGTTCACTTGGTCAGCTGCACCGTGCCCGTCACGGTGACGATGACCTGCGCCTTGCCGGCCTCCACCGGCAGGGACGAGTCCTCCGCCGACTTGGCCATGGCCTGCACGCGCATCATCGGGATGGGATTGCCCTGCTGCTCGTTGGCCTGCACGTTCACCTCGCGGATCACGTAGCCGCTGTAGCCGAACTGCTTGGCGATTTCGGCCGCCTTGGCCTTGTAGGCGGCGATCGCCCGGGCCGACACGTCGGACTCGTTCTTTTCCCGCGCCTCGCGAGACAGGCCGAAGCTGACGCGGCCGATGGTCAAGGTGGTGATGCGGCCCACCAGTTGGCCGAGTGCCGGCATGTCCTTGCCTTCCAGCAACAGCTCGGCCGTGCCCTGCCAGCCGGAGATCTGGCCCTTGTTGCCGTATCGCGGATAGAGAGAGAAGTTACCCGTTCGAACATCGACCTGGCCGGGCTTGGCCGCCTTTTTCGCCTCGGCCAGCGCGGCGTCCAGCGCCTGCTTCAGGGCGACCTGGACGACGTTGGCATCGGTGCCGTCGCGGCTGGTGGTCAAGGTGACGGACATCAGGTCCTTGGCCACCTCCAGGTCGGCGCTGGCCGTGAGGCTGACGACGCCCGTGGGCTGGGGCACATCGGCAGCCTGGACGGCGGCGGCGGCCCCCAGGGACATGATCACAAACGCCTTGCAAAGCGGGTTCATCCGGGCTCCTTCGGGATCGGGGTTCTCTCGTGGCAGGCGTGCGAGCCTACCAGCGCAGGCTGCCTCTTTAGCCCCGTTACATGTCAAGACGTTTCGAGTCGCAAGCCTCGGAACGCAAGACTTGTAACAGAGAGTCAAAACAGACGTTTTGGGTTCGCAAACCTGCGCACAATGCCTCTGTTACAAATACGGAGTCTCATCATGACCACCGCACCCACCGCCCGCGCCGACCGCGTGGTCGTTGTCGATGACGATGCGCGCATTCGCGATCTGCTGCGCCGCTATCTCACCCAGGAAGGCTTCGAAGTCCTGCTGGCCGAAGACGCCAAGGCGCTCAACCGCGTCCTCACCCGCGAGACCGTGGACCTCATCGTGCTGGACCTGATGCTGCCCGGCGAAGACGGCCTGTCCATCTGCCGCCGCCTGCGCGCCGCCAACGACGTCACGCCCATCATCATGTTGACGGCCAAGGTGGAAGACGTGGACCGCATCGTCGGCCTGGAAGTCGGCGCCGACGACTACCTGCCCAAGCCCTTCAACCCCCGCGAATTGCTGGCCCGCATCCACGCCGTGCTGCGCCGCCGCCCTTCGCTGGAAGCCCCGGGCGCTCCGGCCAAGGAGGCACTGACCGTGACCTTCGGCCCCTTCGAGTTCGACCTGGCGCTGCGCCGCCTGTCCAAGGAAGGCGAACAGATCGCGCTCACCACCGGCGAGTTCTCCATGCTCAAGGCCCTGGTGCGCCACCCGCGCCAGCCGCTGTCGCGCGACAAGCTGGCCCAGCTGGCCCGCGGCCGCGAGTTCGAGCCCTTCGACCGCAGCCTGGACGTGCAGATCTCGCGCCTGCGCAAGATGATCGAGCCGGATCCGGCCCAGCCGCGGTATATCCAGACCGTGTGGGGGGTTGGCTACGTCTTCGTCCCGGACGGCACCGCATGATCGCCTGAATCACGCGCATGTCTGATAGATTCGCCGGGCATTCACTGCCCGGCTTTTTCATTCATCAATGGCCAAGAATCATGTCGCGCTGAGCCTGTTCTGGCGCACCTTCTTTCTCTTGGCCATCCTGCTTGCCGGCGGCGTGTTCGCCTGGACGCAGACCTTCCGCGCGATGGAGTTCGAGCCGCGCGCGGTGCAGGCGGCGCAACAGATCGCCAGCCTCGTGAACCTCTCGCGCGTGGCCTTGCGCAACACGGACGGCATCAACCGGGTCGCGCTCATCAAGAGCTTGCAGAACCAGGAGTCGACACGCCTGCAGCCACGCGAGCCCAGCGACAAGTGGGAACCCTACGAGGTGGACCGCTTCACCCGCGCCATCGGCCAGGAACTGCGCTCGCGCCTGGGCGCAGACACGCTGGTGGCCAGCGAGGTGAACGGCTCACCGGGCTTGTGGGTGGGCTTTTCCTTCGACGACCGCGACCCCTACTGGCTGCAGGCCGACCCGACGCGCATGCAGCCGATCAGCTGGACCACGCTGGTGGTCTGGGCCGGCGTGGCGCTGGTGGCGACGGTGCTGGGGTCGGTGGCGATTGCGCGGCTCATCAACCAGCCTTTGCGCGACCTGTCGTTCGCGGCCAGCCGCATCCGCGAAGGTGAATTCGATTCCCGGCTCGACGAGAACACGCTCACCAGCGAGATCCGCCAGGTGAACATGGGCTTCAACCGAATGGCGCGAGAGCTCGCCAAGGTGGAGGAAGACCGCGCGGTCATGCTCGCGGGCATCTCCCACGACCTTCGCACGCCACTGGCGCGGCTGCGCCTGGAAGCCGAGATGAGCGTCGAGGACGAGGAAGCCAAGCGCAACATGGCGATGGACATCGACCAGCTCGACGCCATCATCGACAAGTTCATGGACTATGCGCGCCCCGGCGAGGTCAAGCTCACGCCGGTGCACCTGTCCAGCCTGGTCGACAAGGAAATGGCGGCATTCCGCGACCCGAGCCAGATCCGCATCACCTCGCGCGTGGCCATCGACACCAAGGTCATGGCCGACGAGACGGAACTGGGACGCGTGCTGCAGAACCTGTTCGAGAACGCGCGGCGCTATGGGCGTTCGACGGACACCGGCATCGCGCGGGTGACGGTGAGCTACGCGCGGACCGGCCCATGGGTGATCCTCAGCGTGCGCGACCAGGGGCCGGGCGTGGACCCGAAGAAGCTCGGGCAGCTCACGACGCCGTTTTTCCGCGGCGACGCTGCGCGCACGGCGGCCACCGGCGCCGGCCTGGGCCTGGCCATCGTGGAAAAGGCGGTGCAGCGCATGGGCGGCACCTTCGAGGTCAACAACGCGGCCGAAGGCGGCCTGGTCGCCCACATCCGCCTGAAGAAGGCCCCTTGAGCCTCACGGCTTGAACAGCAGGCAGACCGCCCTCGCCTCGATCGCCTTGCCCTCGCCAACCGGGCCCATCTTCTCGGCCGTCTTGGCCTTCACGCTCACCTGCTCGACCGCGACGCCCATCGCCGTGGACAGGCGCTGGCGCATCGCGAGGATGTGAGGCGCCATCTTCGGCGCCTGGGCGATGATGGTGCTGTCCACGTTGCCGATCTGCCAGCCTGCCGCCTTCACGCGGCGCGCGGCTTCGGCTAGCAAGGCCAGCGAATCCGCGCCCTTGAAGCGTTCGTCGGTGTCGGGGAAGTGGTAGCCGATGTCGCCCAACGCGCACGCACCGAACAGCGCGTCGGTGATCGAATGGCACAGGGCGTCGGCATCGGAATGCCCCAGCAGCCCATGGGTGTGAGGAATCTCCACGCCGCCCAGGATGAGCGGGCGGCCTTCGACCAACTGGTGCGTGTCCCAGCCCTCGCCGATGCGCATGCGGGCTTGCGGCGGACGGCTGCTCATGCGCGAGTCCTCAGCAGCCTTTCGGCCAGGTCGAAGTCATTGGCATAGGTCACCTTGAAGTTCTCCAGCGAGCCGGTCACCAGCCGTGGCGACAGGCCGCGCGCCTCGATCGCGCTGGCCTCATCCGTCACCTGTGCTCCAGCGCCTTCGAGCGCCTGCCGCAGCAGTCCGATGCGGAACATCTGCGGCGTCTGGGCCTGCCACTTGCGGGCACGGTCGACGGTCAAGGACACGCGGCCCTCACGTTCTTCTTTCAGGGTGTCGGGCACCGGCAGCGCCAGCAGCCCACCCACCTCATCGCCGGCGCAGGCGTCGATCAGCGCATCCACCCATTCGGGCCGGATCAGGCAGCGCGCCGCGTCGTGCACCAGAACCCAGTCATTCGCTGTCGCGCCGTGGGCGATCAGCTCGGCCAGCCCGTTGGCCACCGACTCCGCCCGGCTCGCCCCGCCCTTGCGGCACACCCAGCCGGGAAAGCCGGGCACCTGCCACTCGAATTCGTCATCCTCCGGGCTCAACACCACCAGCACCTGGTGCAGCCGCTTCACCCGCGACAAGGCGGCCAGCGTGTGCCCCACCACCGTGGACCCGGCGAGCCGGGCGTATTGCTTGGGGCCCACCGTGCCGGCACGCGAACCAACACCGGCGCAGGGCACGAGGGCATAGAAGAGGGAGGGCTGAGTGCTGGTCATCGGCAGTCGGGAATGCGGGCGAATTCTATAATTCGTCCCACTTTGCATCGCCCCGCGGGACGCGCCTCTCGGGGCGATTTGCTTTGGCACCACGGTTTTCCTTCCCTCGATGCAGATTCCTTCGATCGCCCCCGGCAAACGATTCACCCTGCCCCGTCCCATCGGCTCGGCCGATGCGATGCTGTTGGCGCGCTTCGCGAGTGAACAGGCCGCTGCAAAGAAGCTCACCGCCATCGTCACCGCCGAGCCGGCGGACACGCAGCGGCTGGAAGGCGAGCTGGCCTTCTTCGCGCCGCAGTTGCGCATCGCCGTCTTCCCCGACTGGGAGACCCTGCCCTACGACACCTTCTCGCCGCACCAGGACCTCATTTCCGAGCGCCTGGCCACGCTGTGGCGCATCCGCCAGGGCGAGGTGGACGTGGTGCTCATGCCCGCCTCCACCGCCCTCGTGCGCCTGGCGCCGCCCAGCTTCCTCGCGGGCTACACCTTCCACTTCAAGCAGAAGGAAAAGCTCAACGAGGCGGCACTGAAGGCCCAGCTCACGCTGGCGGGCTACGCGCACGTGAGCCAGGTGGTGTCGCCCGGCGAATACGCGGTGCGCGGCGGGCTGATCGACCTCTTCCCCATGGGCTCGCCCGTGCCCTACCGGGTAGACCTCTTCGGCGACGAGGTGGATTCCATCCGCACCTTCGACCCCGATTCGCAGCGCAGCCTCTACCCCGTGCCCGAGGTGCGCCTGCTGCCCGGCCGCGAGTTCCCGATGGACGAGGACTCGCGCACCGCCTTCCGCGCCCGCTGGCGCGAGAAGATGGAGGGCGACCCGACCAAGGTGCGGCTGTACAAGGACATCGCCTCGGGCATCGCCACCGCGGGCATCGAGTACTACCTGCCGCTGTTTTTCGATTCAACGGCAACCCTTTTCGAATACCTGGGCGAGACGGCCAGCATTGCGCTGCACGGCGAGATCGACGAGGCGCTCAAGCGCTTCTGGGTCGACACCCGCGAACGCCATCGCTTCCTGCAGCACGACAAGGAGCGGCCCATCCTCCCGCCCGAGGAGCTGTTCCTCAAGACCGAGGACTTCTTCGCCCTGGCCAACGCCCACGCTGTGCTGGCGGTGCGTGGCAAGGAGCCGGTGGACTGGGCACGCCCGCTGCCCGACCTGAGCGTGGACCGCGGCGCGCCGGAGCCGCTGAAGAAGCTGCAGCTGCACGTGGGCCAGACGCCGCATCGCGTGCTCATCGTGGCCGAGAGCGAAGGCCGGCGCGAAAGCCTGCTGGAGCTCTTGCGCGACAACAAGATCGAACCGCCCAGCGTGTCCACGCTGGCCGAGTTCGAGGCCGGCGACGAGCGCTTCGCCATCACGGCCGCGCCGCTGGCCGAAGGCTTCTTCTGGCACGAGCCGGAGCAGGGCAAGGCGGTCCAGTTCGTCACCGAGACCGAGCTCTTCGCCACCTCGCCCAGCGCCCGCCGGCGCCGCAAGCAGGAGCAGGTCAGCGACGTCAATGCGCTCATCAAGGACCTGTCGGAGCTGAAGGTCGGCGACCCGGTGGTGCATGCCAACCACGGCATCGGCCGCTACGTGGGCCTGATGAACATCGACTTGGGCGATGGCCCGAGCGAGTTCCTGCACCTGGAATACGCCGACAAGGCCACGCTGTACGTGCCGGTGGCGCAGTTGCACCTCATCAGCCGCTACACCGGCGTGAGCGCGGACGAGGCGCCGCTGCACAAGCTGGGCTCGGGCCAGTGGGACAAGGCCAAGCGCAAGGCGGCCGAGCAGGTGCGCGACACGGCAGCCGAACTGCTGAACCTGTATGCGCGCAGAGCCGCCCGCGAGGGCTACGCCTTCCGATTCCAGCCACACGACTACGAGGCCTTCGCCGCGAGCTTCGGCTTCGAGGAGACACCCGACCAGCAGGCCGCCATCCACGCCGTCATCCAGGACATGGTGAGCCCCAAGCCCATGGACCGCCTCGTCTGTGGCGACGTGGGCTTCGGCAAGACGGAGGTGGCCCTGCGCGCCGCCTTCGTCGCAGTGACAGGCGGCAAGCAGGTGGCCATCCTCGCGCCGACCACGCTGCTGGCCGAGCAGCATTTCCAGAACATCTCCGACCGTTTCGGCAAGTGGCCGGTGAAGGTGGCCGAGCTCTCGCGCTTCCGCTCGGCCAAGGAGATCAAGGCCGCGATGGAAGGCATCGAGGACGGCACCATCGACATCGTGGTCGGCACGCACAAGCTCTTGAGCCAGACGGTGAAGTTCAAGCGGCTGGGGCTGCTCGTCATTGACGAGGAACACCGCTTCGGCGTGCGGCACAAGGAAGCCATCAAGGCCATGCGCGCCGAGGTGGACGTGCTCACGCTGACCGCCACGCCCATCCCCCGCACGCTGGGCATGGCGCTGGAAGGCCTGCGCGACCTGAGCGTCATCGCCACCGCGCCGCAGCGGCGCCTGGCGATCAAGACCTTCGTGCGCACCGAGAACAGCGGCACCATCCGCGAGGCGGTGTTGCGCGAGTTGAAGCGCGGCGGGCAGGTCTACTTCCTGCACAACGAGGTGGAGACCATCGAGAACCGGCGCGAGAAGCTGCAGGAGCTGCTGCCCGAGGCTCGCATCGGCGTGGCCCACGGCCAGATGCCCGAGCGCCAGCTGGAAGCGGTGATGCGCGACTTCGTGGCCCAGCGCTACAACGTGCTGCTGTGCTCGACCATCATCGAGACCGGCATCGACGTGCCGAGCGCCAACACCATCGTCATGAGCCGTGCCGACAAGTTCGGCCTGGCGCAGCTGCACCAGTTGCGCGGCCGCGTCGGCCGCTCGCACCACCAGGCCTACGCCTACCTGCTCGTGCCCGACGTCGAAGGCCTCACCAAGCAGGCGGCGCAGCGCCTGGAGGCCATCCAGCAGATGGAAGAGCTGGGCTCGGGCTTCTACCTCGCGATGCACGACCTGGAGATCCGCGGTGCCGGCGAGGTGCTGGGCGAGAACCAGAGCGGCAACATGCAGGAGGTGGGCTTCCAGCTCTACAACGACATGCTGTCCGAAGCCGTGCGTTCGCTGAAGGCCGGCCGCGAGCCCGACCTGCTCTCGCCGCTGAGCGCCGCCACCGAGATCAACCTGCACGCGCCCGCCCTGCTGCCCGACAGCTACTGCGGCGACGTGCACACGCGGCTGTCGCTGTACAAGCGGCTGGCCACGGCGGAGAAGTCCGAGCACATCGATGCGATGCTGGAGGAGATCACCGACCGCTTCGGCAAGCTGCCGCCGCAGGGCCAGACGCTGTTCGACGTGCACCGCCTTCGCGTGCTGGCCAAGCCCTACGGCGTCGTCAAGGTCGATGCCTCGCCCAAGCTGATGGTGATCAGCTTCCGCCCCAACCCGCCGGTGGATGCGATGCGCATCATCGAGCTGGTGCAGAAGAACCGGCACATCAAGCTCGCGGGCAACGACAAGCTGCGCATCGAGAAGGACACGCCCGAGCCCAAGGACCGGGCGCAGTTGATTCGCGATGTGCTGCGCGCGCTGGGGACGCCGAAGGCCGAGGCTTAGCGCCGCATCACTCGAATGCCGCGTGGAAGCCAAAGGGCATCACCTGCGGCATCGCGAGCGTGGCCATGCTCTGCATGGTGGATGCATCCACCACCGCGATGACGCTGCCCACGTCCTCGTCGGCCAGCGTGGGCACCAGCAGCACGCCGTCGTCTTCCACCGCGCTGCCGGGACGCGGCACGAAGATGGGTTCGAGCTGGAAGGCATTGGCGCGGCGCCACATGCGGTGCTCGCCGGTGGCGAGGTCGATGCGCAAGGTGCGGTCGAACAGCGCGCCGTCGCCGTCGGTGTTCACGCCGGTGCCCCAGGCCACGGTAGCCTGCGACTGCGCCCAGCGGTCGGGGTGCACCTGGGGCTGGTCGATCGGCACGCCGAACTCCTCGATGACGGCCTGCGTCTTGCCACGCTGCAACCGGTAGCGGCGCAAGGCGGGGCGCGAGCTGAGCGGACGTCCTTCGCGGCGGGCGTCGATTCCCAGGTCTTCGATCAGGCGTGCATCGTCGAACACCGACAGCTCCAGCACCGTCTCGTCGCCACGCTCGTACGCCTGAACCGCATGGAAGGCCAGCATGGCCGGCACCTGCCAGCTCGTGACCTTGCCGTCCGTCAGCGAGATGGCGTGGATCATCGACCCCAGCTCCGGCTGCCACTTGAAGTTGCGGATGTAGGCCTTGCCCGTGAAGACGAAGCCCAGCGCCTGCGCCCGCAGCGCCGTCTCCCAGACGAGGGCATGGCGAGGCGTCATCGCGAAGGCGTGCAGATAGCCCGAGGCCGGTACCTTGATCTCGCCGACCACCTCACGCTTCATCACCGCGGGGCGGATGCGAAAGAGCTTGTAGATGCACTTGGGGCCAAGCTCCACGCCCACGTTCCAGTGGTTGCCTTGCGCATCACCGATGCCATGCGCCGACATGAGGTGGATCTTCGCCTGGTCATCGAAGTGGATCGGGCCGGTGGTGTCCAGCGTCGCCGCATCGAAGCCGACCATGCGCGGCGTCTCGGTGGTGGCCACCCATTGCCGGCCGATGCGCGACATCACCACCGCGGCGTTGTCGGTGACGCGCGGCGAGACGATGCCCGACAGCCGGCGCAGCAGCCCCGGTGGATCGTCGGTGCCGAAGCCACCCATCGCGGGCTTGCCGGCGGCGATGCTCGCGCGGTAGTCCTCGCTTTGCAGGTAGCGGCTGCGGTAGCTCACGCCCTCGTCGGTGAAATGCACGGCATGCAGCATGGCCAGGCCGTCGAACCAGTGCTCGTAGCGGCCCTGCGGCAGGTCCCACAAGGCCGGGCCGTTGAGCAGGAAGCGGCCACGAAGCCAGTTGGGCAAG
This sequence comes from Rhizobacter terrae, assembly GCF_003852895.1. GTDB lineage: Bacteria > Pseudomonadota > Gammaproteobacteria > Burkholderiales > Burkholderiaceae_C > Albitalea > Albitalea terrae. Next base: position 107,005 of record NZ_QUSW01000004.1, read on the forward strand.
GTGCCCGCGACCTCCACCGTCGTCTCGCCGAACTCTTTCGCGCCGGACTGGAAGCCGCGCAGGCGCCCGCGGCGGTGCTCGGCGATATCGAGCGGAAACTGGAGCACGGCGGCCATGGGTAGTCCTTTCTGCGGGCGGAAGCGATCGAGCGATCTACGTCGAATCGGCTGCCCCGGATGCATCCATCGTCGGCCCTAAAATCGCCGTCCGCTTCCGAGATTTCCCCCATGTCGACTTCCACGCCAGACGGCCTCGTCCTCCGAGGCTTCACGCCACCGCTTCGCCTTGCCGATTTCAAGCTGATCGCCTTCGACATGGACTCGACGCTGATCAACATCGAATGCGTCGACGAGATCGCCGCCGCCGCGGGCCGCAAGGAAGAGGTGGCCGCCATCACCGAGGCCGCCATGCGCGGAGAGATCACCGACTACAAGGAGAGCCTGCGCCAGCGCGTGGCCCTGCTCAAGGGCGTGCCGGTGAGCGCGCTGCACGAGGTGTTCGACCAGCGGCTGCAGCTCAACCCGGGCGCCGAGGCACTGGTGCGTGCCGCCCAGGCCGCGGGCCTGAAGACGCTGCTGGTGTCGGGCGGCTTCACGTTCTTCACCGACCGCATCCGCGACAGGCTGGGCATCGACTACACCCGCTCCAACGTGCTGGGCGTGGAAGACGGCCTGCTCACCGGCCGCATGGTGGACCAGCCCTGGGGCGACATCTGCGACGGCGAGGAGAAGAAGAAGATGCTGCTGGCCACTTGCGCGCTGCTGCACATAGCCCCGAAGCAGGCCATTGCCATGGGCGACGGCGCCAACGACCTGCCGATGATGGGCGTGTCAGGCCTGTCCGTGGCCTACCACGCCAAGCCCAAGGTGCGCGACCAGGCCATGGTGGCCATCAACGACGGTGGGCTGGATCGCCTGCTGGAGGTGGCGAGGCCGTGAGGTCGCGGCCGTCGCCGCCGCGCAGCACGCGACCGTGCACGCGGTTCTGGTAGACGGCCACCGTCTCGCGCAGCTTGGCCAGGTGCTCGTGCTGCTCGCGCAGGTGCCTGGCGAGCTGGTCGGTGTGCTGCTCCAGCAGCTGAAGGCGCTGCTGCAAGGTGGCATCGCCCTGCCCCCGCAGCGAGGCATAACGCTCCATCTCGCGGATGGACATGCCCGTCTCGCGCAGGTGGTGCAGGAAACTCACCCATTGAGAATCCTGAGGGCCGTAGACGCGGTGGCCGTTCTCGTCGCGCGCCACGTCGCCCATGAGGCCGGCGCGCTCGTAGTAGCGCAGGGTGTGCGCGCTCAGGCCGGTCTGCTCAGAGAACTCACGGATGTTCACGCTGCGGCATGCCTTTCATGGAACTGCTGATGAGGGGCACGCGGCATCGGTGTGGCCTTATTTGGGTTCAGGCATGACGACCATGCCGTCCTCGTCGGCGTAGAGCCAGTCGCCGGGGCGCACCCACACGCCGTCGATCTGCACCGGCACGTCGCGCTCGCCGGCATTGCGCTTCTCGGTGGGCAGCGGCATCAGCGCCAGGGCGCGGATGCCGACTTCGGCCGCAACCAGCTCGGCGCTGTCGCGCACGCAGCCGTGCACCACCACGCCGGCCCACCCGTTGCGCTCGGCCGCGGCGGCGAGGTTGCCCCCAACCAGGGCGCGGCGAAGGGAGCCGCCGCCATCCACCACCAGCACGCGCTGGCGGCCAGGTTCGTCAAGCGCGGCCTTGACCAGCGAGTTGTCCTCGAAACACTTGATGGTGCTCACCGGGCCGGCAAAGCGCTTGCGGGCGCCGAAATCCTTGAACACGGGCGGCAGCACGCGGAACGCACCGCTGCCGTCGTTCTTGTGGACGTCACAGAGGTCGCAGGTGGAGAAATCGGGCGTGGTCATGGCAGGACTCGCTGTGGTGGGATGGTAGGGGCTCGCGACCGTTGGCGCGGGAATCAATGCTTGCAACGTGTAAGCGTAGCGCGCGCTGCCAGGACGACCGTGGAGAAGCCGATCTAGGCGCTGCGGCGCTTGCGCACGGCCGGCTTGACATTCTCTTGCCGTGCCGGCGCCATCGATTGATGCTCACGCACCGTGTTGAGGATGATGGCCGTCGATGTCTCCGTGAGGTTGCACAGCTTGCTCACCACCGAGTCCAGGTGCGCGACGTCGATCACCGCGATCTCGATCACCCAGCTGTCTTCGCCGGTCACGTTGTAGGCATTGACGACCTCGGGCGTCGACATCACCAGCTTGACCACGCGAGCGTATTCCGCGCGGCCTGCGCGGATGACCGCACGGATGCCGTAGCCCAGCTTGGTGAGGTCCACCGTTGCGCGGTAGCCCGTGATGACCCCGCATGATTCCAGCTTGCGCACGCGCTCGGTGACGGCCGGTTGGCTCAGGTGCACGCGGCGGCCGAGTTCGGCCATGGTCAGGCGCGCATCGGCCTGCAGTTCGGCGAGGATGCGGGTGTCGTGGGCGTCGAGCTCAATGTTCAAGGTGAAAGCCTCGTTTTGCCAGGAATCTCAAGGTCATCGTACGGTGAAAACCGTGGCTTTCCCATGGAATCAACCCCCACACCTTCATACGATGTATCGCTCGTTGAGCCTTCCCTCGATTTGACGCAGCCCACGACGACGACCATGACCACCCTTGCCTCCCGCACGCCCACCACCACCCCGCTGTCCGGCCTGCTCCTGCTGTGCCTGGCCGCCACCTGGCTGGTGTGGGGCTCCACCTACCTCGCCATCAAGTTCGCCCTGCTGAGCTTCCCGCCCTTCTTCCAGATGGGCTCGCGATTCCTCTTCGCCGGCGTGGTGCTGATGGCCTGGATGCGCTGGCGCGGCGCGCCCTGGCCCAACGCGGTGCAATGGCGCAACGCGGCCATCGTCGGCGCGCTGATGCTGGGCGGCGGCATGGGCTGCACCGCCTATGCGGAAGTGACGGTCGGCTCGGGCCTGGTGGTGGCTTTCATCGCCGTGTGCCCGCTGATGATCGCGGCGCTCAACCTGCTCTACGGCGTCAAGCCCGGCCGGCTGGAGCTGGCGGGCATCCTCGTCGGCCTGGCCGGGGTGCTGATGCTCACGCAGGGCGCCGGCTTCCAGGCATCGCCGACGGGGCTGATCGCCATCATCGTCGCCTGCACCACCTGGTCGGTGGGCAGCGTGCTCAGCCAGCGCAACCTGCCGCTCGCCCCCGGTGCGACGGGCTTCGCAAGCGAGATGATCTGCGGCGGCGTGGTGATGCTCGGCATGTCGGCCATCGCCGGCGAGACGCCGCACTGGCCGCCGCAGCCGGCAGCCGTGGCGGCCTGGTGCTACCTCGTGGTGTTCGGCTCGCTGATCGCGTTCAACGCCTACATGGTGCTGCTGGCCCATGCCCCGGCGGGGCTGGCATCGAGCTACACGTTCGTCAACCCGGTGATCGCCATGCTGTTGGGCGTGGCCGTGGCCAACGAGGTCGTGACCAGCTTCGAATGGATGGCGGCCGGCGTGGTGTTGGTCGGGGTGGTGCTGATGCTTCGCGGGGCGAAGCGCTGACACCCCCGCTGACTACTCCGAGGCCTTGCGCTTTTGCGCCGCGGAGCGGATCGCTCCCAGCGTCGTCCGGCTCGTGATCACATCCGACGACAGGCGCAGGTGCAGCAGCGTCGGCTTGCCGCTGGCCAGCGCCGCGGCGAAGGCCGGCTCGAACTGCTCCGTGCGATCGATCGTCTCCGCACGCCAGCCATAGGCACGCGCCAGTGCCGCGAAATCCGGATTGAACAGGTCCGTCCCGCTCACCCGGGCCGGATACTCCCGCTCCTGGTGCATGCGAATCGTCCCGTAGGTCCCGTTGTCCACCACGATGCTGATGAGCTTGGTGGCACCGTAGGCCGTGGCCGTCGCCAGCTCCTGCCCCGTCATCAGGAAGTCGCCGTCCCCCGCCACGTTCACCGCCGTGCGCTGCGGATACAGCAGCGACGCCGCCACCGCGGCCGGCACGCCGTAGCCCATCGCGCCCGACGTCGGCGCCAGCTGGGTCTTGCCATGCTTCTTCAGCCCCACGTACTGGCAGAAGCGATGCAGCCAGCCCGCGTAGTTGCCTGCCCCGTTGGTGTAGACGGTGTCTTCGGGCGCCAGCCGCTGCACGGCCTTGATGACCTCGGCCATGTCCAGCGGCTCCACCGGCGCGGGCACGAGGTTGGCCTCGTAGTCGGCATGCGCTGCGCGGGTCCATTCGGTCCAGGGCAGCGTGGTCGGCGGCGCCAGCGTCTCCAGCGCCTTGGCGGCGTTCGACATCGACGACTGCAGCAGCAGGTCGGCCGCGTACACCCGCCCCAGCTCCTCGGGGCCGGCGTGGATGTGGATCAGCTTCTGCACCGGCTGCGGCGCCTTCAGCAGCGTGTAGCCACCGGTCGTCATCTCCCCCAGGCGCGGCCCGATGGCGATGACGAGGTCCGCCTCTTCGATCCGCTTGGCCAGCTTCGGATTGATGCCGATGCCCACATCACCCGCGTAGTTCGGATGCCGGTTGTCCAGCGTGTCCTGGAATCGGAATGCGCAACCCACGGGCAGTTGCCAGCCCTCGACAAAGCGTTCCAGCGCATTGCACGCCGCCTCGTCCCAACCGCTTCCGCCCACGATCACGAACGGCTGCCGGGCCTCCAGCAGCATCGAGCGCACCTCGCGCAGCGCGCCCGGCGCGGGCCAGGCCTGCGCCGGCTCCACGCGCGGCAGCACCGGTGCGCTGGTCATCTGCGTGAGCATGTCTTCCGGCAGAGACAGCACCACCGGCCCGGGCCGGCCCTGCATGGCGGTGTGGAAGGCGCGCGCCACGTACTCCGGCAGGCGATTCGGGTCGTGGATCTCGCCGACCCACTTGGCGAAGCCCAGCGTCCCCGGCCCGAACATCTGCCGGTAGTCCACCTCCTGGAAGGCCTCGCGGTCGCGCTGGTCGCTGGCCACCTGGCCGATGAACAGCACCATCGGCGTGCTGTCCTGGAAAGCGGTGTGCAAGCCGATGCTGGCATTGGTCGCACCCGGACCACGCGTCACGAAGCACACGCCCGGGCGGCCGGTCAGCTTGCCTTGCGCCTCGGCCATGAAGGACGCGCCGCCCTCCTGCCGGCAGGCAATGAAGCGGATGTGGTCACGATGCTCGTGGAAGCCGTCCAGGACGGCCAGGTAACTCTCGCCAGGAACGCCAAAGACGGTGTCCACGCCCTGGGCGACGAGGGCCTCGACCAGCGCGTGGCCGGCCAGGCGGGGGGATGAGGTAGCAGTCATGGCCGGGAGTTTGCCTGCGCCGCAGCTGAGTTTTATTCGGTTGACCGGCCACCGCACGAATACCGAGGGTTCACACCAAGGGGGGAGCCCCAAATGTCCTGCGGGCCGGATAGACTCGCGCCGTCCGCACTACCCGAGCGTTCCAGGACATGAACACTCCGACCAAGGTATTGGTCACCCTGGCCCTGCTGGCCGGTTTCGGTTCCGCAGTGGTTTTCTCCCTCAGAAACCAGCATCAGCAACAGATCGAGCACCAGGCCGCCGTCGAGGAAGCGTCCGTCGAGCAGCTCAATGGGTTCATCGCCCTGGACGTGGAGGAGTTCTTCAAGGACCCGCGCGTCATGAAGGTGCTGGCCGCCAACAAGCTGCCCGTCAAGCCCACGCGCATCGGCAGCCGCGAAATGGCCGACAAGGTCGCCGCGGGCGCCAAGGCCGACTTCTATTTCCCTTCCGGCGTGGTGGCTGCCAACCAGATCGCCGACGCCGCGCGCCAGGCCAAGATCACCACCGCGCAGTACGCGCCGTTTTACACGCCCATGGTCATCGCCTCCTGGGAGCCGGTGGCGAAGATCCTGGTGGACAACGGCATCGCCAAGCCACTGCAGCCCAAGGTCTACGCCGTGGACATGGACAAGCTCACGCAGGCCATGTTGGCACGCAAGCGCTGGAAGGACCTGAAGAACGCCGGCGCCTACGACGTGAGCCGCAGCGTGCTCGTGTCGACCACCGACGTGCGCCGCAGCAACTCGGCCGCCATGTACCTCGCCCTCACCAGCGGCGCCCTCAACGGCGACATGGTGACCGACCGCGAGACCGCCCGGAAGGTGGCGGTCAAGCTGGCCGAACTCTTCAAGCGGCAGGGCTACCAGGAGAACTACGTCAACGGCAACTTCGAGGACTACATCTCCCAGGGCATCGGCAAGACGCCGCTGGCCTGGATCTACGAGAACCAGATGGTGACCTACGCGCTGGCCAAGAAGGGCGTGGCGGCAGACATGGTGCTGATGTACCCGCAACCCACCATCACCAACAAGGTGGTGTTCGTCGCGACCAATGAGCGCGCCAAGGCGCTGGGCACGCTGCTCAGCACCAATGCCGAGCTGCAGGGCATCGCGGTGGAGTACGGATTCCGCATCGCCGACCCCGAGCGCTTCGCCCAGGCGGTGAAGCCCACGGGCCTGGCCATCGAGACGCGCCTGGCCAACGTGGTGGACCCGCCGTCCTTCGAGATCATGGCGGAGATGATCGAGGTGGTGTCCAAGGAGATGACGCAATGAGATCCCGTTGGCTGGCCTGGGCCGGCATGTTCCTGGTGCTGGGCTTCGTGGGCTGCGGCCGAAAGGAAGCGCCGCCCGAGCCCAGCAAATCTGTGGCACTGCCCTCCGCGCCCGCCGCCGACAACGCGGTGCTCAAGGTGCTGGCCACCAGCGACCTGAAGGACATCGAGCCCCTGCAGGACATGGTGCAGCAGGCCACCGGCGTGAAGCTGCGCTTCAAGTTCGGCGGCACCATGGAAAGCACCGAGGCGGTGATGAACGGCAAGGGCGATGCCGACGTCGCCTGGTTCGCCAACGCCAAGTACCTGCTGGCCGATGCGCAGGGCCAGTCGCGTGTGAAGCTGCAGGAAAAGATCATGCTGTCGCCCATCGCCGTGGGCGTGAGTGAATCGGCCGCGAAGAAGCTGGGCTGGGACGATGCCGCCAAGGCGTCGAAGGTGACGTGGAAGGAGATTGCCGAGGCCGCCAAGGCCGGCAAGCTGACCTACGCGCTGTCCAACCCCGCGACGTCCAACCAGGGCTTCATGGCCTTGATGGGCGTGGTGGCGGCCACCAGCCAGAAGACGGACGGGCTCACGGCGGCCGACGTGGACCGCGCCGCCATCGCCGCCTTCCTGAAGGGCTACAAGCTGCCCGGCGACAACTCGACCTACCTGTCCGAGCGCTTCATCGAGCAGCAAGGCACGTATGTCAACGCTTTCATCAACTACGAGAGCTGGCTGCTGAGCCTGAACCAGTCGGGCAAGCTGCGCGAGAAGCTGGTGCTGGTGTACCCGCACGAAGGCGTGAGCACCGCCGACTACCCGCTCATGCTGCTCAACGACGCGCGCCGCGACGACTACCAGAAGGTCGTCGCCTACCTGAAGAGCGAGCCTGCGCAGGTGTGGCTGGCCAAGACCACGCTGCGCCGCCCCATCGTGCCGGAGTTCGCGGCCAAGGTGGCCGACGTGCTGCCCAGCCAGGGCATGCGGGTGGAGCTGCCCTTCTCTCCCGACCGCGCGCTGGCCGACGGGCTCATCGACGCCTACCTGAACGAGTTCCGCCGCCCCATCGCTTCCACCTTCGTGCTGGACACCAGCGGCAGCATGGAGCGCGAAGGCCGGCGCCAGCAACTGGTGCAGGCGCTGCACTACATCGCCGGCGCCGATCGCTCGCTCACCGGCCGCATTGCCCGCCTGACCAACCGCGAGAAGCTGTGGCTGCAGCCCTTCTCCGACACGCCCTACGGCCTGCAGGCCTTCGAGATTCCCGGCGGGTCGGCCACGGCCAAGGGCGTGCAGATCCAGGAAGACAGCGACGCCAAGCAGCAGTCGCTGGCCGACGTGCGGCAGTTCGCCGAAGGCCTTCGCATGCGCGGCGGCACGGCCTTGTTCGACGCCGTCTACCAGTCGCTGCAGCACATGGCCGCCGAGAAGGCCAAGAACCCGGCCTACCAGTACTCGGTGGTCGCCTTCACCGATGGCGAGAACAACCAGGGCCGCAGCTTCGCCCAGTTCAAGCAGGACTACCTGGCCCTGCCCGAGGACGCCCGCTCCATCCCGGTGTTCATGGTGCTCTTCGGCGAAGGCAACGAGCGCGAGCTGTCCGACCTGATCAAGGTCACGGGCGGCCGGCTCTTCGACGCGCGCAAGACGCCGCTGTACAGCGTGTTCAAGGACATCCGTGCGTATCAGTGAGCGGCTGCTGGGCCTCGTCGCCTCGCCGCCGAACTGGATCGGCCTGGGGCTGGCGAGCGTCGTGCTCGTGCTCAAGGGCATGGGCCTGATCGGTGCGCCCGGCCTGGCCATCGCCGTCCTGGGCTACTTCGCCGGCTTCGTGGTGGGAGGCCTGTGGCTGGGCTTCCCTTCGCTGTCGGCGCCCACCTGGGAAGCCCTGCACTTCAGCGATGAAGGCGATGCCCGCGAGGCCATGGAGCGGGCCCTGCAAGGCGTGCGCAGCCTGACCCGCTACAACCCCGACAACCGCCTGCCGGGCAGCCTGCAGACGCGGGTGATGGCGCTGTGCGACTCGCTGGACGGGCTCCTGCAGCAATGGGAGCGGTCCAAGGGCCACCTGTCGCTGGAAGACAGCTTCGACGCCCGGCGCATCGCCATCACCTACCTGCCCGAGGCGCTCAACGCCTACCTGTCCATCCCGACCTCGTACGCGCGCACCCGCGTGCTGGCCAACGGCAAGACCGCGCTGGACACCTTCGACGACAGCCTGGGCGAGCTGGAGCACAAGGTCTCCGAGCTGGCCGACGACCTTGCCTCGCAGGACGCGCAGGCCTTCCTCGCGCACTCGCAGTTTCTCAAGCAGAAGTTCGGCGACAACGAGTTGTCCGGCGCTGCCCTCCTGAATCTTCCCTCGGCCAAGGAGCCGCGATCATGAGCGACACCACGACCACCACCGCCACCCCGGTTGCCAGCTTCCAGCTGCAGCCGCCCGAAGTCATCACGCCGGTTCCGGCTGCGCAGGTCCAGGAAGCCGTGCCGCTGAAGCCGGAGACCGTCAAGGCCGTGGACGACCAGGTCGGCCGGTTCATCGACGCGCTGATGCAGGAAGACCTGCATTCCGACGCCTTCCGCACCAAGCTCGACAGCGCCTTCGCGCTCGGCCGCGAGGAAATCTCCACCGCCTCCGCGCTGATGCAGAACCGCTTCATGCAGAGCAACTTCGTGGGCATGGAGGATTCGCCGGCCTACAAGGCGATCGCCGAGATCCGCGGGCTGCTCGACGAGCTGAACCCGGGCAAGGAAGGCGACCTGCTGCAGAAGAACAAGCTGCTGGGCTTCATCCCCTACGGCAACCGGCTGCAGGCCTATTTCCGCAAGTACCAGAGCGCCAGCAGCCAGTTGCAGTCGGCGATGTCGCAGGTGCATGCGGCGCGCGACGACATGCAAAAGGATGTGGCCGCCATCGATACCACCCGCGCCCAGGTGTGGGAGGCGCTGCAAAAGCTCGCCGCCGCCGCACGCTTCGCCACCACGCTGGACGGCCAGCTCAAGAGCAAGGTCGACTCCCTCGAATCCACCGACCCGCAGAAGGCGCAGGCGCTCAAGCAGGAGGTGCTTTTCTACGCCCGCCAGAACCTCACCGACGTGCTCACGCAGCAGGCCGTGACCATCAACGCCTACATGGCGCTGGGCGTGCTCAAGCAGACGGCGCGCGAGATGATCAACGGCTGCTCGCGCGTGCTCACCACCGGCATGAGCGCCCTGGCCACGGCGCAGACGGTGGCGCGCGCCACCGGCAACCAGATCAAGGTGATGGAGATGCTGACCGGGGTGAACAACACCATCGGCGCGCTCATCGCCGAATCGGGCAAGCAGCTCAACCAGCACGTCGAGCAGACCACGAAGTTCGCCGAGAACCCCATGCTGGGCATCGAGCAGATGAAGACGATGTTCGACCAGACCTTCCAGGCCATGGACGCCATCGACACCTTCCGCGCCAAGGCCATCGACGTGATGGGCCAGAACAACCAGCTCATCCGCGAGCAGATCTCGCGGGCGGAGAGCTACCTTGACAAGAACCGGCAGAAGCTGGCGAAGGAGGCGACGGCCGGCGCGATCGAGGGGCCGGTCAAGCTTTGACCGGCTTGCGCATCAGGCCGGCGCCAGCACCGTGCGGCGCACCCGCCGCACGTTGAACGCGCTGGCGATCAGCACGCCCTGCACGATCGCGATGCCCAGCCACACCTGCGCGGGCTTCTGGCCGTCCATCAAGGACCCGAACACCAGCGGCGCCACCGCCTGGCCGATGTCCAGCCCTGAGTAGACGACGCCGTACACGCGGCCCGTGGCACCGTCGGGCGCCGAACGCTTCACGATGAGGTCGCGCGAAGGCCCCGCCACGCCGGCCGCCACGCCCATCACGCCGAACAGCACCGGCACGGCCAGGGCGGGCAGGTCTGCATAGCCCAGCATCAGGGCGAAACAGGCAGCCACGCCGAAGCCGGCGCCCACGATGCGCTCGCAACGCGATGGATCGGCGGCGAGGAAGCCACCTGCTGCCATGCCGAACGCGCTGCACACCATGTAGATCGTCAGGCACATGCCCGCCCACTGCACCGGCACCTCATGCAGGATGCGCGCGGCTTCGGGCGCGAAGGCCTGCACGCCGCTCAGGGCCATGGCGTAGAAAAAGAAGAAAGCGAAGCACATCCACACGGCAGGGATGGCGAGGAAGTCGAAGCTGCCATTGCCCAGGGCCGCTGTTTTCGCTGCCTTCGGACGAGCGACCACCGCATGAGGCTCCAGGGCCAGTTCACGCCGCGCGAACCAGAGGATCACCAGCACCAGCGTCGACACCGCCCCCGCGCAAACCAGGGCCACGCGCCACGAGTACAGATGCGTCAACGGCACCAGCATGGCCGGCGCCAGGCCCCAGCCCAGGCTGCCGGTGATGCCGTGCACGCTGAAGGCATGGCCCAGGCGCGACTGGTGCACCTTGCGGTTGAGCAGCGTGAAGTCCACCGGGTGGAACACGCCGTTGCCGATGCCGGCCACCACCGAGAAGAACGCCAGCATCGCGTAGCTCTGGCTGGCGGCAAAACCGAAGGCGGCCACCGCCAGCAGCCCCAAGCCGGTGAACAGGATGGGCCGCGGACCGAAGCGGTCCACGATGAAACCCGACGCCGCCTGCACCGAGCAGGAGACGACGAAGAAGATGGTCATCAGGAAGCCCAGCTCGACGTAGCTCACGCCGAAGGCATCTTTCAGCCAGGGAAACAGCGGCGCCAGCAGAAGCTGGCTGAAGTGGCTGATGCCGTGGGCCAGGCCGACGAGGCCGATCACGGTGGCGTCGCGGCGGATGTCGCCGGCAGGAGATGTCGTGCGCAAAGTGGTGCTGCTCATGCGGTTGATGGTAGGCAGGAGGCGGCTTGCGGGTTTACGATAGCTCGTCAAGTTCTGTCGAGATCCGGCCAACATGCCCGCCACCATCCCGCTCGGTCCCCTCACCCCCCATCTGTACGCGCCCAGCAAGGAGCGGCCGGTTCGCGCCAAGGTCCACCGCCTGCGCACCGACCAGCGGGTGGTGCCGCACGACCACCCCTGGGCCCAGGTCGCCGTCTCGGCCACCGGCGTGGTCCGGCTCACCGTGCAGCACGGCACCTACATCGCCCCACCCTCGCGCGCCGTGTGGATTCCAGCCGGCGTCCAGCACGCCGTCTCGGTGGTCGAAGACGCCGACTTGCGCACGCTGTACCTGTACCAGCCCGCCGGCCGGTGCGGGCCGGACGTGGCCCGGTCCGACGAAAACGCGTGGCGGCAGTGCCGGGTGCTGGAGGTGTCGGACCTTCTGCGGGCCCTGGTGCTGGAGATGGACACCACGCCGGACGATGGCCCGCAGCCCGCCCAGGGCATCGATCTCGTCCGCGAACGCCACCTGTCGGCCCTGGTGCTCGACGAACTGCGCCGTGCCAAGCCCGTGCGCCTGGGCGTGGCCCTGCCCGCCGACAAGCGCCTGCGCACCCTGTGCGAGGCCGTGCTCGACGACCCGGTGCGCCACGCCACGCTCGACGACTGGGCCCGCAATGCCGGCGCCAGTCCGCGCACCGTCGCCCGGCTCTTCCGCCAGGAGCTGGGCACGACCTTCGTCCAGTGGCGGCACCAAGTGCTGCTCGCCAAGGCCCTGGCCATGGCCGCGCGCAAGCTGCCCATGGGCACCATCGCCGCCGAGCTGGGCTATGCCAGTCCCAGCGCATTCACGGCGATGGTCCGCCGGTCCGTGGGCGCACCGCCCAGCGAGTTTTTCCAGTGAACCTGTCAGGGGTAACACCCCCTAACTGCATGGGTTGCAACCTCCGGTTGCAGCTGGAGCCGTGCCATCGCGACGGGCTTGCCATAGACTCGGTCAGGCCCGTGCGGGAGGTACTGGTCATGACACTGGTACGCACGAGACGCCACAGGAGAACTCATGCTGACATCGCTGTTCGGTGATCTCGGTCCACCGCGCGACCCTTCGAAGAAGACGCGCCAGGAACCGGAAGGGCCCGACCAGGGCTTTGCCGCCACCGCCATCCTGGAAAGCATGGCCACGGAGGTGAACGACCAGGGCAAGATGGTCGACCGGCACCAGCACGACCTCGTTGTCAGCGGCTCCCCGGCCCAGGCCATCCGCGACCATTTCGCCACCACGCGTGCCGACCTGGAGACGGCCAGCCGCCTCATCACCCTGCTCGACCCGGTGGGCATCTGGGCCTCGGCCGTCATCAAGGCCCTGTCCGACGCCGGCGGGCGGCCCATCGAACGGCTGCACCTGCGCGAGCAGACCACGCTGCGCACGCTGGCCACCATCGAGCGGACCACGCTCGTGCGCCGGCACGAGGAAACGCTCAAGATCTACCACGCCGACGTCCGCGCCCCGGGCCGCGAGAACGCCGAGATCCCCATCGCGCTGATGGAGCGCAGCCACATGACCACGGTGGTCGTGGGGCCCATGCAGCCGCATGCCATCGATGCGCTGCTCGCATCGCTGCTGGAAGCGGTGTCGCTGCCCACGTGGCGCTGCCCCAACCTGCTGTTCATGCTGCCGCCCAGCGCCGTCTGGATCGCCAACAAGATCAGCGCCGTGTCCTGGCCCACGCGGCTGCACGTGCACGTGCTCAACGAGCCCATGACCAGCGCGTCCTCGGTGTGGAACGCCATGCTGGGCATGTGGAACCACGTGAAGACCCAGCCCGCCTGGGAGCCGCCCAATGCCGCGCTGGGCGTGGCGGACTACCCGATCAAGGTCGCCGACCTCCAGGCCTCGGCACCGGTGCCGCTGTCCACGACCCCGTCGGTGACGCCCTCGGTCATGAGCGGCCCGCGCCCGGCCCAGGCCCTGCCGCCCGGCCTGCGCACGGTGCACCAGCCGCCCGCCATGCGGGTCAGCAGCCACCACGCGCTGGATCCGTCCAAGGCCCACAACGCGCTGAACGACATGCTCACCATCGACGGCCTGCTGGGCTGCGCGGTGGTCGACGGCACGACCGGCCTGGTGCTGGCCCGCGAAAGCCGCGAAGACCAGCCCGCCGACCTCGATCTGTCCGCCGCGGCGAGCGCCCAGGTGCTGCGCGCCCATCGGTTGGCAGCCCGCAACATGGGGCTGTCCGACCAGATCGACGAGGTGATGGTCAGCGCCGGCAACCGGCAGCAGGTGCTGCGCACCGTCAGTCGTCACCCGGACCTGTTCCTGCTGGCCTTGCTGGACAAGCAGCGCGCCAACCTGGCCCTGGCCCGGTACAAGCTGATGGAAGTGGAAAAAGGCCTGGTCTGACCCAGCCTGCAGACGGGGCCACTCGCACGTGGCCCCGCTCCAATCACCACATTTCGGGCTCGGCTACCATGCCACCATGAGCCAAGTGCTGTTCGACTACACCAAGCAGGACGCTTCCGGCGCCAGCTGCACCGCCCATGCGTGGGCCAAGGTCCCGGAGCCCCTTTCCCCTTCCCAGCGCGCCGACTGGAAAGCCCGCGCCGCGGCGCTGCTCAAGAAGCACAACGCCGTGCTCGTCGCCCACTACTACGTGGACGGCGACCTGCAGGACCTCGCGCTGGAAACCGGCGGCTGCGTGGCCGATTCGCTGGAGATGGCCCGCTTCGGCCGCGACCACGCGAGCCAGACGCTGGTGGTGGCCGGCGTGCGATTCATGGGCGAATCCGCCAAGATCCTCAGCCCCGAGAAGCGCGTGCTGATGCCCGACCTGGACGCCACCTGCTCGCTGGACCTGGGCTGCCCGCCGGACGATTTCGCGCGCTTTTGCGATGCGCACCCGGACCGCACCGTCGTCGTCTACGCCAACACCAGCGCCGCCGTGAAGGCCCGCGCCGACTGGATGGTGACCAGCTCCTGTGCGCTGGCCATCGTGAACCACCTGAAGGAACAGGGCCAGAAGGTGCTGTGGGCACCCGACCGCCACCTGGGCCGCTACATCCAGGAGCAGACCGGCGCAGACATGCTGATGTGGAATGGCGCGTGCATCGTGCACGACGAGTTCCGCGGCCTGGAATTGGACCTGCTGCGCAAGGAGCACCCAGGCGCCAAGGTGCTGGTGCACCCCGAGTCGCCGCGCAGCGTGGTCGAGCAGGCCGATGTGGTGGGCTCCACCTCGCAACTGCTGAATGCAGTGCTCAAGATGGACGCGCAAAGCTTCATCGTCGCCACCGACAACGGCATCCTGCACCGCATGCGGCAACTGGCGCCGGGCAAGACGCTGATCGAGGCACCCACCGCCGGCAACAGCGCCACCTGCAAGAGCTGCGCGCACTGCCCCTGGATGGCGATGAACGCGCTGCAGGGCGTGGTGGCCTGCCTGGAGCAGGGCACGGGCGAGATCCTCGTGGACGAGCCCATCCGCAGCCAGGCGCTGGGCTGCATCGACCGCATGCTGGACTTCGTTGCACGCAACCCCAACGCCACGGCCAAGCCGGGCTTCGTGAAGAACATCGGCGCGGCCTGAATTCATGTTTGACCACAACGAATCGCTGGAACAGGCCCGCGAGCGGAACATCCGCGACGCGCTTTTCGAGGACATCGGCCAGCGCGACTGGACGGCCGAGCTGGTGCCCGCCGGGCAGCGCGTGAAGGCACGCGTGCTGGTGCGCGAGGACGCCGTGCTGTGCGGCCGCGACTGGTTCGACGGCTGCGTGAAGGCACTGGATGCCGGTGCCAGCGTGCAGTGGCAGTACGACGAAGGCGCGCGCATGGCCAAGGACACGCCGGTGTGCTTCATCGAGAGCAGCGCCCGCGCCCTGCTGTCGGCGGAGCGGCCGGCGCTGAACTTCCTGCAGATGCTGTCGGCCACCGCCACCCTCACCCGCCGCCATGTGGGCGCCATCGAAGGCGCCTCGCCCAACCCGCGCGGCTGCGCCATCCTGGACACCCGCAAGACCATGCCCGGCCTGCGCCAGGCGCAGAAGTACGCGGTGCGCGTGGGCGGCGGCCAGAACCAGCGCCTGGCGCTGTGGCACGGCATCCTCATCAAGGAAAACCACATCGCGGCGGCCGGCGGCATCGCGGCCGTGCTGCACAACGCGCAGGCGCTGAACGCAGGCGTGGACATCCAGATCGAGGTCGAGAACCTCGACCAGCTGCGCCAGGCGCTGGCCTGCGGCGCGAAGAACATCATGCTGGACAACTTCAGCCTGCCGCTGATGTGCGAGGCCGTGGCCGTCAATGCAGGGCGTGCGCTGCTGGAGGTGTCGGGCAGCGTGCAGCTCGACGAGGTGCGCGACATTGCCGCGACGGGCGTGGACCGCATCAGCATCGGCCGGCTGACCAAGGACGTGAAAGCGGTCGACTACTCGATGCGGGTGCTCGAACGGCTGTGATGGCCGCGTGAAAAGGTGGGCATCTGGGCCCCTGTTCCCTTTGCCAAGGCCGGCACCCGGGATCACACTAACGACAGTGTCGTCCAGCGAGACAGGGGCTGCCCATGACAGGTGATTTCTCCTCCATCTACAACCATCACGAGCGGGCCGTGACCACGGCCGTGCGCAACCTGGCGCCGCGCTACCCGCAACTGGTCAGCGAAGACATGCTGGCCGACATCGCCTGCGTGGCCTTGAACCGCCTGCCGCCGCGATACATCCGCCACGAGGTGGACTTCGCCTTCTACCTGACGGACAGGGAACGCATCGAGAACGAACGCGCCATCGGCGAGGCCGTGGCCTTCGCCTTCGAGTTCGTCCAGGCCCGCTCGGCGATGAAAGCGCGCGGCTGAGCGTAAGGTCCGGGCCCCGTCCCCGACAGATGCAGGTCAACCACCTCATCTGAAAGGGACACCGCCATGACCACCCGCTTCCTGCTGCGCACCGGCCTGCTCGCCGCCACCCTGGCCCTCGCCACCACGGCCGCCATGGCCGAGGGCGACATCTATTCCCGCCTGGCCGAGATGCGCGCCAAGATGATGAAGTCGGAACCGCAAGCCATGGTCACCAAGCGCGAGTACATGGAATACGTCAGCCAGGCCTGGGACCTCAAGGCGCACGAGATGAAGGCCAAGGACGGCAAGCTGACGCAGGCCCAGCTGAAGGAGCTGGAAGCTGCCCTCAGCCGGATGGTGACCAACTGAGGCCTCAGCCGCAGCCTCAGCTCAGCGTGCCGGCGAACAGGCGCCGGTCGCGCTCCTCCTTGCTGTCCTTCACGTAGTACTTCGCCGACCACGCGTCCGTCTCCGACAAGGCCATCGGCTTGCCCGACTTGATCTTGCCGGCCTGCTTCGCGCGGAAGTGGTAGTGCTCGAACATGCGCATGAACTCGCAGGCGTAGATGTCGGCGATGGCCGTGCTGCCGCGGATGATGAGCGTGTTCGAGTCGTTCACCACCGTCGAGTTGTTGGAGAAGTTGGCCGAGCCCGTCACGATGATCGGATCGGACCCGAAAGGGTCGATCGCGAAGATCTTCGAGTGGATGTGGATGCCCGCGTGGTGGAAGCTCTCATTGCCTTCCAGCAGCTTCTTCTGGAAGTCGTGCAGCGGCGATGACAGTGTGGTGGCCACCGCGATCGAGTTGCTCGGGTCGCCCTCGATCACGTTGACCTCTTCGGGCCCACCCAGGCTACCGACCTTGTCCAGCAGCATGAAGCGCACGGCCTGTTCATTCTTCTTGGACAGCACCTTGAGGATGACCGGCGACAGCGCGAACGGCGCCGACACCAGCAGCGACTTCGCTCCTTCGCACAGGCTCGCGTACAGGTGCAGCATGGTGTCGTCGGACTGCGGCGAGAGGATGGGAATCACCTGATGCCCCGCGGGCAAGGTCAGCGACACCGGCGTGAGCGTGGCCAGCGCCTGCTTCATCGTCGATGAATCCGCATCGTCCAGCAGCAGCTTGAAGCAGCTCTCGTAGATGGCTGCCACCTTCTCGTCGAACACCGCGTGGCCCACGTTGAGCTGGCCGTACAGCGCGCCGTCGGTCCAGTTGGTGGAACCCGTCCACACCGACTTGGGCACGAGCTTGCCGTTCTCGTTCTTCAGCAGCACGAGGAACTTGTCATGCATGATGGCCGACTGCGGATCGGCCTTGCGAGGCTTGGCGACGGTGCCCAGCTCGGCGCGCTTCACCGCGTCGTCGTTCTTCTTCGCCGTCGTGTCCTTCGCGTCCTTGTGGCGGTGGTGGTAGACGATCTTCACGTCCACGCCGCGCCCGATCGCCTCCTGCAGCCCCTGCAGCAGCTCGACCTGCTGGAACTCGTAGATCGCGCCGTGAAGGGCCCAGGTGTTGTCCTCGGCCTTCTTCATGTAGGCCAGCAGCGCTTCCTTCAGCCCGTTGGACAGCCAATCGCGTGCCTTCTTCGCCTTGGGCGTGTTGGCGGCGAGATCGGCCACGTCGCCGAACTTCGTGTTGAAGGCGCTGCTCGCGGCCGCGGCGCGGTTGAAATGGACGAAGGTCTCGTCGTGCGTCGGGTCCTCGGTGGTCACGTCCAGCGTGATGCCGTCGCCCTGCGGCGCTTCGGTCGGGCTCAGCGCGGGCATCATCTGGCCCGGTGCACCGTAGCGCGGCACGACGGTGAACCTGTAGCGATGCGCCGGCATGAGCGTGTAGTCACCCCAGCGGAATTTCTGCAGTGGCGCGGTGAGCGTGGTGCCGCCGCCCTGCAGGTCGCTCGGGAAGCGCAGCATGTTGGGCAGCCAGCGGAATTCGCCCGCCACCGGCGCGGACGATGCCGGCCCCATGTCCATCCGCCCGATCGAAAAGCCCAGGCAGCCCGGCCGCTTGTCGTCTTGCAGGTCCATCGCGATGATGGCGTTGCGCGTGCCCGCGATGACGCGGACGGTGAGCCCCTGCCTGGTCACGCTGGCTTTCATCGCAGATCCCCTCGTCGGCATCACCTGGGCCGGATGAGCGCAATGGTGGACCTGCAATGCCCCTGCTGGCATCCCTAACTTGGCTGATCCTCTCGGGGGTTGCCCAGCCGCTCACCCACTCAGGCCAAAGGCCTTGGGCTTCTTGCCCGCACGGTGCGCCCGCAGCAAGACGGTCGGGAAGCTCACCGGCAGCGTGGTCGGGAAGTCGCGGCTGAAGTGAAGGCCGCGGCTTTCATGGCGCATCAGCGCCGAGCGCACGATGAGTTCGGCGCAGTCCACCAGGTTGCGCAGCTCCAGCAGGTCGCGGTTCACGCGGAAGTTGGCGTAGTAGTCGTCGATCTCGCTCTTGAGCAGCTTGATGCGGTGCAGCGCCCGCTCCAGCCGCTTGGTGGTGCGCACGATGCCCACGTAGTTCCACATCAGCAGGCGCAGCTCGTCCCAGTTGTGGGCGATGACCACCTGCTCGTCGGCGTTCTCCACCTGGCTTTCGTCCCAGGCGGGCAGCGAGGGCATCTCTGCCTCGGGCCGCGAGAGGATGTGGGCCGCGCAGGTACGGCCCAACACCACGCACTCCAGCAGCGAGTTGCTCGCCAGGCGGTTGGCGCCGTGCAGGCCGGTGTAGGTCGTCTCGCCCACCGCGTACAGGCCCGGCAGGTCGCTGCGGCCCTGCAAGTCGGTGACGATGCCGCCGCAGGTGTAGTGCGCGGCCGGCACCACCGGAATCGGCTGGCGGGAGATGTCGATGCCCAGCTTCATGCACCGGGCGTGGATGGTCGGGAAGTGCTCCTTCAGGAACGCTTCGCCCAGGTGGGTCGCGTCCAGCAGCACGTAGTCCAGGCCATGGCGCTTCATCTCGAAGTCGATGGCGCGCGCCACGATGTCGCGCGGCGCCAGTTCCAGCCGCTCGTCGTGCGCGGCCATGAAGCGCGTGCCGTCGGGCAGCTTGAGCAAGGCCCCCTCTCCCCGCAACGCCTCGGTGATGAGGAAGCTGCGCTCCTGCGGGTGGTACAGGCAGGTGGGATGGAACTGGATGAACTCCATGTTCCCGATGCGGCAGCCCGCCCGCCAGGCCATCGCAATGCCGTCGCCGGTGGCGGTGTCAGGGTTGCTGGTGTAGCGGTAGACCTTGCCGACGCCGCCGGTGGCCATCACCACGGCGGAGGCAGGCAGGGTTTCCACCCGCTGGTGGTCGATGTCCAGCGCATAGATGCCGTAGCAGCGTGGCGTCTCCTCGCGCTTGAGGTGGCGCGAGGTGATGAGGTCCAGCGCCATCCAGCGCTCGCGCAGCTGGATGTTGGGGTGCTTCTTCACGCGCTCGAGCAGGGCGTCGTGGATGGCCTTGCCGGTGGCATCCGCCGCGTGCGCAATGCGCCGCACCGCATGGCCGCCTTCGCGGGTGAGGTGCAGGCCCAGGGGACCGTCAGGGTCGGGCGAGAACGGCACGCCACTCTTGACCAGCCACTCCACCGCCTCGGCGCTGTGCTCGGCGATGAAGCGCGCCGTCTGCTCGTCCACCAGGCCGGCGCCCGCATCCTGCGTGTCGCGCACGTGCGACTCGATGCTGTCGTCGCTGCCCAGCACGCCCACGATGCCGCCCTGCGCCCAGGCGGTCGCGCCCTCGTCCAGGTTGCGCTTGGCGAGCACCACGACGGGGCATTTCTCGGCTGTGTGCAGCGCCACCGTGAGGCCGGCCAGGCCGGCGCCCACGATCACCACCGGCGAGGTACAGGGTTCTTCTGGAGTGGTCATGGGCGCAGCGTGCCGTGTTCGCAGGCCGCAACGGGCCGGCGTCGGCATGACGGAAAGGTGACGATCGGGGAATTCTAGGGTCTGCCCGCACTGCCACAGGCCGGCAGGGTCGCAGGCACGGGACCTGCCTGCATCCCATCATCGTGGGATGGTCCACCCTGAAGAGTCATGAAATCATCGTTTACATCGGCCCTCGGGAGGGGCCTGCTCACCTAAACTGCCCTTGAACCGTGGACCGTTCTCGGGCCGGGAAGCGAACCATGAACTTTTCCAATTCGGGTGGCTGGGTCTCCACGCCACCTCCGCAAGACCAGGTCGATGATCCTGAGGCTTGGCAGTCGACCCGCGCCCAGACGCAGGTCGCCCGCGACGAGCAGGCCTACCTCGATTCCGGGCCGGACGACATCGGCCGCCTAGTGGCCGACAACCTGCGCGAGCTCTTCGTCACCTGCGATGCGGGCCCGGCGCTGCAGCAGCAGTTCGAATTCCACTGCCCGGAGTTCATCGCCATCCACGATGTGGCCACGCATTCATCGCGCAAGCTGCTGGCGGGCATCGCTTCGGCCAGCAAGAGCGCGGTGAAGCGGCTGGTGATCCGCCGGCAGGGCTACGGCAACACGCTGGCCACGCTGGAGTTCGTGGAGCTGCCCACGGCCGACGGCAAGCCGCTGCGCATCTATTCCACCGAGGCCGACGCCGACACCACCACCCGCCATGCCCTGGCCCGCACGCTGCTGGGCTTCAGCACGCTGGGCGTGGTGCTGGTGGGCGACCTGCCCGGCCATTCGATGGCGGGTGTGTTCAAGCCCCTGCACGACGACATGATCACCGGCCCATGGCCGAACCGGAACATGCTGCTGCTGCCGCTGTCCACCGCGAATGCGCTGGTGACCCAGGGCATGGAACTGGGCCGAGGCACCGGCGTGAACGTGCGCACCACGCCGCAGGTGTCGCGGCCGGCGGATGCCTGGAACTTCATCAGCAGCACCTGGGGCAAGCTGAAGCAGGAATTGCGGGGCCTCGGCCAGCCGGCGGGCGCGCCTGCGTCCATGGCGCCGCCCTACCAGCCGCGCCTGGAACCGCAACGCGCCGCGCCGCAGGATTACTCGTCACGCAGCACGCCATTGCCGCTGCGGCCGATGCCCGCCGTGCCGACACAAAGCGCTCGCGATGCCGCCGCCCGCGACCCGCTCACCCGCTACGTGCAGCAGCTCAGCGAGTTGACCGGCATGGTCAGCGTGTGCATTTTCGAAGTGGCTACCGGACGCGACCTCATGCACGCCGGCGCCAGCCCCGGGCCGGAAGACCTCGCCACGCACGGCTCCGATTTGCTGTCGGCCATGCTCACCACCAGCCGCACGCTCGGACTGGGGCATGCGCTGCCCGAGGCGGCCATCACGCTGGGTGCGCATCACCTGGTGCTGCGTGCGGTGCCCAAGCACCCCGGCCTGGCCATGCATGCAGTGCTCGACAAGACGCACGCCAACCTCACGCTGGCACGCCTGCAGATCATGCGCATGGATGCCGTGTTCGACGAGCCCGCACCGACCTGACTCACCCGTCCGGTGCCTGCCGCAAAGCCTCTTCAAGCGCGGCGAGCAACTGCCGCGCCTCCACCGGCTTGACAAGGTAGGCTGCGCAGCCGGCCGCCAGCATGTCCTCGCGCTGGAAGCGATCCGGGTAGGCCGTGACTGCCACCACCGGAAGCATCGCCGTCGCGGGGTCCTGCTTGACGAGCTTGACGAAGCTCAGTCCATCCATGCCCGGCAGGTTCAGGTCCAGCAGCACGACATCGGGATGCTGCCGTGACAGGCTCTCCAGCGCCTGCTCGGCCGTCGTGTTGCTGAGCACGAGGTGCCCGCTCAGCCGCACCCGTTCACCGGCGAGCTTCATGTCGATGCGGTGGTCTTCCACGATCATCACCTTGAGCTGCGCCTTGCGCCGCTCGGCCTCATCGAGGTAGGCCTGGACCTGTGATGCCAGCTGCCGCGTGTCGATGGGCTTGGCGATGTAGCCGTTGCAGCCGGCATCCAGCGCCTTGCGCTCGTCGCCCTTCATGGTGAAGGCGGTCATGGCGATGATGGGCAGCTCGGCATAGCGCGGGTCCGCCTTGAGCAGCCGGGTCAGCGCCAGGCCGTCCATGCCCGGCAGGCCGATGTCCATGAGGATGATGTCGGGTGCACCGAGAGGCAGGACGCGAAGCACCTCCTCCGCATCCTCGCAGGACTGGACGACGTAGCCCTCCATCGTCAAGAGGCTGCAGGCCAGCTTGCGGTTGATGAGGTTGTCGTCGACGACGAGGACGCGTGCAGCCATGGACCTCCCTGCTCAGTGCGCCACCGGTTGCGCGATGGTGGTCGGCAACTCGACATGGAAGGTGCTGCCCACGCCTTCCTCGCTGTGCACCTCGATGCGCCCGCCATGCAGCTCGACGAGGCGCCGCGTGAGCGTGAGCCCGAGGCCTGTGCCTTCATAGCGGCGCGTGAGGCCCCCGTCGAGCTGGCGGAAGGCCTCGAACAGGCGGCCCATGTCCGTCTGCGCGATGCCGATGCCGGTGTCCTTGACCGACATGCGCCAGCGATCGTCACCGCAACGCTCGGCCGTCACCGATACCTCGCCGCCCGCGTCGGTGAACTTGACGGCGTTGGACAGCAGGTTGAAGAGGATCTGGCGGAACTTCTGCAGGTCCAGCGTCACCTTGTCCAGCCCGTCGATGACCGGGCTGCGCAAGGTGATCTGCTTCTTGCGCGCAATGGGCGCCACCACGTTGCACACCGACACCACCGCCTGCTGCAGGGCGAATTCCTCGGGGTAGACCTCCATTCGGCCAGCCTCCACCTTGGACAGGTCGAGCACGTCGTTGATGAGCTGCAGCAGGTGCTGGCCGCATTCATGGATGTCGCCCAGGTACTCCAGCTGCGTGTCGTTCAGCGTGCCGGGCCGCTGGTCGATGAGCAGTTCGGTGAACCCGAGGATGCCGTTCAGGGGCGTGCGCAATTCGTGCGACATGTTGGCGAGGAACTCGCTCTTGAGGCGGTTCGCCTCCTGCAGCAGTTGCTCGCTGCGGCGACGTTCGGTGGCATCGCGGATGGTGCTGGCGATCAGCAGCCCATCCTCGGTCTGGATCGGGCTCAGGCTGATCTCCACCGGGAACTCGCTGCCGTCCTTGCGCAGCCCGTAGAGCTCCAGCCCCGCGCCCATCTGGCGGACCTTGGGGCTGGCGAAGAAGCCGGCGCGCCGGCCGGGGTGTGCATCACGGAAGCGCTGCGGCACCAGCACCTCCACCGCCTGGCCCAGCAGCTCTTCGCGCTTCCAGCCGAAGAGCCGCAGGGTCTGCGAGTTGACGAGAACGATGCGCCCGGATTCCTCCACGATGACCATCGCATCCGGTGCGGATTCGAGCAGGTCGCGGAACTGCCGGTCGGCCTTGCGGCGCGCCTCGATGCGATCGGTGGTGTCGCGCACCGCGCACATCACCATGGTGCCTTCTTCGGTCTGCAGCGGGCTCAGGCTGATCTCGACCGGAAACTCCTCGCCGCTCTTGCGCTGGCCGAACAACTCCAGCCCGGCACCCATGGACCGCGTGCGCGGCTTGCCGAAGAAGCCGGCGCGCCGGCCGATGTGGCTTTGCCGATAGCGCTTGGGCAGCAGCATTTCCACCGGCTGGCCCAGCATGTCGGCCCGCGCATGGCCGAACACCTCCTGGGCCTGCGCATTCGCCAGCACGATGCGTCCGGTGACGTTGACGATGAGCATCGCGTCGGGCGTGGTCTCCAGCAGGTCGCGGAACTTGGCCTCGACCAGCCGCGTGTCGCGCAGCGTCTTCAGCGGCGTTACGTCCTTCTGGGTGATGACGAAGAACTCCAGCAGCCCATCCGACGAATTCACGGCCTTGGCGGAGCCGCTCACATGCAGGGCCGATCCGTCCTTGCGATGCCGCACCGATTCGTCGATGGTGACGCCCCGCAAGCGGGCATCGCTCAACATCTGGTCGAAGGATGCGCGCTGCTCGTCGGCCACCACCAGGTCCGCCATGGAGCGCCCCGTGGCCTCCAGGGAGGCATAGCCGAAGATCGCCTCGGCCGCACTGCTCCAGTGCAAGACACACCCCACGGGGTCCAGGATGACGACAGCGTCAGGATTGTGGTCCCTGACGGCCGCATCGAAGCTCGAAGCCATTGCGTTTCTCCCTGGAAAACGCCTGCGGCTCGTGATGGCCGCCTGAAGCGGCGAGCCTACTCTCATGCATGAGAAAAGACAAAGGCCGCGGCGCTCTCGCGGCCGCGGCCTTTGCCATGGTGCGGTCAGTCGACCGTCAGTGCACCGTGCGCGCGAACACCAGTTCGCCGCCTTCGACCCCCACCGGGATCACATCCTTCGGCCCGAACTTGCCTTCGAGGATCAGCTTGGACACCGGGTTCTCGATGCGCTGCTGGATGGCACGCTTCAGGGGCCGTGCGCCGAAGACCGGATCGAAGCCCGCCTTCGCCAACTCGGCCAGCGCCTGCGGCGACACGTCCAGCTTCATCTCCATCTTCTCCAGCCGCGACTCCAGCACCTTGAGCTGGATCTTCGCGATGGCCTCGATGTTCTTCTCATCCAGCGCGTGGAACACCACCGTCTCGTCGATGCGGTTCAGGAACTCCGGACGGAAGTGCTGCTTGACCTCCACCCACACTGCATCGCGGATGGCTTCGCTGTCCTGCCCCGCCATCTGCATGATCTGGTGCGAACCGAGGTTGGAAGTCATCACGATGACCGTGTTCTTGAAGTCCACCGTGCGGCCCTGGCCATCGGTCAGTCGGCCATCGTCCAGCACCTGCAGCAGCACGTTGAAGACGTCGGGGTGGGCCTTCTCCACCTCGTCGAGCAGCAGCACGCTGTAGGGCTTGCGGCGCACGGCCTCGGTCAGGTAGCCGCCTTCGTCATAGCCCACGTAGCCCGGCGGCGCGCCGATGAGCCGGCTCACGGAGTGCTTCTCCATGTACTCGCTCATGTCGATGCGGATGAGGTGCTCCTCGCTGTCGAAGAGGAAAGCCGCCAGCGCCTTGCACAGCTCGGTCTTGCCCACGCCCGTGGGGCCGAGGAACAGGAAGGAGCCGGTGGGCCGGTTCGGGTCCGACAGGCCCGAGCGCGAGCGGCGGATGGCGTTGGCCACCGCGGTGATGGCTTCGTCCTGACCCACCACGCGCTCGTGCAGCTTGCCTTCCATATGCAGCAGCTTCTCGCGCTCGCCCTGCATCAGCTTGGACACGGGAATGCCGGTGGCACGCGCCACCACTTCGGCGATCTCTTCCGAACCCACCAGCGTGCGCAACAGCTGCGGACGGCCCGGGTCGGAGCCCTTCTTCGACTCCTTGGCCTGCGCTTCCTTGAGCGTGCGCTCCAGCTCCGGCAGCTTGCCGTACTGCAGCTCGGCGACCTTGTTGAAATCGCCCTTGCGCTTGAGGTCCTCGATCTGGATGCGGATGCGCTCGATCTCTTCCTTCACATGCGCCGAGCCCTGCGCGGCCGCCTTCTCGGCCTTCCACAGGTCTTCCAGGTCCGCGATCTCGCGCGTCAGCCGCTCGATCTCGCCCTCGATGAGGCCCAGGCGTTTCTTGGACGCTTCGTCCTTCTCGCGCTTCACGGCCTCGCGCTCGATCTTCAGCTGGATCAGCCGGCGATCGAGCTTGTCGATGGCTTCGGGCTTGGAGTCGATTTCGATCTTGATCTTGGCCGCCGCCTCGTCGATGAGGTCGATGGCCTTGTCGGGCAGGAAGCGGTCGGTGATGTAGCGGTGGCTGAGCTCCGCCGCGGCCACGATGGCCGGGTCGGTGATCTCCACGCCGTGGTGCACCTCGTACTTCTCCTGCAGGCCGCGCAGGATGGCAATCGTCGCCTCCACGCTGGGCTCGCCCACAAGGATCTTCTGGAAGCGCCGCTCCAGCGCCGCATCCTTCTCGAGGTACTTGCGGTATTCATCCAGCGTGGTCGCGCCGATGCAGTGCAACTCGCCGCGTGCCAGCGCCGGCTTGAGCATGTTGCCCGCGTCGATGGCGCCCTCGGCCTTGCCCGCGCCCACCATGGTGTGGATCTCATCGATGAAGACGATGGTCTGGCCTTCGTCCTGCGCCACTTCCTTGAGCACGGACTTCAGCCGTTCCTCGAACTCGCCGCGGAACTTGGCGCCAGCCAGCAGCAAGGCCATGTCCAGCACCAGCACGCGCTTGTTCTTGAGCGAATCGGGCACCTCGCCCGCGACGATGCGCTGGGCCAGGCCTTCGACAATGGCCGTCTTGCCCACGCCCGGTTCGCCGATGAGCACGGGGTTGTTCTTGGTGCGCCGCTGCAGCACCTGGATGGCGCGGCGGATCTCGTCGTCGCGGCCAATCACCGGGTCCAGCTTGCCCTGGCGGGCGCGCTCGGTGAGGTCCAGGGTGTACTTCTTCAGGGCCTCGCGCTGGCCCTCGGCCTCGGCGCTGTCGACCTTCTGGCCGCCGCGCACGGCGTCGATCGCCGTCTCCAGCGACTTGCGGGTGAGGCCGTGTTCCTTCAGCAGCGGGCCCAGCGCCTTGCTGTCGGCCGCAGCCAGCAGGAACAGTTCGCTGGCGATGAACTGGTCGCCGCGCTTGGAAGCCTCCTTCTCGGTGGCCTGCAGCAAGGCGCCCAGGTCGCGGCCGGGCTGCACCTGCTCGCCGCCTTGCACCTGCGGCAGCTTCTCGATCTCGCGCTCCGTGGCCGCCTGCAGCTTGCCGACGTGGACGCTCGCGCGCTCCAGCAAGGCCTTGGGGCCATCGGTCTGCGCCAGCATGGCCGCCAGCACGTGCACGGGCTCGATGTAGGGGTTGTCACGAGTGACGGCCAGGCTCTGGGCATCGGCCAGCGCTTCCTGGAACTTGGTGGTGAGTTTGTCGAGTCGCATGGAAATCCTCTCGTTGCCACCGATTTAAGGCGAATCCTCGCGAATTCAAGCCGACGACACTTGACCAGGAGCAAACCGCATGCGCGAAGTTGGCACAGCTTGCGCCATGGCCACTACGACGGCAGCAGGGCTTTCACCACGTTGTAGCCCACGGCGGCGCAGGCCAGCGAACCGAGCACATGCGCGGCCGTGTGGCCCAGCGCCAGGGCCCAATGCCCACGCTGCAGGAGGATGAGCGACTCGCCGGAGTACGAAGAGAAGGTCGTGAGGCCGCCCAGCAGGCCGGTCACCAGCAGCAGCCTCAGCAGCTCGTTGGGCGTGCGCTCGAACCACATCAGCAGGCCGCCGATCATGAGGCCGCCGGCGCAGTTCACGAGCAGCGTGCCCAGCGGGAAACCGGCCCACTTGCTGTTGAGCCACAGACCCGCGAGCCAGCGCAGCCAGGCGCCGGTGGTGGCACCGACCGCGACCGCGGCCACCTGCGCGAACGAGGGCGAGGCGATCATGCGGCCGCGTTCGCGCTGGCCAGGCCCCAGCGCTTCATCGCGTCGTCGTCGCTCACGCGGGCATCGACCCAGCGTGCGCCTTCGGGCGTGTGTTCCTTCTTCCAGAACGGCGCCTGGGTCTTGAGGTAGTCCATGAGGAATTCGCAGGCCTGGAAGGCGTCCGCACGGTGGGAGGAAGTGACGGCCACGAGCACGATCTGGTCTTGCGGCCTGAGCGGGCCCACGCGATGGATGACGCGAACGGCATGAATGTCGAAACGGAACAGCGCCTCGTCGATCATGGCCTCGATGGCCTTCTCGGTCATGCCCGGGTAGTGCTCCAGCTCCATGGCGGTGACGCCCAGGCCTTCGTTGTGGTCTCGCACGGTGCCAACGAAGGTGGCGATGGCGCCCACGGCAGGGTCCTGGGCACGCAGGGCCGCCACCTCGCGGGAGAGGTCGAAGTCCTCGGTCTGGATGCTGACGCGGGCGCGGTCCATGCCGGTCTCAGCCGCCCGTGACCGGCGGGAAGAAGGCCACCTCGGCATTCGGGCCGACGGCAGCGGATTCATCGCTCAGCGACTGGTTGAGCGCGCAGCGCAGCGCCTTGCCTCGTGCGAGCGCGGCGGCATGCGCGGGGCTCCGGGCGATGAGCAGGTCGCGCACGGCGCCCAGCGTGGCGCCTTCGGGCAACTCGATCTGCTCGCCGCTGCCCAGCACCTCGCGGATGGAAGCGAAATAGCGCACCCGGACCGTGTTCATCGCATCAACTCAGGGAAAGGCAGGAAGCGTACAACGTCGCCGCGGGCGATGGGACGGCCCGGCGGGTTGGCGACCAGGCCATCGGCCCAGACGGCGGAGGTGAGCACGCCCGAGCCCTGGTTGGGAAAGAGGTCAAGACCGCCCTGTGCATTGACCTTCGCGCGCAGGAATTCCTCACGCTTGTCGGCACGCGGCCAGTCGAAGTCGGCACGCAACTCGACGCTGCGGGGCTCGATGTCCTTCGCGCCCTGCAGGCGCAGCAGCACGGGCCGCACGGTGAGCAGGAAGGTCACGAAGCTGGACACCGGGTTTCCGGGCAGGCCGATGAAGGCGGCGCTCGTGCCATCCGGGCGCTTCACGTGGCCGAAGGCGAGCGGCTTGCCGGGCTTCAGGGCGATCTGCCACAGTTCCAGCGTGCCTTCGGCCTGCACGGCGGGCTTGAGGTGGTCTTCCTCGCCGACGGAGACGCCGCCGCTGGTGATGATGAGGTCGGCGCCCTGGGCAGCACGACGCAAGGCATCGCGGGTCGCGTCAAGCTTGTCCGGGACGATGCCCAGGTCCGTACAATCGCAGCCCAGGGCCTGGATCAGCCCGCGCAGCATGAAGCGGTTGGAGTTGTAGATGGCACCCGGCTTCAGCGGCTCACCGGGCATGACGAGCTCATCGCCTGTCGAGAACAGGGCCACCTTGGGCCGGCGCGCCACCTTCAGCCGGGCAATGCCGACCGAGGCTGCCAGGCCCATGGCCTGCGGCGTCAGGCGCTCGCCGGCCGACAGCACGACGGCGCCTTCACGCACGTCCTCGCCGAGGCGTCGGATGTGCTGGCCATTCGCCGGCATGGTGTTGATTCGCACCGCGCCATCCAGCGCTTCGCACAGCTCCTGCATCACCACGGCGTCGGCACCTTCGGGAATCTGCGCGCCGGTGAAGATGCGGGCCGCCGTGCCGGGTTTCAGCGCGGATGGAACCTGGCCGGCGGGGATGCGCTGAGAGACCGGCAGCACCGCGCCTTCGGCAGGGACGTCGGCGCAGCGCAGGGCGTAGCCGTCCATGGCGGTGTTGTCGGCGGGTGGCACGTCCAGCGCCGAGCGCACCTCGTCGGCCAGGATGCGGCCGAAGGCATCGAATGTGGACACCGTCTCAGGGGCATCCAGCGGCCCAACGGCCGCGGCCAGACGCTCCAGCGCCTCAGCCAGCGTCAGCATCGGCGGCCGGGCCGGCGGCGAAGAGGGGGGAGTGGTACTCATAGCGCGAGGAATGGCCAAGGAGGAACTGTGCCACGGCGGCCGGGTCGTTGAGGTCCAGCAGGGGCAATCCGGTGGGTTCGGGCAACTGGCCCGGCTGGTCGGTGCACACCGCGACCACGAAGGGATCGTGCGGGTAGATCACCGGACGGTCGGAGTCAGGCCGCCACACCTCGATCTTGAGGATGTCGGCGTGCTTGAAGCCTTCCACCAGCACCCAGTCGCAATCGACCAGCTCGGCGATGAGCTGGTGCACGGTCGGGTCGGCCTCGACCTCGTACTCGCGGATCTTCGCCATGCGCCGGTCGGAGGCCACCACCACCTCGAAGGCGCCGGCCTGGCGATGGCGCCAGGAGTCCTTGCCCGGCACGTCAATGTCGAAGTTGTGGTGGGCATGCTTGACCACGCTCACGCGCTGCCCCGCGGCCTTCAGGTGGCCGATGAGCTGCTCCAGCAGCGTGGTCTTGCCGGAGCCCGAATAGCCGCTGAAGCCGATGACCTTCATGGATGTGCCGGCAGGCGCCCTGCCCTCATGCGATGCCCTCAGGCATTCTCGGCAATGAAGGCCTTCACGGCCTCGGCATCCACCCGCATCACCTGGAAACGCTTGGGCAACTGCTCGATGCCCACCGTGGCGGCAGGCCGGTCCGGCTGGCGGCCGATCGCCTCGACGATGGTGTCGGCGAACTTCGCCGGCAGGGCAGTCTCCAGCACGATCATCGGCACGCCGGGCTCGGCGTGCTCGCGCGCCACCTTCAGTCCGTCGGCGGTGTGCGTGTCGATCATCACGCCGAAGCGCTGCCAGGTGTCGCGGATGGTTGCCAGGCGGTCCGCATGCGTGCTGCGGCCGGAGACGAAGCCATAGTTCTGGATGCGCTTGAATTCCTCGGCGCTCAGCGTGAACGAGCCGTGGTCCTCCACGTCCGTCTTGAAGAGCTGCTTCGTGCGAGCGCCGTCGCGCCCCAGCAGGTCGAAGACGAAGCGCTCGAAGTTCGAGGCCTTGGAGATGTCCATCGACGGGCTGGAGGTCTCGTGGGTCTCGGCGCTGCCGCGCACGCGGTAGGTGCCGGTCTTGAAGAACTCGTCAAGCACGTCGTTCTCGTTGGTGGCGAGCACGAGGCGCTTGATCGGCAGGCCCATGCTGCGCGCCACGTGGCCGGCGCAGATGTTGCCGAAGTTGCCCGAGGGCACGGCGAAGCTCACGACTTCGTCATTGCTCTGGGTCGCCTGGAAGTACCCGGCGAAGTAGTACACCACCTGCGCCAGCAAGCGCGCCCAGTTGATGGAGTTGACGGTGCCGATCTTGTGGCGGCGCTTGAACGCGAGGTCGTTGGACACCGCCTTGACGATGTCCTGGCAGTCGTCGAACACGCCTTCGACGGCGATGTTGTGGATGTTCGGATCCTGCAGGCTGAACATCTGCGCCTGCTGGAACGCGCTCATGCGACCGTGCGGGCTCAGCATGAAGACGTTGACGCCCTTCTTGCCGCGCATCGCGTACTCGGCCGCGCTGCCCGTGTCGCCGGAGGTGGCGCCCAGGATGTTCAACGACTCGCCGCGGCGGCCCAGCTCGTACTCGAACAGGTTGCCCAGCAGCTGCATGGCCATGTCCTTGAAGGCCAGCGTCGGGCCGTTGGACAGGGCTTCCAGCTTCAGGCCGTCTTCCAGCGGCTTGAGCGGGGTGATCTCCTTGGTGCCGAAGACCTCGCTCGTGTAGGTCCTGGTGACCAGGCGCTTGAGATCGGCGGGCGGAACATCGTCGATGAACAGCGACAGTATCTCGAAGGCCAGCTCGTGGTACGGCAGCGTGCGCCACTTGGCGAGCGTGGCCGCATCGACCTTCGGATATTGCGTCGGCAGGTACAGCCCGCCGTCCGGCGCCAGGCCTTCGAGCAGGATGTCGGAGAAGCCCCGCTCGGTGCGGTCGCCTCGCGTGCTGGTGTACTTCAAGATCGGCTCCGGATCAATTGAGTTCTTCCTTGCGGATGCGGACGATGGGCGCAAGCACCGTGGGCAACGCCTGCATCAATGCGATGGCTTCGTTCATGCGGCCCTCGACCGTCTCGTGCGTCATGATGATCACGTCGGTCTTGGACTGGCCCTCGTCCGCATCCTGCGGGCGCTGCAGCAGCGCGTCGATGGAGATGCCTTTCTCCGCCAGGATGCCGGTGATGCGCGCGAGCACGCCGGCCTGGTCGGCCACCTGCAAGCGCAGGTAGAACGAGGTCACCACCTCTTCGATGGGCAGGATGGGCGTGGTCGCCAGCGAGTCGTGCTGGAAGGCCAGGTGCGGCACGCGGTGGTGCGGGTCGGCGGTGTGCAGGCGCGTCACGTCCACCAGGTCGGCCACCACGGCCGAGGCGGTGGGCTCGGAGCCTGCGCCCTTGCCGTAGTACAGCGAGGTGCCCACGGCATCGGCATGCACCAGCACCGCGTTCATCGCGCCTTCCACGTTGGCGATGAGGCGCTTGCTCGGCACGAGCGTCGGGTGCACGCGCAGCTCGATGCCCGTGTCGCGGCGGCGCGTGATGCCCAGCAGCTTCAGGCGGTAGCCCAGTTGCTCGGCATAGGAGATGTCCGCCGCCTGCAGCTTGGTGATGCCTTCCACGTAGGCCTTCTCGAACTGTACCGGCACGCCGAACGCGATGGCGCTGACGATGGCCACCTTGTGCGCCGCGTCCACGCCTTCGATGTCGAAGGTGGGGTCGGCTTCGGCATAGCCCAGCCGCTGCGCTTCCTTGAGCACCACGGCGAAATCCAGCCCCTTGGCGCGCATCTCGGAGAGGATGAAGTTGGTGGTGCCGTTGATGATGCCGGCGATCCACTCGATGCGGTTGGCCGTGAGTCCTTCGCGCAGCGCCTTGATGATGGGAATGCCGCCAGCCACGGCGGCCTCGAACGCGACCATCACGCCCTTCTCGCGGGCGGCCGCAAAGATCTCGGTGCCGTGCACGGCCAGCAGCGCCTTGTTGGCGGTGACCACGTGCTTGCCCGCGGCAATGGCCTGCATCACCAGCGTCTTGGCGATCTCATAGCCGCCGATCAGCTCGATGACGATGTCGATCTCGGGGTTCGAGATGATCTCGTTCGCATCGGTCACCACCTTCACGTCATCGCCCACGACCTTGCGCGCACGCTCGATGCTGCGGGCGAAGACGCTGTGAATCTCGATGCCACGGCCGGCGCGGCGGCGGATTTCTTCCTGGTTGCGACGCAGCACGTTGAACGTGCCGCTGCCCACGGTGCCGATGCCGAGCAGGCCGACTTGGATGGGTTTCATGATGCAGGTGTGGCCGTTGAAGGCTCAGTGGGAGTGACGTTTGCGGTAGTGATCGAGGAATCGCGCGATGCGGCCGATGGCGTCGGTCAGGTCATCGGAGTTCGGCAGGAACACGAGGCGGAAATGATCAGGCGCCGACCAGTTGAAGCCGGTGCCCTGGACGATGAGCACCTTCTCCTCGGCCAGCAACTCGTAGGCAAATTGCTGGTCGTCGGCGATGGGGTAAAGCTTCGGATCCAGCCGGGGGAACATGTACAGCGCCGCCTTGGGCTTGACCACGCTCACGCCGGGAATCTGCGAGAGCAGCTCATAGGCCAGGTCACGCTGGCGGCACAGCCGGCCACCGGGAGCGACCAGGTCCTTGATGCTCTGGTAGCCGCCCAGCGCCGTCTGGATGGCGAGCTGCCCCGGCGTGTTGGAGCACAGGCGCATCGAGGCCAGCATGTTCAGGCCTTCGATGTAGTCCTTGGCATGGCGGCGCTCGCCCGACACCACCATCCAGCCGGCGCGGTAGCCACAGGAGCGGTAGTTCTTGCTCAGGCCGTTGAAGGTGACGAAGAGCACGTCATCGGCCAGCGAGGCGATGCTCGTGTGCGAGACGCCGTCGTACAGCGTCTTGTCGTAGATCTCGTCGGCGAACACCACCAGCTCGTGCTGGCGGGCAATATCGACGATCTGCTGCAGCACCTCGACGGGGTACAGCGCGCCGGTGGGGTTGTTGGGGTTGATGACCACGATCGCCTTGGTGCGCGGCGTGATCTTCTTCTTGATGTCCTCGATGTCGGGGAACCAGCCCGACTGCTCGTCGCAGACGTAGTGCACCGGCGTGCCGCCCGACAGCGCCACGCCGGCGGTGTACAGCGGGTAGTCCGGCGACGGCAGCAGCACTTCGTCGCCGTCGTTGAGCAGCGCGTTCAGGCTCATCACGATGAGCTCGGAGGCGCCATTGCCCAGGTACACGTCGTCGACGGTGACGCCGCGGATGTTCTTTTCCTGCGTGTAGTGAACCACCGCCTTGCGCGGCGCGAACAGGCCCTTGCTGTCGGTGTAGCCGGCCGTGTGCGGCATGTTGCGGATCATGTCCTGCACGATCTCGTCGGGCGGCTCCAGGCCGAACGCGGCGATGTTGCCGATGTTCAGCTTGATGATCTTCTGCCCCTCGTCTTCCATCTGCCGCGCCTTGTCCAGCACGGGTCCACGGATGTCGTAGCAGACGTTGGCGAGCTTGCTCGACTTGGCGATGGGTTTCACGACAAGGGTCTCCGGATTTGCAGTCTGAAATGCTGCAGCGCAAAACCTATAATTTAACCACAGGCCTCCCGTGGAAAACCCGTGAAACTCCAAGCCGATCGAATCGAAGGAACCAACGCGATTGCCAGACATGGCCTTGATGGCGTGATCGTCAACGGCCGTGAGCACCGAAGCAGCGTCGTCGTGCCCTGGAAAGGCGACGTGACGGAATGGCCGGTCAATTCATTCGAGGGCCTGACCGCAGCACATTTCCAGGCCCTGGCGGACCTGAAACCCGAACTCGTGATTTTTGGCAGCGGCCCGCGAATCCGGTTTGCGCCGCCGGCGCTGATGCGAGCGCTGATCGACGCGCGAATCGGCATCGAGACCATGGACACGGCCGCCGCCTGCCGCACCTACAACGTCCTGCTGGCAGAGGGCCGCTCGGTCGTTGCGGCACTGCTTTTTCCGAAGCCGTCAAGCCCCTCCGAATAAGGCCATCGGCGCATGCAGCGGCCATCGGGAAAGCCGCTTGCTTCCCTTATAATCACGGGCTACGCCCACGAAGCGCAACGCAGCAGAATACTTCATGACGCCAGCCCTCAACAAACCCCTGCCGGAATTTGAAGCGCTCGCAACCAGTGGCGTGAAGTTCACGCCCGCTGCTTTTGCCGGCCAGACCGTCGTTCTCTACTTCTACCCCAAGGACAATACCCCGGGCTGCACTACTGAAGCCATGCAGTTCCGCGACCACCACAAGGATTTCGTGAAGGCCGGCGCCGTGGTCTTCGGCGTCTCGCGCGACAACATGGCCTCGCACGACAAGTTCAAGCAGGCGCTGGAGCTGCCCTTCGAGCTCATCGCCGACACCGAGGAAAAGCTCTGCCACATGTTCGGCGTGGTCAAGAACAAGATCATGTACGGCAAGAAGGTCAAGGGCATCGAGCGCTCCACCTTCCTGATCGACGGCAGCGGCGTGCTGCGTGCCGAATGGCGCGGCCTGAAGGTGGCCGGCCATGTGGAAGAAGTGCTCAAGGCCGTGAAGGCGCTGAAGAAGGCCTGATCGGTCACTGACCGCTGCTCTCAAGACAAAGCCGGCCCTGGGCCGGCTTTGTCATTTCTTCAACGTGACATTTCCATGGCAATGCAAGTCATTCCCAGTCACGTTGGCCCCGATGCGACAACCGGTTGTGGCCGAAGCCGCGATGTGCATAATGGGTCATGCCCGTGAGTTGTGAAACGCGCACTCTCTCCATCAAGCCGCACAGGCGACTGTGCGGCTTTTTTTCTTCTGAAACGCAACGGAGCCGCCTCTTCTCATGCCACTCCCCAAGCCGCCTGCCAAACGTGCCGCACTACTGACCCAATCCGACTTCGACTCGCAGGCCGCGCCCAAACCGGGCAAACGTTCACAGAAGACACTCGCATCGGCCGAACCCGCGTCGCCGCCTGAGCTCCACTTGCTGGCCGAAACCTCGGAGGCTGTCGCACCGCTGGCGCCCAAGGTCGCCGAGCCCCGTCCGGCAGCAGCTGCGGCCAAGCGCCCCGCGCCGGAGCCTCGCGCCCGCAAGCCCCGCGGCGACGGCCCGCCCAAGCTCTTCGTGCTGGACACCAACGTCCTCATGCACGATCCGATGTCGCTGTTCCGCTTCGACGAGCACGACATCTACCTGCCGATGATCACGCTGGAGGAACTGGACGCCCACAAGCGTGGCATGACCGAGGTGTCGCGCAACGCCCGCCAAGTCAGCCGCGACCTGGACGCGCTGGCCGCCGCCATGGGCACGCGCGATGCCAGCGGCATGTCCGAAGGCCTGCCGCTGTCGCGCACCGGCCACCGCGAAGCCGCGGGCAAGCTCTTCTTCCAGACCAACCTGGTCAACGTCAGCCTTCCCGCGGGACTGCCGCAAGGCAAGGCCGATAACCAGATCCTGGGTGTGGTCCAGGCCCTGCGCGACCAGAACTCCAAGCGCGACGTCGTGCTGGTGTCCAAGGACATCAACATGCGAATCAAGGCCCGCGCCCTGGGCCTGCCCGCCGAGGATTACCACAACGACAAGACGCTGGACGACGGCGACCTGCTGTACACCGGCGTGCTGCCCTTGCCGGCCGACTTCTGGGACCGCCATGGCAAGACCATGGAAAGCTGGAACCAGGGCGGCTACACCTTCTACCGCATCAGCGGCCCGATGGTGCCCGCGCTGCTCGTGAACCAGTTCGTGTACCTCGAGGCCCCGGGCGCCGCCCCGCTGTACGCCAAGGTCACCGAGATCACCGGCAAGACGGCGGTGCTGCGCACGCTGCGCGAGTACACCCACAACAAGAACGCCGTGTGGGGCGTGACCGCGCGCAACCGCGAGCAGAACTTCGCCCTCAACCTGCTGATGGACCCGGAGTGCGACTTCATCACGCTCACCGGCACCGCAGGCACCGGCAAGACGCTGATGACGCTGGCCGCCGGCCTGTCGCAGGTGATGGACGAGCGCCGCTACACTGAGATCATCGTCACCCGCGTGACGGTGCCGGTGGGCGAGGACATCGGCTTCCTGCCGGGCACGGAGGAAGAGAAGATGAGCCCGTGGATGGGCGCTCTGGACGACAACCTGGAGGTCCTGTCCAAGAGCGACGGCGGCGCCGGCGAGTGGGGCCGTGCAGCGACCAATGATCTCGTGCGCAGCAAGATCAAGATCAAGAGCCTGAACTTCATGCGCGGGCGCACGTTCCTGAACAAGTTCGTGATCATCGACGAGGCCCAGAACCTGACGCCCAAGCAGATGAAGACGCTCATCACGCGGGCGGGTCCGGGCACGAAGATCGTGTGCCTGGGCAACCTGGCGCAGATCGACACACCCTACCTGACGGAAGGCAGCTCGGGCCTCACCTATGCCGTCGACCGCTTCAAGGGCTGGCCGCATTCGGGGCACGTGACGCTGGCTCGTGGGGAACGGTCTCGGCTGGCTGATTTCGCTAGCGAAGTTCTCTAGGCTGACGCAACCTTCGGGTTGAGGGGCGACTGGGTAGGGGGTCTGCGGACAGTCAGCAAGCCCCGCTTGCGTCCGCAGACCCCCACCCCATTCCTCCCCCCACCCAAACCGTCGAGAAAGAAAAAGGGCCGCCAAACAAGCGGCCCCTCATCACCAAGAGAACGACATCACTTCTTCAGATAGTCGTAGAACGCCTTCGAGTTCGTCTCACGACCCAGGAAGTTCTTCACCAGCTCCTTGGGCGGCTTCTGCCCCCCCTGCGACAGCACATCCTTGCGATACCGCCCGCCCACCACCGGATCGAGGTGATTCGCCTCGAAGGCAGTCCGCAGGTCCATCGCCACCACCAGGCTGTAGAGATAGCCGTAGTAACCGGCGCCGTAGCCGCCCGTCACGTGCGAAAAACCAGCCGGGAACATCGTGCCCTGCACGTGGCCCAGGGGCGTCGCGCCTTCCATCTTGACCCAGGTGGCCATCGCTTCCGGTGCGTCGGCGGAGTGCAGCGCGAGGTCGTAGCTGGCGTACAGGTGCTGGCGGGCAAAGCGGGCGCCCTTGCCGAAGTCGCGCGCGGCGATGGCCTTGTCGACGAGCTCGTCCGGCACCGGCTTGCAGTTGGCGCACACGGTCTGGAAGAGCTTCAGCACCTTCTTGTCGTAGACCCAGTCCTCCAGCATCTGCGAAGGCGCTTCGACGAAATCGCGCTTCACGCTCGTGCCGGCCTGCGCCGCATAGCGCGTGGCCGACAGGTTGTTGTGCAGCGCGTGACCCATCTCGTGGAGCATCGTCTCCAGCTCCGACAGCGACAGGCCCTTGCGGTCCATGTTCACCACGTAGGCGGCTTGCGGCACGCGGTTCTGCAGCGTCGAGCCATTGCGGTAGCTCCACACCGCGGCGTGGTTGTACTTGCCGTCGCGGGGATACATGTCCACCAGCAGTGTGGCCAGGGGCTTGCCGCTCTTGGCGTCGCTCACGGCGTAGGCCTGCACGTCCTCATGCCAGAGCTTGGCCGGCACGCGGGTGTACTTGATGCCCAGCATGTTCTCCGCCACCTTCATGATGAACTGCAGGCTCTCCTGCGGCGGGAAGTACTGGCGGAAGGCGTCCTGGTCGACGGCGT
Source organism: Rhizobacter terrae (assembly GCF_003852895.1). Taxonomy (GTDB): domain Bacteria; phylum Pseudomonadota; class Gammaproteobacteria; order Burkholderiales; family Burkholderiaceae_C; genus Albitalea; species Albitalea terrae. Next base: position 145,060 of record NZ_QUSW01000004.1, read on the forward strand.
ATTTGGCCTGGCGCACGCGCTCGGTGTAGTACGACCAGTCCCAGCGCTCCAGCTTGGTCTGCTCCAGCGGCGTGCCCAGGTGCCTGGCCTTGGCCTCGCGCAGCTCGGCCAGGTCCTTGGCCTCGCCTTCCTTCACTGCGCCCTTCACGTCGTCCAGGAAGCGCAGCGTGTTGGCCGTGCTCTCCGACATGCGGCGGCGCAGCTGGAAGTCGTCGTAGCTCTTCATGCCGAAGAGCCCGGCGTATTCGCGGCGCAACTGCACGATCTCGTTGAGCAGCTTGAGGTTGCCTTCGCCGCCTTCGCTCAGCTTGGCGCGGTAGATGCGCTCGCGTGCAGCGGCATCGTCCGCGCGGTCGAGCACCGGCAGGTAGGTCGGGTAGTCCAGGCCCAGCAAGTAGTGGCCCGAGTCGTCGCGCGGCTTGTCCTTCCAGACGTTCTCCGGCACGCCCTTCAGCTCTTCGGCCGTGAACGGCACCTTCGTGTTGGTGTCGCGGATGTTCTTGTTGAACTGCTGGTCCAGCTCGGTGATGCGGTCGATGATCTGCTTGGCCCGGGCGCGCTTGTCGGCCGGCAGGCTCACGCCGGCGTCCTCGAACTGGTCGAGCGTCACGCGCATGAACTCGCGGTCGATGTCGTTGCGCGGCTTGACCTTGGCCGCGGCCTTGTAGAGCGTCTCGTTCTGCCCGAGGGTGGACAGGAAGTCCTGCCACTTCAGCACGCAGGCCTGCGCCGCGTCACGGATCGCCTTGTCCGGGTGCACGTACACCAGCAGGTCGATGGGGTTGGAGACGTCCTCGATGTAGGCATTGAGCGCGTCGGAGGCTGCCGGCCACTTGGCATCGGGCGCATGCTTTTCGAGTGCCTTGACGTGCTTGGCAGCGCCGTCGAGCCCGCTCTGGCAGGCAGTCTCCACCGCCTTGGCATCGGCAAAATTCGGGAAGGCAGGACCGGGCAGCGTGGGGGCCGCGAAGGCGGCTGCCGAGGTAACGAGGGCTGCGGCGAGGGCAAGCGGAAGTTGGGGTCGCATCGGATCTCCAGCGATCAAAGTGAATATCCCGCCTCGTGGGCGGGAAACGCCGAATTGTCGCCGGGGCTTCAGGCGGCCGGCCTGCGGGTTGGACCCAGGTTCGGCCGGGAATGCGATGAACTGCGGTTTCCGAGGGATGAACTGCGGCCCGTCATGCCGGGCCAGCCACCAGCGCCTGGATCTGCGCCAGCGCGGTCGGGTCTTCGATGGTCGTCAGGTCGCCCGGGTCGCGCCGCTCGCACACGGCCTGGATGGCCCGCCGCAGCAGCTTGCCCGAGCGCGTCTTGGGCAGCACGTTGACGATGTGCACCCGCGCAGGCCGCGCCACCGCGCCCAGTTGCTGGTCCACCGTCTTCATGATCTCGCCTTCGAGCCGAAGCCTGGCAAGGTCATCCGTGAGGCCGCCGGCATCCTTGGCGACCACGAAGGCCATCGCCACCTGGCCCTTGAGCGAGTCGGCCACGCCCACCACCGCCACCTCGGCCACGTTGGGATGGCTGGAGATGCTTTCCTCGATCTCGCGCGTGCCCAGCCGGTGGCCGGCCACGTTGATCACGTCGTCGGTGCGCCCGAGGATGAAGTAGTACCCGTCCTCGTCGCGGATGCCCCAGTCGAAGGTGCTGTAGACCAGCCGCCCCGGCACGGTGCTCCAGTAGGTCTTCACGAAGCGCTCGTCGTCGCGCCACACGGTCTGCATGCAGCCGGGCGGCAGCGGCCCTTCGATGACCACCACGCCCTTGTGCCCTGCCCCGCGCAGTTCCTGCCCGGTGGTCTCGTCGATGAGCTTCACGTCGTAGCCGTACATGGGCACGCCCGGGCTGCCGAACTTGCTCGGTGCACGTTCGACGCCGTTGGCGATGGTGAGGATGGGCCAGCCCGTCTCGGTCTGCCAGTAGTTGTCGATGATCGGTTTGCCCAGGCCGTCGGCGATCCACTTCGCGGTGGTTTCGTCCAGCGGCTCGCCGGCCAGGAACAAGGCCTTGAGCGAGCTCAAATCATGCTGCTTCAGGTACTTCGGATCCTGCTTCTTGAGCACGCGCACGGCAGTGGGCGCGCTGAACATCGACGTCACCTTGTACTTCTCGACCAGGCTCCACCAGATGCCTGCATCGGGCCGGATGGGCAGCCCCTCGTACATGATGGTCGCCATGCCGGCGATGAGCGGTCCGTAGACGATGTAGCTGTGCCCCACCACCCAGCCGATGTCGCTGGTGGAGAAGTAGGTCTCGCCCGGCTCGCCCATGAAGATGTGCTTCATGCTGGCGGCCAGCGCCACGGCGTACCCGCCGGTGTCGCGCTGCACGCCCTTGGGCTTGCCGGTGGTGCCGCTCGTGTAGAGCGTGTAGCTCACTTCGGTCGACTCCAGCCAGGTGCAGGGCACCTGCGCGCCAAGGTGCTTCTCGCGCAGCGCGGCATAGGACTCGTCGCGCCCGGGCTCCAGTTGCATCGACGCGAGACCGCGGTCCACCAGCAACACCTTGGACGGCTTGTACGCCGCCAAGCGGATGGCTTCGTCCAGCAAGGGCTTGTAGGCCACCACCTTGCCCGACCGGCTACCGGCATCGGCGCTCACGACGACCGTGGGCTGCGCATCGTCGATGCGGCTGGCCAGGCTGCCGCTGGCGAAGCCGCCGAAGACCACCGAATGGATGGCACCGATGCGCGCGCAGGCCAGCATCGCGAAGGCCGCTTCAGGAATCATCGGCATGTAGATGAGCACGCGGTCGCCACGCATCACACCCAGCGAGAGCAACACGGCCGCCATCGCCTGCACCTCGTCATGCAGCTGGCGGAAGCTGTAGGTCCGCTCCTCGTTCGTCTCCGTGGAGACGAAGATGAGCGCGTTCTGGTCCGGCCGGGTGGCCACGTGCCGGTCCACCGCGTTGTGGCACAGGTTGGTCTGCCCGCCCACGAACCAGTTCGCGAACGGTGGTTTGCTGTATTCGCACACCGTGTCGAATGGCCGGTGCCAGTCGATCAGCCGGGCCTGTTCGGCCCAGAAGCCGTCACGATCGGCGATGGAACGGCGATGGAAATCCGCGAAAGACATCATGGTCACCCCGACTGCCTGTGAGTTTGTCCACAGTCCATTTCATCAGATGAACCTGACTACTGGTTGTCACGATTCCGGGTTTTCCAGGTGTAAATCAAAGGTCGGTCAGATGGTGGAGCCCAGTATCCTTGCGGCCAATGCGAGATTTCGACCATCAGCCCCGGCGGCGCCCTGTGTCCATCGTCGCCGCCGCGGTGCTCGCGCTGTCGGCGGCATTGGCTGGCAGCAACGCCAACGCCCGGCCCGACACCGACAAGCAGCCCGAGCGCATCGGCCGGTTCCTGGCCGACATCGCGCTCACGCCGCCCGTGACCATGGCCGCCCTGGCGACCCCGTCGATGAGCCCCGTGGCACCGGCAAACGGCAGCGGCCCCAACAAGCCCAACATCGCCGAACGCGTGCGCGACGGCGCGTCCGACATGGTGCTGACTGCCATGAACTTCATGGGCGTGCCCTACAAGCGCGGGGGCAACAGCGAGGAATCGGGCTTCGACTGCAGCGGCTTCACCCGCCACATCTTCGAGCTGAGCCTGGGCCTGGTGCTGCCGCGCAAGGCCGACCAGCAGGCGCACGCGCCGGGCCTGGTGCCCGTGAGCCGAGATGAACTCAAGCCAGGCGACCTGGTGTTCTTCAACACGCTCAAGCGCACCTTCTCGCACGTGGGCATCTATGTCGGCGAAGGCAAGTTCATCCACTCGCCGCGCGCCGGCGGCGAGGTGCGGGTGGAGGCCATGGACCTCGCCTACTGGAAGAAGCGCTTCACCGGCGCGCGCCGGGTCGAAGCCCTGGCCGCTGCGCCAGCCGCCGCCGAAGCGGCATCCGCGCCTACGACTTTGCGCTAGGCCAAGGTCTCAGCGCCTGCGGGACAGCAGCCTGTGCCGCAGGCGGGCACAATCGGGCCATGGGCGATAAAGTCATTCCGCTCGCCGACCACCGCTACGCCGCCTCGGTGCCGCACATTCCCTCGAATGCGCTGCCGGCCGATGGCAGCGTCGTCGATCGCCTGGGCCGGCCGCTGCGCGACCTGCGCATCTCGGTCACCGACCGCTGCAACTTCCGCTGCAGCTACTGCATGCCGCGCGAGGTCTTCGACAAGCACTACGAATTCCTGCCGCACTCCTCGCTGCTGAGCTTCGAGGAGATCGAGCGCGTCGCCCGCGTCTTCGTCTCGCATGGCGTGCACAAGATCCGCCTGACGGGCGGCGAGCCGCTGCTGCGCAAGAACCTGGAAGTGCTGGTGGACATGCTCGCCAGGCTGCGCACGCCCGAGGGCGAGCCGCTGGACCTCACGCTCACCACCAACGGGTCGGTGCTCGCGAAGAAGGCCCAGGCGCTCAAGGACGCGGGCCTGCGCCGCATCACCGTCAGCCTGGATGCACTGGACGACACGATCTTCCGCCGCATGAACGACGCCGACTTCCCGGTGGCCGAGGTGCTGCGCGGCATCGACGCCGCCGAGCGCGTGGGGCTCGGGCCGATCAAGGTCAACATGGTGGTGCAGCGCGGCGTAAACGACCACGAGATCCTGGCGATGGCAAGGCACTTCAAGGGCTCGTCCATCGTGCTGCGCTTCATCGAGTACATGGACGTGGGCGCCACCAATGGCTGGCGCATGGACCAGGTGCTGCCGTCGGCCGAGGTGCTCAAGCGCATCGCGGCGGAGTTTCCGCTGGAGCCGCTGCAGGCCAGCGTGAGCGGCGAGACGGCCGAGCGCTGGCGCTACCGCGACGGCAGCGGCGAGATCGGCGTGATCTCCAGCGTCACCCAGGCCTTCTGCCGCGACTGCAACCGCGCCCGGCTCACCACCGAGGGCAAGCTCTTCCTGTGCCTGTTCGCCACCCGCGGGCAGGACCTTCGCGCCCTGCTGCGCGGCGGTTACTCCGATGAGCAGCTCGCTGCCGCCATCGGCCACATCTGGCAGTCGCGCGACGATCGCTACTCCGAACTGCGCAGTGCATTGCCGCCTGAGACCTCATCGGGCGGCAAGCGCGTCGAGATGCACTACATCGGCGGTTGATGAGCGCGGCCATTCCCATCGGCGACATCACCGGCCTTGTCCTCGCGGGTGGCCGCGGCACGCGCATGGGCGGCGCCGACAAGGGCCTGCAGATGTACCGCGGACAGCCGCTGGTGGCGCATGCACTGCAGCGGCTGCGGCCGCAGGTCGGCCGCGTGATGGTCAATGCCAATCGCCATGTGCAGGCCTACGAACGCTTGGGCGTGCCCGTGGTGCCGGACACCCTGCCCGACCACCCCGGCCCGCTGGCGGGCTTCCTGGCGGGACTCGCGCGCTGCGAAACGCCCTGGATGGTGACGGTGCCCTGCGATACGCCGGCATTTCCGCCGGACCTCGTCGCGCGGCTGGGCGCCCAGGTGCAGGCGCGCGGCGCCGACCTCGCGATCGCTGTCACACGCGACGCATCGGGCGAGCAGATCCAGCCCGTCTTCTGTTTGCTCAAGACCTCGCTGATGCCGGCCATCCAGGCCTTCACCGGTTCGGGCCAGAGCAAGATCGGCCTGTGGGTCAGCCAGCAGCGCGGGGTGCATGTGCTCTTCGATGACGCCAGCGCCTTCTTCAACATCAACACGCTGGACGAGCTCCAGCAGGCTCAGTGGGCCCACGATGGCGAATGACATCGACATCCGCCGGCTCCTGGCCCCGGACGCCGAGGCCTACAAGCGCTTGCGCGACGACATGCTCGATGGGTTCCCCGATGCCTTCACTTCCGATGCCGAATCCGAACGCGCCAAGCCGGCCAATGCCTACGTCGCGCGTTTCGAGGCCGAGGGCGACGCCGCGCGATTCAGCTTCGGCGCATGGCGCGGCGGCGAACTGGTGGGCGCCATCAGCTGCGAACGTGACGCGCGGCTGAAGGTGCGCCACGTCGGGCACATCATCGGCATGATGGTGCGCCCCAACCTGCAAGGACACGGCATCGGCCGCGCACTGATAGCCGCCACGCTCGCGCAGGCCAGGTCCGTGCCGGAGCTGGAACTGCTGACCCTCTCAGTGACCTCCAGCAACCAGGCCGCCGTGGGCCTGTACGAGAAGGCCGGCTTCGTGCGCTACGGGCAGTTGCCGCACGCCATCAAGCTCGGCGACAAGCGCCTCGGCAAGGACCTGATGATGCTGGCCCTGCGCCAGCAACCGTAGGGTCCGTCAGGCCTTGCGGCGCCTCGCCACACCGAGCAGGCCCAATCCCAAGGCCATCAAGGCCCAGGTCTCGGGCTCCGGCACCGGCGTCACCGTGATCGAGCTGAGATAGAACTGGTCGGGCACCGCGCCGCCGAACGCAAAGCTGAAGGTCGTGCCCGAGGCGAGGAACCCCGGGGAAATCGACCCGGAGCCCGCCGGCAAGGCCATGTTCACGCCATTGAGCAGGAAGGTCGCGCCAGGGACCCAGCCGCCGGCGCTGTGGCCTTCGGAGGCCAGGCCGATCGCGTTGATGACCACCGCCCGATCGAAGTTCAGCACCAGGGACTCGAAGCTGGTGATGTTGTCGTCCGCGGTGTCCTTCCAGTGGTGGTAGACACCCAGGCCCGCGCCGATCTTGCGCGCCGGGTCGTACTTGTTCTCGTGGTCCTGCACCACGGCGACCTGCGTGGTGTTGTAGAAGCCCGTCGCGTGAACCGTGACGCCGCCGGAGACGAAGGTCAGGTCGTCTCCGAGAACATTGGTGTCGACACTGGAGCTGCACAGGTCACCCCCCGTGCAGTAGACGCCGTCGGTCGGCAGGAAACCGCTGGAGACACCGCCGCTGTACTTCAGGTTGGCGAAGTCAAAGACCGAAACGGCCGACGCGCCGAGGCTGGTACAGCCAAGTACCGCAACAGCGAGGAGGTGGCGAACTCTCATGGACGACTCCCAGTGAACGACGATGCTGGATGTCAGCATAGTCATCACCGTCGTAACAATCGAGCATGGACACCCCGCGCTCAGGGGGAAGCGTTACACAGTCGCGGATGCCGCTCGCACATCCTCGCGAATGCGGTGCAAGGCTCACCAAAGGCGAGCACCTTGCACCGCGCTTCACATCGTCGGGCGCACCGCGAAGCTGCGTAATTCTTTCAACGCTTGGCCAGTCGCTGCCAGGTCTCGACCACCGTGTCCGGGTTGAGCGAGATCGACACGATGCCTTCTTGCGCGAGCCAGTCGGCGAAGTCCGGATGGTCGCTGGGGCCCTGGCCGCAGATGCCCACGTACTTGCCCACGGCGCGGCAGGCTGCGATGGCGCGCGAGATCATGGCCTTCACGGCCGGATCGCGCTCGTCGAAGTCGCGTGCCAGCAGCTCCAGGCCGGAGTCGCGGTCCAGGCCCAGCGTGAGCTGCGTCAGGTCGTTGGAACCGATGGACATGCCGTCGAAGTGCTGCAGGAACTGCTCGGCCAGGATGGCGTTGCTGGGCACCTCGCACATCATGATCACGCGCAGGCCGTCGGTGCCGCCGGCAGCAGCGCGCTTGAGGCCGCGCTCGGCCAGCATGCCCACCACCTTCTCGGCCTGGCCCAGGGTGCGCACGAAGGGCACCATGATCTCGACGTTGTTCAGGCCCATGTCGTTGCGCACGCGCTTGAGCGCCTCGCACTCCATGGCGAAGGCCTCGCCGAACTCCTCGCTGATGTAGCGCGACGCGCCGCGGAAGCCCAGCATCGGGTTCTCTTCCTCGGGCTCGTAGCGCGAACCGCCGATGAGCTTGCGGTACTCGTTGCTCTTGAAGTCGGACAGGCGAACGATGACCGGCTTGGGCCAGAACGCGGCGGCGATGGTCGCCACGCCTTCGGCCAGCTTGTCCACGTAGAACGCCCGCGGCGATGCATGCCCGCGCGCCACCGACTCCACCGCCTTCTTCAGGTCGATGTCGATGTTCGGATAGTCGAGGATGGCCTTGGGGTGGACACCGATGTTGTTGTTGATGATGAACTCGAGCCGCGCCAGGCCCACGCCCGAATTCGGCATCTGCGCGAAGTCGAAGGCGAGTTGCGGGTTGCCCACGTTCATCATGATCTTGATCGGGCAGTACGGCAGTTCGCCGCGCTGCACCTCGCTCACCTCGGTCTCCAGCAGGCCGTCGTAGATGTAGCCGGTGTCGCCCTCGGAGCAGGCCACGGTGACCAGCGCGCCGTCCTTCAGCGTCTCGGTCGCATCGCCGCAACCCACCACCGCCGGGATGCCCAGCTCGCGCGCGATGATGGCCGCGTGGCAGGTGCGGCCGCCGCGGTTGGTGACGATGGCCGAGGCCCGCTTCATCACCGGCTCCCAGTTCGGGTCGGTCATGTCGGTCACGAGCACGTCACCGGCCTGCACGCTGTCCATCTCGGAGATGCTGTGCACGATGCGCACCGGCCCCGTGCCGATCTTCTGGCCGATGGCGCGGCCTTCGGCCAGCACCGTGCCCGTGCCCTTGAGCTTGTAGCGCTGCTCGGCCTTGCCCTCCTGCTGGCTCTTCACCGTCTCCGGGCGGGCCTGCAGGATGTACAGCTGGCCGTCGCCGCCGTCCTTGCCCCACTCGATGTCCATCGGACGGCCGTAGTGCTGCTCGATGATCAGCGCGTACTTCGCCAGGTCGATCACGTCCAGGTCGGTCAGCGAGTAGCGGTTGCGCTGCTCGGGCGCGGTGTCCACCGTCTTCACCAGCTTGCCCGAGGCCTTCTTCTCGTCGGGCGTGGCGAACTCCATCTTGATGAGCTTGGAGCCCAGGTTGCGGCGGATGATGGGCAGCTTGCCGTTCTTCAGCGCCGGCTTGTGCACGTAGAACTCATCGGGGTTCACGGCGCCCTGCACCACCGTCTCGCCCAGGCCGTAGCTGGAGGTGATGAACACCACGTCCTTGAAGCCGCTCTCGGTGTCGATGGTGAACATCACGCCGGCCGAGCCCAGGTCGGAGCGCACCATGCGCTGCACGCCGGCCGACAGGGCCACGTCACTGTGCGCGAAACCCTTGTGCACGCGGTAGCTGATGGCGCGGTCGTTGTAGAGGGAGGCGAAGACCTCCTTCATCTTGTGCAGCACCTCATCGATGCCCACGACGTTGAGGAAGGTCTCCTGCTGGCCGGCGAAGCTGGCGTCGGGCAGGTCTTCGGCGGTGGCCGACGAACGCACGGCGAACGACGCGCCGGGGTTGCCCGCGGTCAGCTTCTTGAACTCGGCTTCGATGGCCGCCTGCAGGTCGGGCGGGAACGGTGTTTCCTCGACCCACTGGCGGATCTGCGCGCCGGCTTCGGCCAGCGCGCGCACGTCGTCGGTGTTCAGCACGGCCAGCTTCGCATTGATGCGGTCGGCCAGGCCGTTGTGCTTCAGGAACTGCCGGAAGGCGTGCGCCGTGGTGGCAAAGCCGCCCGGGACGCGAACGCCCGAGGCTGCCAGCTGGCTGATCATTTCGCCGAGGGAGGCGTTCTTGCCGCCGACCGACTCGACGTCGGCCATTCTCAGGTGCTCAAACGGAACGACCAGGGCGGTCGCCTCAAAGCGGGGTGAAGACATGGGAAAGCTCCGAGAGGTTGAAAAACCGGGGCTCCCGCGTCGTGCAAGGGGCATGGGCCGTCCCACTTCGATGTTCGAAGTTGTTGTGGGGAGGTGGGGGCGCGCATGGGCAACGAAGTTCGCGAGATGTTGCCGGGGATTCTAGGGGATGCCCCTGAGATTGCGCTGACCTTTGGAAACACCGGGCTTGGGCGGACAGCGCACCAACTGCCCTGATCGTGAACTGCAGCACAGGTGGAGTCGCCCAGGGTCAAGAAGTCCGACAACCCGCCGAAAAACCACGTGATCAAAAGAACCCGGTAGGGAGCCTCCGTTGGACGTTTCAGACGAAGTCAACCGGCATTACCTGGACCACGTGGTCGCGACTTCCGAGACACAACTCGTGGAAGCCAGCGAAGACATCCTGGCGCGCAACGGCATGAAGCTGCTGGCCAAGGGTGCGCGCATCGATGCCAACGTGCGCGATCGGCTGCTGTCGCACAAGCTGCGCAAGCCGCTGGAAGAGTGCGTGCGCGTCACCGGCGGCATCAACCTGCGGCTGTCGCAGGCGGCCGAGCAGCTCCTGCACGCCTCCGACGCCTTGCATCACCTGTGCGGATCCCGGGCGGAGAGCTTCGTGGCGGCAATGCGCCGCGTGCGGCTGACCCAGCCGGTCGAGTCCCTGCTCACCGTCTACTGCGAACACCGCAGCGACAAGCTCAACCACGCCGTCACCGTCTGCCTGCTGGCGCAGAGCCTGGCCGCCGAGGTCATGCGCGACCGGCCCGAAGAGGCCGCCACCCTGGTGCTGGCCGGCCTGCTGCACGATGTGGGCGAGCTCTACATCGACCCGGCCTTCCTGGCCAAGGGCGTGCGGCTCGCGCCGGAGCAGTGGCGGCACATCGTCACCCATCCCATCGTGGCACACCGCCTGCTGAAGGACATGCAAGGCGCCGGCATCGCCGTGGCACAGGCGGTGCTCCAGCACCATGAACGCCTGGACGGTTTCGGCTACCCGCTGCGGCTGCAGGCCGACAAGTTCACGATGAACGGCCAGGTGCTGGCCACCGCCGAGCTGCTGGTCGGCCTGATCGAGTCGGGCCACCCGCGTCCGCTCACGCGTGCTTCGATCGCCATGAAGCTGATCCCCGGCGAGTTCGGGCGCGGTTTCATCAATGCCATCTCCAACGCGGCCCACCAGGAAAGCGCCAGCGCCACCATCCACAACACCACGGAGCTGATGATGTCCAGCCTGCCGCGGGTGCAGCGCATCCAGGCCACCCTGCAGCGCTTCCGCGCGGGGCAGGAGACGCTCATCAAGCAGATGGGCGTGATGAGCGACAAGGTCAAGCCAGTCATCGCCCAGGGCATGGACCGGCTCAAGAGCATCCAGGTCGCGTTCTCCAGCACCGGCATGGATGCCGGCAGGCCCGAGGAGCTCATCGCCCAGCTGTGCCTGCAGCCCGACCCGCACCTGCACATGGAGCTCACGACCATCCTGCGGGAGATCGAGTGGCGCCTGAAGGAGCTGGAGCGCGAATCCATGCTGCGCACCCAGCTGGCATCGCCCGCGGAATGGCCAGCCATCGAGCAGCTCATCCACCTCATGAAAGGCAAGGCGAAGTCACCGGCCTAGGTTCTATGATGGCTGCGTTGGAATTCCTCCAAGGCCAGCGCATGTCCATGCCCAACCGCACTGTCTTCTTCGTCTCCGACGGCACCGGCATCACCGCCGAGACCTTCGGCAACTCCATCCTCAACCAGTTCGCCGCCAAGCCGCGCCACGTGCGCCGGCCCTTCATCGACACGGTGGACAAGGCGCATCAGGTGGTGCGAGAGATCAACCACACCGCCGAGGTCGAGGGCAAGCGGCCGATCGTGTTCATCACGCTCGTGGACCGCGAGGTGCTGGCCATCGTGAAGGACCTGTCCAAGGGGCTTGTGCTGGACATGTTCAACACCTTCATCGAGCCGCTGGAAGCGGAGTTCGGCATCACGTCGAACCACCGCGTGGGGCGCTTCTCGGACGTGGCCAAGAGCCAGGAATACACCGACCGCATCGAGGCCATCAACTTCTCGCTGGCGCACGACGACGGGCAGTCGGCCAAGAACCTCGAATCGGCGGACGTGATCCTCGTGGGCGTGAGCCGCAGCGGCAAGACGCCCACCTCGCTGTACCTGGCGATGCAGCACGGCGTGAAGGCGGCCAACTACCCGCTCATCCCCGAAGACTTCGAGCGCGGCAAGTTTCCGTCCTCGCTCGCGCCGCACAAGGCCAAGTGCTTCGGCCTGACCATCGACCCGGAGCGGCTCAACCAGATCCGCCACGAGCGCCGGCCCAACAGCAAGTACTCGTCCATCGAGAACTGCCGCTACGAGGTGCGCGAGGCCGAAACGATGATGCGGCGCGAAGGCATCGCCTGGCTGTCGTCGACGCACAAGTCGATCGAGGAGATCGCGACGACCATCCTGCGCGACATCCGGCCCGACCGGCTGATGTACTGAAGCGCATCAACGCGCCAGCAGCAGCTGGTCGAACAGCTGTGCACCGCCCGCGCCGCCCAGCGGCACCAGCAAGGCCTTGAACAGCGGCTGATCGAAGAATGACGCGAAGGCGCCGCTGCGGTTGTTCTCCACCGACTGGATCAGCCTGCTGAACGGCCCGACGAGCTGCTGCCGTGCCGGTCCCGCCCCGCGCAGCCAGCGCAGGTCGGCCTTCATCCGCTCCAGCGACACGTCACGCGCCGATTGCGCCGCATGCCGCAGCAAGGCCGCCAGGCCGATGAGCCACGCGCAGTAGCCTGCCACCGCCAGCGCGATGGGCATGGTCACCGCCCAGGCGTCCAGCAGCCGGCTGCGCGCCACCACCATCAGCGCCAGCACGATGAACGGGCCGATGATGAGCGGCGCGACCAAGGCCGTGCGGCGCTCCACCACCTGCATGTCGATCCAGTCGTCCAGCAGCGTGTGCGGCGAGGCATCGTTGGCGGGCGCATCGCTGCGCTGGGCAGGGTCGGCCGCGACGTGCGCCATCCATGCATCGACCTGCTTGTCTCCCAACTCCCTCGCGAAACGCCTGAGCGTGGGTTCGGGGTAGAAACTCCTCGCGCCCTTCAGGTGCCAGATGAAGCGGCATGCCAGCATGTGCGCATCGGCCACCGCGAACACGAGCAGCGGCAGCAGTGCGAGCAACGCGTAGAACGTCCCCGCGATCAGCCGGCGATGGCCGAGCCCACGCACCGGCACTTCCGGCACGTAGCCTTCGCTGAAGCCGGTGAACAGCAGGTAGACGATGACGGTGGTGGCCACCCAGCCGAACATCACCCTCGCCAGCCGCGCGCGGCCCCGGCCGCGGTGCTCGTACTGGCACCACAGGTCCTGGAAGTCCACGCCCAGACCATCACTGCGTCGCCACAGCAGCAGCGTGTTGCTCTCGATCCAGTGGCGGCATCGCGCCCAGGGACCGGCCGGCAGCGCCTGCCCGCATGAGCCGATCTGCCCGGCGGCAAGCCATTCCTTGTCCAGCCGGCGCGAGCGGCGTGCGTGGGACCACAGGTCGTCCAGCGCCCACAGGATGACGAACATCGCCATGATGTGCAGCAGGTGCGACGGCCAGGCGCTGATGCCTTCGATCCACGCCGCGGGCTCGCAGTCCTGGCAGGGCTGCGACAGCGGTTTCGGCCAGAGGCTCCACACCGCCACGCTCACCACGCCGACGACCGCCGCGCCGCTGAGCGCCATCCGCCGCCGCGGATCGACGCCCAGTCGCGCTCGCCACCGGGCTGCGCGCGTCGCGTCCTCGGCGGCCTGCTTGCGCTCGATGCGCAGCAAGAGCAGCCCCACACACACCGCGGCCGACACCCACGCCGCCACCTGGCCGATGTGCGCAAGCCCGAGCCCCGCCTGGTTCACGAACTCCAGCACCGAGCCGACGATGAACACCAGCAAGGCGAAATGCATGGCCACGATGACCGCGCTGCCCGCCTTCAGTCCCGACTGGTCACCAGGCAGGGGCGAAGGCTCGTCGAGCAGGAAGGACCGCGCCGACACCATCGCCGGCGTGGACGGCCACACGAAGAGCGCGAAGGCGATGACGAAGATCAGCAGCGCGGCCACCACCGCACGCAGCCCCGTGGCGGGCGTGGGGCGTGCCTGCAGGTCGTAGCCCTGCACCGCGAACGGACCGGTCCGGCCCACTTCGTAGACCGATGGGCAATCCAGCGCCGGCTTGAAGAGCGCCGCCTCCTGCTCCTTGCAATCGGCGGCTCGGCAGGCCGCCCGCCGTGCGGCCACGAAGGCCGAGGACTGGTACACGTCGCGGAACGGCGGCACGCCGTCCTGCGCCTTCGGATTGGGAAACGAGGTCGGCAGGCTCGACGCGATGACGAGGTTGCGCGTGAAGCCCACCACCTCGGGATGCAGGTAGCGCGCATCCATGTCGGTCGTGAAGAACACCTTGTCGGGGAAGTTGTCGCGCAGGGCCTGCAGCACCAGCAGCTTGTCGTGCACGTCCAGCGCGAAGATGCCGATGGCGCCGATGGGTGCTGGCTGCCTGCGCACCTTCTGCCCGTTCGAGTCGTCCACGTAGACAGCGTGCGTCTCGCTGTCCTTGAGCGTGCCCGCGATGCGGCGCAGGTAGTCGAGCTGGTCGCGCGCCTCGGGCCATTCGATGGGGCCCTGGCGCCTGGTGCCGGTCTGCTCGCCGACCTTGTCGCCGCCTTCGCGCATGGTCACGCCGTCGATGCCCCGGTAGAAGTAGGCCACCTCCACCTCCGGCGGCTCGCGGTCGGAAGGACCGGCCATCACGTTCTCGTAGCCACAGGCCTCGCGCGACTGCCAGTTCGCCTTGGCGAGCCTCGCCCGGAACTGCGACACCAGGGCCTGCGAATACAGCGAGTCGCGCTCGGCCAGCAGCACGATGCGGCGCGGCGAATGCGGCGGCAGGCGCAGCCGCAGCTCGCTCACCAGGCTCTTCAGCAGCAGGCTGTCGGTGGCGATGGTGCGCTCGATGTGCACCGTGGGCTTGTCCCCCGCCGGAAGGAGCAGGGCCAGCTTCTCGGTCAGGAACCGCTCCAGGTCGCGCGATCGGCGCTGGCGCCTGGCCGGCAGGTCGTCCGATCCCTTGGCGGCCTCGGGCACCTGGGCGTTGCGCCAGCGGGTCAACTCGGTCAGCTCACGATCGGGCACGGTGGCCGAGGGGCTGAAGATCTCCGCATGCGCCAGGTGCACGTAGCCGCGCCGCGCGCCCTCCTCCACCGGCCGATGCTCGTCCGCCGCCTCGGCCAGGTCGTGCAAGGCGACCTGCAGGGCGTCCGACCCGGACGGTCCGATCACCGCCAGCCGGGGCGGCGTCGCGGCCTTCTCGAAGACATCGTGCAGCACGTGCGCAAAGGCATCCAGCTTGGGCGTGGGCAATGCCGCCTCGTTGATCCACAGCACGGCGATGCTGCGGTAGCTGGCCTCGGCACTGCCGCGGGCATGCGAGCTCGGCAGCAGCAGCTCGTAGGGTGCGACGAAGGTGTCGATGGACTCCTTGCCGCCTGGCGCTGCCTTGGCAAGGTGCGACGCCTTGGCCGCCCCGCCATGGCGACGGCGATCCTGTTCATCCCACCGGAACTCCAGCAGCCCCATGCGCTCTGCGTTCACCGGCAGATAGTGCTTGGCCTGCAGGCCTGACAGGATGGCGTAGCGCGTGCGCCGCCGCGCCTCCTCGGCGCCGACGAACGGATTGCCGGGCACCATCACCGCCATCACGAGGTGGTCTGCCATGGCGGCCTCGGCCTTCGGCGCCGGCGGCGAGAAGGACATCTTGTGCACCACGCCTGGCGCCGTGCCCGAACTCATCACCGATGCATCGATGCGTGCCTCTTCGGGTGCGGTGCCGGTCTCGACCTCCTCGACCGTGCGGCGCATGGCGGCCAACAGGCTGTCGGGGCTGCGGCGCTCGTGCACCTGGTGCTCGTCACAGTCCTTCGGGATGGTCTTGGCCCCGGACTGCCGCTCCTTCTCGCAGCGCTCCCGGCGTTCGGATTCTGTGCGCCGCCAGGCCATGAAGGGGTCTTCCCACAGGCGCGCATCCACCTCCAGCTCGCTGGACAGGGCCGGTTGCGCACGCTCCTTCTCGGGCGGGCGCATGTGCTCGAAGGCCTGCGGCACGAGCAGGGTGCTGGACACGAAGGCGGCCAGCACCGCGAGGCTGGCCCAGGGGATGTTGCTGCTGGCACTGTCGGACATCTGGATGCCTCCCTGGCGGGTCCGTGTCCTGACAACTTAGGCGGCCGCGCAGGAATGAACATCCCACCATTTGGCGAGATCCGGTGTTCTAGGGGGAGCAGGTTAGGGGTGGTGCGGCAAGCGCTGCCGCGAGGATTCGTACATGCAGATGGCCGCGGCCATCGACACGTTGAGCGACTCCTCGCCGCCGGGCTGGGGGATGCGCAGCGTCATCGCGCACTGGCGCATCAACGCATCGGACACGCCCTGCCCTTCGTGGCCCATCACCCAGGCGCAGGGCCAGGGCAAGCGGGTGTCGTGGATGGCGCCCTTTGCATGCGAACTGGCGGCCAGCAGCGGCACGCGCAGGCCCTGCAGAGAATCGACGCCCTCCACCAGGCGCAGGCCGAAGTGCGCGCCCATGCCGGCGCGCAGCACCTTGGGCGACCACAGCGCCGCCGTGCCCTTGATCGCCACCACCTGGGCAAAGCCGAAGGCCGATGCACTGCGCAGGATGGTGCCGACGTTGCCGGCGTCCTGCAGGCGGTCGAGGACGATGGTGGGCGCGTCGGGCTCCAGGGCTGCACTCCCTTGCCACGGCACGACAAAGCCGATGGGCGCCGCAGATTCGAGCGTGCTCAGCCCGTCCATCAGTGCTTGCGGAATGACCGCCACCGCGGCCGCCTGCTCAGCGAGTGTGCGCAAGGCGGGCTGGTCCCACGCCAGCTCGGTGATGACGGCCTGCGCCGGCTTGCCGCCGCGCTGCAGGAGCGCCGAGCACAGGTGGTCGCCCTCGATCCACACCTCGCCCAGCTTGCGGTAGGCCCCGGGGTCGCCGGCCAGCTTGCGCAGCCGAACCAGCAAGGGGTTGTCGCGCGAGGTGATGGACTTGGCCTGTGTCATCCCGCGGCGCGGTCCAGGCCCAGCGCCTCGCGCACCGGCGCGAACGAACGGCGGTGGACGGCGCAGGCGCCATGCTGCTTGAGCGCCGCCAGGTGCTGCGGCGTCGAATAGCCCTTGTGCGCATCGAAGCCGTACTGCGGATGCAGCTCGTGCAGCTGCAGCAGCATGCGGTCGCGGTGCACCTTGGCGATGATGGACGCGGCGCTGATGCACTTCACCGTCGCGTCGCCGCCGATGATGGCTTCGGCGTGGATCTTCAGCCTCGGCAGCTGGTTGCCATCCACCAGCACCTTGGCCGGCTTCAGGCGCAGGCCTTCCACCGCGCGGCGCATCGCCAGCAGCGTGGCCTGCAGGATGTTGATGGTGTCGATCTCCTCGACGCTGGCCTCGCCGATGGCGCAGCACAGCGCCTTGTCGCGGATCTGGTCGTACAGCCGCTCGCGCTGCAGCGCGGTGAGCTGCTTGGAGTCGTTCAGCCCGCGGATGCGCTTGGCGTCATCGAGGATGACCGCCGCGGCCACCACCGGCCCGGCCAGCGGACCGCGGCCGGCTTCGTCGACGCCGGCGATCAGGCCTTCCACCGGGAAGCTCAGGCCCAGTTGCTCAGGCTTGGAGGATCTTCTGGATGGCATCAGTGGCAGCTTGTGCAGTGTTGCGGCGCAGTTCGAGGTGCAGCGCCTGGAACCGGCGCTGGACCGCCTCGCAGCGGGCGGGGTCGTCCAGCCAGGCCAGCGCGGCCTCGGCCAGTTTCGCGGGAGTGGCCTCGGCTTGCAACAGCTCGGGCACGGCGAAATCCCTGAGAAGGATGTTCGGAAGTCCCACCCAGGGCTGGTACTTCATGCGCTTCATGAGCTGCCAGCTCAGCCAGTGCATGTTGTAGGCGATGACCATGGGGCGCTTGAAGAGCGCGGCCTCGAGCGTGGCGGTGCCGCTGGCGACCAGCGTGACGTCGCAAGCGGCGAGGGCTTCATGGGAGCGGCCGTCGAGCAGTTCGACCCGGACCCGCCCGGCATGCGGCGCCAGCAGGGGCTCGATCATGGGGCGCAGGCCGGGTGCGACGGGCAGGATGAACCGCAGGCCCGGACGCCGCCTGTTCATCTCGACCGCGGCGGCCACCAGACTGGCGCCGATGTACTGGATTTCCGAGCGGCGGCTGCCCGGCAGCAACGCGACCACGGTGTCTTGCGGGGTCAGGCCCAGCACCTGCCGGCTGGCGTCGCGCGGCACCTCCAGCGGAATCGCATCGGCCAGCGGATGACCGACGTAGCTCGCGGCGATGCCGTGGCGTTCGTAGATCTCCGGCTCGAAGGGAAACAGGCACAGCACGTGGTCGACGGCGCGGTGCATCTTTTCCACCCGCTTGCCGCGCCAGGCCCAGATCGACGGGCTGACGAAGTGGATGGCCTTGATGCCGGCGGCCTTCAGGCGCGCTTCGAGGTCGAGGTTGAAGTCCGGTGCATCGACGCCGATGAAGGCATCGGGCCTGTCGCGCAGCAGCCGCTCGGCCAGTTGGTCGCGGATGCCCACGATCTCGCGGTAGTGCCTGAGAACCTCCACATAGCCGCGCACGGCCAGCTTCTCATGCGGCCACCAGGCCTGGAAACCCTGCCTGGCCATCTTGGGGCCGCCGATGCCTGCGGCCGTCAGGCCGGGCCAGCGCGCTTTCAAGCCGCCCAGCAGCAGGCTGGCCAGCAAGTCGCCCGAGGCCTCGCCGGCCACCATCGCGAATCGCGGAGCCATGATCAGCGAACGATGCCGCGGGTGGCCTGGTTGAGGAAACCGCTCATCAGCGCGACATCATCTGCCGCCTCCGGCGTCTCCTGCGCCAGCGCCTCGATGGCCTCGCGGGCTGCTTCCAGCGTCAGCCCCTGGCGGTACAGCAGCTTGTGCATCTGCTTGACCGCTGCGATGCGCTCGGCCGAGAAGCCGCGGCGCTTGAGGCCTTCGAGGTTGAAGCTGCGCGCCGCCGGCGGGCTGCCCTGCACCATGGCGAAAGGCGGCACGTCCTGCTGCAGGCTGGTGCCCATGCCGGTCATGGCGTGGGCGCCAATCTTCACGAACTGGTGGACGTTGGTGTACGCCCCGAGGATGGCCCAGTCGCCCACCACCACGTGGCCGGCGATCTGCGCGTTGTTGGCGAAGATGGTCTTGTTGCCCACGCGGCAGTCGTGCGCGAGGTGGGTGTAGGCCATCATCCAGTTGTCGTCGCCCAGCGAGGTGACGCCTTCGTCCTGCACCGTGCCGATGTTGAAGGTGCAGAACTCGCGGATGGTGTTGCGGTCGCCGATCACCAGGCGCGTGGGTTCGCTGGCGTACTTCTTGTCCTGCGGGTGCCCGCCCAGCGAGGCGAATTGGTAGATGCGGTTGTCGCGGCCGATGGTCGTGTGGCCCTCGATCACGCAATGCGGCCCCACCGTCGTGCCCTCACCGATGCTCACATGGGCCCGGATGATGCTGTACGGCCCGATGGTCACGCTGTCGCCGAGCTGCGCGCCCGGCTCGATGATCGCGGTGGGGTGGATGTTCGCCATGGTGGGCTCGGCGCGTCAGGCGATGGTGCGCATGGTGCACATCAGCTCGGCCTCGACGGCCAGCTCGTCGCCCACCAGCGCCTTGGCCGAGAACTTGAAGATGCCGGCCTTGGCGCGGTCCAGCGTCACGTCCAGGATGAGCTGGTCGCCCGGCTCCACCGGCCGCTTGAAGCGCGCACCGTCGATGCCGGCGAAGTAGTACACCGTCTTGTCGTCGGGCGTCTTGCCCAGGGTCTCGAACGAGAGGATGGCCGCGGCCTGCGCCAGGGCCTCGAGCATCAGCACGCCGGGCATCACCGGGCGGTGCGGAAAGTGACCTTCGAAGAAGGGCTCGTTGATCGTGACGTTCTTGAGCGCCTTGATGCGCTTGCCGCTGTCGATCTCCAGCACGCGGTCCACCAGCAGGATGGGATAGCGGTGCGGAAGCTTCTTGAGAATCTGGTGGATGTCCATCATGGTGTCTTCTTTTCGAGGGCTCGGAGCCGCTCGCGCAAGGTGTGCAGCTGGCGCAAGGTGGCGGCATTCTTTTCCCAGGACGCATTGTCGTCGATGGGAAACACGCCGCTGTATTGCCCGGGCTTGCCGATGGACCGCATGACCACGGACGCCGCGGAGATGTGCACGTTGTCGGCCAGCGTGAGGTGGCCCAGCACGATCGCGCCGCCGCCCACGGTGCAGTTGGCGCCGATGGTGGCACTGCCGGCCACGCCCGCGCAGCCGGCCATCGCGGTGTTGGCGCCGACGTGCACGTTGTGGCCGATCTGGATGAGGTTGTCCAGCTTCACGCCGTTCTCGATCACGGTGTCGTCCAGCGCGCCGCGGTCGATGCAGGTGTTGGCGCCGATCTCGACGTCGTCGCCGATGCGCACGTTGCCCAGTTGTTCGATCTTTTCCCAGCGACCTTGAACAGGCGCGAAGCCGAAGCCGTCGGCGCCGATCACGACCCCGGAATGCACGATGCCCCGGCCGCCGATGCTGCAGCCGAAGCCGAGGGTGACGTGGGCAGAGAGCCGTGTGCCCTCGCCCACCGAGGCTGCGCGGCCGATCACGCAGTGCGGGCCGATGACGGCGTTGTCGCCGATGACTGCGTCAGCCTCGACGACCGCCAGCGGGCCGATGTGCACACCAGCCCCGATCCGGGCCGACGCATCGACCACTGCGCTCGGATGCACGCCCGCAGCCGCCGCCGGCCGCAGCCGTTGCGCCCACAGCCGCGTCAGCCGCGCGAAGCCCAGGTAGGGATCGTCCAGCACGATGGCCGCGCCGCGCGCCGCCGCCGCATCACGCATGGCGGGAGACACGAGCACGCACGCCGCCTGCGACGCGGCAAGCTGCGACTGGTACTTGGGGTTGGAGAGGAAGGAGATGGTGGAGGGCGTGGCGCCCTCCAGCGGGCCGATGCGGGTGACGCGGACGGCGGAATCGCCGATCAGCTCGCCGCCGAGGTGGGCGGCGATGTCACCCAGCGTGAACTCAATGGCCAATCACTTGCCGCCTTGCGCGTTGAGGGCCTTGATGACCTTGTCGGTGATGTCGGCGCGCGGGCCGGCGAACACCGCTTCCTGCAGGATCAGGTCGTACTTCTCGGTCTCGAAGATCTGCTTGATGACGCGGTTGGCGCGTTCCACCACCTGGCCCAGCTCTTCGTTCTTGCGCTGGTTGATGTCTTCCTGGAACTCGCGCTTCTTGCGCTGGATCTCGCGGTCCTGGTCGACCAGCTCGCGCTGGCGGCGGTTGCGCTCGGACTCGGACAGCGTGGGCACGTCCTTCTCGAGCTTGTCGGCCGCGGCCTTGAGGCGGGCGTCCATGTCGCCCAGTTCCTTCTCGCGCTTGCGCACTTCGGTTTCCAGCTTGGCCTGGGCGGCCTTGGCGGGGGCAGCCTCGCGCAGCACGCGGTCGCTGTTCACGTAGCCGATCTTCAGTTCCTGGGCGCCTGCCGCGGGAGCCACGGCCGCTGCAACGGCCATCACGGCCGTCATGAGTACATAGGAGAGTTTCATCAGAACGCGGTCCCGATCTGGAATTGAAGAGGCTGGATTCTATCGCCCGGCTGTTTGCGGATCGGACGACCGTAACTGAGCTGCAGCGGGCCCACCGGCGAGATCCAGCTCAGGCCCAGGCCGGCGGAAGCACGCAGGCTGCCGGCGGTGATCTTCTCGTGCTCGCCCCACACGTTGCCGGCGTCCAGGTAGGCGAACCAACGCAGCGTGCGGTCGTTGCCAGTGCCCGGAACAGGCAGATACAGCTGTGTCTGGGCGTTGATGCGGCGGTTGCCGCCGATGTAGGCGCCGATCACGTCCACCGGGCCCAGCGAACCCTGGTCGAAGGCCCGCACCGTGCCCAGGCCTCCACCGTAGAAGTTCTTGAAGATCGGATAGGGCTTGCCGTTCAGGCCCTTGCCCCAGCCGGCCTCGGCGTTGAAGCCGATGGTGAAGCGGCGGCCCAGCGGGATGTACTGCTGGTACTGGGCGTTGGCACGCCAGTAGCGGGCATCGCCCAGCAGGCCGGCTTCCAGGTTCAGGCGCTGGTAGGTGCCGTCGGTGGGCACCAGTGCGCTGTCGCGGCCATCGCGCGTCCAGCCGATGGTCAGCGGCACGGTGCTGCTGACCTTGCCAAAGATCTCGCGGTAGTTGAAGTAGTTCTGCGGCAGCGCCACGTCGCCCTTGATCTCGGTGCGCTCGTAGCCGATGCCGAAGAACACGGTGTCGAGTTCGCTGAAAGGCACGCCGAAACGGATGGACGCGCCCGGCGTCACCAGTTCGTACTCCTCGCCCTGGCTGTTCAGTGGCTTCACGGTTCGGTAGTACAGGTCCAGCGAGCGGGAGATGCCGTCGATGGTGAAGTACGGGTCGATGGTGCTGAGCACCAGCGTGCGCTGCGACTTGCTGGTGTTCAGCTCCAGCCCCAGGTAGTTGCCCGAGCCGAACACGTTCTCCTGCTTGATCTGCGCACTGAGCGACAGCTTGTCGGCCGAGGAGAAACCAGCGCCCAGCAGCAGGTTGCCGGTGGGCTTTTCCTTGATGGTGAGGGTCAGGTCGACCTGGTCCTGCGTGCCGGGCACTTCGGCGGTGTCGACGTTGACCTCGCTGAAGTAGCCCAGGCGGTCCACGCGGTCGCGCGAGAGCTTGATCTTGCGTCCGTCATACCAGGAGGACTCGAACTGGCGGAATTCGCGCCGCACCACTTCATCTCGCGTGCGGCTGTTGCCGGCCACGTTGATGCGGCGCACATACACCCGGCGCTGCGGCTCGGCGAAGAGCGTGAGCACCACCTGCCCGGTGGCGCGGTCGATGTCGGTGCGCGGGTCGATGCGGGCGAAGGCATAGCCGAAGGTGCCGAAGCGCTCGACGAAAGCCTTGGTGGTGTCGGCCACGGCCTCGGCACGGTAGGGCTGGCCGGGCTTGACCGTCACCAGCGTCTTGAAGTCCTCTTCCTTGCCCAGGTAGTCGCCGTCGAGCTTGACCGCGGTGACGGTGTAGGGCTGGCCTTCCTTGATGTTGATGGTGATCGTGATGTCTTGCTTGTCAGGCGAGATCGCCACCTGCGTGGACTCGACGTTGAATTCGAGGTAGCCGCGGTTCAGGTAGTAGGCGCGCAGGGTTTCCAGGTCGGCGTTGAGCTTGGCGCGCGAGTAGCGGTCGGCCTTGGTGTACCAGTTCAGCCAGCCGCCGTCGTTCAGGTCGAACAGGCCCTTGAGCGTGCCCTCGGAGAAGGCCTGGTTGCCGACGATGCGGATCTCGCTGATGCGCGCGGCCGTGCCTTCGGTGACGGTGAAGGTCACGTTCACGCGGTTGCGTTCCTGAGGCGTGACGGTGGTCACCACCTCGGCGCCGTACAGGCTGCGTGTGAGGTACTGGCGCTTGAGTTCCTGCTCGGCGCGGTCGGCCAGCGCCTTGTCGAAGGGCAGGCCCTCGCCGATGCCGAAGTCCTTCAGCGACTTGGTCAGCGTGTCCTTGTCGAATTCCTTCAGGCCGCGGAAGTCGATGTTGGCGATGACGGGCCGCTCTTCGACGATGACGACGACCACGCCCTCCTCGACCTCGATGCGCACGTCCTTGAACAGGCCCGTGGCGAACAGCGCGCGCAGTGCGGCGCTGCCTTTCTCATCGGTGTAGGTGTCGCCCACGCGGAAAGGCAGCGAGGCGAAGACCGTGCCGGCATCCGAGCGTTGCAGGCCTTCGACGCGGATGTCTTTGAGCTGGAAGGGTTCCACCGCCCATGCGGAGCCGGCCTGCAAAGCGGCAGCCAGCGCGACGCACAAAACGGTAGGACGAAACGAACTCAGGCGAGATGAAGGTCGCATGCGGGGGACTGTCAGTGCTGGCCCAGCTGGCGGGCCACGTCGTTGTAGAGAGCGAGTGACATCATCAAGAGCACGAGGACGAGGCCGGCTCTTTGCAACCGTTCGAACCACTGCTCGGACAACGGACGCCCTGTCACTGCTTCAAAAAGATAATACATCAGGTGCCCACCGTCCAAGAACGGCAGCGGCAGGAGGTTCAACGCGCCGATGCTCGTGCTGATGACAGCGAGGAACCCGATGAAGAAGGCCAGCCCCATCTGGGCGGTCTGGCCGGCGTACTCTGCGATCGTGATGGGGCCGCTCAGGTTCTTGAGCGAGGCCTGGCCGATCAGCATCTTGCCCAGGATCCTGAAGGTCATGCCCGAGCTTTCCCAGGTGCGGGTGACGCCCTGGGCCATCCCTTCGAAGAATCCGTACCGCACGAGCACGGTGGGAGGACGGGCGCCGATGCGCATGTCGACATAACCCACGCGGCTCGCGCCTTCCTGCCGGGAAGCCGGCTGCACGCTCAATTCACGAACTTGCCCAGCCCGCTCGACGCGCCACGTCATCAGCGGGGGCTCTCCGGAGGCCGCGCTTGCACGGATGATGTCGATGAGCCCTGCCGCGTCGGCAATGGGCTTGCCGTCGACGCTGAGGACCCGGTCGCCCGCAAGGATGCCTGCCTTGGCCGCGGGCCCCCCCGGCATCGGTGTGGAGACCACGGGCTCGCTGAACGCCAGCCCAAGGCCGATGCTGCGGATCGTGGCGGCGTCCAGCTCGTGGGAGGGCAGGTCCTGGATGGGCAGTACGACCGTGCGTTCGCCATGTCCGCGCGGGCTGGACAGGGACAGGCTCAGCGGTTCGCCGTGGGAGACCGCCTGAGCGAGTTCCCAGCTCACATCGGCCATCGATCGCACATCACGCCACTCCCCGCCGTCGCGAGACACGCGGCGCACCAACTCGCCGGGCTGGATGCCGGCACGCTCGGCCAGGCTGCCCGGTGTCGGAGACGCCATCAGCGCCTGCGGCTCGTCCACGCCGATCCAGTTGGCCACCGCCACCAGCACGACCGCCAATGCGAAGTTGGCCAGCGGCCCAGCCGCCACGATGGCCGTGCGCTGCAACAGTGACTTGCTCTTGAAGGTCTGGTGCCGCTCGGACGGCTGCACCCCGCCCTCTCGGTCGTCGATCCAGCGGACGTAGCCGCCCAGCGGGAAAGCGGAGATGACGAACTCGGTGCCGCCCGGCGTGGGCTGGCGGCGCCAGATCACGTTGCCGAAGCCGACGGAGAAACGATCGACCTTCACGCCGCAGGCCACCGCCACGCGGTAGTGGCCGTACTCGTGGACCAGGATGACCACCGCGATGGTCACGAGGAACGCGAGCAGGTTGACGAAGAACGCCGAGGAAATCATCTGGCGTAACGCTTGGCGATGTCAGCGGCCTGCGCGCGCGCGCGCTGGTCCAGGGCGATGAGGCCGTCGATGCTGTGCGCATCGGTCGCGCCGATGGCGAGCGTGGCCAGCGTTTCGGCATTCACGCCGTGGATGCGGTCGAAGCCGATGGCACCTTCGAGGAAGGCGGCCACCGCGATCTCATTGGCCGCATTGAGCACTGCCGTGCTGCCAGGCGTGCCACGCAGCGTGTCCCAGGCCAGTTGCAGGCCGGGGTAGCGCGTGAAGTCAGGAGCCTCGAAAGTCAGGTTGCCCATGGACATGAAGTCCAGTTGACTCGCGCCGGACTCGATTCGTTCCGGGAACGCGAGGCCCACCGCGATCGGTACGCGCATGTCGGGCGTGCCCAGTTGCGCCAGCACCGAGTTGTCGCGGCAGACCACCATCGAATGGACGATGCTCTGCGGGTGGATCACCACCCTCACCTGCTCGGGCTGCAGGTCGAACAGCCAGCGCGCCTCGATGACCTCCAGCGCCTTGTTCATCATCGTCGCCGAGTCGACGGAGATCTTGCGGCCCATCACCCAGTTCGGATGCGCCACCGCCTCGTCGGGCGTGACCGTGTGCAGCGTGGACGGGTCGCGCGTGCGGAAGGGGCCGCCCGAGGCCGTCAGCAGGATGTGGTCGATGTGGCTGTGCCAGGCGCTGCGGTCTGCGGGCAGGCACTGGAAGATCGCCGAATGTTCGCTGTCGATGGGCAGCAAGGCGCTGCCGCCTTCTTGCACCGCCTGCATGAACAGCGCGCCACCGACGACCAGCGCTTCCTTGTTGGCCAGCAGCAGCCGCTTGCCAGCGCGCGCTGCGGCCAGGCAGGGCCCGAGGCCCGCAGCGCCGACGATGGCGGCCATGACGGCGTCGACCTCCGGATGCGCAGCCAGGTCGCACAAGGCCTGCGGACCGACCAGCACTTCGGTGCTGCATCGGGCCTCGCGCAGCCGCGCCTGGAGCACGCTGGCCTGGCTCGCATCGGCCACCGCGGCAAATCGAGGCCGCCAGCGCATGCATTGCGCGAACAGATCGTCGATGCGGCTGTGGGCCGTGAGCGCGAAGACCTCGTAGCGCTCGGGATGCCGCCCCAACACGTCGAGCGTGCTCACGCCGACGGAGCCGGTGGAGCCGAGGATGCACACGCGTTGGATCACGAACGGCCCTTGCAGGAGGAATCAGAGGGAGCTGAGCGCAAGCGCCAGCGGGAATGTGGGCAGCAGCGCGTCGATCCGGTCGAGCACGCCGCCGTGGCCGGGCAGCAGGTTGCTGCTGTCCTTGGCGCCGGCGGCCCGCTTGGCCAGCGACTCGACGAGGTCACCCACCACGCTCATCGCGGAAAGGAAGATGGCGATCAGCACGAGGCCCGCCACGCCGTGCTGTTCATGCAAGCGGGTGTAGAGACTGGCCGAATCGATGGCATTGGTGCGGTCGATGGCCATCCACACGAAGGCCAGCACGATCACGCCGGCCATGCCGGTCCACACGCCTTCCCAGCTCTTGCCGGGACTGATGGCGGGGGCCAGCTTGCGCTTGCCGAAGGTCTTGCCGCCGAAGTAGGCAAAGATGTCGGCCGCCCACACCAGGCAGAAGATGGAGAGGATGAAGTTGATGCCGGTGGACTTGGCGTTCGCCAGCGCGAGCCAGGCGGTCCACAAAGCCAAGAGGCCCAGCGCCAGCCGCAAGGGCCGCGACAGGCTGGGCCAGCCGGCCGGGCCGACCTTCATCGCCCAGGCGCCGCCCAGCACCCAGACCAGCGTGGCGGCCCACCAAACGAACGTGGGGGCAGTGGCCGCCCAGCCGGCCCACAGGGCGCCGGCACAGGCCGCGGCCAGCAGGCCACCGGCTGAGTAGGCGGGCGTGCCCTGCAGGCCATTGAGCCGTGCCCATTCCCAGCCGGCCGCGCCGATCATGGCCAGCGTGAGCACCGCGAAGGGCCACGCCACCGGTGCGAACAAGGCGGGGAGCAACACGGCAAGCAGCAGGACGGCGGTGATGACGCGTTGCTTCAGCATGCTCAGGCGCTTTGCAGTGAGGCCGCGGGCGCGTCCTTGACGCCACCGAAGCGCCTGTCGCGCCGGGCGAAGGACGCGAGCGCCGCGTCGAGTTCCGCCTCGCCGAAGTCCGGCCAGAGGCAGTCGGTGAAGACGAATTCCGAGTAGGCGGCCTGCCACAACAGGAAGTTGCTGACACGCAGTTCGCCGCCGGTGCGTATGAAGAGGTCCGGGTCCGGTGCGTGGGCCAGCGACATGAAGCTCGCCAGCTTGGTCTCGTCCAGCTCCTCGGGCTTGACGCCGGCTTGCATGGCAGCGCGTGCCGCCTGCACGATGTCCCAGCGGCCGCCGTAGTTGAAACACACCGACAGCGTGATGCGGGTGTTGTCCTTGGTCAGCGATTCGGCCTGCTCCCAGGCCTGCCGCAGCTTGTCTGACACCTGGTTGCGGTCACCGACGATCACGATGCGGACGCCCTTGTCGGCCAGCTTGGTGAGGTACTTGGCGACGGCCACGAGCACCAGGCCCATCAGGCCAGTCACCTCCTCGGTCGGGCGCTTCCAGTTCTCGCTGGAGAAAGCGTAGACAGTGAGGTAGTCGATGCCGCGGTCGGCGCAGGCCAGCACCGTCTTGACGAGTGAGTCGACACCGGCCTTGTGGCCGAAGAAGCGCGGCATGAAGCGCTTCTTGGCCCAGCGGCCGTTGCCATCCATCACGATGGCCACGTGTCGCGGAATGTCGGCCCGTGTTTCCACGAGGTTCGGGTTACTGCTCTTCAAGGACAGTGACATGGCCTCAGACGGCCATGATCTCCGCTTCCTTGCCCGCGATCAGGCGATCGATCTCCGCAATGGTGCGGTCGGTGATCTTCTGCACCTCGTCCAGCGAGCGGCGCTCGTCGTCCTCGCCGATTTCCTTGTCCTTGAGCAGCTTCTTGGCATGCTCGTTGGCGTCCCGGCGCACGTTGCGCACGGCCACCTTGGCGTCTTCGCCCTCGTGGCGCACGACCTTGGTGAGCTCCTTGCGGCGCTCCTCGGTCAGCGGCGGCATCGGCACGCGCAGCAGGTCGCCCTGCGCCGACGGGTTCAGGCCCAGGTCCGACTCGCGGATGGCCTTCTCGATCTTGGCGCCCATGCCCTTTTCCCAGGGCTGCACGCTGATCGTGCGGGCATCCAGCAGCGACACGTTGGCCACCTGGCTGATGGGCACCATCGAGCCGTAATACTCGACATGCACCTGGTCGAGGATGCCGGGGTGGGCGCGGCCCGTGCGGACCTTCTGCAACTCACCCTTGAGCGATTCAATGGAGCGGGCCATCTTGGCCTCTGCCGTCTTCTTGATCTCTGCGATGCTCATGATTGGGTCCTTCGCTTCAAACGTGCACCAGCGTGCCTTCGTCTTCGCCCATCACCACGCGCTTGAGCGCGCCGGCCTTGAAGATGCTGAACACCTTGATCGGCAGCTTCTGGTCGCGGCACAGCGCAAAGGCGGTGGCGTCGAGGACTTGCAGGTTCTTCGTGATGGCTTCGTCGAAACTGATCTGCGTGTAGCGGGTGGCCTCGGGGTCCTTCTTCGGGTCGGCGGTGTAGACACCATCGACCTTCGTGGCCTTGAGCACGATCTGCGCGCCGATCTCGGCACCGCGCAGTGCAGCGGCCGTGTCGGTGGTGAAGAAGGGGTTGCCGGTGCCGGCCGCGAAGATGACGACCTTGCCTTCTTCGAGGTACTGCAGCGCCTTGGGCCGCACGTAGGGCTCGACCACCTGCTCGATGCTGATGGCCGACATGACGCGGGCGGTCATGCCTTCCTGGCGCATGGTGTCGGCCAGGGCCAGGGAGTTCATCACCGTGGCCAGCATGCCCATGTAGTCGGCGGTGGCGCGGTCCATGCCGACCGAGCCGCCGGCCACGCCGCGGAAGATGTTCCCGCCGCCGATGACCACCGCCACTTCGCACCCGAGCTGAACCACTTCCTGGATTTCGCGCACCATGCGCACGATGGTCGCGCGGTTGATGCCGTAGGCGTCGTCGCCCATCAGCGCTTCGCCGGAGAGTTTGAGCAGGATGCGCTTGTAGGCGGGCATGCGGTGTGTTCCCTTTTTTGTGTGGCCGGTCTTGGGGTCTTCGGGGATTAGCGGAGTCTAAACGCCCAGGGGGCCCATGGCCCCCCGGAATCTGCCTGAGAGCGTGTTACGCGCCCTTGGCAGCAGCCACTTGCGCGGCCACTTCGGCAGCGAAGTCGTCGACCTTCTTCTCGATGCCTTCGCCCACGACGTAGAGCGTGAAGCCCTTCACCGTGGAGCCGGCAGCCTTGAGCATCTGCTCGACGGTCTGCTTGTCGTTCTTGACGAAGGCCTGGTTGAACAGGCTGACTTCCTTCAGGTACTTCTGCACCGAGCCTTCGATGCGCTTGGTCACGATTTCGGCGGACTGCGCAGGCTTGCCGGCGGCTTCGGCGGCCTTGGCGTCTTCGGCAGCCTTGCCGGCGGCCACGGCGCGTTCCTTCTCGATCAGCTCGGCGGGCACGTCGGCCGACGACAGGGCCACGGGCTTCATGGCGGCGATGTGCATGGCCACGTCCTTGGCCGCGGTGTCGTCACCGTCGAACTCGACGACCACGCCGATGCGCGTGCCGTGCAGGTAGCTGGCGAGCTTGCCGCCGTTGGCATAGCGCTTGAAGCGGCGGAAGGACATGTTCTCGCCGATCTTGCCGATCAGGCCCTTGCGCACGTCTTCCAGCGTCGGGCCGAAGCCGTCTTGGGAGTACGGGAGGGCCGACAGGGCGGCGACGTCAGCGGGGTTGTTCTTGGCGACCAGCTCGGCCGCGGCCTTGGCCAGGGCGAGGAAAGAGTCGTTCTTGGTGACGAAGTCGGTCTCGCAGTTGACTTCGAGCAGCGCGCCGGTCGAGCCTTCGACGAAGGCGGCGACCACGCCTTCGGCGGTCACGCGCGAAGCGGCCTTGCCAGCCTTGCTGCCCAGCTTGACGCGCAGCAGCTCTTCGGCCTTGTCCATGTTGCCCTCAGCCTCGGTGAGGGCCTTCTTGCACTCCATCATCGGCGCATCGGTCTTGGCGCGCAGCTCGGCGACCATGCTTGCGGTGATTGCAGCCATCGTGTTTCTCCGTTCTTTCAGCAAAGCGTCCGAGCGATTGGAGCCTCGGACGCCAATTCAGTTCGCGTTGAAAAAAAGGGGCTGATCTCAGCCCCTTTCTTGTCTCACATCAGGTGTGAGCGAGGGGCGCGGGTCAGGCGTTTTCGCTGACTTCCACGAACTCGTCGCCTTCACCGGCAGCGGCTTGCACGACCTCGTTGGTCGCGTTGGCCTTGCCTTCGAGGATGGCGTCGGCCACGGCGCGGGCGTACAGCGCCACGGCCTTGGACGAGTCGTCGTTGCCCGGGATGACGTAGTCGATGCCGTCGGGTGAGTGGTTGGAGTCGACCACGCCGACCACCGGGATGCCCAGCTTGTTGGCTTCGGCGATGGCGATCTTGTGGTAGCCCACGTCGATCACGAACAGCGCATCAGGCAGCGCGTTCATGTCTTGAATGCCGCCGATGTCCTTCTCGAGCTTGTCGAGCTCGCGCTGGAACATGAGGGCTTCCTTCTTGATGCGGATTTCGGTGCCGGACTCGACCTGGGCCTTCATGTCCTTCAGGCGCTTGATGGAGCCCTTGACGGTCTTGAAGTTGGTGAGCATGCCGCCCAGCCAGCGCTGGTCGACGAAGGGCATGCCGGCGCGCAGGGCTTCCTGCGTGATGACCTCGCGCGCCTGGCGCTTGGTGCCGATCATGAGGATGGTGCCGCGCTTGGAAGCAAGCTGGCGCAGGAACTTCATCGCGTCGTTGAAGAGCGGCTGCGTCTTCTCGAGGTTGATGATGTGGATCTTGTTGCGATGGCCGTAGATGTACGGGGCCATCTTGGGATTCCAGAAGCGCGTTTGGTGGCCGAAATGCACACCGGCTTCCAGCATTTCACGCATGCTGACAGTCATGAGAACTCCAAAGGTTGTGTCTAGAATCCGGCTCGAATCGCTTGCGCCTTGATTCACTCCTTACGGTTGAATCTCAGCACCGCAACACCTTGAGATAGCCGGGTTCGCGATTTGTCTACCCTGACGCAAGCGGCCTTGAAGTTGATTTCAGGCGCCCTATCCGGATAAACCCGACGAGTATAGCACGCCCATGACCCCTGACCTCATTGCCGCCCGCGGAGAAATCGCAGCTCACCGCACGACGGCATCGCGTCTGGTCGACACTTGCCTCGAAGCCGCCTCGGGCGAAGCCTGCCGACACGCCTTCATCGGCCGATTCGACGCCATGGCCCGTGCCGCGGCAACGGCGGTCGATGCCCAGCATGCCGCCGGCGCCCCGCTCCCGCCCCTGGCCGGACTGGCCGTCAGCGTGAAGGCCTTGTTCGACGTGCAGGGGCAGGTCACGACCGCCGCCTCCATCGCCTTGGCCGACCGCCACGCGGCAACTTGCGACAGCCCGGCCGTGGCCCGCCTGCGAGCGGCCGGCGCCGCGCTCGTGGGCCACACCAACATGACCGAGTTCGCCTTCTCCGGCGTGGGCATCAACCCCCACCACGGCACGCCGGCCAATCCGGCCACCCACGCCCTCGACGGCCTGGCCCGCATCCCCGGCGGGTCCACCTCGGGCGGGGCAGTGTCGGTCGCCACGGGCGCAGCCTGGGCGGCCCTGGGTTCGGACACCGGCGGGTCGATCCGCATTCCTGCCGCCTTGCAGGGGCTGGTGGGCTTCAAGAACACGGCGCGTCTGGTGCCCACCGAGGGCGCGATCCCGCTGTCGACCACGCTGGACACGGCCTGCGCCATCACCCGCACGGTGCGCGACGCCATCGCCTTGCACGAGGTGCTGGCCCAGCGCGTGGTGCAGCGCTCCGGTCATGCCCTGGGCGCCATGCGCTTCGGGTTGCCGACCACGCTGATGCTCGACTCGCTGGAGCCGCAGGTTGCCGCCGCCTTCGAGCGCGCCACCGCCACCTTGCGCCATGCCGGCGCCCACATCGAGGACATCGCCCTGCCCGAGCTGGGCGACCTCGCCGCCATCAACGCCACCGGCGGCTTCTCGGCGGCCGAGAGCTGGACCTGGCACCGCTCGCTGCTGGCCACGCACGAGGCGCAGTACGACCATCGCGTCGCCCAGCGCATCCGCCGCGGCGAACGCATGAGCGCCGCCGACTACATCGACCTCCTCCACGCCCGACGCGACTGGATCGAACAAATGCAGATTGCCATGCGCGGCTTCGACGCACTGCTGAGCCCCACGGTGCCCCTGGTGGCCCCGCTCATCGCCGACCTGCAAGCCAGCGACGACGCCTTCTTCGACGCGAACGGCAAGCTGCTGCGCAACCCGTCGGTGGTGAACATGCTCGACGGCTGCGCGCTGTCGCTGCCCTGCCACCGTGCCGGCGAAATGCCCGTGGGCCTCATGGTGTGGGGTCCGGCACTGTCCGACGACACCGTGCTGGACGCGTCGCTGGCCATCGAATCGGCCCTGGCCGCCATGCGGAGCTGACCGCCAGAATGCGCATCGCCGTCATCGGCGCCGGCATCGTCGGCGTCACCACTGCATTCGAACTGGCCAGCGATGGCCACGAGGTCGTCGTCTACGAGCGCCAGGGCAGCGTGGCTGGCGCCACGAGCTTTGCCATCACCGGGTTGATGTCGCCCGGCATCGTCGCGCCCTGGGCCGCGCCGGGCATGCCGATGCGCCTGTTCCGCTCGCTGGTGGGCAAGCACTCGGGCGTTCGGCTGAGTCCGAGCGTCAATCCGGCGGTCTGGTCCTGGCTGTCCCAGTGGCGAAGGGCCAGCAGCCGCGAGGTGCACTTCGCACGCCGGGCCGCCATGCAGCGGCTGGCACTGGTCAGCCAGCATCGGTTCCACGACATCGGCAGCAAGCTCAAGCTCGACTACGAGCACACCCGCGGCGCCATGACCTTGCTGCGCACGGCGCAGGACGTGGACCGGATGCAGCCGGCCATCGCGCTGATGGCCGAGCTGGGCGTCAGGCATGAAGTGATCGACCGCGAGACCTGCATGGCCGTCGAGCCCGGGCTCAACCCCGAGGCGCCACTGGCGGGTGCCATCTACTTCCGCGACGACCAGGTGGCCAACTGCCGGCAGTATGCGCACTTGCTGCGCACGGCAGCACAGCAGCTGGGCGCGAAGTTCCGCTTCCACACCGAGGTGGAACGCATCGTGCCCGGCGCGCAGCCGCAACTCGTGCTGCGCACCAAGGCCTCGCCCGATTCCGAGCCGCCCAGCATCCTGGTGGATGGCAGTCGCCATGGCTTCGCCGTCACCCAGCCCTTGCAGGTGCAGGCCGACCACGACAGCGCCGACGCGGTGGTGGTGTGCGCGGCGATGGGTGCGTCATCGCTGCTCGCGCCGCATGGGCTGAAATTGCCGGTGCTGCCGGTGCATGGCTACTCGGTCACCGCACCGATGCGCAACTTCGAGGCACATCCGCGCCATGGGCCGCAGTCGGGCATCTTCGATGCGAAGCACCAGGTGGCGATCACGCGGCTGGGCTCGCGCATCCGCGTGGCGGGCTGCCATGAGATCGCCGGGCACCGCACGCGCCACGACAAGGCGGCCATCGTCACGCTCTACCGGGTCCTGGAGGACTGGTTCCCGGGCGTCGCCCGCATCTCCCACGCGCAAGCCTGGCGCGGTGCGCGGCCCATGCTGCCCGATGGGCCACCGGTGCTGGGTGCCAGCGGCATCCCCGGGGTGTGGCTGAACCTGGGCCACGGCGACCATGGCTGGGCGCTGGCCTGTGGCAGCGCCAGGGTCGTGTCGGATTTGCTGGCGTCGCGCAAGCCGGACGTGGACACTGCGGACTTCGGCGTTCACCGCCTCCACCAGTAGCCCACTGCTTCCATGCAACGCGTCCTGCCACCGACACACGATCTGCCGCTGTTCGGACCGCAGGCGACGCGCCGGATCGAGCAGGCTGCGATGGCCGCCCTGCCGCCGCACGCCCTGATGCGCCGCGCCGGCCTGGCGGTGGCGCGATGGGCCCTCGCCATTGCGCCGCATGCCGGTCGCATCTGGGTCGCCGCGGGCCCAGGAAACAACGGCGGCGACGGGTTCGAGGCCGCGCTGCATCTGGCGGGTTGGGGCAAGCACGTCAGCGTGACTTTCCATGGCGACGAGGCCCGCCTTCCCGATGACGCGAAAGATGCGTTTGCAAGGGCCAAGGACAACGGGATCGACATTCGGCCGTCGGGCGATGTTCCAGCGGACGCCGAGCTCATCATCGATGCCTTGCTCGGCATCGGGGCCAACCGGCCGCCGTCCGAAGCCATTGCCCGCTGCATCGCGACCATCAACGAGGCGGCTTGCCCGGTGCTGGCCGTGGATGCCCCCTCCGGACTCGACGTCGCCACCGGCCAGCCCCTGGGCGCCAGCGCCGTGCGTGCGAGCCACACGATCAGCCTCCTGACACTCAAGCCCGGCTTGTTCACGGCGCATGGGCGTGACCATGTCGGCGAGGTGTGGTTCGATGATCTGGCGGTGGCTGCGGGCAACGAGGCACCCGATGCATGGCTCACGGGCAGCGACATCACGCACGCGCAGCCCCGTGACCACGCCGCCCACAAAGGCAGCTTCGGCGACGTGGCCGTGATTGGCGGAGCACCCTCGATGTCGGGTGCGGCACTGCTGGCGGGCCGTTCAGCGCTGGCTGCAGGCGCAGGCCGCGTCTACGTCAGCCTGCTGGATGACGCAGCGCCAGGCATGGACCCGGTGCGGCCCGAACTCATGTTCCGCCAGCACTGGTGGCAAAGCCCGGACGCCACGCTCGCGCAAACCACCGTGGTCTGCGGATGCGGCGGCGGCGATGCCGTGCGCGCCGCATTGCCGCGCGTGCTGAGCGCCAGTGCACGGCTGGTGCTCGACGCCGATGCGCTCAACGCCATCGCGCAGGACGCCTCCTTGCAGGCACTGCTCGCCGCCCGCGCCGCACGCGCGCATCCCACCGTTCTGACGCCGCATCCGCTCGAAGCGGCACGGCTGCTGGGCATCAGCACCACTGAAGTCCAGGCTGACCGGCTGGGCGTGGCGCGCCGGCTGGCCGAGCGCTTCCACTGCGTTGCACTGCTCAAGGGCTCGGGCACGGTCATCGCATCAGCCATCGGGCCGGCGCGCATCAATCCCACGGGGAATGCCTCGCTCGCCACCGCGGGCACGGGCGACGTGCTGGCAGGATGGCTTGGCGGCCTGTGGTCGCAGGACGCGCAAGGCGATCCATCGCAGGTCGCCGCCGTCGCGGCATGGCAGCATGGCCAGGCCGCCGATCTTCACCGCAGCGGGCCGCTGCTGGCGAGCGACCTGATCCACGCACTTGCAAAGGCCCGCTAGAGCAGCGGGCCGACAAGCCTCAGCGGCGACGCACTGGCTTGGCTGACGACTTCCTCGCTGCAGCCTTGGCTGCCTTCACCGGATTCGCAGCCCCACCCTTGCCTTTGGACTTGCCTTTCGCAACGGCCTTCACCGCGCGATCGGCCTCCTTCACGGCCGCGAGCTCTTCCACGGCCGACTGCTGGCGCCCGATCATCCGGTCACGCCGCGCGCGGATGAGCGCTGCGTCCTCTTCGTTGTCGCGCACCATGCGGAAGTCGATCTTGCGGCCGTCCAGGTCCACACGGCTGACCTGCACGCGCACACGTGCCCCCACCGTGTAGCGAACGCCGGTGCGCTCGCCGCGAAGCTCCTGCTTCACCTCGTCGAAGCGGTAGTACTCGCCACCCAGCTCGGTGATGTGCACGAGGCCCTCGACGTACAGCGCATCGAGCGTGACGAAGAGGCCGAAGCTCGTCACCGCAGTGACGGTGCCGGCGTACTCCTCGCCCAGGTGCTCGCGCATGAACTTGCACTTGAGCCAGGCCTCGACATCGCGCGAAGCTTCGTCGGCACGACGCTCGTTCGCACTGCAATGCGCGCCCGCGGCTTCCCACACTTCACCCTCGCTCAACTCGGACCTGGCCGGCTTCGCGCCCTTGCGCACCTTGGG
Source organism: Rhizobacter terrae (assembly GCF_003852895.1). Taxonomy (GTDB): domain Bacteria; phylum Pseudomonadota; class Gammaproteobacteria; order Burkholderiales; family Burkholderiaceae_C; genus Albitalea; species Albitalea terrae. The sequence continues at coordinate 181,001 of NZ_QUSW01000004.1, forward strand.
CACGTCGAGGATCTCGCCGGTGCTCAGGTGATAGCGCTTGCTGTGCAGCAAGGCCTTGATGACCCGGTGTACCAAGAGGTCCGGGTAGCGCCGGATGGGGCTCGTGAAGTGTGTGTAGGCCTCGTAGGCCAGGCCGAAGTGGCCGCTGTTGATCGCGGTGTAGATCGCCTGCTGCATCGAGCGAAGCAGCATCGTGTGGATCTGCATCGCATCGGGACGCTCCTTGGTCGCGGCCGCTATCGACTGGAACTCGCCCGGGGTCGGGTCGTCGCTCACCGACAGGCCGATGCCCAGCGACTTCAGGTAGTTCTGCAGCAGCGACTTCTTCTCGGGCGTCGGCCCTTCGTGCACGCGGTACAGCGCCGGATGCTTGTGCAAGGCGATGAAGTCCGCCGAGCACACGTTGGCCGCGAGCATGCATTCCTCGATCAGCTTGTGCGCTTCGGTGCGCACGCGTGGCACGATCTTCTCGATGCGCCCGTTCTCGTCGCAGACGATCTGCGTCTCGGTGGTCTCGAAGTCGATGGCGCCGCGCTTGACGCGCGACTTGAGCAGCGCGCGGTAGACCTCGTTGAGGTTGAGCAGGTCGGGCACGAGGTCCTTGCGGCGCGCCGCCTCGGGTCCGCGCGTGTTCGCGAGGATGGCCGCCACCTCGGTGTAGGTGAAGCGTGCATGCGAGCAGATCACCGCCGGGTAGAACTGGTAGGCGTGCAGGTCGCCGGTGGCGGTGATGAGCATGTCGCACACCATCGCCAGGCGATCTTCGTTCGGGTTGAGCGAACACAGCCCGTTGGAGAGCTTCTCGGGCAGCATCGGAATGACGCGGCGCGGGAAGTACACCGACGTGGCGCGTTCGTACGCGTCTTCGTCGATGGGCTCGCCGGGCTTCACATAGTGGCTCACGTCGGCAATCGCCACGATGAGCCGGAAGCCCTTGCCGCGGCCCACCTTCGCGGGCTCGCAATACACCGCATCGTCGAAGTCGCGTGCGTCTTCGCCGTCGATGGTGACCAGCGCCACGTCGGTAAGGTCGATGCGCTGCTTGCGGTCCGCGGGGCGGATCTTGTCGGGCAGCGCTGCAGACTGCGCGAGTGTCTCCGGCGTGAAGCGATGCGGCACTTCGTACTTGCGCACCGCGATCTCGATCTCCATGCCGGGGTCGTCGATCTCGCCGAGCACTTCGGTCACGCGGCCCATGGGCTGCGAATACAACGACGGCGCCTCGGTGAGCTCGATGGCCACCACCTGCCCCGCCGTCGCGTTCGCGATGGCGTTCTTCGGCACCATGATGTCCTGCCCGTAGCGCTTGTCTTCAGGCGCGACGAGCCAGATGCCGCTCTCATGCAGCAGCCGCCCGATGATGGGCGCCTTGCGTCGTTCGAGGATCTCGAGGATGCGTCCCTCGGGCCGGCCCTTGCGGTCGTAGCGGATGATCCGCGCCTTCACGCGATCGCGATGAAGCACGGCGCGCATCTCTTGCTGCGACAGGTACAGATCGGGTTGACGGTCGTCACGGATGAGGAATCCATGACCATCACGGTGGCCTTGCACCGTGCCTTCCACTTCACTCATCAGCTCGGCGCCGACGGAATTTGCGGGATTGGGGTTTACGTTTGTTTTTTTGATGATAGAATCTCAGACTTTCCTGAAATGCCCAGGTGGCGGAATTGGTAGACGCACTAGTTTCAGGTACTAGCGGGTAACACCGTGGGGGTTCGAGTCCCTTCCTGGGCACCAATAACAAGAAGATGAAGAAGGCCGCAGTATGCGGCCTTTTTTGTTGGCCTTGCTAATTCGCAGCACGAGCAGCCACGATCGCGTTTGGGGCAAACCACGTCGCCCCACCGTGTCGAAGTCTTCTTCAGATCTCGTACTTCTTCGCAAGACCTTCGGGACGCAGCGCGTCGTACTCCTCGAAGGGCTGATGAATCCACGGACTCGTGGGCAGCAGCTCGACGAAGTAGTCCGGCGTGTAGCTGGACACACCCTTGGTCCAGATCACCGCGGAGCGCAGTTCGCTGATGGAGGGCATGCCGCGCAGGCGGTCCACCACCGCACGCAGGGTCACGCCTGAATCGGCCAGGTCATCCACCAGCAGCACGCGGCCCGCAAGTTCGCCCTTGGGCAGCGTGATGTACTTGGCCATGTCCAACCGGCCCTGGATGGTGCCAGCCTCGGCGCGGTACGAGCTCGTGGACATGATGCCCAGCGGCTTGTCGAACACGCGCGAGAGGATGTCGCCCGGGCGCATGCCACCGCGCGCCAGGCACAGGATCTGGTCGAACTCCCAGCCTGATGCATGCACCTTCAGCGCCAGGCGCTCGGTGAGCATGTGGTATTCGTCCCAAGAGACGTACAGGTGCTTGCCGTCGTCGGTCAGCATCGAAACAACTCCTTCAATTCATTGGCATCTTCGCCGCGATGCGGCAATGGCGCGCTCAGGCCTTGTACGGATGGCGCAACAGGATGGTGTGGTCGCGATCGGGACCGGTGGACACCATGTCGATCGGTGCGCCGATGTACTCCTGCACCCGCTCCAGGTACTTGCGTGCATTCAGCGGCAGCTTGTCCCACTCGGTGATGCCCGCCGTGCTGTCCGTCCAGCCCGGGAAAGTGTCGTAGATCGGTTGGCACGCCACGATGTCGTCGGCATCCAGCGGGAGGATGTCCACGCGCTTGCCGTTGAGCTCGTAGCCCACGCAGACCTTGATTTCCTTCAGGCCGTCGAGCACGTCCAGCTTGGTGATGCACAGGCCCGAGATGCCGTTGATGATGATTGAGCGCTTGAGCGCCGCGGCATCCAGCCAGCCGCATCGGCGGGCACGGCCGGTCACGGTGCCGCGCTCCTGGCCCACCGTCGACAGGTGGTGGCCCACGGTACCGGTTGCGTTGATGTCCAGCTCCGTCGGGAAGGGACCGCTGCCCACGCGTGTGGTGTAGGCCTTGGTGATGCCGAGGATGTAGTGCAGCAGGTCCGGCCCCACGCCGGCACCGGCGGCCGCATTGCCGGCCACGCAGTTGCTGGAGGTGACGTACGGATAAGTGCCGTGGTCGATGTCCAGCAGCGTGCCCTGCGCGCCTTCGAACAGGATGTTGGCACCCGCACGATTCGCCTCGTGGATGATGTAGCCCACGTCGGCCATCATCGGCTTGAGCTGCTCGGCCACCTTCATCGCGTGGTCGAAGATGGGCTGGAATTCCAGCGCCTTCGAATGCAGGTAGCCGGAAAGCGCGAAGTTGTGCAGCTCCAGCAGTTCATGCAGCTTCTTGGCGAAGCGGTCGGGGTGCTTGAGGTCCTGCACGCGCAGTGCGCGGCGTGCCACCTTGTCTTCATACGCCGGGCCGATGCCCTTGCCCGTGGTGCCGATCTTGCCCGCGCCGCTGGTCTCGCGCAGCGCCTCGCGTGCCTTGTCCACCTCCACGTGGAAAGGCAGGATCAGCGGGCAGGACTCGCTGATGAACAGGCGCGAACGAACCTCCAGGCCGATGCCCTCCAGCCGCTCGATCTCCGACAGCAGGTGCGTCGGGTCCACCACCACGCCGTTGCCGATGTAGCAGGCCACGCCGTCGCGCATGATGCCCGAGGGGATGAGCTGCAAGGCTGTCTTCACGCCCTTGATGACCAGCGTATGGCCGGCGTTGTGGCCGCCCTGGAAGCGCACCACGCCCTGGGCGTGGTCGGTCAGCCAGTCGACGACCTTGCCCTTGCCTTCATCGCCCCACTGGGTGCCGACGACGACCACGTTGTGGCCGGCGTTCTTCGCCTTCGTTGCTTGCATGTCTTGAACGTCCGAGTCTGAATTGGATTCGAAAGGCGTGGCCGCGTCAGAGCGCGCGCACCACCCATTGGTCGCCCGAGCCGACGAGTTCGCGGTCGCAGTCGAACTCCTGGCCCTCGTGCTCGTGGCCGGGCAGGATGCAGACGACCGTCTCGCCTTGTTCGCGCAGCTGGCGCACTGCCGATCGCAGCGCGTCCGATTCGCCCCAGGGCGCGCGGATGGCGGCCGCCAGGCGTCGAGCCGGCACCAATGCTGCCAGCTCCTTGAGGTCGAGGCTGAAGCCCACGGCCGGGCGGTTGCGGCCAAAGGCAGCACCGACCTCGTCATAGCGGCCGCCGCGGGCAATCGCATCGCTGTAGCCATCGGTGTAGATGGCAAACCGCGCGCCCGTGTAGTAGGCATAGCCGCCGAGATCGGCCAGGTCGAAGCCCACGCGCACCTCAGGGTGGGCTTGCTTCACACGGGCAGCCAGCGAGCGCAGGTCGGCCAGGGCTTCGCGCACGAGAGGCAAGCCAGGCAGATCACGCTCGGCGATGTCCAGCACCTCCATGCCACCGTACAGGCGCAGCAAGGCAGCCAGGCCCTTGCGAGCGGGTTCGGGCAGGTCTGCCGTCAACTCTGCCAGACCAGGTGCATCCTTGCCCGCCAGCGCGGCCAGGATGGCCACTCTGCGGGTTTCGTCCACCTGCAGCCCATCGAGCAGGCCGCGCAGGATGCGTGCGTCGCCCAGGTCCAGCGTCACCTTGGTGATGCCGGCGCTGCGCAGGCAGTCGAGTGCCATGTCCTGGATTTCGAGATCGGCTTCCAGGCCGGTATGGCCATAGGTCTCGGCGCCGAACTGCAGCGGCTCGCGCGTCGCATACAGGCCCGCAGGCCGCGTGAGCAGCACCGGCCCGCAATAGCAAAGCCGCGTCAGCCCTTCGCGATTGAGCAGGTGCGCATCGATGCGCGCCACCTGCGAGGTGGTGTCAGCCCGCACGCCCAGGGTGCGGCCGCTCAGTTGATCGACCAGCTTGAATGTCTTGAGATCCAGTTCGCGCCCGGTACCCGACAGCAGCGACTCCAGGTGCTCCAGGAGCGGCGGCATCACCAGTTCGAAACCGTAGCCGCGTGCCACGTCGAGAAGGCCTCGGCGCAATTCTTCGATGTGTCTGGCCTGCGCGGGCAGGACATCGGCAATGTGCTCGGGCAGGAGCCAAGCAGACGACATGGGAAATACCGGGCGGTTAAAACCGGCATTGTACCGGGGTCGAGCCCGGGTTCAATTCCAGAAAACGTAGAGTGTTGCCAGGCCCGCTAGCATGCTTGACAGGCCGATGAACCTCAACTGCGAGTCGCTCAGCCGCGTGGCGCGCTCGAACAAGGCGCGCCACAGGCGAGGACTGAAGAACGGCAGCAATCCTTCGATGACCAGCATCAGCGCGAAGGCACCGATGAGCAGGTCGAAGGCCGAATTCACTTCTTGGTCGCGGCAGCAGGTGATGCAGCCGGCGCGGCACCACCGCTTGCGGAGCCTCGCATGGCCTTGAAGAAGTCGGAGTTCGGATCGATCACCATCACGTCGCCCTTGCTGCGGAAGGTGGCACGGTAGGCACCCAGGCTGCGGTAGAAGGCGGCGAACTGCGGGTCCTTGCCGAAGGATTCGGCGAACAGCGCCGATGCCTTGGCATCGCCCTCGCCCTGCACCTTCTGCGCGTCGCGGTAGGCCTCGGCCACGATCACCTCGCGCTGGCGATCGGCGTCGGCGCGGATCTTTTCCTTCTCCGCTTCACCGGTGGAACGCATCTCGTTGGCCACGCGCTTGCGCTCGGACTCCATGCGGCGATAGATGGCATCGGTGATGTTGGCGGAGAAGTCCACGCGCTTGATGCGCACGTCGACGATCTCGATGCCGAAGTCCGCCACGTCGCCGGTGAGGCGGTTGCGCACGTCCTGCATCACCTTGTCGCGCTCGGTGGCCAGCATGGCGCGCACCGTGCGCTTGGTGACTTCCTCGTTGAAGGCCGCCTGCACGATGGGGCTCAGGCGGTTCTCCAGGTTGCGGATGTCGGCCGTGTTGTTGCGAATGAACTTCTTCGGGTCGGTGATGCGCCACTTGATGAGCCAGTCGATCACCAGGCTCTTCTTCTCGGCGGTGAAGATGGGGCGCGTCTCGGTGGGGCTGTCCAGCGTCTGCACGCGGCGGTCGAGCATGACCACGTTCTGCAGCGGCGGCGGCAGCTTGGCCTTCAGCCCCGGCTGGGTGATGACTTCCTTGATCTCACCCAGCGAGTAGATGACCGCGTAGTGCTTCTGGTCGACGATGAACAGCGTCGAGAACAGGATCATCAGCACGACCAGCGTGCCGGCGACGTAGAAACCAATTCGATTCATTGTGTATTCCCCCTCTGCCCTGCTCAGCGGCCTTCGCGGTCGCGGCCGCGCTGGTTGTCGCGTGAACGAACGTCCACCGTGCTCGACTGGGTCGATGCGTTCTCGGCTGGCTGGGGTGCTGGCACCACGTTGACAGACGCGCTGGACTGCTGCAGCAGCTTGTCCAGCGGCAGGTACAGCAGGTTCGAGTTGTTGCGGCTGTCCACCATCACCTTGGTGACGTTGGAGTAGACCTGCTGCATGGTGTCGATGTACATGCGGTCTCGCGTCACGACAGGCGCCTTGCGGTATTCCTCCAGCACCTTGCTGAAGCGCTCGGCATCGCCTTCGGCCTGTGCGACCACGCGGGCCTTGTAGGCCTCGGCTTCCTGGCGCAGCCGTGCAGCCGTGCCCTGGGCCTTGGGGATCACGTCATTGGCGTAGGCCTGGCCTTCGTTCTTCAGGCGCTCGCGGTCTGCGCCGGCCTTGAAGGCGTCGTCGAAGGCCGCCTGCACCTGCTCGGGTGCCTGCACGTTCTGCACGTTCACGTTGGCGATGACGATCCCGGTGTTCAGGCGGTCGAGCTGCTGCTGGATGGACTTCACCAGCGCCGCGGCGATGGCATCACGCTGCTCGTACAGCACCTGGTCCATGGCGTTCTTGCCGACGATCTCGCGGATCGCCGACTCGGCAGCCAGGGTCACCGCGTCTTCCGGATCCTTGTTCTCGAACAGGAAGGCGCGCGCGTCCTTGAGGCGGTACTGCACCGTGAAGCGGATGTCCACGATGTTCTCGTCCTGGGTCAGCATGGACGAATCACGCAGCCCGGTGGCCGCCACCAGGGTGTTGCGGCCGATGTCCTTGGAACGCAGCTGCGTCACCGGCACCGTTTCGTGCGCCTGGATGGGGTACGGCATGCGCCACTGCCAGCCGGCGTTCACGGTGTTGCTGTAGCGGCCGAAGGTGGTGATCACCGCCTGTTGGCCTTCCTGCACGATGAACAGTCCACTGCCCAGCCAGATCATCGCGACGATGCCGCCGATCAGGCCCACGCCGATGCCGGCGCTCTTCATGTCGGGCTGGAAGTTGTTGTTGTCGCCACCGCCACCGGAGCCATTGCCGCGTTGGCTGCCCTTGCCGCCGAACAGGTTGCCCAGTTTGCGGTTGAAGTCACGCCACAGCTCGTCGAGGTCCGGCGGGCCGTCGCCGCGGCCACCATTGGACAGGTCGACATCGGCATTTCGGCGGCCGGTGAGGCGTGCGAAGGCGGCGCTCGCGAATGAACGTCTCATGGTCATGGGTGAGAGTGTTGTGTTCCGGTCGGAAGCAGGCCGTCATCGCCTGCATCGTCATCAGTAGAGGGCGTCGAAGACGGATTCAAGTCCAGGCGCTCGGCCAATGTACCGTCGACGGCCTGGGAGATCACTTGCTTGAGCGAATCCAGGCCCTGGCCCTGGAGCGCACTCACGAACACGCGCGGGACGCGGACGCCACCGTCGAGTTCGAGCACATCGACGGTCGCGCGCGGGCGCTGGTTGTCTTCGAGCTTGTCGTACTTGTTGTAGACCAGCACCTGCTGGATGCCGGCCGCGCCGATGTCGCCCAGCACGCGCTGCACCTCGGCCATCTGCTCGGCGAGCAGCGGCGATGCGGCATCCACCACGTGCAGCAGCAGGTCGGCATCGGCGGCCTCCTGCAGCGTGGCTTCAAAGGCCTCGACCAGCTTGTGAGGCAGGTCGCGGATGAAGCCCACGGTGTCGGACAGCGATACCGAACGGCCCACGTCTTCGAGGTAGAACTGCCGCGTGGTCGTGTCCAGCGTCGCGAAGAGCTGGTCGGCCGCGTAGGTGCGGGCCTTCACCAGGGCATTGAACAGCGTGGACTTGCCCGCGTTCGTGTAGCCCACCAGCGAGACACGGAAGGTCTGGTTGCGCTCGCGCGAGCGGCGTTGCGTGCTGCGCTGACGCTTGACCTTCACCAGCCGTTCCTTCACGGCCTTGATGCGCTCGCCGATCATGCGGCGGTCGAGCTCAATCTGGGCTTCGCCCGGACCGCCTCGGTTGCCAATGCCGCCGCGCTGGCGCTCCAGGTGGCTCCAGCGACGCACGAGGCGCGTGGAGAGGTACTGCAACTGCGCCAGCTCGACCTGCAGCTTGCCCTCGTGGCTTTGAGCACGGGCAGCGAAGATTTCGAGGATGAGCATGGTGCGGTCGGCGACCGCCACGCCCAGGTGCCGCTCGAGGTTGCGCTGCTGCGCAGGCGACAAGGCCTGGTCGAACAGCACCGCCTCGGCCTGGTGGCCGAGCACCAGGGCCTTGATTTCATCCGCCTTGCCCGAGCCCACAAAAAGCGCGGGATCAGGCGCCTTGCGCTTGGCGATCACGCGGGCAACCGGCAGGTCTCCCGCGGATTCGCACAGCAAGGCGAGCTCGTCCAGCGTCGGGTCGAAGTGGCCGGACCCGGCCACGTCCACGCCGACGAGGATGGCACGCGGAGGACCCGCACCCTGAGTGGTCGTTGCAGCGCTCAAGGTCGAGGATGCCCGCAACCCGCAGGGATCACGGGGTTCAGGCCTGTTCCTGGTTGTCGGCCGCGTGGAAGTTCACCGCCCGGCCTGGAACCACGGTGGAGATGGCATGCTTGTAGACCATCTGTGTGACCGTGTTTCGAAGGAGCACCACATACTGATCAAAAGACTCGATGTGGCCCTGCAGCTTGATGCCGTTCACGAGGTAGATCGAGACCGGCACATGCTCTTTGCGCAGCAGGTTCAGAAAGGGGTCTTGTAGAAGTTGGCCCTTATTGCTCACGATATTGCTCCGTGTTCAAAAGTTATAAGAGTGATCACGTTAACACAGGGTTCCTCGCGGCCGAACCCCATGGCCGAAAAAGTCTCAACCGCTCTTTTCGTCGAAGGGATTCTTGCCCGACCTCATTTCGATGCGCAAGGGCGTACCTACCAGCTTGAAATGCTCGCGGAAACGGCCTTCGAGGAATCGTTTGTAAGAGTCGGTCACGTGTTCCAGCGAATTTCCATGCACGACGATGACGGGCGGGTTCATCCCACCTTGGTGCGCGTAACGCAGCTTGGGGCGGAACATCCCGGCGCGCTTGGGCGCCTGGTGCTCCACCGCCTCGTGCAGCAGACGGGTCAGAACAGGTGTCGACATCTTCTTGGTGGCCGAGGCATGGGCATCGGCGATCGCCTTCCACACCGGGCCCAGGCCCTGGCGCTTGATGGCTGAGATGTTGAGGATGGGGGCGAACTTCAGGAACGCAAGGCGCTGCTCGATGGAGCGCTGCAGCTGCTGCTTCTGGTAGTCGTCCACCGCATCCCACTTGTTCACGGCGATCACCACGGCCCGGCCGCTGTCCAGGATGTAGCCGGCGATGTGCGCATCCTGGTCGCTCACGCCCTGGGTGGCATCCAGCAGCAGCAGCACCACGTTGGCGTCGGCAATGGCCTGCAAGGTCTTGACCACCGAGAACTTCTCGATGGCCTGGAAAACCCGGCCCTTGCGGCGCAGGCCGGCCGTGTCGATGAGCTGGAATTTCTGCCCGTTGCGCTCGAAGGGCACGCTGATGGCGTCGCGGGTGGTGCCCGGCATGTCAAAGGCGACCAGCCGCTCTTCACCCAGCCAGGTGTTGATGAGCGTGCTCTTGCCCACGTTCGGCCGCCCGGCCACCGCCAGGCGGATGGGCGCGCCCTCCTCCGGGACCTCCTCTTCCTCGCCGAAGTCGAAGTCCTCCAGCGCGGCCTCGGTCAGGCTGCGGATGCCCTGGCCATGCGCCGACGAGATGGGATGCGGTTCGCCCATGCCCAGCTCGTAGAACTCGGCCAGGTGCGGGGATTCCTGCATGCCCTCGGCCTTGTTGATGGCCAGGAGCACCTTCTTGCCCACCGTGCGCAGGTAGTTGGCGATGTCGTGGTCCTGCGCCGACAGGCCGGCGCGCACGTCCACGACGAAGATGACCACGTCCGCCTCGGCCACGGCCTGGCGGGTCTGCTTGGCCATCTCCTTGACGATGCCGGTGGAGCTGTCGGGCTCGAAGCCACCGGTGTCGATCACGATGAACTCGCGGTCGCCCAGGTGGCCGTCGCCGTAGTGGCGGTCGCGCGTGAGGCCGGCGAAGTCGGCCACGATGGCGTCGCGGCTCTTGGTGAGGCGGTTGAAGAGCGTCGACTTGCCGACGTTGGGACGCCCGACGATGGCGATGACAGGTTTCATCGTGAGCGTTTCAGATTCAAGACTTATTCCGGACGGATGGCCCACAGGCCACCGTTGCGGGTCACCACGAGCACCGTGCCGGACACCATGACGGGTGCGGTCACGATGGCGCTGCCGTCGGTATTCACGCGCAGCAGCGTCTCGCCCTTGTCGCGCGACAGGAAATGCACCACGCCCTCGCTGTCGCCGAACACGACCGCCTTGGGCGTCACCAGCGGCGCGCCCAGGCCGCGGTACAGCAGCTTCTCGGACTGCCAGGCCACTTCGCCACTGGGCGCCTTCCACACGGTGATGCGGTCCGAGGCATCCGCGGCGTAGACGAACTGGTCATCGATGGCCACGCCATCGGTGCCGCCGACCGGCTTGGTCCACACGAGCGAGCCGCGCTCGGCGTTCACGCAGCCCACGGCCGCCTGGAACGAGCGCACGCAGACCACGTCGCCCTGGCGGGCCAGCGGTGCGACGAGGTCGGCCAAGCGCTCGACCTCATTGGTACCGCGAGGCGCGCCGACCACCACTTCCCAGCGCACGTCGCCGTTGCGCGGATCGAAGCCGGCGAGCTTGGGACCCTGCCCGGCCAGCAGCGTGTCCTTGAAGGCTGCGATCACGCCACCTTGCGCAAGGGTGAGCGGATCGCTCGGGCGCTGCACCGACCACAGCTTGGTGCCGTCCTGGGCGTCGAAGGCGTGCACGGTGCGGTCGCCGCCGAGCACGAAGACACGCTCGCCGGCCACCAGCGGCGCGGTGGTCACGCGCATGTTCAGCGTCGCGCGCCACAGCACGCGACCGGCTTCCAGGGTGACGAGTTCGCCGTCGCGCGTGACGACCGCGGCATAACGGCCATCGCTGCCCACGCCGGCACCCAGCTTGGCGCCGACGCTGCCTTTCCAGAGTTCGCGGCCGGTGTCAGCCTCCAGCGCCAGCACCGTGCCGTCATTGCCGGCCACGGTGAACACGCCCGGACTCACCGCCACGGACAGCGGGAACTGGACGCCATCGATCTTCGAATTCCAGGCCACGCGGCCACCCAGCGTCGGCGTGAACGACTCCAGCGGCGTGGGCTTGGGTTTCTCCGGGCCGCTGGCACAGCCAGCGGCGAGCACCAGCACCGTGGCGCCGAATGCGGCAAGCAACAGGCGACGGGCGGCCATCACTTGCTGCCCTCCGCGGCGGACGCCGCCTTCTCGGGTTCGGGCGCGGCACCCAGTGCCGTCAGCTTGGCTTCGACGAGGCCGCGGTATTGCACCTTCGGGTCCATGTCCTTCCAGGCCTTCTGGTAGGCGGCCTTGGCGTCGTCCTTCTTGCCCTGGGCCATCAGGATGTCGCCGCGGCGGTCGTTGACGATGGGCTCGAAGTCCTTGCCTGTGGCGCCGTCGAGCTGCTTGAGCGCATCGTCGAACTTCTTCTGGTCCAGCAGGATGCCGGCCAGGCGCACGCGTGCGAGGGTCTTGTATTCATCCTCAGGCGCATGGTCGATCACCCAGGTCAGCGTCGCGCGGGCGTTGTCGAACTGGCCCTTGTCGAACTGAACCTTGGCCAGGGCCATGCCGGCCTGCTCGGCGAAGGCGGTGCCGGGGTAGCGGTCCTTGAGGGTGGCGAAGACCGTGGCGGCACGATCGGCGTCGCCGGCCTGCGCGGCCTTGTCCAGCTCGTCGAACATCGCCCCGGCCTTGCCGGCCTGGCCCGCCTGGTAGTTGTTCCAGTAGGTCCAGCCTGAGAAGGCACCGAGCACGATGATCAGCGTCCAGGTGATCAGGTTGCCGTATTGCTTCCAGAAATTCTTGAGCTGGTCGAGCTGCTCTTGTTCTTCGAGGTCGAGATGGCTGGCCATGACTGAGGCTTTCTTGTGGAAGGCGCGATTATGCGTTGAGGAGATCGGCGGCCCAGCCGGCGGCACCGGACAGCGGCAGGCTGCGCTGCGGCGCATCGGCATTGCGCAGGTCTTTCAGCGAGACCTCGCCGCGGGCCACTTCGTCTTCGCCGAAGATGAGCGCGAAGCGGGCGCCGCTGTCGTCGGCGCGCTTGAACTGGGTCTTCATCTTGCCGCCGCCGGCGTGCATGAGCACTGAGACGCCGGCCGCGCGCAGCTTTTCGAGCACCACCATGGCCTGCGGCGCGGCAGCGGCGGAGGTGACGATCGCATAGGCCACGGGCGCAGCGCTGGGCACCGGCAGGCCGATTTCCTGGATCAGCAGCAGCAGCCGCTCGATGCCCAGGCCGAAGCCCACCGCAGGCGCCGACTTGCCGCCCAGTTGTTCGATGAGCCCGTCATAGCGCCCGCCGCCGCAGACGGTGCCTTGCGAGCCGAGCTGGTCGGTCACCCACTCGAACACCGTGAGGTTGTAGTAGTCCATGCCGCGCACCAGGCGCGTGTTGATGCGGTATTCGAGGCCGGCCGCATCGAGGATGGCGCGCACGCCGTTGAAGTGCGCGAGCGACGCTTCGCCGAGGAAGTCCATCAGCTTGGGCGCGGCCTCCACCAGTGCCTGCATGGTCGGGTTCTTGGTATCCAGGATGCGCAGCGGGTTGCTGTGCAGGCGGCGCCGGGAGTCTTCGTCCAGCGCGTCCTGGTGCTGCTCGAAATACGCCACCAGCGCGTCGCGGTGCGCACGGCGCTCGCCGGGCTGCCCCAGGCTGTTGAGTTCGAGGCGGACGTGCTTGCCTTCGACCAGGCCCAGCTCGCGCAGGAGGGATCGAACAAGAAGAATGATCTCGCCGTCCACGTCAGGCCCGGCAAAACCGAGAGCTTCGACATCCAACTGGTGGAACTGGCGGTAGCGCCCCTTTTGCTGCTTCTCATGCCGGAACATCGGGCCCATGGTCCAAAGGCGCAGCGGGCCGTTGTAGAGCGCGTTGTACTCGACCATTGCTCGCACGATGCCAGCCGTGGCCTCAGGGCGCAGCGTGAGCTTGTCGCCGTTCATCGAGTCGACGAAGGAATACATCTCCTTCTCGACGATGTCCGTCACCTCGCCCAGGCCCCGCACGAACAGCGCCGTGGGCTCCACGATGGGCGTCAGCATGTTCTTGTAGCCGTAGCGCGTCAGCACGGAGCGCACGACGTTCTCGAACCATTGCCAGATCGTCGAATCGGGCAGCTTCTCCCCTCGAGGGACGTCGATACCCGGCGGAAGAATGTCGTTCATGCCTTTGACGGCACGCAGGATGTCAGCCATGTTCAGTTCTGATGTCTCGCGGCCACGAGGCCGCGATGGGTGGAAGGTCGGGGAAGAATGCGGGAGCGTCCGACCTTCAATGCGCAGCGGTTGCCGAACCGAAGCGCTTTTCGATGTAGTCCTCGACCAGCGTCTGGAACTCGCGCGCGATGCCTTCGCCGCGCAGCGTGAGCGCCTTCTCGCCGTCGATGAAGACGGGAGCCGCCGGCGCCTCGCCCGTGCCCGGCAGGCTGATGCCGATGTCGGCATGCTTGCTCTCGCCGGGGCCGTTGACGATGCAACCCATGACGGCCACCTTCATGTTCTCCACGCCGGGGTAGCGCGCCTTCCACACCGGCATCTGGGCGCGCAGGTAGTCGTCGATCTGCTTGGCCAGCTCCTGGAAGGTGGTGCTGGTCGTGCGTCCGCAGCCGGGGCAGGCGGTGACGCTGGGATTGAAGGCCCGCAGGCCCAGCGATTGCAGGATCTCCATGGCCACGACCACTTCCTGCGTGCGGGCCTCGCCGGGCTGCGGCGTGAGCGACACGCGGATGGTGTCGCCGATGCCTTGCTGCAGCAGAAGCGCCAGCGCGGCGGTAGACGCCACCGTGCCCTTGGTGCCCATGCCCGCCTCGGTCAGGCCCAGGTGCAGCGCGTAATCGCTGCGCTTGGACAAGGCCTGGTACACGCTCACCAGATCCTGCACGCCAGACATCTTGCACGACAGGATGATCTGGTCCGCGCGCAGGCCCAGCTCCTCCGCCTTGCGCGCCGACTGCAGGGCCGACGCGATGATGGCGCGGTACATGATCTGTTGCGGCTCGAAGGGCTCGGCGCGGCGGCCGTTCTCGTCCATCATCTGCGCGAGCAGTTCCTGGTCGAGGCTGCCCCAGTTCACGCCGATGCGCACCGGCTTGTCGTACTTGGCAGCCACTTCCACCATCTGCGCAAACTGCTTGTCGTGCTTCTCGCCCTTGCCCACGTTGCCGGGGTTGATGCGGTACTTGCTCAGCGTTTCGGCGCAGGCTGGATGCTCGGTCAGCAGGCGGTGGCCGTTGTAGTGGAAGTCGCCCACCAGCGGCACGTCGATGCCCATGCGGTCGAGCTGCTCGCGGATGTGCGGAACAGCCGCGGCAGCCTCGGGCGTGTTGACGGTGATTCGCACCATCTCCGAGCCGGCGATGGCCAGTTCCTTCACCTGGATGGCGGTCTCGATCACGTCCACCGTGTCGGTATTCGTCATGGACTGCACGCGGACCGGCGCATCGCCACCCACGGTGACAACTCGTGAACCCCAGCGCACCGCCACTTGCCTGGTGTGGTGCTTGGCGGGCGCGGCATGCACGACGAAGTCCTCGTCCAGCGACGGGTCGTCAACAGCGCTCAAGGGGGATCGGACGTCGTTCATCTTGCCAACCTACTTCAATTCAAGACGGGCCACGTTGTTGGACGTGCTGGTGCTCAGGTCCAGCGCCTGGCCGCGGAAGCTCACCTCGGTCTCGCGGGCATTGCCGATCTTCACCCGAAGCGGCGGCGCGCCGTCCAGCAGCAGCACCTCGCCGGGGGCCACGGTGCGGCCGATGAGCACGCGCAGCTTGGCATCACGCACCTCGACCCAGCTGGCAGCGTGGGCACGGATCTGCAAGGCGCCGGCCGCTGCCGTCGAAGCCGAGAGCGTGCCGGAGGCCAAGGCATTGGAGGGTGGCGCGGCCGATGCGACGGGCATCGGCGCAGCCGCCGTGGTCGCCGAAGGTACGCTGGCAGCCGCGCCAGGGGCAGAGGCTGCGGGTGCCGAAGGCATGGGCGCGATGTCGGCCACGGGCGGTGCCATCAGCACGGCGGATGCACTGCCGGGTGCCGTGTCCACGGGGGTCGAAGTGGTTGTGGTCGTGGTCGTCGCTGCGGGCGCACTGGCCGGCTGAGGCGACGGCAATTGCGGCAGCGACGGCAGCCAGCCGCTGGGCAGCAGGTACACGGCCACCGCTGCGATCAACAGCAGCAGCGGCGCCCAGATCGCCGGACGGACCACGGCCGACCAGTCGCTGGGTTCACGGCGTCCGGGGCGGTCGCGGAATGGTGCATTGATGCCCTCGCCGACCTGCTCCAGGCGGTGCCCCGTGGGCGCCGGCAGCAGCGCCAGCACCGGCGCCGGATCGATCTTCAGCGCGCGGCACACCGTCTGTGCCAGGGCACGGGTGAAGGTGGCGTCGTGCAGTTCATCCAGCCGGTCGGCCTCCAGGGCCTCCAGCTTCTTCTGCGCGACCTTGATGGACGCAGCCAGCGCCGCAATGTGCAGCCCCTGCGCCTGGCGCGCCTCGCGCAGGATGGCGCCAGCGGTGCGCGGTGTCTGTGCCTGCGCGGGTGCCGGATTGTCGGTGCCGGAATCTCCGCCCGAGCCGCCCACGATGCCGTCACTCATCGAACTTCCCCTGCTCGAAGACGACGGCCTCGCGCGACTGCGGGAAACGGCTCTTGATCTGCGAGCCCAGGTCCTGCACGCCCTGGGCATTGCCCAGGCGCTTCTCGATGCGCGCAGCCAGCCACAGGGTCTGGGCGTTGCTCACCGTGGCGTTGCTGTTCACGCGGCGGATGTAAAAGCGCGCGCGTTCGTATTCGCCGCGGTGAAAGAGCACTTCCGACAGGTTGACCGCCGTCACCGGATTGCCGGGATCGTTCTCATAGGACTTGGTCAGCGTGCCCTCGGCCTGCGCCCACTCGCCGGCACGTGCCTGGCAGATGCCCTGCGTGAGCAAGGTGCGCGGTGAATCGCGGTACTGCGGCACGGCCAGGGCCTGGCGGAACAGGGTGTCGGCCTCGCCGAAGCGCTTTTGCTGGCACAGATACCAGCCGAAGTTCTGCATGGCGTCCGCGTCGCGCGCGTCGATGCGCAGCGCGTGTCGGAAACTTTCCTCAGCCAGGCGGTCATCGCCGAGGTTGGCGTAGATGAGGCCGCGCAGGTTGTAGGCCGCCCCGAGGTTCGGGTCCGCGGTGATCGCCTGCTTCACCTCATCGAGGGCGGTGGTCATCTGGCCGCGGCTGAAATAGGCGGTGGCCAGCTCCATGCGCACACGGGCGCGCTTGGCGGAATCGGGTTCATCGGAGGCGGTGACGCGGTCGCGCGTCTCGCCAGTGCTCGTCGTGGTCGCCCCCGAGACGGATGAACCCGTGGGCACGCCGCCGACGGACGTGGTCGACGTGGTCTGGCACGCCGAAAGCACGACCGCCGCCACGATGGCCACGGCCCACACACCGATGCGCCTGTCGGCGCCGAAGTCCCAACTCATGCCTTCGTCTCCTGCTTGTTCTGCGTGTCGCTCCAGCCATGCTGGCCTTCGCGATGAATGCGGATCGGCGAGCGCGTCGAGATGCGTTCCTTGACGCGGGTCCTGTCTTGCACTTCTCCGGCCAGTTGGCCGCAGGCGGCGTCGATGTCGTCGCCGCGGGTCTTGCGGATGGTGGTCACCACGCCCGCATCCTGCAAGATGCGTGCAAAGGCCGTGACGCGCTCGCGCGGCGAACGCTTGAGGCCGGATTCCGGAAACGGGTTGAAGGGGATCAGGTTGAACTTGCACGACACCTTGTCGCGCACCAGCTTCACCAGTTGCTGCGCGTGTTCGGGCGTGTCGTTCACGCCATCGAGCATGCAGTACTCGAAGGTGATGAAGTCACGCGGCGCCGCTTCGAGGTAGCGATTGCAGGCGTCCAGCAGCTCGGCGATCGGGTACTTGCGGTTCAGCGGCACGAGGTCGTCGCGCAGCGTGTCGTTCGGGGCATGCAAAGACACGGCCATCGCCACCGGGCAATCGTCGCGCAGGCGGTCGATCATGGGCACCACGCCGGAGGTGGACACCGTCACGCGACGGCGCGACAGGCCGTAGCCGTGGTCGTCCAGCATCATGCGCAGCGCGGGCACCAGGGCGGCGTAGTTCTGCAGCGGCTCGCCCATGCCCATCATCACCACGTTGGTGATGGCCCGTTCGCCCTCGGCGAGGTTCAGGCGCTTGCGAAGGTGGTGCTCGGCGAACCACAGCTGGGCGATGATCTCGCCGGTGCTGAGGTTGCGGCTGAAGCCCTGGTGGCCGGTGGAGCAGAAGCGGCAGCCCACGGCACAGCCGGCCTGCGAGGACACGCACAGCGTGCCGCGATCGTCTTCGGGAATGAACACCGACTCGACGGCATTGCCGCCACCGACGTCGAACAGCCACTTGATGGTGCCGTCCGCCGAGGCCTGCTCGGTCGCGACGGTGAGCGGACGGATCTCCGCCCGCTTGGCGAGCTTCTCGCGAAGGGACTTCGCGAGGTCGGACATCTGGGAGAAGTCCGACGCGCCCTTGTGATGAATCCAGCGGAACAGCTGGGTGGCGCGGAAGCGCTTCTCACCCAGTTGCTCGCAGAACGCCGCCAAGCCCTCGTGATCGAACTCGAGCAGGTTGACGAGCGAGCCCTCGGCGCCCTGTGCAGGCGCCAGCGCCCCGAGGGGGCTGTCACCCGCCTTGGGGCGGTTCGGCGGCGGGCTCATGTCATTCATCGGGATGCCTCAAACTTCGAGGCCACGGCCGCGATCAGCGGCTGTAGACATTCATGCCGGGGAAGAAGAACGCCACTTCGACAGCGGCGGTTTCCGGAGCGTCGGAACCGTGCACGGCGTTGGCGTCGATGCTGTCGGCGAAGTCGGCACGGATGGTGCCCTTCTCGGCCTTCTTCGGATCGGTCGCGCCCATCAGCTCGCGGTTCTTGGCGATGGCGCCTTCACCTTCGAGCGCCTGGATCATCACCGGGCCGGAGATCATGAAGTTGACGAGGTCGTTGAAGAAGGGACGGGCCTTGTGCACCGCGTAGAAGGCCTCGGCCTCGCCGCGCGACAGGTGCGCCATCTTGGCTGCCACGACCTTCAGGCCGGCGGCTTCGAAGCGCGCATAGATCTGGCCGATCACGTTCTTGGCCACGGCATCGGGCTTGATGATCGAAAGGGTACGTTCGAGCGCCATGTTTTTCTCTCCTGGAATCAAAGTCTTGGCAAAGCCTTGCATTGTATCGCTTGAACCCCTGTGGGCTTGTGTCAAAGGGGTCGCGACGGGCCGTTGAAACGGCCCTGAAACTGTCCTTGGGCCGACGCTCAGCGGCCGCGGCGGTTGCCGCCGAATCCACCGCCGCCGCCGCCGCCCCCGCCACCGCCTCGGCCGCCCCGGCCGCCACCGCGGTTGCCCTTGCGGTGGAAGGCATCGGCGCCGATGTAGCCCACCGAGGTCTGCAGCGGATCAGGCTCGCGCGGGCCGCCCTTCTTGCCGCCCTGCGGGTTGTTCTGGTTGCTGCTGCCGCCTGCGCCGAAACCACCGCCACCGCTGCGGAAGCCTCGTCCACCGACCGCCGTGCGCGGGTTCTGGACGAAGCGCTTGTCGAAGGTCTGCTCCAGCGGATTCGGGATGCGGGAGTGGTCGATCTCCTCGTCGCCGTCGAAGTCCCGGTCGTCGCGGTCGCGGCCCGGGTCGGCGCGCACGTTGTCCTGCGGGCGGTTCACGCGCTGCGGGTTGTTGCGATCGTTGCGATCGTTACGCGGACCACGGTCGTTGCGATCATTGCGGTCATTGCGCGGGTTCCGCTTGTTGCGGTTGTTGCGCCCACAGCGGTCGTCGCGAGCCTGGCCCTGCCCCTGGCCGCCACCGGCCAGCTGGCGGATGGCGCGCACGTCGTCCTGGCCCAGGTCCACCCACACGCCGCGCTTGAGACCGCGCGGCAGCACCACGGTGCCATAGCGGATGCGGATGAGCCGGCTCACGGTCAGGCCCACCTCGTCGAAGAGCTTGCGCACCTCGCGGTTGCGCCCTTCGGTGATGACCACGCGGTACCAGTGGTTGGCGCCTTCGCCGCCGCCGTCCTCGATGGACTTGAAGCTGGCGGCCTGGCCGTCCACGGTCACGCCTTCGAGCAGCTCGGCCTTGCTGTCCTCGTCGAGCTTGCCCAGCACGCGCACGGCGTA
Organism: Rhizobacter terrae; assembly: GCF_003852895.1. Lineage (GTDB taxonomy): Bacteria > Pseudomonadota > Gammaproteobacteria > Burkholderiales > Burkholderiaceae_C > Albitalea > Albitalea terrae. The sequence goes on from NZ_QUSW01000004.1 coordinate 200,493, forward strand.
CTCGCGCTCCACGCCGAAGCGCGGGTGCATGAGCTGGTTGGCGAGTTCGCCGGAATTCGTGAAGAGCAGCAGCCCTTCGGTGTTCAGGTCCAGCCGGCCGACGGACTGCCACTTGCCCTGTTGCAGGCGCGGCAGGCGGCGGAAGACGGTAGGACGGTGCTGCGGATCGTCGTTGGTGACGACCTCGCCCACCGGCTTGTGATACGCAATGATGCGCGGCGGCGGCGGCAGGATGCGCACCCTCACCGGCTTGCCTTCGATGGCCACGCGGTCGCCAAAGGAAATGCGCTGGCCGACGTGCGCCGTCTGGCCGTTGACCGACACCTTGCCGTCGATGATGGCCTGCTCCATGTCGCGGCGCGAGCCGATGCCCGACTGGGCCAGCACCTTGTGCAGCTTGGGCGCATCCGGCTCGGGCAGCAGCACGCGCTTGGGCGGCACCGGCTCCTCGGAGGTCTCGCCGTCCACGTCGTAGGCGCCGGACATCACCTCCTGGAACACCTCGCCGACGTCGGCCGGAGGCAGGTTGGGGGTGGGTTCCGCGGCCGGTGCGTCTTCGTCGTCGTCGCCCTCTTCGGCGGCCTCGGCACGGGGCGGTTCAGCGCCTGCGTCCTGGAAGTCGCCATCGCCGCGGCCGCGCTTGCGGTCGCGGCGGTTGCGGCGGCGGTTGGAGCGGTCGGCGCCGCGCTCGCCTTCACCGTCCTCGGCCTGCGGTGCGCCTTCGCCCTCTTCACCCTGCTCGCCAGAGGATTCGGCAGGCTGCACGCCGGCCACGACAGCCGGCGTCGATTCCTGCACCGCAGGTGCGGGCTGCTCCACCGCGGGCAGCGGAAGTTCGGCCTGGACCGGCAGGCCCATGTCCGCCGCGGCTGCCACCAGTTCCGGCGGCGCCTGCACCTTGACCTTGGTCGCGCGCTTGCGAGGCGCCTTGGCCGGAGGCTCCTCAGCAGCCGCCTCTGGCGTTGCATCGGCAACGGGCTCGGCGCCAGGGGCCGCAGGCTCCGCATCCGCAGCCTTGGCTGTGCGGCGCTTGCGCGCGGGCTTCGGGGCTTCCTCGGCTGCAACTTCCTCAGGCGCCTCGCTGGGCGCGGCTTCGGCCGCTGCCTTCACCGTTCTCTTGCGGCGCACCGTCTTGGCCGGTGCGGCCTCACCCTCGTCGCCCGAAGGCACCGCCGCGGAAGCGTCGGTGTCCGGAGTGGTCGCATCATCTGCGTTGGCGTTCATGCTTCAGGTTCCATCGGGGCGGCGTTGGCCGCGTGCTCGGTTGACGGGGAATTGGGTTCGGTGTGGGGGTTGTCGGCAGGCTGCGCGGAAGCGGCCTGCGCCGGCTCGTCGGCATCGGTGGTTTCGGCACTGATGTCGCCCGGTTCGTCGGCCTCGGCGCTCGACGTTTCGGGAAGCCTGTCCTCCTCCGCGGAGGACTCGTTGGAGGTGGTCGCCACGGCGTTGTCGGCCACGGCTTGCGCCTGCGGCTGTGCGCCAGCCTCGGGCAGTTCTGCCGATTCGGCAGCGGCGTCCACAGCCACCGTCTCGGCACTTTCGCTCGCTGCCAATGCCACCAACGCCGGTTGGCCGGCATCGTCCAGCGCGAGCGCACCTTGCGGATCGATCAGCGAGCCCTGCTGCTCGGCCAATCCTTCGGCCATCTTGTCGACGACCTCGCCGGGCGCGCCGATCATCGGCAGTTGCTCCAGGCTGGACAGGCCCAGGTCATCGAGGAACTGCCTGGTGGTCGCGAACAGCGCGGGACGCCCCGGGGCTTCGCGGTAGCCGATGGCCTCCACCCAGCCGCGGTCCTCCAGCTGCTTGATGATCTGGCTGGCCACGGTGACGCCGCGGATGTCCTCGATGTCGCCACGGGTGACGGGCTGCTTGTACGCGATGATCGCCAGCGTTTCCATCACCGCCCGCGAGTACTTCGGCGGCTTCTCGGGATTCAGGCGGTCCAGGTACTCGCGCATCTCCGGACGGCTCTGGAAGCGCCAGCCGGTGGACAGCGGCACCAGCTCGACGCCGCGGCCTTCCCAGTCGCGCACCAGCTCATCGAGCATGGACCGCAGCGTGTCGGGGCCGATCTCGTCGGCGAAGAGAGTGCGCATGTCCCGCAGCGGCATGGGCTGCTGCGCACAGATGAGCGCCGTCTCAAGGACGCGTTTTGCATCCTGCGTGTTCATGCAACTTCGTTCACATTCCTGGGCCGGGTGCGCCGGCAACTTGGGTCAGTGGTTCAGTGGGTCTCGCGGGTCGGCCAAACAGCCTTCACGGCGCTGGCGCTTGCCTGTGGACTCGTCGCGCAACTCGCGGGGAGTCCGTCGTCGCGCCCTTGGGGCGCGGCTCGCTTCGTGGCCTCTCGCTTTGTCATCAATACCGCGGCAAGGCACGAAGGATGACGCATTGTATCCAAGGTCAGGGCGATTCAGTGCCCCGGCGTGATCTGTTTCCACGCCGCGACGAAATCGGCGGGCGGCTCGGCGATGAATTCCAGCGGCGTTCCGAGGATGGGATGCTCGAACGCCAGGCGTTGCGCGTGCAAGGCCTGGCGCTGCATGCCCAGCACGTTCGACCCGCCGTAGACCGCATCGCCCACCAGCGGATGCCCCCTGGAGGCCAGGTGCACGCGGATCTGGTGCGTGCGACCCGTGTGCAGGGTGCAGCGCAGGCCGCTGAACGTGTCGGAGTGCACCAGCACCTGCACGTCGGTCATCGCGGGTTTGCCCGAAGCCACGACGGCCATGCGCACCCGCGACTGCGGATCGCGGCCGATGGGCGCCTCGATGCGTAGGGTGTCGCTGCGCGGAACGCCGTGCGCGATGGCCAGGTACTGCCGGTGCACGTTGCGCGCCGCGATCTCGCGCACCAGCGCCGTGACCGCCTGCAGGCTTTTGCCCACCACCATGAGGCCGGAGGTGTCCTTGTCCAGCCGATGCACGATGCCGGCCCGAGGCAGGGTGGCTGCCGCCTTGTGATGGGCCAGCAAGCCGTTCAGGATGGTGCCCGACCAGTTGCCCGCTGCCGGATGCACGACGACGCCCGCGGCCTTGTCGATGACCAGCAGGTGGTCGTCCTCGAACAGCACCGACAGCGGCACGTCCTCCGGCCGGAAGGCCTGGCTCTCGGGCGTGGGGACCAGTTCGACCGCGATGCGCTGGCCGGCCAGCACCTTGCGCGAGGCGGTCGTGATGGCGCGGCCGTCGACGGTGACGTGCCCGCCGTCGACGAGCGTCTGCAGGTGGCTGCGCGAGAATTCCGGCACGAAGCTCACCAGCGCCTTGTCCAGCCGACTGCCGTGCAGCGTGTCGCCGACCACGCACTCGCGGGTCTCGGCGTCGTCGCTGCCCGGGCTGTCGGGCTCGTCGGAACCCTCAACCCTATAATCCGGGCTCATTTTTCGACGGGACGGCGCTGCGCGCGGCAGCCCATCAGTACATGAATCTGAAGCATTCTGCAGTTCGGGCCTCGGGCCTCGTGATGTCGGTTCTGATGGCCTCGTGGCTGGTGGCCGGTTGCGGCACCACGACCAAGGATGAAACCTCCGGCTGGTCGACCGACAAATTGTATTCAGAGGCCAAGGAAGAAGCGGCCAACGGCAACTACGAGCGTGCCGGCAAGCTGTTCGAGCGCCTTGAAGGCCGTGCCGCCGGCACGCTGCTGGCCCAGCAGGCCGAGATCGAACATGCCTACGTGCTCTACAAGACCGGCGAGAAGGCCCAGGCACTGCAGACCCTCGAGCGCTTTCTCAAGCTGCATCCCACCAGTCCGGCGGCCGACTATGCGCTGTACCTGCAGGGCCTGGTGAACTTCAACGACAACCTGGGCATCCTGGGCAGCATTGCCAAGCAGGATCTGTCCGAGCGCGACCAGCAGGCGTCGCGCGACGCGTTCCAGTCCTTCAAGCAACTGGTCGACCAGTACCCGCAGTCCCGCTACGCCGAGGACGCGCAGGTGCGCATGAACTACATCACCAACTCGCTGGCGCAGTACGAAGTGCACGTGGCACGCTACTACTACCGGCGCGGGGCCTACGTGGCCGCCGCCAACCGCGCCCAGCAGGCGGTGCAGGAGTTCCAGCAGTCGCCCTCCAGCGAAGAGGCGCTGTTCATCATGATGCGCAGCTACGAGAAGCTGGGCTTGGTGCAGCTGCACGACGACGCCCAGCGGGTGCTGCGCCAGAACTTCCCGACCAGCCCCTACCTCACCGCCGAAGGCCTGCGCTCGAAGGAGCGCTCGTGGTGGCAGTTCTGGTGATGTGACCCGGCCGTTCAGATGAACGGCAGGCTCATCCCCGACAACTCTCCAAGCCACGCCAGCGCATCGGCCTGGCTGGCCACAGGGGCCATGGGCGGCAAGGCCTCGCGCAGGCGCTTGCCGTAGTTCATGCCCGCCATGCGCGGGTCGCACACCACCAGCAGGCCACGGTCCGTCTCGCTGCGAATCAGCCGTCCCGCGCCCTGCTTGAGCGACACCGCCGCTTCGGCCACGAAGTAGTCGGCGAAGGGATTGCGGCCCTCCTGCTCGAGCCGCTTCACGCGGGCTTCGACCAGCGGATCATTCGGCGGCGGAAACGGCAGCTTGTCGATGAGCACGCACTGCAAGGCATCGCCCGGCACGTCGATGCCTTCCCAGAAGCTTTGCGAGCCCACCAGCACAGACCGCGGCTGATTGAGGAACTGCTGCATCAGCTGCCGCTTGGGCACGCTGCCTTGCAGCAGCACCTGGATGTCATCGCCCTGCCCGTCGAAGTTCTCGCGCAGCGCCTCGCCGATGGTCTGCAGCGCCCGCAGCGTGGTGGTCAGCACGAAGGTGCGGCCACCAAGGGCACGCGCGCAGTCGGCGGCCAGTTGGGCCACGCAGCGGGAATGGTCCGGCTCGTTGGGCTTCGGAAAGCCTCGCGGCACGTACAGCCGCGCATGGTTCGGATAGTCGAAGGGACTGCCGGCGCGCAGCGTCTTCGCATCGGTGAGGCCCGCCGACTCGGTGAACCACGACAGCTTGTCGTCATCGCCCAGCGTGGCGGAAGTGAAGACCCAGGCCTTGGGGGCACGCTCCATCTGCTCGCGCAGGGCATCGCGGATGTCCAGCGGTGATTCGACCAGCCTGCACTGGTGCGGCGTGAGGTCGATCCATCGCACGTTGCCGGCTTCGGCCTCCTTGGTGAAGCGCAGTGCCAGCGATGCCAGCGATGCGGCCCGTTCGGACAGCTTGTCGAAATCAGGCCCCAGCTCATCCACCGTTTCCAGCGCCTGCCTGGCGGCCTCGCAGGCCGCACCCAGTGCATTCAACGACTCGGCGAACTCCGGCTTGCCCGCACGCTCTTCCCATCGAAGCTTCAGGCTGCCGCGCACCTCGCGCAGGTGGCCGGCACAGACCATGCGCAGGTCCCGCGCGGCCCGGTCGCAGGCCGAAGACAGGTCTGCCCACGGCGCGAGGCCGCGGGCCTGCTGCAAGCCGATGCCCAGCATGTCGCGTGCGAAGTCGATCACCTGCCCGCTGCCCATGGTCGTGCCCAGGAACTGCACGCCGGCCTCGCCCAGCTGGTGGGCCTCGTCGAACACGGCCACCTCCACGCTGGGCAGCAACTCGGCCACGCCACTGTCGCGCAAGGCCATGTCGGCGAAGAAGAGATGGTGGTTCACCACCACGACGTCGGCGGCCATGGCGTCGCGCCTGGCCTTCATGACGTGGCACTGGCGGTACTCGGGGCATTCGCTGCCCAGGCAGTTCTCGCGCGTGGAAGTGACCAGCGGAATGACGCTGCTGCGTTCATCCAGGCCTTCCATCTCGGCGAGGTCGCCGCTGACGGTCTTCTGCGCCCACTGCTCCACCTTGGCCAGCGTGCGCACGGCCCACCGGTCGGGCAGCGATGCCGACTGGCGCGCCTGGTTCAGCCGATGCGTGCACAGGTAGCTCGACCTCCCCTTCAGCAGCGCGATCGTCACCGGCACCTGCAAGGCATCACGCAGGCGCGGCAGGTCGCGCAGGAAGAGCTGGTCCTGCAGGCTCTTGGTCGCGGTGCTGATGAGCGCGCGCTGGCCCGACAGCAACGTGGGCACGAGATAAGCGAAGGTCTTTCCCACACCGGTACCGGCTTCAGCGACCAGGGCCTTCTTCTCGTCGATGGACCCTGCCACCTCCAGGGCCATGTGCAATTGCACCTCGCGCTCGCGGTAGCGCGGGTCCGCCTGCGACAGCGCGCCGCCCTGGGCAAATGCGTGCACCACCGCCTCCTGCAGAGGCGACCGGGCCTTGGGTTCTTCGGTCATGCAGGCTCGGGCGGATCCAGCTCGGCTTCCAGCCGCGAGATCTGGTCACGCAGGGCCAGGCGCCGCTTCTTGAGCCGGCGCAGGACGAGCTCGTCGTCCGGCTGCTCGACGAGTGCCTTGTCGATCAGGTTGTCCAGATCGGCGTGTTCCATGCGCAGCTCGATGAGACGGCGCGAGAGCGAGTGGAGGTTGTCGTTCATGGGCTGCGTCAAGGCACTCGGGATTGGCCCTCATGCGTTGCGCGGGTGTGCATTTAGTGGGATCAAGCCTCGAATTCGCAAGATTACTGCGATGGCATTGAATGCAAAACGATTATAGTTTTCGACCATGAGCACCACGACGCTGGGTTATCGCCTGTCGGCCGCCACCGGAATCCACCGCGGCGATCGAGCCTACCAGCAAGACCAGGTGCAGATCATCCCCCATGCCCGTGTTCCGGGCTGTGCCCTGTCAGTACTCGCCGACGGCATGGGCGGCAAGAGCGGTGGCCGCAAGGCGGCCGACCAGGTCATCCTCACCGCGCAGCAGTTGTTCGAACGCTACGTTCCGTCGCGCGACGACCCGGCCGAGGCGCTCAAGCAACTGGTGCTCGAAGCCCACCTCATGATCAAGTTGACGGCCATCACCTCCGAAGAGGAGCCGCACAGCACGGTCGCGTCCTTCATCATCAGCCCCAATCGCGAATGCGACGTGATCCACGCCGGCGATTCGCGGGTCTATCACTTCCGCGGGCCCGACATGATGACCCGCACGATCGACCATTCCTTCGTGCAACGCCTGGTCGACGAGGGCCAGCTTACCGAAGAAGAAGCCAACAACCACCCGCAGTCCAACCTGCTCACCGGCTGCCTGGGCACCACGCAGGATCCGCCGCTGACCGCCGGGCACATCAACCGGCTGGAAGTCGGCGACAGCATGCTCGCCTGCAGCGATGGCCTGTGGCACTACTTCACGCCCAAGGAACTGGGCGCCATCGTCCACGCCCTGCCCCCGCGCGAGGCCAGCGAGATGCTGGTGAGCAAGGCGAGGCAGCGTGCACGCGGGGGCGGCGACAACCTCTCGCTGGCGCTGATCCGCGTCGATCCGCTGGGCTGAGCGCTCGGCTTGCTTGAATCAATTCCTGGACGCCGCTGATGCAGGCGTCGGCAACGGCTTGGCTGGCGGCTTCCCATTGGCCGCGCGCTGGGCGTTGCGCGCTTCCACCTCGGCCCGGTGCTCGGCGGCTTCCTTCTGCCGCTTCTCGTAGGCCTGAGCCTTTTGCTCGTGCACTTCCATCGCCGATGCATTCGCCGAGGCCGGCGTGGCCACGGCCGCTGGCGGCTCCTGCTTGAGCACCGCGGCCGGCGATGACGCCGCCGCTTCAGGCTGGCTGACCGCAGGCTCCACCCGTTGGCGACGGCGCTTCTGCGCAGCCGCTTCGCGCTGCTTGGCCTCGTCTCCGCTCACCTTGGAGCGGATCTCGTCCATGCGCTGCGCCGCACGCTGCTTGCGCTGCGCCTCGTCCAGCACTTCCTGTTGCTGGCGCAAGCGGTCCAGGGCTTCACGTCGGTCGCGGCGTGCCTGGTCGAGGCAGGGTGTGACGACGAAGCGCTGCCGGCACTCGATCTCGCGAGCCTTGTAGGTCGCATCCGCCTGGTCGCGCTCGCGCTTGATGCGGTCGCGCTCGGCACTCTCTTGCACAGGGTCCATCGCCTGCACGGCGGTGGATGCAAAGCAGATGGCGAGCAGGACGGCGCAAGTGGCGTACTTCATGTCAGCGAAGTATCCACATCCCGCCGGGCGAGCGCGAGGAATTCCGCAGACTGCATCTCGGACAAGCGCGAGACCGTGCGCGGAAACTCATGGGCCAGGGGCCCTTCGGCGTACAGCTCCTCCGCCGGCACGGCGGCCGACATGATGAGCTTCACGCGGCGGTCGTACATCACGTCCACCAGCCAAGTGAAGCGGCGTGCCTCGGAGGCGTGGCGCGGTGTCATCTGCGGCACGTTGGACACCATCACCGTGTGGAACTGCGTGGCCAGCTCCAGGTAGTCGTTCTGCGAACGCGGGCCGCCGCACAGCTCCTTGAAGTCGAACCACACCACGCCGCCAGCGCGCCGCTTGGCACGCAGCTCGCGGTGCTCGATGTACAGGACCTTGCTTTCATCCTTCGCTTCGGCCAGCCGCTCGAAGGCGTTCGCCATCTCGACGTCCGCGATCGGCCCGAGTGGCGTGTGATACAGCTTCACCTGCTCCAGCGTGCGGCGCCGGTAGTCGGTGCCGTTGTCCACGCTGATCACCTCCAGCTTGGCCTTCAGGAGCTCGATGGCCGGCAGGATGCGGTCGCGGTGCAGGCCGTTGGGATACAGCTCGTCGGGATGGAAGTTCGAGGTGGTGACGATGCTCACGCGGTTCTCGAACATCGACTCCAGCAGCCGGTGCAGGATCATCGCGTCCGTCACGTCGGCCACGTGGAACTCATCGAAGCAGATGAGCCGGTAGCGCCGCGAGATGCGCAGGCCCAGCTCCTGCAGCGGGTTCACCGTGCCCTTGAGTTCCTGCAGCTCGCGGTGCACCTCGCGCATGAACTCGTGGAAGTGCAGCCGCGTCTTGCGGGTGAGGGGCACGGCATTGAAGAAGCAGTCCATCAGGAAGCTCTTGCCGCGCCCCACCCCACCGTACATGTACACCCCTCGCGGGATGGGTGGCCGGCTGATGAGCTTAGTCAGCGCATTGCTGCGCCGGGCCTTGTAGTCGGCCCATTCGTTCTCGCAGCGCTCCAGTGCGTCGATGGCGCGAAGCTGCGCCGGGTCGGCCTTGTAGCCGCGCTCGGCGAGCGTCGCCTCATAGAGTTCGCGGACCGCCACGAACGGATCAGAAGTTCAGCGTGCGCTTGTCCACCGCCAGCGCCGCTTCCTTCGTCGCCTCGCTCAGGCTCGGGTGAGCGTGGCAGATGCGCGCGATGTCTTCTGCACTGGCCTTGAACTCCATCGCCACCACGGCTTCGGAGATCAGCTCCGAGGCCATCGGCCCGACGATGTGCACGCCCAGGATTTCGTCCGTCTTCGCATCGGCCAGGAACTTCACCATGCCCGTGGTGTCGCCCAGCGCCCGCGCCCGGCCATTGGCCAGGAACGGGAAGGTGCCGGCCTTGTAGGCACGGCCCGCGGCCTTGAGCTGCTGCTCGGTCTGGCCCACCCAGGCGATTTCCGGCGAGGTGTAGATCACCCACGGAATGGTGTTGAAGTTCACGTGCCCATGCTGGCCGGCGATGCGCTCGGCCACGGCCACGCCTTCTTCCTCGGCCTTGTGCGCGAGCATCGGGCCACGCACGACGTCGCCCACCGCCCAGACGTTGGGCAGGTTGGTCTTGCACTCGTCGTCCACGACGATGGCGCCGCGCTCGTCGAGCTTCAGGCCGACAGCCTCAGGGTTCAGGCCGATGGTGTTGGGCACGCGGCCGATGGACACGATGAGCTTGTCCACCTCGAGGGTCTGCGCCTCGCCCTTGGCCGTGGTGTAGGACACCGCCACGCCCTTCTTGCCGGACTTGACCTCGCCCACCTTCACGCCCAGCTCGATCTTCAGGCCCTGCTTGGTGAAGGCCTTGTGCGCTTCCTTGGCGATCTGCTCGTCGACGGCGCCGAGGAAAGTCGGCAGCGCTTCGAGCACGGTCACCTCGGCACCCAGGCGGCGCCACACCGAGCCCATCTCCAGGCCGATCACGCCCGAGCCGATGAGGCCCAGCTTCTTCGGCACGGATGCGACGCGCAGCGCACCGTCGTTGGAGAGGATGTTCTCCTCGTCGAACGGTGCGCCGGGCAGTGCGCGGGCGTTGGAGCCCGTGGCCAGGATGACGTGCTTGCCGGTGATGCTCTCTTCAGCCGCACCCGCCACCTTGATCTCATAGCCGCCATCGGCAGCCTTCACGAACGAACCACGGCCATGGAAGAACGTGACCTTGTTCTTCTTGAACAGGTACAGGATGCCGTCGTTGTTCTGCTTCACGACCTGGTCCTTGCGGGCCAGCATCTTCGAGACGTCGATGCTCAGGTCCTTCAGGCCGATGCCGTGGTCGGCGAAGTGGTGGCCGGCATGCTCGAAGTGCTCGCTGGACTGCAGCAGCGCCTTGGAGGGAATGCAGCCCACGTTCGTGCAGGTGCCGCCCGGTGCGGGGCCGCCCTTGCCGTTCTTCCATTCGTCGATGCAGGCGGTGTTGAAGCCCAGCTGCGCTGCGCGGATGGCCGCGATGTAGCCGCCCGGGCCGCCGCCGATGACGACCACGTCGAATTGCTTGCTCATGGTCTCGCTCCTCAGATGTCGAACAGCAGGCGAGCGGGATCTTCGAGCGCCTCCTTCATGGCCACCAGGCCCAGCACCGCTTCGCGGCCGTCGATGATGCGGTGGTCATAGCTCATCGCGAGGTAGTTGATCGGACGCACCACGACCTGGCCGTTCTCCACCACCGCGCGGTCCTTCGTGGCGTGCACGCCCAGGATGGCCGATTGCGGCGGGTTGATGATGGGGGTGGACAGCATCGAGCCGAACACGCCGCCGTTGGAGATGGAGAAGGTGCCGCCGCTCAGCTCGTCGAGCGAGAGCTTGCCGTCCTTGGCCTTCTGGCCGAACTCGGCGATCTTCTTCTCGATGTCGGCGAAGCTCATCTGGTCGGCATTGCGCAGGATGGGCACCACCAGGCCGCGCGGCGAACCCACCGCGATGCCGATGTCGAAGTAGCCGTGGTAGACGATGTCGTTGCCATCCACCGAGGCGTTGAGCACCGGGTACTTCTTGAGCGCTGCCACCGCGGCCTTCACGAAGAAGCTCATGAAGCCGATCTTGACGCCGTGCTCCTTCTCGAACTTCTCCTGGAAACGCTTGCGCATTTCCATCACCGGCGCCATGTTCACCTCGTTGAAGGTGGTGAGGATGGCGTTGGTGGACTGCGATTGCAGCAGGCGCTCGGCGACGCGGGCGCGCAGGCGGCTCATCGGCACGCGCTGCTCGGGGCGGTCACCCAGGTTCTGCATGACGGGCGCGGCCACCGGGGGCAGCGGCTTGGCAACGGCCGGTGCGGCGGGCGTCTTGACAGCCGGCGCAGCAGCGGCTGCGGGCTTGGCGCCGCCTTCGAGCGCGCCGAGCACGTCGCCCTTGGTCACGCGGCCGTCCTTGCCCGTGCCGGCCACGGAGCCGGCGGCGAGGTTGTTGTCGGCCATGAGCTTGGCAGCGGCGGGCATGGCCACGTCGCTCTTGGAGCCACCGGCAGCGGCGGCGGGTGCAGCAGCGGCCACGGGAGCAGCGGCAGCAGCCGGAGCCGGAGCAGCGGCGGCAGCGCCCGGCTTGGCAGCGGCTTCGGTGTCGATGCGCGCGATGACTTCATCGCTCACGCAGCTCGAGCCGTCGGCCTTCACGACCTCGGCCAGCACGCCAGCGGCCGGCGCGGGCACTTCCAGCACGACCTTGTCGGTCTCGATCTCGATGAGGATTTCGTCCATCGCCACGGCTTCGCCGGGCTTCTTCTTCCACTGCAACAGGGTGGCTTCGGCCACCGACTCGGACAGTTGCGGGACCTTGACTTCTACGATTGCCATTTCTTGTCTTTCGGTATTCACATCGCCGCGCGAGCCGGCCGCCTCCAGGCGGCCGCACTCAGGCGGTCAAGGCGGCGCGCAGCGTCCGCCATGACCGCGGCATGATCACTTGGTGAGCACGAAGCCCTTGAGCTTGCCGAAGGCCTGGTCGAGCAGCGCCTTCTGCTGTTCCTGGTGCAGGTGGGCGTAGCCGACCGCAGGCGACGCCGAGGCCGGACGGCCGGCATAGCCGAGCTTCTGGCCTTCGGTCATGTTCTCGTGCACGTAGTGCTGCACGAAGAACCATGCGCCCTGGTTCTGCGGCTCGTCCTGGCACCACACGATCTCGGTGGCGTTCGGGTACTTCTTCAGCTCGGCGGCGAAGGCCTTGTGCGGGAACGGGTACAGCTGTTCCACGCGCACGACGACCGTGTCGAAGGACTTCTTCTCGTCGCGGCGCTTGATCAGGTCGTAGGCCACCTTGCCCGAGCAGGCAATGATGCGCTTGACCTTGTCGGCCACCACGTCGGGATGGCTCTCGCCGATCACGGTACGGAACTCGCCCTTGGTGAACTCGGCCAGCGGCGACGACGCATCCTTGTTCCGAAGCAGCGACTTCGGCGTCATGATGATCAGCGGCTTGCGGAACATGCGCACCATCTGGCGGCGCAGCAGGTGGAAGATCTGGCTGGCCGAGGTCGGCTGCACCACCTGCATGTTGTTGTCCGCGGCGAGCTGCATGAAACGTTCCAGGCGGGCCGAGGAGTGCTCGGGGCCCTGGCCTTCGTAGCCGTGCGGCAGCATCAGCGTGAGGCCATTGGCGCGGCCCCACTTCACCTCGCCCGAGGCGATGAACTGGTCGATCACCACCTGCGCGCCGTTGGCGAAGTCGCCGAACTGCGCTTCCCAGATCACCAGCGTGTTCGGATCAGCCGACGCATAGCCGTATTCGAAGCCGAGCACGGCCTCTTCGGACAGCAGCGAGTCGATGACGACGAATGGAGCCTGGTTCTCGGCGATGTGCTGCAGCGGGGTGTAGGTGCCTTCGTCCCACTTCTCGCGCTTCTGGTCGTGCAGCACGGCATGGCGGTGCGTGAACGTGCCGCGGCCGCAGTCTTCGCCCGACAGGCGCACGGCGTAGCCGCTGGCCACCAGCGAGGCGTAGGCCAGGTGCTCACCCATGCCCCAGTCGACGTTGATCTCGCCACGGCCCATGGCCGCGCGGTCGGCGATGACCTTCTCGACCAGCGGGTGGGCCTTGAAGTTGGCGGGCAGCGTGGTGCAGCGCTCGGCCAGGCGCTTCACCTCGGCCAGCGGCAGCGCGGTGTCGGCCGCGTCCGTCCACTTCTTGCCGAGGAAGGGCGACCAGTCCACCGCGTACTTGCTCTTGTAGTTGGTGAGCACCGGGTCGTTGGTGTGCTTGCCGGCGTCCATGGCGGCGCGGAAGGCCTTGACCATGTCGTCCGGACCCTCGGCGGGCAGCACCTTCTGAGCGACGAGCTTGTCGGCGTACAGCTTGCGCGTGCCGGGGTGCTGGCCGATCTTCTTGTACATCAGCGGCTGCGTGAGGGCGGGCGTGTCCTGCTCGTTGTGGCCGAGCTTGCGGAAGCACACGATGTCGACCACCACGTCCTTGTTGAACTCCTGGCGGTAGTCCAGCGCGAGCTGCGTGCACAGCACCACGGCTTCCGGGTCGTCGCCATTCACGTGCAGCACGGGGGCTTCGATCATCTTGACCACGTCCGTGCAGTACAGCGTGGAGCGGGTGTCGCGCGGGTCGGAGGTGGTGAAGCCGATCTGGTTGTTGATGACCAGGTGCACCGTGCCGCCGGTGTAGTAGTAGCGGGTCTGGGCCAGCGCCAGCGTTTCCATCACCACGCCCTGGCCGGCGAAGGCCGCGTCGCCGTGCACGAGGATGGGCAGCACGGAGTCGCCTTCCTTGTCGGAACGGCGATCCAGGCGGGCCTTCACGGAGCCTTCGACCACCGGGTTCACGATTTCCAGGTGCGAGGGATTGAAGGCCAGGCTCAGGTGGACGGGGCCGCCAGGCGTGCTCATGTCGCTGGAGAAGCCCTGGTGGTACTTCACGTCACCAGAGGGCAGGTTCTCGGGGGCGGTGTGCTCGAACTCGCTGAAGAGTTCGGCAGGCGCCTTGCCCAGGGTGTTCACCAGCACGTTCAGGCGGCCGCGGTGGGCCATGCCGATCACGATCTCCTGCACGCCCTTGGCGCCGCCGCGCTGCACCAGTTCGTCCATCGAGGCGATGAAGCTCTCGCCGCCTTCCAGCGAGAAGCGCTTCTGGCCGACGTACTTGGTGTGCAGGTAGCGCTCCAGGCCTTCAGCGGCCGTGAGGCGGTCGAGGATGTGGATCTTCTGCTCGGCCGTGAACGTGGGCTTGGAGCGGATGGCTTCGAGCTTTTGCTGCCACCAGCGCTTTTCAGTCGGCTCGGTGATGTGCATGTACTCGGCGCCGATGCTGCCGCAGTAGGTGTCGCGCAGCGCCTGCACGATCTCGCGCAGGGTCATGTTCTCGGCGGTGGTGAAGTAGGTGTTCGTCGCGCTGAACGAGATGTCCATGTCGGACTCGCTCAGGTCGTAGAACGCCGGCTCCAGCTCGGGAATCTTGGGGCGTTCCTGGCGCTTGAGCGGATCGAGGTCGGCCCAGCGGGAACCCAGGAAGCGGTAGGCGGCGATCAGCGACTGGACGTGGACCTGCTTGCGCGCGATGGCGAGGTCGGTGCTGCTGGCCTTGTTGCCGAAGGCGTTGGCCTTGGCGCGCTGCGCGAAGGACTCGATGACCGGCGCGTGCGGGACGTCGCGGGACTCGGAGCCGTCAACAGCGGGAACGTTTTGCAGCGCGTCGAAGTACGCGCGCCAGTTGTCGGGCACGGAGCCCGGGTTGTCGAGGTACTGTTCGTACATCTCCTCGACATAGGGCGCATTGCCCCCGAACAGGTACGAATTCGACCTGTATTCCTGCATCATCTCGCTCACCTCTTGCGCCGGTTTCCGGCACGACAGTGGGTTGAAAAACCTTCCGCGACACGGCTTGACCGGTTGGCGGATTGCGACCCGCCTTTACTGTTGCCAGAAAAGGGGACGGGAAGGACCTTGGTGGTACGGGGCGCACTGTAACACCGTTGTACCCGCCCCGATGTTGCGTATGACGCAATCCCGCGACGCGCAAGTGCTGGTACGCATATGCCCATAAGACCGGCCGGTCTCGGCGATATGCACCGCTTCCATATGCAAGCTCGAACGAATTCCTTCGTGTGCACGAAGGCCAGCACTACCGTGACGGCATCGCAACACAGCACGCCCCACGCCCATGCAGGTCGTCAGTCTGTCAGGAAGCCCATCGCCACGCTCGCGCTCCGCGTGGCTGCTGGAATGGGCCCACAAGCACCTCGCCCCGCGCGCGAAGACCGCACGCCAGCTGAACCTTCGCGGACTGCCGGCGTTTTCCCTGCTGACCGCTGACTTCCGCGACCCGGACTTGTGCTCGGCCATCGACGCCGTGCTGGATGCCGACGTGGTGCTCGTCGGCACGCCCGTCTACAAGGCGGCCTACAGCGGCTTGCTCAAGACCTTCCTGGACCTGCTGCCCCAGGACGCCCTGGCCGGCAAGGTGGTGCTGCCCCTGGCCACCGGCGGATCGCCCGTGCACCTGCTGGCCATCGACTACGCGCTCAAGCCCGTGCTGGGCGCCCTGGGCGCGCGCCACCTGCTGGACGGCGTGTTCGTGGCCGATTCGCAGATGCCCCCTCACGACACCCTGGGCTACCTGCCCGACGACGCCGTGCTGGCTCGCCTGGAGCGCGCGCTGGCGCCGCTGGCCGCGCAGTGGCCGGCCCTGCCCCATTCCACCCCGTCTCGACTCCCGATCACTGAATCCGCATGAACACCTCGCTCATCCGCCGAAGCCTTGTCCATGGCCTGCTGGGCGCCGCCCTTTTGCTGACCGGCCATGCCTTTGCGCAGACCGCCAAACAGACGCTGCGCATCGGCTACCAGAAGTACGGCACCCTCACCTTGCTGAAAGCACGCGGCGATCTCGAAAAACGGCTCGCACCGCAAGGCATCGAGGTGAAGTGGACCGAATTCCCTGCCGGCCCGGTGCTGCTGGAGGCACTCAACGTCGGCTCCATCGACTTCGGTACCGTGGGCGAAGCGCCGCCCATCTTTGCCCAGGCAGCGGGCGCGGACCTCCTGTATGTCGCGAACCAGCCGCCAGCGCCGACGGCCGAGGCCATCGTCGTGCCCAAGGGCTCCACGCTGAAGTCGGTGGCCGAACTCAAGGGCAGGCGCGTCGCGCTCAACAAGGGTTCGAACGTGCACTACCTGCTGGTGCGCGCGCTCGAGCAGGCCGGCCTGAAGTACACCGACATCCAACCCGTGTTCCTGCCGCCGGCCGATGCCCGGGCCGCCTTCGAGCGCGGTGCCGTGGACGCCTGGGTGATCTGGGATCCCTTCCTCGCCGCTGCCCAGCAGCAGCTGGGCGCACGGGTGCTGGCCGACGGCAGCAAGCTCGTGGCCAACCACCAGTTCTACCTGGCCTCGCGCGGCTATGCCGAGAAGCAGCCACGCGTCATCCAGGCCATCGTCGAGGAACTGGCCAGGCTCGACCAGTGGGCCGACAAGAACCCGAAGGACGTCGCCCAGTTCCTCGCGCCGCAGATCGGCCTGGACGTGAACATCGCCGAGACGGCCGCGCGCCGCTTCGGCTACGGCATCCAGCCGATCACACCGGCGGTCGCCGCCGAGCAGCAGCGCATCGCCGACGCCTTCTTCGCGCTCAAGCTGATTCCGAAGGCCATCCGCATCGCGGATGCCTTGCCCGCAAAGGGGCAGGCCACGGCACAGGCTGATCGCTGAAACGGGGCCGCCGCATGAGCCAAGACGCCGCCATCACCCGCCGAGCCACCCTCATCGTCGCCGCCACGGCCGCATGGTGGTCGCCGCTTCGCCGTGCGCAGGCGGCCGACGCGCCCAAGGAGCTGCGCATCGGCTTCCAGAAAGGGTCCGTCAACCTGGTCTTTCTCAAGCTGCGCGGCACGCTGGAGAAGCGCCTGCCTTCCACACGGGTGAGCTGGGTGGAATTCCCGGCCGGCCCCCAACTGCTCGAGGCCTTGGCCGTGGGCAGCGTGGACTTCGGCGCCACCGGCGATTCGCCACCGGTGTTCGCGCAGGCCGCAGGCAAGGACCTTGTCTACGTCGGCGCTGAACCACCCAAGCCCGATGCATCGGCCATCCTCGTCAAGCCGGACTCGCCCATCCGAACGCTGACCGACCTCAAGGGCCGCAAGCTCGCGTTCCAACGCGGCTCCAGCGCGCACTTCCTGACCGTTCGCGCCCTGGAGAAAGCCGGCATCGCCTGGAGCGACTTCACGCCGGTGGCCCTCGCACCGGCCGAGGCCCGCGCCGCCTTCGAGCGCGGGTCGGTCGATGCCTGGGCCATCTGGGATCCGTACTTCGCCGCGGCGGAGATCGCAGGCAACACGCGCATCCTCGTCACGAGCCGCGGACTGACGAACAACAACACCGTCTACCTCGCTTCGCCCGCATTCGCCTCGCAGCCTGCAGTGTTGAAGGCCTTGTTCGAGACGATTACCGAAGCCGAGGCGTGGTCGCGCACCAACCGCAAGGAAGCCGCGCAGCAGGTGGCCGATTTCACCGGCCTGAACCTGAGCACCGTGCACCGCTTCCTGGAGCGCAGGCCTGCCGCGCCCGTCGGTCCCATCACCGCGCAGATCGTGGCCGAGCAGCAGCGCGTGGCCGATGCCTTCCACAAGCTGCAGCTCATTCCCAAGCCCATCCGCGTTTCCGACATCGTCTTGAAGAGCCCCGCATGAAGATCTTCTGGTTCATTCCCACCCACGGCGATTCGCGCTACCTCGGCACCACGCAGGGCGCGCGCGTGGCCGACTTCAACTACTTCAAGCAGATCGCCATCGCCGCCGACACGCTGGGCTACGAGGGCGTGCTGATTCCCACCGGCCGCTCCTGCGAGGACTCGTGGATCGTCGCAGCCAGTCTCATCGACGCGACGCGCCGCCTGAAATTCCTCGTCGCCCTGCGGCCCGGATTGGTACAGCCCGCCGTGTCTGCGCGCATGGCCGCCACGCTGGATCGCCTGTCGGGCGGGCGCGTGCTGGTCAACCTGGTCACCGGCGGCGATGCGGAGGAACTCGAAGGCGACGGCCTGTTCCTCGACCATGAGAAGCGCTACGAGCTGTCGGCCGAGTTCATGACCATCTGGCGCGAACTGCTGGCCCGCAGCCATGAGGGATCGAGCGTCGATTTCGAGGGCGAGCACCTGCAGGTCCGCGGCGGCAAGCTGCTCTATCCGCCGGTGCAAAAACCCTACCCCCGCGCCTTCTTCGGCGGTTCATCGGAGGCAGCGCATGAACTGGCCGCGCAGCAGCTGGACACCTACCTCACCTGGGGCGAGCCTCCGGCTGCCGTCGCGAAGAAGGTCGCCGACATCCGCGAGCGAGCTGCCCGGCATGGACGCACGCTGGACTTCGGCATTCGCCTGCACGTCATCGTCCGCGAGACGGAAGACGAAGCCTGGGCCGCGGCGCAGTCGCTGGTGTCGCACCTGGACGAAGCCACGGTCGCCGCGGCGCAGAAGAAGTTCTCGCAGATGGACTCCGTGGGACAGCGCCGCATGGCCGAGCTGCATGGCGGGCGATTCAACCCGAAGAACGTGCGCGAAGGCCTGGAGATCGCGCCCAACCTGTGGGCTGGCGTGGGCCTGGTGCGCGGCGGCGCGGGCACGGCGCTGGTGGGCAATCCGCAGCAGGTGGCCGCGCGCATCCAGGAATACGCGGCGCTGGGGCTGGAACATTTCATCCTCTCGGGCTACCCGCACCTGGAAGAAGCCCACCGCTTCGCCGAGCTGGTCTTCCCGCTGCTGCCGCTGGACACGCAGCGCAAGCTCAGCGCACCCACGCTGACCGGCCCCTTCGGCGAGCTGGTCGCCAACGGCGGCGTCACGCTGGCGCGCGCGGCGAGCTGAGATGGCGTCGAACTGGCAACGGCGCATCGCGCCCTGGCTCGTGCCGATCGGCCTCGTGGCCGCCTGGGAGCTGTCGGCACGTGCGGGCTGGTTGTCCACCCGCGTGCTGCCCGAGCCCTGGGCCGTGCTCACCGCGCTGTGGACGCTGCTCAGGTCGGGCGAGTTGTGGCAACACGTGAGCGTGAGCGCGGCGCGGGCCTTCAGCGGCCTGGCCATCGGCGGCGGACTGGGCCTCTTGCTGGGGCTGCTGACCGGCACGTTCCGCAGCGCCGAAACCCTGCTCGACTCGACCCTGCAGATGGTGCGCAACATCCCGCCGCTGGCGCTCATCCCGCTGGTGATCCTGTGGTTCGGCATCGACGAATCGGCCAAGCTCTTCCTCGTCGCGGTGGGCGTGTTCTTTCCCATCTACCTCAACACCTTCCACGGCATCCGCAGCGTCGACCGGGGGCTGATCGAGATGGCGCGCAGCTACGGCCTGTCGGGCTTCGCGCTGTACCGGCAGGTCATCCTGCCGGGCGCGCTGCCTTCCATCCTCGTGGGCCTGCGCTTCTCGCTGGGCCTGATGTGGGTGCTGCTCATCGTGGCCGAGACCGTGTCGGCGCAGGCGGGCATCGGCTACATGACGATGAATGCCCGCGAGTTCCTGCATACCGACATCGTGGTCGTGGGCATCCTGCTCTACGCCTTGCTGGGCAAGCTGGCCGACGTGGCGGCCAAGGGTCTGGAGCGGGTATGGCTGCGCTGGCACCCCGGCTACCAGGCTCAGCCCACATGAGGCGACGAATGAACACCGTGACCGAACTCGATTTCGAACCCTGGGCCGCGCGGCTGATGCGTGAGCCGCTGGGCACGTTTCGCGAGCCCATTCCATTCCCGAGAGAGCGTTCGGGCAACGGGTTGCCCATCAGCGTGGACGGCCTGGGCAAGTCCTTCGGCGATCGCCATGTGCTTCGAGATGTCCATCTGCAAGTGCGCCCTGGTGAGTTCATTGCGCTCGTGGGCCGCAGCGGCTGCGGCAAGAGCACCTTGCTCAGGCTGATCGCCGGGCTGGACGCGCCAAGCCATGGGTCCGTGCGCTTCGGTGCCGAACCCGCGGTGGACGGCATCAACCCGGACCTGCGCATCATGTTCCAGGACGCCCGGCTGCTGCCCTGGAAACGCGTGCTGGACAACGTGGCCATCGGGCTGAAGGGTCCGCACGTGCGGCGGCAAGCCCTTGAAGCGCTGGATGACGTGGGCCTGGCCGATCGCGCGCACGATTGGCCGGCGACGCTGTCAGGCGGCCAGCGTCAACGGGTGGCGTTGGCTCGTGCGCTGGTGCACCGCCCTCGCCTGCTGCTGCTGGATGAGCCCCTGGGTGCGCTGGATGCGCTGACCCGCATCGAGATGCATGCGCTGATCGAGCGACTGTGGCGCGAGCAAGGCTTCACCGCCTTGCTGGTGACGCACGACGTGGGTGAAGCCGTCGCGTTGGCCGACCGCGTGCTGTTGATCGAGGATCAGCGCCTGGCCTTCGACCAGCGCGTGCCGCTCGCGCGTCCGCGCTCACGCGGCGATGCGGCCTTCGCCGCGTTCGAGGACCGGGTGCTGCAACGTGTGCTGCAGCAGCCGGACGGCGGCGTGGCGTCGCAAGCACCGCCCGTGGCGCACTGGCGCTGGGCGATCTGAGCCTGAACTGGCCTAGGCCAGCTTCAGCGCCTGCCGCGCCTCTTCGTATTCACGCTTGAGCCGCTCCACCAGCGCGCCCGCCGGCACGACTTCCTTGATCGCGCCGATGCCCTGGCCGCAGCCCCAGATGTCCTTCCAGGCCTTCTTGGCGTCGCCGCCGAAGTTCATCGCGCTGGGGTCGCTCTCGGGCAAGGCGTCCGGGTCCAGGCCCGCGGCGCGGATGGAGCCCTTCAGGTAGTTGCCGTGCACGCCGGTGAAGAGGTTGGAGTAGACGATGTCGTCGCTGGTGCTCTCGACAATCATCTGCTTGTAGCCTTCCACCGCCCGCGCCTCCTCGGTGGCGATGAAGGCCGAGCCGATGTAGGCGAAGTCCGCCCCCATCGCACGCGCGGCCAGCACCGCCCCGCCGGTGGCGATGGAGCCGCTGAGCGCGACCGGGCCGTCAAACCAGGTTCGGATCTCCTGGATCAGCGCGAACGGGCTCTTGACGCCCGCATGGCCGCCGGCACCCGCTGCCACGGCGATGAGGCCATCCGCGCCCTTCTCGATCGCCTTCTTCGCGAAGGTGTTGTTGATGATGTCGTGCAGCACCACGCCGCCCCAGGCGTGCACCGCGTCGTTCACGTCCGTGCGCGCACCCAGCGAAGTGATGATGATGGGCACCTTGTACTTCGCGCACAGTTCCATGTCGTGCTGCAGCCGGTCATTGCTCTTGTGCACGATCTGGTTGATGGCGAACGGCGCCGCGGGCTTGTCCGGGTTCGCGCGGTTGTAGCCTGCCAGCGTCTCGGTGATCTCGGCGAGCCACTCATCGAGTTGCGATGCGGGACGCGCATTGAGCGCCGGCATCGAACCGACCACGCCTGCCTTGCACTGCTCGATCACGAGCTTGGGGTTGCTGATGATGAACAGCGGCGAGCCGATGATGGGCAGCGGCAGGTTCGCGAGGACGGGCGGCATGGGCACGGGGTGTCTCCAGGAATTCATTCGCGCACCCAGTGTGCTCGGCACACCGGATGCGGTTCAGTCACGGGCGTGACAGATCAGAACGCGTCGAGCGCCAAGGCGGTCACGCTGTCGGCGCCTTCCACGATGGCGTCCCGCGTGGCGGGAGCCTTGCTCAGCAGGTGGTCGGCGTAGAAGCGTGCGGTGGTCACCTTGGCCTTGAGGAAGGCGTTGTCGCCCTTGCCGTCGGCGAGCTGTTCTTCGGCCACGAGCAGGGCTCGCGCCATCTGCCAGCCGGCCATCACGTTGCCAGCCAGCATGAGGTACGGCACCGAGCCAGCGAAGGCGGCGTTCGGGTTCGACTTCGTGTTGGCAGCGATGAAGTCCACCACTTGCACGAAGGCCTCGCGCGCGGCCTTCAGGCGCTTGGCCATGGCGCGGGCGTCGGCGCTCTCGCGCTTTGCCAGAGCAGCTTCAGTCACTTCGATCTGCTTGGCGATGGCCTTGGCCGTCGTGCCGCCATCACGCGCCGTCTTGCGGCCCACGAGGTCGTTGGCCTGGATGGCCGTCGTGCCTTCGTAGATGGTGAGGATCTTCGCGTCGCGGTAGTACTGCGCCGCGCCGGTCTCCTCGATGAACCCCATGCCGCCGTGCACCTGCACACCCAGGCTCGTGACCTCCAGGCTCATCTCGGTGCTGTAGCCCTTCACCAGCGGCACCATGAATTCGTAGAAGGCCTGGTTCTGCTTGCGCACCTCGGCATCGGGGTGGTTGTGCGCCGCGTCGTACGCCGCGCCCGACACGATGGCCAGCGCGCGGCAGCCTTCGGTGTAGGCACGCATGGTCATCAGCATGCGCTTCACGTCGGGGTGATGGATGATGGCCGCACTGCCCGGCTGCGAGCCGTCCACCGGGCGCGACTGGATGCGCTCGCGCGCGTACTCCACCGCCTTCTGGTAGGCGCGCTCGGCCACGCCGATGCCCTGGATGCCCACCGCGTAGCGTGCGGCATTCATCATGATGAACATGTATTCGAGGCCGCGGTTCTCCTGGCCCACCAGCGTGCCGATGGCGCCCCCGTGGTCACCGAACTGCAGAACGGCCGTCGGGCTGGCCTTGATGCCCAGCTTGTGTTCGATGCTCACGCAGTGCGCGTCGTTGCGCGCGCCCAGCGAACCATCGGCATTCACCAGGAACTTGGGCACCACGAACAGGCTGATGCCCTTCACGCCCTCGGGCGCACCGGCCACGCGGGCCAGCACCAGGTGGACGATGTTGTCCGCCATGTCGTGCTCGCCGTAGGTGATGAAGATCTTGGTGCCGAAGATCTTGTAGGTGCCGTCAGGCTGAGGCTCGGCGCGCGTGCGCACCAGCGCGAGGTCGGAGCCGGCTTGCGGCTCGGTGAGGTTCATCGTGCCGGTCCACTCACCCGAGATCATCTTGGGCAGGTAGGTGGCCTTCTGCTCGTCGCTGCCGGCCGTGAGCAACGCCTCGATGGCGCCGTCGGTCAGCAGCGGACACAGCGCGAAGCTCAGGTTGGCGCTGTTGAGCATTTCGATGCAGGCCGCGGCGATCGTCTTGGGCAAGCCTTGGCCGCCGAAGTCAGTCGGGTGCTGCAGACCTTGCCAGCCGCCTTCGCCGAACTGCTTGAAGGCTTCCTTGAAGCCGGCGGTGGTGAACACCTTGCCGTCCTTCCAATACGAAGGCTGGCGGTCGCCTTCCACGTTCAGCGGGGCCACCACTTCCTCATTGAGCTTGGCCGACTCTTCCAGCACGGCCTGCGCGGTCTCGATGCCGGCATCTTCAAAGCCGGGGATCTTCGCGACTTGCTCCAGCCCTGCCAGCTCCTGCATGCAGAACAGCATGTCCTTCACGGGGGCACGGTACGTCATGTTCGGGGTCTCCAGATGCAAAAAGGGGCGCGGCCACGTGTGACGCGCCCCTTGGGGTCTCTCATCGGCAGTGACGCCGTGGGAATCAGCCGAGCGCTTGCACCAGCTCGGGCACGGCGGTGAAGAGGTCGGCTTCGAGGCCGTAGTCCGCCACGCTGAAGATCGGCGCTTCCGGATCCTTGTTGATCGCGACGATCACCTTGGAGTCCTTCATGCCGGCCAGGTGCTGGATGGCGCCCGAGATGCCCGCGGCGATGTACAGCTGAGGCGCGACGATCTTGCCCGTCTGGCCCACCTGCCAGTCGTTGGGGGCATAGCCTGCATCGACGGCAGCGCGGCTGGCACCGAGCGCGGCACCCAGCTTGTCGGCCAGGGGCGTGAGCACTTCGGTGAACTTGTCGCTGGAGCCCAGCGCGCGGCCACCGGAGACGATGATCTTCGCGGCGGTGAGTTCGGGGCGGTCGTTCTTGGCGATCTCGGAGCCCACGAAGCTGGTGCTGGTGCTGTCCGCGGTGGCGGTAACGTTCTCGACACCAGCGCTGCCGCCGGTGGAAGCCGCGGCATCGAAGCCGGTGGTGCGCACCGTCAGCACCTTCACCTTGTCCGTGCTCTGCACGGTGGCGATGGCATTGCCGGCGTAGATCGGGCGCTCGAAGGTGTCAGGGCTGACGACCTTGGTGACGTCCGACACCTGGGCCACGTCCAGCAACGCTGCGACGCGCGGCGCGACGTTCTTGCCCGCAGCGGTGGCCGGGAAGACGATGTGGCTGTAGCTGCCGGCCAGTGCCAGTACCTGCGCGGCGACGTTCTCGGCCAGGCCGTGCTCGAGACCGGCGGATTCGGCCAGCAGCACCTTGCTCACGCCGGCGATCTTGGCCGCGGCTTCGGCCGCGCCGCCAGCGTTGTGACCGGCGATCAGCACGTGCACGTCGCCGCCCAGGGCGACGGCGGCGGTGACGGTGTTCAGCGTCGCGCCCTTGATGGACGCGTTGTCGTGTTCAGCGATAACGAGGGAAGTCATGTGCGTCTCCGTGCGGCCTTGTTCAGATCACCTTGGCGTCGTTCTTGAGCTTGGACACCAGGGTCGCCACGTCGGGCACCTTGATGCCGGCGCTGCGCTTGGGCGGCTCGCTGACCTTCAGGGTCTTGATGCGCGGGGTCACGTCCACGCCGAGGTCGGCGGGCTTGACGGTGTCCAGCGGCTTCTTCTTGGCCTTCATGATGTTGGGCAGCGTGACATAGCGCGGCTCGTTCAGCCGCAGGTCGGTGGTGACCACGGCGGGCAGCTTGACCTTCACGGTCTCCAGGCCGCCGTCCACTTCACGCGTGACGTTGGCGCTGTCGCCGCTGACCTCGACCTTCGAGGCGAAGGTGGCTTGCGGCAGGTTGGCCAGCGCGGCCAGCATCTGGCCGGTCTGGTTGCAGTCGTCGTCGATGGCCTGCTTGCCCAGGATCACGAGGCCCGGCTGCTCCTTGTCGACCAGCGCCTTGAGGATCTTGGCCACGGCCAGCGGCTGCAGCTCTTCAGTGGTCTCGACCAGGATGGCGCGATCCGCACCGATGGCCATCGCAGTGCGCAGCGTTTCCTGGCACTGCGTGACGCCGCAGGAGACAGCGATCACCTCGGTGACCACGCCCTTCTCCTTCAGGCGGACCGCTTCTTCCACGGCAATCTCGTCGAACGGATTCATGCTCATCTTCACGTTCGCGATGTCCACACCGGTGCCATCGGACTTCACGCGAACCTTCACGTTGAAATCGACGACGCGCTTGACTGGTACCAGCACCTTCATTCGACGGTCTCCTGAAACGAATTGACGTTTACGTAACTTGCGAAATTCTACCGGCGGGGTCGCGCGCAACCCTGTCCGCCGGATGACAGTTTTCTTGAAAAATCGAACGATCGTACTATTTTATCCACGGCTCGCGGATAGACTTGCCTCGCAATGGACTCATCTCTCCATTTCCGCGGACCGAATGCACACATGCGCCAGCCTTGCGTAGGCGTCTTCGACTCCGGCGTGGGCGGCCTGTCGGTGCTGCGCTCGCTGAGGTCGCAGCTGGCGCAGGCGCCTTTGCTGTACGTGGCGGACTCCGCGCACGCGCCCTACGGCGAACGCTCGGATGCCTACGTACTCGATCGCTCGATGCGGATCATGGAACATTTGATGTCGCAAGGGGCGATTGGCCTTGTGATCGCGTGCAATACGGCGACGGCGGTGGCGGTCAAAGCCTTGCGCGCCCGGTGGCCGGAATTTCCGATCATCGGCGTGGAGCCGGGCATCAAGCCCGCAGTGGCCGCCAGCCGCAACGGGCGGGTGGGAGTGATGGCCACACCCAAGACGATCGCCAGCGAAAAATTCCGGAGCTTGATGAAGGCCCAGAGTGCAGGCGCCCAGATCATTGCCCAACCCTGCCCCGGCTTGGCGAGGCTCATCGAGGAAGGTGACTTGACCTCAGCGCAGATGCGACAGGCGGTGGCCCAGCACACGGCGCCGCTGCGGCAAGCCGGCGTGGACACCGTGGTGCTGGGGTGCACGCACTATCCTTTCGTGCGGCACCTGATCGAGGAAGCGATGGGGCCGGACGTGCAGATCATCGACACCGCCGATGCCGTGGCGCGCCATGCAGGGAACACGCTGCTGGGCCTCCTGCCTCGTGAAGCCCAGCCGTCGGCCGTACTTCAGACCACTGGCGACGTCCAGCGTCTGGAGGCCATTGCATCGGCCTGGTTGACGTTCCCGTGCACGGTGGAGCCCACGGGCAATGCAGCGGCGGCCAGCCCCATCGGCAACGTCAGCCTGTCACCACCGCCCCTCCCGTGAGCGTGTAGTTCGTCACCCAGTAGTGAGCCCGGCCGTTGTTGATTTGCTTGCGGATGTAACTCCACTGGCTCGACACCTGGACCCAGGTTCCATCAGTGGCGTACAGCACGCCCTCCACGCTCGTTTCAGTGACTGTTGCCGGACCACTGAACGTTTTGCCGTTGATGGTGATGTGGGCAGTCTGGTAGGTCGTGCTTGCGCCGAACGAGATTTCAGCGTTTGCATCATTGGGCACGTCGGCGCACTGGCGAGTGTTGCCGCAGGCATCGCCCCCCAGGTTGATGGTCGCAGACTGGGCGGATGCAGAGGCGACAAGGATCAAGGAGGCAATGATCGGGGTGAAGACTTTCATGATGGCTCCTAACTTGCTGGTAGTGGTACGTCAGTCCTTTCAAGGCGTCGCGGCAATGCTTTGCCGTTTCGGCCTTGGAGGTCCGCGTACATCTCGTTGCCCAGCACCCCGCGTGCCTCCTTCTTGACGAGGACAATGCGAGGCATTCGACGCAGGGGCTCTGCGAGCGAATGGAAATGCTCATGCCTGGCCAGCGGTCATGGCCTTCGTCGTTGACATCAAGGAGCAGTGAAGTTCTGGCGGAAGGCGGCTGGCGCATCTGGGCGCACGTACCGGCTGAACGCCTGGCGGTACCCGGCGTCGCGGCCAGGAACCCAACCTTGGAGGGGCACTGTGCCGGCAGCTCTTCGGTCCCACAGCGCTGCGATGAATCTTTGAATGTGGTGCCCCGGGGGGGAATCGAACCCCCACGCCGCGTGTGTTGCGGCCGCGGATTTTAAGTCCGATGCGTCTACCAATTTCGCCACCGGGGCCAGCGGCGCAGTGTATGCGCCAAAGCAAAACGCCTCGCGGGCAGAGCACGCGAGGCGTCGAAGATTTGGAGGCGCGGGCCGGAGTCGAACCGACCTACACGGATTTGCAATCCGGTGCATAACCGCTTTGCTACCGCGCCATCGAAGCGGAAGCGCATTCTCACACAACTGGCGCAAAGCCCTTCGGGTGATCAGCGTTTGACGCCCTGACATGAAAAAGGGAAGCAGCTGCTTCCCTTTTGAATCTGGAGCGGGAGACGAGTCTCGAACTCGCGACCTCAACCTTGGCAAGGTTGCGCTCTACCAACTGAGCTACTCCCGCGTCGCTTCGTTGCCTTGCAGATTCTCTCGTTTCCAAGAAAGTCTTGCTACCCAACGAAGTCTCGCATTCTATAGTGAAAAAAGGCCCGCTGTAAAGCGGGCCTCCGATTTTTTCTTCAACGACCGTTTCAGCGATCAGTGCTTGAGCGAATCGGACACCGTGGCCGGTGCTTCGGGCTTGGCCTCCACCTTGGCCGGCTCTTCTTCCGGCAACGGTTGCGGGGCCGTTTCGAGCGCCACTTCCAGCACGCGGTCGATCCACTTCACCGGCACGATCTCCAGGTGGTTCTTGACGTTCTCGGGGATGTCCTGAAGGTCCTTCACGTTCTCTTCAGGAATCATGACCGTCTTGATGCCACCACGGTGAGCTGCCAGCAGCTTTTCCTTCAAGCCGCCGATGGCCGTGACCTCCCCGCGCAGCGTGATCTCGCCGGTCATCGCCACGTCCGCACGCACGGGAATGCCCGTGAGCGCCGACACGAAGGCCGTCGTCATCGCGATGCCCGCGCTCGGCCCGTCCTTGGGCGTCGCGCCATCGGGCACGTGGATGTGGATGTCGCGCTTCTCGAAGAGCTCGTCCTTGATGCCCAGCAAGCGGGCTCGCGAACGCACCACCGATCGAGCGGCCTCGACAGACTCCTTCATCACGTCGCCCAGCGAACCGGTGCGGATGATGCTGCCCTTGCCGTTCATCACCGCGGATTCGATGGTCAGCAGGTCGCCGCCCACTTCGGTCCACGCAAGGCCGACCACCTGGCCGACCTGGTTCTTCTTCTCGGCGCGGCCGTAGTCGAACTTGCGCACGCCCAGGAAGTCGTTGAGGTTCTCGTCGGTGACGACAACCTTGCCCTCGTACTTCTTGAGCTGCAGGCCCTTGACCACCTTGCGGCAGATCTTCGAGATCTCGCGCTCCAGCGAACGCACCCCGGCTTCACGGGTGTAGTAGCGGATGATCCCGCGCACCGCGGCTTCGGTGACTTCCATCTCGTCATCGCGCACCCCGTTGTTCTTGCTCTGCTTGGGCAAGAGGTAGCGCTGGGCAATGTTGAGCTTCTCGTCTTCCGTGTAGCCCGACAGGCGGATCACTTCCATCCGGTCCAGCAGCGCCGGCGGAATGTTCATCGAGTTCGAGGTCGCGATGAACATCGTGTCCGACAGGTCGAAATCGACCTCGACGTAGTGGTCGCTGAAGGTGTGGTTCTGCTCCGGGTCCAGCACTTCAAGCAGCGCGGACGACGGGTCGCCGCGGAAATCCATGCCCAGCTTGTCGATCTCGTCAAGCAGGAACAGCGGATTGCGCGTGCCGACCTTCGACAGGCTTTGCAGCACCTTGCCCGGCATGGAGCCGATGTAGGTGCGGCGGTGACCGCGGATCTCAGCCTCGTCACGCACGCCGCCGAGGGCCATGCGAACGAACTTGCGGCCGGTGGCGCGCGCCACGGACTGCCCCAGCGAGGTCTTGCCCACACCCGGAGGCCCGACCAGGCACAGGATAGGCGCCTTGACCTTGTCGACGCGCTGCTGCACCGCGAGGTACTCGAGGATGCGGTCCTTGACCTTCTCCAGGCCGTAGTGATCCTCGTTGAGGACTTCCTCGGCATGCAGCAGGTCGTGCTTGATCTTGGTCTTCTTGCTCCAGGGCAAATTGACCAGGGTGTCGATGTAGTTGCGAACCACCGTCGCCTCGGCCGACATGGGCGACATGAGCTTCAACTTCTTCAGCTCGGCGTCGACCTTCTTGCGGGCCTCCTTGGGCATCTTGGCAGCGGTGATCTTCTTTTCCAGCTCCTCCATGTCGGCACCGTCTTCGCCGTCACCGAGTTCCTTCTGGATGGCCTTGACCTGCTCGTTCAGGTAGTACTCGCGCTGGCTCTTCTCCATCTGGCGCTTAACGCGGCCACGGATGCGCTTTTCGACCTGGAGGATGTCGACTTCATGCTCGAGCTGCTCCAGCAGCTTTTCCAGGCGCTTGTCGACCGCGAAGAGGTCGAGCACCGATTGCTTGTTCTCGAGCTTGAGCGGCAGGTGCGCGGCGATGGTGTCCGCCAGGCGGCCGGCATCGTCGATGCCTGCAATGCTCGTAAGGATTTCCGGCGGGATCTTCTTGTTCAGCTTGACGTACTGGTCGAACTGCTGCGTGACCGCGCGGCGCAAGGCCTCGATCTCGGGCTTGGTCTCGGCCTCCGGAGGAACCGGCGTGACGTCAGCGACGAAGTGCTCGCCATTGTCGGAAATGGCATGGGTGTTGGCGCGCTGGATGCCTTCGACCAGTACCTTCACCGTGCCGTCGGGCAGCTTGAGCATCTGCAGGATGCTGGAGACGCAGCCCACCTCGAACATGTCGTCGGGCTTGGGCTCGTCCTTGCCGGCGGCCTTCTGCGCGACCAGCATGATCTGCCGGCCGGCTTCCATCGCGGCTTCCAGCGCCTTGATGGACTTGGGCCGCCCCACGAACAGCGGGATGACCATGTGGGGGAACACCACCACATCGCGCAGCGGCAGAAGCGGCAGCGTGATCTTTTCGGCGGGGAGGATGGGATGTCCGGACATTGAGACCTCTCTTTCTCAGGCCTATTTAGGGCCCGAGCATTCGATTGCAAGAAGCCGGCCCACGCTCATCGGCAGGGTCCGGCACCGGACTTCACGCGCTGGCCTTGCTCTGCTCGCGGTACACGAGCAGCGGTTTCGCGTCATCTTCGATCGTGTGTTCGTCAAGAACCACCTTGGCCACGCCATCGAGCGTGGGCAAGTCGAACATGGTGTCGATCAGCGACTGTTCCATGATGGAACGCAGGCCCCGCGCGCCGGTCTTGCGTGCGAGTGCCTTGCGGGCGATGGCCGCGAGCGCCGAGGAGCGGATCTCGAGGTCCACGCCGTCCATGCTGAACAGCTTCTGGTATTGCTTGACGAGCGCGTTCTTGGGCTCGGTGAGGATCTGCACCAGGGCGTCCTCGGTCAGCTCGCCCAGCGTGGCGACCACGGGCAGGCGGCCGACCAGCTCGGGAATGAGGCCAAATTTGATGAGGTCCTCGGGCTCCACCTCGCGGAAGATCTCCGAGACGCGCTTTTCAGACTTGCCGTGAACCGTGGCCGCGAAGCCGATGCCCGACTTCTCGGAACGGTTCTGGATGACCTTCTCCAGGCCGTCGAAGGCGCCGCCACAGATGAACAGGATGTTGGTCGTGTCGATCTGCAGGAAATCCTGGTTCGGGTGCTTGCGGCCGCCTTGCGGGGGCACGGAGGCCATGGTGCCTTCGACCAGCTTGAGCAGCGCCTGCTGCACGCCTTCGCCCGACACGTCGCGGGTGATGGAGGGGTTGTCCGCCTTGCGGGAGATCTTGTCGATCTCGTCGATGTAGACGATGCCGCGCTGCGCCTTCTCGACGTCGTAGTTGCAGTTCTGCAGCAGCTTCTGGATGATGTTCTCGACGTCCTCACCCACGTAGCCGGCTTCGGTCAGCGTCGTGGCGTCGGCGATCACGAAGGGCACGTTCAAGAGCCGCGCCAGCGTCTGCGCCAGCAGCGTCTTGCCTGAGCCCGTGGGGCCGATCAGCAGGATGTTGCTCTTGGAGAGTTCCACATCCTCTTTCGAGCGGCCCATGTGCTTGAGCCGCTTGTAGTGGTTGTAGACCGCCACCGACAGCGTGCGCTTGGCCGCATCCTGGCCAATCACGTATTGGTCGAGGATGGACTTGATCTCTGTCGGGATGGGCAGGTCGGAGCGGGCTGCCTTCGCGTCGGTGCCCTCGGCGGGCACCTCGTCGCGAATGATGTCGTTGCACAGCTCGATGCACTCGTCGCAGATGAAGACGGACGGACCGGCGATCAGTTTCTTGACCTCGTGCTGGCTCTTGCCGCAGAAGGAGCAGTAGAGAACTTTCTCGCTGGAGGAGCCTTTTTTGTCGGCCATGGGAGCAGTGCGTAGGCGGGGTAAAGCTGGTTCAATGATAGTGGAAAAGAAAACGGGGCCTTGGTGGAAAGAAAGACCCCGTTTGCTGCCCAAATTCGTGCGAAACCTCCTGGTTTCAGGATCGTTTCTCGAGGACTTGGTCAATCAGCCCGTAATCCTTGGCCTCCTGGCCGGACATGAAGTAGTCGCGTTCCGAATCGTTACGAATTTTCTCGATGGGTTGGCCCGTGCGGTCCGAGAGAATCTTGTTCAGGCTTTCCCTGAGTTTCAGGATTTCCCGGGCCTGGATTTCGATGTCCGACGCCTGGCCTTGCGCGCCCCCCGACGGCTGGTGGATCATGATGCGCGAATTCGGCAGCGCGATGCGCTTGCCCTTGGCGCCGGCGGCCAGCAGGAAAGCGCCCATGCTGGCGGCCATGCCCATGCACATGGTGGACACGTCAGGCTTGACGAACTGCATGGTGTCGTAGATCGACAGGCCGGCGCTGACGCTGCCGCCCGGGCTGTTGATGTACAGGAACATGTCCTTGTCGGGGTTTTCGCTCTCCAGGAAGAGCATCTGGGCCACCACCAGGTTCGCCGTCTGGTCGTTCACCGGGCCGACCAGGAAGATGATGCGCTCGCGCAGCAGCCGCGAATAGATGTCGTAGGCGCGCTCCCCGCGACCCGACTGTTCGATGACGACGGGCACCATGCCCAGACCTTGTGTCTCCAGCGCGCTCATGTGAGTCCTTGGAAGTGAGAACGGAACAGGAAATGTTGGGCTTGATTATGTAGCCACAAGTGCACACCCGCAGAAACGAAAAAGGCACCCCGCCTCCCGGCGTGGTGCCTTTCCTTCGCGTGAAAGGCGGCGGCGTCGGATCAACCGGCCATCAGCTCGTCGAAGGCCACGGTCTTGTCGGTCACCTTGGCCTTGCTCAGCACGAATTCGGCCACGTTGTTCTCGATGACCACGGCTTCCACCTCGGCCATGCGCTGGCGGTCGCTGAGGTACCAGCGGACCACCTCGGCCGGCTTCTCGTAGCTCTGGGCCATTTCCTCGATGTGGGCCTGCAGCTGCTCGGGCTTGGCGTTCAGGTTGTTGGCGCGGACCAACTCGGCCACCACCAGACCAAGACGCACGCGCTTCTCGGCCTGGGGCTTGAAGATCTCGGCGGGGATGGGCGCGTTCTCGGCGTCCTTGATGCCACGCTTCTTCAGGTCGGCGCGGGCGTCGGCGATCATGCGCTCGGTTTCCTGGGCCACCAGGGCGTTGGGCACGTCCAGCTCGGCCACCTTCACCAGCGCGTCCATCACGGCGCCCTTGTTGCGGGCCAGAACGCGGAACTTCACTTCGCGCTCCAGGTTCTTCTTCACGTCGGCGCGCAGGCCTTCGACCGTGCCGTCCTGGATGCCCAGCGACTTGGCAAACGCCTCGTTCACTTCGGGCAGGTTCTGAGCCTCGATCTTCTTCACGGTGACGAGGAAGTCGGCTTCCTTGCCGGCCACGTCCTTGCCGTGGTAGTCGGCCGGGAAGGCCAGCGGGAAGGTCTTGGATTCGCCGGCCTTCATGCCGCGCACGGCCTTGTCGAAGGTCTCGAGCATCTGGCCTTCGCCGATCAGGAACTGGAAGTTCTCGGCCTTGCCGCCTTCGAAGGGCACGCCGTCGATCTTGCCTTCGAAGTCGATGGTGATGCGGTCGCTTTCCTGGGCGCCTTCGGCCGCGGGACGCTGGGCGAAGGTGCGGCGCTGCTTGCGCAGGATGTCGATGGTCTTGTCGATGGCGGCGTCACTCACCTCCGTGCCGATCTTCTCGACTTCGGCTGTGGCAAGGTCGCCGATCTTGACTTCCGGGTAGACCTCGAAGGTGGCGTCGAAGGTGATCTGGCCTTCGGGCGCGCCGTCCTTCTCGGTGATGCGCGGGGCACCGGCCACGCGCAGCTTGGCTTCGTTGGCGGCCTGCTGGAATGCCTGGCCGACCTTGTCGTTCATGACTTCGTACTGCACCGAGTAGCCGTAGCGCTGGGCCACCACCGACATCGGCACCTTGCCGGGACGGAAGCCGTCGGCCTTGACGGTGCGCGACAGGCGCTTCAGGCGCGACTGCACTTCGTTGTTGATGGTGTCAGCGGCGAGCGTCAGCGTGATGCGGCGTTCGAGCTTCTCGAGGGTTTCAACAGTCACGGCCATGATTCAATGGGCTTTCAAGATATCGTTGTGGTGCGCGGGGCGGGACTCGAACCCGCACACCATTGCTGGCGTCAGGACCTAAACCTGGTGCGTCTACCAATTTCGCCACCCGCGCTGGGCCTGCTACTTACAGAGGTCTCACAAGACGAGAAAGGGAGCCGAGGCTCCCTTTCTTTTCAAGGCGATCCGGTAAACCGCGTATTTTAGCCCGGAGCCAGCGCCTTGTTGCGGTGTTCGGCCAAGGACTTCTCCTGATCGGCCGGTTTCACACGGAACCAGGCTGCGTACATGGCCGGCAAGGCCAGCAGCGTCAGCACCGTGGCAACGATCAGGCCGCCCATGATGGCCACGGCCATCGGGCCCCAGAACACGCTGCGAGACAGTGGAATCATGGCCAGCACCGCCGCCGCAGCCGTCAGGATGATCGGCCGGAACCGGCGCACCGCGGACTCCACGATCGCCTCCCAGGTTGGGACACCACGCTCCCGGTCGTGCTCGATCTGGTCGATCAGGATCACCGAGTTGCGCATGATCATGCCCATCAGCGCGATCACGCCCAGAAGCGCCACGAAGCCGAACGGACGGTTCAGGATCAGCAGCGCTGCCGCCACGCCGGCGATGCCCATGGGGCCGGTGAGGAACACCAGCACCGCGCGGCTGAAGCTGTGCAGTTGCAGCATGAGCAGCGTGAACATGATGAACAGCATCAGCGGCGCACCCACGGCGATCGAGCCCTGCCCCTTGCTGCTTTCCTCCACCGCACCAGCCACGTCGATGTGGTAGCCCGGCAGCATCTTCTCGCGGATGGGCTTGAACAGCGGATCGAGCTGGGCCGTCACCGTCGCGCCCTGCAGTCCTTCGACGATGTCGCCCTGAACGGTCGCGGCATAGTCGCGGCCCTCGCGCCACAGCACGCCCGGCTCCCACACGAAGTTCGCCTTGGCGATCTGCGACAGCGGAATGCTGCGGCCAATGGCGGTAGGCACGTAGGCGCTGGCCAGGTCCGTGATGGCGTTGCGCTCGTCCAGCGGCTGGCGCAGCACGATGTCGATCAGGCGGTCGCCGTCGCGGTACTGGCCGATGGTCGAGCCGCTGTTGATGGTGCGCGCCGCCTGGGCAATGGCCTGGCTGCTCACGCCCAGCGCGCGGGCCTTGTCCTGGTCCACGTCCAGGCGCAGCGTCTTGACCGACTCGTTCCAGTTGTCGTTCACGCCACGCATGTTCGGGTTCTCGCGCATGATGGCCTTCACCTCGTCGGCATAGGCGCGAACCTTTGCCGGATCAGGGCCGACCACGCGGAACTGCACGGGGTACGGCACCGGCGGCCCGTTGGGCAGCAGCTTGGCCCGGCCACGGATCTCGGGGAACTCCGAGGCCAGCAGTTCCGGCAGCATCTTGCGCAGCTTCTCGCGCTCCACGTGACTCTTGGGCAGCACCACCAGCTGGCTCACGTTGCTCTGCGGGAAGATCTGGTCCAGCACCAGCGCGAAGCGCGGCAGGCCGCTGCCCACCCAGGTGGTCACGTGGTCCACGCCCTCGATCTTGGCGATGCGGGCCTCCACGCGCTTGGTGACTTCCTCATTGGCCGCGAAGGACGTGCCTTCGGGGAACCACAGGTCCACCAGCACTTCAGGCCGGCTCGAATCCGGGAAGAACTGGTTCTGCACCTTGCCCATGCCGACGAAGCCCAGCAG
This sequence comes from Rhizobacter terrae, assembly GCF_003852895.1. GTDB lineage: Bacteria > Pseudomonadota > Gammaproteobacteria > Burkholderiales > Burkholderiaceae_C > Albitalea > Albitalea terrae. Next base: position 235,578 of record NZ_QUSW01000004.1, read on the forward strand.
CAGTGTGCCGATGGTCAGGCCGATGGTGATCCAGCGGTGCTGCACGCACCAGTTCACCGTGCGGCGAAAGCGCGCATAGAACGGCGTGTCGAAGAGCTCGTGCGGCTGGTCGCCATCGGCATGCGGCTTGGTCTTGAGCAGCAGCGTGCCGAGGTAGGGCACGAAGTACACCGACACCAGCCAGGAAATGAGCAGCGCAGCCGCCGTCACCGCGAAGATCGCGAAGGTGTATTCACCCACCGCTGACTTCGCCATGCCGATGGGCAGGAAGCCCACTGCCGTGATCAGCGTGCCGGTCAGCATCGGCATCGCGGTCGCTTCGTATGCGAAGGTGGCGGCGCGGACCTTGTCGTAGCCTTCCTCCAGCTTGCGCACCATCATCTCGACCGCAATGATCGCGTCGTCCACCAGCAGGCCCAGCGCGATGATGAGCGAGCCCAGCGAAATCTTGTGCAGGCCCACGCCCCAGTAGAACATCGTGACGAAGGTGATGGCCAGCACCAGCGGAATGGTGATGCCCACCACCAGGCCGGGCCGCCAGTCGATGTGGAACTTCGGCTTGAAGTGCAGGCCCAGGCTGATGAAGCTCACGCCCAGCACGATCACCACCGCCTCGATCAGCGTACCGACGAATTCGTTCACCGACTTCGCCACCACCGACGACTGGTTCTGGAACTGCTGCATCTCGATGCCCACCGGCAGGTCTGCGCGGATCTGCTCGGTCGTCACCTTGAGCGCCTTGCCCAGCTCGATGATGTCGCCGCCCTTGGCCATGGAAATGCCCAGCGCGATGACTTCCTTGCCGCGGTCGCGCACCTTGACCTGCGGCGGGTCCACGTAGGCGCGCTTGACGGTGGCGATGTCGCCCAGGCGGAAGCTGCTGCCGTTGGCGCGGATGGCGAACGCACGCAACTGCTCGATGTTGTTGAACTGCCCGCCAACGCGCACCTGCAGGAAGTCGGTGGGCGAATCGATCACACCGGCGGACTCCACCGCGTTCTGGGCACCCAGCTGCGCGATGACGGCGTTGAAGTCCAGCCCCAGCTGGGCCAGCTTCTTCTGCGAGATCTCGATGAAGATCTTCTCGTCCTGTGCGCCAAAGATCTCGACCTTGTTGACGTCCTTGACCTTCAGCAGGCGCTGGCGCACCTGGTCGGCCTGCTCCTTGAGTTCCTCATAGGTGAAGCCATCGCTGGACAGCGCATAGATCGAGCCGTACACATCACCGAACTCGTCGTTGAAGAACGGGCCGACCACACCACCGGGCAGCGTGCCGCGGATGTCGCCGATCTTCTTGCGCACCGTGTACCAGATCTGCGACATCTCCTTGGGCGGCGACGAGTCCTTCACCTGGAAGATGATGAACGTCTCGCCCGGCTTGGAGTAGCTGCGGATCTTGTCGGAATACGGGACTTCCTGGAGCGTCTTCTCGATCTTGTCGGTGACCTGGTCGGCCATCTGCTGCGCGGTGGCGCCAGGCCAGTAGGCGCGCACGACCATCGCACGGAAGGTGAAGGGCGGGTCCTCGTCCTGGCCGAGCTGGAAGTAGGCGGCCATGCCCAGCACCATCAGCACCACCAGCAGGTAGCGCGTGAGGGCCGGATGATCCAGCGCCCACTTGGAGATGTTGAAGCTCTTCTTGCTGCTGGCGGGCGAGGCCGCGCCGGCGTGGAGATCGTCTGTAGTGGTGCTCACGCTGGCCTCGCTCACTTGACGGAAACAGCGGTGGCGTTGGCAGCGGCCGCGGCGGACGACTTGGCGGCGGCCACGGCCGGATCGGCGTAGAACTTCACCTTCTGGCCCGGATTGAGCACGTGCACACCGGCGGTCACGACGATCTGGCCCGCCTTGAGGCCACCGGCGATGACAGCCTCATTGCCGTCCGCGCCAGCCACCTGCACCTTCTGCGGCGACACGGTCATGCTGGACTTGTCGACCACCCACACGATGGTCTGGCCCTGCTCTTCCTTCAGCGCCGACAGCGGCAGCTTGTTCACGCCCACGGTCTTGGGCATTTCCACCAGCATGGTCGCCGTCTGGCCCAGACGCACGGCCTTGGAGGCCTCTCCATCCAGGTCGGCCTTGACGGTGAAGGTGCGCGTCACCGTGTCGGCGGCGGCGCCGACTTCACGGATGGAAGCGGCCAGCGTCTCGTTGCTGCCCCACATGCGCACCTTGAATCGGCCCGGCTGGGCGGCCAGGGCCTTCACGAGGTTGACCTTGTCTTCGGGCACGGAGAACACCACGTCGCGCGGGCCGTCCTGGGCCAGACGCACCACTGGCGCGCCGGCAGCCACCACGGTGCCGGGCTCGGCGTCCACGCCGGTGATCACGCCGTTGGCATCGGCCACGAGGGTGGAATAGGCGGTCTGGTTGCCCTGCACGCTGGCCTGGGCCTTGGCCTGTTCGAGTTGTGCCTGCGCTGCCTTCAAGGTGGTATCGCGGCGCTCCAGGTCAGCCGAGCTGATGAAGCCCTGGTCGCGCAAATCCTTGTAGCGCTTGTAGTCGGCGGCGCTCTGGTCGTAGTTGGCCTGGGCGGCGGACAGCGCGGCGCGAGCGGCGTCCTGGCCCAGGCGCAGGTCCTGCGGATCCAGCTGGGCGAGCACCTGGCCGGCCTTGACGGTAGCGCCGGCATCGACCATGCGGCGGATCAACTTGCCGCCGACGCGAAAGCCCAGCCGGGACTCGGTCCGGGCGCGCACTTCGGCGGCGTATTCGTAAGTACCGCCGGCGGAGTCGGTGGACACGACCATCGTGCGCACGGCGCGGATGGGTTCGGGCGCGGGTTCGGTCTTGGAGCAGGCGGCCAGCACGACGGCGGCGGCCAGGGTGGAAAGCGAGACGAGATGACGCATGGCTATCCTCGGCAATGCAGAAAAACGCGGAATGGACAACAGCGCGGTGAGCTGTGGCTGGCGGTCTGAACTGCTGGACGGCGCGAGCGGTGGGCTGCAACTGACTGACCGGTCAGTAATGTATTCGTGAGAACCCGCAGTGTCAATTCCGTTCGGCGGCTTTGTCGTGAACAAAGTAGTCATCAAAAGTAGCTGCCGATCTTCGCGACGACAATGCACGCCGTGAGCGTCGACCACTACGAAAACTTCCCTGTTGCCTCCGTCCTGTGCCCGCCCCGGCTGCGCCCCGCGGTGGCGGCCATCTACTGGTTCGCGCGGACGGCGGACGACATCGCCGACGAAGGAGATGCCTCGCCGGCCGAACGGCTGGCGGCGCTCGCACAGTATCGGGCGGCGCTGGAATCCACGGTAGCCGGGCAGGCGGTGACGGGCCCGTGGCAAGGGGTTTTCGGGCCGCTGGCCGAAGCCATGAAAGTCCATCACCTGCCGCCGGCGCTGCTTCGCGACCTGCTCAGCGCCTTCGAGCAGGACGTGGTCAAGCACGACTACGCCGACCGCGCCGAGTTGCTCGACTATTGCCGCCGATCGGCCAACCCGGTCGGACGCCTGCTGCTGCACCTGTATGGCGTGGATGACGACCCGGCCCGCCGACAGTCGGACGCCATCTGCACGGCGCTGCAGCTCATCAACTTCTGGCAGGACCTGGGCGTGGACACCGCCCGTGGCCGCCTGTATCCGCCGATGGTTGACGTGGCCCGTCATGGCGTGACCGCGCAGGCCCTGCTGGAGCGGCAGGACACCGCCGCCACCCGCGCGCTCGTCGCCGACCTCGTACGCTGGAGCCGTGAGCTCATGCTCAGCGGCGCCCCGTTGGCCCATCGTGTCCCCGGCCGTGCCGGCTGGGAATTGCGGCTTGTCGTGCAGGGCGGGCTGCGCATCCTCGACAGGATCGAAGGCATGGACTTTGCGAGCATCGCGAAGCGCCCCACACTGCGCTGGTTCGACGTCCCCCTCCTCTTCTGGCGGGCGCTGTGCATGCGCCCCGCCGCCGTTCCCATGGCCAGCAAAGCCACATGACTCCAGAACAATACGTGCAAGAGAAGGCCGCCAAGAGCGGCTCGAGCTTCTACTACGCCTTCCTCTTCCTGCCGCCGCCGCAGCGCGCCGCCATCACCGCCTTCTATGCCTTCTGCCGCGAGGTGGACGACGTGGTCGACGAGGTGAGCGACCCCGGCGTGGCCGCCACCAAATTGGCGTGGTGGAACAAGGAGGTCGCCTCCAGCTTCGCGGGCCAGCCCAGCCACCCGGCGATGAAGGCGCTGATGCCCCACGTGAAGGACTACGGCATCGAGGCTTCGCACCTGCATGCCGTGATCGAAGGCTGCCGCATGGACCTGGAGCAGTCTCGCTACCTGGACTTCGCCGGCCTGAGGCGGTACTGCCACCTCGTGGCGGGCGAAGTCGGCGAGGTGGCGGCCAACGTGTTCGGCCGCACCAGCGACAAGACCGTCGAGTACGCGCATCGCCTGGGCCTGGCGATGCAGCTCACCAACATCATTCGCGACGTGGGCGACGACGCTCGTCGAGGGCGCATCTACCTCCCGGTGTCGGAGCTGCAGCAGTTCGACGTGAAGGCGCACGAGATCCTCAACCGCCAGGCACCCTTCGGCTACAGCGAGCGCTTCACCGCGCTCATGAAGTTCCAGGCCGAGCGCGCCCACCGCTTCTACGACGAGGCCTTCGCCCTGCTGCCCGACGCGGACCGCGCCACGCAAAAGCCCGGGCTGATGATGGCCAACATCTACCGCACCTTGCTGCGCGAGATCGAGTCCGACAACTTCCAGGTGCTGCACCAGCGCACCTCGCTCACGCCGCTGCGCAAACTCTGGATCGCCATGAAGACGAACTGGAGAGGGCGCTAGTGCCGGCGCTGCAAGTCGCCGTGGTCGGCGGCGGCTGGGCGGGGCTGGCGGCGGCGTTGGAGGCCACCTCGCTGGGCGCGCAGGTCAACCTCTTCGAGATGGCCCCGCAGCTCGGAGGCCGCGCACGCAGCGTGCAGACCGATGGGCTGGTACTGGACAACGGCCAGCACATCATGATCGGCGCCTACGTCGAGACGCTGCGCATCATGCGCATGGTGGGCGTGGACCTCAAGCAGGCGTTCCTGCGCACGCCGCTGCGACTGCTGGATGCGTCAGGCGATGGCCTGGTGCTGCCGGGCGGTCATCCGATGCTTGCATTCGCACGTGGCGTGCTGGGCCGGCGAGGCTGGACGCTGCGGGAGCGCCTGGCCCTCCTCCAAGCTGCCACCGGCTGGATGCTGCGCGGATTCAGCTGCCCCGACGGCATGACCGTCGGTGAGCTGGTGCGCAGCCTGCCGGCCGCGGTGCAGGACGGCCTGATCGATCCGCTGTGCGTGGCGGCCCTGAACACGCCATCCCGCTCAGCAAGCGCCAAGGTCTTTCTCCGCGTGATCCGCGACGCGCTGTTCAGCGGTCAAGGGTCGGCGGACCTGCTGCTGCCGCGCCTGCGGCTGGGGGATTTGCTGCCGTCACCTGCACTGGATTGGCTGATGCGTTCAGGCGCGACGGTCCAGGTGGGGCGACGCGTCGAGCGCATCGAACGCAGCGGCACATGGCAGGTGGATGGACGCGCCTTCGATGCCGTGATCCTTGCCTGCTCCGCTGCCGAGGCATCGCGCCTGGCTGCACCGACCAATGAGGCCTGGGCTGCGCAAGCCGGCGCCCTGGGCTACGAGCCCATCGTCACGGTCTACATGCGATGTGATGGCACGGTGCTGCCCGAGCCGATGCTGGTTCTGCCCTCCGACGAAGAGACCCGGCCCGCACAGTTCGTGTTCGACCATGGGCAACTGGGCGGCAGCCCCGGCCTGCTCGCCTTCGTCATCAGCGGTGCCGCGCCATGGCTCGAACGCGGCACCGATGCCACCCGCGACGCCACACTGGCGCAGGCGAAGGAGTTGCTGCACCGGCATCTGAAGGCGCCTCCGGTCCACATCCGCAACCTCACGGAAAAGCGGGCCACCTTCCGCTGCGTGCCGGAGTTGGATCGACCAGCAGGCCACATCGCTCCCGGGCTCATCGCCGCCGGCGACTACATCGCCGGCCCCTACCCCGCCACCATCGAAGGCGCGGTGCGCAGCGCCATCGCCGCAGCGCGGCAGGCCGTCAGCGCCGAGCGAATGGCGCCGCCAGCGGCTCCCCAATGAACAGCCCCTGCTGCGGCCACGCGACGCTGCGCCAATAGGCCTCGATGGCCGTGCTGCCCATCAGGTAGCTGGACAGCAGCACCTTCGGATGCGGAAACTTCTGCTGGAACGCGCAGGGCTCCGACACCGTGCCATAGCTTGCCGTGGCGCCCGAGGCGATCCAGTCGAGGATGCTCATCTGGCCGCTCTTGCCGTCGAGCTGGCCGCCGAAGGACGTGAGGTGATCGGCCAGGGCGCCCGGCACCCATTTCAAGGTATCGAGCTTGTCCACCTGGATGGCGCCCGTCTCGTACAGCACGAGGTGCTCCACGCCTTCGATGGCCTGGGTGCGCTCTGTGCGGACCACCACGCCCGATCCCTGGATCGGCCCTGAAGGCGGGAACAGCGGCGCCCGCGAATTCCGGTCACGGTCCTTGGTAACGACGAAGTAGGCATTGGTCGATGGCGCGCCCCGCCTGAGCAGGCTGCGGTCGGACACGACACCGCGTTCGATCAAGGCCTTGGCGCCTGCCACGTCCGTCGCGGCCAGCAGCATGGACAGGCGCATGCCAAAGCTCGAATAGGGCTTGAGGCTGCGTGAGTCGAAATACGACGACGGCTTGGTGGTGAAGCAGGTGCGCGTCTGCTCGCAAGGCGTCGGGTCGTATCCCATGGTCACGGCCGCGGTGATGGAGTTGCAGGCGACGGCATAGGGCATCTTCCACGCGAGCGCCAGGGCCTGCGTGCCGCCGTTGAAGCGAGCGTCGATCTCCGTCTTGAGGTGTTCGAATTCTTCCGGCGTGAGGCTGGCCTTCACCGGAAACTCCACTCGAAGCACTTGCTCGGGCGTGAGCTTGCGCGCCTGGATGTAGAACTCGCCCACTTCGACCGAGTATGGGTCGGCGGTGTTGATGACCAGCCCGATGTCGCGGCTGGTCAGCGCGTTCGCGCCTGGGCTTGCCACGCCCACCCCGACGAGCAGGCAGAAGCGGAAAAAGATTGTGAAAAATCCATCCCAGGATGCAGTCGATCTTTTCGCCATGCAAAATTTCGGTTTTTTGGGGGAGAATCGGCGCCATGAAAACCACCGAATCCAAGGCCCCGACGATACAGGTGCTGGAGCGCATGTTTTCGCTTCTGGATGTATTGGCCTCGTACCAGGACCCGGTGTCGCTCAAGACCATCAGCGAGCAGACCGGCCTGCACCCGTCCACTGCCCACCGCATCCTCAACGACCTGGCCCTGGGCCGCTACGTCGATCGCCCTGAAGCCGGCAGCTACCGGCTGGGCATGCGGCTGCTGGAGCTGGGCAACCTGGTGAAGGCACGGCTGGACGTCCGCGACGCCGCGCTGGGTCCGATGCGCGAACTGCACAAGCTCACCCACCAGCCGGTGAATCTGTCGATGCGCCAGGGTGACGAGATCGTCTACATCGAGCGTACCTACAGCGAACGCTCGGGCATGCAGGTGGTCCGTGCCATCGGCGGACGCGCTCCGCTGCACCTCACCTCGGTGGGCAAGCTCTTCCTGGCCCACGACGACCCGCAGCGCGTACGTGCCTACGCGACGCGCACGGGGCTGGCGGGCCACACGCGCAACAGCATCACCAGCCTGCCGACGCTGGAACGGGCCTTGTCCAAGGTGCTGCACGACGGCACCGCCCGGGACGACGAGGAACTGGAGCTGGGCGTGCGCTGCATGGCCGCGGGCATCCTCGATGACCAGGGCAAGCTGGTGGCGGGGCTGTCCATCTCCGCGCCGGCGGACCGGCTGGAAGAGGCATGGCTGGAGCGATTGAAGGCGACGGCCGCGCAAATCTCCGCAGCCCTGGGACACCGACCTTCTGCTGCAGCTGCCGGCACCTGAGTCCCGCCACCGGAAAGCAAGAAGCCCGGCGGTTGCCGGGCTTCTTGCCTTGAGATTGCGTCAGATCAGGACGTGACCTTGGGCGCTGCGACACGGGCCGTCGGGTTGCTCTCGTTGATCCACTTGCGCACCCGCTCCGCATCGCCAATACGAGAACGCGAGCCGGCGGAATCAAGGAACACCATGATCAGCTTGCGGCCTGCCATCTGCGCCTGCATGACCAGGCAACGCCCGGCTTCAGTGATGTAGCCCGTCTTCTGCAGCCCGATGTCCCAGCTCGGGTTGCGCACCAGCATGTTCGTGTTGCGGAATTGCATGGGGCGGTTGTTGACCGCGACCTGGTACTCCGGCGACGTCGACAGCTCGCGGATGATCTGGTGCTGGTGCGCGGCCTTCACCAGCGTGGCGAGGTCACGCGCGCTCGACTGGTTCTTGCTCGACAGGCCGGTCGGCTCGACGTAGCTCGTGTCGGCCATGCCCAGCGCCTGTGCCTTGGCGTTCATCGCAGTCACGAAGGCATTCAGACCACCGGGGTAGCTGCGGCCCAGCGCATGCGCTGCGCGGTTTTCGGAAGACATCAGCGCCAGGTGCAGCATCTCGCCGCGCGTGAGCTGCGTGCCGACCTTCAGGCGCGAGCGGCTGTGCTTCTCGGTGTCCACATCGTCTTGCGTGACGGTGAGCACCTCGTCCAGCGGCTGCTTGGCTTCGGTCACGATGACCGCGGTCATCAGCTTGGTGAGGGACGCAATGGGCAGAACCGCTTCGGGGTTCTTGCTGAAGAGGACTTCGTCGGTGTCCTGGTCAAGGACCAGGGCGACACCGGACTTCAGATTGAGTTCATCCTGCGTGGCGTGCAGGCCGGCCATCTGGCCGTAGGACGGGTGAGCCGGCTCGACCTCGACCGCCGCACGCTGCTTGACGCTCTTGGAGGCGCGCGCAGAGGTGACCGCCTTTTTCTTGGCGGCCAGCGCTTCAGACGGTGCAGTCAGGCACAGGGTGACCGACAAGGCCACCACAGCTACCGACGCGAGTTTTGACAAGTACAACACGTGAACCTCTGCTCACACGGTGGCGCCAGTGTAGGCGAAAGGAAAACCACGCGCAAGATCAATAACTTACGTCACCCTTCTCAAGCTGAGCTTGAGTGCAGTCAGATTTGTGACAAGTGTCACAAATCAGCCCTGGGCGGCCACGCGTTCGGTCTTGCTGTGCAGCTTGTTCAACGCCGACAGGTACGCCTTGGCCGACGCCACGACGATGTCCGGATCGGCACCGACGCCGTTGACGACCCGGCCCCCGTGTTGCAGCCGAACCGTCACTTCGCCTTGTGATTCTGTGCTGCCGGAGGTGATCGCATTGACCGAATAGAGCAGCATTTCGGCGCCACTTTGCACTCTGGATTCGATGGCCCGAAGGCTCGCATCCACCGGCCCGTTGCCGTCGCTCTCGGCGTGCATCTCCTGTTCGCCGGCAGAGAAGGCCACCTTCGCGTGAGGACGCTCTCCCATCTCCGAATGCTGCGACAGCGCCAGCAGCCGGTAGTGCTCCTGCTCGTGGGTGACGGCCTCGTCCATCACGAGCGCGAGGATGTCCTCATCGAAGATGTCGCTCTTGCGGTCGGCCAGCTCCTTGAACTTCGCGAAGGCCGCGTTGATCTCGGCTTCCGAATCCAGCTCGATGCCCAGCTCCTGCAGGCGCTGCTTGAAGGCATTGCGGCCCGACAGCTTGCCCAGCACGATCTTGTTGGCCGTCCAGCCCACGTCTTCGGCACGCATGATCTCGTAGGTGTCGCGCGCCTTGAGCACGCCGTCCTGGTGGATGCCCGAGGCATGCGCGAAGGCATTGGCACCCACCACCGCCTTGTTGGGCTGCACCACGAAGCCGGTCGTCTGCGAGACGAGGCGCGAGGCCGGCACGATCTGCGACGGATCGACGCCGATCTCCAGCCCGAAGTAGTCGCGGCGCGTCTTCACCGCCATCACCACTTCCTCCAGCGAGCAATTGCCCGCGCGCTCGCCCAGGCCGTTGATGGTGCATTCGATCTGTCGCGCCCCGCCGATCTTCACGCCGGCCAGCGAGTTGGCCACGGCCATGCCCAGGTCGTTGTGGCAGTGCACCGACCAGACGGCCTTGTCCGCGTTGGGAATACGCTCGCGCAGGTGGCGGATGAAGTTGCCATACAGCTCGGGAATCGCGTAGCCAACGGTGTCCGGGATGTTGATGGTGGTCGCGCCCTCGGCGATCACCGCTTCCAGCACCCTGCACAGGAAGTCCGGGTCGGAGCGGTAGCCGTCCTCGGGCGAAAACTCGATGTCGTCAGTGAGGTTGCGAGCAAATCGCACCGACAACTTCGCCTGCTCGAACACCTGGTCGGGCGTCATGCGCAGCTTCTTTTCCATGTGCAGCGCACTGGTGGCGATGAAGGTGTGGATGCGCGAGCGGGCCGCGCCCTTCAAGGCTTCGGCGGCGCGCGAGATGTCGCGGTCGTTGGCCCGCGCCAGCGAGCACACCGTGGATTCCTTGATGTGATCGGCGATCGCTTTCACCGCCTCGAAATCACCATTGCTCGACGCGGCAAAACCCGCTTCGATCACGTCCACGCGCAGGCGCTCGAGCTGCCGCGCGATGCGCAACTTCTCGTCCTTGGTCATCGAGGCGCCCGGGGACTGCTCGCCGTCGCGCAGGGTGGTGTCGAAAATGATCAGCTTGTCGCTCATGGTGATTCCTCAGCGTTTTTCTCTCAGCGCGATCTTAGGCCAGCGCGACGGGCTCGAAGCGCAGCGATCCACGATGCGTGGCGCGTTGCAGGCCGGAAACGATGGCCTTGAGCGATGCCGACACGATGTTCGAGTCGATGCCCACGCCGAACAACGTGAGCGAATCGCCGATGCGCAGCTCCAGGTAGGCCACGGCCTTCGCATCCGCGCCGCTGCCGATGGCATGCTCGTGGTAGTCGAGCACCCGCACGGGCGAGCCGCCCATGTGGCGATTGATGCCGGTGACGAAGGCATCGATGGGTCCCGATCCCGTGGCATCCACGCTGAACTGCCGCCCGCCCACACGCACCACCGCCGACATGCGAATCGCCTCCCCCGCCATGCTGGTGTGCGACACGCCCGCCTTGGCATGTTCGCCCAGGCCGTACTCCCGCTGGAAGATGTCCCAGATCTCGCTGGCCGACTGCTCCTTGCCGCTGTCGTCCATCACGGCCTGCACGACCTGGCTGAACTCGATCTGCAGGCGGCGCGGCAACTCGATGCCGTACTCGGCTTCAAGAAGGTAGGCGATGCCGCCCTTGCCAGACTGGCTGTTCACGCGGATCACCGCGTCGTAGCTGCGGCCGAGGTCCTTCGGGTCGATGGGCAGGTAGGGCACTTCCCAGATGTCGTCATCCTTGCGGGCCGCGAAGGCCTTCTTGATCGCGTCCTGGTGCGAGCCGGAGAACGAGGTGTAGACGAGGTCGCCCGCATAGGCATGGCGCGGATGCACGGGCAACTGGTTGCAGTGCTCGACGCAGCGGCGCACTTCGTCGATGTCGGAGAAGTCCAGCTCAGGCGACACGCCTTGCGTGTAGAGATTCAGCGCGATGTTGACGAGGTCCACGTTGCCCGTGCGCTCGCCGTTGCCGAAGAGACAGCCTTCGATGCGCTCGGCACCGGCCATCAAGGCCAGCTCGCCCGCCGCGGTGCCGGTGCCCCGGTCGTTGTGCGGATGGACCGACAGGATCACGCTGTCGCGGCGCGCCATGTTCCGATGCATCCACTCGATCATGTCCGCGAAGACATTCGGAGTCGAATGCTCGATGGTCGTCGGCAGGTTGATGATGCACTTGTGCTCCGGCGTGGGTTGCCATACCTCGGTGACGGCATCGACCACCCGCTTGGAAAACTCCAACTCCGTTCCCGAGAAAGTCTCGGGCGAGTATTCGAACACCCAGTCGGTCTCGGGCTGCTTGGCAGCGAGTGCCTTGATGAGCTGCGCATGCGTGGTGGCCAGCTTCACGATGCCATCCTCATCGGTGCCCAGAACGACGCGCCGCATCACCGGCGCCGTGGCGTTGTAGACGTGGACCACCGCACGACGCGCGCCCTTCAGGGATTCGAAGGTGCGGTAGATGAGCTCCGAGCGAGCCTGCGTGAGGACCTGGATGGTCACGTCCTGCGGCACGAGGTCTTCCTCGATCAGCTTGCGGATGAAGTCGAAATCCGTCTGCGAAGCCGACGGAAAACCAACCTCGATTTCCTTGAAGCCGATGCGCACCAGCATCTCGAACATGCGCAGCTTGCGCGCGGCATCCATGGGCTCGATCAGCGCCTGGTTGCCGTCGCGAAGGTCCACGCTGCACCACAGCGGCGCGCGGGTCAGCTGGGCATCGGGCCAGGTCCGGTCCGCGAGCGCGACCGGCTTGAATGCTCGGTACTTGGTGTTCGGTTGCTTCAACATGGTTGCATCCCTCAGTGGAGTAGGTGTGGCAACCAGCAGGATGAAATGACGCAAGGAAAAGCAAAACGGCCCGCTGCTGGTTGCATACGGGCCGTTGAGACGAAAACGTGCAGACGTGAACGATCAGCGAACCCGTTGGTCTCCTAGTAGTAGCAGCGTGGTCGCGTGGCGGAACGTCATAGCGGAGCAATATAGCACGCCTTTCAGCGATGCAATCCTTGCTCGTCGGGTTCGTCGGTGGATGTCGCGATCACGCTCACCGGCTTGCCCTTCATGCGTTTGTACGCATAGACCACGTAGCCCGACAGGCCGTAGATCAGGAACAGGCTGAACAGCACGATGGGCGGGTGGATGGTGATGACCGCGAACGCCAGCGCGATCGCCACGATCACGATGAAGGGCACGGTGCGCTTGAAGCTCACGTCCTTGAAGCTGTAGAACGGCACGTTGGTCACCATCGTGAGTCCGGCATACAGCGTCACGCCGAAAGCCACCCACGACAGCCATTCAATCTTCGACACGCCCTTGAAGCCGGCATCGTCCATCACCCAGATGAAGCCGATGAGCACCGCTGCCGCTGCGGGACTGGGCAGCCCCTGGAAGAAGCGCTTGTCCACCACCGCGATGTTGGTGTTGAAGCGCGCCAGCCTCAGCGCAGCGCCGGAGCAGTAGACGAAGGCGGCGATCCAGCCCAGCTTGCCCAGGCCCTTCAAGGCCCACTCATAGACGATGAGCGCGGGCGCTGCGCCGAAGCTCACCATGTCCGACAGGCTGTCCATCTGCTCGCCGAACGCGCTTTGCGTGTTGGTCATGCGCGCGACGCGACCGTCCAGGCTGTCGAGCACGGCGGCGATGAAGATGCCATACGCGGCCTGCTCGAACTGCCCGTTCATCGCCATGACGATGGCGTAGAAGCCACCGAACAAGGCCGCCAGCGTGAAGAGGTTCGGAAGGATGTAGATGCCCTTGCGGCGCGGACGAACCAGCAGCGGCGTGGGCTCCCGCGATGGGGCTTGGGCGTCGGGACTGTCGCTCATGAGCCGTGCGGGTGGGGGATGGATTTCATGGGCCGGGAGGATACATCAGCGCCCTTCCCGGCCGTTGTCACGCTCGCATGGCGCTGTTGGGCAGATTGCACGACAAAGGAAGCCACACGCATCTCATCAGGGTTTCAACCTATGACAAAACGAATTCAAAGGAACTAAAACGAAAGAAAAGGAAACGCGGGGAGCGACCAGCCAACGGCTTCGGAGGTTCAGATGAGCGACGCATGGGTTTTGTCGGATGAGGCACAGCGGTGTCCGGCAGGCCGACTTCCGCGTTACTGCACAGGGTCGGCGCACACGGCGGATCTGCACGCCACGGTGCAGCGCCTGCGCAGTTTCAATCGCAGCGTGTCCCACGATCTGCGAGGTCCCTTGGGCGCCATGGGCGGCGCGGCGCGCCTGGCCATCGACGCCATCTCCCGCAGCGACACGTCGCGCGCCTTGCGCCTGCTGACGGCCACAGCCCGGCAGGCCGACATGCTGGCCGGACTGGTCAACGACCTGCTGGCGATGGCCGAAGCCGACGAGTTCAGTGAAGCGGACGTCCCGCTGGACCTCGCCGCCCACGAGGCCCTGGCCCAACTCGCCATGTCAGCGCCGGACGGCCGCGCCCCTGTGGCCTGCGTGCGCATCGGCCCCATGCCCGTGGCACTGGCATCCGCGGGCCTGATTCGTCAGGTTTTCGTCAATTTGATCGGCAACGCGCTCAAGTTTTCCAGTCGAGCTGCCGATCCTTGCGTCGAGGTGGATGCGACCGCAGGGGATGACGGGATTCATGTCGTCGTGAAAGACAACGGCGTGGGCTTTGACGCCTCTGCCGCGGCCACTCTCTTCCAGCCATTTCATCGATTGCACGGCAACGACTTTCCCGGTTCCGGCGTGGGCCTGAGCCTGGTCAAGCGGATCGTCGAGCGGCATGGGGGCCGGGTCTGGGCGCAAAGCCTTCCCGGCCAGGGCGCAAGTTTTCACTTCACGATCCGGGCCGCACGACAGAGCCCGGAAGGAGACAACGAATGAACTGGTTCAGGCAAATGACGGTGGGGCGCCGGCTCGCCCTGGCGTTTTCCGTGTGCACCGCGCTGCTGGTCATCAACGCCGGCGCGGCATGGTGGGTCATGTCCTCGCTCAAGCGCGGCGTGGATGTGATCGTGGCGGAGAACAACCGCAAGAGCGACCTCGCCTGGCACATGCGCTCCCACCTGGAGGAGATCGCCCGCGCCGTGCGCAACGTGATCGTCACGCGCGACACTGCCGTGCAGGCCAAGCAGAAGGAAACACAGCAAGCCGCTCGCACTCGCTTCGACGAGACCTATTCCGCCCTCTCGCCACTGCTGGTCGACGACGAAGAGAAGAAGCTGTACGCCACCATCGGCCAGTTGCGCGGCGTCGTGCTGCCGTTGCTCGATGAGTCCATGGACCAAGCCCTGCGCGGCATGAAGGAAGTCGCCAGCGAAACGCTGATCGACAAGGTGCAGACGCCGCAGACGCAATGGATCGACGCCATGCAGGCGCTGATCGACCTGCAGGCCAAGCGCACGCAGGACCGCGTGGCGACGATGTCACGCGACCATGCGGCCGCAGTGAGCGGGTTGGCATTGAGCGCGGTCGTCGCGCTGCTGTTGAGCGTGGGCTTGGGTGTCGCCCTCACCCGCTCGCTGTTGAAGCAGCTGGGCGGTGAGCCGCGCTACGCGGCGGATGTGGCGCGCCGCATCGCTTCGGGCGACCTCGGCGAGACGATCAACCTGCGCAAGAACGACAGCGACAGCGTGCTGGCTGCGATGCGCAGCATGCAGGGCGCCTTGCGCATGACAGTGTCCGACATCCAGAACTCTGCCGACGCCGTGGCCACGGCCAGCGCCGAGATTGCCCAAGGCAACTTCGACCTGAGCTCGCGCACCGAGCAGCAGGCGGGCAGCCTGCAGCGCACGAGCAGCGCGATGACGCAGCTGACGGAGACCGTGCGGCACAACACCTCGTCCGCTCGCCAGGCGAGCGACCTGGCGACCTCCGCATCGCAGGCTGCCGGACGCGGAAGCGATGCGGTGGGCCAGGTCGTGCAATGCATGTCCGAGATCCAGTCGTCCAGCCAGCGCATCACGGAGATCATCTCGGTGATCGATGGCATCGCGTTCCAGACGAACATCCTCGCGCTGAATGCAGCAGTGGAAGCCGCCCGCGCCGGCGAGCAGGGCCGCGGCTTCGCGGTGGTGGCCGGTGAAGTGCGCTCGCTGGCTCAGCGAAGCGCGGAAGCAGCCAAGGAAATCAAGGCACTCATCTCCGACAGCGTCGAGCGCGTGGACGGCGGCAGCCGCCTCGTGCAACAGGCTGGCGACACCATGACCGACATCGTGGAGCGGGTGCAGCAGGTCTCGACGCTGATCGGCGAGATCACCAACGCATCGGTGGAACAGGAGGCGGGAATCGGTGACGTCACCACCTCCGTGCATGACCTGGACTCCTCGACGCAGCAAAACGCGGCGCTGGTCGAGCAGAACTCCGCCGCCGCGAGCAGCCTGAAGTCGCAGGCGCAAAAGCTCAAGGAAACGGTCTCCCGGTTCCATCTGGAAGCCGGGATGGAAGCAGCGTCCGCATGACGGCGCTGTGGCGCTTTCCAAGAAAAAGGCCGCTCTCGAGCGGCCTTTTCACATCGGGCGACCCGATCAGTTGCGGCTCTTGTCGACCAGCTTGTTCGCCTTGATCCAGGGCATCATCGCGCGCAGCTTCTCGCCCACTTGCTCGATCTGGTGCTCGGCCGTCAGGCGGCGGCGAGACAGCAGCGTCGGGGCACCCGCACGGTTTTCCAGAATGAAGCTCTTGGCGTATTCGCCGGTCTGGATGTCCTTGAGGCACTGGCGCATCGCGTTCTTGGTGTCCTCGGTCACCACGCGCGGGCCGGTGACGTACTCACCGTACTCGGCGTTGTTGGAGATCGAGTAGTTCATGTTGGCGATGCCGCCTTCGTAGATCAGATCCACGATGAGCTTGAGCTCGTGCAGGCACTCGAAGTAGGCCATCTCGGGCGCGTAGCCGGCTTCCACCAGCGTCTCGAAACCCGCCTTGATCAGCTCGACGGTGCCGCCGCACAGCACGGCCTGCTCGCCGAAGAGGTCGGTCTCGGTCTCTTCGCGGAAGTTGGTCTCGATGATGCCGGCCTTGCCGCCGCCGTTGGCCGCGGCGTAGCTCAGCGCCAGGTCGCGCGCCTTGCCGGTCTTGTCGGCATGCACGGCGATCAGGTGGGGCACACCGCCGCCTTGGGTGTAGGTGTTGCGCACGGTGTGGCCGGGGGCCTTGGGAGCGACCATCCA
This sequence comes from Rhizobacter terrae, assembly GCF_003852895.1. Classification (GTDB taxonomy): domain Bacteria; phylum Pseudomonadota; class Gammaproteobacteria; order Burkholderiales; family Burkholderiaceae_C; genus Albitalea; species Albitalea terrae. The sequence continues at coordinate 252,301 of NZ_QUSW01000004.1, forward strand.
CACGTCGAGGTCGTCACGCGGCACGACCTGGCCGTAATGCACGTTGAAGCCGTGCGCGAAGGCCAGCGACGCGCCTTGCTTGATGTTCGGCTCGACGTCGTTCGTGTAGACCTGGGCGATCTGCTCGTCGGGCAGCAGGATCATGACCACGTCGGCGCTCTTCACCGCATCGGCCACTTCGGCCACCTTCAGGCCAGCCTTCTCGACCTTGGGCCAGGAAGCGCCGCCCTTGCGCAGGCCAACCACCACCTTCACGCCGCTGTCGTTCAGGTTCTGGGCGTGCGCATGGCCTTGCGAGCCGTAGCCGATGATCGCGACGGTCTTGCCCTTGATCAGGCTCAGGTCCGCATCCTTGTCGTAGTAAACCTTCATTGCTTTCTCCTTCGTCTCTTTCAGTTGCGGGCCAGGTGATCAAACGCGCAGGATGCGCTCGCCGCGACCGATCCCGCTGGTGCCGGTGCGCACGGTTTCGAGGATGGCGGCGCGGTCGATGGCTTCCAGGAAGGCATCGAGCTTGCCAGCGTCGCCGGTCAATTCAATGGTGTAGCTCTTCTCGGTCACGTCGATGATGCGCCCGCGGAAGATGTCCGCCATGCGCTTCATCTCCTCGCGTTCCTTGCCGACGGCACGGACCTTGATGAGCATGAGCTCGCGCTCGGTGAATGCCCCTTCCGTGAGGTCGACGACCTTCACGACTTCGATGAGGCGGTTCAAGTGCTTGGTGATCTGCTCGATGACGTCATCGGACCCGGTGGTCACGATGGTCATGCGAGACAGCGAGGAGTCCTCGGTGGGCGCCACCGTCAGGCTCTCGATGTTGTAGCCGCGGGCGGAGAACAAGGCCACCACGCGCGACAGCGCGCCGGGCTCGTTCTCGAGCAGCAAAGCGATGATGTGTTTCATGGTCTTGAAGCGCGCTCTTCAGACCGGCGGCGGTAACCGACGGCCCTTGGCCACGCTGTGGCGATGATTGAAGAAAGGTCAAAACGCCGAAGCTGATTCGCAGGCTCGGACGGCTCCTGGGCCGGCGCGGTAACGCCAGGCCCCTCGCCGCCCTCGCAGGCGTCACAGGTCTTCGGACCCCAGCAGCATCTCCGAGATGCCCTTCCCGGCCTGCACCATCGGCCAGACGTTCTCCGTCGGGTCGGTGCGCACGTCGAGAAACACGGTGCGATCCTTGAGCTTGATGGCTTCGCGCAACGCGCCTTCCACATCACCGGGCTTCTCCACCAGCAGGCCGACGTGGCCATAGGCCTCGGCCAGCTTCACGAAGTCAGGCAGCGCGTCCATGTAGCTGTGGGAGTAGCGGCCGCCGTAGTCCAGCTGCTGCCACTGCCGCACCATGCCCAGGTAGCGGTTGTTGAGCGAGACGATCTTGACCGGCGTCTTGTACTGCAGGCAGGTGGACAGCTCCTGGATGCACATCTGGATGCTGCCTTCGCCGGTGATGCAGAAGACGTCGGAATCGGGCTTGGCCAGCTTGATGCCCATGGCATAGGGCAGGCCCACGCCCATCGTGCCCAGGCCACCGGAGTTGATCCAGCGGCGCGGCTCGTTGAAGGGGTAGTACTGCGCCGCCCACATCTGGTGCTGGCCCACGTCGGACGTGATGTAGGTGTCGCGGTTCTTGGTGAGCTCCCAGAGTTTTTCCACCACGTACTGCGGCTTGATCACGTCGTTGCTGCCCTTGTAGCGCAGGCATTCGCGCTTGCGCCACTCGTTGATCTGGCCCCACCACTGCGACAGCACCTGCACGTCGGGCCGCGCCTGCGACTCCTTGATCTGGGCGATCAGCTCCTGCAGCACGTCCTTCACGTCGCCGACGATCGGAATGTCGACCTTCACGCGCTTGGAGATGGACGACGGGTCGATGTCGATGTGGACGATCTTGCGCTCGACCGAGGCGAAGTGCTTGGGGTTGCCGATCACGCGGTCATCGAAGCGCGCACCGACCGCCAGCAGGACGTCGCAGTTCTGCATCGTCATGTTGGCTTCGTAGGTGCCGTGCATGCCCAGCATGCCCAGGAACTTCGGATCGCTGGCAGGGAAGGCGCCCAGGCCCATCAGTGTGTTGGTGCAGGGCACGCCCAGCAGATCGACCAGCTCGCGCAGTTCGGCCGCGGCATTGCCCAGGATGACCCCACCACCGGTGTAGATGTACGGCCGCTTGGCGGCCAGCAACAGCTGCACGGCCTTGCGGATTTGCCCACCATGGCCCTTGCGCACCGGGTTGTACGAGCGCATTTCCACCGATTGCGGATAGTGGAAAGGCGCCGTCTTGAGGGACACGTCCTTCGGGATGTCGACCACCACCGGGCCAGGACGGCCGGTGCGGGCGATGTGGAAGGCCTTCTTGAGCGTCGTCGCCAGGTCGCGCACGTCCTTCACGAGGAAATTGTGCTTGACGATCGGACGGGTGATGCCCACGGTGTCGCATTCCTGGAAGGCGTCCAGGCCGATCGCCGGCGTGGGAACCTGCCCGGTGATGATCACCATGGGGATGGAATCCATGTAGGCTGTGGCGATGCCGGTGACGGCATTGGTGACGCCAGGCCCCGACGTGACGAGCGCGACGCCCACGTTGCCGGTCGCCCGGGCGTAGCCGTCAGCCGCGTGGACGGCCGCCTGTTCGTGGCGGACGAGCACGTGCTCGATGCTGTCTTGCTTGTACAGCGCGTCGTAGATGTAGAGAACCGCGCCGCCGGGGTAGCCCCAGAGGTACTTCACGCCTTCGGCCTGAAGACAGCGAACGAGGATTTCTGAGCCGTTCGGCTCGGGAGATTGAGAGGGGTGCGGTTGTGCCGAAGCGGCACGCTTGACTTCCGCGGCAGACATGTCCATGTTGAACCTTTGGGTTGATCTCTGACGAAAAACCATCGGTGCACCTTTCCTCGCTCTCGTGAAGCGGGTGTGGTACCTGCGCGATCAAAAAACGAGCCGTCCGGGTCGGACGGCCAGCTGTGACCAGTTACTGCGTTGTGCGAGGCAGCATTATGGCATTGGTTTCCACCAATTCGGAAAAGTCAGGATCGGGAAAGCCGTGGTGAGATAATCGCGCCCGCTTTTCGCCCGACTTCCGAGGGCACCTCTCTCTTGGCCTCCGAAAAAGAACTCTCAGACTTCCTCAAGAGCGTCGAAAAACGGGCTTTCAAACGTACCCTGTACGCCGTTCGCGACGACGAAGCCGCGCTGGACATTGTCCAGGACGCGATGATCCGGCTCGCCGAAAAGTACGCCGACCGCCCCGCCGCCGAGCTCCCGCTCATCTTCCAGCGCATCCTGTCCAACGCCACGATGGACTGGTTCCGCCGCCAGAAGGTGCGCGGCGCCATCATGAAAAATTTCTCGGACTTCGAGGCTGCCGGCGAAGACGGCGACTTCGACATCCTGGAAACTTTGGAAAGCGAAGATGGCTCTACCGCCACGGAAAGCGCGGCGGACAACGTCTCCCGGGCGCAGATCCTGCTAGCGATCGAAGGTCAGATCGAGCAGCTTCCAACCCGTCAACGTGAAGCCTTTTTGCTGCGTTACTGGGAAGAACTCGATGTTGCTGAGACAGCCGCTGCCATGGGCTGCTCGGAGGGAAGCGTCAAGACACACTGCTCCCGGGCGGTGCATGCCTTGGCCAAAGCCCTCAAGGCCAAGGGAATAGAGCTATGAAGAACCAGAACACCCACCTGTCACCCGGCGGAATGGAAGCCCTCCAGGCCCGGTTCGGTCTGCGCATCGCAGCCCGGCTGAGCGAAGGCTCCCGTGAACTGCCACACGACATCAGCGAACGCCTGAAGGCGTCGCGCGAACTCGCCCTGGAGCGGGCCCGCCTGGCGCGCCGCGTCGAGGCGGCCACCAGCACCCAGGTGTCGGGCAGCGGCCCTACCGCCACCCTGAGCTTGGGTGGCGGTTCCAAATCTGACTGGTGGCTGAAGCTGGCGTCGGCCCTGCCGATGGCCGCCCTGGTCGCCGGCTTCCTCTTCATCGCCCACGCCCACACCCGCCAGCAGATCGCCGCCGCCGCTGAAATCGACGCCGCGCTGCTGTCCGATGACGTTCCGCCGGTCGCCTACAGCGATCCGGGCTTCGTCGAATTCCTCAAGACCCCGCGCGATTGACGCGGATCGCCATGTGGCGCCGCGCCCTGACCCCTCCCGCCAAGCTGATCAGCGCACTGACACTCAGTGCGCTGATCGCCGTTTTGGGCGCCGCCGCGCCCAGCGCGTGGTCACAGGCGGCCGAAGCCGGCCCGAAGTGGTCCGAGTTGTCGGCCAGCCAGCGCAACTCGCTCAAGCCGCTGGAAAAAGACTGGGCCGGCATCGACGCCGACCGCAAGGAAAAGTGGCTGGAGATCGCCCAGCGCATCCCCAGCATGAAACCCACCGAGCGTGAGCGCGTCCAGGCGCGCATGACGGAGTGGGCTCGCCTGTCCCCGAACGAGCGTGGCCAGGCCCGCGTCGGCTTCCAGCAGGCCAAGCAGGTGTCGCCCCGCGACCGGCAGGCTCAGTGGGAGGCCTACCAGGCGCTCCCTCCCGAGCAGAAGAAACAGCTTCAGGCGCGCGCGGTGCCGCCGGCCCCGGTGGCATCGAAGGCGAATGGCGCCAACGGCCAGCGCACGGCGGAAAAGACCGAGAAGGCCCAGCGCAAGTCCAACATCGTGACCAGCCCGGCCGAAGCGGCGCCGCCGAAGTCCATTGGGCCGACCGTGGTGCAGGCCCAGCCAGGCGCCACGACCACGCTCATCTCCAAGCGCCCCACGCCGCCGGCCCATCAGCAGACCGGCATTCCCAAGATCGCCGCCACACCTGAATTCGTGGACAAGCGTACTTTGCTGCCCCAGCGTGGCCCGCAGGCCGCGGCCACCCGTTCCGCTTCGGCCTCCGCGCCGGCGTCGTCCCGCCAATGAGCGGCGAGGACGCGGGCAGCCTGGACTTTCCTGCCCCCAGCATCCGCCGGCGCCTGGCGTCCTTTGTCTACGAAGGCGTGCTGCTGTTCGGCGTGGTCATGACGACCGCCCTCTTCTACGCCGGCCTGGTGAACCAGCGCAATGCCATGCAAGGCCGTACCGGGCTGATGGCGGTGCTCTTCATCGTGCTGGGCCTGTATTTCGTCTGGTTCTGGTCGCATGGCGGGCAGACGCTGGCGATGAAGTCGTGGCGCATCCGCCTGGTGGACCGGGACGGCACGGCCGTCACGCCATGGCGCTCCCTGACGCGCTACCTGCTGAGCTGGCTGTGGTTCCTGCCCGCCTGCGTGGTGTTGTCGCTGTGGGGCGTGCACAGCGCACCGATGATCTTCACCGTGCTCTTCGTCGGGGTGCTGGGCTATGCGCTCACTGCGTTCTTGCATCCGCTGCGGCAGTTTCCGCACGATGTGATGTGCGGAACACGCATCGTCGACGCGCCCAAGAAGACGTCATCGTGACATCGCCCAGTCGCGGCACAATCGCGGCCGATGACGAATGAATTCAAAGGCCGCAGCGGACTGGACCGGATCGTCCGCGCCACCGGCTACTCCCTGACCGGACTTAAGGCCGCCTACATCGGCGAGAGCGCGTTTCGCCAGGAGACGTGGCTGGCCATCTTCCTCGTCCCCCTGTCATTCTGGGTCGGACGCAGCTGGGTCGAAGTCGCCCTGCTCGCGGGCTCGGTGCTGCTGGTGATGATCGTGGAGCTGTTGAACTCGGGCATCGAGGCGGTGGTCGACCGCGTGTCTTTCGAACTGCACGACCTGTCCAAGCGCGCGAAGGATTTCGGCAGCGCTGCCGTGTTCCTCAGCCTGCTGCTGTGCGTGAGCATCTGGCTGGGTGCCATCTGGCAGCATGTATCGACCGGAACCTGAGCTTGCCCCTGCCGGCACGCAGCCCGGCCGGCAAATGGGACACTCGACCCATGAAGGATCCCAAACTCTCGCTTTGTGTCTATTGCGGCTCGCGTGACGGCACGCAGCCTGCCTTTGCAGCCGCTGCCGAAGAGGTCGGCACGCTCATTGGCCGTTCGAATTGGCAACTCGTCTATGGCGGCGGCTGTGCGGGACTGATGGGCCGCGTGGCAGATGCCGCGATCTCCTCCGGCGCCCGGACAGTCGGCGTGATCCCGCAGTCGCTGATGCAGCGCGAACTGGGCCACCAGGGCCTGGACGAACTGCACGTCGTGGAGACCATGCACCAGCGCAAGCAGCTCATGGCGCAGCGCTCGGACGCCTTCCTCGCCCTGCCCGGCGGCATCGGCACCTTCGAGGAGCTGTTCGAGGTCTGGACCTGGCGGCAGCTGGGTTACCACGACAAGCCCGTGGCGTTGCTCAACGTGGATGGCTACTACGACAAGCTGGTCGAATTCCTCGACCAGACGACCACCCACGGATTCGTCCACGCCTCGCAGCGCGACCTGCTGCTGGTGGACGACGATGCGCCGCGGCTGCTCGCGCGCATCGCCGAGGCCGCGAAGGCCGCGACCTCGCCGGACGACTACCGGCGGATCTGATCAGACCGCGTCTTCGTCGGTCTCGCCGGTGCGGATGCGCACCACCTGCTCCACCGCCGTGACGAAGATCTTGCCGTCGCCGATCTTGCCGGTCTTGGCCGCCTTGACGATGGCGTCCACGCAGCGGTCGGTGTCGGCGTCCTTCACCACGACCTCGACCTTCACCTTGGGCAGGAAGTCGACGACGTATTCAGCGCCGCGATACAGCTCGGTGTGGCCCTTCTGGCGGCCGAAGCCCTTGACTTCGGTGACGGTGAGGCCAGTCACGCCGACTTCGGCGAGGGCTTCACGAACTTCCTCCAGCTTGAACGGTTTGACGATGGCAGTGATTTGTTTCATTCAAGGCTCCTCTGGTCGGCTGAGTTTAAGCGTGGGAATTCGAGGGATTGTGTCGAGGACCTAACATCCGCTGCATGCGAGAGGAAACAGGCTCGATCGATTATGTCATCCGGGTGGTCGACCGGCCTTCATTGATCGATGCGCAAGCATGGAACGCACTGGTGCAGTCGCACGGCGGTGACGCAACGCCCTTCATGCGGCACGAATACCTGAGCGCGATGCACGAGTCGGCCAGCGCCATCGGCGAGACTGGGTGGCTGCCGCAGTACCTGCTGGTCGAGCAAGGCACTGAGCTCATCGCCGCCTGCCCGCTGTACCTCAAGGACCATTCCTATGGCGAGTTCGTCTTCGACTGGGCCTGGGCCGATGCCTACCAGCGCCACGGCCTGAACTACTACCCCAAGCTGCTGTGCGCCGTGCCCTTCACGCCCGTGCCCGGCGCACGACTGCTGTCGAAGAACCAGGCCGCACAAGAGCTGATGCTTCGCGCCATGACGCAGATTGCGCGTGATGCCAAGCTGTCATCCGCCCACGTGCTCTTCCTGAGCGAGTCCGACCGCGCGGCCGCCGTGCAAGCTGGCTGGATGATGCGCAGCACCGTCCAGTTCCACTGGACCAATCGCGAACCCGAGCCCTACGCCGACTTCGCCGACCTGCTCGCCTCCATGCAGCGCGAGAAGCGAAAGAAGATCCAGCAGGAGCGTCGCCGCGTCCACGAGCAGGGCATCACCTTCACCCAGCATGCAGGCGCCGGCATCAGTGAGCGGGACTGGGACTTCTTCTACCGCTGCTACACACTCACCTACCGCGCCCACCACTCCACGCCCTACCTCTCGCGCGACTTCTTCCGCCTGATGGCGACGACCATGCCGGAAAACTGGGTGATGTTCGTTGCGTGGAAGGATGGCAAGCGCGTGGGCTCATCGCTGATCGCCGTGGACATGCCGCGCGGCGCAGCCTTCGGGCGCTACTGGGGCGCTGTCGAGCACATCCCCTTCCTGCACTTCGAGGCCTGCTACTACCAGCCGCTCGACTGGTGCATCGCCAACGGCATGCAGCGCTTCGAAGGCGGCGCGCAGGGCGAGCACAAAATGGCGCGCGGACTGCTGCCGGTGCAGACCTGGTCGGCCCACTGGCTGGCCCATCCGCAGTTCGCCCGCGCCGTCGCTGATTTTCTCGAGCGAGAGGGCGCGGGCGTCGAGAGCTACCTCGACGAACTCAACGAACGCGTGCCCTTCAAGGCGCCTTGAAGTCGCCGGCGAAGGCCGCGACGTAGGCGTCGGGCTTCACGTACTTGCGCAGCGCGGCGTTCACCTCGTCGACGGTGAGCTTCGCCAGCTGCGCATCCACCTCGGCGCTGCGCTTGAAGGTCATGCCGAGATACAGGTTGCGCACCCAGCCGCCCACCACGCTCTGGTCCTGCGCGCGGCCCAGCCGGCGGAAGTTCAGGAGCCCGCGCTGGCCTTCAGCAAGTTCCTGCGCAGTGAAGCCATCCTTCAAGGCACGTGCCAATTCCTCCTTGAAGGCCTTCTCCACCTTGGCCTGGTTCTGCGGCGCGAAGATGGCCGTGGCACGCCACTCGGAATGCTCTTCCACCGAGCCCCAGTCGACCATGCTGCGCACGTCGTACGACAGGCCCTCGCCTTCGCGGATGCGCTTCCACAGCCGCGAATTGCCGCCGCTGCCCAGCAAGTAGTTGGCCATCATCAGCGCGGGGTAGTCTGCGCTGCGGTCGTTCAGGGGCACGTCCTGTGCGAGCACCATGGTGGCGTTCTGGTTGTCGGGCACGCTCAGCATGAAGCGCTCGGGCTTCACCGGCACGATGGGGTTCGGAATGTAGACGAAGGGCACGCCGGCATTCCAGTCGCCCAGCGCCGCCTGCAAGGCCTTCTTCACCGCGTCGGCATCGAAGTCGCCCACCGCGGCGAACTCGCCCTTCTTCGCACCGTAGAAGCGAGAGTGGTAGTCGCGCACCTTCTCAAGCGTCACGGCGTTGACGTCCTCGACCATCTCGTCGAATGTGCTGACGTAGCGCGTGTCGCCGCGCGGGTACGGGTTGCCGGTGCGGCCCACCACGATCTCCGCCACCGCTTCAGGCTGCTTGCGCTGCTGCTCGATGCCAGCCAGCGCGCCGCGCCGCGTCTCTTCCAGCGCATCCGCCGGGAAGGCCGGCGTGCGCAGCATCTCGCCCACGAGCGCGATGGCCTGCGGCAGCGTGTCGCGGCGCGACACCAGGCCGATGCTCACCTGGCCGGGACGTGATTCGATGCCGATCTCCGTCTTGAGCTGGTCCAGCCTGTCCTGGAACTGCTCGCGACTGAGCTTGGCCGTGCCCTTGTTGAGCATGGCGGCCACGAAGTCCGACACCTCGCTGGTGCCGAACAGGGTCTTCTCGTCGCCGAAGCGAAGCACCAGTTGCGCATGCACCGCATTGCCGCGCGTGCCCTTGGGCAGCAGCGCCGCCTTGATGCCGCCGACCTGCACGATCTGCGTGCGGCGGTCGATGTTCTCCGGCGTCGCGTCGAAGGCCTCGGCCGTCTTGGCCGCCTCCTGCGGCTTGAAGGTCTTCATTTGCGCGGCCAGGTCCACCGTTCGTGGCTCGGGCGCGCGGGCCGGCTTGTCACTGGGAATGTAGGTCGCCATCGTCCGGTTGGAACCCAGCAGGTACTGCGTGCCCACGCGCTGCACGTCGGCGGTCTTCACCTCGCGGATGCGGTCGCGCAGCAGGAAGAACAGGCGCCAGTCGCCCTGCGAGACGTAGTCGCTCAGCGCCAGCCCCACCGACTCGGGATTGGTGAAGGACTGCTCCCAGTTCTTGAGCCACTTGGCCTTGGCGCGCGCCACTTCCTCGTCAGTCACCGGCTCGGCGGCCACGGATTCGACGGTCGCGAGCAGCTCGCTGCGGGCCTTGTCCACGTCCTGTCCCGGCGCGAACTCGGCACCGAACATCGCATAGCCCGGGTCGTGCATGGCCTGCGCAAAGGCGAAGGTGCCTGCGGCCAGCTGCTTCTCGGTCAGGCGCTTGTGCAGGCGGCCCGAGGGCGTGTCGCCCATGACGTAGACCAGCACCTCCATGGGTGCGTAGTCAGGATCCGCACCGGCACTCACGTGGTAGGCCGCGAACATCAGCGGCGAGCCACCCACGCGGCGCAGGATCACGCTGCGCTCGCCATCTTGCGACGGGTCCAGCGTGTACAGCGTGGGCAGCTTGCGCGTGGGCTTCTTGATCTTGCCGAAGGTCTGCGACACCATCGCCAGCACCTTGGCCGGCACGAAGCGGCCCGACACGATCAGCGCCGCATTGTCCGGCTGGTAGTACTGGTGGTAGAAGGCCTGCAGGCGCGGGATGTCCACGTTCTCCACGTCGGCCCGCGCGCCGATGGTGTCGTGCGCGTAGTTGTGCCAGTCGTACATCACGCCCAGCGTCTTCTTGAAGAGCGTGCGGCCCGGGTTGTTCTCGCCCATCTCCATCTCGTTGCGCACCACCGTCATCTCGGTGTCCAGGTCCTTGCGCGCGACGTAGCTGTTGATCAGGGCGTCCGACAGCCAGCCGATGTACCAGTTGAGGTTGTCCTCGTTGGTGGAGAAGCTCGCGGTGTAGTTGGTGCGGTCGAAGGCGGTGGTGCCGTTCGCGCGGAAGCCGCGCTTCTCGAACTCGGCCCACACCTTCGGATGCTTGGGCGTGCCCTTGAACATCATGTGTTCGAGCAGGTGCGCCATGCCGGTCTCGCCGTAGTTCTCCATGCGCGAGCCGACGCGGATGGTGAGGTTCACCGTGGTGGTCGGCTTCGATTCATCGGGCACCAGCAGCACTTGCAGGCCATTGGGCAGCCGGTACTCGTCAATGCCTTCGACCGAGGTGACCTTGGTAACGCCGGCGGGCAGCGGCTGGGCCGACACGGGGAGCGCAGCCGATGACAGTGCGATGAGCAACGCACAGGCAAGACGATGGAGCATGGTGTGTTTTGTCAGTCTGAGTGAGCGGGCGAGTTTAGAGCGCACTCGATGCGGAATCGTTCAATGCCCATGCAACAAGGCGTTCGGCCTGCCCCATGAAAAAGGGAGCCGAAGCTCCCTTTGTGTGCATCTTGTGCGCTTGTCGACGGCGTCGATTACTTCTTGGCCTTCGCATAGGCCTCGATGCCCGACAAGATCTCGGCCTTCGCCGCTTCCGGGCCTTCCCAGCCCTTGACCTTCACCCACTTGCCGGCTTCCAGGTCCTTGTAGTGCTCGAAGAAATGCTGGATGGCCTTCAGGCGCATCTGGTTGATGTCCTCGGGCTTTTGCCAGTGAGTGTAGATGGGCAGCACCTTGTCGATGGGCACCGCCAGCAGCTTGGCGTCGCCGCCGGCTTCGTCTTCCATCTGCAGCACGCCGATGGGGCGGCAGGTCACGACCACGCCGGGGGTCAGCGGGAACGGCGTGATCACCAGCACGTCCACCGGGTCGCCGTCGTCCGACAGGGTCTGCGGCACGTAGCCGTAGTTGCAGGGGTAGTGCATGGCCGTCGTCATGAAGCGGTCGACGAACAGGGCGCCGGAGTCCTTGTCGACCTCGTACTTGATCGGGTCGGCGTTCATCGGGATCTCGATGATCACGTTGAACTGTTCGGGCGCCTTGGCGCCGGGGGTGACGTTGTGCAGGCTCATGGTGTTCTCTGGAAGCTGAAAGGCAGTTTTCGGGAAAACCCGAATTTTAGCCGTGCGGCTTGCGGCGCCCTGACTGTGCGCAGGCAATGGCCGGAACAACCCTTCCCCTTGGAAAACCACCATGCCTGCATCGTTGCCATGTCATAGGCCATCCCGTAGAGTCCACCGGGCTGATCCGAGCGCCCTGCTTCGCTCTATCGGGGCGCATTCCTCCAATCATCCCCGGACAGAAGAAGGAGATTCCGTTGATATCCACTTCCGCAGCGCTCTACCTCGCGCTTGCCTGCGGCTTGGCCGCTGTCGTCTATGGCTTCGTACAACGAAGCTGGATCCTGGGTCAGGACGCGGGCAATCCCCGCATGCAGGAAATCGCCAGTGCGATCCAGCAAGGTGCGGCGGCCTATCTGGCGCGGCAATACCGGACCATCGGCCTCGTCGGCGTGGTCCTGGCCATCCTCATCGCGGTCTTCCTTGACCGCACCACCGCCGTCGGCTTCGTGGTCGGCGCGGTGCTGTCCGGCGCATGCGGCTTCATCGGCATGAACATCTCGGTGCGCGCCAACGTGCGCACCGCGCAGGCGGCGACGCAGGGCATCGGCCCGGCGCTGGCGGTGGCCTTCAAGGGCGGAGCCATCACCGGCATGCTGGTGGTTGGCCTGGGCCTGCTGGGCGTGACGGTGTTCTTCATGGTCATCACCGGCAACGGCACGGTACCGGCCGACAAGAACCTCCCCGAAGTGCTCAAGCCGCTGCTGGGCCTGGCCTTCGGTTCCTCGCTCATCTCCATCTTCGCGCGGCTGGGCGGCGGCATCTTCACCAAGGGCGCCGACGTGGGCGCCGACCTGGTGGGCAAGGTGGAAGCCGGCATCCCCGAGGATGACCCGCGCAACCCAGCGGTGATCGCCGACAACGTGGGCGACAACGTGGGCGACTGCGCCGGCATGGCGGCCGACCTGTTCGAGACCTACGCCGTCACCATCATCGCCACCATGGCGCTGGGTGCGCTGATGGTGACGTCCACTTCGCTGAACGCGGTCATCCTGCCGCTGCTGCTGGGTGCCGTGTCCATCATCGCCTCCATCATCGGCTGCGGCTTCGTGAAGGCCTCGCCCGGCATGAAGAACGTGATGCCGGCGCTGTATCGCGGCCTCATCGTCGCGGGCGTGCTCTCGCTCATTGCCTTCTTCTTCGTGGTGCGCGGCCTGTTCCCCGACGGCCTCACCATCTCCGATGGCACGACGGTCAGCACGATGTCGCTGTTCGGCACCTGCGTGGTGGGCCTCGTGCTCACCGCGCTGATGGTGTGGATCACCGAGTACTACACCGGCACCGACTACAAGCCGGTGCAGCACGTGGCACAGGCCTCCACCACTGGCCACGGCACCAACATCATCGCGGGCCTGGGCGTGTCCATGCGCTCCACCGCCTGGCCGGTGATCTTCGTGTGCATCGCCATCGTGGTGTCGTACAAGCTCGCGGGCCTGTTCGGCATTGCGATCGCGGCGACCTCCATGCTCAGCATGGCGGGCATCGTGGTGGCACTGGACGCCTACGGGCCGATCACGGACAACGCCGGCGGCATTGCCGAGATGGCCGAACTGCCCGACAGCGTGCGTGACATCACCGACCCGCTGGACGCGGTGGGCAACACCACCAAGGCCGTGACCAAGGGCTACGCCATCGGCTCGGCCGGTCTTGCAGCGCTGGTGCTGTTCGCCGACTACACGCACGCGCTGGCATCGCGCGGCCTGAGCGTGAGCTTCGACCTGTCCAACCACATGGTGATCGTCGGCCTGTTCATCGGCGGCCTCATCCCCTACCTCTTCGGCGCGATGGCGATGGAAGCGGTGGGCCGTGCGGCCGGCTCGGTGGTGGAAGAAGTGCGGCGCCAGTTCCGCGACATCAAGGGCATCATGGAAGGCACCGCCAAGCCCGAGTACGGCAAGGCGGTGGACATGCTGACGACGGCCGCCATCAAGGAAATGGTGGTCCCGAGCCTGCTGCCGGTGGTCGTGCCCATCCTCGTGGGCCTGCTGCTCGGACCGGCCGCGCTCGGCGGCCTGCTGATGGGCACCATCGTGACGGGCCTGTTCGTCGCGATCTCCATGTGCACCGGCGGCGGCGCCTGGGACAACGCCAAGAAGTACATCGAGGACGGCCACCACGGCGGCAAGGGTTCCGATGCGCACAAGGCGGCCGTGACCGGCGACACCGTGGGCGACCCCTACAAGGACACGGCGGGCCCCGCAGTGAACCCGCTCATCAAGATCATCAACATCGTGGCGCTGCTGATCGTGCCGCTGATCCCGGCCACTGTGGCCACCAGCGCAGCGACCAGCCATGGTGCGCCCGCCGCCATCACGGCGCCGGCCGCGTCGTCGGCCGCCACCACGCCCGCTCCCGCCGCCGCGGAGGCAGCATCGGCTGCCGCCTCCGCAGCTTCTCAGTAAGTCGATCCTCTCTCTCGATCATGTTTCATGAGCCCGCTTCGGCGGGCTCTTTCTTTTGCGGCGCGCGCCGGCGACACCACCCTCGCGGCGTGGACCCGTCAAGTCGACAGCAACTGAGTGACGGCGTGGATCCCCAGCCCCACGCAGCCGCCCACCAGCGTGCCGTTGATGCGGATGAACTGCAGGTCGCGCCCGATGTTGCGCTCCAGCTCCACCGTCATCTCCTGCGTGTTCCAGTCGGCCACGCGGGCAATGATGTACTGCCGGATGTCTTCCCGATAGCGATCGATCAGGCGAGGCGCCTGCGCAAGCAGTTGCTCGTTGATCCACGACTGCATGGCCACGTCGCCCAGCAGCCGTTCACCCACCATGCGGATGGCCTCGGCCGTGCGTGAACGCAGGCTGGAATCTTCGCGCTCCAGGTCGCTTCGCACCCAGGTGATGACCTCGCTCCACACGCCTTGAAGGTACTGACCCAGCGCCGGGCTTTGCAGCAGCTCGTGCTTGATCGCATCGATCCGTGCGCGCAAGTCGGGGTCCGTCTTCAGGCGTGCGGCGAAGGACGCCGTGAACTCGTCGAACTGCAAACGCAGCGGATGTTGCGGATCCTGCGCCATCTCGCCCACCAGGCTGATGAGGCCTGCCACCAGCTTGTTCGTGGCGTAGCGCCCGGCCACGTTGTCCAGCCCGACGAAGCGCAGGTACCGCACTTCGTTGGCGATGGCGTCGGACACGCGCGCCTTCACCTCGTCGTGGTCCAGCACGTCGGCCAGCTTGCGCAGCACCGCATCGAGCAGGGCCTGGTGGCGGCCATCGGTGGTCAGTACCTCGATGAACTGGCCCGAGAGCGTTGCCGCATCGAGCCGGCCGATCTGCTCCAGCACGTTGGCCTTGAAGAACTCGCGCACCCGAGCGTCGTCCAGTGCCGACAAGGCGTAGCGCACGAGCGCGCCCAGGTGCCAGGCCACCTGGGTCGCATGGGTCTCGTCGGCCAGCCAGCGCGCGAGCTTGAGGGCGGCATCGAAGCCGCGCAGCTTGTCGAGCACCTGCGGCGTGCTCAGGAAGTTCGAGCAGATGAAGGTCGCGAGGTTCTCGCCGATGCGGTCCTTGTTGCTCGGGATGATGGCCGTGTGATGAATCGGCAGGCCCATCGGATGGCGGAACAGCGCCACCACCGCGAACCAGTCGGCGATGGCACCGACCATCGCGGCCTCGCTGAAGGCCGCCACATAGCCCCAGGCCGGATGGCGTGCTCGAAGCACCGAAGCCGCGGCATACAACAAGGCCGCCACGCCCAGCATGGACAGGGCGATCAGTTTCATGCGTTCGAGGTTTGCGTTTCTCAAGCCGTGATGTCGTGCGCCAAGGGATGACGCAGTATCCGGCAAGCGTCGCGCCCGCCGCTCAAGGCCCCTTGCCGAGCTGATCCACGTGGTCCTGCGCGTTGCTGAGGTCCTTGTTCAGCTCGGTGAGGTAGCGCTGGCGCTCCTCGCTGGTCCAGGACGTGTCAGAGAAGCTGGTGAGCGGGTAAGACTTGCTCGTGTGCACCACCCCCGCGATGCGCGGCATCAGCCGTCGATCGGGGAATGCATCGGGCCGCAGCAGGAATCCATCGACGTCGCGCAGCGTCAATGGGAACGCCGGCTTGGCATCGCGCACCAGCTTGCCGAACACGGTGAGCTTGATGTCCTGCGAGCCCGCGGCCACCTCGTCGTTGAAGGTCAGCAAGGCGAAGGGCTTGCCATTGGCGTCGTCGATGCGGCCGGTGATGACGTACCGGCCGGCCTCTTTCACGTTGGCCTTCAGGTAGAGGTTGAGCGAGCCGTCCTCCATCGCCTCGCGCACGCCGCCGCTCCATGTGGCCGGCGGCTCTGGGGTGTACATCACGTCGAAGTAGGTGAAGCCCTGCTGGCCGCCGTACTGCAGTGCCAGCTCCACGCGGATCTGTCCGAACAGCCCGCCGAAGCCCTGCTGGGCAGGCTGCAACTGCGCGCTGTAGATCTTGTCGCTGGGGACCAGGTCGCCCGCCATGCCGTCGTCATTGAAGTTCATCGGCACGTCAGGGAACAACGATGCGGTGTTCGGCGCCGGCACCTCGTGCGCATTTGCGCGGACCACGCGCAACGGCAGCGCCATGCCGTTGCGGTCCACGACGGACACGGTGAACTTCACCGACTCGTTGCCCTGCACGAAGATGCGTTCCTGCGTTGTGCGAAGGCGCACACCGTCCGCGGCCTTGCCATCTTGCTGGCGCAACGCATGGTCTTCGACGACCGGATCGTTGGGCCGCATCTGGTCCACGTGATCGGATGCAGGTTGCGACTCGAAGGGATAGCGCGTGGAACGGTCGTAGGCCTGCAAGGCTTCCTTCGCGCGCTCCAGGCGCTGCTGCCAGACGGCGCGCTGATCCTGCCTCGCCTGGATGCCGCTGGCGCTGAACGGCACCGCCGGCGCGGCGGCGGCCGGTGTCGATGTCGCGGAGGCCTTCGCCCCCTCAGGTGGAATCGCAGACGACGTCACCACGGCGGCAGCCACCTGCGGCGCCGCATCCACCGAGCCCCAGATGATCCACGCCGCAACCAGCATCGTGGGCGCGAGCCACCACATCCAGTGCCCGCGGCTGTGTCGCCAGCCGCGGGGTGGACGTCTCATGCCACGGCGTGGCACGGTCATCGGCTCCGGCTAGTTCGCGTAGGACGCCATGTCGGCACGCACCTTGGAGATGATGCCGGCCCAGTTGCCGCTGGTGTAGTGGTTGAACGCCTCGGCGTCGTCGCGGAACGAGACGGTGTGGTTCGTCCACTTCACGCGGCCGCCTTCATTGGCCGCGGTGCCCAGCGTGAGGTCGTTGCAGAACCAGTCCGAGGGGTTGCAGTACGAGCCGCCGGAGCTGCCCGACACGCCGCCGCTGGAGTGGTAGGCCACGGCCTCGTCGTCCTGCCCCGGCAGGATGCCCGAGTACAGCGTGCCCTTGGCGCCTGCGAACATGTAGAACACCTTGCCGCGGGTGTTGTTGTGGTTGTACATGGCGCGCGAGGTCGAGGTCTTCAAGTCGCCCACCAGAGGTTCGGACAAGGCCCAGCTGCCCGCGTCGGCCAGCTCGGACCCGCCCGCAGCACCGCCACCGATGTCCACCCACTTGATGTTCCAGCCGGTCTGCGTCGTGCCGTCACTGTTGGTGCATTGGCCCGACGAGTTGGGCGACGGCGTCTTCTTGTACCGAGCCGTGCCGCCGTACAGATCGAGCGCGTAGCCGATCATCAGGTTGCCCGCGCTGTGCGCGGCGATGTAGCACCAGTTGTTGCCGGTGCAGTAGCAATCCAGAGCATCGCGAACCAGGTAGTTCTGCGAGGAGATGTGGTTGTAGCCGTCCCAGTTGACCGACTTCTTGTTCACGCCCGCTGCGGTGCTGGACGGCCCCCAGTAGGTGAAGTCCGCATGGTTGCCGACCTGGCCGCCGCCGGTGCGGCCATTGATCCACAGCGAATAGTTCGTCGCCTGCGACGACAGCGCCACCAGTGCGGCGATACCCATCGCCCACTTCAGGGCCTTGCGCAATCCTTGCCTCATCAACGCCTCCAGATCTCGTACGTCGTTCAAGGGTGGAATCACGGCACTGCGTGCGTGCTGCACGGGTCGTGTGGGAGGAAGTATCGAAGTGGTGCGCGATGCACCGCAGCGGGCTAACCCGCAACGAAGGCGCACCTCGTGGGTGAATGACGAAGACAGGTTCGCGAGGCCAATGGAATGGCTCGCGAGGCCAAGCTCAGCGGCTCATCCGTGCGCGGCGAGCCACTCGATGAAGGCATCGAGCGCAGGTGTCACCATGGCCGCCCTGGGGTGATTGACCATCATCGCGACGGCGTAGACCTGCCCGCTCTTGCCCTTCACGTAGCCGGCCAGCGCGCGGGTGTCCGACAAGGTGCCGGTCTTGAGAAAGGCCTGCCCCGTGGCCGGGCCTTTGAGCATGCGGTGCGCGAGCGTGCCGTCCACGCCTGCGATGGGCAGCGAGTCCACCAGTGCCTTGGCGATCGCGCCGTGCCATGCCTTGGTGAGCAGTTGCACCATCGCCCGCGGCTTGCCACGCTCGGCGCGCGACTGGCCCGAGCCGACGTCCACGTGGATGTCATCGTCCGCATACCCCTGCGAGTGCAGCCAGTCGTGGACACGGGCCTGCGCATCGCGAAGGCGCGCCGCCTCGCCCGAGCCGAATGCGACCTTCTTCAGCGAGCCGCCATCGGCCAGCGAAAGCAGCAGGCCGCGCGCCGCGAGGTTGTTGCTGGTCTTGTTCATCTCGCGCAGCACTTCGGCCAGCGGCACGGCGATCTGGCTCGCCCACGGCGACTGGCTTCGCAGCCGTTCGCTGCCGCCCCAGCGCGGCATCTCGATGACACGGCCCGCGATGCGGCCACCCGCCTCGCGCCACAGGTCGGCCACGATCTTCGGCGCCGCAGGCAGGGCCGGCGCGGGCGCCGTGATGGCGGGCAAACGCAGGCTGGGCATGGCTTGCTGCGGCGTGTCCTGCACCAGCTTCACGGAGGCCGGTGCACGCACCGCGGCCACATCGCGCTTGCCGCAGGCCGGGTCCCAGGTGCCACGCACGGCCAGTTGTGGCGGGCCGCCTTCATCGGGTGTCTCCCACACCGCGAAGGCAATGCAGCCTTCGCCCATGGACACGTCATTCACGATGGACGTGCCCGCAGGCCGCGGGCTCACCGTGACGATGGCGCGCGGCCCTTTGGATGGCGACACGGTCACCACCAGCGACCCAGGCGCGCCGCGACGCATCTGCGCGGCCACCGGCGTGGGCACCGGTTCCGGCTCGGGCTGCGCGTTGGCCTCCACCGTCTCGCGCCAGTCGTTGGACTCATGCAGGAAGGCCACGTGCTCCATCACGATGTTGCCCGCAATGCTCGTGAGTCCCTCGCTGCGCATCTGGCGGAACCAGCGTTCCAGTTCGCCGGGCGTGAGGCCCGCGCTGCCACCAACGATCACGAGGTCGCCCTGCAGGCGCCCTGCCCTCACCGGCGCGGTGGCAAACGCCCGCGTTCTCCACTCGTAGGCAGGACCAAGCAGTTCCAGCGCCGCCACCGACGTGACCAGCTTGGTGGTCGACGCCATCACGAAGGGATGCTCCGCGTTCAGCGATGCCATCACCGACGCGCCTTCGCCGTCCACGGGCATCACGTACACACCGAGGCTGGACAAGGGGACACCCGCTGCAGCCAGGCGTTGCGTCACTGGTGCGGGAAGGCCGCGCGGCGCATCGTCCAGTGCACGCGCAGCCGGTGCCAGGCAGCACGCCCACCATCCCAATATCAGGAACAGACAACGTCGAAACATCATGAGGTCGTCCATGTGCATGCGTTCAATGCTCCCAGCGATGCGATGTGTTCTCGCGCTGCTGGAGCAGCGCGACGCATTGCGGGTGGCGCCTGAACGCGGGCTCATCGCATTTGCGGTTCATGCAGATGGCCCGGCTGAAGAAATTCCGGTCGCCACAAGCTTCTCGCGGACTCGCGGCGGCCGCAACCCGCTGTGCCTTGGAACCCTCCCCTGGCTTGCGGGGGATCGGCGCTCTTTCCCTGGCTTTCTCCCTAGGCTTGGGGGGCGACTCGGACGCCACGCTCAAGGGCTTCGGACCGAAGGTGCCGGACCCCGACACCACGCTGGCCGCCTGCACCATCGACGCGGCGGCAGCCACGGGAATCGCCAGACCTGCGGAGCTGATCGTCACGGGGCGTGAGTCGCTCTCGCGCTCCTCGATGATCACGTCCTTCTTCGCATGCTTGGCCAGTGCATGCCAGGTGGCCGCGGTGGGCTCGGGGCGCCGGCTGCCCAGCCATGCAGCAGTGGCACCGCAGGCCAGCAGCACCAGAAACGACAGTGCGAGCGCCCCCGCCTTCGGCCATGTTGCCTGCTCGCGCAAGCGGGCCAGCTTCTCGCGGGCCGATGGCGTGGGCAACTTGGCTTGGGCAGGCTTGGTCGCACTGTCCTTCACCGCCTGCGGCGCATCGCTCAGGCGCAGGGTCGTGTCCCACGTGGCCCGCGAGGCCTGCATCCGATGCATCGACGGCTGCGTGCTGTGTTCGACGGGCTGCGCCGCCATCGGCGGAATGTCGAGGTAGATCTCTTCGTCAGGCACCAGGCTTTCACGCGGCGCGAACTCGGGAGTGGGAATGCGCCCGTCCAGCGCATTGCGAAACTGCTGCACGCTCTGCGGCCGGTCCTGCGGCCGCACGGCCAGGGCCCATTGGATGGCTGCGAGAAAGTTCACCGATACGCCGGCCGGCGGTTGTGCCAGCAGCCTCGGGACCTCGTCGTGCATGGACCTCACCGTCGAAGGCGGCGGCGGCAAGGCGTTGAGCATGTAGACCACCACCGCGCCGAGCGCATAGAGGTCGGTCCATGGCCCCTGGCGCAGCTGCGTGTCCTCGGCGTACTGCTCGATGGGCGCGTAGCTCGGCTTGAGCACCGCAGTGAGCGTCTGCGTGTGGTCGCCGATGACGCGGCGCGCGGCGCCGAAGTCCAGCAGCACCGGCTCGTGCGGGCTGGGCAGCAGGATGTTGTCCGGCGCGATGTCGCGGTGGAAGATGCCTTCCGCATGCAGCATCGCCAGCGCATCGAGCAGCGGGTCGATGATGCCGCGAAGCCAGGCTTCCGTGGGCGATTCCTTCATCGAGCGCCGCACGTCGCGCAGCGTGGGTCCGCGCAGGTAGGGCATGACCATGTAGGCCGTGCCGTTGGCCTCCCAGAAGCGGTGGACCTTGACGATGCCCGGGTGGTTGAAACGCGCGAGGATGCGCGCCTCGTTCACGAAGGAGCGCAGCCCGAGCTGGAAGCTCGCGCCGTTTGCCTGCGAGCGCAGCGTGATCTGCTGGCTGCCTTCGCGCCGGCAGGCGAGCTGCACCGGCAGGAATTCCTTGATCGCGACCTCGCGCTCCAGGCTGCGGTCGCGCGCCAGGTACACCGTGCCGAAGCCTCCGCTGCCGATGATGCGGATGATCTCGAAGTCGCCCAGCACGGATCCAGCCGCCAGCGCCTCCTGCGATGAGGCGTCGGGGCTGGAAGAGCCTGGCGATTCGCCTTCGGGCGACGGACACGGATCCATGGTGAAGCACTCCGTAAAAAGTGCGGCACCCCGGCTTGCCGGGTCGGAAAGCTTTGACCCGGCAGCGCGCCTGGAACGCCTGCACAATGCCCCGGGTGCAAGCGGCGTTCCCTGACATGCGTCGCAAGCCCGGGCGGCCAGCCCGTGCCCGCTCAGCTCACCTCGAAGTAGAAGGCGTACCGGCCCACGTCGCCTCCGTCATCCCTGCCGCTCAGAACCAGGGAGTGCGTGTAGGCGACCTGACGCGGGTCGTCGCTGCGGGACAGGATCTTGCGCTGGAAGTTCCTGGCCTTCAGGTCCTGCCAATGCAGCACCGTCGCTCCAGGATCGTAGGCATCGTCCGAGGCGCCGAGGAAGTTGCTGATCGCATTGAGCACGAACTCGGACAGCTTGCCGAGGAAGTCCTGTTGCGACGTCAGGTGCTCCGCATCCACGCCTGCGACCCCCGACAACGTCTTGGCCAGCGCGTCGACGGATTCGCGAATCGCCTGCTTCACTTCACCGACGTCTCCCGAATCGTGCTCGATCAGGTGGCACCCGATGACCAGGTCGGTCGGCGGGCCGGAATAAAGCTGCTGCGACATCTGTGTGATGCGCAGCCCGTCGGGGCCGAAGTCGAGGGTGCCATCCCCCTCGTCGGGAAACTTGACGGTTTCATGGGGGATGCTGCCGGCCACCTGGATGCCCGGGACCAGGATGCTGACGCTACCGTACATCTCATCGGTCTTCTCTTGCCGGATCTGGCATTCCAGCGCGACGAAGCGCAGGGTAATCCTGTCCTCGACCTGCACGGACGGAACGCCGTCGGCGTCGTCCAGGCGGATGGTTCCGCCGCGGAAGTTCATCAGGAAGGACTTGCCCGCACTTGCCAATGGCATCGCCGGATCGATGGGCAGGCCCAGCGCCGATGCTGCTCCACCGAGAGCCACGTACTGGGCCTGGATCTTCTCGCGGGCCCGCTCGGCCAGCACCTGCTGTGGAACAGGCTCGATCCGGATGGGAATCGACAGTGTCTTGCGTTCGAACCCGAACTGGTCGACGAAGATGGTGTTGCTGCCCAGCGGAGCGTCCGGTGCGATGCTGAGCGTGAGAGGAGCGGTGGTGAATCCGTGCCTGTCCAGGTGCACCAGCGCCGGTGGAATCGACACGCCTGTGTGAAGCTGGGTGCGCGACTGTTCGTAGCGGACATCCACCGCCGGTCCGGCGACGGATTTCACCAGCATCGGCACATGCGCCGTCTGCCCCTGGAAGACCGTCAGCGTGGGAATTCCCAGCGTCGTCTCCACATCGGCCGTGAACAGCGAGACGGCAACTTGCTGCAAGGCCCAGCCATCGCCTTCGATGTTGAGCATTGCCGTGGCAGAGGCGTCCGCGGACGGGGCGGCATACTGCACACGAACCACCAGGGTTTGCCCTTTCTGAATGGAAATGCTCGCGTTTCCAGGCGCGGTCGCCGCCACTTCCTGGACCCTCACCTTGGGCAGGGGACCTCTGTGGAAGGGCGGAAGCTCGCCGGGATCCACTTCTTCGAGGATCCAATCGAGCACAATCAGATCACGCACCTGAAACACGCCCGAGTCGCCCGAAATGTGGGCTCGCACGGTCGTGGAACTCGGGACGTTGTCGATGCGGACCGCGCCTTTGAAGCTGATGGCCGGCGGTCCGATCGAGGGATCTACCGAGATGTCGGGCCCGAGCGAGCCAGGCCGCACGCCACCGAATTGAAGGGCCGTGGTCAGTGCAGGAACAAGCGTGACGAGGGTGGTCATGGAGGTTGTCTCCCTTTGGATGGTTGCAACGAACGGTGAAGACTCGCCATACGGTCGGCGACCATGGCGGTCTCACCGGCTTCAATGTGCGGGGGCGGCATCGGCGGCGTCCTCAAACAAAATCAAACGATGTCAAGACGGCACTCTTCGAACAGCGACAGCGCAGCCCTCGCGCTGGATGAGAGGGACACCGGTCGCTCGCTGATGCGCTTTGGCCATGTTCAGCTGCTGCCGGCGCAAAGGCGTCTTTTCATCCATGGGCAGGCCGTCGCGCTAGGCGCTCGCGCCTGGGATGTGCTGATGACCCTGGTCGAACGGCGGGACCGGGTGGTCACGCGGCAGGAACTGATGGACCAAGCCTGGCCCGGCTTGATCGTCGAAGACCACAACCTGTCGGTACAGATCGGGACCTTGCGCAAGCTGCTGGGTCCCGGCTCGATCGCAACAGTGCCTGGGCGAGGCTATCGGTTCACGCTGTCCAATGCCTGGCTCCCGGTCACCAGCCGCGCCGCGCCAGGTGCTCCGCAAGACTTGGTGGGCCGGGAGGCGGATGTCCGGGCCATCTTGCACGGGATGACGATGGGTCCGCTGCTCAGCATCGTCGGCCCCGGCGGGGTCGGGAAGACGACGCTCGCCCGGGCATTGGTGACCCACGCCAATCTGCCCATGTTGTGCTGGCTGGACCTGGCCGTGCTGGAAGAGGGCCAAGGCATGGCCGAGAGCTTGGCCAGCGCCTTGGCCGTGGACTTGCGCGGAACGCCCTCTGACACCAGCTCTCTGCTGGCCTCCCTTCGCTTGAGCGAAGGATGCATCGTGCTGGACAACGCCGAGCGCGCCGTGTCCCGCGTTGCCGAGTTCCTCGCCACGGCGTTGCCGCAGGCATCCGATGTGCGATGGCTGGTGACTTCGCAACGCCCACTCGGACTGGATTCGGAGCAGGTCTACCGGCTGCAGCCGCTTGCCACGGCAGCGCACGAAACGCCATGGCCGGCCTGCGCGAACACTGCATCCGTCGACCTTCTGGTGCGCCGTGTGCGGCGGATGCGACATCACTTCACGCTCGACGAGAACAATGGTCCGGCCGCCGCCGAGATCTGCCGCCGCTTGGACGGCCTGCCCCTGGCCATCGAGATCGCCGCGGCACGCATACCGGTTTTCGGCGTGCAAGACACGCTGGACCAGCTAACGAAGCAGTCGCTTCCGTCGGCTGCCCGAGCGGACCGGGCGGCCCGCCACCAGAGTCTGGACACCGCGCTGGCCTGGAGCTACGACGATCTGGATGCCGCGGCTCAGCAGGCCTTCCGCACACTGGGCGTGTTCGAGGATGGTTTCAGTGCAGCGCTTGGAGCCTCGCTGATCGGCAGCGCCGATGCGCTCGATGTCCTCGCCGGGCTGGTGGACCGCTCGCTCGTGCAAGTCGACGACGGCGATCCGCCGCGCTGCCGGTTGATGGAAACGGCGCGTAGCTTCGCGCTCGAGCGGCTGCGTGCCCGCGGCGAACAGGCACGGGCACTCGCCGGCCATGCACAGGCCGTCGCCTCGGCTGTCGAACAGGCGCTGGGCGAGCACGGCCAACTGAACGACGCGCAGTGGCTGGCGAGGCATGCGCCCGAGCGCCAAAATGTGCGCAGGGCGCTCAGGCACTGCGTGACGACGGGAGACGCGGCGTCAGCGGCGAAGCTGGTCACCTACCTCGGGTTAATCGTGGCATCCAGCGGCGTGCATGAGTTTCCTCCAGAGGCTGCCTTGGAACTGGTCCACAGGGCGGCTCCCGCCTGGCAGGTCCAGGCAGCGCTCTGGAACGCGATGGCCGAGCGCGAATTTCGCAATCTTCGCGCTGGCACAACCCCCCTGCTTCCTCTGGTCGACCATTTCCGCCGGGAGCAAGACACTTCGAACCTTGCGCGCGCGCTCCTGCTCTTCATCCATACCGTCAAGCTGGAAGAGGGTCGCCTGCACGAGGTTCCTTCTCTGCTGGACGAACTGTTGTCACTGGACCCATCCGGTCTGTCGCGGCGAGCCTTGGCTGAGCGAGCCTGGGCTCGCATCGACCGGCTCTGGTATGAACAGATCGACACACCGGACAGTCCGGAACTCATCGCGGCCTTGCGTGCATTCATCGCCGATTGCGACCGTGACGGCTACCTGCATCTCGGGACGCTGGCGTATGCCAACCTGAGTGACGTGCTGCTGTGCTGCGGCGACCTGTCCGGCACGCGCGATGTCGTGCGCGCCATGCGTGCAGGGCCTGGGTCGCGCCCGCCCCGCCCGCTCGCCGTGGCCATTGCCAACGGCTCGGCAGCGGCGGCATTGGCTGGTGACGGCGACACGGCCCGGCGCGAGGCGCGCGACGCGTTCCGCCTCGTTCCGAACATCGATGTGCTGCACTTCGTCTTCTACTTCCTCGCCCATTCAGCCCTGGAAGAAGGCCGGCATGTGGATGCCGGCTTGCTGGTGGGGCATGCCAACGCGGTGGCGAGGCGGCTGCGCGTGCGCGTTCAATACGCCGAGCAACTGGTGCACGATGAGGTTCTCTCCAGGCTGGCCGCTTCGACATCCACGCACGAACTCGACGCACTGCTGCTGCGCGGCGCCCGCCTGGACGGCCAGCACGCCGTAGCGCTGGCACTGGGCATCTGAGTCGCGACGCCCGGGCGCATCGCCGCCTTCACCATGGCCGTCCCGACGGCCCAGCGACTTCTATTCGCTGTCGGGCACCCGCTCGAGGTCGGCCAGCCACAGGTCGGCGCCGGCATCGCTGGGTGCGCGCCAGTCGCCACGCGGCGAGAGCGAGCCGCCCGAACCCACCTTGGGCGAGTTGGGCACGCAGCTGCGCTTGAACTGGCTGGTGAAGAAGCGCCTGAGGAAGATGCGCAGGTTCTTCTTGATCTCGCCGATGCCGTATTCGTTGCGCGACACCCCCGGGCCATCGGGCCATCGTCCGGCCGCCGCGTCGTGCCACGCGTGGTGCGAGAGGAAGGCCACCTTGGTGGGCGAGAAGCCGTAGCGCAGGACGTGAAAGAGATTGAAGTCCTGCAGTTCGTAGGGGCCGATGGACGCCTCGGTGCTCTGCGCAGGCTGCGAGCCGCTGGTGCCAGGCACCAGCTCTGGGCTGATCTCGGTGTCGAGGATGTCGACCAGCACATCGCTGCCCGCATCGCCCACCTGCTTGGTCTCCGCCACCCAGCGCACGAGGTGCTTGATAAGTGTCTTCGGTACGCTGGCGTTCACGTTGTAGTGCGACATGTGGTCGCCCACGCCATAGGTGCACCAGCCCAGCGCCAGCTCGCTCAGGTCGCCGGTGCCCACCACGATGCCCTGGTGGTGGTTGGCCAGGCGGAACAGGTGGTTGGTGCGCTCGCCGGCCTGCACGTTCTCGAAGGTCACGTCGTACACCGGTTGGCCATCGGCGAAGGGGTGCCCCAGGTCCTTGAGCATCTGCTCGCAGCTCGGGCGGATGTCGATCTGCTGCGCGCTGCACCCCACGGCTTGCATGAGCCGCAGCGCCTGGTCCAGCGTGCGGCTGGTGGTGGCGAACCCTGGCATGGTGTAGCCCAGGATGTTGCTGCGTGGCAGGCCGAGGCGGTCCATGGCCTTGGCGCACACGAGCAGCGCGTGGGTGGAATCGAGCCCGCCCGACACGCCGATCACCAGCTTGCGGATGTTCGAAGCGGACAGCCGCTGCACCAGCGCCTGCACCTGGATGTTGTAGACCTCGTTGCAGCGCTCGTCCTTGCGCTTCGGGTCCGACGGCACGTAGGGGAAGCGCGCCACTTCGCGTTGCAACGCCAAAGGCTGGGAGTGGTCGCGCAGCAGCGCAAAGCCCACATGCCTGAATCGCTTCACCCGGTCGGCATGCTGGCTCACCGAATGGCCGAAGCTCGTCTGGCGCATGCGTTCGTGCGCGAGGCGTTCGAGATCCACATCCGCGGTGATGAGGTGCGACTCGTCGCTGAAACGCTCGGACTCGGCCAGCAGGTCGCCGTTCTCGTAGACCAGGGCCTGGCCGTCCCAGGCGAGGTCCGTCGTGGATTCGCCCTTGCCCGCCGATGAATACAGGTAGGCCGCGAGACAGCGTGCCGAATGGATGTTGACCAGGCGATGCCGGTAGTCCGCCTTGCCCACCGTGATGTTCGAGGCCGACAGGTTCAGCAGCACCGTGGCACCAGCCAGCGCGCCATAGGACGACGGCGGGATAGGCACCCACACGTCCTCGCAGATCTCCACGTGCAGCTTGAGCAACGGCAAGTCCTGCGCCTCGAACACCAGCTCGTTGCCAAAGGGCACGCGCTCGCCGAGCAGGTCGATGCTGTCACGCGTCGTGTCCGCTGCGGGATTGAACTGGCGTGCCTCGTAGAACTCCGCGTAGTTGGGCAGGTAGGTCTTGGGCACCACGCCCAGCAGGCGGCCGCGGCTGACGACGGCGGCGCAGTTGAAGAGCCGGCCATCGACGCGCAGGGGCAGTCCCACCACGCTCACGATGGGCAGCGAGGCGGATGCCTCGACCACGCGCGCCAGCGCCTTCTCGCAGGCATCGAGCAGCGTGTGCTGGTGGAACAGGTCGTCGCAGGTGTAGCCAGACAGGCCCAGCTCAGGGAACAGCACGACGGCGGCGCCAGTCCTGGCTGCATCGGCCATCATGCGGGTCGTCTGTTCGCCGTTGAAGGCTGGATCGGCCACCCGGCTCGCGGGCACGGCCACCGCCACGCGGGCGAAGCCGTGGGTGTAGAGATTGAAGAAGTGGGAGGCTGCGGTCATGGACCGCATTGTGTCGCCACTTACCCGCAGATCAGCCGGTTGCGGCCTTCGGCCTTGGCGCGGTACAGGGCCTTGTCGGCCCGCTCGATGGCGGCCACGATGCTCTCGCCGCCGTCGCACTGGGTGACGCCGGCCGAGCAGGTCGCCATCAGCGTGGCACCCTCGCCAACTTCGAACCGGCTGGACGACAGCCTGTTGAGCACACGCGTCACGCATTGCCGGGCGTGGTCGATGTCGCAGACCGGCAGCATCAGCAGGAACTCCTCGCCGCCCCAGCGGCCCAGCACGTCCGTGGCGCGAAGCTGGCTGCGTGCGGCCTCGGCGAAGCCACGCAGCACGAGGTCGCCCGCGGCATGACCGTGGACGTCGTTGATGCGCTTGAAGTGGTCCAGGTCCAGCAGGACCAGGCACATGCTGGTGCTGTTGCGAACGCAGCGCAGCGATTCCTCCGCCATGCGTTCGAGCATCGCGCGGCGGTTGAAGCAGCCGGTGAGCTCATCGCGCGTGGCCAGTTCGCGGATGCGTTCCAGCGCCGTGGACAAGGCCGCCTTCTGCCGCCGCGAGCGTTCCCGCATGCCGTGCAGGCGGCCGGTGAGCAGCACCACGCCGGCCACCATGATGGTGATGATCATCAGGTGGGCCACCTCGACACCGGGGGCATCGCTTGGGTGCGGGTGTTCCATCCAATAGGCGCCGGCGGCACCGAAGCACATCAGCGTGAAGATGCCGACGATGGTCACCTGCCGAAGCGTCATGCCGAACATGCCGAACATCAGGACCACGGCCAGGATGGGGATCACCGTGGCACGCGCCGAACCGGTGATGCAGTAGGCCAGCGCCGAACAGAGGATGGCGTAGAGCATCTGCTGCAGAGTGAGCGAGGGATCTCGCCAGTGCATGACGCGCCCGCTGCGGATCAGCGCGAACACGGCGACCATGCCGCCCACCGCGGACAGGGTCCATGGCCAGACGTAGGGGTGGTTGGTGGCGCCGGCTGCATCCAGCCAGTGCAGCATGCCCACGCAAGCCAGCATGAGCAGGTTGGCCAGGCCCGCTTGCGCCAGGCGGATCTGCTGGCGAATGTCGCGCGACAGCAGCAGGTTCTTGATGCGGATCAGGAGGGAGTCGTCGCCCTCGTGCAGCGTGCGCATGCCCGCCCGTCCATCAGTCGGGGCGCCTTGGTCGGCAGCCACGGGGAGGTCATGCATGCTCATCGCTGGACGGTATTTCGGCCGGTCATGCGGGAACTGAACCCCGAGGCGCGAATAGCGAACAAATGACCAAGAGGCGGTAGGGCCCCAAAAACAAAAAGGCTGGTGCAGTGCACCAGCCTTTTTCGCGATTCAACTCGGGTCAGGCCCGAGCGGAGATCACTTCTTGGCTTCGCCGGCCTCGTTGGTTTGGGGCAGCTCACCCTTCTTGTTGGCTTCGGCGTTGGCGGCGCGCTTCTTCTTGCGCTCGGCCGAACGGCTTTCGTGCGTGCCGGACGCCGGGGTGGCTGCGGGCTCGGCCGAGGCTTCACCAGTCTTCGGCACTTCGCCCTTCTTGTTGGCTTCGGCCATCTTCTTGCGGTTGGCCTTGCGCTCGGCCGAACGGCTTTCGTGGGTGGTGCCCGACGCGTTGGCAGCGGGCTTGTCAGCCACGGCTTCGGCAGCGACTGCGGAACCGTAGGCAACAACGCCGGAAACGATGGCGGCGATCGAGAGGACGATTTGGCGAATGTTCATGGAAATGAATCTCCGTTGTGATGAGTGGCTTGGCGCTGGACACAGTCGCCTGCGGCACTGTATCAGCGATCCACGCGGAGAATCCCGGGATGCCCCGGCTAGCCTCCAGCTTTGGACATGTCTTCAACTTCTACGCAACGTATCCGTTGACAGATCATTTCCCGGACTGCGCTTTTGACCAATCCTGAAGTGCCGCCAGCACCTTGGTGACATGGCTGTAGGGGTTCAGGCTCTTGTACTGGTAGATGATCTTGCCGTCGGGCGCAATGAGGTAGGAGATGCGATTGGCGTACTCCGGCCGCAGCGACATCACCGCGTCATATGACGCCATGATCTTCTTGCTGCCGTCAGAACCCACCGGAAACTTGCTCTGGCACTCCTGCACCGAGAACTTGGACAAGGTGTCGATGTCGTCTCCAGACACGCCAATGACGGTGGCCTTCAGCGCGGCGAACTTGTCGATGGATTCGGCAAAGGTGTGCGCCTCGATGGAGCAGCCGATGGAGAAGGCAGCCGGGAAGAAGTAGACCACCACCGGCCCCTTGGCCAAGGCCTCGCCGAGCGAGAACTGGTAGACCTTGCCGCCTTGCGCGGCCTGGGTGGTGAAGGCCGGCGCGGCTTCGCCGATGTCCAGCGCGGCGTGGGCCGCCAGAGGTGGCAGCAAGGCGGCCAGTGCCGCGGCGATGATGAACGAGCGCTTCATGTCCAACTCCTGATCGTTCGAATCTGAAACAAGGGCTACAACAGGCTTTCCGGCACGAAATGCGTCAGCAGCCAGAGCTTGAGCCGCAGCCAGCCCGAGGACTCCGGCTCGGTATCGTGAACCACTTCTTCATCGTCTTCGATGCTCAGCCACTGGAGTCTGCCGGTTTCCGGAATCAGGCGCAGGCGGTAGGCACTTTGCAACCTGTCGATGTCGATGATCCGGATGAGTTCCTTGGCGAGTTCGGGGCTGTCGATCACCGCGCCAAACTCGGTGTTGGTGGTGGCCGAGCGAGGATCCAGGTTCATCGAGCCGATGAAGGACGTCTGCCGGTCGATGACCACCAGCTTGGCATGCAGCCGCCCGAGCGAGGCGCCGAAGAGGTAGTTGCGCTTGTTCTTCTTCACCCGCACCGAGCTCAGTTCGTACAGGTCCACGCCCAGGCGAAGCATGTCTTCGCGGTAGGCGCTGTAGCCCAGGTGCACGACCGGTTCGTCGGTGGAGCCCAGGGAGTTGGTCATGAGCGTCACCTTCACGCCGCGTGAGCGCAGCGCCTGCAGCAGGGCCATGCCGCGCATGCCGGGCACGAGGTAAGGTGAGGTCGCCACGACCTCCTTCTTCGCCTTGCGGATGGCTTCGACGGCGTTGTAGGTGGCGCTGGTTTCCAGAAGCTCGTCGCCCGACTCGAAGGGCTTGTCCGGATAGTCGGCGAAGACGTAGGCACTGCCCCAGATGAGCCCCAGCCGGCCGCCTTCCAGGTCATCGGCGATGGGTCCATAGCCCAGGATGTCGTTGGGCGGCAGCGCCTCCGGCGGCATGGTGTTGGCCGGGCCGGTCCATTCCTCGAACTGGGCCAACAGCTGTTCGCGGCTCAGGTCCGTCTTGGCCACGGACTCCAGCGGATACACGGGGTCGCTGTTCCAGTAGCGATCGAACAGCGCCTGCATGGGCGCGATGATGAAGCCGGTGGCGAAGGCATCGACGTCGATGAAGTTCTCGGCCTTGTCGTTGCGCAGGAAGTATTCGTTGGCCACGTTGCGGCCACCGAACACGGCCATGGCGCCATCGGCGATGAACATCTTGTTGTGCATGCGGTGGTTTACGCGCGACCAGTCCCCGGTGGATGCAAGGAACCGCCCAGCCTGGCCACGGTCTCGCGCGCAACAGAATGGGTTGAACAGGCGCACCTGCACATTCGGGTGGGCGGCGAAGGCGAGGAACAGCTTGTCCTGGCCGCCGGTGTAGAGGTCGTCGATGAGCAGCCGCACCCGCACGCCGCGGTTGGCCGCGTCGCGCAGCGCCCGCAGCAGGTAGCGGCCCGAAGCGTCGTTCTCGAAGTGGTAGTACTGGACGTCCAGCGAGGATTCGGCACGGCGTGCGAGCTGCAGCCGCGTGTCGTACGAGAAGGTGCCCAGCGGCATCAGCCGGAAGCCCGACAAGTCAGGTGCCGGCAAGGAATCCTTGGCGATCTTGCCCAGTGCGGTCGTGGGCGACATGGGAATGGCTTCGCTGGCAATCGCCTCGCGGTCCACCTTGGGCAAAGAGGTGCAGCCGGCCAGCGCAAGGAACAGCGCGGCCATGAGCCCCAGGAGGATGAAGCGCGCGGTCGCGGGACGTGAAGTATTCGGTCGGGAATGAGTCATGGGCGGGATCGATTGACCACGAAAGCGTACACGGTTCGCACATTGCGGGGACAATCGGCGATCTTCAGTACAAGTCGATGATGGGCTGGTTGTCTTACATGCGCGCGAACCGTCGCGGGTCTTTGTTCCTCGTTTCCGTTCTGCTGGTCTTCCTCACCGCCTGCACCTCGCTGCCTCCGGCATCGGTGCAGCCGCCGTCGTCGGCAATCGCGGCGTCCACCGACACCGCGCTGGGTCGCGCCGCGGCAGCCGCCATGGTGGCGGCATCCGCCCCCGAAGGGCAATCGGGCTTTCGTCCGATTCCGCAGGCCAGCGTGGCGCTGGATGCCCGGCTCACGCTGATCAAGCGCGCCCAGTCGTCGCTGGACCTGCAGTACTACCTGCTGGGCAACGACGAAGTCGGCCATCTCGTGCTGCGAGAGTTGCGTGACGCTGCCAACCGTGGCGTGCGGGTGCGCCTCTTGATCGACGACTTCTACACCACGGGCATGGACCGCCTGCTGCTCGGGCTTGCGGCGCATCCCAATGTCGAGGTGCGGCTGTTCAACCCCTTCGGCCCGGGCCGCGTGAGCACGGGCGGGCGGCTGCTGAGCCTTGCGTCGGACTTCAAGCGGCTGAACCACCGCATGCACAACAAGCTGTTTGTCGCCGATGGCGCCATCGTCGTCGCAGGTGGCCGCAACCTGGCGGACGGCTACTTCCTGCGCGACCAGGGGGCGAACTTCATCGACTTCGACGTGCTGGCGGTGGGGCCGATCGTGCCGCGACTGACGGACATCTTCGACCTGTACTGGAACAGCCCGCTGGTGCGCGACATCGAGACGGTGGCGCGCATCACCGAATCGCCCGCGGACCTGCGCGAGGCCTTCGAGGCAGAAACCGCCGCCTACGCACGGCGCGCCATGTCACCGCCACCGGCGCTGGACTCCTACGGTGTTCCCACTGTGGGCAATGAGATCGACGCCAACCTGCCCCACCTGATCTGGGCACCCGCCACGGCCTATGCCGATGGTGCCGGCAAGGCGCTGGACGGCGACCGCACCGGACGCGCAATGCAAAGCGCGGCGTATCACAACCTGGAAACGTTCCAGACCGCCAGATCCGAGGTGATGCTGTTCTCGCCTTATTTCGTGCCCGGCGAACCCGGCATGAAACGGCTCCAGGTCGCCCGGGACCACAACGTCACCGTGCGCATCGTCACCAACTCCATGGCGTCCACCGACGAGCCCCTGGCTGCGCTCGCCTACGAGCGCTACCGGGTGCCGATGCTGAAGATGGGGGTTGAGCTGTACGAGCTCAGCGAGCAGGAGCTGCGCAAGGAAGACGACATGCGCCACTACTTCGGCAGTTCGCGGGCACAGCTGCATGCCAAGCTGGGCATCATCGACCGCAAGACGCTGATCATCGGCTCCACCAACCTCGACCAGCGCTCGGTCACGACCAACACCGAGCTGGCCGTCACCATCCACAGCCCCGAGTTGGCCCAGCGCACGCTGAAATGGTTCAACTCCGAGAACCCCGGCGATGCGCGAGGCGTCTACAAGCTGAGGCTGTCGGACGACGGCAAGAAGTTGCAGTGGATCGCGCTTCACGGCGAGCGAGGCTCGGAGCTGGTCGACGAGGAGCCGGAAGTCGACCGCTGGTTGCGATTCAAGCTGTTCCTGATGTCGACCTTCGTTCCAGAAGACTGGCTGTGATGCGACGCGGCCCGGTGAAGTGCCGCGTCTCGTCTTCAATGCCGCATCAGCAACCCAGTTGCTCACCCGGCGGAACACCCAGGATGCCGGTGAAGCGCCGATAGGCATCCACGCGCGACTGCACCTGTGCCGGATTGGCTCCGTTGCACTCCAAGCCACCATTGATGACCTGGATGGTGGTGCCAAAGCCCTGCCCGCTCACCATGGCGTTGTGCGGCGTGGTGCCGACTGCGCCGGTGGAGCTCATCCAGAACCAGACACCCGTCTTCCAGGAAATCTCCGGGTTGGTGGAGACCCATTCCGGATGATTCAGCAAGTCGATGCTCAAGGCATCACCGGCGGCCTTGTAGTTGTAGTTGTGGCTGAGCTGGATGGGACCCCTGCCGTGATAGGCATCGACACCCGCTGGGCAGCCGTAGGGCAGTTCGGGATGGCAGTAGCTGGCATAGACCGCCGTGTTGATCTCGTCGACGTAGACCAACCCGCCGGTCTCGTGGTTGACGTTGGCCAGGAACGCCGCCGCTTCCTGCTTGCGGGTCGTGTCCGAGCCGCTGGCTGCGAATTCCGGATAGGCACGCGCCGCCGCCACCAGGCCGGCATAGGTGTAGAAGCCGCCACCAGAGGGAAACATCTGGCGGAACTGGTCTTCGGAGATTGGGAAGCCTGAGGGGTCCGTCGGGCCGGTCGTGCCGCCGCTGCAGCTGGACGGGCTCCAGTACCAGGTGCTGATGGTGGGATCGGTCCCATCGCTGCCATTGGCGCCGACATTCACCAGCTTGTAGTAGCCGCCATTGCTGTACTGCACGACGGTTCCCAGCGGATAGAACTGGCCGTAGGCCCAGGCCACCGCATTGCATGAGGCGCTGGCCGCCTTGGCCTTCCCCACATGGCCAGCCGCACCGGCCGTTGAATCGGCCGAGCCACTTCCACCGCCGCATCCGGCCAACAAACCGGCCGTCAGCCCGCAGGCCAAGAGGCCTTTGACCACATTCCATCCAAATCCGAGCGCAGTTCTCATTGAGGTTCCCTCCAGAGTTGTCCCGACCAAGTCGTGCTCTTGTCGTGAACGCTCTTCGCACTCACGCCGGCAGGACACTGTGGAGCCCCAGGGAGAAATGCCTCTTTGGTAGAAACCAGTAAAGTACCAGTAATTACCAGTTAGATACCAATATCGAGGTCAAGGCTTCTTGTAGCGCAGAAAACAAAAAACCCGGTGTCCTGAGGACACCGGGTTTCTGCGTTCTATGGTCGGGGTGGCGGGATTCGAACTCGCGACCCCTTGCACCCCATGCAAGTGCGCTACCAGGCTGCGCTACACCCCGACTAAGCCTCACATTATATGGTGAAAAAGACAGCTCTGAACAGAGGCCCCATCAAACAGTCAGCAGGCCACGAATCGACATCAACTCTTCGCGCATCTGCATGAGTGAGACCTCGCTGGTCTCGACGACTTCCGGCGCGGGCTCGGAAGGCACTTCCATGGTGATCGCCTCGATCCCGGATTCGAGATCGGCAATTTCGGTGACTTCCACGTCCAGGCCATCGATGGGCGACGGCTCCAGGTGGCGCGGTGTGGGCGTTTCCGACAGGCGATTGCGCGCTCCGCTGATGGTGAATCCCTGCTCGTACAGCAGCTCGCGGATGCGGCGGATGAGCAGCACCTCGTGGTGCTGGTAGTAGCGGCGGTTGCCCCGCCGCTTCATGGGCTTGAGCTGCGTGAACTCCTGTTCCCAATAGCGGAGCACGTACGGCTTCACACCGCACAAATCGCTCACCTCACCGATGGTGAAGTAGCGTTTGGCCGGAATGGCGGGAAGCGCTTTCTCCATTGAAATCAACAAGTTCCGGAGAGAAAGCTAAGACTTTACTCGAACTCTTCCCCCGACGGTATGTCGCCTTGCACGACTCCCTTTAATTTGTGACTTGCGTGAAAAGTGACAACATTTCGCGCCTTGATGGGGATCGCCTCCCCAGTTCGGGGATTGCGTCCGGGCCGCGGCGCCTTCCTGCGGATGTTGAAGTTGCCAAATCCCGACATCTTCACGTCCTGGCCGGAGACCAGGGTCTGGTGAATGATGTCGAAAAAGGCCTCGACCATGTCCTTGGACTCGCGCTTGTTCAGGCCGAGCCGTTCGAACAGCAGCTCCGCCAGCTCGGCCTTGGTCAGCGTGGGCGTCTCCAGGCTGGGCAGCAGCACCCGGGAAGGTGTGGGTTGTTCCTGGTCGGACATGCCCTAGCCCCTCAGACGCCCGCCCAGGCGGGTGGCCACGGAATCCAGTACTTGCGCGACCGCCGCCTCGATACGCTCGTCGGTGAGCGTGTTCTCGTCGTCCAGCAGTTCCAGCCTCACCGCCATGCTGCGCTCGCCGGCGGCGATCTCGGCCGTGGAGGCTGCAGGCTTGTAGATGTCGAACAGCTGGGCCGAGCGAACCAGCGGCGTCGATGCCGCCTGGATGGCCTGCATCAGCGCGTCGTGGCTCACCGATTCCTTGGCGATCACGGCAATGTCGCGCCACACGGACTGGTGACGCGGCACCGCTTCAAATTTCGGCAGCTCTCGCGCCAGCAGCGCCGGCAGCTCAATCTCGAACAGCACGGGAGCCGACGGCAGCTCGTAGCCCTGGCGCCAGCGCGGATGCAGCTCGCCCACGAAACCCACGGACTTGCCATCCAGCACGATTCGCGCCGAGCGCCCCGGATGCAAGGCGGGATGCGCATCAGCCACGAAGCTCACGCACTTCGGCGCAAACAGGGCTTCAATGTCACCCTTCACATCGAAGAAGTCGACGTGACGCTCCTTGCTGCCCCACTGCTGCGAATCCGCACTGCCATGGGCCAGGCCGCCCAGCCGCATGGGCTGATGGATGCCGTTGACGCTCAGCTCGCCGTCCCTGGTGTTCGCATCGCGCTTGAACACACGCCCGACCTCGAACACGCGCACGCGCGTGGCCTTGCGGGCGAGGTTGTAGCGCAGCACGTTCACCAGGCTGCCGAAGAGGCTGGAACGCATCACCGACAACGGGCTGGCGATCGGGTTCAGCAGCTTGATCGGGTCCGCGTTACCCGCGAGCTCGGTCTCCCAACGCTCTTCCACGAAGCTGAAATTGACGGTCTCGACGTAGTCCAGGTCCGCGGCGCGACGACGCAGCGCATGCACGCCGCGCTGGCTCTCGCTGCGCACGTGCGCGGTGATGGGTGCAATAGGCGGCGTGTCGGGCAGCTTGTCGTAGCCCAGCACGCGGATGACTTCCTCGATCAGGTCTTCTTCGATCAGGATGTCGAAGCGCCAGCTCGGCGGCGTGACGTGGATGACGCCCTCGCCTTCGGTGTAGCGCAGGCCGAGCCGCTTCATCACGCCGACAGCCTGCTCCTGCGTCACCGGCATGCCGATGACCTTGGACGCACGATCCACCCGCAGCGTGACCGGCTTGCGCTCGGGCAGGGAGACGACGTGGTCGTCCATTGGGCCGGCCTCGCCACCGCAGATCTCGATGATGAGCTGCGTGATGTGCTCGATGTGCTCCACCGTCAGCGCGGGGTCCACGCCGCGCTCGAAGCGGTAGCCTGCGTCCGTGGAAAAGTTGAAGCGGCGCGAGCGGCCAGCCACCGCCTCGGGCCACCAGAACGCGGCCTCGACGTACACGTTCTTGGTGTCGTCCGTGACCGAGGTCTTGTCGCCGCCCATGATGCCGGCCAGCGATTCGACGGCCTGGTCATCGGCGATGACGCCCACGGCCTCGTCGACCTCGATGGTGTTGCCGTTGAGCAGCTTGAGCGATTCGCCCTTCTTGCCCCAGCGCACGGTCAGCCC
Organism: Rhizobacter terrae; assembly: GCF_003852895.1. Classification (GTDB taxonomy): domain Bacteria; phylum Pseudomonadota; class Gammaproteobacteria; order Burkholderiales; family Burkholderiaceae_C; genus Albitalea; species Albitalea terrae. The sequence goes on from NZ_QUSW01000004.1 coordinate 289,431, forward strand.
GCCGTGGATCTTGTCCAGGTCGAAGATGTGGGATGGGCGGCCGTACTCGAACATCACGTAGTTCGAAATGTCCACCAGGGCCGACACCGAGCGCTGTCCGCAACGAGCCAGGCGATCCACCATCCACGCAGGTGTCTTGGCCATCGTGTTGACGTTGCGCACGATGCGGCCGGAGAAGCGGCCGCACAGGTCCGACGCCTCGACCTTCACACGCAGCTTGGCGTCATGCCTGATGGCCGTGGGCGTGAAGCTGGTCTGCTTGAGCGGCACGCCGGTCAGGGCCGAGACCTCGCGAGCGATGCTGTAGACGCTCAGGCAGTGACCCAGGTTGGGCGTGAGCTTGAGCGTGAACAGCGTGTCGTCCAGCGAGAGGTGCTCGCGGATGTCCTGTCCCACCTTTGCGTCATCAGCGAGGATGAGCAGGCCACCATGATCCTCCGACAGCTTGAGCTCGCGCGCCGAGCACAGCATGCCCTGGCTTTCCACGCCGCGCAGCTTGCCCAGCTTGATGACGAAGGGCTGGCCGTCTTCGCCCGGGGGCAGCTCGGCGCCCACGAGCGCACACGGCACCTTGATGCCGGCCTTCACGTTCGGCGCACCGCACACGATGTTCAGCGCAGCGCCCGTGCCGGTATTCACCTGGCACACATTGAGCCGATCAGCATTCGGATGGCGCTCGACAGACAGCACTTCGCCCACGACGATCTTGCTGAACGGCGGCGCCACGGGGCGCAGCTCTTCGACCTCCATGCCCGACATGGTGAGCAGGTCGGCCAGCTCGGCGGTGGTCAGGGGCGGGTTGCAGAACTCGCGCAACCAGGACTCTGGGAATTGCATCTTGGAATCGTTCCGCTGGAGGACTTACTTGAACTGGTTGAGGAAGCGCAGGTCGCCGTCGAAGAACAGGCGCAGGTCGCTGATGCCATAGCGCAGCATGGCCAGGCGGTCGATGCCCGAGCCGAAGGCGAAGCCGATGTAGCGCTCGGGGTCCAGCCCCATGTTGCGGATGACCTGCGGATGCACCTGACCCGAACCCGACACCTCCAGCCAGCGACCGGTGAGCGGGCCGCTCTCGAACATGATGTCGATCTCGGCGCTGGGCTCGGTGAACGGGAAGTAGCTGGGACGGAATCGCAGCTTGAGCTCGGTGGTCTCGAAGAAGGCCTGGATGAAGTTCAGGTAGACCGACTTCAGGTCCTTGAAGCTGACGTTCTCGCCCACCCACAGGCCTTCGACCTGGTGGAACATCGGCGAGTGCGTGGCGTCGCTGTCCACGCGATAGGTGCGACCCGGCGCGATCACGCGGATGTCGGGCATGTGGTCCTGGCCGGCGTACTTCTTCGCATGCGCCTGGGCGTAGCGGATCTGCATCGGCGAGGTGTGCGGGCGCAGGTTGTACCAGCGGCCCTCGTTATCCTTCATGTCGACGTAGAAGGTGTCCTGCATCGAACGCGCCGGATGGTTCTCCGGGTTGTTCAGCGAGGTGAAGCTCATCCAGTCGGTCTCGATCTCGGGGCCGTCGGCCACCTCGAATCCCATCGAGGCGAAGATCTGCTCGATGCGTTCCATGGTGCGGGTGATGGGGTGCATGCCGCCAGTGCCGCGCTGGCGGCCGGGCAGCGTCACGTCCAGCGCCTCGGCCTTGAGCTGTGCTTCCAGCTCCGCATCTGCCAAGCCCTGGCGGCGGGCATTCAGCGCAGCCTCGACCTGCTGCTTCGCACCATTGATCAACGCACCACGAGTCTTCTTCTCGTCGGGCGACAAGGCACCCAGCGCCTTGAGCATCTCGGTCAAGCGACCGGCCTTGCCGAGGTAGCGCGCCTTGGCGTTTTCCAGGTCCGCGGGCGTGTTCGCGCCGGCGAAGTCCCCTTGCGCATCCTGAACCAGTTGATCGAGGTCGTTCATCGAGTTCGAAAACATAAAAAAAGGCCGAACAGAATGTCGGCCTTGAGGAGCTTGCTCCCGGCGGCATTGCTGCCTTCAGGAGCCTGCCGCGATGCCCGCCGATTCACTCAACGGGCGATCACGGACATCAAGCGAGCTGGGCCTTCACCTTCTCGACGATGCTGCCAAAAGCGGCAGGATCGTTGACAGCCATGTCGGCGAGAACCTTGCGGTCGATGTCGATCGACGCCTTCTTCAAGCCAGCCATGAACTTGCTGTAGGTCAGTCCCAGACCCCGGCTCGCTGCGTTGATACGGGCGATCCAGAGTTGGCGGAAAACACGCTTCTTGTTGCGGCGGTCACGGTAGGCATATTGCCCGGCGCGCATGACCGCTTCCTTGGCAATACGGAACACGTTCTTGCGGCGACCACGGTAACCCTTGGCCAGTGCGAGAACCTTCTTGTGACGAGCGCGTGCGGTAACACCACGTTTGACGCGAGGCATATATCTTCTCCTTCAGCAGTGGGTCAGAGGCCAGCGAAGGGCAGCATCTGTGCGATGTGGCCCATGTTGGTCTCGTGCACGGCGACAGCACCACGCAGGTGGCGCTTGTTCTTCGTGGACTTCTTGGTGAGGATGTGGCGCTTGAACGCCTGACCGCGCTTGACGGTGCCACCCGGACGGACGCGGAAACGCTTCTTGGCGCCGCTCTTGGTCTTCATTTTGGGCATGACTGCTCCTTTTGATTTGCGCTGCAGGCGCCGGCAACACACTCGCCGTCTTGTAAGCCTTCAGTCGCTTCTGACAGCGGCCCGGTGACCAGACCGAACCGCTGAACTCTGTCTCGAAACCTGTCTTACTGCTTCCGCTTGGGCGCCAGCACCATGATCATCTGGCGACCTTCCAACTTGGGCATGTTCTCCACCACCGCCACATCCGCCAACTCGTCGCGAATGCGTTCCAGGAGCCGCATGCCGATGTCCTGGTGGGTGATTTCACGGCCTCTGTACCGCAGGGTCACCTTGCCCTTGTCACCGTCTTCCTCGATGAAGCGGCGCAGATTTCGCATCTTGATCTGGTAGTCGCCTTCGTCCGTGCCCGGGCGGAACTTGACTTCCTTGACCTCGATGACCTTTTGCTTGGCCTTGGCTTCCGCTGCGCGCTTTTGCTCCTGGTACTTGAACTTGCCGTAGTCCATCAGGCGGCACACCGGCGGATCGGCCTGGGCGGCGATTTCCACCAGATCGACGTCCAGGTCGCCTGCCATGCGCAGGGCTTCCTGGATCGGAATGATGCCGATTGGCTCGTTGTCGACGCCGTTCAGACGGACTTCCGGTGCCATGATCTCCCGGTTCAGGCGGTGCTTGCGCTCTGCATTGGGGGTACGGCGGTCAGCAAAAGTAGCGATGGTCTAACCTTTCAGCGGACTCCAAGGCCTGGAACCCAATAACGATGTTTGCGCGCTCGAGGCTCTCGTCGCGTGGCTCTCGGATGGGAGGGTTCACACTTTGAGGGCGATGTCGCTGGCGATCTTCGTCTGGAAGTCTGCCAGGGCCATCACACCCAGGTCTTGATTGCCCCGGGCGCGCACCGCAACGGCCCCGTTTGCCTTCTCCTTGTCGCCAACGACCAGGAGAAACGGGACCTTCTGCATGGAATGCTCTCGGATTTTATAGTTGATTTTCTCGTTGCGCAAATCGATTTCTGCTCTAAGCCCTTGTTTTTGAAGCGTTTTCACGACTTCCAGGGCGTATTCCGCCTGCGCTTCCGTGATATTCATGACCACAACCTGCACTGGAGCGAGCCAGGCGGGCAGCGCGCCGGCGTGCTGCTCGATCAGGATCCCGATGAATCGCTCCAGGCTGCCCACGATGGCGCGGTGCAGCATGATGGGCCGATGGCGGCCGCCGTCCTCGCCCACGAACTCGGCGTCCAGCCGCTCGGGCATGTTCGGGTCGACCTGCATCGTGCCGCACTGCCAGTGGCGGCCCAAGGCATCCTTCAGCGTGTATTCGATCTTCGGGCCATAGAAGGCGCCCTCGCCCTTGGCGATCTCGAATTCACAGCCTGAGCGGCGCAGGCTCTCCATCAGCGCGTGCTCGGCCTTGTCCCAGGACTCATCCGTTCCGATGCGGGCATCCGGCCGCGTGGCCACCTTGTAGATGATGTCCGTGAAGCCGAAGTCCTTGTAGACCTTCTGCAGCAGTTGCGTGAAGGCGGCGCACTCCTCCAGGATCTGGTCTTCCGTGCAGAAGATGTGGCCGTCGTCCTGCGTGAAGGCACGCACGCGCATGATGCCGTGCAGGCCGCCCGTGGGCTCGTTGCGGTGGCACTGGCCGAACTCGCCGAAGCGCAGCGGCAGGTCGCGATAGCTCTTGATGCCCTGCTTGAAGATCAGGATGTGGCCCGGGCAGTTCATCGGCTTGAGCGCGTAGTCGCGCTTCTCCGACTCCGTCGTGAACATGTTCTCGCGGTACTTGCCCCAGTGGCCCGTCTTCTCCCACAGCCCCTGGTCGAGGATCTGCGGGCCCTTGACCTCCTTGTAGCCGTTGTCGCGGTAGACGCCGCGCATGTATTGCTCGACGCCTTGCCACACCGTCCAGCCCTTGGGGTGCCAGAAGACCGTGCCCGGCGAGTGCTCGTCGATGTGGAACAAGTCGAGCTCACGGCCCAGGCGGCGGTGGTCGCGCTTCTCGGCCTCCTCCAGCATGGTGAGGTATTTCTGCAGCTCGTCCTTCGTGGCCCAGGCCGTGCCGTAGATGCGCTGGAGCATCTCGTTGCGGTGGTCGCCGCGCCAGTAGGCGCCGGCCACCTTCATGAGCTTGAAGTGCTTGAGCTTGCCCGTGCTGGGCACGTGCGGGCCGCGGCAGAGGTCTTCGAATTGGCCTTCGCGGTAGAGCGAGACATCTTCGTTGGCGGGAATGCTGGCGATGATCTCGGCCTTGTAGGCCTCGCCGATGCCCTTGAAGTACGCGACGGCCTCGTCGCGCGGCAACACGCGGCGCTCGACCTTCTCGTCTTTCTTGGCGAGCTCCGTCATCTTGGCTTCGATGGCGGCGAGGTCCTCGGGCGTGAAGGGACGTTTGTAGGAGAAATCGTAGAAGAAGCCGTTCTCGATGACCGGACCGATCGTCACCTGGGCATCGGGGAAGAGTTCCTTCACCGCATAGGCCAGCAGGTGGGCCGTGGAGTGGCGGATGACCTCCAGGCCATCTGCGTCCTTGTCCGTCACGATGGCCAGCGGCATGTCGCGGTCGATCGTGAAGCTCGTGTCGACGATGCGGGCGGCATCGCCCTCGCCGATGCGGCCGGCCAGCGCCGCCTTGGCCAGGCCAGTGCCGATGGACGCAGCGACATCGGCCACCGTCACGGGGCCGGGGTACTCACGCTTGGAACCATCGGGCAGTTGAATCGAGACCATGAAAAGTTGCTCCAGCAAAACAAAAAAGCGCGGGGGTGAGCCGCGCTTTGTTCGAGGGGGAAAGATGAAAAGTCGTGACGAGCCGCGGCCAGCTACAGCGAGGTGCTGCTGGGGGTAGTTCGCGGTGTCATAACCATGATGCCTTTCTCGCCCTTGTATTCTTCAGAAGCTGCGATTGTAGTTCACCAGCGGTAGAGCTGGTTGTTCTCGATGCGAACCCGATCACCCACACGCAGGTCGTTCAGCGAGGCGTAGTCGAAGCTGCGTACTCCGCCGCGCTCGGTCTGCACCGTGACACGGTAGACGTCGCGATAGCCGCGGTTGTTCTTCTCGATCTCGTTGCCGATCAGCGCCCCGGCCACCACGCCCACACCGGTGGCGAAGTCCTTGCGCGCACCATGGTCGACCTGGTGGCCGAGAAGGCCGCCGATGACGCCGCCCACCACCGCACCACCGCCGCTGGTCTGGCTCTGGGCGCGCACGTTCTCGATGTTCTGCACCACGCCGTACTGCACGCCCTGGTAGCTGCCCTGCGCAGCCTGGGGCGCGGGCTGGCGGGTGGCGCAGCCGGTGGCCAACACGGAGAACAGCACGATGCCGGCAAGCGCGATGGACGATTTCATGGAACAGCCTCCTGTGTGCCCCGGAAAGCGGGGCTTTCCGGTTGAACGCCCTGCCCCGGCGGCGCGGCGACGCCATCGGCCCAACTTTGCACACCGCAACATCGTTACATCGGCAACAAGGAGACGTTGGCCGTGCGCTCGATGAACCACAGCACGCCGACGACGATGGCCGCGCACGACCCGCCGCTGATGACCCAGCGCGGATAGCGCCTGCGCTGCCGCAGCAGGAACAGCAGCGCCACCACGACCGCGACGATGGCAAGCTGCCCGAGCTCGATGCCGACGTTGAACTGCAGCAAGGCCCAGGCGAAGTCCGCGGGCGGCAGGTTCAGTTCGGCCAGCACGTTGGCGAAGCCGAAGCCGTGGATGAGGCCAAAAAGAAACGTCACCAGTGCGCGCCGGTTCGCGAAGATGGGACGCAGGTTGTCGATGGCGGCCAGCACGATGGTGACGGCGATCGCAGGCTCGATGAAGGATGGCGGCAGCGAGACCCACTTCATCGCCGCCAGACCGAGTGTGATCGAGTGCGCAACGGTGAACGCCGTGACGATGCCCAGCACCGGCAGCAGCGCCTGAGACAAGCGCTCCACCGGCATCCAGCCCTGCGGACCGCGGCGCATCACGGCGGGCAGCATCAGGCAGATGAGGAAGAGCACGTGGTCATAGCCGGTGACGATGTGGGTGATGCCTTCGCGGATGAATTCGACTGGGCTTGCAATCCCCTCACCGCGGCGAGCGCCGGGGTCCATCGTGGCGCCATGATCCGCATCCATGGATCCGGGCGTTCGCCGGGATGACGGAGCTGGGGATGCGTCTGTCGCGCTTGACACGGCGGGCTGCAGCGGCTCCGCCCACTGCGCCGGCTTCGATGGATCAAGCACCATCAGCCGGGGCGCTCCACCCGCCGCCATCACATACGCCAACCCGCGATGCGTGGGATCGATCTCGCGCAGCACCGTGTATCGAATCGCGGGCGCCGAACCGTCAGCGCAACGCCCCTTCAAGGTCAGCGCCGCATACACCCCATCGGCACGACGCTCCAGCGCGCGCGAGGCTTCGCTCCACTCGCAGCCCTGCACCGCCACATTGCTGCGCAGGTAGGTCTCCACCGATGGCCAGGCGGCCTTGATCTCGCCCCAGGTCAGCCGCCCGTCGCCGTCGGCATCCAGGTCGAGCGCGACATCCAGGTCGCGCAGCGCCACGTCCACGCGCAGGGTCGACGACTCGCCCTTTGCATCGAGCTGCAGGTATGCATCGCTGGCCTTGTGCGCGAACGCGCGAGGCGCGACGAGCACCAGCACGAGCAGCAGCGCCCTACAGAAGTTCATCAAGACGGCGGTCATGGAGGCCCATGTCCTTTCGCAGGGAGTCGGCTTCGGCCATGGCGGCCTGTTGCCCGCTGGCGCGCGCAGCTTGCGCCAGCACCAGGAGGTCCAGCGGCTCGCGCTGGTGCTTCGCGTTCGCCCGCGCCAGCTGCAGGGCGCGCTCGGGCGATGCGTCCACCCACAGCGCGAACATGGCCTGCTCGCGGGCATGCGTGGTGCGCGCCTCGGGCCGCTGGTTGGCCAGGCGGATGCGCTCACGCATCTCGCGCACGTCGCGCGCACCATCGGGCGACTTGGCCACCGCCCCGGCGATGGCCAGGCGAAGCAGCACGGCATCGTTGCGCGGCTGTGTCTTCAGCAGTGCCAAGGCATCGGCCGCGCGCTGCCGGTTCAAGAGAAAGTCAGCGAAGGAGACCAGCGTGTAGCCATCATCGCGCGACGCCAATGCCGCGCGGTAGCTCGCCTCTGCGCGATCGAACTGCCCGGCTCGCGCCTGCGTCTCGGCCAGCGTCGTGAGCAGCCAGTTCCTGGTGCCGGCATCGATGCGCGGTGTGCGGGCCAGCCGGGTCAGCGTGTCGATGCCCGCATCGAAGTCTCCGCGCAGCCCCGCGTTCTCGGCCTTGCAAGCCTGCGCGTGCAAGGCCGCATTGGCAGCCGCCAGCGCCTCGCAGGCCTTGTCGGAATCGGCATAGCGCCCTTGCACGCGCCGCACCGTGGCAAGCGTCAGCCAGCCCTGCGCATGCGCCGGCTGGCGCCTCACCAGGTTCTCCAGATGCGCGCCGGCCTTGTCGAATTCATGCAGGTATTGCTCGATGGTGGCGACCATCAGCAGCACATCCTCAGGTGCCTTGTTCGGTTCAGGCCACGCCTTCAACGCGGCCAAGGCCAGGCCCGCCCGGCGCGGGTCGCCGTCGGCACGAGCTTGCTCCAGGTAGCGCTGCGACAGCGGCACGGCCAGCGAGGCATCGGCGGGATTCGCCGCCCATTCGCGGCGCAAACGGCGCTCCTCCGCGCGGTCCCCGCCGACGGCGGGAAGCACTTCGATGACTTGCGAATCGCTCGTGGGCACGACGGGCTCGGCATGTGCGGCAAGGCACGATGCAAGCACGCAAGCGGCGATCAATTCAAGGGGTTTCATCGACGTCAGTTGTTGGTGGGCCAGGACCACGGGCGCGACATCTCGCAGCCCGAGGCCCCGGCAATCAGGTCAATTCACCGGCTCGGGCTCGGTGTCGTCATCCTGCTTGGGCGAGAAGGTCGAGACGTCCAGGGCTTCCTTGGTGTCCGGCGTGTCTGCGCTCAGATCCACGAGGTAGCTCTTGAACTTCGCGGCCGTCGTGCCAGCGTCGCCGGGGATGGCGTCGGTGGCCGCCGTGGGCGGTGGAGGCGGCGCCGGAGCGTCGCTGCCGCCGCCGCAGCCGCTGAGCAAGGCCACCGACGAGAACAGCATGGCCAAAGTCTGCTTCTGGTTCATGGCAGGCCCTTTCAATGCGCGCCCGGGGCGGGCGTGTAGAGGTACGGGAACTTCGACAGCAGAGGCACCACCGCCTGGTCCACCGCGTCATGCAGCTTGAGCGACGTGCTGCCCAGCGGCACGTTGGCAGGCTTGCACTCCGTGCCCAGTCCCAGCGCATTGGTGTCGCCGTTGATCATGCACAGGCCGCCCATCACCGCCACGAGCGAGATGTCGACGACGTCGTCCTTCGGGCGGCGGCCGTTCGGGAATCCCGCTGCATCGCCACCGGCCAGGCCGAGGCGGTTCTGCGAGGCTTCCGCCGTCGCGGCCGTGCTGGTGTTCAGGCGCAGCATCTCCGAGGCCACCACGTTGGCCGGCTTGTTCACGCCGGCAATGCCGGTGAGGAACGTTGTCACGAGGTCGGTGCGCGGGATGTTCTTCGGCGCCGTGTTGGGCAGCGCGAGCGCGATCTCCAGCAGTGCGGGCAGGGTCGGGTTGGTCACGTAATCAGCGAACTGGGCGTCGTCCTTGGGCTTGGAGCCATTGAACTTGTCTTTGTCGGGCAGTCCGATGACAACTTCGTTAACCAGCGGCATGCCCAGGCGCGAGACCTGTGTCCAGGCGCCGCCCACCACGGCGGTCGTCTGGTAGCCGCTCTTGGGCTTGGGGTTGAGCAGGCTGCCCTGGCGCAGGCTGGCGGTGGTCCAGGCACCGATCACCGGGTCGCTGCCGGCCGTGAGGCAGGACTTGTGCACTTCCATCGCCAAGGTGGTGACGTTTGCATCGTCAATGACGTTGGGCACGGCGTTGATGAGCGTGGGATCGGTGATGACCGAGACCGGCGCGTTCACCAGGTCGAAGATGGTGCCCAGGTTCACCGCGAACGGGTCCTTGCGCTGGCCGACGAAGAGCTTGGCTGGCGTGTTGCACCCGGGGATGTTCACCGTGTAGATGTGCTTGGCGGCGTAGCCTTCGTAGTCGGGGATGGTCTTGGTACCGATGTTGTCCACCGGCTTGTCGAAGGTGGCGCTGCCGCCCGTGGCGTTGGTGATGGCAGCGCGCGTGCCGGTGCGGCGATCGCCCCGCACCACGTCCACGGTGTAGCTCTCGGAGACATTCAGCGACGGCGACTTCACGTCCGTCACCTGCCCCGCCTGGATCAGCGGAATGGCCACGTTCTTGCCGCCGATGGGCAGCGTCACCGAGTTCAGCTTGTTCTTGAAGCGGAACTGGAAGGTGATGTCTTCCTTCGCGTCGCCGTTGTTGTCGATGTGGATCTCGTACAGGGCGTTCTGGTCCAGCGTGAAGTAGTTCGGCCCGCCGTACGGAGCCTGCAGCGGCAGGTAGTTCGCGATCAGCGTGACGTAGCCTTCGCGGCCCGGCTCATAGCTGGCGAACATGTAGAGGTCGGTGGCATCGACCTTCGGCATGGTGGTGATGGACGGGGCCTCGCGGTGGCTGGAGGCCTGGGCGGGCGCGGCGATGAGTCCGGCGGTGGCGGCGCACAGGGCGGCCGCGAGCGGCAGCATGCGCCGCTTGGCAAAACGTTGAGTCATGGTCTGTCTTCCTTCTGGCTGTGGTGAAACACAAGGTCGGGCACCGCTTCGAATGCTTGCCTTGCGGCGCCTGACCGTGCTCTACGCAGCCTTTGGAAGACTGGATGCAGCGTGGCGATGCGCGCTGCCAATCACCTTGCTGTCAGGTGGACTTCAATCGCAGCTCGAATTCCTGTCGCAGCTGCCGGCGCGTGAGCGCCGCGGCATGGCGGCGCTTCTGGTCGTCGGTGACGGGGACCAGCGGCGGCACCGCAGAGGCCTTCCTGTTCTCGTCCATCGCCACCATGGTGAAGAAGCAGCTGTTGGCATGGCGCAGGGTCTGCGTCTGGATGTTCTCGGCCACCACCTTGATGCCCACCTCCATCGAGGTGTTGCCGGTGTAGTTCACGCTCGCGAGGAAGGTGACCAGCTCGCCCACGTGGATGGGCTGGCGGAACATCACCTGGTCCACCGACAGCGTCACCACATATTGCCCGCAGTAGCGGCTGGCGCAGGCGTAGGCCACCTGGTCCAGCAGCTTGAGGATGGTGCCGCCGTGCACGTTGCCGGTGAAGTTGGCCATGTCCGGCGTCATCAGCACCGTCATGGTGAGTTCGTGGTTGGGAAGATTCATGGACCCCGTTCCTCTGTGTTTCAACGATTGCCGCCAGTATGACGGCCCGACCTGCATCCACGGCAGCGGGTGACGCGTATACGGGGCACATTCGAACGGGCAGGCCCGTCTACAGGAGCGCGATGAGCGAGGAGAGGACGGCAGCGAACGCGGCATCGGCGGACGAAGATGCGGTGTTGCGGACCCTGCTGTCTCGCATCGCCCTGGGCGACCGCGCCGCACTCGCGGAGTTCTACGACCGCACGGTGTCGCGGGTTTATGCCTGTGCGCGTGCCATCGTGCGCGGCGACCGGGAAGCGGAGCTGGCCACCGAGGATGTGTACCTGCAGGTCTGGAAGCAGGCCTCAAGCGTGTCGCGCCACGGCTTTCACGTCGTGTCGTGGCTCTTGATCCTCACCCGCCACCGGGCCTTGCCGCCGGGCGAGGTCGCCAGGACAAAGGCCCGGGTTCGCCGGGCCTTGCTGGAATCAGGACACGGCGGACACGAGGGTCCGCCGGACGACCTCACGACGCCTTGATGACGCCGCAGGCGACGCGCGCGCCGGAGTTGCCGGTGGGCTGGGTCTTGTAGTCGTCCGGGCCGGCGTGGACGATGAGGCCGCGGCCGACCAGGTCCGACGTGCCTGAACCGATGCTGACGCCGCTCAGCTCGAAGCTGGTGTTGACGTTGCCGCTGGCATCGGCCGTCAGGCCGGGGAAGTCGCCGGCGTGATGGTCGTGGTCCTGCGGGCCATGGGGCTTGCCGCTCGGGTTGAAGTGGCCGGCGGTGCTCATGCCGTCGCCGCTGGAGCAGTCGCCCTTCTCATGGGCGTGGAAACCGTGCTCGCTGTTGGGCGCGAGGCCGGTGATGTTGGCGGTGACCAGCACCTTGTCGCCCTTTTGCTGGAAGGTGACGGTGCCTGCCACGGCGTTGCCCTTGGTGGGTTCGAGCGTGGCCACGGCCTTCGGGCCGCTGCTGCCGAAGGTGCCGCAGGCGCTGAGGGCCGCCGCGGCAGCGAGGATGGCGAGGGAGGTGCGTGCGTTCATTCGATCTCCTGGATGGTTCTTGGAACGGGACGGATGTTAGGCCCGTTGGACGTACGGAGTGGGATGCAGGACGGATGCATGCCGGCCTCCTCGAAACTCAAAGCGGCAAGGCCTCGACCTTGCCGCCTTCAACCAAGGCTGCGAAGTCATCGCGCAACTGCTGGCTTTGCTGCACCGCCTTCGACCACGCCTTCACGCGCGCCGCGGTGTCGTCGCCGTAGTGCTTGAAGTCATTGCGGTCGGGCAGCTTGCCGTTGGGCAAGGTGGCGATCCACTCCGGCGTTGGCGCCAGCACCACCACGTTGTCCAACCGCTCGGTCGCGCGGTGGCGGTGCTTGAAGGCCTTGTCCAGCCAGCCCGGGATCACCGTCTTCTGGAAGTGCGGGTACAGCACCAGTCCATCGGCCATGGAGGCGTAGTTCAGGTGCAGGTGGTAGTCGGTGATGCCACCGTCCCAGTACGCACCGCGCGGTGCACCGGGAATGTCATGCACCGCCTCCAGCCAGAACGGGATGGAGCAACTCGCGAGGATGCTCGCGGCCAGGTTGCTCGCATCCAGCGCCACGGTGTGCGTGCGGTAGTCGTGGAGATGCAGCGGCACCGCATCGCGCGCATCCGAGAAGATCACCCGCTCCAGCCAGCCGCCCATGGCCTTGCGGCTGATGGCGTTGGTGGCGAAGGCACCCAGGTAGCCCAGCGGCGTGGTGATGCGGCCTTCGCGCCGCATGATGTGCCGTCCACGGCTGGTGAACACATGCAGCCGGTAGCGCGGATGGTTCAGCACCTCGTGCGTGCGTCCGCCGAAGCGCTCCACCAGCTTCGCACCGAAGGCCTCGCTGACGTGCTTCGCCTTGGGCTGCTTGCCCGGCTCGTGCTCGTATTCCTGGTGGATGTAGTCGTCGGCCATCTGCGCAAAGGCAGCGGCCGGGTCGTCCAGGCAGGCGGTGGCCATGCGCCACGCGCCGATGGATGCGCCCATCAGGTGCACCGTGTGGCCGGTCCCCGCCAGCCATTCGCCGAAGATGAACTGGTCCAGCGGACTCAGCACCAGGCCCTTGGGGCCGCCGGCCGCGGCGGGAATCACCCGCACGTCCTGCGGCTTCAGGCCCTGCTCGCGGATGCGGGCAAGGGCCCGGGGCCCGGCGTGGACGGCGAGTGCCTTCATCGGCCCATCAGCGCTTGGTCTGCAGCTTCGCGAAGGCGGCGGCCATGGCCGACTGGCCCTGCGGTTGCGCCTGCTGGCGCATCGCGCCGGCGGACACGCGCTCGTTGCGGCCGGGCTGGCGGAACTGGTTGTTGCCACCTTCTCCCTTGGGCGCCGGCTTGGCATCGAGCTTCATGGTCAGCGAAATGCGCTTGCGGGCCAGGTCCACCTCCAGCACCTTCACCTTGACGATGTCGCCGGTCTTGACCACCTCGCGCGCATCGTTGACGAACTTGTTGCTGAGCTGGCTCACGTGCACGAGGCCGTCCTGGTGCACGCCCAGGTCCACGAAGGCGCCGAACTGCGCGACGTTGCTCACCGTGCCTTCCAGCGTCATGCCGGGCTGGAGGTCGGTGATCTCTTCCACGCCATCGTTGAAGCGCGCGACCTTGAAGTCAGGCCGCGGATCGCGGCCGGGCTTCTCCAGTTCGCCGAGGATGTCCTTCACCGTGATGGCACCGAACTTCTCGTCGGCGAAGGCTTCGGGCTTGAGCGTGCGGATCACGTCGCTGCGTCCCATCACCTCGTTGGCCGGCTTGTTCACCGTGCTGAGGATGCGCTCGACCACCGGATAGGTCTCAGGGTGCACGCCCGACTGGTCCAGCGGGTTGTCGCCGCCGCGAATGCGCAGGAAGCCCGCGCTCTGCTCGAAGGTCTTGGCGCCCAGGCCGCTCACGTCCAGCAACTGCTGCCGGTTGCGGAAGGCGCCGTTGGCATCGCGCCAGCGCACGATGCTCGCGGCCACCGCGCTGCTCAGGCCCGACACGCGCGACAGCAGCGGCGCGGACGCCGTGTTCAGGTCCACGCCCACCGAGTTCACGCAGTCCTCGATGACGGCGTCCAGGCTCCTGGCCAGCTCGCTCTGGTTCACGTCGTGCTGGTACTGGCCCACGCCAATGCTCTTGGGCTCGATCTTCACCAGCTCGGCCAGCGGGTCCTGCAGGCGGCGCGCGATGGACACCGCGCCGCGCAGGCTCACGTCCAGCTCGGGCAGTTCCTTGCTCGCGTATTCGGAAGCCGAGTAGACCGAGGCGCCCGCCTCGCTCACCACCACCTTCTCGATGTGCGTGCCCGGCGCCAACTGCTGGATTCGCTTGATGAGGTCTGCCGCCAGCTTGTCGGTCTCGCGGCTGGCGGTGCCGTTGCCGATGGCGATGAGGTTCACGCCGTGGGTGGCGCACAGGCGGCCCAGCGTGTGGATGGAGCCTTCCCAGTCCTTGCGCGGCTCGTGCGGGTAGACGGTCGAGGTGTCCAGCACCTTGCCCGTGTCGCTCACCACCGCCACCTTCACGCCGGTGCGGATGCCCGGGTCCAGGCCCATCACCACGCGCTTGCCGGCGGGTGCGGCCAGCAGCAAGTCGCGCAGGTTCTCGGCGAACACCTTGATGGCCACGCGCTCGGCTTCCTCGCGCAGGCGGGAGAACAGGTCGCGCTCCAGGCTCAGCGAGAGCTTGACCTTCCAGGTCCAGGCGATGGTCTTGCGGATGAGGTCGTCGGCGGCGCGCTTCGAATGGCTCCAGCCGAGATGAATCGCGATGCGGCCTTCGGCGATCGTGGGTTGGCCAGGCTGCGGCTCCTCGGCCAGCACCAGCTTGGCGTCGAGGACTTCCTGCGTGCGTCCACGGAACACCGCCAGGGCACGGTGCGAAGGCACGGTGCGGATGGGCTCGTCGTAGTCGAAGTAGTCGCGGAACTTCGCGACCTCGGCGTTGTTCTCGTCCTTGCCGTCCATCAGCTTGGAGCGGAAGAGGCCCTCTTCCCACAGCCATTCGCGCAGCTTGCCCACCAGCGCGGCGTCTTCCGCCCAGCGCTCGGAGAGGATGTCGCGCACGCCGTCGAGCACGGCGAAGGCATCGGCAAACCCAGCCTCGGCATTCACAAAGGCCGCGGCTTCGGCAGCGGGGTCGAGAGACGGATCGGCGAAGAGCTTGTCGGCCAGCGGCTCGATGCCGGCTTCGCGGGCGATCATGCCCTTGGTGCGGCGGCGCGGCTTGTACGGCAGGTAGATGTCTTCCAGTTCCTGCTTGGTGGGCACGGCTTCGATCGCAGCGCGCAGCTCGGGCGTCAGCTTGCCCTGCTCCTCGATGCTCTTGAGCACCGCCGCGCGGCGCTCTTCGAGCTCGCGCAGGTAGCCCAGCCGCGATTCGAGTTCGCGCAACTGGGTGTCGTCCAGACCGTCGGTGGCTTCCTTGCGGTAGCGTGCGATGAAGGGCACGGTGGCGCCTCCATCCAGCAGTTCAACAGCGGTGTTCACTTGGGCCGGGCGAACCTTCAGTTCGGCGGCGAGTTGCAACAGGATCTTGTCCAAGGTGATCAGGGGGCAGACTGCTATGAAGGCGCGCAGTTTGCCATAGGGGGTGGCGGCCGGCGCCGCTCGAAACGTGATAGGTGAAACGCGATTCAGCGCCCGGCGGCGGCGTGTCCAGCGACGAAGCCCGAAGCGAAACAGGCCGTGAGCAGGTAGCCGCCGGTGGGCGCTTCCCAGTCCAGCATCTCGCCGGCGCAGAACACACCGGGGATGTCATGCAGCATCAGGCCGTCGGTCATCGCGTCGAAGGCCACGCCGCCTGCGGAACTGATGGCCTCCTCCACCGGACGAGGCTTCACGAGCCGCAGCGGCAGCGACTTGATGGCTGCTGCGAGCTTCGCCGCGTCGTGGATCACGTCCTTGGGCAGCAGCTCATGCAACAGCGCGGCCTTCACGCCGTCAAGACCCAGCCGGCTCTTGAGGTGCGTCGACAGCGAACGCGATCCACGCGGGCGGGCCACTTCCGCGGCGACGAAGCCCAGGTCGCGCTGGGGCAGCAGGTCCAGGTGCACCACCGCCTCGCCCTTGGCGGCGATGGTGTCCCGCACCGGCCCCGAAGCGGCATAGACGAGGCTGCCTTCCACGCCCGCCTCGGTGATGACGAATTCGCCTGCCTGGTGGAAATGCTCGAAGGCCAGCGCCACGTTCTTCATCGGCGTTCCCGCGAATTTGCTGCGGAAGAAATCGGTCCAGGCTGCCACTTCGAAACCGCAGTTCGAGGGTGTCAGTGCGCGCACCGCGACGCCGCGCGATTCAAGCAGCGGCAACCAGGCGCCGTCGGAGCCCAGCCTCGGCCAGCTCGCACCGCCCAGCGCAAGCACCACCCTGTCGTGGCCTTGCACGAGCACGTCGCCCGCCTCGTTGGTGAAGCGCAGGCCGATGCCATCGTCCGCCCAGCCCGTCCAGCGATGCCGCATGTGAAAGCGCACACCCGAACCTCGCAACCTCGCAAGCCACGCGCGCAGCAGCGGAGCGGCCTTCATGTCGGTGGGAAACACCCGCCCCGAAGAGCCGATGAAAGTCTCCACGCCCAGGCCCTGCGCCCACACGCGCAACTGCGGCGCGCCGAAGCGGCAAAGCATCGGCTCGATGTCGCGCCGGCGGCCTCCATAGCGCGCTGCGAAGGCCTCGTGTGCTTCCGAATGCGTGAGGTTCAGGCCGCCCTTGCCCGCCAGCAGGAACTTGCGGCCCACCGACGGCATTGCGTCGTACACGTCGACCTGCACGCCGGCCTGCGACAGCACCTCCGCGGCCATCAACCCGGCAGGCCCGCCGCCGACGACGACGGCGCGGCGCGCGCCGGAATCAGCGGTAGCCATGCCCCGCCACGCCGAAGGTGAAGGCCA
Organism: Rhizobacter terrae; assembly: GCF_003852895.1. Classification (GTDB taxonomy): domain Bacteria; phylum Pseudomonadota; class Gammaproteobacteria; order Burkholderiales; family Burkholderiaceae_C; genus Albitalea; species Albitalea terrae. The sequence continues at coordinate 306,194 of NZ_QUSW01000004.1, forward strand.
TGGACAGCTCTGCTACCGGCGCTTCCAGCCCGCCCTGGCGCAGCGACTTGATGCGCCCGGCGCCGACACGCACGGACATCGACGGCGACACGGTCACGCCGAGGTAGGCATTGGGCTGCATGATCGCCCCGCCCTTGCTCTCCACGCCACCGCCGCCGGCGGCGCCCACGAGCATCTCGGCCCCCACGTGCACCGGCCCCCAGATGTGCGACTGCACGCCCACGCCGAACAGGCCCACGGTGTAGCCGCCCGCGCCGCCGCCCCAGCCGCTGTGGGCCTGGCCGGTGAGGTAGAAGTTCTGCGACACGAATCGGTTGGCCTTGAGCGTCACGTTCTGCAGGATGCGGCTGCTGCCGTCCTTGCGCAAGGCGTTGTAGCGCTCGCCGCCGCCCACCCATTCCGTGCGGGTGTTGCGCAGCGGCGCCGTCACGTCGGTGGGGTCATCGAGGATCCAGTTGAGCGAAGCGGCCGCATGCAGCGCCTTGAAGCTGCCCTGCGGCGCGCGGGTCACGCCGCCTTCCAGCGACAGGCCCAGCTCGCGCGTGAGGCGCACCGTGCCGTACACGCCGCCCTTGAGCAGCAGGCCACCGCCCACGCTGACATCGCCGCCACCGCCCATGCCCACCGCTGCACGCGCGCCCACGGTCAGCACGTTGGACCACACGGTCGTCTCGGTGCCGACAGAGCCCAGGTATTCCGCATAGCCCGCCACGCCGCCGCTGGCCGCGCCCGCGGCTTCGATGCCCCAGTAGGCGTGGTCGCTGATGGCGCGCTCCAGACGCGCGCCGACGAAGCCGATCTTCCCTTCATACGGCAGGCCGCTGTTGCGCTTGGCGCTTGCCCGCGGCGAGTACACGCCGAACACCGCCTGCACCCGGTCGAAGCCCATGCCCGACCGCCCGCTGATCTCCGAACGCTCGCCGATGCGGTTGCCCGCCACGTAGCGGAAGTCCGTCTTCGCGCTCCACACCAAGCCCAGCTGGCGACTGTTGATGTCGCCATTGGCAAAGCGCACTTGGGACGCCGAGAGGCCGGCGAGGAAAGGCCCGAAGTCCCACAGCAGGTCCAGGTGCGGGCGAAGCATCAGGCCACCACCCACCGGCGCCACGCCGCCACCGCCGCCGCCGACGTAGCTGCCCAGTTCCAACGTGAGCGGCCCGCCCAGGCTGCGCTGCCATGACACTTCACCGCCCAGGGTGAAGAGGCCGCCGCGCTTGCCGCTGATCGCGCCGTAGGCCGCAGGCCCCACGCTCAAGCCATGGCCGACATCGATGAGATAGGTCGTACCCACGAGGCCCATCTTCTCGTCGCCCGGCAACGACACCTTTTCGATGCCCAGCCTGATCTGCGCCGGTGTGGTCACCAGCGGGTCGGTGGAGGTCTGTGCCCACGACAGCCCGGTGGTGGCCATGCCAAGACCCGCAAGCCAGTGGCGCAGGTACCGTGCCCGGAAGGAAGAAGATGTGCTCATGCGCGGTCGATTCGATCTGGGCGCGGATGGTACTGGGTGGCGGCCCGGGCGTAAGAAACTGAGGCGTCGAAACGACATCCGGTGTGGCCCGCCGGGGCGCCAATGAACCGAGGTTTTCCATCATGGCAATGTCGACTCCGTTTTCGTTCTGCATGGCAGCCGCTCTGACAGCCACGTCGGTACACGCCGTGGCCGCAGGAACGGCCTGCATGGCGTCCAGCGGAAACACCGCGGCAACGCTGGTGGAGCTGTACACCTCCGAAGGCTGCAACAGCTGCCCGCCGGCCGACCGCTGGCTCAGCAGCCTGAAAAGCCGTGTGGATGTCGTCCCCCTCGCCTTCCACGTCGACTACTGGGACCGCCTGGGATGGAAAGACCGTTTCGGCAGCGCCGCGTTTTCGCAGCGGCAGGGGCAGCAACTGGCGGTCAACGGCTCGCGCTTCGCCTACACACCGCAGGTGGTGGTCGACGGCGCGGACCAGCGCGGCGGGCCCCGGTTGCCTTCGAGCCGGCATGCGTCACCCGTGGCGATCGAGATGACGCAGGCGCCAGCGGGGGGCGACACGACGGCATCGATTTCGCTCGCCGCGCCCGCCGGCATGACGCTCGCTGCGTACTGGGCCGTCACGGAATCCGGGCACCGCAGCGACGTGAGCGCAGGCGAGAACCAGGGCGTGACCCTGCTGCATGACTTTGTGGTGCGGCAACTGGTGGACGTGCCCGCCTGGATGGCAGCGCCGGGGCAGCCCCATGCGCTGCGACTGCCCGCCCTGTCGGCACCTGACCACGACACGCGCATCGCGCTGGTGGTGCTGGACGGCCGCAGCGGCAAGCCCTTGCAGGCACTGGCGATGAAGGCCTGCCGATGAACGAAGGCAGGAATATTTCCGATTGATGAAATGGGGCCCCTGCAGGAACTTCCTAAGGGACAGCCCCAGGGTCTATTTCAGGCCTGAAACGTCGACAAGTGGTACTCGAATGGTTATGCTGAATGGCAACCACTTGATGCACTTGCCATCGCGATTTCAGGCAACGGGCATGCGAGTTTCAAAGACAGGCGCACTGGCAGTTTCAGGACGCCGCATCAGAGACCTCACGTCGCTATGCTCGACTCACTGCCAGACTCTTCGTTCGTGCCGTTCAGCGCCCGAAAGCTGAGCCAACCCCTGCTGCACTGGTCGAATCCCGACATCGCCGGCCATCTGGATTTTTTCGAGCATTCCTATTGCATTCCGCACCCCAACGATCCTGAGGAATATTTTTCCACCGAATGGAAAATTTTTCAAGCGGAACGTTATGGCGGCCGGGGCGTCGGCAGCAATGGCGGCGGCGCGCGTTGCGGGTTTGATGGAAAAATTCAAATCAAGGGAATTGGCCGAAACCCGTTGGTAGGCCGAGATACTGACTTCTGGCACGCCCACGGCGGCGCCAATCTCGAAGAAGCGATTCGCGAAGCCGTTTGGGGAGAAATATGCCACCGTGTGTTGCCATTCGGTGGCGTGCGCTGCCTGCAGATCATCGGAACGGGCACGCAAAGCCATTTTGAAAACAGCCAGGGAAACCGCACCCTTCCCCGCGCCCTGATCGTGCGCGAAGCCGCGGTGCGTCCCGCGCATTTCATGCGGGCCATCAACCACGCGCCTTCAGACGGCATGGACGGCCAGCCGCATGACACCGAACGCACCCGCGCCGCCGCGGCCGTGATCGGCACCCAGTTCAAGGCCATGCTGGGGTGGCCGCAGGAGCAGCCGGTGGATGCGCAACTCATCCAGGCCGGGCTGTCGGAGATGGTCAAGCGCTTCGCCTGGCAGGTCGCCGCGGCCCGCGCCAAGCGGATGCCGCACGGGGCGCTGAACTGCTCGAACATTGCGCTGGATGGGCGCTTCCTCGACTACGAGACCATCAGCACCTTGCCCGATCACGGCCGGGTGATCACTGCCCGAGGCAACCCTGACAGCTGGAACGGGCACACCAGCTTGAGCGCCACGCTGGTCCACCTGCTGTTCTACCTGCGCAACTACCTGCCCGGCGGACTTGGAAAACAGCTCGATGGCGCTCAGCGCTGGATCAGCGAATATCTGGACCAATACCAACAGCGCCTGGAAATTGAATACCTCAAGTTGACGGGGTTGGGCGAAGGCGACATCCACGGTATTGATCCAGCACCGAGGGCGTTGCTGTGGAAAAGCATTCAAAGTCTGATCGCCCAGGGAAATGCCGAGCCGTTCAAAATTCCCGCAATGCCGCCTCAGACTGGCCGATTCCACCTGAATTCCATCATTCAATCAGCGGCACGAGGTTTCGGAAAAGCCGACCTCGCTCAGGTATTGATTGATGAAATACCAGACCCTGATCTGAGAAATGATTTCTGCCGTGCCTTGGGTGCCATCTGGCCCCGACATCTTCAATCATTCCCCGGCGGATCAGATTGGAAAAATCACGTCATCCGCCTGAACACCAGCCTCCCGGAACTGGCGCACCCCTACCTGGAAAAATCGATACTGTGTGAAATCGACTCCCATGATTCATGTGAATGGGTGGCACCATTCATCGAGGACCTGATCGAGCGAGGATCCTACTTTCTCTCCGATTCAGTGAATACAACATTGGATTCACAGTGGTATCTATCAAGCTCCAAAACCACTTTTCCAGCCCAGAAAGCTCCAGCCAGCCACTACCGCGTCCAGCCTGACGGAAGCGAGACCGTCACCGACCGCGCCGCCTTGCTGGGCTACGCCGCCAAGCTGATGTCGCAAAGCCCGGCCCATGTGGGCGCGGCGATGAGATCCCTGCGGCTGCTCGTGACACCTGCCCTGGCGCAGCACCGCATCAAGTTCTACTTCAATGAAGACGGCCAGCCGGTGGGCTTCGTGGTGTGGGCGTTCCTGGACGAGGACGTCGAGCAGCGTGTGATTTCCACCGCCGGTTTTCAACTTCACGAAAGCGAGTGGAACGAAGGCCGGCGGCTGTGGATCGTGGACCTCGTCGCCCCGATGGGCAACGCCCGCTACATCCTGCGCGACCTGCGCGACGCGGTCTTCGCCGATGCGCCCGAGATCCAGTACCTGCGCAGGCGGCGAGCCGGTGCCATGCAGCACAAGCACCTTCGCCGCCGCCACACCACGAGCTTCTTCGGCCGGATCGCAGCCGCCAACGTGACGGCGGTCCCGGCGCCCGTGCTGCGCGCCAGGCCTTGCGGGCTGGCGCAGGTGGAATCGCAGGCCGTGGGCATCGCGGACCGTCCCTTCGAGGACGACGACGATCGCGACCTCCATGCTTTCGGCGAAGCGGTCGGCGACGCCACCCTGGTGGTGCTGGGCCAGCAGACCCATGGCTGCGCCAACGCCATGACGCTGAAGGCGCGCATGGTGCGCTATCTCCAGGCGCACAAGGGCTTTCGCGTCCTCGCACTGGAAGGCGGCTCCTTCGACACCGCCCGGACCGGGGAACTGGTGGATGGCGGCCTGCGCCACGAAGACGCCGCACAGGGCGCGCTCTTCCACATGGTGGCGCAGGCCAGCTGCATGGCGCCCTTCTTCGACTACCTCGACCAGCAGCGCGCCCGGCCGCAAGGCTTGCGCCTGGAGGGCTTCCACACCAAGCACACCGGCGTCCACGCCATGTCCGGCCTGTGCGATCGCCTGCGCCAGTTGCTGGCCCCGACCCATTCGATGCTGTTCGACGAGGCCGGCTGGCAGTTCTTCCAGCGCCACGCCGAATCAGCGATGCGCATGGATGCCGCGCCGCCGGAACCCGGGCAGCTCGAACGCCTGGCGGGCATGTTCCGCTCGCTGCACGACGCTCTGAAAACCTTGCCCGAAGGGGATGGAGAAGGTGACGGCCCGCTGCTGCAATCCCCCGCCTACTGGCGCAGGACGCTGACGGAACTGGAGCGCCAGGGCGAGCGCTACTGGGGCATCCGCGACGATTGGGTCAGCCGCGAGCGCTGGCTGGCGCAGTCGCTGCTGTGGTTGCAGCGCGAGCGCTACCGCGGCGACAAGATGATCGTGTGGACCCACAACATCCACGCCCAGCGCAATGCGCCCTCGTTCAAGATGGGTGCGACCTTGTCGGCCGCGCTGGGCGAGTCAATGGTCAGCGTGGGGTTCACGGGTGGCACCGGCCGCTTCACCGACTGGATCAGCGGCGGCATCGCGGAGATTCCCGAGCCGCCCATCGGCTCGCTCGAAGAGCAGCTCGGCCGCCGCAAGCATCCCGCCTGCCTGCTGGACCTGCGTGCGCCGGCCATCGCGCAGGCCTTGTCCACGCTGGAGAACTGGCGCTACAAGAACTACGGCCACGCCGGCTTCCCTGTCACGCAGGCCTTCGACCTGGTGGTGCACCTGCAGCAGGTGCAGCCGGTGATGCGGCGCCAGACGGCGCTGAGGGAGGCGGCATGAGCCACGCACGGCCGCCCGAAGTGGCTCGCACCGCAGTGCGCAGCACGGAGGTTACCCAATGACCACGCCGCTCTTCCGCATGGAAGCGCTCAACGCGCGCAGCGGCCGGTGGACGGGCCGCATCGTGCTGGCCCGCCCCGTGCCCATGCGGGTGGCGGCCTGGGTCTCGGCGGCCCTCGTTGCCACGTTGGTGGCGTTCGCGGTGATGGGCGAATACACCCGCACCGTGCGCGTGGCCGGGCAGCTCGTGCCTGCCGCGGGCACGCTGCAGGCGGTGTCGCCGCAGTTCGGCCGCGTCACCCACAAGCGGGTGCATGACGGCGAGACGGTCCGCGCCGGCCAGGTGCTGTACGAGCTGTCGTCCGAACGCGCCAGTGATGGCGACGGCATCGACCGGCGCATCGAGATGGCACTGAAGATGCGCGGCGACATGCTCGCCCAGGAGCGCGATCTCCAGACGCGGCAGTTGCAAGACCGCGAGCGTTCCCTGTCGGCGCGTTCGCGCATGCTCGATGGCGAACTCGCCAGGCTGGACCAGGAGCTGGTCCTGCAGAAGGCGCGGGTGGACAGCGCGCTGCGCATGGCAGATCGCTTCCGCGGGCTGCGCCAGCAGGGCTTCGTGTCGGAAGTGCAGCTCACCCAAAGCGAGAACGACCTGAGTGACCAGCAGTCGCGCCTGCAGTCGCTGGAGCGCGCACGGCTGGCCTCCTCGCGCGACCTCGTGCAACTGCGCGAGGAAGCCGGCCAGATCGCCGGGCAGATCCACCTCAACGGCGCGCAGACCGAACGCGCCATGGCCATGCTGGAGCAGGAGGCCGCCGAGCACCAGGGGCGCAGCCGCATCCAGGTGTTGGCCCCGGCGGACGGCACCGTCACCGCGCTGGCGGCGGAGCCGGGGCAGACGGTGCAGGCCGGCACGGTGCTCGCGAGCGTGATTCCCGCCGGCAGCGACCTCGAAGCGCACCTGCTGGTGCCCTCGCGCGCCGTGGGCTTCATCGAACAGGGCCAGGACGTTCGGCTGCGCCTGTCGGCCTTCCCGTACCAGAAGTTCGGCCAGGCCACGGGCACCGTGCTTCGCGTGGAGCACAGCCCCCTGACGCAAAGCGCACAGGGCGACGGCACGCCCGCCGCGGGGCAGCAGGCAGGCAACGAGACGATGTACCGCGTGGTCGTGCGCCTGGCCCGCCAGACGGTGCTGGCCTACGGCCGCGAACAACCCTACCGCGCCGGCATGACGCTGGACGCGGACATCCGCCAGGACCGGCGGCGGCTCGTCGAGTGGGTCATCGACCCGCTGCTGAGCGCCGCGAAGGGACGCGCGGGCTCATGAGACATCACACAGGTTTTGCCGGAACCGGGCGGCCCGCGAGGCCCGGAACGCACGGTCCGGCACATGGCGAGGGGCGGAAGACGTTTCTTCCCTCGAAATTTCACTGCCCCACAAGGGCGGCAACTCAACCAAGCAAGGAAGGCAACACATGAGAATCCTGTCCAACATGGAACTTCAGGCGGTGGGCGGCGGCGACGACGAACTCCAGACCGTCACCATCACCGGCCTGCGCATGGACCCGGGCATGACCCCGGCCCAGATCTTTGCCTACAACCAGGCGGCCAACAACCAGGCATCGGCCACGCTGGGCATCGGCGGCGCAGCCATCATGGTCGGCGCAGCCGTGCTCACCGCACTGGCCACGCCGGAAATCCTCGCCGGCGCCATCGTCGTCAGCGTGGCCACCGGCACGGTGATGCTGCTGGGCGCAGCGGCCATCCGCTTCCAGGGCGCCTTCGGCGGCCCCGGCGGCTGATCGCCCTGAAGCCGCTTCACTGACCTGAAGCGGCGGTGCAGGCGCTCGACGCGCGAATCGCCTGCACCGCCCGCCCAGCCGTCCCACACACGCCACGCCATCGCCATGTCCAACGACCTCATCCTCAAGACATTCCCTGCGCCCGTGCTCATCACGGGCGGCGCCCGCTACGGCACGCTGCTGCGCGCGCTGCCCTGGGGTGCGTTCGCCGCAGGGGCGCTGCTGTCCTGGCCGCTCTTTTCGCACAGCCTCGCCCGCGCCGGTTCGGCCGATGCCTTCGTGGCCATGCTGCTGATGTCGGCCGCCGCGCTCAGCCTGGTCGTCACGCTCGCCGCGGTCAGCTACTTCATGTTCACGAGCACGCTCTCGGCCGACGACATGAAGGCCCGCAGCGGCGATGCCACGGTCTCGTGGAACACCTTCTACCTCTTCGAAGCGCTGGTGTGCAGTGCTTCGGCGTACATCCTCTACATCCGCCAGTTCGCCGGCTGACACCACCCATGTCTGCGCTCTCGCGTCTCGAATGGGGCGGCAAGCGGCTGCCCTTCGTCTTCCAGGCCGAAGCCGCCGAATGCGGCCTGGCCTGCCTGGCCATGGTGGCCGGCTACCACGGCCACCGCACCGACCTGGGCCACCTGCGAGCGCGCTTCTCGGTGTCGCTGCGCGGCGTGAACCTGCAGCACATGGTGGACATGGCCGACGCGCTCAGCCTCGCGTCGCGCCCCGTGCGGCTGGACATCGAGGAGATGCCCGAGCTGAAGACGCCGTGCATCCTGCACTGGGACCTCAATCACTTCGTGGTGCTGCACAAGGCCGATGCGCGCGGCATCGTCATCCACGACCCCGCCATCGGCGTGCGGCGCCTGGCCTATGCCGAGGTCAGCAAGCATTTCACCGGCGTGGCGCTGGAGCTCACGCCCAACGATTCCTTCGAGGCCGTGGACAGCCGCCGCAAGGTGACCTTGCGTGGCCTGATGGGCAAGACCGAAGGCCTGGGCCGCGCGCTGTCGCTGGTGCTGGTCATGGCCCTGGCGCTGGAGGCCTTCGCGCTGCTCGCGCCGATGTTCAACCAGTGGGTGGTCGATGAAGCGCTGGTGTCCAGCGACCGAGGCCTGCTGAACCTGCTGGTGATCGGCTTCGCGCTGATGCTGGTCGCGCAGACCGCGATCTCGCTGGCGCGCGGCTGGACGGTGATGTACCTGTCCACCCACGTGAACCTGCAATGGGCGGCGAACGTCTTCAGCCACCTGCTGCGCCTGCCGGTGGCCTGGTTCGAGCGGCGCCACCTGGGCGACGTGGTGTCGCGCTTCGGCTCCATCGCGTCCATCCAGCGCACGCTCACCACCGGCTTCGTCGAGGGCATCCTCGACGGGCTGATGGCGCTGGCCACCGGCGCGATGATGCTGCTGTACAGCCCGGCGCTGAGCCTGGTGGTGTTCGCGTCGGTGGTCCTCTATGCCTTGCTGCGCATGGTCTCGTACCGGCCGCTGCGCGAGGCCAACGTCGAGAGCCTCGTGCTGTCGGCGACGGCGCAAAGCTGCTTCCTTGAAACCCTGCGCGGCGTTCAGGCCATCAAGCTCTTCGGCCGCGAGCTGGAGCGGCGCACCCGCTGGCTCAACCTCACGGTCGATTCCGTCAACCGCGACGTGCGCACGCAGAAGTTCATGCTGTGGTTCGGCATCGCCAACACCCTGGTCTTCGGCCTGGAAAAACTGCTGGTCTTCTGGTTCGGCGCCCACATGGTGATGGATGGCAGCTTCACCGTGGGCATGCTGTTCGCCTTCGCCTCCTACCAGGGCCAGTTCACCGCGCGGCTGGGCTCGCTCATCGACAAGGGCATGGAGCTGCGCATGCTGTCGCTGCACGGCGAACGCCTGGCCGACATCGTGCTCGAGCCGCCCGAGCAGGATGAAGCGCGCGTCAGCCGCGGCGCCGAACTCACGCCGCGCATCGAACTGGTCGACGTGGGCTTTCGCTACTCCGAGATGCAGCCCTGGGTGCTGCGCCACCTGAACCTCGCGGTCGAGCCCGGCGAGTCGCTCGCGCTCGTCGGTGCATCCGGCTGCGGCAAGACCACGCTGGTCAAGCTCGTCCTCGGCCTGCTGCCGCCCACCGAAGGCGAGATCAGGTACGGCGGCGTTCCCATCGACCAGCTCGGCCAGCGCGCCTACCGCGAGTTGCTGGCAGTGGTGATGCAGGACGACCACCTGCTGTCGGGCTCGCTCGCCGACAACATCGCCTTCTTCGACCCCAAGCCAGACGCCACGCGCATCGAGATGTGCGCCCGCATGGCCGCGGTGCACGACGACATCGCCGCCATGCCCATGGCCTACCACACGCTCACCGGCGACATGGGCACCACGCTGTCGGGCGGGCAGAAGCAGCGCGTGCTGCTGGCCCGTGCGCTGTACAAGTCGCCGAAGGTGCTGGTGCTCGACGAAGCCACCAGCCACCTGGACGTGGAGCGCGAGCGCCTGGTCAACGACTCCATCCGCAGCCTGCAGGTCACGCGCATCTGCGTGGCGCACCGGCCCGAGACCATCGCCATGGCCGACCGCGTGGTGGTGATGGCCGGCGGCTGCATCGTGCAGGACCTGCGGCAGGTGCGCTCCGAGCCACCCGCGGCCCGTGAACTCGAAGTCGCCTGAGGACCACGCCATGCTCGACACCCTGCCCGCCAGTTCCTTCGTCCCTTTCGCCGCGCGCCGCGTCGCCGGCGCCCGGGTGCTGTGGCACTCCGGCACGCTGTCGCCGCAGGCGCTGCTGGAACGCCATGCCTTTGCCATCGGCAACGACGCCGATGCCACGGGCGACATCGGCACCTTCCTCGCCGAACGCTACGGCGGCGCGGGCCTGGTCAACAACGGCGGCGGCGTGCGTTGCGGCCTGCGCGACGGCTACCAGGTCAAGGGCATCGGCCGCAATCCGCTCAGCGGCCGTGACGCCAGCTTCTGGTATTCGCATGGTGCGGCCGCGCTGGAGGAAGCGGTGCGCGAAGCCATCTGGGGAGAGGTGTGCGCTGCGGTGCTGCCCCACGGCGGCGTGCGCGTGCATGGCGTGATCGCCACCGGCCGCGAGGTGCCGTACGACGCAGGCGGCGGTGCCATGCGCACGCTGCCCGGCGCGCTGATCGTGCGCGATGCGGTGCTGCGGCCGGGCCACTACATGCGTGCCGTCTACTACCAGCCGAACGAGGACGTGGCTCGGGAGCATCCATCTGACGCCATGCGCACGCGGCTGGCCATCCTGCAGCTGGGCACCGGCCTCGCGTCGGCGCTGGGCTGGCCCGTGCAGTCCTGCGCCGATGTGGCGGGGATCAATCGCGCATTGCTGGAAGTCGCCGAGCGCCTCGCGACCCAACTGGCGGCGTGCCGCGCACGCAAGATCGTGCATGGCGCCCTCACCTGCTCCAACGTGGCCCTGGATGGGCGGCTGCTGGACTACGGCACCATCACGGCCGTCTCCGACTACGGCCGCGTGATCGTCGCCCGCGGCTTTCCGGACATGCTGTCGGACCACGCGGGGTTTGTCACCACGCTGCGAAATCTCGCGTTCTACGTCCACAAGTACCTGCCCGGCGCGAGCCGCCAGGGACTGGTTCAACCGGAAGAACTGGTGCACCGCTACCTGGCCCGGCTCAACGACCGGGCTTGCATGGAGTTCCTCAAGCTCACCGGCGTGACGCAGCAGCGGCTGGAACAGGTCCCCGAGGCGACGAGGCTTCAGGTCTACGCCTGCATCAACGACATCGTGGCCGCAGGCAACGGCGAGCCGTTCAAGCTGCGCGACATGCCGGCACGGATGGGCCGCTACCACCTCAACACGATTCTTCGCGAAGCCGCGCTGAGCGGCGAGGCCGACATGGATGCCCGCCTCGCCCCCAGCCTGCCCGACGCAGCGCTGCGCCAGCGGCTCGTGCAAAGCCTGCTGCAGCTGCGGCAGGAAGCGCCGCTGCCGCAGGACGAGACCCAGCGCCGGCATGCCCAGGCCTTCACCGCGCTCAATGCCTGCCGCCTCAACAGCAACATGCCGCGCCTGTACCGCGCAGCACTGATGCAGCACATCGAGCAGTGCCTGGCCGCGGATGACCCGGTGCCCGTCATCGACGCTGCGATTCGCTCGCTGCGCGACGAGGCACATGCCCTGCTGGCCGATCCGGTCGACGGCGCCTTCACCCTGCTGGCCCGGCACGGCAAGCCGGTGCAGGTCCACGAGCAGCAGGGACCGCTGGTCGACGGCAGCCCCATGCCCTGGTCCAACCTGTTCGGCGAGATGGAAGCACCGGCCCTGTCCCACGAAGACGCCCAACGGATTCCCCAGCCATGATCACCAGCCATCTCGAAGTGCGCGGCGAACCGGCCGACGACGAGCGCCGCAACTGCACGCTGCTGGGCCTGGTCAGCGGACTGATGTCGGAAGCCCCCAGCCACAGCCACCTGCCATGGGCCCACGTGAGCACCGTGCTCATTCCTGCCATCTCGCACCGGCAGGTCAAGGTCTACTTCAATGAGGACGGCGACCCGGTGGGCTACGTGGTGTGGGCACACCTGGCCGACGACGTCGAGCGCCGCGCGATGCAGACCGGCCAGTTCAGCCTGCACGAGAGCGAGTGGAACGAAGGCAACACGCTGTGGGTGCTGGACCTGCTCGCCCTGCCCGGCCATCTCAAGTACATGCTGCGCGACATGCGCGACTCGCTGTTCGCCTCCGACGAGGCGGTGCGCTACCTGCGCATCAAGCACAACCGCCGCATGGCCAAGGAGATCGGGCGGGAGGAGCGCTTCGGCTTCTTCGCGGCCGGCCGCCGGCAGGTGGCATGAGCCGGCAGACGTTCCTTCGCCGTCTTGGGCTCGCCGCGGGCGAGCGTGCGGTGGTCCTGCATGCGGATGACATCGGCCTGGGCGAAGCCAGCGTCAGGGCCTACGCGCAGATCCACCAGGCCGGCCTGCTGGGCAGCGCCTCGGTGATGGTGCCATCAGGCTGGTTCCCCGCCGTGGCAGACCTCGCCCGCTCGGGCGTGCACGACCTCGGCGTGCACCTGACCCTCAACAGCGAATGGCCGAACTACCGCATGGCGCCGTTGCTGGGGCCTGCCGCCGCGAGCCTGGCCGATGCGCAGGGATGGTTCCACCCGCTGGCCGTCCACACGCATCGACACGCATCGGCAGACGAAGCATTCGCCGAACTGAGTGCCCAGGTGCGGCGAGCCCGCACGGCGGGCCTGGCGCCCACCCACATCGACAGCCACATGCTCACGCTGCTGCACCCGACGCTGTTCGAGGTGTACGTGCGGCTGTCGCGGCAGGAGCGCCTGCCCGCCACGCTGATCCGCATGGATGCCGATCAGCTGGAGCGCCTGTGCCGCATTCCCCGGTCCGATGCGGTGCAGTTGCACGAACGGCTGCAGGCGGTCGACGAGGAAGGCCTGGTGGCCTTCGACACCTTCGCCGAGCTGCCGCTGGATGCCCACGACCGCCGCCTGGACGCTGCACACCGCATCCTCGATGGCCTGCCCGAGGGGCTCGCCATGTTCATCTGCCACCCCGCCTGCGACGGTGTGGAGCTGCGCGCGATGACCACCGACTGGGCCGCCCGCGCCGCCGACCACCGGCTGTACCTCGACGACGGCTGGCGACGAGCGATCGAGTCCTCGGGCATCCGCACCCTGAACATGCGGCAGGTGCGGGACGCGATGTTCCCTTGAGCTCGGGGCGGATGCAGGCGCCGCGCTTGTCGGCGATTCCGCATTGGTCTACAGTGTATGCAAAACGGAATCATGTTCCGTTATTCAGAACACCAGAGCAGGCCGCCATGACCAGGACCATTGCCCCCTCCGTGCTTCCGGAAACCCCCGAGCAGCGCGACGACCCGGAATTCATCACCTCGGTGGCGCGGGCCTTCGCGGTGCTGCGCTGCTACCGCCGAGGCGAACGCGCGCTGGGCAACAAGGATCTGTCGTACCGCACCGGCCTGCCCCGCTCCACCGTCGCCCGGCTCACGCACACGCTGACCTCGCTGGGCTACCTCGAATACCTGCCCGACTCGGAAAAGTACGGCCTGGGCATCGGCGTCGTCGGCTTCGGCCAGACCTACCTCGGCGCGCTCGACCTGCGCGAGGTGGCGCGCCCGCTGCTGCGGGACCTCGCCCACGAGGTGCAAGCCACCGTCGCCATGGCGGCGCGTTCGGGCGACGACATGATGCTGCTCGAAGTCGCCCACGGAAACCCGACCTTCGCGCTGGGCGTGTCGGTCGGTGAGCGGGTACCACGCGGTACCTCGGCCTTGGGCCGGGCCTGCGCCGCCGGCCTGTCGGTGCAGGCGCGCGAAAAGCGGCTCGATGAATTCCGGCAGGCCTTCCGGCCGCGGGACTGGCCCGACGTGCTCCGCGGTTTTCGCGAGGCCTTCGCCGACTTCGAGACCTATGGCTTCTGCTTCTCGCTGGGCGACTGGAACAAGGAGGTGTGGGGCGTGAGCGTGCCGCTGGATTGCGGCGAACCGCACCGCATGATGGCCTTGAGCTGCAGCATGCCGGCGCGCTCGGTGACGCGCGAGCAACTCATCATGCAGATCGGCCCCAGGCTGAAGCTCACGCGCGATCGCATCCTCCAGGGCATGGGAGTCTGAACCCAAGCATTTGGCCTGCGCAGTCATTCACGCCGTGCGGCTGCCGCGCGACGCTTGCGGTCCTTTTCCAACCGACCCAAGGACCGACGCCCATGCCACGTAACGCCCTGCGCGCCGTTGTTGCCGCGCTCTTGCTGCCTTTGCTGTCCGGCTGCATCGACAAGGAAAAACTCACCGCCGTTCCCGATGCGGAGAACCAGATCTTCACCCCCGACGGCCGACTGATCGTCACCGGCGGCGACGGTGTCTACGAGATCAAGCGCAACGGCACCGGCTACGTCGCCGAGCGCATCGCCAGCGACGTGACCGGGTGCAACCACACCGGACTCGCGCAGATCGGCGCCTGGCTGTTCAGCCCCTGCCAGGCGCGGCCCAACGGCCTGCTGGGTGCGCCCGACAATCACCTGCTCGCCGCCAAGGTCATCGCCGGGCAGCCGCTTCACTTCGTGGAGGTGGACCGCTCCTCGCCGGACCCGATGGACCAGCTGTCCCTTCCCAACGGCCTGGCCGTGTCGCCCAACGGCAAGCTGCTGCTGGCGGACTTCAACCTGCTCGCCACTGCCGGCCTGGCACGACTCACGGTGGACCTGAGCGGCACGAAGCCGCGGGTGACGAGCTTCGAGCAGAACTGGGTGACATGGCAGCACGGCGTCTACCACCCCAACGGCGTGCGCGTGCTGGGCAACGAGCTCTTCGTGAGCGAGGTCAACAGCGTCAAGCGCTTCGCCTTCGACGCGAGCGGCAACGTGCCCATCAACCTTCCCGCACCTGGCGGGCGAACGGTGAAGAACGAAGTGCTGGTCTACCAGGGCGTGACGGTCGTGGACGACATCCAGCCCATCTGCGGCGGCGTGGCGGTGGATGATTTCGCAGGCGGCCGGCTCATCTACATGGCGCCCACCGGCCCGGACGGCAACGGGCTGCCCACCTACCGGCAGGGCCTGAGCTCCGGGCTGGCCTCGCTGGAGTCCCCCAGCTCCGTCATGCTGGGCCGCGGCCCGATGTTCACCGGCCGGGACATCCTCGTGACCGAGAAAGGCATCATCGGCGAGTTCACGTCGGGCATCGGCAACAAGATTACCCGTGTGAAGTCCTCGGTGGACCTCAGCACCCCCGCGGGCTGCGCCACGCTGAACGCGAGCTGATTGGCCCTCGCCGGCAGGGGACGCGGCGGCCTTGGATAGAGTCGGGGCTTTCCACTTCGCGCCCCTCTCATGAACCTCCTGCGCAGGATCTTCGCCGCCGTGCTCGTCTCGGGCACGGCGCTTGCGACCGCGGCGCCCAGCCTTCCCTACGACGAGAAGGCCGACGCACGCGCCGATCTGACCCAGGCACTGGCCGCTGCCCAGGCCAAGCACAAGAACGTGCTGGTGGTCTTCGGTGCGAACTGGTGCCCCGACTGTCGCGAACTCGCCACCAAGATGAACAGCGGCCCGCTGGCCACGCACGTCGCCCAGCGCTACGTCGTGGCCAAGGTGGACGTGGCACGCTTCGACAAGAACACCGACATCGCCCAGCAGATGGGCAACCCCATCCGCAAGGGTATTCCCGCCGTGGCCGTGCTGCGTGCGGACGGTACGCTCGTGAAAGCCACGATGGGTGGCGAGCTGGCCAGCGCGCGCCGCATGGGCGACGACGAGGTGCTGAAGGTGTTGGAGGGTCTCGCGAAGTAGGCCCCTTTTCCAAGGAGGTCTGCGTCATGGTCGACTACATCGTCATCGGCGGCGGGTCTGCGGGCAGCGTGCTCGCCGCCCGCCTGAGCGAGGACCCGGATGTGTCCGTGTGCCTGCTGGAAGCGGGCGAGGCGGACAAGAGCGTGCTCATCCACTGCCCGGCGGGCCTCGCCCTGCTGGCCAAGAACGGCATGGCGAACTGGAAGTTCGAGACCGTGCCGCAGCCGGGCCTGAACGGGCGCAGCGGCTACCAGCCCCGCGGCAAGGTACTGGGCGGTTCCAGCTCGGTCAACGCGATGATCTACATGCGCGGCCAGCGCGAGGACTACGACCACTGGGCCGAACTCGGCAACCCCGGCTGGGGCTACGACGAGGTGCTGCCGTACTTCAAGAAGGCCGAGCACAACGAGCGCGGCGCCGATGCCTTCCACGGCACCGGCGGCCCGCTGAACGTGATGGACCTTCGCAGCCCCAACCGCTTCGGGCCCCTCTTCGTCGAAGCGGCGGCGCAGGCGGGCTTCCCCGTCAACCCGGACTTCAACGGGGCCACGCAGGAAGGCGTGGGGATGTACCAGGTCACCCACAAGAACGGCGAGCGCTTCAGCGCGGCCAAGGCCTACCTGCGGCCCAACCTCGCGCGGCCGAACCTGCACGTCATCACCGGCGCGCACACCACGCGCATCGTGCTGCAGGGCAAGCGGGCCACGGGCGTCGAATACATGCACGGCGGCGAGCTCAAGCGCATCGACGCGAACAAGGAGGTGCTGCTGTGCGCCGGCGCCATCCAGTCGCCGCAGATCCTCATGCTGTCAGGCATCGGCCCCAAGGCGCACCTGCAGGCCACCGGCATTCCCACGCTGCATGACCTGCCCGGCGTGGGCCGCAACTTCCATGACCACGTGGACGTGGTGCAGGTGTTCAATGCGCCGCAACTCACCGAGCTCTTCGGCCTGAGCTTCACCGGCATCGTCAACACGGTGCGCGGCATGTCCGAATGGCGCCGCCAGCGCAGCGGACCGCTCACCACCAACTTCGCCGAAGCGGGCGGGTTCATCAAGAGCCAGCCGGGTGAAGCCACGCCCGACCTGCAACTGCACTTCGTCATCGGCAAGCTGGTGGACCATGGCCGCAAGACGGTGTTCGGCCACGGATTTTCCTGCCACGTGTGCCTGCTGCGCCCGCAGGCGCGCGGCAGCGTGAAGCTGGCCAGCAAGGACCCGCTGGCCGCGCCGCTGATCGATCCGAACTTCCTGGGCGACCGCGACGATGCGGACCGGCTCATCCGCGGCTTCAAGCTGATGCGCCAGATCCTCACCCAGCCGGCGCTGGCGAAGTACGGTGCGAAGGAAGCCCCGGGCTCGGCGCGCGCGCAGACGGACATGGAGATCGAGCAGTTCATCCGCGACCGCGCGGACACCATCTACCACCCGGTGGGCAGCTGCCGCATGGGCTCGGGCGAGATGGACGTGGTGGATGCCCGCCTGCGCGTGCACGGCCTGCATGGGCTGCGCGTGGTGGACGCCTCCATCATGCCGCAGGTGATTTCGGGCAACACCAATGCGCCGGTCATCATGATTGCCGAGAAGGCAGCCGACATGATCAAGGCCGACGCGAAGCGCCCGGCCACCTCCGTGCCGCTGGATCAATCGACCGAAGCCGTGACGAGCTGATCCCGGGTGGGCTCGGCGGGCGGCAGCTCGCCGAACAAGTGCCGGCACAGCAGGTCCGCGTCATTGATCGTGCGCACCGTGGCGTAGGCTTCGCCCGCTTCCGGGTAGCGGCGCCTGAGGTAGTTCAGCCACTGCTTGAGCCGCCCCGCACGCGCATGGCGGTCGATCTTGACGCGCACCAGCTCCCAGAACTGGCGGAAGACGGGCAGCATCTCTTCCCAGGTGAGTCCCGCATGCGACGGATGCCGGATGGCCAGTGCCAGGCCCGGGTCGCTCACCATGCCACGGCCGAGCATCAGCGAATCGCAGCCTGAGACCTCCAGGCAGCGCAGTGCCTCGTGCGGCGTCCACACCTCGCCGTTGGCAATCACCGGCACCCTTACCGCGCGGCGGATGTCGTCGATGCGCTCCCAGTACGCCGGCGGCTTGTAGCCATGCAGCTTGGTGCGCGCATGCACCACGATCTCGTCCGCTCCGGCATCGGCCATGGCCTGGGCACACTCGATGGCGCGGCTGTCGCAGCGCACGCCCAGCCGCATCTTGGCCGACACCGGCGTCGGGCGCGGCACCGCACGCCGCGTGGCGCTGATGATGCGCGCAATGGTCTCGGGCTCGTCCAGCAGCGCCGCGCCGCCGCCATGGCGGTTGACCACCTTGGCCGGGCAGCCGAAGTTCAGGTCCACGCCGTGCGGCCCCATGCCGGCCACGCGCGCCGCGTTCTCGGCGATGCACGCCGCATCCGAGCCCATGAGCTGGGGCCGCACCGGCACGCCGGCTGGCGTCAGCCCGCCATGGCGCAGCTCGGGCACGATGCGCAGGAAGACCCGCTCCGGCAGCAGCGTGCCGGTGACGCGGATGAACTCGGACACGCAGCGGTCCACGCCACCCACTCGAGTGAGGATGTCGCGCAGCGTGAAGTCCAGCAGCCCCTCCATCGGGGCGAGCAGGATCAGGCGCGGCGGGGTCGGGGACATCCAGCGATTGTCCCCCGAGCCGGCCGGCGGCCAGCCGTCAGGGTGCTCGGGACGCCATCGGCGAGGCGCCGAGCCGGGCATCGGCCAGGTCGGCATCGGCCTGCATGGCGGCCGCGCCCATCACGAGGGCCGCGTGGTGCACGTCCTTTTGCGCCACGGCGACCGAGATCGCCGAGGTCGGCGGCAGGTTGTCCAGCGACTGCCACTTGGCCGATGGCTGGGTCAGGTGCAAGGCGCACAGCAGCACGGCAGCGAGCCCCGCGCTGGCGACGAATCCCCGGGTGATGCGGCGGTCGCGGTCCTCCCGCACCGGCCGGCGGCGGTTTTGGTTCATGTGTTTTCTCCCCTCTAGGCACGGCCCCGCCCGACTGAAGTCGCCAGGACCTGCAGGGACAGACGGAATGGCGACGCCAAACCGGACACGTCGCGCGCGTGCTTGCGGCCGGATTTGATTTGCACTAGGCTTCTTCTATATTTCGGAATCATATTCCGCTATACGGTTCAAAAAGAAGCATTCAGAGCCATCCATGCCAGACACCCTCATCCGCCGCCGGGACCTGAGCTTTCTGCTCCACGATGTGCTGACCGTCAGCCAGCTCACGCATGCGCCCCGCTACGCCGAGCATTCGCGCGAGACCTTCGATGCCGCCATCGACGCCGCGTACCGCCTCGCCGAAGAGCAGTTCGCCCCGCACAACCGCGCCGGCGACAGCCGCGAACCCGAACTCGTCGACGGCCAGGTGCAGCTCATTGCCCCGGTCGGCCGTGCGCTGAAGGCGTTCGCGGATGCCGGCTTCCTCGCTGCCACCTTCGGCGAGGCCGATGGCGGCATGCAGTTGCCGCGCGTGGTCGCCAACGCGTGCTGGGCCTTGTTCAAGGGCGCGAACGTCGCCACCGACACTTACGCCACGCTGAGCATCGGCGTGGCGAACATGATCGACGCCTTCGGCACGCCGCGGCAGCGCGAACGCCTGCTGCCTGCCCTGCTGAGCGGCCGCTTCTTCGGCACCATGGTGCTGACCGAGCCGCATGCCGGCTCCTCGCTGGCGGAGATCACCAGCAGCGCGGCCCCGACGGGCGACGGGCGCTACCGCATCAAGGGCAACAAGATCTTCATCACCGCGGGCGACCACGAGCTGGGCGAGAACATCATCCACCTCGTGCTCGCCCGGCTGCCCGACGCGCCGGCCGGCGTGAAAGGCATCTCGCTGTTCGTGGTGCCCAAGTTCCGCGAAGACGGCAGCACCAACGACGTGAGCCTGGCCGGGCTCATCCACAAGATGGGCAGCAAGGGCACGACCTCGGCCATGCTGAACTTCGGCGAGCGAGGCGAGTGCATCGGCGAACTGCTGGGCCAGCCGCACCAGGGACTGGCCTGCATGTTCCAGATGATGAACGAGGCGCGCATCAACGTGGGCATCGCCTCGTCGGCGCTGGCCTGTGCCGGCTACCTGCATTCGCTGGCCTATGCCCGCGAACGCATGCAGGGCCGTGAGACGCCGGATCCGCGCTCGCCGCAGGTGGCCATCGTCAAGCATGCGGATGTGCGGCGCATGCTGCTCGCGCAGAAATGCGTGGCCGAGGGCGGGCTGCTGCTGTGCCTGCACGGCGCCCTGCTGTCGGACCTGCATGACGTGGCGCCCTCCGCCGCCGAACGAGACAACGCCCGGCTGATGCTGGACCTGCTCACGCCCGTCATCAAGGCCTGGTGCGCAAAGCACGGCACGCTGGCCAACTCGCTGGCGGTCCAGGTCCACGGCGGCTACGGCTACACCCGCGAATACGCGGTGGAACAGTTCTACCGCGACAACCGGCTGAACTCCATCCACGAGGGAACGGATGGCATCCAGGCCATCGACCTGCTGGGCCGCAAGGTGGGCATGGCCTCAGGCGGCGCAATGCAGGCACTGGGTGCGCAGATGGCCGCCACCATCACCGAAGCGCGGGATGTCGCGCACCTCACAGCCGCACCCGAGCCGACCCGTGCCGCCCACTGGGCCACGCAGCTCGAACAGGCGTGGGTGGCTTTGGAGAGCACCACGCAGACCCTGCTCGCATTGCTGCCTCACGAGCCCCGGCGCGCGCTCGCGCACGCCAGCCTCTACCTCGACACCTTCGGCCACACCGTGGTCGCGTGGATGTGGCTGCGGCAAGCGCTCGCCGCCATCCGCCTGCTCGGCACTGCGCAAGGCGACGACATCCCTTTCCTGCGCGGCAAGCTCGCCGCCGCCCACCACTTCTTCCACGCCGAACTGCCGATGGCGATGGCCGCCCATGCCGTGCTGCGCAGCCTGGACCCCGCGCTCGCCGAACTCGACGACGCCTGGCTTTGAACCACCGACCCTGGACCCCAAGGAGATTTCCGTGATCGTGCAACACCACCTGCCCCGCGACCTGTTCAAGGGCAAGACCGTCTTCGTGACCGGCGGCGGCAGCGGCATCAACCTCGGCGTGGCATCGAACTTCGCTGCGCTGGGTGCCCACATCGCCATCTGCGGCCGCACGCAGGACAAGCTCGACCAGGCCGCCATCGGCCTGCGCGAACTCAACGCCCATGCGGGCGCCAAGGTGCTTCCCGTCGCCGCCGACGTGCGGGACCCGGCGGCCGTGAACGCCGCCATCGCGCGCACGCAAGACGAGATCGGCCTCATCGACACGCTGGTCGCGGGTGCCGCCGGCAACTTCCTGTGCCCGGCCGAAGAGCTGACGCCCAACGGCTTCAAGACCGTCATCGACATCGACCTGCTCGGCTCCTTCCATGCCTCGCGCGCCGCCTTCGAGCACCTGCGCGAGAAGCGCGGCAGCCTCATCTTCATCTCCGCGCCGCAGGCCTTCGTGCCGCAGGCGTTCCAGTTGCACGTGGGGGCCGCCAAGGCCGGCGTGGACCAGCTCATGCGCAACCTGGCCGTGGAATGGGGCAGGTACGGCATCCGCGCCAACAGCATCGTGCCCGGACCCATCCTCGGCACGGAAGGATTGAAGCGCCTGTCCTCGCCCGAGGTGGACGAGCAGGCCCGCGAGGCTGTGCCGCTGCGCCGCTACGGCACGGTCGACGACATCGGCCAGGCCGCCGTCTTCCTCGCTTCGCCGCTGGCGGGCTACGTCACCGGCACGGTGCTGCTGGTGGATGGCGGCTCCTCGCTGGTGGGCTCGGCCCTGTGGAACCAGACCGTGGAAACACTGCCGCGCGGCAAGCGCTGACCCCTGCACACGACCTCCGGAGCCATTGATGAATTT
The DNA here is from genome assembly GCF_003852895.1 of Rhizobacter terrae. Lineage (GTDB taxonomy): Bacteria > Pseudomonadota > Gammaproteobacteria > Burkholderiales > Burkholderiaceae_C > Albitalea > Albitalea terrae. The sequence goes on from NZ_QUSW01000004.1 coordinate 328,048, forward strand.
CGACTACTCACCCAAGACCCAGGACCTCATCGCACGCGTCACCGCGTTCATGGACGAACACGTCTATCCGAACGAGGCACGGCATGCGCGCGAAGTGGCCGAGGGCAACCGCTGGGCGCCCATCCCGTTGATGGAGGAGCTCAAGGAGAAGGCACGCGCACAGGGCCTGTGGAACCTGTTCCTGCCGCATTCCGACGTGGGCGGCGGGCTCACCAACCTCGAATACGCGCCGGTGTGCGAGGTGATGGGCCGCGTGCTGTGGGCCTCCGAAGCGTTCAACTGTTCGGCGCCCGATACCGGCAACATGGAAGTGCTGGAGCGTTACGGCACGCCGGAGCAGAAAGCGCGATGGCTCAGGCCGCTGCTGGACGGGAAGATCCGCTCCTGCTTCGCGATGACCGAGCCGGGCGTGGCTTCCAGCGATGCGACGAACATCGAATGCGCCATCGTGCGCGACGGCGACGAGTACGTCATCAACGGCCGCAAGTGGTGGTCTTCGGGCGCGGTGGACGAGCGCTGCGCGGTGTTCATCCTCATGGGCAAGACCGATCCCGCGAACCCGGACCGCCACAGGCAGCAGTCGATGATCATCGTGCCGCGCGACACGCCGGGGGTGAAGATCCTGCGCGCGCTCAAGGTGTTCGGCTACGACGATGCGCCACACGGCCACGCGGAGATTGCGTTCGAGAACGTGCGCGTGCCGGCCGCCAACCTGCTGCTGGGCGAAGGCCGCGGTTTCGAGATCGCGCAGGGGCGGCTCGGGCCCGGACGCATCCACCATTGCATGCGCACCATCGGCATGGCCGAGCGGGCGCTGGAGCTGATGTGCCGCCGCTCGCTGTCGCGCGTGGCCTTCGGCAAGAAGCTCGCCGAGCAGACGGTGACGATGGAGCGCATCGCCGAGTCGCGCATCCTCATCGACCAGGCGCGGCTGCTGGTGCTGCGTGCGGCGCACATGATGGACACCGTGGGCAACAAGGCGGCGGCCAAGGAGATCGGGATGATCAAGGTGGCCGCACCCACCATGGCGTGCAAGGTGATCGACTGGGCCATCCAGGCGCACGGGGCGGCCGGCGTGTCCGATGACTTTCCGCTGGCCTACGACTACGCCCAGGTGCGCACGCTTCGCTTCGCCGACGGGCCCGACGAGGTGCACCGCAACCAGATTGCGAAGCTGGAACTGGCGCGGTATCGCTGAAGCCAACGCTGAAGATCGTTCTCAGGGTTCTCACCAGCGGCGCGTTGACACCTTGGCGACGCACCGCCGCGCGGTGCGCTCCTAGCATCAGGTTCATCCCCCGCGACAAGAGGAGACAATCGCATGACCGCTCATCCGTGGACCCAGTCCTACCCCGACGGCCTGCGCTGGGACGTGGACCTGCCGGTCCGCCCGGTGCACGACATCATCGATGCGTCCGCCGCGCAGTGGCCTGATCTTCCCGCCCTCGACTTCATGGGCCGCAAGATCAGCTACGCCGAACTGAAGACGCTGACCGACCGCGCGGCCAAGGGTTTCCAGAAGCTGGGCGTGAAGCCCGGCGTCCATGTGGGCCTGTACCTGCCCAACACGCCGCACTACGTCATCGCCTTCTTCGGTGTGCTCAAGGCCGGCGGCGTGGTGGTGAACTATTCGCCGCTGGACGCCGAGAAGGTGCTGGAGCACAAGGTGGAAGACAGCGAGACCGACCTCATGGTCACGCTGGACCTGCAGGCCATGACACCGCAGATGCTGCGCCTTCTGGACAAGACAAGGCTGAAGAATCTCGTCGTCGGCAACGTCGCAGAGATGAGCGCCGCGCCCGGCCCCATCCACGAGAAGATGAAGCAGGCAGGGCAGGTCGCCACGCTGCCGGACAACACGCGCATCGTCTCCTTCGCCGCGCTGCTCGACAACGACACCGGCTACACGCGCCACGACATCGGCGACCCGCGCGAGGCCCTGGCCGTGCTGCAGTACACCGGAGGCACCACGGGCCAGCCCAAGGGCGCGATGCTCACGCACGGCAACCTCACCACCGCCTGCAGCCAGATCTGGGTGCTCACGCAAGGCGACCCGAAGGTGCTGGAACTCGGCAAGGAAAAGCTGCTGGTGGTGCTGCCGCTCTTTCACATCTATGCGCTCACCGCCGACATGCTGTTCGGCCTGCAGATCGGCGCGGAGCTGGTCATTCACCTGCGCTTCGAGCTGGAGGCCGCCATGCGCGACCTGTCGGACAAGCGCATCACCTGCTTCCCTGGCGTGCCCACGATGTTCACGGCCGTCATCTCGCATCCGGACATCGCGAAGTTCGACCTCAAGGCGCTGCGCCACTGCAACTCGGGCGGCGCCCCCTTGCCGCTGGAGGTGCAGCAACGCTTCCAGTCGCTCACCGGGTGCTCGCTCAACGAGGGCTGGGGCATGACGGAGACCTCGCCCACCGGCACCTTCACGCCGACCTTCGGAAAGCGCAAGCCCGGTTCCTGCGGCCTGCCCGTGCCGCAATCGGTCATCAAGATGGTGGACGTGAACGACCCGTCGCGCGAGGTGCCGCTGGGCGAGCGCGGCGAGATGTGCATCAAGGGCCCGAACGTGATGAAGGGCTACTGGAAAAACCCGGATGCGACGCGCGCCTCGATGACGCCCGACGGCTTCTTCCGCACGGGCGACGTGGCCATCATGGACGAGGACGGCTTCGTCTTCATCGTCGACCGCACCAAGGACATGATCCTGTGCGGCGGCTACAACGTGTACCCACGCAACATCGAGGAGGCGATCTATGCGCATCCGTCGGTGGCCGAGGTGAGCGTGATCGGCATCGCCGACGAATACCGCGGGCAGAGCCCCAAGGCCTTCATCAAGCTCAAGGATGGCGCCGCGCCGTTCACGCTGGATGCGTTGAAGGCCTTCCTTGCCGACAAGCTGGGCAAGCACGAGATGGTGCAGGCGATGGACATCCGTGCGGAGCTGCCCAAGACGCCGGTGGGCAAGCTGTCGAAGAAGGAGTTGTACGCGGAGGAGGCGGCCAAGCACACTTCCTCGTAGGGTTGCCCATTTGTGGAATACATTTCCGAATATCGGAACCACAGATTCGGGCCGCCATGACCACCGACCCTCGCCCTGCCAAAGTCAAGAAGACCCGCCTCGCCGGCGAGACCGCCCACACCTCGCACGTGGTGACCGAGATCGACGACGACGATCCGGATTTCGTCAGCGCCATCGGCCGCGGCTTCGCCCTGCTGCGCTGCTTCAAGCACAACACCAAGGTGCTGGGCAACAAGGAACTCGCCGAGCTGACCGGCCTGCCCAAGTCCACAGTGGCCCGACTGACCTACACCCTCACCAAGCTCGGCTACCTGGAGTTCCTGCCGACCACCGAGAAGTATTCGCTGGGCATGGGCGCCCTCACCCTGGGCCAGACCTACCTCGCCGGCCTGGACGTGCGCGAGGTGGCACACCCATTGATGCAGGCGCTGGCCAACGAAGTCGGGGCCACCGTCACCCTGGGTGCGCACCACGGCCAGGACATGGTGTTCCTGGACATCGCCCACGGCAACCAGGTCTTCATGATGCGCGTGGCGGTGGGCCAGCGCGTGCCGCACAACATGACGGCGCTGGGGCGCTCGTACATCGCGGCCTTGTCCGAAGAAGAACGGGAAGCCTTCAGCCGCGACTACAAGAAGCGCGTGAAGCCTGGCGACTGGCCGCAGGTGGAAGCCGTGACCCAGCAGGCGATCAAGGACTACGAGAAATACGGCTTCTGTTTCTCGCTGGGTGACTGGCGCGAGGACGTGTATGCCTGCGGCACGCCGATGATCTCCAACGACCGCTCGAAGATCCTCGCATTCAGCTGCAGCGGGCCGATCCACGAGATGACGCGCAAGCGCCTGATCGGGGAAGTGGGGCCGCGGCTGATGGCCTTGAGAGACCGCGTGCACGCGACCTTGGGCGGCGTCTTCTGAATCGCATGGGCGCCGTGTCGCCACGCCGGCAGGACATCGAACTGCTGCGCGTGCTCAGCGCGTTCGGCATCGTCTGGTTCCACTCGCGGGCGTTCGGCGGCGCGGTGGCCTACAGCGGCCTCATCGCCTTCCTGATCCTCTCCATCACCCTGGGCGGGAAGTCCGGCAGGCCGGATGTTGAAACCTTCACGCGACGGGTTGAGCGGCTGCTGGTTCCCTGGGCGTTCTGGTTCGCCATCTACGGTGCGTGGAACGTTTGGCAGGGGCAGGCCATCGTTCCTCTCGAACACGGCGTGGCCGCAGGGATCATGGCCGGACCGAGCATCCATCTGTGGTACCTGCCCTTCGTGTTCCTGGTGCTGATCGCCCTGGATTTCATCAAGGCGCACATTCCAGCCCGCGCATTGGCCCTTGCGGCCGGGGCCCTGGCATTGGTGAACCTGGCCACGGCGCCATGGTGGCGCCCCATCACCCTCACCTGGCACTACCCGCTTCTTCAATGGGCGGACGCTGCCGGCCCGGTGCTGGTCGGGGTCTTCCTGCTTTGCGCGGGCACCATGCCCGCATGGCAAAGAAATGCCATCTCCGCGCTGCTTGTCATGAGCGCCATCGTCGTTGCGGGCTTCAATTCGATCGGCGTGTCGGATGCCATCGGCATCGCCGCCTGCCTGCTCATCAGCTGGCGAGTGCTCGACGGGCGCATCCCTGTGCGGGTCGAGGCCTTGTCCGAGGCGACCTTCGGGATTTATCTCTGCCACATCCTCGTCCACCGGATGCTGCTGATGTACGGCAACGTGCCGGGCGAATGGCTGCCGCCGGCGATCTTTCTCGTCAGCGCGGCATTCGTGATGACGCTTCGGAAGCTGTTCCCGCGATTTGCGCGGGTCTGGTCCTGACCCGCACGCCAGTCATTGACTGCCTCAAGGAAGATGCCCGACAATCCGCCCCGCTCCGGGGTGCACATGTCGTGCTGAGATGGTGAATCCGAACCCGTGAACTTGAACCGGCTAGTACCGGCGTAAGAAGAGCTGTCAGACCCTTCCTGGCTGTCGTGCCCCTCGCGGGAACAGGCAGCCCGTGCGGGGCGACCTTCGGAGCACCCCACGACTCGAAGGATCGCCCATGAACGCACCCGACAAGCTGCCCTCCATCGCCTCCGAAGCGCTCGCACTCGCGCGGGAGCCGTTCCCTGCCTCGCGCAAGGTCTACGCCGAGGCGGCGCGCCCCGACCTCCCCTCGCCGCTGCGCGTGCCCATGCGCGAGGTGAGCCTCACCAACGGCGAGGTCGTGTCGGTGTACGACACCTCGGGGCCGTACAGTGATCCGCACGCGAAGATCGACGTGCGCCAGGGCCTGCCGGACGTGCGCAGTGGATGGATCACCGCTCGCGGCGACACCGACACCTACGAGGGCCGCAGCCGCACGCTGGTGGACGACGGCGCCACCCACGCCGATCGCGACGGCGAGCGCATCGACCAGTTGCGTGCCGAAGCTGCCGCCCTGCAGCGCACGCCGCGCCGCGCCAAGTCCGGCGGCAACGTCTCGCAGATGCACTACGCACGCCGCGGCATCGTCACGCCGGAGATGGAGTTCGTCGCCATCCGCGAGAACGGCAAGCGCGAGTGGATGCGTGAGTACCTGGCCGATGCCGAGCGTGAGCAGCGCCTGAAGGGCAACGCCATGGGCGCGCGCATCCCCGAACTCATCACCCCCGAGTTCGTGCGCGACGAGGTGGCCCGCGGCCGCGCCATCATCCCCGCCAACATCAACCACACCGAGCTGGAGCCGATGGCCATCGGGCGCAACTTCCTCGTGAAGATCAACGCCAACATCGGCAACTCGGCGGTCACCTCCAGCATCGAGGAAGAGGTGGAGAAGCTGGTGTGGGCGATCCGCTGGGGCGCGGACAACGTGATGGACCTGTCCACCGGCAAGAACATCCACACCACGCGCGACTGGATCGTGCGCAACTCCCCCGTGCCCATTGGCACGGTGCCCATCTACCAGGCCCTGGAGAAGGTGGGCGGCATCGCCGAGGACCTCACCTGGGAGATCTTCCGCGACACGCTCATCGAGCAGGCGGAACAGGGCGTGGACTACTTCACCATCCACGCCGGCCTGCGGCTGCCGTTCATCCACCTCACGGCCAACCGGCGCACGGGCATCGTGTCGCGCGGCGGCTCGATCATGGCCAAGTGGTGCATTGCGCATCACCAGGAAAGCTTCCTCTACACCCACTTCGAGGACATCTGCGACATCATGAAGGCGTACGACGTGAGCTTCTCGCTGGGCGACGGGCTGCGCCCGGGCAGCGGCGCGGACGCGAACGACGAAGCGCAGTTCGCCGAGCTGCGCACGCTGGGCGAGCTCACGCAGATCGCCTGGAAGCACGACGTGCAGACGATGATCGAAGGCCCGGGCCACGTGCCGATGCACCTCATCCAGGCCAACATAGACGAGCAGCTCAAGCACTGCCACGAAGCGCCCTTCTACACCCTGGGCCCGCTGACCATCGACATCGCCCCGGGCTACGACCACATCGCCAGCGCCATCGGCGCGGCGATGATCGGCTGGATGGGCACCGCCATGCTGTGCTACGTCACGCCCAAGGAGCACCTGGGCCTGCCCGACCGCGAAGACGTGAAGCAAGGAATCATCGCGTACAAGATCGCCGCGCATGCCGCCGACATCGCCAAGGGCCACCCGGGCTCGCGCGCCCGTGACGATGCGCTCTCCAAGGCACGCTTCGAGTTCCGCTGGCACGACCAGTTCAACCTCTCGCTGGACCCGGACACCGCGCGCGACTTCCATGATGAGACGCTGCCCAAGGATTCGAGCAAGGTCGCGCACTTCTGCTCCATGTGCGGACCCAAGTTCTGCTCGATGAAGATCACGCAGGAGGTGCGCGACTTCGCCGCTGCGCAGGAAGGCATGGCGGCCAAGTCGGCGGAGTTCAAGGCGGCCGGCGGCGAGATCTACATTCCCATCGCCAAGGGCTGAGCGATGGACGCTCGTCTTCACATCGGCATCGCCGGCGCGGGGCTGCTGGGCCGGTTGCTGGCCTGGCGGCTCGTGCGGCTGGGGCATGCGGTCAGCGTGTTCGATGCCGCGCCCGAGCCCGGTCCGCGCTACGGCAAGCGGCAGGCGGCGGCCTTCAGCGCCGCGGGCATGCTCAGCCCGCTGGCGGAGTTCGAGAACGCCGGCGCATCGGTGGCGCATTGGGGCATCCGTTCGCTCGGCATGTGGGAAGCCATGGCCACGCAGCTCAGCGGCGCGCCCTTCCACCAGCGGCGCGGCAGCCTGTTGCTCGCACACGCCGGCGACCTGGGCACCGCCGTTCGAATGCTCTCGCGGCTGAAGAACGCGCCGTCGCAGCTGCAGGCACCGCAGATGCTGGAGCGCGCGCAACTCGCGCGCATTGAGCCGGCGCTGCACGGCATCGCCCACGCCTGGCTGCTGCCCGACGAAGGCCAGCTCGACCCGCCGCAGATGATGGCCTCGCTGCACGCCGACGCGAGCGCGGCCGGCGTGCTGTGGCGCTGGAACCAGCCCGTCACCCAGGTCGCCCCACATGCCATCGCCACCGCCGACGGCAGCATGCATCGCTTCGACATCGCCTTCGACGTTCGCGGCGTCGGTGCCAAGACGGACTCGTCCGACGCGATGCCTGTGCGCGGCGTTCGCGGCGAGACGGTGTGGCTGCATGCCCCCGAGCACGGCCTCACGCGGCCGGTGCGGCTGCTGCATCCGCGGCACCGCGTGTACCTGGTGCCGCGGCCGGGCGACATCGTGGTGGTGGGCGCCACCGAGATCGAGAGCGAGGACCGTTCGCCCGTCTCGCTGCGCAGCGCGGTGGAGCTCATGGCCGCGGCGCACAGCATCATGCCGGCGTTGGCCGAAGCCCGCATCCTGCGCATGGACAGCAACCTGCGCCCGGCCCTGCCCGACAACGAGCCGCGCATCGAGCACCAGGATGGCCGCGTTCGCATCAACGGCCTGTTCCGGCATGGCTGGCTCATCGCGCCCGCGGTGGTGCAGGACGCCTTGGCGGCCTGCGGCCTGGTGCACCAGCCGCAGCTGCATCAACTGGCGGAGGCGGTGCTGTGAACGAGGGCGTGGACATCCTGCTTGACGGCCAGCCGCGCCGCGTGGACGCAGGCATCAGCCTGCAATCGCTCATGGATGAACTGGGCCTGGCGCCCACCGACGCCGCCACCGCCATCAACGGCGAGTTCGTGGCGCGCGGATCTCGCGCAGACCGCTTGCTGCAAGGCGGCGATTCGGTGATGCTCTTTCGCGCAATCGTCGGTGGATAGGACGAACATGCACAACCCTTTACACACGGACCCCTGGAAGGTCGGCTCGGTGGAGCTCGCCAGCCGCTTCCTGCTGGGCACCGCCGGCTACCCGTCGCCGCAGCACCTGCGTGATGCCATCGAGGCCGCGGGGACCCAGGTGGTTACCGTCGGCCTGAAGCGCAGCCTGGGCGCGGCCGGCGACAACGGCTTCATTGCGATGATCCTCACCGCTTTACGCGAGCAAGGCGCCCGGCTGCTGCCCAACACCGCCGGCTGCCGCCAAGCGCGCGAGGCGGTGCAGCTGGCCCACATGGCCCGCGAGCTATACGACACCGAATGGATCAAGCTCGAAGTGGTGGGCGACGAGCACACCCTGCAGCCCGACCCGTTCGAGCTGGTCGACGCCGCCACGCAGCTCGTGCGCGAGGGCTTCACCGTGCTGCCCTACTGCACGGACGACCTGGTGACCTGCCGCCGCCTGCTGGACGCCGGCTGCCCGGTGCTCATGCCCTGGGCCGCGCCCATCGGCTCGGGCCAGGGCATCATCAACCCGCAAGCCCTGCGCACGCTGCGCGAGCGGCTGCCGGATGCGACGCTCATCATCGACGCCGGCATCGGCGCGCCCTCGCATGCGGCGCTCGCGATGGAGATGGGGTTCGATGCCGTGCTGCTCAACTCGGCGGTGTCGCAGTCGGGCGATCCGGTGCTCATGGCCCGCGCCTTCCGGCAAGCCATCGAGTCCGGCCGCGCGGCGCGCCTGGCGGGCGTGATGGCCAGGCAGGACTTCGCCGTGCCGAGCACGCCCGTCACCGGCCAACCCTTCGTGCTGGGTGCCTGAGATGAGCGACAGGCCGCCGGTCATCTGGAGCATCGCCGGCACCGACAGCGGCGGCGGCGCCGGCCTGGCGGCGGACCAGCGCATGGCCGATGCCTTCGGCGTGCACCTGGGCAGCGTGGTCGCGGCCATCACGGCGCAGAACTCGCAGCGCATCACGCACATCGCGCCGGTGGGCAGCCAGCGGCTGGACGTGCAGCTCGCCGCCCTGGAAGAAGACATGCCGCCGGCCGTGGTGAAGACCGGGCTGCTGGGCACGGTGGAACACATCGAGCGCGTCGCGGCCTGGATCGACCGGCTTCGCTCGCGCGCCCCCGTGGCGCTGGTGGTGGACCCGGTGCTGGCGGCCAGCACGGGCGCCTCCTTTGCCACCGGCGATTCACTGCGCGCCTACCGCGAGCTGCTGCTGCCGCGCACCACGGTGCTCACGCCGAACCGCTCGGAAGCAGCACGCCTGCTGGGCGAGGAGGCCGAGGTGCCGGTGATGGCGCAACGCCTGCAGGCGATGGGCGTGCCCACCGTGTGCATCAAGGGTGGAGACAACGCCGACGACAGCGGCTTGTCGCTGGACTGGCTGTCCAGCCCCAACGCCGACGGCTGGCTGGCCAGCGAGCGCATCGCCACGCCGCACAACCACGGCACGGGTTGCAGCTTCGCCACCGCGGTGGCATCGGCCATGGCGCTGGGTTTCGTGAGCGCCGACGCGGCAGTGCTGGCCAAGATGGCGACCACGCATGCGCTCGTGCACGGGTACGCGGCCGGTGCGGGTGCCGGGCCGGTGCGCGCGAGGCCGGGCTTTGCATCGCTGCCCGAGCGGCTGCCGCGCATGTCGTGGTCGGCATCGCCGATGTTCATGCCGCGCAAGCCAGCGCCACCGCGGCGGGCACTGGGCCTCTACGCCATCGTCGACAGCGCGGACCGCTTGGCCGCCGTGCTGGATGCCGGCGTGCGCACCGTGCAGCTGCGCATCAAGACCCCGGCAGATGCGAACGACGCCTGGCACGAGGGCCTGCGTGAGCAGATCGGACGCAGCATCGCCGCCTGCCGCGCGGTGGATGCCGAACTGTTCGTCAACGACCACTGGCAGCTCGCACTGCAACTGGGCGCGCGCGGGCTGCACCTGGGGCAGGAAGACCTCGCCGCGCTCACCGACCACGAACGCCACGAGCTGACGCATGGCGGCATCGCGCTGGGCATCAGCTCGCACAGCCTGTGGGAGCTTTGCCGCGCGGCGACGATGAATCCGCGCTACGTCGCCTGCGGGCCGGTGTGGCCCACGCTCACCAAGGCGATGCCGTGGCGGCCTCAAGGCACGCACAACCTCGGGTGGTGGTGCGACATGTCGCCGGCGCCCGTGGTGGCCATCGGCGGCATCCTCGACACGAGCCTGGCGCACGAGGCCGCGCGCTGCGGCGCGGATGGCGTGTGCATCGTGCGCGGCATCGGCGAGGACGCAGCCCACACCGTGCCGGCCTTCGAGGCCGCGATCGAATCGGGAAAGAGAATGCCGCGCATCGCGCGGCATTCGGAGCTCCCGCATCCCAGCCTCTGACGAGGCCTGCGCCCGGCGAGTGTTTTTCAGGCGCGGGGATGCGAGACGAACATCGTCGGGCCGGCCGTGCCGGCCCGGGTGGCGTCAGTGCTTGCCGTCGCCACCTCCCACCGCGCCCTTCATGGCGTTCACGAAGGCGGCATCGTTCAGGAAGCTGTTCCACTTGGTCATCAGCTCGTTGAACGCAGCCTGGGTGACGATCTTGGCGTTGACGGCCTGGGTGATGGCGGCATTGAGCCGCACCAGTTCGTCATACCGCGCATAGCCCTTGCCCTTGAGCTGGGTCACGCCGTAGTTGCTGTAGCCGAAGGCGGTGTAGAGCTGGTTCCACTGGGCCGAGCCCGGGGCGTACTTCACCTCGGTCACCACCGGCGGCTTGGGCGTTTCCGGGGCCTTGGGCGCAGATGCGGGGGCGGGAGCCGGCGTGGTCGTCTTCGGGGGTTCCGGAGCCTTCGGCGCAGGGGCCGGGGCCGGAGCAGGCTTGGGCGGCTCGACGGGCTTCGGTGCGGGTGCGGGTGCGGGTGCGGGGGCCGGCGCAGGCGCCGGAGCAGGCGCGGCCTTCGGAGGCTCGACCGGCTTGGTCGGCTCGACAGGCTTCGGAGCGGGCGCAGGGGCCGGTGCGGGCGCAGGTGCCGTGGTCTTTGCCGGCTCAGAGGCCTTGGGCGCGGGTGCCGGCGTGGGGGCCGGCGGGGTGGTGGTCTTGGGCGGCTCGGCCGTCTTGGGCGGCTCGGCCGGCTTCGGAGCGGGAGCCGGTGCGGGGGCAGGCGCGGGAGCCGGAGCAGGAGCCGGCGCGGTCACGCCGCCGCAACTGCCCGTCACGTTCACGCGGATCCATCCGGTGCTGGGCTTGTCGCCTTCCGCATTGATCACGATGCGGATGTTGTTCATGCCCGCGAACAGGTACGGCTGCGTCCACACCGTCTTGAGCTTGCCGGCCTCGAGGTCGAGCTTGGTGTTCTGGGCGATGAGCGTGTCGTTGGAGTACAGCCGGTTGGTGGTGTTGAGCGCTGCGGTGGACGACTGCTCGTCGTACTTCACGTTGAATGCGCAGCGGCCGCTGCCGGAGCTGATCGCATCACCGCCCGACATGGTCAGCGTCGCGATGCCGCTGGTGCTGGTCGTCACCGTGCCCTGCGTGATGACCGTGTTGCCATCGGCCTTGACGAAGCGGAAGCTGCCGGTCACCTGAGGGCCGCCGGCCACGGTGGTGACGGGCGGCTTGGAGACCTCCACGGCATGGGCGGATGCGGCTGCGGCCAGCGCGGTGAGGGCGAACAGAACTTTGGATTTCATCTTGCGTCCTTCAGATGAAGCCCTTGCGGAGCTTCGGTTTCATGGGGTTGAAGCAAGCGGAAACCGTGGGACGCTACATGTGCAGAACGCGTCCGTTCTGCTCTTGCGCAACCCCGCTATCTTCTGCGTCGCCGCAGGAAGACCGGAGGCTTTGCGTCCCCGCCTTTCGACGGGTTTGCCAACGTGCAAGCGAAGGATAAAAGCGCTCGCATTACTTTTGGTAGCAGATTGGGACGAGCGGTTGCAACTCATCGCCGAGCGGCGACGACACCGATGCGTGGCGCATCAGATGCAAACTAGCTCACACATCGGTTGTCAGAAGAAGGTCAGGCATCGTCGGATGCCTGCATGCGGGGCGAATCGGCTAAGCCTGGACGCACATCTGCGCGGCTTCGAGCACCACCGCCAGGCGCTGCTCCGGGCTTTGCACGAGCAGCTGGTCGGCCGGCCCGTTGACGAAGGCCACGCCGCGCAACACCTCCAGCGGCGTGAGCTCGCCGAGGATCTGCAAGGGCGTGGTGAAGAAGGCATGGATCTCTTCGCCCGCACGCTCGGCGAACACCCGCAGCACCGCATTCAGCGCCCGGCCCTGGATGCCGTTCTCCAGCTGGTATTCGGGATACTCGCGCCCGCGCTGCCGGTTGGGCCGCAGGATGGAAAAGAGCTTGCCTTCCTTCTCGCGAATGCGCACCGTCTGGTCGCTGAGGTTGCCCAGGCGGATGCCCACGTCGCGTGCATTGAGCATGCGCAGCGAAGCGGCCGTGGCATTCGCGAATGCAGGCGCCGAGCGGATCTGCTCGGCGATGCGCTTCTCGATCAGCGCGTTGAGGGCGTCCATGCCCGAGGGCACCAGCCCCACGCCGTCGGAGGCCGCGCGCTGCGGGTCGTGCGTGCCGTGGCCCTGCCCCTGCAGGTTCACGCGGCGCACCAGGTGCAAGGCGATCATCTCGTCGGCGATCATTTCCGACTGCAGCGCGGTGATGGTGGCCCGGTCGCAGCGCAGGCACATGCGCACCACGCGGCCACGGCTGGTCCGCGGTCCGGCATCGGCCTCGCAGCGGCGGACCTCGCCGCCGGCGGACAGCACCATGCGGCGGTACCTGTCGATGGACGACAAGGTGAAGCGCTCATCGACTTCCCGGGCAAAGGACCATTCGAGGTCGAACTCCAGTTTCTCGACGGGCGCAGGATGCTGGGGCATGAGCGACGGCAAAGGTGACATGGCAACTCGCAGGATGGACCTGCCAGCCCAAAGGCCCGCCCGGTCCGGTATCGACAACTGTCACGCCACTGGCTGACAAGCCGCTGAACCGCAACCCGCCTCGCTGCCTGCGCGTGACACCTGCCCGAACATACGGAGCCCGCGCGAACTGAGATACAGGGAAAATTACCTCAATCAGCGCCGCACCCGGCCACCCTGCCCGATCACGGTGAGATCCACGAAGCGCGAACCATTGTGGTCACCGGGGGAATAGTTCACGCGGAACCCGCCCAGGTCGTGGTTGCGCATGGACTCCAGCACCTGCACCAGCTTGTCGCGCGTGAGGTCGCGGCCCAGGCGGCGCAGAGCATCCACCATCAGCTTGGCGGTCACGTAGCCCTCCAGCCCGCTGTAGGAGTAGGCACTGGCGTCGGCCTGCGGCAACAGCCTCTGGTATTCCCGTACCACCGGTACGGTGTCGTTCCACGGATAGGGCATCACCTGCGACAGGCCGATGCCCCGGGCATCCTCGCCCATCAGGGAGATGAGCTGGTCGACGCCCACGGTGGAAACGGCCAGGTAGCGCGGACGCTGCCCCGCCGCCCGCATGAGCTTCATGAACTCCGCAGCGGGCTTGTAGGGCGCGACCATCACCACCGCTTGCGGTTCGGCCCGGGCGATGGCCTCGGCCGCGGCGGCCATGTCCAGCGAACCGCGCTCCACCGCCATCGCGGCGACAGGCGCCAGGCCGCTCTGCTTCAAGCCATGGACCACGCCTTCCAGCCCCGATTTGCCGAAGCTGTCGTTCTGATAGAGCACGGCCACGCGGGTGATGCCGATGGTGAGCATCTGCCGCACGATGGCCGTGGTCTCGTCCGCATAGCCGGCTCGCACCGCGAAGGTGTAGCGGTTGGCCGGCCGGCGCAAGGCCTCGGCGCCGCTCACGCCGCCGATCATGGGCACCCGGGCCTGGCTGTAGACCTGCGAGGCGGAGGCCACCGACTCGTCGCCGCAATAGCCCACGAGCGCGAAGACCTGGTGGTCGCCGATGAGCTGTCGCGTGTTGGCAGCGGCCCGGTCGGGCGTGTAGCCGTCGTCCAGCGCGACGAGCCTGAGCTGGCGGCCCTGCACGCCGCCCGCGGCATTGACCTGCTCGAAGTAGGCGCTGATGGCTTCCTTCATCTCCAGGCCAATCGCGCCGTTGGGGCCATGGAACGGCGCCGACATGCCCAGGGTGATGCTGGTGTCGGTGATGCCGGGGTCCGCCGCCCTGGCGACACTGACGATGAAGGCGCTGGCCGCCAGCAGCACCACGCGCAGTGCCCGCATGCTCACGCCACCAGCGCCGCGACGACCATGTCGGACACGCGCTGCATGCGGTCCACGTTGCGCAGCTCGCAGGTGATGAGGCCGGTGGTGAGGAAGACGCAGCTGAGGTCGCGCTGCGGATCGACCCAGAAGATCGTCGAGCCCGCGCCCATGCCGCCGAAGCTGCGCGGGCTGGTCAGCGTGCCGAGGAAGTTGGGCGTGACCGTGTCGCCGCGCAGGTAGAAGCCCAGGCCGAGGTAGGCGGGCACCGGCTTCCATCCGCGAGGCCCGGACGCGAAGGACCAGGTCTCGTTGGGCAGGGTGCCGGTGTGGTTGCGGGTGGCGAGGTCCACCATGGCCGGCGAGAGGATGCACGCGGCGTCCAGTGCACCGCCTGCGCGCAGCATGTTGGCGAAACGGCTCAGGTCGGCGGCGGTGGTCACGCAGCCCAGCGCGGGAATCTCCGCTTCGGCAGTGACCATCGCGCCGAACATCTCGTACTCCTCGGCGAAAGACAGGCCGGGCTGCCGGTCGCGCGCCACCACCGGGCACAGGCGCGCGGCGAGATCGGGCCGCGTGCCCAGCGCGCTGTCCTTCATGCCCAGCGGCGTGAACAGGTCCTGCGCGAGCACGTCGCGATACGCCCGCTTGCCGCCTTCCACGCGGCGCAGCACCTCGGCCAGGATGGCCGTGCCGATGATTCCCGAATACCACACGCGCTCGCCCGGCACGCTCTCCACGGCGCTCATGCAGGCTGCTGCGACGACGGCGTCCAGGCTGCCCAATTGCATCGGGTCCATGGCCGGCAGCTTCAGCGTCAGCCCCGCCGTGTGGGTGAGCACCTGCAGCAGCGTGATGTTCTCCTTGCCGCGGTTGGCGAACTCGGGAATGACATCCGCCACGCGCTGCGTCAACGCCAGTTCACCGCGCTCGATGCGCTGGAGGATCAGCGTGTGCGTGAACTGCTTGGCGATGGAGAAGGTGCAGAACACGTCGTCCGCCTTCATGCGCCGCCCGCTGTCGCGATGGGCCCAGCCGAACGATTCCGTGAGCACCGGCTTGCCGCCGCGGTGGATGGCCAGCACTGCGCCGTCGAAGCGCTGTGAATCGATGTCGCGCCGGATGCTCGCGCCCAGGTGGCCGAGGCGGTCGGCATCGAAGCCTTGGGATGCTGCGTGGTCGAGGTTCATGCGAATGCCTCCTGGTTGGAAGGTTGAGCCTGGGGCACCGGCCGCACGATCAGCGCGGCCAGGGCGGGAATCATCACGATGGCGCCGACCATGTTCCACAGGAACATGAACGTCAGCAGCAAGCCCATGTCGGCGTGGAACTTGATGGCGGAGAAGATCCAGGTGGACACGCCCAGCGCCAGCGTCACGCCGGTGAGCGCCACGGCCACGCCGGTGGAGGTGAGCGTGCGGAAATACGCCTCCTTCAGCGGCAGGCCCTGCCGCAGGAAATGCTCAAGCCGGTTGACGATGTAGATGCCGTAGTCCACGCCGATGCCCACGCCCAGCGCGATCACCGGCAGCGTGCCCACCTTCACGCCCAGGCCGAGCAGCGCCATGAGCGCCTCGCACAGCACCGAGGTGATGGCCAGCGGCACCATGATGCACAGCGCCATGCGCCAGGACTTGAACTCCCACCACACCAGCAGCGCGACGATGCCGTATACCAGCAGCAGCATCAGGCGCTCGGCCTGCTTCACGACGATGTTGGTGGCCGCCTCCACGCCGGAGTTGCCCGCGGCCAGGATGAACTTCACGCCATCATCGTTGTGTTTGGCCGCGAAGGCCTCGGCGGCAGCGACCACGCCGGCCAGGGTGTCGGCCTTGTGGTCCTTGAGGAAGAGAAGAACCGGCAGCATCGAGCATTCGCTGTTGTGCAGCACGCCGGGCAAGGCCTTGTAGACCGAGTTGGAGATGTAGCGGTCGCGGCTGATGGCATTCCACTTCAGGTCGCCGCTGTAGGTGGCGGCGATCATGGCCTTCATGCCGGTGAAGAGCGAGACGCTGGACTCCACGCCCGGCACGTTCTCCATCTCCCACTGGAAGCGGTCCACCGCGGCGGCCACCGGGTAGGCGCCGCATTCGCCGACGGGGGTGGTGACCATCACGACGAACACGTCGGCACTGGTGGAGTAGTGCGAGGTCATGAAGGCGACGTCGCGGTTGTAGCGGGACTCCCGGCGCAGCTCCGGTGCGCCGGGGTCGAGGTCGCCGATCTTCAGGTCGCGCGCCAGCAGCAGGCCGATGCCCAGCAGCACGAGCGCAGCCAGCGCCGCCAGTTTCGCCTTGCCCGGCTCCGCGACGCCGGAGATCGCGTGGGCCACCACCTGCCGGCTTTGCGCCTTGCGTTCCTGATGGCGCAGGCACGCCTGCGACACGCCCGCATACGACATCAGCACCGGCAGCAGGAACATCTTGGTGAAGATGATGACCGCCACGCCCACGCTGGCACTGACGGCCAGTTCCTGGATGGCGCCGATGCGGATCACCAGCAGCGTGGAGAAGCCCACCGCGTCGCACAGCAAGGCGATGGTGCCGGCCACGAAGAGCGTGCGGAACGTGGCCTTGGCCGCATCGAGCGTGGAGCGCCCGAGCCAGCGCTCGGTGGCCATGGTGTTGATGTTCTGCACCGCATGGCTCACGCCGATGGCGAATGTGAGGAAGGGCACGAGGATGGCGTAGGGGTCCAGCCCGAAGCCCAGCAGCCGCACGATGCCCAGTTGCCACACCACGGCCAGGCTGCAGCACAGCAGCGTGATCAAGGTGCTGCGCCAGCAGCGCGAGTAGGCCAGCAGCAGCGCGAGCGTCATCGCGAAGGTGATGCCGAAGAACATCGCGATGCTCGATGCCCCGTCGATCAGGTCGCCCACGATCTTGGCCATGCCGGTCACGTGGATCCTGACGTGCTCGTTCTCGTACTTGGCGCGCACCAGCGCTTCGAGCTTGCGCGAGAAGGCGCCGTAGTCGAGCTTCTCGCCGCTGTCCGGGTCGCGCTCGAACAAGGGCGCGACGATGACCGACGACCGGCCGTCGTTCGCGACGATGCTGCCGATGGCGCCCGAACGCAGCACGTTGGTCTTGAGCTGTTCCAGCTTGCCGGGCGAGCCGTCGAAATCCTTGGCGATGACCGGGCCGCTCTGGAAGCCCTCCTCCGTCACCTCCACCCAGTCCATGTTGGGCGTCCACAGTGACTTCAGGTTGCCGCGGTCCACGCCGGGGATGTAGAACACCTCGTCGGTGATCTTCTTGAGCGTGTCGAGGTATTCGCGGCTGTAGATGTCGCCGTCAGTCGTCTCCACGGCAATGCGCACCACGTTGCCCAGCGGACGCAGCTCGTTCTCGTAGTGCAGGTAGTTGGCGATGTACGGATGGCTGGCCGGCACCATCTTCGCGAGGCTTGCATCCGGCCGCAGCAGCGAGGCCTGCCAAGCCAGCAGCGCCGACACCGCCAGGAAGAACAAGAGCACCGGCACGCGGTGCGCGAAGAGCTGTCGCTCGAAGAAGGCCTCGATGCGGTCGGTGGTGCGGCTCATGGTTTGATGGCGCCGGATGCGGCGTCGAAGAAGATGGTCTTCACGCCACCCAGGCCGGCAATGGCGATGCCGCCGGGCACGAGGGTGACGGCGACGGCGGGGAACGGTGTTCCACCCACGGCGCGCAAGTGCCGGCCGTGGTCACTGCCCAGCAGCAGCCGGCCGTCCTGGCTCAGAAACGCCGGCTCGCCGTTGGGCAGAACGATGCCGGCGGTGAGGTTCTTGGCCGTGCCCGAGGCGATGGCCTCCCAGGCCTTGCCGCCTGCGGCCAGGCGGAACACATTGCCCTTGAAGCCGAAGGCGATGATGTCTTCGCCGCCGGCTTCGTTGCGCACGCCCAGGGCGCCGTAGAGCTGGCCCTTGTAGCCGGTGTTCGAGGTCTCCCAGGTTGCGCCGCCGTCGGTGCTGCGGTAGACGCGGCCCGCTTCACCGGCCATGAGCAGGGCGCCGGAGGCCGTGGGCATCAATGAATTGAAGTGATAGCCATCGGGGTTGTCGACGCGCCCGGACCACAGGGCCCAATGGGCGCCTGCGTCTTCGGTGTGCAGCAGCAGGCCATAGGAACCCGCGGCGAAGCCTTCACGCTCGTTCCTGAACCACACCGCGAGCAAGGGCCGCGAAGGACCGAACTTGGCAGCGGCCTTGGCGTCCTCCAGCGCATGCGCTGCCTGCTTGATCGCGTTGGCGTCGTTGGCGGCATTCGCCTGCTTTTCACGCTCGGTGGCGGCCGCGAGCAACATGGTGTTGGTCATGTTGCCGTCGAGCTGCTTCACCCAGGTCAGTCCGCCATCGGCGCTGTGCAGGATGACGCCGTCATGCCCCACCGCCCAGCCGTGCTGCGCCGTCGGAAAGTGGACGCCCGTGAGCGTGGACGACAGCGGCAGGACCGATTGCGTCCAGCTCGCGCCGCGGTCATCGGAACCGACCACGATGCCTCGTTCGCCGACCGCCACCAGCCGCGCACCGGCAGCGCTCACCCCGAGCAGCACCGACGATGCCGCACGCGGCGACATCAACGCCGGCGTCGTGAGCTGGTCCAGTCCCGCCCACGCCGCCGGCGCGAACGCCAGCGCCGCACAGCAACACCACTGCATCCACCGCATGCCGGCCTCAGTTCGCCATCCGGCGCAGGTTGTCGGTGCTGAAGAAGGCCAGGTCGGGCTTCAGGCCGAACTTGATGGGCTTCTCCTGGTTGGACACGCCCACCACGACGTAGCGGCGCGCCTGCAGGTCGTACACCACGTCGCCGGTGTTGAAGAGCACCGGGGCGTCGTAGAACTGCATCAGGTGCTCCTCGTGGATGCGCCAGAGTTCGCCGCGGCCGTCGTACTGGTCGGCATGGGCCAGGTGCCAGGAGTCCTCGTCGAAGTAGAAGGTGCGCTTGGCGTAGGCGTGGCGCATGCCCTGCTTGAGCGTGGCCTCCACCACCCACACGCGGTGCAGCTCGTAGCGCACGAGGTCCGGGTTGAGGTTGGTGGGCCGCACGAGGTCGGTGTACTTCAGCGACTTCGAATTCAGCCGGTAGTTGTTGTAGGAGATGAGCATTTCCTTCTTGCCCACCAGCTTCCAGTCGTAGCGGTCGGTGGGGCCGAAGAAGCCGTCGTAGTCGTCGGTGGTGCGCAGGCCGTCACTGCCCTGCCCCGGCGTGTCGCAGCACAGGTCAGGTGCGCGCAGCACGCGGCGCTGGCCGGCGTTGTAGACCCAGATGAGGTTGGGCTCCTTGGTCTGGTCCTGCGGCGAGTGCAGCATGTCCAGCTCGCCCGCCTGGCTGGACGGCCCCGTCACATGGAAGAGCGCGTACAGCATGCGGTTGTTCTCGGGCTTGTCGAGCACGGCCGACTGCAGCGTGTACTCGGAGCGCGTGAGCGGCGTGAAGGAACCGCTGGCCTGCACCGGGAACTCCGCGCTGTAGCGCACGAAGCTGCCGCCGCGGTAGCGCATCATGTGGTTCCACATCACCTCCACGCCCTGCTTCGGGATCGGGAAGGGCACGGTGGACTTCGCCACGCCGGACACGCCGGTGCCGCCGCCGGTGATGACGGCCTTCACGCCTTCGGCCTTCACCGCGTCGTAGATGGACTGCGGGTAGGCCGCGGTGCGGTGGGTCGGGTAGACGTTGAGCTTGTAGCCGGGGTAGCGCTTCATCAGCTCCATCTGCCCCGGCGCGAGCACGTCCTTGTACTGCGCCATGTTGGCCGCGGAGATGGTGTAGAGCGGCTTCTCGCCGGCGAAGGGGTCGGCGTAGCCCTTGGAGAGGTCGGCCCCGGCCGGTGCCTTGTTGAGGCCGCCGTCCCATGCGGGGATGCTGCCCGCCTTGTTGCCGGCCCGCTCTGCGCCGATGGGCGTGAGGTCCTTGCCCAGGCGGGCGGCCTCGTCGTCAGTCATCGCGGCGCCTGCGTGGCCCATGGCGGCCCAGGCGGCCATCGCCACCAGCGAGCGGATCGTGTGTCGTGCATTCATGCGTTGTCTCCTGGTCTTCTCAGAAGTTGATGCCCACGACCAGCGAGAAGAAGTCGCGGTCGTGCTGGAAGTCGTACTTGGCGCCGTGGTTGAAGCGGTTGTAGGAGAGGTCCACGTAGGCCTTGTTGTTGTATTCAGCGCGGACGCCGGGGGCCACCGACCAGCGGCCCTGCGAGAACACGCCGTCGGCGGAGTAGCCGTGCACGTCGTGCGAGAAGAACACGCGCGGCTTGAGGTTCACGCCGGTCATCACGTTGGAGTAGCTCCATTCGAGGAAGACGCGGTAGCCCCATGAGTTGGCGGTGGCGTAGCCATCGTTCTCGCAGTAGTCGGGATTGGCCTGCGTGGGGCACACGCCCGGCGCGAGCGGGCCGGGGCCGTACACGCCGTGGCGGCCATAGCGCACGGAGGTGGCCGGGTCGCCGATGCCGCCCCAGTGCTGGAAGCCCACCTCGGCGAGGAAGCTCAGGGTGTCGGCACCCATCACGTGGGGGAAGGCCTTGAGCGTGGACAGCTGCACCTGCGTCTTGCTCTTGCGGTCATAGCCGATGAGCTGTTCATTGGCCGCGCCGGTGAGTCGGCTGGCCAGCGGACCGGCGCCGAAGAAGGCGTTCACGGCATCGGGTCCGTTCACGCTGACCGGGAAGTCCTTGGTGTGGCTGGCCTCGCCGAAGAACGACCAGTTGGCGAGCACCGTGGAGGCGCTCACGCCGAAGACCTTGATGTTCTCGCCGCTGTAGTCGAAACGCGCGGAGAGGCCGGGCAGCGGGATGGCCGGTGCGAAGGAGCCGTTCCACACCGACAGCGGATCGTTCGTGGGCGTGCGCTGGATGGTGAAGGCCGGCGTGTTCTGGTGGTAGTTGACGAAGTAGGCGCCGAACTCGGTGTCCAGCGGCTTGGAGAAGAACTTGGTGGACAGGCCGAACTGCCCGCCGTCGCGCGGCTTGCGGTCGGCCAGCAGGCTCAGGCGGCCGTTGAGCGGCGCTGGAAACGGCGCGCCGTAGCCGTTCCAGCCCAAGGCGTCAGGGCCGCCCAGCGGATCAAAGGCCACATACTTCTGGCCGGAGTCGTCGCCCTTGGTGCAGTTGATGATGTCGCCGAAGCTGAAGTAGGTGCCGCAGCCGTCGAGCACGGTCTTGGTCCACTTGAGCTCGTAGAACGCATCGATGCTCAGGCCATCGGCGATGCCGAGGCTGGCCGAGATCTGCGGGATGGGCAGAAGGATTTCCTTGACCTGCGCGCCAGGGCGGCGCGCGGCCGGCACGTCGACCGCGCCGTACTGGTTGATGCCGCCCGAGATGAATGTGCTCTCGCCCCAGTTCACCACGTGGTTGCCCAGTTTCAGGTTCAGCGGCGTGCCGGCCTCGCCGAGTTTCCAGTTGCCGAAGACGTAGGCATCCTGCACGGCAGCGCCCGAGAACTTGGAGAGGCTGTCGAAGCCGCTGTCGTCGAGCTTGGCATCAGCGGCGTAGTTGTTCGCGGCGCTGCCATGCGGCACCGACTTGTTCTTGGCCTGCAGGTCATACCAGGCCTTGGCGCGAATGAAGAGGCCGAGCGTCTCGCCCTTGAGTTGCAGGTCGCCGACGAGCTTGGCGGTGGTGGAGAACACCTTGCCTTTGCCGTAGTTGAGTTCGCCATCGTCAGCACCCGCGTTGCCGGTGCCGCCGTTGTTGGCGCCGATGAGCGCCGGATCGGGGCTGGTCGCACGCCAGTTGGTGCCGAGTGCGGCGGAGAGGGTCCAGATGCCCTCCACGCCGTTGTCCATGGTGAAGGTGCCCGCACTCACCGGCAGCGCCAGGCCGGCCGCCATGGCGGCGCAGGCGGTGCGGCAGGCCCGGGCCACGGTCGTGGCGCGCGGCCGGTGGCTGCCGGACGGGTTGTTCCTGTTGTCCACTGATCGCATCGAGAGTCTCCTTGTGAGCGTCGTGTGTGCCGTGGCGCCGAGTGATGCGCCCTTCCTCGTTCTTGCGGCCCTCGCTGTGCTGTTTGCCGCTTGTTCCATTTACCGGAACTTGATTCCGTTTTTCTGAAGAGACGATACGAGGCGGCTTGAGGGCTGTCAAGCGATCTGGCGTCGGGGTTTTCCGAGGTGCGGTTGTTTATTCCGTTATGCGGATTCTTGCGCGGTGGGTGGGATGGGCAAAGGCGTGGGTGGGCTGGCTGGGGCGCGCGGCGGAAGCGGTCGGCCTGCGGCCGACTTCGCTGCGGTGCTCGGGCTTGTGGTCCGGCGCAGAACTCACTCCGCGCCCCTGCGGTGCGCTGCGTTCAAACAACCGCGCCGAGCTAGAAGACGAAGCGCGCTGCGCGCGCGACCACAAGCCCTGCGCTCCTCGCCGCTTCCTGATGCGCGCCCCAGCCAGCCCACCCACGCCTTTGCTGTTGCGGCTTCGGGTTTTCTCGTCGAGCACACCCATCGGTTGTTGAGCGGCAGGCGGCATGGGCCAGGGGCTGCGGCTGTGGCGGCGAGCAGCGCAGCGAAGTCGGCGCTCCGCGCCGACCGCCACAGCCGCAGCCCCTGGCCCATGCCGCCTGCCGCGGATCAACCAAACAGAGGCGAAAACCAAAAAAGAAGGGCGCCCACAGCGCCCCTTCCCTTCAAACAGCCAGCAGCATCACTCCACCGCCCGAATCGCCTCACGCAGTTGCTCGCCAATCTGAGGCCTGTCCTTGAACGGATCGCTGGGGTTGCGTCCGAGCATGATGTCTTCCAGCCGCGTCTGCACCGCGCCGAGCGCGTGCGGGTGGCTGAAGATGTAGAACTTGTCGTTCGCGACTGCGTCCATCACCATCTTGGCCACGTCGGCCGCGGTGAGCTTGCCTGATGTCACCGCCTTGGTACCCAGGGCCTGGGCGATGAGCTGGCTCTTCGTAGGCCGGACCTCGTCCTTCATGTCCGTGGGTCGGTTGCGCTCGCTCAGGTGGATGCCCGTGGGCACGAAGAAGGGGCACAGCACCGAGCAGTGGATCTGGTCGGTGACCAGCGCCAGGTCCTGGAACAGCGTCTCGCTGAGCGACACCACCGCCTGCTTGGTGACGTTGTAGGACGCCATGTTGGGCATGTTCACCACGCCGGCCATGGACGCCGTGTTGACGATGTGGCCCTCGTACGCTGGGTCTTTCTTCGCAGCCTCCAGCATCATCGGCGTGAACACGCGCACGCCGTGGGCCACGCCCATGAGGTTCACGCCGACCACCCACTCCCAGTCCTTGAGCGAGTGTTCCCAGATCAGGCCACCTGAGCTCACGCCGGCGTTGTTGAACACGAGGTGCGGGGCGCCGAAGCGATCGACCGTGGCGCGGCCCATGGCCTCGACCTGCTCAGCCTTGGACACGTCCAGCCGGAACGGCAGCACCTTCGCGCCCAGCGATTCGATCTCGGCGGCGGCCTTGTCCAGCGCGTCCTGCTGCACATCGGCCATCACGATGTTCATGCCGGCCTGCGCAGCCAGGCGGGAGGTTTCCAGGCCGAAGCCGGAACCGGCTCCGGTGATGACCGCTGTCTTGCCCTGAAAGCTTTTCATTCCTGCTCCTTGATGGGGTTCACTGCGCCGCTTCGGCCTTCTTCACCTGGTAGCCCAGGCGCGGGAAGTGCACGACCACGCGGCCGGCACGTTCGTCGCGGCGTTCGATGGCGACTTCATCGTTGGCAAGGCCCACAAGGCGGCCCGTCACGGCGTCCTGCGCATAGTCGGTGGGGGTCACGGTGACGGCATCGCCGGCCGCGAAGCCCTGGTCGGGCGCGACGGAGGTGGCCACGGTGCCGATGGCCGAGCGCGCAGCCTCGATGGCCTCTTCGCTCGTGAACTTCTGCTTCTCGCCATGGCCGAAGGCGCGCATGCGCTCGAACCATTGCAAGGTCTTCGGGAAGGCCTGCAGCACCGCGGCCACCGGCGGCACACGCTCGATGTACCAGACGGACTGCACCGTGGCGAAGTCGGCGATCGACGGCAATGCGCCACAGATGAACTCTCGACCGTCGCCGAGTTGCTGCTCCAGCCAGCCCAGTTGCAGCCTCAGGTTGGCGCCGGCATCGGCCATGGTCGAGCGGCGCATGCTGCCGGCCATGGCGGCGCGGTCGGCGGCGAAGGCCTTGATGGCTTCCGGCGGCAGGCCGGCGAAGATGTGCTGCGCGCCGGCCGGCTGCATGGTGTACGGAATGGCCGCCCAGAACAGCGCCGTGTCGGCCCAGTGCGCCACCATGTGCTGCGCGCCGCCGGCCTCTGCCGGGAACAGCGGGGGTGTGGGAAACAGCTTGTCGATCACGCGGCACATGAGCGCGGTGTCGCAGTAGATGTCCGCGCCGATCTGCATGAAAGGCGTGCGGCGGTAGCCACCGGTCAACGCCACCACGTCAGGCTTGGGCAGCATGGTGGGCACGGTCACCGACTTCCAGGCGATGCCTTTCATGCCGAGCACGAGGCGGACCTTTTCGGAGAAGGGTGAGTTGGCGTAGTGATGGAGGATGAGGTCTTGCATGGTCGGCTCCTTCTGGCCCTTGTCGGCCCGGCGGGCAAGACCTTCCGCAGATTCAGACCTGCGGCATCGCCCGGCGGATGATCGACTCGAAATCCACCACCGAGGGTAGCGTGCCGAACGCAAAACCCCAGTCACCTGCGAGACGCGAACGGCAGAAGGCGTCGGTCACTTCAGGCGTGGAATGCTGGCGCAGCAAGGCGGCCTGCACGGCGAGCGCCACGTCCTGCGCCAGGCGACGCGCATCGGACTCGCTGCTCGCGTCCTCGATGCGTGCGGGCAGCGCGTCGGCGAAGCGGTCGAAGGCCGCGTTCGCACCGCGTGCCGGGGCCAGTTCGGCGGCGAGTGCCGCGGCCATGTCGCCCTTGCGGACCGCACGCAGCAGGTCCAGCGCCATGATGTTGCCGGCACCTTCCCAGATGGAATTCAGCGGCATTTCGCGGTAGATGCGCGCCATCACGCCCTCCCCGCCCGACTCCACGTAGCCGTTGCCGCCCAGGCACTCCATGGCCTCCTGCGCGAAGTGGCTGCCGCGCTTGCAGATCCAGAACTTCGCCACCGGCGTGAGCAGGCGGCGCATCAGGGTTTCGTGCGGATCGGCCGGTGCATCGAAGGCGCGGGCCAGGCGCAGCGCAAGCGCAGTGGCCGCCTCGCTTTCGAGCGAGAGATCGGCCAGCACGTTGCGCATCGCCGGCTGCTCGATGAGCAGCTTGCCGAAGGCCTGGCGCTGCGCGGTGTGGTTGAGCGCGAGCGACAGCGACTGGCGCATCAGCGCCGCCGTGCCCAGCGAGCAATCGAGCCGCGTGAGGTTGCCCATCTCGAGGATCTGCGGCACGCCGCGTCCTTCCTCGCCCACGAGCCAGGCGTGGGCGCCCTCGAACTCCACCTCGGAACTGGCATTGGCCTTGTTGCCCAGCTTGTCCTTCAGCCGCTGGATGCGGATGTCGTTGACCGTGCCATCGGGCCGCCAGCGCGGCAGGAAGAAGCAGGTCAGCCCCGCGGGCGCCTGCGCGAGGATGAGGAACGCATCGCACATCGGCGCGCTGAAGAACCACTTGTGGCCGGTGACGAGGTAGCGCTCGCCCCAGGCATCGCGGCCGTCGTGGCGCGCCTGCGTGGTGTTGGCCCGCACGTCGGAGCCGCCTTGCTTCTCCGTCATGCCCATGCCCATGGTCACGCCCTGCTTCTGCGAAGCCGGTGCGAAGCGCGGGTCATAGACGCGGCTGGTGAGCTTGGTCGCCCATTCCCTGGCGATGGCTGCATTGCCCTGCAAGGCAGGCGTCACCGCGTAGGTCATGGAGATGGGGCACAGCGTGGAGGGCTCCGTCTCGGTGAAGAGCATGAACCCCGCCGCGCGCTTCACATGCGCATGCGGCCCGCCGGCCCAGGGCGTGCCATGCAGGCCCGAGCCCACGGCCAGCGACATCAGCGCGTGGTAGCTCGGATGGAACTCCACCGTGTCCACGCGGTGGCCGAAGCGGTCGTGCGTGCTCAACACTGGCGTGTGCACGTTGGCCAGCCGCGCATGGGTCTGGAATTCCTCCGAACCCAGCGTTGCGCCCAGCTGCGACAGATCATCCGTCGCCAGCGACGCCGCGTTGAAGCGCAAGGCATCGCGCATCGCCGCGTTGCCGTCGAACAGATTCGTGTTCGACAGCGGCGCGACCTGGTTGAAGACTTGATGCGTGCCCATGGCCGACGCCGTCAGACCAGCTTCACCAACTGCTTCCCGAAGTTCTTTCCCTTGAGCAACCCCAAGAACGCTTCAGGCGCGGAGGCAATGCCCTGCGCCACGCTCTCGCGGAACTTCAGCTTGCCCATGGCGACCATGCCGCCCAGTTCCTTCAGCGCCTCGGGCCACACCTCCATGTGCTCGCTCACGATGAAGCCTTCGAGCCGCAGGCGCGACTGCAGGAGGACCTGCGGGTACTGGATGGGAATCGGCTGCCCGTTGTAGCCGGAGATCATTCCGCACAGGGCAATGCGGCCGAAGGCGTTCATGTTCAGCAGCACGGCGTCGAGGATGGTTCCGCCCACGTTCTCGAAGTAGCCGTCGATGCCCTGAGGGCACGCGTCCTTGAGCGCGGTCTTCAGCGACTTCAGGTCGCCATGCAGCTTGTAGTCCACGCAGGCATCGAAGCCCAGTTCCTCGGTCACGTAGCGGCACTTGTCGGCGCCGCCCGCAATGCCCACCGCGCGGCAGCCCCTCGCCTTGGCGAGCTGGCCGACCACGCTGCCCACCGCGCCGCTGGCCGCGCTCACCACCACCGTCTCGCCGGCCTTGGGTTCGCACAGCTTCACCAGGCCATACCAGGCCGTCACGCCGGGCATGCCCACCGAGCCCAGGTAGGCCGACAGCGGGATGTGCGTCGTGTCCACCTTGCGCAGCATGCCGGGCTGGTTCGCATCGGCCACGGCGTATTCCTGCCAGCCGCCCATGCCCACCACCTTGTCGCCGGCCTTGTAGCCGGCATGGCGCGACTCCACCACCTCGCCCACGGTGCCGCCGATCATCACCTGGTTCAGCGGCTGCGGCTGGGCGTAGCTCTTGGCGTCGTTCATGCGGCCGCGCATGTACGGGTCCAGCGAGAGGTAGTGGTTGCGCACCAGCACCTGGCCGTCGGCCAGCGTGGGCACGGGAGATTCCACGAGCTTGAAGTTGTCGGCGCTGGCCTCGCCTTGTGGACGCGAGACGAGATGGATCTGGCGATTCGTGGTCATGGTGTGTCCTTTCAGTCGGAGGCGTTGAGCCTCTTGAGTTGGCGCCCGCCCGCGGGCAGCGCCTTGAGGTACTTGAAGGTACCGGTGGCATGCGCGATGAGCGTGCCGTCCTCGGCATGGATGCCGCCTTCGCAGAAGGCGAAGCTGCTGGTCTGGTGCAGGACCCGGGCCTTGGCGAGCAGCCGGCCCAGCCCGGGCTTCATGAAGCTGGTCTTCATCTCGATGGTGACCACGCCGCGCGGATCGGGCGTCCCGCCGTCGCGCGGGCTGCGTGCGGCGTGGGCCATGGCCACGTCCAGCAAGGTCATGGACACGCCGCCGTGCACCACGCTCCAGGAGTTCATGTGCTCCTCGCGCGGCTGCATGGCGATCTCGGCCTCGCCGTTCTCGAAGCGAAGCAGCTCGAAGCCCAGGGCTTCGACGAAGGGGATGTGGACCTGGAACTTCATGGTGTCGGGGTCAGTGCGAGTGGACAGCGCTCACGCCGCCATCCACCGCGAGGATCTGCCCCGTGATGTGCTTGCCCGCGGCCGACGCGAACAGCAGCGCGGCGCCCTTGAGGTCGTCATCGTCGCCGATGCGGCCCAGCGGCGCCCCCTTGGCGAGGGCATCCACGCCAACCGCCTGCAGCGTGCCCTTGGTCATCTTGCTCGGGAACATGCCGGGCGCCAGCGCATTCACGGTGATGCCGTAGGCGCCCCACTCACCCGCCAGCGCCCGCGTGAAGTTCACCACCGCGCCCTTGCTCGTGTGATAGGCCAGCGCCTTCAGCGCGATCGAGCCCGACAGGCCTGCAATGGAGGCGATGTTGATGATGCGCCCCTGCTTGCGAGGAATCATGCTCGCCTTGCCGATGGCCTGGCTCATCAGGAAGATGCTGCGCACGTTCAGGTCCATCACCTTGTCCCAGGCCTCCAGCGGATGATCCTCCGCCGTCGCGCCCCAGGTGGCGCCTGCGTTGTTGACGAGGACGTCCACGTGCCCCATGCGCTGCAGTGTCTCGCTGGCCACGCGCTGGATGTCCTCGGGTTGGCTCGCATCGGCCGCGATCCAGCGCGTGTCGATGCCCTTGGCCTGCAGGTGGGCCGCGGCCTCTTCGAGGTCACCCGCCTTGCGCGATGTCAGCATGATCTTCGCGCCCGCCTCGCCCAGCGCCTCCGCGATCTGGAGCCCCAGGCCGCGCGAGCCGCCGGTGACGAGGGCGACCTTGCCGGAAAGATCGAAGAGTTGCTGGACGGGAGTGCTCATGGATGATTGGCTACTTGTTGAGTGACTTGAAGAACGCCCGGCTGTCCGTCGGGCGTCCGAGGAATTGCTTGACCAGGTCCTGCGGCGCCACCTGGCCGCCGTTGGCCAGCACGGTGTCGCGGTAGCGCTTGCCGACCTCGGGGGACAGGCGCTTGCCCTCGAAGGCCGTGCGCAGGTCTTCCGCCACGACCAGGCTCCACATGTAGCTGTAGTAGCCGGCCGCATAGCCGCTTGCAAGGTGGCCGAAGCTGGCCGGCAGCATGGTGCCGTCGACGTGGCCCAGCGGCGTGTCGCCTTCCATGGCAGCCCACAGTGCGAGCGGGTCGCGCGCATCGCGGCCGTACAGGGCCAGGTCATAGCTGGCGTACAGGTGCTGGCGCGAGACGCGGATGCCCTTGGCGAAGTGGTGCGCCTTGTCAGCCCGCTGCAGCAGGGCCGCCGGCACCGGCTTGCAGGTCTTGCAGACCTCCTGGAACAGCGCCAGCGTCTTCGCGTCGTACACCCAGTCTTCGAGCATCTGCGAGGGGGCTTCGACGAAGTCCAGCAGCACGTTGGTGCCGCCCTGGCTGCCATAGCGGGTGTGCGAGAGCACCTGGTGCAGCCCGTGCCCGAACTCGTGCAGCAGCGTCTCCAGCTCACCGATGGTCAGGCCCTGGCGGTTGAGGTTGGCCACCAGGCCGCCGGCGGGCAGGCGGTTCACCAGCGTCGAGGGATTGCGGAAACCCCACATCGCCGCATGGGAGAACTTGTCTTCGCGCGGATAGAGGTCCACGTAGAACGTGGCGATGGGTTGCCTGGTCGCGAGATCCACCACCTCGAAGGCTTGCGCATCCGGGTGCCACAGCGTTTCCTTCACCGGCACGAAGTCCACGCCGAACAGGCGCGTGGCCAGGCGGAAGACGAACTTCACGCTGGCGTCCGACGGGAAGTACGGGCGGAACTGCTCTTCATCCACCGCGAACTTCGCCTTGCGGGCCTTCTCGGTGTAGTAAGACGAATCCCAGCGTTCGATCTTCGTGTCGGCCAGCTTCTGCTTCGTGTCCTTCGCCTTGAAGCTGCGCAGCACTTCGATGTCGGCACGCTCGCGGGCCTGCACCGCATCCTTCACCGTGCCGAGGAACTTCTGCACCGTCGCCTCGTTCTGCGCCATGCGGCGGCGCGTGGCGAAGTCGGGGTAGGACTGGAAGCCGAAGAGGCTCGCGTACTCGCGCCGCAAGGCCACCAGCTGCGACAGCGTCTTGATGTTCTCGGCACCGGCACGGCTGCTGAAGGCCCGCCACATGCGCTCACGGGTCCTGGGGTTCACCGCCCGCTCGATCACCGGGCCGGACACCGGGTAGGCCATGCCCAGCAGGTAGCGCCCCTGCTCGTCGCGCTTGGCCGTCTTCCACGCGTCGGCGGGCACGCCCTTCAGTTCGGCTTCGGTGAAGGCTTCCTGCGTCTTGTCCTCGCGCACGCGGCGCTCGAACTCCTGCGACAGGCGGTTGATCTCGTTGTTGATCTCCTCGGCGCGCTTTTGCTTCTCGGGGCTGAGTCCGGCACCGGCATCCTCGAAGGCGTTGAGCGTGTCGGTGAGGAAGCGGCGGTCGATGTCGTCGGCCGGCTGCACCTGCTTGAGCAGCGCATAGACCTTGGCGCTTTGCTGGAACTTGGCGTTGAAGGCCTGGTAGCGCAGGTCGCAGGCTTCGGTCGCGTCGCGGATGGCCTTGTCCGGATGCACCGCGGTGAGCAGCGACATGGGCCCGTCGCTGTCTTCGTAGCGGCGGTACATCGCGTCCAGCTCTTTCAGCAGCGCGACGCCGCTGGTGTCGGGCATCGCCTCGATCTTCTGCTGCCCCGCAGTGAGGTCGGCCATCATGCGGTCGCAGTCGGCGTTGACGTCG
This sequence comes from Rhizobacter terrae, assembly GCF_003852895.1. GTDB lineage: Bacteria > Pseudomonadota > Gammaproteobacteria > Burkholderiales > Burkholderiaceae_C > Albitalea > Albitalea terrae. The sequence continues at coordinate 358,800 of NZ_QUSW01000004.1, forward strand.
GCCGCGTTCGCATAGACGGGCATCGTGTACGGCGCGGCATGCGCGGCCAGGCCCACGGCCGCGGTGGCCACCAGGGCCAGCAAGTGCTTCTTCAAGTGGTCTCCGTGAAGTGATCAGGCTGGCTGCGCGCGTGGCGCAGACGCCCGGTGGTCGCACCGGCCGGCTTGTAGCGCGGACGGTGCAGGAACGCATCCAGCGCGGACGGGTTGGTCACGCAGGATGCAAAAGCCACGAGACGGCGCGGCATGGCTCAGGCCTTGTCGTCCTTCATGCGGGCGCGCACGAACACCAGCAGCACGCCCACCGCGGCAGTGATGCCGCCCCCGCTGGTGATGGTCCAGCCCAGCGCGTCGTCGCTGCGGGCCACCGACAGCCCGAGCCCCACGCTCAACAAGCCGCCGTAGATGAGAACCCAGATGAGCGTGTCGAGCGTGGAGGTCTTCATGTCTTTGTGGGTGCCTAGAACCAGGCGTCGTCCATGGAACGGCAAGTATCGTCGCGCGTCTCCACCACTTTCAACCACGCGGGCACTTTGGGCAGCTCGTAGTGGAAGAAATAGCGGGCGGCTGCGAGTTTTCCCTGGGTCAGGTCGCTTTCAGGCTGGCGCCGTGCGCACAGCGCGACGTCCAGCCAGATCCACGCCAGCACCGTGTGGCCAAAGGCCTGCAGGTAGGGCGTGGCATTGGCCAGCGCCTCTTCGGGGTTGCCCGTGGCCCAGGCGGACTTGGTGGCATTGCCCACGGCCTTGAGCGCGCCGGCCAGCGCGTTGCCGTGTGCAGCGAGCTCGGGCACTGCCATCGCCCGCTCGATGGTGCCGTTCATCTTGGACGCCAGCAGCGCGAGGCCCTTGCCGCCATCCATGACCACCTTGCGGCCCAGCAGGTCCAGCGCCTGGATGCCATGCGTGCCCTCGTGGATCATGTTCAGCCGGTTGTCGCGCCAGTACTGCTCCACCGGGAAGTCGCGCGTGTAGCCGTAGCCGCCCAGCACCTGGATGGCCAGGCTGTTGGCCTCCAGGCACCACTCGCTGGGCCAGCTCTTGGCGATGGGCGTGAGCATCTCCAGCAGCAGGTGGGCTTCCTTCGCGCCCGCCTCGTCGCCGGTGTGCAGCTCGTCCACCAGCCGCGCGCAGTACAGCTCCAGCGCCACGGCACCTTCGCAATAGCTCTTTTGCGCCAGCAGCATGCGCTTCACGTCCGCGTGCTGGATGATGGGCACCTGCGGCTGCTTCGCGTCCTTGCCGCCCACGCCCATGGGCCGGCCCTGCGGGCGGTTGCGGGCGTACTCCAGGCTGGCCTCGTAGCCGGCATAGCCCAGCGTGGCCGCGCCCAGGCCCACGGCGATGCGGGCCTCGTTCATCATGTGGAACATGCAACGCAGGCCGTCGCCGGCCTTGCCGACGAGGTAGCCGATGGCACCGGCACTGCCGCGCACCGGGTACTTGCCTTCACCGAAATTCAACAGCGTGTTGGGAATGCCGCGGTAGCCCAGCTTGTGGTTGAGGCCGGCCAGCGCCACGTCGTTGCGTTCGCCTGTGAGCTGGCCTTGGGCGTCCACCAGCTTCTTGGGCACGATGAACAAAGAGATGCCCTTGGTGCCCGGCACCAGCTTGCCCTCGGCATCGGGAATCTTCGCCAGCACGAGGTGGATGATGTTCTCCGACAGCTCATGCTCGCCGTTGGAGATCCACATCTTGTTGCCGCGCAGGCGGTAGCGCGGGCCGAAAGGGTCGCTCTCGAAGTCGCTGCCGTCGGGCGTGGCGCGCGTGACCACATCGGACAGGCTGGAACCTGCCTGCGGTTCGCTCAGGCACATCGTGCCGTAGAAGCGGCCGGCGAATTCATTGCGCGCGAACACCTGCTTCTGCAGCTCGGTGCCGTGTGCCATCAGCAGGTTGGCGTTGCCGCTGGTGAGCATGCCACCGCCGCCGATGCCGATGCCCGCCTTGGAGAAGAAGCTGTTGGCCGCCATCTCCACCACGCAGGGCAGCTGCATGCCGCCGATCTCGTAGTCCTGCGCGGCGGCGAGCATGCCGCTTTCCTGGAAGGCGCGTGCCGCGGCGTGGCTGCTCTCGGGCAGGTGCACCTTCTCGCCATCGAACCACGGCTCCTCGGTATCGGCGATGCGGTTGAACGGCGCGAACTTGTCGCGGGCGATCTTCTCGCAGGTGTCGAGCACGGAGTCGAAGGTCTCGCGCGAGTGGTCGGCAAAGCGCGTGCGCTGGTTGAGCGACTCGACGTTCAGCCAGTCGTAGAGGAAGAACTCGGTGGTTTGGCGGTAGGTCATGGGTGGGCACGTAGGGTGGGTCAAGCGAAGCGGACCCACGCGTTGGTCATCGAAGTGGCACCGTACCGCGTGGGTCCGCTTCGCTTGACCCACCCTACGGTGCCTGTCATCCCCTCGCACCGGGCGGAGGGGATTGATCAGGACCGACAGGGTTTACAACACTTCGAAGACACCGGCAGCGCCCATGCCGCCGCCGATGCACATCGTGACGACAACCTTCTTCGCGCCGCGGCGCTTGCCTTCGATCAGCGCATGGCCCGTCAAGCGCTGGCCACTGACGCCGTAGGGGTGACCCACAGCAATCGCCCCGCCGTTGACGTTGAGCTTGTCCATCGGAATGCCCAGCTTGTCCGCGCAATACAGCACCTGCACCGCGAAGGCCTCGTTCAACTCCCACAGGTCGATGTCGTTGACCGTGAGGCCCAGGCGCTTGAGCACCTTCGGAATGGCGAAGACCGGGCCGATGCCCATCTCGTCAGGCTCGCAACCCGCGACCGCGAAGCCGAGGAAGCGGCCCAGCGGCTTCAGGCCCTTTTGCTGCGCGAACTTCTCGTCCACCACCACGCAGGCACCGGCGCCGTCGCTGAACTGGCTGGCATTGCCCGCCGCGATCACGCCGCCGGGGATGGCCGGGCGAATGCCCGACACGGCCTCGAAGGTCGTGCCCGGACGGATGCCTTCATCCGCACTGACGGTGACTTCCTTCGTGCGCAGGCCCAGCACCGGGTCGGCATAGCCCATCACCGTGGTGACGGAGATCAATTCGTCGTTGAACTTGCCGGCCTCTTGCGCGGCCGTGGCGCGCTGCTGGCTTTGTGCGCCGTACTGGTCCATGCGCTCGCGGGCGATCTTGTAGCGCTTGGCCACCTGCTCGGCGGTCTGCAGCATGTTCCAGTAGATCTCGGGCTTGTGCTCCACGAGCCACGGGTCGGCCAGCATGTGCTTGTTGGCCTCGTTCTGCACGCAGGAGATGCTTTCCACGCCGCCGGCCACGTACACCTCGCCTTCACCGGCGATGACGCGCTGCGCCGCCGTGGCGATGGTCTGCAGGCCGCTGGAGCAGAAGCGGTTGATGGTCATGCCGCTGGTGGTGATGGGCAGGCCGGCGCGCAGCGCGATCTGGCGGGCGATGTTGCTGCCGGTCGCGCCCTCGGGCGTGGCGCAGCCCATGATCACGTCGTCGACGAGCGCGCCGTCGATGCCCGCGCGCTCGACCGCCGCCTTGACGGCCAGGCCCCCGAGCGTCGCACCATGGGTCATGTTGAAGGCGCCCTTCCAGCTCTTGGCGAGCGGCGTGCGGGCGGTAGAGACGATGACTGCATTGGTCATGATTCGTGTCCTCGATGGTGTTCGATCAGGAGAAGGTCTTGCCTTCGGCGGCGAGCTTGGCGAGCAGCGGAGCAGGCTGCCAGAACTCGGCATCGTCGTTGGGGTTCTTGGCAAAGCGCTTCATCGCCGCTGCCACGTTGAACAGGCCCACCTCGTCGGCGTATTGCATCGGGCCGCCGCGGTGCATCGGGAAGCCGTAGCCGGTGAGGTACACCATGTCGATGTCCGAGGCGCGGGCGGCAATGCCTTCCTCGACGATCTTGGCGCCCTCGTTCACCAGCGAGAACACCAGGCGCTGCACGATCTCTTCATCGCTGATCTTGCGCGGCGTGATGCCCAGCGAGGCGCGATGCTTGTCGATCATCTCCGTCACCACCGGCGAAGGAATCGCATCGCGCTTGCCCGGAACGTAGTCGTACCAGCCGGCGCCGGTCTTCTGGCCATAGCGGCCGATCTCGCACAGCAGGTCGGCCGTCTTCGAGTAGCGCATGCCGGGCTTCTCCACCGAACGACGCTTGCGGATGGCCCAGCCGATGTCGTTGCCGGCCAGGTCGCCCATGCGGAACGGGCCCATGGCGAAGCCGAACTTCTCGATGGCCTTGTCCACCTGCTCGGGCGAGGCGCCTTCGTCCAACAGGAAGCCGGCCTGGCGGCTGTACTGCTCGATCATGCGGTTGCCGATGAAGCCATCGCACACGCCCGAGACCACGCAGGTCTTCTTGATCTTCTTGCCGATCTGCATCACCGTGGCGAGCACGTCCTTTGCCGTCTTCTCGCCGCGCACCACCTCCAGCAGCTTCATCACGTTGGCCGGGCTGAAGAAGTGCATGCCGACCACATCCTGCGGGCGCTTGGTGAAGGCGGCGATCTTGTTCACGTCCAGCGTGGAGGTGTTCGACGCGAGGATGGCACCGGGTTTCACCACCTCGTCCAGCGTCTTGAACACCGCCTCCTTCACGCCGAGTTCTTCGAACACGGCTTCGATGACCAGGTCCGAATCCTTCAGGTCGGCGTAGTTCAGCGTGGTCGACAGCAGCGCCATGCGCTGGTCGTACTTGTCCTGCTTGAGCTTGCCCTTCTTGACCTGCGCCTCGTAGTTCTTGCGGATGGTGGCGACGCCGCGGTCCAGCGCTTCCTGCTTGGTCTCCAGGATGGTGACCGGGATGCCCGCGTTCAGGAAGTTCATGGAGATGCCGCCGCCCATGGTGCCCGCGCCGATGACGCCGACCTTCTTGATCTCGCGGGTGGGTGTGTCCGAGGGGACATCGGGAATCTTGCTGGCGGCGCGCTCGGCCATGAACAGGTGGCGCAGCGCCTTCGACTCCGGCGTGAACATCAGCGCCGTGAACAGCTCGCGCTCGGCGCGCATGCCGTCGTCGAACTTCTTGGTGAAGGCGGCTTCCACGGCATCCACGCACCTCAGCGGCGCCGGGAAGTTCTTGCTCATGCCGCCCACCATGTTGCGGGCGAACTGGAAGTAGGCCTCGCGCTGCGGATGCTGTGCCTTCAGGTTGCGCACCAGCGGCGCGGGGCGCACGTCGGCCTTTTCTTGTGCGAAGGCGATGGCGGCGTCGAGCACGTTGGCATCGACCAGCTTGTCGAACAGCTTCTGGCCGGGCGCCTTGGCCAGCATCTCGGCGGGCACGGGCTCGCCGCTGACGATGATGTTGAGCGCGTTCTCGGCGCCCAGCACGCGCGGCAGGCGCTGCGTGCCGCCGGCGCCGGGCAGCAGGCCCAGCTTCACCTCAGGCAGCGCGATTTGCGTGCCGGCCTGCACCACGCGGTAGTTGCAGCCCAGCGCCAGCTCCAGGCCACCGCCCATGCACACGGTGTGGATGGCCGCGACGGTGGGCTTGTCGCTGGCTTCGATCGCCAGGATGACGCTCAGCAGGTTCGGCTCGGCCAGCGCCTTGGGCGAGCCGAATTCCTTGATGTCCGCGCCGCCGGAGAAAGCCTTGCCGGCCCCGGTGATGACGATGGCCTTGACGTTCGCATCGGCATTGGCCTTCTCCAGGCCTTGCGCGATGCCCAGCCGCGTGGCGTGGCCGAGGCCGTTCACAGGTGGGTTGTCGAGGGTGATGACGGCGACGTTGCCGCGAACTTCGTAATTGGCGCTCATGAGGACCTCGTGAGGTGGTTCGAGTGCGGGCGGAGGAGCGGGCTCTTCCTTGAAATAGAACGGTCGTGCGATTCTAGGTTTGTCTTGGGAGAAAGGCCTGTCTCTGCGGCGACAGAGTTGGCCGGATGGCGGGAGAGACGCTACTACCTTGGGTGGGGGTTGGGAAGGGTGGGAGGATGAGAGCCATGGGTTAGGGTTTCCTCGGGGGCATCGATCAGCCAAACGATCGCAACTCCGCCAGGACCACGCAAAATCCGATCGGTAGAAACTTCAATCAAGCCTCATGCCACGTGCTCGTACGCCACTTGAAGCTGCTGCGGGCAAACTCGTTTCGGCCATACAGCGGGAATGGAATGAGGAGCTAGGGACAGCCACGGCTGCAAGCAGTGAGCAGGTCATGCATTCCTCGCACGATCTGCTTTACGCCGCCAAGATCGGCAATCTTGCGGGTGTGGTGGGAACGGGGTCGGTGACCGAGTTCTTAGGGAAGCAGTGGGTCGCTGAGCATCCAAGGATATGGCCCGATATCCAGACGCTGGAAGCGCTGGCCCTCTTCTGTACCCAGCAGGCGTCGGTTAATGAACTCGACACTCTTTTGCAGAGATCCGACTCCGATTCGATGAGGTGGGCCGATGGCGGGGACGCAGAGATCGCCGAGGAAATGCTGGCTTCACTTCCGAAGGAGGACTGGTTACGGGTCAAAGATCTTTGTTCAAGCCGTGACTCGCAATGGCGGGCTTGCCTGGCATCCATACTCCGCCCACAGCAAGGAGAATTCGCGCAACGCTTGCTGCTCGACCTCGCGTGGGACCAAGAGCTTGAGGTTGCCTTTCTCGCCGTGTCGGGAATCGCCTTCTACTGCGGCGTGAACGATGGGCGACAGGGTCCTTTTATCGATCTCAAGACCCGAAATCCCACCTTTCTCTCTCGAGCAAAGTCTGCTGCAGATCTAGTGGTACAAGTTCGCAAGGTGAGTGCATTGTGTTATCCAACAATCCAAGCGCGATTCGAACTGCTCGCACAGACGCTTGAGAAGCAATCCTGATCAATTGTGGCGGCCGGCCTCCTCCGCGTACCCGTCAACTGGATCTGCCCGTCTTCCCGACCGCGCGGTCTTTGTCGTCCACTGAACAAACTTGCTCCGCCATTCAAAAGCTACTGTCCACATAGCGCCAGTACACGCAAATGACATTCAGCACCACATTCGTCCTACTACAACAAGAAGCATATTTGACGAGAGGAATTTTGGCCGAAGGTCTAACCGCTCTTCGCACCGCGGCCTTCCCTGACAAGGCAACCTTCTATTCGGGCTTCTTCAATACGGCGGTGGCATTCGAACGTGTCATGAAGCTGGTCGTAGTTGCGGACCACATGCTTCAACACTCATCGGCTGTGCCAACGAAAACCGACCTGAAAGCCTACGGCCACGACTTGGTCTCTCTCTACAAGTCCAGCATTGCAGCGGCATCGAGGGTAGGAGTTGGAAACTTGGGCTTTCCTCCCTCGGGATCCATCGAGGCCGGCATTCTTTCTTTTCTCTCGGAATTTGCCAGAACAACTCGGTATTACAACCTTGATGCGCTCTCATCACCTTCTGTGCAGAGCGATCCACTGGCAAGTTGGGAGGCTATCCTGAATGATGTTCTCGTTCAGGACGTCCCTCAAAGAAAGATGCAAGCTCAACTCGATTTAGCCAAGCAGATGCATGACCTGATGGCGGGAAGCATCCGCGCGATTCAACACGGCATGGATGGCAAGCAGCTTTCTTTACTGGAGGTATTTAATCTTCCTGTGAAACACCAACTAGCCGTGCCATACACCATGGTTAGAGTATTTCGATTGCTGACGCCGCTACTCACCATCATCGGTGAACAGGGACGTCAGCTCTTCTACTGTCAGCCAAGATCCTCCAATCCGCAAGCACCGCTCTTTCACGAGTTCTTTGTTCACTTTGGTGGGAGTGATGCCGAAATTCGCCGAAAGAAGCGATGGCCATAAATCCTCGCGGAATTTGAAGGCACTCAGACCTCCAGCCACTCCTTACGGATATACGCATTGGCCCGCAGATCTGCCGGCGTCCCTTCGAACACGATCCGCCCATGCCCCATCACGTAGCACCGCTCTGAAATCTCCAGCGCTATCGTGAGCTTCTGCTCCACCAGCAGCACGGACACCCCGCGGTTCTTCAGCTCCTTGAGGTACTGCGCCACCAACTCCACGATCTTGGGCGCCAGACCTTCCGTCGGCTCGTCGATCATGATGAGGTCCGGGTCGCCCATCAGCGTGCGGCACAGCGTGAGCATCTGCTGCTCCCCTCCGCTCATCACGCCCGCTTCCGTGTGCTGACGCTCCTTCAACCGAGGGAACATCTTGTACATGTCCTCGTAGGTCCAGCGCGGCTTCTTCTTGCCGCGCTTCTCGCCGAGCATCAGGTTCTGGTGCACCGTGAGCTTGGGGAAGATGTCGCGGTTCTCCGGCACGTAGCCGATGCCGTGGTGCGCGATCTCGTAGGCCTGCTGTCCCAGCAGCTCCTTGTCGCGAAACTTGATGGAGCCATCGCCCTCCACCAGCCCCATGATGGTCTTCACCGTGGTCGATCGCCCGGAGCCGTTGCGGCCCAGGAGGCTCACGATCTCGCCTTCGCCCACGTGCATCTCCACCCCGTGCAGGATGTGGCTCTTGCCGTAGTAGGCGTGCAGGTTGTGCAGCTTGAGCATGTCCGTTCAGCCCTTCGCCTGGGTGGCCGTCGCTGCCTGCTGCTCGGCCAGCACGGAGCCCAGGTAGGCCTCCTGTACCGCCGGGTTCGCCCGCACCTTGTCCGGCGTGTCGAAGGCGATCACCTCGCCATACACCAGCACCGCGATCTTGTCGGCCAGGCCGAACACCACGCCCATGTCATGCTCCACCGTCAAGAGCGTCTTGCCCACCGTCACCTCGCGGATGAGCTCGATGAAGCGCTTGGTCTCGCTCTTGCTCATGCCGGCGGTGGGTTCGTCCAGCAGCACCACGTCGGCACCGCCGGCGATGGTGATGCCGATCTCCAGCGCGCGCTGCTCGGCATAGGTGAGGTTCATGGCCAGCGTGTCGCGCTTCTTGTCGAGCTTGATCATCTCCATCAGTTGCTCGGCGCGTTCGTTCGCATCACGCAGCCGCGACAGCCGGTTCCAGAACGAATACTTGTAGCCCAGCGACCAGAGCACACCGCAGCGCAGGTTCTCGAACACGCTCAGGCGGCCGAAGATGTTGGTGATCTGAAAGCTGCGCGCCAGGCCCAGGCGATTGATCTCGAAGGGCTTCTTGCCGTCGATGCGCTTGCCGTTGAGCGCGATCTCGCCCGAGGTCGGGCCGAAGCGTCCGCTGATGAGGTTGAACAGCGTGGACTTGCCCGCGCCGTTGGGCCCGATGATGGCCACCCGCTCGCCCGGTCGCACCGCCAGGTTGGCACCGCGGATGATTTCGGTCTTGCCGAAGGACTTGCGCAGGTCCTTCAGCTCGACGGCATAGGGCGCCGCGTTCAAGGCTTGCACGGCGCTCACAGCGTCTCCCTCCGGCGAATCTCTTTTTCGATCTCGCCTTGCACTTCACCCCATTGGTGAGCGAACTGCCGTCGCGACATCTCGAACATCGCCACGCCCACCAAGGTCACGAAGGCCGCGCCGAACCAGCTGTCGACCCGCGCCGCATCGATGTTGACCCACAGGTACTTGATGGTGGTGCCCAGCGCCTGGTTGAGCTGCAGGTGGTAGACCATCTCCACCATCGCCGCGAAGCCCAAGAGCGCGACGAGGGCCGATCCGCCCAGCGCGAGATAGGCCGTCCACAGGCGCCCAAGCTTGCCGAAAGCGGCCACGCGCAGGTTCATCATGATCAGGCTGGCGATGCCGCCCGGCGCATACATCACCATGAACAGGAAGATGAAGCCCAGGTACAGCAGCCAGGCCTTGGTGAACTCCGACAGCAGCACGCCAGCCAGCACCATCAGCACGCCGCCGATGATGGGTCCGAAGAAGAAGGTCGCGCCGCCCAGGAAGGTGAAGAAGAGGTAGGAGCCGGAGCGGAACCCGCCCACCACCTCGGCGGTGGCGATCTCGAAGTTCAGCGCATACATGCCGCCCGCGATGCCGGCGAAGAAGCCGGAGATGATGAAGGCGATGTAGCGCACGCGCTGCGTGCTGTAGCCGATGAACTCCACGCGCTCGGGGTTGTCGCGCACGGCGTTGAGCATGCGGCCCAGCGGCGTGCGCGTGAAGGCGAACATGGCCGCGGTGCACACGAAGGTGTAGATGGCCAGCAGGTAGTACACCTGGATCTGCGGCCCGAAGGTGATGCCCCACACCGCCTTGCCGACCACGCGGTTGGTGTTCACGCCGCCTTCGCCGCCGAAGAACTCCGGCACCATCAGCGACATGGCGAACACCAACTCGCCGACGCCCAGCGTGATCATCGCGAAGGTGGTGCCGGCCTTCTTGGTGGTGACGAAGCCGAGGATGATCGCGAAGAACATGCCGGCGAAGCCGCCGACCACGGGCACCAGGCTCACCGGCAGCGCCAGCCCGCCGCCGATGGCGTTGAGCACGTGGATGCAGGTGAAGGACGCGAGCCCCGTGTACACCGCATGCCCGAAGGTGAGCATGCCGCCCTGCCCCAGCAGCATGTTGTACGAGAGGCAGGCCACGATGCCGATGCCCATCTGCGAGAGCATGGTCATCGACAGGCTGCTGGTGAAGAACATCGGCGCGACCAGCAGCACGAGGGCGAACAGGGCCCACACCACCACCCGCCCCACGTTGTAGGGACGGAAGCTGTAGACCTGCGCCGACTTGGGAGGCACCGCGGGAATCGGAGCGGGCGAAGAAGACATGACGGCAGCCATCGCGTCAGCCCTCCCGCGTTCCGAGCAGGCCCTTGGGCCGGAAGATGAGGATCAGCACGAGGAAAAGATAAGGAAGGATGGGCGCGATCTGCGAGATCGTGAGATTCACGAAGGTGTTGGAGGCCTTCACGTCGGGCATCACCGTCTTGATCATGCTGAGCACCGAGTAGTCCAGCGCCACCGCGAAGGTCTGGATGACGCCGATGAGCAGCGAGGCGAGGAAGGCCCCGGCGAGCGAGCCCATGCCGCCCACCACCACCACGACGAAGATGACGGAGCCCACGGTGCCGGCCATCGCCGGCTCGGTGACGAAGGTGGAGCCACCGATCACGCCGGCCAGGCCCGCCAGCGCAGCACCTGCGCCGAACACCAGCATGAACACACGCGGCACGTTGTGGCCCAGCGCCTCGACCATCTCCGGATGCGTGAGCGCACTTTGAATGACCAGGCCGATGCGCGTTCTCGTGAGCATCAGCCACAAGGCCAGCAGCATCAGCAGCGCCACGAACATCATGAAGCCGCGGGTGGCGGGGAATGGCGAGCACACCACCTTCACCGCCGCGTCGGCGGCGGTGCACATCGCGGCAGGCGCCGCGCCCCACAGCACATGCAGGCCATCGACCGACGAATTCACCAGCGTGAAGGCCGGGCCCTGCAGCTTCGAGGGCGGCTGGAACTCCAGCGCCGTGCGGCCCCAGATGAGCTGCACCAGCTCCAGGATGACGAAGGACAAGCCGAAGGTGATGAGCAGCTCAGGCACGTGCCCGAACTTGTGCACGCGGCGCAGTGCGAAGCGCTCGAACAGCGCGCCCAGCGCGCCGACGACCAGCGGGGCCAGCAGCAGCGCACCCCAGAAGCCGGTGAGCTTCGCGATGGAGTAGCCCACGTACGCGCCCACCATGTAGAAGCTGGCGTGCGCGAAGTTGAGCACGCCCATCATGCTGAAGATCAGCGTGAGGCCTGAGCTCAGCATGAACAGCAAGAGCCCGTAGCTCAGGCCGTTGAGCATCGAGATGGTGAAGAACTCCATGTGTGCTTCGCGTGATGGCTGGATCGTGCCAGGCACGGCACGAATGGCACAGGAACGGGAAAACGGCAAGACACAACGTGGCGGGGCGTGGGCCCCACCACGTTTTACCTCTCAACCGTGAGGTAGCGCAAGACGGCAGGAAATCAGCCTGCCGACGGCCTCTTCATCTGGCAGCTCGTCGGCGTGCTCGAGATGTACGACGGGAACTCCTTCACCGGCGCCAGCGTCATGCCCGTCTTCTCCGGGCTGTACGGGTGCTTGGCATCGGCCTTCTGCCACACGGTCATGTACAGCGGCTGCTGGAGCTGGTGGTCGGTCTTTCGCACTTCCACTTCGCCGTTGAAGCTCTTGACCTTCAGGCCTTCCATGGCCGCGGCCACCTTCACCGGGTCGGTGGACTTGGCGTTGGCCATGGCCTGCGACAACACGGTGAAGACGTGGATCACCGAGCCGGTGTAGAAGTCGTCGTTGAACTTCGTGTTGAATTCCTTCATCCACGTGTCCATCTGGCCGCCCATGTTGTAGTGGGAGTAGGCCACCTGGAACACGCGGCCCGCACCGCCCTGGCCCAGCGCCGTGGGCGTGCCGGTCACGCCGGTGTAGTAGGTGTAGAACTTGCCGTTGTAGCCGCCTTCGTTGGCCGCCTTCACCAGCAGCGCGAGGTCGGAGCCCCAGTTGCCGGTGATCACGGTGTCTGCGCCCGATGCCTTGATCTTGGCGATGTACGGCGCGAAGTCGCGCACCTGCGCGAGCGGGTGCAGGTCTTCGCCGACGATCTGGATGTCAGGCCGCTTGCGGCCCAGCATCTCCTTGGCGAACTTGGCCACCTGCTGGCCGTGCGAGTAGTTCTGGTTGAGCAGGTAGACCTTCTGGACGTCCTTCTGGTCCTTGATGAAGCTGGTCATGGCTTCCATCTTCATCGAGGTGTCGGCGTCGAAGCGGAAGTGCCAGTAGCTGCACTTGCTGTTGGTGAGGTCCGGGTCCACCGCGGCGTCATTGAGGTAGATGACTTCCTTGCCGGGGTTGCGTTCGTTGTGCTTGTTGATCGCATCGATCAGCGCCAGCGCCACCGACGAGCCGTTGCCCTGGATCACGTAGCGCACGCCCTGGTCCAGCGCGGACTTCAGCGCGTTGAGCGTCTCGGTGGGGCTGAGCTTGTTGTCGATGCCGGTGACTTCGAACTTCACGCCGGCGGGGTTGTTGGCGCTGAACTTCTCGGCGAAGAACTGGTAGCTCTTCAACTGGTTGCCGCCGACGGGCGCCATGAGGCCCGACAGCGCATCGATTCGAACCATCTTGACGGTCTCGCCGGCCAGGGGCTTGGCGCCACCCTTGGCCTGGGCCATCGCGAGGTTGGCGGACATCAGCAAGGACGTTCCGACGAGGATGCTGAGAGAAACTTTCGTGAGCTTCATGTGCTTATCTCCATGCTGCATTGACCACAGCGTTCAACAGTACTGGAATCAAGCTTCCACGGGGCCCCGGGACTACCCCCAAGCCTTGTCGCGCCCGAGACAAGGGACATGAACCGGGCGCGACAAGCGCATGGTCGACGTGCACGTCACACGCCGGGCAGCTTGTGCTCCTTGAACTGATCGCGCAACTTCAGCTTCTGGATCTTGCCCGTGGCGGTGTGAGGGATTTCATTCACGAACACCACGTCGTCAGGGATCTGCCACTTCGCGATGCGCCCTTCGAAGAACCCGAGGATGTCTTGCGCACTTGCCTCGGCTCCTGGCTTCTTCACCACCACCAGCAGCGGGCGTTCGTCCCACTTCGGATGCTTGCAGGCGATGGCCGCCGCCTCGTGCACCGCGGGGTGCGCCATGGCGATGTTCTCGAGGTCGATGGAACTGATCCACTCACCGCCGGACTTGATCACGTCCTTGCTGCGGTCGGTGATCTGCATGTAGCCGTCTTCGTCGATGGTGGCGACGTCGCCGGTCGGGAACCAGTCCTGCCCGTTCACCTTCACCAGCGGCGAACGCTCGTGCCTGAAGTAGCGCTGGATGATCCACGGCCCGCGCACCACCAGGTTGCCCGAGGCCTTGCCGTCCCAGGGCAGCGGCTTCTCGTCGTCGTCGAGGATCATCATGTCCACGCCGTAGACCACGCGGCCCTGCTTCTCCAGCAGGCGGTGCTTTGCCTCGGCATCGAGCTTCTCGTGCGAGGCCTTGAGCTTGGACACGGTGCCAATCGGCGACATCTCCGTCATGCCCCAGGCGTGGATCACTTCCACGCCGAAGTCGTTCTCCAGCGTGCGCATCATGGCCGGCGGGCAGGCGCTGCCGCCGATCACCGTGCGCTTGAAGGTGCTGAACTTGAGCTTGTTGCTCTGCGCGTAGGTGATGAGCCCCAGCCAGACGGTGGGCACGCCCGCGCTGAAGGTGACCTTCTCGGTCTCGAAGAGCTCGTAGAGCGACTTGCCGTCCAGGTGCGGGCCCGGGAACACCAGCTTGGCCCCCACCAGCGGCACCGAGTACGGCAGGCCCCAAGCGTTGACGTGGAACATCGGCACGACCGGCAGGATCACGTCCTTGGCGGAGCAGCCCAGCGAATCGGGCAGCGCCGAGGCGTAGGTGTGCAGCAGGGTCGATCGGTGGCTGTAGACCGCCCCCTTGGGGTTGCCGGTGGTGCCGGAGGTGTAGCAGATGGTGGCGGCGGTGTTCTCGTCGAACTCGGGCCACATGTAGTCGCCGTTCTCGGCGTCCACCAGGTCGTCGTAGCACAGCAGGCCGGGAATGGCGGTGCTGGCCGGCATGTGGGCGCGGTCGGTCATCAGCACGAAGTGCTTCACCGTCTTGAGCGCCGGCGCCAGCTTGTCGATGAGCGGCAGGAAGGTCAGGTCGAAGCACAGCACCTTGTCTTCGGCGTCATTGACGATCCAGGCGATCTGCTCCGGAAAGAGCCGCGGGTTCACCGTGTGGCACACCAGCTGCGAGCCGGAGGTGGCGTAGTAGATCTCCAGGTGCCGGTAGCCGTTCCAGGCCAGCGTGGCGACGCGGTCGCCGGCCTCGCAGCCCAGCCTGGCCAGCGCCTGGGCCAGTTGGCGCGCGCGCAGTTCGGTGGCCTTCCAGGTGGTGCGGTGGATGTCGCCCTCGGCCCGCTTGGACACGATCTCGGTGTCGCCGTAGTGCCTGGCCGCGTGGACGATCAGCGAAGAGATCATCAAGGGCATTTGCATCATCTGACCCATCAGGGCTGCCATGTCTCGTACTCCGTGGAATGCGCCTGGGCGACGCGACGATCATAGGAAGGCACCTCTGGAGGTTGCCTGCGGTTTACCCCGATGATCGCCGCGGCTCGCCCGCGCGCTTGTCGTCGGCACGACAGATGGGGCTGGTGTTTACTCGTAGGTTGCGGCGGGTGAAGCGGCCCCACCCTACGGCAGAGAGGGCAGCCACGCACCACATAAACTGGCCACCAATGAGCGCCCTTCCCCTGCCCCCCGTCCTCAGCGAAGCCCCGCCCCTGCGCTTCGCCGACACCTTCCACGCCCTCGGCGATCGCTTCCACACCGCGCTCCCCGCCCAAGGCGTTCCCGACCCGCACTGGGTCGTCACCAGCGACGCCTGCGCCGCGGACCTCGGCCTGCCGCCCGACTGGACGCAGCGCGAGGAATGGCACGCCCTGCAGGTCTTCAGCGGCAATGCCGTGTGGCCCGGCATGCGCACGCTGGCCGGCGTCTACAGCGGCCACCAGTTCGGCGTGTGGGCCGGCCAGCTGGGCGATGGCCGCGCACTGCTGCTGGGGGAGGTGGACTCGCCCACCGGCCCGCTGGAAATCCAGCTCAAGGGCAGCGGCCTCACGCCCTACTCGCGCATGGGCGATGGCCGGGCGGTGCTGCGTTCGTCCATCCGCGAGTTCCTGTGTTCGGAGGCGATGCATGCCCTGGGCGTGCCCACCACGCGTGCACTGTGCGTCACCGGCTCGCCGCTGCCGGTACGGCGCGAGACCATCGAGACCGCCGCCGTGTGCACGCGGGTGTCGCCGAGCTTCATCCGCTTTGGCCACTTCGAGCACTTCACGCACACCGCGCAGGACCCGGACGCCCTGCGCACGCTGGCCGATCACGTCATCGACCGTTTCGAGCCGCAATGCCGCAGTGCAGCACAGCCTTACGTCGCCCTGCTGGAGACCGTGGCACGCAAGACGGGCGAACTGATGGCGCACTGGCAGAGCATCGGCTTTTGCCACGGCGTGATGAACACCGACAACATGTCCATCCTGGGCCTGACCATCGACTACGGCCCCTTCGGCTTCCTCGACGGCTTCGACCCCGGCCACATCTGCAACCACTCGGACCACCAGGGCCGCTACGCGTACGCCCGGCAGCCCAATGCGGCGTTCTGGAACCTGCATGCGCTGGCGCAGGGGCTCATGCCGCTGATCGACGAGGACGACGATGCGCTCGACGCGCTGGAGGCGTTCAAGCCGGCCTTCGCCAACACCATGCAGTCGCGCATGCGCGCCAAGCTGGGTTTGCGCACTGCACAAGACAGTGACCCGGCGCTGATCGACAGCCTGCTCAAGCTCATGGCCGCCGAGCGCACCGACTTCACCATCGCCTTTCGCCGGCTGTCGCGCTTCCAGACGGCCGATGGTGCGGACAACGCCCCGGTGCGCGACCTGTTCGTCGACCGCGAGGCCTTCGACGCCTGGGCCGCGCAATACCGCACCCGGCTGGCGGCCGAGAACAGCATCGACGCCGAGCGCGCCCTTGCGATGGACCGGACCAACCCCAAGTTCATTCTTCGCAACCATCTCGCCCAGGAAGCCATCCACAAGGCGGAGCAAGGCGACTTCAGCGAAACCGCGCGCCTGCTGAAAGTTTTGCAGCGCCCGTTCGACGAACAGCCTGAGCACGCGGCCGACGCCGACTTCCCGCCCGACTGGGCGCAACACATCGAGGTGTCCTGTTCATCATGAGTTCTTCTTCGCACGACCCGCACGACGACCCCCGCTACAAGGTCCACAAGACGGACGCCGAGTGGCGCGACCAGCTCGACCCGATGCAATACCAGGTCGCGCGCCATGCCGCCACCGAGCGCGCCTTCAGCGGCAAGTACTGGGACCACTGGGAAGAGGGCAAGTACAACTGCGTGGGCTGCGGCATCCCGCTGTTCGATTCGGGCACCAAGTTCGACGCCGGCTGCGGCTGGCCGAGCTATTTCCAGCCCGTCAACAGCGAGGTGGTGGAGCGTGTCGTGGACCGTTCCCACGGCATGGTCCGCGTGGAAGTGCGCTGCAACAATTGCGGCTCGCACCTGGGCCACGTCTTCGAGGATGGCCCCGCGCCGACGGGTGAGCGCTTCTGCATCAACTCGGCAGCGATAAACTTCGCCCCCGACAAGACATGATTTGCCGGGCGCCGGGACAGTAGCGCCCCTTCCTGGCGCCCTTGATGAAACTATTCCTCGACTTTCTTCCACTGGTCCTCTTCTTCGGCACCTTCCAGTACGCCGACAAGCACAAGGAGTGGGCCGCCGCCATCGCCACCAGCGCCCTGGGCTTCATGGTCTCCGGTGGCGTGGTGGGCACCGAAGAGGCCCCCATCCTGCTGGGCACCATGGTCATGAGCGTCATGACGCTCGTGCAGGTGGTGGTGCTCAAGCTGATGCGCCAGAAGGTGCACCTGATGCTGTGGATCACTTTCGCGCTGGTGCTCACCCTGGGCAGCGCCACGGTCTACTTCCACAACCCGGACATCATCAAGTGGAAGCCCAGCATCGCCTACTGGGCGCTGGGGCTGTCGTTCTGGATCAGCCGCATGGTCTTCCACAAGAACCTGCTCCAGGAGATGCTGGGCGCCGAGATGGTGCTGCCCCCCGCCGTTTGGCAGCGCCTGAACTTCGCGTGGGTCGCCTTCCTGGGCCTGATGGGCCTGCTCAACCTGTACGTGGCCTACACCTTCTCGACGTCCACCTGGGCGAGCTTCAAGGTGTTCGGCGCCACGGGGCTGATGATCGCGTTCTCGGTCGGCCAGGTCGTGTACCTGAGCAAGTACATGAAGCCCGAGGAGGAAGACCCGCCGCAGGACAAGCCCAAGGAGAGCGCGCCGTGAGCGCTGCACCGCAGGGCGTGGCAGCGGCAGACATCGAGGCCGCGCTGCGCGACGCGCTGACGCCCGAGGCCTTGGAAGTGCAGGACGACAGCCACCTGCATGCAGGACACGCCGGGGCGCGCGAGGGGCGCCATTTCACCGTGCGCATCACCACCACCCGCTTCAACGGTTTGTCACGAATCGGGCGGCATCGGCTCGTATATGATGCCCTGCAATTTTTGATCCCGCGAGGCATCCACGCGCTGGCCATCGAAGCCCGCGCACCGGGTGAGCGTTGAACCTTCCTCCAGTCTTCCACTCCACAGTTTTCCAACCACAGCCCGGGCGGTCTGCCGCGGGCACACCTCCCGAGTTTGAAAGGCTCATGCCCATGAAGAAGATGTCCGCCGCCGCCTGCGTGGCGCTCGCGCTGATCGTCCCGGCCGCCGCGATGGCCCAGAACGTTGCCATCGTCAACGGCAAGCCGGTGCAGAAGTCGCGCGTCGACACGCTGATCAACCAGGCCGTGAAGCAGGGCCAGCCCAAGACGCCTGAACTCGAGAAGCAAGCCCGCGACGAGGTGGTGCTGCGCGAGATGTTCATGCAGGAAGCCGAGCGCCGCGGCCTGACCAAGTCGCCCGAAGTGCAGACCCAGCTCGACCTGGCCCGCCAGACCGTCATCATCCGCGCCCTGTTCGACAACGAGCGCGAGAAGAGCAAGGTCAGCGATGCCGACGTGCAGGCCGAGTACGACAAGCTCAAGGCCCAGAACAGCGGCACCGAGTACCGTGCCAGCCACATCCTGGTCGAGAAGGAAGACGACGCCAAGGCGCTGATCAAGCAGCTCAACGGCGGCGCCAAGTTCGACGAAGTGGCCAAGAAGAATTCGAAGGACCCCGGCTCCGCTGAAAAGGGCGGCGACCTGGACTTCGCCAAGCCCGATTCCTACGTGCCTGAGTTCAGTGCCGCGCTGACCAAGCTCAAGAAGGGCGAGATGACGCAAGACCCCGTCAAATCGCAGTTCGGCTACCACATCATCAAGCTGGAAGACACGCGCGAATCGCAGTTCCCCCCGCTGGCTGACGTGAAGCCCCAGATCGAGCAGCGCCTGCTGCAGGCCAAGCTGGCGAAGTTCCGCGACGAAATCAAGGCCAAGGCAAAAACCGACTACAAGTTCAGCAACTGAACTCCTGGTCGAGACAAGGCGCTTGCTCTTCAGGCAAGCGCCTTTTTCTTTTTTACGAAGCTGAGGTGACGAGGCGGCCCGCCTCGATCTGCAGTTGCCGATCGCACCTCGCCGCGATACCTCGGTCGTGCGTGACCAGCACGAGCGTCGTCCCGGCTTCGCGGTTGAGGTCGAACATCAGCTCCATCACCTTCTCGCCGGTCGCGAAGTCGAGGCTGCCGGTGGGCTCGTCGGCCAGCAGCAGTGCCGGCCGCACGACGAAGGCGCGGGCCAGGGCCACGCGCTGCTGTTCGCCGCCGGACAGCACCTTGGGGTAGTGCCTCAGGCGTTCGCCCAACCCCACCCGCTTGAGCATCTCGGTGGCCTGCATGCGTGCATCGCTGCGGCCTTGCAGTTCGAGCGGCAGCATCACGTTTTCCAGCGCGGTGAGGTTGCCCAGCAACTGGAAACTCTGGAACACGAAGCCCACCTTGGAAGCACGCACCCCGGCCCGGGCGTCTTCGTCGAGCGCGAAGAGGTCGGTGCCGGCCAGCCGGACAGTGCCGGTGGTGGGGGTGTCCAGGCCCGCGATGATCGACAGCAGCGTGCTCTTGCCCGACCCCGATGCGCCCACGATGGCCGCGGACTGGTTGGGCAGCAAGGTGAAATCGATCTCGTGGAGAATGGTCAGCGTGCCCGTCGAGTCCTGCACCTGCTTGGTGACGTGCTCGACCGCAATGATGGGTTGTGACATGAATGAGGTGGCCGGTTTGAATCTCTCGCGCCGCGCGTGGCTCGCGCACTGTACATCGCTGGCTGCGCTCACGGCCTTCGCAGGCCTGGCCGCGCAGCCACTGGACGCACATGCGGCCGCCTCGGCGCCAGGCAAGATCCTCGTGGTGGGCGACAGCCTGTCGGCCGAGTACGGCCTGGTTCGCGGCAGCGGCTGGGTGAGCCTGCTGGAGAAGCGCCTGGCCCAGGAGAAGATCGATGCATCGGTCGTCAACGCCAGCATCAGCGGCGACACCACCTCGGGCGGGCGTGCCCGGCTGGCTGATCTGCTCAAGCGGCATCAGCCGACGCTGGTCATCCTGGAGCTGGGCGGCAACGATGCGCTGCGCGGGCTGCCGCTGTCGATGACGCAGGAGAACCTGGACACGATGGCACGCACTTCCAAGGACGCCGGCGCGCGCGTGCTCATCGTTGGCATGCAGGTGCCGCCCAACTATGGCCGCAAATACAGCGACGAGTTCGCTGCGCTGTTCAGCACCGTCGCAAAGAAGCAAGGGGCACAGCTCGTGCCCTTCCTGCTCAAGGGCGTGGCAGACGTCCCCGATTCGGAGAAGCTGTTCCAGCCCGACCGCATCCACCCCAAGGCCGAGGCCCACCCGACCATTCTTGCCAACGTCTGGCCGGTGCTGCGGCCGATGCTGGCGGCCGGAAAGAAGTAGCCCGAACGATCAGTTGTTGTTCTCGCGCCGCTCGCCACGCTGGTGGCCGCGCTGCTCGCGTTCGCGCTCTTCCTTGGCCTGCTGGCGTTCCTGGGCGTTCTGGCCGGGCTCGGGCTTGGCCGGCTTCTGTTCCTGCGGTTGGGGCTTTGCGGCCTGCGGTTGAGGCTGGGCCTGCTGCTGCGCCTGAGGCGGCGGCGGCACCGCGCGACCGCGCTGTTCCTGCTGCAGCTCATGCTGACGGCGGACCTCCGCCTGGCGCTGCTGCTCGGCGCGGGCTGCAGCCTCCTGCTGCTGGCGCTGTGCCTCCTGCTGGCGGCGCGCTTCCATCTGCCGCTGCTGCTCGGCGCGCATCGACGCCTCCTGCTGGCGTTGGGCCTCTTGCGCACGCAGGGCTTCCTGCTGCTGGCGTTGCGCGTCCTGCTGCCGCTTGCCTTCCATCAGGCGCTGCTGCTCGGTGCGCATCGCCGCTTCCTGCTGCTGGCGCTGGGCCTCTTGTGCACGCTGCGCGTCCTGCTGCTGGCGCTGTGCGTCCTGCTGCCGCTTGCCTTCCATCACGCGCTGCTGTTCGGCGCGCATGGCCGCTTCCTGCTGCTGGCGCTGGGCTTCCTGTTGACGGGCCAAGTCAGCCGGCTGCTGGCCGGGCTGGGTCGTGGGCATCGCGAGTGCCGGCTTGCCGGCTTGAGCGGGCAGCGTCTGCACGCGGCCATCATCACGCCCGTCGCGGCGACCGCGATCGGGGCCTCGCTCGAAGCGGCCACGCTGTTCGGCATCAGCACCTCGTGCGCCTTGTGCACCTTGCGCATTCGCGCGATTGGGCGGCAGCGGGATGTTGATGCCACTCTGGGGAGCGAGATTGGCGGCCGTCACGGGTGCCTGCCCCGCGGCGGCGGTGATCGCAGGACGCTGTCCATCCGGCGAGAAGCCATGGCGGCGGCGGGTCTCGTCAACCTTCGGCGCCGGCACTGGCGGTGCCGCCACCACTTGCTGTTGCTGCGGCTGCAGGTTCGCCGGCAGCGTGACCGGGCCCGCGATCGCGCGGTCATGGTGCCAAGGCAGAACAGCCGGGCCCACCGGCTGGCGGTTCACCATCACCGTCTGGGGCACCACGGTCACTGCATGCGGCAGGTGGCGGTTGCGGTAGTCGACGTTCACCACCGCCTGCTGCGGGTTGTTGACGATGGTCGTGATGTTGGTGATGTTCGTGACCTGCGTGACGTTGACCTGCCTGACGTAGGTCGGGCTCACGCGGTAGGCCGGCACGTACACCTCACGCGGCGCCAGCGGGAACCAGCCCACGGCCGGCGCGGTGTTGCCGATGGAGATCGACACGCTCAGGTGCGGCCCGCCCACCCAGCCCACCAGTGCCGGCGCATACACCGGGCGGCGCACGTAGGTGCCGGGCACCCAGCACCAGCGGTCACGCACGGTCACCCAGCGGCCGTAGTGGAAGGGAGCGAAACCCCAGGGCTGATCGTCGATCCATGTCCAGCCCCAGGGGCTGACCCAAGCCCAGTGGCCCGCGCGATACGGCGCCCAGTCCACGGGCACGGCGCGCGGGATCCACACCGCGCCGTACTCCGGCTCCTGCTCCCAGCGGCCATAGCGGTCCAGGTCTTCGGCGCCGGTCATCTCCGGGGAGACGTAGCGGGCCGACGCGCTGCGGTCATCGCGGCGGTCCTGGTCGGCACTCCATGAGGCGAAGGCATCGCGCACGGGGTCGGTGATGCTGTACTGCGCGGCGTTGTTCTCCAGCCAGAACTCGGCACGCTGGCCTGTGTTCACGGTGAGGGCACTGCCCGGGCCTTCGAACAGCGCACTGCCGCTCAGCACGGTGACGTGGCTGGCCTCGTCGGCGCGGTCGAAGCGGTAGCGGCCGGCACGCGGGGTGGTGAAACGGCCTTCCCCCGTGCGCAATTCGAACTCGCGGGCCGATTCGCCAGAGCGCAGGCGGGTCGCGATGCTGCCGCTGTGCAGCTGAAGGGAGATGTGGTCGTCGTCGATGCGCAGCACTTCCAGCTCAGTGCCGGAGTCCAGCCGAACGGTGCTGGAGCCGATGCGCACCTCGGCGCGCGCGCCGTCGTCGGTGGACACGCGGTCGCCGTCGGTCAGCGGCCGGTTGCGCACCGCACTGACCCATTCGCCGGCGTCCGGCGAGAAGAACCAGACCTGTCCGTTCATGTCACCCAGGCGGCCCACGCGTCCGGGCGGGTCGGCCCAGGCGGCCGTCGTGAATGCGGTGCACAAAAACACCAGCAGGCTGGCGGCCAGGCGCCACGTTTTCAGGAAGGACGATCGATCAGGAAGGGGGCTCGTCGTCGGGTTCATGCTGTCGGCCTCGTGAAAAGGGATCCATTCGGGCAACGCAAAGGGCGCACCGACCGCTGACGGGACACCCCCGATAGAAACGATGCTTTACACACCTTCCCCTTTCGAAGGGGGTCAGTCGTCCTCGTTCGGGTCCAGGTCAGGAAACAGCACGCTGGTGAAACCGAAGCGTGTGAAATCCCGAACACGCATCGGGTAAAGCTTGCCGATCAGGTGGTCGCATTCATGCTGGACCACCCGGGCATGGAAGCCGTCGGCCTCGCGGTCGATGGGCTGGCCCTGCGGGTCGAAACCGGTGTAGCGGATGCGCGCCCAGCGGGGCACCACGCCGCGCAGGCCGGGCACCGACAGGCAGCCCTCCCAGCCCTCCTCCTCCAGCGAGGACAAGGGCGTGATCTGCGGGTTGATGAGCACCGTCTCAGGCACCGGTGGTGCGTCCGGATACCGGTCGTTCTTCTTGAAACCGAAGATCACCAATTGCAGGTCCACTCCGATCTGCGGCGCGGCCAGGCCGGCGCCCTGGGCCGCATGCATGGTGTCGAACATGTCGGCGATGAGCGCATGCAGCTCGGGGGTGTCGAAGCGGGCGATGGGCTGGGCCACGCGCAGCAGGCGCGGATCGCCCATCTTGAGAATCTCTCGAACGGTCACTGCGGGTCCTTGGGTTGCGGTCACTGCGGCAGCAGTGCCTTCAAACCTTCTTCGTCCAGGATGGTGACGCCAAGTTCCTGCGCCTTGTCGAGCTTGCTGCCCGCCTCGGCACCGGCCACCACGTAGTGCGTCTTCTTGGACACCGAGCCCGACACCTTGCCGCCGGCGGCCTCGATCAAGTCCTTCGCCTCGTCGCGGCTCATGGTGGGCAAGGTGCCGGTGAGCACGAAGGTCTTGCCGGCCAGCGGCTTGGGGCTCAGGTCGCCGGTGCCGTCGTGTTCTTCCCAGGTGATGCCGCAGGCACGAAGCTGCTCGGCCACCTCGCGGTTGTGCGGCTGCGCGAAGAAGGTGTGGATGCTCTGCGCCACCACCGGGCCGACGTCGTTGACCTCCAGCAGTTGCTCCACCGTCGCGTCCATGATGCGATCGAGTGCGCCGAAGTGCTTGGCCAGGTCCTTGGCCGTGGTCTCGCCGATGTGGCGGATGCCCAGCGAGAAGAGGAAGCGGCCCAGCGTCGTCTTCTTGCTCTTCTCCAGCCCGTCCACCAGGTTCTGCGCGCTCTTCTCGCCCAGGCGGTCCAGCGCGACGAGCTTGGCCACGCCCAGCTTGTACAGCTCGGGCAGCGTGCGGATGAGCCCGCTGTCCACGAGCTGGTCCACCAGCTTGTCGCCCAGGCCTTCCACGTCCATCGCCCGGCGAGAGGCAAAGTGCAGGATGGCCTGCTTGCGCTGCGCGGCGCAGAACAGGCCGCCGCTGCAGCGCCAGTCCACCTCGCCTTCTTCGCGGGTGATCTCGCTGCCGCACACCGGGCACTTGCCGTTCAGCCGGTTGTAGATGCTGAAGGACTGTGCATCGGCCGGCCGCTTGTCGGCGATGGTGCCGACGACCTCGGGAATCACGTCGCCGGCGCGGCGCACGATCACCGTGTCGCCGATGCGCACGTCCTTGCGGTCGATCTCGTCCTGGTTGTGCAGCGTGGCGTTGCTGACCGTCGTGCCACCCACGAACACCGGCTCCAGCTTGGCCACCGGCGTGAGCTTGCCGGTGCGGCCGACCTGGATGTCGATGTCCAGCAGCCGCGTCATCTGCTCCTGCGCCGGGTACTTGTGCGCCACCGCCCAGCGCGGTTCGCGCGAGACGAAGCCCAGCTTGTCCTGCAGGGCGCGGTCGTTGACCTTGTAGACGACACCGTCGATGTCGAAGGGCAGCGCATCGCGCTTCTCGCCGATGCGGCGGTGGAAATCGACCAGGCCTTGAGCGCCCTGCACCACCGCGTGATCGCCGTTCACCGGCATGCCCATCGCCTGCAGCGCATCCACCATGCCACTGTGGGTGCCGGGAATCTGCCAGCCCTGCACATCGCCCAGCCCGTACGCAAAGAAGCTCAGCGGACGCTTGGCGGCCATGGCCGGGTCCAGCTGCCGCACCGCACCGGCAGCGGCGTTGCGCGGGTTCACGAAGGTCTTCTCGTTCTTCGCCCCCTTGGCGATGAGCTCGCGCTGGCGTTCGTTGAGCTTGTCGAAGTCGTCGCGGCGGATGTAGACCTCGCCGCGCACCTCGATCACCGCTGGTGCCGCGTCGGTGTGGCGAAGCTTGAGCGGAATCTGCGCGATGGTGCGGATGTTCTGCGTCACGTCCTCGCCGGTCTCGCCGTTGCCGCGCGTGGCGGCCTGCACCAGCACACCGTGCTCATAGCGCAGATTGATGGCCAGGCCATCGAACTTCAGCTCGGCGGCGTATTCGACGGGCGGCGCGGATTCATCCAGCCCCAGCTCGCGGCGCACGCGGGCATCGAAGGCAATGGCGCCGCTGTCTTCGGTGTCTGTCTCCGTGCGGATGGACAGCATCGGCACGGCATGCTGCACGGGCGTGAAGCCGTCCAGCACCTTGCCGATCACGCGCTGCGTGGGCGAATCGGCGGTGAGCAGCTCGGGGTGCTCGGCCTCGATGGCCTGCAGTTCCTGGAAGAGCTTGTCGTACTCGGCGTCCGGCAGTTCCGGATCGTCGAGGACGTAGTAGCGGTGGGCGTGGTAGTGAAGCTGCTCGCGCAACTCGGCGGCACGCGTCGCGGCGGCCGAGTCGGAGATGGGAGAAATCGGACTCATCCGGCAAGCATGCCACGATTGAAAGCAAGCGGGGCACGCCCCGGTGAGGGTGTGCCCCGCATGTGAGCGAGTATCGGACGAGAGGACGCGTGGTCGCGGCCGATTACTTCTTGTCGTCCGCCTTCAGCACCACGCGCTCGGTGATGCTGTTGGAGGCGACGTTCTCGGTGATGAACGAGGTCGAGCGCACCAGCAGGTCGCGGGCCACTTCTTCCAGCGGCGAGCCGCTGATGGACGCATGGTTGCCGCCCAGGCCGACGCCGCCGCCCCAGCCGGCGCCGCTCAGGCCGAAGCCGCTCTTCTGGTTGTCGGCCTGCAGCGTCTTGGAGCCGACGATCTTGGCCTTGCTCACGTTCACGACACGCAGGTCCATGTTCATGTGGACCTTGGTCTTCTTCCAGTCCACGCTGCCGGCCACCAGCGACAGCGGGCCCTTGAACAGGCCGCCCAGCGCCCCCAGGCCGGTGGAGCTCTGCTCGAAGCCCAGCGAGGTGATGGAGCCGGTGATGAGGAAGTCGGCGGCCTCGGCCTCGACCTTCTTGCCCACCAGGGCGAGTTCCTTGTTCAGCTCATCGAGCGATGCGCGTTCCTGCACTTCGAAGCAGCCGGTCTGCTGCAAGGCGGTGGAGAGCATTTCCGTCATGCCGGTGCCCACGCCGGTGTAGGTGGGCTGGTTCACGTTGCCGCCGTGGCCGTAGTACTCCCACCAGCGGTAGCGCTTCGGGTCCTGCTGGCCGGCGCCGGACGAGCAGTCGGCCGACTTGCACTTGATCTCGCTGACGATCACCTTCGCGACCGGCTTGGCGCACTTGGGGACGCTGATTTCGCGCTCACGGACCTCGCTGGTCTCGGCATGGGCGAGCGTGAAGAACAAGGCGGCAGCCGCGCCCAGGGCGATCTTGGAACTCATGGACTTCCTCCGGGAAATGCTTGATGTGTGGAGCGCTCGGTGCTTGTGGCACGAGGCGGGGGAAGTATAGGGAGCCAAGTGCGCGATCACGGCCTCGGAGGCCCCCTCCTTTTGGGGGCGGGACCGGACGAACGTGAAACAAAACGTTGCGCGCTCTACGGACGCCCTCTACGGCGCCGCACGCTTGCCAGCAATCGCTGCCGCCAGGTTCGGATACGCAAACGAATGGAAGCGGATTTGCGCCTCCTTGTTCTTCTCGCACAAGGCAATGGCGTCGCCCAGCTTCATGCTCCTGTCGAGCAGGTTGGTGAACTTCGTGGTCACCAGAAAGTAGGCCTTGAATGTCGGGGTCGCGCCGATGGCGTTGAGGCTGGCGGTGGCCTGCTCGACCTGGGACTGCCACAGCTTTTCGACCAAAGGAAGCGTGTCCGGCACCAACGAAAGGCAGGTGGCGTAGAGCCGGTACTCCGCCACCGTGGCGTCAAGGGCCAGAACAGCCTTCTTCTCATCGAAGGGCTGGGCATCCGGCGCAGCAACGCTGGACAAGGTTGTGGTGGCCAAGGCAAGCGCCAGGAAGTATTTCATGCTCAGTATCGAAAGTAGAAGGTTCCCAATTCACCGGGGTCACCCGTCCTGCGACTGGCCTTGGTGGCTCTGGCAAGGTCGATGTCGCCTGGCTTGTCCCATCCAAATGCCGCAAACGCCTTTTCTGCCAGCGTGACAAATGGCATCCATCGTCTGGCGAGGCTGAAATTCATCAGACCAAAGAAGGCGGCCACGCCTAACGCGACGAGATCACCTCCTTCGCTCCAGGCGTCTGCCAGACGCTGCGTGGAACCTGCCAACAGCAGAAATCCCAAGGGCACGCAGACAAAGAACATCGTGAGGTACAGCCACCACTTGATGGCATTCTTGATGTGGCGCGTCCTGCCACGAGAGCAATGCGGATAGAGCGCCACAGTCCGATCACTCGGCCTGGCGATGGCGATTGCATTCATGGCTTGGCCCTGCAACTCGCCCACCACCTCCACCTGGTCGCCCTCGCCAAACGGACTGCGCCACACCCAGCCCTTGACGCTGATTCCGTCCAGCGCGAACTCGACGAAGTCCGCATCTTCCTCGACGCTGGTGGCGTGTGACGCGGCCGACACCGCCTGGCCACCAAGACCCGCCACGCCAGCGGCTATCGCCACCACCCCCAGGCTCGTCGTGTCCCGATCAGTGAAAACAAAGCTCGCAGCCTGCCGCGTCGCCTTGTAGCCCTGGATCGTCCCGGCAATGCGGGTTACCGACTTCACTGGGGGGTTGATCGTCATTGGAGACCCATTTCCTTCAACGCATCGGCAAGCCCTTGCTCCTGGTCCTTGACTGCCACGTACCCTCCGGTCTTGCGCTTTTTCCCGAAGGCTGTGTGGTCGGCCCACTTCTCCAGGGCGTCAGGGGTCATCTTCCAGATCACCACCTGGATGACCAGCGTGCCGACCGTGATCCACCCGCCCGCTGCCATTCCAAGGATGCGCAACCCGATCAACGCCGCGGCCCGCTCCCCCACGGCCTCGACCGCTGCACCTGCCGCCGCCCGGCCCGTCAACCGCGCCACGAGAGGCGCCGCATAGGTGAAGGTCACAGCCAAGGTGATGGCGCCGGACGCAATGCCCGCCAACCCCTTGACGCTGCACATGATGAACAACAGGTCGTAACCCTTGCCAAAATTCTTGCCTGCATCGATCAAGTCCAGGACGCCGCCCATCAATGACGCCGTCCCGCTCAAGGCCCCGCCCCAGCCCTTTAGCGACTGGTAGGTCCAGCTTTCCGAGCCCAGCCCCGGCAAGCCGGCGGACTCCTTGGACGGCAGGTTCTTCGTGATGGTCGCCGCCACGTCGAACAGCGCGCTCGTGATCGACATGCCGGACGCAACAAGGCTGAAGTATGACTTGAAGTCCCCCTTCATTTTGCAGTCTGCGATCAGCTTCGCGAAGTTCACGCCTTCGATCAGGCCGACGACCAGCGCAAGGCGTGCGTCCTTCAGCGCCTGCGAGACTTTCGCATCGCCACTGGTCTTGAATTTCGCCCACGCCTGATTCAACGCTTCCGTTTGCGCCGTGCGGATTTCCGGCGTGTCCAGCTTCATGAAGTTGCGCGTGGTGCGCAAGCGCTGCAGGGTCTGCTCGCGGCTCAGCTGCTCGCCCATGGCTTGGGCCTGCACCAGGCGTTCACTGTCCAGCGGGTCGACCAGGGCGCGAATGGAGAAGATGTGCTGAATGACTTTTTCGGCCGCGTAGTCACCCAGCTTGTCGAAGGCGAAGTGCCTGAAGGCCCAGTCGCCGGCGCCGATCATGAATCGATCCGCCCCACGCATCTTGATCGGATTGATGGTGGCGCCGAAAGCCGTCGACCCGGCGGCGGATGACGCTTTCTCGACGGCATCGAAAACGCTTTGCGCCTTCTTGTAGGTGTCGGCAAACCCCTTGAGGACCTTGGCGGTGTAGCCCACCCAGGTCACGGTCTTGGACAGCGTCTGTTCGCTGCGGTGCTTCTCCGCCTCCTTCAGCGCGGCATTCAAGGAGGCGATGCCGACATCCTGGTTGAGCGCAACCGCCCGCCAGTAGAGGTTCTTTTTGTCGGCTTCGGTCTGCGCCACCCATTCCTTGAGCTTCTTGGCACCTGCGGGGCTGGAGCCGATCGCAAAGAACGCCCTACTGACCTTGTCCTCGAACTGGACGCCGTCGGAGATGTTGGCGCCGTGGAAATCTTCCAGCGTGTCGATCAGCAGTTGCGATCCCAGCCAGGCCACGACCGCCTCGGTGCGCTGATCGATCAGCTTATTGACCGACGTGGACAGGCTCTTGTTGTTCTTCTCGAACAGGTCGAGTGCCGGACGATCGATGCGTGCCTCGTACTTCGGCCAGGCCTCCCGTTCTTCATGCTTGATGTTGGCGTCGTAGTTCTTCGCGCGCCTCTTGAGGAAGTCCTCGACCTCCGCCTTGATCTTGTCGATCTCCTGGCGGCGCTCGGGCTCGTTCGCCAGGTTCGCGTGCTGCAGCCGTGCGCCGTAACCAAGCATCGGCACCTTGCGCCGACCCCAATCGTCGAGGATGTCGCAGATCTCGAGTTGGCGGCTTCGCTGCGGCTCGGGAAGTTTTTCAGCGTTCTTGCGGCGCGCCTTCGCGTCCTCGTCGGTGTTCCAGTTCGAGGCATTCTTCAACTGCTCGTCCTGGCTGGCCTTCTGGATGCCGCCGGCCCGCGACTCGAGCGCCTTGCGAAGACCATCCAGGTTGTTGGCCGCGTCCAGCTGGAATGCGCGCTCTTCCCCGTAGAGTTTGACCCAGCCGGCCGCATCGTTGCGGAAGGCGTTCAACTCACTGACGATGCCGATGGCGTCCCACAGCGCCAGCACATGAGGCGTCCCGTGGCTGCCGTTGGCCCGGGTCGCGCGCTGCTGCATCGCCTTGAAGTCGGCGTCGGCCTGCCCCTGGCGCAATGCCCAGGGATACAGGGTGCTGACCGTGTTGATGCGCCCGGCATCGAAGCCGCCGTCTTCCTGGCTGAACTTGCCCGTGATCTTCGCGTCATGCGGCAGCTTCGCATCCGGCGCCACCGCCGCGTACTCCAGCACGTCCTGCAGCGCTGCCGCCGATGCGGGCGTGCCGTGTGAATGCTTGGCGCCGGTCATCATCTTGGCGGGATACAGCGTCTGCATCCGCGAATCGCGCAGCTTCGCGTTCTTCGTGTACTCCTTGATCGTGTCCGCACTCCACTTGTGCTCGCTGAATGCGATCCAGGTCTTGCCGCACTTGTCGGGCCGCTCGATCACCAGGTGACGCAGCCGGGCATCGGAGTGCCCCTGCCTGGCACAGGCCCTCGCCGTGCGCTCGGGCGCCGACACGGCCATCAGCGGATCGGGCTGCTTGTACAGCACCCCGTCGCCCGTGACCATGTAGCACTCCCACTTGTTGCTCCCGGCCTGGTTCTTCGAATAGAAGAGGTAGACATACCCAGCGCGAAGCAGGCGCAAGGCGTAATGGAACTCGGCGCCCAGGGGCACGCTGGCAATGCGGTCAGCGCTGGCCCAGCTGGGAACACCCGGTGTCACTGAGGCCGGAACCGGACAGTAGCGCACAGGGAAAATCGGCAAGCCGGTCGCGTTGCAATCGTTGCACAGGGTTGACATGGTGAAAGCTCGTCCTCCGTTCACCGAACGAATGATTGTTTGAAGGCCTTCAGGCGAGGCCGTTTTCTTGTCGCACTTCTTGTCGCACTCTTTCCCAGGCCGCCTCGTCCACCGCCTCGATCAAGGCGGTGTAACGGTCATCGGCCTGGCGGGATTGCAGCACCTGCGCGATGGCAGGATGCTTGTCGAACATCGGGTGAATCGTCATCGCATGGATGGCGAATGCGCTGAGGTCATGCACATGCCCGAAGCCGAGTTCACGGGCGCGGCGCATGGCATCGAATGCGGCACGGCGGGCCTGGTCCAAGGGCATGGGTTTGTCGCATTCGCGCAAGGCCGCATTCAACGGTGCCACGAGGTCGACGTCGTCCCAGGAACGCACGGTCCAAGTGGATCGAACGCCATCGGCCGGCGACGTGAAGGCGGCGAGCTCACCTTGCGGATCCAGCAACCACCATGTGGACACCGGCCCAAGCAGTTGCGACCGCTCCTCGGCAGACAGCAAGGCCCACAAGGCCCACAGCACCGCCGGGTCGTGCAGACGCAGCAGCGCGGCGCCCCCGCCCGGGCGACGCTGGATCATCTGCCTGGCCCAGTGGCGGATCGCCAATCCCGCATCCGCGCGAAGGGCCAGCCATCCACCGATCCGCCGCCCCTTGCCCTGCTTCAACTCATCGACAGCCAGTTCAGCGACGGCTCGGTCGATGCTGTCCTGCAGTGCCATGCTGCCTTTCGCGGTGCGGGTGTCCAGCGGAACCCACTGCGGTTGGAAAGACGGATCAACGCCCGGGTGTTGCAGGCGAATCGTCCTGACCTCGTCGCCATCCAGCAGACCTTGCAGCGAATCAGGCAGAGGCTCGGACTCGGGCGCGCCCGCATCCACCGCCAGCCACAGCAAGCCGTCGCTTTGCGCATGAGCGGCACGATGCAGCCGGTCGCTGATGTCGGCACCGCTCGTGCCGGCATCAGCAGCGTGTGAGTCCGCGCTGTCGTGCGCCGTCATCCCAGGTCCACGGCCGCGGACTGCTGGGCCGCAGCATCGGACACTGATTTGGCGCAACCCTGGAGCGTCGCGGGTGGGGGCAAGCTCAGGCTCGCATTCGCGCTCGCTCCGCCCGCCAACTCCTTCATCGCCGCCTTGAACTCCACCTTCCCCGGCCCGTTCAAGGTGATGTCGCCGCCTTCAATGCGAAGCGCCGCCCCGGCCGCCGTCAGCAGCACATGGTTCGGCGCTGCCACCTTCACCATCGCACTGACACTGCTCACCTCCACGCTCTTGCTCGCGGTGAGCTTGGTCGCCGCCGACTGGCTTTGGGTGTTCACGCTGCCGCTGGCCGCATGCAGCTTGATGCCGGTTTCCTGGTTGGGCTTGTCCGCGTCCTGCGCCTTGCCATAGGTGAACAGCACCAGACCCTTGGCCACCGCCGTCGCGTGGTTGGCCTGGGCCAGCGCCTGCAAATCCTGCCCGGCCACGACGCTCATGGTCTTGCCCGCGCTCATCAGCGTGCTGGCAGGCGTCGTGCTGCCGATGCCACCAGGCGCCGCGGCCACCAGGTGCGGGCTGCTCCACGCACTGACCGTGCCCGCGCCGCCACCGATGGGCTTGTCGCCGCTGCCCTGGTCATCGTTCAGGCTGGCGCTTTCCATCAGCGCCTTGGCCGACGCATCCAGCGCCTTCACCACGTCCACCTCATCGGGCGCCACCTCACCGGCCAGCTTGGCCTGGTGATCCTGCGCAGACTGCCACAGCGTCTTCGCCTGTCCCATCGCCAGCGCGATGCTGGCCTGAGGCTCGCGGGCATCGATCTGGTTCGCACTCGTCTGGCTGCCGCCACGCACGTGCGCGCTCAGCAGCAGGCCGCTGCCGGCCCGCACCGCGCCCCAGGCCGCGCTGCTCAAGTCCAGTCCGTGCCCGCGTTGCTGCAGGCGCTGGTTGTCGGTCTGCTGGATCAGGTGCCCCAGCTGCAGCCGCGTGCTCGCACTGGTGGTCGACAGCTCGATGCGGCCTGCCGACGGCGTGTCGTCGAACACGAGCTGGTTGTAGCCGCCCGTGCCGCTCTGGCTGGCCGACAGTTCCTGGCTCTTGAAGCCGGCCATCACCGCCGCATGCTGGTGGGCCTGCAAGTCGCCGCGGCCCTCATCACCCGGAAACCATGCATTCGCATTACCGGTGCTGGTAGCGGCACCGCCGCCCACCTGGTTGGCCTGCGCATTGGCTTGGCCCGCGCCGTTGTAGACGCTGCCCAGCACCACTGGCCGATCCATGTCGCCGCCAAGGAACGCCACCACCACTTCCTGGCCCAGGCGCGGCACGAAGTGGCCGCCCCAGTTGTCGCCCGCCACCGTCTCGGCCACGCGCACCCAGGTGCCGCTGGCGTCGCTGCCCGGCGCGTTGTCGTCCGCTGCGGGATTCAGCCGATGGCTGGACTGCCCGCCACGCTGCCAGTGGAACTGCACCTTGATGCGGTGGTCGCGGTCGGTGTGCACCGGTTCGCCCAGGCCGACGACGATGGCCGTCTGCAGGCCATGCACGGTGGGCCGCACGCACAGGCGCGGGTCGGGCTGGCCGTGCTCGTCCAGCGTCACCGGCCGCACCGCGTTCGCCGCCGGTTGAGCCACGATCTCGCACGCATACAGCGGTTCATCGCTGTCATTGGCCAGGCCCTGCTCGGGCGCATGCACCCGGCGGATCGCGCCCAGCAAGGTCTCGACCTGCGCCTTCGCATCGGCCGCCAGGTTGTTGCGCGCCGTGTGCTTCACCGACAGCACCACGAAACGATCACGGTTCGAATCGCTGCCATCGTGGACGGGATGGTCCAGCAAGGTGAAGAGGCTGCCCGGCGCGATGGTGCGCACCGTGCCGCTGCCGCTCACGCGCGAGCGCCAGGCATCGATGGCCTGGGCCTGCCGCAGCGCGAGCCGTTCGCCCTGGGTGGAATCCTCGTAGGCATACACGCCCGGCACGTCGCTGATGCCCAGTGACGGCAGCGGCGCATCCACGCCCTGCTGGCTGACGGGCCGAGCGTCCACGCTGCGGTAGTCCAGGCTGGCCATCTGCACGGCGCCCGTGCGCACATGCACCTCGTCATCCCACTCGGTGAGGCTGTCTTCGGCCAGCACCGAACTGCTCTGCGTGTAGCGGATGCGCTCCTGCACGTTCGGCTTGAACGCGCCGTTGTGGTCGGCAATCACCAGCGTGTGTGCATCGCCGGTGTGTTCGAACCAGTGGAACAGCCCTTCCTCCAGCAGCAGGCGCTGCACGAAGGCCAGGTCCGTCTCCTGGTATTGCGTGCACAGGCTGCGCTGCGGGTACACCGCCGGGTCTGCCAGGTCCCAGCGCCAGGCGGGCACCAGCGTGCCCTGGCCCTGGTAGCCAGCCAGCACGTCGTCGACGATCTGCGGCACGGTCTGCCCCTGGAAGACCCAGCTGTCCTGGCGATGCGCCAGGAACGCCAGCCACGGCTCGACGACCAGCCGGTAGCGCGCCAGGCCACCATCGCTTCCGACCATCGCCGCGCTGGTGACGTGCCCATGCCACGGGCGCAGATCGGTGCGGCTGTGGCTGGTCAGCAGCTCCACCAGCACCGGTTGGCCGATGAGCTGCTTGAGCTCGATGTGCGCATCGGTGGACAGCGCATGCACGACCAGCCTGAAGCCCGCGCCGGATTGCGCGTCAGCGCCGGGGCCCACGCCTTCGAAGGCCTCCAGGCGCTCTGCCGCGAGCACGTCAGTGCCCAGCGGCGTGTGCAGCTTGATCAGCCGGTCGGTCTGCGCAGGCTTGCCACCCAGGAACGACAGGAGCTCATCGATGAGCTTCATGCCACGGCGCGGTCCGCGCGCTCGATGTGATGCACGTGGTGTTCCGGCAGCTCATGCAGGTGAAGGTTCCAGCGTGAGTTGTCCAGCAGGCTCACCACCATGTGCTCGCGCGACACGACCTCGATGCGCCAGGGCTGCGCAGCCATCTTGGACACCAGCAGGCGGGCATCGCGCAGCGCACTCGGCAAGGCCTGTGCGAGCCATGCAGTCACGATGGCGGGCTGCGCGTCATCGTCGATGTGCAAGCCGGACAGCAAAGGCGCAGCTCGGTGCCAGCTGTCGGGTTGGCAGTTGTCCGCTGCACGTTCGAGCAGGATCTCATCCATGAACATCTCCCTCAGGCCACGTTGTATTTGAAGTCGCCGTTCTTGGCGGCGGACACCTTGATGCGCTCGATGGCGCTCGCTGCTGCCATGCGCGCCAGCACCTGCTCGGCGATCTCGGGCAGCAAGGTGCCGTTGAGGATGTGGTCGACGTTGCGCGCGCCGGTGTCCACCTCCGTGCAGCGGGCCAGCACCGCCTCCACCAGCTTGGTGTCGTACTCGAAGCTCGCCTTGTGGTTCTCCTTGACGCGCGCAGCGATGCGGTCCAGCTTCAGCCGGATGATCTTCTCCAGCACGTCGTCGCTGATGGCGTAGTACGGCACCACCTTCATGCGGCCGAGGAAGGCCGGCTTGAAGCTCTTGTAGAGCACCGGCCGCAGCGCCTCGCCCAGGGTCTGCGCATCGGGAATCTCTTCGGGCGCCTTGTTCAGGCAGGCCTGCATGATCTGCGAGGAGCCGATGTTGCTCGTGAGGATGATGACGGTGTTGCGGAAGTCGATCTCGCGACCTTCGGCATCGTCCATCACGCCCTTGTCGAACACCTGGAAGAAGAGCTCCAGCACGTCGGGGTGGGCCTTCTCCACTTCATCGAGCAGCACCACCGAATACGGATTGCGGCGCACCGCCTCGGTGAGCACGCCGCCTTCGCCGTAGCCCACATAGCCCGGGGGCGAGCCCTTGAGGCCGGACACGCTGTGCGCCTCCTGGTACTCGCTCATGTTGATGGTGACCAGCTTGCGCTCGCCGCCGTACAGGATGTCGGCCAGCGCCAGCGCCGTCTCGGTCTTGCCCACGCCGCTGGGCCCCACGAACATGAACACGCCCTTGGGCTTGTTCGGGTCTTCGAGGTTGGCACGCGCGGTGCGCACGCGCTGGGCCACGGACTCCAGCGCATGCGACTGGCCGATCACGCGCTCTTCCAGCAGCGGCTTGAGGTTGAGCACGGTCTTGATCTCGTCCTTGACCATCTTGCCCAGGGGAATGCCCGTCCAGGCCGCGACGATCTCGGCCACGACGTGGGCATCGACCTGCATCGGCACCATGGGCGACTCGCCTTGAAGCGCGGTGAGTTCCTGCAGCTTGGCCTGCAGCTCGGTATGCGCAGGGCTGGCAGGCGCTGCGGCGACCTTGGCAGCCTTCTTCGTGGACTTCTTCTTGCCGTCGGCAGCTTCCGTCTCCTCGGGCTGGGCCGCAGCCACGGGCTGAGCCTCCAGGTTCTTGCGCAGCGTCTGGATCTCGCCCACCAGCGCCTTCTCGCGCTCGTAGCGGGCCTTCAGCGCATCGAGGTCGGCCTGCACGCCGTCGCGCGTGGCGCGGAGCTCGGCGAGCTTGTCCGCATGGTCGGTGCCCGCAGCCGCCTCGCGTTCGAGCGCGGCAATCTCCGCGCCCAGCCGCTCGATGCTGCGGATGTTCTCCTCCATCGCGGCGGGCACCGCACTCTGCCCCAGTGCCACCTTGGCGCAGGCGGTGTCCAGCACGCTGATGGCCTTGTCCGGCAGTTGCCGGCCGCTGATGTAGCGTGCCGACAGGCGCACGGCTTCGGTGATGGCCTCATCGAACACGCGCACGTTGAAATGTTTTTCCATCAGCGGCGCCATGCCGCGCAGCATGGCGGCGGCCAGCGGCTCGCTGGGCTCTTCCACCTTCACCACCTGGAAGCGCCGTGCCAGGGCCGCGTCCTTCTCGAAGTACTTCTTGTACTCGCTCCAGGTGGTGGCGGCCACGGTGCGCAGCTCGCCGCGCGCCAGCGCCGGCTTGAGCAGGTTGGCGGCGTCGCTCTGTCCGGCCTGGCCGCCCGCGCCGATCATGGTGTGCGCTTCGTCGATGAAGAGGATGATCGGATGCGGGCTCTTCTTCACCTCGTCGATCACGTTCTTCAGCCGGTTCTCGAACTCGCCCTTCACGCTGGCGCCGGCCTGCAGCAGGCCCATGTCCAGCGTGTGCAGTTCGACGCCTTGCAGCGGCGGCGGCACGTCGCCGGTGGCAATGCGCAGGGCCAGCCCTTCCACCACCGCCGTCTTGCCCACGCCCGCCTCGCCGGTGAGGATGGGGTTGTTCTGGCGGCGGCGCATGAGGATGTCGATGGACTGGCGGATCTCCGGATCGCGGCCGATCACCGGGTCGATCTTGCCGTCGCGCGCACGCTGCGTGAGGTTGGTGGTGAACTGGTCCAGCGCGGGCGTCTGGCCCGGCGTGGCGGGCGCCTGCAGGTCGGCGTCGGAAGTAGCGCGCGGTGCATCGGCCGGGCGCAGGGCATCACCGGCTTCCTGCGATGCGCTCGTCATGTCCGCATGCTTGTGCTTGAGCTCATCGAGGCGGAACTTCACGAACTGTTTGCTGCCCCTGAAGGCCAGCTGGTTCAGGCCCGGCTCGGTCAGCAGCGACAGCAGCAGGTGCGCGCTGCGGATGCGGCTGTTGTGCGCATCGAGCGACGCGATCAGCCACGCGTGCTCCAGCAGTGTGGGCAGGTGCGGGCTGAACACCGGCGTGCGGGTGTTGCCGTTCTTGAAACGCTTGATCTCGGTTTCCAGGTCGCGCTGCAGCTCGGTCGGGGCGATGTCGAAGCGCTTGCACAGCAGCGCAAAGTCGCTGCGCGGCTGTTCCAGCAGCGCGAGGAAGAGGTGCTCCACGTCCACCTCGTAGTGGCCTTGCGCCATGCACAGGCTGGCTGCGCGCTCCAGCGCCTTGCGGCTGGTGTCGTTCAGCTTGGAGATCAGAGTCTTCAGGTTGTTGCTCATGTCGTTCTTGTCGTCCCTTGTTCGTTCGTGACTGGCCTTCAGGCCAGCGCGTGGATGTCGTAGCCCGCGTCGGCGCGGTCGTCGTTGGCGGCGCGTGTGACGAGGAAGCCGTCCCAGCCCAGGCGCGCACCGCTGGCCTGGGGCGATCCGCCCAGGCGAACGCCCTGCACGTCCTTGGCCCGCAGCGCCAGGCGCACTTCGTATTCGATGGACACGCCTGTCATCATCGTGAGCAGTTCGCGCAGCGCGAGCGCGCCCTCGCCGCCGGGCAGGAAGCGCTTGAACTTGTCGCGCGGCATCGGGCCGAGCGTGAGCCGCATGCGCAGGTCGCGCTGCCAGATGCGCTCGCCCGCCACCGCGCCCATGCCCAGCTGCGCGCCGCCCAGGCCCAGGCGGGTCTGGTTGTCTTCGGGCAGCTGGAACCAGCGGCCGACGAACTGCTCCAGCGTCACCGGCACGCCGAAGTACTGCTGCAGCACGCGCTGCATCACCGCTGCGGACGTGGGCCGGCGCTGCAGGGCGCCGCTGAAGTAGGCCAGCGTGTCGTCCGACACGCCGCCGCTGCGGGCATGCAGGCGGTCGCGCAGCGATGCATGCCCCACGCCGGCCACCGACAGCAGCATCGGCAGGAAGTGGTTCTTGCGGTCCGCTTCGAACTGGATGGGCAGGCGGTGCTTGCGCCAGGCCTGGTAGAACAGCACCACCGCGCGGTGCAGGAAGATGTCCATGAAGGCCCGGCCGGCGGAGTCCTTGTGGAACAACTCGCGGTTGGCCAGCAGCTCGGTGTAGAACGCCGGCAAGGCGCCGCCCACACCCAGCAGGCCCATGAACGCCGGCGTGAGTTCGATGTGGTCCACGTCGCGCGACTGGCGCCTGTTGTCGGTTTCGGCATCAGCATCCACCGCCTCATCACGCTCGGCGGCCACCGGCTGCAGATGCGCGATTTCACTGGCAGGGAATGCCAGCGACAGCGAGTTGCGAAAGCGCAGGCGCTTGCCCAGCACTTCTGCGGGCGACAGCCGTTCCTGCTGCACGAACCAGCGTTCGAGCAGCCGCACCGCCTGGAAGAAGCCGAACCGGTGCGGCTCCTCCAGCAGGCGGTCGATCACACCAGTGGGCTGTGGCCGCTGCGCCGTGGACATGCGATCAACTCTTCGTGGGTGCGCGAGGAAACCAGCTTCAGCTGCGTGAAGCTGTTGGCGTGCGCATACAGGCCAAAGAAGTGGTCCAGCACCTGGGCAAACAGGCGCAGGCCGATGCCGACGAAATTCTGTTCGTCCACGCTCAGCACGATCTCGGTGCCGCGCACGAACACCGGGAACGGGTTGCCCGGCAGGCAGGCATTCGCCGGCTTGAAGTCGATGGCCACGATGCCGTCGAGCTGGCGCCGCGACGCCGCGCTGCGCGGCAGGTCGTACAGGCGCAGCAACTCCTTGAGCGCATCGATGCCGCCCGACGAGAGCGTGAGGTGGTTGAGCGACAGGTGCGAGATGAGCCGCCAGTGCGCCCCGCGGCCAGATTCGAAGCGGTGGCTCAAGGTCGGCTTGCGCATCAGGCGGATCTCGCGCGCGACGCTGCCGCCTTCCATGAACAGGTCGCCACCCGACTGGCCGAAGGACAGCAGGCTGGGCAGGTCGCGGTTGGTCGCGGTCACGTCCACAGACAGCGTGTCGGTCTGCGGCGCAGCCGGGTCGAAGTCGATGTCCACGATGGACAGCTCGGTCTCGTAGCCTGGGCTTTGCTGGGCCAGTGTTTCGTCGCGGTGCACGTACCAGTAGCGGCCGCCGGACTCGCCTTCGCGCAGCAGGTGGTCGTGCTGCAGCGAATAGAACGGCCGGAACTCGGCGATCGACTCCCCCTGCGGCGTCTGCTGCACGCGGAACACGCGGTCCACCGAATGCACTTCATAGCCGAAGGCGCGGCGTGCGTCGGGCAGCACCGGATAGCTGTTGCCGGTGTGGGTGATGCGGATCGGGTCGGCCCGCTGCGCGAAGAGGTTCACCACGGGCGTGCAGCCCAGCACGATGTTCTTTTCGTCGAGCGTTTCAAGCAGCTGCGCATCGTCCGAATCGGACCGCAGGCCGGACATCATGTAGTGCAGCGTCACCGTGCGGGCGCCGGACTCGGCCATGGCCTTGGGGCACGGGAGGTCGACGAAGTTGAACTTCTCGGGAAAGGCGAAGTACTCGGTGAGCAGGCGGTAGGCCGGATGCGAGCGCGCATCGAAATCGATGAGCGCCTCGTGCTCTTCAAAGCCCACGGCCTGCGGCAGGCTCTTGCCGCCGCGCTGCCATGGGCCGGTGGGTGCGGTCTGCACAAGCGCACCCAGCACGCGGCCGCACAGGGCCTCGCGCAGCACGCTCACCTGCGAGGGCTCGCCGTCCAGGTACACACGCAGCGACTGCATGCCCAGGCTGGCCCAGGTGGCCTGCGCCGAGGTCAGTTCGAGCTGGATGAAGAAGCAGGAGGTGGCGCCCTTGGGCACCACGGTGCCGTCCGGCGCGGCAGCCGTGCCGCGGAAGCCGGCGGCCGTCACGCGCACCGGCAGCAGGTCCACGTCGTAGGCCGTCTTGAACTTGCACGGCACGCCGCGCACCGGGCGCGTGTTCAGGCTCGTGCCGCGCTCCACCTTCACCGGCTTGGTGAGCTGGCTGGCATTGGCGCTCGCATCGAAGCAGGCGATGGAGCACGACGGAAAGGGCCGCAGGTAGTGCGGGTACAGCACGTCCAGCAGCGACTCGGTGAACAGCGGGAAATCGTCGTCCAGCCGCTTGTGGATGCGCGCCGACAGCAGCGCGAAGGACTGGATCAGCCGCTCGACGTGCGGGTCCTCGCCCACTTCGCCGTTGAGCAGCAGCTGGCTCGCGATCTTCGGATAGCGCTGCGCGAACTCGCCGGCGTGCGAACGCAGGAAAGCCAGTTCTCGCTCGTAGCTCGGCAGCAGTCCGTGCATGGCGCTCAGTGCCTCGCCTCGGCGGCGGACGGCCTGCCCTGGGTGATGGAGTACTGCAGCGTCAGCGGCTGCAGCAAGGCGTCGAAGCTCACGTGCTCACGGCCCTTGTCGACGACGAGGATCGCCTTGATCACGAAGTACAGGCGGTTCATCGTGGACGACTCCACGCTCAGGCTCACGTCGACCTGGCGCAGGCGCGGCTCATGCAGCGCAATCGCCTGCTCGATGGAGCGGCAGATCTCGCGGCGGTGATTGGGGTTGGCCAGGCTCTGGCTGGAAAAGTCGGCGATGCCGAAGCTGAGGATGGACTTCCTCGCTTGCGGATAGGCCTCGAGCTCGGACGCATCCTGGCCGTGCCGCGTATTCAGCAGCGCTTCCAGGTCGCGGGCGACGTTGTCCTTGATCTGCACGAGGCTGGCCAGGCGGACGTGGTGTTCCGAACCCGGGCGGCCATGCGTGTCGATCAACCGATCGAGAAACGATGGGCTGTACTTTTCGTTCATCCAGAAAAAGGGGCGGCCAGGCCGCCCCTTCTCTCGCTTGTTGACGAAGGGGCGTGGATCAGAACGCCACTTGGTTGTTGGCGAGGTTCCAGGAGCCCTGGATGTTGTTGCCGCTGGACTCGATGCCCGAGCCGTCGATCTTGGACTGGTTGTACGTCCAGCGGATGGACGAGTACTTCAGGCCGAAGGTTTCGGTCGGGATGGACTCTTCAGCGACCGTCGTGGACACCGACGACACCAGCGCGTTCTTCAGCTCGATCTTCAGGTAGTTGACGCGGTTGTTCGAACCCGTGCCGGTCGAGTTGCTGCCGCCCACGGCGCGATAGAAATAGATCACCACGCTCGGGTAGATCGTGCCGGCCGAGCAAGCCTGCAACAGCTTGGTGGTGGCCTTGTCGATGTCCTTGGTGAAGATCAGTTCGCCGTGTTCGGTACGCTCGGCAGTGTGGCCGCCGGCGCTTGACGAGGTGGCCGACTTGGGCTGCCGGATGAGGTGCGTGAAGGTGCTGACTTCGACCGCATTCGCCGACTTGTGCTTGGCGTCGTTGGTTTCGCCCTTGATGTCGGCACTGCTGCCGAACTCAACGTAGATGTCTTTCATAGTTCTTCGCTCCTTGCGTAGTTAATTCGGGGTTGTTCAAGCCCCACTGGCTCCAGGCAGCTCTGCGACGAGTCGCAGGGACACCGAGAGTTCATCAAGCTGGAAGTGAGGGCGAATAAAGGAAACCGCTCTGTACACGCCCGGCCTTCCGGGTACTTCCGAGACCTGCACGGACGCTTCACGCAGCGGGTACTGCGCCTTGACGTCCTGTGTTGCAGCGTCATCTCCTGTGACGTACTGAGCTATCCAACGATTCAAGAACTCTTCGACGTTCGCCGCGGAAGCGAAGCTGCCGATCTTGTCGCGCATCATGGCCTTCATGTAGTGGGCGATGCGGCACACGGCGAACATGTATTGCAGCTGCGCGGCCAGCGCAGCATTGGCATTGGCGGAATCGGAGTCGTACTTGCGGGCCTTCTGCGCAGATTGCGCGCCGAAGAAGGCGGCGTAGTCCGAGTTCTTGCAATGCACGAGCGGAATGAAGCCCAGGTCGCTGAGCTCCTTCTCGCGGCGATCGGTGATGGCGATCTCGGTGGGGCACTTGAGCGCCACTTCGCCTTCATCGGTCTTGAAGGTGTGCGTGGGCAGGTCTTCGACCAGGCCACCACCTTCCACGCCGCGGATCGCCGCACACCAGCCGTAGTTCTCGAAGGCCGAGGTCAGGCGGGCGCCGAAGGCATAGGCCGCGTTCACCCACAGGTACTTGGCATGGTCGCTGCCGTCCACGTCCTCGACGAAGTTGAAGCCTTCGACCGTGGTGCCGTCCTTGGGGTTGTACGGCAGGCGGCCCAGGAAGTGCGGCACCGTGAGGCCGACGTAGCGCGAGTCTTCCGATTCGCGGAAGGACTTCCACTTCGCGTATTCGACCGTGTCGAACACCTTGGACATGTCGCGCGGCTTGCCCAGCTCGGTGAAGCTTTCCAGGCCGAACATTTCAGACGACGCGGCGGAGATGAACGGCGCATGGGCCGCGGCGGCCACGTGCGACATCTGCTCCACGAAGTACATGTCTTCGGGCTGGCGGCTGACTTCGAAGTCGCCGATGAGCGTACCGAACGGCGCGCCGCCGAAGGTGCCGAATTCTTCTTCGTAGACCTTCTTGAACAGCGCGCTCTGGTCGAAGTCGATCGCGGTCTTGAAGTCCTTGACCAGTTCCTTCTTGCTGGCGTTGAAGACCTTGATCTTCATCATCGCGCCGGTGGACGTGTGCTTGCACAGGTACTGCAGGCCCGTCCAGGACGACTCCAGGCGCTGGAAGTCGGCGTGGTGCATGACTTCGCTGAGCTGCTCGGAGATCAGGCGGTCCAGCTCGGCGACGCGGGCGTCCAGCGTGACGCTCAGGTTCTCGGAGACGACCACGGTGCCTTGCAGCACTTCGCGCACGAGCTCGGAGATGATGTCCTTCGCGCGGGTGTGCTCGGCCTGCGAGCGCGCGACGCGGCTTTCCTCGACGATGGAGTCCAGGAGGCTGCGCTCCAGGGTCTCCGTTTCGCCTTGCGATTGCAGTGCGGCTTGCGTCATGGCGTTCACTCCTCGACCTTGGTTTCTTCGCCGAGCAGCTTGAGCTTCTCGGTGTTGCTCAGCACATCGCCCAGGATGTCTTCGAGCTTCTCGTTGCCGGCGAGCTTGTTGCGCAGGTCGGCGAGCTTGGTGCGCGCCTCCAGCAGCTTCTTCAGCGGCTCGACCTGCTGCACCACGGACTCGGGTCGGAAGTCATCGATCTTGTTGAATTCGAGGTTCACCGCGAACTCGCCGCCGTCGCCGCTGAGCTTGTTCTTCACGCGGTACGACGCCTTGGGCGCCATGCCCTTCATGACGTCGTCGAAGTTGTCCAGGTCGACGCTCACGAACTTGCGGTCCTTGAGCTTTTCGAGCGGCTTGTTCGGGTCCTGCTTGCCGGTGAAGTCACCGAGCACGCCCGTCACGAAGGGAATCTCCTTCTTCTCGATCGCATCACCGATCTCGACGTCATAGGTGAGCTGCACGCGCGGCGGCCGGACCTTGTCGAGCCGCTTCTGGATGCTGTCTTTCTTGGCCATGGGGTTCCCTTTGCTAAAACGGGGTGGGTCGCGCTTGCTACTTGAGCTTGTCGAAAGGATTGCCACCGCTGCTCTTGGCGGCCGTGGTGGCAGGTGCTGCGGCGGGCGCCTTCGCGCTCGTCGTGGACGGGGTGGCCGCTGCCGGCGTGGCGGCAGTGGTTGTGGCAGCGGCTGCCGCTGCTGCGCGGGGCCGCGGACGCGGAGCCGGCGCCGGATCGGGTCGCGGCACCAGCACGTTCTCGCCCAGCAGTTCACGCAGGTTGCGCGTGAGCGTCTCGGCTTCGCCGCGCGTGCCGGCGGTGATGTTGTTCTGCTGGCGCAGCACGGTGATCGCTGCGGTGGAGATGCGCAATCCGCTCACGGCCAGGATGCCTGCGCCGACGTTGTCGGTGTTGTCGCGGTGGAGCACTTCCTGCGCGGCCAGCACCGCGTTGCCGTAGTCGGCGTCTTCGAAGTAGCCCTCGGCGAGCTTCACCCACGGCGCCTTGCTGGTGGGATCGATCTTCGTGGCGGCCTGGTAGAGCTCGCGGCCCTTGGCCTTGTCGCCCGCGGCCA
Organism: Rhizobacter terrae; assembly: GCF_003852895.1. GTDB lineage: Bacteria > Pseudomonadota > Gammaproteobacteria > Burkholderiales > Burkholderiaceae_C > Albitalea > Albitalea terrae. The sequence continues at coordinate 402,789 of NZ_QUSW01000004.1, forward strand.
TGGCGGTGTCCGCCTTGTGCATGAGGTCGGGCAGCGTTTCAGTCTGCGGCGCCGGCGCCGGCTCGGTGGGCTTGATGGCACAGGCCGCAAGGCTCACGCACACCACCACCACTGCCAGCTTGCATGCGAGTCGGTGGAACCGGTTTCCGGCTGCACCTTCCGACGGTGTGCTGCGCACGAGCGCAGGCCCCCCTGTCACCGCGATCATTGACTTGTACTCCCCTGTGTTCCCTACTTCTTCCTCGCATCGCCGTTGGAACGGCATTGCAAGAGCGGCGAACTTTAGTCGAAGGGTTTCTTCACGCCATCCCCCGAAAGGCGGGGAAAGGGGAATACAAATTGATGCACTGTTAATGAACGATCCAGGCTACACGTTCATACACATGCAAGCGCATCGATACTCGCGTTCGCATTTGTTCCAGACAATACAGGCGGGGCGATTCAACAACGCGGACAAGCCCCCACATCAACCGACACCACACCCATGAGTCACTCATCCACATGCTCGAACGCATCGTTCGCAGCGCGCTTCTTCACTCGTAGATTCATCACCCTTGCAGCCTGCGCCGCCGCAATCTTGTCCACAGGCGGATGCGCCTCGTCGAGCGGCAGCGGCGGCATTCTCGACAAGGCCATGGAGGTCGTCGGCTTGAGCAAACCGGCGCCGCCCGAGATCAACGCAGACACCATCAAGCTGCCGCCCAAGCCAAAAACAGTGACCTTGCGTTTACATGCGGCTGACATTGTGAACACCGACACGAGCGGTAGACCGCTTGCACTTGTTGCACGTGTTTACAAGCTGCGCAGTCCGACGGCCTTGATGCAGGCTCCTTACGACGCATTCAAGGACTCGACGTCCGAACGCATGCTGCTTGGCAATGACATCGTCGAGTCGCGCGAAGTCGTGCTCACACCCGGCAAGAAGTACGAAGTCATCGAGACCATGCCCAACGACGCCACGCAGATTGCGGTGGTCGCACTGTTCAGGGCCCCCGACCCTCAGCGCTGGAAGTTCGTGTTCGACACGCAGAGCGCGACAAAGACCGGTGTCACCCTGGGTCTTCACGCTTGTGCGATGAGCGTCGCGGAAGGCGAGCCCATCGGAACATCGATCGAAGTGCGGCGGCTCGCGGGCATGCAATGCCCTCATGACTAGCACCCGAAATGGGGGTGTCGCACGCCCCACAAAAAACACTACTTAACAAGCTTTTTTAGTACGCTCAGCCGCCGCGCATCGCGGGCACTTCGCGAGGACATCGCGGGCAAATTCCGAGGCAGTCTTGATTCAGTCATCCAAAGTTCTCTGGGGCGAAGGCCTCTTCCTGAGGCCCCAGCACTTCCAGCGTCAAGATGCCTACCACGAATGGCGCACGGCTGAACTGGGCCGGGTGCTGCATCCGTACTCATGGGGCGTGCGCCGTGCGCGTATCGACACCGACGCGCTGGCCAGCGGGGTCCTGCGCTTCACCGAACTGCAGATCGTGTTCCCCGATGGCGAGATGTACTCCGCGCCGTCGGAAGACGAACTTCCGCCGCCCGTGTCGCTGGCATCGATTCCTGCAGGCGTGTCCGAAGTCGTGTTCCACGCCACCATCGCGCCGCTGCGTTCGGGCGGCCGCAACTTCACTGCTGCCGACGACGAGCCCGATGGCTCGCTTCGCTACGCACAGCAGAACGTGGAGGCCGGTGACTGGTTCACCACCGCCACCGAATCCGAAGTCGCCGTGCTGCGCCGCTGCGTGCGGGTGCTGGCCGACACCGAGCCGCGCGACCACCTGGTGAACCTGCCGCTGTGCCGCATCCGGCGCTCGGCCACCGGTGGCTTCGAGGCCGACGCCCGCTTCGTCCCGCCCTCGCTGTCCATCGCGTCGTCTCCGGCGCTGCAAGCCGTGCTGCGCCGCCTGCTGGACCTGCTGCAGGCCAAGGTGGATGCGCTCTATGGCTTCCATCGCGAGCCGTCCAAGCACATCATCGAATTCCGTTCCGGCGACATCGCATCGTTCTGGCTGCTGCACACCGCCAGCGGCGCGTTCGCTTCGCTGTCGCACCTGCACATGCATCCGGCGCTGCATCCGGAACGGCTGTACGAACGCATGCTGGAACTGGCGGGCGCCCTGCTCACCTTCTCCAAGAGCTACACCCTCGCCGACCTGCCGGCCTACCGGCACGAAGCACCCGGCCCGTCGTTCGCGAAGCTGGACCACATCATCCGCGACCTGCTGGAGACGGTGATCTCCACGCGCTACTTCTCCATCACGCTCAACGAGGTCAAGCCCTCGTTCCACCACGGCCGCCTCGAGTCCGACAAGATCAGCGCCAACACCAACTTCTACCTCGGCGTGCAGGCTGCCATGCAGCCCAGCGAGCTGGTGGAAGCCGTGCCGCTGCGCTTCAAGGTCGGCGCCCCCGACGACGTCGAGAAGCTCGTGCTGTCGGCCATGGGGGGCGTTCGCCTCACCCATGCCGCGCAGGTGCCGGCGGCCATCCCCGTGCGCCCGGGCGCCTACTACTTCGCGCTGGAACCGCGCGGCTCGCTGTACGACCGCATGCTGCAGGCGCAGACCATCGCGCTGTACGTGCCGGCGGGCATCAACGACCTGCAGATCGAACTGTTTGCGCTGAATCCGTAATCCATGGCACAGACCTTCACGCCTTCACTCTTTGGCATCGGCGGCCCGGGCCTCGGCCCCAAGTTGCCGGCGCCCTCTTCCGCCGCGCCCGTTGAAGCCTCCACGCTGCTGGACCTGCTCTACGACGGGTTCTACATGATCTTCCTGCTGCGCAACCGCTGCGCGCCGGTGGACGCCGAGTCCTTCCGCGACCGGGTGCGCGAGTTCCTGATCAGCTTCGAGCGCAACGCGAAGAAGATCGCCGCCTCGTCCAAGGACGTGTACCTGGCCAAGTTCGCCTACTGCGCCCTGGTGGACGAAGTGGTGCTGATGTCGCAGTCCAAGATCCGTGGTGAATGGGAGCGCAAGCCGCTGCAGCTGGAATTCTTCGGCGAGCAATTGGCCGGCGAGCGCTTCTTCGAACACCTGGACAAACTGCGCGAAGGCGGTGCCGCGCACCTGCACCTGCTGGAGGTCTTCCACATGTGCCTGCTCATGGGCTTCCAGGGCAAGTACATCATCGAAGGTTCCGAGAAGCTGGGCTACCTCACCGGCCGCGTGGGCGACGAGATCGCGGCCCACAAGGGCAAGAGCCATGGCTTCGCGCCCCACTGGGCCGCACCCGACCGCATCAGCCACGCGCTGCGCGGCGAAGTGCCGCTGTGGGTGATCGGCTCGGTGTTCGCCTTGCTGGGCCTGCTGGGATTCCTGGGCGTGAAGGCCCTGCTCGACAAGCAGACGGTGGGTGACCTGAACAAGTACAACGAAGTGGTGAAGCTCGCACCGGCACCCGCCCATGTGACGATCACCTTGCCTTGACCTGATCCGACCGGTGCACAAGCACCGGCGGCGTTCCTCCAACAAGACAACAAAGGGAGTGGGAACATGATGTCAGCCTCCGGCGTGCTGCCGGGCCTTGCCAGTTCACTGGCGTCGTCGGCCAGCGGCCTGCTCAGTGGTGCCTTGCAGTCGCTGACTTCGCGGCTGGACTTCTTCAAGCTGCTGGACCAGCACGGCCGCATGCTGCAGGTCGAGACCGCCCTGCCCAGCCTGTCGCTCATCCCCGAGCGGGTGGTCATGCGCGAGGCGGTGTCGCAGCCCTTCGAGCTGGAGATCGACGCGCTGTCCACCAGCGTGAACTTCGAGCTCAAGCGCTTCATCGGCGAGCAGATCAGCGTGCGGCTGCTGCAGGCCGACGGCAGCTACAAGCCCTGGCACGGCTACGTCTTCGATGCATCGCAGCTGGGCGGCGACGGCGGCCTGGCCCGCTACCGCCTGCGCATGCGTCCGTGGATTTCGTTCATGGGCCTGCGGCGCGACTGCTTCGTCTACCAGGACAAGGATGCGCGGCAGATCATCGACGACCTCACGCGCGACCATGAGCAAGCCAACCTGCGCTGGGAGGTGAGCGAGACCTTGCGCCTGCGCAGCCTGTGCGTGCAGTACCGCGAGACCGACCTGGAGTTCGTGCAGCGGCTGCTGGCTGAAGAAGGCCTCAGCTATCACTTCGAGCACCTGGACGGCGAGGCCGCGAGCACCGCGGACAGCAAGCGGCAGGCCAAGCATGTGATGGTCATCACCGATCGCCTGGCGGAACGTCCGTCGCTCGGCGAGGCCCGCTTCACGAGCCAGCATGCGAGCGCGACCGTCCTGGGCCAGCGCGATGCCGTCACTGCGTTCTCGACCCTGCGCGACGTGACGCCCAACGCCGTCACGATGGGCGCCTGGGACTACCGGAAACTGGCCGGTACCAGCGCGCAGGACGCATCCACCCTCGCCCTGGGCGACCTGCCCACGCTGGAGGTCTACGACGGCGCCGGCGCCTACCGCTACGAGAACGCGGCTCATGCGGGACGCGCCGCGAGCCTGGCGCTGGCCGCGCTGGAACTGGACATCAAGCGCTTCGAAGGTCAAGGCAGCGGCCGGCACTTCGAAGCTGGCCGGCGCTTCCAGCTGGTCGACCATCCGCTGTACGGCGCCAATACGACGGCGTTCAACTACGCCGGCGCCGTGACGGCCAGCCACTCGCGGCCTGACAACGAGTTCACCCTCGTGGCCGTGGAGCACCACGCACGCAACAACCTTGGGTCGGAAGCGGCGAAGGCGCTGGCCTTGTCCGAGCAGGAGCTGACCGAGCTGGAACACGGCACCTACAAGAACCACTTCTTCGCCGTGCCGGCTGCGGCGGCGGTGGTGCCGAAGTTCATCCGCAAGCCCTCGGCCCATGGCGTGCAGACCGCACTCGTGGTGGGCGTGAATGGCGAGGCGCTGACCACCGACCGCGACCATCGGGTGAAAGTGCAGTTCCCCTGGCAGCGTGGTGAGTCCCCGCTGCCGGGCGGCCTCTCGCACGAGTCCGCCGTGGATGCCGTCGGCAACGCCACGGGCAACGAACGATCGGGCACCTGGGTGCGCGTGGCGCTGCCCAGCGCCGGCGCCAATTGGGGCGCGGTGCTCACGCCGCGCATCGGCACCGAAGTCGTGGTCGAGTTCATCGAAGGCGACATCGACCGGCCGCTCATCGTCGGCCAGCTCTACAACGGGCAAGACCTGCCGCCCTTCAGCGCCGGCGAAGACTCCGGCGTGAACCACCCCGGCGTGCTCAGCGGCATGCACACCCAGGGCCTGGATGGGTCCGGCTTCAACCAGTGGGCCGTCGACGACGCCACCGGCCAGTTGCGCATGCGGCTGCTGAGCAGCTACACCGCGGCCGAGGTCGGCTTGGGCCATCTGATCCAGCAAGGCACGGGCGCGCAGCGTGGCGCGTGGCGCGGCAGCGGCTTCGAGGCGAATGCCACGGCGTGGGCGACCGTGCGCGCAGGCAAGGGCTTGCTCGTGAGCAGCACCGCGCGCGCCGGCACCTATGGATCGGCGCAGAGCACGCAGATGGATGCGGCTGAAGCCATCGCCCAGCTCCAGGCCATGCGCGATCTGGGCCAGCGCCTGAGCAGCGCGGCCAAGGCCTCGCAGGCCGCCTCGCTGAGCACCCATGACTCGGGCAAGTCGGTGGAGCAGTTCATCGACTCCGTGGACCCGGCCAAGCAGGGCAAGCACGACGGCAACGTCAACGGCCAGGCAGCGAAGAAGGCCCAGGGCCGCACGCTGACCGATCCGGTGGAAGCCTTCGCGGCACCCGTGGTGGTGCTGGACACGCCAAGCTCGGCACTGTTCACCAGCGAAGCCAGCATCGCGAGCTTCAGCGGACAGGACCTGAGCGTCGCCGTGCAAGGCGACGTGCAACACACCGCGGTGCACACCTACGCGAGCGTGTCGGGCCAGACGACGAGCCTGTACACCAGCGACGGCGGCGTGCAGGTGAAGGCAGCCAACGGGCCGGTGAGCCTGCGGGCGCACACCGACGAGCTGCAGATCCTGGCGGACAAGGACGTCACGGTGATCAGCGTGAATGACGAGATCCGCATCCAGGCGAACTCGCGCATCGAGCTGGTGGCCGGGCAATCGTCGGTGGTGCTGGATGGCGGCAACATCGACTTCACGTGTCCGGGCAAGTTCGAGGCGAAGACGTCGACGCATGCGTTTCTTGGTGGCGGAAATGCGGCGGCATCGCCGGCTGCACTGCCCTCGGGCATCGTCAAGCCGCAGCCGCCTGAGAACTCGCTCTTCGTCAAGTATGACGAGCAGGTCGTCTTCAAGGACAACCTGGGCCAGGCGGTCGAGGGCCGGTTGCGCTATCACGTCGCCAACAAGGCGGACCCGACGCAGAAGATCACCGGCAATTCACCCACGGAAGGCGAGACGCCGCGGATCGACACGGCGTCGGCCCAACCGCTGGAACATGCGCTGCGCTACGCACGCTTTTCTTTCGACACCTGATCCACCGACATGGCCAAAGACGACATCGACGCCGAGGGCTATCACATCGAGGTGCTGGGCAGCTGCACCACGAATGAACGCGCCGGCTCCCAGTTCAACCAGGACGTGGATGCCAAGTACCTGTGGTCGTATGCGCAGGAAGAAGCCCTCATCGCCGTCAGCGAACAGGGCCCCGACAAGTGCTGGCGCTTGATCACGGACCCCGAACGCCGCGCCAAGCGCATCGCGGCACGCTACGCTGACCTGTACTTCCGAAGCGCGGAAAAGTCCAAAGGGCAGATGCAGCTGTACTGGCCGGCACTGGCCGGGTTCGTGGTCAAGGACATCGTGGAGGCCTTCCGCTACACCCGCGCCAACGTGTTGACCGGTGGCTGGCGCAACGCCATGCGCACCTCCACGATCCCGAGCATCGTGTCGGAGCTGTGGACCGACGGTTCGCCCTATGAGCACGGCCTGCGGGTCTACACCGCCCTCGCCAAAGGCAACCTCTGGCTGTTCATGGACATCTACCCGTGGCTTTGGTACGTGCTGGAGTACGGCCTGAACAAGGACGGCAGCCTCAACGACGACCGGCTGAATGCCCATGTCGGCTTGCGTGATGCCGCCCAGTTCCAGCAGCAGTCGCAGCAAGCCATGAAGGAATTGCCGTTCAGCGCGAACTGGATGGGAAGGCTCAAGCAGCGCATCGCGGCCGACCCTGTCTACGCGAAAGCCAACTCGTTCTTCCAGACCACGCCCACGTGGTCTGGAATGGATGGCGGCTATGGCCAGCACGAGGCCAATGCGTACCAGGCGCATGCCTACGTCAAGGCGCACGTGAAGGAATACGACTCAGGCTACCGCTTGCCGCCTTCGCCGTATTGGCCGGCCTTCAATGAGGCTTTCTACGTGATGGAAGAAGAACGCCGCGAGCTGTCGCGGGTCGTGGCGGATGGTGCGGCCGCGGGCAGGCTGCAGAAGATCGCGCAGTTCAAGGTGACCAAGGAAATGGAGACGACCTACAGCACGCTCATCTCAGAATTCAAATCCAAGGTGAAGAGCACCAAAGTCTCCAAGCAAAAGGACGAACTGCGGGTCGTCGCGAAGCAGGAGCAGCTCAATGTGCTGCAGCCGCTGATCTATGACGACCCCAAGCTGGTCGTGACCATGGACGCCAATCATGCGATCAGCCGACTCACGCCGTTTTCGCCGAAGTACGCCGTGTACTACAGCGCGGCAGCACACAACGACGCCCCCCAGCGACAAACCGTCTTTGACGCCCCAACCGGCGCCTGGGACTACGTCACCGGTGCCAAGCACAGCCTTCCCAACCCGGCTGATCGCATGGGGTTCGTGGCCGACATTGCCCGCGACTTCGATCGCCTCATGGATGAAAACCGTGCATACATGGAAGGTGAACTGCAAAAGATCCGGGGCTGGCTGAATGCTTAGGCGCAACTCGCTGATCCTCGCGACAGCAGCGCTCGTTGCCACTGTCGGCGGTGGTCTCTCGTTGTTCAATCAAGCCCAGGGCCAGAAGATGCAAGAAGTGAAATTCGATCTTGGCAAGAACATTGTCGAGACCGCGCGTGCCTCCGGTGTGCCGCAATTCCAGACCCGTGACATCGCGGGCCTCGTCAGCTATGGCGTGACCGCCATCCCGCCTCAGGTCGCCCTGCGGTACATCAGGGCCGGGTATGAGATCCGCTGGCAACCCGTGTTCGCCATGACCATGTACTCCAACAAGGAGCGCGATCCGGGATTGGCCGTGCAGAGCGTCGACCTGCAGCTCGGACAGCGCTTCGAAACGCATGAGGCGGCGCAGACGTTCGTCGAACAAACCCTTGCACAGTTCGTCCAAGGCAAGTGGGTGCGTTATCACGAGCCGGAGTGGACGACCTTGCTGACTGGGCGGTCCAGCATGCTCGACGAGGCGGGCCGAATAGCCGACGAGCTGACCACGGTCGACCCGGCGTACAAGATTTCTCCAGAAGACTGGCGATCCGCCATGCGCCACGGAATCATCTGGCGCTGGTCCGGCGATGGGGTGCTGGCCACACTGACCGTGAACAACGACGGCAGCCAAACCGGCAAGGCAGACTACAACATCGAACTGCAGTTCGATCTGCTGGACGTCAAGCTCAAGCGCGACGCCGCCAACCTCGCTCGCGACCTGAAAGAAGGCGATGCGAAGGGCTGGGGAAGCACGGCCAAGCATGAAGCCGACAAGAAAGCCGCCCAGGCCCGAAACAAGGTGCTGGAGGAAAACGCCGTCAAGCGTGGCGATTCCGTGGTCACGGCACGATGAAGGCGCTCGATCGAGTGCAGTATCTGAAGATGGCCTGAAGCGGTGAGTAAGTGCCTCGACGGCAATCCTTGAATTTCCGGACAGTGTTCTTGGCCGCAGCGGCTGGATGGGCGGCGTTGCTCCTTTTTCAATCTCAAGGCCAAGGGGCCCAAGACATCAAGTTCGATCTCGGCAAGAACATCACCGAAACGGCACGCAACTCGGGTGTGCCGAAGTTCCAGACCCGCAATGTGGCAGGGTTGGTGAGCTATGCTGTGGACTCGATCCCGTCACAATTGCCCGTGCGCTACGTCCGCCCTGGCTATGAGATCACATGGCAGCCTGTGTTTGCGCTGACCCTGTACGCCGACAAGGACGTCGACGCCAGCCTTCCGGTGCAAAGCGTCGACCTGCAACTGGCCCGGCATTTGAAGACACACGAGGCGGCCAAGGCCTTTGTCGAACAAACCATCGCGCAGTTCATGCGCGGAAAGTGGCACCGCTATCACGAGCCTGAGTGGACCACTTTGCTGACAGGTCGGTCCAGCACGCTGGATGAATCCGGTCATCTCGCCAATCCGTTGCGCAATGTCGACCCCGCATACCAGATTCCGATGGAAGACTGGCTGGTCGCCGCTCCCAGGGGCATCATCTGGCAATGGGCAGGTGACGGCGTGCTTGCAACCTTGACGGTCGCCGACATGACAGGCTCGAATGGTTCGCCAGCCTACGACGTTGACCTTGAATTCGATGTGCTGGCCGTCAAGCTCAAGAGAGATGCCGACAACGAAGCTCAGCGTCGCAAGGAAGGTGACGCCAAAGGCTGGAACAGCACCGCCAGGTACGAAGCAGACAAGAAGGCCGCCCAGGTGCGCAATCGGGTCTTGGAGGAGAACGCAGTCAAGCGTGGCGACGCAGTCGTCAAGGCCCCCTGATCCGCAAGGACGCCGGTACTGCGTCCTGCCCCCATGGCAGCGGTCTCAGCGGCCCAGCACCCGATAAAGCGCCAGCGCCGCGACTCCCACTACACCACAGGCGACGACCACCAACATCGCCTTGAAGAGCCTGCCCGTCACGCGGTCAATCGTTGGCAGCACGGATGGACGAAGCGGAGGAAGTTGGCTGTCGGTCTTTTGGGGGACTTGAATGTTTGGATTCATGGGGGTGCCTCTCCTGGGTAAAGCCTTTGGCGCGACCCCATTTGATTCCCCCTCATGCGCCGGCACGCAGTCTACGGTCATCGGGCGTGATTCGCACAAGACCGTTGCACTTCGCAACACCAATTCGCAAGTGCGCTTGCGGTCGTGGCTCAGCGCACGGCAGCCACGCCTTGCGCCCGGCCGTCCTCTCCCTCGCGGGCATGGGCCAGGGCCCGCATGCCCAGATGGCAAACGCCCGCGCCCAGCACCACGGGGCTGAGAAAACCCGCAAACGGCACAAGGGTGAACACACCCACGAGCACACCCAGCATGGCCATCTCCACACGCCGTGATTGGATGATGGCCCGACGCTGTTCATCTGTGGCCAGCCCATCCACGGCATCGTTCACCAGCCCGCGCACGTTGAGGTAGCTGGCCAGTACGAAGAACAAGAGGCCGCCGATGATCGGAATGATCAGGCAGAGCAGGCCGCCAATCACCAACGTTGCAGTCGCACCCATGGCGTCCCTCACACCGGCGGCCATGCTGGACGGCACGCCAGTCCTGAGCGACGGATAGCGCGTCAGGCAATAGCGCTGGATGCGCGCCATAAGGATGAATTCCAGCAGGATGCGCACGGTGACCATCACCAGGATGATGAACACCGCCGTCGCGAACAGGTAGGCGAAGGCACGGCCGACGGAGAGCATCAGCACGCTCGGCGACGCGCCCTGCCCGGCCAAGCGGCCGAGGATCGCGTTGGACAGCAAGTCGCACCAATGGACGATGCGGCCACCCCAGATGGAGAACACCAGCAGCCACAGGCCCAGCGACACGGTGCCGATGACGATCGACACCAGGGCCAGGCCCGGCCGGATGGCTTCGCGCAGGGCGAGGCCGAAGCAGGTGAGGCTTTCGGCGAGGGCGGAGACGGGACGACGGATGGGCGTCATCGACATCGAGTCAAGGTCATGAAACAGCTCAGACCGTCATCTTGATGTTCACTACCCCCGGCTACGCTCCATCACCTCGTCCACTGAAACTCCCGCGCTTCCAGCGCGCCCTGTCGAGCTCGACGCGCTTCTTCGCTGTCGTAGTTCTCATCCACGTCGTTGTCGTCGAACCGCACTCCCGCATAGGCAGTGCCATCACTCTCGTAGCGCCAGTACAAGAACCGCTTGCCACGTTTGCCCATGAAGTATTTGCGGTTGATGCTCCAGCGGCTGGCTTCAACGACCCGCAAACCAGTCCAGGCCTCAATCATCTGCTGCTTGAAACCCGCGATCGAGTCATGAACGTATCGATCGAAAAACAGGTCGAAATCGGCCCGCTCCTGCGGCTTCATCGTGTCCATGAGCTTGTGCTTGTATGCGTCATAGATGGCGTGCTGCTGCACACCAATCTGGCTCCTGAAGTACCCCGTCTGCGATTCCGCGATGTTCTGGACATCGTCGGCCCAGTCCTTGTCAGTCATCTCCATGTATTTGTCCTGGACGGCAATCTTGAGACGGCCGTCATTCAATCGGCGCCGGCGGCTTTCGCGCCATTCGTAATAGTGCTGCATGTGCCAGACCACAGCGGTTTCCAGGCTCTCCATCGCCCAGGAAGGCGCGGGTCCCATATAGGTCCAATAAGTGCGTTCGAGCTCTTCTGAAATGTCAAAGAGCGTACCCGCGCGTTTGAGCACCGCATCGGGCGGGTCCAGCGGCACACCTGCCTTGTACGCCTCTATGAACATGTGGCATAGCGGAATTCTGGCCAGTTCGTTGCTTCGGCCTTCCTGGTAGGACGGACTGGCCCAGCCATAGCCACCGCCGACGTCTGAATGCATGCCGGGGTAGACGAGCTCGACACTGTTGGCCGGAAGATCTTTGTTTCGGCGAATGGAGTCGCTGGGAAACTTCTCGCGAACCTCATGCCCTGCCACGAAATGGACACAGCGGTCGACATAGGGCGTAATCGTCAGATCGTGTGCCCATGCCGCATGCCCTCCTTCATCGATTTCATGAAGCACACCGCCGGCAGCCGGTCCAATGACAATGCCACCAGGCAACAAGACTGTCGCTGCCGCAGGGGCGACGTACTTCGCAACTGTCTCCCCCTTGCTTCCGCCAAAACCGGTCGAAGACACCGTATCAAAAATCCCGAGGAAGTAGACGACGACCCGAGGGTGCTTGCCGTCCAGACCGGCCTGGTTCCACAGAAGGGACTGACCGTCCCAAGCGCCCATCTCCTCACCCAGCATCCTGACAAACGCCCGGGCCTGAGTTGCCCCACGGGAGAATCCGAAGACGGCGATGTTGATCTGATTCACAAAGGGCATGTGTTGGTCGACATGCTTCTTCAGCTCACGCATCATCCAGCGGATGCGCGCCTCTCCCTTGGCGGCGGCAGACATCCCCAGTGTGTTGTCCATGCCTTTTCCCGAGTCGCTCACACCTTCCTTGTTGCAAGGGGTGCCAACGCCTTCAATGTACTGAAACGCGGTTCGTGAAGAGGGCGCGTTCTTGCAATGCGCAAACTGGGCCAGCTTTGCAACGTTGCTGTACTTGACTTGCTTGGGATCCACCTGACCGAACCCGTCAACCGTGAAGTTGTTTCCTGTTCCGTCAAAGAATGCGGTGAACCAAACCGGCTTTGGACAGGTCTTGCAGTTCTCGACCAAATCGGCGTGAAGTTCGAGCGCAGCACGGGTGGCCTTGCGAACGCTGGTCTCGGGAAGTCCGACGTCGGAAATCCTGCGAACCTTGAAGGGCGACGATGCCATATGAGTCTTTCTTGACGAAGTGTTCTTGCCGGACTGCTGCTCAATACATTCCAACTGGCTTCGGTTTGCCGAAGTAGGGATTCGAGACCTCCTTCAAGCAGGCCTTGCCCTCCAACTTCGCCTGCTCGTCACGCTTTCGCAGCTCTACCTTGGGAACAACGCCTTCGTTCGGCACGATGTCGCCCTCGATGTGTCCATCTGAAAAGAAGTGAATGACCAGGTCTTCCTTCTTGTCCCTGCGAGGCACATGCTGCACCTGGATCTCGGCCTCGCACCATGCGGTCCCGGGTGCAGATTCCTTCATCGTGTATTTGTCGTAGGTGCCTGCGGACCGCGAGTAGGTTTCGCGATCGAATACCCGCAGCCACCAAACCTTGAATGCCTTGGGGGTGGTCCAGCGATAGTCCCACGCCAGGTCGGGGCTGCTGGGCGCATGCATCCACCACTCTTTCTCGTCACGCGGGGTCGCACGGTTTCCACTGGCAAGCGCTGCAAACTTGATGTCAGACTTGTCCACAGGCAAGACAAACGTGTCGAACAGATCGTCGTTGGTGTAGTTGAACGTGCCGATTCCGACAATGGCGTAGTTGGGATCATTCCATTTCGCCACATCCCCTGGCGCAAGACTCTGCTCATCCGTCTTGTCGTGGATGCAACCCGACAGGGCCAGCGTCAACCCTGCCCAAAGCGTCAACCATCGAGGCCTCATTTTTCACACCTCATCGTTGCCCAGTCGTTATCGTCCAGCCGGGAGAGAGCTTCCCCCAAGGAGCAGCCCGCATTGACTTCAGCCAGGCACCGGCCAAACGCGGCGGTTTCATCGAAGGCCTGCCCGACCTCGATGGCGAGCCCGCAATAGACCTCAATGTCTCCCATGGACTCCAGCCCGCGACTTCTGCAACGTTCTATCTGCTGCGAGAAGAATGAATACTGCTGGTTCAACGGGACCTTCCTTAGTGCCTGCGGATCTTCCTTGGAGAAGCGGGCAATGACGGTGTATGGCAGGCAGCGATCCATCAAGCGCTGCTCGTCCTGTGCCGCAACAGCCCAAGGGAACTGCGCAGAAGTGGGTTCCTGCAGGTCGAAGCACCACGATCGCATTTCCAACGAGTGGTCCCGATAAAGCCATCGGCTGACGACACTGCCAAGTTCGGCCTTGTACTGATCGGGCAGCACTTCCAGCCAAGCAGGCAGAACCCGTGGATCGAAGAAGCGCATCACCATCATCGAGCCATCATCCAGCCGGACATCCAGGAAGCGGGACAGGCGCTTCGCGAGGTCGACGCCGGGCAGCTCAGACTCCACGACACTGCCCGCGCACATGCCCATGGTGTCATCAACCATGCCCAACGGAAACTCGTCCGCATCAGCGCCGGCATTCAATTCGAACAACAAAGGACCGACCTCGGTTGCCGCAGCGTCCGCGTCATCACCGAACAGGGACACACCTGCAGCCAGCAACCAATGGCGACGCGTCTGTTGCGAGAAGCCCTTCAAGAGCGCGCCGTCAAGCAATGCATAACGTCGTGCCGCAAGCACTGCGTCCGACCGAAAGCTTGTGCTCATGACTTGGCCGCGAACGGAGACGCCATCGAGGCCGCGCTAAGCAGACAGGACGCACAGATCTTTTGCGGCAAGGCCGGCAGCGCAAAGCTCTCCTGCGCCGGCCCCACAAAGCTCTTCTTCCCCGCCTTCACCGTGATCTTCCCGGGGCACTGAACCGTGATGTTCCCACCCTCGATCGTGATGTTCGCGCCGCCGGCCGTGCTCATCGTGATCCGCTTGGCCGCCGCCCAGTCCACATGCGCACTCGCGCTTTGCACCGTGACGTTGTTCTTCGCCGCGATCTGCATCGCATCGGACTGCGCCTGCATCTCCACATCACCGTGTCCGGCGATGAGCGTGAAGCCCTTCCCGGCAGCCTCCGCGCCCGCCTTGACCGCCCCCGCCAGCATGCCGATGGCCTGCCCCGCATGGATGCGCGCGGCACCGCCCACTGCCCACTGCGTGTCCTCGGCGCTCGCGAGCGTGATGGTTTCGCCGGCCGCGAGTTGCATGTCCTGCCCGGCCACGGTGGCGATGCCCGCCTTGCCTGCGATGGCCAGCAGCGGGTCTGTCGTGTGAGGGGTCTTGTCCTTGCCGGTCGCTGTTGCCTTGGCGCCCGCATCGGCGGCCGCCTGGTCGACGCCCTTCGAATCCACCATGCCGCGCAAGGCCGTGTGCAAGGCCTTCAGGGGCGCGGCCTGCTGGTCAATGGCGCTCTGCCCGGCCTTGAAGCTGCCAACCTGTGCCGCCAGCGCCACCGCCTCGTGGGTCTTGGCCGCGCCGCTGAACATCTGCGCCAGCGTGCCGGCCTGCTGCGCCAGCGCGATGCCCGCGGCGTTGTCGCCGGCCGGCTCGCTGGCCTGGGTGCCGAAGGTGCTCAACAGCACGCCGCGTCCGCCGCGCACCGCGCCGTAGGCATCGGTGCGCAGTTCAAAGCCCAGCCCGCGGAAGCTGCCACGGTGGTTGTCGACCTGGTGCACCAGGTGCCCCAGGTTGAGCTGAGTGCCATGCTGGCTGGTGGACCACTGCATGCGCAGCTGCTGGTCGCTGTCGTCGAACACGAGCTGGTTGAAGCCCTCGCCGCCGAACTCGCGGCTCTTCACGCCGCTCAGCGCCGACGCATTGCGTTGGCCGGCCTCATCGGCGCTCGCGCCATGCCAGGCCGGGCTGTTGCCGCCGGCCAGGTTGCCTTGTGCGCTCGGGCTGTGGTCGCTGCTTTGCGTGAAGGCGCTGGTGTCGCTGTCTGCACCTCGGCCGCCAGGCGTCGCGCTGATGCCGGCTTCACCGCGGCCGTTGTAGAGCGCTGCCACGACCATCGGACGATCGATGTCGCCCTCGCAGAAGTCGACCATCACCTCCTGGCCGATGCGCGGCACGAACTGCAGGCCCATGCCGGCGCCGGCATAGCGCTGCATCACCCGCACCCAGGTCGAGGCCTGGCTGGTGTTCTCGCCTTGCTGGCCACGCTGGAATTCGAACTGGATCTTCACGCGGCCCAGCGCATCGGTGTGGATTTCGTCGGCACCCTGCGCCCGCGACTGGCCTTGCGGTCCCACGACCGTGGCCAGCAAGGGGCCGCCCACCAGCGGCTTGGGGTTCACGCGCGCGCCGGTGTCGTCGGTGAGCAGCGCACGCCACGGCACCCGCGCACGGATGAGTTCGGCGCTGTTGCCGTAGCCGCTCTTGCGCGCCTGCGCACGCACCGACTCCGACACCCACGGCTGAAGCTGGCTGGCCGGGTCGGCCGCCTGGGACCGCTCGCGATTGGAGAAGTTGCCCAGCAGGTCGCGCGGCAGGTTGTTGATGCCCGCATGCGTGACGGCGGTGATCAGGAATCGCTTGTCCGGCTCGGACGCACCCTCGATGAACGACAGCGCATCCAGCGTGCTCTGGGTCACTTCGAAATGCGTACCGGCCGTGAAGCTGCGCACCGTGCTGCGGGCGATCCACACCTTGTGGCGCGCCTCGATGGCCTGCTGGGCCAGCCGCGCGCTGCGGTCCGCCTGCGAGGTGTCGGCAAAGGCGTAGGCACCGGCGTGGTCGTAGCTTTCCAGGGCGGGGGCGGTCTCGCCGGCAAAGCGTGCGGCCGTGGGCATGCTCGTGGCCACCGCGCGCTTGCCGCGGTAGTCCCACGACAGCAGGCTCACCACTGCCGGCGCCATGCTGCGGCGTGCCACCAGCGCCTGGATGGCGTCCTGCTCTTCCAGCGGCGAGTTCTGGTGGAAGCGAATGCCCTGCCCGCCCAGCATCGACTGGCTGCTCGCATCCTCGGGGCAGCTCTGTGCATTCGCGGTGTCGGCCAGCAGCACGAGCACATGGCCCAGCGGCGCGGATTCATCGCGCTCGAAGCGGTACACCAGCCCCTCCTCGGCCAGCACGCGCTGCACGAAGTCGAAGTCGGTTTCGCGGTACTGCACGGTGTAGCTGCGCACGCCGGCGTTGCCGCTTTGCTGAAGATGCTGCGCCACGTCGTCGGCCCAGCGCCAGGCCGCATGCTCGCGGTAGGCACCAAAGACGCTCTCGATGATCTCGGTGACGCTGCGCTCCTGCCAGACCTGGCTGCGCCGGTTGAATTGCAGCAGGGCCAGCCAGGGCTTCACCACCAGCCGGTAGCGCACGAGGCCGCCATCGGCCTTGCCCGACACGGCCGACACCACGATGCCAGCACGCGCAGCCTCGCTGCCATCGCTCAGCCGGGTGAACACGGTCACCGGCTTGGCAATCATCGAGCGCACGGACAGTGCCGTGCTCTCGCTCAGCGCCGTGACGTGCAGTTCCCAGGGCTCGTTCAAGGCCTCGCGGCAGCTCCAGGTTTCCAGCAGCAGGCTGGCCAGCTCGCCATCGCCCTCCAGGCGATGCAAGCGCTTGGACGCATCGAAGACGTCCAGCAGTGAGATGGGCAGATCGAAGTTCATGTTGTTGTGTTTCTCCCTTGGCACGTTCTTCGGCTATTCGCGCTTGGATGCGGTGGGTGCCGGACAGGCCTGCGCCTTGCCCCAGTAGCCGTCGCAGATGCGCTTCTGGCATTGCGCAGCCTCGTCACCGCTCAGGCTCTCGCAACGCTTGACGAGCTTGGCGATGCTGGTGTCGTCCAGGTTCGGCTTCGCACCCTTCGCATCGGGCTGGCCCAGGTGGGCCATCAGCGCGGCCAGCAGGTCGACGTCCGGGTCCCGGCCATTGGTGGCGGTCTTGGCAGGCTTGGCGTCACGCGCCGTGCTGTCAGCGGCGGTGTGGTACTTCTGGCTGGCCACCACTTCGGCATGCGCATGCGCCGGCCTGTGCGATGCGGGTTTGACCGCCTTCGCCGGGACGACGGGCTGATGAGTGGCCATCGCAGTCACCACCGGTGCGCTCGCGGCGCTGGCCGAGGCCGAAGCCACCACCGGGGTGGCCGCATTCGACGACGCTGCACTGGCAGCAGCCAGCGGCGTACTCGCGGCATTGGGTGCGGTCGCCAGGGCAGCGAAGGGATCGTTGCCCGAGGTCTTGGCCACGGCAGGTTCGACAACCTCGATGCGCGCCGGTGCCGATGCGGGAGCCGTCACCGCAGAGGCAGCTGAAGCCGCAACAGGTAACGAATTTGTTTCAATTGCTTGTGCGACTTTCGGCGGTTGATTCGATCCCGCAGCAGAAGGTAAAGCAATCTTTACTTTCTCGGCGCTGTTTCGAGCGCCCAGCAGCTCGCCCGCATTCATGAAGACGTAAGCAACGGCAACAGAACTCAGGGCGATGAAACCAAAGATCCAAGGTGCCTTGGACGATGAACGGCGAGGCGAGAAGAGATCGCGTTCGCGGGTTTCCAGGCTCGCAAGAATGCTCAGCCGATCTTCCTGCACACCCCGGGCGCCGGTGAGGCTGGGACGTGCCTTGTCCTGCGTGCGAGACGCGTCGAGCGATGGTTCTGGACTCGTCAAGCGAACGGCCTCCCGTGGCGTACTTCTTGTGGCGAAGCGGTCGCGATTCTAGACAGGGGATTGCATTTCCCCATCCCCCAACAAGGAGGGTTCCATCTCGCGTGTTACCTCGGGCAAACTGCGCGTCCCCATGTGGTGCCGAGAGTTGTAAGACGGTATGGTATTTGGTGTCCTTTTGTATTTTGTTTTGGTGACTGCCGTGCTGGCCATCGCCTTCCTCGCGCCTGTGCGCGCATGGGCGTGGTCGCGTGCGCACCGATTCATGCAAGGAGGCAAGGCCGCTGCTTCAACGGCACTCTCGTCAAGCCAGGCAGGCCTTCAGCAGGTGGCCCATGCAGCCAACGGCCACGCCACGCAGGCGAGCCGAGTCGCCAGGCGGTACGGCAAGTGGATGCTGATGGCCATGTCACTGCTGGCGGGCATGCCCCTGCTGGCACTGGCCCTGCACCAATGGCAGCAGCTCGACGGCTTTGACCACACACGCAGCCATGAGGTGAACGAACAGGTCGCCGCACTGCTGCACGGCGAGCAGCTCGTTGCGCCTCCGCCGCTGCCGCCCGAACTCTTCACCACGCGCGAGGTCGAGCAGGCCATTCCCTTCGTGCACCAAGCGAGCCGCCAGTGGGAACTGCTGGACGAGGACTTCCGCCAGCGCATGCTGCTGGCCTTCAAGCTGATGCGCGAGCAGCACGGCATCGAGATGGTTTTGCTGGAGGGCTACCGCAGCCCCGAGCGCCAGGCCCAGCTCGCGGCCATGGGGCCTCAGGTCACGCAAGCCGGCGCCTTCGAGAGCTACCACCAGTACGGCCTCGCCGCCGACTGCGCCTTCATGATCAACGGCCGCATCGTGGTGAGCGAGGCGAACCCGCAGGCCGCACGCGCCTATGACCTGCTGGGCGGCATCGCGAAATCGCTGGGCCTCACCTGGGGCGGCGACTGGCGCTCGCTGAAGGATCTCGGCCACGTCGAGCTCTCGCGGCCCGGCGTTCTTCGCACACGCACTGCAGGCGCGGCGCCCGCTTCATCTCAGGCACACTGAGGCTCTTCAACAGGCATGACGCCCATCAACACACGTCCAGGGAGGACGACGACATGAGCAAACCCTTCATCGTCATCGGCGACAAGACGGACCATGGCGGCCAGGTGATCGAAGGCTCGCCCACCACCGATGCGGCCGGCAAGGCCATCGCACGCGTGGGCGACAAGGTCACCTGCCCGAAGCGCGGCCACGGCGGCACGACGACCATCGTGTCGGGCGACCCCACCTGCATCATCGACGGCAAGGCCGCGGCCCGCCATGGCGACAAGACCGCCTGCGGCGCCACGCTGATCGCCACGCAAGCCGTCACCACCGACTGATCCCGCGCCCGGCGGCACACCGCCTTCATCGCAGGTCCTGCACACGGCCTGCCGACACCTTGTCATGAGTCGAATCCTCAAGCCTTTGCTGCTGTTCGTCCTGGTCACGTTCGTGATCTGGGTGGCCGTGCTGTGGCAATGGGAAAAGACGCATCGCGACATGACGGTCACCGACATCGTGCTCTACCTGGGCGTGCTGCCGGTGCTGGTGTTCGGCCTGCTCGTGGCGCTGCGATGGGCCTGGCGCAGCGCGGGCGAGCGGGCGAGCGCAGCAGCCCAGGCCGCTGCTGCAGCGGCGGCCAGTCCCGCCGGTGCAGCAGCCACGCCGGCACAGGCGCAGGAGGCCGCGGCACGTCACACCACGGTGAAGGTGCTGGCCACCTTCGTCGCGAGTC
Organism: Rhizobacter terrae; assembly: GCF_003852895.1. Classification (GTDB taxonomy): domain Bacteria; phylum Pseudomonadota; class Gammaproteobacteria; order Burkholderiales; family Burkholderiaceae_C; genus Albitalea; species Albitalea terrae. The sequence continues at coordinate 422,617 of NZ_QUSW01000004.1, forward strand.
CCACGGGCCGCGCGGCGAGCGACATCCTCGACGCGGCGGCCGAAGGCACGCCGCGCCCCGACCTCGATGCGGAACTGAAGGACGAAGACGGCATGCCCGTGATGTGCGCTCGCATCGCGGAGCTGCAGACGCAGGATCTCGACGACCAGATCGAGCCCATCGTCACCGCCACGCGATCGCAGCAGGCCGCATGGGCCGACGCGCGGATGAGCACGCATGCCGTGCGCGCCCTGTGCGCCATGCAGCAGCCGCTGCAGCGTTCCATCGACGCGCTGCGTCCGTGGGAAGACCGCTTCAGTGCCGCCGACTCCACGTCCATGGTCCGCGTCCTCGTCGGATGGCCCGCCGACTGGACCCCGTTCGAGCAGGCCGTGGCCCTCGCCTGGGTGCGCCTGCTGATGACCGAGCACGCCGGCCCCTGCATCGCGGCGTCGCGCTTTGCCTTCGAGGCCCAGCCCGGCACCGGCGAGCAGTTGTGGATCAAGGCCGACCAGTTGCTGCAGGTGCTCGCGCGCGACAAGCGCGAAGACGTCCTCCTCGTGGCCGCCTGCCACAGCGGCATCAGCGACGCTGCCGTGACCGAACTGGCCAAGCAGCGCAGGCTCTTCTCCGCGGCCACGCACCCCAAGGGCCTGATGCCGGGCGAGGCCGCCGCCGCACTGCTCCTCGCACCGGTCCAATGGCCCAAGTCGCCCGACGACGACACGCCGCCCGTGCACCTGCACCGCCCTGCCGTGGCCAAGCGCGACAAGTCCATCGAAGCCGGCGGCCGCATCACCGCCGACTGCCTGCGCGAGACGCTCACCCAGGCGCTGGCCGCGAGCCAGCTCGACGCCTCGCACGTCGGCTCGCTGGTGTGCGACGCCGACCAGCACAGCGCACGATCCACCGAGCTGTTCGGCACCACGCTGGACATGCTCGCTCATCTAGACCCCACCGAAGACATGCGGCTCATCGGCGTCGGCAACGGCCACACCGGCGTGGCCAGCACGCTGCTGGTCGTGGCTGCCGCCGCCGAGCGCGCACGCAGCGTCGACAAGCCGACGGTGGCCCTCACCCTGGGCGACGCCTTCATGCGTCTGGCCCTGCTCGTCAGACCCCAAGCTCCCACCGTGTCATGAATCGCATCTGGACCTACCTGCTCGACGCGCGCGTACTCGGCGTCCTGGGCCTTGCCGCGCTGGTCGCGTTCCTGTTCCTGGGAGCCAGCACGCTCAAGATCGCGGCGTTCTATGCCGTGGCCGCCATCATCCTGGTGCTGCTCATCTGGTTCACGGTGTGGGTGGTGAAGAAGGTCCGCGCACGGCGTGCGGCGAAGAACCTCGAAGCCGCGCTGGAGGAAGACGCCAGCAAGGCACAGAAGTCCGCCGGCAAGCAGAACAAGGCCGAGGCCAACGTGCTGCGCGGGCGCCTGCTCGAAGCCGTCAAGACGATCAAGACCTCCAAGCTGGGCGAGACCACGGGCGCGGCCGCGCTGTACGAACTGCCGTGGTACATGATCATCGGCAACCCGGCGGCGGGCAAGAGCACGGCCATCGTCAAGTCGGGCCTGAAGTTTCCCTTCGCCGACAACAACGGCAGCAGCCAGATCATCCAGGGCATCGGCGGCACGCGCAATTGCGACTGGTTCTTCACCAGCGAAGGCATCCTGCTGGACACGGCCGGCCGCTACTCGGTGCACGAGGAAGACCGTGGCGAATGGCTCGACTTCCTCTCGCTGCTCAAGCGGCATCGCAGCAAGGCGCCGATCAACGGTATCCTCATCGCCGCGAGCCTGGCGGAGTTGTCGCAGGCCAAGCCTGAAGCCGCCATCCAGCTCGCAAAGAACCTGCGCCAGCGGGTTCAGGAACTCACCGAGAAGCTGGAAGTCTTCGCGCCGGTCTACCTCATCTTCACCAAGGCCGACCTCATCGCCGGCTTCGCGGAGTTCTTCGAGGACAGCGACCGTGCCGAGCGCGACAAGGTGTGGGGCGCGACGCTGCGCTACGACCCCGAGGCCAAGACCGACGCGGTCGCCCAGTTCGACGAGCACTTCGACGAACTGCACAACGGCCTGAAGGAGCTGGCCATCGCGCGCATGTCGCTGCACCGCGGCCAGGCGCTGCCGCCGGGCGTGCTGACCTTCCCGCTGGAATTCGCTGCGTTGAAGCCCGCGTTGCGCTCCTTCGTCACCACGCTTTTCGAAGAGAACCCCTACCAGTTCCGTCCGGTGTTCCGCGGCTTCTACTTCACGAGCGCCGTGCAGGAAGGCACCGCGAGCAACCGCGCCAGCGACCGCGTGGCGCAACGCTTCGCGCTCACGCCGCGCGCCGAGCACACCACCGCGATGGTGGTGGCGGAGAACGGCCTCTTCCTCAAGGAGCTGTTCTCGCGCGTGATCTTCGGCGACCGCAACCTCGTCAAGCAGTTCGCCAGCCGACAGAAGGTGCGCGCCCGCGCCATCACCTTCGGCGCGGCGGTGGTGGTGCTGGCGCTCGCGCTGGGCGGATGGAGCTGGTCGTACCTGGGCAACCGCCAGCTCGTGTCCAACGTGCGCGCGGACCTGGACAAGGCCATGAAGCTGCAGCAGGACCGCGTGGACCTCGCCTCGCGCCTGGAAGCCATGGAGCTGCTGCAAGACCGCATCGAGCAGCTGCAGGCCTACCGCCACAGCCGGCCGATGGCCATCAGCCTGGGGCTGTACCAGGGCGAGGAGATCGAGCGCAAGCTGCGCGCCGAATACTTCAACGGCGTGCGACAGATCATGCTGGTGCCGGTGGGCCAGTCCATCGAGGACTTCCTCGGCGAGCTCAACGCCAATGCCTCCAAGCTGCAGCCGATGACCAAGCCGCCCGAGTCGGGCGCCGCCAGCGCCACCAACCGCCCGGCGCAAGGCAGCCGCTTCAGCGAGGCCTCGGCCGAGAGCGTCGAAGACGGCTACAACGCGCTCAAGACCTACCTGATGCTGGCCGACCGCCAGCGCTCGGAGCCCGGCCACCTCACCGACCAGATCACGCGCTTCTGGCGCGGCTGGCTCGAAGCCAACCGCGGCGCCATGCCGCGTGACCAGATGATCCGAAGCGCCGAGCGCATGATCTCCTTCACGGTGGCCAACCTGCAGGATCCGGCCTTCCCCGCCGTGCCCAACAACCTCGCGCTGGTGGACCAGACGCGCGAGAACCTGAGCAAGGTGGTGCGCGGCATGCCGGCGCGCGAGCGCGTGTACGCCGAGGTCAAGGCGCGCGCCGCGACACGCTACGCGCCCATGACCGTCGCGCGCATCGTGGGCGATGCCGGCCGAGACAGCGTGGCCGGCAGCTACGCCGTCTCGGGTGCCTTCACCAAGGAAGCATGGACGGAGTTCATCGACCCCGCCTTCAAGAAGGCCGCCACGACCGAGCTGCAATCGGTGGACTGGGTGCTGAAGACCTCGGCACGCGACGACCTCTCGCTCGAAGGCAGCCCTGAGCAGATCCGCAAGGCGCTGACCGATCTCTACAAGACCGAGTACGTGCGCGAGTGGCAGCGTTTCATGCAGGGCGTGAGCATCGCCGACTTCAACAACTTCGAAGGCGCGGTGGCCCACATGAACCGGCTGGGCGATGCCACCAACTCGCCCATCAAGAAGCTGATGACCACGCTGTTCGACCAGACCTCCTGGGACAACCCCTCGCTGCTGAACCAGCGCCTGGAGCAGGCGCAGGGCGGCTTCGTGGAGTGGTTCAAGCAGACCATCATGCGGCAGGCGCCGTCGTCGGTGGAGGTCAAGGTCGACATGACCACCGGCAAGGCCGAGATCCCCATGGGCCCGGTCGGCCGCGAGTTCGCCGCGCTGTCGCGCATCATGATGGCGCGCGAGAACACGCCGGCGCTCCTGAACAACTACCTGCAGACGCTGGGGGCCGTGCGCTCCAAGTTCAACCAGGTGAAGGTGCAGGGCGACCCCGGCCCGGCCTCGCGCAAGATGATGGCCGGCACGCTGGACGGCACGAATTCCGAGCTGAGCGAAGCGCTGAAGTTCGTGGACGAGCAGATGCTGCTGGGCATGACCGACACCGCGCGCAGCGCACTGCGTCCGATGCTGGTGAGGCCGCTCATCCAGTCCTTCTCGGTGATCATCGTGCCCACCGAGACCGAGGTGAACCGCCTGTGGGCCGCGCAGGTGAACGAGCCCTTCCAGCGCACGCTGGCGGGCAAGTACCCGTTCGATGCCTCGTCCAAGATCGAGGCCACGCCGCAGGAGATCGCCAAGGTGTTCGGGCCGGCCGGCGCCATCGCGAAGTTCAGCGATGAAGCCCTGAGCGCGCTGGTGGTGCGCCGCGGCGACACGATGACGCCGCGCACCTGGGCCGACATGGGCGTGCGCGTGCGGCCCGAGTTCGCCGCCGGCTTCGCGTCGTGGGTGGCGCCGCTGGAAGGCGCCGCGGGCGCAACAGGCACGGCGGCCGCCGGAGGAACGACGGGTGCTGCCGGCGGAGGCGCTGCCGCGGTGGCCGATGCCTCGCAGACGGCATTCCAGATCCTGCCGCAGGGCTCGCCGGGCCTGATGGAATACACCATCGAGATCGACGGCCAGGTGCTTCGCTACCGCAACACGCAGCCGTCGTGGACCAACTTCGTGTGGCCCAATGCCACGGGCTCGCCGGGCGTGCGCATCGTGGGCATCACCAACTCCGGACGCAGCGTCGAGATCTTCAACGAACCCGGCCGCTTCGGCCTCACGCGGATGTTCGAAGTGGCGCAGCGCAAGAAGCTGGCCGGCGGCATCAACGAGCTGAGCTGGACGCAGAACGGGCAGACCGTGACCTTGCAGCTGCGGGTCATCAGCCAGCCCGGATCGCCGACGGCACCGGCCGGTACCACGGCCAGCGGCGGCAGCCAGGGCAACAGCGCCCCGGCACCGGTCACGGGCACCAGCTTCCGGGGCCTGAAGCTGCCCGCGCTGGTGGTGGGCGCCGACGCGCCCGCCCAGGTGGCCGATGCCACCGCCGCCCCTTCTTCCATCGTCAAGAGCACGGCCGCCGTCGCCGCCTCGGGAGCATCGCGATGAGCCAACCCACCGCGGTGTCCCTCGTCTACTTCGGCAAGATTCCGTCGCGCGGCGACTTTGTTCGCAGCAGCCAGCAAGGCGGGCTCATCCAGACGCTGGACCGCTGGCTCACGCAAGGCGTGGAGCTGCTGGCCACCGATGCGCGCTGGAAGGAGATCTACGACCGCACCAGCCCGCTGCACTTCGCCTTCCTGGGCGTGAGAAGCCGCGTGGCGCTGGCCGGCCACCTGGTGGCAAGCTCCGACGCTTCAGGCCGGCGCTTCCCGTTCATCACCGCCGGCAGCTTCGAGGTGGGCCAGCCCGACGAATTCGTCGCCCGCAGCCCGATGGTGCTGGCGCGTCCCTGGCAGCGCCTGGAACGTGTGGCGCAGCAGGCCACCACCGCCAACGACGCGAGCCCGGTGCTCGGCGAAATGTCGAGTGCGCAGGTCGAGCTCGACGTGGCCCCGCAAGCCTACGAGGCCAGCTTCCGCGACTTCCTCGAACTGCAGACCGTCGGCTCGCTGGAAGCCATGCTGCGCCAGGCCGGCCACCCGATCGACCTGCGCCAGACGCTGCTGGCGCTGGGCCTGCTGCTGCAGCCCGTGCCCGCCAGCGGCAGCAGCCAGCTCGACAAGGGCCTGCGCCTGCCGCTGCCGGCCGACCCGCTGTACCAGCCCTACGTCTCCACGCTGTGGCTGGAGCTGGTGTCGCGCTTCCTGCGCCATGGCGATTTCGAGCTGCTGCTGTTCGTCGCGCCCGGCCCCGGACAGACACCGGATCGTTCACCGACCTTGACGCTGGGCTTCAGCGGCGGCTCGCCCACCGTGCTGCAGGCCGCGCTCGACCCGCAGGTGGGCGAGCGCGTGTTCGTGGACCTGCGCGATGCCGAGTGGGTGGAGGAGCACGTGCAGCAGGACTACGGCGTGAAGAAGCTGTCGAGCTACCTGCAGCAGCCGCAACTTTCGCTGAAGCAGGCGCAAGCCACCTTCCGCGAAGCCTTCCTGGGAGAGTGACACACATGGCCGCCGCATTCCGTCAATTCGCCTGCCTGGGCTTGCTGGCATCCGTGCTGTCCACGCAGGCCTTCGCCGCCGCACCGCGCGAGCCCGCGGCACCCGGCAAGGTCGTCGTCGCGGGCGTGGTGCCCGACGAAGCCACGCGCCAGGGCATCCTCGCCAGGACGCGCGAGATCTACGGTGCCGACCGTGTGGTCGATCAGCTGGGCGTGAGCAACCTCGTCGCGCCGCCGAACTGGAACCAGAACGTGCAGAAGCTGATCTCGCCCGACCTCAAGCACGTCGTGCGCGGCCAGTTGAAGATCACCGGCAACGTCATCGATCTCACCGGCGAGGTCGAGAACGAGGCCACGCGCCAGCAGGTCGTGAGCCAGATGTCGGCGCAGCTCAACCCCACCTACACCGTGCGCAACGGCCTGCGCGTGTCGGCCGCCGGGCAGGACGTGGTGGATGCGACGCTGGCCAACCGCATCATCGAATTCGAGCCGGGCAACTCCACGCTGACGACCAACGGCCTGCAGGTGCTGGACCTGCTGGTGCCGGTGCTGCAGAAGCTGCCGGGCCGCAAGTTCGAGGTCATCGGCCACACCGACGCGCAGGGCGGCCGCTCGCACAACATCGCCTTGTCCGCCGCTCGTGCCGACTCGGTGAAGGCCTACCTCGCAAGCAAGGGCATCGCTGCCGAGCTCGTGCAGACCTCGGGCGTGGGGCCGGACCGGCCCGTCGCCCCCAACGACACGGCCGAAGGCCGCGCCCGCAACCGCCGCATCGAACTGCGCGTGATGCAGTGACCACGACACCAAGGACGACGCACGTGGACCTCACCCTCTTGCTGCAACCCATCTCTGGCAGCGCGCCCTGCGGCGACGACATGTCCTTCTCCAGCGAGTTCGACACCGTTGCCGAGCTGCGCCGAGAAGACGATCCCACCTTGCCGCAGGGCGACTTCGTCACCGAGCTGAAGGTGGCCGACTGGCGCGGCGTCGCCACGCTGTGCGAGGAGCTGATGGCCAAGCGCAGCAAGGACTTGCGCATCGCCGGCTGGCTGATGGAATCGTGGACGCACCTGAACGGCTTCGGCGGACTGGCCGACGGGCTGGGACTGCTCGACGAGTTGTGCAAGCGCTACTGGCAGGAGGTGCATCCGCAGGCCGACGATGGCGAGCTGGAACTGCGCGTGGGCAACCTCTCGTGGGCCATCTCGCATGTCGAGGCCCTGGCGCAGCATGCGCCACTGCTGAAGTCGCCCTTGAAGGCGCTCGGCTCGCTCGACCTGGAAGCCGCCCGCACACGCGGCGCCGCAGCCAAGACCGGCGAATCGACCTCTGCAGGCAGCGGCGATGACGGCCCGCTCATGCCCGACGACGTCGCGCGCATCCAGCGCGAAACGCCCAAGGCCTTCTTCGCGGAAAACCTGGCGCAGGCCAGCCGCGCCCTCGATGCGCTGAGCGACCTGCAAGCCACGCTGGACCCCCTTCTGGGCGACGACTCGCCCGGCTTCGTCGCCGCGCGCAAGGTGTTGGAGTCGGCCCTGCACACGGCCAAGCGCTACGCCAAGGAAAGCGGCGCCATCACCGATGCATCAGTGCCTGATGAAGTCTCTGCGTCCGAAGAGGCGCGACACGTCATCGCGCGCGCCGGTGCGGTGCACGATGGTCCGCTGCACAGCCGCGCCCAGGCCCTGCGGCAGTTGCGTGACGTGGCGGAGTTCTTCCGCCGCACCGAGCCGCACAGCCCGGTGGCCTACCTCGCCGACAAGGCCGCCAACTGGGGCGAGATGACCCTGCACGACTGGCTGCGCGCGGTGATGAAGTCAGGGACCACGCTGGAGCAGATCGAAGAACTGCTGGGCGTACCGCCGCGACAAGCCGAATGATGGGTAGGGTGGGTCAAGCGAAGCGGACCCACCCTACGAAAATCAGGAAAACAGTCGACGTGCTGCAGGCGATCCCGCGGCCAGGTCACGCTCAGCCAATTGCGCGTAGAGCTGCTCCAGCTCACGACCGATCGCCGTGAAGCCCTCGGGGCTCAGCGGCCGGCCGTTGTCGTCCACGATGGCCGCATCCATGCCCAGCGACAGCGCCTGCGCGCTGGCCTGCCAGGCCACGAAGGGCTCGGCCTTCGGGTCGGTCTGGGGCACGTCGAAGCTCAGCATCACGTTGCGCACCGCGGCCTTGTTCGGGTCGTCGGCAAAGGCAGCCTGCGAGTCGAAGGTCAGCGTCAGCACGGGGGGTGCGCCCTCCTCCGCAGAAGGAAGCACGAGACGCCCGGGCACCACGCCGGCGACGAAGCCATGACGGCTCGCATGCTGCTGGATGTAGCCCACGCTCCACGCCGCCGACCTTGCCTGCAGCTGCACCGCGAGCTGCGCATCGTGGTCGCCGGCGAAGGCGTCCAGCTCACGCGCCCGCGATGCCACGTCCAGCATGTCAGGGAAGTCGGCCATCGCGCCGATGGCTTCGGCAAAGGCCTGCACCTTCTGCACGAACTCGGAGTATTCGATCTCGTTGAGCGCGCCGGTGCGGTTGGCCAACTGCACGCCGGCCTGGAATTCGCTGTAGCGCTGACCCGGCGCGGCCGGCTCCCATTCGCCGGTCTCGGCGTTGAGGCCTTCGACGAGGAAGGGCTTGCTCCCCGCACGGCGCGTCGTCGGCAAGTGCAGCAAGGCCAGCTCGCCGGCGATGGGCGATTCCACCGTCAGCGGCGCGATGGCATCGATGAGCGCATCCAGCTTCGCGCTCGGCCGCTTGGGCACACGGGCCTCCAGTGCGGGCTCGGGCAGCTCGGCCGGGTGGCTGATGCCCCCGTCCAGCACGGGCTCCTGCGGCTCGGCACGAGGCGGTGGCGCCGGCTGGGGCTCGACCACTGCCCGCTTCGGCCCCGCCTTGCGCGCCTGCCAGGCGCCATGCGCCACCACGCCGGCCAGCACGAGGCCGCCGAGTGATGCCAACGCGATCGTCAAACTACTCATGTTCCGTTTCGATCAAGCGGCCACCGCGGATCCGGTTTCGCCGGTCCGCCAGTGGCGCCCCCTTGAGGGGGAGCGACGCAGTCGCTCCGGGGACGGTCATACTTCAACCATGCCGATGGCGGCTTCCATGTCGACTGCGACGATGCGCGACACGCCTTGCTCCTGCATCGTCACGCCGATGAGCTGCTCGGCCATCTCCATCGCGATCTTGTTGTGGCTGATGAACAGGAACTGCGTGCCGGCCGACATCTCGCGCACCAGCTTGGCGTAGCGCTCGGTGTTGGCGTCGTCCAGCGGCGCGTCCACTTCGTCCAGCAGGCAGAACGGCGCGGGGTTGAGCTGGAAGATGGCGAACACCAGCGCGATGGCGGTGAGCGCCTTCTCGCCGCCCGACAGCAAATGGATGGTGCTGTTTTTCTTGCCCGGCGGCTGGGCCATCACCTGCACGCCGGCGTCGAGGATCTCGTCGCCCGTCATCACCAGCCTGGCATTGCCGCCGCCGAAGAGGCTCGGGAACATGCGGCCGAAATGGTCGTTCACCTGCTTGAACGTGGTGCCCAGCAGGTCGCGCGTTTCCAGGTCGATCTTGTGGATGGCGTTCTCGAGCGTGTGGATGGCCTCGTTCAGGTCCGCGGATTGCGCGTCGAGGAAGGTCTTGCGCTCGCGTGCCGAGGTGAGCTCGTCCAGCGCCGCGAGGTTGACCGCGCCCAGTGCATTGATGTCGCGGTTGATGCGGTCGATCTCGCCTTGCAGGCCGTACAGCTTCACGCCGTTGTCGTCGATGTTCTTCGCCAGCGCTTCCATGTCGACCTGCGCGGCGGTGAGCTGCTCCATGAACTGCGCGCCGCCCAATTGCGCGGCCTGCTCTTCGAGCTGCAGCTTGGTGATGCGGTCGCGCAGCGGCTGCAGGCTTTGCTCATGGGCCATGCGCTGCTCGTCGGCGCGGCGCAGGCGCAGGGTCAGGTCGTCGTATTCGCTGCGCTTGGCACCCAGCGCCGCCTCGCGTTCGAGCTTGATGGCCAGCGCTTCCTGCAGGCCGGCCTGGGCGGCGGCGTCGGTCAGCACCGTCAGCTCTTCCTGCAGTTGCGCGGCGGACTGCTCGTTGGCCGCGACCTGCTGCACCGAGGTCTCGATGCTGCGCTGCAATTCGCCACGGCGCGCCGCCAGGGCGCGCGACGAGAACTGCGCTTCCTGTGCCTGCCGCTCCAGCGCGCGCAGCTGCTCGCGCGCCTCGGCCAGCTTGCGCTCGGCGTTGATCACGCCCTCTTCCAGCTCGGCATGCCGCTCCTGCGTGTTCGCGAGCTGCATGTCCAGCTCCTCGAACTTCGCTTCGCCGGTGGCGCGGCGCTCGTTGAGTTCTTCCAGCTGCGCGTCGACCTCGGCCAGTTCGCTGTCGAGCTGCGCGCGGCGGTTGCTCGTCTGCTCGGCCTGCTGCGTGAGGCGAAGCAGCTCCACCTGCAACTGATGCGCCTTGGTCTGCGCTTCGGCCGCCTCGCGGCGCGCCAGCACCAGGCGTTGCGACGCATCGGTGTAGGCCGCATCGGCACGCACCATCGCGCTGCGCGCCTCTTCGGCGATGAGCGCCTGTGCCTTGGATTGCCGCTCCAGGTTCTCGATCTCCTGCGCGCGGGCCAGCATGCCGGCCTGCTCGGAATCGGGTGCATAGAAGGACACGGCGAACTGGCTCACCGCATGGCCTTCACGGGTCATGATGACCTCGCCGTGCGTGAGCTTGGAGCGCGCGGCCAGCGCGTCGTCGATGTTGGCCGCGGTGTAGACGCCTTCGAGCCAGTCGTTGAGCAGCGCCTTCAGGCCGGCATCGCCCAGGCGAAGCAGGTCCGACAGGCGGGGCAGCGTCTGGTGGGTGTTGGCAATGGACGCCTGCGGCGGCGTGTAGAACGCGAGCTTGGCGGGCGGCGCATCGGTGGCGAAGGCCCGCACGGTCTCGACGCGGCCCACCTCCAGCGCGTTGATGCGCTCGCGCAGCGCGGACTCCAGCGCCGTTTCCCAGCCCGCCTCGATGTGGATCTTGGTCCACAGGCCGGGCAGGCCGTCCAGGCCATGCTTGGCCAGCCACGGCTTGAGCTTGCCTTCGGTCTGCACCTTCTCTTGCAGGGCCCGCAATGCTTCGAGGCGCGCGGAAATGTCGGACTGCTTGCCCGATTCCGCGTTCACCTGCTCCTGCCGGGTACGACGCTCTTCATCGAGCGCCGGCACCTGCTCGGTCAGCTCATGCAAGCGCGCGTCGGTGACCACGTGCGCTTCTTCGGCCACGGCGAACTGGCCCTTGAGTTCTTCCAGCCGCTGCAGGTCGGGTGCGGCGAGTTGGCGGCGCTCGGCATCCAGCCGGTCGCGCCGGGCATTCAGTTGCCGTCGCTGGTCGTCGATGTTGCGACTCTCCGCGGCCAGCACCTGGATCTGCTGCTGCACGCTTGCGACCACGTTGCGCTGCTCGCTGCTCTTGGCCTGCGCCGCACGCACGGCATCTTCGGCATTGGGCAGGTTGGCGGCCTGCTCCTCGGCTTGTGCGGCCAGGATCTCGCTTTGCTCGTCTGCTGACGCGATCTGCTCGGCGATCTGCTCCAGCTCGTCCTGCGCCTGCGTCTGCCGCTCGCCCCACTGCTCGCTTTGCGTCTTCAGTTCGAGCAGGCGGTTCTCGATGCGCTGGCGGCCTTCCACCACGTAGCGGATGCGCTCTTCGAGCCGAGACACCTCCAGCGACGCCTCGGCCAGCGTGCCCTGCGCCGCATGCAGCTCGTCGCTGGCCGCGTAGTGCGCCTGGCGGATGTGCTCCAGCTCCGCCTCGCCGTGGCGCAGCTCGGCCATGCGCTCTTCCAGCGCGTTGGTGGCGGCCAGCACTTCCTTCTTCACGCGCTCCTGCTCGCTCGCGGCATCGCGGTGCTTGAGGAACCACAGCTGGTGCAGCTTGAGCGTGCCCTGCTCCTGCAGGCCGCGGTACTGGCTGGCCACCTCGGCTTGCTTCTCCAGCTTCTCGAGGTTGTTGTTGAGCTCGCGAAGGATGTCTTCGACCCGCGTGAGGTTCTCGCGCGTGTCCTTCAGCCGGTTCTCGGTCTCGCGGCGGCGTTCCTTGTACTTGGACACGCCCGCCGCTTCTTCGAGGAACAGGCGCAGCTCTTCGGGCTTGCTCTCGATGATGCGAGAGATGGTGCCCTGCCCGATGATGGCGTAGGCCCGCGGCCCGAGGCCGGTGCCCAGGAACACGTCCTGCACGTCGCGGCGACGCACCGGCTGGTTGTTGATGTAGTAGCTGCTCGTGCCGTCTCGCGTGAGCACGCGCTTGACGGCGATCTCGGTGAACTGGTTCCACTGGCCGCCCGCGCGGGCGCTGGAGTTGTCGAACACCAGCTCCACGCTGGAGCGGCTGGCGGGCTTGCGGTTGCCCGAGCCATTGAAGATCACGTCCTGCATGGACTCGCCGCGCAGTTCGCTGGCCTTGCTCTCGCCCAGCACCCAGCGCACCGCGTCCATGATGTTGGATTTGCCGCAGCCGTTGGGGCCGACCACGCCCACGAGCTGGCCAGGCAACTGGAAGTTGGTGGGTTCCGCGAACGACTTGAAGCCGGACAGCTTGATCGAGTTCAGGCGCATGGGGGGAAACTTGAGCGCCGCAGGGCGTGCGCTTAAGTCGTTGATTTGATTGAGAAAACCCGCTCGGAAGCGGGCTTGCAGGCGGGTCGGATGATACCATCGCGCCCCTGCACGACACCCTCTCGAAAAGTACCGACATGGCCAAGACCGCCGCCCGCCAGAAGCAGGCCAAATCAGCCCCCGCCAAACCGGCGCCGAAGCAGCGCGAGATGCCGCCCAATCCGCCGTCCGCGCCCAGCAAGGAACTGCATGTGTTCCCCAACCCGGCGCCCCAGCGCGACTACGTCATCCAGTTCCAGGTGCCCGAGTTCACCTGCCACTGCCCGCTCACCGGGCAGCCCGACTTCGCGCACTTCACCATCGACATGATCTGCGACGAACTGTGCGTGGAGCTCAAGAGCCTGAAGATGTACTTCTGGAGCTACCGCAACGAAGGCGCGTTCCACGAGAAGGTCACCAACACGATCCTCGACGACATCGTGAAGGTGACCGACCCGCGCTTCATCCGCATCACGGCCAAGTGGTACGTGCGCGGCGGCATCTACACCAACGTGGTGGTGGAGCACCGCAAGAAGGGATGGAAGCCGCAGCCGGCGGTGGAGCTGCCCCGGCATGCGGCTGAAACCGGGATGCTGTGAGCATCCCGCTCGCGTTCAGAACGAGTGCGAGACACCCATCTCCACGCCCGTGGAGCTTTGACCGGCTGAGAGCGGCGCGCCACCAGGAATCACGAAGGTAGCCGCGGCCTTGTTCTTGATCTGCGCGGCGGAGGTGTACAGCGCGGTGCGCTTGCTCAGCCAATACACGTAGCCCACGGCGAGCTGGGTCGCGTCGTCCGGCGAGTTGGCCTTGTCGGCATGGATCCAGCTGGCCCGCAATTCGCCCGCGCCGATGGGCATCGTGAAGCCCAGCAAGGTCGTGGTCTGCTTCGCGGTGGTCTGCATGCTGACGGAGTAGATGCCCATCAGCTTCACCACGCCGAAGTCATACGAGCCGCCGAGGTTGAAGTTGTTGAACTTGTCGCCGGCGGCGTTGTTGACGGTGTCGGACGCGGCGACCGCGACATCGACCGGACCGCTGGCGAAACCCAGCCGCACGCCGTGGAACTTGCCGGTGGGCGCACCTTCGCCCAGCGCCACCATGGCCTGGCCGTACACGCCGCCCAATCCCTTGGGCAGGAAGTAGCCCACGGAATTGTCGGAACGCACGATGGTGGGTGCGGTCGACGACTTGCCGCCGAAGCCGTAGATGAGGTTGCCCGACGAGCCCACGCCGTTGGTGCCGAAGGGGCTGAACACGCTGTAGTTCCAGAAGGTGGGCGTGTAGTCGCGGCCCAGGCGCAGTTCGCCGAGCGTGCTGCTGGCCAGGCTCACCGTCGAGCGGCGGCGCCAGTTCATGCCTGCCGCGTTGCCGTCGTCGGGCGAGAGTGCGCCTTCGAGGTGGAAGCTTGCGGACAGGCCGCCGCCCAGGTCCTCTGTGCCGCGAAAGCCCAGGCGGCTGGTCCTGAGGCCGTCGATGGATTGCAGCCAGCGGGCCTGCGAGCCGTTCTCCAGGCGCTGGACGCCGGCATCCAGGATGCCGAACACCGTGACGGTGGACTGCTGTGCGAAGGCGCTGCTGCACGCCACGGCGGCGATGGCGAGGGCGATGGGTCTGAGTGTCATGTCGACTCCGTATTGCTTTGTTGGTGATGTGCCGTTGAAAAGGCCCGCGCATCTTCTGGGTCGATGCCGCAAGCCCGTCTGCGGGCCATCCCTGCGCAGTGGGGCGCAATGTTTCAGAGGCGTATCAATAGCCGAACAGCCGCTGTCGATTGGCTGTCGTGGCTGCGAAGCCACCATTCATCACCATCCATTTCAGGCGGCTGTCGAACTCGCGGGGCAGGCTGTCATTTGGCTGTCCGGGTCGGCCAATCGCGGGGGAACCCGATGCATGCCCATGGCAAAGCCTTCGCACACTGCGCCGCATGAGATTGCTGCTGGCAGAAGACGACCCCACGCTGGCCCAGGCACTGCGCCTGGCGCTGGAGCGCCGCGGCTTCGACGTCGAGTGGTGCAGCGACGGCACGCAAGTGCTGGTGCACCTGCGCTACTACCGGCCACGCGCCGCCATCCTCGAACTCAGCCTTCGGGGCCTGGACGGCTTGCAGGTGCTGCACCGTGCGCGCCAGGAGGGACTGCGCGTGCCCATCCTCGTGCTGAGCTCGCGCAATGCAGTCGGCGACCGTGTCGCGAGCCTCAATGCCGGCGCGGACGACTACCTCGTCAAGCCCTACGACATCGACGAACTGGAAGCGCGCATCCGCGCCTTGCTGCGTCGCTCGCACGGGCATGACGGATCGGAGACGGCGCGCTGCGGCGCACTCACCATGGACCTGTCATCGGGAACGTTCCATCTGCGCGGCGAACTGCTCGAAGTCACGCCGCGCGAGCATGCATTGCTCAAGGCGCTGCTGCTGCACCGCGGGCATGCCTTGTCCAAGGAACGGCTGCTGATGGTGGTGTTCCCGAGCCACCACATGGTGCAGGACTCGGCGCTGGTGGTGGTGGCATCGCGCCTGCGCAAGAAGCTGGAAGGCAGCGGGGTGAGCTTGAAGACGCTCAGGGGGATCGGGTATTTGCTGCGGGAGGAGCCGGTGAACGAGCTGGCCCCGCCGTCGGTGGCTTGACCGGCTCGCTGCAAGCCTAGAACGGTTTGCCCAGGTCCATCGTCCAGTAGGTGGAATAGGTGTCGGAGGCCGTGCCGTTGATGCAGGCCACGCCAAGGTGCACGAAGGCCGGGTTCATGATGTTGGCGCAATGACCGGGGCTGGCAATCCAGCCATCGACCACGTTGTTGATGCTCGACTGCCCCGCGGCAATGTTTTCTCCGTACGAACTCCACACGTAGCCGGCGGCGGTGATGCGGTCGCCAGGGCTGCTGCCATTGGAGCCGGCGTGGTCGAAGAAGTTGTGGCTCACCATGTCCTGCGAGTGGACCGCGGCCGCCTGGGTGAGCAGGTCGTTCCACGCGAGCGCGGGTGCCGGGCCGTAGGCGGTGCTGCCGCACGTGGCGCCGCTGGCACGCCATTGGTTCACGCGGGCCAGCATCGTGCTGGTGAAGTTGGACAAGCCGCAGGTGGCCACGGCCGGCGCGGGCGGCGGCGGGCTGGGGGTTGGCGTGGGCGTGGGCGTGGGAGCGGCGCTCGCACTGCCTCCGCCACCGCAGGCGCCGAGCAGGCTGCACGCCAGGACGGACACGAAGATGCCAGCCAGTGAGGATCGTTTCTGCATCGAATGCGCGGGATGAGACATCATCAAAGACTACAGGCCAGGTGAGGACTCGGCGTAACTGAACGTCACCCCTTGTGCATGCAATGACCCCCGGCATCGCGATTGCCCGTGAAGGCCATGCGAGCAACCCACGGCAACATCCGCATCGGCATCTCCGGCTGGCGCTACGAACCCTGGCGCGGCGTGTTCTATCCCGAGAAGCTGCCGCAGCGGCGAGAGCTGGAATACGCCTCGCGCATGCTGCCCACCATCGAGATCAACGGCTCGTTCTACTCGCTGCAGACGCCGGCGTCGTACGCCCAGTGGCACGATGCGACGCCCGATGACTTCGTGTTCGCGGTGAAGGGGCCGAAGTACATCACCCACATGCGCCGGCTCAAGGAGATCGACACCCCGCTGGCCAACTTTTTCGCCAATGGACTGTTCGAGCTGCGGCACAAGCTGGGCCCCATCCTGTGGCAGTTCCCGCCCATGCTGCCGTTCAAGCCCGACCGCTTCGAGGCCTTCTTCGCCCAATTGCCGCGCGACACGGACGAGGCAGCACGCATGGCCCGCCACCACGACCACCGCATCGACGGCCGCGTGAGCGTGGCACCGCCGGACAAGCCGGTGAAGATCAGGCACGCGGTGGAGATCCGCCACGAGAGCTTCCGTGACCCGGCCTTCATCGCCATGCTGCGCAAGTACCGCATCGGCCTGGTGGTGGCCGACACCGCCGGCAAGTGGCCGCTGCTGGAGGACCTCACCTCGGACTTCGTCTACCTGCGCCTGCATGGCGACAAGGAGCTGTATGCCAGCGGCTACAGCGACGACGCGCTGGAGCGCTGGGCGCACCGCATCCGCACCTGGAGCGAAGGCGGCCAGGTGGACGATGCGCGGCTCGCATCCGGCAAGCCCGCACCGCAACGTACCAAGCGCGACGTGTTCGTCTATTTCGACAACGACGTGAAGGTGCATGCCCCGTACGACGCCGCCACGCTGTTGCGCAAACTGGGCATGCAGACCTCGCTCGGCGACAAGACCCATCCCGTGTGGCCGCCCGGCTGGCAGGCACCGGCGCTGCGCACCGGCTCGGAGGGCTTCAGCCGGCGCGCTCACCGATAATCGGCCGCATGAACCCGCTGCTGGCCAAGCTCCACCCCTATCCCTTCGAGCGGCTTCGCGCCCTCACCCGCGACATCACGCCCAATCCTGAGTACAAGCCGATCAGCCTGGGCATCGGCGAACCGCGGCATCCCACGCCGGAACTCATCAAGACGGCCATCGTCGAGAACCTCAAGGGCCTGGCCTCGTACCCAGCCACGGCGGGCGAGCCCAAGCTGCGCCAGGCGATGGTGGACTGGGTGACGCGCCGCTACGGCGTGGTGCTGGACCCGGCCACGCAGGTGCTGCCGGTGAACGGCTCGCGCGAGGCGCTGTTCGCCTTCGCGCAGACGGTGATCGACCCGACCAGGCCCGGCGCGACCGTCGTCTGCCCCAATCCGTTCTACCAGATCTACGAGGGCGCGGCGCTGCTCGCCGGTGCGCAGACCGCTTTCGCCAACAGCGACCCGGCGCGCAACTTCGCCGCCGACTGGGACGCCATCCCCGAGGAGACCTGGGCCCGCACCCAGCTCATCTTCGTGTGCTCGCCGGGCAACCCCACCGGCGCCGTCATGCCGATGAGCGAGTGGACGAAGCTCTTCGCGCTGTCGGACAAGCACGGCTTCGTCATCGCCTCTGACGAGTGCTACTCCGAGATCTACTTCCGCGACGAGCCGCCCCTGGGCGCGCTGGAAGCCGCCCTGCAGCTGGGCCGCAACGACTTCCGCAACCTGGTGGTCTTCACCAGCCTGTCCAAGCGCAGCAACGTGCCGGGCATGCGCTCGGGCTTCGTGGCCGGTGACGCGGCCATCCTCAAGAACTTCCTGCTGTACCGCACCTACCACGGCAGCGCGATGAGCCCCACCTGGCAGCAGGCCAGCGCCGTGGCCTGGAGCGACGAGCAGCACGTGGTCGACAACCGCGAGCAGTACCGCCGCAAGTTCGCGCAGGTCACGCCGCTGCTGTCCGAGGTGCTGGACGTTGCCCTCCCGGATGCGGGTTTCTACCTCTGGGCCGGGGTGTCCCGCCTTGGGGTTGACGATGTGGCCTTCGCCCGTGGATTGCTGGCTCAATACAATGTGGCGGTGTTGCCGGGCAGTCTGCTGGCGCGCGAAGCCCACGGCGTGAATCCGGGTGCCGGACGCATCCGCATGGCGCTCGTGGCCGAAACCGACGAATGCCTGGAAGCGGCTCAACGAATCGTTGCCTACGCCCGGTCCCTGGGCGCCTGAACCCTCTCCCCCTCAACCACCCCACCCATGACCCAGCAGCTCCAATCGATCATCGAACTCGCGTGGGAGTCCCGCGCGACGCTCAACACCACCAACAGCCCCGAAGTCCGCGACGCGGTCGAACACGTCATCGCCGACCTGAACAAGGGCCGCATCCGCGTGGCCGAGCGCCAGGGCGTGGGCCAGTGGACGGTGAACCAGTGGGTGAAAAAGGCGGTGCTTCTGTCGTTCCGCCTGAACGACAACCAGCTGATGCATGCCGGCGAGCTCGCCTTCTTCGACAAGGTTAGACCCAAGTTCTCGCACCTGTCGGACGAGGAAGTGCGCGCCAGCGGCGTGCGCATCGTGCCGCCGGCCGTGGCCCGCCACGGCTCCTTCCTCGGCAAGAACGTGGTGCTCATGCCCAGCTTCGTGAACATCGGCGCCTACGTCGACGAAGGCACGATGGTGGACACCTGGGCCACCGTCGGCTCCTGTGCGCAGATCGGCAAGAACGTGCACCTGTCCGGCGGCGTGGGCATCGGCGGCGTGCTGGAGCCGCTGCAGGCCAACCCGACCATCATCGAGGACAACTGCTTCATCGGCGCCCGCTCGGAAGTGGTCGAAGGCGTGATCGTCGAGGAGAACTCGGTGATCTCCATGGGCGTGTTCATCGGCCAGAGCACCAAGATCTTCAACCGCGAGACGGGCGAAGTCACCTACGGCCGCGTGCCCTCGGGCTCGGTGGTGGTAAGCGGCAGCCTGCCCAGCAGCGATGGATCGTGCCAGCTGTACTGCGCGGTGATCGTCAAGCGCGTGGACGCGCAGACCCGCTCGAAGACGAGCATCAACGACCTGCTGCGGTCATGACCCACCCCCGAGGCGCCTCCGGCGCTTCCCCCTCAAGGGGGCGCCGCCAGCGGACCGGCAAAGCCGGATCCGCGGCAGCCGCTTGATGACGCGATGAGGATCTGTCGGCTGCGCCTCCTGATCTTTATCGCGGCGTGGCTGGCATGCCCGGCCCAGGCCGCCGACGTTCTGCGCGTGCTGGCCTGGCCAGGCTACGCAGACCCGGACATCGTCAAGGTGTTCGAGCAGCGCCACAAGGTGTCGGTGCAGGTCACCGTCGTCAGCTCCGACGAGAACCTCTGGGACCGCGTCAGCGCCAACAAGGGCGCCGACTTCGACGTCTTCGCGGTCAACACCGCCGAGCTCAAGCGCTACCAGGATGCCAGCCTGGTCGTGCCGCTCACGCTGGCCAACATCCCGAACATCGCCACGCAGCAGCCGCGCTTTCGCGACCGCCAGGCCATTCCCAACATCGCCCGCGGCAGCGATGTATACGCCGTGCCCTACACCTACTCGGAGATGGGCATCATCTACGACCGCCAGCAGGTGAAGTCGCCGCCGGACTCCATCAGCGCGCTGTGGGACCCGCAGTACAAGGGCCGTGTGCTGGCCTTCGACACCGGCGGCCACAACTTCTCCATCGCGGCGCTGTCGCTGGGCCGCGCCAATCCCTTCCAGCTCGACGAAGCCGGCTACAAGGACGCCACCGCGCACCTCGTGGCCCTGCGCCGCAACGTGCTCACCTTCTACAGCCTGCCCGAGGAATCGGTGCAGCTCTTTCGCGACCACAAGGTGGCCCTGCTCTTCGCCAACTACGGCACGCAGCAGGTGCAGCAACTGAAGAAGGCCGGCGCGGACATCGGCTACGTGATTCCCAAGGAAGGCGCACTGGCCTGGCTGGACTGCTGGACGGTGACGCGTGGCGCGAAGAACCGGGCGCTCGCCGAGGCCTGGATCGACTACATGCTGGAAAAGCCGGTCGGGCAGGCTCTGGTGGAACGCCAGGGCCTGGCCAACACCGTGGACACGAGCCCCAGCGCCGACCGCAGCAACAAGATCATCTGGCTGGAGCCGGTGGAAGATCCCAACCGGCGCTCCTCCATCTGGGCGCGCATCATCTCGGGCGACCGGCTGGTTGCGCTGGACAAGCCGTAGCACAGCCACCATGAAACTCGGCCTGCACATCCGCCTGGGCGCCTTGCTGGCGGCCTTCGGCGTGCTGGCCACCGGCTTGACGGGGCTGTACTCGTACACGCAAAGCCGCGAGCTGCTGGTCAAGGCGGCCGAGCGGGACCTGATGTCGTCCGTGCAGATGTTCTCGCGGCGCTTCGCGACTGCCGTGCACAACATCAGCGACGACGTGCGGCTGGTGGGCGAACTGGAGGTCACCCGCAGCATTCCGGCCTCATCGGGCGAGCTGGCCGAGGCGGGCAAGACCTCGCTGGCCGACACCTTCCACGCCCTGCTGCGGGCCAACCCGGCCTACTTCCAGGTGCGGCTGATCAGCGCCCGCGACCATGGCCTGGAGCTGGTCCGCGTGGACCGCGAAGGCCAGGGCACGGTGCGTGTGCTGGGCGACATGCTGCAGGAGAAGGCGCACTTCCCCTACGTCTTCAATGCGCTGGCGCTCAAGCCCGGCGAGGTGTTCCTGTCCAAGATCGGCGTGAACCACGACGTGGGCTCGCACGCGGCGCTGAACCGCCCGGCGATGTACATCTCCAGCCCCGTGACCACGCCTGACGGCATGGCGCTGGGCCTGGTGGTCATCACCGTGGACATCACCCGCGTGTTCGACGAACTCAAGGCGGACCTTCCCACCTACCGCAAGCTCTTCATCGCCAACGAGTGGGGCGACTACCTCGTCCACCCCGACCCGGCGCAGGCCTTCGGCTTCGACCAGGGCCGGCGCGTGCTCATCCAGGAGAGCATCGCGCAGGTGCAGCCGCTGCTGGACGGCAAGGCGCAGCAGGTGCTGGCCCAGGCGGAGCTGGGCGACAAGCCCGAGCCGGCGCTGGGTGCCTTCATGCGCATGCCGCTGGGCCGCGACGAGATGCGCAGCTTCGTGGTCCTGGGCATCGCCGAGCCGCTGTCGGAGATCCTCGAATCCACCCGCACGCTGGCCCGCACGACCTTGCAGATCGTGCTGGGCTTCAGCGCGATCGCCATCGTGCTGGCGCTGTTCGCCGCCCGCGTGGTGACCCGTCCGCTCAACCAGATGACGCAGGAGGTGCGGCGCTTTTCCAGCGACCGCCCGGTGGGCGATCTGCCCACGCAGCGGCAGGACGAGATCGGCGAGCTGGCCCGCGGCTTCGACGAGATGCAGCGGCGCATCTCGCTGACCATGTCCGAGCTGGACGCGAGCCGCACGCACCTGGCCCACATGGCACGGCACGACAACCTCACTGGCCTGGCGAACCGCTCGGTGTTCATCGACCGGCTGGAGCACGCCATCCTGACGGCCAAGCGCAGCGGCGGCTGCCTGGCGGTGCTCTTCGTGGACCTGGACCGCTTCAAGCACATCAACGACACCTACGGGCATGGGGTGGGCGACGTCGCACTCGTGCAGGCCGCGAGATTGCTCACGAGCAGCGTGCGCGAAGTGGACACCGTGGCGCGCTGGGGAGGCGACGAATTCGTTATCCTCCTCGAAGCCATGGACGAGGAACATGAGGCCCGGCGCGTCGCCCAGACCCTGCTGGACCGCTTCGGCCGGCGCATGGACGTCAGCGGCCATGCACTGGACCTGGGCGTGAGCATCGGCATCAGCATGTACCCCCGGGATGGCTTCGAGGCCTCGGAACTCATCCAGCGGGCCGACGAAGCCATGTACCTGGCCAAGCACCGGCAGGGCAATCGTTACAGCGTGTTCGGCAACGAAAGCCTGACATGATTGAGGGTGGAACCACATTGAAGGACGAAACATGAGCGGCAACATGGAGCGCGTGCTACGCCTGATGGCGGACAAGGGCGCGTCGGACGTGTACCTCTCGGCCAACACGCCGATCCTCATCAAGATCAACGGCCAGATCCTGCAGCTGAGCGACCAGCCGCTGACGCACACCCAGCCGCGGCAGCTGCTGTCGGAGCTGCTGAGCCCCTCGCAGCTGGAAGAGCTGGACGACACCGGCGAACTCAACGTGGGCGTGGGCCTGGCCGGCGTGGGCAGCTTCCGCCTGAGCGGCTTCAAGCAGCGCGGCTCGGTCGCGGCGGTGCTGCGCTGCATCCCGCACCACATCCCGGCGCTGGAGACGCTGAACCTGCCGCCCCTGCTCAACACCCTCGTGCTGGAAAAGCGCGGGCTCATCCTGATGGTGGGCGCCACCGGCACCGGCAAGACCACCACGCTCGCCTCCATGCTGGAGCAGCGCAACCAGCAGCTCGCCGGGCACATCCTCACCATCGAGGACCCGATCGAATTCCTCTTCGCCAACAAGAAGTCGGTGGTCAACCAGCGCGAGGTGGGCCGCGACACGCAGTCGCTGCAGGTGGGCCTGAAGAACGCGCTGCGCCAGGCGCCGGACTGCATCCTCATCGGTGAAATCCGCGACCGCGAAACCATGACCGCGGCCATCTCGTATTCACTGTCGGGCCACCTGGTGCTGTCCACCCTGCACGGCAACAACAGCTACCACGCACTGGGCCGCATCCTGTCGTTCTACACGCCGGAGTCGCGCCCTGCCCTGCTGGCCGACCTGGCCTCAGGCCTGCGCGCCATCGTCTCGCAGCGCCTGGTGCGCGCCACGGCCGGCGGCCGCGTGCCGGCGGTGGAAGTGATGCTCAACACCAAACTCGTGTCCGAGCTGATCGAGCAAGGCGACTTCAACGGCGTGAAGGAGGCGATGGAAAAGTCGCTGGCCGAAGGCTCGCAGACCTTCGAGCAGGACCTGGCACGCCTCATCACCCAGGGTGTGATCACCCGCGACGAAGGCCTGGCCTTCGCCGACTCGCCGACCAACCTGATGTGGCGCCTGCAGAACGACATGAGCCCCGTGTCGCGCGTGGCCGCCAAGAAGGAAGAATCGGACGACCAGCCGACCTTCACCGAGATCACGCTGGACGTGCGCCCCGATGAAATCAACACCCGCAGCGCCGGGCTCTCGCCCTACTGATTTTCTTGCCCGATGTCCCGTACCCTGCAGTTCACCGAGCAGCTGATTGCCTGCCGGTCCATCACGCCCGATGACGGCGGTTGCCAGGCGCTCATCCAGGCGCGGCTGAAGCCCCTGGGCTTTTCCTTCGAGACCATCGTCAGCGGGCCGGACGACTTCCGCGTGACCAACCTCTGGGCCGTCCGCCGCGGCAGCGACGCGAAGGCGCCGGTGCTGGCCTTCGCCGGCCACACCGACGTGGTGCCCACCGGACCGCTCGCGGCATGGCGCAGCGACCCGTTCGTGCCCACGCACCGCGACGGCAATCTCCATGGCCGCGGCGCAGCGGACATGAAGACCTCCATCGCCGCCATGGTGGTGGCCATCGAGGAGTTCGTGGCCGCGCAGGCGGCGCATCGCGGGTCCATCGCCTTGCTCATCACGAGCGACGAGGAAGGCCCCGCCGTGGACGGCACGGTCAAGGTCGTCGAATGGCTGAAGGCCCGCGGCGAACGGCTGGACTGCTGCATCGTCGGCGAACCCACCTCGGTGGAGCGCGTGGGCGACATGGTGAAGAACGGCCGACGCGGCAGTCTCTCGGGCAAGCTCACCATCAAGGGCGTGCAGGGGCACATCGCCTATCCGCAGCTTGCGAAGAACCCGATCCACCTCGTGTCGCCCGCACTGGCCGAGCTGGTGGGCATCGAGTGGGACCGCGGCAACGACTACTTCCAGCCCACGAGCTGGCAGATGTCCAACATCCACGGCGGCACGGGCGCGACCAACGTGATCCCGGGCGAGCTGGTCATCGACTTCAACTTCCGCTTCTCGACCGAGTCCACGCCGGATTCACTGAAGAAGCGCGTGCATGCGGTGCTGGACAAGCACGGCCTGGACTACGACCTGGCCTGGACGCTGGGCGGCGAGCCCTTCCTCACGCCGGTGGGCAGCCTGAGCCAGGCGGTGTCGTCGGCCATCGAGGCGGAGACGGGCGTGAAGACGCAGCTGTCCACGACGGGCGGCACGTCGGACGGGCGATTCATCTCCAAGATCTGCCCTCAGGTGATCGAGCTGGGCCCGGTGAACGCCACCATCCACAAGATCGACGAACACGTCCGCGTGGCCGACATCGAACCTTTGAAGAACATCTATCGCCGGACGATGGAAAATCTGCTCTCATGACTCTGATCGACTTCATCACGGCTGAAGCCGCCCGCCTCAAACAGGCGGGCGTTTCTTTTGGGCACGGCACGACCAACGCCTTCGACGAGGCCGCATGGCTGGTGCTGTGGGCGCTGGGCATGGACCTGGACGAGCTGGAGCCTCATGCGAGCAAGGTGCTCACCGCCGAGGAGCAAGCCAAGGCCAGCGCCCTCGTGCAGCAGCGCATCGATACGCGCAAGCCCGCGGCCTACCTCACCAAGGAGGCCTGGCTGCAGAACGTGCCCTTCTACATCGACGAGCGCAGCATCGTGCCGCGCAGCTTCATCGCCGAACTGCTGGCCGACGGCGAGCAGACGGGCGAACTGGATTCGTGGCTGTCCGACCGCACGAGCAAGGTGCTGGACCTGTGCACCGGCAACGGCAGCCTCGCGGTGATCGCGGCCATGGCCTACCCGGACGTGGTGGTGGATGCCGCGGACATCTCCGACGACGCACTGGCAATTGCGAAGATCAACGTTGACAGGCACAAGCTGGGCAAGCGCATCACGCTGGTCAAGTCGGACCTGCTGGCCAACGTGAAGGGCCCGTACGACCTCATCGTCTGCAACCCGCCCTACGTGAACGCCAGGAGCATGGGCGAGCTGCCGGAGGAATACCGTCACGAGCCCGCGCTGGCCCTGGCCGGTGGCGACGACGGCATGGACCTCGTGCGCAAGATCCTGCGAGACGCGCCGGCCAAGATGACGCCCGATGCC
Source organism: Rhizobacter terrae (assembly GCF_003852895.1). GTDB lineage: Bacteria > Pseudomonadota > Gammaproteobacteria > Burkholderiales > Burkholderiaceae_C > Albitalea > Albitalea terrae. Next base: position 447,646 of record NZ_QUSW01000004.1, read on the forward strand.
GTGCTGGTGCTGGAGATCGGCAACGAGCGCGCCCACTTCGAGCACGCCTTCCGCCGCCTCGAAGTCGCGTGGATGGAGACCAGCGCCGGTGCCGACCAGGTGCTGCTGGTCACGCGCGACGCGCTGGCCCGCTGGAGCCGCGCATGATCACCTTGCGAGACATCACGCTGCGTCGCGGCGTGAAGGTGGTGCTGGACGCCGCGTCCGTCACCTTGCAGCCCGGCGAGAAGATCGGCCTCGTGGGCCGCAATGGCGCCGGCAAATCGTCGCTCTTCGCGCTGCTGGCCAACCGCCTGCATGCGGACTCCGGCGACGTGGACATGCCCCCGCGCTGGCGCATGGCCGAGGTCGCGCAGAACATGCCCGAGACCGACGACGGCGCGACCGACTTCGTGCTGCAAGGCGACATCCCCCTGATGGAGGCCCAGGCCGCGCTGGCCAAGGCCGAGGCGGCCGACGACGGCCACGCCATCGCCGAAGCCCACCACGCCATCAGCGATGCGGGCGGCTTCGACGCCCGCGCCCGCGCACAGGCCATGCTGCTGGGCCTGGGCTTCAAGATCGACCAGCTCGATGCGCCGGTGAACAGCTTCTCCGGCGGCTGGCGCATGCGCCTTCAGCTCGCCCGCGCGCTGATGTGCCCGGCCGACCTGATGCTGATGGACGAGCCCACCAACCACCTGGACCTGGATGCCCTGGTCTGGCTGGAAGCCTGGCTGCAGCGCTACGAAGGCACGCTCATCGTCATCAGCCACGACCGCGAATTCCTGGATGCGATCACCCGTGTCACGCTGCACCTGGACGACGCCAAGCTCACGCGATACGGCGGCAACTACACAGCCTTCGAGGAGATGCGTGCCGAACGCATGAGCCTGCAGCAGGCCAGCTACGCCAAGCAGCAGGAAAAGATCGCCCACCTGCAGAAATTCATCGACCGCTTCAAGGCCAAGGCCAGCAAGGCCAAGCAGGCGCAAAGCCGAGTGAAGGCACTGGCACGGATGGAAAAGCTGGCGCCGGTGCTGACGGCGTCGGATTTTTCTTTCGAATTCCGCGAGCCGCAAAGCCTGCCCAACCCCATGCTCGCCATGCAGGACGTGGTGTGCGGCTACAAGACCGACGCGGGCGACAAGATCATCGTGCGCGACGTGAACCGCTCGGTGCTGGCGGGACAGCGCATCGGCATCCTCGGTGCGAACGGCCAGGGCAAGTCCACGCTGGTGAAGACGGTGGCGCGCATGCAGCCATCGCTGGGCGGCACCGTGACCGAAGGCAAGGGCCTGGCCATCGGCTACTTCGCGCAGCAGGAGATGGACGTGCTGCGGCCCAACGACACGCCGCTCAACCACATGATCCGCCTGGCCCGCGACGCCGGCCCGCCGGGACGCGAGCAGGACCTGCGCAACTTCCTCGGGCAGTTCCGCTTCGAGGGCGACATGGTGAACCAGCAGGTGGGCACCCTGAGCGGCGGCGAGAAGGCCCGGCTGGTGCTGGCCATGCTCGTGTGGCAGCGCCCCAACCTGCTGCTGATGGACGAGCCGACCAACCACCTCGACCTGGACACGCGCGAGGCCTTGTCCATGGCCTTGAACGAGTTCGAGGGCACCGTGATGCTGGTCAGCCACGACCGCGCGCTGCTGCGCGAGGTGTGCGACGAGTTCTGGCTGGTCACCCAAGGCGGCGTGACGCCTTTCGATGGCGACCTGGACGACTACCAGCGCTGGCTGCTGGACACGGCCAAGGAACAGGCCAAGGCCGTGCGCGAAACGGCCGTGGTCGAGAAGCAGGCGGCGGCGTCATCGGGCAACCGCAAGGAAGACCGCAAGGCCGCCGCGCTGGCCCGCCAGCAGAAGGCCGAAGAGGTCAAGCCGCTGCGCAAGGAACTCAACAAGGTGGACAACCGCTTGGGCGTGCTGTTCGCGGAGCGCGACCAGATCGAAGAGCTGTTCGCGCAGAACACCTTGTCGCCCGAGGCATTGGCCGACAAGGGCAAGCGGCTGAAGGTGGTCACCGACGAGATCGAGGTGCTGGAAGGCCGGTGGCTGGAACTCAGCACCAAGATCGACGAGATGAGCTGAACGCGAGCTCAGCGCAGCCAGCGCCCCGGCATCCAGACCCAGCCCGCGCCGTCGTGCCGCCAGACCCAATGGCCGGGCACCCAGTAGTGGGCGGGTGATGGCGGCGGCGACACGGTCTCCACCACGATCGCCGGCATCGGCGGCACGAGGTCGGGCACCCACTTGCCGTGCACCCAGGCCCAGTCGTGGCCTTCCCACTTCCAGTGGCCGGGCACCCAGTTCCAGCCCACCGTCGGCGGCGCGCCGCGCTCTTCGTGGATGGGTGCGGGAACGCGCATGATGGTCGGCTGCACGACCACCTGCTCGCGCACGACCACGCGTTCATGCGTTGCGCAGCCGGTGATTGCCAACGTGGTGACGAGGCCGATGATGCTCATCAAGGCCGTCGCTGGCCGAGCCGGTGCCAGGGGCACAGATATTTTCATGGACATGCTCCGTGTCGTGAGGGTTCAAGTGCTTCACGAACGGCACGCGCCGCAGCATCGTTGACCCCGCCCTCACGCGAGCGAAGAGGAATTTTCTGAGGAGAAGCTGACGCCACAACACGCGGCGCAGGCGCTCAGTGGCCGGTCAGCCAAAGTGTGGATGATCGCCCGACCCACTCCCATGAACTGGCAACGAAATCGATTCCTGCGGCTGGTGCGCGCTCGGCCGCGGGTGTTCATCGCCACCTTGGCGAGCATCGCGGTGTCGCTCCTGCTGCCCACCAGCATCGCGAGCCACACGGTCACGCGGCTCTTGATCGCGTGGAACTTCGGCGCCTTGCTGTACGTGCTGCTCGCCGGCGTGATGATGATGCGCTCGTCGAGCCAGCACATGCGCCGGCGCGCGCAGCTGCAAGACGATGGACAGATCGTTCTGCTGGTGCTGGTGGTGGTGTCCGCGGTGGCGAGCCTTGCGGCGATCGCCACCGAACTCACGGTGGTGAAGGACATGCACGGCTGGCTCAAGATCGCGCATGTCTCGCTGGCCGGCCTCACGGTGCTGTCGTCGTGGGCGTTCATCCAGGTGATGTTCACGCTGCACTACGCGCACGACTACTACGCGGCGGTGTGCCACGGCCGGCCCGCAGGCTTGCAGTTCCCGGATGAAGAGCAGCCCGACTACGGCGACTTCTTCTACTTCTCATCGGTGATCGGCACCTCGGGCCAGACAGCCGATGTGTCCTTCGCGACCAAGCCGATGCGGCGCATCGGGTCGGTCCATTGCATCCTCGCCTACTTCTTCAACACGACCGTGCTCGCGCTGCTGATCAACATCGGCGCGAGCATGCTCTGAGAGCGGCGTCGTGCGCATCGTTTTCCGCTGCGACCCGGCGCTCGTGGATGTGCTTCCGCCACCGGTGCCCGCCCGGGATGCCATGCCCACCTGGCTCAAGGAGATGGCGCCGCGCATGGACAGCGCGCTGCATGCACGGCCGGTGCGCACGCTCAAGCAATGCCCGCCCTTTGTTGATGCGATGCGCCACGGCTTCATGATCCTGCTGCCTTGCGACGTGCAGGTGAGCGGCGGTCGCTTCTCATGGAACTGGGACTGCCCGCCGAGCAGCGTGGACTGCATGCCCCGCTCGCCGCTGTCGTTCCACGTGCATGAGCAACTGGCCGGCAGCCCGCAAGGCCGCGCCGGCCAGGCGGCGATCAAGTTCAACAGCTTCTGGACGATCGAGTTGCCGCCCGGCTGGTCGCTGTACTGCACCCACCCGGCCAATCGCGACGATCTGCCGTTCCGGCTGCTCAGCGGCGTGGTTGATGCCGACCGCTTCTTCGACGCCGGCATCAACTTCCCGGCGGTCTGGACTGATCCGCACTTCGATGGGACCTTGCCCAAGGGAACGCCAGTCGCGCAGTGTTTTCCGGTGTCGCGCGAAAGTCTGGCGCTCGATTGCCAGCCCTTCGATGCTGCAACGGCAGCGCGCTTCACCGACACCGTCACCCACATGCTGGAGACGCCGGGCGTCTATCGCAAGCGGTACCGCGTCAAGCGCTGAGCGCTGGGGCTTGTGCCTGCAAGGCCTCGACGGCCTGGTCCGTGCGCAGCCACAGGCAGCCGCAACGCTCGGAACTGAGCGCACCCAGGATGCGCGGCAAGGCCGATGGGTCCTCGCGGTTGGCACGTCCGAAGTGCCGCATGGCGTCGTCAAGCGAGCCCAGTTGCTGCTCGATGATGCCCAGGTTCAGGCGAGCACGCCCATGCTGCGGATGCAGGGCCAGCAACTGAAGGAGGGCATGCCGTGCCTCGTCCAGCGCGTGCAGGTCTTGCTGCACCAGCGCCAGCGCAAACCAGCTCTCGCAGGCGGTGGGCACCAGGGCCACACAGCGCTCGAAGGCTTGCCGTGCACCGGTCATGTCGCCGGCCGCATGGCGTGCGCGCCCGACTTCGTGGCACAGCTGCGAGGCCAGTTCGACGGAGGGGCCATGATCCGGGCGCAGGCGCAGCGAGGCTTCGATGGCCTGCAGCGCCTCGTCCAGCGAGCCGCGGGACCGCAGCAGCACCGCTTGCAACTGCAGCGCGCCCGGGTGCGCGTGGCGCCGCACGATGGCGTCGCACAAGCGCAAGGCACCGGCAGCGTCACCGCCATTGAACAAGGCAATGGCCGCGCCAAGGTCCTGCTCGATGCCCATCGATCTTCTCAGGCGTGGTGATCCGCCTGGCCGATCACTTCTTCGCGGGCTGCGACGCCGCTTCCCGGCGTTGCTGCCGGGCTTCCTTCTTCAAGGCCTTCGCCCGCTTCTGCTTTTCACGGCGGATGCCGCGGTCCTTGTCTGCGCTCATGGGTGCTCCTGGAGTGAGTGGATAGAGGCCGATGTTGTACCACCGTTATGGAGGCCACCAGACGCCTGCGCTACGCCCTGGCGAAGACCAGTGTCGAGTTGGTCCCGCCGAAGGCGAAGGAATTGCTCACCGCAAAACCGAGGTTGCTGGCTGGCACGCCTTCGCCCAGAACATGGCGCAGGCCGGTGCAGGCGGGATCGAGGTCATGGACTCCACGCGTGGGAGGAATCTCCTGACGCCGAAGGGCCATCACGGTCAAGAGTGCTTCGAGCGCGCCAGCGCCACCGAGCAGGTGGCCGTGCGCGGCCTTCGTCGAACTCACATGCAACCGAGCCGCGCTGTCGCCCCAGACCTGCCGCAGTGCCTCGCATTCGACGGGATCGCCGGCGACAGTCGCGGTGCCGTGTGCGTTGCAGTAGCCGATGTCGGACGGAAGCAACTGCGCCGAGCGGAGCGCAGCCTGGAGAGCCGCCACCTGGCCGCGGACATTGGGGTTGGTGAGATGCGCGGCGTCGCAGCGCACTGCGCTTGAAACGAGCCACGCATGCGGCTCCCGCTGGGCCTCGGCAAGGTCTTCTTCTCGACGAAGCACCAGGAAGGCGGCCCCCTCTCCGAGGACCAATCCGTTGCGGTCTGCGGAGAAAGGACGGCAACTGCCTTGCACGTCATCGGCGCGAGGCGGCGCCAGCGTGCGCAACGCCTGCCATGCCGCCACGGTGCCGCGCACCAGCAACGCTTCAGCACCGCCGGCAATGGCGACGTCGACCTCGCCGCGCCGCAGCGCGTGCGCCGCCTCCGCGATCGCCACGGAACTCGATGCGCAGGCGACGGCATAGGTGACCACGGGTCCGAGAATGCCGCAGTGCATGGCGATCACCGCCGCAGGACCGTTGACCATGCCGGCCGGCACGGTCAGCGGCGGAACGCGGGTACCGCCGTACATCGCGGCGTAGCCCGTGTCGATGGTCGATGCGCCACCCAGGCCGGTGCCCACGTACAGGCCGACACGTTCGCCGTCGCCGATCTCGGACAGCCCTGCATCTTCCAGCGCCCGGGCTGCTGCGCTCAAGGCCATCTGGCTGACGCGCTCGGTGCCCACCTGCTGCAGCTTGGTCAGCACGGTGGCGGGGTCGAAGTCGACGCTCGCCGCCGCGATGTCGGGCAAGCCTTCGAAGCTCATGCGCCGGACCGCGCCCTCGCCGCGCATCAGGCGCTGCCACGCCGCGTCAACATTGTCACCCAGGGGGCTCACGAGCCCCAGGCCGGTCACCGCGATCCGCGAGGGCTTGGCCCGCATGGTCAGGCTGCCTTGGTGGCGATCAGTCCGTCCAGCAGGGTGGCCAATCCCGTCAGGTTGGTCACGCTGGTGGCAGCTTCATCCGGCACGACGACGTGGAAGTTGTCTTCAATGGCGAACAGGAGTTCAGCCAGGGTGAGGGAATCGAGGTTGTAGCTGTCGAACGCGGCCTCGGCATCGATCGTCGCGGGATCGATGTCGAACTGCGCTTGAATGAGTTGCTTGAGTTCTTCGACGGTATTCATTGTTCAGACGGAGGAGGCGCCCGACACCATCAGTGGCTTTCCGTTCGCGGACAAGCTGCTGTTGCGTGAGGCAGGCACTGACAGCGACCGAACGAACGCCGCCAGTTCATCGGCGACCTCCTTGCGGTCGTTGTCGGCGGTGATCATGTGGTAGCTGTTCTCCAGCACCTTCAGTTGCAGTGACTCCGGCCGCATCGATGCGAGCGCCTGGCGCACGCTCGCCAGCCGGCAGATCTCGTCGTCACGCGCATGCAGCGCGAGCGTGGGCAGGTGAAGGCCGGCCAGGACCGAGCGCGCATGTGCCGACAGCCGCTCGCTCTCGCGAACGACCTGCAGCGACACCTCGGCGGGCCCCACGACGCTCGCGCTGGTCTTGTCCTGCAACTGCGTGCGGACCATTTGCCGCATGCGCTCGTTCTTCAGGCCAAAGGGAGAGCGCTCGCGCATCACGTAGCGGTGCTCAAGGCGCAGGAGATAGGCGAGGTGGCGAAACCCATACCACCACGGCAGCGACCAGCCGTCGTATGAAAACAGGGGCGACAGCAACGCGAGTCCCACCAGCCCTGCATGACGGCGCCGCGATGCCACCGCGAGGGCCAGCATGGCACCGGTGCACAGGCCGCCGAGCACGATGGGTTCATTGGAACTGTCGAGTACCGCATCGACTCGGGCACACGCCGCGTCGACCCAGTCTTGCCAGCGCGCGCGATCGGGCATGGTGCCATGCGTGTAGCCGTTGACGTCGAGCGCATCGAAGCGCACGCCGGCGCGGCGCAGCGGATGCACGAGCAGTCCGAATTCCTTGGATGAACTCGCAAGTCCGTGGAAGAGAAGCAGTCGCGGCATCGTCGAAGGACGGCGCGAATTCATCGGAGCAAGACCTCGATGCGAGACGAACATGGCGAAGGAATGATCGAGATCAGCGGCCGAATTGAAGCCTAGAATTATTTCATGTCCTCGCCGTTTCGGCACCGTCAGGCACCGCTCAGGAACGAGTCGGTACCACTCGATTCGAGACCCCTCCAAGCCCCTGCACACCATGCCGATTCCCACGCGAACAGGCCCATGCCTCAAGCCTCTTTCGCATGGGGCCCTGTGGCTGTTGATCGCTGCATCGGCGGGTTGCAGCTCGCCGCTTCGCGCGCCTGAGTTGAAGGCGCAAACACCTGCAGCATGGCGCGAGACAACGGCGTCTGCAGAAGCGGCGAAGGTCGTCGAACCCGACCTCGATCAATGGTGGCGAGCTTTCGGCGACGAGCAGCTCGATGCATGGGTCATCCGCGCCAGGGGCGGCAACCTGAGCATCGCCGCAGCGGCACAACGAGTCCGCGCAGCGCGTTCGATGCTGCAGGCCTCGCAAGCCGGCGCCTCCCCTGTGCTGCGCTTCGACACCTCGGCCATTCCAAGCCCTGACAGCCGGCGCAACTACTTCATTGCGGGGTTTGACGCGCAGTGGGAAGCAGGCTTGTTCGGCCGCACCGCTGCCGAGATCGATGCGGCGCAAGCGGACGCGCAGACCGCGTCGGCAGACCTGAAGGCGGCCCGCGTGGCCGTGGTCGCGGAGGTCGTGCGCACCTGGCTTGGGTGGCGCCATTCAGCATGCCGTCAGGCGTTGCTGGCTGACAGCGTGTCCGTCCAGGAACGCCGCCTGGCACTGTGGCAATCGCGCGTGTCCGTGCGCCAGGCCTCGCAGGACGACGTGGCCCGTGCGCGGCGCGAGCTCGAGCAGTTGCGTCTCGAGGCGTGGGAAGCTTCGACCGTCGTGGCGGGAATCCGGTCGCAGATGGCGGTGCTCGCTGGAGACCACAACGCCACGGGCCCCGACACGCTGCCCTGCACCCGCTTCGATCTGCCGGCGGTGCGAATCTCGCAGTTGCCGGCAGACATCATTCGCACACGGCCCGACATCCAGCGGGCCGAGCATCAGGTCATGAAGGCCTTCGGTTCGGCCCGTGAGGCCGAGGCCAACCGTCATCCGCGCCTCTCGCTGAACGGCACCTTGAGCGTGGCCGTGCCGCTGAGCGGGGCGGGTTCCACCAGCCACGGCATTCTTTCTGCGGCGCCCTTCGTGGACATTCCGCTGTTCGATGCCGGTGCGCGCCAGGCGGTGTCGCAGGCGCGCCTGGCGCAGATGCAGGCCGCCGTGCTGGACTATCGGCAGAGCGTGCTCGAAGGCATCGCCGAGGTGGAATCGGCCATGGCCTCGCTGAGCACGCAGCGTGAACGCCGCGAGCGCCTGTCGGCCATGGAACGGGATGCGGAACAACTGGCCCTGCGCGCCGAACAGCGCTTTCGCCTGAAGCAAGCCGACCGATTCGACCTGGAGGATTCGCAGGAAGCCTTGATCAAATCGCGGCTGGCGACCCTCGATGCCGAACTGGCACAACAACTCGCCTTTGTGCGGCTCTACAAAGCACTGGGCGGCGCGAATCCAATGGCCGACGAAGCACGCGTGCAAGCCATGCGAGACGCCGGCTGATGCGCGCCAAGGTCGCGCTCGCGCGAAAGACGCTCGTCCACGAGTGGAGGCGGTTTGCGCCGGCCACCTTGTCCGTCGCGTTCTCCGCGCTCCTGCTGCTCGTGCAGACCGCCCTCGTGCTCGGCATCTTCGGCAGTGCCGCCGTGTTCATCGATCGATCGGGCGGTGACCTGTGGATCGGCGCGCCCGGAACGCAAAGCGTCGAACTGGGCCGTCCGCTTCCCGCGGACACCGACACCTGGCTGCGGATGCATCCGCAGGTGCGTTCGCTCGAACCATTTCTCTGGGTCGATGCCGACTGGCGATCCGGCACCGGCCGAGGTGCCGTGTCGGTGTCGGTGTCGGGCATTGCCACCAAGGCAGGCAGCGTGATGTTCTCGCGGTCCATTTCAGACGACATGCGGGCACGGCTGGCCGAACCCGAAGGCGTGATCGTGGAACGCGCGGACCTGGCCAAGCTGGGCGTGGACACCGGTTCGCGCGTGCAGCTCAACGGCCACAGCGTGCGCGTCGTCGGCATTGCGACGGGCCTTCGCGCACTTGGTGGCGTGAACGTGCTGGCATCGGTCGACACGGCACGGCGGATCCTTGGAAGCCCGCCATCGGACGAACGGAATACCTACTTCGTGGCGACGCTGCGCGAACCCGCCAAGGCTGTGCAGGTGCGGGCCCAACTCGATGCCGACGGACAGCGACACGGCTACCAAGCGTGGACGCGGGCCGAGTTCTCTCGCCTGGCGATTTTCTACTGGATGTTCGAGACCGGCGCCGGCCTGGGCGTGCTCTTCCTGTCGTGCATCGTGTGTGTCGTGGGCATCGTCATCACGAGCCAGTCGCTCATGGGCGCGGTGGGTGGATCGGTGAACGAATACGCCACCCTGCACGCGCTGGGCGTGGGGATGGGCTCGCTCAAGCGCGTGGTGCTGGAGCAGTCGGCCTGGGTCGGTGCCGCCGGGCTGCTGATGGGCATCGCCGCGACCGCTGCGGCGCTCTGGCTGGCAAGCCGCAACGATGTGCCGGTGTCGCTCGACGGGTGGGCGGCCTTCGCCTGCATCGTCGTCGTCATGGGCATCTCGCTGCTCTCGGGCCTGGCCGCGACACGCGTGCTCCGCCGTGCCGACCCTGCCACCTTGTTGCGCTGACGTCGCAACCTCCAGCCCACGCCATGGAACATCCCGCCATCCAAGCCACCGGCCTGTGCAAGTCGTACCGCAGTGGCAAGCTCCAGACGCCGGTGCTTCAAGGCTTGTCGATCGAGATCGCGCCCGCGCAGCTGACGCTGGTCGAAGGCCCCTCGGGCTGCGGCAAGAGCACGCTGCTGGCGCTGCTGGGTGGCCTGCTCAGGCCGGATGCAGGCGAGGTGACGGTGCTCGGCAACGAGCTGTGGCGAATGTCGCCCCGGCAGCTCGAACAATTCAGGCTGCGGCACACGGGCTTCATCTTCCAGGGGTTCAACCTGTTCGGTGCCCTGTCATGCCGGGAGCAGGTGATGCTTCCGCTGGGCTACCTGGGCATCGACCCCGCGGCGGCCCGGCGCCGTGCGGATGAAGCCCTGGAGGAGGTGCGCATGAGTGCGCGCGCCGATCTGCGCCCGTCGCAGCTGTCGGGCGGAGAGAAGCAGCGCGTGGCGATCGCCCGCGCCCTGGCCAAGCGTCCGCAGCTTCTGTTCGCCGACGAACCGACCAGCGCGCTCGATGCCGCCAACGGACGACAACTCATCGAGCTGCTGCATTCGATCGCGCGCCACCATGGCACCGCGATTCTTTGCGTCAGTCATGACCCGAGACTCATCAAGGAAGGCGACCGAGTGATGCAGATGGAAGACGGCCGCATCGTCAGCGACACGAGCCCGACCGCGCTGGAGGCGGCAACCCCATGAAGACCAACGCCAACACATGGCTCATGCGCCGCGTCGCGTCCACCGTGGCCACGGGACTCGTGTGCGCACTGGCGGCGGCATGCACTCCGGGACCCGAGGCATCGCAGGCCCCGGCCCCGGCTGCAGCCACGGTCGAGGCTGTGGCCCAGGCCAAGGGCCGCGTGGATGTGGAAGGCGGCGTCCAGCGCATCGTTGCGCCGCGCGAAGGCGTGATCGACAAGGTGCTCGTCGACATCGGCGACGAGGTGGCCGCGGGCCAGGTCGTGGCCCACCTCGCCACGAAGAAGGCGGAGCTTGCCGTGGCCCTGGCCCAGGCCGAGCTCGATCAAGCCCTGGCGCGAGTGAGTGCGCAACGCGCCCGCCTGCCCGCGCTCAAGGAGCGGTCGCAGCGCATGCGGGACGCCGCAGCCGCGGGCGCGCAAAGCGGGCAGATGTCCGACGATGCAGCAGCGGCCGTGCATGAACTCGAAGCGGACATCGCAGCGCTAGAAGCCGCCGCCCAGGTGGCACGCCGGCAACGCGATCTGGCGCAGGAGGCGGTCCTGTCGTCGGCCGTTCGCGCGCAGGCCGCCGGACGCATCGTCGAACGGTTCGCGCACGTGGGCGACGGCGTGAACGCCGCGGCGCCGTTGTTCAGCATCAAGCCGCCGCGGCCCCTGGTCGTGCTGGCCGACCTGAACGAAGAGCTGGTGGATCGCGTCAAGCCGGGAACGCGTGCGGAGATCATCCTGTCGGGCGCGGACGCAGCCAGCCACACAGCGCAGGTCATCCGCATCGGCGAGGTGTTCGGGCCGGCTCGCCTGGGCGACGAGTCACAGCCCGCCGTGGATGCCAGAAGCGTCGAATGCGTGCTCAGGCTGGACGACCAGGCCCTTCGCATCGGCCAGCGGGTTCGCGTCAGGTTCCTGCGATGAGAATGGACGTCCATCGCCTGTCTGCACCGGGTGAATCGGGAGAGGACTTCCAATGATCAAGCGTCAAACCATCGCCGTTCTCGTGGGCCTCGCAGGATCCTTGTGCGCCCATGCGGACGAGCAAGCCACCCGCCCCTGGAAACTGACCCTCGGGAACTACCACTACAGCGACGGCTCGGACGGCCGCGACACCAACCTGCGCTGGCGCCGCGACGACACCAGCGTGTGGGTCGGCGCCTACCATGACCCGGCATTCGGCAGCCAGGTCCGCACGGGGTTCGACACCTCGATTTCCCTGGGCGGCACGGCCCAGCTCCAGCCGTCGTTGCAGGCGGCCTCGCGCGGCTTCTTCGGCGGGAGCCTGAACCTGCAGGTGGGCGACCCGTGGTTCGCGGTCGTGGGTTGGGGCCGCACGAACCTGCGTCCGTACTTCAACCTCAACTTCGACCCGAACGATGCCATCACGCTCGGGGTCGGCTGGCACGGTGACGGCGGACGCAGCCTGATGCTGTCCGTCATCGCCGACGACCGGCTGCATACCGGCCAAAAGGACTGGCACCTGTCGGGCCGCTGGCCCGTGCGCGACGACTGGCGGCTGACCCTGGACCTCATGCGCAAGACCGGCATGGGTGACGAGGCCGAGGTGCGGGCCTGGGGCTGGAGTGCCACGATCGACTTTCCCGCATGGTTCATTCGCGTTGCGCGGGATCCCAACCAGAACTTCTCTGCGGTGGATGCGACACGGGTTGCTGCGGGCCTGCGCTTCTGAGCGTCTGGCGCGACACGGGTGCCGCGCTATGCAGGCCTCACGTAGTCCACCGCGAAAGCGCGCTTCGCACCGTCTGGAAAAACGACCGTGACCTCCTCACCCGCCACGCGGTCCACCGTTCCATCGCCGTAGCGAGGAACGCTCACGCCATCGCCTGACTTGAACGCAGGTTCGGCCAGGGCCGCAGGTGCAGTGTCTTCAGGCGCGCTCGCCGCGTCCTCTGCCGGCCGCAGGCAGTTGTCGCAATGCCCGCAGCGCTCGCCTTCCATCAAGGGCTCGTCGAAGTACTCCAGCAGCACGCGCCAACGGCAGAAGCCCGTCTGTGCATAGAACACCAGGCGTTCCAGCGCTTCCTGGTCGCGCTCGGCCTTGTCTTCGTAGGCCTGCGCCAGCTCGCGCAAACGGGGCATGTCAGCCGGCTGGCCGTTCTTGAGCGACCACGCGCGTGAGCGATTCGCCGTCGCGACGCCGCCGTCTCGCAGCAGCTTGAGTGCGACCGTCACGCGGTTGTGGTTGAGGCCGTGCAAAGGCGCGGCAATTTCATCGAGATGCAGCGGATGCGGCGCCGCGCTGAGCACCGCGTGCACGGCCTGCAGGTCGTCCGAGGTCGGATAGCGCTTGGCGAGGAAGAACTGCTGCACCTGCTTGTCCTTGCGCAGGAAGAGCAGCACGCAATCCGCCGGCTGGCCATCGCGCCCGGCCCGTCCCGCCTCCTGGTAGTACGACTCGACATTGCCCGGCATCTGGTAGTGGATGACGAAGCGCACGTCGGCCTTGTCGATGCCCATGCCGAAGGCGTTGGTCGCGACCATGATGCGTGACTCGCCATTCATGAATCGGTCCTGGTTGTCGTGCCGCTCGGACGCGCCGAGCTTGCCGTGGTAGCGGGTCACGTCCAGCCCCGACGCGGAGAGGCGATCGTGTATTTCCTCGCATGCCTTGACCGTCGCCGTGTAGACGATGCCGCAACCCTGCACCTTGGCCAGCACCTCGCGAAGCTGCGTGAACTTCTCGTCCTCGCGCGTGGACTGCACCACCTGGAAGTGCAGGTTGGGCCGGTAGACGCCGGTGCTGACGACGTGCATCCGCGGCCGGCCCAGCTGCTGGCGGATGTCTTCCATCACGTCGGAGATCGCCGTGGCGGTCAGCGCCAGCACCGTCGGCTTGCCCAGTTGCTCCAGCGCGTGGCTGATCTCCAAAAAAGCGGGCCTGAAGTCGTGTCCCCACTGTGAGATGCAGTGCGCCTCGTCCACCACCAGCAGCGCGATCTTCTGCCGCTGCATGGCCTGGATGAACGCGTCATCCGACAGCCGTTCAGGCGTGGCGAAGACGATGGCTGTCTGCGACTGCGCAATGCGGTCCATCGCCTCGTCCTGTTCGCGCCGCGGCAAGGCGCTGTTGAGCTGCACCACGGCGACGCCCGCGCGTTCGAGCTTGTCGGCCTGGTCCTTCATCAGCGAAATGAGCGGCGACACCACGAGCGTGATGCCGTCCAGGTGAAGCGCAGGCAGTTGGTAGCACAGTGACTTGCCGGCGCCGGTGGGCATCACGGCCAGGGTGTCCTGCCCCTTGAGCACCCGGCTGATCACCTGCTGCTGGCCGTCGTGGAGGCGAAAGATTCCGAATGTGTCACGCAGTGAGCGGCGCACGGCGTCTGGGATGACGGGAGCGGTCATGCCGTCTTCAGGCAACCGGGGTGCCTGGCCATCCCACAACCTTTTCGCGAAAATGGTTTTGCACATTTAAATTGTGTGCAATACAATTCGCTCCATGGTCAAGACCGCATCACAGCCACTGCCTCCCGCCAGCGAAATGCTGAAGCTGGACCACCAGCTGTGTTTCGCGCTGTATTCCGCATCGCTGGCCATGACCAAGATGTACAAGCCGCTGCTCGACCCGCTGAACCTCACCTACCCGCAATACATCGCGATGCTGGTGCTGTGGGAGCGCGATGGCATCACCGTGTCCGAACTGGGCCAGCGCCTGCAGCTGGATTCCGGAACGCTGACGCCCCTGCTCAAGAGGCTGGAGGGCAACGGCTTGGTGACACGCCAGCGCGACTCGGTGGACGAGCGCCGGGTGCTGCTGCACCTCACGTCCACCGGCCGCGCGCTGAAGTCCCGTGCCGCGAAGGTGCCACCCGAGGTGGTGTGCGCCGCGAACTGCACGATCGACGAACTCGCATCGCTCACGCGGCGGCTGAAGTCGCTGCGCGACGAGATCCAGAACTACTCCGACGCGGTGGCTGGCTGAGCACCGCACATCCGTCCCATCCCTGTCATCACGTTCACTGCAAAGGAGCCCACCATGGCACTCGAGAAAGTCCTGTACACCGCGTATGCAACGTCCACCGGCGGCCGCGAAGGCACGTCCAAGTCCTCCGACGGCGTGCTCGACGTGCGCCTTTCCACCCCGAAGGAACTGGGCGGCGCCGGCGGCCCCGGCACCAATCCCGAGCAGTTGTTCGCGGCCGGCTATTCGGCCTGCTTCATCGGCGCCATGAAGGCCGTGGGCGGCAAGCTGAAGATCGCCGTGCCGGCGGATGCGTCGATCGCCGCGGAAGTGGGCATCGGCCCCATCCCCAACGGCTTTGGCATCCAGGCCAAGCTGAACATCTCGCTGCCCGGCCTGGACCGTGAAGTGGCGCAGAAGCTGGTCGACGCCGCCCACCAGGTGTGCCCGTACTCGAACGCCACCCGCGGCAACATCGACGTCACGCTGAACCTGGTCTGACGCCTCCCCCGCGCTTGAGGGTCCGTGCCGGCTCTGTCACGGAGGTTTCACGCAAGCGCGCCACTCTCCCCGGTTTTGCACAACGAAACCGAGGAGAGTCCCATGACGTCGTTCCCTTCACGCCTGTCCGGCATCGCCCTGGCAGGCGTTTTCGCTTTGATGGGCACGCAAGCCCACGCCATCCAGTTGATCGCCCAGGGCAACCTGTCGGGCCAGTCGCTGGACATGTCGGGGCTCAGCGGCACGCTCGAGAACGGCCTGTCCGCCAGCCTGGCCGGCGGCCTCGGCTCAGGCCTCGCCTGGGCGGGCGGCAATACATTCATCGGCATCCAGGACCGCGGCCCCAATGCCAAGGCCTGGAACTCCACCGTCGATGACACCACCTCGTTCATCGGCCGCTTCCAGACGCTGAAGCTGGAGCTCAGCGCCGCCGCCTCCGGCTCGCCCCTGCCCTACACGCTCACGCCCACGCTGACCGGCACGACGCTGTTGTCCAGCCCCACCGCGCTCAACTACGGCACGGCTCCTGCACCCAGCATCAACAGCGCGGGCAAGAACTACTTCACCGGCCGCTCGGATGCCTTCGGCGCCGGCCTGTCCACCAACCCGAACGACGCCCGCCTCGACCCCGAGGCGGCCCGCGTCTCCAAGGACGGCAAGAGCGTGTTCGTGAGCGACGAGTACGGCCCCTACGTCTACCAGTTCGACCGCGCCACCGGCCAGCGCATCCGCACCTTCGCGCTGCCTGACATGTTCGCCATCGCCAACAAGAGCTCGCAGGGCGCCGTGGAGATCGCGACCAACGCGACGGGCCGCGTCACCAACAAGGGCATGGAAGGCCTGGCCATCACGCCGGACGGCAAGTATCTCGTGGGCTTCATGCAAAGCCCGCTGGCGCAGGATGGCGGCGATGGCGGCGCAGCCAACCGCATCGTGAAGATCGAGATCGCCACTGGAAAGGTGACGCAGTTCGCCTACAACAACACCATCGCGGGCAAGAACTACAACAGCAGCGAGATCGTGGCGCTCAACGACCACGAGTTCCTCGTGCTGGAGCGCGACGGCAAGGGCCTGGGCGACGGTTCCAAGGCGGTCGTGAAGCAGGTGTGGAAGGTGGACATCGCCGGTGCCGACGACGTGTCCGCACTCAGCGGCGCTGCGGCCTTGCTGGCCAAGGCCCCGAGCAAGACGCTGTTCCTGGACATCAAGGCCGCGCTGAACGCCGCGGGCATCGCCGACGACCGCATCCCCGCCAAGCTGGAGAGCCTGGCCTTCGGCGAAGACGTGATGGTCGGCGGCAAGCTGCAGCACACGCTGTACATCGCCAACGACAACGACTTCCTCGGCGATGTGCTGCTGTCGGACAAGAAGACCAGCGTCAGCTACGGCAACCAGTTCTTCGTCTTCGGCTTCGGGGACGCCGACCTGGGCGGCTCCGCCTTCGTGCCGCAGCAGATCACGGCCGTGCCCGAACCCGAGACCTATGCGCTGATGCTTGCCGGCCTGGGCCTCGTGGGCTGGATGTCGCGCCGCCGCCGCGGCTGATGTCCTTGCGGCGCTCCTTTCGCGGGGAGCGCCGCGCTCATGCCGAGAGCAATCTCAGCAGCAACTCGACACGCGCCTTGGCGGGCGGGAGTTCGTCCGCCGAGGGCAGGCTGTCGTGGATGGTCGGCAGGATGCGTCCGCCGGTGCGCGTGCTGCGCAGCACGGCCAAGCCTTGCCGGTTGGCCTCGATGAGCGCTTCTTCCATGTCGCGATGGATGGTGCCGTTGCCGGTGCAGGCGACGACCAGGCCCTTCACGCCGGCCGAAACGAGCGCCTTCACGACAGCCACGCCCGCGCCGGCATGGCTGGTGACGACCTCCACCTGCGGCCACTGCATGGCATCGCCGCCCAGCACCGCGGTGCCGAGCGCCTCGCCTCGCGGCCATTCGCCGAAGACCTTCACCGCGCCCTCTTCCACCACTGCCAGCGGCCCGGCATCGCCTGAATCGAAGGCATCGACACGGTAGGCGTGCACCTTGCGGAAGCGCTGCGCGGCGTGGACCTGGCCCGACATCACCGCCACCACGCCACGTGCCTGCCCGCTGCGAACCACGGCCACAGCGTCGAGCAGATTCTGAGGGCCATCGCGCAGCAAGGCCGTGGAGGGCCGCATCGCGCCGGTGATCACCACCGGCTTGCCTGGCGCCAGCACGCGCTGCAGGAACCAGGCGGTCTCTTCCATCGTGTCCGTGCCATGGGTGATGACCACGCCGGCCACCTCCGGCCGGGCCAGGTGCTGCTCGCAGCGCAAGGCCAGCGTGCGCCACACCTCGTGGCTCATGTCCTTGCTGTCGAGCTGGGCGACCTGCTCCATCTCCAGCGGCACAAGCGCGAGCGCCGGGACGGCCTGCACGAGTTGCTGCACACCCACCTGCCCCGCGGTGTAGCCCACGTTGTCGCCGGCGTCCGCCGCCTTGCCCGCGATGGTGCCTCCGGTGCCCAACACCACGACGGTCTGTGCATTGCTTTGCATTTTTTCTGAAGCTGGATGAAAATACAGGTACTGGATGGATGTTCAGTCCGGTTCCTTTGAGGCCCACCGATGCACGACGCTCCGAAACTCACTGAACGGCAACAGCAGATTCTCGACCTCGTCCAGAGCGCCATCGAGCGCACCGGCGCCCCGCCCACCCGGGCCGAGATCGCCTCGGAACTGGGCTTTCGTTCCGCCAACGCCGCCGAGGAACACCTCCAAGCCCTGGCCCGCAAGGGCGTCATCGAACTCGTGGGCGGCACCTCCCGCGGCATCCGGTTGAAGTCTGACACACTGCGCGCGCTCAACGAGAGCCGCGGCAAGCAGTTCAGCCTTCCGCTGCCCAGCCTTGCGCAGCTCTCATTGCCGCTGGTGGGCCGGGTAGCGGCGGGCAGCCCCATCCTCGCGCAAGAGCACATCGACCAGACCTTCCTCATGGAAGCCAGCATGTTCGCCCGCCGGCCCGACTACCTGCTCAAGGTGCGCGGCATGAGCATGCGAGACGCCGGCATCATGGACGGCGACCTGCTTGCCGTGCAGAAGGCCACCGACGCCAAGAACGGCCAGATCGTGGTGGCGCGCCTGGGCGACGACGTGACCGTCAAGCGCTTCAGGCGCACGCGCACGAGCATCGAACTTCTCCCCGAGAACCCCGACTTCAAGACCATCGTCGTGCCTTTCGGCGACGTGGACTTCCAGCTCGAAGGCTTGGCCGTGGGTCTCATCCGAAACAACATGCTGATGTGAGCACGGCGGTGGAAGAAGCCATGGTCATCAAAGCCCCCAAGGCCGCGACGGCGGCCGAGTGCAAGACACTCGAACAACTGCCCAACATCGGCCCATCGCTCGCGGCCGACTTGAGGCTCATCGGCATCCAGGAACCTCGCCAGTTGCGCGGCAAGGATGCCTTCGTGCTCTACCAGAAGCTGTGCGCAGTGACCGGCCAACGCCAGGACCCCTGCGTGCTCGACACCTTCATGGCCGCCACCGACTTCATGGGTGGCGCGCCGGCCGCGCCGTGGTGGAAGTACACGCCCCAGCGAAAGGCCTTGTTCGGACAGGTTTAGCCTTGATCAGGGAGGTCTGCGGACCTCCCTTTTTTTCGTCTGTGTTTTTGGGGCTTGCGCATCGGTTTGGGGGTTTGCAAAGGCGTGGGTGGGCTGGCTGGGGCGCGCGGCGGAAGCGGTCGGCCGTTGGCCGACTCCGCTGCGGTGCTCGGCTTCATGGGCTGCCGCAGAACTCACTCCGCGCCCCTGCGGTGCGCTGCGTTCAAACATGCTGCGGCAAGTCAGAAGACGAAGCGCGCTGCGCGCGCGCCCATGAAGCCTGCGCTCCTCGCCGCTTCCTGATGCGCGCCCCAGCCAGCCCACCCACGCCTTTGCTGTTGCGGCTTTGGGTTTTCTCGTCGAGCACACCCTTCGGTTGTTGAGCGGCAGGCGGCATGGGCCAGGGGCTGCGTCTGTGGCGGCGAGCAGCGCAGCACCGAGGGGTGGCGCGCGCAGCGCGCTTCGTCTTCATACTTGCCTCGGCTGTTTGACCGCAGCGCACCGCAGGGGCGCGTAGGGAGTTCCGAGGCACACCCCTCGGTGCGAGCAGCGCAGCGCAGTCGGCGCAACGCGCCGACCGCCACAGCCGCAGCCCCTGGCCCATGCCGCCTGTCGCGACACAACCAATCCGCTGAGAAGAAAGAGCCTACTTCCGAGGCTGCAACACCAGCACCGACTCCGCCGCCCCACCCCACACCGGCACGTACTCCACCTTCGCCCACGGCTGCACAAAACTCTTGTAGTGCGGCGAGAAGAACAACCCCGACTGCCCGCTCGAATGCATGAAGCGCGACTGGCTCGGATCACCCAGGTCATACAAGCCGCGGAACGACGGCCCATGCTCGTCCAGGTACAGCTCACCGGTCGTCGCATCCGGCCGCAGGTTCACACGCGACACGTTCAGCGTGTACGTGTCGCCGCCCACCGGAGTCCGCAACTCGAACCACTTCGCCAGCGGCTTCACACGGCTCAACGGCCGGTGCTCCGAGCGCGCCACGTGGGCCTTGCTCCATTGCCATGTCGACACGTCCGGACCTTGCTGCGCCTGGATCTCCTCCAGCGCCTTGGTGAAAGCCAGGTCGATCATCTGGTCGCAGGTCTCCACGACATCCTTCGTGTCCTTGTTGTCGCACCACCAGGCGTCCTTGCGCTCCAGCACACCCTCCAGCGCGTCGCGATAGCTGCGGCCCGAGCGCTCGTAGAGCTTGTCGCCCACCTCGTCAGCGAAGATGAGCTGCGCCAGATGCCGCGTCCAGGACCACAGGATCAGCGGCGCTGCCTTGTCGGCCGCCATGGTCCCGTCGAAGCCGGCCAGTTGCTCCTGCGCGGCTGCCGCCAGCGGATGCGCGGACTTTGCCTTCTGCAGGTAGGGCAGCACCTTCGGCGTCGCCAGCGACAGCACGTCCGCCTGCATGTCGCGCAGGCTGTCGATGTTGTGCTGCGGCTTGGCCTTGAGCATCTGCTCGATGCGCTGCATGCGGTAGGGCACCGTCCACTCGCTCGTCAGGTAGTGCGGGTAGTCGACTGGATGGATGCGCTGGTTGGCCGTGCCGATCCAGCCGCGTTCAGGGTCGATCTCACGCGGCGTGAGGCCCGCTTCGAGGTATCCGTTCCAGTCGTAGCGCGCGTCCCACCCCGGCGCCGGCACCTGACCCTTCAGGTCGTTCTCCGGCTTGCGCAGCGGCACGCGTCCGGCCGACACCACGCCGATGTGTCCCTCGCGGTCCGCCACCACCATGTTCTGCATCGGCGCGCTGTACTTGGCCGAGGCGGCCACGAACTCCGCCACCGAGCGCGCGGTATTGAAGCCGATGGAGGCATCGAGGGTGCCCAGGTCGGTGTCCAGCGCCGTCCAGCGCATGGCCAGCGCATAGGTGGGCCGCGAGGCCGGCCCGGTCAAGCCCTCCAGGCCATCGGAGAT
The DNA here is from genome assembly GCF_003852895.1 of Rhizobacter terrae. GTDB lineage: Bacteria > Pseudomonadota > Gammaproteobacteria > Burkholderiales > Burkholderiaceae_C > Albitalea > Albitalea terrae. Next base: position 468,294 of record NZ_QUSW01000004.1, read on the forward strand.
CACCGGACCGTGCCGCGTGGCCCGAACGGTGATCGCCACATCCGGCTTGCCCTTGACCTTGATGATCTCGTTGACTGTCTCGAACGGCGCCCAGCCCGTGGGCGTCTGGTACTGCGTGGGGTCATCGGGCTTGATGCGCTCGATGTAGATGTCCTGCACATCCGGCCCGGTGTTCGTGAAGCCCCAGGCGATGTTCTCGTTCTGCCCCAGCACCACGCCCGGCAGCCCCGGCATGGTCGCGCCGGCCACCTTGAAGCCGGGCGCCTCCAGCCGCGCCAGGTACCACAGCGCCGGCGCGGTGAGCTTCAGGTGCGGGTCGTTGGCCAGCAGCGGCTTGCCGGTGGTGGTGTGCGAGCCGTGCACCACCCAGTTGTTGGAGCCGATGCCCTCGATGCCCGACTCCGGCGCCATCAGCAGGGCTTGCTGCCCGGTTCGTCCGTCGATCTTCAGGTCGCGGTACAGCGCGGCATAGTCCGCCGTCACCAGCGGTTTGTCGCCCGGGTACGGCGGCAGCAGTTCGTTGATGCGATCCACCGGCATGCGAAGCGCCAGGCGCATGCGCAGGATCTCGGTGGTCCAGTTGCCGCCCAGGTCCCAGGCCATCATGGTCAGCCAGGCCATGGTGTCTTCGGGCATCCAGGGCTCGGGCTGCACGCCCGTCAGGATGAACTCCGGCGGACGCGCCTTCAGCCCTTGTGCCAGATAGGCGTTGATGCCCGCGGTGTAGGCCAGCACGGCGGCCTTGGCCGGCGCACTGGCATTGGCCCACTGCACCGCTGCCGTGCGCCGCACGCCCAGGGCGCGCAGGAACTTGTCGTTGTCCAGGGCCGCTTCGCCGAAGGCCTCGGCGAGCCGGCCTGAGCCGATGCGACGGTGCGTCTCCAATTGCCACAGCCGGTCCTGCGCATGCACGAAGCCCAGCCCGAACAGCGCGTCGTCCACCGACATGGCCTTGATGGTCGGAATGCCGTTCGCATCGCGCTCGATGCGGATCTCCGCCTTCGGGCCGGCAATGCTCATGCTGCCGTCCACCTGCGGCGACACCTGCTTCACGTAGATGAACCAGGCCGCCGCCACCACGAGAACCAGCAGCAGCACCAGCGCCGCGAACCTGCGCAACCACTTCATTGAACGTCTCCACCTCGGCACGAGGCCGCTTGACCGGCCCGCATTGTCGTGGCGGCCTCCAAGGGAATCAGTCAGGCATTACGAGCCCTTTTCCAGAGATCGCACCAGGGGCGGCCGCCGAACAATGCTCTCACAGCCTGCCAAGGGCGGGCCCAGGGGAAAGCATCATGTGGTCGGGTCTCGTTCAGCTGCCAACCAAGTCGCGCCAGGCCGCCAAGGCGCCGGCCCGGCTGGAAAGCTGCCCGCCCGCCCCCTTCGGCCACGAGGCTGGCTTCATGGACCGGCTGCTGGACCGCCTGATCGACTGGCTGGGCGAAGGCTTCGAGCGTCGCCGCCACGCCAATGCCGACTCCAACGACTCGCAGCCGCCGGCTGGCGTCACCCCGCTTCCCGTGGTGCGGCTGGAGTTCGCTGACGCCGTCGCGGACATTCCCACCCGCGCCGCCGACGAGCTGGCGCACCGCATCCACAACGCCCGCTCGCTGCGCGAGCTGTGGCACCTGCGGGCCGACGTGTTCAACGCCGTGTCCTGCCATTGCGATCAAGCCGAGGCACGAACGCGCCTCGCGCAACTCAACCGCCATTTCCCGGCGCGTGCGCCCAAGAGCGGTTTCGGGGGATTCGATGTCATCGAGCCAGGGAGGTCGAAGTCATGACCAAGCCGCACACCCATTCGTTCGAGCATGCCGCCGCCATCCATGGCTACGGCATGCCCGATGACCGCCTCGCCCGCATGGCCGCGCGCCGTGCGTTCGTGGAGATGAAGCAGGTGTTCATGCGTGCCGCCGCCGATGTGGATGGCACGGTGGGCGAGATGCTCCAGCAGCGCGTACGCGCGGCCAACGAGCCGGTGGAGCTGTGGCGCATCCGCGCCGTGCTGCTGGCCTCGCTGCCGGCACACCACCAGCGCACGCTGACGCATCGCATCGAGCTGCACCGGCAGTTGGACAGCCTGTTCCCGTTCAACGCCTGCGCGACGGTACCTGCCCCGCTACAGCATTCGTAGGCGCCGCCCTACCTGGACGACAGCGCCAGCTTCACCCCCAGCCCGACGAACACCGCGCCCACCGCGCGCCGCAGCCACGCGCCCACGCGACCGGCCGAGGCCGACTGCGACATCTGCTCGCGCACCGCGCCGGCCATGAACGACATCGCCACGTTGATGGCGGTACCACCCACATTGAAGATCGTGCCCAGCACCACGAAGGCCATCACCTGGCCCGACTCGCCGGGCGAGATGAACTGGGGCAGGAAGGCCAGGAAGAACAAGGCGACCTTCGGGTTGAGTGCGTTCGTCAGCGCACCCTGCCAGAACACCTTGCGCGGGTCGGCCACGGCCGTCGCACCGGGCTCGCTCGACGGCCGGCTGCGCAGCATCTGCAGCCCCACCCACACGAGGTAGGCGGCCCCCACCCACTTCACGACCTCGAAGGCCACGGCGGACGCCGCCAGCAGCGCCGACAGGCCCACCGCCGCCAGCACGGTGTGCAGCACGCAGCCCGCACCAACGCCCAGCGATGCCATCACGCCCGCACGCTTGCCGTTGGCCGCGCTGTTGCCGATGACGAACAGCATGTCCGGCCCGGGCGTGAGGTTCACCAGCAGGGCCGCCGTCATGAACAGCGGCAGGTCGTGGATGGGCAGGCTCACTTCAGCGGACCGAGGTAGTCGCTCTTGCCCAGGTCCACGCCGTTGTGGCGCAGCAGGGCGTAGGCGGTGGTCACGTGGAAGAAGAAGTTGGGCAGCACGAAGTTCTTGAGGTAGGGCTCGCCCTTGACCACGATGGGCCCGTCACGGCGGGGCACGGTGATGTCGTGGTCCTCGCTGCCGTTGATCTTGTCGGCCGGCACCGATTCCACGAAGGCGATGGTCTTGCGGATGCGCTCGCGCAGTTCGTCCAGCGTGGCCTCGTTGTCCTCGAATTTCGGGGCCTCGATGCCGGCCAGGCGCGCCACGCCGAACTTGGCGGCGTCGCTGGCGATCTGGATCTGCTTGGTGAAGGGCAGCATGTCCGGTGCCAGGCGGGCGCCCAGCAGCACGGTGGGCTCGAATTTCTTGGCAGCAGCATGCGCCTCGGCCTTGTCCAGCCAGGTCAGCAGGTTGTTGAACATGCGCACGAAGATCGGCACGCTGGCCGAATGCATGGAGATGGACATGGACGCTTGTCTCCTGAATCGTCTGGTTGGTTGCGGGGGGAAGCCGCGATGCTACCGCCGACCGGATGGACGTGCAGGACAGGCCCCAAGCGGGGTGCCAAAGACGGGGCACAATCAGCCTGTGAACATCATCATCCTCGACGACTATCAGGACGCCGTTCGCAAGCTCAGGTGCGCGAGCAAGCTGGAATCCCTCAACGCGAAGGTGTTCACCAACACCGTCAAGGGCATCGGCCAGCTGTCGGTGCGCTTGCGCGACGCCGACGTGCTGGTGCTGATCCGCGAGCGCACCCAGTTCCCCAAGCAGCTGCTGGAAAAGCTGCCCCGCCTCAAGCTCATTGCCCAGACCGGACGCATCGGCTCGCACATCGACATCGAGACCTGCACCCGCATGGGCATCGCCGTGGCCGAGGGCGTGGGCTCGCCAGTGGCGCCGGCCGAACTGACCTGGGCGCTCATCATGTCGGCCATGCGGCGGCTGCCGCAGTACATCGGCAACCTCAAGCACGGCGCCTGGCAGCAGTCGGGTCTGAAGGCCGCCTCCATGCCTCCAAATTTCGGACTGGGCATGGTGCTCAAGGGCAAGAAGCTGGGCATCTGGGGCTACGGCAAGATCGGCCAGCTGGTGGCCGGCTACGGCCGGGCTTTCGGGATGTCGGTGGTGGTATGGGGCAGCGAGTCGGCCCGCGGCAAGGCCGTGGAAGACGGCCATGTGGCCGCGACGAGCTGCGAGGACTTCTTCGCTACCTGCGATGTGCTCAGCCTGCACCTGCGGCTGAGCGACACGACGCGCGGCATCGTCAAGCACGAGGCGCTGGCGCAGATGAAACCGACCGCCTTGCTGGTGAACACCTCGCGGGCCGAGCTCATCGAGGAAGGCGCGCTGGTTTCGGCGCTGAACCGCGGGAGGCCCGGCATGGCGGCGGTGGACGTGTTCGAGAGCGAACCCATCCTGCAGGGCCACCCGCTGCTGCGGCTGGAGAACGCCGTCTGCACACCGCACATCGGCTATGTCGAGCAGGACAGTTATGAGCTCTACTTCAGCGCGGCCTTCGACAACGTGGTCAACTTCGTGAATGGTCATCCGAGCAACATCGTCAACCCGGACGCGCTGAAGGTCTTGCGTTGAGCGACGACACCGCAGACATCCCTCCCCCACCGGCCGAACCGGCCGCGCCCCGGTCCCTGGGCGATCTCTTCTGGACTTTCACCAGCCTGTCGATGCAGGGCTTCGGCGGCGTGCTGGCGATCGCCCAGCGCGAGCTGGTCGAACACAAGCAGTGGATGACCCGCGAGCAGTTCGTGGAAATCCTCTCCGTGAGCCAGGTGCTGCCCGGGCCCAACATCGTGAACATGTCGCTGATGATCGGCGACCGCCATTTCGGCCTGCGCGGCGCGTTCACCGCCCTGGCCGGCATGCTGCTGATTCCCATGCTGGTGGTGCTGGGCATCGCGGCGCTGTATGCGCAGTTCGCCTCGCACCCGATGGTCAGCGGGGCGCTGCGCGGCATGGGTGCGGTGTCGGCGGGGCTGGTCATCGCCACCGCCGTCAAGCTTGCGACCACGCTGCGCAAGGGGCCAATGGGCGTGCCCATCAGCATGGTGTTCGGCGCGCTGACCTTCGTGGCGGTCGGGCTGCTGCGCTGGCCGCTGATCTGGGTGCTGCTCGCGCTGGGGCCAATCGCGATCGGCGTGGCCTGGCATCGACTCAAGCCTCTCCCATGACCGCCTGGCTGACCACCCACTCCTGGGCCGACATCGGCGCTCTGTTCGGGCACTTCCTGATGCTCAGCTTCCTGGCCATTGGCGGCGCCATCACCACCACGCCGGAGATGAGCCGCTTCCTGGTCAACGAACGGGGCTGGCTCACGCCGCCGGAGTTCACCGCGTCCATCGCCATCGCCCAGGCGGCGCCCGGGCCCAACGTGCTGTTCGTGGCGGTGCTGGGCTGGAACGTGGCGGGGCCGGTGGGTGCGATGGCAGCGATGACGGGCATCCTGATTCCGTCCACCGCCTTGTCGCTGTGGGCCACGCGATGGGGCCAGGCACGCAAGGACACACGCGGCGTGAAGGCCTTCACCGCGGGGCTGGCGCCAGTCACCATCGGGCTGCTGATCGCCACCGGCTGGATCCTGTCCGGCCCGGCCACCGGTCACGTCGGCTCGATGCTGCTGGTCGCGATGACCGTGGTCGTGATGGTCCGCACCAAGCTCAGCCCGATGTGGATGGTCGCGGCAGGCGCCATTGCGGGCGCCATCGGGTTCGCTTGAATCAGGCCTGAGTCAGCGCAGCGCGTCGGCCACCAGCATCGGCAGCTCGGTGAGATCGCGCGCCACGGCAGCCGGCAGGTCGTCCCAGGTTTCGCCGGCGATCAGGACCTCGGTCGCGCCATCGGCATCAGCGCGCACGACCACCGCCAACGGCAGTTCCGGCCGGGATTCGGGACCTTCCATCAGCACCGGCGTGCCGCCGGCCGCGGACTCGAACACGATGAGCGTGAACTCGTCGCGCCCATCGCCCTTGCACACCCTGGTGAACACCGACAGGCCATGCTGAGGCGCACAGGCCTCGATGCGCTGCACCGTTTCCAGGACACGGAAACGGCTGGCCTGCGAAGAATGGGGGCTGCGCTCATGCGCCAGCGCGCCGCGGCCGATGCCCAGCGCCGCCATCACCACCGCAACACTACCCGTCATCCAGAAGCGGAAGGGATGCTTCATCGAGAGCTCTCCTCGGTTCAGACTGCGTACAACATTCCGAGTGTGGGCCCGGAACGTGACCTCCCTGTGAACGCCGGTAAAACTCAAGGAGCCTTCGGTAAAGCAGAACTGCCGGGGCTCTCGAAGAAACGGTTAGTGTGGATCAGCGCCGCACCAATTTGGGCTATCCCCTGACGGACTCGTGGTGACGGCCTTCGAGCGCGCTCTACTTGGTGCCGAAGATCTTGTCGCCCGCGTCGCCCAGGCCAGGAATGATGTAGCCGACTTCGTTCAAGTGGCTGTCGATGGCCGCCGCCCAGCAGCGAACCTCCGGATGCGCCTTGTCCAGCGCCGCGACGCCTTCGGGCGCCGCCACCAGCACCAGCGCGCGGATGTCGGTGCAGCCGCGGCTCTTGAGCAGGTCCACGGTGGCAATCATCGAGCCCGCGGTGGCGAGCATCGGGTCGATGATGATGGCCGTGCGCTGGTCGAGGTGGCCGACGAACTTTTCGAAGTAATTTTCCGGCTGCAAGGTCTCGTGGTTGCGGCTCAGGCCCACCACGCTGACCTTGGCGTTGGGAATCATGTCCAGCACGCCGTCGAGCATGCCCAGGCCGGCACGCAGGATGGGCACCACCGTCACCTTGCGGCCGCTGATCTGGTCGACCTCGGTGGGGCCGCTCCAGCACTGGACGGTGGTCTTCTCCAGCGGAAAGTCGGCCGTGGCTTCGTACGCCAGCAGCCGGGCGAGCTCGTTGGTCAGCTCGCGGAATTTCTTGGTCGAGATGTCGTGCTCGCGCAGCAGCCCGACCTTGTGCTTGACCAGCGGGTGGCGAACGTCGATGACGGGCATGGCGAGGAATGGCAGTGGCGATGAGCCAGTTTAGCCATCCCCGACCGCGTCATTCCTTCGGCCGCATGTTGATCGAGCGCAGGTAGGACACCAGGTCCTTCATCTGCTCGTCCGTCAGCTCCGCGCCCCACGGCGGCATGAACTGCGAACGGCCCATGGCCTCGCCGCCCATGCGGATGATGAGACCGAAGTACGCGTCGTTCTTGTCGCTCATGCGCAGGTTGGCGGGCTTGGGGTTGTACAGCCGTGCCGCGCGGCCATTGCCGTCGGCGTTGAAGCCGTGGCAGGTCACGCAGTAGTTGGCGTAGACCAGGCCGCCGCGGAACACCGCGGCATCGGTACTGTCGCGCGGCAGCAGCGCGCCCTGGGCGCCCTTGTCAGCGCCTTTGTCGGCAGGCTTGTCGGCGGCGAGCACCATGGTGCCGGCCAAGGCCATCAGCACCACCATGCCCAACCGCAACATGGCGGTCCCAAGCGCTCTCACTTCTGCACCTCGACGATGAGCTTCATGTCCGGATGCACCGCGCACTCGACCTCCACCGTGCCCGGCTTGTCGAAGACGATGCTCTTGGAGCCGCCCTGGCCGTAGGAGCCGAGGTCGAAGCTCTTGGCATCCGACAGCGAGAACACGTTGTGCGAGAACGGGTCTTCGTTGACGAACTTGATGGAGTCGCCCACCTTGAGGCTGAGCTTCTTGGTCGAGAAGGCCTTGGCCTTCTGGGTGACCACGTGCTCGGTGGCGAAGGCGCCGGTGCAGCAGGCCGCAGCAGCGGCGAGCGCCAGCGCGCGGGCGAGGGACATTGCGTTCATTGTCTTGATCCTTTCGAGCCGTTTCATTGCATCACCGACGCCAGCCGCGAGAGCATGCGCGAGGAGGTGTCCGACAAGGCATTGGCCGTGCCGTCCAGGAGTTGGGCGTGCGAGTGCCCCGCCTGCAAGGTGCCGTCCAGCGAGCCGACCTCGCCGTCCATCTCGCGCACGCGGCCGGTCTGCCGCTCGAACGAGGTGCGGAAGCCCTGCACGTCGCTGGACATCGCTTCGATCAGTTGCCGGTTCTGCGCCGCCGACGACTCCAGCGCCGCGATGCGCGCCGCGCAGTCGTCCATCAGCTCGCGTGTCTTGCTCACCGACTGCTCGGTGCTGGCCAACTGCTGGTTGATGTCGTCGCTCGCACGGCGGATTTCCACCGCGGCGGTCTGCGTGTCTTCCGACAGCCTGCGAATGGATTGCGCCACGACGTTGAAGCCACGGCCCGCCTCGCCGGCGCGTGCAGCTTCCACCGCGGCGTTCATTGACAAGAGCCGCGTGGTGGACGAGATGCGCGCGATGCTTTCGGTGAAGCTGGCGATCTGGTTGCGGCTGCGGCCCAGCGCCTGGGTCACTTCCTGCAGGCCGTGCATCTGCGCGACGGTGGCCTTCACCTGCTGCGCCACCACGTTGGCATCGCCGGCCTGCTGGCGCGAGGTGGCCATCGAGGTGTGGCAGGTCTGCGTGAGGGATTCGAGTTCGGCCAGCGCCTTGCGCGAGTCCTCGCCCATGGCGCCGAAGGAGTCGCGGAAGTGCGCCACCATGGCCGAGAGCTGCTCGTTGGCCTGGCGCATGTCGCCGTTGAGCTGGGCGAGCTGCCGCCCGTCGCTGTCCAGCCGCTGCGCGCTCTCGTGCACTTCGCCCAGCAGGCGCTCGACCTCGTCGGTGCGTGCCAGGCGCTTCATCAGCCGCCAGTAGAAGACCAGGCCCAGCAGCACGCCACCGCAGGCCGCGCCGGCCAGGCCCATGAGCATGCTGCGGAAGTTGTCGTCGCGCAGTTGCGCCGCGCGAAGCAGTTCGGCGCTCTGGTTGTTCTGGATGGAGCTGGAGAGATCGTCGATGCGCTTGAGCGGATCGGCGATGGCTGCGAGCATCTCCAGCGCCTTGTCGTTCTCGCGCTTGCGAGCCGCGACCACCACCTTCATGCGCGGGGGCTTCACGCTGTCCACCAGCCGCGCCATTTCGTCGACCTCGGCGTTGGCAGGCAGTGCCTGCTTCAAGGCCGTGATCGCGTCTTCGAGCTTGGATGCCGCGGCGATCGAGGCCACGGCCGATGCGCGCACCTTGTCGGAATCCGTGAGCGCAATGGTCTGCATGAGCAGCCGGTCCACCTCCAGGATGGCCAGGCGGGTGGCCGTGGCCGCCTGCATGCGGGCGTCGCCTTCACGCTCGACCGCGGCCACGTCGCGCAGCATGCGCCACATCAGCACGCCCGAGGTCCCGGCCACGCCCAGCACGAGCAGGATCATCAGCATCGCGAACACGGTGACCTGGCGCTTCCATTGCGTCACGCCACCCTGTCGCGCAGGAGCCGCAGCGGCGGACGCATCCCGCGTCCGGCCGAACAGCTTCTTGAACATGGAACCCATGGGAAAAGTCGGTGCCGGTTACTGAGGCAGTTGCGGGACGACCAGCGGCTTCTGCTTGCCGGTCAGGGCCTTCATGAAGGCGACGAGGTCGTCCTTCTCCTGCTCGCTCAGCGTCAGCGGCTTCATGCTGGTCGACAGGTTGGTCTTGTCGTCGCCGCCACGCACGTAGTGCTCCACCACGTCCTTGAGCGTGGCCGCCGAGCCGTTGCGGAAGTACGGCGCGGTCAGTTCGATGTCGCGCAGGCCCGGCGTCTTGAAGGCGCCTTGCATGCTGGCCACCTTGCGGATGGCAAAGCGGCCCGGGTCGGCTTCGCCGTCGCCCTGCTTGGCCAGGCCGATGTTGTGGAAGCCGTTGTCGGTGAAGTTGGGCGCCGAGTGGCAGGCGGCGCAGTTGCCCTTGCCGGCATCGGTGAAGACCTTGAAGCCGCGCCATTGCTGCGCCGTCATGGCCTTCTTGTCGCCGGCCAGCCAGCGGTCAAAGGGCGAGTCGTTGACGACGACGGTGCGCTCGAAGGCGGCGATCGCCTTGGCGATGGTCTCTTCCTTCACGCCTTCGCCGGGGTAGGCCTTCTCGAACATCTCCACGTACAGCGGCACGGCCTTCAGGCGGGCGAGCGACTGCGTGAAGTCGGTGTTCATCTCCTGGGGGGTCTTCATGGGCCCGAGCGCCTGGTCTTCCAGCGACTTCTTGCGGCCGTCCCACATGAACTGGGTGTTGTAGGCGGTGTTGAGAACGGTCGGCGTGGCGCGGCCCAGCACCTGGCCGCCCCAGCCCACGGCGGTCTTGAGGCCGTCGGACCAGCCCAGCGACGGGTTGTGGCAGCTGGCGCAGGACATGGCGCCGTTGCCCGACATGCGCGGGTCGAAGAACAAGGCCTGGCCCAGCGCGATGCGCGCGGGGTTGCTGACGTTGTCGGCCGGCATGGGAACGGCAGGGAGCTGCCACGCCTTGTCGGCCGCCGTCGGCGCAGGCGCCCAGTGGGCGGCGTCAGCCGCGAGGCTGGGGAGGGCGGCGCACAACAGTGCGGCCAGCGAGGTGTTCAACAGCATGCGGTCCATGGATTCCACTCCAGTGATGTTTTCCGGCCTCCCCGAAAGGCCGACGCACCTTTGTGAAACAAGGTGTCATCACTGCGATCTTCGGCCGTTGATCGCACGGACTTGAATGGAAAAGCGGGAGAAATGCCGCCCTTTTGGGCGTGGAAAACCCTGGAGCCGGGGCCGGCCAGGCCGCGGCAAGCGCCTTGTCCCGCCTTGCGGATCAGCCGCGCTGTCGCACCGCCTCGTACAGGCAGATGCCCGAGGCCACCGACACGTTCAGGCTCTCGACCGCGCCCTTCATGGGCAGACGCACGAGTTCGTCGCAGGTCTTGGTGGTGAGCTGGCGCATCCCTGCGCCTTCGGCCCCGAGCACCAGGGCTACCGGGCCGCTCAGGTCCACCTCATACAGCGACTTCTGCGCCGCGTCCGAGGTGCCGATGACCCGGATGTTGCGCTCCTTCAATTCGTTCAAGGTGCGCGCCAGGTTGGTGACCATGAAGTAAGGCACGGTCTCGGCCGCGCCGCTGGCCACCTTGGCCACCGTCGCGTTGATGCCCACCGCATGGTCCTTGGGCGCAATCACGGCATGGGCTCCGGCGCCGTCGGCCACACGCAGGCAGGCGCCCAGGTTGTGCGGGTCGGTGATGCCGTCCAGCACCAGCACCAGGGGGTCGCCATCGACGGCGTCGAGCGTGTCGTCCAGCGAATGGCTCATCTGCACGGCGTTGACCCGCGCCACCACGCCCTGGTGGCGATGGGTGCCACACATCTTCTGCAGGCGCTCGTCGTCGCTGTCGATGACCTTGGTGCCGGCCTCCTTGGCGCGCTCCACGAACTGGCGCATGCGCTGGTCGCGCCGGGTGGCATCGACGTGCACTTCCACGATGGACTGGGGGGCGGTCTTCAGCCGCACGGTCACGGCGTGGAAGCCGAACAGGATCTTGTTACTCATGCCGGGGATGGTAGCCGCTACCTTCGGCCACGGGTTCATGGGTCTGTCATGCGCCCTGGATACCGTGCTGCGCCCGCCAACAACCCCAACGAGGAGACCTCCGGATGAAACTGCTCGCCCGTGCCAGCGCTATCGCCCTGGCTGCCATCACCCTGGCCGCGGCCCTTCCCGCCTGCGCCCACGACCTCGGCCAACGCCATGCCGACAACGCGCCGATCGTCATCGGCCACCGCGGCGGCGCCACCGCCTACCTGCCCGACCACACGCTGGAAAACTACGCGCTGGGCATCGAGCTGGGCGCCGACTTCGTGGAGCCTGACCTGGTCGCCACCAAGGATGGCCACCTGATCGCCCGCCACGAGCCCAACCTCATCGACACCACCGATGTGAAGAGCCACCCGGAGTTCGCCTCGCGCCGCCGCACGGTGACCCTGGACGGCGTGCCCACCGACGGCTTCTGGGCCAGCGACTTCACGCTCGCCGAGATCAAGACCCTGCACGCCGTGCAGCCACTGGGCGACCGCGACCCGGCCTTCAACGGCAAGTTCCAGATCCCGAGCTTCGAGGAGATCATCGAGTTCGTGAAGCGCAAGTCGCGCGAGGAAGGCCGCCAGATCGGCATCTACCCCGAGACCAAGCACCCGACCTACCACCAGAGCATCGGCCTGCCGCTGGAAGACCGCCTGCTGGCCGCACTGACCCGCGCCGGCTGGAACCACCGCAGCGCGCCGGTGTTCATCCAGTCCTTCGAGACGGCCAACCTGAAGTACCTGCGCACAAAGACCAGCGTGCGCCTGGTGCAGTTGGTGGATGCGGACGATGTGAACCCGGATGGCAGCCTGGCCTTCAACAAGCCCTACGACAAGCCGTACGACTGGGTCGTGTCCGGCCGCGCCGGCCTGTTCAGCGACCTGCTCACGCCCGCGGGCCTCGCCGAGGTGCGCACCTATGCCGACGGCGTCGGCCCCTGGAAGGTCTACCTGATGAGCACCGCCTGCAAGAAGGTCGTGGCTGGCGCCTGCCAGGACGTGACCGGTGACGGTCTGGTGGACGAGCGTGACCGCGGCCTGCTGCCCGCCACCGCCATCGTGGCCAACGCGCACAAGCTGGGCCTGGTGGTGCATCCCTACACCTTCCGCCCCGAACAGAAGCGCCTGGCCAGCGACTACCAGGGCTCGCCCGTGAGCGAGATCCAGGCCTTCTATGAAATGGGCGTGGATGGCGTGTTCTCGGATGCCGCCGACATCGCCTTCGTGGCCCGCGCGAAGTTCCTGCTGAAGACGGACCCGAACTACGCGAAGTGCCTCGTCAACGAGCACAAGTGCGCGAAGAACCGCGACTGATGGACTGAGTCCCTCTTCCCTCGCGGGAGAGGGACCTACCGCAGCTGCAGCACCAGCAGGACCAGCCCGATCAGCACCGGCTGGTGCAGCATGTAGAAGCTCAGGCTCCACCGGCCGAGCACGGCCATCGGGTGCAAGGCCCGGGGCAGCGGGCCGGTGAGCCATTCGCGGCGGTGCGCCAGCACCCATTGGCCGGCGGCCATCCCCCACCACATCACGCCGATCCACGGCAGCACCGGCACGTAGTCTTCCGTCGCCGGACGGTGCGTGATCAGGCCCACCCAGTTGGTCAGCCGCGAATCGAAGAACGGCTCGTGAATGAAGCGCGGCAAGGCGATCGCCACCGCACCGGCGATCCACAGCCACACCCCGCCCCGCGCCGTCAGCCGCACGAGGATGAGCATCACCGCAATGCCGTGCAGCACGCCGAAGTGGATGAAGCGTTCCTTGAACATGAGCCACGAGCCGATGCTCACCAGCACCGCGCAGCCCGCCACCTGCGCCCAGCGCCGCCAGAAACGCGGCCAGGTCTGCGCCTGCCCGAAGGCCACCGCCTGCCCCAGCCCCGCCACGAACAGGAACAGGCTGACGATGCAGGTGCGCTGGTGCAGCCAGAACGGATCAGCGTAGAAGTTCTGCCGCGTGATGCCGTAGTGGGCCAGGTCGAAGCTGAAATGAAAAATGGCCATCCAGACGATGGCCACCGCCCGCAGGGCGTCGAGTCGGTCGAATCGGTCGCGTGGTGGTGTGGGTGATGTGTTCACCCGCGCGACGATAGCGCAGGTTGCGTGGCCCGCTTCAGCCCCATGAACTCCAGCTCCGCCAGCACCAGCACTGCAAAGGCCTGCGCCGCGATGAAGGCATGGCCCAGGGCGTTGGGCTGGAAGGCGCCGCCCAGCGACACCCATGCGGAATCGGCGAACCACAACGCGTTCAGGGCGATCACGGCCCACACCGCCGCCGAGGGCACGACCGCCTTGGCGGCCAGCCACAGCAGGAAGCCGGCCCAGGGGAACAGCGCGCCCCCGGCGGCGACCAGCAGCGACGACGGCAGGTGCAGCACATCCTGAAGCACGCTGGCGCCCAGCGACATGGCGACACCGGCGGCAACGCTGATCCAGGCATCGGCCTTCAGGACGCGGCGAAGGAACGGGGTCATGGTGAGGTGGCTCATGGTTTCTCTCCTTGGCTCAGGGGGTGGGACATGGCGCCATGGTCGGCAACCCCGCGCACCGCGGCCATAACCTGCGAGGTCATGGAAGCCGATCCGCCGCTGGGCTATCGTCACTCCCATGCACGCAGCCACCCTCCCCCATGCCAACGTCGGCAGCCTCATCCGCCAATGGCGGCAGCGCCGGCACCTGAGCCAGCTCGACCTCGCCTGCGAGGCCGACATCTCCACCCGGCACCTGAGCTACGTCGAGACCGGACGCTCCTCGCCCAGCCGCGAGATGCTGATGCACCTGGCCGAGCGGCTGAACGTGCCGCTGCGCGAGCGCAACCAGTTGCTGGCGGCCGCGGGCTTTGCGCCCATCTACCGGGAGCGTCCCTTGAGCGATCCGGCCCTCGCGCCCGCCCGCCAGGCGGTGGAGCTCGTGCTCAAAGGCCATGAACCCTATCCGGCCCTGGCAGTGGACCGCCACTGGAACATGCTGGCGCACAACCGCACCGTGCCGCTGCTGCTGGCCAGCGTGGATCCGGACATGCTCAAGCCGCCGGTGAACGTGCTGCGGCTGAGCCTGCATCCGCGCGGCCTGGCCAAGCGCATCGTGAACCTGGCGCAATGGCGCGAGCACCTCTTCCTGCGACTGAAGCACCAGATCGACCAGAGCGCCGACCCGGTGCTGGTGGAGTTGCTGCACGAGCTGCAGGCGATTCCCTTCGACGCCTCGCAGTCGCACGGCCCCGCCATCGACCCCGCCGGCCTGGCCGTGCCGCTCCAGTTCAACACCGAGATGGGCGTGATGTCCTTCATCAGCACCACCACCGTGTTCGGCACGCCGGTGGATGTGACGCTGTCGGAGCTGGCATTGGAGACCTTCTTCCCGGCCGACGACCACACAGCGGAATTGCTGCGTCGCCTGGGTGACGGACAAGGCACGCCCGGGCAGCGATAAAGCCAGGCAGCAAGGAGACACGATGAGCACCACGGCCGCCAACGAGACCAGCCACTACCGCATCTGCCCCATCTGCGAGGCCTGCTGCGGCCTGGAGGTGCGCATGTCGGACCGCAAGGTGATCGGCATCCGCGGCGCCGAGGCCGACCCCTTCAGCAAGGGCTACATCTGCCCCAAGGGCGTGGCGGTGAAGGACCTGCACGAAGACCCGGACCGCATCCGCACGCCGCTCATCAAGCGCAACGGCCAGTTCGTACCGGCCAGCTGGGACGACGCCTTCGAGGAGATCGAGCGCCGGCTCCCGCCCATCCTCGCTAAGCATGGCCGCGATGCACTGGGTGCGTCGCTGGGCAACCCGTCGTCGCACAAGTACGGGCTCATCCTCTACACCACGCGGCTGCTCAAGACGATGGGCAGCAAGAACCTGTTCTCCGCCTCCACGCTGGACCAGATGCCCAAGCAGCTGTCCAACGGCCTGATGTTCGGCCACTGGCTCACCCTGCCGGTGCCCGACATCGAACGCTGCGACTACCTGCTGATGCTGGGCGCCAACCCCATGGCCAGCAACGGCAGCCTGTGGACGGTGCCCGACTTCCGCGGCAAGGTGAAGGCCCTGCGCGCCCGCGGCGGCAAGCTGGTGGTGATCGACCCGCGCCGCACCGAGACGGCGGAGATCGCCGACGCGCACCACTTCATCCGCCCCGGCGGCGATGCCTTCCTGCTGCTGGGCATGGTGCACACGCTGTTCGACGAGAACCTGGTGAAACTGGGCCGGCTGGCCGGGCATGTGAACGGGCTGGAGGAGGTCCGTGCGGCGGTGAAAGACTTCGCACCCGAGGCCATGGCCGCACGCTGCGGCATCGAGGCCGGCGTGATCCGCGAGCTGGCCCGCACGCTGGCGACGACGCAGCACGCCGCCGTGTATGGCCGCATCGGCACCTGCGTGCAGGAGTTCGGCACGCTGAACTCCTGGCTGGTGGATGTGCTCAACGTGCTCACCGGCCACCTGGACGAACCCGGCGGCGCGATGTTCACCAAGGCCGCGGCCTTTGCTGCCAACACGACCGGCAAGCCCGGTTCGGGCCGCGGCGTGGTCACCGGCCGCTGGAAGAGCCGCGTCAGCGGATCGCCGGAGGTGTACGGCGAGATCCCGATGAACTGCATGGCCGAGGAGATGGAGACGCCAGGGCCCGGCCAGGTGAAGGCGCTCATCACCGTGGCGAGCAACCCGGTGCTGTCCGCACCCAACGGCCCGCGTCTGGCCGCGGCGCTGGACGGGCTCGACTTCATGGTCAGCCTGGACATCTACATCAACGAGACCACGCGTCATGCGGACGTGATCCTGCCCGGTGTGTCGCCGCTGGAAGAGTCGCACTACGACGTGCCCTTCCCGATGTTCTCGCACCGCAACCACGCGCGATTCAGCGAGGCCATCCTGCCCGTGCCCGAGGGACAGCAGCAGGAGTGGAAGACCATGCTCAAGCTCATCGGCATCCTGCGCGGCAAGGGCGCGAAGGCCGACGTGCTGGCACTGGACGACGAGCTGATGGCCGAGGACGTGAACAAGCAGATGGGAGAGCATGCCCAGGCGGTGCTCCAGGCGCTGTCGGGCCGCCGCGGGCCGGAACGCCTGCTGGACTACGCGCTGCGCACCGGGCCCTGGGGCGACCACTTCGGCCGCCAGCCCGACGGACTGAACCTCGACAAGGTGAGGGCTGCACCCGCCGGGCTGGACCTGGGCGCGCTGGCCCCGCGCATCCCGGAGGTGCTGCGCACGCCCTCGGGCAAGATCGAACTGGCGCCGCCGATGCTCATCGCCGACGTCGAGCGCGCCCGCGCCGACCTGTCTCGCCCGGTGGACGACGTGGTCATCATCGGCCGCCGCCACGTGCGCTCCAACAATAGCTGGATGCACAACCTGCCGCTGCTGGCCAAGGGGCCCAACCGCTGCACGGCACTCATCCACCCGAGCGACGCCGAGCGCCTGGGCCTGGCCCACGGGGCGCAGGCCCGCATCACCGGACGCAACGGCCACCCGATCCAAGCGCAGGTGGAGGTCAGCGACGAGATGATGCCCGGCGTCATCAGCGTGCCCCACGGATGGGGACACGACCTGCCGGACGCCCAGCTCAAGCTCGCAGGCGAGCGGCCCGGCGCCAACCTGAACGCCGTGCTGGACGAGAAGCTGCTCGACCCGCTGTCGGGCAACGCCGTGCTCGGCGGCGTGCCGGTGACTGTGGCGCCGGCCTGATCAGCCCTTCGCGCCGACGACCGTGTAGGCCTGCTCGTGGCGCCGCAGCCATTCGGCGGCGAGCGAGCCGTCCTGCTGGCACGGATGGAAGTCGCGGCGGAAATACGCGCGCCAGGGCTTGAAGGTGTGGCGCACCAGGCCGTGCTGGCCGAAGAAGAAGCTGGCGGCGCTGCGCCAGGTGCTCCAGCGCAACAGCTGGCCGTCGTGCCACAGGTCGCGGGCGGTCTGCCGCAGCACGTCGGTGGTGAAGTGGAAGGTCACCAGGCGCATCCAGCGCACGCGCCACTCGTGGCTGCCGCCCAGCGCCCGGTACACGTCGAAGGCGATGCTGCGGTGCTCCGACTCTTCCGACGCATGCCACAGCCACAGCGTCTGCAGCCGCTCGGGTGCCCCCTGCACGGTCTGCGGATGCTCCAGCAGGTGCTGCGCGAAGATGGCCGTGAGGTGCTCGGTGGCCGCGGTGATGGCCACCGCATGCCGCGGGTCCTTCATGAGCTTGAGCCGCTCCAGGCGCGCCAGCACCCGTTTTTCCCAGGTGTTGGTGTAGCCCTGGTTCGCCAGGTGCCCATTGAACAGGTCGTGGATGCGCCGGTGCGTCGCCTCCTGGCCTACGAATCCCCGTACATCCGCCTCGAATTCCATCATGCGAGATTCAGGCAGCGCTTTCATGCCGGTTCGGACTGAGTCGATGAAAAATTGTTCACCGACCGGAAAACTCATGGACAAGGCGTTGAAGTAAGCTGATCGAAATGCGTCGCCGCCATTCCAGCGGCGTTCAAAGGGGGCTTCCAGATCGATCAACAGACGACGTACTACCAGCGAGGTCATTGGCGCATCCCTTCGGCTTGGTACCAATCAGTACCATGATGCGGTCAATGTGCCGACCAAACTTGGTACTGTCAAGTACCAATCGGTGTTCTCTGCACCTGCGAATCCGCACAACTCCAACAATCACTCATCCCCGCACACTCTCATGACCATCGCAGAAACGACACAAGCCATTGCCCGCAACGCCGCGCAGGCGCTGAGCGAACACAAGCGCCGGCTGCTGGATGCCATGTCGCACGTCGTGGCCCGCAAGGGATACGCCGAGACCACCATCGCCGACCTCGCCGCCGAAGCACGCGTCTCCCGACGTACGTTCTACGAACATTTCGATACCAAGGCGGAATGCCTGATCGCCCTGTTCGAGGTGGCCAGCGACCAGGCCCTGACCGTGCTCAAGAGCCACGTGGACCCCAGGCATGACTGGCACACCCAGGTCGAGCAGGCGCTGTCGGCCTACCTGTCCACACTGGCCTGCAACCCGACGCTGCTGCGCACCCTGTTCATCGCCATCCTTGGCCTGGGCGCCGAAGGCCTGGCCGCGCGGCGCAAGGCCAACCAGCAACTGGCGGACTTCATCCTGGAGGTCGTCAACAGCCCCGCGCAAAGCAAGCACCGCAAGGGCCCGATGCCCGCATCGGACGCGATGGGCATCGTGGGCGCGATCAACGAGCTGATCCTGCAGGCGATCGAGGAGAACCGCGTGGAACGGCTGGCCGAACTCACGCCCGACGCCGCGCGGCTCGCGCAGGCGGTGATTGACGGGACGGCCTGAGCGGCAGGGAAACCTAGTCCCGCACCGCCTTCATCAGGCGGTCCCATTCCGCCCGGTCGTGCTGCTTGAGCGACTTCAACTCCTCCAGCAGCTCGGTCAGGCGGCGACGGCGAGCGGCTTCCTTGATCGCCTCGATGTCTTTCGCGAGGGCGACCAGGTCGGACACGCGTTCATCCTTGCCCGCGCCAGGCACTTTCTCCGACAGAGCGACCACCGCGTCCATCAGCCGGCCGATCTGCCGACCGTAGCTGTGTTCGCTCACCACCTCGCGCTCGACCTCGGGCGCGGACGAATTCTGGTTCGTCACCTGGATGATGTTGCCGAAGGTCCAGCCGTTGTTGAACGACTGCTTGAGCCATTCCGGCGCCAGGTTGGGCGCCCAAGGCCAGGTGGGAGAGATCACTGCACTCATGCCGGTTCCTCCTTGATGGTTCTTGGGCGCGATTCTCGCCGCAGCGATCAGGCGATGAAATCCCTTGCATTGCGGAACATCTTCATCCACGGGCTCAGCTGGCCCTTGTCGCCGCTGGTCCAGCTCATCAGCACGTTGCGGAACACGCGTTCCGGGTGCGGCATGAGCACGGTGAAGCGGCCGTCGGGCGTGGTCACCGAGGTGAGTCCGTCCGGGCTTCCGTTGGGGTTGAACGGGTAGGTCTCGGTCGCCTTTCCGTGGTGGTCCACGAAGCGCATCGCGCGATGCACCTTGGCGGCGTCGCCGCGCTGCGAGAAGTCGGCAAAGCCCTCGCCGTGGGCGACTGCGATGGGAATGCGGCTGCCAGCCATGCCCTTGAAGAAGATGGAGGGGCTGTCCAGCACCTCCACCAGTGACAGGCGGGCCTCGAACTGCTCGCTCTTGTTGCGGGTGAACTTGGGCCAGTCCTGCGCGCCGGGGATGATGGGCGACAGCGCCGCCATCATCTGGCAGCCGTTGCACACGCCCAGGGCGAAGGTGTCCTTGCGGGCGAAGAAGGCCTCGAACTGTTCGGCGAGCACCGGGTTGAACATCACCGAGCGCGCCCAGCCTTCACCGGCGCCCAGCGTGTCGCCGTAGCTGAAGCCGCCGCAGGCAATGAAGCCCTGGAAGTCGCCCAGCTTCGCACGGCCGGACTGAAGGTCGCTCATGTGCACGTCGTAGGTGTCGAAGCCCGCGGTGTGCATGGCGTAGCTCATCTCGACGTGGCTGTTCACGCCCTGCTCGCGCAAGATGGCGAGCTTCGGACGCGCGCTGTGCACGGCCGGTGCGGCAGCCGGGTCGAAGCTCAGGTGCACGTGCAGGCCGGGGTCGTCGGCCTGGCCGGCGGCCGCATGCTCGGAGTCGGCGCAGGCGGGGTTGTCACGCAGCTGGGCGATGCGCCAGCTCACGTCGTCCCAGGCCTGGTGCAGGTCGCGCAGCGAGGCGCTGAACACCGTCTTGGTGTCACGCCACACCTCCATCACGCCGCGGTCGTTGGTCTTGCCGATGAAATGGCTGTGCTTGGACAGACCGTGGTCGCGCAGCGTCTGCATCACCGCATTGCGCTCCTCGGTCTTCACCTGCACGACCACGCCCAGCTCTTCGCTGAACAGGGCGCGCAGCGTCAGTTCCTCGCGGCGGGCGCCGACCTGTCCGGCCCAGTTCTTCGAGTCGCCGTATTCGGCACGGCTGTCGCTGATGCCGTCGCCTTCGGTGACGAGCATGTCCACGTTCAGGCTCACGCCCAGGTGGCCGGCGAAGGCCATCTCGCAGGCCGCCGCCCACAGGCCGCCGTCGCTGCGGTCGTGGTAGGCCAGCAGCTTGCCTTCGCTGCGAAGGTGGTTGATGGCATCCACCAGCGACTTGAGCTGTGCCGCGTCGTCCAGGTCGGGCACGCTGTCGCCGAACTGGTTGATGACCTGCGCCAGCATGGAGCCACCCATGCGGTTCTTGCCCTGGCCGAGGTCGATGAGCAGCAGCGTGGTGTCGCCCGGCTGGAGCTGCGGCGTGAGCGTGCCGCGCACGTCGCCGAGGGTGGCGAACGCGGAGACGATCAGCGACACCGGCGCCGTCACCTGCTTGCCCTGGCCCTGCTCGTTCCAGCGGGTGCGCATGGACAGGCTGTCCTTGCCCACCGGCACGCTGATGCCCAGCGCCGGGCACAGGTCCATGCCGACGGCCTTGACCGTGTCGTACAGGGCGGCGTCTTCGCCGGGCTCGCCGCAGGCCGCCATCCAGTTGCAGCTGAGCTTCACGCGCGGCAGTTCGATGGGCGCGGCCAGCAGGTTGGTGATGGCCTCGGCCACCGCCATGCGGCCGGATGCGGGCGCATCCAGGGCGGCCAGCGGCGTACGCTCGCCCATGCTCATGGCCTCGCCGCGGAAGCCGCTGTAGTCGGCCAGCGTCACGGCCACGTCGGCCACCGGCACCTGCCAGGGGCCGATCATCTGGTCGCGGTGATTCAACCCGCCGACGGTGCGGTCACCGATGGTGATGAGGAATCGCTTGCTGGCCACGGTGGGGTGGCGCAGCACGTCGAAGGCCACCTGGTCGAGCTTCACGTCGTCGAGCTTGAGCGGCGTGAACTCGCGGGCCACGCGCTTGACGTCGCGGTGCATCTTGGGCGGCTTGCCGAGCAGCACGTCCATGGGCATGTCGATGGCGGTGCCGTCATCGCTGCCATCCAGCACCAGGCGCTTTTCTTCCGTTGCGACGCCCACGACTGCAAAGGGGCAGCGCTCGCGCTCGCACATCGCCTGGAACGCCGGCAACGCCTCGGGCGAGACGGCCATCACGTAGCGTTCCTGGCTCTCGTTGCACCAGATTTCCTTGGGTGCGAGGCCGGACTCTTCCAGCGGCACCTTGCGCAGGTCGAAGCGCGCGCCCATGTGGGCACCGTCCACCAGCTCGGGGAAGGCATTGGAGATGCCGCCCGCGCCCACGTCGTGGATGGCGAGGATGGGATTCTTGTCGCCCAGCGCCCAGCAGTGGTTGATGACCTCCTGCGCACGCCGTTCGATCTCCGGGTTGCCGCGCTGCACGGAGTCGAAGTCCAGTTCGGCGGCGTTGGCGCCGGCAGCCATGGAACTCGCCGCGCCGCCGCCCATGCCGATGCGCATGCCGGGGCCGCCCAGCTGGATCAGCAAGGTACCGGCCGGGAACTCCACCTTCTTCGTCTGCGAGGCGGAAATCGACCCCAGGCCGCCCGCGATCATGATGGGCTTGTGGTAGCCGCGGCGCTGCTGCTCGCTGCCCACCGTCTGCTCGTAGACGCGGAAGTAGCCGCCCAGGTTGGGCCGGCCGAATTCGTTGTTGAAGGCGGCGCCGCCCAGCGGGCCGTCGATCATGATCTGCAGCGGGCTGGCGATGTGCTCGGGCTTGCCGTAGGGCGACTGCTCCCAGGGCTCGCTGGTGCCAGGCAGGTGCAGGTTGGAGACGCTGAAGCCGGTCAGGCCCGCCTTGGGCTTGGAGCCTCGGCCAGTGGCGCCTTCGTCGCGAATCTCGCCACCGGCACCGGTGGAAGCGCCCGGAAAGGGCGAGATCGCCGTCGGGTGGTTGTGCGTCTCCACCTTCATCAGCACGTGCACCGTGTCCTGCCGTGGGCCGTACTTGGTGGATTCGGTCGTGCCGGCCGGCAGCCAGCGCTCGGCCTGGCCGCCTTCCATCACCGACGCGTTGTCACTGTAGGCCACCACCGTGTGCTGGGGCGCCAGCTGGTGGGTGTTGCGGATCATCCCGAACATGGAGCGTTCCTGCTCCTGCCCATCGATGGTGAACTTGGCGTTGAAGATCTTGTGCCGGCAATGCTCGCTGTTGGCCTGCGCGAACATCATCAGCTCGACGTCGGTCGGGTTGCGCTTCAGGCCCTGGAAGGCATTGACGAGGTAGTCGATCTCGTCGTCCGACAGCGCCAGGCCGAACTCCTTGTTCGCCACTTCCAGCGCACCGCGGCCCTGGCCCAGCACGTCGACGTGCTCCATGGGCTTGCCGGGCTGCTCGTCGAACAGGTGAACCGCCTCGTCGCGGGCCAGCAGAACGCTTTCGGTCATGCGGTCGTGCAGCAGCGCGGCGGCAGCCTGCAGTTCAGCCGGTTCCAGCGCCTTGGCGCCGCCCAGCAGGCCGGTCTTGAGGCTCAGGCGGAACTCGGTCACCCGCTCCACCCGCTTGATGGGCAGCCCACAGTTGTGGGCGATGTCGGTGGCCTTGCTGGCCCAGGGCGACACGGTGCCCAGCCGTGGCGCCACCACGACCAGGGTGCCGTCGGTCGGCCCGGCATACGGGTCGCCGTAGCGCAGCAGCGAGGCCAGCTTGTCCTTCGCATCGGCCGCCAGCGGGGTTTCGGCCCACGCCCAGTGCACGTGGCGCGCAGCGACGCCGGTGATCTTGGGGTTGATGGCCTGCAGCTTGGGCAGGAGCGCCTGGGCGCGGAAGGCGGAGAGCGCATTGCCCCCCTCGAAGTGAAGCAGGTGCTTGGGGCTGGACGTCACGCTGAAGCTCTGGCTTGGAGGGGGAAGGCCTCGGTCGGTTCGTGGCCGTACCGGGTGGAAACCCGCGATTTTACCGGGTGGGTGAGACAATAGCGGTACTGACCAGTGACCAAGGTTCGCTTCCCGCAGATGCCGGGCCTTGCACCGGCCGACCGCGGACATAATTTCTGACCATGACGATCACCATCAAGACCGCTGCCGACGTCGAAGGCATGCGCATCGCCGGCCGGCTCGCCTCCGAAGTGCTGGACATGCTCACTCCGCATGTGAAGCCGGGCGTCAGCACCGAGCATCTCGACAAGCTCGCACACGACCACATCGTGAACGTGCAAGGCGGCATCCCGGCCCCGCTGAACTACTGCCCGCCGGGCTACACGCCCTACCCGAAGTCGATCTGCACCTCCATCAACCACCAGGTCTGCCACGGCATCCCGAACGACCGGCCGCTGAAGAACGGCGACATCGTCAACATCGACGTCACCGTCATCAAGGACGGCTGGCACGGCGACACCAGCCGCATGTTCATCGTGGGCGACGGCTCCATCGCCGCCAAGCGGTTGTGCAACCTCACCTACGAGGCGATGTGGAAGGGCATCGTGAAGGTCAAGCCGGGCGCGCGCCTGGGCGACATCGGCCACAACATCCAGGTGTTCGCCGAGAACCAGGGCTTTTCCATCGTGCGCGAGTTCTGCGGGCACGGCATCGGCCGCAACTTCCATGAAGAACCGCAGGTGCTGCACTACGGCCGTCCGGGCACGCTCGAAGAGCTGGTGCCGGGCATGGTGTTCACCATCGAGCCGATGGTCAATGCCGGCAAGCGCGAGATCCGCGAGATGACCGACGGCTGGACCATCGTCACGAAAGACCGCTCGCTGTCTGCACAGTGGGAGCACACGGTGCTGGTCACCGAGACGGGCTACGAGGTGCTGACGCTGTCGGCCGGCAGCCCGCCGCCGCCGGCGTTCGTGACGCCGCAGCCCGCCTCCACCGTCGCCTGACCATGTCCGCCTTGGCCGAAGCGCGACCGCGCAGCGTCGGGGAGCTGCGCTCCCGTTTCCGCCAGGGCAAGGCGGCACTGATCGATCATTTCCGCGAAGCACGCGCCAGCTCCACCGCCGCGTCCCGGCTGGTCAAAGCACTGACCAAGCACGTCGACGGTACCCTGCAAGACCTCTGGGACCACGCCATGATGCCGCCCGGCGCCGCGCTGGTGGCCGTGGGCGGCTACGGCCGAGGCGAGCTCTTCCCGCATTCCGACGTGGACGTGCTGGTGCTGCTCCCCCCCGGCGAGGAACACGCCAACGACGCGCTCAAGTCCTCGGTGGAAGGTTTCATCACCGCCTGCTGGGACATCGGCCTGGAGATCGGCTCCAGCGTGCGCACGGTGAACGAGTGCATCGAGGAAAGCCAGCGCGACGTGACGGTGCAGACCGCCCTGCTGGAATCGCGCTACCTCTGCGGCTCGCGCCGCGTGTTCAACGATTTCCGCCGCGCCAACACCGCGGCCATGGACCCCAAGGCCTTCCTGCGCGCCAAGACGCTGGAAATGCGCCAGCGCCACCTGAAGTTCGAGGACACGCCCTACTCGCTCGAACCCAATTGCAAGGAAAGCCCGGGCGGCCTGCGCGACCTGCAGGTGGTGATCTGGGTCGCCCGCGCCGCGGGCCTGGGCCGAACCTGGACGGAACTGGCGAGCAAGGGGCTCATCACCCCCTTCGAGGTCAAGCAGCTGCAGCGCAACGAAGGCGTGCTCAAGCTCATCCGCGCCCGGCTGCACATGGTGGCCGGCCGCCGCGAGGACCGCCTGGTGTTCGACCTGCAGACCGCCGTGGCCGAGAGCTTCGGCTACGCGCCCACCAAGGGCCAGCGCGCCTCCGAAGTGCTGATGAAGCGCTACTACTGGGCGGCCAAGGCGGTGGCGCAGCTCAACCAGATCCTCATGCTCAACATCGAGGAACAGGTGAACGGCCTGCAGGATGCGCCCATGCGGCCCATCAACGAGAAGTTCCTGGAGCGCGGCGGCATGCTGGAAGTCGCCACCGACGACCTCTACGAACACGACCCGCACGCCATCCTCGAGACCTTCCTCACCTACCAGACGACCGTCGGCCCCAAGGGCCTCTCGGCCCGCACGCTGCGCGCGCTCTACAACGCCCGCGAGCTGATGAATTCGGACTGGCGCCACGACCCGGTGAATCGCGCCACGTTCATGAAGATGATCCAGGCGCACGAGGGGCAGACGCACGCCTTCCGGCTCATGAACCAGACCTCGGTGCTGGGCCGCTACCTGTGGGTGTTCCGCCGCATCGTGGGCCAGATGCAGCACGACCTGTTCCACGTCTACACCGTGGACCAGCACATCCTCATGGTGATGCGCAACGTGCGGCGCTTCCTCATTCCCGAGCATGCGCACGAGTACCCGTTCTGCTCGCAGCTCGCCGCACAGTTCGACCGGCCCTGGGTGCTGTACGTGGCCGCCCTCTTCCACGACGTGGCCAAGGGCCGCGGCGGCGACCACTCCGACCTGGGCGCCAAGGAGGTGCGGCGCTTCTGCCGCGACCACGGCATCGAGAGCGAGGACGCGACGCTGATCGAGTTCCTGGTCAAGGGCCACCTGACCATGTCGCGCATCGCGCAGAAGGAAGACCTGTCGGACCCGGATGTGATCGAAGCCTTCGCGCGGCTGGTGGGCACCGAGCGGCGGCTGACCGCGCTGTACCTGCTGACGGTGGCCGACATCCGCGGCACCAGCCCCAAGGTGTGGAACGCCTGGAAGGGCAAGCTGCTGGAAGACCTGTACCGGCTCACGCTGCGCGCCCTGGGCGGCGCACGGCCCAACATGGACGCCGAGATCGAGGCGCGCAAGCAGGAGGCGCGGCACACGCTCAACCTCTACTCGCTGCTGCCCGACACCGAGGCGCCGCTGTGGAAGACGCTGGAGATCAGCTACTTCGCGCGGCACGACGCCGGCGACATCGCCTGGCACGCCCGTTCGCTCTACCGCTTCGTCGAGAGCAAGGAGCCCATCGTGCGGGCGCGGCTGTCGTCGCTGGGCGAAGGCCTGCAGGTGCTCGTGTACGCGCCCGACCGGCCCGACCTCTTCGCCCGCATCTGCGGCTATTTCGACAGCGCCGGCTTCAACATCCTGGACGCCAAGGTGCACACCACGCGCGCCGGTTACGCGCTGGACACCTTCCAGGTCATCAGCCCCACGCTGGACCAGCACTACCGCGACCTGATCTCGCTGGTGGAAAACCAGCTCGCGGCAGCGCTCAACCAGACCGGCCCGCTGCCCGAACCCAGCCGTGGGCGCCTGTCGCGGCGCGTGAAGTCCTTCCCCATCACGCCGCGGGTCACGCTGCGGCCAGACGAGCGTGCGCAGCGCTGGCTGCTGGGTGTGTCCACCAGCGACCGCTCTGGCCTGCTGTACGCCATCGCCCGCGTGCTGGCGCGGCACCACATCAACCTGCAGCTCGCCAAGATCACCACCCTGGGCGAACGGGTGGAGGACACCTTCCTCATTGACGGCTCGGCCCTGCAGCAGAACAAGGCGCAGCTGGAGATCGAGAGCGAGCTGCTGGACGCGATCACGCCCTGAGGCCTTGAACCCAGGGCCGATCCTGTAAGAGCTGCCAGTACGCAAGCCGGCGGCCGGCTGTTGGAATGCTCCTGACCGCGCCAAGGAGACGGCGCACCCTCGGAGCCCATGAAAAAAATACCAACCTGCCTGCTGGCGGTGCTCGCTCCGCTCGTGCAGGCGGCGGGAACTCCCTCGCCCCGCGAGCTGGCAACGCTGTCGCTGGAGGATCTCGCCAACATCGAGGTCATCTCGACAAGCCGGCATGCGGAACGCCTGTCGGATGCAGCGGCCTCCATCTTCGTCATCACCGCGGAGGACATCCGCCGCTCGGGTGCCACCACCCTGCCTGAAGCGCTGCGCCTCGCGCCCAACCTGCAGGTCGGGCGGCTCGACGCCGGCCAGTACGCCATCAGCGCACGCGGCTTCAACAATGCCATCGGCAACAAGCTGCTGGTGCTGGTCGACGGCCGCACGGTCTACACGCCCTTCTTCTCCGGGGTGTTCTGGGACCAGCAGGACGTGATGCTCGATGACGTGGATCGCATCGAGGTCGTCAGCGGCCCGGGCGCCACCCTGTGGGGCGCGAATGCGGTCAATGGCGTCATCAACGTCATCACGCGGCCGGCGTCCCACAGCCAGGGCGGGTTGGGGGTGGCGGGCGGCGGCAACCGGGAGGCCGGTGCCTCGGCGCGCTACGGCGGCGAACTGGGCACGGGCAACTTCCGCCTCTATGCACGGGCTTCGCAATTGCAGAACACCCGCAACACCGCGGGTGCGAGCGTGGCTGACGGCTGGGACCGCACCCAGGCCGGCTTCCGCATGGACTGGGGCGACCAGCAGGACGGCGTCACGCTGCAAGGCGACATCTACGAAGGCAAGTCCGAAGACCGCGGCTCCTTGGGCCCCTTCCCGCTGGGTGCGGTGAAGGTGTCGGGCGCCAACATCCTCGGACGCTGGACGCACGCGCTGGGCGACGGCTCCAGCCTGCGCATCCAGGCCTACGTTGACCACACCCGGCGAATCGATGCCCTGATCTACAGCCCGAAGGCCGACATCCTCGATGTGGAAATCCAGCACGCCAGGCAGATCGGCCGACACGACATCGTGTGGGGTGTCGGCTACCGCCGCGCAAAGGACGACATCCAGCCCGGCGTGTTCTTCGGCTTCAATCCCGCCGGCACCACCATGGGTTGGGCCAATCTCTTCGCGCAGGACGAGGTCGAGCTGACCCAGGCGCTGAAGCTGACGCTGGGCGCCAAGCTCGAACACAACGACTTCACCGGCACCGAAGCCTTGCCCACGCTGCGCCTGGCGTGGAAGCCCGGCAGCAGCGATCTGCTGTGGGGCGGCCTGTCGCGCGCCGTGCGCGCGCCTGCGCGGCTGGACCGCGAGCTCTTCCTGCCGCCCCGTGCACCGTTCCTGATCGCGGGGGGACCAGACTTCGACTCAGAAGTCGCCAAGGTGGCCGAACTGGGCTACCGGGCGCAGCCAAACCCGTCGGTGAGCTATTCGGTGACGGTCTTCCGCCACTGGTGGGACAAGCTGCGCAGCGGCCAGAAGCCGCCGAATGCGCACGTGCAGAACATGATCGATGGGACGACCCAGGGCCTCGAAGCCTGGGGCCAATGGCAGGCGATGCCCTCCCTGCGCCTGAGTGCCGGCCTCACCACCTTGCACAAGGACTTGAAGCTCAAGCCCGGCAGCACCGATCCGGACGGACCGAAGAACCTCGGCGACGACCCGACGCACCAGTGGGTGCTGCGCGCGGCCTGGACGCTGCTGCAACGCCACGAACTGGACGTGTCGGTTCGCCATGTCGGCGAGCTTCCAGTGCCGGCGGTGCAGGCCTACACCGCCGTGGACCTGCGCTACGCGATCGGCCTCAATCCGCAGACCGAGCTCGCCTTGAGCGCGACCAACCTTTTCGATCCGTCGCACGTCGAGTTCATCACCTCCATGTCGCGCAGCGAGATACCGCGCGCTTTCGCGCTGACGCTGCGCTGGACGCCCTGAGGTCGCGTTACAGCAACTCGAAGGCGGCCATCGACACCAGGGTGGGAAGCAAGGCAGCCAGCAGCAGCGAGACCGCATTGATCGCCCCGCCCTGGAAGCTGCCGCGCAGGATGGAGAAGCCTGCGGGGTTGGGCGCGTTGGCAATCACTGTCAAGCCGCCGCCCGTCACCGCGCCGGCCACCAGCGAATACTTGAACTCGTCGCTCAGGCCCGGCACGAGCGAGCCGAGGTAGGTCAGCGCCGCGTTGTCGGTGAGCGCCGTCAGCGCCGTCGAGCCGAAGTACACCGCCTTCGGGCTCATCGACGTGAGCACGGGCTGCAACCACCACTGCTGCATGCCGCCCAGCACCACCAGCCCAGCCAGGAAGAAGGCCACGAGCAAGGCCTCGCGAAGGATGAGTTCGTCGTGATGCCGCGGATAGGCCGCGCTGTAGCCGATGAAGAACAGCAGCAGCCCGAGGAAGACGGCCGGGTGGTGCGCGAACACCACCGTGCCCAGCAGGAACAGCGCGCTCACCAGCATCGCGCCGATGGGCACGCGATGCTCCACCGGTGCCTGCGCGCCCGGTGCCTCGGCCTTCGCGAGATGCCGCCCGAACAGCAGGCACACCCCGACCGCGTTGATCAGCACCGCCACCGAGGCCTTCCAGCCGAAGTTGGACATCATGAAGGCCAGGTCCCAGTTCCAGGTGGAGGCCACCATCAGCACCGGCGGCGCGGCAAAGGGCGTGAGCGTGCCGCCGATGGACACGTTGACGAAGAGCACGCCGATGGTGGCGTACTTCAGCTTCTCGGGCACGTCGGCGGCGAACACGCGGTCGCGCAGCATCAGCGCGGCGAGCGTCATCGCGGCGGGCTCGGTGATGAAGCTGCCCAGCAGCGGCAGGAAAAACAGCGCGAGGAAGTACACCGCCAGCGGACGCGGCACCGGCAGCAGCCGCGCGAGCCCGTTCACCATGGCGGTCGACAACTGCAGGATGGGCTTGCTGCCTGCGATCACCATGATGGCGAACACGAACAGCGGCTCGGTGAAGTTGCGCGTGTCGACGTATCCGGTGGCGGCCTTCTTGCCTTGCAGCACGAAGCTGCACAGCACCATCACCAAGGCCCAGAAGCCGAACACCACCTCCACCTCGCCGAGCAGGTGCAGCAGGCCTTCGTGCTTGGGGTAACGCCTGGACAGGCGCTCGAAGAACGCCGTCGAGAAGGTGTGGATGAGCGCCACGCCGAACAAGGCCGCGCCGAGGATCTGCATGGTGGTGGCATTCATCACGCCATCCTATCGGCTGCGGCACGGTTCAGAGGTATCGGGCCCACAACTCGTTGGAGAACTTGCCCGCCGGGTCCACGCGCTGCTTGAGCGCGCGCAGTGCCGCCGACTCCGGATAGGCCTGCGCGAACTGCTCACGGGTCGCATGCAGCTGGTAAGGCAGGTAGTAGCGGCCTTCATGCCGCAACGCGAGCGCGATGAGCTCGCGTGTCCACTCGCCCACACGGGCCTGCTCGGCGGCATCGGTCTTCTGCTTGTAGTAGAGGACGAAGGAGAACACCTCTTCCTTTGCCCACGGCAGGAGCGACAGGCTGTCGGCGGGCGAATGCCGGATGGACACGTTCAAGGCATTCACGTGCCGCTGCCGAAGCGTGGCGGCCATGGCCCGTGCAAAGGCCAGGAAATGCCGCTTGGGGATGAAGTACTCCTGGAGCACGTAGGTCGACTCGGTGCGGCTTCGCGGTTCGAGTTCCGCCACGTCGAGGCTCGCTTCATGGTTGAGCCGCTTCACGACCTGCCCTTTCTGGAGCATCGGCTGCAGGACGGAGCGCCGGAACTTCGCGCCGCCCGGCAATTCGGTCACGCCCCAGATCACGTCGCGCTCCAGCTCGTAGGTCTTGCCGCGGGGAACCAGGCGCGCCAGCTCGGTCAGCGGCCTGTCGCAACGCCGCCAGGTCACACCCACCGGAGCGTCGAACTCCGGCGGCAGCAGGTCGGCGTTGTGAAGGACGCTCGCCGGATCGCCCAGCACCTGCTGCTCGAAGTGCTCGACGTAGTCCTCCAGCTTGCTGGCCCGCACCACGCGTTCGATGCACACGTTGTCAGCCAGGTCGAGCTCGACCTCGGTGATGACCCCCACTGCGCCATAGCCGCCGATCGCCGCGCGAAACAGCTCGGCGTTGTGCGTGGGCGTTGCTTCGACGATGCCGCCGTCCGCCAGCACCAGCTGCAACGCGCGCACCGTGTTGACGATGGGACCATGGCCGACGTAGCGCCCGTGCACATTGACCGACACCGAGCCGCCCACGCTGAAGTTGGCGTAGCTCTGCATGGTCTTCACCGACAGGTCCAGCGGGTCAAGGTGGTCCTGCAGGTCGCGCCAGCGCATGCCGGCCTGCACACGCACCCGCCGGTCCGCCGCGCGCAGCCACACGAGCTGGTTCATCCCACGCATGTCCAGGTGCAGCCCTCCAGCGATGGCGACCTGGCCGCCCATGCTGTAGCGACCGCCACCGACGGCCACCCGCGCCGGCCAGGCCCGGACCATCTCGGCCACCTCCGTCGTGCTGCCCGGCGTGCCCACGCGCGCGACCTCCACCGGATACAGACGGGTGACGTTCTCCACCAGAAGCGCGGGTGGAACCAGCGCGCGCAACGGTGCAGCAGCCAGCAGGCCCGCGGTCGCGAGTGCGCCGGCAAGGTAGCGCCGGCGTGAAAGCATCAGGTCATCCATGGTGTGGGTGGTGGCAGCGAGACGGCGCATTGTGCGCAGCGCATGCAGCGGCGGCCACCCAAACAAGAAGGGCTCCGCATCGCGGAGCCCTTGGTACACACAGATCGTACCGGCGTGCTTACAGCTTCTGCGCCTGCATGAAGTCGTCGAAACCGGCTTCGGCGAAGCGGAACCACAGGGTCTGCTCGGCGCGGAACTTGGCGTAGTCCTCGTAGACCTTCTTCCACTGCGGGTTCTTGGCCGACAGCTCGGAGTACAGGCCCATCGACTCCTTGAAGGCCAGTTCCATCACGTCCTTGGGGAAGCGGAACAGCTTGGTGCCTGCGCCCACCAGTTGCTTGAGGGCGACCGGGTTGCGGGCGTCGTACTTGGCCTGCATGTCGACGTGCGCGTGCGAGGCCGCGCACTCGATGATGGCCTTGTACTCGGCCGACAGCGCGTTGAACGCCTTGGTGTTGATGAGGAAGTCCAGCTGCGGACCACCTTCCCACCAGCCGGGGTAGTAGTAGTTCGGCGCGACCTTGTTGAAGCCCAGCTTCTGGTCGTCGTACGGGCCCACCCACTCGGCCGCGTCGATCGTGCCCTTTTCCAGCGCCTGGTAGATTTCACCGCCGGGGATGTTCTGCGGCACGCCGCCCATGCGCTCGAGCACGCGGCCAGCGAAGCCGCCGATGCGCATCTTCATGCCCTTCACGTCGGCCGCGCTCTTGATCTCCTTGCGATACCAGCCGCCCATCTGCGCACCGGTGTTGCCGCCTGGGAAGTTGATGGCGTTGTACTCGTTGTAGAACTCGCGCATCAGCTTGAGGCCGTTGCCTTCGTACATCCATGCGCTCATCTGGCGCGAGTTCAGGCCGAAGGGAATCGCGCAGCCCAGCGCGAAGGTCTCGTTCTTGCCGAAGAAGTAGTACGGTGCCGTGTGGCACATCTCGACCGTGCCGCCCTGCACGCCGTCGACCACACCGAACGGGGGCATGAGTTCGCCGCCGGCATGCGTGGAGATCTGGAACTTGCCGCCAGACATTTCCCCCACCTTCTTGGCGAACACATCGGCCGCGCCGAAGATGGTGTCCAGCGATTTCGGGAAGCTCGACGCCAGGCGCCAGCGCACGTTGGCCTGTGCGTGCACGACGGCAGGCGCAACACCCGCAGCCAGCACGCCAGCCAGACCGGCACCATGAACGAAGGAACGACGCTGCATAGTTCTATCTCCTGTGAATTCGAGTGAGGCAGTCCGGGCAAATTCTAGGAGTGGGGCCTTTGCCCCCTACCCGGATTTACCCGTGCGCAAAAACCGGTCTTTCACCTGCGGAAAAACCAGTAGATGTCTCGCTCACGAGCCAGCGATCTTCATGCGATCGATGAGCACCGAGCCGATGGTCTTGCCGCCCAGCGTGTAGGCATCGGCGCCCACCGCGACGATGCCCTTGAACATGTCGCGCATGTTGCCGGCAATGGTGATCTCGTGCACCGGATAGGCGATGCGGCCGTCTTCCACCCAGAAGCCTGCCGCGCCGCGCGAGTAGTCGCCCGTCACGTAGTTCACGCCCTGCCCCATCATCTCGATGACGAAGAAGCCGCGATGCAGCTTGCGCAGCATCTCGTCGAGCGTGTCGCCCGTCCCGGTCTTGCGACTGGTGAGACGCAGGTTCTGCGAGCCGCCGGCATGGCCGGTTGTGCGCATACCGAGCTTGCGCGCGGAGTAGCTCGACAGGAAATAACCCTGCACCACGCCGCCTTGCAGCACCTCGCGCTTGCGCGTGGCCACGCCTTCATCGTCGAACGGCGCACTGCCCTTGCCGCGCAGCAGGTGCGGGTCCTCGTGGATGTCGATGTGGTCGGGCAGCACCTGCTTGCCCAGCGAGTCGAGCAGGAAGCTGGACTTGCGGTACAGCGCGCCGCCGCTGGTGGCCTGCACGTAGGCGCCCAGCAGGCCGGCCGCCACGGTGGATTCATAGAGCACGGGCACTTCGCAGGTGGCGATCTTGCGCGACTTCAGGCGCGACAAGGCACGCTCGGAGGCATAGCGGCCCACCGCTTCGGGCGCGGCCAGGTCGCCCGCAGCGCGCATGGAGCTGTACCAGGCGTCGCGCTGCATGTCGTCGCCGCCCTTGCCGGGCAGCGAGGCAATGGGCGCCACCGACAGCGAATGCCGCGAGCTGGCATAGCCGCCACGGAAGCCGCGGGTGTTGCCGGCGAAGAAATGCGATTGCTGCGCGGAGACGCCTGCGCCTTCGGAATTGGTGATGCGGCGATCGACTTGAAGCGCCGCGCGTTCGCAGCGCGTGGCCAGCTCGACGGCGCCTTCGGCATCGATGGCCCAGGGGTGGAAGAGGTCAAGGTCGCGATTCGCTTCCTCGCTGCTGGCCAGGTCCTGCTCGTCGGGCAGGCCCGCGGCCGGGTCTTCGGCGGTGAAGCGTGCGATGTCATAGGCCGCACGCACCGTCTGCTCCAGCGCGGCGCGCGAGAAGTCGGAGGTGCTCGCATTGCCGCGGCGCTGGCCGATGTACACCGACACGCCGATGGATTTGTCGCGGTTGCGCTCGACGTTCTCCACCTCGCCCTTGCGCACCGACACCGACAGGCCTGCGCCTTCGGACACCTCCGCGCCTGCATCGGTGGCGCCCAGCGACTTCGCGAAGCTCAGGGCGTCTTCGACCAATTGCTGGAACTGCTCTCGCGAGTAGGCAAAGCCGGCATTGCCGGTCGAAACCGCGGCCGGGGCCACGGAAGCAGAGATGGGGTTGTCGAGTGCCATGGCGGACTATCATACCCACCGTATTTCAGCCTCTCGAATGCCTTCACCGTGCGTGGTCAAAAACCCCTTCCTCCCGATGACGATGACGACGCCCCCGGTGACGTCCCCAACCCCGAATCCGGCGGCGAACTGCTGCCCGACGACTGGGACCGCCCCAGCAAGACGCAGCGCAAGAAGGAGTCCCACGAGCTGCAGTCCCTGGGCGAGGCGCTGGTCGCGCTGCCGGCCGACCGGCTCGAGGGGCTGGGCATCGACGAAACGCTGCTCGAAGCCATCCGCCAGTACAAGCGCACCAAGACCTTCGAAGGCCAGCGCCGGCAGATGCAGTACATCGGCAAGCTGATGCGCCGCGCCGACCCCGAGCCGCTGCGCGAAGCGGTCGCGCAGATGCAGCTGGGCCGCGCGAAGGACTCGCTGGCGCTGCACGAGGCCGAGCGCTGGCGCACCGAGCTGATCGGCAGCGACGACGCGCTGACCCGCTTCATGGCCGAGCACCCCGAGTGCGACGTGCAGCAGTTGCGCAGCCTCATCCGCGCCGCGCGCAAGGATGCGTCGGCCGCCCCCGAGCAACGCAGCGGGCGGGCCTATCGAGAGCTGTTCAAGTTCATCCGGGCGGAGCAATGAGCGGTTTCGATCCTGTGCGCATCGGCATCGTGTCCGTCAGCGATCGCGCCTCCACCGGCGTGTACGAGGACAAGGGCATCCCGGCCCTGAAGGACTGGCTGGGACGCGCGGTGCGCAATCCCATCGCCTGGGAAACGCGGCTCATCCCCGACGAGCAGGACGGCATCAGTGCGGCATTGCGCGAGCTGGTGGACGTCGCGACATGCGACCTCGTGCTGACCACCGGCGGCACCGGTCCGGCACCGCGTGACGTGACGCCCGAAGCGACCGTGGCCGTCGCCGACAAGCTGATGCCCGGTTTCGGCGAGCAGATGCGGCAGATCAGCCTGAACTTCGTGCCCACCGCCATCCTCTCGCGGCAGGTGGCGGTGATCCGCGGCAAGGCACTCATCATCAACCTGCCGGGGCAACCCAAGTCCATCGCCGAGACGCTGGAAGGCCTGCCGCAGATGCAGCCGCCGGTGCCGGGCATCTTCGCGGCCGTGCCCTACTGTGTGGACCTGATCGGCGGGCCGTACATCGAGTGCGACGAGGCGGTGTGCAAGGCGTTCCGGCCCAGGTCGGCGATTCGCGCGAAGGGCTGACCTTCGTCAGCCCTTCACTCACCTCATCAACTGCTTGAGGTGATCCGCATCGAAGTCCTCAAGCTTCTGCGCATCACTGGGCACGCAATCCTCGGTCTTCTGCTTCGACAGCTTCTCGATGGCCGACCACAGCAGCGCGATCTGGTGCTCGTGCCCGGCCGTGTGGTCGATGATGTTCTTCATCGCCTGCGCCACCGGGTCATCGCCCAGCGTCACGCCATAGGCCGAGAACTTGCGCTTGGTGGCTTCCTCGGGCGTCTCTTCCTTGGCCTCGATGATGCGCGCCGGAATGCCCACCGCCGTCGCCCCCGGGGGCACCGGCTTGAGCAGCACCGCATTGGCGCCGATGCGCGCGCCATCGCCCACGGTGAAGCCACCCAGCACCTTGGCACCCGCGCTCACCACCACGCCCTTGCCCAGCGTGGGATGCCGCTTCGCGCCCTTGTACAGCGAGGTGCCGCCCAGGGTCACGCCCTGGTAGATGGTGCATTCGTCGCCGATCTCGGCCGTCTCGCCCACGACGATGCCCATGCCGTGGTCGATGAACACCCGCCGGCCCACCGTGGCGCCGGGGTGGATCTCGATGCCGGTGGCCCAGCGAGAGAAGTTGGAAATGAAGCGGGCCAGCCAGTACCAGCCGCCCGTCCAGCAGGCGTGGGCCCAGCGGTGCATCACCAGCGCATGCAGGCCAGGGTAACAAGTGAGCACCTCCCACGTGGAACGCGCCGCAGGGTCGCGCTCCATGATGCAGGCGATGTCTTCTCGTAAACGCTGGAACATGGATGCTCGCTCGGGAGTGGGCCACAAAGTTTAGCCGCAGACCCTTGAGCCTGCCCGACGCGGGGGCAGGCGAACATCCCCAGGACCGTGTCCGCTCAGGCCGGCGCGAACTCCTGCGCGCGGGCCTTCGCGTTGTCGGGCGTCACCGCCCAGCGCTCGGGCCGGTCGTACTCGAACTCCGCCGTGACTTTGCCGGTTTCCCGGTCCACACGGAACAGCGCGGCCTGCCAGGGCCGGTCGTCGTCCACCTCGGCCATCGTGTCGCGCAATGCCTCGATCACGTCGAAGATGGCGAAATCCTCCGGGGAGACCGGCGTCGCCCGGCCGTCGGCGGTGTAGCAAAAGCCCGTCAGGTCGGGCGTGCCATCCTCGATCTGGCTGACCAGGACCAGGTGCTTCCAGCCGTCCAGCAGCAACGCGCTGTCACCGGCAATGGACTGCGCCAGGCTGTGGATGAGTTCGTCGCGATTCATCGCCACTCCGTGCATGTCGTTCATGGCAGCATATCCTTCGCTTGAACTCTGTCAAAAGTCTGGCCTGCCTCGTTCTTGAAGGGCTTGGCCCGCGTGAACACCACGTCGCCCGTGGCCGGGTCGGTCACCACGTAGCGCACGTTGACACGGTCCGGCCGCGTGGCGGTGCCGCCCGAGAGCGAGACCTGCACGTCCACTTCCTTGCCCTTGCCCACCCAGTCGGCCCACTCGTTCTCCAGCTTCTTGTACGCGCTGTTGTTGAACTGCACGTTCTGCGGGAACATGTTGACCGGCCCCTGGTCCTTCACGAAGCGGTGGCCGATGATGTGGCCGCCGACGTCGTCGGCCTTGCCGGCCGCGCCCGAGGCGGCCTGCGCATCGCGCTCGGCGCTGCTGCGCGGTGCCT
Source organism: Rhizobacter terrae (assembly GCF_003852895.1). Classification (GTDB taxonomy): domain Bacteria; phylum Pseudomonadota; class Gammaproteobacteria; order Burkholderiales; family Burkholderiaceae_C; genus Albitalea; species Albitalea terrae. The sequence continues at coordinate 505,211 of NZ_QUSW01000004.1, forward strand.
TGGAGAACACCTCCTTCAGGTTGGCCTCGGCCTTGATGGTGTGGCCTTCGGCATCCACCGTCCACTTCACCGTGTTCTTGCCCGTCGTGGCCGACTGCACGGTGAGCCTGGACGCGGCACTGGCGCCGTGCGATGCATCGGCCAGCGCTTCACCGCCGTGGGCGGCGCCATTCAGGCCTTCGGCCGCGTGCGTGGCTCCGTTCAAACCTTCGGCCGCGTGGGTTGTCGCGCTCAGCCCCTCGGCCGCATGCACTGCCGCATTGGCGCCCTCGGCACCCTTCACAGCCGCGTTCGCCTCGCCCGCGCCAATGAAGAAGCTGCCCACATCCACCACCGCACGCCCGGCGAACTTGGACCAGTCGCCGGACTTGGCCGCGTCCTGGTAGCCCGCCGTCACACCGTTCCACAGCGCCTTGGCGGTGTTGGCGTTCTCCTGCGTGTGCAGCACCCACTCGGCGGGGCTGCCCAGCTTGGCCATGGCGGTGAGCGCATTGCCCGCCGTCTGCGCACGGGCGACGTTGCGCTCGGGGTGCAGCGCCCACTCGACCGGATCGGTCAGGTGGCCCAGGCCGCGCGCCATGGTGGCCAGCCCCGAGCCGGCGTCGTAGACCGCCAGGCCTGCGCCTTCGACCAGCCCGATCGAATCGGACAGGTTGTGCGCCACGAACTTGCCGACCACGCCGCCGTGGTGGTCCCCGAAATCGACCACGGCCTTGCGCGCGTCGTCGATGCCATGCTCGGCCGCATGCACCGCGCCATCGACCGCATGGCCTGCCGTGTCGATCGCCTCGTCGGCCTTGTCGTGGACCCAGCCCACGGCCTTGCCCACACTTCCGATCACATCCCAGCTCATCAGCACCTCCGCAAACGGACGGGACGCACCTGTTCGTGCGTCGATGGGGTGTATTGCAGCGCCGTCGCCGGGCCGAAGAAAGCTGGTGCGCACGCCAGCTAGGGTGGACGCGAGCTGGGGTGGACCCTAGCTTTTGGGCCGCAAGCGGCTGAGCTCGATGAGATTGCGCGCGATTCCACGCAGGATGTGCACCTCTTCCGGCGTCACCTGCGCCCGGTTGAAGAGCTGGTTCAGCCGCGGCATGAGCTTCTTGGGCGCATCCGGATCGAGGAAGCCGCTGGCCACCAGCGCCTGCTGCCAGTGGTCCAGGACGCCCTGCACCGCCGCCGCATCCGCCGCCTGCGGTTCGGCGGTTCGGCCCTGGACTCCGAAGCCGCCCAGGGCCTGCCGCCAGTCGTACGCAATGAGCTGCACCGCCTGCGACAGGTTCAGCGAGCCATAGTCCGGATGCGTGGGGATGCTGATGCACGCATGGCAGCGGTACACGTCCTCGTTGCTCATGCCGAAGCGTTCGGAGCCGAAGAGGAAACCCACCGTGTGCGGGGTTCGCGCAAGGCCGGCGAACAGGTCGCGCGGCGCCTGCGTGGGCGGGCCGAAGTCGCGCGGCGTCATGGCCGTGGCGCACAGGCAGGTCACGCCGTCCAGCGCCTCGGCCAGCGTCGGCACGATGCGCGCCCGCTCCAGCACGTCCGTGGCGCCGCTGGCCATGGCGATGCTGTCGGGATGCGTCAGCGCGTCCTCGAAGCGGGGCGCGACCAGCACCAGGTCGGCAAAGCCCATCACCTTCATCGCCCGCGCCGTGGCGCCCACGTTGCCGCGGTGGCTGGTGTTGAGCAATATGAAACGGGTGGGGTCGGGGTCCGCGATGGCCATGGGTCTGCCGGCTCATGGGCCGGTTAAAATCGCGATTATCCGCAGCGGCTTTGCCTGCTGCCCGCTCTTTCCTCCCCGCCAGTCCACGCACACCCAAGGTTGCCCCATGTCGCAAGCGCTTCATCCCATGCTCAACATCGCCATCAAGGCGGCACGCGCTGCGGGGGCGCTCATCAACCGGGCGTCGCTGGACCTCGATCTGCTCAAGATCAACACCAAGTCCCCCAACGACTTCGTCACCGAGGTCGACCAGGCCGCCGAACAGGCCATCATCGAAGTGCTGCTGCAGGCCTACCCGGGCCACGGCATCCTGGCCGAAGAATCCGGCCGCACGCATGGCGCCAAGGACAGCGACTACGTCTGGATCATCGACCCGCTGGACGGCACCACCAACTTCATCCACGGCTTCCCGGTGTATGCCGTGTCCATCGCGCTGGCCTTCAAGGGCCAGATTCAGCAAGCCGTGGTGTACGACCCGGCGCGCAACGACCTCTTCTACGCGTCCAAGGGCCGCGGCGCCTTCCTCAACGACAAGCGCCTGCGCGTGTCCAAGCGCACCCGCATGCAGGACTCGCTGGTGGGCACGGGCTTCCCCTTCCGCAAGGGCGACAACTTCAAGCGCTACGTGCAGATGTTCGAGGCCGTGATGCAGAACTGCGCCGGCCTGCGCCGCCCGGGCGCCGCCGCGCTGGACCTGTGCTACGTGGCCGCCGGCTACTACGACGGCTTCTTCGAGACGGGCCTGAACCCCTGGGACATCGCCGCCGGCTCGCTGATGATCACCGAGGCGGGCGGGCTCATCGGCAACTTCACCGGTGAATCCGACTACCTCTACCAGCGCGAGGTGGTGGCGGGCAACCCGAAGATCTATGCACAGCTCGTGCAGATCCTCTCGCCGTACACCCGCGTCATCAAGGCGGACGACGTGCATGCCGCAGCTGCAGCCGAACTGACGCCCGAGCAGGCGCTGATCGCCACGCAGGAGGCCAAGCCGGCCGAGGCGCCGAAGAAGAAGGGCGTGGTGCGCATCAAGAAGGCTGATGTGCAGCCCAAGGACGGCTCCCCCTTCTGAGCCGGGAGGCGACGCAGGTGACCACGCTTCCTCCGGCGGTGAATCCGGGCGCGGACCTCTCCGCCCACACGCCCATGATGCAGCAGTACCTGCGCATCAAGGCGGACCATCCCGACACGCTCGTGTTCTATCGCATGGGCGATTTCTACGAGCTGTTCTACGACGACGCGCGCCGCGGCAACAAGCTGCTGGACATCACGCTCACCACGCGCGGCCAGAGCGCGGGCGAGCCGGTGGTGATGGCGGGCGTCCCGGTGCATGCGGTGGAGAGCTACCTCGCCAAGCTCATCAAGCTGGGCGAGGCCGTGGCCATCTGCGAGCAGGTGGGCGACGTGGCCACCTCCAAGGGGCCGGTGGAGCGCAAGGTGGTGCGGGTGGTCACGCCCGGCACCGTCACCGACACCGAACTGCTGGCCGACAAGAGCGACTCGCTGCTGGTGGCCTTGTCGAGCAACACGCACCGGGGCGTGACGACGCATGGCATCGCGTGGCTGGGGCTCACCAGCGGGCAGCTGGGCGTCACCGAATGCGATGACCGGCAACTCGCCGGCTGGCTCTCACGCCTGAACGCCGCCGAGGTGCTGGTGGACCGCGACCGCGTGCCCCCGGCGCTGGTGCAGGCGCGCACGACCATCACCCACCGCCCCACCTGGCAATTCGATGCGGAGCTGGGGCGGCGCAAGCTGTGCGAACAGCTGCGCGTGTCCAGCCTTGCCGGCTTCAATGCGCAGGACCTTCCCTGCGCCCACGCCGCCGCCGCAGCGCTGCTGAGCTTCGCCGAGCACACGCAAGGCCAGGCGCTGGCCCACGTGCGGCATCTGCAGGTCGAACGCGCCACCGAGCTGCTGGACCTGCCGCCACTCACCCACCGCAACCTCGAACTCACGCAGACGCTGCGCGGCGAGGACTCGCCCACGCTGCTCTCGCTGCTGGACACCTGCCGCACCGGCATGGGCAGCCGCACACTGCGGCACTGGCTCACGCACCCACTGCGCGAGCGCGCCGTGGCCATGCAGCGCCATGACGCGCTGGATGCGCTCATCGAGCAAGGCGTCACCACCTTGCGCGATGCCTTGCGCGGCGTGAGCGACGTGGAGCGCATCACCGCCCGCATCGCCTTGCGCCAGGTGCGCCCGCGCGAGCTCACTGGCCTGCGCGCCACGCTGCAGGGCCTGCCCTCGCTGCGCCGCCATGTGCCCGCCGATGCCGCCTTGCTGCTGGACATGCTGGCGCAGGCCATGAACCCGTCGGCAGAGATCCTCGCGCTGCTGGAAGCATCCATTGCCGAGGAGCCCGCCGTGCTGCTGCGCGACGGTGGCGTGATCGCCACCGGCTTCGATGCCCAGCTCGACGAGCTGCGCGCCATCAGCCAGAACTGCGACGCCTTCCTGCTTGACCTGGAAACCCGCGAGCGCACCCGCACCGGCATCGCCAACCTGCGCGTGCAGTTCAACAAGGTGCACGGCTTCTACATCGAGGTCACGCAAGGCCAGGTCGACAAGGTGCCGATGGACTACCAGCGCCGGCAGACGCTGAAGAACGCCGAGCGCTACATCACGCCCGAGTTGAAAGCCTTCGAGGACAAGGCACTCTCGGCGCAGGACCGCGCGCTGGCCCGCGAGAAGCTGCTGTACGACCAGCTCATCGACCAGCTGCAGGCGCACCTGGACGAGCTGTCGGGCCTGGCCCGCGCGCTGGCCAGCCTGGACGCGCTGGCTGCGCTGACCGAACGCGCGCTCACGCTGAACTGGACGCGCCCTCAGTTCGTGAAGGAGCCTTGCATCGCCATCGAGGCAGGCCGTCATCCGGTGGTTGAAGCGCGCCTTCAGGAAACCGGCGCCGGCAACTTCATGCCCAACGACTGCCGGCTCGACGCCACGCGCAAGATGCTGGTCATCACCGGCCCGAACATGGGCGGCAAGAGCACCTTCATGCGGCAAGTGGCCCTCATTGCGCTGCTCGCCGCCATGGGCTCCTTCGTGCCGGCAAAGGCCTGCCGGCTGGGGCCGGTGGATGCGATCCACACCCGCATCGGCGCGGCGGACGACCTGGCGAATGCGCAGTCGACCTTCATGCTGGAGATGACCGAGGCCGCCGCCATCCTGCATGGTGCCACCGAGCATTCGCTCGTGCTGATGGACGAGATCGGCCGCGGCACGTCCACCTTCGACGGCCTGGCGCTGGCCGGGGCCATCGCCAGCCACCTGCACGACAAGAACAAGGCCTTCACGCTCTTTGCCACGCACTACTTCGAGCTCACCGAGTTCCCGAAGAAGCATGAGCGCGCGCTGAACGTGCACGTGTCGGCGGCCGAGAGCGGCGACGACATCGTGTTCCTGCACGACATCCAGCCGGGGCCGGCGAGCCGCAGCTACGGCGTGCAGGTGGCGCGGTTGGCAGGCATGCCGTCAGGCCTCGTGCGGCAGGCGCGCGCGACGCTGGAGGCGCTGGAGAACCAGCAGCGTGCGGCCGATGCGCAGATCGATCTCTTCGCGGCACCGGCTGCGTTGCCCGAGCGCGAGCCATCGCCCATCGAGGCGGCGCTGGCCCGGATCGACCCGGACCAGCTCACGCCCAAGGAAGCGCTGGACGCGCTCTACAAGCTGAAGAACCTCTGATCAGCCCGTGCGGCGGCCGTTGGCGCCGAGAACCGCCAGGCTGACGTACTTCGACGCAACGTACGGCGCCGCGCCGGCGAAGCCCAGGTTCATCTCGCCGATGCTGAGCTGCTTCATGCCGGCCAGCGCCTGGCGCAGCTTGTCTCGCGTCACGTCGCGGCCGGCGCGGCGCAGGCCTTCGGCGACGACCATCGCGTTCACGTAGCCCTCGAAGGCGGTGTTGCCGGGGTTCTCCTTGCCGGCCGCACGCATGGCCGCATGGAAATTGCGCACCGATTCGAGCCGTTCGGACGTGGCGTCCGGGAACACCTGCGACATCGCTAGGCCTTGCAGGGCAGGCCCCAGCTTCGCCAGTTCCGAGGAGATCACCGACACCGACAGGCCCACGATGGGCAGGCCCGGCATGCGGTTGCGCAATTCGAGGATCAGCGCGGTGCTCACCGTGCCGGTGGTCCCGAGGAACACCACGGTCGGCTTGGCCGCCTGCACCTGATCCACCACCTGCGTGACGTTCTTGCCGTCCACCGCCACGGCCACCGAGGCCACCGACTTGCGCTGCGCCGCCTTGATGGCCGCCTCGGCGTCCTTGGCCACTTCCTTGCCGAAGCCGTTGTCGAGGTAGACGACCGCGATGTCCTGCAGGCCCATGGCCACCAGTTGCTGGCTGACGCGGGTCACCTCATCGGTGTAGCTGGCACGCACGTGGAAGACGTTGCGCTGGCCCGGCTGGCGCAGCGACGAGGCGCCGGTGATCGGCCCCACGTAGGGCACGCCGGCCTGCTCGATGATGGGAATGATCGCAGCATTGTTGGGCGTGCCGATGCACGACATCAGCGCGAACACCGCATTGCCGTCGAGCATCTGCTTGACGTTCTCGACCGAGCGCGCGGGCACGTAGCCATCGTCCTTCATCACCAGGCGCAGTTCGCGGCCATGGATGCCACCGGCCTTGTTGATGGCCTGGAAGGCCGCGGTGATGCCCGCCTGCTGGTCGCGGCCCGCCCCGGCGAGGATGCCGGTGAGCGCCGCCGTGCTGCCCATGGTGATGTGCGATGTGGAGATGTCTTCGGCCGCGCGGGCGACCTGCACCCAGCCGCCACCGGCCACTGCGGCGGCTCCACCGGCCACCGAACTCAGGAACATCCGACGCTTCATGGTCCACCTCCAGGATTTTGTGAGATGCGACTATCCGGCCGGCAGACGGTACCGGTCTGTACCGCAGGCGACAGTTTTGCGTCAGCTTTCGTGACAGGACCCTCACAGTGAATCCTCACGTGAACTATTCACGCGGCGGTGTGGCACCGTGCGATCACCGCGGGTTTTCACTCTAGGGGTGGAGCGACCGAACCCAAGCCGTTACCCTCCCGCGCGGCCGGATCACCGGCCGATGAATCCATCATCAGGGAGAGTCCATGTCACTGTTCAGTCGCCACAGGGTTGGCGCCTTCGCCGCTGCATTGCTGGTGTCGTCCGCATGCTGGGCATTGCCGGCCGGTTGGACGGCCGCCGCATCGTCGTCCAACGCGCAGGTCTACCGCAGCAGCCGCGGCACGCTGAGCGCCGAGTTCCGGGTCTATCCGGCCCAGCAGTCGGACGGCACGCTGTCCGACTGGTTCGAGACGCGTCGCACCCAGCCGATGGCCGGGGTGCCGACGAGTTCGTTCGAACCCACGAACCAGTCCCAATCGAACATCGTGTTCGCCTATGGCGCGGGCGTGGACGCGCAGGGCCGCCGGGTCATCGTGGTCCGCACGGGCTGCGCCCGCTCGCAAGGCGGCTTCGTGCTGGCAGAGACGGTCATGTCGATGGACCTCGACTATTTCCGCCAGACCTTCCAGGAGGCCGGCAGCATCCTGGAGCAGGCCTGCTTCGCCAATGGCACCGCCGCCGCGACCAAGGCGGCGCCCGCCACCAAACCGGCCGCCGAGCCCCCGGCCGAGCGTCCCTATGCCTACGTCAAGGCGCAGGGCACGGGCCTCAAGCCCAAAGACATCGAGACCATCCTCTGGCGCTGGCGCAACGAGCAGTCGGGCATGACCATGCAGGTCCGGACCTACTACTACCTGCTGCTGAAGGACGGCACCTACCGGCACGGCCTGCCGCCGGTGGCACTGGAAGATTTCGACGCGGCCGCTGCCAAGCAGGGCGAGCCACAGGAATGGGGCCGCTGGACCCGCTCGGGCGCGAACTACGCACTCAGGCGCAACGGCGACAAGGACGTGGACAGCCTCCCGGCCGACAGTGCCCGCTTGCCCGCGCGCAAGGACGAGAAGCTGGACGGCACCTGGCAGATCGAGACCGCCTATTCGAGCCTGTGGTCGGTGTCGCGCTCGCGCCGCGCCATCAGCTTCGATCGCGATGGCCGCTTCAGCCGCAACTCGGGCGGCAGCATCGTGGGCAGCATGGGCAGCGGCGCTGGGGGCAACGCGGTGGGCGGCTCGGTGGTCCACGACGACGACAGCAGCTCATCCTCCATGGGCAGCGCGGTGGCCGTCGCCGGCTCTTCGCGCAAGCGAGCGAGCACCTTGCCCGACCGCTCGGGCACCTACCGGCTCGACGGCTACACCCTGGAGCTGCGCTACGACAGCGGCCGCGTCGAACGCCTGGCCTTCTGCACGACGGACAACCGCGACACCCTCTACTTCAACGGCGAGGAACTGCGGCGCGAGAAGCCCGACAAGCGCTGAGGCTCCTCAGTCTTCCAGGCGCACGTGCATCAGGTGCACGAGTGCCGGCACCGTCTTGCTCGACTTGTCGCTCAGCGCGCCGTACTTGTCGTACAGCGCGTTGAGGTCGGCCGCCAGCGCCGCCTGCTCCTCGTGGGTGAGCCACAGCCTCGCCCAGTAGTAGATGAAGTCATCGGGCGGCGGCTCCACGCCTTCGCGCGGCATGATGGTCGTGAACGGCCCCCCGTTGCCATAGGGCTGGAAGCACAGCTCAAGGTCGGGCGCCTGCTTGGCGAGCGAGCGCGCGAGCGTCTGCTCGGCCGTCGTGTTCCATCGTGCCGAGAAGTCGGCAAACACCGCCTCGTAGCTTTCCATCGGCGCGTCCTTCAAAGCCACGCGCAAGCGGTCGGCAATGCTCCGGTAGAAGGTGAGCGTGTGGCGGCCGCGCTTCTCCGTGCGCTCCACGCGGATCAGGCCCGTCTCCACCAGGCGGTTGATCCAGTAGCTCATCGCCGTCTTCTTCACGCCCAGCTCGGCGCTGGCACTGGCGAGGTCGCTGCTGCGGCCCAGAAACGGCTTGAGGTGTATCCGCTTGTTCGGATGCCAGAGGATCTCCGCGGCCGCGGGATCGGTGACGAGCCAATCCGCCGCCGGCGTCCAGCGTGGTGCCATGTGTTCGAACTCCCGTTTCTCGATTGTTCTCGCGCCGCGAAGAGAGCGTGCGGCGATTCAGTCGGGCCGATGTTATTTGAACGGTGAGGCCCCTACTCTGCGCCCCGGCTCAGGACACGGTGGCCAGCAACGACAACACAGGGAGAGTCAACAATGCTGTCATCACAAGGAAAGCTCAGGGAAACGAAGCGACTCACCTCGGGTTGGGCCGCCGCTGTCCTGGCCGTTGCATTGGCGGGATGTGGGGGTGGAGGCGGCGCGAGTGCACCGCCTCCGGGCCCCGCGCCCGAACCGCCACCGCCCGCGCCCGCTGCCGCGCAGCTCGAAGGGCGCCTGTGGCACAACGACTTCGCGCTGGACACCGTCGACGGCACGGAAATTTCTCCCCTCGACGGCAAGCTGCCCGTGCTCGCATCCACCAACAGCGAAGCGAACCCGTGGCCGGACGGCACGCAGTTCGTCATCACCGACAGCAGCACCTACGGCCAGACCGACCTGAAGGTGATGGCCCTTGCCTCCGGCCAGACGCTCTACAGCCTGCGGACTGCCGGGTACCTGCGAGGCGCGAACCCATCGCCGGTCAACAAGGCGCTGCTGATGGCCACCATCGGGGACGACTCCATCTCGCCGGCCGACACCATCTTCATCGACCTCACCACGATGGCCGTGCTGCGCCGCTTCAGCGCCGAAGCGCCGGTGAACTGGCTGCCCGATGGCCGCTACATGCGCGTGCTGGCCGATGGCACCTTGCGCATCGGCGACGTGAATGGCGCCGAGGTGGACGCAGGCCGCGTCCAACCACCTGCAGACCACACGGCCCACGCATTGTGGGTGAGCCCCAAGGGCGACAAGATCACCTGGAGCATCACGCACCGGGTCTCGCCCACGCCTGAGAACGACATCTGGATCTCGGACCTGGACGGCAGCCACCTGGAGCGCATCACGCAGACCAAGATGAGCAACTACGCCGTCTGGTCGCCCGACAGCAGCAAGATCGCCTTCGACGTGGACACGGGCCACTTCTGCAACGGCGTGGGCTGCATGGGCTCGTGCGACCTGTGGTGGGTGCCCATCACCTCGCGCGGCGTGATCGCCGTGCCGGCCTCGGGCGACGCGTGGCGCTTCACGGTCAAGAACCGCTATGGCAGCGACCACACCCTGAACTGCGAACTGATGGCATGGACGAAATGACTCCAGCCGGAGAACCAACCATGCCGTCATCACAAGGAAAGACCAGGGAAACGAAACGGCTCGCTTCAGGGTGGGTCGCCGCCGTCCTGGCCATTGCGCTTGCGGGTTGTGGCGGAGGAGGCAGCGGATCAGCCCCTGGACCTGGCCCGGCCCCCGAACCACCGCCTCCTCCCCCGCCTGCGGCCGCACAGTTGCACGGCCGCCTGTGGCACAACAACTACGCGCTGGACTACCGCGAAGGCACGCAGATCGCGTCGCCCGAGGGCAAGCTGCCGGTGCTGGCAACGACCAACCAGGACGCGCACCCCTGGCCGGACGGCACGCAGTTCGTCACCGACAACTGGAACGTCTACGACGACAACAGCGACCTGCAGGTGGTGGACATGGCCAGCGGGCAGATGCTGTACAGCGCGAAGGCGGACGGCTACCTGCGCAACTCGCGGCCATCGCCCGTGAGCAAGACGATGATGATGGCCACCATCGGCAAGGACTCCATCTCGCCGGCCGACACCATCTTCATCGACCTCAAGACGATGTCGGTGGTGCGCCGCTTCAGCGCCGACGACCCGGTCAACTGGCTGCCCGACGGCCGCTACCTGCGCGTGCTGTCGGACGGCACCCTTCGCATCGGCGACCTGGCCGCCGGCGAGGTTGACGCGGGCCGGATCGATCCACCGGCCGCGCACAGCGTGCAGCACCTGTGGGTCAGCCCCAAGGGCGACCAGGTGGCCTGGCGCATCCAGCACAACGTGTCGCCCACGCCCGAGGTCGATCTGTGGGTGTCCAAGCTGGACGGCAGCAACCTCGAACGCGTGACGCAGACCAAGATGAGCCACGACGCGCACTGGTCTCCCGACGGCAGCAAGATCGCCTTCGACGTGGACACCGGCCACTTCTGCAACGGCGTCGGCTGCGTGGGGACATGCGACTTGTGGTGGGTGCCCGCCACGGCGCGCAACGTGATCGCCGTGCCCGCGTCCGGCGACGCATGGACCTTCAAGGTCATGGACACCCGTGGCTCCGAGCAGACCCTGGGCTGCGCCCTGATCGCCTGGACCCAGTAGCGCCGGCCGGGCCCGAAGGCGCCCTTGCCAGGGTGCGGAATCGCCGGGGACAATCGGCCGATTCCGCATTCCACGAAACCCCAAGGCGCCTTCCATGACCTACTGCGTGGGCATCAAGCTCGATGCCGGCCTCGTCTTCCTGTCCGACTCCCGCACCAACGCGGGGCTGGACCAGATCAGCACCTTCCGCAAGATGATGGTCTACGAGCGCCCCGGCGACCGCTTCATGGTGATGCTTTCGGCGGGCAACCTGTCCATCAGCCAGTCGGTGCGCGAGATCCTGCAGGTGGAAAAGCTCGACAACGGCACCGGGGTGCCGCTGACCATCTGGAACGCCACCAGCATGTTCGACGCCGTGCGCGTGCTGGGCAGCGCGGTGCGCCGGGTGTACGACCAGGACGGCCCCTCGCTCAAGCAGGCGGGCATCGAATTCAACGCCAGCTTCATCTTCGGCGGGCAGATCGGCAAGGAGGCCATGCGCCTGTTCCTCGTCTACTCCGCGGGCAACTTCATCGAGGCCACGCGCGAGACCTGCTACTTCCAGATCGGCGAGTCCAAGTACGGCAAGCCGGTGCTCGACCGCATGATCACCCCCAGCACGCCGCTGGACGAAGCCTCCAAGTGCGCGCTGGTGTCCATGGATTCCACGCTGAAGTCCAACCTCTCGGTGGGCCTGCCGCTGGACCTGCTGGTCTATGACGCCGGCGCCCTGCAGAGCAGCCAGATCGTCTGCATCGACGAGCAGAACCCGTACTTCCAGATGATCCGCACCACCTGGGGCCAGAAGCTGCGCCAGGTGTTCGAGGACATCGAGGACCCGCAGTGGAACGGCGGGCAGACGCAGTACCCGCTGCGGCCGGCGTCGGCACGCTACGAACCGATGAAGAAGATCACCACGCCCAGCGAGAAGATCATCTGACGCATCTGACGCCTCGAAACCGGACGGCCGGCGCGACGCACCTATAATCGCGCTTTACCACCACAGCACTTCCACGGTGCTGCATGCAATGACCAAGTTCGTCTTTGTCACCGGCGGTGTGGTGTCCTCGCTGGGCAAGGGCATCGCGGCTGCGTCCCTCGCGGCGATCCTCGAATCGCGCGGCCTCAAAGTCACCCTCATCAAGCTCGACCCGTACCTGAACGTGGATCCGGGCACGATGTCGCCCTTCCAGCACGGCGAGGTGTTCGTCACCGACGACGGCGCCGAAACCGACCTGGACCTTGGCCACTACGAGCGCTTCATCACCACGAAGATGCGCAAGGCCAACAACTTCACCACCGGCCAGATCTACAAGAGCGTGCTCGAGAAGGAGCGCCGCGGCGACTACCTCGGCAAGACGGTGCAGGTGATTCCCCACGTCACCAACGAGATCCAGGAATTCGTCAAGCGCGGCGCCGGCGTGGGCACGCCCAATGCCGTGGACGTCGCCATCGTGGAAATCGGCGGCACCGTGGGCGACATCGAGTCTCTGCCCTTCCTGGAAGCCGTGCGCCAGATGAGCCTGCGCATGGGCCCCAACAGCAGCGCCTTCGTGCACCTCACCTACGTGCCCTGGATCGCCGCCGCCGGCGAGCTCAAGACCAAGCCCACCCAGCACACCGTGCAGAAGATGCGCGAGATCGGCATCCAGCCCGACGCCCTGCTGTGCCGGGCCGACCGCCGCATCCCCGAGGAAGAGCGCGAGAAGATCTCCCTCTTCACCAACGTGCCCGAGTGGGGCGTGATCTCGGTGTGGGACGCCGACACCATCTACAAGGTGCCGCGCATGCTGCACGAGCAGGGGCTCGACGGCCTCATCTGCGACAAGCTGCGCATCAACACCCCGCCGGCCAACCTCAAGCGCTGGGACGAACTCGTGCACGAGGTGGAACATCCGCAACGCGAGGTGACCATCGGCATGTGCGGCAAGTACACCGACCTGTCGGACTCGTACAAGTCGCTCAACGAGGCGCTGCGCCACGCCGGCATCCACAACCATGCGCGCGTCAACATCGAGTACGTCGATTCCGAGACGCTCACGCCCGACAACGTGGGCCAGCTCGACCGCTACGACGCGCTGCTGGTGCCCGGCGGCTTCGGCAAGCGCGGGGTGGAAGGCAAGATCCTCACCGCGCAGTACGCCCGCGAGAACAAGATCCCCTACCTGGGCATCTGCCTGGGCATGCAGGTCGCGACCATCGAGTACGCGCGGCACAAGGCGGGGCTGGCCAAGGCCAACAGCACGGAGTTCGAGTCCGACACGCCGCATCCGGTCATCGCCCTCATCGAGGAATGGCAGGACGCCGACGGCTCCATCCAGAAGCGCACGGCGCAGTCCGACCTCGGCGGCACCATGCGCCTCGGCGCGCAGTCGTCCGACGTGAAGCCGGGCACGCTGGCCCACGAGATCTACGGCGACGTGGTGACCGAGCGCCACCGCCACCGCTACGAAGCCAACGTGAACTACCTCGACAAGCTGAGCGAGGCCGGCCTGGTCATCTCGGCGCTCACCCAGCGCGAGAAGCTCACCGAGATCGTGGAGCTGCCGCGAAGCGTGCACCCATGGTTCATGGGCGTGCAGTTCCACCCGGAGTTCAAGTCCACGCCCTGGGGCGGGCATCCGCTGTTCAAGTCGTTCATCGAGCAGGCGCTCAAGCACCAGAGCGAGCGCACGCAACGCAAGGTGGCGGCGTGAGGAGTCCAGCATGAAGTTGTGCGGTTTCGATGTCGGACTCGACAAGCCCTTCTTCCTCATCTCCGGACCTTGCGTGGTCGAGTCCGAGCAGTTGCAGATGGACGTGGCCGGGCGCCTGAAGGAGATCACCTCGGCACTGGGCATCCCGTTCATCTTCAAGAGCAGCTACGACAAGGCCAACCGCTCCAGCGGCACGTCCTTCCGCGGCCCGGGCATGGAAAAGGGCCTGGAGATCCTCGCCAAGGTCAAGCGCGAGCTGAACGTGCCGGTGCTCACCGACGTCCACAGCGAAGCCGAGATTCCCACCGTCGCGAAATTCGTGGACGTGCTGCAGACGCCGGCCTTCCTGTGCCGCCAGACCGATTTCATCCGCGCCGTGGCCCAGTCGGGCAAGCCGGTGAACATCAAGAAGGGGCAGTTCCTCGCGCCGCACGACATGAAGAACGTCATCGACAAGGCCCGCGCTGCCGCCCGCGAGAAGGGCCTGCCCGAAGACAGCTTCCTGGCCTGCGAACGCGGCGCCAGCTTCGGCTACAACAACCTGGTGAGCGACATGCGCTCGCTGGCCATCATGCGCGAGACCGGTGCCCCGGTGGTGTTCGACGCCACCCACTCGGTGCAGCTGCCCGGCGGGCAGGGCACCAGCTCCGGCGGCCAGCGCGAGTTCGTGCCGGTGCTGTCGCGCGCCGCGGTGGCCGTGGGCGTGGCGGGCCTCTTCATGGAGACCCACCCCGACCCCGCCAATGCGCTGAGCGACGGGCCCAATGCCGTGCCGCTCAAGCACATGAAGGCGCTGCTGGAGCAACTCGTCGCGCTGGACCGGGTCGTGAAGAAGCAGCCGCTTCTCGAGAACGACTTCAGCTGCTGAAGACAAGGACGTTCCCGATGGCCCCCGGCTACCTGCTCGTCACCATGCACATCAGCGACCCCGAGCGCTACAAGCAGTACCTGGCCGAAGCCCCCAAGTCCGTCCAGGCCTTCGGTGGCGAGTACCTGGTGCGTGGCGGCAGGCACGAGACGCTCGAAGGCGAGTGGAACCCGCACCGCATCGCCGTGCTGCGCTTTCCCAGCTACGAAAAGGCCAAGGCCTTCTACGACGACGCGCAGTACACCCAGACCCGGCAACTTCGCCAAGGCACGACCGAGTACTTCAACATGGTGCTCGTCGAAGGCTTCGAGGGTGCCATTCCCCAGAATCTTGATGCGCGCAGGTAACCGGATTCCGGCATGCTGCCCGCCGCCCTTTGCTACTGTTTTGACTGAACTGGAGTGAGAACCCCATGAGTGCCATCGTTGACATCGTCGGCCGAGAGATCCTCGACAGCCGCGGCAACCCCACCATCGAATGCGACGTGCTGCTGGAATCCGGCACCATGGGCCGCGCGGCCGTGCCCTCGGGCGCGTCCACCGGCTCGCGCGAGGCCATCGAGCTGCGTGACGGCGACAAGGGCCGCTACCTGGGCAAGGGCGTGCTCAAGGCCGTGGAGCACGTGAACACCGAGATCAGCGAAGCCGTGCTGGGCCTGGACGCCTCCGAGCAGGCTTTCCTGGACCGCACCCTGATCGACCTGGACGGCACCGAGAACAAGAGCCGCCTGGGCGCCAACGCCACCTTGGCGGTCTCGATGGCCGTGGCCCGCGCCGCGGCTGAAGAATCCGGCCTGCCCCTGTACCGCTACTTCGGCGGCTCCGGCGGCATGCAGATGCCCGTGCCGATGATGAACGTCATCAACGGCGGCGCGCACGCCAACAACAGCCTCGACCTGCAAGAGCTGATGATCATCCCCGTGGGCGCCCCGAGCTTCCGCGAGGCCGTGCGCTACGGTGCCGAGGTCTTCCACGCGCTCAAGAAGATCATCAACGACAAGGGCATGAGCACGGCCGTCGGCGACGAAGGCGGCTTCGCGCCGAACGTGGCCAGCCACGAAGCGGCCATCCAGCTCATCCTGCAGGCCATCGACAAGGCAGGCTTCACCGCCGGCGAGCAGATTGCCATCGGCCTGGACTGCGCGGCCAGCGAGTTCTACAAGGACGGCAAGTACGAGCTCAGTGCCGAAGGCCTGTCGCTCACCGCACCGGAGTGGACCGACATCCTCGCCACCTGGGTCGACAAGTACCCGATCATCAGCATCGAAGACGGCATGCACGAGGGCGACTGGACGGGCTGGAAGCACCTGACCGAGCGCCTGGGCTCCAAGGTCCAGCTGGTGGGTGACGACCTCTTCGTCACCAACACCAAGATCCTGAAGGAAGGCATCGACAAGCGCATCGCCAACTCGATCCTCATCAAGATCAACCAGATCGGCACGCTGACCGAGACCTTCGCCGCCATCGAGATGGCCAAGCGCGCGGGCTACACCGCAGTGATCAGCCACCGCTCGGGCGAGACGGAAGACTCCACCATCGCCGACATCGCCGTGGGCACCAACGCCGGCCAGATCAAGACCGGCTCGATGAGCCGCAGCGACCGCATCGCCAAATACAACCAGCTGCTGCGCATCGAAGAAGACCTCGGTGATGTCGCCAGCTACCCTGGCCGCGCCGCGTTCTACAACCTGCGCTGATCCAAACCACACGTGCGCTTCGTCACCCTCGCCCTCCTGGCCCTGATCGGCCTGGTGCATGCCGAACTCTGGTTCGGCAAGGGTGGCGTGTCGCGCGTGATGGAGCTGCAAGGCAAGCTCGCCGAGCAGAAGGCCACCAACGAGGCGGCGCGCACGCGCAATGCGCAGATGGACGCCGAGGTGCGCGACCTCAAGGAAGGCTTGGAGATGGTCGAGGAAAAAGCGCGCTACGAGCTGGGCATGGTCAAGCCTGACGAAATCCTCGTGCAGGTGTCCACGCCGCGGAAGTAAGGCGGCTTGCGATGGACGCCCTGCTGCACGCGATGCAGCCCCTGTTCGCATCGGCCTTCACGCTATGGGGCTCGGGCATCACCTGGCTGGAGATCGTCGCCTTCGTGCTGGCGGTCGCGATGGTGGTGCTGAACATCCGCGTGAATGCGTGGGCCTGGCCGCTGGCCATCGTCAGCTCGCTGCTGTACTTCGCGCTCTTCTGGAACAGCAAGCTGTACGGCGACGCCAGCCTGCAGATCTTCTTCGCCGCCGTGGCCGGCTGGGGCTGGTGGCAGTGGCTGCGCGGCACGACCGCCGAGGGCGACGCCCTGACCGTGCGCACACTCGGACCCAACGGCCGCTGGCTGGCCTTGCTGGCCCTGGCGCTGGCCTACCCCGCCACCGCCCTCTTCCTGCAGCACTACACCGACACTGACGTCGCCTGGGGCGACGCCTTCCCGACCGCCGCGAGTGTGGTGGGCCAATGGCTGCTGGGCCGCAAGTTCGTGGAGAACTGGCCGACCTGGGTGGTGGTGAACGTGGTCAGCGTGGGGCTGTTCGCCTACAAGGGGCTGTGGCTCACGGTGGTGCTGTACGCGCTCTTCATCGCGATGTCGTTCGTCGGCTGGCGGCAGTGGCGCCAGATGGCGGCTGCGGCTTGAGGTGAAGCCTGCGTTCGTCATCGGCATCCTGGGTGCCGAGAGCACGGGGAAGACGCTGCTGTCGTCGACCTTGCGTGATGCGCTGTCCACCGGCGGTCGCCGCGTTGCTGTCGTGAGCGAATATCTGCGCGAGTTCTGCGACCTGCAGGGACGCACGCCGATCGAGGCGGAGCAGGCAGGCATCGCCGCCGAACAATCGCACCGCATCGACGAGGCGGCACAGACCCACGACATCGTCATCGCCGACACCACCGCGCTGATGATCGCCGTCTACAGCGAGATCGTCTTCGGCGACACCTCGCTGTATGCGTCCGCCATCGAGGCGCACCGCCGCTGCGGCATCACCTTGCTCACCGCGCTGGACATCCCCTGGCAGGCAGATGCCCACCAACGCGACGGGCCGCACGTGCGCGAGCCGGTGGATGCACTGGTTCGCGCCGCCTTGCTGAAGGCGCAGCTGCCTTATGCGGTGGTGTCAGGCTCGGGCGAGAGACGGCTTGAATCGGCGCTGCTGGCCGTCAAGCATGCACTGGACGAGTCGTCGAGCGAAGACGAGGCACGCGCCAACCCACTGTGGAAGTGGGTGTGCGAGCGATGCGGCGATGCCAATTGCGAGAGACACCTGCTGCCCCGCATCGGGTGATGCGGCTCAATGCACCCCGCTCGACCCCGGCGCCTGCTTCAGCACCTGCGTGAACAGCTCCCCCACATCCACCGCGTCGTAGTGGTATTTCGTCCCGCAGAAGTCGCAGGCAATCTCCACGTTGCCGCGCTCTTCGAGGATGCTGTCGATCTCCTCACGCCCCAGGCTCTTGAGCATGCCGCTCACGCGTTCGCGTGAGCAGTTGCAGGCGAAGCGCGGCCCGTTGTCTCCCGTCATCGGCTCGAAGCGGCGCACCGTCTCCTCCCAGAAGAGGCGATGCAGCACGGTGTCGGCATCCAGCGTCAGCAGTTCCTCGCGCGTGAGCGTCGCGGCCAGGTGGGCGATGCGGTTGTAGGCCTCGTTCAGGCCGATCTCGTCCTCGTTGCGCGCGCCGGCCAGGTTGCCCGCGCCTTCCACCGGCAGCCGCTGGATCAGCAGCCCGGCCGCCACGTTTTCATCCGCCGCGAGGATCAGCTTCGTGTCCAGCTGCTCGGACTGCAGCATGTAGTGCTCCAGCACCTCGGACACCTTCTGCAGCGGCTCGCGATGGTCGCCATGCAGCGGGACCACGCCCTGGTAGGGCTGCTGACCGGGCAGCTTGTCCTTGGGGTCGAGCGTGATGGCGCAGCGGCCCTTGCCGTGCACGTTGAGCATCTGTTCCAGCGACGCCGACTCGGGCACCTCGCCCACCACCTTGGCCGTGACGCGGAACGCCAGGTCGGGCTGCACCTCGGCGACCGCCAGCTTCACCGGCCCATCGCCGAACACCTGCAGGACCAGCGCGCCGTTGAACTTGATGCTGGCCTGCATCAGCGTGGCCGCGGCCGCCATCTCGCCCAGCAGGTGCCGCACCGGTTGCGGGAACGCGTCCTGCGCCTTCTCGCGGCGGTGCAACACCTCGCGCCAGCTGTCGGTCAGGCGCACCAGCATGCCGCGCACCGGCAGCCCTTCGAACAGGAACTTGTGGAGTTCACTCACGAGGCATCCTCCAGCTTCACGAGTCCCTTCTTGAAGCGGCGCGCGTTCAGCACGTAATGCTCGGCGCTGCGCTGCAGCCCGGCGATCTGCTCGGGCGTCAGCTCGCGAACCGCCTTGGCGGGCGAGCCGATGATGAGCGAGCCATCCGGGAACTCCTTGCCTTCGGTCACGAGCGCACCGGCGCCCACCAGGCTGTTCTTGCCGATCTTCGCGCCGTTCAACACCACGGCCTTGATGCCGATGAGCGAGTTGTCGCCCACGGTGCAGCCGTGCAGCATGGCCTGGTGGCCCACCGTCACGTGGCGCCCGAGCGTGAGCGGGAAGCCCATGTCGGAGTGCATCACCGTGCCTTCCTGGATGTTCGTGCCCTCGCCCACCGTGAGCCATTCGTTGTCGCCGCGCAGCACGGCGCCGAACCACACGCTGGCGTCGTCTTCGAGCTTCACCTTGCCGATCACCTGGGCGCTGTCGGCCACCCAGGCGCTGTCCGCAATGTCGGGGTGGAGGTCGTCGATTCGGTAGGTGGCCATGGCGGTGCTGCAGGAAAGGAAAACCTCGATTTTACGAAGCGGCTCCAAGCCCTTGCCCGGGCAGCAGCCTTCGCAGCGCCCAGCCGGTGAACGGGCTGACCGGCTCGAGCCCCAGCGTCTGGCGGATGGACGGCTCCATGGTGGCGCGCATCAGCCGCCGGAACGCCCAGCGCGCGCCGGCCGGCACCGTCAGCTTCACCACGTCGCGCAGGCACAGCTGCGCCAGGCGCCGGCCTTCCTCGGTGAAGCGCAGGTGGCGCAGCTCGTAGGCGCGCTGCCCGGCCCGCCATTGCGCCAGCGTCCGAGGCAGGTCCTCGATGTGCATGGACTCGCCCACGCGGCGCCAGAAGCCGAGCAGCAGGTCCAGCTCGGGCGGGCTCAGGGGCGTGCGGCCGAACTCATCGTTCCAGCGCAGCGGCTCCAGGAAGAAGGTGGCCAGCACGTAGCGGAAGTCCTCGGGCGTGGCCTGCAGGCCGCGGTGCACGTCGCGCAGGCGTTGCACCGCCGCCTGCCCACGCGGGCTGTCGAAGCCGTCGCAGATGAGGTCGCGCAGCGTGGCCCGGGTGCGCGCCAGGCGGGCATGCGTCTGGGCCAGGAGCTGCGTGTGGCCGTACAGGGCCGTGACCAGGTGGCCGACGCCCATCATGCGGATCAAGGCCAGGTAGGTTCCCGCGCGGAAGGCCAGCCGGTGCCGGCCGTAGTAGAGCTGTTCGATGGTGAGGGGTGCCGCCGCTTGCATGGGGGCGATGATGCCAGCGTCGATAATCCCGCGATGCCTCCCACCCTCCGTGCCCGCGCCCTTGAAGTCCTGCAGATGGTGCAGCCGGCAGACAAGGCGGCGGCCGCACGCGAGCTGCATGAGCATCTGGCCGATCACGCGATCGACCCGTCGGAGGTGCTCGCCGAGCCGGCCGGGCTGCCTGGCCGGCCCGAGCGCCCCCGCCTCGTTCCGCCCAAGGACGTGCCTACGCGCTCACCTTTCACGCCGGAAGGCCGTGCCGCATTGCTGCACGCCATCGCGCACATCGAGTTCAACGCCATCAACCTCGCACTCGATGCCGTGTGGCGCTTCAGCGGCATGCCCGAGGCGTTCTACCGCGACTGGCTGCGGGTGGCGGCCGAAGAGGCCCTTCA
This sequence comes from Rhizobacter terrae, assembly GCF_003852895.1. Taxonomy (GTDB): domain Bacteria; phylum Pseudomonadota; class Gammaproteobacteria; order Burkholderiales; family Burkholderiaceae_C; genus Albitalea; species Albitalea terrae. Next base: position 525,676 of record NZ_QUSW01000004.1, read on the forward strand.
TTTCACGCTGCTGCGCGAGCACCTGATGTCGCTGGGCCACGACTACGGCGACTTCGACGCCCATGACGGCCTGTGGATCATGACCCAGCGCACCGCCCACGACATCGTGGCTCGCATGGCGCTGGTGCCGCGTACGCTGGAAGCCCGCGGGCTGGACGCCACGCCGCCGCTGCAGGCCAAGTTCGCCAAGGCGGGCGACGCGCGGGCCGTGGAGATCCTCGCCGTCATCCTGCGCGACGAGGTGGGCCACGTGGCCATCGGCAACCACTGGTATAGACATCTTTGCGACGAGCGCGGGCTGGACGCGGTGTCGCTGTACGGCGAGCTGGTGCAGCGCTACGCCGCGCCGAAACTGCGGCCGCCGTTCAACATCGAGGCGCGCACGGCCGCGGGTTTCACGGCCGATGAGATCGGCTATCTGCTGGGCGACGGCAAGGCAGACAGCCCCGGCTGAACGCCGCGGCGATCATCGACAATGTCGAGCGCGCCGGGCCTCACAAGCGCGGGCGCTGATCCACCAAATACATCCATCTCCAGGGAGAACTGCCATGAATGTCATCGCCCGCTGGCTGACAGCCGGCCTTCTGAGCCTTTGCGCCTTGTCGGCCACGGCCTCCGCCGCCATCGACCCCAATCTGCTGCTCGAAGACCTCAAGCAGCAAAAACTCTCCAAGGACGATTTCAGGCTGGCCATCTGGATGCCCGCGGAGTTCTTCATCGCATCGAACGGCAACTCCAGCGACGACCAGAAGCGGCAACTGAGCCGCCTGCTCGACGGCTACGTCCTGTTCATGGTGCTCGATGCCCAGCTCAGCCCGATGGCCACCGTCACGCCCACGCCTCGCGCCGAACTGCTTCAGAAGACGAACCTCGTCATCAATGGTGCAGCGCCCTTGTCGCCGCTGAAGGACACCGAGCTGAAGCAGGACTTCAAGACCTTCCGCGAAATCATGCGCCCCGTCCTCAAGAACATGGCCGGTCCCACAGGTGACGCCATGGAACTGCTGGTGTTCAAGCTCCCGGCCGGCGGCCCGAAGGTCATCCAGCCCACGGTCGAGGGCCGCCTCAAGCTCACCGTCAACGGCCATGTCCACGCCTGGCGCCTGCCTCTCGGAAGCCTTCTGCCTCCGATGATGGATCCCGAGAACGGCGACAGCTTCCCGGGCAACTACAAGTTCAGCCCGTTCAGCGGCAAGCCCTTGCAACCCCAGTAACAAGACCCACCGCGTTCACCCCGGCGTCGCCAACTCCCTACATTCGGCGGCGCGAGGGGTGCAATCCCGAATGTGGCAGCCCGCTGGCGTCATAAACTCCGCCACTTGCGCGGCCGGCCATTCATGAGATGTCCGGCCGGACCACAAGTATTCCGGAGGATTCCCAGATGACGACCCTGCTGGCACGACGCCACATCCTGGCCGCTGCACTGCTTTCGAGCCTGGCCCTGGCCGGCTGCGGCAAGAAGGACGCCACCGGCTCCGCGCCTGCCGCATCTGCCCCCACCACCGCCAGTGCGCGCGTGCTCGCCGTGGGCACCGACGCTGCCTACGCCCCCTTCGAGTCCCAGAACGAGAAGGGCGAGATCGTGGGCTTCGACATCGACGTGGTGAAGGCCGTGGCCGCCAAGGCCGGCCTTGAAGTCAAGTTCGTCAACACCCCCTGGGAAGGCATCTTCAACGCCCTGAACCAGGGCGACCGCGACCTGCTGGTGTCGGCGATCACCATCACCGACCAGCGCAAGCAGACGATGGACTTCTCCTCGCCCTACTTCGACGCCGTGCAGCTCATCGCGGTGAAGGCCGATGCCAAGGTGGCGAAGTTCGACGACCTCAAGCCGCTGAAGGTCGGCGTGCAGACCGGCACCACCGGCGACGAGGCGGTCAGCAAGCTGCAAGGCAAGACCAGCACGAACATCAAGCGCTTCGAGTCCACCCCGCTGGCGCTGAAGGAGCTGGAAGCCGGTGGCCTGGACGCCGTGGTGGCCGACAACGGGGTGGTCATCAACTACGTGGCCAACAACGCCGGCGCCAAGTTCAAGACGGTGAGCGACACCAGCTTCACGCCCGAGCAGTACGGCCTGGCGGTGAAGAAGGGCAATGCCGAGCTGCTGGCCAAGGTCAACAAGGGCCTGGCCGACATCAAGTCCGACGGCACCTACGACAACCTCTACAAGAAGTACTTCGGCACGGCGGCCGCCGCCGCGTCCGCCGCCTCGGCCGCCAGCAAATAAACCTCGCGCGGAGGCCGCATGCTCGACCTGCGCTGGGACATCCTCCTCGGCTACATGCCCTTGTTCATCGAGGGCCTGTGGATGACGGTGAAGCTCACCGTCATCTCCATCGGCGCCGGGCTGCTGCTGGGCGTGGTGCTGGGGCTGGTCAGCAGCTCCAAGGACGCCCCCAAGCCGCCATCCGCGCTGGTGGACTGGAGCTGGAAGATCCTGCGCGTGCTGACGCGCGCCTACGTGGGTTTCTTCCGCGGCACGCCGCTGTTCGTGCAGATCCTGCTGGTGCACTTCGCGCTCATGCCCACGCTGGTCCACCCGGACGGCGGCCTGCTGCTCAGCGGCGACGCGGCGCGCGAGTTCCGGCAGAACCACGGCGCCTTCTTTTCGGGCGCCCTCGCACTGACGCTCAATGCCGGTGCATACATCTCGGAAATCCTGCGCGCGGGCATCCAGAGCATCCACATGGGGCAGACGCAGGCGGCCTACAGCATCGGCCTCACCTACAGGCAGGCCATGCGCTACGTGGTGCTGCCCCAGGCGTTCCGCAGGATGGTGCCGGCCCTCGTCAACGAATTCGTGACCCTGGTCAAGGACTCGTCGCTGGTCTCGGCGATCGGCCTGGCCGAACTGGCCCTGGCCGCGCGCACCGTGGCGGGCTCGTATTCGCGCTACTGGGAGCCGTACCTCTTCATCTCGGCCATCTACCTGGTTCTGACCTTGTTGTTGTCCGCCCTGGCCAAGCGGTTAGAAGCACCGGCACATCTGCGCGGCCGATAAGGGTCATCCCCTGAGTCGCGCACGCAACATGCTTAGGACGAGACCGGCGTTATCGCGCTGACTTCACCTAGCATCATTCCGCTCTCACCATCGTCGAGGAGAACACACCGTGTCGAAGAAGAAGTTCACGTCCCGAAAGAAGCTGTTTGCGCCCGCGGTCCTGTCCGGGCTGGCCTGCTTTGGCGCCTCGCCGCTGGCCTTTGCACAGGACGCGGCTCCGGCACCCGCCGCCGCCGCTTCGGCCCCCGACAAGGCGGTGACGCTCGACCAGGTGATCATCACCTCGCAAAAGCGCAAGGAAGACATCCGCAAGGTGCCGTTGAGCGTGTCGGTGGTCTCCGGCGAGAGCATCGCCGAGAACCACGTCACCGACATCACCGACCTCACGCGCAGCGTGCCCAACGTGTCGTTCTCGTCACAGGGCGGTCCCGGCCTGAGCACCATCGAGATCCGCGGGGTGAGCTCGCAGGCAGGCTCGGCCACGGTGTCCATCTACCTCGACGACGTGTCGCTGACCACGCGCAACATCTACAGCCAGGGCTCGGCCGAACCCCGGTTCTTCGACGTGGAGCGCGTGGAAGTGCTGCGCGGCCCGCAAGGCACGCTGTACGGTGCGAGTTCGCTGGGCGGCACCATCAAGTTCATCAGCAAGCAGCCCGACACCAAGACCTTCTCCGGCAGCGCGACCGCCGAGATCTCCGGCACCTCGCACGGCGGCACCAACTACATGGCCCAGGGCATCCTGAACGTGCCGCTGGTCAAGGGCAGCGTGGGCCTGCGCCTGGGCGTGCAGACGGGCAAGGACAGCGGCTACATCGACCAGGTCGACCCGAACACGCTGGCAGTGACCAACAAGGGCATCAACAGCACGAGCTGGGAAGTGGTCAAGGCAGCGCTGAAGGCCGACATCGCGCCGGGCTGGTCCGTCACGCCTGCCCTGTTCGCGCAACGCGTGAAGCCCAAGGACATCGACGCCGCCTACCTCTCGGTGGGCGACTACCAGGGCGCCAACGCCGGCGTGCCGCTGGGCAAGTTCCAGACGAGCAAGATCGTGCAGGAGCCAGCCACCGACAAGCTCGTGGTGCCCAGCCTCACGGTGACCGGCGACGTCGGCTTCGGCGACCTCACCGGCATCCTGAGCGGCTACCAGCGACGCTTCACGCGGGTGCAGGACGGCACGTCGATCAACGTGCCCTACATCGGCGACGTGATCCGCTACGGCAACACGGACGGCGATCCGGCCGCGCTGGGCCGCGATGCCACGCCGCACGATGCGCTGGGCGTGCTGGTGGGTGCCATGCCCTCGGCCGTGAACCTGGACAACAAGATCGACCAGACCTCGCTGGAGCTGCGCCTGGCCTCGAAGGACTACCAGCCCGGCGGCAGTCCCTTCACCTGGATCGGCGGCGTGTACTTCGCCAAGACCAAGACGCAGGTCATCGACGATGAGCCGATCTTCGGCATCAACGCCGCCTTCACGGCTGCGGGCGTGGACATCAACGATCCGGCGCAGTTCGCCGGCACCTTCCCGGGTGCGTTCACCGGCGACAGCTCGTACTACAGCGCGCGCCACTACACCGACAACCAGACCTCCATCTTCGGCGAGCTGACCTACCACTTCAGCCCCACGCTGCGCGGCATCGTCGGCCTGCGTGCATTGCGCGCCACCCAGCACTTCACGCGCGAAGGCGACCGCTACTACGCGGGCGGCCCGTCCAGCGTGGTGATCGACAACAACACCAACGCCACCACACCGCGCTTCGCCATCAACTGGGACATGGACCCGCAGACCACGGTCTACGGCAACATCGCCAAGGGCTTCCGGCTGGGCGCGGCCAACCGCCCCGTGCCGATGACGGCCCTGGTCGCCGCCGACCTGGCGCAGCTGGGCCTGCCGTCGACCATTCCCGCGGCCTTCAAGCCCGACAGCCTGTGGAGCTATGAAGTGGGCAGCAAGTCGCGCCTGCTGGACAACCGGCTGGCGCTGAACCTTGCGGCGTTCTACATCGACTGGAAGGACATCCAGCAGGACGTGGTGCTGCCCTCCTCCGGCTTCGACTTCGAGACCAACGTCGGGCGCGCCAAGAGCTACGGCCTGGAAGTCGATGGCCGTTATCGCGCCACCGATGCGCTGACCCTCAATGCCGCGGCGAGCATCACGCGCGCTGTCTTCGCCGAAGACCAGCCCGCGCTGGGCACGACCGACGGCACGCCCACGGGCCCGCTGAACGTGCAAAAGGGCGACTGGGTGCAGGGCGTGCCGCGCTACAGCGCGCAACTGGGCTTCGAGTACAAGTTCTACTCCGCCGGCCCCGGCCAGGCCTTCATCCGCGGCAACGGGCAGTGGACGGGGTCCAGCCACGGCAGCTTCATCCGCACCTCCACCGACCACCTCCGCCCGGGCTACTTCACCGCCGGAGCAGCAGCAGGCATGACCTTCGACAAGTGGGAGTTCTCGGTGTTCGCCAAGAACCTCTTCAACAACGCGAAGGTGATCCAGCGGCCGTCGGTGCAAGGGGTGGACGAGGCGTTCTATCTGCGGCCGAGGACGATTGGCGTCACTGCGTCATACGAGCTGTGATTTGACTGGGGCCGCTGCGGCGGCCTGAGCTTGTCACCGCGCCCCGGCTTCGTGCCGGGGTTTTGCTTTTCAGCCCACGACGAAGTAGCGCTTCAACCCCGCCAAAATCATCTCCACCGCGATCGCCGTCAGCACCAGCCCCATCAGCTTCTCCAGCGCCGACACGACCGAATCGCCCAGCAGCTTGCGGATGCGGTCGCACAGCAGCAGCACCGCGCCGGAGACGAACATCGCGGTGAAGAGCGCGCCCACCCACTGCAGCATGCGGTCGGGCTGGCGCGAGGCCAGCAGCAGCACCGTCGCCATGGCCGACGGCCCGGCCAGCAGCGGCACGGCCAGCGGGAAGATCAAGGGCTCACGGCCTTCGGGCGTGCCGTACACGCCGCCTTCGTGGCTGAAGATCATGCGGATGGCGACCATCAGCAGGATCACCCCACCGGCCACTTCCAGCGAGCGCTCCGACAGGTGCATCACACGCAGGAAGCCGTCGCCCAGGAACATGAAGGCCAGCAACACGCAGAACGCGATGGACACCTCGCGCACCGCCACGCGCTTGCGCCGCTCCGGCGCGACCGTGCGCATGATGGGAATGAAGACCGGCAGGCTGCCCAGCGGATCGAGCACCAGCAGCAAAAGAATGAGGGCCGAGACGAAGGTGTGATCCATGGGCGGGAATTGTCGCGCAAGACCTGAGGTCGGCGTAACTGGCCTAGACCAGTTTCCTCACTCGCCCATGACAATTCCTTCACGCCGCGGGTCTGCTCCTCCGAACCATCCGGCCTGTCCATCCTTCGAGGTGCGCTGGATGCCCTGCAGCCCGCTGGTCTGGGTCATCACCTTCACCTCGTGGCCCTTGGCCTTCAAGGCATCGACCAGCGCCTGCGACGCCCGCCCATCCTCCAGCTCCGTCGGTCCGTTGCGCGAGCCGAAGTTCGGCAGCGAGATCGCCTCCTGCACGTTGAGCTTCCAGTCCAGCGTGCCGAACAGCACCTTGGCGGTGTAGTTGATGATGGCCGAGCCGCCGGGCGAGCCCACGCTCATCACCAGCTTGCCGTCGTCGCGGTTGAACACCAGGATGGGCGACATCGACGACCTCGGCCGCTTGCCGCCCTCCACCCGGTTGGCGACCGGCACGCCGTTCTCGCTCGGCGTGAAGGAGAAGTCGGTCAGCTCGTTGTTGAGCATGAAGCCGCGCACCATGATCTGCGAGCCGAAGACGTTCTCGATGGTCGTCGTCATGGCGATGGCGTTGCCGAAACCATCCACCACCGAGATGTGCGAGGTGCTGGGCAGCTCGGGGCTGCGGTCGTTCGCCAGGGCCACCGGCTGCGGAACCGGGGCGCCGGGCTGGGCCTTGCCCATGCTGCGGTCGGTGATGAGACGGCCTCGCTCCCACAGGTACTGCGGGTTCAGCAGCGCGTTGGCATTGCCGCCGGGCAGCGGCACGAAATCGGGGTCGGCGACGAAGCGGCCACGGTCGGCATAAGCCAGTCGGTCCGCCTCGGTGATGAGGTGCACGGCCTCCGGGTTCGGCTCCCAGCCGAAGCTCTGCTTGACGGGCGTGAGCATCTCCAGGTTGCGGGTTGCCATCAATCCCATGATCTGGCCCAGCGCCAGCGGACCGGACGACGGCGGCGGCATGCCGCACAGGCGCCATTGCTTGTAGTCGAAGCACAGCGGCGCGCGCTCCTTGGCGCGGTAGCCGGCGAGGTCCGCCTCGCTCAGCAAGCCGGCGTTGGTCGGATGGCTGCGCACCTTGGCGACGATGTCCTTGGCCACCGCCCCTTCGTAGAACGCCACCGGGCCGCGCTCGGCCACGTCGCGCAGCACGGCTGCGTACTCGGGGTTGCGCAGCACCGTGCCGATGGGCTTGGGCGTGCCGTCGGCTTGCAGGAAATAGGCCGCGGCGGCTGCGTCATTGCGCAGCGTCTTGCTGGCGTCGTCCTTGAGCTGCGCGAACAGCCTCGGGCTGATCTGGAAGCCGCCTTCGGCCAGCTTGATGGCCGGCTGGAACAGCGCCTTCCACGGCAGCTTGCCGTACTGCTGGTGCGCCAGCTCCAGCGCGCGCAGCGTGCCGGGCGTGCCCACCGAGCGGCCGCCCACCACGCCCTCCATGAAGCCCATGGGCTTGCCGTCCTTCATGAAGAGGTCGGGCGTGGCGGCGGCGGGTGCGGTCTCGCGGCCGTCGTAGGTCTTCACGGCCTTGCCGTCGAAGTGCACGAGGAACAGGCCACCACCGATGCCGGACGACTGCGGCTCCACCAGCCCCAGCACCATCTGCACCGCAATGGCCGCATCCACCGCGGAGCCGCCGGCCTTGAGCACCTGGAAGCCGGCGTCCGTGGCCAAGGGGTTGGCCGCGGCCACCATGAATTTGCTGGACGACCAGCCGGGCTTTTCGGTGTAGCCGCTGGCCGCCTCGGGCGCGCGCTGGGCGAAGTCGGGCACGCGGTAGTCGAGCGCACCGCCCGGGCCGGACGGCGCGGCGCACGCGCCCAGCAGGGCGGCAACGAGGGGAAGCAACAGGTGTCTGCGCAGGTTCATCAGGGTGTCTCCTTTGGCGCTGGCGATTGCACCATGTGCATCACCCGCTGCGGGTACGGAATCTCGATGTTCTCGGCGTTGAGCACGTCCAGCACCGCCAGGTTGACTTCGGACTTGACGCTGCCCTGCCCGTTCTCCGGGTCCCCGATCCAGAAGTGCATGTTCAGGTCCATGCCGTCGTTGCCGAAGCTGGCGAGCTGCACGGCAGGCGCCGGGTCTTCCAGCACGCGCGGCACGCGGCGGATGGCCTCTTCCAGCTTGGGCTGCAAGGCCCGCACGTCGGTGCCGTAGGCGATGGACACGGTGCTCGTGATGAGCACGCGCGGATCCGCCAGCGAGGAGTTCTCCACCCGCTGCGTGATGAGGATCTCGTTGGGCACGATGGACTCGCGCCCGCCCAGCGAGCGGATGACGGTGTAGCGGGTGCGGATGTCGGTGATGCGGCCTTCGAAGTTGTCGACCTTCACCATGTCGCCGATGCGCAGCGAGCGTTCGGCCAGGATGACGAAGCCGCTCACGTAGTTGGCCGCGATCTTCTGCAGGCCGAAGCCCAGGCCGACGCCGAGCGCGCCGCCCAGCACGCTGAGCGTCGTCAGGTCGATGCCCGCCGCCGACATGGCCATCAGCAGCCCGATGAACAGCAGCGCCGCACGCACGAGGTTGGCCGCGATCTTGCGCAGCGACAGGTTGGTGGCCACCGCGCCCTTGATGAGCTGCGCCTCGATGGCCGCGGAGATCCACAGGGCCAGCACCAGCACCACCACCGCCGAGAGCGAACCCTCGATCACGTTGCGCACCGAGATGCGCGCGCTGCCCATCTTCCAGGCGATGCCGTCGAGCTCCTCCATCACCACCGGCAGCACGCCGGTGACCCACAGCACCACGCCGATCCACGCCAGCCAGGACACCGTGCGCTCGATGGCGCGCATCACCCGCGAGGTGGGAAACGCCGCCGTCAGCACCCGCACCGTGAGCCGGATGACGACCAGCGAGGTCAGGATGGGAATGGCCAGCTTGAACACCGCCATCGGCACGCCCAGCGTGGGCAGCATGCCACGGGCAATGAAGGCGAGCACCAGGGCCAGCACCGGGAACAGCACGCCGTCGACGATGCGCCGGCCAAAGAGGATGGATGCCGGCTTGACCTGCGTGCCGCGCGCGAGGCGCACCACCGTCCAGGCGATGAGCAGGCAGCCGGCGATCAGGCCGGCTTCGGTCAGTGCGCTGGGCTGGAGCAGGGAGTCTGCGAGGTCTCGGAGTTCGGTGCTGGTGAGGGGACGGGACATGGGTTGTTGTTGTGCAGGAGCAATCTCAATCGACGTCGGCCAGCACCCGCAGGTGGGCCGCCACGCTGCGCGCAAGCGCGCCCAGCGCGTAGCCGCCTTCCAGGCAGGACACGATGCGTCCCTTGGCGTGGCGGTCGGCCACGTCCTTGATGCGGCGGGTGATCCATTCGTAGTCGGCCTCGACCAGCCCGAGCTGGCCCAGGTCGTCCTCGCGGTGCGCATCGAAGCCGGCGGAGATGAACACCATCTGCGGCTTGAACTCCTCCAGCCGCGGCATCCACATCGCCTCGATCATCTCGCGCACCTCGGGGCCCTTGGTGTAGGGCGGCACGGGCAGGTTGATCATGTTCGTGCCCTTGGGCACGGCGCCGCTGTAGGGGTACAGCGGGTGCTGGAAGATGCTGACCATCAACACCCGCTCGTCGCCGGCGATGATGTCTTCGGTGCCGTTGCCGTGGTGCACGTCGAAGTCGACGATGGCCACCCGCTTGAGGCCACGCACGTCCAGCGCATGGCGTGCGGCCACGGCCACGTTGTTGAAGAAGCAAAAGCCCATGGCCTGGTCGCGCGTGGCATGGTGGCCGGGCGGGCGCACCGAGCAGAAGGCGTTGTCGGCCTGGCCGTCGATGACGGCATCGGTGGCGGCCACCGCCGCGCCCGCGGCGCGCAGCACGGCGGCCCAGGTCTGCGGGCAGGCGCTGGTGTCGGGGTCCAGCGAGCGGGAGCGGCCGCTGTCGGCAATCTGCTCGAGCAGGTCCTTCAGCTCGGCCACGTACGCGCTGTGGTGTGCGAGTTCCACCTCGCGCAGGTCGACCTGGGGGGCATCGCGCATGTCCAGCGCCACGTCCAGCCCGGTGGCGCGCAGGTGGTCGGCGATGGCGTCCAGCCGCTGCGGGCACTCGGGGTGACCCTGGCCCATCTGGTGCAGCCGGCAGTCGGGGTGGGAGTAGAAGGCTGTGGGCATCTCAAGACGCGCAGTGCATACGGATTGAGCCAGCTCGAAGATTTGGGTTAACGTCAGCCGCATGCCTACACCGCTTGCAGCCCAGCTCACCCGCCTGATCGACCAGATTAGCACGATCATCGTGGGCAAACGTGCGCAGATCGAAGACTGCGTGGCCTGCCTCCTCGCCGGGGGACATCTGCTGATCGAGGACGTGCCCGGCGTCGGAAAGACCACGCTGGCGCATGCGCTGGCGGTGTCGCTGGGCCTGCGCTTCTCGCGGGTGCAGTTCACGGCCGACCTGATGCCCTCGGACCTCATCGGCGTGAGCATCTACGAGCGCAGCAAGGAATCCTTCGTCTTCCACCCGGGCCCGGTGTTCGCCCAGGTGCTGCTGTCCGACGAGATCAACCGCGCCGGGCCCAAGACGCAGAGCGCCCTGCTGGAAGCGATGGAGGAACAGCAGGTCACCGTCGAAGGCGAGACACGGGCGCTGCCGCGGCCGTTCTTCGTCATCGCCACGCAGAACCCGACCGACCAGCTGGGCACCTACCCGCTGCCGGAGTCGCAGCTGGACCGCTTCCTGATGTGCATCACGCTCGGCTACCCGGACCGGGCCAGTGAACGTGCGCTGCTGGCCGGCCAGGACCGCCGCGAGGCCATCCATGCGCTGGGCGCGATCATGACGCCCGAGGAGCTGGTGGCCGCGCAGAAGGCGGTGCTGGCCGTTCACGCCTCGGACGCCCTGCTCGACTACCTGCAGGCCGTGATCGCGGCGACGCGCTCCGGCGCCTGGTTCGTCGAAGGCCTGAGCCCGCGCGCGGGCATCGCCATCCTGCGCGCGGCCAAGGCCCGGGCCCTGCTGGGCGAGCGCGACTACGTGGCGCCGGACGACGTGCAGGCTATCCTCGTGCAGACGGCTGCCCACCGGCTGGTGCCGGTGGCCGGTGCGGGACGCGGCCGTGCCGAGCAGGTGCGCGCCATGGTGGCGGCGGTGGGATTGCCTTGACGCTGTCCATCCCCACGCCCACCGGCTTCGTCACCTCACGCTTTCGCGCCTGGTGGCAGGCCCGGCTGCGCAAGTCCGACACCCTCGTCCTCACCCAGCGCAACATCTACATCCTGCCCACGCGGGCCGGGCTGCTGTTCGCCGCGACGCTGGCCATCCTGCTCATCGCGTCCATCAACTACCAGCTCAACCTCGGCTACGTGCTCACCTTCTTGCTGGCGGGCAGCGGCATCGTGTCCATGCAGCTCACGCACAACACACTGCGCGGACTCACGCTGCACATGAAGCCGGTGCCGCCGGTGTTCGCGGGCGACGCGGCGGGCATGGAGGTGGTGCTGTCCAGCCCCTCGGGCGGCCGGCATGGCATCGGCCTGAAGGTGGAAGGGGCCGATGCCGACACCCTGACCTGGGTGGACGTGCCCGCCGGCGGCCAGGCCACCGCGCACGTCAGCTTCGTGCCGGCGGCACGCGGCCGGCACGACCTGCCCACGCTCAGCGCCGAGACCCGCTTCCCGCTGGGATTCTTCCGCGCCTGGACCATCTGGCGGCCGGCAGCGCAGGTGCTGGTGTACCCGCAGCCCGAGCGCCCGCCCGCGCCCATGCCCTCGGCCCGACCCGTGCCCGGCGGGCCCGCCCTCTCTCGCCGCACACAAGGTGCCGAAGTCGAAGGCGTGCGGGCGTACCGGCGCGGCGATCCGCTCAAGATGGTGTTCTGGAAGAAGGCCGCCAAGACCATGGAGACCGGCGGCGAGCTCGTGAGCCGCGACACCAGCGCATCCGCCCAGCACGAGCTGTGGCTGGACTGGCAGGCCTGCGGCACGCTGTCGCCGGAAGACAAGCTGTCGCGCCTGACGGCGTGGGTCCTCGCCGCCGACCGCGCCGGCGTGAACTACGGCCTGAAGCTGCCCGGCACCGACATCGGCCGCGACCACGGCGAGGCCCACCGCCGGCATTGCCTGGAGACCCTGGCGCTGTGGAACTGAGCCTGGTCCAGCGGTTCCACCGCCTGCCGCGCGAGGCGCGCGACACGCTGTTCCTGCTCGCGGTCATCGCCTGGACGGTGATGCCCCACCTGTCCCACCTGCCGCTGTGGTGCACCGCGTTGACGGCCCTGGTACTGGCCTGGCGCACCCAGCTCGCGCTGGCCAACGCGCCGCTGCCCGGCAAGTGGTGGCTGGCCGTGCTGCTGGTCGTCTCCGGCAGCCTCACGCTGTGGACCTTCCGCAGCCTGCTGGGCAAGGAACCGGGCGTGACCATGGCCGTGGTGCTCATGGCGCTGAAGACACTGGAGCTGCGTGCGCGGCGCGATGCCTTCGTGGTGTTCTTCCTCGGCTTCTTCATCGTGCTCACGCACTTCCTCTACTCGCAGACGCTGCTGGTCGCGGCGGCCACGCTGGTGTCGGTGTGGGGGCTGCTGACGGCATTGGTGCTGGCCCACATGCCGGTGGGCCAGCCGGCATTGGCGCATGCGGGCCGCCTGGCCCTGCGCACAGCGCTGTTCGGGGCGCCCATCATGGCCTTGCTGTTCGTGCTGTTCCCGCGCATCGGCCCCTTGTGGGGCGTGCCGGCTGATGGCGCGCCGACGACCGGCCTCTCGAACACCATGCGCATGGGCTCGGTGGCCGAGATCGCGCAGGACGACAGCGTGGCCATGCGCGTGCGCTTCCTCGGCCGCGTGCCGGCGCCGGAGACGATGTACTTCCGCGGGCCGGTGCTCACCGCCTTCGATGGCCGCGAGTGGCGCCCCCTGCCCCTGCAGCGCGCCACGCAGCGCTTCGACCTGCGGGTGCGTGGCGAGCCCATCCGCTACGAGATCACGCTGGAGCCGCAGCGCCTGTCGCTGCTGCCGCTGCTGGATGCCGCGGCACAACCGCCGGCGGTCGAGGGCTACCGCGTCTTCGCCCGCGACGACCTGCACTGGGAGACCGACAAGCCGGTGTTCGAGCGGCTGCGCTTCGAGGCCGTGTCGCACGTCGATTTCCGCCACGGCCTCACCGCATCGCCCGCCATGCTGCGCGATTCGCTGGAGCTGCCACCCGGCCACAGCCCGCGCACCATCGAATGGGCCCGGCAATTCCATTCCTCACCAAAGTTGGCCAATGCCGATGCCCGCACCCTGGCCTTCGCTGTGATGCAGCACATCCGCACCGGCGGCTACAGCTACACCCTGGCGCCGGGCAGCTACGGCGACATCGACCCCAATGCCGCCACCGACGAGTTCTGGCTGGACCGCAAGCTCGGCTTCTGCGAGCACTTCGCCTCGGCCTTCGTGATCATCATGCGCGCCATGGGCGTGCCGGCCCGCGTGGTCACCGGCTACCAGGGCACGGATCCGCTGCCCATCGACGGCTACTACGTCGTGCGGCAAAGCTATGCGCATGCCTGGGCCGAGTACTGGGTGGAAGGCACGGGCTGGATGCGCGCCGACCCCACGGCCGCCGTGGCGCCCGACCGCGTGCTGCGCAGCCGCAACCTGGTGCGTGCGCCGGGGCTCGTCGCCGGTGCCATCGGCACCGTGAACCCGGCCTTGCTGGCGCAGATGCGCGACGCCTGGGAGGCCGTCAACAACCGCTGGAACCAGTGGGTGCTGAACTACTCGCGCGGCCAGCAGCTGGACCTGCTCAAGAACCTGGGCTTCAGCTCGCCGAGCTGGGAAGACCTGTCGCTGCTGCTCATCGCGGCACTCAGCAGCATGGCGCTGGCCGGCGCGCTGTGGGCCTGGTGGGATCGGCATCGCGTGGACCCCTGGGTGCGGCAGATGGACCGCATCCGCCATGCACTGCGCTCGCTGAACGTGGAGGCGGCCCCGCATGAGCCGCCGCGCACGCTGGCCCTGCATGTGAAGCAGCAGTTGGGCGATGCCGCCCATGCGCTCGTGGACTTGCTGCACGCACTGGACCGTCAACGCTATGGCCGCGAGGCCGTTCGACGTCCTGACACCTCACTCACTCGACGCTTCGTCAGCACCGCCAGAACACTGCGACGAAGCCGTTGAGCGCCGATCCACTCGCTCTCTCGCTCTCATCCATGTCCGCTCTCTTCACCAGAACCGCGCTGGCCTGCATGGTCGCGCTGTCGGCCTGCGTCGCCGCCGGTGCCGTGCAGGCCAAGGCCAAGCCGCGCAAGCACAGCAAGGTGGTGCCCGACAAGGCGCCCGACGTCGTCATCTACGGCCAGCGCGAGGACGTGATGCGCTTCGCCGCCGAAGCCGCCGCGCGGCGCGAACTCGACGTGGATGCCACCCGCGCCGCGCTCGCGCAGGCGAAGTACATCCCCTCGGTGGCCAGGCTCATCATGCCGCCGCCCGCAGGCACCGCGAAGAACTGGGGCGCCTACCGCAGCCGATTCGTGGAGCCGGTGCGTCTCAAGGCCGGTGCCGCGTTCTGGAGCGCCAACGAGGCCTGGCTGCGGCTGGCCGAGGAGCGCTACGGCGTGCCGCCGGAGATCATCGTGGGCATCGTCGGCGTGGAGACCATCTACGGCCAGCAGATGGGCAGCTTCCGCATCATCGACGCGCTGGCCACGCTGAGCTTCGACTTCCCCGCGGGCCGCAAGGACCGAAGCGCCTTCTTCCGCGACGAGCTCGAAAACTACCTGCTGCTGTGCAGGCAGCAGGGGGTGGATCCGCTGTCGTGGCGCGGCAGCTACGCGGGTGCCATCGGCATGCCGCAGTTCATGCCGTCGAGCATCCTCGCGCATGCGGTGGATTTCGACGGCGACGGGCACATCGATCTGCACAACAACCCGGCGGACGTGATCGGCAGCGTGGCGCACTTCCTGTCCAACCATGGATGGCAACGCGGCATGCCCACGCGCTACGACGTCAGCGTGCCGGTGGACACGGCGCAGCGGGCGCTGCTGCTGGCGCCGGACATCCTGCCCAGCTTCACGCCGCAGGAGTTCGCAGGCCATGGTGCGGTGCTCGATGAATCCGGCAAGGCGCATCCGGGCAAGCTGGCCTTGGTCGAACTGCAGAACGGCGACGCAGCGCCGACCTATGTGGCCGGCACGGAAAACTTCTACGCGATCACCCGCTACAACTGGTCGAGCTACTACGCCTTGGCGGTGATCTCGCTGGGCGAGGCGATCAAGCGGCAGCGGCCGCCGCTGGCCAGCGAGCCGGTGCCTGCTCCCGCTCTGCCGGCAAGCGCGCCGATGGCGGCAGACCCCGTAGCAGCCGTGCCGGCGCAGAGTCCCGCATCTGCACCCGAGCCGGCGGCCAGCGCCGCGCCCGCCAGCCTCCCCGCTTCGGGCGTTGCGCCCATGCCTCCCGCCGAGCCAGCAAGCCGATAGCCTGCCGGCGCCGGCCTGGCGTCAGGAGATCAAGGTCCTGAATGGCGACGCACAAGAGCGCGATGATCTTCTGCGGCGTCTGCCGATCGCCAAGGATGTGCAGGTGAAGCAGCAGATTGGCTTGCCGGAGGATGATCTCGATCGGGAAGGGAAGCTAGAGCACGATGGCCGCGGTCAGCAGCTTGCGTGCGAATTGCAGCGTACCCTTGTGTCGGTGGAGTTCGCGAAGCGCCGTCATGGAGAGGAAAGTTCGCGGCCAAGCTTAACCGCAAGCATTCCAGCACTGGGGTCAGGTGATCGGACCGAGTTCCTTCCAGGTGAAGCCTTCAGCCAGCACCTCGACCGAGCAGTCGTGGCCCCGAAAGAAGAAATGCTTCATGTCCTTGAAGTTGTCCGGATACGCTGGGAAGTGCCTCATTTGATACGTGTTGGCTTCGGCCAGCCATCTACTGCCTTTGACCTCTCCCATGCCCTGGCGCGACTCACCGCCGATCGCCAGTAGCCGTGCAGAGATGCATCGAAAGAATTCCAAGCGGATGGCCGCGCGACGATTTTCTCCTTGGAACCAGGCGATGAACTCGAGGGAACTGATCCCAATCTCCCTGGCGTCCAAAGAAAGATACGAGGTGGACGGTGAGACAGTGAATGGCAACCCATTGAGGGTGGTCAGCATGTTGTTTGGTGTAATCACGATAGCTATCAGCGCAATCCATGAACCTGATTGACAGGGGCACTTGCTCTGGATTGGCTAATTGCCGCAAGCTTATCCGGCGCTCTCCAGCCCAGAAGCCCACCAGTCTTCAGTACGGCGATAGCGATGCAGGCCCACCGTTTCAAATTCATCTTGCGCAGGAGCAGCGACATGAACTCCAAGCAGAGTGAGCGCCTGATTGATGGGACCGAACTCGCCTGCCTGTGGACCAAAGATCAGAGCTCCGTCACGAAATGCAGCCGCGCCTTGACTGCCTATGCCACCGAAGTACTCAGTCTCGAAATATACGAGGGTACAGCCTGCCGACGCATCGGATAGCTTGAGCAGCAGTTGTTGGGAGAGATTGTTGAATCCTTCCGGATAGCTACTCAACGGCGGTCCGAGGATGGAGTCGATGTCATCGACGCGTAGCGGCAGAAGCCCGAGTCCCAATGCCAGCGGCACTGGCGACCGAAGTGACCGTTGCCGTGCAAACAACTCAAGCGCTTCGAGCTTGGCGACCAGTCCTGTGACGGTGTGCCCCATGGCGGCTAGGCCGGCTGCGCCGACCTGGGCTGGAGCAAGTCCCAACGGTTCCCGTAGAGATCCTCGAACACCGCCACCTTGCCGTAAGGCTCGTCCCTCGGCTCGCCCACGAACCTGACGCCTTTGGCCTTGTAGGCCTGATGGTCGCGTTCGAAGTCATCGGTGTGGAGAAACAGGAACACGCGACCACCGGATTGATCCCCGACGCGCGCAGCCTGTTGAGGGTTCGATGCGCGTGCCAGCAACAGCCGGGTTTCGCGCGAACCGGGAGGGGCCACGACGACCCAGCGCTTGTCCTGCGCCGGCACGTGCGTGTCCTCGATCAACACGAAATCCAGGATGCCGGTGAAGAAGGCCAGCGCCTCGTCGTAGTCGCGAACCAGAAGCGATACGAGACCCAACGATTGATTCATGGCCCTCCACCGGTCCCGGGCGTTCACTCCGGACGAATGTGCCCGTCCTTCACCACCTTGCCCCAGCGCGCCGCCTCCGCACGGATGAACGCCGCGAATTGCTCGGGCGTGCCGCCAGCGATTTCGTTGCCCTGGCTGAGCATCTGCTCGCGAATCGCCGGGTCGGCCAGCGCCTTGTTGCAGGTCTGGTTCAGCAAGGTGACGATGGCCGGGGGCATGCGGGCCGGACCGACCAGGCCTTGCCAGTTCTGCACCTCGAAGCCGGCCACGCCTGCTTCCTGCATCGTCGGCAGATCGGGGAACAGCGGCGAACGCCCCTTGCTCGTGATGGCCAGCGGACGCAGCTTGCCCGCCTTGATCATCGGCGCGGCTTCGTACATCTGCGTGAACATCATGTCGACCTGGCCACCGATCAGGTCAGTCGCCGCCGGCGCGCCGCCCTTGTACGGCACGTGGATGATGTCGATGCCGGCGATCTGCTTGAAGGTCTCGCCGGAGAGGTGGTGCGAACCGCCCATGCCGCCCGATGCGAAGGTCACCTTGCCAGGCGTGGCCTTGGCCGCGGCAATCACGTCCTTCACCGTCTTGAACCGCGAGTCAGGACGCACGGTGAGGATGAGCGGGCCCTTCTCGATCAGGCAGATGGGCGTCAAGTCCTTCGCCGGATCGAACGACAACTTCTCGAACATCGTCGGGTTCACCGCGAGCGGCGCGAAGTTGCCCATGCCGATGGTGTAGCCGTCCGGCTTGCTCTTGGCGATCGCATCGGTGCCGATGTTGCCGCCTGCACCCGCCTTGTTGTCCACGAGCACGGGCTGGCCGAGCGCCGTGGAAATGAACTTGCCGACCTGGCGCGAGCGCTGGTCTGCATTGCCGCCTGCAGCGTACGGGCAGATGAGGGTGATCGGCTTGGACGGGTACTTCTCCTGCGCCCAAACGCCCGCCGCGGGCAGCAGCAGGGCAGAAGCTGAACTGAACATGAAATGGCGGCGTTGCACGCTTGTCTCCTTTTGGATGGAATGGCCAAGAGGTTACTCGCTGAGGCTGTCGATCGGCTGTCGATCCACTGTCGATATTGCGGCAATGCGGCCTCGGCGGTCAGCGGGTTGTCAGGCGCAACACGACTACCCCGCCCGCCTCACCGGCAAGCCCGCAAACTGCTTCATCGTCCGCAGCACAAAGGCTGAGCGCGTCTCCCGCACGCCCGGCAGCGTCCCCGCGACGCGGGTGATGAAGTCGGAATAGCTGTCCATGTCCTTGGCCACCACATGCAGCAGGTAGTCGCCCCCACCGGACACCATGTGGCAAGAAATCACCTCATCGATCGCCGCCACCGCCGCCTCGAAGAGCTGGATGTTGCGCTCGTCATGCGAATGCACGCTGACCATCAGGAAGGACTCGATGCCGAAGCCCAGCCGCTTCGCATCGAGCAGCGCGTGGTACCCGCGGATCAGCCCGGCCTCCTCCAGCCTCTTCACGCGGCGCCAGGTGGGCGTGACCGAGAGGTTGAGCTTGTCAGCCAGGTCCGTGCTGGACAGCCTCGCGTCGCGCTGCAGCTCTTCGAGGATCGTCATCTCGACGTCGGTCAATTCGGAGGTGCGGCTCATCGGGACCCTCTGGTTTACATGCGCAAAGTAGACCATGCGCTGCAGGCGCTGTCATCGCGGCATCCCCTTCAGCCGCCGGCATCCAGCGCGCAGCGGTCGATGAAGCGCGCCAGCCGGACATCGTTGCCCGACAGCCCGCCCACGTCGTGCGTGGTCAGCAGGATGTCGACGCGGTTCCACACGTTGCTCCACTCCGGGTGGTGGTTCATGCGCTCGGACTCCAGGGCCACGCGGCTCATGAACCCCCAGGCCCTCGAGAAGCAGCCAAAGGTGAACGTCTTGCGGATGGCCTGGCCATTGGCCACCAGGTCCCAGCCGCCCAGCGAAGCCAAGGCCTCGTGGCGCTCTTGCGCATTCAGCCGCACCACGGCTGCCTCAGACGACGCGGCAGGCATCGCTGAACCGCAGGCGCGGGCTGCGCGGGAACAGGCCGGCCGGGTCCCCATGCCCGAGGTTGCAAAGGAAGTTGACGCGGATGGACGTGCCTTCGAAGTACAGCGCGTTGACGGCGTCCTCGTCGAAGCCCGACATCGGACCGCAGTCCAGGCCGAGCAATCGCGCGGCGAGGATGAAGTAGCCGCCTTGCAGGCTGCCGTTGCGAAAGGCCGTCGACGCAGCCACCGCCGGGTTGGCGAACCAGGTGGGCGCATCCGGTGCGTGAGGAAACAGCACCGGCAGTTGGCGCGCGAAGTCCAGGTCGTAGCCGACGACGGCGGTCACCGGCGCATGCCGCGTCTTGGCGCGGTTGCCCTCATGCAGCGCAGGCAGCAGCCGCTCCTTTTCATCGGCGGAAGCCACGAACACGATGCGTGCCGGCGAACAGTTGGCCGACGTGGGTCCAAGGCTGGTCAGTTCGAAGAGTTGCTCCAGCAGTTCGGCCGCCACGGGCCTCGCCTGCCAGGTGTTGAAGCTTCGCGCCTGCGTGAACAGGCGGCGGATGGCCGCTTCGTGGAGCGAGGTGTCGTCGGTGGCAGGCATGGGGCGCGGCATGGATGAGGATGCCGCGGATTCTTTCGCGGCTGCCCGGCAAAAACGTTGCGCATTCCGGTGCCGTCACGCTGCCGAAAGGAAAACCTTTGCGATTGGCCCGGGGTAAGGAGCCCCTTCCAGGAGCACGGCGTCAAACACCCAGGCCACGGAGCAAGCGCCACTGCACGATCGCCTGCAGCCCCACGCCGCCAGGCCCATCATCCAGCCGGATGCTCGCCCGGTTGCGCGCCGCTGCGCGCTCGGCGATGGACAGCCCCAGTCCGCTGCCGGTCTGGTCCTGATCAGGCAGCCGGAAGAAGCGCTCGAAAGCACGTGCCCGCAGATGCTGTGGAATGCCCGGCCCCTGGTCGATGACGGTGATGCTCGGCCCCGTGACCTCGTCGACCACCGACACCACCACTGTCGACCCATCTGGCGAATACTTCACCGCGTTGTCCACCAGGTTGTCGATGAGCGAGGCCGCGCTCTCGCGGTGCAGCGGCAGCACGCAAGCCTCGTTGGCATGCAACTCGATCTCGATGCCGCGCCGATGCGCGATCTCGGCCATCACCGCAAGCCGGTCGCGCACCAGCTCCACCAGGTCCAGCGGCTTGAGCGCATCGGCCTGTGCATCGCCACCGGAGCGTTCCAGCGCGAGCAACTGGTGGACGGTGTGGGTGGCCCGAGCGACACCGTTGAGAAGGCCTTGCCGTGCCTCATCCAGGCGCGAAGGATCGCGCGCGGTGGCCAGCGCATCGGCATTGAGCTGCACCACCGCCAGCGGTGTCTTCAGTTCATGCGCCGCGTCGACGAGGAATTCCTTCTCCCGCGCCAGTCGCTCGGCCAGCCGCTGCATCAGTTGGTTCACGGCCGCGACGATGGGCTTGAGTTCCTTGTAGCGCGCCTCGGGCAGCGGCGAGAGGTCCGCCGCCGATCGCCGCTCGATCTGAGAGCGCACCTCGTTCAATGGCCTCAGGCCTGACCACACCATGAACCCCGCGGGAATCACGAGGATGGGAATGCACACCAGCAAGGGCAGCAGGTAGTAGCCCATGCTGGACAGGGTGAACATCCAGCTGCCCACCACTTCCTGCACCAACTGCACCGTGAGGCCGGTCTCGGCATCGTTCTGCACCCATCCCGCCAGGGCTCCGGGCATCGGCTTGGGGCGACCCTGGCCTGGCTCGACATGCGGCATGGGCTCTGGTTGTGCGACGCCTTGCGAATACAGCAGCGTACCGTTGCGCCACACCTGCACCTGCAGGGCAGGCGCGTACCAGTCGCGGGCCTTGAAGACCTCCAGCCGCTTCTGGTCAAAGCGCTTCAGGGTGGTGCGGATCTGGTCGGGCCGGTCGGCCACGGTGTACAGCGCCGCCAGCAGATGCTGCGAATAGGACTGGATCTCCGACTGGGCCAGGTCACGTCGGCCGTGTTGGGTCTCGTAGACATCCAGGCCCAGCACGCCGAGCCACACGACGCTCATCACGAACAGGAAGCCGCCGAACAGGCGCAGGAACAGCGAACGGCGCGGCAGCAGACGCATCAACGCTCCATCACGTAGCCCACGCCGCGCACGGTGCGGATGTAGCCGTCGCCGATTTTGCGGCGCAGGTTGGACATGTGCACGTCCAGCGCCGGCCCGTCGCTGTGCGGCAGCGCCCTCGCCTCCAGTTCGCGCCGGGTGAGAACGCGGTCCTGGTAGCGCATGAGCGCATGCAGCAGCGCGAACTCGGTGGGCGACAAGGCCACGGGCGCGCCGGCGCGGGTCACGGTCATCATCTTGTCGTCCAGCTGCAGGTCCCTGGCCTTCCAGGCCGTCTCGCCCGAGTCGCCGCGGCCGGTGGACCGGCGCACCACCGCACGCAGCCGCGCCAGCATCTCGCTCACGGCAAAGGGCTTGACGAGGTAGTCGTCCGCGCCCAGGTCGAGCCCGCTCAGGCGGTCTTCCAGGCTCTCGCGCGCAGTGATGACGAGGATGGGAACGGTGGCGCCTTCGGCGCGCAGCTTGCGCATCAGGTCGAGCCCGCTGCCGTCGGGCAGGCCCAGGTCCAGCAGCACGGCGTCGAAGCGTTCCTCGCGCACCCAGTGCAGGGCGTCGGCCACGCGCCGGACCCAGACCACTTGATGACCAGCATCTTGCAGGGCTGATTGCAAGGCGCGCCCCAGCTCCAGGTCATCTTCGATCAGGCACACCTTCATGCCCGGGGACTATAGCGGAGGGCGCCTAAAGAAAGCCTTAAGTCGGCCCTTAGGAAGCGTGAAGGAAGTGGGCTCAAAGTAACTACCACTTCAACACCAGTCAAGCACGCGGCGTTGCAGTGGACTGCCTTTGGGATTCAACGAACAGGAACACACCAGCCATGAGACACCTCACTCCCATCCTGACTCCGGTCGCCTCCGCCGTGGCCGTGCTCATCCTGAGCACCTGCACGCTGGCAAGCGCCCAGCAGGCCGATGCCAAGCCAGCGGACGCCGCCAAGCCCGAAGCGAAGGCGGCCGACTCCAAGAGCCCGGCGCCCCCCCAGACCCTGGCACCGGTGATCATCACCGGCATCCGCGGCTCGGTGCAGCAGTCCATCACGCAAAAGCGCAACGCCGACAGCGTGGTGGAGGTGATCACCGCCGAAGACGTGGGCAAGATGCCCGACAAGAACGTGGCCGACTCGCTGCAGCGCGTGCCCGGCGTGAACGTGGCGACCTCCGGCGGCGCGGAAGGCGGCTTCGGCGAGAACGACCGCGTGAGCCTGCGCGGCACGCCCTCGGCGCTGACGCTGACCACGCTCAACGGCCACTCGGTGTCCAGCGGCGACTGGTTCTCCGACAACATCGTGGGCGGCGGCCGCAGCGTGAGCTACTCGCTGCTGCCCTCGGAGCTGATCGGCCGCGTCACCGTGCACAAGAGCGCGCAGGCCGACGTGCTGGACGGCGGCGCCACCGGCGTGGTGGACATCGAGACGCGCAAGCCGCTGGACTTCAAGGAGCGCCTGACCTCCGCCATCCGCTTGGACGGCGTGCACTCCAGCCTGTCGGGCAAGACCGACCCGCAGGTGAGCGGCATGGTGAACTGGAAGAACGACGAAGGCACGCTGGGCGTGCTGGTGCACGCCTTCCACGAGAAGCGCCACCTGCGCCGCGACGGCCAGGAATTCCTGTGGTGGGGTGCCACCGACAACGCCGCGGTGCTGGCCGCCAACCCGGGGCTCAAGGACAAGGCCTTCTCCTTCCTCACGGGCTCGGTGTTCTTCGAGCAGGAGCGCACCCGCGAGGGTGGCCTGCTGGGCGTTCAGTTCAAGCCCTCGTCGGACCTGACGCTGGGCGTGGACATGTTCGCCTCGCGGCTGAACGCGCCCAACATCAACCACAACTACATGCAGAACACGAGCAGCGCGCTCAACAACGGCATCAGCCCGACGAGCTACACCGTGACGGGCAACACGGTGACCTCGGCCACGTTCGCCAACTCCTGCCCCATCGCGAGCTGCGCCGGCGTGTCGTCTTCGGTGCAGGACATCTTCGCGCGCCCCGTGGCCTACAGCGACTCGAAGTTCATCAACTTCGACGTGGCCTACAAGGCCAACGACAAGCTCAGCTTCACCGGCAAGCTGGGCACGACGCGCGGCACCGGCCACACCGAAAGCGTGGGCTTCGAAGTGTGGAGCCCGTGGGTGGGCGGCAGCTACACGCTGCACGGGCTGGGCAGCACGGCCGACGTGTCCGTGCCCGGTTCCGGCACCTACTCGAACGGCGGCGTGAACACGGGCGTGGGCACCTTCGGCTCGGCCGTGACCGCCATCGACAAGGAGACCTACGCGCAGATCGACGCGACCTACCGCACCGACCTGGCCAACCTTCCGACCGTGAAGGTCGGCCTGCGCCATGCGGACCATGAGCGTTCGCTGGAGTTCATTCCCATCGTACTGAGCGCGGCGGGCGCATTGCCCAGCAGCGTGCCGATCGGCTCGCTCACGACCTTCCCCTCGAACTTCGGCAGCACGCTGGATGGCGGCCTGCTCAAGAACGCCTGGACGCTGCCGCTGTCGGCCGTGTCGGACTGGGCCAAGACCTACACCACCTTCACCGGCCACGGCCTGCAGAACGAGTTCCACATCAAGGAGCCGACCACCTCGGCCTACCTGATGGGCAACCTCGACTCGGACACCGTGCAGGGCAACTTCGGCGTGCGGCTCGTGCGCACGACGGAGAAGGTCGGCATCAACCAGCTGGTGTCGGCCGGCGTGTATGCCCCGATCACGGTGACGAGCCAAACCACCGACGTGCTGCCCAGCGCGAACTTCAAGGTGGACCTCTCCAAGGAACTGGTCGGCCGCGTCGCCATGAGCCGCACGATGGCGCGCCCCGAGCTCGGCCAGATGGCCGGGCTGGACCTGCGAGACATCCAGGGCACGGGCACGGTGGGCAACAACACGCTCAAGCCCATCCGCTCGAACAACGCCGACGTGGGCCTGGAGTGGTACTTCGCGCCGCGCTCGATGGTGTCCGGCGGCGTGTACGCGATGAACTTCGAGTCCTACGTCACCTTCGGCGCGGGCAGCGGCACCTACTTCAACGCCAGCAAGGGCGTGTACCAGGTCTACACAGTGAGCCAGCCGGTCAACACCACCGCGCGGGTGTACGGCGTGGAGCTGGCCTACGTGCAGGCCCTGCCGGGCGGCTTCGGCATCAACGCGAACTACACCTATGCCGACGGCAAGGAGACCGGCAAGGCGCCGGCATCGGCCTGCGCCACCACCAACAACTGCGACATGATCGGCACCTCCAAGAACTCCTACAACCTGGGCGGCTACTTCGAGAACGACAAGTTCAGCGCGCGCGTGGCCTACAACTACCGCTCGACCTTCCTCAACGGCACCGACCGCAACAGCGCGATCTACCAGAACGGCGTGGGCACCTTGTCGGCAGCCCTGTCCTACAACGTGAACAAGGACCTGACCTTGTCGCTGGAAGGCAAGGACCTCAACGATCCGCTGCTGAAGTCCTACGCCTCCACGCCGGACCAGCCGCGCGCGTTCTACCGCAACGGCCGGCAGATCTACTTCGGCCTGCGCGCCAAGATCTGAGCACCATCGGTGATGTGAAGTGAAGCGGGGCGCCGCCGGCCACGAGCAGGCGGCGCCTCGCGCATTGCGGAAACAGTGAACATGACGGTCCCACTCGGCCAGTTCGTCCCCGACATCCACAGCGCCACGCCGGCCTACCTGCAGCTGGCGGGCAAGCTCACCGAGGCCATCCATGGCGGCCTGTGGCGGCATGACGTGGCCCTGCCCTCCGAGCGCACCCTGGCCGACGCGCTGTCGATCTCGCGCAGCACGGCGCGCAAGGCCATCGACGTGTTGTGCCAACGCGGCATGCTCAACCGCAAGCGCGGCTCGGGCACCTACGTGAATGCCGCTGCGCCGTCGCTGCCCACCTTGCAGCAGCCGCTGTCGCGGCTCACGCATTTCAGCGAGGAGCTCAGGCGCCGCAACATGACACCGGGCTCGCGCTGGCTCCTGCGCGAGGTGGGGCTGGCGGATGCGGAGGAGACACTCTCATTGGGCTTGTCGCCCTCTGCACCGGTGTCGCGGCTCAAGCGGCTGCGGCTGGCCGACGGCGTGGTGATCGGCATCGAGAGCACGACGATCCCGAGGCAGTACCTGCCGCGGCCCATCGAGGTGGAAGACTCGCTGTACGCGTACCTCGATGCGAACCAGGGCGCACCGTCGCGCGCGCTGCAGCACATCCGCGCAGTGAACGCGACACTGGAACAGTCACGCGTGGCCGGCATCAAGCGCGGCGCGGCCATGCTGTTCATCACGCGGGTGGGTTACCTCGACAACGGCTGCGCCATCGAACTCACCCACTCGTACTACCGCAGCGAGTACTACGACTTCCTCGCCGAACTCAGGCGCTAGTCACTTCGATGGAATGCCCTGGGCGAACTTGAACAGTTCGTTCGGGTCGTAGGCCGCCTTCACCTGCACCAGCTTCGCGTAGTTGCTGCCGTAGTAGGCCGCCTGCCAGTCGGTGATCAGCGGGTCGATGTAGTTCACGTAGGCGCCGCCGCTGCTCCAGGGCTTCATCGCGGTACGCAGGTCGTGGTGCCAGGTGGCCGGCGCATTCGGAGGCGCATCCATGTAGTACTCGGCGCTGAACAGCGCATCGCGGTGCCAGAAGGCTGTCGCGTCCTTGGCGACACGGCCCAGCGCCCCGCCCATCACGTCCAGCAGCACCTGCCCGGTGATGCCCGCCGTACGTGCGTTGTCCATGCTGGTGAGCAAGGTGTCGATGCCTTGCGACGGCAGCGGCTGGTTGAAGTAGTCGGAGGTGGACGCGAAGTAGTACGGCGTCATGTTGCCATCCGGCGTCAGTCCCACCATGTGGCACTGCGACACCGTCCTCGATCCGCAGCCGGCGAGCATCACGTCGCGGTAGCTCTTGCGGCCCGTGCTCGTGAACGCCGGCGTCACGCCGGTGGCCGTCTTGAAGGCGTTCCAGTAAGGCAGCAAGGCGGCCTCGTCCAGCAGGCTCACGCCATAGAGCGTGGCCGAGGGAGGCTGGTTGGACGCGTAGAACGAAAACACCAGGAAGGACCAGATCTCGTCGGGCAGCCCCTGCTGCCAGGTCTGCCAGGTGTCCAGCACCTTGTGCAGGTCGGAGAAAGCGTAGCCGGCAGAGAACTCGGTGAGGTCCTGCGCGGCGTGGGTCTTGAAGGTGAACGACGTGACCACGCCGAAGTTGCCTCCGCCGCCACCTCGCAATGCCCAGAACAGGTCGGGCTCCTGCGTCTCGCTGACGTCCAGCAGGCGGCCGTCGGCCGTCACCATGCGGGCCGACACGAGGTTGTCGCAGGTCAGGCCGTACTTGCGGTCCATGAAGCTGATGCCGCCACCCATGGTGATGCCCGAGATGCCCACGGTCGGGCAGGTGCCGGTCGGGATGGACACCCCCTGGGCCGTGAGCTGGTCGTACACGTCTGCCAGGCGTGCACCGGCGCCGATCGTGCAGGTGCCGTTGCCGTTGACCTGGATGGCGTTCATGGGTGTCACGTCCAGCACCACGCCCGTGCCGGTGGAGTAGCCGCCGAAGCTGTGGCCGCCGCAGCGCGGCGTGACGGCGAGCTGGTTGCTGCGCACGAAGGCCAGCACTTCCTTCACGTCGTCAGGGCTGGCACAGCGCGCGACGGCCTGCGGCTGCACGGCCTCGTAGCGCTTGTTGGCCACTGCCGCGGCCTGCGCGTACAACGGGTTGCCGGGCAGGATGAGCTTGCCGTCCAGGCCGTTGGACAAGCCGGTCCAATCGAGCCCCGTCGCGGGCGGTGGTGCCGGCGATGGCGCCGGACCTGCGGACGAACCTCCTCCTCCGCCACAACTTGCCAGCGATGCTGCGGTGGCGGCCCCCATCCATCCGATGAACCTGCGGCGATCCATGTCGCTCTTTGTGTCTCGCGTCTGAAAAGCAAAAAGCGAGGGCTGCTTGGGCCCTCGCCGGTTCTCCTCCTACAACCTCGTCAAAGCTTGGGCAACGCCGGGATCGACTGGTTGCAATCGCCCTTCAGCGGCAGGTTGCGGCAGACGTACTGGCCGGCCGAGTTCTCGGTGGCCGCGCCGGCCGGTGCCGGCTGGTGCACGCGCTGCTTCCAGATCTGCCACAGCATGAAGCCGTCGTTGGGCTTGCCCTTGTTCTTCACGTAGTTCACGAAGGTCTCGACGTTGTAGTACGGCGTTGCGATGTTGTTGGTGCCGTTCATCATGTCGGCGTCGTATTGCACGCCGTTGGCCGGAATCTTCAGCACCGCGCCGCCCGCGCCTTCCGGTGCGATCTCCATGCCCATGTTGATCGGGCCGCTGTAGATCGCGCGGTACGACTCGTAGCCTTCGCGCGGGTCGTAGTAGTCGCCGCCGTCATACGACATCAGGTTGATGTGGCTGAGCTTGTTGCCGCGCGTCTTGACGACGGTGTACATCACGCCGCCGAACGGCGAGCCCCACTGCACCTTGCCTTCCTCGAAGGGCGAGCCCTTCACGTAGTAGGCGCCGGTGGACCAGCCCGCCACCGAGATGCCCAGCTTCGTGCCGCTGCGAGACTGGATCTCGCTGTAGAGGCTGTCGATGATGCCGTTGATCTGGCCATCGGTGTTGCAGCTGAAGTTCGCCGCGTCGAGCTTGTTGCACGAAGAGCCGTTGGTCTCCCAGTCGATGTCCACGCCCGAGGCGCCCAGGTCGAGCGCCAGGTCGACCACGCCCTTGGCGTTGAAGTTGGACCACTCGCTGCCCTGGCTGTAGGCCCAGCCGCCGTAGGACACCCACACCTGCGTGCCGCGTGCCTTCAGCGCCGCGATATTGTTGCGCAGGTCCTGCGCCTGCTGCGCGGTGAAGGTGCGCTGGCCGTTGTTGGTGGCCGCGCCTTCCACGAACTCGAAGCCCGCCATGTTCTGGTCGAACGCATAGCTGCCCTTCACGTACTGCGTGTTGGGCTTGGCGAAGGCCAGGTTCACGTGCGTGAAGTAGTTCGGGATGTTGCTCGTGGTCAGGTCGTAGATGCTGGTGTTCCACGTGCCCGAGTAGCCGACGTAGCTGCGTGCGGCCGGAGCGGGTGCGGGTGCGGGGGCAGGCGCCGGAGCGGGAGCCGGCGCGGGCGCAGGGGCCGGCGCAGGTGCGGGGGCGGGAGCCGGCGCCGGGGCGCAGGTGTTGACCTGCGTCCAGGGCTGGCCGCTGCCGGTCGGGCCGTTGTTGGTCGAAGGGTTCTGGCCCTGCGTCCACCAGTTGGCCTTGTAGTTCACGCCGTTGACGCTGGCTTGCTGGCCTTGCGTGTAGGCGGTGGCGGCAGCCCAGGCCGGCTGGCAGCCCGGGGCAGGTGCCGGCGCGGGCGCAGGCGCCGGGGCGGGAGCCGGTGCAGGCGCCGGAGTGGGTGCGGGGGCCGGAGCCGGCGCAGGGGCAGGCGTCGGAGCCGGTGCGGGCGCAGGGGCCGGCGGGTTGGTGCTGGAACCGAGGTCCTTCCACAAGCTCGTGTTCGTCGGATTCCAGCCGGTGCTCGCGTAGTCGGTCTGGTCCACCAGGGCCTGGTAGTCATGCCCGCTGTAGGACACGATGGTTCCGGCCTTGTAGAAGGTGTCGGCCTTCCAGGCGGGGTAGGTGGCAGCGTAGATCGACGTGGCGGCGAGCGCCGCCGTGAGTGCGCTCAGGACGCGCAGGCAGCGGGTTCGCGAGCTGGTGGAAGACGTGGTTGCGGGCATGGACGGAAATCTCCGAGTGGGCGGTATGGCGTTCCGGCACAACTGCTGTCGGGACTCTCGCCCGGGCCCCATTCACGCACGCCGACGAGGCGCCAACTGGCGAGTGAAATCACTATAACCAGTTAAATACCATTTGAGTACCACTACCAGCGAAAGAGTGGTAATGGTTTGTGCTGACCAGGGTTCACCCGGATGCGCTCAGAACGCGTTCAGCACCCGCTCGGAATCGAGGTTGGTTTCCATCAGCAGCACACCGCGCCGGACGGTCTCGCGCGGCGAGGCCTTGAGCTGCGCCATCAGGGACGCGCCTTCGGTGCGATGCGTCGCCCCCAGCCCCACCCACGCGTTGCGCCCTGCCCGCTTGGCCGCGTACAAGGCCATGTCGATCATCGCCACCACTTCCTGCCACGACAGCGCCAACGGGTTCGACGTGATGAACGGATGGCAGGCGAAGCCGATGGAGCAGGTCTTCGCCAGGCGCGTGCCGTCGGGCAGCACGAAGTCTTCGTCGGCGATGGCGCTGCGCACGCGCTCGGCCACGCGGGCCGAATGGCTGCGCTGCGTGGCGCGGGCGACGATGAGGAACTCCTCGCCGCCCCAGCGCACGAGGTAGTCGGACTCGCGGAACACGCGCAGCAGACGCTCCTTGATCTGGATGAGCACTGCATCGCCCGCCTGGTGGCCGTAGGTGTCGTTCACGTGCTTGAAGTGGTCCAGGTCCACCATGAACATCACGGTGTCGGTGGCTTCGCGCGCGGCGGCCGGGTCGCGCATCTGGCGCATGCTGAGCGCAGCGTCCTTCTCCAGGTGCTGCAGCAGGAAGCGACGGTTGCGAAGGCCGGTGAGCGGGTCGGTGAGGCTCATGTCCTCCAGCGCGCTCAAGGCCGTCTCCAGCTCCGCCGTTCGCTCGGCCACGCGCAGCTCCAGGTCGCGGTTGGCGGCTTCGAGCTCGCGCTGGATGTCGATGTGCTGCGCATCGCTCAGCAGGTGCTCCACCAGGTTGGCGATGTGCGAGGCGAAGAGCACGTCGTCGCGCGTCCAGTTGCGGCGCCTGCCGCATTGGCCGAAGCTCGCCACGCCCACGTTCACGCCGCGCAGGCGCAAGGGCACCTCCACCAGCGAGCGCACGTCGGCCGAGGCCAGCACCGGCACCAGTTCGTCAGCGGATGGATGCAGGCGCAGGTCGTGCACCACCAGGGCATGCTCCAGCGAGCGCTGCAGCGCTTCGTAGTGAGGCAGGCCACCGGCGTCGATCGCATCACCCACCTTGAAGCGCAGCGCGTCCGGTGCATGCAGGGCACGGCAGACGATGGCGCCGCTGGCGTCATCGCGCAGGCAGATGGCCACCAGCTCCACCTTCAGGATGTCCGCCGCGTTGGTCACCACCTGGGCCAGCGATTCGTCCAGGCCCACGGTCTTCATCGTGCCGCTGGCCGACAGCTCCAGCAGCTTCTGCACGGCGGGTTTTTCCGAGAGGTCGTGCTGCTCCAGGTTGCGCAGGCGGTCGGGTGCGCTCAACTCGGACTTGATCTCCAGCTCCAGCGCGAGATGGCGGCGTGCATGGCGCAGGGCCTGCGTGTCGTCGCCCAGTTCCTCGCACAGCTGCGACAAGGCGCTGTGGCAGGCCATCTGCTGCGGGCGCGAGCCGTTGCTGACGGCATGCGCCAGCGCCTCTTCGTAGGCCGACACCGATTCCTTCAGCCGCTTCTGCTGGCGGAAGATGTGCGCGAGCGACATCATCGCCGCCGAGCTGAGCCAGACGTACTTGCAGGCAAAGGCCAGGCGCAAGGCCTCGCGCGTGAGCGACTCGGCGCGATCGAGCTGGCCCTCGTCCAGCGCGCACTGGCCCAGGTGCCAGTAGGCCTCGGCCTCGTACTCGCGCACATCGCCTCGCTTTGCATGGAGCAGCGCGGATTCGATCTCCATCACCGCGCTGTTGCGCTCGCCCATGGCGCGCTCGTGCACGCCCAGGTTCAGGCCGAGCTTGGCGAGGAGATAGGGATCGTCGATGCCCTTGAGCAGCGCTCGCGCGTCGCGCTGGAACCGCGCACCCGTGTGCGGGTCGCCCAGTGCAATGTAGATGGCCCCCAGCCCGATGCGCGCTTCCGTGCCTGAGCGGATGTCGCCGGTGAGCTTGAACAGCTCCAGGCAGCGGCCCCAGTGATGCATCGCCTCGCGGTACTCGCCCTGGGTGTAGCGCACGCGGCCGATCGCCTCCAACATGCGGCCGGTCTGGGGAGCGAGGCCGAGGTCGTCGGCACGCTGCAGGCCGCTGTAGAGGTCATCGATGATGGACGTCGCTTCGCCCAGGCGCTCCAGCACGAAGTAGCGCTGGTACAGCGCATCGAGCGCCACGTCGAAGCGCGCTTCCCTTGCAGCAGCATCTTCCAGCGATTGAAAGAGATAGATGGCCGGCCTGGGATGCCGCCGGGCCATGCGCTCGATCCGATGCAGTTCTTCCATCGGCCCCGTCCTGGGTTGACCAATGGAGTCCTTGTATCACCGGGCACGCGGCTTCGTGGTTGGTGGTTGCGCCAAGCACAGGGTGATTGAAACCGCCGCCACGGAAGATCTTCACACGGCGGCGGCCGCGGTGTGGTTCGGTACCGTACCGCCCGCTCAGGGCAAGGGCGCGAGCAAGAAGGCCGTGATGGACACCGTGGCGGCCAGGATGAGCCACCCCAGCGCCGGCCACGGATTGCCCAGGGTGTCGTCGTCGAACATCGTTTCCTGCGGATTCATGGTTTCCCCCTGTGATGCCAGCCTGCAAAGCGACCGGTTCACAGGGACATACGCAGCCCGGCCGCCAAAGCGGACAAGCCCCTACCGGAATATCGGCCAAGGCCTGCGTGGACGAGCAGGACATGCGCTTGGCTCAGGCGGCCCTTGCCAAACGGTCATTGCGAAGACACAAGGCATTCGCAGACTCGCGGACTTTTGATCCACGCCCACCACCAGGAGAAGACATGCTGAAGAAGCTGATCGCACTTGCCGCTGCCGCCTTGCTGGCCGCTGGCAGCGCCCAGGCCGTGACCACCGCCGAACTCGCGTTCCACCACGCGCCGGTGCACTACCAGGACACCGACTCCAGCGACTACCCGTCGGACTACATCACCGCCTTCGACTATGACGGCGACCGCATCATGACCAACAACTGGGACAACCGCGGCAACGGCCTGTGGCCCGCGACGGTGTATTACTCGGTGGTGGAGAGCTGCACGCACTACTTCATCAGCTATGCGTTCTACCACCCGAGGGATTGGTCCGACACCATCTTCGACCAGGAGCATGAGAACGACCTCGAAGGCCTGATCATTGCCGTGCGCAAGGACGGCACGGCCTACGGAACGATGGAAGGCATGATCACCGTCTTCCACACCGACTTCTTCTCCTACACCCCGCCGGGCAGCCCGTACACCAACGGGCACGAGACCATCGACGGCAAGGTGTCGTTCGAGATGCACGACGGCGTGAACCGCATGAAGACCGTGCAGGAAGCCAAGGGCCACGGCCTGAAGGCCTGGCCGTACGCATCCGACTTCAACGGTGCGGCGAACCAGGACGGGATCATCTACTACCCGACCCTGGGCACGCCTGGGGTGCCGACCTCGGGCAACGACCGCCACGTGAACTACCGGTTGGTGGACATGCTGGCGCCCGGCGGCATGTACTCGTCCGCACTGAGCGACGCATTGCAGCCCGCGGCGCAGATGCTGACCTTCAGCACCTGGGGCACCTTCCGCGGCGACAAGAGCGGTGGATGCGGCTCCGGCCTGAAGACCTGCAGCACGAACTCGGCGAACACGCCCTGGGGATGGGATGACGGCAACGATGGTGCGAGCTACCGCGGCGAGTTCGGGCTCGATCCGGCGCATCTGTTCTCGTTCTACTTCGGCGGCACGGGGAACTTCAGCCAGAAGTACATCAGCAATCCGTATCTCACGGGGCTCAGGAACAGCGGGTTCTACAGCGGGCACACGCCGGCGGGGTTCCCGTCGCAGCTGGACCTGAACACGCTGTTTGGCAAGCTCACCAACTCGTGCTCCTGAACACCTCAAGCGCATTGAGGGTCTCGATCAACTGAACTGGCTTTCGCTGCGGACGGTCCCTCTCGACAATGGCGCATTGATTGTCAAGGGGATCGCCCGATGGAGGCTTGGAGATGGTGATCGAGTACATCCGCTACGGCCTGACCGACGATGCGCAGGCGACGGCCTTCGAACGCGACTACGCGCTGGCCGCCCGCTTTCTGGACGACAGCGAGCATTGCCTGTCGTATCAACTGGCGCGCTGCGTCGACCAGCCCTTGCAATACATCCTGCAGATCCGCTGGGACTCCGCCGATGGCCACCTGCAAGGGTTTCGCCGCAGCGCCGGCTTTGCGGACTTCGTGCGGCTGGTCGGCCCCTACACGCGCCAGTTGCTGGAAATGCGCCACTATCAACCGACGGCGGTGGCGGGAGCAAGGCCCGGCCAAGCCCTCTAAGATCCTGCTGGCGATGCACACGGGCTGACCGGCCTGGAAAGGGCGACATGGCGATACGCGAAGTCGATTTCCGCAAGATCGACCTGAACCTGCTGGTGGTGTTCCATGCCCTGATGCGCGAGCAAAGCGTGGCACGCGCGGCCGAGCGCCTGTTTCTCGGGGCGTCGGCCGTGAGCATGTCGCTGCGCCGGCTGCGCGAGCTGTTCGACGACACCCTGTTCGTGCGCTCCGGCCAGCGCATGGTGCCCACCGGCCGTGCCGAAGAGCTGGCAGCGCCGATCGAGAACCTGCTGATCGCGGCACACAAGCTGGTCTACGAGCGCAGCACGTTTCGGCCGGCTGACCTGGACCGGGTGTTTCGCATCGGCGCCAATGAATCTTGCGAGGTGGGCCTGGTGGCACAGCTGCTGGCCGAATTGAGGCAGCAGGCGCCCAGCGCCCGCCTCGTGGTGCGCACGACCAGTTCCGCCAACGCTGCCACGTTGATCGATGCGGGTGACATCGAGCTGGCGCTGGGTTATTTCAAGGACGTCCCGTCGCATCACGACCGCGAGACCGCATGCCACCACCAGTTCGAATGCCTCTTCGATGCACGGACCGCGAAGAACCCGTTGTCGCTGGAAGACTATCTGCAAGCCGACCACGTGTTGATGTCAACGGCCGGTGACCTCGAAGGCGTGGTTGACTTGCGCCTTCGCGAACTCGGCCTGAAGCGCAAGGTGGTCGCCAGCACCGCACGTTTCTCGGCGCTGCCTTCATGGCTGCAGCGCTCGCCCTTGATTGCCACCGTGCCGGCGCACGTGGGCGCCGAGCTCGCACGCGCCTCGGGGCTGGTGACCTGTGCCGTGCCATTCGACCTGCCGGGCTACGACGTGCAGATGAGCTGGCACAAGCGCCTGGCCGACGACGCCGCGGCCACCTGGCTGAGACAACTCGTGCGCCGCGTCTCGACCGAGATGTTCGGCGAGCGCGACACCATGACGGAAACCTCCATCCCATGATTCCAGAATCGAACATCGTCATCCGCAGCCGCGAGCAGTTGCTCTACACCTTGTCGGAAGCCTCGGAGATCGAGCACAACCTGATGTGCTGCTACCTGTATGCGGCATGGAGCCTGAAGACCGAAGACGATGACGGCGTGGACGACGAGGTTCGCGCTGAACTCAAGCGCTGGCAACGCGTCATCGTCCACGTGGCCATCGACGAGATGAGCCATCTCGCGCTGGTCGCCAACCTGATGAATGCCTTGGGTGGCGCCGCGCATCTGCACCGGCCCAACTTCCCGATCTCATCGGGCTACCACCCCGCCGGGCTGCAGGTGAAGCTCGCGCCCTTCAGCCGCGCAACACTGCAGCACTTCATCTACCTCGAACGGCCCGAAGGCAGCGACGAACCCGACGGCGAAGGCTTCGAGGTGGCGCTCAACTACCGCCGCGGCTTGAACGGCCTGGAGTTGATGCCGTCGGCGCAGGACTTTCCGACCGTGGGGCATCTCTACCATTCGGTCGAGGCCGCCTTGCGTGAGCTGTCGGGCGCGCTCGGCGAACGGCAGCTGTTCTGCGGCGACCCCGACTTGCAGGTCGGTCCCGACATCGTGCAGTTGCCCGGCCTGCTCCCCGTGACCGACCTGGCTTCTGCCTGCCGGGCGATCCAGACCATCGTCGAACAGGGCGAAGGCAGCCAGGCGGACACGGCGAACAGCCACTTCCAGCGCTTCATCGGCATACGGACGGCGCATGAGCGGCTGATGGCTGAACGGCCAGATTTCAGTCCGGCCCATCCGGCCGCCCACAACCCGGTGATGCGGCGTCCGCCGGATCCCAAGGGCAAGGTGTGGGTCCAACTGGACGCGCCGCGTTCCGCGCTCGACCTGGGCAATGCCGTCTACAACCACATGCTGCGCTTTCTGGCGCAGGGCTTCGGCGAGACCCAGCGCGAGCGCAAGCGGGATCTGATCAACGCGGGCATCGACCTGATGTTCGCCATCGATCCCTTGGCGAAGGAGCTTGCGCGCCTGAGGGCCAACGACACGGACGACTGCCATGCCGGACTCAGCTTTGCGACGCTGCGGTCCTATCCTGTCATCCACCCTGATGTGGCGCAGGCCACTCTGGTGACGAGGCTTGCTGAGTTGTGCGAGGGCAATCCGAAGCTCGAACGGACTCCGCGCGTTGCAGCTGCACTGGCGGCGCTATCAGCCACACATGCACGGCTTTCCCCTGGCACCGCCGACATGCCCGTGGCGGTGGCGCAGCCGGAGAAACCGGTGGACGTCCCTGCTCCAACCGAAGAGGCCGTGGCTGTCACCGCCAACAGCGAGCCTGAGGTGGTTGAAGGCACGGAGATGCGCCTGATCTTCGATGCGAAGCGCTGCATTCATGCGCGTTTTTGCGTGACTGGTGCACCGAAGACATTCCTGGCCAATGTTCAAGGGCCGTGGCTGCACCCCGACCGCACGCCGTTGGCGCGTTTGATCGAGGTCGCACACGCCTGCCCGTCGGGCGCGGTGCAGTACCGCCGCAAGGACGGTCAACCGGACGAAGCTGCGCCTGAGGTGAACCTGCTGCATGTGCGCGAGAACGGCCCCTATGCCGTGCGAGCGCCTTTGGTCCTGAGCGGGCAGGACGCCGGCTTTCGCGCCACCTTGTGCCGCTGCGGCGCCTCTGCCAACAAGCCGTTTTGCGATGGGTCGCACCAGGCCGCGTCGTTTTCAGCGAGCGGTGAACCAGTGACGATCAGTCTTGATGCCTTGAGCGTCCGTGACGGCCCGCTGCGCGTCGACCCTCAGCAAAACGGGCCTTTGCAAGTCAGCGGCAACCTGGAGATCTGCTCCGGCACGGGTCGCGTCGTCCAGCGTGTGACGCAAGCCAAGCTGTGCCGGTGCGGTCAGTCGAAATCCAAGCCGTTCTGCGACGGCAGCCATCGCGCTGCTGGCTTCGTCGCGGCCGGCGCGTAGGTTCATTCGCCGAGTGCTTGCACCACCAGTCGAGCGTTTCCTCGCCTGAGAAGTTTTGCTGCCCGGTGATGAGATTGCCGTCGCGGATGGCAAAGCTGCGCCACAGCCCGGCCTGGATGTAGTTGGCGCCCAGCTTCTGCAGCTCGTCTTCGATGCGCCAGGGCATCAGGTGCTTTTCGGGCGGCAGCAGGCCGGCGATCCACACCGCGTTGTCGGCATAGTCTTCCTCGACGTTGGCAAAGCCCGTCACGGTCTTTCCCTTGACCAGGTAGTCGCCGTTGGAGAGCCTGGTGTGGGCCAGGATGGCCGTGCCGTGGCACAGAGCGGCGGCGATCTTGCCGGCTTCGTAGAACTCAACGAACTTTTGGTGCAGGTCCGTGGCTGAGTCGAACGAGAACATCGGCGCCTGGCCACCGGCCACCACGATGGCGTCGAAGGCTGCCACGTCGATGTCGCTGACCTTGCCGGTGCTGTCCACCAGCGCCTTCAACGCCGGGGTGTGGATGAAGCCCTGGCTGATGAGATCGGAGCTGCTGTAGTCGCTGGGATCGTTCGGATCGCTCATGGCGTCGGCGACGCACTGGCCACCCTCCGGGCTGAAGACCTTGAGGTCGTAGCCCTTCTCGGAAAACACGTGATACGGGTGGGTCAACTCACTCCACCAAAAACCCACCGGCCAACCAGAGGTGGTCGAGATGGTGGGGTTGGCAATGACGATGGCAATGCGCTTCTTGCCTTTGACATTGACGATGTTGGGATCCCTCAGACTCATGGCATGCTCCATCGAATGGGTGGTGAACATGGGCTCGTCAACTGATAGGTTGAAGAGTCCATGTGACGCGAAGATGGATTCTTGGCAGGGAGTCTGGTCGCTACAAGTTTGTTGAATTGAAGGGCGACCTCAATTGAATTGGGTTTGGTCGCTTGGCCGCCGCCCATGGCGGCGGCACAACTCAAAACACTTCAGTAAAGGATGCCGGTTCCAGGCGCAGAATCGTCCAATGCACTCGGCGCGATCGAGCCCTCAGATGCAATCCAAAGAAGATCGTCAACATCACTCAACGAAAGAGGAGCCAAGGCAAACGCCTCAACAATATGTGGAGCGCCGCCTTGCGCCTGAGCAATTTGAGCAACCAGTGCCAATACGCTGCATGCTCCGAGTTTGACAAAGAATTTCATGAGCATCCTTCTTGAAATAGGAACGATGGATTGACATCCAAAGATAAGCCTGACGGGAAGACGCACTTCAGGCGGCCGATGGCCGCCTGAGTCAACGCGCCCCCTTACTTCGGCGAGTCGGTGTTGGATTGAGAATTGCGACGGCGGTTGCAAAGCCAGCATGCCAACAACGCCCCAATCAATCCCCCAGCGAACCCGCCGGCAAAGGCGTAGGCCACGTGGCCCGTTTCCGGAATCGTATCGGCGCGAGCGAGCAAAGGCGCGGATAGCAAAAAAAACGAGACTGGCAGTTTGAATTCTGTCTTCACGGAAGCTCCTTGTTAGTCACTCAGAAAAAATCGATTGAGAGCCGAGTCCCAGGCACTGACCTCCGCCTGCCAGCCTCTTCAGTAGCAAGATCAGGAGAGCGAATTGTGAGCTCAAGCCGATCTTGAAGCTTTCTTATCCTAAGGTATGTTGGAGCCTCGGCACCCAGAGATTGGCGAAGCACAGGCTCAACTTTTTTGACAATTTCCAAGGCAGAACTAGTTTGCCCCATTGCCTCAGTCACAAGGGCCAGATTAGCCGCATAAAACTGCACCGCCGGATGCTTGGCACCGAACACTTGTGTGACTCTTTCTAACGCTTGTCGTAAAGACTCCTGAGCATCAGACTTTTCGCCGCGTTGGAACTCAGCAATTCCGCGCATCGACATTGCGATTGCCCCATCAACCGAGATTGGCAAAGAACCATCAGGTCGGAGCAATAGAGAATCCAGTTTGGCTAGCCATTCCTGAGCGGTGGTCAAGTCACCCTGTCGCAGTTCGAATTCTGCCAATGCCATCAGGCCTTTCATCCGGTAGTTCTTGTTGGCCGAGGCCCCATTGGAGGACTCCGCAAGAGTCCGGATGCGGAGATATTCCTTTGAGTCTTTACCGAGAATTCTTTTGGCTGCAGAAATTTTGAATATCAGTAGAGCTGCTTCAGCCCCGAGTGTTGGAGACTTTTGATCTTCCGATATTGCCTCCAGACTCGG
The DNA here is from genome assembly GCF_003852895.1 of Rhizobacter terrae. Classification (GTDB taxonomy): domain Bacteria; phylum Pseudomonadota; class Gammaproteobacteria; order Burkholderiales; family Burkholderiaceae_C; genus Albitalea; species Albitalea terrae. Next base: position 564,427 of record NZ_QUSW01000004.1, read on the forward strand.
CAACTCTTCAACGGCATCATCCACAAGCCCCAATCGCAGTTGAGCTAGCACCTTGCGAATCGCGAGGCTTCTGCAGTCGGTTCCATTTGGGCCCAAATCAGCGGCGCATCTAGCTACTGCTCCACGCAAATGTTCCAGCTGCGCAGCATATTGGCCTGCAGCGCTGAGTACCCCTGAACGATCCACAGCGAGCGACGCCAGCTCCCTGGCATCCGCAGAATGCGTACTCATCACGGCTGATTCAAGTTGCCCAAGAAGTTGCAGAGCACCATCGTAGTCTTGCATTCTTTGTGCTGTGTAGATGCGACCTCGAAGTGCATCCATAGTTTTCGGGTGGTTCGGCCCGAAGGCCTTAAGCGCCTGCTCATGACTTCGCTCAAACAAGGTCTTGGCCTGCTTCGAGTCCCCTTGGATCTCGGCAATCCACCCTTCAACCTCGCTCATGCGTGCGTTCAGTTCCGGCTCGTTCCCATGCTGGGGATCCATTTCCCGCGCTTCTTGCAGAAGAGTACGAGCTTGCTTCAGATTTCCGGAGCGAAGGGCCATGTTGCTTTGGGCTGTTAGAGCAAGTGCGGCGTCGCGAGGTTGACCGAGCTCCGCATAGACGCGTGCTGCATCTGCAAAGGTGCTATCAGCTCCGACAAATTCCCCCATGTCCTTCTGGATGTTGGCGATCCCTAGAAGCAACTCGCTTTGAAGACGCGGTTGTGTCTTCAATCGCGTCAAAACATCTTTCCGTCCGGTTTCAAGCAACTCTCTGGCCGTGATGTCGGCCCCTCTGGCCTTCTCCTGGTCCGCACGCTTGAAGAGATTCAGCATGAAATCTCGTGCAGCTCCAGCCCTGGCAGACTCTTCGCGAGCCTGCAGGCCAAAGACCACAGCAGCCGTGGCAACCACAACCAGCGACACGATGGAAGCCAATCCCAGGCCGACACCGAGACGATGGCGCCCTGCGAACTTCCACAGTCGGTAGTACGCGCTTGGCGCCTTGGCCAATACGGCTTCACCTGCCAACCACCGATCCACATCGGCCAGCACTGCATCGACCGACGAATACCGCGACGATGGCTTCTTCTCAAGACAGCGAAGAGCAATCGCATCCAGCTCAGGTGCGAGGAGCTTGCGCAGCCCTTTGGGACTTGTTCCTCGAGGTTCAGCTTGTTCATCCCCCAGGGACCTTCGACTCGGTGCCCTTGGATCAACCTCAAGAATCGCGTGCTCCAACTGCGCTGCCGACTCCGTCCTCAGCTCATACGGCCTCTCCCCGCAAATGAGCTCATAAAACACCACCCCCAGCGAGTACACATCACAAGCCGTCGTCAACGGCAGCCCCATCAATTGCTCCGGGCTCGCATACCGCGGCGTCATCGAGCGCCCGGCCTGCCGCGTCAGCTCCGTTTCCTCGATCGCATCGCCTTGCGCTTCCAGCAGTTTGGCAATGCCGAAGTCCAGCAGCCTCACCTCACCCTGCGAGGTGACCAGGATGTTCCCGGGCTTCAAGTCCCGATGAATGACCAGGTTCGCATGCGCATGCTGGACAGCGAGAAGCACCTGCCGAAACAACTGCACCCGCTCCCGCACCGGCAGCTTGCGCTCATCACAGAAGGTCGAGATCGGCTGACCCTCGACGTATTCCAGCGCCAGCCAGGCCTGCCCCTCTTTCGTCACCCCAGCGTCGTACAGCCCCGCAATGTGCGGATGCCTCAGCGTCGCCAGGATGTCCCGCTCGCGATCGAACCGCGCCGCAAACGTCTCGCGCCCCGGCCGCGGGTACGGCAGCTTGATCGCCACCTGCCGCTTGAACGCGCCGTCCGCGCGCTCGGCCAGCCACACCTCGGCCATGCCGCCCTCGCCCAGCGGCTTGACCAGCCGATAGGGCCCCACGCGATCGTCTTCATGCCAATCGCTCGCGTTGGCCGCGTCCGATGACAGCCTGGGCAAGGTGCCGAGGAAGTCGTCCGTCTCCAGGTGGCTCCTCGCGTCCAGCATCAGCCGGAGCTGCGGCAGCAGCGGGTTACCTTCACGCTCCAGCCGCTCCAGCCAGGCCTGCAATTCGTCCGCGCGCATGCCGTCGGCTTCCTCATAGAGGGCTGACAGGGCAGACCACTGTTGCTCTGGCGTACGGTTCATGGCGTGCGTCCATGAGGGCCCTCAGGCCTGCCACGGACGTGCTGTTGTTCGGCGGGTCGGCCGGCCCGGGGCCGGTGCACTGCGGGGCGCATCTTATGCAGGTGCGGCCCATGAGGGAATCCCGAGGTTGAACCTAGTTGCCATGGAACCCGAAGGGCGTTCATTGACTTGCTGTCACACTGGCGCCGCGCCGTCCATCCCATAAAGAAGACAATCGCCCCCATGCCCCTGGACACTCCGCCCGAACTGCCGCCCATCACCTTGCTGCTGCGCCGCGCGACTGAAGGCGACCGCGCCGCGCTGGACAAGGTGTTCGAGTCGCTCTACCCCGACCTGCGCCGCGTGGCCCGCGCCCGCCTGCACAGCCAGGGCCGGGCCGATTCGATGAACACCACCATGCTGGTGCATGAAAGCTTCGTGCGGCTGGTCAATGCCAGCGGGCTGCGGCTGGAAGACCGCCACCACTTCTTCGCCTACGCGGCCAAGACCATGCGCAACGTCATCATCGACGCCGCCCGCGAGCACCAGGCCGAGCGGCGCGGCGGCGGCGCCGAGCACCTGACGCTGGGCGGCGAAGACAGCCTGCAAGTGCCCGACACCAGCGCCAGCGACGAACTCATCCGCGTCAACGACGCCCTGCTGGAACTCGAAACGCTGGACCCCGAGCTGGTCCAGGTGGTGGAGATGCGCTACTTCGGCGGCTACAGCGAGCAGGAAATCGCCGACTTCCAGGGGGTCACCGAGCGCACCGTGCGCCGCCGCTGGGACAAGGCCCGCGCCTGGCTGTACGTGGCGCTCGGCGGCTCGGGGCAGATGCCGGGCTAGGCTCACACCGACTCCAGCAGCCAGTCGCCACCGGCCGACTGGGCCATCATCTCGTCCATCCAGGCGTCGAGTTCGGCCTGAGCGTCGGTGGCCTCGATCACCGACAAGCCTTGCTTCAGATCCCAGCTCGATTCGAACCAGCCCGGACCGGTGTCGTCGCGGCCATCAATGCACACGGCGGGCGGCAAGGCCCCCGCACGGAGCGCCGCCTCGCGCAGCGTCCTCGCGTCCATCAGCTCGCGCATCCATGTGCCGGCACCATCCTTCGCCATCTCCCGTCCTCCTGATGTTGTCGTGGAGGCGGCAGTGTCTGGTGCGATGCCCGCGCTGACCATCGCTCGAAGGTCGGGCCCGGCACCCCCGCTGGGACGTCATCCCCTCAATCGTTGGGCACCACGCTCACCGAAACCTGCATTTCCTGGGTGCCTCCACCGAGGATCACCCCGCGCAGGGGCACCACGTCCGCGAAGTCCGCGCCCCAGCCCAGCGTGATGTAGCGCTCGTCCGCGCGCTGGTCGTTGGTGGGGTCGAATTCCACCCAGCCGTGTTCGGGCGAATACGCCGCCACCCAGGCATGCGATGCGTCCACGCCCATCAGCCGCGGCATGCCCGGCGGCGGGTCGGTGAGCAGGTAGCCCGACACGTAGCGCGCCGGCAGCCCGTGCGAGCGCAGGCAGGCCAGCAGCAGGTGGGCGAAGTCCTGGCACACGCCGTGGCGCTTGGCGATGACTTCATCCACTGAGGTGCTGACGGTCGTCGCGCCCGGCTCGAATTCGAAGTCCTGGTGGATGCGGTGCATCAGCTCGGTCATCGCTTCCAGCCAGCCGCGGCCTTCGGAGAAGGACGGCGCCGCATAGTCGCGCGCCAGCTCCGACAGCGGCACAAGCGGGGTCGGCTCGCAGGTGCGCGCAGGGTTCAGGTCGTCCAGGGCCGGCTGCGAACGCACGGCATCGCGCACCGACTCCCAGCTCTCAGAAGACTCTGCGACCTCTGGCCGCGGGCCCACCTCGACCAGGCACTGCATGCGCACACGCAGCACCCGATGCGCACCATGCAGGCCGAAGTGCGTCACCGAATTGCCGAAGCTGTCGGTCTCCTCGTTGCGCTCGTCCGGCGGTGGGTCGATCTGCAGCGAGTACGACAGCAGCTTCTGCCATGGCAACTGCCTGGGTGTCAGCCGCGCCAGTTGCCAGCTCTGCGACACCGGCGCGGTATAGGCATAGCGGGTTTCATGGTCGACGGTGTAGCGTTGGGCGGTCATCGTCGGGCCGTTCATGCCACCAGCGACAGCACGCTGCGCGAGGCGGCATGCGAGAAGAACTTCAGGCTCAGTTCATCGGACAGGGAGAAGGCCGCGCGCCGCAGCATGTCCAGCACATGGGCCACGTCCTCGCTCTCGGGGTGCAGGTCTTCCGGCGCGAGCATGCGCAGGGCCGCGTGGCCGGGGTGCAGCACGTCGCTGGCGAAGCGGCCGTGCGTGAGTTCGAGCTTGGCGATGTACTCGCTCAGGCCCTTCACCTGGAAGGCGACGGAACGCGGGTTGGCTTCGTCGCGCAGCAGCAGGTCCAGCACCGGCATCCATTCGGGCCCGACGAGGTAGCGCGAGCGGTAGGTCACGGTGGAGTCGGCCAGCTCCAGCAGCCAGTCCAGGCCGTGCGTGCGGCCGTCCTTGATCGCCACGTCGAGCATGGCGCACACGCCGGCCAGCCGCTCGATGCGCCGCCCCAGCGACAGGAAGCGCCAGCCGATGCTGCGCGTCATGCCGTCGAGCACGAAGCCCGACAGCGTCATCATCGAGGTCACCGCGCGGTCCAGCCAGGCCAGCGCCAGCGGCAGCGTCGCACCGCGCCGGAAGATGGGGTCCGACGTGAGTTGGTTCAGCGTGCGCCAGTTGTCGGCCGACATGCGGTCGCGCAGGTTGAAGGCCACGCGCGAGAGCTGCTTGAAGCGCTCGCTCAAGGCTTCGTCGGGGTGCGTCGCGGCGCGCAGCAGGTCGGGCCCCGGGTTGTCGGTGTTCTCGATGATCCCCAGCCGCTGCGCCAGCACCAATGCGGGCGGCACGCCCTCGGCCTCTTCGGCGTTGTCTTCGAGCACGCCGCCGATGGCCGTGCGCAACAGCCGCACCGCCATCTCGCAGCGCTCGCCGTAGCGGCCATACCAGAAGAGGTTTTCCGCCGAGCGCGACGGCAGGTTCGCGCGCGCCGACACCAGGTCCGTGGGCTGCACGGTGCGTGACATCAGCGAGAAGGCGACGTTCACCGGCGCATCGGACAGCACCCAGGTGTCCTTGGAGCGGCCGCCGCGCTGCATGGCGATGCCGCGGGTGTCGCCCTCGCCCGCCACGCGGGTCAGGCCGCCGGGCATCACCTTGTAGCCATCGGGCGTGGCCACCGCGAACACGCGCAGGCCGACGTTGCGCGCCCGCATGTTCTCTGAAAGGTCGTCCGGCCCGCGCTCCAGCACCGGGGCCTGCGAGCCGTGCACCCACTCCTGCGCGACGTAGCGGTGCGGCAAGGTGGCGATGCGCCTGCGAAGCGCATCGCGGTCCGCGCCCTGGAAGTCCGCGCCGAAAACGGCACGCTCGCGGCTGGAACGGTCCAGCGGCTTGATGAGGACCTGCTCCAGGCTTTGCCATGCATCGTCGAAGGCCGCCGGCTCGCCCATCCACCAGGTGGCAATGGACGGCAGCTTCAGCGGCTCGCCCAGCAGCTTCTCGCTGAGCGCAGGCAGGTAGCCCAGCAGCGCGCCGGATTCCAGCACGCCCGAGCCCAGCGCATTGGCCACCATCACCGTGCCGCGGCGGGCGCAGTCGGTGAGGCCGGGCACGCCCAGGGCGGAGTCGGTGCGCAGCTCCAGCGGATCGCAGTAGTCGTCGTCCTGCCGCCGCACGATGGCATGCACGCGCTTGAGGCCCTCGACGGTCTTCATCCACACCCGGCCATCACGCACCGTGAGGTCACTGCCTTCCACCAGCGCGAAGCCGAGGTAGCGGGCGATGAGCGCATGCTCGAAGTAGGTTTCGTTGTACGGGCCCGGGGTGAGCAGCACGGCCAGCGGCGCATCGTCGCCCTTGGGCGCCAGGTGCAGCAGCGACTCGCGCAAGGCGGCAAAGAAGGCCGCGAGCCGCTCGACGTGCAGGTCGCGAAAGAGCTGCGGGAACACGCGCGAGATGACCAGGCGGTTCTCCAGCGCATAGCCCGCACCGGAGGGCGCCTGCGTGCGGTCGCCCACCACCCACCAGTGCCCGTCGGGCGATCGCGCCAGGTCGGCCGCGTACTGGAACAGGTGCACGCCGCCCGGCGGGCGGATGCCCTGGGCCTGGTGCAGGAAGCCGCTGTGGCCGAAGATGATGGACGGCGGGATGTGCCCGTCGCGCAGCAGCTGCTGCGGCCCGTAGATGTCGGCCAGCACGCGGTTGAGCAGCTCGGCGCGCTGGGCAATGCCCGCCTCGATCTGCTCCCATTCACCGGACGAGATGATGAGCGGCAGCGGATCCACCTCCCACAGGCGATCAGCGCCCTTGGGGTCGGCGTAGACGTTGTAGGTGATGCCGTTCTCGCGGATCTCGCGTTCGGTCATCGCCAGGGTGTCGGCGACTTCGGCGCCCTGGCGGCCGGAGAGCGAGCGCAAGAAGGCATCCCAGTGCGCGCGCGGGGTGCCGGAGGCCGAGAGCAGTTCGTCGTAGCGGCCTTCCAGGGCGGAGTAGCCCGAGAGGAGCTGCCTGAGCATCGGAGGAGAAGCGGGAGAGGACACGTGGGGATTGTCGGTGCTGGCGGAAACTCCCCGCCTTGCGAAAAACACTCAGTGCCCTGCGCCCATCAGGCCCGGCGAAGATCCAGCGTGAACGGGAAGTTCGGATTGCGTGCTTCCTTCGTCACGCCCATCGTTCCCGGCGTGTGCCCGATGCGGAAGAAGCGCGCCAGCCGCCGCGCCTCGGCCTCGTAGGCGTTCACCGGGAAGGTGCTGTAGTTGCGTCCGCCCGGATGCGCCACGTGGTACTGGCAACCGCCCATGGATCGGTTCATCCAGGTGTCCACCAGGTCCAGCGTCAGCGGCGCATGCGGTGCGATCGTCGGATGCAATGCCGACGGCTGGCTCCAGGCCCGGTAGCGCACCGCACCCACGTACTCGCCCACCTTGCCCGTGGGCTGCAGGGGAACGGCGCGTCCGTTGCAGGTGAGCACGTGCCGGTCGTCGACGAGGCCCGTGGCCTTCACCTGCAATCGCTCGACGGACGAATCCACGAAGCGCACGGTGCCGCCGACGGCGCCCTCCTCGCCCATCACGTGCCACGGCTCCAGTGCCAGGCGCAGCTCCACGTCCACGCCGCGCGCATTGAAGTCGCCGATGCGCGGGAAGCGGAAGTTCAGGTGCGGCGCGAACCACTCCGGGTTGACGGGGTAGCCGAAGTCGTTGAGCTCGCTGAGCACGTCCTGCAGGTCGTCCCACACGAAGTGCGGCAGCATGAAGCGGTCGTGCAGTTCGGTGCCCCAGCGCTTGAGTTTTTCGGGCCGGTAGGGCTTCTGCCAGAAGCGCGAAACCAGAGCGCGCATCAGCAACTGCTGCGTGAGGCTCATGCGCGCGTGCGGGGGCATCTCGAAGGCGCGCATCTCCAGCAGGCCCAGGCGGCCGGTCGGCCCGTCGGGCGAATACAGCTTGTCGATGCAGAACTCGGCGCGGTGGGTGTTGCCCGTCACGTCGATGAGCAGGTTGCGCATCAGCCGGTCGATGAGCCAGGGCGGGCACGGCTGGCCTTGTTCGGTCAAACGGCGCAGCTCGGCGAAGGCGATCTCGATCTCGTAGACCGAGTCGTTGCGCGCTTCGTCGATGCGCGGCGCCTGGCTGGTCGGGCCGATGAACAAGCCCGAGAACAGGTAGCTCAGCGACGGATGGTTGTGCCAGTAGGCCACCATGCTGCTGAGCAGCTCGGGCCGGCGCAGGAAGGGCGAGTCCGCCACGGTGGCGCCGCCCAGCACGAAGTGGTTGCCGCCGCCGGTGCCGGTGTGGCGCCCGTCGAGCATGAACTTCTCGGTGCTCAGCCGCGTCTCGTGCGCCGCGTCGTACAGGTGCGTGGTCTGGTCGACCAATTCGTTCCAGCTGTGCGCGGGGTGGATGTTGACCTCGATCACGCCCGGGTCAGGCGTCACCCGCAGCGTGGCCAGCCGCGGGTCCTTGGGCGGTTCGTAGCCTTCGAGGACGACGGGCAGGTTCATCGCCTGCGCGGTGTCCTCGATGGCGGCGACGATCTCCAGGTAGTCCTCCAGCGCGGACACCGGCGGCATGAAGAGGTAGAGCCGGCCGTCGCGCGGCTGGGCGCACAAGGCGGTGCGGGTGATCCAGGCGGCGGATTGGAAGGGAGCGGGCCTGGCGTCCTGCCCAGCGGCGCTCGCGCCGGCCTCGCCGTCGCCGGTCCCCTTACCTGCACCTTCGCCACGACCCGCCAGGGCCGCGCGTCTCGCATCCATGCTGTTGTCGCCGCCCCAGCGCGACTCGTCCGCCCCCACGGCATGCCGGAAGCGGCGGTAGGGCGGCAACGGGGCGAAGGGTTGCGTCGGGTCGGGCTGGTGAATCCACGGGTAGTCGCTGGCCGACGTCCACGGCTGCGAGTCCAGCGGCAGCCGATAGCCCATGGCCGAGTCGCCCGGCAGCAGGTAGCAACGCTCCGCGCGCAGGAACCACGGCCCCGTCTGCCAGCGCGGCAGCAGGTCGGGCTGCGTGTTGCGCTTGATCGGCAGCACGTGGCCCACCACCTTGTCCAGGCCTTGCGAGAACACCTGGCGGATGCGGTCTCGCTCCAGCGGGTCGGACAGCCGTGCGTCGAAGGGGTCGACGTTGGTGGGCAGCTTGCGTTCGCGCCAGAGGTAGTACCAGACGTCCTCGTAGGCGGCGAAGATGTGCTTCGCGTCCAGTTCGAGCCGCCGCGCCACGCCGTCGAGGAACTGCTGCGACTGCGACTCCGTGACCTTGTAGTCCTGCCGCTCGCTGGCGAACAGCTCGGGGCTGGTCCACAGCGGCTCGCGGTCCTTGCGCCAGAACAGGTTCAGCGACCAGCGCGGCAACTGCTCGCCGGGGTACCACTTGCCCTGCCCGTAGTGCAGCAGGCCGCCATCGCCGTACTTGGCGCGCAGCTTGTCCATCAGCTCGGCGCTGAGCGCGCGCTTGGTGGGGCCCAGCGCCTCGGTGTTCCATTCGGCGCCGTCGCGGTCGTCCACAGACACGAAGGTGGGCTCGCCGCCTTGCGTGAGCCGCACGTCATGGCGGCGCAGGTCGGCGTCCACGCGCGTGCCCAGGTCCTGGATGTCCAGCCACTGCTCCTCGGTGTAGGGCAGCGTGACGCGCGGTGCTTCCCACACGCGCGAGACCTTCATGTGGTGCTCGAAGGTGGTCTCGCATTCGTCCAGCGCACCGGTCACGGGTGCGGCGGACGACGGGTCGGGCGAACACGCCAGCGGGATGTGTCCCTCGCCGGCGAGCAGGCCGGAGGTCGGGTCCAGGCCGATCCAGCCCGCGCCGGGCAGGAACACCTCGCACCAGGCATGCAGGTCGGTGAAGTCCACCTCCGTGCCGCTGGGGCCGTCGAGGGATTTCACGTCGCTCTTGAGCTGGATGAGGTAGCCCGACACGAAGCGTGCCGCGAGCCCGAGGTGGCGCAGCAGCTGCACCAGCAGCCAGCCGGAGTCTCGGCAGGAGCCGCTGGCCTTGGTCAGCGTTTCCTCCGGCGTCTGCACGCCCGGCTCCATGCGGATGAGGTAGCCGATGTCGCGCTGCAGCCGCTGGTTGAGCTCGACGAGGAAGTTGGTCGTCTGCTTCTTCTCGCGCGGGATGCCGGCGAGGTACTTCTCGAAGGCCGGCGTGAGCGGCGCCTTCAGCAGGTAGGGCGCGAGCTCATGCGACAGGCTCGGGTCGTACTCGAAGGGGAAGTTCTCGGCCGACGGCTCCAGGAAGAAGTCGAAGGGGTTGAGCACCGACATCTCGGCGACCAGGTCCACCTCGATGCGGAAATGCGTGGTCTTCTCCGGGAACACCAGCCGCGCGAGGTAGTTGGACTGCGGGTCCTGCTGCCAGTTGATGAAGTGCGGCTCCGGCTCCACCCGCATCGAGTAGCTGAGGATGCGCGTGCGCGAATGCGGCGCCGGACGCAGGCGCACGACATGCGGGCCGAGGTTCACCGGCCGGTCGTAGGTGTAGTGGGTGACGTGGTTGAGAGCGACGTGGATGGACATGCTTGCGTGCCTTCGAGTTCTTGCTTGTTTTTCGCTGGAACACCCCTCATCCCCGCGAACGCCGGGATCCATCGTGCCGCCCATGGATTCCGGCCTTCGCCGGAATGAGGGAGCGGGTGTGACCTAGGAATCGCCCGAGCGGATCGCCACATTGACCCGCATCGCCTCCTTGCCGCCGCCATGCCGAACGCCGCGGATCGGCAAGCAGGCCGCGTAGTCCGGGCCGACTGCCAGGCGCACGTGGCGCTCGTCCATCAGGCAGCGGTGGGTGATGTCCACGCTCAGCCAGCGCCGCGCAGCCACGTCGGCACAGACATCGATCCAGGCGTGGCTGGCCAGCGCAGGCGAGTCGGGTGCGTAGAAATAGCCGCTGACGTAGCGCGCCGGAATGCCATTGGCGCGGCAGGCGGCAATGGTGACGTGGGCCTGGTCCTGGCAGACGCCGGCGCCCAGTTCAAGCGCATCGGCGGCCGACGTCTCGACGGTGGTTTCGCCGGCCTTGTAGGTGATGCGCTCGAACACGCGCCCCGCCAGCTCCAGCGCGGATGCCTCCGTCACGCCATCGTCGAACACACCCATGCCCAGTTCCTTCAGCCCCGCGTTCTCCGCCGTCAGCGCCGTGGAGCGCAGGTACACCATCGGCGGCGGGCAGGCCGCATCATCGTCCAGCCATGGTGACGCATGCGTGACCACCAGGCCCGTGGCCTTGATGACGCCGCGCCACAACCGGCGTGCGATGGACCAGGTGTGCGACTCGTTGCCGTAGCCGTCGCGCTGCGGATAGAGCTTGCCCGGCGCATGCAGCGTCCAGTGCACGACCGTCTGGTGCTCGCTGGGCTGCGGCGTGAGACGAAGCGACTGCAACGAGTAGTGCAAGGGCGTGCTGTACTCGTAGTGCGTCTCGTGCTCGATGCGCAGCTTCATGCGGGGTCAGGCCTCCACCGGCACCAGGAAGTCGCGGCTGATGCCCAGGCCCAGCGTGCCCACGCGCTCCAGGAACTGCGTGAGGTAGGCATGCAGGCCGGTGGCGAGGATCTCGTCGATGCGGCCGTATTGCAGGTCGGCGCGCAAGCGGCCGGCCTTGCGCAAGGTCTCGCCGGACTGCTCGTTGGCCACCATGCGCAGGTTGGCCACCACCTCGTTCATGCAGGCAGCCAGCGAGCGCGGCATGTCGGGCCGCAGGATGAGCAGCTCGGCCACCTTCTCCGGCTTGATGACGTTGCGGTAGGCCTTGCGGTAGACCTCGAAGCCCGACACGGACCGAAGAATCGCGGACCAGTGGTAGAAGTCGTACTCCACGTCCTGCTTGCCGTTGCCTTGAGACTGGCTCTGGCTCTGGCCGAAGTACTCGCTCTCCACTGCATGGAACTTCACGTCCAGCAGCCGCGCGGTGTTGTCCGCACGTTCGAGGAAGCTGCCGATGCGCAGGAAGTGGAAGGCCTCGTCCTGCAGCATGGTGCCCACCGTCACGCCGCGAGACAGGTGCGAGCGGAACTTCACCCACTCGAAGCCGGCGCCCGGGTCCTTCAGGAAGTCGCCCTGCGCCACCATGCGCTGGAACTCGATCCAGGTCTGGTTCTGCGTTTCCCACACCTCGGTGGTCAGCGTGCCGCGCACCGCGCGTGCGTTCTCGCGTGCGGCCATGAGGCAGTTGCGGATGCTCGACGGGTTGTTGGCATCCGAGACCATGTACTCCATGACGTGGCGGGCCTTCACCGTGCCGTAGCGCTTGGCGAAGTCCCCGCTCAGTTCGGAGATGGACAAGAGGCCCTTCCAGCCTTTCTCGGCGGCATCGGCGGATTGCGGCAGCAGCGACGTCTGGTAGTTGACGTCCAACATGCGCGCGGTGTTCTCGGCCCGCTCCATGTAGCGGGCCATCCAGAAGAGGTGGTCGGCGGTTCTCGACAGCATGTTGTTTTAAGCCTCCAGCACCCAGGTGTCCTTCGTGCCGCCGCCTTGCGACGAGTTCACCACGAGTGATCCTTCCTTCAACGCGACGCGGGTGAGTCCACCCGGCACCATCTGCACGGTCTTGCCCGAGAGCACGAAGGGCCGCAGGTCGATGTGCCTGGGCGCCACGCCGCTTTCCACGAAGGTCGGGCAGGTCGACAGGCTCAGCGTGGGCTGCGCGATGTAGCCGTGCGGGTTGGCTTCGAGGGCCTTGCGGAAATCGGCGATCTCCTGCTTGGTGGAAGCCGGCCCGACCAGCATGCCGTAGCCGCCCGCGCCGTGCACCTCCTTGACCACCAGTTCGGGCAGGTGGTCAAGCACGTAGCGCAAGTCGTCGGCCTCGCGGCACAGGTAGGTGGGCACGTTCTTCAGGATGGGCCGCTCGCCGAGGTAGAACTCGATCATCTTGGGCACGTACGGGTAGATGGACTTGTCGTCCGCCACGCCGGTGCCGATGGCGTTGGACAGCGTCACGTTGCCGGCGCGGTACACGCTCAGGAGGCCCGGGCAGCCCAGCGTCGAGTCGGGCCGGAAGGCCAGCGGGTCGAGGAAGTCATCGTCCAGCCGGCGGTAGATCACGTCCACCCGCTTGGGGCCTTGCGTCGTGCGCATGTAGACGAAGTTGTCGCGCACGAAGAGGTCCTGCCCCTCCACGAGTTCCACGCCCATCTGCTGAGCGAGGAAGGCATGCTCGAAGTAGGCGCTGTTGTACATGCCGGGCGTGAGCAGCACGACCGTCGGGTCGTTCACAGCGGCCGGTGCGACCGCGCGCAAGGTCTCCAGCAAGAGGTCGGGATAGTGCGCGACCGGCGCGACGCGGTGCTCGCTGAACAGGTCCGGGAAGAGCCGCATCATCATCTTGCGGTTCTCCAGCATGTAGCTCACGCCGCTGGGCACGCGCAGGTTGTCTTCCAGCACGTAGTAGGTGCCGCTGCCGTCGGCATTGGCGGCACGAACGATGTCGATGCCCGCGATGTGCGAATAGACGCCGGCCGGCACGTCCACCCCCATCATCTCCGGCCTGAACTGCGCGTTCTTGAAGATCTGGTCGGCGGGCACGAGGCCGGCGCGAATGATCTCCTGGTCGTGGTAGACGTCGTGGATGAAGCGGTTCAGCGCCGTGACGCGTTGCCGCAGGCCGCGCTCCATCTCCTGCCACTCGTGCGCGGGGATGACGCGGGGAATCAGGTCGAAAGGAATGAGGCGCTCGGTGCCGGAGCCGTCCTCGTCCTTGGCGCCGTAGACGGCGAAGGTGATGCCCACGCGGCGGAAGATCATTTCCGCTTCCTCGCGGCGCGAGCGCATCACGTCGGGGGGCTGCTGAGAAAGCCAGCGCTGGTAGCTGCGGTAATGCTCGCGCACCGTGTCGCCGGTGGCTTGCATCTCGTCGAAGCTGGGTCTCATCTGCTCATCTCCTCCGCAGGCAGGTTAGCAAAAACCAGGCCAAACAGCGCATACCCCTTCGACCCGCTCTTGCGCCGTGACTCCTCGCGACCCATGGTGCCAGTAGCGCGCATCGGCGTCACGTTGGCAAACACCCTGCCCCGGCTGCAGGCTGGACCAGGACCATGCGCCGCACGACGGGCTGGAGATCGTGGTGATGTGGCGGTCCGCGTACCGCGCGAACACCAGTGGCGCGGGGTGCCCGAACGGGTTGCGGTAGCCCGCCTGGAAGACGGCAAAGCGCGGATGCACGGCATCGATGAAGGCCGGGGTCGACGAAGTCTTGCTGCCATGGTGAGGCACGACGAGCACATCGCTCGCCAATCGCGCAGCCGACGTGCTCCCTACCATCCACGTTTCGCCCTCGCGCTCGACATCGCCGGTGAGCATGGCGCTGCCACCCAGGCCGATGACACGAACGACACAGGACATGGCGTTGGACTTGAGCTGCGCGTCATACGCCTCGGCCCGCGGGTGCAGCACCTCGAATCGCACGCCGTCCCACTCCCACGACTGCCCGGCCATGCAGCGCTGGTGCGGCGGGCTCAGGGCCAGCAAGGGATGGGCGTCTTCCAGCGAGCTGTGCATCTCGCGCACCGCAACGGCAGTCACGAGGCTGGCGGCACCGCCCACGTGGTCCGCATCGCGGTGGCTGAGCATGAGGCGGTCGACTTGCCGCTCGCCCCGTGCATGCAGCAGCGGCACCAGCACGCGCTGCCCGGCATCCGCCCCCGGGCCGTATTGCGGGCCGGTGTCGAAGACCATGAGATGTCGCTGTGTCCGCACGAGCACGGCGGTGCCCTGGCCGATGTCGGCGGCCACCAGCTCGAACTGGCCGGGCGGCGGGCGGACGACGCTGGGCATCAGCAAGGGCAGCACCATCGGCACGGCCAGCAGCCGGCCCCGCCACGGCAGCGGCATGACCAGCAAGGCTGCACCGCCCAGTGCCGCGGCCTGCGCCCACGCCGGCGCAACGGGGACCGTCCAGACCGCGGCCGGCCAGGCGGTCATGGCCGCCAGCCATCCACACAGCAGGTTCACCACCCACGCCCCGGCCAGCCACAGCGGCGCGGCGATCACGCCCAGCATCGCCAGTGGCGTGATCACCAGCGTCACCAGCGGGATCGCCACCAGGTTGGCGAGGAAGCCGACGATGGACACCTGCTGGAAGAACACCAGGGTGAGCGGCGTGAGGCCGACCGTCGCGACGACCTGGCTGCGCAGCTCGCCCCGCAGCGTGTCCCATGCGCGCCGCATCCCGACACTTGGCGATGGGGACTGCGCGGTGACTGGCCCCGAGGCCATCAGCAGCCCGACCGCCACGAAGGACAGCCAGAACCCGGCCTGCAGCAAGGCCCAGGGTTCCAGCGCCGACACCAGCACGGCCGCGAGCAACAGCACCAGCGGCCAGGGCCAGCGGCGGCCGGTCGATTGCAGGAGTGTGACCAGCGCGAGCATCCAGATCGTGCGCTGCGACGGCACGCCCCAGCCGGAGAACACCGCGTAGGCCCAGGCGGCCAGCAGCCCGCCCCATCGGGCCGCCAGCGGCGCCGGCAAGCGCAAAGGCAGGTGCGGATGCCGCCGCCACGCCCAGCCGATCAGCCTCGCCGCGAGCCACGCGAACATCGTGATGTGCAAGCCGCTGATCGACACCAGGTGCGCGATGCCGGCGTTGCGGAAGAGGTCCCAGTCCTCGCGTTCGATGGCCGACTGGTCCCCCACGGCCAGAGCCGCCAGCACGCCGGCCGCACGGCGGTCGGGCACCGTCACCTCGATGGCATCGCGCAGCGCCTGTCGCCAGCGCTCCACCGGGTGGGCGGCCTCGCGCCCCAGCAGGCGAGGCGGCACGGCATCCCGCACATGGCCGGTGGCGCGGATGCCCTGCGACAGCATCTGAAGCTCCGCATCGAAGCCATGCGGGTTGACGAGCCCGTGCGGCTGCTTGAGCTTCACGCCCAGGCGCCAGCGCTGCCCGGCGCCAAGCGCCATCTGCGGCTGGGTGAGCACGGCGTCCTCGTGGAATCCCGCATACCAGCCCAGGGCCAAGGTGGGCGGAAGCTGCACCGGGC
The DNA here is from genome assembly GCF_003852895.1 of Rhizobacter terrae. Lineage (GTDB taxonomy): Bacteria > Pseudomonadota > Gammaproteobacteria > Burkholderiales > Burkholderiaceae_C > Albitalea > Albitalea terrae. The sequence goes on from NZ_QUSW01000004.1 coordinate 580,067, forward strand.
GATCACCCTGCGCGGCCTGCTCCACCTCGAAGCGAAAGCGCACGCCCGACGGCCCGCGCTGCGGCAGGCCGGCCACCACGCCGGTGACGACCAGCTCCACGCCCTCCAGCGACGGGTCCAGCGCCCCGGCCAGCCGCGACGCGGCCTGCCACTCGGCCGTGCCCCAGCCCAGCACGGCCAGGCCCAGCAGCGGCGCCATCCACACGCGCCGCCACCGCCAACCAGCCAGGCACATCGCCAGCCCGGCCAGGCAGGCGGCCTGGTGCCACGCGGCCGGTAGCAAGGCCGCCTCCTGCAACTGAACGGCCATGCCCGCCAGCCAGGCCGTGCAAAGCCCTGCGATGCGCCAGCCTGTGAGATGCCTGAGGTCCGTCATGGGGCGCGCAGTGTAGGATTTGCGGCCTCCCCTTCGGACTACAAAATCATGTCCATCTACGACCGCCTCAAGGACCTGGGCATCGAGCTTCCGCCCATTGCCATCCCCGCCGCTGCCTACGTGCCCTTCGTGCGCACCGGCAACCTGGTGTTCCTCTCGGGCCACATCGCCAAGCGCGATGGCAAGCCCTGGGTCGGGCAGCTCGGCCGCAACATCGACACCGCCACCGGCAAGCTGGCTGCGCGCGCCGTGGCGATCGACCTGCTGGGCACGCTGCACGCTGCGGTGGGCGACCTGAACAAGGTGGAACGCATCGTGAAGGTGATGAGCCTGGTCAACAGCACGCCCGAGTTCATCGAGCAGCACCTCGTCACCAACGGCTGTTCCGAGCTGCTGGGCGAGGTGTTCGCCGACAAGGGCGCCCACGCCCGCAGCGCCTTCGGCGTGGCGCAGATCCCGCTGGGCGCCTGCGTCGAGATCGAGCTGATCGCGCAGGTGTCCTGAGCATGCTGCCGCGTTGGACTTCACGCCAGTGGCTGCTGGCGGTGGCGGTGCTGTGCGCCGCGAGCATCGGGCTGGCGCTGCTGGCGCAGTACCGCTTCGGCATGGAACCGTGCCCCTACTGCATTCTTCAGCGGCTGCTGTATGCGGCCATCGGCGTGCTCGCGCTCATCGGCGCGGTCCTGCCCGGCATGCTGCGCAAGCTGCTGGCCGTCGTGGCATTGCTGCTGTCGGCCTGCGCGGCGGCAGCGGCCGTCTACCAGCACTTCGTGGCCGCCAAGTCGGCCTCGTGCGCCCTCACCTTCGCCGACAAGATCATCACCGCCTTGCGCATCGATGAGTTCGCGCCCTCGCTGTTCGCCGTCCGTGCGAGCTGTGCGGACGCAGCGGTGTCGGTGTTCGGCGTGCCCTTCGAGTTCTGGAGCCTGCTGCTGGCGCTGCTGCTGGCGGCCATGACGGTGCTGGCGCTGCGCAGCCGTTGACGCACATCAAGGGAAGACCGCACCCGCTGGTTGCACATCCCCCCGCGGCGGGCATGAGGCACTAGAGTTGTTCAATTCCGCGCCGGCTCCATGGCCGGCGCGCCAACTCTTGGAGCCGCCATGCCGAATCGTTCCGAATCGCCCAGCTCGTTCCAGATCCCCTTCCAGGTGCCGTTCCAGATGCCGCTGGCACCGTGGTTCGTGAACTCCGCCAACCAGGCCCAGGGCGAGACCGACTCGCCGGCCGCGGTGTGGGGCCAGGCGCTGGAAGCCCAGATGCGCCTGTGGGGGCAGATGGTGGACCTGCAGCGCAAGTTCTGGTCGTTCTACATGCCGCTGATCGAGCGGGCACCGGTGTTCACCAACGGCGGCGCCCGGACGGTGGCCGAGGAAGAGCACGGCCTGGAGCCTGCGGAAACGGCAGACGGCATTCCCGATGCCATGGAGTTGCAGCTGCGCACCTGGAACCACTTCCTCGACGCGCAACGCAGTTTCTGGACGAAGCTGCCGTGGACAGCCGCTGAAGCCGAGGCCAGCGAGCAGGAACCTGCCGACGACGAGGAGCCCGCCCCCGCGCCGAAGCCGCGCAAGACCCCGCGCCGTCGCTGACCCCGCGAGCGGGCCGGCTACTCGAAGCGGCCCATCATGTCCTGGAAGCCGCCCACGGTCTTGAAGACCTGGTCGAGCATGGAGCAGGCGTTGCTCACGGTCTTCATCCAGTCCGGGTGTTGATCGGCACCGGCCGATCCTCCGCCAGCCGCACCGCCACCCCACCCGTTCCCGCCGGGCATGTTCATCGGCGGCTGAGGCGCGCCCCAGCCTGGCATGGCTGGCACCGCCATGGCCGGCGGCAGCATGTTCTGCATCATCGCCAGCATCTGCTGCGACATCGCCTCGCCCGGCTGCAATTGCTGCGCGTTCATGAAGGCGCGCCAGGCATCGTGGAGGTTGCCCATGGACATGAGCACCGTGCCGGCCGCTGCGTGGTAGGGCGCGAACTGAGGGCACTGGGCGATCGCCTGGTTCAGTTCGAACAACGCCTGCTGCCAGTGCGGCCACGCGAACGGGGCCTGCCCCAGGGCGGTCTTCGCCCGCCCCGCACAAGCATGGGCATGGGCCAGCGCCGCATGCACCCCATGAGGGATGAACACGCCCCATTGCTGGGCTGTGCCCATGGACTGCTGGATCCAGCCGATCGCCTGCTCATAGAGCTGGGCCGCCATCATCGCGTTGCCCTGCGACTCGGCCATCATGCCCTGCTGGCCCATGGCCGCGCCGGACATGAGCTGCTGGTTCAGCGTCGCGTTGATCGCGGGGTTCATCGCCGGGTTCATCATGGCCCGCCCTCCTTCGCGCAGGCAGTATGCGCGCGATGAACCGCGGCTTCAATCAGGTCTTGGCCGCCGCCAGCACCCGCATCGCCTTGACCATCAGCTCCTGCTTCTTGCCCTTGCGCGCCCGCTTGCCCTCGTAGCCGGCGAGCGAGCCACCCTTGAGCGTCTCGTCCTTGGGCGTCGTGCCGCCTCGCCCGGTGCCCAGCACCTGCAGCACGTCGGTGAAGGCAGCCACGCTGACCAGCGCGTCCTTGGGCTCCATGTCGATGAGCGTGAGGCCGCGGCCGCCGTTGGGCTGCAGCTTCAGTTCGTCGATGCCGAACACCAGCAGGCGGCCCTGCAGCGTGAGGCAGGCGATGCGCGTGGCGGCATCGGCCAGGCTGGGCGGCAGCGGCTTGTCTTGCGCCTCCAGGCTGAGGAAGGACTTGCCGCCGCGCTGGCGCGAGGTCAGGTCGCCCACCCGTGCCAGCAGGCCGAAGCCGCCGGTGTTGGCCAGCACCAGGGTGCGGTCGGCGGCGCCTGCGAAGTAGTGCGAAGGCTGCGTGCCGGTTTCCAGGTCGATGAGCGTGGTGATCGGCTGGCCGTCGCCGCGCCCGCCGGGCAGCTGGCTCACGGGCGCGGAGTAGACGCGGCCGTTGCTGCCGAAGACCAGCAGCGTGTCCACCGTGCGGCAGGGGAACACGCCGTACAGCGCATCGCCCGACTTGAACTGCAGGCCGCCGGCTTCCACCTCGTGGCCCTTGAGGGCACGCACCCAGCCCTTCATGCTGACCACCACCGTCACCGGTTCATCGACGACCTTCACCTCGGCCACGGCCTTCTTCTCGGCCTGGATGAGCGTGCGGCGGTCGTCGCCGTACTGCTTGGCGTCGGTCTCGATCTCCTTGACCACCGTGCGCTTGAGGCTGGACGGGTTGTCCAGGATGTCCTGCAGCTTGCCCTGCTCGACGCGCAGGTCCTTCAGCTCCTGCTCGATCTTGATGGCTTCCAGCCGTGCCAATTGGCGCAGGCGGATTTCGAGGATGTCTTCGGCCTGCCGATCGCTGAGCTTGAAGCGCGCAATCAGCGCTTCCTTGGGCTCGTCGGCGTTGCGGATGATGCGGATGACTTCATCGATGTTCAGCAGCACGAGCTGCCGGCCTTCGAGCACGTGGATGCGGTCGAGCACCTTGCCCAGGCGATGCCGCGTGCGCCGCTGCACCGTGCCCATGCGGAAGTCGATCCACTCCACCAGCATCTGGCGCAGGCTCTTCTGCGTCGGCCGGCCGTCGGCGCCCACCATCGTGAGGTTGATGGGCACCGAGCTTTCCAGCGTCGTGTGCGCCAGCAGCGTGGTGATGAGCTCGCTTTGCTCGATGCGGCTGGTCTTGGGCTCGATGACGATGCGCACCGGCGAGTCCTTGCTCGACTCGTCGCGCACGGCATCCAGCAGCGAGAAGATGGTGGCCTTGAGCTGCGTCTGCTCCGCAGTGAGCGACTTCTTGCCTGCCTTGACCTTCGGGTTGGTCAGCTCCTCGATCTCCTCGAGCACCTTCTGCACGCTGGTGCCCGGCGGCAATTCGGTGACCACGAGCTGCCACTGGCCGCGGGCGAGGTCCTCGATCTTCCAGCGGGCGCGCACCTTCAGGCTGCCGCGGCCGCTGGCGTAGGCCGAGCGGATGTCTTCCGCACTGCTGATGATCTGGCCGCCGCCCGGGTAGTCGGGGCCGGGCACGAGCACGGCGAGTTCTTCCTCGCTCAGCTTCGGGTCGCGGATCAGCGCGACCGTGGCCGCCGCGATCTCGCGCAGATTGTGCGAAGGCACTTCGGTGGCCAGGCCCACCGCGATGCCGCTCGCGCCATTGAGCAGCACGAAGGGCAAGCGCGCGGGCAGCAGCTTGGGCTCCTGCTGCGAGCCGTCGTAGTTGGGCACGAAGTCGACCGTGCCTTCATCGAGTTCGTCGAGCAGCAGGCGCGAGATGGGCGCCAGCCGCGCTTCCGTGTAGCGCATGGCCGCCGCGCCGTCGCCATCGCGCGAGCCGAAGTTGCCCTGGCCGTCGATGAGCGGGTAGCGCTGCGAGAAATCCTGCGCCATGCGCACCAGCGCGTCGTAGGCCGCCTGGTCGCTGTGCGGGTGGAACTTGCCGAGCACGTCGCCCACCACGCGGGCACTCTTCACCGGCTTGGCACCGGAGGCGCCCGAGAAGCTCAGGCCCATGCGCTCCATGGCGAAGAGGATGCGCCGCTGCACCGGCTTCTGGCCGTCGCACACGTCGGGCAGGGCACGGCCCTTCACCACGCTCAGGGCGTATTCGAGGTAGGCACGCTCGGCGTAGTGGGCGAGGGTGATGGCGTCGCTGGAGCCGCCGTCGCCGCCGGAGAAATCGATGGTCGTCTGGGTCGTCATTGTTGTTGTCGCTTCGGCCGCACGCGTCTTCAGCGCGGGTCGGCCTGCTGGATGTGCAATTGATGAGCGCCTCGCTGCAGGTTGTTCTGCAGCAAGGCCCAATAGAGTTCGAGCACCAGGTGCACATGCGCCTGGGTCTCGGGAATGTCCGGCATCTTGCCGCCGCTCTTGCGCACCGTGCCTTCGCCGGCGTTCCATGCGGCCAGTGCGACGTCGATGCTGCCGAAGCGGCGCAGCAGGTCGGCCAGCATGCGGGCGCCGGTGAGCACGTTGGTGCGCGGGTCCTTCAGGCGTTCAGCGGCGGGCTGCTGCGCTTCAGCTTTCGTGGCGTAGCGGTCGGCCGTCTCGGGGGTGATCTGCATGAGCCCGATCGCGCCCCGCGGCGACACGGCCTTGTCGTTGAAGCCGGACTCGACGGCGATCACGGCCTTGAGCAATTCGATGTCCACGCCATGCGCCTTCGAGGCCTCGCGCAGCACCGGCGACAGGCGCTTCACTTCAGGGGCGAAGTCCAGCCAGGTGATGAGGCCACCCGCACCGTCTGTCTTGCCCGGCACCCGCGGGTCCACCGCCTGGCGCTCGCCCAGCACGAGGCGGTAGCGCGAGTCGATCTGCGTGGTCGCCACATGCGCCACGCCGGCACCGTCGACGTAGCCCCACAGCTGCGCCTGGGCCAAGGTGCACCAGGCACCGGCCAGCACGGCAGCGAGCAGGCGGCCCATGCGGCTCATGCAGCGCCCTTCTCCTGCGCGCTGCGCAAGGCGGCGTATTCGCTTTCGAGCATGGACATGACGATGAGCGAGTCGTACCCGCTGTCCGTCTTCACGCTCTCGCGCAGCCGCCCTTCCTCCACGAAGCCTTCGCTGCGGTACAGCGCCTGCGCGCGGTCGTTGAGCGACTTCACGTCCAGCCAGAAGCGGTGCGCGCCCAGATCGCGGAAGGCCATCTGCATCAGCAGCCGCACGCAAGCCCGGCCATAGCCCTGCCCCTTGGGCTGCAGCACGATGCGCTTGAGCTCCACCGAACGATGCGGGTTGCGGCAGCCCTGCAGGATGACGAAGCCCGACGACTCATAGCTCGTCCCGGTCTCCACGATGAAATGCCGGAAGTCCGGGAAGCGCACCGCGCCCTCATGCTGCGTGCGTTCCCACGGTGTGATGAACGGCCGGTTGCCTTCGTCCTGCTCCACCGAGATGACGAAGTCCAGGTCCGACAGCATGGTCGGGCGCAGACGGATGCTGGGGCGGTCGGCCATCAGATGTCGACTTCGACGGCGTCGCCGTGAAGCTCCATCAGCTCGCGGCGCGCCTGCGCCTCGCCCTTGCCCATCAGCCGCGTCAGCGAATCGGTGGTCGCCGCAAAGTCCAGCGCACCGAACTCCACCTGCAGCAGGCGACGCGTGTCCGGATTGAGCGTGGTCTCCCACAACTGCTCGGCATTCATCTCGCCCAGGCCCTTGAAGCGGCCGATGCTCCAGGAGCCTTCGCGGGCGCCTTCCTTGCGCAGCTTGTCCAGCGTGGCGGTGAGTTCGCCATCGTCCAGCGCATAGATCTTGGCCGCGGGCTTCTTGCCGCGGGCCGGCGCATCCACGCGAAACAGCGGCGGCTTGGCCACGTAGATGTTCCCGCGCTCGATGAGCTTCGGGAAATGCCGGAAGAACAGCGTCAGCAGCAGCACCTGGATGTGCGAGCCGTCCACGTCGGCGTCGGAGAGGATGCAGATCTTGCCGTAGCGCAGGCCACTGAGATCAGGCGTGTCGTTCGGGCCATGCGGGTCCACGCCCACCGCCACCGCGATGTCGTGGATCTCGTTGTTGGCGAAGAGCCTGTCGCGCTCCACCTCCCACGCATTGAGCACCTTGCCGCGCAGGGGCAGCACGGCCTGCGTCTCCTTGTTGCGGCCCATCTTGGCGCTGCCGCCGGCGGAGTCGCCCTCGACGAGGAACAGCTCGTTCATCCCCAGATCGCGGCTCTCGCAGTCGGTGAGCTTGCCCGGCAGCACGGCCACGCCGGATCCCTTGCGCTTCTCGACCTTCTGGCTCGCGCGCTGGCGCGTCTGCGCCTGCTTGATGACGAGTTCGGCGAGCTTCTTGCCGAGGTCCACATGCTGGTTCAGCCACAGCTCCATCGCCGGCTTCACGTAGGTGGACACCAGGCGCAGCGCATCGCGGCTGTTCAGGCGTTCCTTGATCTGCCCCTGGAACTGCGGGTCCAGCACCTTGGCGCTGAGCACGAAGTTGGCGCGGGAGAACACGTCCTCGGGCATCAGCTTCACGCCCTTGGGCAGCAGGCTGTGAAGCTCGATGAAGCTCTTCACCGCGCCGAAGAGGCCATCCTTCAAGCCGGATTCGTGCGTGCCGCCCGCCACCGTGGGAATCAGGTTGACGTAGCTCTCGCGGATGGGCGCGCCCTCCTCCGTGAAGGCCACGCACCACGCGGCGCCCTCGCCCTCGGCGAAATTCTCGGTCTCGCCGCCGTCGGCGTAGTGCTCGCCCTCGAACAGCGGAATCACCGGGTCGGCGGTGAGCGTCTGCATCAGGTAGTCGCGCAGGCCGCCCTTGTAGACCCAGGTCTGCACCTCGCCGCTCTTCTCGTTCTTGAGCGACACGGTCACGCCCGGCATCAGCACGGCCTTGCTGCGCAGCAGGTGGGTCAGCTCGTTCTTCGGGAACTCGGCGCTCTCGAAATACTTCGGGTCGGGCCAGGCACGCACGGTGGTGCCGTTCTTGCGGTCGCCGGCCGAGGCACGACGCGTCTTCAGCGGCTCCACCACGTCGCCGCCCGAGAAGGCGATGTCCGCCACCTGCCCCTCGCGCCAGACCGTCACCTCCAGCCGCTTGGCCAGCGCGTTGGTCACGCTCACGCCCACGCCGTGCAGGCCGCCGGAGAAGCTGTAGGCGCCGCCCGCGCCCTTGTCGAACTTGCCGCCGGCATGCAGCCGGGTGTACACGATCTCCACCACCGGCACCTTCTCTTCGGGGTGCAGGCCGATGGGAATGCCGCGGCCGTCATCCTGCACGCTCACCGAGCCATCGGCATGCAAGGTCACGTCGATGCGCTTGCCGTGGCCGGCCAGGGCCTCGTCGGCCGCGTTGTCGATCACCTCCTGGATGATGTGCAGCGGGTTGTCGGTGCGGGTGTACATGCCCGGCCGCTGCTTGACAGGCTCGAGTCCCTTGAGGACGCGGATCGAGGCTTCGCCGTAGGTGGCGTCGGCCTTGGAACTGGGTTTGCTGGGGGGTTTGGTAGCCATCGCGGCGGATTGTAGGCAGAGCCCGCCGTGCGAAATTCCCGAAGCCCCCGGATGTCAGCGAATGCGACTGCGGGCGTCAATTGATCGCCAATCGCACCAGCGCCTCCACGCCGAACTCAAAGGTCTTGTCCCAGTGGGCGGACTGGAAGAACTCGGCGCTGTCCATGAGGTTCGGGCAGTGCTCGGCGATGTACTCGTTGCTGACCGGTTCAGCAGCCGACGGCCCCTTGGCGTAGCCGGAGGTCTCGTCGATGCAGGCGCCCACGAGGTAGTAGCCGAGCACCCTGAATTGCCGCGCTGCCAGTTCGCGGTCGGGCACCACGGCACGGACGATCTCCAGGATGGATTCGATGAAACGCACGCCCGCCGGCATGTTCAGCCGGTGCACCGCCACCAGCGGGAACAGCGCCGGGAAACGGTGGGCCATGTCGCGGTAGGCGTGCATGGCCGAGCGCAGGCGCTCGACGGGCGGCAGGCCGTCGCCTGGCATCTGCACGGAGTTGATTGCGTACTCCACCAGCGCGTCCATCAGGTGCTGCTTGCTGGGGAAGTGGTGGTAGATGCTCATCGCCTCGCAGCCCAGGCGTTCGCCCAGCTTGCGGGTGCTGAAACCGGCCAGCGTCTCCTCGGCCACCAAGGCCAGCGCCGCCGACACGATGCGCTCTCGCGACAGGGGCTGGGCGGTCGCCTTGCCCGCGGCCTTCTTACTCGGGGGCTTCTTACTCGGGGTTTTCGCCATGACACGATCTTACACCGTAAGTCTACAGTTCCCAACATCGCCTTACGGTGTAAGACATCTTCCACGGCCCCCGACATAGCCCGTGACGCCAGCCCGGCGCCGCCTCTCCTGGAGATCACCACCATGGACCCCGCAGACCTCATCGGACTCCTGATTCCCGCCACCTACCTCGTCATGCTGGCCATCGAGAAGTGGCGCCCGGCCCGCGCCTTCCCCGAACGCCGCGGCTGGACATGGATCGGCATCGGCTTCCTGCTGCTGATCGGCATCGTGTCCGGCGTCGTGCCGCTGGCCGTGCCGACCGACTGGCTGGCCGCACACCGGCTCATGGACGGTACGGGCCTCGGAATCATCGGCGGCACCGTCGTCGGCTACATCGTGCTGTCGGCGGTGATGTACGCCTACCACCGCACCGTGCATGCCGTGCCGGCGCTGTGGCGGCTCACGCACCAGATCCACCACAGCCCGCAACGCGTGGACATGTCAGGCTCGGTGCTGTTCCACCCGGTGGAGATGGTCATCCAGGTGCTGATGCAGCTGTTCGTCACGCTGATCGTGCTGGGGCTGGACCCCATCGCTGCCGCGCTCACCGGCTACGTGGCCGCGTTCTACGGCATGTTCCAGCACTGGAACGTGAACACGCCGCAATGGCTGGGCGTACTCATCCAGCGGCCCGAAGCGCACTGCGAGCACCACCGCAAGGGCGTGCATGCGAACAACTACGGCGACCTGCCGATCTGGGACATCCTGCTGGGCACCTTCCGCAATCCGAAGACCTTCAGCGGCGAATGCGGCTTCGAGTCGCCGGTGGACCGCCAGCTCGGCGCGATGCTCGCCATGAAGGACGTGAACGAGCCGGTCTACGGCCCGGCCAGCGCGGGCGTGCAGCATTGACGCCTCGAAAAAGGGCGGGCCAGCCCGGCCCGCCCGCGGCATCAGTTGAAGCTCCACTGGTCCTCTTCCCAGTCCTCGATGCGCTTCCAGTTCTTGTTCATGCTGGCATCCCACTTGGGCTTGAGCAGCAAGTACGCGAAGGTCGTGCGCGGCTCCAGCTCGATGGTGGTGCTGCCGCTGCTGTCGCTGCCGCCATGGGCCGTGACCTTCACACCCTTGACGGTGGCCGACACGTCCAGCGAGGCGCTGTTGCTGAAGGCCTGCGCCGTCTTGGCCTGCATGGCGACGATGACCTTGTGCACCAGCCGCCCGTCGTTGCCGATGCGCTTGAGCGACTCGATGACGTGAGGCGTGGCGTTGGCCGCGGCCACGAGGTCCTTGGGCAGGATCTCGAACAGCACGAGCTTGAGCGTGTCCTCGCGCATCTGCTTGCTGGCATCCGCGGCGCTGATCTTGCCCACCAGGGGCACGGTGACCGACAGGTCCACGTTCTTCTCGGTGGCACTGCTCTGGTCGATGTCCAGCGTGGTGACCTTGCGGATCTGCAACTTGTCGGCCGGCACCGAGTCCTCGACGAGGATGTGGTTCTGGCCGATCAGCGGCGTCTCCTTGTCGCCGACGCAGGCGATGTAGACGCTGGGCGCGTTGCCGCGGAAATACTTGATGCCGAACGCGGTGACGTGGTTGGTCGTGATGGTGACGTCTTGAGACATGATGGAACTCTCCCGTTGGATGTGCCGTGCGAACTTGCACGGTGACTCAACAGTAGGCAGCGAACCCCTGCGGCGGCATGCGTGGCGCCACGCAAAGACGGGGTGCCGGGCACCCAATGTCAGTGCATCTCAGCGCATCCGCCCGGCAGCCTCGGGCTGCAGTGCAGCACTGCGCGACACCGCCTCGCCGCGCGACGCCACGCCCAGCTTGGCCAGCAGGGCCGACACGTGGTGCTCCACCGTCCGCTCCGAGCGGTGCAGCCGTGCCGCGATCTCGCGGTTGCTGCTGCCTTCGCCCAGCAGGTGCAGCACCTGCCGTTCGCGCGGCGTGAGGCCCAGCGGATCATCCCGCGTGCGGTTCTTGGGCCCGACCCGGGCATGCCGCAAACCCAGCGCACGCAGGCGCCGCCGCGCGATCGAGGCGGCCGGTGCCGCGCCCAGGGTATCCAGCAGGGCCAGGGCCTGCTGCTGTGCGTTGCCGTCACCGCCCAGCAAGGCCAGGGCCTGTTCGTAGACGCAGCCCCGGCGCGCCCAGGCCTGGGACGCGGCCTGCCAGTGCCCCGCCAGCTCCAGCCGGGCCGGCTCGCAGACCTGCTGGAGGAAGCGGGGCGGCATGCTGGCCGGCAGGCGCCCCACCCGGCGCAGCCAGCAGGCCAGCTGGCCCATGCGCCAGGGCTCTGCGGCGCGTTCCGCCATGGGCAGCGCGTCCAGCGCGATGCACGCCACGGCCTCGTCGTCACCGCGCAGCCATGCAGCTTCCACGCGGACCACGGCCGGCGGCAGGTACCAGGGCGCGAGGCCCAGGGCCCGCACGCCATCGATGTGATCGCGCCAGTAGGCCTGCACCGCAGCACCGCCATCGCCTCGCCGCAGCGCGCGGATCATCTCCACATGCAGTGCCTGTTCGGCCTCCACCGGCGTGAGCTCGGGCAGTTGCCTCACCGCCTGCAGTTCGGCCGGCACCTCGCTCCAGCGGCCCAGCTCCAGCAAGGCGTAGGCACGGCGGATGCGCAAGCGGGCCACGTACATGTCCAGGTCGCGCGACTCGCAGAAGGCGATGCCCTCTGCGCACACCTGCAAGGCCTCGTCATGCCGGCGGTGCACCAGCATGAGCGACGGCAGGTTGGTGTAGGCCCGCGCCGCATGCTCCTCCTGGCCGGACTCCAGCGCCAGCGCGAGGCTGCGGCGAAGCTGCCGCCAGTGGGCCGGCTTGTCCTGCGTGCGCAGCGATGCGGTGCCCACGGTGTTGAGCGCATAGCTCGTGACCTCGGCATCGCCCAGGCCCTCGGCCAGGCGCAGGGCGCGGCGCCCCCAGCGCAGCGAGTCGACGGCCAGCTCATCCAGCACGTGCACCTGCGCCATCGTGGCGTAGGCCATGGCCAGCTCGCGCCGGTCGGACTGTTTCTCCAGCAGCCGAACCGCGGCCTGCGCGTGCGGCAAGGCCGCGGCCGGGCCGGTTCGGAAGTATTCGAGCCGTGCCATCCAGCGCAGGTTGATGCCGGCGCCGCGCACGTCGCCCATGCGTTGCCGCAACGCCAGGGCCTGCTGCCGCGAGGCCATGGCCTCGCCGATGGCATTCACGAACATGCTTTCGTTGGCCTGCGCCTCCAGCAGGCCGGCCTGCGCGCTCGCCTCCAGCGGCCCGGCGTGCTCCAGGGCCAGGCCGTAGAGGCCGGCCGCCTGCCGGTGCGCCGAGGCCTGGGCCGCCTCACGCGCCGCCACGCAGGCCAGCGAGAACACCTCGCCCAGCAGCCCCGCCCGCTGCGCATGGTGGACCTGCCGGCTGGCCATGCCGGGACGTCCAGCCAGCAACGCGAACATGCCCGCATGCAAGGCCTTGGCGCGTGGCGCAGCGATGGCGTCTTCCACGCTTTGCCGCGCGATCTCGTGGCGGAAGCTGAGCTGCCCGTGCTGCTCCACCAGCAGGCCGGCGCCCAGGCATTCGGCAATGGCCTGGGGCGAGCCGGCTTCGGTGGCCAGTGCGCGCTCCAGCGGCACCGTGGCCACGCTCACCTGCTCCAGCATGGCCCTGGCTTGCGCCGACACGCCCGCGACGCGGGCCAGCACGGCGTCGCGCACGGACGCCGGCAGGCCGGCACCCGGCGTGGCCAGCAACTCGGTCACGTAGAAGGGGTTGCCCTGCGTGATGCGGTGCAGGTGGCGCGCATCCCGGCCCGCGCGCCGGGCCAGCTCGTCGACCCCTTCGGATGACAGCGGCAGGAGCCTCATGCGCAAGGTCGATGGCGCCGGCAGCCGGCCCAGCACCGCTCGCAACGGGTGGTCGGGGTCCAGCCCCTCGTCACGGTGGGTCAGTACCAGCAGCGAGCAGGTCGCGTCCAGCCGCCGGCCGATGAAGCGGATGAGGTCCAGCGTCGCGCCATCGGCCCAGTGCACGTCCTCGAACACCATCACCGCCGGCCGTGCCCTGTCCCGCAGCAGGGCGAGCATGCCCGACAGCACGCCCTGGATGGGTGCGCTGCCGCGCACCGCCTCGGCCAGCGAGACGGGCAGTTCGTCCACCATGTCGATCAGCGGCCCCAGCGGCGGGGCCGACAGCAGCGGCTCGCAGGCGCCCCACCACCATGACGCCTGCGCCTCGGTGCGGCGGCGCAGCTCGCGCAGCAGGCTGGTCTTGCCCACGCCGGCCTCGCCGTGCAGCAGCACGCAACCGCCCTCGCCTTGCCGCAGGCGCATCACGCGATCGGCCAGCACGACCAGGGCGTGATCGCGCTCGACCAGGGGGAAGTCGTCCATGGTTCGTGTGGGCAGGTCCCGACGGAACCAAGGCTAGCGCGATCGGCCCACCCGAACATCCCTGGCCATGCGTTCAAGCTAGGGAGCACGAGCATGCAAATTGGGGATGCCCTGCGCACAAGCCCCCGCTGCGACAAGCGGAAACAGTTGTAGATACATTCGTCCGCCATGAACACCGCCTCCCATCCCGCGGCGGCGCAGCGCCTGTCCATGACCCAGGTGCTGCTGTGCGGTGCTGCCATCGTCACGTTGTCCATGGGCATCCGCCATGGCTTCGGGCTGTGGCTCGGGCCCATCACCACCGAACGGGGCTGGACGCGCGAGACCTTCGCCTTCGCGCTGGCCGTGCAGAACCTCGCCTGGGGCGCAGCCGGGCCGTTCGCGGGCGCGCTGGCCGACCGGTTCGGCGCCTTCAAGGTGCTCATCGCAGGCAGTCTGCTGTATGCCCTGGGGCTGGTGCTGATGGGGCTGTCGACCACGGGCCTGGCCTTCACTGGCAGCGCGGGGCTGCTGCTGGGCATGGCGCAGTCGGGCACGACCTACGCGGTGGTCTACGGCGTCATCGGCCGGCAGGTGGACCCCGCCAAGCGCAGCTGGGCCATGGGCGTGGCAGCGGCGGCCGGATCGTTCGGCCAGTTCCTGATGGTGCCGGTGGAGAACGGGCTCATCAACGGCGTTCATCTGCCTGCGCTGGGCATCGCCATCGAGGGCGCCGGCTGGCAGCATGCGCTGTTCTACCTGGGCTGCCTGGCGCTGGCCATCATCCCGCTGGCCGCCGGCCTGAAGGAGCCCGACGCCGGCCCCCGCAGCGCGTCGCACCAGAGCCTGGGCCAGGCCCTGCGCGAGGCCTTCGGCTACCCGAGCTTCCGCTGGCTGATGGCAGGCTACTTCGTGTGCGGCTTCCAGGTGGTGTTCATCGGCGTGCACATGCCCAGCTACCTGAAGGACCACGGCTTGTCGCCCAGCGTCGCGACGACCGCGCTGGCGCTCATCGGCCTGTTCAACGTGTTCGGGACCTACGCGGCGGGAACGCTGGGGCAGCGGCTGGCCAAGCGCCACATCCTGTCGACCATCTACGCGCTGCGGTCGGTGGCGATCATCATCTTCCTGAACGTACCGCTCACGCCGATGAGCGTGTACGTGTTCTCGGCGGTGATGGGCGTGCTGTGGCTGTCCACCGTGCCGCCCACCAACGCGGTGGTGGCACAGATCTTCGGCGTGCAGTACCTGTCCATGCTGGGCGGCTTCGTGTTCTTCAGCCACCAGATCGGCAGCTTCCTGGGCGTGTGGCTGGGAGGCAAGCTGTACGACAGCACAGGCAGCTACGACGTCGTCTGGTGGATCGCGGTGGCGCTGGGCATCTTCGCGGCCATCGCCAACCTGCCGGTGAAGGAGTCGGCGATCCCGCGCGGGGCGCCGGCGGCAGCCTGATGATGCGGCGGCTGCGACGCAGCCTGCTGTGGCTGGCAGCGGGCATCGTGCTCGCACTGGTCTTCCTGGCCTACCTGCGGCCTGACATGGCGATGGCGGTGGCCAACCAGATCTGGGCGTGTTTCTAGGCCCTGCGGAGATTGTCGCCAAAGCGAATATCTTGGCGATGCCGCTGGGCTACATTCGCCGGCATGAATGTCATCGTGATCACCGGCGCGTCCGACGGCATCGGCGCGGAGATGGCCCGCCAGTGGGCGGGCCGCGGCAAGGATGTCGCACTCGTGCTCGCGGCGCGCAGCGTGGACAAGCTCGAAGCCGTGGCCACCGAGTGCAAGTCGCGCGGCGCGCAGGTGCTGGTGCAGCGCTGCGACGTGGGCGTGCAGGCCGACTGCATCGCGCTGGTGGATGCCGCGCTGAAGGCCTTCGGCCGCATCGACACCTTCGTCAACAATGCCGGCATGTCGGCCCACGCCACCTTCGAGGACGTGACCGACCTGACCTGGTACGAGACGCTGATGCGCATCAACCATTGGGGCAGCGTGTGGTGCACGCATGCAGCGCTGCCTCATCTGAAGAAGACGCAGGGCCGGCTCGTGGCCGTGGCCAGCCTTGCCGGCCTGGTGGGCGTGCCCGGACGCACGGCCTACAGCGCCACCAAGTTCGCGATGACCGGCTTCTTCGAGGCCTTGCGGGTGGAACTGCAAAACAGCGGCGTGAGCGTGACCATCGCCTACCCCGGCGTGGTGGCCACCGAGATCCGCTACCGCGGCTTCAATGCCGCGGGCCAGGCAGCCGGCAAGAGCGGCCTGGATGAATCCGGCGCAATGAGCGTGGAGGAATGCGCCCGGCTCATCGTGCAAGGCACAGAGGCGCGGCAGCGCGACATCGTCATGAGCACCAAGGGCAAGCTGGGCCGCTGGCTCAAGCTGATCGCGCCGGGCATGGTGGACAAGATGGCGCTCAAGGCGCTCAACAAGCATTGAGCATGCACGCGGGGCTGGCGCCATCGGCCTGGGTGGGGCGCTGGGCGCACCTGGCGCCCGCAGGCGGCTCGGTGCTGGACGTGGCTTGCGGGTCGGGCCGGCACGTGCGCTTCTTCGCCGAGCGGGGCTGCCGCGTCACCGGCGTGGACCGCGATGCCCGGGCGCTGGCCCCCCTGGCCGGCATGGCCGAAACCGTCGTTGCCGACATCGAGAACGGGCCCTGGCCCTTCGCCGGACGCCATTTCGATGCGGTGATCGTCACCCACTACCTCTGGCGCCCGCTGCTGCCGGCCATCGTCGATGCCGTCGGCCCTGAGGGCGTGCTGATCTACGAAACCTTCGCCCTGGGGAACGAGTCGGTGGGCAGGCCGTACAACCCCGACTTTTTGCTGCGGCCCGGCGAGCTGCTGCAGGCGGCGGACGGCCTTCGGGTGCTGGCCTACGAGGACGGTTTCCTGGCCGATCCCGACCGTTTCGTGCAGCGCATCGCCGCCGTGCGGCAAGGTGCACGAAGCCATGGGCCCCGGCGTTACCCGCTGTGATCCCGGCCGCGGGCTAAAATCGTCGGATTCAGAGGAAACTGCATGAACCCCATTCTTGGCAGCATCGTGGCGCTGGTGACGCCCATGCGTGAAGACGGCAGCGTCGACTACGACGCCCTGCGCCGCCTCATCGACTGGCACGTCGCCGAAGGCACCGACTGCATCGGCGTCGTGGGCACCACCGGCGAATCACCCACGGTCTCGGTCGAAGAGCATTGCGAGATCATCCGCGTGGCCGTCGACCACGCCAAGGGCCGCGTGCCCATCATGGCCGGCGCCGGCGGCAACTCCACCCGCGAAGCCATCGAGCTCGCCAAGTACGCCAAGAAGGTCGGCGCCGACTGCACCCTCTCGGTCGTGCCCTACTACAACAAGCCTTCGCAGGAAGGCATCTACCAGCACTTCAAGTCCATCGCCGAGGCGGTGGACATCCCCATGGTGCTGTACAACGTGCCCGGCCGCACCGTGGCCGATATGCAGGTCGACACCGTGCTGCGCCTGGCGCAGATCCCGGGCATCGTGGGCATCAAGGAAGCCACCGGCCAGATCGACCGCGCCGGCTGGCTCATCAAGCAGGCGCCCAAGGGCTTCGCCATCTACTCCGGCGACGACAGCACCGCCGTCGCGCTCATGCTGCTGGGCGGCCAGGGCAATGTCAGCGTCACCGCCAACGTCGCCCCGAAGCTGATGCACGAGATGTGCATGGCTGCCATCGAAGGTCGCGTGCGCGAGGCCAGCGCCATCCACCTGAAGCTGCTGCCGCTGCACAAGAACCTGTTCTGCGAATCCAGCCCCGCACCCACCAAGTGGGCGATGAAGCAGCTGGGCCTGTGCGGCGAGACGCTGCGCCTGCCCATCGTGCCGCTCACCGCCGCCGGGCAAGCCACCGTGGGCCAGTCGCTGCGCGACAGCGGCCTGCTCTGAGACCCCCACTCTTCCGATCAACACCGGGCCTGCCCACGAGGCCAGCCCACCGGAGACCTTGACGTGATTCTTTCGCCCCGCTCGACCCCTGTGCGCATCGCCTGCCTGGCTTTCGTGGCTGCCCTGTCGGCATGCTCGTCGATCGACAACTTCATGAGCGGGGAGAAGGTCGACTACCGCAGCGGCGGCCAGACGCGCACCCAAGGCCTGGAAGTGCCACCCGACCTGAGCCAGATCAGCCGCGACGCGCGCTACACGCAGCAAGGCGGCAGCATCAGCGCCACGCAGTTCCAGGCCGGCAACAACGCCACCGCCGCCGTCAACAACAGCGTGGCGCCCAAGGACATCGGCCCCGTGAAGCTGGTGCGTGAAGGCAACCAGCGCTGGCTGTCGGTGCCCATGCCGCCCGAGCAGGTGTGGCCGCAGCTGCAGGGCTTCTGGAAGGAGCGCGGCTTCAACCTCGTGGTCGACCAGGCCGACACCGGCGTGATGGAGACTGACTGGGCCGAGAACCGTGCCAAGCTGCCCAACGACTTCATCCGCAACACCGTCGGCAAGGTGTTCGACTCGCTGTACTCCACCGGCACCCGCGACAAGTTCCGCACCCGCGTCGAGCGCGTGGCCGGCGGCAGCGAGATCTACGTGACCCACCGCGGCGTGGAAGAGGTCTACAGCGGCGACCGCAAGGAAACCACGGTGTGGCAGCCGCGCGCGGCCGATCCGCAGCTGGAAGCCGAGATGCTCCAGCGCATCCTGCTGCGCCTGGGCGTGAAGGAAGAAGTGGCCAAGACTGCCGTGGCCGCGCCTGTCGCCGCGCCGGCCCATGCCCGCGCCGTGGAAGGCCAGGCCGCCGCCACGCTGACGGTGGACGACGCGTTCGACCGCGCATGGCGCCGCGTGGGCCTGGCGCTGGACCGCAGTGGCTTCACGGTGGAAGACCGTGACCGTACGCAAGGCTTGTACTTCGTTCGCTACGTCGATCCGGCACAAGCCGGCAAGGACGAGCCGGGCTTCCTGGCCCGCGTGTTCAGCTTCGGCAAGAAGGACGAGAACACCGGCCCTGTGAAGTACCGCGTGCAGGTCAAGGGCCAGGGCGACGTGTCCACCGTGACGGTGCTCAACGCGCAAGGCCAGCCGGAGAACGGCGAGGCCGGCCAGCGCATCGTCAAGCTGCTCGTCGAAGATCTGAAGTGAAGCGTGTCCCGAGGCGATTGACGTCTCGGGCCTGCCGCCAACCTCCATGCTCCGGTTCTGCAGTCTCGGAAGCGGCAGCAGCGGCAACGCGACGCTGATCGAAGCCAGCAGCGGCATCACCACCAGCCGGGTGCTGCTGGACTGCGGCTTCACGCAGCGCGAACTCAAGATCCGCCTGGAGCGTGCCGGGCTGACCGTCGACGGCATCGATGCGATCTTCGTCACGCACGAGCACGGGGACCACATCGGCTGCACCACGGCGCTGGCCAAGCGGCATGACATCCCGATCTGGATGAGCCGCGGCACCTGGCGCGCGGCCGGCCAGCCCGACCTGGGCGACCTGCTGCACTTTGCGCGCGATGGCGATTGCATCGAACTGGGCGACGTGCAGCTCATGCCCTACACCGTGCCCCATGACGCGCAGGAGCCCTTGCAGGCCTGCTTCTCCGATGGCGCCTTGCGCCTGGGCGTGCTCACCGATGCAGGCAGCATCACCGAACACCTTCTCGCGATGCTCAAGGGCTGCGATGCCCTGCTGCTGGAGTGCAACCACGACCGTGAGTTGCTCGCGCAGTCGCGCTACCCCTGGTCGCTCAAGCAGCGCATCGGCGGGCGACTGGGCCACCTGGCCAACGACACGGCTGCAGAGATCCTTTCAGCCTGCATGCACAGCAGCTTGCGCCACGTGGTGGCGGCACACCTGAGCCGCGAGAACAACCGACCTGAACTGGCCCTGACTGCACTGGCCCAGGCCGTGGGTGCGGATGCGTGCGACATGCGCGCGGCGGGGCCGCAATGGGGTTTTGACTGGATTGATCTGGCCTGAGAACTCAGGCCAGCAAATGGACCAACAAATCGGCCAGCAAAAAGCCCAGCTTCAAAGTGGTCTAGGCAAGAAAATCGCGGGCAACAAAAAAGCCGCCCGAAGGCGGCTTTTTCATGAACCGGTGTGAACCGATTACTTGGAGGCAGCGCTGGCAGCGGCCGAAGCAGCGTCGGCAGCCGACGAAGCAGCAGCGGCGGCGCTGGAAGCAGCAGCGTCAGCAGACGAAGCAGCCGGAGCCGGGGCAGCCATCGGGGCGGGAGCCGGGGGAGCAGCTTCTTCCGGCTTCTTGCCGCAGGCGGCGAGAGCGACGGAAGCAACCAGGGATGCCAACAGAAGCGACTTTTTCATACTTGTCCTCAAAGCTAAAGGTCGAACAATTACCGGTAATTGTGGGACCCCTCCAATTCCACAGAGCCCCAACGCTCAAAAGACCACGAGAGCTCGAGCATCTCAATGGCCTAGCCGACCATTATATGCGGAAGACTGTCACAGTCCGAGGACCGAGGCGGGGAAGCTCTCTACCGAGCGTTGCGAAACCGCATCAAACAGCTCGCGGTTCCGAATCATGTCACCGTTTTCATGCGTGAGGCCACCACGATAGCGCAGCGGGTCGAACAGGCGCACACACACTACCGGAGGAGCCAGAAGCATGCACGGCAACTCGGCGTTCTCGTCGTCTTCGAGGGCCTTGCATTCCATCACGTGGGCATAGGTGCGGCGCCATTCAACGAAGCGTGCATGCTTGCGAGGCATCTCGTCGAAGTGCCGCGCCACCATGAAGAGCTTGCGATGCGGCAGCACCCAGCTCGTGAGCGCCTCCAGCACCGGCGCATCGGACAAGGGCCAGTCGGCGAAGTCCTCGTCGCACAGGAAGACCTCGCGGCAGCCCTTGTGCGAGAACTCCTTGAACGCGGCGCGCAATGCATCGTGGAACTCTAAGCGAGTCGTGATGTCCACGTGCCCGGATTCATCATTCATTGGTCGTGCTCCTCGTCGCCTTGCGAATGCAGCCAGCCGGCCTCGGCCCATTCTGCAATCAATTGCCGCGCCTCGTCACTGGCCTTGGCCCATTGCGAGGCCGTGAGCCGCCGCTGATCCGACAACTGGCGCATCAGCATCGCGTCCTGCCCCGCGGCGCGGTAGGACTCGCCGTTGATGAACACATGCTCGTCGTCGTAGAGCATGCGGGTGCGCCGATCCAGCGCGATGTCGGCCTCGGGTCGCAGTTCATCGCCGTCGTCGAAGGCAACGATGGGTTTGGGCTCGCTCAGCCATTCGCCCAGCGACACGGCCAGGGCCTTCTGGTTCTCGGCCAGCTTGGCCACGGCTTCCTTCGTGAACTCCAGCAACGTCGATGGAATGCGGCCCGGCGCATCGGTCGCGGGCTGCGACGGGTCGCGGTACAGCGTGGGCTGGGCCGCGGGCTCCTCGCCGTCGAGCAGGCGCTGCAACACCTCGCGTCCCACCTCATCGCGAGCCGGCGCACGAAAGCCGATCGAGCAGGTCATGCACTCGCCTTCAGCCACGCCATCGTGCGCCCAGCGCGGCGGCAGGTACAGCATGTCGCCGGGCTCCAGCACCCACTCCTCTTCGGGCTGGAAGTTCGACAGGATCTTCAGCGGCAGGCCGGGCACCAGGGCCGCATCGTTCATGCGGCCGATGCGCCAGCGGCGCTTGCCATGCACCTGCAGCAGGAACACGTCGTAGGAATCGAAATGCGGGCCGACGCCTCCGCCATCGGTGGCGTAAGACATCATGAGATCGTCCAGCCGGGCGTCGGGCACGAAACGGAAACGGCTGAGCAATTCATGGGCGGCCGGCACGTGCAGGTCCACGCCCTGCACGAGCAGCGTCCAGGCATTGGTCTTCACCGTCGGCAACTGGCGGCGGGCGATGGGGCCCTGCTTCATCGACCACTGGCCATCCTTCAGCTGGACCAGCCGCGACTCCACCTCGTCGCTCGCGGCCATGGCGAAAAGGTCGTTGCGGGCCACCGGCGGCACGATGCCGGGAATGGCCTGCCGGATCAGCAGCGGCTGCTTCTGCCAGTGGCGCCGCATGAAGACCTGCGGCGTGAGCCCGCCCAGGAGCGGGGATGCGAGAGAGACGTCCATGGAACTGGATTGTGGCCTGTGCGATCATTTCCGGGATGAACATCACCGCACCGTGCGTCGTCAGCCTTGTCTGGCGGCTCGAAGACACCCAAGGCAACATCATCGACGAACTCAAGGACCCGGTGGAGTTCTTCTTCGGCGGCGACGACCTCCTGGCCAAGGTGGAAGAGGCACTGGCCGACCAGGACGTGGGCTTCGAGGCCAAGCTGCACCTCGAACCCGAGCATGCCTTCGGCGAGTACGACCCCGACCTGGTCTTCTTCGAGGAGCGCTCGGTGTTCCCCGACAAGGTGGAGCCCGGCATGCAGTTCGACGGCGTGCCCGAAGGCGCGACCACGCAAGGGATGCCGGTGGACGCGATCTACACCGTGACCGAGGTCTACCCTTCCCACGTGGTGCTGGACGGCAACCACCCGCTGGCCGGCATCGCGCTGCGCCTGGAACTGAAGGTGCTGGACGTGCGCGAGGCCACCGACGAGGAGATCGAGGCCGGCAGCGTCGGCCAGCCGGTGTTCTCGGTGGTCAACGCGGCGCCGCCGGGCTCGCAGATCCACTGAAGCCCGCGTCCAGCACGCGCACGAGGCGCTCGCCCTTGGCGACCGTCTCGTTCCATTCGCTGGCGGGGTCGGAATCGGCCACGATGCCGCCGCCCACCTGCACCATCACCTTGCCCCGCGCCACCACCGCGGTGCGGATCACCACCGACAAGTCCATGTTCCCGCGGCAATCGATGTAGCCGATGGACCCTGCATAGAAGCCACGCCGCAGCGGTTCCAGCGCCTCGATGGCCTGCATGGCCGCCAGCTTGGGCGCGCCCGTCATGGAGCCCGGAGGCCAGCAGGCGCGCAGCAGGTCGGCCGGGCCGAGGCCCTCGCGCAAGGTGGCCTGCACGGTGGACACCATCTGCCACACGCTGGCGTAGGGCTCCAGCGCGAAGAGGTCGGGCACGCGCACGCTGCCGAGTTCGGCCACGCGGCCGATGTCGTTGCGCATGAGGTCGACGATCATCAGGTTCTCGGCGCGGTTCTTCTCGCTGGCGGCGAGCCAGTCGCGGTTGGCCGCGTCTTCGTCGGGCGTGCGGCCGCGGGCCACGGTGCCCTTGATCGGCCGGGCCTGCACGGTGCGCCCCTGCAGCTTCAGGAACCGCTCGGGTGAACAGCTGGCGATGCTGAAGTCCGGCGTCTCGATGAAGGCCGTGAAAGGCACGGGATGCGCCGCCACGAGGTCTTCGTACAGCGACCAGGCATCGCCCTGGAAGGCCGCATCCTCCCGCCGCGTGAGGTTCACCTGCAGGACTTCGCCGTTGGCGATGGCCTCGCGAATGTGCTCGACGCCGGATTCGAACCCCTCCCGCGACATGCGCAACTGCCGGGCGCCGGCCATCCACGGACGACGCGAGGGCGCCGGTCGCCGGGCGCGTGCCAAGGTGTCGGCCCAGGCCGCGAGGCGATCCGTGGTGGTCCAGGGCCATCCATCGCCTGGGCCGCTCGATGTGCATTCCCACCATTGCCGCGAGGGCTGGTGGTAGGCCAGCACCTGGTCCACCGCCATCCACCACATCTGCGGCAGCGAGGGTTCGTCTTGCGCCGTCTCAGGCAGCCGATGCAGGTGGCGTGCAGCGTCGTAGCCCAGCACGCCCACCCATCCGCCGATGAAGCCCAGCCCCTCGGGCACGGGCTCGTCGGCCACCACGCGAACCTGCTTGGCCGATGCCATGGCCTCCAGCGCCTCGAAGGGATCGGCGAAGCCCATGTCCGCCTGACCGGTCCGCCGCAAGACCGTGCCGCCCGCATCTGTGTAAAGTGTGGCCCGCGCCGCTCCTGCGACGTAAGACCATTGGCCCTGCCCTTCCATCGGCAAGGCACTTTCCAGCAGGACACCGGGCGCATCGCCCCGCAACGCCGCCATCGTCTCCCGCGGCCCATGCGGCAGGTCGATGCGCCGCACGCTCACCACAATCTCGCTCATGTCTTCAAGTTCTTCCAACCCGCCCCGGCGCGAACGCTTTGCCGACGCGGCAGCCACACCCGCACAGGCCACCCTCGAACGCCAGGTGCTGCGCCTCTTGATGGCGCAGGACGGCTCCACCACGCGGCTGTGCGAAGCCGTGGCAGGCGGTCCGGTCGAGCTGGTGCTGATCAAGCAGCACGTCACATCCGCCGTCCCCGCCATCGTCCGCGAGCAATTGCCCGGCACGCAGTTCATCGAGCGCATCACCAGCCTCGCCGCGCACGGCCAGGTGCTGATGGACAACCTCACCTACATCTCGCTGGACGGCCTGGAGCCTGCCATCGAAGCTGACCTGCGCGCAGGCACGCTGCCGATCGGCCACCTGCTGGCCAGGCTGTGGGTGCGGCGCGAGCGCATCACGCAGGCCGACGAGTTGATGGACCGGCTGTGGGACACCGTGGGCCAGCCCGATGCACCCGCCACGCGGGCGTACCGCATCGCCACGCCGACCGCGGCGCGGATGGTGATCGCCGAGACGTACCGGCGCGGGATGCTGATGGATCGCGCCTGAGCGCGGAGGTCGGATGATGAACTGCAACTTGGGCGACATTCTCCGCCATGCCCGGCGAGGTACATTGCGCGCCTTTCCCGCGAGCCGGCCGAATCGATGACCCCCACCCGCAACCAAGACCTGCTCACGCGCAGCCGCCGCGCGGTGTGGCACCCCTGCACGCAGATGAAGCACCATGAGTCGCAGCCGCTCGTGCCCATCGTGCGGGCCGAGGGCGCGTGGCTGTTCGATGCGGACGGAAACCGGATCCTCGACGCGGTGAGTTCGTGGTGGGTGAATCTCTTCGGGCATGGGCATCCGCACATCAAGGCGGCCTTGCATGATCAGGTCGAGACGCTGGACCACGTGATGCTGGCGGGCCTGACCCACGAGCCGGTGATCGAGCTCTCGGAGCGATTGTCCACCTGGACTGGTCTAGGCCACTCGTTCTACGGCAGCGACGGGGCGAGCGCCACGGAGATCGCGCTGAAGATGAGCGCGCATTCATGGCGCAACCTGGGGCGGCCCGGCAAGAACGGATTCGTGAGCCTGGCCCAGGGCTACCACGGCGAGACCGTGGGTGCGCTGGGCGTGACGGACATCCCGTTGTTCCGCACCGCGTACGGCCCCCTGGTGCGGCCGGCCGCGGTGGTGATGAGCCCCGATGCAAGACGAGCGGAACCCGGCGCCAGCGCGAAGGACCATGCCGAGCTCGCGGCGCGCGAGCTGGAAGCGTGGCTCGAGGCGCACCACGAGGAAACCGCAGCCATCATCCTGGAGCCCCTGGTCCAGTGCGCCGCCGGCATGGCCATGCACGACGCCCACTACCTGCGCCGCGTCCGCGCCCTGTGCGACCGCTTCGAGGTGCACCTCATCGCCGACGAGATTGCCACCGGCTTTGGCCGCACGGGCGAGCGCTTCGCCTGCGACGCGGCGGGCATCCGGCCGGACTTCATCTGCCTGTCCAAGGGCCTCACGGGCGGCACGCTGCCCTTGTCGGTGGTGCTCACCACCGACGCGGTGTACGACAGTTTCTACGACGACGACACCACACGCGGCTTCCTGCATTCGCACTCCTACACCGGCAATCCGCTGGCATGCCGCGCGGCGCTGGCCGCCACCGAACTGCTCGACGATGCGCAGATCGAGCGCAACCGCGCGACGGCGCAGGCGCTGAGCCGCGCTGCCCGCGTGCTGGACGAGCATCCACGCATCGCCCATGCCCGGCACCTGGGGATGATCTGGGCGTGGGACGTGCAGACCGACGACCCGACCTTCTCGCGCCGCTACCACCGCGCCGCATTGGCCGAGGGGCTGCTGCTTCGCCCCATCGGCCGCACGCTGTACTTCATGCCGCCCTATGTGATCGACGAGGAAGCCATCGAGCATCTCGTGAAGGGCGCGATGAGGGCACTCGACCGCACACTCGCGCAGTCGTCGGCGGCGCCAACGCAACCCACACAGGCACTCGCATGACCGCCTGGTTCGTCACCGGCACCGACACCGAAGTCGGCAAGACCCTGATCGCCGCGGCGCTGGTCCACCGGCTGCGCGAGCGCCATCCGCGAGTGGTGGGCATGAAGCCCATCGCCGCGGGCTCCATGCAGTTGCCTGACGGCTCGATCGGCAACGAAGACGTGGCCGCCTTGCGCGCAGCCAGCTCCGTCGACGTGCCGCCGAACCTGATGAACCCCTACCTGCTGAACGCACCGGTATCGCCGCACATCGCGGCGAAGAAAGAAGGCGTGCTCATCGACATCCGCCAGATCGTCGACGCCTTCCACGCACTGCAGGAACGCGCCGACGCGGTGATCGTCGAAGGCGCGGGCGGCTTTCGCGTGCCCATCACCGACACCATCGACGGTGCGGACCTCGCGCAGGCACTGGGGCTGCCCGTCATCCTCGTGGTCGGGCTGCGGCTGGGCTGCCTCAACCACGCGATGCTGAGCGCGGAGTCCATCCAGGCCCGCGGGCTGCGCCTTGCCGGCTGGGTCGCCAACCGCATCGCGCCCGACATGCCCGAACAAGCCGCCAACCTCGAATGGCTGGCTCGCCGGCTGGACGCGCCCTGCCTGGGCGACGTGCCCTGGCTGCCCACACCCGATGCCCGCGTGGCCGCGCAGCACCTGCGCCTGCCCGCCCCGCACTGAGAACGGAACACCCATGAGCTTCCTCGACACCTATGCCAACGAACTGGCCGCGCTCGACGCGGGCAAGCTGCTGCGAACGCGCCGCGTGGTCGACGCCGCCAAGGGCTCGCGCCTGCGCGTGGGCGGCCGCGACATGCTGGCCTTCTGCGGCAACGACTACCTCGGCCTGTCGCAACACCCTGCGCTGATCGAGGCCAGCCTGCGCGGCGCGCAGCGCTACGGCGTCGGCGCCACGGCCTCGCCGCTGGTATGCGGCCACAGCGCCTCGCACGAGGCGCTGGAGCAGGAGATCGCCAACTTCCTCGATCTGCCCCGCGCGCTCTATTTCTACGCCGGCTTCGCCACCAACGTGGGCATCGTGCCCGCGCTGGTCGGCCGCGGCGATGCC
The DNA here is from genome assembly GCF_003852895.1 of Rhizobacter terrae. GTDB lineage: Bacteria > Pseudomonadota > Gammaproteobacteria > Burkholderiales > Burkholderiaceae_C > Albitalea > Albitalea terrae. Next base: position 606,550 of record NZ_QUSW01000004.1, read on the forward strand.
GTGTTCTGCGACGCGCTGAACCACGCCTGCCTGATCGACGGTGCCCGACTGTCGCGTGCCGAGATCAAGGTCTATCCACACAGCGACCTCGCCGCGCTGGAAAAACTGCTGGGTGAATCCACCGCGCAACGCAAGCTCATTGCCACCGACGCGGTCTTCAGCATGGACGGCGACGTGGGACCTCTGCGGGAACTGCTGTCGCTGGCCGAGCGCCATGACGCACTGCTGCTCATCGACGATGCCCACGGCTTCGGCGTGCTGGGGCCGGACGGCCGCGGCACCGCGGCGCACTTCAACCTGCGCTCGCCGAACCTGCTGGTGATGGGCACGATGAGCAAGGCCGCCGGCGGTGCAGGCGGTTTCGTCGCTGGGCACGAGACGATGATCGAGTGGCTGATGCAACGCACCCGCAGCTACATCTTCGCGACTGCCGCACCGGCGATGGTCACCGAGTCGCTGCGCGCGAGCTTGAAGCTCATCGAGACCGAAGACTGGCGGCGCGAACGCCTGCGTTCCCACACCGCTCGCCTGCGCAGCGCGATCGCCTTGCCTGCCGGCGCCGATGTCGACGCCCTGCCCCGCCTGCTGCCCTCGCCCACCGCCATCCAGCCGCTGATCGTCGGCGAGAACGGCGCCGCGCTGGACCTGATGGCCCACCTCTGGCGCGAAGGCCTGTGGGTGCCGGCCATCCGTCCGCCCACGGTGCCTCCGGGCACGGCGCGGCTGCGCATTTCGCTGTCAGCCGCGCACAGCGACGCAGACATCGATCAGCTGATCACGGCGCTGCGCGTGGTGAACCGCTGACGCACCTGACCGCCACGCAAGATCACTTCGCAGGCACGGACTGCGTCGCCTGCGACTCCGGCGTCGTCACCGGCCCCTTGCCGCTGAAGCGGTCCAGCGCCAGGTAGATCACCGGCGTGATGAACAGCGTGATCGCCTGCGAGAACACCAGGCCGCCCACCACCGCCAGGCCCAGCGGCTCGCGCAGCTCGGCGCCGGCGCCCAGGCCGAGCGCGATGGGCAAGGCGCCCATCAGGGCCGCCAGGGTGGTCATCATGATCGGCCGGAACCGCAGGATGCAGGCCTCGCGGATCGCATGCGTCGGGTCCATGCCCTGGCTGCGCTGCGCATCGAGCGCGAAATCGATCATCATGATCGCGTTCTTCTTCACGATGCCGATCAGCAGCAGGATGCCGATGGTCGCGATCAGCGTGAGGTCCTTGCCGGCGATCTCCAGCATCAGCAGCGCGCCCACCGCCGCCGACGGCAGGCCGGCGAGGATGGTGAGCGGGTGGATGTAGCTCTCGTACAGCACGCCCAGCAGCACGTAGATGACCAGCAGCGCCGCGATGATGAGGATGGCCTGGCTGCCCTGCGAGCTCTTGAACACCGCCGCGTCACCGCCGTAGGCCGCGATGATGGAATCGGGCATGTGCAGATCGGCACGCGCCTTGTCGATCTTGGCCGTGGCGTCGCCCAGCGCCGCACCCGGTGCGAGGTTGAAGGAGATGGTCACCGCCTGCAGCTGCCCCACGTGGTTGATCGACGTCGGTCCGACCGTGCGCTCCACCGTCGCGAAGCTCGACAAAGGCACCAGCGACCCGCTGGAGGAACGCACGTAGATGTTGTTGAACGCGCTCTCGTCCTGCTTGGCCTGCGGCGCCACTTCCATGATGACCTGGTAGCTGTCCACCGGCGTGTACATGGTAGACACCTGGCGTTCGCCAAAGGCGCTGAACAGCGCGCTGCGCACCGCGTCGATGGACACGCCCAGCGTGTTGGCACGGTCGCGGTCGATCTTCAGCGACGCCTGCAGGCCGCGCAGCTGCGAGTCGCTGGTCACGTCGCGGAAGATGTTGTCGCGGCGCATGGCGTCCTGCAGCTTGTTGGCCCAGTCGCTCAGCGCATCGGCCTGCACGCTTTGCAGGATGTACTGGAACTGCGCCTTGCTGGGGCGCCCGCCCAGCTGCAGGTTCTGGATGGGCCGCATGAACACGCTGATGCCCGGCACCTCGCGGAACTTCCGGCGCAGGCCTTCGATGACCTGCTTCATCTCCGGCCGCTCGGCTCGCGGCTTGAGGTTGACGAACATGCGCCCGGTGTTCTGCGCACCGCCGCCGCCGTTGAAGGAGCTCACGCTGAGCACCGCCGGATCGTCGCGCAGCACGGCGGCGACGCGGTCCTGCAGGCGGACCATCTCGGGGAATGACGTGTCCTCCGAAGCCTCGGTGGAGATCTGGATCTGCCCGATGTCCTCTTCCGGGAAGAAGCCCTTGGAGATGTTGACGAACATGAAGCCGGTGGCGACGAAGGTGGCCAGCGCCACCAGCAGCACGGCCACGCGGTGGCGCAGTGCCAGGTCCAGCGCGCGGGTGTAGCCGGCCAGGGTCTTGTCGAAGCCGCGCTCGAACAGGCGCACCAGTGCGCCGGGCTGCTTCTTGTGCGCTTCGTCGGTGAGGAAGCGGCTGGCCATCATCGGCACCAGCGTCAGCGAGACGAAGGCCGAGGCGACGATGGCCAGGGACACGATCCAGGCGAACTCGTGGAACAGCAGGCCGATGACGCCCGGCATGAAGAAGATGGGGATGAACACCGCGATCAGCGACGACGAGATCGAGATGATGGTGAAGCCCACTTCGCGCGAGCCCTGCAGTGCGGCCTGGAAAGGCGGCATGCCGTCTTCCACGTGCCGCATGATGTTCTCCAGCATCACGATGGCGTCGTCCACCACCAGACCCACGGCGAGCGTCAGGCCCAGCAGCGAGATGTTGTCCAGCGTGTAGCCGAAGGCCCACAGCAGGGCGATGGCGCCCACCAGCGACACCGGCAGCGACAGCGTGGGAATGACGGTGGCGATGAAGCGGCGCAGGAAGAGGAAGATCACCAGCACCACCAGCGCGACGGTGCCGAGCATCGTGAGCGTCACGTCGTGCAGCGACTCGCGGATGGACTTGGAGCGGTCGTTCACCGGATCCATGCGCACCGAGGCCGGCAGCTGCGCACGGAAGCCCGGCAGCGCGGCGCGCACGGCGTCCACCACCTTCACGGTGTTCGCATCCGGCTGGCGCAGGATGGCCAGGGTGATGGAGCTTTCACCGTTGAAGCTGGCGAAGGTCTTCACCGTCTCGAAGCTGTCTTCCACCTGCGCCACCTCACGCAGCCGCACCGGGTTGCCGTTGCGGCTGGCGACGATGAGGTCGGCGAATTCCTGGGCGTTGCGCAGTTGGCGGTTGGCCTGCAGCGTCAGCGTCTGCTTGGGGCCTTCCAGCGTGCCCACCGGCGTGTTGGCGTTGGCCGCGCGCAAGGCGTTCGTCAGCTCGTCCAGGCTGATGTTGCGCGCCGACAGCGCATCGGGCAGCACGCGCACGCGCACCGCGTAGCGCTTCTGGCCGAAGATGTTGACCTGTGCCACGCCATCCAGCGTGGACAGCGTGGGCGAGATGAGGTGCTCGGCGTAGTCGTTGAGGTCCGACAGGTTCAGCGACGGCGAGGTGAGCGCGATCAGCAGCACCGGCGCATCGGCCGGGTTGACTTTGCGGTAGGCCGGCGGCTGCGTCATGTCCTGCGGCAGCGACCGCTGGGCACGCAGCAGCGCGGCCTGCACGTCCACCGCGGCGGCGTCGATGTTGCGGCCTTCGTCGAACTCCAGGGTGATGGAGGTGTTGCCCAGCGTGTTGGTCGAGCTGATGACGCTGATGCCGGGAATGGTCTGGAACTGTTTCTCCAGCTGCAAGGCCACCGAGGTGGCCATGGTGTCGGGGCTGGCACCCGGCAGCGAGGCCGAGACGTTGATGACCGGCGTGTTGTAGCTGGGCAGTGCAGCCACCGGGATGCGCATGATGGCCAGGACACCCGCCACGACGAAGGCGGCATTGAGCAGCACCGTCATCACCGGACGGCGGATGAACAGTTCCGACAGGTTCATGACGTGCTCTTGGTCAAAGGCAGCACGGCGCGTGCCGAGTCGCTGGCTTCATGGGCGCTGACACCCGAAGCGGCCGCGCCGGAGCCGCCCGAGGCCGGAGCGGAGGCACCGCCACCGCGGCGACGGCCACCACCGGCTGCTCCGCTGGCGCCATCCGCCGGCCGCTCGATCACGCTGGCGCCGGGCCGCACGTTCTGGCGGCCGTCCACCACCACGCGCTCGCCGGCGCGCACGCCGGTGATCACCGCATCAGTGCCGGCGGCGTAGACCACCTCCACCGGACGCATCGCCACCTTGCCCTGGTCGACCACGAACACCACCCGGCCGCGCGCGCCCTGCACGATGCTGGCCTGCGGCACGACGATGGCGTCCTTGATCGTCTGCACGGCCAGCTTCACGACCACGAAGGCGCCGGGCCACAGCTTCTCGTCCTTGTTGTCGAACTGGGCCTTGACCTTCACGGTCCCCGAGCCGGCATCCACCGAGTTGTCGACGAAGGACAGCTTGCCGGTGATCGTGCCGCGTCCTTCGGGCAGCACGGCCGTGACACTGCCCGCGCCCGAGCGCATGGACTGCAACGCATCCTGCAGGTTGCGCTGGGGCAGGTTGAAGCTCACCGCGATGGGGTCGAGCTGGGTGATGGTGACCATGGCCGTCGCCGAGCTGGGCTGAACCAGCGTGCCCGGGAACACGTTGACCACGCCGGCACGACCGGCCCCGGTGGCGACGATGCGGTTGTAGGACAGCCCCACCTGCGCCGCCTTGAGCGCCGCACGGTCGGCTTCGACCGCGGCCTTCTGCGCATCGGCCAGCGTCTGGTTGGTGTCCACCGCCGTCTGCGAGACGAAGTTCTGGGCCAGCAGCTCCTTGCTGCGCACGAGCTGGCGCTGCGCGTCGGCCAGCGATGCCAGGTCTTTCTGGAGCTGGGCCTGGGCCTTGGCGACGTTGGTCTCGTCGGAGCGCGAGTCCAGCGTGAAGAGCAACTGGCCGGCCTTGATGAACTGGCCTTCCTTGAAGTGGACGGCGGTGACGGTGCTGCTGACCTGGGGCTTCACGTCCACGCTGTTGAGGGCGGCCACGGTGCCGGTGGCTTCCAGCTGCACGTCGAAGTCGCGCTTTTGCGCCACCACCGTGCTGACGCTGACCGGCGGTCCGCCGGCACCGGCGCCGGAGGCGGCCGAGGCGGGCGCCGAGGCTGACGAAGCACCGTCGCCCGAACCCTTGCCACATGCCGAGAGCATCGCCACACACACGAGGGCTGAACAGGCCCCCAACAGCTTGTTGTCCATGCGAGTCTTGGTTCTCTTTGTTGCGGCGCAAATGCCGCGGCGCCCATGATGCGCCCGGGGTGTTGCTGCCATGTTGCGCAAAACCCGGGGGTAACCAATTGTCGCGCCGGTCAGCGCGGCATTCGCCAGGAATTGCCGCTTTCCGGACGGCGGTTTCAGTGCTTGCCGGTGGACCCGAACCCGCCCTCGCCGCGCTCGGAGGCGCCGAACTCCGTCACCACCTGGAAGCTGGCCTGCACCACCGGCACGATCACCAGCTGCGCAATGCGCTCCAGGGGCTGCACCGTGAAGGCCGTGCTGCCGCGGTTCCAGCAGCTGACCATCAGCGGGCCCTGGTAGTCGGAGTCAATGAGGCCCACGAGGTTCCCGAGGACGATGCCGTGCTTGTGGCCCAGGCCCGAACGGGGAAGGATCATGGCGGCCAGCCCCGGGTCGCCGATGTGGATGGACAGGCCGGTGGGGATGAGCTGCGACTGGCCGGGTTCCAGCACCAGGGGCGCATCGAGGCAGGCGCGCAGGTCCAGGCCGGCACTGCCGGGGGTGGCGTAGGCCGGCATCTGGTCGGCCATGCGGGGGTCGAGGATCTTGACGTCGATTCGGGTCATGAATGGCTCAGGCGCTTGGAAATCTCTTCGATCAGTTGCCGCGCCAGCGTGCGCTTGTCGGCCTGCGGCAGCTCGCGGTGGCCCTGGACATCCACCAGCATCAGCGCGTTGTCGTCGCGCCCGAAGGTGGCAGGCCCCAGGTTGCCCACGATGAGCGGCACGTTCTTGCGCACCAGCTTCTCCTGCGCGTGCTTGAGCAGGTCGTGGCTCTCGGCGGCGAAGCCCACGCAATAGGGGCGGTTGGGCAGCTTCGCGACCGCAGCGAGGATGTCGGGGTTTTCAGTCAGCTCGAAGGTCGGCGCGACCTTGTTGCCGTCCTTCTTGATCTTGTGGTCGGACAGCGACGCTGGCCGCCAGTCGGCCACGGCCGCGGTGGCGACGAACACGTCATTCAAGGCCGCCGAAGGCAGCACCGCGTCGTACATCTGCTGGGCCGAGCGCACGTCGATGCGGCGCACGCCGCGCGGCGTGGGCAGGTGCACGGGGCCGGCCACCAGCGTCACGTCGGCACCCGCCTCCTGCGCGGCGCGGGCGATGGCAAAGCCCATCTTGCCGCTGGACAGGTTGGTGATGCCGCGCACCGGGTCGATGGCCTCGAAGGTCGGGCCCGCGGTGATCAGCATGCGCTTGCCGCGCAGCGTCTTGGGCTGGAAGAACGCGATCATCTCGTCGCGCAGTTCCTCGGGCTCCAGCATGCGGCCATCGCCGATCTCGCCGCAGGCCTGGTCGCCGGCACCGGGGCCGAGGATGGTGGTGCCATCGGCGATGAGCTGCTTCAGGTTGCGCTGCGTGGCAGGGTGCGCCCACATCTCGCGGTTCATGGCCGGCGCCACGAGCAGGGGGCAGGTACCGATGGGCCGCGCCAGGCACATCAGGCTGAGCAGGTCATCGGCCGCGCCATGCACCAGCCTGGCCAGGAAGTCGGCGCTGGCCGGCGCCACCAGCACCGCATCCGCCTCGCGGGTGAGGTTGATGTGCGCCATGCTGTTGGGCTCGCGCGCATCCCACTGGCTGGCGTAGACATTGCGGTTGGACAGCGCCTGCATCGTCACCGGGGTGATGAAGTGCTCGGCGGCCTCGGTCATCACCACCTGCACCGTCGCGCCGGCCTTGACCAGCTCGCGCGTGAGTTCGGCCGCCTTGTAGCAGGCGATGCCGCCCGACAGGCCCAGCACGATGTGCCGGCCGGCGAGGTCCAGGGGCGTGCTCACAAGGCTGTCCATGCGCGCTTGAGGTCCGAGAAGTTGATGAGCACGCGCACCGCCTTGCCGTAGATCTCTTCGTGCGGCGCGAAGCCCCACACCCGGGAGTCGGCGGAGTTGTCGCGGTTGTCGCCCAGCATCAGGTACCGCCCCTGGGGCACGGTGCATTCCCACAGGCCCGGCCGCTCGGTGGAGCAGTTGTCGCGCAACTCGGGAACGGCCATGTTCAGCGGCGCCGTCCCCTGGTAGAACGGGTGGATCTTCAGGGTGCGGGTCTTGCCCGCCGAGGTCTCGCGCACCAGCACCTGGCCGCGGTCCTCCGGCTCGGTGCCGTCGCCCAGCACCTGCACGTCGAAGGGCTCGCCGTTGACGCTGACCGCGCCGTCCTTGAACACCACCTTGTCGCCGGGCAGGCCCACCAGCCGCTTCACGTAGAACTGCGACACGTCGGGCGGGTAGCGGAACACCACCACGTCGCCACGCTGCGGCTTGCCCATCTCGATGGCGGTGTTGGTGAAGGGCAGGCGCGGGCCATAGGCCAGGTGGTTCACCAGCAGGTAGTCGCCCACCCGCAGGGTCGGCTCCATCGAGCCGGAGGGCACCTTGGGCCAGTCGGCCACCGCGATGCGGCAGGTGAACATCAGCGCCACCACCACGAAGAGCTCGGAACCGAAGGTGACCCACAGCGGCTTGCGCACAGGCGGCGCCGGCATGCGGCGCAGCTTGATGCGCCAGGCCAGCCAGCACAGCCCGGTGGCGAGCGAGATGAGGAAGAGGATTTCGTTGATCGAGAAGCCGATCTTCACGGATTGCATGTGGCGGACGACGGACAACCGGGGTGGCGCGATTATGTCCGTTCGCAGCCCTGCCCTCGCAAGGGCTACCGCGGCCGGGCAAGATGGCCAGAATCCAACAGTCCGGGGCCGAGATGACACGACACACGCCGCATTTCATCCAGACACACCGAAGCGATTCGCATGACGAACGGGAGGACGTCGTCGCCGGCCTCTCGCGCATGCCGGCGCAGGCCTCGCCCAAGCATTTCTACGACCGGCTGGGCTCGCACCTGTTCGATGCGATCACCGAACTGCCGGAGTACTACCCGACCCGCACCGAGGCGGCCATCTTCACGGCGCATGGGCAGGCCATGGCCGACGAGATCGGCCATGGGTCCACCTTCATCGACCTGGGCGCGGGCAACTGCGCGAAGGCGGCACGGCTGCTGCCCCTGCTGATGCCCTCGCGCTACGTGGCGGTGGACATCTCCGCGGACTACCTGCGCGATGCGCTGCGCAAGCTGCAGGGGGAGCATCCCGCCCTGGACATCCTCGGCCTCGGGCTGGACTTCTCGCGCTCGCCGGCGCTGCCCGAAGGCGTGCTGAGCGCCGCGGACCGGCCGGTGTTCTTCTACCCCGGCTCCAGCATCGGCAACTTCACGCCGGCCGAGGCCTCGTCGTTCCTGCACGGCATCCGTGCACAGGCCTCGGGCGGCGGGCTGCTCATCGGCGTGGACCTGGTCAAGCCGCGCGAGGTGCTGGAAGCCGCCTACGACGACGCGCTGGGCGTGACGGCGGCCTTCAACCTGAACCTGTTGCGCAACCTCAACCGCGCGGCCGGAACGGACTTCGACCCGCGCCAGTGGCGTCACCTGGCGTTCTTCAACCAGCGCGAGTCGCGCATCGAGATGCACCTGGAGGCCCGCGAGGCGCTGAGCGTGTCGTGGAGCACGGGCTCAAGGCGCTTCGAGCGCGGCGAGAAGCTGCACACCGAGAACTCGTACAAGTACACGGTGCCTTCGTTCACGCACGCCTTGGAGCGGGCCGGGTTCCGGTCCGTGAAGCACTGGGCGTCGGCAGATGGGTGGTTCGCGCTGTTCTGGGCGCGGGCCCAGGCTTGACGCCTGGCCCGCGACGCCGTCGCGCGACGATCAAGTCGTCGCCACGGCCACCGCTTCAGCCTTCGCCGCTCGCCTGCGCAGCACGACCGGCAGGGCGATCACCAGCACGCACAGCAGCAGCACCGAGGCCGACAGCGGGCGTTCGATGAACACCGACAGCTTGCCCTCGCCGATGGACATGGCGTTGCGGAACTGCGCCTCGGCCATGGGCCCGAGGATCATGCCCACGATCACCGGCGCGGTCGGGAAGTCGAAGCGCCGCATCAGCACGCCCATCAGGCCGATGCCGTAGAGCAGGTACAGGTCGAAGGCCGATTGCCGCATGCCGTACACGCCCACCGTGGCGAACACCAGGATGCCCGCATACAGCCAGTGGCGCGGGATCTTCAGCAGCTTCACCCACAGGCCCACCAGCGGCAGGTTGAGGATGAGCAGCATCACGTTGCCGATGTACAGCGAGGCGATCAGCGCCCACACCAGGGCGCTGGACGTCTGGAACAGCTGCGGCCCGGTGGTGATGCCGTAGTTCTGGAAGGCCGACAGCAAGATGGCCGCGGTGGTCGAGGTGGGAATGCCCAGCGTCAGCAGCGGCACCAGCACGCCCGCGGCCGTCGCGTTGTTGGCGGCCTCGGGGCCTGCCACGCCTTCGATCGCCCCCACCGTGCCGAACTCTTCCTTGTGCTTGGACAGCTTCTTCTCGGTCGCGTAGGACAGGAAGGTCGGGATCTCCGTGCCGCCCGCGGGCACCGTGCCGAAGGGGAAGCCGAGCAAGGTGCCGCGCAGCCACGCCGGCCACGAGCGCTTCCAGTCCTGGCGGGTCATGTACAGGCTGGTCATCTTGTTGGTGGTCTCGGCCACCCGGCCTTCGAAGAGGCCGAAGTACAGCGCCTCGCCCACCGCGAACAGGCCCACGGCCATCAGCGTCACTTCGATGCGGTCGACCAGCTCGGGAATGCCCAGCGTGTAGCGCGCCGTGCCCGAGATCTCGTCGATGCCGATCAGCCCGATTGCCAGGCCCAGCAGCAGCGAGGTCATGCCGCGCAGCACGCTGGAGCCCAGCACCGCCGACACGGTGATGAAGGCCAGCACCATCAGCGCGAAGTACTCGGGCGGGCCGAAGCGCAAGGCGACCTCCGCCAGCCACGGCGCGAACAGCGTCAGCAGCACGGTGGCGATGGTGCCGGCGAAGAACGAGCCGATCGCCGAGGTGGCCAGCGCCGCCCCTGCCCGGCCGTGCTTGGCCATGAGGTTGCCCTCCAGCGCGGTCACCATCGAGGCGGTCTCGCCCGGGGTGTTCAGCAGGATGGAGGTGGTCGAGCCGCCGTACATGGCACCGTAGTAGATGCCGGCGAACATGATCATCGAGGCGGTGGGTTCCACCTGCGAGGTCATGGGCAGCAGCATCGCCACGGTAAGCGCGGGGCCGATGCCCGGCAGCACGCCGACGGCCGTGCCGACCATGCAGCCCACGAAGGCCCACAGGAGGTTGATGGGCGTCGCCGCCGTGGCGAAGCCGTGCAGGAGCTGGGTCCAGATGTCCATGTCGTCGTCCTCAGATCCAGCCGCCGGTGATGAGCGCAGGCAGGCTCACGTGCAGCACCTTGGTGAACAGCCAGAACACGGGCGCGCTGATCGCGGCGCCGATGCCCAGGTCCTGCACCAGCATCACCAGCGTGGGCTTCTGGTCCGACCCGACGCGAAAGCCTCGCGCCGCGAGCGCGAACAGCACGGCGCAGGACCCGACGAAGCCGATGTGCTCGATGAGCGCGGCATTCAGGATGAGCCCGAGCGACACCCACGCCACCGCACGCCAGCGCGGCGGGAAATCCGGCACGCTCACCAGATCGTCCTTGGCGCGCAGCGCGCTGACGATGAGCAGCACGCCCACCAGCGCCATCGCGGCGGACACCACCCACGGCAGGAAGTTCGGGCCTGCGCCCGCATAGCCTGCATCCGACGGAATCTGCGTGGCCCCAACGGCCAACAGCATGGCGATGAGCACGATGCCCGCGCCGATACCCAGGAATCCCCGGTTCTTCATGTGTTTACTCCTATTGCCTCACGGCCCCGAAAGAAAAAACGCGGCGCGGCCTGGTCGGGCCGCGCCGCGTCGTCCCAGGGCCCCTCACGCCGCCGTCGGAACGGGGTTGATCACACCATGCCCAACTTGGCCATCAGAGCCCGGATGCGTGCATGGTCTTCGTCCACGAATTTCTCGAAGTCGGGGCCGGTCAGCAACGCAGGCGACCAGCTGTTCTTCTCCAGCGTTTCAGTCCAGCTCTTGGTCTTGGTGGCCTTCGTCACCGCGGCCTCGAGAGCCTTGCGCTGGTCAGGCGTGATGCCGGGCGCTGCGTACAGGCCGCGCCAGTTGCCGATCTCCACGTTCACGCCCTGCTCTTTCAGCGTGGGCACGTTCACGCCCTTCACGCGCTGCGGCGAGGTGATGGCGATCGCGCGCATCTTGCCGGTGGTGATGAACTCCTGGAGTTCGGCCCAGCCGCTGGTGCCCACGGTCACGTGGCCGCCCAGCACGGCCGCAGTGGCCTCGCCGCCGCCCTTGAAGGGCACGTAGTTGACCTTGGCCACGTCCACGCCGGCTTCACGGGCGATCATGGCCACGCTCAGGTGGTCGATGGAGCCCTTGGAGCCACCGCCCCACTTCACGCTGGCGGGGTCCTTCTTCATCTGCTCGACCACGTCGTGCATGGTCTTCAGCGGCGAGTTGGCCGGCACCACGAACACGTTGTACTCGGCCATCAGGCGCGCGACGGGGGTCGCGTTGGACAGGTTGATGGGCGGCTTGTTCTGCACGATGGCGCCCACCATCACGCCACCCACCACCACCATGGCGGTCGGGTCGCCCTTCGAAGAATTGACGAACTGCGCCAGACCGATGGTGCCGCCGGCGCCGCCCTTGTTCTCATAGGTGACGCTGCCGGCCAACCCTGCTTCCTGCATGGCCTTGCCAATGCCGCGTCCGGCCTGGTCGTAGCCGCCGCCGGGGTTGGCGCCGATCATGATCTTGTAGTTCTCTGCGGCCTGCGCGTTGAACGAAAACGCGGCCAGCACGAGGGGAAGTGCGAGTGCCTTGAGCGCGAGTCGACGCATCGAGTTGTCTCCTGTGTTTCGGAAGGGATGAGGCATGGTGCCGCGCGATGAATGATCAAGGCTTCGGGGCAACCCGCAGCCCCGCGGTCGAAGCTGTCAACGGGCTGTCAAAGGCTATCGCCACGGCTGTCAGGTGCCTGTCAGGCTCGCGCGACCGGGGCAAGACCCCCATGCCATGGGCTTCGCGCAGGGGGCACACTGCGTGCCCATGAAACTGCTGCTGGTGGAAGACGACGTGGCAATGGCGCAAGCGCTCCAGCTCGCGCTGGAACGCCGTGGCTTCGAGGTGACGCATTGCGGCGATGGCGGCGAGGCGCTGCAGCGCCTGCGGCACTACCCGCCCGATGCAGCCTTGCTGGACCTCACCCTGCCCGGCATGGACGGGCTCCAGGTGCTGCACAAGGCGCGCACCGAAGGCATCGCGGTGCCCATCCTCGTGCTGACCGCACGCGGCGCGGTGGGCGACCGTGTGCTGGGCCTCAACGCCGGCGCGGATGACTACCTCGCCAAGCCCTTCGATCTCGATGAGCTTGAAGCTCGCGTGCGCGCCCTGCTGCGCCGCCGTGCGGGACGTGACGACGAGACGAACCAGTCCTGCGGCCCGCTCACGCTGGAGCGCGACTCCGGCGCGTTCTACCTGGGCGGCAAGCCGCTGGAGGTCACGCCGCGCGAGCAGGCCTTGCTGAAGGCGCTGATCGCCAAGCCTGGCCATGCGGTCGCCAAGGAAAAGCTGTTCCGCCTGGTGTTCCCGATGGAGCAGGACATCCAGTTCGAGGCGGTGGAGGTCGTGGCCTACCGCCTGCGCAAGAAGCTGGCGGGCTCGGGCGTGTCGCTCATCACGCTGCGCGGCCTGGGCTACCTGCTGCGCGAAGACACCAAGGCTTGAGGGCGCGGATGCCATCGAACGGCACACGGCGCTCGCATTCGCTGGCGCGCTATCTGCTCGCAGGCATCGTGCTGCCCATCACGCTGTTCGTGGCCGTCGATGCGGTGGGCAGCTACCGGCGTGCGCTGCACTCCATCAACATCGCCTACGACCGATCTCTGCTGGCCTCGGCGCGCTACATCGGCGAGCTGCTCCAGGCCGACGGCGAGACGCTGAAGGTGGACCTGCCCTTCGCCGCGCTGGACATCTTCGATGCCGCCAACAACGGCCGCATGTACTACCGCATCAGCGGCTTCAAGGGCGAGTTCCTCTCGGGCTACGAAGACCTGCCCGCCTACACGCGGCAAATGCCGCAGCGAAACGAATACGCCGCGCTCGTGGACTTCTACGACGGCGAGTTCCGCGGCGAGCGGGTGCGCATGGCCGCGCTCTACCAGCCGGTGTCAGGCCAGAGCCTGCGCGGCGTGGCGCTGATCCAGGTGGCCGAGACGCTGGAGGTGCGAGAGACGCTGGCGCGCGGACTGCTGCTGGACACCTTGCTGCGCGGCGCGCTGCTCATTGCCATCGTGGGCGGCGTGGCCTGGCTGGTGGTCGCGCGTGCGTTGCGCCCGGTGAACGACCTGCGCCGCGAAGTGCTGCAACGCGGCGAGCGCGACCTGTCGCCCGTGACCACACCGGGCCTGCCCACCGAGCTGCATCCGGTCGTGGGCGCCATCAACGAGCTGATGCAGCGCGTGCTGCGCATGGTGGGCCACCAGCGCCAGTTCGTGCGCGACGCCTCGCACCAGTTGCGCACGCCGCTGGCTGTGCTGAAGGCACAGGCACAAAACGGCTTGTCGGGCCATGCGGATGCACGCGCCACGCTGGCGCAGATGCACGAGACGGTGGACCGCGCCATCCGCCTGGCCAACCAGATGCTGGCGCTCGCGAAGGTCGAGCAGGTTCACGGGCAGGACGCGCCGGCACCGGTGGACCTCAGCGAGATCGCGCGCGAGGTCGCGCTGGACCTGTCGCCGCTCATCGGAGAGAAGGCCCTGGACTTCGAGCTGCATGCCGACTCACCGGTGATGGTGCTAGGCCATGAGTGGATGCTTCGCGAGCTCACGCGCAACCTGCTGCACAACGCCTTGCGCGAGACACCCGAACATGGCGCCCTGAGCATCCTGGTGGCCGAAGAGGCGCACGATGCGCTGCTGCGCGTTCGCGACAGCGGGCCGGGCCTGAGCGAGACACAGCGCGAGCACCTGTTCGAGCCGTTCCGCACCGGCCATCCCACCACCGGCAGCGGACTCGGACTTGCAATCTGCCGCGATGTCTGCGACCGGCACGGCGGAAGCATCGAGCTCGTGAACCGGCACGAACAAGGCCGCGTGGGCGGGCTCGATGCAATCGTCCGCTTGCCGCTGGCCGCTACAAAAAGTGGAGCATGACAAACGCGGGCGTGTCGTGTTGAACGGCAATCGACGTGCCCGCGATGACTTGTTAACAACTGATGACCACTGCAACGAGAACAGCATGCTTGCATGGTCAACGACGAAGGTCAGCGCCCGTTGTGGATGCACGGCCGACAAACCGGTCGCGCATTTCCCAACTACTGAAGCAGGACCGTATGAACAAATTGCTCGCCACCCTGATCGCTGGTTTCTTTGCCTCCGTGGCCATGGCACAGACCGCCGCGCCCGCGGCATCGAGCCCCGCGGTGGTCAAGGCTGAAGCCAAGGCCGAGAAGGCCACCGCCGATGCCAAGGCCAAGGAAGCCAAGGTCGACGCGAAGGCGGATGCCAAGGTGACGAAGGCCGATGCCAAGGCCACCGAAACCAAGGCGGATGCAAAGGCCGATGCGTCGAAGAAAAAGGCCAAGGCGCATGAAAAGGTTGCGAAGGCCGATGCCGACGACAAGGTGAAGGCCGAAGCCAAGGCCGAGAAGACCGACGCGCAGGCCGACGAGAAGGCCGCCAAGAAGAGCATCAAGGCCGACAAGAAGGTCGCGAAGACCAAGGTCGAAGCTGGTGCCGACAAGGCCGAAGCGAAGGCCAAGACCGATGCAGTCAAGGCCGAAGGCCAGGCGGATGTGAAGGCCGCGACTGGGAAGTAAGCCTTTCTTGTTGCACGTGTGAAGGGCCAGGCATTGAATGCCTGGCCCTTCTGCTTTTGTGCTGCTGATTCGGTGGGGCAAAGGCGTGGGTGGGCTGGCTGGGGCGCGCGGCGGAAGCGGTCGGCGCGTTGCGCCGACTTCGCTGCGGTGCTCGGGCTTGTGGTCCGGCGAGAAACTCGCTTCAGGCCCCTTCGGTGCCTTACGCTCAAACAGTCTCGCCGAGTATGAGGACGAAGCGCGCTGCGCGCGCGACCACAAGCCCTGCGCTCCTCGCCGCTTCCTGATGCGCGCCCCAGCCAGCCCACCCACGCCTTTGCTATTGCGGCACTGGGTTTTCTCGTCGAGCCAACCTCACGTCACTTGAGCGGCAGGCGGCATGGGCCAGGGGCTGCGTCTGTGGCGGCGAGCAGCGCAGCACCGAGGGGTGGCGTGCGCAGCACGCTTCGTCCTCATACTCACGGGGACTGTTTGACCACAGCGCACCGCAGGGGCGCGGCGGGAGTTTCCCCGTGCACCCCTCGGTGCGAGCAGCACAGCGCAGTCGGCGCTCCGCGCCGACCGCCACAGCCGCAGCCCCTGGCCCATGCCGCCTGCCGCGGAACCACCCGACGGAGGCAAAAAGCACACAGCCGCCCAAAAGAAAACAGCCGAGGGGCCAAACGGCCACCCGGCTGCATTCAGAGGGCGAAAGGAAGAAGCTCAGTCACCCACCAGCTGCACCGCATCGACTTCCTTGTACCCAGTGTGCACATTGTTGGCGATGGTGAACTTGACGGCCTTCACCTTGTATGGCGTCTTGTCGAAGGTCTTCACGAACCAGGTCCGGTCACCACGGTTGTCTTCCTTCTGGTCGGACAAGCCCGACCACACCGTGACCCACTTGCCGTCGGTGTCCTGCAGTTCAAGCTTGGTCACGGCATCCACGCCATTGCCGTGGGAAAAGACGATGCGCACTTCGGTCGCCGAGACCGGCTTCGCATACGTCGTCTCCAGCCAGTCAAAACCGATGTCCTGGTTGTTGTTGGTCCAGACCTTGTTGTCCACCGGCCCGAGCACCCGCTTGACCTTGCCGCCATCTTCCGGCGGGTTCTTCGGGTCTTCGCTGAACGACGAACTCGCCTTCGCGTCAGAGGCCCACTGCCCGCGGGGATCGTTGATGTACTTGTCCTCCATGGTCGCGAAGTCCAGGGCCTTCTGCTTGGACTCCTTCTCGCGCTGTTCCTTGGACTTGGCAGCGGGGTCATCCGCCGGCGCAGGAGCCGGGGTCGGTGCCGGAGCAGGTGCCGTCGCCGTGGGCGCCGGCGCGGCGGCCGTTTCTTCCTTGTGCTTCTTGCCGCAGGCCGTGAGTGCGACGGTGGAGACGATGAGTGCGGCCAGGGACAGGTGTTTCATGACGGCAGGCTGACGAAATTCAAAACCGCGGATGATGCCAGCGCAATGTTTCTGGATGACACCCAAACTAGGGGGAAGCCTTGCGGTTATCGCGCGAGCTGCTGTAACCAGTGGTCAGCGAAGCCAGCCAGGTCCTGGTGAATGGATCGGGCGAGCCTGAGGTCTTCGCCGGCGTTCGGGCTGCCGTTGGGCGCTCGGGTGACGAGTGCCAGATGCACTTCTGGCGGCATGCCGCGCAGGTAAGGGAGGTAGTCGTCCACGAAGGCCAAAGGGCGCAAGGCCTCGATGGCGTCGGCCTTCGGGCTGCGTGTGCCGGACGCATTGCCGGTGGCATGCACCCGTTCGATGGGAAAGCCCAGTTCGCGCAGGTTGCGCAATCGGGCGGCTTCGTGACGCGCTTCGAGGGCCGAGACGCACACCAGGTCGAAGCCGGCTTCCTGGAGGCGATGGCAGGCCTCGACGGCCCCGTCCATGGCTGGCAGCGTGGACCAGAACTGCTCGTCGAAATGACGGCCGAAATGGGTCAGGCGTTCGCCTTCCAGCCGTTCGACCTGCCAGCGGTCCATGGGCCAGTAGGCCTGGGGGTCGCGTTCGGCCGGAAACTGGCCGAACGCGCGTTGCCACGCATGCGCGTAGCCGACGTGGAAGTCGACGAGCACGCCGTCGGCATCCAAAGCGATGAGGGGTCGGGACATGGTCCCGACTGTATCGTCCAAGATGCGCCCAGGGCTTTCGCCCGGGCGACACCTTGTCACGCCAACAGCATCAGAACCAGATCTCGACCTGAGCGCCGTAGCTGGTGCCGCTGGTCTTGCCGTCGCCGTTGCCGGTGAGGCCGCCGGCGCCCGCTGCCGCGTTGGCCGCGTCGTTCCACTTGGCGCTGGTCA
>NZ_QUSW01000005.1 GCF_003852895.1 Rhizobacter terrae
CCGAACAGGACAGTGAAACGCCTCAGCGCCGATGATAGTGCGGATTCCCGTGTGAAAGTAGGACATCGTCAGGCTATTAATTTA
Source organism: Rhizobacter terrae (assembly GCF_003852895.1). GTDB lineage: Bacteria > Pseudomonadota > Gammaproteobacteria > Burkholderiales > Burkholderiaceae_C > Albitalea > Albitalea terrae. Next base: position 85 of record NZ_QUSW01000005.1, read on the forward strand.
AAACCCCCTTCCAGATTCCTGGTTGGGGGTTTTGCTTTTGGCGAAGTGAGAATTCGACTGTGGTGGAAGTGCGCTCCATGACAGATTGAATCTGTCAAGATGGCGGAATTAAACTGGGGGCACAGCCCGCAAATGCCACTCCGTCAGTTCAGCGAGATATGCGTTCAACAAAGCCTGCTTGGCTTTGAGTGGGACAAGTCGGCTTTCGGTATCGACAACCTCGACCGTCGAGTCAACAAGCCCCAGCCGTTCACGCTTTTCTTCGCGATCTTCCCCGAGCATGAACACGCTAAACGCCTTGCGCTAGCGTCCCAAGCACTGCGTGCTGAACACCATTTCGAGGGCCGGCTGATCACCGTTGATCGGCTTCACGTGTCCTTGCATTCAGTGGGCAAGTTCATCGACATGGTTCCAAGGTTGGTTGTCGATGCGGCCATGGCCGCGGCTGCCAGGGTTGACTGTCCCCAATTCACTGTCGTCTTCGACCACGTTCAGTCATTTCCGCCGAGCAACGCATTCGTTCTCATTCCCGATGCGAAGAGTGACGCAGCCATTGCTCGCTTGCGGCAATTGCTGGCCATCGCGCTGCGCAAGGTGAGCCTCCATCCTCAAGCTTCACGCACTGCGCACATGACCATGCTCTACGACAAGGAGCACATCGCGATGCACCCCATCGAGGGCATCGAATGGAAGGCGACGCGGTTCGCGCTCATCTTGAGCCACGAGGGCCAAACACATCACCAGTGGGTGGGCGAGTGGGCTTTGTCCGAAGCGTTTTGACCGTCAAGAGCTATCCGCCGCTGTCCATGATTCGTCCATCGAGAATCTGCAGGCTTCCACGCCTATTCATTTCCGAGACAATCTCGCGACTCCAATCTCGCCAGGGCACGTCTGGAAAATGACGGGAATGCACGGCCTCGAAATAGCGAGTTCCGTCAAGCCAACGCCAGAAACCATCGAGATACTCACACTTGACTTCCAGGAGATGGAATTTGACGAGGACCTTCGCAGCATGCATCGCATGGCGAGGTGGATCCGAGACAAAGCTCTCCAAGCGAGAGCGGGCACGTGCAATAGCGCCAGGCATGTCCGTGAACGGCGGGCCGTGCCCGGGGATGACCATTCGAACGTCCAGGGCCTCGAACGCATCCAAGGTTGCGGCGACCTCGTCAAACGCAGCCTCACCTTCAAGCTCAGGGAAGACGACGCCGAATCCGTTCTCCCACAACGCATCCGCTGAGATCAACACCTGCAGATCTGGCTGGTAGAACGCCAGGGACGTGGGGTCATGGCCAGGCGCTGCCAACGCCTGCCAAGCCCATCGTCCCAATGTGACCGTTGATGGCGAGTCGATGACTTCATCGCGCACAAACCTAGGGCAATGCTGCCCGGTCGCCGCATAGGTGAGTCTTTCCTCGTCCCATGCATCCACGGCTTCAGCCAAGCCCACAGGCACGTCCACCACGCAACGGAATGCCGCTTGCAACGCGGCGTTCCCGCCGCAATGATCCGAATGCAAGTGGGTGTTGACCACCCGGGCCAGAGGTTGGCCCTGCAAAGCGTGGCGAACCAACTCGACCGTTTGGGCCCCGTGTGTCCAATAGCCGGAGTCGACAAGGACTGCCCCGTCCCTGTCGCCTCGGATCAGCACATTGTTGGAAGACAGCCAGCCCCGCTCGAAGACAGTAATGCCAGCGCGGTCCAATGTCTGGTGCACGTCACTCACTCAGCTGCGAAGCTCCCGGCGAAGAATCTTGCCCACGTTGGACTTGGGCAGATCATCGCGGAACTCGATGTACTTCGGGCGCTTGTAGGCCGTGAAGTTCTCGCGGCAGAACTCCGTCAGGTCTTCTTCGGCCAGTGACGGGTCCTTCTTCACCACGAACAGCTTCACGGCCTCCCCTGACTTCGCGTCGGCCACACCCACTGCTGCGCACTCCAGGACGCCAGGATGCAGGTTGACCACCTGCTCCAGCTCCGTCGGATACACGTTGAAGCCCGACACCAGGATCATGTCCTTCTTGCGATCGACGATGCGGAAGTAGCCGCCTTCATCCATCACACCCACGTCGCCCGATTTGAAGAAGCCATCGGCGGTCATGACCTTGGCTGTTTCATCAGGCCGGTTCCAGTACCCGGCCATCACCTGCGGTCCGCGAATGCAGATCTCGCCAGGCTCGCCCATGGACACCTCACGGCCATCGTCGTCGCGGATGCTGAGCTCGGTCGACGGCACAGGCAGACCAATCGTCCCGGTGAAGTCCGCCAGGTCCGACCTGTTGATCGTCGCGATCGGTGATGTCTCCGACAACCCATAGCCTTCGACCACCGGACAGCCTGTGATCTTCAGCCACTTCTCAGCGGTCGCCTTCTGCACCGCCATGCCACCGCCGTTGGAGATCACGAGCTCCGAGAAATCAAGCCGCGCAAAGTCCGCATCATTGGCCAGCGCATTGAACAAGGTGTTCACCGCAGGGAACATGTTGATCTTGTGCGGCTGCAGGCTCTTGATCAACCCGGGAATGTCGCGCGGGTTCGGGATGAGGAGATTTTTCATCCCGCGGCGCGCGCCGAAGAGGTAGCAGGCCGTCAGCGCGAAGATGTGATACAGCGGCAAGGCGCAGACGATCACGAGCTGTTTGTCGCCCACCTTGGCAAGCGTCGGCTTGAACCATTCCTCAGCCTGCAAGATGTTCGCCACCACATTGCGATGCAGCAGCGTCGCTCCCTTCGAGACACCCGTGGTGCCGCCGGTGTACTGCAGGAAGGCGACGTCATCCGGCCTGAGATCCACGCGACGCAGCGTCATGCGCGTGCCTTCCGCGATGGCCATGTTGAAGCGCGTGACCGTGCGCCCTGCATCCAGCGACAGCTCGAAGGCCGGCACCATCTTCTTCACATGCCGAACGGCGAAATTGACGAGCAGGCCTTTCCAGAAACCGAGCATGTCGCCCATTGAAGCCAGCACCACATGCTTGACCTGGGTCTTGCCGATGACCTCCTCCAGCGTCCTGGCAAAGTTCTCAAGGACGATGATGGCCTCGGCCCCGGCGTCGTTGAGCTGATGCTCCAGCTCGCGCGCCGTGTACAGCGGATTCACGTTCACCACGATGTAGCCAGCCCGCAGCACGGCCGCGATGGCGACCATGTACTGCGGCAGGTTGGGCATCATCAGCGCGACACGCGCACCCTTGGCCAAGCCTTTGCCCTGCAGCCAGGCGCCCAGCGCCTGCGACAACTGGTCGATCTGCCGGAAGGTGATGGACGTGTCCATGCACACCGCTGCCTCGCGGCCGGCGAAGTTGCGAAAGGCCTCTTCCAGCACCTCCACCACCGAGCCGTAGCGAGAGGGATCAATCTCAGCCGCGACCTCGGCGGGATAGCTTTTCAACCAGGGTTTCGCGACGGCTTTCAGCACGGTATCTCCAGTCATTTCCACGTCGACCGATGGTCGCGGCCGGTGCTGTCCGGTGGCTACGGTAGTTGCCCTGACGCTGTGTCGCCTAGGCGTCCTTCCGGGTAGAGAGGTGCCTCGAACAAGTCACGGGCCAACCGGCGTTCCCTGGCCTCGATCGTGCCCAGGAACTCATTGGCGCCGTGCATCGTCTTGAAGTTGTCGAAGCCGGTTTCGAGAAACCGTTGCAAGTCCGACAAGCCTGCGCCCTTGGCGGGTCCGCGCATCATCCGAAGGCTGTGCCGCAACAGCGGGTTGCGGGTCAGCCGGTCGAGCGAGCGGCCCACCTGCAATGTCAGCTCGATCTGTTTCTCCCGATCGTCACGGCGCCCCGCTGCTTGCCAGGCGCGGGTGTAGGTGAAGGCATTCAGCGCGTCGGCGGATTCGAGGTGGGTGGCAGTCTCCGTGTCCAGTTGCTCGGACAGCGCATGCAGCTGCGCGAGCGCACTCACCGTGGCGATGATCTCGCGAGGAAACAGCCGCACCAGCGCGGGGACGACGCGCGCGAACTGCGCGTCCCGATCCGCGAAATCTCGTGGCCCGTACAGCTCTTCGATGAAGAAGCGCGAGGCGGGGCCGTATCGGTCGGTGGGTAGCAGGTCGGCGTAGGTCTTCGCGAAGCGGCGCTGCTGATAGGTCTTCAACGCGATGACGCGCGCGTCGAGGCCTGGATCCCTGTCGCGCCGCGCGCGTTCCTCGCCCACGGTTTCCAGGTGGCCAAGAATGGTCTGTGCGTCTGAATTCATCGGCTGCGAGCTGAATCGGCCACTGTAGGTCCTCGGCGCGGGTTTCCCTGGGGCTTGGTTAGTCATGGGCCCCTAAGGCTCGCCAAACGAATGGTGCAACACTGCGGCGACTTTTCGAACTCGGTGGCGGCACATGCAACGGCGAACTTTGCTCAAACTCGGACTCGGTGCGACCGCCGTCCTGGCGGTGGCCGGTGGTGGACTGGCATTGTTGCGTCCGGGTCTGGAAGGCGGGCGCATGACCGCATCGGCGAAGGTGGTGTTCAAGGCCGTCGCCCGCGGGGTACTGGACGGTACCTTGCCGAAGGACGAGGTGGCCCGTGAAGCCGCCTTGGAGGCCCACCTGAAGCGGCTCGATGACACGCTGGCCGCCTTCCCACGTGCCACGCAATCCGAGCTGTCGCAGCTCCTGGCACTCATCTCGGCCGCACCAGGGCGATCCACCCTCGTGGGCCTGCACACCGATTGGGAGGCCGCCACGGCGCCCGAGATCCAGCAAGCCCTGCAAGGCATGCGCACGTCCTCGCTTGCGATGCGTCAGCAGGCCTATCACGCCCTGCGCGACCTGACCAACGCGGCCTACTTCGCCGATCCGCAGGGATGGTCCGCGCTGGGCTACCCCGGGCCGCTCATCATCTGACGCCATGAGCCAACTTCCCGACCCCATCCGCGACGGCCTGGCCCGAGGCTGGAAAGTCTTTGGTGGACCGCATCAGGCCACGCCCGCCAGCCTCACCTGCGATGTGGCCATCGTGGGGACCGGCGCCGGTGCCGGCGTGACTGCCGAGCTGCTGACCAAGGCCGGCCTGGACGTGGTGCTCATCGAGGAGGGGCCACTCAAATCCAGCAGCGACTTCCGCCAGCGCGAGAGCGATGCCTACCCGAGCCTCTACCAGGAAAGCGCCGCACGAAAGACTGCTGACAAGGCCATCAACATCCTGCAGGGCCGGTGCGTGGGCGGATCCACCACGGTCAACTGGACCAGCTCCTTTCGCACACCGGCATCGACGCTGAAGTACTGGCGCGAGCACTTCGGCCTGGCGGAGTTCACCGAGGCCGCGATGGCGCCGTGGTTCGCGCAGGCGGAAGAGCGGTTGAACATCGCGCCCTGGCTGACCTCGCCGAACGAGAACAACGATCTGCTGCGACGAGGCGCGCAGAAGCTGGGCATTCCGGCCGCCTCCATCAAGCGCAATGTAAAGGGCTGCTGGAACCTCGGGTCCTGCGGCATGGGCTGCCCGACGAATGCCAAGCAGTCGATGCTGGTCACGACGATTCCGGCCGCCCTGGACAAGGGCGCACGCCTGCTCGTGCAGACCCGCGCGCAAGAGTTCGAGCATGCCAATGGCCACATCACTGCGCTGTCGTGCGTTCCGGCGGGGCCGGCCGGTTCTGCGTCGCATGCGACATCCGTTCGCATCAAGGCGAGGCACTACGTGGTCGCCGGCGGTGCCATCAATTCCCCCGCGCTGCTCAAGCGTTCGAACATCCCCGACCCGCACGGGGTGCTGGGTGCGCGCACCTTCTTGCATCCGGTGGTGATTTCCGCGGCCACTTTCGACCACAAGGTGGAAGGATGGAGCGGTGCGCCCCAGACCATCTACACCGACCACTTCCTCGAGACCCAGGCCATTGACGGGCCCATCGGGTACAAGCTCGAAGCGCCGCCGCTTCATCCCGTCATCTTCTCCTCGACACTGCCGGGCTACGGTCAGCAGCAGGCCGAGCTGCTCAGCCAATTTCCCAACACGCACACCCTGCTGTCGCTGTTGCGTGATGGCTTCCATGAACAATCGGCGGGAGGGACGGTGAAGCTGCGCAGCGACGGCACGCCAGTCCTGGACTACCCACTGACTGCCTACGTGATGGATGGTGCCCGGCGCTCCTTCCTGTCGATGGCGGAGATCCAGTTCGCCGCTGGCGCGCTCGCCGTGCATCCCGTGCATGAACTCTCCACGCCCTACACGAGCTGGGCACAGGCCCGCGACGCCATCAATGCGCTGCCGATGAAGCCCCTGCTGACGCGGGTGGTCAGTGCCCACGTGATGGGCGGCTGCGGCATGGCTGCCGACGAGCGCCACGGCGTGGTGCGGGCCGACGGGTCGCATTGGCAAGTGGAAAACCTGTCGGTTCATGACGGGTCGCTCTTTCCGACGAGCATTGGCGCCAACCCGCAGCTGTCCATCTACGGCTTGGTCAACAAATTGGCCACCCAGCTGGCCCAGCGCCTGAATGGCCATGCGGTGGCGCTGGCATGAACGACTGAATACAAGAGGCGCTGGCACCGAGGGCTAACATCGCATCATGCTCGCGCGACTCCAGCAGTTCACCACCCTCGGGCTCCTCGCGCTGGCGCTGGGATGGGCGACGTTCTTCATCCGGAACGGATCACCTCGCCTGGCAGCGATCGGCGCCTTGGTGATCGTCTTCGGCTACGCACTCTTCCTCGCCGCCGAGTTCGTGATGCTGTGGCGCGTGAACCGCAGCGACCCCACGCCCCGGGCGAGCGTCTGGCAGCACGTGGTCGCCTGGTGGGGCGAGGTGATGATGGCGCCGCGCGTGTTCTGCTGGCGGCAGCCGTTCCGTTCACAAGCCGTGCCTGATTCACTGCCGGCCGGCACGCGCCGACGAGGCATCCTGTTCGTCCATGGATTCGTTTGCAACCGAGGTTTGTGGAACCCGCACATGCGGCGCCTGCGTGAGCTGGGCGTGCCTTTCGTGTCGGTCAGCCTGGAGCCAGTCTTCGGTTCCATCGACGCCTATCCGCCGATCATCGACAGTGCCGTGAAGCAGCTGGAATTGGCCACCGGCCTGGCGCCCGTGATCGTCGCGCACAGCATGGGCGGACTTGCCTCGCGCGCCTGGCTCGATGCCTTCCAGGCCGACACCCGCGTCCATCGCGTCATCACCATCGGCACGCCGCACCACGGCACCTACCTCGGCCAGTGGGCCATGGCACCCAACGCGAAGCAGATGAAGCTAGGCAGCGACTGGCAGAAGCGGCTGGCGTCACGCGAACCGGCGACGCGCTATGGGCGCTTCACCTGCTTCTACGGCCACTGCGACAACATCGTGTTCCCTGCCACCACCGCGACTTTGCCTGGCGCCGACAACCGGCATCTGGCCGGCATCGCGCACGTGCACATGGCGCATCACGACGAGGTGTTCAAGGAGGCCCTGCGGTGGGTGGGCTCCAGCAGCGCCGGTGCTGCTGGCACCGAAGCCGGGGCAACGCTCGCGCGATAGGCGAGGCAGGCCGCGGAGCCAGCCAGCAGGAGATGCATGAGGGTGTGGCCGCTCAGGCCGCCTGTCCATCCGAAGACGATGCCGTCCGCCATGCCCAGCACGCGGGCGGCGATGTACAGGCTCAGGCTGGCCAGCCAGTCGATGCCGGTCGTGTGCTCACCGCGCAGGCTCAGCGCGCCGGCGGGTATCAACAGCAGCGGCAGTGCTTCGAAGAAGAGCATGGGCCGCAGGTCGCCGCGGCCCGAGTTCCACTGGCCGAGGAACCACCAGGCCGCGCAGCAGGCGGCTACGCTCAGTCCGGCCGCGATGGCAGGGCGAGAGCCGAAGAGTTCATCGATGCGCTCGGCCATGAAGGCCAGGCCCAGCATGATGAACGACGCGGCCGCGAAGGCATGGGCCAATGCGAAGGCGCCGTCACTCAGCTCCAGGTGGTGGAGCAGTGCCGACAACGACATCAGCACGCACATGATGAAAAAGCCGATCCACGGCTGCCGCACGGTCTCCTGCCAGCTGCTGCGCCACGCAGACGCGATGCCCCACAGGCCCACGATCAGCAGCGGCAGGCACGAAAGAGTGTTGAGGGTGGACGGGATGCCGACCCAGCTGCGCTGGTCAGCGAACACGTGGTCGGCAGGCGTCAGGAGGATGGGGCCCCACGCACCCAGTCCTGCCGCCATGGCCAAGGTCATGGCCAGCAGCAGCACCAGTGCACACCCCTGCGACATCCGTGGTGACATGTCTCGCGCTCTCGACGACAAACGGCTCCCTGTGATGGGGATCCAGTGTGGTCGCGCGACCGGGCGTGAACAATCGCCCGTGAGGTGGCCCCCTCATGGGGGTGGCAGGCTCAGTTGGTGCCGCTGTCGGCGCTGTACAGCTTCTCGCCCGGCAGCACGGCGCCGGCCTCGATCTCTTCCTTCTGGCGGACGGCCTGGTAGATCGGCGTGAAGTCGGGCGCCGTCGCGTCGAAAAGCTGCTGGAAGGACTCGATGACGAAGTACGTCGCCTGGTAGGTGTCGATCTTGTAGCGTGATCGCATCATGCGCTGCAGGTCAAAGCCCACGCGGCTGGGTTCCGGGCTGCGCACGCTGTAGCGCAGCTCACCCGCCGACGAGAGGATGCCCGCCCCATAGGCGCGGATGCCCTTGGGCGTGTGGATGAGCCCGAACTCCACCGTGTACCAGTACAGACGCGCCAGCAACTCGCAGGCATCGAGCCGGCTGGCCTTCATGCCGCCGGCGCCGTAGGCCTGCATGTAGTCGGCGAAGACCGGGTTGAACAGCAGCGGCACATGGCCGAAGAGGTCGTGGAACACGTCGGGCTCGACGATGTAGTCGAACTCCTCCGGCTTGCGCAGCCAGCCCGTCACCGGGAACTTGCGCCGCGCGAGCAGGCTGAAGAAGGCCTCTTCGGGGATGAGGCCGGGCACGGCCACCACTTCCCACTTCGTCCGTTGGTAGAGCGATTCCGACAGTTCATCGAAGCGAGGGATGCGGTCGGGCGCACCGAGGTGGCGCACCGCGTCGATGAACTCGTCGCACGCCAGGCCGTCGAGCTGCGAGGCCTGGCGCTCGTACAGGCGCCGGTACAGGTCATGCTCTGCCGGCGTGTAGGCCGACCAGTTCTGCTCGCAGGTGTAGTCCTCGCGCGCCGTCGCATAGTCGCCGCGCGGAGGCCGGTCGCCCTGGCCGTAGGTGACCGGCGCCACGCCGTGGTTCACGCCTTTGTCGTTCGCGAGCATGTTCATCACCTCAGGCAGTGGCCTTGTCGTCCTTGAGCACGCCGCGCTTGATCTGGTCGAGCTCGATGCTCTCGAACAGCGCGCGGAAGTTGCCCTCGCCGAAGCCCTGGTCGCCCTTGCGCTGGATGATCTCGAAGAAGATCGGCCCGATGACCGTCTGCGTGAAGATCTGCAGCAGCAGTTCGTTGGGCGCGCCCTGGTGGGTGGCGCCGTCGATGAGGATGCGAAGGCGCTTCAGCTCCTCCAGGTCCTCACCGTGCTCTGGCAGGCGCTTGTTCACCAGATCGTAGTAGGTGGCGATGGTGTCCTGGAAGGCCACGCCCTGCGTCTTCATGCCGTCCACCGTCGAATAGATGTCGTCGGTGCCCAGCGCAATGTGCTGGATGCCTTCGCCGTGGTACAGGTCCAGGTACTCCGCGATCTGGCTCTTGTCGTCCGAGCTCTCGTTGATGGGGATGCGGATCTTGCCGCAGGGGCTCGTCATCGCCTTGCTCTTGAGACCCGTGAGCTTGCCCTCGATGTCGAAGTAGCGGATCTCGCGGAAGCTGAACAGGCGCTCATAGAAGTCGGCCCATTCCTTCATCCGTCCGCGATGCACGTTGTGCGTGAGATGGTCGATGTAGGTGAGGCCGTTGCCCTTGGGGTTCGGGTCCGCGCCTTCGATGGGCACGAAGTCCACGTCGTAGATGCTGATGTTGCCGATGGCGCCGGGCTTGGCGCCATCCTTGCCGTGCCAGCGGTCGACGAAGTAGATGAGGCTGTCGCCGATGCCCTTGATGGCCGGGATGTTCAGCTCCATCGGGCCGGTCTGGTTGTCGAAGCCCCAGGCGCCGAGTTCGAGAGCGCGCTCGTAGGCCTTGGCCGCATCCTTCACGCGGAAGGCCATGGCGCATACGCTGGGCCCGTGCAGGCGGGCGAAGCGCTGGGCGAAGGAATTGGGCTCCGCATTGATGATGAAGTTCACCTCGCCCTGGCGGTACAGCGTCACGTTCTTGTGGCGGTGGCGGGCGATGGCCGAGAAGCCCATGGATTCGAACAACTGGCCCAGGGCAACCGGGTCCGGCGCCGCGTATTCGACGAATTCGAAACCGTCGGTTCCCATCGGGTTGTCCCAGGGGGTGAACTGCATGGCGGCGCTCCTTGGCTGGCGTTTGAGGGTTGCCAGACTGTAGGTTCTTCGACCCGCAGCATTCCTGCAAGTTGCTGCTTTGATCTGGATCAAAACGCTGGAAAGATGCAAAATTAAAAGAATGGAAGCCGAAACAGAGCTTGATGCTATTGATAGACGCATTCTTCGGGCGCTTCAGGCCGATGGACGCATCACCTACGACGAGCTGGCCGCGCAGGTCAGCCTGTCCGCGTCCGCCACCTTGCGCCGGGTGAAGCGGCTGGAGGAGAACAAGGTCATCGCGGGCTACGTGGCGCTCATTCCGCCCGAGCGGGTGGGGTTGGGCCTCACGGCCTACCTCAACGTGCGGCTGGAGAAGCATTCCGAGGTGCACAAGCGCAACCCGATGGACTTGTTCCGTGCGGCCGTGCTTACCTGGCCGGAAGTGGTGGAATGCGCCGCGCTCACCGGCGAGATGGACTATCTGCTGCGTGTGGTGGTCCAAGACATGGCGCACTACTCGCGCTTCATCATGGACACGCTGCTCAAGCATCCCAGCGTGCAGGACTGCAAGACCAGCTTCGTGCTGGACCGGGTGAAGAACACCACGGCCGTTCCGGTGTGAGCTTCAGCTGTCGAGTTCGTGGACCAGCGCGGTGGTCGCGGACTCTGAGATGTTCAGCAGCGTCGCGATGTCGCGGATGTCGTCGGGCAAGGCCGCGTTGTCCCAGCCTTTCGCCGTGTGCCGCGCCAGGCGGATCGCCAGCAGCACGCTGCGCGCGCTCGGATGCTCCGCATGCTGGTCGTCGGTGATGCGCATCAGCAGCTCCGGCAGGCGCCATGCCAGCATCAGCGAATGGGCCAGCTCAGGCAGGGTGACGTTGAGCACGTCCTTCTGGATCATGTTCGAGCGCAAGGTCGGATCCGCCTGCTGGGCACCGCGGATGCGCAGCGCCAGCTCGGGTGCGTGCAGCCACAGCAGCATCTCCGCGAAGTCGTGCAGCAGCGCGGCGTGGTGGATGACGGCGGCGTCATGGTCCAGCCGGTGCACGGCAAAACCGAGCGCGAAGTCCGCCGCGCGATGGGCGCGACGCAGCACTTCGCGCAGGCCCTCGAGCGCCTCAGGCATGTCCTGCAGCGTCTCCTCGACAGAGGCCAATTGGCCGAAGGCCTTGAAGAAGGGCGTGATGCCCATCATCACCACGCTGGCGGTGACGGTCTCGGGCTGCGTGACGACGCGCGCCGGCCGATGCTTGGACAAGTGGGCAAGGATCCGCAGTGTCATCAGCGGATCGCTGGAGAAGGTCTCGCCGATCAGGTTCGCGTCGACATCGTCCTCGATGGCGCGCAGGTCTTCGAGGGCGCCCGCCGATTGGGCGAGCACGGGGATCTCGGCATTGCGGAAGAAGGCTGTCCAGGCGGCGAGATCGCGCAGCGGCCGGGTCAGTCGGTTCGTTTCCATACGGGCGCTCTTGTAGAGCTTCGTCGGGTGATCGTACCGGTGTTGTCGGCCGCTGTCGCGCGAACTTGAACCGCCTTACTTCGCGAGCTTGGCCTTCAGGTCCATGCCCACGCGCTTGTTCACGAACTGCAGGGCTGCGACCTTGGACAGGTCCACCTCGCCGGCCTTGTACAGGCCGGCCTTGACCATCTGGTCGTAGAAGTCTTTGATGCGTGCATCGCTCATCGCGCCGATGCCATTCTTCAGCGCCTCACCGGAATCGACGATGCCCTGCTGTTTCATCAAGGCGACCGAGGCCTCGATCTCGTCGGCCGTCATCTCGGGGTTGTCCTTCATCATCATCGCGTTGGCGGCGCGACGGTCCCCGTAGAGGTAGTTGACCCAGCCGAGGATGGATGCGTCCACGAAGCGCTGCACCAGTTCCGGCTTGTTCTTCACCGTGTCGGTCCGCGCCTCGATGACGGTGGAGTAGGTCGAGAAGCCATGGTCGGCCAGCAGGTGCACCACCGGCTTGAACTTGCCCTGGGTCTCCACGTAGATCGGCTCGGCCACCGAGTAGCCCTGCTGGATGGCCTTGTCGTTGGCCAGGAAGGGGCCGAGGTTGTAGTTGTAGGGCTTGAGCACCTCGTCCTTGAAGCCGTGCGTGACCTTCAGCCACTGCCACCAGCTGAACTGGCCATCCTTGGCGATGAGGGCCACCGGCGCGCTCTTGAGCTTGTCGAAGCTTTCATACCCCTGGCCCGGATGGGCGATGAGGGCCTGCGGATCCTTCTGGAACATCGCCGCCACGACCACCGTGGGTACGCCGTTCTTGACGTTGTCGAAGCTGTGCAGCAGGTTGCCCGTCATCAGGAAGTCGATGCGGCCGGCTGGCAGCAGCGGCCGGTTGTTCACCTGCGGGCCGCCTTGCTGGATGGTGACGTCCAGCCCGTACTTCTTGTAGGTGCCGTCGGCCACGGCCTGGTAGAAGCCGCCGTGCGCGGCCTGGGCCTTCCAGTTGGTGGCGAAGGTGACCTTGTCTTCGGCGTGGACCAGCGATGCAGCGAGCGCGGCCATGGCCAGGATGGTGATGCGTTTCATCGTTTCTCTCTCCTGAAGAACGTCATTGTTTTTCCGACGCGTGCCAGCGGCCCAGCAGGAGCCGCGACAACGCGTTGAAGGACCAGAAGATCGCCACGCCCGTGACGACCAGCAGGAACAGCGCAGCGAACATTTTCGGCGTCTCGGTGCGAAAGCTCGCTTCGAGGATTCTCGATGCCAGCCCGGTGTTGCGTCCTGCCGCACCCGCGACCATTTCGGCGGTGACGGCTCCGATCAGACTCAATCCGCCGGAGATTTTCAGGCCGGCGATGAAGTAGGGCAGGGCCGACGGCACCAGCAGCAGCCGCAGGCGCTGCCAGGGCGTGGCGCGGTACAGGCGGAAGAGGTCGCGCAGGTTCGGATCCGCGGCACGCAAGCCCAGCACGGTGTTCGACAGGATCGGGAAGAAGGCGACGATCCAGGCGCACAGCAAGAGCGCGGCGGTGGTGCTCTCGACGTAGATGAGGATGAGCGGTGCGATGGCGACCACGGGCGTCACCTGCAGCACGACGGCCACGGGGAACAACGCATGTTCCAAGCCTCGCGAGAGCGTGAAAGCCGACGCGATCAGCACGCCGCCGATGACGGCCAACGCGAGCGCGCCGAAGGTGATCTCGATGGTGAACCACCAGCTCGCAGCCAGCGATGCGAAGTTGTCGGCCAGTGTTTGCAGGACCAGGCTTGGTGCGGGAAGCGTGTAATGCGGGATGTGAGCCAGCCTGACCAGCGCTTCCCATGCAAAGAGCAGGGCGATCAGCGTCAGTGCCGGGGCGGCGCTGTAGAGCAGGGACGATCGCATCAGCGCACCACCTGGTCCACCGGCGCATGCAGGGATGCCAGTGCAAGGTTGAGCTGAGCGCACGCCGCGTGGTAGCGCGGCGATTCGCGAAAGCTCGCGCTGCGCGGATACGGCTCATCGATCACGACCTCTGCGACCACACGTCCCGGCCGCGGCCCCATCACCAGCACGCGCTGGCTCAAAAATACCGACTCCAGCACGCTGTGCGTCACGAAGAGTGTGGCGAAGCGCTGGGCCTGCCAGCAGGCGAGCAGGTCGTCGTTGAGCTTGTGCCGGGTGAATTCGTCGAGCGCTGCGAAGGGCTCGTCCATCAGCATCACTCGGGGCCGGGTGACCAGGGCCCGGGCGATGGAGGCGCGCATGCGCATGCCACCGGACAGCTCCGCCGGGAAGGCCTTCTCGAAGCCCTTGAGGCCGACGCGGGCCAGGGCGTCAAGCACGCGGGCCTCGCTGGCCGATCGTGATTCGCCGTCCAGCCGCAGCGGCAGCCAGACGTTGTCGAACACGCTGGCCCAGGGCATCAGCGTGGCATCCTGGAACACGAAGGCGGTGTCGGCCGCGGACGTCATCGCAGGGGACATGATCTGCCCGCTGCTTGGGCGGTCCAGTCCCGCCACGAGACGAAGAATGGTGCTCTTGCCGCAGCCCGAGGGCCCGAGCAGCGAGACGAACTCCTGCTCGGCGACCTCGATGCTGACCTGCTGCAGCGCCACCACGCCGGTGGCGAACTGCTTGTGGACGTCTTTCAGGGAGATCAGCGCGGGCATGGGCACGGAGTGTGCACCAAGCCCGAAGGGCCGGTTACAGGCTGAGCACGTGGCCGAGACGCGGATCGGTGCGTCCGTCGATCAGCTCGCGGTAGACCTTCTCCACCGCCTGCGGGCCGGTGCCGCGCTCGACGATGAGCCAGGGCGACTGCGCATCGTTGACCGGCTTCATGAAGGCCTGCCAAGCCACGGCGATCCGTCCAGGCAGTTCGCCGGGTCCCCAATCCTTCATTCGCTTGGCGGCCTGCGCCGGCGCGAAGAACAAGGTGGGACGAGGTCCGGGCAGGCCCTTGCCGCCGCCCAGCTCCGTCCAGTGCGTGCCGCCCACCGAGCAGCTGTAGCGAAGCGCATCACCGAAGTGATGATGGATGTCGTGCCGAACCTGGGCGCTGCCGCTCATGTCGACATAGACCGAAGGCGTGTGCGCTGGCAGGCCACTGACCTGGTCATAGGCGATGACCTCGTCATAGCAGCCCAGCGCGCGGGTGAATTCGAGGTTGGAGGGCGATGTCAGCCCGATGATCTTCACGCCGCCGCCGGACCCCAGCCGCTGCCGCATACAGAACGCCGTGCCGTAGGCCGTCTTGCTCGATGCGCTGGACAGGATCACGGCCTGCGACTCGAAGAACCCGTTGTCGGCGAGGAAGTCGTCGATCAGGAACGACGTGGTGAACAGGGGTTTGAGCAAGGCGGTCTGTGCCTCCTGCTCGCGCCGGTAGCCTGGGTCTGCCGAGCAGCGCATGTAGCGGTTGTACAGCGCGTGCAGCTCGCGGCGATGCGGCGCGCCGTCCACGAAGCCGCCCTTGCCGACCTGCTCCGGTTGCAGCACGGCGTGTGTGCTCATCGGGTAGTAGCCATAGAAGCGCTCGCCGACGGCAATGCCTTCCACGTTCGAGGCTTCCACCTCAGCAAAGCCCCACACGGGAATGCGACCAAAGCCCGGCACCTCGCAGGGGAAGAAATCCCAGTAATGCATGGCGTCCCCGAAGGCGCCATAGGTGATGTTGTTCGACGTCAGCGCGAAGCAATCGACACGCATCCGCACGGTGCCATCGGGCAGCGGCGGATGCTCGATCGATTCAACCACGCGAACCTCGCGCAGGTCGTTGCGCTGGACAATGAACTCACGGGAAGTGCTCATGCAATGTCTCCGATGCGAAGCAGCGAGCGTGCGCATTGCGCTTTCGGCACGCTATCACGCGGGAGACACCGTGCGTCGCGGCAGGTGCAACTCCACAGCCCCACCACCAGGCACGAGGCGCAAAGAAAAGGCCCGGCTGCGAAGCAGGCCGGGCCGAGGAAGCGCCGCATCACAGGCGCTTCACGCCGGGAACCCATCCGACCAGCTGGCCGTCGAGGTAGAGCGCGCCTTCGGGCGCACCGGCGTCGGCGTAGAACTCCAGCACCTGGGGCAGCGGCGGGGCTGCCACCGGGGCGGGGACCGCCAGGCGTTGCGCGAGGCGCGCCAGGGCGGCGCTTGCGCTTTTCAGGCTCGCAGCAGCGACGCTGCGCGCGGGGTGAGACCAAGGCGAGGCGCTCTGGGCTCCGAGGGACAAGGGCTTCATGCTCGTCATGATTCATTCCTTCGGTGTCTCTTGGCGCCGCGCTGGAAGATCAGGGGCGCCGGGGGCTGTTCATGGGCTGTACTTCGGACGACTGAGCTGGTCGAGTTCGCGGCGCAGGGTGCGGGCGGCCTGCTGTCGCAGGGCGGATCCGCCTGGGCGGTGCGAACCGGCGCGCCGGAAATGGGCGGCGATGACCAGCGGGTTGCGGGGTTTGCGGGACTTGAGCGTGATCTTCATGGGACTCTCCGATGCGAAAAGCGAAACGGCCCGGGGCTGTGATGCTCCCGGGCCGTTAGGTGGAGTGTTCCGTGTGAGGAACGCTCAACGTGGCGGTTTGCCGGGTGGTGCCTCCATGTCCGCTGGGCACTGAATCAACGCCAGCGCTCGTCGCGCAGTGCGACCAGCTTTGGACGGATTCAGAACGAGGAAACGGGACATGGGACTCCGGGAGATGGGTGGAACGGGGGTGTCGCTGGATGGAAGGGGCTTCCGATCACAACTTGCGCAGATGATAAACAATTGATTATCTTGCGCAAGCCCCCTTGCTCAAAAAAGTTCCCCCTAATTCAAGGGGCGTGTCATTTTTTGCGCTTGAGCGGTGCCACGCCGGCCTGCGTGCGCGACCACAGGTCCATGCTGATGTCCTGCTGAGGGGCCTTGGGGGGCGAGGGCGGCTGGGGTGGTTGCGGAGGTGGGGTCAGCACCTCGCCCAGCAGGTCCAGCAGGCGCGTCTTGGCCCGCTGAGGGTGCCGCCGGTAGTAGGTGAGCACCAGGCCGATGATGAATCGCTCGTCGTCGTCCTGCGGGACGATGCGGGTGGCGTCGTCGTCGGTTCGGGCGGGCTGTGCGGCGGGAGACTGTGCCGTCGCGGCCGAGAACTCATCGTGCGGCTGGTCCATCCAGCCATAGGGCTTGTGGCACAGCTGCTCGAACTGCCTAGCCAGGCGCTCGCCGATCTGCCGCGACCGGCCCTTGATCTGGCTCCAGTAGCTGGGCTGGATCTGCAGCCGCTCCGCAAAGCGGCGTTCGAGCCCCCTGAGCGTCGCCGCATCAGGGTGCTTCACGGTGTGGTGGACAAATTCGTCGAACAGGGCCAGCGCGTTGTCTAGGCGGATCTGGGCAACGTCACGGTGGCCGGATTGCATGAGGCGTGATGATAAAGCTTCGATCACCAGGAGATGGCGCCGTCCGGCCAGAATGAAAGGCGGGCCCCGCAGGGCCCGCCTTGGGTCGCATGCCGACAGTCAGCTTGTCGCGCCGCGGCCGCTGTCGCCCCCAGACCGGGGGCGATCTCTCACTTCTTCTTTTCGGTCTCGTGACCGATCACGCCGCCCACGACGGCACCGCCGACGGCGCCCGCGGTGCTGCCGCCGGTCAACACGGAACCGCCCACGGCGCCCAGACCGGCGCCAATGGCGGTCGCCTTGTCCTGGCGAGACATGTTCGAGCAGGCGCCCAGACCCGATGCCAGGGCCAGGACCAGCGCGCTCACAGACACGGTACGTACAGAGATCAACATTTCCGCTTCTCCTCTGAAACTGCTCGACGAGATGCGTTCCCCAACGGGTGCCTGCCCGAGCAGCGGGTGGGCCACATGGCGGCGTCTCGTTCGGACATCCGCCTCTTCGGTGTCCCAAGGATCGGCGAAAGAGTGTCCGGCGTCAGTCGGACGTGGAAGGGACCTGGTGTCCGCCCTGTCCTACAGCAGCGGCGACCACGGCAGAGGGGTTCAGTCCTCGTCCTTGATCTTGTACTGGCTCGTGAGCTGCGTCTGGATGGTCGGCGGCACCGCCTCGTAGTGGCTCAGCTCCAGCGTGTAGCGGCCCTGGCCGCCGGTCATGCCGTTGAGCCGGGCCTGGTAGCCGTTGAGCTCGGACAGCGGCACCTGCCCGCTCACCGTCATGCTGCCGGCCTGCAGCGCATGCGTGCCGTTCACCTGGCCCCGCTTGGACGAGAGGTCGCCGGTGATGTCGCCCATGGCGCTCTCGGGCCCGGTGATCTCCACCTTCACGATCGGTTCCAGCACGATGGGCCGGGCCTTGAGCATCGCGTCGATGAAGGCCTTGCGGCCGGCGGTGGCAAAGGCGATGTCCTTGCTGTCCACCGAGTGCGACTTGCCGTCGTAGACGATGACGCGCACGTCCTTCACCGGGAAGCCGGCGATCACGCCGTTGTCCAGCGCCTGGCGGATGCCTTTCTCGACCGCGGGAATGAACTGCGTGGGAATGGTGCCGCCCTTGACCTGGTCCAGGAACTCGAAGCCCGCCCCGCGCGGCAGCGGCTCCACCTTCAGGTACACCTCGCCAAACTGCCCGGCGCCGCCGCTTTGCTTCTTGTGGCGATGATGGCCTTCGGCATTCGCGGTGATGGTCTCGCGATACGCAATGCGCGGCGGCCGCGTGTTGACCTCGCACTTGTAGGTCTCGCTCATGCGCTCCAGCAGCGTGCGCAGGTGCAGCTCGCCCAAGCCGTAGACCACGGTCTCGTTGGTGGTGGCCACGTGCTCGACCTTCAGGCAGGGGTCTTCGTCCACCAGCTTCTGCAGGATTTCCCACATGCGCTGCTCGTCGCCGCGGCGCTTGGGTTCGATGGCCACGCCATGCACGGGCACCGGAAAATCCAGCGGCTTGAGGTGCAGGTGGTCGTCCTCCGCGGCGTCATGCAGCACGGCGTCAAAGTGCATCTCGTCGACCTTGGCCACGGCGCAGATGTCGCCCGGCACGCCGCGCACCACCTCCACATGGTCCTTGCCCTTGAGCATGAACAGGTGGCCGACCTTGAATGGCTTGCGGCCGTCGCCGATGTAGAGCTGGCTGTCCTTGGTGACCGTGCCCTGGTGAATGCGGAAGATGCCCATCTTGCCGACATACGGATCCACCGTGACCTTGAACACGTGGGCGATGACGTGCTTGCCGGCATCCGTGTCGGCGTGCAATTCCTTTGCGTCGTCGCCTTCGCCTTTGTAGAACTGGGGCGGATTGCCTTCGCTGGGGTTGGGCAGCAGCTTGTCGATCACGTCCAGCAACTCGGCCACGCCGGCGCCGTTGCGCGAAGAGACGAAGCAGATCGGAATGAGGTGGCCCTCACGCAGCGCCTGTTCCAGCGGCGCGTGCAGCTCGCGCGGGTCGACGTCGCCGTCGTTGAGGTAGCGGTCGACGAAGGCGGCATCGACTTCGACCACCTGTTCCACCAGCGCGCGATGCGCCTTCTCGACCGACGAGAAATCCGCCTCGTGGCCGGGCGAGGCCGCCGGATTGAAGAAGCAGTCCACCACTTCCGTGCCGTTGGCGGCGGGCAGGTTCAGCGGCAGGCATTCCTTGCCGAACGCCGCCTGAATTTGCTCGACCAGCCCCGGCAGGTCCAGGCCCTGGCCGTCGATCTTGTTGACGATGATCATGCGACAAAGATTGCGCCTGGCCGCCCAGTCCATCATGCGCGTGGCCATCATCTCGATGCCCGTCTGCGCGTTGATGACGATGGCCGCGGTGTCCACCGCCTCCAGCGCCGTCATCGATTGCCCGACGAAATCCGGATACCCCGGCGTGTCGATCAGGTGGATGCGCGTCTCGCGGTGCGTGAAGTGCACCACCGCCGCATTGATGGAGTGCTGTGCCCGCCGCTCCAGCGGATCGAAGTCGCACACCGTGGTGCCTCGTTCCAGGCTGCCCGGTGCGCCGATGGCACCTGCCTTCCACAACAAGGATTCGACCAGACTCGTCTTGCCCGCCGTCGTCTGTCCGACGAGGGCGATCGTTCGGATGCCGGCAATCTCCGCATTGGTGGTCGACATGGCGCTTGTCTCCTGGAAGTTCCTGGACCGCGGTCGATAGGCTTCGAGCGTACGAGTTTGCAAGTGAGCGGGCAAGTCACTTGACCCTTGCCGCGCCGCTGGTGGCGCGCTGCCTGCGGACGAGGCCGCAGGCGCGTCGATTGCTGCGCTGCGTTCATCTGGTTTTCCCTTGCTCCAAGATGAATTGGCCGAGAAAGGCCCATTGAATTCACTGGAATGAGGGAGGGCGTGAGGCGTCCAATGAAGGTAGAACTCGCTTGTCGTCCTACACCGCGTCCCAGTCGCTGCTGACAGACGCAGCGGGGCCGGCCAACGAAACTTGAAATACCCAACAGCCGTTCATCCTGCACTGCCATGAAGCTAGTCCATCCTCTCGTGTCGGCTATCGCGCTGGCTGCCCTGGTGCAGACGGGGTGGTGTGCCGATGGCGGTGTTGCGGAACTGGCTGGCGCGAAGATTGCCGCGGTGCAGCAGCCGCCCGCGGAAGGATTCAGGATGACCCCCGAGGTGAGCGCCGTGCGAAGCCGCCTGCCTTCCAACGGCCCGACGGCGCTGAGCAGCGATGGCAGCCGCACCTTGTCCGAGCTTGCCGGTGTGGACTACAAGCTGTGGACCTCTCATGGCCGCGTCGGCGTGGGTGTCGGTGTCGGCACCCTGGGCTATGTCACGCCCCGACCCGATGGCCGAGTGGACGGGCCCGTGGCGCTGTCTGGCGCCGCGCCCTCCGTCTCCGTCGGCCTGCGCTATCACGTGACCAAGGAGTCCACCGTCTACGCCGATGCGTCAGGCGTGCGCGGGCTGGGCGCGGAAGCGTCCGGCAACTACGTCAACACCAAGGTCGGCATGGAATGGAAACCGGCGCAGCGCACGCTGGGCTTCGAGCATGGCGCCCTGGGCATGCAACTCGACTCGGGCTACAGGCTGGCGCTCAAGCCCAGCCACGGCGGGCTGGGCTTGTACCTGCGCGGCAAGTTCTGACACTCCAAGGAGTTGGCAATGATCACGCCGCGAGACAAGAGCCGCGATCCGCTGATGCCGCATGAACGCGACGAAGGCACGGGCGCGCAGTCGACCCATGGCGAGAGCAGCAACGACAAGAGCCGCGACCTGATGCGCCGCGCGCACGACGACGTGGAAAGCGGCCGCGAGGACACCGACCGCGGACCGGTGGCGGACCGCACCTACCACGAGCTGCGCAAGGACGACAAGAAGTAGCCGCCGCGTAGAGTCGCGGCATGGATCGCGACAGCCCCCGTCTTTCTCCGATGCCGCTCATCGCCGCCGTGCTGGCGGTGGTGGGCATCTTCGTGGCCATCATCTGGCTGAACTGGCCGTGGCTGGAGCAGGCGGTGGCGGTGGAAGAGGCACCCACGGCCTGGCTGCAGTCGTCGATGCTGTGGTCTTGTGCGAGCCTGGCCTTGCTGCTCGCTACGGTGGAGCGCTCGCGCCCGCCCGGGTGGTCTCTCGTTGCCGTGGGGCTGGCCGGCGCGGCGCTCGACGAGCGCTTCATGGGGCATGAGCGCCTGAAGGATTGGATCCTGTTCCGCTTCTACGGCGGCAACGTGGAGGCGATGGGTCGCGTGGGCGACCTGCCCATCCTCGTGTACGGATTGGGTGGTGTGCTGGTGCTGGCGTGGCTGCTGCGGTCGCCGGCCGCGCCGCGCTTCGCGGGCATGCGCTGGATGGTGGCTGCGGTGCTCGCCGGCTTCGTTGCCCTGGGCCTGGACCTGGCCAGCAACGACCTCTTCGTTCAGGTCTTCGAAGAGGGCTTCGAGCTGCTGGCCGAAACGCTCTTCGCCTGCGCCTTGCTGCGGCATGCGCAGGCGGTGTGGGCGCACAGGCCCTAGGTGCAGCCGCCTTCCGCCGCGAGCGCCACGCGCTTCCACACGCCGCCGATGTTGGCGTAGACGATGGATTGCAGGCTGTCCTCGGGGTGGTAGCCGCCGGTGGGCAGGTCGGCCGGGCCCTGGCCCTGGATGATCACCAGGTCGGTCTGGCCATCGCCATCGAGGTCGACGCGGTAGCCGGTGTAGTGGAACGGCCGTGAATCAGGCGCTGCATGAGGGTCGCGGCTGTCGAACTCGCCGACGCGCTTGACTCTCACTTTGGATGTGGTCACCGGCTTGAGCGTGGCGAAATACGCCAGCGGCGAGGATTTCAGCGGCGCGCTGAAGCTCACACGCACGCCTTCAGTCGTGCCGCAGTTGATGTGCCGGGACGTGACCCGCATGCCGCTGGCCGACACACCGCCTTCGCGCGTGATGGCCATCACCGGCACCGACGGTGGTGCATTCACGTCCACGCCGATCGTGCCCAGCAGCCCGTCGATGCCGTACTGCGAAGCGTTGACGAACTTGATGGCTGGCGCATCGCCCTGTCCCTTCAGGAACTCCAGCCAGCTGTGCGCGCTGCGGAAGCCGCCGGCCAGCGAGGTCGGCCGGCTGGCCTCGTCAGACATGCCGAGGTGGCTGATCTCGGCCACGTAGAACACCTGGCCCGCCGCGCCGCCGCGCAGCATCTGCCGCTTGGTCAAGGGCTCGCCGCCGGCGAAGTAGGCGTCGGTGTCGCGCTGGAAGAAGGACGGCACGGCGCGCGGAAACCATTGCACCAGAACCGACGCGAAGGCCTGGTCGGGCCAGGGTAGCGAATCGGCGAGGGCCGTGGGCACGAAGCTCTCGAAGTGCAGCTCGCCGAAGCGCGGCCACGGGCTGCCGGCCGCCCAGCCGTGCTCCATGTGGGCCAGCATTTTTCGCCAGGTGGCACGCGCCGGCTTGACCCAGGCGGTGGACACCGGCGAGGTCGCACGCCGCGACATGCTGATGTAGGCGAGGTCTTCCGCCACCGAGCCGTACCAGGCGAGGCTTTCGATGGATGGCTTGTCGTAGAACTGCTTCTCCAGCGAGGCCAGCAGCTGCGCGGGATCTTCCAGGAGCTTTTGCTGTTCAGGTGACAGGACGGAATTGCTCCCGCTCGCCGCCGTGCTCACCAGATCCTTGTAGGTCTCGACCAGCGAGGCGCCCTGCGCCGACGACACCGCCAGCGCCACGGCGGCAGCCAGGACCAGCCGCTTCACTGGAAGGCCACCTCGGCGAAGCTGCGCAGCTTGCGGCTGTGCAACTGGTCCACGCCCGCCTGCCGCAGCAGCTCGATCGCGCGGATGCCGATGCGCAGGTGCTGGTCCACCCGTTCGCGGTAGAAGTGGTTGGCCATGCCCGGCAGCTTGATTTCGCCGTGCAGCGGCTTGTCCGACACGCACAGCAGCGTCCCGTAGGGCACGCGGAAGCGGAACCCGTTGGCAGCAATGGTGGCCGACTCCATGTCCAGCGCGATCGCGCGGCTCTGGCTGAAGCGGCGCTCGGGCGTGCGCTGCGGCAGCAGCTCCCAGTTGCGGTTGTCGGTGCTGGCCACCGTGCCCGTTCGCATGATGCGCTTGAGCTCGCGGCCCTTGAGCTGCGTGATGTCGGCCACCGCGGCTTCGAGGGCCATCTGCACTTCGGCCAGCGGCGGCAGCGGCACCCACAGCGGCAGGTCTTCGTCCAGCACGTGGTCTTCGCGCACGTAGCCGTGGGCCAGCACGTAGTCGCCCAGCTGCTGCGTGTTGTGCAGGCCGGCGCAGTGGCCGAGCATGATCCACGCGTGCGGTCGCAGCACGGCGATGTGGTCGGTGATGGTCTTGGCATTGGCCGGGCCCACACCGATGTTCACCATGGTGATGCCGGCCCGGTCCTCGCGCACGAGGTGATAGGCGGGCATTTGCGGCAGGCGCGGCGGCACGGCGCCCAGGTCGTCGCCCGGGCGCATGGGCAGGCCTGCGCGGCGCGTGACCACGTTGCCGGGCTCGACGAAGGCCACGTAGTCGCTGTCGCCCGAAGCCATGGTCTCGTGGCCCAGCCGCACGAACTCGTCGATGTAGAACTGGTAGTTCGTGAACAGCACGAAGTTCTGGAAGTGCTGGGGCACGGTGCCGGTGTAGTGGCGCAGGCGGTGCAGCGAGTAGTCCACGCGCGGCGCGGTGAACAGCGACAGCGGCTGCGCCTCGCCGGGGCTGGACTCGTGCGTGCCGTTGGCGATGCCATCGTCCATCGCAGCCAGGTCGGGCAGGTCGAACATGTCGCGCATCAGCAGGCGCCGGGCGGCATCCAGCGAACCTTCGAGGTGGTCGTTCTCGGCCAGCGAGAAGTGGATGGGAATCGGCTGGTTGCTGGTGCCCACCTCCAGCGAGACGTGGTGGTTCTTCAGCAGGAGTCTGAACTGTTCGAGGTAGTAGTCGCCGAAGAGGTCGGGCCGGCTGAGGGTGGTTTCGTAGGTGCCGGGGCCGGCGACGAAGCCGTAGCTCAGGCGCGAGTCGGCGCGGGCGACGGTGTCGGTGTGCACGCGCACGAAGGGGTAGCAGGCCCGCACATGCTGGCTGAGTGTCTCGCCGGCCACGTAGCGCTGCAAGGCATCGCGCAGGTGCGCCACGCTGGTGTCGTAGATGCTGCGCACCTGGGCCAAGGCGGCAGCGGGGTCATCGAATCGGGCGGGGGCGATGAAGTTCGGAAGCGAGGCCATGGGGCTCCTTGTGGGCTGGCATCTATTCTGTACCCGCCGCCATGTCCCGCGCATGTCGCAAGGCATGGCGCGGGCATGCATTTGGTGTGAACAGGCCCTAGACTGCCCGTTCACACAATTCGAGGATCAGGCATGCGGGTGTTGATTCTTGGCAGTGGCGTGATCGGCGTGGCCAGCGCCTACCAGCTGGCCCTGGCAGGCCACGAGGTGACGGTGGTCGACCGACAGGCGGGGCCGGGGCTGGAAACCAGTTTCGCCAATGCGGGCGAGGTGTCGCCGGGCTATTCGGCGCCCTGGGCCGGGCCGGGCGTGCCGGTCAAGGCCATCAAGTGGCTGCTCATGCAGCACCGGCCGCTGGTGATTCGCCCGCATCTGGACATGGGCCTGATCCGCTGGGGCCTGTCCATGCTGCGCAACTGCACCACGGCGCGCTACGAACTCAACAAGAGCCGCATGGTGCGGCTGGCCGAGTACAGCCGCGACTGCCTGCGGGAGCTGCGCGAGCAGACGGGCATCCGCTACGACGAGCGCATGCAGGGCACCCTGCAGCTGTTTCGCACCCAGAAGCAGCTCGACGGCACCGCGGCGGACATCGCCATCCTGCGCCGCTATGGCGTGCGCTTCGAGGTGCTCGACCCGGCCGGCTGCATCAAGCATGAGCCGGCGCTGGCATCGGTGCGCGAGAAGTTCGTCGGCGGCCTGCTGCTGCCGGGCGACGAGACCGGCGACTGCTTCCAGTTCACGCAGCGGCTGGCCGCGCTGGCACAGGAGCGGGGCGTGCAGTTCCGCCACCAGGTCACGCTGCGGCGGCTGCTCTCCGACGGCACGCAGCTCACCGGCGTCGAGACGGACCAGGGCACGCTGCAGGCCGATGCCTACCTCGTCGCCATGGGCAGCTATTCGCCGCTGGCGCTGCGCGAGATCGGCATCCGCATTCCGGTGTATCCGGTGAAGGGCTACTCGATCACCGTGCCCATCACCGACGCGCGCGGCGCGCCGGAATCGACGGTGATGGACGAGACGCACAAGGTGGCGGTGACGCGGCTGGGCGACCGCATCCGCGCCGGCGGCACGGCCGAGCTGGCGGGCTACACCCTGCAGCTGCACGACTCGCGCCGCCGCACGCTGGAGCATGTGGTGACCGACCTCTTCCCCCAGGGCGGCGACGTGTCCAAGGCCACCTTCTGGTGCGGGCTGCGGCCGATGACGCCCGACGGCACGCCGGTGGTGGGCGGCACGCGATTGAAGAAGCTCTTCATCGCGACCGGCCACGGCACGCTCGGCTGGACGATGGCGGCGGGCACCGGCTGCGTCATGGCCGACCTGATCGGCGGACGCGAGCCGGAGATCGACATGGACGGGCTCACCGTCGAGCGCTACCCGCACGCCTACGGCTGATCACGCGGCCTTCGTGGCTGCTGTCCCTGCTGACCTTGCCAATTGCCGGGCCCGCAGGTTCGACGCGGGGATGTTGTCCATCGGGATCGCCCGTTCCGCCTGCACCGCGGCGATCCAGTCGTCCGTGGCCGTCACCGACGCGAAGCGCGAGTGGAAGATCACGTTGAGCACGCGATGCACCTCCTCGGCAGTGGCGCTACCGGCGGCGTTGGCATAGGGCACGGCACCGGTCGCATCCTTGAGCACCTCGGCCGCGTAGCCGCGGTGGAAAGCCTCGAACAGCGTCGACGCCACGCAGTTCTGCGTCATGTAGCCGGTGACTGCGATGGTGTCGATCTCGTTGGCCTTCAGCCAGTCGGCGAAGTCGGTCTGCGTGAAGACGCTGGGCCAGCCCTTCTCGATGTGATGGTCGCGATGCCGGCGTCCGATCTCGTCATGCAGCGCCCAGGTGGTCGTTCCCTTGGCGAAGACGGGCGTGCCCGGCGGCGTGCTGTGCTGCACCACCAGCACCGGGATGCCTGCGGCATGCGCCGCATCCATGGCCCGGGCGATGTTGGGCAGGGTCTGCTCGACGGGCGGGTATTCGACCGGCAGGTTGCCGATGAAGTATTCCTTCTGCACGTCGATGACGACGAGGGCGCGGCGGGGTGTGGCCATGGTGTTCTCTCCGGGGTGTTGACGATGGGTTCATTGTTGGCGCCGCAGGCGTTCCGGCACAGTGGCCCGAATGACAACAATCGATAGAATCGGGCCATGCCAGCCGACAAGCCCGCCCGCACCATCGCCGTCGTGGCCTTCGACGGCATCAGCCCCTTCCACCTCTCGGTGCCCTGCATGGTGTTCGGTCCGGACATGGCCGGCCACGGCGTGCCGCGCTACCGGCTGCTGGTGTGCTCGGTTGACCGCGGCAGCCTGCGCACCACCGCGGGCTTCGCCATCGAGGCGCCCTACAGCCTGGCGGCCGCGGCGCGGGCCGACACCATCATCGTCCCGTCCTGGCATGACGACCAGCGAGCGCCGCCCGAGGCCCTGCTGCGCACGCTGCGCTCGGCGCACAGGCGCGGGGCGCGCATCGTCGGGCTGTGCCTGGGCGCCTTCGTGCTGGCCGAGGCGGGCCTGCTCGATGGCCAGCCCGCCACCACCCATTGGGCGCTCGCGAGGGCATTCGCCGAGCGCTACCCCACGGTCGACCTGCGGCCCGACGTGCTCTACGTCGACAACGGCCAGGTGCTGACCTCAGCCGGCACGGCCGCCAGCATCGACTGCTGCCTGCACATGGTGCGCCGCGACCACGGCGCCGACGTGGCCGCCCACGTGGCGCGCCGCATGGTGGTGGCGCCGCACCGCGAGGGCGGACAGGCCCAGTACATCGAGCAGCCGGTGCCTGCCTCCCGTGCGGACGACCGGTTGGGTGGCGTCATGGCCTGGGCGCTCAAGCACCTGGCCCAGCCGCACAGCCTGGACTCGCTGGCCGACCGCGCGGCCATGAGCCGGCGCACCTTCACCCGTCACTTCCGCCAGGCCACCGGCACCACCGTGGGCCAGTGGCTGCAGCAGCAGCGGTTGACCATGGCGCGGCGCCTGCTGGAAACCACCACCCGCTCCATCGACGACGTGGCCGAGCGCAGCGGCTTCGGCAGCGCGGTGTCGCTGCGGCAGCATTTCGCCTCCGCGCTGGGCACCTCGCCCTCGGCCTACCGGCGGCAGTTCCACGCCGGCTGAGCCACGCTGTCCGCAAGGTGTCAGCGTCAGGCGCGGCTGGACGCTACAGTGCCCGCCGAGGAGAAACCATGTCCCAAGACACCCTTCGCGCTCCCATGTCCGCCACCGTCGTGCAGGTGGCGGTGGCCGCCGGCCAGGCTGTGCAGGCCGGCCAGACGCTGGTGATTCTCGAAGCCATGAAGATGGAGCACGAACTGCGCGCCGAACGCGATGGCGAGGTGCGCTCGCTGCTGGTGCAGGCCGGCGAGCTGGTGAACGAAGGGGATGTGTTGATGCACCTTGGCGCCAGGTCTGCCGCGCCGGTGGCTGTGGAACCTGCATCCACCACCGAAGCAGCCATGCCTGCGAGCGATCTTCGTGCTGACCTGGTCGCCCTCAACGAACGCGTGGCCTTCACGCTGGATGCGTCCCGCCCAGACGCCGTCGCCAAGCGCCACGCCCAGGGCCAGCGCACGGCCCGCGAGAACATCGCCGACTTGTGCGACGCAGCCAGCTTCATCGAATACGGTGCGCTCGCGGTGGCTGCCCAGCGCAGCCGCCGCACGCCCGAAGACCTCGTGCGGAACACGCCGGCGGACGGCATGGTCACCGGCATCGGCAGCATCAACGGCGCGATGTTCGGCGAGGAATCCTCGCGCTGCGTGGTCATGTCCTACGACGCCACCGTGCTGGCCGGCACGCAGGGCATGCGCAACCACCAGAAGACCGACCGCATGCTGGGCATCGCCTTGCGGCAGCGGCTGCCGGTGGTGCTCTTCGCCGAAGGCGGCGGCGGGCGGCCGGGCGACACCGACATGCCCATCGTCGCGGGCCTGCATGTCACCACCTTCGCCAGCCATGCGCGGCTGAGCGGTCAGGTGCCGGTGGTGGGCATTGCATCCGGGCGCTGCTTCGCGGGCAATGCCGCGCTGCTGGGCTGCTGCGACGTGATCATCGCGACGAAGCGCAGCAACATCGGCATGGGCGGCCCGGCGATGGTGGAGGGCGGCGGGCTGGGCGTGTTCAAGCCCGAGGAGATCGGGCCCAGCCACGTGCAGCATGCCAACGGCGTGATCGACGTTCTCGTGGATGATGAGGTGCAAGCGGTGGCCGCCGCAAAGAAGTACCTGGCCTTCACGCAAGGCCGCACGGCCGCGTGGTCCGCGGCCGATGCCATCCGCCTGCGCCAGGCCTTGCCTGACAACCGCGTGCGCAGCTACGACATGCGCCAGGTGATGCAACTCGTCGCCGACACCGATTCGATGCTGGAGCTGCGCGCCGGTTTCGGCGCGGGCATCTTCACCGCCTTCGCCCGCATCGAGGGCCGCCCGGTTGGCCTCATGGCGAACAACCCCGCGCACCTGGGCGGTGCCATCGATGCCGACGCCGCCGACAAGGCCGCCCGCTTCATGCGCCTGTGCGATTCGTATGGCCTGCCCATCGTCTCACTGGTCGACACGCCGGGTTTCATGGTGGGCCCGGAGATCGAGGTCCAGGCGCAGGTGCGGCACGTGAGCCGCATGTTCCTCGTCGAGGCGCACCTGCGCGTGCCCTTCTTCGCCATCGTGCTGCGCAAGGGCTACGGCCTGGGTGCGATGGCGATGGCCGGCGGCGGTTTCCACTCGCCGATGTTCACGGTGGCCTGGCCCACCGGCGAATTCGGCGCGATGGGCCTGGAAGGCGCCGTCCGCCTGGGCTACCGCAAGGAACTGGAGGCCCTGCCCGAGGGACCGCAGCGCGAGGCGCTTTTCCAGAAGCTGCTGGACCAGCAGATCGCCAACGGGGGCGCGATCCACATGGCCACCACGCTGGAGATCGACGCGGTGATCGACCCGGCCGAGACCCGCGCCTGGCTGGCGCACGGCCTGGTGTCCGCACACATCGGCCCGAAGCCGGCCGGGTTCATCGACGCCTGGTAAGACCCTTCGGGGATCAGGCATCGTCCTACAAGCACGAGCGCTGCCGGCCGACCGGCTGATCCGCGCCCGGCTTGCACGGCGCACGCGCCGGTTGGGCCATCCTTACGGCCATGGGTGCAACACACCAACCGCACCCCGGCTGTCCAGAAGGAGACCCCCATGGTCACGCGTTCCGTGTCGAACTACGCAGCGATTGCAGCGGCCACCATTGCGGCCGCTGGTGTGCTCGCCGCCTTCGGCCCGGCCGACTCTGCGCCCGGCGATCCCCCGGATGTGCAAGCGGTGTTCAGCCGCGCGGCCCCGGCGGCGCGCGACGCGAGCGTGACGACCCTGGCGGGCGAACGATCGGAGAGGACCCAGCGTCAGCGGTCGCACGCCGCACCGATGGTGCGCACCTGACGCTGGGTTCTGTCCTTCGCAAAGGCGCCGTGTGGCGCCTTTGTTTTTCCGGGTTTTTGATTTGACGGCATCATCGCGCCTCGACATTCGGGGAGACTTTCCTTGGCCAAGAGCGCGACGCAAATCCGGGTGGGCATCGGCGGCTGGACCTACGAGCCCTGGCGCGACAACTTCTATCCCAAGGGCCTGGCGCAGAGCAAGGAGCTGGAGTACGCGAGCCGGCAGCTCACGGCCATCGAGATCAACGGCACCTACTACGGCACGCAGAAGCCCGAGAGCTTCGCGAAGTGGCGCGACGAGACACCTGACGACTTCGTCTTCTCGATGAAGGCCAACCGCTTCGCCACCAACCGCCGCGTGCTGGCCGAGGCCGGCGACTCGGTGGACAAGTTCATCGACAGCGGCATCAGCGAACTGGGCAGGAAGCTCGGGCCCATCGTGTGGCAGTTCATGCCCACCAAGCAGTTCGACCCCGAGGACTTCGAGGCCTTCCTCAACCTGCTGCCCAAGGACGTGGACGGCATCAAGCTGCGCCACGTGATGGATGTGCGCCATGAGACCTTCATGACCGAGGCCTACCTGAAGCTTGCTCGCAAGTACAAGGTCGGCACGGTGTTCACCGATTCGGACGAGTACCCGTCCTTCGCCGACATCACCGGCGACTTCGTCTACGCGCGGCTGATGCGCACGGAGTCCAAGCTCAAGACCGGCATCGGCCCGAAGGCGCTGGAGCAGTGGGCGGGCATCGGCCAGCAGTGGCGCGAGGGCAAGGATCCCTCGGACCTGCCGCATGTGTCGGACAAGCCCGCCGGCGAAAAGGCGCGCGACGTGTTCATGTTCTTCATCAGCGGCGCGAAGGAGCGGGCGCCGGCTGCGGCCATGGCCTTGATCAAGCAGCTGGGCTGACTCATCAGCGTTCGTATTTCCAGTTGCGCGACTTGCCCTCGGCCAGCCATTCCAGGGTTTGCGCCAGTCTCTTCTCACGCGTCTCGGGCCGCTTGGCCTCGGTGATCCATTCAATGTATTCGCGCCGGTGGCTGGGCGCGAAGGCTTCGAAGGTCTTGCGCGCGGCGGCGTTGCGCTTCAAGGCGGCCAGCAGGTCGTCCGGCGTTTCGGGGGTGGGCTTGGGTGCAGACTTCGGCACCCGGCGCGGCTTCTCGCCGGAATCGATCAGCGCCGCGGCCTTCTTCACCAGCCTGGACAATTCGGCCTTGCCCGGCAAGTCCTTCAGCGATTCGATGCGGCCGAACTGCCCCATGGCGTCGTTGTTCTTGCCGGTGCCGGCCACGGCGTCGCGCTGCCAGAAGCCGAAGGCGCAATGGGCCTTGAAAGCCGCCATGTTGGCCAGGATCTTTCCGCCGTACATGAAGTTCGGCATGCCCCACTTGATGGTCTCTTCCACGCTGGGACAGGCGGCGTGCACGACCTGCCGCAGGTGCGTGAGGATGGGCTGCGCGAAGTCGGCCGACTTCGCGATGTAGGCGTCGATGCGTGGATCGGTGGTCCCCATGGCGGGACCGATTGCAGCATGCAGCCGTGGGTGCGGCAAGCCGCGGCAAACACTCAGCGCCCGGCGATCTCGATCGGGCTGGCGGGCGCCTGCTCCAGGTCGGCCAGGCAGCGGGCGCGCTGGTGGTCATTGTTCAGCGCGTGGCAGCGCCACTGGGCCTGCGAGCGGCTGAGCGCGGTGCTGCGCAGCGCCTCGCCTTGCTGCACGGCCGACGCCACCACCGAATGAAATCCCAGCAGCAAGGCCAGGATGGTGAGGACGGCCAGCGTCAGCGGCCAGGTGGGCGAGCGCGGGGCGGCGGGCAGGCCGTGCCACCAGCGCCGCAACTCGCGCTCACCAGGCCAGGCGCGCGCGTTCATCGCAGGGTCCAGCCGGGTCGGGAGGCGTCGCCTTGGCCCGCCCACTCGGGCGCGCACAGCGCCGGATCGGCGCATTCGTAGCCGATGCTGCCGTCATCGTCCGGTCCGGCCATGTGCAAGGCCGGCTCGCGCGCTGCGAAGTCATCCGGATTCGTCTCGGTCGCGTCGATGCTCATCGCCTTCTCCCAGCCCTTGCGGGCCCGTTGTCCACTCGGTGCAGCCATGGTGCCCATCGGGCAGTGGGTGATCCATCAGGTGAGCGGCGGACTTGCTGTAGGAGCGTGCCTACATTGGCGGCCCGCCGCGTGTCCGCACCCTCAGGACTTCGGCACGGTCAGGTAGTTGTCGACCGCGGTCACGCCGTTGACGGCCAGCGCGATGCGCTTGGCGCGGTCCTTGGCATCGAGGTCGGGTGCGGACCCGCGCAGCACGACGCGGCCCTGCGCGGTGTCCACGTCGATCTTGCTCGCGTCCAGCGCCGGGTCGCGGGCCAGCTGCGCGTTGATGGCCGCGGTGATGGCGGTGTCGCTGACCGCGTGGGCCACCTTGGCGCCGGCCTCGTCGGTGGCCTGCCGGGCGTTGTCCAGTGCACGGTTGGCCTCGGTGCGGGCCTGTGCCGTCTGCTGCTGCGCGCGCGCCTCGGTCGCGTCCACGCGTTCCTGCACGCTGCGCTCGTCATGGCGGCTGCAGGCGCCCAGGGCCAGCGAAGCCACCAGCGCGGCCAGCAGTGCGGATAGAGGTTGGCGTGAAGTCATGTGGTTCTCCTTGCAGGATGGTGTGCAGGGAGAATACGGACGCGGTCGCGATGTCTCCATCGGCCAAGACCGTGGCGCCGCGTCGGACAGAACCCCACGGCGGTGCCTGCAGGTAACGGCATGTCACGCCATGAGCGTGTGCTTGCCTTTGCAACACGCTGAGAGGAGATGACATGGCTGTGCGATTCCTGGGTGCGGCAATGGCGCTGCTGTTCGCAGCGGGCGCGGCATGGGCACAGGCGCCAATGGCCGAACCGCCGGGCCTTCGTGCGATGGCCGATGCCGTCGATGCGCGCGAGCTGCGCGCCACCATCCAGACGCTGGTGGGCTTCGGCACGCGGCACACGATGTCTGACACCGTGTCCGAGACGCGCGGCATCGGCGCGGCCAGGCGCTGGGTGCAATCGCGTTTCAACGCCATAGGCCGGGACTGCGGCGGCTGCCTGCAGGTGGCGACGCCTTCGCAGGTCGTGACCGGCCCGCGCATTCCCACGCCCACCGAGGTCATGGACGTGGTGGCCATCCAGCGCGGCACCAGCGACCCGGAGCGCGTCATCCTCATCACCGGCCACCTCGATTCGCGGGTGAGCGACGTGATGAACGCCACCAGCGATGCGCCCGGCGCGAACGACGATGCGTCGGGCGTGGCGGCCGTGATCGAGGCGGCACGCGTGCTGTCGAAGCACAAGTTCCGTGCGACGCTGGTCTATGCCGCGCTGTCCGGCGAGGAGCAGGGCCTGCACGGCGGCAAGGTGCTGGCGGACCATGCGAAGCAGCAGGGCTGGCAGGTGCAGGCCGACCTCAACAACGACATCATCGGCAACTCGCGTGGTGGCGACGGCGTGCATGACACGACCACCGTGCGCGTGTTCTCCGAAGGCACCAAGGCCACCGAGACGCCCCAGCAGGCCAACCGCCGCCGCTACAACGGCGGCGAGGTGGATTCACCGTCGCGCAACCTGGCGCGTTACATCGCCTCGCTGTCCGAACGGGTGCTCACCAACTTCCACGTGCGCATGGTCTACCGCACCGACCGCTTCGGCCGCGGCGGCGACCAGGTGAGCTTCCTCGAAGCCGGCTACCCGGCGGTGCGGCTGACCGAAGGCCACGAGGACTACACCCGCCAGCACCAGGACCTGCGCACCGAAGGCGGCGTGGCCTACGGCGACACCATCGACGGCATCGACTTCGACTACCTCGCGCAGGTCACGCGGTTGAACGTGGTGAGCATGGCCGCGATGGTGCAGGCTCCGGCGCCGCCGTCGGGCGTGGTCGTCGAAGGCGCGGTCACGCCGCACACCACCTTGCGCTGGAAGACGGTGGCGGGCGCCGCGGCCTACCGCGTGTGGTGGCGCGACACCACCGATGTGCAATGGACGCACAGCCGCACTGTGCAAGCCGCAACCGGCGCCTCACAAAGCGCCACCTTGCGCAACATCAATGTGGATGACTGGTTCTTCGGCATCTCGGCGATCGGCGCTGACGGTAGTGAATCCCCTGTCGTCTTTCCTGGGGAGACGGGTGCGTTCTAGGGGCTGCTGGCGATTGCCTGGCGCATCAAAAAGGATCAGCATGTGCCCTCGCACACAACATGCCGTGCCACGGCAGGTGCAGGGGGAAGCACATGCCAGAGCGTCCTGGGCGTGCAGCATCGAAGGACCCGGTCATCGGCCTCATCGTCGATGCGCGCGTCATTGAGCTCCACGAGGACC
The DNA here is from genome assembly GCF_003852895.1 of Rhizobacter terrae. GTDB lineage: Bacteria > Pseudomonadota > Gammaproteobacteria > Burkholderiales > Burkholderiaceae_C > Albitalea > Albitalea terrae. Next base: position 34,147 of record NZ_QUSW01000005.1, read on the forward strand.
ACTGCTACCTCTCGTTCGAAGTCCCTCGCCCGCCGTCGCGGGACACGGCGGCCGGTACCGACCAGGTGCTGAGGGCGCGCCTGCTGCAAAGAGACAGCTGGGCGGCCTCGGACCCTGCGGCCATGGTGAACATCGACCGCTACCGCCGCGAAGGGCTGTTGCGTGTGTTCATCCGCGGCAGTCGCCAGATCTCTCCGAAGGAAACGATCTACTACGCCCACGAACGCTGGGCGCAGGAGGGGCGCAACCCGTGGCCCGAGCTGGGCTTGTCCGATGGCGACATCCTCGTCGGAGAAATCGTCACCGTCGCGCGCCGTGAAGGCGAGATCCAGGGCTACCGCATCCAGCTGAACCAGCGCTACGACGTTCTCGACGTGGACGGCAGGGTGGTCGATGTGAAGCAGCCCGACATCGAAGTCTTTCTGCCCATCGAGGAAGTCCCGCCCGACGAGCGCCTGGGCGACCCCGGGCACCATCCGCCGCTGGGCCTGGAAGTGAACGACCTGGTCTGCGTGCAGCTGTACAGGCTGGACAGGCCGCCTGCCGAACCGCGGGTGAGCCTCGCGCGGCTGCAGTCCTGGCTGGACAGCTGCGCCTTGGCCGTCGAACGGCGCGGCCATGGCGGCGTCTCGCAACCGGTGTCGCTGCTGAGCCTGGTGGTTGCGGATGCGGGCGATCCCGTGCCGGCGGACGTGGTGACCGGAACGCCCACGACACCCGGGCGCTTCCCGGTGGACAGGCCACCGCTGCCCGACGGTGCGCACGTGGTCCTCGTGGATGACGACCCGGCCATCCTCGCCTCCGTCGAGACCTTGCTGAGGGCCAACGGCGTGCAGGTCGATTCGGTGCAAGCGGGCCATGGCAAGGGGCTGGACAACCTGGCCGGCGAGGTGGTGCGCCTGGTCGCGACGAGCGAGAGCAGCCGCTGCCTCGTGCTGGTGGACCATTCGCTGCCCAAGCCGGGCCTGGGCATCAGCCTGATGCGCAAGGTGCAGGTGCACTGCGAGGCTGCAGGCATCCACTATCCGAGGTGGGCGCTGCTGTCGACGGCGCTGCCTTGCGAGCCGGATGACTGGAAGGAACTCAGGGCCATCGGCATGATCGGTGCGTTGGCCCGCCCCTTGCACCTGGACAACGTGGCAGCGCTGCTGGACGCGAAGTCCGAAGGCATCTGGCAGTGGTCCCGCCGGCAGGACATGCAGTTCAACGTCGACGACCCGTCGGTGGACACGGTGCTGTCGAAGATCCTGGCGCGCTATCCGGCCCTGCGCTTTGCCATCGTGCTGGAGGTCCTGTCACCCCACAAGCTGGGCTGGCTCGCCTGCGCGGGCACACCGCCCTTCGAGCCGCAGGACCTGGACTCCATGCTGGAAGGAACCGGCCTGCGCGCCCTGGCCCAAGGCCGATTGAACTCGTTCGAAACCGACGTCAGGCGCAACCATCCCTTCCGCAAGGGGTCCATCGTCGCCACGCGCTGGCAGGCGATGGGCGATGGACGCGATGGTGCTCCCCAGCGCATTCTTGGCGTGGGCGGGCTGGACGTGCGCCAGGTGGACGACGACTGGCCCTTGCTGCTGACGCTCGTGGGCCAGTCGGCCAGCCTGGCAGCCTGGCGCCGCTGGGCGCTGAACCAGTCCAGCTTCGTGATGCTCGGGCGGCTGATGTCCAGCCTTGCGCATGAGCTGCACAACGACGAGATGGCCCTGCACACCAACTTCGAGATCGCCTACCAGGCCGTCGGGGCGAACAACATGCCCTGGGTGGTGCAGGCGCTGGAACAGATCGAGGAAGTCTTTCATGCACAGCAGTCGCTGGCGCAACTGCTGTTGCGCGGCCTTCGGGAGCGTGACGCCAGGTTCACGATGCGCGAGCTGTTCGCGCACCTGGAGCGCGTGCACCGCAAGCTGGCGGCCGAGGAGCATGTGCAGCTGGCCTTCTCCGCGCCGCCTGACATCACGCTGGGCCTGCCCTCGGGCTATGTGATCGCCGCGGTCAGCAACCTCATCTTCAACGCCATCAAGCATCACCACCGGATCACCGCCGCGCGCGTGCAGGTGTCGGCCGCCTTCTGGGAGCGGGCGGACTCCTGCCGGCTGTGCATCGACGTGGAGGACAACGGCCCGGGCGTGGCGGCGAGCGTTGCGTCGCAGCTGTTCCGCGCGGGCGTATCTCATGCGGCCGATGCCTCCCAGCGGCACGGCATGGGCCTGTGGCTCTCACGCCGGCTCATGAGGGAGCTGGGCGGGGACCTGCGCTGCATGGCGCAGGCGCGCGGGCTGGGCACGGTGTTCCGGGTCGAGCTTCCGCTGACCATGGGTTGAACTCGGGCAAGGCGGCGTGTCATGGGCACTTCCGGATTCAAGGTCCTCGCCATCGACGACAACGACTCCTTGCGCAAGGCGCTGGAGCTGTATGGCCACGTGAACGGCTGGGACACCCTGGCCCTGCAATCCACCTGGCCGCAGCTGAGGGACGTGGTGCGGACCCGGGCCTTCGAGCCCGATGCCGTGCTGCTCGACTACTCGACGAAAACCCTGCACGACATCGCGAAGTGGCTGCGCGAGAAGGGCTGGAATGACCGGACCCTGCTGATCAGCGGAGCCCACTTCCCTGACATCGTCCAGAAGACGGCCACCGAGCTGGCCTTTGCCGGCGCCTGGCTCAAGCCGCTGGCGCTCAGGGACTTGCCCAGCCTGATCGGACACAAGGCACCCGCTCCGGCGGCGCCGCCCTGTGCCGAGCCAGCGTCGCCACCGGCGCAGGTCAGCCTGGACGCGCTCGCGCACGAGCTCACGCCGAGCATCTCCATCCTGACGCCGGAGGGCGATGTGGTGCGCGCGTTCTCCACGCATGGCAATGACGAGAAGCTCGACCTCCAGGCCAAGCAGGACTTCTTCCAGCTCAAGGCCATGATCGATACGCCGGTGTCGGCGCAATCGGACGCGCCGCGCCGGACCCGCGCCGACTTCGTCGACTGGGATCCGTCGTCGAACCGCTGGGTGCACCTGCGCCTGTACCGCGCCGGCTCCTATTTCTGGCTGACCCGCGACGCGCTGGACGATCCGCTGCAGGCCGAGGAAATGGCCATGGCCACGCTGGCCGAGGAAGGCGCCCTGTCCGACCGGGTCCTCAGGCTGGCGCACCTGCTGCAGCAGCGGCGCGGCATCACGCGGGTGCGCTTCTACGAACTCGCGCAACTGCCCGACGACGCGGTGGGCGGCGAGCCCGACACCTGGACCATCCCCCGGGTCCAGCGCGGCGGCGGCTTTGCCGGAACGGCGGCGGCGTGGCTGGAGCAGTCGTTCATCCTCGACGAGGACACCAGCACCAACGAGTCGGGATGGAACCTGGTGGAGGTGTCCGACGCGCGGCAGCACCACCGGGAGCCGGGCAGGCATGGCGAGGCCGGCCAGGCGTGCGTGCAGGTCCGGTGGGGCAATGCGGAGACGCTGATGCAGTTCGTCGTCTGGGCGCCGGCGCCGAACGAGGCGGGCCAGCCGTCATCCAGGGAGCACGGGCCACCGCTGGCCCTGCTGGCCCTGGACCGCCGCACCGATCACCTGAACCGCGAGGACGAGAACCTGTCCGGCGACGACCTGCGCGAGCTGGTGAACGAAACCGCCGGCCGCACGCGCGCCATGCCGCTGACGCGCGAGGAGGGTGGGGGGCTGGCCCATGGGCTGCTGCGGGCTTCGGCCTCGCATGTCCGCGCGTGGATCCGCATGGAGCGCGAAGCCAGGAAGTCGCGCTGGAATGACGTGCTGACGGCCGAGATCATCTCGAAGGTGGGCCAGAACGTCGGCTCGCGGCGCGTGGGCAGCTCCCTCACGGCCTTCAGCGCGCTGTCGGACATCTGCGAACGCCTGCGCGGCCGGTGGGCCGAGCTCTGGGGAGCCGATGGCCAGGCGCCCACCGACTGGTACCTCGTCACCCTGGTCAACGACGACCAGTGGCAGGCGGTGGCCGGGTCCGGCCAGGCCTACACGGTGTTCCGCGAAGCCGGTCCGCTGGAGCTGGCCGGGCCCCACGCACATGCCGTGGCCAAGGCCCGCCAGGCCCTGCAGCGCGTGTCCGCGGACGGCTCGCCCCAGGTGCCGGAGCCGACGGTCTACCAGGACATCGATGGCCGGCTGGTCGATGAGCTCAAGCGCGCCCTGCCGCGCAGCAGTGTCACGCGGATCGCTGCCATGCTGGATGCGACGCGGACCTGGGTGGCGGTCCCCATGGTGTTCGATGGTGGCGCCAGTGCGCTGATGGTCCTGCACTTCGACGGGACCCACGCGATGCACAGCGTGAAGCTCGATCTCGTGGCGCATGCGGCCAAGCGCCTGCTGCCGCCGCTGCTGGTGGCCCTCAGCGAGGAGTTCCGCCGCGAGAACTGGACCTCGGCCGTCGTCCACGAGCTGAAGACCGACTCGCTGGCATTGCTGGGCTACCAGGAGGAATTCAAGGAACGTCATGGAGCGGTGGTCAAGCGTGACGAGGACCTGCGCCTGATCCAGCACCTGGCTGAAGGGCTGGCCGCCCTCGCGCAGGACTACTTGGCCGTCATGCACGAGCAGGTCGTGCCCTCGGACGACGACCGGTCGTCGGAGCTGAATGAAGTCTTCCGCGAAGCCCTGTGGCCGTGGCTGGCGTTCTACCGCCGCCACGCGGTGAAGCTGGCCTGGCAGCCCATCAGTCCGGACGACGTGGACACAGAGCGCATGCCGGCGCCGACGTGGTGGCCCGAGGCGCACCTGGTCCAGGCGCCGCAGTTCCGTCGCGTCCTGCGGGTTCTGCTGCACAACGCCTTCCGCCACGGCGCGGGGCAGGTGCGCATCAGCGGGCGATGGAAGACCTTGGGCGAGCGCCGCCTGTTCGTGCTGCTGGTCGTGAACTCGTGCAGGCTGGAAGACGCCCGCACCGCGCCGTCGGGGCTGCACACCTACGCCGCGCAGGTCAAGCCCACCCATGTCAGGCGCACGCTGGGCCTGGAGAACGCCTACCGGCTCGCGCGCGACGCAGGCGGCACGATCAATACACGGATCAAGGTGCAGGATGAAGCTGCAGGCAAGGCCATCTTCGCGGTGCAGTTGCGGTGGCCGGTGTTCTCGAGGGGGTTGTCCGTGGTTGCACAAAAGGAAGAGGCATGCCCATGAACATTCTGCTCTTGGATGACCAGGGAGAGTCCACGCTGCTCTACAAGCGCGTGCTGGACCGCGCCGGCCACGAGGCCATCGCCGTCCAGCATGTCGACGTGGCGCTGGGCAAGCTCGATCGTGTGGATCTGGTGCTGATCGACCTGATGATCCTGCCCGCCCCGGCGGTGATGCAGCGCGAGGCGGACATCGTGCAGGCGGGCTACCGCAATGCGGGCCAGGCGGAGATGGCGTCCGGCCAGGTCTTCGGCCTGTACCTGTGGGCCCGCCGGTCAAGCCTGAAGGTGCCGTACGGCTATGTCAGCAGCCACCCCGAGAAATGGCTGCGCAATCTCAAGGTCGATGACGACACGGAGTTCGCAGGCATGAGCGAGGCCGAGCGCAAGCAACTGGTGCTCGATCGCAATGCCTTGCGCAAGGTCTCGGCCCTGCCCGGACATTGCCAGCGCCTGGTCGACATCTGGAGGACACGGCAATGGCTGCAATGAAGCAGGTCTGGCATGACGCCGTGCGCCGGCGTGGTCCCGGCCCTCTCGAGTCGTTGGCCAGCCTGGGCGTGGGTTTCGTGCTGCCGTTGATGCTGTTTGCCGTGGTGGCCTTCGCCGCCGGGACGGACGGCACGGCGGCGATGGCCGGCATCGCGGTGGGGTGCCTCATCCTGGGCCTGTTCGCCCTGTTCGGCAACGTGGTGGAATGGCCGCGCGCCTTGCGGGCGATGTCCGCGGCCTTGACCCTGGCACTGGCCACTGCCTTGCTGGTGGGCACCTGGCAGCATGGCCGGGGCGAGGCGGCGCGGGCGGCAGCGTCCCATGCCGGGGCGGCGGCCGCTGCGGCATCCGCACCGGTTGCCGATGCAGGCAAGGAAGGCTCTGCGTTCGACGCCGGCAATGCGATCGCGGCCGTGCTGGCCGTGGTGCTCGCCGTGACCACCTTGCTGGCCACCAAGACGGCGACCGATGCCCGCGACGAGATCCGTACGCTCATGAACCAGCTCGCCGGCGAGCGCGAAAGCAAGATCCACCGGTGGGTGATCCAGAGCCGTGCGGCGCGGGTGCGCGCCACCTTGCTGGCCAGCCGCATCGACTCCCAGAGCCAGGCCGAGGCGGTGCTGCCCGATGACCACCTGCTGTACCGCGCGGCCGACGGCGTGCTGCGCGGCGCGGAGCGGATCTGCTCCTGCGTCGAAAGCCTGGACCAGCGGGACTTCGACCCCGAGGCGACCTTGCAGATGCTGGAGAACTGCAAGCTCGAGGCCCACAAGGCGATGGAGATGGTCCGCGGCGCGGACAGCGAGGACAAGGCGACCCTTCGGCACCTGCTGCGCCCCGCCGGCCTCGATCAACTGGCAGACCTCATCGACGAGGGCATCGACGTGATGCCGCCGGGCGGTGCAGGGCGTGCCGCCAGCACCGAGCAGCTGTGCGCGGCCATGCGGCAATACGCCCTGCGGCTGCGCCAGCTCGTCGATGTGCTGTGAAGGTGCTCAGGGCGCGGGCGAGGCCAGCGGCTTGCCCTTCTCCACCACGTACACGCCCACCAGCTTGATCGGCGCGTTGCTCACGTTGTGCGCGTCGTGCACCACCCCGGCGGGGATGAGGAAGGACTCGCCGGCCTTCACCGTGCGCGGCGGCTGGCCGTCGATGAGCAGCAGGGCTTCACCTTCCATCACGTAGCTGATCTCGTCGCCCGGGTGGGTGTGGCGGCCGGCCTTGGCGCCGGGCGCGACCTCGACGCGGGCCACCACCGCCTCGCGGCCTTCGATGGAGGTGTCCGCCTTGAGCACCAGCGTGCGGCTGAGGCCGCTGGCCTGGGCGTACAGCACGGTGGCGGTGCCCGCGAGCGCGAGGCCGATGACGGCGAGGGAGGCTTTGTGCAGGGTCTTCATGAGGGTGTCCTTGTTGTGGGTTCCCCTGGACGGAAGGCCCTGGGGACCGTCGCATCGTAGGCAGCGTGCGCCGTGCGTCCACCGTGAAAACGAGCACGCCGCCCGCAGGGCGGATTCGCCTGCGCGACACCGGGGGCGGGCCGCCCGGTGCATCATCGGCCGCCTCGGAAGACGAAGCTCCAGACATGACGCCAGACCTGCCCTTGCCTGCCGCCGCCGATCTCACGGCGAGACCGCCGCGCCCCGCCGCCACGCTGGTGCTGCTTCGCGACGGTGCGGATGGCGTGCAGGTGCTGCTGCTGCAACGTGCCGAGCGCGGCGACCACAACAGCGGTGCCTGGGTGTTTCCCGGCGGGCTGGTGGACAAGGCGGATGCGCTGCTGCATGGCTTGGTGGACGGGCTCACGCCCGCGCAGGCGGCGGACCAGTTGAAGCTGGCCGAGGGCGCGCTGGACTACGCCATCGCCGCCATGCGCGAATGCTTCGAGGAATGCGGCCTGCTGTTCGGCGTGGACGCCGAGACGGCTGCCTCGCTGGAGCCCTGGCGCGGCCCCATCCACCGCGGCGAGAAGACGCTGCTGGACCTGCACCGCGAGACCGGCGTGCGGCTGGACCTGCGCGAGGTTGCCTACCTCAGCCACTGGCTCACGCCGCTGGGCCGGGCCAAGCGCTTTGACACGCGTTTCTTCATTGCCGCCGCACCGCACGGGCAGGTGGCCCGCCACGACGGCACGGAGATGACCGCGCACCGCTGGATGCGCATCCCCGATGCCCTGGCCGAAGGCGACGCGCTCAAGCTGATGGGCCCGACGCGCGCCACCTTGATGTCGCTCGCGCACTTCAAGACGGTGGCCGAGGTGATGGCCTGGGCGCGCTCACCGCGCGAGGTGCCGCGCATCTTCCCGCGCATCGGCGAGGGCGCGCAGGGCCAGCGGCCGGTGATGCCCGACGAGCATGCCTGGGCCGAACTGGGCCGGCTCGATCCGCAGGGGCTGGGCACCGCCTGGTACGACATCGTGGCGGATCGTGCAGTGCGACTGTCACCGCGCATCATCCGGGTCACGGCCGGCAATGCGAGCGTGATGACGGGGCCGGGCACCAACAGCTATCTCGTGGGTGGCGGACCGCGCAACGAGTGGTCGGTGATCGATCCCGGCCCGGTGGACGAAGCCCATGTGCAGGCATTGGTCGCTGCCGCGCCGGGGCCGATCACCCGCATCCTCGTGACGCACACGCATTCGGACCATTCCCCGGCCTGCGTGGCCCTGAAGGCCGCGACGGGCGCGATCACGCTCGGCCGCATCGCCGATTTCGCCGACCGCCAGGACAAGACCTTCGTGCCCGACCAGCCGCTGCAAGGCGACGAGCGCATCGTGATCGACGACGGCACGACGCTGCGCGTGATCCACACGCCCGGCCATGCCTCCAACCACCTGTGCTATTTGCTGGAAGAGGAGAACACCCTCTTCACCGGCGACCATGTGATGCAAAGCAGCACCGTGGTCATCAACCCGCCGGACGGCGACATGGCGGCCTACGTGGCTTCGCTGCGCTCGCTCGCGCAGATGGACGGCATCGACTGGCTCGCGCCGGGCCACGGCTTCCTGATGGAGCAGCCACGCCGCGCCTTCGAATGGATCGTGCGGCATCGCCTGCAGCGCGAGGCCAAGGTGCTGGAAGCCTTGCAGGCCGGCGGCCCGGCCGATGCGGATCAACTGCTTGCCCAGGTCTACGACGACGTCACGCCCAGGCTGCATGCGATCGCCATGCGCTCGCTGCTGGCGCATCTGTACAAGCTGCGCGGCGAAGGCCGCGCGGTGGAAGAAAACGGCCGGTGGCGAGTCATCGCCACCGGCCCTCAAGAGGCGGCGGTCAGCCGCGCGAGTGCGTGACGCCGCCGTCCACCACCAGAGTCGTTCCCACCACGTAGTCACCGGCACGCGAGGCGAGGTAGATCGCCGCGCCCGCCATGTCGTCGTCCTGCCCGATGCGGCCCGCGGGGATGTGTGCCGACACCTCGCCCGCATGGTCGCGCGCGGCGCGGTTCATCTCCGACGCGAAGGCGCCCGGGGCGATGGCGTTGACGATGATGTTGTCCTGCACCAGCCGCAGCGCCATGCGGCGCGTGAGGTGGATGAGGCCGGCCTTGCTGGCCGCGTAGGAATAGGTCTCCATCGGGTTCACCGACACGCCGTCGATGGAGGCGATGTTGATGACCTTGGCCGGCCGGAATTCGGCCGCGCGGCGCAGCACGCCGCTCAGCGCCTGCGTGAGGAAGAAGGGCGTCTTCAGGTTGAGGTCCACCACCTTGTCCCAGCCGCTTTCGGGGAACTCGTCATACGGTGCGCCCCAGGCGGCGCCGGCGTTGTTGACGAGGATGTCCAGCGAGCCCTCGTGCTTTTCATAAGCCGCGACCAGCGACTTCACGCCGTCCAGGGTGGACACATCCGCGGGCAGCGACACGCAGTGGCCGAACTCCGACAGCTCCTTGGCGGTCTGGTTGCAGGCGTCGGCCTTGCGCGCCGAGATGTAGACGCGCGCGCCGGCGGCCACGAAGCCGGCGGCGATCATGCGGCCGATGCCGCGCGATCCACCGGTGATGAGGGCGGTGCGGCCCTGGATGGAAAACAGCTCGTTCATTCAAGTCTCCGGATCGAGGCAGATGCCGGAGGCTATCGAAGGCAGCGTGGTGCGACAGTCGCCTAGGCGCCAAGTTCGGTGGAAATCCCCATGGCTTCGAACTGGGGCGCGTACTGCGCCGCGGTCCAGCGAAGGGGCAGCGTGCCTGCGCGCCACAGTGCCTCGTCGATGTGCACCTGCAGCAGGCGCTGCGCACCGGGGAATGCCGCGATTTGCGCCTCGTCCCACACGATGGCGGCGCTGCCCGTGGCCTGCAGCACATCGCCAGTGGACGGGTCGAAGAAGAACAGGCCCGCGCGCGGATTCGCAGCGATGTTGCCCAGCGTGTTGAACATGAAGTTGCCGCGGTAGTCGGGCAGCGTCAGCGTGGTGCGCGATGTCGCCGGGTTGACATCGATGCGCACGAAGCCGGGCGGTCCGCCGCGGTGCGAGACGTCCACGCCCTGCGCGCCGGCATGCCCTTGGGGCCGGGCCGATGCGGTGGCGATGAAGAGGGTGTCGCTGTGGCGGATCAGTGCCAGCGCTTCCTGGTGCAAGGCAGGGCTGAGCCTCACCGGCGGGGGGCCTTCGGCATCCACCCAACTCGGTTGGCGGGCCTGGATGTACTGCGGGCAGTTGCCGAAGCTCTGGTCCACCACCACCGTGAAGCCGGACGCATCCATCTGCTCGACCGTGCCGTTCATGCGGTTGCGTCGCCGCGTGTGCGGTTCGATGCCCAGCAGGCCCAGCGGCACGTCCACCGCCAGATGATCGGCCAGCGGATCACCGGGCAGCGGCGTGGTGTTCAAGCGCAGGTGGCGGTCGTCCGGTGCATGGATGAAGCCCGGCGCACCGACCACCATCGACGCCCACGGCCGGCCGTGCGCATCCAGGCTGCCCACCAGCATCATGGGCAGCTTCTGGAACAGCTCGCGGTGCTGCTCGGGCATGGCGGTGCGCATCACCCGCGAGCCCACCTCCGCCATGCGTTCGTGGACCCCCACGCGCATCTGCACCGCGATTTCTCCGGCATGGAAGGGCGCGTCCATGCGTCAGGCCGGTGTCGCTTGCAGGGCGGGCCGGCGCTGCATGCTCACGTAGCCGGGCAGGGCCTCGATGCGCGCGAGCCAGGCGCGCAGCGTGGGGTAGGGCTCCAGCGAGTTGCCGCCTTCGGGGGCGTGCGAGGTGTAGCTGTACAGCGCGATGTCGGCGATGGTGGGGTGGTTGCCCACGAAGAATGGCCGGTCCCGCAGGTGCGCTTCCATGCGCGAGAACAGCGCCTTGGTGATCTCCGGCCCGCGCGGATCGGCCGGCGCGTTGAAGATGACCGCGGCGCGGGCTCGGGCCGGGCCGAGCACGAGCTGGCCTGCAGCCACCGAGAGCCAGCGCTGGATCTGCGCGGCCAGCACCGGGTCGCGCGGCAGCCAGCGGCCGCTGTCGTCATAGCGCAGCGCGAGGTAGGTGAGGATGGCGTTGCTGTCGGGGATGGTGACATCGCCGTCCTCGATCACCGGTACTTGCGCGAAGAGGTTGCGCTGGAGGTACTCGGGCGTCCGCTGCTCGCCTTGCGCCAGGTCGACCTCGATCTTCTCGAAGGGCAGGCCCAGCAGCGAGAGGAACAGCTCGGCGCGGTGGGCATGGCCGGACAGGCTGAAGGTGTACAGGCGGATCGGTTGGGTCGGTCTTGTCATGGCGGTCTTGTCGTGCGTTGAAGGGCCAGGCGCAAACATAGCGGCGGGCGGCGCGCAACAGAAGCGTCATGACCGACACTTCACTCTTACGCCAGGTGGAATGACAAGGAATGGACCGATTCGACGCCATGCGCATCTTCGTTGCCGTGGCCGACGCGAAGGGCTTCGCGCCGGCAGCACGGCAACTGGGCCTGTCGGCGCCCGCCGTGAGCCGCGCCATCGTGGCGTTGGAGGAGCACGTGGGCGCGCAGCTGCTGCGGCGCACGACACGCAACGTGGCGCTCACCGACGTGGGCGAGCGGTATCACGCGGATTGCAAGCGCATCCTGTCGGAGGTTCAGGACGCGGAAGCCTCGGCCGGCGGTGCGCACACCCTGCCGCAGGGACAGCTGTCGATCACCGCGCCCCAGCAGTTCGGCCGCATGCATGTGGCGCCGCTGGTGCTGGACTTCCTCGCCGCGCACCCGCAGGTGAACATCCGCAGCCACTTCGCCGACCACATCGTGCACCTGTTCGAGGAAGGCTACGACGCGGCGGTGCGCATCGCCCATCTGCCCGATTCGGGGCTGACCGCCGTGGGCGTGGGGCACGTGCGGCGGGTGATGGTGGCGTCGCCGCAATACCTGGCCGAACGTGGCGTGCCGCGCACGCCGGCGGACCTGCAGCGGCACGAGGGCATCGGCTTCGTGATGAACGGCGGCGGTGTCGCGCCCTGGACCTTGTACCCACCGGGCAGCAAGCACAAACGCGAACGGCTGATCGCGCAGCCGCGCATGCAGCTCACGGTCAACATGGGCGAGATCGGCATCGCCGCCGCGCTGGCCGGACGTGGCCTGACGCGGGCCTTGTCCTACCAGATCGCCGACCATGTGAAGGCCGGCCGGCTGCGCATCGTCATGGAAGACCACGAGCCGCTGCCGATCCCGGTGCAGGTGGTCTATGTGGATGGACGCAAGGCGGCGGCGAAGGTCAAGGCCTTCGTGGACTTTGCGGTGGACCGGCTGCGGGCGCAGCCGGTGCTCAATGGCACGTTCGAATGGCCGGGCGATTGACTACATGCTGCGCCGATACTGCCCGCCCACCTCGAACAGCGCCGACGTGATCTGCCCGAGCGAGCACACCCGCACCGCTTCCACCAGCACCTCGAACACGTTGCGGTTGTCGATCACCGCCTGCTGAAGTTTCTTGAGCATGGCGCTCGCCTGGCCGGCGTTGCGCTGCTGGAAGTCGGCCAGGCGCTTGAGCTGCGACTGCTTCTCGTCGTCGGTTGATCGCGCCAGCTCGATGTGCTCCGGCACCGGGTCGCCATGCGGGTTGCGGAAGGTGTTCACGCCGATGATGGGGTACTCGCCGGTGTGCTTGAGCATCTCGTAGTGCATGCTCTCTTCCTGGATCTGCCCGCGCTGGTAGCCGGTCTCCATCGCGCCCAGCACGCCGCCGCGCTCGGCGATCTTCTCGAACTCCTTGAGCACGGCTTCTTCCACCAGTTCGGTCAGCTCATCGATGATGAACGCGCCCTGGTTGGGGTTCTCGTTCTTCGCCAGGCCCCACTCGCGGTTGATGATGAGCTGGATGGCCATCGCGCGGCGCACGCTGTCTTCGGTGGGCGTGGTGATGGCTTCGTCGAAGGCGTTGGTGTGCAGCGAGTTGCAGTTGTCGTAGATCGCGATCAGCGCCTGCAGCGTGGTGCGGATGTCGTTGAACTGGATCTCCTGCGCATGCAGTGAACGGCCGCTCGTCTGCACGTGGTACTTGAGCTTTTGCGAGCGTTCGTTCGCGCCGTACTTGTCGCGCATGGCCACCGCCCAGATGCGGCGTGCCACGCGGCCCAGCACGGTGTACTCCGGGTCCATGCCGTTGCTGAAGAAGAAGCTCAGGTTGGGCGCGAAGTCGTCGATGTGCATGCCGCGCGCGAGATAGGCCTCCACGAAGGTGAAGCCGTTGCTCAGCGTGAAGGCCAGTTGCGAGATCGGGTTCGCACCCGCTTCGGCGATGTGATAGCCGCTGATGCTCACCGAGTAGAAGTTGCGCACCTGGTGGTGCACGAAGTACTCGGCGATGTCGCCCATCACCTTCAGCGAGAACTCGGTGGAGAAGATGCAGGTGTTCTGGCCCTGGTCTTCCTTGAGGATGTCCGCCTGCACCGTGCCGCGCACGTTCTGCTTCACCCACGCGGCGATCTTCTGCGTTTCGTCATCCGTCGGCTCGCGGCCGTTGTCGGCCTTGAACTTGTCCACCTGCTGGTCGATCGCGGTGTTCATGAACATCGCGAGGATGGTGGGTGCCGGGCCGTTGATGGTCATCGACACCGAGGTGCTGGGGTTGCACAGGTCGAAGCCGCCGTACAGCACCTTCATGTCGTCCAGCGTGGCGATGCTCACGCCGGAGTTGCCCACCTTGCCGTAGATGTCGGGGCGGATGGCGGGGTCGTTGCCGTACAGCGTGACGCTGTCGAAGGCGGTGGACAGGCGCTTGGCCGGCATGCCTTCGCTGAGCAGCTTGAAGCGGCGGTTGGTGCGGAAGGCATCGCCTTCGCCGGCGAACATGCGGGTCGGGTCCTCGCCCTCGCGCTTGAAGGCGAAGGTGCCGGCGGTGTAGGGGAAGCTGCCGGGCACGTTGTCCAGCAGCAGCCACTTGAGTACCTCACCGTCGTCCTCGTACTGCGGCAGCGCGACCTTGCGGATCTTGTTGCCCGACAGCGTGGTGTGCGTGAGCGCCGTGCGGATCTCCTTGTCGCGGATCTTCACCACGTACTCGTCGCCCGCGTACGACTTCTGCATCTGCGGCCACATGGCGAGCAGCTTCTTCGCATGCGCATCGAGCTGCGACTCGCGTTCGCGGGCAAGTTCATCGAGCGACGCCAGCGCATCGGCGGGCTTGCCGCTGGCCTTGAGCATGCGCGCGCTCTCGCGCAACTGCTGCGCCTGCCGCGCCACGCGGGCCTGCTCGCGCGAGTGCTGCTTGTAGCCGCGCACGGTGTCGGCAATCTCGGCCAGGTAGCGCACCCGCGCACCGGGCACGATGGGCACCTGGTGCGTGCTGTGGCGCGTGGCCACGGCCGGCAGCCGGCTCTCGCGCGTGTGCAGGCCCAGCTCGCGCAGGCGCGGCAGCAGGGACTGGTACAAGGCCGTCACGCCGTCGTCGTTGAACCGGCTGGCCATGGTGCCGAACACCGGCATCTCGTCGGGCTTTTTCTTCCAGGCTTCCTTGTTGCGCTGCACCTGCTTGGCCACGTCGCGCAGCGCGTCCATCGCGCCCTTGCGGTCGAACTTGTTGATGGCCACGAACTCGGCGAAGTCCAGCATGTCGATCTTCTCGAGCTGGCTGGCCGCGCCGTACTCGGGCGTCATCACGTACATGGGCACGTCCACCAGCGGCACGATGGCCGCGTCGCCCTGGCCGATGCCCGAGGTCTCCACCACGATGAGGTCGAAGCCCGCCACCTTGCAGGCCGCGAGCACGTCGGGCAGGGCCTGGCTGATCTCGCTGCCGAAGTCGCGCGTGGCCAGGCTGCGCATGAACACGCGCTGGCCCTGGCTCCACGGTGCGATGGCGTTCATGCGGATTCGGTCGCCCAGCAGCGCGCCCCCGCTCTTGCGCCGCGACGGATCGATGCTGATGACGGCGATGCGCAGCGCATCGTCCTGGTCCAGCCGGATGCGGCGGATCAGCTCGTCGGTCAGCGAGGACTTGCCCGCGCCGCCCGTGCCGGTGATGCCGACGACCGGCGTTTTCACCTTCTTCGCCTCGGCATGCAGCGTCGCCTTCAGCGCGTCGGAGGCCTTGCCGTTCTCCAGCGCGGTGATGAGCTGCGCCAGCGCGCGCCAGTTGGCTTCCGACTGGCCGCGCACTGCAGCGAGGTCCTTCGGCGAGTGCGCCGAGAGGTCATGGTCGCAGCGCATGACCATCTCGCCGATCATGCCCTGCAGGCCCATGCGCTGCCCGTCTTCTGGGCTGTAGATGCGCGCCACGCCGTAGCCCTGCAGCTCGGAGATCTCCGCCGGCACGATCACGCCGCCGCCGCCGCCGAACACCTGGATGTGCTCGCCGCCGCGTGCCTTCAGCAAGTCCACCATGTACTTGAAATACTCGACGTGCCCGCCCTGGTAGGAGCTGATCGCGATGCCCTGCACGTCCTCCTGCAGCGCAGCCGTCACCACCTCGTCGACCGAGCGGTTGTGCCCGAGGTGGATCACCTCCGCGCCCATGCTCTGCAGGATGCGCCGCATGATGTTGATGGCCGCGTCGTGCCCGTCGAACAGCGAGGCCGCGGTGACGAAGCGCACCTTCTGCGTGGGACGGTATTCAGCGAGCGCCTTGAATTCGGCGGACAGGTCGGTCATGCGGGGGTCTCCTGCTTATTCGACGACGATGTGAGCGAGGGACGGATCGCCCGGCGGGTAGCGGAGGTTCAGTCCTTCGAGGGCCTGCTTGACCACGGTGGCGATCATCAGGTTGCGATGGGTCTTGGAGTCGGCGGGCACGATGGTCCACGGCGCCCAGGGCGTGCCCGTGGCGGCGATGGCGTAGGAGTAGGCCTGCTGGTAGGAGTCCCACTGCTTGCGGGCATCGAGGTCGCCGCCTTCGAACTTCCAGTGCTTGTTCGGGTCGCGCAGGCGCTCCTGCAGGCGAGCGCGCTGCTCGTCCTTGGAGATGTGCAGCATGAACTTCAGGATGACCGTGCCGGTTTCGGTCAGCATGCGCTCGAAGTCGTTGATCTGGGCGTAGCGCTGCAGCGTTTCCGTCTTGCCGATCTGGCCCTTGACCACCGGCACCAGCACGTCTTCGTAGTGGCTGCGGTTGAAGATGACCACCTCGCCGCAGGCGGGAATGCGCTGGTGGATGCGCCAGAGGTAGTCGCGGGCGCGGGCCTCGTCGTTGGGCGCCTTCCAGCCCACCGTCTGGACGCCCAAAGCGCTCATCTGGCCGAACACGCCGCGGATGGTGCCGTCCTTGCCGCTGGTGTCGGTACCTTGCAATACCACGAGCAGCTTGAAGCGGCGGTCGGCGTAGAAGAGGTCCTGCAGGCCGTCCAGGTCCTGGGCCAGCTTGGCCACCACGGCCTTGTCGCGTGTCTTGTCCCCGGACGAAAACGGCTTGTCCCCCGGGTCGAAATCAGACAAAGAGAAACGCTTCGCACCACGCTTGAGCGCGGTGCGGTGCTGGTAGGCGCCGAGGTCGGGAGATCGTGCGGTGCGTGCCAAGAGGACTCCTTGATGGGGCGGAGTTTAATTGACGTATACGTCAATTGGCGCAGTGTATCCCGCCTGTCCTGCATCCAGTGCGGTCTGCCACGGAATGCACGAAATCCGGCGCCATGCTGCTGGTGGCGGCTTGTGTTCTGGAAGCGTTTTCGCGTCAAAATCCCCACGTTGGGAGCAGCCGCGGTGGCCAACCCGTCCATGGACGGCTGCGAATCTAGGAGGCTTCCGTGGCGACCCCACCCATCCCTGTCAAGACCGCCGAAGGCCAGAGCGAGCTCACGAGCCGCCAGCGCCGTTTGACGCAACGCCAGCGCACCGTGCTGCTGCTGGTCGATGGCCGACGCAGCGAGGCCGAAGTGCGGTCCATGGCCGTGAAGGCCGGCGCCACCGAGAGCTGCTTCGGCGAGCTGATGGACATGGGGCTCATTGCGGTGCCGGCCGTGTCGGCGTTGCCCGGCCAGCCGCCGGCAGCGCCCGTGCCGCCGGCCCAGCCCAATCCGGACCACATGGCGACCATTCCCATCCCCCGGCCGGAGCCCGCGCCGGAGGACGACAGCGTGCACGTGGACATTCCGCTGGAGCCGCCCAAGCCGGCGGACAAGAAGGCGTCGGCCCTGCCCGAGCAGATCCATCTGCACGACGAGACCGAATCCATCTTGCCGGCGGCACGCACCCTGCACCCGGAATCGATCATGACCGACTCGGTGCTGAGCCAGCAGCGCATTCCCGATTCCGATTTCGATGACTTCGAAGCCGCCCGCAGCGGCGATTCGTCGCTGGAGGAAGCGCGCGGCATCCTGATGCGCGCGGTGAAGGCCGAGGCGCCGCTCACCGGCTCGCTCACCATGATGCGCCTGCGCCGGGCCCGCACTCGCACTGAGCTGGCGGAACTCATCGACGAGGTCGAGTCGCGCATCATCAAGCCGTACCGGTCGCTTGCCGCACAACAGGTGCTGCGCCGCGCCCGCTACCTTCTAGATGCCCGCACCAATCCCCTCGCCGCGAGCTGACAGGCACAATCGCGGCCGATGAGCTTTCTCGCGATCGACGTCGGCAACACCCGTCTGAAGTGGGCGCAGTACGCGTCGCCGCAGCCCGGCGCCGCGTTGCTGGCGCACGGTGCGGTGTTCCTGGAAACCATCGACGACCTGGCCGAGCAGGACTGGAAACAGCTGGGCCCACCCAGCAGCATGCTGGGCAGCATCGTCGCCGGCGAAGGCGTGAAGCGTCGCGTCGAGGAACAACTGGAGATCTGGGACATCGCCCCGCGCTGGGTGGTGTCGTCGCCGCATGCCGCGGGCGTCACCAACGGCTATGACCACCCCAACCGGCTGGGCACCGACCGCTGGGTGGCGCTGATCGGCGCCTGGCACCGGGTGCTGGCCACCGGCAAACCGCGGCCTGCGCTGGTGGTCATGGTCGGTACCGCCGTGACGGTGGATGCGCTGGACGAGACCGGCAAGTTCCTGGGGGGCCTCATCATCCCGGGCTTCGGCCTGATGCTGCGGGCGCTGGAGATGGGCACGGCCGGGCTGAAGGCCCCGACCGGCGACGTGCGCGACTTTCCGACCAACACCAGCGATGCGCTGATGAGCGGCGGCGCGCATTCGATTGCCGGCGCGGTGGAGCGCATGCACCGGCGCCTGCTGAAGAAGACCGGCCAGGAGCCGGTGCTGCTGATGAGCGGCGGCGCGGCGGTGAAGCTCGCGCCGATCACCGATCTGCCGTTCGAGACGGTGGATACGCTGATCTTCGAAGGACTGCTGGCGCTGCAATCGCATCGCCTGGCGCTTTGACTTACAGGATGTAGCGCGACAAGTCCTCGTCCTTGGACAGTTCGCCCAGCTTGGCGTCCACTTCTGCCGCACCCAGCGCCACCGTCTGCCCACCCAGGTTGGGCGCGTCGAAGCTCACCTCATCCAGCAGCCGCTCCATCACCGTCGACAGCCTCCGCGCACCGATGTTCTCGGTGCGCTCGTTCACGTCGCAGGCGATCTGCGCGATGCGGCGGATGCCGTCTGGCTTGAGCTCCAGCGTGACCCCTTCGGTGGCCAGCAGCGCCTGGTATTGCTTCACCAGGCTCGCATGCGTCTGCGTGAGGATGGCCTCGAAGTCGTCCACGCTCAGCGAGCCCAGCTCGACGCGGATCGGAAAGCGCCCCTGCAGCTCGGGAATCAGGTCGCTCGGCTTGCTCAGGTGGAACGCACCTGACGCGATGAAGAGGATGTGGTCCGTCTTCACGATGCCGTACTTGGTGTTCACCGCCGTGCCTTCCACCAGCGGCAGCAGGTCGCGCTGCACGCCCTGGCGCGAGACCTCGGCGCCGCTGCCTTCGGAGCGCGAGGTCACCTTGTCGATCTCGTCGATGAACACGATGCCGTTCTGCTCGGCGTTGGCGAGTGCCGCAGTCCGGATCTCTTCCTCGTTCACCAGCTTGGCGGCTTCCTCTTCGATCAGCACCTTGAAGGCCTCGGCGATCTTCATCTTGCGCAGCTTGCGCTTGCCGCCGCCCATGTTGGCGAACATGCCGCGCAACTGCTCGGCCATGTCTTCCATGCCGGCCGGGCCCATGATCTCCAGGGCAGGCTTGGTGTCGGCCACCTCGATCTCGACGTCCTTGTCGTCCAGCACGCCTTCTCGAAGCCGCTTGCGCATCACCTGCCGCGCGGTGTTGTCCGGCGACTGCGTGGTCATGCCGAACTCGCTGCGCGCGGGCGGCACGAGGATGTCGAGGATGCGGTCTTCGGCCGCGTCTTCAGCGCGCGTGCGCTGGCGCCGCATCGCGCTCTCGCGCTCCTGCTTGACGGCCATGTCCAGCAGGTCGCGCACGATGGAGTCCACGTCCTTGCCGACGTAGCCCACCTCGGTGAACTTGGTGGCTTCCACCTTGATGAAGGGCGCGTCGGCCAGCTTGGCCAGGCGCCGCGCGATCTCGGTCTTGCCCACGCCGGTGGGGCCGATCATCAGGATGTTCTTGGGCGTGATCTCGCCGCGCAGCTTGTCGTCCACCTGCTGGCGGCGCCAGCGGTTGCGCAAGGCAATGGCCACCGCGCGCTTGGCGTCGCGCTGGCCCACGATGTGGCGGTCGAGTTCGGAGACGATCTCTTGCGGGGTCATGCTCGATTTCATGTCAGGACCCCAGGGTCTCGATGGTGTGGTTCTGGTTGGTATAGATGCACAGGTCGCCAGCGATCTCCAGGGACTTCTTGACGATGTCCGCCGGTGCCAGGGCGGTGTGCTCGTACAGCGCACGGGCCGCGGCCTGTGCATACGAGCCGCCCGAACCGATGGCCACGATGCCGTGCTCGGGTTCGAGCACGTCGCCGTTGCCGGTGATGATGAGCGAGGCGTCCTTGTCGGCCACGGCCAGCATGGCTTCCAGCCGGCGCAGCACGCGGTCGGTGCGCCAGTCCTTGGTGAGCTCGATGGCCGCGCGCACGAGGTGGCCCTGGTGCTTTTCCAGCTTGGCCTCGAAGCGCTCGAAGAGGGTGAAGGCGTCGGCGGTGGCGCCTGCGAAGCCGGCCAGCACCTGGTCGCGGTACAGCTTGCGCACCTTGCGGGCGGAGGCCTTGACGACGACGTTGCCGAGGGTGACTTGTCCGTCACCACCCAACGCGACGATGTTGCCGCGACGCACGCTCAGGATGGTCGTGCCGTGGTAGTTTTCCATGGGAGCTATCTGCAGTGGAGGAGCGGCATTTCAAGGCCGCGATGCCCACAGCATAGGCCCTGTTCGCACGGGGATGTCACCACGCCCGAGGGGCGTGGAGGGTCAGACTGTGCGGACCTTGACCTTGGCGTGCTCGGTGATGCCCATGGCCCCGAAGAACAGCGCCACGAGCCGCTGCGCTTCCACGAAGCCCACCGTGCGGTTCTCGGTGCGGCGTGCCAGCACCCAGTTCAGCAGGTCGCCCGCGGCGATGAAGTCCACGCGGATCAGCTTGGAGCACGACACGTTGACGATGGCCGCGCCACCGAGCTGGTCGTTGAGCTTCTTCAGCGTCGGGCCGATGTCGCCCACCAGCTGGCCGGACAGCTCCACGCTGGCCACCTGCACCATGTTGGGCTCTTCGATGAGCTGCGATTCCACGAAGCTCGTGGACACCTCGCTCACCACCGACAGGCCCGGCGAATGCGTGCTGTGCTCAGGCCCGCTGATGCGCACCTGGCATTTGGCGGGCTCCCACGACGGCGGCGAGACCTCGTAGGTCACGCAGTAGTCGATGGCGGCCTCGTCGAAGGCATCGGGCCGGTTGGTCATGCGCAGCGCGTCCAGGCGCAGCTGCCAGTAGGCGGGGTCGGCGTCGCGCACGCCGGTGGGCGCGCTGTCGACCAGCACCGCCAGCAGCCGCTCGCCGTTGAGCCAGCGCATGTCCAGCTTCTGGCCGATCCAGGTGCGGAACAGCTCGCTCATCCGCGCACAGGCCTCAGGGTCGATGAGGCGCATGTTGCCCCAGTCGAACACCCAGGGCAGGGGCATCTGCAGGGTCTGCGAGCGCAGCTTGGCGACGGTTTCTGCGTCGACCACCTCGGGGCAGATCCAGCCCACCTGACCATCGGGCCGGGGCACTGGCGGCGCATTGGACGCACGCGGCTTGTTCTCTTCCGCCAGGGCGGCTTCGGCCACCAGCTGCGGCATGGAGAACCACTGCGGCGCCGACCAGCCGAACTGCTGGGCGTAGTCGACCGCCAGGGCCTCGAACTTGTTGTGCTGGCCGATGGCGCGGTACAGGTCGAACAGCACCAGCCAGGTCTCGGCGTGCTGCGCGCGGCTGCCGCCCGGCGAGGTGAGGCTCGACAGGGACTGCTCGCACAGCTCGAAATCGGCGTTGGCGAAGGCGATGACGGCTTCGTCCAGCTCCGGATCGTGGGCCACCTCGCTCACCTCGACGGCAAACGGGTTGGCAAAGTCGGCGGAATTGGTGTCCAGGTTCAGCGGCGAGAGCGGGGACATGCCCGGACTCATCACTGCTGCGGCCGGCGCAGCCGCCAGCTTGCCGCGCTCGCTGGGCACGCCGGTGTCGACCACCCGGCCACCGTCGGGCGCCGCATTGAACGGCGCGTGGGCGCTCTGGCGGGCGGCCGGCGTCGGCTCCATGGGCACCGGCTGGGTGCGGGCGTTGTAGAACTCGGGGGAGCGGCGCTGCGAGCCGTGGTAGCCGCCGTCGCCCACCATCTGCTGCTCGATCTCGTCGATCTTGGCCTTGACGCCCACGTCCTGCTTGGCGCCGCTGTCGATGCGGGCTTCGGAGTCGTCGATCTTCGAGGAGCCGCCCAGGGCGGCGAGCTGCTCGCTGGACAGGCCTTCGCGGCGCACCTTGCGCAGCATGTCGAACTCGCGCTTGCGCACGAAGTCGTTGCGCCGCTTGCGCTCGATCATCGCCTTGAGTTCCGACTTGGCGAACTCGGTCTCCCGCGCTTCGGCCGAAGGCGGTTCCAGGTCGCTCCATTCGGTGGCCGGGTTGGCCACGAACTTCACGACTTTGCGGAAGAAACTCGTCGTGTCTTTGGGGTCCGCCATGTCAGGGTACTGCGGCTTCGATGTGGGCGACTACTCAGTCGCCGAACATCTTCTGCTTGAGCTCTCGGCGCTGCTGTGCTTCCAGTGACAGTGTAGCGGTGGGGCGGGCGATCAGACGGCCCAGTCCGATCGGTTCGCCGGTTTCGTCACAGAAACCGTAGTCGCCGGCGTCGATGCGTGCCAGGGACTGCGAGATCTTCTTGAGCAGCTTGCGCTCCCGATCGCGTGTGCGAAGTTCGAGCGCGTGTTCTTCCTCGATCGTGGCGCGGTCGGCCGGGTCCGGGACGATGGAGGTGTCTTCGCGCAGGTGCTCGGTGGTCTCGCCGGCGTTGGACAGGAGGTCGTCCTTCAGGACCTGCAGCTTGGCCCGGAAGAAGTCCAGCTGCTTTTCGTTCATGTATTCGCTGTCAGGCATGGCGAGGAGTTCGGCCTCGGTCAGGTCACGGCCTGCCTTTGTCTTCCATGCGTTGGCCAGCTTCGGGTCGGCCTTGTGTGCTTGCTTGGGGATGTCCACTGCGAGGTTGTTCATCTGTCGGGTTGGGGGCCTGGGCGGAGCGAACCGGTCGGCGAATCGGGAGGTCGGGGGAGGGAGAGGGGCTGTTGCCGGAGGTTCTGCTGCCGCTTTGGAGGATCTTTTCGGTGCTGCCGCGGCGGTGACGCTGGCCAGTTCGGGTTCCGCGTGTTTGTGTGCGGGCGCCGGTTTGGGGGGAGGCGGTGGCATGGGCGCCGGCTTGGCCGCCGCTACGGGCTTGGCGGCCTTGGCCGGTTCGTGGTGTGCCGCCGGTTTCGCTGCCTTGGGCGCCGGCTTGGCCGGGGCTGCAGGGGCTGCCTTCGGGGCCGCTTTTGCCGGCGCCGTTTTCGCTGCAGGCTTGGTCGCCTTGGCCGCCGGCGTTTTCGCCGCTGGCTTCTTGGCGCTTGCTTGCTTTGCTGCCGGTGTCTTGCTCACAGGAGTCTCCTCGCTACGGCGGTTATACCCGCTCTGTCCACGATGTTTTCAGCACCGGGGCGAATTTGGGCGCCGCGGATTGTAGCCACGTTGTTTTGAGGCCGCTGGGGCCTTTTTCCGCTGGGAAACCCTGTCAGTTGAAACACCGGCAATCCGTCTCGATACAGAGGGGTCCGGCTCAGGCCAGGCATTGCTCCAGGCCCTGCAGGAACACATCCTTGGGCAAATCGATACCAATGAACACCATCTTGCTGGTCTTCTTCTCGCCGGGCGCCCACTTCGGGCCCAGGTCGCTGCCCATCAGCTGGTGCACGCCCTGGAAGATCACCTTCTTGTCGGTGCCCTTCATGTTCAGCACGCCTTTGTAGCGCAGCAGCTTCGGGCCGTAAACCTGCACGATGGCGCCCAGGAAGTCTTCCAGCTTGGCCGGGTTGAACGGCCGGTCGGAGCGGAAGACGAAGCTCTTCACGTCGTCGTCGTGGGCGTGGTGGTGCGGGTGGTCGCAATGCTCGCCGTGATCGTGGTCATGGTCGTGATCGTGGGCATGCCCATGGTGGTGGCCGTGGTCGTCGGCGTTCAGGAAGTCCGGGTCGATCTCCAGCTTGGCGTTCAGGTTGAAGCCGCGCAGGTCGAACACCTCGGAGATGGCCACCTCGCCGAAGTTCACCCGGCGCTGCGGCGCGCGCGGGTTCATGTGCTTGACGCGGTGGGCCAGGTCCTCGACCTCCTCGTCGTTCACGAGGTCGGCCTTGCTGATGAAGATCTGGTCGGCGAAGCCCACCTGGCGGCGCGCTTCCTGACGCTCGTCGAGCTGGCCCTGTCCGTGCTTGGCGTCCACCAGCGTCAGGATGCTGTCCAGCAAGTAGCTCTCGGCCACCTCGTCATCCATGAAGAAGGTCTGGGCGACGGGGCCGGGGTCGGCCAGGCCGGTGGTCTCGATCACCACGCGGTCGAAGTCCAGCTCGCCCTTGCGGCGCTTCTCGGCCAGGTCGGTCAGCGTGGTGCGCAGGTCTTCGCGGATGGTGCAGCACACGCAGCCGTTGTTGAGCTGGATGATCTGCTCCTTGGTGTCCTGCACCAGGATCTCGTTGTCGATGTTCTCGTCGCCGAATTCGTTCTCGATGACGGCAATCTTCTGGCCGTGGGCCTCGGTGAGCACCCGCTTCAGCAGCGTGGTCTTGCCCGAGCCGAGGAAGCCGGTGAGGATGGTGGCAGGAATGAGGGCCATGGTTCGTGTCCTGATCAGGGGTGCCAGCCCAGATATGGGCGCAGGCACGGGAAACAACCCGCCAAGCTAGCACACTTGGGAAATCCTGTTGGGTTAAGCTGGCGCTCCCCTCACTGCTCGCCCTGGTGCGATGTCCGATCCCCATTCCGGTCACGGCGGCCGCGCCCGACATGGCGAAAAGCCGCCTGCCCACGCCGACAAGCGCAATCTCTTCCAGCGGCTCGTCGAGTTCGTCCACCCCGGCCCCGACTCCACCGACGAGCTGATCGAGACACTGGCGGACGCGGAGGACCGCGAGCTCATCGCCCCCGAGTCGCGCATGATGCTCGAAGGCGTGATCCGCATGGCCGGCATGACGGCCGGCGACGTGATGGTGGCCGCCCCGCGCATGGACCTGCTGGACATCGAGGCGCCCTACGAAGACGTGCTGCACCTGGTGATCGGCACCGGCCACTCGCGCTTCCCGGTCTATGAAGGCCAGCGCGACAACATCATCGGCATCCTGATGGCGAAGGACCTGCTCAAGCTGCAGCGCTCGCCTGACCTGAACCTGCGCACGCTTTTGCGCCCCACGGTGTTCGTGCCCGAATCCAAGGGCCTGAACGAACTCCTGCGCGACTTCCGCTCCAACCGCAACCACCTGGCCCTGGTCATCGACGAGTTCGGCTCCACCGCCGGCCTCATCACCATCGAGGACGTGCTGGAGGAGATCGTCGGCGAGATCGAGGACGAGTTCGACGAGAAGGGCGGCGACACCAGCAGCGTCTACACACTGGCCGACGGCAGCCACCGCGTGGCCGGCGACGCGCCCATTGCCTCGGTGAACGAGGCCTTTGCCGCCTCGCTGCCCGAGGCCGACTTCGACACCATCGGCGGACTGGTCGCGCACGAGATGGGCCGCGTGCCCCGGCGCGACGAGGCCCTCACGCTGGGCGGCCTGCTGTTCACGGTGATGCTGACCCGCGGCGGCGCGGTGCGCTGGTTCAAGGTGATCCGAGCGCCCGAGGAAGCCCTGGGCAGCGACGGCGCCTGATGGCAGGCCCCCGACCGCCCCGGCTGCCCCTGCGGCCGCTCACGCTGCCCTTCGACGTCATCGCCGCGGCGGCCTTCGGGGCGCTGCAGACGCTCGCCTTCGTCTACACCGAGGCCTGGTGGCTGCAACTGCTGGGTGCGGCCTGGCTGGCCTGGCGCGGGTCGGTCACTTCGCCCGGACGTGCAGGTCTGGTCGGCTGGCTGTACGGCACGGCCTGGATGGCCACTGGCACCTTCTGGCTCTTCATCAGCATGAACCGCTACGGCGGCCTGCCGGCCTGGATGGCCGCGCTGGCGGTGCTCGCGCTGGCCGGCTTCGTCTCCCTCTACCTGGCCGCGGCGATGGCGGCGTTCTCGCGCTGGCGCATGGGCGGTCCGGCCTGCAACAGCCTGCTGTTCGGGGCGGTGTGGCTGTTGGCGGAGCTGGCGCGAGGGGTGATCTTCACCGGCTTTCCCTGGCTGGCCTCCGGCTATGCCCACGTCGACGGGCCGCTGGCGGCGCTGGCGCCTTTCGTCGGCGTGTATGGCCTGGGTGCGGTGGGTGCGGCCCTGGCGGCCTGGACGGCGCTGGCCTTCACCCGCACGCGGCTACGCTACCTCGGGCTGGCCGGTGCGGCCGCGGCGCTGGTGCTGTGCGCGCTCGTGCAGCCGGCCCTCACCTTCACCCAGCCCACGGGCACGCTGTCGGTGACGCTGCTGCAAGGCGACATCCCGCAGGACGAGAAGTTCGCCACCGAGCACCAGGGCGAGGCGTTGCGGTGGCATGTGGAGACCATGGCTGCCGCCCAGGGCGACCTCGTCATCGCGCCTGAAACCGCGGTGCCCTTCCTGCCGCAGCAACTGCCCGACGGCTTCTGGGACCAACTGCGCCAGCGCTACGCCACCGGCCCGACCCATGCCTTGTTCGGCGTGCCGCTGGGCGACGAACAGGCCGGCTACACCAACTCCGCCGTCGGCCTCGCGCCTGGTGCGAAGGAGCCATACACCTACGCCAAGCACCACCTCGTGCCCTTCGGCGAGTTCATTCCCAAGGGGTTTCGCTGGTTCACCCAGATGATGAACATCCCCCTGGGTGACTTCAACCGCGGGGCGCTGAACGCGCCATCGTTCGTGGTGAAGACCGAGCGGGTCGCGCCCAACATCTGCTACGAGGACTTGTTCGGCGAGGAGCTGGCCGCGCGTTTTGCCGACCCGGCCGGGGCGCCCACGATGATGGCCAACATCAGCAACATCGGCTGGTTCGGCGAGACCATCGCGGTGGAACAGCACCTGAACATCTCGCGCATGCGCTCGCTGGAATTCGAGCGGGCCATGCTGCGCGCCACCAACACCGGCGCCACCGTGATCATCGACCATCGCGGCCACGTGACGAATTCGCTCAAGCCCTTCACCCGCGGCGTGCTCGAAGGGCCCGTCCAGGGCCGCCAGGGCACCACGCCCTTCGCCTGGTGGGCCTCGCGCTGGAGCCTGTGGCCGCTGGCGCTGCTGGGTGCGGCCGTCACGGCGGGCTTCATCGTCCTGCGGCGCAGGTTATGACGCGAGCCGCGCTGCCCACCCTCGGCGGCGCGATGGCCGCGCTGTCGGTGGCCACCGATTTCGCGATGGCCCAGTCGGCCCACTTCGGCATGCGCTCCTGCGCTCTGGCGGTGCGCCTGGCCGACATCATGGGCTGGCCCGTGCAGCAACAGCGGCAGGCATATTTCCAGGCACTGTTGCGCTACATCGGCTGCAATCCGGAGAGCGAGGTCATCGCCTCCGTGGTGGGCGACGAGATGGCGATGCGGCGCGACTTCGCCGGCATGGACACTGCCGACCGCCACGCCGTCGGCGCGCTGGTGGTGCGGCGGCTGCGCGAAACCTACGCCAACCTGCCGGCCTGGCGCCTCGCCGGCAAGCTGGTGGGCACGCTGCTCACCGCCGAGAAGACCATGGCCGGCATCTTCAGCGGCCACTGCGAAGTGGGCCAGCGGCTGGCCACGCGCATCGGCTTCGACGGCGACACGGTGCAGGCCATCGGCCAGCTCTATGAGCGCTGGGATGGCCGTGGCCAGCCCGGACGTGTGCGCGGCGAGCAGGTGTCGCCGGCGGCCTTGCTGGTCAGCCTGTCGCAGGACGTCGTCGTGCACCACGACGCAGGCGGTGTGGAGGCGGCCGTGGCCATGGTCAGGCAGCGGCGCGGCAAGGCCTTTTCGCCGGCCATGGCCGATGCGTTCCTTGGGCATGCGGCGTCGGTGCTCTGCGGCATCGATGCGCTGCCCGAGGGCGTGCTGGTGGACGTGCCCGGCGGCGACGAACCACTGGATGAGGCGCGCTTCGATGCCATCTGCGAAGCCATGGCCGATTTCGTCGACATCAAGACGCCATGGACGCTCTCGCATTCCAGCGGCGTGGCGACGCTGGCCCACGGTGCGGCGCGCTCGCTGGGCCTGCCTGCGCAAGAAGCCACGCTGCTTCGCCGCGCCGCCTTGCTGCACGACCTGGGCAAGGTGGGCGTCTCGGCCGCGGTGTGGTGCAAGCCCGCAGGCCTGTCGCCGCCCGAGCGCGAGCAGGTGCGGCTGCATGCCTACTACACCGAACGCATTCTTTCGAGTTCGCCGGCCTTCGCGCCGCTGGCCGAGGTGGCCAGCCTGACGCACGACCGGCTGGACGGCAGCGGGTACTTCCGCCGGCCGCCGGCGTCGGGGCTGCCCGTGGCGGCACGCATCCTTGCCGCGGCGGACCACTACCACGCGCTGATCGAGGTTCGTCCACATCGGCCGGCGTTCACGCGCGCCGATGCGGCCCGCGACCTGTTGGCCGAGGCGGGCGCCGGACGACTGGACCCGCGTGCCTGCGAAGCGGTGCTGGACGCGGCGGGCCATGCGGCTGCGCCCAAGCCTCGCGGCTCCTCGCTCACCGAGCGCGAGATCGAGGTGCTGCGCACGCTCGCCCGCGGCCATTCGATGAAGGCCATCGCCCGCGAGCTGGGCATCGCGCCGAAGACGGTGGACCACCACCTCCAGCGCATCTACTCGAAGGTGGGGGTGAGCACGCGGGCCGGGGCCACGCTGTATGCGATGGAGCAGGGCTTCACGTCGGCCCTGCATTGATCCGGCCATCGGGAATCTTCCCGACGCCGCGCCGCGCGCCCCTGTCTACGCTGTCTCCCCATGCACACGACGGAGACCACCATGATCGCCAACGACCTCATGAGCCTGGGCGCCACCGACATCGCCGCGCTGATCGCCCGCGGCGAGCTGTCGGCCAAGGAGGTGACGGATGCCAAGATCGGCGTGATCCAGCAGCGCAACCCGCAGCTCAATGCGCTGGTGGCCGAGCGTTTCGATGCGGCACGCCGCGAGGCGATGCACATCGATGCCCGGCGTGCGAAAGGCGAGACGCTGCCGCCGCTGGCCGGCGTGCCGACGACCATCAAGGACGTGATCGACGTTGAAGGGCTGCCTTCCACCGGCGGCCTGCCCACGCGCCGCGACCACCGCGCCGCGCACGACGAGCATGCGGTGGCGCAGCTGAAACAGGCCGGCGCCGTGGTGCTGGGCAAGTCCAATGTGGCGCAGGTCCTGATCTTCGTGGAGACGGACAACCCGCTGCATGGGCGCTGCAACCATCCGTCGGACGCGGCGCGTTCGCCCGGCGGCTCCAGCGGTGGCGAGGCCGCGCTGCTGGCGGCAGGCTGTTCGGCGCTGGGGCTGGGCACCGACATCGGCGGCAGCGTGCGCGTGCCGGCGGCGTTCTGCGGCATCGCGAGCATCAAGCCCACGGCGGGGCGGCTGCCGGACACAGGCCGCCTGTCCGTGCCCATCGGCCAGCTGGGCGTGCAAAGCCAGCTCGGGCCCATGGCGCGGCGTGTGGCCGACGTGGAACTCGCGCTGCGGGTGCTGAACCCGGGGCATCTCGTGCTGCCCCTGTCCGACACCGTGGACGTGAGCCGCCTGCGCGTGGGCGTCTACGAGCGCGATGGCATCTTCGCGCCCAGCCCGGGTGTGCGGCGCGCCGTGCGCGAAGCGGCCGCGGCGCTCAAGGCGGCCGGCGCCACCATCGTGGACTTCACCGTGCCCGACCCGCGCGAAGCGCAGGCCATCTTCTTCGGATCACTCACCGGCGACGGTGCGGCCGGCATGAAGCGCCTGCTGCGCGGCAGCCGGAAAGACCCTCGGGTCTTCCAGCTCGTGGCGAGCCTCGGCCTGCCCGGGCCGCTGCGCCGGATGGTGGGCGGCCTCGTCGGCGCACACGGACAAAAGCACCTGTCAGCCCTGCTGGCCGTCGCCGGCAACCGCTCGGTCGACGCGATGTGGCAGCTCGCTGAACGCCAGATCGACTACCGCCAGCGCTTCCTCCAGGCCATGGACACGAGCGATGCCGGCCCGCTGGACCTGCTGATCGGCCCGCCGGTGGCCACGCCCGCCTTCTCGCATGGTGCAACCAAGGACCTGGGGCTGCCGGGGATCTACACCTCGCTCTACAACGTGCTGGGCCATCCGGCCGGCGTGGTGCCGGTGACTCAGGTGAAGCCCGGCGAAGAGAGCGACCGGGCGGCATCCAGCGACATGGCGGAGAAGGCCGCCGCGAAGGTGGAGGCCGGCAGTGCGGGCCTGCCGCTGGGCGTGCACGTGGCCGGGCGGCCCTGGGCCGAGCACCAGGTGCTGGCGGCGATGCGGGTGATCGAGGCCGCGCGCCGCTGAGGGCATCGGCCGGCGCACCGGGGCTTGTCACCCCGGCCCAGTAAACTTGCGGGTTTCCGTGCTCCCTGACCCGCCATGCTGACCTTCCAGCAAATCATCCTGCGCCTGCAAGACTATTGGGACCAGCAAGGCTGCGCCCTGCTGCAACCCTACGACATGGAAGTCGGCGCTGGCACCAGCCACACGGCGACCTTCCTGCGCGCCATCGGCCCGGAGCCCTGGAAGGCCGCCTACGTGCAGCCCAGCCGCCGCCCCAAGGACGGCCGCTACGGCCAGAACCCGAACCGCCTGCAGCACTACTACCAGTACCAGGTGGTGCTCAAGCCCGCGCCGGCCAACATCCTCGAGCTCTACCTCGGGTCGCTGCAGGCCCTGGGCTTCGACCTCAAGGCCAATGACATCCGCTTCGTCGAGGACGACTGGGAGAACCCCACGCTCGGCTGCTGGGGCCTGGGCTGGGAGGTGTGGTTGAACGGTATGGAGGTGACGCAGTTCACCTACTTCCAGCAAGTGGGCGGCATCGACTGCAAGCCCATCACCGGCGAGATCACCTATGGCCTGGAGCGGCTGGCCATGTACCTGCAGGGCGTGGACAGCGTCTACAACCTCAAGTGGACCGACACGCTCAGCTACGGCGACGTCTACCACCAGAACGAGGTGGAGCAGAGCACCTACAACTTCGAGCACTCCGACGTGGAGTTCCTGCTGCAGGCCTTCGGCGCGCACGAGAAGCAATCCAAGCACCTGATGGAGAGCAAGCTCGCGCTGCCCGCCTACGAGCAACTGCTCAAGGCCGGCCACACCTTCAACCTGCTGGATGCGCGCGGCGCCATCAGCGTGACCGAACGCGCGGCCTACATCGGCCGCATCCGCAACCTCGCGCGCAGCGTCGCGCAAAGCTACCTGGAAAGCCGCGCCCGCCTGGGCTTCCCGATGGCGCCCAAGGCCTGGGCCGACGAAGTCGTCGCCCAGATCGAGAAGAAGGCGGAGTAAGCACCATGACGTCCAAGAATCTGCTCGTCGAGCTGTTCGTTGAAGAGCTGCCGCCCAAGGCATTGAAGAAGCTGGGCGAGGCATTTGCATCCACGCTGGCCGACAGCCTGAAGGCGCAGGGCCTGGCGGGGGCGTCGGCTGCGGTCACGTCCTTCGCATCACCGCGCCGGCTGGCCGTGCATGTGGCGGACGTCGCGTCCGCCGCGGCCGACAAGGCCGTTTCGCAGAAGCTCATGCCTGTGAGCGTTGGCCTCACTGCCGACGGCCAGGCCACCCCCGCGCTGCTGAAGAAGCTGGCCGCGGTCGGTGCCGATGCGAGCGCCGTCTCCTCGCTCAAGCGCCAGATGGACGGCAAGGCCGAGGCGCTGTTCTTCGACAGCATGGTCAAGGGTGCGACCCTGGCCGAAGGCCTGCAGAAGGCGGTGGATGAAGCCATCGCCAAGCTGCCCATCCCCAAGGTCATGAAGTACCAGCTGGCCGATGGCTGGACCAGCGTCGACTTCGTGCGGCCCGCCCATGGCCTGGTCGCCTTGCATGGCGCCGACGTGGTGAACGTCAGCACACTGGGCCTGAAGTCCGGCCGCAGCACGCAAGGCCACCGCTTCGAAGCCGCCAAGCCGGTGGTGGAGCTGCGCGATGCCGACCACTACGCCTCGCAG
Source organism: Rhizobacter terrae (assembly GCF_003852895.1). Lineage (GTDB taxonomy): Bacteria > Pseudomonadota > Gammaproteobacteria > Burkholderiales > Burkholderiaceae_C > Albitalea > Albitalea terrae. Next base: position 65,748 of record NZ_QUSW01000005.1, read on the forward strand.
TTGCTCGATGAAGGCAGCGTGATCGCGAGCTTCGCCGACCGCCGCGCCGACATCGTGCGCCAGCTCGACGCGGCTGCGGCCAAGCAAGGCCTCAAGCCCATCGACGACGAAGCCCTGCTCGACGAAGTGACGGCGCTGGTGGAGCGGCCCAACGTGCTGCTGTGCCAGTTCGAGAAGGAATTCCTCGACGTGCCGCAGGAGTGCCTCATCCTCACGATGAAGGCCAACCAGAAGTACTTTCCGCTGCTAAACGCCAAGGGCAAGTTGACCCACCAGTTCCTGGTGGTGAGCAACATCCGCCCGGCCGATGCGAGCCGCGTGATCGAAGGCAACGAGCGCGTGGTGCGCCCGCGCCTGTCGGACGCGAAGTTCTTCTTCGACCAGGACCGCAAGAAGACGCTGGAGTCGCGCGTGGGCGGGCTGGCGAAGGTGGTCTATCACAACAAGCTGGGCTCGCAGGGCGAGCGTGTGGAGCGGGTGCGTGCCATTGCCCGCGGCATCGGCCAGCAGCTGGGCGGCGAGGCGTTGGCAGCCCAGGCCGACCAGGCCGCGCGCCTGGCCAAGGCCGACCTGCTGACCGACATGGTGGGCGAGTTCCCCGAGCTGCAAGGCATCATGGGCGCGTACTACGCCAAGCATGATGGCCTGAGCGACGACATCGCCTTTGCGCTGGAAGACCACTACAAGCCGCGCTTCGCGGGCGATGAGCTGCCGCGCAACGCCGTGGGCATTGCGGTGGCGCTGGCCGACAAGCTGGAGACGCTGGCGGGCCTGTTCGGTATCGGCCAGATTCCCACCGGCGACAAGGACCCGTTCGCATTGCGCCGCCATGCATTGGGCTTGATCCGCATGCTCATCGAACGCGAGCTGAACCTGCCGCTGGCGGAGCTGGTGTCGCAAGCTTTCAAGGCCTTCCCGGCGACGCACGGCCAGGCCCAGGCCGAGCTGGCCTTCTTCCTGCGCGAACGCCTCGTGGGCTACCTGCGCGAAGCGGGCTACAGCGCACAGGAAGTCGAGGCCGTGGTCGAAGCCAGGCCCGCGCTGTGGGCGGAGTTTCCCAAGCGCCTCGCCGCCGTGCGTGCCTTCAAGGCCCTGCCCGAATCCGAGTCGCTGGCCGCGGCCAACAAGCGCGTGGGCAACATCCTCAAGAAGAGCGACGCGCCCGTGTCGGACACCGTCAGCGCCGCCTTGTTGAAGGAGCCCGCCGAACAGGCGCTGCATGAGGCGCTGCAGGCCGTGGCGCCCAAGGCCGAGGCCGCCTTCGCCCGCGGCGACTACACCGGCTCGCTGCAGGCCCTGGCCGCGCTCAAGGCGCCGGTCGATGCCTTCTTCGACAAGGTGATGGTCAACGCCGAAGACCCGGCCCTGCGTGCCAACCGCCTGGGGCTGCTCGCGCAGCTGCATGCGGCGATGAACAAGGTGGCCGACCTGTCCAGGCTGGCCAGCTGACCCCATGAAACTCATCATCCTCGACCGCGACGGCACGATCAACGAAGACCGCGACGACTTCGTGAAGTCGCCCGAGGAATGGGTGCCGCTGCCCGGTGCGCTGGAGGCCATTGCGCGGCTGAACCATGCGGGTTGGCACACGGTGCTGGCGACCAACCAGTCGGGCCTGGGCCGGGGCCTGTTCGACATGGCCTCGCTCAACGCCATGCACGTGCGCATGAATTCGCTGCTGACCAAGCAGGGCGGGCGCATCGACGCCGTGTTCTTCTGCCCGCACGTGCCTGAAGACCAGTGCGACTGCCGCAAGCCGCTGCCGGGGCTGATGCTGCAGATCGGCGAACGCTACGGCGTGGACCTGACCGTGGTGCCTTTCGTCGGCGATTCGCTGCGCGACCTGCAGGCGGGCGCCGCAGCCGGCTGCCCCACCCACTTCGTGCGCACCGGCAAGGCCGCCTCGCTCACCGATGCGCAGGTGACGGGCATCCTCGAGCAGGTGCCGGGCACGCAGGTGCATGCCGACCTGAGTGCGTTTGCCGACGCCATCATCCAGCAGGAACGCGCGGCCCGCGGCCTCACCGGCGAATCCGATTCCGGCTTCGGCCGCCTGAACTGAATCCTTCCGACATGCAAAAGATCTTCTGGTCGATCCGATCGGCCCTGTTCGTGCTGTGGATGGCCGTCACGGTGATTCCGTGGGCCATCATCTCGCTGGTCGCCTCCATCTTCATGCGCGGCACGCCGCTGTACTGGCTGACGACCTACTGGCTGCGTTTCGCCATCTACGGCGCGCGATTCATCTGCGGCGTGCGCTGGCGCATCCAGGGCGCGGACAACCTGGCCATCGCCGACAAGGCCGGCCCGATGATCGTGCTGCCCAAGCACCAGTCGACCTGGGAGACCTTCGCCTTCCCGCAGCTCATGCCGCATCCGCTGGCCTACGTGTTCAAGCGCGAACTCCTGATGATTCCCTTCTTCGGCTGGGCCATGGGCCGGCTGGACATGGTCCACATCGACCGCAGCAAGCGCACCGAGGCCTGGAGCAAGGTGGCCGAGCAGGGCCGGAAATTCATGGCGCAGGGCAACTGGGTCATCATGTTTCCCGAGGGCACGCGCACGCCGCGCGGCTCGCAGGGCCAGTACAAGACCGGCGGCACGCGGCTGGCACAGGCCACCGGCGCGTCGGTGCTGCCCATCGCGGTGTCCTCGGCCAAGTGCTGGCCGCGCAAGTCGTTCATGCTCCGGCCTGGGCTGATCGACATCTCCATCGGCAAGCCGATTCCCTCCACCGGCCGCGACCCGGACGAGCTGATGCGTGAAGTCGAGACCTGGATCGAAGGCGAAATGCGCCGCATCGACGCCGAGGCCTACGCGAAGGCCTGAGGTTTCATAGGACAATCCGGGCCCATGGCGAGAAAGCCCACGGCCCCCGATCCCACGCAGTTTTCGCTGTTCGACGAACAGCCGCCGGCAACCGAGCCGGTCGCTCCGGTCTTTCCTGGCGTGGCGGCCTTTGGTGGGTTGCCTGGGCTGCCGGGCGTGGTCGAGCCGGCACCGCTTCCTGCACACGAACCGGTGCCGTCGGCACCTGCGGTGCCCATCGCCAGCGTGCTGAGCCCCGAGATCTTCCGCCACCCGCAGCACAACCGCGAGATCCGGCTGGACGACCACCTCGTGGCCTACCTGCTCAAGCGCGTGCGCCGCAAGACCATCGGCTTCATCGTCGGGCCCGAGGGCCTGAGCGTGAACGCACCCAAGTGGGTGACCGTGGGCGACATCGAGGCGGGCATCCGCGAAAAGGGCAAGTGGATCCTGCGCAAGCTGCAGGAGCAGGGCGAGCGCCAGCGCAAGCAGCAGGAAGCGCGCATCGAGTGGAAGGACGGCACGAGCATTCCCTTCCTCGGCGAGACGGTGATCGTGGTGATCGATCCGCGAGCCACCGGCGCCATCCTCCACACCGATGCCGAAACCTTGCCTGGCGTGCCGCGATTGACGCTGCACGTGGGCCTGTCGCAATCGGCCTCGGCCGAGCAGATCCGCGATGCCGTCCAGTCCTGGCTGCAGCGCCAGGCCAAGCGCATCTTCGAGGAGCGCTGCCGGCACTTCGCGCAGCAGCTCAACGTGCGCTACACCCGGCTGTCGCTGTCATCGGCGCAGACGCGCTGGGGCAGCGCCAGCGCCGACGGATCCATCCGGCTGAACTGGCGGCTCATCCACTTCACGATGTCCGCCATCGACTACGTGGTCGCCCACGAGCTGGCGCACCTGCGCCACATGGACCACAGCCCGCGCTTCTGGGACGTGGTGCGCTCGGTCATCCCCGACTACGAGCAGGTGCGCGGCAGCCTCAAGGAAGACGTGGTGCCGGTGTTCGACTGAACATCCGGCACCAGCCCCCGGGGCTATTCGGGGAACCAGACCAGGTTGGCAATCGTCAGCAGTGAGAACAGCGTCAGGGTGTCCTTGAAGTAGCCGTCGTTCGTGGCCGGCGTGGGTCCGGTATGGCGCACTCTCATGTACTTCCACGCTTCGTTGAGCGCAGCCTGTGCCTTGGCCTGCATGTCCTGGCTGTCGCCGCTGCCCGAGTTGATGGTGCCCAGCGTGGTGGCCAGCATCGCAGCGAAGTGCGGGCCATGGCCAAAGGTCTTGGTCACGGTCTTGTTCAGCGCCGTGTCGAAGTACGTGAAGCTGTTGATGCGGGTGCCATTGAGGTCGTAGGTGGAGCCGATGCGCGTCCAGTCGTACGTGCCGCCGCTGGCGGTGGCGCCGATGGCGAACTTGGCGATGTCCCGTGCCCACAGCCTGCTGTCTCCATGGCCGGAAGCCATGATGTCCCAGGTCACGCGCCAGGGAACGCGGCATGCGTTCTCGGAAAACTGGCCGGAAGGAAACGGTTCGTCAATCATGCCGTTAGGAGAGCGCACCACGTCCGTGGTGCTGTAGGTCGTGGAACTGCTCGAACCCGTCACCTTGGGGCTCACGAAGTCCGGGACCAGCCCCTTTGTCCAGCTTGGGTCGGCCATGGGGGTGCCGTACACCCCACCCGAGTAGTTGCCATCGAAGTATTTCGAGTGCATGCGGCGAATCTCGGTGCGGACCGCACTGCTCACGTTTGCGTAAGTCCACTGCGCACCGTTGGACGCCGCTGGAAGGGTGGGCACCGGACCGGAGAACTTGGTTTGAAAGACCTGCCAGTGGCCCATCATCCAGTCGCTGGGGCGCGTGGTGGAAAGGAGAAACTTGGGGAACACGTCGGTGCTGTCGGCGTCGCCATTGACGTGCATTCCCCCCGCCCAGTCCTCTTCATGCAAGTCGGGGTAGCCATGGACCCAGTCGCCCATGTTCATGCGAAACAGGCCGGCGCCCTCGCTGGAGCTCCACTGCAGGTTCCACTTGATGATGTCGTCGATCAGCGTCTTGGCCATCGCCTTGTAGTTGAACGTCGCCCCCGCACCGGTGGATCCCCACTGGGCGTCGGCCATCAGCAAGGCCAGCGCGATGTCCATGTCCCCATCGGTGGCGCTGTCGTCCACTGGGACGGGGTTTTTTGTCCAATCCGCTTCAGGGGGGAGGGCGGATGACATGAGACTGGTCGTGCAGCCCGCTTGGCCGCAGCCGCTGCTGCGAAAGCGCTGGTAGGTGCGCACCAGGCCGTCGAACCTCGGACGCTCCGAATGGGCGGAGTCCTGGCCTTCCATCAGGACGGTCAGCAGCATGCCGTAGCCAGTGTGTTCGGAGGCGCTGATGGGGTTGCCGGAAAAGCCCGGCGGTAGATCGTCGCCGGTGGGGCCGGTGACCGGCCCGAGGACGTAGTAGTGGTCCTTGCCGCCGATGGTCACCTTCTTGAGGTAGTCGCTGACCCATTGCTGGTAGTAGGCGCGGATGTCCGCGGCGCGCTCGGCCGTGGTGTCGGCCGCGGCGTGATTGGGCCGGTTCAGCCCGTAATTGGTCTCGAACGGGAATGCACGGTTGGCGGCGGTCGCGGCATGCATGGCCGCAGCCAGTGCGATGGTGGTCCAGAAGGTCTTGCTCATGTGGAGGTCTCCGGGTGAGGGGATCAGCGCGCCCAGGACATGGGGAGGCGGCTGGCCGGATTGAAACACCTTCGGCGCTATTAAGTAAACACATTTGACTATTAATGTTTACTGGATAAGCTGCAAATTCACCAGTGACGCCGGTTGCCGTTAGCAAAAAGCGCGGCAAATCTAGGGTAAAGCGCCGCATTTATCCAGAAATCAATAAGTAAAACGATTTGCTTTAATTGGGAGGCACCCATAGACTGGTCTCGTGCCCGTTGCGCCAGGGCTCCGCTTCCGGCGCTTGTGCACACATCCACGACAAGACTTCCCGGCCAGCCGGCCGGTGCCCCTGAAGGAGAACCCATGAAGACAGCATTGACCGCGGCAGCCTTGGCGTGCGCGGCGATCGCGGGAACGGCGCAGGCCGATTTCCTATTCCCGCATGAAACAAATTACGACCTGCTCAAGCCCAACCACACTGCGGCGTCGACCTTGGCCAAGCGCAGAGACGCCATCGCGGCGTATTACAGGAAGTGGAAGGCGGCTTACCTGAAGACACCTACCGGAGCTGGGCTGTCCGGTTTCAGATATGTCGACGGCCCCTCCACGGGTCAGCCAGAAGACTTCTGGCCCATGGGGACCAAGATCATCAGTGGGTCCGAGCACACCGGCTATGGAATGCTTTTGACGGTCCTGATGGAGGGGCAGGCGAAGGATGCTTCCGGGAAAGTTGTCTCGGAAAAGCCCGATTTCGACGGACTGGTTGCAACGTATCAGCGATTCAAGAGCTACTTATGCGGGAGTGGCTGCAAGTTGATGTCGTGGGCGATTCCCTCGGATTTCAATCCCAAGAACATCAGCGACAACGCTCCCGATGGCGACCTGGACATTGCGCTGGCATTGCTCATGGCGCACAACCAGTGGGGCTCTGCAGGCACGTACAACTATCTGCAGATGGCCAAGGACGAGTACAAAGCGATCGCAAAGTACAACCTCACCGAACATCAGATTCCGAACAAGGCGGAATTCAGACTGCGAGTGAATCTGGGGGATTGGTCACTGCAAAGCGGCGGCGACTTCATCGAAAACAAGGCCGACGGGGAAGACTTCGACCTCGACGGCGACGGCGCGAAGACCAAGACGTTCAAGGGTCTGTATCCCTACGCCACCCGCCCGAGCGACTGGATGATGGGGCACTTCGGCGTCTTCGCCCGCCGATTCAATTCCGAGTGCGTCAGGGATTGCACGACGCACCCGATGAGCTACAACGAGGTCGGAAACCTGACTCGCTTTGAAATCCAGGGCCTGTACAACGACTTCTTCAAGGCCGGAAGCCCAGGTGTGCCGACGACCTGGACTAAGGGCCTCATCTCCGACTTCGTGGTCCCCCAGACGCCTCCCGGCGGGACTTTGAGCAATGCTGCCTGGAGCAAGGAGAACGTCCGGCGCGCACCTGACGCCTTCATTGACGAGCCGTTTCCCACAAGCAAGTGGTCGGAGAATGCCGTGCGGGTGCCCTGGCGCCTGACCTGGGAGTTGATGGTGGACAAGTACGATGACACCACCAGGGAATGGGCTCAGCGCATCGCGCGGTTCGGCCTGGACCAGGCGCATGTCCCGGAATCCATCAACGAATACAACTGGAGCCCCACCGGGCGTATCGGGTCGACGTATGACCTGAATGGCACCCGCATCAATAGCTTCACGTACTTCGACAAGGCGCTGAACAAGACCGTGACCAAGACCTTCGGCCATGCCCAGCACTTCGCGTCCATGCTGATCGTTCCCCTGGTCACGCTCAAGGGTCAGCCTGAGGAGCAAGCGGCGCAAGCGGCATTGAACAAGGGCTGGGATTACATGAACGGTGCATTCACCGGACCGGGCCAGAACCCTGATGGCTCCGAGAAGGATGGCTACTTCAAGGACTCCCTCACGTTGTTCTCGATGCTCACCGTCGCTGGCCTCGTCTGGTTCCCCTGAAGCGCTGGCCGTGGTCTGGCGGCCGCAGAAGCCGCCGGACCATGCGGGCACTCAGGCCGCCTCGATGACCTGATGCCGCTTCAACGCCAGCACCGCATCGGCCGCGAGCGCAGCCGATGCGGAGTTCTGCGCGGTGATGAGGCCACGGTCGGAAACCACATGCGGCGTGAAGGCCGGGGCGCACACGAAATGCGCGCCCTGGTCCAGCAGCGCCGCGCTCAGTGCCACTGGTGCGTATGCATCGGTGCCGGCCCGCACGTCTTCCTCGGGAGCGCAACCGGTGAGGCGGCGTCCGTTGAGCCAGTGCGGCTTCGCATCGTTGAGCAGCGCGGCCACGCCGCATCCGATGGTCGCGATGACGACGCCTGCATCGAGCGAAGAGCGAAGGCAGCGACTGATGGCCGCGTTGTTGGCGAAGTCCCAGAGCGCACCTCTCCCGCCCGCGAACCAGACGGCCTGCACGGAGTCATCGACGCGGACCTGCGACAACGGCAGGCTCTCGGCCAGCAGCGAACGCGCCTGGGCTGACGCCAGAAAACGCCGGCCTCGTGTGCTGATCAATCCATCGGACAGGCTGGCCGGTTCGAAGCACACCGGCCCGCCGTCTGGCGACGCCATCGAGATGTGCAGGCCCGCGGCATCGAAGGCCATGTACGCCGCTGCCAGATCTTCCAGCCAGACCCCTGTCGGCTCGGCTGTCAGCGGGATGAAAGCTTGCGACGTCGCAATCATGATCACGGCGCCTCGTTCCATGGTGGAGTCCTCACAAATGGTTGCATCCGAACTGCGTCCCGAAACCGCAGGTCCGGGCCGGTGCAGTGTCCGGTCCAGGGCCTGCTCTGTACAGTGCGAAGTTCGAAAGTGATGCGTGCACGAAATGAAATCCCTCGATCTCAATCTGCTCATCGCTCTCGATGCTTTGCTCACCGCCGGCAGCGTGAGCGGCGCCGCTCACCGCATGCACTTGAGCACACCGGCGATGAGCCACACGCTCGCAAGAATTCGCAAGGCACTGGGCGACCCCATCCTTGTTCGCGCGGGTCGGCGCCTCGTGCCCACGCCGCGCGCACTCGAACTGCGCGAGCCTGTGCGCCGGCTCATCGATCAAGCCCGTGCGCTGATCTCACCCGTCGACGACAGTGCATCACTGACGCAGCTGCGGCGCGACTTCGTCGTGCGCGCGCCCGATGGCATCGCCATCATCCGCGGGGCCATGCTGCTGGAAGCGTTGAACCGGGGCATGCCCCTGGCCACGCTGCGCTTCGTGCCCGACACCGATGGAGACTTGCATGCCTTGCGCGACGGGCGCATCGACCTGGACATCGGCACCATCGCCGACTGCGGGACCGACATCCACACCTTGATGCTTCACGAGCAACGCACCGTGTGTGCAGTCAAGGCCGGGCATGAACTGCTGCGCTCGCACATCACGCCGGCCACATTCGCCGACCAGCCTCACGTGGCCATTGCGCGCCGCGGCAACGGGCGCGATCCCATCGACCTGGCCTTGTCCGAGCTGGGCCTGGCGCGGCGCGTGGTGCTCACCGTGCCCAGTGCCTACGGTGCGCTGATGGCGGCCGCCCGCTCTGCCGACCTCGTCGCCTGCGCGCCCGAGCAACTGGCGCGCAGCGTGGCCCCTGGCCTGGGATTGCAGATCGTCGACCTGCCCGTGGGCGTGCCGGCGGAAGAGGTGGTGCAGGCCTGGCATCCGCGCGTCCATGCGGACGCTGCCCATCGCTACCTGCGCCAGTGCGTGGGCCTGCTGTCGGCCCACGCGATGCAGGCCACGCGCACGTTGCGCGACGGCACTGCCGTGGTGTCGCATGGTGCGCTGCTGGACCTGGCCAGCGGCCGCAAGCCGTGAGGCCTCAAGGCCTGCGCGTCAACCGGTCCAGGCTGCGAGGTGCCCGTGCAGCTGGGCCCAATGCTTGGCCGCGCCCAGCATGCCCGCGTTGTTGCCGGTGGCTGCCAGCGCCACCTTGGCGTCACCGCTGAAGTCCGTCCGCAGGAAGGGTGACATGGCTTCGCGCAGTTCATCCAGGAAGCGCTCGCCGCGGCCGCAGATGCCACCGCCGATGATGACGGCCTGTGGATCGAACGCGTACATCAAGGCGGTGATGCCGGTGGCCAGGCGCTGGTACCAGCGCTGAAGAACCGCAAGCGCCACCGGGTCGCCGGCATCCCCGGCCTCGAACACGTGGTGGGCGCTGCACGGCGCGCGGCCGAACGCCTGTTCGCCGAGCAGGCCCAGCCCGCGCAGCGATGCGACCTTCTCCCACACCTCGCCTTCCACCACGGCGTTGCCCCACTCTCCGGCTGCGCATGAACTTCCCCGGTACAGGCGGCCGTTGATGACGATGCCGCCGCCGATGCCTGTGCCCAAGGTCAGCGCGATGTAGTGGTCCAGCCCGACGGCAGCCCCGCACCAGCCCTCGGCCAGCGCCACGCAATTGACGTCGTTCTCCACGGTGGTGGGCAGTCCGAAGCGATGCTCGAAATGAGCCGCCAGGTCGGTGCCTGCGTAGCCGGCCACTGCGTCCGCGGCGCCTCGGATGCGACCGGTTCCGAGCCCGACGATGCCCAGCGTGGACACCGCCACGCCGACGGGCCGGGACTCGCGCAGTGCATGCACGACGTCATCGAGGCGCGACAGCAGCGAGACGATGCCATCGCGGCCGAGCGTGTCGATCACGCCGGCCTGCGTGACCTGGCCTTGCATGCCGACCAGGCCGTACTTCACGTGCGTGCCGCCGATGTCCAGCGCGATGAGGGAGGGAGCTTTCATGGTGTGGTTCACAGGGTCAGCGTGACCTTGCGCAGGTGTGGAGGCTGGTCGGCATCGAACCCGCGCGCGGTGGCGAGCGCCGCCACCACCTCGTAGAACGAACGAATGGCCGGCACGGCGTCGAGCTCGGGCATGTCGGCGGGCGTGAGCGTCATCGTGCGTTCGCGGATCTGCGGTGGCGCGGCAAGGACCACGTTCGTGCCGAGACGGCGCAGGTGGTCGGCGAAGGCGATGAGCCCGGGAAGTTCGGGGCCGCCGGTGGCGAAGACCAGCGCGGTGCGTCCCCGGCCGGCGAGGGACACCGGACCATGCATGGCCTCGGCGCCGGACAAGGCCTGCGCATGCATGCCGCAGGCTTCCTTCAGCTTGAGCGCGGCTTCCTGGGCCAGCGGCAACCCGAAGCCGCGGCCGATGACGAGCAGGTGTTCAACGGGCGCGAGGGCCCGCACGGTGGCATCGATCTCGTGGTCCGCCACGGTCGTGTCCAGTTGGTGCGGCAAGGCATCCAGTGCCTTGAGCATGGCGGCATCCATGCGCCAATGCGACACCAGCAGCGCGCTGGCCACCAGGCTCGCGACAAAGCTCTTGGTGGCGGCCACGCTCAGCTCGGGGCCGGCGCGCAGGTCCGCGCGCCAGAGGCAGGCCTGTGCCAGGGGAGATTCCATCTGGTTCACCAGGGCCAGCGTGCTGGCGCCCCTTGCCGACAGCCGCTGCATGGACGTCACCAGGTCGGGACTCTGTCCGGACTGCGAGATGGCCACGGCCAGGCTGCCGCGCACCTGAAGCGGCGCGTCGTGAAGCGTCAGGGCTGACAGCTGCAAGGCCCCGGCCGGCACGCCGTGCCGGGCTGCAAGAAGGTAGGACAGGAAGGCGGCGGCGCAGCCGGAGCTGCCACGCGCCAGCGTGTGCACGTGCGAGGGCGGTTGTGCCCGCAGGTGGCCGGCCGTTGCTGCATGGTCGTCATGCGCGCACCGAAGCTGGCGCCGCACGACGTCGGCCGAACTGCGCGCCTCGAGGAGGATGTGTGGAGTCAAGTGGCTTCTTCCAGAAGAGGTGAGGAGCGGCGCGCGGGCAGGGCCGCGCGCCGCCGTGTCTTCAGAACCAGATCTCGAATTGCGCGCCGTAGCTCGTGCCGCTGGTCTTGCCGTCGCCCAGGCCGGTCACGCCGCCCGCACCGGCTGCCGCATTCGCCGCGTCGTTCCAGCGCGCGGTCGTCACATACAGGCGCAGCTCGGGCCGGTTCCAGAAGTCCGGGCCGATGCTCACCGCCGGTCCGACCGTGAACTTGGCCAGCTTCTGGCGCTCACCGCCCTCGGGCTTCTTGGTCGAGTAGCCGGCTTCGGCCAGCAGCTTCAGATGCTTGGTCATCGCATACGAGACGCGTCCGCCCAGCGACGTGGACACCACCTTGCCCGAGGCCGTGCTCTGGTCGTTCTGCCACAGCGCCAGCGCCTGCCCGCCCAAGGGGCCTTGCTGCCACGTGATGCTCTCGACCAGGCGCAGGCTGTGGTCGCCGGAATCGGCGTGCAGGTTGCCAAAGTTCCCGTCCAGCCCGGCACTGCCGCGCGTGTAGGCCAGCCATGCGGTGTTGCCGCCACCCAGGCCGAGGAAGTTGTCCTGGTCATGCTGGAGGACGAGCCCCACGCCGCCATGCCCACCGGTGAAGTTGCTGCGGGCAAGCGTGCCCAGCACGCGCAGCTTGCCGCCGGGGTTCACGTTGAGGCCGGTGAGGTCCGCATGCAGCCGGTCGCCAGATTCGGTGGCGGATGCATCGGTGTGGAAGTACGACAGGCCCAGCTTCTTGTCATCACCGAGCTTGAACTCTGCGCCGGCGCCCACGCCGTCGAGCGTCACGAAATAGGTGTCGACGATGTGCACGTCCGCGCGGCCGAGGAAGCGCTTGCCGGCCCAGAACAGCGTGTCGGGCGCGAAGTCGAAGCCGGAGCCTTCGACGAACATCTGTGCCAGGCCCACGGAAGCGCCTGTGGAATCCGTGGACGGGTTCCACAGGTTGGGCATGACCTTGACCTTGTAGCTCACGCCCTCGGTCTTCACGACCTGGCTCAGGCCGAACTCGCCGTAGATGTCGCATTCGTTGCCCAGGCGGTACTTCAGTCCGGGCCCTTGCAGTCCATAGCAGGCGCGGGCCGCGTCCTTCTTCGCCGCGCCGGGCCCGGCGCGCATGTAGCCGTCCATGTCGACCGCCTGGGCCTCGGGCGTGGCCCAGGCGGCGGCGAGCGCAAGGGCCGCGATGAACAGCGGCATGTGAAGGTTCTTCGGAAGGTGCATGGTGTGTCTCCTGTGATGTGTCGATGTGTGGGGGTGGCGTCCTCGAGGTGCTGTTGCGGTGTCCCGGACGCCTGGGGCCGCAGGGCGCAGGCAAGCCGGGTCCCTCCGGTCTCGTGGACCGGATCGAACGTCGGTGACAGGCTGCGCGGGAGTGGTGGGGTGCCTAGCCGGAGGAACTCATCCCTTGGTTCCTCCGGCAGTGAGCCCTGAGACGAGCCAGCGCTGCAGCAGCGCGGCCGTCAGCACGGCGGGCAGGGCCGACAGCACGCCGGCGGCCGAGATCAGGCCGTGATCGGTCGCGCGGCCCGCGGCGAAGTCGCCGATGGCCACGGGAAGGGTCTTTGCGCGCAGGTCGCTCGTGTAGATGAGGGCGTAGAAGAATTCATCCCAGGCCAGCATGAGCGCGAACAGCGCCGTGGCACCCAGGGCCGGCTTGGCCAGCGGCAGCGTCACGTGCCAGATGACGCCCAGCACGCCCGCGCCGTCCACGCGCGCCGCCTGCTCGATCTCCACAGGCAGTGCATCGAAGTTGTTCTTCAGCAGCCAGGTGCAGAAGGGCAGCAGGATGGAGCAATAGACGATGACCAGTGCGAGCGTGGTGTTGAGCAGGCCCAGCGCGCTGAACACCAGGTACAGCGGCAGCACGAAGGCGACGGGCGGCATCATGTACACCGCCAGGCTCGCGTGCAGCAGCACGGCCCGTCCAGGCACGCGCGAGAAACTGTAGGCCGCGGGGATGGCCGCGAGCATCGAGATCGCTGTCGCGCTGAACGCGACGGTGCAGCTGTTGGCGAGGGCACCGAGGAACGTGCGGCCCGCGCCGCCGCCTGCTGACAGCAGCTTCTCGTAGCGGCTGAAGTCCCACTGGCGGGGCAGCCAGGCCAGCGGCACGGTGGTGAGGTCGGTGGTGCTGCTGACACTCATCATGAACAGCCACAGCATGGGCAGCAGCGTGAAGAGCGCGAACAACAGCAAGGCGATGGCCAGCAAGGCGTGCTGGAGCGGAGTACGGCGGGTCATGGCTTGTTCGCCTTCGTGCGCAGCAGGGCCAGGTACACGCCGATGAGTGCGGCGCTCAAGGCAGCCACGACCACGGCATGCGCCGCGCCGCTGCCCGCGCGCAGGTAGCTGAAGGACTCCTGGTAGACGAAGAAGCTCACCGTCTTCGTGCTGTCAGCGGGGCCGCCGCGGGTCATCACGTAGATGATGTCGAACACCTTGAAGGCCTCGATGAGCCGCAGCACCACGGCCACCACCAGCGCGCCGGCGATGCCGGGCAGCGTCACGTTCCAGAAGCGGCTCCACGCAGTGGCGCCGTCCATGCGCGCCGCTTCGTACAGGTCGGCGGGAATGGACTGCATGGCCGCCAGGCTGATCAGGGCGATGAGCGGATAGTTCTTCCACACGTCCGCCGCGATGACCATGTTCATCGCCACGTCCGGATCGCCCAGCCAGCTGCGGTAGTCCGCCAGCAGCCCGATTTGCGTGAGCAACGCATTGAAGCTGCCGTACTCCGGATTGAAGATGAGCCGCCACATCATGGCGTTGACGATGGTGGGCAGCGCCCAGGGCAGGACAAGCAGCGCACGGGCCAGGACGCGGCCGCGGAAGGGCTGGTTCAGCAGCAGCGCCACCGGCACGCCCAGCAGGACCTCGGCCCCCACCGACACCAGCGTGAAGTAGAGGGTGCGCCCGAGGGCCGACCGGAAATCGGCCGACTCCCACAGCTGGCGGTAGTTGTCCAGGCCGACCCAGTGGCCGGCTTCGCCCGACGCGGCGAGTCCCGTGTCGGTGAAGCCCAGCCACAAGGTGCGCAGCAAGGGCCAGGCAGTGACGACGGCCATGATGGCCAGCATCGGCACCAGCAAGGCCGCGGCGCGCCATGGCTTGATCGCAAGGGATGACATGCCGTGCGCTTCCTCGTTCGCTCAGGGCTTGGCGGCCAGCCGGGTGGCGTCCGCCGTCGCGGCCTGCATCGCGTCCTCCACGCTTCGCTTGCCCAGCAGCGCTTCGTGCAGGTGCTTCTGCAGCGAGTTGGACAGCTCGGTGTAGTTCGCGGCCGCGGGTCGTCCGGCCATGGCCGGGAGGGACTTCTTCGCCGCGGCGATGAGTTCCTCCTGGCCCTTGGCGACGCCGGCATCGTCATAGGACGCCTTCCAGATCGGCAGGCTGAGGCGGGCGTACTTCTCCTGCACCGGACGCGAAGTCATGTGCACGATGTAGTGCCAGGCGAGGTCTGGCTGTTTGCTGGCGCTGGTGATGCCCAGTCCCATGGACCCGTTCACCGCCGACACGCTGCTCAGCCCGGCGACGCCCGGTGCCGGCGCGATGCCCACCTTGCCGGCCACCTTGCTTTCCTTCGGGTCGTTGGCCTGGGCGTACATGTAGGTCCAGTTCAGCGCGAACGCGGCCTCGCCGTTGGAGAAGACCTTGCGCACGTCTTCCTCGACGTATTCACGCGAGTTCGGATTGGTCAGGCCCTGCGCGAGCGACTCCTGCATGTACTTCGCGGCCTTCAGTGCGCCGCCTTGCGCGTAGCCGGGCTTGCCGCCGTCCAGCAGCTTGCCCTGGTGGGCGAGCGCGAGCGTGGTGTAGTCGCACACCATGGCTTCGGCCTGCGACCAGCTCCACACCATGGGGTACTTCACCAGGCCCTTGTCCTTGATGAGCTTTGCCTGCCGCGAGAGTTCGTCCCAGGTCGCAGGCGGTGCGGTGATGCCGGCCTTGGCGAGGATGTCGCGGTTGTAGAAGAGGTACTTGGTGTCCAGGATCCACGGCATGCCGTAGCGGTGGCCGTCATGGCTCACGGTGGACCAGGCGCCCGACACCACGCGCTCGACCTCGGCCGGTGCGATGCGGTCGGTCACGTCGCGCAGGATCTTGTGGCGGCTGAATTCGGCCGGCCACACCACGTCGAAGAGCACGACGTCGTAGCCGCTGCTGGTGCCGCTGGCCGCGATGATCTTGTCGTGCAGTGCTTCGTAGGGCACGAACTCCAGGTTCACCTTGACCTGCGGGTTGTTCTTCGTGAACTCCGCCGTCATGGCCTTGACGTCGTCCTCGCTGTAGGCCGCCTGCGTCATGAACAGGGCGTTGAGCGTGGTGTCGGCCACGGCTGCGGCGCTGGCGAATGCCGTGCACAGGACGGCGGATTTCAGGATCCATTTCATCGCGTTGTCTCCTCGGGTCGTGTGGGACGTGGCTGCCTTGCGGCCGCAGGGTGCCGCGGCCGCAAGGCAGCCGGTTCAGGAAAGGGGTGGGCGCGGCAGCGAGCGGCCGTCGGCGCCGAACAGGTGGCAGGCATGGACCTGCGGCATCAGGCGAACGATGTCGCCGGCCTGCGGTCCGGGTGCGCCGTCGTCCAGGCGGACGGCGACCGGCTCGTCGACGCCGGCCATGCGCACGTGGCACATCGTGGAGTCGCCCAGGTGCTCCACCAGCTCCACCTGTGCGGGCGGGCCCTGGTCGTTGGACAGCCGCAGGTGCTCGGGGCGCACGCCCAGCGTGAGCGCCAGGCCCGGCGCCAGCAGCGTGCTGTGCGCCGGCATTTGAAGCGAGCCGCCCGCGCCCCACTTCAGCGTGGCGACGCCCTGCGAAAAAGACTGCACGAGACAGGGCAGGAAGTTCATGCGCGGCGAGCCCAGGAAGCCGGCCACGAAACGGTTGGCGGGGCGGTGGTACAGGTCCAGCGGCGTGCCCGCCTGCTCGATGTGGCCGGCGTTGAACACAACGATGCGGTCGCCCAGCGTCATGGCCTCGACCTGGTCGTGCGTCACGTAGACCACCGTGTTGCCCAGCCGCCGGTGCAGCCGCGACAGCTCGATGCGCATCTGCACGCGCAGCGAGGCGTCGAGGTTGGACAGCGGCTCGTCGAACAGCGACACGCTGGACTCGCGAACGATGGAGCGGCCGATGGCCACGCGCTGGCGCTGCCCGCCCGAGAGTGCGGCCGGCTTGCGCTCAAGCAGGGGACCGACCTGCAGCAGCTCGGCCGCATGCCTCACGGCGCGATCGATGTCGTCGTGCTTGCGACGGGCCTGTCGCAGGCCGAAGGCCATGTTGTCGTACACCGTCATGTGCGGGTACAGGGCATAGCTCTGGAACACCATCGACACGCCGCGCTCGGAAGGTTCCAGCCCGTTCACCAGGCGATCGCCGATGCGCAGTTCGCCGGCGCTGATTTCCTCCAATCCGGCGATCATTCGCAGCAAGGTCGATTTGCCGCAGCCGGACGGTCCGACGAAGACCATGAATTCGCCGTCCCGGATGTCCAGGTCCACGCCATGAATGACGGTCGGCCCACGGCCGTAAGTCTTGCGGATGCCACGCAAAGTCACGTTCGCCAAGGAAGTCTCCTGGACCGTGGTTACCATCCTTGCGCTCCTGGACGGGCTGCCACCTGTCTAGGAGCGGCTGCGGAATCCGCATGGCGGAACACGGCCGTTGTCACTGTTCGAATGTCAGGAATTGAAGCACAGGACTTTTATTAAGTCAATTTGATTTCAAAAATAGAAACCAGCACTGTCCACCCCTGATGAAGCCCTCCCCTGCCCGCGAGAACGCCGCGCCGTCCGGTACCAACCTGGAACACGCCAAGTTCCACAACCGCCGCGTCGTCATCGAGGCCGTGCGCCTGCATGGCGTCCTGACCCGGGCCGAGATCGCCCGGCTGACGGCGCTCACGCCGCAGACCGTCTCCAACATCACGGCCGAGCTGCAGGAAAGCGGCATGTTCACGGCCCACAGTCCGCGCAAGGCCGGGCGCGGCCAGCCGGCCATACCGCTGTCGATCAACCCGGCGGGCGCTTATTCGCTGGGCGTCCAGGTGGACCACCAGTCGCTGATTGCCCTGGTGGTTGACCTCAGCGGCAAGGCCTGCGGCCGGGTGGAGACGGCCTTGCGCCGTCCATCGCCAGACGTGGTGCTGCCTCTGCTGGCGGACGTCATCCACAGCCTGCGCCGGCAGGTCGACATCGACTGGGACCGGATGCTCGGCGCCGGGCTGGTGATGCCCGGGCCGTTCGGGGTGGAGGGCATTTCGTCGAAGGGGCCGACCACGCTGCACGGCTGGGAAGACATCGACGTGGCCGCCGACCTCTCCGAGCGCATCGGGCTGCCCGTGCTCATCGAGAACGATGCCAACGCAGCAGCCATTGGCGAGCGGTTGTACGGCGTGGCCAAGACGCTGCGCAACTACGCCTATCTGTTCGTGGGCACGGGCCTGGGGGCGGGGCTGTTCCTCGATGGCCAGCTGTACAAGGGCCAGGCGCGCAATGCGGGCGAAGTGGGCCACATGATCGTCGAGCGCGACGGACGGCCCTGCTACTGCGGCAACCGCGGCTGCCTGGAACGGTACGTGTCCCTGCTGGCGGCCTACGAAACGCTGGGTGTGCCCGAGGACGAAAGGCGCTCGCCCAACGTGTTGCTGCGGCCCGGCGTGGACCTGGACCGATGGTTCGAGTCGGCCGTCCCCGCCCTCCGGCAGGCGATCAACATCGTGGAGTCCATGCTGGATGTCGCTTCGGTCGTCATCGGCGGGCCCCTGCCGGCCCCGGTGCTCGAACGGCTGGTGGCGGCCCTGGAGCCGCTGCCGGTTTCCACGCGCTCACGCCGCCACTCGTCGCCGCGCGTGATGATCGGAAGCGCGGGTGCGGACACTGCCGTCCTCGGTGCGGCTGCGCTGCCGGTGTTCGACGAATTCAATCCGCAGTACGACGGCCTGATGAAGTAGCCGAGAAGCGCATCACGCCGTCGTCGCCGACGGCTCGGCTCAGCTTCCCCGCATGCCACAGCGCATTCATGTGGGCGATGGACTCGCCCATGGCGAAGGTGGTCTGGTGCAGGTCCAGCTCGCGCTTGAACAGCACCTTCAGCGCGTCGGCGGAACTCAGCGCCCGTTCTGCGCAGGCCTGCATCAGCTCGGCGAAACGCTCGTCGTGGTGCGCCTTCAACTGGTCGATGCGGGTGTGCAGGCCGCGGAAGGGCTTGCCGTGGGACGGCAGCACCAGCGTGTCGGCCGGCAGCGCGCGCATGCGCTCGATGGAGCCGAGGTACAGCGGCAGCGGGTTGCCCTCGGGTTCCAGGTCGATCACGCTGACGTTGGTGGAGATGCGCGGCAGCACCATGTCGCCGGAGATCAGCAGGCCCAGGCCGGCGCTGTGCAGCGACATGTGCTCGGGTGCATGGCCGTAGCCCACGTGGCACGTCCAGTCGTGCTTGGCGCCCGCGGGGCCGATGGGAATGACGTCGCCGTCGAGGATGCGCCGGAACGACTCCGGCACCTTGGGCACCATGCTTGCGTAGTAGTTGCTGCGTGCGCGGATCTTGTCCAGCGAGGACGGGTCCGTCAGCCCGTGGCTTTGCATGAAGCGCGCCGCGCTGTCGCCGCCAAAGCCGGTGGTCGATGAGCTTGCGAGCCGCGCCGCGTTGAAGTCGGTCGCGCTGATCCAGAGCCGGCAGTTCCAGCGCTCGGTGAGCCAGTGGCCCAGCCCGATGTGGTCCGGGTGCATGTGCGTCACGATCACCCGCAGCACCGGCAGCCCGCCCAGCTCGCTGTCGAAGATGCGCTCCCAGGCGGCGCGGGTCTCGTCGCTGGTGATGCCGCAGTCGACGATGGTCCAGCCCTCGCGCCCGTCCAGCTCATCGCGCAGCAGCCACAGGTTGATGTGGTCCAGCGCGAACGGCAGCTTCATGCGCACCCAGCGCACGCCCGGGGCGATCTCCAGCGTCGTGCCGGTCTCGGGCATCGTGTCGCCCAGGGGGTAGCTCAGCTGGTGTTCAAGTGCGTTCATGAAGCCGATACACTTTCCGTATACGTCAATTGCAACAGTCTACGCGCCCATGCCTGCCACTGCTGTCGCTCAGGCGTCGCCGCCCCCGGCGGCGACCTACACGATCAGCGAACTCGCCCGCGAGTTCGACCTGACCACCCGAGCCATCCGCTTCTACGAGGACTGCGGCCTGCTGTCGCCGCAGCGCAGCGGGCGCAACCGCATCTACAGCCCGCGCGACCGGACCCGGCTCAAGCTCACCCTGCGCGGCAAGCGCCTGGGCTTGACGCTGGCCGAGGTGAAGGAACTGGTGGACATGTACGAGTCCCCACGCGACACCCAGCCGCAGCTGCGCAAGTTCCTGGTGGTGCTCGGTGCGCACCGGGCCCAGCTGGAGCAGCAACTGGCCGACCTGCACGCCAACCTCGACGAGGTGCGCGCCCACGAGAAGGAAGCACGCCGCCTGCTCGCCGAGAGCGCGAAGAAGAAGGCCTGACTACTTCGCCCGCGACGAGCCCGACAAGGCGGTGAACAGGCCCAGGCCGATGAAGGCCGAGGCCGTCACGTAGCGGCCCGCGGCGCCCGCACGCTTGTTGCCGCGAAGGCGCGGCGCGATGGTGCCGGCGGCCGTTGCGTAGATCGTGTCGGTCAGCGCGGCGATGGCCACGAAGGTCGCGCCCAGCAGCAGGCTCTGGCCCACCACCGAGCCGTGCGCGCTCATGAACTGCGGCAGGAAGGCGGCGAAGAAGATGGCCGTCTTCGGATTCAGCAGCGCCACCAGGAAGCCGTCGCGGAAGATGCGGCGGGTGTCGGCCGTGCCCAGCGCGGCGTCGCGCACTTCGGCTGGCCGGCGCAATGCCTTGATCCCCAGGTAGATCAGGTAGGCGGCGCCCGCGTACTTCACGACCGTGAAGGCGATCGACGAGATGGCGAACAAGGCGGCCAGCCCCAGCGCCGCTCCCAGGGCGTTCCCCAGGTTCCCGAGCGCCACCCCGGCCACCGAGGCCAGCCCCGCGCGGCGGCCCTGCGCCAGGCTGCGGGTGATGATGTAGAAGACGGCGGGCCCCGGCGTGACGGCCAGCAGCACACTGGCGCCGCAGAAGGCGATCAAGAGGGGCAGGGGAGGCAGGAAGTCCATGGGTGGGTCCTTTCGGGGCAACAGCCCCAGAGCGCGAAAGTCATGATGCCTCAAGAGCGCACCCTCAGGCATCATCCCGCGCATGACCCTTCGCGGCCGCCTCCTGTGGATGGTGCTCGCGGTGCTCCTGCCGACCGCGGGCCTCTTTGTCTGGATCGTCGTCTCCACGTACCTGCGTGAAGTCGAATCCGGCCATGAGCGCCTGCGCGAAACCACCCGGGCCCTGTCGCTGGTGGTCGACCGCGAGCTGGACAAGCGCGCCGCCATCGGCCGCACGCTGGCTGCGTCGCCCGCCATCGTCCGCGGTGACCTGCGGGCCTTCTACGAGGAGGCCAAGGGCGCGGTGGAAGGCACGGGCAACTGGATCGTGCTGGTGGACCACGATGACCAGCTGCTCAACACCTCGGTGCCCTTCGAGACGCCCCTGCCCAGGCGCACCTGGACACCCGACCGGCAGATCGCCCGTGGCGACAAGGTCGAGGTGAGCAACCTGCGCATCGGCCCGGTGTCGAAGCAGCCGGTGCTGGCGGTGTTCGTGGCCGAGCACGCCCAGGACCCGCCGCGCTACAACGTGGGCGTGGCCTTCACGCCGGCCGCCCTGCAGGCCATCCTCAGCGACCAGCGCATGCCGCGGGGCTGGATCTCCGCCGTGCTGGACCGCGAGCACGCAGTGGTGGCGCGCACGCCTGATCCGCAGCACTGGATCGGCCGCCATGCCGAGCCCGACCTCGTGCGCGCCATCGAGGCCGCGGGCGAGGGCTTCGTCGAGTCCACCTCGCTGGACGGCGTGCCGGTGCTGGCCTTCTACGGCCGCTCTCCCGGCCACGGCTGGACCTTCGTGATCGCCGTGCCCAAGGACATCATCGTCGGTGGTGCGCGCCGCGCCGCCTGGCAGGCCGGTTCGGCCGCCGCCGTGCTGGCGGTGTTCGCGCTGGGCCTGGCGGTGTGGGCAGCCCGTGGCATCCGCCGGCCCATTGCGGCGCTGGAGCGCGCCGCCCGCCAGCTCGAACGCGACGAGGTGCCCGACATCGAGCCCACCGGCCTGGCCGAGGCCGACGCGGTGGGCAGTGCCTTGCGCCGGGCCGGGATGCAGGCTGCGCTGGACCTCACCGAGCGCCAGCAGGCGCTGGACGAGCTGCGCCGCGCCGAGGAATCGCAGCGCCTGCTGGTGCGCCTGAACGACGCCACGCGCGGCCTGCGTGATCCGGCGCAGGTGCAATGGGAGGTGGTCTGCCGCGTGGGGCGCTACTTCGGCGTGAGCCGCTGCATGTATGCCGAGGTCGACCCCGCCAGTGAAACGCTGGTGGTGACGCGCGACTACGTGGACGGCGTGGACAGCGTCGCCGGACTGCATCGCCTGAAGGACTTCAGCCCCGACATCGTTGCTGCCCTGCAGCGCGGCGAGACGGTGGTCATGGTCGATTCGCACCATGACCCGCGCGTGGACACGCCGCAGGCCATGGCCGCCTGGGACCGCTTCGAGACGCGCGCCCTGCTGTGCGTGCCGCTGGTGCGCGACGGCCGGCTCATCGCCATGGTGGCGCTGAACCACCGCGCGCCTCGGTCCTTCTCCGCCGAGGAGGTCACGCTGCTGGAACAGGTGGCCGAACGCACCTGGTTCGCGGTCGACGCGGTGGCTGCCGAAGCAGCCCTGCGAGAAAGCCGCGACGTGCTCTCGCTGGCGATGCGCAGCGGCAAGATGGGCGCCTGGTCGCGCGACATCGCCACCGACCATGTGTGGTGGAGCCGCGAGCTGGAGGAGATCTTCGGGCTGGAGCCCGGCAGCTTCTCGGGCGAGACCAACACCTTCCGCCACCTGGTGCATCCGCGCGACGAGCCGCTGCTCTCGGCGGCGGTGACGCGCGCCATCCTCAAGCACGAGGACTACTCGGTCGAGTTCCGCTTCCGCCATGCCAGTGGCGAATGGCGCTGGATGGAGGGGCGCGGCCGTGCCATGTACGACGAGGATGGCCGGGCCACCATGCTCTACGGCCTGGGCATCGACATCAGCGCGCGCAAGGAGATCGAGGACGAACTGCGCCGGCTGAACGAGGAACTCTCGCTCGCCCACCGCCGCAAAGACGAGTTCCTCGCCACCCTGGCGCACGAACTGCGCAACCCGCTCGCGCCCATCACCAACGCCATCGAGATCATGCGGCTGCGCGATCCGGTGGACAGCGACGCGCGCTGGGCCCGCGACATCGTCGACCGTCAGGTGCGCCAGATGACGCGGCTGGTCGACGACCTGCTGGACGTGGCGCGCATCACCCGCGGCAAGATCAACCTGCGCATGGAACGCATCGCGCTGGCCGCGGTGGTGCAAGGCGCGATCGAGGCGGCGCGGCCGCTCATCGAACAGTTCGGGCACCAGCTCGATGTGCAGCTGCCCGCACAGCCGGTCTGGCTCGATGCCGACCCGACGCGCCTCACGCAGGTGCTGCTGAACCTCTTGAACAACGCCGCCAAGTACACGCCGCGAGGCGGGCGCATCGCCATCGAGGCGCGGCTGGAGGGCAGCGATGCCGTCGTGGAGGTGCGCGACAACGGCATCGGCATTCCGGCCGATCACCTGCCGACGGTGTTCGAGATGTTCTCGCAGGTGGCGCCGGCGCTGGAGCGTTCGCAAGGTGGCCTGGGCATCGGCCTTGCGCTGGCGCGCGGGCTGGTCGAGCTGCACGGCGGGCGCATCGAGGCGCGCAGCGCCGGGGCCGGCCGCGGCAGCGTGTTCACCGTGCGCCTGCCGACGGCGGTGTTCGTGCACCCGCCGGCAAGCGACGGCGGGGCCGCCCCGTCCGAGGTGCTTCCGATGCGGGTGCTGGTGGTCGATGACAACCGCGATGCGGCCGACAGCCTGGCGATGATGCTGGAGCTCACCGGCCACGAGGTGGCCACGGCCAACGATGGTCCCTCCGCGCTGGCCGTGGCCGAGCGCTTCCTGCCCGACGTGGTGCTGCTGGACATCGGCATGCCCGGCATGAACGGCTACGAGGTCGCGCAGCGGCTGCGCCAGACCGAGCATGGGCGACGCGCTTTCATCGTGGCGCTGACAGGCTGGGGCCAGGAAGACGACAAGCGCCGCGCGGTGGAGGCGGGCTTCGACCACCATCTCACCAAGCCGGTGGATCCGGCCAGCCTGCACGCGGTGCTGGACGGGCGCCGGGAACTGGCCTAGGCCAGTTGGCTCATCGCAGGACGTCCAGCGCCGGCAGCTCTGCAGCCTCCTGCAGGCAGTGCCACAGGTAGACCGCGAGGCCGGGGTCGCCGGTCCACAGCGAGTAACGACCCTGGCCATGCTGCTGCCGCATGCGTTCACACTGGCCGATCGCATGGACGGCGAAGGCGCGTGCACGTTCGAGCCACAGGGGATCGCCGGTCCGGCGGTGGAGCTTGAGGAAGGCGTAGCCGTTGCCCGCGGTGCCGTGGCACAGGCCTGGGCCTTTCGTCAGCGGGCCGGCCTGCCAGATGGCATGGCCCGCGGCGGTCAGCATGGCGTCCATCTCGCTGGAACGATGCACCGGGAAGTCGGCCAGTGCGGTCACGATGCCCGGCGCGCCATGGCACCACTGCATCAGCATGCTGGGGCTGCCCGGGCGCGGCGTGTAGGTGCCGGGTGGCCAGTTGACGGCGTCGTCTTCCCGCCTGGCCATCGCGCGCAGGGTGGTCACGCAACGGTCGTAGAGCGCCTCGCGCTGGCTTTCATCCAGCAGCGATGCCCCCTTGAGCAACGGGTAGACGTTGCCTGCGAAGCCATGCCCCGCCCCGAGGTACTGCACCGTCTTGCCGTACAGGTCCTGCGTCCACAGATGGCATTGCGCCTGTTCGTCGAAGTGCCAGGTCTCCCACAGGTAGTCGACGTTGCGCAGGAAGAGGTTGCGCCACCGTTCTTCCTGAGTCATCTGCCACAGGTGCCAGGCGGCGCCCATGGTGCCGGGTGCGGCCCAGAGCGCTTCGTTCGTGGGGTTGCGGATGTTCGAGGCGACCGATGCGTGGATCAGGTCCGCGACCTCGCGTGACTCGTGCATGCACCACAGCACAAGCAGGATGCCCACTTCGCCGAGATAGTAGGACGGCACGGCTGTCCCGCCGTCGGGGTCCGCCTGGTAGTCGGCCCAGGCCTGCTGCATCGCATCGGCCGGATCGCTGAGCAGGTCCGCCGCGCCTTCGCGCTGCAGGTACCACAAGGCCCACAGCACGCCGGCACTGCCGAGGTACATGCCTTTGAAGCCGGTTGCGGGAGTGTCGCCTTCGTCATCGAGCGGATGCACCGGCCAGCGTCCCTGGCTGATGCGGTGCTGCTCGGTATCGCGCACGATGGCCTGGATCGCCTCGGCGGCCCGGCCGGCATCCCAGGCGTGGTGCGTGAGTGCTTCGTGGCGGGCGGGATCGAACAGCATCATGGGGTCTGCTCTGACGAAGGGCAGACCGGGGGAGGGCGGTTCAGGCCGCCTGGTCAGCGTCCTCGATCACCGGGCGGGGCGTCATCTGCTTGCACAGGTTCTCGCCGGTGATCGTCAGTTTCAATCCGCCGCCACGCCATTCGAGCCAGTTCAGTTCGACGTACTGTTCGATGACGCGTTCGTCGATGAGATCGGCCCGGCGCTGCTTGAGCAGCGCGACGGTGGCGGGAAGTTCCTCGCGCAGGCGCCCCAGCTGGAGCGCCGCGAACCGCTGCGATGGCGGCACGTAGACATCAAAGGGAGCAGAAGCTTTCGGCATGGCGTCCTTCGAAGATGATCCACAACCATAGCACCTGTTTGTGTCGCCCAGGTGGCGCACTGGATGCACGGTCATGACGCAGTGCGCCACTCGCGCGACATGCGTCACGGGTGGTGACAGGAGCAAGGTCTGTTCCTGGACTTTTGCCAGATCGTTGCTCCTTGATGGTGCTCGGCAGACCGCATTCGAGTCATGGGCCGAGGTCCACCAGGTTGTCGTTGATCAGCAGCCGAAGGCCGTCGCTGGACGCGACGACCTGTCCGGTGGCATTGGTGCTGCTCAGGGTGGCCAACAGGTTGGGGTAGGTGTGAGCCAGCGTGCCATCGGCGTTGTAGACCAGCAGATCCAGCAGCCGCAAAACGGCCAACCGGCCGTTGGGTGAGTACGCCATGAACCAACTGGCGAAGCCGGTGGTGCCGCCGGGGGCGCCGCCGACATCGGACAACGTCGTGCCGTTGTAGCGGAATTGGTACAAGGTCGGCCGACTGTATTCGGCAACGAGTACCGAGGCGCCGTCGGGGCTGGCCGCCACAGATTGCAATGAGGCGGATGCCAATATCGACGCTGCGGTGGTTTGCCCGAACACGCCGCCATTGGAGGTTGCTTTCAATTCGATGCGTTGTACGGAGAGCCCACCGGTGCAGCAGGTGGGCGCCGTGTAGGCGACCGCGCCGTGCGTGCCCGAGAAGTGCGACATCATGAATGCATCGAAGCCGAACACACGTCCCAGCGACCGACCGTCGGTGGGGTCGATCACGGGGGTCACCGCGACGAGCCCTCCGGCAGGCGATGGGCGTGTCGCCTCGCTCAGGACAATGGCCGAGCGACCCGATGCGCGGGCATGCACGATCTGAGTGCCCGAGAAACTGCCGCCAGGAGGGGTGAGGTCTGGCAAAGTGGTGCTGGACGTGACGCTGAAGTTGTCCAGGTCCACCGTGACGAGCTTGGTGTTGCCGGCGTCCAATGCATACAGCCTGCTGCCGTCATCGCTGGTGGTGATCGAGCTGATTGATCCGCCTGCGATGTCAATGGTGCCTATGAGCTCTCCGGTGTAGAAGTGGTGTGCCACGATGGTCGAGCCCGAGGCGGCATAGCGCAGAGGGCGGATCGGGTCGGCCGCGGCGCGGGAGCCAACACCGCTCGGCGGCGACAGCACAATGGCCGAGGCGGCCGCCGAGGATTTGTACAGGCCGACCCGAACCGTCTCCGCACCGCTGATGGCCGGATTGGACGACGTCAGCGTGACCGTGGCCAGATGCAGGCCCTCGTCCAGAGACGACGGATCGGCTGACAGCACCAGGGAACCCCCGCTGGAACCGCCTGACGTCGCGCTGAGCCAGGAGGCGCTGCTGCTCGATGTCCAGGTGGATGTGGCGCCGGTGTTGTCGGACACGCTCAAGGTGCGGGTCAGCACGTTGCCACTGGGCGTCGAGGAAAAGGCCACTGCGCGATCGGAGGCCACCAGTGCCGCGGGCGGTGTGGGCGCCTTGACGGTGTAGGTGACTGGCACGACCTTCGGGCTGCCGCCCACCGGCCGATTGCAACTGGGGTCGTAGCAGGCACTCACCGTGACGGTGTCGTGGTAGACCCCAGGCGACACGGACAGGGGATCGCGAGGCGAGATGATGACCTTTCCAGTCGTGCTGCTGGTCTGTTGAAAGTCGGCGACGCTGATGCCGCTGTTGGTGTAGACAATGGATAGATAGACGGGCTGCGTGGCGCCGGTGATGGACCCGCTGATCTCCGTGTTGGCGATCTCCGTGCCCTGCTCGACCTGCAAGGACACGCTGGCAACGTTGACGGTCAGTGTGCCGCTCCCGTTGTCACCGCCTCCACCACCGCCGCAGGCGGACAGGCCAAGTGCCACAAGGCACGCAAAAAGCCGGCGGCTGCCGAAGGCGGCCGAGCGAAACGTCATCATGGATGGAACCCCCCTTGCGAGCCTGGGATTGTTCCAGGCCGAGGCTCAGGCGTGAACACGGGATTGTTTGACTCCTCCCCGCAAACGCGTGACCGGCATCACACATTTGCGTCGCTGGTCCCGTCGAATTGGACGGCATGGTGGGCTCGTGCTTCTTGATATGATTGACGTTTACGTAAACGTCAACTTGAGGGGCCGTCCGTGAATCCCGCCGATCCCGATTTCGAGCAGCGTGTTCGCCAGTCCTTCGAGCGCCAAGCCGCCATGCGCACCCTGGGTGCCGCCGTCGAGTCGGTGGAGCCCGGCCGGGTCGTGCTGCGCATGAGCCACCGCGAGGAGTTGACCCAGCAACATGGCTTCATCCATGCCGGCATGCTGTCGGCGGCGCTGGATTCGGCCTGCGGCTATGCCGCGTTTTCACTGATGCCGGCCGATGCGGCCGTGCTGACCATCGAGTTCAAGATCAACCTGCTGGCCCCGGCGCGCGGGCCGCGATTCCGCTTCGATGGCCGCGTGACCAAGCCGGGCCGCACCATCAGCGTGGTCGACGGCCGTGCGAGCCAGGTCACTGCCAGCGGCGAGGAACAGCTCATTGCCACCATGACCGCCACCGTCATGACGGTGACCGGCCGCGACGGCGTCCACCATTGAATTGAATCCAACGGAGACTCAAGCCCATGAACCTGCCCGGACTCGACTTCCAGCTCGGCGACGACATCAATTCCCTGCGCGACGCGGTGCGCGAGTTCGCCCAGGCCGAGATCGCACCACGCGCGGCCGAGATCGACCGCAGCGACCAGTTCCCGATGGACCTGTGGCGCAAGATGGGCGATCTCGGCGTGCTGGGCGTCACCGTCTCCGAGGAGTACGGCGGCGCGAACATGGGCTACCTGGCGCACATGATCGCGATGGAAGAGATCAGCCGTGCCAGTGCCTCGGTGGGCCTGAGCTACGGCGCGCACAGCAACCTGTGCGTGAACCAGATCAAGCGCAACGGCAGCGAGGCACAGAAGAAGAAGTACCTGCCCAAGCTGATCAGCGGTGAGCACGTGGGCGCACTGGCCATGAGCGAGCCGGGCGCAGGCTCGGACGTCATCAGCATGAAGCTCAAGGCCGAGGAGCGCGGCGGCGTGTACGTGCTCAACGGCAGCAAGATGTGGATCACCAACGGCCCCGACGCCGACACGCTGGTGGTCTATGCCAAGACCGAGCCGGAGCTGGGTGCGCGCGGCGTCACCGCCTTCCTCATCGAGAAGGGCATGAAGGGCTTTTCCGTTGCGCAGAAGCTGGACAAGGTGGGCATGCGTGGCAGCCACACCGGCGAGCTGGTGTTCCAGAACGTGGAGGTGCCGGCCGAGAACGTGCTGGGCACGCTCAACGGTGGCGCCAAGGTGCTGATGAGCGGACTGGACTACGAGCGCGCGGTGCTGGCCGCCGGCCCCATCGGCATCATGCAGGCGGTGATGGACAACGTGGTGCCCTACATCCACGACCGCAAGCAGTTCGGCCAGAGCATCGGCGAGTTCCAGCTCATCCAGGGCAAGGTGGCCGACATGTACACCGTGCTGCAGGCGGCGCGGGCCTTCTGCTACACCGTGGGCAAGAACCTGGACCAGCTCGGCACCGAGCATGTGCGGCAGGTGCGCAAGGACTGTGCCTCGGTCATCCTCTGGTGCGCGGAGAAGGCGACTTGGATGGCGGGCGAAGGCATCCAGGTGTTCGGCGGGAATGGGTACATCAACGAGTACCCGCTGGGCCGTCTCTGGCGTGATGCAAAGCTGTACGAGATTGGGGCAGGCACGAGCGAGATCCGGCGCATGCTCATCGGCCGGGAGTTGTTCGCCGAGACGATGTGATCCGGCACTGAGACACCCGTTCGGGCTGAGCCTGTCGAAGCCCTTGTCGCGCAGGCCCAGGCTTCGACAAGCTCAGCCCGAACGGGGAGTGTTGCGTACACTTCCCCTTCGCCGCACTGCACCATTCGCCGCCATGAAACGCCCCACGATGTTCCCCCGTGCCCTGAGCGACAGCCGGGCCTTCGACATCGCGCAGGCCATGCTCGACGGCTTCAACCGGCACTACCAGCTCTTCACCGAAGCCAACGCCGCCGCCAAGGCGCGCTTCGAGGCCGGCGACTGGCACGGGCAGCAGCGGGCGCAGCGCGAGCGCATCGAGTTCTACGACATGCGGGTGGATGAAGGCGCCGAGCGCCTGCAGCGCGAGTTCAACGCGGGCGAGTTGTCCATGGACACCTGGCAGCAGGTCAAGCTGCACTACATCGGCCTGCTGGTGAACCACCACCAGCCCGAACTCGCCGAGACCTTCTTCAACTCGGTGACGACGAAGATCCTGCACCGCAGCTACTTCAACAACGACTTCATCTTCGTGCGGCCGGCGGTCTCCACCGAGTACATCGAGAACGACGAGCCCGCCTCGCTGCCCACCTACCGCGCCTACTACCCGGTGCGCGACTCGCTGCGCGACACCTGGGTGCGCATCGTCAACAACTTCCAGCTGCAACGGCCCTTCGAGGACCTGGACCGCGACGTCGACCATCTTCTGTCGGCCGTGCTCACGCAGCTGGGCGATTTCAAGGCGCGCGCCAACTTCCAGGTGCAGGTGCTGTCCAGCCTGTTCTACCGCAACAAGGGCGCGTACATCGTCGGCAAGGTGATCAACGGCTTCTACGAGCTGCCGTTCGCCGTGCCCATCCTGCACACGCCACAGGGCCTGCTCACCATCGACGCCGTGCTCTTCGGCGAAGACGAGCTGCAGATGCTGTTCAGCTTCGCGCGGGCCTACTTCATGGTCAACATGGAGGTGCCCTCGGCCTACGTGCAGTTCCTGCGCTCGATGATGCCGCGCAAGCCGCGCTCGGAGATCTACAGCGCCATCGGCCTGCACAAGCAGGGCAAGAACCTCTTCTACCGCGACTTCCTCTACCACCTGCGCCACAGCAGCGACCGCTTCCGCATCGCGCCCGGCATCAAGGGCATGGTGATGCTGGTGTTCGACCTGCCGTCCTTCCCGTTCGTGTTCAAGGTCATCAAGGACTTCTACCCGCCGCAGAAGGACACCACGCGCGAGCAGATCAAGAGCAAGTACCTGCTCGTGAAGCAGCACGACCGCGTGGGCCGCATGGCCGACACGCTGGAGTATTCGAACGTGGCCTTTCCTCGCGCCCGCTTCGAGGAAGAGCTGATCGAAGAGCTCAAGCACTTCTGCCCCAGCCTCATCGAGGAAGACGGCGACAGCTTCGTGCTGAGGCACCTGTACATCGAGCGGCGCATGGTGCCACTGAACATCTACCTGCAAGACGCCACGCGCGAGCAGATCGAGCGGGCGGTGGTCGAGTACGGCAACGCGATCAAGGACCTCGTGGCCGCCAACATCTTCCCCGGCGACATGCTGTGGAAGAACTTCGGAGTGACACGCAACGGCAAGATCGTGTTCTACGACTACGACGAGATCGAATACCTCACCGAGTGCAACTTCCGCCGCGTGCCCGAGGCCCGCAACGAGGAAGAAGAAATGTCCGGCGAGGTCTGGTACCGCGTGGGACCGAAGGACGTCTTCCCCGAGACCTTCGGCCCCTTCCTGCTGGGCAACCCCAGCGTGCGCGAAGTGTTCATGAAGCACCACGGCGACCTGCTGGACGCCGGCTTCTGGCAGGGCCACAAGGAGCGCATCCTGGCCGGCCACGTGCATGACGTGTTTCCCTATGAGGCGTCCAAGCGCTTCAAGAACCAGCGGCGGCTGCGCGAGGCGCAGGCTGCCGCAGCTTCGCTTGTCCAAGAACGCCAGGCGCCGCAAGAAGCGCCGTCCAACAACTGACACACACCGCCCTCACACTGAAGGAGTTCACCATGTCGCAATCCGATCCCATCGTCATCGTCTCCGCCGCCCGCACGCCCATCGGCGGGCTGCTGGGTGATTTCTCGTCGCTTTCCGCGCACCAGCTGGGCGCCGTGGCGGTGAAGGCCGCCGTCGAGCGCGCCGGCATCACCGGCGACGCGGTGAACGAAGTGCTGCTGGGCAACTGCCTGATGGCCGGCCAGGGCCAGGCGCCTGCCCGCCAGGCCGCGTTGGCCGCGGGCCTGCCGCAATCGGCCGGCGCCGTCACCATGAGCAAGATGTGCGGCTCGGGCATGCGCGCCATGATGTTCGGGCACGACATGCTGCGCGCCGAGAGCGCCGACATCGTCGTCGCCGGCGGCATGGAGAGCATGACCAACGCGCCGCACCTCACCTTCGCGCGCAAGGGCATCAAGTACGGCATGACCGCGCTGTACGACCACATGGCGCTGGACGGCCTGGAGGACGCCTACGAGAAGCTGCCCAACGGCGGCGGCAAGGCCATGGGCGTGTTCGCCGAAGAGTGCGTGTCCAAGTACAGCTTCACCCGCGAAGCCATGGACCAGTTCGCCATCGCCTCGACCGAGCGCTCCAAGAAGGCCAACGAAGACGGCAGCTTCGACTGGGAAATGGCACCCGTCACGCTGGCCGGCAAGGGCGGTGACACCGTCGTCAAGTTCGACGAGCAGCCCTTCAAGGCCAAGCTCGACAAGATCCCCGGCCTCAAGCCCGCGTTCAAGAAGGACGGCGCCATCACCGCCGCCACCTCGTCCAGCATCTCCGATGGCGCGGCGGCCCTGGTGCTGATGCGCGAATCCACCGCGAAGAAGCTGGGCGTGAAGCCGGTGGCGCGCATCCTCGCGCACGCCGTGCATGCGCAGGCCCCGAACTGGTTCACCACCGCGCCGGTGGGCGCCATCGACAAGGTGCTCAAGAAGACCGGCTGGAACGCCAAGGACGTGGACCTGTGGGAAGTCAATGAAGCCTTCGCCGCGGTCACCATGGCCGCCATGGCCGAGTTCAAGCTGCCGCACGAGATCGTGAACGTGCACGGTGGCGCCTGCGCCCTGGGCCACCCCATCGGCGCCAGCGGCGCGCGCATCGTCGTCACGCTGCTGGGCGCGCTGAAGAAGCGCGGCCTGAAGAAGGGCGTGGCGGCGCTGTGCATCGGCGGTGGTGAAGCGACAGCCCTGTCGTTGGAGCTGGTCTGAACTTGGATGCGCGAGCGACCGACCGGGTGATCGCACCCGGCGAGACGATTGAAAAGACGTTGCGCTTCACGCGCGAGGACATCCTCGCCTTCGCGCGCCTGAGCCACGACACCAACCCGCTGCACGTCGACACGCGCGCCGCGCAGCGGGCGCGTTTCGGCGAGATCATCGCCAGCGGCCAGCAGTCGGCCGGCATCCTCATGGGCATGCTGGCCACTCACTACTCGCGTGACACCGATGGCGTGAAGCGCGAGATGCTGTGCCTGAACATGAACTTCGCCTTCAAGGGACCGGTGTTCGCCGACCAGGAGGTGACGCTGCGCTGGAAGGTGGCGAGCTCGCAGTGGAACAGCAAGCTGCAAGGCGTGCTGGCCCATCTGGACGGCAGCGTGTCGGTGGTGGAAGACAAGCCGCTGGTCGTGGGGCGCGGCACCATCCTCGTGAAGGAAATCGTGGAATGAATGTTCTGGTCATCGGCGCATCGCGCGGCATCGGCCTGGAGTTCGTGCGGCAATACCGCGCGGCGGGTGATTCGGTCACGGCCACGGCGCGCAGCGACGACGCCCTGGCTGCATTGAAGGCCCTGGGCGCGACAGCCATCGCGCTGGACGTGGCGAAGACGGAAAGCGCCTCGCGCCTGGGCTGGCAGATCGAAGGTGCGGCCTTCGACGTGGTGGTCGTGAACGCCGGCGTGTCCGGCCCGCGCACCAGCGGCCTGCAACCACCCACCGAGGCGGATTTCAACGAGGTCATGCACACCAACGTGCTGGGCCCGATGCGCGTCATTGCACAGATGGTGGATGCGCTCGCGCCGGGCGCGAAGCTGGCGGTGCTGTCCTCGCGCATGGGGTCCATGGGTGCGCGCACCTCGAATGCGAGCTGGCTGTACCGCGCCTCGAAGGCAGCGGTCAACTCGGTGCTCAAGGACGCGTCGCTCGCCTTGAACGGCAAGGCCACCTGCATCAGCTTCCACCCCGGCTGGGTGAAGACCGACATGGGCGGCAGCGGTGCGGACATCGAGGTCGGCGAAAGCGTGACGGGCATGCGCCGCGTCATCGCCGGCCTGAAGCCGGCCGACACCGGTCGCTTCTTCAACTACGACGGATCGGACATTCCCTGGTGATGCGCTGGCTGGCCATTCCTGCTGCCTTGGCGGCGACTTCCGCGCTGGCCGCGGGCTCGCCGTTTCCGCTCAACGATGCGGCGCTCAAGAAGACCATCTGCGGCCGCCGGGCCTGCGCGCTGGCCTACGTGGGCCGCGTGCCCACTGCCGCCGGGCAGCCCGAGGTGTCGGTGGTGAGCTGGCCGCTGTGCGAGATGGACGCTGACGACAAGCCCCTGCCGCCGGCGAACGAAGACATGCGCACCGACGGCGGCTGCGGCATCGGCTACTTCCGCGTGCAGCACCAGGGCGCGAAGGTGCAGGACGTGCGCTTCATCGTGGCCGACAGCAATGCCGGCATCCTCGGTTACGGTGCGGGTGGCGGAGAAGAATCGGTCGAGCTCGATGCGAAGGCGGGGCTGCTCAAGCACGCCATCAGCGGCGGCAGCAGCTGGCGCTGGGACAACGCCCACACCTGGCGCCTCGCGCCTGCGGTCGCGCTGGAAGCCTATGAGAGCAGTGCCGCCTGGCGGCTGAACCTGAACTGGGGCCGCAGCGACGGATGGACCGCGGCCACCGACGTGGTGACCGGCGGCGCGAGCTACACCGCCTGCCGCCTCGACCCCAGGAAGAAGCTCTTCCAGGTGGCCCTGGGCGAGAACGGTGAATCGCCCGACACCACCGATGTGTCCTTCGCCGACGCACCGCTCATCATGGCCAAAGGCTTCGACTGGAAGCGCATGGCCATGCCTGTCTGGCTCGAAGTGCGCGCCGATGCCGCGCCCGGTCCGCGGCGGCACACGGAGGTGATCACCTCCACCACCGCTGCCGGCTCGCCGTTGCTGATGCGGATGGCCTGGGTGGACTTCACCAGCCTGGTGATCGAGATCGAAGGCGCCAAGGCGGCCGATGGCACACGCGTCGAGTTGTGGTGGTGGGGCGAACCCAATGACGGCTCGGCCGATTGCATCCTGAGCGCCGATGCGCTGACGCGCGGTGCCGGCCGCGGTGCGCGCATCGACGAGAGCAACGACCGGGGCCGCGTGCTGCTGGCGTCGGAGGTGAAGCAGATCCTCATCACGCCCGAAGGCACGGTGACCCCGGCCTTCGGCAAGCCCGCCCTCGACGAATTGCGCGTCCAGGCCGCGAACGTGGACGGCCGCCAGCGCCTGCTGGTGCAGTGGCCGAGCGACGCGAAGAAGCCGGAGCGACTGCGGCTGCCCTATGCCGTGGCGCTGAGCACCACCATCAACAAGCACCAGCACCTCGTGAGCCACACGCCGCTGCGCTTTGCCGACCCGACGAGCTTCGCGATCCCCATCCAGCGCGACACCCGCGCGATCGACATCGACGCCGATGCCTGGAACGGCATGGTCGAACGGCGCTTCCAGCCGCCCGCGAAGAAGTAGAGACACCACAGACAGGAGACGAGCCATGCTGCTCAGCGAAGACCACCGCGCGGTCCAGGACGCCGTCCGCGCCTACGTGCAGGACAACATCGCCCCGAAGGCGGCGCAATGGGACCGCGACTGCCACTTCCCGAAGGACGAGCTGAGCGGCCTCGCCGGGCTCGGCTGCTACGGCGTGGCCGTGCCCACCGAATGGGACGGTGCGGGGCTGGACTACCTGAGCCTCGCGCTCATCCTCGAAGAGAT
Source organism: Rhizobacter terrae (assembly GCF_003852895.1). Classification (GTDB taxonomy): domain Bacteria; phylum Pseudomonadota; class Gammaproteobacteria; order Burkholderiales; family Burkholderiaceae_C; genus Albitalea; species Albitalea terrae. The sequence goes on from NZ_QUSW01000005.1 coordinate 100,635, forward strand.
CGCGGCCGGCGACGGCGCGACGTCCACGGTGGTGAGCGTCAACAACTGCCCGGTGTGCAGCATCCTCATGGCCTGGGCCAACGACGCGCAGAAGGAGCAGTGGCTCAAGCCCCTGGCGCGCGGCGAGATGCTGGGCGCCTTCTGCCTCACCGAGCCGCACGTGGGCTCGCAGGCCGACGGCCTCAAGACCACCGCGGTGAAGGACGGCGACCACTACGTGCTCAATGGCGTCAAGCAGTTCATCACCAGCGGCAAGAACGGCGACGTGGCCATCGTGATGGCGGTGACCGACAAGGCCGCGGGCAAGAAGGGCATCAGCGCGTTCATCGTGCCGACGAAGGCGCCCGGCTACATCGTGGCTCGACTCGAAGACAAGATGGGCCAGCATGCGAGCGACACGGCGCAGATCCTGTTCGAGAACTGCCGCATTCCCGCAGCCAACCTGCTGGGCGAGGAAGGGCAGGGCCTGAAGATCGCGCTGTCGGGCCTGGAGGGTGGACGCATCGGCATCGCCGCGCAGAGCGTGGGCATGGCGCGCGCGGCCTTCGAGGCGGCGCTGCGCTACGCCAAGGAACGCGTCGCCTTTGGCCAGCCCATCTTCGAGCACCAGGCGGTGCAGTTCCGCCTGGGCGAGATGGCGATGAAGATCGAGGCGGCGCGGCAGTTGATCCACCACGCGGCGAGCCTGAAGGATGCCGGCCTGCCGTGCCTCAAGGAAGCCGCCATGGCCAAGCTCTTCGCCAGCGAGATGGCCGAGGTGGTGTGCAGCGCGGCCATCCAGATCCACGGCGGGTATGGCTACGTCACCGACTTCCCGGTCGAGCGCATCTACCGCGATGTGCGGGTGTGCCAGATCTATGAAGGCACGAGCGACGTGCAGAAGATCCTGATCGGCCGCGCGTTGGCGTGATCACGCGGTCGGCAGCAGCGCCAGCAGCTCCTGCGTCGACCGCACATGTCCCAGCCGCGGCATCACGTGGCTCATCGATGCACGGTGCGGCTCTTCCATCGCCGCGCTGCACACGTCCTCGGCAATGAAGAGCTGATACCCCCGCTCCCATGCCGCGCGCGCCGTGCCTTCCACGCCGATGTGCGTGACGATGCCGCCCAGGACGAGCGTGGTGATGCCGCGACGGCGCAGCTGCAGGTCCAGCTCGGTGCCGAAGAAGGCGTTCCACTGGCGCTTGGTGATGCGCAAGTCCTGGTCGAGCGTGGGCAGCCCTTCGGGATCGTCCCACCAGTGCGGCGGCAGGGCAGGGGGCATCGGCGCTGCCTGGTCGGTGCTCTGCTTCAGCGCATCCGCGAAGTCGCCATGCCAGCCGACCTTGACGCGCACCACCAAGGCCTTCAGCGCGTGGAAGCGTTCGGCCAGGGCGGCGGCATTGGCGAGCACGGCCGAGGCATCATGCGGCGCCCGGCCGAAGCCGAGGATGCCTTGTTGAAGATCGATGAGGACAAGCGCAGTGCGCGCGGGATCAGGCTTTAGCATGGCGATTCAATGTTCCCGGTTTCATGAGGATTGGCTCACAAATCTCATTTTATGAGGAATCCCTCGCAAAAGTCAGAATCAACCCCGACGGCCGAGCGGGCACCGCGCCGCCAGCGCGGGCATGCACGGGTGGAGGTGCTGCTCGCCGCCGCCGCCCAGGTGTTCGCCGACAGGGGCTACGACGCTGCCACCACCACCGAGATCGCGGCGGCAGCGCAGTCGTCCATCGGCTCGCTGTACCAGTTCTTCCCGACCAAGGAAAAGATCGCCCAGGCCGTGATCGGGCAGCAGGCGCAGGACCTCGCGCAGCAGCTCGATGCGATAGCCGAGGCCAGCCCGGGCTGGGACGTCCCCGAGCTGAGCCGGCGCCTGGTGCAGGCGCTGATCGAGTTCCGCGGCCGGCATCCGTCCTTCGCGCGGCTGATCGACACGCCGGGCGTGCCGGCCGAGCTGGTCATCGGCGTGCGGCAGTCCATGCGCCTGCAGCTTGCGCGCATCCTCGCGCCGCATGCGCCGGGCCTGGGCAAGGCGCGGCTCGCGGCCGTGGCGGCGGCGGTGCAGCAGGTGATGAAATCGGCCGTGGCGCTGAATGCGGATCCGGCCTTCGACAGCGCCGCGGCCGCCAAGGCCGCGCTGCAGGAGCTGCGCGACATGCTCACGGCCTATCTCCAGTCCACCTTGTCCTGAGAACACCACCATGACCAACGACACCGGTGCCCGCCTGCGGGCCGAATACGTGGGCGACGGCGGGTCGCACGCCGTCTTCTCCCGGAAGGTGGCCGCCTACGTGGCATCGCGCCCGGACTACCCGGCGGCGCTGTTTGATGCGCTTGAAGCATTCGGCGTGCTCGGCCGGTCCACCGTCGTTGCTGACATCGGCGCGGGCACGGGCCTGCTGACGCAAGCCCTGCTGCTGCGCGCGGCGACCGTCACCGCCATCGAGCCCAGCGACGAGATGCGCGCCGCCTGCGATGAAGCCCTGCGTGCGCAGGCCGGCTACCGCAGCCTCAACGGCACCGCCGAACACACCGGCCTGACCGACGGATGCGTCGACCTCATCACGGCCGCGCAGGCCTTTCACTGGTTCGACGTGGACGCCGCGCGCCGCGAATTCCTGCGGGTGCTGACACCGGGCGGACTGGTGGCCCTGGTGTGGAACGACCGCGTGCGCACCGATCCGCTGCACGTTGCGATGGACGAGGTGTTCGCCACCTACGGAGGTGCCAAGCGCGGCGCCATGCTGGCGCATGAAGACCGCAGCGATGTGCCGCGCTTCTTCGCAGGCGCCGCGGTGCGGGAGATCGACCTGCCGCACGAGCACCTGCTCGACCAGGCCGGCCTGCGTGCCCTGGCGTTCTCACGCTCTTACATGCCGCAGTCCGACAGCGACGCAGGCCAGGCCGCGGAGCGCGACATTGACGGCATCTTCGAGCGTTTCCAGCAGCGGGCCCAAGTGAACGTCCGATACCGCACCGTGGCTTTCGTGGGTCGCCCCGGCGCCGGCTGAGCCGCTTGGCATGCGGCCCCGGCGCGACTACCCTAGGCGCCATGAACGCCGCCATCGACTTCTACTTCGACTTCTCCTCGCCGTACTCCTACATCGCCTCCGAGTGGATCGAAGCGCTGGCCGCGCGCCATGGCCGCACGGTGAACTGGAAGGCCATCCTGCTGGGCGCGACCTTCCAGGCGGCCGAGTTGAAGTCGCCGGTCAGCTACCCGCTCAAGCGCGAGTATTCGCTGCATGACTTCGAGCGCTCGGCCCGTTTTGCCGGCGTGCCGCTGAAGAACCCCGAGAAGTTTCCCATTCCCACGCAGAACGCAGCGCGCGTGTTCTGGTGGCTGCATGACAAGCGCGATGCCACCGCCAGCCACTGGGCGCGCCACTGCCTGCGTGCCTACTTCGCGCGCGGCGTGGACCTGAGCGACCCTGATCGCCTGAAGGAATTGGCAGCCGAGTTCGGCCTCGACCCGCTGCAGGCCGAAGCCGTGTGGAGCGACGCCGAATGGAAGGCGAGGCTGAAGGCCGCGAACGACGCTGCCATTGCCGCCGGCGTGTTCGGCGCGCCGTTCTTCATGATCGACAACGAGCCCTTCTGGGGCAACGACCGCCGCGCGCAGATCGAGCGCTGGCTGGAGAAAGGACCGTTCTGATGAAGAAGTCCGCCAGGCAACTGGTCGAGGAAGCGCAGGCGCAGATCACCACGCACCCGGTGGCCAGGGCGCGTGAGTTGCACGGCCGCGCCGATGTGCAGTTCGTCGATGTGCGCGACGTGCGCGAACTGGAGCGCGAGGGCGTCATCCCCGGCGCCATCCACGCGCCGCGCGGGATGATCGAGTTCTGGTTCGACCCCGAGTCGCCGTACTTCCGCCCCGAGTTCGGGCAGGACAAGGAATACGTGCTCTTCTGCGCCCTGGGCTGGCGCTCGGCGCTCGCGGCCAAGACCCTGCAGGACATGGGCGTGCCGCGCGTGGCCGACATCGAAGGCGGCTTCACCGCCTGGAAAGAGTCCGGCGCACCGGTGGCGGAGAAGGCGGCGAAGAAGCCCAAGGCGGACGCGGGCTGACCCATGGAGCTGCTGCCCTTCCTGCGCACGCAGGTGCGTGCGAACCGCCTGGCCAACCATCGGCTGCACACGGCCATGGCGCCGCTGTCGCACGAGGAATTCCACGCGCCGCGCACCAGCTTCTTCCCGAGCCTGGCCGCGACGCTCAACCACATCCTGGCGGTGGACATCTACTACATCGCCGCACTCCACGGCGAGGCCGACATGGAGGCGCAGTGGGCGGCCTTCTTGCCTTGCGACACGGTGGATCAGCTCGCAGCGGCGCAGGCGCGCGCGGATGAGCGGTTCATCGCGCTGCTGGACCGCCTCGTGCCCGAACACCTGGACGAAATCATCGACCTGGACCGCGGCTCGCACGTGCAGCGCGAGCGCCGCGGCCACGTCATCGCGCACCTCGTCAACCACCAGGTTCACCACCGCGGGCAGGCGCATGCCATGCTGGCGGGCACGTCCATCCCCCCGCCGCAGCTCGACGAGTTCCTCCTGCCCAGCGAGGCGCATCTGCGCGCGGCAGACATGCAGGCGCTGGGCTGGGACGAACAGCGCCTGTTCGGCGCCTGATTCAAGCCGCCTTCTGAACCTTCACGCCGCCGCTGCGCAAGGCGGTCACGGTCTTTGCCGGTGTACCGGCCGGTACCACCACCAGCGATGCCGCCTTCATCGGCGCGATCACGAAGGCCGAGGCACTGAGCAGCTTCTCGCTGGACGCCAGCACCACCGTCTCGGCCGCGCGCTCGTGCAGCGCACGCTTCACGTCGGCCTCTTCCGCATCGCCCGTGCTCAAGCCCGCCTTGGGATGCACGCCGGTGGCGCCCATGAAGAACAGGTCGGCCCGCACGCGCGAGGCCGCCTCGATCACCGAGGCGCCGACGTTCACCATCGAATGCCGGAACAGCCGGCCGCCCAGCACGAGGATGTCGATGTGCCGGTGCGCCGCCAGCGCCACCGCCACGTTCGGGCTGTGCGTCACCACGGTCGCGCGCAGGTCGGCCGGCAGGTGATGCGCGACCTGCAAGGCCGTCGTGCCGCCGTCGAGGATCACCACCTGCCCCGGCTGGATGAGCCCCGCGCCGAAGCGCCCGAGCGCCTGCTTTTCCTGCGACGACACCTGCTCGCGCACCTGCAGGTCACCCACCGCCGCCGAGGCCGGCAGCGCGCCGCCATGCACGCGCTGCAGCTTTCCCTGCTGGGCCAGCTCGCGCAGGTCGCGGCGGATGGTGTCTTCCGAAGTGCCGAGCTCGTCGGCCAGGTCCTTGGCCACGATCTGGCCGTGCGAGGCGAGGCGATTGAGGATCAGCTGTTTGCGCTGTGCGGTGAGCATGAAGGGCGGAGGGTGTCTTGCGTGATCGGCGGACGGCATCTTATGATTGCACGAAACTGCACGTTTTTCAACGAAACCGCCTGACCACCATGCCACGCCCTCACCACCGCGAACAGCCACTGCCCGCCAGCGACCGCGTGCGCATCGTCGAGCAGCGCACCCTGGCCGACGACTGGTTCGTGCTCAAGAAGACGAGCTTCGACTACCGCCGCGACGACGGCCGCTGGCAGCTCCTGCATCGCGAGACCTACGACCGCGGCAACGGCGCCGCGCTGCTGCTGTTCAACCGCTCGCGCGGCACGGTGGTGCTGATCCGCCAGTTTCGCTTCCCGGCCTTCGCCAACGGCTGCGCCGACGGCATGCTGGTGGAAGCCTGCGCCGGGCTTCTGGACGATGACGACCCGCACGCCGCCATCCGCCGCGAGGCCCAGGAGGAAACGGGCTTCGCCGTGCGCGCCCCACGCAAGGTGTTCGAGGCGTACATGAGCCCCGGCTCCATCACCGAGAAGCTGCACTTCTTTGTGGCCGAGTACGACGAGGCCGACCGCGTGAGCGCAGGTGGCGGGGACGTGGCCGAGGGCGAGGACATCGAGGTGCTGGAAGTGCCGCTGGCGCAGGCGCTGCAGATGATCGCCAGCGGCGAGATCCAGGACGGCAAGACCATCATGCTGCTGCAGCATGCGGCGATCGTGGGATTGGAGCGGCTCGTCTAGGGTGAATCCTTCACGCGGCGGCGCGCTGCCGCGGGGCGCTCGCATCTATAGTCGGGACATGCCCGCCGCGCTGTCGCCGCGGGGGTCTTCGTCGAGCTGTCCATGACCCACGTTTCTCCTGCCGGCCGCATCCGACTTCTTGCTGCCGTCCTTGGCCTCGCCACCTGCTTCGCCACGGTCGCCGCGGACAAGGCCAAGCCGGCCCAACCAGCGGCCCGCTCCGTGGCCACCTCCACCGCCTTCAGCTACAGCGTCGAGCCCGCGCCGGCATGGGTGGTGCCTGCCAAGGAGAACCCCAACGCGGCCGTCACCGCGGCGCCCCTGCGCTACCGCGTGGTGGACGACCAGACGCGCATCGAAGGCAGCACTGCCCACATGTACAGCCACGTCGTGCGCGTGGTGGGCGACACCGCGGGCCTGAGCCAGGCCTCGCAGATCGAGATCGAGTTCGACCCCAGCTACCAGACGCTGGCGCTGCACCACGTGGACATCGTGCGCGAGGGCAGGCGCAGCACGCGGCTGGACCGCAAGCGCATCCAGCTCCTGCAGCGCGAGACACAGCTGGAGCGCCGCATCTACGACGGCCGCGTCACCGCCTCGATGGTGCTGGACGACGTGCGCGTGGGCGACCAGGTGGACTTCGCCTATTCCATCCGCGGCCTGAACCCGGTGTTCGGTGGCCGCTTCGTGAGCATGGAATGGATGATCTCGCACCGTGGGCCGGCCGCGCTCTACCAGTACCGGCTGCTCGCGCCGGAGTCGCGCAAGATCCAGCACCGCACGATGTCGCCGGAGATCCAGGTCTCGTCCAAGGTGGATCGCGGGATGCGCGAGACGGTTTTCCGCCGCGAGGCCGTGCCGCAGTTCCATGCCGACCCCGGCTCGCCCTATGGCGTGGTGCTGAAACAGGAAGTCCAGTTCAGCGAGTTCGACGACTGGGCCGACGTGGCGCGCTGGGGCCTGGCGCTGTTCACGCCCTCGCTGGAAGGCGGCGCGGCGGTCGAACGCAAGGCCGCGGAGATCAAGGCCGCGAGCGGCGACCCGCAGCAGCAGCTGCTGGCTGCGCTGCGCTTCGTGCAGGCCGACGTGCGCTACTTCGGCACCGAGATCGGCCTGAACAGCCACAAGCCCGCGCTGCCCGACAAGGTCATCGAGCAGCGCTTCGGCGACTGCAAGGACAAGGTCTCACTGCTTGTGGCCTTGCTGCGCAAGCTGGACATCGCTGCCCAGCCCGTGCTCGTGTCCACCCTCATGCGCGGCCACGTGGACGAGGTGATCGCCAGCCCCCTGGCCTTCGACCACGTCATCGCCCGCGTGGACCTGCAAGGCCGGACCTACTACCTCGACGCCACGCGCGGCCACCAGAGCGGCACGCTGGACAAGCGACAGTCGGCCGGCCTGGAGAAGGGCCTGCTCGTTGCGAGCGGCACGCAGTCGATCACCACGCTGCCCAGCGTGGTGGAGCAGCAGCGCATGTCGGTGCACGACATCTTCCGCGTGAAGCGCTTCGCCGACGGCGCATCGCTGGAGGCACGCATCACCTACCGCGGCGACCTGGCCGAGTCCATGCGCGAATCGCTGGCCACGCGCAACGTCTCGGAGATCCAGACGCAGCTGGGCACGGCCTACGCGCGGGCCTACCCCAAGCTCGCCACCGAGGCGCCCATGGAGGTGTTGCGTTCGGACACCGACGATGCCGTGACCTTCGTGCTGCACTTCGCCATCCCCGAGTTCTGGCGCTTCCCGGAGCAGCGCGCGCTGGTGGGCGACATCGTGCACTGGAGCGTGATCGAAGCCTTGCGCTTCCCGAACGACACGCAGCGCCGCGACCCGTTCTCCATTGCGTTTCCCGGCCGCTTCACCCACGTGAGCACGGTGGAGTTCGGCGATGACGTCTACGCCACGCCCAGCACGCAGACCATGAACGATGGCGACAGCCACTTCAACCTGCGCAACACCGCCGAGATCGGCGCGCGCCGCAGCGAATACACGAGCGAGCTGCGCGTGATGGCCGACCAGGTCGACCCGCGCGACTGGCCGGCCTACACCACGCTGGTGGGCAAGATGGGGCCGCGCGTGGGCGTGAGCGTGTCGTCGCCCGCGCTGCCGCTGGCGGCCGTCGAAGACCTGCGCCGCGAGCTGCGCGACATCGACGAGCAGGTGCGCAGCCAGAAGCTCAAGCCCAAGACCCAGACGCAGTTCCAATCGATGGTCAAGGCCCGGGTGCTCAGCGCCCAGCTCGATGCCGGCCGCCTGGCCCCCAACCTCAAGGCACAGGCGCTGACGGCGCGCGGCATCCAGTACGACAACCTGGGCCGCTACGCAGAGGCGGCGCAGGACTTCAAGCTCGCGCTCGAACTCGCGCCCGACGTGCCCGAGACGCTCAACGGTGCGGCGGTGAATGCACTTCAGCTCAAGGACTACGCCGTGGTGATGACACTCACCGGCAAGGTACTGGCACGCAACCCGAGCGACACCGAGGCACGCAACACCCGCGCGGTGGCGGCCTACTTCAACCGCGACTACGCGGCCGCCATGAACGACTTCGACGAACTGCTGAAGGACCGCGCGCAGGTCCGCCGTGGCTATCCGCTGGTGTGGCTGGCACTGGCCTCGCGCAGCGGCGGCATCGAGATGCCCAAGGGCAGCGAGGCCATTCCCGACGAACAGCTGCCTTCCGAATGGCCGCGCCCGCTGGTGGACTGGGCGCGCGGCAAGGCGAGCGTGGACGCGGTCATCGCGTCCGCGAAGGCAGGCGGCTCAGCGGCCGAACGCTTGTGCGAAGCCTACTTCTACATCGGCGAGCGCTACCTGGCCGAAGGTGACACCGCACGGGCGCGCGAGTTCTTCCAGAAGTCGGTGGACCAGGGCGTCACGGAATTCATCGAGGACGGGTCCTCACGCCTGCGGCTGGCGAGCCTGAAGCGCTAGGGCCTTCAGGCCACATCACGGAGACCCTGCTGGCAGCGTGCAATCCCCTAGATACAACCTGCCAGCCGTTGCGATGCCCCCTCGTTGTGCGATACCTTCGCGGCAGCAGTTCCCGTGCTTCATTGTCGAAAACACACCCAGGGAGACGGCCATGACCCACCACCTTCGCCAGCTGCCGCACTGATCCGGAGCCTTCGGCGCATCGCCGCTGCTTCGGTCCATCCTCTCGCCGCACTGTTCGCCATGCTGCGACTGCACTTGTTCGGCGCGGTGTCGTTCAGCCTGGATGCTGGCGACACCGGCACCGCGGACCTGCCCACGCACGTGAGCGGGCGTCCGGGGTGCCTGCTGGCCTACCTGGCGCTGGCCCGCGGCCGGTATTTCAGCCGCAGCGACCTGATGTCGGTGCTGTGGTCCGACCCTGCCGAAACCGTGGGCATGGGCACCTTCAACACCGTGCTGTGGCGGCTGCGCAAGCTGATCGAGCGCCCGCCCATGCCGTCGGGCTCGCTCATCGCCTGCGACCGGCGCGGTGCGGTGGGTCTGCATCCGCAGGCGCCCATCCAGCTGGACGTGGATGCCTTCGCGCAGAGCGTGCTGCCGGTGCTGGCCAAACCCCTGGAGCGGATGGGTGAATCCGACGTGGAGGCGCTGCGCCAGGGCATCGACCTCTACACCGCGGACATCCTCACCGACCTGGGCGACGAGTGGGCCTTGCGCGAGCGCGAGAAGCACCGCCGCCACTACCTCAATGCGCTGGGCCGGATGATGCAGGTCTGCACGCTGGCCGGCGACTTCGGCTCGGCCATCCGCTACGCGCAGGCCATCCTCGACCGCGATGTCTTGCGCGAGGACGTGCACCGCGAGCTGATGCGCCTGTTCCTGCGCAGCGGGCAGCGTGCGCTGGCGCTGCGGCAATTCGAGCGCTGCCGTGCAGCGCTGCGCCAGGAGCTGGCCATCCAGCCGATGGCGGAGACGCTCGCGCTGTACCAGAGCATCGCCAACGATGCCGTCAGCCTGGAGTCCGGCCTGCCCATGCTGCCGGGGGCGGGCATGGTGCCGACGTTGTCCGCGCTGCTGGAGCCTGCCGCGCCGCGCACGGCCATGTCGGCGCGCGAGCTCATCGAGTCGGCGCGCCAGCATCTGGCGCGTGCCGATGCGCAGTTGCAGCTGAGCCTGCCATTTCTCTAAGCACCCCGCTCTGAGCACTCCGCTCTGAGCACTCGGTTCCCCCAAAGGCCTTGCGCAACGCATGCCGGGCGGCTGCCGCATGACCGCGGCTTCATCACGCCCATCACATGGGCATCACACGGCCAGGCGCTCGTGTGATGCCCATGTGATGCATGCGTGATGCCGGGGTGACGCCTCGCGCGCAGACTGGCCTGCATCCACCGTCGTCAGGGGGTTGCGCTCCATGTCACTGCTGGAAGACCACAGCGCTTCGTTCATCGTGCGGATCTGGCGCGAGCGGGGCGAAGGTCAGGCGGTGTCGCAGGAGTGGCGAGGCTCCATCGAGCACGTGCAATCCGGCCGACGGTCATTCTTCAGGGACCTGAGTGCGATCGCCAGTTTCATGAAACCGCATCTCGAACAACTGGGCATTGAAGCGCCGCTGCGCTTCTGGGACCTCATGACGCCCGAGCTGTTCGATGCGGCCGACGACGCCGCGCCGCCGCGTGCCGCCGAGCCCGTGCCGGCCCCGGCCGCGCGGAACGGCAGACGCAAGCGCTGAACCACGAGTGCAGGAGAAGGCCATGCCCCTCATCCGAGTGAACCGCGAATCCGTCGATGACCGCTTCAGCGTGCTGGGCTTCACCGTGCGCACCGAAAGCCCGCTGTTCGAAGTGGGCATCGCGACCGATCCGGCGCTGTTCCGCAGCGAGAACCGCGCACGCCGCACGCGCGGCAACTTCTACTCCAGCCGCAGCACCGGCGCCTTGCGCGCTCGCCGCGGCGAAGCCGTCTACCTCGTGCCGCCGGACGTGCTGGCCAACTTCGTGGGCCAGCAGCGGCTTTATTTCGGCATGGCCACCTACCGCGAGAACAGCGGCGGCGTGCCCGACTGGGTGCAGTCGCCCACCGACGGCCACATGTACGTGGACCTGAGCGGGCTCACCGAGCGTGGCCTGCGGCGCGTGGCCGGCCGCCCTGGCGGCAGTGGGGCCTATGGCGCTGCCAATGGCCATGACCCCAGCCTGGATTGGGGTGGCGATGCACAGCCTCCATCAGCACAGCCTGTGCAGGACGCAGCGCCCGTGGCCAAGGCGGGTGTCGCCGCGCGGACCGTGAACGGCAAAGGCAGCCCGGTGGCGGCCAACGGCAAGCCAGCCGCACCGGCTGCGAACACGCCGTATGACGACGGCTTCGGCGACTTTCCGGCACACCAACCCGAACCCGCTGCGTCGGCACCCAAGCCTGCACCGGCCACATCCGCCCCGGCCGCGGCCGCGCAAAGCCTCGGCCGCTCGGCCTATTCACGTGCACAGGAAATCATCCAGCCCTTCTACGACCCGGCGGACCCCAGCTCTGCATTGACCTGCCAGGCCAATGCCTTCAGCGGATCGCGCGAGGGATGGTTTGCCGGCGTGCCCAACACGCGCATCTTCCCGCACTCGGCCATCTGCCTGCTGGAGATGAAGGACAGCTCCGGCGCGGTGTCGGGCTACGGCACGGGCTTCTACATCGGCGCCAACCGCATCCTCACCTGCGGGCACAACCTGAGCGGCGCGGCCAGCGTGGACGTGATCCCCGCCTGCAACGACACCAGCGAACCCTATGGCCGCTTCAACGTCACCTCGTCGAGCTGGCGCAGCCCGGCCAGCTACGACGGCGGCGGCGACTACGACCTCGCGGTCATTGACAACGTGCCAACCGCCGCGCCGGGCGGCCGCTGGTTCGACGAACTGGAAGAGCTCAACCAGTCGCGACCCGAAGGCGTGGTGGTGTGCGGCTATTCGCGCAAGTCCGACCGCGTGCCCGAGCTCACGCAGGCCATGAACGGCCGCATGCAGCACTTGCATGCCGGCTACATCGCGCAACTGCGCGGCGAGGTGTTCGACTACCCCATCCTCACGCTGCACCGCGCCAGCGGCTCGCCGGTGTACTACCTGAGCGACAAGGACGGCACGATGAAGGCCTACGTCGTGGGTGTGCACATCAGCGGCGAGATCGCGGCGACGCAGGAACTCAACACCGGCTGCCGGCTCACGGAGGCCAAGATCGGGTGGATCCTGAACCGCCCGGGCTCGCAGGCGCTGGCCGTGGCGCAGCCCCGCGTGCCTGGTCGGGCGAAGGCCACGCAGGCACGCGCACTCATCATCGGCCCCGAGGATGTGCAGCAGGCGCAACGCTATGCGCCGCAATGGGCGGACCTCTTCAACTGGAGCGTGCCCGACTGGATCCCGGGCTACCTCGCCGGACGCGACATGAGCGTGCAGCGCATTGCCGATGCGGCGGGGGCGCTCAACCTCGACCGCTACGAGGTGCGCATCACCAGCGTGCCCAGCGGCCACACCGATGTGTCGCTGCTCGAGTACGTGCGCACGCACCTCAACGACTTCCTGGACACGGACAACAGCGAGTTCATTCCCTACACCGTCGGCGATGACGACGTGAAGTGGACCTCGGCCTCGCCGGTGGGCACCGTGTTCAAGATCGACATCATCGGACCGGACAACGCCGCTGTCGTGGCGAGCATGGTGGAAGAGCACCGCTGGCGCTTCACGACCATCCACACGACCTGGTCGGGCGACCACCCGGTGAGCGGGCATCGCGAATTCGGCGTGCGCACCAATGCCGATGGCACCGTGGTGGTCTACACCCGCGGCGCCGACCGTGCCACCGACGGCCTGGGCGAGAGCATCGCCTTCTTCGGCGCCGACCACCTGTGGCGCAGCTTCCAGCGCAAGCTCACCGACTGGGTCACCGCCAACGGCGGCAGCGCGAATGCGCCCGAGCCGTTCAGCCAGCGCTTCCATCCGGCCGTGGTCGACATCCTCTACGGCCACGGCACGGTGGCGCAGTCGCTCGCGGCCGAGTGCTACTCCATCCACTGGGACACCGTGCCCTACTACGCGCAACAGACCGATGCGTCGTGCTGGGCCGCGGCCGCGGCGATGGTGGTGGCCTGGCGCGACGGCATCACCTTGTCGGACGCCGACATCGCCGCCAAGGTGCCCGCGCTGGATGCCTACCGCAACGGGCTGTGGCCGTCCGACCGGCACATGCTGTCGGACGTGTGGAACCTGGTGCCCGAACCGCCCGCCTGCTACACCGTGGACGCCTGGCGCAACATGCTGGAGAGTTACGGCCCGCTCTACCTCGACATGACCAACAGCGCCGGCACCGGCGGCCATGCCTGGGTGCTGGTCGGCATGACCAGCGACGGCGCGGAAGACGGCTCCGACACCGTGATGTACCTGCACAACCCGACCGCCAGCCGGGGCAAGGTGAAGTGGAACTTCCAGGACTTCCAGGGCCTGTACGAAGGCCGCGTCGCCACCGAAGGGGCCACGCTCGAATACCAGATCATGCATTCGGCGTCGATTCCCTCCGGCCGGCGGCCGGTCACGGCAGCGCCGTTCTCGCTGGGGCTGGCGAGCGACATCCAGCCCGTCGCGCGCCGTCCTGCGCCGCGCAAGATCACGCCGCCACAAACTGCGCAGCGGGTCCGCGCGCAATCGCTGAGCACCGAGACCATCGACTATCCGGTGCAGCTCGTGCCGCAGCCCGACAAGCTGTCCTGCTGGGCCGCGTCGATGACCATGCTGCTGTCGTTCCGCCGGCAGGCCTCGTACACCCCGGAGTCGCTGGCCAACGAAGTCGGTGGCTCGCTGATGAGCAGCTACGGCTGGGACCTGCTGCAGGCCGTGCGCGACCGCTACGGTTTCGTCGCGATCGACGTGCCGTCCAATGCCAGCCTGTACTTCTCGCCATCGCAATGGGCGCAGTGGCTGCGCGAGCTCGGCCCCTTGTGGGTGGTCATCGTTGGCATGCCGCATGCGGTGGTCGTCAGCGGCCTGCGCGGCAACACCGACGATGCCAGCGCCTGCGAGGTCAAGCTGCTCAACCCCTGGGACACGCGCGTCACCTTCGACGACGATGCCGTGGCCTTCCATCCCGCCAACAATGGCTACGCGGACTGGCTGCCGTTCCAGCAGTTCGCTTCGGACTTCGGCAACATGGCCGAGGCCGACTACGGCAACTGGCGCGTGCTGCACCTGCCCGCGCAGGCGGCGAAGGCGCAGGGCTTGTCGACCACCACGAGATCGCATCGTGCCGCCAGTGCACGAGCCGCCTCGGCCTACTTCGCCGCACCGCCGCGGCCTGTGCGCGCCTTGGCGCTGGATGCGACGGCGCCTGACGAGCCGATCGAGCCCTCGCGCGTGCCGGGCACCACCATGCACCGCCAACGCGGCAACCGTGGCCGCGTGACCTGGGTGCTCGACCAGCTGGACGGCGTGAAGCTGCCCGACCCGGCCGCCGCCATGGTGCCTGCGCTGCTGCCCACCACCATCGAGCTGAACCAATGGCCTTGTGCCGGACACGATGCCGTGCCGCTGCCGCTGACCGTGCGTTTCGATGCCGGCGGCGGTGCGGTGGGCAATGTGCGCATCACCGCCGGCACGCCGGGCGATGTGCCCTACGAGGTGAGCGTCACCGCGACCATCGAGGATGACGCGCCGCTGCCCGGCACCAACTCGCCGCAGGCTGCGCTGCGCGTGACGGTGGACTACGACTTCAGCGGCACGCCCAATGGCGAGGCATCGGCGCGGGTGAGGCTGCGCCTGGCAGGCAACGGCCGCTACGACCTCGACAGCGCCTGGCAGTGACACACCGGAAACGGCCATGACGCAGCGCCCGCGCGGCTCCATCTTCCCGCCCCAGCTCAACGGCGGCGCGCGGGTGCGTGCACTGGCCGAGCCGGCGACAGCGGCACCGACGACGGCACCAGCGCCGGCACCTGCACCGAAGCCGCCGGCCACCGAATCGCTGGCGCAGCGCACGGGCGCGCTGGTCAACGAGATCGACTTCCCCGGCTTCGTGGCCGGGCTGGTGCATGGCACCTTCGACGCCATCGTGGATGCGTCGATCCGCCAGATGGAGAGCTACTCCAGCCTGGTGTCGGCGGTGGCCAAGACGGTGGACCAGTTCACCGAAGAGAACGTCAGCCCCAACCAGGCGCGCGACTGGCTGGCCCAGCGCTACCCCGGCGAGGTGCGCGTGGCGCCGCCCACGGCCGAACAGCCCGCACCGGTGCTGGTGCCCGTGGCCGAAGGACTCACACCGGCCTGGCTGGCCGATTACGGCATCGACGGCGAGGAACTCACCAGCGAGCTGCTGGAAGAGCGTGTGCTGCCGCAGGTGCGCACCCATGTGGGCTCGGAGCGGCAGCAACTGCTGGCCACGATGGTGATGCTGGGCATGAACCGCGTCGCGGTACGCGATGGTTCCATCACCGCCAAGGTGATGTTCCGCGCCAGCGCCAACGACTCGGCCAAGGTGGGCTATGCCACCGGCAGCGACCCCAAGAGCGTGGCCGACTGGGGCGAGCGCGGCAGCCTGACCTACAGCGGCGGCAGCTCGACCATGGTGTCCACGCTGGGCGTCAACGCGCAGAGCGACACCAGCCTGCGGGCCGACCTCTTCGGCGAGGTCAAGCTCAACTTCGTGAGCGAGACGCTGCCGCTGGACAAGCTGGCCGATGCCGCCAAGATCGCGCTGGTGCAGCGCAACGCCGCCGTGGCAAGGCCCGCGCCCGCACCGGCCTTGCCGGCACCGGCACCGGCACCGGCCGCGCCCGCCGCGCCGGCCACCGGTCCTGCAGGAGGCGCGTGATGCTGCGTGACCTCTGCACCGTACTCGAAGATCTGCACCAGGGCTTGCTGGCAGCAGCCGGCCAGGCCGGCAACGCTGTGCGCATTGCCCAGGCCGAGATGACCTTGCCGATGGACTGCGCGCTCGTTCTGCAAGGTGGCGGCTGCGTGCTGCGCGCGGACGTGGCGCGCAATGCGGCCGACACGGACTGGCTGCCATCGCGCTCACGCCTGGTCGTGCATTGGGGCGAGATGCCCACGGAGGTGTTCTCATGAACGCCGCGCTGCCGCCGCTGGTGCAGGAGTCGGGCGTGCCCTTCGACGTCTTCATCCAGTCGCTCACCGAGCAGCTGGACAAGGCACAGGCGGCCATGGCGCTGAAGGCCCGCGTGGCCAAGCTGCCGCTGACCTTCGCGGTCAAGGACATCTCGCTGGACCTGCGGGCCTTCGTGCAGATGGTGGACGACGACGTGTACGTGCGCCCTGCCGGCCCCGGCGACTCCGAGGCCAGCACCATCCGGTTGGCGCTCACCACCATCACGCGGTCGATGGTCGAGGAGAACGCGGTGGACTTCAAGGCCGAGGAGCCGCAGTTCTCGTTGCGCGAGGCCTTGCAGGGCCGGATGAGCGACGAAGACCAGCGCCGCCTGGAGCGCATCGGCGTGCGCACCGTGGAGCAGCTCACCGAGTTGCGCAAGACCGCCGGTGCCGACGTGGTGGCGCGGCTCGCGCGCATGCCGGTGAACCGGCTGCAGCAGGCACTGCTGAATGCGGCCGCGCCGCGCGTCACGCAGGTGGAGCCGGCGCCGCCGGGCGGCTCCGCGGGCGCGCGGGTGCACCTGCAGGCACCGGGCCTGCGCGCCGGGCGAATCCCCTTCGTGCGCGCGGCCGGCCAGGACGTGCCGGTGGTCGAGGCGCACGACGGCCGCCTCGTGCTCGCGCCGCACGCCATGCAGCTCGGCGTCGATGCGGAGATCGACTTCGGCGACGGCGAGGTGGCGCACGTGCCGCTGACGCAAGGACGCATCGGCCGCTGGGCCGGTGAAGCGAAGGCGGAGGGCATCGCGTGAACACCTTCCGTCCCGCCATGCCCCGCGTGCCGCGCCGCCTCGTGCTGACGCTGCGCCTGGGCGAACTGCCCGACCACCTGCCCAGCCTGCGTGAGGTGCGGCGCGAAGGCGTGGCGATGGCCACGCGCATCGACGGCGGGCCCATCGACCGGCTGCTGTCCCACCACGGCGGCGGTGCGCGGGCACTGCGCCTGCACAGTGCCCGCGTCACGCGGCTGCAGCGTCCCGGCGTGCCGGGTGCGCGCCGCTTCGACGATGTTGAGCAGCTCAGCGGCGTCGCGCGCGTGCTGCGGGTCGAGGTGGCGCACGACGAGGCATTGCCTTCGCTGGTGAAGGCGCTGGCCCAGGTGACGCAGGTCGAGCATGTGGCGCCCGACTGGGTCTGCACCACGCCCTTCGATGCGCGCCGTGCGGTGTCTTCGCCACCGCTCGACCCCGCTGCCGCGCGCCGCCCGCGCGCCCTGATGCGGCTGCCGCAGGCGCTGGCTTTGCAACGCGGCGACCCCTCGGTGGTGATCGGCCTCGTGGACACGGGCGTGGCCAAGGGCCATGCCGAACTCGCGCGGCGCATGCGGCGCGGCTTCGACACGGTGGACCTCGATGCCGCCACCCTGGGCGACCTCACGCTGGTCGGCGACAACGCATCGCGCGACGAGGACCCGGACGATGAGGTGGGCCACGGCTCTGCCTGCGCCGGCATCCTGCGCGCCAATGGCAATGGCATGCCCGGCGGCGGCGCCGGCCTGTGCGGCCTCACGCCGGTGCGCGTGCTGGGCGCGGCGCTGCAAGGCGGACGCCGCGTGGGCGTGGGCGCGCTGGCCAACATCGACGCCGGCATGAAGCGGATCATCGACCTGGGCGTGCAGGTCATCAACATGAGCTTCGGCACGCCCGAGTCCTCGCTCAACGCCGACGACCCGCGCCCGCACACCGAGGTGGTGCGCTACGCCATCGCGCGCGGCGTGCTGCTGGTGGCCGCCAGCGGCAACTCCGGCGCGGTGGAGCGCTACTACCCGGCCGCGCATGACGACGTGATCGCCGTGGGTGCGGTGGACGACACGCTGCGGCCGTGCTCCTTCAGCACGCGCGGCGAGCACGTGGACCTGTGCGCCCCCGGCCTGGACATCTGGACCTGCGGCCTGCAGGGCTACACCTGCGTGAGTGGCACCAGCTTCGCCGCGCCCTTCGTCGCCGCGGCCTGCGCGCTGCTCGTCGCGCATGCCGAGTCGCGCGCCTGGCCGCTGGACCCGCACACCGCCCGCGAGATCCTCGTGGACAGCGCACGACCCTTCGATTCGACCCGGGACACCGAGGGCTGCGGCGCCGGTGTGCTCGATGTCCATGCCGCATTGACGCTGCTGGATCGACGCATCGATGCGGCACTCGACTCTTGAGAAAGGAAGACCGCCATGGCCACCACGCGCAACCAGAAGAACGCCAGCACAGCACGCAAGGCCAACGGCCGCAGCCGCGCGGCGCGCAAGACCACCACCGCAGCGGCCGATGCCGACGCGGACTCGACCAACTTCGATGACAACCCCGACGCATCGGCGTCCAAGGCCACCCGCCGTCCAGGAGACCGCACCATGAACCGCACCCTGTTGATCGATCTGAGCCAGCGCGAGCTTCAGGAGCGTGCTCGCCTGAAGACCCGGCGCGACCGGCTCGAAGCCGTCAAGCGCACCGAGGATTCCAGCGGCGGCCTGAGCGCCGAGCAGGAGGCCGAACTCGAGCGCATCAAGGCCGCGCTCGACAGCGACCTGCCGGTGGATCCGTTCTACCAGGCCGTGGCCGCCGCGCTGCGCCGCCGCACCTGGAACCAACTGGCCGGTTCACGCGACCACGTGCTCGAACACGGCCTCTTCGGCTCCCAGCAAATGGACCCGGTGCAAGGCGGCCTGGGCAACCATGAGCAGGAGATCGCCTTCGTCTGCGGACTGCTGGAGGTGGACAACTTCACCGTGCCCACCGCGCCGGGTTTCATCAAGAAGGTGAGCGAGGCGCAGGGCGAGTTCCGCCAGAACGAGGCGCTGTTCGACATTGCCTATGAAACCTTCCGGCGCAGCTTCGTGGTCACGGTGCAAAGCCAGATCGACTCCGGCATGGTCGACGCCGACATCATCGGCTGCATCTCGCCCGGCGGGCCCATCAACCAGGACCCGGACGACGACAGCAAGCCCTACCGCCGCGACACCAAGGGCCAGCTGCGCGACCTTGACGAGGGCGAGGCGTGGATCCCGGCGGCGACCGACAAGGTGAACGTGCTCTCGGCGCGCAACATCGCCGCGGTGGTGCGCAAGCTCGCCGGCGACGGCGTGACCGCCGACGACGCCTGGATCCGCAGCCGCCTGGAAAGCACCTACAACCAGCAGACCGGCGTGACCTCCGGCGGCTCCCCGTCGGCCGTCGAGATCATGCTGCCCGACCTCGAAGAGGCGGTGGACATCGAGATCGTGACGGAGAACCTGCATGCGGTGCAGGCCATCTACTTCACCTACCAGCTCGAAGAGATGCGCCTGTTCCAGGTGGTGGAGCGCGTGGTGGACCTCTTCCGCCAGGGCCTGCTGCCGCTGGGCAAGGGCTTCGTGGGCGACTACCTCTTCAACTACTACAAGAAGGCGGCCGAGCGCATCACCGAGGGCGAGCGGCGCGACCTGTACATGCGTGCATTCGGCGCGCCGGGCGGCAACCCGTCGAGCGAACCCAACCGCGACTTCAACGAGCTGTGGCTGCGCTTCGTGTCGGCCGTCTCCAGCTTCGCGCGCCAGCTCACGGTGGAGCGCATGCTGCGCAACGCCGTGCCCATGGCGGTGTCGCAGGAGCAGGTGCGCAAGGCCGGCCGCGACCTGGGCGCCAACCTCTCGCGCAACGGCTACGGCATCGCCTACTTCGCGGCCACCGAGATGCAGCAGACCATCCTGGAGTTCCGCGACGTGCTGCAGAACGCCGAGCTGCGCAACGCCTTCGGTGCGCGCGACATGTGGCAGGTGATCGACCAGGTCAACGTGAACTACCTGGGCGGCGCACGCAACACGCACCGCTACCGCACGCAAAGCCGCGCCGGCGCGGTGGTCATCCGCTGGATCGCCAACAACGTGCAGCGCCTGGCCAACGTGGGCGGACCGGTGATCTATGTCGAGCAGATCATCAACCCGCAGCTGCGCGCCGCCGGCGGCAGCAGCAACCCGACGGTGGACCCGACCGACTGGGACCTCGTCAACGCCTGCGAGCAGTGGCTCGCGGTGGGCGGGGTGCAGGACCAGAGCATCGAGCAGTACTCGCAGCCCATCGAGGCGCCGACCATGACCAGCAGGCCCATCGAGATCCCGCAGGTGGCGCGCGACATGCTGAGCGGCCTGGGCGTGGGCCTGAACGGCAGCGGCGTGGCCGGCGGCATCAGCATGCCCGGCCTGTGAACCGGAGACCACCATGCGATACGTCGACCCTCCCAAGCGCCCGATGGCCACGCATGTGAAGCAGTCGCTGTCGCATGCCTCGCAGGCCCTGGGCGTGCGCGATCCGCTGCCCATCATGGGCTCGCTGATCGACCGCACCTTCTCGCGGCCCGACGACGACGCCTCCTACGCCGACAACCGCCTCACGCCGGGCGCCGTGCCCTTCGAGCCCTCGTTCTCGGAAGCCGAGCCCGACACGCTGCGCTTCACCATCGAGCCGCTGGGCCCGGGCGCCTCGCCGGTGGCACGGCGCGATGAGGCCACGCGCGAGATGCGCCGGCTCATCGCGCCGCTGTTCGGCCGCGATGCGCTGCACTGGTTCGACTCGCGCAGCGAGGAGTGGCGCGGCATGAGCGGGCTGGGCTGGATGTCGTACGGCGCCTGGTTCGGCAGCGCCTTCGACGAGGACGGCCTGTACGCGGCCAAGATCTACTACGAACTCTCGCCCTCGCAGATCGATGCGCTCTCGCCCGGTCTCTCGCGGCTCACGCGGCAGGTGATGGCGGAGATGCCGGGGCTCATGCCCATCTTCACGTCCATCGGCTGCAAGCGCGACACCGGCAGCCAGCGCGTGACCTTCATGCACCGCGGGCCGCTGGTGCTGGCCGCGCTCGGGCCGCTGATGAATCGCCTGGGCATCGGGCACCAGTTGCCCAGCCTGATGCGCATCGTCGGCGTGGCGCTCGGCGGGCGCTTCGAGCTGCCGCCGGGTGGCGTGCTGGTCGGCCTGCGCGACACGCCCGAGGGCGTGGAGATGAAGCTCGAAGTGCTGCTGGCCGCGTTGCCGGATTTGCCCGGCCGCTTCCTGGACCTGCTGCGCCTGGGCCTGGCCGAACGGCCGCGCCAGGTAGCCGCGCTGGAGCGCTGGCTCTCGGCCTTCGGCGTGGACGATGCCAATGAGCAGGGCCACTTCTCCGTCCTGTCGGTGCGCGTGACACCCCGCTCGCAGGCACGCATCAGCCTGTACGTGCGGCCCATCGAGTTCGAGATGCGCGACACGCTGGACGAAACACGCGAGTCCATGTGAGGAGCACGCCATGCCTGCCTCGGTCTTTCCGTCCTCGGCCGTGCGACGGCCCGCCCCGCCGCCGGCCGCTGGCAACAAGCCTGCGGCCAGCCGCGAAACCGTGGAGGCGGCGCGCCACGCGGTGCGCGGCCTGCTGCAGCGCAGCCAGGCCTTCAACGCACTGCCGGAGGACAAGCGCCGCCAGCTTGCACACGACCTGGTGCAGATCGGCAGCTACCTGGCGGAGCCCGACGGGCAGCGCCTGAAGCGGCAAAGCCCGCAGGTGCGCGCGCTGGCGGGCGACCCCAAGCCGCAGCAGTTCGGCCAGGCCACCAAGGCCGGGGTCGAGAACATGGTGAACCTGATCCAGGGGGTGAACTTCCCCGGCTTCGTCTCGGGGCTGATCCAGGGCGTGTTCCATTCCATCGTGGACAGCTCCATCCAGCAGATGGAGGCCTACGCCAAGCTGGTGGCCGATGTCTCCAAGAGCCTGAACCAGTTCCGCGACGACAACACCACCGACAACCAGGGCCGCGACCACCTGGTCGACCAGTTCCCCGACCTGTTCCAGCTGAGCACCGGCGGCGATGACGCGTTCGGCGACTTCGGCGGCGACGGCAACGCGCCGCCGCAGCCGCGCGTGACGCTGCGCGAAGACGTGGACGAGGGCAGTGCCATCGACCGGCTGAACCGCTCGCTGCCGCTGGACAAGCCGCTCACCAGCCTGGACGACGACGTGGTCGAGGCCGTGCTCGTGCCGGCCGCGCGCACCACCATCGCCACCGGCCGGCAGCAACTGCTGGCGACGATGGTGATGATGGGCATCAACCGCATCGTGGTCACCGACGGCAAGATTTCGGCGAAGGTGGTGTTCGACTTCCGCGCCAGCGACAACCGCAAGTACGCCTTCAGCGCCACCCGCTTCGACCACGAGAAGGACGCCTCGGGCAACCTGCAGATGACCAACACCTACTCGGGCGACTACGAGGGCAAGAGCGAGGGCGGCAGCTACAGCAAGAGCGACGACTCCGAGGAGCGGCGCGACGGCAGCTACTACGCCAAGGGCAGCTACAAGTATTCGCAGCAGCCGGTGGTCAAGCTCATGAGCACGCAAAAGCTGATGGACGACTCGCAGCTGCAGACCAAGGCCTCGCTCACCGGCTCGGTGGAGGTGAACTTCAAGAGCGACTACCTGCCGCTGGAGAAGATGGCCAACCCGGAGAACATTGCCGCCATCCAGATGAACGCCCAGCCCGGCATGGTGAAGAACCTGGCCGCGCGGCCCCAGGCCGCCGCGGGCGCGCCTGCGCCGGCTCCTGCTGCGGCAGCCACCCCCGCGCCGGCTCCCGCGGCCGCGCGCTGAGCGGCGAGGACCGCCTTGTCCGCCGTTGCTGCGCTCGCTGCCCACCCAGGCCATGGACCGGCCTGGCTGGACGACGACACGCTGGCTGCCGTGCGCCCGCAGGTGCGCGAGCTGCTGCAGCGCTCGCCGGGCTTTCGCGCGCTCTCGACCGACCAGCAGCGCGACCTGGCACGCACCATGGTGCGCGTGGCGTCCTACATGGCCAATCCCGACGGGCTGGCCAAGCAGGAACTCACGCCCGGGCAGGCGGTGCTCGCGCGCGGGCAAGGCGTGTCCGATGAAGCCAAGGCGCGGCCGGCGCTGGCACGCGCACAGTCCGGCAACGTCGACTCGGCCGGGGCCAAGGCCTCCGACAAGATCGGCACCTTCGCCGGCGCCGACTTCCAGGCCGGCGCGGTGCGCCAGGGCGTGGAGCAGTTCAAGAACCTGGTGGGCTCGGTGGACTTCCCGAGCTTCGTCGGCGGCCTGATCCAGAACGTGTTCCAGGCCATCGTGAACGCCTCCATCCAGCAGATGAACGCCTACGGACAGTTGCTCAAGTCGGTGGCGCAGACGGTGGACCAGTTCGCCCAGGACAACATCAGCATGAACAATGCGCGCGACTGGCTCATCGACAAGTACCCCGGGCAGATCGGGCTCGATGAGGAAGCCGCGAACGAGGAGGGCGGCCAGCCCCGGCTGACGTTCACGACCGAGGACACCGAGGCCGTGCTCACCAGCATCAACAGCGAGATGGGCATGGCCAACCCGATCACGGACATCTCCGATGCCGAGCAGGAGAACCGGCTGGTGATGGCCGCGCGCATGCAGATGGCGCGCAGCCGGCAGCAACTGCTCGCGTCGATGGTGGTGCTGGGCATCAACCGCATCGTGGTGACGGACGGCGCCATCAACGCCAAGGTGGTGTTCGACCTGAAGGCCAGCGACCAGGCCCAGCGCCAGGCGCGTGCCTCGCTGTACGACAGCCAGTCCAGCATGAACAAGAACACCACCGTGGCCGGCGGCGGCTTCCTCGGCTGGGGCGCGGCCACGGCCAACGTGAACGAGCAGCGCCACGTGACCACGGTGGCATCCGCCGTGGACGAGACTTCCGAATCGAAGGCCGAGGTGAAGGCCAAGCTCACCGGCGAGGTGCGCGTGAACTTCAAGTCCGACTACTTCCCGATGGAGAAGCTGGCCTCGCCGGGCATGATCGCCGCGATCCAGGGCAACTCGCTGCCGGTCGATCCCAACGTCACGCCGTCGTCGCGTGCAGCCACGGCCAGCGCACCCGCACCTGCCCCCGCCGCGCGATGAGCGCGCCGCCACGCCCACCCTGGATGCCGCCATGCCCGCCTCCCGCATCTTCCCGCCCGGCGCCTGCACGGTCCACCGCATCGACCCGACGTTGCTGCGCACGCTGGCGCTGGCGATGGAGGCGGTGCAGCGGATCAGCGCACGACGCGCCTGGGCCGGCGCATTGGCAGCGCTCGGCGACATCGACCTGCCCGACACCGCGCCGACGCATGAAGATGCGCAGCACCTGGAAGTCATCGCGCCGCTGTACCTGGCCAGCGAGCTCGAACAAGCGGGCCTGCTGCGCACCGCGGAGCTGATCGCGGGGCTGTTCGCCAGCGGTGCGATCACGCAGCCGCTGGGTCCGACGGCGCAGCTCATCAACGACTTCTGGCGGGCCCGGCGCGAGCGCTTGTCAGAGGCCGAGCGACAGCAGCTCTTCGCGCAGGTGTTCGAGCCGCAGGGTTTCTATCCGCTGATGCATGCGCTGTGCGTCGCGCTGTCGGACCTGCTCGACAGTCCGCCGCGTGCGGGCGACATCCACGCGCAGGTCGTGCTGCACGAAGCCGCGGATGCGCTCGGCGGCTGGCTGGCGCCGCGCGCCGTTGGCATGGCCGCCTTCGCGGCGCAGGACATCGTGCAGGCGTTGTCACAGGCCACGCACTTCCTGCGCGACCGCTTGCTGCTGACGGCCTTCGGTGCGCAGGACTTGTGGGGCTTGCTCGGCACCGTGGGCAACACGCAGGGGCTGGGCGCCGGCGTCATCCGCCAACGCGTGGACCTGGGCCGGCAGGGATCGACGGTGCTGGCCTGGCTCGCGGGCGCGGTGCCGACGGGCTATGCGTTCGACCCCGCGTCGCCGCAAGGCCAGCAGCTCATGGCGGCGGCGTATGCGTGGCGCACCGGCTGGGAGCGCATCGGCGGCACCCCACCGGCCGGGACGGGGAGTCCGCAGGCCATCGCGGACGTGGGTCTGCCTGCGGCGGCCTGACGCGGGGCGCCTCCCATGGCCGAGCGCACCACGCCTGCCGCATCACCGCCGGACTGGCTGCGCCATGCGGTGCGCGGCGTGCTGGAAAAGTCGCCGGGCTACCACCAGATGCCGGTGGAGCAGCGGCGTTCCCTGGCGCAGGCGATGGTGAAGGTCAGCGCGATCGCGGCGGGGCTCATTGCCGAAGAGTGCGATGCCGAAGCGGCCGTGCCCGCAGCGCATGCGACGGCTCTTGAAGCGCCCGCGCGGCAGCCGCTGGCCCGGGCGCAGGACGCACCACCCTTCGGCACCTCGGCCGACCGTGTCGCCGGCATCACGCGCAACGTGCTCAATGCCGTGTCGTTCCCGCGCTTCGTCACGGACCTGATCAACGGCGTGTTCAAGTCCATGCTCGATTCGAGCGCGCAGCAGATGCAGATGTACGTGCAGCTGCTGAACAACGTGTCGGCCTCGGCCGAGGGCTTCGAGCGCTCGCAGTTCAGCACCGGTGCCATCCGCCAGTGGGTGGCCGACCATTTCCCGGACCAGATCGAGTACGACCTGCCGGAGACCGAGCCGGGCGACGACCCGCCCGACCCGGAAGAGGTGGCCAACATCCGGCTGCGCCTGAAGCCCAATGCCAGCATGCCGGGCGCGGAAGAGCTGCGCACGGTGCTGGGCATGGGGCCCGACGAGAGCGTGGACGCGAGCAACCCCGAGCAGCTGGTGCCGCTGGCGCGGCGGCAGATCGCGCGGCAGCGGCAGCAGATGCTGGCCACGATGGTGATGATGGGCATGCAGCGCATCGTGATCGACAGCGGGCGCATCAATGCCTCGATGCGCTTTCACATCGACACGCGCAGCGCCGCCAGCGAAGACCGCGGCAGCCAGTTCGGCATGCAGAACCGCGTGAAGGCCGCGGGCAGCTTCGGCTTCGGGCCCTGGGGGGCAAGTGCGGAGGTGGAGAACACCATCAGCTACGTGTCGACGCAGCGCTCGCAGAACACCGAGGAGATCAACACCGACCTCAACCTCGATTCATCGGTCGAGCTGGTGTTCAAGACCGACTACCTGCCGCTGGAGCGGCTGGCCGGCGGGCCGCAGCTCGAACGCATCAAGGTGAACACGCTCAACCCCGACGCCGAAGCCAAGGCCGTGAGCGATGCACGTGCCACGCGCGACAAGGCCAGCCGCGATGCGGAAGCCAAGCGCAGCGATGCGATTGCGAAGGTGGCGCCACCGGAGCTGTCGCCGGGCAAGCCCGGCGACAAGGGCACGGCCGAGGATGCGGACAAGGCGCGCAAGGACGCGGCGAAGAAGAAGGACGAGCCGGCGGCCAAGAAGAAGGACGAGGGCGGCGCGGAGACCAAGAAGAAGGACGACACCACGGCCGCCAAGAAGAAGGACGACCCGGCGAAGAAGACCCCGGCCACGGCGGCTGCGCTCGAAGCGGACGGCCAGGCGGTGCATCCCGACGTGGTGTTCATCCCGACGCCGCCGGAATCCATCGACGCGGTGCTGTCGCTGGCTGCGCCGCGTCCGGGCGAGACGCTCGTGGATCTGGGCTGCGGCGATGGGCGCATCCTGGTGGAGGCGGCGCGGCGCTGCGGCTGCCGTGCCATCGGCTACGACATCGACCCGCAGCGGGTGCAGGAGGCGCGCTCACGCATCGCAGCGGCAGGCCTCACCGACCGCGTGCGGGTCGAGCAGCGCGACATGTTCAGCGTTGACCTCTCGGCCGCCGACGTGGTCGTGCTCTACCTGCTGCCGCAACTCAACGAGCGGCTGATCCCGCAGCTGCGGCGTATGCACCCGGGCGCACGGGTCGTCTCGCATGACTTCGCCATCGAGAGCCTGCAACCCGACCGCGTCGTGCAGGACTACCTGCCCCGGCTGGACGTGGTCAAGACCTACTTCCTTTTCACGGCGCCCTTGCGGCCGGCGCAGGCGAGGGCGCGGCACGAGTGGGCGGAATCGGCCCGCCTGCCGTGGGAAGCCTGAATCCCGCCGGCAAAGTGACGCGGGCGCTCCCACCGAAGTGTGGAGCGCCCGCGGGTCTGGCTACGGAACCGACTACATCGGTCGGGGATCCGCCCCGGACCTAGAGGTTATGGACATATCACCTCCTTTCGCAGTTGCAACGAGGCCTTGAGCGTAACCGTTCTTCGCCGGTTGTGGGCTGCGAATTGCAACGCACCCGGCGGACTGCCGTCAGCGTGCCGCACCCGACTGGTTCACGGCAATGTTGTCGAATTTCGCGTCCACACTGCCCGGCACACGCGCGGCGCTCATGCAATTCGGGAGGTCGAGCCGAGTGGACAGTTCATGGAAGGCCAGACCCGGAGGTGCCGCGTCGGAGAGGGCATAGCCCACCGTGCCGGCAAGGGCGCCGTGGTCGCGCGCAAAGTAGATGCTCCTGGAGGCCTTGTCCCATTGGTACTGGACGACCGTGGGCGTCCCCGTGGTGACCGTCCCGAGATCGACGACGTTGCCGATCGTCGTTCCCAGGCTGCAATCCGGGCTGGTGCAGAGCAAGGCGAGACCTTGCACGCGCAACAGGCCGGCCGGGTCGGCGGAGTTCGAGAACCGCGTGATCCGGACCTGGGCCGTGACGTCGCCCACCATCGAGCCCGGCGTGGGTGCGGCGTTGACGTTGAAGAGCGTGCCGATGATGCGCGCGCGCGACTGCCCCAGGGCCGGATTCGACGGGCAGGCATTGACCTCGAGCGCGTTGACCGTGATGCGTGCGCGCAGCGACGTGACGACCGCGGGAGCCGTGAGGTTGGTGTTGAAGTTGGCAAAGGTGAGGCCAGTGTCGGAGCCGCCGACTCCCAGCTTGCGCTGCATCAGTTGCAGTGCGGAGCCGCGGATGGCACGGACCTGCTCGCC
This sequence comes from Rhizobacter terrae, assembly GCF_003852895.1. GTDB lineage: Bacteria > Pseudomonadota > Gammaproteobacteria > Burkholderiales > Burkholderiaceae_C > Albitalea > Albitalea terrae. Next base: position 128,496 of record NZ_QUSW01000005.1, read on the forward strand.
TTCGACCCAGCGAGCGGGGTCCAGCGGCTTCTCGTCGAACTGGTCGTAAGGGGCGAAGGGCTCAAGCGCGTGGGCGGCCGTGGTCGCGAACAGCGCAACGGCGGCGAGGACATGATGTCGCATGCAGTCTCCCTGGTGAACGGTGGAGTGGTGAGTAGACCAGCCGACTGGCTCACTGCATGAGCCAGTGGATGCCTGGCCTCAGCACCCCGAGCTGCCTTGGAAGTGCATCCAGGGGACGCAGTGTCGCCCTAGTCGAACAGGCCCGGCGACTGCGCCTCGGTGATGCGCGCGCCTTCGATGCCGAGCATCTTCAGCTTGGTGCTGAGGCCGCCGCGGGCGGAGAAGCCGCCGAGTTGCGTGCCGGCAGCAAGCACGCGATGGCACGGGACGATGGGTGCGAAGGGGTTCGCGCCCAACGCCTGGCCGACTGCGCGTGCAGCACCGGGGGCGTTGATCTTCGCGGCCACCTCGCCGTAGGTCAGCGTCTGGCCGCGCGGAATCGCCTGTGTGATCTCGTAGACGCGGCGGTGGAACTCGGGGATACCGTCCATGTCCAGCGGCACTTGCGACAGGTCGACGTCATCACCGTCGAGCAAGGCGGTGACCTGCTGCATGACTTGCTGAACGTCGGCCGGTGCTTCGGTTTCCGGTACGCCGGGGTACCGTCGTCCCATGCGCGAGCGTGTGCCGGCCTCGCTGGTCTGCGGCAACTGCATGCACACGATGCCGTGCTCGCCCCAGGCCACCGCGCAATGGCCGATGGCCGTCGGAAAGAGGGCGAAGCCCAGCGCCGCGCTCATCGGGACGCCTCGAAGTCGATGAAGCCGCGCTCCACATCCACCGCCAGCAGCGTGACGGGCACGCGGTCGCCCACGTCCAGCCCGTCGAAGCCGCGCACCACGCGGCCTTCCGCGGTGGGGCTGCTGATGCGTATCCATGTGCCCCTGGCCGAGGCACCGGTGACCACCGCCTGGAAACGTTCCCCGATGCGCGGCATGAGCAGCACCGCGGCGGCCGACTTGCGGATCTGCCGCTCCACCTTGGCGGCCATGTCTTCCTGCTGCGTGCAGTGCTGCGCGATGGCGGCCAGCTGTTCCTCGGTGTAGGGCGTGGGCTCTCCCGCCAGCGCGGCCTTGATGAGCCGCTGCGTCACCAGGTCGGGGAAGCGCCGGTTGGGCGCGGTGGAGTGGGTGTAGTCGCTCACCGCGAGGCCGAAGTGGCCTTCGCTGCCGCGGCCTGCGGCCGCCACCGAATACTCGCCCGAGCCCAGCAGCTTCACCACCGTGAGCGACAGCTCGGCGAAGTCCTGCGGGTTGGCCTGCCGCTGTGCCGCGAGGAAGCGATCCAGCGCCAGCGCGTCCGGCTGCGCGGGAAGCGTGACGCCGTGCTGCGCGGCCAGCATCACCAGCCGTTCCCAGCGCCGGGGCGCATGCAGCACGCGGCGGATGGACGGGAAGCCCCGCCGTTCGAGGAAGCGCGCCGTCACGCCGTTGGCGGCGATCATGAAGTCGGAGATCAGCTCCTTCGCGCGGTTCTTGTCATCGGGGCGCAGGTCGGTGAGCACGCCGGCTTCGAACACCGGCCGCGCCTGCGGCGTGGACAACTGCAGCGAGCCGCGGCTGGCCCGCAGCGCCTTCAGGCCTTGGGCGATGCGGTCCTGCAGCTTGAGCTGGGCGTCCATGCCGGGCACCTCGCTCACGCGCGCGGGCGGCGGTGCCTTGCCTTCCAGCCAGGCGGCCACGCTGTTGTAGGCCAGCTTGGCGTGGCTGCGCACCAGGGCGCGGTAGACGTCGGAGTCGATCACGCTGCCATCGGTGCCGATGCTCATGTCAATCACCATCGCCAGCCGGTCTTCCTCCTCGTTGAGCGAGCTGAGGTCGGTGGACAGCCGCTCGGGCAGCATGGGAAAGATGCGCGCCGCGGTGTAGACCGAGGTGGTGTTGGCCGAGGCATGCGCGTCGATGGGCGTGCCGGCCGGCACCAGCATCGACACGTCGGCGACCGCCACGAGGATTCGCACCGCGCCGCCGGGCGACTCGACGGCGACGCTGAGCTGGTCCAGGTCGCGCGAATCGTCGTTGTCGATGGAGCACCACAGCAGCGAGCGCTGGTCGCGCAGGCCATCGACGGGGGCGGCGGCCGGCGGCGTGATGGCGGCGAGCTGGGCCAGCGCCGCGTCGGAGAAATCGGGCTGCAGGCCGCGCTGCAGCATGGCCTCACGGGCCAAGTGGGCAAGCTGATCCTGGTGCATGCGCTGTTGTACCCCAAGCGCGCAACTGCTTGGCGAACCGGGCCATGCCGGGGGCCGGACTGACCATCAGCCGACCGGCCGTAGCCGCCAGACACCAAACCTCGGGCTAACCCGGCCCCCATGCGCGGGGTGAGTGAACGCTCAGACAGTGACATGTCTTCGTGCTGAAGTGTGCGATCCACATAATTTCCCCACCAACAACCTGATCGGAGGGACACCTCATGCAACGCAAGCTTCTGGCCGTGGCCGCCCTGGCCCTGTTCTCCGGCGTCGCCAGCGCCGCGACCAACGTCGCGCTGGGCAGCACCGTGACCCTCAGCGGCGCCTCCTTCGGCGACAGCGGCGGCTGGTGCTGTGGCTCGCTGGCCGCGGCCTCCACCGTCACCGACGGTGCCGTCCTGGCCGTCGGCACGCAATGGAACACGGGCACCGTGTTCTGGACCGGCAATGCGCCCAGCATCACGATGGAACTGGCCGGCGCCTCGTTCGTCACGCACCTGGACCTGCAGGCCGACAACAACGATGACTACGGCGTCAGCTACCGCGACGTCGGCGGCACCTGGCACTCGCTGACCACCATCTCGCCGCACCGTTCCTGGGGCCTGGACAACGGCTCCGTCGACTTCGCTGGCGTGACCGCCACGGCCTTCACCATCTCCGCCGTGGGCGGCGACGGCTTCTACTCGGTGTCGGAGTTCGCGGCCATCGGCACGCCGGTGCCCGAGCCCGAGACCTATGCGCTGATGCTGGCCGGCCTGGGCGTGGTGGGCTTCATGGCCCGTCGCCGCAAGCTGGGCTGATCGGCTCCCGCCGAGATGAAGGCGGCCGCTTCGTGCGGCCGTTTTTCATGGGGCGCCAGCCGTGGCCTTGCCCAGCAGCCACTGCAACCCGGCCAAGTGCTGCTGGTCATGGCTGCACAGGTAGTGGACGAGGCTGCGCAGCGTGAGCGGGCCGTAGCCTTCAAACACGGCCGGCCGTGCGAGCTGTTCGGGCGTGACTTCCGCCAGCATCGTCAGCGTCTGCGCGCGGGCCTTGCGGAAGGCGGCCATGGCGGCGACGGGATCGTCGCGTCCATAGGCACGCTCGGCCGCCAACGCATCGGTGTCGATGGACACGAGCGTGGGGTTCGTTTCCGCCAAGGTGCGCCGGAACCGCACGTGGTAGCCGTCGATCTCGATGTCGCGCACATGGCACACCTGTTCGAGCGCGGTGAGGTGCTCGCTGGGAATGCCTTCCCAGTCGGCAGGCGCCCAGTGCCGCAGCGCGGGCGGGAAGGCGTTGAAGTGCGCTTCGAGTTGGTCGGGGAAGGCGGCGAGCGCCGCGAGGGTCGCATCCAGGGTCATGGGTGTCGTGTCCGAGGCAGGGAGTCGTGATGTACTACGGCCGGAAAGCCACAGCATCGTGCATGGCATTTTCTTCGTGAGACCCGAACCGTGTTTGCCTGCCTCGACGTCCAGTACACCGACACCCATGCACATGCGGCCGGCCTGGTCTTCTGGGACTGGGGCAGTGCCCAGGTGCAGGCCCGCTTCACCAGCGCCACCGCCGCGGTGCAGGACTACCAGCCGGGCGAGTTCTACAAGCGCGAACTGGGGCCGCTGATGAGCATCGTGGACCAGCTGCCGCCCGACATCCACACGCTGGTCATCGACGGCTATTGCCTGCTGTCCGAAGATGGCCGTCCGGGGCTGGGCGCGCACCTGCATGCGGCCGTGCGGCAGCGCTGTGCCATCGTGGGCGTGGCGAAGACGGCCTTCCTGTCGGCGCCGTCCATCGAAGTCCTCCGGGGCGACAGCGCGCGGCCGTTGTATGTGACGGCGCTGGGGATGCCCGTGTCGGAAGCCGCGCAGGGCGTGGCGAGCATGCATGGGCCGTATCGCATTCCCACGCTACTGAAGGCCGTGGACACCTTGGCGCGCGAACAGGCCGCCTCGCCGACCACCTGACCGCACGGCTCAACGCAGCTTGCGCCGAGGGCCTGCCACCAGCAGGCGTTGAGGCCCGGACCCCTGTTCACCCAGTTGATCGAGCGGATTGCGCAGCCGGCACCGGTCGATCGACAGGCACCCGCAGCCGATGCAGTCGTCCAGCGTGTCGCGCAGCTTCTCCAGCTGGGCGATGCGCTGGTCCAGATCGCCACGCCAGGTGTTGGACAGCCGCTTCCAGTCCGCGCGGCTGGGCGCGCCGGTGTCCGGCAGCGTGGCGAGCGCGGCCGCGATGTCCTGCAGCGAAATGCCCACCCGCTGCGCCACGCGGATGAAGGCCACGCGCCGCAGCACCTCGCGCGCATAGCGGCGCTGGTTGCCCTCGGTGCGGTGGCTGGCGATGAGCCCCTTGGCCTCGTAGAAATGCAGCGTGGACACCGCCACGCCGCTGCGGCTGGCGACTTCGCCCACGCTCAAGGTGGTGGCGATGCCTGCGGCTTCGAGCGGATTCGTCATGTGCAAGAACCTCTTGACCTCAACTTTACTTGAGGTTTTAGAGTGCGTGCCATTCCATCCACCGCACACCGAAGGACGCACCATGACCAGCACCTACCGCATCGACAAGTTCATCGTCCCCGAGGCCGCCATGGCCCAGTTCATGCCGCGCGTGCACCACGTGGACCGCCTGCTGGGCGAGCTGCCGGGCTGCCGGCGCAACCTGGTGCTCACGCAGACGGGCGGCACGGGGGTCTTCAATGTGGTGACCATCGTGGAGTGGGAGAGCGACGAGGCCATCCGCCACGCCCGCTCGACCATGCAAGCGCACTACGAGCGTGAAGGCTTCGACACCGAGGCCTTCATGCGCCAGCTCGGCGTCGAGGCGGACCTCGCCTTGTACGCCGAGACCTCGGCCTGAGCGACACCCGCGCAGGGTTCCGGCAAGTCGTGCACACTGGCGCCGCATGTGCGCCTGACCGCCCGGAGCCCGACGATGCTGACCCTGTACTACCACCCGCTCGCTTCGTTCTGCCACAAGGTGCTGATCGCCTTGTACGAGGCGGACATCGCCTTCAAGGGCCGCGTGATCGACCTCGGCAAGGCCGAGGATCGCGACGAACTCGACGCCTTGTGGCCGGTCGGCAAATTCCCGGTGATCCGCGACGAGGTCCGCGGCCGGGTGGTGCCCGAGTCCACCATCATCATCGAGTACCTGTGCCAGCACTTCCCGTCGGCCGCCGGCCTGATGGGTGATGACAAGGACGCCACGCTGCAGGTGCGGCTGTGGGAGCGGGTGTTCGACCACTACGTGCATGTGCACATGCAGAAGATCGTCGGCGACCGGCTGCGACCCGAAGGCGAACGCGACCCGCGCGGCGTGGCCGATGCACGGGGCGTGCTGCAGGCGGCCTACGCCATGCTCGACAAGCAGCTGGCGTCAGGCCATTGGGCGGTGGGCGACAGCTTCACCATGGCCGACTGCGCGGCGGCGCCGTCGCTGTTCTACGCGCACATCCTCGAGCCGTTTCCGGCCGGCTGCCCCAGCCTGGCCGCGTACTTCGAGCGACTGATCGAGCGTCCCTCCGTGCGCCGCGTGCTGGAGGAAGCCAAGCCCTGGTTCCCGTACTTCCCGTACAAGGAACTCATGCCCAGGCGCTTCCTGTGAGCGAAGACAATAGCGGCTTTGCGCTTCCTGAATCGAACCCCATGACCGACGCCGCCAAGCCCCAGCCGCCGCTGCCCGACCACCTGTCCGTGGACCCGCGCAGCCCGCACCACGTCGCCGCCATCTTCGAGCACGACATCGGCATCCTCTTCAACGGAAAGGAACGCTCCGACGTGGAGGAATACTGCATCAGCGAAGGCTGGATCAAGGTGCCCGCCGGCCGCGCGCTGGACCGCAAGGGCCACCCGCTGATGATCAAGCTCAAGGGCAAGGTCGAAGCGTTCTACCGCTGACCTTCTTCGGCCCGTCTCAGGCCCGCCGTGCCGATGGCGGGCGCGGCGCCACCTCGCTGCTCTCCACCCGGTTGCGCCCCAGCGCCTTGGCCTGGTAGAGCATCTCGTCGGCCGCGCGGTAGAGCGATTCCGCATCGATCTGCGCGCGCGCCACATCGCTGCACCAGGCCAGGCCGAAGGACGCGGTGACCACGCCGCCTTCGTTCCTCTCGTGCGGCAAGCCCAGTGCATGGATGGACGTGCGCAGCTCCTCGATGAAGCGGTCGCCCAGCGTATGGTCGGCCGATGAGATGAGCAGCGCGAACTCCTCGCCGCCCACGCGGTAGAGCCGGTCCACCGAGCGCTTCAGGTGCCTGGACACCGTGGAGCTCACGCGCCGCAGCACCTCGTCGCCGGCCGGGTGGCCGTAGCGGTCGTTGTAGCCCTTGAAGTGGTCCAGGTCGAACAGGCACAGGCCGATGGCATCGTCCGATCGGCGGGCCTGCGCGATGCGCTCGGCGAGCTGCTCCTGGAAGTGGCGGCGGTTGTAGGCGCCCGTCAGCTCGTCGGTGATGGACAAGGTGGTCAGCCGCTGGTTGGCCGATTCCAGCTCCAGCGTGCGCTCCTGCACCAGCCGCCCGAGCTCGTCGTTGAGCAGCGCCTGCGCCTCGCGTGCCTGCTGCTCGGCGTGCAGCTTGTCGGCCTTCATGCGGTTCATGCCTTCGGCCAGCGCGATGGCGATGAACAAGGCTTCGAGCACCGAGCCGATGGCCACGCCGTAGGCCAGCAGCGGGTGGTCGGGCAGCGCCGACTCCAGCCTCAGGCGCTCGGCCAGCAGGCCCGTCAGCATGCAGGTGCTGCCTGCGAGGAAGTAGCGGGTGTGCCGCATGCCTACCCGCCAGGCCCACACGCTCATGCCCATCACGAAAGCGATGCTCAGCATGGTGGCGGGCATGGCGAGCTTCAGCGTGCCGCTGTAGGAGCCCATCAGCGCCATCGGCAGCGGCACGGCGTTCAGCGCCAGCACGGCCCAGCAGGTCCGTTGCAGCCAGGGATGCTGGACCAGCAGCGTCTTCAGGTTGGACATCAGCATCAGGCCGAACAGCACCGCGCTCATCGAATAGCACAGCAGCAGGCCCTGGTTGATCCAGTCCGGCGGCAGCGCGGTGAAGTACTGCGAGGCGTGGCCTTCCATCGCAAAGCGCGTGGCCACGAGGAACCCGAGGTAGCACACGTACCACGCGAAGGCAGCGTCGCGGGTGCTGCCCAGCAGGCACAGGTGGTACAGCAGCAGGATGAGCAGTGCGCCGTAGTACAGCCCGCACAGCAGCGTGTGCCGCTGCGTGTCCTGCTGGAACACCGGTTCGCTCAGCAGCGCCATGGGCAGCAGGCCGAAGTAGCCGTCGTGCGAGTCCAGGCGGATCAGCACCTGTGCCGATTCGCCGGGCGCCAGCGTGATCGGGAAGGCGAAGCCGTGGTACTGAATGGCCCGCGTGCCGTAGGGCAGGCGATCGCCGGTGTGGATGGATTGGCGGGGCTGGCCTGGCCGGATGAGGTTGAACTCGATGTCATCCAGCCGCGGGTTCTGCAGGTCGAGGATTCGGGTGATGGCTGCGCTCTCGGGGTTGGCCACCCGAAGGCGCAGCCACCAGGCGGAGGTGGAGTGCCCGAGGTTGAGCACGTGGCGCTGCGTCGTCCATCCGTAGGTGCTTTCATCGACCTGGGCTGCCGTGAGCGTGCGGCTCGGGTCTTCGAAGATCTCGTAGTGGCCGGCGAGCGCGAGGCGGCTGCTGCCCTCGCGCAGGGCGACGGCAGCCGGTGCGGCCTGCGCGGCACCGCACAGGCACAGCAGCATCCAGCCGAGCAGCAGGTGCAGCCACGGCAGCAGTGAGGTTTGGAAAAGGGGAGATGACCGCATCGGGTACGGCTTCAAGAGACGGGACATCGCAACCCGCCTTATCGGCTGCCCGGGCGTGAACTTGAGTCGGTTCGGGGCTTCAGCCACTGCACCGCCTGCTGCAGATCGTGCAGGGGCTGGTGGCCGGTGAGTTGTTTCGTGAGGGACTGCTCGAATGCGAGCGAGCCCTTGCCCGTGCAGGTGAGCACCACCGGCTGCCAGAAGCGCTCGCCCGAGGGCGGCCGCATCGGGAACAGCGCGACGAGGTCGGTGCAGCCGTCATCGTTCACGTCGGTGAAGCGCAAGGCGGGTTCGCCGTCGCAGGACCACGGCGGATCGTCGGCGGCACCGGCGAGGGCGTCGATGACGGGCACGTCGGCATGCTGGGATGTGGCGCTCGCCGACTTCACTACCAGCGCGCAGTGCGCGTCGCCGCCCGACTGCGGCCACCACGACAGCGACATCACCTGCACCGGTACATCGCCCAGCTTCACGACGAAGGCTTGCCGGCGATGGAACTCGAAGCGCAGCGGCGATTCATCGTGCGCAGCCAGGCGTGCATGGCGAACGGCGGTCTCGCCTGCCAGCGCCAGGGCCTCCATCTGCGCCTGCGCCAGAGGCTTGGCCGGCTGCGCCGCCTCGGCCAGCGACGCGCCGATCACCAGCGCCAGGCCCAGGCGCCGCAAGGTCGATGCCACCCGGTCAGTGCGCAAACTTCGCGTAGGCCGCTGCCATCTTCGAGTCGTAGTGGTTCTGCGCATAGCCCGCGCCGTTGTAGCGGTAGGCGAAGCTGGCCCAGTCGTGGTTGCGCAGTGCGGTGAGCAGCTTGGAATCGGTGCGGATGAAGGCCGCGAAGGCGTCGAGCTGCTTGCCCTCGCCGGACTTCATCGCCGCCATGAAGGCCTGCGGCGTGGGGTAGCCCACGCGCTGGTGGTTGAAGCCCATCACCTGGAAGCGTCCCCACGAGGTCGCCTTGATGGCCGCGGCCGGGTCCAGCTTGTAGGCGGCCTCGAACCGCTCCCATTGATGCTCGCCGCCCGCACCGTACAGCGACCGGTTCCAGGTCGGGCTGGAGAGGTTGGGGTTGGATCGATCGAAACGCCCACCCGTCTCGCGGTGGAAGATGTGCGCCTCGAAGAGGATCTTCGGCTTGCCCGACGGCAGCATGCCGCTGCCCGAGGACTCGACGTCGGCCACGGCCTTGATGGCCGCGACGTCCACGCCCAGGTCGCGGGCGACACGCTGGTAGTCGGCCTCGCTGATGCCCTTGCCGCCGCCCGTGGGTGTGGACGGCGATGCAGCCGCGGCAGCCGGCGGCCGGCGCACCGCCACCACCTCGTAGCTGCCGGTGCTGAAGGTCGACTCCTTCACGCGGTTGCTCTGGTTGCCGCCCAGCAGCGTGAACTGGTGGCCATTCGTTCGCACGAGGAAGCCCACGTGCTCCTGGCCGGTGGACCGGTTGCGGATCACCACCACGTCGCCCTCGCGGCCCTGTGACAGGCCATTCACCTTCTGGCCCCAGTGCGCCCAGCTGATGGCAGCCGCGCTGTCGGTGCCCTTGAAGCCGGCCTTCTCCAGCGTCCAGTTCACGAACGACGAGCACCACGGCGTTTCGTCGTTCTTCGCATGCAGCGTGGTGGTCTGGTGGTACTGGACGATGCGCGGGTTGTTGCGCGAGCCGGCGATCTCGGCCTGGCCCATCTCGCCGCGGGCGATGGCCATCCAGTTGCCCGTGGGGTGGCCCGGTTGTGGTGTGCCGCTCGGGGTGGGCGAGGTGCCGCCCGTCGAACCGTGGCCGGAGGCACCAGGCAGCCGAAGCAGCTGTCCGGCGTAGATCTGGTTCGGGTTGCGGATGCCGTTGAGCCGCACCAGCGTGGCGATGTCGGTGTTGAAGCTGCGCGCGAGCTGCGAAAGCGTCTCGCCGGGGCGGATGAGGTGCGTGGCGGGCTGCCCACTGCTGCTCTCGCCATGCGATGCGGGAGGAATGTGCAGCGTGTCGCCGGCATAGATGCGGTCCGGGTCGTGGATCTGCGGATTGGCCCGCATGATCGCCTCGACGCTCACGCCGTGCGCCGCTGCGATGCCCGACAGCGTCTCGCCGTGGCGGATGTGATGCACGGTGCCGCCGCCATCGAATGCGGCGAGCGGGCTGTGGCGGACGGCGGACGTGGACTGCAAGGTCGTCATGGCGGCGCACTCCTGGGACGCAAGAGGGTGCAGGCTAGGCCGTGGGAATTCCCGAAGACAGATGGTGCGTGCCCTGGCTAGGGTGTGCCCTAGCTGTCCGTTGCCGGCCGCAAAGGCCCCGCCACAGGGTTGTTCGAGACCGGGTGGTACACTCTGGGCCTTCGACGCGTCTGGTGCCGATGCTTCACAGAGCAGGCCGGATGCGCTGAGATCACGAGTTGATCTCCTTCCTCACCAGCCCCTGTTGATTGGCAACCTCGGCGTCTGGTGGCCCCTGTCCCGCAGCGACTACCCCTGCTGGACAGCCGCGCGGGACAGAGCTCATCCGCCGCCAGCGTGCCCCAGGGCATGCCCTCTTTGACCCCCGGCCGCCCCGATGACGGGCCCGGCCACGAAAGACTTTTTATCCATACCTCCATCCAGGTCGGGAGATACCTCGTTTCTCCCTTGACCCGCCCGGTCGGCAGCGGCCGCTACGAGGCCTCGGTCTCCATCCGTTCCGGCTCAGGCCGCGCCACGCACGACCGCGTGCTGCGGCTGAACAACGTGTTTGATTCACGTGAAGAAGCGGCAGACCACGCGCGAGCGCAGGGCCTTGCCTACATCGGTGCGCCGCCAGCGCGCGCCGCCCATCGATCCACCTTTGAGGAGTGAGCGTTTGGCCAAGGAAGAACTCATCGAGATGCACGGTGTCGTGAACGAAATCCTCCCGGACTCACGATTCCGGGTGACCCTCGAAAACGGGCACACCCTCATTGCCTACACCGCGGGCAAGATGCGCAAGCATCACATCCGCATCCTCGCCGGCGACAACGTCTCACTGGAACTCTCGCCCTACGACCTGAGCAAGGGGCGCATCACGTTCCGCCACCTCGAACGCCGCGGTCCGCCGTCGGCGTCGAGGTACACGCCGCGCCGATGAATCGCGGCACTGACTCCATTCAAGACTTCAGCGTCCACGTCGGATCGCTGCTGACCCGCACCAGCGACAGCTGGGGCATTTACTCCACCCACTTAATCAGGGATGACGACATGACCACCGAAACTGGTACCGTGAAATGGTTCAACGAGGGCAAGGGCTTCGGCTTCATTGCGCCCGACAACGGCGGCAAGGATCTCTTTGCGCACTTCAAGGAAATCCTGGGCGACGGCTTCAAGACGTTGCTGGAAAACCAGCGCGTGCAGTTCGAAGTGACCCAGGGCCAGAAGGGTCCCCAGGCCTCGAAGATCCGCACGCTTTGACGGGCAGCGCCGACTGCGCCTGGCTTCAGTCCAGGCGCAGGTTCAGGCGCACCCAGCTCGTGGTGCCTTCCGGCCGGTTGCGCACCGAGAATTCCTGCATCACCTTGACGTCCAGCGCCCAGCTGCCGCTTTCGCTGATGTAGCCCACCACCGGGCCGGCCGACAGGGCCTGCACCTTGTTGCCGTTGGCCGCCACACCCGGGCCGCTGTCGGCGGTGGTCTGCTTGAGCACGTAGCCTTGCAGGCCCACGCGCCACTGGTCGTTCATCCGGAACATGCCGGCCCAGTCGGCGTGGACGTACTGGCCCGAACGCACGTCGGTGTCGCGGTTGGTGGTGTTGAACGAATAGGTGGCGCGCAGCCCCACTTCCAAGCCGTTCTCCCACACGCGCGAGGCGACGAGCAGCGGCTTGATCGTCCAGTACTTGCCCGAGCCGGTGTTGACGGCGCGATCCTTGTCGTAGTCGCCCAGCGGCGCGTTCACCGCGACGCCCGCCACGATGCGCGACTCGTCCTGCGCCCAGTCGACGAAGGCTGCCAGTTCAGGATCGGCCAGCCCCGTGTGGCTGCCCGAGCGGCGCGCGCTTTCGGCCGCCATGGCGGCTTGCACGGCGGCCACGGTGCCGGCCGGCAGTCCGGCAGGCAGCGTGGGAATCAGGTTCACATGCGTGGTCTGCTGCACGATGGGCAGCGTGGCCGAGAAACCCAGGCGCCCATCCAGCACGATCTTCTCGCTTACGTAGGTGACGCGCGGCACCAGCACGTTGGCGCGGATGCTGCCTTCGACCGCCAACGGCACCGTGCCCAGGCCGGGCAGGGTGGTGCTGGTGGTGGCGGCGTTGCCGTCGTCGCCGCGCAGCTTGGTGGCTTCGTAGTGCTGCAGCCAGAGCTGACCATACCAACCCGGGAACTGAGGCGTGGCCAGTTCATAGGACGGCGCGCCCAGCAGCGCGCGGACCTGGCTGCCTTCGGTGGCGAATGCCGGCGCGGCACACAGCAGGGCCAGCGCGGCGGCCACACGGGTTCGGGCCTTCGCAGACTTCGCGAAGGCAGGGGTCGACGGGGTCATGGAGTTCCTCGGAAAAGGTGTTGTGATTCAGCGGCGGCATGGTGCCAGCCAAGTGCACAACATCGGTGTGCGAACCTTCACGATGTGCACCAAATAGAGAACCGACCCCACGGGTTTGCCCTATCGCGGGGCGTCCGGCCAAGTTGTAATTCGCTGCCCCGACGCGACCGCGTCCAGGGGTGCATCACAACTTGTCTAGACCATCATGAGACACCTCTTCCGTTTCCTCGCCGCGATTTGTCTGACCGTGATCGGCTCCATGGCCCTGGCCGCCGATGTGGACGTGGAAGGGTTCAAGTTTTCCGATGCAGCCTCTGTCAATGGTGCGAACCTGGTGCTGAACGGGGCGGCGACATCGAGCATCCTGTCGACGAAGTCCACGGCGGTCGCTTTCTACCTGCCGAAGAAGCAGAACACGATGGAAGCAGCGGTGGCCGAAAAGGGCGCCAAGCGCATCCAGTTCTACATGCTGCGTGACGTGTCGGCGCGCGATCTTTCCAACGCGATGCTGGACCGCATCCGCCAGAACGCCGCGGAAGATTTCGCCGCGAACATCATGCAGACGGCGCAGCTGGGGGTCGTGTTCGGCAACCGGGCCAAGGTGTTCAAGGGCGACGTGATGGTCATCGACTACGACCCTGCGACGCAGTCGACGCAGTTCAACCTCAACGGGCAGAAGATCGGCGACACCATCAAGGGCGAGGCCTTCTTCCCGATGATGATGAAGGTCTGGATCGGGCCGAAGGTTCGGGGCAGCACGCGGGATGCGTTGCTGGGGCTGCCTTCGGGGAAGTGATCTTCGGCTGAGATTTCTTTCGCTTCCGTTTGGTGGGGCCGCGGCAGGCGGCATGGGCCAGGGGCTGCGGCTGTGGCGGTCGGCGCGTAGCGCCGACTTCGCTGTGCTGCTCGCACCGAGGGGTGTGCCGCGGAACTCGCTACGCGCCCCTGCGGTGCGCTGCGCTCAAACAGCCGCGGCAAGCTAGAAGACGAAGCGTGCTGCGCACGCCACCCCTCGGTGCTGCGCTGCTCGCCGCCACAGACGCAGCCCCTGGCCCATGCCGCCTGCCGCTCAAGTGGCGAAGGCTTGGCTCGACGAGAAATCCCGACCTCACCGCCCCACAGCAGCCAAGTACCGATCAAGCGACCTCTTCACCGCCAAGCTGGCATCACCGAAGATGTTCAGCCCCCAAGTGAATCCGTAGAGGTCGTCAAACTCATATTCCGACAACCGCGAAGCAATCCGCACCACCGCATCCGGATGCATGGGGATGTAGTTGGGCACGCTGTACATGAAGGTCACGTGCCGCCGATCCTGCGCCACGTGCACCGAGTCACCTGCCAGCAACAGCGATCGGCCGTCCGGACCTTGGGCGCAATGCAGTGATGCGCTGCCGGGGAAGTGACCCGGCAAATGCAGCAGGGTGAGTGAGTCCGACAACTGGCAACTGTCACCGCGCCAGAACTCGATGTTGGCGGTGCGGCGTTGCACCCATTGGCGGTCTGCCTCGTGCAGGTAGATCGGCACGCCGCCCAGCGCGTCGCTCCATTCCACCATCGATGAATAGAAGTGCGGGTGCGAAATGGCGATGGTGTGCACGCCGCCTGCGGCCTGGATTGCTTCGACCGCTTCGTCCGTCGCCAGGCTCGTGCAGTCCCAGAGGATGTTCGACGTGCCATCGGGCACCAGCAGCGCGCGCTGCGGAATCGCGAAGCTGGGGGTGATGCCCAGGCCGAGCAAGGAGCCGTCGCGCTCGATGCGCACGCGATGGTTCGAAGCGATTTCTTCGTGCGTGGTCCAGCGCTGGCCGGTGGGCAAGACGTACTGGCGCTCGTCTGAACACACCGCGCAGGCGGCGGGCGGTTCGGGGCTGTCTTCGTGCTGCAGGCCGCAGCCGGCGCAGATGTAGCGGGGCATGGGTGATCCTCCTGGTCGATGGAGTGATCATCGGCCTGACGATGGACCTGCAAAAGATCCACTTCTGACAGAATCTACTGGTCCAATTGATGGTGCGCCATGTCCGCCTTGCCAGACCTTCCCGTCGATCTGCAGTTGCCCCCACCCGGCTCGCGCCAGCGGCTGCGTGAGCTTCACCGACAGCTGCGCGACGCGATCATCGAAGGGCGGCTGCATGCGGGCTTTCGCCTGCCATCCACGCGCGACCTGGCGCAGCAGCTGGGCATGTCGCGCAACACCGTGGTGGCGGTGTACGAACTGCTGCTGGCAGAGGGCTACATCGCTTCGCGTGCGGCGTCCGGGCACTTCGTGGCCGAGATTGCGCGCAGCAAGGCGGCCGTGCGGCGCGATGCCGCCAAGCCGCGCACCCTCAGCGCCGGCGCCCACGTGCGGCTCGAGGGCATGGATCCCAACCCGCCGCCCGCACGCATCGAGTTCGCACCTGGCATCGCCGATGCCGTGCGCTTCCCCCACGCCATCTGGGGCCGCCTGCTGGCGCGCAGCGTCAGGGCCTTGTCGCAAGGACGCATCCCGCGCGGACAGGCGCAAGGTCAGGCCAGCCTGCGGGCTGCGCTTGCCCGCCACGTGGCCCACACGCGGGCGGTGGCCTGCGATGCGGAGTCGGTGATCGTCGTCAACGGGTCGCAGCAGGCCTTCGACCTGCTGGCGCGGACGCTGGTCATCCCCGGTCAAACGCGCATCGCCGTGGAAGACCCGGGCTTCTCGCCACCCGGCGTGACCTTCGCTGCCGCCGGGGCCAGGCTCATGCCCACGCCGGTGGACGACGACGGCCTGCGCGTGGACAAACTCAAGACCGGCGTCGACCTCGTCTACGTCACGCCTTCCCATCAATACCCGCTGGGCTGCATCCTCTCCAGCCAGCGCCGCGCCGCGCTCATCGACTTCTCGCGGCGTGAACGCGCCCTCGTCATCGAGGACGACTACGACGCCGAGTACCGCTACGACGACCGCCCGCTCGATGCGCTGCAGACGCTGGACCGCCATGGCGACGTGGTCTACGTCGGCACCTTGTCCAAGGTCCTCTACCCGACGGCGCGCCTGGGCTTCATGGTGGCGCCGCCATCGCTGGTGCCGGCGCTGGTCGCGGCCAAGCGGCATGCCGATTCGCACACCGACGTGATCCTGCAGGAAGCCGCCGCCGCCTTCATCGCCGAAGGCCACCTGATGCGCCACCTGCGGCGCATGCGGCAGGTCTATGGCGCGAGACGGCAGCTCATCCTCGACGGCCTGCAGCGTGATTTCTCGCGCTGGCTGCGGCCCGTGCCGGGTGCCGCGGGCCTGCACATCGCCGCGCTGGCGGTGGGCGAGTGGGATGTTGACGGCGTCGTCGCCCGTGCGCGAGAAGTAGGCATCGGTGTCAGGTCGATCTCACGCTACGCCTTGCGGCGCGGGCCTGCGGGCCTGATGTTCGGCTACGGCGCCATCGAGGAGCCGGCCATCGTGGAAGGGCTGCAGGGGCTGCTGCGCGTGATGAAGCGCCACGCCTAGTCTTCGGACTCCGCCAGCGTCACCGTCTGCTTGCGGGTGGCGCCCGCGCGCCAGATCGTGAGCGTGCAGGGGTTGCCCGGCTCCAGCCGTTCGAGCACCGTGAGCATGTCGTCCATGGTCTCGACCGCCTCGTCGTCGACCGCCGTGATGACGTCGCCCTGCACGATGCCGTTGTCGCCGCGCGTGAAGGGCTTCAGGCCCGCGCGCGCCGCCGGCCCGTTGCGCTGCACGCGCAAGAGCGCCACGCCCTTGGGCAGCCCCAGCGCGCGGTTGATCTCCGCGCCGCCGCCCGTCACGCCCAGCGACGGCCGCACCATGCGCCCATCGCGGATGAGCCGCGGCACGATGCGGTTCACCTCGTCGACGGGGATCGCGAAACCAATGCCCGCGCTCGCGCCCGAGGGGCTGAAGATGGCGGTGTTCACGCCGATCAGACGCCCGGCTGAATCCAGCAGCGGCCCGCCGGAATTGCCCGGGTTGATGGCCGCGTCCGTCTGGATGCCGCCCTTGATCGTGCGCCGCGTCACCGACTCGATCTCGCGGTTGAGCGCGCTCACGATGCCGGTGGTGAGCGTCTGGTCCAGCCCGAACGGGTTGCCGATGGCATAGACCTTCTGCCCCACCTGCAGGTCACGGCTGCTGCCCACCGGCAGGGCGCGCAGCTTGGCTGCCGGCGCAGCGATCTTCAGCACGGCGATGTCGCGGTCGGGGAAGGCACCCACCAGCTCGGCCTTGTAGCTGGACTGGTCCGCCAGCGTCACCCGCGCACCGCTCGCGCCCTGGATGACGTGGAAGTTGGTGACGACGTGCCCTTGCACGTCCCACACGAAGCCCGTACCGGTACCCTGGGGTACCTGCTGCACGTCCAGCGAGAAGAAGTCGCGCTCCAACCCCAGCGCGGTGATGTTGACGACCGACGGCGAGGACGCCTTGAAGACGGCGATGTTGTTGAGTTCCTCCGCCGCCAGCGGGCCTCGCGGCGTGATGGCGCGCGGTGGGGCGGCCGGGCGGGCTTGCAGGCTTGGAGAGAGCGCGAACAGGGCGACGAAGAGGACAGTGGACAGTCTCATGGGCGAAGCGCAGGCACCTCAGCGCCTGATGGTCACGACATTCGCCTGGATCTTGCCATCGACCTCGCCGGACCCGAACAGCGTTTCGATCGCCCGAGTGCAGGCGGCGGTCGCATCCGTCAGGGTGCCGCCGCGCGCCTCGATCTCGCCACGCAGGTTCGTGCCCTGGCAGTAGGCCATGGCCGGCACCTCGGCCGATGCGGCACGGCTGCGGGCGGTTACGCGCTCGATGAGCGCGGTCGTGGTGAAGCCAGCCTGCGCCAGATCGGCGGCGATGCGCACGCGGTCGTGGTAGCCGTGGGGCGTGCGGGCCATGAACATCGGCGGGTCGGTCGGGAAGAGCGTGGCCAGCGCCTTGGTCACGGTGTGGGCGAATTCGTTCTCCTCGATGCGGTCCCAGGCATTGAAGATGAAGGTGCCGCCCGGACGCAGCACGCGCCGCGCTTCGGCGTATGCATGCGGCCGGTCGGGGAAGAACATCACGCCGAACTGGCAGACCACCACGTCGAAGCTCTCGTCGTCGAAAGGCAGCTTCATCGCATCGGCCTGTTTCCACGCGACAGGCCGTTGCGCACCGACGGCGGCGGCCCGGTCCAGCATGGGCTGGTTGAGGTCGGTGGCGGTGAGCTCGGCATGGGGCGGCAGGCTCCGGGCCAGAGCGCGCGTCACGGCACCGGTGCCGGCGGCGGTTTCGAGGACGTGCTTCGGGTTCAGGGCCGCGACGCGGCGGGCGATGTCTTCGGCATAGGGCTCGAAGATCAGCGGCACCATCAGGCTGTCGTAGAGCTCCGGCACGGAGCCGGCGAAGATGGCATCAGCCTTGGGCTGGTTCATGCGGGGGCTCCTTTGGACAGCCAGGAATGATCCTGCGTTGCTGGGCGCATCCTGCATTGAAACCCAAGCCCCGCTCGCTGGGCATCCCAACGGTTAGGGCCTGGGTGGAACCGCTTCACTGCAAGGTGAGGGTGACGTACTTGATGGTCCTGCGTCCAGCGGTGTCGATGGCCGTGATGCCGATGCCCTTGACGCCCGCACTCAGCCCGCTGGCCGGCAGCGCGACCACGGCACGGTAGGTGTTGGTGGTGCCGCTGACGAGCGACATTCGCACCTGGCCCGCGCCACCCAGCTTCTTCAGGTCGACCCACATCTGCGCCAGGCTGCTGGCGGTGTTGATCTTGGCGGTGATGGTGATGGTGCTGCCGTCGTTCACGCCGACGGTGGTGGGCGCGACGGACGGCGAGCCGATGACCAGCGTGGTGGCCGGCGGGCGCCGCTGTGCATACAGCCACTGCCACATCTGCGGCATCGCGTAGGCCTCCTGCCATCCGCCGTGGCCGGACTTGGCGAACAGCGTGAACTGCATGGTCGACGGCAGGCCCAGCGGGTAGGCTGATGAATCCCACACCCATTGCGTGGGCAGCAGATCGCCGCCGGGCATGAGCGAGGCGGTGCGGTCGGTGGCGGCCATGGTGGCGCCGCCGTCGGCGGAGTAGCCGGCCATCACGTAGGTGTTGGCAAAGGGAACCATGCGGTCGATGTGCTCGATGGTGCACATGCGGTGGGTGTAGCTCTTGCAGCGGAAGAGATCGGTGGGCGGGTTCAGGCCGGGGCCCACGTTGGTGTCGTTGAAGTTGTGGAAGGCCCAGGTCGGCACGTGGCTCGCGGCCTGGATGGACGACAAGGCCTTCTCCGTGCCGGCAATGGGCACGATGGCAGCGACCTTGGTGGGGTGGGCGGCCGCATAGGTCCAGGTACCACCGCCGCCGAGGGACAGGCCGGTGACGTAGATGCGGTCCAGGTCGACGCGGTGGGTGGTCTTGATGTACTCGACCATCGCGTCGACGCTGGCGGCGGTCCAGCTGCTGTCGCAGGTCTGGGGTTCGAGGATCAGGCCGTCGAGGAAGGGGCGCTGGTCGGTGTAGGCGGTGCGCTTCTGGATCTGGTAGCCGGGGGAGTTGGTGTTGGAGGTGTTGATGGCGGAGAGGGGATGCGCTGGGCATTTCTCGCCGAGGCCGTGGAGGACGACGAGGAGGGGATAGGTCTTGCAGGCTGCGTTCGAGTAGCCGGCAGGGGTGTAGAGCCAGTGGCCGAGCGGGTAGGGGGAGACGTTCGCTTCGTAGGGGTGGGCGATGAGGGTGTCGTCGAGCGCGGGGTCGTCGGTGCTGCAGGTGGATTGGGCGTGGGTGAGCTGCGTGACGAGCGCGAGAGTCAGGCCGAAGGTCAGGCGGACGAGAGGGCCGAGGTGTGTCGCCATGATGTGTCTCCCTGTTGGCGTGGGGAGGAAGCGTAGGCGGCCCGGAGGCAACTGCCTAGGCAGAACCTTGTGAGTCCAAGGGCGATACCTGGTGACACACGCCCGTCGGTGGTCGGGCTGGTCCGCGGTTGCTGCGAAGGACCGGCGGAGTTCTAGAGAGGAAGGGCAGCCTCGAAGGCTGCCAGCTCCTGCTCTACGGTGCCTCGCTTGCGAAAGTCGCGTCTCGCCCTGCCAAACCAGTATTCGGCGTTTTCAAGGTCGCCTTCCTGAAGGTGCAGGATTCCATGGAGCCACGCGCCCAGGGCCGAGTTGTCCTGCTGCGCCAGGTCATGCGCTTCGGTCCACTGGCCGGCTCGGAGATGAGCCAGGGCTTGGCGTAGTGAGGTGGGGGTCATTTACTCGCTGGTGTGCCGTGGATAGCTTAGCTTCTCGACGCTCCACGAGCTTCTGTCAGTGTGTAGCCAAGTGCGCAGCCCGATCAACTCTCCCTCGGTCGTGTAGAGGCGGGTGTTGCTTGGGCCGGAGATACCCGGCGACCAGTTGTAGGAACCGAGGAAAGCCGTGGCCGGTTCGACCACACCGAAATCGCATTCCGCGTGTTTAAACAGTGGAGTCGCGACATCCATCAACAGGAAGTTCGATCCGCCGCAACACAGGGCGCGTGCCGCGTGCCGACGCCCCGTCCTCCAACGCAGGTAGGCCTCGACCGCTTCGAGGTGTTCGGAGGAGTCTCCATGCTCAGACGAAAACGGATAGTCGAAGGCGAGACCTCTGCGCACGGCCCCGTAGGCTGCTTCGAACGTACGCAGAGGTGCAATGTCTTCTACCGGACAGACACATCCACAGTCCCTGCACCATGCTGGGCGAAGAGGCACCGCCAGCAGGTCTTTGTCGGTGACTTCACCGCCGATTTCCCCGGTACCCAGGTAGTAGTCCGCCTCACGAAACTCGAAGAGAAACTTCGTGCTGCAACTGGTGCAAACGTAGTGGGCGGGCAGCATGTTTGTATCCTGGGTGCGAAGTGCAGGTAGACGAGCGCAGGGGCCTTTGGTCGTCGGAGCAGGCTGACCCTGTCACCGAGACGCGATGAACTGCACGGCAACGAATGTCGCTGATGGGGCGGAAGAAGTTTGCCACGTCGGTGCGGCGACCGGCGGTTCCAGACTGGGTGCGGCCGTTCACGTGTAGACGCCGATTGACCACTCCGAGCGTAAGCGGTCGTGCACGCGGCTTCGACTTGAAAGCCCACCGAATGTCCGGGCGAGCACTAGGGTAACTGACGAGGTACGGTTCAGCCCTGCATGCGCTCCAAGAGCGCACACGTAGGCGTAGTTGAACTCCTCCTTCTGCTTGTGCGGGTCCATGCGTCCCGAACGCACCTCCTGATCCGTTCGCACTACCTGCAAGAGGTTATCGACAAGATCGAGAAGCAGCGCGCGGACCGCGAGCAACGCCAAGCGGAGTACCACGCGAAGAGTCCACCGCCACCAGCCCCATCAGAGGCCTAGCCGAAGCCTCGATGATGAGCCATTGGGCAATTGAGGATGCACGAGCTGAGAACCCGCAGTTCCTTGCAACGGCGTCATTTCGCCCGCGAAAGGATTCCCCGAGTTGGACCCGTGCCGCCATCTTCGCGTCCTGTCCGGACTCGCGCCGCCGGCACTATCATCCATCGCGTGTCGGTGGCTTAAGAGTTCCGCTCGAACTTTGACGCATGGAGATCTTATGTTCGTCTACCTCGCCAAGACGTCACGAAACGTCGAGGTAAGCTTTGACATTCCTTATCCGAGTCGTCGCAACCAGATCTCTCTTTTGACCGGGCCGAACGGCTCTGGCAAGACGGACGTACTCGCTTCGATCGCTAGGGTGTTTCACGGCCGCTCCGCAACAGCCGATGGAGCCAGCGTGAGATGGAGAAAGGACTCCGGCTTTCGTGTCTCCTACAGTCCAGCCTCGCAGGATGAGGACGACCGCATCCGACTCGTTGCGCAAACATTCAGTCCGTTCTCCAGATTCCCGCCGCCACCCAGATTGGCACCCGAGTTCGGGTCCATCTACGGCCGAGGAGACGAGAGTAAGGAGCAATACGTCTGCATTGGCTTCCATCAGGGCTCAAGCATTGGATTACGCAAGCTGGCCCGTTCGACTGTGGAAAACGGCATCCTTCGCCTCAGCGAAAAACCGGGGACCGCGAAAGTCGCCTTTGACGTCTTAGAGGAACTCGGTTTCAAGAGCGGAATCGAGCTGACCTATCGCGCGCACAGAGGCCTATCGGCCATCATGTCGCTGGACGCCGAGGCCGAGCGACTCGAGAACGTCCTCGGGCTATTTGCCAGCGGGAGAGAATTCAGTATCGACAATCAGATATTCGGCAAGAACGTCTTGAAGCGGTTCCGGCGCGAGGCCCGCAACGGCGACATCGGGGAGACTGCCGAATATCTTCGGCATGCCATCAACCTCGTCGATAGTTACCTTGTCGGAAGAGAGCCCCATAGAGATCGAAACCTGGAAATCTTCAGGTTTACCGCGTTCCGTGGCAGGGAAGGCATGTCCTCCGATTTCGCCTATCTTCAGGCGTTCTCGGTGCTCGCCCGTCTCGAACTGCTCGAACTCGTTGGCTGCAAGCTCACACCCATTGGAGGTGACCCAGTCGACCTGACTCACGCAAGTTCTGGCCAGCAACAGATGCTGTGCTCAATCTTCGGTTTGGCGGCGGCACTCGAAGACCACTCCCTTGTTCTGATAGATGAGCCCGAACTCAGTCTGCATCCCCGATGGCAAATGGGCTACCTGAAGCATCTTGAAACTGCGCTAGAGGTGGTTCAGGATTGCCACGTCATTATTGCGACTCACTCGCCTCTGATAGCTCAGGCAGCGGCTAGGCACGACGTAAAGACTATCGCGATGGATAACCCGCGCTTGGGTCGTGTCTCCACTTCCGTGAACAAACGCGAGAGAACCTCCGTCGAGGAGGTGCTGATTGATGTTTTCGATACGCCCATTCCAAACAACCTTCACATCTCGAACGAGATCTTCGGTTTGGTGACCCAGGCCGAATCAGGTTCCTTCAACGACCGGCTTGAAGCCCGTGCACAGCTGGAGAAGTACATGTTGCTGTACCAACGGGACGGCGAGGGTTCGCGGGAAATGAAGAACCTCCTGGACAAAGCCCTAAAGCTCGTTGAGAACTCGTCTCCCACCCCAGGCTGAGGAGGAAGAAGTGGTATGAGAAGATTTCGAAGTCGGGCGCACGTACTCAATCCGGTCGAGTCGTTGACGGCCGAGGAGCACACTGGGATCAAGCAACTGGCAAAAGAAGGCGCTCTCGATTGGTCTACCAAGGACGGTCCTTATGGCGCGCTCATCGTGAAGTTTCGGGCCGAGGCTAAGGAGCACTACTATCGTCAGCAACGGCGCAGGTGCTGTTATTGCAGTGTGGAGTTTCAAGACCACAAACTGACCTACGACGCTGAGCACATCCTGGACAAGGCCGACTATAAAGAGTACATGTTTGAACCCGCCAATCTTGCGGCGGCTTGCAAGCATTGCAATGGAAGCAAGTCCAACAGATCGATCTCCGCAACTGGTGAGCGCTTCGCCACCCTGTCAACAACTAGCGGTGATTACCTCATCGTTCATCCGCATCTGGATGAATGGGACCATCACCTCAAGTTTGACGAGATCGGCCGTATCGTTCCTCAGGCTGGATCGCTAAAGGGCCGGGAGACGAGCCGCATCTGCGAATTCGCCGCCCTGAACGCAACTCGTCTTGCCGACGAGTTCGCCATTACGAGGGATGGCGCTGCGGAAACCGCCCTCAGGACCTTTCACGAAGTCAATGATGTAGCCCGCAAGCGCGAGTTGCTGGCACTCTTGACCGACATGGCGGCGCACTTCGACCACGCTGGGTCGCGCGCTGTGATAGGGGCCCTGCAAAGCGAGATTGATGAGGAGGGGTCGCTCTTAGCAGCCGGCACCGCGGTGTTGGCGGCAGACTCTAACTCAGCCGATCACGCCGACATCTGATCGGGAAAAAAGTCTCTCCAGGAATCAGACACAGCGTCCAAATCTGGTGAAGCGATCGTCAATCGTGACCGAGTAGTTCCTGTAGCGCGGCGCGAATTGAAACGACCGTGTCCGATGGAACTTCTGAGTC
This sequence comes from Rhizobacter terrae, assembly GCF_003852895.1. Classification (GTDB taxonomy): domain Bacteria; phylum Pseudomonadota; class Gammaproteobacteria; order Burkholderiales; family Burkholderiaceae_C; genus Albitalea; species Albitalea terrae. The sequence goes on from NZ_QUSW01000005.1 coordinate 151,948, forward strand.
AATTCGCACTGTTCCGTTGCCAGCGAGGACAATCGCGGTCTTTCGCGAGCCCGGGAGCTTCAACTGCACCTTCTCGATCAAGTGCTTCTTGCCATCAACTAAGCGGTTGCTCGCAGATAGAACGTCCGTGGATCCTCTAACCAAGGCCTTGGCGGTAATTCCAGGTGCTAGTTCGATCGCACCAATCTGGACCGAGTCAACAATGCCACTGATGTTGGCCAAGCGCTGCACACCCTTGGCCCACGCCAGCACATTGAGGTTAAGGGATGCAATCGCAAGGCCGAACTCGGTAGCCTCGGCAAGCCCGCTAATTGCTGCCTGAACAGCGCGAGGCGCATCGACAAGCTCTAGTCCGGGGCCGTCAACCGAGGCACGAAACTCGCACTGTCGATACTCGACCCGATGAAACGATAGCTCTTTGCCGAACGGATCAACAACTGTGTCGTCATACTCAACACGCTCGACGAACCTCGCTTCAAGGTAGTCATCACGCGCTCGATCTACTACGAAACCGTCGGTCTTGCCGTCCTCAAAGCCCTTTGCCTTAAGACGTTTGGCTAGGACGCGCATGGAGATCGGCCACTTGGCGCGCAGCCAACGATACCTTTTCATTCGATCCCTCCGTTGCCTTGTGCGGCCGCATCAGCGGCCGCCTGCGCCGCCAAAAGATCGGCCAGCACTTTGCGTGCTGTCTGCTCGATCATGCCGAGCAGCGCCGCCTTCTCCGCGTCCTCAACATGCCGAAGGTTCTTCGTGTACTTCCCATTCTTGAAGCGAAGGGCTCCGTGCACTGAGTACCTGAACCGTTTGGCCGCTTGTCTGTCCTCAAACCCCGCATCGAACTCGACCTTTGCGTACGGGTCCACATCCTGGCGTGCGCGCCATGTGACCGACGTGATGTAGAAGCCCTTCGCCTTCAGCTCTTGGTACATCTCTGACGCGACCAAGTTTTCTCCAGACAGTGCGACGTTTTCAACCACGCCTAGCATCTTCTCTGCTGCCTCCTCCACCTCTTCCTCTTCCATATCGAAGTCATCGTCTTGATCGATGCTTTTCGAGTGGGCTACCCGTAGGCGAGAGACGTTTTCCAAAGGAAAGTGAGGCAAGGACGAGATGAGTTTGGTAAAGAATGTCGTCCGATCTTCTGGGGCCGTCAGGTTCGTCAGCTCAATCTCTTCGAGCTGAATAGGCGTCTTCTTCTTGGCTTCCACGCGCGCCTTGATATTGTCAACAATGGACCGTGCCTTTTCGGTCGCAGGCAACCGAAGTTCCGTTCGACCTTCCTTCTTCACGAATTCAATCGTCGCGTGCAGCTCTTGCCACTGAAGAAGTCGCGTCTTCGAGTAGTCGGGGTCGTAGTAGGTCACGTTCATCACGAACTCGTCGGGACTCTTCTTGTAGTGCGAGACTTTCTCGCCAGTCTCAGCCTGCTGGTACTCGTCGATGATTTCTTTCAGCTCGTCTGGGGTCAGCGAGACGTCGATTGCGATGGTCGAAGTCTTCTCGCCGCGGCGTTGTGCCTCGCGGCGTTCAAGCAAACCGCACACGTCTGCGTAGTCGTGCGTCAGCATCGACAGTCGCTCCACGAGATCCTCGCGGGGCTCATCTGGTGAGCACAGAATTCCGCGATCTCTCAACAACTCCAGCAAAACGTTCTCGGTGATCCTCTGCTTTCCAGACATGAGCAGGTCCCGGATCTCACGATTTGTCGCGTAGTAGAGCTGGCTCCGGTCACGCATAGTCCATCCCAAGGTCAATGGTGGAGAAGTCCGTGATGATGTGGGTCATCTTGGCGAACTTGATCTCCTTCACCTTGGTGGCCAGCTCCGTTGCTTCTGCGTCGTCGCCAAGGCTTTCGATATAGCGATGCTGCGCCTTCTGAAAGCGCGGAGCCGCAGCAGCATCGCCGCCTAGCATCCGCACCTCGACCTTAGCGCCCTCATCAAGAACTTGGTAGTGGCGAAGGTAGTCCAAGAGGTACATGAACTGCTCTTCGTCACTGCCGTCCCTGCGGTAGTAGACGATGAAGCCTCGCTGCGAGTAGTTCTGGCCGTGCTTGTACTCAAGCACGATCCAGGGCGAGGTCAGCATCTCCAAGGTGGCAGCGCGTGCCTTCTCGGGCTGTAGGTTGGCACGACCATCGAATTGCGGATAAAAGTACTTGCAGTAGGCCGGAGGAGGTAGCGTTATGCCAGCCGCGGCGCCACGAAGCTGCCGAATGTCATACCTCACGTTGTCGAGCCAGAAGATGTCGGCTGGGCCGAGGACGACTATGCGCGCGCCCTTGGGCAGCGGCAGCTTCTCTCTCTTGATCGTGACGAGGTGCGATGAAAAGTCCTTTTCGTACCCGCCATCGTGGTTGTAAACAAAAAGGAGCCCGCAGACCTCGGGCGTGACGTTACTGTGCATGTACAGGTCGCGCCACTTCTCGCTCTTTTCAGCGCACGCGATCTGCTTTGCGAGACTTTCCACGGCGCCATGCACCGCGCCAGCGGTGATGGTCGTCTTCGCATAACTCTTCAGGTCGCAGTGCACAAAAGTGCGCTTGAGCGCATACGGCTCGTCGTAAAAGAACACTACGTCGGCGGGGTGCGTATCAACGCCGTGATGTTCCTTGTCCTCGCAGGGCCAGTTCTGATCGACGGGGCCAACCCTTTCCCAGAAGAACTCTGCGAACACCTCGTCCGAAAGCTTGGCCGCCATCTGCGCGGTCCGGCTAGTCTCTCCCCCCACGTCGCCTCCCTAGGACAACCAGTTTTGATTCATTATCTTGTATCTGAACTTCACCCAACTCGGGGACAACCCAGAGATGGGTCAGCTTGGACGGCTGGCCCTGTGGTCGATCTCTCTCTTGCGTGTCGCCGGGTAGGCGCTTCCACTGGTGCTCCATAACAGTGTCGTACCCGACGAACGCGACCGCTGTACGTCAACGTTGATCTGATCATCGACGCGTGCCTCGGGCGCCATACTGATCCGGCGCTGGGCCTTCCGGAACGCCCTTGTTTCGCGACGCGACTCGTCGAACTCGGTGGGGTTGGCTCGTATGAGCTTGCGAGACACGCTGGCAATTACCGCTGGATGAATGACTGCAAGGTGACCGACAAGGTCGGTTCGGGGCTTGAGATCATCGACCGCTCCCGCTGCTTTCCCGTCATGCGTGCTGGCAAGTCGGCTTCAGACGGAACCCAACCATTCACTTACGGGAGCCGAGCGGCAGCGGCCTCCTGAACCCAAATTACTCTGCTGTTAAGCGTCGTAGCGGCTATTGGTGGGCTCCATCGATGCATCTCGCCCAGCACGTCTACCGCCCCCTGGACCCATCCAGCACCAGCGGCCGATCAGCAGCGTCTGCATCCCGAGCACGCAACCACCGCGCCAGCGTCGCGAGCAGTTCCTCGACCTCTACAGGCTTGGTGACGTAGTCGTCCATGCCGGCGGCGAGCACCTTGTCGCGATCTCCGACCATCGCGTTCGCCGTGAGCGCGATCACGGGCAGGGTCTGCAGCGCCGGCCTCTGGCGCAGGGCGCGGGTGGCCTCGTAGCCGTCCATCACCGGCATCAGGCAGTCCATCAGCACGGCATCGAAACGCTGCCGTTCCAGGGCTTCGATGGCCTGCCTGCCGTCGCCTGCCACGCTGACCTCCACGCCGGCGTCGCCCAGCAGCGTGGTCATCAGATCCTGGTTGAAGATGTTGTCTTCAACGACCAGCACGCGGGCTCCGCGCAGGACCGATGCATCGTCGGTGTCGGAACCCTGGCCTTGCGGCTGCCCGTGGTCCGGAACCTGCGGCAACGGCACCTCGATCTCGAACGAGAACACACAGCCCTGGCCTGGCGGGCTGCGCACCTGGATCTCGCCGCCCATCAGGCGCACCAGCTGCTGGCTGATCGCCAGGCCCAGCCCGGTGCCGCCTTCGCGACGCTCCTGGTGCTCGGCGACCTGCGCGAACGGGTGGAACAGCCTGGCCGCCTGGGCTTCGGTCATGCCGATGCCCTGGTCCTCGACCTCGAATCGCAGTCGGACCGTGCCTGGGCGTGCAGCAGCAGGCACGGCCGCCGCGCGCAGCATCACCCGGCCCGTGTCGCTGAACTTGACAGCGTTGGACAAGAGATTGAGCAGGACCTGGCGCAGTCGCTTGCCGTCCGCCACGATGGCCGGCGGAAGGTCCGGGGCGGGCTGGTAGGAGAACGCCAGGCGCTTCTCCTCGGCCTTCACGCGCACGATGTCGCACACCGCCTGCATGAATGGCGGCAAGTCGATCTCGGACGGGCTGAGTTCGCCGCGTGCCTTTTCGAGGCGGGCCAGGTCGAGCAGGTCGTCGATGAGCAGCTTGAGGTGCTGCCCGCTCTCCTCGATCACCTTCACGCCCTTGGCCTGCCGCTCGGTCAGCGGATCGCCGCGTCGCAGCACTTGCACGAAGCCCAGGATGCCGTTCAGCGGCGTGCGCAGCTCGTGGCTGATGTTCGTGAGAAAGATGGCCTGCGCTTCGCGGGCCGACTCGGCCGCGTCGCGGGCGGCGATCAGGTGCCGCTCGGCTTCCTTGCGCAAAGTCGCATCCCGGATGACGAGGACCAGCAGTTCGCCGTTGCCCGAGCTGACCGGATTGAGCGACACCTCCACCGGAATGCTGGAGCCGTCGCGGCGGCGAACCACCGCATCGCGCGGGATGCCGGGAACGCCGCCGTGCAGGCCCTCGAAGTCGGCCAGGAATTCATCGGCGGGCAGGTCCGCCGCCTCGGAATTGGACACGCCGACCATGCGTTCGGCGGCACGATTCAACTGTCGCACGCGGCCGCCCTGCAGCACGACGATGCTGTCAGCCGTGTTGTCGATGATTGCGGCCAGGCGCTGTTGCTCGGCCTCCAGCAAGGTGCGGGTGGAGGCCAGCTCGCGCCGGTCCGACAGGAAGCGCTCGACCGCGCGCGCCATCTCTCCGATCTCGTCGTCGCCGTGCACCGGAACCTGCGGTGGCGAATCGCCGGCCTGGTCGGCCGAAAGCAGGCTTCGGCTCACTTCCTGCAAGCGCCCAATGACGTGCCGCCCGATGAAGATCCGCGCGACGAGGCCGGCGGCGAGCAGGCCGAAGGCCAGCCAGGCGACCACCCAGTACGCGCTCGTCTGCGCGGCGTCCACGACGCGTGCGACGGCCGCCAGGTGCGCACGTGCCAGCCGGTCCGACTGTTCGCGAGTGGCCTGCGCCAGGGCCAGCGCCTGGGCCTGCATCTCGTTGCGGTAGCTGTTCAGCGCCGCGGCGGTCGCCAGGTCGGTGGTCCCGGACCTTGCAGCGGATTCCCGAAGCTGGGCGAGCACGTGCGCGGAGTTCCTGAACAGCTGGCTGGCCTGGTGCAGGTCGAGCACCGAGGCATCCTCGCTCACTGCCAGGCGCGCGGTCAGCCGGTCGAGCGCATCGAGCTCCTCCAGGATCCGCGCATAGGCGGCCCGGGCTGCGGACTGCGACTCGGCCGATGTCATCCGCTCGGCAAGCAGCTCGATCTGCAGGGTCCGCTGCTGCAGGTCCTGCGTGATCTGCGCACGTTCCTGCTGTTCCTGGGAGAACTGTCGTGCCGCCTGTCCGGTGGCGAACAGGGCGACGAAGGCCGTCGCGCCGCCGACGACGACGAGCAGCGCCATCGCCGTCAGCGCGACAGCCAGCTGCGCCCGCAGCGAATGGGGCATGAGCCGGTCCGTGAGTGCGCCCCCATGCAGCGTTGGGAAGATGCGGGCAGGCAGGCGAAACGGCATGGTCTTCAGCGCACCTTCCAGATCCGCAGGTAGGCGTTCCGATACCCGTTCTCGGGGTCGTAGACGAAGCGAGGACCGCCGTCAGCGGTGACGTTGCTGGCCGACACGAGGTGCACGGGTGCGACGAAGCCGCTGACCGGGTGTCCAGCCAGCAGCCGGTTCAGCTCGTCGACCACCTGCCAGCCCTGCATGTTCAGCGGCTCGGCGACCGTGCCGGTCTGGTAGGTGCCGGCGCGGATGCGCATGAACGCCGATGCGCTGCCGTCGCCTGCCGACAGCAGGCTGATGGCGCTGGCCGGCCTGCCGGCCTTGGTCAGCATGGGCACCGCGTAGTCGAAGTAGATGTCGTTGATCGCCAGCGCCTGCGTCCAGCGCGGGCCGTAAGCGGCGAGCAGCTCCTCGGTCAGCGCCGGCATGCGCGCCGCGCTTTCGGAGATCGCGACGTCTTTCACCTCGAGCAGCTTGCAGCCGCTGCACTGCCGGATGACCTCCGCCATGGCCTGCGCCTTGGCGGTGGCGATCGCGAATCGCGAGTCGGTGAAAATCACGACGCCTGCCTTGCCGCCCGATTGCGCCACCGCGGCCAGCGCCGTGGTGCGGGCGACTGCGATCGGGTCGGTGGTCACGTTCATGGCGACCGATGTTCCTGCGATCGCGCCGGGTCGGGGCCCCGCGTGCCAACCGACGAGCGGCGGCAGTTGCGGCGACGCGGCGCGCAGGATGGGCTCGAGCTCCGTGGCGTCCGAGCCGCACAGCACCAGGCCGTCGGGCTGCGCCGCCAAGGCCTCGGCCGCGGCCCGGCGCCGGCCCGCCGGCGTGCCGCCTGCATCCACGATGCGGACTTTCCAGCCGATCGCGCGCACGGCCTCGCGAATGCCCTGGGCGACTCCCAGGATGCCGCCGTTGCGCAGGTCTTCGGCCAGCACCACGATCGACTTTCCCGGGACGGCTGCCGGGCCGGAGGTCGGGCCGGTCCACGTCGGTGAGGGGCTGGAAGCGGCCTCGATGGCGTTGCGAGCCGGGGCGGTCGGGGCCGCCGCGCACGGCGCCGGACGCAGCCCGAACAAGGCGATCGCCGCGAAGGCCAGGCGAATCGCGCATCCTCTTCGGATCGTCAAGTCACGCTCAGTTGCCACGCCGATCTCCTCGAGCTGCCGGTGGCCGGCCTCTCAGGGGGCCTGCCAAGGTCGATTCCCAGCGACTTGATTCCCAGCGACGCCATTGTGCGCTGCCGTCGGCGGCACAGGCCAGGTATCCGCAGCGATCCGCCAATGCCGGCGCCTGCGAGGCGGCGGCGCATCGTCAAGGGTCCGCTGCTGGCTGCATATCCGCAGTTCGAACCACGCTTGCCAAAACACCGTGATTTTTTCACGCATGTCCGCAATGCCCGATCAAGCTCAGTCCCAGGCAGCCCCAGACGTAGAACACTCCCCCCGACCCCACAACCCTCCGCCCCCATGGATCCGGCAGACTTCGGCCCGACCACCCAGCAACTCCACGCCGCACAGGCCGCTGAAGCGCTTCCCCCCGGCACGAACCTCGGTGGCTTCCGCGTGGTGGAGGTGTTGGGCCGCGGAAGCTCCAGCATCGTGTACCTCGCGCTCGATTCGTCCTTGCAGCGGCAGGTGGCGATCAAGGAGTACCTGCCCGCCGATCTCGCCGAGCGGGGCGAGGGCCTGCGGGTGTCGCTCAAGCGAGGCGCCGACGCGGCCCGCTTTGCGCAGGGTGTGAGCACCTTCCTGCAGCGTGCCAAGCTCCTGGCGCGGCTGGACCACCCGGCGCTTCCTCGCGTGCACGGCTTCTGGCAAGAGCACCAGACCGCCTACATGACGATGGCGTACTGCGAAGGACACAGCCTGGCGGACGTGCTGGCCGAGATGCTGGATCCGCCCGATGAAGCCTGGCTGCGCGCCCTGATGGCGCCGTTGCTGGGTGCGCTGGAGCTGCTGCACGCGGCGCAGTGCACCCACGGCGGCATCTCGGCGGACAACATCCTCGTGCAGGCCGATGGCTCGCCGGTGTTGCTGGGCCTCGGTGCCGCCAGGCGCCTGGCAGACCCGTCGCGGCCCGCAGGCCCCGGGGCTGATCTGAAAGCGCTGGCCGAGGTGCTGCACCTGGCCATCGGAGGCGGAGAGCTGGGCGCCACGAGGGACGCCGTTGACCATCGCCCGCCTTCCTTCGTCGACACCGCGCTCGAGCTGCATGCGCGGTTCCCCCGCTTGCATTACAGCGCCGCATTCCTGGCGTGCGTCGACGCGGCGCTGTCGAACAATCCACGGCGGCGCATCAACAGCGTGGCCGAGTTTCGGCAGCGTTTGGACCGCGTGCCAACGGCGCAGAAAAAGGGTTCCGTCCCATCCGGAACGGCAGAACGGCCTTCGCCGACCGAATCCACCGCCGCGATGCCGTCGATGGCGGCGCAGCCACAGCGCGGCCGGCAACTTTGGGCGGTGGCCCTGGGCCTGGCGGTGCTGGGCGTGGCCGGTGGCTGGTGGCGACTGCAGACGCACGCCGCGCCGCCACCCATGGCCAGGGTGAGCGAATCGCCGCCTGTGGCAACCATCGAACCGGTGTCCGCCGCCGTGCCTGCATCCAAAGCGGTGCAGGTGCTGCCGGTCGAGTCGCCCGCTTCGGCGGAAGTTGCCACCATCGTCGCCACGTCGAGCAGCCAAGCCGAGCCCGTGCCGGACACGAAGCGAACCCAGGCCAAGGCCGCACCCGCAGAGCCCAACAACCCGCGTGCCGTCTGCGGGCAGCGCACGAACTTCTCGCTCTACTACTGCATGCAGACCCAATGCAAGCGGCCGCAGTTCCTGCAGCACCGGCAGTGCCTGGACTTGCGCGAGAACGACGCGGTCAACTGAGCCGGGATCAGGCCGTGACCGACAGCGGCCCCGGTGGATTCCGAATCCGACAGGACAGGGTGGTCTCTGGTTGAAATTAGCTGATTGGCTAATTAGCATTGAGGCTAATGAACGAACTCTTCAAGGCCCTCTCGCACCCGGCTCGCCGCGAAATCATCAGCGCGCTGGATGCCGGTCCCATGGCCTCGGGCGACATCGCCGCCATGTTCGACATGAGCTGGCCCACCGTCACCGGCCACCTCAACGTGCTGAAGGACGCGGGCCTGGTCGAGGCTGAACGCCAAGGCTCCTCCATCCGCTACCGCCTCAACATGTCCGCCGCCGAGGAAGCGGTGTCTTTCCTCGTCGGCTTGATGAACACCGGTGCTTCGCGCCCTCGCAAGAAGCCCGGCCTCAAGAGAAAGCCACTCGCATGAAGAACTCACAGCCACGCCCCTTGTTTGATCTGGCCACTTGGTTGCTGGCCGCAGTCCAGGCGTGCTCGGCGGCCTGGGTGGCGTTGCGCGGACCGGAGGGGTCCTTGCCGGTGCATTTCGACTGGCACGGGCAACCCAACGGCTGGGGCGACCGCAACGAGATCGCGCTGGTGCTGCTGGGCCTCGCGGTGCTGACCCTGGCCTCGAAGTTCCTGCTCGCACAGTCCGCCTGGCGCGTCGGCATCGATCCTGCCAACAGCACGGTGCAGGGCGCGGCGCGCCTGGTCATGCTCATTGCGATGGGCGGCGCGACCGCCTTGATGCTCTCGCTGGGCATGGGAACCTTCCAGGGCGGGCACATGCCGTGGGTGGGTGCGCTGGTGTGGCTCACCCTCATCGGCATCGGCGCGGTCATCGGCAAGGTCAAGCCGAACAAGGTGACGGGCGTGCGTGTCTACTGGACGCGCCACAGCCGGCTGGCTTGGGACCGCTCCAATCGCCTGCTGGGCCGCATCTGGTTCTTCGGCGGGCTGGTCGGGCTGGCCACCATGCCGCTCGTCAACGATGCGGCCGGTGCGATGTTGCCGGCGGCGGTGTCGCTGTTCGGTGCCGTGGTGGCGGTGTTCGAAAGCTGGCGCGTGTGGCGCAAAGACCCCGAGCGGACGGCCTGAGCGATCGATCCGTCAGGCGCCTGCCTTCAGGGTGGACTTCGCTGGGGACCTTCACGCCGGGGCAGGTTCCTCCGCGTGTGCGGGCGATGCGGCAGGCACGCGGCGCCTCAGCTCCAAGGTCATGCCCTCGGCGGGCCGCAGCGTCACGTTCAGCACCGGCCGCGGAGCCGGCTGCCCTGACAGCAACCGGAACTCGAAGCGCTGCAGCAGCATCGCGGCGATCAAGGCCATCTCCATCGCGGCGAAGTTGCTGCCGATGCACACGCGAGGCCCCAGGCCGAAGGGCAGGTAGGCGCCACGCGGGATGCGCTCGGCACGCTCGGGCGAGAAGCGCTCGGGGTCGAAGCGGCCGGGTTCGTCGAACCAGCGCGGGTCGTGGTGCAGCACATACGGCGTGACGAGCACCATCGCGCCCTTGGGAATCTGCCATTGGCCGATCTGCACGTCCTCGATGGCCTGCCGCGTGAACAGCGACGCCGCCGGCGGAAACATGCGCAGCGTCTCCTTGATGGTCTGCGCGAGGTAGGGCAGGTGGTGCAGATCGGCGTGGACCGGTGAACGTCCGCCCAGCGCTGCATCCACCTCCTGTGCGGCACGGCGCGCGATCTCCGGGTGCGCAGCCATGGCCCAGCCCCACCAGGTGAGCGCGGTGGCGGTGGTCTCGTGGCCGGCGAGGAAAGTCGTCATGCACTGGTCGCGGATCTGCTGCGGGTCCAGCCGGCCCTGGTCGCCTTCCTCGTCGGCGGCCGACATCAGCATCGCCAGCAAATCGTCATGCTCGCCCGGCGCTGCCTGCCGTTCGCGGATGAAGCGCCACACCAGCGTGTCCAGCGTGGCCCGCGCCCGGTTGGCCTCGGGGCGCCAGGGCAGCCACACCCATTGCGGAATCGGGAAAGGCAGGAACATCTCCTTCATGCCCGCTCGGCTGAGTACGCGCACTGCCTGGCTGGCCGCCACGCCCTCTGCCGGCACCTCGCTGCTGAACATGGTGCGCATGATCACGTCCATGGTGAGCATGGTCATGGCGTGCTCGAAGTCCACGGGCTGGTTCACCGGCAGCGCATCCAGCGCGGCGGCGCTGCCGGCCACCACCTGGCGGGCGTAGCCGTCGAAGCGCTTGGGGCCGAACACCGGCTGCAGCATGCGTCGCTGGCGCTGCCACACCGCGCCTTCGGTGATGAGCACGCTCTGCCCGTGGGCGCGGGAGAACACCTCCATCCCGTACTTCCAGCGGATGAACGACTTGCCCTTCTCCACCAGCGCCTCGCGCACGAGGTCGGGGTGGGCGAAGCAGTAGTCGCGCATGCGGCCCAGCTGCATGAACACCGCGTCGCCGTGCTCGCGGTGCAGCCATTGGTGGAAGCCGACGTAGTCCTGGAACATGCGACGGGCCAGGGGGATGCCGAAGTAGGCGGACGAGGGGCCGGGAGGGCGCTGCGCGGTCATGGGTTGGCGGGGCCGAAAAGACGAACGATGGCCATACTCTGCCGCAATCCGGCGGCCCGGTCTTGAATGAAAGCGGCATGCGCCCGGCGCTACGATGCAGGCCGTGCCTCTCAACAGCGAACTCCCTCCGACCGCGCGCCTGCTGCCGCCGCGCACCTCACTGGCCTCGTGCATCCGGGCCCACATCGACCGCGACACCACCGGCATCGCGCTGCTGCCGGCCGACGAACGGATCAACCGCTTCCCGGCCAGCCCCATGTGCGCCATCACCTGGTTCATCGAAGGCCAGTGCCGGCTGGTGGCGCCTGAGGACGTGGCCATGCCGGACGGCCAGTGGCTGGCATCGGCCATCGTGAGCGGCCCCCACACGCGGCCCAGCGCCAGCTTCAACCCAGGGCCTGTCCACGCCTTCATGACCCTGCTGTTTCCGCAGGCCTGGCATGCGGTGACGGGCATGGACGTGTCCACGCTGACCAACCGGGTGGTGGCGATGGAAGACGTGCTCGGCCCTGAATGGATGGACCTGTCGCAGCGCGTGATGCAGGCGGCCGATGACGAAGCACGCGTGGCTATCGTCGAGGAGTTCGTCGAGCCGCGCTGGCGCGAGGCGCGTGCCAGCGGCGCCGTGCCGGGCAACGTGGTCGGTGATTGGGTCCATGGCATCGCCGCGCATGCCGCGGCATCGGGCTTCGGCCGCAGCGTGCGCAAGGTCGAGCGCAAGATCAAGTCCATCGTGGGACAACCACTGCGCGGCCTCAAGCGGCTGGACCGCGCGGAGCAGTCATTCCTCGCCACGCGCGCCCAGCTCATCGAAGGGCAACCAGTGTCGTGGGCCGACCGCGCCGTGGAAGCCGGCTACTCCGACCAGGCGCACCTGTGCCGCGAGACCCGAGCGCTCACCGGCATGACGCCGACCGAACTCGCGCAGCGTGCGCAGGACAACGAGGGCTACTGGGTCTACCGCATCTGGTCGTGAGCCGGTGCCTCACTCCAAGGCCAGGTCCCACTTCGTGTCGCTGACCTTGCCGTTGAACAACGTGACCAGCAGCCGGTCGTGCCGCCCTCGCCAGTGATACGCCCAGACCTGCGTTGGTCCAGTGGTCCGTGCCTCGTCGGGCGTGCCCATCCACTGCAGCAGCACGAACTTCGTGACGGCCTGTGACTGCGCTTCCTGCGCCAGGCACTGCATCAGCAAATGCTTGGGCCCGCCCCAGCGGTCGACATCGGGTGTCCATGCACCACCATCGAAGTGCCCCTGCACCGTTTTGAGCACCAGGTAGTCGCGCGACCACTGCTCCACGCTGCCTTCGCACGCGCATGAAATACCGCAAAAGGCGAGGTTCGCCAACAGCAGCGCAATGACCCTGACGACATGACGAACCCTCTGTATCGGTACTGAGAAGTACCTCAGAATCGCGCGGCGCTTCGGCGGGTCGATCACCCGTGAGCGCTTGCCGATCCAGCCGGGCTTGCTGGGCTGGGACCCTCGACCACAAGGGAGTGTCGTCATGACCTTCGTTCGTCCGCCGTTGAGTGCGGCGGTTGCCGCGCTGTTGCTTGCAGTTTCCGCTGTACCGGTTGTCTCCGCCAATGACCATGCCAGCGAAATGCGGGTCCTGCGAGAGCAGGAGAAGCAGCGGACCAACATCTACAAGGCCTATGCGCCCGATGCGCGCACGGCCCGCAAGGCGGCCATCACCTTCCACGCCAACCTCCTGGAGTCGAACTACGACGAAGGGTTCCTCGTGCTGGAGCTGAGCCCGCAGGAAATCGCCACGCTGCGCAGCTTCGGCTTCCGCATCGAGCACGCGCCGGAGTTCATCCAGAAGCGCGACGACTTCCTCACGCAGATCCAGCAGGCGGCCGACGCCAGGCAGCGCATGGGTGCCACCAGCACCGACGCGACGGTGCAGTCGATTCCCGGCTTCTCCTGCTATGAGACGGTGGAGGAGACCTTCACCGCTGCGCAGAACTTCGCCACCAGTTTCCCGAACCTCGCCACCTGGCTGGACGTGGGCGACTCCTGGCAGAAGACGCAAGGCCTGGGCGGCTATGACATGCGGGTGCTGAAGATCACCAACAGCGCCATCGGCGGCACCAAGCCCAAGCTGTTCATCACGAGCGCCATCCATGCCCGCGAGTACACGACGGCGCCGCTGTCGCTCGAATTCGCGCGCTGGCTCATCAACGGCTACGGCAACGACCCGGAAGCCACGTGGATCGTGGACCACCATGAAATCCACCTGATGCTGCAGACCAACCCCGATGGACGCAAGAAGGCGGAGGGCGGACTCTCATGGCGCAAGAACACCAACACCAACTACTGCGGCGCGACCAGCAACAGCCGCGGCGCGGACCTGAACCGCAACTTCACCTTCGGCTGGAACAGCACCGGCGGATCGGGCTCCAGCGGCAACCAGTGCGACGAAACGTATCGTGGGCCGTCGGCCGGTTCCGAGCCTGAAGTCCAGGCGGTGCAGAACTACATCCGCAGCATCTTCCCCGACCGCCGCGGACCGAACCCGAACGATGGCGCACCCGCGGACACCATGGGCATGCACATCGACATCCACAGCTACAGCCAGCTGGTGCTGTGGCCATGGGGCACGACCTCCACGCCCACGGCCAACGGCACGGCGCTTCAGACGCTGGGCCGGCGCCTGGCGTACTTCAACGGCTACACGCCAGAGCAGTCCATCGGCCTGTACGCCACCGACGGCACCAGCGACGGCCCGAGCTACGGCGAACTCGGCGTGGCGGCCTTCACCATCGAGCTGGGCTCCAGCTTCTTCGAGAGCTGCAGCACGTACACCAGCTCGACCAAGCCGAAGAACCTGCCGGCGCTGATCTACGCGGCCAAGGTGATCCGCGCGCCTTACCAGATCCCTGCCGGCGCCGACGTGCTCTCGCTCACGCTGAGCAATGACGCCAGCGGCGGCGGCGTGACGGCGGGCACGCCGGTCACCGTCAGCGCCTCGGCCACCGACACGCGCTTCAACAACAGCAACGGCACGGAGCCGACGCAGACGGTGACGGGCGCCGAGGCCTACATCGACACGCCGCCGTGGTCCTCCGGCGCGGTGGCGATTCCGCTCGCGGCCAGCGACGGCAGCTTCAACTCCAGCACCGAAGGCATCACGGGCACGCTGAGTACCAGCGGCCTGTCGCTGGGCAAGCACCTGGTGTTCGTGCGCGCCAAGGTGGCCTCGGGCCAGTGGGGGCCGGTGACGGCGCAGTTCCTGAAGATCGTGAACGTCACGCCGCCGGGCAACAACGAGACCGAGCCCAATGACAGCCGGGCCAGCGCCAACGCCGTGTCCACGCCGGGCACCTGGAACGGCAACATGGGCTCGTCCACCGACAGCGACTACTTCGTGGTCAACCTGCCGGCGGGCAAGACGCTGACGTCCACGCTCACGCCCAACACCTCCAGCGACTACGACCTGTACGTCTACGACTCCGCCGGCACGCAGCTGGGCAAGAGCGAGAAGGGCACGGGCGCGGTCGACACGGTGACCTTGACCAACAGCACGGGCGCATCGGTGCAGCGCTTCGTTCGGGTCAAGTATTACGGCGGCGGCACGGGTGCCACGAACGGCAAGTACACGCTCGGACTGAGTTGGTAAGAGGAGGCAGCGCAGGCCGCCGGTGCATGAGGGCACCGGCGGCTCGCGGCAACTGCTACGAGACCGCGGCCGTTTCCTGCGCCAGCAGGCGGCCGATCTCCGACGCCGCGACGGGCTTGCTGTAGAGGTAGCCCTGCGCGGCATCGCAGCCTTGCGCGGCCAGCATGTCCTGCTGCTCGCGCGTCTCCACGCCTTCGGCCACCACGGTGAGTTCCAGGCTGTGCGCCATGGAGATGATGGCCAGCGCGATGGTCGCGTCGTCGCGGCTGTGCGGCAGGTCCTTCACGAAGGCGCGGTCGATCTTCAGCTTGTTGATGGGCAGGCGCTTGAGGTAGGCCAGCGACGACAGGCCGGTGCCGAAGTCGTCCACCGCCACGCGGATGCCCATCTCGCCCAGGGCGGCGATCTGGTCCACGTTGGAGGCGATGTCCTCCACCATCGAGTGCTCGGTGATCTCGATCTCCAGCATGCGCGGGTCGGCGCCGGACAGCGCGAGCGCCGTGTCCACCTGAGCCCGAAGCCCGCGGCGGATCTGCCGTGCCGACACGTTCACCGCCACGAAGATGCCGGTGTGCCCCGCTTCGGCCCAGGCCTTGATCTGCAGGCAGGCCTGGTTCAGCACCCACTGGCCGATCTCCACGATGAGCCCGCTGCGCTCGGCCAGCGGGATGAACTCCGCCGGCGGCACGGCGCCCAGCTCGGGGTGGTCCCATCGCAGCAGCGCCTCCGCGCCTTCCACCCGGTGCGAGCCCAGGTTGACGATGGGCTGGTACGCCAGCCTCAGCTCGTTGCGCTCGATGGCGCGGCGCAGGTCGTTGTCCAGGCGCAGCTGGGCCAGCGCGCCTTGCTCCATGCCGCCGTCGTAGACCGAATAGGTGTTCTTGCCCTTGCCCTTGGCGTCGTACATCGCCGTGTCGGCGGCCCGCAGCAAGCCGGCGATGTCGTTCGCATCGGTGGGAAAGTGGGCCAGGCCGATGCTGCCGCTGATGCGCACCTCGTGCCCGCCGATGTTGACGGGCTCGGCCAGCGCCTTCATCGCGGCCACGGCCAGCACCTCGATGTGGACGCGCCCGGCCACGCGCGGCGAGAGGATGACGAATTCGTCGCCGCCGAAGCGGCAGGCGATGTCCGCCGGCCGCATGTGCTGCGTGAGGCGCTGGGCGATGGCACGCAACAGCTCGTCGCCCACCGCATGGCCCAGCGTGTCGTTGACGATCTTGAAGTCGTCCAGGTCCAGCAGCAGCAGGGCGAAGCCGTCGCTGGAGCGGCCCACGGTGCCGATCAGGCGCGACATCTGCTCGTTGGCGGCGTGGCGGTTCGGCAGGCCGGTCACCGGGTCGTAGTAGGCGAGGTAGTCGAGCCGGCCCTCGGTGGCGTCGATGTCGCGGCGGATGCGCAGCACCATCACGTAGGCCAGCGCGAAGGCCGCGGCGGAGGCGAGGATGGTGATGCCCACGTGCATCAGCACGCGGCGGTGCAGGGGGGCGAGGTCCACCACGAGGTACAGGTTGCCCACGTCGCGGCGGCCTTCGCGGATGACCTGTCGAAGCAGCAGGCGTCCGTCCACGAAGTCATGCGGCTGCGAAGGCGCGAGCTGCTGGCGCACGTCAGGCGGCAGTGCTGGGTTGTCTGACACCGAATAGCTGGCGACGATGCGGCCCTTGGCGTCCAGGAGTTCGGCGCGAAGCACCGACGCCGAAGCCTGCAGCCCGGCCAGGGTCTGCGCGGCCGCGCGGGTGTCTTCGAACAGGATGGCCGCGGAGGTGTTCTCCGCGATGATGCGTGCCTGCACGCGCATGTCGTCCACCAGCGCCGCGCGCTGCGAGAAGTACACGTAGCCGTCGAAGATCAGGCCCGCCAGCAGCAGCGCGAGGCCGGAACTGGCCACCAGCGCGCGCGACAGCCGCTGGCTCAGCCGCTGCGGCCGGCGCACGCGGAAGGGGTCGGTGCGGCGTTCGGTGTTCATTCACGCACCGTCCGGGCCAGGCGCAGCAGCTTGGAGCTCAGCCGCACGCGTGCCTGCTTCACAGGCTGCATGTTGATGTCGAAGACGTAGCGCGTGCCGGCCCGCGACAGCACGACGCCGGCATCGTCGGCCGGTGCGGCGGCGTCGTCGCTGATGATGAGTGCGCCGCCGCCGCGCAGCGTTTTCAGCAGCGGCGACAGATGAGGCCGCGAGGACCCGTCCACGAACACCGCGTGGCAGGGGCGCGCGGGCGGCGTGCTGCCCAGGTCCTGCGTCTGCATCGGTGCACCGCGCAGGTCGCGGCCCTGCAGCGCCTTCATGGCTTGCGCGAGCCCGCCGCCTGCGGCCACGCACAAGCGCACCGGCGCACCGGTGGCCAGCACCTCGGGTGGCCAGTCGGCGAACATCAGCACGTTGTAGACGATGGCCGCCTCCAGCTCCGATTCGTCCACCGCCGGCACGAGCGTGGCCGCCGCGCCGAGCAGCAGCGCGGCAAGGGTCGAACGCAGGCCGAGCATGGACATCAGAACGCCAGCTCCAGTTTCAGCCGCACGCCGCGGCCGTACAGGGGCGTGCGGTCTTGCAGCACGGAGTCTGCGCCCGGGTCGCTCGGCCGGCGATCTAAGAGATCATCGATGCTCAGCGACAGGCTGCTGCGTGGCGTGCCGAACGAGCGGGTGAGCGTGAGACCGGTGATGCCGTAGCCGGCGGTATCGCCGCGCCGGCCCACCAGCTCGGTGTGCAGGCCGGCCGTCCAGTCGCGGCCGAAGGGCCAGGTGGCGAGCAGCTTGGCCAGGTGCGCCGCATTGCCTGCGGCGATGCCCGGCGCCGAGGCGCCGTTCACCTGGTGAATGCTGTAGCTGGCCTTGGCCTGCGCGCCGTGCGGCCACACGTGTTCCGCTTCCAGCTCCAGTCCATGTGCATCGAAGGTCCCGGTGTTGCTGAACACCAGCATGCCGTCGGCCGGGTCCACCGCCTGCACCAGCAGGCCGCGGGTGTGATTGGCATAGGCCGTGGCAGTGGCGCGGGTGGCCGAGTCGGGCCTGAACTCCGCCACCAGTTCCTCGCCGGTGACGTCTTCGGGATGCAGCCTGGTGTTGCCCTTGTAGCCGCCGGCCACCGGTGTGTTGTAGAAGGACTCGAACGCATTCGCCGGACGAAACGCCCGGCCGTGGCCGAATTTGAAGATCCACCGTTCGCTGGCGCGCCACACCGTGGCCACCCGGGGGCTGAGCTTCGAGTCGCCGGACTCCATGCGGTCGTGGCGCACGCCCAGGGTGATGCTGAGCTCCGGGTGCAACAGCCACTGGTCCTCCACGAACAAAGCCAGGCGATGGCCCGAGCGGTGGTCGTCCAGGTACACCGCGCCCGGATCCAGGTCCACGTTGGTCTGATCGCGGTGGGTGGAGGCCTGCCAGTCGGCGCCCAGCACCAGCTTGTGGCCGGCGAAGCGTTCAGTGAAGACGTTGGCTTCCATGCCCCACCAGCGCGACACGATGCCGTCGCGGTTCACGGTGCCCAGCCCGTCGTCCATGAGGTAGTCGCCGCGGAAGTCGTAGGCGCCCGCATAGCCGCGCAGCTTCCATCGGCTGGTGTCGTCGATCTGCCGCGACCATGCGAGGTCCACCAGCGTCTCCGCATCGCGGCTGTTGCTTCGGGGGTCGCCGAAGACGGTGCTTTGGATGTTGGTCAGGCCCTTGGTCCGGTCCCCGTGGATCAGGGTGGCATTGAACTCGGGCCCGCTGTACTTGGCGAAGAGCTTGGTGCTGCGCTCGTGGTCTGTGTCACGGCTGACGCGGCCGTCGTCGTACACGGCGTCAGTGCCCGCCATGCGCAGGCCGGTGACCGACAGCAGCAGCGTGCCGTCGCCGGCTTCGATGCTGCCGCTCGCACGTGCCTGGCGGGTGTTGCCGGGCGCCAGCGCCACGGCGATCTCGCGCGGTGCCCCCTGTGCCGGATGCCGCGTGACCACGTTCACCACGCCGTACAGCGCGTTGGCGCCGTGCACGGCCGAGCCCTGGCCGGGGATGAATTCCACCCGCTCGACGAGGTCGATGTCCAGCGGGAACTCGCTGCCCGCCAGCGCCTGCTCGTACACGGTGTCATTGATGCGGTTGCCGTCGATGAGCACCAGCACGCGGGTGTTGTAGTCGCCCGGCACCCACAGGCCGCGCACGCTGAGGTAGGTGTAGGTGCGGTCGCTCGTGGTGGCCAGGCCGCGCACGGTCTGCAGCACCTCGGCCAGGGTGCGCAGGCCGAGGGCTCGGATCTGCGCGGCGGTCATGACCGAGACCGAGGCCGGCGCATCGCTCATGTGCAGCGTGAACTTCGACGCACCCGAGACTTCCATGTCGAGCAGGGCGTTCAGTGGCGTGGAAGCGAGGTCGGTGTCCGAGGCCGCCTGCGAGGCCATGGACAGGCCCAGCAGCAGCGGCAGCAGGCAGGCATGCAGCCATGCGTGCAGGAGACCGCGCCGGGAAGACCGGAGGCAACCGGAAGTGATCGGGAGATTCATGGACGGCAGCGTGAGGCGGGCACGCGCGAAGCTGTCTCGTGGAGAGGCATCCAGGGTATCGACCCGCGGGGTCCCCCACTTGAGCGATTAGACGTACTGTGGCTTCGCAACGGCAGTGTTTGCCAACTTTTCCCGTGTGACAGGGTGTATTTGCAAGCCTGCGCGCCCGCTTCTCCGGCGATCGCGGGCTGCCGTGTCTTTCTAGACTTCGTCAGCTGTCAGCCATGTCGTACGAAGTCTTCACCCACGCCACCGGCCTCGTGGCCCTCGCCCTCAACGTCTGGGCGCTCGTCGGCCGCTGCGATGCGGCGATGCGCCGGCACAGCATCATCGCCGGCTGCCTGTGGACCGTGAACAATGCGCTGCTGGGTGCAGTTGGCGGCGCTGCCCTGAGCGCCGTGAGCGTGAGCCGCACGGCGTCATCGGCCATCACCCTGGAACGCAGCCGCGTCGCGCGGCGCAACACATTCGTCTTCTTCGCAGGGCTCACGCTCGTGGCCGCGGGGCTGACCTGGCACGGCTGGGTGAGTGCCGTCACGCTCGCCGCGTCGCTGATGTCCACCTACGCGATGTTCTACATGCGCGGCGCGGCGCTGCGCGTGGTCATGCTGCTGGTGTCGGCCATGTGGATGGTGCACGCCTGGCATGTGGATTCGCTGGAGCAGATGGCGGCCAACGTGCTGACTGCCGCGGCGGCGGCCTACGGTGCGTGGCAGGTGACGCGCTCGCCCCGCCACGCCGCGTGAGTTTCAGGCCAGGACCGCACGGCGGCCCGTCATGCGCTGTCCGAGCGCAGCAGCCAGGCCCACCGGCACGCACAGGTACGCAAAGCAGAAGAACGCGAACTTGATGGCCGAGCAACTGGAGTACAGGACGGCCAGCCAGTCCGCGAAGGTGGTCGGGTTCGCGAGCATCACGTAGGAGACGAGGTTCTCCGATGCATCCGCCAGCGGCGCGATGGCGCTGATGAAGGCGCAGGCCACCATCCAGGTCCGGCCACGTGAGCCTTCGCGGAATGCCCGCGACACCAGCACCAGCGCGAAGAAATGCAAGAGCAGCGTCGAGAGGATGAACACGAAGTCGATGTTCTGCGTGCGCACGTACACGTCCAGCGTGCCGGTCTGCAGCATCGCGGCATACCAGCCTTTGATCTTCTCGGCGCTGAACGACAACTGCGCGACGTAGTAGGGCACGGGGTACTTCGACGCCGCGTAGCTGGCGTTGAGCCACACCGTGGCGGCCTGGTTGAAGGCGAAGGCGGCGAGGGTGGCAATGGCCAGCCAGGCGGCGGAGGGGCTGGCTGCCCAACGCTGGATGTGGCGGTTCATGGCGGTGGTCCTGTTCGCGGGCATCATGGCCGGCTGCGTGGTTGCGATGGGATGGATTCTGGAAAGCGGCAAGCCATTTGAGAATCCATGTGGATGCAACCCAGTTATTCATGAATGAAAGGCTGAACCCATGATGCGCATTCGCCGGGCCTTCGCCGGCATGGCACTCGGAGCCGCGGTGTGGATGAGTGCCGCCGCCGGCCCGCGGACCATCGCGATCACCATCGACGACCTGCCCTTGGCCAGTACCGTCGCCACCTCGTCCACCGAGCGCCGGGAGGTCAACGCGCGCATCCTTGCCGCCTTGAAGAAGCACCAAGCCCGCGCCGTGGGCTTCGTGAACGAGCAGGGCCTGTATCGACGAGGTGAGCTCGATGCTGGCGTGACCCTCCTTGACGACTGGCTGGATGCAGGCATGGAGCTGGGCAACCACAGCTTCGACCACGTGGGCTTGTGGGACACGCCGCTCGCGCAGGTGCAGGACTCGGTGCTCAAGGGCGAGGTGGTCACGCGCTGGCTCACTGCCGCCCGTGGCCTGCCGCTGCGCTACTACCGCCACCCGTACACGCAGACCGGCCACAACGAGGACGACAAGCAGCGCTTCGAGGGCTTCCTGGCCGCACACGGCTATCAGGTCGCGCCGATGACGGTGGAGCATGACGATTTCTTCTTCTCCTGCGTCTACGACAGGCTGGCCGGGCCGACGCAGGCGCAGGAGCGCCGGCACGTGGCCGACGACTACCTGCACCACCTCGACGTGGCGCTGGACACGTACGAGACCATGAGCCAGGAGCTCTTCGGCCGGCAGATTGCGCAGGTCCTGCTCATCCACGACAACCGGCTGAATGCCGATTCGCTGGACCGCACGCTCGCGCGGCTGACGGAGCGCGGCTACACCTTCGTCACGCTGGAAGAGGCCTTGAAGGATCCGGCCTACCGGTCACGCGATCTCGCCAGCGGACGGATCGGTCCGTCGTGGCTGGCGCGCTGGGCACGTGAGCGCCACCAGAAGCTGTCGGTGTACGGGCAGCCTGATCCGCAGGGCTGGGTCGTGCAGCAGCACGAATTGCTGTGCAAGGACCAGTGACGACATCGCCTCACAGCGACGCGGCGCGCTGCTGCAGGAAGTGCCGGACGGCCGGGTCGCTTTCCAGGCCGATGGCGCGGCGGTAGGCCTGCTTCGCACCGTCGACGGCGCCGCTGCGTGCGAGCAGGTCGGCGCGCGCGGCCCAGTAGGGTTGGTAGTCGGCCATGCGGACATCGGCGGCGACCACATCGAGCGCCGCGAGCCCGGCCTGCGGCCCTTGGACTTCGGCCAGCGCGACGGCGCGGTTCAGTGCCGCCACCGGTGAGTCGGTGAGCGTGTGCAAGGCCTCGTACAACTGCGCGATGGCGGGCCAGTCGGCGCGCCCGGTCAGCCGGCGCACGGCGTGCGCCGACTGCACCGCGGCTTCGAGCTGGTAGCGCCCGCTGCCTTCGCAGCGGTTGGCACGCGACAGCAGGGCTTCGGCCTCGTCGATCATCGCGGCGTCCCAGGTCTTCGGGTCTTGCTCTTGCAGCGGCACGTACTGCCCTTGCGCATCCCGCCGCGCATGGCGCCGCGCGTGGGCATGCAGCATCAGCGACAGCAGCCCCAGCGCCTCGCCCTCATCGGGCAGCAGCGAGGCGGTGAGCCGGCCCAGCCAGATCGCCTCGTCGGCCAGGTTGCGGCGGCGCGCATCGGCACCCTGCGGGTCCGACCAGCCTTCCGAATACGCGGCGTAGACGGCATCGAGCACGAACACCAGCCGCTCGCTCAAGGCCTCGCCCTGCGGCACCTCGAAGCCGATGCCCGCCTGCCGGATCTTGGCCTTGGCGCGCGACAACCGCTGCCCCATCGCAGCGGGCGCCACCAGAAAGGCCGAGGCGATGGTGGCCGCATCGAAACCCAGCACCACCTGCAGCATCAGCGGCGCACGCACACCCGCGTCGATGCCCGGATGCGCGCAGGCGAAGAGCAGGCCCAGCCGGCGGTCGGGGATCACGCTGTCATCCTCGTCGTCCAGCGCGAGCTCGGCCAGCCAGAGCATCTGTTCGGACGCGGCTTCGTCATGCCGGCGCTGGCGCAGGGCGTCGATGACCTTGCGCCGCGCCACCGTCAGCAGCCAGGCCTCGGGCGAGCGCGGGACGCCGTTCACCGGCCAGTCGGCCAGGGCGGTCGCGAAGGCTTCCGACAAGGCGTCCTCGGCGCCCGCCACGTCGTGCGAGCGAGCGGCGAGGAAGGCGATGAGCTTGCCGTAGCTGCGCCGCGCTGCATCCTCGGCAGCGCGGGCGGCTTCGTGCGGATCGGACAAGCCCGGACCTCAGGCTTCGCCCATGCCCCAGATCGGCCGCACTTCCATCGTGCCGTGGCTGGCGCCGGGGCAGCGCGACGCCCAGGACAGGGCGGTGTCCAGGTTGGGCACGTCGATGATGAAGTAGCCGCCCAGCTGCTCGCGCGTGTCGGCGTAGGGGCCGTTGAGCACCTGCGCCTTGCCGTCGCGGATGCGCACGGTGGTGCTCATGTCGGCCGGACGCAGGCGGTTGCCGCCGCGCATCACGCCGGCCTTTTGCATGGCATCGGCATAGGCGCCGTAGGCGGCGAGTCCTTCGGCCTGCTGTTCAGGCGTGAAGCCGGCGAAGGTCTTGGGGTCGGTGTGGACGAGCAGCATGTATTCCATGTCGAATTCCTCGGTGTGACGGCGACGCACCATGCCTCGCCTGGACAATGACGCTCGGGCAGGCCCGATTTCGACATTGGCGCACAAAAGAATTGCGACCGTCCAGCGCCGGGCAGACTCAGCGCGCGGTCGGCGAGGCCGCGCTTCGCCGGTACACCAGCAGCCGGCCCTTGTACGGCCCGCCCTCGGCCAATGGATCATCCAGGCGCGACTCGGTGAGCTCGAAGCCCAGTCCGCGCATGCGCCTGGAGAAGGCCGAACGGTTGCCGCGGTCGGGGTCGACCAGCATCACCTCGGCGCACGTGGTGGCGTTGCGCTCGATGAAGCCGGCGAGCACGCCGTCGTCGTCGCGCTCGTAGAGCACATCGCTGCCGATGATGAGATCGAAGCGGCGCAGCGGCCCCACGTCGACCGCCCAGTGGCTGTGCTGGTAGGGCAGGGGCAGCAGCCCGTTGAGCCGCAGGTTCTCGGCCAGGAAGCCGGCGGTACTCGGGTGGCAATCGCTGGCGGTGATGTCCGCGCCGCGGCGGTGGCTCACCAGGCTGGCCAGGCCCAGGCCGCAGCCGATCTCGATGATGCGCTCGTCCACGCGCACCGGCCGCACGGCCATCTGCGCAGCCAGTTGCCGGCCCGATGGCCACAGCAATCCAAAGAGGGGCCAGGCGGCGTCGCAGATGCCGATGGCGGCCGCTTCGCCGCGCGCGTCGGAGAACTGTTGGCGATCGAGAAGGGATCGGATGTGGAGGTCGTCCACATGGCCGATGGCCACGCGTTCGTGCTTGGTGAGAAAGCCTGGCATGTGTGGCGCAGCTTACAGGAGCGGGCTGACGCGGCAGATGAAGGTGTCAATGGCCGCCTTGCGAATCGGCGTCCTGGCCGCTGGCCCGCTCGATCTGCTCGGCCAGCTTGTCAGGCCGCGTGGCCTGCTCCAGCACGCTGAGCGAGGGGTCGTCGTCGAAGCAGACGTCCAGCTTCTTGCCGATGGCCGCAAGCATTTGCAGCATCTTGGTGTTCTCCTGTTCGGTCAGCAGGTTGATCTGCAGGTCCAGCGCGTTGCGGCGTTCGGCCAGGCGGGTTTCCTCGTTCTGCGCGATGAGAATGAAGGCTGACAGGAAGATGGCTTCGAGCGACACCATCAGCGTGAGAAACGTGAAGGGGAAGCCATCCACGTGATGGATGCCCGGCCAGGTGTTGACCCCGATCCACAGCCCGAACCAGCCGACGTGCAGCCAGACAAAGGTCATCGTGCCGCAGAAGCTGGCCACGGCATTGGCCATGCGCTGCGAGAGGCTGCGCTGCAGCCTGGCCGCATGTTCGAGGTCGACGATCGCCTGGACGTTCTGGCGCGTCAGTTCGTCCACCGACGTGGCGTGGCGATAAGTGCGTTGCTGGCGTTGAGGCGACGTTCCCATGCCCTGCAGGAGCAATGCGCGTGCCGGCTTAGGATGCGGGCATGGCCTCGACCCTCACCCTGCGGCCGCTCACGCGAGCGGACTTTCCCTTGCTGCAGCACTGGCTGGCCCAGCCGCACGTGAAGCGCTGGTGGGACCATGAGTTCACCGACGAGGCGGTGGAGGCCGACTTCGGGGGCTGCATCGATGGCCTGGAGCCGACGGACCTGTATGTCGGCATGCGGGGCGATGAACCGGTGGGACTCATCCAGCGGTATGCGATCGCGTCGTATCCGGAGTACCTCGAAGAACTGGCGCCGGTGGTGGAAGTGCCCGAGGGGGCGTTCAGCGTCGACTACTTCATCGGTGAGCCGCGGCAGCTGCAGCAGGGGCTGGGCGCGGCGCTGATCCGGGCCTGCGTCGAGTCGATCTGGCGCGACCATCCTTCGGTCGGCTCGGTGATCGTGCCGGTGAATGCTTCGAATCCGGCGTCGTGGCGTGTGCTGGTGAGTGCCGGGTTCCATCGGGTCGCGCAAGGGGAGCTGACACCGGACAACCCGATCGATGA
The DNA here is from genome assembly GCF_003852895.1 of Rhizobacter terrae. GTDB lineage: Bacteria > Pseudomonadota > Gammaproteobacteria > Burkholderiales > Burkholderiaceae_C > Albitalea > Albitalea terrae. The sequence goes on from NZ_QUSW01000005.1 coordinate 177,181, forward strand.
CCCGTTGCACTGGGTCTATCGCATCGACCGGCCCCGGTAGTCGCTGGGCGATTGCCCGGTCCAGGCCTTGAAGGCGCGGGCGAAGCTCTTCTCGTTGCCGAAGCCCGCCGCATGGGCGATCTGCTTGACCGACTTGCTGCCGCGCGTGAGCAGATCGATGGCGAGGTCCCGGCGCGTGTGGTCCTTGAGGTCCTGCAGCGATGCGCCTTCGTCCAGCAACTGGCGGTGCAGCGTCCGCGTCGAGATGTTCAGCTCTCGCGCCAGGGCATCTGCCGTCGAGAGCTCCGCTCCACGATGCAGCAGCAGCTCGCGCACCCGCTGCACCAGCAGCCGGTCGCGCCGGTACTGCAGCACCGTCAGCGGCAGGGCCCGCTGCAGCATGGCGCGCAAGGCGGCTTCGTCGCGCCGCAGCGGCATGGCCAGGTACTGCGCATCGAAACTGAATCCGGCCTGCGTCGCGTTGAAGTAGACCTGCCCGGGGAACAGCAACGGGTAGACCTCTGCATGCGCGGGTGCCGCGAACGGAAAGCTCGCCTCGCGCAACGGGATGCGCGAATCGATCGCCCAGCAGGCGAAGCCGTGCAGGAAGCGCAGGCTGGTCACCAGGCAGAACTCGCGGAAGGCGCCGAGCTTGCGGTGTTCCTCGATGCGGTAGTGCGCGACATCGCCCGACACGCTGAGTTCGAGCCCGATGTCGTCCGTCAGCAGCCGGTGGTGGCGGCACCAGCGCCGGATGGCCACGCCCAGGTCGGGCGAGGTGATGGACGCGCGGCACAGCATGCCGTAGCTGCCCCAGGGCAGCTTGCGGCTGAACCAGCCCAGCGCCTCGTCGTCCAGTTCCTGCATGGCGGCGCCGGACACCGTTTCCATCTGCGCGGCGGTGATGCGGGCTTCATTGCGGCGCAGCTGCGCTGGCGTGATTTGTGCCTGCCGCAAGGCGTTGGACGGGTCCACGCCGTACTTCTCGTAGGCCAGCACGATGGCCCGCACGAAAGCCATGGGCGTGGCGGCCGTCCGCTCGGCACGCAGGGGGGAAGTGCTCATGGCCGCAAGTCTCGCCGGGCCTGGCAGGATTTGCAACCTCCCTGGCAGCACATGACCCCGGGCTTCTCCTAAGCTGCACGGGGACTTCGGGGCCGAGACTATGCTGCGCCGAGTCCCAGAACCAGGAGACCTCTCGATGCCCGCGCTCGCGTCCAAGCTCAACGCACGCTCCGAAGACTTCAAGACCCATGCCGCGGCCATGCGGGCCCTGGTGGACGACCTGAACGCGAAGCTCGCGAAGATCGCCCAGGGCGGCGGCGACGGCCCGCGCGCCAAGCACCTCGCCCGCGGCAAGCTGCTGCCGCGCGACCGGGTGGAGATGCTGCTGGACCCGGACACGCCCTTCCTCGAAGTCGCACCGCTGGCCGCGCTGGACATGTACAACAACGACGCGCCCGGCGGCGGCATGATTGCCGGCGTCGGCCGCGTCTCTGGCGTGGACTGCATGATCGTGTGCAACGACGCCACGGTGAAGGGCGGCACCTACTACCCGATGACGGTGAAGAAGCACCTGCGCGCGCAGGAGATCGCGCAGCAGAACCGGCTGCCGTGCATCTACCTCGTGGATTCCGGCGGTGCGAACCTGCCCAACCAGGACGAGGTCTTCCCCGATCGCGACCACTTCGGGCGCATCTTCTTCAACCAGGCGCAGATGAGCGCCCAGGGCATCCCGCAGATCGCGGTGGTGATGGGCTCGTGCACCGCGGGCGGCGCCTATGTGCCGGCGATGAGCGACGAGTCCATCATCGTGAAGGAGCAGGGCACCATCTTCCTGGCCGGCCCGCCGCTGGTGAAGGCCGCGATCGGCGAAGTGGTGAGCGCCGAAGACCTGGGCGGCGGCGACGTGCACACGCGGCTGTCGGGCGTGGCCGACCACCTGGCGCAGAACGACACGCATGCGCTGGCCATCGCCCGCCAGGCCGTGGCGCACCTGAACTGGCGCAAGGACATGCCGCTGCGCTGCATCGAACCGCGCGCGCCGCTGTTCGATGCGCAGGAGCTGCACGGCGTCATTCCCACCGACACGCGCAAGCCCTTCGATGTGCGCGAGATCATCGCCCGCATCGTCGATGGCTCGGAGTTCGAGGAGTTCAAGGCGCGCTACGGCACCACGCTCGTGACCGGCTTCGCGCACATCGAGGGCATGCCCGTGGGCATCATCGCCAACAACGGCGTGCTGTTCTCCGAGTCGGCGCAAAAGGGCGCGCACTTCATCGAGCTGTGCTGCCAGCGCAAGATTCCGCTCGTGTTCCTGCAGAACATCACCGGCTTCATGGTGGGCAAGAAGTACGAAAGCGAAGGCATCGCCAAGCACGGCGCGAAGATGGTGACGGCCGTGTCCACCGCCAACGTGCCCAAGTTCACCGTGATCATCGGCGGCAGTTTCGGCGCGGGCAACTACGGCATGTGCGGCCGGGCCTACTCGCCGCGCTTCCTGTGGATGTGGCCGAACGCGCGCATCAGCGTCATGGGCGGCGAACAGGCCGCGAGCGTGCTGGCCACGGTGCGGCGCGATGGCATCGAGGCCAAGGGCGGATCGTGGTCGGCCGATGAAGAGGCGGCGTTCAAGAAACCCATCCTCGACCAGTTCGAGAAGCAGGCGCATCCGTACTACTCCAGCGCACGGCTGTGGGATGACGGCGTCATCGACCCCGCCGACACCCGCCGCGTGCTCGCCCTGGCCATCAGCGCCAGCCTGAACGCGCCGATTCCCGAGGCGAAGTTCGGCGTCTTCCGCATGTGAGGCGTCGATGAAGCGCCATCTCCTCATGCTCGCGCGCTACAACGCCTGGGCGATTCGCCGGCTCTACGAGCACGTCGATGCGCTCAGCGAAGAAGACTACCGCCGCGATGCGGGCCTCTTCTTCAAGAGCGTGCACGGCACCTTGAACCACCTGCTGGTGGGTGAACACCTGATCTGGTACGTGCGCTTCTCGGACGGCATCTCGCCGCGCCGTTCGCTGGACGAAGAGGTCGAGACCGACCGCGCACGGTTGAAGCAGTCGCTGCTGGACGGCGCCGCGCGCTGGCAGCCGTTCATCGAGTCGCTGGACGATGCGCGGTTGATCGGATCGCTGAGCTTCAACAGCACCAAGGGCGTGGCGACCACGCTGCCCTTCGTGCCCACGCTCACCCATGTGTTCAACCACGGCACGCACCACCGCGGACAGATCACCGCGGCCATCACCGCCATGGGCCATGCGTGCCCCGAGCTGGACCTGCTGTTGATGTTGCGAGAGGAGGCCAAGCCATGAGTTCGTTCACCATGCTGGAAGTCACGCGGCCCACGCCGCACGTGGTGCAGGTGTTCCTCAACCGGCCCGACGTGCGCAACGCCTTCAACGAGACGCTGATCGCCGAGCTGCGCGACGCGTTCACCGGCTTCGCATCGGACACCACGCTGCGCGCGGTGGTACTGGGCGGCTATGGCAAGACCTTCTGCGCCGGCGCCGACCTCACGTGGATGCGCGCCATGGCCGACTACACCTGGGAAGAGAACCGTGCCGATGCGCAAGGGCTGGCCGACATGCTGTGGGCCATCTACGCCTGCCCGTTGCCGGTGATCGGCCGCATCCACGGCGACTGCTTCGGCGGTGGCGTGGGCCTGGCGGCGGTGTGCGACATCCTCGTCGCGGCCGACGTGGCGGGCTTCTGCCTGAGCGAGGCGCGGGTCGGTTTGCTGCCCGCCACCATCAGCCCCTACGTCGTGCGCGCGCTGGGCGAGCAGGCCTCGCGTCGATTCTTCGTCACGGCCGAGCGCTTCGGCGCGGTGCAGGCGCAGTCGCTGGGCTTCGTGCATGCGGTGTGCGCCGTTGATGAACTCGATGCGAAAGTGGGCGAGATCGTGACGTCCATCGTCGCCAACAGCCCGGCGGCAGTGCGGGCATGCAAGGAACTGGTGCAGGACGTGGCCCACCGACCCATCGACCCGGCCTTGCGCGACATGACGGCGCGGCGCATCGCCGACATCCGTGCGAGCGAGCAAGGGCGCGAGGGCGTGCAGGCGTTCCTGCAAAAGCGCAAGCCCTCTTGGGTGCAGGGCGGCTGAGATATGTCGACACTGACCACCACGCAGCTCTTCGCGATTGCCGCAGCCCTGGGCTGGGCCAGCGGCTTGCGGCTGTACGCGGTGGTGCTGTTCACCGGGGCTGCGGGTGCGATGGGCTGGGTCGATCTTCCGCCGGGCCTGAAGGTGCTGCAGAACCCGCTGGTGCTGGGCGCGAGCGGGCTGATGTTGTGCATCGAGTTCTTCGCCGACAAGATCCCGGGCGTGGATTCGCTGTGGGACGTGATCCACACCGTGATCCGCATTCCCGCCGGAGCGGCGCTGGCCGCTGGCGTGTTCGGCGCCGATCAAGCCACCTGGTCCACCGTGGCCGCCCTGCTGGGCGGCACGCTCGCGGCCACCAGCCACGTGGCCAAGGCCACCACGCGCGCGGCGGTGAACACGTCGCCGGAGCCCTTCTCCAACATCGGCCTGTCGCTGCTGGGTGATGCCGCCGTGCCGGCCGCGCTGTGGCTGTCGTGGACGCATCCGGTCGCCTTCTTCGTGGCGCTGGCGATCGCGCTCGTCGCGATGGTCACCGTCACCTGGATGCTCGCGAAGTTCCTGCGTGCGGTGTTCCGCAGAATCCGAAGCTTCTTTGCCAGCCGTCAAGCCAACTCAGCCTAGCGCTGGAACTGATCCATCAAGGGACTGATTCATGTTCAACAAGATCCTGATCGCCAATCGTGGTGAGATCGCCTGCCGGGTGGCGGCGACGGCACGCAAGCTTGGCATCCGCACCGTGGCGGTGTATTCCGATGCGGACGCCAACGCCAAGCACGTCATGGCCTGCGACGAGGCGGTGCACATCGGCCCGAGCGCGCCCAAGGAAAGCTACCTGCGCAGCGAACGCATCATCGCCGCGGCGAAGGCCACGGGCGCGCAGGCCATCCACCCGGGCTACGGCTTCCTGAGCGAGAACGAGGACTTCGCGCAGGCCTGTGCCGATGCGGGCCTGGTGTTCATCGGCCCGCCGCCCTCGGCCATCAAGGCGATGGGGCTGAAGGCCGAATCCAAGCAGCTCATGGAGAAGGCGGGTGTGCCCCTGGTGCCCGGCTACCACGGGTCGGACCAGAACCCCGAACTGCTCAAGCGCGAGGCCGACCGCATCGGCTACCCGGTGCTCATCAAGGCGAGCGCGGGCGGTGGCGGCAAGGGCATGCGCGTGGTGAACGCCGCGACCGAGTTCGATGCGGCGCTGGCCTCGTGCAAGCGCGAGGCCATCAACAGCTTCGGCGACGACGCAGTGCTCATCGAGCGCTACGTCACGCGGCCGCGGCACATCGAGATCCAGGTGTTCGGTGATTCGCAGGGCACGGTGCTGTACCTCTTCGAGCGCGACTGCTCCGTGCAGCGCCGCCACCAGAAGGTGCTGGAGGAAGCACCGGCGCCCGGCATGAGCGAAGCGCGCCGGCGCGAGATGGGCGAGGCCGCGGTGGCGGCGGCCAAGGCGGTGGGCTACGTCGGTGCGGGCACGGTGGAGTTCATCGCCGAGCCCACGGCCAACGGCGACCTGCGCTTCTACTTCATGGAGATGAACACCCGGCTGCAGGTGGAGCATCCGGTCACCGAGGCCATCACCGGGCTGGACCTGGTGGAGTGGCAACTGCGCGTCGCATCCGGCGAGCCGCTGCCGCTGAAGCAGGCGGACCTGCGCATCCACGGCCACGCCATCGAGGCGCGCATCTGTGCCGAGAACCCGGATGCCAACTTCCTGCCCGCCACGGGCCGGCTTGATGTGTACCGCACACCGGCCTCGGCAAGCTTCGAGCGAGGCGACGTCCGGCTGGATGCCGGCGTGCGCGAGGGCGATGCCATCTCGCCGTTCTACGACTCGATGATCGCCAAGCTCGTCGTGTGGGGCGCGGACCGCGAGCAGGCGCTGGCGCGGCTGGATGCGGCGCTGGCGCAGACGCACATCGTGGGCCTGCACACCAACGTGGCCTTCCTGCGGCGCGTGGTGAAGAGCAAAGCGTTTTCGCAGGCGGACCTGGACACGGCGCTCATCGAACGCGAGCGTCCGGCGCTGTTCAACGCGCCGCCGCTGGCCGCCGAAGTGGCGGCGGCCGGTGTCATCGCACATGCGCTGGTCAAGGAAGCCGCACTCGAAGACAGCGACCCCTGGTCACGCCGCGATGGCTGGCGCATGCACGGTGCCGCGGTGCGGCGTTTCGACCTGGACATGCGCGGCGAACACCACGTGGCGAAGCTGGAACGCTCGCACCATGGCGCGCTGGTGCTGCACCTGGGCGACCGGCAATGGCCGCTGGCCATCGGCTCGCGCGGCGGTGCGGTGCACGACGTGACGCTGGGTGGGGCGCGCCACGTGCTCACCGTCTACGCGGTGGGCGAGCGCATCAGCATCTTCTCACCCGATGGCTCCGCGGTGGTCGATGAGTTCGACCCGATCGCCCATGCGGCAGACGGCGCGAGCGAGGGCGGACGCCTGACCGCACCCATGCCGGGCAAGGTGATCGCCTTCCTCGCGAAGGCGGGCGATGCGGTGAAGCAGGGCCAGCCGCTGGCGGTGATGGAGGCGATGAAGATGGAGCACACCATCACCGCGCCGCGCGACGGCAAGGTGGCGGAATTGCTGTATGCGGTGGGCGACCAGGTGGGCGAAGGCGGCGAGCTGCTTCGCCTGGAAGCCTGATGCGATGAGGGCGCGCCGCGCTCAGTGCTTGCGGCGCAGCCAGCTGGCCGGGTTCAGCCAGCCGGCGGGCTTGTCCACGGACCGCGGGATCACGGCGGCGGTGAGTGTGGGCACGTGCTCCGGCGGCTGGGACACGCCGAAACCGGAGGTGTCCTTCGCCCATGGGGTGTCCTGCATGGCGTGGCCGCCGGCGGCGACCACCTCGTCTTCCAGGGTGGCCGCACGCTGGTATTGCCTGCCCAGGGCCACCAGTTCCGGGTCGCCGGAGGCCTCGCACACCCACAGCACCTCGCGGGCCTGGTTTTCCTGCTTGAGCATGACCGCCACGTCCACACCTTCCCCAAGATGGCGCAGAAGTGCAAAGTGGATGCGCGTTGCAATGCGCAGTCTGGTGTTGTGGTCCACAGCGAGTCCTTGAGAGTTGGGCTAATGTTGTTCCCCGGTCCGGTGTGCGGCCATCCCTAGTTACGGGGGGCGGGTCGCACCGGATGAAGAAAGTGAGACTTATGTCATGGTTCCTGATCGTGTGAAGCTGGTGGATGTGGGTCCGCGCGACGGTCTGCAGAACGAAAAGCAGATGGTTGATGCGGCGCACAAGATCGAGCTGGTCCATCTGCTGCAAGCCGCGGGCCTGCGCGAGGTGGAGGTGACCAGCTTCGTGAGCCCCAAGTGGGTGCCCCAGATGGCGGACAACGCACAGGTGATGGCCGGCATCCGCCGCCAGCCGGGTGTGCGCTATTCGGTGCTCACACCGAACATGAAGGGGCTGGAAGCGGCGCTGTCGGCTCCGCGCGAGCAGTGGCCCGACGAGGTGGTGGTGTTCGGCGCAGCCAGCGAGGCGTTCAGCCAGCGCAACATCAATTGCAGCGTGGAAGAGAGCATCGAGCGCTTCCGTCCGGTGGTGCAGGCGGCGCACGAGCAGGGCATCAAGGTGCGCTCGGCGATCTCCTGCGCGCTGGGCTGCCCCTACCAGGGCGAGGTCACGCCCGACGAGGTGGAGCGCGTGGTGGTGCTGATGAAGGGCATCGGCGTCGACCACTGCGGCGTGGCCGACACCATCGGCGTGGGCACGCCGCGGCGCGTGCAGGCGGCGATGGAGCGGGCGCTCAGGCACTACCCGATCGCCGAGGTGAGCGGGCATTTCCACGACACCTACGGCCAGGCGCTGGCGAACATCTACGCCTGCCTGGAGATGGGCATCGCCACCTTCGATTCGAGCATCGCCGGGCTGGGCGGCTGCCCGTATGCGAAGGGCGCGACGGGCAACGTGGCGACAGAGGACGTGGCTTACATGCTGCGAGGCATGGGCATCGACACCGGCATCGACATGGACCGGCTGCTGGATGCGGGCGCGTACATCTCGGGCGTGCTGGAGCGGCCACCGGTGTCGAGGGCGGCCAAGGCCTTGCTGATCAAGCGGCAGGCGACCGGTTGACGCCACGGCTGGCCGGCTCGCGCAATCCCCCAAGGGTCGGAAGGGGCCAGGCCTCCAGCGCTCGTAGACTCGCCTGCTTTTCAAACATCCAGCAGGGGGGAGAATGAGCGAGGTCCTGGACGATGCGTCGTCATCGTGGAAGCCGACGTGGACGGCCACGCAGCACATCGTCGCGTCCGAAGGGGGTGTCATCGAAGCGGGCGACGTGTCGCTGGTGGTGCCACCAGATGCGCTGTTGACCGACACCACGCTCACACTCACTTTCTCGGCCCTGGCGCAGCCGGGCGGCGACGAGCCCTGGAGCCCGTATCACGAGACGATCACGCTCGGCCCGCCGAGGTTCCAGGTGAAGAAGCCGCTGCGGCTGACCTGGGACGCCGCCGAATACGGCGAGGCTCAAAAGGCGGAGCTGGTCCGAAAGCTCCTGCGAGAAGCCACGCCGGAACATATGCAGGCCATCCAGCCCGAGGCCGTCGCCGATGCGAGAACACCATCGGAGCGTTTCGCTCACCATGAGACGCAGATCTTCCGGGCTTGCGCAGCTGCGGTCCAGGGGCCGGACGGGCCGACGCCGCCGATCACCGATCCCGACCAGCTCGCAGCGCTGCTGCAAGGCACGGTCCTGGCGGGCGCCACCCTGACGAGGCTGCCCCTGCCCGAAGACCCGCGCCAGTTCGCCTTGCGCATCAGGTTGAACAACGTCGAGCCCCTGGTGGCATGGAGCGTGGCGCGGACGCTGGTGGCCCAGACCGGACGTTTTCCCATCCTCACCACGGCGGCCCAGATGAGCGTGGACTTCCAGGGGGAAGAAAGTTTCGAGCAGGCCCATTCGGGCCACGAAGATGCGGCCGGCGAGCATGGAATCGACACGGACATCTCGGACAGTCCCTATGTCGATCACGTGCGTGCGATGGTCGATGTCGACCTGGCGCAAGAGCTGGAGGAGGCACGGGCCCGTTTCGAGGAGCGCGAGTCCACAGAGGAATGCCGCAGCTCCAGCAGCGCCCACCTGGATTGGTTCGGTCCGTCCCGATGGGGCGCCGTGCTGGTGCTGCTGCCCACGCCGAATTCGTGGGAGACCATCGCCTACCAGTCATGGTGGGGCGCGCAAGGCGAAGGCCCGGCACGGGCCATGAGCTTCTTCAAGCGGTGGAACGAACGCCACGGCGCCGAGCTGATCTGCAACTACGGGACGATGCTGCAGTTCGTCGTGCCCAACCCGCCCACGGATGCAGACACCGCGCTCGACCTGGCGAAGGAGCAGGCAGCCAACGGCTACGACACGGTCTGCCTGCCGGGCCTCAGCACGCGCGAACACGCCCGCGCGCTGCTGTCACTCCGTCGTTGGTTCCTTCGCAGCCAGCCTTGAGCGCATCGGGCGGAGCACGGGACGTTCCTGGGCGCCCTGTTCTCCGTCCTCCGGCACCAGGTCGGCCAGCGCCGCCGCAGCGCCGACCAACGCCGGCGTGTCCGCGACGATCACATGCGTCGGGATCGCCGCGTTGTGCGCCGTGAAGCGTCCCTTGGCCTCGAAGCGCTCGCGAAACGCAGAGCGCTCGAACGCATCGCCCAGCCGCGGCACGATGCCGCCGCCGATGAACACGCCGCCGGTCGCGCCCAGGGTCAGTGCAAGGTTGCCCGCGATGGTGCCCAGCATGGCGCAGAAGGTGTCCACGGTGGACGCGCAGCCCGGGTCGGTGCCGTCGAGTGCGCGTTGAACGATCTCGGCGGTGGAGAAGTCGCGAAAGCGGTGACCGTCCACCTCGCACACGGCTTGATGCAGCACCGGCAGGCCGATGCCTGACACCAGCCGCTCGGCCGACACATGCGGGAAGCGATTCCACACACTCGCCAGGATGGCGTTCTCGCGTTCATCCACCGGGCTGAAGCTCACGTGCCCGCCTTCGCCGCGGATCGCGGCCCAGCCGCCACGCGATGGAATGAGGCCCGACACGCCCAGGCCGGTGCCCGGCCCGATGACCGCGCGCGGCCCGCGGATGCGCGACGCACCGCCGCCCACCTGACGCAGGTCTTCGGCGCGCAGGTGCGGCAGCGACCAGGCGAGTGCCTCGAAGTCGTTGAGCAGCAGCAGCTCGTCCAGGTCGAGCTGGTGCTTGAGTGCCTGCACCGAGAACTCCCACTTCAGGTTGGTGAGCTTCACGCGGTCGCTGCTCACCACCGCCGCCACCGCGATCGCCGCACGCCGCGGGCGTGACTGCTCGGGCATGGCATCGAGCTGCTCGGCGATGGCGCTGTAGAGGTCCACGTAGTTCGCGCACGCCACCTTGGCGATCACGCGGGGTGCCGCAGTGCCGGACTCGTCCACGATGGCGAATCGTGCGTGCGTGCCGCCGACGTCGGCGACCAGGGCGGTGTGTTCCTCGATGCGCATGGCAGAGCTCCTTGAAGAGGGGTCTCAGCCGTGGCAGGCGCGGCCGTCCGCATCGAAAAGCACGCAATGTGCCACGTCGGGCTTGAGGCCCACGCGCATGCCCACTTCCAGCGCAGCAGCGCGGCGCACCGGCAGCTTCACCGCCAGCAGAAGCTCGGTCTCGGGCACGCGGAAGTGGCCGATGGTCACGTCGCCCAGGTGCTCCAGCAGCTCGACGCTGGCGGGCACGCCTTCTTCCATGCCCACGACCTCGACGTGCTCGGGCCGCACGCCCAGCGCGGTCGGCTTGGACGAGGGTTTGGGCATGTTCAGCGACAGCGGCAGGCGCTTGATGACGCTCACCGTCACGCGGCTGGGCTCGGCGCTCACGAGCTCGCAAGGCAGGAAGTTCATGCGCGGCGAGCCGAGGAAGCCCGCCACGAACTTGTTGGCGGGGCGCTCGTACAGGTGCAGCGGTGCACCGACCTGCTCGATGCGCCCCGAGTTGAACACCGCGATGCGGTCGCCCATGGTCATCGCCTCGACCTGGTCGTGCGTCACGTAGATCATGGTCGTGCCCAGCTCGCGGTGCAGGCTGGACAGCTCCAGCCGCATCTGCACGCGCAGCGCGGCGTCCAGGTTGGACAGCGGCTCGTCGAACAGGAACACCGCGGGCTTGCGCACGATGGCGCGGCCGATGGCCACGCGCTGGCGTTCACCGCCGGAGAGCGCCTTGGGCTTGCGCTCCAGCAGGTGCGAGATGCGCAGGATCTCCGCCGCACGGCCCACGCTGGTCTTGAGCGAATCCTTGGGCGTGCCGGCGAGCTTGAGCGCGAAGCCCATGTTCTCGGCCACGGTCATGTGGGGGTAGAGCGCATAGTTCTGGAACACCATCGCGGTGCCGCGCTTGGCAGGCGGCACGTCGTTGACCGGCAGGCCGTCGATGGCCAGCGTGCCGCCGCTGATGTCCTCCAGCCCCGCGATCATGCGCAGGATGGTGGACTTGCCGCAGCCCGACGGCCCCACGAAGACGAGGAACTCGCCGTCGTTGACGTGCAGGTCCACGCCGTGGACGACCTTGGTGTTGCCGTAGAACTTCTCGATGCCTTGCAGGCTGACGGTTCCCATGATGTGTCTCGTGCTGCTTGTTCAGTGATGTCAGGGCGTGTTGGCGGCCTGGCGGGCCATCTGGCCGGCCACGAAATCGCGGTACCAGAAGGCGCTGTCTTTCGGGATGCGCTGCTGCGTGTCGTAGTCGACCCAGACGATGCCGAAGCGCTTGCTGTAGCCGAAGGCCCACTCGAAGTTGTCGAACAGGCTCCACACGAAATAGCCGCGCACGTCCACGCCGGCGTCGATCGCGTCGAGCACCGCGCCGATGTGGCGGCGCAGGTACTCGCTGCGCCGGGTATCGTGCACGTGGCCATCGGCATCCGGGCCATCGGGATAGGCCGCGCCGTTCTCGGTGATGTAGATGGGCGGCGGCGAGTAGTCGGCCTGCAGGCGCACCAGCAGTTCGGTCAGGCCGGTGGGATACACCTCCCAGCCCATGTCGGTCACTTCCACCTCGGGGCCGTGCTCGCGCGGCTCCACGCCCACGATGCTGCGGGTGTAGTAGTTCAGGCCCAGGAAGTCGATGGGCGTGGCGATGACCTCCATGTCGCCGGGCTGCACCTGGGGCGCGTCGGCACCGAGGTGGGCGATGATGTCCGCCGGGTAGCTGCCGCGGAACAGCGGGTCCATGTACCAGCGGATGAGGTGGCCGTCGTCGTGCAGCGCCTTGGCGCGGTCGCCGTCGGAGTCGGACGCCGGAAACACCGGGCCCTGGTTCAGCACGATGCCCAGCGGCAGCGTGGCACCCGCGGCACGCATGGCGCGCACGGCCTGGCCATGGGCCAGCAGCAGGTGGTGCGACACCTGCGCGGCCACGCGGCGGTCCTTCACGCCGGGCGCGAAGATGCCCAGCTCATGGCCCAGGGTCGCGACGATCCAGGGCTCGTTGAAGGTGGCGATGGAGGCCACGCGGTCGGCATAGCGCTCGGCCATGGCGACGGCGTACTCCACGAAGTGCTGCACGGTGTCGCGGCTGGCCCAGCCGCCCTTGTCCTGCAGCGCCTGCGGCAGGTCCCAGTGGTACAGCGTCATGTACGGCGCAATGCCGCGCGAGAGCAGGCCGTCGATCAGCCGGTCGTAGAAGTCCAGTCCCTTCTCGTTCCACGCTGTGTGGCCATCGGGCCGCACGCGCGACCAGGACATGGAGAAGCGGTAGGCCTGCAGGCCCAGCGACTTCATCAGGTCCAGGTCTTCCTCGAGTCGGTGGTAGTGGTCGCAGGCCACGTCGCCGTTGCTGGCGTCCTGGATGGCGCCCTCCGTGCGGCAGAACGTGTCCCAGATCGAAGGGGCGCGCCCGTCGTCGAACGCGGCACCCTCGATCTGGAACGCGCTTGTCGCGGCCCCCCAGACGAAGTGCGCAGGAAAGTTCATGTTCTTGGTCAGCATTGGGTGAGGAAACGGGTGTCGTGTGTGGCCGGCATCAACTCTTGACGGCGCCGGCGGTGAGTCCGTCGATGAGACGGCGGGACGAAAGAACGAACAGCACCAGCAGCGGAAGGACCGCCACCGCCGAGCCCGCCATCACCGCACCCCACTCGGTGTTGACCGGGCTTTGCATGCTGCGCAGTGCCAGGGGCAGCGTGTAGGCCTCCATCTCCCTCATGACGATGAGCGGTCCGAGGAAGTTGTTCCACGAGGCGATGAACGAAATCAGTCCCAGCGTGCCCAGTGCCGGCGTGGTCAGCGGCAGCACGATGTTCCAGTAGATGCGGAACTCGCCGCAGCCATCCATGCGCGCGGCTTCCACGAGTTCCTTCGGGATGGCTGAGCTGATGTACTGGCGCATCAGGAAGATGCCGAAGGCGCCGGCGGCACCCGGCAGGTACAGCGCGCGCGGCTGGTTCAGCCAGCCCAGGAAGTCCATCACCATGAAGGTCGGGATGATCCCGAGGAAGGGCGGCAGCAGCATGGTTGCCATCACGATCGCGAAGGCCGCCTTCTTGAACTTGAAGTCGTACATCGCGAAGGCGTAGCCCGCCAGCGAGCAGAAGAACAGCGACAAGGCGGTGCCCATCAGCGCCACGTACACGCTGTTGGCGAAGTTGCGCCAGAACAGGGGGACGTTCTCCTGCAGCAGCCGCAGGTTGAGCATCACCGCATCGCCGAACCACGACGGCGGCGGCAGGCTGAAGATCTCGCTGCGCGTGTGCGTGGCGAAGACGAACATGAAGTAGAAGGGCGCGAGCATCAGCAGCGCGCCGACGCCGACGAAGCCGTAGGCAATGAGGCGCTGGCCGCTGTAGGAGACTTTTGCGGTGGTCATGATGGGTACTGCCTCAGTGGTCCATGCCGCCGCGGGCGAAGGCCTTGTTGGTGATCCAGGTCAGCACCGCGATGCAGATGAACAGCATCCAGGAGATGGCGCTGGCCGTGCCCCATTCGTTGAACTCGAAGGCGGTGCGGTACATGTACATGGCCGTGGTCATCGCGGCCTGGTCGGTGCCGCCGCGGATGCCGGCCAGCACAAAGGGCTCTTCGAAGAGCTGCAGACCACCGATCACCGACAGCGTCACGCCGAAGAACATCATGGGCTTGAGCAGCGGCAGCGTGATGTAGCGGAACTGCTGCCAGCGCGTGGCGCCGTCCATGGTGGCGGCTTCGTACAGGTCCTTGGGGATCGTCTGCAGCGCTGCGAGGTACAGCACGGTGTTGAAGCCGACGTAGCGCCAGAACACGACCATCGCCACGGCCGGCTTCACGTATTCGCGCTTGCCCAGCCAGTTCACGTTCTCGGCAGGGAACAATCCGCCGATCAGCGGCAGCTGGTGCAGCCAGCCGATGGCGACGTTGATGACGCCGAAGTCGGTGGAGAACAAGGTGGTGAAGATCAGCGCGATCGCCACCGTGGAGGTGATGTAGGGCAGGAAGTACGCGCCCAGCATGGCATTGCGCCAGCGCTTGAACCCGAGGTGGATGAAGTAGGCCAGCGGAATCGCGACGAAGTGCTGCGGCGCGCCGGACACGAAGCCCAGCCACAGCGTGTTCCACAGCGACTTCCAGAACCACTCGTCGCCCCAGGCGAAGCTGAAGTTCTCCATGCCCACGAACTTCATCGACGCCAACCCCGCGTAGGGGTCGAAGGCGGTGAATGCCGTGACCAGGGAGAACAGCAGCGGGAACAGCCCGAACACCGCGAAGAGGATGAAGAACGGGCTGATGAAGACGTAAGGCGCCCAATGCCAGGGCTTCAGGCGGCTTCCTTTTCGGGTGGCGGTTGTCGACACGATGGAAGCCTTCAAGGGGACGGATTCGATGTCGCCAGGCGACTGAAGCATGCTCATGGGGCGGCTCTTACAGCAGGGTCAGGCAAGGGTTCAGCGGCGCGAACGACGCTCGATGAGGGCCTTGGCATCGGCCAGGGCGGCCTTGATGTCCTTGCCTTGCTCCAGCACCTTGTCCAGCTCGGTGGCGATGACTTCCTCGGCCACCGGGTCATGCTTGGCGACGTCGATGGCGGGAATCTTGGGCACCGCGTTGCGCCACAGCACGCGCACCTTCTGGCCGCCGAAGAACTCCACCGGCTGCTCGTAGAAGGGATCGTTCTGCGCGTCGAGCAGGGCCGGGAAGGCGTCTTCCTGCTTGAAGCCGGCGAGCTGCTGGTCCTTGTTCAGCGTCATGAACTTGATGAACTCCCAGGCGATCTCCTTGTTCGCGCCCTTCTTGGGAATCGCGTAGAAGGTGCCGCCCCAGGAGCCATAGGCGCCGCCGGGCAGGTCGGCGGCGCGCCACATGCCCTTGGTGTTCGGGGCCAGCCAGTTCTGCAGGTGGCCGCCCAGCCAGGCGCCCATCATCTGCGTGGCCACGGTGCCGCGCTTGAAGGCTTCGGACCATTCGTTGCTCCACGCGCCGATCTTGGCGTCGAGCTTGGCGTCGCGCACCTGCTTGGCCAGCTCGAAGGAGCGCACGAAGCGCGGGCTGTCCACCAGCGTCTTGTTGTTCTTGTCGAAGAACACGCCTTCGCCATCCTTCAAGCCCGTGCGGATGACGATGCGCTGGATGTCGTTGGCACCGGCCAGCAGGTAGGCGCCGGTGGAGGCCTTGATCTTCTTGCCGGCCTCGATGTAGCTCTCCCACGAGGTGGTGAGGTCTTTCTCCGTCACGCCGGCCTTCTTCAGGATGTCGTCACGGTAGAACAGCGTGCCCGGGCCGATGTCGGTCGGGATCGCGGAGAGTTCGCCGGCGCTGTTGGTGGCCAGCGGAATGGTGAAGGGCACGAACTTCTTCGTGTACTGGCCACCGTTGTAGGGCGGCTTGGACAGGTCTTCCAGCGTCTTGCCTTCGGCGAAGCGGCCGAGGAAGCCCAGCTCCACGGCCATCACGTCGGGCAGGCCGGTGCCGGTGGCCAGCGAGGTCACCATGGCGTTGTGGTGGTCGGCGTACTCGCGGCCGACGACCTTGATCTCGACATTCGGGTGCAGCTTCTTGAAGGCGGGGATGGCCGACTTCACGATCTTGTCCACCGCGGGGAAGGCGGCGACGGTGAGGGTGACCTGCTCAGCGCGGGCCGCGAAGGACAGTGCGGCGGCGAAGACGGCAGCGGCGAGTACGACGGGTTTCATGTGAGGTCTCTCCTGTAGGGGAACCGGGTCTGCGGCATGAAGGCAGCCTCGGGGACATGAAGGGCTGTCGCAGCTTGCACCGCGACAGCCCTTTGCTCAACCGGGGCTACCCAACGACGGCCCGTTTAGAAGTTGATGAACCAGCCGCCTTCGAACTTGGTGGAACGCATCGAGGCGGAGTACAGCGCCTGGTCAGGCGACGTGAACTTCTTGTTGATGGTGTTGAAGCGCAGGTAGGTCTTCACGTCCTTGCCCATGTCGTACAGGGCCCACAGGTCCACGTTCTGGCGCTTGATGTTGAGCTGGCCGAAGGCGGGGATGGTGCTGCCGGCGCGGGTGTCGTGGAAGAAGCCGCCGTACTGGCCGGTGCTGGCCACGAACTTCTCCTGGCTGAAGAAGCCCTGGAAGTTCCACTGGCCCATGTCGTAGGAGACCTTGAAGGTGTGGTCGGTGTCCTTGATGAAGTCCTGGCCGAACTTGGCGGCGAAGTTCTCTTCCGGCTCGTTCTTGCCGGTGGTGAAGGTGTAGCCGATGTTGATGGGGCCCACGCGGGTCTTGGCCGAGGCGCCCCAGGCGCTGTGCTTGTTGGGCGTGGCGGCGGTCACGTACTTGGCGTTCGTGTCGCCCTTGAGGTCCATGGCGCCCAGGCCGAACACGGTGCCGCTGATGGGCTCGTAGGTCACCACGGCGGTGTAGGCCTTGTCGTGGTTGCTGGCGTCGGAATTCGCCTTCGCGTCGGAAGCCGTGTTCAGCTGCAGCTCGATGTTCACCGGGCCGAAGGAGTTGCTGTAGCGCAGGGCGTTGCCGCGCACGTCAGCCACCATGTAGTAGCCGCGCTGGTTGCCCCACACCGGGTTGACGGTGAAGCCGTCGTACAGCAGGCGCATCGGGTTCATGATGTGGCCGGCAGCGAACTTGCCGAACGGGGTCTGGAGGTAGCCGCTGACCTCGTCGTTGCACATCGGGCCGGTGCTGTCGCCCAGCGAGTTGCCGTAGGACGAGAAGCCGCCTTGCGACTGCGAGTAGTTGTCCTTGCCTGCGAAGAAGCCGTCCCAGTCGTGGCGCACGGGCAGGGCTTCGGCGGTGAAGCCGCCGTTGGCACCGTCCACCGTGGTGGCCACGGTGTTGCAGCTGAAGCCGGCGTTGTAGCCGCCCTTCAGGTCCTTCGTGGCATTGAAGAACAGGAACCACAGGCCGTCGACGCCGGTCACCGTGTTGTCGTACTTGGGCGCCGTGTCGCCGCTGCGAGAAATCGAGCCCAGGCGTGCTTGCACGCCACCGTTGATCGAGACTTGAGCTGCAGCCGGTGCACTGAGTGCGGCCCCGACGACCATCGCGGCTGCGGCGGACAAGACGTGCTTCTTGAACATTGGGTTATCTCCTGTGTCCCGTGAGGTGTGTGTCGACACTCATGACGGCGCGGACCGGGCTCGTCTTCGTGCTCTGTTCCTGAAATCGCGTTTCTGAAAGCGATTTCATGACGAGGATAATAGGCTCTTGAAAGCCTTTTCAGACTCGGTGAAACCCTAGGCTGGGTGGGTGTGTTTGTTGGACACAACGGTAGGGTGTTGAAGAGTTGGCAGGTGAGGGGGCCTGGCTGGTGGGCGACTGCGGCGGTCGGCGCTTTGCGCCGACTTCCCTGCGGTGCTCGCACTCGTGGGCGTGCCGCGAAACTCACTGCGCGCCCTTGCAGGGCGCTGCGTTCAGACAGTCGCGGCAAGTCAGAGGACGAAGCGCGCTGCGCGCGCCGCCCACGAGTGCTGCGCTCCTCGGCGCCGCACACGCCCACCAGCCAGGCCCCCTCACCTGCCAACTCTTCTTTGCGACAAAGGGGTGGCGCGGCTCGTCTTCGACCTCGCCCTTGCTTTTACTGAGTGGTCGCTTCTTGCGGTGGCGGCTTTTGTTCCGACCTCAAGCAGTTGACCAGGTCGACCACGCGGTCCAGCACTTCCGTGGCAGGACACTTGCCCTCGTCGGGCGCAGTCAAGGTGACGCGATAGCCATCCTTGAACGAGAAGGTGAAGGTCGTCATGCGTTGCTCCTTGGGCATGAAGACGAGGACTTCATCTGCGGATGAGTCCTTCTTGGATCCCCCTGCGATGAATCCTCAGCGGCGTCCCGAGTCGAGGTCGAAACCGAACTCGACGGTGGCGACCTGTGGCTCCGAGATCGGCTGGAAACGCCACTGCATCACCGCGCCCATCACGGGGCCGGTGAGGCGCGAGTTGGTGCTCTCAACGATCTGGATGCGCGAGAGGTAGCCGTCCTCGGCGACGTTGAATCGCACGACCACGCGGCCCTTGCGCAGGGTGCGCATCAGGTCTTCGTCCCATTCGGGGTCGGCGCGGTCGATGTTGACCAGTTGCTCGATCTGCTCGAGCTTCGGCGCGGTCACGGCGGCCGGCAGCGGCGACGCGGTGGGTGGCGAGCTGGCGACCTGCTCGGACGGGATGTTCGCGGCCGCCAGTCGCACCGGCCGGGACGCCGCGGCGGAGGGCTTGGCGCTGGCGGTCTTCGGTGCGGGAGGTGGAGGAGCCGCCACGACGGTGGGTGCAGGTGCAGGGGCCGGCACGGGCGCCGCGGCCTTGCGCACGGTCTCGGCCTGGATCTTGATCCACCGGAACGGCGAGTCCGCGTCGCGCATCACGCGCTCGGACATGGCCGCCGGCGTGGCCGGCGCGCTGGCAGGCTGCGCGGACGCGATGCCCACTGTGGCCAGCAAGGCCGCAGCCAAGGCCGCGAGCCTCACGTCACCGATGCGGTTCGTCTCATCGGCCTCTTCCTGTATGCGCTGAAATCCCCTCATCCCCGACTCCTTTGGTTTTCAGTGCCTTGTCACTGTGTTGTTGCTGATCAGTTCATGGTTGATAGACCCGCACGTAGTCCACTTCCATCGCGATGGGAAACAGCGCGTCGTTCGGTGTGCCACCCAGCGTGCCGCCCACGGCCACGTTGAGCAGCAGGTACTGCGGGTTGTCGAACGGCCAGTTGGCGTTGGTGCTGCCTGCCGGCCGGTTGTAGGTGTAGTAGACGGTGTCGTCCACGCCCCACTGCATGGCGTCGCTGGTCCACTTCACCTGGTACTTGTGGAAGGTGTTGCAGGTGTCGGTGATGCGCGTGGAGCCGCCCTTGCCGTTGCCGCCGTTGAAGGCCTGCATGTGCGCGGTGCCGAGGATCTTGCCGGCGTCCCAGCCGGTCTGTTCCATGATGTCGATCTCGCCATCGGCCGGCCACGCGCCCTTGGTGCCCAGCATCCAGATCGCCGGCCACATGCCCATGCCGCAGGGCAGCTTTGCGCGCACCTCGAAGAAGCCGTAGGTCCACGAGGCCTTGCCGCGCGTGAGCAGGCGCGCCGAGGTGTAGTTCTGGCCGCCATAGTCGGCGGCGCTGGTCATCTGCTCCTTGCGGGCAGTGATGAACAGAGAACCGCCTTGCACGCGCGAGTTTTCCAGCCGTGCGGCCGAGTAGTACTGCAGCTCGCTGTTGTACCAACCTGCGCTGTTGCGGTCGGTGTCGTAGCCCCACTTGGTGGCGTCGGGCAGACCGTCGGTGTCGAACTCGTCGGCCCACACCAGCTTCCATCCGGTGGGCACGCCACCTTGGGCGCTTGGGGTTGGCCCGGGTGCCGGCGCAGCGGAGGACCCGCCGCCGCCGCAGCCGGCCATCGCCGCGGCCATGAACAGGCTGGCCAGTTGTCTGTACTGCTTCACTTCTTTCCTTTGGCGGCCCCTGCCGCAATGGTCTTCATGCCCATGGCACGCGGCGCGAGCCGCAGCTCGGTGCCGTCGCTGAACATCACCTTCTTAGGCGTGGCCGAGCTGTTGTAGGCCATGTAGGTGGTGGCGCCGCCGTCGTTGCCGAACACCGCGAACAGCGGCGTGTCGGCAGACAGGTCCAGCCGCGGCTTGCCGAAGCGCGCCAGCGTCTGCAGCCAGTGGTAGGTGTGGGTGCGCGTTTCGCCGTCCTCCACCGAGCCTTCGGGGTTCCACTGCTTCAGCGCTTCGGCCGGGTCGGCCAGGGCCAGCGTGGCGAGGATGACGTCTTGCCAGATGTCCTTGGGCGCCTTGCCGTCGCGGCTGATGAACTTCTTGAACTCCCGGTCCATCGTGGCCAGGTTGCGCTTGATGTAGGCCGGGTCGCGGCCCAGGTACACCGAAGCGGTGGTGATGGGCAGGAAGTTGATGCCGTGGATCTCGCGCGGGTCCTCCGTCCACCAGGTGTTGTGCACGAACTTGTTGCTCCACACGATGCCGGCGGCGGTGTTCAGGTAGTCCTTGGGAAACACCAGCTTGTGCAGGTCGAACCAGTAGAACTCGGCCGACTGCACTTCGTGCGTGTAGAGGTAGATCCCGGTGTCGCGCACGGCCTTGTTGCCGGTGGCCTCGCCCCACAGGATGAGCGCGGCCCAGGCGTTGATGGCCTCCGACGACGACTCCTGGTTGTTGCCGTCGTAGAACTGCGCCAGGCCTGCTGCCCAGGCGTGGCCTTCGTACGGATCGAAGTTGCGCAGGCGCGGGAACATCGGGTTGCCGCGGTCGGGCGTGGCGATGTCAGCCACGAGCAGGTCCACCATGCCGCCCCACTTGTCCTTCGCGGCCCAGGCCGGATCGCGCAGCGCGACCTGCGCCGCACCCTGGATCCAGTAGCCGTAGTGGAAGTGATGGTCATTCACCTCCTGCGCGGAGCCGTACTCGTCGGGGTAGCCGATGACGGTGCCCACCGACTTGTTGTAGTGGAAGTAGCGCTCGGCGTTGTCCTCGGGCTTGAACCACAGCTCCAGGCGCTTCTTCATCGCGTCGAGGATGAGGTTGCGCCTGGCGACATCGCCTTGCTGTTCGGCGATGTTCATCACCTGCAGCGCGCGGTTGAAGCCCTTGCCTTCCCAGTAGGTGCCGCGGTTGCCCAGCAGGTTGTCGGGGCCGAACTGCGTGTCGGTGGCGAGGTATTCCTTGAGCTTGCCGATCTGCTCGGCATCGCCCAGGCCGGGCCAGAAGGGCATGATGCCGTTGAACTTCAGGCGCGTCTGGAACTTGGAGCCCGCCAGCAGCTTCAAGGGGCCGCGGATGGTGTCGTACTCGTAGGGCAGCGTGATGTTCACCAGCGGGTTGCGGTACCACTGGTGCGGGTACAGGCCGAACAGCGTGCCCGAGTCGCTGCCTTCCATCACCTCGGTCTTCACCGTGAAGGTGGTGGTGACCTCGCCGTGCTTCTCGTCGTAGACGTAGTCGGCGCGCGTGTCGGTGATGAAGCCGTAGGCGCGCTTGTGGAACTCGGCCAGCACGCCAGCGTCCTTGGAGGGCAGCACGGCCACGCTGAAGAAGCGCTTGTGGTCGGGCAGGGTCAGGCGCACGCGGCCATCGGCCTGCACCTCGAACTTGCCGCCGGTGGGCGCGTAGATGCCGAAGGCCTTGTTGTCGGCCACGATGCCCAGGGCGCGGCCATCGGCGGACTGGTCGAACACCACCAGCGGCTGCATCGCGCGGAAGGTGACGTCGCCACGCGTGAGGCGGTGGAAGCTGTAGGGGCTGCCGTGCGCGATGGTGACGGTCATCGCGTCTTTGTCGTCGCCGGCCACCACGTCAACCGCCCAGTCGGAGCTGCGGCCGGCCTTGGCACCCTTCATCTCGAAGTCGGCGACCAGTGTCAGCGTGGAACGGTGCATCGCGATGATGTCGTTCTCTTCACGCTGGGGCGACAGCGCCGCCTCCTTCAGCGGGCGGTCGATGTGGAAGCCTTCGTCGGTGACGCGGTAGGAGCCGGGCTGCGCATACAACGGCTGCGGCCAGCGCGCGAAGAAGAGCGACGAGTACCACTGGTTGGTGGGCACCGGCCGCGGCTTGCCGTCGGCCGTGGGCAGGACCGCCGGCGGCTCGCGTTCGCCGCCGGCGCGCAGGTGGGTCAGGTAATGGCCGAGGCCGACCTTCACCTCGTTGGCGTGGGCTGTCGGCATGGCGGCGATTGCGCTGGTGCTCAGCATGAGGGCGACCATCCATCGCCGGAATGAGTGGGACGTGTGCAACACGGCGTGCGGGGAGCGCGCGTGGCGCACCCATCTTCGAAAGCCACGCCGCGACCTGCACGGGGCAGGTGCGGCGGGCAGGTCCGCGCTGGGCGCGTGGCCCGCGCCATGGGCTGCATGGCGGGGTACTTCAACTCCGGGTGACGGCGGGGGTCAGGGCGTGCACTTCAGTGCGTCGGCGTCCTTGCCGGCACCGGGCACGTAGCGCACGTTGGCCACCGACAGGCCGAAGGGCTTGGTGGTCATGATCACCAGCGGCGTGTTCACGGCGGTGAACTTGGTGCCCGTGGCTTCGAAGCAGCTCAGCGGCATCTTGACGCTGATGGGCTTGTTCAGCGGCGCGGTCTTGTAGAAGTTGGTCATGTCCACCACGCCCAGGCAGGGGTAGCGGCAGTCCACGCGCATGGTCACCTGGTCTTCGGGGGCCTTGTTCACGATGGCGTCGAACACCAGCGCGCCGTTGGCTTCGAGGTAGTCCAGCAGGTCGTTGGAGGTCTTGCTCTGCAGGTGGAACTGGCCCAGGCCGCCCGTCCAGGTGAACTTGGCGCCGGGGGCGTCGCCGACCTTGGTGGGCTCGACCTTGATGGCCCCTGCGTCCAGCGGGGCCGTGCCGTTCTGCGGCACGGTGGTGGAGAAGTTCGCCGGCGTGCCCAGGAAGAGGGTGTAGGGCGCGACGCTGCCCTTGTCGCCGTACACCGACAGCACGGGAAGCTTGGAATCGGCGGCGGGTGCGGCGGCAGCCTTGGCAGCCGGTGCGGGCGCCGCGGCGGGAGCGGGCGCAGGGGCCGACGAGGTGCTCGAAGGCGACGAGGCGCAGCCGGCAAGTGCGGCGGCGATCGCCATGGAAGCAAGGGCCGCGAGGCGCGACGACGTGGACGGACGGGTCATGGTATCTCCTGGTCTATGGACTACCGGCGCTGCCTTCATCGACTCAGTGCTTGGGCGCCGCGTATGGAGACCAAGAATATTGAAACCGCTTTCAAGATACCATTGGGGAGAACGCGGGGGCATATGAATGGGCTTTCGTGAGCTTTTTCCGCTTAAGCTTCGGAAGACCGAATGCGGTTTCGTAAATCCCCACCTCATGGCACGCAACCAAGAACCGAACGCATACCAACAGGTCGTCACGCTTGCGATGGTGGCCGAGACAGCGGGAGTCTCACCCAGCACCGTGTCGCGCATCCTCACCGGGCACGCGAAGGTCAGTGACGACAAGCGCGCCGCGGTGGAGTCCGCCATCGCGAAGCTCAACTACCAGCCCAATGTGCTGGCGCGAGGCCTGGCTCAAGGCCGCACGCTGAGCATTGGCGTGCTCACGCAGGACATCAAGAGCCCTTTCTACGGTGAAGCATTGCGCGGCATCGAGGATGCGCTCGAGGGCACCGGCATCGTGCCGCTGTTCGTGAGCGGCCACTGGATCGTGCAGGACGAAGTCGAGCGCATGACCCACCTGCTGGGCCGCCGCGTGGACGGCATCATCGTGCTCACCGGCCGCCTCACCGATGAGCAGATCCGCGAGTACGCCCGGCGCGTGCCCATCGTGGTGACCGGCCGCAGCGTGAAGGGCCAGAACATCGCGTCCATGCGGGTGGACGACTTCAGCGGCGCCTACAAGGCGACCAAGCACCTGCTGGAGCTCGGCCATCGCCGCATTGCGCACATCGCCGGCCCGCAAGACCACCTCGATTCCGTCGAACGCCTGAAGGGCTACCGCAAGGCGCTGGAGGAAGCGGGCGTCAGCTTCGACCCCAAGCTGGTCGTGTACGCCGACTTCCACGAACCCAGCGGCGTGCTGGCGATCAACCAGCTCATCGAGGCGCGGCAGTCGTTCACTGCCGTCTTCGCCTCCAACGACCAGACCGCCTACGGCGCGCGCCTGGCCTTCCACCAGCGCAACATCCGCGTGCCCGAAGACGTGTCGTTGATCGGCTTCGACGACCTGCCGGGCTCGCGCTACATGATCCCGCCGCTGTCGACCATCCACCAGCCGGTGTACGAGCTCGGGCAGTCGGCGGCGAAGGTGCTGCTCAAGCTGATCGAAGGCTCGAAGACACGGGCGACGCTGCCGGAGCCGGAGCTGGTGGCGCGGGAGTCGACGAAGCGGCTGCGCGGGTAGGTCGGGGCCGTGCCGGGGACGCATGTGCTCAGGTACGCTTGCGCCCATGGAACATCTTGCTGACAAACCCGAAGGCTTCCAGACCGTCTCCAAGGCCCTGCTCACGCGCGGCCATCCACATGCACCGATCTTCCTCGAGGTCGCGGCGCGCACCTCGCAGGAAGCCGCCGATGCGCTGAACATCCAGCTCGGCCAGATCGCCAAGAGCGTGATCTTCCGCCGCAAGAGCGACGACGTGGCCGTGCTGGTGGTGACCTCCGGCGACCGGCGCGTGGACGAAAAGAAGGTGGCCGCCATCGTCGGCGCCATCGGCCGTGCGGACGCCGACTTCGTGAAGACCAAGACCGGCTTTTCCATCGGCGGCGTCGCGCCCATCGCGCATGCGAGCCACCCCGTCACGCTGATCGACCGTGATCTGTTCCGCTTCGACGAGGTGTGGGCCGCCGCTGGCCACCCCAACGGCGTGTTCAAGCTGAGCCCGAAGGAACTCGAGGCGCTGACGGCCGCACCGGTGGTCGACATCGTGCAATTGTGAACAGGTTCTCGCCCGCGCTGTAAGCCACCTGGGGAGCCGTCGACCAAGCCTCATCGCGATTTTTCGGGGTGAGGACTTTCCATGCATCGACGGCACTTCATTCACGGCGGCCTGGCCACGTTGTTTGGCGCGCCCTGCGCACCGCTGGCATTCGCGGCGGACAAGCCCGCGGCGGCACTCAACGCGCAGATGAAGGGCGTGATGGTCCACGACCTCCAGCCCTTCGACCTCCAGCGCGAACGCGGCAAGGTGGTGCTGGTGTTCTTCTGGAGCACGACGTGCGCGGTGTGCCGCGACAAGCTGCCGGAGTTCCGCGTGAACTACGAGGCCTGGCGCGACAAGGGCTTCCAGCTCATCGCGGTGAACACGGATGCGAAGCCGGAGGACCTGCAGCGCTACGTGGACCTCATCCACCGCGCCGTTCCCGAGCGCCAGCAGTTCCCGATGGTGTGGCGTGGCGATGCGCGCCATGCGGACAACTTCGGCGTGGTCCCGCACGTGCCCACGTCCTTCCTCGTCAACCGCCAGGGGCAGGTGGTGAAGGAAATCCATGGCCGCATCGAGCCGGCCTTGTGGGACGACATCGCGGAGCTGGTGCTGGGTTGATCGGGCGCGGGCTGTGCGCCGCGGCCAGCCGCATCGGACAATGCCGTCCATGCAGCCACCATCCCCCGTCCCCAGCCCCTGCATCAGCATCTGCCGCATGAGCGCGGCCACGGGGCTGTGCGAAGGCTGCCATCGCACCATCGACGAGATCGCCGCCTGGTCACGCATGGAAGATCCCGAGAAGCGCGCCGTGTGGGCGCTCATCGACGAGCGCCGTGCGCGGCTGGGTGTGCAGGCCGCCAGGGAAGGACAGGCATGAAGCACCTGCGCTTCTACTTCGACGTCATCTCGCCCTTCGCCTGGCTGGCCTTCGCGAAGTTGCCGAAGGTGATCGAAGGCCATTCGGTCACCGTCGACTACCAGCCGGTGCTCTTCGCCGGCCTGCTGTCGCACTGGGGCCAGAAGGGCCCGGCGGAGATCGAACCCAAGCGCGCGTGGACCTTCCGCCACGTCTACTGGCAGGCGCACCGCGATGGTGTTCCCTTGCAGACGCCTGCGCAGCATCCCTTCAACCCCTTGGCCCTGCTGCGCCTGGCGATGGCCTGCGCCCCCGAGGGCATGACGCCGGGCCGCCATGCGTGCGAGAAGATCTTCCGCCACGTGTGGGAGGGCGGCGGCGACGCGAACGACCCCGCGCGCCTGCAGGCGCTCACGCAGGCCCTCGCACCTGGTCGCGATCCGAACAGTGACGCAGTGAAGCAGGCCCTCAAGGCATCGACCGACCAGGCCATCGCCCGCGGCGTCTTCGGCGTACCCACCGTGGAACTCGACGGCCGGCTCTTCTGGGGCGTGGATGCGCTGGACATGGTGAGCGCCAGCTTGCGCGGCGACCCCTGGTTCGATGGCCCTGACTGGAGCAGGGCTGCTGTCGCGCCACCGGGGGTCGTGCGCCCACCCAAGGGCAATCCCTGACAGGGACTTTCCCTCGAATCCCACATCGAGAAACGCGACGTTCGGGTTCGTCCTGAGTTTGTCAGCAAACGTTCAGCGTGGTGTCAGGAGACGGTCAGAGCTTCCTCTGAAGATGCCGGCCATGCATCGCCGGGGGCGGTGGTGCGCTCTCACAGGAGACATGTATGGCAACGACAGTTGGGGGTGGAGCCAAGCCGCTCGCCAAGTCCACAGCGCCGATGACGGCAGAGGAAAAGAAGGTCATCTTCGCTTCCAGCCTCGGCACGGTGTTCGAGTGGTATGACTTCTACCTCTACGGGACCCTGGCCCCGATCATCGGCAAGCAGTTCTTCTCGAACCTCGACCCGACATCGCAGGTGATCTTCTCGCTGCTGGCCTTCGCCGCGGGCTTCATCGTGCGTCCCTTCGGCGCGCTGGTGTTCGGCCGCCTGGGCGACATGATCGGCCGCAAGTACACATTCCTGGTCACCATCCTGATCATGGGCCTGTCGACTTTCATCGTCGGCTTGCTACCGGGTTATGCCGCGATCGGCGTTGCTGCGCCGGTCATCCTGATCGGCCTGCGCCTGCTGCAAGGCCTGGCGCTCGGCGGCGAGTACGGCGGTGCGGCCACCTATGTGGCCGAGCACGCGCCGCACGGCAAGCGAGGCGCGTACACCTCGTGGATCCAGACCACGGCCACGCTGGGCCTGTTCCTGTCCCTGCTCGTGATTCTCGGTGCGCGCACCTGGCTGACCGAGCCAGTGTTCGCCGACTGGGGCTGGCGCATTCCATTCCTGGTTTCGATCTTCCTGCTGGCCATCAGCGTGTGGATCCGCCTGTCCATGAACGAGTCGCCTGCCTTCAAGAAGATGAAGGAAGAGGGCAAGACCTCCAAGGCACCGCTGACTGAATCCTTCGGCCAGTGGAAGAACCTGAAGATCGTGATCCTGGCGCTGGTCGGCCTCACCATGGGCCAGGCCGTCGTCTGGTACACGGGCCAGTTCTATGCGCTGTTCTTCCTGACCGGCGCGCTGAAGGTCGATGCACCCACCGCCAACATCCTGATCGCGGTGTCGCTGCTCATCGGTACGCCGTTCTTCATCGTGTTCGGTGCACTGTCGGACAAGATCGGCCGCAAGCCCATCATCATGGCCGGCTGCCTGCTGGCTGCGCTGACCTACTTCCCGCTGTTCAAGGCACTCACCGAGAACGCCAACCCCGAGCTGGCCGCGGCGCAAGCGAAGAACAAGGTGGTGGTCACGGCCGATCCCGAGCGCTGCTCGTTCCAGTTCAACCCGACTGGCGTGGCCAAGTTCACGAGCTCATGTGACATCGCCAAGCAGGTGTTGGCCGGTCGTTCGGTGAGCTACGACAACGAAGCGGCTGCCACCGGTTCCGTGGCGCAGATCAAGATCGGCGAGAAGATCATCCCGGGCTTCGAGTCCAAGGGCCTGCCGGCTGACGAGTTCAAGAAGAAGGATGCGGAATTCAAGGCCGCCATCGGTGCCGCGCTGAAGGAAGCCGGCTACCCCGACAAGGCCAAGCCGATTCCGTTCATGGGCGGCCAGTGGTGGACCCTCGTGGCCATCCTGACCGTGATGGTGATCTACGTGACCATGGTGTACGGCCCCATCGCCGCGATGCTCGTCGAGCTGTTCCCGACGCGCATCCGCTACACCTCGATGAGCCTGCCGTACCACATCGGCAACGGCTGGTTCGGCGGCCTGCTGCCGGCGACCGGCCTGGCCATCGTGGCGCAGACGGGCAACATGTACAACGGCCTGTGGTATCCCATCATCTTCGCGGGCATCACCTTCGTGGTCGGCATGCTGTTCGTGCGCGAGACCAAGGACGTCAACATCTACGCCAACGATTGAGCGTCTTGAATGAAGGAATGACCTGACATGTGGAAACTGGTACTCGGCTTTGTCCTCTTCGCGGCCCTGGCGCTGTTCATGCTGAAGAAAACCGGCGGCGATGTGGACATGAGCGGTGAAAAGCACGTCGTTGGTGACGCCCATGCCGCCCCCGCGGCATCGGTGCCGGCTTCAGCGGCGTCGCAGTAGGGCCAGGCCATTCATGATTGAAACGGCCGGTCGGGAGACCGGCCGTTTTTCTTTTGGGCTTGCTTTTTCGCGTTGATCGGGTGGGGCCGCGGCAGGCGGCATAGGCCAGGGGCTGCGGCTGTGGCGGTCGGCGCGTAGCGCCGACTGCGCTGTGCTGCTCGCACCGAGGGGTGCACGGGGAAACTCCCGCCGCGCCCCTGCGGTGCGCTGTGGTCAAACAGTCCCCGTGAGTCAGAAGACGAAGCGTGCTGCGCACGCCACCCCTCGGTGCTGCGCTGCTCGCCGCCACAGACGCAGCCCCTGGCCCATGCCGCCTGCCGCTCAAGGGAGGTTGGGCTGGCTCGACGAGAAAACCCACGCCTTTGCCCATCCCACAACGAGCTGTCAGTGCTTACAGCTTGCTCCCGCACGGGACGATGGTTACCGTTCGTGTCGAGGGCTCCGACAACAACGCAATGATGAACTGGAGGGAGCATGAAGCCCATGGCCAACAAGGCCGCCCGATGGCTGCTGCATTCGCTGGCAGCCACCGTCCCCTTGCTTGCCTCAGCGCAGGCAGCCGAGACCGCCGCCAAGCCGCCATCCAAAGGCGACCACGTCGTCTATCGCGACGAAGGCGGACATGAGTGGTGTGTCACCGTGATGCTCCTGGACACGGGCGTCGATTCGCGCCCCTGGGCCTGGGTGACCTTCCGGGACAACCCACAGCGGATGGAGCACGCGCCGCTGGACACCCTGGGGCGTGCCTGCCCCGCGGGGGGCGGCTGAGCCGGTGCTCAGCCGGTCGGTGCCTGTGCCGGTGAAGGCGTGGGCATCGACAAGGCCGCCAGGCATGCATTGCACAGGCAGCTGGCGTACTGCTTCTCCAGCTCCGCCAGCGTCTGCGCGCTCAGGCGCACTTGCGTGCACCAGCAGGGCACGTCGTCCTTGACGCCGCAATGGAAGGCGCCGCCGCAGCGCGGGCAGGCCGAGTCATGAAGCCCGCTCACGCGAACAGGCCCTTGTGCTGCTCGCGCAGCAGGTTCTTCTGCACCTTGCCCATCGCATTGCGCGGCAGTTCGTCGACAACGAAAAGGTGCTTGGGCACCTTGAAGTTGGCGATGCGCGACTTGAGTTCACCGATGAGTGCCACCGCCTCCAGCGAAGCGCCAGGCTTTTTAACGACCACTGCCACCACGCCCTCCCCGAAGTCCGGATGCGGCACGCCGATCACCGCGCTCTCGGCCACGCCAGGCAGTTCGTTGAGCACGCCCTCGATCTCCGCGGGGTAGACGTTGTAGCCGCCGGTGATGATGAGGTCCTTGCTGCGTCCGACGATCACCACGTAGCCCTGCTCGTCGAACTTGCCCACGTCGCCCGTCTTGAACCAGCCGTCGGCGGTGAACTCCTCCTTGGTCTTCTCGGGCATGCGCCAGTAGCCGGAGAACACGTTGGGGCCCTTCACCTCGATGCCGCCGATCTCGCCGCGAGCCACCGGCCGGCCCTGGTCGTCATGAACGCGCACACCCACGCCCGGCAGCGGGAAACCCACCGTGCCGCCCTTGCGCTCGCCGTCCTTCGGATCGCAGGGGTTGGAGGTCAGCATCACCGTCTCGCTCATGCCATAGCGTTCGAGGATGGTGTGGCCGGTGCGCGACTTGAACTCGTTGAAGGTCTCGATGAGCAGCGGCGCCGAGCCACTGATGAACAGCCGCATGTTGCGGCAGGCCTCGCGCGTGAACGAGGCCTCGCCCAGCAGCCGCACGTACAGCGTGGGCACGCCCATGAACACGGTGGCCTCGGGCAGACGCTCCACCACCGCGCGCGGCGCGAACTTGCCGAACCACAGCATCTTGCTGCCGTTGAGCAGCGCACCATGCGAGGCCACGAACAGGCCATGCACGTGGAAGATGGGCAGGGCGTGGACCAGCACGTCGCCCTCGCGCCAGCCCCAATAGTCCTTGAGCGTGCGGGCGTTGGACAGCAGGTTGCCGTGGCTGAGCATCGCGCCCTTGCTCCGTCCGGTGGTGCCGCTGGTGTACAGGATGGCGGCGAGGTCGTCCGCGCTGCGTTGCATCGGCTCGTGCTTGTCGCCGTGGTGCGACGCGCGCTCCAGCAGGCTGCCGCTGCGGTCCTCGTTGAGCGTGAAGACGTGCTTGCAGCCGGCCTTGAAGGCGATCTTGCTGACCCAGCCGAAATTCTTGCCACTGCACACCACCACGCTCGGCTCGGCGTTGCCGATGAAGTACTCGATCTCGCTGCTCTGGTAGGCGGTGTTCAGCGGCAGGTACACGTAGCCTGCGCGCAGCACGGCCAGGTACAGGAGCAGCGCTTCCACCGACTTCTCGGTCTGCACCGCCACGCGTGCGCCTTCGGGCAGGTCCAGCCACTGCAGCAGGTTGGCGATGCGCGCGGTGGCGTGGTCGATGTCGCGCCAGGTGTAGAAAAGGCGCTCGCCGTCGGCGGTCTCGATGGCGGTGCTGTCCAGGTCCGATGGGAAGGCGTCGCGCAAGGCGGCGAAGAGATTCTGGTTGGCGGTCATGGTCGAACGGTAGTCAGCCGCGCTGGAAACGCGGCGGTCGCTTCTCGATGAAAGCAGTGACGCCTTCGCGGTGCTGGGCGCTGTCGGCGTAGTCGAAGAGGGTGCGGCGCTGCATTGCGTCGAGCGGGCCGTGGGCCAGCAGGCGCAGCGTGCGCTTGTTCAGCCGCGCGGCCTGCGGCGACAGCGCAGCCAGCTTCTCCGTGCGGCGTTGCACGGTGGACGCCACGTCGGCATCGGGCACCACCTGGTTCACGATGCCCGCGGCCAGCGCCTGCTGGGCATCGAACAGCCGCGCCTCCAGCAGCATCTCGCGCAGCACGGTGGTGCTCACCACGCGGCTCACCACCTCGACTTCGGCCGGCGCCATCGGAAAACCCAGCTTCGCGATCGGTGCGCCAAAGCGGCTCGACTCCCCACAGATGCGGATGTCGCAGCAGGCCGCGATCTCCAGCCCGCCTCCGACACAGGCGCCTTCGATCTGCGCGAAGACGGGGATGTCGCAGGCCAGGATGGCGTGCAGCGCGGGCGCCACCACGTTCTCGTGGAAGTCGTGCAGCGCCTGCTGGTCGAAGCGGAAGCCGGCGAATTCCACGATGTCGCCGCCCGAGGCGAACTGCCCGTCGGCGCCGCACACCACCACCGCATGCGGCGCGTCGGCATGCGGCAGGGCCTGCAGGCGCTCGAACATCGCGCGCAGCTCGCGCCACATCGCGATGTCGATGGCGTTGAGCTTGCCCGGGTTGGCGAGCGTCACCCGCGCCCAGTCGCCCATCGATTCCAGTTGGATCTGTCCCATCAGTCGAGCTTGGCGCCGGAACTCTTCACCACCTCGCTCCAGCGCTTGACCTCCGCGCTCACGAACTTGCCGAAGGCGGGGCCGTAGAGCTTGGGCGTCTCGGTGCCCAGGCCTTGCCAGATCGACGTCAGCTCCGGCGTCGCGAAGGCCTTGGCCAGCTCGGCCTGCATGCGGTCGACGAGCTCCTTGGGCGTGCCCTTGGGCGCCCACAGGCCGTACCACGTGGCGACCTGGTAGGTGGGCACGCCGGCCTCGGCCGTGGTCGGCAGGTCGGGGAAGCCCGGCGCCCGCTGCTGGGACGCCACCGCCAATGCCTTGATGCGCCCGCCCTTGATGTGGTTGGCCGACGAACCCAGGCCGTCGAACATCATGTCCACCTGGCCGGCAATGAGATCCTGCAGCGCGGGGCCTGCGCCGCGGTAGGGGATGTGCGTGATGAAGGTCTTGGTCTGCAGCTTGAACAGCTCGCCGGCGAGGTGGTGCGAGGTGCCGTTGCCGGCCGAGCCGTAGTTGTACTTGCCGGGGTTCTTGCGCACGAGTTCGAGGAAGCCCTTGAGGTCGTTCACCGGCATGCGCTGCGGGTTCACCACGATGACCTGCGGCACGCTGGAGATGAGGCCCACGGGCACGAAGTCGTTCTCGAGGTTGTAGTCGAGCTTGGGGTACATGGCCGGCGCGATGGCGTGGTGCACCGCGCCCATGAAGAAGGTGTAGCCGTCTGGCGCCGCCTTGGCCGCGACGCTGGCGCCCACCGTGCCGCCGGCGCCGCCACGGTTGTCCACGATGAGCTGCTTGCCCAGGTTCTTGGTGAGCACCGCGCTCAGCGGCCGGGCGAAGGCGTCCGTGCCGCCGCCGCTCGGGAAGGGAACGATGAAGGTCACCGGCCTGGCGGGCCAGGCGTCCGCCGCGCGGGCGGTGTTCACGAAGGGTGCGGCAGCGCCCGCGATGAGCAGTTCGCGCCGCGTGGGATGTATGCGTTGGAAGGCCATGGTGCGTCTTCTCCTCGTTGTCAGATCAGCGATGCGATGGCCCGCGACTGCGCGACCTCGCCATGAACGAATTTCTCGTGGTGAGATTCAACCTTGCCGAGGTCATAAAGGTAATTGACCATGAGCCCCAAGGATTGCTTCACCCCTTTGGCCGACAGGTCGGCCAGCGTGTTGAGGCGTTCGAGTCTCGCACCGTTGTCGAGGTGGAAGCACGCGACCGGATCGCCCTGCGCACTGGTGGACTGGATGCCCAGGTAGAACGCGCCGAGCTGCCTGAGCGCCTCCTGCGTGGCCGTGCTTGATTCGTGCAGTGCGCGTTCGCCGCCGGCCTTGCATGCGGCATCCTTCAAACCGTCAAGCATGGTGGCACTTCCCTTCGGACTTCTCATGGGCGCGCCAGGCCTGCCGGGCTCTGCGCCGCGCCATCGGGACTCTAGCTCAGGGTTCCACCCTCTGCGCCGCTAGCCTTGCGGGGGTTAAAGTGTCTGCTGTCCAGACAGGGGAACCGCATTTCATGGCAGTGAGCCATCCCGAGCCGCGCGGCGAGCACCTGCCGGCCGATGCCGACAGCGTCCTGAAGCTCGCGGCGCAATCGATGTTCGACCAGTTCGCCCACACCGCGATGGGCATGATGGTCGTGGACCGCGACCACCGCATCGTGTGGATCAGCGACGGCTACAAGCGCTTCCTGCCGGCGCTGGGCCATGAGGAATCGGACTTCGTCGGCCGCCGCGTGGAAGAGGTGGTGCCCAACACGCTGATGGCGCAGGTCATCGACAGCGGCCAACCCATCCTGGTGGACCTGCTGACCAACCAGGCCGGCACCTTCCTGGTGAGCCGGCTGCCGCTGCGCAACGAGCAGGGCGAGATCCTCGGCGCGTTGGGCATGGTGCTGCTGGACCACCCCGAGACGACCATGCAGCCGCTGATCGCCAAGTTCAGCCGCCTGCAGCGCGAGCTCGACGATGCGCGGCAGCAGCTCGCGGCACAACGCCGCCCCAAGTACACCGTGGCCAGCTTCATCGGCGCCGGGCCCGCGGCCATGGAGGTGAAGCGCCAGGCGCGACGCGTGGCGCAGACCGACAGCACCGTGCTGCTGCTGGGCGAGACGGGCACCGGCAAGGAGCTGCTGGCGCATGCCATCCACGCGGCGAGTTCGCGCGCGGCCCGGCCCTTCGTGGGCGTGAACATCGCGGCCATCCCCGACACCCTGCTCGAAGCCGAGTTCTTCGGCGTGGCCGCGGGGGCCTACACCGGCGCCGACCGCAAGGGACGCGACGGCAAGTTCAAGCTCGCCGATGGTGGCACCCTGTTCCTCGACGAGATCGGCGACATGCCGCTGGCCCTGCAGGCCAAGCTGCTGCGCGTGCTGCAGGAGCAGGAGGTGGAGCCGCTGGGCAGCAATCAGGTGCAGCGGGTGGACGTGCGCATCATCGCCGCCACCAGCCGCGACCTGCCCGCCATGGTGGCGGCCGGTGGCTTCCGCGCTGACCTGTACTACCGGCTCAATGTGCTGCCCATCCGGCTGCCCGCGCTGCGCGAACGGCTGGGTGACATCGAGGCGCTGGTGGAGGCGCTCTCGGACGACATCGCCCGCCGCAGCGGCACGCCGCCCAAGAGCCTGAGTGCCGACGCGCTGGACTTGCTGGCGGTGCAGGCGTGGCCGGGCAACATCCGCGAGCTGCGCAACGTGCTGGAACAGGCAACGCTGATGACCGATGACCTGCAGCTCACGTCGACGCATTTCACCGGGCTTGGATTGCAGGCGGGAGGCGCACGGCGTGCCGTGCCGGCCGCGGAGCCGAACGCCCCTGCGGCGCTGGAGGCGCCGAAGCCCGGCGTGCCATCGCAGGCGGACATCAAGCCGCTGCCGCAAGCCATCGCCGAGCTGGAGATTCAATCCATCCGCAACGCGCTGGCGGCAACCGGCGGGAACAAGCTGCAGGCGTCGCGGCTGCTGGGCATTTCCAGGGCAACGCTGTACGAGAAGCTGCCGATGCTGGCAAAGGCCGACGCGGCTGCTTCATGAAGCTGGCTCAGCATCACGCCAGCGAGACCTCAGGTCCGAGTCAGACACAGCTCGGTAACATGGCCCGGCCCGCAGTCGGGGGCGTTGTGTCTTCCATCGTCACCCATGAAAGGCTCTGCCATGCTGCACTTGCTCTGGATGTTCATCGTCGGCATCGTCGTCGGCGCCATCGCCAGGTTCATCATGCCGGGCACCGAGCACCTCGGGATCCTCATGACCGGCGTGCTCGGGATCGCGGGGTCCTTTGTCGGCGGCTTCATTGCGCGGCTCTTCAGCAAGCCCGCTGATGGCGCGCTGGTGCATCCGGCGGGGCTCATCCTGTCCGTCGTGGGTGCGTTGATCTTGCTGTACGCGTGGAATCATCTGGGGCGCTAGGCCGCAGTTTTCGAGGCCGCGACCATCCCGCCACCATGCCACTACCGCCAATGCCCATGTCAGCATCGACTCTTGCCAAGATCGTCGCCGCCATCATCGTGATGATCGTTGCCGTTGTCGTGTGGCCGTTCTACTCGGTTCCAACAGGCAGTCGTGGTGTCGTGACCCAGTTCGGAAAGATCGTCGGGATCGAGGGAGAAGGCCTGGCGGTCCTGCCTCCCTGGCAGAAGCTGTCCAACTTCAGCATCCGCGCCGAGAAGGCCGACATCGAGAATGCAGAAGGCAGCACGAGCGATACCCAGCCCGTGAAGGTGAGCATGACGGTTCGATACAGCATTGCCACGGACCGCGTCGCGGAAGTCTTCGAAAAGTACTCGCACGACGGCAATCTGTCGTCCTACGTGCAAACGGCCACGCAAGAGATCTTCAAGGCGGTGACTGCCAAGTACACCGCGCCCGACCTCATTGCACAGCGCGCCAAGGTCTCGTCTGACATCAACGCGGCACTGCGGGAGAAGCTGGCGCTCTACGGAGCTCAGGTCATCAACATTGACATGCGGAACTTTGCGTTCTCCGAGTCGTACATGCATGCCATCAACGACAAGGTCACGCAAGAGCAACTGCGCCTTGCGGCCGAGAACAAGCTGAAGACGGTCGAGGCAGAACAGAAGCAGAAGGTGGCCATCGCGGAAGCCGAGGCCAACGCCAGAAAAGCGCAGGCCGACGGCGAGGCTTACGCGAACCTCACCATCGCCAAGGCACAGGCAGAGGCCTTGCGGCTTCAAAATGCCGCTCTGGCGCAAAACAAGGATGTTCTGGAGCTTCGACGAATCGAAGTGGAGCGAACGAAAGCGGAGAAGTGGAACGGGGCGCTGCCGACCGCCGTCTATGCCGGAGCACCCATCCCCTTCTTGAACGTCACCAAGTAGGCCGGCCGCCGCTGTTTACTCGATATCGCAGGCGAAGATCGCCATCGGCTCGTTGACGGGCGTGACCTGGAAGTGCAGTCCCTTGTCCCCGGCGTGCCGGGAGACGATCACCAATTCGCCTCCCGCCCCTCCAGAGCCACCCGCACCGAACGAGTAGCCGATGTCTCCGTTGCCGTCGTTGACGCTCAGCGACTCTTCGTTGGCTGCCGCTCCTGGCGCGTACCTGTGCGGGCCGATGACCAGTTGACGGCCATCGAACGCGACCGGCGCGCGCGACTGCACGCTGCTCTTCATGTCCATGCACGACGCGGTCCTCGACGGGGTGCCCAGCAAGCGCACCGCCGTCGGCCACAGCGACGTTGACGTGCCGGGCGGCGGACCGCCCTGGCACAGTCCGAACGGCGCCGTGGTCGAGTCGTCGCCGACGGTGATCGTGGCGCCGGCGGGCTGCCCGGCTGTCTGGGTGACACCCGCCACGGCGATGCGCTGGCCCTTGCCGAATTCCTCGATGTCGATCTTCGATGCGAAGGAGCCGCCGAAGCGCGTCACGCCCATCTCGTTGATGTACAAGCGGGTGACGTTGAAGGAATTGCCGGCCCAGGTGATGGTGCCATCAGCGGCGAAGCCGATGGGCGAGCCGGAGCGCGGCACCGGCATGGCCTGCCCGCGGCCCCTGGCGCATTCGCTGCCGTAGGTGCCGACCAGGAAGGACATGACCGCGCGCTTGGCCTCGGCCGTGATGGTCAGGTCGACCGGTGCGGCGCATGCCGTGCCTGCCATGGCCAGAATGCCGGCGACCACTGAGGCCGACGGACGACATGTGACAAGGCGGCGAGTACGCATGGCGGGTGCACGGATGAATCCATTGGGCGGACGAGGATAGCAGCAGGGCGGGGCGCCGCCCTTGCAACACATGTCACCGGCCGGAAGGCTTGGCCCCCTGGCTCAGTGCCCATCCGATGCGGACCCGATGGGGGCGTTCATCTGCGCCGTGGCCTGATCGATCTGGTCGGCGTAGAGGATGAACTTGAATGGGTCGAATTCCTGGACCTTTTCCATCAGCTTGAGGTACACGAGGCGACGCGACGCGCCCGATCGCTCGCTGGCCGGCAGCCGCGCCTGCAGCGCGCGCAAGGTCGACGCCGCGAGTTCGTGTCGGCCGTCGGCCAGCATCTGGTCAACAGCTGCCAAGACCTGTGATTCACTCAGGCCCAGATAGTCGATCAGCGCGGCGCCGTGCTCAGCATCGCTCAGCATGTCGAGACCCTGCAGGCCGTTCTGCCAGTAGCCGCTGTGCTGCTGGAACAGGCGATTGATCGTGTTCTCGCGCAGCACCAGATAGGCCAGGTGCACCGACGCCGGGCTCTGCTCCAGCGTCGGTGGCACCAGGTTGGCCTGCTGGATCGCGGCGCGGGTCGTGCCCCTGGCCATTTCGGTGGCCACCTGGTCGCGCAGCCACACGAGCTGCGCACGCAGGTCGGACAGCATCGCGGTCGAATCGAACAGGCGGGTCAAGGGCTCGTGGCCATGCAGCAGTACATGCGGCTTCAACGCGTTGACCTGGTCGATGCCAGCCAGCATGCCGTCCAGGCTGCCTTCGTTGGCAAAAGGTGCCCCCAGATACGGCATCAGGATGTCGCCGGTGAACAGCACGCCGTGGTCCGGCATGTGGATCAGCAGCGCGTCGTCCGTCTCGCCGCCGCGCACCGGCTGCAGCGAAAAGTGGGTGCCACCGATCGTCATCTCGGTCCGCTGGCCGATCGTCACGTCGGGCCTGAAGGCCAGGACGTCTTCCAGGCGGAAGCCGCGACCGAAGAATCGCTTCAGCGTGGCCGGATCAGCCCCGGCATCGAGCGCCAGTTCATCGGCGTAGTTTTCTCGGGCGACAAAGCGCGGCGCCGGGTTCAGGCTGCGGAAGTGGCGCTGCCCGCCCACGTGATCCCAATGCGAGTGGGTGACGAACACCGTGGTCAGCGGCGGCAGCGCGGGCACGCGCGCACGCAGCGCCTCGTGCGCTTCGCGTGCGGCGTCGGGCCGCGAGCCGGCGTCGATGGCGATCAGCTCGCGCCGGTTCGCCGACACGATGAAGTAGTACTCGGTGAACTCGAAGCCCGACAGTGCGTACACCGTGCCCGGCACCACCTCTCGGATCGCACGTGGCGAGAACCGGTGGCCCGAGACGGCATCGCCCGAAAACGAGGTGGTGAAGAGCACCGGCTTGGAGGTCTCGGCGTAGCCGCTCAGCGCCTGCTCGCGCTGCGCCTCGGCGAGGTTGCCGCGCTCGCGGTGCACCGATGCCAGGTGAAAGTGCACTTCGCGCAGCCAGTTCGCATGCGGGGCCTTGTCGGCGTGCGCCACACACCAGCTGAGGTCGGCCAGCGCCGCGTCGCGCTCGCCGAAGAAGCCAGGCAGCCGGGCGCGCACGACGCCCGACATCCAGCGCATAACGAAGGCCTCGCCATGGGTGAGCTGCTTGGCATCGTCGAGCATGCGCACGGTGTCTCGCACCCAGCCGTAGCGCTTGAACAGGCTGACGTCGTGGGCGTGCCCTGCGCGCAGCACGGCGATGGCCGTCAGGTAGATCGCGCGCTGCCCGTCAGTCAGCTGGGGGCCGAAGCGGTGGCGCAGGTCTTCGAAGAAGGCGATGCCCTCGGCATGCCGGCCCGCGTTGGCGAACTGGCCCATCAGCAGAAAGACAAGCTGGGGGTCCGACGGCGGCCGCCACCGGTTGACCTGCTCGAGGTAGGCCAACTCCGGGCGGTTGCCTGCGAAGGCGTCGGCAGCGCCAGTGCTCGGGTTGGCCATCAGCAGCACACCGGCGCCGCAGACCAGGATGAAGAGCCATCGACGGAGGACGTTCATGCGCAGCTCCCACAAAGAAGGATTCGTACAAGTCACTTGCAATTGGCAAGTGACTATTGAAAGACTAGTCTCTTGCGAAAGAGAAGTCAACTTGCTAAGCTGCCCTCATGGCGAAGAGTTACCAGATCGACGATTGCCCGGTCGCCAAGACACTGGACCTGATCGGCGAACGATGGACCATCCTGCTGCTGCGCGAACTGCTGCTGCATGGTCCTCGGCGATTTCAGGATTTCCAGGCGGCGCTGCCCGGCGTGGCCCCCAACATCCTGTCGGCTCGCCTGAAGACGATGGAAGATGACGGCCTGGTGCGGCGCTCCCTCTACAGCGAGCGCCCGCCGCGGCTGGAATATGTGCTCACCGACAAGGGAAAGAGCCTCGGTCCCATCGTGAAGGCGATGCGCGACTGGGGCAACAAGCACCTCGGATGAATGTCGCGCAGACGGCTTGAGCCGCCAGCGATCAGCGACTGAACAATCCGTTGGCGGCCTTGCGCAACAACCGCAGGCCCCGATTGATCGCAGCTTCGTCCGACGTGCCCAGCCCGAAGACCAGCCCAGCGCGCGTGGGCGTGCCAAGGTGGTAGCGACTGAGGCTGTGCAACTCCACGCCGTCGGCGCGCAGGTGGGCGCACAGTGGCTCGACATCGAGTCCGTTCGTCGTCAACGCGCAAACGTGCATCCCGTAGCTCGATGGGACCGGAGTGAGCAGACCCGCAAAGTCGGCCTCGAGGCTGCGCCACAGGTGCTGCTTTCGTGCTGCGTAGATGCCGCGCATGCGTCGGATGTGCCGCGCCAGATGGCCTTCCTGCATGAAGGCCGCCACGCCGAGCTGCGTCGCCGTCGGGCAATGCCAGTCCGCGCAGTTCTTTGCCGCCGTGGCGGCGTCAAGCATCCATGCCGGCGGAATGACGAACCCCAGCCGCAACGACGGCAGCATGCATTTCGAGAACGTCCCGACATAGCAGACGACGTCGGCCGCATCCAGTGTGCGCAGGGCTGGCAACGGGCTGCCTTCGAGGCGGAATTCACCGTCGTAGTCGTCCTCGACCACCACGGCGCCGGTGCTGCGAGCGAAGGCGAGCAACTCGGCACGCCGCCGCGCAGACATCGTCACGCCAATCGGGAATTGGTGCGACGGACACAGGCACACGACGCGCGCGTCGCGGGGGATCGCGTCGACCCGAAGTCCCTCTTCGTCGATCGGCACCGGCACGACGCTCGCGCCCGCCGCGGCAAACGCCACGCGCATCGGTGGATAGCCGGGGTCTTCGACCGCAACCACGGTGCTTCCGGGGATCACGAGCACGCGCGCGAGCAGATCGAACGCTTGTTGCGCGCCGGCGGTGACCACGATCTCGTCGGAAGCGCAGGCCACGGCCCTCGTCAACGCGATGTGATGCGCGATCGCCGCGCGCAAGCCGCGATTGCCCTGGTTGCCGCTGGGGCCGCGGGCACTCGGCGGCCGACGGTCCAAGGCCCGCAGCTGCTGTGCCATGAGGCGGCGAAACGTGGCGTGCGGAAACTCGCGCGAGTCGACCTGTGCCGGCCGGAAATCGACGACCGTGCGCCGGGCCGCGATGTCCGTCAAATCGTCCCAGAAGCCCATGGCGGAACGAACATCCTCACTCAGCCAGAAGGGATTCAGCTGCCGGCTTGCCGGCGGCGGGGTCTCGCGCCCATCGTGTCGAGTGGGCGAGCGTCCTCGGCGCGCGGCGACGTAGGTTCCCGCCCCGCGGCGAGTGGTGATCATCTCTTCGTCGAGGAGGCGCTCGTAGACTTCGGCCAGCGTGTTGCGCGAGACACCGAAGCATTGCAGCGACAGGCGCGTCGGAGGCAAGCGGGCACCCGCGGCCAGGCGGCCGTCGATGATGGCCTGCCTGAGCTGCTGATGCAGGCTCTTCGCGGCGTCGCGCGCGCCGGGCGCGGGACGCTCGATCTGGAGTTCGAAGACGACTGTCTCTGCTGCACCCATGGCGGGCGCCATCATAGGGCTGCGCGCTCCAACGTGAGGCGCGCCGTGAACGACGGCTCCCATGTCTTGCCGCCATCGTCGGAATAGTCTTCCTGGTAGCTGTGGGACGTCGGCGTGATGTCCGACCAGGTGCCGCGCACGAAGATCGAGCGGCCGCCGACATTGTCCTGCTGGTACAACTCGATCCGCCCGCCTGCGTAGGTCCCGATCATCGGGACGTCCAGCTTCCCGTTCGCGCTGTTGGCGAACGACATGCTCCACTGCCGGCTTTGCGGGTTGTACAGGAACAGCGTCATCGCCTGCCAGTGACCGCGGGGCCCGTCCGCCTCGATCTCTTCGAGCATGCCCTTGCCGTTCCACACCGGTCGCACGCGGACTGTCCCGTGCATCTCGACGAGTTCCGTGCGGCCCGTGAGCGGTGTCATGTTGCGCTTGATGTGGGTCTTCCACACCCCGAGGTTGAAGTCGAAGTCGTGTTGCCCGTCGCGAGGGGCGCCAGCAGAGGCCGCCGGCACATCGGCTGCGTGGCAAAGGGCGGCGAAGCCGATCGCGGCACAAGCGGCGATCAGTGCCCGGATCGATGTCTTGAAGTTCATGGGATCACGCGTGCTGTTGGGGTGACGCGCATCTTCGACCTGCGAGCCGGCTTGCTCCAGAGCCACTTGGCCCGTTCTCTCCTGGGCCACGCGGTCCGGACCTCGAGTGGCCCCGCCGAAAATCGCAACCCAAGGCCCTCCCGTCAGCCAATCAGGTGCACACTGTCGCCTCCCTGGCTGAAGGAGAAATTCATGGGCCTGCTCGACTCCCTCGTTGGTCAAGTGATGGGCGCTTCCGGCGGTTCCTCGAGCCCGCATGCCGGCGTGGTCGACGCCATCGGCAGCTTGATCCAGCAGCATCCCGACGGCCTGTCGGGACTCATCACCGTGTTTGAACAAAAGGGGCTGGGCGGCGTGGTGGCCTCCTGGGTCGGCACCGGCAGCAACCTGCCGATCTCGGCGCAGCAGCTGCAGGCCGTGCTGGGCAGCGAGCAGGTGCAGGCCATTGCGAACCAGCTGGGCATTCCTGCCGACGTGGCGTCGGGCCACCTCGCCGAATTGCTGCCACAGGTCATCGACCAGCTCACGCCCGGCGGTGCCGTTCCGGACAGCGGGGCGCTGGGCGGCCTGCTCGGAATGCTGCGCAAGTAGACTTCGTTCGACGGTGCCGGGCTTCGCCGAAGCACTGGCGCCGCGCCGAATTTCCCTTGGGAGGATTGAAGTGGCAATCGTCGTGGCCTGGTGTCTCTTTGCCCTCGGTGTGGCGCACATCGCCTTCGGTGTCATCAAGTACCGCACGCCCTTGCTGGAGGCGGTCTCCGCGGGCTTCATCGGTCAGTTCCAGGTGCCGGAGATCCGGCGCACCGCCTTCTGGTTCGTCCTGCTGGGGCCCTTGCTCATGTTCGCCGGCCATGCGGCGGTCCACGCCGTCTCGGTGGGCGACCTGGCCTTGCTCAGACTCATCGGCTTCTACGCCACGGCGACGTCGCTCGTTGGCGTGGTCGCATTCCCGAAGTCCCCGTTCTGGGCTGCCTTGCTCGTTGCACCGCTGCTGCTGGTGGCGGGCTATGGGGTCCTCTAGCCTTCAGTGCTGGTGCCATCACCATGAGTCCTCATGGCATTGCTTGACCACATCATCCTGAAAGTCAACGACCTGGCG
The DNA here is from genome assembly GCF_003852895.1 of Rhizobacter terrae. GTDB lineage: Bacteria > Pseudomonadota > Gammaproteobacteria > Burkholderiales > Burkholderiaceae_C > Albitalea > Albitalea terrae. Next base: position 219,805 of record NZ_QUSW01000005.1, read on the forward strand.
GCCAGCGTCCGGTTCTACACCGAGGTGCTGGGCTTCAGCCTGGAGGGAACCGATGGTCCGTTCACCGTCATCAAGGCCGGACCGGATTGCCAACTGCAGTTGGCGCCCTGGGGCACGCCGGGGTTCGAGCACTATGCCTTTGCGGTCTCCAAAGCACAGTTCGATGCCGTGTTCGCGCGCATCCGGCAGGCCGGCATCGCGCACGGGCCGACATTTGATTCCGTCGGCGTGAACACCGGGCCCGGAGAAGAGTCGGGCGCACGAGGCCTGGCGCCGACGCTCTACTTCAACGATCCGAACCAGCACCTGATCGAGATCAGAACCTATGAGCGCTGACGCCATGACCCATCGCGCGATGCAGAAATACCTCGGCAGTTGCCACTGCGGCGCCGTGCGCTTCCAGATCGAGACCGACTTTCCCGAACTCACCATGTGCGATTGTTCGATCTGCAAGCGCAAGAACGCACTGATGGTGAAGGTGCATGAGAGCCGGTTCGAGTTGCTCGCCGGCGAGGAATCGCTCACCGAATACCAGTTCCATACGAAGACGGCGCGGCACTTCTTCTGCAAGGTGTGTGGCATCTATCCGTTCCACCGCAAGCGGGTGACGCCGGACAACCTGGGGATCAATGTGCACTGTCTTGAGGGGTTTGAGTCGGACGGTATTCCGGTTCGGCAGGCCACCGGTTCCCGGATGACATAGCGCCTGCGGTGTCCTGTCTGACGAATCCACGCCAACATGTCCACGACATTTGAGGTCTACCCGGGGCGACAGCCAGTCCCGACGTTCGAGGAGCTTCTGGCATTGGCGCAACGACGGCTGAACGAGCAGTTGTGGTTGCGAGGCGTTCAGAAGGAATTCGAACTTCGCTGTGAATTGCGGGAGGGACGTACACATGATGTGGTGCCTGTTCCTTCCGCTGCATCTTTCCAATGGCCGGATGGCCGCTATGCGTGGATCTTCGTGCCCCAACATGGCGGCGGCACCGACGTGACGTCTTTCGCCGTGGGCGATGACGAGGTGGAGTTCTGGAATGATGTTCTGGCCGATCATGAGCCAGCACGGCTACTGGCGGACAAAGTCCGCGCCTGCCTGGAGGTGGGCCTCTTCTGGATGTTCAGGCGGTCGGCCGGGCAACCTCCGATCATTAACTTCGCCTATGGAATCATCGCGGCGGCGCTGGCTGAACTGACCGATGGCATCGTCTTCTCGGATGACTCAGCCTGGGACTACGCACGCTTTCCCGCCACGGCGCGGCAAGTCTATGACTGGTACTTTGTTCCTCACCGAGCCCTCGAGAAAAAGTATGCCCAGTGGGCAGAGAACAATCTGTCGTGCCTCAAGGGCAGCACGGTTGACTGACCACACGTCAGGCGGACACTGCGCGCCATGCGGGCGCATTCCAACTTCGCCGAGTATGTGCCGCTGGCCTTGCTGCTGCTGGCCTTCATGGAAACCGGTGGCGCGGGACCCGTGTTCCTCCACGCGATGGGTGCTTCACTCCTGGTCGGCCGCGTCGTGCACGCCTACGGCGTCAGCCAGCTGAAGGAGAGGTTTGCTTTCCGCGTCGTCGGAATGACGCTGACCTTCGTGCCGCTGCTCGCTTGCGCCAGCCGCCTGCTGATTCAGCGCCTGCCTTTGGCGTTCCTTTAGACGAGAGCGACCGCGGGCGTAGAGTCGCTGCCGGACGCTTCTCCAGCTTCGACATTGGCGACCCGCATGCGCACCATCCTTCTTGCAGTCCTCGTTCTTTCCACCCCCGCCTTCGCCGCCGACCCGCTGCCCGGCAAGAAGTGCTTCCACCTCGATGCCGCCGGCGAGAAGGCCATCGGCTACTGCCAGGCCGTGCGCATCGGCGACACGCTGCACATCTCGGGCAGCGTGGGGGCAGGGGAGATGAAGGTGGCCATGGCACACGCCTATGACGAGATCCGGCAGACGCTGCAAGCCCACGGCCTGAGCTTTCGCAACGTGGTGAAGGAAAACCTCTACACCACGCGCCTGGACGAGGTCATCAGGAACCAGGACCTTCGGCGCAAGTACTACGTGGACAATGACTTCCCCGCGGCGACCTGGGTTCAGGTGCAACGCCTGTACGACCCGTCGCTGGTCGTCGAAGTCGAGGTGACGGCGGTCTTCCCGCCGGGGAAATGAGCAGCCGACTCTAGAACGCCAGCCAGCCATGCAGGGCCGGAGTGGGTGCTGTAGCATCCACATGTCTCCATTGGAGACATCAAGGAGTTTCCATGGGAATGAAGACGGCCGTGTCGGCCACCGTGTCCAGAACCCTTTTCTTCGTGAGGTCCCCGATGATTTACGAGCAGATCAAGAAGCAGGCGATCGAGACGGTTCCCTTCGCCAAATTCACCGGCGTCGTCGCCACCGAGGCCGGTCGCGGCACGGGCCAGGCGCGGCTCGCGCAGCGCACGGAGGTGTCCAACCACGTGGGCACGGTGCACGCCGCGGCGCTGTTCGCGCTGGGCGAGGCGGCGTCGGGCATTGCCATGGCAGGTGCGCTGGCGCCGATGATCCTCGCGGTGCGTCCGGTCGCGGCCGACGGTCGCATCCAGTACCTCAAGCCTGCCAAGGGCACCATCACCGCCAGCGCACAGGTCAAGGGCGAGCCCGATGCGCTGGTGGACGAGCTGAAGCAGCAAGGCAAGACGCGCTTCGACGTGCAGGTGCAGCTGGTGGACGAGAGCAAGGTGGTGGTGGCCGAAATGACAGTAGAGTGGCACGCCCGACTCAAGTCCTGACGCCTTCATGCCCGAACCCGCCGCCGCGCCACGCACCCGCTTCCACCATGGCGACCTGCACGCGCAGGCGCTGGCCGCGGCGCGCGAACTGGTGGCCCGCTCTGGCGTCGACGAACTCGTGCTGCGCGAGGTGGCGTCCACGGCCGGCGTGAACCACCGCGCGCTGTACCGGCACTTTCCGGACAAGCGCGCGCTCATCCTCCAGTTGGCCGCTCAGGAGCTGGACACGCTGGTGCGGGCCATGGACGTGGCCCTGGCTTGCGCCCATGCCGCCAACGGCCCTCGCGTGATGATGGAGGTCTACGTCGGCTACGCGCTGGAGCAGCCGCACCTCTACGAGATGGTGTTCTCCCTGCCGCTGCGCGATGACGTGGACCAGGAGACCGAGGTCGGCCAGGAAGTCCGCAAGCTCATCCGCCTGGCCGCACGCGTCTTTGCCAGGGAAGGCGACACCCCCACCATCACCCGCGACAGGGTCGTGCGCGCCTGGGCCGCGGCCCACGGGCTGGCACTGTTGATGCGTCGGGGCGCATTGCGCGCAGGTGACCGCCGCGCCACCGAACGCTACATCGTCGATGCATCGCTGCTTGCCGCGGGCGAGTCATCATGACCCCGCGATGAAAAGCCCTGTCCGCCAATCGGTCGCCGCCTGATTGCCGGACAATGACTTTCCGCAAAGCGTCCGATGGTCGGACGCTGCATCGAGGCTTTCGGTCCCGCACAGGGTGTCCCAGGCTGCTGCGCCTGATGTTTCTTGAGGGTTTGCACTGAGTTGGCGCGCGTGGCATGGGCTTTGCGAACTGGGACCGAACAATTCTCAGGAGACAAGACCCATGACCCGAGTCACCCCCCGTCGCTTGCTGCTGGCGTCGCTCGTCGCCACCGCCCTGGCCGCACCGCTGCTGGCCCAGGCGGCCGATGCGAAGGAGATCCGCATCGCCCACGTCTACAGCAAGACCGGTCCGCTCGAAGCCTATGGCAAGCAGACGCAGACCGGCCTGATGATGGGCCTGGAGTACGCCACGCAAGGCACGATGACTGTCAACGGCAAGAAGCTGGTGGTCATCGAGAAGGACGACCAGGGCAAGCCCGACGTGGGCAAGAGCCTGCTGGCCACGGCCTATGGTGACGACAAGGCCGACATCGCAGTGGGCCCGTCGTCTTCCGGCGTGGCGCTGGCGCTGCTGCCGGTGGCCGAGGAATACAAGAAGATCCTGCTGGTGGAGCCCGCCGTGGCCGACTCCATCACCGGCGACAAGTGGAACAAGTACATCTTCCGCACCGGCCGCAACAGCTCGCAGGACGCGATCTCCAACGCGGTGACGCTGGACAAGGCCGGCACCAACATCGTCACGCTGGCGCAGGACTATGCCTTCGGCCGCGACGGCGTGAAGGCCTTCAAGGACTCGATCAAGAACGCCAAGATCGTCCATGAGGAATACCTGCCGGCCAACACCACCGACTTCACGGCCGGCGCGCAGCGCATCATCGACAAGTTGAAGGACCTGCCCGGCCGCAAGGTGATCTGGATCGTCTGGGCCGGCGCCGGCAACCCGTTCAAGATCGCCGACCTGGACTTGAAGCGCTACGGCATCGAGATCTCCACCGGCGGCAACATCCTGCCGGCGATGGCCGCCTACAAGAACTTCCCCGGCATGGAAGGCGCCACCTACTACTACTTCGGCATTCCGAAGAACCCGGCCAATGAATGGCTGGTGGCCAACCACTACAAGAAGTTCCAGAACCCGCCGGACTTCTTCACCGCGGGCGGCATGTCCGCCGGCATCGCGCTGGTGGAGGCGCTCAAGAAGACGGGCGGCGACACCAATACCGAGAAGCTCATCAAGACCATGGAAGGCATGAGCTTCGACACGCCCAAGGGCAAGATGACCTTCCGCAAGGAAGACCACCAGGCCATGCAGAGTATGTACCACTTCAAGATCAAGGTGGACCCGGCCTTCCCGTGGGGCGTGCCCGAGCTCGTGCGTGAGATCAAGCCCGAAGAGATGAACGTGCCCATCAAGAACAAGCGCTGACCGCGCGAGGCCTCCCTCCCAACGAGGGAGGCCGGCTCCCGCCCAGGGAGTCCAGCAGCTTCCGCGAAGAGAAGCCTGCGACAACGATCCTTCCGAACAACAGGGAGGGCCACAGGAGACAAGAGACATGAGACTGGTTCGATGGAACAGGTGGCTGGCCGCCCTCATGGCGGTCACCGCCGTCGCGGCGCAGGCCGCAGCGCAGTTGCCCAAGCTGAATGTCGACAAGACCAACATCACGGTGTCAGGCCTTTCCGCCGGTGGCTTCATGGCCAACCAGCTGGGCATCGCCTACTCCGGCACCTTCAAGGGCGTGGGCGTGTTCGCCGGCGGCCCGTACATGTGCGCGGGGCACAGCAACTACACCGCGTGCATGTACAACGCGACCATCAGCGCGAGCATGCTGAGCACCATGCAGGCCGACATCAACAACTGGAGCGGCAGCGCCATCGACAACAAGGCCAACATCGCCGGCCAGAAGATCTTCATGTTCGTGGGCAACAGCGACACCACCGTCGGCCCCAACCCCATGAACGGGCTGCAGACGCAGTACGCCAACAACGGCGTTCCCGCGGGCAACCTCGACTACATCCGCCGCGACGGCGCCGCCCACGTCTTCCCGACCGACTTCGACAGCACCGGCAACAACGCCTGCAACAGCACCTCGTCGCCCTACATCAGCAACTGCGGCTACGACGGGGCCAAGGCGGTGCTCAGCAAGTTCTACGGCACGCTGAATGCACGCAACGATTCGCCGGCCGCGGGCAACTACATCGAGTTCGACCAGACGGCCTTCATCAACAACCCCGGCGTCGCGCCCACCGGCTGGATCTACGTGCCGGCCAACTGCGCCGCCGGTGCGCAGTGCAGGCTGCACCTCGCGCTGCACGGCTGCAAGCAGGAATACGGCAGCGTGGGCGACAAGTTCGTGAAGAACACCGGCTACACCCGCTGGGCCGACACCAACAGCATCATCGTGCTGTTCCCGCAGGCACGGGCCGACAACACGGCGCACAGCACACCCGCCAGCAGCATGCTGCCCAACCCGAACGCCTGCTGGGACTGGGTGGGCTGGTACGGCAGCAACTTCGCGCAGAAGGCCGGCGCGCAGGCCGCAGCGCTCAAGGCCATGGTGGACCAGGTGTCCTCAGGCACGGGCGGCGGAGGCGGCGGCACGCTGCCCGCGCCGACGGGCGTGGCCACCTCGGGCGCGACCAGCTCCACCATGGTCATCTCCTGGGCATCCGTGAGCGGCGCGAGCGGCTACAACGTCTACCGCGGCCCCAACCAGGTGAACCCCTCGCTCGTGACGGGCACCAGCTACACCGACATCGGCCTGTCGCCCGGCACCACCTACAGCTGGACGGTGCGCGCCGTGGACGCCAACGGCGTGGAAGGCGCGGCATCGAGCGCGGCCACCGGCACCACCACCGGCAGCGCAGCCACCTGCTACACCGCATCGAACTACGCGCACACCATGGCCGGCCGTGCCTACGCGGTGATGGGCTACACCTACGCGAACGGCTCGAACCAATACATGGGCTTGTGGAACATCTTCTACACGACCACGCTCAAGCAGACGGGCCCCAACTACTACGTGATCGGAACCTGTCCCTGACCGGGACGTGAACAACGCGACATGCTCGAAACCAGGAACCTCACCATCCGCTTCGGCGGGCACGTGGCGGTGGACCACGTGAGTTGCAGCTTCGCGCCGGGGACGCTGACGGCCATCGTCGGCCCCAACGGCGCGGGCAAGACCACCTACTTCAACCTGGTCTCGGGCCAGTTGCGTGCGAGCGAAGGGCAGGTGCTGCTCGACGGCGTGGACATCACCACGGAGCCGCCGTCGTCGCGCACGCACCGGGGCCTGGGCCGCGCGTTCCAGCTCACGCAGTTGTTTCCCAATCTCTCCGTGTTGGAAAACGTGCGGCTCGCGGTGCAGGCCCGCCGCAAGGAAGGCCTGAACCTGTGGTCGGTGTGGCTGGACCACCGCGAGACCCTGGCCCGCGCCCGCGAGCTGGTGGACCGCGTGAAGCTTGGCGACCGTGCCGATGCCCCGGCCAGCAGCCTGCCGCACGGCGACCAACGCAAGCTCGAGGTGGCCATGCTGATGGCACTCGAGCCCAAGGTGTACATGTTCGACGAACCCACCGCCGGCATGAGCGTGGATGACGTTCCAGTGATCCTGGACCTCATCCGCGCACTCAAGGCCGAGCGCGACAAGACCATCCTGCTCGTCGAACACAAGATGGACGTGGTGCGCGAGCTGGCCGACCGCATCATCGTGCTGCACAACGGACAGCTGGTGGCCGACGGCGACCCGGCGGAGGTCATCGCCTCGCCGGTGGTGCAGAACGCCTACCTGGGCCTGGCCGTGGCGGAGGCCGCATGAGCGAGCAAGCCATCCTCAAGCTCGAAGGCGTGCACACGCACATCGGGGCGTATCACATCCTCCATGGCGTGGACTTCGAGGTGCCGACCGGCCAGGTGACGATGCTGCTGGGCCGCAACGGCGCCGGCAAGACCACCACGCTGCGCACCATCATGGGCCTGTGGCAAGCCTCGCGGGGCCACGTCTTCTTCGACGGCCGCGCCATCGGCGGCGAGAAGGGGCGGCTCACAACGCCTGACATCTCCACCCTCGGCATCGCCTACGTGCCTGAGAACATGGGCATCTTCAGCGACCTCTCGGTGCGCGAGAACATCCTGCTCGCGGCCCGCAAGGCGCGCAGCGTGGACGACATCGACACGCAACGGCTGGAGTGGCTGTTCGGCCTCTTCCCCGCCATCCGCAAGTTCTGGCTGTACCCCGCCGGCAAGCTCTCCGGCGGGCAAAAGCAGATGCTCGCCATCTGCCGCGCCATGATCGAGCCGCGCCGGCTGCTGCTCATCGACGAGCCCAGCAAGGGCCTGGCGCCGGCCATCGTGCAGAACCTCATCGCCGCCTTGCGCGAGCTCAAGGCCACGCAGACCACGGTGCTCCTTGTGGAGCAGAACTTCTCCATGGCCAAGGCGCTGGGCGACCGAGTCGCCGTGATGGACGACGGCCGCATCGTGCACAAGGGCGAGATGGCCGAGCTGGCGCAGGACGAATCCCTGCAACAGCGGCTCCTGGGCTTGTCATTGGGAGCGCATCAATGAACACTGTCGCGACGCCCATGCCGAGCACTGCCACCCCAACCGCCTCCGCCATCCCCAAGGCCAGCTTCGACTGGCTGCCCATGGCCCTGGTGGCCGTGCTCGCGCTCGCCGGCCTGCCGCTCATCGGCTCGCCCTCCACCTGGCTCACGCTCACCGTCGCGGGCCTGGCGATGGGCATGATCGTCTTCATCATCGCCTCCGGCCTCACCCTGGTGTTCGGCCTGATGGACGTGCTGAACTTCGGCCATGGCGTGTTCATCGCCATGGGCGCCTTCGTCGCCATGAGCGTGCTGGGCTTCATGCCGAACTGGACGGCCTCCTCCAGCCTGTGGATGAACCTGGGGGCCATCGTGCCGGCCATGCTCGCGGCCATGCTCGTCGCCGGCGTGGTGGGTCTGGCCTTCGAGCGGCTGCTGGTACGGCCGGTGTACGGCCAGCATCTCAAGCAGATCCTCATCACCATGGGCGGCATGATCGTCGGCGAGGAGATCATCAAGGTCATCTGGGGCCCTGGCCCGCAGGCGCTGCCGCTGCCCGAGGCGCTCAAGGGCGCGCTGGTGTTCGGCGACGCGGCGGTCGAGAAATTCCGCCTGCTCGCGGTGGTGATCGGCGCGCTCGTGCTGGCCGCCATGCTCTTCACCCTCAACCGCACCAAGATCGGCCTGCTCATCCGAGCCGGCGTGCAGGACCGCGAGATGGTGGAGTCGCTGGGCTACCGCATCCGCCGCCTGTTCATCGGCGTGTTCGTGGCGGGCTCCGCGCTCGCCGGGCTGGGCGGCAGCCTGTGGGCGATGTACCAGCAAGGCGTCAGCCCGCAGATGGGCGCGAGCGTGAACGTGCTCATCTTCATCGTCATCATCATTGGCGGTCTGGGCTCCACGCTCGGTTGCTTCGTCGGCGCGCTGCTCATCGGCCTGCTCGCCAACTACGTGGGCTTCCTGGCGCCCAAGGTGGCGATGTTCTCCAACATCGGCCTGATGGTGCTGGTGCTGCTGTGGCGGCCGCAGGGCCTGTACCCCGTGGCGAACCGGTGAGGAGGCGCACGACATGCTGAACCGACTGCTCTCCCACGACCTGCCGCGCAACCGCTGGCTGAGCGTGATGCTCATCGCCATCGTGCTGGGCCTGGCGCTCACGCCATTCCTCTTCCCCGGCACCAAGGCGCTCAACGTGTCGGCGAAGATCCTCGTCTTCATCGTGCTGGTGGCCAGCTTCGACCTGCTGCTGGGCTACACCGGCATCGTGAGCTTCGCGCACACCATGTTCTTCGGCATCGGCGCGTATGGCGTGGCCATCGCGAGCACACGCTTCGGGCCCGGCTGGGGCGCGGTGGTGGGCGGCGTGGCGGCGGCGCTGGTGGTGTCGCTTGCGCTGTCGCTGCTCATCGGCCTGTTCAGCCTGCGGGTGAAGGCCATCTTCTTCGCGATGATCACGCTCGCGGTGGCCTCGGCCTTCCTCACGCTGGCCTCGCAGCTGTCGGACTTCACCGGCGGCGAGGACGGGCTCAACTTCAAGGTGCCCGAAGCCTTGCAGCCCGGCACGCAGTACCTCGAAGACCCGTTCCTTGGGGCGAGCATCGACGGGCGCTTCCTCACGTACTACCTGCTGTTCTTCGTGGCGGTGGCGCTGGTGCTCATCATGCTGCGCATCGTCAACTCGCCCTTCGGCCGCGTGCTGCAGGCCATCCGCGAGAACGACTTCCGCGCCGAGGCCATCGGCTACCGCACGGTGGTGTTCCGCACGCTGAGCAACGTGCTGTCGGCCTTGTTCGCCACGCTGGCTGGTGCGCTGCTGGCGCTCTGGCTGCGCTACAACGGGCCGGACACCTCGCTGTCCTTCGAGATCATGCTGGACATCCTGCTCATCGTCGTCATCGGCGGCATGGGCACCATCTACGGCGCGGTGGTGGGCGGCACACTGTTCCTGCTGGCGCAAAGCTACCTGCAGGACCTGATGAAGCTGGGCGCATCGGCGGTGGAGGGCGTGCCCGTGCTGTCGCAGTTCGTCTCGCCCGACCGCTGGCTGCTGTGGCTGGGCGTGCTCTTCATCCTCTCGGTCTACCACTTCCCGAGCGGCGTGGTCGGGCGCTTGAGAGCGATGCGGCACGCGCAGTCTCCGCCGAAACACTGAACCTCGTGCGTCGCTGGCGGCCGGAGCCGCCGGCCGGCGCACGCCTCGACGCCCACGAAACACATCGAACAGCACGCCGCACAGGGACGCTTCATGCCGCACACATCGCACTACATCACCTGCGAGGGCCGCGAGATCCACTACACGCAGTGGGGCGCGCAGCACGCCGAGACGGTGATCGCCTGGCACGGCCTGGCGCGCACGGGCCGCGACATGGACGACATCGCCGAGCACCTGTCGCAGCGCTACCGCGTGATCTGCCCGGACACCATCGGCCGCGGCCTGAGCCAGTGGAGCCCGAACCCGCTGCGCGAGTACTGCCTGGACTTCTACGTGAAGCTCGCGGTGTCGCTGGTGGATCAGCTGGATATCGAGCACTTTCACTGGCTGGGCACCTCGATGGGCGGTGCGATCGGCACCGTGGCGGCGGCGACCCACTTGCGTGGCCGCATCCGTCGGCTCGTGCTCAACGACAACGGACCGGAGCTGGCCGAAGCCGCGCTGCAGCGCATCCGCAGCTATGCCGGCAGCCCGGCCGCCTTCGAGCGCGTGAGCGAGTTGGAGGCCTACTTCCGCACCATCTACCAACCGTACGGATGGCTGAGCGACGAGCAGTGGCGGCGCCTCACGGAGACATCCACCCGCCGCCTGCCCGACGGCCGAGTGACGCCGCACTACGACCCGGCGATGGTGATGCAGTTCACCCACCACGACAACGACTACCTGCGCTGGAGCGAATGGGACAGTCTGGCGCTGCCGGTGTTGTGCTTGCGTGGTGAGCACTCAGACTTGCTGCTGCGCGAGACCACGGAGGCGATGCGTCAGCGCGGGCCGAGGGCGGTGGTGGTGGAGATCGCGGGTTGCGGGCATGCGCCGGCGTTGAACACGCAGGGGCAGTTTGAATTGGTGGAGAGGTTTTTCAGGGGTGAGTGACTTTGGGACCGAACAGCAAGTCGTGATTGCCCAAGCCTGCACCTTGAGTACAGCGTCCGCGTGCCCGAGCTTATCCATCTTTTGGCATACCTTCCTGCAACGTTCTGCCGAAACCCGATACCCGCTATTCGATTTGCAGCGTCCACTTTCCGCTACCGGGACGCATGGATGTGCAACTACTATTTCGTCTTCTGCCAAAACGGAACCTCGACATTTCGCAGTGTGTCACTGCCAGACAGAGATAGGCTGACATCGATCCAGTCGTAGAGCGCAGGCGAACCAAAGGCGCCCTGTGCATGAGATCCAGCCGACGGTTGGATGGCTCCATCGTGCCAAAAGGCCGCCGCACGGTCGGTGATTGCGTCGACGTCAGGGAAGAATTTCCAGAGGCTACTAAAGTTCGCCTCGGCCGGAGCGGCGATGGCCTTCTGGATTGCTGACCGGAACGTGTCTTCATCGCAAGGAGGCTTCTGATATCCACTACTTCGAATTTCGGTGATCGGAGGTAAACCATATGAGGCAAGGAGAGTTGATTCCGTCTTCTGCCAATCAACAGACTCAATCAGCGGTAGGTAGGCAACGAGTTGCAGGGGTACCGGCATAGTCTGAGGCCTAGGTTTTCCTTCCAGCATGTTGTATGGGTCTATGTCCGCTATCACTACCGCTTGGTCATGTCCGCTCAAAGCATCCTTGCCGTCGTTGTAGTAAATGCCCTTTGACCAACCGTGATACGGCGTGATTGAAGCGACGCATCCCGGTTCCAAGCGCGCAGTCTTCCAACTACCTCTACCTACGAAGCAGCTTCCGCCGGCAAGATCCTTCCCGATGCCATTGCAAAACACAGAAGTTGTGCCGGCGGCCAACTGACATGCCTGACCGGCGATCCAGTAGTCGGCACTTCGAGATGTGGCCGCTGGTATGGCCAGAATCGATCGACGAACTTGCTTTCCGTCACCAGTAATAGAGAGATGCTTTGCCAACACCTTGAGGTCTCTCTCAACTTCGTCGGCAGAAGCGCTTCCGCTAAAACGCTTGTGCATATCTACATAGTCCTCGGCCATGTGTAGATAGTTTGCTGGGCTAGACACCAAAAAGACTTCTGAGCAAATAAGTTCAAGAACGTGCTTTAGCGGAAGACGAGTGTTTGAGAGAAGAGCGATGATGGAGCTCACCGTTGGCATCAAGCCTGTTTCATCCTGAAGCTGCTTCGCAAGATCTTCTGGCTTGAATAGTGGGCTGAGTGGCCCAGTCAACGGCTGAATCAGCTCGTTCAGCGCTATGGACCTGTACTTCTTTTGCCGAGTGAGTTCAAGAACCAAACCCCGCAGGAATGCGTCCTGGCTATCCCTTCGATCCCGGACCTGTTGGTTGCTCGGCAAAGCCAGAAGTTGCGTGACCTCCTTTGGCACTGGCCACAAGAGGGTTAGTTGGGCGGCCAAATTATGAGACGGAGGATCCTTTCGGAACTCCATGTATGTACCGGCGAGAACAGAAACATTCTTGTTCGCCAAGAAGGCCTTCAACCATTCAACCGTTTCTCTACGGACTGAATACTCAGGCAAGACTAGAAGGTCAACATTGAAGGCCTCGCAACAATCAACAACTCGCTCAAGGATCCGACGGCGCCGGTGCTCCGCCCAGCTCGGCATCTGTGGCGACTCGGAGTTCTCACCCTTCCAGTTGTGTTCAGAACCGGATCGTACCGTTGCACTCGCAAGCATTTCGTAGAGTGCTTTCGGCTCCAGCTTCTCAGTCAGGGCATTCTTTGCTTCCTTGCTGACTGGCCATCTAGATGGACAGACTTCCATCATGGGGTGAAGGTAAGTGATGTCCAGTGACATCTGCAATAGGGCGACACGAACGTGTGCCTCCCGCTTGCTCTCTTTCGAACGAGTTTGCCAACTTTCGCGTTGGTGGTTTCTGAATGAGCGGATATCAATCGCCGACGGCGGCCGAGGCAAATCTATGGGCCAATCCCCAGCGACACGATCGTTCGCTCCTGTATCGGGAGGCAGTGTTTGCGGTGCCCCGATCGGTGCAAGGTGGTCAGGCGTGTGGGCGCCCTCATCTGTGTCCCCTAGGTTTGCCGTGGCGGCCGGGCGGTCAGTTTTTCCCTGAATTCGTGTGTTTGAAGCCTCGCCGCTATCGACGTTGGGCGCTCCTTGCGCGGGGGTGTCATCGGACCTTGTCGGCTCCTGGACCTTGTCATCGCTGATGGCTTCGCCAGATACTTTGCTCTCAGTTGCAATTTTCCCAATCGCGATCGAGGCGAATGGCTCGCCAAGCGCGGACACTGACAGCAATCGACCAGAACTTCGGTCATAGACCTCTGACCAGATCCTCAGCACACGCCCATCAAGGACCACTTCCTCTACGTGCTTCGCGTTTCGTGGGAACTGCGAGATCATCCACGGGGTGACTTCCCAGTGGCCGTTGCGGGAATCCACAAACCGCCGAGTCTGCGCGTTATAGCCGTATGACGACTCCTTAGCCAAGACCACCTCGAAGCCCAATTCGGCGTCGAGTTGACGAACGAGCGCAGTCGTCAACTCAAGCAGGTCGAGGTCAAGCAGATTCAGTGATTCATTGCTGACGCATTCAAAGGGCCAATCTAGCACTTCGCCAGATCGTTCATACGAATACTCCGCTTGAGCAATTCTCTTAACGATGGTCTCGAGCAAACTGTACACATCGTCCGAGAGACGGCTTAGCGAGTTGACCTCTCGACGAAGTCGATGCCCAAGATGCCGAACGACTGATCGCAGTTGCTCCAACAATCCCACTCGGTTTCGCTGGAGTCTGGCGTCTTCAGCAGTATCGGCAGCGTCTGGGGCAGAGTCTGAGTCGCCACGACCAAGTGCAGCAACATTCCACTCTGCGGGAAAGTCAAAAGTGAAATTGGCCTCAAAGCTGCCGTGGCTGCGCATGGACGCGACCACACCCTCAAGTGCAGCAGATACCCCGGCACAAACGGTTCCGGCACGAAGGGCCCGCCAAGCAGGCTCCTGAGATAGTGCTGCGGTGCCGCTCAGCGCGTGTACTTGCCTCGAAAAGCAGAGCACCCCCCAGAGATCACGCCGAACCCCAAGTAAGTCACCAGCGTCAACCGCCAGGTCCTTCGAGATCGAGAGTGGCAAACGTGCGACAAGTCTACTAGCCAATTCCTTCAGAAACACTGCAGTATCCGTGCAGCCCCATCGCTCTCGAAACGACAGGAACATTGCCGCTGACTCGGCTTCGATCGCCAGCACGTGAGCAACCTGCAAGATGGCGGACGCGGAGTCATCCGGAAAATCTTCCAATAGCCTAAGTGAACGTTCTATGCTCGATGGCAACTCGGTGGCTGAGGCTTGCCTCTTGCTGATCCTGGAGTCAGCAAATGCGCCACGAAGCTTTCGCATCTGTGCGCGAAGCACATATCGTGCAGGATTACTCAGTGCCGCCGCATCGAGAGTTACTTCGGTCTCCGCGTCGCTGAACTTGGCAACGTCGTCATGTAATCCAATGAAGTCACTGACGGCCGCGCCGACGCGCCAGAGATCTGCTTCGTAGATGGGAACTTCAATCGTCCGAAGTGCACGTCCACCATCTCGAACGAAGGCACGATTGCCTAGCTCCGCGCGCGATACACCTTCACCAATTACATAGTAATTTTGCCCGTTGGAACTCTGTGCGAGGTGGGGCCACGCCGGAACAAGTTCTAGTTCGCTGTGCTCACGCGCGAAGGACCGAACAGCCGCAACGATCGCTCGATACAGGCTGGCGGCAGACCGGAGAGTCCCTACGACCAAAGACTGACCCGTTGATTCCGTCGATGCGCGCAAACGAAGGAAATCCTCGGGCGAGAGCGTTCCTTCAAGTCGACGCAACAGCCCTCCAGTTGACTCCATGTCGTGCCGTGTCCAACTCAACGCCAAGGGGCGCGGAATTGCCTGGGAGTCGGCGCCCACGAACACAGGGAGGTCCTGGCCAGCGTCATTCAGTTCGATTGCCTCCAGACCGCGCGCAAGTACGTTGCCGTTCGTTGACTCATCGCTGAGACAGGAAAAAAGACGCTTTACACGGATGCCTGGAAGTGGGGGGAGAAAGAGCCGTGCTGTCGAGTGAACTGAAGCAGTCAGCGCTAACAAGTGGTGACGCTTGCTGAAGCAGGCGAGGACCTCGGTCCGAGGCACAACGCTAGCCAGTGTCTGCAATGCAATAGCGGCCGTGGCTGTTGTTGCTTGATCAGAGACCCCACTCGGCTCGCCCGACGGAAGTTGTCGATCTGGTTGGTCGGGAAGTAAGTCCTGAAACAGGCGAGCTGCAACGCTGTAGTTGAGGTTGCGAGCAACAAGATTCTTGAACGGCTGGACAAACGGTTTGAGAGGATCTTCATCAGAAGCCGTCGAGGAAGCCAGAAGCGCTACTGCCTCGTGCATCCACTCGAAAGGTTGCCAGACATGGACCAACCGAGCACGCTCAGCTTCGGACCGAGTGGCAGGTGCGTTGCTCTGACCGGTGGCACGTCGGGCCTTCCAGGCCAAGAGTTGGAATCTTGTTTCGCGCTGGTGCTCTGGCCCGGACAAATTGTCACCGAAGGGGGTACTAAACCTCGGCTCAAGGACCAGACTGGCCAGCAATGCGATCCTGTTGCGTCGAGTGACGTTCTCTTCAGCATTCAGTTCGTGAACGTCGCGGGTCTTTGTGTCGAGCAATTGCTCAAGCCCTTCGAGTCCAAACAACAGCGGTGATTCCCACGAGTGCTTCTCTGGGAGGAGACGCCACGACGTTCCCTGCACACACTCACTCCACAGCGTCAGGTATCGAGTCCACGCTGCAGCAGCGTCGACTCGGTCTACATCATTTTCGTGTTCGCTGGCGATCGCGTACCACAAAAGTCGTGCGGCTTTGGGCAATTCTGACGGTCTAAGGTCTGGAGCTTGAAATGCGGTTTTGACTGTCTGAAGGATGGTCGCGACGGGCGCCTTGTATAGCTCCACGTTGTGCAGCAACTGCAGCGCGGACTGCCGGTCAGTGGTCGGGGCAACGGACCAAAAGTCCCATCCGGACTCGCCATCGCCGATGAGCGGGGGCTCCCACGCAGGACCTGACGCAGCCAAGGCACGGCCGTGGTTTATGTAGACCGAGAATTCCTCTGCACTCATCGCGGGGATCTCGTCGGCTTTGGCCAGGAGCGTCAATTCAAGCGCCCGTGCATGCCGATCAATCGACTCGCGCATCTCGTTTAGAGCTGCTGGACTGTCTGCCAGTAGGACGATGTCATCGACATACCGGGCGTACCCAACACGGGTCTTTTCCGTGTTAAGTCGTTCAATGATTCTGTTAGCTTCTTGGTCTAGCGGAAACAAGGCGATCGAGCCGATCCATGCGGAAAGAACAGGCCCTTGCGGTATCCCGCGCGTCGGATCTGACCCCTCTACGACACCCGTGTCCGGCCGCCTGTAGGCGACGCCGAAGAGTTGCTCGTCCAATCTTTCGAGAACGGCCGTCGCCTTCTCAGCCGCACTAGGCGTGGCTACCTGCATTCCCAGCAACTCTGCAAACCCGGGAGTGTCACCAGTCACGGACTCGATAGCGTGCTTCAGGTGGGCCTGCAAGCTGTCACGCACAACATACCGGCGTAGGCGGTCGTAGTAGCGCTTCACGTCAAGCCGGACGGCGTATACATACCCGATCTCAGAAACTTGCCGCGAGACCGACTTCATGAAGTCAAGCCAACACTCATGAAAGGGCCGGTACATCCCCTGGGACGAAGCAGGCTGCCTGCCCTCTACAACATCCATGTCAATCTGATACGCGAAGCTCAGGGTTCGAGTGCTCAGTTCACCCCAGTTGCCCTTCCCATCAGAGTCAAAGCCGGTGGTGACTGTCCGCCTCTCCTCCCTGTAGTAGCGGATCGCTGGGATGCTTCTACTGAACGTCGAATCGGAATATGCGCTGTGATCCCAGCGTTCGGTAAGGATCTCGTTGAGCAGGTATTGCTGGATCGTGAGATCCTCTGGCCTCGGCATCATCTTGAGCCTTGGCTGTGACCCTCCAAAGCTTCTAGGAACCCAAACCGCGTCATAGGCCCCCAACGGATCGGCTTCCTGACTTAACAAGCGCTCAACAAGAAGGGCATTGAATGCCGTTGCGGCGACGTCGAGACGCTCCCAACGTGGCTCATCGCAAGGAAGTTCACCTCGCTTCGATCCCATGTAGGCAAGTAGCCGGGCGTGATTGAGTCGAGCTTGAGCATCGTTCAGAAACTCTCCAGACAACGACCCATGCGCTTCCGCTTTGGCTTCGGCCAGGTGAGCCGCCCAGTCTCTCAAGGCTTGAACGCTGGTTCGAGTTTCCTCGATCTGCTCGCCGATCGAAACCAACGATGCAGCATTTCTACCCGCCACTCGCCTCAGCTGCGCAGATGCCCGTGTGAAGGCACGCATTCTTCGTGAGCGAGGCGCGGCGGACCAGATTGAGTCATTCAGCGTGTCGTCTGCGGTAGTTCCAAACGCAAATGCCAGGATCGCTAGTGGCGCGTCATAGCTAGACCGCTCCAATAGTTCGTTGACCGATTCGGGCGACAGTCCTGCTAGGTAGTCGTTGGGATCCTTGGCATGCTCGCCATATACACCGACATCGCTCAGTGTGGCGTCGGTAGGCCAACAGAACTTGCAGTCAAGACCTGCGGCCAGCAGCCTGAGGCAAGCGTCGGCGGCGCCCCTAAGGCCTGCTTCGTCTCGGTCGAAGCAAACATTCACCGTTACTGTAGTTCCTTGACCGGGCAAGCTGTCGCACAAGACCTTAATCAATTGCGTTTGCTGCTCGCTCAGGGCGCTTCCCATGACGGCTACGGCATCGAGCCCAGCACCCTCAAATCTGAGGGCGTCAAGGAAGCCTTCGCACAGGAAGAGCGTCTGTTCTTTCTTGCCTTGCTTGGCGCCTTCTCGTAGCCGTCCAAAGGCTTGCTCTGCGCGATAGAGTACCCGTGTCTTTGGGAAGCCGCGAGTGAATTGGTACTTCGGACTGGTTGACCCGACGGAGTCGCCTAGTGACCGGGCTCCGAGGCCGACCAACAGCTTCTTGTCGTCGTATAGGGGAAAGACGATGCGCTCGCCAATGAAGAAGTCACCATAGCTGGTAGATGAGCCGTCCCCTGCGTTCAGAGGCAGATGCAATGCCGTGGCAACGCCAGGAAACAGCCGCCTGACCAGATGGGCATCCTCCAGCAATCCGGCTCGCTCACGCTTTCGCGATCTGTCCTTCTCCGCATCAAGGCGCCCTGACAAGAAATTGCTGGTTGCATGGGCGAAGCTGGCTCGGCGGATGATGGTTGGGTCAAGGTTCCGCTCCACTATCCACTCGTTAAGGCGTTCTGCACTGGAGCCGCGAAGGTACATGCGTAGTGCCAACTCAAGGCCCGAGCCGTCGTCTGATCCAATATCAGCCGGAGGGCGGGGGGCGTTCGTAGGTTCGCTCGATGAAGCAATTGCAAAGCCGCGTGACAGCCACTCCACGGCCTCTTTGAAGCCGACGTTGAGACGGGCCTTGATCAGATCGATTGCATCGCCATGCGCACCACATGCGAAGCAGTGAAAGTGTTGTCGGCTTCGGTCTCGGTTTGAGTCGATGAGCAACGACGGCGTCTTGTCATCATGGAATGGGCACAAGGCCTTGGCCTTCGTGCCGGTCTCAGCACTAAGCTCCATACCAAGGCGCTTCGCAACTTCGTCGATCGAGACGCTAGCAAGGAGCTTGTCGTAGTCGATTCTTGGCACGTTCTTCCTTCCCTGTTTGGCGTGTTGAACGCGCTCTGTTTGAATCGAGGCGCGAAGCGCTTCGAGCGTCTCGGAGGCCACGGGGGCCAAGGCGCCTAGACTGGCTTGATACCTGCTAGTTTGCCTCCGCCAAGCCCCGTGGAGCAAGCTTCATCGATCCATGCGCCCGGTAGGTCGAGGTGCCTAGTCAACTAGCGATTTTCGATTTCCATTTCGCCGCCGCTCGCGAAAGGACGAAACCAGGAATGCAAAACGTGTGGTGCCTGCTTTGCGGGACACGGAGCCCATGGTCAGCATGGGCATCCGATGTGCCGAACTTCAACTCAGGTGGCGTTCCTCGACCGACCAAGTACCGAACCGGCCATGACGGCCCCCACCGTCAACACACTCGCCACCAGCAGTTCAGGCAAAGGCAGCCGTCCATCGCCGGCGAATATCAGACCGAACAGGGTCAGCACGGCGGCAAGGGCGGCGCCGAGTCGGAGCTCATTCCTCCGGGCGATGCGTGCGCAGACCCACCCGCCCAGGAACGAGGCCGCCGTTCCGATCACCACGCCCACGAGGCCGATGGTCGTTGTCATCGAGTGCTGGTCGCGCAAGGCCGAGGTGATCTGTTCGTGGCTGAGGCCTTGTTTGCCCAGGACGAACGCATAGCTGAAGCCAAGAATCGCTCCCCCCACCACCGTGGCCACCATGTCCACGAGGAAGCCCAGTCCGATGGCCTTGATGGGAGAACCCGGCGGGCGAGGGACGTCCTTCAATTCGGCGGCTGGCGGGATGTAGGGGTTGTTCTGCATGGATCGATAGAGGGGTTCGGTGAGGCTTGCTCGTCGTTCGCTTTCAGGGCCGATGGACTGGCGCCGCCTTCTTGCCGCGCGATGCTTTCAGCTCATCGATGCGTGAGGAACTCACATTCGCCGACGCCGCCTGATTGTCCGCCGACAGCCCCTTGCCAACCGCGCTCTTGCCGCCCGAAGCAAAGTAATGCTCCAGGTTCTTCGCCACCTGCGTCCGTACAAACTCCGCCGCATGTGCCGGGTCGCGAATGTCCCGCGTTCGCAAGGTGTTCCTGTTCTCCGGATGCGGATCAAGATGCACCGACCCATCCAACATCTCCCGCTGCATCGAGTCAATGCTCGACGGCTGCACCGGCACCGTGAGGTCGGGCGTGTTGGTCCGCCAGACGAGCCCGGCGGTCTGCGTGAGGTACTTCTTCGTCAGCTTGGCGGCTTGCGCATCGCGCTGGGTCAGGAAGTCGCCAAGTCCAAACGCCTCGATCACCGACCCTGGAATGCTGGAATGGCTGTAGACGGTGGAATCCACCTGCGGCTTGAACCACGGCGACACCAGGATGCAGGGCACGCGCAGCCCCAGCCGCTTGAAATCGAACGGCACCAGGAAGGGCTGGTCCATGCGGCCCGCAATGCCATCGGGTGACACCGTGGCCGGCGGCTGCACGTGGTCGTAGTAGCCGCCGTGCTCATCCCAAACCACGATGAACAAGGTCTTCTTCCAAACGTCCTGATGCGAACGCAGTGCGCTGTAGACGTCGGCCACGAGCTTCTCGGCCGGGCGCACGTCCTGCGGCGCGTGCATGCTGTTGACCGCTTGTGTGGGCGTCGAGAGGAACGCCGGTGTGATGAACGAGTAGGTGGCCAGCTGGTCGGCGGCCACGTCGTTGAGGAAGTTCGTCTCGAAGCGGACGTTGTTCGCGACCGTCTTCTTGAGGTTGGGATACAGCTCCAGCACGTCGTTGTTGTCGTGGTAGTAGACGCGCCAGCTCTTGCCGGCCGTGGCGTTGATGCGGTCGTACAGCGTCTTGCAGGTGAACTTGGGTTTCCAGTCCGCGTTGTAGGTGTAGCCCTGCGAAGTGGCTGCGTGCACGAAGGCCCGGTTGGGCATGGTCGGGCCCGGCACATCGGCGAACCAGTGGTCGCACAGCACGAAATTCTTGGCCAGGGTGGACAGCACCGGCAACTGCACCGGGTCGAAGACGTTCATGACCTGCTGGATCTCGCTGTCGACCGGATCGCGCTTCAGGTCGTACTGCAGCGAGGTCTTGAACGAGGCGGCGAAGCCGCTGAGGTCGGCTTTCGACGCCGCCACGCTGGCCGGCTGGCTGGCCTTGCCGAAGAGCTGTTCGTTGACTTGCTTGAGCGAGTGCGATGGGCCTTCGCCCACCGAGGTGAAGTCACCGCCGCGCCTCGACCTGAAGGCCTTGGAGGTCTTGTCGCCCGGGGTGAGGTAGTTGACGGCGCCCTTGGCGGGCAGGCCTTCGCCGATGCCCAGGTAGCCGAACAGATGGTCGAACGACCGGTTCTCCAGCATCAGCACGACGACGTGCTCGAAGAGCAGTGACATGGCTTCCTCCGCCCGAAAGCTGTGCATAGGAAGCCATGCCGGGAGTCTGTGTCCCGCTGTGCCTGGCGTCCTCCCTTTGACGGCCGGTGGACCGTCGGGCGGACGATAGCGCCGCACGCGGCGATTTGCAATGCCGGCCGGGTGGCGAAGCGGCTACGCGCGCAGGTGGCGTTCCTTGTCCACCGGCGCTGGTTCAGGCACGTCGGCCATCTTGCCGTCCAGCCATCCGGACACCAGCAGCAATGCAATCCCGAGCACGGACAGCAGCAGGGTGAGGCCTGGATCACCATCGCCGGTGCGCAGCCAGAGGTTGACGAAGTACAAGGCCACCACCATGAGGTTGATGCCCGCGTGGATCAACGCCGTGCAATGGAGGCCGCCCTTGAGCAACAGCATGTCGACGAGGCCGGGGCCGGCCACGACCAGTGCCATCGCGAGGCCGGCGGCCATGGTGTACAGCGCCAGCACCGGCCAATGGGAATTTGGGCTGCCAGTGGCGTGCGCCACGTCGCACATCAAGGACATCAGCCACAGCCCGAAGGGCATGGCGGCCAGCATCGGGTGAATCGGATGCGTCTCGATGTTGGCCGGCGTTTCCAAATGCAGTCTCCGCAAGTCGTGGATGCGCTGGAAGCAGCAATCCGTGTTCCCTGCACGGCACGTGTCAGCCGGTTGCCGTCAACTGCTCACTGAGGTGATCGATGAACACCCGCGTCTTCGGCGCCAGGTGCCGGCTCGAATTCCAGATGGCGCGGTACTGCCCGTCCACGAATGCCTCGCGGCCGAGCACGATGCGCAGCCGGCCGTCGGCCAGTGCATCGCGGGCGAGGAAGTCCGGCATGCAGGCCAGCCCCAAGCCGCGCAGGCAGGCGCCGAGCACGGCTTCCATGTTGTTGAAGGCCAGCACGGTCTTCGGATGAACCTGTCCGTCGGCCAGCATCGGCCAGTCCAGCAGCTTGCCGGTGTTCGGATGCCGGAACCGGATGGCCGAATGCGCCGGCAAGTCCGCCATGCCGGCCGGCTCGCCGTGCCGCGAGAGGTAGTCGGGTGAGGCGCACAGCTGCAGCCTGAAGGCCTGCAGCGGCCGCGACACCAGCCGCGAATCCGGCAGTTCGCCGCTGCGGATGGCCACGTCGATGCCTTCTTCGATGAGGTCCACGCTGCGGTCGGTGAAATGCACGTCCAGTTCGACGTCCGGGTAGCGGGCCATGAAGTCCGGGATCATCGGAAGCAGGAAATGGTGGCCCACGATGGGCGCGCTGACGCGCAGCCTGCCGCGGGGTGCATCCGAGGCCTGCGAGAGCAGGGCATGCGCGTCTTCCAGTTCGTCGAGGATGCGCCGGCAGCGCTCGTGGAACTGCTGCCCTTCGGCCGTGAGGCGGATGCTGCGCGTGCTGCGCTGGAGCAGCCGCACGCCGAGTTCGTCTTCCAGCCGCGTCACGCTCTTGCCCACGGCCGATGCGGAGATCTCCAATGCACGGCCCGCTGCCGCGAAGCTGCCGAGGTCGGCCGTCTTCACGAAGGCCAGCATGCCCGTGAGCTTGTCCATGAATGCGTCGATTGCAGCGTTTCGTTCCGCAATGAACGGAACACGAGGGCCTGTCTTGCAGGCGCGGGCTAGTTTAGCCTTCGGGTCCTCAACCGCCGTTCGGATTTCAATGCCCCTGGCCTTCGTCATCGCCCATCCCGTCGAACACCGCGAGACGATCCTGCGGCTGAATGTCGAGTACCTGGACTGGGTCCGCGAGGGCATCGTCCGCATGTTCGGCTCGCACGCGCTCACGTCGTTTCACACCTCGGTGCAGGAGGATGCATCGGCCACCCTTGAGAAACTGTGCCGGGCGGATGCGCCGGAGGGCGTGTTCTACCTCCTCGAATTGCAGGACCAGCCCGTGGGCATGTGTGCCTTGCGCCGGTTGCACGGCGACGTGGCGGAGTTCAAGCGTGTGTACATCCGCCAGGCCTTTCGCGGCATGGGCCTGGGCCGGGTCGTGCTGCAGCGGCTGCTGTCGGACGCTCGGGCCTTGGGCTGCCGCACCGTGTGCCTGGACACCGCCGAGTTCATGCATGCCGCCCGACGGCTGTACCTGGCCCATGGTTTCGTCGATTGCCTGCCGCACGGCGATGTCGAGGTGCCGCGCGCATTCCACCACCGCTGGCATTTCATGCAGCGTTCGGTCTGACCGGCGCGGCGTCTTCCATGAACTCACAGGCATTGCGTCTGCAGTACGGACTCGCCGGCTCGCTGCTGGTCCTGCCCTTGCTGCTTCAGCTCCTGGGTGACCACTGGGTCCGCACAGCCGACACCTGCCTGCTCTACGTCATGCTGGCGCTGGGGCTGAACGTGGTGGTGGGCTGCGCGGGCCTGCTGGACCTGGGCTACGTCGCCTTCTATGCACTGGGTGCCTACCTGTTCGCGTTGCTGGCCTCGCCGCACCTCACCGAGCACTTCAGCTGGATCGCCGCGATGTTCCCTGCCGGATTGCATGCGCCGTGGTGGATGGTCATCCCGCTGGGAGCGTTGCTGGCCGCGGGCCTGGGTGTACTGCTGGGGGCGCCCACCCTCAAGCTGCGCGGCGACTACCTCGCGATGGTGACGCTGGGCTTCGGCGAGATCGTGCGCATCCTCATCGTCAACATGGGGCATCCGGTCAACATCACCGATGGGTCCAAGGGCCTCGGGCAACTCGACCCGATCCGCGTCTTCGGGCTGGACCTCAGCCGGCCGCTGCACCTCGGGCCCTGGCAGTTGGCGCCGGTCACGCTGCACTACTACCTGTTTCTCTCGCTGGTGGGCCTCACGGTGCTCGTGTGCCACCGGCTGCAGCATTCACGCATCGGCCGTGCGTGGATGGCCATGCGCGACGACGAACTGGCGGCCGAAGCCATGGGCATTCCACTGCGCGACATGAAGCTGCTGGCGTTCGCCGTCGGTGCCAGCTTCGGCGGCATCACGGGCGCGATGTTCGGCAGCTTCCAGGGCTTCATCTCGCCCGAGGCCTTCAGCCTGCAGGAATCGGTGCTGATCCTTGCGATGGTGGTGTTCGGCGGCATCGGTCACATCCCCGGCGTGGTGCTGGGGGCCGTGCTGCTCACGGCCCTGCCGGAACTGCTGCGCTATGTGGTGGTGCCGCTGCAGGCGGCCACCGATGGAAGGATCGACGCCGGCATGCTGCGGCCCTTGCTGATCGCGATGGCGATGATCCTCACCATGCTGTGGCGCACGCAGGGCCTGTGGCCGGCGCCATCGAGGGCCTAGGGTGACGGGCCTGCACCGTCAACTTCCAGCGCATCGATTTGCGCCACCACCGCATCACGCACCACTTCCTCCGCGACGGACGCGATGCCGGGCGACGACAGCGGGATGGACCCGTCCAGCCGCCACTCGCCATCGGCGCCGTTCCTCACCGTCGCGCTCCAGGTGATGGCATGGGTGTCCACGTCGTAGTCGGCGTGGTAGGTGTAGACCTGCGAGGTCGCGGCGTGCTCGTGCCTGGTTTCCCCGATCTGCATCCTGGCCTCCGGCGTCATCGCAGTCGGCGCAGCAGGTTCACCACCGCGAGCAGGATGATGGCGCCCAGCAGCGACACGATCAGGCTGGGCAGGCTGAAGTCATGCGCGTTGATGGTGCCGCCACCCAGGTAAGGCGACAGCAGCCAGCCGCCGATGAAGGCACCCACGATGCCGACCACGACGTTCATGAGGACGCCCTCAGGCGTGCGCATGAGCATGCTGGCAACCCAGCCGATGAGTCCGCCCACCACGAGCCAGATGATGATGTTCATGGAACCACTCCTTCAGTTGTTTGCCTGAAGGCTAGTGGTCCGTGCTTCGGAATGCAGCCGGTCAAGGCCGCAAGGTCGCGTCGGCCTCGTCCTACTCGCCCGGGTTCTCGGTGTCGCGCGCGGCGCGCAGTGCGGGCAGCCACTTCTCCAGCTCGCGCCGCAGCTGCTCCAGCATGATGGGCTTGCTGAGAAAGCCGTCCATGCCCGCGGCGCGAGCCATCTGCGCATCGCTCTCCAGCGCGTGGGCCGTCAAGGCGATGATGGGAAAGTGCGGCAGCACGCCGTCGCGCTGCATCGCGCGCATGCGCCGCGCGGCTTCCAGGCCATCCATGCCGGGCATCTGCAGGTCCATCAGCACGAGCGACGGCGTTGATTCCCCCACGCAGGCGAGCGCGTCCTCGCCGTTCTCGGCCATGCGCGAGGGCAGGCCCAGCGCGCGCAGGAACTCCTCGCCGATGAGGCGGTTCACTTCGTTGTCTTCCACCATCAGCACCGGTGCCAGGGTGGCCAGCGCCGTGGCCTTGAGCTCGATCCTGGGTTCGGACTTCGCGGTCCGCTCGCCGGTGAGCAGGCGCAGGTCGCGCGGCGTGAGCGGCAGCAGCACCAGCGGAATCTGCAGGTTGCGGGCCATGCGCTCGAAGCGCGTGTTCAGCCAGTCCGCGCGAACCAGCAGCGCGATGCGGGCATGCGGCAGCGCGGCGCGCAGCGAGTGCAGGTCTGCGTCGGCATCCAGCACGTGTTCGGGAATCATCACCAGCCGCGGCTGGCGCTCCGCCGGCGTGGAGCGCGCATGCACGATCGCCTCGGGCACGCCTTGCAGGTGGGTGGAGGTCCAGCCCAGGCGCTTCAGGCGCTCGGCCATCAGCAGCGCAGGCCGTTCGCGCTTGTAGAGCAGCCAGGCGTGCCCCGGCGGCGGGTCGGCCAGCGGATGCGGGTCGCGTGCCACCTTCAGCGGCAGCTCGACGGTGAACACCGTGCCTGTGCCCTGCGAGCTGCGGGCGCTGATGTCTCCGCCCATGGCCTGCGCCAGGCCACGGGCGATCGTGAGGCCCAGTCCCGTGCCGCCGTGGCGGCGCGCGGCGCTGGTGTCGCCTTGCTCGAAGGCGTCGAACAGCCGCGCCAGCTCGCCGGGGGCGATGCCCGGCCCGCTGTCTTCCACGCTCAGCAAGGCGATGCAGTCGTCGCCTTCGGTGGCGCGCACCTCGGCGGCGATCTTCACGTACCCGTGTTCGGTGAACTTCGCGGCGTTGCCGATCAGGTTGGTCATCACCTGCCGCGTGCGCGCCGCATCGCCGTGCACCCAGGTGATGTCGCCCTGGTAGTCGTACTGCATGGACAGGCCCTTCTCGCGCACCAGCGGCACGACCGAGCGCATGGCCTCGGCCATCGCGTCGGAGAGGTCGAAGGGCTCGGTGTTGATGGGCAGCCGCTCGGCCTCGATGCGCGAGACGTCCAGCACGTTGTTGATGACCTGCAGCAGGGCCTGGCCCGACTGCATGGCGACCTCCAGGTAGCGCCGCTCCGAGGTCGATTGCGTGACCCGCAGGGCCAGCTCGTTGAGCCCGAGGATGCCGTTGAGCGGCGTGCGGATCTCATGGCTCATGTGCGCCAGGAAGCGCGACTTCGCCTGGTTGGCCGCGTCCGCCTCGCGGCGCTGGCGCTGGGCTTCCTCCAGCGCGGCGGTGAGGCTGGCGGTGCGCTCGCGCACCTCGTCCTCCAGCTGCCGGCGCTGCTGTTCGAGCAGCAGCAGGGCGTCTTTCTCGAGGGTGACGTCGCTCACCGCGCCGGTGATGAGCTCCGGTTCGCCGTCCTCGCCCAGCCACACGCGGCCGCGCCCGCGCAGCCAGCGCCACTTGCCGTAGCGGTCGAGGAAGCGCCCCTCGTAGGAGAAGCTGCCGCGCTGGCGGATCGCCTCGTCGTACTGCGACAGGAAGGCCTCGCGGTCCTGCGGATGCAGCCGCGCGTTGACCACGTCGCGGTCGTCGGGCAGCTCGCCATCGGCAAAGCCCAGCAGCTCGCGGAAGCTGCGCGAGTACCAGCTGACGTTGGTGCGCAGGTTGCGCTCCCAGAATCCATCGCGCGAGCCGATGAGTGCGCGCTCCATCCGGCGCACCCGCTCCGCGTCGTCGATGCCTGCCTCGCCGAGGCCCAACTTGTGGCGAAGATCGGCCAAGGGCCTGTCATTCATCGCACCACTTTACGCGCCGTCCTGGTGCGTGCTTCTCCTGGAAACGCCTAGTACCAAACCGGCCGCGGGACCTTAGCGGCGGAACTTCCCGTCGGGTCCGATGATGGACAGGTCCGCGTATTCCAGCCCGGTGTGGTCGTTGGGGCCGTAGGTCACTTCCAGTCCGCCGATGTCCACTTTCTTCATGCCCTCCATGGCCAGCCGCAGCTTGTCGCGGGTGGGGTTGGCGCCGGCGCGCTTGAGGCCTTCCACCAGCACCTTGGCACCGGCATAGCCTTCGAGCATGGCCGGCGACACGTCGGCGATGCCTTTCTTCGCCGCCAGGTCGCTGGCCTCCTTCACGATGGGCGCGGCCAGCGAGCGTTCATAGGGGAAGATCTGCGACACGATGGTGCCGCGCGCGTACTCGCCCATCTGCTTGATGAAGCCGCCGGACGCGTTGTTGGAGACGGTGACGATCTGCGCCTTCGATCCGGCGGTGCGAAGCAGCCGGGTGGCATCCGATACCGCGCCCGCCGAGCCGATGATGAACACGGCTTGCGTCTGCTGTGTCGTGACCTTTTGCACGAGGCTGGCAAAGTCGGGCTTCGTGCGGTCGAACTTCTCGACGAACACCGGCTTGATCTTCGCCTTGTCGAAGCCCTTCTGCGCGCCGGTGGCGCAGTCGGCGCCGAAGGTGTCGTCCACGTGCACCAGCGCGATGTGCGTGACGCCGATGCTGGTCAGGTGCGTGATGGCCTTCTCCGCCTCGCGCTGGTAGGTGGCGCGCACATTGAAGATCCAGGGGTTCACCGGCTTGTGCAGGATCATCGCGCCGGTGGATGGCGCCACCAGCGGCACCTTGTACTTCTCCAGCAGCGGCTTGATGGCTTCGGTGTGCGGCGTGCCGCGGTTCATGAACAGCGCGATGGCGTTCTTCTCGGTGATGAGCTTCTCCGCGTTTTCCGCTGCCAGCTTGGGCTCGAACTTGTCGTCCAGCGAGACGAGCTGCACGCGCTGGCCGTTCACGCCGCCCTGTTCGTTGATCCAGTCGATGTAGAGCTTCGCCCCATCGGTGTTTTCCTTGACGCCCGCCGCGGCGGGGCCGGTGAACCCGGAGGTCTGGCCGATGACGATGTCGGCGTGGGCGGTGGCCGAGGCCAGGATCGAGCAGGCGAGGACGAGGGCGCGTGCCGTGGGCTTCATGCTTGTCTCCTATCGTGCGATCTCGTGCGATCGATGAGGCGGACCGCCCGGGCTTCCTGGCGCCGGGTCTGGCTGTCCCTCCCTGGGGCGAAGTGTTGATCCGAAGCCTTCTGTGCGGATTGTGGAAAACCGACACACGGACCGGCAAAACGTGCAAAAGACCTCACCGGACAGGAATCCCGCACGTCCCTAGAATGTTCCGCTCCCCTCTCGGAGACCCCTTCCCCCATGACCTCCGGCCTCATTCGAATTCGCGGCGCCCGCCAGCACAACCTCAAGAACCTGGACCTCGACATCCGCACCGGTGAAATCACGGTGGTGACCGGGCC
The DNA here is from genome assembly GCF_003852895.1 of Rhizobacter terrae. Classification (GTDB taxonomy): domain Bacteria; phylum Pseudomonadota; class Gammaproteobacteria; order Burkholderiales; family Burkholderiaceae_C; genus Albitalea; species Albitalea terrae. The sequence goes on from NZ_QUSW01000005.1 coordinate 248,416, forward strand.
CAGCGGCTCGGGGAAGTCCAGCCTGGTCTTCGACACGCTGTATGCCGAAGGGCAGCGCCGCTACGTCGAGACCTTCAGCGCCTACGCCCGCCAGTTCCTGGACCGCATGGACCGCCCCGCGGTGGACCGTGTGGACGGCGTGCCCCCGGCCATCGCCATCGACCAGACCAACCCGGTGCGCACCTCGCGCTCCACGGTGGGCACGATGACCGAGCTGAACGACCACCTCAAGCTGCTGTGGGCGCGGGCTGCCGAGCTGTTCGACCGGCAGACGGCGCAGCGGGTGCGGCACGACACGCCCGAGACGATCTACGCGGAGCTGGTGGCGCGCACGAAGGCGGCCGACCCGCGGGTGGTGGTGACCTTCCCGGTGGAACTGCCCGCGAGCACGACGGCCGAGGAGGTGGAGCAGTGGCTCGCGGCCAGCGGCTTCACCAAGGTGCAGGCGGAACGCGAGGTGGCCTCGCCCACGGGCGCACGCAAGGTGCTCGACGTGGTGGCCGACCGCTTCCGGGTGCAGGGGGCGGAGAAGGTCCGCGTCGTGGAGGCGATCGAAACCGCGCTGAAGCGAGGCAGTGGCCGGGTCAATGTCTACGCGCTCGCCGCCGATGAAGGCGAGGGCGAACTCTGGCGCTTCTCCACCGGCCTGCACTGCCCCGACAGCGACATCCGCTACGCCGACCCGCAGCCGGCGCTGTTCTCCTTCAACTCCGCCATGGGCGCCTGCGAGACCTGCCGCGGTTTCGGCCGCGTCATCGGCGTCGACTACGGCCTGGTCATTCCCGACCATCGCAAGACGCTGCGCAGCGGCGCCATCAAGCCCATGCAGACGCCGGCCTGGAAGGAGTGCCAGGACGACCTCATCAAGTACGGCGGCGAGGCGGGCATCCCGCGCGACACCGCCTGGGCGCAGCTCACGGAGTCGCAGCGCGACTGGGTCATCAACGGCTCGCCGAACTGGAACGGCAACTGGAACAAGCAGTGGTATGGCGTCAAGCGCTTCTTCGAGTACCTGGAATCGAAGGCGTACAAGATGCACATCCGCGTGCTCCTGTCCAAGTACCGCAGCTACACGCCCTGCGAGGCCTGCGGCGGCGCGCGGCTGAAGACCGAGGCGCTGCTGTGGCGCCTGGGCAGCAAGCAGGACGCCGATGCCGTGCTCAAGCCCGAGAAGCGCTTCATGCCGGTCGGCGTGGCCTGGACGCGCGCGCAGCTCGAAGCGCTGCCCGGCCTGGTGGTGCACGACCTCATGCTCATGCCCATCGTGCGTATCCGCAGCTTCTTCGACGGCCTCACGCTGCCCAGCAGCATGCTGGACGACGCGCTCAAGCTGCTGCTTGACGAGATCCGCACGCGGCTGAAGTACCTGTGCGACGTGGGCCTGGGCTACCTCACGCTGGACCGCCAGAGCCGCACGCTCTCGGGCGGCGAGGTGCAGCGCATCAACCTGACCACGGCGCTCGGCACCTCGCTCGTGAACACCATGTTCGTGCTGGACGAGCCCAGCATCGGCCTGCATCCGCGCGACATGAACCGCATCGTCGAGGCCATGCACCGCCTGCGCGACGCCGGCAACACGCTGGTGGTGGTGGAGCACGACCCGGCGGTGATGCTCGCGGCCGACCGCCTCATCGACATGGGCCCCGGCCCCGGCGAACGCGGTGGCACGGTGGTGTTCGACGGCACGCCCGAAGAGATCAAGCGCGCCGACACGCTGACCGGCGCCTACCTGGGCGCGCGCAAGCACGTGGGCATGGGCATCAAGCGCATGGTCAGCGAATCCACGCCCAGGCTCATCCTCGAAGGCGCGCGCGAGCACAACCTGAAGAACGTGAGCGTCGAGTTCCCGCTGCAGCACATGGTGTGCGTGACGGGCGTGTCGGGCTCCGGCAAGAGCACGCTGATGCAGGACGTGCTGTTCCCGGCCTTGTCGCGCCACTTCGGCAAGCCCACCGAGACGCCCGGCGAGCACGAGCGCCTGCTGGGCGCCGACTGGCTGGCCGACGCGGTGTTCGTGGACCAGTCGCCCATCGGCAAGACGGCGCGATCGAACCCCGCGAGCTACGTGGGTGCCTTCGACGAGATCCGCAAGCTCTTCGCCGAGGCGCCCCTGGCCGTGCAGCGCGGCTACGGCGCGGGCATGTTCAGCTTCAACGCGGGCGACGGCCGCTGCCCCACCTGCGGCGGCTCGGGCTTCGAGCACGTGGAGATGCAGTTCCTCTCCGACGTGTACCTGCGCTGCCCTGACTGCGACGGCCGCCGCTACCGCGCGGAAATCCTGGACGTGAAGATCGACCGCCGCCTGCCCGGCGACGTCATCCGCGACCTCAGCGTGGCCGACGTGCTGGAGCTCACCGTGAGCGAGGCGGTGCAGCTCTTCGCCAACGACCGCGAGGTGGTGCGCGTGCTGCAGCCCATCGTGGACGTGGGCCTGGAATACGTGAAGCTCGGCCAGCCCGTGCCCACGCTCAGCGGCGGCGAGGCGCAGCGGCTCAAGCTCGCCGGCTTCCTGGCCGAAGCCGCGCAGAACAACACCGCGAGCAAGCAGGCGGTGGCCAAGAAGGGCACGCTCTTCATGTTCGACGAGCCCACCACCGGGCTGCATTTCGACGACATCGCCAAGCTGATGCGCGCTTTCCGCAAGCTGCTGGACGCGGGGCATTCCATCATCGTCATCGAGCACAACCTGGACGTGATCCGCGCGTCGGACTGGCTCATCGACCTCGGCCCCGAAGGCGGCGACGAGGGCGGACAGGTGGTGGTCACGGGCACGCCCGAGGAGGTGCGCCGGCATCGCACGTCCCACACCGCGAAGGCCTTGTCCGAATACGACCTGTCGCTGGGCCACCAGGGTGTTGCGGTGGAAGAGGGCCGGCCGCTGCAGAGCATCCTCAAGACCGCCCGCGACGAGCGCCGCGCAAGCGAGGAGGTGATCCGCATCGTGAACGCGCGCGAGCACAACCTCAAGTCGCTGGACGTGAGCATCCCGCGCGGCAAGTTCAGCGTCATCACCGGTGTGTCGGGCTCGGGCAAGAGCACGCTGGCCTTCGACATCCTGTTCAACGAAGGGCAGCGGCGCTACCTCGAATCGCTGAACGCCTATGCCCGCAGCATCGTGCAGCCCGCGGGTCGGCCGGAGGTGGATGCGGTCTACGGCATCCCGCCCACCGTGGCCATCGAGCAGCGCCTGAGCCGTGGCGGCCGCAAGAGCACGGTGGCCACCACGACCGAGGTGTGGCACTTCCTGCGCCTCTTGTACGTGAAGCTGGGCATCCAGCATTGCGTGAACGACGGCTCGCCGGTGAAGCCGCAGAGTGCGGAGAGCATCGCTGCGCAGATCCTGCGCGACCACAAGGGCGAACACGTGGGGCTGATGGCGCCGCTGGTGGTCAACCGCAAGGGCGTGTACACCGACCTCGCCAAGTGGGCCAAGGCCCGCGGCCACACGCACCTGCGGGTGGACGGCGAGTTCCTGAAGGTGGACCCGTGGCCGCGCATCGACCGCTTCAAGGAGCACACCATCGAGCTGCCGGTGGGCGACCTGGTGGTGTCGGCTGACAACGAGGCCGCGCTGCGCGAGATGCTCGCGAAGGCGCTGGACCTGGGCAAGGGCGTGATGCACCTCCTGAGTCCGCTGGAAGGCCTGCGCGGGGCCATGCTGGCCGGCACGCCCACGCGCAAGCTGGGCGAGGTGAAGGTGTTCTCCACCAAGCGTGCCTGCCCGCTGTGCGGCACCAGCTACCCCGAGCTGGATCCGCGCATGTTCAGCTACAACAGCAAGCACGGCTGGTGCACCACCTGCGTGGGCACGGGCCTGGCGCTGACGCGTGAGCAGCGCAAGGCCTACGACGACTCCATCCGCGACGACGACAACAAGGGCCGCGAGCAGAGCTTCCCGTCGGAGGAGGCCGAGGTCGAGGGCGTGGTCGACGAGCCCTGCCCGGATTGCAGCGGCACGCGCCTGAACCCGGTGTCGCGCGGCGTGACCTTCGAGTCGCACTCCATCGCATGGATCGCGCAGTGGTCGGTGACCGATGCGCGCAAGTGGGTGGAGAGCCTGCAGCTCCTGGGCCGCGATGCCGAGATCGCGCGCGACGTGATCACAGAAATCCACAGCCGGCTCGAATTCCTGGAGGAGGTGGGCCTGGGCTACCTCACGCTCGACCGCGCGGCGCCCACGCTCAGCGGCGGCGAGGCCCAGCGCATCCGGCTGGCGGCGCAGCTGGGCAGCAACCTGCAGGGCGTGTGCTACGTGCTGGACGAGCCCACCATCGGGCTGCATCCGCGCGACAACCAGATCCTGCTCGATGCGCTGCACAAGCTGGGCGACAAGGGCAACACGCTGGTGGTGGTGGAGCACGACGAGGACACCATCCGCCGCGCGGACCACATCATCGACATTGGTCCCGGGGCGGGCAAGCGAGGCGGGACGCTGGTGGCCCAGGGCACGGTGACGGAGCTGGCGTCGCATGGCACGTCGGTGACGGGGCGCTTCCTGGCGCATCCGCTGGTGCACCCGATTTCGCAGCGGCGTGCCGTGGCGTCTGCCGGCACCATCGCGCCGCTGATGCCGCCGAAGGACCCGCCGGCCAAGGGCAAGCGCAAGTCCGCGAAGCTGCAGGTGATCGACGAGCCCGTGGCCGCGGCGCCGGGGCGCGAGGTGCTCACCATCGTCGGCGCTTCGCTGCACAACCTGCAGAACATCACCGTCGATGTTCCGCTGAAGCGCCTGGTGGCTGTGACCGGCGTGAGCGGCTCCGGCAAGTCCACGCTGGCGCGAGACGTGCTGCTGTCCAACCTGCAGTTCGTCAACGTGCGCGGCGCCAAGCCCAAGTGGCAAGGCTGCGAGCGCATCGACGGCTGGCAGCAGATCGACCGCGTGCTCGAGGTGGACCAGACGCCCATCGGCAAGACGCCGCGTTCGTGCCCGGCCACCTACATCGGCTTCTGGGACACCATCCGCAAGCTCTTCGCCGACACGCTGGAGTCGCGCGCCCGCGGCTACCTGCCGGCGCGCTTCAGCTTCAACACTGGCGACGGCCGCTGCCCGGCCTGCGAAGGGCAGGGCATGCGCACCATCGAGATGAGCTTCCTGCCGGACGTGAAGGTGCCGTGCGACGTGTGCCATGGCCAGCGCTTCAACCCCGAGACGCTGGCGGTGAGCTGGCGCGGCAAGAGCATCGGCGACGTTTTGCGCATGGAGGTGGACGAAGCGGTGGAGTTCTTCGCGTCGATGCCCAACATCTCCTACCCCTTGCAGTTGCTGAAGGACGTAGGGCTGGGCTACCTCACGCTGGGACAGCCCTCGCCCACACTCTCAGGCGGCGAGGCGCAGCGCATCAAGCTCGTCACCGAGCTGACCAAGGTGCGCGACGACGTGACCCGGCGCGGCAACAAGGCGCCGCACACGCTGTACGTGCTGGACGAACCGACCGTGGGCCTGCACATGGCCGATGTGGAGAAGCTGATCCGCGTGCTGCATCGGCTGGTGAACGGCGGGCACAGCGTGGTGGTGATCGAGCACGACCTCGACGTGGTGGCCGAGGCCGACTGGATCATCGACCTTGGGCCAGAAGGGGGCGTGCGCGGCGGCACCGTGGTGATCGAGGCGCCGCCGGAGGCCGTGGTGAAGTGCAAGGCGAGCCACACCGGGGCGGCGTTGCGGCCGGTGCTGGCGCGGGTGGCTTGAGGTGTTGTCTCAGGATCGGGCTTCGCGGCTCGATCCGGGGACGACGGCCTGCTCAAGCCTTCTTGGGGCGCTTGGCAGCCAGTGCTTCTCCCAGAATGCCTTCTGGTTTGCATTGGCCGCCTGCAATGGCCTCTTCAATGAAGGGCTTCGACTTGGCTGTGCTGTCGACCATGTATTCCGCAAGTGTCCACGTCTGAGCGGCACGCAGTCCAAGGCAAGCGCACATCGGTTCGACGGAAGCTCGGAGTTGTTCTTCCGGAAACGGCTTGGGTGAAGGGTTGCCCGAGCGTTCCGCCGCGGCCGCATAGTCGCGTCGTGCGGGCAGCATGATGGTCAAGGTGCAGCCCGACGTGTAGGTCTCCAGTTGCAACCGAGACCAGCCATCCTTCAATGGCGGCAGAGGAGCCTTGTCTTGCGCGACCGCGTAGCCTGCCCAGGTCATTGCCAGAAGGATCAGGGTCTTGATGCATGGGTGAGTCATGGTCCCCCTCCGTGAGGTGGACCGCCGTCGTGCGGGGGCAGTCCGTCGAATGGGCGCCACCACGTGCAGTCCCGCGCCGCGCCTGTGTTGAACTGCAGATAGTTTCCACCACCGTTGGGAGGCTGATCCCAGCGGCGGTCGATCGGGTGGCCGGCGAGGTGGCAGTACAGCAAGGTCCCGACGGCGCCGTGGGAGACGAAGGCGATGGCGCCTGATGTCTGGTCGTCACGGATGGCTTGTTCCACTGCGGCTACCACACGAGCCTGAGCATCCACGGCTCGCTCCCATCCACGCACCGATGTGGTCGAGTGAGTGAAGAACTCCGTGGCCACGCGCTCGAACTCGTCCGGTGGCAGGAAGCCGGTGGCGGAGCGGTCGTTCTCGCCGAGTTCGGCGATGGTGGTGATGGGCAGCGACAGGTGCACGGCCAGGATCTGCGCGCCGTCGACTGCCTTCTGCTCGTCGCTGCAATACACGGCGGAGAGGTCGGGTATCCACGGCTGCGACAGCCCTTCATGCATGCGGCGGCGCCCAAGCTCCGAAAGAGGCCAGCGCGGCACGGGTACGTCGCGGCTGATCACGACGTTTGGGTGGGTGATGAAGTAGACCTGTCGGTGCATGGTTGCAGTGACTCTTTTCTAGCGCTTGGGCGTTTGCTCGTGCTGGCGGCGTTGCCACTGCTGCATGGCGAGCAGTTGCTTCATTGGAGTTTCTCGGGCGCTTACGCCACCTTCAATCGAACCACCGGCCGCGTCGGTTTCCGACGCGCGACTTCATTGAACCCTTCGCGGTCATACATGGACTTCGAACCAAACCACATCGAGTCATCGCCAGAACGATCTGGCTTGTCCACCGGATACGCCTCCAGCAAGGTGGCTCCGCGGCTTTTTGCGTACTTGACCGCGCCAGCCAGCAAGGCTTGCGCTACGCCCTGACCACGGTACTCAGACGGCACGACGAAGCAGACGATCGACCACACGGGCTGATCGTCCACGGCCTTCATGACGGACGATCTCACCAGCTTGGCGAACTCCTCGCGCGGTCCCAGCGACACCCACCCCACGGGGACCTTGCCGCGGTACCCGATCAAACCCGGCGGCCTTGCATGGTCCACGAGGGCCTTCAACTCCTCCCGCCGCACCTGCGCTCGCGTCATGCCCGCAGGCAACGGATCCGGCGCTCCACTGTGCCGATAGAACATGCACCAGCAGCCTCTGGCCACCGAACAGCCTCGGGCGTTGAAGATGGCCTCCAGATCGGGCCAGCGTTCGGGCGTGAGGGGATGAACGACCAGCTTCATGCGAGCGTCATTGGTGAGTGTGGCCCGCATTGTGGCGCGCAAAGGAAAACGCCCCGTCGAAACGGGGCGTTCATGCGGACGAATCAAGCCATCGGCGTCAGCGCTTGATCTCCAGCCAGTTCAGGTTGAATCCGCCCGCCAGCGCCTTCACGGCGATCTGCTGCTGCCCCGCACTCAGGTTCACCTGGTGCGACACGGTGGTCCAGTTCTGCCAGCCGCCTGTGGCCGGCACGTCGACCGTGCCGTACACCGGCGAGCCGCCGGCCTTCTCCAGCTGGATCACGCCGCCGCCCGGCAAACTCGCCACTCGGTACGAGACGGTGTAGGTGCCGCTGGATGGTACGTTCACGTTCCACACGATCCAGTCGTTCGCATCGATCCAGCCGACGTTCTGGCCGCCTTCGGTGCAGGCCTCGGTCTGGACGCCGGACATCGTCGCCCAGGCCTCGGCCTCGATGTGGATGCTGGGCCCCGTCAGTTCCGGCCCGCGCGAGAAGGTCGCGTCGTTGCGGTCAAGATCGGTGTAGATGTTCTCCACGTACAGCAGCGAGTTGCGGTGCCGCAGGTAGCGGCCCGGGAAGTTCCACGACTCGAAGGACGTGGCCCCCGAGTTGGCCAGGCCTGCGCGCTGGTTGAAGGTCGCGTCCTGCTTGAACAGGGTGGAACCATCGGCCGCATCCAGCCACACTTCGCCGTTGCGGTGGCGCAGGTAGCTGCCGGGGAAGTTGCGCGACTGGAAGGACACGCCGCCTCCCGCGAGGCCGGGCACCATCGTCCAGTTGCCATCGGCCGGCGGCGACACGCTGCCGGCCGGGTCGATGCGGCCGCGGCTGTTCTGGTGGCGGATCACGTTGCCCGCGATGTTCTGGCTGGTCCACGAGCCCACGGTGCTCGCGGCGCCCGCCTGATAGACGCGCACATAGTCCACGTACATCTTCGCGGGCAGGGCACCGTCGTCGATGTTGAAGCCGGGCCAGTTGCCGCCGACAGCCATGTTCAGCAGCAGGAAGAAATCGCGCTGGAACTCATCGGTACCGCCAGCGCCGTTGGTGATGTCGATGACGTGATACTGCGTGCCATCGACAAACCAGCGGATGGTGGTCGGGTCCCACTCCACCGCGTACACGTGGTAGTTCTGGACGCTGGTGGCCATGTGGCCGCCGTAGGACGCATGCGTGCCGTCGTTGGCCTGCCAGTGCACCGTGCCGTACACGTCGGCGCCGGTGTTGATCTGTTCCATGATGTCGATCTCGCCCGAGGCGGGCCAGCCGACGGTGCCGATGTTGCTGCCCAGCGCCCAGAACGCGGGCCAGGTGCCCTGCTTGGCCGGCAGCGCGATGCGCGCTTCGATGCGGCCGAACTTGAAGCTCTTGTGCCCCTGCGTCTTCATGCGCGCCGAGGTGTAGCGAAAGCCCCCGAAGTCTTCGCGCTTGGCGGTGATCACCAGCGCATCGTTCTCCACCGTCGCGTTCTCGCGGCGGTAGTACTCCAGCTCGTTGTTGCCCCAGCCGCCCGAGCCATTGCCGATCTCGAACACCCAGTCAGGGCTGATGCTGCCGTGGAACTCGTCTTGCCAGACGAGTTGCCAATCGGCGAACGCAGAGGGCGCCAGCATGAACGCCCAGAGCAGGGCGAGCCAGCGCAAGAAAGGACGCAGCAAATACACGATGGGTTCCCTCCTGTAAGAATTTGAAAGCGCTTTCCATTTCCATGTTCCAACGTTTTGGAACCGCTTTCATCGGAGAAAACCCGTTCGCGTTGCACCCGGTTGTGACCGGGTGCAACGCTGCTGCCCCGCAGCAAGTCAGCCGCGCTCGACGAAGGCCTTGAGCCGGCCCAGCGCCTGCTCCCACTGCCGGCCGATGAGCTCCAGCGCCTGGCGCGCCTCGTCCAGCTGGGATGGCTCCAGCTGCCACAACCGCTCGCGGCCCGACTTCACGTCGTGGACGACGCCGGCATCAGCCAGCACCTGCAGGTGCTTGGTCACGCCCTGCCGGCTGATGTCGGTGCCCGCGGTGAGCTGCGCGATGGAAAAGGCGCCGCCCGCGCAGAGCACCGCCACCAGCTTGAGGCGCGTGGGGTCGCCCAGGGCCGCGAACACGCCGGCCAGCGCCTCGCTGGATTGCACGAGGCCTGAGAGGGTCTTATTGGCTGGCATGGCGGGCGATGTTCTTCAGTTGCGCCGCCCAGCCCCCGTCGTTCATGCGGAAGGCTTCCAGCCGGCGCTGCGGCGGCACCTTGTCGAAGCCCGATTCCACCACCGTGAGCAGCGTGCCCTGGCCGGGCGCGTCCTTCAGGGTGAAGGTGACGAGCGTGGGCTCTTCCTGGTCGTAGTCCACCGCGGGATCGATCGGGGCGGGGTGCCAGCGGTAGGAGAACAGGTTCTGCGGCTCGATGCGATCCACGACCGCGTCGAACCAGACGTTGTCGTGGCCGCAGCCCGAGACCAGCCCGCGCACGCGCTGGCCGGGCGCGAAGGTCTGGCCCTTGAGGTCGGTGCCGAACCACTGGCCGAATTCTTCGGCATTCGACAACGCGCGCCACACGCGGTCGCGCGGGGCCTGGATGACGATGTGGCGTTCGATGCGGTCGGTGGCGGCGGGCTTTTCCATCAGGACGGTACTCATGTGGGGTGGCTCCTAGGTTAATGGGTCCGGGTCAGATTTCTGCGGTGGCGGGTTCGGCCTCATGCGGCGTGCCGTGGCCGGTCTCCACGAACTGCTGCAGGCTGCCGAGGAAGTGGTTCCAGGCGTCGTTGCACAGCCGGTAGCACTCCAGCGAAGGGTCGAGGCCGATGTGCTCGAAGTCGAGCCGCGTGCGGTGCGGGCCGTCGGGCGCGAGGCGGAACACGAGTTCGGTGCCCACCCATTCATCGCGGCGCTTGAACTGGCCGACGGCGATGTGCGCGCCCGTGCAGCGCCAGCGCACCTCACGCAGCGGCACCAGCCGCTCGATGCGCAGGTGCTTGTGGGTCGCGCCGAAGCGCAGGCGGATCTTGCCGCCGACCTCGGTGTCGACCTCGCAATCCTGCGTCCACCAGCCGCGCAGTCCGGCCGGTGTGGTGAGCGCCGCGTAGACGGCGGCAGGGCGCGCCTCGAGGATGAGGATTCGCTGGTAGTGGTTCATCGGGACCTCCATGGGCAACTTAATGGTTGCGTGTTTGGATTGTGTGCGAGACCGATCGAATAGGCAACTATATGGTTGCATTATCCTGCAGCACCCCAGGGTCTTTCGGACAGCCGCTGTGTCAGCGACGGCTGGTGATCCCGTCTTCCTCGGTGGTGTGGGAAGGAAGTGCGAAACAATCGACCGGTCTGCCCACCCCAGTCGATACCCGATCCCATGACTTCCTGCTCTCGGACGCTGACCTGCTTCTCGTTCCTTTTGTTCGCTGCGGCCGCCGATGCCAGCGACGTTCCTCCCATCCAACGTGTCGCGGCACCCGGTGGCGGAACCTGTGAATACGGGGCACCCGAAGTGCCCCGCAGCATCCAGGCCATGACGGGCTTCAGAAGCGCCACGGTGACTGGGCGTGTCGACATCGTCGCCAACTCACCGCCGGCTGCCGTGGTCATCGAGCACAGCTCCGGGTTTACCGAGCTTGATGAGGCGGTGCTGGTCGCCATGAGAAAGATCCGGTGCCAATCACCGGCCGCGAAACCCCAGATGTTCTCGGCGCTTCAAACCTTTGTCTTCAACCTCGACTTCGCCGGCGGAATTCCGGTGACCGCGGAGTCAGCACGCTTGTTCGCCGGCCTGGGACGTTATTTCGATGGCCTGCACATGCCCGCGGAGGCCGACGCAGCTTACGCCGATGCCATTCGCGCGAATCCGCAATATGCCTTGACCTATTCGTACCGGGCCGACCTGCGCGAGCGCAATGGGCAGCTCGCCGAGGCACTGGCAGATCTCGACGAAGCCATCAGGTTGGACCCCCAGTACGCCTGGGCCTTGCGGCAGCGGGCTGGCCTTCGGCTGAAGATGGGTGACGCCGATGGCGCCGAGGCGGATCGCAAGCTGGCCATGACCTTGATGCCCCGCGTCAACGAGAACTGGACGGTCGGACGGCTTCTCTTCAATGCTCACGACTTCAAGCATGCCGCGGCGTCCCTGCGCAGGGCGGTCCGTGACCGGCCTGACAACGCCTACCCAGTGATCTGGTCTTACGTTGCTTCCATGCGCGCAGATGATGCTGGTCGCGCCGCAGATGAACTGAACGCCGATATCGGGCGGTTAGACGCCAAGGCCTGGCCTTATCCGGTCATCAGCCATCTTCAAGGCAGGCTGTCCGCTGATGCGTTGCTCGCCGCGGCAAGAGGCGCTGACGATGCCCAGCGGGCGGAACGTGTCTGCGAGGCCAACTTCTACATGGCGCAGAAGGAACTGATCGGCCAGCACGAGCAAGCGGCCCAGCCCCTGCTCGAAGCCGCGCGGCGAGACTGCCCAAAGACATTCATCGAATACACCGCCGCGGTCGCCGCGCTGGATCGGATGTCATCGGCGAAGTAGCTGGCTTCAGGTCTGCATGGTGAGTCAGCCGGCCGTCAGCACGCCATTTGCAAGCGGATGTTCCAGCCCGGGGTTTCCACGCTCATTCAGGGTCTTTCCTGCTCCCCAAAATGCCCATCGGGTTGTGTTGGCATGACCTGCACGCGGCCCGATCCCATCCACCAGACGTCGCCGCGCCCACACCATGGGCGCCAGGCAGCGCATCGCCAGGAGAGACCCATGAAGACGGGACAGGCTGCCATTGCCGCAGCCGTGCTTGCATCCTTGACCGCCGCCGCGAGCGCCGGCATGCCTTTCCCCCACGCGGGCACGCCGCAGCCGCAGGACGCGGGCGCCTTGTCGCTCGCGCGCGGCAACGGCACGATGACGGTGACTGTCGCGCTCAAGCTGCGGCAGACCGACGAGCTCGAGCGCCTGGTGCGCGACCTGCACACGCCGGGTCACGCGAGCTTTCATCGCTTCCTCACGCCGGCGCAGTTCCAGGAGCGCTTCGCGCCCTCGCGCGACACGGTGGACCAGGCCATCGCGCACTTCCACCAGGCCGGCCTGAGCGCCACGCTGGAAGCCGGCAGCCTGCTGCGAGTGACGGGCAGCACCACCGCGATGGAGAAGGCCTTCAACGTGCAGCTGCATGCCTTTGACGTGGCTGCGCATGGCAAGAGCGGCGGCTACCGCTTCCGCGCGCCGGTGGGTGAACCCAGCGTGTCGTCGGCGGCGGTGGCGAGCAAGGTCGAGGCCATCATCGGCCTGGACGATCGGCCGCGCTTCCGTCCGCACCTGCGCAAGCCCGTGATTGCGCAGGCCTCCAATGCGATGGCGCGTGCCTTGCGCGCGCCGTCGGCGGGCGCCGGCAACGACCCCGGCAACTGGACGGTGACCGACCTGGCCCGCTACTACAACGTGCAGCCGCTGTACGACAAGGGAGTGCATGGCGAAGGCCGCACCATCGGCATCATCACCTTCGCGTCGATGACGCCGAGCGACGCGTTTTCCTACTGGAACAGCCTGGGCCTCGCGACGAATCCGAAGCGGCTGAAGATCGTCGACGTGGACGGCGGCCCCGGTGCGCCCAGCGACGATTCGGGCTCGGACGAAACCACGCTGGACGTCGAGCAATCCGGCGGCATCGCGCCGGCGGCCAAGGTCATCATCTACCAGGCACCCAACACCGACCAGGGCTTCATCGATGCCTTCGTCAAGGCCATCAACGACAACACCGCCGACAGCCTGTCGGTGAGCTGGGGCATCTGGGAGTGGTTCGACACGCAGTCGCAGGTGAAGGTGCCGGGCAAGAAGAACACGGTGGATGCGCTGCATGCCTACAACAACCTCTTCCTGCAGGCGGCGGTGCAGGGCCAGTCGCTCTTCGCCGCTTCAGGCGACGACGGCGCCTACGATGTGAACAACGCCGGCATCGCACCGGTGCCCGACTTCAGCAAGACGCTGAGCGTGGACTCGCCCGCGTCGTCGCCGTGGATCACCGCGGCCGGCGGCACCACGCTGCCGGGCGACCAGCTCTACAGCGGCGGCACCGTCACCATCAGCATCCCGCACGAACGTGTGTGGGGCTGGGACTACCTCACCGACCTGTGCGCCTCGCTGGGCTACGACCCGGTGGCCTGCGGAATCTTCCCCGCGGGCGGCGGCGGCGGCGTGAGCGCCTATGTGCCGATGCCGTTCTACCAGGAGTGGGTGTCGGGCACGCGCCGCACCGAGCCCGGCCAGACACTCACCGACAACACCACGACACCGCCGTCTGCCGTGGTCGCGCTGCCGGGCGGCTTCCGCGGCCGCAACGTGCCGGACGTCTCGCTCAATGCCGACCCGAACACCGGCTACATCGTGGCCTATACCTCTGACGCGACGGGCTTCGGCATCAGCAACTACTTCGGCGGCACCAGCTTCGTCGCGCCGCAGCTCAACGGCATCACCGCGCTGCTCGCGCAACGGGTGAAGGGGCGCATCGGCCTGCTGAACGTGCCGCTGTATGCGATCGCGGCCACGCCCTTCGCCTACGGCAATCCCTATGCGCCGCTGCGCGACATCAAGAGCGGCAACAACTGGTTCTACAAGGGCCGTCCGGGCTACGACCAGGGCAGCGGCGTGGGCACGCTGGACGTGGACAACCTCGCGCAGGCGCTGCTGCTGCTCGGGTATTGAGCCACCGTCCGTTCAGGCTGAGCCTGTCGAAGCCTCGCGCAACTGGTTGCGGCCGGCGCGCTTGGCTTCGTAGAGCGCGGCATCGGCCCGCGCGATGAGTTCGGCCGGCGTGTCGCCCACGCGCACGTCGGCCAGGCCGATGCTCATGGTCACGCGCAGCCCGGCCGTGGCCTGCTCCCACGGATGCGCCTCCACCGCGCAGCGCAGCCGCTCGCACACGTCGCGAGCGATCTGCGGCGATGTGTCCACGAACACGAAGAGGAACTCCTCGCCGCCGATGCGCGCCACGAGGTCGCGGGTGCGGGTCTTCACGCGGAAGATCTGCGCTGCCGAGCGCAGCACTGCATCGCCCACCGCGTGGCCGAACCGGTCGTTCACGTGCTTGAAGTGGTCGAGGTCTGCCACGGCGATGCACAGTGGCGCGTTCGATTCCAGCGCCCGCGCCACGATGCGCGGCAGGTCTTCATCCACGCGGCGCCGGTTGGCCAGCCGCGTGAGCTGATCCTCCAGCGTGTCGCGCTGCAGCTCCGCGGTGCGCGCTTCGAGCTGGCGCTTCTCGTCTTCCAGTTCCTTGCTGCGCAAGCGCTGCAGTTCGGCCTCCAGGCGCGCACGCTCGCCGTCCATCAAGGCCTTCTCGACGTCGATGCGGTTGACCATCAGCCGCGCCTGCGCATGGCTTTGCAGGGCGGCCCGATGCAGCTCCAGCGCGTGGTAGGCCTCGCAGTGGTGCAGCGCCGGCTCGAACCGGCGTGCTGCCTTGTGGGCGCGGTACAGGGCCGAGTGCACGCGCATGCGGGTGGTCTCCTGGTCGGCGCTTTCCAGTTCGGCGAGGGTGGCGTCGAGCACCGACACTGCCTCCTCGTAGCGGCCTTCCTGGATCAGCACCTCGCCGATGTTGTGCCGGCTGCGCAGCTCCACTGCGCGGTAGCCGTGCTCGCGCGCCTGCTGCACGGTCTCTTCCAGCACGCGATGCGACTCCGCGTACTCGCCGGCCAGGCCGAGCACCTCGCCGAGGTTGCCTTGCGTCACCGACAGCCGATAGGCATCGGCATGCCGGCGTGCGAGCGACACCGACTGCCGGCCGTACTGTCGCGCCCGCTGCAAGGCGGCGGCGGACAGGTCCTTCTCGCCGCGCTGGCGGAAGTGGTAGAAGGCGCTGATGGCCGTGGCCATGAGGTTGTTCAAGGCGCCCAGCACCTGATTGTGGTCGTTCAGCTCGCGTGCCTGCCCGAGCGACTGCAGCAGGAATTTCTCGCTCTGCGCCGGATCGCCCAGCCGGTCGAAGCACACGCCGATGCGGTTGAGGGCCTGCACCATCTGGGCGTCGAATTTCTGCTCGCGCGACTTGTCGAACGCGGCGGTGGCGCACTTGAGCGCCTCTTCATGCAGGCCAAGCTCCGAATACGAGATCGCCAGCAGGCACAGCGTGTCGCACTCCTGCCGTCCGCCCAGCGGTGCCCAACGCTTGACGGCTTCGCGCGCGGCCATCACGGCCAGCTCGAATTGCCCGAGCCGCCAGCGGTGGGCGGCCAGCAGCGAGTAGGCCTGCGGCACTTCGGTGGAGTCTGTGGCGTCGTGGGCCAGGGACAGCGCCTGCTCGGCCAGCTCCACGCCACGCAGGTGCTCGCCGCTGTCGTGCGCGGCCTGGCAACGCACCAGCAGCTCGGCCACGGGCGAGCCCGTTGTAGCGTGAGGAGCGACGGCGGATTCAGGCATGGTCGGGGACTGCACGAAGGGGAATTGTCCCGCCTCGTCTCCCGTCACGGGCGCGCCTTGGCGACAAGCCGCCGGGGTCATCCGTGATGGGCATCACGGAGCGCGCGCGGATCGCCCCTGAGGCGCGGGTTTCAGGCCCGCTGCAGCGCCTGCTTCACCCGCCATCCCAGCAGGACGGCGATGACGACGGCATACACCGACACCTCGGCGAAATTGTTCTTGGCCGCCTTCATCCAGAAGAAGTGCAGCAGGCCCAGCAGCACAGTGGCATAGACCAGTTTGTGCAGCGCCTGCCAGCGCTTCGCTCCCAATGCCTTGATGGCGCGGTTGAACGAGGTGGCCGCCAGCGGAATCATCAGCACGAAGGCAGCGAAGCCCACCAGCGCGAACGGCCGCTTGGGGATGTCGTGCGCGATGGTGTCCAGGTCGAAGGACATGTCCAGCCACGAGTAGGCCAGGAAGTGCAGCACCACATAGAAGAAGGCGAACAGGCCCAGCATGCGGCGAAAGCGCGCCAGCGCGGGCTGGTTCGTCCAGGTGCGCAGCGGCGTGACGGCCAGGGTGATGCACAGGAAGCGCAGCGTCCAGTCGCCCGTGGCGCGGATGAGCGCCTCGGCCGGGTTGGGGCCCAGCGTGTCGGCGAATGCGCCGTAGAACAGCCATGCGAATGGCAGGGCGCACAGCACGAACAGCAGGGGCTTGGCGGCCGGGTGCAGCAGCAGGGGCTTCCTGCGGACGGTGGGCGACGCGGCGGCAGGTTTGAGCACGGCGGACATGGTCAGAAGTACTTCGCGAGGTCCATGCCGGCGTACAGCTGGCCCACCTGGGGCTCGTAGCCGTTGAACATGAGGGTGGGACGCTTCTTCTGGAACAGGCCGTCCTCGCCGATGCGGCGCTCGGTGGCCTGGCTCCAGCGCGGGTGGTCTACCTTCGGGTTCACGTTGGAGTAGAAGCCGTATTCACCGGGGTTGGCCTTGGCCCAGCTGGTGCGAGGTTCCTTCTCCACGAAGCGGATCTTCACGATGGACTTGCCGCTCTTGAAGCCGTACTTCCAGGGCACGATGGCGCGCACCGGTGCGCCGTTCTGGTTGGGAAGCACCTCCCCGTACAGGCCGAAGGTGAGCAGGGCGAGCGGGTTCATGGCTTCATCCATGCGCAGGCCCTCGACGTAGGGCCACTCCAGCACGCGCGAGCCGACGTAGGGCATGGTCTTGGCATCGGCCAGCGTCACGAACTCCACGTACTTCGCGTTGCCCGTGGGCTCCACGCGCTTGATGAGTTCCGACAGCGAGTAGCCCACCCAGGGCACGACCATGGACCAGCCTTCCACGCAGCGCAGGCGGTAGATGCGTTCTTCCATCGGTGCGAGCTTGAGCAGCTCGTCGATGTCGAAGGTGCGCGGCTTCTTCACCTCGCCTTCGATGGCCACCGTCCAGGGCCGCGTCTTGAGCGTGTGGGCGTTGTGGGCGGGGTCGGACTTGTCGGTGCCGAATTCGTAGAAGTTGTTGTAGCTCGTGGCGTCCTGGTAGGAGGTGAGCTTTTCCATGGTCATGGCGCCCGACACGCTGGTGCGTGCGCCGGGCAGGGCCGCCAGCTTGTTGGGGCGCGTCACCTGCGCCATCGCCTCGCGCCCGGCCCAGGTGGCCAGGCCAGCACCGGCGGCGCCCACGGCCATCAGCTTGAGCAGGCGGCGGCGCTCCTCGTACACGGTACGCGGCGTGATCTCGGCGGAGGGCAGCGTGAAGCCCCGGTCTTTGAGGAAGTGCATGGCGTGTTCGATGGCGAGTGGAAGGGCTGGTTCCCGGTAGGTCGGACGGCGGACGGCGCTTCTTACGCCCGCAGCCGCGGCATTTGTCACGGTCGGTACCTGTGCGCCAACCGGCACCAGGACATACGCAGCCGGTGCGCGCTCAGATGACGTCGCCGAAATCCGTCGGTTCGAACAGCCGCAGCGAGTTCTTGGACACCCGCTCCCGGAAGGTCTTGCGTGCGAACAGCTTGGCCTGCGCCTCACCGGGCAGGTCGGTGATGTTGATGATGTTCTTGACGATCAGCGTGTCGATCACGTCCTCGATCACCCGCACGAAGTCGGCGTCGAGCCGGCTGAACTCCTCCGGCTGCTTGGAGGTGTTGCCCACGAAGGCCTGCACGTCGGGGTGCCGGTCGTCCAGGTATTCGACCGCTTCGAGCGAGCGCTCGCGGTGCAGGCTGGTGATGGTTCCTTCGGCATTGCGGCGTACGTAGGGCATGTGCGTGCAGTCGCGGAAGTCGAGCTTTTTAGACTATACGCGCCTGAAATGCCCGTGACGCCAAAGAAAAAGGGCCGGTGCGAGACCGGCCCTTTCGGCGTGGATGAGGGGGGATCAGCGCAGGCCGGCGATGTAGTCGGCCACGGCCTTGATTTCCTTGTCGGTCATCTTGGCGGCGACGCCGGCCATCTGCGGGCTGTTCTTGCGCGTGCCCGCCTGGAAGGCCACGAGCTGGGCGTAGGTGTAGTCGCTGTGCTGGCCGGCCAGGCGCGGGTACTGGGCGGGGATGCCGGCGCCGTTCGGGCCGTGGCAGCCGGCACAGGCGGCGATGCTGCGGTCAGCCAGGCCGCCGCGGTAGATCTTCTCGCCCAGGGCGACCGAGTCCTTGCTCTTGGCGAAGCCGGGCTTGGCCTGCTTGCTGGCGTAGAACGCGGCCACGTTCTTCATGTCCTGCTCTGTGAGGCCGGACGCGAAGCCCTTCATCACAGGGTTCGAGCGCTTGTCGGCCTTGAACTCGCTGAGCTGCTTGACGATGTAGTCGGCATGCTGCCCCTGCAGGATGGGGTTGGCCGGGCTGCCGCGCGAGCCATCATTGGTGTGGCAGGCACCGCACACCTCGGTGGACTTGGCCTGCCCCTTGGCGATGTCAGGCTTGGCCGATGCCGGCGCGGCTTCGTTCGCGAAAGCCGTGGTAGCGGCCAGGGAGAGCAGGAAACCGGACAGCAGGAAGGCAGCTGACTTCATGACGGTGGATAGCGCTGTTGAGTGCGTTGTTGGGTGCAAAACCCGCGGATTTTACAATGACGGCTTTGAGCGTCCCTCATGACTGACACCAACCAGGCCGAGAATCCCGGCAACACCCCGCCGGCCGACGACAAGCTCGCCCTGGCCTGGACGCACACCGCGCGCTTCCTGACCACGGCCAGCCAGCTCGATCAGCTGCCCCCCACCGAGCTGCCGGAGATCGCCTTCGTGGGCCGCTCCAACGCGGGCAAGTCCACCGCCATCAACACGCTCACCCAGCAAAAGCGCCTGGCCTTCGCCTCCAAGACCCCGGGCCGCACCCAGCACATCAACCTCTTCGAGCTGGGCCCCAAGCTCGCACCCGACGCGCTCTTCGCCGACCTGCCGGGCTATGGCTATGCGGCAGTGGCGCGCGATGCCAAGGTGCGCTGGCAGAAGGTGATGGCCGACTACCTGGAGATCCGCCGTTCCCTGGCCGGCGTGGTGCTGATGGTCGATCCCCGCCTGGGCTTCACCGACCTGGACCGCCAGTTGCTCGAATTCGTCTCGCCGCGCGTGGGCAACGGCTCGGTCAAGCTGCTGGTGCTGCTGACCAAGTCCGACAAGCTCAACCGTCGCGAGGCCGACAAGGCCGTGGCCACGGCGCAGGAGGTGCTGGGCGAGATGACCACCGAAGAAGCCGACGTGGCGGTCAGCCTCTTCTCAGCCTTGAACAAGAAGGGCGTGGGCGATGCGGCCTGCGTGCTCTACGACTGGGTGCGAAACGCCGCATGAACTCCGGCGCATCAAACGTGTCACACGCCGGGCGCAACATCCAGCCGCTACATTGCAGCCACCACTGCATCCCCTGTCGATGATCGAAAAATTTGCCATCGAGCTGCCGAACAAGGTGTCGCTCTCGTGCCGCGCGGCCGGCCCGGAATACGCCCCGGTGCTGTTGTTCCTCCACGGCTTTCCCGAAGCCGCCTTCGTGTGGGACGAGATGCTGGAGCATTTCTCCCGGCACTACCGCTGCATCGCGCCCAACCTGCGCGGCTATGAGCGTTCGTCCCAGCCCGAGGACGTGGAGGCCTACCGCGCCAAGCACCTGGTGGCCGACATCGCCGCGCTGGCGGAACAGTTCGACGGCAAGCTCGAGGCGCTGGTCGCGCACGACTGGGGCGGCGCGGTCGCCTGGAACTTCGCGGTCCAGCACCCGAAGAAGCTCAAGCGGCTGGTCATCATCAATTCGCCGCACCCGGCCACCTTCTTGCGCGAGCTGAAGGACAACCCGGCGCAGCAGGCGGCCAGCACCTACATGAACTTCCTGTGCCGGCCCGATGCGGAACAACTGCTGGAAGCCAACGACTTCGAGCTGGCCTGGCACTTCCTGCAGGGCCCGGGCGACACCGACGCCACGCGCCCCGGCGCCAACTGGCTCACCGAGCCGATGAAGGAGCGCTACCGCGAGGTGTGGTCCATGGGCCTGCGCGGGGCGGTGAACTACTACCGCGCCTCGCCGCTGCGGCCACCCACCGAGACCGACAAGGCCATCCTGCAGGTGAACCTGCCGCCTGAGCACGTCACCGTGAAGGTGCCCACCCGCGTCGTGTGGGCCGAGGGCGATTCGGCGCTGCTGCCGGGCCTCATCGACGGACTGGACGAGTACATCCCCGATCTCACGCTGGTGCGCGTGCCGCAGGCCTCGCACTGGGTGATCCACGAGCAGCCCACGCGCATTGCGCAGGAGATCGAGGCCGCGCTGGCGGTGGACGTGTCGCCCACCGTGTGAGCCTTTGCGGCCTCAGGGCGATGCGAGCTTCTGCATCAGGCCGTCGACGGCGCGCTGCACCAGTGAGACGTCGTCCAGCGGCTTGAGCAGCTTTTCTTCGCTCAGCCGCTCCAGCGCGCGCCGGGTGATGGAGTGGTTGTGCAATGGGTTGGTGCCGGCAAAGAGGAAGTAGTTGCCGCGCCCGCTGCGCCACAGCAGCTGCACGCGCGTCCAACGGCCGTGCAGGAAGAAGTGGTAGCGGCTGCCCACGGCCATCGCCTCGATCATGTTCAGTGCCTCGTCCTGGCTGCGCTGGGCGCCGGGCAGGATGTCTGCGGGCACCGTGTCCATCGACGAGAGGTCGATCAGTGAGTCGCTGAAGGGCGGACGGCTGGGGGTGTCCCAGTGTGTCTCCTCGCGCATGCGCTGCACGATCTCCTGCGGCGTGAGTTCCTGGTCCGGCGTGGTGGTCTTGCCCGGACGCAGCGCCTCGGTGTGCACGGACATGAGTTCGTCCAGCACCTGCTGCTGGTCTTGCTCAGGCACGCCCAGCATGGACATGCCCGAACGCAGCGTCTGCAGCAGCCCGGGCAGCATCGCCAGCAGGCGCTTGCGGCTTTGCGGATGGTCGGGCAGGCGCAGGCTCCACAACAGGTCGTCGGTGGCCTTGAGGTACTGCAGCGTGGCTTCGGACTTCTCGCCGTTGCGCTGCATGGATTCGGCCAGCACCGTGGCCCAGCCGCCGGTGATGAAGCGACGCACGCCCGCCGTGGTGCGGATGGGCACCATCTGCTCAGTCAGGCGCTGCGAGATCTGTCGCTCCATGTCCTCGCGCTGTTCGATTCGCAGCAGCGCGTCGATGGTGGGCTGCGCACGCGTCTGCTGCTCGCGCAACTGCTCGCCGAGGAAGGCGTCCAGCCGCGAGAGGCTCAGGCGGTAGAGCTGGGCGTCCTGCATCGGCGCGCGCTGCATCTCGTCGACCAGCGTCTCGCAGTAGGCCAGCAGCGCGGCCCAGCGCGGGTCGGTGGTGCGGGTGTAGGTCTCGGCGGCGCTGCCGATGCGGTTCATCAGCCGCCACACGGCGTGCTCATGGTCCTGCACCATGGCCGGGTCGACCAGCGCGACGCGCAGGGCCGACACCTGCAGCCGGGCCATCACCGTGCGGAAGGCGGGCGGCAGCCGCTGGTCCGACAGCACGGCATCGAACATGCGCGACAGCAGCTCCACGATCTGCCGGTCCACCGTCTCGCCGGTGTTGGCCAGCAGGTCGGCCCGGTGCTCGCGCAGCACCGGCGCCGATGGCGCGGGGCCCACGCGCGAGAGCATGCTTTCGATCTTGCTCAGCGCCTGCTCGAAGGCGGGGCTTTGTGCGTTCACGACGCGGGCGATCGGCCCGGTCTTGGGTTTCGGCGTGGCACCGGGCGTGGGCATGCTGGAGAGGATGTCTTCCAGCGCGCCGGGCTGCGTCAGGTCATGGGTGGGCGCGGACCGGCTGAGCGAGGGGCCCGAGGACAGCACCACCGTGCGGTACAGCCCCGGCTCCACGCCGGCGGCCTCCAGCCGCGTGCAGGCGGCGGCCCAGGCCTTCTTGAGCTGGCCCGACATCACCCCGGCCGAGATGCGCAGCAGCAGCGCCCGCTGCGCCGCGACGGCGGTGGCTGCGCAGGCGCCGTCCCACAAGGCCCTCGCATAGGCCAGCGGCCGCAGCGGGTTGGTGTCGGTGGTGACGTGCGTCTGGCCCGCCAGCGTGGCGGTGAAGGTCTGCAGCTCGCGCATCTCCCACTCGGCCGAGCCGGAGATGAGCTGCGCCGCCCCGGAAATCTCGATGTCGGACTCGACCCGTGTCTCGTCCATCAGCTCCAGCCCGCGCACCGAGGTCGGCGCGGCCACAGGCGAGGCGGTGTCGGTGCCGTACAGGTCTGCCAGCACGTTCTGCCGCAGCGACTCGGCGAAGGCGCGGATGAAGGCGGGCTTGTTCTTGGGCAGCGAATACACGAGCTCGTGGTAGTGCTCGCGATCGGCCGGATTCAGCATGGCGTCGCGGGGCTGTCGCAACTGGGCGATGGTCAGCTCGACCGTCTCGTCGGCCAGGGGCGCGGCCCGTTGGAGTTCGTCTTCGACAAAACGCAAAAGTTGTGCGGTGACTGTCATCTGGACGCGATGAACCCTGAGTGCAGCGATTATGAGGTTCGAGCCGCATCAAGGCCATGGGTTCGAACTCGTGAATTGTTCACGCCCGCAACGAAAAAGGGCTGCCGAAGCAGCCCTTTCGAGGTTGGCTTGAGGCCTGGACTTACATGTCCATGCCCATGCCGCCCATCCCGCCCATGCCGCCGGGCATGCCGCCCGCGGGGGCGTCATCCTTCGGGGCTTCGGCGACCATGGCTTCGGTCGTGAGCATCAGCGAAGCGACGGAGGCGGCGTTCTGCAGGGCAGTGCGCGTCACCTTGGTCGGGTCCAGGATGCCCATTTCGATCATGTCGCCATAGGTGTCGTTGGCGGCATTGAAGCCGTAGTTGCCCTTGCCGGCCAGCACGGCGTTCACGACCACGCTCGGCTCGCCGCCGGCGTTGTAGACGATCTCGCGCAGCGGCGACTCGATGGCCTTGAGCACCAGCTTGATGCCGGCGTCCTGGTCAGCGTTGTCGCCCTTGATGTCGCCGGCAGCCTGGCGGGCGCGCAGCAGAGCCACGCCACCACCGGCCACGATGCCTTCTTCAACGGCTGCACGCGTGGCGTGCAGCGCGTCTTCGACGCGGGCCTTCTTTTCCTTCATCTCGACTTCGGTGGCGGCACCGACCTTGATGACGGCCACGCCGCCGGCCAGCTTGGCCACGCGCTCTTGCAGCTTCTCGCGGTCGTAGTCGCTGGTGGCTTCCTCGATCTGCACGCGGATTTGCTTGACGCGGGCTTCAATGTCGCCAGCGGCGCCGGCGCCGTCGATGATCGTGGTGTTTTCCTTGCCCACTTCCACACGCTTGGCCTGGCCGAGGTCAGCCAGCGTGACCTTCTCGAGCGTCAGGCCGACTTCTTCGGCGATGACCTTGCCGCCCGTCAGGATGGCGATGTCTTCCAGCATGGCCTTGCGGCGGTCGCCGAAGCCAGGCGCCTTCACGGCGACAACCTTCAGGATGCCGCGGATGGTGTTGACCACGAGGGTGGCCAGGGCTTCGCCTTCGACTTCTTCAGCGATGATCAGCAGCGGACGGCCGGCCTTGGCAACTTGCTCCAGCGTGGGCAGCAGGTCGCGGATGTTGCTGATCTTCTTGTCGAACAGCAGCACGAACGGGTTGTCCAGGACAGCCGACTGCTTCTCGGGGTTGTTGATGAAGTAGGGCGACAGGTAGCCGCGGTCGAACTGCATGCCCTCGACGACGTCGAGTTCGCTGTCCAGCGACTTGCCGTCTTCGACGGTGATCACGCCTTCCTTGCCGACCTTGTCCATCGCGTCAGCGATGATCTTGCCGATGGTGTCGTCGCTGTTGGCCGAGATCGTGCCGACTTGAGCGATTTCCTTGGAGGTGGTGGTGGGCTTGGACTGCTTCTTGAGCTGCTCGACCAGGGCGAGGACCGCCTTGTCGATGCCGCGCTTGAGGTCCATCGGGTTCATGCCGGCGGCCACGTACTTCATGCCTTCGCGCACGATGGCCTGGGCCAGCACGGTGGCGGTGGTGGTGCCGTCACCGGCGTTGTCGCTGGTCTTGGAAGCGACTTCCTTGACCATCTGGGCGCCCATGTTCTGGAGCTTGTCCTTGAGCTCGATTTCCTTGGCCACGGACACACCGTCCTTGGTCACGGTGGGGGCGCCGAAGGAGCGCTCGAGCACCACGTTGCGGCCCTTGGGACCCAGGGTGACCTTGACCGCGTTGGCCAGGATGTTCACGCCTTCGACCATGCGGGCACGGGCCTCGCCGCCGAAGATGACGTCTTTTGCTGCCATGTCTGTGTTCTCCTAAAACTGAATCGGTGATGGGGGATTACTTCTCGACGACTGCGAAGAGGTCTTCCTCGCGCATCACCAGCAGTTCGTCGCCGTCGACCTTGACGGTCTGGCCGCTGTACTTGCCGAACAGGACGCGGTCGCCCACCTTGATGTTCAGGGCGACGAAGTCACCCTTGTCATTGCGCTTGCCGGGGCCAACGGCCAGCACCTCGCCCTGGTCGGGCTTCTCGGCGGCGTTGTCGGGGATCACGATGCCCGAAGCGGTCTTGGTTTCGTTCTCGAGGCGCTTGACGATCACGCGATCGTGCAACGGACGAAGTTTCATGGGATCTCCTTGTAAGTACAGGCTCTGCGGGGGTTGAACGCCAAGTGGGCGCTCATTCACTATTCATTAGCACTCAGTGTGGATGAGTGCTAGCAGCGGAATTATAGGGGTCGGGCGTGACGTTTCAAGAGTCGGGTCTTCCAGGTGTCGATGTCGGGTGTCGACTGACCCGGAGCTTCTGTTCAGCCAAGGCTGAATTGGACCAGGCCTGGACCCGAAGAGGGACTCTGGCGTAGGTGAGTGGCCGATGACCGAGCGAGTGAGCTTGCTATCGCGGTCCAAGAATCTTCGAGACCCAGACGGATGGGTTGAGAGAAAGCTGGCGGCCTGCAAGCACGGGGCTTGGACTTTCTTGGCGTAACCGGCTTCATGTCGTTGGCGGCGGCCATCGCAACGTGTCGTCAGCACAAGTGCAATGTCTGTGCGCAGGTGACTACGATTCGTGCTGCATGGCATACCCCTCGCACCGCGCATTCAGGGCTGTTCGGCCAGCGCAGCTTCCACGATGACTGCGAGTGCCGCGTCGTCAAGTGCGGCTCCTTTGCCAAGCAGGCATTCGAGTTCAGCCGCTGGCAGCGCCGCCTCGACCAGGTGGAGAGCGAGACCGAACAGGCGCTGCTCGTTCACCTGACGTGAAGCTGCAGTCCGGACAAAGTACGCCTGCGACGCTCCAAGCAACAGCGCTGCAGCCTCGACCCCGCCTCTCAATGCCAACAGGTAGACCAGGTCGTCGAGGAAGTACCCCAGCAGCCCTGAGCGGCGCAAGACGGGCAGTGCCTCGCGCGCGACCTCGGCAGCCTCATCGACTCGGCCCGACTCTGACAGTACGGCGGTCAGATTGGCGAGAGCGAACACCGTGGCTGTCGAACTCGACGAGCGTTTGCGCATGCGCTGGACCAAGCCTTCGAGTCGGTGCGCTGCTTCGTGGAGGCGACCGAGCCGCCAAAGACTGTCCGCGAGGGAGCTGTTGGCCTGGGACTCATTTCGCCAGTCACCCACCTCGGCCCAGATCTTGATGGCTCGAGCAAACATTTGGGCAGCCTCTTCGCAGCGCCCCTGGTCGTTCAAGACGTGACCCGTCGCGTTCAACAACCGCCCGCGCAACCCCGAAGGCCAATGTGGTCGCATGAGCGCGCGTGCCTCGTCCAGGCAAAGGTGGGCGGCCGCCGCGTCGCCGCTTTCGCAGCACGGACGCTCGGCCAGCAGCAACGCGAGAAACTGGTGCATCGGCCTTCCCAGCGACCGATAGAGTGTGGCCGCTTGCCGTGCGGCGTCGGCCGCCAATGCGTGCGGCAGGCGAATGAACACCCAAGGACGCGCAATCCCCAGCCAGAGGGCCGCAACATCTTCGGGCGCCGTCGCCTCGTCCATGCACGGCGCGAGCACTTGCAGCCACTGCGCGCACTCGGCAGCAAATTCGCCGTGCCCGGCGGCCGAAGCCGCGAGTCGAACGGCGATCGACAACTCGCCCGCAGCCCCGGTGGCCCACCGATAGGCGACGCGCAGATTGTCGGTTTCGGGTGCCAGTGCAGCAGCGCATTGCTCCGATGTCATGCGGCCCTCCACGAAAGCATCATCGACGCGCATGAACAACGCGCAAACTGCTCTCGCGTGGTGGCGTTGGCAGTCCGCCAGTTCGCCAGTGGCGGCCAATTGCTCCAGCGCATAGGTCCGCGGAGTCTCCAGCAGGTGGAAGCGCGGCTCATCGCCGGGACGTTCGACATCAGCGACGACAAGCGACTTGTCCACCAATGCGGCAATACTGTCGATGACAGCCCATTCGTCGGCTGCATCGTCGGTGCCGGCAACACAGCGCACGAGTTCGATCGTGAAACCGCCGGCAAACACCCCCAGGCGCCGGAACCACCACCGCTGGTCTGAACTGAGCAGGTGATAGCTCCACTCAATCGCGGCGCGCAACGTCTGGTGGCGTCGCAACGCGACACGGGACCCGCCGGTCAGAAGCTGAAATCGTTCGTCGAGGCGATCGCGCACACCCCGCACACCGAGCACCGGTACACGCACTGCGGCAAGTTCGATCGCCAGCGGCAGGCCGTCGAGGCGGCGGCAGATGTCGACCACAGCCGGGAAATCCGTGTGTTTGAGCGTGAATTGCGGATCAACAGCACGTACCCGCGCTTCGAACAGCGCGACCGCGCCGCACGAGCGCGCGTCGGCGTCGTCCGGTGTCGATGGAACCGCGAGGGGTGCGATCCGGCATTGCTGCTCGTCTGCGACCTTCAACGCCTCCTGGCTCGTGGTCAGCAGGCGAACGTTCGGAGTGCCGGCGGTGATCGCCTGCGCGAGCGCACTCACCGCGTCGAGCAGATGTTCGCAGTTGTCCAGCACAATCTGCAGCGTCTGGCGGCCGAGCCCCCCGACCAGTTCGTCGAGCGCTGGGCGCTGCCCCGGCAGCTTGATGCCCAGCACACGGGCCACCGTGGCCGGCACAAGTGCCGGATCAGACAGAGCCGCAAGTTCGACCACCCAGGTACCGTCGGGGTACTGATCGCGCAGTTTGTGCGCGACCGCCTGGGCAAGCCTCGTCTTGCCGATGCCGCCGGCCCCTACCAGCGTGACGAGGCGGTACGTGAGGGTAAGCAGCAAGACATTTTCAATGTCGCGCTCGCGTCCATAGAGTACCGGCGGACGCGGCCCCAGGTTGCTCGGTATGGCTGATGCGGTGCTTGTCGAAATGCTCAAGTCTGCGGCCGTCATCGAGGCCACACCGCCTTCGAGCCCCGCCGTGAACTGGTAGCCCCGGCCTGGAACGGTCGCGATGGCCTGTGCTCCAAGCAGCTTGCGCAGCGCACTCACTTGCACCGTCAGGTTGTGCTCTTCTACCACCAGGCCCGGCCAGACCAGATCGATAAGCTCGTTCTTGCTCACCAGATCGCCACGGCGTTCGATCAAGACAAGCAGGACATCGAAGGCACGCGCGCCGATGATCACGGGCTTGCCGTGGTTGAGCAGCCTGCGCCGCAGCGCGTGCACCTCGAAATCGCCAAAGCGGTAAACGGCTCCCAAGAGACCTCCAGCATCGTCCCATCACGCAGCGGTGGGCAGTCGCCGGTCGCGTGGGCGCGGCACTTTATCAACGTGTCATCCGGATACCCCCAACCTGCTGAGCAGTTGGTCGGAGCGGGCAGGGCGTGGGCGTCAGCACGATCCATTCTCCGGACATCCGGCAATCCATCCAAGTTTCTCGTGTTTGACAACGTTTGAGATTGCTTGAGGACGTCGCCCCAGCACGGCGGCACATTGGCGCCTGAGCGAACTGCACGGCTGCAGGAGGCGCAAAGAAGGCAACGGATCGACGTGCTGCATGCGTCCATCCCCTCACTTGACCTCCCTTACCCAAGAAATCCCACGACGTGCGCCGGGACATGCGTGAACAGTTTCTACAACTGAGAAAGAGGAAAACGCAAATGGCAACCTACATATTCAGAATTGATCAAGTCGACATCAACTTCCAAAAGGCCGACAGTGAACATAGTGACGACGATTGGTTGTCATTTGTTGTGACAGTAGGGGATCCGGTCACCAAGAATGCGCGGACATTTTCTTCAGGGCCGTTTAATATCGGGCGCACTATACACACTGGAGACAAGCTAATTGGTCCCTTTACGACTGACCCGATAACAGCAGCGGATTCCGATGTCGTCGTCATCAGTTACTTGGTAACAAATCTTGGTTCTTCAAAGTTTGAAGACCAGTTCGCGCAAGCGGTCAAAGTGACGGACCACGTTGTCGGAGTATTAGCCCCGATTGTTGGGGCCGCCGTCGGCCTTTTCGTGGGCTCTCCCGGTGAAGGATTAAAATTTGGCCAAGCGATAGCCAAAGGACTTGACACGGTAGTCAGCACACTAAGCGATGTTTTCGACTTCCTCGGCATTCACATTGGGCCGGCAAACTGCAATGGCGAAGTGCTCCATGACACATTGACCTACCAACCCAATGAGCTACAACAAGCAGTGAATAGGCAGGCGTCAAGACACTACACCACCCCTCAAACAAACAAGCGTTGCGGCAGGGATCCGGAATCTACGGTCTCGTTCTCAGTGGTTATGGTGTTACCCGGCCCGGAACTCTACTATCGGGGCACCGACAACAGCGTATGGTCACGCTGGCGCAATCCCGATGGTCACTGGTCTGATGAAAAGCAAATCGGCGGGATGCTCAGCGGTGATCCGATCGCCGCTGTGGTCCCTGGGACGAATCTCCTGAAACTGTTCTATCGGGGCGCCGACAACAGCGTATGGTCGATCTGGCGCAGATCCAACGGTACTGGTGAACAGCGTATCGGCGGCGTGCTCAACGGTGATCCGATCGCTGCAGTAGTTCCTGGAACGAATATCCTGCAACTGTTCTATCGTGGTGCCGACAACAGCATATGGTCACGCTGGTACAACCCCGATGGTCATTGGTCTGATGAACAGCATATCGGTGGCCGTCTCAACGGTGATCCGATCGCGGCTGTGGTCCCAGGAACGAATATCCTGCAACTGTTCTATCGGGGCGCCGACAACAGCATTTGGTCACGCTGGCGCACTCCCGATGGTCATTGGTCTGATGAACAGCAGATCGGCGGCCGTCTCAACGGTGATCCGATCGCCGCTGTGGTCCCTGGAACGAATATCCTGCAACTGTTCTACCGGGGCGTCGACAACAGCATTTGGTCACGCTGGCGCAATCCCAATGGTCACTGGTCTGATGAACAGCAGATCGGCGGCCGTGTCAATGGTGATCCGATCGCCGCTGTGGTCCCTGGAACGAATATCCTGCAACTGTTCTATCGGAGCGCCGACAACAGCGTATGGTCACGCTGGCGCAATCCCGATGGTCACTGGTCTGATGAACAGAAGATCGGCGGCGTGCTCAACGGTGATCCGATCGCCGCTGTGGTCCCTGGAACGAATATCCTGCAGTTGTTCTACCGGGGCGTCGACAACAGCGTATGGTCACGCTGGCGCAGAGCCGACGGCAACTGGTCTGGTGAACAGCATATCGGTGGCGTTCTCAAGGGTGACCCGATCGCAGTGGTGCGCGGCCATTCAGCCTAACGGGTGTTGTGATCCCGAACCGCCGAAATTTTTTCCCCCCACCTGTGGCCACTCAAACTCCCCCAGGTGGGACGGGCGGATTTCAATTCGGCGGCAGTGCTGAGCGATACGCGAAGCGGCCTCCTTGAGGCTGTAGCTCTCGCCCTCCAACTCGAGCATCGCGGCAGGGTGCATGAGGCGATCGAGGATGGTGGTGATCAGGCTCGGCTTTCTCGTGGTTCATCCGGGTGAATCGGGCAAGCCGTCCCGTTGAGACGACACCGATAAGGACAAATACAGTCTTCCCCGTGGTGAGATTCGACGCGAAACATCGAATGCGGCGATTCCGCACCGGAGGGGTACGTTGGGAATGTGAGCATCCAGGTGCATTGGGACAGACGCCCGGTCAGAAAAATCTATGCGGCTTTGCGTCTACTACCTGCGCTGCCAGAGGCTGCCCGCCAGTGACTCGATGTGGCTCCGATCGAAAAAATGAACGCTGCCAATAAGACGGCGATCCAGCTTCCCGTTCAGGCGTTCAATCGCCTCTGAAGTAATCTTCCCGCTGACGACTATATACAGATCAGCGATGTAATATTGCTCATTTTGGCCTGGCCCACGTACGGGTAAGGAGAATGCGTCGTCAATCTGATTCAGTAGCGCATTTAGGAGGGTTGCGTTAGATTGCGACAAATCGCCGGCTTTTACTTGGGCGGCACAGTGGCGAATCCGGCCGAACTTGTCTATCTCTGAGAACAGAACGTCCTTTCCGCGCTCGGATATCCCATGGTTGTAGCGAACATGGTCGTATCCAGCCTTCTGAAGCAAGGGAATCACAACGTTCTTGGTGAATAGTTGTTCATTCGTTTCGTATTCACTTTTCCACTGAAACCGTCGCAACGAACATGCTGCCTGCTCGACCGCTCGCCTCCAAAGCTGCAGCGTGGCTATGACGGCCGGGACAATCTCTTGAGCATGATCAGCTTCCAAGTCGATGCTCATGTCTACAAAATAGTTATCGAACTCAATGGAAGTCGAGTTGTTCGGTGGATTAATGCTCTGAGAATCCACCAGCGCCTGATAAAAAGCGCCGATCGCAATTTCGCTTTGCCAAAGCCCATCAGCGCTTCCAAATGAAGCAGAAAAAAGAAGATTCTTTGAGTCGCCACGAAAGAGTGAGTAGTTAATCGCACCATTCAAGCGGAGTGAATCAGGAATGATAACGTTCGAGTGGAGATATTCTGGATAATGGTCAGAACGCATCCGCCCAAGGAGTTGTAGGGGATATTCCACGTCATGAGTATGATCGTGTAGGACCACAGG
Organism: Rhizobacter terrae; assembly: GCF_003852895.1. Lineage (GTDB taxonomy): Bacteria > Pseudomonadota > Gammaproteobacteria > Burkholderiales > Burkholderiaceae_C > Albitalea > Albitalea terrae. The sequence goes on from NZ_QUSW01000005.1 coordinate 279,647, forward strand.
CGCATCGAATAAGTAGACGGCGGGTGGATCATGCTCGAAACGGAACATCGCTGTGGCCTCCTTGGCTTGTTCTCTCGGGAGTCTATGTGGTGAGCGCTCTTGAAACGTCCAGAGTTGAGGAGACGGCGTGCCAGGTGTCGATTCAACCCGCTGTCGATCGTCGTACTGATGCGATCCCCTCAAACCCCTTGGACAACTCTCAGGAGAACCCCATGACCAAACTGATCTACATCAGCCTGCCCGTCGCCGACCTCAACGCCTCGATGGCCTTCTACAAGGCGCTGGGGTTCGGGCAGAACCCGCAGTTCAGCGACGAGACCGGTGCATGCATGGTGTGGAGCGAGTCCATCTACGTCATGCTGATCACGCACGCCAAGTGGCGCACCCTGACGCAGCGGCCGTTCCCGCCGGCCGGCACGGCCAAGATGATGCTCACGCTGGCGATGGACAGCCGCGACGCCGTCGATGCGATGAACCGTGCCGCCGCAGCCCATGGCGGGCAGGCCGATGTGAACCTGCCCGAGGACATGGGCTTCATGTACACCCGCGACCTGGCCGATCCCGATGGCCACATGTGGGGCATGTGCTGGATGGATCCGGCCGCGATGACGCCCGCCAACCAAGACTGAGCCCGTGCCCGTGACATGGCGCTCCGGCCGCGTCCCTACAAGGAACTCAGCGGCAGCGCCGTCTTGTAGCGGACCTGCTTGAGCGTGAAGCTGGAGCGGATCTTCTCGACCTCCTTCATCGGCGACAGCTGCTCGATGATGAAGCGCTCCAGCGCCGCCATGTCGGGCATCACGACGCGGATCAGGTAGTCCGCGTCGCCGCTCATCAGGTAGCACTCCATCACCTCGTCGCGCGCGCTGACCTTCGCTTCGAAGGCTTCCAGCGCGGCGCGCGTCTGCTGCTTCAGGCTGATGGAGATGAAGACATTGAGGTTCAAGCCCAGTTGCTTGGCATCGACCAGCGCCACCACCTTGCGGATCACGCCGTCCTTCTCCAGTGCCTTCACGCGTGCCAGGCAAGGCGATGGCGACAGGCCCACGCGCTGCGCCAGCGCCACGTTCGACAGGCTCGCATCGGCCTGCAGTTCGCGCAGGATGCGCAGGTCGATGGCGTCGAGGTTCATTGTGCTTGCGTTCCCATGAAAAACAGAATTTTGTGCTGATTCAGGAAGGAAGGGCAACGATTTCGATCATCCATGCGGCGGGGTCCCACCTACAGTGCCGAGCACCAGGAGACCACAGACATGAGCGATCCATCCATCCAGTCGCAGCTCGCCCAGGCCGCCCATTTCACTGACGGCGACCCTGTCGAAACCGCCGAGTGGCGCGATGCGCTGGCCTCGCTGCTGCAGGCCTCGGGGCCGCAGCGCGTGCGCGAGATCATGGACATGCTGGCCGCCATTGCGCGTTCGCCGGAAGTCGGCTGGCTGCCGGCGATGGGCACGCCTTACGTCAACACCATCCCGGCCTCTCACCAGCCGGCCTTCCCTGGCGACCTGGCCATCGAAGAGCGCCTGGCTTCGCTGATGCGCTGGAACGCGCTGGCCATGGTGGTGCGGGCCAACAAGGCCTATGGCGAACTCGGCGGCCACATCGCCAGCTATGCCAGCGCGGCCGATCTGTTCGAGGTGGGCTTCAACCACTTCTTCCGCGGCGGCGAGCAGGGTGACCTGGTCTTCTACCAGCCGCATTCGGCGCCCGGTGTCTACGCCCGTGCCTTCCTCGAAGGTCGTCTCTCAGAGGATGACCTCGCCCACTATCGCCAGGAGATCACCGCGCGGCAAGACGGCGCCAAAGGCCTGTCGAGCTACCCGCATCCCTGGCTGATGCCGGACTTCTGGCAGTTTCCCACCGGCTCCATGGGCATCGGTCCCATCAGCTCCATCTACCAGGCGCGCTTCATGCGCTACCTGCAGCATCGCGGCCTGCACGAGACGGCCGCGCGCCGGGTGTGGGGCGTGTTCGGCGACGGCGAGATGGACGAGCCTGAAAGCATGAGCGCGCTGACGCTGGCCGCGCGCGAGAAGCTCGACAACCTCATCTGGGTCGTCAACTGCAACCTGCAGCGCCTGGACGGCCCGGTGCGTGGCAACGGCCGCATCATCGACGAGCTGGAAGCCTTGTTCTCCGGTGCCGGCTGGCGCGTCATCAAGCTGGTCTGGGGTTCCGACTGGGACGGCCTCTTCGCCCGCGATGCCGGCGGTGCGCTGGCGAGCGCGTTCTCGCGCACCGTCGACGGCCAGTTCCAGACCTTCGCCGCCAAGGATGGCCGCTACAACCGCGAACACTTTTTCGGACAGAACCCGGCACTCTCGGCGCTCGCACAAGGGCTGACCGACGAGCAGATCGACCGCCTCAAGCGTGGCGGCCACGATCTCGTGAAGATCCATGCTGCGTACCACGCGGCAATGGAGACCACGGGCCGTCCGACGGTGATCCTCGCGCAGACGAAGAAGGGCTACGGCATGGGCGAGGCCGGCCAGGGCCGCATGACCACGCACCAGCAGAAGAAGCTCGAGCGCGAGGACCTCATCGCCTTTCGCGACCGGTTCAACCTGCCGCTCACCGACGAGCAGGCCGCGACGCTCGCCTTCCACAAGCCCGCCGACGACAGCCCTGAGATGCGCTACCTGCATGCGCGCCGTGCGGCGCTGGGCGGCTTCGCGCCAGTGCGGCGCACCACGGCGACGCCGGTGGCCGTGCCGCCTCTGGCGCGCTACGGCGAATTCGCGCTGCAGGCCGACGGCAAGGAGATGAGCACGACGATGGCCTTCGTGCGCATGCTCACCGGCCTGCTCAAGGACGCGCAGCTCGGGCCGCGTGTCGTGCCCATCGTCGCCGACGAGGCGCGCACCTTCGGCATGGCCAACCTCTTCAAGCAGGTCGGCATCTACTCGTTCAGCGGCCAGGCCTACGAACCCGAGGACATCGGCTCGGTGCTCAGCTACCGCGAGGCCACCGACGGGCAGATCCTGGAAGAGGGCATCAGCGAGGCCGGCGCGATCAGCAGCTGGACGTCCGCGGCCACCAGCTACTCGGTGCATGGCCAGGCGATGCTGCCGTTCTACATCTACTACTCGATGTTCGGCTTCCAGCGCATCGGCGACCTGATCTGGGCCGCGGCGGACCAGCGTTCGCGCGGCTTCCTGCTGGGCGCCACCGCAGGCCGCACGACGCTGGGCGGCGAAGGCCTGCAGCACCAGGACGGCTCCAGCCTGATGCAGGCCGCCGCAGTGCCCAACTGCCGCGCCTACGACCCCTGCTTCGCGGGCGAGTTCGCGGTGATCCTCGACCACGGCATGCGCCGGATGATGGAGCAGCAGGAAGACGTCTTTTACTACGTCACCCTGATGAACGAGAACTACGCGCAGCCCTCGCTGCCGGCGGGCGTGGAGGACGACATCATCAAGGGCATGTACCGCCATGCCACGCACGCGCCCGCGCAGCCGAAGGGCATCGTGCGGCTGGTGGGCTCGGGCACCATCTTGCGCGAGGTGATCGCCGCGGCCCAGCTGCTGGCGCAGGACTGGGGCATCGCGGCCGAGGTCTGGAGCGCGACCAGCTTCAGCGAACTCGCACGCGACGCGCGTGAGGCCGAACGCTTCAACCGCCTGCATCCGTCCATGCCGCCGGTCACGAGCCATGTGCGGACGTGCCTGGGCGGCGATGCCCCGGTGATCGCCGCCACCGACTACGTGCGCGCCTGGCCTCAGCTCATCGCCTCGTACGTGGATGCGCCTTTCACCGCCCTGGGCACCGACGGCTTCGGCCGCAGCGACACGCGCGCCGCGCTTCGCCGCTTCTTCGAGGTGGATCGCCACCACGTCGTGCTGGCCGCGCTGACGGCCTTGCACGCGCAAGGGCGGGTGGATGCGGCGTCGTGCGAACTGGCCATCGCGCGCTATGGACTGGAGCCTGACGCTTCGGCGCCCTGGCTTTCCTGAGCCTCAGAGGCTGCTTCCTGCGGTCTTGGCCTGCCAGCAGTTCGGCATCATCACTGGCTCGACCCAGTGATGACTGGCGTTCAGGTCCAGCGCCGGGCCGCGAACAAGGCTTCGATCTGGCCTCGCAGCCATTGCAAGCCGGGGTCCGCGTCGTGCGCCGAGGCCCAGGCCAGGCTCACCGAGTAGGACGGCAGCTCGAAAGGCAGCGGGCTCAGCGTGAGCCCGTGCGTGTCACGCCACGAGGCGGCGATGTACTCGGGCACGGTGGTGATGGCCGGTAGCGTGCGCACGAGGTAAGGGCTGGTCGCGAAATGTGGGCTGGAGTACACGACGTGGCGCTCGTGCCCGAGGCGCTGCAGTTCCTCGTCGACGATGCCAGACAGCCCCGCGCTGAACGAGGTGATGACGTGCGGATGCTTCAGGTACTGGCCCAGCGTGATGCGCCGCGCACGCACGCCCAGCGCCCGTGCGTCGAACAGGCACACGAAGGACCAGTCGAAGAGCGGCTGCAGCCGCTGCCAGGGCGCGACGTCGTGGATCACGCCGATCGCCAGTTCGATCTCGCCCGCGTCCAGCTGGGCACCCGACGTGCGGCGGTCGCTGGCATGCGCCACCAGCCGCACGCCTGGCGCGGCTTTACCCAGCCGCTGCATCAGCGCGGGCATGAGGGCGATCTCCAGCGAGTCGCTCAGCCCCACGTGGAACACCCGGTCGGATCCGGCGGCATCGAAGGTGGCCGAGTGCTTGAGCGCGTCGCGGACGCCGGCGAGAAACGGCGTGATGGCCGCGCCCAGCGCGAGCGCACGGGGCGTGGGCGTCATGCCGTGGGACGTGCGCACGAACAGCGGGTCGCCGAAGGCTTCGCGCAGCCGCTTGAGCGAGGCCGACAGGGCGGGCTGCCCGACGAACAGCCGTTGCGCGGCGCGCGTCACGTTGCGTTCGCGCAGCAGCGCGATGAACACGACCAGCAGGTTCAGGTCGAGCTTCCTGAAATCACGTTCATCGATGGTCTGCATGACTTCAAACGATTGGATTGATGTCACTGTACTGCGTAACTTTGAGGCCGTGGATGGCGCATTGCCGTCCGAACCCAAGGAGTGCGGCATGGCAGTGTTGAAAGACCAGAAGGTGGTGGTGCTGGGTGGTTCGTCGGGCGTGGGCCTGGCCGTGGTGAAGCAGGCCGCGGCCGATGGCGCGCAGGTGATCGCCGCGGGGCGCGATGCGCGTCGGCTGGACGAGGCGCTGGCCGGCATCACCGGCGAGGTCTCCGGCGAAGTGCTCGATGCGAACGACCGCACGGCGCTCGATGCCTTCTTCGCCCGGACCGGCCGCGTCGATCACCTCGTCCTCACGCTCAGCGGCGGCGAAGGCGCAGGGCCCTTCGCGCAGCTGGACCTGGACGCATTGCGCCGCGGCTTCGAGGCGAAGTTCTGGCCTCAGCTGCAGGCGGCGCAGGCGAGCCTTCCGGTGCTGCGCGCGGGCGGGAGCATCACCTTTGTCACGGCGGTCTCGGCGCGCATTGCGCGACCGGGCACGGCGGGGCTGGCCGCCATCAACGGCGCGCTGGAGGCGATGGTGGGCTCGCTGGCACGAGAGCTCGCGCCCACGCGGGTGAACGCGGTGTCGCCGGGTGTCATCGACACCGCGTGGTGGAGCCGCGTGCCTGAGGAGGCGCGCCGCGCCGTCTTCGATGAGCAGCAGGCCAGCCTGCCGGCCGGCCGCGTGGGACGCCCGGAGGACGTGGCGCAGTCGGTGCGTTTCCTGATGGACAACGGCTTCGTCACCGGCAGCGTCATCGAATGCGACGGCGGCCTGCACCTCTTGTGAACCGGTGAGCCCGCCGGCGGACCAGCCGCCGCGGGAAGGCGCGCACTCAGGGCTTGGGCAGGCACACCTGATCGACGTTCCTGCAGCCGATGTCGTAGAGCAGCGGATCGTCCGTGCTGCTCACGGCATCGCCATTGGCAAACCGCGCGACCAGCGCCGTGCGCCGCGTGGGTTCGTCGTACTTCTGCAATTGCTCACGCGGCGTGGACGAGGTTGGTGCCGTGAGGAAGGGCGACAAGATCGCCGGCGCATTCCCTGCCGCGGGCGCAATATGGAAACCGCCCGTCCCTGTCTCCTTGCCATGGCAGCCCGAGCAGGTGCCGATCGCGAAGCTGTGCATCTGCTTCTCGTTCAGTGGCGTCTTGGCCGTGCCCGGCTTCCAGCGCGTGTCCGCGGTGAAGCGTGTGAACTTCGCCCGCAGCTGCGTGTCCTTGTTGTCGTCCACCTGTCCATACGGCAGCTTGCCGCTCGGGCAGGTGGCCTTCAGGTCGGTGATCTCGCCGGCGTCCAGGTTGCGCTCGCCCAGCGTGTAGCGCCATGACATCGACGCGGTGCTGCTCCACCACTCCTGCATGATGCGATCGGCCAGCGTCTGCGATGCATTTGCGCAGGCAAAGGGCTCGCGCCGCAGCTTGCGGGTGGACAGCATCCACGCGTCGTTCAGGTAGAACTCGCGGTACTCGAACTCCGGTGTCAGCGGACCTTGCTGGTCGACGCCAACGCCTTCGCGCACGCGCTCTCCGGTGCGGAAAGCCAGGTTGTGCTCGGCGGTCTCGGTCGTCTTGATCAGGTCCTTGTCATACGCGATGCCGTAGGCCACCCAGCTCAGGATGCCGCGCAGCTTCGTGGCGTATTCGGCGGAGTCCACCGGCGACGCCGACAGGCCCTGCCACACCTGCGCCCACAACTGCCGGCGGATGCGCCAGTCGTCCTCGCTCGCCGGTCCCACGTCGAACTTGAAGTCCGGGTCGATCACGATTGCGCCAGTCTGCGCATCCGTCTTCAGCGCGGGCAGCCGGTACTCCGCACTGACCGTCATGGGCAGCGGCGAACCGTCGGGCAGCTTGCCCTTGACCGCGAACACCAGCCGCGCCTCGCCGAACCACCGGCGATCGGCGCCGGCCAGGATGCCGCCGCCGCGCATGTCGAAGTCGCCGGCCAGGTCCAGCCGGTTCACCACGGCGATCAGGCGGAACGGCTCAGTACCTGTGTCGGGGTCGAAGGCGCCGTCCTTGAGGATCAGGTTGCGGAAGGTGTTGTAGATGACGGGCACCGTGCCGACCTTGGCCACCTTGTCGGTGTCCTGGACGGCGTTGTGCCCGTCCACGTCATCGGCCGCCACCTGGAAGGGCCTCAAGGTGAAGACCTTGTCGTCATGCGGTTTCTTGCCGTAGTCCTTCGCGATCTTGCTCAGGTGCCGATTGACGGCATACAGCAGCGCGCCCACCTTGAAGTCCGGCGCCACCCGGTCGAGCGCGGTCCGGTTCGTGATCACGAAGCTGTTCCCGAACAGCACCGGTGGCGGGGCTTCGGCCTGGGCCTGTGCTTGCAGGCTGCGGCTGGTGTTGTCAGCGCTGCGTTCGTCGGTGGCCGTTCCGCCGCCGCAGCCTGAAAGCCCCAGGCTGTGGCGGCGAATATGCAAAGCGCAGCCGCGAGCCGCGAGATGTTTCTCGATGTCATGGAGTCCTCCTGAAGTGATGTCGTAGTCACAGCCGTTGACAGGCCGTGGCTCGATCTCCAGGAGGGGCCGGGCACGACGATGCGAATGCTGCGCGGCGCAGTGGAGCGCCCACACATTGCTGAAGTGTTTCCCCTTGGGACTCGATGGGTACGTCGCTTGCCAGCGAGCCCCGATCGTCAAGCCGCTTGTGGCATGACCATGTCGACCAGCTTGGGCGGCTGGCGCTGGCCCCAGGCGGCGAGCGCCAATTGCCGCAGGTCATCGACCTGCCGGATGACACGCCCGGCCATCGGCTCGTGCACCATCAGCGAGAGCGGACCTTCGTCGACGTAGAGGCCGTCGGAGGCGACGAAGCTCAGGCGCACGCTGCCCGGTGAGGGCGCATCCGCATGCCGCCGCGAAGGGCTGGGCAGGGTGCGCAGCATGGACTGCGCCAGCGCCACCGCGCGCACTGCGGCGAACTGGAGGTGGATGTCGTGCGTGTTCAGCCCGGCAGGCGTGCCGTTGGGCTCGATGTGCCGCACCGAACCATCGGCATAGACCGCCAGCGTATCCAGTCCTTGCGCGTGGCCCGTCTCCACCACGAGGCCATTCAGTTGTGCGCGCGGCACGCCATGGCTGTGTTGGCGCAGCCAGTGCCAGGCCAGCGCGCGCACCGTGGGGCTGGTGCGCGGATCCAGCGCGAGTCCGCGGACCGCAGCGGGTGATGCCGTGCGACTGCCCAGCAGCGCATGCCAGGGCATGAAGCGCTCGCCCGGCCGTGGCGAGAAGAGCCGGGCGTCGTCGCAGAACAGCGCGTGGTAGCTGTCGTTGACGGCCGCGCTGCGGTACGGCCCGGCCTGCGCGGCGGCTGGCTCCGGACGGGCGGGCCGCGGGCTGCGCGTGAACTTGAAGACGTGACCGAACATGGCGCACCTCCTGTCTATCTGGTGCCCATGGTCCGCCTGTGACGGCGGCGTGGTTGCGTGCCGATGCGAAGTCGGCGCCGGACAGCCGAACCGGCGGCCTTCAGTCGGTCAACGTGCCTTCCTGCCGGCGCGTGGTGTGGGGTCGTCGCCGCTGATGGCCGCTTCGTCCTCCAGCAGCTTCTCCAGCAGGCCAGCCAGCGTTTGCCGCTCGGCACCGGTGAGCGGCGAGAACGACTCGGCCAATGCCTCGTCCACCAGCGCATGGCCCTGTTCCAGCACGGCCTGGCCGGTGGCGGTGAGCCGGTGCAGCAGCGCGCGGCCGTGGCCGGGCACGCGCTCGATCAGCCCGCGGTCGACCATGCGGTTGGCCAGCGTGCCGAAGGACTGGTCGCTCTGGAAGGTGAGCAGGGCCAGGTCGTGCGAGATCGAGTCGGGATGGTTCTCGATGGCACGCAACGCATCCCACTGGGCGAGCGTGGTGCCGATGCCGGCGAGCCGGGTCTCGAGCAGGCGATGGTGCTTGTACTGCAGCCGCTTCACGGTGCGGCCCAGGAGTTGGACGGTCAGGCGCATGGTGCGAAGTATATACGCATGCTGATATAATGATGTTTATATACACGACGGGAACCAACCCATGAACACCCCGGCCTCTTCCATTCCCCTGGCCCTTCTCGAACGCGGCGACGGCCCGCACGTGCTGGTGCTGCACGGCGGGGCAGGGCCGCTGTCGGTGGCTGCCTTCGTCGAGACGATGTCCGCCCGCGCGCACGTGGTGGCGCCCACGCACCCGGGCTTTGCCGGCACCGAGCGGCCCGAGGCGCTGGACAGCATCGGCAAGCTGGCCGATGCCTACGCCCGGCTGATCGAGGACCGTGGCTGGCGCGACGTGCTCGTGATCGGCTTTTCCATTGGCGGCTGGATCGCCGCCGAACTGGCATTGCGCGCGGCCGAGCGGCTGCGCGGCGTGGTGCTGGTGGATGCCGCCGGCATCGAAGTGGCGGGCGAGCCGGTGGCCGATGTGTTCTCCATGTCGCCGCGCGAACTGTCGACGCTGAGCTATGCCGATGCCGACCGCTTCTTCGTCGATCCCGCCACCTTCCCGCCGGAACGCCTCGCGGCGATGGCAGCCAACTTCCGCGCCCTGGCGGTCTACGGCCGCGCGCTGAACATGGCCGACCCGACGCTGGCGCCAAGGCTCGCAAAGGCGACCACGCCCGCCTTGCTGGTCTGGGGCGCGAACGACGGCGTCACGACGCCCGCCTACGGCCGGCGCTTCGCCCAGGCGTGGCCGGGCTCGCGCTTCGAGCTGATCGAGCGCTGCGGCCACCTGCCGCAGATCGAGCAGCCGCAGGCGCTGATGGCGGCGATCGAGTCCTTCGAGGAAGCGCTGCGACGCTGAGCCTGTTGCGTCATCGCGCAGGCCAGAAAGCCGGCACTGGACGATCCATCGGCGCGGGCGGCCGGGGCGAGGGCTGCGGCCCGGTGTAGACCGCCCGGGGTCGGATCAGGCTGGCGGTGGACTGCTGCTCCAGCGCGTGCCCGATCCATCCCACGGTGCGGCCGATCGCGAACAGCGCGAACGCCGCGCCCGACGGCAGGCCGAGCGTGCGGCGCAGTGCCACCAGCGCGAAATCGATCGAGGGACGCAGCCCCGTCTGTTCATGCACCTCGGCGATCCAGGCCTCGCGCCTGGCATCGCGAGGCAGCCGCTCCAGCAGGTATGCCGCACGAGGATCGCCGCCCGGATACAGCGGGTGGCCGAAGCCCTGGCCCTGCGGCGAGGCATCCGGTGCCGCGATGCAATCGCGCACCATGCGGCGCAGGGCCGCACGGGATGCAGACGTGCAGCGATCCCACAAGTCCTCCACGGCGGCCGTGATGCCGCCGTGCCGCGGCCCGCTGAGTGCGGACAGGCCCGCAGCCACGCACACCGGCAGCACTGCGCCGGTGGACGCCACGCAGCGCGCCGCGAAACTGGAGGCGTTGAGTTCGTGGTCGGCGCACAGCACCAGGGCGGCGCGCACGATCTCTTCATGGCGTTCAGGCAGGCGCCACAAGGCCTTCAGTTGCCGGTGCATCGGCTCGCGCTCAGCCACGCAGGGCAGGGTGCGTCCGGTGGTGGCGGCACGCATCCATCGAAGCAACTGCGCACCCTCCTCGGCCACGCTTTCGGACTGCCGCCCGATGCCGGCCTGCGACAGCAAACCGTGGAATGCCGCCAGGCTGCGCTGCGGACCTGCACCTGGCCGAGGCCGGGTGGGACCGGCTTCGATTGCCGGTGCGGCGAGGATGCGTTCGGCCTCCACCTGCCACAGCAACGCGGCCACGTCCTCCAGGCGCGCGTGCGCGGCCAGCTCGATCACATCCTCGCCCCGGTAGTACAGCCGGCCATCGCGGATCAAGGTAAGTGCGGACGGCAGCACCGGAAACCCCCAGTCCAGCGTGGACTGCGCCGCCTGCCTCGGGCTGCGTGCCCCGCTGTGCTGCAGCGCCAGCCGCTGCACATCCGCCGCACGGTACCGGCTGGCGCGAGAGCCCTTCACGCGCTCCGGACGCAGCAACCCGCGGCTGACGTAGGCGTAAAGCGTCTGCCGGCTCACGGCCAGGCACTCGGCGGCTTCGTTCGCGTCCATCCAGGTCGACATCGTGGTCCTCGCGCTTGAATCCAGACCATATCGCACCCTGCACCCTGGGTTGATCGGGCCAATCAAGATTGACGCTTCGCCGCAGGGCGCCCTCCAATGCGGGCATGAACGAACCGATGCTTGCCTCACATCACGCAATGGCGGCACTGGCGGCCTTGTGGAACGAAGCCCGCCTGCCTGCCTCGGCACTGGCCTTCGCCGACCTGCCGGGCCGTGCCGCGGTGCTGCCTTCATCCTTCAACGTCACCACCGCCGCGCAGGCATCGCTGGCGGCAGCGGCGCTGGCCGCGGCCGAGATCTGGGCCATGCGCACCAGCGAACGCCAGCGCATCAGCGTCGATGCCGAGCATGCGGTGCTGGAAAGTTGCGGGCACTTCACAGTGGACGGCATCGCCCCGGAGGTCTGGGACAAGCTGTCGGGCCTCTACCCTTGCGGCGACGCAGCCGGCGTCCCGGGCTGGGTGCGCATCCATGCCAACTTCGCGCATCACCGCGATGGCGCCTTGCGCCTGCTGGGCTGCGCGCCGGGCCCGGCCACCGGCCGGGCAGCGGTGGCGGACGCGTTGCGCCACTGGCGTGCCGACGAATTCGAGACCGCCGCGGCACAGGCTGGCCTGGTGGTCGCGGCAGCACGGACTTTCGCGCAATGGGATGCGCATCCCCAGGCCCTGGCGCTGGCCGGTGTGCCCACGGTGAGCATCGAGCGCATCGGCGACGCACCGCCCCGGCCGTGGCCTGCGATGGGCACGAGGCCCCGGCCGCTCGCCGGCCTGCGGGTGCTCGACCTCACGCGCATCCTGGCCGGCCCGGTCGCGGGCCGCACGCTGGCCGCGCATGGCGCCGAGGTGATGCTCGTGAACTCTCCCGGCCTGCCCAACATCGCTGCCATCGCCGACACCAGCCGCGGCAAGCTGTCGGCGCATGCGGACCTGAAGACCGATGCCGGCCGGGATGCCCTGCGTGCGCTGCTGAGCGATGCGGATGTGTTCCTGCAGGCCTACCGCCCCGGCGCGTTGCAGGCCCTGGGCTTGGGTCCGCAAGCGGTGGCGGACCTGCGGCCGGGCCTGGTCGTCGTGTCCTTGTCGGCCTATGGTGCGCAAGGCCCCTGGGCAGGCCGCCGTGGTTTCGATTCGCTGGTGCAGACGGCCACCGGCTTCAATGTGGCCGAGGCCGAGGCGGCGGGTGCGAAGGAGCCGAAGGCGATGCCCCTGCAGATCCTTGATTACGCCGCAGGCTACCTGCTGGCGTTCGGTGCCCAGGCCGCCCTGTTGCGACAGCGGCAGGAGGGCGGCAGCTGGCATGTGCAGGTGTCGCTGGCCGGCGTGGGCCGCTGGCTGCGCAGCCTCGGGCGCTTGCCCGGAGGCTGGGACACCAGGCGCCCGTCCTATGAGCCGTACCTCGAAGCCACCGACAGCGGATTCGGCCGCCTGGTGGCGCTGCGCCATGCCGCGCAGTTCTCGCGCACGCCGGCCGGCTGGGATCGTCCGGCCATGCCGCCGGGGACCCATCCGCCGCGATGGCCTTCGGCCTGATCGATGCAGCACGCGTGACGACGCAAGATCACACGCATCACAGCTTGTGCGTTCCGAAGAGCCGGTCCAGCCACCGTCCGGTGAACCCGAAGTTCACGTTGCCCAGGGTATGGTGGAAACGATGGTGGATCGGATGATCGATCAGCCGCTTGAACCAATGCCCCTCGGGCAGCTGGGGCAGCAGGTCGTAGTTGCTGTGGATGTAGGCGGTGTAGGCCAGCCCGAAGCCGTGCAGCAGGAAGGCCGAGCCCACGCCCAGCGGCACGATGAGCATGAAGCTCGGGATGGTGCAGGCGATGACGAGTCCCTCCAGCGGATGCACGCTGTAGCTCGTGAATGGCGTGACGCGCACCGAGCGGTGGTGCACGCCGTGCGCGCGGATGAGCCAGCGCGTGTGCAGCAGGCGGTGCGTGCCGTAGGAGTACACCGCGTTGTAGAACACGAAGGCCGCGAGCTGCCAGGCGGCGGTCCACACGCTGCGCGGCCAGATGCCGTCCGACAGGCTGCGGTAGCTCAGTGTCATCACCGCGAGGATGAGGCAGGCCACCATGCCGTGGCGGATCTCCATGCGCACCTGGCCCGGCCGCGGCGGGTTCGGGTCGAGGTTGCGGCCCACGCCAAGGCTGGGCCAGAAGTGCTGGTTGAAGGTCCAGGCGATGCTGCCGCCCACCAGGTACATCGACAGGTGCACGCCCACCGCGGCGAGCAGCGCCAGCGGCCAGGGCGCCTGCATCCATGCGGCGAGCAGGAAGGTGAAGGTGTCGATCGGGTGGAGCAGCAGCGAGACCATGGCTCAGAAAGGCAGCTTGCCGGTGAGCATCTGCCCGAACATGCGCAGGTTCGCCAGCGCGGTGAGCAGAGGGTGCTTGAACTCGATGGCGTTCGTCGGTTCCAGCACCCAATGCCCGAGCCAGATGGCGCCAAGGGCCGGCAGCGGTGCGAGCAGGATGAGCAGGTAGCGGCCGGTCACCAGCGCGAGCAGCCCGACACCCACACCGAGCAGCCACCCGAGCAGATGCACCCGGCGGTTCCACACGTTGCGGTGGTGCTGCATGTACAGCGCATAAAACTCGTCGAAGCTCTTGAACGGACCCATGCGGCAGGCAGTGTAGGGGCAAGCGCGGCGCGGAGTCTGCCAGCCCCGTGCGTCCTGACCATCCGGCGACGATTGGCCCTGATTCGTCAAGAAGCCTGACAAAAAACAGTCGGCGGCCGGGCCGACGAGCGTCAGGCTTGTATCCATCCGCTTCGGATTGATGCTGCGCAGCAGCAGATGCTTGCACTGCGCACCGTGCGACGGTGCATGCGCTGCGATTTTGGAACCGGTATCAATCTTGCGTTCCGAGCGTGAAACATGTCACGCAGGCCGGCTGTCATGGACCTGTCACGCGCCGCTCTCGGATCCAGAAACAACAGAGGAGTTTTCACCATGAAGTTCAGACCTCCCCAGGTCGGGTGGCACGCACGCGCTGCCTTGCCTCTGGCCTTGTCGGTGCTGCTGGCCGCCTGCGGCGGCGGTGAGAAGGCGTCGCCCGACACGGCGGCCGCTGCGTCCGAGCAGCCCAGCGCGCATGCGATGGCCGCTGCGGCTGGCAGCGAGACCGCGCTCACGCCGGTGACCGTCACCGCCACCGGATCGGAACGTGCCGACCTGTCGGCCTCCGCCGCCATCGACCATGACAACAACACCCGCTGGAGCAGCGCCTTCAGCGACGACCAGTCCATCACGCTGGACTACGGCAAGACGGTGAACATCAGCCGCGTGCGCATCGATTGGGAACGCGCGCACGCTACCAAGTACCTGCTGCAGGTGTCCGACGACGGCTCGAACTGGACCACGATCAAGACCGTGGACAACAGCCTGGGCGACCTGGAAGACTGGACCGGCCTGAACGGCCAGGGCCGCTACCTGCGCATGCAGGGCGTGAAGCGGTCAAGCCAGTACGGCTACTCGATCTTCGAGATCCAGGCCTTCTCCGGCACGCCGGTTCCGCCGGCGCCCACGCCTGATCCGACGCCCACGCCGACACCTGCTCCAACGCCGACGCCCACCCCCACGCCGCCGGTGGACACGAGCAAGCCGGGCGTGAGCATCAAGCCCGTCGCGGCCACGTCCTCGGCGCTTGAGAACCAGGGCGCCACCGCCGCGATGGCCATCGACGGCAACGCGGCCACCCGCTGGGCCAGCAGCTTCGAAGACGGCGCATGGATCCAGTTCGACTTCGGCACCAGGACGCAGGTCGGCTACATGAAGCTGACCTGGGAGAACGCCTACGGCAAGGAGTACGCGCTGCAGGTCTCCGACGATGGCAAGGCGTGGTCGCAGCTGCGCTACGTGACCAGCGGCAAGGGCGGCACCGAGGAATTCTTCAACCTCAATGCCAACGCCCGCTTCATCCGCCTGCAGGGTGTGGCGCGTGCCACGCAGTACGGCTACTCGCTCTTCGAGGTCGAGTTCAAGACCCCGGGCAGCGACAACACCATGCCGGTGCTGGCCACATCGCCGGTGAAGTTCCCTGCCAGCGGCAACGGCCTCGCGCCGCTGCCCACGCAGGCCGAACCGCTGGAGACGCTGCAGTTCACGCTGGCCGACGGCACGCTCGTCACGCGCTTCGGTGCGCGTGGTCTCGCGCGCCACGGCCGCGAGCGCGGCGAAGACTGGAACGAGATCGGCTACGGCCCCAATGAAACGGTGGACCCGGTCACCGGCCTGCCGGTGGACAAGGGCCCGGGCAACTACCTCACCTTCGTGCCGCAGTACTTCAAGAACCGCACCTGGGGCTTCGAGATCATCGACAACAGCCGCGTGCCCGGCGTGACCAAGCCGACGCTCACGGTGAACCAGTACAACCAGGTGGACTTCCTGCCGGGCGGCGTTGCCTTCTTCCGCGCCTTCGACCGCGTCGGTGTGACGGGCTACGGCTGGATGAACCCCGGCGAACTGGTGGACCGCAGCCTCACCATCTGCAAGCCGGTGGCCTATCCCGCCAACGGCAAACTGGCCAGCGCCAACGGCATCAACAACGGCTGCACGCTGCTGATCAAGGACTACCCGGGCCATGGCGACATCGGCGCGGATGGCTTCCCGAACGGCAAGGACGTGCCGGCGCGTCCGCTGGTGGTGGGCGACGTGATCGAGGTCTCGCCGTCCTTCTTCTCCACCAAGGAGGCGATGGCCGCCAAGGGCGACAACGGCGGCATCCGCTACTACTCGCAGGAGTGGATCTACGTGGTGGGCGCAGGACTCAAGCCCTGGTACGGGGTGCAGCCGCGCCTGAACTCGGTGCCGCTGCCTGAGGACACGCTGTCTGGCGGGCAGGGCTCGGTGTCGTACAACTACACCGACAACGCGCTCTTCATCTTCCAGCAGCCGCACAACCACGTGGGCATGCAGAACGTGCAGCGCTTCGTCGAAGGCCGTCGCCTGATCCACACCAACTTCACGACCGGTGACCACAACGAGCCGGGCAACGATCGCAACGTGGCGGAAGTGGGCCTGCAGGGCACGCGCTACAACCAGTCCGCCTGCATCGGCTGCCACGTGAACAACGGGCGCAGCCCGGCGCCGGTGGCGGTGAACCAGCGCCTGGACACGATGTCGGTGCGCACGGCGGTGCATGACGCGAGCGGGCAGGTGGTGCCGCATCCGCGCTACGGCATGGCGGTGCAGATGAATGCGCGCTCGCCCAGCGGAACGCCGGCGGACTGGGGCAACTCGGTGCGCGTCGCGGGCTTCGAGACGCAGTCCGTCAAGCTGGCCGACGGCACGGCGGTGGAGCTTCGCAAGCCCAAGCTGGGCTTCGATGGCCCGGTGCCTGAGCTGGTGTCGCTGCGCTCGGCGCAGCCGATGATCGGCGTGGGCCTGCTCGAAGCGGTGCCCGAGGCCGACATCCTGGCGCGCGTGCGTGCCGCGGCGGACGAGGACGGCGTGAAGGGCCAGGCGAACTTCGTGTTCGATCCGGAGACGGGGCTGACCCGTCTCGGCCGCTTCGGCTGGAAGGCCGGCAAGGCCAGCCTGCGCCATCAAGCCGCAGCGGCGCTGCTGCAGGACATGTCGGTCACCTCGCCGGTGTACCCGAGCCGTGACTGCCTGGCGGGCTCCGCCAACTGCGCGGCCGGCAAGGCCGAGCCGGGCATCTCCGACGCCGACCTGCAGTCGATCACGCGCTACCTCGGCCTGCTCGCGGTGCCGGCGCAGCGCAGCCTGCCCAGCGGCTTCCCCAAGGGCGTGTCGCCGCTGCCCGAGCTGGCGGTCGATCCGGCGCAGGTGGCCGCAGGTGCGAAGGTCTTCCAGAACATCCGCTGCGTGGCCTGCCACACCGCGGAGATGAAGACCGGCGCCGGCCATGCGCTGGCCGAAGTGCGCAACCAGACCATCAAGCCGTACACCGATCTGCTGCTGCACGACATGGGCGCGGGCCTTGCCGACAACTTCGCCGAAGGCCTCGCCGCCGGCAGCCAGTGGCGCACCGCGCCGCTGTGGGGCATCGGCTACACCGACCGCGTGATCGGCACGGCGGGCAAGGCGGGCTTCCTGCATGACGGCCGCGCGCGCACGCTGACCGAGGCCATCATGTGGCACGGCGGCGAGGCGGACAAGGCGCGCCAGCGCTTCTCCAACCTCGCGACGGCGGACCGTCAGGCACTGCTGGCGTTCCTGCAGTCGTTGTGACCGGTGGGTGAGGGCAGGGCCCTCACTCCATCCGACCAGGAGCCGCCGATGGATGCGAGTCCATCGGCGGCTCCTTGTCTTTCACTGCACCACCTGGATCACCCAGGTCTGGTTCGCCTGTGCCGGGCTCCCGCAGGTCCATTTCTCCAGCCACGAGCCATTGCCCTTGCTCCAGTTGTTGTCGTCCAGGCAGGCGCCGCTTGGGTCGAAGACGAGGTTGAAGCCATTGCCGCCCAGATGAACCAGCCGCATGCGCTCGCTCGGATGTGAATCGCTGCAGGCCATCTGCACGATGCCCTGGCCTCTTCCGGCCGGATCGCCCTTCACGCCCAGGCACAGGCCGCTGTTGACGGACACGAAGCTCCATCGCCCTTGCCCCTTGTCGACCGCGCGCCATTGCTGGTTGCTGCCGCCGACGTACTCCCATTGATGCACCGGGTCGCCATCCTTGATCGACCAGTTCGCCACGTCGGCCACCAGGCCGGTGTGCAGGTTGGTGAGGCGGTAGGTGACGCCATCGACCAGCGGCTGCTTCAGCGAGAAGTCGACGGCGCTCGGGCCTGCGTCCGGTCCGCTGCAGCGAAGGATCTGCTGGTCGGCGCTGCTCTCGATGCGACATGACATCGACGCCGGCGACACGCTGACCACCGTCTGCGCCAAGGCGTAGCCTGCCGGGATGAAGACCTCGGTGCTGCCGCTGCGTGGGTCGTGCGTCCAGCGGTAGGAGAACCAGGTGCCCGAGGTGCGGAAGGCCACGGGCGTACCCGCGGTGGCTCTCGGAAAGAAGCGCGGGTGGTAAAGCTGCGAGCGCAGCTGGCCGCTGGCCACCACGCTGAAGTCCTCGGCGTTCCAGCCGTCGCGCTTCGCGGACGTCCACAGCGGCGTGTAGCCCCATTGCGCGCCGGAGATGAAGCGCGCATCCATGGTGTCGTAGAGCGACTCCATGTAGCCGTTCACGTGGGCCGTGTCTGCCCACTCGCCCATCTCGCCGAGGAAGTGGGCCGAGCCGTTTTTCGCGGCCTGCGAGACCTGGTCCGCCAGCGTGCCGTCGGCCGAGGCGCCCGACCAGTTCTTCAGCACGTTCGCGGAGAACTCGTAGTAGTGCGGCGCCCACACCGTGTTGTCGTGGCGATGGGCCTGGCCACCAGCATCCACCCATTGCGGCGCGCGCACCACCGACGCGTCGGCGGTGGGTTCGTAGAACAGGATGGCGCCGGGATGCCTGGCGCGAATCGCCGCGGAGGCCCGGTCGTACACGTCGACGATCTCGTTCTCATAACCCCAGGGCTCGTTCATCAGGTCGTAGCCGATCACGTTGGCATGGCGCGACATCGCCTGTGCCACCGAGGCCACCATGTCGACGTAGCGCGACTTGATGCCCTCTTCATCCGCGTAGAAGGCATGCCACGTCGCGTGGAAGACCGGGTCCAGCGCCGCGCTCACGCCCCACCAGCCGGGGATCAGGAACTGGCAGCTGGCGCTGTTGTCCGGCGCGTAGCGGGTGACGCTGGAGGCCACGGCCCACTGCGGGAAACCTTCGCCGCAGCCGTGGTTGGCAAAGCGCGAGTAGGTGTCCTGATGAAAGTCCACCAGCACGTGAATGCCTGCCGCCTGCGCCCAGTCGACGATGGTCTCGACCTTGCTGAGGTAGCCACTGTCGTACTGGCAGCGCGTCGCTTCATAGGCCTCCCAGTTGAAGGTGAGGCGCATGAGGTTCACGCCCCAGCGCTTGAGCTGCGCGACCTGCGAGGCATCCGTGAGCAGCGTGAAGGGCGGGACCTTGCCGGTGCCCGCGACGTTCATGCCGCGCAAGAGCACGACGCGGTTCTGCGCGTCCCGGAAGTACGGGCCCTCGACGTGCAGCGGTGCCGCCAGGCCCGGCACGGCGGGGGCCGCCGTGCACTGCGCCCACAGCGATGAAGAGGCGAGCGCGAGCCCGGCCAGCAGCGCCGCGCGGGCGCAGAGCGTCGTCATGGCGATCTCCTTGCGCGGTGCAGCGCGTCAGCGGACTTCGAAGGACCGTGTGGTGCCGCTGTACGGCGAGACCGCGCCCGTCCAGCCGCTCTTCCAGTCACCGAACTGCCGCAGCCGGTAGGTGCCCGTGGCTGCATCGGCGGGGATGCGCCATTCCACGTCCACCTGCGAGTACGCGACGCTCTCCCGCCGCCAGGTGTAGGTGGTCTCGAAGTCCCAGTCGTTGGCCACCGCCTGCCATGACGAACCGTTCCATCGCTCGACCTTGAGGAAGGTGTCCTGCGTGCGCAGGTTGTTCTTCGGATGGGCGCCGCGGAAGGTCGCGACCACCTTGCCGCCGCGTGCATAGGAAGCCGCAGGCTGCACCAGCACCTGCCCGAACTGCTGGAACAGCGGCTTGTCGTCGAACACCACACCCGGCCGCTCGAGGAACGGCTGCTTTGACTTGTCCGGCGGCGTGCCGGTGTCGGCGACGCCGCGGCCCTGCGCGAGTGCCGATGAGAGATCGCTCACGACCTGCTCCACCGCCGGCTCGGCGAAGGGGCCGAACTCGGTGGACGCGCCTTCGTACTGCTGCGTCGCGAACTCCTCCGGCGTGGTGAGGTAGCCGGAGTAGCTGTTGGCCAGCCCGGCGATGACGACCGTGGTGACGCCGCTGCCGGCAAGCTGCTTCATCACCTGCGCGCGGATGCGCCGGCCGCTCATGGTCGTGGCTTCGTACGGCAGCCCGACGATGGCCAGCGGCCCGATCACGAAGACCTGGTGCGGCAGCACCTTGGGCACCCAGTCGAGTGCACCGGTGGCCAGCAGGTTGGGCTTGGGCCATTGGCACGGGTCGTCGAAGGGCAGGGCGAGCACGCCGAAGGCGAACAGCACCGCACCGGCCGTGGGCGAGCCGTTGAGGAAGGCCTGGAAGGCCGTGCCGATGTTGGTGTTGTCGTGCGTCATGCCCTCGCTGATGCCGGGGATGTTGCTCGGCCCGTTCTCGCCGCCTGCCGCGAAGGCATAGCCGCGCGATGGCGTACACAGCGTCACCGCGGCAGCGTTCTTGCTGAACTCCGGCCGCACGACGAAGCCGCTCATGCCGGTCCATTGGTGCCGGTAGTCCAGGCGGCCGGACAGGCGCTGGCCCGCTTGCTGGTAGAGCGTTTGCGCCATCTGCAGTTGCCGGCTGCCGTCCACCTCCACGTTGGCGTACTCGTCCGCGCTGCCCTGGTAGCCGGGGGCCGAATACGCATTGCCATGCGACGACACCACGTCGCCCTCGTTGCTGTTGGAGAAGGCGGCCACGAAGGTCTCGGACGCACTGTAGTCCGCGCCCTTGGCGCGCTCGAAGAACAGCTCCGCATAGCCCTTGCTGTCGGAGCTGATCTTGGTCTGCTTCATGCTCAGCGCCGTGGGGTGGATGGCGTACCAGTTCAGCAAGCCGACCTCGCGCCCGTTGTCCTTTCGGAACCGCAGCTGCAGCATGGTCTTGTCGGTGTCCTGCGCATAGTGGCCGGCGTCAACATTGGCCAGGTAGCCCGGCAGCGAGCGGTTGCGCGTGGCTGTCGCGAGCTCGCCCGAGCTCAGGTCGATGGAGCCCGGCGCGAGGTTCTGGTGGGCCCGGTCGATGGACGCGACGATGCCGTTCACCACTGCGTTGAAGGCCTGCGAGCTGTAGCCGAACAGCGAGTTGTCGGCCGAGGCCAGTTGGTACAGCGCGTAATGCGACAGCCCCGCGTTGCCCGAGTGCGTGTGCGTGGCGGCCAGCATCACGTTCTCGTGGCCGTAGACGGCGCCGTACCTGGCCTGCAGGCGCTTCACGACTTCCAGCTTGACCGACTGGAACATCGCGCCCAGGTCGGTGTTCACGTAGACGATGCGCCGGCCCGATGACGGGTCCTGCACGATGAAGGCCCGCGCGCGCAGCCGCATGTGTAGCCCGTCGGCGGTCTGCTGCGCGGCGTAGCCGAACATGCCGGTCTCGGCCACTGGGCCAGTGATGTCATAGACGCCTGAGCCGATGAGGTACTCGCCCGCATGGGCATTCGCGGCGGCGATGGACAGGGCGGCAAGCAGGGAACAGCGGCGCAACAGGCGGCGGACCATGGGGCATCTCCGGTGAGGTGAGGGAATGGCCGCCAGGTCATGCGCCGGCAGCAGGCGCTGTTGCGGGTGCAACGATAGTCATGACTATTGGATAGTGATGACTACTCTTGTACTGGAACTTTCCCTGATCCGGAGACCGAAGCAATGCCCATGAACACAAGTCAACCAAAGACCCGACTGAGGGATCGACCGGACGCGCAGACCCTGTACTTCTCTTTACCATCGCGCTCAACACTGCGAAGCAGGAACAGGGAGCGTCGATGGCACGGCCAGGAAACTGGTGGGGCATGGCGATGGCGTCGTTCGCCCACGATGCCCTCAAAGGCGTCATGGCGCGACCCATGGTCCCGGGGGACCTTGAGTTCCTGCAGGGCCTGTATGCCTCGACGCGCGCGGCCGAGATGGCCGCCACCGGCTGGACCGAAGCGCAATGCCGGCAATTCCTGGACGGCCAGTTCGAGCTCCAGCATCACTACTACCAGGCGCATCACGCCGGTGCCGATTTCCTGCTGCTGTCGCGCGGTGCTCAGCCGATCGGCCGCCTGTACTGGCGCGAGCGAGACGACACCGCTTCGCTGATCGACGTCTCGCTGCTGCCTGCCGAACGCGGCCGGGGCATCGGCTCGGCGCTGATGCACCTGCTCGTGCAGCGCGCCGATGAACGCGGGCTGGCCATCGAGCTGCACGTCGAGCCGGACAACCCGGCGCTGCGCCTGTACCGCCGCTTCGGCTTCGACGTGGCGAAGGACAACGGCGTCTACGCCCGCATGCGCCGCGAGCCCGAGGCGTTCACGGTCGTCTCATCGGAAGGGTGCATTGCATGAGCATTCCAAGCCTCGCCCGGCTGCAGGCGGACATCGGCCAGACCTACCAGTTGCGGGGTCCATGGCAGGGCGAACTGCCGGTGGAGCTGACGGCGGCCGACGCCGGGGTGGCCATGAACCACCGCTACTGCTGCTACCACGCCGAATTCGCGCTGCCGGCGGGCGTGAGCCTGCCGCAAGTGAGCTGCGACGTGCGTGCCGGCGACGAGCTGTGGCCGATGCTGCTGCTGACGCCGGGCGCGCCCCACCCCGACGACACGCGGCAGCGCATGCACACGGTCATCCACATGCTGAATCCTCAGGCCACGGCCTGAATCCGCGCCTCAGGCGCTCGTTCCACGGCAGTACCAACCCAGGGAGATAGACGACATGAGTGATCCTTTCCTCGGTGAAATGAAGATGGTCGGATTCAACTTCGCGCCACGCGGCTACGCGTTCTGCGACGGCAGCATCCTGTCCATTGCTTCCAGCACGGCGCTGTTCTCGCTGCTGGGCACGATGTACGGCGGCAACGGCGTCTCCACCTTCGGGCTGCCCGACCTGCGCGGCCGCTCGCCGGTGGGCATGGGCTCGGGGCCCGGCCTCACGCCCATCGTCCAGGGCGAGGTGTCAGGCACCGAGAACACGACCATCCTGAGCACGCAGATGCCGATGCACACGCATCTCGTGACAGTAGCGGGCACGCCCACCGAGCCGGCGGTCACGCCATCGGCCACCAACAACGTGCTGGGGGCATCCGTGACGGGCAGCGCAGGCGCCGCGAGCATCTGGTCCACCGCGCTGAACAGCCCCGTGCAGCTGGCCCCCACGCAGGTCGGAGTGGCTGGCGGCAGCCAGCCCCTGCCGATTCGCAATCCGTACATCGGCACCAACTTCATCATCGCGACCGAGGGAATCTTCCCTTCCCGCCCCTGACAATTCGGCAAAGATGGTGCGGGCTGCGCATGGCAAGCCCGCACTACAGTGAGCGACAACCTTGCCCGCGCATCAAACCTTCCATTTCATCGCAGGCCTGCCTCGTGCGGGCTCGACCCTGCTGGCCGCCTTGCTGCGGCAAAACCCCCGTTTCCATGCCGGCATGAGCAGCCCGGTCGGCGCGCTGTGCAACGCCGTTCTCGCGCAATGCAGCGCCGGTAGCGAATTCGGTGCCGTCATCACCACTGAGCAGCGGCGCAGACTGTTGCGCGGCTTGTTCGACAGCTACTACGCGGAGTTCGGCGACAAACCGGTGGTCTTCGACACCAACAGGGGTTGGTGCTCGCGCATGCCTGCGCTGCGCGACCTGTTTCCCGAGGCCAAGGTGATCGCCTGCGTGCGCAACGTCGCGTGGGTGATGGACAGCATCGAGCGGCTGTACCGCGCCAACCCCTTCGAGAACACCAAGCTGTTCTCTGACGACATCGAGCGCAACACGGTGTACAGCCGCGTCGACACGCTGGCCCAGCGGAACCGGCTGGTCGGATTCGCATGGTCGGCGTTGAAGGAGGCCTACTACGGCGAGCACGCCGCCTCGATGCTGTTGGTCGACTACGACCTGCTGGCTCAAGCGCCCGAGCGCGTGCTCCGCCTGATCTACGAGTTCGTCGGCGAACGGTGGTACGAAGGGCACGACTTCGACAACGTGCAGTACGACGCACCCGAGTTCGACGAGGCGCTCGGGGTGGCCGGCCTGCACAAGGTGCGGCCCAAGGTGGCGCCGCAAGCCCGCCGATCGGTGCTGCCCCCCGACCTGTTCGAGCAATATGCCGCGCTGTCGTTCTGGCAAGACGGCAAGGCAAGCGCAGCCCATGTGATCCGTGCCAAGCCCGGATGAGAAAGAGTCCAACATGAAGAAGCAGCCCTGGTTCAAGCGCAGCAAGCCGACGGTGGCCAGGTCTGCTGCCGATGTACGCCCGCCCAGGCCGCTCATCATGGCGCTGGAGCCGCGCCTGATGTTCGACGGAGCCGCCCTCGCGACCGTGGTCGACGCGGTTCACCTGAGCGCCCCCAAGGCTGCCGACGTTCATGCGGACACACCGGCGGCGTGGCATCCACCGGCCGCGTCCACCGAGGCCGTGGCATCGGTGTCCATGGCGGTTCCGGCAAGCGGCAGCCATCCGCCCACCGAAGTGCTGGTGGTCGACGGCCGCGTGCCCGACCTGCAGCAGGTGGTTGCCGCGGCGCATCCGGGCGCCCGGGTCATCGTGCTCGACCCGCAACGCGATGGCGTGCGGCAATTGGCCGATGCATTGGCGGGGATGCACGGCATCACCTCGCTCAGCATCGTGTCGCATGGCGACGAGGGTCTGCTGCTGCTGGGCGATGCACCGCTCTTCACCGGCAACATCGGCCGCTACGCCACCGAGTTGCAGGAAATCGGCAAGGCGCTGGCGGCCGATGCCGACATCTCGCTCTATGGCTGCGACGTGGGCGCCGGAAGCACCGGGCAGGCCTTTTTGCAGGCACTGTCCTCCGCCACCGGCGCCGTGGTGCAGGCCTCCGCCGACGCCACCGGCACCGCAGCGCGCGGCGGCAACTGGGATCTCGAGATCGCCACTGGCCAGGTCGACTACGCGCCCGTGCTCGACACCGCGAGCCTGGCCGGCTACGACCATCTGCTGGTCACCATCAGCGTCAACACAGTGGCAGGCCTCAAGTCCGCCATTGCGACGGGCAACAGCGACAACGTCGACGACGTCATCACGGTGACCGGCAACATCACGTTCGCGTCGGCCGCCGACACCATCTCCATCAACGTGACCGACGGCCACACGATGAACATCGTCGGGGGTGGATTCACGCTGAGTGGCAACAACCAGGCACGCGTGATCAGCGTTGCTACATCGGGCGCCGGGTCTGCGGTGTCGATCGACAACCTGACGATCAGCAACGGCCTGATCGTCGGCAACGGCGCCAACGAAAATTCCAGCGCATCCGACAGCCTGGGGGCCGGCATCTCCAACACCGGCGTGCTCACCATCACGAACAGCACCATCACCGGCAACAAGGCTTCCGGTGGTGGTGGCGGCGGCGGCGACTTCGGTGGCAACTACGCCGGCGGCGGCGGCGGCGGCGGCGGCTTCGGCTCCCACCTGGGCGGCACAGCCGGCACCAGTCCGGGGGCCGCGTTCGGTGCCACCGCACCTTCCGGCATCACCGGCGGCAGCGGCGCCGGCGGCAGTTCCTTCATGGGCGGACGCGGCGGCAGCACCGGTGGCGGAGCTGCCGGCAGCTACACCGGCAGCGGCGCCAACACCACCGGCTACACCGCCGGCGGCGCCGGCGGTACCGCCAACAATGGCAGCACCAGCATCGGCGGCGGCGGCGGCGGGTCTGGCTCCTCGGCTGCCGGCGGAAAAGGCGGTTCGGCGGCCGGTGGCATCTACAACACGGGCACGCTCACCATCACCGGCTCCAGCATCACCAACAACCTGGGTGCGGGCGGCGGCGGCGGTGGCGGCGTGTCGAGCTACCAGGCAGGCTACGGCCGCACCGGCAATGGCGGCGATGGTGGAGCAGGTGTCGGCGCCATCTGGAACGCAGGCGGCACGGTGCGTATCGACAGCACCACCAATACCAGCCTGTCTACCGGCAACGCCGCCGGAGCGGGCATTGCAGGAAAGGCAGTGACCGGTGGAGTCGACGGAACCTCGGGAACTGCAACCTCGACCATCTCCACCACCGGAGGCGGCAGCACCATTACCAACTACAGCCCCGCAGCGATCACCAGTGCGACGTATGACGCGAGCACCGGCGTGCTGTCGGTCACCGGCTCGGGCTTGACCACCGGCGACACGATCGACGGCACCAAGCTGACCTTCACCGGACAAGGCGGCAGCACCTACACGCTGACCTCGGGCAGCACCACCGCCAGCAGCGCCACGGCGTTCTCCCTCACGCTCAGCGCGGCCGACAAACTGGCCATCAACGGCCTGCTCAACCTGAACGGTACTTCGGCGGTGGGAGGCACGACCTACAACCTCGCGGCGGCCGCCAACTGGGACTCCACGGCCAGCGCCGGCGCCGACCTCACCGGCAACGGCATCACCGTCAGCAGCGTCTCGTCACCCACCATCACCTCGGCCACCTACAACGAGAGCACGCACGTGCTCACCGTCACCGGCACCAACCTCGTGGCCACGGTCGGCGCGACCAACGACATCAGCGTCTCCAAGCTCACGTTTACCGGCGAAGGCGGCAGCACCTACACGCTGACCAGCTCCGACGTCGAGGTCACCAGCGCCACCTCGTTCTCGGTGACGCTCAATGCCACCGATCGCGCAGCGGTGGAGACCATCCTCAACAAGAACGGCACCTCGTCGACCAGCGGCACCACCTACAACCTGTCGGCGGCCGATGACTGGGACAGCGTCATCGGCAACACGAACACTGCCGACACCACCAACGGCGTGACGGTGTCGAACGTGCCCGTTCCTGCCATCACCAGCGCCACCTACAACGCCAGCACCGGTGCGCTGGCGGTGACGGGCACGGGCTTCCTGTCGCGCAGTGGCGCGACCAACGACATCGTGGCCAACAAGTTCACGCTGAGCGGCGACGGCGGGAGCACGTACACGCTGACGGACACGGCCAACGTGGAGATCACCTCAGGCACGAGCTTCACGCTGACGCTGAGCGCCACGGACAAGGCGGCGGTGGACCTGATCATCAACAAGAACGGCACGCTTTCCACCGACATCAGCACCTACGTGCTGGCGGCCGCGGAAGACTGGGCCGCGGGGGCAGATCCGGCGGTGGTCGTGGCCGACAACGGCCTGAACATCATCACGGCCAGCAACGTGGCGGTGCCCACGATCACCAGCGCCACCTACGATGCCAGCAGCGGCGCGCTGGTGGTCACCGGCACGGGCTTCCACCTCCTGACCGGGTCGGCCAACGACATCGTCGCCAACAAGTTCACCCTCACGGCGGAAGGCGGATCCACCTACACGCTGACCGACACGTCCAACGTGGACATCACCTCGGGCACGAGCTTCACGCTCACGCTGAGCGCGACGGACAAGGCGGCGTTGAACTTGATCGCCAACAAGAACGGCACCTCTTCCACGGGCGGCACGACGTACAACCTGGCGGCGGCCGAAGACTGGGCCGCGGGTGCGGATGCCGCGGTGGTGGTGGCCGACCTCACGGGCAACGGCATCACGGTGAGCAACGTGGCGGTGCCCACGGTGACCAGCGCGACCTACGACGCGAGCACCGGCGCGTTGGTGGTGACGGGCACGGGCTTCTTGTCGCGCAGTGGCGCGACCAACGACATCGTGGCCAACAAGTTCACCCTGACCGGTGACGGCGGGTCCACGTACACGTTGACGGACACGGCCAACGTGGAGATCACCTCGGCCACCAGCTTCACGCTGACTCTGAGCGCGACCGACAAGGCGGCGATCAACCTGATCGCCAACAAGAACGGCACGAGTTCGACGGGCGGCACGACCTACAACCTGGCGGCGGCTGAAGACTGGGCAGCCGGTGCGGATGCGGCCGTCGTGGTGGCCGACACCACCGGCAACGGCATCACGGTGAGCAACGTCGCAGTGCCCACGGTGACCAGCGCCACCTACAACGCCGGCACCGGCGCGCTGGTGGTGACGGGCACGGGCTTCCTGTCGCGCAGTGGTGCGACCAACGACATCGTCGCCAACAAGTTCACCCTCACGGCGGAAGGTGGCGCCACGTACACGCTGACCGACACGGCCAACGTGGAGATCACCTCGGGCACGAGTTTCACGCTCACGCTGAGCGCCACCGACAAGGCGGCGATCAACTTGCTCGCCAACAAGAACGGCACAAGTTCCACCAGCGGCACGACCTACAACCTGGCCGCGGCCGAAGACTGGGCGGCCGGCGCGGATGCCGCCGTCGTGGTGGCCGACCTCACCGGCAACGGCATCACGGTGAGCAACGTCGCCGTTCCTGCCATCACCAGTGCCACCTACGATGCGAGCACCGGTGCACTGGTGGTCACCGGCACAGGCTTCCTCTCTTTGAACGGCGCGACGAACGACATCGTCGCCAACAAGTTCACCCTCACGGCAGAAGGCGGGTCGACCTACACCCTGACCGACACGGCGAATGTGGAGGTCACCTCGGGCACCAGCTTCACGCTCACGCTGAGCGCCACGGACAAGGCAGCGATCAACCTGATCGCCAACAAGAACGGCACGAGTTCGACCGGCGGCACGACCTACAACCTGGCGGCCGCCGAAGACTGGGCGGCTGGCGCGGATGCGGCGGTGGTGGTGGCCGACCTCACGGGCAATGGCATCACGGTGAGCAACGTGGCCGTGCCCACCGTGACCAGCGCCACCTACGACGCGAGCACCGGTGCGCTGGTGGTGACGGGCACCGGGCTGCTCAAGCTCAGCGGCGCGACCAACGACATCGTGGCCAACAAGTTCACGCTGACCGGTGACGGCGGGTCCACGTACACGCTGACGGACACGGCCAACGTGGAGATCACCTCGGCCACCAGCTTCACGTTGACGCTGAGCGCGACGGACAAGGCTGCATTCAACCTGATCGCCAACAAGAACGGCACGAGTTCCACCAGTGGCACGACCTACAACCTGGCCGCCGCCGAAGACTGGTCCGCCGGTGCGGATGCCGCGGTCGTGGTGGCCGACACCACCGGCAACGGCATCACCGTGAGCAACGTCGCCGTGCCTACCGTGACCAGTGCCACCTACAACGCCAGCACTGGCGCGCTGGTGGTGACGGGCACAGGCTTCCTGTCGCTCGGCGGTGCAACCAACGACATCGTCGCCAACAAGTTCACCCTCACGGCAGAAGGTGGCGCCACCTACACGCTGACCGACACGGCCAACGTGGAGATCACCTCGGGCACGAGCTTCACGCTCACGCTGAGCGCCACCGACAAGGCGGCGATCAACTTGCTCGCCAACAAGAACGGCACGAGCTCCACCAGCGGCACGACCTACAACCTGGCCGCCGCGGAAGACTGGGCTGCGGGGGCAGATGCCGCCGTCGTGGTGGCCGACCTCACCGGCAACGGCATCACCGTGAGCAACGTCGCCGTGCCCACCGTGACCAGCGCCACCTACGACGGCAGCACCGGCACGCTGGTCGTCACCGGCACGGGCCTGCTCAAGCTCAACGGCGCCACCAACGACGTCGTCGCCAACAAGTTCACCCTGACCGGCGAGGGCGGCGCCACCTACACGCTGACCGACACGGCCAATGTGGAAGTCGCCTCGGGCACCAGCTTCACGCTGACCCTGAGCGCGACCGACAAGGCGGCGGTCAATCTCCTGCTGAACAAGCCCGGCACGAGTTCGACGGGCGGCACCACCTACAACGTGGCCGCGGCCGAAGACTGGGCCGCCGGCGCCGATGCCGCCGTCGTGGTGGCCGACCTCACCGGCAACGGCATCACGGTGAGCGCGCTCAATGCCGCGCCGACCGTGGGCAACCTCAACGGCGACAGCGTCTCCTTCACCGAACGGGGCAGCGCGGTGCCGCTGGACGCCGGCGGCAACGCCACGGTGGCCGACACCGACAACCTCAACTTCAACAGCGGCAACCTGACGGTGGCGATCGTCACCAACCGGGTGGCGGGCGAGGACGTGCTGGGCATCGTCAACCAGGGCACGGGCGCGGGGCAGATCGGCGTGTCGGGCAGCAACGTCAGCTACGGCGGCACGACCATCGGCAGCTTCACCGGCGGCAGCGGCACCAACGACCTCGTCGTCACGCTCAACAGCAGCGCCACGCCGGCGGCGGTGCAGGCGCTGGTGCGCGACATCACCTACAGCAACAGCAACACCACCGACCCGAGCGGGGCCACGCGCACCGTTCGCTTCACCGTCAACGACGGCGCCGGCGGCACCAGCAGCAATGCCGATGTCTCGGTGGCCGTCACCACCATCAACGACGCGCCCACGCTCAGCGCCACCGGCGGCACGCCCACCTTTACGGAGAACGGCAGCGCCGTGACGCTGTTCAGCGGCACCAGCATCGGCACGGTCGAGTCCGGCCAGACCATCACGTCCATGACCTTGACGGTGACCAACGTCGCCGACGGCAGCGCCGAGATCCTCGGCGTCGACGGCAGCTCCGTGGCATTGACCAACGGCAACTCGGCGACCACGGTGACCAACGGCATGTCGGTCACCGTCAGCGTGTCCTCCGGGACGGCCACGGTGACCATCACCAAGATCGCGGGCATCAGCACGGCCACGGCGCAGACGCTGGTCAACGGCCTGACCTATCGCGACACCAGTGACAACCCGTCCACGGCCAGCCGCGTCGTCACGCTCACGAGCATCCAGGACAGCGGCGGCACCGCCAACGGCGGCGTGGACACCGCCTCCCTCTCGGTGTCGGCCACCGTCGCCGTGGCGGCGGTGAACGATGCGCCGGTGGTCACGGCTTCCGGCGGCACGACGGCCTTCGTCGAAGGTGCCAACGTCACCAGCACACCGGTGGCGATCGATGGCGGCCTCACGGTCACCGATGCGGACAACACCACGCTGTCCAGCGCGACGGTGAGCATCACCGGCAACTTCCAGAGCGGGCAGGACGTGCTGGCGTTCACCAACACGAGCGCCGCCACCTACGGGAACATCAGTGCCAGCTACGCCAGTGGCACCGGGGTGCTGACACTGACCTCATCGGGCGCCTCGGCCACTCTGGCGCAATGGCAGGCCGCGCTGCGGGCGGTGACCTACACCAACAGCTCCGACACGCCCAACACCGCGACGCGCACGGTCAGCTTCACGGCCGACGACGGCATCGCCTCCAGCAGCGCATCGACCCAGGCGGTCAGCGTGGCCAACGCCAACGATGCACCGGTCGACAGCGTGCCCGCCGCGCAGCACGTGAACCAGGATGCGACGCTGCTCTTCAATGCCGGCAACGGCAACCTGGTGTCCATCAGCGACGTGGACGCCGGCGGCGGCACGGTGCGGGTGACCCTCACGGTCACCAACGGCCTGATGACCTTGTCGGGTACCACGGGCCTGGTCTTCTCGGTGGGCAGCGGCACGGGCGATGCCACCATGACCTTCGACGGCACGATCAGCAACATCAACACGGCGCTGAACGGCATGAGCTTCTCGCCGACGGCCGGCTACAACGGCTCGGCCAATCTGCAGATCACCAGCAACGACCTCGGGCTGACCGGTGCCGGCGGGGCGAAGACCGACACCGACACGATCGCGATCACGGTGGATCCGATCAACCCCGTGGTCACCACGGTGAACGTGACCAACGCGGATGGCGGCTACAAGCTGGGCGACACCATCACCGCGACCATCACCTTCGACCAGGCGGTGACGGTGGACACCACCGGCGGCACGCCCACGCTGCTGCTGGAGACCGGCAGCGTGGACCGCAACGCGACCTACGTGTCGGGCTCGGGCACGAACACGCTGAGCTTCAGCTACACGGTGCAGGCCGGCGACCTGAGTGCGGACCTGGACTACCAGTCCACGGGTGCGCTGGCGCTCAACGGCGCGACCATCCGCAACGTCACCAGCAACGATGCGATCCTCACGCTGCCCGCGACGGGCGGGGTGAACTCCATCGCCGGGCAGCGCGCCATCGTGGTCGATGGGGTGGTGCCCACGGTGGGCAGCGTCAGCGTGCCGACCAACGGCACCTACGTGGCCGGGCAGAACCTGGACTTCACGGTGAACTTCAGCGAAGCGGTGACAGTGGACAGCACCGGCGGCACGCCGCGCATCGCGGTGACGCTGGACACCGGCGGGACGGTCTACGCGAACTACCTGTCAGGTTCCGGCAGCACGGCGCTTGTCTTCCGGCTCACGGTCGCGACCGGTGAACTGGACACCACGGGCATCACGTTGGGCAGTGGCATTGACACCAACGGTGGCACGGTGCGTGACGCGGTGGGCAACAACACCGTGGCCACGCTCAATGGTGTGGGATCGACCACGAGCGTGCTGGTCGATGCGATCGACCCGACGGTGGCGAGCGTGTCGGTGCCGTCCAGCGGCAACTACAACGCGGGCGATGTGCTGACCTTCACGGTGAACGCGAGCGAGGCGGTGGTCGTCAACACGACCGGCGGCACGCCGCGGCTGGTGCTGGACATCGGCGGTGCGACGGCCTATGCGAATTACGTGTCGGGCTCGGGCAGCAGTGCGCTGGTGTTCCAGTACACGGTGCTGGCCGGCGACACGGACACGAACGGCATCGCGATCAGCAGCTTGCAGACCAACGGTGGAACCTTGCGCGACACCGCAGGCAACACGATGGCGCTCACGCTCAGCGGCGTGGGCAGCACGGCTGGTGTGCTGGTGGACACGACTGCGCCGACACCGTCGGCGATCGTGCGCACCGCCACGACACCGACGAACGCAGCATCGGTGGGCTACACCGTCACCTTCAGCGAGGATGTGAGTGGCGTCGATGCAACCGACTTCAGCCTGGTCACCACGGGCGGTGCTGCCGGCAGCATCGCATCGGTCACGCAGGTCGACGCACACACCTACACCGTCGCCGTCAACGGCATCACCGGCACAGGCACGCTGCGGCTGGACCTGAACGCCAGCGGCACGGGCATCGTCGATACGGCAGGCAACGCGATCACCGGCGGCCTGGCTGGTGCGGTCTACAACGTCGACCGCAACGCGCCTACCGTCAGCAGCGTGAGCGTGCCGACCAACGGCACCTACGTGGCCGGGCAGAACCTGGACTTCACGGTGAACTTCAGCGAAGCAGTCACCGTGGACAGCACCGGTGGCACGCCACGCATCGCGGTGACGCTGGACACGGGCGGGACGGTCTACGCCAGCTACGTGTCGGGCTCTGGAACATCTGCACTGGTGTTCCGCCTGACCGTTGCCACGGGCGAGTTGGACAGCACAGGCATTGCAGTGGGCGCAAGCCTCGACACCAACGGCGGCACCGTGCGTGACGCGGTGGGCAACAACGCGGTGGCCACGCTCAATGGTGTGGGATCGACCACCGGCGTGCTGGTGGATGCAATCGATCCGACGGTGGCCAGCGTGTCGGTGCCGTCCAGCGGCAACTACAACGCAGGGGACCTGCTGACCTTCACGGTGAATGCGAGCGAGGCGGTGGTCGTCAACACGACCGGCGGCACGCCGCGGCTGGCGCTGGACATCGGCGGTGCGACGGCCTACGCAAACTACGTGTCGGGCTCGGGCAGTACGGCGCTGGTCTTCCAGTACACGGTGCTGGCGGGTGACACCGACACGAACGGCATCGCGATCGGCAGCTTGCAGACCAACGGTGGCACATTGC
Source organism: Rhizobacter terrae (assembly GCF_003852895.1). Taxonomy (GTDB): domain Bacteria; phylum Pseudomonadota; class Gammaproteobacteria; order Burkholderiales; family Burkholderiaceae_C; genus Albitalea; species Albitalea terrae. The sequence continues at coordinate 313,003 of NZ_QUSW01000005.1, forward strand.
GCGACACCGCGGGCAACACGATGGCGCTCACGCTCAGCGGCGTGGGCAGCACGGCTGGTGTGCTGGTGGACACGACCGCACCGACACCATCGGCCATCGTGCGCACGGCCACGACACCGACGAATGCTGCGTCGGTGGGCTACACGGTGACTTTCTCCGAAGACGTCAGCGGTGTCGATGCGAGCGACTTCACGCTGGTCGCCACTGGTGGCGCTGCGGGCAGCATCGCCTCGGTCACCCAGGTTGACGCGCACACCTACACCGTGACGCTCAACAGCGTGAGCGGCACCGGCACGCTGCGGCTGGATCTGAACGCCAGCGGCACCGGCATCGTCGATACGGCAGGCAATGCGATCACCGGTGGCCTGGACGGCGCGGTCTACAGCGTTGACCGCGATGCGCCCACCGTCAGCAGCGTGAGCGTGCCGGCCAACGGCACCTACGTGGCGGGGCAGAACCTGGACTTCACGGTGAACTTCAGCGAGGCGGTGACGGTGGACAGCACCGGCGGCACGCCACGCATCGCGGTGACGCTGGACACGGGTGGGACGGCCTACGCCAGCTACGTTTCAGGCTCGGGCAGCACGGCGCTCGTCTTCCGACTCACGGTGGCCACCGGTGAACTCGACACCACGGGCATCACCGTGGGCGCCAGCCTCGACACCAACGGCGGCACGGTGCGTGACGCGGTCGGCAACAACGCGGTGGCCACGCTCAACGGCGTCGCATCGACGACGGCCGTGCTGGTCGATGCCATCGCCCCGACGATCGCGAGCATCGACCGCAACGACCCGTCATCCACCTCCGCCCGTTCGGTGAGCTACACGGTGCACTTCTCCGAAGCCGTGTCCGGTCTCGACGTGGCCGACTTCACCCTGCTCAAGACCGGCAGCGCCGACGGTTCCGTGGACGTGGTGACGCAGATCGACGCCAAGACCTACCGCGTGGAGGTGGGCCACCTGTCCGGCATGGGCCGCATCAACCTGCGGCTCAATGCCGCTGGCAGCGGCATTGCCGACACGGCCGGCAACGCGCTGGCTGCAGGTGCTGACAGCCCGGCCTACCTGGTGATCCCGGTGGGCACGCAGCCGCCGATCGGGCCGTTCCCGCTGCCCGAACCCACGCCGCCCATCGCGCCGTCACCGGCTCCGTGGACACCGCCGATCACCTTCAACCCGACCGAGCCGGTCAACCAGATCGACGTGCCCACCATCCGGCCCACCACCAGCGTGTCGGCCGGCCAGATGGCGACCGGGCCGGCGAGCGTCATCGTGCCGCTGGTGCCGGATGCGCTCGCGTTGAACGCCGTGACCATCACCCCGCGTGCCGAGGCCCGCACGGGCTTCATCGAGACCGGGGCTGGCACCGGGCAGGGCCTTCAGGCGATTCCCGAGATCGGTGCCTTCCCGGTGCGCGCGGGCCAGCCCGTCAACATCGCCTTGCCGGTGTCCACCTTCACGCACAGCGAGCGCGGCGAGGAGGTGACGGTCGAGGTCCGCCTGGCCAACGGCCGGCCGCTGCCGGCGTGGCTGAAGTTCGACCCGGTGACCGGCACGCTCAGCGGCCAGCCGCCCGCGGGCCTGAACCAGAAGCTGGACATCGAGGTGATCGCCCGCGACAGCAAGGGCAACCGCGCCAGCTCGCACATCTCCATCGAGGTCAAGGCGGCCGGCAAGGGGCAGACCTCGCTGCTGCCGCCCGCCCAAGGCACGGACCTCGCCGAACTGCAGCGCCTGCTGGCCGAGCGTCCTGCCGCGCCAGCCGGCCGGCCCGCGCTCTCAGCGCAATTCGAACGCCATGGCAGCGCTGCCCGGCAGGCCGAACTCGCGGCCCTGGTGCAGCACCTGAACGCTGCATCGCGGCAAGGCTGACCCCCACACAACCAACAACGCCAGGAGAGCCAGAACATGCCCCAGACCCTTGCACACCCGCCCCGCACGCTGCTCGCCGCGCTGATCGTCGCCGGCCTCGCAGGTTGCGCGATCCAGCCGCAACGCCTGACGTCCGAGGAGCGACAGGCCACGGTGCAGGCCGACCGCAGCGCGATGACGCAGCAGCAGGAGCCGGTGCAAGGCCCCGTCACGCTGGACCAGGCCATGGCCCGCGCCATCAAGTACAACCTCGACCATCGCCTCAAGCTGATGGAAGAGGCCATCGCGCAGCGCCAGCTGGATCTGTCGCGCACCGACCTGCTGCCGCGCCTGACTGCCGCCGCCGGGTACACGTGGCGCGACAACGAGCTGGCCTCGTCGTCGCGAAGCATCCTGAGCGGGTTGCAGTCGCTGGAGCCTTCCACCTCCACCGACCGCGAGCGCACCACGGGCGACCTCACGCTGAGCTGGAACGTGCTGGACTTCGGCGTGAGCTACTACAACGCCCGCCAGCAGGCCGACCGCGTGCTGGTGGCCGAGGAACGCCGCCGCAAGGTGATGCACCTGTTGATGCAGCAGACCCGCCAGGCCTACTGGCAGGCCGCCGGCGCGCAGCAGCTGGAGAACAAGATCGAGCCGGTGCTGCAGCAGGCACGCAAGGCGCTGGACGACTCGCGCAAGGTCGAGGTGGAGAAGCTGCGCTCGCCGCTGGACGCGCTGAACTACCAGCGGCAGTTGCTGGACATCGTGCGCCAGCTCGAAGCGGTGCGCTATGAACTGGCCCAGGCCAAGCCGCGGCTGGCGTCCATCATGAACCTGGAGCCCGGCCAGCCCTTCACGGTGGCGACGGCGGGCTCGCTGCCCACGCCCGCCGTGAACCTGCCGGTCGAGCGCATGGAAGAGGCCGCGCTGCTGCGCCGGCCCGAGCTGGTCGAGGCGCAGTACAACGAACGCATCGGCGTGCTGGAGACCCGCAAGGCGCTGGCGCGGCTGCTGCCCGGCGTGGAGCTCAGCCTGGGCGGCCACTACGACAGCAACAGCTACCTCGCCCACAGCCAATGGAGCGATGCGGGCCTGCGCGTGAGCTGGAACCTGTTCAACGTGTTCAACGCGGGCACCATCCGCGGCCTTGCTCAGGCCCAGCTGGAAGTGGCACAGCAGCAGCGCCTGGCGCTGAGCATGGCCGTGCTCACGCAGGTGCACGTGGCCAACCAGGAATACCTCGGGCGGCTCAGGCAGTACGAGCTGACCGAGCAGCTCAACACGGTGGAGCAGCGCATCCTCACGCAGACGCGCAACGCCGCCAGCGCCAATGCGCAAGGCAAGCTCGAGGAGATCCGCGCGGCCGCCTCGGCGATGATGTCCGAGCTGCGCCTGTACCAGAACTATGGTGCGCTGCAAGGCGCCTATGGCCAGCTCATCGCCACCCTGGGCCTGGACCCCTTGCCCGAGTCGGTGCCCGGCCATGACCTGAAGACCCTGGGCGATGCGGTGCGCGCATCGGAGCAGAATTGGACGAAGACCGTCAACCCCGGAGGTGGTGCATGACCCGATTCGTCGGGCCCGCTTGCTTCTTCTTTTCCGTCCCCCTGCTTCTCACCCTGAACAGCGCCTTCGCGCAGACCAGCCCGCTGGCCGCCGACAAGGATGGCCGCATCCGCACGCAGCTCAGTGCGCGCAATGCCGTGACCGTGTCGGCCGAGATCGCCGCGCGCGTGGCGAGCATGCCGCTGCGCGAGGGCGATGCCTTCCGCGCCGGCCAGCAGCTGGTGGGCTTCGATTGCGCGCTGCTGCAGAGCCAGCAGCGCAAGGCCGAGGCCACCGTCGAGGCGGCGCAGGCGGTGGTGCAGTCGAACCAGCGCATGGCCGAGCTCAACTCCATCGGCAAGTTCGAGGTCGAGCAGGCACAGGCACGCCTGAAGGAGGCGCAGGCTGAAGCGGCCGGCTCGAAGCTGCTGGTGAGCCGCTGCAGCATCGCCGCGCCGTTCTCCGGCCGCGTCGCCAAGCGGCATGCGGCGGCCCACCAGTACGTGGCGCCGGGCAATCCGCTGCTGGACATCGTCGAGACGGGCCAGCTCGAATTGCAGATGATCGTGCCGTCCAAGTGGCTGGCCTGGCTGAAGCCGGGCAGCGTCTTCACGGTGGACGTGGAGGAGCTGGGCAAGAGCTACCCGGCCAAGGTGCAGCGGCTGGGCGCGCAGATCGACCCGGTGAGCCAGACGGTGCCGGTCTACGGCGTGATGGACGGCAGCCAGCCCGGCCTGCTGCCGGGCATGAGCGGGTGGGCGGTGTTTGCCCAGCGCAAGTAGAGGCAGAGGCGTGAAGGCGCGCAGGTCATCACCATGAACAACCCCGAAGCGCCGTCGCCGCTGCTGGGCCTGCTGCAGCTGCAGCGCCGCGCGCGCGAGGCCGCGACGCCCGAGGCGCTGGGCTTCGTGATGGTCAACGAGACGCTGCAGCTCGCGCGCTACCGGCAGGCCGTGTGGTGGAGCACGGCAGGGCTGGGGCGCGTGGCCGCGGTTTCGGGGCTGCCGCAGCCGGATCCGAATGCGCCGTATGTGCAGTGGATGGCGAGCCTGTGCCGCCACTTGACGGGCGCGCAGCCTGAAGCAGGCGAGGTCGATGGGGCCGCGCTGCCGGACGGCGTGCGTGCCGACTGGGCCGAATGGCTGCCCGCGCATGCGCTGTGGTTGCCGCTGCGGCGCGACGCTCACGCGCCCGATGGCGCGTTGCTGCTGGCCCGCGACGAGGCCTGGGCGCCGCACGACCTCGCGCTGCTCAGGGAGCTGTCGCATGCCTACGGCCATGCGCTGCATGCCTTGCAGCCGCAGCGCACCTGGCGCGAGCGGCTGCTTGGTGCCTTGCGCGCCGGCAAGACGCGCCGGCGCCTGCTCATCGTGGCGCTGCTGGCCTGCGTGTGTCCGGTGCGCCTGTCCGTGCTGGCGCAGGCCGAGGTGGTGCCGCAGGACCCGTTCATCGTGCGCTCGCCGCTGGACGGTGTCATCGATCGCTTCGACGTGCGTCCCAACCAGCCGGTGAAGCCCGGCACGCCGCTGTTCAGCCTGGACACCACCGCCTTGCGGGCGCGCATGGAGTTGGCGCGCAAGGCGGTGGACACGGCGCAGGAGGAATACCGCCAGTCCGCGCAGTCGGCCGTGACCAGCGACAAGAGCCGCGCGGAGATTGCGTTGCGCCGCGGCAAGCTGCAGGAGAAGGCGGTGGAGATGGACTACACCGCCGAGCAACTCGACCGCGTGCAGGTCAAGGCCGACCGCGCGGGCATTGCCGTGTTCGCCGACAGTGGCGACTGGGTGGGCAAGGCAGTGACGCTGGGCGAACGGGTGCTGCAGGTGGCCGACCCGATGAAGGTCGAGCTGGTGGCCTGGCTGCCCGCGGCGGATTTGCTGCCGGTCGCGCCCGGCGACACGCTCACGCTGTACCCGCAAGGCTCGCCGCTGCAGTCCTTCGACGCCACTGTGCTCAGCGTGGCCTACCGCGCCGAAGTCACGCGCGACGGCTTCGTCGCGTACCGGGTGAAAGCCAGCTTCACCGCAGGCCAGCCCGTGCCGCGCATCGGCCAGCAGGGCACGGCGCGCCTGCATGGCGCGTGGGCACCGCTGGCCTACGTGGCCTTGCGTCGTCCGCTGGCGGTGATGCGCCAATGGCTGGGCTGGTGATGCTGCCCGAGCTGCGGCAGGACCTCGCCCTGCACCCGGGCCCCGATGCGCCCGATGGCTCACCCACCTGGATGCTGCACGACCCGGCGAGCAACCGCTTCTTCTCGCTGAGCTGGCCGGCCTTCGAGCTGCTGTCGCGCTGGGCGCTGGGCACGGTGGAAGCGCTGGTCGATGCCGTCAACCGCGACACCACGCTGCACGTCGGCGAGGCCGATGTCGACGGCCTCGCGCGGATGCTGGCCGGCAACCACCTCATCGTGCCCCGTGGTCCGCAGGACACGCAGCGGCTGGCCGCGCATGCGCAGGCGCTGAAACTCTCGGCCGGCCAGTGGCTGCTGAAGAACTACCTCTTCTTCCGCCTGCCGCTGGTGCGGCCCATGCACTGGCTGCAACGCATGAGCCCGTGGGTGCGCTGGGCCTACCAGCCGGCGTTCTGGGCCGGCGTGGTGGGGCTGTCGCTGCTGGGCCTGGTGCTCGCCGCGCGACAGTGGGACGAGTTCACCCACACCTTCACCTCCTACGCGAGCTGGGACGGCCTGCTGGCCATCGGCATCGCGCTGAGCTTCGCCAAGGTGCTGCACGAGCTGGGCCATGCCTTCACCGCCACGCGCTTCGGCTGCCGGGTGCCCGCCATGGGCGTGGCCTTCCTGGTGATGTGGCCCGTGCTCTACACCGACACCAACGAAGCCTGGAAGCTGCGCTCGCGCCGCCAGCGCCTGGCCATCGGCGCGGCCGGCATGCTCAGCGAACTCGCGCTCGCGGCCATCGCACTGGTGGCCTGGAGCCTGCTGCCCGACACGCCGGGCTGGGGGCCGGTGCGCTCCGGCGCCTTCCTGCTGGCCACCACCACCTGGGTGCTCACGCTCGCGATCAACGCCAGCCCCTTCATGCGCTTCGACGGGTACTTCCTGCTGTCGGATGCGGTCAACATGCCCAACCTGCATGAGCGTGCCTTCGCGATGGCGCGCTGGTGGCTGCGCGAATGCCTGTTCGGCTGGGGCGATGAGCCGCCGGAGCCGGTGCAGCCCGCGCGCCGCCGCTGGCTCATCGCGTTCGCGGCGGCCACGTGGGTCTATCGGCTGGTGCTGTTCCTGGGCATTGCCTTGCTGGTCTACCACGCCTTCTTCAAGGCGCTGGGCCTCGTGCTGATGGCGGTGGAGCTGGGCTGGTTCATCGCGCGGCCCGTGTGGCGCGAGTTCAAGGCCTGGTGGCAACGCCGTGCGGACCTGCGCTGGAATCGCGCGTCTGGGCGCACGGTCTTGCTGGCAGGCGGACTGCTGGTCGTGCTGGTGTGGCCCTGGCAGACCAGCGTGCGCGCACCAGGCATGCTGGGGCCGCTGCAGACCCAGGCCGTGTATGCGCCTTATGCCGCGCAGGTTGCCGGTGCATTGCCTCGCGCCGGCGACGCGGTGCGTGCGGGCCAGCCGCTGCTGGCGTTGCGTTCGCCCGAGCTGGCGGCGCGCCTGGCGCAGGCGCAGGCGCGCGAGCAGCAACTGCAATGGCAGCTCAACCAGCAGCCCTTCGATGAACGCCTGATGGAGGCCGGCACGGCATTGCGCAAGCGCTGGGAGGCTGCGGCCGCCGAGGTGAGCGGGCTGGGTGAGGAGATGAAGCGCCTGACGATCGTGGCGCCGTTTGACGGCAAGGTGGCCGACGTCACCGAAGATGCGCCGGTCGGTGCATGGATTCCGGCGGGCGAGCGCCTGCTGCAGGTGATCGGCTCACAGGGCAGCAAGGTCGACGTGTTCGTGGACGAAGCATCGCTGCCGTCGATCGCCGAAGGGCAGATGGCGCGCTTCGTTCCCGCGGCACCGGAGCAGGCGGCGGTTCAGTGCAAGGTCGCGCGTGTCGATGCCGTCCAGCTGGTTAGCCTGGACATGCCGGCGCTGGCGGGTCCGTTCGGCGGCGAGATCCCGGCTCGCCGTGCGAACGATGGGCGCCTGCTGCCGCTGCAGCCGACCTTCCACGTGCGGCTGGACCAGTGCGGGCAGGCGGTGGCGCTGAGGACCGAATGGCCGGGCACGGCGCACCTGGAAGGGGAGAGGCGCTCGCTGCTGGGCCGGGCCTGGCAGCGAGCAGCGGCCACGTGGCATCGCGAGGCCGGCCTATAGGCTGGGTGGGTCCGCTTCGCTTGACCCACCCAACGAATCAGACGTCGAACTTGACGCCTTGAGCAAGCGGGAGCGCGCTCGAATAGTTCACCGTGTTCGTCGTGCGACGCATGTAGGCCTTCCACGCATCCGACCCAGACTCACGGCCGCCGCCAGTCTCTTTCTCACCGCCGAACGCCCCACCGATCTCCGCCCCAGACGTGCCGATGTTCACGTTGGCAATGCCGCAATCCGACCCCGACGCAGCCATGAACGCCTCCGCTTCGCGCACGTCGTTCGTGAAGATGGCCGACGACAGGCCTTGCGGCACGGCGTTCTGCAGCGCGATCGCGTCGTCCAGCTTTTCGTACTTCAGCACGTAGAGGATGGGCGCGAAGGTCTCTTCCAGGACCACGCCGGACTGCGCCGGCATCTGTGCCAGCGCCGGCTCGGCGTACCAGGCCTGCGGCATCTGCGCTTCCAGCGCGCGGTCGCCGCCGGTCACCTTGCCGCCTTGCTCGCGTGCGCCGCGCAGGGCCTTCTGCATCGCATCGAACGCGCCCTTGTCGATCAACGGTCCGACCAGCGTGCCGTTCTCCAGCGGGTTGCCGATGCGCAGTTGCTTGCGTGCCCGCTCCAGGCGGCTGACCAGCTCGTCATGGATGCTCGCATGCGCGATGACGCGGCGCGTGGTGGTGCAGCGCTGGCCGGCCGTGCCGTAGGCGCCGAAGAGAATGCCGCGGGTGGCCAGGTCCAGGTCGGCCGTCGGCGCGACGATGATGGCGTTGTTGCCGCCCAGCTCCAGCAGGCAGCGCCCGAAGCGCTGTGCCACGCGCGGGCCCACCGCGCGGCCCATGCGGGTCGAGCCGGTGGCGGACACGAGCGCCACGGACGGATGGTCCACCAGCGCCTCGCCCACCGGCGCCTTGCCGTTCACCACATGCGACAGCGCCGGGGCTGCCATGCCTTGCTGCTGCGAGAACTCGGCCAGCGCGCGCTCGAACAGCGCCTGCGTGGCCAGCGCGGTCAGCGGCGTCTTCTCCGAGGGCTTCCACACCACCGAGTTGCCGCACACCAGCGCCAGCGCCGCATTCCACGCCCACACCGCGACCGGGAAGTTGAAAGCGGAAATGATGCCCACCACCCCGATCGGGTGCCACTGCTCCATCATGCGGTGGCCGGGGCGCTCGCTGGCGATGGTGAGGCCGTAGAGCTGGCGCGACAGGCCCACCGCGAAGTCGCAGATGTCGATCATCTCCTGCACCTCGCCTTCGCCCTCGCTGGTGATCTTGCCGGCCTCGATGGAGACCAGGCGCGCCAGCTCCGCCTTGTTCTGGCGCAGGTGCATGCCGAACAGGCGCACCAGTTCGCCGCGCTTGGGTGCCGGCACGTTGCGCCAGGCCAGGAAGGCTTCATGCGCCCGCGCGATGGCCGCGTCGACCTCCTGCTTCGTGGCTTCGTGCACCGCGCCGATCTGGGCGCCATCGATCGGCGAGCGGACCTGGAGTGAACCGCCGGTGGTTTGCGAGGCCGGCACGTTCAGGGCCGACAAGAGTTGGGACGCGTGTGTCATGGGGTGCTCCATTGCGCAAGGTGTCGGCAGCGGCCTCGTGCGGCCGATCGTGTCGGCGGCCCGGCGTGCCTCGGGAAAAGATCGGGCCATTCTAGGAAGAAGTCGCTGACGATCGGTAGCGCAAGTTCGTCGAGATCAGCCATGTTTTCGACGATTTGTCGGATCCATTCGACGAAACGTAGAATTCCCGGGTTGGAGGATGGCCATGGCCACACGCAAACCCCTGCGTCCGCGCGAGGAACTTCCGCAAGCCGCACCCAAGGACTCGCTGGACCGCGAGCTCATCGCCTTGCTGCAGGCCAATGCCCGCGAGAGCGTGGCCAACCTGGGCCGCAAGCTGGGCGTGGCGCGCACCACGGTGCTGGCGCGCCTGGCGCGGCTGGAAGCCAGCAGCGTCATCGTGGGCTACACCGTGCGCCTGGGCACCGAGGCCAGCGACCAGGGCGTGCAGGCCTACGTGGGCATCTCCATCAACCCCAAGTTGCAGCGCGAGGTCATCAAGCGGCTGACCCGGCTGCCCGAGCTGCGGCAGCTCGCCTCCGTCAGCGGCGAGTTCGACTACATGGCCTTGCTGCGCGCGCCCACCACCATGCGGCTGGACGCGCTGCTCGATGAGATCGGCGAACTGGAAGGGGTGCTGCGCACGACCACGTCGGTGGTGCTGGCTTTGCGCGTGGACCGCAGTGCGTGAGGCCGTGGGGGATACTTTCCGGAACCGTTTTCATGCCCGGTCCCGCGCTGCGGTCTAATGGGGGCTGATCGCATCGCCTGAACCACCATGGGCCGCCGCCGCTCGCCGACCACCCCGCCAGACTTTCGCTCGCGCAGTTTCCTGCGCCTGCACATCCTCGACGTCCTGAAGTTCTACGACGGCCGCTGCCTGGATCCGACCGGCGGCTACTTCCAGAACTTCCTGGACGACGGCACGGTCTTCAACAAGACCAACCGCCACCTGGTGGGCAGCGCCCGCCTGGTCGTCAACTATGCGATGGCCGCACGCCTGTACGGCGACGCGCAGTGGCTGGACATCGCGCGTCACGGCCTGCGCTTCCTGCTGGACGTGCACCGTGACCCGGTCACCGGCCGCTACGCCTGGGAGATCGACTGGGACCAGGGCGTGAAGAAGGTGGTGGACCGGTCCCACCGCTCCTATGGCCTGGGCTTCGTGCTGCTGGCGCTGTCGCACTCGGCGCGCTCGGGCATCCGCGAGGCGGGGCCGGAGATTGCGGTGGTCTTCGACAAGCTGGAGCGCGATTTCTGGGAGCCCGCGCAGCAGCTCTATGCGGACGTGTTCGACGACGCGACCGGCAAGCTCTCGCCCTACCGGTCGCAGGAAGCCAACCTGCACGTGTGCGAGGCGCTGATTGCCGCGTACGAGACGACAGGCGAGGCGCGCTACCTGGACCGGGCGGTGACGGTGGCTGATTCGGTCACCCGCGGCCTGGCGAAATTCGCCAACGGATTGATCTGGGAGCACTACCAGGTCGACCCGGCCACCGGCCTGTGGACGCCGGACTGGAACTTCAACCGCGGTGATCCCGCCAGCCCGCACCAGCCGGGCGGCTACGAGCCCGGGCACCACTGCGAGTGGGCCAAGCTGTTGATGATGCTGGAGCGCCTGCGCCCCGAGCCGTGGCTGCTGGAGCGCGCGCGCGAGTTGTTCACGGCCGGGACCGAGTCCGCGTGGGACACGGTCAATGGCGGCTTGGCTCACGTGCTCGTGGCCGACGAGACCGTGCCGGGACGGCTGAAGGTGGCCAGCTCGGTGAAGTACTTCTGGGCCCAGGCCGAGGCCATCGCAGCCGCTGCTTTGCTGGCACTGCGTACGGGCGAGGGCAGCTTCTGGGGCTGGTATGACCGACTGTGGTCCTACAGCTGGGACCACTTTGTGGACCATGCGCATGGCGCTTGGCACCGCGTGTTGGACGAACAGAACCAGCGAGTGGGCGACCGCAAGGGCGTGGCCGAGGAACTGGACTATCACACCATGGGCGCTTGCTATGAGGTGTGGTCGGCGATTGCGGCCGAGGGGCGGCGGGTGACGCAGGCGTTCAGGATGCCGGTGCGGTAGGTGTCGATGCACCACAGGATGAGCGTTGAACCTGGGGTGATTTGCACCGCGATGAACTGCTTCGGCGTTCGGACCTACCTGGTGCTTCTTCTCACTTGCTGGGCATGCACTGCTCATGCGCAAGGTCAAGGCTCTTACGGCGGTATCGCCAGCGGACTTGTTCAGCTGGTACTGGTCGCGTTTGCCGTAGTCATCGCTCTTGTGGTGTTGGGGATTCGAGTTCTCCTTGGCATCAAGGCAGCGCTGGTCTCCCTCGGCGTCATCCTTGTCAGCATCGGCATCTTTTTTGCCAAGACGCGCTTCGCTGCGACAGAACGTGCAACAGAGCGTGCTGCCGCCTCCAAAAGGATTGATCGAGCCTTCGCGGAAGGCTGCATGAGAACGTCTCGGTCCATCGAACAAGTGGCCGTGGGCAACGAGCGAGTCTTGATTCGATTGACGGGCGCAGAGTTAGTCTCGGAGCGACAGCAATACGAACTGCTGCCATCAAAGACTGGTGGAGCAAAAGGGGTGGAGGTCGTGACTGAACTGCCTCAGGATGTGTCTGGCGCCATCCTTGTCGATATTCGGTACGGCCGAGATCGGGTCCCCGGGTCTTTTGAAGGCTTCGAGTGGTATCGCACCCGCTATGACCTTGTTGCGCGTTCACTCGCTGATGGAAAGATCCTTGCGCGCACGACCGACATGCAAACGCGAAGCGGTTTCTGCTTGGGTGATCTCGAGGCGTTTCTGGAACGTGCGCTCAATCGTCCGGAAGTTCTGCACAGTGGCGGCGTTCCACGCACGATACCGGCGAGAGTCCTTCCAGATGCGTATGTGCTGGCGGAGTACTCAGAACCTGTCGGCGGTCGATATCTCGAGTCCGCGACAGTCCACAACGCGTTGGTGGAGGAGACAACGAAACTTCTGACCAGCAAAGGCTGCACGATCAAGGATTTGCCCAGGCTTGCCCTGTGTGGCACCCCTCCCGACGGCCCTTTCGAAGTATCCCTCTATGGAATCGTGGGTGCGTTCCAACTGCGTGATTCATGGCTTCTGATCTACAGGATCAACAACGACGGAAAAGCCCTGACAAGCATCCGGGTCGAACATCGTCTCAGTGACTTGCGGCTCGCCAGAAGCTGGCATGCAAACGCCCTGCCTTCGGGGAACCTGGAGGATGGAGACCATCTTCAAGAGTTCGCCCTGAACGGTGGCGTGATGACCGCTGCGGTGTATCGCGGGCCGAAGTGGAAGTACGACCGGTCGCAGGCCCTGAACTGGTACACAGAACGTTCGATATTGATGATCCCGCTGCCTGGGCTTCGTGAATGACTCGAATGCAGGATTTCCCTCTGCGCTGGACATGAGGGTTTGAGCGCACGGCCTGTGTGCAATACCGCTCGCCGCAGCGGGTTCCCGCGCCTTCAGCCCCACACCCCGGCAGCCGATATCCGCCGGATGACCCCCGCTGTGCCAAGTTTTCCTCACCGCCGGTTCCTCGCCACTGTGCTGTTGTGCCTCGCCTGGCTCCTGGCCTTCACGCCAGCGCACGCCGCCGACGGCTCGACCATCCGCATTCACTTCCACCGCGAGAACAACGACTACGCCGGCTGGGGCCTGCACGTGTGGGGCGCCGGGTTGGTCCTGCCGCACAGCGTGAGCTGGGATCGGCCGCTGGAGCCGGCAGGTGTCGACGCCTTTGGCATCTACTTCGACGTGGGCGTGGAGCCGCACGTGAAGGACTTCAACTTCATCCTGCACCGCGGCGACTACAAGAGCACACTGCGTGACATGGCGGTGGACCTCACGCGGCACGGCTCCGAGATCTGGATGCTCGACGACTCGGACACCATCTTCACCACGCCGCCCGAGATCGGCCATGCCTTCACGCTGGGCGTGCAGGCCGAGCAGCGCCGCCACCAGGTGTGGTGGTGGGTGGGCGGCGCTGGCGCGGTCGGTCTGGTGGTGCTGGCATTCGTCTGGCGCGTCGCGCGCCGCCGCGTGGCCGGCGCTCGCGAGGAACTGGCCGCAAACATGAAGCTCTTGCTGCAGACGCAGGAGGAGTTGCGTGCCCAGGGCGAACGAATGAAGGCCGGCTCGGCCGACGAACTCACCGGCCTGCCCACGCGCGGCGCACTGCACCAGGGCCTGGCCCAGGCGATTGCCCGCGCCTCCCGCGATGGTGGCCAGGTGGCTGTGGTGTTCGTGGACCTGGACGGCTTCAAGCAGGTCAACGACACCGCCGGCCATGACGCTGGCGATGAAGTCCTGCGCACCGTCGCACGCCGCCTGCGCGCCGCCTTGCGCGGCAGCGACGTGGTGGCCCGCGTCGGCGGCGACGAGTTCGTCGCGGTCATCGAATCCTTCGACTCCGCCGCCCAGGTCTTCAAGGTGGGCCGCAAGCTCGTGCGCGCCGCGGCCGAGCCCATCCCGGTGGGCGAGCAGTCGCATCAGATCGGCGCGAGCGTGGGCATCGCGCTCTTTCCCGGCGACGGCGCCGATGCGGCGAGCCTGCTGAAGGCCGCCGACGACGCGATGTACGACATCAAGCGGGGCGGCAAGAATGGCTGCCGCTTCGTCGATGCCGCACGGCAGACCCAGCTCGAACGCCAACTGGCGCTGGAGGAAGGCCTGCGTGCCTCGCTGGACCAGGACCGGCTGAGCCTCACCGCCCAGCCGCTCGTGGAACTGCCGGGCGGACGCCGCTGGGGCGACCAGGCCTCCGCGGTGTGGGTGCATGACGGCCTGCCGCAGAACGCGCAGGCGGTGGTGGGGGCCTGCGACGATCCGGCGCTGGCGACGGCGCTCGATCGCTGGCTGCTGTCCAGCGCCTGCCGCCACGCGGCCCGCCAGGTGGAGGGCGGATGCGTGGCGGTCGAACTGTCCGGGGCGACGTCGGAGATGGCGGCGCAGGTGCGCGAAACGCTGGCCGAGCATGGCCTGCCTCCGCAGCGCCTGCTGCTGTGGTTCCCGGCCCGCCTGCTGGCGGACGGGCAGGTCGGTGCCGAGACCCTGCTGCGCTTGCGTTCGCACGGCGTGCGGGTGGGCTACACGGGCGTGTCCGAGGCGGACGTCAGCCTGCAGCGCTTCGTCGCCGCTCCCATCGACATGCTGCGCATCGAAGCCTCGGTGCGACGCAACGAGGCGCTGGGCACGGGCTACGTGCGCGCGCTCGCGGCGCTGGGTGCGCAGTGTGGCTTCTCGGTGGCCGTGACCGGACTGGCTTCGGACGATGACCGCCGCTGGGCCGAGGGTTGCGGATGCAGCTTCGGCACGGGGCCCGCCTGCGTGCCGGCAGCAGTTGCACCCAGGCCGCAGCCGGCCGCCGTGTCACCCCGATGACCGCACCTTGACCGCGGCCACCGCGGAGCAGGCATCATTCGCACCTCGATCACTCCAGATGCGCATGCCATGCACGCCACCCCCGAAAACGCGCCCGCCCAGGCGCCCCGCCCGAACTTCCTCGAAGAGAAGACCTTCAAGTCCCGCACCGTGCTCGTGTTCGGGACCATCACCGACACCACCGCGCAGGACACCGTGCGCCAGCTCATCGCGCTGTCGGCGGACTCCAAGGAGCCGATCGACCTGCTGCTGTCATCGCCCGGCGGCCACCTGGAATCCGGTGATGCGATCCATGACGTGATCCGCTTCATCGAGGCGCCGGTGAACATCATCGGCACTGGCTGGGTGGGTAGCGCGGCCACGCACATCTACCTGGCCGTGCCGCGCGAGCGCCGCGTGTGCCTGCCGCACACCCGCTTCCTCATCCACCAGCCCAGCGGCGGCGCCGGCGGCCAGGCCACCGACATCGCCATCCAGGCGCGCGAGATCGTCAAGGCGCGCGAGCGCATTGCCCGCGTGATCGCGCGCGAGACGGGCAAGCCGCTGGATGAAGTGCAGTCCGACATCGAGCGCGACCGCTGGATGTCGGCGGAAGAGGCGATCGAGTACGGCCTCGTGGGCCGCGTGATCGAGCGCCAGTCGGACCTGCACAAGAAGTGAAGCCCGCGGCGGCAGGGGCGTGCAACGCGCCTCAGGCCTCCTGCTGGTAGCGCCATTCCTGCGAACGCCCGCCGAAGCCGTAGGCCGCGGCGCGGGCGTCCACCACGTAGATGTAGGAATGCTCCACCACGCCGTGCAGCAGTTCGTCCATGGCCTGGTGCACGGCGGCGAGGTAGGCCGCCTTTTCTCCCTTGGTGTTGGTTTCGTCGGTGATGCTCACCGTCCAGTGGTAGGAGCGCTTGCCGCCGTCGGCCAGGCGCTGCCTGGCAACGAACCACTGCGAGGCCGGCACGAAATCGATGACCACGGCGGTCAGCGCCGGGTCCTTCTTCAGCACGCGGGCGGTGATGTCCGAGGCCGTCCTGGCCACGTGTTGCGCCAGCGTGTCGTCAGCGGTGCCGGAGATCTGGATGTGGATGTAAGGCATGACGGGTTCCTGTGAAAGAAGTGGATGACGGGGTCATGCTAGGCCTGCGACAATCGTGAGAGAAGCGAATCTTTGTTCGCTGATTCGTGAAGAGATTGCATGAATCACATCGATCCGTCCTGGCTGCAGAGCTTCGTGTCCATTGCCGAGAGCGGCGCGCTGGCCCGCGCGGCCGAGCAGGTGAACCGCACGCCGTCGGCGCTGAGCGTGCAGTTGCGGCAGCTGGAGTCCACCGTGTCGGCGCGGCTGGTGGAGCGCACCACGCGGCGGCTGCAGCTCACTGCCGAGGGTGAACGCTTCCTGCCGTATGCGCGCAAGTTGCTGGAGCTGCAGCGCGAGGCGCTGGAAGCCCTGCGGCCGGCGCGCGAGCAGCAGGTGTGGCGCATCGGTTTGAGCGAATACTTCGTGCCGGCGAGGTTGAAGTCGTTGCTGAGCCTGCTGGAGGAATGCTCGCAGGGTGCCCGGCTGGAGGTCACCTGGGCCCGCTCGGGCGAGCTGCAGCGGCAGTGGTCGGCCGGGCAGCTGGACATGGCGGTCATCACCGCCAACGAGCCGCCGAAGAATGCACAGCTCGTGCGGCGAGAGCCGCTGGCGTGGATCGCTGCGCCGCATGCGCACTTCCCGAGCGGCCAGCCCTTGCCGCTGGTGCTGCTGGCCGATTCCTGCCCGGTGCGCGACATGGCGCTGGCATCGCTCAGGCACCGCGGCGTGGCGCACAGCATCCGCATGGCCTGCAGCGGCAGCCAAGCGGTCATCACTGCCATCCGGGCGGGCTGGGGCGTGGGCTGCCTCAACCTGTCGGCCATTCCGCCGGACCTGGAGATCCTCAGCGAAGCCGACCCGCGCCGCTGGAAGTCGCCGGGGCGGCTGGCGTTCTACGCGCTGGCCAAGGGGGAGCTTGCCGCGCTGCCGGGCCGGCTCAAGGCCTGGATGCGCTGAGCTCGCGCAGCATCGGCCACGGGTAGATGCCGCGGTCGTGGCCGTCGCTGAAGATGAGCTGCAGGCCGTAGGTTCCGGCAGGTGCCACGTCCACGAGCGACAGATCGTCCGCCATCGTGAGGGCGTCGGCGCCACGGCATCGGCCGCAACGGCACGCGGACCGCAAGGCCGTGGCGCTCAGCGCCGTCGTCCCATCCGGCCACCGGATGTCGAGGCGGTCGGGCGATGCCTCGATGGCCAGCGGTGCGCTCATGCCCGCGCCTCGCTGCCGGCCGGCTGCAGCCGCTGCAGTGCCAGGCCGACGGCCTTGCGGACTTCCGGGTCGGGGTCGGCGCGGGCGGCTTCCAGCGCTGGCCGGGCGCCGGGGTCGCCGATGTCGCCCAGCGCGATGGCGGCCTCTTTCCGCAGGTTGCCGGCCGGGTGCACGAGCGCGGCGATGAGCTCCGGCAAGGCGAGCGCATCACGATGCCGCCCGAGCGAACGTGCAGCACGCAGCCGCACCTGCCAGAACTCGTCGGCCATGGCGTCGCGCAATGCAGCACGCAGGGCCGGGTCGGCGGATTGGAGTTTGCCCAGCGTGGTCGCGGCTTCCTCGCGCACCGGCCATTGAGGGTCGGCCAGGGCGGTGCAGAGGGCCGGAATCACCGATGCGGCATCGGCCACCGAGGCTGCACCGAGGGCGCCCGTCGCGGCGCGGCGCACTTCGGCGTCGGCGTCCTGCGTCGCGACGCCAGCCAGCGGGGCCAGTGCGCCGGCATGCTTGAGCCATCCGAGCACGCCCACGGCTTCGCGCCGCACGGACGCCTGCGGATGCCGCAGCGACGCCAGGGCCGGCTCGGCGGCTGCCGGCACGCGCAGCTCGCGCAAGGCGCGCAGGGCTGCGCAGCGCACGAAGGCATCGTCGTGCGACGCCAGCGGTACCAGCGCGCAGGCGACGAGCGGATCCTTGAGTTCGGTGAGGGCCAGCGCGGCGGCCTCGCGCACCAGCGGCTCATCCAGCAGCGCGTGCGCCAGCGCCTGGACGACGGCTTCGTCGTCCCAGCCCGCCAGGGCCCTGGCGGCATCGGCGCGAAGCGCCGGTTCAGGGTCTGCACGCAGCACGGCCGCGATGGCCGGCAGCAAGTCTTCCTCCTCATGGTCGGCAAAGGCCAGCAGCGCCACGCGGCGCACCCCGGCATCGGGGCTGCACAGCCGTTCCTTCAATCCATCAATCTCGGTGTCGAAGCTCATGGGGTCACAGGGCGAAGCGCCATTGGGGTGCAGGCTGGGCCGGGCCCAGCGGGGTCAGGCGTTCCAGCGCGGGCTGGTCGCGCTGCGCGTCGTGGCGCAGCAGCGCCAGGCAGCGGCGCTTGAGCGCCACGAAGTCCGGGTCGGTGAGCTGGCCTGCGTGGCGCGGCCGCTCGAAGTCCACGCGAAGTTCTTCCACAATGCGCCCCGGACGCGGGCTGAGGATGAGCACGCGGTCCGCGAGGAACAGCGCCTCGTCGATGTCGTGCGTGACGAAGATGATGGTGGTGCGCAGGCGCGTCCACAGATCCAGCAGCATCTCCTGCATGTGGGCGCGGGTGAGTGCGTCCAGCGCGCCGAAGGGCTCGTCCATCAGCAGCACGCGCGGATGGTTGATGAGCACGCGGGCGATTTCCACGCGCTGCTGCATGCCGCCGGAGAGTTCGCGCGGGTAGCTCTGCTCGAACCCGGCCAGCCCCACCAGGGCCAGCAGCTTGCGCGCCTGCTGCTCGCGCTTGGCGCGGTCCACGCCTTTCATCTTCAGGCCGTAGGCGACGTTGTCGAGCACGGTCTTCCACGGAAACAGCGTGTGGTGCTGGAACACCAGGCCGCGCTGCGGATCGGGTCCGTCAATGGGCTCGCCGTCCAGCCCCAGCACGCCGCGCGCTGGCCGCAGGTGGCCTGCCAGCGCACCGAGCAAGGTCGACTTGCCGCAGCCCGAGGGCCCCAGCAGGCAGATGAACTCGCCCGGACGTGCATGCAGCGACACGTCGTGCAGCACTTCGAAGCGCTGGGCGCCTTCGCCCAGCTCGATGCTGACGTGGCTGGCCTCGACGCGCCCGCCATGCACGAAAGATGTGGAACTCATCGCGAGCCTCCCTGCGGCCGGTACCAGGGCATGAGCCGCTGACCGATGCGCTGGATGAGCACGCTGCTGCCCATGCCCAGCACGCCGATCACCAGCATGCCCACGACAATGTTCGGATAGTTCTGCACGGTGTAGGACTCCCAGGTGTAGTAGCCGATGCCGTATTGGCCGGCGATCATCTCCGCGGTGACGAGGCAGAACCAGCAGGTGCCCATGCCGATGGACAGGCCCGTCACGATGCTGGGCGCCGCGCCGGGTGCGATCACCTCGGTGAAGAGCCGCCAGCGCCGCGTGCCCAGGCTGCGTGCGGAAGCGATGAGGCGCGCATCCACGGCCTCCACGCCATGGATGGTGTTGAGCAGGATGGGGAACAACGCGCCCACGAAGGTGATGAACACCATGCTGCCTTCCGACGAAGGAAACATCAGGATGGCCAGCGGGATCCACGCCACCGCCGGAATCGGCCGCAGCACTTCCAGCGGCGGCAGCAGCGTGTCGCGCGCCCAGCGCAGCCGGCCGATCAGGAGGCCCAGCCCCACGCCCAGCAGCACCGCTGCACCGAAGCCCAGGCCCACGCGCAGCAGGCTGCTGGACAGGTGCGGCCACAGCTTGGGCGAATGCAGCAGCTGCCAGCCCGCATCCAG
Source organism: Rhizobacter terrae (assembly GCF_003852895.1). Taxonomy (GTDB): domain Bacteria; phylum Pseudomonadota; class Gammaproteobacteria; order Burkholderiales; family Burkholderiaceae_C; genus Albitalea; species Albitalea terrae. The sequence goes on from NZ_QUSW01000005.1 coordinate 332,374, forward strand.
CGCCTCGGCTGGCGAGGGCACGTTGGCGAAGGTGATGAAGCCCAGGTGCAGGTGGCGGCTGGACGCGAGCTGCCACAGCAGCAGGCAGACGACGATGGATGCGGCCTGCATGGCCCAGCGCTGCATCACGGCGCCTTGGCCGCCGCGAGCGCACCGGCGAAGTCCAGCACGCGGCCCTTGTTGGCCGCGGCATAGGCCGTGGCGGCATCCTTCTGCAGGAAAGCGCTGAGCTGTCCCTTCGCGTCCACGGCATACCAGCTCGTCGGCGCCAGCAGCTTGATGCGGTGGATCAGGTCGTGCACGTAGATGGCCCGCGGCTTCTTGCCCGACGACTCGATCTTCTGCAGGTCCGCCAGCGCGTTCTCGATGCTGGCGTAGTGGCGCACCTTGGGCTCGCCCTGCACCCAGATGCCGGCCACGCGCTGGAAGTCGGTGATGGGCTTGCCGGTGACGGCGTCATTGGCCTTCAGCGGCAGCTTGTCGCGGTTGGCCAGGCGTGCCTCGTAGTTCAGGCCCGACTGCTTGAAGGCCGTGCGGATGTACTGGTCGTCGATGAAGGTGTCGGCGTTCAGCGGCGACTCGCGTCCCATCAGCTTGAGCGTCTCGATGGAGGTCTTCAGCGCCTGGCGGTACTCCGGCTTCCAGGTGAGGTCGCGCGTCTGCAGCCCCAGCGGCCCGTGGTAGAGGTAGTCCACCGCGGCCTCGATGCCGGTGACCTTCTCGATCAGCTCGCTGTACTTCTCGGGCTCGGCGGCGATGAGGCGGTCGGCCTCGATGGCCGCGCGCAGGAAGGCCACCACCACTTCCGGATACTTCTTCGCGTACTCCGCGCTCACCAGTGAGCCGTGGTAGGTGGGCGCGCCGGCCTGGGCGCCGTCGAAGATCTTGCGCGCGACGCCGCGGTGCTCGAACAGCTCCACGAAAGGCACGAAGTCCGCATGCGCCTCGACCTTGTTGGCCTGCAGCGCGGGTCCGGCCACCTCGGGCGCCTGGGTGATGATGTTCACGTCCTTCTGCGGGTCCCAGCCCTGTGCGGCGACGGCGCGCAGCAGCATGCCGTGCGCGGTGGAGGCGAAGGGCACGGAGATGGTGTGGCCCTTGAGTTCCGACAGCGCCGTCACCTTGGACTCGCGCGGCACCACGATGCCGTTGCCGCTGCCCAGCGTGCTGCCCGACAGCACGGTGATGAACAGGCTGCGCTTGCCCGCCTTGAGGAAGGCCGCGCCGTTGTTGGAGCCGGGGAAGTCGGCCATGGAACCGATGTCCAGCTTGTCGGCCACCATCTCGTTGGTCAGCGGTGCGCCCGAGGTGAAGTTCTTCCACTGGATGTCGTAGGTCACGTCCTTGTACCGGCCGTCGTGGGGCAGGTATTTCTCCAGCAGCTTCAGCTCGCGGATGAGCAGGCCGCCGGTGGCGCAGTTGATGGTCGTGTCCTGCGTGCCGATGGCCACGCGGATGGTCTCGGCGCCATGGGCGCCGGCCAGGGTGAACGCCAGCGCAACGGCGCCCAGCGGCTTGATGATGTTCATGGGTTCTCCTCGGACGTGTCTCAGCGAAGCAGATAAGGGATGTCGACGTGCACGGCGCCGGTGGGGCAGTCCTTCTCGCAGGGCATGCAGTACCAGCATTCGTCGAACTTCATGTAGGCGGTGCCGCGGCTGAGGTCGATGGCCAGCACGTCCAGCGGGCACACGTCCACGCAGACGGTGCAGCCCTTGTGGGCGATGCATTTCTCGGCATCGACCGTGACGGGCACGGTCGCGGGGTGGAGCGCGATGGGCGCGGTCTGCATGTCGGTTCCTTTCAGGCGGGGACGGCCTCGGCCGGCACCGCGATGCGCAGCTGCCGGTAGGCGTCCTGTTCCTTGGCGGCGATGGGCACGATGTAGGGTTCGATGGCGCGCTTGAAGCTCGTCATGCGCCCTTGCTCGTCCTTCTTCAGCTGCGCGTGGCACAGCCAGTTCGCGTCGTCGCGCTCGGGGTGGTCCACGCGGGCGTGGTACAGGCCCCAGCGGCTTTCGGTGCGGTACAGCGAAGCGCGTGCCGCCATCTCGGCGCAGTCGCGGATGGCGTGAACCTCCAGCGCGCGCATCAGCTCGTGCGGCTCGCGGGCCTTGAGTTGATCGAGGTCCTCGCGGATCTGCTCGAAGCGCTCCAGGCCGATCTGCATCTTGCGCGTGACCTTGGGCGGCTGCAGGTAGTCGTTGACCATGCGGCGCAGCTTGTATTCGACCTGGTTGGGCGGCAGGCCGTGCTCGCGCTGCAGTGGCGCCCACACGCGGCGGCGTTCGTCCTCGACCTGCCTGGCATCGACTGCGGCGAAGCCATGCTCGGCGCAGAACTGCGCGCTGCTCTCGCCGGCGAGCCTGCCGTACACGAAGGCGCCCAGCATGTAGTTGTGCGGCACGCAGGCCATGTCGCCCGCCGAGTGCAAGCCCGGCACCGTGGTGCGGGCGTGTTCGTCCACCCACACGCCGGAGGCGGAGTGCCCGCTGCACAGTCCGATCTCGGAGATGTGCATCTCCACCATGCGCTGGCGGTAGTCGGTGCCGCGGCCGGCGTGGAAGCGGCCCCGGCTGGGCCGTTCGTTGGTGTGCAGGATGGTCTCGATGGTCGAGATGGTTTCTTCCGCGAGGTGGTCGAGCTTGAGGAACACCGGTCCCTTGCCGCCTTGCAGCTCCTGGAAGAACTCCCACATCATCTGGCCGCTCCAGTAGTCGCACTCGATGAAGCGCTGGCCCTCGGCGTTGGTAGTGAAGCCGCCGAAGGGGCCGGTGACGTAGGCGCAGGCGGGGCCGTTGTAGTCCTTGATGAGCGGGTTGATCTGGAAGCACTCGATGCCCGAGAGTTCGGCGCCGGCGTGGTAGGCCATCGAGTAGCCGTCGCCTGCGTTGGTGGGGTTCTCGTAGGTGCCGAAGAGGTAGCCCGAAGCCGGCAGGCCGAGCCGGCCCGCCGCGCCGCAGCTCAGCACGACGGACTTCGCGCGGATCACGTGGAAGTCCGCCGTGCGGCAGTCGAAGGCCATCGCACCCGCAATGCGGCCATCGTCTGCGGTCAGCAGGCGCGTGGCCACCAGCCGGTTGGTGATCTCCACCCGCGTGCGCTTGAGCTGGCGGTACAGCACCTTCTTGATGTCGTGCCCTTCCGGCATGGGCAGCACGTAGCTGCCCATGTGATGCACCTTCTTCACCGCGTAGTCGCCGGTCTCGTCGCGCTCGAACTTCACGCCCCAGCGGTCCAGCTCCTCGATCATGGCGAAGCTGTTGCGCGCATAGGCCATCACCGTCTTCTGGTTGACGATGCCGTCGTTGGCGATGGTGATCTCGCGCACGTACTGCTCGGGCGTGGCGTGGCCGGGGATGACGGCGTTGTTCAACCCGTCCATGCCCATGGAGATGGCACCGCTGCGCTTGACGTTGGCCTTCTCCAGCAGCAGCACGCGCAGGGCCGGGTTGGCCTGCTTGGCCTTGACGGCGGCCATCGGTCCGGCGGTGCCGCCGCCGATCACCAGCACGTCCACTTCATGTTCGATCGTGTTCATCGTCTTGTTGCGTCGAGTTGCGTCGAGTTGCGTCAGCGCCGTTGCAGGCGCAGGCGGTACTGGAAGGTGTCCGTGCGGCAGTACAGGTGCTCGTGGTCCACGGGCTTGCCGTCGCGGTCGTGGGTGAGCCGCTCGATGTGAAGCACCGGCGTGCCCGGCGCGACATGGAGGTGGCCGGCGATCTGCGCCGGCGCCGGGACGGCGTCGATGGCGATGTCCGCGTGGCCGAGCGGCGTGGCGAGGTCTTCTTCCAGCATCAGGAAGATGTCGCGCGTGGCGAGTTCATCGCGCTTCAGACGTTCACCCAGGTGCAGGGGCAGCCAGGTGAAATCCACCGAGACCGGCTGCCGGTCAAGATGGCGCACGCGCTGGATGGCGGTGACGCCCGTGCCCTCGGCGATCTGCAGCCGCTCGGCGACGGAGGCATCCGCCGGCACGGTCTGCAGCGACAGCAGGCGGTTGAAGGTTTCGTGCCCGCTGGCGTTCATCGCCTCGGCGAAGCCCTGCAGTCGGCTCAGGTCCTGGAAAGGCTTGGGCGCCGCGACGAACGACCCCTTGCCGGGCACCTTGAAGATCATGCGGGCGCTCTGCAGGTCGCCCAGGGCCTGGCGCACGGTGATGCGGCTGACGCCGTAGTGCGCCATCAGCTCGCTCTCCGACGGCATGCGGTCGTTGGGCTGCAGGGCACCGCGCAGGATGCGCTCGCGCAGTTCCTCGCGGATGCGGCTGTGCAGGGTCAGCGGTGGGGCGGCGTGCGCGGTGTCGTGCATGTCAGTCGGGACCGGAACGCACCTGTCATGTCAGGTGCCGATGGGTCGCGACTGTAGGAGTCGTCAGCGCGAGGGCGAACGAAGAAATCCGGCGATGCAAGAGCGTGCATCGCATATGCGGGCCGCGCTGCAGGCGGCCCGCATATGGCCTGGCTATCGAGGTGCCAGCACCGTCCCCGCGCATTCTCCGAAGCCAATGCGCCGTGCGCCCGCGCGCTCGCACCAGCCGCGCAGGATGATGGTGTCGCCGTCTTCCAGGAAGGTGCGCGTCTGCCCGTTCGGCAAGGTGATGGGCACCTTGCCGCCTTGGGTCAGCTCCAGCAGCGAGCCGGCGCCCGCAGCCGTGGGGCCGGAGAGCGTGCCCGTGCCCAGCAGGTCGCCAGCCTGCAGGTTGCACCCGTTGACGGTGTGGTGCGCGATGAGCTGCGCCACGGTCCAGTACGCATCGAGGAAGCTGGATTGGCTCAGTCGGTGCGGCGGCAGGCCGGCATCGCGCATGGCCTGCGTGTGCAGCAGCACTTCCAGCGTGACGTCGATGGCGCCCGTGCTGCGGTTGGCCGGCGAGTCGAGGTAGGGCAGCGGCTGTGGATCACCTGCAGGGCGCTCGAACGGACGGCGGAAGGGCGCGAGCGCTTCCATCGTGACGATCCACGGCGACACCGTGCTCGCGAAGTTCTTGGCCAGGAACGGGCCCAGCGGCTGATATTCCCAGGCCTGGATGTCGCGTGCGCTCCAGTCGTTGAAAAGGGCCAGGCCGAACACGTGGTCTTCGGCGCGGGCCATGTCCACCGGTTCGCCCAGTTCGTTGGGCCGGCCGACGAACACCGCGAGTTCAAGCTCGTAGTCCAGCCGCTTCGATGGACCGAAGCTCGGCTCGGCCGCATCCGCCGCCTTGGTTTGCCCCTTCGGGCGCCGGAACTGTTGCCCGCTCACGCCGATGGACGATGCACGCCCGTGGTAGCCGATGGGCACCCATTTGTAGTTGGGCATCAGCGGGCTGTCCGGCCTGAACAGCTTGCCCACCGTCGTGGCGTGGTGGATGCCGGTGTAGAAGTCGGTGTAGTCGCCGATGCGGCAGGGCACGTCGTGTTCGATGTCCGACTGCAGCACCATGCAGCCGGCCAGCGCGCGCTGGTGCCCGCTGCCGGCACGCAGGGCATGCGACAGGGCGGCGCGCATTGCCACGCGGTCGGCCATGGGCCTTGCCATGAAGGCGTTCAGGTCGCCGCTGGCCAGTTCGCGGGCCGCGGGCCGCAGGGTGTCGCTCCAGGGCATCGCATCCAGCGCCAGCCGCAGGTCCAGCACCTGGTCGCCAATGGCCACGCCGATGCGCCAGGGCTCGCCGCTGCCCTTGCGGCGGATGCGTCCGTAGGGCAGGTTCTGGATCGGGAAGTCCGTCGACGCATCGTTGGCGGATGCGACCCAGCTCGCCAGGGACGGGTCCAGGGTGTGGTCTTGTTGGCTCATGGCTTGAACTTGTCCTTGAGGCCGGCCCAGCAGGTGGCGTAGGCGGCATCCAGCGCGCCGCCTTCCATCGCGAAGCGGGTGGGAATGAAACGCAGGCGGCTTTCGAACATGAAGGCCAGCGTGTTGTCGAGCTTGTGCGGTGTGAGCTGGGTGGTGCTGGCCTTCTCGAAGGCTTCTTCATCCGGCCCGTGCGGCACCATGCAGTTGTGCAGCGACGCGCCGCCGGGCCGGAAACCCTGCGGCTTGGCGTCGTACTCGCCGTAGACCAGGCCCATGAACTCGCTCATCAGGTTGCGGTGGTACCAGGGCGGGCGGAAGGTGTCCTCGGCCACCATCCAGCGCGGCGGGAAAATCACGAAGTCGCAGTTGGCCGTGCCCGGGGTGTCCGACGGCGAGGTGAGCACGGTGAAGATGGACGGGTCCGGATGGTCGAAGCTGATGGACCCGATGGTCATGAAGTTGGCCGTGTCGTACTTCAGCGGCGTGAGGTTGCCGTGCCAGGCCACGACGTTGAAGGGCGAGTGCTTCATCGTGCTGCGCCAGAAGCGGCCGCCGAACTTCTTGACGATCTCGACCTCGCCGGGCGTGTCCTCGAACGCGGCCACCGGGGCGAGGAAGTCGCGCGGATTGGCCAGGCCGTTGGAGCCGATCGGCCCCAGCTCGGGCAGCCGGAACTGCGCACCGTAGTTCTCGCAGACGTAGCCGCGCGAGGCGCCGTCGGGCAGCGCGACCTTGAACAGCACGCCGCGCGGGATGAGGACGATCTCGCCGGGCTTCACGTCGAGCCGGCCCATCTCGGTGGTGAGGGCGAGGCGGCCTTGCTGCGGCACGATGAGCATCTCGCCGTCGGCGTTGACGAAGGCACGTTGCTGCATCGACTGCCGGCACAGGTACACGTGTGCTGCGATGCCGCTTTGCGCCTCGGCGTCGCCATTGGCCGCGACGGTGTGCATGCCGTCGATGAAGTCACCTGCGCCGGCTGCGATGTCGAACGGCGCCCAGCGCAGCGGCTCGGGCGGCATCACCGCATCGCGCGGCGCACCGGTGAGCCACGCCTTCTGGTCATAGGGCTGGTAGGCACCTGTCACCACCGACGGCTGCCGCCGGTACATCCAGGTGCGGCGGTTCTCGGCGCGAGGCGCCGTGAAGGCCGTGCCCGAGATGAGCTCGGCATACAGCTCGAAGGGCGCGCGCTGCGGGCTGTTGCGCCCGTGGGGCAGCGCGCCGGGCACGGCCTCGGTGGCGTGTTCGTTGCCGAAGCCGCTCTGGTAGCGCAGCGTGGATTCAGTCATTGGCAGAGTCCTTCAGTCGAGCTTGATGTTGTTGTCGTGGATCAGCTTGCCCCAGCGTTCGCGTTCCGACTTCGCGTAGCTTGCCATCTGCTGCGGCGTTCCGGGCAGCGCCTCGAGAGCCAGGGTCTGGAAGCGGGCTTTCACCGGCGTCGAATCGAGCGCAGCTTGCAAGGCCTTGCCCAGCCGGGCGATGACGTCGGGCGGCGTGCCGGTGGGCACGACCAGGCCTTGCCAGGCGTAGGCCTCGAAGCCGGTGAGTCCTTGTTCGGCCAGCGTGGGAATCTCGGGCATGGTCTTCAGGCGCGCGAGGCTGGCCACGCCAATGGCCTTGAGCCTGCCGGCGCCAATGTGCTGCTGCACGCTCGCGCTGTCCATGAAGCCGAAGGGAATCTGCCCGCCGAGCAGGTCCTGCACGGCCGGGGCGGCGCCTTTGTAGGGCACGTGGTTGAGCTTGAGGCCGGTGCGCTCGCGAAAGAGTTCGGTGGCCAGGTGATGCGGGCTGCCCGCGCCGGCGGAGGCATACATGGTGCCGCCTTCGTTGGCTTTGGCCCAGGCCTGGAATTCCTTGAAGTTCTTCACCGGCACGTTGGGCGCGACGACGAGGATCATCGGGAAGCGGGCGAGCAGGCCGATGGGGACGAAGTCCTTCTCCGGGTTGTAGGTCAGCTTGCTGAACAACGACGGGTTGGCAGCCAGCGTGGCGAAATCGGCCGTGAGCATGACGTGGCCGTAGTCCTTGGACTTGGCCACGTAGTCGGCGGCGATGTTGGTGGCCGCGCCCGGCTTGTTGTTCACGATGATGGTCTGGCCGAGCGTCCTGGACATGGCTTCGGCGACGGTGCGCGCCACGACATCGGAGCCGCCGCCGGCCGCATAGCCCACGACCCACTCGATGTGCTTGTCGTCGGCGAGCGCCGCCAGCGGCGCCAGGGCGAGCAGCGCAGTGGCGATGCGGCGCAAGAAGGATCGGGGCAAGGGCATGGTGGTCTCCGTTGTGATGTGTTCAGGCGGCGGCGCGCAAGGCGTCGTCGAGCACCGAGGGTGAGCCGATGTGGTTGGCCAGCAGCAGCACCAGGCGTGCGTTGAGCGCGTGGCTCTGCTCGGGCGAGAGGTCGCGGTGCGCGTCGAGCAGGCGTTGGTAGAAGTCGTCGGGGGAGGGCAGGCGGGGGTCGGTGTTCAGGGTCGGTGTGAATGACAGCGTGGCCATCGGTTTGGCGTGGTGCACCTGGTGCGCCTGCTGCGTGCATGCCGCGTCCTGCAGGGAGTGGCCCAGCGATCGCTGCATCGCAGTGCGTAACGCCTCGCCATCAGCGCGGCGCCAGCGTGCGCAGACGTGCTGGTCGGGACGGAACAGCACGACGCTGCCCGGGCGCAGGTCGTAGCGTTTGGCGAGCAGCCCTTCGCGGTCCATGCCCGTCGTGATGCGCAGCAGCTTGAAGGGTGCGAGGCCATGCGCCGCGGTGGCCAACTGGTCGGCCTGCGCATCGTCGCCGTCGAACAGCAAGGCCGTGAAGCCATCGCCGAGCTGCCGCAGCAGCCACGTCGGCTGGCCGTCGGTCGATCGCAAGGGGGCATCGACGGCTGGCGCTCCGGGCACCATCGGGCCCGCGAAGGCATTGGCATCGGGCGTGTTCAACGGCGAGGTCGTCAGGGACGACGGCATCGACAGCCGCCCGCTGTTCACCATGCGCCGTGCGAAGCCGTGTTCGCGTGCCAGGGCCAGCACCGCATCGCGAAAGAGCCGGCTCGTCTCGCTCTTGGGCGTGATGAAGTCGGTCGAGCGTGTCGAGTTGAGGATGTTCTCGTCCGCCGCGAACTCGCGCTCGCTGGCATAGGTGTCGAGCAGCGCATCGGGGGCCCGGCCTTGCAGTACCGCGGCCAGCTTCCAGCCCAGGTTGTCCGCGTCCTGCACGCCGGAGTTGGCGCCGCGCGCGCCGAAGGGCGACACGCCATGCGCCGAGTCGCCGGCGAAGAGCACGCGGCCATGGCGGAACGCGTCCATGCGCAGGCAGGAAAAGGTGTAGACGCTGGCCCACTGCAGCTCGAAGTCGGCGTCCTTCATGGCCGAGTGCGCGAGCAGGGCCTGGATGCGCGGAATGATCTTCTCGGGCTTCTTCTCTTCCTCCGGGTCCGCATCCCAGCCGAGCTGGAAGTCCACCCGCCACACGCCGTCAGGCTGCTTGTGCAGCAGCACGCTCTGGTTGGGATGGAAGGGCGGATCGAACCAGAACCAGCGCTCGGCGGGGTGGTCCAGCGCCATCTTCACGTCGGCGATGAGGAAGCGGTCCTTGAAGACCCGGCCCTTGCTCTCTTGCCCAATGAGGCGGCGCACGGCCGAGCGCGAACCGTCGCAGGCGATGAGGTGGTCGGCACGCAGGCGATAGGGGCCATCGGGTGTGTCGATGTCGACGAGCACGTGGTCGTCGTGCGCCTCGATGCCGCCCACGCTGTTCTTCCAGCGCAGCTCGATGTGCGGCAACTGCGCGATGCGTTCGGCGAGGTAGCCCTCGACGTAGTACTGCTGCAGGTTGATGAAGGCCGGCCGCTCATGGCCCGCCTCGGGCAGCAGGTCGAAGCTGTAGACCTGCTCGCTGCCGAGGAACACGCGCCCGAGGTTCCACGACACGCCCTTGTCGACCATGCGGTCGCCGCAGCCGAGCCGGTCGAAGATCTCCAGCGTGCGCTTGGCGAAGCAGATGGCGCGCGAGCCGGTGGACAGTGCGCAGTCGTTGTCCAGCAGCACCACGCGGATGCCGCGCTGCGCGAGGTCGATGGCCAGGCTCATGCCCACGGGGCCCGCGCCCACGATGACGACCGGGTGCCGTGCCGGATCGGTCGCGTCCTGGTCGGTGCTGCGCCTGTAGTCGAAGCGCAGCGACTGGTAGTCCACCTCGGAGGTCATTGGGCAACCTCCGTGCTCCGCACTGCGGTGCGAGCGCCTTCGGGCGGCCGGGCGGCGCTCATGGTTCAACCTTCCAGCGCCTGCCACATCTGGCGGTCGCGGTCGGCGGTCCAGATGCGCGGGTCGGGGTATTGAGTCACCTCGTCGTAGCAGCGCGTCACGTCGAAGGGCAGGCAGTGGTCGAAGATGACCCAGTGGCCATACTTCGGCTTCAGCGCGGCATGGGTGTCCTTGTAGACGGTGTGGAGGTCCTTGCCTGCTTTCACGCCGGCCTGCACCGAGGCATGCAGGTCGGCGATGAAGTTGCGCGTGCCGGCCAGTCCCTGCGCCACCTGCTCGGGCGTGGTGAGCGCAGCGCCGCGGCCGGGCACGAGTGCCGCGGGCTTGAGCGCGGCGATGTTGTCCAGCGTCTGCGGCCAGTCGCGGAAGTAGGCGTCGCCGGCATACGGCGTGGCGTCGAACTCGACCAGGTCGCCGCAGAAGAGGATGCGCTGCTGCGGCAGCCACGCGACGGTGTCGCCCTTGGTGTGGCCGCGGCCGAGCTGCAGCAGTTGCACCTCCAGCCGGCCCAGCCACAGGGTCATCTTGCCGGTGAAGGTCATGGTGGGCCAGGTCAGTCCCGGCGGCACGCTCTGGACATTGCGGAACAGGCGCGGGAAGCGGCCGATCTCGCTGGCCTTGTCGGCCTCGCCGCGCTCGACGATCAGGTCGCGCGTGTCCTGGCTGGCGATGATGTGCCTGGCGCCATATGCGCTGGCTCCCAGCACCCGCACCGCGTGGTAGTGGGTCAGCAGCACGTAGTCGATGGGCTTGTCCGTCACCTCGCGGATCCGCCGGATCACGTCCTGAGCCATCACCGGGGTAGCCTGCGTGTCCAGCACCAGGACCGAGTCGTCGCCGATGATGATGCCGGTGTTCGGGTCGCCCTCGGCCGTGTAGGCATAGGCGTTCTCCGACAGCCGCGTGAAGCTGACCTTCTTTTCTTCCAGGTCGGCTTGGGAGGCGAAGGCTTTGTTCATGGCGAATGAATTTGGCAATGTGAAAGTTGTTTGATCTTAGTCAGTGCGTTTGATAATGTCGAATGCATTTTGGTAAGTACAAATGCGTAAGCCGTGACGAGCGGCAGGGAAGGCAGTGATGGAAGAGAAGGAATCGCGCGGCATCCAGAGCATCGAGGTGGGTGGGCGCTTGCTGTTGGCGCTGGTCCACCTGGGCCGGCCGGCACCGCTGAAGGACCTGGCGCGCGAGGCGGACATGACGCCAGCCAAGGCGCATCCGTACCTCGTGAGCTTCGGCAAGCTGGGGCTGATCGAGCAGGACGCCGCGACCGGCCACTACGGCCTGGGGCCGCTGGCCCTGCAGGTCGGGCTCATCAGCCTGCAGCAGGTGGACCCCATCAAGCTCGCCTCGGCCGAGCTGCCGGCGCTGGCGCGGGCCATCGGGCAGACCGTGGGCATCGCCATCTGGGGCAACCGCGGGCCGACCTTCGTCCGGCTGGAGGAAGGCCCCACCGCCGTGCACGTGAACATGCGCCACGGCACGGTGGTGTCGGTGCGGGGAACGGCGTCAGGCCGGCTCTTCGCCGCCTTCGCGCCACGCGACCAGGTGATGGAGGCCTTGCGGGCCGAGGCCGGCCACAAGACGGTGAAGATCGAGCCGGCCTTCGAGGAGCAGCTCACGGCCATCCGCGAGCTGCGCTATGCCAGCATCACCAACGGCACGGTGGCGGGCATCACGGCCATCTCGGCGCCGGTGTTCAACGGCTTCGGCGAGATGGTGCTGGCCCTCACGGCGATCGGGCCGACGGCGATGCTGGACGAATCCGCCGACGGCGAGGCCGGGCGGCTGCTGGTCGAATGCGCGCAGTCGCTGTCACGCCGGCTGGGCGCGCGGCCTCCATCGATGTGATGAGACAAGGCCGGCATCCCACACCTTAGGCGTTTGCCGACGCGCCCGCGGCCCGTAGCATCGGGCGCGTTCAATACGAACGCATCGACCGGGAGACATCATGGCCACGAAGAAGGCAGCGGCGGCGGGCAAAGGCGTGTCGGTCCACATGGGGTTGAACGCGGTGAGTGCCGCGCACTACGGCGGCTGGTCGGGCGAGCTCGCGGCCTGCGAGTTCGACGCCAACGACATGGCGGCCATCGCCAAGTCCAAGGGCATGAAGTCCACCGTCATGCTCACCAAGAAGGCCACGCGTGCCGGTTTCCTCGCGGCCATCCGGGCGGCGTCCAAGTCGCTCAAGGGCGGCGACTTCTTCTTCCTCACCTATTCCGGCCATGGCGGCCAGGTGCCCGACACCAACGGCGACGAGCCCGACAAGCAGGATGAAACCTGGTGCCTGTACGACGGCCAGCTCATCGACGACGAGCTGTACTTCGAGCTGAGCAAGTTCGCCGCGGGCGTGCGCATCCTGGTGCTCTCTGACAGCTGCCACAGCGGCTCGGTGATCCGCGACGCGCCGCCCACCGTGGCCATCGTGCCCACCGCCACACCACCGCAGCGGCCCAAGGCCATGCCGCGCAGCGTGTGCCTGCGCACCTACCGCGACAACCAGGCCTTCTACGACAAGCTGCAGGCCGACGTTGCCAAGGCGGCGGGCAAGACGGTTGTCGATCCCGACGCCGCGCTGGCGCACGTGGTGGCCAGCGGCCCGCTCACGACCACCATCGTCAAGGGCTTCGCAGCCTCGGCCATCCTGATTTCAGGCTGCCAGGACAACCAGACCTCCATGGACGGCGACCACAACGGCGCGTTCACCGAGCAGGTGCTCAACGTGTGGAACAACGGGGGCTTCAAGGGCAACTACGGCACCTTCCATGCGGCCATCCGCTCGCGCATGCCGCCCACGCAATCACCCAACCTGTTCACGCTGGGCACGGCCGGCACGTTCCTGACGCAGACGCCGTTCGGCGTCTGAGGGCGCCTGGGCGTTCAATGGGACTTCGGCGGCGATTCGTCGGCGTCGAGGTCTGCCGTGGTCGGCTTGGATTCGACGCGGTAGCTCTCGCTGGCCCAGGCGCCGAAGTCCACGTTCTTGCAGCGCTCGCTGCAGAACGGACGGAACTCGTTCTCGGGGCTGTAGAGGCTTTCACCGCCGCAGGTCGGGCAGGTGACGATGCGTTTTTTCGCAGTGATGCCCATGGTCACGCGCACAGGGTGAGCTCGAAGGTGGTGTCGGCGGTACTGGCCTTGAGCTTGCCCTCGCTGTCGGGCCGCATCAGCCGCACCGAGGCCATCAGCCGGTGGCCGCTGATCTCCGGGATGAGCCCTTCGTTGCCGGTGATGCGCACGCGCATCAGCAGGTAGGTGCGGCCCGTGGGCAGGCTTTGCTGGTACTGCCCGCCTGCGGCCACCACCTTGTGCGGCACGCCGGTATCGCGCAGCAGGCCCAGCAGCACGTTCAGCGCCTCGGCCAGCGGCATGAGGCTGCCGATCCACTGCATGAGATCGGCGCGCCGACGGGCCGCATCGAGCTTCTGCCAGGCGTGGTAGGCCGGCAGGTCGAACTCGCAGGTGCCGCCCGGGATGCTGATGCGGCTGCGGATGCTCATCAGCCACTCGTTGGTCGCGAGGTCGTGGCCGGCCTTGCCGGGCAACTGGTTGAGGCGGGTGAAGGCGTGGTCGATCTTGGCGATGGTGGCTTCGAGCGCGTCTTCGGCGATGGCCGGATTGCCGCGGTAGCCGATGTAGGCGCTCTTCTTGGACTCCAGGTCCTTGAGCAGGTCGGCCTTGAGGTCGGCACGCGAGGCCACGTCGATGATCTCGAAGATGGTGGCCAGCGCGAAGTGGTGGTCGACCGCGGTCTCGCGTGGAATCAGCTGGCCCAGGCGGTCGAACAGGTGCTCGAGCCGCAGCATGGTGCGGATGCTTTCGTTGAAGGGATACTCGTACAGGACCAATCGGACACCCTCGGAATGGAGCCGCTCGCGGCGCGCAAGGCAGTGCGAGTGGGAATGGGGCCCGATTGTTCCACAGGGTGCGGGCCCAGGCCGGGCCGGTTGCCCTGATTCACTCAGGGATGCACCAGTGCCTCCACAGGGCCGCGACCTCCGCGGCCAGTTGCTCGAGCGTGAGGCCATCGTTGAGGATCACGCCGTCGGCGGCGGCCAGGCGCTGCTCGCGCGTGGCCTGGTTGGCAATGGCCTGGCGCACGGCGGACTCCGTCCAGCCGGAGCGCTGCATCACCCGCCGCACCTGGGTCTCGACGCTGCAGTCGACGACGAGCACGCGGTCGACGATGGCGCGCCAGCGGCCGGACTCGACCAGCAGCGGCACGTCGAACACCTTCACGGGTGACGCACTGGTCTCGGCTTCGCGCTTCGTCTCGATGCCGATGAGCGGGTGCAGGATGCCTTCGAGCCGCTTGCGGGCCGTGGGCTCGCTGAAGGCGAGGGCGCGCATGCGCTCGCGATCCATCGCGCCGGTGGCATCGATGAACTCGTTGCCGAACTGCTCGCGGATGCTCGCGATGGCGCCGCCGCCGGGCAGCGTGAGCCGCCGGGCGATCGCGTCGGAGTCGATGATGGCCGCGCCGTGCGAGGCCATCAGGCCGGCCACGGTGCTCTTGCCGCTGCCGATGCCGCCGGTGAGGCCGATCCGAAGGGGACGCGTCATGGACACGGCCGAAGCGGCGTCAGTAGCCGGACCAGCCCAGCCAGTCGAGGACGGTGGCCTCGCCGATGAACATCATCACCAGCCCGCCCCCGGCCAGGTAGGGGCCGAAGGGAATGTGCTGGTCGGAACGCACCCTCATGATGATGCCGACCACTGCGCCGACGATCGAGGCTGCCAGCACCACCGGCAGCAGCATCTTCCAGCCCAGCCAGGCGCCGAGGGCGGCCAGCAGCTTGAAGTCGCCGTAGCCCATGCCTTCCTTGCCGCGCGTGAGCTTGAAGAGCCAGTAGACCGACCACAGCGACATGTAGCCGCCGATGGCGCCCCACAGGGCTTCCTTCAGCGGGATCGTCAGCCCGAACATCGCCAGCAGAAGACCGGCCCACATCAGCGGCAAGGTGAGCTGGTCCGGCAGGATCTGGATGTCGATATCGATGAAGGTCATCGCGATGAGCGCGGCCACGAAGCCGCACCACGCCAGCGCCACGGGCTGCGTGCCGACGTGCCAGGCGGTGGCCGCGAACAGGAGACCGGTGGCGGCCTCGATGATCGGATAGCGCTTCGAGATGGGCGTCTTGCAGGCGGCGCACTTGCCGCCCAGCCGCAGGTAGCCCGCGACGGGCACGTTCTCATGCCAGCGCAGCTGGTGCCCGCAGGACGGGCAACGCGAGGCTGGCGTCACCAGGTTGAGCTTGGGCAGCGCCTCCAGCTCCTTGGTGAGCGCCTTGGCCGTCTCGCGCTGCGCGGCGGGTGGGTCGTCCTTGCGGCGGAACACCCGGCGCCACGCGTCGTCGTCGGACAGGCTCATGGACACGAAGTCCGCCCACCAGTCGCGCTCCATCATGATCGGCATGCGGTGGATCACCACATTCAGGAAGCTGCCGATGCACAGCCCCAGGAGGCCGAGCACCCAGGGGGAGAGGAGTATTTGCTGGAGTTCCGGGGTCAAACCACGGCCCCGAGCTTGAAGATCGGAAGGTACATCGACACGACGATACCGCCGATGAGCACGCCCAGGACCACGATGATGAAGGGCTCCATCAGGCTGGAAAGCCCCTTCACAGCCTCGTCCACCTCGTCTTCATAGAACTCGGCTGCCTTGCCCAGCATCGCGTCCAGCGAACCGGATTCTTCGCCGATGGCACACATCTGCAGCACCATGGTGGGGAACACGCCGGTGGTCTGCATGGAGGTGGTGAGCGCGGAGCCGGTGGAGACGTCCTTCTGGATCTGCTCAGTCGCTTCGGCAAACACGGCATTGCCCGAAGCTCCGCCCACGGAATCCAGGGCTTCCACCAAAGGCACGCCAGCGGCGAACATCGTCGACAGGGTACGGGTCCAACGTGCCACGGTGGACTTGTACACCAAGTCACCAAACACCGGAATTTTCAGCAGCAGGCGATCCATGGCCTTCTGCATCTTCTCGGAGCGTCGCCAAGACTGCATGAAGAAATAGGTGCCACCGATCAGGACGCCAAAGATCAGGTACCAGAATTTGACGAAAAACTCCGACATGCCGATCACGAACAGAGTGGGCGCGGGGAGGTCGGCGCCAAAGGAGGTGAACACGTCCTTGAATGCCGGAATCACGAAGATCATGATGACCGCGAGCACTACAAAAGCCACCACCAGGACCGCGACTGGATAGATCAAGGCGGACTTGATCTTGTTCTTGATGGCCATCGTCTTTTCCTGGTAGATGGCCAGACGATCCAGCAGCTGTTCAAGAATGCCGCCTGCCTCGCCCGCTTCGACGAGGTTGCAGTACAGCGCGTCAAAGTACAACGGGTGCTTTCGGAAGGACGACGAAAGGCTGGTACCCGTCTCCACGTCGCTGCGGATGTCGGTCAGCAGCTTGGTCACGCGCGGGTTGGTGCTGCCGCGCGCCACGATGTCGAAGGCCTGGATCAGCGGCACGCCAGCTTTCATCATGGTCGCCAGCTGGCGGGTGAAGATGGCAATGTCCTTCTGCTTGATGGAACTGCCGCCGCTCACTCGGCGCTTCTTCACCTTGGTGATGAGGATGCCCTGGCGACGCAGGCTCGCGCTGACCATGGCCTCGCCGCCGGCACGCATCTCTCCGCGTACGACCTTGCCGTTCTTGTCCTTGCCTTCCCACTCGAAGACAATTTCCTTGACGTTCTGTTGTTTCGCGGCTATCGCAGTCGCCATAGTGCCTCCGAGGAACCCGTTCCCCGCCCCAAAGCTGTCGAATGGTTGAATGTCGTCGCGGTCATTCGTTGGTGACCGAGATCACTTCCTCGAGGGTGGTCACGCCCAGCTTGACCTTGACCAGACCCGACTGCCGCAGATCCCGCACGTTTTCGCGCTGCGCCTGGGCTGCGATGTCCATGGCTGTTCCCTCGGACAGGATGATGCGCTGAATTTCCTCGCTGATGGGCATCACTTGGTAAATGCCGACCCGGCCCTTGTAGCCGTTGCTGCAGGCCGAGCAGCCGACGGCGCGGTACGGGCGCCAGCTGCCGTCGAGGTCGGTTTCCTGGTAGCCCGCGCGCAGGAGCGCCTCGCGAGGGTAGTCGGCCTGCTGCTTGCACAGTTCGCACAGCTTGCGCGCCAGGCGCTGGGCGGTGATGAGCAGCACGCTGGAGGCGATGTTGAATGGCGCCACGCCCATGTTCAGCAAGCGCGTGAGTGTGGTGGGCCCGTCGTTGGTGTGCAGCGTGGACATCACCATGTGGCCCGTCTGGGCCGCCTTGATGGCGATGTCGGCGGTTTCCAGGTCGCGAATTTCGCCGACCATGATCACGTCCGGATCCTGGCGCAGGAATGACTTGAGCGCGGCCGAGAAGCTCAGGCCCGCCTTGTCGTTCACGTTGACCTGGTTGATGCCCGGCAGGTTGATTTCGGCCGGGTCCTCCACGGTCGAGATGTTGACGCCCGGCTGGTTCAGGATGTTCAGGCAGGTGTACAGCGACACCGTCTTGCCCGAACCCGTGGGGCCGGTCACGAGGATCATGCCGTAGGGCCGCTGGATGGCGCTCAGCAGACGATCCTTCTCCTGCTTCTCGTAGCCCAGCGCGTCGATGCCCAGCTTGGCGCTGGACGGGTCCAGGATACGGATCACGATCTTCTCGCCGAACAGCGTGGGCAGCGTGCTGACGCGGAAGTCGATGGCCTTGCTGCCGAACTTCAGCTTCATGCGGCCGTCCTGCGGCACGCGTTTTTCGGCGATGTCCAGCCGCGAGATGACCTTGATGCGCGAAGCCAGCTTGTCCTTGATGGCAATCGGTGGCTGGGTGATCTCTCGCAATTCACCGTCGATGCGAAAGCGCACGCGGTAGTGGTATTCGTAGGGTTCGAAGTGCAGGTCGGATGCGCGCGCGTTGATCGCGTCGATCAGCATCTTCTGCAGGAAGCGAACGACCGGTGCGTCCTCGACGTCGGCCGACTGGGCCTCGGGCTGCTCCGTCGTGGTGACGTCATCGGTGACGTCGAACTCGAAGTCGCCCGACGCCATCGACTCCAGCGTCTCGGTGGCCGTCGTGCCGGCGTTCTCGAGGATCTTCGACAGCTTGTCGTGTTCGACGATCACCCACTCGGGCGAAAGTTGCGTGGCGAACTTGATGCGCTCGACCGCTTCCTGGTCGGTAGGATCGGACGCACCGATGAACAGCCGGTTGCCGCGCTTGCCCAGCACCACCACGTGGTACTGCGCGGCCAGCTTGTTCTCGATGATGTTCTTCGGCAGCTTCTGCGAATCGACCGCATTCAGGTCCAGCAGCGGAAGCGCCAGGGCGCCAGCCAGGGTGTGCGCGAGGTCGGATGCATTGATGGCCCCCGAGCCGATCACTGCGCTGACGAAGTTGCCCTTCTTGTCCTTGGCAACGGTCTTGACCAACTCTTCTGCCGCCTTGGCGTTGAGCTTGCCCGCGTTGACGAGCACGCGGGCCACGCCGGTCAGCGAGGAGTGAGGTGTGTCGGTAGTGAGGGTGTCCACGGTGCTGCCTGGATGTGCTCAAGCCGCGCGGTCAGGCGCGGCCGTGAAGACAACAGGGTAGGCCATGGCGAGAGAAAACGCCACGGCAGGCTGGGCGCGGTGCGTGCCAGCAGCGCAAATTCGGGACACTGAGTGTTCACTCCACGGTTACAACCGCCGCATGATCGCCGAATGTTCAGGTACTGTAAATCTCGTGAATACGCGCACCTTGCCAACTTTTCACGCACACATCGCCTGAAAGCTTGACACACAAGGCTTCCTGCAGAGAGGAAACAAAGTGCAAGGCGTGCGGAAAAAGGAGAGGAAGAAAGAAGACTGGTCGGGGTGAGAGGATTCGAACCTCCGGCCTCTACGTCCCGAACGTAGCGCTCTACCAGGCTAAGCTACACCCCGATTTTTGAGGGCGCCGCGAACGCAGCGCCTGTCGATTTCAGCGCGGCGGACGACTCAAAATGAGCGATCCACCGACCGAACGCAGAATTCTAGCAGAGCTTCTCGGTACATCGACTCGGGGATCAACAAAAGTGAGTCGCGGGCCTTGTTCGCCTGCTCGCGCGCAGCGTCGCGCGTGGCCTCGATGGCCCCGGTGTGGCGCACGATTTCAACGATCTCTGCGAGCTTGGCCACCTCGCCATGCTCGATGGCGTGGCGGATGAGTTCGCGCTCCTGGGCCGTGCCGCGCTCCATCGCCACGAGCAGGGGCAGCGTGGGTTTGCCTTCGCGCAGGTCGTCGCCAACGTTCTTGCCCAGTTGTGCAGTCGAGCCTTCGTAATCGAGCAGGTCGTCCACGAGCTGGAAGGCCGTGCCCAGCGAGCGGCCGTAGTCCGCGCAGGACTCCTCGACATCGTGCGGTGCATCGGCCAGCACCGCACCCAACCGGGCGCTGGCTTCGAACAGCTTGGCGGTCTTGTAGCGGATGACGCGCAGGTAGTCCTCGACGGCGATGTCGGGGTCGTGCATGTTCATCAGCTGCAACACCTCGCCTTCGGCGATGACGTTGGTTGCATCAGCGAGCACTTCCAATACGCGCATGCGGTTGACCGACACCATCATCTGGAAGGCGCGCGAATACACAAAATCGCCCACCAGCACGCTGGCGGCATTGCCGAACATTGCGTTGGCCGTCTGCCGGCCGCGCCGCAGGTCGGATTCGTCGACCACGTCATCGTGCAGCAGCGTCGCGGTGTGGATGAACTCCACCGTGGCCGCCAGATCGAAGCGCTCCGGCCCATTGAAGCCGAGTGCTCTTGCGAACAGCAGCACCAGCATCGGGCGGATGCGTTTTCCGCCGGCGCTGATGATGTAATGGCCGATCTGGTTGATCAGGGCGACGTCGGAAGCCAGGCGGCGCTGGATGACGGCGTCGACTTCCCGCATGTCGGCAGCCATGAGCGATGCCGCCCCGGAAACCGGCGCGGAGGAATCGGTGGAAGGCGCCGTCTGGACGCTGGGCTCGGAAGACACGGCCCGGATTATAGGAAGGCTCCCGGCATCTCCGATCCGGTGCGCGTTGGCCCCCAGCCGCACGGGGAAGCCCGGATTTGGCCTTTGGGGCTTTCCCGTAGTACAATCAAAGGCTCTGCGTTTATCGCAGGGGCATGGCTGCCTGGATAGTTGGGCAGTCGTGATCATGAAACGAAAGGGCTGATATGTACGCGGTCATAAAAACCGGCGGCAAACAATACAAGGTTGCTGCAGGCGAGAAGATCAAGGTAGAACAGATTGCTGCGGACGTTGGCCAAGAGATCACGATCGACCAGGTGCTGGCCATTGGGGCCGGCGCTGACCTGAAGGTTGGGACTCCCTTGGTGAGCGGTGCAAGCGTCTTGGCAAAGGTGGTGGCCCATGGCCGGCACGACAAGGTCCGCATCTTCAAGATGCGCCGTCGCAAGCACTACCAGAAGCGCCAGGGGCATCGCCAGAACTTCACTGAAATCGAAATCAGTGCGGTCAACGCCTGAGCCAACATTCAAGGAGATCTGAACCATGGCACAGAAAAAAGGCGGCGGTTCCACCCGGAACGGCCGTGACTCCCAACCGAAGATGCTTGGCGTCAAGGTGTACGGCGGCCAAGTCATCTCGGCTGGCTCCATCCTCGTTCGCCAGCGCGGTACCAAGTTCCACGCCGGTACGAACGTGGGCATCGGCAAGGACCACACCCTCTTCGCCCTCGTCGATGGCGAAGTGAGCTACGGCCACAAGGGCCCGCGCAATGTCCAGACGGTGAGCGTCAAGGCGGTCTGACCGTCCCGGCCTCATCGAAACAAGCCCCGCCTCGACGGGGCTTGTTTTTTGCGGTGCTGGATTACCATCCCACGCACTGCAACTCCTCCGGAAGGGCCCATCCATGAACAAGAGCGGCATCGTTCTCATCATCATTGGCTGCGTGTTCCTCGCGAACAACTTCGGACTGCTGCAGTTCGATTGGCTGCGCCAATGGTGGCCGCTGATCCTCATCGGCGTGGGCGTGTATTCCATCGTCAATCACAAGCCGGGCGACAAGTCGTCGTCGGGCACAGACAAACCTCAGGCATGAAATTCGTCGACGAAGCCACGATCGACGTTGTCGCCGGCAATGGCGGCAACGGCTGCATGAGCTTCCGTCGAGAGAAGTTCATCCCCTTCGGCGGACCCAACGGTGGAGACGGCGGCCGCGGCGGCAGCGTCTTCGCAGTAGGCGACCGCAACCTCAACACGCTGGTGGACTTCCGCTATTCGCGGCGCCACGAGGCCCGCAACGGCGAGCATGGCCGCGGCTCCGACCAATACGGTGCGGCGGCCGAGGACATCGTGCTGCGCATGCCCATGGGCACGATCATCACCGACGTGGACACCGGCCAGGTCATCGCCGAGTTGCTGGTGCCCGACGAGAAGGTGATGTTGGCCAAGGGCGGTGATGGTGGCTTCGGCAACCTGCATTTCAAGAGCAGCACCAACCGTGCACCGCGGCAGAAGACGCCGGGCTGGCCCGGTGAAGCGCGCAAGCTCAAGCTGGAGTTGCGCGTGCTGGCCGATGTTGGCCTGCTGGGCATGCCCAACGCTGGCAAGTCCACGCTGATCGCCGCCATCTCCAATGCACGGCCCAAGATCGCGGACTACCCTTTCACCACCTTGCACCCGAACCTCGGCGTGGTGCGCGTAGCCGCGGAGCAGAGCTTCGTGGTTGCCGACATTCCCGGGCTGATCGAAGGTGCCGCCGAAGGCGCCGGCCTCGGCCACCTCTTCCTGCGCCACCTGCAGCGCACGCACCTGCTGCTGCACATCGTGGACTTCGCGCCCTTCGACGAATCCGTCGATCCGGTCGCGCAGGCCAAGGCCATCGTGGCTGAGTTGAAGAAGTACGACGAAACGCTGTACGACAAGCCGCGCTGGCTGGTGCTCAACAAGCTGGACATGGTGCCCGACGACGAGCGCGAAAAGCGCGTCAAGGACTTCATCAAGCGCTTCAAGTGGAAGGGCCCGGTGTTCCAGATCTCCGCCCTGACGCGCGAAGGCTGCGAGCCCCTCATCCAGGCCATCTATCAGCACGTGTCCAAGCTGCGCAACGTGGTGCCGGAGGATCCGGATCCCCGCTTCACCTCCGACAACGCCGACGCCGCCCAGCCATGACCGACGCCCTGAAGAACGCCAGGCGGATCGTCGTCAAGGTCGGTTCCAGCCTGGTGACCAACGAAGGACGCGGCGTGGACGCCGAGGCCGTGGGCAATTGGTGTCGGCAGATGGCGGCACTGGCGGGGCAGGGCCGCGAGGTGGTGATGGTGTCCAGCGGTGCCATCGCCGAGGGCATGAAGCGACTGGGCTGGTCGGTTCGGCCCAAGGAAATCCATGAGCTGCAGGCTGCAGCTGCCGTGGGACAGATGGGCCTGGCCCAGATCTACGAATCCAAGCTGAGCGAGCACGGCATGGGCAGCGCGCAGGTGCTGCTCACGCATGCCGACCTGGCGGATCGCGAGCGCTACCTCAATGCCCGCTCGACACTGTTGACCCTGCTCTCGCATCGCGTCATCCCGGTCATCAACGAGAACGACACGGTCGTCAACGACGAGATCAAGGTTGGCGACAACGACACCCTGGGTGCCTTGGTCGCCAACCTGGTGGAAGCCGATGCCCTGGTCATCCTCACGGATCAGAAGGGCCTGTATTCGGCAGACCCGCGCAAGGACCCCAACGCCCGCTTCATCGATGTCGCCCAGGCTGGTGCGCCTGAGCTTGAGCAGATGGCCGGCGGTGCAGGGTCGAGCATCGGCAAGGGCGGGATGATCACGAAGATCCTCGCCGCCAAACGGGCGGCCAAGAGTGGTGCCAGCACCGTCATCGCCTGGGGCCGCGAACCCGACGTGCTCGTGCGGCTGGCCTCGGGCGAAGCCATTGGCACGGCCTTGATCGCGCCGACCCAGAAGATGGCGGCCCGCAAGCAGTGGATGGCCGATCACCTGCAGATGCGCGGTGCCGTGGTGGTGGACGATGGCGCCACCGCCAAGCTGCGCGATGGTGGCAAGAGCCTGTTGCCCATCGGGGTGGTCGAAGTCACCGGCGAATTCCACCGCGGCGATGTGATCGCCGTGCGCAGCCTGGCCGGCGTGGAGATCGCCCGTGGCCTGGCCAACTATTCGAGCAGTGAGGCTCGCCTCATCGCCCGCAAGCCGTCCAGCGAGTTCGAACGGTTGCTGGGCTTCACCGGCGAGCCGGAGATGATCCACCGCGACAACCTCGTCCTCGCCTGAGAAGACGAGGACTCCGCGAAGGCTCAGGCCTGGCGCGGCGGAATCGTCGTGGCGTCTGGCGACGGTGCGGCAGGCTGATCCGACGGATGGTCATCTCGCGGATGGTGCTGCCGGTCGTGGTCCTCGTCGCGATGGTGTGGCCGCATGCCTGAGCGCAGGTAGCGGTTGTGGTGGCTGCCCCGCGGCAGGAAGCGGGCGAGCTCCGTCAGCGCCATCTGGTAGACGTCGCGCTTGAACTCGATCACCACCTCCAGCGGCACCCAGTACTCGTTCCAGCGCCAGGCATCGAATTCCGGATGGTCAGTGGCGCGCAGGTTCATGTCCGTGTCGCGGCCCGTGAGCTGCAACAGGAACCAGATCTGCTTTTGCCCCTTGTAGTGCCCGCGCGCATCGCGGCGGATGAAGTGGTCGGGCACCTCATAGCGCAGCCAGTCGCGCGTGCGCGCGATGATCCGCACATGCTCCGGCGTCAGCCCCACTTCCTCGTGAAGCTCCCGGTACATCGCCTGCTCTGGCGTCTCGCCGTATTTGATGCCCCCTTGCGGGAACTGCCAGGAATGAGTGCGGATGCGTTTGCCCCAGAACACCTGGTTTTTCTGGTTGAGCAGGATGATGCCGACGTTGGGTCTGAACCCTTCACGGTCGAGCATAATCAACCCCAAAATTCTCGTTGAAATCATTATTGCACCGGCATGACGGTAAGCAACCCCTTGGGTTTCCCTCACTCCGCCGCGTGAATTCCCACCTTTTTGGCCCTGCATGAAAGCCTCCCAGTTCTTCATTTCCACCCTCAAGGAAGCGCCCGCCGATGCCGAGGTCGTGAGCCACAAGTTGATGATGAGAGCCGGTCTCATCAAGCGGCTGGGCGCGGGCATCTACAACTACATGCCCATGGGCCTGCGGGTGATCCGCAAGGTGGAGAACATCATTCGCGAGGAAATGAACCGCGCGGGGGCAGTCGAGTTGCTGATGCCGGTGGTGCAACCTGCCGAGCTCTGGCAGGAAACCGGACGCTTCGAAAAGATGGGGCCCGAGCTGCTGCGCGTGAAGGACCGGCATGAACGCGACTTCATCATCCAGCCCACCAGCGAGGAAGTCATCACCGACATCGCTCGCCAGGAGCTGCGCAGCTACCGGTCGCTGCCGAAGAATTTCTATCACATCCAGACCAAGTTCCGCGACGAGCGCCGGCCCCGCTTCGGGCTGATGCGCGGCCGCGAGTTCACGATGAAGGATGCCTACTCCTTCGACCGCGACGAGGCGTCCGCCGGCAAGAGCTATGAGCAGATGTACGCCGCCTACCAGCGCATCTTCGAGCGCCTGGGCCTGACCTACCGAGCCGTGGCCGCCGACACCGGGGCCATCGGCGGCGACCGCTCGCATGAGTTCCAGGTGATCGCCGACACCGGCGAGGACGCGCTGATCTACTGCCCGAACTCCGACTACGCGGCCAACATCGAGCTGGCCGAGGCGCTGCCCTTGATCACCACCCGCGGTGCAGCCACCAAGCCCCTGACCAAGACGCCCACGCCGGGCAAGAGCACCTGCGAGGACGTCGCCGCTTTGCTGGGCGTGCCGCTGCAGACGACGGTGAAGTCGCTGGTGCTGGCTACCGACGAGAAGAACGAAGCCGGCGACGTGCTCAAGAGCACGGTGTGGCTGCTGCTCGTGCGTGGCGACCACCAGCTCAACGAAGTCAAGGCCGGCAAGGTGCCGGGCCTCAAGGACGGCTACCGCTTCGCGACCGTCGCCGAGATCGAGGACCACTTCGGCTGCAAGCCCGGCTACCTTGGCCCCATTGGCCTGAAGAAGCCGGTGAAGATCGTGGCCGACCGCACGGTGGCCAACATGAGCGACTTCATCTGCGGTGCGAACGAGATTGACTTCCACATCACCGGCGTGAACTGGGGCCGCGACCTGCCCGAGCCCGACGTGGTGGCCGACATCCGCAACGTGGTGGAGGGTGATCCCTCGCCTGACGGCAAGGGCACGCTCGCCATCCAGCGCGGCATCGAGGTGGGCCATGTGTTCTTCCTCGGCACCAAGTATTCCAAGGCGATGAACGCCACCTACCTGGATGAGACCGGCAAGCCGCAGCTCATGCAGATGGGCTGCTACGGCATCGGCGTGACGCGCATCGTGGGCGCGGCCATCGAGCAAGGCCACGACGAGCGCGGCATCATCTGGCCGGATGCGCTGGCACCGTTCCGCGTGGTCATCTGCCCCATCGGTTACGACCGGTCTGCGGAGGTGCAAACCGCGGCTGACCAATTGCACGACCAGCTCCAGGCCCAGGGTGTGGATGTCATGCTCGACAACCGCGGCGAGCGGCCGGGCGCGATGTTCGCGGACTGGGAGCTCATCGGCGTGCCCCACCGCGTGGTCATCTCCGACCGCGGCCTGAAGGAAGGCAAGGTCGAGTACCAGGGGCGGCGCGATGCGCAGGCCACGAGCGTGGGTGTGGGTGAAATCGGGGCATTCCTCACATCCAAGCTGGCCTGATGGCGCGGCGGCGTGGAACCACCACGCCCTGATCGAGACTGACGCTTGTCTGGAACTGATGAGGCAGCGGCTTGAAGCCTGAGAGGACGGAATCCTTCGTCACGGTCGACGCCCGTGCGGCAGTTGGGCGCAGGGCGCTGCTGCTCGGAGGTGCGGCCGCGCTGTGCGCGAGCCTGCTGCCTGCCGCTGCCCTGGCCGGCGCCCAGAAGGAAGAACCCCTCGCGGACGCCGTCCGGACCGCGCTGGCCGCGTCCATCGCCAACAGCGCTCCACCCAAGCCGGTCTTCGATACCACCGAGACCCGCCTGGCCTACCTGCGCTGGCTGGGCGAGATGAGCCAGCGGCTGAAGAAGCGCACGGCCGACCACACCACGCGGGTCGAATTCCTGGAGACTGTCTGGTACGAGAGCAAGCGTGCTGGCCTGGAGCCCAGCCTGGTGCTCGGATTGATCCAGGTGGAAAGCGGCTTTCGCAAATACGCAATCAGCAGCGTGGGCGCACGTGGCTACATGCAGGTGATGCCGTTCTGGGCACGCCTGATCGGCGGCGGCGACACGCTGGCCTTGTTTCACATGCAGACCAACCTTCGCTTCGGCTGCGTGATCCTTCGCCACTACCTGGACATCGAGCGCGGCGACCTCTTCATGGCGCTGGGCCGCTACAACGGCAGCCGTGGCCGGCCGGAGTATCCGAGCCTGGTGTTCGGGGCGCGCAAGAACTGGGAATACCAGCCGCCAGCGGCTTGAAGGCGGCTACAGCCCCGTCCACGCCTTGGGCGAGGCCGACTCGACGCCGATCAGCGACAAGACACGTTCGACCGTGTCGTTCACAAGCTCATCGATCGTCTGCGGACGGTGATAGAACGCTGGCAAGGGGGGGAAGACGATGCCGCCCATCTCCGTCACTGCCGTCATGTTGCGAAGGTGTGCGAGGTTGAAGGGCGTCTCGCGCACCATCAGCACCAGCCGGCGCCGCTCCTTGAGCGCCACGTCGGCGGCGCGGGTGAGCAGGTTGTCCGACAGGCCGTGGGCGATGGACGCGAGACTCTTCATGGAGCACGGTGCCACCACCATCGCGTCAGTGGCGAAGGACCCGCTGGCGATCGCCGCGCCCACCTCGGACGGGCTGTAGGACACATCCGCCAATGCCTCCAGCGCCGAGCGGTCCAGCCCGAGCTCGTGGTGCACGTTGAGCACCCCCGCCGGCGTCACCACCAGGTGCACCTCGCGCCCGGCCGCACGCAGCCGCTCCAGCAGCCGGACTGCATACACGGCACCGGTCGCGCCGGTCACGCCGACGATGATGCGCCCGGCGCTGGCCGTTGCCATCAGGCGCTGGGGGCCAGCGCCTGCTGCAGTTCGCCGGCCTGGTACATCTCCATCATGATGTCCGAGCCGCCGACGAACTCGCCATTGATGTACAGCTGCGGAATCGTGGGCCAGTTGGCGTATTCCTTGATGCCCTGGCGCACACCTTCGTCTTCCAGCACGTTGAAGGTGGTCAGGTCGTTCACGCCGCAGGCCTTGAGGATCTGCACCGCGCGGCCGGAGAAGCCGCACATCGGGAACTGGGCCGTTCCCTTCATGAAAAGCACGACACGGTGGTTCTTGACGAGGTCGTCGATGCGCTGTTGAACGTCGCTCATGGTCTGAAGCCTTGGGGCAAAACTGAAACAGCCGTGGTTATACGGCAAACGCGCACCGCCTTGCGCGGTGCGGTCTTGGTTGGGCTCCCAGCTTCAGAACGAGTAGGTCACGCCCAACTGGAACATCGGCGACAGGTGCAGGTCGCGCAGGGAATCGTCCAGGGCCTGGCGGCCCAGCTTGACGGAGCTTGGGTTCAGGGCCATCACGCCCAGATCGGCGCTGAAGCCCCATCCCCCACGCCCGGCCAGGCCGGTGTAGCCCACCCCCACGTAGGGCAGGGGGTCGCTGGCGTTGTCGCCGGGTGTCATTGTCTGCAGGCCCCACACGCCGACGCTGCGGCGGTCGATGTTGAAGGCGCGTCCGCCCAGGTTGGCGGATGGGTTGCCCAGCAGCAGGCTGGACGAGCGCGAGCCCATGAGGACACCGCTGGTGGCGCGAAAGCCGCTGGCGCTGCCCACGCCGCGCAGGTCGCGGCTGAAGTAGTAGTCGCCCAGCAGACTGGCGCCGCCCACCTTCAGGCCCGCGGCGTCGGCATTCAACCAGTCCGGATGCGAGCCGGGCGACAAGGTGCCCAGCGCCAATCGGCCCTGCCATTTCGGCCACAGGCTGTCCGCCGACGGCTGCAGCCCATCCCCAACGCCCCACGCTCCGCCGGCTGCGCTCAATCCCAGAGCCGCGGCGGCCACCCAACGCGCTGATCGCATGACACGCTCCTTTGCAAGGACTCGGACCCGCTTGCGCTTTCTCGTTCGCGTTCATGCTACGCCGGCTGCCTCGCTTTGTGTGCCGTTTGTAGGCGGCGGCCTGCCGTTCGATCAGGAGCGTGACGTTTTTGGCACAGCCCGGACCTTGCCGCGCCGCATCAATGTGGCGCGCGGGCGCCGGTGCAGCGCTCGATGCCGGCCAGGTCGCGGCGCGAGGCGATGTCCACGAAGCCCGCATCGGCCAGCAGGCACGTGACGGCACGGGCTTGGTCATGCCCATGTTCGAGCATCAGCCATCCGCCGGGCACGAGGTGTTCGCGGGCGCCCGAGACAATGAGCCGGATGTCCTGCAGGCCGTCCGCGCCGGCGGTCAGGGCGCTGCGAGGCTCATGCTGCAGGGCGGCCAGGTGGTGGTCGCCTTCGTTGATGTAGGGCGGATTGCTCAAGGCAAAGTCGAAACGCCGGCCCGCCAACGGAGCCCACCAATCGCCG
The DNA here is from genome assembly GCF_003852895.1 of Rhizobacter terrae. Classification (GTDB taxonomy): domain Bacteria; phylum Pseudomonadota; class Gammaproteobacteria; order Burkholderiales; family Burkholderiaceae_C; genus Albitalea; species Albitalea terrae. The sequence goes on from NZ_QUSW01000005.1 coordinate 360,991, forward strand.
AGCAGCCATGAGACGGCAAGCCCGAGCCGCTGGCCGTTGCCGCTGGCAACCCGCAGCGCGCCGTCGCTTGCATCCGTCGCCGTGACCTGCGCCGCAGGATGCATGTGCTTCACCGCCAGGGCGATTGCGCCGCTGCCGGTGCCCAGGTCCACGACCTGCGGCGTGGTGACCCCCTGCATCGCCTCCAGCGCCCAGTCCACCAGCGTCTCCGTGTCCGGCCGCGGCACGAGCACGTTCTGGTCGACCTTCAGCAGCAGGCCGTGGAATTCCTTCTCGCCAAGGATGTAGGCCAGGGGCTCGCCCGCCGCCCGGCGGCGCAGCCAAGACAGGAAGGTGTTGCTTGCGGCCACAGGCAACGGCCCGTCCGCATTGGCGATGAGCCAGGTGCGTGACTGCTGCATGCAGGCGCTCAGCATGAGCTGCGCATCGAGCCGGTCCACGCCGTCGGCGCGGGCCTTCGCGAAGGCGTCGGCGATGGTGTGCAGACTCACGACTCGCCGCTCTCCAGCGCCGCGAGCTGCTCGGCGGCGCGCGCAGCTTCGAGTGCATCCATCACCTCGTCGAGGTCGCCGTCGATGATGAACTGCAGCTTGTACAGCGTGAGGTTGATGCGGTGGTCCGTGAGCCGCCCCTGCGGGAAGTTGTAGGTGCGGATGCGGTCGCTGCGGTCGCCGGTGCCGATGAGGCCCTTGCGCGTCGCGGCCTCCTTCGCCGCCCGCTCGGCGCGGTCCTTTTCCTTCAGCCGCGCCGCCAGCACCGCCATTGCCTTGGCCTTGTTGCGGTGCTGCGAGCGGTCGTCCTGGCATTCGGCCACGATGCCGGTGGGCAGGTGGGTGATGCGGATCGCGCTGTCGGTCTTGTTCACGTGCTGGCCGCCCGCGCCGCTGGCGCGGAAAGTGTCGATGCGCAGTTCGGCCGGATTGAGCTGGACCTCTTCCGCCTCGTCCGGTTCGGGCAGCACGGCCACCGTGCAGGCGCTGGTGTGGATGCGGCCCTGCGTCTCCGTCGCCGGCACGCGCTGCACGCGGTGGCCGCCCGACTCGAACTTCAGCCGCGAATAGACGTTCTCGCCCTCGATGCGGAACACCACTTCCTTGAAGCCGCCCAGGTCCGACACGCTTTCGCTCATGAGCTCGGTGCGCCAGCCGCGGCGCTCGGCGTAGCGCAGGTACATGCGGGCGAGGTCGGCGGCGAAGAGGGCGGATTCGTCGCCACCCGTGCCGGCGCGGATTTCGAGGAAGGCGTTGCGGTGGTCGTCCGGGTCCTTGGGCAGCAAGGCGGTCTGCAGTTCCAGGTGCAGTCGCTCCACGTCGCCTTGTGCCTGCGCGATCTCGTCACGCGCCATCTCGGCCATCTCGGGGTCGTCGAGCATCTCGCGCGCGGCCTTCAGGTCGCTCTCGCGCTGCTCGAAACGGTTGAAGCGGCCGACCACGTCCGAGACCTCGGCGTGCTCGCGCGTGAGCTCGCGAAAGCGCTTCATGTCGGAGGCGATGCTGCCGTCGGCCAGCGTGGCGTCGAGTTCGGCCAGCCGCATGGCCAGACGCTGGAACTGTTGTCGGAGAGAGTCTTTCATGGCGTGTTCTTCGAGCCGTGACGAGGAGGGCTCTGAACATGCGTGCGGCACGAGGCCGCGACAGCTCACCGCCCGCTTTGGCGGTCGGCGCTAATGTTGATCGTCAGCGGGGTGGCGCGCAGCGTTGCGCAGGAACAGGCGCGACACCGTGCCGGCGAGTTCGCGGCGCTGCTCTGGATCGGCCGCGTGCAGCTCTGCCAGCGTGCCGTGCAGCATCTTCTGTGTGAGGCCGCGCGAGAGCGCTTCGAGCACGGCCTCCACGTCGGCACCCTTGGCCAGCGCCTTGCGAGCCCGTGCGATCTCGGTGGCGCGCCAGTCGTCAGCCTGCGCATTCAGGGCCTGGATGAGAGGCACCGTGCCGCGCTGGTCCAGCCAGTGCACGAAGCCCTGCACGCCGGTCTCGATGATGGCTTCGGCCTGCTGCACCGCGGCCTGGCGCTTCTCGCCGGCCACCTGCACGAGGGCCGACAGGTCGTCGACGGTGTAGAGGTACACGTCCGAGAGCCGCGACACTTCGGGTTCGATGTCGCGCGGCACCGCCAGGTCGACCATGAACATCGGCCGGTGCCTGCGCACCTTCAGCGCCCGCTCGACGGCGCCCAGGCCGATGATGGGCAGAGAACTCGCCGTGCAGGAGACGACCACGTCGAACTCGGCCAGGCGTTGCGGCAGGTCGGCCAGGCGCATCGCCTCGGCGCCGAAGCGGCCCGCCAGCTTCTCGCCGCGCTCCAGCGTACGGTTGGCCACGGCCAGCAGGCGCGGGTTGCGCGCGGCGAAATGCGTGGCGACCAGTTCGATCATCTCGCCAGCGCCCACGAACAATACCTTGAGTTCACGCAGTTCTTCGAACAGCTGTGAGGCCAGGCGCACCGAGGCGGCGGCCATGCTGATGGAATGCGCGCCGATCTCGGTGGAGGTGCGGACTTCCTTGGCCACGGCGAAGGAACGCTGGAACATTTGGTGCAGCGTGGTGCCCAGCGTGCCGGCGGTGTCGGCTTCGCGCACCGCCTGCTTCATTTGCCCCAGGATCTGCGGCTCGCCCAGCACCATGGAATCGAGCCCGCTGGCCACGCGGAAGGCATGGCGCGCGGCGGCGCTGTCTTCGAGCACATAGGCGTGCTCGCGCAGGGTCTGGCTTTGCACGCCGCCCATCTGCGCCAGCCAATCCACCGCCGGGCTGGCCAGCGCGCTCTGGCCATGCGTGGCATCGGCCACGTACAGCTCGGTGCGGTTGCAGGTGGAGACGATGGCGACCTCCGGCGAACGGCTAAGGCGCTCGCGCAGGCCGCGCAGCGCGGGGGCCAGTTGCTCGGGCGAGAACGCGAATCGACCGCGCAAATCGAGCGGTGCGGTGGCGTGGTTCAAGCCGAGGGCCAGGACGGTCATGGAAGCGATTATAAAATTCGTTGCAATTCAAGGACTTGGGGCCTGCTCAAAGTCCTTGTGCGGGATTTAGCACGAATCATGCGCGGGTTGTTCCGACAAATTGCGCACGGTTCACCCTCATTTCTGGGGCGAACGATCTTGGACTTTCTCGGCGCCCTCTGGCACTTGCTCAATTTTCTGGCTCCGCCAGCATTCATCGGCCTTGTCGCATCCTTGGCAGCGCGGTTGCTGTGGCGACGCGACATGGCAGGCGTGTCCGTGCTGAGGCTGTGGGCCTGGTCGTCGGGCCTGGCATTGGCGGCAGCGCTGGCGGCGGTGATCGTGCTCGGTCGTGACGGGAAAATCCTGGGCTACAGCGCGATGGTGCTGGGCTGCGCGGTCGGCCTGTGGTGGGCGGGGTTCGGCCGCAGGCATTGAGCCGAACTGGCCGGCAATCCGGCGGTTTCAACAGGGATCGCCGCCAGAGGCATTGCCTCACAGTGACGGGCGTGGAAATGGCTTTCCCGCCGAAACGCCCCTTGATGAGCACCCGCGCCCGACTGAACCTGTACCTGGCGATCACGTTCGTGATCGTCTTTTGCATCAGCTCGGCCGTGCTCTACCGCTCGCTCATCGACGGCGCCATGCAGCAGGTGCGGCGCGACTCCGCGCTGCAGATGGAAATGGCCATGGCCATCCGGCGCTACACCATGGAGGACGTGCGTCCGCTGCTGCCACCGGGCGAGGTGCTGCACCCGCAATCCATCCCGGCCTTCGCGGCCAACCGCACCATGTCCTTGCTGGAGGAGGTGCGCCCGCAGTACCGCTATGCCGAGGTGGCGATCAACCCAACCAATCCGTCCAACCGGGCGGCGGGCTGGCAGGTGGATCTCATCAATGCCTTCCGCAACGAGCCCGACAAGATCGAGGCGACGCACCTGAGCGAAGGCCCGTCGGGCGCGATGCTGCACGTGGCGCGTCCGGTGCGGCCCACGGCGGATTGCCTCGCTTGCCACGGAGCGGCAGCGGCGGCGCCGGCCGGCTTGCTCCAGCGCTACGGTCGTACCGGCGGCTTTGGCTGGAAGATCGGCGAGACGGTGGGGGCGCAGATCGTGTCGGTGCCCACCACCAACGCGCTGAACGCGGCGCGTGAGGCCTGGTGGCGCCATGTGGGCGCCTCGCTGGTGGTGTTTGCAGCGCTGTTCCTCGTGCTCAACCGCGTGCTCAGCCGGGCGGTGATCGCGCCCATCGAGACCCGCAGCAGCACGTGGCGCGAACTGGCGACCCGGGACGCGGTGACCGGTGCACGCAACCGCCGCAGCTTCGACGAGGAAGGCCGGGCGCTGATCGCCGCCTGTCGCGAGAGCGGGGCCGATCTTACGCTCCTGGCCTTGGACATCGACCATTTCAAGCGCGTGAACGACACCTTCGGCCACGACGTGGGCGATGCCGTGCTGTGCGAGTTCGTGCAGCGCATCCTGCAGGCATCCAAGCGTCGCGATGGCCTGTACCGCACGGGCGGTGAGGAATTCGCGATGCTGCTGCCGCATTCGGATATCGATGCCGCCGCGGCCTTCGCCGAGGTGCTGCGCCGCCAGTTCGAAGCCACGCCCTTCAGTGGAGCTGGCCGCTTGACGGCGAGCTTCGGTGTGGCCGTGTTGCTGCCCGGCGACACGCTGGAGACACTGATGAAGCGCGCCGACCGTGCGCTCTACGAGGCCAAGGGCGCCGGCCGCAACCAGGTGCGCTGCATCGTCTCCTGAGCGACGCAGCGCTGGCAGCGTTCAGGCAGCCGCTTCTTCCTTCACCAGCACCTCGCCGCGCAGCGAATGCGGGAAGGCCTGCGAGATGGTCACATCCACCATCTGGCCGACCAGGCGTGGCTGGCCCTTGAAATTGACGATGCGGTTGCACTCGGTGCGGCCCATCAGCTCGTTCGGGTCCTTGCGCGAAGGGCCTTCGACCAGGATGCGCTGGACGCTGCCCACCCGTGACGCGCTGATGCGCTGGGCGTTCGCCTCGATCACGCCTTGCAGGTGCTGCAGCCGCTTGAGCTTGAGTTCCTGCGGCGTGTCGTCATGCAGCGCCGCGGCTGGCGTGCCGGGGCGCGGGCTGAAGACGAAGCTGAAGCTGCTGTCGAAGCCCACGTCGTGGATGAGCTTCATCATCTTGGCGAAGTCGTCTTCCGTCTCGCCCGGGAAGCCGACGATGAAGTCGCTCGACAGGCTGATGTCAGGCCGCACCGCGCGCAGCTTGCGGATGGTGCTCTTGTATTCCATCGCGGTGTAGCCGCGCTTCATCGCCATGAGGATGCGGTCGCTGCCGTGCTGCACCGGCAGGTGCAGGTGGTTCACCAGCTTCGGGACCTTGGCGTACACGTCGATCAGACGCTGCGTGAACTCGTTCGGGTGGCTGGTGGTGTAGCGGATGCGCTCGATGCCGGGGATCTCCGCCACGTACTCGATGAGCAGCGCGAAGTCGGCGATCTCGCCGGAGTCGCCCATGGCGCCGCGATAGGCATTCACGTTCTGGCCCAGCAGCGTCACTTCCTTCACGCCCTGGTCGGCGAGGCCGGCGACTTCCACCAGCACGTCGTCGAAGGGGCGCGACACCTCTTCGCCTCGGGTGTAGGGCACCACGCAGTAGCTGCAGTATTTGGAGCAGCCCTCCATGATGGACACGAAGGCGCTGGCACCTTCCACCCGGGCCGGCGGCAGGTGGTCGAACTTCTCGATCTCGGGGAAGCTGATGTCCACCTGCGGGCGCTTCAGCTCGGCGCGCCTGGCCAGCATGTCAGGCAGGCGGTGCAGGGTCTGCGGCCCGAACACCACGTCCACGTAGGGCGCGCGTTCGATGATGGCCGCGCCTTCCTGGCTTGCCACGCAGCCGCCGACGCCGATCATCACGCCCTTGGCCTTCAGGTGCTTCACGCGGCCGAGGTCGCTGAACACCTTCTCCTGCGCCTTCTCGCGCACCGAGCAGGTGTTGAAGAGGATGAGGTCGGCCTGTTCGACGTCAGTGGTGGGCTCGTAGCCTTGGGCAGCGTTGAGCACATCGGCCATCTTGTCCGAGTCGTACTCGTTCATCTGGCAGCCGAAGGTCTTGATGAAGACTTTCTTGCTCATGGCTTCACCCACACTTGCGCGGCGGGGTCGAACGACCAGGCTTGAGACTCTGCGACAGTGGTGGGCCAAGGCCGTTTCGCCGCTTCGTCAGGCGTGAGAATCCACACATCCTTGATCAGGCCGTCGATGTCGAGGGTGTAATGCACCAGCAGCTTCTGGCCGATCAGCGCGCCCGAAAGTTCGAGCATGTTGTTCTGTCCGCGGATGCGAACTCCCGGCGCGAGGCGTGCGGCCTGGCCGTTGAGCGTGGCGTCGGCCGGGGAGGTGATGAGCAGCGCGCCGCGCAGTGCGGTCTGCGGAAAATTGCGCTGGAATTGCGCAGCGGCGGGTGCGACGAGGCAGGCTGCACTGAGGGCAGCAATGGCACAGCGGTACATGGTGTAGATCCAGTGGCTGTTGAGAAAAAAGCCTTGCAGACGCGAATCTACAAGGCTTTTGGTAGTTTGGTGGCGCTTCAGGGACTCGAACCCCGGACCTGCGGATTATGATTCCGTCGCTCTAACCGACTGAGCTAAAGCGCCTAAGCCTCACATTATAGCGTGGCGCAAACCATCCCCCAGCATGTTCAGCTTTTTCAAGAAAAAAACTCCGGCGCAGCCTGATCCCTCACCGGTTGATCCGCCCACTTCATCGCCTGCAGCGGTACCTGCTGCGGAGAAGACCTGGCGTGAGAAGCTGGGCTTCGGAGCGCCTGCGGCTGCACCTGTTCCCACGCCTGCAGTGCAGCCACCAGCGATGGTGGTCCCCCCTGTCCCGGCCCCTGAGGCTGTGCCGGTGGCCGCGGCGTCCAGCGGTGCGCCGGAGCCCACGTCCGAAGAGCGCAGCAGCTGGTTCACCAAGCTGCGCAATGGCCTGCGCAAGACCGGCTCCAGCATCGCGCAGGTGTTCACCGGCACGCAGATCGACGACGCGCTCTATGAAGAACTCGAGGCCGCGCTGCTCATGGCCGATGCCGGTGTGAAGGCCACCGAGTTCCTGCTCAACGACCTCAAGCGCCGCGTGAAGGAGGCCAAGGCGACCGAGCCCGCCGCGGTGAAGGCCCTGCTCGCCGACGCGGTGACCGAGCTGCTCAAGCCGCTGGAGAAGCAACTCACCATTGGCGAGGCGTCGCCCACGGTGATGATGGTGGTGGGCGTGAACGGTGCTGGCAAGACGACGAGCATTGGCAAGCTCACGCGCCACCTGGCCGAGGCTGGCGAGAAGGTGCTGCTCGCCGCAGCCGACACCTTCCGCGCTGCTGCCCGCGAACAGCTGGCCGTGTGGGCCGGACGCACGAACGTGGAGATCGTGAGCCAGGAAGGTGGCGACCCGTCCGCCGTGACCTTTGACGCCGTGGTGGCCGGCAAGGCCCGCCGCTGCGACGTGGTCATCGCCGACACCGCAGGGCGCCTGCCCACCCAGCTGCACCTTATGGAAGAGCTGCGCAAGATCAAGCGCACCATCGGCAAGGCGCAGGATGGCGCGCCGCACGAGGTGCTGCTGGTGGTCGACGGCAACACCGGCCAGAACGCGCTGACCCAGGTGAAGGCCTTCGATGATGCGCTGTCGCTCACCGGCCTTGTGGTGACCAAGCTGGACGGCACGGCCAAGGGCGGCGTGCTCGCGGCCATCGCGCGCGAGCGGCCGGTGCCGGTCTACTTCATCGGCGTCGGCGAGAAACTGGAAGACCTGGAAACCTTCGACGCCCGCGAGTTCGCGAACGCCTTGCTGGGCTGATACCGCTCAGTACCGCGTTCGGTACCGCGCTCAATACCGATCACCGGCTGGCGCGATCGCTTCGGCCGCCGACCTTGGGCGGCAGGTCGGTATCCAGCGGCGCAGGCCCGGTGTCGAGGTCATCGAACCAGGTGGACGGTGGCGGCTCGCGGACGCCAGAGGCCTCGTTGGCGGTTTCGGGCACGGTGTCTTGCACTTGCGTGCGGGGACGCGTCGCCGAGGGGCGTCCGGGTGCGGAGCGCCCCACGCCGCCAGGCTGCTCGGACACTTCAGCAGCTGGCGCGATGGCCTCGCGTGCGGCCTCCACACTGGGCAGCGCCGAGGCCTGCCATTGGTGAACCGGAATCTGGGCTGCGGCCAGCACCTTGAGCAGGCGGTCCTGCCGGCGGCGGGCGCGGCCGCTCAGGGTGTCGTCATTGCGCAGTTCCACCACGGCCATCACCTGGGCATGGCGGTCGCAGATCACGAAATCCGCACTCAGATGGCCCACGCGGCGCAGCCATTCGGCGTACGAATTGCGAGTAGGCACCTTGATGAAGCGCTGCAGCGGCACCTGAGCCAGGATCATGTGCGCCGGCAGTGCATTGCGCAGCAGGTCGTAGGTCTGGCGCTCCTGCGTGGTCAGCACGCGGGTCGCTTGCGGCGGCCAGGCGGCCACGGTGTCCATGCCTTCGGCGCCATGGCCTTCGTGCGAATGGGCGGCGCGGTTGCGCACGCCCCACCACACCAGCAGCATTGCCAAGATGAGGATGAGAGCGATGACTAAGGGATTCAAGGCCGTACTGCTCGAATGTTCGAATAGGTGAACATATCCGGCCCTGAAAAGCCGGTCAATGCGCCCGGGCGCCGCTGATGCGCTAGCGTGGCCCGGGGAAACCCTTCATTCCCCCCAGGCGCTTCATCATCTTCATCATGCCGCCGCCCTTCATCTTCTTCATCATGTCGCGCATCTGCTCGAACTGATTGAGCAGGCGGTTGACCTCCTGCACATGCACGCCCGCACCCGCGGCGATGCGGCGCTTGCGGGTGGCCTTGATGAGGTCGGGCTTGCGCCGCTCCAGCGGCGTCATCGAGCAGATGATGCCTTCCATGCGACGCACGTCGCGTTCGGCCTTGTCCATGTCGACCTGGCCGGCTTTCGCGGTCATCTGCGTAGGCAGCTTGTCCATGAGGCCGGACAAACCGCCCATCTTCTTCATTTGTGAAATCTGTGACAGGAAGTCATTCAGGTCAAAGGCGTCGCCGGACTTGACCTTCTCGGCGAGCTTCTGCGCCGCGGCCATGTCCACGCCCTTGGTCACTTCCTCGACCAGCGCGACGATGTCGCCCATGCCCAGGATGCGGCCCGCGTGGCGCTCGGCATCGAACACTTCGAGGCCGTCGATCTTCTCGCTCACGCCCGCGAACTTGATGGGCGCACCGGTGACCTGCCGCACCGACAGCGCCGCGCCGCCGCGCGAGTCGCCGTCCATCTTGGTGAGCACGATGCCGGTCAGCGGCAGCGCCTCCTTGAAGGCACGGGCCGTGTTGATCGCGTCCTGGCCCTGCATCGCATCGACGACGAACAGCGTCTCCACCGGCTTGATGGCGGCGTGCAGGTCGGCGATCTCCTTCATCAGCGCTTCGTCGATGGCCAGGCGCCCGGCGGTGTCGACCAGCAGCACGTCGAAGTAGTGCCTCCGGGCGTGATCGAGCGCGGCGTTGGCGATGTCCACCGGCTTGTCGCTGGCGGTGGAAGGGAACCACTCCGCGCCTGCCTGCCTGGTCACGGTCTTCAACTGCTCGATGGCAGCGGGCCGGTACACGTCCGCCGAGACGGTGAGCACCTTCTTCTTGCGCTTTTCGATCAGGTGCTTGGCGAGCTTGGCGGTGGTCGTGGTCTTGCCCGCGCCTTGCAGGCCGGCCATGAGGATCACCGCCGGCGGCTGTGCCGCGAGGTTGATGTCCGACACGCCTTCGCCCATGGTGGCGGCAAGCTCTTTGTTGACGATGCCCACCAGCGCCTGGCCGGGAGACAAAGACCCCACCACCTCCGCGCCCAGGGCTTTCTCCTTCACCCGGGCGATGAAGTCGCGCACGACGGGCAGCGCCACGTCGGCTTCGAGCAAGGCCATGCGCACCTCGCGCATCATCTCTTGCACGTTGTCTTCGGTGATGCGGGCCTGGCCGCGCATCGTCTTGACGAGTCGGCTCAGCCGGTCAGTGAGGGTGGATGCCATGGTTGTCGTGCAGCCCGTCGGGGTGATGAAGCAGGGGGCGCTTGCCGAGGGGCGCGAAAGTACACTCTGCGGATGATTCTATCTTTCGGGTCCGCCGGCCAGGCCTGGATCGTGTGGCCCGGCCTCGTGGCGCTCGCGGCCTACGTGACGGCCGCCGTCTTGCCGCAGCGCCAGGAGTCCGCCGTGCGTGCGAGCCTCGTCGCGGCGTGGCTCGCGCATGCCGTGGCCATCGGCATCGAGACGTCGGGCCTGGGCACCGACGTGATCGGTGCGCGCTTCGGGTTCGCGCCCGCCCTGTCGGTCACGCTGTGGCTGGTGATTGCGGTCTATCTCATTGAAAGCCGCTGGCTGCCGCTGACGGGCGTGCGCCGTTCGCTGTCGGCACTGGGTGCCATCGCCGTGGTGCTGTCGCTGGTGTTTCCCGGAGAACTGCGGCCTCACCTCGTGTCGCGCTGGGCGCCTTTGCACTGGGTGATGGGCATCGCCTCGTATGGCCTGTTCGGTGCGGCCGTGCTGCATGCGGCCATGCTCAGCCGGGCCGACAAGCAGATGCGCCACCTGCCGCAACTGGCGGCGGCGCGGCCTGCGCCCCTGGGCCTGCCGCTGCTGCGGCTGGAACGGCTGACATTTCGCTTCGTCGGCGCGGGCTTCGTGGTGCTGAGTGCGGCCATCGTCTTCGGCTGGTGGTTCACCACCACCTGGCATTGGGACCACAAGGCCACCTTGTCGGTGCTGAGCTGGCTGGTGTTCGCCGGCCTGCTGCTGGGACGGCGCGTGTTCGGCTGGCGCGGGCCGCATGCGACGCGCTGGCTGTATGCCGGGGCGGGGCTGCTGCTGCTGGCCTACGTCGGTTCCCGTTTCGTCTTCGAGGTCGTGCTGCATCGCACGCCCACTCTCTGATCATCTGTTCACGACATGTTCAAGCTCATCGTTCTCGTCGCTGTCGTACTGGCCGTGCTGTGGGTGATGCGCGGCAAGCGTCCGGTGGTTCCCCCAGCCGCGCCGCCGCGCCCGGCTGATCCACCTCAGCAGCAGATGTTGGCCTGCGCGCAATGCGGGCTGCATCTTCCGCAAGGCGATGCGCTGCCCGGCCGCGGCGGCGTGTTCTGCAGTGAGGCGCATCGCGCGGAGTACGAGCGCGCGCATCCCAGAACATGAGTGCTACGCAGGCGCCGGCGAGCGAGCGAAGGCGCGGCGAGCGGCGTGCCAAGCGCCGGCCGGAGCCGCCGGAGGAGTCGTGGTTTGGCGCGATCGGCGTGACCGACACCCAGCTGGGCGACAGCGGCGGCATGGACGATGCGGAGTCGCGCTATGAGGCCGGCCTGGCATCGAGTGCCAACGCCGCCGCAGACTCGCGCTTCCTGACGCGCCAGGCGCGGCGCATCATCAGCTCGGGCCAGACGGCCTTCGACCGCATCTACCGCGTGTTCCTCGGGGCACGTGCTGCACTCGGCGTGGCCTTGATCCTCACCGTGGTCGTGGCCTTCTTCTTCGGGGCGCGGCCGACCTTGCCGGTGATCCTCGTCAGCGTGGGCTACGCCGTGCTCGCCCTGAGCATGTGGCTGCTGCCGCGCTTCAACCGCGCGGTGCATCCGCACGAGCTGGCGCGGCTGCGCGGCCCGCAGTGGCTGGCCACCATCGGCGCGGACATCGTGTGCTTCACCTCGCTGCACCTGCTGTCGCCGGGCGGATCCACCTTCAACTACGTGGCCTTGCTGGTGCTGCCGGTGCTCATGGCCGGCGTGCTCACGCCGCGCCTGCAGGCCCTGGCCACGGCCGCCTTCGTGGCCCTCGCGTTGCTGGGCAGCGCCTGGGCATCGGTGCTGTCGGGAGGCGATGCCACCGCGCTGATGACGCAGGCGGGCCTCGCGGGCAGCGGCCTGTTCGTCATCACCGTGCTGGCGGGCGAGTTGGCCGGCCGCCTCGCGCGCGAGGAGCTGACCGCCAAGGGCAGCCTGGAACTGGCGCGTCAGCAGGCCCAGCTCAATCGCCTCGTGATCGAGGAAATGCAGGACGGCGTGCTGGTGGTGGACCGCCGCGGACGCGTGCGCGCTGCCAATCCGGCGGCACGCCGGTTGCTGGCGCCCACCGGTATGTGCCGGCCGGCACCTTTCCAGCTGCGCGGAGTCGAAGCGTGGAATGAGCTGGTCAAGACGGTGGAGCGGGCCTTCAACGAAGCGGTGTGGCCCGAAGCCGGACGCGACGTCGTGCTGGAGTTCTCCCCAGGCGAACTGCGCACCCTGCGCGTGCGCATCCGCTTCACCCGCCGCACCGATTCGCAGGCCGGCGAGGAGTTCTGCGTGCTGCTGATGGAAGACGTGCGCAACATGCAGGCGCGCACGCGCCAGGAAAAACTGGCCGCCATGGGGCGGGTGTCGGCGGGCATCGCGCACGAGATCCGCAATCCGCTGGCCGCCATCGCCCAGGCCAATGCGCTGCTCTCTGAAGATGCCACCACGCCCAGCCAGCGCCAGCTCACGCAGATGGTCAACGACAACGTCGAGCGGCTCAAGCGCATCGTGGACGACGTGATGGAAGTGGCCCCGGGGTCGGTGGTCGATGCCCGGCTGATCGATGCCTCGGCGACGGTGCGCGAGGCCTGCCAGGGCTGGGCGCAAGGCGCCGGCGTCTCGCTGGGCGCGGGCAGCGCGGTGTCCATCGACATCGCGCAGGATGGCCTGGCGGCGGTGTTCGACCCCGACCACCTGCGGCGCGTGCTCATCAATTTGCTGGACAACGGCCACCGGCATTCCAGCAAGGCTTCGGCGTCGGTGCAGGTGCGCCTGGCGGCGCCTGATGAAAGCACCGTCCGCCTGAGCGTGGCCAGCGACGGGCCACCCATCCCGCCGGACGTGGAACGCTACCTGTTCGAACCCTTCTTCTCCACGCGCAGCCGCGGAACGGGCCTGGGCCTGTATATTTGCCGGGAGCTGTGCGAGCGCTATGGCGCGAGCATCGACTACCGCTTGCGCACCCCCGGCGACGCGACGCGCAACGAGTTCAACGTGGTGATGCGCCGCCAGCCGGCCACGGCCCAAGAAACCGCGGCGGCCGCCAGTTGACGGGCCCAACAACCGAGACAAGACGCACGATGTCCTCGCCTTCCCACTTCAGCCTGCTGGTCGTCGACGACGAACCGGACCTGCGCACGCTGTACGAACTGACACTGCTGCGCGAGGGCTACGACATCGAGACCGCCGGTTCGGTGGAAGAAGCGCTGCTGCACCTGAAGGACCGCACCTACAGCGCGGTCATCACCGACATGCGGCTGCCCGACGGCACAGGCCTGGACCTGCTGCGACGTCTGGAAGAAACCGGCCGGCGCGAGAAGGCCATCGTCATCACCGCCTACGGCTCCGCCGAGAACGCGGTGGAGGCGCTGAAGGCCGGTGCCTACGACTACCTCACCAAGCCGGTGGACTTGAAGCAGTTCCGCGCAGTGGTGGCTTCGGCCCTGGGCCGCGCGCCATTGACCGTGCCGACGATGGTGCCGTCCAGCCTGCCGTCCGAAAGCGAGCGTGCCGCGGGTGCCTCTGCGCCGTCCGCATCGGGCGCGTCGTCAGCCGCTCCAGCACCGGCGCGTCCGCGTCCTGTCGCGCCTGCACCCACCGGGCCGGTGAGCGCGGCGCTGGCCCGCATGGCCGGCACCTCGCCCGCCATGCAGGAAGTGCGGGCGCTGGTGGAGAAGGTGGCTCGCAGCATGGCGCCCGTACTGGTCAATGGCGAGTCGGGCACCGGCAAGGAACTGGTGGCCCGTGCCATTCATGAAGTGAGTCCGCGCAGCAACATGCCGTTCATCGCGGTGAACTGCAGCGCGATTCCCGAACAACTGCTGGAAGCCGAGTTCTTCGGCTACCGCAAGGGCGCCTTCACCGGCGCGAACGAAGACCGCGAAGGCTTCTTCCAGGCCGCCAACGGCGGCACGCTGTTCCTCGACGAGATCGGCGACCTGCCGCTGTCCATGCAGTCCAAGCTGCTGCGCGCGATCCAGGAACGCTCGGTGCGGCCGGTGGGCGCGGTGAGCGAGCAGTCGGTCAACGTGCGCCTCTTGAGCGCGACGCACAAGGACCTGGGCGCCGAGGTGCTGGCCGGCCGCTTCCGGCAGGACTTGTACTACCGGCTGAACGTCATCCAGATCCGCGTGCCGCCGCTGCGCGAACGCATCGAGGACCTGGCCGTGATCAGCGAGCAGGTGCTGGAGCGCATCGCCCGCGATGCCCACGTCCAGCCCGCGCCGAGGCTCACGCGCGACGCGCTGGTGCACCTGGCGCGCTACCCCTTCCCGGGCAACGTTCGCGAGCTGGAGAACCTGCTGCACCGCGCGGTGGCCCTGTCCAGCGACGAGCACATCGACGTCTTCGACCTTGGCCTGCCCGAGACGGTGTTCACCGACAGCGCCGCGCAGGAGCTGGACCTCATCACCGAGAACACGCGCATCGATCCGTCGGTGCTGGCGCCCGAGCCGCCGCCCGCGCCGCCGGCCGTCGCGCCGCTGCCGGACGACCTGGCGGCCTACCTCGACGAGGTGGAGAAGGACATTCTCCTGCGCGCCCTCGAGCGCCACCGCTTCAACCGCACGGCGGCTGGTGCGAGCCTGGGCCTGTCGCTGCGCCAGATGCGCTACCGCATGGCGCGGCTGGGCGTGAGCGTGGGCGGAGACAGCTTCGATGGCGATCGGGGCAACTGAGTGGAGTTCGGGCTGGTGGCGCCACGCGCGGCGTGTTGACTCTCCCAACTTCGGCCCGCGTCCCGAGGTCACCGAGGTTTCCCTCGCGCTGATCCATTCCATCAGCCTGCCGCCGGGCATCTACGGCGGCGATGAAATCGAGCGGCTGTTCACCAACAGCCTCGACTGGGACGCGCATCCGTACTTCCAGAAGATTCGCGGGCTCACTGTGTCCTCGCACTTCGTCATCCGCCGCAGTGGCGAGGTGATGCAGTTCGTGTCGGCCGATGAGCGCGCCTGGCATGCCGGCCAGTCGGAATGGAAGGGCCGTGCGAACTGCAACGACTATTCCGTCGGCATCGAGCTGGAAGGGCTGGAGGGCGAGACCTTCGACGCGCCGCAGTACGACGCACTGAAGACGCTGCTCGTGGCCTTGCGGCGGCAGTATCCGATCAGCGACATCGTGGGCCACGAACATGTGGCGCCAGGCCGCAAGATCGATCCGGGTCCGGGCTTCGACTGGCAGGCGCTGCGCACCGCGCCAAGCCTCGCTGATGTGAGCTTTCCGGCCTGACTTTGCACGGTTCGACCCCCTAACACAGTCAGCCTTCGCACCAACCGCCATCGGGGGTTCTCCGAATGCGGTACGCTATAGGTAGTGTTGAAATGCGCCCCGGTGCCCCAGATGTAGTGTCCGAGCGAACCTGGTCATCCACGTGCACTCCACCTCAAATCCACAGACTTATCAACAGCCGCTGGCTCGCCGCAAAGGGGCGACGGGCCGGCGTTTTTGCGTTGCGCTGAAGTCGCTGGATGGGTGGAACCGGGGCAGCAACCACGACACCGACCGTGTTTCCGGCTTGGGTGCCCACTGAGGCGCCCGAGTGCATTCAATAAGAGAAGGAGTCCCATGCAAACTGTCACTGCCCGTTCGTCGTCGCCCACCGCACCCGTGTCGGCTGTCGCCACGTCCGCTTCCGCGGCGTCCTCGGCCTACCAGGGTTACCAGATCATCCGCCGCAACGGTGCTGTCGTCTCTTTCGAGCCGAACAAAATCGCCGTGGCCCTGATGAAGGCCTTCCTGGCGGTTCACGGCACACAAGGGGCAGCGTCGGCGAGCGTGCGTGAGACCGTGGACGGTCTCACCGAGATGGTCGTGCGCGCGCTGCTGCGCTCGCGCCCGGGCGGCGGCACCTTCCACATCGAGGACGTGCAGGACCAGGTCGAGCTGGGCCTGATGCGCGGCGGCCACCATGAAGTGGCCCGCGCCTACGTGCTGTACCGCGAGCGCCGGTCGCAGGAGCGCCTGCGCCAGGGTGCCGCTCCGGTCGCGCCGGCCGAGTCCAGCATCTCGGTGATCGACCGCGGCCAGCGCGTGCCGCTGGACCTGAAGCGCCTGCAGACGCTCATCGAGTCCGCTTGCGAAGGCCTGGGCGCCGACGTCAAGCCCGACCCGATCATGGCCGAGACCAAGCGCAACCTGTACGACGGCGTGCCCATCGACGAAGTGCACAAGGCCGCCATCCTGGCCGCACGCACCCTGATCGAGAAGGACCCCGGCTACACCCGCGCCACCGCACGCCTGCTGCTGCACACCATCCGCAAGGAGATCGTCGGCGAGGAGCTGCTGCACTCGGACATGCAGACCCGCTACGCCGAGTACTTCCCGACCTTCATCAAGAAAGGCGTGGCCGCCGAGCTGCTCGACGAGAAGCTGCTGCAGTACGACCTCGCCAAGCTGGGTGCCGCGCTCAAGGCCGACCGCGACCTGCAGTTCGACTACCTCGGCCTGCAGACGCTGTACGACCGCTACTTCCTGCACGTGAACGACGTGCGCATCGAGATGCCGCAGGCCTTCTACATGCGCGTCGCGATGGGCCTGGCGCTGGGCGAGATCGATCGCGAAGCCCGCGCCATCGAGTTCTACGAAGTGCTGTCGACCTTCGACTTCATGTCCAGCACGCCCACGCTGTTCAACTCCGGCACGCATCGCTCGCAGCTGTCCAGCTGCTACCTCACGACCGTGGCCGATGACCTGGACGGCATCTATGAGGCGCTGAAGGAAAACGCGCTGCTGTCGAAATTCGCCGGCGGCCTGGGCAACGACTGGACCAACGTGCGCGCGCTGGGCTCGCACATCAAGGGCACGAACGGCAAGAGCCAGGGCGTGGTGCCGTTCCTCAAGGTGGTGAACGACACGGCCGTGGCGGTGAACCAGGGCGGCAAGCGCAAGGGCGCTGTCTGCGCCTACCTGGAAAGCTGGCACCTGGACATCGAAGAGTTCCTGGAGCTGCGCAAGAACACCGGCGACGACCGCCGCCGCACCCACGACATGAACACGGCGAACTGGATTCCCGACCTGTTCATGAAGCGCGTGATGGAAGGCGGCGACTGGACACTGTTCTCGCCGTCCACCTGCCCGGACCTGCACGACAAGTTCGGCCGTGCCTTCGAGGAGGCCTACACGGCGTACGAAGCCAAGGTCGACCGCGGCGAGATCAAGCTGTACAAGCGCATGCCCGCCAAGGACCTGTGGCGCAAGATGCTCTCGATGCTGTTCGAGACCGGCCACCCCTGGATCACCTTCAAGGACGCCTGCAACATCCGCAGCCCGCAGCAGCACGTGGGCGTGGTGCACTCGTCCAACCTGTGCACCGAGATCACGCTCAACACCAACGAGAGCGAGATCGCGGTGTGCAATCTGGGCTCGGTCAACCTCGTCCACCACATCAAGGATGGGCAGATCGACCAGGCCAAGCTGAAGAAGACGGTCGCCACCGCGATGCGGATGCTCGACAACGTCATCGACATCAACTACTACGCGGTCAAGAAGGCACGCGATTCCAACCTGCGCCACCGTCCGGTCGGCCTGGGCATCATGGGCTTCCAGGATGCGTTGCATGAGTTGCGCGTGCCCTACGCGTCGCAAGAGGCGGTGGAGTTCGCCGACCGTTCGATGGAAGCCGTGTGCTACCACGCGTACTGGGCGTCGACCGAGCTGTCGCAGGAACGCGGTCGCTACAGCAGCTACCGCGGTTCGCTGTGGGATCGTGGCATCCTGCCCATCGACTCGCTGAACCTGCTGGCCGAAGCCCGCGGCGGCTACGTGGACGTGGACCGCAGCATCAGCATGGACTGGGATGCCTTGCGCGCTCGCATCAAGGAGCACGGCATGCGCAACTCCAACTGCGTGGCCATCGCGCCGACGGCGACCATCTCCAACATCATCGGCGTGTCGGCGTCCATCGAGCCGAGCTTCGGCAACCTGTCGGTCAAGTCCAACCTGTCGGGCGAGTTCACGGTCATCAACGAGTACCTCGTGCGCGACCTGAAGAAGCTCAACCTCTGGGACGACGTGATGGTCATGGACCTCAAGCACTTCGACGGTTCGCTGCGCCGCATCGACCGCGTGCCCGAGGAACTCAAGCAGCTGTACGCGACCGCCTTCGAGGTGGAAACCGAGTGGCTGGTGGAAGCCGCGGCGCGCCGCCAGAAGTGGATCGACCAAGCCCAGTCGTTGAACATCTACATGGCCGGCGCCTCGGGCAAGAAGCTGGACGAGACCTACAAGCTCGCGTGGACGCGCGGCCTGAAGACGACCTATTACCTGCGCACGGTCGGCGCCACGCACGCCGAGAAGTCGACGGTGAAGGCCGGCAACCTCAACGCGGTGTCCAGTGGTTCGGGCAGCGGCGCGATGGAAGCAGCAGCCGCTGCTGCACGTGCACAGATTGCCGCAGCAACCTCGGCCAGCGCATCGGCCAGTGCGTCGGCGATGAGCGAGCCCGCGACGGACATCAAGTTCTGCGCGATCGACGATCCGACCTGCGAGGCGTGTCAGTGATGAGGTGATGAACAGCGTGCGTGATGAGCAATCGCGCACGCTGTTTGCACACACGAATGCATCGCGTGAACCCTCTCTTCATCACGATGCTTCGATGCAATAGAGCAACAACGAGCAACCGCGAAGTGCGTCCGATGTCAAGAAGTGCTTGGTGTTTGGACGCAACACTCTCATAATTCGAACGCACAGGAAATCCACCATGTTGGTTTGGGAAGAAGAAGTCAGTCCCTCGACATCGAATCATTCGAGCCCCGCGCAGACACCGTCTACGGCGCGTGCGGTTCATCCGTCCCCGCAGCTCGCTCCTGTGATGGCTGCTGAGACCACCCTCCCCATTCAGACCGCACCGCAATCCGCGAAGGTCGAGGCCACGAGTGCCCGCCGCGTGAATGCCGCCGACAAGCGCATCATCAACGGCCAGACCGACGTCAACCAGTTGGTGCCCTTCAAGTACAAGTGGGCCTGGGAAAAGTATCTCGCCACGTGCTCCAACCACTGGATGCCGCAAGAGATCAACATGTCGCGCGACATCGCGACCTGGAAGGACCCGAACGGCCTGACCGAAGACGAGCGCCGCATCGTCAAGCGCAACCTCGGCTTCTTCGTCACCGCTGATTCGCTGGCAGCCAACAACATCGTGCTGGGCACGTACCGCCACATCACGGCGCCCGAGTGCCGCCAGTTCCTGCTGCGCCAGGCCTTCGAAGAGGCGATCCACACGCACGCCTACCAGTACATCGTGGAGTCGCTGGGTCTCGACGAGAGCGAGATCTTCAATGCGTACCACGAGGTTTCGGCCATCCGCAACAAGGACGAGTTCCTGATCCCGTTCATCGACGCGATCATGGACCCCAACTTCCAGACCGGCACGCCCGAGAACGATCGCACGCTCCTGAAGAGCCTGATCGTCTTCGCCTGCCTGATGGAAGGCCTGTTCTTCTACGTCGGCTTCACGCAGATTCTGGCGCTGGGCCGCCAGAACAAGATGACCGGCGCTGCCGAGCAGTACCAATACATTCTTCGCGACGAGTCGATGCACTGCAATTTCGGCATCGACCTCATCAACCAGATCAAGCTTGAGAACCCGCACCTGTGGACGGCCGACTTCAAGGCCGAAATCAAGGCGCTGTTCCTGAAGGCCGTCGAGCTCGAGTACCGCTACGCCGAGGACACCATGCCTCGCGGCGTGCTCGGCATGAATGCCTCGATGTTCAAGGGCTACCTGCGCTACATCGCCAACCGGCGTGCGACGCAGATTGGTTTGGAAGAGCTCTTCCCGAACGAGGAAAACCCGTTCCCGTGGATGAGCGAAATGATCGACCTGAAGAAGGAGCGTAATTTCTTCGAGACCCGCGTCATCGAATACCAGTCGGGTGGCGCGCTGTCTTGGGATTGATGGTCTTCTCAAGCCGCGGGCTTCGAAGACCGATAGTGAGAGATCAAGATTCGCGGGCCGTGATGTGCTGACAAAGAAGCAGCGCACGCGGACCGCAACCTGATTCATCGTACTGGGGCGACTGCAGCCATATCGGCTGTGGCCAGATCATCAGACGGTGAATAGCCGGTGGAAGAGGGCGTGACCCGAACCTGCCGGTGCTTTTGCAACTTGATCAAGGAGAATGTAATGGCAACTGCGAAGAAAGCTGCGGCTAAGAAACCCGCCGCGAAGAAGACCGCTGCAAAGAAGGCTCCGGCCAAGAAGGCAGCAGTGAAGAAGGCTCCGGCCAAGAAGGCTGCGCCGAAGAAGGCCGCTGCCAAGAAGGCTGCGCCGAAGAAGGTTGCTGCCAAGAAGGCGCCGGCCAAGAAGGCCGCTGCCAAGAAGGCTGCGCCGAAGAAGGTTGCTGCCAAGAAGGCGCCGGCCAAGAAGGCTGCTGCCAAGAAGGCTGCACCGAAAAAGGCTGCTGCCAAGAAGGCCGCTCCCAAGAAGGCTGCTGGCAAGAAGGCCGCTGCGAAGAAGGCTCCGGCTGCACCTGCTGCCCCTGCCCCTGCTGCAAAGCCCGCGGCAGCCCCGGCAGCAAAGACGGCTCTCAGCCCTCAAGCTGCATGGCCTTTCCCGACGGGCAACAAGCCCTGATCGGAACGGTCGTGAATCGAAACCCGGCTTCGGCCGGGTTTTTTATTGGTGGATGTGAGCCCCCCAGTCGCTTCGCTCCTGCCCCCAAGGGGCGCCACCCAGCGGACCGGCGCAGCCGGATCCGCGGGCGTTGCTTGATGGGTGCTTCGCTGTGCTCGCTATCTGTTTTTTCTCGCCTATGCGGGGGCTCGCTGGGGCAGTGCACATGACTCAAGACTGGCCATGTTTGCGAGGCAGTGATGGCGCTGTCGTCCTGGACATCAGCGTCGTGCCCGGCGCGAAGCGCACGGAGCTGATTGGTCTGCATGACGGCGCGTTGCGCGTCCGTCTGGCTGCGCCGCCGGTCGATGGCAAGGCCAATGAAGCGCTCATCGCGTGGATCGCTGATGAGCTCGGTGTTCAGCGCCGCGATGTCGAGCTGATCCGCGGCATGGCATCGCGCCGAAAGCAGGTGCGCGTCGATGTGTCGCTGACCGACGCGCAAGCTTGGCTCGCGCGTCGGATGCCTGCAGCGACTTAGCCCGCGATCAGTGTGGCCGCATCCAGCTTGTGGTTCTGCGGCCCGGCGCACGCGATCTTCTGCGCGCCGATCTTGTTGCCCATGGCCACGCAACGCTCCAGCGGCCAGCCGCGCTCCAGGCCGTAGAGCAGGGCGCCCCGGAAGGCGTCGCCGCAGCCGGTGGGGTCGATCACTGCCGCAGCCTTCACGCCGGGCACATGCGTGCGTACACCTTGCTGCCACAGCTCGCAGCCTTCGGCGCCCAGCGTCACGATCACGCCCTTGAGGTGTGAGCGCGAGAGCGACTCGAGCGACTGGCCGGTGCGGTCGCACAGCATCTTGGCTTCGTAGTCGTTCACCGCCACCCACGTGGCCTGCGAGACGAAGCGCTTGAGGTCGTCACCGTCGAACATGGGCAGGCCCTGGCCCGGGTCGAAGATGAAGGGGATCTTCGCGTCGGCCAATTGCTGCGCGTGCTGGATCATCGCGTCGCGGCCGTCGGGCGCGATGATGCCGATCTTCACACCGGCATCCAGCGGCACGGGCTTGAGGTGGGCCGACTGCATCGCGCCCGGGTGGAAGGCGGTGATCTGGTTGTTGTCGGTGTCGGTGATGATGATGGCCTGCGCGGTGTAGGTGTCGTTCTTCACCAGCACGTGGTCGGTGCTTGCGCCCCAGGCCTTCAGGCGCTCGACGTACTCATGCCCATCGGAGCCGACGGCGGCCAGCACCACCGGGTCGCCGCCGAGCTGGCGCAGCGTGTAGGCGATGTTGCCCGCGCAGCCGCCGAACTCGCGCCGCAGCGTGGGCACGAGGAAGGACACGTTCAGGATGTGCACCTGCTCGGGCAGGATCTGCTGCGAGAACTTTCCGGGGAAGGTGGTGATGGTGTCGAACGCGAGGGATCCGCAGATCAATGCCGCCATGGGGCACTCCGATGAAAGTGGGTTGAATCAGGGGTAGAAGGCTTCGACCGTGTAGCCGGAGACGCGCCGGGTGCCCGCGCTCAGCAGCATCTGCAGCGGCGCTTCGCTGCCCGGTGCCATCACCGGATTGGCGATGTTGAAGTCGGCCGGGTCCAGCGCGCGGCGCGCCACGAGCTGGCCGGCCGCGTCGGTGAGCGTGAGGTCGATCGAGGGCATGACCACCGGCAGGTTGCCGCGGTTGCGCAGCACGATGGCGAGCTTGAAGGAGTCGGTGTTCGGCGCGGCGAGCGCGAAGCTGCTGCTCTCCACCGTCACATCCTCGATGCGGCGTGGTGCCTCGATGCGGCAGCGCGCAAAGGTGCACCAGGTTGCCAGTGCGGGACGCAGCGACGGCCACTGCGCCGCCATCGTGTCGTGGAAGTGGTTGGACACCTGCAGCACCAGCGCGATGGAGAAGGCGATGCCGAAGAAGCTGAGCATGATGCGCGCGAGCGGCGTGCGCCAGCGGGCTTCGCGCTCCGCATGGCGGACGAATCCGGGCGAGACCTTTTTCTTCTTGGCCGTCCGGCTGGCAGGCTTGGGCTCGTCCGGAACGACGGGCCGCCGGTGGCCGCCCTCGTCCTCGCTGAGCAGCGCCATGTTGAATTCAGCGTCTGCGAAGTCGGTGCGGAAGCGCTCGTCCACCGACTCTGCCGGCGTCTTGTTGACGTCTTCCTGCTGCGGGCGGAAGAAGCGCGAGGCAATGCGGTCTTCTTCGTCGAGGTCGGCGGCGGTCTTGGCGAAGGCGCTCTCGCGCTTGGGCGCCTTGTCGCCATCGCCCGGCTTCCACGGTGGCGGCTGTTCGCGGTCGAGGTCGAACAGACCGTGCAGTGCGTTGAACACCTCGTCGCAGCGCCCGCAGCGCACCCAGCCTTCGGAGACCTTGAGCTGGTCTTGCACGACACGAAAGATCGTGCCGCACGCGACGCAGCGGGTCGCCATGTTCTTCATGTCGCGGTGGCCTTGCGTGCGGTCATGAGGATCCAGCCGTCCTCGCTGTCGCTGACTTCAAGCTGGACCCAGGGGGCGTAGGCTTCTTTCAGCTCGTCAGCCTGGCGCTCGAGGATGCCGGCGAGCACCAGGTGTCCGCCGCCTTCCAGATGCCCGCACAGCAGCGGCGCGAGCAGCTTCAAGGGCGTGGCGAGGATGTTGGCCAGGACCAGCGGGTACTCCCCGGAAGCCGCCTCGGGCAGGCCCGCTCGCAGCTCGACGCCATTGGCTTTTGCATTCGCGATGGACGACTCGACCGCGGCTGGATCGATGTCCACCGCATCGATGTTCTTCCCGCCATGCAGCGCCGCGCCGATGGCCAGGATGCCCGAGCCGCAGCCATAGTCCAGCACGCGGCTCCACTGCGCCGACAGTGCATCGGCTTGGCGAGCGATCCAGCGCAGGCACATGCGCGTCGTGGGATGCGTGCCCGTGCCGAAGGCCAGGCCAGGATCCAGGCGGATCACCGTCTGCGCCTCGGCGGGCGTCTCGTGCCAGCTCGGCACGATCCAGAAAGTGGATGTGATGTCCACCGGCGTGAACTGCGACTGGGTCAGGCGTACCCAGTCCTGGTCCTCCACGCGGCTCATGGACTGCACGTGCACGTCGCTCGCCCAGTCCTGCGCCAGCAGCAAGGTGGCCGCCTCGGTGGCTTCCTCCTCGTTCTGGAACAGCGCGCGCAGCACCGAACGCTGCCAGCCCGGCCGAGGCGCGGGCATGCCCGGCTCGCCGAACAGGGCGCGTTCGGACGACGTGTCTGCATCGGCGTCTTCCACCGACACCGACAGCGCATCCAGCTCGAAACTCAGGGCGTCGGACACCGTTTCCACGATGTCCTCGGGCGCCAGCAGCAGCAACTCGATCATGGGACCGAAGCTTAGCGCTTGTGCTTGCCCATCCAGCCTTCGAGATAGTGAATGCTGGTGCCGCCCTCGGCGAATTTCGGGTCCACCATCAGCTCGCGGTGCAGCGGGATGTTGGTGAGGATGCCTTCCACCACCGTCTCCGACAGCGCGATGCGCATGCGCGCCAGCGCCTGCTCCCGCGTGTCGCCATGGACAATGATCTTGCCGATCATCGAGTCGTAGTTGGGCGGCACGAAGTAGTTGGTGTAGGCATGCGAATCCACCCGCACGCCGGGACCGCCGGGCGGGTGCCACATGGTGATGCGGCCGGGCGAGGGCGTGAACTTGTACGGGTCTTCGGCGTTCACGCGGCACTCGATGGCGTGGCCGCGCATCTGGATCTGCCGCTGCGCGAAGGGCAGCTTCTCGCCGGCGGCCACGCGGATCTGCATCTGCACGATGTCGATGCCCGTGACCAGCTCCGTCACCGGATGCTCCACCTGCACGCGGGTGTTCATCTCGATGAAGTAGAACTCGCCGTTCTCGTACAGGAACTCGAAGGTGCCCGCGCCCCGGTAGCCGATGCGCTTGCACGCAGCCGAGCAGCGCTCGCCGATCTTCTCGATGATGCGGCGCGAGATGCCCGGCGCCGGCGCTTCCTCGATGATCTTCTGGTGGCGCCGCTGCATGGAGCAGTCGCGCTCGCCCAACCACACCGCGTTCTTGTGCGTGTCGGCCAGCACCTGGATCTCAATGTGCCTGGGGTTCTCCAGGAACTTCTCCATGTACACGGCCGGGTTGCCGAAGGCGGCGCCCGCTTCGGCCCGCGTGGTCTGAACCGCGTGGATCAGGGCAGCCTCGGTGTGCACCACGCGCATGCCGCGCCCGCCGCCGCCGCCCGCTGCCTTGATGATCACCGGGTAGCCGACCGCGCGGGCGGTCTTGATGATTTCCTTCGGGTCTTCCGGCAGCGCGCCTTCGGAGCCCGGCACGCAGGGCACGCCGGACTTGATCATGGCCTGCTTGGCCGCGACCTTGTCGCCCATGGTGCGGATGGCATCGGGCGTCGGGCCGATGAAGGTGAAGCCCGAACGCTCCACACGCTCGGCGAAGTCGGCGTTCTCCGACAGGAAGCCGTAGCCGGGGTGGATGGCTTCCGCGTCGGTCACCTCGGCCGTGGCGATGATCGCCGGCATGTTGAGGTAGCTCTGAGCGGACGGTGCCGGGCCGATGCACACCGCCTCGTCGGCCAGCTTCACGTACTTGGCGTCGCGGTCGGCTTCGGAATACACCACCACCGACTTCACGCCCAGCTCGCGGCAGGCGCGCTGGATGCGAAGTGCGATTTCGCCTCGATTGGCGATCAGAATCTTCTTGAACATCGAGCGGCTCTCACTCGATGATGAACAGCGGCTGTCCGAATTCGACAGCCTGTCCGTTCTCGACCAGGATGCGCGTGACCTTGCCCGTCTTGTCGGCCTCGATCTCGTTCATGATCTTCATCGCTTCGATGATGCAGATCGGCTCGCCTTCCTTGATCTCGCTGCCCACTTCAACGAACGACTTGGCACCGGGGCTGGACGAGCGGTAGAAGGTGCCCACCATCGGCGACTTGACCGCATGGCCGGCAGGTGCAGCCTCTGCAGCGGGGGCAGGTGCGGCTGCGGCCGCTTGCGCAGCCTGGGCCGCCGTCTGGACGGGAGTGGGCTGGGCAGCCATGGTCATCGCCGGGATGTGCATCGGCTGCGCTGCCACGGCGGCAGGATCGGACTTGACGATGCGCACCTTGCCGTCGGCTTCGGTGATTTCGAGTTCGGAGATGTTCGACTCTGACACGAGGTCGATCAGCGTCTTCAGCTTGCGAAGGTCCATGGGGGCTCCAACTTTATAAGTCTTGAGCGGCAGCGGTCTGTGCCGGCCGCAAGGGGTCAGCGCCTTGGCCGGGCCTTATGGGCTGGGCCGGGAGAGCGCGTAGTCGAGCGCCAGCCGGTAGCCGGCCGCGCCCAGTCCGCAGATCACGCCGATGGCGAGATCTGAGAAATACGAGTGATGACGGAAGGGTTCGCGCTTGTGCACATTGGACAGGTGCACCTCGACGAACGGGATCGCGACGCCCGCCAGCGCGTCACGCAGGCCGACGCTCGTGTGCGTGTAGGCGGCCGGGTTGATGATGATGAAGGTGGTGCCATCGCCTTGCGCCGCCTGGACGCGGTCGATCAGGGCGCCTTCGTGGTTGCTCTGGAAGCTGTCCAGCTTGGCGCCGGCTTTTTTGGCCAACGCACTCAGTTCTGCGTTGATCTGGTCCAAAGTCACCGACCCATAGACACCCGGCTCGCGAGTGCCGAGCAGGTTCAGGTTGGGACCGTGGATGACGAGAATCTGCATGAAGCGCGTGGGCGCCGGCTGGTTTCCGAGCCGGCGGATTCTGAAACCGGGCGAACTTTACGCGCTTTGGGCCCAGTTGCCAGCGATTTACCGGAAATTAAATGGCTTGACATCCTGCAACCAGCTGTTCAAGCGCGGACGGGGCCAGATGCCCCGGATCAGGCCTTGGCGGCGAAGTCGGCCAGGTCGCGGTCGCTGATGGATCCCAGTTTCCGGGCCACGATCTTGCCCGATCCGTTGAACACGACCGTGAAGGGCAAGGCGCCGTTGACGTTGCCCAGCGTCCGGCTGAGTTCGGCGCCTTCCATGCCAGCCAGGCCGATCGGAAAGCCCATCGGCCGCTGGGCCAGGAATTCCCGCACCGGGCTCGGCCCGTCCACGGCCAGGCCGAGCACCTGCCAGCCTGCTGCCTTGCGGGCGGCCTGGAACTGGTCGAGCAGCGGCATTTCCTTGATGCAGGGCGGGCACCAGGTCGCCCAGAAGTTGACCAGGAGCGGCTTTCCCCTGAGGCTGGCCATGGCCAGGCTGCCGCCGCCGGGCTGTTCGAAGCTGAGGTCCCAGAAACCGGGGGCGTCGGGTGCCGAGCGGTACAGGGCCACGCCCGCGCCGGCCGCGACGGCCGCCACGCCCATGCCGGCTCCCAGGAGGTGTCTGCGGTTCATGGCTGTTGCATCAGCTGGCGAAGGGCGGCCAGGTCGCCCCGCAGCGGCCGGCCGCGGGCGTCGGGCTTGAGCGCGCCGCGCAGGTCGTCGTGGTCCAGCACGGTGAGGTGGACGGTGACCAGTTCGCCCAGTGCCTGGCTGGGGGAGGCGACGGTCAGCACGTCCACCAGCTCGCCGCGCGGCCCGGGCGCACTGCCGACGTCGTAGTCGGCGCCCTTGTCGATCAATGCGAGTTCGGCGGACTTGGAGTCGTCGCAATACAGCTGGATGTGCACCGCTGACAGCCGAGTGGCCGTGCCGCGCCACACGGCGCCCGTCAGGTGGGGGCGGAACTCCGCCAGCCGCTGCATCCACATCACTGCCGCCTCGCGCAGGGCCTGGAGTTCGGCCGGCTGGGTGTCGGCGCAGAAGAGGTCGATGTAGGTGCGGACCTCATCCTCCACTTCCTCATTGCTGGGCAGTTCGACGCCGCGCGTGCTGTGCTTGCCCAGCAGCTTGGCCGCGCGCTTCTTGGCCGGGCCGTATTCCATGCCTTCGTCCACCACGAGCTTGGCGGCCATGGCGGCGATTTCGGCGCAGAGGGTGGAGGTCATTCGCTGGATTCTAGGAGCCGGGCTCCGGACGCGCTCAGGGCAACTCCACCGCCCCCATGCGCGCCATGACCGTGCCGGCGCGGCCCACCACGTAGGCGGAATCGGGCTTCTTCTCGAAGCGCTTGGGGGCAGGCAGCATCACCGCCAGCCGTGCGGCCTGGGAGGGGCCCAGCTGCGCCGCAGCCACGTGGAAGTAGTGCCGCGAGGCGGCGTCGGCGCCGAACACGCCCTCGCCCCATTCCACGTTGTTCAGGTAGATCTCCAGGATTCGTTGCTTGTCCAGCAGTGCTTCCAGCATGAATGTGATGAGGAACTCCTGACCCTTTCGGGCGATGTTGCGCTCGCTGCCGAGGAACAGGTTCTTGGCGAGCTGCTGCGTGATGGTCGAGCCGCCGACGATCTTGGCCTGCACGTGCGGCACGGGTTTCGGCGGCTTGGGCGACGGTGGCGGCGTAGCAGGCACGCTTGCGGCTTTCTTCTTTCCGGCCCGTGCCGCTTCCCGGGCCGCCTCGCGCGCGGCCAGCTGTGCGGCGCGCTTCTCGTTCTCGGCATTGATCTTGGCCACGCGCGCTTCGGCGGCCTGGTTCTTCTCCCAGGCCTTTTCCAGCGCATCCCATTCCACGCCGCTGTGGTCGAAGAAGTTGGCATCTTCGGAGGCAATGACCGCGCGCTTGAGATTGCCGGAAATCTGCGCGTTGTCGACCCAGTGCTGGCTCCACAGGATCTGGTGCTTTTCCGTCATCAGGCGCACGACTTCCGAGCGCTGGAAGGTGGTGGACTGCGGATCGACCACGATCATCAGCGCCACGCGGGCCAGGAAGTACAGCTGCAGGGCGACGAATGACAACACCACCAGGACCGCGATGCGCCAGAGCTGCTTGAGCATGCCGCGACTCCAGCGCCCGTCAGGCCTTGGCGGCCAGGCGCTCGCGCAAGGCAGCGAGCACCGCGGCGGTGGCCGGACGCACACCGCGCCAGAAGAGGAAAGCCTCGGCTGCCTGTTCCACCAGCATGCCCAGGCCGTCGCGGCCGATGGCACCATGCGATGCCGCCCAGTCGAGGAAGCCGCGGGCGGGCGGGCCGTACATCATGTCCAGGGCCAGGGTGCCTTCGCGCAGAACCTGCGCGCCCACCGGAATGCCTGCCCCCGACAGGCTGGCGGCGGTGCCGTTGACCACGACGTCGTAGGACGAACCCGCCTGATCGAGGGATGCTGCACGCAGCGCGGTGCCTTGCAGCGTGGCCGCGGCGCGATGCCGCTCGACCAGCGCCTGCGCCTTGTCGACGCTGCGGTTGGCCACCACGACCTCGACGGAGCCCGCCCGGATCAACGGCCCCAGCACGCCGGCGGACGCGCCGCCTGCGCCGATCAGCAGCACCTTCTTGCCACGCAAGGCCACGCCGGCGTTGCGCTCGATGTCGCTCACCAGGCCAGCGCCATCGGTGTTGTCGGCCATCCAGCCCTGCGCATCGAAGCGCAACACGTTCGCCGCCTGTGCGAGGGCGGCGCGGTCGGTGTGGTGCGGCGCCAGTTTGAACGCGTCGAACTTGAAGGGCACGGTCACGTTGCAGCCGCGTCCGCCTTCCCCGGCGAAGCGGCGGATCGTGGCCTCGAAGCCGTCCAGCGGCGCGAGCAGCCGGCCGTATTCCACCGGCTCGCCCGTCGCCTTGGCGAACAGGGCATGGATGAAAGGCGATTGCGAATGTTCGACCGGATTGCCGGCCACGACGTAGCGGTCCATCGAAAGATCAGCGTCCCAGCAGGGTGGTGGTCAGGCCACCTTCGCCGGCAAAGGTGAAGCGCGAGGTGATCTCGAGCTGGTCGGCCTCGCGTTTCATCGAGCCGGTGAAAGCGCCGAAGGGTGCGGCCGCCTTGACGATGGCCAGCGCCCGCTTGTCCAGCAGCTTGGACTTGGACGGCACCACCACCTCAGCATCCACAACGCGGCCCAGCGAGTCGACGGTGAGCACCAGCGTGAGCTCGCCATACAGCTTCTTGCCCTGCGACTCGGGGAAGTTTCGCGTGCCACGCTCCTCGATCTTGCGACGCAGCCGGTCGTAGTACATCGCATAGGCCGCTTCCTTCGTGGCCGGGCTGATGTAGCGCTTCTTGGGCCGCGAGTTCTCCTCGTTGATCTTCTTCTCGATCTCGGCCGTCTGCATCAGCAACTGCCGGCGCTGCTCGGCCTGCTCGCGGCCCTCGGCGGTCTTGGCTTCCTTCTTGGGATCGGGCGCGGGCAGGGCCTCCAGCTGCTGGCGCAGGCGGGCGAGCAACTGCCGCTGCTCTTCCTGCAGCTCCTCGATCTGCTTGTTCGACATCTCGATGCTGTCGCCCACCTCCAGCGTGGGCGAGGGCGGCAGCGGCGAGGTCGCACGGCCCACGTCCACGTTGCCGCCGCCGGCCAGGCTCGCCTGCGCGATGGCCTGGGCCTGCGTCGGCGTCTCCTTGGAGCGTGCATTGACGAGGATCACCTCGAGCGGCGAGTCCTGGAAGATGCGCTCAAAGGCCTGTGGGTTGCTGCGCTGGATGATCAGCAGCGAGCCATGGAACACCAACGACACGAGCAGTGCGATTTGCAGGGTCGAGAGTTTGCGCAGCATGGTGGTGTGAGTGTGCTCCGGTCAGGCGGCGGTGGCGGCAGCCGCCGCCGGCTCTTCGTCGCCGTCCTTCACGTCGATGGCCAGGGTGAGCGGACCGGCGCTCTCGGCGGCCTCCTCGGCGTCCGATTCGTCGGTGCTTTCCTGGACGAGGGACGCGTCATCCAGGCGGGCGACGACGTTGGCGTGGACATCCAGCGTGAGGAGGTCGGTGCCCGTGACACGCACGCGCACACGGGTGCCGCGCGGCATGCCGTCGGCGCCCAGCGCGCGGAACACCAGCGGCAGCTCGTCGGCGCGCACGAGTCCATCCTTCATCACCGAGGCGTCCAGTTCGGCGATGCCGTTTTGCGCCAGGTACTTCAGCGTCCAGTAGCGCTCGATGCACGACTGGTAGCTGTTGTAGGCGGTGTACGCGGCGTCGAAGCCGGAGATGATGGAGAACAGCGCCGCATCCTTGGGCTTGAAGGGCGCAGCCAGCGCGGCGGTGCGGCCGTGGCGGGCGCAGGCGATGATCTGCCACTGGTTCACGAGGTCGGTGTAGCGCCGCAGCGGCGAAGTCGCCCAGGTGTACTGCGCCACGCCCATGCCGGCATGCGGTGCGGGCTTCACGCCCATGCGCACCTTCACCCCCGGGGCCAGGCTGGCCTGGCTGCGGTAGATGCCGGGCACGCCGCACTCGGCGATCCAGCCGCCCCAAGTGCTGTTGGCGAGGATCATCGCCTCGGCCACGATCAGGTCCAGTGGTGCGCCTCGGCGGCGCGTGCTGATCACCACCGTCTCGTCGCCCTTGGGCTCGTGGCCATCGTTGCCGACGAGCCGGAAGTTGTAGTCGGGCCGGTTGAAGGTCTCGGGCTTGCCGCGGGCGACTTCACGTTGCGCCTTCAGGTGGTTGGCCAGGCGGAAGGCAAAGGCAAGCTCAGGTGCGAACCGGTAGTTGGCCGACGCCTTGCCCGTCAGCGATTCCTCGGTGATGACCTCGTCGAGCTGGTCGTGCCGCAGGTTGGACACGATGCTCACGCGCTCCAGCTTCGTCTCGCTGGACTTCACCTCCAGCGTGCCCTCGTCGTACGTGACGTACAGCGAGACGGCCGGGCAGTCGCGCCCTTCGGTCAGCGTGTAGGCCTGCACCACGTCGTCGGGCAGCATGGTGAGCTTGTAGCCCGGCATGTAGACGGTGGACAGGCGGTCGCGCGCCACCTTGTCCACGCTGCCCTCGGGCGCGATGGCCAGCCCTGGCGCCGCGATGTGGACGCCGAACACCACTGTGCCCGAGCCCAGGCCTTGCACCGACAGCGCGTCGTCGATCTCGGTGGTTTGCGAATCGTCGATGGAGAAGGCCTGCGCGGCCGACAGCGGAAGCGCTTCCTTGATGGGCGGCGCCGACAGGGCCGGGAAGTTCGTGCCCTTGGGGAAGTTCTCGAACAGGAAACGCTTCCAGTGGAACTGGTAGGGCGAGTCGATGGCGCCTGCTTGCGTCAGCAGGTCCAGCGGCGCCTTCTGCGACCGCTTCGATGCCTCCACCACCGATTTGTATTCCGGCGCGTTCTTGTCAGGCTTGAAGAGGATCTTGTAGAGCTGCTCGCGCACCGGCTGCGGGCACTGACCGTTGACCAGCTCGCCAGCCCAGGCGTCGATCTGCGCGGCGATCTGCTTCTTGCGCTCGATGCCCAGCAGCGCGGCCTTGACGATCTCCTCCGGCGCCTTCTTGAAGTTGCCCTTGCCCAGGCGGCGGAAGTAGTGCGGCGCCTCGAACAGGCGGAAGAGGGCTGCGGCTTGCTGGATGTTGCTCGCGTTGGCGTCGAAATAGTCGCGCGCCAGGTCGGCGAAGCCGAATTCCTGCTCGGGCGCGAATTCCCAGGCGAGGTCCAGGTCGATCTCCTGCGACACCGCCTGCGCCGAGGCGACGAGCTCTGCCGGCTGCGGCTTTTCGAAGCGCAGCAGCACGTTGGCGGACTTGACCTTCACGCGCTTGCCCGAGTCGAGTTCGACTTGCACCGAACTCTCGGCCTCGGACATCACGCGGCCGGCGAGAAACTTCCCGCCGTCTTCAAACAATGCGTACATCTGGCGGATTGTCGCGCATGCCGGCGCCAGCCCTGTGACCGGCGGTGATCGCTGGATCTTGACCTGCCGGCATGTCCCGGGCAACCTGACGCTCCTCGCAGGAGCGGTCGTCGAAGGCATGCCAGGCAATCACCAATCAGGACAGAAGAACCACGAACCCGGGGTGCCGACAGCAGACACCGTCTGGATGACGGGGCTCAGCGGCGCCGGCAAATCCACGCTCGCCGATGTGCTGGCGCGCATGCTGAGGCGCGAAGGCCGTCCGTGCATCGTGCTGGACGGCGACGCGGTGCGCGAAGGGCTCAGCCGGGGCCTTGGCTTCTCCGATGCGGACCGGCTGGAAAACATGCGCCGCGTGGCCGAGGTGGCGCGCCTGGCGAACGACTCGGGCGTGATCGCCATCGTTGCGCTGATCTCGCCGCTCGAAGAGGGCCGCCGGCTGGCACGCCGCATCGTGGGCACGCAGCGCTTCATCGAGGTCCACGTGAGCACGCCCATCGAGATCTGTGCGCGGCGCGACCCCAAGGGCCTGTACGCTGGCGCGCATGCGGGCAAGGTGACTGCCTTCACCGGCGTGTCGTCGGCCTACGAGGTTCCGGCCAGCCCGGACCTGCGCGTCGATACATCGGTGCTCAGCGCGCAGGAATGCGCAATGCAGATGCGCGAACGCCTTCAACCCTGGCTGGGCTGAAGGCGTTCCTTCACTCCCCGCACAGGGGAGTGACATGCCGTCAGAAGTGGATGCCGCGCATCATCTGCTGCAGGGCGATGGCCTCCGGCGACAGCGTGGGCTTCGCGTTCTTGTCGCCCTTGGCCGCGGCGCTGTCTGGGAACATGCGGAAGCTGGTGTTCATCACGATCTGCGCCACGCGCGGCAGCAGGGCGTGCAGCAGCTCGCCCGAGATGCCCAGGCGGGTGGCGATGCGCACCGGCTTTTCCACGCAGGCGGTGGCGATCATGTCGGCCGCTTCCTCCGGCGACAGCGTGGGCACGTTGTTGTAGATCTTGGTGGGCGCGATCATCGGCGTGCGCACCAGCGGCATGTTGATGGTGGTGAAGGTGATGCCCTGGTCGGCGTACTCGCTGGAGGCGCAGCGCGTCCAGGCGTCCAGCGCCGCCTTGGAGGCGACGTAGGCCGAGAAGCGCGGCGCGTTGGTCAGCACGCCGATGGAGCTGATGTTGACGATGTGCCCCTTGCGCTTTTCCACCATGCCAGGCAGCAGGCCCATGGTCACTCGCAGGCAGCCGAAGTAGTTCAGCTGCATGGTGCGTTCGTAGTCGTGGAAGCGGTCGTAGCTGGACTCGATGGCGCGGCGGATGGAACGGCCGGCGTTGTTGATGAGGAAGTCCACGCCGCCGTAGTTCTCGGTCAGCCAGTCCACCAGGCCCTTGCAACTGGCCTCATCGGCGATGTCGGACGAGTAGGTGACGACCGTGGCCGCCTTGCCCGCCTTCTCGACGATTTCCTTCTTTGCCTCTTCCAGCTTGGCCTCGTCGCGGGCGCAGATGATGGTGATGGCGCCGGCTTCAGCGAACTTGATGGCTGCCGCCAGGCCGATGCCCGAGGAGCCGCCCGTCACCAGCACCACCTTGCCCTGCACCGCGCCGCGCAGGGTGCGGTCGATGAAGAGCGCCGGGTCCAGGTGGCGCTCCCAGTAGTCCCAGATCACCCAGGCGTAGTCCTTCAGGTTGGGGCAGGTGATGCCCGAACCCTTGAGCGCGGCCTCGGTGTCGCGGCAGTCGAAGCGGGTGGGGTAATTGACGAAGGTGAAGATGTCCTCGGGCAGGCCCAGGTCCTTCATCACGGCGCTGCGCACGCGGCGCACCGGCGCGATCGCCATCAGGCCCTTCTTCACGCTCTTGGGCACGAAGCCCAGCAGCGCCGCGTTGATGAACAGGTTCATCTTCGGCGCATGCGCGGCCTTGCTGAAGATGTCCAGCACGTCGCCCACGCGGTAGCCCTGCGGGTCCACCAGGTGGTAGCACTTCTTGTTCAGGTCGGTCTTGAGGTGGCTGATGTGGTCCAGCGCCGCCACCACGAAATCCACCGGCACGATGTTCACGCGCCCGCCTTCCAGGCCCACGCTGGGCATCCACGGCGGCAGGATCTGCCGCATGCGCTGGATGAGCTTGAAGAAGTAGTACGGACCGTCGATCTTGTCCATCTCGCCGGTCTTGGAGTCGCCGCAGACCATGGCGGGGCGGTATACCGTCCAGGGCACCTTGGACTCCTTGCGCACGATCTTCTCGCTCTCGTGCTTGGTCATGAAGTACGGGTGGTCCAGGCCCTCGGCCTCCTCGAACATGTCTTCGCGGAACACGCCTTCGTACAGGCCCGCGGCGGCAATGCTGCTGACGTGGTGAAGGTGGCCGGCGTCGATGGCCTTGGCGAACTCGACCACGTTGCGCGTACCCTCGATGTTCACCTGCACCTGCGACTCTTCGTCGGCCGCAAGGTCATACACCGCGGCCAAGTGGTAGACATGGTCGATCTGTCCCTTGAGCTGCTTGATGTCGTCCGCCGCCACGCCCAGCTTCTTGGTGGTGAGGTCGCCGAACACCGGGCAGGCGCGCTGCTTGGACACACCCCAGAAGGCCAGCAGGTCGGCCACCTTGCCCTCGCTCTCGGGGCGCAGCAGGAAGTACACCGTCGAGCCGCGGCGCTCCAGCAAGGTCTTGACGAGTCGTTTGCCGATGAAACCGGTGGCTCCGGTGACGAAATACTGCATGCGTTCTCCTCCTTGGTGGCGTGCGGGCCGGGGTGCGGGATGCTGGCGATTCTTGCGCGAAGCCTCGGGCCTTCGACTTCGTCGTTTACCCCAAGCAGCGCGTGGGTCGCGAGGTTAGCGCAGGACCGGTTCCAAAGGGCACTGCCGTGGCTCGCATGCTGCACCCCATAGAGACGGCTCACTAGAGATACCGCAGCCCCTGGCGGGTGGCCGGGCCTATAGTCGCCCCACCGCGCCGGTCCCGACTCCTGGGACGAACAACCAAGGCGCGCCACAGACACAGACCCAACCGCAGCGACTTTCACAGAGGAACCAACATGGTCAAGAAGCTCAAGCAAATGGCGGACAAGAAGGCCGCGTCTCCCGCCAGCCTGTTCGACAGCGCGCTGGCCGGCACCATCAAGGACTCGGCCCAGCAGATCTGGCTGGCGGGCCTGGGCGCTTTCTCCAAGGCGCAGGAAGAAGGCGGCAAGGTCTTCGAGGCGCTCGTGAAGGAAGGCACCTCGCTGCAGCGCAAGACGCAGGCGGTGGCCGAAGAGAAGATCGGCGAAGTCACCAGCCGCATGAGCAACATGGCCGGCGACGTCTCCGCCAAGGCCGGCCAGCAGTGGGACAAGCTCGAATCCATCTTCGAGGAGCGCACCTCCAAGGCGCTGAACAAGCTGGGCGTGCCCTCGTCCAAGGACGTGGAGGCGCTGATCGCCCGCATCGACGAGCTGAGCGCACAAGTGGCCAAGCTGTCCAAGGGTTCGCCGGCCGCCAAGGCGCCTCGTGCTGCCAAGACGGCTGCCGCCAAGCCGGCGGCCAACGGCGCGGCCAAGCCCGTCGCCAAGCGCGCCGCGGCGCGCAAGTCGGCCTGATCCGGCATCGCGATGCATGCAACAAAGGGGCGCTTCGGCGCCCCTTTGTTCATTCGAAACCGCGATATCCCGCCATGGGGCGAAAGGGTTTTCCTCAGCCTGTTTTAGAGGGCGGCTCCAAGGGCCTCGCGGCATCGCACACCTAGACTGTGCCGCATGCCCCGTTCCTCGAAGAAACCTCGCATCGCCCTGGCCCTGGCCGGCGGCGGCCCCCTGGGTGCGATCTATGAAATCGGCGCGCTGTGCGCCCTGGACGAGTCCCTGGATGGACTCAGCCTCAACGACCTCGATGCCTACGTCGGCGTCTCCGCCGGCGGCTTCATCGCCGCGGGCCTGGCCAACGGCCTGAGCCCGCGCGACATCTGCGCCTCTTTCATCGAGAACGTCGGCGCCCCGCACGACATCTTCAAGCCCTCGGTGCTGATCCGCCCGGCCTGGGGCGAGATCGCCAAGCGCCTGGCCGCGCTGCCGATGCTCGCAGGACAGGCGTCGTATCGATACTTTTTTTCGCGCCGCTCGCTGTCCTCGGCCTTCGAGCGCCTGGGTCGCGCGCTGCCGGCGGGCTTCTTCTCGAACGCCGCCATCGACGCGCAGCTGCGCCGGCAGTTCTCCGCGCCTGGCCGCACCAATGACTTTCGTCACCTCAAGCGCAAGCTGGTGCTGGTCGCGACCGACCTGGACAGCGGCGACCCCGCGCCCTTCGGCCAGCCGGGCTACGACCACGTGCCCATCTCCAAGGCGGTGCAGGCCAGCGCCGCGCTGCCGGGCCTGTTCCCGCCGGTGGAGATCGATGGCCGCTACTACGTCGACGGCGCGCTGAAGAAGACGCTGCACGCCTCCGTGCTGCTGGAAGAGGACGTCGACCTGCTGCTGTGCCTGAACCCGCTGGTCCCCTTCAACTCCACGCAGGCGCCGCAGCACCGCGTACTCTCCAGCGGCGAAGAGCGCATCCCCAAGCTGGTGGACGGCGGCCTTCCGGTGGTGCTGTCGCAGACCTTCCGCACCATGATCCATTCGCGGCTGGAGTTGGGCATGAAGGCCTACGAGCGCAACCACCCGGACACCACCATCGTGCTGTTCGAGCCCGACCAGCGCGACCCGGAAATGTTCCTGGCCAACACCTTCAGCTACTCGCAGCGCCGGGCCCTGGCCGAGCATGCCTACCAGCAGACTCGGCAGATGCTGCGATCGCGGCGCAGCGTGCTGTCGGCGCAGCTCGCGCCCCATGGCGTGAGCATCAATGACGATGTCCTTGACGATCGTCAACGCACCCTCGTGAGCCGGCGCGCTCCTCGCACGCGCAGCGCCTGGGCTTTGCAGCGACTCGAAGGCGTCCTGAACGACCTGGAGCACGCCCTGCCTCGTTGAATTATTGGCAAGTGTCGCGGGATTGATGGCCCGGAAGATGCATCACGCGATACATTTGCCGCCAACGTTGTGTGATGGGAAACGGCGTGTCCGCATCGATCCGATTTGGCCACTGTGAATTGCAGCCGCATGAACGGCGTCTGCTGATCCATGGCGAACCCGCCGTGCTCGGCGCCCGGGCCTTCGATGTGCTGCTGGCCCTGGCCCAGCGTGCCGGCGAACTGGTGGCCAAGAACGAGCTGATGGACATCGTCTGGCCCGACGTGGTCGTCGAGGAAAACAACCTCCAGGTCCAGATTTCCACACTGCGCAAGCTGCTCGGCCCCGAGGCCATTGCCACCATCCCGGGGCGCGGGTACCGCTTCACGGTACGCATCCAGGAAGAGGCGCCGCCCACGGTCGAAGCCACCGCCGGCGCACGTCCGTCCATCGCGGTGCTGCCATTCGCCAACCTGAGCGGGGACAGCGAGCAGGAGTACTTCGCCGACGGCCTGGCCGAGGACATCATTGCGAGCCTGGCGCGTTCGAGCTGGCTGTTCGTTATCGCGCGCAACTCGTCGTTCACCTACCGCCAGAGCAACCTGTCCTTCGGCGCCATCTGCCGCGAGCTGGGCGTGCGCTACCTGGTGGCCGGCAGCGTCCGTCGTGCGGGCGACAAACTCCGCGTGTCGGCCGAACTGGTGGACGGTGCCCGCGGCGAGACCGCCTGGGCCGACCGCTTCGACCGGTCGCTGACCGACCTCTTCTCGGTGCAGGACGAGATTTCCTCCACCATCGCCGGCACCATCGAGCCGGTGTTCCTGCGCCGCGAGGAAACGCGCGCCGTCAACCATGAGGCCCGCGACATCCAGCACTGGGACCTGCTGATGCGTGCGCGCTGGAATTTCTGGCGGTCCACCGCGCCCAACAACCTGGAAGCGCGCCGCTTGCTGGAGCAGGCGCTGAAGATCAAGCCGAATGATTCGGCCAGCCTGGCGCTGCTGTCGTTCACCTACATGGCCGATGCCTGGCGAGGGCGCTCGGACGACCCCGAGAAGCTCATCCGCCACGCCAACTACTACGCCATGGAGGCGGTGCGCAACGACGACCACGACAGCTATGCCCACTTCACGCTAGGCACAGCGCTGTCGTGCATCAACAAGCTGGAAGCCGCCATGGCCGAGCAGCGGCGCGCACTCGACCTGTACCCCAACTTCGCCGCTGCCGCCGGCGAACTGGGCCGGCTGCTGGCCTTCTCCGCGCGTGCGGACGAGGCCATGGTGGAGCTGCAGCGCGCCATCCAGTGCAGCCCGAG
Source organism: Rhizobacter terrae (assembly GCF_003852895.1). Taxonomy (GTDB): domain Bacteria; phylum Pseudomonadota; class Gammaproteobacteria; order Burkholderiales; family Burkholderiaceae_C; genus Albitalea; species Albitalea terrae. Next base: position 399,428 of record NZ_QUSW01000005.1, read on the forward strand.
CGATCCGCACCTGAGCCTGTGGATGCGTTCGCAGGCCTTGGCCTGCTTCGTCTGCGGCGAGTACGAGCAGGCGGTGAATCACGCGATGGAGGCCGTGGCCAAACGGCCCGACTGGTTCTTCAACTATTACCTGCTCGCCGCCTGCCAGGCCGCGGCAGGCCACCTCGAACGGGCCCGTGAAGCCATGGAAGAAGGCCGGCGCACCATGCCGGTCTACAACATGCTGACTCTCAAGATCGGCCACCCGTTCGCAGACCCGGCGCATCTCGACAAGTTCGTGAACGCGCTTCGCATCGCCGGCTGGGAGGGCTGACCACGTTCCACACGCTTGCCGGAGCGTTCTTCCGGCGTTATCAAACCTTCAAGGGGGCATAGAAATGGGACAACCCGCAACACCTCAGAAAGTTGCAATTCTTGGAGGCGGCATTGCCGCATTGAGCACGGCCTTCGAACTCACGAGCCAGCCGGGATGGCAGGACAAGTTCGACATCACCATGTACCAGCTCGGCTGGCGACTGGGCGGCAAATGCGCCACCGGGCGCGGGCCGAACGACCGCATCCAGGAGCACGGCATCCACGGCTTCCTGGGCTGCTACTACAACGCGCTGCCGATGATGCGCGAGGTCTACGAGGCGCTGGGCCGCAAGAAGGGCGAGCAGCCGCTGGCCACCTTCGACGAGGCCTTCAAGCCCGAGAGCTTCGTGCTGATGTGGGAGTTCATCGACGAATGCTGGAAGCAGTGGCCGTTCACTGCGCCGACCAACAACCTGTCGCCGGGCGATCCGTCGTCGCTGCAAAAGGTGACCGACTGGGTGCAGGCGCTGGTGCGTTTCGTGCACCAGATCTTCGACGACAACATCCACAAGATCACCGAGGGCAACAAGCTGGCCGAGGAGGCCGGCCGTGTGGCCATGTACCTGCTGGACCAGGCCATCAAGGGCGCGCTGGAGCTGGGTGCCGGCGTGATCGAGCTGCTGGACAAGACCTGGGAATGGCTGTCCGAGCACCTGGGCGACCGCTTCACCGACAACGACGACCTGCGTCGCATCTACATCGTGAGCAACTTCCTGCTCGCGATCGTCAAGGGCACGATCAAGGACGACATCGCCAACAAGGGCTTCGACTCCATCGACGACATGAACTTCGCCGACTGGCTGAAGAAGCACGGTGCGTCGAACATGACGGTGTCGTCGGCGCTTGCGCTGAACACCACCAACCTGTCCTACCAGTACCCCAACGGCGACACCACACGCACGGCCACCATGGCCGCGGGTGCCTACCTGCACTGGACGCTGCGCAGCTTCGCGTACATGGGCGCCTTCGCCTGGACGTTCGAGGCGGGCACCGGCGAGACCATCATCGCGCCGATGTACGAGGTGCTGAAGAAGCGCGGCGTGAAGTTCGAGTTCTTCCAGAAGGTCGAGAACCTGCGCCTGAGCCCCGACCGCAAGAGCATCGCGTCGGTGAACATCGGTGTGCAGGCCACGCTGAAGGACCCGGCTGCCGGCTACCAGCCGCTCATCGATGTGAAGGGCCTGCCCGCCTGGCCGGCCGACCCGCACTACGACCAACTGGTGGAAGGCGAGGCGCTCAAGGCCCAACAGATCGACCTGGAGTCGTACTGGTCGGGCTGGCAGCCGGTGGAACAGCGCACCCTGGTGGCCGGCACCCACTACGACAAGCTGGTGTTCGCCATCTCCATCGGCGCCGTGCCTTACCTGTGCAAGGAATTGCTGGACAGCAGCCAGGCCTGGCGCGACATGACGGCCAACGTCACCACCGCCATGACGCAGACCATGCAGCTGTGGTTCAACCGGACCACCAAGGACATGGGCTGGGACTACCAGTTCAAGAACGAGTACGACACCTGCATCGGCGCCACCTACGTCGACCCGCTGGATGGCCAGGTGGACTTCACCCACCTGCTGAAGTGGGAGTCGTGGCCGCAGTCCAACAGCCCCAAGTCGCTGTGGTACTTCTCGGGCCTGATGCCCGACTACGACCCGCCGCCGCCCTTCACCGACACCGACTACCCGCGCCGCCAGCACGACCGCGTGAAGTACCAGTGCATCCAGTACCTGCAGGCCAGCATGGGGCCGCTGCTGCCGCTGGCCACGAGCAACAAGGTGAGCCCGCCGGGGGATCCCATTGGCCTGGACTTCAGCCTGTTGCAGGGGTATGACGAGTCGAAGATGGGCCTGGGCATCAGCCGTTTCGACCAGCAGTTCTGGCGCGCCAACATCGACCCGACCGAGCGCTACGTGCTCTCGCCCCCGGGCAGCACCAAGTACCGGCTGAAGGCCTGGGGCTCGGGCTTCGACAACCTGGTGCTGGCCGGCGACTGGATCTACACCGGGCTGAACGTGGGCAGCGTGGAAGGCACAGTGATGGGCGGGCGGCTGGCGTCGTTCGCGATCAGCGGAGCGCCGGCGCTCACGCAGATCATCGGCTACCCGACGCACTGAGGGAGCCCCCCAGTCGCTTCGCTCCTGCCCCCAAGGGGCACCACCCTGCGGACCGGCGAAGCCGGTTCCGCGGGCGTTGCTTGATCGAACGCGTCGCTCCGCTCGGCTCCAAAAAAATCGGCGCGGCGCCCTGTACAGGGCTACCGCGCCGACTCATTGTTGGGGGTGGATCAGAGCAGGATCATGTCGTCACCTCACAGCAGCACGACCCAGCCGATGACCGAGCAGGTCACGGCCGCGAAGATGAAGATCAGCGACGTGTTGAAGCGCTCGGCGCGCTGGCGGTCGGCGATGCGGCGCGGGCCGGTCTCGCGCTCCAGGTGATGCAGCCGGGCCAGGCTCACGCCGGCGGAATCCCAGCCGACCATCTCGTCGTCGTAGCGCAGGGACTCGGGGCCTTCGCAGGGCACATCCACCGAATCCAGCGGCACGGGCTTGGACGGACGCCAGGACGAGGGCACCGGCACGTCGGACAAGGGCTGGCGATAGACCATCACGTCCGTCGCGGTGGGTTCGTCGCGCACGGCCTGCTGCGCGAGCATCGCCACCTGCAGCGACACAGGGCGCGCCCTGTGCGCCGCGGGCGTGTTGGACATGTTCATGAACGTGGCGGCAATCATGGTGGCGACTCCTCGAACGACGTTTGTTGATTGGATGAATCCAATGTCGTTCTTCGCGCCTATGAAGTCCTGACGCGGCTCTGAAACGTCCTGAAGCGTGTCTTTCAGGTCGTCAGGAGAGGTTCTGCCAGTTGCCGGGGAAGAACCAGAGCAACCCCGCCGTCATGATGAGATAGCGGATGAACTTGCCGATGGCCATGTACAGCACGCAGGGCCACAAGGGCAGGCGAAGCCATCCTGCCACCGCGCACAGTGGGTCGCCCACCAGCGGCAGCCACGACAGCAGGCAGGCGCGGGCTCCGAAGCGTTCAAGCCATCGCAGGGCTCGCGGGTGCGCCGCACCAGGATCGTGCGTGACGCGCTCATAGGCCCGCTCGGCGCCGTAGCCCATCCACCAGGTGATCGCGCCGCCGATGGTGTTGCCGATGGTGGCCACGAGGATGGCCGGCCAGAAGAGTTCGGGGTTCAGCTTGACCAGCCCGAACACCGCCGGCTCCGAACCCAGCGGCAGCAGCGTGGCCGACACGAGCGCGACGATGAAGACCGTGCTCAAGCCGTATTGCGGCAGCGCGAGCTGGGTGAGCAGATGCTGAAACCAATCCTCCATCCGCGGGATTATGCGGAGCCTTCGACACGGCAGGAACGGGGAGGGCTAGCCGCTATACTTCTGCCTCCTTTTTCAGCACTCCCACCCCCACGCCCCCATGAAGATCGGCCACATCGAGCTGCCGAACAGCCTCTTTGTCGCGCCGATGGCGGGGGTGACTGATCGTCCGTTCCGCCAGCTGTGCAAGCGGCTGGGCGCGGGCTATGCGGTCAGCGAGATGGTCACGTCGCGTCGCGACCTGTGGAACAGTCTGAAGACCAGCCGCCGCGCCAACCATGACGGTGAAGTGGAGCCGATCTCGGTCCAGATCGCCGGCACCGACGCGGCGATGATGGCCGAGGCTGCCGCCTACAACATCGACCGCGGCGCGCAGATCATCGACATCAACATGGGCTGCCCCGCCAAGAAGGTCTGCAACAAGTGGGCCGGTTCGGCACTGATGCAGGACGAACCGCTGGCACTGGAGATCGTGGAGGCGGTGGTGGCTGCCTGTGCGCCGCGCAACGTGCCCGTCACGCTCAAGATGCGCACCGGCTGGTGCGATGCCGAGCGCAACGCGGTGCGCATTGCGCGGGCTGCCGAGAGCGCCGGCGTCGCCATGGTCACGGTGCATGGCCGCACCCGCGAGCAAGGCTACAAGGGCTTCGCGGAGTACGACACCATCGCTGCCGTCAAGGCCGCGCTGCGCATTCCGGTGGTGGCCAACGGCGACATCGATTCGCCCGAGAAGGCGCGCGAGGTGCTGCGCGTCACCGGCGCCGATGCGGTGATGGTCGGCCGTGCCGCACAGGGGCGGCCGTGGATCTTCCGCGAGATCGCGCACTTCCTTGAAACCGGCGAACACCTGAGTGCCCCCGAGGTGCTGCAGGCCAAGCGCTGGCTGCTGGAACATCTGGAAGACCACTACGGGCTGTACGGCGAGTACGCGGGCGTGCGCACCGCGCGCAAGCACATTGGTTGGGCGGTGCGGGCGCTGCCTGGAGGAGAAGCGTTTCGTGCCGAGATGAACCTGCTGGAGACCTGCGATTCGCAAGTGCGCGCGGTGTCCGAATGGTTCGATGCCTTGGCCGTCACGCACAAGTTGCTGCCCGTCACGAGCGACGCAGCGAACGATTCATATCTCGAACAACAAGCATGAGCAAAAAACACATCGAGGAGTGCATCCGGGACAGCCTGGAGAGCTACTTCAAGGACCTGCGCGGCGTGGAGCCCACCGCCATGTACGACATGATCCTCAACGTCGTCGAAAAGCCTTTGCTCGACGTGGTGATGAAGCACGCCGAAGGCAACCAGAGCCGCGCGGCCGAATGGCTGGGCATCAACCGCAACACGCTGCGCCGCAAGCTCGTCGAACACAAACTCATCAAGTGATGCCATGACCCAACTGACCGCTCTCCTCTCCGTTTCCGACAAGACCGGCGTGCTCGAATTCGCCCGCGAGCTGCATGGCCTGGGCGTGAAGCTGCTGTCCACCGGCGGCACGGCCAAGCTGTTGGCCGATGCCGGCCTGCCGGTGACCGAGGTGGCCGACCACACCGGCTTCCCCGAGATGCTCGACGGCCGCGTGAAGACGCTGCATCCGAAGATCCACGGCGGCCTGCTGGCGCGCCGCGACGTGCCGGCCCACGTGGCGGCGATCAAGGAACATGGCATCTCGACCATCGACTTGCTGGTGGTCAACCTCTATCCGTTCGAGGCCACCGTGGCCAAGCCCGGCTGCACGCTGGAAGACGCGATCGAGAACATCGACATCGGCGGTCCGGCCATGGTCCGCTCGGCCGCCAAGAACTGGAAGGACGTGGCGGTGCTCACCGACGCGTCCCAGTACGCCGGCGTGCTGGCCGAGCTGAAGGGCGGCGGCATCAGCCAGAAGACGAAGTTCGCGCTGTCGGTGGCGGCGTTCAACCGCATCTCCAACTACGACGGCGCGATCAGCGACTATCTGTCGTCGCTGAAGGAAGACGGCACGCGCAACGAGTACCCCGCGCAATCGAACTCGCAATTCGTCAAGCTGCAGGACCTGCGCTACGGCGAGAACCCGCACCAGACGGCGGCCTTCTACCGCGACATGCATCCCGCGCCGGGTTCGCTCGTCACGGCCAGGCAGTTGCAGGGCAAGGAGCTCTCTTACAACAACATCGCTGATGCCGACGCCGCCTGGGAATGCGTGAAGAGCTTCGACACGCCGGCCTGCGTGATCATCAAGCACGCCAACCCTTGCGGGGTGGCGATGGGCGCGAGCCCGGCCGAGGCCTACGCCAAGGCGTTCAAGACCGACCCGACCTCGGCCTTCGGCGGCATCATCGCCTTCAACCGCGAGCTGGATGCGACCGCGGCGCAGGCCGTGGCCAAGCAGTTCGTCGAAGTGCTGATTGCCCCGAGCTTCACGCCTGAAGCGCTGTTGGTGTTCGCTGCCAAGGCCAACACCCGCCTGCTGCAGATCGCGCTGCCGCCGGGCGGCGCGACACCGTGGGACCATGGCCGCAACGCGCAGGACATCAAGCGCGTCGGCTCGGGCCTGCTCATCCAGACCGCCGACAACCGCGAGGTGCAGCGCGGCGAGCTGAAGGTCGTGACCAAGGTGCAGCCCACCGAGTCGCAACTGAACGACCTGCTGTTCGCCTGGAAGGTCGCGAAGTACGTCAAGAGCAATGCCATCGTCTTCTGCGGCGGCGGCATGACGCTGGGCGTGGGTGCGGGCCAGATGAGCCGCATCGACTCGGCGCGCATCGCCAGCATCAAGGCGGAGAACGCGAGCCTGTCGCTCAAGGGCTCGGCCGTGGCCAGCGATGCCTTCTTCCCGTTCCGCGATGGCCTGGACGTGGTGTGCGAAGCCGGCGCGACCTGCGTGATCCAGCCGGGCGGCAGCGTGCGCGATGACGAAGTGATCGCGGCGGCCGACGAGCGCGGCATCGCGATGGTGCTGACGGGCGTGCGGCACTTCAGGCACTGACGTCATTCCCGTCATCCACCCCGTTCAGGCCAAGCCTGAACGGGCGGTATTGCCCGTGTGAACCCTAGCCACCCAAACGGGTGACACGGTCCCGTTTCGCAGGCCCGCTGAGCTAGTATCCGCCCCCATGAAACTTCCCGAGGCAGCGGGGCTCTTCCTCGCCTTCCTGGCCCGACTCATCACCGGCGCACAAGGCCATTGGTATGGATGCCCGCCCAAGGCGGAACAGCGCATCTACTTCGCCAACCATCAGAGCCACTTCGATTGGGTGCTCATCTGGGCCGCGCTGCCCAGTGACCTGCGCAGCGTCACCCGCCCCATCGCCGCCAAGGACTACTGGACCTCCAGCAAGCTCAAGCACTGGATCACCCGCGAGATATTCAACGCGGTGTATGTGAACCGCCAGCGCACCGACGACCAGGACCCGCTGGAGCCTTTGGCCGAGGCGCTGAAGAACGGCGACTCGCTGGTCATCTTTCCCGAAGGCACGCGCGGCAACAAGGGCGACCCGATGGCCTTCAAGTCGGGCATCTATCACCTGGCCGAGCAGTTCCCGCACGTGCAGCTCATCCCCGCGTGGATCGACAACGTGCAGCGCGTGATGCCCAAGGGCGAAGTGGTGCCCGTGCCCATCCTGTGCTCGGTGACCTTCGGCGCACCCATCCAGCTGCAGGAGGGCGAGGACAAGCGTGCCTTCCTCACCCGCGCGCGTGAAGCCGTCGTGGCCTTGAGGAGCATCCGCTGATGGGCGCGCTTCGTGACCTGAGCATCAGCCAGCAGATCGGCCTGCTGTTCCTCGCGCTGTTCGGCGTGCTCGCGCTCGTCACCGTCGTCGAGGTGACGCGCACGATCAAGGACCTCACGCCCGAGCGGCAGGAACTGCACGAGCAGTTCAAGCGCGACCTGCGCGCCGTGTGGTGGGGCGCGGTGCTGTTCTGGATCTCCTGGGTGCTGGGCGCCTTCGTCGCCACGCTGCTGTTCGGCTTCGTCTCCTTCGTGGCCTTCCGCGAGTTCATCACGCTCACGCAGACGCGCCGGGCGGACCACCGCAGCCTGCTGCTCGCCTTCTTCTTCGTGCTGCCTTTCCAATTCGTGCTCGCGGGCAGCCAGCGGCTGGACCTGTTCACGGTGTTCATCCCCGTGTACGTCTTCTTCGCCATCCCGGTCATCAGCGCCTTCGGCAACGACCCGCAGCGATTCCTGGAGCGCACCTCCAAGATCCAGTGGGGCATCATGGTCTGCATGTACGGCATGAGCCATGCACCAGCGCTGCTGCTGCTGAACCTGCCCAAGTTCGCCGACCGCGGCGCGTTCATGGTGTTCTACCTCGTGGTGGTGGTCGCCACCGCGCAGATCGCGCAGGAAGTGGCTTCGCGCTGGCTGCGCCGCCGGCCGGTGGCCCGGGCGATCAGCCGATCGTTCTCATGGCGGGCCTGGGCGATCGGCGCGGGCGTGGCGGCCTTCGTGGGGGCGCTGCTGTACTGGGCGACGCCGTTCAAGCCCATTCCCGCGCTGGTGATGGGCTTCATCGCCGGCGGCACCGGTACCCTGGGTGAGTTCGTGATGAAGGCGCTCAAGCGCGATGCAGGCGTTCGCAGCTGGGGCGGCAAGGCGTCGGTGACGGGCGCCGTGGGGCTGCTCGACCGTGTGGCGCCGCTGTGCTTCTCGGCGCCGGTCTTCTTTCACGCGGTGCGCTGGTACTTCGGCATCTGATGTCGCACCCACCGCGCTGAGCCGCACGACAATCCGCCCATGCGCATCCTCGGCATCGACCCCGGCCTGCGCACCACCGGCTTCGGCGTGATCGAGACCGAGGGTGCCAAGCTGCACTACGTGGCCAGCGGCACCATCAAGACGGATGCCGTGGACATCGGCCAGCTGCCGGCGCGGCTGAAGATCATCTTCGACGGCGTGCGCGAGGTCACCTCGCGCTACCAGCCGACGTGCGCGGCGATGGAGATCGTGTTCGTCAACGTCAACCCGCAGTCCACGTTGCTGCTGGGCCAGGCGCGTGGAGCGGCACTGACCGCGCTGGTTTCCACCGACCTGGAGGTGTCGGAGTACACCGCCTTGCAGATGAAGAAGGCCATCGTCGGCCACGGCCAGGCGCGCAAGGAACAGGTGCAGGAGATGGTGATGCGCCTGCTCAAGCTGCCGGGCCTGCCTGGCAAAGACGCAGCCGATGCGCTGGGCCTGGCGATCTGCCATGCGCATGCGGGGGCGTCGTTCGCCGCCATGCAAAAGGGCACGACGCTTTCACGCCGTGCCCATGCGCAATACAAACGCGGCCGGACCTACTAGCGGCTACTAGCGGCTGCCTGCCTTCAGCTTGCGACGAGCCAGCGGAAGCAGGGCGAGTCCGCCGAGCATCATGAGATAGCTGGAGGGTTCCGGAACGGGCCGGGCCAGGTCGGTGATGGTTTGGGTCGAGAAGCCCATGTCGAGGCTGAAGGTGGTGGCCTCGTCACTGTCGTTGCGCAGAAAGAACCCGACAGGGTCGACAACGTGGGTGGTGCCGCCGTGGAAGTACGGAGGCAGTTCGAAGTAGGAACTGAAGCCATGGCCGGTGATTCCACCGCCGCCGCCCATGATGAGCAGGCGTTCGTCGTCCGTGGCGGTCAGGAGCAGCTGGGTGTCGTACACCATGGCGCCGCTCCAGTCGATGCCGCTGTGTGCGTCGAGCGTTCCGCTCAGGTGAAGGAGCGGGGACGGCGTGATGTGGTCGTAGTCCGTCCAGAACTCGCCTCCGAAGCTGAACGAGGTGTTCCATGGCGCCAGGCTTTCACCAGGCGATAGCGTGAGCGTCGGTGACGTAGCGTCGCTGGCATCGAGATCGACCAGGGACAGCTTCGGGTCGGCCATGGTCACGGTGAATGAGCCGGCATGTGCGGCCGAACAGGCAAGCAGCAGTGCTGCAGCGAGAGTGCGCATCGAGACAATCCTCCTGAGTGTTGTTGGAGGCGGGAGTATGTGGACAAGATGGTGCGCATGACTCTCGCTCTTTGTGGGGGGGATGACCGGACTTACCGGACCCGGCCCTGTGCCCGCTTGCGGCGCAGCAGCGGTAACGCGGCTAGTCCGCCGAGCATCAGCAGGTAAGTCGAGGGTTCAGGCACGGGCCGCGGGTAATCCGAGGACTGCTGGAACGCCTCGAATCCGAGGTGCATCTCGAAGTTTGCCGGGCCGTCGGTGTCGTTGGCGAGGAAGAGGGAAGCGGCGAAGGACTCGTGGGAGTCGGTGCTGCGAACGTATGGGTTGATTTCGAACTCTGAATGGGTGGCTGCATTGGTGTAGCCGCTGCCACCGCCATAGAGAGCCACGTTTTCAGACTGGGTCGCTGTCACCGGGAGCAGATGCACGTCGATCGTCACGGTGCCGTTCCAGTCGATGGCGCTGTGTGCGCTCAAGGTGCCGTAGAGCGACACTGCGGGGCACGACTTCATGTCGGTGTAGTCCGACCAGAACTCGCCGCTGCAGACGAGCGGCTTGTTCCAGTCCGCGACGGATGTGCCATAAAAGAGCGTGAGCGCGGGCGTGATGCCGTCACTGGGATCGAGGTCTCGCAGGACCAGGCTGGGATCGGTCACGCTGATGCTGTACGTTCCGGCCTGGGCGACCGAGCAGGTCAGCAGCAAGGCTGCGATGAGGGCGCGCATTGATTTCCTCCTGAATGTTTTTTGAATGGGCCGCCAGTCTATAGACCAAACCATGACGGCCGGCTTTACCCTTCGCTGGAAGTGGCGCCCTTGACAGGCGTTCACAAACCACTGTCGTCGTGGCCTCTACAATTTCGGCCAATGGCCGCTTTCGCCGGCTTGTTTCAAAGGATTTCTTTTCATGAGCGCTGAGCCCCCTGCCTTTCCTCCGCATCCGAATTCACCGGACCTGAGCCACATCGCACCACGCGACAAGGCGGAGATATTGGCGGAGGCCTTGCCCTACATCCGGCGCTTCCACGGCAAGACCATCGTCATCAAGTACGGCGGCAACGCCATGACCGACCCGGCGCTGCAGCAGGACTTCGCCGAAGACGTGGTGCTGCTCAAGCTGGTGGGCATGAATCCTGTGGTCGTGCACGGCGGCGGCCCGCAGATCGACGAGGCGCTGGCCAAGGTCGGCAAGAAGGGCACCTTCATCCAGGGCATGCGCGTCACCGACGACGAGACCATGGAAGTGGTGGAGTGGGTGCTGGCCGGTCAGGTGCAGCAAGACATCGTGGGCCTGATCAACGCCGCCGGTGGCAAGGCCGTGGGCCTGACCGGGCGTGACGGCGGACTCATCCGCGCACGCAAGCTCAAGATGCTGGACAAGAACGACCCGACCAAGGAACACGACGTGGGCCAGGTCGGCGAGATCGAATCCATCGACCCGTCGGTGGTCAAGGCGCTGCAGGACGACCAGTTCATCCCGGTCATCTCTCCGCTGGGCTTCGGCGGCAACAACGAGAACTACAACATCAATGCCGACGTGGTGGCGGGCAAGCTGGCCGAAGTGCTCAAGGCCGAGAAGCTGATGATGCTCACCAACATCTCCGGCGTGCTGGACAAGCAGGGCAACCTGCTGACCAACCTGTCTGCGCGCGAGATCGACGATCTGTTCGCCGACGGCACGATTTCCGGCGGCATGATGCCCAAGATCGCCTCGGCGCTGGATGCGGCGAAGAATGGTGTGAATACCGTGCACATCATCGATGGCCGCGTCCCTCATGCGATGCTGCTGGAGATCCTCACCGAGCAGGCCTACGGCACGATGATTCGATCGCATTGAGGCCCCCCAGTCGCTGGCGCTCCTGCCCCCGAGGGGCGCCACCCTGCGGGCTGGCGGAGCCAGTGCCGCGGGCGTTGCTTGACGTGGCGCTTGCTTCGCTGGCGCATCTTGGGTTGGTGCCTTGAGAACGACCTGGCTGTTTGACCTCGACGACACGCTGCATGACGCGTCGCACGCTGCGCTCGGCCAGACGAGCGCAGCGATGACGGCCTACATGGTCGATCACCTCGCGATGACCGACCAGCAGGCCACGCAGCTGCGCCAGCACTACTGGAACCGCTACGGCGCCACGCTGCTCGGGCTCATCAAGCACCACGGCGTGAAGGCTTCTCACTTCCTGGAAGAGACCCACCGGTTGCCGGGCCTGGAAAGCCGCGTGCGCATGCACCCGGCCGACCGGGCGGCCTTGGCCCGCCTGCCAGGACGCAAGTTCATCCTGACCAACGCGCCCCGGGCCTACGCCCTGCGCGTGCTGGGCGCCTTGCGCCTCACGGGGCTGTTCGACGGCATCCTCAGCATCGAGGACATGACCATGTTCGGCCACCACCGCCCTAAGCCGGACGCCCGGATGTTCCGCGCGATGGCCGCGCGGCTGAAGACGCGGCCCAGCCGCTGCGTGCTGGTGGAGGACACCCTGGCCCACCAGCGTTCCGCACGGAAAGTGGGCATGCGGACGGCCTGGATGCAACGCTACCTTCGTGCCGCAATTCACGCGCCCGGCGGCTGCGTGAAAGTCAGTGTTCACCCCTGCCCCAAGCCCGCATACGTGTGTGCCAGAATCAAGCAGATACAAGCTTTGCGCTCGATTTGGTGCATTCGCGATGACAACTCACACTGAGCACACACCGGAAGGCACCGTCGTTGGGGGCGCTGCAAGCGCTGACGGTGAAGCAGCCGCCACGGCCGGCATTCCCGGCGTGCGCAAGCGTCCCAAGCCGGGCGAACGTCGCGTGCAGATCTTGCAGACGCTGGCGTCCATGCTGGAGCAGCCGGGCGCCGAACGAATCACCACCGCGGCCCTGGCCAGCCGGCTGGACGTCTCCGAAGCCGCGCTGTACCGCCACTTCGCCAGCAAGGCGCAGATGTTCGAAGGGCTCATCGAGTTCATCGAGCAAAGCGTGTTCACCCTGGCCAACCAGATCAACGAACGTGAAACCGCCGGCACCGTGCAGGCGCAGAAGATCCTCACCGTGCTGCTGCAATTCGGCGAGAAGAACCCCGGCATGACCCGCGTGATGGTGGGCGATGCGCTGGTGTTCGAGAACGATCGGCTGCTGGCGCGGATGAACCAGTTCTTCGACCGCATCGAATCGCAGCTTCGCCAGAGCCTGCGTGCCGCGGCGGAAGAGGCCGGCTCCAACACGCCCACGGTGGATGCGAATGCGCAGGCCTCGGTGCTCACCGCCTTTGCGGTCGGCCGCCTGCAGCGCTACGCCCGCTCCGGCTTCAAGCGCACCCCCACCGAACACCTGGATGCCGCCTTGCAGCTGATGCTGGGCTGATCTTGCCGGGGCGCCATAGCCCCTAACATCCCTGCATGGCGACGCTCACCGTCGGCGGACATGCGCTGACGCTGCTGCCCGAGAAGGCGGCCTTCCTCGACGACTTCCGCACCCTGCTGGTGGCCGATGCGCACATCGGCAAGGCGGTGTCGTTCCGCTCGTTCGGCATTCCGGTCCCGCGCGGCACCACCAGCGACAACCTCGCGACACTCACCCGGCTGATCGAGCGCACGCAGGCGGCGAGGGTGGTCTTCCTCGGCGACTTCCTGCACTCGAAACGTTCCTATGCCCCGGCCACCATGGACGCCGTGGCGCGCTGGCGGCAGGCGCATGCGGATCTCGACCTCACCCTGATCCGCGGCAACCATGACGACCGTGCCGGCGACCCGCCCGCGTCGCTTCGGTTCAGCGTGGTGGACGAACCATTCACTCTCGGCGGGCTCGCGCTTTGCCATCACCCGCAGGACGTGCCTGGCCGGTACGCCCTGGCCGGCCACATCCACCCCTGCATCCGCCTGGGCGGACGCGCCTTCGACAGCCTGCGTCTGCCGTGCTTCCACTTCACACCCAGCCACGGCGTGCTGCCAGCCTTCGGCAGCTTCACCGGCATGCACCGCATCCACCCGGGCGAGGGCGACCGCGTCTTCGCCATCGCCGACGATGCCATCCAGGAAGTCTGACCCGCTCCCCATAAACTCGCGGGATGCCCGATCTCGATTCCCTCATCTCGCGCGCCGAGGCCCTGATGGCGCGCCTGGAAGCGGTGCTGCCGCATCCGCTGGCGTCGCCCGACTGGTCGGCGTCCATCGCCTTTCGCTATCACAAGCGCGGTGGCTCCGGCTGGCTGGAGCCGGTGCGCCATGTCGCCACCATCCGCCTGGCCAACCTGCGCGAAGTCGAGCCGCAGAAGGAGCGCCTGCTGCGCAATACCCAGCAGTTCGTCGCCGGCCACGGGGCCAACAACGTGCTGCTGACGGGCGCACGCGGTACGGGCAAGAGCTCGCTCATCAAGGCCTGCCTCAATGAATTCGCGCCGCAGGGGCTTCGGCTCATCGAGGTGGACAAGGCCGACCTGGTGGACCTGCCCGACATCGTCGACCTCGTCGCCGCCCGCCCCGAGCGCTTCATCGTCTTCTGCGACGACCTGAGCTTCGACGAGGGCGAGCCCGGCTACAAGGCGCTGAAGTCCATCCTCGATGGCTCGGTGTCCCAGTCCTCGGAGAACGTGCTGATCTACGCCACCAGCAACCGCCGCCACCTCCTGCCCGAGTACATGAAGGAGAACCTCACCTACCAGCACACCGAGGATGGCGAAGTGCATCCCGGCGAGGTGGTGGAGGAAAAGATCTCGCTGTCCGAACGCTTCGGGCTGTGGGTCAGCTTCTATCCCTTCAGCCAGGCCGAGTACCTGAGCATCGTGGCCGAGTGGCTGCGCGGCTTCGGCGTGAGCGAGGAAGCCATCGCCGCCGCGCGCCAGGAAAGCCTGGTCTGGGCCCTGGAGCGCGGCTCGCGCTCGGGGCGGGTGGCCTACCAGTTTGCACGCGACTATTCCGGACGGCATCACGCATGAGCAGCACCGAACGCACCCCTGTCGATGTGGCCGTCGGCGTGCTCATCGACGTCAACGACCGCTTCCTGCTCACCTCCCGCCCTGAGGGCAAGGTGTATGCCGGCTACTGGGAGTTCCCGGGCGGCAAGCTCGAAGCCGGCGAGACGGTGGAACAGGCCTTGCGCCGCGAACTGATCGAGGAGCTGGGCATCACCATCGGCCATGCCCACCCCTGGAAGATCGAGATGATGGACTACCCCCATGCGCTGGTGCGCCTGCATTTCTGCAAGGTCTACGAGTGGGAGGGCGAGTTCCAGATGCGCGAGCAGCAGACCATGGCCTGGCAGACCCTGCCGGTGCAGGTGACGCCCGTGCTGCCCGGTACCGTGCCGGTGCTCCAATGGTTCGCCTCCGAGCGTGGTTTCCAGGGCGCGACCCACCAAGGCTGATTGCTACACTGATTTCATGGACTGGTTGGACGAAGTGAAATGGGATGAGAAAGGCCTCATCCCCGTGATCGCGCAGGAGGTCGGCACCAACGACGTGCTGATGTTCGCCTTCATGAACCGCGAGGCCTTGGCAAAGACCGCCGAGCTGGGCGAGGCGGTGTACTTCAGCCGCTCGCGCAACCGCCTTTGGCACAAGGGCGAGGAGTCCGGGCACATCCAGAAGGTGCACGAGCTGCGCCTGGACTGCGACAACGACGTGGTGCTGATGAAGGTGGAGCAACTGGGCCACACCCCCGGCATCGCCTGCCACACCGGGCGCCATTCGTGCTTCTTCCAGCTGTACAAGGACGGTGCCTGGCACACGGTGGAACCCGTCCTCAAGGACCCGGAGCGCATCTACAAATGACCTCATCCAACGACACGCTGGCGCGCCTGGCGCAGGTCATCGAGCAGCGCAAGGCGGCCGACCCGGACAAGAGCTACGTGGCCAAGCTCTTCCACAAGGGCACGGACGCCATCCTGAAGAAGATCGGCGAGGAAGCCACCGAGACGGTCATGGCCGCCAAGGACGGCGACCGCCAGAAGATCGTCTACGAGGTGGCCGACCTCTGGTTCCACTGCATCATCGCGCTCAGCGCCTTCGACCTGTCGCCGGCGGACGTGCTGGCCGAGCTGGAGCGCCGCGAGGGCCTGTCGGGCCTGGCCGAATTCGCCGCACGCAAGGACAAGCCATGAACGCGATGATCCCGGCACCGCAGCACGACCGCCAGAGCCTGACCACCATCACGCACGTGATGTACGCCCTGCACGTGGCGACATGGTTCTCGGCCGGCATCTTCTCGGTGATCGCGATCATCATCAACTACGTGAAGCGCGGCGACCTGCCCGACGACTTCTTCCGCAGCCACTTCCGCTGGCAGGCGCGCAGCTTCTGGTTCACGCTGCTGTGGTTCGTGCTGGCGGCACCGCTGTGGATCATCTTCATCCCCGGCGCCTTCGCCTATGCCGTGATCGGCCTGTGGTACCTGTACCGATTCGTCCGCGGCTGGCTGGCATTCGCCGACGGCCGCGCCATGCCCGTTCCTCCGACTTGAGATGACCATGTCAGACCCCAACTGCATCTTCTGCAAGATCGTCGCCGGCCAGATTCCCTGCAAGAAGGTCTACGAGGACAGCGAACTTCTCGCCTTCCACGACATCCATCCCTGGGCACCGGTCCACGTGCTCATCATCCCGAAGGTGCACGTGGCCATGCTGTCCGAAGTGGACGAGACGCATGAGAAGTGGCTGGGCAAGATGCTCTTGCTGGCCCCGAAGCTGATGAAGGAACTGGGTGTGACCAATGGTTTCCGCACCGTCATCAACACCGGGCCGGACGGCGGGCAGGAGGTGTATCACCTGCACATGCACGTGTTCGGCGGGCCGCGTCCGTGGGCCAAGGGTTGAACGGGGCGGCTGACCTAGAATCAACGGTTACGTCGTTTGGAGAGACATCATGGGTGGATTGAGCATTTGGCACTGGCTGATCGTGCTGCTGATCGTGGTGCTGGTCTTCGGCACCAAGAAGCTGAAGAACATCGGGCAAGACCTGGGCGGTGCAGTCAAGGGCTTCAAGGACGGCATGAAGGACGGCTCCGCGTCGGCTGATGCGCCGCCAGCGCAGGTCACCAACAACTCGAGCACGACCAAGGCCACCGACGCCAACACGGTGGACGTGGAAGCCAAGAACAAGTCCTGAGCGGCACATAGCCCGCAGCGCCGCGCGCCCCGTCAATGATCGACTTCGGCTTCGACAAGATCGCGCTCATCGGCGCGGTCGCTCTCATCGTGCTCGGCCCTGAGCGGCTGCCGCGCGTGGCGCGCACCGTGGGCCATCTGCTGGGCAAGGCGCAGCGCTACGTGGCCGACGTGAAGGCCGAGGTCAACCGCTCCATCGAGCTGGAAGAGCTCAAGAAGATGAAGGGCCAGTTCGAGACCGCGGCCCGCGACGTGGAGCAGCAGGTCTCCAAGGAAATCCACCAGACCACGGCCGAGCTGGAAAAGAGCTGGGCCGATGCCGACCCGCTGTCGCCGTCCTACGAGAACGCCAACGCGGGCTGGACGCCGGTGCCGGTCTACAAGCATCCGAAGAAGAACTGGCGCCTGAAGCGCGGTGCCATGCCGCAGTGGTACAAGCAGCGCCACGGCATCCGCGGCAAGGCCCAGTCGGGCGCTGCGCGCGTTGCCCGCTTTCGTCCACCCCGCACCGGTTCCTGACGCATGAGTTCCAACCCCGGCCCCGACGAGCTCGAGGGCACCGAGCAGCCGTTCGTCACGCACCTCATCGAGCTGCGCGACCGCATGCTCAAGTCCATCTATGGCCTGGGCCTGGCGCTGGCGGTGCTGGCCTTCTGGCCCGGGCCCAGCCGGCTCATCGACTGGCTGGCGATTCCCATCCGCCAGCACATGCCGCCGGGCACCAAGCAGCTCATCGCCACGGGCGTGTTCTCGCCCTTCTTCATTCCGTTGAAGGTGCTGCTGATGGCAGCGGTGCTGCTGGCGCTGCCCTGGCTCATCTACCAGGCCTGGGCGTTCATCGCGCCGGGCCTGTACAGCCATGAGAAGCGCTTCGGGCTGCCGCTGATCATCTTTGGCAGCCTGCTGGCCTACGCGGGCATCGCCTTCGTGCAGTTCTTCGTGCTGGAGCGCATGTTCGCCTTCATCCAGAAGTTCACGCCCGAGACGGTGGCGGCCATGCCCGACATCGCCTCCTACGTGGAGACCATCCTCGGGCTGTACATCGCCTTCGGCCTCGCGTTCCAGGTGCCCATCGTGGTGATCCTGCTGGTGCGCGTGGGGCTGGTGACGCTGGAGCAGCTCAAGAGCTTCCGCAGCTACTTCATCGTGGTGGCGTTCATCGTCGCCGCGGTCATCACGCCGCCGGACGTGGTGTCGCAACTGGCGCTGGCGATTCCGATGTGCCTGCTCTACGAAGCGGGCATCCTGGCGGCGCAGTTCTTCCTGAAGAACACGAAGAAGCCGGAAGAGGAAGCGTCCTCTTCCTCCTGAGATTCAGCCCGGTTCAGCGCTCGCGCCGCACCGGATTCTTCGGCCGCTGAGCCACCGTCACCTTCAGCTCCAGCGCCTTGTCGCCGCGCTGCACCGAAATCACCGCCGGCGTCTGCGGCTTGAGCGCTGCCACCGCGGTGAGCAGCTGCGAGGTGTTGCTGATGGGCGTGTCGGCCACCTTGGTCACCACGTCGCCGGGGCGGATGCCGCCCACGCTCGCGGGCCCCTCTTGCAGCACGCCGGTGATGAGCACGCCTTCCTTGATCGGCAGGTTGAAGGTCTCGGCGATCTCGGGCGTGAGGTCACGCGGCTCGACGCCGATCCAGCCGCGGGTGACCTGGCCGTCGCGGATCAGGCCCTCCATCACCTGCCTCGCCGTGCTCACCGGAATCGCGAAGCCTATGCCCAGGCTGCCGCCGGTGCGCGAGAAGATGGCCGTGTTGATGCCCAGCAGGTTGCCGCTGGCATCCACCAGCGCGCCGCCCGAGTTGCCCGGGTTGATGGCCGCGTCCGTCTGAATGAAGTTCTCGAAGGTGTTGATGCCCAGCTGGTTGCGACCCAGCGCGCTCACGATGCCGCTGGTGACCGTCTGGCCCACGCCGAAGGGGTTGCCGATGGCCAGCACCACGTCGCCCACCTGGACGGCATCGGCATTGCCGAAGGTGATGACGGGCAGCTTGTCCAGCGCGATCTTGAGCACCGCCACGTCGCTCTCGGGGTCCGCACCCACCACCTTGGCCTTGGCGCGGCGGCCATCGGCCAACTGCACCTCGATCTCGTCGGCGCCTTCGATGACGTGGTTGTTGGTGAGCAGGTAGCCGTCAGTGCTGACGATCACGCCCGAGCCGAGGCCGATCTGCGGCTCCTGCTGCTGCTGGCGCGCGCGGTCGCCGAAGAAGAACTGGAACCACGGGTCGGTGGCGTGCGGGCTGCGCGGCGGCGCCTTGCTGGCGGTGATGCTCACCACCGCCGGCGTGGCGCGTTTGGCCGCGGCGGCGTAGCTGTTCGGGCTGGTGCTCGCGCCCCCCAGAGACACCGGCTGCACGGCATTGATCGACACGCCGGTGGGGATGCCCGCCGCGCCGCGCTTTTGCAGCCATTCCGGCTTGAGCGTGGCCACGACGAACAGCACCGCCACCGCCACGGTGACGGCTTGGGAGAAAATCAGCCAGGTCTTGCGCATGAATGGAGTTCGAGTGTCCTCACGATCCGAAATCGAGTCGTACCTTCATACGCTGCTGGACGTCGGGCGGTTCCGGGATTATGGGCCGAACGGTCTGCAGGTGGAGGGCAAACCCGAGGTGAGGCGCCTCGTCTGCGGCGTCACCGCCAGCCGCGCGCTGATCGATGCCGCCATCGAGGACGGCGCCGACGCCATCCTCGTGCACCACGGCCTCTTCTGGCGCGGGCAGGACGGCCGCATCACCGGCTGGCTGAAGCAGCGCATCGAGCGGCTGCTGGCGCACCAGATCAACCTCTTCGCCTACCACCTGCCGCTGGATGCGCATGCGGAGCTGGGCAACAACGCGCAGTTGGGCAAGGTGCTGTCGCTGAGCGCCGATGCGCGCTTCGGCGAGCAGGACCTGGGATTCATCGGGGCTGCGGATTCATCCGTGAGCTTTGATGAGCTTGCCGATCGCGTGCGCACGGCGCTCGGTCGCTCCGTGGTGGCCGTGCCGGGCGATGGCCGGCCGCTGCGCCGCATCGCCTGGTGCACCGGCGGCGCCCAGGGCTACTTCGAGGGCGCCATCGCCGCCGGCGCCGATGCTTTCATCACCGGTGAAATCTCGGAGCCCCAGGCGCACTACGCCCGGGAGACCGGCGTCGCCTTCATCGCCTGCGGACACCATGCCAGCGAACGCTACGGCGCGCCGGCCGTGGCCGCGCACGTGGCGCAGCGCTTCGGCCTGTCGCACCGATTCATCGACATCGACAACCCGGCGTGAAATGAGGCCCCCCAGTCGCTGGCGCTCCTGCCCCCGAGGGGCGCCACCCTGCGGACTGGCGGAGCCAGATCCGCGGGTGTGGCTCGAGGGGCGCTTCGCTATCTGCGAAGGCTTTTCTCCTTCGTGATCCACTCGTCAACCAAGGCTTCCAGCACCGGCAGCGGCACGGCGCCATGGTCCAGCACGACCATGTGGAAGCGGCGGATGTCGAACTTCTCGCCCAGCGCCTTCTTCGCCTTGTCGCGCAGCTCGATGATCTTGAGCTGCCCGATCTTGTAGCCCAGGGCCTGGCCGGGCCAGACGAAGTAGCGGTCGACTTCGCCGGTCACGTCCTCGCGCGAGACGCCGGTGCGCTCGGTCATCCAGTCGATGGCCTGCTGGCGGGTCCAGCCCAGCGAATGGATGCCCGTGTCCACCACCAGCCGCGCGGCGCGCCAGATCTCCATGCGCAGCTGCCCGAAGCGTGATTCGGGCGCGGTGTACAGCCCGAGCTGGTCGCCCAGGCCTTCGGCATACAGCGCCCAGCCTTCGCCGTAGGACACCACCCAGTAGCTGCGGCGGAAGTTGGGCAACTGGCCCAGCTCCAGCGCGCGCGAGCTCTGCAGGTGGTGGCCCGGCACGGCTTCGTGCAGGAACAGCGCCTCCATCTCCCACTTCGGACGGATCTTCAGCCCGACCACATTGGCGTTGAACCAGCCTGGCCGTGAACCGTCGGCGCTGCCGGAGCTGTAGAACTCCGCCTTGTTCTCGCCCTGGTAAGGGGGAATGGGCCGGATGCCGTAGGGCGTGCGCGGAATCTCCGCGAAGAGCTTGGGCAGCTCCGGATCCACGCGCTTGGCGATGTCACGGTAGCCCGAGAGCAGGTCCTCGCCGCGGGTGTAGAAGAACTTCGGGTCGGTGTTGAGGTATTCGACGAACTTCGCGAAGCCGCCCTGGAAGCCGGTCTTGGCGATCAGCGCTTCCATGTCGGACCGCAGCCGCGCCACCTCGCGCTGGCCCAGGTCGTGGATGGTCTGGATGTCCATCTTCACCGTGGTCTGGCGGGCCACCTGGAACTGGTAGACCTCGCGGCCGCCGGGGTAGTCGCTCATTGCGCCGGAGTCAGGGCTGGCGGGCAGCAGTTCGTCGGCGACCACGCGGCGCAGCTCGCGCAGCGCGGGCATCACCTGCTCGCGCAGGGCACGCTGCGCATCAGCGGCGATGGCAGCGCGCTTGTCGGACGGCACATCGGCGCCCAGCTTGGTGAAGGGCTCGTACAGCGGGCTCTTGGTCACGTCGTCCACGAGCTGCTGGTCGATCTGCCCGGGCACCTCCTGCAGCGAGGCCTTGTGGGTGACCCACTTCAGCCGCTTGCCCTCGCGCATCCAGTGGATGTCCTGCTTCACCCGCAGCGGGAAGGCGTTGTAGCGGGCAATGAGATTGCGAGCGTCGTTCTCGGTGCGCATGGGCATGGCCTGCACCAGTTGCTCCAGCTCGAGGTGCTGGCCATCGATCGCGCTGATGACGCGTGTGCGCAGCACCGGGAATTTCTGGGCCTCGACCAGGTCGGCCAGGCGGTGCACGAAGATGTCGTAGGAGACGCGCTCCTCGCCTTGCAACTTCTCGCGCGGGATGGCTTTCGCCTTCGCCAGCATCTCGCGCTCATGGGCCTCGGCACGCGCCACGGCTTGCGGGGAGGCGTCGCTCAGCCTGTCGTCGAAGCGATGGTCGCCGTAGTAGGTGGCGAACTCGGGGTTGTTGCGCATCGACCATTCCCAGTCCTCGTTGAAAAGGGCGTTGAGCCGGGCGGATGCGGTGGTCTTGACCTTGGTGGCCTGCGCGGTCTTCGGACCAGACGCCACGGCAGACTCCGCGAACGAACCTGCTGCGATGGCGGCGGCCACGGCGAGAAGAATGGGCTTCATCAAAAAAGCTTCGCCGGACGCCACCCTCTTGAGGCGACGACCGGCGCTGTGCGTTGAGGTGGGCGAAGCTTAACGGTGGCGGCGTGGCAGGGGCAAGAGTGCGAGTCCGGCGATGAGGAGAGCCCAGGTTTCAGGGGCATCGCTTTCGCACGCCACAATCCCTGCCATGACTCCATCGCTTCCCCTGGCCATCACCCAAGGCGATCCCTGCGGCATCGGCCCGGAGATCGTTGCCAAGTTCTTCGGTTGCCATGACTCGTCCGGCTGCTTCGTCGTGGGCGACGCGTCGGTGATTCGGCGTGCGGTGAAGCAGTCCGGCGGCGGATTGGCGGTGGCCGTCATCGAGTCACCCGCCGATGTGGTACTTGCTCCTGCGCGATGCATTCCCGTGTGGGAATCGTCCGTGGACCCTGGCCTGGCCGATGTGCCGATGGGCCGCGTCGACGCGCGAGCCGGTGCCGCGGCAGCCCGATGCATCACCGACGCCACCGCCATGGCCATGCGCGGCGAGATCGCCGGCATGGTCACCGCGCCCATCCACAAGGAAGCGCTGTCGGCCGCCGGGGTCAAGTTCCCGGGGCACACCGAGATGCTGCAATCGCTGGCCGCGGTCGATGGCCGCGTCCCGCCGGTGCGCATGATGCTGGCCAACGACGAGCTGCGCACGGTGCTCGTCACCATCCACATGTCGCTGCGACGCGCCATCGATGCGGTGAGCTTCGACGCCGTGCTCGACACCATCCGCATCTCGCACGATGCCGCCCGCCGCTGGGGCATGGCGTCGCCGCGCATCGCGGTGGCCGGCCTCAACCCGCATGCTGGGGAGGGCGGGCTGTTCGGCTCGGAGGAGGCAGACATCATCGCGCCGGCCATCGCGGCTGCGCGGGCGCTGGGCATCGATGCCAGCGGTCCCTACGCCCCCGACACGGTCTTCATGCGCGCCCGCAACGCGCCGGGCCACCCGGGCGAGTTCGACATCGTGGTCGCGATGACGCACGATCATGGCCTCATCCCCGTGAAGTACCTCGGCGTGGAGCATGGCGTGAACGTCACGCTGGGCCTGCCCTTCGTGCGCACCAGCCCGGACCACGGCACGGCCTTCGACATCGCCGGGACGGGCAGGGCGGATGAATCGAGCCTGGCGGCGGCAGTTCGGATGGCGAGGCACTTGTCGCGCGGCTAGACACCACACGGCGGGGCGGTCAGTGCCGGGTGGTCGGCGCCGCCTTCGACGATGACTTCAGCGCCGCCAGCTGCCGCCTGGCACGTGCAGTGGCACGCTCCATCAGGTAGGCATGCTCGACCGCCCGCAGGCGGTTGCTCTCGCACATGCGCGAAAGCATGCGAGCGGTGAGCGAGATGGTTTCCTGGTGCTTGCGCCCGCGGGTGAACACGAAGAAGTTGCGCCCCGGGCTGACGTAGTTCAGCCGCACCTTCTGCCACTGGTCCTTCAGCAGCATCTGGTAGGCGAAGCCCACGCGGATGTGGTCGATCAGGCTCGCACCATGCGTGGGCACCGACGGGTCGGGCGCGGCGAGGTCCAGCGGGATGTCGATGCCCAGGTCCAGCGGCGCTGAATCGGTGGTGTCCACGCCGCCGGGCACGGTGTCTCCGGCTTCGGCCGCCACCACCGCATCGAGGTCGATGTCCACCTCGCCGGACCAGTCCACCGCGCTTTCTTCCACCAGGCCCACGGCCTGAGCTTCATCGGGCGTGAAGCGCTGTTCGATCTCGGACGATTCCAGCGTGACCGGCTCGGCCTGCGAGAACTCGTGCGCGCCGGGGATGGGGCTGTTGAAGATGCCCTCGAGCTGCTTGGCCAGCAGGTTGTGCTCCAGCTCCGTCATCGGCGGCGCCTTGAGCGACTCCGCATGCGAGGGCAGCAGCTTGCCGAAGAATTCCTTTTGCGCCAGCTCCGACCAGCCGATCAGCTTCAAGCCCTCGTTGAGGTCCTTCATCAGCGTGGGCAGCTGCATCAGGAAACGCTTGCGCATCACCGGGGAGCCCTTGGGCTGCACGCTCATCACCAGGTCGCGGCCGGCGGCACGGAAGCGCTTGGCGATGTCGGAATCGACGCCGTTCCTGCGGCTGACGAACACCAGCGCCTGGCTCCACACCTGCGAGGCGAAGTCGCGCAGGTAGTCGGGCATGGTGATGCCGCCCAGCGCCGAGTTCAGCTGCGCCATGTAGCGCTGCTGGATGCGCAGCTCGGATTCCTTGCTCTCCAGCACCGTGGCGGTGCCGCTGCGCTTGGCGGTGTCCTCGGCCTGGCCGGAGATGAAGCTCTCCAGGTCGGTGAGCTTTTGCGAGTACAGCTCGATCTGGTCGAAGTCGCCCTCGACGATCTCGTGCACCAGGCTCTTCACGCGGTCCAGGAACTCCTTGCCGGGGCCTTCGTCGAAGTCGTCGAACGCGCAAGCCAGCGAGGCCAGGCGGTTGACGAAGCGGCGCACCGGGTGGCGGCGCGAGGAGAAGAAGCCGGAATCCACCAGCGCCACGCGCAGCACCGGCAGCTGCAGCCGGGCGATCTGGCGCGCCATCTGCGGCGGTACCTTGGCGTCGGAGAGGATCTGGTCGAACAGGCTGCCCACGACGTCGATCACCATGTGATCGAGCTTGCCGCTGGATGCCTGCATCAGCTCTTCGCGGTGGGCCTTGATGAGGTTGACCGCCATCAGGCCGGTCAGGCCGTCGGAGTAGCCGACGTTGGCCACGGAGCCCGGGTCGGCGGCCAGCGCGCCGATGGCGCCGTGCAGGGTGCCGCTGCCACCGCCCATGCGTCCGATCCCGGTCTGCGGGGCGAAGCCGCCCGGCTCGGTGGCCAGGGAAATGTCCACGTTGCCCGGCCGGCTGGCCAGGAAGGTGAGCCGGCGCAGCAGCGTCATCAGCTGAGCGTCAGCCTCTGCGGAAACGCCCGCCGCCGAGCGGCGCGCCGAGCCGGTGTTCGGGCTGCCGGGGCCTCCCGGGCCGCCGGAACCGCCTGAGCCACCTCCCATGCCGCCGCCGCTGAAGCTGCCGCCGGTGCTCGGACCGGTCGAGTAGCCCGTGGTGGCGCCGTAGGGCACCTGCCGCGTCGGGGCCCCGCCACGCATGGTCGGCGCACCCTGCGTCGAGGAAAAGTCGGTGCCCGGCCCGCCGCGCATGTCGGCCGGGCGCGTGCGGGTGGAATTGAATTCGTCGTGGATGCTCGTGTAGCCGGAGTTGGCGCCCTGGCCGGGGCCGGCCACCGTCTTCACCGTGAGGCCGACCGGCTGGATGTTGCGGTTCTGCAGATCGCGCAGGATGTTGGCGAAGCACGTCGGCATCGCCTGCGACATGGTCTGCGCGAACTCCTTGGCCAGCAGCCGGCGGCCGTCCGGGTCGTTGGTGATGGCCTCGATGGCACGGTAGATCGCCATGCCCAGCACGTCCGCGCGCAGCGGGTTGCGTTCCTCGTCGGCGCGGCCCAGGTTCAGCACCGAGCCCATGTAGGCCGCCATCTCGCGCAGCTCCCATTCGCAGGAATGGGAAATCTGTTGGCCGATGCGCTCGGCGAACATGCGCTCCTCGACCTCGTGGTCTTCCACCAGGGTGAGCGACTCCCAGCTGGCGGAGAACTTGCGCCGCGGGTCGACCGCGCGGGGGGAAATCTCTTCCTGGATCTTGTCCATCAGCTGCTTGCCGAAGGACAGGTGGAAGGTGTTCATCTTCTTGCGCAGGTCGATCTGCGTGGCCAGCAGCAGGTCGCGCTCGAAGATGCGGGTGGCCGCCTGCGCCTGATTGCCCAGGCTCGAAGCCACGCGCTCGGCCACCGCCTGGGTGGTGGCCTTCACGTGGGCTGCGGCCGCCTCCACGGCGGCGGGCAATCGGGTCTCGCTGGGGTTCATTGGGGAATCAAGGCCGCTTACTCGCACAGGTCCTCGCAGGGTCCACTCGCAAGGTCCGGTCCCGGCAGACTCCTCTACCGGGCTTTGAAGTATGGACCGAAAAAGCCCGGGCCAATTTCACGGTAAGCGGCATCATCCCTCACTTCTTCAGCGAATCGCGGATCTCGCGCAGCAACTGGATGTCCTCCGGCGTGGCTGCAGGCGCTGGCGGGGGTTCCTGGGTCTTGAGCTTGTTGATGGCGCGCACCATCATGAAGATGATGAAGGCCAGGATGACGAAGTTGACGGCCACCGTCAGGAAGTTCCCGTACGCGAACACCGCGCCGGCCTTCTTGGCCTCGGCCAGCGCCATGCCCGAGGCCTGCCCCGCCAGCGGGATGTAGTAGCTGGAGAAGTCCAGCCCGCCGAAGATGCGGCTGACGATGGGCATGATGAGGTCGGCCACCACTGAATCGACGATCTTTCCGAATGCCGCACCGATGATCACGCCGACGGCGAGATCGACCACGTTCCCTTTCATCGCGAACTGCTTGAACTCGGATCCGAAACTCATCGCGTGCTCCTCTTGTTGCCATTGTTGGGGGCCGTCGCCCGGGCCGGCCGGCGGTCGCCGCCAGTATTCCCGAGACGCGGGCCAAGTCAATTGGCGCTGCGCCGCAGCAATCCCCGGCGGGCGCCCTGGCGGGCCGAGCGGCACGCCGGCGCGCGCGGGTCAGTCGGCGGCAAGCCTGGGTCGGTGAAGGGACCCCCTTGACGCGTCCGTTAGAATTCCAGGTTGCCCCTGAATACGAAAAGTTCATTTCGTCTCTTTCGAGGATTCTCATGAGTGACAAGCCAGTCGATACCGGCAAACGCACGTGGCTCATCGCGTCGAGCTGTGCGGGTGTGGCCGGAGGCGTTGCGGCCGCCGTGCCCTTCGTTTCCTCCTTCCAGCCGTCCGAGCGCGCCCGCGCCGCGGGTGCTCCCGTCGAGGCCGACATCAGCGGCTTGAAGCCCGGTGAGAAGCTCACGGTCGAATGGCGCGGCAAGCCCGTGTGGATCGTCAGGCGCACCAAGGAGCAGCTCGATGCGCTGCCCAAGGTCGATGCCCAACTGGCCGACCCCAAGTCCCAACGCAAGCAGGACGAACTCACGCCCGCCTACGCCCGCAACGAGTCCCGCTCGATCAAGCCGGAAATCCTCGTCGTCGTGGGCATCTGCTCGCACCTGGGCTGCTCGCCCGGCGACAAGTTCAACCCCGGCCCGCAGCCCTCGCTGCCCGACGACTGGGTGGGCGGCTTCCTGTGCCCCTGCCACGGCTCCACCTTCGACATGGCCGGCCGCGTCTACAAGAACAAGCCCGCGCCGGACAACCTCGAAGTGCCGCCGCACATGTACCTCTCCGAGACGCGTCTGCTGATCGGCGAAGACAAGAAGGCCTGACCAGGCCTGAGCCACTGAATCTTCAAAGAGAACCACATGGCTGAATTCAAAGAAGCACCCGCCAACGCGTCCGCTGGCCAGAAGCTGCTCAACTGGGTTGACAACCGGTTCCCGGCGACCAAGCTCTGGAACGAGCACGTGGGCCAGTACTACGCGCCGAAGAACTTCAACTTCTGGTACATCTTCGGCTCGCTGTCGCTGCTGGTGCTGGTGATCCAGATCGTCACCGGCATCTTCCTCGTGATGCACTACAAGCCCGATGCAGGCCTGGCCTTCGCATCGGTCGAGTACATCATGCGCGACGTGCCCTGGGGCTGGCTGATCCGCTACATGCACTCCACGGGCGCCTCGGCGTTCTTCATCGTGGTGTACCTGCACATGTTCCGCGGGCTGCTGTACGGGTCGTACCGCAAGCCGCGCGAGCTGGTCTGGATCTTCGGCTGCGCCATCTTCCTGTGCCTGATGGCCGAGGCCTTCATGGGCTACCTGCTGCCCTGGGGCCAGATGAGCTACTGGGGCGCCCAGGTGATCGTGAACCTGTTCGCCGCCGTGCCCCTGGTCGGCCCTGACCTCGCGCTCTTGATCCGCGGCGACTACGTGGTGAGCGACGCAACGCTGAACCGCTTCTTCAGCTTCCACGTCATCGCGGTGCCTCTGGTGCTGCTGGGCCTGGTGGTGGCGCACATCATCGCGCTGCACGAAGTGGGCTCCAACAACCCCGACGGCGTCGAGATCAAGTCCAAGAAGGACGCGCTGGGCCGCCCGCTGGACGGCATTCCCTTCCATCCGTACTACACGACGCACGACATCTTCGGCACGAGCGTGTTCCTGATGGCCTTCAGCGCCGTGGTGTTCTTCCTGCCCGAGTTCGGCGGCTACTTCCTGGAGTACAACAACTTCATCCCGGCCGACCCGCTGAAGACGCCGGCGCACATCGCCCCGGTGTGGTACTTCACGCCGTTCTACTCGATGCTGCGCGCCACCACCGACCTGATGGTCAACGTGCTGTGCGTGATCGTCGGACTGGGGGCGCTGGGCGGAGTGGTCAAGGGTCGCTTCGGCGGCGCAGCCAAGGCGGCGCTGGTCGTCATCGCAGCCGTCGCCATCGTCCTGCTCAAGACCTTCGACGCGAAGTTCTGGGGCGTGGTCGTGATGGGCGGCGCGGTGATCATCCTCTTCTTCCTGCCCTGGCTGGATCACAGCAAGGTGAAGTCGATCCGCTACCGCCCGAGCTGGCACAAGTACGTGTACGCCGTGTTCGTGCTGTTCTTCCTGGCACTGGGCTACCTCGGCGCGCAGCCGCCGTCGGAAGCCGGCAACTACGTCTCGCAGCTGGGCACGCTGGTGTACTTCGGCTTCTTCCTGCTGATGCCCTGGTGGAGCCAGCTGGGCGAGTTCAAGCCCGTGCCCGAACGCGTCACCTACGTTCCTCACTGACGAGCCGTCCGGAGCAGACACAATGAAGAAACTCATCGCATCCCTGCTGCTCGCGCTGGGCTTCGTGGCCGGCGTTTCGGCCAACGAAGGCGGCATGGCCTGGGACAAGTTCCCGCAGGAGAAGATGTCCGACGTGGCCGCGCTGCAGCATGGCGCCAAGCTGTTCGTCAACTACTGCCTGAACTGCCACAGCGCAGCCTTCATGCGCTACAACCGCCTGCGCGACCTGGACCTCACCGAGGACCAGATCAAGAAGAACATGCTGTTCGCCAGCGAGAAGGTCGGCGACGTCATGAAGACCTCGCTGGACCCCAAGCAGGCCAAGGAATGGTTCGGCGCCGTGCCGCCTGACCTGTCGGTGATCGCGCGTTCCCGCGCGGGCTCCAACGGCACCGGTGCAGACTACCTCTACACCTACCTGCGCACCTACTACCGCGACGAGACCAAGCCCACGGGCTGGAACAACCTCGCCTTCCCCAACGTGGGCATGCCCCACGCCCTGTGGGAGCTGCAAGGCCAGCGCGCCGCCAAGTTCATCGAGGTGAAGGACCCGCACGACCCGAGCAAGACCACGCACCGCTTCGACGGCTTCGAGCAGATCACCCCGGGGACGCTGACCCAGACCCAGTACGACGAGTCCGTGGCCGACCTCGTCGCCTACCTGAACTGGATGGCCGAGCCCTCCCAGGCCCTGCGCGTCCGCCTGGGCGTGTGGGTGCTGATCTTCCTCGCCGTCTTCACCCTGTTCGCCTGGCGCCTGAACGCCGCTTACTGGAAAGACGTGAAGTGACACGTCACCCCGTCCGCGGCCTGACCGGGCCTCGGACCCTCCGCGCAGTGGAGCGCCTCACCGGGCGTCCACTGCGTGATTGCTTTTCTGACCTCCTGACCTTGAGGAGCCCACGCCCATGATGGTGCTTTATTCCG
This sequence comes from Rhizobacter terrae, assembly GCF_003852895.1. Lineage (GTDB taxonomy): Bacteria > Pseudomonadota > Gammaproteobacteria > Burkholderiales > Burkholderiaceae_C > Albitalea > Albitalea terrae. Next base: position 428,890 of record NZ_QUSW01000005.1, read on the forward strand.
GAACCACTTGCCCCTACTCGCACCGTTGCCGCTTCGTGCTGTTCGAAAAGGGCATGGACTTCGAGATCCGCGACGTCGACCTCTTCGCCAAGCCCGAAGACATCGCGCTGATGAACCCGTACAACGAGGTGCCCATCCTCGTCGAGCGCGACCTCATCCTGTACGAGTCGCACATCATCAACGAGTACATCGACGAGCGCTTCCCGCATCCGCAGCTCATGCCCGGCGACCCGGTCGCCCGTGCACGCGTGCGCCTGTTCCTGCTCAACTTCGAGAAGGAGCTGTTCGCCCACGTGAACGTGCTCGAGTCGCGTGGCATCAAGCCCACCGACAAGCAGCTGGAGAAGGCCCGCGCACAGATCCGTGACCGACTCACGCAGCTCGCGCCCATCTTCCTGAAGAACAAGTACATGCTGGGCGACGACTTCTCGATGCTCGACGTGGCCATCGCTCCTTTGCTGTGGCGCCTGGACTACTACGGCATCGACATGTCCAAGAACGCCGTGCCGCTCCTGAAGTACGCCGAGCGCATCTTCTCGCGCCCGGCCTACATCGAGGCGCTCACGCCGTCCGAGAAGGTGATGCGCAAGTAAGCGCTGCGAGCCTCATGACCCTGCCCACCGCTCCCGCCAACGCCGGCAGCTCGACGCGCCCGTACCTCATCCGGGCGCTGCATGACTGGTGCACCGACAACGGCTTCACGCCCTACATCGCGGTGTTCGTGGATGCGAGCGTGCAGGTGCCCACCGAGTACGTGAAGAACAACGAGATCGTGCTCAACATCGGCTTCGAGGCCACCACGGCCTTGAAGCTGGGCAACGAGCTGATCGAGTTCAAGGCGCGCTTTGGCGGCACCTCGCGCGAGATCCTGGTACCGGTGGACCACGTCATCGCGATCTACGCGCGCGAGAACGGGCAGGGCATGGCCTTCCCGGTGCCCACCGAGGCACCGGCGGGCATGACGCCAGCGCCGACGCCGGAGCCCACCGGCGCCAAGGGCCCCAAGCTCGCCCTGGCGGATTCGGCCAAGTCGGAAGACTCCGAAGGCATCGAGCCCGAAGGTGGTGATGCGCACGCCGAGCCCACAGAACCGCCGCCCGAGCCACCCGCCGGCGGCCGGCCCACGCTCAAGCGCATCAAGTGAACGCGGGCCGCCAAGGCCCGCGACTTATACTGCCCGCCTCCCAGAATCTGCGCGGCTTCTCCGCCGCCGCAGTGCCGGCTTAGCTCAGTTGGTAGAGCACCCGCCTTGTAAGCGGAAGGTCTTCGGTTCGATTCCGAAAGCCGGCACCACGACCCTTGCACCGCTGTTGGCCCCAGGGTCGAGCACGTATCAAGAAGATTCTGCGCGGGGTGGGAAAACCCGGAATGGGCGACCCGCGCTGCTATCCAGGCTGCCGAATATCGCCACACTTGCCACCGGCCTGTAAGCGCCGCAACGGCACTCGAAACCGGCTAGTTCCTCGATTGAACCTTGATGCGGATTGGGCTAACCTGCCACCCCCGCTGACGCAAAAGCTCTTCGAGGCGAGGCTGCAGTTGGCGGAGCTTGGCAGCCACCGGAGCGTTGGCGCAAAGCAATGTCCAGCCTTCCTCGTCGACCGGCCCCGGCTTCACGTGGGCGGCCAATGTGGAAGGCAGGGCAGGTTGGATGGCGGCGAATCGGGCGTTTGAATCCGACAGCCGCTGGCGCAACTGGGCAAGCGGCGTGCTGCGTTTGAGCGCATCGCCCAGCGCAAGAGCGTCGGGAACAAGCGGTTGGGGCTTCTGGCCGGGTGGCTTTGCGTTCACCCGAGGAGTGTAGCGATGCAGATTCTCATCACCCATGGCAGCCTGGCGCGCACGCGCGTGCTGCACTTCAACCGCTGGCAACTGGCCGGCGCGTTGTTCGGGCTGATCACGGTGCTGACCTTGCTGTCGGGCACGGTCTACCACGTCATCTTCCTGAAGGCCGCCCGCGAAGGCTGGCCGGTCGTGAGCCAGGTGGTGAAGCTGGTGGTGCGCGATGAATTCGCCCAGCGCGACCGCTTCATGCGCGAGAACCTGGACGCCATGGCCACCAAGGTCGGCGAGATGCAGGCCAAGCTCATCAAGCTGGAAGCCATGGGCGAGCGCGTGTCGGGCATGGCGGGCGTGAAGCCCGAGGAGATGCAGCAGATCAAGCCGGGCGCTGCGGGCGGCAAGGGCGGCCCCTTCGTGCCGGTGGCGCGTCCGTCGATGGACCAGCTCAATGGCTGGGTTGCCTCGCTGGACGAGCAGGCCGACCAGAACTCCGACCTGCTGACCATGGTGGAGGCCCGGCTGCTGGAGAAGAAGCTGGTGTCGCTGATGATCCCCAACAGCCGCCCGGTGGAAGGCCCGATCGGCTCGGGTTTCGGTTTCCGCGCCGACCCCTTCTCCGGCCGCGCCGCGCTGCACACCGGCCTGGATTTCCCGGCGGACAGCGGCACGCCCATCCATGCCGCCGCCGGTGGCGTGGTGCTGTTCAACGAATACCACCCGCAGTACGGCAACGTTGTCGAGATCGATCACGGCCACGGCCTGGTGACTCGCTATGCGCACAGCTCCAAGATCCTGGTCCACGCCGGCGACATCGTGAAGCGCGGCCAGACCATTGCACTGGTGGGCACCTCCGGCCGCTCCACTGGCCCGCACCTGCACTTCGAGGTGCTGCTGGACGGCGCTCCCCAGAATCCGGCGAAGTTCCTGGCGCTCGCCGACGGAGAGACCGTCCCCACGACCAGGAAGGCGGCCCGATAAGCCCTTCCGGCCGCGCCATGGCGCGCGGGTAAAATCAAAGGTTTTGCGGCTTCGTGCCGGGCGGACTTGTGCCGTCCGGCTTCATCACCATATGGGCCGCATATCCGACCGAACACCACACCACCCACGCGCATGCTGCCTCGTCTACTTACTCAAATCTTCGGTAGCCGCAACGAACGTCTGCTCAAGCAATACCGGCGTGTCGTCCAGCAGGTCAACGCGCTCGAACCCGAGTTCGAGAAGCTCAGCGATGCGGCCCTGAAGGACAAGACCGAGGAATTCAAGCAGCGCATCGCCAAGGGCGAGACGGTGCACGACCTGCTGCCCGAGGCTTTCGCCACCGTGCGCGAAGGTGGCAAGCGCGTGCTGAAGATGCGCCACTTCGACGTGCAGCTCATCGGCGGCATGGCGCTGAACGACGGCAAGATCGCCGAAATGCGCACCGGCGAAGGCAAGACGCTGATGGCGACACTTCCGGTGTACCTCAATGCCCTGACCGGCAAGGGCGTGCACGTGGTGACGGTGAACGACTACCTCGCCAAGCGCGACGCGGAGTGGATGGGGCGCCTGTACAACTTCCTTGGACTGACGGTGGGCGTGAACATGCCGCAGATGCCGCGCGAGGAGAAGCAGGCCGCCTACGCCGCCGACGTGACCTACGGCACCAACAACGAGTTCGGCTTCGACTACCTGCGCGACAACATGGTCCAGGACACGGCCGACCGTGTCGCACGGGGCCTGGCCTACGCCATCGTCGACGAGGTGGACTCCATCCTGATCGACGAAGCCCGCACGCCGCTGATCATCAGCGGCCAGGCCGAGGACCACACCGAACTGTACGTGCGCATCAACGCGGTGGTGCCGCAGCTCAAGAAGCAGATCGGCGAGCTGGACCTGCGCACCGGCGAAGGCGTGATCGATCCAGGCGATTTCACGGTCGATGAGAAGTCGCACCAGGTGCACCTGACCGAAGCCGGCCACGAGAACGCCGAACGCATCCTGACCCAGGCAGGCCTGCTGCCGGTGGGGGCGAGCCTGTACGACGCCTCCAACATCACGCTGGTGCACCATGTGTACGCCGCGCTGCGCGCCAACCACCTGTACCACCGCGACCAGCACTACGTGGTGCAGGACGGCGAGGTCGTGATCGTCGACGAGTTCACCGGCCGCCTCATGACCGGCCGCCGCTGGTCCGATGGCCTGCACCAGGCGGTGGAAGCCAAGGAAGGCGTGCAGATCCAGAGCGAGAACCAGACGCTCGCGTCCATCACCTTCCAGAACTACTTCCGCATGTACGGCAAGCTGTCGGGCATGACCGGCACGGCCGACACGGAAGCCTATGAATTCCAGGAGATCTACGGTCTGGAGACCGTGGTCATCCCGCCGAACAGGCCGACCATCCGCCGCGACGAGCTCGACCTCGTCTACAAGTCGGCTCGCGAGAAGTACGACGCGGTCACGGCCGACATCCGCAACTGCCATGAGCGCGGCCAGCCGGTACTGGTGGGCACGACCTCGATCGAGAACTCCGAGATCATCTCCACCCTGCTGACCAAGGCCAAGTTGCCGCACCAGGTGCTCAATGCCAAGCAGCACGCGCGTGAGGCCGAGATCGTGGCGCAGGCCGGCCGTCCGGGCGTGATCACCATCGCGACCAACATGGCCGGCCGCGGCACCGACATCGTGCTGGGTGGCAACGTCGAGAAGCAGATTCAGATCATCGATGCCGACGAGTCGCTGAGCGACCCGGAGAAGGTGGCCCGCGCCAAGCAACTGCGCGAGGAATGGCAAGGCCTGCACGACCTGGTGAAGGCACAGGGCGGCCTGCGCATCATCGCCACCGAGCGGCACGAGTCCCGCCGCATCGACAACCAGCTGCGCGGCCGTTCGGGCCGCCAGGGCGACCCGGGCTCCTCGCGCTTCTACCTGTCGCTGGACGACCCGCTCATGCGCATCTTCGCGGGCGACCGCGTGCGGTCCATCATGGAACGCCTGAAGATGCCCGACGGCGAGGCCATCGAGGCGGGCATCGTCACGCGCAGCATCGAAAGCGCGCAGCGCAAGGTCGAGGCGCGCAACTTCGACATCCGCAAGCAGCTGCTCGAATACGACGACGTGTCGAACGACCAGCGCAAGGTCATCTACCAGCAGCGCAACGACATCCTGGAGGCCGACAGCCTGCAGGCGCAGATCGCCAGCCTGCGCGAGAGCACCATGGAAGATGTGGTGCGCACCTACGTGCCTTCCGACAGCATGGAAGAGCAGTGGGACCTCGACGGCTTGGAGAAGACGCTGCGCGACGAATGGCACGTCGAGGTCGACCTCAAGGGCGCGGTGAAGAAGGCCCAGTCCATCACCGACGAGGAGATCGTCGAACTCGTGGTGAAGGCCGCGCACGCGCTGTTCGACTCCAAGATCGAGCGCGTGGGCCTGGAGCAGTTCACGCCCTTCATGCGCATGATCCTGCTGCAGTCCATCGACTCGCACTGGCGTGAGCACCTGGCCGCGCTGGACTACCTGCGCCAGGGCATCCACCTGCGCGGCTATGCGCAGAAGAACCCCAAGCAGGAATACAAGCGCGAGGCCTTCGAGCTGTTCAGCCAACTGCTGGACGTCATCAAGATGGACGTCACGCGCATCCTGCTGACGGTGCGCATCCAGTCGCAGGAAGAGGTGGCCCAGGCCGCCGAGGCGATGGAGCAGAAGGCGGTCGAGATCAGCAATGTCACCTACACGCATCCGAACGAGGATGGCAGCGTGTCGGAGGAGGCATCGCTGGCGGATCAGGTGCCGAAGGTCGGCCGCAATGACCCTTGCCCCTGCGGCAGTGGCAAGAAGTACAAGGCCTGCCACGGCAGGCTGGTTTGATGGAGCCCCCCAGTCGCTGACGCTCCTGCCCCAGGGGCCACGCAGGGGCCCCTTCGTGGCCCTTGGGCGCCACCCTGCGGACCGGCGAAGCCGGATCCGCGGGCGTGGCTTGATGAGGAGGCTTGCTCGTGTCGAGGGCTCTGCATGAGACATGCATGAGTCACTCAGTGGTTCCTACAATGGCGGCCTTCCTCACCGATCGAGCTCGCCATGCCCGTCAACCTCAAAGCCCCTGACCCCAAGGACCTGCATCCCGTTCCCGGCGTGAAGCTGGGCATCGCCATGGCGGGGGTTCGCAAGGCCAACCGCCGTGACCTGACGGTGGTGACCATGGACGAGGGATCGCAAGTGGCCGGCGTGTTCACGCGCAACCGCTTCTGCGCAGCGCCGGTGCAACTGTGCCGGCAGCATCTGGCGGCGGACTCGCATTCACGGGCGATCCTCATCAACACCGGCAATGCGAACGCCGGCACGGGCGATGACGGCCTGTCGCGCGCGCTGTCCACCTGCATCGCGCTGGCGCGCAAGCTGGAGATCTCGCCGCAGCAGGTGCTGCCGTTTTCCACCGGCGTGATCATGGAGCAGCTGCCCAACGACCGCATCGAGGCCGGCCTGCCGGCGGCGCTGGCCGACCTGAAGGAAGACAACTGGGCGACCGCGGCCGAGGCGATCATGACCACCGACACCTTGCCCAAGGCGGTGTCGCGGCAGGTGAAGATCGGCGGCAAGACGGTGACCATCACCGGCATCAGCAAGGGCGCGGGCATGATCCGCCCGAACATGGCGACGATGCTGGGTTTCGTCGCCACCGATGCGGTCATCGCGCCGGCGCTGATGAACCCGCTGGTGCATGAGGCGGCCGACCAGTCCTTCAACCGCATCACCATCGATGGCGACACCTCGACCAACGACTCCTTCTTGCTGATTGCCACGGGCAAGGCCGGTCACGACCCGATCACGCGCCTGGACTCCGCCGACGGCGCCGCACTGCGCGATGCGCTCATCGAGGTGTCGCAGCAACTCGCCCAGGCCATCGTGCGCGACGGCGAAGGCGCGACCAAGTTCATCGCCGTGCGGATCGAAGGCGGCAAGTCCGAGCACGAGTGCAAGCAAGTGGCCTATGCCATTGCGCACTCGCCGCTGGTGAAGACAGCGTTCTTCGCCAGCGACCCCAACCTCGGCCGCATCCTGGCAGCGGTGGGCTACGCGGGCATCGAGGACCTGGACCAGACCGAGATCGACCTCTTCCTCGACGACGTGCACGTGGCGAAGAACGGCGGCCGCAATCCGACCTACCGCGAGGAAGACGGCGCCCGGGTGATGAAGCAAAGCGAGATCACCGTGCGGGTGGACCTGCACCGCGGCGAGGAGACCGCGACGGTCTGGACCTGCGACCTCAGTTACGACTACGTCAAGATCAACGCCGACTACAGAAGCTGATCCCCGGCTGTCCATCCTACGAATTGCGGGCACGGCAGTCGCCTTTCCCTTGCCGTCGCCCGCGGCCTGCTGCTAGCATGGCTGCTCTTCCCCACTGCGACCACCCGATGAACTCCACCGCCCATCACTGCTGCACTCAGGCCATCGCTGCCTGCGGCGCCGTGCGTGGCATGGCGTGGTCGATTTGCCCCCGATCCTCGGGTCGTGCAGGCAATCCGCGTCGAGCATGTGTCGGCGCCGCAGCGAACGTAGCGTTCGCAGCACGCATCTAGTCCTCCCAGCGTTTCGCTTCCTACCGAAGTTCCGCTGAGAGTCCAGCGGAAGAGTCGGTCCATTCGTCCTTCCTCCCGCTGCCAGAGGGTCCACCGACCCGCCAAGGACGCCCACCGGCGTTCGCAACGAGAAGTCGAAGAGGAGCACGAGAATGAGCAACTGGCTCGAAAGCTGTCGAAGAGCCTGGACACGGTCGACGAGGGGCCTGCGGCTCGCGCCCGATGACCTGCTGCGCGACGCCACCTACCGGCGCTTGTGGACATCCATCCTCATCAGTTCCTTCGGCGGCCAGGTCACCATGCTGGCCCTGCCGCTCACCGCCGCCGTGCTGCTGCACGCCTCGCCTACCCAGATGGGCCTGCTCACGGCGATGGAAATCGTTCCCTTCGTGCTGTTCTCGCTCCCCTCGGGCGTCTGGCTGGACCGCGTGCGCAAGCTGCCGGTCTACGTGCTGGGCGAGACCTCGCTGGCCTTCATCGTGGCCAGCGTGCCCTTCGCCTGGTGGATGGGCTGGCTGTCCATGCCCTGGATGTACGTCGTGGGCTTCATCATCGGCACGGTCTACACCACCGCCGGCACGGCGGCGCAGATCGTGCTCACACAGGTGGTGGCGCGCGAACGGCTGGTGGAGGCCCATGCGAAAAACGCGCTGGCCACCTCGGGGGCGGAAGTGGCCGGACCGGGCCTGGCGGGTGCGCTCATCAAGGTCGTGGGGGCGCCGCTGGCCCTGCTGGTGGATGCAGGGTTGCTGATCATCTCGGCCACCATCCTGCGTGGCATCGCGATCCACGAGGAGCGAAAGGTGGCCGCCCAGGCGCATTTCTGGCGCGATCTGCGCGCCGGCGTGAACTTCGTGCGGCGGCAGCGCCTGCTGGTGTCGCTGGCGTCGGTCGTGGGCATCTGGCAGATGTGCCACCACGCCGCGATCGTGGTGCAGATCCTCTTCGCCACGCGCACGCTCGGACTGTCGGAACAGGCCGTGGGCCTGAGCTACATGGGCATGGGGCTGGGCACGATCGTGGCGAGCGTGCTGGGCAACCGCATCAGCCGCAAGCTGGGGCCCGGGCCCTGCCTGGTGATCGGCTTCGCGGTGTGCGCCGCAGGCTGGCTGCTGCTGGCCGTGGCGCCGGCCAATGCCTACGGCGTGGCGGCCTTCGCAGCGATGCTGCTGTGCTTCAGCGCCGGTGCGGTGCTCATCTTCATCAACTTCCTGGCGCTGCGCCAGGCGGTCACGCCCGAGCCGCTGCTGGGGCGGATGACCAGCACCATGCGCTGGCTCATCCTCATCCCCGCCGGGCCGGGTGCCTTGCTGGGTGGCTGGCTGGGGGAGCACATCGGGCTGCGCGCGGCGCTGGGGTTTGCTGGCGGCACGGCGGCGCTGCTGGCCATCGTGGCCTGGCATCACCCGGTGATCCGCGGCGTGAAAGTGCTGCCCAAGCCCGAGAGTGCCGATGAATGGATCGGTGCCGAGGCCGAGGTGCGCCCGATGACAACGATGGATGCCGACGAGCCGCCGGAGGTGCCCGTTCGTCCTGCGGTGCCTGCCGTCGAGGTGATTCCCGAGGCGCCGGCGCGCGTGGCCTGACCGAAGATCGAAGAACGAAGGAGGACTGTGATCCATGGACCCGCTGTTGATCGAGGTGCCGGAGGAAATCCACACCGAACGCTTCATCCTGCGCAGCCCGCGCAAGGGCGACGGCCCCAAGCTGAACACTGCGATTTGCGACAGCATCGAGGAGCTCAAGGTCTGGATGCCCTGGGCGCAGAAGGCGCCGACACTGGACGAGTCTGAGTCCTACTGCCGCCGCATGGTCTCGTCCTGGGCCTTGCGCCAGGACCTGCCCATGTTCATCTTCGAGCGCATGAACACCGGCGAGGAAGGCGAGGTGCTGGGGGCAACCGGCCTGCACCGGATCAACTGGGAGGTGCGCAGCTTCGAGATCGGCTACTGGCGGCGCACCGGCCGGGGCGGGCGAGGGGTGATCACCGAGTCCATCCGCGGCCTGGCGGGCATGGCCTTCACGGCCTTGCAGGCGCGAAGGGTGGAGGTGCGCATGGATGAGAACAACCGGTCCAGCCGGCGGGTGGCCGAGCGCGCGGGGTTCACGTTCGAAGGCTTGCTTCGATGCGACTCGCTCACGACCTCAGGTGATGTGCGGCACACGCGGGTGTACTCGCGGGTGCGAGGGATCGAAGAGCCGGCGTGATGCCGCAGAGTTGTCGAGCGGAGCAAGGGATCAAGCAACGCCCGCGGAGCCGGCTTCGCCGGTCCGCTGGGTGGCGCCCAAGGGCCACAAAGGGGCCACTTCGTGGCCCAGGGGCAGGAGCGCAGCGACTGGGGGGCTCAGACCCTACGACGGCGGGCCAGGAAGAAGACGGCACCAAGACCGGCCAGCATCAAGGCATAGGTCTGGGGCTCCGGCACGGCCGTGGTCACCGACACCGCATCCAGCGAGCCACCGTAGGAGTCGCTCACGCCGGCGGCGTTGAAGGTCAGGCGCGAGGTGCTGCCGGCGCCGCCGACCACGTCCACGCTGTAGACCGCCCAGTTGTGGACGCCGGTGCTGTTGGAGCCAGCCACGGCTTCCACCAGCGAGCCGTTCCAGTAGACGTTGATGTCGTTGGTGTTGCCGGTGTAGGGGCGGGCGGAGTAGGCGAAGCTCAGGGTGTAGTGGGCGCCGGCGGTGGTGGCCACGTCCTGGTACATGCCGCTGTTGGAATAGGTGTCAAGTTCGACGAAGTTCGAGCCATCGAAGGCGGCACCGGCCACGTTGTTGCGCAACTCGATGTTGGGCGTGCCCGTCCAGCCGGTGAGGCTCGGGTAGATGTTCCAGCTGCCAGCGCCCTGGGCGTTGGCTTCGAAGCTGCCGTTGGTCACCAGGTTGGACGCCGAGGCGAGCACAGGGGCGGCGAGCAGGGCGGCGGTGAGGAGCTTGCGCATGGTGGGGGTCCCGTAATTGCGAGTTTTTGTATCCGGGCGCGACTGTCGCCGATCCTCGCCACCATGCCTTCCCCCTGCTCAGGGGGCTGGGCGATGTTTCAGTCGAAAACCGAGAAATCCTGCGCAGAAAACCGGTCGACGGCGTCGGTGATGATGCCGTCGATGCCACAGTCCTTGAGCCACCGGGCGGTGGCCGGGTCGTTCACCGTGTAGCAAAGCGCCTTCAGGCCGGCCTCGTGGATGCGGCCGATGACCTGGGCGTCCAGCACGCCGTAATTGGCCACGATGGCCACGCAGCCCAGGCCATGGGCTTCTTCCAGCCAGCCGGTGCGCAGCGAGTCCAGCAGCAGGGCGCGCGGCAGCGAGGGCTCGGCATCGCGCGCCGCTGCCAGGGCGGTGGGCTGGAACGAACTCAGCAGCGGCTTCACCGCGGCGCCTTGCCACAGGCGCGCGGCTTCCTGTGCCGTGACCTGCCCGGTGCGGGGTTCGTCGCCTGGTGTGGGCTTGATCTCGATGTTCAGTGCGAAGCCGTTGCGCAGGCAGTACGCAGCGATGGCATCCAGGCTGGGCAGCATCTCGCCGGCCCAGTGCCGGCCGTGCCAGGCGCCGGCGTCGATGCGCGACAGCTCGGCCCAGTTCCGGTCGGACGCGACCCCGCGCTGCGGTGTGGTCCGCTGCAGCGTGGCGTCGTGCAGCAGGAAGGGCACGCCGTCGGCGCTCAGCTTCACGTCGCATTCGAAGGCGCGGTAGCCGTGCGAGGCACCGACGCGGAAGGCGGCCAGGGTGTTCTCCGGCGCCAGCTTGCCGGCGCCGCGGTGGGCGATCCAGAAGGGGTAGGGCCAGTGGGTCATGGCGTCAGCCTCACACGCGTTGCAGCGAGGTCGCGTCAAACCAGTGCAGGTGGCCGGCATCCGAGTGCAGCGTGAGCATGTCGCCCACCCGAGGCGGGGCCAGTGTGCCGTCGACGCGCGCGGTGAACAGCGAATCGCCGATGCGCCCGTAGATCAGCCGCTCGGCGCCGAGCATTTCGATCATTTCCACCTTGAAGGGCCAGCCCTCGCCGCCGGCAGGACGCACCTCGGCATGCTCGGGCCGCAGGCCGAGGATGAGATCGCCATCGCGTGGCGCACGCCCCGGCAGCGAGAGCATCTGCCCGCCGCTGGTGAAGGTGCCGCCCGCTGCCTGCCCGTGCAGCAGGTTCATCGGCGGCGAGCCGATGAAGCCGGCGACAAAGGTGGTGGCGGGGTGCAGGTACACCTCTTCCGGCGAGCCGATCTGCTCCATGCGGCCGGCGTTCATCACGATCATGCGCTGGGCCAGCGTCATCGCCTCCACCTGGTCGTGCGTGACGAACAGCGAGGTCACGCCCAGTTCGCGATGCAGCTTCTGAATTTCCAGCCGCGTCTGCGCCCGCAGCTTCGCGTCGAGGTTGGACAGCGGCTCGTCGAAGAGGAACACCTGCGGTTGCCTCACGATGGCGCGGCCCATGGCGACCCGCTGGCGCTGGCCGCCCGAGAGCTCGCGCGGCTTGCGCAGCAGCAGCGCACCCAGCTCCAGGATCTTCGCGGCCTTTTCCACCCGGGTCTTGATCTCGGCCGGCGGCACCTTGGCGATCTTCAGGCCGTAGGCCATGTTCTCGAAGACCGTCATGTGAGGGTAGAGCGCGTAGTTCTGGAACACCATGGCGATGTCGCGCTCTGACGGCTCGACGTCGTTCACCACGCGGCCGGCGATGGAAATCTCGCCGCCTGAAATCTCTTCCAGCCCGGCGACCATGCGCAAGAGCGTGGACTTGCCGCAGCCCGAGGGCCCGACGATGACGATGAACTCGCCGTCGGTGATCTCGGCGTTCACGCCGTGGATCACCTGGTTGGCCGACGCGCCCTTGCCATAGCGCTTGACGACGTTGCGGATCGAAATGGCACCCATGGTGTTGTCTTTCTATTTCTCGGTGTCGACCAGGCCCTTGACGAACCACTTCTGCATCAGCATCACCACGACGGCCGGCGGCAGCATCGCCAGGATGGTGGTGGCCATCACCACGTTCCACTCGGTGTAGGCCTCGCCGGAGATGAGCCGCTTGATGCCCATCACCACCGGGTACATGGACTCGTCGGTGCTGACCAGGAGCGGCCACAGGTACTGGTTCCAGCCGTAGATGAACTGGATGACGAACAGCGCCGCGATGGAGGTCTTGCTCAAGGGGAGCAGCACGTCCTTCAGGAAGCGCAGCGGCCCGGCGCCGTCGATGCGCGCGGCCTCGGCGAGTTCGTCGGGCACGGTGAGGAAGAACTGCCGGAAGAGGAAGGTGGCCGTGGCCGAGGCGATGAGCGGGATGGTCAGGCCCGCATAGCTGTTGAGCATGTGCAGGTCCGACACCACGGCGTAGGTGGGCCCGATGCGCACTTCCACCGGCAGCATCAGCGTGATGAAGATGGTCCAGAACACCAGGTTGCGGAAGGGAAAACGGAAGTAGACGAGGGCGAACGCCGACAGCAGCGAGATGGCGATCTTGCCGATGGCGATGATCAGCGCGCTCACCAGGCTGATCCACATCATCGGCGCGCTGGGCGGGATGCGGCTGCCGTAGCTGGAGTCACCGCCGAACAGGGCGAGGCGATACGTCTCCACCAGGTGCGTGCCCGGAACGAGCGACAGCGGCCGGCTGGAGGCCACTTCCGCCGCGGTGTGCGTGGAAGCGACGAAGGCCAGGTAGATCGGAAAGGCGACGATGAGCACGCCCAGGATCGACACCACATGGGCGAGGATGCCCAGGGTCGGACGGCGCTCGACCATGCCTTGGGGGTCTTGTCCGAAGGCCATGATCAGTAGTTCACTTTCTTCTCGACGTAGCGGAACTGCACGACCGTCAGGGCGATGACCACCAGCATCAGCACCGCCGACTGCGCGGCCGAGCCGCCCATGTCCAGCGCCTTGAAGCCGTCGTAGTAGACCTTGTAGACCAGCGTGGCTGTCGACTTGCCCGGCCCGCCGTGCGTGGTCGCGTCCACCACCGCGAAGGTGTCGAAGAACGCGTAGACCATGTTGATCACGAGCAGGAAGAAGGCCGTGGGCGACAGCAGCGGGAACTGGATGGTCCAGAAGCGCCGCCACGGCCGCGCGCCGTCGATGGCGGCCGCCTCGATCAGCGAGCGTGGGATCGACTGCAAGCCGGCCAGGAAGAACAGGAAGTTGTAGGAGATCTGCTTCCAGATGGCCGCCATGACGATCAGCGCCATCGCGTGGTCTGCGTTGAGAAGATGGTCCCAGGTGAAGCCCAGGCTTTGCAGCGCGTGCGACACCACGCCCATGGGCGGCGAGAACATGAAGATCCACAGCACGCCCGCCACGGCCGGTGCCACGGCATAGGGCCAGATCAGCAGGGTGCGGTAGAGCAGTGCGCCGCGCGTCACCCGGTCGGCGAACACCGCCAGCAGCAGTGCCAGGCCGATGCCCAGCACTGCCACCATCAAGGCGAAGAAGGCAGTGGTCTGGAACGAAGCGAGGTAGCTCGGGTCAGCCAGCAACCGGCGAAAATTCTCCAGCCCGACGAACTCGGTCGAGGTGCCGAAGGCATCTTGCTGGATCAGGCTCTGGTACAGCGTCTGGCCTGCCGGCCAGAAGAAGAACACGAGCACGATGGCCATCTGGGGTGCGATGAGCACCCAGGGCAGCCAGGCCGACTTGAAGCGGACTCGCTTTTCCATCAAAGCTTCGCGCTCTTCTCGAATCGCTCCAGTTGCTCATTGCCGCGCTGCACGGCCGTATCCAGGCCTTCCTTGGGCGACTTCTTGCCGCTCCAGACGTTCTCGAGCTCCTCGTCGATGATGGTGCGGATCTGCACGAAGTTTCCGAGGCGCACGCCGCGTGACTTCTCGGTCGTCTTGCGGATCATCTGCGTCACCGCCACGTCGGTGCCCGGGTTCTGCTTGTAGAAGCCCGCCTTCTCGGTCAGCTCGTACGAGGCCTTGGTGACCGGCAGGTAGCCGGTGCGCTGGTGGCTGGCAGCGGCCACTTCAGGACGCGACAGGTAGCTGAAGAACTGCGCCACGCCCTTGTACTCGGCCGGCTTCTTGCCCGCCATGACCCACAGGCTCGCGCCGCCGATCACGGTGTTCTGCGGTGCGCCGGGCACGTCGGGGTAGTAGGGCAGCGAAGAGATGCCGTAGCTGAACTTGGCGTTGCGCTTGAGGTTGCCGTACAGGCCGGAGGAGCCGGTGTACATCGCGCATTCACCCGACACGAAGTTCGCATCCGGTGCATTGGCGCGGCCCTTGTAGATGAACAGGCCCTGCTTGGCCATGTTGGCCAGGTTCTCGATGTGGCGCAGATGCAGCGGCGAGTTGATCGCCAGTCGGGCATTGGTCCCGCTGAAGCCGTTGTTCTGCGTGGCGAACAGGGTGTTGTGCCAGGTGGAGAAGCTCTCCAGCTGCGTCCAGCTCATCCAGCTCGTGGAGAAGGGGCACTTGTGACCCGAGGCCTTGAGCTTGGCGGCGGCCAGGGCCACTTCGGGCCAGGTGGTGGGCGCCTTGTCTTCCAGGCCGGCCGCCTTGAAGGCGTCCTTGTTGTAGTAGAAGACCGTCGTCGAGCTGTTGAAGGGGAAGCTCAGCATCTGGCCGTTGGGCGCGGTGTAGTAGCCGGCCACGGCGGGAACGTAGACGCTGGGGTCGAACTTCTCGCCGCCGTCCTTCATCACCTGGGCCACCGGCACGATGGCGCCCTTGCTGGCCATCATGGTGGCGGTGCCCACTTCGAACACCTGCAGGATGTGCGGTGCGTTGCCCGCACGGAACGCGGCGATGGCCGCGGTCATGGATTCGTCGTAGGTGCCCTTGAAGGTGGGCACGATCTTGTATTCCTTCTGGCTGGCGTTGAAATCCTTGGCAAGGTCATTGACCCATTCGCCCAGGGCGCCGCCCATGGCATGCCACCACTGGATTTCGACCTGGGCCTGTGCAGGTGAACTGAACGCTGCGGCCAGGGCAAGAGCTGCAAGAGCGAGAGACTTGTTCTTCATGAGGACTCCATGTGTGTGGGACGGTTCGTGGCCGGCCCGCGACTTTGCGTCGATCGTGTGACAGGCGTGTTTATCAAGGGGCCTTCACGTGCGGCAACCGGGTATACCCCGCTGGGAATATTGCCCTCGCACCAAACTGCAGCCTGCCGCATTGGCAGAGGTCCGGCTTTGGAGGGCCTTACCCAACCGAGGGAAAACACGGTGTGGGGTACCATTCACCCTCAAGTGCTGAGAGTCGAGAGCCCACCAGCCGCTTCGCTCCTGCCCCGAGGGGCGCTGCCCGCACCACGGGCGGTTCGGCGGACGACCTGAACCCTCTCGCGAACATCCGATGAACGCACCCGCCACCCTGAACGAGATTGCCGGCGCCGCCGCGCTGGCCCACGGCGCGCCCCGTCTGCGCGAGATTCCGTACAACTACACCTCGTTTTCCGATCGCGAGATCGTGATCAGGCTGCTGGGCTCCCGTTCCTGGGAGGTCCTGAACAAGCTGCGCGAGGAGCGCCAGACCGGCCGGTCGGCCCGCATGCTCTATGAGGTGCTGGGCGACATCTGGGTGGTCCAGCGCAACCCGTACCTGCAAGACGACATGCTGGACAACCCGCGTCGTCGTGCGCTGCTCATCGAGGCGCTGCACCACCGGCTGCACGAGATCGAGAAGCGCCGCACGCCACAGGCCGATGCCGAGCGCGACCGAAACGTCGGTGAACTGCTCAAGGCGGCCTCCGGCGCGGTCGAGTCCTTCGCCGCGCAGTTCCGCGACACCTACGACCTGCGCAAGCGGGCCACCAAGGTGCTGGGCAAGCACACGGCCAAGGACAACATCAAGTTCGATGGCCTGAGCCGCGTCTCGCACGTCACCGACGCCACCGACTGGCGCGTCGAATATCCCTTCGTCGTGCTCACGCCCGACACCGAGGCCGAGATGGCGGGCCTCGTGGCCGCCTGCATCGAGCTGGGCCTGACCATCATCCCGCGTGGGGGCGGCACGGGCTACACCGGCGGCGCGGTGCCGCTGACCTGGAAGAGCGCGGTCATCAACACCGAGAAGCTCGAGGCCATGACGGCCGTCGAGATGAAGACCTTGCCTGGCCTGGACCGCGAGGTCGCCACCATCTGGACCGAGGCCGGAGTCGTCACCCAGCGCGTGGCTGACACCGCCGAGCGTGCCGGCTTCGTCTTCGCCGTGGACCCGACCTCGGCCGAGGCCTCCTGCGTGGGCGGCAACGTCGCCATGAACGCGGGTGGCAAGAAGGCCGTGCTCTGGGGCACGGCGCTGGACAACCTCGCCTCCTGGCGCATGGTGACGCCCGAGGCCAAGTGGCTGGAGGTGATCCGCATCAACCACAACATGGGCAAGATCCATGACGTGGAGGTGGCGACCTTCGAGCTGCGCTACTACGACGCCAGCGGCAAGACCCTGGAGCGCACCGAGACGCTGGAAGTGCCCGGCCGCGTGTTCCGCAAGGAAGGCCTGGGCAAGGACGTCACCGACAAGTTCCTCGCCGGCCTGCCCGGCATCCAGAAGGAAGGCTGCGACGGACTGATCACCAGCTGCCGCTGGGTGGTGCACAAGATGCCCGCCCACACCCGCACGGTGTGCCTGGAGTTCTTCGGCAACGCGAAGGATGCGGTGCCCTCGATCGTCGAGATCAAGGACTTCATGTTCGCCGAGGCGAAGGCGGGCGGCGCCATCCTCGCGGGCCTGGAGCACCTGGACGACCGCTACCTGCGTGCGGTGGGCTATGCCACCAAGAGCAAGCGCGGCACGCTGCCCAAGATGGTGCTGGTGGGCGACATCGCCGGCAACGACGCCGACGTGGTGGCGCGTGCCACCAGCGAGGTCATCCGCATCGCCAACAGCCGCTCGGGCGAAGGCTTCGTCGCGGTGAGCGCCGAGGCGCGCAAGAAGTTCTGGCTGGACCGCAAGCGCACGGCCGCCATCAGCAAGCACACGAACGCGTTCAAGGTGAACGAGGACGTGGTGATCCCGCTGCCGCGCATGGGCGAGTACACCGAGGGCATCGAGCGCATCAACATCGAGCTGAGCCTGCGCAACAAGATCGCGCTGGCCGACCGGCTGGAGGAGTTCTTCCTCGGCGGCAACCTGCCGCTGGGCAAGGGCGACGACGCGAGCGAGATTCCCGCGGCCGAACTGCTGGAAGACCGCGTGCAGCAGGCGCTGGCCGTGGTGCGCGAAGTGCGCGGCCTGTGGCAGCAGTGGATGACGCAGCTGGACGTGGTGCAGGCCGACACCGGCCGCACGTTCTTCACCGACCTGCAGGACCACACCCTGCGCGCGTCGTGGAAGACGCAGATCCGCGCTGTGCTGCAACAGATCTTCTCGGGTGCTGCGCTGTCGGCCATCGTCGACGAGGCCCAGAAGATCCACAAGGAAGTGCTGCGCGGCCGTGTGTGGGTGGCGCTGCACATGCACGCCGGCGACGGCAACGTGCACACCAACATCCCGGTCAACAGCGACAACTACGAGATGCTGCAGACGGCGCACGAGGCCGTGGCGCGCATCATGAAGCTGGCGCGTTCGCTGGACGGTGTGATCAGCGGCGAGCACGGCATCGGCATCACCAAGCTCGAATTCCTCACCGATGAGGAGCTGGCCAACTTCACCGCCTACAAGCAGCGCGTGGACCCCGAGGGCCGCTTCAACAAGGGCAAGCTGCTGCGTGATGCGACCTTCGACGGCGCGCTGTTCAAGGCCGACCTCACCAACGCCTACACGCCCAGCTTCGGGCTGATGGGGCACGAGTCGCTGATCATGCAGCAAAGCGACATCGGCGAGATCGCCAACTCGGTGAAGGACTGCCTGCGCTGCGGCAAGTGCAAGCCGGTGTGTGCCACCCACGTGCCGCGCGCCAACCTGCTGTACAGCCCGCGCAACAAGATCCTGGCCACCTCGCTGCTGGTGGAAGCCTTCCTCTACGAAGAGCAGACGCGCCGCGGCGTGTCCATCAAGCACTGGGAAGAGTTCGAGGACGTGGCCGACCACTGCACGGTGTGCCACAAGTGCCTGTCGCCCTGCCCGGTGAAGATCGACTTCGGCGATGTGTCCATGAACATGCGCAACCTCTTGCGCAAGATGGGCAAGAAGAGCTTCCGCCCCGGCAACAAGATGGCGATGATGATGCTCAACGCCACCAACCCCGAGACCATCAAGCTGCTGCGCACGGCGATGGTGGACGTGGGCTTCCGGGCCCAGCGCGCGGCCAACACGCTGCTGCGCGGCTTGGCGAACAAGCAGACGGCGGCGCCCCCGTCGTCGGTGGGCACGGCTCCGATCAAGGAGCAGGTGATCCACTTCATCAACAAGAAACTGCCGGGCGGCCTGCCCAAGAAGACGGCGCGCGCGCTCCTGGACATCGAGGACAAGAACTACGTCCCCATCATCCGCGACCCGAAGAAGACGACCTCCGACACCGAAGCCGTCTTCTACTTCCCGGGATGCGGCTCGGAGCGCCTCTTCTCGCAGGTGGGCCTGGCCACGCAGGCGATGCTCTGGCACGCCGGTGTGCAGACCGTGCTGCCGCCGGGCTACCTGTGCTGCGGCTACCCGCAGAAGGGCTCGGGCCAGTTCGACAAGGCCGAGAAGATCATCACCGACAACCGGGTGCTGTTCCACCGCGTGGCCAACACGCTCAACTACCTGGACATCAAGACCGTGGTGGTGAGCTGCGGCACCTGCTACGACCAGCTCCAGGGCTACCAGTTCGACAAGATCTTCCCGGGCTGCCGCATCGTGGACATCCACGAGTACCTGCTGGAAAAGGGCATCACCCTGCAGCCCGGCCAGGGCGCGGGCGGCTACCTGTACCACGACCCCTGCCACACGCCGATGAAGCAGCAGGAGCCGATGAAGACGGTCAAGGCGCTGGTGGGCGACAACGTGCGCAAGAGCGAGCGCTGCTGCGGCGAGAGCGGCACCCTGGGCGTGACGCGGCCGGACATCTCCACGCAGGTGCGCTTCCGCAAGGAAGAAGAGTTGCGCAAGGATGAAGCCGCCCTGCGCGCCACCGGCGGCGTGCCCGAGAAGGGGCCGGTGAAGATCCTGACCTCCTGCCCGAGCTGCCTGCAGGGCCTGTCGCGCTACACCGGCGACCTGAACAACGGGCTGCTGGAGGCAGACTACATCGTCGTGGAGATGGCCAACCAGATCCTCGGGGAGGACTGGATGCCGGAATACGTCGAGCGCGCCAACGCGGGCGGCATCGAGCGAGTCCTCGTCTGATCACGGTGGGATCGACCATTACAATCGGACCCACCATGGCCGACCCCACCCCCGCCGAAGTCCAGCGCTACATCGCGCAAGGGCTGCCCTGCGAGCACCTCGAAGTCGAGGGCGATGGTCGCCACTTCTTCGCGACCATCGTGTCGTCCGAATTCGAGGGCGCGAGCCGCGTGGCGCGCCACCAGAAGGTCTACCGGGCCCTGGGCGATAGAATGCGTGAGCAAATCCACGCCTTGTCGATGAAGACGCTGACCCCGGCCGAGTGGGCAACCGCCGCGGCCGCCACCCACCACCACTGACAACCGCCGCAGTGTTCACTGCGGCTGGCGAGCCTGCGCCAGCAGGTTTGGTGGCCGCGATGGGCATGGGCAAAGAAGACGCTCATGGACAAACTTCTCATCCGCGGTGGCCGCCAGCTCCAGGGCGAAGTCACGATCTCCGGTGCCAAGAACGCCGCGCTGCCGGAGCTGTGCGCCGCACTGCTGTCGGCTGAACCGGTCACCTTGAACAACGTCCCGCGCCTGCAGGACGTGAGCACCACGCTGAAGCTGCTGCGCAACATGGGCGTGACGGCCGAGCGCAGCGAATCGCAGCCCGACCAGGTCACCCTGGACGCCGGCAAGGTCACCAAGCCCGAGGCGCCGTATGACCTCGTGAAGACGATGCGCGCCTCCATCCTCGTGCTGGGGCCGCTGCTGGCGCGCTTCGGCCAGGCGACGGTGTCGCTGCCCGGCGGCTGCGCCATCGGCTCGCGGCCGGTGGACCAGCACATCAAGGGCATGCAGGCCATGGGTGCGGACGTGAAGGTGGAGCACGGCTACATCATCGCCAAGGCCACGCGGCTCAAGGGTGCGCGCATCACCACCGACATGGTGACGGTGACGGGCACCGAGAATTTCCTGATGGCCGCGGCGCTGGCCGAGGGCGAGACCATCCTGGAGAACGCGGCGCAGGAGCCGGAGATTCCCGACCTGGCCGAGATGCTCATCAAGATGGGCGCGAAGATCGAGGGGCACGGCACGGCGCGCATCCGCATCCAGGGCGTGGAGAAGCTGACGGGCCTGGCGCCGGCCGCAGCGCACGAGATCATTCCTGACCGCATCGAGACCGGCACCTTCCTGTGCGCCGTGGCGGCCGCCGGTGGCGACGTGCTGCTCAAGCGCGCCAACGCCGGCCACCTGGGCGCGGTGGTCGACAAGCTTCGCGAGGCCGGTGCCACCATCGAAGCGGGTGACGGCTGGATCCGCGTGAAGGCCAGCCAGCGTCCGCGTGCCGTGGGCTTCAAGACCAGCGAGTACCCCGCCTTCCCGACCGACATGCAGGCGCAGTTCATGGCGCTGAACTGCATCGCCGACGGCACGGCCAAGGTCACCGAGACCATCTTCGAGAACCGCTTCATGCACGTGAACGAGCTCGTGCGCCTGGGCGCGAAGATCGAGGTGGATGGGCACACGGCCTATGTCACCGGCGTGCCGGGCCTGTCGGGCGCCACGGTGATGGCCACGGACCTGCGCGCCTCAGCCAGCCTCGTCATCGCCGGCCTCGTGGCCGAGGGCGAGACGATCGTGGACCGCATCTACCACCTGGACCGCGGCTACGACCAGATGGAAGCCAAGCTGCGCGGCATCGGCGCGGACATCGAGCGAACGAAATGAACAACCCCCAAGCTCACATCCGTTCGCTGCCCCCCGAGGGCGCGCGCGCCTCCTTTGAGGCGGCTCGGCAGGAGGCGCGATGATTACTCTTGCCCTGTCCAAAGGACGCATCTTCGACGAGACCCTGCCGCTGCTGAAGGCGGCCGGCATCGAGGTCAGCGAAGACCCCGAGAAGTCCCGCAAGCTCATCATCGGCACCAGCAACCCCGAAGTGCGCCTCGTGCTCGTGCGCGCCACCGACGTGCCGACCTACGTGCAGTACGGCGGCGCCGACCTCGGCATCACCGGCAAGGACACGCTGTACGAGCACGGCGGCGCCGGCATGTACCAGCCACTGGACCTGAAGATCGCGCGCTGCCGCATGAGCGTGGCCGTGCGGGCGGACTTCGACTACGAAGCCGCGGTGAAGCAAGGCTCGCGCATCCGCGTGGCCACGAAGTTCACCACCATCGCCAGCGAACATTTCGCCAACAAGGGCGTCCACGTCGACCTGATCAAGCTGTACGGGTCCATGGAGCTCGCGCCGCTGACCGGACTGGCCGACGCCATCGTCGACCTCGTCTCCACCGGCTCCACCTTGAAGGCCAACCACCTCGTCGAGGTCGAGAAGATCATGGAGATTTCCTCGCGCCTCGTCGTGAACCAGGCCGCGCTGAAGTTGAAGCGCGAACCCATCCGCAACATCATCGATTCATTCGCCAAAGCCATCGCATCATGAGCACCAATCTCCGCATCCTCGCCACCACTGCTGCCGACTTCGACACGTCGTTCCAGCATGTGCTGCATTGGAGTGCGGAGCAGGATCATGCGATCGAGGAGCGCGTGGGCAGCATCCTCGCCGACGTGCAGGCACGCGGCGACGAAGCCGTGCTCGAGTACACCCAGCGCTTCGATGGCGTCGATGCGCCCAGCGTGTCTGCACTGGAGATCAGCCAGGCCGAGCTGCAAGCCGCGCTGGCATCCATTCCCGCGAAGCAGCGCGCCGCGCTTGAAGCCGCCGCCCGCCGGGTGCGCAGCTACCACGAGCGCCAGCTCGAAGCCTGCGGCCGCTCGTGGAGCTACCGCGACGAGGACGGCACGCTGCTGGGCCAGAAAGTCACGCCGCTGGACCGAGTGGGCATCTACGTGCCCGGCGGCAAGGCGGCCTATCCGTCCAGCGTGCTGATGAATGCCCTGCCGGCCAAGGTGGCCGGCGTAGGCGAGATCATCATGGTCGTGCCCACGCCGCGAGGCGAGCGCAATGCGCTGGTGCTGGCTGCCGCGGCGGTCGCCGGCGTGGATCGCGCCTTCACGGTGGGCGGTGCGCAGGCGGTTGCTGCGCTCGCCTACGGCACGAAGACCATTCCGTCGGTCGACAAGATCACCGGCCCCGGCAACGCCTACGTGGCCAGCGCCAAGCGCCGCGTGTTCGGCAAGGTGGGCATCGACATGATCGCCGGGCCCAGCGAGATCCTCGTGCTGGCCGACGGCTCCACGCCGCCCGACTGGGTTGCGATGGACCTCTTCAGCCAGGCCGAGCATGACGAACTCGCGCAAAGCATCCTGCTGTGTCCGGATCGCGGCTACATCGATCGCGTGAAGGAAGCCATCGACCGCCTCCTGCCCGACATGCCGCGCAAGGACGTGATCCGCGCCTCGCTGGAAGGGCGTGGTGCACTCATCCACACCCGCAGCATGGAAGAAGCCTGCGAGATCAGCAACCGCATCGCGCCCGAGCACCTGGAGGTGAGCGCCCGCGAGCCGCACCGCTACGAGCCGCTGCTGCGCCATGCCGGCGCCATCTTCCTGGGCGCCTACACCAGTGAAAGCCTGGGTGACTACTGTGCCGGGCCCAACCACGTGCTGCCGACTTCTGGTACCTGCCGCTTCTCCTCGCCGCTTGGCGTGTATGACTTCCAGAAGCGATCGAGCCTGATCGAGGTGAGCGAGGCGGGTGCCCAGGTGCTGGGGCCGATCGCTGCTGAATTGGCCTATGGCGAAGGCTTGCAAGCCCACGCCCGTGCTGCTGAACTTCGCTTGAAAGGAACCGCGCAATGAGCGCCGCACT
Source organism: Rhizobacter terrae (assembly GCF_003852895.1). GTDB lineage: Bacteria > Pseudomonadota > Gammaproteobacteria > Burkholderiales > Burkholderiaceae_C > Albitalea > Albitalea terrae. The sequence goes on from NZ_QUSW01000005.1 coordinate 452,134, forward strand.
GGAACAACGGATGAAGAAGGTCATTCGCCAGGACATCCAGTCCATGCACGGCTATGCGGTGCAGCCCTCGGCGGGCATGGTGAAGATCGACACCATGGAAAACCCGTTCCTGCTGCCGGCCCACCTGCGCAAGCAACTGGGCGAGCGGCTGGCGGAGCTGGCGCTCAACCGCTACCCGGCCGAGCGCAGCGACGTGCTGCGCGCCGAGTTGGCGAAGCACGCGCTGATGCCCGAAGGCTGCGACATCATGCTGGGCAACGGCTCGGACGAGCTGATCTCGCTGCTCACGCTCGCTTGCGACGTGCCGGGCGCGACGGTGATCGCGCCGCTGCCGGGCTTCGTCATGTACCAGATGTCCGCCGAGCTGCAGGGCCTGAAGTTCGTGGGCGTGCCGCTGACCGACCGTTTCGAGCTGGACCTGCCGGCCATGCTCGCCGCGGTGAAGGAGCACCAGCCCTCGCTGGTCTACCTGGCCTACCCGAACAACCCGACCGCCAACCTCTGGAACGACGCGGCGGTGGACGCCATCATCGAAGCCGCACCGGGCCTCGTGGTGATGGACGAGGCCTACCAGCCCTTCGCCGCACGTGATTCGCTGGAGCGCCTCAAGCGCCACGAGCACGTGCTGCTCATGCGCACCATGAGCAAGTTCGGCCTGGCGGGCGTGCGCATCGGCTACCTCATCGGCCGCAAGCCGATCATCAAGGAAGTCGACAAGCTGCGTCCGCCCTTCAACATCAGCGTGCTGAACTGCGAGGCGGCGCTGTTCGCGCTGGAGCACGTGGACGAGTACGCGAAGCAGGCCGCCACGATCCGTGCCGAACGCGAGAAGATCCAGGGCTGGCTGCGCGAGCTGCCCGACGTCACGCCTTTCACTAGCGATGCCAACATGATCCTCGCCCGCGTGCCCGACTCGAAGGCCACCTTCGAGGGCATGAAGGCACGGGGCGTGCTTGTGAAGAACGTGGCGTTCGTGCACCCTTTGCTGAAGAATTGCCTGCGCATCACGGTGGGAACACCGGATGAAAACCTGAAGATGATCGACGCCCTGAAGGCGAGCCTGTGATGAGTACCGAACGCAAAGCTGAAGTCGTCCGCAACACCGCCGAGACGCAGATCCGCGTTGCCCTGAACCTGGACGGCACGGGTGCCGCGAAGTTCGTGACGGGCATCGGCTTTTTCGACCACATGCTCGACCAGATCGCGCGCCACGGGCTCATCGACCTGGACATCGACTGCAAGGGCGACCTGCACATCGACGGCCACCACACGGTGGAAGACGTGGGCATCACCTTCGGCCAGGCGATGGCCAAGGCCGTGGGCGACAAGAAGGGCCTGCGCCGCTACGGCCATGCCTACGTGCCGCTGGACGAGGCGCTGTCGCGGGTGGTCATCGACTTCTCCGGCCGCCCCGGCCTGCACATGCGGGTGAACTTCAAGAGCGGCATGATCGGCCAGCTCGACACCCAGCTCGTCTATGAGTTCTTCCAGGGCTTCTCGAACCATGCCGGCGTGACGCTGCACATCGACAACCTGCACGGCGAGAACGCGCACCACCAGTGCGAGACCATCTTCAAGGCCTTCGCGCGGGCGCTGCGCATGGCGCTGGAAATCGATCCGCGGGCTTCCGGGGTCATCCCGTCCACGAAGGGAAGCCTGTAGCCATGTCCAGGACCGTCGCCGTCGTCGACTACGGCATGGGCAACCTGCGCTCGGTCTCGCAGGCCGTGATGCACGTGGCCAAGGGCTCGGACGTGGACGTCATCGTCACCTCCAAGCCCGAGGAGGTCTACGCTGCCGAACGCATCGTGCTGCCCGGGCAGGGAGCCATGCCCGACTGCATGCGCGAACTGCGCGATTCCGGCCTGCTGGACGCCGTGCTCCACGCCGCTGCCAACAAGCCACTCATGGGTGTGTGCGTGGGCATGCAGATGCTGCTGTCGCACAGCGAGGAAGGGCCCACCGACGGGCTGGCCCTCATTCCCGGCGAGGTGAAGCGCTTCCGGCTCGAAGGCCGGCTGCAGCCTGACGGCAGCCGCTACAAGGTGCCGCAGATGGGCTGGAACGCCGTGATCCAGGCGCAGCCGCACAAGATCTGGGCGGGCGTGCCAGATGGCGCCATGTTCTATTTCGTGCACAGCTTCTACGCCCGCCCGTCCGACGCACGCCACAGCGCTGGCGAAACCGAGTACGGCGAGCGCTTTACCTGCGCGCTGGCCCGGGATAATATTTTCGCCACCCAGTTTCACCCCGAGAAAAGCGCGGAACACGGCCTAGCCTTGTACCGAAACTTCCTTCACTGGACTCCGTGACCAGCACCCATCTGAGCCTTCTCGGGCACTCACTCCCTTACCCACCAGCCCCTCGGCCATGCTGCTGATTCCCGCGATCGACCTGAAAGACGGCAAGTGCGTCCGCCTGAAACAAGGCGACATGAACGACTCCACCACCTTCGGTGACGATCCTGCGGCCATCGCACGACGATGGGTCAATGCCGGCGCACGCCGGTTGCACCTGGTCGACCTGAATGGCGCCTTCGCCGGCAAGCCGGTGAACGAGCCGGCGATCAAGGCCATCCTGGCCGAAGTGGGTGACGAGATCCCCGTGCAGCTGGGTGGCGGCATCCGCGACCTGGACACCATCGAGCGCTACCTGGACGATGGCCTGAGTTTCGTCATCATCGGCACCGCCGCGGTGAAGAGCCCGGGCTTCCTGAAGGACGCCTGCAGCGCCTTCGGCGGCCACATCATCGTGGGGCTGGACGCCAAGGACGGCAAGGTGGCGACGGACGGCTGGAGCAAGCTGACCGGCCACGAGGTGGTCGATTTGGCCCAGAAGTTCGAGGATTACGGCGTCGAGGGCGTGATCTACACCGACATCGGGCGCGACGGGATGTTGAGCGGCATCAACATCGACGCGACGGTGAAGCTGGCGCAGTCGCTGTCCATCCCGGTCATCGCCTCGGGCGGGCTGGGTGGCATCGCGGACATCGAGAAGCTGTGCGCGGTGGCCCACGAAGGCATCGAAGGCGTGATCTGCGGCCGGGCCATCTACACCGGCGACCTCGATTTCGCCGGCGCGCAAAAGCGCGCCGACGAGCTCAATGGCGCCTGACCCGGTCGTCCTCCCCGAGAAAACTCAGACCCTGCGGCGGCGAGACGCCGTCCACCCCACCAGGCCCAGGCCCACGAGCATCAGCGCGTAGGTCTCGGGCTCCGGCACCGCATGCAAGAAGCCGCGAATCTCCCCGCCCGGAAAGGCGGTCGTGTGGATGTTGAAGTAGGTCGTTCCTGCATCCAGCCCGGATGCAAAAAAGGCGAACGCACCGGCTGTCGTGCCGCCGTGGGCGGTGATGAACGAGCCGTTCCAGCTCGACGCCAGGTCCATGTCGAAGGTGTGGTCGTAGGTGCCCGACGTGGTGCCCGAAGGGAAGCCGGTGAAGGTGGGCGTGGTGGTTGCCACGCCGGCGGCACCGGTGTCTGGCGTGGCGGTGCAGCAGTGGATGTGGGCGGCGGTGTTGCCGCCCGCCAGCCCGGCGAAGCTGCTTTCCACCCGCATGGTGTGCAGCACCGAATCCACGGTGACGCGTGCCGTGCCCGTGCCGGGCGACGCATTCGGAATGACTTCGCTGGCGCCGTTGAGCGTGGCGACGTAGATGGTCGTGACCGCGGCGGCCGGCATTGCCGTGGCGGCGCCCAGGGCGGCGGCGATCAATGCACTCGATCTCATGAGTTCGTCCTCCTGTCCTTGAATGGCTGCGCCCGCGCGGCTCATTCCGCTGGCGAGCCTTGGTGTACGACGAGCGGCGGCGGTTTCATCCGCGCCGCGCGCCCAGGTTCGCAAGCGGACGTGACACCCGCGCGGCGGCCCGCGCCGCCCGCGTGGGTATAGTGAATCTCTCCAGCCGAGGCCCCCATGCTTGCCAAACGAATCATTCCCTGCCTGGACGTCACCGGAGGCCGTGTGGTCAAGGGCGTCAACTTCGTTGAATTGCGCGATGCCGGCGACCCGGTGGAGATCGCGGCCCGCTACAACGACCAGGGTGCGGACGAACTGACCTTCCTGGACATCACTGCCACCAGTGACGGGCGCGACCTGATCCTGCACATCATCGAGGCGGTGGCCTCGCAGGTGTTCATTCCGCTCACCGTGGGCGGCGGCGTGCGGGTGGTGGAGGACGTGCGGCGGCTGCTGAATGCCGGCGCCGACAAGGTGAGCTTCAACTCGGCGGCGGTGGCCAACCCGCAGGTCATCCGCGATGCGTCAGCCAAGTACGGCGCGCAGTGCATCGTGGTGGCGATCGACGCCAAGCAGCGGCAGGGCGATGACCTGGCGGCACGCGGTGACGGCTGGGACGTCTACACCCACGGTGGCCGCAAGAACACCGGCCTGGATGCCGTGGCCTGGGCACGCCAGATGGCCGAGCATGGCGCGGGCGAGATCCTGCTGACCAGCATGGACCGCGACGGCACCAAGATCGGCTTCGACCTGGAGCTGACCCGGGCGGTGAGCGATGCGGTGAGCGTGCCGGTCATTGCCTCCGGTGGCGTGGGCAACCTGGAACACTTGGCCGATGGCATCCAGAAGGGTGGGGCCGATGCAGTGCTGGCGGCGAGCATCTTCCACTACGGCCAGCACACCGTGGGCGAGGCCAAGGCGCTGATGGCCAGCCGCGGCATCCCGGTGCGCCAATGACGGCTGCAGCAAGGCGCGGCCCGCCGCGTGAGGTGCGGATCATCGGCGGGCAGTGGAAGCGCACCAAGCTGCCGGTGGCCGATCTGCCAGGGTTGCGACCCACGCCCGACCGCGTCCGCGAGACCTTGTTCAACTGGCTGGGGCAGGACCTGGACGGCTGGCGCTGCCTGGACGCCTTCGCCGGCAGCGGCGCGCTCGGATTCGAGGCGGCATCCCGCGGTGCGGCGCAGGTGGTGATGCTCGAACGCGAGCGCTCGCTCGCGCAAGGGCTCAATGCCATCAAGGCCAAGCTCAAGGCGGAGATGGTCCGGATCGAGGCCGCTGACGGGCTGGCCTGGATGCGCCGAGCGTCCCAGGGCAGCTTTGAGCTGGTGTTCATCGATCCGCCGTTCGATGCCAACGTGTTCGAAGCAGCCATCCAGGCGGCATCGCCTTTGCTGGTGGAGGGCGGATTCCTGTACCTGGAGGCCGATCGACCGTTCGATGACGCGACCGTTTCTGGTGCCGGCCTGAAGGTTCATCGCCACGCTCGTGCCGGTGCCGTGCACTTTCATCTGCTGCAACGCAACACGGCGCCGCGCACCGTTTGAAACACCGGGCTACACTGCGGCCGCAACCCATCGCGCAGGAGCGCCACTTGACCTCCGTGACCAAACTCACCGCCGTCTATCCGGGCACCTTCGACCCGATGACCCTGGGCCACGAAGACCTGATGCGCCGCGCCAGCCGGCTGTTCGAGCGGCTGATCCTGGCCGTGGCGGCCGGCCACCACAAGCGCACGATGTTCACCATCGATGAGCGCCTGGAGATCGCCCAGGAGCTGGCCAGCAAGTACCCCAATGTCGAAGTCATCGCCTTCCGCGGCCTGCTGCGAGACTTCGTGGTGGCCAACGGCGGCAAGGTGGTGGTCCGCGGCCTGCGGGCGGTGAGCGACTTCGAGTACGAATTCCAGATGGCCGGCATGAACCGCCAGCTCATGCCCGACGTCGAAACCCTGTTCCTCACGCCCAGCGACCAGTACCAATTCGTCTCCGGCACCTTCGTGCGTGAAATCGCCACGCTGGGCGGCGATGTGTCGAAGTTCGTGTCGGCGTCCGTGAACGACCGGCTCAAGAATCGCGTCAAAGCCAGCAACTGATTCTTTTTTGGATCCCCTGGAAGTACCCGGCCATGGCTCTGCTCATCACCGACGAATGCATCAACTGCGATGTGTGCGAGCCGGAGTGCCCGAACCAGGCCATCTCCATGGGCGCCGAGTTCTATGAGATCGCGCCGGACAAGTGCACCGAGTGCGTCGGCCATTTCGACGAGCCGCAGTGCGTGCAGGTCTGCCCGGTGAGTTGCATCCCGGTCGATCCGAACCGCGTGGAGACCAAGCTGACGCTGTGGCAGAAATACCAGGGCCTGCAGCGCGCGGCGGGTGTGCCTGAGGTGAACATCAAGCTGATTCCGGCGGACGTTTGATCCGCTGCGGGCGCACATCGGCGCCCGCGTTGTGTTCCGGAGATCTACTTGCCGCCAGGCACGACGGCGGTGAAATCCTTGTTGGCGGCAGTCTTCTTCTTCGGCTTGCTCTTGTGAACCTTGGCCTTTGGCGCTGGTGACGATGCAGGCTCCGCCGGCGCCGGTGCACTCAGGCTGGCGGCACCTTGCGGCGCAGAGGCGGCCTCACGCTCCTTGCGCTCGCGCTCCATCTTTGCGGCCAGCTGTTTTTCCTTGGCCGCCACCCGCTTGGCCTCGGCGCGCTGCGCTGCCGTGCGAGGGTCGGTGGATTCGACGATCTTTCCGTCCGGGCAGGGCGTTTGCGAGTAGGTCTGGCCGCACCGATAGATGGCCTGGCCGGCCTGTGCGGCGCCGGCTGCCGCGGCCAGGATGAGGAGCATCAGCAAGCGTGTCATGTCGAGGTCTCCGGGGCGGGGGCGTCAGGCTTGGGTTCGGGCTTGGGCGGCTTGGGGCGCGGTGGCTTGGCGTGCACCTTCATCATCGCCTTTTCCATGTCGCCTGCCAGGATGAGGTCCAGCGCCGTGAGCGACTGGTCGATGGCCTTCTCGATCGCTTCGCGGTGCTCCGGCGACGGTTTCTTGAGCACGTAGTTGACGACTTCGGCCTTCACGCCCGGGTGTCCGATGCCCAGCCGCAGCCGCCAATAGTCGGCTGTGCCCAGCTGCGCATGGATGTCGCGCAAGCCGTTGTGGCCGGCATGGCTGCCGCCCAGCTTGAGCTTCATCTGGCCGGGGACGAGATCGAGCTCGTCATGCACCACGAGGACCTCGTTCGGCAAGATCTTGAAGAAGCGCGCCAGGGCCGCCACCGACTTGCCCGAGAGGTTCATGAAGGTCATCGGCTCCAGCAGCCAGATCGGCCCATCGGGCCGGTTCACCCGCGCCACGAGCCCGAAGTAGGCTCGCTCGGGCACCAGGTTCGCACCCAGCTTGCGCGCGACTTCGTCGATCCACCAGAAGCCGGCATTGTGCCGGGTGGCTTCGTATTCAGGGCCGGGGTTGCCCAGGCCGACAAGCAACTTGATCATGGGGCTGGATTATCGAGGCGCCGCGGAAATGAAAAAGCCCCGCCGAGGCGGGGCTTGACGCTGCAGCCCGCAGGCCGCAACCGGGTGCGCATCAGCGCTTGTTCTGCTTTTCGTCCTTCTTGCCCTTGCCCTTTTCGGCAGCGACAGGAGCGGTAACGACGGGCGCGGCTTCTTCTTCAGCCACTTGCTCGGAGACCGACACGATCACCGGGTTCTTCTTGCCGTGCAGCACGACCTTGCTGCCGGCGGGCAGCTTGATGTCGTTCACGTGCAGCGAACCACCCTTGGCGAGGTTGCCGAGGTCGACCTCGATGAACTCAGGCAGCTGGGCGGCCAGGCACTGGATCATCAGCTCGGTGACCACGTGGTTCACCAGGCACTTGTCGGTCTTGACGGCCGGCGAGTTTTCCTCGTTCGCGAAGTGCAGGGGCACCTTCTTCGTGATCTTGGTGGTGGCGTCCACGCGCTGGAAGTCCACGTGCAGCACGATCGGGCGGAAGGCGTGCATCTGGTAGTCGCGCAGGATGACCTGCTCGGTCTTGCCGGCCAGTTCCATCTCCAGCACGGTGGAGTGGAAGGCTTCCTTCTTCAGCGCGAAGAAGAGGGCGTTGTGGTCCAGCTCGATCTTGGCCGGCTCGCCTGCACCGTAGACGATGCCAGGCACCTTTTGCGCATTGCGCAGGCGGCGGCTCGCTCCGGTCCCCTGCAGCGTGCGCTCGAAAGCGACGAATTTCATGAGTAACTCCAAATGTTCGAGGCACCCGCGACCAGGCTGCCTCATGGGATGAGGCCCTTGCGGGCCCCGCGAAAACGCGGCTCAGAAGTTGTTGTTCTGTTCCGCGAAGAGGGAGGTCACCGATTCACCGTCGGAAATGCGGCGGATGGTCTCGGCGAAGAGGAAGGCGACGGACAGCTGCCGAACCTTCGAGCAGGCCTTGCCTTCCTCGGACAAGGGAATGGTGTTCGTGATGACGACTTCGTCCAGCGCCGAGCCCTTGATGCGGCCGATCGCCGGGCCGGAGAACACGGCGTGGGTGCAGTAGGCGTACACGCTCTTGGCGCCGCGGTCCTTCAGGACTTCGGCTGCCTTCACCAGCGTGCCGGCAGTGTCGATCATGTCGTCCATGATCACGCAGTTGCGGCCGTCAATGTCGCCGATGACGTGCATGACTTCGGACACGTTTGCTTTGGGGCGGCGCTTGTCGATGATGGCCAGGTCGCAGCCCAGCTGCTTGGCCAGCGCCCGGGCGCGCACCACGCCGCCCACGTCGGGCGAGACCACCACGAGGTTCTCGTAGTTCTTGGTCTTCACGTCGGCCAGCAGGACCGGAGAGGCGTAGATGTTGTCGACGGGGATGTTGAAGAAGCCCTGGATCTGGTCGGCGTGCAGGTCCATGGTCAGCAGGCGCTCGACGCCCACGGCTTCCAGCATGTTGGCCACCACCTTGGCGCTGATGGGCACCCGGGTGGAGCGCGGCCGGCGGTCTTGCCGGGCGTAGCCGAAGTAGGGGATGACAGCGGTGACACGGCGGGCGGACGCGCGCTTGAGCGCGTCGACCATGATGCACAGCTCCATCAGGTTTTCGTTGGTCGGCGCGCAGGTGGGCTGGACCACGAAGATGTCGCGGGCACGCACGTTCTGCTGGATTTCGCAGTCGACCTCGCCGTCGGAGAAGCGGCCGACCTTGGCCTTGCCGAGTTCGATGCCGAGATGGGATGCGATTTCCTGCGCCAGCGCGGGGTTGGCGTTACCGGTGAAGAGCACGGTGTTGAAAAGCACATTCCCTCCGTCGAGGCTTGCAGGGTTCTTCATTCAACCCATCAGGTTCAGCCCCTGCGTACCGCATTGCGCCGTACCGGGAATCACAGTGAAGAGATTTGGCAGGGGAGGAAGGACTCGAACCCTCGCATGTCGGAATCAAAATCCGATGCCTTAACCAACTTGGCGACTCCCCTACACCGGTCCGCCGCTTGCGCGGCCAACCTCAACCGTCAGCTTGAAGCCCAGCCCGCGAGGGGATGAAGCTCCAGGCTTCGGCACATTCTGCCTGCCCAACCCGGTGGAAGATCCGCCGGTATTGTCGCCATGGGCGGGCGCTCTGTGCCTCTGAATTCTTTGCCTTCAACCTTGCCCGCTCTTGCAAACACCGCGCTGCCGGAGCCCGTCATGCGGCTGTTGCCAAAGCGTTCTTCAAGCAGCTTGGCGGCCTGGGCCACCTCGGGACTGTGAGCCTGCGCCGGGGGCTGCAAATCGTTGCGGCCATACCCTGCGAGAAGCTTCTCAATTCCAGCGTCTGCAAGAAAGCCTGCGAGTATAGCAGCTTTGGTGTCGCGTACCAGCAATGGGCTTGTGAAAATTGCCTGCGTGGCGATGTTCGCGGCGGGTTTCACGACAGCCAGCCATTGCGCGGGGATGTCCATGGGCGTCAGCTGCTCGCCGATGCCTTCGACCCACGCATTGTGGCCACCGAGGAAAAACGGCACGTCCGCCCCGAGCTTGAGCCCCAGGGGCATCAGGCGCGACAGGGGCCAGTCCAGATGCCACAGGCGGTTCAGCGCCAGCAGCGTCGACGCGGCGTCCGAACTGCCGCCACCCATGCCGGCGCCCCAGGGCACCTGCTTGTCGATGGAAATGTCGGCGCCCAGCGACACGCCGCTCTCGGCCTGCAGCAGCCGGGCGGCACGCAGGCAGAGGTCGTCCGCAGGCAGCGCCGCGCTGAGATCGTGACGCGACAGCCGGCCGTCGCTGCGGCGCTCGAAATGCAGCGTATCGGCCCAGTCGATCATCACGAAGACCGACTGCAGCAGGTGGTAGCCGTCGGGGCGGCGCCCCACCACGTGCAGGAACAGGTTGAGCTTGGCGGGTGCCGGGACGTCCCAGAGGCTGCGCAGGCTCATTGGAAAACCTCCGTGCTGCGCACTGCGGTGCGAGCCACTTCGGGCGGCCGTGCGCGGCTCATTGCGCGTCCAGCTTGGCGCGCACGCTCACGGCCGGCGCCTCGGCGCGGCTGGCGGCGATGAGGCCGTCGCCGAACTGCGCCAGGCTGACCGTCCAGCCCAGTTGCTTGAAGGCCTTGTCGCCATCAGACGTGCTCGGCGCACCCGGCCACGGGCGGCCGCGCAACCAGTCGAAGAGGGCAGCCACCGGCAGGCTTTCGCCCAGCACCTCGCGGGTGAGCTCATCGAGCGTCGCGAAGGCCGTCTCGCCTTGCGACGTGACCAGCGCCACCTTGCCCGGCGCCCAGCGCGCCTGCGCGAGCACCGTGCCCAGCGGCGTGGACAAGTCCAGCTTGCCTTGCTCGGGCGTGCCTTGCAGGTCGAACACGGCGGTCACGTTGCGGGCCTGCGAGGTGGGCGTCGCATCGACCTTCACCGTCATGCGGCCCGCAAGCGAATCCGGCGTGCTGTACTGCCTTGGGCCCGTGGCCTGCTGTGTCGCGCAGCCTGCGAGGACGATGGCGGCCACGAGCGCCGCCAGCCACGCACGCCGGATCACAGGTCGCCGACCCGCAGGCGCGCCAGCGTCTCGCGCAGCACGTCGTTGGCGGAATCCTTGGCCCGAGCCTCGCGCCACACGCGCTTGGCCTCGTCGCGCTCGCCGTTGATCCACAGCACCTCGCCCAGGTGGGCGCCGATCTCGGGATCAGGCCGCGAGCGATAGGCGCCGCGCAGCAGGCGGATCGCCTCCGCCCGGTTGCCGCTGCGGTACTCTACCCAGCCCATGCTGTCGGTGATGAAGGGCTCGCCCGGTGCGATCTCCAGCGCCTTCTGGATCAGCGCCTTCGCCTCGGGCAGGCGGGTATTGCGCTCGGCCAGCGAATAGCCCAGCGCGTTGTAGGCGTGGTGGTGGTCGGGCTTGATCTCGATGACCTTGCGCAACAGCTTTTCCATCTCGTCGAGCTTGTTGAGCTTCTCGGCCATCATGGACTGCTCGTACAGCAGGTCCACGTCGTTCGGGAACTTCTTGTTGGCGCTGGCCAGCACGCTGTTGGCGTCGGACCAGCGCTTCACGTCGCGCAGCACCTGCGCCTCGGCCAGCAGCTTGGCGCGGGCATCGTCCTGGCTGCGCTCGGGCGAGCGGTGGATGAGGTCACGCGCTTCCTTGATCTTGCCCTGGCGTGCCAGCAGCGAGGCGCGCCTTGCGACGACCTCCAGCGCGCGCTGCGGGTTGTCGACCTTGGCGAGCCAGATCTCGGCGGACTTGAAGTCGCCTTGCTGTTCCGCCGCCTGGGCCAGCATCAGCCAGGCCTGGGTCACGCCCTGGTCGGCTGCGGCCGAAGCCGGTGAGGCGTCGTCGTCATCGTCGTCGTCATCGCCCTGCGGCTTGGTTGGCGTGGCGGGCTTGGTTTCGGCCTTGGCCGGTGCCTTCACGGGTGCGGCCTGCGCGACTTCCAGGTATTTCACCAGCGCGTCCGTGGCCTGCTTGGACTGCTTCAACTCCAGGTACAGCGCACCCAGCGTGAGATACGGCCCGGCGACCTGCGGCTGATGCTGCGTCACCTGTTCCAGCTGCACGGCCGCGTCGGCAAAGCGCTGCGAGGCGCTCAGGATCCGCGCATACACCTGCCGGATGCCGTCGCTCGTGGGCTTGACCTTCAGGTGGTCGACGACCAGCTCTTCAGCCGGTGCGACGCCCGGCAGCATTTCCAGCGCGAAGAGTGCCGCGCCTTCGGAGGCCGGATCCTGCTCATGGGCGCGGCGGGCGTACTCCAGCGCCTTGCCCGTGTCTTCGGCCATGAACCACGCATGTCCGATGGCCACGTTCACCGCGGCCTTCGTGCTGGCCTGCTCGGCATAAGGCTGCGTCACCTTCTCCATCAGCGCCACGGTGGCCTTGCGGTCGGCCACGCGCGAGAAGAAGCGCGGCATGTTCATGATGATCGACGGCCGCTCCGCCTCGGGCGTGATCTTGATGAGCGAGGACAGCGTGTCGGCCGTGTCCGCCGGCCGATTCAGCGCGACGAGGATCTGGATGACGTAGCGGTGCGCATCCAGCGATTGCGGCATCTCCTCGCGCCAGGTCTTGGCGGCGGCAAGAGCCTGTTCGCCGGCGCCGGCCTGCAAGGCGATGTCCACGGTACGCTTGAAGATCTGCTCTTCCTTGGAGCGCTTGGCGGCTTCGAGCATCACCTCGTAGGCGGTGCCCACCTCGCCTTCGCGCAGCTCGATCTCGCCGATGAGCACCTGAAGGAAAAGCTGGCGGTCCAGCCGCGAACGGACGAGCAGATCGTCTTGCGCAAAGGCGGCGTGGCTCGCCAGCGTGGCGCACGCGGCCAGGGCCAGCGCACGAAGGCGAGTAGGGAAACGGGCTGGCATTCAGACAACTCCTGTAGCTCAAACGATTCTAGTGGTCGGCGCAGCCCGGAAAACAGCCGCGTGACTGCATTGACCGTGCCGGGTCGTGATAATTCCCTCCATGCCCGAATTGCCCGAAGTCGAGACGACGCGACAGAGTTTTGCGCAGCGCATCCAGGGCGCGCGGGTGACGGCCGTGCGCCTGGGCAAGCCGCTGCGCTGGCCGCTGGGCATAGAGCCCGACACACTCGTGGGCCGCACGGTGGGCGAGGCCTCGCGGCGCGGCAAATACCTCTGGTTGCCATTGGCGCACAACGGCAACGACCTCGGCGGCGTGCTGATGCACCTGGGCATGTCCGGCTCGCTGGCCTTCACGCTGGCGCCGGGCGAGCCGGGCACCCACGACCACTTCGACCTCGTCACCACGAACGGAACCTTGCGGCTGACTGACCCGCGCCGTTTCGGGGCCGTGGTGTGGTCCGACAGCCGCGACGAAGGCATGGCCGCCAAGCTGCTGGCCGGCCTGGGGCTGGAGCCCTTCGACCCGGCCTTCACCGGCGAGCACCTGCATCAGCAGCTCAAGAAACGCCGCGTGGCCGTCAAGCTGGCGTTGCTGGCCGGCGACATCGTGGTGGGCGCGGGCAACATCTACGCCTGCGAGGCGCTGTACCAGGCGGGCATCGACCCGCGCACCCGCAGCGACCGCATCAGCCGTCCGCGGGCCGACAGGCTGGCCCATGCGGTGCGCGACACCCTGGCCCGGGCGCTGGCGCTGGGGGGCTCCACGCTGCGCGACTTTCGCGATGCGCACGGCATGGAAGGCCAGTTCCAGGCGCAGGCCGGCGTCTATGGCCGCGAGAAGGAACCTTGCCGGGTGTGCGGTGCACCAATCAGGCGGCTGGTGCAGGGGCAGCGCTCGACCTTCTTCTGCCCCACTTGCCAAAAGCGCTGAAAGGCGTTGAACTCGTCACGCCAAGTCTGGAAGGATTTGGTATGCAGATGTTTCATCGGGCGTGGCCGGCACCCCTTGCGCTACCATGCCCCGGACATGTCTGCCGCTCCTGAGCGGTACTTTTTTTGCCAGCGTTCCCAGCCACGATGACGCCCACTTTCGCCACCAATTTCGATGCGCTCACCAGTTGGCGCACCTCGCTTGGTCGGCGTCTGGGCGATCTGCAGCGCTACCTCGGCGAGCATGACCTGGCCGATGGCCCCACCACCGAATCGCTGGCCGCGCTGGCATCCCGCCTGGCCGGCGAGAAGCTCGTCGTGGCTTTCGTCGCCGAGTTCTCGCGCGGCAAGTCCGAGCTGATCAACGCCATCTTCTTCGCCGATGCCGGCCGCCGCGTGCTGCCCGCCACCCCGGGCCGCACCACCATGTGCCCGGTGGAGCTGGCCTACGACCCGGAAGAGCCACCGCTGCTGTCGCTGCTGCCCATCACCACCCGGCTCGAAGGCCTGTCGCTGGGCGAGCTGCGCCTGCAGCCGCGCGCCTGGACGCACATCGAGCTGAACGTGAAGTCCTCCGAGGAGCTGTCCAGCGCCTTGAAGGAAGTGATGCGCACGCGCTGGGTCTCGAAGGAAGAGGCCGTCACGCTGGGCTTCTGGGACGACGCCCGTCCGTCCGAGAACCCGCCGCTGGACGACGAAGGCCGCGTGGAAGTGCCCGAGTGGCGCCACGCGCTCATCAACTACCCGCATCCCCTGCTCAAGCAGGGCCTGGTGGTGCTGGACACGCCGGGCCTGAACGCCATCGGCGCCGAGCCCGAACTGACGCTGAGCCTGCTGCCCAGTGCACATGCCACGGTGTTCATCCTGGGTGCCGACACCGGCGTGACCAAGTCCGACATGTCCATCTGGCGCGACCACCTGGACACGCACAACCTCGCACGCTTCGTGGTGCTCAACAAGATCGACGCGATGATCGATCCGCTGGCCACGGCCGAGCAGATCTCCGCGCAGATCGAATCGCAGCGCCAGTCCACCGCCCGTACCCTGGAGATCGCGCCGGAGCGCGTCTTCCCGCTGTCCGCGCGGCAGGCCCTGGCGGCCCGCCTGGCCGGAGATGCCAAGGGCCTGGAAGCCAGCCGGCTCACCACGCTTGAAGAGGCGTTGTCCTCGCAATTGCTGCCCAAGCGCCGCGAAGTGATCCAGCAGGCGCTGGTCGACGCGGTCGAAGACGTCGAGACCCATGTGTCGCGCCGCCTGGGCGATTCACGCCGCCAGCTCGCCGAGCAGATGCTCGAGCTGCGCGGCATCCGCGGCAAGAGCGGCGCCAAGGTGCGCATGATGCTCAAGCGCGTGGAAGAGGAAACCGCGGAATTCGAGCTGTGCACCTCGCGCCTGCAGGCCTTGCGCGTGGTGCACACGCGCATGCTCAAGGATGCGCTCATCGGCCTGTCCAGCGACCGCCTGCGCGAGGAAGTCGCGCAGATGCAGGAGCAGATGGCCGCGTCCATCCTCAACCTGGGCGCGAAGAAGGCCTTCATGGGCCTGTGCAACCGGTTGCGCGAACTGCTGGAAGCCGGGCAAAAGCGCGGCAACGAGATCCGCGACATGCTGTCGGCCTCGTTCACCAAGCTCAATGCCGAGTTCGGTTTCAGCCTGGCGCTGCCCAAGGGGCCTGACCTGGAGCGCTACGTGCGCGAGCTGGGGCTCATCGAGCGCAACTACGTGCAGTACCTGGGCCTCACGCAGGCGCTGCGCCTGTCGCAGCCCAAGTTCATGGAGCAGTTCCGCCGCATGCTGGTGTCCAAGCTGCGCGTCGTGTACGAGAACGCCAGCGGCGAGCTGGAGCTGTGGAGCAAGGGCGCGTCGGCGCAGGTCGATTCGCAGCTGCGCGAGCGCCGCCGTGGTTTCCGCCGCAGGCGCGAGGCGCTGGAGCGCATCCAGAACGCGGCTGGCGAGCTGGAACAGCGCATCAGCGAGATCGAGACGCAGGACCAGCGCCTGCAGCAGTTCCTGCAGCGCGTGGGCGAGCTGGCCAACGCGCTTCGCAACCCCGACACGCCCGAGGTGGACGTGGTGCTCGATGGCCCCACCGAAACCGCCGATGGCCTGCTGCGACTGAACCTGCCGCCGAGCGACGAGCCGGCGCCCATGCTGCTTCGCCACGCCCAAGGGTGAGCGCCGCGGACCCTTCATTCTCGACGCGCGTCGTCGAGTGGCAGCGCAGCCATGGCCGGCACACCCTGCCGTGGCAGCGCACGCGCGACCCGTACCGCGTGTGGCTGTCGGAGATCATGTTGCAGCAGACGCAGGTCTCCACCGTGCTCGGCTACTACGAGCGCTTCCTCGAGCGATTCCCCGACGTGTCCGCGCTGGCTGCCGCGAGCATCGACGACGTGTTCGCGATGTGGAGCGGCCTGGGCTACTACAGCCGTGCACGCAACCTGCACCGCTGCGCGCAGGCCGTGGTGGGCGAGCACGGCGGGCAGTTTCCGCGAAGTGCAGCCCAACTGGCGGAGCTGCCGGGGATCGGACGATCGACGGCCGCGGCGGTGGCGGCCTTCTGCTTCGGCGAACGAGTCGCGATCCTCGACGGCAACGTCAAGCGTGTGCTGTCGCGCTTCCTCGCGTTCGATGACGACCTGGCCTCCAGCGCCAGCGAACGCAAGCTGTGGGACCACGCCACGCGGCTGCTGCCGGACGAGGGCATCGAGTCGTACACGCAAGGCCTGATGGACCTGGGGGCCACCGTGTGCGTCACGCGCTCACCGCATTGCCTGTTGTGCCCCGTGCAGGCCGATTGCCGGGCGCGCCAGCAGGATCGGCCCGAGGCCTATCCCGTCAAGACCCGCAAGCTCAAGCGCGGCCGGCGCGAGCATGTGTGGTTGTGGCTGCAATGGCGCGACCAGCTCTGGCTTACGCAGCGGCCCGACACCGGCGTGTGGGCGGGCTTGTGGAGCCTGCCGGAGTTCGACAGCGGAGAGTCCTTCGACGCGCTGGCCGGGCAATGGCCGGGTGCAGGTGAAGCGCTGGAAAGCTTCACCCACGTGCTCACCCACCTCGACTGGCGGCTGCATCCCATCCGCTGGACCTTGCCCGTGAAGGCCAAGGCCGAACAGGTGACCCAGGCCCTGCCTGCAGGACGCTGGTTCACCCTGGACGAAGCGCTGGCCGCCGGTGTGCCGGCGCCCTTGCGCAAGCTGCTGGCGACGTCTTAGGCCAGCAGCACGGCCCTCAGCTCCGCGAGGGGAAGATGCCTTCCACCGCGATGAAGCAGTTGATGGTCAGCGTCGGCTGCATGATCGGCACCGGCGCGTTCGAGCCGGCCGGCGAGGTCAGCACCGGCGACATCGGCACCGTGCCCGGACCCGGCGCGTAGAGCGTGGTGCGGGCCTTGGTGGCCGGCACGCCGCCGGCGGGCGACACCAGCGTTGCATCCGACGGGCTGCCTTGCGGTGTCACGGTGTGCGTGTGGGCCGGCAACTGGCCGTTGTTGAGCGTCACGGTTTCCGTGCCGCCCATTTCACCGATGGTGCGCGGCGTCAGGCCAGGGCCGGCGCCATCGTGCATCAGCACGCGGCCGCGCATGTCGGGCAGCGCGAAGGTCGTGCGGCCGTCGCCGCCGTAGTTCGTGCCCAGCAGCGAGAACAGCGCGGTGTTGGTGGCGATGGACATCAGTTGTCCATCGAGCCGGGCCCAGCCGCGCGGCGCGAAGTTGAAGGCGCCGCACATGATCTGCCCGAGCAGCGGCTCGGCCTGGGCCGATGCAGTGGTGGGCAGGCTGGTGAGCGAGAGCGCGGCCAGTGTCGCGCAGGCGGTGCGAATCAAGGCGTGAGACATGGAACTCCTCCTGGTTGGCGCAACGCCCGGGCCACCCGGCCTGCGCTGCTGTTCGATGAAGACGAAGACGCGGCGTGGATGCGCGATGCTCAGCGCTTGCGCGAGCGCCGCCATGCCAGCGCACCGAGGCCCGCCAGCATGAGCGCATAAGTCTCGGGCTCGGGCACGGCGCTCACGGCGGCGCTGGTGATGTCGTCCGCGCTGAAGGCGAGGAAGGCGCCGCCCGAGGGCACGCCATAGATCGTTGCGCTGGAAAAGCCCAGGCCGGGATCGCTCTCGACCAGGCCCAGGTAGAAGGCCTTGCCGTCGCTGAGCGTGATGTCCGGCGTGGCGCTGTTGAACACCGAGCCGCCGGCCACCGAGAGCTTGAGGTCACCCGCCTGCGCATCGTTGCCGGTGACGAGATACAGCCCCGCGGCATTCACCACGCGACCGAAGTCGATGGTGATGCTGTCGCCCAGGTAGAAGGCGGTGTCGGGGTTGTCCAGCCCGAGGTAGTTGGTGCCCGAAGTGGTACCGAAGGTGCTGGACACCTGCGCGGTGTAGCCCGGGATGGCGTAGGTGAAGGTGAGGCCGCCGGTGCCTGTGCCGCTGGCGAAGGACGTGCCCGACGCCACGCTGTCGAAGTCCACGGTCTGCACGCCGGTGAGGCCGGAGATGGCCACATCGAACGCGCCCTTGGTGTTGTAGCCGGTGAGTGCGGCCTGTGCACTGAACGCAGTGCAAAGCGCTGCCACGGCGGTGATTGCCTGGATACCCCTCATGTCGCTGGCCTCCATGTGAGAAGCGCAGGTTAGGAGTCGTTACCGGTTGCGTCTAGTTCGGTTCTAGGGATGGGGACACCCCGGAATCGGGGGCGAGGTTTTCACCGATCGGTCACTCAACTGACCACGCCCTTACTGCGCAGGAAGTCGTTCACCAGCTGCAGGCGGATGTGCGGATCGTCCAGCTCCATCAGCTTTTGCTTCGCGGCGATGGAGATGGGCAGGATCTCGCACCAGCGGTTGGCGACCCAGCCGGCGTTGTCGAAGGCGTAGGGTTGCAAGAAGGGCTCCGAGCCTTTGCTCTTCATCGTGGCAATGGCATTGGCCAGGCCGCGCACCGTCTCGTGCATGGCCTCTGCCGGCGCCACCACGTCGTCGTCCTCGAGAATTTCGGCTTGCGCCACCCACAGTCCGTCGCCTTGCTGCGAACAGCGTTTGGCCTCGAAACGCTGCGTGCCCTTGCAGCGCACCATCAGGATGTTGGGCTGCTTGCTGTCCACGTCGATGAGCTCGGCCATCACGCCGATGGTCTCGAACACGGTGGGGTCGTCGGCCTTGCGGCGCACCTCGCTGCCTTGCTTGATGGACACCACGCCGAAGGGCCGGCTCTCGCGCAGGCAGGTGCCCACGAGGTCCAGGTAGCGCGCCTCGAAGACCTTCAGCGACAGCAGGCCGCCCGGGAACAGCACGGTCTGCAGCGGGAAGAGGGGCAGGTCGAAAGTGTCGGAAGAAGGCATCGCAGGAGGACGGTATCGCCAACGTAGTTGTTGTGTGGCCGACGTGGTCAGCCTCGGGCATCGAGCTCGCGATGCCGCACCAGGGTGACTGCGCGCGACTCGAACCAGCGCGACAGCATTTCCACGAAATACACCGAGCGGTGCTGCCCGCCGGTGCAGCCGATGGCCACGGTGAGGTAGCTGCGCTGGTCGGCCTCGAAGGCCGGCAGCCAGCGCGAGATGAAGGCCTCGATCTGCGTGAGCATCTCGCCCACTTCGGGCTGGGCCTGCAGGTAGCTGGCCACCGGGCCGTCGCGCCCGGTCAGCGGGCGCAGCTCCCGGATGTAGTACGGATTGGGCAGCACGCGCACGTCGAACACGTAGTCGGCGTCCAGCGGCACGCCGTGCTTGAAGGCGAAGGATTCGAACACCAGCGTGAAGCGGTTGCCCGGTGCATTCACGAGGTTGTGGATCCAGTGGCGCAGCTGCGCGGGACGCAGCTGGCTGGTGTCGATGATGGTGGACACCTCGCGCAGCTCGGCCAGCAGCTCGCGCTCCAGCTCGATGGCATCGACCAGCGCGCGATGGCGGTCGCTGCTGGTGCCGCCATCGTGCGACAGCGGATGCAGGCGGCGCGTCTCGGAGAAGCGGCGCACCAGCGTGTCGCTGCTCGAATCGAGGAACACCGAGCGGATGAGCACGCCTTCGCCTTGAAGCTGCTCCAGCAGCGGCAGCAGTTGCGGCAGCGAACTGGCGCTGCGCGAATCGACGGCGATGGCCACGCGGCGCTCGGAACGCTGGCCTTCGATGCGCAGGAACTCGCGCAGCAGTTCGGGTGGCAGGTTGTCCACGCAGAAGAAGCCGGCGTCTTCCAGCGCATGCAGCGCCACGGATTTGCCCGAGCCGGAGATGCCGGTGACGAGCACGACCTCGTAGGGCGTGGTCAGCCCATCCGCGCCGGGTTGGGTGATGGGGCCGTCGTCGTCTCCGGAGAGGCTCATGACCGCTTCCGCCCGCGACCTGCAGACTCCGCACCCACCGCGAGCATCTCCTGCGCGTGGGCCAGGCTGGTGCCCGACAGGCGCTCGCCGCCCAGCATGCGGGCGATCTCGGCCACGCGGGCTTCGCCGCTCACGCCGCTGATGTCGCTGCGGGTGCTGCCTTCTCGGGCGGCCTTGGAGACCACAAAATGATGGTCCGCGCAGGCGGCCACTTGCGGCAGGTGGGTGACGGCCATGACCTGGCGGTCGCGGCCCAGTTGCTTCATCAGGCGGCCCACGGTCTCGGCCACCGCGCCGCCGACGCCGGCGTCGATCTCGTCGAAGATCAGCGTGCCGGCCTCGCCGAGCTGGCTGGTGGTGACGGCAATGGCCAGCGCGATGCGCGAGAGTTCACCGCCCGAGGCCACCTTGGCCAGCGGACGCGGCGTGCTGCCTTCGTGGCCGGCCACGAGGAAGTCCGCGGACTCCAGGCCGAAGGACTGCGGCGCTTCCTGGGCCTGCAAGGCCACCTCGAAGCGGCCGCCGGCCATGCCCAGCTGCTGCATGGCTTGCGTGACGGAAGCGGCGAGCCTGGGCGCGGCCTGCCTGCGGGCGGCGGACACCTTCTTCGCCTGTGCATCGAATGCCGCCTGGGTGTTGCGCACCGCGGCTTCGAGCGCGTCGAGATCGGCCGCGGCATCCAGTGCCGACAGCTCGCGCTTCCATTCGGCCAGCAGCGCGGCCAGGTCGGAGGGCGGACGGCGATAGCGGCGCGCCAGGCTCATCCACGCGGACATGCGCTCGTCCACCTCCTGCAGGCGCTCGGGCTCGACGTCGGTGTGGTTCAGGTAGCTCGACAGCGTGTGCGCCGCGTCCTGCAGCTGTGCCTGCGCGCCTTGCAACACCTCGACGACGGCGGCCAGCTGCGGGTCGAAGGACGACACCTCCTGCAGCGAATCGATGGCTCGGCCGGTCAGCGATTCGGCGTTCTCGTCGGCATCGTTCACCGCATCCAGCGAATGGCGCGCGGCATCGATCAGCGCCTGGGCGTTGGCCAGCTTCTGGTGCTCGGCATTGAGCTCGTCCCATTCGTCATCGCCGGGCGCGAGCTTGTCGACTTCGCCGATCTGCCAGGCCAGGCGCTCGCGTTCGCGCGACAGGTCGGCCTGCTGGGTGCGGGCCTTGTCCAGCGCGTCGGAAGCAGCCTTCCACGCAGAGAAAGACGCCGCCAGCGGCGCGGTGTCGATGCCGGCGTAGGCATCGAGCAGCCCGCGCACCGACACGCCCCGCGTGAGGCTTTGCCAGGCGTGCTGGCCGTGGATGTCCACGAGGTGGTCCGCCGCTTCGCGAAGCTGGGCGATGGTGGCCGCACTGCCGTTCACCCAGGCGCGCGACTTGCCCTGCGCGTCGATGGTGCGGCGAAGCAGCAGGGTGTCGGCGGACTCGAAGCCGGCTTCTTCCAGCCAGGAGGCCAGCGTGGCCGGTGAGTCGAATTCCGCGGTGATCTCGGCCCGTGCCGCGCCTTCGCGCACCACGCCCGCATCGCCTCGGCTGCCCAGCGCGAGCTGCACCGCGTCGATGAGGATGGACTTGCCCGCGCCGGTCTCGCCGGTGAGCACCGAGAAGCCACCGTCGAGTTCGACCTCCATCGAGGTCACGATGACGAAGTCACGCAGCGCGAGTCGGCGAAGCATCAGGCCACCCCCGCGTTCCAGTGCAGCTTGCGCCGCAAGGTGGCGTAGTAGCTCCAGCCCAGCGGATGGAGGAAGCGCACCTGGTGTGCAGAGCGGCGCACCGTGATGCGGTCGCCGTGGAGAAGGCTGGCCAAGGCTTGCATGTCGAAGTTCACGCTGGCGTCGCGGCCCGCCACGATCTCGATGGTGATCTCGCGCGAGTCGGGCAGGACGATGGTTCGGTTGGACAGGTCGTGCGGCGCGATGGGCACGAGCACCCAGCCGCCGATGCCCGGATGGAGGATGGGCCCGCCCGCGGACAGTGCGTAGGCGGTCGAGCCGGTGGGCGAGCCCACGATGAGGCCGTCGGCGCGGATGTTGGCGACGAACTCGTCGCCGATGTCCACCTTCAGCTCCACCATGCTGGCGGTGGCGCCGCGGCTGACCACCACGTCGTTCATTGCCAGGCCCTCGAAGATCATGTCGCCGTCGCGCCAGACGCCGCCTTCGAGCATGCTGCGGCGTTCTTCCTCGAAGTCGCCGGCGATCATGGGCGCCAGCGCTTCGGCGAACTGGCCGATGGGCACGTCGGTGATGAAACCCAGCCGGCCCTGGTTGATACCGACCAGCGGGATGTTGAAGCGGGCGAGCTGGCGGGCGATGCCCAGCATGGTGCCGTCGCCGCCCACCACGATGGCGATGTCGCAGTTCTGGCCGAGTTCGGCCGGTGTCATCGAACCGTAATCGGCGAGGCCGGTGTTCAGCGCGGTCTCGCGCTCCAGCGAGACCTCCAGCCCCTGGGCGATCAGGAAGCGGGCGATCTCGTCGAGAACCCCTCGAATACCTTGTGCGTGGTACTTGCCTACGAGTGCGGCGTGACGAAAGCGACGGCTCATGCGCGGGATTACACCACAGGGCCTCGTCAAAAACGCCCGTGAAAATGGGCCTCACCTACAATGAAAACCATGCTGGACGAGCGTGCCAAAACCCTGCTGAAGACCCTGGTCGAACGCTACATCGCGGACGGCCAGCCCGTGGGCTCGCGCACCTTGTCCAAGGCCTCGGGCCTGGACCTGTCGCCCGCCACCATCCGCAACGTGATGGCCGACCTGGAAGAGCTGGGCCTCATCGCCAGCCCGCACACCAGCGCCGGGCGCATCCCGACGGCGCGCGGCTATCGCCTCTTCGTGGACACCATGCTCACCGCCCAGCCTCGGCAGTGGGACGGGCCGCAGATCCAGGCCGACCAGCCGCAGCGGGTCATCGCCAACGCGGCGCAGGTGCTGTCCAGCCTGTCCAATTTCGTGGGCGTGGTGACCACGCCGCGCAAGCCCAGCCTGTTCAGGCACATCGAATTCCTGCGGCTGGGCGAGCGGCGCGTGCTGGTCATCCTCGTCGCGCCGGACGGCGACGTGCAGAACCGCGTCATCTTCACCGCCCAAGACGTCACCCAGGCGCAGCTCATCGAGGCCAGCAACTTCCTCACGCAGCACTATGCCGGCCTCACGATGGAGGAAGTGCGCGAGCGGCTCAAGAGCGAGGTGGAGCAGCTTCGCGGCGAGATCGCCGCGCTGATGCAGGCGGCGGTGGAGGCCGGCACCGAGGCCATCGCCGACCAGGAGCAGGTGGTCATCGCCGGCGAGCGCAACCTGCTGACGGTGCAGGACTTCTCCAGCGACATGGGCTCTCTGCGCAAGCTCTTTGACCTCTTCGAGCACAAGACCCAGCTCATGCGCCTGCTGGACGTGAGCAGCCAGGCCGAGGGCGTGCGCATCTACATCGGCGGCGAGAGCATGGTCGTTCCCTTCGAGGAGCTGTCGGTCGTGTCCGCGCCTTACGAGGTGGACGGACAGGTCGTGGGCACGCTGGGCGTGATCGGGCCGACCCGCATGGCGTACGACCGCATGATCCAGATCGTGGACATTACCTCGCGGCTGGTGTCGAACGCGCTGTCGCAGAAGTAGCGGCAAACCCCGGTCACTGGGTCGCTGCGGTCCCTAGAATTTTTGCGAAGATCGCAGAGATGTCATGGGAATCCTGCGGGCAGCTGCTGTCGCCCGTCCGGCCCTTGAGGAACTCGATCTCGCGCTCTGCGACAACCGTTTGATCGCTGCGGCGAACGACGCGGATGAGGCCCCATTCCAGGTAGTACGGCAGCCGGGGGTGCGCCTTCATCATCGCGGGCGTCAGGCCGGATAGCTGCACTTCGTAGGCCGCTTCGGTCGTCGCCACATAGTCACTGCGTTGGTCTTTGGAGAGCCGAGCCCAGGGTGTCGGGTGGGCGACGCCTGGCGCGGTGTCGGCGGGCTGGTACTCGAGGGCGCTGATCCTCTGCACTGGGCACACTCCCATCTTGCTGGTTTCCAGGATGCAGTGGCCAAGGAAATCCGTGACCCAGTAGGCCCGGTTCTTTGTCGGCCCTGGCCATCCGGGCTTGAATGTGACGGCCACGACCACGTCTTTGTCGTTCGCTGAGGCTGCAGGCGGCGGATCCTGTATTCGCCGCGGCTCACACGTTTGCCCGTATTCCTCGATTTCAGAATTTGCGAGGAAAGTCGCCGGCTCGCCGTGCTTCCACGGGTGATAGGAGGCCGCAAGGAAGATTGCTGCAAGAGCCGCGGGAACAGCGAAGGCCGAGGCCAGGCGCACGCCGAACTTGACGCGGGTGGGTGCCTTCTTCGTGGCGAGGAAAGCGGCCACGATGGTGGCCGGCCATACAAAGCCAACGATGAAGGCAAGCCACAGCAGGCCTTGTGCGATGTTGGTGCCCATGGGTCGCGGTCGTGACGGATGTGGACGCGATTTTGCCCAAGCGGTGCGCCTCCCTGGGTTGGGGCCTGCCTGGCTGGTCCAGGCCTCGCTCATACAATGCCCGGCGCGGGCCGTTAGCTCAGTTGGTTAGAGCAGAGGACTCATAATCCTTTGGTCGCTGGTTCAAGTCCAGCACGGCCTACCAATGAACATGCCGCCTAGGGCGCAAGCAACTGCGCACACACTTTGGCGATGGGCCTTATCTCGTTGCCACTACGTTGCCGTTGCTGCCGCCGATGACGGCTCGACGAGGCCGTCATGTCGCAACCTTCTTCTGTTTCTCCCATTCGCAGCGGTATCGAGATGCTGCGCGGTCGCTGGGACAGCCGCTCAGTGGATTGGTCGGTTGTATTGAATCGACTCTACGCCGATGAATCGACATGGTGCCGCTGGCAGGGTGTGACTGAACTTCGAGCCTATGAGGCACTGGCGTTGCACCATCATCTTGATCCCGATGCATTGAATCTCAATCGACTGGATCCCAAGGTGCGTGCGCGGTTCTTGGAACAATTCGGCGACTTGGGATCCGATGGTCCCTTGGCGACTTTCACCGTTCAGTTTGTCTTCCTTGCCGACCACATACGTTGTGGGCGTCTGCGGTGTGTCGAGATTGATGACCGTGATCTCGTCTCGAGCGTCACGACGGTGACGGAGTTTGCGCGCTATGTAGGAGGCTCCCGGGTGCAGCCAAGGCCAGCAGGGCAGCAAGTGGGACAAACATCCACCCCTTCGGCCTGGCCGGTAAGACACCGTACCTCGCACATGCAGGATTTGGTTGCCGCAAGCGCGTTGTATGCGACGGTCGCAGAAGGGGGAAGCTACGTGCCGGGGGACCGTACGACTGCACCCGACGTTGCTGGCTTCCTCCGCTCAACAGGCCGCATGTCGGAGAAGCTCATTGCGGCAATGGTGACCATCCTTTGGCCTGAGAACCTTCCGAAGGGCCGTCCACCAAAGCCGCGTGCGAAGTGAAACGGAGTCGCTATTCTTCGCTTGACAAGACAATATCGGATCTATTCGATTCGGCTTAAAAAGATCACTATGCAGTCTCCATGCGCATCAGCAAGACTCATGACGAAGAGGCAAAGTGGCCCTCAAACGCTTTGCTGCGCGAGCGTCAAGTCCTTCAACTGATCCCCGTCTCGCGCGCAACCTTTCGCCGGTGGCTTCGTGATGGACGATTTCCATCTGGCTTCAGGCTGTGCGGCCGCATTGCGGTATGGCGTGCTGCCGATGTCTACGCGTGGATCGATCAACGTGACCCAGCAGACGGTCGAGGAGGCATGCGATGAAGCCCACGCGCCACCAACTGTATTCCTGGATCTGGCAGGTGCCGATCTGCCAGGTCGCGCGAGCCATGGGCACGTCGCCGGCGAGCCTGCATCGGCTTTGCGACCAACAGAAGGTTCCGACTCCGCCGCGTGGCTACTGGCGGTGTGTCGAAACAGGACAAGCTGGGCCACGTACCCCGCTACCTGAGCCGGACCGGGACGATGAGTTTGACTGGGAGGTCGATGAGGCTAGAGTTGAAGCGGCCATAGAGGCAGCTACTCGGAATCATGTCAACTTGCGTCGGCTGCCCGTACGTGTAGCGCCTGAAGAACGCAAAGGCAGATCAGCGGTCAGTGATGCCTCTGTACCAGTGTCAGAACCGCCCTGCGCCGAGCATGGCGGACTGACGGACGAGAGCTTGTTTGGTCAGATGAGCAACAGCCACATCGAGCAACCGCCGAAGTCGCCCAGCCAGTCTCCGGTTGCGCCAGTTTTATCGACAGTGTTCAATCTGGCGGAGCTGCACGGCAAGGTGCTGGCCGCCGAGTCTTTTCTGGATGAGTTGCAAGCAGCTGCAGCTGCCGAGGGCTGCGATTCGGCCACAAGTGCCGTCCTGACATTGTGGGTCCGGTGCGCTCGGGAGGCGCTATCGCGAGCGGATGCCGCCGCGTGTGTCAGGGGCACCTGCCAGCGCATTGCAAAGGGGGAAGAGCGGCCGGGGTGGTGGGGCGCGGTGTCCCGTCATCCTTCAGGTCATTGACCTTGCGTTCCATGGATTCCGTTGCGAACTTCTGAAGCTTCCTGCGATGAATCGTCAGCGGGAGGTGCCGGCTGGGCCATGCCGGCGACGGGCAGGGTCACCTTGGTTTGGCTCAGCAAACACAAGCGCAGCGCGCCGACGTTCCAGAACGTCACGCCTTGGATGTGGGTGGGCTGAGGCAAGTGCCCTTTCCGACACCAGCGCCAAACTGTTGCCCGAGAAATGGAGAAGAGTGTCGCCACCACCGGCAGCCGCACGTTTGCGGACGCGGGAAGTTCATCGAACCGGCGCAAAGCAGCACTGTCGACATCGTTCATAGGGACTGCGCTGCCAGGTGACCATGAATCGTGGAGGTGGTCTTTGGATGTGGTCTACCGGCCGGCCCGCCGCGAAGCGCGAGAGCGAACGCCGCACGGTGCGGGCACATTGAGGCGGATCAACGGTGTCAACTCCTCGGTCCTAGGGTAGATTCGTCCAACCGGCACGCCGCCATAGTGCGTTCCGTCGTCCGACGTCACCACCGCGAGCGGGCGGGAGTTGTCTGCTTCGGTCAGACGCGCCACAGTTGCTATTGGAATCAATTGCCAATTGGACCCAGGTCGTGAGGCGACCATCAGCTGCAGTGCAATCAGTGGGCCGAGCGGCTCCTGCTCTGCAAAGAGAAGCAGGTCATCATTGGTGCCGAGCGCGAACGTCCGTTGCACGGGTTCGTGCGGATCTTGCACAGTGGCGAGGTACCAGGACCAGTGCAGAGCGACTTCCATCGACGTCCACAGGGTGCTGCGATCGTCCAACTGCATGCGGTGCTTGAAGGGTGTGTGTGTCACGAACATCGGTTTTCCTGCAAAGAAAAATTGTGACTCAAACACGGCTGACTTAAAAGCGGCACCATTTGACACTCTGGTGGGTGAATACCGCCCGACATAAGCCAAAAGACAGCGCGCGAGCGCTTCTGGCGACGAATGTCGTGGTCTTGCGGCGAGCAAGGGGCTGGTCGCAGGATTTCTTGGCGCTTGAGGCGGGACTCCACAGAACCTTCGTCGCTCATGTTGAGCGCCAGGCGCGAAACATTGCGCTAGACAACCTGGAGAAGTTGGCCGTTGCATTAGACGTTCAGGTTCACGAACTGCTGATGCCACAGCCGATGGTCGGGCGAGGTTCGTGAAGCCGTCGCAGGATCTGCGACATGGGCGGCTGCTACGAACCTACTGTGATCGTTGGAACGATGCAGCGATTGATTGCTCTGCAGCGATTTCTACTGGAGGCAGCACTTCCTGAACTTCACTCCACTGCCGTAGGAAATGGGTTGAGATTGTCCCGTCCTTGCCATGCCGGCGGTCGACTGAATCTCCCTCAGGAACGCAGCTGGCGTCAGGCAGCTCAAAGTCGGCGCGCCGGCAGTCGGCTGCGTTTAGGGGAATTTAGTCAGATCGAATAATTAGTCGATTTGGCTAATTCGTCCTAAATCGTGGTTGCCGCGATGTCCGCTGCTACCACCCCTTTGCCGTCGTGCAGATGAGAAGGAGGTCGCTTGCACGCGTGACCCGCGGGGTTCCCGCCGTAGCGTCTCGCTAGGCCCGAATCCTTCGGATGCCCATGATCCGCTTTGGCGTCGTGAACGCTGAGGCCATGGCGATGGACGGACGGCCACCGGTCAGGAGCGGCCTGCCAACGCTGCTGATATCGGTCGATGTGAACGGTCAGCTCAGCAACGAGACCTGCGGATATCGATTCGCTGCGGTCTTTCCGCCGTTCGCCCTCGGCGACAGCTCTGCAGTGTTCTCGGTCGGTTGGGCGCGAAGGCCGAACTCACGCTGACTGACATCAAGCAGTCACTGGTCGGGCCGCCCGCAATTGGCACGAACGTCGGCGTTGCGAAGCACTGCGGTCGGATGGCCCGGCACGCCGCCCTAAGCCCTCTTCGTATGACCGCTTGTCGTTCGCCCGAACTTGCGCGATCGACCCACTGCTGACTTTGCTTCAGTGCGGAAGCTGACGCTGATCGGAGCATTGGCCCGCCAGGCTGCAACAGGGAGGAGCACTCCAGTCTTCGATGATTTGTATGCATCCTTCGTGCACAGCGCCAGGGAGCGGCCGGTTGCTCGGCGTCAGTCGATGACGACCTTGGCGTCCTTGACCAGCTTGGCAAACTTATCGGTCTCGCTCCTAATTTGCGCAGCCATCTGGTCGGCGCTGTTACCGATAGGCTCGGCACCAATCTCGCCCATGCGCTTTCGGAAGTCAGCCGACTGGATGACTTTTACTATCTCGGTGTTTAGGCGGGTGAGGATGTCCTTGGGCGTGGCGGCAGGCGCCAGCACGCCGAACCAGGTTCCGATGTTGAAGCCCTTGAGCCCGGCCTCGTCCAGCGTTGGCACGTCGGGCAATGCCGACGAGCGCTTGGCGGTGGTCACCGCCAATGCGCGCAGCTTGCCCGCCTTGATGTGCTGCAGCACCGGCGTCACGGTATCGAACGACATCGTGATCTGCCCACCCAACAGGTCGGTCGCCAACGGGCCACTACCTTTGTACGGAACGTGGACCAAATCGGTGCCGGTAAGGTTCTCGAATTGGGTTCCGATCAGATGCTGGGCGGTGCCGTTGCCATTTGAGCCGAAGGTGTAGGCACCGGGCTTGGCCTTGAGTTGCGTGACCAGTTCCGCCACGGTCTTTGCCGGATTGCTGGCGTTGATGACCAGCACGTTGGGCACCAGGGCGATCTCTGTGATCGGCGCCAGTTCCTTCTGGAAGTCGTAGGCCAGCTTCTTGTAGACGCTGGAGGCGATGGTGTGGTGCACCGCACCGACTAGCAGGGTGTAGCCGTCCGGCTTCGACTTGGCCACGTAGTCCGCGCCGAGAGTCGCACCGGCGCCCGGCTTGCTTTCGACGATCACGGTCTGGCCGAGGCTCAAGGTCAGCTTCTCGGCGAGCGCGCGGGCCAACACGTCGGTAGTGCCGCCCGCCGGGAATGGCACGATCAGGCTGATCGGCTTGGCCGGCCAGGCCTGCGCCATGGCCGTGCCGTTGGCTACTCCAGCAGCCAGTGCCAGGACCTGGATCGCGCCACGCCGTGTGAGGTGGAAGGTGATGTGCATGCTTGTCTCCTGTCGGGTCTACGTGCGCTTTGGTGAGCCCGAGTGCAGGAACTCTAGAAGTCGAGAGGGGTTTCGATTCACCGCGAAAGTGAATCCGGCATTAACTGAAATTCAATATTCCGAGAGGCGGGGCCCGTTGCATGCTTTGGTGGAACGGGCTATGGAACTACCTCAACGCCCTGAGGGCAGACCTTCCGGCGAACCGGGCCGCAGAGCCCAGTTCCGCTTCAATCAGTAGCAGGCGGTTGTACTTGGCCATGCGGTCGGAACGGCAGAGCGAACCGGTCTTGATCTGCGTGGCGGCCGTGCAGACGCTGAGGTCGGCGATGGTCGTGTCTTCGGTCTCGCCGGACCGATGTGAGACCACAGACGCGAACCCGGCGGCTTCCGCCATCGTGATGGCGGCCAGGGTCTCGGTCAGCGTGCCGATCTGGTTCGGTTTGATCAGGATGCCGTTCGCTGCCCGGCGCGAGATGCCGTGCTGGAGAATCTCGGTATTGGTGACGAACAGATCGTCGCCGACCAACTGCACGCGGCTGCCTAGCCGGGCAGTGAGCAGTTCCCAGCCAGCCCAGTCGCCCTCGGCCATGCCGTCCTCGATCGTCACGATCGGGTAGGCCTCCACCCATCGGCTCAGGTAATCGACGAACTGGGCCGAATCGAAGCGCTTGCCTTCCGAGGCGAGTTCGTAGTGCCCGTTCTTGTGGAACTCCGAGCTGGCGACATCCAGGCCCAGAGCGATGTCGCTGCCTGGCTTGAATCCGGCCTTCTCGATGGCAGCGAGGATGACCTCGATGGCCGCTTCGTTGGACGGCAGGTCGGGCGCGAACCCTCCTTCGTCACCCACCGCCGTTGATAGGTGACGGCTCTTCAGCAAAGCCTTCAAGGCGTGGAACACCTCCACACCCCAGCGCATCGCTTCGGAGAAGCGCGATGCACCCACCGGCAGGATCATGAACTCCTGCATGTCGACGTTGTTGTCGGCGTGGGCGCCTCCGTTGATGATGTTCATCATCGGCAGCGGCAGCCGAGGCTCCGCACCCAGGGCCAAGTGGCGATACAAGGGCTGTCTCGACGACGCGGCGGCCGCCTTGGCCAGTGCCAGCGACACCGCCAGGATGGCGTTGGCACCCAGGCGCGCCTTGGTCTGCGTCCCATCCAGGCCGATCATCAACCCGTCGAGCGCGGCTTGGTCGTGGGCCGATCCGCCGATGAGTAGCTGGGCCAGTTCACCGTTGACATGGCCGACGGCCTTGCTGACGCCTTTACCGAGGTAGCGGCGGGGGTCGCCGTCGCGCAGTTCGAGGGCTTCGCGCGAGCCGGTGGATGCACCGGACGGCGAGGCAGCAAAGCCGCTGGCGCCATCGGACAGCACCACTTCCGCCGCGACGGTGGGGTTACCGCGCGAATCGAGGATCTCGAAGCCGCGCACCTGTTGGATCGTTGCCATGGTGGTTCTCAGTCGATTTGCGCGATGTGCAGGAGATTGGTGGAACCGGGGGTTCCGAAAGGCACGCCGGCGGCGATGACGATGGTCTGCCCCGGCTGCGCGAAATTCAGCTGCCTGGACGTCGCGACAGCGCGCGTGGTCATGTCGTCGACGCCCGTGACGTCGTTGCAGACAACCGGGTTGACGCCCCAGACCAGCGCAAGCCGACGCGCGGTCTCGCGCCGGGGTGTCATGCCGATGATGGGCGCCCTGGGTCGCTCGCGCGCCATTCGCAGTGCCGATGAACCCGAGCTGGTGTAGGCCACCATCGCGGCCACGTCGAGCAAGCCGGCTACAGAGCGCGCCGCCCAGCCGATGGCGTCCGGCGTGTTGGCCGAGGGCTGGGTGTGAGACGCGTCGATGGCGTCGCGGTAGTGCGGATCGGCCTCGGTCTGGGCGATGATGCGATCCATCATCGCCACTGCCTCGATCGGGAACTTGCCCGAGGCCGACTCGGCCGACAGCATCACCGCATCGGCGCCGTCATAGATCGCCGTGGCCACGTCAGACGCTTCGGCGCGGGTGGGCACAGGCGCACTCACCATCGATTCCAGCATCTGCGTGGCCACGATGACCGGCTTGCCAAGCTTGCGGCAGGCGCGAACGATTCGCTTCTGGATCGCGGGTACCTGTTCGGCGGGCATCTCGACGCCAAGATCGCCGCGCGCGACCATCACCGCGTCGGTCACGGCCAGAATCTCGTCCAGGCACTCGATGGCGGCCGGCTTTTCCAGCTTGGCGATGATGCCGGCGCGCCCCTGGATGATCGCCTGGGCCTCGACGATGTCGGCGGCACGTTGCACGAACGACAGCGCGATCCAGTCGATCCCCAGCGTGAGGCCGAAGTCCAGGTCGGCTCGGTCCTTCGCCGTCATGGCTGAGAGGGGCAACACGACGCCTGGAACGTTCACGCCCTTGCGGTCGGACAGCACGCCGCCATTGACGACGGTGGTCTCCGCAAAGTCCTCGCCGCATTCCGATACCTTCAACCGCAGCCGGCCGTCGTCAAGCAGCAGTTCTGCGCCCGGTTTGAGGGCGGCAAAAATCTCCGGGTGAGGCAGGGACGCCCGGGCCGCATCACCTGGCTTCTCACGGTCCAGGTCGAGTCGGAACGCCGAACCTTCGATCAGCTTCACGGGGCCGCCCGCAAACGTGCCGACCCGCAGCTTCGGCCCCTGCAGGTCAAGCAGCACGCCGATCGGCCGGCCGATGTCAGCTTCGATCGAGCGGATCAGGTCGAGGCGCTGCTGATGGTCGGTATGGGTGCCGTGGCTGAAGTTCAGGCGGAACACGTCCGCGCCGGCGCGAACCAGCGACTCGATGGTGGCGCGGTCGGCGCTCGCAGGGCCGAGCGTGGCGACGATCTTGGCGTTACAGGGGCGTTGCATCATTGGTCTCCGGTGTGGCGGGCATCGATCACGATGGCCCTGAAGTCGTTCACGTTGGTCAGCGTCGGACCGGTGACGATCGAGTCGCCCAGCGCCTCGAAGAAGCCGTGCCCATCGTTGTCGTCGAGGCGCTCGCGAGGCTTGATGCCGAGCGCCCAGGCGCGTGAGAGCGTGTCCGGCGTCAACACGGCGCCCGCGATTTCCTCCTGGCCATCCACTCCGTCGGTGTCGCCGGCCAATGCGTGGATGCCGGGCTCGCCATTGAGGGAGATACCCAGCGACAGCAGGAACTCGACGTTGCGGCCACCGCGTCCCCGGCCGCGCACCGTGACCGTGGTCTCGCCGCCACTCAGCAGCACGCAAGGCGCTGCCATGGGCTGGCCTCGCCGCGCCACCTGCAGCGCGATGCCGGCCATCGTCTTCGCGACGTCACGCGCTTCGCCTTCGATCGCGTCGCCCAGGATGTAGGGCGTCAGGCCGGCTGCCCGTACTACTTGGGCCGAGGCTTCGAGCGCCATCTGCGGCGTGGCGATGAAGCGGGTCTCGACTAACGGCAGACGTGGGTCACCGGGCTTCAGGGTCTCGCCTTCGCCGCTCTCCAGAAGCTCCCGCGCACGCGGCGGCACGTCGATCTCGTAGCGACGCAGGATGTTCATTGCATCGGCGCAGGTCGTCGGATCGGGGACCGTCGGGCCGGAGGCGATGTCGATGGGATCGTCGCCTGGCACGTCGGACAGCAGCAGGTTCACGACTCGGGCAGGCGCGCACGCCGCAGCCAGTCGACCGCCCTTGATGGCAGACAGGTGGCGGCGCACACAATTCATCTCGCTGATGCTGGCTCCGCTGGCAAGTAGAGCGCGGTTCAACGCCTGCTTGTCGGCCAAGGTGAGCCCAGGCAGTGCCAGTGGCAGCAGCGACGAACCGCCCCCCGAGATCAGGCACAGCACCAGGTCATCGGCCGAGAGGCCCTTGACGAACTGGAGCAGGTGCCGGGCAGCGGCTTCGCCGGCTGCATCAGGAACGGGGTGCGCCGCCTCGACGATCTCGATGCGCTTGCAAGGCACCGAGTAGCCGTACCGAGTGACGACCAGACCCGACAAGGGTCCCTGCCAGTGGTCCTCGACAGCGCGGGCCATCGCTGCCGAGGCCTTGCCGGCGCCGATCACCACCAGTCGGCCCTTTGGAGCGCCGGGCAGGTGGCGGGGCACGCACAGCTTGGGCTGCGCGGCGGCCACCGCCGCATCGAACATGTCGCGAAGCAACTGGCGGTGATCGTGTGGCATGACGATGGTCCTCTCGAGGCGTCAGACCGCAACGCGAGCGGCAGTGATCGGCTGCACCTTGCTCGGGTTCACCGTATCGTTGGCAGGCACTTCGTACAGCGTGTGCAGGTCTTCGGGGTCCACCTTGCCGTCGAGCACTTGGGCCAGGCGCACCCGGTCGACGGAACCAACCCAGCGCGCAATGGCCACGGTGCCTACCGCATTGCCGATCGTGTTGGTGATGGCGCGGGCCTCAGACATGAAGCGGTCCACGCCCAGCAGCAGCACCATACCTGCCACCGGAATCTTGCCCATCGAAGCTAGCGTGGCGGCAAGCGTGATGAAGCCCGATCCGGTGACGCCAGCCGAACCCTTGGACGTGATGGTCAGCACGCCCAGGATCACCAGCTGGTCCATGAAGCTCAGTGGCGTGTTGGTGGCCTGCGCGATGAAGATAGCGGCCATCGTGTAGTAGATGCACTGGCCGTCGGGATTGAAGGTTACGCCCGAGGGCACCACCAGCCCGACGACCGGCTTGGACACACCCGCGAACTCCAGCTTCTTCATCAACTGCGGCACGACCGACTCCGAGGAGCTGGTGCCGAGCACGGTGAAGATCTCGTCCTTGATGTACTTCAGGAACTTCCAAAGGCTGAAGCCCGACAGCCACGAAATGAAGCCCAGCACCACCGCTACGAACAGGAAGCAGGTGACGTACATCGTGCCCATCAGCTTGCCGAGTGACACGATGGAACCGAGGCCGTACTTGCCGACGGTGAACGACATCGCGCCGAAAGCGGCGACCGGGGCCAGCCGCATGATCATGCCGACGACGGCGAAGATGCCGTCGATGAACGAGTCGAGCACCGCGATGACCGGCTTGGCCCTTGGCCCGATATGCGACAGCGCCACGCCGAACAGGATGGCGAAGACGAGGATCTGCAGGATGTCGTTCTTGGCCAGCGCATCGACAATGCTGGTCGGCACCATGTTGATTAGAAAGTCGACGAAACCCACCGGCTTGGCCGAGGCCGCCGTGTACGTCGCGATTGCTTTGGTGTCCAGCGTCGCCGGATCGACGTTCATGCCGACGCCGGGACCGACGAGGTTCACGGCCAGCAGGCCGAGTCCGAGCGCGAACGTGGAGAGCACCTCGAAATAGATCAAAGCCCGGGCGCCGACGCGGCCGAGCTCCTTCATGCTCTCCATCTTCGCGATGCCGAGCACGACCATCGCGAAGATGATCGGTGCAAACACCATCTTGATCAGCTTGATGAACACGTCGCCGAGCGGCTTCACGTCCACGCCGAGGCTGGGGTAGAAGAAGCCCAGCGCCACACCGGCGAATACGCCGATGAGCACCTGAACGTAGAGCTTGCCGAAGAAGCGACGCATGTCTTGTCTCCTGGGAGTTGTGAGTGCGTAGGCGTGCCCACCCGGCAGCGCTTGGTGGCTGCTTTCGGGTTGGCGCGTGGCGCGCCGGAACGGGACTTGGACGATGAGCCAGACGGGCCCCCTTGGCCGGCCGGGCGCAGGTCCTCTAGGTGAGGGTCAGGCGGCCTTGCGCTGCGCGCCTGCCGTCAGCAGCTCACAAACGGCTTGCGTGACTTGCACGGTGGTGGCCTTGCCGCCGAGGTCGCCGGTGTGCAGCTTCGGGTTCGCGGTGACCTGCTCGATCGCGCTCATAACTTGCTTGGCCGCATCGAACTCGCCCAAGTGTTCCAGCAGCATCACCACTGACCAAAAGGTGCCCACCGGGTTAGCCAAGCCCTTGCCCATGATGTCGAAGGCAGAACCGTGGATGGGCTCGAACATCGACGGATAGCGGTGCTCGGGATCGATGTTGCCGGTGGGCGCGATGCCCAGGCTGCCGGCGAGCGCGGCGGCCAGGTCGGACAGGATGTCGGCATGGAGGTTGGTCGCGACGATGGTATCCAGCGTCTGCGGCTTGTTGATCATGCGGGCGGTCGAGGCGTCGACCAATTCCTTGTCCCAGGTGACGTCCGGGAACTCCTTGCTGATCTGCAGCGCGATCTCGTCCCACATCACCATCGCGTGGCGCTGGGCGTTGCTCTTGGTGATCACGGTCAGCAGCTTGCGGGGACGCGACTGGGCCAGCTTGAAGGCGAAGCGCATGATGCGCTCGACACCGGCGCGGGTCATCATCGACACGTCGGTGGCCGCCTCGATCGGGTGGCCCTGGTGCACGCGGCCGCCGACGCCGGAATACTCGCCTTCGGAGTTCTCGCGCACGATGACCCAGTTCAGATCCTCGGGCTTGCAGCGCTTCAGTGGCGCGTCGATGCCGGACAGGATGCGCGTGGGGCGCACGTTGGCGTACTGGTCGAAGCCCTGGCAGATCTTCAGGCGCAGGCCCCACAGCGTGATGTGATCCGGAATGTGTGGGTCGCCGGCCGAGCCGAACAGGATCGCGTCCTTGTTGCGAATGGCATCCAGGCCGTCGGCCGGCATCATCACACCGTGTTGACGGTAGTAGTCGCCACCCCAATCGAAGTTCTCGAATTCGAAGCGGAAGGTGCTGCTGGTCTTCGCAAGTGCTTCCAGCACCTGCTGGCCGGCAGGGACGACTTCCTTGCCGATGCCGTCACCGGGAATGGTGGCGATCGAATAGGTCTTCATGACTTGTCTCCGTGGGAATGGGTTTTGGGGGTGACGTGACTGTAAGAAGTGGACGACCCCTGCGCTCACGGCTAAAGTGAATCCATTGTTCACCTGAAATTAACAATCTGCACCAGAGGAAGCTCCATGACCAGCGGCACCAACAGCGGCATTCAGCCCGCGGACCTGGGGTTCTTCTCGGTGCTGGCCAGCGCTGGCAGCCTTGGGGCCGCTGCGCGGGAACTCGGGATCACCACGCCCGCCGTCAGCAAGCACCTGGCTTTGATGGAGTCACGGGTGGGCCTGTTGCTGGTGAACAGGACGACGCGACGCATGAGCCTGACGCCCGAAGGGGAGCTCTACCTGGAGCATGCGCGTCGCATCCTCGGCGAGATCGACGACTTGGAGCAGTTGCTGGGCGTGTCCAAGGCGACGCCGAAAGGCCTGCTCCGCGTGAATGCCACACTTGGTTTCGGGCGCAGCCACGTGGCGCCACTGATCTCGCGCTTCGTGCGCAAGTACCCGCAGGTGGAAGTGCAGTTGCAGCTATCCGTGAATCCACCACCGCTGACTGATGACTCCTTCGACGTCTGCATCCGTTTTGGCATGCCACCGGACGCCCGCGTCATCGCGAAGTACATTGCACCGAATAGGCGACTGCTGTGTGCGTCACCGGCCTATCTTGCCAAGCACGGTACACCAAAGGTTCCCAACGACTTGACCAAGCACAACTGCATCGGCATCCGGCAGGGCGAAGAAGCCTATGGCGTGTGGCGACTGACAAGCGGCAGGGGCAAGAACGCAGCAACTGAAGCAGTCAAGACGCGAGGCAACCTAACGACGAATGACGGCGAGATCGCAGTCAACTGGGCGCTGGACGGCCACGGCATCCTGATGCGCGCGGAGTGGGACATCGAGCGCCATCTGAAGAATGGCAGGCTGGTGCACTTGCTGCCTCAATTCCACACGCCGGACGCCGACATTCATGCCGTCTATCCGCAGCGGCATCAGTTGGCGGCACGTGTACGCGCCTTCGTGGACTTCGTGGCCTTGTCGCTTCATCAGCGCGGAGGGCAAGCGGCGTAGCAGGTCGCTTGGAGGTCTGCTTTGCGGCATTCGATCGGCTGTCAGCTCGTGGCCGATAGCCGCCAGTTAAGTTATTGATTGCCTCTTCACATCGATCTGAGAGACTGCGAGGTCGCCAGGTCATGGACATGATATGCCCGAAGTCTCACCCAATACAAAGCACGACGAATAGGGCTTGCCAGGGAGAAGGGGGCTTGGCACCGTGAGTTCGATCCACAGTCCTTCAATTCGGACGAAGGCAGTCAGCGCAGGTGGGGGTAGGACCGTCCCACCCCCACGAATGGTCTGACGTCGCTAGTTGAGCGGAGGGTATGGTGGCGCCTATGGCGCGGGGGCGAAGCACACAGTATCGTGACGAAGTAACGCCTATGGGAGAGGCGACGCCATGAACCGGCTTTTATCCTATCCACTGATTGACCGGTTGTATTTGTGGTGGCTCGGGCAGTCATCGTCGCCGGTTTGCATCGGTGAACTTAACACTGAGCGGGCCAAACGCGGCGTGTCGCTTCGCTACACCCACCACTGGCTATTGCATGGCTTCGCATTGAGTGAGGACCTGCCTCTTATCGATAGCGAATTTTTGCCTGACGAGCGCGACGCGGCGCCGGGTGCAGTGGATGACGCCAGGCCCGACCACTGGGGCGAACGCATCATTCGCCTTGTCTATGGGCCGTCTCGACTATCGCTGCTCGAGTACCTCTATTTTGCGGGCGACGAACGGTTCGGCGCGCTTGGGGTATCAACATCGCCAGCCACCTATCTGCCGCGCCAACCGAGCCCCATCCCAAGGCTCGGTGACATCGCAAAGATCTACATGCTCATTGAAAAGGTGCTTTCAGACGATCCTATCGACAAGTCACAGAGGTGGCTGATTGCAACGGGCGCTGCGATGGGAGGGGCCCGACCGAAGGCACTTGTGGATATTGATGGTGAGCAGTGGTTGGTGAAATTTTCTGATGGCGATATCGTCGATACTCCTCTGGTTGAGCATGCGACCATGACTCTGGCGGCGCAAGCTGACATTGTTGTTGCGCCCACGCGCGTTGTTCGTTTGCGTGACGGGCACGCTGTTGCGGTGAGGCGATTTGACAGGCAGGGTCCACACCGCGTCCATGTACAGAGCGCCAAAGTGGCTCTGAAGGCAACTGGCGGTGGGATTGGCTACCCGCAACTCGCACAACTCCTGCTGCGCCGCGGCGTCGTCGAAGGAGGAGTGGCCGTGACCCAGATGCATGAACTGTTCCGCCGCATGGTCTTCAATATCCTCATAGATAACACCGACGATCACGAAAAGAACCACGCGCTGATTGCGAGTAACTCGAACCGGTTTAGCTTGTCGCCGGCCTTTGACGTTTTGCCCTCAGGCCAGGCCCTCGGGTACCAACAGATCCGCGTAGGCGAGGACGATACGGACTCGACGTTGGACAACGCGATGTCGATGCACCAAGTGTTTGGGCTCGACCGAGATGCTGCATTCCGCGAAATCGCCACGGTGACCAATGTCGTCACAAACTGGCAGAAACATTTCGCTGCCTGTGGAGTTACAAAGCGGGACATCGACTCGCTGACCGCGCAGATCGACCGTCCGTTCCTCAAGGATCAGCGTGACGCCTACGCTTGAATCGCGCTCGATATAATCAGATCCTTGGAATGGACCGGTCTGCAAATGGCTACCAAAGCATCATCCAAAACCACTGACTCGAAGCTGGCCGACTTCCTCTGCTTCGCCGTCTACTCGGCCAACCTCGCCTACGGCAAGGCCTACCGCCCCATCCTCGACGAACTGGGGCTGACCTACACCCAGTACATCACGCTGATCTGCCTGTCGGAGCAGGACCACCAGATCGTGAGCGAACTCGGCGCAAAGCTCTTCCTGGAATCCAACACGCTCACGCCCATCCTGAAGAAGCTGGAGGCGATGGGCTACCTGCGCCGCCAGCGCAGCACGAATGACGAGCGGCAGGTAGTCGTCAGCCTGACCGAGCAGGGTCGGCAGCTGCGCGATCAGGCCCGGGGCAGGAACCTGGTGGCGGCCACCGGGCTCGGGCAGCAGGACTTCAAAAACCTGCAGAAGGCGGTCAGCCAGTTGCGCGATGCCTTGATTTCGTCGACGCAAGACTCGCAGTGATGCCTGCATAAAAAACGCCGGCCCGAAAGCCGGCGTTTTCGTCAGCGGCGGATGAACTCCAGCAGATCGTTGTTCAGTCGATCCTTGTGCGTATCGGTGATGCCGTGCGGGCCGCCGGCGTACTCGATGAGGCGGGCAGCCTTGACCAGCTTGACGGTCGCGCGTGCCGTCGTCTCGATCGGCACGATCTGGTCGTCCGTCCCGTGGATGACCAGCGTGGGCCGGTCGATGCGCTTGAGGTCCTCGACGAAGTTGGTCTCGGAGAAGGCCTTGATGGAATCGTAGGTCGCCTTGTGGCCGGCGAGCATGCCCTGGTGCCAGAACGAATCGATCAGGCCCTGCGAGGCCGTCTGGCCGGGCCGGTTGAATCCGAAGAAGGGCCCGCTGGCGATGTCCTTGTACAGCTGCGACCGGTTCGCCAGAGACCCCTTGCGCAGCCCGTCGAACACTTCCATTGGCACGCCGTTGGGGTTGTCGGCGGTCTTGACCATTATCGGCGTCACCGCGCCCGCCAGCACGACCTTGGCGACCCGTTGCGTCCCGTGGCGGCCGATGTAGCGCGCCACCTCGCCGCCGCCGGTGGAGAAGCCCACGAGCGTGGCGTTCTTCAGGTTCAGCGTCTCGATCACCGTCGACAGGTCATCGGCGTACTGGTCCATGTGGTTGCCTTCCCAGGACTGGCCCGAGCGGCCATGCCCGCGGCGGTCGTGAGCGACCACGCGGTAGCCGCGCTCGGCCAAGAAGAGCATCTGCGACTCCCAGCTGTCGGAGTCGAGCGGCCAGCCGTGGCTGAACACCACGACGGGTCCGTTCTTCGGGCCCCAGTCCTTGTAGTACAGCGGCGTGCCGTCCTTGGCGGCGATGAAGGTGGACGCGGCCGCGGCGGTGCTGCGTGTGCCGGCCTGGGCTTTGGCCGGCTCGGCGGAGGCGGTCAGTGCAGCGGCGGTCATGGCCGACAGGACGAACAGCTTGGCGATGGTGTTCATGGGGTCTCTCCTTGTTCAGGTCTGGGCGTGGGAGGGAAGGGGTTCACCGTTTCCGGCAGAGAGAGTGTCTCGTTGAATCCTGTACGATAAGACTCAATTCGTACCTGTTTATTGATCAGGAGTTCATCGCATGGTCGATCGCCTGGCCACCTTGCTGAGCCACTTCTCGGTCAGCGCCCACACCTTCCACACCGGGACCTTGTGCGGCAGCAACGCGCTTGGCGTGCGCGAACCGTATGGGCAGCTGCACCTGATCCGCGGTGGCAAGGTCGAGGTGCGGCATGGCTCGCGCAAGGCGTGGCGCATCACCGAGCCGAGCCTGCTGCTCTATCCACGGCCGATGGCGCACCGCTTCATCACGGACAAGCAGCGGGGCGCGAATTTCCTCTGTGCCGACGTGATGTTCGAAGGCGGCCCGGCCAACCCCATCGCGGCTGCACTGCCTGCCGTGGTGTGCATGCCGCTGGCCCAGGTGCCCGCCTGCGAGGCCGTGCTGCAGGCACTCTTCGATGAGGCCGGTTCAGCCAACTGCGGAAGGCAGGCCATGCTGGACCGCCTGTTCGAGGTCGTCATCATCCACGTGCTGCGCGAGCTGATGGAGCAGCAGCAGGTGCGGGTCGGCATGCTGGCCGGGCTCGCGCATCAACAGCTGCGCCGTGCCATCGTGGCCATGCACCAGGCGCCGGAACAGGACTGGTCCCTGGAGCTTCTCGCCGAGCAGGCCGGCATGTCTCGCACGTCG
Source organism: Rhizobacter terrae (assembly GCF_003852895.1). Lineage (GTDB taxonomy): Bacteria > Pseudomonadota > Gammaproteobacteria > Burkholderiales > Burkholderiaceae_C > Albitalea > Albitalea terrae. Next base: position 493,213 of record NZ_QUSW01000005.1, read on the forward strand.
TTCGCGACGACCTTCCGCGACACGGTGGGGCAGACGCCCGGCGCCTACCTGCAGCGCTGGCGCATCGGCCTGGCGCAGAAGTTCCTGCGCCAGGGGCATTCGTTGAAGACGATCGCTGCGCAGGTGGGGTACGGCACCGAAGCCGCACTGTCGCGCGCCTTCCGGGCGCAGACTGGATCGTCGCCTCGCGAGTGGCGCAAGGAAGCGCAGGCGCTATGAGCTGAAGAAGACCTGGCCTGGCATCGAGGCCAGTGCGCTCTTGGCGGTCCTGGCGGCACAGCCGTTGGCGCGGAGCAGGTCCACCAGTGACGCCTTGATGGTTTGCCATTGCGCGTGAACCAGGTGCTGCGCCTCGTCGGCGGTGACACCGAACCGGTTCGACTCGGACAACAGGTTGTCCAAGGTCACCGCTGCACCCTCGGCGCCGAAGGCCATGGCCAGCATCATTCGCCGCGTGGCGGGTCGCGCCGTGAGGTCGAAGGCGGGTGACAGCTCGAAGAACCCGTCCTCATTCGCCACGAAGCCGGTGTTGCGGTCGTGGTCGTCGGTGTTGCCGACCAGGCAGTTGAAGGCGATGCGTTGGTACAGCTCGCGGATGTGCGCCGAGGGCGTGCGTTCCCAGACGCGCATGCGGTTGGCAAGGTTGGTGTACGAGCCCATGAACGAATACATCTGCACTTCGGGCTGTGACCACAGCAGTGTCTTGGCGCTCGCGTAGCGTCGTCGCCCATGGCCACCCCCGGGCAGTTGGTCGCGGTCGAAGCGCTCTACGAGCAGAACGGGTGCCTTGCCCACGCGCACGAGGCGATGGGCCGGCACGCGGATTCCGCATTCCTGCGCCAAGCTCAGCAAGGTGGCTTCCATGATGGGCACCGGCGGGAGGTCGGCGTTGTCGCGTGCACTCGGGAACTTGGCCAGCCACAAGCTGCCAGCGGCTTCGATGGTGGTCTTGGGCCGAGCACCGCCGGCCGACGTGCCTTGCACCAGCAACTCGCGATCATCATCGTCGACATCGCCGCCAGCTTCGATGATGCGGTGGATGTCGATCAGCCGCTTCAGGCTCGACGTGCCCGGAACCTGGCCATGGCCCGCAGGTGGTGTGTCGGGGTCGGTGCTGAAGCCCAGCGCGCCCACCGACTGTCCGCGCGACAGCAGCAGGTAGCCCAGGTCGTCCTGCGGTCCGTGAAGCCTGTCGATCAAGCGTCGGCCCCAGTCGTCGGGCCCGCTGTCCTGCAGCACGGAGAACCATCCGTTCAGATGCGTGGTCGTGACGGGCTGCTCGTTGAGCGGCAGCACGATGGGATCGATGGCCAGCGCCTGGGGCCGGGTGAGGTAGGACTGGCCGTAGACGAAGGTGCCGGTGTGCGCGCCGCTGCCGAGGCTGTGCCTGGTGAAGCGGCCGCACACGACGGGATCTGGACAGCCGGGCAGCCAGATCCAGACATACACGGCCGCCTCAGAAGTCATTGCCGACGGCCTTGCGGCTCACACGCACTCGCTTGTCGCCGACCGACAGCGACAGGGCCAGCCCATCTCGATCCAGACCCGGGTCGGCGAGAAGGTCCAACTCGCGCGACAAGCCCAGTACCGTCAACACAGCCAGGTAGGCACCGAATGATGTGCTGAGAGCGCCGCGCTCGACCGCTTCGATGGTCGAGCGCGACAGGCCGGTCTTGTCTGCCATGTCCTCCAGCCGAAGCCTGCGCCGCTGCCGGGCCACGCGCAGCCTCGCCCCCAGGGCCGCTGCCTGGGCCACGGCGGGGGAATCGATGGAAACTGGGGCATTGGTGCGTGCCATAACACGCATTATGGACGTTTATGATGCTTATATAAAGCAATCTTGATTCAGGGTCGCACGGACGACAGCGGGCGGTAAGCCACCATGTCGATCTCCACCTTCGCATCCACCATCAGCCGAGCCTCCACGGTGGAGCGGGCCGGTGCCTGCGGGCCGAGGTAGCTCATGTAGATCCGGTTGAAGGCGCCGAAGTCGCGTGCATCCTGCAGCCACACCGTGGTCTTGCACACATCCTCGAAGCTGCAGCCCGCCAGCGCCAGCACGGCCTTCAGGTTCTCCATCACCTGCCGGGTCTGGACCTCGATGCCGCCCGAGACGATCTCTCCCTCGCTGTTGGCGGGCACCTGGCCCGAGACGTAGACGAAATCTCCGGCGCGGACGGCGGGCGAGAAAGGGCGGGGCTGGCGATCGGAGGTGACGGGCGGGACGCCGAAGTAGGTGAGGGACATGAGGGTTCTCGTCATGGTTGAAGTGATCGAATTGAAAGACAATTTCACTTAACCTTGCAAGTTAGTGGAGTATTTTCTTGATTTCACCCAGCAAAGACCCGACCATTTGCACCGGATATTGAAATCATTTTTCAAACGGAGTGGAGCATGACCTCATCCAGTTGGGATCGCCGACAGCTTCTTCTTGCGACGGCTTCATGTGTCGGATGGATGGGCCTGGCCCCTGTGGCCCAAGCCCAGGGCGCGAAGAGCCACCTCACGCTCGCCATGGTCGGTGAGCCGCAGACGCTGGACCCGATGGCCTCGACGGCCGACCTGGTCGGGACCATCATGCAGCACGTGTACGAGCCGCTCTACACCTTCGACGGCAAGTGGCGCATCGCACCGATGCTGGCTGAAGCCATGCCCACCGTGGCTGCGGATGGCCGCAAGTACACGATCCCGCTGCGCAAGGGTGTCCAGCTCCATTCCGGCCGTGAACTGGCGGCCGATGACGTGATCGCCAGCCTGCGCCGCTGGATGGAAACGGCGCCGCGCGGCAAGGCCGTGGCCAACGAGGTCGAAGGCATCACGGCCGATGGCCCGCTGAAGGTCGTCATCGCGCTGAAGAACCCGTACGCCCCGCTGCTCGCGCAGTTGGCGCTGCCCACGGGCATGGCGGCCATCATGGCGAAGGAATCCATCGCCACGCCGCTCAAGGACTACGTCGGAACCGGGCCTTACCGTTTCAAGGAGCGCAAGCCCGACCAGTACATCCTGCTGTCGAAGTTCGAGCGCTACAGCGCCCGCAGCGAATCACCCAGCGGCTACGCCGGCCGCCGCGAAGCGACCATCGATGAGCTTCGCTTCGTGCCCGTGCCCAATGCCAACACGCGGGTCGAAGGCATGCTGGCCGGCCAATATCACTTCGCCGACCTGCTGCCCATCGAGTCGCTGCCGCGGCTGGAGCAGGCGGGCGGCAAAGTGGTACCAATTCGTACCGCGTCCTTCGGATTCCCCTACCTCGTTTTCAACACGAAGGAGGGCGTGATGGCCAACGTGGGCGTTCGGCAGGCGCTGAGCACGGCCATCGGCGAAGGCGAGATGATGGCGGCCGGCTTCGGCGACACGCGCTTCTTCCAGGTGCTGCCCAACCACTTCCCGGAAGGCACGCCGTTCTATTCCATGGCAGGCGGGGACCGCTACAACCTGCGCAACGCCGCGAAGGCGAAGGAGCTGGCGGAGAAAGCCGGCTACAAGGGCGAGCCCATCCGCGTGCTCACCAGCCGGCAGTACGACTTCCACTACAACATGGCCCTGGTGATGGCCGAGCAGCTCAAGCGCGCGGGCTTCAAGCCGCAGCTGGACGTGGTGGACTGGGCCACGCTGGTCCAGCGCCGCAACGACGCGAAGCTGTGGGACATGTACGTCACGCACTCGGGGCAGTTCCCCGAGCCCATGCTCTCGCCGCCGCAGCTGGGCAACGGCGCGCCGGGGTGGTGGGCTACGCCGGCCAAGGAAAAGCTGCTGGCCGAGTTCAACCACGAGGTCGACCCCGCCAGGCGCGGCGCGCTGTGGGGCAAGGTGCAGCAGCTCGTGTATGAAGAAGTGCCCTACATCGTGGTCGGCCGCTTCAGCAGCCTGTCGGCGCGCAGCCCGGCGGTGGAAGGGTATTCGCCCACCGTGTGGCCCTTCTTCTGGAACGTTCGCGTCAAGGCCTGAGGCATGCGCCGTCACTTCCTCTCGCGCCTGCTCGGCCTGCTGGCCGTGATGAGCATCGTCGCGGTCTTCGTGTTCGTGCTCACGCGCGCTGCGCCGGGCGACCCGGTGGCCGTGCTGCTGGGCGACCAGGCCACGGCCGAGGACATCGCCCGCGTCCGGGTGCAGTACGGGCTGGACAAGCCGCTGCCGGTACAGTTCGTCTACTGGCTGCGCGAGGTGCTGCAGGGCAACCTGGGCCAGTCGATCTTCCTGCAGCGGCCGGTCACGCAGGCGCTGATGGAACGTGCCGAGCCCACCGCCTTGCTCGCGCTGATGGCGGTGCTGATCGCCACGGCGATCGGCGTGCCCTGCGGCGTGGTGTCCGCGGTGTATCGAGGCCGCCTCGCCGACCATGTCTTCACTGGCATCGCCATGCTGGGCGCGAGCATCCCGAGCTTCTGGATGGGCCTGGTGCTCATGCAGGTGTTCGCGGTGGGCCTGGGATGGTTCCCGGTGTCGGGCTATGGCGCGCCCGATGCCGGCCTCGCCGAGCGCCTGCATGCACTGGTGCTGCCGGCCTGCGTGCTGGGCTTGCTCAACTCGGCACTGGTGATCCGCTTCACCCGCGCGGCGATGCTCGAAGTGCTGGAAGAAGACTACGTGCGCACCGCACGCTCCAAAGGCCTGCCGGAGCGAAGCGTGGTGCTCAAGCATGCGCTGCGCAATGCGCTGGTCCCCATCGTCACGGTGATCGGCCTGACGGTCGCGCTGATGATCGGCGGCGCCGTCGTCACTGAAACGGTGTTCGGCCTGCCCGGTGTGGGCAGCCTGGTCGTGAATGCGGTGCTGCGGCGCGACTACCCCGTCATCCAGGGCGCGCTGCTGGTCGTGGCGGCCATCTACGTTCTCATCAACCTGCTGGTGGACCTGCTGTACCTGTTGGTCGACCCGCGCGTGAAGCTCTGAGCCGAGGCATGAAACTTCCCTTGACCCTGCGACGCCTGATGCGCCGGCCTGTCGTGCTGGTGGCCGGTGCCCTGTTGGCCGTGGTGGCGGTGCTGGCCCTGGCTGCACCCTGGGTGAGCAGCTACGACCCCAATGACACGGCCGTGCTCTCGCGCCTGCAGGCACCTGGCGTGGCGCACCTGATGGGCACCGACGAGCTGGGCCGCGACATGTACGCACGCATCGTCCACGGCGCGCGCTACTCGCTGGCCATCGCCGCGCTCACCTCGCTGGGTGCGGTCGTCTTCGGCTCGCTCATCGGCCTGACCGCCGGTTTCTTTCGCCGGCTCGACGCGCCACTGATGCGCGTGGTCGACGCGATGATGGCGCTGCCCGACATCCTGCTGGCGATCGCGCTGGTCGCCATCTTCGGCGGCACGCTGCTGAACGTGGTGCTCGCGCTGGTGCTGGTCTACACGCCGCGCGTGGCCCGGGTGGTGCGCGCCTCGACGCTGGTGATCCGCGAGCTGCTGTTCGTCGAGGCGGTGCGGGCCCTGGGCGTGCACACCTTCCGCATCCTGTGGCGCCACATCCTGCCCAACCTGATGTCGCCCATCCTCGTGCAGCTCTCGTTCATCTTCGCCTATGCCATCCTGGCCGAGGCCGGACTCTCGTTCCTCGGCGTCGGCGTGCCTCCGGATGTTCCCACCTGGGGCACGATGGTGGCCGGCAGCCAGCAGTACGCACACCAGGCCTTCTGGATCGTGCTGTTCCCGGGGCTGGCCATCATCGTCACCGCGCTGTCGCTGCAACTGGTGGGCGATGGCGTGCGCGACCTTCTCGACCCCCGCCTGAAGAAGGCGCTCTGAGCCATGACGGTCATGGAGTCCACGAAGCTTCCCGAATCCGCGCCGCGATTGAGCGTGCGGCAGTTGTCCACCACCTTCGCCAGCGAAGACGGTCGCGTGACGGCCGTCGCCGAGGTGAACTTCGACCTGCATCCTGGCCGCACCTTGGCCCTGGTGGGCGAGTCCGGCTCCGGCAAGTCGGTGACCAGCCTCACGTTGATGGGCCTGCTGCCGCGCACCTCGCAGGCCGAGGTCGGTGGACAGGCGCTGTTCAGCGATCGAACCGGGCAGCAGCTCGACCTGTTGACGCTGCCACCCAAGCGCTTGCGTGCCTTGCGCGGCAACGAACTGGCCATGATCTTCCAGGAGCCGATGACCAGCCTGAACCCGGTGTTCACCGTGGGCGAGCAGATCGCGGAGAGTGTTCGGCTGCACAAGGGCCTGGACCACCGCGCCGCGCTGGAGCACGCACGCCGCATGCTCGAGCTGGTGGAGATTCCTGCCGCGGCGCAACGGCTGGTCGCCTATCCGCACGAGCTGTCGGGCGGCATGCGGCAACGCGTGATGATCGCGCTGGCCATGGCCTGCGACCCGACCGTCCTCATCGCCGACGAGCCCACGACCGCGCTGGACGTGACCATCCAGGCGCAGATCCTGGACCTCATGCAGCGCCTGCAGCGCGAGACCGGCATGAGCATCCTGTTCATCACGCACAACCTCGGCGCCGTGGCCCACTTCGCTCACGACGTGGCGGTGATGTATGCGGGGCGCATCGTCGAAGCCGCGCCGGTGGAGCCGCTGTTCGCGACGCCTCAGCATCCGTACACGCGAGGCCTGCTGCGCTGCCTGCCGGGCAATTCGCGCGAGGCCGATGGCCGGCCCACGCGGCGCCTCTTCGCCATCCGCGGCCAGGTGTCCAGCCCTTCGTCACCGCCACCGGGTTGCGCCTTCGCGCCGCGTTGCGACGTGGTCATGGGCGCTTGCGAGCAGCGCATGCCGCCGCTGCTGACCGTCGGTGTCTCGCGCCAGGCGCGCTGCCTGCGCGTGCCCCAGTCGATTGCCACACCATGAAGCCAGTCTCTCCATCACCCATCGCACCCTTGCTGGAAGTGCGCCACCTGAAGACCTGGTTCGGCAGCGGCGCGCGGCCGGTGCGGGCCGTGGACGACGTGTCCTTCACCATCCGCGCCGGCGAGACGGTGGGGCTGGTCGGCGAATCGGGTTCGGGCAAGAGCACCATCGGCCGCACCATGCTTCGTCTGGTGGAGCGCACCTCGGGGCAGGTGCTGTACCGCGGGCAGGACCTGTTCGCGCTGTCCTCCGGCGAGATGCGCAAGCTGCGCAGCAAGCTGCAGATCATCTTCCAGGACCCGTATGCCAGCCTGAACCCGAAGATGCGCATCCGCGATGCGCTGGGCGAGGCCTTGCACACCCATGGCCTCGCACCCACGCGCGTCGAGCGTGACCGACGCATTGCCGAGCTGCTGGACCTGGTGGGCCTGCGGCCCGAGCATGCCGAGCGCTTCCCGCACGAGTTCTCCGGCGGCCAGCGGCAGCGCATCGGCATTGCGCGGGCATTGGCCGTGCAGCCCGAGTTCATCGTGGCCGACGAGCCCTTGTCGGCGCTGGACGTGTCCATCCAGGCGCAGGTGGTGAACCTGCTGTGCGACCTGCGCGAACGGCTGCTGCTCACGATGCTGTTCATCTCTCACGACCTGGACGTCGTCGAGTATCTTTGCGACCGCGTGATCGTGCTTTACCTCGGGCGGGTGATGGAAGTGGCGGATACGAAGACGCTGTTCGCGACCCCGCGCCACCCGTACACGCGGGCCCTGCTGGCCGCATCGCCCAAGCCGGATCCCACCGCGAAGATCGTGCGCGTGCCGCTCAAGGGCGACATCCCGAGTCCGGTGGCGCCGCCCTCGGGCTGCGTGTTCCGCACCCGCTGCCCGCATGCCATCGACGCCTGCGCGCAGCACGTTCCCGTGCTGGAGAGCGTGGGACCCGGGCAGTTTTCCGCCTGCATCCGGAATCAGGAACTGGCCGAGCCGAGGGCACTGGCATCATGAACCACGACGATTTGATCGACCCCTGGATCGGCCCTGGCGACAAGGGCTTCCCGCAGACGCTGGAGCGCATGCGTGCCAGCGAGATCGCCGACCGCGGCTGGAACGTGCTGGCGGGCGACCTGCCGCTGCCGCTGGCCGTGCTGCGGCGCGACGAGCTCGAGCACAACCTGCGGTGGATGCAGTCCTTCGCGCAAGGGCAGGGAGTGGATCTCGCTCCACACGGGAAGACGACGATGTCGCCCCAGCTCTTCCATCGCCAGCTCGATGCCGGTGCCTGGGGACTGACCTTCGCCACCGTGGCACAGGTGGTGATGGGCGTGGCCGCCGGCGCGCGCCGCTGCCTGATCGCGAACCAGATCGTCGATGCGGCGGACCTCTCGGCGCTGGCCGCCTTGCGCGAGCGCCATGCCGACCTGCGGGTGATGTTCCTTGTGGACACGCTGGAGCAGGTCGTGCTCATCGACCGCTGGCACAAGAGCCGTTCATCGGTGGCGCCCTTCGAGGTGCTGCTGGAAATCGGCGTGCGTGGGGTGCGCACGGGCTGCCGCGAGGTGGACGAAGCGATGCAGGTGGCTGCGGCGGTGAACGCCAGCCCGGCACTGAGGCTGGTGGGCGTCGAGTGCTACGAAGGCCTGGGCGTCACCGGCCGGACGGAGGACGACGCGCCCAGGACGGCATCGCTCATGAACCGCGTGGAGGAAGTGGCGTTGCGCTGCGACGCCATGAAGTATTTCGAGACGGCGGAGGTGATCGTGTCGGCCGGCGGTTCGGCCGTCTTCGACCTCGTCGCCGGGCGCCTGAAGCCCTCGCTGCTGCGGCCGGTGCGCGGCCTGCTGCGCTCGGGCTGCTACATCGCGCATGACCACGGCTTCTACCAGCGCAACGTGAGCAGCGTGAACGCACGGCTGGGCTGCACCGACGGACTGCGCAGCGCGCTGGAGGTGTGGGCGCTGGTGCAGTCGTGTCCGGAGCCGGGCCTGGCCATCCTGGCCGCGGGCAAGCGTGACCTGTCCTTCGACCTCGATCTCCCCGTGCCGGTGTGGTTTGCCCGTCGTGGCGAGGCCGTGCCGCAACCGGCCCCCGCGGCCTGGCGCGTGAGCGGCCTGAACGACCAGCACGCCTACCTGCGCTGGGACCCTGAATCAACCGACGGTCCCCAGGTGGGCGACCGCGTGGGCCTGGGCATTTCGCACCCGTGCACCACCTTTGACAAATGGCGCTGGATGCCCATCGTCGACGCGCAGTACCGCGTGTGCGATGCCATCGTGACGCATTTCTAGGAGCAGCAGACGATGACCGGTGGAGTGCTTCAACGCATTGCCGACCTGCGCGCACAGGCCACGCCTTCGCGCCGATTGATCCTCGACCTGATGATCGAGGACCCCGAGCGCGTGCTGGAGGAGAGCTTCGAATCGCTGGCCGAACGCTCGGCGAGTTCGGTGCCCACGGTGATGCGCACCTGCCGCGACCTGGGCTTCAGCGGGCTGCGCGATTTCAAGCTGGCGCTGGCGCAGGAGCTGGCGGTGGCAGGGTCGCCCCTGCATCGCCACGTGCAGCTCCATGACACGACGGATCAGGTGGTGTCGAAGATCTCCCGCAGCGCGGCGCTGGTCGTGGCCGGCGTGCAAGGGCAGCTCCAAGCGTCGAGCCTGGATGCAGCGGCAGACGCCATCGCCGCGGCCACGCGCGTGGACTGCTACGCGGTGGGTGCCACCTCCGGCTTCGTCGCCGCTGATTTGCAGGCGCGGCTGTTTCGCATGGGCCGCGTCTCCAACGCCTATGCCGACTACCACCTGCAACTGGTCTCGGCCGCGACGCTCGGCCACGGTGGCGTGTGCATCGCCATCTCGCACGTGGGCGGCATGCCCTCGCTGCTGGAAGCGGTGGACGTGGCCCGTGCGCAGGGCGCCAAGGTGGTGGCCATCACGCAGCCCGGCACGCCGCTGGCCAGGCGATGCGACGTGCTGCTGGGCGTGCGCGTGCCGGACGATCCGGTGATGCACGTTGGTACCGATGCGTACCTGGCGCATTTCACCGTCATCGAGATCCTGACCGTGCTCGTGGCCCAGCGCCTGGGCGACAGCGCCATCGCCCGCTTGCATGAAGTGCGCGAAGTGCTCGGCCGCCATGGCCTGGACACGCCGCATCACCCCGCCTTGCGCTGGGGCGATGCGGACGCAGCAGGCACCGAGGGCGAATGAGCATGGCGCATCTGCTCGAGTCGGGCCTGATCGTCGACGGCTCCGGCGGGCCGTCGTGGGTGGGCGACGTGCTGCTGCTGGATGGCCGCATCGCGTTGATCGGCGAGAACCTGGCTCAGCGTCTGCCGGCGGGCGTGTCGCTGGGTGACGTGAAGCGGCTGGACTGCACGGACAAGGTGATCGCCCCGGGCTTCATCGACGTGCACACCCATGACGACGCCTTCGTGCTGCGCGAGCCGCAGTGCCTGCCCAAGGTGTCGCAGGGCGTGACGACGGTGGTCGTCGGCAACTGCGGCATCTCGCTCGCGCCGCTGGTTGTCGACGAGCCCGAACCGCCGCTCAACCTTCTGGGGCAACAGGACACCTTCCGCTATCCGTCGTTCGAAGCCTACGGCCGCGCCGTCGAACAGATCCGCCCTGCGGTCAATGTGGCGGCACTGGTGGGCCACACGACCTTGCGCTTCGCGGCCATGCCGCAGCTCGATCGCGCGGCGACGGTCGATGAAGTCGAGCGCATGGCAGGGCTGCTGGACGAGGCGCTGTCCTTCGGCGCTTTCGGCCTGTCGTCGGGCCTGTTCTACGAGCCGGCCAACGCGGCGCCCAGCGAAGAGGTGCTGGCGCTGGCGCGCGTCGTCGCACGGCATGGCGGCGTCTACACCAGCCACCTGCGCGACGAGATGGCGGCCATCCTCGAGGCGATGGTGGAGGCGTCCGACACCGCGCTCGAGGCCGGCGTGCCGCTGGTGATCTCCCATCACAAGTGCGCCGGACCCGCGAACTGGGGCCGCTCGCTGCAGACACTGGCTTTCGTGGATGCCTTGTCGCAGCGCCAGCCGATCGCGCTGGATGCCTACCCCTACCTCGCGGGCTCCACCGTGCTGCGCGAGGACCTGGTGGACGGAATCATCGACGTGCTGGTCACCTGGTCGACGCCGCATCCTCAGATGTCGGGCCGCATGCTGGCGGACATCGCCGAGGAATGGCGGGTGGACCTGCAGGAAGCCTGCCGCCGCCTGCAGCCGGGCGGCGCCTGCTATTTCCAGATGCAGGAGGACGATGTCGAACGCATCCTGTCGCATCGGCTGACCATGGTCGGCTCGGATGGCCTGCCGCATGACAGCCATCCGCACCCACGGCTGTGGGGTGCGTTCCCGCGGGTGCTGGCCCACCATTGGCGTGAGCGCGGCAACTTCAGCCTGGAGACCGCGGTGCACAAGATGACCGGCCTGTCTGCCGGGCAGTTCAGGCTGGCGCAGCGAGGGCTGCTGAAAGCAGGCTTCCACGCCGACGTGGTTGTCTTCGACCCGCAGCGCGTGCAGGACACCGCGACCTATGACAAGCCGGTGAGTCCGGCGCGCGGCATCGAGAAGGTGTTCGTGAACGGCGTGCTCACCTACCAGGAAGGCCATGCGCGCATCGAACAGCGCGCCGGCCACATGCTCCGGCGAAGAGGCTCATCGACAACATGAAGACGCTCGACATCGTTGCGCTCGGTGAGCCCCTGGTCGAATTCAACCAGGACCGCGCGGACCCGACCGCCTACCGTGCCGGCTTCGGCGGCGACACCTCCAACTGCGCCGTCGCCGCTGCCCGGCTTGGCGCCCGCACGGCCTACATGACGCAGGTCGGCGACGACAGCTTTGGCATGCAGCTGATGCAGATGTGGCAGCGCGAGGGCGTGGATGTGAGTGGCGTGAGGGTGGTGCAGGGCGCGGATACCGGCCTGTACTTCGTCACCCATGGCGCCGAAGGCCATCAGTTCACCTACCGGCGCAGCGGCAGCGCCGCCAGCCGCATGAGCCCCGGCGAGATCGATCTTCGCGGCGTCGCGGCGGCGAAGTTCCTGCATTGCTCCGGCATTTCGCAAGCCATCAGCGAATCGGCGCGCGCCACCGTGTCCGAAGCCATGCGCATGGCGCGCTCCGCCGGCACGCGCGTCAGCTTCGATCTCAACTTCCGTCCGCGCCTGTGGACGGCCGAGCGCGCCCTGCAGGCGCTGCTGGAAACGCTGCCGCTGTGCGACATCTTCTTTCCGAGCGTGGACGAGGTTGCGCTGCTGACGGGACTGACCCAGGTCCGCGACATCGTGGACTGGTCGCACGTGCACGGCGCCAGGACCGTGGTGCTCAAGCTCGGAGCCCAGGGGAGCGTTGTCTCGGAAGGTGGTTCGGTGATGAAGGTTCCGCCCCATCGCGTGCAGCCGGTGGATGCGACAGGTGCAGGGGACTGCTTTGCAGGTGCCTGCCTCGCGCGGCTGTGTGCTGGCGACGATCTGCGGCAGGCAGTCCGCGTCGCCAATATCGCCGCGGCGTTGAGTACACAGGGCTACGGCGCGATCGCGCCATTGCCTCGCTGGCCGGAGATCGAGCCACTGTTGGAAGCCCCGGTTGCCGACTGAATATGGGCCGCGACCAGCCCGGCGGGAACAAGGGGTTGAACTTTGAGTGGCGAGGTTTGCCGCCAGATAGGTTACTGGTTGACACAATTTTGACGGGGCGTGTGCAATTTGCACACGGGCTGGTGCGTAAGCCTGGGAATCACCAGGAGAACGTGCATGGCCGCGATTCCGCCTTCCCTCGCCGAACCCGTCGTCGATTCCGTGGCCGTCCTCGACGCTCTTCGGCAAGTGATCTCGCCGCTGGCGATGTTGGCAGTGGCACGCGGCGTGTCCTACGGCGAAGTCGAAGAGCTCGTGAAGGCGGCCTTCACGGACGCTGCCGTCGATGTGAAGCGCCAATCGGCGGGCGAGCCGCCGTCCGTCAGCCATGTCAGTGCCGCCACGGGTCTTAGTCGCCGGGAGGTGAGCCGGCTCATGTCCTTGGTGCAGGCGGCACCCACCCGAAAGTCTCATGCGAGTGAGATCTTCGTGCGGTGGCTGACCGACCCCCGCTTTGGCGACAAGTCCGGTCCGCGGCGGCGTCTGGCCCGAACCGGGCAACACCCCAGCTTTCAATCGCTCGCCGAGTCGGTGAGCAAGGACGTCAAGCCACGCACGCATCTCGACGAGCTTTGTCGGCTCGGTCTCGCGCGCCTTGACGAGGCCAGTGATGTGGTGGAGTTGCTGCGCGACACCTTTGTCCCCTCGACCGATGAGCGCCAGATGTTCGGATTCCTGGGAGACAACGTCGGGGACCACTTGCGTGCGGCAGCGGAAAACGTGTTGCGACGCCCTGGCGAGCATCTGGAGCAGGCGTTGTTCGCGGACGAACTCTCTGCCCACTCGCTGCGGGCGGTGCGGCCTCTGGTGGACCAGCAATGGCAATCCCTGGTGCGGGCGTTGGTGCCGGTGCTGAATGAACTCATCGAGGCGGACCGCAAGGCGGGCCGCCCGCAGAACGGCCGCATCCGCATTGGCCTGTACGCCTATTCTGAATCGACCACAGCGGCTGTTGAGTCCGCCGCGAACCCCTGAAGGAGACCTCATGCATTCCTCTCATTCTTCACTCACGCGCGGCGGCGAGACTTCGTCCCTTCGTCATTGGCGGCAGGTCGCCGCCGCCGTCACCTGCGTGGCGGCGATCCTGGCCGGCTGTGGTGGTGGCGGCGAGTCGGTGGGCACCGGAGGCACCGGCGCACCACTGTCGTTTTCTTCTGGACGGATATCGGGGTTCGGTTCGGTGATCGTCAATGGGGTGCGCTTTGATGACAGCACGGCCCGTGTCAGCGACGACGATGACGCCACACATGACCGCACCGAACTCAAGCTGGGCATGACGGTTGATGTGCAAGGCGGGACGGTGAGCACTGATTCCACGAGTGGGGCATCCAGTGCGTCTGCCAGCGCGATTCAGTTCCATAGCGAGGTGAAGGGTCCAGTGGAGGCGGTCGACGCCGCGGCGGGAACGCTCACGGTCCTTGGGCAATCGGTGGTGGTGGATGCCGCCACCGTGTTCGACGGCATCACTGGCGGGCTGACCGGCTTGAGTGTTGGCGCCCAGGTGGAAGTCTTCGCACTCGTCGATGGGAGCACTCAGGTGCTGAAGGCGACACGCCTGGAGGCGAAGTCCGGTCTTGCACAGTTCAAGCTGCGCGGCACGATCACTGCCCTGGACACAACGGCAAAGACCTTCAAGATTGGCAGCGCCACCATCGGTTACGGTGCGATTGCGGCGGTCAACCTGCCTGCGCTGGCCGATGGTGTGGTGGTGCGGGTCCAACTCCAGACTTCGCAGCAGTCAGGCATTTGGATTGCCACTAGCGTGCGCTCCGGAAAGCGCGCGGTACCGGACTCTGCGCGAAGCGAAGTCGAGGGCATCGTCACTGATTTCGTGAGCTTGTCGAATTTCAACGTCGGTGGCATCAGCGTCGACGCCAGCAGTGCCGGTGTGAGCTTTGACAACGGCAACGCTGCGGCCATCGCCAACGGTGTGCGGCTGGAGGTGCACGGAACCACGGCCAATGGTGTGCTGACCGCCACTCGGATCGAGTTCAAGCTGCATGATGGCGATGACCTCGAGATCGAACTTCACGGCACGATCAACAGTGCCGATGCCTTGGCCCACACCTTCACGCTTCGTGGCCAGACCGTGTCGTTCGACGACACCACCCGCATCGATGGCGGAACTGCCGCGGGCCTGGTGGTTGGAGCCAGCGTGGAAGTGCGAGGCAGTCTGGCTGCCGATGGTGCCGGGGTGGTGGCCACTCGCATCAAGTTCGAGCGATAGCGACAAGGCACGAGACCGGACCCGTTCGCCATTCATGCTTCAAGGCGCTAGCCGGCCGCAAACGCAATTGCGGCTGGCGTTCCGACTGCAGCGTAGTGCCCCGTGAAGTTCAGCCGCCCATCCCCGCCGGCACGGAATGCGCTGACGTGGTCGCTGCGCTGGTTGCACACATACAGGAACTGGCCCGACGGATCGAAGCTGCAACTGCGCGGGTAGGAGCCGCGGGTCCATTCCTCGTCCACGAAACGAACCTGGCCAGACTGCCCATCGATGGCGAAGATGGAGATCGAATCGTGCAGCCGGTTCAGGCAGTACAGGTGCCGGCCCGTCGGCGAGACGATGACCTCCGATGCGAAGCTCGTGCCGGCGAAGCGCGACGGCAGCGCCGATACCTCCTGCTCCACGCTCAGGCTGCCGATGGCCGGGTCGTAGCTCATCACGCACAGGGTCGAGGATTCTTCGTTGAGCGAGTAGAGCCAGCGCCCGCCGGGATGGAAGGCGAAGTGGCGCGGCCCGGCGCCGGCCGACGAGGGCGTGGTGCGTGGCCGCGAGAGCAGGCCTCGCGTTGCATCGAAGGACCAGACGATGGTGCGGTCCAGCCCGAGGTCATTGGCGATGACGAAGCGGCCGCTCGGGTCGCTTTGCACCATGTGTGCATGCGGCGCATCGTGCCCGCTGATGGCAAAGCTGCCCGGTGGCCCGTTCTCGGCCTTCTCCGGCCCGACCGTGCAGTCCGCGGGCTTGCAGGCGTGAACGTCGTCCTGCACGTCGCTCGCTGCGAGCAGGCTGCCGTCGGGCGCCAGGGGAAACACGGCCACGTTGCCGCCGTCGTAGTTGGCGACGAAGGCGAAGTGCCCGCTCGGGTGCAGGCTCAGGTGAACAGGGCCACCGCCGCCGGAGCTGACGGTGTTGAGCAACTGCAGGTTGCCACCCGCCTGCACGGCATAGGCGCTCACCGATCCGGTCTTGGTGCCGTTGAAATCCGAGGTTTCGTTGCAGGCGTAGAGCACGCGCCGCGTGCGGTCCAGCGTGAGCCACGAAGGGTTGGACGCCTTGGCCGCCAGCTCGGCCTGGCCGAGCCGGCCCGACGCAGCATCCAGCCTGCAGCGGTAGATGCCCTGCCCATGCGGCCCATAGGTGCCGATGAAGGCGATGGTGCTGCCACCGCCCGCCCTCGCCAGGCCCAGGCTGATGGCCGCGGCACCGCCCGCGCCGATGCCCGCCACCTTCAGCAGCGCACGGCGAGACAGCCTGCCGGCGGACGCACTCGATTCACGATCGCTCATCACGAACTCCTTTCGGATTTCAACGGGTTGAACTCGGACTGCCTAGAAGCGATGCCGCAGGCCCAGCATCAGGCCGGTCTGCGTGTCCTGCCCGCTGTAGGCGCCGGCATAAGCGCCGCTGCGGCGGTCATGGTCCAGGGACGCGTACGCGTCGGTGCGCTTGGAGAAGTAGTAGTCGGCCACGCCATAGAAGGTGCGGCGGTGGCCTGCGGGCGCGGCGGGCGTTTGCACCTGGTTGTTCTCGCCCATGAAGCCGGCCGTGAGCGTGAGCGGCCCGGCGGATTGCCAGGTGGCGCCCAGCACGACGAGACCCGTCTTCGCATCCGCCCCGGCCGGGCCTGCGCGCAAGCCCGTGTTGGACAGCGGCCCGTTGATCCCGTTGGGATTGGCGGCCGCGCTCGGCAACTGGCAGGCCGCGGGCGTGCTGCCGATCGATGCCGCGTTGTTGCTGCCGCAGACCGCGAAGCCCTGGTCGCGATGGTTGTGCACGTAGCCGCCGAACAGCTTGGTCGCACCCAGTTGCGCGGTGCCGCCGGCCGCCCAGGCCACGGCCTTGTGTTCGTTGATGTCCACGCTTTGCTGCGCCATGGCAACCAGGGTGTAGTTGCTGCCCGCGAACCCGGCGGCCATGCCGGCCGTGCGGCCCTTGCTCGCGTTGCCCGACTGCTCGCCGAAGCTGTAGGCCGCCGACACACTCACCGGCCCGAAGCTGTTGCGGTACTTCACGGTGTTGTCGAAGCGCACGCCCACCAGGTCCGCATGCCAGCTGATGGCCGAGTGGTTGCCCACGCCATAGGGGTCGAAGGAACCCAGCGTGTCGAAGCCGATGCCGAACTGCCGACCCGCAGTGATGCTGCCCCAGTTGTCCTGCAGCGAGACCCAGGCCTGTCGGCCCCACATCTGGCCTTGCTGGCCGAGGGTGCCGGCATCGGGACTGAAGCCGGACTCGAGCATGAACGCGGCCTTGAGTCCGCCGCCGATGTCTTCCGTTCCGCGAAAACCCAGGCGCGAACCCTGGATCAATCCTCCGTCCACGGAGATCTTCCTCGCACCGTTCGCCGCGGCGTTGGTGGTGTAGCGCATGGCGGTGTCAAACACGCCATACACGACCACGCTCGATTGCGCATTGCCGATGGATGCCCACAGGCAACCGAAGGCCGTCAAGGCCAGACGCTTCATTTCCGACTCTCCTTGGACGGCAGTGGTTGGTTCGGTGCGGTGCCGAATGGGCGCACCTGTCCACGCCCTGCACGGCCGTCCATCGCGTCCAGGGTGCGGTGTTTTTCTGGAAAAGCAGTCCCCCGCGCCCCTCGTGCGAGGGGCGTTGCATCAGCTCATGGGGAACCGCCCTTGCGGGCTATGGTCTTCGTCGCGGGTGGTGCTGCATCAGGCCCCCTCTCCGTCGCGCTCGGCCTTGGACCACGACCATGACACGGCCGAGTGCGAGGCGCTGTCGATGCCGTGCTCCTCCAGCACGTGCTTGAACTGCTGCAATCGCGTCGCGGCCCGGGGACCCAGGCGCTGCGCGACCAGCACGGTGACGATTTCGATCGTCATCAAGTGAGCGACGTAGGCCTCGGTGCCCACGCGCATGACGGCGTCCTGCGGGACCGAGACGCCCAGCAGCACATCGGCCTCTTCGGCCAGCGGTGTGCGCGGTTCCGTCAATGCAATGACCTTCGCGCCCTGCGAGCGTGCGAAGCGCGCGGCTTCGAGCAGGTAGGGCATGCGGCCCACATGCGACACCGCGAAGGCCACGCCCTTGGGCCCCAGCGTGCTCGCGGAGATGAGCTGCAGGTGCGCATCGGAAAACGAATTCGACTGCAGGCCCAGGCGGAACAGGCGGTTCTGCAGGTCGCTGCTGATGAAGGACGAGGTGGCGCCGGCGGAATAGCAGTCCACGCGTTCGGCGCCGACGATGAGATCGGCGGCTCTTACCAGGGCATTGATGTCGAGCTGGTGTTGCAGCAGCGCCAGCGAGGTGGTCGCGCCCGACAGGATCTTGCTGGCCACCTGAGCCGGCTCGTCGTCCTGCGTGACGCTGCGGTGCAGGTAGGAGCCGCCCAGCGCCACGTCCTGCGCCAGCGCGACCATGAACTCACGCACGCTCGGGTAGCCGAACACGCGGCAGGTGCGCACGATGGTGGGCATGGAGACGCCCGCCTTGTGCGCGAGTTCTTCGACGGTGGCGACGACAGCGGCTTGCGGATCGTCGAGGATGGCCTGCACCACGCTTTGCTGCGCGCCGGGCAGTTCTTCCAGCTGGGCGGCCAGGTGATCCATGAGGCGAGGGTAGGTCGACATGTATATTCCTTACACTTCGACCATCCTATAGCCGGCCAAATGGGCCGTCAACGGGGCTGATATGGACTTTTTGGAGTAATTTTCTTACATCACACGGCCTGAGCCAAAGCGCTGAACCGCCTGCCGCCGGAACTCGCTGGGCGTCACGCCCTTGACCTCCAGGAAGCGCCGATTGAAGTTGGCCACGTTGTTGAACCCGACCTCGTAGCAGATGTGGGTGATCTGGTGGTCCGACTCCATCAGCAGGTGGCCGGCGCGACTCACGCGGATGCGGTTGACGAAGTCGCGGAAGGTGTTGCCGGTGGCGCGCTTGAAGAAGCGCGAGAAGCGACTCTCGGTCATGCCCAGCTCGGCCGCGAGTTCGGTGGCGGACAGCGGCTGTGCATAGTCGCGCATGATGCGGTTGACCAGCGCGTTGATCTGGCCGCTTGCACTGTCGTCGCACCCGCCTTCCATCTGCACGCTGGACAGCAGCCGGTAGTCCGACCAGCGCGACAGCTCGGCCAGGAAAGCGCAGAACGCCGCGAAGCGCTCGACGCCGCTGCCACGCTTGATGGCATGCCAATGCGCTTGGGCGCGTTGCGAGCACTCGAAGAACTCGATGCCGTAGCGCGCGCGGTCGAGCAGCGGCTGCAGCTCCGCCAGCTCGGGCAGGTACTGCGCCGCCTGCACGATGGGCTCGTGCGGGAAGTGGATCACCAGGTCGCGCTCGGCGACGCCTTGCGGCGGCACGTCGTCCGAGATCCAGTTGTGCGGCAGGCGTGGGCCGACGAGCACCAGGTGTCCAGGCTGGAAAGGTCCGATCCAGTCGCCGACGAAGGCCTTGCCCGAGGTCGCGGTGATCAGGTGCAGTTCGTAGTCGTCGTGGACGTGCCACCGCGCCAGGGGCGTCGGAAAGCCGTGCGCCAGGCAGCGCACGGTGCCGGTGTCCGGCGGCTCGAAGCCGAGCGTCGGCGAGCGGGTGAAGTCGCGCTCCAGGTCCGGCAGGCGCCGGCGCGGCCAGTGGGCGTCGCGAGGCTGCATGTCATGGCCATCAGAGGTCGAAGTTCGTGGGCATCATGACCACGTCGCGGATCGTCATGCCGCGCCGCCGCGTCAGCATGAACATCATCGTCTCGGCGACTTCCCCAGGCTCCAGCAGGCTGTTGGAGGCCTTGGCCTCTTGCAGCTTCTGTGGTGGCCAATCGGCAATCAAGGCACTGCTGACCGGGCCGGGCGAGATGGACCCCACGCGGATGCCGTGCTTGAAGACCTGTCGCCTCACCGTCTGGACGAAGCAGTGGATGGCCCACTTCGACGAGGCATAGACCGGCTCCCACGGTGTCGGGAAATGCGCCGCCAGCGAGCTGGTCACGATGATGTCGCCGGTCTTGCGCCCGATCATGTGCGGCAGCACGTCGTGCACGTTCTTCATCACGACGTTGACGTTCAGGTTCAGCATGCGGTCGATCATCGAAGTGTCGGCGTCGACCAGGTCGCCGCCGACGTAGATGCCGGCATTGGCGTGCAGGATGTCGATCTGCCCCGCGGCCTCCAGCGCTTGCGGTATCAGCGACGCGCAGGCTGTCGCATCTAGCAGGTCAATCACCAGCGGGATCGCCGCGGCGCCATACCTGCCGCACACCGCGGCGAGGGCGGCAGCATCGCGATCGACCAGCACGACGCGGGCGCCCGCGGCCAGCATCGCCTCGGCGCTGGCCAGTCCGATCCCCGAAGCCGCTCCGGTGACGACAGCCACCTTGCCTTGCAACTCCATCGACATGCGTTCCCCTGTCCAAGCGTCAACGGGATGCAACGATAGGCTTCACCGCCGACGAAGGGGATACGCTGCGGCCGGACACAAGTACTGGATTGCAGCGGGAGCTGCTCGATATCCCTAGCGGGTGCGCAATTCCATACCGGGTGGGCGGTTGAACGCCCACACTCGTTTCAGCAGACACCTGGCGCGGCCGGCCGTGCCAGGTGTTCGTCCGCTCACAGCTTGGTGAACCGGATCCAGTTCAGGTTCCACCCACTCGCCGGTGCATAGACCCCGACGTTGTACGTGCCGGCATTGATGGTCACGGTGTGCGAGACCGTGGTCCAGTTCTGCCAGCCGCCGGTGGCCGGAATGCTCACTTGCCCGAGCTGGATGCTGCCGCCGTTCAGGTCCAGCGACAGCGTGGAGCCGTTCGGGCTGGCCACGCGGTATTCGACGCGGTAGGTGCCGGTGCTCGGGAAGTTGATGTTGCCGTAGACCATCCAGTCGCCGGCGTCGATCCAGCCGACGTTCAGGCCACCTTCGGTGCAGGCTTCGGTCTGCACGCCGCTCTGGTTGGTGAAGTTCTCCGCCTCGACCTGCAGCGTCCAGGCCGACGAGCTCTTGGAGACGACGATGGAGGAGGTGATGTCGTTGAACGAATCGTTCACCAGGCAGTCGGTGTTGCCGGTCTTGGTGACGCTGCGGCCCGTGAAGTTGTCGCCCTCGTACAGCGTGACCTTGTAGCCGGCGTTCACCTTCAGCGACGACAGGTCGTCATTGCGCACGCCCAGCGCCTGCAGCTGGGCCAGGGTGTAGCTGCCCTCGTTGAGGTTGGCCGAGTAGCCTCCGTAGCTGCAATGCTGGTAGACGCTCGCCACGCCCGTGGGCTGGGTGGTGCCGATCTCGGACCGGATGGCCGCCAGCAGGCTGTTGGCGCCAGTGGCGTCCTGCGAAAGCTCCCAGATCATCACGCCCGAGCCCTGCTGCATCGCCAGGCGGGTCTTGGCCTTGATGGTCGGGATGCCGTTGTAGGTGATGTACCCGCAGCTCGCGCACAGCGTGCCGATCAAGTCGCTTTGCGCGGCGGCGGCGCCGAACTGGTTGACGATGTCGGCGAAGCCGTACGACGCCGCATAGCCGTTGAAGCCGTAGCCGTAGAAGGGCACGCCCAGCACGAGCTTGTCCTTCGAGAGGCCGCGCGACTGCCAGGTGGCGATGTTGCTTTGCGCAAGGGAGTACGGCGAATGCTCGGTGCCCACCGTGCCCCAGCCCGGGCCCACTGCGTCGTAGGCCATGATGTTGACGAAGTCGAACGACGCGAGTGAGGAGGTGGGAATCATCCCGCCTTCATAGGTGGCGGTGGCTGCCGTGACCAGCTTGCCGGGGAGGGCGCCGCGCAGACCCTGGATGAAGGGCGTGTAGTTGCCCGCGTTGTCGATGGACGTGAGCAATGCGCCCTCGATGTCGATGTCCACGCCGTCCAGCCCGAAGGTGTTCACGAACTGCGCGAGGTTGTTCACCACCGTGGCGCGGCTGCCCGGCTGCAGCAGGCTCTGCCAGTTGCCCGAGCACGAAGGAATCACGCCGCCGGCCAGCGAGACCAGCACCTTCACGCCGGCCGCATGCGCCTTCTGCACGACGTAGGTGATGTCCGCGCCGGTCGCGGCTTCCATGCAGGCGGGGTTGCCGCCGCTCAGGAAACTGCCGCCCGAGTTCGGGTTGGCGAAGGCGATGTTCAGGTGCGTGAGCTTGCTCAGATCGGTCCGGTCGGCCACGGCCTGAAGGCCCTTGTACGAGGGGATGTAGCCGATGACCTTGGTCTGGGCCAGGGCACTCCCGGCGAAGCACAGGGCCAGGGTGGCAAGCAGCGCGGTGCGCGGGAGCGTGACGGGCAGTCTCATGGCGTGTTCCCTCAAGGTGGTTATGTCCAGTTGTGCGAAAAACGGCCAATTCTGAAATCGATTTCTGGAACCGGTTTCATGGCTTTCCCTGATTCAGCCCCTGCCGCGCTGAATCGATTGCAACAGGCTGTTGCGCTGTCGAGGAAAAGCACTCACCCGAGCGCGAAATGTTCAATGCACGCGGTCTCGAACTCCACGGGATTCAGGCTCGTTCGCCCGTCGACGATCCTCAGGGGGCAGCGGGCCGCCGCCAGGAAGGCCGGCCAGGAGATGTCCCATTGACCCTCCCCGTCGTAGGTGACCCAGGGACTGAGGCGACGCTCATGGCAGAGAAAGGCCAGGGCCTGCAGGCGCAGCAGCATCGCGTCGGCCGTGGGCACGTCACCCGCGGAGCAGCGCAAAGCCACTGAGCGCAGCCGCTGCGCCGGCAGCGCATCCTGCGAGTTCAGCGCTGCCGTGAGGGCCTTGAGGGCGGCCGCGGGAACGGGCGCCGCGTCCAGCACGGCGCCGTCGTGTCCGTACCCGGGTTGGAAGTCGTAGTGATCGGCCATCGTGGTCCACCTGGTTTTCCTGTGGGCCGACGGGCATGCATGAGGGGGACGCCGGCGCTTGCGAGTAGCGCGGTGCGTGCGCCCTCGTGGGTTGGTAGGAGTGGGGGTGAGACGCCGGAACCCGCCGTTAGGCTCCGCGCGTCCTTGTGTGTTCCTCCAACTTAGATGGCGAACGTCATCTGCAATGCCGCACGGACGAAGCGGTGGCATCGGATGCGAAGCGGCCCTGCTCTGGCAGCACGCGTGCCGGCACGTTGCTGCCGCGCAGGAAGATGCGGCGAGGCCGCTGGCTCAGCCGCACGGTGCCGCTCAGGACCAGTTCGCGGACAGCCACGTTGAGCCGTTGGCGGGAGCAGCCCACCATGTCGGCGATGTCCTGCTGGACGATCGGCAGGTCGATGCAGACTTCGTCGTCGCGGCGGACGCCGAACTTCGCGCTCAGGTCCAGCAGCTTGATCAGCGTCCTTTCCTCCAGCGATGCTTCCAGCAGATGAGCCGCCGCTTGGTATGCCACCTGCAGATGCGACGACAAGGTCTGCGCCACGAACAGCGTGAAGTCCGGCTCGCGCTGCATGAGTCGCCGCAGTGCCTCGGCCTTGAGGACCACGAGCCTGGAGTCCGCGATCGTCTCCAGGTCATGCGTGGCGCGCGCGCAGGCCAGGTCTGCAAAGAAGTCGCCCGGACCCAGCACGTCCAGCGTCATGTTGCGGCCGTCGACCAGCGCCGACCCCAGGCGCACCGCACCCGACACGACACCCACGCACACCGGCGCCGGCTCATCGCGTCCGAACACCGGCGAGCGAGCGGGCACGTACTGCATGGTGGCCGCCTCCAGCACCTGCGACCTGAGCGACTGCGGCAGGCGGCCGAACGCGCCCGCCATCAAGGCGCCCAGGTTGGAGCGTTCCAGCAGGAAGTTTCCTGCACGAAAGAAGGGTGTGCCTTGGGTGGCCAGCATCGGATTCATCCTCTCGTTGTCGGCGTCACTGCGCGCTGATCTGTAGCTGCGTGGGCGATGCATCCATCACCACTTTGGCCGGAAAGTTGGCCCAGGTGACGCCCAGGGCCGGCGTGTTCGGGTTGCCGGTCTTCACGAATGCCGAGAGGCTCGCGATCATCGCGTCCGACAGCGCCTCGCGCCCCGGCTTGTTGGCGTTGGTGTAGGCGAACGAGAACACGTTGGTGCCGAAGTTGCTGAAGACGAAAGGCAGATCCAGCGCGTGCGTTGCGCCGTAGACGGTGTTGAACGGCACTGGCTCCTCATGCCAGTCGAAGCGGTAGTACCAGACCTTGTCGGGCTGCTGCGCGGCCAGCGACGTGAGCTGCGGTGTCACGGGGCCGAGGAAGATCGCGTTCGATGCATAGGCCGACAACGCGTTCCATCCGTAGGGCGTGGCCGTGACCGGCAAGTAGGCCGGGTCGATCAGGTCGCCTTCGGTGAGTGCGGCGGGCGCGTTCGGATCGAAGTTGAATTGCAGCCCGAAGCGGTCGTAGTCGGTCAGCTTGAAGCCTTTGATGCCGGTGCCCGTGACGGTGCCGAACAGGTTGGCGAAGAGCGTGCCCTCGTCCTTCGTATTGCCGGCGAGCACGGGCACCTTCTGGTACTTGCCGGCCGCAAGTGCCGCGGCGGCATTCACCGGCACCACGTTGCCGTCCTCGATGGGCGCGGGTGCATTGCCCAGCTGCGGGTTGGCGAGCATCACCGTGAGCAGTTGGCTGGTGGTGAGGCCGCGCAGGTACGCGGCGACCTGCGCGTCGGTCTGCGTGGCGAGCCAAGCCTGTGCCGAGGTGGCGTCAGTGGCCTTGCCGTCAGCGATGACGATCGCGTTGAGCAGCGCCTTCGAATAGGTCTGCGCCGTCGTGCGCGACGAGTTCGCGATGCCGCCGCTCAGCGACATGGCCTTGTGGAAGAGGCCGGCCGACAACGGCGACACCAGCAGGTTCCACACGTTGACTGCGCCCGCGGACTGGCCCATCACGGTCACGTTGTCAGGCGTGCCGCCGAACGCGGCGATGTTGTTCTTGACGAACTTCAACGCCTGCAACTGGTCGAGCAGCGCGAAGTCGCCGGAGTCGGCCAGCGCGTCGCCGGTCTTGAGCTGCGGCAGGTCCAGCCAGCCGAGGATGCCCACGCGGTAGTTGATGGTGACGACCACCGCGTTGGCCTTCTTCGCCAGCGCCTGCCCGTCGTACACCGGGTCGGCCGAGTAGCCGGAGATGTTGCTGCCGCCGTGGATGAAGAAGATCACCGGCAACGGTCCTTGCGCGTTCGACGGACGCCAGATGTTCAGCGTGAGACAGTCCTCGTCGCCCACCGGTTTGCCGAAACCTTCGCGCACGGCCAGGCCGTAGGGTGCATCGTTCGGTGCGGGGCTGAAGTAGCGGCCGCCCTGCGCGCAACCGTGGCCGAAGGACTGCGTCGCCCTTACGCCGGACCATGGTGCCGGATCAACCGGCGGCATCCAGCGCAGCGAGCCCACCGGCGGCTTGGCGTAGGGCACGCCCAGCCACGCATAGGTGCCGGTCGTCGTGCTGTGGTCGATGCCTTCGACGGTGCCGAAGCTGGTGGCTCGCCGGGTGGGCGGCGGTGCGTCGTCGCTGCCGCCGCAGGCGGCCAGCGACAACAGCGAGGCAGCGGCGAGCGCAGCGCCGGCGCGAAGGGTCGAGGTCATGGTCTTGTCTCCTGGTGTCTGGTGCGCGCCGACTTTAGGAACGCCGGCGCGGCGCAGCCATCAGACAAATCCGACCCTCCCTCGGTGTTTCCCCGGCCTGGTTCCTAGCCTAGTCAACTCAAACCGCCAGTCGCGATGCTTCGTGAATGGTGCTCACAACCATTGGAAACCACGGGCTTAGAGTGAGTTCGAGCCCCCCATCAAGGGGGGACAATTTCTAGACGGTAAAACGTACATTGCGACATCCAGCAAGGTTGGACAAAGCTGGAATTGCGGGGGGTTATCTTGCTATCGATGACAAGCGCAGCCGTGATGGCCGCCGCTGTGGGCTCGCCCACGAATTCCGTCGGCGAGGAGCCAAGGCCAAAAGCATCACTTTTGGCCTTGTGCATGATTGCCAGGCTGCATCATGTGGCGGCCGATCCGGTGCATGTGGCGCATCAGCTGGGCTGGTCGGCCAGTTACGCACCGGGCATCGAAGACCTGCTGCTGGCAGCCAAGCACTTGAGCCTCAAAGCCAAGCGCACGCGAACGACTGCTGATCGACTGAATCTGGCCAATCTGCCAGCGCTGGCCTTGATGCGCAGCGATGATGGCGCTCCTCGCGTGGTGATCCTCGCGCAATGCGATGGCCAGCGCGTGTTGATCCAGGACCCCTCCGGCGCCATTCAGGGCGGACGCCCGGTCATCGAATCGGTGGAGCTGTTCGCGCAGAACTGGAGCGGCGAACTCATCCTCATCACCAGTCGCGCCGCGCTGGCCGGGGCATTGGCCAAGTTCGACTTCAGCTGGTTCATCCCGAGCCTTGTGAAGTACCGCAAGCTCCTCGGCGAAGTACTGGTTGTGTCGCTGTTCCTGCAACTGTTCGCGCTGGTCAGCCCGCTGTTCTTCCAGGTGGTGATGGACAAGGTGCTGGTGCACCGGGGCACGACGACGCTGGACGTGCTGGTGATCGGGCTGATCGTGGTGGTCGTGTTCGAGAGCGTGCTGACGGTGCTGCGCAGCTACGTGTTCAGCCACACGACCAGTCGCATCGACGTGGAACTCGGGGCGCGGCTGTTCCGCCACCTGGTGAACTTGCCGCTGGCGTACTTCCAAGCGCGTCGCGTGGGTGACTCCGTGGCGCGGGTGCGCGAGCTGGAGAACATTCGAAGCTTCCTGACCGGCAACGCGATCACGCTGGTATTGGACGTGGCGTTCTCCATCATCTTCATCGCGATGATGTTCGCCTACAGCGTGCCGCTGACGCTCATCGTTCTGGTGAGCCTGCCGCTGTACGTGGGCATCAGCGTGCTGCTGGTGCCGGTGCTCAGGGCTCGGCTGAACGAGAAGTTCGCCCGCGGTGCGGAGAACCAGGCGCTGCTGGTGGAGACGGTCACGGGCATCCAGACCGTCAAGGCCAGCGCGCTGGAGCCGGCGATTGCCAAGCGCTGGGACGATCAGCTCGCAGCCTACGTCAGCGCCAGCTTCAAAACACAAACCCTGGCCAACTACGGCCACGAGGGCATCAACCTCATCGGCAAGCTCGTCGGTGCGCTCACCCTGTGGTATGGCGCACGGCTGGTGATGGACCAGGAACTGAGCGTGGGCCAGTTCGTGGCCTTCAACATGTTCGCGCAGCGCGTGGCGCAGCCCATCATGCGCATGGCGCAGCTGTGGACGGACTTCCAGCAGACGGGCATCTCCATGGCGCGGCTGGGTGACATCCTGAACACGCGCACCGAAGTGCCCCCCAGCAACGCGGCCCAGCTGCCTCCGCTCAAGGGCCAGATTCAGTTCGAGCACGTGAACTTCCGCTACCGGCCCGAGGCGCCACCGGTGCTGCATGACCTGAGCATCGACGTGAAGGCCGGCGAGGTGATCGGCATCGTGGGCCGCAGCGGCTCGGGCAAGAGCACGCTGACCAAGCTGGTGCAGCGGCTGTACACGCCCGAGCAGGGGCGCGTGCTCGTCGACGGGGTGGACATCAGCCTGATCGATGCGGCGCAGCTGCGCCGGCAGATTGGCGTGGTGCTGCAGGAGAACCTGCTGTTCAACCGCAGCGTGCGCGAGAACATCGCCGTCACCGATCCGGCAGCGCCCATCGAGGCGGTGATGCACGCGGCGGGGCTGGCCGGAGCGCACGAGTTCGTCAGCGAGCTGCCCGAAGGCTACGACACCATCGTGGGCGAGCAGGGCACGGGCTTGTCGGGCGGACAGCGACAGCGCATCGCCATAGCGCGGGCGCTGTTCACGAACCCGCGCATCCTGATCCTGGACGAAGCCACCAGCGCGCTGGACTACGAGAGCGAGGCGATCCTGCAACGCAACATGGGCGCGATCTGCAAGGGGCGCACGGTGATCATCATCGCCCACCGGCTGAGCGCGGTGCGCATGGCCGATCGGATCATCGCGATGGACCGCGGCCGGGTGGTGGAGTCCGGGCCACATGACCAATTGGTCAAGCAAGGCGGGGTGTACGCCCACCTGTGGGCCATCCAGTCCGGAAGGCAAGCATGAGCGAGACGATGCGACATCCGGCCCTCGAACTGATGGGCCGCTACAAGGCTGTGTTCAAGGCCGCCTGGGCGATGCGCCATGAACTGACCGGCCCAAAGCGCATGGCCGACGAGGTGGCCTTCCTGCCCGCGGCGCTGAGCCTGCAGGAGACGCCCAGCCACCCGGCGCCGCGGCGGGCCACCTGGGTCATCTGCGCGCTGTTCGTGATCGCACTGACCTGGGCCATCTTCGGGCAGATCGACATCGTGGCGGTGGCGCCCGGGCGCATCGTGGTCAGCGACAGCAGCAAGACGGTGCAGCCGCTTGAGAGCGGGGTGGTCAAGCGCGTGCTGGTGAAGGATGGCGACCTGGTGCAGGCCGGACAGGTGCTCATCGAGCTGGATGCGACCAACGCCAGCGCCGACAAGGCCAGCGTGCAGGAGCAGTGGGCGGCCGCAGTGTCTGAAGAGCGGCGCACCACGGCGCTGATGGAGTCACTGAGGACAGGTCGACCGCCGGGACTCTCCGGCACCGACGCGCCAACACAGGCACAGCTCAGTTCCGAATATCAAGACATCACCGCCAAGCTGGCGAAGCTCGGGGCGGAACAGGCCCGCAGGAGCGCGGAGACTGCCACCGTGCGCGAGACCATCGCCAAGCTGGAGGCGACGCTGCCAATTGCCCAGCAACGCGAGGCGGACTTCAAGCGGCTGACGGAGCAGGGCTTCATGTCCAGCCACGCTGGACAGGACCGCACGCGCGAACGCATCGAGCAGGAGCGCGACCTTGCCACCCAACGGGCCCGGCTGCTCGAAGCGCAGGCAGCGGCCAAGGAGACCGAGAACGCCAAGGCGTCCTACCTGGCTGAGACGCAGCGTCAGCTCAACGAGCGTCAGGCGCAGGCGCGCTCCAAACGCGAGCAGCTCGCCCAGGAGCGCAGCAAGACCGAGCAGCGCAGCCGGCTCACGCAGCTCACTGCGCCGGTGACTGGCACGGTGCAGCAGTTGGCCATCCATACCGAAGGCGGCGTGGTCACGCCGGCACAGGTGCTGATGGTGGTGGTGCCCAAGGACGCGCAGGTCACCGCCGAGGTGATCGTGGACAACAGGGACATCGGCTTTGTCAACGCCGGCCAGAGCGTGCAGGTCAAGCTGGAGACCTTCCCGTACACGCGCTACGGGACCATCGAGGCGAAGGTGGATAGCGTGACGGCCGATGCGGTGAACGATGAGAAGCGTGGCGCGATCTTCCCGGCCACGCTCAGGCTGGCCAAGGGCGACATCGATGTGGACGGCAAGCGCATCCGCATCAGCCCGGGGATGAATGTCACGGCGGAGGTCAAGACGGGCAAGCGGCGGGTGATCGACTACCTGCTCAGCCCCATCGAACGGGCCACTTCCGAGAGCCTGAAGGAACGCTGATGCGCATCCTGGTCATTCACCAGAACTTCCCTGGGCAGTTCCGGCACATCGCCAAAGCCTGGAGCGAGCGCCCGGGTTGGGAAGTCGTGGGCATTGGGCGCGAGGGCTGCCCGGGGCTGCATGGTATGCGCTGCATCACCTACAAGCCGCACCGCGACGTGCGGCAACAGCAGCACCACTATCTGAGCCGCATGGAATCGGCGGTCTTGCACGGACAGGCCGTCGCGCGTCTGCTGCTCGATCTCAAGAAGCAAGGCTTCACGCCCGACGCCATCCTGGCCCATCCCGGTTGGGGGGAGACGCTATACGCCAAGGATGTGTTCCCCGACGCTCGGCTCATCCACTTCTGCGAGTGGTTTTACAGCGCGCAAGGCGCGGACGTGGGCTTCGATCCGGAGTTCCCAACCACCTTCGATGATCACGCGCGCATCCGCACCTGGAATGCGCTGCACTTGCTGAACCTGGAGAACTGCGACGTGGGCGTGTCGCCCACGCAGTGGCAAAAGAGCCGGCATCCCCAGGCGTACCAGGACAAGATCGTGGTGGCCCATGAGGGCATAGATACCGAGCTGCTGGGGCCGGATCCGAACGCGCAGATCGTGTTGAACGGGCGGCAGTTCAAGGCGGGTGAGCCCATCATCACCTACGTGGCGCGCAACCTGGAGCCGTACCGCGGGTTCCACGTCTTCATGCGGGCGCTGGAGAAGATCCAGAAGGAGCACAAGGGCT
This sequence comes from Rhizobacter terrae, assembly GCF_003852895.1. Classification (GTDB taxonomy): domain Bacteria; phylum Pseudomonadota; class Gammaproteobacteria; order Burkholderiales; family Burkholderiaceae_C; genus Albitalea; species Albitalea terrae. The sequence goes on from NZ_QUSW01000005.1 coordinate 522,950, forward strand.
GCCACACCATCATCGTGGGTGGGGATGATGTGAGCTACGGGCGAAGACCCAAGGATGCGAAGAACTGGCGCGAGAAGATGCTGCGCGAGGTCAAGGTAGATCCCTCACGCACGCACTTCGTGGGCAAGCTGCCGTATGACCAGTATCGGAAGGTGCTGCAGGTGTCGGCGGCGCATGTGTACTTGACCTACCCCTTTGTGCTGTCGTGGTCGATGCTTGAGGCGATGGCCAGTGGGTGTGTGGTGATTGGGTCTAAGACTGCGCCGGTCGAAGAGGTTCTGCGTGACGGAGTCGATGGGCGACTGGCCGGGTTTCACGATGTCGAGGCGATCACCGCAGCGCTTGGCGAGCGGTGGGATGCACAAGCTCCATCCAACGATCTATGTGTGACTTCCAGGCGCAAGGCTCAAGGCTTCACGCGCTTTCGCGGCCTTCAAAGCTACGACCAGCTACTTCTGCCAAAGGCTGGGTATGAACAGGCCCGAATCTCATTTCATGATCAACTCGTGAGCTCAACAATGGAGAGCATCTCGTGACCCACGGATTTTCACAGCTATTGATCTACGGCTACTTGTCGTTCACGGCCATTGTCATCGGAGTAGCCGTGTGGTTGCCCCGCTCACGGAAAGGGCGAGCACTGGCCGGAGTCGCCGCTGCAGGCGTCATGTCGATACCGATCATCTTGGTACTTCGAGAGTACGGCGAAAGGAAGGCGGCCGTCGGCCAAGAACGCGTGCAAGTAAACGCTGCCCAGCAACGCTTCAATGAGCTTTGTGGCGCGGAAAATATCAAGATCTTCAAAGTGGTTGAGAACGTGGAGACGATCTCCTTGCTCAAGGTCCGTCCGAAACTTGACTGGAAAGACTACTTCGATCCCATGTTGCCCGGGGCAGCAATGGCGACCGAGGGATCCGGCTATTCCTACATCGCAAGCTTTCTGGGAGGAGAGCGCGCGCCCATGTTTGACATTCCGCCGGGAATGAGCCCTGAAGCAGCTCAGGCGCTCAGAGCGTCGGTACGCGGTCAAATTGGAATTGAGCCTGATAGCAAACTACCTCGCTATCGATCTGTGATAGCGCCAGATCCTATTGACGGAAAGATCTACAAGTTTTCGGCCGCGCGAACTATCAATTCTGCCGTTCCCGCTGGAGATTGGGAACGCTCAAGACTGGTTCGAGAGCCCGTCGCAGGCTTGACCGCCGACTATGGCGTGGACTATGAGGACATCGTCGAGCCGAGCGACAGAAAGATGTGGATTGCAGGCACCAAGGTAAGAGTTCTGGACATTCGCACCGGTGCCATTCTTGGCGAAATGACTCGATACGTCAGAGACGGTGGAATGGGCAGCAGCGGTGGTGCTCGTGCTCCATGGCAACACGCAGGAAGCAGTGCCCTGATTTGCCCGAATTCCAAAGGTATGGCCGACACCACCAGCCGCTATTTCGTAGATCAAGTTCTGAAACCAAAGAAGGGGGACTAGCAATGGACAACAATCAATCGGCCACGCTGCTGGAATACGCAAACCTTCAGATTGCAGCCGAATCCATGTTCGGCGTAAAGCATAAGGCGTTGGTTCCTGGTGAAGTCGTCAACGGGAGCGCGATTTCAGAAAATGACGCCAAGGACATGTTGCTTCAAGGAAACGATCACACCAGCAGATTCACAGAATCGCAGTTTGATCAATTCTGGGGAAACTGGCGATTGGTTGAACACAAGGCGAATACCGACACAGGGTTTAGCGGTTCGCTGTACAAGTATGTTGGCGAGCCGGATCCCAATCTGAATCTGACGCCAGGACAGTTGGTCCTAAGCATCCGCTCGACCGAGTTCATCGAAGACTCCGTTCGAGACAATCAAGCGACCAACACGCTGGAACTGTCAAGCAAGGGGTGGGCGTTTGGTCAGATCGCGGACATGCAGAAGTGGTACGGAGAACTGAAGGAACGTTACCCCACAGAGTTTTCTGCCTCACAAAACAAGGTCGACGTCACTGGGTACAGCCTGGGTGGAAGCCTTGCCACAAGCTTCAATCTGCTCTACCCGAGTGAGATTCGAAGAACGTACACGTTCAATGGTGCTGGTGTTGGTGTCATTCTCACGGGGACCGGTGTCACAGATTCCTTTAGCGCATTTGACACCACCGTCGCGGCCACAGGTCCAGCATTGACCGCGCTGATGGCAAATTTCAAGGAATGGAAAGACAACGGAAGCGCCTCACTTTTTACAGATAGCGAAGTTGCGGCGAAGTACGCTGCCCTCAGGCTGAAATATGGTCCAGGAAGCGTCGTCACCAAAGACATGGCCACGCAGGACGCAACAGAAATCAAGAACATGCGGCCCGGCGTACCGGGACCGGTTCCCGGGACGTTTATCTACTTTCCCACGACCAGAAACAACGAGCTGGGGGTTCTGCAGGAGGCTTTAGAAAATATCGCTTCCATCGCAGCGGTGTCTGAGACCGTCAACTTGCTCGCGGCCGGAGATTCGAAGCCTGGCGAGACTCCTGCCCATCCCGCTGACATCCGCGGTGTTAACAACATTGCGGGACTTCGTCTGGACTATCAAGTCGCCATGTTACGGGTCAGTAAGCAGACGAAGGCCGTCGACAAAGTGACTGGGGCGATTACTGCTGTAATTGGACGCATTCATGCGCAGCAGTTGATCGAAAACTTCTTCGACGTCTATGGAGCTCCAAAGCCATCCGCCGTCTCTAACTCGCAGGTTCACTATGGCCACGAGACGGGCATCTACATCGAGGACCAGCCGCTATCTCGCGGCACCTATGTGGGCTCGGTTGAAGTCGAGAGTTGGGCCGCGAAGGATGTGCGCCTTCTTGTCGATCACTACAACGACAATGACTTCGGCGACACACACAGTCTGCCGCTGATCGTCGACTCGCTGAATATTCAGAAGGCGTTGACCAAGCTCGACCCGACGATCAATCAAGACACGCTCGATCTGATTCTTAGCGAAGCCTCGTCCGCCAAGCAGCAGGTCACTCTGGTATCGACGGAGGACGATCCAAAGAGTCAAGGGCGGGCTGAGGGCGATACGCTGGAAAACGTCCTGAACGCGCTGAATCGCATGGTCGTTGGGCCGAGCGCTGCAGTCACACCGGCCAACATGCGAGGTGGAACTTGGGCCGATCCGGCTGCCCGCGGAGTGTTTCACAAGAACCTCCAGGACTTGCTGGCAAACCCCACTTTTCTCGCCCTTAAGGGAAATGTGCTCGTTACGGCAAGCGCAAAAACGCTCGATGCATCCCGAACGGATTTCGCGTCATTTCTTGCCCTTCTGGAACTCTCGCCGTTTGTCATTCGTGCCAAAGAAGGGGTCGACCCCAACTTCGTCGAGACCAAGTTGAAGGCAGGCTGGGCCACCGTCTGGGCCAATTGGTCCGCAGACAGAGCGTTGGTGGCCAGCGGCAAAGCGGCCGAGACGTACACCGATCAGTACCTTGCGGATCGGCAAGCAATGCTTCGCTGGATCAATATCCGAAACGCAGCAAATACCAACGACGGGAGGGCCAACATTGATTTCGGTCAACCGTTCAGCACGACGTATTCCAACAATGCCGATGCGAGTGCGACCGAGAAACTAAAGGAATTCAACGTTGACAACACGCTGCTGTTGTTTGGTGATCGTCGCAAGATCTCGTTCGGTTCCAGCGACGTTGACACGCTGACTGGCGCTTCCCTTGGCGATCACCTCTACGGTGGTGGCGGGAATGATGTCATCGATGGAAAGGACGGCAACGACTACCTGGAAGGCAACGCGGGCAATGACGTGATTCTGGGCGGGAAGGGGCGGGATACCCTGTTGGGTGGTGCGGGCAATGATGTGCTGGATGGTGGCGTCGGAGATGACACGTTGTCCGGCGGCGCGGGCGATGACAGCTACAGCATCGGTGAGAAGTCCGGGCTTGACACCATCCTCACCAGCGATGCGGGCGATAGCCTGCAAATCGGCACGCGAACTTTGACAGGCGGGGGTGAACTTCAGTTCGGCGCAGTCTCAGGACAATATTTGTGGCTGGACAAGAGCGTTCCCGCAGACTTGGTCTCGTATCAGTTCAATGCCAGCACTGGTGAACTGACGGTCACCGCCTCCGGCAGCACCGTAGTCATCAAGGACTTTCAAGATGGCGATCTCGGCTTGCACATCCCTGTCCCTGCACCTGCTCCGGCTCCACCTCCCGGAGGCACGCCCACCATCGATGTGGCCGGTTTGAAAGGCACAGTAGCCGGTAGTGGGGACATCACCACGCCCGAGTACTTCATCAACGCGAACCAATTGGGTTCATCCAGCGGCGCGCCGGGCTTCCCAGCTCGCGTCGTGGGAGAACTGTTCGCGCGGGGTGGTAACGACACGATCCAAGGCGGACTGTCCAATCCGTCGAATCCGATCATCATCTCGGCTGGTAGCGGCAACGACCATGTGTTCGCTGGCAGCCTTCGTTCGTTGGATGTTGCTCTGGCTGATACGACGCCCGCCAATGGGCAGTCGAATCTCATGGTCGATGGCGGCTCTGGCAATGATGAGATTCAAGGCAGCGCAGGCGATGACGCGATTTTTGGTGGCGACGGCAACGACACGCTTGTCGGCGGCGCGGGCCGGGATGTCATCTTCAGCGATGGCGACAGCGGGCGCACTATCAAGCGGGACGAGGACATTCGGTTCGTAGCCGGCACCAACGACCCGGTCTACTACAACACCCTTTATTTCAACGCGCCTGTCAAGCTCGGGACGATCTACACGGGCACGCAGTCCAGCGAGTCGAGCAATTACTACTTCCAATACTTGATCGATGCATTGGGCAGCACCGATTTCACCGGTCTGGCCAGTCTTCGCAACGTGTTGGTGGATGGCGATCCGCGCTTCGCGGCCTTCCCTGGGGGCAGGTTCTACGGCGAAGGCACTCCCGACATGTCGGAGGAGCCCGATCTCGCCGTCATGTTCAACAGCAACCGCCACAGCGGCAGCGATGTGATCTACGCCGGCTCGGGCGACGACATGGTCAATGCCGGCGGTGGCGACGACTACGTGGATGCGGGAGACGGCAACGATGCGGTGGCCGGATACCAGGGCGACGACCAGATCGAGGGCGGCTCGGGCAACGATCGGTTGTGGGGCGACTACTCCTCACAGGCTGTATTGCCCGCGGATCAAGATCTCGGGGTGACCACCCGGACCTGGCAGTTGGACCCGAGCCAGGCCGGCCAGGAGCACGGCAACGACTACATCGACGGTGGCACGGGCGACGACTGGATCGCCGGCGACGGTGGCGATGACGTACTCTTCGGCGGAGATGGCAAGGACAGCATCTACGGCGACGACCCGTCTTCGCCAGACGGCAAGTTCATCGTCGATGCCTTTGGCGGCAATGACTACATCGAGGCCGGCGCAGGCGACGACCTCGTGCAAGGCGGCGCCAAGGACGATGACATCTCCGGCGATGACGGCAACGATGCGCTGTTTGGAGACAACCACTTCGCGGATATCAAGCCTGCCGCTGCCAATGTCACCGCAGCCGGCAATGACACCATCGATGGCGGCGCCGGCAACGATTCGATCTGGGGGGAAGGTGGTGCGGACGAGTTGTACGGTGGTACCGGCGACGACCAGATCATGGGCGATGCCCTTGTCGATCAAGTGGCCGCAGCGCTGCACGGCGCCGACTACATCGACGGCGAAGAAGGCAACGACATTCTTCTCGGTTGCGGTGGAAACGACACCATCTTCGGCGGCGCCGGCAACGATTGGCTGGCAGGTGAAGACCAGGCAAGCTCTGACGACGTCACCACGCTGACAGGCGACGACTACCTTTCCGGTGATGCAGGGAACGACTCGCTCCTGGGCGGCGTTGGAGCAGACACCTTGCTCGGTGGCGACGGCTCGGACTACCTGAACGGTGGAACCGGCAACGACATTCTCGATGGCGGTGCAGGAAACGATTCGCTGCTGGGCGGCGATGGAAACGACACGCTGACCGGCGGTGCAGGCATCGACGTGATGCAAGGCGGCAAGGGTGACGACACCTACGTCCTGACCATTGCAGACATCACCACCGACGGCGTCAACGGCGAGAGCATCTCCGACGACGAGGGCAAGAACACCATCAAGCTGGTCGATGCATCGAGCAGCCAGGTCACGGCGCAGTCGACGGGGTCGGGCTCCGACGTGGCACTGGTCGTCGATGCCACGCACGTGGTCATCGTCAAGGGTGGAATCGAAGGCAGCACGGAGTCTGTCGAGTTCACCGACAAGACGGTGACGATGGATCGCTTGATCGGCGAGACCTACGACCAATCCGTCAACCGGACCGTGACTGTAACCAATGGACGCCTCTACGGCGGCAAGGTCAACGACGAACTCTCGGTCGGCCGCGATGTCAGCGGTGCCACCTTGTCGGGCGGCAAGGGCACCGACATCCTCACCTCGAACGCGATCTCTGGCGTCACCGTCCTCTACTCGAAGGGTGACGGGACCGACCGCTTCCGCACCGACTGGGAATTGGGAACGTCCAGGTCCGGCTCGAACGTCCTGCAGCTCGGCGCCGAGGTGTCGCTGTCCGATCTGCGGGTCGCAAGGACATCAGGCGGCCAATACGTGCTGAACGTCGGAACGGACGCCGCAGACGGCATCAACTTCGCCGCCAGCGACGAACAAATCGCCGAAGAGTCGCGCCCGTTCGACCAGTTGGTGTTTGCCGACGGGACGAATGCAGGCTGGCAGCAGCTCATCGACCAGGGTGTGCTGATCGATGCGGCCACCACGTCTTATCTCGGTGTCATCGGCACCTGGAGCAACGACATCATCCGAGGCAACGCCGCTGCGCACATCCTCGATGGTGGCTACGGAGATGACCGGTTCGAAGCTGGCACCGGCAACGAGACGATGGTGGGTGGTGAAGGCAATGACACCTACGTCCTGAAGGCTGGGACGGGTCAGGATGTCATCGACAACCACTCGGCGGTCGCGGGCGAAACGGATCGGATCCTCCTGGGTGCCGGTCTGGACTTCTCCAAGGCCCGTCTGACCAAATGGGCGTCTGATCTGCACATCGACTTCACCGGATCGACAGACACGGTGACCGTCCAGGGGTTCTTCGTGAACTCTGGCAACGAAACCGTCGAATTCGAAGGAGGCCCGATCTTCGATCGCAACAGCACCGGCTTCGGATCGATCCAGGCGCTCGCGACCGAAGGCAATGACAACCTGGTCCTGACGGCCGACGGCGACACTTTCGATGCCCTTGGTGGGAACGACTCGATCTCTGGCGACGCGGGCAACGATCTGCTGCGAGGCGGTGACGGCAATGACACCCTGGGCGGCGACGCTGACAACGACACCCTGTTCGGCGGCGCGGGTTCCGACACCGTGCGAGGGAGCTGGGGTGCTGACGTTCTCTACGGGGACGATGGTTCCGACCTGCTGGACGGCGGCAGCGACGACGACCAGTTGTTCGGCGGCACCGGGAACGACTGGCTCGACGCTGGCTCGGGCAATGACACGCTGCAAGGCGATGCAGGCGATGACACGCTGCTCGGCGGCAATGGCAACGACCTCCTGATTGCGTCGGCTGGATCGGACGAGCTCCGCGGCGGCGCTGGCTCGGACACCTACCTCTTCAATCCCGGAGCCGGTACCACCGTCATCACCGACGACTACGGCACCAATTTCGGCATCGACACCCTGCGCTTCGGGTCCGGCATCGCCCCCGGGGACATCGTTGCGACCCGGGTCGACAACAACATGGTGATCGGTTTCCGGAACCAGCCGGGACAGGTCATTCTGAGCAACTACTTTTCCGGCTTCGCCGCCGCGAAGATTGGCAGCGTCGTTTTTGACGGCGGTGCGACGTGGACCGCTTCCGAGCTGGAAGCGCACATGCTCACGCTCACCGAGTTGGCTGACTCCGTCGTGGGCTCGTTCGGAGACGACAGCCTGAACGCGCTTGGCGGCAATGACACCGTCGACGGTGGTGCTGGGAACGACTACATCGATGGCGGTACGGGCGATGACCTCGTCATGGGGGGCGCCGGCAATGACACGCTGCGCAGTATCGGCGGCAACGACACGATGGTCGGGGGGACTGGCGACGATTCCCTGGCGATGCGCGACAGCTCGGTCGCTGAGTTCTCGCTGGGTGATGGGCGCGACACGGTCGATGCGCCATCCACCGCCACGCTCAAATTTGGTGCCGGCATCAACTTCTCCAGCTTCAGCATCTCGGCCCTTTCCACGTCAGACAACCGAGGGGGCATCCGCGTCTCCTATAGCCCGACCGATTCGGTTGTGATCCAGGGAGCCCCGGTCAACAGTTGGTGGACGTCGGTCCGAAGCTCTCGCTATGACGCCGACTACAACGAGGCGGCCATGCTGCTGCCGGTGTGGACTTCTTTGCCCACGTTGCAGCTGGCCAATGGTGAGCGTCATGCCGTCTCTGAACTGCTGGGACCATCCGGTATTCCTCCGGTGGTCGGAACGGACGGCGACGACGTCTTGGCCGGCACGGCCAGCCGCAATTCGGGCGCCAGTGGAGGAGTCTCGGCCAACCGCGACATGTTCTTCGGCGGCAAAGGAAATGACACCATCTACGGTGGCGATGGTTGGGACATCTACTACTTCAACGTCGGTGATGGCCATGACGTGACTTTCAACAGCGTCCACAACCTGGTCGACAGCAACGGGATGGGCGGCGCATCTGTCGGACCCGACCGGGTCGTGTTCGGCTCGGGGATCACGCCTGATTCCGTCTACAGGCTGGTCACGCTGGCCGCTCCGAACTCGCTCACATACGTGTATGACGCCGGTGGCGACAGCTTCTCAGCGAGCGGTGCTCCCAACCACTTTGTCTTCAGTGACGGCACTGATCACGCTGCAGGCGACAACTGGTATTCGGCGATTCCCGTCGTGGGTGAAAGGCGGCTTGCCAGTGACGGAAGTATGGACGTCGCCGGTGGTACCTACGCGCTGGAAGCCGGCATCACGAATGCCAACATCTACGGCACCGGATCACTTCTCGGCAACGCGCTCAACAACCGGCTGTCCGGACAAAGTTCGCAGTACGGCGTTACTCTGGATGGCGGCATGGGGGCCGACACGATGATGGGCGGCGTGGGTGGAGACACCTTCGTCGTTGACAACGCAGGCGATGTCATCATCGACAGCAGCGGCTACACGGACACGGTGGTCTCCACCATTTCCTACAGCCTGCAATCAGGTCTGGAGAACCTTGTCCTCAGCGGGTCGGCAGCAATCAGCGGCACAGGCAATTCGGTGGGCAACGTAATCGACGGTTCCCAGAACACCGCCTCGAACCAGTTGGCCGGCGGCCTTGGCGACGACACCTACCTAGTTGATGCGAGCGACGTGGTCGTGGAACTGGCCGGTGAAGGCACGGATACCGTCCAAGCGGCCGTGTCCGTCACGCTCAGCAGCAATGTGGAAAACCTGGTGCTGCTGGGAACTGCAAACATCAATGGCCAGGGCAGCTCCGACGCGAACATCTTGACCGGCAACAGCGGTGCCAACCAGCTTGACGGCGCGGCCGGGGACGACGGCCTCCTGGGCGGCGGCGGAGACGACAAGTTGAACGGCGGTGACGGAGCCGATTTCCTGTCAGGCGAAGACGGCAATGACACGCTGTGGGGCGGTGCCGGCAACGATGTGCTCGCAGGCGGTTTCGGCAACAACACCTACCGCTTCGGGCGAGGCGATGGCGCAGACATGGTCCGGGCGAACTATGATGCCACCTCAGGCAAGACCAACACGCTGGAATTCTTGTCCGGCGTTGCCCCCACGGACATCGTCCGCACCAAGGTCAATGGCACAGATCTGCAGGTGAGCATCGCGGGCACCAGCGACTCGATCACCATTGAAGGTGTCTACACCGACAGCAGTCCGTCCAATCCCGCGAATCCTGTTCAGCAGTTCAAGTTTGCCGACGGCACGGTCTGGGATCTGGCGACCTACTCGAACCTGTCGAACAACCACGCACCCACGGTGTTTACGCCGATCCCGGACAAGGCCACCGCTGAGGACGCGCTGTTCAGCTATGCCTTCCCCTCTACGACCTTCAAGGACGTCGACACCGGCGACACGCTCGCGTACACGGCCAAGCTCAGCAACGGGGCGGTGCTTCCCGCCTGGCTGACTTTCAACGCCAGCACCCGCACCTTCAGCGGCACGCCGACGAACAGCAACGTGGGCACCATCAGCGTGCGCGTGACGGCCAAAGACTCAGGCAACCTGACGGTCACCGACGACTTCAACATCACGGTGACCAACACGAACGACGCGCCCACGCTGGTGACTGCCGTACCCACGCAGTCAGCCACCCAGGGCCAGTCGTTCAGCTACGTCGTCCCGGCCACCACGTTCAATGACGTGGACGTCGGCGACACGCTGACCTACAGCCTCAAGCGTTCGGACGGCACGGCATTGCCCGCCTGGCTGGCGTTCAATTCCGCCACGCGCGCCCTGACCGGCACGCCGGCCAATGCCGACGTGGGAGGCCTGAGCCTGAAGGTCACGGCCACCGACGTTGCAGGTGCTAGCGCCTCGTCCACATTCACCATGAACGTGGCCAACGTCAACGATGCGCCGGTGCTGGCCAATGCCATCCCGGACCAAGCCGCAAATGCAGGTGCGGCGTTCAGCTACACCGTCGCAGCCACCGCGTTCACCGACCCGGACACCGGAGACACGCTGACCTATAGCGCAACGCTGGCCGACGGCACCGCACTGCCTGCGTGGCTGGCTTTCAACCCCAGCACTCGCACGTTCTCGGGCACGCCGAGCACCACTGGCACGATCTCGGTGAAGGTGATCGCCAAGGACAGCGGCAACCTGAGCGCCTCGGACACTTTCGACATCGCCGTCACCATCCAGAACCAGACGCTCACGGGAACGACGGGCGTTGACAACCTCGTTGGTGGTGCGGGCAACGACACGCTGTCCGGCCTGGCAGGAAACGACACCCTGACCGGTAATGCGGGCAACGATCGCCTCGATGGCGGTGCCGGCAACGACACGATGAAGGGCGGCACTGGCGACGATGTCTACGTGGTGGACAGCACCAGCGACGTTGTCACCGAGAACGCCAGCGAGGGCATTGATACGGTGGAATCCACCGTGACGCTGACGCTGGCCGCGAACGTCGAAAACCTGACCTTGACCGGCACCGGTGCCATCAGCGGCACGGGCAACACGCTGGACAACGTGCTCACCGGCAACAGCGGTGCGAACACGCTCAAGGGCCTGGCGGGCAACGACACATACGTGGTCAGCACCGGCGACACGGTGACCGAGAACGCCAGTGAAGGTACGGACACTGTGAAGGCCGACATCACCTGGACTCTGGGCGCGAATCTTGAGAACCTGATCCTCACCGGCTCGAGCGCCATCAACGGCACCGGCAATACGGCTAACAACATGCTCACCGGCAATGCCGGCAACAACACGCTGGATGGCAGCACCGGGGCTGACACGATGGCAGGCGGCGCTGGCAACGATGTCTACGTCGTCGACAACACCGCCGACTTGGTCACTGAGAACGCAAACGAGGGCACCGACCTCGTGCAGAGTTCGGTCACATGGACCTTGGGCAACAACGTGGAGAACCTCACCCTGACCGGCAGCGGTGCCATCAACGGCACGGGCAATGCGCTGGACAACGTGCTCACCGGCAACAGCGGCGCCAACGTGCTCAAGGGCCTGGCGGGCAACGACACCTACGTCGTTGGTACTGGCGACACCGTCACCGAGAACGCCAACGAGGGCATCGACACCGTCCAGTCGAGCATCGCCTGGACTTTGGGCGCGAACACGGAGAACCTGACGCTGACCGGCAGCACAGCCATCAATGGCACGGGTAACACGCTCGACAACGTGCTGGTGGGCAACAGCGCGGCCAACGTGCTCAAGGGCCTGGCAGGCAACGATACCTACGTGGTTGGTACAGGAGACACCGTCACCGAGAACGCCAACGAGGGCATCGATACCGTCCAGTCCAGCATCACCTGGACCTTGGGTACGAACCTGGAGAACCTGACGCTCACCGGCACCAGCGCCATCAACGGCACGGGCAACGCCGTCGACAACGTGCTGGTCGGCAATTCGGCCGCGAACACGCTCACCGGTGCGGCTGGCAACGACACGCTGGACGGTGGTGCCGGCAATGACTCCCTGATCGGCGGCACGGGCAACGACACCTACGTGGTCGATGTCACCGGCGATGTGCTCACCGAGAACGCCAATGAGGGGACGGATCTGGTCAAGTCAGCCGTGACTTGGACGTTGGGGACCAACTTCGAGGACTTGACGCTGACCGGCACGGGTGCGATCAACGGCACGGGCACTGCCTCCAACAACGTCCTCACCGGCAACGCTGCAGCCAACACGCTCACGGGCAATGCCGGCAATGACACGTTGGATGGTGGCTCCGGCGTTGACAGCCTGGTCGGAGGAACCGGCGCCGACATCTACCGCTTCGGCGTGGGCTACGGCGTCGACACCATCGTCGAGAACGACAGCACGGCGGGCGTCAAGGATGCGGTGCAGTTCCTGGGCACGATCAAGCAAGCCGATGTGACCTTCAGCCACGTGAGCAACAACCTGGAAGTACTCCTGAACGGCACCGGCGACAAGCTGATCGTCAAGGACTTCTACTTGGCCAGCGCCAATCACGTGGAAGAGTTCCGGTTCACCGACGGCACCGTGGTGCTGGACTCTGCCGTGCAAGGACTGGCGGCAGCCATGGCCCAGTTCAATGCAGGAACGGCAACGGCGCTGGTCTCACCGGACCTGACTCGCAGAGCGCACGATCGACCAGAAACTCATCTGGTCGCGTCGGCCTGGAAGTAGTAGCGCAGGGGCAATGGCGGACGATGAGACCGCCATTGCAGCCGCGCAATGCCTGGCCTTAGTGCACCAGCCCCTGCCGCACCGCGTACAGCACCAGCTCGGCGGTGCTGCCCAGCCCCAGCTTCGCCAGCAGGTTGGCGCGGTGCGTGCTGACCGTCTTCACGCTGATCATCATTTCCTCGGCGATGTCGGTCACCGACATGCCGCGGATCGTCATCAGCATGATTTGGTGCTCGCGCACCGACAGGCGCTGGTGCGGCGGCCTGTCGTCCAGGCCGCGCAGCTGGTCCTGCACGCGGCCGCTCATGCGCGCGCTCAAGTACTGCCCGCCGCCGGCGATGGTGCGGATGGCCCGCACGAGTTCCGCAGGCTCCGAGTCCTTGGCCAGGTAGCCACTGGCGCCGGCTTGCACCGCCACCAGGGCGTACTGCTCCTCGGGGTACATGGACAGGACCAGCACCGGCGGGCAGCGCGCAAGCGCGCGCATGGAGGCCAGCACCTCCAGGCCACTGCGGCCTTCCATGTTGATGTCCAGCAGGACGACGTCGAAGGCATGGCCGCGCACCTGCTCCAGCGCTTCCGCACCGTTCTGCGCCTCCGCGGCGATGCGCATGTCCGGCTCGTCCTGCAGGAGCCGGCCCACGCCCGACCGGAAGATCGTGTGGTCGTCGACGACGAGGACGCGGATCATGGCAGCCTGCTCACAGCAGCGGCACCTTCAGCACCAGCTGTGTTCCCTGTCCTGCCGCGGAGTCGATGGTGAGTTCGCCGCCCGTCGCCCGGGCCCGCTCTGCCATGCTCAGCAGCCCCAGGCAACCCGGCGCCAGTGTGGACGGCAGGAAGCCGCGGCCATCGTCGCGCAAGGACATCACGAACCAGTCGTCGTGCTCGGAGAGCGTCACCTCGACCCGCTGCGCCTGCGCATGCCGCGCGACGTTCGTGAGCCCTTCGTGGAAGATGCGGTAGACCGCGATCGCCCGGCGGGGCGACAGCCGCAGCGGCGCTTCCTCGCCCGTCAACGCATGCTGCACGCCGGATCGGGCGGTGAATTCCTCCAGGTCGCGGGCGATGGCCACCACGAGTCCGGCATGGTCGAGGGCGCTGGGGCGCAGCGACTCCGAGATCGCCTTCACGGTCTCGATGATGTTCTGCGTGAGCCCCAGGGCGCCGTCGGTGAGCTCGCGCAGCTCGCCGGTATCCACCCGGCGTGCGATGCGCGTCACGTCCATCTTGAGCGCGGTGAGCATGCCGCCCAGCATGTCGTGCACGTCGCGGGCGAAGGTCAGCCGCTGCTCCTCCAGCTTCTGGTTGGTGTAGGCGGTGAGCTGCTGCAGCTGCTCGCGCGAACGCTGCAGTTCGGCATCGCGCACCATGCGCTCGGAGACGTCGATGCCCACGCCGCCGACCGCTGGGCGACCCCGGAACATCATCCGGCTGCCGTGGATCTCGATGTGCACGACGTGGCCATCGCGATGCAGCCCGCGGGTGACGAAGCGCAGGCTCGGGACTTCGCCGTTGAGCCGCTGGTAGTAGCGGTGCAGCACCGTCTCGTACATGTCGGGCGCCACCAGGTCGCGCAGTGTCTTGTTCTCCAGCTCCTGCGGCGTGTAGCCCACCATCGCGGCCCACGTGGCGTTGGAGTAGACGAATCGCTCGTCCTGCATGATGTAGATGCCGGCCAGCGACTGCTCGATGATCGCCTGGAAGGGGATGTCCGGCGCTTCGTCGCCCAGCGTGCTCATCGCATGGATTCTAGGGAGCGGCCCCGCGCCACGACCAAGCCGTGGTTTCCCTAGCGGAGGCTCGGAATCGTCTGATGGTTCCCGTCGATGGGGCTGCCACCGTGGTGTTCGATCTGTCGGCCGTGCAGCCGCATGCCTGCGTCAGTTTCCGAGGCGGCTTGATGTTCAATAAATGAGTACACTGGTACCTTGGTAACAAGGAGCCAGTTGTGTCCGATGCCGAATTCATCCTGTCCTTCGAGGAGGGTCGGCTGCCGCCTGAGCAGTTCGATCACCGGGCGCACCTGCGCGCCGCGTTTTGCTATCTCTCGCGCCATCCGTTTCTCGAAGCCTGCGTGGCGATGAGGGACGGATTGCAGCGCTTCGCGGCGCGCATCGGCAAGGCGGGCCTGTATCACGAGACGATCACGGTTGCCTTCATGAGCCTCATGTCGGAACGCATGCAGCGTCATCCGCAGGCGGATTGGGAGACCTTCATTGCACGGCATTCCGATTTGTGCGAACGGGACCTGCTCTCGCGCTACTACCGATCCGAGACGCTCGCGTCGCCCTTGTCACGGGTCAGCTTCTTGATGGGTGATGCCTGCCGGAAGGAGGTCGAAGCATGAAGC
The DNA here is from genome assembly GCF_003852895.1 of Rhizobacter terrae. Taxonomy (GTDB): domain Bacteria; phylum Pseudomonadota; class Gammaproteobacteria; order Burkholderiales; family Burkholderiaceae_C; genus Albitalea; species Albitalea terrae. The sequence goes on from NZ_QUSW01000005.1 coordinate 538,173, forward strand.
GTGCATCCGGCGCCGCGGCGAGCAAACCCAGTCGCAAAAAGGCGGAGGCCCCTGCACCAACGCCACCCGATCTGACGGTCGAGCGTGTGCAGACCGGGCTTCGCATCGAGAAGCGGATCCTGAAGGTCCTGAAGGCGGTGGCCGAATACCACGACCTCAGCCTGGGGGACTTGCTCGAAGGGATCGTGCTGCATGCCTTCGAAGGGAAGTGCGCCTTTGGTCCGCAAAGCCTGCAACGCATCCAGACGCTGAAGCGCGTCTACGACCTTGATCTGGATGCAACGGCCTCGCACCAGCTGGTTGAACCGTGACCGGCGCATGCCGCCCATGCGCACGTTACGCCGAGCGCCGCACCACCAGCGTGTGGGCCAGCGTCACCGACGACGGCATCTCGCCCGCGATGCGCCGCAGCAGCAGCTGCATCGCATGCTCGCCGAGTTCGCGCCGCGGCTGCGCAATCGTCGTCAGTGCCGGCTCGAAGATGCTCGCCAGGGGCACGTCGTCAAAGCCGACCACGGCGAGGTCATCGGGCACCTGCCGTCCTGAGGCCATCGTCGCCTTGATCGCACCAATGGCCAGCGTGTCGGCCACGGCGAACACTGCCGTCGGCGGCTGGTCGAGCGCGAGCAGCCGACGCGCGGCCAGCTCGCCCAACGGGTGGTCGATGCCGCCCACGATCTGGATGTAGTCGGCCCGTTCCTGCAGGCCGGCTTCGCGCAATGCATCGCGATAACCATCGCGGCGCTGCTGCGCGTAGAGGTAGCGCTCGTCGCTGTTGATCAGCGCGATGCGGCGGTGGCCTTTCGCCAGCAGGTACAGGACCGCGTCCTTCGCGGCCAGCCGGTGGTCGATGCTGACGTGCGGGATCTGCTCATCGGGCACGAATTCCGAGCACGCCACCCAGGGCAGCGAGCGGACCTCTTCGCTGACCATCTGCTGCGTGGTGTACGGGTCCATGCAGACCACGCCATCGTAGAAGTGGCGGTTGAGCATCTGCGCCACCGTGCGCTCGCGCGCCTCGCTGAGCCCGGTGTCGCACAGCAGCAGTTCGTAGTCGTGCTCGCGTGCGGAGGCACCAAGCCCTCGCACGATCTCGGCGTAGTAAGGGTTGGCGAAGTCGGGCACGAGCGCCAGCACCATGCGCGTGCGCGAAGTCCGCAACGAGCGGGCCGCCACCGTCACACGGTAGTTCAGCGACTGCATGGCCGCTTCGACACGCTGGCGGGTCTCTTCACGAACCGACGGGTGGCCGTTCAGCACGCGCGAAACCGTCGCGGTGGACACCCCGGCCACGCGTGCGACATCGACAACTGCAACCATGAAACGATCCTGTAACGAGGAATGTAATGGTATCGCACGCCGCTTCGCCAGGCATGTCCATCGCGGGTTTGCACGAGTATGACTCAAAATGAAATGGATTACATTGAAACGCAACATGAGCCTGGCGATACGTTTCAACGGTGTGGTGAAGGCATTCGGCCCGGTCACGGTGCTGAACGGCGTCAGCTTCGCCTTGTCGCCCGGTCGCGTGGTGGGCCTGCTCGGGGAGAACGGGGCCGGCAAGTCGACGCTGATGAAGATCCTCGCGGGCTACGAGCAGCCCACGGGCGGTGTCGTCGAGGTCGACGGCCGGCCCCGGCAGTTTGCGGGTTCGCGTGAGGCAGAAGAGGCGGGCATCGTGCTGATCCACCAGGAGTTCAACCTCGCCGAAGACCTGACGATCGCGCAGAACATCTTCCTCGGCCATGAAAGGAAGACGCGCCTGGGCCTGCTCGATGACGCGACGATGCGCGCAGGCGCGGCGCAGGTGCTGGCGCAGGTCGGCCTCAAGCGGGGCCCTGACACACTGGTGCGCGAACTCATCGTCGCCGAGAAGCAGCTCGTCGAGATCGCGAAGGCGCTCGCCCGGCACGCCCGCCTGCTGATCATGGACGAGCCGACCGCGACGCTGACGCCCGGCGAGACCGAAGCCTTGTTCGCGCTGATGACGCAGCTGCGCTCCGAGGGCGTCACCATCATCTACATCTCGCACAAGCTCGACGAGGTCGAGCGCACGACCGACGAGGTGGTCGTGATGCGCGATGGCCGCTTCGTCGCCCACAAGCCGACGGCGCAGCTGACCCGGCACGACATGGCCAAGCTGATGGTGGGACGCGAGATCGCCGACCTGTACCCGGCGAAGGATTCTCCACCGGGCAGCGAGGCCGTGCCGCTTCTGGAAGTCGAAGGGCTGACCGTGCCCGGCTGGGCTGAAGACATTTCGTTCGAGGTGCGTCCCGGCGAGATCCTTGGTTTCGCCGGCCTGGTCGGCGCCGGCCGCACCGAACTGTTCGAGGGCCTGCTCGGCCTGCGGCCGCATCGCGTTCGCCGCCTGGCACTGCAGGGGCGCACGACGCAGGTCCGTTCGCCACGTGACGCGGCAGACCAGGGCATCACCTACCTCAGCGAGGACCGCAAGGGCAAGGGCCTGCACGTCGACCTGGGGATGCGTCAGAACCTGACGCTGATGGCCTTGCAGCGCTATGCGCGGCCGTGGCTCGCACCGGCCGCCGAACGTGCGGCGCTGCGCGATGCAGTGCAGCGCTTCGGCATCCGCACGGGCAACACCGAGATCCGTGCCGCGTCCCTGTCCGGCGGCAACCAGCAGAAGCTCGCGCTGGCCAAGGTGTTGCATCCCGAGCCGAAGGTGGTCGTGCTCGACGAGCCGACGCGCGGCGTCGATGTGGGCGCCAAGAGCGACATCTACCTGCTGGTCCAGCAGCTCGCGCGAGAAGGGCGGGGCGTGCTGGTCGTTTCCTCCGAGCTGGTCGAGCTCATCGGCCTGTGCCACCGCGTCGTCGTGATGCGCGCCGGACGCATCCAGGCCGTCCTCGATGCCTCGCAACTGACCGAAGAGAACCTGATTGCCCATGCGACCGGAACCCGCCACTGACCGCTTCTCCTGGGCCAGGCTGCATGCCCTGGGGCCCATCGCCGGGCTGGTGCTGCTGTGCATCGCCGGCACGCTGCTCAACCCGGAGTTCGCCACGCTGGACAACGCGTTGAACGTGCTGACCCGCACGGCGTTCATCGGGATCATCGCCGTGGGCATGTGCTTCGTGATCATCTCGGGCGGCATCGACCTGTCGGTGGGCTCGATGGCCGCACTCATCGCCGGCGCGGTGATCCTGGCGATGAACGCGCTCGGCCAGGCCGGGTGGGGCAGCACCGTGGTGGTCGCCGCAGGCATGGGCTTCGCCCTGCTGCTGGGCGCGCTGTTCGGCCTGGCGCATGGGCTGCTCATCACGCGCGGCCGCATCGAGCCGTTCATCGTCACGCTGGGCACGCTGGGCATCTTCCGCGCCTACCTCACCTACTTCTCCAACGGCGGCGCGATCACGCTGGACAACAGCCTGGCCGATGCCTACAGCCCGGTGTTCTACGGCAGCCTGCTCGGCATTCCGGTGCCGGTGTGGGTGTTCGCGCTGGTGGCGCTGGTCGGCGGGCTGATCCTCAACCGCACGGCCTACGGCCGCTACGTGCAGGCCATCGGCTCGAACGAGCAGGTGGCGCGCTACGCCGCCGTCGATGTCGACCGCATCAAGGTGCTGACCTACATGCTGCTGGGCGTGTGCGTGGGCACGGCGACGCTGCTGTACGTGCCGCGCCTCGGCTCGGCATCGCCCACGACCGGCATCCTCTGGGAGCTGGAGGCGATCGCCGCGGTCATCGTCGGCGGCACCGCGCTCAAGGGCGGCGCCGGCAGCATCACCGGCACGGTGGTCGGCGCGGTGCTGCTCTCGGTCATCAGCAACATCCTCAACCTCACCAGCATCATCAGCGTGTACCTCAACGCGGCGGTGCAGGGCTTCGTGATCATCGTCGTCGCCTTCTTGCAGCGCAGGCGGCGCTGACCCCACCCGACACGTTCACACCCGCAGCGCGGCTGCAACAACACCTGGAGACCCGTCATGACTTTGCGTTCAACCCGTCGACTCCTCATCGCCGCGGCGGTGATGGCAGCAGCAGCCCCCAGCGCCGTGTGGGCGCAGAACAAGGTCAACCTCGGCGTGGCGATTCCCGCCGCGACGCACAGCTTCACGGCCGGCATCGTCTGGTGGGCGAACGAGGCGAAGAAGGAGCTCGAGAAGGCCCACCCGGACCTGAAGATCACGATCAAGACGGCCGCCAACGCCGGCGAGCAGGCCAACCAGCTGCAGGACCTGATGAGCGCGACCAAGATCAATGCGCTCGTCGTCTTTCCGTTCGAGTCCGCCGCGCTGACCAAGCCGGTCGCGCAGGTGAAAAGCAAGGGCGTGTACGTCACTGTTGTCGACCGCGGCCTGACAGACACCAGCGCGCAGGACGCCTACGTCGCCGGCGACAACACCGCGTTCGGGAAGATTCCGGCCGAATACCTCGCGAAGGCGCTGGGCGGCAAGGGCAACATCGTGGCGCTGCGAGGCATCGCGACGACGCTGGACAACGAGCGCATGGATGCCTTCAACGCGGTGATGAAGAACCACCCGGACATCAAGCTGCTCGACGCGAAGTACGGCAACTGGAACCGCGACGATGCGTACAAGGTGATGCAGGACTACCTGACGCGCTTCAAGCAGATCGACGCGGTGTGGGCGGCCGACGACGACATGGCCTTCGGCGTGATGAAGGCCATCGACCAGGCCAAGCGCAGCGACATCCGCATCGTGTTCGGCGGCGCCGGCGCCAAGGGCATGGTCAAGACGCTGATCGACGGCAAGGACCCGCGCATCCAGGCCGACGTGTCGTACTCGCCGAAGTTCATCTACGACGCGATCAAGCTGACCGCCGAGGCGCGGCTGAAGGGCGACAAGCTGCCGCCCACGACGATCGTGCCCTCGGTGCTGATCACGAAGGAAAACGCCCAGAGCTTCTACTTCCCGGACTCGCCGTTCTGATGGCCCACGGGCAGTACGCACAGGGAGCCACGACATGAACAGCATCCAGGGGCCGGCGATCTTCCTCGCGCAGTTCGCCGGCGATGAAGCACCCTTCAACTCGCTCGAAGGGATTGCGCGCTGGGCCGCGTCGCACGGCTACGTGGGCGTGCAGATGCCGACCACCGCGCCGCAGCTGTTCGACCTTGAACGCGCAGCCGCGAGCGATGCCTACTGCGATGAGGTCAAGGGCATGCTCGCGCAGTTTGGCCTGCAGGTGACGGAGCTGTCGACGCACCTGCAGGGCCAGCTTGTTGCCGTGCATCCGGCGTATGACCTGCCGATGGACGGCTTCGCGCCGGCTGAGTTGCGTGGCCGGCCGGCCGCGCGCACTGAATGGGCGATCGGGCAGTTGAAGCTTGCGGCGAAGGCCTCGCAGCGGCTCGGGTTGACTGCGCATGCCACCTTCTCCGGTGCGCTGGCGTGGCCATACCTCTACCCGTGGCCGCAACGGCCTCCAGGGCTCATCGAGGCTGCGTTCGAAGAACTCGGCCGACGCTGGACACCGATCCTCGACGCGTTCGACGAGGCCGGCGTCGACGTCTGCTACGAGGTCCATCCGGGCGAGGACCTGTGCGACGGCGCGAGCTACGAGCGATTCCTGGACGTGGTGAAGCAGCATCCGCGGGCCTGCCTGCTGTACGACCCCAGCCACTTCGTGCTGCAGCAGCTCGATTACCTGGCGTACATCGATCTCTACCACTCGCGCATCAAGGCCTTCCACGTGAAGGATGCCGAGTTCCGCCCGACCGGGAAGCAAGGCGTCTATGGCGGCTTCGCCCCCTGGATCGAGCGCGCCGGTCGCTTTCGATCGCTCGGCGACGGGCAGGTCGACTTCGGCGCGATCTTCAGCAAGCTGACGCAGCACGGCTACCGCGGCTGGGCGGTGCTCGAATGGGAGTGCTGCCTGAAGCATCCGGAGCAGGGCGCCGCGGAAGGGGCGCCGTTCATCCGCGACCACCTGATCCGCGTGGCGGACCGGGCGTTCGATGACTTCGCCGCGAGCGGTGTGGATGCGACCGCGATCCGGCAGATGCTGGGGACCGACAAATGACACCGCGCCTGCGCCTGGGCATGGTGGGCGGCGGGCAGGGCGCGTTCATCGGCGCCGTGCATCGCCTGGCCGCTCGCATGGACGACGAGTACGAGCTGGTCGCGGCGGCACCGTCGTCGAACGCCGAGCGGGCGAAGGCCAGCGGCGATGAGCTGCGCCTCGCGCCCGAACGCGTCTATACCGACTACCGGGAGATGGCACGCGCGGAGGCGGCGCGCGGCGATGGCATCGAGGTGGTCGCGATCGTCGTGCCGAATCACCTGCACTGTGACGTCGCCTGCGCCTTCCTCGAAGCCGGCATCCACGTGATCTGCGACAAGCCGCTGACCACCAATTTGGCCGATGGCGAGAAGCTGCTCGCGCTGGCCAGCGCCAAGCGCTGCCTCTTCGCCCTCACGCACAACTACAGCGGCTATCCGCTGGTGCGCGCGGCACGCGAGCTGGTCGCGTCCGGCGCGATCGGCGACCTGCGGATCGTGCAGGTCGAGTATGCGCAGGACTGGCTGGCCCAACCGCTGGAACACGGCGACAACCGGCAGGCAGCGTGGCGAACCGATCCGGCGCTCGCGGGGCCGGCCGGCTGCCTGGGCGACATCGGATCCCATGCCGCACACCTGGCCGAGTTCGTCAGCGGGCAGACACCCAGCCAGATCAGCGCCGAGTTGACGACCTTCGTGCCGGGCCGCCGCCTCGACGACCATGTGCAGGTGCAGTTGCGCTACGCCAGCGGCGCACGCGGAATGCTGTGGGCCAGCCAGGTGGCCTGCGGCGAAGAGAACGGCCTGCGCCTGCGCCTGTACGGCAGCCGTGGCGCACTGCGCTGGCAGCAGGAGCAGCCCAACGAGCTGTGGTTCAGCGAGCTGGGCCAGGCCGCGCGCCGCCTGACCCGCGGCATGCCGTGGCTGCCGGGCGCTGCCGCGGCGGCGACGCGCATTCCCGCGGGCCACCCGGAGGGATTCATTGAGGCCTTCGCGCAGCTGTATCGCGATTTCGCTGCCGATGTCCGCCGCCATCAGCGTGGCGAGAACGTCGACCGGCTGAGCGTGCCGGGCCTGGCCGACGGCGTTCGCAGCCTGGCCTTCATCGACGCTGCGCTGCGCAGCCATCGGTTGGCGAGCGCGTGGGTGGCGTTGCAGAATTAGCGCCATCCCAGCCTGTTGGCCCGAAGCTTCCCATGAAGATCCTGAAGAAGGTGGCCGTGTGGCTGCTGTCGCTGACTGCTGTTCTGGTGGTCGTGGTCTGGCTCGTTTACCAACTGCCATCGTTTGGCGGCGTGTCCGAAGGCGCGCGGCTGGAGAGATTGCGCCAGTCCAGGCAGTTCCACGGCACGCGCTTCGAGAACACGCCGCCCTACGTCAGCCTTCTCTCATTCATGCGCGAGATGAAGGCGTACATGGGCGACGAGGTGCGCGAGCCGCAGTTCGAGGTGCCGGTGGTCCGGCTGCCGGCCGAGCAACTGGGCCGTCCTGTCGCGCCGGGAATGCGGGCATGGTGGCTCGGGCATGCGAGCGTGCTGCTCGAGATCGACGGGGTGCGCATCCTCACCGACCCCGTGCTGTCCAAGCGTGCCTCGCCGTTCCAGTTCGTGGGGCCGGCCCGGCTGCATCCAGCGCCGCTTGCCATCGGCGACCTGAAGAATGTCGACGCCGTCGTGATCTCGCACGACCACTTCGACCATCTCGACATGGACACGATCCAGGCGCTGGCCCGTGGCGGCACGCATTTCTACGTGGGCCTCGGAATCGGCGCGCACCTGGAGCGCTGGGAGGTGCCTGCGGCGCAGATCCATGAGATGGACTGGTGGGACTCGGCGCAGCTGCGTGGCGTGGCCATCCATTGCACCCCTGCACGCCACTACTCCGGCCGCAAGCGCATGGACAACTCCACGCTGTGGGCATCCTGGCTGGTGAAGGGGCCTGACCATTCCGCCTACTTCAGTGGCGACACGGGCTACGCGGGTCACTTCAAGGAGGTGCGCGAGCGTCTCGGTGCGCCGCAGCTGGCCATGATCAAGATCGGCGCCTACGGTGACACCTGGCTCGACATCCACATGAATCCGGAGTCGGCCATCCAGGCGCATCGCGACCTGGGCGCAGACATCCTGCTGCCGGTGCACTGGGGGACGTTCAACCTGGCCTATCACGCATGGGAAGAGCCGGTGGTGCGCGCGGTGAAAGAGGCCCAGGTGAAAGGCGTGCAGATCGTGACACCGCGGCCGGGCGAGAAGCTGGAGCTGGGCACACCGTTCGTCAACCAGGCCTGGTACTTGAAGCCGGCGCGCTGAGGCCGCGACTGTCAGCGCCCGGTTGCGCATGGACACCGTTTGGTGGCCCATGTCCATGGCGAGACGTGGAATTGGTCACACCTGGCTTGACCACTGCCACCAAGGCGGCGCAACAATAGCGCATGGCGGTTCAAGATCACGAATCGGACTGGCAGGACACGCAGCAAAGTGGGCAGCCCGGTGTGGCGCCCACGCATGAGGTCCATCGTCCCGCTGCGCAGCCACAGCCGCTGAGCTGGCGGCATCCCCTGGTGCTGACGCTGGTGGCGCTGTCCATCGTCGCGGTGCTGACGCTGGGCGTGCGAGGCTGCACCGAGCGCAAGGCTCGCCTGGCCCGTGAAGAGATGGCGCGGGTGAATGCGCAGACTGCGCACCAGATGCAGCTTCAGGCCGAGCAGCAGCAGCGCGAAGAGATTGCGCGGCAGCAGGCCAGGCAGGCCGCACTGGACCAGCAAGAAGCGGCCAAGCGGCAGGCCGCACGCGAGCGTGAGCAACAGGAAGAAGCAGCACGGCGGGCCGAGGTGGCCGAAGCCGAGCGCAAGGAGCAGGCGTGGGCGAAGTTCTACCGCAAGCCTGCCTCCTGCAATGACGCCATGACAATGGCCTGCACCAACGACTACATCCGGGCCAAGCGCGACTTCGAGCGGAAGTACGCGAAGGGTGAACTCTGAGCGGTGCGGTGGCGAATCACCGGCAGCAACTGCCTGACGCCCAGAGCATCCTGTTGGCGGCGGAGTAGATCACCAGGTTGCCGTCGTTCTGGACGGCCAGCCGGGCTCCAGGGTTGCCCGCAGTGCGGCTGGACCACAGCGCAATGCCGTTCTTGTCATACACCACGAGGTTGCCGTCCCCTTGCATCGCGCCGCGGGCCAGCGGATGTCCCTCAGTTCGGCTGGCCCACAGTGCCTTGACTCCTTGGTACAGCACCAGGTTGCCGTCTGCCTGCATGACCAGCTGGAAACGGCCGTCGCACGAGTTCACCGGGATGCCGATCGTGAATGAACGGTTGGCCCCAACCACACCGCATGCCGCCGGTGCGGGCGAGGGTCCGGGGTTGGCGGGGATCGCTGCGGTATTGCCTGCATGCCCGGCGTACACCCGGCCGATCTCGTAGGCCAGGCGCAGGTACCAATCGCTGGGCAGCGAAGCGCCGTCGGCGTCGAGGGTGAGCCAGTAGCCCTGCTCGGGCGCTTGCTGCCGGCTGGAGGCCACCTTGAAGATCGACGTCGACTCGTTGACCTCGTCGAACATGGCGATCTTGACGGCCTGCGCTCCGGCGGCCTTTGCGTTGAAGGATTGACGCCACAGAAACCGGCCTGCGTCCCGGGGGATCTGGTTCTGCGGCGAGTTGCGGTTCAGGTTGTGCCAGGAGAAGCCGGGGAAGATGACCGGCAGGTACATCTGGTGGTTGGCGTTCGTCTGCGCCAGATCGGCCACCAGCATCGTCGACTTCCATCGGTCGGCGCCGGCTGCGTCCACGTACGAGCCCACGGTCCACGGTTGCACGATGTCCAGGCTCGCATACACCGCCGGCCATCCAGGCGCGGCCGAGCTCGACATGCCCCCGGCGCGCCATCCTGCGGGAACACCGCCCATCACGGTCAGGCCCTGGCTCTTGAACCAGTTGATGAGGCGCTGGGCGAGTGCCGGGTTCGAGATGTGGTGGTCGTCGCCCCAGCCCAGGCCCCACAGCGACACGAGGGGTTTTCCGCCGTGCCGCTGGTAGGAAGCACTGGCGGTCAGCTGCAGCTCGTCGACAAGATGGCGCCAGTCGGCCTGGACGCGAGCCAGCAGCTGGTCGTCGCTGACGCCGGCGTAGCTCATCGAGAAGTCGTACTCGATGGCGAAGCTGCGGCCGTTGTCCTGCGCGGCGTGGCGAAGGTTCTGCACGACCACGTCGTTCTCGCTTCGCAGCCACGGCAGGTCGGCGATGAAGCGCTGCAGGAGCGCGCCGTCGATGCCGTAGTTGCGCATCCACCGGAAATGCGTCTGGGCGGTCTCCTTGGGGAATGACGAGAACAGCTGGGCGGGTTGGCCCTGCGCCGTCATGCCGGGAACGATGCAACGCGAGGCCGCGGCAAGCCCGCTGGTGTCCGGGTAGGCGTCGATGGTGAGGGTGGCGGCCGACGGCGCACCACCCCGTGACCAGTGCGACCACGAGTTGGCGGGCGCGCCGTCTCCAGGACAGCGGAACCAGCCCTGGTAGCCCACGACCACCTTGCCGGCGAGTGTCGATGCATCGACGGATGTGGCTTGCGCCGACGCGGACGCGGCCATGAAAGAGGCCACGGCACCGACGAGGACGGCGCGGATGGTTTGGCGAAAGTGCTTGTTCATGGCTTGTGCGGAGTCAGCCGCCTCGCTTCAGCAAGCGGCATTCGGAGGCCAGCGCCAGCAGGTTCGGGTCGCGTTCGCGCGAGCGCAAGAAGTTCAGGCCGATCTGCTGGCGCAGCTGGAAGCGTGGTTGCAAGGGGATGAGTTGCACCTTGCCGGCGAGCACGTCGCGCACCCGGCCCGGCAGCAGCGTGCAGCCCACGCCGCCGCTGACCAGGTTGATGAGCGTGAAGATGTCGTCCACCTGGATCACGATCCGAGGTGTGAAGCCGGCGATGCGAAAGGCCTGCGCAAATCCTTCGCGCGTGGCGAACCCGTCCGACAGGGCCACGAAACGCTCATCCGCGCATTGCGCGAGGTCGACTTCGGCCATGTGCGCGTACTTCGAGCCCACCGGGGCGGCGAAGTCGATGTGGTCGTCGAAGAGCGTCACCGACTCGATGTCGGGTTCGCCGTCGGGGTTGGCCATCAGCGCCACGTCGGCGGCGCCTGAGCGCAGCTTGCGCAGCAGTTCGGCGTTGGAGCCCATGACCAGTTCGGTCTGCAGGTCGGGGCGGCGTTGCTTCATCCGCGTGACCAAGGTGGGCACGGTCTTCACGCTCAGCGAGTACAGCGATCCGATGCGGATGCTGCCGGCCGAATAGCCGCCCATTTCGCGCGTGGCCTGGATGCCGTCGTTCATGACTTCCAGAGCGGCGCGCGCCGAATCGGCGAGCACGCGGGCGGCTTCAGTCGGAAGCAGCTTGCGGCCCTCGTGGCGGAAGAGCGGGCAACGCAGGGCTTCTTCCAGCGAATGCAGCGCGCGATGCACGCTCACCGTGCTGAGGTCGAGCATCTCCGCCGCGCGCGAGAGGTTGCCCGTTTCCATGAAGGCCAGGAGGATCTCGAGCTTGCGGAAGGTGATCTCTTCCGTGATGGCGATGCGCATGCGGCCTCTTTCGAACGGTCGGCACATGCTAGCGGTGGGCGCCGGGACGCTGGTGTGTCCCGGTGCATCGAAGCAACTCCACTCCCTTGAACGCAGGGTGGGAAAACTACGCAGGTGTCGCGTCAGCGACGCCGCTGCAAGACGGTCAGTGGTACCCATTGGTACCTCGTCACTTCCAGCCCGGCATCTCGTCGAGCGTGAGCACGTTGTCGGCCCGGTACAGCGCCGGCAGCGAGGACTTGTTGTCGTTGATGAAGTCGGGCCACAGCATCACGAAGGTCCACTTGTTCTGTGCCGCCAGCATCGCGGCGGTGGGCATGAACTGGCACTCCGACACAGCGATCGGCTTGCCGCCCGACACCCGCTGCATGGTGTTGTAGTTCGCCTGCGTCCAGCCGGTGTTGTAGATGTCCAGCGTGGCGAGGTCGAAGTAGGCGCTGCCCGGGTTGTACGCGTCGATCTCCGTGCTCAGGTTGCTGAAGTCCTGCACGTTCCAGACCCAGATGATGTTGTCCAGGCCCTTGGTCTTGGCGAGGTAGTCGTGGGTGATCTGGTACAGCCGGGCGGTGCCGTTCGCACCCTTGTGGCAGGCCCACCAGAAGGCGCACTGGTTCATCTCGTGGAAGGGGCGGAACATCACCACCACGCCCGAGTTCTTCAGGTCCTGGAAGTGCACGGCGAGCTTGTCAAGGCGCTGCAGCCAGGCGTTGTTCAATGATGTCCCGCTGGTGGTCAGCTCCTTGAACTGTGCATCGCTCAGCTTGGCCGGGTGCGCGCCGCCGATGTCGTCCCACGAGCAGTATTCGTCGCGTGTCGGTGAGCAGGCGTGGTACATCAGCGCCACCATCGCGCCCTTGCCGAACTGCCGCTTCGCTTCGGTGATGACGGTGCCGCGGTTGTTGACATCGGTGCTACCGAAGCCGAAGTCCGCTCCCCAGAAGGACGAGACGCGCCCGGTGATGGCGGTGATCTTGTCGGTGTCGCCGGTGGGATTGGTGCTCGCGCTCTTGTTCTCGATGCCGACCATCGCCTTCTTACCGGAGATGCCGGCGATCCAGTCCAGCATGCGCTGGCGTGTGGCGGCCGTGGGGCTCGTCGTGCCGCCACCGCCGGGTGTCCACGTGCTGGCCTCCAGGGTCCATTGCTGGTTGGTCTGCCCGTTGCAGCTCCACTGCTGCACATTGGCGCCGTCCGTGGTGAACTGCCCGGCCACGTCGACGCATTTGCCGGAGTGCCTTGCCACGAGGGTGACGCGGCCTTCGGAAGAGGGCATGAGCGAGAAGCGCTGGTTCGCTGCGCCGGCATCCGACCACTGCTGCACGTTGGCCCCGTCGCTGGTGTCGGAGCCCCACACTTCCACCAGCTTCTTGCTGTTGGCGTTGGCAATGCGATAGAACCCGTCGCTGTCGCGGCTGACGTCGAAGGCCTGTGCGCCCGAACCGTTGCAGCTCCACTGCTGCACGTTGCCGCCGTCGGCGATGGAGGCGCCGGCGACGTCCAGGCACTTGCCGCTGTGGGCTGCCTTGAGCGTGTAGCGGCCGGATGCGACCTCGGTGGCCGCAGCGAAACGCCAGCGCTGGTTGCTGGTGCCGTCGCAATCCCATTGCTGGACGGCTGCTCCAGCCGCGGTGCTGCGGTTGGCCACGTCCATGCACTTGCCGCTGTGCATGGCCCTGACCCTGAAGCCGTCGCCATCGGAGAGGAGGGCGAAGCGCTGGTTGCCGTTGGCCGACGGTGCCCATTGCTGAAACAGCGCACCGTTGGACGTGGACATGCTGGCGACGTCCAAGGCCTTGCCGCTGAGGACGTCGACGAGGCCATAGGCACCGCTGCCATCGGCGGTCACCTCGAAACGCTGCGACATCGCGCTGGTGCAGGCAGCCTGCTGGGCCTTGGTGCCGTCGGCCATGCTCGCGCCGGGAATGTCCAGGCACAGGCCGGAGTTCTCCACGCTCAGCGTGTACTGGCCGATGGGCAGGGCGCCGCGGCCGGCCGATCCGAACGGAACGAGGTAGAACTGCTGCGCACCAGATCCATTGCAGGTCCACTGCTGGATGTTGGCGCCGTCCGACAGCGAGGCCGACGCCACGTCCACGCACTTGCCGCTACCGCTGTTGACGAGCCTGAAGCGATTGCCCTGCGTGCGGTGAAGCTCGAACCGCTGCGCGTTGGAGCCGTTGTCGGCCCACTGCTGCACATTGGCGCCGTCCGCCGTCGAGGCGGATGCCACGTCCATCGCCTTGCCGCTGTTGGCGTTGACGAGCCGAAAGACATGGGTGGAGGTCTCGGTGAGGTCGAACGCCTGCGCGAGGTTGTTGTTGCAGCCGGTCTGCTGGATGTTGCCGCCGTCCGCCTTGCTCGCTCCCGCCACGTCGACGCATTTGCCGCTCAGGACATTGACGAGGATGTACCGCCGCGACGGCGTGAGCACCGGCGCTGCCGCCTTGGAGCGTGTCGCGACCGATGAATCGAGCGTCGCCGGATGGCTGGCATCCATCGCGCCGTCAGCGCTTTTGCCGCCGCCGCAGGCCCACAGGCTGCACAGGGCCATGGCGAGCATGGGGAGGTACGCCCCGCGGGGGAGGTGAGTGAGAGTGGGCATGGTTGTTCCCTCTGCGCCGGAAGACATGCGCCCGGCGATGTTTTTGATGTGAGACCGGCGCGTACCGTAGTGGCAGCGGGCATCGCGATCAATTAACGCCGCATCGGCGTTGCTTACGTCCAGAGGAACGTTCGAGGGAAAGCACCAAGCCTTTGCTCACGCCTTGTTGCAGGGCGGGGTGCTTGTTGCCATTCGGGCGAGGAGGGTGCCCGGGCGGCCGCGGTCTGTCCCGCGGACGCTTCAGGAGATAATGGCTGCCGGTCAGTTCAGGAAGAACGTGGCATCCGCCTTGTCCGTCGTCGATGAGGTCGGCCGGATCGGTTCGCTGTACAGCAGCGAGTTGCCGTGCCGCATGAAGTTGCCCGGAAAATTGATGGACTCGAAGGACATCTGGTTCGCGTTGGCAAAGCCCACGCGCACGCGCCAGGTGGCATCTGCCTTGAAGAGGTCGGTGCCGTCATTGGCGTCCTTCCACACCTCGCCATTGCGATGGCGAACGTACTGGCCGGGAAAGTTCACTGACTCGAAGGACACCCCCAGCGGATCGGCCAGGCCCGGCACCATGCGCCATTGCGAATCCGCCAGCGGCGACACGTTCGGGTCGATGCGGCCGCGGCTGTCCATGTGGCGGATGTAGCTGCCCGAGAAGGCGGACGCCGCGAAGCGCACGTTGGCCGGCGTGAACGCGGGGGCGATCACGGCCAGCGGCGTGCGGGCCAGGTTTGGCCCCGACCAGGTGACGTGCATCGACGACGGACCCGTGCCGTGCACGTACTCCACGCGGACCGGGTAGTTGGTGTTTGCGCTGAGGTTGATCCCGCCTTGCAGCGTGCCGCGGCCGCCACCGGTCCTGTTCACCACCTGCACGTTGTTCACCCAGACCCGCGCGACGTTGTCTGCATCGGCGTAGAAGGAAGCTGCAGGTCGCGGTCGGACGGATGGTGCCGTTCCAGCGGATCGAGTAGTTCGTCTCGTTCACGCCGGCCGAAGCGTCGGGCGAGGCCGTGCCGCGCTCGGTGTTCAGGTCGAAGTCGATCATCGGCTAGACCGAGGTCTTCTTCAGCGCGCCGAAGTTGTCGTTGTAGTACTCGACGTTGAACAGCGGCAGGTTGGCCGTGTTGCCGTTGAGCGCGACCACGTCATTGACCGCCCAGGGGTGGCCGTCCGGATAGACCACGCCATGGAAAGGCGTCGCGGGCTCCGGCGCACCGTCTGGGTTGCCCCAGGGGAAGCGCGTGTTGGTTCGGCCGATGCCGAACTCCCACATGATGTAGCCCGTTGAACGGCCCCCGTAGTTCGAGACGATGCCGGGCACGCTCTGGCTGCCGCGGTTCATGCTCTCGGAGTTCAGCACGTTCGGTCCATAGGGGCCGGGGTAGTCGCCGCCGTAGGGATGGAAGGAGAAGAAGTCCGAGAAGTACCAGCCTTCCCAGATCTGCACTGATGGCGCGCCGATCGGGATGGTGGTGCCGGTGTCCTGGATCGCGATGCGGGCATCGTTCATCAGGTGGATGGTGCGTTCGCGCTGGGCGCCGAGGGCATTGCAGCCCGGCTCGTTGGCCTGTTCCCAGAACAGGATGCGGCCATCGGTTTTGAGTGCAGTGACGATCTGCTGGACGTACTGGCGCACACGCGGCTTGTAGCCGTTGAAGTAGTTGTTCTTGACGTTGTCGCCCGGCGACTGCACCCAGCGGCTGTTGTGGCGGCCGGGAATCGGTGCGCCCTGGTCGCCCAGGTGCGGGTTCGCGTCCCAGCAGTCGTCGAAGAAGATCGGCGAGACCTTCATGCCATGGCGTGCGGCAATCTGCAGGAAGTTCTCGAACTTCGACAGCAGGTCGGTGGCATCGTTTTCCCAGAGCAGGTAGTGCGGGTAGACCGCCACGGTGTTGAAGCCGTAGACCTGGGCATATGACAACTCGCGCTCGACGATGACCGGGTCCTAGCTCTGCCACCAGTCGACGTAGTTCACGCGATCGGTGGGCGTGTAGACCGCGCCCTTCACGCTGGAGAAGTCGAAGCTGCGGATGGCCACGGTGCCGTTGTTGGTGATTGCCACGTTGTTGAAGGTGGCGTTCGTGCCCATCACGCGCAGGCCCGCCGCGCCCGAGAGGTAGACATCGTCGCCGGCGCTGACCACGCGCACGTTGTTCACCCACACTTCGATGCTCTTGCCCGAGGACACGAGCTTCAGGTGGTAGAAGGTGTTCGGCGTTACCGTGTAGGGGTAGGAGATGAGCTGCGTCCAGTTGTTGTTGGCACGCCCGACGACCACCGCGTTGTTCAGCGTGGACAGGCCGACGTAGTAGCCCGAGTAGGCGTCGGTGCCGGTGCCGAGGTTGCTGGCGCGGAAGATGAAGCCGGCGTCGCCGCCGGTGCCGACGGCGATGTCGGCCTCCATGGTCGAGCTTTGGTAGTTCGACCCTGCGATCACCGACTTGAAGCCGAGCCCGCTGTTGACGCTGTGGTTGGCGCCGTTGTGTGTCCAGGCTCCGCCGTAGTCGGTCCAGGTCTGGGCGAAAGCCGGGACCGCTGCATGCAGCAAGGCGAAGCCGATCACTGCGGCAAACAGGTGCCGCAGCAGTTGCTTGGGTGGAGACATCTCGTCCTCCGGGTTTGATGGGCGGCACCGCGTCGTGCCTTGTTGTCTCCTGGTGCGGCGCCGGTTCTTGTCGCGGGCGCTCGCCGTTCAGCCAGTTCTTGGGGGCGCTGGTTGCCGTCTCCTTGGGACGCCATGCCGCGGGCCACGCCAACTTCTCGAACCGGTGACCACGCAACGCTGTTTGGGCGGCCGCAGTCTAGGGGTAGGCGGTCATGTGTCACCAATGACGATTCGGCCACGTCGCATACGCATTTCGGTATGCATGGCCGGCCCGGCCTGCTCGGTGCGAGGTCTGCACCGAGCAGGGACTTTCCGGTCTTTGGATGGAACTGATTCCATTCAGGAGCAGCAGAGCGCCGGGCCCGCTGACCCTGTCGGACTCACAAAGAACCGAGGAAGGCCAGCAACGCCTCGCGATCAGCCTTGGACAGCGCCTCGAACCGTTGCCGGCTGGCCGTGGCTTCACCGCCATGCCACAGGATGGCTTCTTGTAGCGTGCGCGCTCGGCTGTCGTGCAGGTAGCCCACCTTGCCTGCACCGCCGGCGACGCGTTCGGTGTACCCGATGCCCCACAGCGCCGACGTCCGCCACATGCTGCCGGTGGCCTGGCCCTCGACGAGGTTGTCAGCCAGGTCAGGCCCCATGTCATGCAGCAGCATGTCGGTGTACGGCTTGATCACCTGGTTGCGCACTTCGGCCAGTTCGGAATTTCCGCCGGTCTTCATTGAACTCGCATGACATGCCGTGCAGCGGTTGCTCTCGAACAGCTTCGCGCCGGCAGCCACCTTGGCCGGATTCACATCCAGGTAGGGCAGGGGCGCCACGCCTTTCGGAAAGCCACTGACCAGGCTGCGCTGGGCAGGCACGCCCAGCAGGCTGAGATAGCGCGTGATCAGCTTCAGATCATCTTCGGCCAGGCCCGGTTCGACCTTGCCCGAATTGCAGTTGGCAGGTCCTGCCAGGCAATCACGGTTGGGATACACGGGCGTCGTGACCGACATGTCCAATAGCGCTGCGGCAGCCGCCTGGTGGCGCAGGCTGACCTTGGCCGCCTTCCAGCCATAGCGCCCCAGCCGCACGGCACCGGTCTCCGGGTCGTAGGCATAGTTGGCCGTGCCCTTCACGCCATCCGCATCCGGCGTGGCACGAACGCGCAACAGGATTTCATCGTCGGAGACTGCTTCGAGCAGGCCCATGCCGATCATTGGCTGCGCACTGCGCAGGGAGTAGACCGGCGGTGTCGGGCCATCGAAGGAGACCTTCGGCTTGCGCAACTCGACCGTCGTGCCGTCGGCCAGCGCGACGGTCTTCACGTCGAAGCCGGCCACGCGCACGCTGGTGCCCCAGTCCTGCAGCGTGCCGGTGGTCAGTGATCGCGCGTTCATCTGCACCGACAGGCCGTAGGTCGGATGAGGCACCTGCTTGCCATTGGCATCCGTCGTCGCTGTGCGCACGGCCATGGTGTCCAGCCGCTGGTTGACCACCGCCGGAGCCAGTCCGCGCCCGTTGTTGATGTGGCACGCAAAGCACGAGGACTGGTTGAAGCGCGGCCCCTGCAAGTGGACGGCCTTTTCGTTGCGGTCGTTGCCATCTTCGTTGTGGTCACCGGTCCACATGTTGGTGTGGATCCAGCGGCGGCCTTCCATGAAGCGCTGCATGTTCTGCATGCCGGTGTTGGTGTGCGGCTGCTGGAAGATGAAGAGCGAGTTGTCCGCGTAGTCGTACGACACCGAGCCCAATCCCCCCGAGAGGGTCTCCTCGGGTAACACGGCGTTCATCAGCCGAGGCTGCACGCCATAGGAGGGACGCAGTCCGACGCCCACCACGTAGGTCCATTCGCCGGCGTAGTAGCGAAGGCCGCCGCTGTCGCCGATGGCCGCCATGCCTTCGGGCGTGGAGAAGAAGGAGGGCGACACCTCGATGACGTCGCCCACGACCAGCGGACGCCCGGGCACGTTGCTGCCATCGGGGAAGCCGTCTGCGCCGATGCCTGCATGTCCCGGATAGCCCTTGACCGTCAGGCTGCAGCCGTTGTTGAGCTGGTTGTCACTGGCGAGCTTGGCCGCAGGCGGGTAGGGCACCGGCGGGCAGATCTTGATGCTCTGATCGGCCAGCTGGCCCGGCGCCATCCAGCCGTATCCCGTCACACCCGGCCGGTCGAAGGCGCGGAACCACGCCACGCCACCGGGCAATTGCAATTGCTTGAAGTACTGGTTCACCTTGAGCGTCGGGTCCTTGACGCCGGCGACCCGGCTGTTGTCGATGATCTCGAAACCCCAGGTGCGGTTCTTGAAGTAGTTCTTGACGAAGTTCAGGAAGTTGCCCGGCCCCTTGTCCACCGGATTGCCTGCGGCGTCCACCGTCTCGTTCGGACCGTAGCCGATCTCGTTCCAGTCCTCGCCGCGTTCGCGCCCATGGCGCGAACGGCCCACCACGCCGAAGCGCGTGACCAGGGTGCCGTCGGGCAGTGAGAACTGAAGCGTCTCGAGCGGCTCTTGTGCGGCCGGCGCGGCTGCGAGACCTGCACCGCTGGCCGGGAACGGTACGGCCGAAGTCGACATGACCGACAGCGAGTTGTCGCTGCCCGGAGATTTGAACTCCACTTCGAAGAGCGAATAGCCGTACTGCGTGGCGCGTGCGACCCCTTGAAGGCGTACGAAGCGGACGTTGGCATTGAGATTGAAGAACTCTTCGGTGCCGCCCTTGCCGCCGACGACGTAGCGAAGCTGGTACCAGGTCTGGCCGTCGTCGGAGACCTGCAGCGCGTACTCCTTGCCGTAGGCGTTCTCCCAGACCAGCTTCATGTAGCCAAGCTTGGTCTTGGCACCGAAATCGAACTGGATCCATGCCGCGTCGTCCTGGGCGCTGGACCACCGCGTGTCCAGGCTGGCATCGACCGCCTTGGGCGCCGTGTTCGCGCCTTCCGTGGCCGATGATGTGGCGTTGGCAACCTTCACCGGCGTACCTGGGTTGCTGATGTCGGTGCCCGCGGGCAACTGCATCGAAGACGGTGGAAGGGGAACTGCTGAGGCTGTTGTGCTGGGCAGCGGCGGCGGCGTGGGCGCCGGCGTGGATTCAAGCTCCGGATCAGGCGCCGGTGCTGCGGTTGGAGCCGGTGCCGGTGCCGGAGCGGGCGTCGGCGTGGCGGCGTGGGCGCCCGTGTCGGTGTCGGCCGTACCCTTGCCGCCGCCGCAGGCCGTCACCACCGCGGCTGCGATGAACAAGGCCGCCAGCGTCACCGATTTCCTGCGGCCCGACTCGTCCGCAATGATTTCTTCCATCATGGATCTCTCGCTCCTGTTGTGTCTTCGTGCGCGGCGAGGCAGAAGGTCATCAACTGTCATCGCTCGCCGTGTGCACCAGGAGATGCGCAGGGTGCGTGCCAGGCGGCCAACGCCGTCGATACGGCGGGCCAGAGGGAGAACTTGTTCCCAAATCCGTCGCTGGCGTGTTACCGGCGTTACATCATTGACACGATGGAACCGTTTCCCAAATATCAAAGCGTGAGCCGATAGCCCTTGCCGTAAACCGGTTCCACGCGCAGCTGCTCGAGGGCAGGTCCGGCCACGAGCTGGCACTTCTTTCGCAATGTGTGCGCATGCTGCTTCACGGCTCGCCTGGCCGCATCGCCCGTGCTGGCGCACAGGCGTTCACACAGCTGGTCGAGCGGCACGACCTTGCCGTCGTTCTCGATCAATAGGTGCGCGAGCGCCAGCTCCCTGGGCGACAGGCGGACTTCAGCCGTCGGAGAAATCAGGCAGCTCCTGGAGATGTCTAGCTTGTAGGGCCCCAGTCGCCAGACCTGCTTGCGAGGACGCTGGATCTTGGCGCTGACGCGTGCAATCGACCGATGCACCAACTGCTCGGCCGCATCGCCGACAACGAAGTAGTCGTCGGCGCCGTGCAGCAGCGCGCGCGACATGCCGCTGGCCCCGCCGGCTCCGATGGCGATGAGCGCCACGGGCCGGTCGGTCTCGGCTTGCAGCGCAGCGAGCCAGGACTCGACGCGATTCGCGTCGTCCTCGACGAGGATCGCGGCGAATTCCTGGACCTGGAGATCGGTGACCAACGCGTCGACGGTCGCGAAATCCAACACCTCGATCCCCGTGGACATCAAGGCATCACGAACGCGACGGCGAAGGGTCCTTTCTCGTATGAGCGTCGCGAACCTCATCTCGCCTGTGCAACAGCGTATGGGTTCGGGATCCGGACGCGCTCCGGCCTGCCATGGACAATCCGACTCATTCTGGTGCCGCCTCTGATTTTTTTGGGGTCGAGTCATCCTCCCACGCAATCAGAGTGCCTGACGCTTTGCGTCATGGACCCACATGGCGCACCACCGCCTGGCCTGATTGCAGGCTCATGAGCCTCGTCAAAACAATAACCCTGCGGCCTGCTGCGATGAAAGCAGATCGACAGCACCGATGCGGATCATTGCAGCCACCGCAGACCCAGACAGGGACAGGAGCCCGCGTTCATGCAAATCACCGGAATGCTGCACGGCGCGCGCCTGCTCGAGTTCGCGGGCTTCCCGGCCACCGAGGTGCTGGGCCCCGATGCCAGCGAGGAGGCGATCAAGTCGCTGATCGAGCGGCACGGACAGATCTTCATCAAGCCGGTGTTCAAGGGCGGCATCGGCAAGAAGGGCAAGGCAGGCCTGCTCGGGCGTGCGCGCGACCTGCAGGCCGCGCTGGCCGAGAAGGAGCGGCTCTACTTCGCGCAGCACCAGGTGGGCCATGTCAAGGCCAAGGCCAATGGCGTGACCTTCGAGGCGGCCGTGCCGGCCGAGCACGAGGTGTACTTCTCGATCACCGACTCGACGCACTTTCGCGCGCCGACCATGACGCTCACGCATCGCGGCGGCATGGACATCGAGGAGCTCGACAAGAGCCAGGTCGCGATGGTGCCCTTCGATCCGCTGACCGGACTGAAGGCCTTCGTCGTGGCCAATGCGCTGGCCGAGATCGGGGCGCCCAGGGAGATCATCTCGCCGCTGGTCCAGCAACTGCCCAAGCTGTGGGAGCTGTTCCACAACTTCGGCATGACCACGCTCGAGCTCAACCCGATCCGCATGCGGCCCGGCAAGGCGGGCCGCCTCACGCCGGTGGCCTGCGACTTCAAGTGCGGCTTCGATCGCGACGACAGCCGCTGGCTGCGCCTGAACCTGCCGGCACAGCTGTTCGCCGCCGACTACTCGCCCTTCGAGCAGGAGATCAACACGCTGCGCACGCACCAGGGCCAGAGCGACGTGTACGTGATCAACGAGCAGGGAACGGTGCTGGCGCCGACCTTCGGCGGTGGTGCCAACTCGCTGGTCACGGAGATGCTGGGCGACGATGCGATCATCAGCTCCGACTTCGGCGGCAACCCGCCCTACGAGAAGATGAAGGAAGTGGCACGCATCTGCTTCAAGCATTGGCTGAAGCAGTCCAACGTGCTGTTCATCATCGGCGGCAAAAGCAACAACACCGACATCTTCGAAACGCTGCGCGCGATGGCCGACGCGTTGCGCGAGCATTTCAGTCAGCACGGCCCGACCCCCTTGTACGTGGTGCTCGGCAGGGGAGGGCCGAACCTGGTTCGGGGCATGGGCGCGTTGCGCGACACCTGCGATGCCCTGGGTTTGCCGTACCGGCTCTTCGGCTTCGATTCCGACATCAGCGAGGTCATCCGGTTCGCCAAGTGCGCGGATGCCTGGATGAAAGGCGGTGGACGCGACCAGGTGGCGAAGCGACTGGGCATCACATCGGCGAACCCCGCCACCTGAAAGGCAGACATGCAAGGCAACCACTGGCACAAGACCGGCGTGGGCGATTTCAAGTATCACGTGGGCGTGAGCTCGCTGAGGCAAATCGCCACGCGCGAGGATCGCGTCTGTGTTCTCAACATCCTGGGCGGCGAATCGAGCGAGGTCACGCCGGTGAGCCACGCCTACTCGGGCGGCAACGTCGTCTTCGGCACGGCGCCTGGCAAGGCCGGTGCGGTGCTGGAGACAGCCATCGGAACCGTGCCCGTCTACGACAACGTGCGCGACGGCCTGGCCGCCGGCCACCGCTTCAATTGCGGTGTTGTCTATCTGCCGCCCTCGGCCGCACGCGACGGCGTGGCCGAGCTCATTCGCGTGAACCCGGAGCTGCGGAAGATCTTCATCATCACCGAGAAGATCTCGGTCCATGACGCCCGCGAGATCCGCGCGATGGGCCAGCAACACGGCATCGACATCTTCGGTGCGAACGGACTGGGTGTGGCCGACGCGTGGAACCAGGTGCGCATCGGCGGGGCGCTGGGTGGCGACAAACCGGGCGATTCGTTGCGGCGCGGGTCGATCGCCATCTTCTCGAACTCGGGTGGCTTCTCGACCACCATCGCGCAGTACCTGCGCATGGCGGGGTGGGGCACCACGACGGTCATCTCCAGCGGCAAGGACGTCTACATCCACTACGCCGCGCCCGAGTTCGCGTTCGCCCTGGCCAACGACGCGCGCAGCAAGGCGGCCGTGTTGTATTGCGAGCCGGGCGGCTACTACGAGCTCGACGCGCAGTTCACCAAGCCGGTCGTTGCCTGCGTGGTGGGCCGCTGGAAAAGCAAGCTCACCCGCGCAGTCGGCCATGCGGGCGCGATGGCAGGCGGCGACGACGACGCGCAGGCCAAGGAGCGCTGGTTCATGGAGAAGTTCGGGGTGGATGCGGCGTTCACGCCCGACAAGCCCGTCTGCTCGGCCAAGGGTGCGCTGGTGACCAACATCGCCCACATTCCCGCGGCGCTGACCGCGGTGATGCGCGCGAATGCCACGCTCCCGGACTTCGCGCCCGAGGGAAGCCTGGCGCTCAAGCCCTGGTTCGGTTCCGACGAAGGGCTGGATCTGCCCGAGGAGATGCGCATTCCCGTGGTGGAGGCGGTGGCCCCCTACAACGAGCAGGTTGCGGCGCTCAACGCCCAGATCGGCGGCGTGGTGCCGCGCCAGGGAATGAAAGACGCATCGGGCGCGTCGCAGATGGACGCGAAGACGCAGGTGAGCAGCTTGCATGGCACCAGCATGCTGCAGGCCGCGACGCTGCCTTTCGAGGCCCACGTGGCGCTGGCCCTGGTGCACGACGTCGGCGGCGAGAACGACCACAAATTGATCGCACCCGCGGTGGCGGCCCATGTGAACCTGCATGGCCGCCCAGAGCTGGACGCAGCACAGGCTTGCCGCGACGCCGGCAACGCACCCAACGCCGTGCTTGCCGCAGCCGCGGCGATCATCGGCCCGCGCCGGCAGGAGTCGGCCCGCACCGCGTTGAAGTTCATGATCGAGCGGTTCCATTCGGCGGGCCTGGGCATGGAGTTCGGTGCGTCCCTGAGCGACAGCTTCGACATTTCACGGGTCGACGCGGGTGAAGAGCCAGGCCTCACCAGCGATGTTCCCGATCCACGCGCGCGCTCGCTCATGTCAGGCGTGGAGGAGCGCGGTGGCCGCTCGGTGTTCCTGCGCTGGCTCAAGAGCCTGCCTGGTCATCCGACGGAAGCGGCCGTGCTCGCCGCCGTATCGGCAACGCTGGCCTGGGGGCCCCTGTCGCGCAAGCGCATTTCGCGCACCACGGCCGAGAGCTTTCCCTGGTGGCTGCAGCTGTTCGGCACGCTGATCGGTGCGTCGGCCGATGCTTCGCGGCACGAGCCCGGGAGCTTCTGCGGCATTGCACAGCCTGATCTGCTGTGCAGCGCGAGCCTGGGCGAGATAGCTTTCGCTGCGCTGCTGGGCCGTACGCCGCAGCCTGATGACCTCTTCGCCTTCCAGACGCTGGTGGGACTGCTGCTGACGAACGGGCCGGGCGCGATCTCATCGCAAGGTGCCAAGGGGGCGGTGTCGTCCGATGGGCCAGAGCAGCCCGAGCGCGTACAGCTCAACAAGGCATTGATCGGATTTCTTTCGCACACCGGCTACGCACACGGCGGCAATGGCTACGAAGGCATCGCCTACCTGTGCGAGCAGTTCCGGGACACGGGGCTGAAGGACCCGGGCGCGAAGGACCATGGCATCGACGTGCAATCCCTCGCCGCCCGCGCCGTCGAGCGATATGCCGAGTACAAGAAAGCTCGCAAGGCACTGGGCAGCCAGGACATCGCCAAGCTGCCGGGTGTGAACCATCCAGTATTCAAGGACAAGCCGATCAACCACGACCCGCGCGAAGTGTTCATCGCGAAGCTCTCCGCGGAGCGTGGCGAGACCAATGTGTTCCACGCCTTCTACCGGGCGCTGGTGCAGCAACTCTTCGACGCAGGGGTGTCGCGCAATGTCTATTGCGTGAACGTCGATGCAGTGATTGCGGCGCTGCTGCTGAAGATGCTGTGGAAGCCCTTGCAGGCGGGCGCGATGGACGAGCGGGACCTTGAAGCGGCCGCGTTCACCATCTTTTTGTATCCGCGGATGCTGGGATGCGCCGCCGAGGTCGACGACCACCTCAACAGAGGGTTCAACATGGACACGCGCACACCTGCGTCACAGTGTCGGTTTGTTGCGTGACAGAGCGCCTCAAGAAGGCAGCCTGATCGCCTGCCGAGCCACCAGGCGCCACTGGCCGGCCTGCTTTTGCCAGACCCCGAGCACCTTCAGCGCCACCTTGCCCGGTTTTCCGGAATCGTTGGTGTCCGCCGTCAGCGTGTGCCTCACGATGGCCAGGCTGGGGTCCACCATCCGGATGGTCTGGTCGGTCAGCGTGATGGAGACGAAGTCCGAGGCGCCGCTCATCAGGTCTGCGATGAAGCTGGCCTTGGTGTCGACCTTGCCGCCCGAGTGTCCGTAGCTGAGCGAGTCCGCGACCACGGCGCCCAGCGCGTCGGAGGTCGGGTCGATCATCGCCACGCGCATGCGTTCGACCTGAGTGGCGACGGCAGCTTCGTCCTGCGCCGTCGCGGCGGCCCCTGATGGACCCTGGGGCGATGCGCATGCGGCGATGAGGACGGTCATGATGGCGGCGATCAGGTGTTTCAATTCAATGCTCCGTAGAGGCGGCTATCAAAGCCTGTCAAAGCTGCACGACATTCGCCGGCAAATCGCGACCGTGGTACTTCTTGTAGATCGCACCGAGCGTGCCGTCTTTCAGCTTGGCTTCCACCCAGGTGTTGATCCAGGCCTTCAGGCGCGGCTGTTCCTTGTTCAGCGCGATGCCCAGCAAGAAGTCCTTCTGGTCGAACTTGCGCTCCCAGTTCTTCTGCGGCGCACGCTTCATCACCTCGCCGAGGTTCGAGGGCGTGCTGGAGAAGGCATCCACCTGGCCCGTCACCACCGAGGTGATCAGCGTGGCATCGTCCTCGTAGCGCTGGATCTCCGCGCCCTTGGCGAGCTGCGTGGTCATCGTGTCGTTGACGGTCGCGCGGGTGAGGCCCACCTTCTTGCCGTTGAGGTCGGCGTAGTCCTTGACCACGGTGCCCTTGGGGGCCGCCACGATGATGGTCAGCGCTGCGTAGGGACGCGAAAAGTCGATGACCTTTTCCCGTTCAGGCGTGATCGAGAGATCCGCCACGACGATGTCGGCCTTGTTGGCCTGGAGGGTGGGAATGCGCGCGGCATTGGTGACCGAGACCATCTCGAACTGGACCCCGAGATCCTTGGCGAGCAGCGCGGCCGTCTCGACGTCCGAGCCGATTGGTTGAAGCTTCTCGTCCAGGTAGCTGAACAGCGGAGTTCCCATCGCGACGGCGATTCGAATCTTGCCCGCCTTCTTGATGTCGTCCAGCTGGTCCGCGCAGGCTGCGTTCACGAACAGTGCGCCTGACAGGCACGCGGCCAGGCGCAAGGTGGCGTTGAAACTCATCATCTGGGTTCTCCTAGGTCTTGTGATTGAAAAGGACTCGAATCGACACCTCAGAGTCCGTTGTCCAGGAAGGCTCGCAGCTCCTGCGTTTGCGGGTGGTCCAGCATGGTCCCGTCACCGATCTCCCACACCTTGCCCTGGTGCATGAAGATGATGCGATCGGCCACGCGCTTGGCGAACGCCATCTCGTGCGTGACGAGGAGCATCGTCATGCCGCCGGCGGCCAGGTCCTCCATCACACGAAGCACCTCACCGGTCAGCTGAGGGTCGAGCGCCGAGGTCACCTCGTCGAACAGCATGACCTTCGGCGACATGGCCAGGGACCGCGCAATGGCCACGCGCTGCTGCTGTCCGCCCGAGAGTTGCTCCGGATAGGCCTGGCCCTTCTCCGACAGCCCCACCTTGGCCAGAACCTCGCTTGCGATCGTCCGTGCCTCTTGCTTGCCCAGCTGCTTGACGTGCCGAAGTGCCAGCGTGATGTTTTCTTCGACGCTCAGGTGCGGGAACAGGTTGTAGCTCTGGAAGACGATGCCGACATCACGCCGCAGGCGCCGGATGTCGATGGCCGGGTCGCCGACCTGCATCCCGCAGACCTCGATCGCTCCGTCGTCGATCACTTCCAGGTGGTTGATGCACCGCAAGGCCGTGCTCTTGCCGGATCCACTCGCACCGATGATCGCGATCATCTCGCCCTTGGTCACCTCGAAGGACACGCCCTTCAAGACATGGTTGCTTCCAAAACTCTTGTGGACGTTGTTCAGCCTCACGATGGGCTGGAACGCAGCGGTCGACGGCAGGTGGCGCGCCTCGTCCGATGGGATGCTGGCCGGGGCAGGGTGAGCGCCGATGAAACTAGCGACTTGCGACATTGAGCCTGTCTTCCATGGACGCGCTCCATCGAGAGAGCGGATAGCAGAGAACGAAGTAGAAGAGCCCCACCAGTCCGAAGACCAGGAAGGGTTGGAAGATCGAGTTGTTGACGATCTGTCCTGCCCGTGTGAGCTCCACGAATCCGATCACCGAGGCCAGCGAGGTCATCTTGATGATCTGGACGAGAAACCCGACTGTGGGAGGAAGCGACAGCCTGGCCGCCTGCGGAATGACGACCAGGCGCAACGTTTGCCAGCGAGACAGGGCCAGGCACTCGGCCGCCTCCCATTGCTGGCGAGGCATGGCCTGCACGCATCCGCGCCAGATGTCGGCGAGATAGGCGCTGACGTAGAACAGCATCCCGATGCCCGCCGCGACGATCGCCGGCAGCGACAGGCCATAGACCGACAGGCCGAAATAGATGATGAACAAGAGGATCAGCAGCGGGATGCCCTGGACGAGTTCGATGTAGAGGGTGGCCAGCAGGCGAAGCCATCGCCGGTCGGAGATGCGCGCGAGCATGAGAGCGAAGCCGCCCAACCCACCGAGGCCAAACGCGAGCAGCGACAGCGCGATCGTCCAGCCGATGGACTGGCCCAGGTAGGCCAGGTGCGCGAGGCTGAAACTGCCAGTCATGCGGCACCGCCATGGACGGCCACGTCCACCTGCATGGCACGGCGCTCCACACTCGATGCCCTGGCCGCACGCAGCACCCGGGTGCGCTTGACGATCACACGGCCCACCAGCGCGGACACCCACTTGATCGCCACGGACAGCGTGACGTACAGCGCGGCGATGACGAGGTAGGTCTCCAGCGAACGGAAGGTGTCCGACTGGACCGTGTTCGCGATGGCCGTCAACTCCTCGGCCGAGATCTGCGATGCCATGGCCGAGGCCTGCATCATCAGCAGGTACTGGCTCGTCAAGGCCGGGTAGACGTTCTCCAGCGCCGGTTGCAGCATCACATGCCACCCGATGCGCCATTTGGAGAGGCCCAGGCACTGGGCCGCTTCGATCTGGCCCTTGGGAATGGAGTCCAGGCCCGCGCGGATGATCTCTGCGCTGTAGGCACCGATGTTCACGACCATCGCCAGCACGGCCGCGGCGAAGGTCGGCATCCTGATCTCCAGGCTGGCCAGGCCGAAGTACAGGACGAAGATCTGCACGAGGAAAGGCGTGTTGCGGATGACCTCGATGTAGGCCGCGCACAGCGACGAGAACAGCGGCACGCGGGCGCGCTTGATGAACGCGACTGCGATGCCGAGCAGCGTTCCGATGACCACGGCGACGGCCGTCATCTTGAGGGTGAGCCAGGCCCCCCTGAGGAAGACGGGCCAGTACGGCACCAGGGCCGAGAAGTCGAGTGAGTAGGTCATTCGCCAAGACATCAGTTGTCGTACAAGATTGTTCTCCAAAAGTGGTAAGGCCAGATTTGGTGTAATCCCTATGCTGGCAACTTCCAATCACGCAATGTCCATAGGAGAGTTTGGCTCATCCTAGGCAACAAGATTCCTCGCAATTGGCCTTACCAAAATGCTCGTTGTTGTATGATGACAAGACAGATTGCAGGCGTTCGACGCCAGGGCAGGCCGTCATACTTGACCCATGGATCCCATGAAAGACTCCGCTTCCATCACCAGCGAAGACGACAGCGACCCACGTGTTCGCGATGTCCTCACGCGACCCGAGGAGCTTCTGACGACCTTGACGGTGGACCCCGCGGACCCCCGCCGGCTGTACCGCCAGATCGCAGACCAGCTGGCGCAGTTCATTGCGCTCAAGCGGTTGCCTCCCGGCACGCGGTTACCTGCAGAGCGGGACCTCGCCGAGGCGCTGGGAGTCAGCCGGCCGTCTGTGCGCGAAGCGCTGATTGCCCTTGAGGTCGAAGGGCGTGTGGAAGTGCGGGGCGGCTCCGGCGTGGTGGTGCTCGGCCAGAACGGCAAGCCGCGTGCAGGGCAGGACGTGTCCCCAGGACCGTTCGATGTGATCAGGGCCCGGTGGATCATCGAATCCGAGGCCGCTGCCCTGGCCGCGACCAACGCGACGCCGCAGCACCTGCAGCAGATGAAGCTGGCCTTGATGGACATGCGCAGCGAGCGCACCCACAGCCCGAAGGCCACGGCCGCGGACCAGCGGTTTCACTTCGCCATCGCGCAGGCGAGCAACAACGTGGCGCTGCTGCTCGTCATCAAGCAGCTGTGGGACATGCGGACCGGCGACCTGTACATGCAGCTCGAATCGCATTTCACCGGCGAGGACATCTGGGCGAAGGCGTCCGAGGAACACTCAGCGCTCATGGATGCCATCGCTTCCAGGGATGCCGACGCTGCGCGTGAAGCGATGCGCAGGCACATGAAGAACGCGGAAGTGCGGTTCGCTTCGGGATGGCGGTCCCCGACCTCCGAATGACCCCTTCTACTTTTCCTTCATGCACTCGCCTTCATTGAGCACAAAGCACTGCTGCTCGATCGGCCGCTTGGAACGTGCATTGAGTTCTGCGTCTCCCAACCCGCAGCCAGTCCCTGACTCGGTGACCTTTTCAGGACCTGGAGGTGAGCACCGCAGGCAAAAATCCTTGGTCATCAAAGGTGCGTCCGCGGCGCACATGGGTGACATGGTTCCGGTGGGGTCGGCCGGATTCGGCGCAAGAGGCCCCACGATCCTGACGATTCGACAGTTCAGCAACAACCGCTTCTGCACCGACGCCTGTGCGTCCTCTACCGAGCAGGCCGGCTCTGTGTCATGGTAGGTCGACAGTGTGCCGCCGCCGCCGCAGACAACGTCGAACTTCCACATGATCTTGTGGTGGTCGGCGGTGTCTGGACATTCGGAGGGTATCGGGCGAGGGCAGTCAGCAGGGGGATTGGTAACGGAGCAACGGGACTCGCAGCGTGGATCAGTCTTGTTGATGGAACAGGGTGCAATCTCGTGATGCTGCACGTAGCTTTGACCGTTTCCAACTGGAAGCATCGCAGCGCGCCCCATCGCATCGGTGGCCTTCAACACCACGTCCAAAGAGTACACAGCGGGAACCACAAGTGTTGTCGAGCCATTGAGATCGTGTTGCGAGGCGACCTCGGGTGGTTCCGCTTGTCTCAAGGCCAGTTCGCCCTGCGACTTGCCACCGACGAGGAAGTCGACGCTGTATGCATAGCAGTCGTTGATGAACCAGTTGATGGCACGGCTTTCAAAGGCGAGCATGGTCTCAGGGCCAGAGTTCATCGACAGGACTTTGCACTTGCCCTTTTCGACGTAGATGGCACGGAACCTGGTTCGCTGCTCGGCCGAACTGCTCTTGTAGACGAGTGTGAATTCGAAGCCCGCCCCGTGAACCATCCCGCTGCGTGGGGGGGAGATCGTGACCAGCAAGGCCAGGTCGCGAGGCACGGAGCAAGGCCCCGACTCATAGCTGGGGCTGCCATTGCAGAAATAGGACAGTTCGACGCCAGCCACGGCTCGGTCTGCCGGCGTGGCAGGACGTGCCTTCCAGGACGGATCCCCAGGATTAGGATAGGACCCGTCTGCCCGCGCTACATTGACGCGCGCCAAAGAAGTCCTGTCGACAATGTCGACGCTGTTGCTGTCCAGGATGGAAAAGGCATTCAGGTCCAGGTTGACCTTGATCTGAAACGCATACGGATTGCCGACCAGAAGATCAGGGTACCGACCTGCGGCAAAGGCGGTGCTGCGAGGGGACACCTCTTGCCAGTCAACACGCGAGAAATACACGATCTTGACTGGCTGACTGACACTGACAAGATCACTTGCATTGAAAATCGCCCATTGGATGGAGGGCATCTGCGGCGGAGAGGTCGGGAATGGGGCGCATCCCATGAATGCCGTGGCGCCTCCTGCCAGCGTCACGACGAGTGCCACCCATCCGATGAGTCTGAACAGTATTCTCCCGGTCATTTCCGTCTCCACATCGATCAGCCCATGGCTTTTAGGAGCCTTCAATGCATCAGTTGCAATCCTGCGTGCAAGCTCAGCGCGAACGGCAGCACGAGGGCGTTTCGTGATCGCGTCGACGTCCAGATCGCGAGCAGCGAAAACAAGCACGCTGATGCAAGAACGTCGTACAGGGCCATGTCATGCGCCGCTGCGCCATGCAAGCCAATACCTTGAATGCCGAGCCAGCTGGTGGTCGACGGTCCGATCCGTTCGTGGGTGAGAAGGCAACCAATGCGCGCGCATGCACCGCCTGCGATGGCAGCCAGACTCCAAACATTGAGGTATTGCCACAGGACTTGGCCTGATCCGGCTGTCCTTGCGAGTGCAATTCGCAGGGAGATCAAGGCCGAGCATCCGCCAAACGCAATCGCACTGGTCAGGCTCTGCCCGTCCCAGATCGAAATGACCGCTGACGGGCTGCTTGCAACCCAGGCCGGCACATGTCCGCCGAGGACTGCGGCGAGTGAAATCCAAGGTGCCGTGTCGACTACGATTCCGATTGGAAGGTGAAGCCTCCGGCACTGCCACCACGCAGCCAGATAGGTGATCGCGGCACCTCCGGCCAATGCGACGCCATGGGTCGGCAGCACGAGCGAGCCCAGGTGCACCACGGGTTCATGGAAATGCGGAATCAGAGCGGCCATGGCGCAGTGGACATTGGCGCGAGCTGCACCGCATCCCATGAATTGATGAGTAAGTGCAACGGCCGCGCCACCTTGCCTGACGCGCACTGGGAGACTATCCCGAGATCGCCGAAGGAGTGGAACTGGTCAAGACCTGACGGATGCCGTCGCATCCGAGATCCCGAAGATCACCCATTCCTGAAGATGAAGCTGTAGGCATTGAGCGCCGGCATGCCGCCGAGGTGGGCGTACAGCACCCGCGAGCCGGGCGGGATTTCGCCCTTGCGGACCATGTCGATCATTCCGTGGGCAGACTTCCCTTCGTACACCGGATCGGTCAACATCGCCTCCTGCCGTGCGCACAGGCGGATGGCCTCCAGCGTGCCTTCGTTGGGCAAGCTGCTGATATCGGTCCATGTGAACGACCAGTTCGGCAACGTAGTCGACGGATTTCGACCCGTCTGCGACATTCCGGGCCTCTTATGCCGAACCGGCAAGCAGTCGCTGAATTACGCTAACGCGGCTGGAACCCGACGGCTTGGTACTTGGTCGGCTCCGCGCGCTAGTAGAGGCACGCCAGGTACATGGCACCGTCGTCACGGGAGCGCGCGAGCTCGAGAACGGCTCGATGCGCTTTGACAAAGGTCAAGATGGAATACACGTCTGCGCCATCATTCCCCATTTGCGCCTCTTTGTATTCAGCCGCGGCCCCAGCCAGCGACGATGGCGCCGCGAGGGCGCGCAATTCTTCGGGCTCGCAGCAATAAACCTCGTCACCCAGCAAGGCTCGGATGTGATCCGGATGCGTCCGCGCCAGCTCAAGCAGGGCGTCCAGCGCGTTGATGGCCGGCGTCACCTCTTCAGGCGCTATCCAACTCTGCCACCAGCCTCCGTCGAGCGTCGAACCGGTCACCGGGTCGAATCCCTTCTGCAAGTGCGTCAGATCGGACAGGCAGCACTCGCGAATCAGGCGATTGAGCCACCACTCCATCGCGTTGTTGCGCGACCCTCCGAACAGGATTTCCGGTTCCTTGAGGTCGTCGATCGCGGACAGGTCGTCTTCCGGCAGACCCGTGAGCATGCGGTCGCGCCGCTCGATATTGCAAACGAAGGTGAAGGTGGTGGATCTTCCTGACATGGCCCATTGTGCATATATCTGAGACCAGGCTGTCGCAACCGACCGCTCCTGGCCGGAAGAACCTGTTCGCGGAACTCGGCGCATGCCGTCATAGAGCAAACCTGTGAGCACGCCGAAAGACCGCTGCCGGGCTTGTCCGCAAACTCACACTCCCGGCCATAAGCGGACCGTCACCAGTGTCCGGTTTTAGGTGTGATTGGCGAGAGCAGCGTATCCAGCGGACTGCGCACGGCCAAGCCGCCGAGCTTCAAAACGTGCGTGTAGATCATGGTCGTGGCGACGTCCGCATGCCCCAGCAGTTCCTGGACGGTGCGGATGTCGCTGCCACTCTGGAGCAAGTGAGTGGCAAAGCAATGTCGCAGCGTGTGCGGTGTGGCGGGCTTGTCGATGCCAGCGCGCACCACGGCTCGTTTGAAAGCGCGCTGGAACGTCTGGTCGTACAGATGGTGGCGCCGGATCACACCGCTGCGTGGATCGGTGGACAAGTGCTCCTGGGGGAACACCCAGAACCAAGCCCATGACGAGCCCGCCCGCGGATACTTGCGCTCCAGTGCGTATGGCATTTCAACGCCCGCTTGTCCCGCCTGGACGTCGGCTGCCCACACCTGCCGAGCATGGTGCAGCTGGGTACGCAAGTCCGCAAGCAGCGACGTGGGCAGCATGACCACTCGGTCCTTGCCACCCTTGCCCGACCGCACGATCAGCGCCTGGTGGGCAAAGTCCAGGTCCTTGGTCCTGAGCTGCAGCGCCTCGCTGATGCGCAGGCCCGTGCCGTAGAGCAAGCGTGCGAGCAGGAGATGCTCGGCCTGCATATGCACAAAGATCGCTACGACTTCTGGGGCTGAGAGCACGACGGGCAAGCGTCGGGGAACCTGCGGCCGACCGATGTCTGTCATCCAGGGTAGATGCATCCCCAGCACCTTGCCATAGAGGAAGAGCAAGGCCGACAGCGCTTGCCGATGGCTGGAGGGTGCCAAGCACCGATCCGCAGCCAGGTAAGACAGGAATGCCTCGACCTCGGGCTGGCCCATTTGCGCGGGATGGCGCAGCCCATGCCAGCGCACGAAAGCACGGCACCAGAAGACGTAAGCCTGTTCGGTGCGAGGGCTGTAGTGCAAGTAGCGCACGCGCTCACGCAGCTGGTCCAGCAGCCGAGTGGCCTGCAGCGGCGGCAAGGCCGTCGACGCAGGCGGGCGCAGGGTCTGACGCGGTGGCGAAGAGCCGGGCGGTCGTGGCAGCATGCGAACTCCTGAGCTCCGGCAAGGCGCAGAAGGAGATGTAACAAGCTGCCGGTTTTGGCGGCAATTTAGTACTGTATAGATATACAGTCAAGAGGAGGAAACCGCAAATGCAGCAGTCACTTACGCCCGGCGGGCGGGCCGATGTTATGCGGCACACTCCGATGTTAGGGCGCAGCACCTGTCGCTCTACAACACGTTAGACGTCTATGGACTACGAGCACCTCTGTCGCGAAGCAAAGACAAGAATCGTTGCTGGCGAACTTCCCAGCTGCGTTCTTCGCTCAATGCTAGAGCCAAACTCCGCCCGATCGAAATCTGAACTCGCCAGTGTCCTAGCCGACGCGTTCGACGAACGAGCGCTTTGGTATTTCGTCCTGCGCTGGAAGCACTCACCGACGACAGATGCTCACGACACGGAGTTCAACATTCAAGTTGTCGCGTTCCTACGCCACGTAGGAGCTTCGATCCCGTGGACAGCGGAATACTGCGAGTCCGAAAGCGAACGAATTCGACCAGTGCTCGAGGCCGAGCAAGCGGCAGAGCGTCAAGCAGCTATCGAAGCCGTCAGTTACGAAACCCTCGCAGAGAAAATCTCGTCCCTGCCCGGCCCAATCCAATGTGTTCAGGCGCTGTGGGATGGAGACACATCTGGGTGGTTCCTTTGCCTGTCAGCAATAGTGGCTCGCGGTGAGGCCCTGGAAGAGCATCATCTCGGCGTCGTCAAGTTCGGTACCGATGCCCGCCTGTTCAACCAAGCGGTCCCGCCGTGGCCAGAGGCGCAGCACGCAAACCAAGTCGGGGCTGCGCTCGCGGCACGATTCAAATGTGCTTTCTATTTCCCATCGCCAGACAAACCGGACGACTCGTGCCCGCCCTGGTCGCCGCCTCGCCGCGTGTCTCTGCCATCGCTCGCTTCGCCACAGGCTACCGAATCAAAATCAAAGCGACTCTGGTGGCAAATATGGAAGTGATGGCTACCAAGGTGAGTTCCTGCTCGACACAGACGTCTAACCCTTCCATCGAGAGGACCAATCCCGGCAAGCCGGGCCTGGCCGCTCATGTCAAACGTTAGGCCGGCTCGGAGGCACATGTCGCATCGTCACGCTTCAGCCAGGTCGCCAATCGCGAAGTGCGCGGTCGCGGAGGTTGCGTCGGGCTGTCCGTCCGCTGGCGG
>NZ_QUSW01000006.1 GCF_003852895.1 Rhizobacter terrae
CGTAGCTCACCTCGCCTTGCAGGTCCACCACCGCCACCGTCTTCGGGCTGTGATGCGCCTGCGCTTCGAACAGCTCGTGCACCCCGGCGTGCCTCGGGTACTCCGTCTCCGTCGCGTTCCATTGCACCAGCTGGCGTTCGCGTTCGCGCTCACTCAGCAGCTCGAGTTCGTCGAGCGTCTCAGCCTCGTCGTCGAGCATGGCTCGAAGCGCATGATGCAGGTAGCCCACGAAGCGCTCGACCGTCTCGCGCTCGAACAGCGCGCTCGCATACACCAGGCCGCCGGTGATCTGCTCGCCCGATTCGGCCAGCAGCAGCGACAGGTCGTACTTCGCCGCTTCATGGCCGTGGGCCACGGGCTCCAGCGTCAAGCCGGGCAGGTCCAGCGTGACGGGCTGCCCGCCTTGCCAGGTGAAAGTCACCTGGAAGAGCGGCGTGTGCGACGTGCTTCTGGCCGGGTTGACGAGTTCGACCACCTGCTCGAACGGCAGGTCTTCGCAGGCCTGCGAGTCCAGCGCCTGCGTCTTCACATGGGCGAGGAACTGCGCCACGCTCGGGTGGCCGCCGAGGTCGAGCCGGACCGCCAGCGTGTTGACGAAGAAGCCGATCAGCTTCTCGATGTCCTGCCCGCGGCGGTTGGCCGACGGCGTCCCGATGACCACGTCCTGCTGCCCGGCACAGCGGCCCATCACGATGGCCCAGGCTGCCAGCAGGGTCATGAACAGGCTCACGCCGTGGCGCTGGCTGAAGGCCCGCAATTCGGCGCTCAGCGTTGCATCGAGCACCACCGGCACCGAGGCGCCCGCATGGTCTTGCCGCGCCGGACGCGGACGATCGGTGGGCAGCGTCAGCAGGACAGGCGCGCCGGCCAGGGCCTCGCGCCAGTAGGCGGCGCGCTCTTCGCCCGCCGGTCCGGCCAGCCAGCCGCGCTGCCAGGCCGCATGGTCGGCGTACTGGATGGCCAGGGGCGGCAGCGGATCCTCACGGCCTTGGGCATATGCGGCGTACAGGGCGCCCAGTTCGTCGACCAGCACGCCGATAGACCAGCCGTCGGACACGATGTGGTGCAAGGTGAGCAGCAGCACGTGCTCCTCGTTGCCGAGCACCACCAGTCGCGCGCGCATCAGCGGGCCGGTCTCGAGGTCGAACGGTGCGCTCGCCTCTTCCATGGACAGGCGGCTGAGCTCCGCCTCGGCATCCGCGTGCCGGTCCAGCCGGCTCTCGCGAAGCGCCACGTGGGCCATGTCTTGCGGCGCGATGCGCTGCATGAGCCGCCCATCGACCATGTCGAAGGTCGTGCGCAGCGCCTCGTGCCTGGCGACGATGCGGTCGAAGGCACGGCGCAGCACAGCGCGGTCCAGCACACCCTTCAAACGCAGCGCGAGCGGTACGTGGTATGCGTGACTCGCGCCTTCCATGGTCGCGAGGTACCACAGCCGCTGTTGAGCGAAGGAGGCCGGGATCGGTGCGTCGCGCCGGCAGCGCGTGAGCGGCGGCAATTCGCTGCGCCCCGCCGATTGCAGGTGCGCGGCCAGGTCACTGAGCACCGGGTGAGCAAACAGATTGGCCAGGTCGATCTGCACGCCGAAGGATTGCGCCGCGCGAGACGACATGCTCACCGCCGACAGCGAATGGCCGCCGAGCTCGAAGAAGTTGTCGTGCCGGCCCACGCGTTCGACGCGCAGCACCTCGGCCCAGATCTGCGCCAGCCGGGCCTCGGTGTCGCCCACCGGCGCCTCGTACGCCCGCGACGGGTCTGCCCCGTCCTGCGGCGCGGGCAGCGCCTGCCGGTCGATCTTCCCGTTGGCCGTCAGCGGCAGCGCCGCCAACTGCACCACCGCCTGCGGCAGCATGTGCTGCGCCAGCGTGCGCTGCAGCCACTGCTTGAGTTGCGCAGCCTCCAGCACCACGCCCTCGGGCGCCGTGCAGTACGCCACCAGCCGCGTCTCGCCCGCATCCTCGCGCGCGACCACCACCGCCTGGCTCACCGCCTCGTGCGCCAGCAGCGCCGCCTCGATCTCCCCCAGCTCGATGCGCACCCCGCGCACCTTCACCTGCGCGTCGTTGCGCCCCAGGAACTCGATGCTCCCGTCCTCCAGGTAGCGCGCCAGGTCCCCCGTGCGGTACATGCGCGCTCCAGCCCCTGCGAACGGGTCGCTCACGAAGCGCTCGCTCGTGAGCTGCGGCTGGTTCAGGTAGCCGCGCGCCACCTGCGCCCCGCCGATGTAGAGCTCGCCGGCCACCCCCTGCGGCACCGGCCTCCTGTGCTCGTCGAGCAGGTAGATCGCCGTGTTGGCGATCGGCCGTCCGATGTGCAGCACCGGCACCCCGGGCTGCAGCACCCCGGAGGTCGCCACCACCGTCGCTTCGGTGGGGCCGTAGTTGTTCACCAGCTCGAAGCCCAGCGCCCGGGCGGGCATCTGCCGCAGCCGGTCCCCGCCGATCAGCAGCCGCCTGAGCGTGCGGTGCCCGTGCCCCGTGGCGAACGCGTGCTCGGCGATCGGCGTGGGCAGGAAGCTCACGTCCAGCGCCTCTTGCTCCCACCACGCCAGCAGCGCCTGCGGGTCCTGACCGCACTGCGGCCCGGGCATGCACAGCTGCGCCCCCACGCTCAGCGCCGGCCACATCTCCCAGACCACCGCATCGAAGCCGAACCCCGCCACGCTGGACGCCCGGTCCCCCACCTTCAGCTCGAACGCCTGGCAGTGCCAGCCAATCAGGTTGGCCAGGTGCCGGTGCTCCACCATCACCCCCTTGGGCTGACCGGTGGACCCCGAGGTGTAGATCACGTAGGCCAGGTTCGATGGCGTCACGCCCGAGTCCACAGGATCCCGGCTCTCGCGCTCCCAGGCGCGTTGAACTGCGTCCAGCTCGATCACCGGCACGTCCAGCGCCGGCAGGCGCTCGCGCACCGCCCGGTCGGTCAGCAGCGCACGCGGCGCGCTGTCGCCCATCATGTGTGCCAGCCGCGCCTGCGGGTACGCCGGGTCCAGCGGCACGTACGCCCCGCCGGCCTTCCACACCGCCAGCAGCGCCACCACCATCTGCACGCTGCGCTGCATGCACACCGCCACCCGCTGCTCCGCGCCCACCCCCAGCCGCCTGAGGTGATGCGCCAGCTGGTTCGCCTGGGCATCCAGTTCCGCATAGCTCAGCGCCTGGCCTTCGCAGCTCACCGCCACGCTCGCACCGCGCTGCCACGCCTGCGCCTCGATCAGCTCGTGCACGCACCGGCCCGTCTCGATCACCGACTGCGTCGCGTTCCACGTCACCAGCATTCGCTCGCGTTCGGCACTCGGCAGAAGGTCGATCGCCTGAAGCGGCATGTCCGGCGCCGACTCCATCGCCGTCACCAGGCCTGCCAGCGCCTCGTTCATGTAGGCGCAGACGCGCGCCGCATCGACGGGCGCGACGGCCTGTGCGACCAACTCGAAGCCCTCGCCCAGGTCGTCGACCGACAGGGCCAGCGGGTAGTTGGTGCGCTCCGCCGACGAGAGGTATTCCATCCCTTCCCACGCCTCGTTCGCGGCTTCGTCGTTCACCGACGTCGTATGGCGATAGTTCAGCAAGCTGCTGAACAGCGGCAACGGCGCCTTGACGCCGCTGCACCGCTGCGCCATGGCAAGCGACGCATGTTCATGCCGCATCAGTCCGGCCAGCAGGGCCTGCACCCGGCGCACGCCATCGGCCACCGAGAGCTGGTCGAGCCCGACCCGCAAGGGCAAGGTGTTGATGAAAAGACCCAGCGCACGATCGGCACCTTCGCCGCCTTGCATGCGGCCGAAGAGCACCGTGCCGAACACCACGTCATCTCGGCCGGACAGGCGTGCCAGCACCATCGCCCAGGCCAGGTGGCACACGCTTGCCGCGCCGACGCCCCACGCGCGCGCCTTCGAGCGCAAGCGTCCGGCCAGCCCTTGCGCCAGGCGCAGGCGAGCCTCCCCCAGGCGATCGCCATCGCCGCGCGCATCCACCAGCCCGAACGGCGCGGTGGGCTCCTGCACGTCGTGCAGCATGCTGCGGAAGAAGGCTTCGCGCTCCTCGGCGTCGACATTCAGGCGCGTTTGCGCCACGAAGTTGCGGAACGGCAGCGGTTCGGGCAGTTGCTCGCCCTGGCCGAGCAGCACGGCCCGAACCTCGGCATGCGCCTGCTCCAGCGCGGTGTGGTCGATGGCCAGGTGATGGAACAGCTGCAGCATCACCCAACGCGAGTTCGCTGCATCGTGGGCCACCACGATGCGCAGCAGCGGCGCCTGGCGGATGTCGATGCGGTGGCGCCGCGGATCGAAGCGCGCCAGCAACTGCCCGGCCACGTCGCCATCGGCCGTGTCCAGCGCCACCTCCTCGATGGCCAGCGGCGCGTTGCGCCAGACCACCTGCACCGGCTCGCGCACGCCCTCCCAGTGCACTGCGGTGCGCAGGATGTCGTGCCGGTCCACCACGTGCTGGAGCGCGCCCACATGCCGCTCGATGCGCTCGCGGCTGTCAAAGGCCAGCAGCGCGTGCAGCAGGTAAGGGTCACCCTGCTTGACCAGCAGGTGGTGGAAGAGGATGCCTTCCTGCAGCGGTGCGAGCGGATAGATGTCCTGCACGTTGGCAGCGCCGCCCGGCACCCGGTCGACGATGCGCGCGATCTCGGCGTCATCGAGCGCCACCAGCGGCAGCATGTCGGGGGTGATCGTGTCGCACCCGGGCACGATGCCGTTGGGTGGCACCGCCGCAGCGGCGTGTTCGCCGCCCACGCTCTGCGCGAGCGCCGACAGCGTGGGTGCAGAGAACATCACCCGCACGTCGGCCGACACGCCCGCCTGGCGCATGCGTTCGATGACACGCACCGCCAGCAGCGAGTGGCCGCCCAGTTCGAAGAAGTTGTCGTTGCGACCGACGCGATCGAGCTTGAGCTCCTCGGCCCAGATGCGC
Source organism: Rhizobacter terrae (assembly GCF_003852895.1). GTDB lineage: Bacteria > Pseudomonadota > Gammaproteobacteria > Burkholderiales > Burkholderiaceae_C > Albitalea > Albitalea terrae. The sequence continues at coordinate 4,920 of NZ_QUSW01000006.1, forward strand.
GCGAGCGTGGCCTCCACCTCGCCCACCGGCGCTTCATAGCCGCTCGCCGCGATGGCGGCATCGTCGGGCGCCGGCAGTGCCCGGCGGTCGAGCTTGCCGTTGATGGTGAGCGGCAGCGCGGCGAGTCGCACGTATGCCGCCGGCAGCATGTAGTCCGGCAGGCGCGGCATCAGGTGCTCGCGCAGGGTCTTCGCGTCCAGCGCCACATCGTCCGAGGTGTAGTAGGCGACGATGCGTTTGCGGCCCGGCTCGTCCTCGCGCACCAGCACCGCCATCTCGCCGATGGCCGGATGCTCGCCCAGGCGCGCCTCGATCTCTCCCAGCTCGATGCGAAAGCCTCGCACCTTCACCTGGAAGTCGTTGCGTCCCGCAAAGTCGATGTTCCCGTCGGCGAGGCGGCGCCCGAGGTCACCGCTCCTGTACATGAGTTCGCCGGGTCGGAACGGGTCGGCCACGAAACGCTCGGCGGTCAGCTCGGGCTGATGGAGGTAGCCGCAGGCCAGGCCCGCGCCCCCGATGCAGATCTCGCCGACCACCCCCGTCGGCACCGGCCGCAAATGGCGGTCGAGCAGGTAGATGCGCGTGTTGGCGATGGGGCGGCCGATGGGAATGCTGTGGGCACCCTCGGGCACTTCGGTGAGGCGATGGGTGGCGGCGAACACCGTGGTTTCGGTGGGGCCGTAGCCGTTGATGAGGTTCTGCGGCGGGTTCGAGCGCAGCACCTTGGCGACGATGCGCGGGTCCAGCGCATCGCCGCCCACGAGCAGGAAGCGCAGTTGGCCGAACACGTCGGCCAGCACGTCGGCGTACTGGTTGAACAAGCCCACCGTGAGCCAGGCCGCATTCACGCGATGCCGGATCAGCCCTTCGCGCAGACGCTGCGGCGACAGCACCTCGTCCTGGTCGAACACCACCACGCACATGCCGTTGAGCAGCGGCACCCACACTTCGAGCGTGTTCGCATCCCACGCCGGGTTCGACACGTAGGCGAAGCGGTCGCTCGGCCGGAAGTCGGCATAGCCGTTGTTCAGCGAGACGCGTCCGATCGCCCGGTGCGGCACCACCACGCCCTTGGGGTTCCCGGTGGACCCCGAGGTGTAGGTCACGTGCGCCGGCGCCTCGCTGTCCATGGGCAGCTGCGGGTCGTGCGACGGCAGCGCATCCCATGGCAGATCCTCCACGTCGCAGCGCTGCACGCCGTCCATCACCGGCAGCGCCAGCCCCGCGGCGCACAGCACCACCTGTGCCTCACAGTCGCGCACGATGAACGCCTGGCGCTCGTCGGGCGCGTTCTGGTCCAGGGTGACGAACACCGCCGCGCACTTGAGCACCGCCAGTTCGGCCACCACGATCTCGATCGAGCGCGCCATCAGGATCGCCACGCGCTGTCCGGGCTTCACGCCCAGCCCCAGCAGGTGATGCGCCAGGCGGTTCGCCTGGGCGTTGAGCTGCGCGTAGTCCAGCGCCCGCTCGCCGTGCACCACCGCCGGTGCCTGCGGCTGCGTCCTCGCGTGGGCCTCCACCAGCCAGTGCAGGCACTCCCCGCTCGGGTAGTCCGCCTGCGTCTCGTTCCAGCTCACCAGTTGTTCGTGCCGCTCGGCCGCCGGCATCACGTCCAGGCTGCGCAGTGCCGCGTCCGATGTGCTCTCGAGGGCAAGCACCAGTTGCTCCAGCGCCGTGTGCATCAGCTCGCACACCCGCTGCGGCTGCGCGGGCGCCTGCACCTGCGCCGTCAGCGTGAAACCCTCACCCAGGTCGTCCACCGACAGCGTGAACGGGTAGTTCGTGCGCTCTTCCCCGCCAAGGAATTCGATGCCCAGCGTGTTGCGCGCTGATCCCGCCTGAGGCTGGGTCGTGTGCCGATAGTTCAGCAATGCGCTGAACAGCGGGGCCGGTGCCGCCACCGCACTGCAGCGTTGCGCCAGCGCCAGCGGCGCATGCTCGTGGCGCAGCAGCCGGGTGAGCAGCGCATGCGTGCGCCGAACGCTCGCAGGCGCACTGTCGTCACCCACATGGATGCGCACCGGCAGCGTGTTGATGAAGAGCCCCAGCACCCGGTCGGCGCCGGACCCGCCTTGCATGCGGCCCAGCATCAGCGTGCCGAAGACGACGTCGTCGCGTCCCGACACCCGTGCCAGCACCTGCGCCCACGCGACGTGGAACAGGCTCGCCGCGCTGACGCCCAGTGCTCGTGCGCGCTCGCGCAGGCGGCGAGCCAGCGGTGAATCGACCTCGCGGCGGAACTCGGCGATGCCGCGGCCGTCGCCTTGCACGTCGACCAACCCGTACGGCGTCGTGGGCTCGTCCACATCGGCCAGCATCTCGCGGAAGAAGGCTTCGTGCTCCTCCATCGCCACGCCCAGGCGTGCCTGCGCCACGAAGTTGCGGAACGGCAAGGGCGTCGGCAGCTGGCCCGTCTGGCCGAGCATGAAAGCGGCCACTTCGTCCTGGATCACCTCGATCGTCGTGTGATCAACGCACAGGTGATGGAAGAGCATCAGGCTCAGCCAGCGCCCGTTGGCGGCGTCGTGCGCCACGAACAGGCGCAGCATGGGGGCTTCGCGGATGTCGAGCCGGAAGTGGCGCGGGTCGAAACGCGCACGCAATTGCTCGACGGCGTCGGCGCCGTCCACATCGATGCCCACCTCGGTGACCACCAGGGCCGAGCGGCGCTGCACCACCTGCACCGGGTCGGGCAGGCCTTCCCAGTGGATCGCCGTGCGCAGGATGTCGTGCCGGTCGATCACCGCCTGCAGCGCAGCCGCATACTCGTCCAGCCGCTCGCGGGTCTGGAATCCGTACAAGGCATGCTGCAGGTACGGGTCACGGGTCCGGACCATCCGGTGGTGGAAGAGGATGCCCTCTTGCAGCGGCGCGAGCGGGTAGATGTCCTGGATGTTCGCCGCGCCCCCCGGCGTCGCGCCGGCGATGCCGTCGATCTGCGCCTGAGTGAGCTGCACCAGCGGCAGCATCTCGGGCGTGATACGGGCACCGGGATCCCACCAGTCGCCGCCATGCCGGGAGAGCATGCCGAGCAAGGCATTCTTGTGCTCGCGCAGCCCGGGCACGAGGTGCGGCTCGACCTTGCCGGCATCGGCGCGCACGACCAGCTCGTCGCCGTCCCTGCGCAGTTGAATCGAGCGTTCGGCCAGGGCATCGACCAGTTCAGTGAGCTTCATACGCGCAGGTCCAGCAGACTCGATGGTTCTGAATGAGGCTTGGCGACCTTGGCCGGAATCAGGTTCGGCGGAACGTCGACAAGCCCGCTTTCTTCGTTGACGGATGCAGAGAAGGTCGCGATCGTGGGGGCCATGAACAGGCGCTGCACGTCGGCGGCGAGGCCGGCCTGGCGCATGCGTTCCATGACGCTGACGGCCAGCAGGGAATGGCCACCGAGCTCGAAGAAGTCGTCATGGCGCCCGACCTGCTGGACTTGCAGCACTTCGGCCCAGATCGCCGCCAGCGTCTGCTCCACCTCGCCCAATGGCGCTTCGTAGCCGCTGCCGATGCCCGGCGGGTCCTCGGGCTGCGGCAGCGCCTTGCGGTCGAGCTTGCCGTTCGGAGTCAGCGGCAGTTGCTCCAGATGCACGAAGGCCGTGGGCACCATGAACTCCGGCAACTGCCCCGACAGGTGCTCGCGCAGCGCCTGCGCACCCACTGCATCACCCGTGACGTGCGCGGTGACATAGGCCACCAGCCGCTTGTCCCCGGGACTGTCCTCGCGTGCCAGCACCACCGCTTCTTTCACCCCCGGGTGCTGCACCAGCCTCGCCTCGATCTCCCCGAGCTCGATGCGGAACCCGCGGATCTTCACCTGGTGGTCGTTGCGCCCCAGGAACTCGATGTTCCCGTCGGCCAGGTACCGCGCCAGGTCGCCCGTGCGGTACATCCTCGCACCGGGTTCCTTCGCGAACGGATCGGCCACGAAGCGCTCGGCCGTCAGGGCTTCCCGGTTCAGGTACCCGCGCGCCACACCGGCTCCGCCGATGTACATCTCCCCCACCACCCCGATGGGCACCGGCTGTCCCCTCGCATCCAGCAGGTAGATGCTCGTGTTCGCGATCGGCCGTCCGATGTGCGGCTTGAAGCCTTCTTCCCTGGCCATCGACACCCAGGTCGAGTACGTCGTCGTCTCCGACGGCCCGTACAGGTTGCACACCCGCTGCACATCGCTGTGCTCGAACAGCTTGTCCACCAGCGGCTGCTTCAGCGGCTCGCCCGCCAGGTTCACCGTGCGCACGCTGCGCGGCACCGCCTGCGCCTGCAGCAGCGCCTGCAGCGCCGAGGGCACCGTGTTGATCAGGCTGGCACTCACCGGCTGCTGCACCAGCGCCAGCGCGTTGTCCACCACCTGCACGCACGCCCCCACCGACAGCGGCACGAAGCACTCGTACACCGCCAGGTCGAAGTTCAGCGACGTGCTCAGCAGCGTGCGCTGCAACTCCTGCGCCGCGAACTGCGTCTTCGCCCACTGCACGAAGTTCACCGTGTTGCGGTGCTCGATCGCCACCCCCTTGGGCTGGCCCGTCGAGCCCGAGGTGTAGATCACGTACGCTAGGTCCTGCGCCGTCGCTCGGCTGGCGGGGTTGCTCCCCGGGCGCACCGTGCTGTCTTCCTGGTCCAGCAGCAGCAGCTGCCGCGCTTGTCCGGCCAGCCGCTCGCTCAGGCGCGACTGCGTCAGCACCACGCCGGCGGCGCTGTCTTGCAGCATCCACGCCAGCCGCTGTGCCGGGTACGCCGGGTCCAGCGGCACGTACGCACCACCCGCCTTGAGCACCGCCAGCATCGCCGCCACCATCGCCGTGCCGCGCTCCACGTACAGCCCCACCAGCACGCCGGGGCCCACGCCGTGCTCGTCGATCAGCCGGTGCGCCAGCCGGTTCGCGCGCTCGTTGAGCTCGCCGTAGCTCAGCTGCTCTTGCCCATGCACCAGCGCCACCGCCTGCGGCGTGCGCTGCACCTGCGCCTCGAACAGCCCGTGCAGGCATACCCCGGATAGATACGGCACCTGCGTCGCGTTCCACCCGTCCAGCACCTGTTCGCGTTCACTCGAAGGCATCACGTCCAGCGTGTTCAGCGCCTGCTGTGGCGCGCTCTCCAGCGCCTGCACCAGCTGCTCCAGCGCCCGCTCCATGTACGCGCACACCCGCTGCGGTTCGATCGGCGTCTGCACCTGCACCGTCAGCCCGAAACCTTCGCCCAGGTCGTCGACCGACAGGGTCAGCGGGTAGTTGGTCCGCTCCTCGCCGCCCAGCACCTCGATGCCTTCCCACGCCGCGTCGATCCTGGCGCGGTAGTCACCGCTGCCGGCCGCGGCGTCCGCGCCTTCGTGGTAGTTCAGCAGCGTGGTGGAGTGCCGGTAGTTCAGCAGCGCGCTGAACAACGGGGCCGGCGCCGCCACGCCGCTGCAGCGCTGCGCCAGCGCCAGCGGCGCATGCTCATGGCGCAGCAGCTCGGTCAGAACGGCATGCGTGCCACGGACCCTGGCTTCCACGCTGCCTTCGCCCACGCCCAGCCGAACCGGCAAGGTGTTGATGAACAGGCCCAGCACCCGGTCAGCGCCGGACCCTGCATGCATGCGGCCGAACAGCAGCGTTCCGAAGACGACATCGTCGCGGCCGCTGGTTCGCGCCAGCACCATCGCCCAGGCCAGGTGGAACAGGCTGGCCGCGCTCACACCGAGCACCCGGGCCTGCGCCCGCAAGCGCCTGGCCAGTGCTGCATCCAGCGAACGCCAGGCCTCGGCGATGCCGCGGCCGTCGCCGTGCACGTTGCCGAGACCGAACGGTGCGGTGGTCTCGTCGACGTCGCCCAGCATGCGTCGGAAGAAGGCCTCGTGCTCCTCGCGCGACACCGTGAGGCGCGCCTGCGCGACGAAGTCGCGGAACGGCAGCGAACGCGGCAGCTGGTCCGCCTGGCCCAGCAGATGGGCCTGCACCTCCTGCTGGACCACCTCCATCGTGGTGTGGTCGAGGGACAGGTGATGGAACAGCAGCAACATCACCCAGCGCGAATTCGCTGCATCCTGCGCGAAGAACATGCGCTTGAGCGGCGCGCGCCGCACGTCGATGCGCTGGGTCCGCGGGTTGAAGCGTTCGAGGAGTTGCTGCCCGATGTCACCTTGGGCCGCATCCAGCTGGACTTCCTCGATCGACAGCGGCGCTTGCCGCCACACGACCTGCACCGGTTCGGACAGACCTTCCCAGACCACGGCCGTGCGCAGGATGTCGTGCCGGTCGATGACCGCCTGGAGCGCATTCACGTAGGAGGCGAGCCGCTCACGGCTGTCGAAGCTGAAGAGCCCGTGCAGCAGGTAGGGATCCCCCTCGTCGGCCATCAGGTGGTGGAAGAGGATGCCTTCTTGCAGCGGTGCGAGCGGATAGATGTCCTGCACGTTGGCCGCGCCGCCATCGACGCCGCGCACGATGCTGTCGATCTGCGCGGCATCCAGCTGCACCAGCGGCAGCATCTCGGGCGTGATGTGCCTGGCGCCGGGCGGAATGCCGTTGGGCGGCACCTCGATGCCACCGCCCACCGTGCCGACGGCAGCCGCCAGCTCGGCGATGGTCGGCGTCGCGAACAGCGCCCGCACGTCCGCCTCCACGCCGGCCTGCCGCATCCGTTCAATCAGCGTCACCGCCAGCAGCGAGTGCCCGCCGATCTCGAAGAAGTGATCGTGGCGTCCCACACGCTCCTGCTTGAGCACCTCGGCCCAGATCTGCGCGAGCGTCTCTTCGATCTGCCCCACGGGGGCTTCGTAGGCTTGTGCCCCGCTGTCTGCCACGCCCGGAACAGGCAGCGCATCGCGGTCGAGCTTGCCATTGGGCGACAGCGGCAGCGCGTCGAGCCGCACATAGGCCGACGGCAGCATGTACTCGGGCAACTGCCCGGCCAGGTGGCCGCGCAGCAGCTCGCCCCCGATGGCCGCCTGGCCGTCGGCGGTGTAGTAGGCCACCAGGCGCCTGTCGCCCGGTGAGTCCTCGCGGGCCACGACGACGGTGTCGCCAATGCCCGGGTAGCGGGCCAGGCGGGATTCGATCTCGCCCGGCTCGACGCGGAAGCCACGGATCTTGAGCTGGAAGTCGTTGCGGCCGAGGAACTCGATGTTGCCGTCGGGCAGATGGCGCGCGCGGTCGCCGGTCTTGTACATGCGCGCACCGGGCCGGGCGGAGAACGGGTCGGCGACGAATCGCTCCTGCGTGAGCCCATCCTGGTTCAGGTAGCCCCGTGCCACGCAGGTGCCGGCCAGATAGAGCTCGCCGACGCTTCCACGAGGCACCGGCTGGCGCTGGGCATCCAGCACGTAGACCTGCGAATTGGCAACCGGCCGCCCGATCGGCGGCAGCGCCGGCCAGCCGGCGGGTTCCCCGTCGAGCACGAAGGCCGTGACGACGTGCGTCTCCGTCGGACCATAGTGGTTGTGCAGCCGGCACGCGGCCAGCCGCGTGAACATCCCCCCGATGGCAGGCGTGATGCGCAACTGCTCGCCGGCCGTGATCACCTCGCGCAATGCCGACCCATCGCCCCCCGAGGCCAGCGCGGCCTCGGCCAGGTGCTGCAGGGCCACGCAAGGCAGGAACAGCCGTTCGACCCGGCGCTCGCAGACGTACGAGAACAGGCGCTTGAAGTCCAGGCGCAGATCGCTGTCGATCAGGTGCAGTTCGGCACCGGCGCACAGCGTGGTGAAGATTTCCTGGAACGCCACGTCGAAGCCCAGTGCCGCGAACTGCAGCGTGCGCAGCGGCGCCGGGGTGTTGGCGCACTGCCAGCTCACCAGGTTCACCAGCGGGCGATGCGGCATCGCCACGCCCTTGGGCCGGCCGGTCGATCCGGAGGTGTAGATGACGTAGGCGAGGTGCCGCGGCGACAGGCCTGATCGCGCGGGATTGCTGTCGGGCTGCTGCTGCCAGGCCGACGCATCGGTGACCAGGTCGAGCACCGGCGCACCACCGCCTGCGGCCATCTCCAGGCGCAAGCGCGCCTGCAGATCGGCGCCGACGGCGGCATGGGTGAGCAGCAGCGCAGGCGCGCTGTCCTCGATCGTCCAGGCCAGCCGCTCGGCCGGGTAGGCCGGGTCGAGCGGCACATAGGCGCCACCGGCCTTGAGGATGGCCAGGACGGCCGTCACCATGTCGATGCCCCGCTCGACGCACAGCGCGACACGGGCATCCGGCCCGACACCACATGCGCGCAGGAAGTGCGCCAGCCGGTTCGCCCGCCGGTTCAACTCGGCGTAGCTCAGTGACTCGGACCCGCAGACCACGGCCACCGCTTGGGGCGTGCGCTGCACCTGCTTCTCGAACAACTCGTGGATGCAGGCATCGGACGCATCGTGGGGCCAGGCCGTCTCGGTCGCGTTCCAGTCGAGCAACACGCGGCGGCGCTCTGACGCATCCATCAGCGGCACGCGGGCCAGCGCCTGCGTGTCGTCCTGGACCATTGCCTCCAGCAGCCGGCGCAGGTAGCCGAGCGTGCGCTCTACCGTTGCGCGGTCGAACAGCGAGGTGGCGTACTCCAGGCTGCCCGCGATGCGGCCGTCGCGCTCCCACATGTCCAGCCTCAGGTCGAACAGCGTGCTGGTGTGCGGCGTGTCCATCGGCAGGACCTGCAGCCCCGGAAGCCGGATCTCGCCGCTGTCGTTGTTCTGCCAGGCGAACATCACCTGGAAGAGCGGGTTGTGCGCCAGGCTGCGTGCCGGCCGCAGGATCTCCACCAGCTGTTCGAACGGCAGGTCCTGGTGCTGCTGGGCCTGCAGGGTGCGGGCCTTCACCTGCTGCAGCAGATCGCCCACCGTGGGCGTGCCCGACAGGTCCAGGCGCAGCGCCAGGGTGTTGACGAAGAAGCCGATCAGCGGCTCGACCTCCGCACGGGTGCGGTGGGCCACCGGCGTGCCGACAACGACGTCCTCCTGCCCCGCCAGGCGGCCAAGCAGCGTCGCCCAGGCGGCCAGCAGGTTCATGAACAGAGTGGTCCCGTGGCGCTGGCCGAGCGCCTTCAGCGCCTGGGTCAACGATGGGTCCAGTTCGAAGTCGACCACTGCACCGGCGTGGTCCTCCTGCAGGGGACGAGGACGATCGGTGGGCAGCTCCAGCAGCGCCGGCGCGCCTTGCAGCCTGTCGCGCCAGTACGCCACTTGCGCTTGCACCAGATCGCCTTCGAGCCAGCGCCGCTGCCATGCGGCGTAGTCGGCGTATTGAATGGCCAGATCGGGCAGAGGCTCGGTCTCGCCCTGTGAATACGCGGCATACAGCGCGGTCATCTCGCGCGCCATCACGCCGATCGACCAGCCGTCCGACACGATGTGATGCATGGTGACCAGCAAGGCATGCTCGGTGTCGCCCAGGCGCACCAGCCGGCCGCGGATCAGCGGCCCGGCTTGCAGGTCGAAGGGGGCGGCGGCCTCCTCTGCGCACAGGCGCGCCAGCTCCGCAGCCGCGTCGGGATGCCCGCTCAGGTCGTGCTTGCGCAAGGTGAAGCCGGCGCCAGGCGGCGCGATGCGCTGCACCGGTTGGCCGTCCACCATCTCGAAACGCGTGCGCAGCGTCTCGTGGCGAGCCACCAGGCGCTCCAGCGCCCGTCGCAGTTCGGTGCGCCGCAGCGTGCCGCTGAGGCGGAAGCCGCCGGCCATGTGGTAGGCCTGGCTGGCGCCTTCCATCTGCGCCAGGAACCACAGCCGCTGCTGCGCGAAGGACAAGGGCAGCGGCTGGCTTCGATCGACCACCGTGATCGGCGGCAATGCGCTGCGCGCCGCGCGCCGCACGAGGAGCGCGAAACCGCTCAGCACCGGCTGGTCGAAGAGGTCCGCCAGGCTCACCTCGACCCCGAGCACCTCGCGCAGGCGCGACACCACCCGCACGGCCAGCAGGGAGTGGCCGCCGAGTTCGAAGAAGTGGCTGCGCCGGCCGATGCGCTCGACCTGCAGCACCTGGGCCCAGATGCGCGCCACCGCGGTCTCGATCTCGCCGGCCGGGGCCTCGTGGCCATGCGCACCATCGCCGGCGCCTTCGGGTGCGGGCAAGGCCTTGCGGTCCAGCTTGCCGTTGGGCGTCAGCGGCAGCGCGTCCAGGGCCACGTAGGTGGCAGGCACCATGTGCTCGGGCAGACGGGCGAGCAGATGAGCGCGAAGCTCCTCCGGCAGCGCGGCCATGCGCTTGGCACGCAGCGGATCGTTGGCATAGGCCGCGTTCTCGTGTCGCGGCGCGGCGGTGTCCATCAGCGCAGCCGCCTGGCATTCGACCGGCGCGCCTTGCTTGGTGATCACCGCGTGGTATTGGCCGTTCGCCTGGTTCGGCAGCCAGCTCAGGCGCAAGGCCCAGCCCCGCTGTTCGCAGAACACCGAGAGTTCGTGGGCGGTCAGGCCGGCGGCGGGCTGCGCGGCGAGGTGCGCGCGCAGCGCCGCCACATCGGGCAGGTCCTCATCGGCCAGGCAGGCCAGTGCCGTCACGGCCTGCTGCACGCGGGGGTTGGGCACGCCCCGCAACCCGACCACGGCGGCGGGGCTGTCGTCCAGCCGCGCCTTCAGCACTTCCGCAGGCCAATCGCTGTCCCGGCAGTCGATCCAGTCGATGTCCACCTTGCGTGCCGAGGCCGGCTTCGCCGTTCCACGCACCGTCAGCACCACGTCGTAGCGGTAGCCCGACATCTCGTTCTGGTACTGGGCCGCCTTCGGCAGAACCTGCACGTGCGTGATGCCGGGACAGCGCTCCTGGAGCGCCAGGAACCAGGCCGGATCGATCAGCAGCTCGGGCTCGCTGCGCGCCTTCTGAGACGCCCTGGCGGCCAGGTCCGCCAGAGGCAGCTCGGGGCTCGCCTGGTGGAGTTGCACCGACAAATGGAAGGCCTCCAGCAGCTTGTGGTGCCGCACGTCGCCCAGGAAGATGTTGCCCTGCGGGCCGATGGCCGCGATGGCCTGCTCGATCACCGTCTGCAGGTAGTCGATGCTCGGGAAGTACTGCACCACCGAGTTGAGGATGACGGTGTCGTAGCCCCAGGCCGGCACGCCGGAGAAATCCGCCGCCTGCGCATGCACCAGCTCGACGGGTGCGCCCAACGGCTGTACGCGCTCGGCCAGCTGCTCGATCGTGCGCGCCGACAGGTCGGTGCCGACGTAGCGCTCGCAGTGCGGCGCCACGTTGAGCAGGATCATCCCGCTGCCGCACCCGATCTCCAGCACGCGGCGCGGCGCCAGTGCGTGGATGCGGCCGAGCTCGCCATCGAGCCAGTCGCGCATCTCCTGCGCCGCAATCGGCATGCGGGTGTAGCTGCTGTTCCAGCCGGTGCTGTCGAAGCCGGGCTGCTCGACGCCCTGCGGCGTCTGGTCGTAGGTCTCGGCCCAGATGTTCGACCATTCCGACACCTGGTCTTCGCTGAGCTGCCGGGCCGTGTCGTCGCTGCCGTCGAACCGCGGCGTGATGTAGGCCACGAGCCGCTTGTCGCCGGGCACGTCTTCACGTGCCACCACCACCGCCTCGCGGATCCCCGGGTGCTGCACGAGCCGGGCCTCGATCTCGCCGAGTTCGATGCGGAATCCGCGGATCTTCACCTGGAAGTCATTGCGGCCGAGGAACTCGATGTTGCCGTCCGGCAGCTGGCGCGCCAGGTCGCCGGTGCGGTACATCCGCGCACCCGGCTCGCTGCTGAACGGGTCGGCGACGAAGCGCTGCGCGGTGAGGTCCGGCCGGTTCAGGTAGCCGCGCGCGACGCCGGCGCCGCCGATGTAGATCTCACCCGTCGCGCCGATGGGCACCTGCCGGCCCTGTTCATCGAGCAGGTGGATCTGCGTGTTCGCCACCGGCTTGCCGATGTGCGGCTTGAAGCCCTCTTCTCGCGTCATCGACACCCAGGTCGAGTAGGTGGTGGTCTCTGACGGGCCGTACAGGTTGCACACCCGCTGGACGGCGCTGTTGGCGAACAGGCGCTCCACCAGCGCCTGCTTCAAGGGCTCGCCGGCCAGGTTCACGGTGCACACGCCAGGCGGGATCGCATCGGCCTGCAACAGCGCATCCAGCGCCGACGGCACCGTGTTGACCAGGCTCACGTCGTGCGGCGCATCCGCCAGTTCGAGCGCATTGGCCACGATCTCGATGCGCGCACCGATCGACAACGGAACGAAGCATTCGTACACGGCAAGGTCGAAGTTCAGCGAAGTGCTGAACAGGGTCCTGGCGAGTTCGTCGGTCGTGAATTCGCCCTGTGCCCAGCGCACGAAGTTCACGGTGTTGCGATGCTCGATCGCCACGCCCTTGGGCCGGCCGGTCGAGCCCGAGGTGTAGATGACGTAGGCCAGTTGCCGTGCGTCGATGCGAACGGACGGGTTGTCGGCGCAGCCTTCGCCGCAGGCCGGGCCATCGATCTCCACGACCTGCGCCGCATGGCGAGGCAGCCGTGCGAGCAGGTGGGACTGCGTGAGCAGCACCGGCGCGGCGCTGTCCTCCAGCATCAGTCCCAGGCGGGCCGCCGGGTAGGCCGGGTCCAGCGGCACGTAGGCCGCGCCGGCCTTCAGGATGCCCAGCATGCCCACCACCATGTGCGGCGAGCGTTCCACGCACAGGCCCACCAAAGTGTCGGCCGCCACGCCGCACGCATCGATCAGATGGTGCGCGAGCCGGTTCGCCCGTGCGTTCAGCTCGGCGTAGCTCAGTGGCTGGCCGCCGAAGACCACGGCCACAGCATCGGGCGTCTGGCGCACCTGCTGCTCGAACAGATCGACCAGCGTCTCACCTGCCGGGTAGTCGGCGCGGGTGTCGTTCCATTGCGCGAGGCGCGCACGGTCCACCTCGTCCAGCAGCGGGATGGAGGCGATCGAGGCGCCGGCGTGATCCAGCACGAAACCGAGGATGTGCGTGAAGCGCCGCGCGATCGCCTCGACCTCCTCCGGCTCGAAGCAGGACTGGTTGTAGACGAAGTCCAGCTTCACGTCCTGCGCCTGGTGGAACTCGCGCACGAACAGCGTCAGCGGCGTCTGCTGCCAGCTGTTGAGCAGGCCCACCGCATGGCCCGGCGCGGTGCCGAAGCGGACGTCATGGTCGTGGCGCTCATACGAGACGCGCAGGTCGAACAGCTGCTGCCGGCCCGTCTGCTGCAGCACGACCTCGCGATTGAGCTCGCTGACGGGATAGCGCTGGTGCCGGTAGTCCTGCTTGAGCTCCGCAGCAATGGACTGCAGCAGCTTGTCAAAGCTCAGCTCGGACCCGAAGCGAAAGCGCATGGCGCTGACGCCCACGAACAGGCCCATCGTCGACTTGTAGGCTGCGTTGGAGCGGTTCAGAACCGGCAGCCCCATCACCAGCTCATCGCGCCCCGTGCTGCGCACGAAGTAGGCGTACAGGACCGCCAGGATGGTCTGGAACGGGGTGGAGTTGTTCGCCCCCGCGAATTCGATGAGCCGGTCGTACAGCGAGCGTGGCAGGTCCAGCGAATGGGTCGCGCTGGGCGCGATGGGCCCGGTGAAGCGCCCACGGTAGTGCGCCGGCAGCAGCGGCTCGGGCAGGGTCTCGTACTTCTTGAGCCAATGCCGGCGCTGGCGCTGGAACAGTTCACCGTCCACATAGGCGCGGTCGTCCTCGATGAAGTCGACGTACGACGGTGCCGCGGGTGGTTGCGACTCGCCGGCCTCAAGGGCGGTGTAGATGGCCGCGGTGCTGCGGCCGATCATCGCGATGGCCCAGCCATCGACGATCAGGTGATGGGCCTGGAACAGCCAGTAGTAGCAGTCGGGACCGATCTTCAGCAGGTCGTGGCGCGACAGCGGTTCGCCGAACAGCGCGAAGGGTTCGTCGAATCGCTCTTGCATCCACGCCATGGCGGCGGCATGCGGATCAGCCTGCGTGGAGAAATCGAGCAGCGGCACCTGCATGGCCATGCGGGCCGCGAACGACTGCATCGGCAGTTCGTCGGACTGCTCGCCCGCGACCAGCACGGTGCGCAGGCAATCGTGCCGGGCCACCAGCAGGTTGATCGACTGCTCGAAGCGCTGGTGGTCGACCGGCCCCTCGATGCGCAGGTAGCCGCCCACGTTGTACAAGGGCGCGTTGCCGTACAGGACCTGGTCGAAGTAGATCTCGCGCTGCGAGGAGGTCAACGGAAAAAGCAGCGTGCCTGAATCGATGTCAATGCGCGAATTCATCTCGTCCTCACATGCCATGTGGTGTCGCGCGCCATGCAGCGCGGCGGCAGGTGTTGCTCAGTTCCAGTACTGCCGGATCAGCGGGTCCTGGTCGGTGGCGCGAAACTGCTCGATGAGGTAGGGACGCAGCGACGAGAACGGCCCGCCCTCGGGGCAGCGGATGTCCAGGAACCAGTCCCGGATCTCCTTCTTGCGAAAGGCCGCGGTGATCGCCTGCTGCTCGACCTCGGTCAGCTCGGGATGCCACAGGTCGACGATCAGCACCACGCGTTGTTCCGACGAATCGTTGAAGGTCTCGTGCAGGAAGGAGTCGGAGAAGAAGATCACGTCGCCCTCCTCCCACTTCAGCGTGAGGTCGGCCACCTGCAAGCGGCAGCCCGGCGGCACGCGCAAAGCAAGATGGCAGCGGATGCGGAAGCTGTCGCGGCTGTAGTGCGGCAGCAGGTGCGTCTTCGGTTCGTGCGCCGAGAAGATCACGTCGCTCCAGCAATAGCCGGACGCCGCGAGCGGCAGCGATCCGACGACCGCCATCGTGTCCGGTGCGCTGGCGGCTGACGGCACCTTCTCGCCCATGTGGAACAGCACCGACATGTCCCAGCGGCCATCGCCGACGATGCCTTCGGTGAAGGTGTAGCGCTTGTATCCCGCGCCGCGAGCTTCCGCCAGGATGGCCGGGTACGCGGCGCGCAGCTTGGCGGCCACTTCCTTGAACTGCGGATAGTCGTCCTCGGAGTAGGCCGGCACATGCGGCAGCCGCGGAAACACCGGCAGCATCGCGGTGTCCTGCCCGCCGCTCTTCTCCTCGGGCCGCGACCCGTCGAGGATCTGCAGGAAATGCTTGACCCGGTCCAGCTCCGGGCCTGCGGACATCACGCGCTGGTAGTAGCCGCCGCGTTTCATGATGCCGGCAATGCGCCGCCAGACGGCGCGCCGATGGGCCTCCTGGAAGGAGTCGGTGGTGTTCATGTTTGCTCCTTTTTCAATCTGCTGTCGAGGCTGCGTCTTCACGCACTCCACGACGTGTTGTAGGCGCAGGCACCGCCCGTTTGGCTACGGAGATCCGTAGCGCCGCGATTCAGCCGAGGAAGTGCACTGCGGTGCTGGTGAACGATGCAATCGCGCCCACGGTCCTCGTGCGCGAATCGACCCACTCGGTGAATTGCAGATCGCCGCATGCGGACCTCACCAGGCGGTCGGCAGGCAACGCGTCGACGCCCGCTGCGCTGAGGTCGCACGCCGCCATGCCGTCCAGCGACAGCCGGCCGAGCTTGATGAGGCACTCCTTGCGCACCCACAGGCGCAGCGCCAGCATCTGGCGGGGGCTGGGCGTGCCCGGCTGCGCCGCTTTGCTGTCAAGCGCCGCGAGCGCATGGCACTCGTCGCGCGAGAACACCCGCTCGGACAGCGACGGATCGAATGCCACGGCGTCCCATCCTTCGAGGTCGATGGCGCAAGGCGTGACGCCGACGACGGCGCCGACCGCATCCGTGCAGTGGGTGAGCGACACGTGCAGCGAGGGCTGGCCGTGGAAGAAGGGCCGGCCGTGGTCACCGCCGCACTCGTCGCACCGCTGGCCGAGCACGAGGGACTGTTCATCGAGACCCGTCGCCGCTGCTGCGGCGCGCCGGACCAGAAGGTGCGCGGCCAGGTAGCTCTCGCGCGCCGGCGCGCTGCGCAAGGCCTGCAGCCTGTCGATCTCGTAGCGGGCGAGCAAGCGCGTCAGCACGGCCCGATTGCCGCGGAGCACCTCGGACGGTGCCCCGACGAGGGCGAGCAGGCCCGGCGGCCCGCTACCGACCATGGTCGGCCGAGACCTCGGGCGCCGGCCTCCAGGCCGACAGCACATCCCACGCGCGGGTGGCGAGTTCCCATCGGAATTGCCGGTAGTGGAGATAGCCCGTCCAGCGCGCACGCCAATGCAGGCTCACCGCAATCGACGCCTGCACGCACAGCTGCAGCTGCCACCAGAATGCGGGAAGCCACAACAAGTCCCCCGGCTCCAGCGTGCAGCGCAGCGCCGTCGCATCCTCGAAGCGCGGGAAGCGCGTGAAGTCAGGCCGTGTCGCATCGACGCGGCTGAAGCGAACGCCGCCGCGCCACAGCGCGTGCCGGTACAGCCGCCCGGAGTCGGCAGGCCCGAACAGCAGGAACTTGCGGCACCCCTGCAGTTGCGCGAGCAGGACGTGTGCGCTGTCGTAGCGCAGCCGGGTCTGCATGCCGCGCGGACCCAGGCTCAGGGAGACTCCTGAACGCTGGGCGCCTAGATCAGGCAGAGGGTCGAGGTCGGTCATCAGCACCGGGAAATGGTCCGGGATCGATGCCTGCAGCAGCGCGAGCCCGTTACCGCCACTGTCCGTGAAGAAGGTCTGGTCGAGGAGTTCGCGCAGCGGCATCGCTCGTCGATGAGAGCCGGTCACCTCGGCCGGAAAGCAGCGGGTCGGCGAGACATCGGCGGTCACCACCGCGTCGCCGACGACGCTGCGCAGGTACCGAGGCGTCCAGGTGGACAGGGCATGCCAATGCCTTGCCGCGCCGCCGAGAACGACCGGCGTGTCACGACGCAGCAGTTCGTCGCGCAGACCTGCGGCCGACCAGTCTTCGAGCCGGTCGACGAACTCATGCGGGAAATCCCACTCCGTCACACCGTCATCCTTTCACGAACTCGCCAGCCACGGCGCGTGTGGCCACCGGCATGCCGCTGAGCTCCAGCGCGCTGGTGAGGTCGCGCAGGAGATCGCCCGGGTCCTCCACGCCCACGGACAGGCGCACCAGGTTGTCGGCCGGGACGCTGACGCTCGCATCGGACAGGGTCGACGCGTCCATGGCACCCAGCATGGAGTGCGACATCGACTGCGCATGTTCGGCACAGCTCGTGATTCCGCCGAGACTGACCGAGAGCCCGAAGACCTCGGTGTTCTCGATGAGCCGCACCGCGGCGGCGCGGCCGCCCTTCAACGCGGCGGTGATCACCGCGCCGCCGCCCGTGAGGTACTTCTGGGCCAGCGATGCCACCTCGGGACGAGGATCCAGCGGCGGATAGAACACCTGCTCCACGTGGCGATGCGACGCCAGCCGCTGCGCCAGCAGCTGCGCGGTGGCGTTCTGCCTCGCGATGCGCAGCTCCAGTGTCTTCAAGCCCTGCGAGATCTGCCAGGCTGCCTGCGGGTCGATGCACGCGCCATAGAGCGCCTGCTTGTGCCAGATGCGGTCGATGAGCGCCTGCCAGCCCGACACCGATCCGCCGAAGACGGTGTAGTGCCCGCTCATGTACTTGGTCAGGCTGTGGATCACGAGATCCGCGGCACGCACCTTCTCGCCCAGGACGCCCGGCGGCGAGAACGTGCAGTCGCACACCGTGAGCACTTCGCGGCTCTCGCAGGCCGAGCGGATGGCATCGAAGTCGGCCACGCGAAGCTCGGGATTGCTGATGCTCTCGAAGTAGACAACCTTCGCGCCACGGGCCAGCAGCTCGGGCAAGTGTTGCGGGCGCGACGGATCGAAGAAATCGACTTCGATCCCGAAGCGGCCCAGTTCCTCGACGAGGAAGCGCGTCGTGTCGCCATAGAGCGCACGGGACGCCAGGATGCGCTCGCCGGGCGAGACCAGGGCCAGCAGCGTGGTGGTGATGGCCGACATGCCCGAGGGAAACACCAGCGTCGCGTTGCATCCGAGCAGCGTCGACAACTGGTTCTCGAGGTAGCTCACGGTGGGGTTGCCCCAGCGCGTGTAGTAGGACGTCGGGTGCACCGCCTCTTCGGTGGCCGCGGCGACCTGGTGGTCCGGCATGCGGAAGATGCTGGACTGGTAGATCGGCTGCACCACCGGGTCATGGCGAGCCACGACGTTGGGCACCTTGAGGAATCGCGTGAATCGTTCCATGGCTGGCTCCTCGAATCATTCGTAACGCAGCGCCTCGATGGGCGTCAGATTGGCCGCATTGCTCGCAGGCAGGATGCCGAAGACGACGCCGACCAGGCCCGAGAAGCCGGCCGTGCTCACGAGCACCCACCACGGCAGCGCCGGGTCGGGAAAATTCGGGATCAGGCGGGCGATGCCCAGGCTCAACAGGTATCCCGTGACGATGCCGAGCACGCCCCCTGCGAGCGCGAGCAGGACCGCCTCGATCAGGAACTGCATGAGGATGAAGCTGCGCCGCGCACCCAGCGCCTTGGCGATGCCGATCTCGCGCGTTCGCTCGGTGACCGACACCAGCATGATGTTCATGATGCCCACGCCACCCACGAGCAGCGAGATGCTCACGATGCCCGCGACAACCAGCGTCACCACGGTCGACAGCTGCTTGAACGATTGCGCCAGCGCGTCTGAACTCTCGATCACGAAGTCATCGGCCTGGTCCCGCTGCAGCTTGTGCTGCTGGCGCATCATCGCGTTCACCCGCGCCTTGATGTTGTCGATCTGATCGGGGTCGTCGACGCTGAAGCTGATCCACAGGTCCGGTTGCACCGTCGCGCCGGTGAGCGTCACCGCGGTGTCGTAGGGCATGAGGAGGAAGTTGTCCTGGCTCAGCCCGAAGAGTTCGCCGCGCGGCTCCATCACGCCGACGATGCGGAACCAGTCGCTGCCCACCTGGATGAACCGGCCCAGCGGGTTGTCCGGCAGCTTGAGGTCGCGGCGCATCTGCTCTCCGAGCACGGCCACCCGGCGGCGCGAGGTGCTGTCGCTGTCGGCCAGGAAACGGCCCAGGCGCGGATAGGTCTTCTGCACGTCCTGGTAGCGCGAGGTGGTGCCGAAGACCTGGCCGGTGGTGACGTGGGGCCCGTTGCGAACCTCGATGCCGTATTGCCCGCCAGCCATCATCACCGGCGTGAGATTGCTGATCCCGTCGATGCGCAGGCGCAACTCCTCCAGGTCGGCCACACGAAGGCGGTTGACGCGGCCGCGCAGCGCCTCCTCCAGCGGCGTGTCCGCGCGCAGCGTCAGCGTGCCGCGTCCAAGCCCCTGGAATTCCTGCGTCACCGAATGCGACAGTCCCTGGACCAGTGCGACGACGCAGATCACCGACGCAACGCCGATCACGATGCCCAGCATGGTGAGGAAGCTGCGCAGCGAGTGCGCGCGGATGCTCGCGAGCGCCAGGTGCAGGCACTCCTCGAAGGCGTAGTAGCCGCGCATCAGGCCGCTGCTGTCGCTGCCGGGCTCGGCCTCGTCCCGAGGCCATTCGGAGGCCAGTTCTGCACTCATTGGACGATGTCCGTGCTTCGCATGGCCGCGCGCGCACCTTCGGCCGAGGCTTGCCGCTGCGCCGTGTCGTCGACGATGCGGCCATCGTGCAGGCGGACCACGCGGTGGCACTGCGCGGCGATGTCGGGTTCGTGCGTGACGATCACGAGCGTCATGCCCTGCGCATGCAGGCCCGCGAGCACCGACATGATTTCCGCTGCGGTCTTGCTGTCGAGGTTGCCCGTGGGCTCGTCGGCCAGCAGCAGCGGCGGTTCGCCGACCAGCGCCCGCGCGATGGCCACGCGCTGGCGCTGTCCGCCTGACAGCTCCGAAGGTTTGTGGTGGATGCGGTGCCCGAGGCCCACGCGATCGAGCGCCTCTTCGGCGCGCTGCCGGCGCCGCGCCGGCGCGACGCCCCGGTACACCAGCGGCTGGGCCACGTTCGCCCAGGCCGTCATGCGCGGCATGAGATGGAAGTTCTGGAAGACGAAGCCGATCTTGCGGTTGCGAACACGCGCCAGCTGGTCATCGTTCAAGCCGTCAGTGGCTTCGCCGTCGAGCGCGTAGTGGCCGCAGGTGGGGGTGTCCAGGCAGCCGAGGATGTTCATGAGCGTGGACTTGCCCGAGCCCGAGGCCCCCGTCAACGCGACGAAGGCATTGCGCGGCACATGCAGGTCGACGTCGACCAGCGCCGGCAAGGCCTCGTCGCCCAGCTGGTAAGTCTTGCCGATGCGCGACAGCCTCAGCATGGTCAGGCGTGCGGGTCGACCGCGATCGGGCCCAGGGGCGAACTGGCTGCAGGTTCCGCCGCGGCAGGGCGCGGGGCGGCGCGCACCGACTCTCCGTCGTCGAGGAAGCGCAGGGTCTTGGCCGGTCCGACGATCACCAGCTCACCCGGCTGCAGCCCGCGCAGCACCTCCACGTGCGAATCGTCGGCAACGCCGATGTCCACCGTGCGCCGCACCACTTTTCCGTTGAACATCACGAGCACCGTGTTGGCCGCAGCCGCACCGGCATGGCCGTCGGCGCGCCGCACCGCCTGCACCGGGACAGCGAGCGCGGGCTGGGCGCTCGACTTGAGCGTGGAAATCTCCGCGCGGCAACTCATGCCGGGGAAAAAGACCGAGCCCTCGACCGCGGCAAGCTTGACCTTGACCGGATAAGTACGCGCCTGGCTGCCCCCGTTCGGCATGCCGCCGTTGGCTGGCTGGCGCGGCGCCACCGACACCTGCTCGACCTGGCCGGTCAAGGCCTTGTCGGGAAATGCGGCGGGCACGATCCTGGCGGTCTGCCCCACCTGGATCTTGCCGATGTCGCTCTCATCGACCTGCACCTCTGCATACAGCGCAGAGGTGTCGCCGAGGTCCAGAAGGCTCGAACCCATCAGGCTCGTCGCGCTGGGAACGGCTGTCTCTCCGACTTTCACATGGACGGCGGTGACCTTGCCATCCATGGGCGAACGAATCTCTGTCTTGGCCAGGCGTTCCATGGCCTGCCGCAGCTGCGCCTGGGTCTGCTTGAGCACCTCCCTGCCCGTGGCGAGTTCAACCTGGGCAACTTCTTTCTGGGTGACGAACTCGTCGTATTTCTGCGCCTCGACCATGCCCGATGACAACAGGCCCCGGTAGCGCTGGAGCTTGTCAGCCTGCGCCTTCAACTGCACTTCCTGGCGGCGGATGCTGAGCTCGGACTGCCGCCGGCTGGCCTCGATCTGGGCCACTTCGGCATTGAGCGATCCGGCGTCCAGCCGCACCAGGAGCTGGCCGCGCGTGACACGGTCTCCCTCGTGCACGTGGATCTCGTCGATGCGGCCCACCACCTCGGACATCAGCGTGACGCCGCTGTGATAAGCCAGCGTGCCCGACGCGAGGATGGTGGGCGTGAGCGTGCGGCGCGCCGCCGGCTCCACGTCGACCAGCTTGGTCCGATCGCCTGCCTGCTGCTTGATCACCAGCAGCACGACCACGAGCAGTGCCGCGACGACGAACAGGACAGGTTTGCGATTCATGGCGGCTCACAGAAGCACGAGCAGCACCCATGCGCCATAGAGCACCAGCATCGGCAGCAAGGCGAGTCCCATGCTGAAGCGCCAGGACCGGCCGCTCCACACCCGCACGCCAAGCACCGTGAGCCACCACAGCCACGGATGCAGCACGGTGATCGACGACATCAGCGTGTGCCAGCGGCTGTCGCGCGGCAGGTGGAACACGAGCTCGTTGAGCGAGAGCAGGCTCAGGCCATCTTGCGTGGTCTTGGCGGCGTTGTGGGACACGAGCGGAATGACCATGAGGAACACGGTCAGCACATACGGAAAGCTGCTCCAGCAGGTGAGCGCCAGCCATTGCCGGAAGGGACGCTGGATGTTGGTGAGGCGTCCGGCCAGCCAGAAGTACGCCGCTTCGAGCACGCGCAGCAGCGGCACGCCGAGCGCAAGTGCGGCAACCGTGGACCACATCATCAGGCTCTTGGATGGCGTGTTCGCCTGCTGGCTTGCCGCGGGGCCGAAGACCTCGTCCAGCAGCCAGGGGTAGTCCACGACCCCGAAGTACCAGAAGGTCATGGCCACCTGCACGGCAACCGGCACCAGCAAGGGAAACCAGAAGCGCGGTGACTTGTCGAGCGCCGCAAACGCGGGCCGGGGGTCGACGAGGATGGACGATGCCAGTTGAAGGTTGCTCATGCTGCGCTCTGCCCGCTGCCGCGGGCGCCGTTGAAGTCATGGGTCATGGCTGCCAGGGAATGCCCGGCGTGGCGTGTGGGGGCGCCCGGCAGATGCAGGCGGCCGCCGACCAGCGCCGGGATGAGCGCGGGCCGCCGCCCGCGCGAGACGAAGATGCCGCCGAACTGCTTGTTCACCCACCGGTACTCCGGGTCCTGGAGCATCTTCCAGTGCGCGCGCCGCAGGTTCCAGAACGGGATCTCCGGACGAAGGTGATGAACGAGGTGGTAGTTCTCGTTGTGCATGCTGAAGAACAAGCCCTCCAGTGGATGGCTGAAGCGATTGCGCGTGCTGTGGAGCACGGTGGTGGCGCCGCTCGCGCCCAGCATCGGGAAGTGCTCGGCGATCTCGATGAAGCGGCCGATCACCACGAAGGCCGTGATGTACGGGACCACCCAGTACAGCAGGAGCAGCCGCCAGGCGCCGAGCGCATGAACGGCCAGCAGGATGAGCGCCCAGAACACCACCACGCAAGCGGACTCGGTCTTGCTGCCCACCAGCGCGATCAGGCGATGCTTGGCCACATACCAGAGGTACACCGGTGCATTGAGCAGCAGCATGGTGCTGATGACCTGGCGCCAGAAGAACCCGGCCGGTGTGAGGCCGCTGTACAGGCCGGCATCGAGGTACAGCTGGAAGTCCGGATCGTGCTTGGGATTGCCGAGGTACCAGTGGTGGTTGATGACGTGCGACTGGCGGTACGGACGAAACGCCTGGAAGATCAGGTAGCCCGACAGGAAGGATCCCACGAGCGCGTTGAGCCACTTGCTGCGTGCGGCCCGCCCATGCGCAGCGTCGTGCAGCAGCGTGGTCAGCGCGCGCTGGCGCGCGCCGATGACGAACACCGCGAGCGGATACAGCCACGCGGAGGTTTCACCGGCCACCACGGCGGCGGCGATGATCACATAGCCCACCGCAGCCGCGAGCAGCGAATGCCAGTTGTCGAGGACCGCGAGCTTCGCGAGCTCGTCGACGATCGGCTTGGAGAAGCGGATGTTCCGCAGCCTGCCATCGTCGGCAGGGCGCACGCTGGGGCTTCGGGCGCCATCGAAGGCTTCCTTCATGTCCGGTTCCTTTGTGTGATGCGGATCTGCGGGCGGGAATCGATCAAGGTGACCGATCCGTTTTTTACCCGCGGCCCTCGGCCTCACCTCTACGAGAACTCGTAGAGGTGAGGCGTCTTCAGGCAGCCGTCAACAGATGGGCGGCAGCGGCCACGAGCTGAACCCTGTTGTGGACCGCAAAGCGTTGACGCAATTGCCGCAGGTGATAGTCCACGGTGTGCGAAGACAGTCCGAGCCTCTCGGCGATCTCACGATCCGTCAGGCCGTCGGCAACGTGGCAAAGAACGGCGCGCTGCGTCGCAGGAATGCCCGACGCGACGAGGTTGCTGACGCTGCATTCGACCTCGGTGGTGGGCGTGGGCAAACGCACGTGATGCGACCAGAATTGATCCAGGCTCAGGATCAGCGTCAGCGCGTTGCCCAGGACCTCGTCATCGATCCAGCGCCTGCCTGGCGTGCTCGACACCAGGCTCACCACGGTGTCCTCGCCGGGCTTCGCGCCGGAACAATTGACACGCTGGAACACGCCGCTGCGCATGCCGCTGTCGGCGAGGTCCTCGATGAATCGCTTCGATCGGCCGTCCAGCGGGCGGCGCCCCATCATGTCCGTGAGCGATGCGCCATCCCACACCAGCGGAAGGCTCCAGCGCTTGCGGGCCAGGTTGCGCGGATCCACCTCGTAGTAGGCCTCACCGAAGTAGCGACGCGACCAGTCCGGCGGTGCGTAGCTCGCCATGAAGCCGCGAAAGCGGCTGCCGTCGAAGAGATGCGACGCGGTGTAGTACCCCATCCAGTCGAAGCCGAGATCGTCCAGCCGCTCGCGCACGACCGACTCGCGCTTCGATGCAGACCCGGCTGCGAGCAGCGTGCGCACGAGGCATGAATCGCCGCGCTCGCCATCGACGGCCAGGGGAATGAGCTGCGACTCGTGGAAGAACGTCACGCCCCCCACGCTGTTGTTGCCGACGTTCCCGTTCCCATATGGTTGATTGCCACTTTCTCTTTCTATCTGACACAGGCTGGCGGCTCCGCTTCTGGCGAAGGCGCGGCTGTCTACCGATGCACTGCTTGTTTGCGTGACCACGATATCCATGCGGTAACCCCATTTCAATTGGCTTGTTGCATGAGCAAGAAATCCAGCCGTGCAGCCGAACGTCACTGCACGAGGCCGCTGGACTTCCTATAGCGACAAATCCCCCAACTGCGGCTCAAACTTCTGCCGCGTCCCTCCTGTCATGTGTTGTTCGATCCAAGACTCGCGTGCAAGGCTCGCGAGGGACGTTCTCTCGCAGCTTGCGTGCCAGCGTCGCACGCACGTGCTACACAGGAGAGACAGCACACACGAAGGGCAGGAATTCGCACACGGGTGGCGGAACGCGTGTTAGGTTTCACACCACGCCGCATGGCGAGGCGACGCCCGTCGTCGCAGCCTGTGGACGAGTGCGCGCGGACATCGCCGTGTCATGGAGTTCGCGCAGGGGGTGGTCTAGGGTTTTCACCGTCGCGCGCAGCGCCTGCGCGAGTTCACATCGGCACGCGCCGCCGTGGAAGCGATCGCGAAGAGCGCTGGCATGTTCCGTGCACTGGCGTACTCGACCGTACGCCCAGCAGTGGCATCGGCTTGCCCCTCCACCTACACACATCTGTCTTGGAACTCCTTCGCAATCCGCTGCCGCGACGCTCGGTGGAAGGCACGCTGGTCTGGACGGCCATCGTGCTGATCGCCGCTGCCGCAGTGCTGATTGCGTATTCGTTCACCGAACGGGCGGGTTACGCGGAGCTGGCCGAGAAAGCCATGCACCAGCTCGACCTCTATGCGGCGGGCATCGACAGCGAACTGAGCAAGTACGAGAATCTTCCGAGCATCCTCGATCTCGACCAGGACGTGCTGCACCTGCTCGAGACGCCCGCGGACAGCGCGCTTCGCGACAAGGTCAACAAGGCCCTTCTCAATCTCAACGTCCGGGCCGGATCGCTGGCGATCGTCCTGCTGGACAGTACCGGCACGGTGCTCGCATCGAGCAATTGGTATGAGCCGGACACCTTCATCGGCCGCGACATGTCGCGCGCGTCCTTCTTCACCGACTCCTTGCGCAGCGGCCAGGCGCGCTCCTTCGTTGCCGACAAGACGCGCGGCACGCCACACCTGTTCCTGGCCCGGGCCATCAAGCAGGACCAGCGCGTCATCGGCGTGGCCGCGGTCAAGGTGAGCCTGGCCACCGTCGAGAACACCTGGATCGAGTACGCCGCGAGCTCAGGCAGCGAAAGGCTGCTGGTCATCGACGCCAGCGGCGTCGTCATCATGTCGTCGAACCCGCAGTGGCGCTACAAGACGATCAGCGCCCTGACGCCGACCCAGCAGGCGACCCTGGCGCACACCGACCGCTACCCCGACACCCCACTGAAGCCGCTGGGCATGGAAATCGAGCGGGTGCTGCACTATGGGACCAACCTCGTGCGCATCGATGTACCCGGCATGGCTGCCAAGCCCTTGCGTTTTCTCTCTGAAGAGCAAGCGATGTCGCGTCCGGACTGGCGCCTCATGACGCTCTCGGAGGTGACCCCGGTATGGCGCGACGCCCGCAATGCCGCGCTGGGCGCCGCGGGTCTTGCCGTGCTGTTCGCGCTGTTGGTCGTGCACCTTCGGCAACGGCGCCGCGCCATTGCGCTGCAGCTCGCGGCGCGCCAGGCGCTGCAGCAGGCCAACGACGAGCTCGAGTTGCGCGTCGAGGAGCGCACCGCCGAGCTGCGCCAGGCCAATGCCGCGCTGATCGGCGAAGTGGTCGAACGCAAGCGCGCGGAAGTGACGCTGCGCGAAGCCCAGGACGAACTGGTTCGCGCAAGCCGGCTGGCGCTGCTGGGCCGGATGTCCGCCGCCATCACCCATGAGATCAACCAGCCGCTGACCGCGATGCGTGCGCTGTCGGACAACTGCCGGCGCCTGCTCGTGGCAGGCCGGGTGGACAACGTCGACCGCAACCTCACGGCCATCGCTGACCTGACCGAGCGCATGGGCCGCATCACCAAGCAGCTCAAGTCGTTCGCGCGCAAGGCGCCGATGGTGGCCAGCCCCACACCGCTGTCTCACGCGGTCAGCAATGCGCTGGAAATGCTGGGCACGCGGGCTGCCGACGAAGGGGTTCAGGTGGTGCTGGACATTCCCGAGGGCTTGCGGGTGCTGTGCGACAGCTACCGCCTGGAGCAGGTGCTGCTCAACCTCTTCGGCAACGCCATGGACGCCATGAAGGAGTCGTCGAGCAAGCGCCTGAGCGTGAGCGCCACGGTCCACGGCGATCGCGTGCGCATCTGCGTGAGCGACAGCGGCAGCGGCCTTCCGGAGTCGGTGCTCAAGCATCTCTTCGAGCCCTTCTTCAGCACCAAGCCTCCGGGCGAAGGACTGGGCCTGGGGCTCGTCATCTCCAGCGGTATCGTGAAAGAGTTCGGAAGCTCGCTGCGTGCCCGCAGCCTGGGCCAGGGCGCTGCGTTCGAATTCGACATGCAATTTGAGAAAGAATTCACCCATGTCATCTAGCTTGAAAACGGCACTGGAGGGATTCAAGGTCGTCTTCGTCGACGACGATCCCTGCGTGCGCGCCAGCCTCAGCGAAACGCTGGAGCTCTCGGGCTTTCAGGTCTGCGCGTGTGAATCGGCCGAGGCGGCAATCCAGCAACTCGGCTCCTCCTACCTGGGCATCGTCATCACTGACGTCCGCCTGCCCGGCATGGACGGCCTCTCGCTGATGCGCCACGTGATCGCTGCCGACCCGGCCATTCCCGTCATCCTCATCACCGGGCACGGCGACATCTCGATGGCGGTGCAGGCCATGCGCGAAGGCGCCTACGATTTCATCGAGAAGCCCTTCCCTTCGGAGCGGCTCGTGGAGACCGCACTGCGGGCGATCGAGAAACGCGCCTTGAGGCTGGAGGTGGACACGCTGCGACGGCAGCTGAACAACAAGCAGGGCATCGAGTCGCTGATGCTGGGCAACTCACCGGCCATCCAGGAAGTCCGCAGCCAGATCCTCAACCTGGCCGACACCTCAGCCGACGTGCTGGTCATGGGTGAAACCGGAACCGGCAAGGAACTGGTGGCGCAATGCCTGCACAACCACAGCCGTCGCAGCAAGGGCAACTTCGTCGCCATCAACTGCGGCGGCATTCCGGAGACCCTGTTCGAGAGCGAGATCTTCGGGCACGAGGCGGGCGCCTTCACGAGCGCGGGCAAGCGGCGCGTGGGCAAGATCGAGCACGCCAACGGCGGAACGCTGCTGCTCGACGAGATCGAAAGCATGCCCCTGACCTTCCAGGTGAAACTGCTGCGCACGCTGCAGGAGCGCAAGGTGGAGCGGCTCGGGTCCAACGAGGAAGTGCGCGTGGATTTCCGGGTGGTCGCCGCCACGAAGTTCGACCTGAGCGCGCTCAGTCTGCAGGGCAAGTTCAGGAGCGACCTCTACTACCGGCTCAACGTGGCCGTGCTCGAGTTGCCGCCCCTGCGCGAGCGGCGCGAGGACATCCCGATCCTGTTCGAGCATTTCGTCTTGCAGGCGGCGATGAAGTACGGACGCGAAGCACCGGCCGCACCGGAACTTCTGTTGCGCCGGTTGATGGCGGCGGAGTGGCCCGGCAACGTGCGGGAGTTGCGCAATGTGGCGGACCGCTTCGTGCTGGGCCTGCTCGAACGCCGCCAGAAGGAACTGGCCACGCCTGCCGCACTCACGCTGGCGCAGCAGGTCGACATGGTCGAGAAGGCGCTGATCGAACAGACGCTCAAGCAGCATGGCGGCAGGCCCGCACCGGTGTGCATGGCCCTGGGCATCGCCAAGAAGACCTTCTACTACAAGATCAACCGCCACGGCATCGTGCTCGATCAGTTCCGCGATCGAAACGCCACGGATGCCGACCTCGACGAGAGCGAGCCGATGGCGCAGACCGGCTGAGCCCTCGCGGGTCGACGCCCGCTCAGGAGGCGTAGTCCGACACGCGGCTCGAATCCGTGGGAGAGGCGAGGACTCTTCGCAGCGCCCGGCTCATGGGAAGGCGAAGGTTGATCTGCTGCGGCGGGATCGGCGACTCGAACCACTTGCTGTAGATGGACTGGATCTGGCCGTTGTTGAACAAGGCGATGAGCGTGTCGTCGGCCAGCTTCTTGAACTCGGGATCATCCTTTCGCAAGACGATGCCGTACGGTTCGACGGACAAGGCATCGGCGCTGACGACGTAGGCGCTGGGATCGCGCGACGAAGCGATCAGCCCATGCAGCAGCACGTCGTCCATCGCGAACGCATCAGCCCGTTCGGTCTCGAGCATGCGGAAGGACTGGACGTGGTCCTTGCCCACCAGGATGTTCATCTCGATGGACTGCGTGGTCTTGAGGTCCACGAGCATGGAGATGCTCGTCGTGCCGGCGGTCGACACCGCGGTCTTGCCTCGCAGGTCCGCCAGCGTGAGCACCGGACGCCCGCGCCGCGACGCGATGCGGCTGTGGGCCACGAAGGTCGTGATGGTGAAGGCGACTTCCTTCTTCCGTTCGGCGTTGTTGGTGGTCGTGCCGCATTCCAGGTCGACCATGTGGTTGGCCACCATCGGCAGCCGGGTCGCGGACGTGACGGGGGTGAGCTTCACCTGCAGGTTGGGCATGGCCAGGCGCTGCCGCACGGCACCGACGATCCGCATGCACAGATCCATCGAGTAGCCCACGGGCTGCTGTCGCTCGTCGAGGTACGAGAAGGGAATGGAACTGTCGCGATAGCCCAGCGTCATGACGCCGGATTCCTTGATCTTCTTGAGCGTGAGCGACTCTTGCGCCACAGCGCACACACAACCGGCCATCAGCAAGACCATCGATAGACAGCGTACCGATCGTCGCTCGTTCATCCGTGCCTTTTCCTTTCAGTTTCGAATCGGCGCCGGACGTCCAGCCGGTATCACCACCCCTGACGTTACCAAGGGGGGGCAGGTTTCGCCACCCGAGAGCACCCTTAAGTGTCAACTTCAGCCCACCATCTGGCAGGCGCGATAGGCCCTCGTCGAGTCGTGCAACCGCGCAATGCACTCCGATTGCCCCAGCGCTTCCAGGACAGGCGCCAGCGGCAAACCCGTCTGGGAACTCAGGACCAGCACACTCAGCGCGGCATCCACGTCACGGCGAGTCCCGTCAAGCTCGACGCACAGTGCATCGAGCGCCTGGTCCAGGTCTTCCGCGGCCCAGCGTGGAAGCCGCTCGAAGACGCGCACCGCGCGCTCGCCGGCGTCGATGATCTCGCGCGGTGCCAGGCCGAGCGAAGTGAGCTGCGCCCAGTTCTTCGGCGCATCGCGGCACAGGATGGGCGCGATCAGCTCGAACGCGGCACGCCCGGGCCGCGCGCGGCCATGGCTCAGCGCAATGAGACGGCGAAGATTCAATTCACCAAGAACGAACGCCATCGTGTGCGCGACATGCGAGGCCTGGTCATCGGTCACGGATGAATCAGTCATGCGGACTCCTTCGGGGATGGGCACTGCGACAGCAACTCGCATGCCACGCGGTTGCCGCCCGCCAGGCATTCGCACGCGTGGACGTTATCACCAAAGACCCTGGCACCTCAATAACGACCGGTTTCTTGTGGGAATACCGGCCTCATCAGGCCGTCACTGTCCATCCTTCTTGCCAGTGCGAACGACGGTGATCGTCGTCACCGCCGTGGCCTGCGGGTACTCATGCAGCCTGGCCGTCACGTGATACGGCCCCTGGCCATCCATCGGGGCCGTGTAGGTCGCCGCGAAGGTCCCATCCGCCTGGGGTGCGGTGACGCGTTCAACACTGCCGCCGGCAGCTTCTTCCTGCACCTGCCAATCCACCGTGAAGCGCATCGCTTCGCCGCCGCCAGGCTTGGCCGTGAGCGTGACCTTCGCGCCAGGCACGACGGCAACTTCCGATGGCGACAGCGTCACGAATGGCGTCGCGACGTTCGAGCGACTCACACCCGGCCGCACGATGGGTGCGGATGACGCTTCAGGCGCGGGCGGCGAGCCCGGCGGCGCAGCGGCCGAAGGATCGGCGCAGCCCACCAACGACACCAGCGCGAGCAACACCGCGATGCTGATTCCATGAGCCATGGCCACACCCCTTGCTTCGAACAAGCGCGTTGAAAGCGCAGCAGGCCGCATCGCGCAGCGAGCGGCCTGCTCCTGTGCCAACGCCAGCCCGGCCAACCCGGGCTGGCTCGGCCGTCACTGCACCGTCAGCGTCACGTCGTCAATGACGAAGGACGTTGCCAGCGACGAGTCTTCCACTCCGAGGAAGCGCACCTGCACCGTCTGCCCGATGTACGCGTTCATGTTCAGGCTCTTGAGCGCGTAGCCCGATGCGGCATTGGCGTTGGAGTAGGTTGCCAGCGTCGCGAGTACCGTGCCAGAGCTGTTGAGCACCTGCACCTTGAGCGTGTCATAGACCGTGCTGCCCGATTCACGCGTGTCGATGTGCAGGTAGAACGCGAGCGTCGCGGTCGTCTTGCCCGCGGGGATGCTGACGGTCTGCGTGGCCGAGTCGGTATGGCTGCGGCCGTAGCCGTCCATCCATGCGAACCAGGTTCCCGCATGCGCCGTCTCGCCGCTGCAGCCGGAGTTGCTGCACAGCACGCCACTCGTCAGCGTCCACGGCGTGGCGGCGCCGCTTTCGAAGCCGGTGTTGCCCAACAGTTGCTGCGAGGTGCTGCCGCTCACCGTGAGCGACACCGTCTTCGTGTTCGAGCTGCCGTTGACGCTGTCGGTCACCGTCTCGCTCACGCTGTAGGTGCCGGCCGCGGCATAGGTGTGGCTCGGGTTGGCCGCGGTGGAAGTGGCGCCGTCGCCGAAGTTCCACGAATGCGATCCGATGGTGCCGCCCGTGTCGGTGGAGGTGTCGGTGAAGTTCACCGTCAGGCCGCTGGCGCTGAAGGTGAAGTTGGCCACCGGCGTGCCGCCCGTCGCGCTCACCGTGACTGACGCGCTCTTGGTGCTCGTCGATCCGTTGCCGCTGTCCGTCACGGTTTCCGTCACCGTGTAGGTGCCGGCCGCCGCGTAGGTGTGGCTCGGGTTGGTCGCAGTGGACGTGCTGCCATCACCGAAGTTCCACGAATGCGAGCCGATGGTGCCACCTGCATCGGTGGAGGTGTCGGTGAAGTTGGCTGTGAGCCCGCTCGTCGTGAACGTGAAGTTCGCCGTTGGCGTGCCTCCGCTGCCCGTCACGATGGCGTGCGTGAGGTCACAGCGGTTGGTGTCATTGGACCATGAGCTCTGCATCGCAAAGGAGCCCGTCGAGAACGTGACGAGTGCCGTCGCGCCCTGCCCTGAGCTGATCCATGCGCACTCGTCGGCGTTCTCTTGCCCGTTGTAGGACGAACCTGTGCGGTTGATCCATCCGCCGGCCGGGTTCTGGTCGGTGATGGTCTCGGCGTACTCGTGGCCGCCGACGATGGAGAAGCCGTCCAGCACCGAACTCACCGAACTCTGGCCGCAGCTCGTGCCTGCGTCCGTCACGTACGGCATGTTGGTGAAGGCGACGTCACCGTAGGGCGACGATGCGGCGCCGCCCGTGAGCGTGGTGTCGCCGTTGTAGTCATGCCATGCACAGAAGCCGCCGTTCGGCGTGTTGAACCCGTCGGGCTTGGTGCCCGTGGGCGACATGATGATGTACTGCACGTAGCGGTTCGACGCCGCTGTCGTGTTGCCGAAGTGCGCAGCGGCCTTCACTGCTTCGGCCGCGATCTGGTGGCCGTTGGCTGCCGAGGGCGCCGCCGCGGAGTTGTCGTACCAGACGCCGGCCAGCGCATTGCTCGGATAGCCCACGTGCGGCGCACCCGCCGGGCAGGTGGTGGCGCCGGTGGCCACGAGCGGCCCGTCGCAGTACTGCGTCATGGTGCCCGACCACAGCTCGCCGTTGGTGCCCAGGCCCTTGATCCAGGCCTGCATGTAGGGCGCCGCGCCTTTCGGGTCGCCGGTGAAGGTGGTGTAGCCGTTGGCATTGGTGCCCGCGGTGCCCCACTGCGTGCCCCAGAACACCAGGTACACCTTGGGTGAGCCGCTGGTCACGCCGACGCCGTCGACGCCGCCGTTGTAGCTGATCGTTTGCGGTCCGGTCGCCGCTGCTGCCAAAGCCGTAGCGCCGTGCTGCTTGCCGGCCGCGGCCGATGGATGCACAGGGTGGTTCTGCGCCGCCCACAGCTTCATGTTCTCGTGGGCTTCGCGCGTGGGCACTGCACCGTGCCGGTAGGGGTGCCCGTAGCGCGGCGAATGCGGGTTCACGACGTCCGTCGCGTTGCCTGCGTCCTTGCTCTGCGCGACTGCGCCGTCGAACGCGAAGCTCAGTACTGCCGCCAGTCCGATCAGGACCGCATGAAGGCGAGGCCGCAATTTGACCTTGTTCATAACCGCCAGCTCCTTACAAAGGGATCGTTGCCAGGATGGAGGAAAGTGCAGCCCAGGCCTTGTGGGCCGAAGCAGCACCGATAGGCCCTGAACGTCGGCGGACCGCAGCCCGACGGTGTGGAGGGGCGCGCATGATAGGCACGCGCGAATCGCACAAGATACAGGTGTAGACCCTGGTCGGAATACCTCGAAAGGGGCATCCAGGAAGCAGGTCGGCGGCGGTGCAGGCTGCTCCATCAAATCGACGGCAAGCCAAACCCGCGCACTCGTTGGACGAGTGCGTTGAATGCCTGCTTTGTAGTAGAGAAAACCTGACCTGGGCGTGACCAGCACGACGCGCGTGAGGTCTATGCGCGACGCGAGGAAGACGCGAGCCGAACCGGGGCCTCTTGTGCTGTTTGAGCTCCAGCGACACGGCGGTTTTGGGGTCAGAAATCCGTCGTCCAACCGACGGCCGGCGAACTGCGCGGGGCCAATTGGATGCCCGTCACCTTCTTGTTAGAGCGGCAATTGCACATAGGCGTAGAGCATGGACGCGTGTCCCATCCCGAAAGTCACGCCGGGACTCAGGTCGATCCTCGTCGATCCGCTGTCGTCCATGCGGTGCTACATGTTCAACTGCAGCACCGTACCCAGGTCTTCCGAGTAGGCATGGGACAAGCCAACGGACGCTTCGATGCGCGCGCCGGTGCGGAATTCATCCCGCTTGTTCAAGGCGCCCCAAGGCTGACCTGCCCGATCAGCGCATCGCTCAAGCCCACCGCAGCACGGCCGGCGATACTGGCGACGAGGTCCGTCGTGCCGGTGCCCGGCTGCACGGCACGTTCGGCGCGGCTGCCGTCGGCGTTGAGCACATGGATGGACCCGGTGGGCAGCTTCAGCCCACAGAACCAGGCAGTGGCCGTCTTCAGGTCGTCCGGCGCACCAGTACCTGCACGTCGCCAAGCGTCGTGAAACCGACATCGGCCATTGCTCGTCGAATCCGCAACCGAGCGTGGTGATGAAATTCAGGTTCTTCGTATGCCGCTCGATGGCATCTTCGACAGTCACCTGGCCGGTTCCCTGCGCATAGCAGTCGGTCATCAAGGTGCAGAAAGCGGACCCGCACGATGCGGCCGCGGCTGTCGACACCGCGGCCAAGGGGATGTCCAGGCCGAGTTTCAAAAGGATCTTGTTCATTCCAGCGTCCTGTCCGAGGGGCGATCTCGGACGGGCACGGGCTCGGGTGGAACACGCCCGACTCAGGGTAGGAATCGCCCCCAGGTCGGATTGCCTATCACTGTCGAGCCACCTCGCTCTTGCGGCTGGCCAGGCTGGCCACCTTCGCAAACGCATCGGCCAGTTCGGCCATCGAGCCACGGGCTATCCCTCGCCAAGCGATGATCCCATCAGGACGGATCAGGACCGCGCCCTGCGCACCGATGCCCAGCAAGGACGCGAGGTCCGTGTCTTCATCCACGCTGAAGTCGGCGCCGACGATCGCGATGTCGATGGCTGCGGCACAGGCCTTCAAGGCGCTCGACCAATGGCTGTCCATCGCCACCAGCAGCCATCCTCGTTGAAGCAGATCGATGAAGGAGGCCGCAGTGCCGTTGACGTGGATCGGGCAGTGCGGAGCGCGCGTTCCCGGTTGGCCGTTCCATTCATCGGGATGCCGCGCCTCGGGCAGTTCGGAGCCCGCGCCCAGCACGGCTGTCGAGCGGTGAAGCTGGCCGAACTCGATCGCGTCATCGCCGATGATGCGCTCGCTCTTCATGCCCTTCGGTGCATCCGCCGCATAGTCGGGGCGAGCGAAGGTCTGCTGGTGCCGAGTCCAGGCGATCGGCCGGCGCTCGGCATCGTAGGTGTCGAGCAGCGCCGGTGACGACGTGCCCGACAGCACGGCCTGCAGCTTCCACGCGAGGTTGTGGACGTCATGGATGCCGGTGTTGGCGCCGTAGCCGCCGCGGGTCGGTGGCAGCTGGTGCGCGGCATCTCCGGCGAGGAAGATGCGGCCACTGGAGAAGCGGTCCGCCACCAGTGCCGACAGATCCCATCGGCCTGTCGCGAGCACGTCGACGTCCAGGTCTTCGCGGCCCACCGCACGGCGGATCGCCGCCACCTGTTCGTCGGCATTGCGCTCCACGTCATCGGTGAACATGAGGACCCATCGGCCGTCCTGGTAGGTGGTGAGGAAGGCCTTCAGTCCTGGCTGTCCGGGCTGCTCGATCTCCCACTGCGAGATGCCCCCTTGCAGGTGTTCATCGAGGTCGGCGCGGAACAGCACGCTGCGCACGAACCGCATGTGGCCGCGGCCGGAGCGCGTGATGTTGAGCGCCTCGCGGATGCGGCTGTCGCCACCATCGGCCGCGATCATGTAGCGGGCGCGGATGGTGGTCTCGCTACCTGTCTCGCGAGAGCGGATCACCGCCGTGACGCCCTCCGCATCCTGCTGGAACGAAACCAGCTCGGTGAATGGGCGGATGTCCGCGCCCAACTCGATCGCCCGGCCGCGCAGGATGGGTTCGAGGCGGTCCTGCGCGATCGCGGCACCGCGAACTGGAGACACCGGCCGCGTGGGCGCGCGATCCGCCTTGGCTGGCGGAGTCCAGTCGTGCTCGCTCTGCAGCGCTGCGCACAGGCTGGTCACGCGCGCCCGGCGCAGGCGGAATCCTTGCGGTGCCTGCGGGATGGCATCGCCCAGCCCAACGGCACGAAAGAGTTCGATGGTGCGTGGTGTGTAGCCGATCGCACGCGGATGTGGGGAACTGCCCGCATGGCGCTCCACGGTGATGGCGTTCACGCCGCGCGCGGCGAGGAACAGGGCTGCCGACAGGCCGACAAGGCTGCCGCCGACGACCAGGACTTGAGTGTGTTGCATGGAATGCGTCCTTGATGAAGGTGCTCGAAGGCACCGCGAAGGACACACGCCGCTGTGGACAAGGGAAACGCCGAAGACGAAGGCCGCCGGCTCATGCACCGCCCACAGGGGACGCATGTCCACCTGTGTCGCGGTCCGCGGCCATCAAGGGCTGGATTGCTCTCCGCGGGGAGCGGAGCGACCGGGGCTCACCACACCGGTCCACCATTTTCGACGGCGGGACTATAGCAGCCGCCATCGACTCAGCGTGACCGATGCGCAAGTGGCCTAGCCCAGTTCTCCAGCGGGTGCCATGGTGCGGTGCAAGGGACCGCACGCTCATGCGAATTGACAGGGTTCGCCATCGTGCGCCATGCAGCACGGCCGTGCGCATCTCGCCAGCAAAGCGTGCGGTCTGCGCGCCGACTTGATGAGAGCACTTTGCGTGCCGAGCAGACCACCTGGTGACAACTTGTCTAGCGCACTTGCCTCGACTTGGCTACCCCAACATAAGCAAGCGGTCGCTCATAAAAACCCTTGGAATTGCTGGGTTGCTGGTTGTACTGTTTCAAAATAAGCAGGCATCATTTCAACCATATCTGCTTACCAGGGACGGAATGCCTAGTTGCTCAACATTCTTCATCTAACCCGGAAGGGCTTTCTCGCCTGACGAGAGCGCTGCCGGAAATACCCCAGCATATACACAACTCGGGATAACCCGGGGCGGACTTCTTCGTCCTATTTTAGGACGGTCGGTCTAACCGGGTTCGAGTATTACCAGTTGGTGTCGAAATGGCGCCGATCGGGTGAACTCGCGCCTGTTATTTTATTTGTCACGGACGGTCCATCCCCTGATCGAGGAGAAACGGAATTGGCTTCGCAATGGGACATGAGAGCGCTGACCAGCCCCCAAGGACATGGGGGACGGTGCCCTGCTGCGTGGAGCGATTCCTGGCGCATGAGGCTGCATTCGCATCCGTCAATTCAGACCCCCTAATTTATCAGGGCGCGCACGCTTTGTTAAAGGCCACCATATGACCTTCCAGGAATCAGACACCAATTCCCCACAAATCCAAGGGATTCCCGAGGGGATTGACATCGCGGTGATCGGCATGGCATGTCGGTTTCCTGGGGCGACCGACTATCGCCAGTTCTGGGTGAATCTTGTAAGTGCTACAAACAGTATCACCGAGATACCCCCTAACAGATGGGATTGGCGTCCCTATTTTGAAGATTCGGGCACCGAAATCAACAAAAGCCGTAGTAAATGGGGGGGCTTCATTCATGACGCTGACAAATTCGAGCCTGAGTTCTTTGGTATCTCGCCCCGCGAAGCAGTATGGATGGACCCGCAACAGCGCATCGCGCTGGAGCTGACCTGGCAGTGCCTGGAAGACGCCGGCTACAAGCCCGCTGACCTGTCCGGCGCCAACGTCGGCGTCTACATCGGCGCCTGCAATTTCGACTACAAGACCCTGCAGGAGCGGGACTGCGCGCCGATCGAAGGCCACATCGCCACCGGCAACGCGAACGCGATCATCCCGAACCGCGTCTCCTACTTCTTCAACTTCCGCGGCCCGAGCATCGCCGTGGACACGGCCTGCTCCAGCTCGCTGGTGGCCTTGCAGCAAGCGGTCAGCGCACTTCGCAACAACGAATGCGACAGCGCGCTGGTCGGCGGCGTCGGCCTGCTGGCCACGCCGGACCGCTTCATCTCCTTCAGCACCGTCGGCATGTTGTCGCCCACCGGCGCCTGCCGCAGCTTCGACGCGGGTGCCGATGGCTACGTGCGCGCAGAAGGCGCCGGGCTGGTGATGCTCAAGCCGCTGGCGAAGGCGCAGCAGGACGGCGACGTCATCCTCGGCGTGGTCAAGGGTGTTGCCGTCAACCACGGCGGACGCGCACGCTCCCTCACCGCCCCGAATGCACTGTCGCAGACGCAGGTCATCACGACGGCGCTGCGCAGCGCGCAGATCGATCCGCAGACGGTCACCTACGTCGAGACCCATGGCACCGGCACACCGCTGGGCGATCCCATCGAAGTGCACGGCCTCACGCGTGCGTTCGAGCGCCTCAACCCCAGGCCTGCGCCGGAGCGCCAGACCAACTACTGCGCCCTCGGTGCAGTCAAGACCAACATCGGCCACCTCGAAGGCGCGGCCGGCATCGCGGGGGTGATCAAGGTGCTGCTGGCGCTGCGCCACCGCCAGATTCCGCCCAACGCCAACTTCACCGCGCTCAATCCGCGCATCAAGCTCGAAGGCTCTCCGTTCTACATCGCTGATCGCTTGTACGAGTGGAAACCTTCCGTCGGCGCCGATGGCCGCCCGCAGCCGCTGCGGGCCTGCGTCAGCTCCTTCGGCTTCGGCGGCGTCAACAGCCACGTGGTGATCGAGGAGGCGCCGGCGTCTTCTCCGGTGCAAGCGGACAGTGGTTCGCCGCAGATCCTCGCGCTGTCCGCCCGCAGCGAAGAGTCCCTGCGGCACATGGCCACCCAGTTCGCCGACCTGCTGAGCGCAGACCCCGGCAGCATGGAGGCCGTCTGCCGCCGCGTGAACACCGCGCGCAGCCTGCTGCCCCTGCGACATGGCGTTGCTGCCAGCACGGCCGAAGGCATGGTGGCGGCGCTGCGCGAAAGTGCCAACGGAGCCCGCACTGCACACGATGCGCCGGTGGTGGGGTTCCTCTTCACCGGCCAGGGATCGCAGTACGTCGGCATGGGCCAAGCGCTCTACGACACCCAGCCGGTGTTCAAGGCTGCGTTCGACCGCTGTGCCCACTTGTTGTCGCCGCTGCTCGGCTGCCCGCTGCACGAGCTGGTATTCAACCCTGACTCCGCGACGCTGGACCAGACACGCCACACGCAGCCTGCCCTGTTCGCCGTGGAATACGCACTGGCCGAGCTCTGGAAGGCCTGCGGCGTCGTCCCGCGCGTGGTGATGGGACACAGCGTGGGCGAAGTGACGGCCGCGTGCGTGGCCGGCATCCTGTCGCTGGAAGATGCAGTGCGGCTGATCGCCATCCGCGGCAAGCTGATGCACGAGAACTCGGTGCCCGGCGCCATGGCCACCGCCTTCGCGCCGGTGCAGCGCGTGCGCGAGCTCATCGCCGCACACCGGCTGGCGCTGGACATCGCCGCCGTCAACACCGAAGACTCCGCCGTGGTGTCGGGCGACGCATCCGCGGTTGCCGACTTCACGAGCATCCTGGCCAAGGCCGGCATCGACTGCAAGCCGCTGCAGGTCGAGCGCGCCTTCCACTCGGCCCTGATGGAGCCGATGCAGGCCCTCCTGCGCGATGCCATCGGTGCGCTGACATTCAACCCGCCGCAGATCGACGTGATCTCCAACGTCACCGGTGCCTTGCTCACGCCGGAGCAGCTCACGGCGGACTACTGGGTGGACCACGTCCGCCAGCCGGTGCTGTTCCGCGACGGCGTGCGCGCCATGCAGGCTCGCGGCGTGAACGTGTTCGTCGAGGTGGGCCCCTCGCCCACGCTGCTGAAGCTGGCGCGGCGTGAACTCGGTGCCGATGGCGAACTGCTGCCCAGCCTCAACCCTGCGTACGTCACGGCCGAACCCTTCCTGAAGGCAGTCGCCCGCCTGCACACGCTGGGCGTGGACATCGACTTCTCGCCGCTGTACGCCGCGGCACCACGCGCGCTCATCGAGCTGCCGCCCTACCCGTTCGCCGGCCAGTCGTACTGGGTGTCCAAGGAAACCTCCATCCCCTTGGCCACCTCGGGCGTGCCCGCGCGGACGTCCGCACCAGCATCCACCTTGCTGGGCCACCGGCTGGATCTCGCCGGCAATGCAGGGACCTATTTCAGCAGCACCTGCGAACTGGGCGCTCCGGCCTTCGCCTGCCTGGCCGACCATCGGATCCAGGACACGCCGCTGGTGCCAGGCGCCGCGTTCGCCAGCCTGGCGATCGAGGCCGCACGCTCGCTGAGGCAGGACCCGGCGCGCCAGCACACCACGCTCACCGACCTGCGCATCGCCAAGGGGCTGGTGCTGCAGCAAGGCGTGCGGCTCCAGACCATCCTGAAGCCGGATGCGCAGCCTGACGAATTCATCGTCGAGGTGTGGTCCAGCCCGGCCGCGCAGGCCGCGACCACCTGGACGCTGCATGCCAGCGGACGCATCGCCAACAGTGCCGCGCCGCTGGCCGCGCCCCTGCCCGTGCCTGACGCTGCAGCTTCGACCGACACCGCCCGCTTCTATTCGGAATGGGCAGGCCGTGGCGTCGCCTACGGTCCTGCCTTCCAAGGGCTGGTGATCTTCGACGCGACCGAGGACGCCTGCGTGGCAACGGTCCAGCTTCCGACGCACGTCGCCAACGACACCGCCTGCCATCCGGCGCTGCTCGATGCCATCTGGCAGGCCGCGTTGCCCTTGCTGCCGGCCGATGTGGTGCGCCATCGCCCGTTGCCCTTGCCGTGCGGCATCGACAGCCTGTCGATCGCCGGCCCGCTGCCCTGCGAGGTGACGGTGGTGGCGCGGCGTGCCGCCTGCAGTGGCGAGAACGGCATCCACCGCTTCGACTACGACGTCCTCGCCCATGACGACCAGCTGCTGGCTCGCGTGGAAGGCCTGAGCCTGCGGCCCGTGGCTGCGCTGCCTTCGCTGTCCGCCCCGCGTGCCGGCGACGCACTGCCCTGCTACCAGCCCGTGTGGCAACGCAGCGATGCCGTCGCCGCCGACGTGCCGGCAGACGACGAAGCGGACTCTCAGGCGGAGCTGATCGTGTACGCCGGCGACGGCGCCGCGCTCGCTGCCCGCCTCGCACGGCGGTTCGCCGACCGCCGGGTCGTCTGCATCGGCATCGATCTGGCGCAGGCGCTTCCTGGCGGCCACGTGTGGCCCAGCGCCGATGTGTCGTCGCTGCAGAACATCCTCGAATCGGCCGGCGCCGTCCGGCGCGTGCACTTCCTCGCAGGACTGCAGCTGCCGTCCGCTCCGGCTGGTTTTGCCACCGTGGACGAAGACCGTGAACAGTTCGACCGGGCGCAGTCGCACGGCGTGTTCGCACTGTTCAAGCTGCTCAAGGGACTCGGCAGCACCGGCCAGCATCCGTCGCTGACCGTCGTTGGGAACCGGACCTGCACCGTCGTCCGGGACGAGCCGATGCTGCCGTGGAGCGCGGCCTGCTTCGGCCTGGCCAGGGTCTACGGCAACGAGCATCCCGGTGTCAGCGTGCGCTGCGTGGATCTGGACCTCGGCAGCGAACCCTCGCCCGCGCAGTGGGACCAGGCTGCGTCATACGTCCAATCCGCCCCGGCGCATGACGGGTCCATGGCCGCCTATCGCCACGAGGTGCGCTTCGAGCAACGGCTCGAACGCATCGAACTGCCGGCCGCCCCATCGAAACCAGTCTGGCGGCAGCAAGGCACCTACGTGATGCTCGGCGGTGCAGGCGGCATCGGCATGGCGCTCAGCCGGCACCTGGCCGAGCACTACCAGGCCAAGATCGCCTGGATCGGCCGCAGCCCGATCGACGACGGCAAGCAGGCCGCGATCGAAGAGATCCGGGCACTCGGCGGCCAGGCGATCTACCTGCAGGCCGACGCTTGCGATGCCACCGCCCTGCGGCGCGCCATCGAAGACACCGTGGCGCGTTTCGGGCCGGTCAACGGCGCGGTCCATGCGGCCCTGAGCCTGAACGACCAGAGCCTGGACGGCATGGACCTGGCGCGCTTTCGCGCCACCTTCGACGCCAAGTCGCAAGGTTCGCTCGCACTGGCGCAGGCCGTCCATGACCAGCCGCTGGACTTCATCGCGTTCTTCTCGTCCGCGGTGTCCTTCCTCGCCAACCCGGGCCAGGCCAACTACGTGGCGGGCTGCGTGTTCCAGGATGCCTACGCCAGCCATCTGAGCCGGCAACTGGGCGTGCCGGTCAAGGTCTTCAACTGGGGACGCTGGGGCGCGATCGGCGCCGTGGCCTCGCAGGAGTTCGCGGCCAGGCTGGACGCGCAAGGCATCTACGCCATCGATCCGGCACAGGGCCTGGAGACCATCACTACCATCCTGGCGGCCCCGGTGTCGCAGGTGATGCCCATGCGCGCCAGCGAGCAGGTGCTGTCGAGGATGTCGGTGCTTCCCGGCCGCACCGGACGCTGGGTGGCCGAGCGGACCGCGGCCGACCTGGAAGCGATTCCGGCGCAGGTCGCCGGCCGGCAGACCCTGTCGCCAGCGATCGACAAGCCGTCATCGGCCGAGCTGGCTGCCGGCTACCTGCACCTCAATGACCTCGCTCGCGGCTATGTGCATGCGGCGGTCGCCGGCCTGCTGGGGCAGTCGCGCTGGCCCGCCCGTGCCACGGCCGATGGATTGGCCGCCGACCTGGGCGTGGCCTCGCTGCACCGCCGCTGCTTCGATGCACTGCTGCAAATCCTGCGGCGCGACAAGTTCATCAGCGCCGACGGCGAACACTGGACCCGCACCGGTGCCGAATTGCGTCCACGCAGCCTCGACGAACTGAAGACCGTCTGCGACTCGCTGCTGG
The DNA here is from genome assembly GCF_003852895.1 of Rhizobacter terrae. Classification (GTDB taxonomy): domain Bacteria; phylum Pseudomonadota; class Gammaproteobacteria; order Burkholderiales; family Burkholderiaceae_C; genus Albitalea; species Albitalea terrae. The sequence goes on from NZ_QUSW01000006.1 coordinate 46,736, forward strand.
CGGCGCATCCCTGGCTGCGTCCGGAACTCACGTTGCTGGGCCAGTGCGGGCCTGTGTTGAAGCAGGTGCTGCGAGGCGAACTGGCCGCCACGAGCGTCATCTTCCCGAACCTGTCGATGGAACTCGTGGAGCCGGTGTACAGCGCCGGTCCACTCGCGATCGAATGCAACCACCGGGTGGGCCAGATCACCACCGCCGCCGTGCAGGCGCTGTGCGCCGCGGACCCGCAACGCACGGTGCGCGTCATCGAGATCGGCGCGGGCACGGGCGGCACCACGTCCGTCGTCCTGCAGCACCTGGACGAGGTGCTTCGCCAGGGTTCGGCACGGGTCGAGTACGTCTACACCGACATCTCGCCCGCCTTCTTGCACTACGGCCGCGAGAAGTACGGCCCGGGCCGCCCCTTCCTGCAATTCCAGTCGCTGGACATCGAGAAGCCGCTGGCCGACCAGGGCCTGGAGCCCGGTGGCCACGACATCCTCATTGCCTCGAACGTGCTGCACGCGACGCGCAGCCTGGAGCGCACCCTGCAGAACGTCAAGTTCCTGCTGCGCCAGGGCGGCATGCTGCTGCTCAACGAAGTCATCGAGGCCCAGGACTTCCTCAGCATCACCTTCGGCCTGCTCGACGGCTGGTGGCTGGCCGAGGACCGCACCCGGCGCCTGGCGGATTCGCCGCTGCTGGACCCCTCGCTGTGGGCCGCGACGCTGGATGCCGAAGGCTTCGACGGCACGTCCTGCTGGCGCAGCGATGCCGGCGAGGTGTGCGCCCAGGGCGTGCTGACGGCTGTCAGTGACGGCCGGTACCTCGACCTCGCGGCCAAGGCCCAGGCTGTGCAGGCCAGGCGCAGCGCCGAAGCACACGCATCCGCAGACAAGCCGCAACGCACCACCGCGCAGGACGTGCTCGACGCATCCGCAGGCAGCGCCGCCGAGACCCTGGGCAAGACGGTGCTGGACTACCTCAGCGCCGAGCTGTCCGAGGTCCTGCAGCTGCGGCCCGCCCGCATGAAGGAACTGGGCAGCGCGCTGGGCACCCTCTTCCTGAGCGAGCTGGGCATGGACTCGCTGACCGCCATGGACCTGCGCAACCGCCTGCAGCGGCAGCTCTCGCTGGACGTGTCGGTCGAGACGCTGCTGGGCGGCGCCCGCGTGCACGCCGTCGTCGACCTCATCTGCGAAAAGCTGCTGTTCAAGCGGCTGGTCGCCACCGCTGAATCCGCGCCGGGCGATGCCTCGGCCGACATGGAGACCTTCACGCTATGACGCTGGACAGCCTGATGAGAGAACTGGCCGAGCGCGGCGTGCGCGTCGGCGTGGCCAACGGCGAGCTGAAGGTCACGGCCGCCCGCAATGCGCTGACGGACGAGCTCAAGAGCGAGCTGCGCCGGCTCAAGGGCGACATCCTCGCGGCGCTGCAATCAGCGCCCGCTGATGCGGACGCTGCCATGCCGGCCTGCCGCCTGCGCCCCGAAGACCGCCTGGAGCCCTTCCCGTTCTCGGACCTGCAGATGGCCTTCTACATGGCCGACAACCCCTACCTCGAGTACCACGTGCGGCCGCACTACTACGTCGAGACCGACTGCGACGGGCTGGACGTGGACCGCTACCTGTGGGCCTTGAACAAGGCGCTGCACCGGCACCGCGGTGAGGTCGTGATGGTGGTGGACGACGGCCACCTGGCCGTAATGCCCGAGGTGCCGCTCGTGCAATGCCCGATCAACGACTGGCGCCACCTCGACGAAGCCGAAGCGAAGCATCGCCTGGCCGAGCTGCGCAGCAAGGGCAGCCGCCAGCAGTTGCCGCTGGGACGCTGGCCCTGGTTCGACCTGCAGATCTCGCACTGGCGAGAAGCCGGCCGCGAACGCACGCGCATCCACTTCAACCACAACAACTTCTACACCGACGGCTACGGCGCGACCGTCCTGCAGCGCGAGGTGGACCGGCTGTACGAGAACCCGCAACTCGAACTGCCGCCGCTCACGCTGACCATCCGCGACGCCATCCTGGCGCTGCACGATCTGGCCGACTCGCCCGCCGGCGAGCGCGCCCGCCGCTACTGGCTCGACCGGCTGCCCGAGCTGCCGGGCCCGCCGGAGCTGCCCATGACGAGCGCCAACAAGCGCGTGCGTTCGCAGCTGCAGCGGCGCGAGGGCTACCTCACGGCCGAGCAGTGGGACCGCTTCAAGACCCACGCCGGCCGTTGCGGCCTGACACCCACCGGCGCCATCGCCTGCGCCTACGCCGAGATCCTCTCGGCGTGGAGCGGCTCGCAGCACTTCATCCTCAGCAACATGGTGACGCGGCGCCTGCCCATCCACCCGGAGGTGATGCAGATCGTGGGCAACTTCGCCTCGCTGTATCCGCTGGAGGTGGACCTGCGCGGCGGCACCTTCGCCCAGAAGGCCTTGCGTCTGCAGCAGCAGATGATGCGCGACGCCGCCCACCGCGAGTGGGGCGGCATGCAGGTGATGCAGGCCATGAACCGCATGAGCGGGTCCATGGGCACCGTGCCCTGCCCCTTCGTGATCGGCAGCGGCCTGTTCATGGAGAAGTACAAGAAGGCCGATTTCGGCTGCCTCGAAACGGCGCAGACGGTGATGGACCACCAGTTCTGGGAGCTCAACGATGGCCGCTACTTCTACGTGTGGGACCTGCTGGAGGAGTTCTTCCCCGCCGGCATGATCAACGCCATGTGGCGCGCCTTCGCGGCGCTGCTGGAGAACCTGGCGGCCGATGGCGAGGCCTGGCAGTCCACGCGCTTGGACATCGCACCGGCGGCCGAGCCCGCGATCCTTGGCGCCAACTACGAAACCATGGACGCCGGCCTGCTCCACCACGGGCTGGACCTGGCATTGCGCCGCCAGCCGAAGAAGGCCGCCGTCCGCTCGCCCCAAGGCGCGCTCAGCTACGCCGCACTGGATGCCTGGAGCGCCGGCATCGCCGCGGAGCTGACCCGCTGCGAAGTCGCAGCCGGCGAGCTGGTCGCGATCGTCATGGAGCGCGGCCCCGCCATCGTGGCCTCGTCGGTGGGCATCCTGCGCGCCGGCGCGGCCTACGTCCCCGTCGACCCGGGCCTGCCGGCCGAACGCCTGCGCTACATGCTCGAGAACAGCCGCGCACGCATCGCCCTCACCAGCGCGGAACACCGGGCCCGCATCGACTGGCCCGCCGGGCTGCGGGTGGTCGTGGTCGAGCAGGCACCGCCGGCCTCGTCGGCTGCACGCGTGCCCGCACCAGCCACCGCGCCGACGGACCTCGCCTACGTCATCTACACCTCCGGCTCCACCGGGCGGCCCAAGGGCGTGATGATCGACCACCGCGGTGCCCGCAACACGGTGGTGGACATCAACGACCGGTTCGGCATCACCCGCGACGACGTCGTCTTCGGCGTGTCGTCGTTCAGCTTCGACCTCTCGGTCTACGACGTGTTCGGCGTGCTCGAAGCCGGCGCCACAGTGGTCTACCCGGACCCCGCCTCCGCCCTCAACCCGGGCCACTGGCTGGACCTCATGGACAGCGAGGGCGTGACGGTGTGGAACTCCGCCCCGCCCCTCATGGGCCTGCTGGTGGAGACCGCCCTGCGCCGCGGACAGACGCTGCCGCACCTGCGCATCGTGATGCTCAGCGGCGACTGGATTCCCGTGGAGCTGCCCGAGCAGATTCGCCAGATCGCACCGCAGGCACGCATCTACAGCCTGGGCGGCGCGACCGAGGCGTCGATCTGGTCCATCTACTACGAGATCGGCCAAGTCGAGGCGGGCTGGACGCGCATCCCCTACGGCAAGCCGCTCGCCAAGCAGGCCTGGCACGTGCGCGACGCGCAGAACCGGCCGACGCCGACCTGGACCGTGGGCGACCTCTACATCAGCGGCATCGGCCTGGCGCAAGGCTACTGGGCCGACGAGGAAAAGACGCAGGCCAGCTTCATCACCGACCCGCTGACCTCGCAGCGCCTGTACCGCACCGGCGACCGCGGCCGCTACCTGCCCGATGGAAACATCGAGTTCATGGGCCGCGCGGACACGCAGGTGAAGATCCAGGGCCACCGCATCGAGCTCGGGGAAATCGAGACGGTGCTCAACGCCTGCCCGCTGGTCAAGGAGGCCGCCGTGCTGGTCCGCTCGCCGGGCGGCGCGTCTGTCGCCGGTCCGGGCCTGAAGGAACTGGTGGGCTGCGCGGTGCTGCGCCAGCCGGCCCCCCGCAATGACGAGGAGGCCGCGGGTGTCATCGAACAGCTGCGCGCCGCGCTGCGCCATCAGTTGCCGGCCTACATGGTGCCGCCCGTGTGGATGCTGCTGGAGCAGATGCCCTTGTCGTCCAACGGCAAGCTCGACCGCATCGCACTGGGCCGCCAGGCCGCGGGCGCTCGCCGCAGCGAGGCCGGCCGGGCCGAACGCCTCGCGCCTCGCACGCCGACCGAGGTCACGCTGGCCGAGCTGTGGAAACGCGTGCTCCGGCTCGACAGCGTGGGCATTCGCGACGATTTCTTCGAGTCCGGAGGCCAGTCGATCGACGCCGTGCGCTACGTGGCGCTGGTGCAGGAAAGCCTGGGCCGGCTGCTGTCGCTGGGCGACGTGTGGGAGCACCGCACCATCGAGAGCCAGGCGGCCATGCTCGACCTCCCCGAAGACGAGGCCGTGCGCGGCAACCTGATGCGGCTGGGCCGCACGGGCCAGGGTCGGCCGTACTTCATGGTCCATCCGGCCGGCGGCCAGAGCGTGGGCTACTACGAACTGGCCGGCCTGCTGGAGCGGCCGAGCTACGGCTTCGTCGCCCACGCCGAAGAGGCGGCCGGTGCGGAGCTGTCCAGCATCGAGGCCATCGCGCACCGCTACGTCACGCAGCTCAAGCAGGAGCAGCCGCGCGGGCCCTACTCGCTGGTGGGCTGGTCGTCCGGCGGCTGCATCGCCTTCGCGATGGCGCACGAACTGGAACGCGGCGGCGACGTCGTCGACCAGCTCACGCTCATCGACTGCCCGGCGCCGGTCGTTCACGACCCGATCGGCGACGAGATGATGCTGCACGGCTTCATCGAAGACCTGAACCTGGGCGTGTCGCTGGCCGGGCTGCAGGACGGCATCGATGCATCGCTGCCGCTGGCCCGGCGCTTCGAGCAGGTCGTGGCACGGCTGACCGCCCGCGGCAGCATCGCGCTGGACGCCGGCCCGCTGCTGGCGATCTACCGCGTCTTCCACGCCGTCGTCACCGCCGTGCGCGCCTACTGGCCCGGCCGGGTCGCCGCGAACCTGCTGGTGCTGCGCGCCTCGCAGGGCGAGGTGTCGGAGTTCGCGGGCCACCCCCACACGGCCCGCGCCGACTGGGGCTGGTCGCTGCTCACCACGGGCCAGGTCCACACACGCCGGATCACCGGCAGTCACTACACGGTCCTGGGCAAGCCCGGTGTCGTGCAGATCGCAGACGTCCTCCAGGCCCCGGTCGGCATCACGCCGACCCACGCGGCCCAGGCGCCCCTTGAAATCTGAATCCACTTCAACAGTCGAGCGCATCATGCAAGACAAGACCACTGCATCGGCAACCAGCATGCAACTGCTGCTGGTGCAACTGAGCGAGCTGAACATCAAGCTCAAGATCGAGGGCGACCAGCTCCAGGTCAATGCGCCCGCGGGGGTGCTCAATGCCGCCTTGCGCGACGCGCTCAAGGAGCATCGCGAAGCGCTGAAGCAGCACCTGGCCCGCAGCGCGGCCACACCCGTGGCCTCCTGGCCGCGCATCGCCGCCGACCTCGGCAAACGCAATGAGCCCTTCCCGCTGTCCGATGTGCAGCATGCCTACTGGGTGGGGCGCAGCCGCGGCCTGAACCTGGGCGGCGTTGCCACGCACTACTACTACGAGCTGGACTGCGAGCAGCTGGACTTCGCGCGCTTCACCGCCGCCTTCCAGCGTTTGATCAACCGGCACGACATGCTGCGCGCCGTGGTGCACGACGACGGCCGACAGCAGATCCTCAACGACCTGCCGCCCTTCGTGATGCCGATGGACGACATGCGCTGCGCATCCGTGGCCGATCGTGAGGCCCGCATGCAGGCGCTGCGCGACGAGCTGTCGCACCAGCAGCTGCCGGCGAACCGCTGGCCGCTGTTCGACATCCGCGCGGTGCGCACCAGCGACAGCCACACACGGCTGTACTTCAGCTGGGACTTCATCAACCTCGACGCCTGGAGCCTGTACGGCATCTGCCGCGAGTGGAACACGCTGTACGACGACATCGATGCGCCGCTGCAGGACATCGGGCTGTCCTACCGCGACTACGTCCTCGCCGAGCGCTCGATGCGCAGCTCGGAGATGTTCGCGCGCGACCACGACTACTGGTGGAACCGGCTGGACAACATTCCCGCCGCGCCGCAGTTGCCGGTGCTCACGGGTGCCGCCAGCGAGAACCCGCAATTCACCCGGCGCCGCTTCCGCATGGACATGCCGCAATGGGATTCGCTCAAGCGCCGCGCGCAGTCCATGGGCATCACGCCGTCGGCACTGCTGCTCGCGGCCTATGCCGAAGTGCTGGCCTTCTGGAGCAAGGAGCCGCGCTTCTCGCTGAACATGACGCTGTTCAGCCGCCTGCCGCTGCATGAGGACGTCAACAAGCTCGTGGGCGACTTCACCTGCCTCACGCTGCTCGAAGTGGACGCCGCCCACCTGCCCAGCTTCAGCCAGCGTGCGATGGCCATCCAGCAGCAGTTCCTGCGCGACTTCGAGCACCGGCTGGTCAGCGGCGTGGACGTGCTTCGCGAATGGTCCAAGCGCAAGGGCTACGGCCTGCATGCCGCCATGCCGGTCGTGTTCACGAGCTGCCTGGTGCTCAACTCCGCGCAGGGCGACGATGCCGGGCTGGTCGAGTCCTTCGGGAAGATGGTCCACGGCATCAGCCAGACGCCGCAGGTCTGGCTGGACAACCAGGTCATGGAAGACAGCCAGGGCCTGGTGCTCAACTGGGACGCGCTGGAGGAGGTCTTCCTCCCCGGCGTGCTGCAGTCGATGTTCGACAGCTACTGCGGGCTCATCCGCTCGCTGGCCAGCTCCAGCGAAGCCTGGGACGCCGGACACCCCTTGCAGCTCCCGCAGGACCAGGGCCTGCAGCGCGCCCAGGTCAACGACACGCAGGCCGAGCTCAGCGACAAGCTGATGCACCAGCTCTTCGTGGAGCGCGCCCTCGCGCAACCGCAGGCCGTGGCCATCGCCACCAAGACCCGCAGCATCACCTACGCCGAACTGCTGTCGCGTGCCGTTGAACTGGCCGGCCTGCTGTTGGAGCGCGGCGTGAAACCCGCGGAGGTCGTGGCCGTCGTCATGCCGCGCGGCTGGCAGCAGGTCGCCGCGGTGCTGGGTATCATGATCGCGGGCGGCGCCTACCTGCCGGTGGACGCCGAACTGCCGCAGGCGCGCCGCGACCAGCTCTTCGAGCAAAGTGCAGCCGCCATCGCGGTGACGTCGAGTGAACTCGAAGGCCTGGAATTGCCCCCATCCGTCCAGGTGGTGACGCTGCCCGAACATGCCGGCTGGTCGCCCGTCACCGCCGCACCGCCGCTGCGCCAGGCGCAAGACAGCCTGGCCTACGTGATCTTCACCTCCGGCTCCACCGGCGTGCCCAAGGGCGTGATGATCGACCACCGCGGGGCGGTCAACACCATCGAGCACATCAACCGCCTGTTCGGCATCACCAGCGCCGACAAGACGCTGATGGTGTCGGCGCTGAACTTCGACCTGTCCACCTACGACATCTTCGGCCTGCTCGCCGCCGGTGGCTGCATCGTCATTCCCGACGACGCCCGCAGCGTGGACCCCGAGCACTGGATGGACCTCATCGCCACGCACGGCGTCACGGTCTGGAATTCGGCGCCCGCGCTGATGTCCATGCTGGTGACCCACATGGAAGGCTTCGACGAGCCGCCGGCCCGCGGCATCCGCCTGGCCATGCTCAGCGGCGACTGGATTCCGCTGTCGCTCAAGGCCCGCCTGGATGTCTGCCTGCCGCACGCGAAGCTGGTCAGCCTGGGCGGCGCGACCGAGGCCTCGATCTGGTCGATCTTCCATCCGTTCGAAGGCGTCGACCCGGCGTGGAAGAGCATTCCCTACGGCAAGCCGCTGCCCAACCAGACCATGCACGTGCTGAACGACCGCATGCAGCCGTGTCCGGTCAACGTCACCGGGCGCATCTTCATTGGCGGCATCGGCCTGGCGCAGGGCTACTTGAACGATGCCCAGAAGACGGCGGCGAAATTCATCCGCCTGGAAGACGGCACCCGCCTGTACGACACCGGCGACCTCGGCCGCTACATGCCCGACGGCAACATCGAGTTCCTCGGCCGAGAGGACTCGCAGATCAAGCTGCGCGGCCACCGCATCGAGCTGGGCGAGATCTCGGCAGCGCTGCGTTCCAAGCCCGGCGTGCGCGAATCACTGGCAGTGGTGGACGGCGACGGCCGCAGCGAGCAGCAATCGCTGTGGGTCTACCTGCTGCTCGACCGCGAGCACCAGCACGAGATCCTGCTGCCCGTCGCGGAAGACGTGGACACCGACGGCTTCTCGCCGCAGGCCATCGGGCGCATCGTGTCCGACGAGGAAAAGCTGCTCCCGCTGGCCGTGCTGGACGAGCCCACCCGCGAGCTGTGGGCCCAGCTGGACGGCCTGTACCTGGAAGCCGTGGTGAATGCCTTCCTGCACACGCCGCTGGCCGAGCCGGGGCGCGAGGTGTCCGTGCAGGACATGATGGAGTCGCTCAATGCCGCCCCGCGCTACGAGCGCTGGATGCGCCGGGCACTGCGGCACCTCGTGGCCCACGGACTGCTGCACGAAAGCGGCGACCGCTACCACGCCCCGCAGGAACTGCCGCGGCGCGACCTGATGGAAGTGTCGCGCGACGTGGAAGCCCGGCTCAACAGCGTGCTGGGCCTGACCGAGCGCGAGGCGCGCTGGTTCACCGTCAGCGCGGAGCACCTGCGCGCGCTGCTGAGCGAAGACCTGCACTCCGCGGAGCTCTACACCTCCGAGGAAACAGCCATCATCTACCAGAAGCTGTTTCCCGATTCCCACGTTCAGCTGCGCCGTTCCTTGAATGCACTGCTGGCCCTGCGACCCGGCCATCCGATGCGCGTCATGGAGGTGGGCTCCGGCCTGGGCTCGGCCACGCAGCACGTGCTGCCGGCACTGGCCGGGCACTGCGCGCACTACGACTTCACCGACATCTCGCAGTACTTCCTCAAGCGGGCGGCCGACAAGTTCAGCGCCTACGACTTCGTCCACTACGGCCTGCATGACCTGGACCGCGCGCCCGAGCTGCAAGGCTTCAAGCCGCATTCGTACGACCTCGTCATCGCTTCGAGCGTGCTGCACGACGTGGGCGACATCCCCGGCACGCTGCGAAACCTTCGCCGCCTGCTGAGTCCGGGCGGCACGCTGATGCTGCTGGAAGAGACGAAGTTCTTCCCGTCCTTCGACCTCACCATGGGCCTGCAGCAAGGCTTCGACGTGTTCCGCGACGGCCGCCAGAACCATCCGCTGCTCGAACGCGTGCTGTGGCGAGAGCAGTTGCAGGAAGCCGGCTTCGATGGCATCGAAGTGCTCAACGTCGAGGGCAGCGTGTCTGATTTCGTCGGCTTCGACGTCATCCTGGCGCAAACGGTGGAACCCGCCTACGCGCTGGACGACGAGGCGCTGGACCGTCACCTGCTGCAGCGCCTGCCGGCCTACATGAAGCCCACGGGCTACCAGGTGCTGGCCGAATTCCCGACCACCGCCAACGGCAAGATCGACTACCGGGCTCTCTCGCGTCCCATCCGCGGGCGCGGAGGCAGCGGCTCGATCAAGAAGCCGGCCAATGCGCTGGAGCAGCAGCTGCTCGACATCTGGTGCGAGACGCTGGGGCAGGACGCCATCAGCACCACCAGCAGCTTCTTCGAGATCGGCGGCGACTCGCTGCTGCTGGTGGAGGTGCGCAACCTCATCAAGCAGCGGCTGGGCCTGCACGTGGCCACCACGGTGCTGTTCGAGCACCCGAGCATCACCGCGCTCGCGCAGTTCCTCTCGTCGCAGGACCCGCAGCAAGGCGGACTCACCGATGCATCCAGCCGCGCACAGCGGCAACGCCAGGCGCTGCGGCAACAACGCGGCGCCAACCAGGGAGCCCGAGAACATGTCTAAGGATTCCATCGCAACGGATCCGAACAGCATCGCCGTCATCGGCATGTCCTGCCGCATGGCAGGCGCATCGAGCGTCGACGAGTTCTGGGCCAACCTGGCCGCGGGCAGGGAGTCGATCCGCGACCTGGGCGACGCCCAGCTGCGCGAGGCCGGCATCTCGCCCGAGGCCGCCAGCCACGAGCGCTACGTGCGCCGCGCCAGCAGCCTGGACGGCGTGGAGATGTTCGACGCGCGCTTCTTCGACTTCACGCCGCGCGAGGCAACCATCACCGCACCGTCGCAGCGCATGCTGCTGATGTGCGCCCATGAAGCCTTCGAGGACGCCGGCTACGACCCACGCAACTGCAACCCCAACGTGGGCGTGTTCGCCGGCGTGAACCGCTGCGACGACTGGCAAAAGCGCCTGTACGAACTGGCCGACACCGAGTCCGGCGAGTTCGCCAAGATGCTGCAGCTGTACATCGCCAACGACCTCGACTACGCCGCGACGCGCATCTCCTACAAGTTCGACCTGAAAGGACCGAGCTTCAACGTCAGCACCGCCTGCTCCACCTCGCTGGTGGCCATCCACCAGGCCTGCCGCGCCCTGCTCTCCTACGAGTGCGACATGGCGCTGGCCGGCGGCGCGAGCGTCGTGCTGCCGCAGGACGCCGGCTACATCCACGAGCCCGGCGGCATCCAGTCGCACGACGGGCGCTGCCGCGCCTTCGACGCCAGCTCGGACGGCACCATCTTCGGCAACGGCGCCGGCGTGGTGCTGCTCAAACGGCTGGACGAGGCCATCGCGGACCGGGACAACATCCATGCCGTCATCCGCGGCACTGCGATCAACAACGACGGCGCCGCCAAGGTGGGCTACACCGCCCCCAGCGTGCAGGGCCAGTCGCAGGTCATCCTCACGGCGCTGGAACTGGCCGGCGTCGATCCCTCGGACGTCGGCTACGTCGAAGCGCACGGCACGGGCACCTCGCTGGGCGACCCGATCGAGATCGAGGCGCTCACCCGCGCCTACCGCGCCCGCACGCGGCGCAAGCGCTACTGCGCCATCGGCTCGGTCAAGACCAACATCGGCCACCTGGGCGCGGCCGCCGGCGTGGCGGGCTTCATCAAGACGGTGCTGGCGCTCAAGCACCGGCAGATTCCAGCGAGCCTGCACTACCGCACGCCCAACCCCGAGATCGACTTCGACAGCAGCCCCTTCGTCGTCAACACCGAGCTCAAGCCCTGGGCCGCGGCAGGCCAGCCGCGCATCGCGGGCCTGAGTTCCTTCGGCGTGGGCGGCACGAATGCGCACGCCATCCTGCAGGAAGCGCCGTCGCAGCCGTCGACGGGCAGCTCCCGTCCGCAGCAACTGCTCGCACTGTCGGCCAAGTCGCCGGCCGCGCTGGACGCGCAGGTGCGCCGCCTGCTGGACAAGGTCTGCGCGTCGCCGGAGCTGGACCTGCCCGATGTGGCCTACACGCTGGGCATGGGCCGCACGGCGCTGGAATACCGCGCCACGGTCGTGGCAGGCAGCCGCGACGAAGCCATCGCGAAGCTGGCCGCGATGAACGTGTCCGCCGAGGGCGCGGGCCCGGCACAACGCTCGGTCAAGCTGGCACTGATGTTCCCGGGCCAGGGCTCGCAGCATCCGAACATGACGCTCGGCCTCTACCAGGCCGAGCCGGTGTTCCGCGACACCGTGGACCGTTGCGCCGCCTTGCTGGAGTCCTCGCTCAAGCGCGACATCCGCAACCTGCTGTACCCGCGCCCCGGCCGCGAAGCCGAGGCCGACGCCGCGCTGCAGCGCACCGAGAACGCCCAGCCCGCGCTCTTCGTGACCGGCTATGCCATGGCCCAGCTGCTGGAAAGCTGGGGGCTGCAGGCGGATGCGACCATCGGCCACAGCATCGGCGAGTACGTGTCGGCCTGCCTGGCCGGCGTGTTCTCCCTGGAGGACGCACTGAAGCTCGTGGCCGAGCGAGGCCGCCTCATGCAGACCATGGTGCCCGGCCGCATGCTGGCGGTGGCCGCCAGCGAGCACGACATCAAGCCGCTGTTGGGCGATTGCAGCCTGGCTGCCGTCAACGGCCCGCAATGGTGCGTGGTCTCCGGCCCGCTGGAGGCGATGGCCGCCTTCGAGCAGCGGCTGTCGTCAGCCGGGCGGCCGCTGCACACCTCGCATGCGTTCCATTCGTCCACCGCGGACCCGATCCTGGAAATCTTCCATGCGGTGGTGCGGCGCGTGACCTTGCGCGCACCGACGCGGCGGTTCATCTCCAACCTGAGCGGCGACTGGATCCGCGACAGCGAGGCCGTGGACCCGGCCTACTGGGTGAAGCAGTTGCGCGGCACCGTGCGCTTCCATGCGGGCGTCAGCACCCTCATGCGCGAAGGCCGCATGGTGTTGCTCGAAGCCGGTGCGAGCCAGTCCCTCACCGCACTGGTGAAGTCCTTCGGCGTGCCCGATGGCGACCTCGTGGTGGCGCCCTGCTGCCGCAGTGCCAAGCAGGATGCCAGCGCCGATCTGTCCATCCTGCTGCAGGCCCTGGGCCGGGCCTGGACGGCGGGACGCAGCGTCGACTGGAAGGCGTTCTACGCCGGAGAGCGGCGTGCCCGCGTGTCGCTGCCGACCTACCCGTTCGAAGGACAGCGGCATTGGCTGGAGCGCGTGCCCGGTCGGTCTCGCGCGGTGCAGGTCAACGCACCGACCACGGCGACACCGACGTCTGCGCCCGCAGCCGTTGCCGCTGCGCCCATCGTGCCAGGCAAGAGCGCATCGGCCCTCGTGCAGCGCCTGGCGGGCACGGCGCCCGAGGCGCGTCAATCGCTCATGGAAGCCTTCGTCGGTGAACGCGTGCGTGCGCTGCTGGGCCTGTCCAGCGGCGACCATGCCGGCACGGCACTCGTGGAACTGGGCCTGAGCTCGCTCATGGCCATCGAGCTGCGCACGGAGCTGAACGCCGCGCTGCAGGCGGACCACGTGTCGGTCATCCAGTTGCTCGACGAGAACACCAACATCCGCACGCTCGCGGCCCACTTGCTGGAGATGGTCGCGGCCGGCCCAGTGGCATCGGCCGAAGTGCAGGTGCCAGAACCCACCGTGGCAGCCAACACCACGCCAGTGCCCGAGGCACCGGTACAGGTGGAAGCCAACGAGTTCGGCTCCGCCGTCAAGAGCATCACGCCCGACCTCGACAGCCAGTTCCTGCCCTTCCCGCTCACGGAGATCCAGCAGGCCTACTGGATCGGGCGGCACAACGCGGGCAGCGGCGGCAACGTCGCCACCTACGCCTACATCGAGACGGAGATCCGCAACCTCGATGTGGCCCGCTACGAGTTCGCCTTGAACGAGATGGTCAGGCGCCATCACATGCTGCGCATGGTGGTCCAGGAAGACGGCCAGCAGCGCTTCCTGCCCGAAGTGCCCGCCTACCGGATTCCCGTGGACGACCTGAGCATGCTCAGCCCGCAGGAGGCCGAGGCCAGGCTGCTGGAAACCCGCGACGCCATGTCGCACCAGGTGCTGGACCCGACCGTCTGGCCGCTGTTCCAGCTGCGCATCTCCAGGATCACGCCCCAGCGCTGCCGGCTGCACTACGGCTTCGATTTCATGATCGTCGACGTGCTGAGCCTGCTGGTGTTCTTCCGCGACATGTTCCTGCTGTACATGGGCGAGCAGGACCGGCTGACGCCGCTGCAGCTGAGCTACCGCGACTACGTGCTCGCGGAGAAGGCCAACCGCGGCTCCGAGCAGTTCCAGCGCTCGCGGCAGTACTGGCTCGACCGTGTGCCCACGCTCGCAGCGGCGCCTTCGCTGCCGCTGACCTGCGAGCCCTCGGCCATCGCCGCGCCGCGCTATGTGCGCCGCGACTTCGAGCTTGACCGCGACACCTGGAGCCGGCTCAAGGCGCAGGCGCGCCAGTACAAGGTCACGCCCTCGGTGCTGATCGCCACCGCGTATTCGGAGGTGCTGGCCAAGTGGTGCGCCTCGCCGCGCTTCACGCTGAACCTCACCATCTTCAACCGTCCGCGCCTGCATCCGCAGATGAACGACCTGATCGGCGACTTCACGTCCTCGGTGCTGCTCGAAGTGGACATGTCGCAGGTGGAGGCCTTCGAGTCCTGCGCCCGCAATATCCAGAACCGCCTGATGTCGGACCTGGAGCACCGCCACTTCAGCGGCGTGGAAACACTGCGCGCGCTGAACAGCCAGATGGGCGGCTACCAGGCCGTGGTGATGCCCATCGTGCTGACCAGCGCGCTGGGCCTGGACCAGCACGCCGAAAGCCGCCTGGCCGGCCTGGACGAGTCCAAGCTGCAGGTCTACGAAGAGATGATGACCCTGGGCCACACCATCTCGCAGACCTCGCAGGTGTGGCTGGACCACGTGGTGCGCGAGAAGAACGGCGCGCTGCTGTGCAACTGGGATGCGCTGGAAGAGATCTTCCCGCCGCGCATGCTCGACGAGATGTTCTGCGCCTACTACGACCGGCTCATCGAGCTGGCCAGCGAAGGCGAAGCCGCCTGGCGCAGCCTGCGGCCCGTCGCCCTGCCGCATGAGCAGCAGGCGGCGCGCGACCTCGTCAATGCCACCGAGGCGCCCATCAGCAACGCCCTGCTGCAGACCCTGTTCGAGCACCAGGCCACGCGCACGCCCGATGCGCTGGCCGTGGTCAACGGCGACGTGCGCCTGAGCTACCGCGAACTGCTGGTGCTCGCCACGCACCTGGGCCGGTCGCTTCGGGAGCAAGGCGCGCGGCCCAACGAGCTGGTGGCCGTGGTGATGGAAAAAGGCTGGGAACAGATCGTCGCCGTGTTCGGCATCCTGTTCTCCGGCGCGGCCTACATGCCGGTGGACGCATCGCTGCCCCCCGAACGCGTGCGCCATCTCCTGCAGCAAGGCGAGGTTCGCATCGCGCTCACGCAGACCCGGCTGCTGGACCGCATCGACTGGCCCGAGGCCGTGCGTGCCCAGGCCATCGACCGGCAGCAGATCGACGACAGTTGGCGCCGCCGCGACATGCCGGTCACGCTCACGCCCGTGCAAGGTCCCGGCGACCTCGCCTACGTGCTGTTCACCTCCGGCTCCACCGGAGTCCCCAAGGGCGTGATGATCGACCACCGCAGCGCGGTGAACACGGTGCTGGACATCAACCAGCGCTTCGGCATCACGCCGGCAGACCGCGCCATCGCGATCAACGCGCTGAACTTCGACCTCTCGGTGTACGACGTGTTCGGCCTGCTGTCAGTGGGCGGCGCGCTGGTCATGCCGCTGGCCGAGCGCCTGCTGGATGCATCGCACTGGTCCGAGCTGGTGCTGGCCGAACGCGTGACCTTCTGGAACACCGTGCCGGCGATCGTGCAGCTGTATGTGGAAGAGCTGGAAGCCCAGGGCGCCCGCGGCCGCCAGCCGCAGGAGGCCGCCGAGGCCTTGCGGCTGGTGTTCATGAGCGGCGACTGGATCCCGGTCAGCCTGCCCGACCGCATCCGCGCCGTGCTGCCCGCGGCCAAGCCCATCAGCCTGGGCGGCCCGACGGAGACCACGGTGTGGTCGATCTACTACCCGATCGGCCGGGTCGAGCCCGAGTGGAAGAGCATTCCCTACGGCAAGCCGCTGGCCAACCGCACGCACCACGTGCTGCATGCGGACCTGACCGACTGCCCCGACTGGGTGCCGGGCGACATCTACACCGGCGGCCGCATCGGGCTGAGCCAGGGCTACTGGCGCGATGAGGAAAAGACCGCCAAGGTCTTCATCAACCACCCGTTGACCGGCGAGCCGATCTACAAGACCGGCGACGTGGGCCGCTTCCTGCCCGACGGCAACATCGAGTTCATCGGCCGCTCGGACCACCAGGTCAAGGTGCAGGGCCACCGCATCGAGCTGGGCGAGATCGAGCATGCGCTGACGCATTGCGAAGGCGTGCGCGATGCGCTGGTGATGGCGGTGTCCGATGGCGCAGGCGATGCGCAGCGCGCCGGCCATCGACTGGTCGCGTTCGTCGTCGAGCAGGCGAGCGCGGACGACGATTCGTCCATCGTGAACCTCATGGCGTCCGAAGGCGTGCTGCGCGATCCGATGCAGCGGGCGGCCTTCAAGCTCACGCAGTCCCACCTGCGCGCATTCGACGAAGGCACGCAGGCCGTGGCGCTGCCGCATGCGCCGCGGCGCGAACAGCCTCTGCGCTGGTCGCCGTCGGCCTGCCAGACCATGCCGCCGGCTTCCGCCACTTCGCGCAACACGGCATCGCTCGACTCGCTGGGCCTGTGGCTGTCGTGCCTGGCCCAGGTGCGCCTGGCCGATGCCGCACTGCCGAAGTACTTCTACCCGTCGGCCGGCTCCGCGCACCCGGTGCAGTGCTACCTCTACGTGAAGGCCGGCGCCTTCAGCGGCGTGGCCGAGGGCTGCTACTACCACGACCCCGCCGGCCACCGGCTGGTCCGCGTCGCGCCGGCCGGCGCCTGGAATGCGCAAAAGGCCATCGGCCCCGCGCTCGATGCCTGCGGCTTCGCGCTGTTCCTGGTGGCCAACCCGGCCGCCATCCTGCCGCTTTACGGCGAGGTGGGCGTCGAACGCTTCGCGGCGATCGAGGCCGGCCACATGCTCAACCTGTTGTCGGGTTCCGCACGCCATGCGGGCCTGGCCGCATGGACCGGCACGGCCGCGGATGAGGCCATGCTCCTGGATGGACTGTCCCTGCCGGGCGAGCATCGCCTCGTGGCAGCGCTGTTCGGCGGCGGCCATGCCGTGCCGGCCGACCTGCCCGCCACGCCGATCGACTGCGTCGTGCGCCAGAGCTACCGCCGCTACCTCGGCGACGGCGTGAAGGCGCCGCAGCTTCGGCAACTGCTGTCGACGCTGGTGGAGGCCCAGGGCCCGCGCGCCGGCACGGCCGACATGCCCACGCTGTGGCTGCACGTGAAGCCCGGCCGCGTCGAAGGCCTGGCCGGCGGCCTGTACCGCGTGGATGCCGCCACCGCCGAGCTCGAACTGCTGTGCCGGCTGGACAGCGGCCTGGGCGGCAACCTGCAGTACATGGAGAACCGTCCGATCCACGCGGGTTCCGCGTTCTCGGTCATCTTCATGCGCGACCAGGCGCAGGCGACCATGCAGCAACTGGTCCAGACCGGGCACCTGGCGCAGACGCTGCTGCACCGCGCGCCAGGTCTTGAGATCGGCCTGTGTTCGACCGGCGGCGCGCGCATCGACCTGCTGCGCCGGCATGTTCCCCTGGCGGATTCCTTCGAGGCCTTCTATTGCCTCGAAGGCGGCTCCATCACGCCGCAGCAGACCCTGGCCTGGGACAACGCCGAGTTCATGCCGCTGGACCCGGTCCAGGCGTGGCGCGACACGCTGCGCGCCCGCCTGCCGTACTACATGGTGCCCTCCAGCTTCGTGCGCCTGAAGAGCTTCCCGCTGACCGCCAACGGCAAGGTGGACCGCAAGGCGCTGGCGCAGCACGGCATGGCCGGCGCATCGGCGCCGACCGAGCGCGAGCTGGCGCCGCCGCGCGATGAGCTGGAGTCCGCGGTCCACGCCGCGTGGCTGGCAGTCCTGGAGATCGGTGAAGCCGGCATCCACGACAACCTGTTCGAGCTGGGCGGCGATTCGCTGATGGCCACCAAGCTCACCGCCGAACTGGCACGCACGCTGGGCCTGAACCTGCCACTGCACAAGGTCTTCGCCGATCCCACCATCGCCGGCATGGCAGCGCAGTACCGTGCGCTGCAAGGCAGCGATGCAATGGCTTCGTTGCCGACGCCAACCAGCCCGGCCACGGCGCAGCAGGTGCTGGGCGAATTCGCTGCGGTGTCGGCGCAGCTGATGCGAGATGCCTCGCAGGACCTGCCCCTGGTCATCGACCACCGCATCCCGGGCGACCTGGGCAGTCCCAAGGCCATCCTGCTCACGGGTGCCAACGGCTTCCTCGGCGCGCATGTGCTGCATGAGCTGCTCAAGCGCACCTCCGCGGACGTGTTCTGCCTGGTCCGCGGCAAGGACCGCACGGAGTCGCTGCGGCGCATCGAGGCGAGCCTCTCCCTGCACGGCCTGGACGCAGCGCGCTACCGCCACCGCATCCATGCGCTGGCGGGCGACCTCGCCAAGCCCAACCTGGGCCTGGCTGCGGACGAGCATGCCGCCGTGTGTGCCGAGGTGGACGTCATCTACCACCTCGGGGCGCAGGTGAACTACGCCCGCACCTATGCCGACCTGAAGGCGGCCAACGTTGGCGGCGCGCGCGCCATCATCTCGCTGGCAGCCACGGGCAAGCGCAAGGGCATCGTCTACGTGTCCAGCAAGTACGTGTGCTTCGGGCTCGACGAGCACGGCGTGGCGATCCAGCAGTCGGAAGACCGCATCGCCCGGCCGGATGGGCTGTTCATCGGCTACACGCAGAGCAAGTGGGTCGCCGAGAAGCTGTTCGAGCGCGCAGGCGATGCCGGCATCCCGGTGGCCATCGTGCGCCCCGGGCAGATCAGCGCCGCGGCCCACGGCCGCACGCACCTGCCCGACGACGCCTTCCACCAGCTGGTGAACCTGTTCCGCTCGGTGGGCTCGCGTCCGCACGATGGCGAATGGTCCGACGGGGTCATCGACATCGTGCCGGTCGACTACTGCGCTGCAGCGATCGCGGCCATCGGCCTGAAGGCCGGCAGCTACGGGCGGCATTTCCACCTGGTCAATCCGCAGCCGATGTCGATGGACAACTTCTTCGCCACGCTGCGCGAGCTGTCCACCGGACCGGCGCCGCAGGTCCGCTCCTTCGAGGAGTGGGCCAACGACTGCCTGTCCGCGATCCACGCGCTGGACGACAAGGTGTCCGCCTTCGTGCTCGAGAAGTTCTTCGTGGCGACGGAGCATGGCCGCTTCATCAAGGGCCTGTTCATCGATGCCAGGCTGTCCCGAGACAACGTCAGCGCCGCATTGACCGGCAGCGGCATCACCTGCCCTGCCGTCAACGTGGAACTGTGGCGGCGCTACCTGCAGACGGGAGCCGCCGACGGGAGTCCCCCGCCGGCGGGTTCAGACCAAGAAGCCCGGCACGCCACCAGCCAGCCGGCCTGATTCCATCCATCCATTCACCCATCCCAAGCCTCAAGAGGAGTGCATATGAACGACACGAAACAAGTCCAGGACGAGCTGCGCCGATCCATCACGGTCGGCTGGATCAACGCATTGCAGCTGGTGGTCATCATGTTCCTGGTGTCGGTGGTGCGCGCCGCCATCGCCAACGACTTCAAGCCCTTCGGCCGCGACCCGGGCAACCTCGGGCTGGACATCATGATCGTGATCTTCGCGATCTATGCGCTCATCCCCGTGGCCGTGCGGATGTTCGACGGCCTCATCTTCCGCTGGACGATGGTCGGCGCCGCGGTGTTCTTCTTCCTCATGTTCATCGCGCACCAGCTCACGCACATGGTGGTGGACAAGATGCCGCTGAACATCTACCACGTGCTTGACTTCTCGCACCACGCGGTGCTGCTGTGGCTGATCGTCTGCTCGGTCCGCTGGGCACGCATGGCCGATCGGCCGATGTCCGTCGCCGCCGCCCCCGAGCTGGCCGTCAGCCCGAAGTGAGACCCGCCATGCGCTTGTCTCGCAACTCGCTGCAGATGCTTGCCACCCTCGTGGTGGCCGCACTGCCCGTGGTGGCCCACGCCCACGTGGAAGAAGGCAGCCTGGGCGCGCTCGATGGCTTCCTGCATCCCATCAAGGGCGCGGACCACCTGCTGGCCATGCTCAGCGTGGGCATCGTCAGCGCGCAGATCGGCGGACGCAGCATCTGGCTGGTGCCTGCCCTGTTCGTGCTGGCGATGATCGGCGGCGGCGTGGTCGGGCTCAACCAGATCATGGTGCCGCACGTGGAGCTGGGCGTGGCGCTGTCGGTGGTGGCGCTGGGCCTGGCCATCGTCTTCGCCGACAAGCGCAGCAACGTGACGCTGGTGATGCTGTTTGTCATGCTGTTCGGCGCCCTGCACGGCCATGCCCACGGGCTGGAGGCGCCCAAGACCGCGAGCCCGATCTTCTATTCGTTCGGCTTCGTGATCAGCACCGCGCTCATCCATCTGGTGGGCGTCCTCGTGGGCTTCCTGGTGACGGAAAAGTCCCGCGTGCGCAACGCCTCCACCTACCTGGGCTGCCTGGTGTCGGCGGCCGGCGTGTACTTCCTGGCCGGCCTGTACTGAAGGCACGACGATGAGCACACCGAACGACATCGCGACCGCGCAGTCGGCCTGCGGCGGCTACGACGACATCGTCGTGGGCGCGGGCTCAACCGGCGCCATCATCGCCGCCCGGCTGAGCGAAGACCCCAGGCGCCGGGTGCTGCTGGTCGAAGCGGGCGAGGATCATCCCGACCCGTCTTCCATGCCTCCGGAATTGCTGGCCGCGCATGAACCCGTGACGCACGGGCACAACTGGCAGATCAGTGCGCTGCTGCGCGAGCAGAAGCTGCTGAGCCGCCTCACCGAAGCGCACAACCTGTTCCACGCGGCCAACTCCTCGTCGCGCGTGTCGATGGCCAAGACCGCCATCTCCACGCTCATGAACGCAGGCGACGGCCTCACGCACTTCGACTACCCGATGGGCAAGGTCGTCGGCGGTTCGTCCGCCGTCAACGGCGCGCTGGCCATGCGCGGCGCACCGGAGGACTACGACGAGTGGGCGGCGATGGGCAACCCCGCCTGGGCCTGGCCGCAGGTGCTGCTGCAGTTCCGTGCGCTGGAGCGCGATGTGGACATGAAGGCGCCGTACTACGGCAGCCAGGGCCCCATCCCGGTGTCGCGTGCACGGCCCAACGAGCTGCATCCGCTGCAGCGCGACTTCGCGACGGTGTGCGAACAGATGGGCTTCCCGACCGGAGACCCCAACAATCCGCGCTCGACCGGGTACGGCTGCGTACCACGCAACGTCCAGGACGGCAAACGCGTGTCCAGTGCCATGGCCTTCCTGGCCTCGGCGCGGACGCGGCCGAACCTGAGCATCATGCCCCGCACCGTGGCCGACAAGGTGGTGATGGCGCACGGCAGCGCCATCGGCGTCGACGTGCTCGCCGATGGCCGCATCCAGCGCCTGCTGGGCGACCGGGTCGTGCTGTGCGCCGGCGCCTTGCAGACGCCATGCATCCTCATGCGCTCGGGCATCGGGCCGGCCGGCACGCTGGAGAAGCTCGACATCGAGCCCCTGCATGACCTGCCCGGGGTCGGCGGCAACCTCATCGACCACCCGGCCGTGGGCATCTGGCTCGTGCCCAAGCCCGGGCTGTGCAAGGACGGCGAGGACATCCACGAGGTGATGCTCAGGCTCAGCTCGCGCGGCGGCCAGCACCGCAACGACCTGCAGCTGTACATGCTGAACTCGGTGCGGACCTCGCAGTTCCCGGAACTGGCCACGGCCCTGGGCACGCCCCTGGCCATGGCCGTGTCCGCGATGCTGACCAAGCCCCAGTCGCGCGGCATGGTGACGCTCGCCAGCCGCGACCCGCAGGACTCGCCGCGCGTCACGCTGAACCTCGCCAGCGAAGCCCACGACATGCAGGTGCTGGCCGAAGGCGTGCGGCAGGCCTGGTCCATCATCCAGGCCCAGCCGCTGGCGTCGAACGTGGCGCGGGTGTTCGCGTGGAACCAGCGGATCATGGACGACGACCGGCTGCTTCACCAGGCCATCTCGACCTTCGTGCGGGGTTCGTGGCACCCGGTGGGCACGGCCCGCATGGGCGAGTCCGGCGACCGGCTGGCGGTGGTGGACCAGCACGGTGCGGTGCATGGATGCCAGCGGCTGCGCATCGCCGACGCGTCGATCATGCCCACGATTCCGCGGGCGCCGACCAACCTCAGCTGCCTGATGATCGGCGAGATGCTGGCGCGCAGGATGCGGGAGGCCGCCCATGCTTGACCAGATGGCCATGCCCGGCGTCCAGGCCGGCCTGCGCTGGATCAAGCGCTTCGCGCCCAATCCCACGGCCCGCATCCGCCTGCTGTGCCTGCCCTACGCGGGCGCCGGCCCCAGCGTCTTTCGCGGTTGGCCGCGACTGATGGACAGCCGCATCGAAGTGATGGCCGGCCAGTTGCCCGGCCGCGAAGCCCGCCTGCGCGAGCCCTTCGCGCAGAGCGCGCAGGAGATCACGCAGGCCCTGGCCGGTGAGCTGCTCAGGTTGTGTCCGCATGAGCCGCTGGCCGTGTTCGGCCACAGCATGGGATCCATCCTCGCCTACGACCTGGCGCGCCGGCTCAAGGAACAGCATGGCTGGCGGGTGAAGGCCTTGATCGTCTCCGGGCGGCAGCCGCCCCACGTGGTGTTCGGCGGCGACTTCCATTCGCGCCCGGAGCCGGAGTTCATCGCCGAGATCCAGCGCCTGAACGGCACGCCCAGCGCCATCTTCGGCGACGCCGAGATGCGCAACCTGGTGCTGCCGGTGCTGCGTGCCGACTACCGCGTCATCGAGACCTACGAGGCGCGGCGCGGCGGGCTGCTCGACTGCCCCATGGTCAGTTGCACCTCCGACCGCGACGAGGACGCGCCGCGCGAGCGGATGAACCTGTGGCAGTCGCTGAGCAGCGGGCCTTTCGAGGCCTGGGATTTCATCGGAGACCACTTCTTCCTGAAAGACCAGGCTGCCGATCTCACGGCGCGCCTGAACCGCTACCTGCTGGCGCCCGGCGCCATCGCCTGACGAGGACGTTTCATGAGCTCCGTAGTCGCCTTGCCTGAAGACAGCCTGTTCCCGAACCTGTTCATGGAGATCCGCCTGGCCGCCAGTGCCGTGGCGCAGCGCGAACCCCTGCTTCGGCGCAGCTTCATCAAGACCTTCGTGGAGCGCGAGTCGTTCGGCGAGATGCTGGCCGTCGTTCTGGCCCAGCGCATGGAGTGCGCCGAACTCGGCGGCGCGGCGCTGTATGACCTGCTCACGGCCATCCTGGACGACTGCGAGGACATCCAGGCGCAGGCGATGGCCGACATGCTGGCCGTCCGCGACCGCGACCCGGCTGCAGGATCGCCGCTGCACGTGCTGTCCAACCTCAAGGGCTTCCAGGCCTTGCAGGTGCACCGCGCCGCGCATCACCTGTGGCTGGAGGGGCGGCGCGAGCTGGCGCAGGCCATCGCCAACCGGGCATCGGTGGTGTTCGCGGTGGACATCCATCCGGCGGCCATCATCGGCCCCGGCGTGATGATCGACCACGGCACCGGTGTCGTGATCGGCGAGACCGCGCGCATCGACGAGGACGTGTCGATCATGCAGGGCGTCACGCTCGGCGGTACCGGCAAGGACCGCGGCGACCGGCATCCCAAGATCCGCCGAGGCGTGCTGCTGGGTGCGGGCGCGAAGGTGCTCGGGAACATCGAGATCGGGACCATGAGCAAGGTGGCCGCCGGGAGCATCGTGCTCAAGGACGTGCCCGCGCACGTGACCGTGGCCGGCGTGCCTGCCAAGGTGGTGCGCTGCAACCGGCACAGCGACGCGCCGGCCCTCGACATGGACCAAAGCCTATAGCCATCGCGGCCGGCGCGAATGTGCCTTGGGCCGCCTCCATTCATTCACATCAATTCAGGGGAAAAAACATGTCTCAACACTTTCGCAAGCGATTGCGACCGGCCTTCAGGTTGTCGGCCATGGGCTGCGCGCTCATCTCGCTGGGCGGCGCGGGATCGTCCGCCTGGGCCGGCGGCGAGCAGTCGCTGCCCGGCGTGACCATCATCGGGCAGAGCGTCGTGCAGGTGGGCGTGGCGGATTCGGCCAACGTCGGCGTGGTCACGCAAAAGCAGCTGGAAGATCGTACGGTCTACCGCCCCGGCGAACTGCTGGAAGCCGCGCCGGGCCTGATCGTCAGCCAGCACAGCGGCGAGGGCAAGGCCAACCAGTTCTACCTGCGCGGCTTCAACCTCGACCACGGCACGGACCTGCGCACGACGGTGGACGGCATGCTCGTCAACACCCGTTCGCATGCGCACGGCCAGGGCTGGACCGACCTGAACTTCATCATCCCCGAGCTGGCCACGGGGCTCGAATACAAGAAGGGCCCGTACTACGCGGAGGAAGGCGACTTCTCTTCAGCGGGCGCCGTGAGGCTGAAATATGCGGACACCTTGCCCGGTGGCCGCTACAGCGTGAGCCTGGGCCAGGACGGCTACCGCCGGGCGTTGGCCGCGAACTCCACCGCCTTCGCCGATGGCAACCTGCTCTATGCCTTCGAGGCCATGCACAACGACGGCCCGTTCGTGCATCCGGACGACTACCGCAAGTTCAATGCGGTGCTGCGCTACAGCCGCCAGTACGGCTCCGACGGCGGGTTCAACCTGACCGCGATGGCCTACGAAGGCAAGTGGAACTCCACCGACCAGATTCCGCAGTCCGCCATCGATGCCGGATTGATCAGCAATCGCTTCGATGCGATGGACCCGACCGACGGCGGCAAGTCGCACCGCTACAGCCTGTCAGGCTCGTGGCGGCGCTTCGACGAGAACTCGGCGACCTATGCCAATGCCTACGTCATCCGATCGGGCTTGAGTCTGTTCTCGAACTTCACCTACTTCCTGGACGATCCGGTCCATGGCGACCAGTTCGCCCAGCCCGACGACCGCACGACCACTGCGTTCAACGTGAGCCGCAAGTGGCCGGGCCTGCTCGGCGCCTACGAGACCGACAACACCGTCGGCCTGCAGTTCCAGAACGACAGCATCTCCAACGCACTGCAAAGCACGCAGGCGCGCGACGTCGTGAGCACGACCCGCGCGGACCACATCCGCGAGACCAGCCTGGCGCTCTACTACGAGTACGGCACCACCTGGAATTCATGGTTCCGCACCGTGGCCGGTGTGCGAGCAGACAGCTACCGCATGAGCGTGGCCAGCGACAACCCGCTGAACTCCGGCACGCGCAGCCAGACCATGGCCAACCCGAAGCTCAGCCTCGTCTTCGGCCCCTGGTCGGGCACGGAGTACTACGTGAACATGGGCGGCGGCTTCCACAGCAACGATGCCCGCGGCGCGACGATCACGGTGGATCCGAAAGACCCTGCGACGCCCGCCAGCCAGGTGACACCGCTCGTGCGGTCCAAGGGCTTCGAGCTGGGCGTGCGCACCTCGCCGATCCCCGGCCTGCAGACCTCCGTGTCGCTCTACCGGTTGGACTTCGATTCCGAACTCGTCTTCGAGGGTGATGCCGGCACGACCTCGGCAGGACGGCCCAGCCGCCGCACCGGGTTCGAGATCGCCAACTACTACAAGCTCAGCGACTGGCTGACCATCGACGGCGACATCGCCTTCGCCCGCGCGCGGTTCCGCGATGCCGACCCGATCGGGACCCGCATTCCCGGCGCGGTGGAAGGCGTGGCCTCGCTGGCGGTGTCGGTCGACAACCTCGGCCCCTGGTATGGCGAATTCCAGTGGCGTTACTTCGGGCCCCGGCCGTTGATCGAGGACAACTCGGTGCGCTCGCAGTCGACCATCGGGCTGAACGGGCACGTGGGCTACAAGTTCAACGACAAGGTCCGCATCGAGCTGGAAGGCTTCAACCTGGCCAATCGCAAGGCCTCGGCGATCGACTACTTCTACAGCTCGCGGCTCACGCCCACCGGTACAGCGCAGGACGCCATCCACTTCCACCCCATCGAGCCGCGGTCGTTCCGCCTGTCGCTGCTGGCCCGCTTCTGAAAACGTGCGATGGCGACCGCAGTAACCACGTCGTAACCGTGGTCGTCATCAAACCGGATCAAGTGGTGGCTATACTTTTATAAGCATGTACATGCTTATTTATTGAATCTCTTCCGATTCTCCTCGTGGAGCCCGCATGTATTTCCTGCAAATCGCATGGAGCAATGTGCTGCGCAACCGGCGCCGTTCATTGTCGATGTTCGTGGTGGCAGCCCTGGGGGTGAGCATGATCGTGTTCACCAACGGCTTCACCGACGGCATCTCGGCCAACATGTCCAGTTCGATCATCAACCAGATCGACGGGCACATCCGCATTCAGCACAAGGACTACAAGAAGTACTACATCACCGATCAGGAAAAAGTGCTGCTGGCGGACTGGCAAGGGGTGTCACAGGCCGTGACGAAGATTGCGCACGTGCAGCGCGCGATGCCGCGGGTGATGATGGGCGGGCTCATCAGCCACGACGACAAGACCACCACCTTCTTCGGCGCGGCCTCCGACCTCGCGCAGCTGCCGGCCGTGCTGCCCGACTACGCAATCAACCTGGTGACCGGCAAGCCCCTGTCTGCCGACGACCCGGGCGGCGTGCTGCTGGGCACCTCGCTGGCCAAGAGCCTGTCGGTCAAGGTGGGCGATGAGCTGGTGCTGCTGTCCAAGACCGTGCGCGGGGAGCAGAGCAACACGCTGGTCCACGTGCGCGGCATCGTCAACTACCCGACTGACGACAAGGTCGAGCAAAGCCTGCTGCTGAGCGCGCTGGACAAACCCATCGCCGACGACCTGCTCGAACTGAACGCCGGCGCGACGCAGCTCGTGCTGCGCCTGGACGATGAGGCCCATGTGCCCGAGGTCATGGCCGCGCTCGATGCGCTCTTCGCCGCGCGCGGCCTGCCGTGGAAAGCCATCGCCTGGAACGAGAACCCCGTCTACGCCCGCGTGGTCGGCATGTTCACCGGCATCGGCGTGCTCATCACCTTCGTGCTGGTCGTGATGGTGGGCGTGATCACCAGCAATGCCCTGCTGATGGCGTTCTTCGAGCGCATCCGCGAGATCGGCACGATGCGCGCCGTGGGCATGGACACCTGGCAGGTGCATGCGCTGCTGTACATCGAATCCTCCATCGTCGGCGTGCTGGGCGCTTCAGGCGGACTCGTGCTCGGCACGGGCCTGACCGCGCTGGCCGGCGGCACCGGCATCCCGCTGGACCTCATCGGCCAGAGCGTCTATCCGCAGCTGGGCCTGGCCAGCGTGCTGGTCTCCACGCTGTGCCCCATCGCGTGCATCGTGGTCGCCGCGACCATGCCCATCCGCTCGGCGACGCGCATGAGCGTGACCGACGCATTGAACTACCAATGAACAACAAGCGGAGGCCGACGTGATCTTCGACCTGGCACTGAGAAATCTTCAAAGAAACCTGCGCCGCACCCTCATCGCGGAGATCTCCATCATCTTCGGCGTGTTCACCGTCGTCTTCGTCGGCAACTTCATCGACGGCATGCAGTACGCGTGGGCCCAGTTCGAGATCGAGTCCGACACCGGCGCATTCCAGGTCGAGCACCAGGACTACCGCACCCTGCGCAAGTCCGAACCGCTGAAGGTCACCATGGCCGGTGCGGGCGAGCTCATCCAGCAGATCAGCCAGTCGCCCGGCGTGCGCGCGGCCTACGGCAAGCTGGAGTTCTCGGGCATGGTCAGCAACGGCCTGAAGACCACCTTCTTCGATGGCGTGGCCGTCGACCCTGCGCAGCAGGCCCGTGTGCTCAACCGCCAGGAAGACCTGATCGTTCAGGGCAAGCCGCTGGGGCATGGCCCAGGCACCGGCGGCGTGGTGCTAGGCTCCGACCTGGCCAGCATGCTCGACCTGAAGATCGGCGACCCGGTCACGATCGTCGTGCGCACCTACCACGGCAGCCTGAATCTCATCAACGGCACGCTGGTGGGCACCAAGAACGGCCGCCACTTCCCGTCGTCGACCTACCTGGAGATGTCGCTGGCCGACTCGCAGCTGCTGCTGCGCGTGCAGGACCGCGTCTCGCAGATCGTCGTCGCCGTCGACGACATCCCCGCGCTGCCGGCCACGATGGCACAGGTGGCCACCAGGCTGTCGGCCGACAAGCGCCCGTTCCAGCTGCGCGCCTACCCCGAGCTCATTCCCATCTATGCCCAGGCCATCGCGCTGTTCAAGATCATCACGCTGGTGATCGGCCTCGTGCTGTGCGTCCTCGTGGGCGCGGGCATCGGCAACGTGATGGCCATGGCGGTCATGGAGCGCAAGCGCGAAATCGGCACGCTCATGTCCATCGGCATGGAGAAGAAAACCCTGCGGCGGCTCTTCCTCGCCGAAGGCGCGATCACCGGCGCACTGGGTGCCGTCATCGGCATGGTGCTGGTGAGTGCACTGACCTGGTACGTGGCCTCCCACGGGGGCGTGACCTTCCCCGGCAGCAATGCCAGCGGCCAGGGCATTTCGATCATCCCCAGGCTCAGCCCCTCCATGGCGGCGCTCGGCATCTGCATGCCCATCGTGGTCGCACTCGTCGGCGCATGGTGGCCGGCCGCCAAGGCGGCGGGTCTCAGCCCCGTCGAGGCCCTGACCGAGCCCTCTGCCTGAACACGAGCGACCACGAAAACGAGAACACCCATGACTTCACTGACTCGCCGACTGCTCACCTGCGCGCCGCTGCTGGCCGCCCTGGGCCTGCCCCTGTCCGCACGCGCCGAGCTGTCGGCGCTGGACATCCTCAACCGCGCCGACGACAAGATCGACATCAAGCAGTCGCAGGTCGAGCTCGAGATGCTGGTCTACCGCAACAACGAACTGCGCAAGACCTACCGCATGCTGCTGAAGTACGAAGACGCGGACCACACGCTGGCCGAGACCACCTTCCCGCCGCGCAACCAGGGCGAGAAGATGCTGCAGGCCGGGCGCCGCAGCTACTGGCTCTTCCTGCCGAACATCAACAAGTCGGTGCGCATCTCCGAATCGAACAGCTTCTCCAACGGCGACTTCTCCAACGCAGACATCCTGTCACCGCGCCTGAGCTTCGAATACGAGCCCAAGCTGGTCGGCGTGGAGAGCATCAACAACGAAGACGCGTACAAGCTCGAGCTCATCGCCAAGGATGACGGCACGGCCTACTCCAAGATCTTCTACTGGGTCCGCAAGTCGGACTTCTTCCCGCTGCGGCGCGAGTACTACACGTTCTCGCAGCAACTGCTCAAGCGCCTGGACCTGCGCCAGACCTCGACGGTGATGCCCGGCGGCGTCCCCGATGCGCTGATGATGACCAGCGTCCTGGAGCGCGACAAGAAGACCGTCATCCGCTACACGAAGTATTCGCCCAACTCGACCTTCCCGCCGGGCACCTTCGATGAAAGCACCCTGATGCGGCGCTGAGTCATCCATGCTCCCCACCCTACCCCACGCCCTGGGCTGGGCGGCGGCAACAGCTGCCGTCTCGTCCAGCTTCATCCCCAGCGGAGTCGCACTCGCGCTGAACGAGGCGGCATCGAGTCCGCTCCAGGGGGCGGCCGCCTCGACGCCAGGGGCAACGCCGCCGCAGACCCTGGACCCGCAGGACTTTCCGCCCATGGATGCGCCCGCCACCGACCCCGCGGGCACCGGGCCGGCCGCGAAGTCCGCGCAGCGCTCGCCGGCCTGGACCTTCTCCGCGTTCATGCACACCGAAGTCGCGACGATCAATGACCAGTCGCGCCTCAATCCCGGCAACACCATCTTCCAGGCCAGGGACCACGGCAGCTATGTCGAGACGCGGCTGAATGCCTCCGACACCTTCGGCGGCGACCACCAGGGCCGCTGGCAGTTCAAGACCTACACCACCAGCTCCAGCACCAGCCCGTCGGTGGCCGGCATGCATTCGCGCGTCGACGAGCTGTACGCCGACTGGAAGGCGCCGCGCTGGTTTGCGACGGTGGGCAAGCGCCGCATCAACTGGGGGCATGCGCTGGGGTTCAATCCCGTCAACGTCGTGGCACCGGCGCGCAACCCGCTCGATCCGTCGTTCGCGACGGAAGGCCAGCCCATCGGCTGGGTCGGCTTCAGCGGCGACACGGTGCTGGACCTGCTCGTCACGCATGCCGCCGCCAGGAACACCTACAGCGGCGACCGCCCTCGTTGGGGCGCACGCTGGAGCGTGCCCGGCGATGGCAAGGACTTCGCCGTGTATGCCTTCGGCGGCGCCCCCTACCCCGATGGACGCAGCTTCCCGGCAATGCTGGGTGGCTCGTTCTCGATGAACGCCATGCCCGGCCTGACGCTGTACGGCGAGCTGGCCCACTTCTCGAAGAACTACCGCAACTACTACAGCCCGCTCGGAACGCCGTTCACCAAGAGCGGCCCCTATTCGCAGGCCGCCGTGGGGTCGCAGCTCGATCTCGGCGGCAAGTCGAGCGCGTTCGTCGAGCTCTTCATCAATGGTGCCGGCTATTCGCGGCAAGAGCGCAGCGACTACCTCCAGGCGCTGGACGCGGGCATCGCCAGCGCCAGCGTCGGCACGACCCTCTCCGACTTCATCCCGCTGGCGCTCAATCGCCAGTACCTGCTGCTGGGCTACAAGAAGGAGTACCGGGAGAAGTACTCCGGCTCGGTGAACGTCCTCGTCGCCCGCGATGGTTCGTTCTCGAACCGCCTGGAAGCGGCCTACGCCATGTCCGACTACCTCGAAGCCAAGCTCAGCCTCCAGCACGACGGAGGCGGCCGGGGCACCGAGTTCGGCAACTCGCCCACCAAGAGGCTGCTGCAGCTTCAACTGATCGCCAGTTTTTAGATTGGGAGTGAACCATGAAGATCCGCACCGACGCCGTCTGCAAGGAATACCAGCTGGGCCGGTCCACCGTGCATGCGGTGCGCAATGCCTCCATCACCATCAATGCCGGTGAGTTCGTGGCCATCAAGGGGCCATCGGGAAGCGGCAAGTCGACGCTGCTGCACATGATCGGCGCGCTGGACCAGCCGACCTCCGGCGAGATCTGGCTCGGAGACTCGAAGCTGAACGACCTGGACGACAGCCGCCTGGCCACGATCCGGCGCAACGAGATCGGCTTCATCTTCCAGTCCTTCAACCTGATTCCGGTGCTCAGCGTCTTCGGCAACGTCGAGCTGCCGCTGCGTCTTCAGCGCGTGCCTGCGCAAGAGCGCAAGCAGCGCGTCGAAGAGATGCTGCACGCCGTGGGGCTGACGCAGCGCGCCCTGCACAAGACCGAGGAACTCAGCGGCGGACAACGCCAGCGGGTGGCCATTGCACGTGCGCTGGTCACGCGGCCCCAGGTGATCCTGTCGGACGAGCCCACAGCCAACCTGGACTCCAAGACCGGCGACGAGATCCTCGACCTGATGCGCCGCCTGAACCAGGACCACCAGGTCACCCTGATCTTTGCGACGCACGACCACAGCATCGTCGAGCGCGCGGACCGGGTGGTGAGCATCCTGGACGGCGAAATCATCGACGACCGTCGAATGGGTGCCGAACCGAAACTGATGTCCGTGGGTTGAATGACCTTTGATGACCTTTGAACAGGGAATGAACATGAAGAGAAAGATCAGGGCACTGGCCGCATGCGCCTTTCTGGCGCTTCCGGCGGTTTCCTCGCTGGCCGCAGATCTCGATGTGGTGGTTGAAAACATCCGCAACGCGAATGGAAACCTCATCATCGCGCTGTATTCACCCGACACCCAGCAGGCTTTTCCGGCGCACCCTGACAAAGCGTTACGAAAGATTCAAGTCCCGGCCAAGGAAGGCAAACAGACCGTCCACGTCGAAAATGTCAGCGAAGGAAATTTCGCCGTCACCATCGTCCATGACGAAAATGGAAACGGAACCATGGACCACAATTTCCTCGGGATGCCTCGGGAAGGGTTCGGTTTCTCCAACAACCCCAAAGTGAGGTTCAGCCTTCCTTCATTTGAAGCCGCTTCGTTCCACATGACCAGCGGCGCCAAGGAAATTTCCATTTCCTTGACCTATTGGTAACCGTCTGGCTGGTAGAACCGCAAGCGCTTACGGGGTACGATCAATGCTCACCGCCTTCTTCTGCTTTGCGCAGTTGCCTCTCACAAGGAACGTTCCGGGTTGGCGGATTGATCGTCCTCTCTCAGAAAGAAGAGCCTTGGGTAGAAACAAGACCATCGACGACACGGAATTGCTCGCTCACGCACGGCGGGTATTCCTCGAAAAAGGCGCACAGGGTTCCACCAAGGAGATCGCCAGATCCGCAGGCATCTCGGAAGCCGTGCTGTTCCAACGTTTCCCGACGAAAGCAACGCTTTTCCTGGCCGCCATGGTGCCGCCGCAGGTGGATGCCGATGCCATCGTCCAAAGCGGAGCCAAGTATTCGGATCCACAAGACGCCTTGTGTGCGATGTGCGATTCGATGCTGGTGTATTTCCGCTCGATGATGCCCATCGTCCTGCACTTGCTGACGCATCCGTCGATCACGATGGAAGACATCATGTCCCATTTTGAAAAATCGGCCTCGGCGTCATTACCAAGGGCACTTTCAAAATACCTCACTTCATTGCAGGGCGCCGGCAAGGTTCATGTCAATGACCCTGACTCGGCGGCCTCGCTGCTGATTTCCTCCATCCACAGCGTCGCGATTTTCGAAATGCTTGGTGCCCACGGCGGACATTTTCCGGAAGCCGGAGTCCGTGCCCTGGTGGCTGCCTTCTGGCACGGTTTAGCGCCTCGCCGCTGACATAACCTTTTATCTTTAGCGATGGTGGACGCTTCAATCTCCACCCTGACCTTTCTTTTGCCTACGGGAGATATATATGACGAAGAAGAAATCCATCAATATTGCCATCTGGGTTGCCGCATTGGTGGGCGTGGCTGCATTGGTCACCACCCTTGGCGGGCGGGTTGTCCAGTTTGTCATCAAGATGCACGGCGGCTGAAGAAGAATATCCCCATGGCCTCTCGAAACTCGGCGGAATTCAAGTCCAGGTACGGGCCGTGGGCCGTCGTCACGGGTGCGTCGTCGGGCATCGGCGCGGAGTTTTCGCGCCAGCTCGCAGCGCTTGGCCTGAACCTCGTGCTGGTGGCCCGCCGCCAGGAGCGGCTGGCCCGCTCGAAGCTTGAACTCGAGGCCCAGCACAACATCCAGGTGCTCACGGTGGCCTGCGACCTGCAGCACACCGAGGCCGTGGCCGAACTGGCCGCCGCCACCGCCGGGCTCGACCTGGGCCTGCTCGTGAACTGCGCAGGCTTCGCCGTCACCGGCGAGTTCACGCAGCATCGCATCGAAGACGAAGTCAGCCTGCTCCACGTGGACTGCCGGGCCCTGATGATGCTGTCCCATCACTTCGGCAAGAAGTTCGTGGCCAGGCGCAGAGGCGGCATCATCAACGTGGCATCGGCCGCATCGTTCATGCCGCTGCCCTACTGGGCGCACTACTCTGCAGCGAAAGCCTATGTGCTGCAGTTGTCCGAAGGGCTGTGGTTCGAAATGAAGAAACACGGAGTCGACGTGCTGGCCTTGTGCCCCGGCAGCACCCAGACCGAATTCGCCCAGGTCGCGGGCACGTCGATGGAAGGCATGGACGTGAAGCCCGTCGTGAGTCAGGCCATCGAAGGCTTGGGCCGCAAGATCCGCGTCACGCCGGGCCTGGGCAATCGCGTCGCCGCGATCATTCCCCGGTTGATTCCTCGCCGGCTCAGCATTCTTCTTGGCTCCCAGGTCGTTCGGCCTGCCAGGTCATGAGGCGCTGGATGCAACTGGTGGGCCTGCGCCATGCCGGGCCGGCTGAATTCGACTTCGGATGGCCCGTCACCTGGACAGTCGGCCCCTTGGCAGCCAGCGTCGTGGCGCTGGCGCTGGCCATCGCCTTGCAATGGCACGACACGAACGAATGGCCGCTGGCGCTGGTGCTGTGCGCGGTGTCGATTTCATTCTTCACCGGCCACCTCATCGCACTGGCGGCGGGGGATGTCGATCACGCAGTGCTGCCCATGGTGGGCCTGCTGTCCACGGAGGCCGACCGCGTGCTCGATGCCGGCTGCGGCTCGGGCCGCACGACCATCGCCCTCGCGCGCGTGGCCAGGCGCGGCCAGGTGGTCGCCGTCGACCGCTTCGATGCCAGCTACATCGATGGCGGCGGCGAGTCGCTGCTCAGGCGAAATCTCGCGCTGGCCAAGCTGCAGGACCGCGTGGAGATCCGCAAGGCCGATCTCCTGCGCCTGCCCTTCGCGGACGAAAGCTTCGACAGCGCGGCCAGTGCACACGTGTTCGATCACCTGGGCGCCGCCAAGCTCGATGCGCTCAAGGAAATGAAGCGCGTCCTCAAGCCCGGAGGCCGCTTTCTCCTGGTGGTGTGGATTCCCAGCTGGACCATGTTCGCCGTGTGCAACCTGGCCTGCTTCGCCTTCCTGGCACGCCCCGGTTGGCGGGCCCTCGCCACCGAGGCAGGACTCGCCCATGTCGAAGAAGGCCGCTTCAACGGCATGTGGTACCTGCTGCTCGAGAAGGCGCCGTGCCTGAATGCTTGACCCTGTGCCGCAACCGCGTCGACCTGTGGCTGGCCCAGACCAGCCGGGTTCGGGCGCTCGGGCTGCTCGACCGCTGCGGGCTCCTGCTCTCGGCTGAAGAGCTGGCCAGGGAAGCCAGGTTCCGGTTCCAGGAAGACCGTGACTCCTTCCGGGTCACGCGTGCGCTGCTGCGCTGCGTGCTGTCGCGCTACGCGGCCAAGGCGGAAACAAGCTGGCGCTTCGAGTCCGATGCGAACGGACGCCCCAGGCTGGCCGATGCCGACGCGTTCTCAGGCGAACTGGACTTCAGCATCTCGCACACCCGCGACTTCACCCTGGTGGCCATCGGCTTGGGCCGCAGGGTCGGCGTGGACATCGAACGCGCAGACCGCCAGGTGAGAGAGAGCGTCCGGTGGGCCTGTCTCGATGCCGATGAACGTACGGCCTGTGCGCTGCTCCATGAAGACACGCAGCCGCGCCGCTTCATTGAAACCTGGACCTTGAAAGAGAGCTA
This sequence comes from Rhizobacter terrae, assembly GCF_003852895.1. Taxonomy (GTDB): domain Bacteria; phylum Pseudomonadota; class Gammaproteobacteria; order Burkholderiales; family Burkholderiaceae_C; genus Albitalea; species Albitalea terrae. The sequence goes on from NZ_QUSW01000006.1 coordinate 81,525, forward strand.
CCTCAAGGCCCTGGGATGCGGCCTGTCCAGGCCCATGGACAGCTTCGGATTCCGCTTCATCGACGACGCCGGCATCGCCTTGTGCGACCCGTGTGCCGACGCGACCTCAGCAGCCACCTGGGCCTTCTCGATGTTCGATCTGCCGCAAGCCCACGTCGGCTCGGTGTGCATCGAAGACGGATCGGCCGTCGATCTCGTCCTGCACCGCATGGAGCCCTTGGCCACGGATGTCGAGATGGCGCTGCAAATCATTCGCGGATCCGCCACTCAATGACCGGCCGCGTCCATGCCGAGCCAGCCGTGGTAGCCCACGTAGAGGCCCACGAGGATGATCAGCACGCTGGACACATACGGCGCCTTGCGCGCGAGTTCACCAAAGCCTGACCAGCGCCTGGCCGCATGGCGCACGGTGAGCGCGGCAATGGTGCCCGACATCACCATGGTCAACGCCAGGCCGATGCTGAAACACATCACCAGCGTGGCGCCCAGGGTGATCTTCTTGAGCTGCAGGCACAGCAGCAAGACGGTGATGGCCGCGGGGCAAGGCACCAGCCCACCCGTCAACCCGAAGATGACGATCTGACCGGTGGTGACATGCCGGTTGGCGAACCGGCGCTTGATGTCGTTGGCGTGGGCACGCTCATGGGCGTCCTCGTAGTCTGCCGCCTCCTCGTGGGCGCCGTGCGCGTGGTGTGCGTGATCGTGTCCCTGCTCGGTGAACTCGACGTCGTAGTCATGGCTGTGGTGGCCGTGGCCCAGCTTCAGGCGGGCCGTGAACTCGTGCGGCTCGGGAATCGCGTCCACCGATTGCAGGAACCCGCCCAGGTTCTCGAAACGGAACGCCTGCGTGCTGCCGTCGGGGCGGCTGGTCTCCACCGTGACCGACTGGGGCGACCACTGATGCCCGCGTGCTGCCTGGTGCAGCCGGAAATGCGGCGGCATGCCCTCTTCGAAGATTTCAAGGCGCACGGTGCCATGACCTGTGTCGATGGTGCGGGACTCGGCATGCTCGTGGCCGTGATCATGGTGATGATCATGGCCATGCCGCTCGCGTTCCTGGCGCCAGGTGCGCCACAGCATCCACAGCGCCACGCCGATGATCAGCACCGCGGAAGCCAGCTGGAAATACGGCTGCGTCGTCTCGGCATTCCATTGCCCGCCGTAGTACAGGCCGACCAAGGCCACCAGCCAGACGATCGCGGTATGGGACGCGGTGGCCGACAGACCCAGCAGCACGGCCTGCGTCACCGTGCCGCGGATGGCGACGATGAACGCCGCCATCATCGTCTTGGAGTGTCCTGGCTCCAGGCCGTGCAAGGCCCCCAGCAGGATGGCGCTTGGAATGAACAGCCAGGCGTTGCCGGCTCCCTGCTGCAAGAGTGTGGCGATGTCGGTCATGAGCGTGCGAAGTTGATCTATATCCTCCCCGGGAGGATACCGCACCCAGAAGTCTCAGAGGTACTTCGTGATCGTCTTGAACTCTTCAAGCGAGGCCTGCTTGCCCGCGCCGCGCGTCTTCATCGCGTCGTCCATGCAGTGATCCAGGTGATCGTGGATCAAGGTCTTCTTCGCCGCGTGGATGGCGCTTTCCACGGCCTGCAGCTGCTGGACGATGTCCAGGCAAGGCCGCTGCTCCTGCAGCATCGCGATGACGTTGCCGAGATGGCCATGGGCCCGCTTCAGGCGGTTGGCCACCTTGGGGTGGCTAGCATGGACGTGGGGGTGGGGGTGGGGGTGGGCGGTGGGTTTCATATCCTGCCCGGGAGGATACCCGAATCAACTGCGGGACACCTCGCGCATCCCGAAGATGCGCGGCACCGTCTCGCGCATCAGCGCCACGAAGGCCCTCAGCCGCGCCGGTTGATGCTGGCGCGACGGATAGACCAGCGAGACCGGCAGCGGCGTGGCGCACCATTGCGGCAGCAGCCGCACCAGGCGGCCCTGCGCGAGATCGTCGATCACCGCCCAGTGCGACACCGCGGCCAGGCCCAGCCCATGGCGGGCGGCCGAGATCAAGGCGAACAGGCTGTTCGTGCCCATGCGACAGCGGATCGGCACGTTCAGTGACTGGCCGTAGCCGATGGCGCGCAGCTGGATCTCATCGCGGTAGTACGTGCTGAGCGCCAGCCACGGCTGGGCACGCAGCGTGTCCACGATCTCCTCGGGCGGCCGGGTGCCGATGTCATCCGGCAACTGCGCTGCCAACGCCGGCGCGGCCACCAGCACGCGCGGCACTTCGGCCACCTGAACGGCAATCAGGTCGGGCTGCTCGACGTGACCCACCGTGAGCGAGCAGTCCACCGCCTCGCGGCTGAAGTCGGGCAACTGGTCCTGCAGCGTCCATTCGATGCTCAGCCCCGGATGCTGCTTCATCAGCGCCGCCATCGGCTCCACGAGCTGGTTTTGTCCAAATGCATGTGGAACGTGCAGCCTGAGCACGCCGCTGAGCTGCCGTGTGTCTTCGCTCAGATCGTCAGCCAGCGCGTCCCAGCGGTCCACCAGCGACTGCGCCTGCACCAGGGCGCGGTGCCCCTCCTCCGTCAGGCGCAGGCCGCGCGTAGAGCGCTCCACCAACCGCGCACCGAGCAGGGACTCCAGCATCTGCACACGCCGGCTGACGGTGGGCTGCGTGGTGCCGAGCTGCTGGGCGGCAGCCGAGAAACTGCCGGATTCGGCCACGCGCAGGAAGGTCTGGAGCAAGGCCAGGCGGTCCTGCCCGCCGCTGTCGCGGATGTCGTGGTGGGTGTCATTCATACGCCAAGGGTATAGGCCTTGTGCATCGGCGGCTGCTTCCGCGCGAAGAGGCCTCTTCGAAGAATGGTGTCCATTGTCAATGTCATCCGAAAGAACCCATGTCCGCGCTGCCTTCCGCCATCGAACCACGCCAGCCTGCGCTGCCCGCTGAATCCATGCCCTCGCCCTCGCTGATCACGCTGATGGCTGCCTCCACCGGCCTGGCCGTCGCGTCCATCTACTACAGCCAGCCCATTCTTGCGCCGCTGGCCAGCGACCTGCATGCCGGCCATGGCCGCATCGGCGCCGTGCCCATGCTCACCCAGCTGGGCTATGCGACGGGCATCCTGCTGCTGACGCCGCTGGGTGACCGCTTCGACCGGCGGCAGGTGATCCTCGCCAAGTTCGTGCTGCTGGTGCTCACCCTGTTGCTCTGCAGCGTGGTGTCCGCCTACGAGCCTTTCCTCATCGCCAGCGCCTTGCTGGGCCTCGCGGCCACGCTCGCACAGGACGTGGTGCCCATGGCCGCGGCGCTCAGCCCGGCCGCCCACCGCGGGCGCATCGTCGGCCAGGTGATGACCGGCCTGCTGCTAGGCATCTTGCTGTCGCGCGTGCTGAGCGGCTTCGTGGCGCAGGCCTTCGGCTGGCGCTGGGTCTACGGCAGCGCGGCAGCGGCGCTCATGCTCGCCGGCCTGGCGTGCTGGCGCTGGCTGCCATCGCTGCCTCCGGCGGCGCCCACCACGTACGGCGCACTGCTGCGATCGCTGGGCAGCCTGTGGCGCCGCCAACCGGCACTGCGCCGCGCCGCCATCGCGCAAGGCCTGCTGGCCATGGCCTTCAGCGCGTTCTGGTCCACGCTGGCCGTGATGCTGCACCAGCGTTTCGGCCTGGGCAGCGCGGCCTCCGGCAGCTTCGGCCTGGCCGGTGCAGCCGGTGCGCTGGCGGCCCCGTTGGCCGGCCGCCTGGCCGACCGCCGTGGCCCGGGCGTGGTGACGACGCTGGGAGCCGGCCTGACCGCGCTGGCCTTCGTGGCGATGTCAGCCACCACTGGACTCGAACAAGGCGCCGCACTGGTGATGCTGGCGGCGCTGGCCATCGTGTTCGATTTCGGCGTGCAGGCCGTGCTCGTAGCCCACCAGACCATCGTCTATGCCCTGGAGCCCGCCGCCCGCAGCCGACTGAACGCGCTGCTGTTCACCGGCATCTTCATCGGCATGGCCAGCGGTGCGGCAGCGGGAAGCCTGCTGCTGGCGCATGCCGGGTGGATCGGCGTGACCACATTCGCTGCGCTGGCCAGCACGGCAGCGCTGGTGCTGCGGCTGACCGCGCGTGAATGACCCCACTCGCCTTGCGCGAAGAATCATCCGGGCAGGCGGTTTGCTCATCCATCGGTCGAGACCTCGACCGCCTGGAGACCCTGCCTCATGAACAACAACCCGTCCCCATCCGCCGTGCCGGCCCGCGCCACCGCGGTCTTGCTGGCACTGCTCGCTGCGGCGAACATCATCGGCGGCGGCTGGCTGCTCATGCTGCACGGCAGTCCGTACTACCTGGTGGCGGGCCTCGGCCTGGCCGCCATTGCCGCCGGGCTGTGGATGCGCAGCGGCGCTGCACGCCCGGGCTATGCCGCTTGGCTGGCGCTGACGCTGGCGTGGTCGCTGTGGGAGGTCGGCCTGGACTGGTGGCAGCTGGTGCCGCGGCTGTGGATCTGGTTCGTCATCGGCGCCTGGCTCGCCTTGCCGTGGATGGGCCGTTCGCTCGGGCAGCTCCACCGCTGGACGGCCCCGCGGCAGGCGGCGCCGCTGATGCTGGCACTCCTGGCCACCGCCCTGGCCGGCATCGCCGCGCTGCTCACGCCCGCACCTGCACGCGAGGGGCAACTGGTGTCTTCGGCAGCGCCCCAGCCCGCCGCCGGCGCCACCAGCGACTGGCCAAGCTACGGCGGCACCGCGGCCGGCCAGCGCTACGCCCCGGCCGCCCAGATCACCCCCGCCAACGTCCAGGGCCTGCAGGTCGCGTGGCACTTCCACACCGGCGACAAGCCCGGCCCCGGCGACCCGACCGAGATCACCAACGAGAACACGCCGCTGGAAGTCGGCGGCAACCTGTACCTGTGCACGCCCCACAGCATCGCGATTGCGCTGGACGCCGCCACCGGCCGCGAGAAGTGGCGTTTCGACCCGAAGCTGCAAAGCCCGGTGGGCTTCAAGCACTTCGAGCACATGACTTGCCGCGGCGTGTCCTACCACGACGATGCCGCCTATCAAATCACTGGGCAGTCCTGCCCGCAACGCATCCTGCTGCCCACGGCCGACGCGCGCCTCATCGCGCTGGATGCGAACACCGGCCAGCCCTGCCCCGGCTTCGGCCAGGGCGGCACCGTCAACCTGGACGTGCGCGTGGGGCCGCATGCACCGGGCGGCTACTACTCCACCTCGCCGCCCGCGGTCACGCGCGACCTGGTCATCGTCGGCGGCCACGTGTCGGACAACGTCTCCACCAACGAACCCTCAGGCGTGATCCGCGCCTTCGACGTGCACGATGGCCACCTCGTGTGGGCCTGGGACTCGGGGCAACCCGACGACCCGGCGGACATCGCCGGCACGAAAGACTTCACCCACAACTCGCCGAACATGTGGTCGGTGCCCAGCGTGGACGAGGCGCTGGGCCTCGTCTACCTGCCCATGGGCAACCAGACGCCCGACCAGTGGGGCGGGCAGCGCACCGAGGCCTCGGAACGCGTGAGCGCCGGCGTGGTGGCGCTGGACGTGGCCACCGGCCGCATGCGCTGGTGGCACCAGTTCGTGCACCACGACCTGTGGGACATGGACGTGGGCGGACAGCCCAGCCTGGTGGACCTGGACACCGCCGACGGCCGCGTGCCGGCGCTCGTGGCGTCCACGAAGCAAGGCAGCCTCTACGTGCTGGACCGGCGCACCGGCAAGGCCATCTTGCAGGTCGACGAGAAGCCGGTGCCGCAAGGCGCCGCGCCGGGGGACCGCACCGCGGCGACACAGCCCATGTCCAGGCTGAGCTTCAGCCCGCCGCCGCTGCGCGAAGCCGACATGTGGGGCAGCACCGCGCTGGACCAGCTGTGGTGCCGCGTGCGCTTCCGCTCGCTGCGCTATGACGGCATGTTCACGCCGCCATCGCTGCAAGGCTCGCTGGTGTACCCGGGCAACTTCGGCGTGTTCGACTGGGGCGGCGTGTCGGTGGACCCGGTGCGGCAATGGCTGGTGGCCAACCCCGACACCATGGCCTTCATCTCGCGGCTCATTCCCAAGAGCGAAAGTCCGAGCGGCGAGCATTCGCACGGCGAGGCCAACGGCATCAAGTACGTCGCGGGCATTCCCTTCGACATCCAGCTCGAACCCTTCCTCTCGCCGCTGGGCGTTCCCTGCCAGGCGCCGCCCTGGGGCTTCGTGGCCGGCGTGGACCTGCGCAGCGCCACCATCGCCTGGCAGCACCGCAACGGCACCATCCGCGACAGCTCCTTCCTGCCGCTGCCCTTCCCGCTGGGCGTGCCCAGCCTGGGCGGCACCATCGTCACGGCAGGCGGCGTGGCCTTCCTCAGCGGCACGCTGGACAACTACCTGCGCGCCTACGATGCCGCCAATGGTCGCGAGCTGTGGAAGGCGCGCCTGCCGGCGGGCGGCCAGTCAACGCCGATGAGCTTCGCGGATGCAAAAGGACGCCAGTTCGTCGTGGTGACGGCGGGTGGCCATGGCTCGCTGGGAACCAAGCCGGGCGACGACGTGATCGCGTACGCCCTGCCCTGAGCTCAAGCCGGCCAGGGCAGGCCCAGCGCCACGATGGCGGCGCACAGGCAGGCCGTCATCAGCACAGTCACCCACTGGTGGCGGTCCAGAGCTGCGTCGTCCATGTCGATCTCCTAGTGTGCAAGGCGTGGCCGCATTCTGTGCAAGGGATGCCGCGGCCGGCTTGATCCACCTCAAGGCGGGCGACTGATCTGGATCAAGCCGGTGCCTGCCATCGGTTCCTACAGTGCCGCATGCGCACACGGCAGACTCTCGCGTTCCGGCTCCTCAGCACCGGCCTGGGGTTCCTGGCGCTCGCGCTCGCGTCCATCGCGATGACGCTGTGGGTGACCTGGCAGCTCGAAGGTGGCGCGGCGGCCGTGAACGAGGCCGGCCGCATGCGGATGATGAGCTACCGCCTCGCGCTGGAGGCCGCGGCCGGCCCGTCGGCCCGCCTGCAGGCCGGCTTCCGTTCGATGGATGCCACGCTGGACCTGCTGGGCACCGGCGATCCGTCGCGCCCCTTGTTCGTCCCCTGGAACTCGGCATCGCGCACCGAGTTCGCGGAGATCCGCCGCGAGTGGATCGCCTTGCGCGACGCATGGGCCAGCGGCCGCCGGCCCGCCACCGCGGAAGTCGACGCACTCGTGTCGCATGTGGACCTGCTGGTTTCGCTCATCGAGCAGCGCCTGTCAGGCTGGACGGATCTGCTGCGCGGCGTGCAGCTCACCATGGTGGGCCTGGCCATCGTCGTGGCCGTGCTGCTGACCTATGCCATGCACCTGATGGTGCTGGACCCGCTTCGGCGGCTGGGCCAGGGCGTCCGCGCCATTCGCGCCGGGCTGTTCGGGGCACGCGTGCAGGTCGCGTCGGAAGACGAATTCGGCGAGCTCGCCGAGGACTTCAATGACATGGCCGCCCGGCTCGAATCGCTCTACGGCGACCTCGAAGGCAAGGTGCGCGAGAAGACCTCGCACCTCGAAGTCGAACGCGAGCGCATGGCGGCCCTCTACGACGTGAGCGGCTTCGTCTCGCAGGCGGAGTCGCTGGATGACCTCGCGCGCGGCTTCGCGGACAAGGTCAAGCGCGCCGCATCAGCGGATGCCGCCATCGTGCGCTGGTCCGACGACGGCAGCCGTCACTTCCTCATGCTGGCCCAGCAAGGGCTGCCACCCGCCCTGGCCGAGCAGGAGCAGTGCCTGCCCAGCGGCGGCTGCCACTGCGGCAACGCCTCGGCGGCGACGGCCGCGCGCAGCATTCCCATCCGGCTGGAAGCCGCGACTGGCGGTGCCTGCGCCCGTGCGGGCTTCGAGTCGCTGGTGACCGTGCCGGTGGTGCTGCACCACCGGGTGCTGGGCGAGGTGGACCTGCTGTTCCGTGGTCCGCATGAACTGAGCGGGGATGACCGCGCGCTGGTGGAAGCCATGGCCAGCCACCTGGCCGGCGGCATCGAAGGCCTGCGCGCCGCGGCGGCCGAGCGCGAAGCCGCGGTGGCCGGCGAGCGCAGCCTGCTCGCGCAGGAGCTGCACGATTCCATCGCGCAGTCGCTGGCCTTCCTCAAGATCCAGGTGGAACTGCTGCGCTCCGCGCGGCGGCGCGGCGATGCAACAGCGGCCGACCACACCGTGGCCGAGATCGACACCGGCGTGCGCGAGTGCTACGCCGACGTGCGCGAACTGCTGCTGCACTTCCGCACACGCACCGACAGCGGCGACATCGAGTCGGCGTTGCGCGCCACGCTGCGCAAGTTCGAGATCCAGACGGGCCTGGCCGCCACGCTGGAGATGACCGGCCATGGCGTGCCGCTGCCGGCCGACGTGCAGGTGCAGGTGCTGCACGTGGTGCAGGAGGCCCTGTCCAACGTGCGCAAGCATGCCGGCGCGCGCTCGGTGTCCGTGCGGGTGGCCCAGTCGCCGCAGTGGCGCTTCTCCATCACCGACGACGGTGCCGGGTTCGACTTGGATGACGCGCCCGACGAGAGCCACGTGGGGCTTCGCATCATGCGGGAGCGCGCCGGGCGCATCGGCGCCCTGGTGTCGGTGCAGTCGGCGCAAGGCGCCGGCACCACGGTGGAACTCACGGTGCCCGGGCCTGTGGCGACCGAAGCCGCCACCCCGCCTTCAAGCCTCCAAGGAGTCACTTCATGAGCACGCCCCTGCGGCTTCTGGTCGTCGACGACCACACCCTTTTCCGCCGCGGGCTGGTGGCGCTGCTGTCTCAGCATCCGCAGGTGCAGGTCGTGGCCGAAGCCGGCGATGCCGGCGAAGCCCAGCGCCATGCGGTGCAGCACCAGCCGGACGTGATCCTGCTGGACAACCACCTGCCCGGCGTGCGCGGCGTGGATGCCGTGCCGGGCCTGCGCGAGGCATCGCCTTCCAGCCGCATCCTCATGCTCACCGTGAGCGAGGATGCCGACGACCTCGCCGCGGCCTTGCGCGGCGGCGCACAGGGCTACGTGCTGAAGACCATCGACAGCGATGCGCTGCTCGCTGCCATCGAGCGCTGCGCCGGCGGTGAGTGCGTGGTCAGCCCCGAACTCACGCCCAAGCTGGTGCAGGCCCTGCGCAGCACGGGTCCTGCTGATGAAGCGCGGGCCGACCCGCTGGCCACCCTCTCGCCGCGCGAGCGCGAGATCACCGCGCAGATCGCCCGAGGCTCCAGCAACAAGGAGATCGCGCGTGTGCTGGACATCGCCGAGACCACGGTGAAGATCCACGTGCAGCACATCCTGCGCAAGCTCGGCCTGAGTTCGCGCGTGCAGGCCGCGGTGTTCGCCAGCGAGCACGGCCTTCGCTGAACGGCCTTGATCTGGCGCAAGCGAAGCGCCCGATCCCTCCCGGCTACTCCTTCAGAACGATGCACCGCCCTGCGCGGATCGTTCCTCCGCAGCGGGCGGACTGCACCTCCGATGGATGTTCGCCAGGCCCCCAAACACGGACAGTGGCGATGAAGACAAGGAGCGCCACATGGCCATCGCCGTCCAAGCCCAAACCCAACCCGCCGCCGCAGCCAGGCCCGCCCGCCAGGCGCTGTCGGTGCTGATCGTCAGCACCCTCGCTTTCACGGTCTGCTTCATGGTGTGGATGATGTTCGGCGTCATCGGCATTCCGCTGCGCAAGGCGCTGAACCTCAACGCCACCGAGTTCGGCCTGCTGACCGCCATGCCGGTGCTCACCGGCTCGCTGGTGCGCGTGCCGCTGGGCATCTGGACCGACCGCTTCGGCGGCCGCATCGTGATGACGGTGCTCATGGCCGTCACCGTGCCGGCCATCTGGCTCATGGCCTACGCCACGCAGTACTGGCACTTCCTGGCCATCGGCCTGTTCGTGGGCCTGGCCGGCGGCGCGTTCTCGGTGGGCACGCCCTACGTGGCCCGCTGGTTCCCCAAGAGCCAGCAGGGCTTCGCGATGGGCGTGTACGGCGCGGGCAACTCCGGCGCCGCGGTCAACAAGTTCGTGGCGCCCGCGTTGGTGGTGGCCTTCGGCTGGAGCATGGTGCCGCAGGTCTACGCCGCGGTGATGCTGGGCGCGGTGATCCTCTTCTGGCTCTTCAGCGCCAGCGACCCGTCGCACCTCGTGCCGAGCAACCTGTCGTTCCGCGAGCAGTTGAGCGCGCTGAAGGACCCGACGGTGCTCAAGTACTGCCAGTACTACAGCATCGTCTTCGGCGGCTACGTCGCGCTGTCGCTGTGGATGGTGCAGTACTACGTCGGCGAATACGGCCTGGACATCCGCACCGCCGCCTTGCTGGCCGCCTGCTTCTCGCTGCCCGGCGGCGTGCTGCGCGCCATCGGCGGCTGGCTGTCCGACCGCTACGGTGCGCACAGCGTCACCTGGTGGGTGATGTGGGTGAGCTGGATCTGCCTCTTCCTGCTGAGCTACCCGCAGACGGACTTCTCGATCGTCACCGTCAACGGCGTGAAGACCTTCCACATCGGCCTGAACGTCTTCGCCTTCACCGGCCTCATGTTCATCCTCGGCATCGCCTGGGCCTTCGGCAAGGCCAGCACCTTCAAGTACATCAGCGACCAGTACCCCGGCAACATCGGCGCCATCAGCGGCATCGTGGGCCTGGCCGGCGGACTCGGCGGCTTCGTGCTGCCCATCCTGTTCGGCGCGCTGATGGACCTCACCGGCATCCGCTCCTCGGCCTTCATGCTGATGTACGGCGTGGTGTGGGTCTCGCTCATCTGGATGTACTTCACCGAGGTGCGCCGCACGCCCGTCATGGGTGTCAACGCCGGCATGCCCCAGTTCCAACACGCCGCCTGATTCCCTTCCCAAGGAGACACCACCATGGTTTCTGCTCACGTCATCTCGCACTGGGCGCCGGAGGACCAGTCCTTCTGGCACCAGCGCGGCCACTCGGTCGCGCAGCGCAACCTGTGGATCTCGATCCCCGCGCTCACCCTCGCCTTCGCGGTGTGGATGGTGTGGTCGGTCGTGGTCGTGAACCTGCCCGCCGTCGGCTTCAAGTTCTCGACCAACCAGCTCTTCTGGCTGGCCGCCCTGCCCGCCCTGTGCGGCGCCACGCTTCGCATCTTCTATTCCTTTGCCGTGCCCATCTTCGGCGGGCGGCGCTGGACGGCCATCTCCACCGCCTCGCTGCTGCTGCCGGCCGTGGGCATCGGCTTCGCGGTGCAGAACCCCGCCACGCCGTATGAGGTGATGGTGGTGCTCGCGCTGCTGTGCGGCTTCGGCGGCGGCAACTTCGCCTCCAGCATGGCCAACATCAGCTTCTTCTTCCCGAAGGCGCAAAAGGGCACGGCGCTCGGCCTGAACGCGGGCCTGGGCAACCTGGGTGTGTCGCTGGTGCAGTTCGTGGTGCCGCTGGTCATCACCGCGGGCGTGTTCGGCGGCTGGGGCGGCGAGCCGCAGACGGCCACCAAGGCCGGCGTGCACAGCTCGCTGTGGCTGCAGAACGCGGGCTTCATCTGGGTGCCGTTCATCGCGGTGTCCACGCTGCTGGCCTGGTTCGGCATGAACGACCTGCAGGACGCCAAGGCCTCCTTTGCGGACCAGGCCGTCATCTTCAAGCGCGCCCACAACTGGTGGATGTGCTGGCTGTACCTGGGCACCTTCGGCAGCTTCATCGGCTACTCGGCGGGCTTCCCGCTGCTCATCAAGAGCCAGTTCCCGGGCGTCAATGCACTGCAGTACGCCTTCCTGGGCCCCCTGGTCGGCGCGCTGGTGCGGCCGGTGGGCGGCTGGCTGTCCGACAAGGTGGGCGGCGCACGCGTGACCTTCTGGAACTTCATTGCGATGGCGCTGGGCGTGGTGGCGGTGCTGCAGTTCCTGCCGGGTCCAGGCCATGCGGGCAACTTCACCGGCTTCCTCGCGTCCTTCCTCGTGCTCTTTGCCACGTCGGGCATCGGCAACGGCTCCACTTTCCGCATGATCCCGGTGATCTTCCTCACCGAGCGCCAGCGCGCCGTGCAAGGCCAGGGTCCAGCGGCGCAGGAACAGGCCATCAAGGACGCCAACAAGGAAGCCGCGGCGGTGCTGGGCTTCAGCTCGGCCATCGGCGCCTATGGCGGCTTCTTCATTCCCAAGAGCTACGGCACGTCCATCGCGCTGACCGGCGGCACGGAGGCGGCGCTGTACTGCTTCATCGTCTTCTACATGACCTGCATAGCCATCACCTGGTGGTTCTACAGCCGCAAGAACGCGCCCATGCCTTGCTGACACCTGGAGCCACTGATGAGCCATTTCCTCGACCGCCTGACGCACTTCTCGCAACCCCGCGAAGACTTCGCCGAAGGCCACGGCGTCACGACCGGCGAAGACCGCACCTGGGAAGACGCCTACCGCGCCCGCTGGCAGCACGACAAGATCGTGCGCTCCACCCACGGCACCAATTGCACCGGATCGTGCTCGTGGAAGATCTACGTCAAGGGCGGCATCGTCACCTGGGAAACCCAGCAGACCGACTACCCGCGCACGCGGCCGGACCTGCCCAACCACGAGCCGCGTGGCTGCGCGCGAGGCGCCTCGTATTCCTGGTACCTGTACAGCGCCAACCGCGTGAAGTACCCCATGGTGCGTGGCCGGCTGCTGCGGCACTGGCGCGCCGCGCTGGCCGTGTCCAGGAGCCCGGTGGATGCCTGGGCCAGCATCGTCGAAAGCTCCTCGCGCGACGACTGGGTCAGGCAGCGCGGCCTGGGCGGCTTCGTGCGCTCGACCTGGGAGGAAGTGAACCAGATCGTCGCCGCGGCCAACATCCACACCATCAAGAAGCACGGGCCCGACCGGATCATCGGCTTCTCGCCCATCCCGGCGATGAGCATGGTGAGCTACGCCGCGGGCTCGCGCTACCTGTCGCTCATCGGCGGCGTGTGCATGAGCTTCTACGACTGGTACTGCGACCTGCCGCCCTCCAGCCCCATGACCTGGGGCGAGCAGACCGACGTGCCCGAGTCGGCCGATTGGTACAACAGCAGCTTCATCATCGCCTGGGGCTCCAACGTGCCGCAGACGCGCACGCCCGATGCCCACTTCTTCACCGAGGTTCGCTACAAGGGCGCGAAGACGGTGGCGGTGACGCCGGACTACGCCGAGGTCAGCAAGCTGGCCGACCTGTGGATGCATCCCAAGCAGGGCACGGATGCCGCGCTCGCCATGGCCATGGGCCACGTGATCCTCAAGGAGTTCTACTTCGACAAGCGGTCTTCGTATTTCGACGACTACGCCCGCCGCTACACCGACCTGCCCATGCTCGTGCAGCTGGAAGAGCGCACGCTGCCCGATGGCCGAAAGGTCCTGGCCAGCCAGCGCTACCTGCGCGCCAGTGACTTCAACGGCAAACTGGGCCAGCAGAACAACCCCGACTGGAAGACCCTGGCCTTCGACGAAGGCGGCCGCGTGGTCGCGCCGCACGGCTCCATCGGTTTCCGCTGGAACTCTGAAGGATCTGCCGACACCGGCAAGTGGAACCTGGAAGACAAGGAAGCCCGCCACGGCGAGCAGGTGAAGCTGCGCCTGTCGGTGACCGAAGGCCGCGAACCGCATGACGTGGTCGACGTGGCGTTCCCGTACTTCGCCGGCATCGAGACGCCGCACTTCAAGGCCAACGACCAGGGTGGCGACGTGCAGGTGCGCAAGGTGCCGGTGCAGCGCATCCGCCTGGGCAAGGCCGGGGCCGAGCGCGAGGCGATCGTCGCGACGGTGTTCGACCTGATGGCCGCGCACTACGGCATCGACCGTGGTCATGGCGACGGCGCCAGGAGCTACGACGACGACGAGGCCTACACACCGGCCTGGCAGGAAAAGATCACCGGCGTGCCACGTGCGCAGGCCATCACCGTGGCGCGCCAGTTCGCCGACAACGCCGACAAGACCCGTGGCAAGTCCATGGTCATCATCGGCGCGGCGATGAACCACTGGTACCACTGCGACATGAACTACCGCGGCATCATCAACATGCTGATGCTGTGCGGCTGCATCGGGCAAAGCGGCGGCGGCTGGGCGCACTACGTGGGGCAGGAGAAGCTGCGCCCGCAGACCGGCTGGACGGCCCTGGCCTTCGCGCTCGACTGGGCACGCCCGCCGCGCCAGATGAACAGCACCAGCTTCTTCTACGCCCACACCGACCAGTGGCGCTACGAGAAGCTGGGCGTCGGCGAAATCCTCTCGCCGCTGGCCGACAAGCGCGAGTTCGACGGCAGCCTCATCGACTACAACGTGCGCGCCGAGCGCATGGGCTGGCTGCCCTCGGCGCCGCAGCTCAAGACCAATCCGCTGGAAGTCGCACGCGATGGAGCGGCCGCGGGCGACGTGAAGGCGCACGTGGTCAAGGGCCTGAAGGACGGCTCGCTGCAGATGAGCTGCGAAGACCCCGACCACCCCGACAACTGGCCGCGCAACATGTTCGTGTGGCGCTCCAACATCCTGGGCTCATCCGGCAAGGGCCACGAGTATTTCCTCAAGCACTTCCTGGGCACGTCGCATGGCGTGCAAGGCGCCGACCTGGGCCGCGACGACGCCAAGCCGCGCGAAGTGCGCTGGCACGACAAGGCGCCCGAAGGCAAGCTGGACCTGGTGGTGACGCTGGACTTCCGCATGAGCACGACCTGCCTGTACTCGGACATCGTGCTGCCCACCGCCACCTGGTACGAGAAGAACGACCTCAACACCAGCGACATGCACCCCTTCATCCACCCGCTGTCCACCGCGGTGGACCCGGCCTGGCAGGCGCGCAGCGACTGGGAGATCTACAAGGGTTTCGCCAAGACCTTCAGCGAACTGTGCCCGGGCCACCTGGGCGTGGAAAAGGAAGTGGTGCTCACCCCGCTGATGCACGACACGCCCGCCGAACTGGCGCAGCCTTTCGAGGTGCAGGACTGGAAGCGCGGCGAGGTGGACCTCGTGCCCGGCAAGACCGCGCCGCAGATCACCGTGGTCGAACGCGACTACCCCGCCACCTACGCCCGCTTCACCTCGCTGGGGCCGTTGATGGAGAAGGCGGGCAACGGCGGCAAGGGCATCGCCTGGAACACGGCCGAGGAAGTGCGGCAGCTGGCCGAGCTCAACGGCAAGGTGCACACCGACGGCCCCACCAAGGGCATGCCGAAGATCGAGACCGACATCGATGCAACCGAGGTCATCCTCATGCTCGCGCCGGAGACCAACGGCCACGTGGCGGTGAAAGCCTGGGAAGCGCTGGGCAAGATCACCGGCCGCGACCACACCCACCTGGCGCTGCACCGCGAGGACGAGAAGATCCGCTTTCGCGACGTGCAGGCCCAGCCGCGCAAGATCATCAGCTCGCCCACCTGGAGCGGGCTGGAAAGCGAGAAGGTCTCGTACAACGCCGGCTACACCAACGTGCACGAGCTGATTCCCTGGCGCACCCTCACCGGGCGGCAGCAGTTCTACCTGGACCACCCGTGGATGCGCGCCTTCGGCGAGGAGTTCACCAGCTACCGGCCGCCGGTGGACCTGAAGACCGTGGGCGGCATCCAGGGCATCAAGCCCAACGGCGAGAAGGAGGTGGTGCTGAACTTCATCACGCCGCACCAGAAGTGGGGCATCCATTCCACCTACAGCGACAACCTGATGATGCTCACGCTCAACCGCGGCGGGCCGGTGGTGTGGCTGAGCGAAGACGACGCCCGCGAGGCCGGCATCGCCGACAACGACTGGATCGAGCTCTACAACGCCAACGGTGCCATCGCGGCGCGCGCGGTGGTGAGCCAGCGCGTGAACCGCGGCATGACGCTCATGTACCACGCGCAGGAAAAGATCATCAACACGCCGGGGTCGGAGATCACCGGGCAGCGTGGCGGCATCCACAACTCGGTGACGCGCATCGTCACCAAGCCCACGCACATGATCGGCGGCTATGCGCAGTTCAGCTACGGCTTCAACTACTACGGGACGATCGGCACGAATCGCGATGAATTCGTCGTCGTGAGAAAGATGAAGAAGATCGACTGGATGGACGATGAAGGGAGTGCAGCATGAAGGTCCGCGCGCAAATCGGCATGGTTCTCAACCTGGACAAGTGCATCGGCTGCCACACCTGCTCCGTCACCTGCAAGAACGTCTGGACCAACCGGCCGGGCATGGAGTACGCCTGGTTCAACAACGTCGAGACCAAGCCGGGCATCGGCTACCCCAAGGACTGGGAGAACCAGGACAAGTGGAACGGCGGCTGGATTCGCAATGCCGACGGCTCCATCGAGCCGAAGCAAGGCGGCAAGTGGAAGCTGCTGATGCGCATCTTCGCCAACCCCAACCTGCCGCAGATCGACGACTACTACGAGCCCTTCACCTACGACTACGACCACCTGCAGTCCGCGCCCGAGAGCAAGGCCGCGCCGACCGCACGCCCGCGCAGCCTCATCACCGGCCAGCGCATGCAGAAGATCGAATGGGGCCCGAACTGGGAAGAGATCCTCGGCGGCGAGTTCAGCAAGCGCAGCAAGGACAAGAACTTCGACGATGTGCAAAAGGACATCTACGGCCAGTTCGAGAACACCTTCATGATGTACCTGCCCAGGCTGTGCGAGCACTGCCTGAACCCGGCGTGCGTGGCATCGTGCCCCTCGGGCTCGATCTACAAGCGCGAGGAAGACGGCATCGTGCTCATCGACCAGGACAAGTGCCGCGGCTGGCGCATGTGCGTGTCGGGCTGCCCGTACAAGAAGATCTACTACAACTGGCAAAGCGGCAAGGCCGAGAAGTGCATCTTCTGCTACCCGCGCATCGAGGCCGGCCAGCCCACCGTGTGCTCCGAAACCTGCGTGGGCCGCATCCGCTACCTGGGCGTGATGCTCTATGACGCCGACCGCATCGCCGAGGCCGCGAGCACCGAGCGCGACCGCGACCTGTACGAGGCGCAGTGCGAGATCTTCCTCGACCCGAACGACCCGGCCGTGATCGAGCAGGCCCGGCGCGACGGCATTCCCGAAGCCTGGCTGATCGCCGCGCGCAAGAGCCCGGTGTGGAAGATGGCGATGGACTGGAAGGTCGCCCTGCCCTTGCACCCCGAGTACCGCACGCTGCCCATGGTCTGGTACGTGCCGCCGCTGTCGCCCATCACCGCCGCGGCGAACGCGGGCGACATCGGCATCAACGGCGAGATCCCGGACGTTCGGCAGCTGCGCATCCCCGTGCAGTACCTGGCCAACCTGCTCACGGCGGGTGACACCGGGCCAGTCATCCGCGCGCTGGAACGCATGCTCGCCATGCGCGCCTACCAGCGCGGCAAGCATGTGGACGGCATCGAACGCGCCGACGTGCTGGCGCAGGCCGGCATGAGCGCCGCGGCGGTCGAAGAGATGTACCAGGTGATGGCCATCGCCAACTACGAAGACCGCTTCGTCATTCCCACCACGCACCGCGAGTACGCCGAGAACGCCTTCGACCTGCGTGGCGGCTGCGGCTTCTCGTTCGGCAACGGCTGCTCCGACGGCGCCTCCGACACCTCGCTGTTCGGCGGGAAGAAGCGCCGAACCATTCCCATCAAGGCCACCCTGTGAGGACCGCCCCATGAGCCGAGACACTTCCCTCACCCTGCGAGCCCTGGGCGCCTTGCTGGGCTATCCGGACGGCACGCTGCGCGCCGCACTGCCCGAGCTGGGCGATGCGCTGCATGCGCGTTGCGGCCTGCCGCGCAGCCGCCTGGCCGAGCTCGACGCGCTCATGCGCTGGATGCGCGCAGCCGACCCCTACGAGGTCGAGGCCCGTTACGTCGAGACCTTCGACCGCGGCCGTGCCACCTCGCTGCACCTGTTCGAGCACGTGCATGGCGACTCGCGCGAGCGCGGGCCTGCGCTGGTGGACCTGCAGCAGACCTACGAGCGCGCGGGCCTTCTCCTGCAAGGCACCGAGCTGCCCGACCACCTGCCGGTGGTGCTGGAGTTCGCATCCACCCAGCCCGAGGCGACCGCGCGCGAGTTCCTGGGCGAGATGGCGCACATCCTCACCGCCATCTTCAGTGCCTTGCTGGAACGCGAGAGCCCCTACGCCTCGGTCGTCGCCGCCGTGCTGGAACTGGCCGGTCAGAAGGTGCAGGCCGTGCCCGTCGCGCCCGACCCGGCGCTGGATGACGCCTGGGCCGAGCCGCCCGCCTTCGATGGCTGCAGCAGCCGAGGCCAATCGCGCCCCGACGTGCCGCAGCCCATCCACATCGTGCGAAACAAGCCCAACCATTCGCAAGGAGCCGCCGCATGAGCACCTCCTGGCTCGACACTTTCCTCTTCGGCTTCTACCCGTACATCTGCCTGAGCGTGTTCCTGCTGGGCAGCCTGGTGCGCTTCGACCGCGACCAGTACACCTGGAAGAGCGACTCCTCGCAGCTGCTGCGCACCGGCAGCCTGCGCTGGGGCAGCAACCTCTTCCATGTGGGCGTGCTGTTCCTCTTCGCCGGCCATTCGGTGGGCATGCTCACGCCGCACGTCGTGTACGAGCCCTTCATCAGCGCGGGCAACAAGCAGCTGGTGGCGATGGTCTCGGGCGGCCTCTTCGGCGTGCTCGGCTTCACCGGCGTGAGCCTGCTGCTGCACCGGCGGCTGTTCGACCCGCGCATCCGCGCCACCTCCAAGACCAGCGACATCGCGCTGCTGGCCCTGCTGTGGCTGCAGTTCGCGCTGGGGCTGGGCACCATCCCGCTGTCGGCCCACCACCTGGACGGCTCGATGATGATGAAGCTGGCCGAATGGGCACAACGCATCGTCACCTTCCGCAGCGGCGGCGTGGAGCTGCTGGCCGATGCGAGCTGGGTGTTCAAGGCGCACATGACGCTGGGCATGACGATCTTCCTCATCTTCCCGTTCACGCGGCTGGTGCATGTGTGGAGCGGCTTCGGCACGCTGGCCTATGCCTTCCGGCCCTACCAGATGGTGCGCAGCCGCCGCATCAACCTGGCAGCGGGGCACCTGGCGCCTCAGCGGGTGGTGATGCACTCACGGCCCGCCAGGCCGGTGCAACCCGTGCAAGAGCACGACACCCTGCCCCACGCCCGCCGTGCGGACGCCTGAAGGAGCGGTTGTGATGCAAGCCCACACCCTCATCGCCCGCGTCAACGGCGTGCCGCTGCACGAAGCCGGCGAGACGCTGGACGAAGACACGCTGCGCCAACGCGCCTGCACCGAGCTCTTGAAGCAGGCCGCCGGTGCGGTCGGCGTCACCACCGCTTCGGCGGCCGATGCGATCGAGCAGTTCCTCGACCGCGAGCTGCACGTGCCCGAGCCTTCCGACGAGGCCTGCCGCCGCCACTTCCAGGCGCATGCGGCCCACTACGGGCGCGGCGAGCGGGTGCGGCTGCGGCACATCCTGCTGGCGGTGACGCCGGGGCTGGACGTGGCCGCGCTGAGGCATCGCGCCGAGGCACTGCTGCTGGAGCTGCGCTGCGCCGAACCTGAGAGCGATGCGTTCGGCACCGCGGCGCGCCGCTGGTCCAACTGCCCAAGCGGTGCCGATGGCGGCGAGCTGGGCTGGGTCTCGCGCGACGATTGCGCACCGGAGTTCGCCCAGGGCGTCTTCGGGCAGGACACCATCGGCGTGCTGCCCATGCTCGTCCACAGCCGCCATGGCTTTCACGTGGTGGAGATCCTTGGACGAGAAGCGCCCATCGCGCCGGATTTCGAGGACGTGCGCGAGGCCGTGGCCGCCCGCCTGCGCCAGCAGTCCTGGGTGCAGGCCCTGCGCCAGTACCTGCAGTTGCTGGCCGCCCAGGCCACGCTCGAAGGCGTGACGCTGGCCGCCGCGGAAACACCGCTGGTGCAGTGATGCCCGACGAGCTGCTGCGACGGCTGCGGCGCTTTCACGAGCACTCGTTTCCGCTGTACCGCGCCGGGCCCGGCGAACTCTTCATGGTGCGCAACGTGGGCGCACTGGTGCCGCCGTGCTGAGGCACGCGCGACGGCGGCCTGCACGACATCCGCTCCGGCAGCTCCGTGCCGGCATCGAAGGCCGAACACAGCGGGACGGGGCCGGTCGACACGGCCTTGTTCAATGAAATCGATGCGTCGCTCGCACCCGGTTGATCTGGGTCAGGGACAAGCCTTGCCGGCCTGCCTAGAGTGCACGCGAACTCCTGGAGCCACTCTCTTGATTCCCCCGGAACTGAAGTCGCTGCTCGAACGCAGCGGCCTGGCCGCCTTGCGGCTGGGCGAACGAACGCTGCTGCCCATCGTCCAGGGCGGCATGGGCATCGGCGTGTCGGCGCACCGGCTCGCAGGCGCGGTGGCTGCGTCCGGCGGCATGGGCACGCTCAGTTCGGTGGACCTGCGGAGGCACCACCCCGACCTCATGGAACGCACGCGAGGCCTGGGTGTCGGCCCTGAGGCGAAGGCAGCCATCGACCAGGCGAACCTTGAAGCGCTCACACGCGAGGTGACGGCCGCGCGCGAGGCGTCCCAGGGCCGCGGCATGCTCGCGATGAACGTGATGCGCGCCGTGAGCGAGTACGCCGCCTACGTGAAGCGCTCGCTCGAAGCCGGCATCGACGCGCTGGTGGTCGGCGCCGGCCTGCCGCTGGACCTGCCCGACCTGGCCGCCGAGCACCCCAAGACCCTGCTCGTGCCCATCCTCTCCGATGCACGCGGCGTGCAGCTCGTCATCCGCAAGTGGGAGCGCAAGAAGCGCATGCCCGATGCCATCGTGCTGGAGCATCCCCGCCTGGCCGGCGGCCACCTCGGCGCCGCCCGCGTGGCGGACCTGAACGACCCGCGCTTCGAGTTCGACCAATGCATCCCGCAGACCCGTGCCGTGCTGCGCGAGGCGGGCATCGAAGCGACCACGCCCATCATCGCGGCGGGCGGCATCCGATCGCTGGAGGACATCCGCCGCGTGCAGGCCCTGGGCGCCAGTGCCGTTCAGCTGGGCACGCCCTTCGCCGTCACCCTCGAAGGCGACGCGCACCCCGAGTTCAAGCGCGTGCTGGCCGAGGCCAGCGAAGACGACAAGCTGGAGTTCACCAGCGTCGCCGGCCTGCCTGCGCGCGCCGTGGCCACGCCCTGGCTCAAGGCCTACCTGAAGGCCGAGCCGCGGCTGCAGGCCGTGGCGCAGGTGAAGCAGCGCTGCACCAAGGCCTTCGACTGCCTGGCGCAATGCGGCCTGCGCGACGGCAAGGTCGGCTGGGGCCAGTTCTGCATCGACCAGCAACTGGCCGCCGCCCTGCGCGGCGACGTGAAGCGCGGACTGTTCTTCACCGGCCGCGGCGCGCTGCCTTTCGGCGCGCAGATCCGCAGCGTGCACGACCTGATGGTGAAGATGCTCGGCGGCGAGCCCGCGCCCGCCGCGGCCTGAAAACGCATCACGCGCCGCGGGCCTCCCGGGCCAGCAGTGCGCTGATGCGTTCATCCTTTTCCTGCCACAAGGCCTTCACCCAGCGGCGGAAGGCGGCGCGACCGCGCGGGTCGGCCACGTAGTCGGTGCGGACCAGTTCCTGAGGCACGGCCACCTTCTGCACCCGCACCACCACGCGGCTCATGCGGCCGCACAGGAACTGCCAGAAGGTGGGCACGCCGTCGGGGTAGACGATGGTCACGTCCAGCAGCGCCTCGAAGCGCTCGCCCATGGTGTTCAGCGCCAGCGCGATGCCGCCGACCTTGGGCCGCAGCAGGTGCTTGTAGGGCGACACCTGTTGGTGCTGCTTGGTCGCCGAGAAGCGCGTGCCTTCCAGGAAGTTCATGACGCTGGTCGGGTGCGCGGCGAACTTGAGGCAGGCCTTGCGTGCCGTCATCAGGTCGCGATTGCGCATGTGCGGATGTTGGCGCAGGTAGGCCTCGCTGTGGCGGCGCATGAAGGGGAAGTCCAACGCCCACCAGGCCAGTCCCATCACCGGCACCCACAGCAACTCGCGCTTGAGGAAGAACTTCAGCACGGGAATGCGCCGGTTGAACACCCGTTGCAGCACCAGCACGTCGACCCAGGACTGGTGGTTGCAATTCACGAGGTACCAGCGCCACCAGTCCAGGCCCTCCAGGCCCTGCACGTCCCACTGCGTGCGCTGGGTCAGATCCATCCAGGCGCCGTTGCCGGTGATCCAGGCCTCGGCCACGCGGGCCAGCATCTCCGACAGCACGCGGCGCACACCGTCGAAAGGCAGCAGCAGTTTCAGCAGCGAGAGCGCCAGCAGCAGCGGCACCCAGAAGAGCGTATTGAGGACGAGCAGCAGCACCGCAATGCAGCCGACCGCCACGGGAGGCAGACGATTCAGCATGAGGACATTGTCTTGTTCATGCCGAGCGGCTTCATTGACCCGCCTCAATGCAATTTGCCGCCGGTTCGAAAGAATGCCTGCGGATGTCCCATGAATCTCCTCCCGACCTCGTCTGCCCGGCCGGGTCGCTGCGCGCGCTCAAGCTTGCGGTGGATGCCGGCGCCGACGCCGTGTACCTCGGCCTGCGCAACGCCACCAACGCACGCAACTTCGCCGGCCTGAACTTCGACGATGCGCAACTGCGCGAAGGCGTGGACTACGCCCATGCGCGCGGGCGCCAGGTGCTGATGGCGCTCAACACCTATGCCCGATCGGATGACGTGTCCCCGTGGCATGCCGCGGTGGACGCTGCCGCCCGCTACGGCGCCGATGCGCTGATCTGCGCCGACGTGGCCGTGATGGCCTACGCCCGCGACAAGCATCCGGACCTTCGCCTGCACCTGTCCGTGCAGGCTTCGGCCACCACGCACGAGGCCATCGCCTTCTACCGCCGCCGCTACGGCATCCAGCGCGCCGTGCTGCCGCGCGTGCTCACGCTCTCCCAGGTGGGCCAGGTGCTCAAGCATGCGGGCGAGGTGGAGATCGAGGTGTTCGGCTTCGGCAGCCTGTGCGTGATGGTCGAGGGCCGCTGCGCCCTGTCGTCGTATGCCACCGGGCAATCGCCCAACAACGCCGGCGTCTGCTCGCCGCCCTCGGCCGTGCGCTGGCACGACAAGGCCGACGGCGTGGAGGCTCGGCTGAACGGCCTGCTCATCGACCGCTATGCGAAGGACGAGCCACGCGGCTACCCCACGCTGTGCAAGGGCCGCTTCGACGTGGAGGGCACGCGCGACTACGCCATCGAGGAGCCGACCAGCCTGAACACGTTGGCCATCCTGCCCGAGCTGATGCGGCTGGGCGTGCGGGCCATCAAGATCGAAGGCCGCCAGCGCAGCCCGGCCTACGTCGAGCAGGTGACGCGCGTGTGGCGCGACGCCATCGACTCGGCCGCGGCCTCGCCGGGGCGCTTTCGCGTGGAGCCGCCATGGACGGCCACGCTCGCCCACCTGGCCGAGGGCCAGCAGCACACGCTGGGCGCCTATGACAGGCCATGGAGATGATGCCGATGGACTTCACCGACACCCCGCGCATCGCGCTCACCATCGGGCCGCTGCTGTACTACTGGCCGCGCGAGACGCTGATCCAGTTCTACGCAGACCTCGCCGAATCGCCAGCCGACACCATCGTGCTGGGCGAGGTGGTGTGCTCGCGCCGGCATGAGATGAAGACGGCCGACTGGATCGCCCTGGGCCGCGACCTGGCCGCCGCCGGCAAGGAGGTGGTGCTGGCCACGCAGGCGCTGGTCGAGTCCGAGGCGGACTTGCGTGTGCTCAGGCGCATGGCCGAACAAGGCGAGTTCATCGTCGAGGCGGGCGATGCGTCCGCCCTGAACGTGCTGATCGATGCCGGCGTGCCCTTCGTGCTCGGGCCGCACATCAACGTCTACAGCCGGCCCGCGCTGGACGAATACGCGAGCCTCGGGGCGCTGCGCTGGGTGGCGCCGGTGGAGCTGTCGCTCGCGGCCATCGGGCAGATCAACGCCGGCAGCACGCCGCTGCCCACCGAGGTGTTCGCCCACGGCCGCATGCCGCTGGCCTTCTCGGCGCGCTGCTTCACCGCGCGCCACCACCGCCTGAGCAAGGACCAGTGCGACTTCCGCTGCCGCGATGACGACGACGGCCTGCTGCTGTCCACCTCCGACGGCCAGCCCTTCCTCGTGCTCAACGGCATCCAGACCCAATCGGCCGCGCAGCAGTGCCTCATCGGCGAACGGCAGGCGCTGCTGGCAGCCGGGGTGACCCGCGTGCGCCTCTCGCCCTCTTCGAAACACTTCATGAAGATCGTGGATGCCTTTGACGGCGTGATGAACCGCGGCGAGAACGCCGATGCCGCCTTGATCGCGCTCGATGCACTGAGCCTGCCCGGAGGTTTGGCCAACGGCTTCGCGCACGGCCAGCCCGGGCTGGACTGGAGCCGCGCATGAACGCCGCCCTGCCCGCTTTCGGCGCGGTGGCCGAGCGCATCCGCCCACTGGTGCAACGACTGCCGATGCAGCCGCCAGCCCTGGCACTGGCCGCAGCGCTCAACCGCTGGCTGCGCCCGCGCCTGCCGGCCGATGCGCTGCCGGCCTTGTCCAACCGCTGCGTGGAGATTGCCGTGACCGACCTCGGCCTGCGGCTGCGCCTGCAACTGGACCCGCGCGGCTTCGGCCTCGCGTCCGCCAGCGCACCCGTGGCCTTGCGCATCACCGCCGCGGCCCCCGCCTACTGGCGATTGATGAGCGGCCGCGACGACGCCGACCGATTGTTCTTCGAGCGAGCGCTCGTGATGGAAGGAGACACCGAAATGGGCTTGATCCTCAAGAACACCCTCGACGCCATCGGACCGCTGTGGCCATGAACCTCACCGACCGACTGCTGCAGGCGCTGGCCGAGCGCGGCGCCACCGAGATCTTCGGCATTCCCGGCGACTTTGCGCTGCCCTTGTTCCGCGAGATCGAACGCAGCGCGACCCTGCCGCTGTACACCCTGTCGCACGAGCCTGGCGTGGGCTTCGCGGCGGACGCAGCCGCGCGATATCGCGGCGGGCTGGGCGTGGCCGCGGTGACCTACGGGGCCGGCGCGTTCAACCTCGTCAATGCCGTCGCGGGCGCGTACGCGGAGCGCGTGCCGCTGGTCGTGCTCTCGGGCGCGCCGGCCGCGCACGAAGCGGCCAGCGGCCTGCTGCTGCACCACCAGGTGAAGACGCTCGATTCGCAATGGCGCGTGTTCGAGGAACTCACCGCCGACCGCGCGCGGCTGGACGATGCACGGCAGGCACCGCAGCAGATCGCCCGCGTGCTGGACACCGCGCTGCGCGAGTCACGGCCGGTGTACCTGGAGATTCCGCGCGACATGCCGCAGCGGCCATGCGACGAGGTGCCCGTCACCGCGCCGCATGAGCCCGACCCGCAGGCCTTGGCCGCGTGTGCCGACGAACTGCTGGAGCGCCTGCGCCGCGCCAGACGCCCCGTGCTCATGGTGGGCGTGGAGGTGCGCCGCTACGGCCTGGAAGCCAAGGTGGCCACCCTGGCGCGACGCCTGGGCATTCCGGTGGTGACGAGCTTCATGGGCCGCGGTCTGCTGGCCGATGCGGACGTGCCGCTGCTGCGCGGCACCTACCTCGGCCTGGCCGGCGACCCGGTGCTGTCGCAGGAGGTGGAGACCTCCGATGGCTTGCTGCTGCTCGGCGTCATCGTCTCGGACACCAACTTCGCGGTCTCGGCCCAGCGCATCGATCTGCGCTTCGCCATCCAGGCGCTGGGCGGGCGCGTGGTGATGGGGCACCACGTGTACCCGGACGTGCCGCTGTCACGGCTGATCGACGCGCTGCTGGAGCGGGTGCCGGCGACTGCGCCGCTGGTGGCGCCCTTGCGCGCACTGGCGACGAAAGGCCGGCATGAACCCCGCCGCGCCGAGCCGTCGCCCGTCACGCCGGCAGACATCGCCGATGCCGTGAACCGCCTGATGCAACGCCACGGCCCCATGCCCATCGCCTGCGACGTGGGCGACTGCCTGTTCACAGCGATGGACATCGACCCCACCGCACTCATCGCACCCGGGTACTACGCCACCATGGGCTACGGCGTGCCCGCGGCGCTGGGCTTGCAGGCCGCGACCGGGCAGCGGCCCATCGTGCTGGTGGGCGATGGGGCGTTCCAGATGACCGGCTGGGAGCTGGGCAATGCGCAGCGCCATGGCTGGGACCCGATCGTCATCGTGTTCAACAACGCGGGGTGGGAGATGCTGCGGGCCTTCGAGCCGGAGGCTCGGTTCAATGACTTGAGCGCGTGGGACTTTGCGCAGATGGCGCCTGGGATGGGCGGGGACGGGGCGCGGGTGGAGGACTGCGTGGGACTGGAGGCGGCCTTGGAGCGGGCGTGGGGGACGCGGGGGAGGTTTCAGTTGATTGATGTGAGGTTGGCGCAGCGGGACTGCTCGCCGACCTTGCAGAGGTTTGTGGGTGCGGTGAGGAGGTTGGCAAAAGGGGCCGCAGGCTGACCGGCGGCCCGCCGGCACGGCTCAGGTGAAGGACTTCACCAAGGAGTCGAGCAGCACCCGGGGCTTCGCGTCATGTGCCGTGATCGGCGGCACGATGCGGTCCACATGTGCCAGCTGGTACACCGCGGTCTGTGCCGCCCGCACCGAGTATTCAACGGTGAAGACCACGTCGTCCGGGATCTCGACGAATTGGCTGACGAATGCCAGGTTGCGCGACCGTGCCGGCACAGGCTTCGGGCGATCTGTGCGAGCGCGCGGCATGAACATGCTCGTGATGTACGGCATGCGGCAGGGAATGCAGGTGGCGCCCTCGAAGACTGCGCGGTCGAAGTTCAGATGGCCGGCCAGCTCGTTGAGGATGTCGGCGCCGCCGCATTCGCTCATGGGCTTGGGCACGAAGTCGCCGACGCGGTCGGGGTGCAGCGCATAGCCCCAGAAGACCCACTCGTCGGCGCGCTGGCCGACGAAATGCGGCTGGTGATAGAGGACGACGGACATCAGCCAGCGCGAGTCCCGGAACGTGACGAGGCCGCCGGTGCCCGCCTGGTTGCCGGTGAACGACTCCATCTTCTCGAAGAAGGCCGGCGTGCGGCACGTCACCGTGAACGACTCCCACCACGACTCGGGGATGCTGGCGTTGAAGGCCTCGGGGCGGCCGAACGCCGGCCGGCCCTGTGCGATCTTCTCCCACAGCGCCCAGCCGGCTGAATGAACCTTGGTGAGCTGCGATGGCGGCTCGGTCATCGTGCCGAGGCTGGAGGCATCGGTCATCGAGGCGTTCTGGATGAACACCAGGTCCTGAGGCGAGATGTCCATCGTGCGCACGCCGGATGGCCCGCGCAGCTCGAGCCCACGCACCGAGAGGACGTCGGCGTCATCGCGCAAGTCGACGTCAGTCACCGTCACGCCATGCTCGAAACGCACGCCGCGCTCGACCAGCCAGTGGACCAGCGGTCGCACCAGCGAGTCGTACTGGTTGTAGGCCGTGCGCTTCACGCCTGCAAGCGTCTCGATGCGGGGGTACTCGTTCATGAAGCGGTGCAGGTAGCGTTTGAATTCAACCGCGCTGTGCCAGGGCTGGAAGGCGAAGGTCGTTTGCCACATCAGCCAGAAATTGCTGCGGAAGAATGCAGGCGACAGCCAGTCGGTGATGCGGCTGGTGCCCAGTGTCTCTTCGGTTGCCTCGGTGAGGCGCAGAAGTTCCAGGCGGTCATGCATCGTAAAGGCCATGGACGACACATCGACAATGTGGCGGTTGGCGTCCACCAGGCGCGCGCGCGAGTGCGCGGGGTTGCGCTCGTTGAAGCGCAGCGTCTCGTCGTAGACGCTCAGACCCTCGTGCTCCAGCGAAGGGATGCTCTTCATCAGGTCCCACAGACACTCATAGTGGTCGCTGGTGAGCATGCGCCCGCCGCGCAGAGAGTAGCCCTCTGGCCGCTGCGCGCCGTCCAGGCTGCCGCCGGGGATCGGCTGAGATTCGAAGATGGTGATGTCGGCGCCTTTCCAGCCGGCATCGCGGATGAGGAAGGCAGCGCCGGCCAGTGAGCCGATGCCGCTTCCGGCGAAGAATGCTGTCATGGGGGGAACTCCTTGAGGTGTTGGTGTTCTGGGTCTGCAGGTCGACATGGCGGCCGCAGTTGAACCGTTGATCCGCTGCGAGAGGGAAGCGGTCAGCGCGGTTGCGTCTGTCGTTGGAAATCATAGGCAGGGGTGATGCGTTGGCATGCACTGGGCGTGCTGCGGTGCATCTCAAAATTGATTCAGGTCAATTGCGCTGCGTGGCGCAGCATTCGCCTGGATGTGAAGGCGTCTGGAACAACCTTGGATCGTTGTCCAGCATTGGTCGCCATAGAAACACCTGCAGAATTGCACGCTATTCGCAGTGAGAACAATCTCATCAATATTGTGAAGATTGCCCCCTGATCGTCGGAATGCCCAAAGTGGGTTTTGAAGGGGGAGTTTTGAGCGGAAGCTCCGCCTGCCGTGTATTGTCGGCTTGCGGCCGGTCCAGGACTTCAGGGCAACCTTAGTAGGTTGACCGCATTCAGTCTCAAATCGACCTTCCGCCTCGATGGTCGGCGAGGCAGCGAAAGGAGTCAGTCGTTGCGGAGGCTGGAACTCACGCTCTCCCTCGCACACCGGTCATAGACTGAACACACGGGCCCACGCTCGTCCAACCGCCACTTGGTGGCGTCGACTCGCAATCTCCGCTTGGCACGATCATCGATCGTCCGTCGTGGCCTCCGGCTCGCAGTCTACGATGGACTCCCATCAACGCCTTGATTGCCGATTGGCGCTTGGCATCAGGAGGGTCGGGATTGCTCATTCGCCTCAGCCGTCGAGCGTGACGGCGTGCTGAGTCGCAGCAGTCAATGTCGCATTGCCGTTCTTCGGCCCCTGGAGCAATCCTGCAGACTGCTGCGTTGCCGCACTCAGTCACCGCCAATCCGGCGGCAAGGGGCGCCAGTCTTCATTCACTGTTGGATCTGCGTGAAACGCTCTGAGGCTTTCGAGCGGCAGATCGACGTGGACGAGATCATCGGCGCCTCTCTCAACCAGGCGGCACAAGTCTCGCTCCCAACGTACCGCACGCGGCGCCCACGCTCTGCAGTCAGAATAGTAGCCGTTGTTGGCGATCGCGATGATCGCGTGGAGCTGAAATCCCACGGACTGGATCAAGTGATCGTAGGACGATGTGTCGGGGTTCCACGCTGGACATAGCACGACGTCCGCCCGGCCGACAAGGTCAGCGACTCGGCGTGCCTCGATCATCTCGCTGCAGATCAACACGGAAAGCGATCCCCAAGGCGATGAAACCACGATTCTTGGCAGATTGCCCTTGGGTGGCGCGAAGGTCACGCCAACAGGCATAGCTGCAAGTTGAGTCGCCTCCTCGCGTGCAGGTCTGCGCTTGGTCCAACTCCACGATGCGACAGAACGAGAGGGGCCGGGAATTACGGCATGGACCTCATTGCTGACATGCGCATTCGCTGGATCATGTCGATACTCCAGGCCGGCGACCAAGCCGTAGCGACCGGTCAGCACAACATAGTTCGACAGCGCTCGAAACCAATCGCGCGGGATGGAAAGTTCGGGTAAGACAAGGACCGCCGCCGGATGGTTCTGTGCCACCCGGTTAGCCTTTTCCAGGACCGTGGCCAGACCCCGCAGGCGCTCCAGTGTCATGTGGGGCTTGTTGTAGGGAGGCTTCGGCGTTCGCTTTGCTGCGGCCTCCCATGCGCTGTTCTTGACGACCAAGTTGCCGAGCATCACGCGCGGCCCTGTCATTGGCGAATCGTCGGCGAACCTTTGCCAGAACGAGTTGATCCAGACATTGCTCGGGTCGATCACAGTGCCGACTGGGTCTGCGTAGCGAGTGCCGCGAATCGCATTGACGACATCCAGAAGATCTTGAAAGATGTCCGATTGAAATCCTTCACTCTCGACTCGAATCAACCAGCGGCGTGCAATGTCGAAGTAGGAAGGTGGGCGTATGCAGAGGAACAGCCGGGCGGGCGCCAGCATCCAAGGCGGATCTTTGAGGTCTTCGCAACGTGCGACAAACCTCTCGATCTCGGTGAGGCGCTTAACAAGCTCCCCGCTCTCGGAGAGTTCCTCGATGAGCCATGTTCGATCCACCTCAGGAGGTCTTGCGTCCTTGGGCGAGTCCTCCTCGCGATCGCGCGAGCGCAAGTCCGAGGCGGCCAGAATCGCGGCCCGACGCTTCAGCACGCCCATGCTCATATAGCGGGTACGGTACTTCAGCCCGCCCTTCAAACGGGCCTCGAGATCCTTCAGCCCCTTCGACGTTCGCGGCAACACGGCGGCCATGGCTTCGACCCGACGTTCATGCAGGTAGTCGCGAAGGGAAGTCCAGCCAAACTTCTTGCCGCGCGGTAGCTCCTGGCCCAGGAAGTAAAGCGCCGATGCAGCCTCCCAGAGGGATTCGACACTTCCCCAGACTGCATCCATCCTTTGATTGATCTCAGCTGCGGTCTTCCAATCGGACGCGACAACTGCGAGTTTGAACAGTCGCAAGGAAAGGTCGAGGTCTTCCAGCCAGTTGTCCTCTGCGTCCAGCACGCGGGCCACTTGATCGAGGCTGTTGCGGACCATGGTCTTCGCCTGCTGACCGTCGACCAGGCTCGAAATCCTTTCCAAGGAGTGAAGGCTCGTCGAGAGCGCGTACCGTTCAAGCTTGGCGCGGTCTGCTTGGCGCAGGACCCGCAGTGGCGACCCTGCTTGTTGCCTGGCTCTCACAAGGTGCCCAGCACCTTCGCCATGCAAGGTCGCGATGTCCACGAACGCCCGACGTTCGCTGACGAGACTGGCGAAATCGGAGGCGACGGCGTCCACGAAATCTGTGCCAGGCGTACCGGCCAGGTGGTGGACTCGAACCTTCTTGCTTTGAAGGCGGAAGTCACTGCCCGGTCGTGAAAGTTCATCGCAATCAAGACGAACCGTGTCGTCGCTGGTGCTCTTGATCGGAAGGTATGTGCTGAGCACGTTCAGAAGACTCTCTGCCTTGTCAGCCTTCCTGTCTTGGGCAACGATCACCAGGTCGTCCACATAGCGCCGGTAGCAGAGCACGCCCGAACGACCTGCGATGTGGCGATCCAGTGACTCGAGCGCCAAATTTGCGACGAGCCGGCTGGTGAGAGCGCCGATAGGAACGCCGGTAGTGACGGGGATCCCGACGCGCCGGGACGCTTGGGCCCGAAACCGTTCATAGGCGTTGAGCAATGAGGTCGTCGCCACCTTGTAGGCTTCGACGGCGAACTCATCACCGCTGACGTCTGTCAATCGCCGGATGAAGCCCTTGCTGAGCAAGAATGCAGGCTCGACGGTGTCATAGAAGCTCGCCAGATCGGCGCTAATGATCATCACTTTCCGGTCGAGTTGCAGCGCATCCCGTGCTGCGTTCAACGGCGCCATCCGGAACTCTTGGTAGCGAGGGGGCCAGAATTCGAAAACCCACCGTCGATCCGGCACTACTCTCTGCTCGCGCAGATCGAGGCGATAGCCCAGAACCTCTGGGCTCGGCAGTAGTGAATCGAGATGGCCGCCGAACTGCCACAGATAGAGAATCTCCACGATCGCGAACTGCGGGGTCGGACTTACGCGGACTTGGACGTCGATGGGCCTGACCGCTTTGTCCTGCCGGACTCCGATTCGAATGATCTCGTCGCTTGTCGGAGATTGCTCTCTGAACCGCTTCGGAACAACCCACGACTCGCCAGTCTCTAGGCCGTCGAACCATGGGCGAGCGTCGAGGGTCTCCTTTAGCGCGCGCAATTGGTTTCCAAGGTCTTGCTCGAACTGTGCCAGCTCGTGCAAGCCGACGCCACGACGCTCGAAGTAGAGTGCAGTCTTCGCTTGGCGAAATGCCAGGTACAAGTCGCTCAGGGTGATCGCAGGTTCACCACGCATCAGTGACACCTGCCGATGGTCGGCCTTGACGGCCCCGTTGTCACGACTCGCCGCAAGCGTTCAGACATCCGAAGCGGGGAGATCGCGCAAGCGGTCGGTCTGACCGCAGCGGCGCTGCGCGAAGTCCTCGGATTGTGGTGTCGCAACAAGATCTTCCTCTCTCGACTCGCCGGGCTGGAAACCGGCCCCTCAAGCTGGCTGCAAGGAGCATCATCTCGGCTGTTCTAGGCGACATTGTCACCGCACAAGAGAGGTAGGAGATCGAGGTCTGACGCCCTTGGCCTCTGGCGAAGAACGCACGTGCATGAGGCCAGCTGCGCAGCGGAAGGAGTCACACTGCGCCGGGCGGCGAACTCATGCTGTCAGTCACCTTGTCGTCATTCGCCGCCGGCCGGGGGCTGGACCCAGGGGGCATGTGCGGCCCGCCCCGTGGGCTTGGGCCACCGACCCATGCGGACGGAGCAAGGCGCGCAGAGCGGCCGCTCCGACAACGGCTCGCGCTAATCGGAGCGCGGGGCTTCAGGGTCACCGGCCGGAAGAACTGCTGCTCGTCAGCACGCCTACTCGCCCGCAGCGGTCTTAAACACAAGGCGCACTTGTCCGAGCTCGATTGCCGCGTGTACGACTCGCTCAATCTCAACTGCCTGACGAGCACCAACGATAACGCCCGTCTCAAGGTTCCGAAGCAACGCATTGCCCGTCAGATTCGCGGAGCCGAGGACGGCCGACGCGCCATCCGCCACTACGAGCTTCGAGTGCAGCAAGACAGGCGCAGTCGTCGGCGCCGTGTACACGCGCAGACAACCGTTCAGGCCTCGCGCCTCCCGACGTAGCGACTCCAGCGAATCCGACGCCCATGAGCCCAACGAATTCGCGTCCTGGGTCACCAGCGTCATGGACACGCCCTTGGACAGGGCAGCAAGCAGCTCCTCTTGAAGCTGTCCCATGCCCTCAACTTCAAGGTAGGGCGCAAGGAGTGTTAGGCGTTCCCTTGAGGCCCGAATGAGCGCGCGTACGCCCTTGGCGTACCCCGTCGGGTCCACGCCGGGGACGGCGAGCCCTTGCGGTAGCGTCCACATCAGCGCAATGTCCACCTCGGATTGCCCGTCCCAGACAGCGCAAAGGAAGTCCGCGAGAGGTCGAGCGAGGAGCCTGCCCTCGGAACTCAGGCACCTCCATTCCTTGAGCGCATCCCAAAGCAGGCGTTCGCCGCTTGTTCCGAGCAGCGAGTTGGCCCAGAGTAGTTCCTCGGAGGAACTCAGCCGTTCGCCCACCAGCATCCACAAGGCCTGACCAAGCCGCCGAGCCCCATCCGGACGCCGTATGCGCTCTGAAATCGTCGTCGTGGACATCACGCCACCGGCGCCGCCTTCCATGCGTCTTGCCAATACCCGAACGCGAGCTTCGAGCCCTCGAAGACGCTGGCCTGCGGCGTAGGTCCACCGTAGACAGTCGCTCGAGAGAGCTCGCGGTTGAAGCTGATGCAGTTGTGCTCTCGGTGAGTACAGCCGGCGCAGCTCCCGCCGTCGTCTTCGCAGATGGGGTCGTAAACGCATTCGCGACCCGACTGCACGGCGTCCCAGAGCCAGGTGTTCAGGCGCTGCTCGAACAGCGTCGTCAGGCCGCCAATCTTGGTCTCGGCATGCCGGTTGGCGTACAGGATGAACGAGAGCGAGCCGGGGATGAGGTACTCGCCGACGCTCGAGGGCGCGAAGCCGCTCCATTCGATGCGCCGCAGGAACAGATGACTCATGGTGTGCAAGAGCGTGCGGATGGCCACCGCTTCCACCTGCCCGTATGAGGGCTCGTGCGGCGCCTCGCGCAGTCCAGGCACTTCGGCGTACAGCCGGGCCCAGGCCTCTTCGCGAGAGGCCGGGACGGCGCCGCCGGCGATGCCGTTCTGGAGCAACCAGCTGTAGACCTTCAACGGGTCCAGTTCGAACCACAGTGCTTCCGTCTCCGCTGCGATGGCGTACACAGGAATCCTGCCGCGGTCGTCTACCGGAAATGGCGTGATGAGCGTACGGGAGGGGTCGCGCGCGGTCCGCGTGTACCCGTACGCGCACAGCGCAAGCGGAAAGTCGTTCACGACTCTGAGATTGCGGATACCGAGGAGCTCGGAAGCCTTGCGCTGCCCCTCCTCGATGTCGGACGCGCCGACCTCATCGCCAGAACGCCTCAGCATCCCCGCGACGTCTGCGATAGTGTTGATGTCCGTCTTGTCGAGAAGGGTCGTGTGTTCGACCAGCCAACGGCGTGGTGCGCCCGTCGAGGTCAGCTTGCATGCCTTGAGCAAGTCGTTGACCCGCTCGATTTCGGCTTGACCTTTCGGTTTCTTCTTCTTCGCGTCGTAGTCGCAGACGACCTGGTTGGTCGGATCGAGTTTGCGCAGTTGCTCAACAAGCGCGGCCGTCATGTCCGCGTCCTCGGGCTTGCCAAGGCTCGCGCGCTCGCGAATCGTGTCCGAAACGCCATCGGGCAGTAGCCCCCAGGTTCGGGCCAGCATCAGCTGCAACGCATCTGGCGCCGCCCGCAGCCGCCCCTGGTCGTCCTCGGGGAAGTTGACAAAAGCGACCGTGTGCGGGATGTAGAGCGAGGGGTCGCCTGTCGGCACCACGCGGAGGAACTTCTCCGCGCGAGGGCCCGGTGGCAGCGACTGGTTGTACGCGCACTTGCAAGGCGTCATGCGCAGCGCCTGCACGTCGGCCTTGCACTTCGCGCAGTACCAACGTGCCTGTTTGACGCGACCGGGGTCATAGAACGCCAAGTCCGTGCCGCTGCCGCAGCCCGGGCACCGCTGCGCCGGCACGTAGAGCTCCTCCAGCCGCCCGCAGTTGTGAGCCTGCACGTAGCGCATCTGGTTCAAGTACCCGCCGCAGCTGCACCGACCTACCGCGGACGCGCCCCGCTTGATAAGGTCGGTGAACTTTCCCGTCCTCGAGCAGGACCGGCAGCGGAACACCTGCGGGTACGGCGTGAACCGGACCTCTCTGGGCGAGCCCACCGCGTAGTAGGACCTGCGCGATGCGTCGCGCGTGTCCGGAAACTTGGCGGCGAAGTCGGCCGGCCACATCGCCAGGGCATCGGCCATCGCGTCGAAGAGCGCGTCGCGATTGACCTCCGCGTCGCCCAGGGCGACCTGCGTCACTTTGCACAGACCGTAGTCGTCGTGCTCGAAGATGGCCTCGGGCAGGTGCCTGAACAGGACCTGGGTCTGACCTCGCGAGAATCCCTTGTAGGCCATGGTCAGTCCTTGGACTTCTGCACGAAGGTGAGCAGCCGTGAGTCGCAGTGGTCTGGCCAAAATGGAACCCCGGCCTCCACGTCGCGCAGACTGGTCATGGGCACAGGACGAACCGCATCCTTGACCTTCTTCTCGGTGCTGTTGCGAATCGAGAGTTCCACGCGCCCCAGTTGTTCTGCGAGCACATCGGCCAGCGACTTCTCGAGCCGCTCGTCGTAAACGCCGTCGCCAAGTGAGTACGCCGCCTTGAGTTCAGCCAAGAAGTCCGGCCCCAGACGGTCCAGGAGGTCGACAACCTCCGTGCGGTTGTTGAGCTTCGAGCTGCCGCTTTGAGCCGTGTGCACGCCGTAGACGAGGCCGAGCGCGATGCCCGGCAGGGTTCGTCCGGCGGCGTACTTGGCGAACCGGTTCACCGGAACCGGCGACACCATGCGGTCGAGGTGCTGGTGGTACTCGATGAAGCGGTGATAAATGCTGTTGGCCCGCAGCGAGAACCCGCTCAGGACGACAACAACCAAGCCGACGTGCCGACGACCGCTCCGACTCGATGCCTGGATGTACTCAGCGGTCTCTTCGGGGACCCCGTCCATCGTCATCAAGTTGACGCGCTCGAGGTCGACCCCGTGGCTAATCATGCTCGTGGCCACCAGGGCATCGAGGAAGCTCTCATCAGACCAGGCTGGCGGGCTCTCCACCTTATGGACCACCTCGGCGACCTCGGCGCTCGACGAACGGCTGGAGTGGTACTCCACGTTCAGGTCCCGCGCGCCTGGCCGGACCTTCGATGCGACCTCGTCCAGGGCCTGCCGCACACGCGAGCCCTTGGCCAAGCTCCCGACGTAGTTGAGTGTGGTCGAGTAATGCCGCAGCAGGGCCTCGACATCGTCGGCCGTCTTGGCATCCTTGAGGATGGCGAGGGCAAAGTGGGGATTGGCGAAGAGGCGGCCGATTTCGGCATGCAGGATTTCAGAGCAAAAGGCAGACGCGTCCGCGGGCGACAGCGAGGGGCTCTTGAAGGCCACGAAGATGCGAGCGGTCTTCGGCCGGCCCTCCGAGTCCTCGTCGGGCACCGCGTAGAAGCTCTTCATGCGGTCGTACCCACGGCCCGGGAAGCGCCTGGCGTCCTTCACCCCGTACAGGTGGCGCACTTGGTTCTCGAAGCCTTCGATAGTGGCCGTAGCCGCGATGACCTTCGACGGCAGACCGCCGACCGTCTCTTCGCAGTAGCGGATGAGCGTCTCGTAGTGGCCAGAGAAGGCGCCAAGCTCCTCCTGCAGCAGGTGCAGCTCGTCCTGAATGTGCAGTGCAGGTGAGGGGTCGTAGGGCTTCACCGTCCTGCGCAGCTTCTTGTCCACCTTGCAGCCGAACGCCGTGCACCAGTCCCCGAAGCCGTAGCCATGGTCCGGGCACTTCCACTTGGCCCCTCCCCAGAGCAGCCCGAACTTGGGTTGCTGCCCGACGGTGGCCATCTTGTCGATGGTGCCCACGACCAGTGCCGGTAGGTGCCGGTAGACCTCGTCGTCTGACACATCCAGTGGGAGTTCGGCCTTGCAGGTGGAACAGATGTGGCGGAACTTGATGCCGGCGATATCCGCGTGGCTCTTGACCGTTCCGCGACCGCCGCACGCCGGGCAGTCAGGCACCGCGCGTACTCGCTCGAGGCTCTCCTCAGTCAAGTTGCTCAGGTACTCGACCGACAGTCCATTCGGCGTGGTGGTGCTGCCGACAAAGTAGCCAAGGCGCAGCGGGGCCGACTGGCTCGCCTCTTCGCCCAGGATTCGCTTGCGCTCCTCTTCGGTCTCCCAGATGACGCGCATGGCGCGCTGCAGCTGCTGGATGCTGAGCATGCGCAGCGGGAATCGCAACCAGGCGGTCATCCCGAAGCGCTTGTTCCGCAGCCTGTCGTAGAGCATGGCGCAGCACGCCAGGCCCAGGTAGGCCTCAGTCTTCCCGCCGCCGGTTCGAAACCAGAGAACATCGCCCCAGTCGAGCGCGTCCTTCCACTCTCGCTTGGTGCCCGCGGGGAACTCGCCCCGCACGTAGTTCTCGCGCACGGCCAGCGCCGGCAGCTGAGTCACGATGTAGACGAGCTGGAACAGGCGCCAGGCGTCGTAGCCGCTGGCAAGCTTCCCGAACACCCGATTGGCCGCCTGGAACGCGCGCAGCAGCCGCTCATCGCATCGCAATGCCGCAATGCCGCACGCGAACCGTCGAATCTCGTCCTTGAAGCCGGCGTGGTCGCGCCGACACTCTGCCATCGCCGCCGCGTCCAGGCTCAAAGAGTTGTCGTCGAGAACCCGCTTCTGCCAGTCCTGCTCGTATTCGCCCATCGCGTCGTACACGGCTTGCAGCGTCTCAAACGGGCTGCTTGCCAGCGCCGCAAACTTCGCAGGCACGACGTCGCGCGTCATGATGCGAGTCTGCTCGAACACGGCAAGCGCCCTGGTCCGAATCACGCGGCGCTCCGGGTCCGTGACGACGCTCGTGTTGTGGCCAACGGCCCAGACGCGACGGTCGTACTGGTAGTCCTGCGGGACCGGCAAGATTTCAATGGGATGGAGCTCACCGCCGACCGTGGCGTCAATGCGCACGTCGCTGATGACCAGGAACGCGTCCTTTAACCCCTTGCCCTTCGTCAGGGGCGGCGTCTCAGGCGTTTCGTTCTTGAAGTAGCAGCCAATCCGGACCTTGCCATCCGGCCGTGGTATCGCACGGACTTCGAGCGATGCGTTGAGTTGCCACTTCTCGACGTTGAAGCCGTGAAGCCGTGACGTGAGGAACGCCTTGAAGGCCTCAGGCGTCTTGATGTCTGCCTCTGAGACCTTCGGGCGCGTCCCGGGCAATAGGCGCTCAGCGTCGGACCGTGCAAATGCCTGTTCGAGCGTCTCGTCCAGCAGTTGCTGAATGACGCCGTCGTCGTTTGCCGTGCAGCCGCCGGCCGAAATCTTCAGCTCGATGCCTCGAACCTCGAGCGGCCAGCGCTGCACGACCTCCGCCAGCGGCGCCCCAACGGACGCGCCGGCATCGAGCACGCTGGTTTGCTCCGCGTGGTCCGGCAGGTGCTTGGTGAAGATGCAGAACTGAGCATCGACCGTCAGCATGAAGCTACCGTCAGGGCCGGGATGCACCAGCGCCTCGAAGCCAATCGCTGAGGGTGGCCGGCGAGTGCTTTCCCGGTCATCTGCCTTCTCGGCCGCCTTCGGGTCCTCAGGCTCCGGTGCATCTGCGGACGCCGGAGCGCTGCTGCCGGCGGGAGGCGCGGCTTTCGTCGAGCCGTCGTTCGTCGCGGCATCCTCCGCCTTCGCTTCGGAAGACCCTTCTGGTGCGACCTCCGCCTCGAGGGTCGCTGAATCCAATTCGACGGGCCCATGCTGCTGTTTCGCGGGCCCGATGACACCGAGATGGCACCAATCCAGCGGGTTCACGTTGGTGCGGCGCTCACTGTCTCGTCCGGCGAGCCGCTGCTCCAGGACTTGCACGAAGTGCTTCGAGATGGCCAGCTCATCAGCGTAGGTCGGGCTGTAGTCCTTCTTCTCTGCCATCACGAACTCCTCGTCACTTCGCGAACAGACTGAACCTCAAGCACCTCGACCGCAGCGAACACGTCGGCGACTCCCGCGTCAATCGTGCGAGCACCGGCCAGCGCTTCCTCGTAGCCATCGCCGGAAATCGCGGCGCGGAGGAACGCACGAAGGGTCCGGCCCAGCTGGCGATTGCGGCCGCGTTCGTGCTGCACGGCCTTGAAGGCGCTATCCAGCATCACCTTCGAGTTGGCGTACGTCTCGATTTCGGACGCCAGCACCTTGAACTCGCTGAACTGCTGCGGCGCGATGATGTCTTCGTCCCCGTCGCTAACCCAGCTGATGAACGTGCCATAGCTGGACGTCAGGCCCTTCAAGACCAGCTTGTTGTAGAGCTCGGTCTTGTTCTCGAACCGAGCGACCAGATGCTCCTTAGCCTGGCGCCAGAGCGCTAGCGCAGCGCGCTCACCAGGAGGCAGCCGGGAGTTCACGACGTCGGCCAGCCGCTGAAACAGGCCGTCGTACCGCCCGTCGACGAAGGCGATGACTCGCCAGCCTGGCTGGACCGCCCGCACAGGGTGCCGCTGGATGTTCGACGTCTCCGAGAAGAAGACGTCCAGCTTCTGACCATCGTAGAACTGGCGCTGCTCCCCGTTGGTGAAGCGAACCTCCGTGATAGCGCCCGCGCCGCCTGCAGACAGGTACACCGTTGGCTCGTGGCCATCGAACAAGTCGGCGCCGGAGGTGCCGGCTAGCGCATCAATGTCGATTTCGCCTGAGACGTCCGCTTGCGTGACCATGGCCACCGCATGTCCGCTTGAATTGCGAACTACAACCGCCGGGGGTCTCGCGGAAGCACACGGTGCGGAGGACGGCAAGGGCTTGAACCCGAAGGGCGCGAGGAAACGTACGCGAGCTTCGTCTTCTGCGCGTGATGCCCAGGCCCGGTGAAGCCGCGATTGATTGCCTTGTTCGACGGCAACCTCATGCGGGTAGAGCAACTCGTCGACGCGCGCGGACGGAAACACGTCAAGGTAGCGATGGCCGTTGGTCCGCGGAGCCAGGAGCACCGTCGGGCAAACATCTCCCTCGGCCACCAGCTTGCCTTCCTTGTTGCCCGTGACGAACTCGACTCGTCCAGACGCAAGCGCTTCCGAGAATCCGTCCACGACCAGCTCGAGCGCCGGCGTAAGCAGAGTGACCTCGGCCTCAGAACCGACCACAATTCGCAGATGGGGCGTGGCTGACGGAAGAAAGGCCTGCAGGTTTGTCGCGACACCCCAGAACTTGGCCGTCTCCTTGCGGCGCAGGAGCGTTTCGTATGCTGCCTTGAGAGCAGCGACGAGCTGTGGCCAGGTGGTGTCCCAGGCCACACTTCCGTGGCCACTGACACTGTCGAGCTCCGCGATGCGCTGCCGCAGGTTGCCAGCCCAGGTTGTGGCCGCGACCTGTTCGAGCTGCACGAGTGGAACAGCGACTTGCCGTAGGCGGTTGTAGAGGCCCCAGCACTGCCGAAGTCCTGGATAGGCCCGCCCCTCGGCCGCCCGTGCTGCAGCCGTGAGCCACTTGTAGACCTCTGCGAGCGCCTGCGTCGCCTCCTCGTCTGAGTCGCACACCCACAAGTGCCGGTCGCCATTCGCGCGCGGCTGCGGGTCATGTGCCTCCACTGCTGTTTCAGCATCGCTCTTTGCCTGCGAGTCCCACAGCCAGAGCTGCAGCTTGGAGGGATGCCCACATGCGGCGAGGACATCTTCGCCAGGCGGCGGCGAGACAGCAATGCGCAGCCGCGTACACCCGGAGGCAGCGCGCATCAGCTGCGGCAGTTGAGCGAACGTGCTCGGATGTGAGCCGTCAATGACCACCGCGCCGAAACGCCGACCGTTCATGGTCTTTTCGAGCCAACCAGGATTGGCCAGGAACACCCTCGGCTTGGCGGACTTCGCAGCGGTGTAGCGGCTAAGCGTGGCTACTTCCCACAGGTCCTCAAGCCGCTGGCTCTGTCCAATGTGCACCGCATCCAGGCGAGCCTTGGCGTTCGAGATGGCTTGCGTCACGAGGACGATGTCGCCTCTCAACAAATGTCTTTCTTCGACCTGGGGTACTTGGCCCTGCGCATTCGCGTGGGCGTGGTCGCCGATGAGGAGCGAAGCCACGATGTGGCGAGCGGTCGACGCGGTTGCCTCCGGCACTGCGAACAGGAGGCTCTGCTCGCCGGCCTGCAATCTCAGCGCAGCCCGAACGGCAACCGCGCCGCTGACCTTCTCAAATGCGAGCGCGTCCGAGGGAAGAACGGTCTTGTGCAGCAGCGCGTGTGTGACGAGCTGGGTGGACGATTGGAGGGCGCTGTCCCACATCGTCAGTCGATGAGGCGTTTTCGAACGCCAAGGCGTTCGAGGTGAGCGCGATACTCCGCGCCGAGGTCGGCCGAGTTGCGAGCGGCAACGCAGTCAACCAGGGCTAGACCCATGGCGGCAAGGTTCTTTTCAGCCGCGGACTTCGGGGTGAATTCCAACGACGGCGCCGGCAACAGGGGTGTGTTTGCCGGCGCGCATTCGATGACCAGGTCATGCAGCATGGCGTTGACGCTGCGCTTGCAGTGGTCGCCCTGGTTCTCCGCCAGGACGGCAGCGAGCGCGGTCACTTTCAAGCCGGCGGTCGCGATGGCCCCTGCCAGCGCCCGCCAGGCCACCATCTTCTTGTTGTGAAACGTCAGGATGAGCCTGCCGTTTGCCTTCAGCGTCCGCCGGCTCTCGGCCAAACACGCCGCAATCGTCGCCTCGTAGTCCGCTGGCGACGTGCCGCGAGTGCTGTTCGGCACCGCCTCCGCGCTCTCGTCCACGACCACATTCGGGTCGTAGACCTTTAGCCACACGTGGAAGAGCCTAGCGAGCTCGCCATACTGCACATCGTCGAAGTACGGCGGGTCGGTCACCACGACGTTCACGGACCCCGTCTGCAGCGCTTGTTTGACGCTGCTGCCCGTGGTGACGAGAACGTCCCAGTCAGTCTTCCTGCGTCCTCGGCGGCCGGGAACGGTCGTGGCTACCTTCGGCGGTCGCTTCCTCGAGTCGATGAACCACTGCAGGGCTTGGGCGGCGGCTTCAAGTCGCCTCGGAATCGTCCCTCTACCGACAGGTGACAGCAGGTTTGACTCCACTGCGAACGTCGTCTGCGCGTACCGATGATTCGCCATCCCCTCGAACGGTTTGAGGTTGAATCGGTCCCAGCGGCTGAGTAAGGCGGGCATCTCAGCGGCGCCGAGCAGCGAGAAGGCCAAGCGGTCCTTGACCGCCGGCGCGCAGTCCAGCCGCGCCACAGCCTTCAGGCCCTGGGTTAGAGCTTCAAGCTGTCGGCTTGAGTACAGGTCGCGCCATGCCGCGAACCCATTGTCGAGCAGCCGCTTGGTCTCCTTGCCCGTCGGAATCTTGGCCGCCAGCGCTTCGTGGACCCCCGAAGCGGGGTGGAGCGCAACGGGGTCTCCTTCAGCAACGGGCCTCAGGACGGCTCGCAGCTGGCTGTGGACGACAGCGAGCTCTTGGACGAGAACGGCCTGCCAGCCCTCCGCGCACAAGGCATCGTGGCTGCAGTGCGGGCATCCCGCAGTCTCGTTATTCACCGACCAGCGGGCATCGCAACCGTCGCAGGTAAAGCTCTTGATGCCTCGGGTGCGACGAGTCAGGTGTCCGCAGGCGCGGCAGCCAAAGAAGGCACCGCGGTCGCTGAGACTACGACTGGTGACCGACACTAGGCCGTGAGGGAACTCGAACACCTTGCCGCTGCAATGCGCGCAGGTGGAGCGGCGGACGCGAAGCACGTGAGACAGCTCGTGGCCGTCGGCCGTGCGATACCCCTCCCGATGCGGTGCCAGGGCCGCAAGCACTCGGTCAGCGGCGGCCTGAAGCTCAGTAGCGTCGCAGGTGCCAAGCGCAGCGGCGAGACCGCGAGCCGGCCATGGATAGAGGTCCTGTGCGTAGGTCTTGAGGCCGCGCTTGGCAGCCTCGAACGTGACCGTCCCGCCTCCACTGAACGGGTCGGAGACGACGAGCTCGGGCCCATATTGAGCCACAGCAGCGTCCAGCAGCGCGCCCATGACGCAATGAGGACGCCGCGCCCACCACCGGTAAGTCGACACCACCGGTGCGTGGACCTCGCGGTTGCTCAGCTCCTTGGCCGCAAGCGCGCCCACCGCCCGCCAATTGACGCGGGCCAGGAGGGAGGGAGGCGAGGTGGTGTGCTGGGGTGGCGGCATGCGATTCAATGCCACCGCCTAGGTCCTTGTTGTCAACTCGCCCGATGCTGCAGATTTGTTCGCCATCTATGCCTCCCCGGTGTACGGTTTGTTGCATTTTGCGTCATCAACCGGGGATTGGACAACAGTATCTTGGGGTTTCAGTGGATGCCCGTTGATGGGGCGCAAAGCTTACGGGGCGGGGACATGACCGCCACCCTCAGCCGCGGCCGCCCGAGCGATCCTGCGCTACATGGCGTACGACATGAAACAAGCGCCTTCGAGCTCGACTCAGCCACCAGTCTGAAGCTGGTGCTCGTGAAGGTCAGCTTGCGGCGGCCGCCGACGCTCAGGAGGCCGCCGTCGAAGGTCAGCTACCAGTCTCTAGCAGACATCCGGCTCAGTAATGGATACAGGTCGGTCGCAGCTAGCGAGGACTGGTGTACTTGGTCTCCAATCCGGGATGACCGAATCTTCAGCCGGATTCGCCACCGACGATATCAAGTCTGACCCCGGGAGTGTCCGCCGCCCCATCCAGCGCCTCGGGGGCAGCTTGTTGAATCCGCGGCAGGTTCGCTTCGATCCAGTCAGCCAGCGCCTCCACATGCAGGGCCACCTCCACGCCGATGGCACTCAGGCCGTACTCCACGCGCGGCGGCACCTGCTCTTGAACGGTTCGGATCACGAAACCATCTGCTTCCAAGGCCCGCAGGGACTGTGCCAGCATCTTCTCGCTCACGCCGTCGATACCGTGACGCAGTTCGCTGAACCGGCGTGAGCCCTTGAGCAGCAACAACAGGATGAGCAGCCCCCAGCGGCTGGTGACGTGTTGCAACACGGCTCTGGATGGGCAGTCGGTGGCAAACACACTGCCGACACCGCCATTGCGACCTTGCGCCGTGACTGACTCTCCCAATGACGTGATCGACATGCGGGCTTACCTCAAGGTGCGTACTTATCAAAAGTTCTTGCCTAGCGCATTCTCAGCGATCCCATATCTTCTATTCAATGCCTACGATGCAGAACGTTCTATTCCGCTTGGGTGCCCTGGTGACCACGCTCTTGATGTTTGGCGCTGCCGCACCCTTGCATGCCGCAGACGAGCCGCCATTGGAGCTGCGCACGTACCGCGCCGATGGGCGCGGCTTCAACGTCGCCTCGACTCTGGTCGTCGGCAAGACCGACGCCGTGTTGATCGATGCACAGTTCACCCGCGCCGATGCGCACCGCGTGGTGGGTCAAATCCTGGACAGCGGAAAGAAGCTGAAGGCGATCTTCATCAGCCAGGGCGATCCCGACTACTACTTCGGGCTTGAGGTGATCCACCAGGCCTTTCCTCAGGCTCAGATCCTTGCCACCGGCGCGACGGTGTCCCACATCCAAGCCAGCCTGCCGGAGAAGCTGAAGGTGTGGCGACCGATGCTCGGTGCCAACGGTCCGCAGACGCCGATTGTGCCGACCGCCCTGAAGGGCAATGCGTTCGAGCTTGAAGGTCAGCGCCTGGAGGTGATCGGATTGGATGGGCCGTCGCCGCTCTACACCTTCGTCTGGATCCCGTCGATTCAGGCAGTGGTCGGGGGCGTTCGTGTGTTCGGCAACATGCACCTGTGGATGACGGACAGCGCCTCGGCAGTTGAGCGTCAGTGCTGGATCAACGACCTGAAACGAATCGAGGCACTCGGGCCGCGGACGGTTGTTGCCGGACATGCCAAACCTGGTCAGCCTGCCGACCTGAGCAGCGTGCACTACAGCATCGACTACCTCACCGCGTACGGCGAGGAAATGGCCAAGGCCGCCAACTCCGACGCGCTGAAAGTCGCCATGAAGACGCGCTACCCTCAAGCCATCGGCGAGGAGGTGCTGGACCTCGGAGCCAAAGTCAACAAGGGAGAGATGAAGTGGGTGGCGGCCACTGGATGCCGATAGTGTGTTGCCGCAGAAGAGGTCGCACCGACCCGCTTGGCACGCTTCGGTAGCCTGGGTCACCAAGACCTTGCCTCGCGTTCGAACCGAGATGAGCCTACGGGTTCTGGCCTGCAACCTGAAGCGAGCGATTAAGGTTGTTGGCACCGCACAGTCTCTGTCTCTAGCTGTCGTAAACGATCGTTCCCATACTGCGCAAGGGCTCACCCTTTTCCTCCAAGCCTCGCGCAACCTGCTTCATCGAGGACCACCATTCCGTGTCAATGTCGGA
The DNA here is from genome assembly GCF_003852895.1 of Rhizobacter terrae. GTDB lineage: Bacteria > Pseudomonadota > Gammaproteobacteria > Burkholderiales > Burkholderiaceae_C > Albitalea > Albitalea terrae. The sequence goes on from NZ_QUSW01000006.1 coordinate 126,381, forward strand.
GCCAGAAGGTTGCAGCCTCGAAGCGGACTCCTGCAGTTCCACCCGACGAGCTTCCAAGTGGTTGCCGAATGCATTCAGGACTGCCGTTCGAATCGCAGCGGTCGTGGCACGAGGGAAGTGAAACCGAATACCCTTCTCCTTGGAGGCAGACACCAAGAAGCGCTCACCTTGTTTACCGACAACTGGAAATACGGCACTTTCCTCAGGAAGAGGGACTCGCTTGGCATCACCGTCGATTGCACCTAGGCAACGCAGTATCTCTGCCAAGGCAAATTCTTCTACTCCGCTGACAGCTTCATAGATTCGATCGATGCAAGCCAGCGTTGACGAAGCAGAAAAGGCTTCGTCGCCGGGTGAAGAAAACCACATGCCGTAGTGACCAGGACCGGGTCCTTCAGCACTGATTCGGAATAATTCAGATAGTCGCTCACTTCCGACTGGCAACGCCGGAGGCTCTGCAGTTCTTCTGGATTTCCTCAACCACTCAAACAAGGATGCTCCTCTCCATGCGCAACGCCCACTCGATGGAGTGGTCAGGCGTCTGGCTCAAATTTTTTCCGCAATTCGAAGTAGGCGCGCTTGCAGTGCTCATAGTAAGAGCGCTCATCTCTCGCACGCTCATCCGCGTCGCTGCCGCTCTCCACAGGATCCGGCTGCTCGGTCTCGAGAATCTCAATTGAAAGCCTGTCGCCGACCTTGAGCTCGTCCTGTTCGAGCCAGACCAGGTGCTGGTCTTGAATACCAGGGCCGCGCGCTGTCAGTCCACCGAGGCGAAACGTGAAGTCAACACTGCCATTGTCTCGGCGTGGGTGACTCGTCGCCCCCAGCTTGCCCGTCAGAGTCAGGATTGCTGAAAGGACGCTGAGGTCATCAGCCCCGCCAGTGACTGGCAATTGGTCGTTGATTTGGACCTTGACTGCATACATCTGAATCTCCCCTCCCAGATTGGCATCGGAATTCGCGCCTACCACTCGATGGACAGCTTTGGCATATGCGTCACGCCTCGATGTGCCTGACGCTCACTCCACGCCTCAGTGCCTCATCGCAAACCTGCTTGCTCTCCAAGCTGTCTTCGATGATGAGGCCAATGGCTCCGCGAGGCTTCGCAAGCGCCTGCGAGGCGGTGAGTGCTGCATAGGCCGGCACCGCGCCGCGAATCGCCTTGACCTCTCGCACACCAGGCCCTGTACTTGCAAAGACCAGCACCAGCTTCACCGCCTGCCGATTCACGCGCACGAGCACCCACCCAGGATCCGATCCATCCAAGAGGTAGTGATAGCTTTCCAAGGACGCCATGAAACTAGTTGCTGCAGTTGGCTGGCTCCAGGCGGATTCGCCCCTTGGCAACCTCAGCGGACGAATACTCGGTGGCGTCTGCCGTGCAGTACATGCTCAGGCCGCGAATGGACTTGGAGTATGAAACCTCAACCCGTTGACCCGGCGCGAGTGTCATCTGGTTCTTCACGACGCAAAAACCCTGGCCAAAAGAGTAGACCTTCACGTATTCGAAGTTCTGATTTGCAGGGATAGCAGTCCACACGCCGGTGCTTAGCTTTCGAGGCGCCGAGCACCCGGCCTTCGTGTAGATGGAAGCACCTCGACTCGGGTCATCTGCCACGTCGTCATGTCGAATGCGGACATAGCCAAGCGCCCCCGATGAAGGCGGCGTGTAGGGATCGACGGTCATGCACCCGCCCAACAACGGGAGCAGCAGGAGTGGACGGAGTTGTCGCAGGGTTTTTTTCATCGGATATTGAGCAGGTTCCGCTCTTGCAAAAGTGGCATTGAGTGTATTGGGCCAATCAAGCATTTGGCCAGCCAACTACTCGCTCCAGCGTGCTCGAGGCTACGTATTTCTTCGCATCGATCACTCGTGCGAATGCCTTCGTCCAGTCCCAAGTCCACTCCGACCTCAGGCGAGTGCGCGTCGGCATCTCAATCCAACCGAACCCCACCCCCACACAAATACCCCTGCGCCCGATCCACACCGCAAGCCAGATCCCCTCGCCCAGCCTTCTCCGCCGCATCCCGCAACGCACCCGCCGCACCACGCCACAAATCCGGGCTCCGTTCGATGAGGCGCAACACCGGCCCCCAGTCCTGCATCGGCAACCAGCCCAGCAGCGACTCCGTCAGACCAAAGCGGTCCTCACTCATCGCCAGGTCCAGCTGATCCGCATTGGCAAACAGCAAGGCAATGCGGCGTCGCTTCTCCTCCAACGGAAGTTCGGCCGGTCCAAGCGCACGGATTTCCGCTGCCGTCCACCGCGCAGCGATGCCCATCGACAGCAAGCGCCGCATCTCGTTCCGATCACGCGCAGCGATGGCCGCCTGATACGCCTTCTTGCGCTCAACCCCCACCACATCCACCAAGCGCTGGATGGGCACAGCCTCGCCCTCCCGCAGCATGGCAAGGACGTCCTTGGCCTCAGGCTCCGCCCCGCTTTCGTACTCTCCAAGAACGCCGATCCCTTGGCAGCTCAGGGACTGGGACTCAGCCACTTCACGGCATTGCTCGCGCAAGAGCCCATCCACCAGGGCATCGTCTCCGCTGGGCCGCAGGGCCGGTCCTCGGGGGCCCGCTTGCCATTCGTAGGCATTGGGCAGTTCCCAGGACTGGCTGCACAGCGCCCCTCGCTTGCCCGGGTCGAGCAGGTAGCGCTTGCCGGTCTTCTGGTCCAGCACCGTGCGAAAGATGAACCCGCTGCCACGCGTGTCGGACCCGCTGTCCACAGGGCTGATGGTGCCGGCTTTCTCGATCCAGATTTCACCGTCGTCCGGCAGGTCCGCACAGCGTGTCGAGCCCTCCCTGCCGGGCCCGTTGAAGAAGTCGTCGTAGGTGTCGGAGCTCTCGCCGTAGCCATCTCCGCTGAGCGCCAATCCGCAACGGTCCTGGCCCGGAACGCCGATGGCCTGGACTGTCACCGGTGGAATGCCCCAACCCACCGTACGCGCCTTGATCAGGGCGCTCAGCCACGCGTCGTTCAAGCTCAGCGTGCAAGACAGCAGTGCCTTGCGCAGCCGAGGCGCAGCAGGCACCGGCGCGGAAAGCGCACGCAAAGCGGTTGCCAATGACGGATCGCCTGATTCCTGGAGCCGCGACATGCGCAAGCCCGACACCGGGCGGCTCACGCCCTGCTCACGCAAGAAGGCCAGTTTCTTGAGCACTTCGGCCGGACCGCTGGCGTAGTAGCAAGGGCTTCGTTCGCGTGCGAAGCGGTAGTTGGCCAGCACCAGGGATGTGGCCTGCTCGCGTGCATCGGAAAAGTGACGCAGGAAGTCTGGCCAGAAGGCCTTGAGACTGTCGGCACTGGCCGCGCTCAGCAAGCAGCCCGTCACCTCGGCGTCGTGCTTTGCATACCCGCTGGCAAAGAGCCCGGCCCAGAGCGCCGGCGGAACGCGGCCCGCGAGATCAGGGTAGCGTTCGTAGTTCAGCCGCTGGTCGATCCGCTTCCACAGGGCCGGCCAATTCCGGGATGCCGCGGTGAAGGTCAGCGGCTGGTCGGCCGACGAGTACAGGGGGTAGCTCACCTCGGCCAACAACTCCGCGATGCCCTGGGCCTGCCGGCGCACCAGGTCCACGGGCAATGGGGACAGCGCGCCTTCCAATCCGCCGTCAGTGTCCCGCACCAGGCGCACCAGCTCTTGCAGACGTTCACCGTCTCGGAAGGTGGCGACGTAGTCTTCACGGCTGAGCGTCGAAGCAAACTTCTGCCATTCCTGCCGACCCGCCTCCGTCGGACGGCGCGCCGGCCCCAGCAGCCTGTCCATCAACTCGATGGTCTGCTGCTGGCGACTCTTCGGGGTCTCCGCGGCCTTGGGTGCAGCGGCCGGGGTCGCGGCTTGACCGGCCGCCTTCGGTGGCGATGGCTTGAATCCGAATTTGGCTTCCAGCACGCTTTTCACGGCCGCCCGCTGCGACTCGGTCGCCAGGTCGTAGGCGCTGCGCTCATTGGCAAAGAGAACATGCTTCGGGTCGGCCCCGTTGTTCAGCAGCCAGATGGCAGTGCGGTCCTTGCCCGCTCGAATGGCGTGGGCCAGCAAGGTGCCGCGGTGTCGCATGGCATTGAAGTTCGCGCCGGCCTTCTTCAGGTCGCGCAAGCGGGCGATCAAGGCCTCTTCGTTCGGCGGCGCCGGGTCGGCCTGCTCGGGGATGATCCAGCCGCCTTCGTGAGGCTGCGCGCCGGGCATGGCCAGCAGCGCGCCGAAGGCAGCATCGGTACTGTCGGGCGACTCGGCTGCAGCGGCGATTCCGGCCAGGCCAAGCAGCACGGCCGCGAGAAGCACGGTCCTCAGGCTCATGGGCGAAGCGCTCACGCGGCCGTGCGAGCCCGTTGGCTGGCCGCCTCGATCACCTCTTGCATCCCGTTCCCTTCAGCGTTCAAGTCGGCTTGAATCTTACAAGCCTTGTATCCCGCCGATCAGCGCTTGAAGACCCAGGTGTGGGCCCGCAGGTCCACCAGCTGGAACGCCTGGGCCTGCAACCAGGCCACCACCGCACAGGTCGAACGGCTGCCGAGCGAAGGCGTGTGGATTTCGATGAGCACCTTGCGGACGCAGTCCGGCACGGACTCTTCCACCAGCGAGTCCTCGGCGCCTTCGATGTCGATGGCCAACACCTGCGGCTGGTGCTCGGCCAGCAGTCGGGCGAACGGCACTGCGGGCACTTCGATCTGCCGCATGCCGCTGCCGTTCTTGAGCGAACTCCACCAGTAGTTCTCGGCGGTGTGGAAGTCGACGCTCTGGCGGCCATACGTTGACGGCACGGCGGCAGCCCTGACGAGCTCCACCGGCAGCTGGTTGGCCTTGAAGTTGGCTTCGATGTACTCCCACAGCACCGGGTTGGGTTCCACCAGCACCGGCGCCACGCCACTGGCACGCGCCAGCGCGCAACCGGTGACGCCGATGCCCGCGCCAATCTCCATGACACGTTCACCGGGGCAGACATGGTCGCGTGCGAGGTCGAGGTCTGACTGCTCGTAGTCCGCGACGGCAAGGTAGTACAGCAGCTCGGCCGGGAGCCGAGGATCGAACCGGACCTTCAGCGCCGCCCTGGGAAGCTGGATCACGATGGGCTCGGCCGCGCAGGCCAGGACGGCCTCCACGCCCTCGATCCGGCTCGCATCGGCTGGCGAGAGCGTCGGGAACGACATCAAGCCGCGGGACGAGATTTCACCGGCCTTGGCTTGTGCCAGGCGATGCATCCGTGGATGCCGATCGGCCGCAGGGTCGATCGCGCAGGGTTCCGATTCCAGCAGCGTGGCAGGCGTCATGTCCATGGCTCCGCAAGACGAGGCCTGACGATAGGTTGCAGCGCCCGCCCGATGGCAGGCCGGATGCGACGCTGTGGCTGCCAGCACGAAGTCATCGTCCGATTGATCTCGATCAAAGCCCTGCGGCCCCGGCCTTCCTAGCATGAGGTGCATCGCCAATACACCTTATGCACACCATGGCACACACCCCATCCGCCACCGTTGACGTCCGCAGCATTGCGCCGCGGGAACGCCATCCCACCATCTTCTCGACCTTCCGCAAACTGGGCGTCGGCCAGTCGATGGAACTCGTGAACGACCACGATCCGCGTCCGCTGTACTTCCAGTTCCAGGCCGAGATGCCTGGCGGCTTCGGCTGGGACTACCTCGAAGCCGGCCCCCACACCTGGCGCGTGAGCATCCGCAAGCTGAGCGCTTCGTCGCAAGACGCGCACAGCCACGGCCACTGCTGCGGCGGAGGCTCGTGCAGCGGCGCCTGACGTGAAGCTCACCGCCTTCACCGACTACAGCCTGCGCGTGCTGATCTTCCTGGCCGCGCAGCCGGGGCGGCGCTGCACCATCGCCGAGATCGCCCAGGCGTTCGACATCTCGGCGAACCACCTGACGAAGGTGGTGCACTTCCTCGGCAAGCATGGGTGGGTGGCCACGGTGCGCGGCAAGGGCGGCGGCATGTCGCTGGCCCGGCCGGCCCAGGCCCTGCACATCGGCGACATCGTTCGCCAGACCGAAGGGCTGGACACGCCGGCCGAATGCTTCGAGCCGTCGGGGCACTGCCGCATCGCGCGCATCTGCCGGCTGCGCGGCGTGCTGGCCGAGGCGGTCGATGCCTTCTACGAGGTGTTGGACCGCTACACGCTGGACGACCTGGTGGCCAACCGCCAGGGGCTGGCGCAGGTGCTGTTCCTCGACAACGCCACGCTGCAAGGGGCTGCGCCCACATGACTCACATGACCACCTTCATCAAGATCGAGGAGCCTCACAAGGGCCCTGTCGACACCACCAGCTTCGCCCTGTGGCGGCTGGGCTTTCGGCCGTTCTACCTGCTGGCCAGCGTGTTCGCCGCGCTGTCCATCGCGTTGTGGGCCTTGCAGTTCAGCGGCTGGATGCAGCACGCCTACTTGCAAGGTCCCATCTGGCATGCGCACGAGATGCTGTTCGGGTTCACGCTGGCGGTGGTGGTCGGGTTTCTCTTCACCGCCGGGCGCAACTGGTCGGGCCGGCCGACGCCCACGGGATGGCCCCTGGCCGCGCTGGCGGGCCTGTGGGTGGCTGGCCGGGTGCTGGTGCTGACGCCGTTCGGCTGGGCCGCTGCACTGGTCAATGCCGCATTCCCGATGGCGGCAGCCATTGCGCTGGCCATTCCGTTCGTCGCGTCGAACAACCGGCGCAACTACTTCTTCGTCGGGCTGCTGGTGCTGATGTCGGCAGCCTCGATGGGCGTGCACCTGGCGCAGCTGGGCGTCATCACGGTGCCGGGATGGGCGGGCATCCAGGTTGCGCTCGACGTGGTGCTCTTCATCATGGCCGTGATGGGCGGCCGGGTGATTCCGATGTTCACCAACAACGGCGTGCCGGGCGCGAAGGCGCAACGGCATCCGCTGGTGGAGGAGATGGCGCTGGGCTCCGTGCTGGCGACGCTGGCCGGCGACGTGCTTCAGCTGCCGCCCAAGGCAATGGCAGCCTTGCTCGCGGTCGCGGCCGTGGCCCACCTCATCCGCTGGTGCCTGTGGCAGCCCTGGACCACCTGGCGCACGCCGCTGGTGTGGGTGCTGCATGCGGCCTACCTGTGGATCGTCCTGCACCTGGCCCTGCGCGCGATCTCGATGATGGGCGGGCTGCCGCCATCGGCCGCAACGCATGCGCTGACGGTGGGCGCCATCGGCGGGCTCGTCATCGGCATGATGACGCGCACCGCTCGTGGCCACACCGGCCGCCCGCTGCGTACGGATCGCGCCGAGGTGGCCAGCTACGTGCTGGTGCTCGGTGCCGCGCTGGTTCGCGTGGTGCTGCCCTTGGTGGCCCCGGCCATGACGGTGCCGGCCGTGCTGTCCTCGGCTGCCTTGTGGTCCGCCGGGTTCGGGCTCTATGCCCTGCACTACTGGCCGGTGCTCACCCGCCCGCGCCTGGACGGCAAGCCGGGCTGAGCCGCAGGCCCGTCGACGGCGGCGCCGGCAGCCGGCGCTGCACACGCCGCACGACGAAGACGCCCGGGTCCCAGGCGAGGTCGAGCAGGAGATGTTGCACACGCAATTGCCAGAGGCGGCCCAGCTCCGCCAGTGCCTGTGCGTCGGCGCGGCCGGTGGCGCAGCGCTGAAGCAGCTCGTCCAGGGCAGGGTCTTGCGGCGGCAAGGACAGGTCGGCACCCGCGTCCACCTGCGCGCCGTTGTCCAGCCGGGTGAAGCGAAGAGACAGCGGCAGCCCCGGCGAGAAGCGGATCAACCCTGCGCGTCCGAACCGGCCGCCCAAGCCCTTGAACCCGCTGCCGCCGGCGGCGCCGGTCAGCATCTGCACCACGCTGGCCACCACGCCGGTGCTGCCAGTGCGTGCGTCCTCGCGGAACTCGACCTTCACGCCACCGCGCACCGGCAATTCGTCGGGATACAGCTCCTGCATGGCCCGCCAGGTGAGCCAGTAGCTGGCCGCCACCGTGGGGCACGAGTGCCCGGTCAGCCGAACGACGTCGGCGTAGGTGTACTCCAGCACGCCTCCTTCCGCGCAGGCGAGCACCTCGGCCAAGGGGTCGCGAACCCGCAGCACCGGGACCTGCTCGAAGAACGAAGGCAGCTTCATGATGCCGATTGGGGCACCAGTCGCAATAGCCGTTGTTGACCCAGCGCAAGCGTGTGACGAAGCGCAACACGCGGGGCGGGAAAGTGCCGGCAATCAATCACGCACTGTCCTGATCGCACGCAAGGAAATCCATCCCGCCCCACACTATCGTCAGCGGCAACGAATGCACGGAGACCCCATGACGACGACCGCCCTTCCGCCCGCGACGACCCGCACCCTGCCCGCCCAGCCGATCAGCGAGGAGGTGCTGCTGGAGAAATACGCCAAGGGGGATGAGCGCAGCATCGACGAGGTCCGCCAGCGCGTCGCGCGCGCCCTGGCGCAGGCCGAGCCCGCCGAGGTCCGTGCCCCATGGGAAGCCCGCTTCCTGCAGGCGCTGCGCGAAGGCTTCGTGCCCGCAGGCCGCATCAACTCCGCGGCCGGCACCGAGCTGTCGGCCACGCTGATCAACTGCTTCGTGCAGCCGGTGGGCGACTCCATCGCCACCGACGACGATGGCCACCCCGGCATCTACACCGCGCTCACCGAAGCGGCCGAGACCATGCGCCGTGGCGGCGGCGTGGGCTACGACTTCTCGCGCATCCGCCCGGCCGGCGCGTGGGTGTCCAGCACGCAGTCGAGCGCCTCGGGGCCGGTGTCGTACATGCGGGTGTTCGACCGCTCCTGCGAGACCGTCGAATCCGCTGGCGCGCGGCGCGGTGCGCAGATGGGCGTGCTGCGCTGCGACCACCCGGACATCGAGGAGTTCATCCACGCCAAGGACCATGGCGACCTGAGCAACTTCAACATCTCCGTGGGCCTGACCGATGCGTTCATGCAGGCCGTGCAGGACGACAGCCAGATCGAGCTCGTGCACCGTGCCGAGCCCGGCGCACAGCAAAAGGCCGACGGCGCCCGCCAGCGCGGCGACGGGCTGTGGATCTACCGCACGCTGCCGGCCCGCGCGCTGTGGGACCAGATCATGCGGTCCACCTACGACCACGCCGAGCCGGGCGTGCTCTTCCTCGATCGCATCAACCTCGACAACAACCTGTCGTACTGCGAGACCATCTCCGCCACCAACCCCTGCGCGGAGGAACCGCTGCCACCCTACGGCTGCTGCTGCCTGGGCTCCATCGACCTGACCCGCTTCGTGCGCGATCCCTTCGAGCCGCAAGCACATTTCGATGAAGCAGGTTTCGCCCAGCTGGCCCGCGTGGCCGTGCGCATGCTCGACAACGTGCTGGACGTGACCTTCTGGCCGCTGCAGCGGCAGGCACAGGAGGCGCGCAACAAGCGGCGCATCGGCCTGGGCTTCACCGGGCTGGGCGATGCGCTGGTGATGCTCAACCTGCGCTACGACACCGCACCGGCCCGCGAGATGGCCCGCCGCATCGCCGAGGTGATGCGCGACGCCGCCTACGAGGCCTCGGTGGATCTGGCCGCCGAACGCGGCGCCTTCCCCCTGTTCAACGCCGACCTGTACCTCAGCCGCGGCACCTTCGCCTCGCGCCTGCCGGCTCCGCTGAAGGAACGCATCCGTACCACGGGGCTGCGCAATTCGCACCTGCTGGCCATCGCGCCCACGGGCACCATCAGCCTCGCCTTCGCCGACAACGCGAGCAACGGCATCGAACCTGCGTTCTCGTGGAGCTACGTCCGCAAGAAGCGCATGCCCGATGGTGGCGTGAAGGAGCATGCGGTGGAGGACCACGCGTGGCGGCTGTACCGGCACTTGAAGGGCGAGCACGCGCCGCTCTCGCCGGCCTTCGTCACCGCGCTGGAGATGAGCGCGCAGTCGCACGAGGAGATGGTGGCCGCGGTGGCACCGTTCATCGACACCGCGATTTCCAAGACGGTGAACGTGCCGGCCGACTACCCGTACACGGACTTCCAGGACCTGTACCTGAAGGCCTGGCAATCGGGCCTGAAGGGGCTGGCCACCTACCGGCCCAACAGCGTGCTCGGCTCGGTGCTGAGCGTGCAGCCCACCACTGCGGCCGCACCGCTGCTGGACACGGCGCATGCCAACCACCGGCTGGCCATCGAGCGCACGCCCGAGCCGGTGCTGGCATCCCTGCGCTGGCCCGGCCGCCCCGACTTCCCGGGCGGCAACGCGGCCTGGACGTACATGATCAAGCACTCCTTCGGCGAGTTCGCCCTCTTCGTCGGCGAGCTGCTGGAGGATGGCCGGCCCGCGCCCTTCGAGGTGTGGGTGAACGGCGCCGAGCAGCCGCGCGGGCTGGGCGCGCTGGCCAAGACCTTGTCCATGGACTTGCGCACGCGCGACGCTGCATGGGTGGGGCTCAAGCTCGATGCCCTGTCCACCGTGCAGGAGGAGCATGCCTTCGAGATGCCCTTCCCACCGCACGGCGAGCTGCGCCGGTTCCCGGGCGTGGTGGCTGCCACGGCGGCCGTGGTCCGCCGGCGCTGCGAGCAGTTGGGGCTGTGGTCCGGCGAACGGCCCGCCACGCCGGTGATCGACGCGATGTTCAGCCGCGAGGAGCCGCTGACCAGCACCGATGGCACGCTGGCCTGGTCGGTGGACATTCACAACCCGGCCACCGACGAAGCCTTCACGCTGACGCTCAAGGAGATTGTGCTGCCCGACGGACCGGCGGGCACCGTCACCCGCCCCTGCGCACTCGGCTTCTCGGGCAACTACCCGCGGGCGCTGGACGGATTGGCGCGAATCCTCTCGCTGGACATGCGCGTGCTGGACCCGGCGTGGATCGGCATGAAGCTGCGCAAGCTGCTGAGCTATGCGGAGCCGCTGGGGCACTTCATGGCCTTCGTGCCGACGCTGGACGGCGGCACGCGCCGGCAGCGCACCTGGCCGTCCACCGTGGCCTACATGGCGCGGCTGGTCATCCACCGCTACGCGATGCTAGGCGTGCTCGACGAGGAAGGCCGGCCGCTGCGCGACATGGGCATCCTGCAGGCACCGCGCGACCAGGAGGCGCACCCGCGCCCGATGCCCGGCGCACGCTGCCCCGAATGCGGCAACCCGACACTCATCCACAAGGACGGCTGCGATTTCTGCACCGCCTGCGGGCACATCGGTACCTGCGGCTAGCGACGGAGGAACATGATGCACACGGCAGTCCGGATCATCCGCGATGAACACCAGGCGCTCTCGGCCATGCTGCGGTCCGTGCTCTTGTTGCTGGACCGGCACCGCAAGTCCCGCACGCTGCCGGACTTCGCCGTGCTGCGGGCCATGCTCTTCTACGTGGACGAGTTCCCGCAGAAGCGGCACCACCGCAAGGAATCGACGCTGATGTTCCCGAAGCTGCGCGCCCGCACGCCGCTGGCGCGCGACCTGCTCGACCGGCTGGATGCCGAGCATGACACCGGCGAGCGGCGCATCCAGGACCTGGAGCACGCGCTGCTGGGCTTCGAGATGATGGGCGAGCCCCGGCGCGCCGCCTTCGAGACGGCGGCGCAGGCCTACGTGGACTTCTACCTCGCCCACATGGCGCTGGAGGAGCGCGAGATTCTCCCGCTGGCCGAGCGGGTGCTGACGGCCGAGGACTGGCAGGAACTCGACGAGGCCTTCAGCGCCAACCGCGATCCGCTCGCGGGCCACGACCCCGAGGCGGAGTACCGCGCGCTGTTCACGCGCATCGTCGGCATCGTGCCGGCGCCAATCGGCCTGGGGCCGTAGCGTGCCTGCGCCTCAGCCAAACAGCTTCTGCAGCAGCCCGAGCAGGCGGTCGAACCGCGCTCCGTAGGGCGGGCTGAAGAGGCTCGTGCCGGCCAGGCGCGGCTGGTGGAAGATGGGCTTGTCCTTGCTGAAGGTGCGAAAGCCCCACTCACCGTGGTACGAACCGATACCACTGGCGCCGACGCCGCCGAACGGCTGGTTCTCCTGCCCCAGGTGCCAGATGCAATCGTTGATGGTCACGCCGCCGGCATGGGTCTGCGCCATCACGCGCTCCCGGGCCGACGTGTCGCGCCCGAACCAGTACAGCGCCAGCGGCCGGTCGCGCGAGCGGACCTTCGCGATCGCATCGTCAGCGCTGCTGCACCCCACGATGGGCAGGATGGGACCGAAGATCTCTTCCTGCATCACCGCCATGCCCTCGTTGACGTTGGTCAGCACGTGCGGCACGAACCGGCCGTTGGCGGCTGCTTCTGAATGGGTGGGAATGAGCCGCGCGCCCTTGGCCTGGGCATCGTCGAGCAAGCCTTGCAGGCGGGCCCGGTGGCGTTCGCTGACGATCGCGGTGTAGTCCGGGTTGTCCGAGAGGGTCGGGTACAGCTTGCGGACCGATTGCACGAGGCGCTCGGCCAGGGGCTCGACCAGCGCCTGGGGTGCGAGCGCGTAGTCCGGCGCCACGCAGGTCTGGCCGGCATTGAACAGCTTGCCGAAGGCCAGCCGGTCGGCCACGAGCTGCAGGTCGCTGCTTGCATCGACGATGGCCGGTGACTTGCCGCCGAGTTCGAGCGTGACGGGCGTGAGGTTGCGGGCGGCGGCCTGGGCCACCAGGCGACCCACCGCCGTCGAGCCGGTGAAGAAGAGGTGGTCGAACGGCAGCTCGACGAAGGCACGTCCGACCGCAGCGTCGCCGGTGATCACCTGCATCTCGTCGTCGGCGAAGTCGGCGGCGATCATCTTCGCCATCAGCGCGGACGTCTCGGGCGTCAGCTCGGATGGCTTGATCAGTACCCGGTTGCCCGCGGCCAGGGCCGCGATGGCGGGCGCCATGGTGAGGTAGTACGGGTAGTTCCAGGGCGAGACGATGCCCACCACGCCCAGGGGCTGCGGCATCAGCGTGTTGTGCCCCGGCAGGAAGTGAAGCTGCGTGGGCACGCGTCGCGGCTTCATCCAACGCCGCAGGTGGCTGAGGGCGTGGCGCGTGCCCGAGCGGACGGTGAACACCTCGGCCAGCAGCGTTTCCTGCCGCGCCCGGTGCCCGAAGTCTGCCGCGATGGCCTGAGCCAGCGCATCGGCATGGCGGGTGGTCATGGCATGCACGCGGCCAAGCCTGTCGCGGCGCGTCGCCTCGCTGGGCATGGGGTCGCGGTCGAACGCGGCCCGCTGCTGCTGCAGCGCCAGGCGCAGGCGTTCCTCGATGGTCTGGTTCATGGTGCGCGTCCCTTCGTCAAAGCAGCTGCACGTGGATGGTGAGGCCTCAGCCGGCGGCACCCGTAGCGTACGAGTGCGCCGTCGCCAATGGAAGAGATTCACCGCATTGATTGGAAACCACCGGCACGATGCTTTTGAGCCGTCGGCGGTTCAAGGCCGGATTCGGGCCATTCGCCAGGTTCAAGCGCCAGCCCAGAAGAGAAGCACCTCACACAGAACAGTCCGGTCCCTAGACTGCGCCTGCGAACAACCGGTGGCGGTTTGATTTCTGTTCAGCCATCCCATAACTCGAAAGGTGCCTATGAACACGCGGTTCTTCCCGCAGTCCCTGCTCGTGACTCTCGTCGGTGCTGCGTTGGCAGCCCCAGCCGCCTGGGCGGCCTACCCTGATCCCACCCCTTGCCCGACTCATGCGCCCTGGAGACCGGGTTCCGCGCCGACGGACACGCGTCCGCTCGATGACCAGGGCGCGACACCACCGACGCAAGCGAATCCGACCCCGGAAACGCAGGCCCTGTGGGCACGCCTCAAGCAAAACGAAGTGCTGCGTTCGGCCCTCTTCGGCCAGCAGCATGCGTCGTGGCAAGGTGTCAGCGGAAATCGATCGGCCTTCGGCAGCGACATCTTCGACGGCCTGGCCAAGCAGGTCGCAGATCGGCCCAACCTCGTGCCGGCCCATCCGGTGGTCTTCGGCTGGAACTATGAGACTTATCGCAGCCTGCTCCTCGTCGATCCGGACCAGGCCGAACGCATGCTGGCGCGCATGATCGAAACGGATGCCAAGGGCGGCATCACGACCATCCACTGGCCCGTGGAGAACTTCGTCGTCTGCGAAGGCCCGGCTTGCGACGACAACAGCAATCGCAAGGGCGTGGACCCGGTGGACTTCATCGTGAACAACTACCAGGCCTTCGACGGCCAGTGCTCCGGCGACAAGTTCGACCATTGGGTCGATGACCTCGCCACGTTCCTGCAGAAGTTGAAACAGGGCAACACGCCCATCCCGGTGATCCTGCGGCCCTTCCATGAGATGAACGGCCAGGGCGGCCTGAACGGGCACTGGTGGGCCGGCAAGAACGCGGTTCAGTTCCGCACGATGTGGCAACGCCTCGTGGATCGCTTGCGCAACGAGCACGGATTGCGCAATGTCCTGATCGCCTTCGGCCCGCGCGCGGAGCCGCTGCTGGAGTCGGGCTACGGCGTTTACTGGCCAGAAGGCCCGAATCCGAACCAGGCGTCGCTGCGGTACGTGGACATCGCCGGGTTTGATTTCTACCTGCAGCACACCGGCACGGATGCCAACGCGGACGCGGCCGAGACGAAAACGCTGGGCGACGCCATCGATGCCACGCGGACCTTCGCCAAGGCCGATGCCCGCAGCGTGAAGCGCCTGGTGGCCATCACGGAAGTGGGCCGCAAGGATGGAACCAGCAATCCATCGGCCGGCACGGGCTTCCTGGGTTTCTGGATGAAGGGCGTGAAGCCGGCATTGGATGGCGCGCTGCTCGGCGCGCCCACCAAGAGCCGCTGGGAAGGGGTGGCCTACATGATGACCTGGACGAACGGCGCCACAGCCAATTTCTCGATCGATCCGACCGCCGACACGCCGCTTGAGTTCGACGTGAACCGGGACTTCACGGATTGGTTCCAGCTGAAGGAAACCTTGTTCCTGAAGCCCAATTGAGCCCGAGGCCGCGGCGGGTGTCTTCAGCGCGAGCCGACGCCTCGCAGCAGTCGCAGCCCGTTGAACACCACCAGCAGGCTCGCGCCCATGTCGGCGAACACCGCCATCCACATGGTCGCGCTGCCGAACACCGCGAGCACGAAGAACACCGCCTTGATGCCCAGCGCCAGCGCGATGTTCTGCCGCAGCACCGAGAAGGTCCGCTTCGACAGGCGGATGGTCTCGGGAACCTTGCGCAGGTCGTCGTTCATGATGAGCACGTCGGCCGCTTCCTTGGCCGTGTCGGTGCCGGCCGCGCCCATGGAAAAGCCGACGGCTGAGGCGGCGAGGCTGGGCGAATCGTTGACGCCGTCGCCCACCATGCCGACCTGCTGGCTGCTGCCCAGCTCGGTGATGACACGGTGCTTGTCGTGCGGCAGCAGGTTCGCCTGGACCTCGTCGATGCCCACCTGTCGGGCGATGGCTTGCGCGGTCGATGGGTTGTCGCCGGTGAGCATGAGGGTGCGCACGCCGAGCGCCTTCAGCGCCTCGATGGCCTGCCGGCTGCTGTCCTTGGCCGTGTCCGCCACGGCGAACAGCGCGAGCACGCCCTCGGCATCCGCGAGCAGCGACACGGTGCGGCCCTGCTCCTCGTGCTCATGCATGCGGGCTTCCAGTTCGGCAGAGCACAGGCCGCGATCGTGGATCCAGCGGTGGTTGCCGAGGATGTAGTCGCGACCATCGATCTTGCCGTGGATGCCCAGGCCCATGTCCGCGCCGAAGCCTTCAACATTGAGCGCTTCACCGTTCAAACCGGCGGCCACCGCCTTCGACACCGGATGGTCGGAGCGCGCCGCCAGGCTGCGTGCCACGCGCAAGACTTGCTGCTCCGGCAGGGCCTGCGTCAACACGGTTTGTGCGACCAACTGCGGCTTGCCTTCGGTCAAGGTGCCCGTCTTGTCCAGCGCGACCACGGTGAGCTTGCGCGCTTCTTCCAGGTAGACCCCGCCCTTGATGAGGATGCCTCGGCGAGCCGCCGCGGCCAACCCGCTCACGATGGTCACCGGCGTGGAGATCACCAGCGCACACGGGCAGGCGATGACCAGCAGCACCAGCGCCTTGTAGACGGCCGTCAGCCAGGGCCAGCCAAGCAGCATGGGCGTGGCCACCGCCACGGCGAGTGCCAGCACGAACACGGCCGGGGTGTAGACGGCGGCGAATCGATCGACGAAGCGCTGCGTCGGCGCGCGCTGGCCCTGCGCTTCTTCGACGGCGTGGATGATGCGGGCGAGCACCGTGTCCGCCGCCGGCTTGGTGACCTCGAACTCCAGCGACCCGCTCTGGTTGATGGTGCCGGCGAAGACCCCGTCGCCCGGTCCCTTGTCCACGGGGATGCTTTCGCCGGTCACGGGTGACTGGTCCACCGCCCCATGGCCGGCCGTGACTCGGCCGTCCAGGGCGAAGCGCTCGCCGGGTTTGACGCGGGCGATGGTGCCGACCGCGATGGTCTTCGCGTCGGCCAGGGCCCAGGAGCCATCCGCCAGCCGCACTTCCGACTGCTGCGGCGACAGCGACAGCAAGCCGGTGATGGCATGGCGCGCCCGCTCGACCGAGCGGGCTTCGATCAGCTCGGCCAGCGAGTACAGCGCCATCACCATGGCCGCCTCCGGCCATTGGCCGATGACGAACGCGCCGAGGACGGCCACGCTCATCAGGGCGTTGATGTTGAGCTGGGCACGCAGCAGCGCCGAGATGCCCTTGCGGAAGACCGACAGGCCCGACAGGCCGATGGCACCGGCGGCGACGGCCATGCCGACCACCTTCCACGCCATCGTGTCCGGCGCAAGGAAGTGGATTGCCTCCGCGGCCACGGCGACTGCGAGTGCGGCGACGAGGCGGATCAGTTCTGCACGTTGGGCCTGGGCTGTGTCCTCTGCGGCGGGCGGCGTGGACAGGGTCTGCGTCTGGAAACCCAGGGCCTGGATGGCGGCAATGACCGGTTGCCAGGAGTCGGCAGGCGCATCGACCACCAGCGAACGCGCCGGCAGGTTGAACTGCAGGCGAAGGCCGGGAAAGCGCTCCAGGGCGCGGCGGATCTGCCCTTCCTCGGTCGGGCAGTCCATGGCGGGGATGCGCAGCAGCAAGCCTTGGCCCGGCGGCAAGGACGGGGTGTCAGACACCTCGCTGGCCGCCCCGCAGCAGGCATGCTCGTGCGCATGCTCATCGGCGTGTGCGTCGCCATGCCCGTGGTGGTGGTGATCGTGCTCGTGGTGGCCGTGATCGTGTGCGTGGCCGTGCGCGTGGTGGTGGTGCGGCATGCGTGGGAATTTTTGCAGTCGGGGGTATTTGAATCCCTGTAGCTGCTACAGAGTCAAGCCCCTACACTGCCCTCTCGAACCGCCCGAGGTGCCCATGAAAATCGGTGAACTGTCCACCGCCTCTTCCACGCCCATCGAGACCATCCGCTACTACGAGCGGCAAGGCCTGCTGCCGCTCCCGGCACGCACCCAGGGCAACTTCCGCGACTACGAGCAGCCGCACCTGGAGCGGCTGCAGTTCATCCGCTACTGCCGCAGCCTGGACATGTCGCTGGACGAGGTGCGCGTGCTGCTGCGCTTCAAGGATGAGCCGGGCACCGACTGCGGCGACGTGAACGAGCTGATCGATGAGCACATCGGCCATGTCTCGCAGCGCATCAAGGAACTGCGGGCGCTGGAGAAGCAGCTCAAGGACCTGCGGCTGCGCTGCGGCACCGTTCGCGCCGCGGATGAATGCGGCATCCTCGCGGGGCTGTCGCAGGCCGCGCAGGAGCCACTGCCCACCAGCCGCGACCGCAAGCACCTGAGGTCGGTGCACGGCCACTGAACGTTCAGTGCAGCGTGACGAAGCGGCGCAGCACGCGCCCCATCGCCTGGAGGCCAATGGGCTTGGACAGGCACTCGTCGAAGCCTTCCTGCACGCACTGCGTGCGCAGCTCGGCCGACCACGCCGCGGTCAGCGCAATGATCGAAAACGGCGCGATGGCGCCTTCGCGCTGAAGTTCTCGCAGGGCGGCACATGCCTTCCTGCCGTCCAGCCCCGGCATTTGCAGATCCATCAGGACAGCAGCCGGCGCGCACTCGCGGCACGACGCGATCGCATCGAATCCATCGGCCGCGGTGTGGACGCCATAGCCCTGGGCTTCCACCATGGCGCGGCCGACCAGCAGGTTCGATGGCACGTCATCGACGATCAGGATCAACGGCGGCAGTTCCACCTGCTGCCCGCCCCACGGCTGCAGGGCGACCCTCGGTGCCGCGGCGGAGCTGGTGAACTGCTGCATGTCGTGCGGACTGAACGGCAGCACACGCACTTCGAAGCCCGGAGGGCCCTGCGCGCGCTCCAGCTCGCATGATCCGGCGACCACCGCGTAGATCAGCCGCGTCTGCTCTTGCCGCAGGATCGACAACAAGACGGCGGTGTCTGGCTTGGCCATGCCGTCTTCCACGACGATCAGCAGGCCCGGCAGCGGGCCTTGCCGTGAGCGCAAGTGATCCACGGCCAAGCCGCAGGAATCGAAGAGGCTGACGAGCCAGCCCAGCCGCCTGAAGCGCTTGCTCCATGCCCGCGCGAGGAAGGAATCTGCATTGACCACCCAGGCGCCGGCGTCGGCGGCATCCGGGGCCGGCGTGGTTTCGGCCTGCGCTGCGTCGAGCTTGAACGTCATGCTCAGCAGCAGGCCCTCGTGGTGCAGCACACGCAAGTCCACGACGGCGCCCAGGATCGGACACTGCCCCCAACCGACTTGCTCGTCGTGCCGGCGGTAGGCGGCCTGTGGCACCAGTCCCAGCTCCAGCATGGCGCGGTCCACGGCCTGATGATCGGAAACCTGCCCAAGGCCCGTTGCTTCGATCCGGACGCACTCATCGGCCGTGCCCATGGATTCCACCGCTGCCCGGACCTGGAACGAACCTGCATTCATGAGATTCACCACGCTCATCAGCACGCGATGCAGGCTCCTGGCCAGCGGTTCGGGCCCGGGCAAGGAAATGGGCGAAGTCGTGCAGTCGAAGCCAAAGCCCAGGCCCTTGGAGCGCAAGAGCGGCACCATCCGCCGCACGGAGACGGTGAACACTTCGGCGAAATCGGTCGTCATGGGAAACCCCGGATGGGTCCGCAGCGCGGCTTGCAGGCGAGCAACGGCAAGCCGCGTGCCGCCCTCACCCGCGCCCGCGCCTCAGTGAACGCCCAGAGACCCGAATGCCGAGTCGCGCGCGCCGGCAAACGACACGGGAAGCACGATCGAGAATCTTGTTCCCTCCGCGGGCGTGGACAACGCGCGTACGCTGCCGCCGTGCGCCAGCGCGATCTCCTTGACGATGAACAGGCCCAATCCGAGGCTGGAGCCGGTCTTGTCCTTGTCGGTGCCGCGCACGAGAGGCTGGAAGAACAGGTTCAATTGTTCGGGGCTGATCACGGGGCCTTCGTTCTGCACGGTAACGACGACCTCGTCCCGGGCGTCGTTGGAGACGCTGACGCGCACCGGCTTGTCGTGGTCCCCGTAC
Source organism: Rhizobacter terrae (assembly GCF_003852895.1). Lineage (GTDB taxonomy): Bacteria > Pseudomonadota > Gammaproteobacteria > Burkholderiales > Burkholderiaceae_C > Albitalea > Albitalea terrae. The sequence goes on from NZ_QUSW01000006.1 coordinate 145,722, forward strand.
TTCATGGCGTTGTTGATCAGGTTGGTCAGCGCCTGGGTGATGCGGTTTTCATCCCAAACGCCTCTTGCGTGGCCTGACAGCGTCAGCTCCAGAGTGCGATCCGCGAAGGTCGAGCGGGCATCGTGAACAACGCGCTCGCACAGCACGTCCATGTCCATCGGCGACGGTCGAACGCGGATCCCGCCTCGCGTTTCGCTGCGCACGAAGTCCAGCATGTCGTTGAGGATGTTCTCGATGCGTCCGGCAGACCGCAGGGTGCGATCCACTGCATCGGGCAGGACACGATCCAGATCGGCCGCCTTGCGCATGGCGTGAGCAGAAGCGACGATCGTGCCCAGCGGGGTGCGCAGTTCGTGGCTCAGCACGCCCATGAACATGGTCCGGTCGTTCGCTGCGGCCATCGCGAAGTAAAGCACCGATTCAGCCAGCGCCTGGTCCACCCCCTCGTTGAACCGGATCAGCTCCTCGATTTCATCAGCGCCCAGCGCCGGGCCCGACGCAAGCCACAGGCGCACGACCGACGCCCTCAGCGCCCGGTACTCCGCCACCGCCTGGTGAACGTAGAAGCCCAGGCCCGCCCGTTGCGCGCCATGCTCTTCCGCAGCTGTCAGCGCGGGGCTCACCCGGACTGCCCGGCCTTTCGACTTTTCGGCCTGCTGGTTCTCGGTCTGCGGACGCCTCATGTCGACGACGAAGGTGCGCAGCATCTGCGCCGCATGGTCGCGCAGCGTGTTGCTGTCCATCTTGGCCGCCGCGGGCGTCAGCGTCCGGGCGAAAGCCTCGTACTCCGAAGCGATCACCTCGATGTGCGCGGCTATGAAGTCTGCAAGGCCCATGTCATGCGGCGGCGTGGTTGGAGGCGACGCCGATGAGCCACTGTACGAGCATTGCCGGGTCAGCGGGCTTGAGCACAACGTCCAAAAAGCGGGTATCGGCCCGAGCCTGTTCAATGAGCTCCGGACTGCCGCTGACGGCCATGATGGACGGAAGGTTGTTGGGGAACAGCCGCTGCATGGCATCGGCCGCATCGAAGCCCGTCTCGGGAGGGATGCGAAGGTCCAGCAGCACGGCGTCAGGCCGGTGTACCCGTGCGATGGCAACGGCCTGCGACACGGTGTAGGCCGCAGACGCGTCCCATCCGGCCGCCATGTTGAGGAATTCGCAAAGGGAGTTGGCGTAGTCGACGTTGTCATCGACGATCAGAACCCTCAAGCGGGCGGGCTTGGAGAGCGAAGAGTCGGTCATTCACCGCTCAGGCAAGCGGCGCGCCCAAAGTCGACGATCCGGCACACATCGTTAGCAAGAATCAATCGGCAAGGCATACCGTTGATTTCGGCACTTCCTATCGGTGCCGCCTGGGGAAGTGCCCCGCTTCAAGCCGCCCTTCGCCCCGATCAGTAACGCTTGCCGACTCCACGGCGCACAGGGCGCTGCCGGCTGTCGATGCATCGGTGTCAAATGTGCAGGCGCGGTGCTATGGTGACTGCAAAGGAGCTTTACCATCACTACCCAAACTCTCTCCACCAGCACCCACGCAGCCCAGCCGATCGCCTTCGTGAGACCATCGACTTCACCCAGGCGCGACCACCTGCGCGCGACCTTGCTGTCTGCGGTCGACCTGCTCTACCGTCGCCGCGCCGACTTGATCGGCGACGGCACCATTGGCGACTACGTGGCATTGCACTGGCTGGAATGGAACGGCGGCGCCTTGCGCCTCACCGTGACCGGGCAGAACGTCTGCGATCAGCTCAAGGCAGAAAGCCGCGAACTTCAGGAACAGTGACCAGGGGGAGGTACGGCGCCTGCTCTTGGCATTCAAGCTTCCGACCAACGCGGCTGCCCCGTGGCAGCCCCCTGCCTTCCTTGGAGAACCATGAGCACCTTGCCAGCCTTTCCTTCCGTCAGTGCGCCCGCGTGGCGCCTGCTTGGCGCCGAACCGGCGCGTGCGGTCATCGAGTACGCGGCCATGCGGCTGATGAACAAGACCGCCCTGCCCCGCGGCGACGGGCATGCCGTCGTCATATTTCCAGGCCTGGCCACCAACCACCACGCCGTCGCGCCGCTCAAGGGCTTCTGCACCGAACTGGGCTACGCGGCGTACGACTGGGACCGCGGATTCAACACCGGGCCGCGAGGAGAACTCGAAGCATGGCTGGACGATCTCGCGCAGCACGTGCTTGAACTCACCCGCGCCCATCCGGAACCGGTGAGCCTGATCGGCTGGAGCCTGGGCGGCATCTACGCCCGGGAGATCGCCAAGAAGCTTGCTTCGCGGGTGAGGCAGGTCATCACCATCGGAACGCCGTTCGCGGGCTCTGCCGAGCAAACGCACGCCAGCGGCATCTACCGTTTGCTCAGTGGCCAGGACCCGGTGATTCCCGCGGGCATGATGAAGCGGCTGCGCACGGCCCCCGATGTGCCGACCACCTCCATCTTCAGCCGCAGCGACGGCATCGTCGCGTGGCAGACCTGCATCCAGGAAGCGGACGCGCCGCACACCGAGAACATCGAAGTCGATGGCAGCCACTGCGGTCTAGGCTGGAACCCGCAGGTGCTGTCCATCATTGCCGACAGGCTGCAGCAGCCGATGGGCGCGTGGCAGCGCCACGAGAGCGCCAGTTCCTTCGAGCAGGCCACGGCCTGCACCTGAGGAGATCCCACATGGCCAACCCCTGGCTGAAGAAGAATCCGTTCATGAGCATGTGGCTGAGCAGCGTGAATGCCGCCGCGGGCTCGATGCGCGGCCACGCACTGGGTCAGGCGAAACGCCAGGCCTCCACGGCCATGACCCAAGGCGCCAACAACATCTTCGAGGCCTGGGCGGCCGCCCTGGTGCCCAAACCCCCGGCCAAGAGCCGCAAGCGCAAACGCCGATAGAAAGGCATCGGACCATCCCATGATCGAACCCTTGTTGCTGACCACGACGCGCGTCTCGACGTTCAATGACGCGCAGCTCCTCACCGGAGCCACGGGCTTCTTCTTCGAGCGAGAGGGCCGCCTCTTCCTCGTGACGAGCCGGCACGTCGTCTTCGACAAGCCGACGAGTCATTTTCCGAACCGCATCGAGATCGAATTGCATGCCGACGCGGCCAACCTGACGCGCTCCATCGGCCTGTCGGTGCTGCTGTACAAGGATGGCAAGAGCGTGTGGCGCCAGGGCAAGGATGACGGCGGCGAGATCGACGTGGCGGTCATCGAGATCGATCGCCGAGCCCTTCCTGGGGCCGTGGCGCTGGAGTGCTTCACGCCGGCCCATCTGCAGCGCTCGCTGGACGAGGTGGAGGTCGGCAGTTCGCTGCTGGTGGTGGGCTTCCCGCTGGGTTTCCACGACACCCTTCATCACTTGCCCGTGGTGCGGCAGGCCGTCATTGCGTCGTCGTTCGGACTGCGCTTCCAGGGCCAGGGCTACTTCCTCACCGACGCTCGCACGCACCGGGGGACCAGCGGCGCGCCGGTGGTCCTGCGCGGCAGCGAGAAGGACCGGCTGCCCTGGAAACTGCTGGGCGTCCACTCATCGCGGATGGACATGGAAAGCCGGGACCAGCAGCAAGACGAGTCGCTCGGGCTCAACTGCGCCTGGTATGCCGACATCCTGATGACGCTCACCGATCCGGACGCCCGCGTCGAATCCATCGCCACGCCGGCTCGCTGAAGCGCGGGAGCGCTGATTGCATTGGCCTCACCTGTCCCCGGCACGTTGCCGGGCCCAGCCATGAAGGTCAACATGAAAAAGTCAGAGCCCAAGACAACTCGCGCGGCCAGCAGCGATGCCTCGTCCACCAAGAAGGTCGCTGCCAAGGCCGCCTCGCGCAACACCGCCAGCGGCCCGTCGCATCCGGCGGACGGGCCAGCGGGAGACTTGCCTTCGGCAAAGGCTGCCGGCGTTCAGGCACTCGCCGCGGCCATCCCGTTCAATGCCAACAAGCCTCTCGAAATCGGCCGGGAACACGCGATCGCCCCGCCCGAAGGACAGACAGCCGAGCCCACGTCACCGCTCGTCACCGGCAGCACCCTGAGCGAGGCCAATGCCTCCGGCAAGGCCGGCGACGGCCGTCCCTTGCCTGGCGTGAATGCGACCATCCAGTCGCTGGACCGCGTGCGCACCGACGCAAGCGCCCAGATGCTCACGACCAACCAGGGCGTGGCCGTCGGCGACAACCAGAACTCGCTGAAGGCGGGACTGCGCGGTCCGACACTGCTCGAAGACTTCATCCTTCGCGAGAAGATCACCCACTTCGACCACGAGCGCATTCCCGAGCGCATCGTGCATGCACGGGGTTCGGCCGCGCACGGGTACTTCGAATGCACGAAGGCCGTTCCCGAACTGACGCGGGCCGCACCGTTCCAGGAAGTCGGCAAGCGCACCCCGACGTTTGTGCGTTTTTCAACCGTGGCCGGCGAGCGCGGCTCGTTCGACACCGCACGCGACGTGCGCGGCTTCGCCGTCAAGTTCTACACCGATGAAGGCAACTGGGACCTGGTGGGCAACAACATGCCGGTGTTCTTCATCCAGGACGCGATGAAGTTCCCCGACCTCGTGCACGCGGTCAAGCCTGAGCCGCACAACGCCATGCCGCAGGCCGCCTCGGCACACGACACCTTCTGGGACTTCGTGTCGCTGATGCCCGAATCGACACACATGCTGATGTGGGTGATGTCCGATCGCGCGATCCCACGCAGCTACCGCATGATGCAAGGCTTCGGCGTGCACAGCTTCAGGCTGGTCAATGCCGATGGCGAGTCCGTGTTCGTGAAGTTCCACTGGCAGCCCGTGCTCGGCACCCATTCGCTGGTATGGGACGAAGCGGTGAAGATCAGTGGTGCCGATCCTGACTTCCATCGTCGCGACCTGTGGGAAGCCATCGAGGCCGGCGACTACCCCGAATGGGAGCTCAACCTGCAGGTCTTCACCGAGGAGCAGGCCGAGCAGTTCAGCTTCGACGTGCTGGACGCGACCAAGCTCATTCCCGAGGAACTGGTGCCGCTCGTGCCCGTGGGCCGACTGGTGCTGAACCGCAACCCTGACAACTTCTTCGCCGAGACCGAGCAGGTGGCCTTCTGCACCGCGCACGTGGTGCCGGGCATCGATTTCAGCAACGACCCGCTGCTGGCCGGCCGCATCCACTCTTACGTGGACACGCAGATCACCCGGCTGGGCGGGCCGAACTTCCACGAGATCCCGATCAACACGCCGCTGGCGGCCGTGCACAACAACCAGCGCGACGGGCTGCATCGCCAGGCCATCCATCGCGGGCGAGTCGCGTACGAGCCGAATTCGCTGGCCGGAGGGTGCCCGTTCCAGGCCGGGACCAAGGGGTTCGTGTCGTTCCCGCAGCCGGTGCAGGAAGACAAGCTGCGCGGCAAGCCCGAGAAGTTCGCAGACCACTACACCCAGGCCCGGCTCTTCTTCGAGAGCCAGACGGACGTCGAGAAGCATCACATCGCGGCGGCTTTCCGCTTCGAGCTGAGCAAGGTGACCGTCCCGGCGATCCGCGTGCGCATGCTCGCCTCGCTGGCCAATGCGTCGCAGGAGTTGGCGGCCGCGGTGGCCGACGGCCTGGGCATGGAGCTGCCCGAGCCGCTGCCCCGCGCCATGGAGAACCCGCCCACACCGGAGGTCACCACATCGCCGGCGTTGTCGCTCATGGCCCGTCCCGGCAACGCCGGCATCCGCAGCCGCAAGATCGCCATCCTCGTGGCCGACGGCGTCGAAGGCGAATCCATCGCCGCCCTGCAGGCGGCACTGGCCGAGGAAGGTGCCGTGCCACGGCTGGTCGGCATCCGCGTGGGACGCGTCGTCACGGCGTCGGGCGCAGCGATCGAGGCCGACGCCTCGATGGAAAACTCGCCCTCGGTGCTGTTCGACGCCCTGGTGCTCCCTGATGGCGAAGAGGCCGTCCGGCTGCTGGCGCGCGATGGGCACACGGTCGACTTCGTGAAGGACCAGTACCGGCACTGCAAGACCATCCTGGCCATCGGCGCCTCCGAGGCCTTGCTCGCCAAGGCCGGCATTCCCCCTCCCAGTGACACCGACACCGGGCTCGCCGTGGCCAGCGCGGACGACGTCTCGGCGGCAGCCAGTTGGTTCATCGAGGCCGTGGGCATGCACAGGCACACGGCCCGTGACAGCGACCCGCCAGTCGTTTGACAGAAATATGCCGAGACCGGTATGCCGCTTGCCATCGTTCATGACGGCGCACGTTGCGTTGATTTGGAGATAGTCCCATGTCCATGACCAAGAACCGCTCGGTTGCGAGCAAGACAGCGAGCAAGTCGTCCACCAGGAAGTCCAGTGCGTCTGCCGACGCCATTCGGCTGCTGACCACCGACCACGAAGAGGTCAAGCAGATGTTCGCGGCCTACGACGACCTCGTCGAGGCCGAAGCTGAAGACGAAGAGCGGCAGGCGCTTGCCACGCAGATCTGCGAAGCGCTCACCATCCACGCCACCGTGGAAGAGGAACTGTTCTACCCGGCTGCTCGCGCGGAGCTGGAAGAACAGGACCTGCTGGACGAGGCGGAAGTGGAGCACGCCAGCGCCAAGGACCTGATTGCACAGATCCAGTCCATGTCCCCGTCTGACGACCTGTACGACGCGAAGGTCAAGGTCCTGGGCGAGTACATCGACCACCACGTGCAGGAAGAGGAAGGCGAGATGTTCCCCAAGGTGCGCAAGTCCAGCATCGACCTGGTGGCGCTGGGCGAAGAGATGCTCACGCGCAAGCAGGAACTGGGCGCTGAAGTCGAAACCAACTGAAAGGAAACAGCATGTCCAAGTCCGGCCAACAGGCCACCAAGGCCGATCGCGGCGGCCAGCGCGCTGACAAGACAGCGAAACCCGCACCCTCGTCGACTCCGTCCGCCAAGGACAAGGAAAAGGAAAAGTCGCCTTCGAAGAAGTCCGACGGTGGAACGGCCAAGCGATAGCGGCCGCGCGAGTGCCGGGGCATGCGGGCGACGCTGCGAGGGCAGTGTCGCCTGCGGCCTCGGCGTCAGGCCTGCGCCAAGGCCTGGTCCAGGTCCGCCCTGAGGTCGTCGATGTGCTCGATGCCAAGGGACAGGCGCACCGTGTCTTCCGACACCCCTGCCTTGTCCAGTTCGGCGGGCGACAACTGGCGATGCGTCGTGGAGGCCGGATGCGTGGCCAGCGATTTCGCGTCGCCGATGTTGACCAGGCGCGTGAACAGCTGCAGTGCATCCAGGAACCGCGCACCCGCCTCGCGCCCGCCCTTGACCCCGAAGGTGAGGATGCCCGACGCCTTGCCGGACAGGTACTTGCGGACCAGCCCGTGGTCGGGGTGCCCCTCCAGTCCTGCATAGTTCACCCAGCCCACCTTGGGATGCCGCAACAAGTGCTCGGCCACGGCGAGCGCGTTGTCGCTGATGCGATCGACGCGCAGCGCCAGGGTCTCGATGCCCTGCAGGATCAGGAAGGCATTGAACGGCGAGATCGCCGCGCCCGTGTTGCGCAGCGGCACGACCCGCGCCCGGCCAATGTAGGCCGCGGCGCCCAGCGCCTCGGTGTAGACCACGCCGTGGTAGCTCACGTCGGGCTCGTTCAGGCGCTTGAAACGCTCCTTGTGCTGGGCCCACGGGAACTTGCCCGAGTCGATGATCGCGCCGCCGACGCTGTTGCCATGGCCGCCCAGGTACTTGGTCAGCGAATGCACGACGATGTCCGCCCCATGCTCGATCGGCCGGCTGAGGTAGGGCGAAGGCACTGTGTTGTCCACGATCAGCGGCACGCCGTGCGCATGCGCGATGCCGGCCACCCGGCCGATGTCCGTGACGTTGCCTTGCGGATTGCCCAGCGATTCGACGAAGACCGCCTTGGTGCGCGAGTCGATGAGCGGCTCGAACGATGCCGGGTCGCGGTGGTCCGCGAAGCGCACGGTGATGCCGTACTGCGGCAAGGTATGGGCGAACAGGTTGTAGGTGCCGCCATAGAGCGCCGTGGAGGCCACGATGTTGTCGCCGGCCTCGGCGATCGTGAGGATCGAATAGGTCACCGCCGCTTGCCCCGAGGCCAGCGCGAGCGCCGCCACGCCGCCTTCCAGCGCGGCCAGGCGCTGCTCCAGGACGTCCTGGGTCGGGTTCATGATGCGGGTGTAGATGTTGCCCGGCACCTTCAGGTCGAACAGGTCGGCGCCGTGCTGCGCGTTGTCGAAGGCATAGGCCACCGTCTGGTAGATCGGCACGGCCACCGAGCGGGTGGTCGGGTCAGGCTGGTAGCCGGCATGGACGGACTTGGTTTCGAAACGCCAGTTCTCGCCGCGTGTCATGGGTGCACTCCCTGGGGCTGGATGAAGGCTTCAGCGTACGCAGGGCGTGGCCGCATGGGAACTGACACGTCGGCATATCCAAATGCGGAATCGAGACGGCGCGCGCCGCCATGCGGGGCTCAGCCCTTGCGCGTCCCGCGCGTGACCGCCTTTGCTTTGCCCGCCGGATGGGCTGCGGGCCTGGGCGACAGGTCACCGCCGCCGCTGGCCTGCTCCAGCCGCAGCAGCGTGTCCACATGCGACATGAAGGCGTCGAGGTACTCCGGCGACAGGTCTCGCATGGCTTGTAGCGCCCGGTTCACGAGGTGCGAGGTGTTCAAGGGCCCTGCCCCCGCAGGCACCCGGGCCAGCGCTTCGCGCAGGCGGGTCTCGACCCGCAGACGCGACCACGTGCCCCTGTGTTCCTCGATGGCCTTGAGCGGACGCGGGCTGGCAGCAATCGGCGCGGCGGCTGGTCGGGCCGTACCTTGTTTCGCACCGGATTTCGCGGCCGGGATCGTCGGCGCCGCGGGCATGGTGGAGCGGCCGAGCTGATCAACCAGCGCCGACAAGCTGGCCAATGCGCTGGGCCGTGTCGCGATGCCATTGGTCGCGGTGGAACACCGCCGGCTCGCTGCGCGCGCATCGATCTGATGCAGACGTTCGTCGAGGCGTTGGATCAGCAACCGCCGGGCCTCGCCCTGCAATGCCGCAGCCCGGCGCGCCAAGGCCTCGGCGATGCCCAAGCCCACCGCATCAGCCTGGGCTCCTCCGCGCAGACGACAGGCCTCGACCGAGGCGATCGGGTCGGTTGGCGGCTCCTGCGCAGCGGCATTCATTTCTTCGCGGCACCCGCCGCCTTCGGGCGCGGCGTGGGCGCCATCTCCACCCGCCGATTGAGCGCGCGGCCTGCGGCATCGGCATTCGATGCCACCGGCTGCTGCGAACCAAACGCCGCGGCGAACACCGCTGGCGACGGCACACCGTCTTCGATCAGCGCCCGCGTCACGGTCAACGCGCGTTGCGCGGACAGCTCCCAGTTGTCGGCGAACTTCGCGTGGCTGCTGTCGCGCACCTGCCGGTCATCGGTGAAGCCGCTGACCATCAGCACCTCGTCGCGTGACACGAGATAGGCGGCCAGCGGCCCGGCCAGGCTCTTGAGCAACTGCCGGCCCTCGGGCTGCAGCTCGGCAGAGTTGAACGCGAAGAGCACGCTGCCGCTGATGCCGATGCGGCCGTTGGCCAGGGTGACGCGGCCGGCCGCCAGTGGAATGGCCAGCGCCCGTTCCAGTTCGGCACGCCGCTGCGCCTCGGCCTCGCGCTGCCTCACCTCGGACTTCAGCCGCTCGGACAGGTCCAGCTGCATGCCCATCGCGCACACCAGGATGAGCACGAAAGCGCCCAGCAGCCCGGCCATGAGATCGCCGAACACCGCCCACACGGGCGTGGACGCTTCCAGGCCGTCGTCGAGTTCCTCGTGGGCCGTCATGCCGCCGCGGCCTCCGAGGGTGCGTTGGCTGCGGCCGATGAACTCGCCAGTTGCTGCAGGTCTTCCACGATCTGCTTTTGCGAACCCAGCGTCAGGTCGATGAGTTCGCGCGCCTGGGCCACGTAGTAGGCCAGTTGCTCATCGCTGCGCGCCATCGACTGGCTGAGTGCGGACTCGATGCGCTGCAGTTGCGTCGACAACTGTTCGCTCGTCTGGCTGAAGAGCTGCACCGCCACGCCGAAGCCCTCGCCCAGGCTGGCCACCTCGGCGGCGCTGCCCGTCACCTGCGCGGCCACCGTCTCCAGCGTGCGCGACTCGGCGTCGACGGTCTCGGCAAAGCGCTGGCCCACGCGGTCCAGCACGTCGGTGGTCGAGTTCACCAGCGCATCGATGGAGGCACGCTGCTCGGTGCTGGCGTGGTTCACCGCATCGAGCAGGCTGCCCAGGGTGGACATCAGGCGATTGCGCTCGTCCAGTGCCGCGTTGTCGCGCACCAGGCTGTCGCTGAGCGCGCCGCGCAGCTCGCCGATCACTTCGGCTGCCGCACGCGGCGCTTCGGAGGCGGACTGCACCAGCCGCGAAATCTCGCCGATGGTCGCTCGTGCATGGGCTTCGGCTTGCGATGTGATGGCCTGTGCCGTCTGCTCCAGCGTCGCGCAGATCTGCTGCTGGCGCTCGGCCATCGCGGAGCCGTTCTCTTCGGCCTGGCTGCGCAGCGTCCGGGTCATCGAGGCCATGCCGTCATGGAACGCGGCCATGCGCGCCTGCTCGCGTTGGGTGGCGGCGGCATCCCACGCGGCGTGCGCATCGGCGACGCTGCGCAGCAGTGCCGCGGCGTGCTGCTCGAAGCCCGCGGCCATGCCATCCAGCAGCGCGGCTGAACGCTGCTCGAAGGTCTTCGTGAAGTGGTCTAGTCCACCATGAAGACCCTGGGTCACCGATTCGATGTGGCGCTGCTGGCCGGCCAGGGCCGACTGCCATTGGTCGGCCAACGTGGCCGTCATCGTGTCCAGGCGCGTGGTCACGCCGTCGAGCTGCTGCTGCACGGCGCCCGTCAGCGTGTCGCGAAGGGTCCCGGCTTCGTGCGCGAGGCCGGCCATGGTGGCCTTCACCGCGGGTTCGATGGCCGAACCCGCCAGGCGTGCGCTCTCGGTCAGGGTGGCCTTGAGCGATTGGCCGACCGATTCGGCGAGGTCCGAATAGGCACGCTGCGCCTCGCCTTGGAACTGCGTCTGGCTGGCCAGCATGCGCTCGTGCAGGGCCTGCCCCTGGCGCTCGACCTGCACGACCAGGCCCTGCAGCTGGGTGACCAGCGCGGGCATCATCTCTGCCTGCATGCGCATCAACCGAAGGGACTCCTCGCGCTGATGCATCTGCGAGAAGCCCCGCAGCGTGGTGGCGATGCGTGCATCCAGTTGCTGCTGCGCACGCTGCCGCTCGCGACGTGCCAGGGCCGACATCAGGCCCAGCATCGCCGAAGCCGCCACGCCGGCCACCGAGGTGCCGAAGGCCAGGCCGAGGCCTTTGACCGGGGCGACGATCGACGCGCGAATCGCTTCCACGTCGTTGGCGCCTTCCAGCGCGAGGCCCGTGCCCTTGAGCGTCACCACCATGCCGAGGAAGGTGCCCAGCATGCCCAGCAGCACCAGCAGGCCGGCCAGGTAAGGCGTGAGCGCCGGGCCCGGCAGAGCGACACGTTCGCCTTCGACGCGCAGGCGCACGGCGTGCTGCAGGCTCGAATGCAGCGGAGCCAGCCAGGGGCCCAGCTCCGCCGGCGTGTCCTTGGCCGATGCCACCACGCCCACCAGGCTGTCCGTCGCCTTCTGGAACCGGTGCAACTCCAGCGCGCCCATCACGAAGAACACGCCGATGAGCAGCACCAGCGTCAGCGCCAACGGATTGCCCGGAATGTAGCCCGCGCCCACCCAGCCCAAGGCAAGCAGCCCCGCCGCGAAGGCGGTGTGGTGGAGTGATCGATTCATGTCGGTCGGTGTGTGAGAAGCGTGTCCAGCAGGCCCTGGGCCGGCAGCAGCCGGTGCGCCAGTTCGGCCCGCAGGACGCGGTGCATGTCTTGGTGGAAGGCGTCCTGCCAGCGGGTGTCGTCGCCGGCGGCGCGTTGCAGTCGTTCGAAGTGCGCCTGCAGCCGCAGGGAGACGAGGCCCAGCAGGCCGCGCTCCTGCGCGGCAAGGGCCTGGTCCATCACGGCATCGATGGCCGCCAGCCGCGCCAATGCGGCCGAACGCCGCGACAGCGCATCGCGCAGGCGCTGCCGCAATGCGCCGATGGCGTCGCTCATCGCCTGCTGCTGGGCGAGGCAATGGCGTTGGCAGGGGCCGAAGTCGGTGGAGCTCGATGCGCTCTCACGCGGACCGGCGGCGATGGACGCCTCCAGGGCCGCGCGAACGCGCTGGAAGTCCGCCTCCTCGTGGCCCATGCCGCGCGAGCGGCCCGAAGCCGATGCAGCAGCCGGGCCGGCGTCCAGCGCAGAGGACAACGAGATGGTGTCGGTCCAGCTGAGCCAATGGGCCAGGCGCTCGGCCAGGACCGGGCGGGCATCGGCTGGGGGTCCGTCCGCAAGGCGGGCCAGGAGGCGGGTGAGCTCCGAACCGGCGAAGCCCGGGCTGGGGGACCCGTGCAGCATGGAAGCCAGTCGAAGAATCCGTTAAAGGGGGTGGAGTTTACCTCTCATGGAGGGGCGTGCCGTCAGGGTCACCCCGGCTGCGTGTCAGCCTGTCGATTTGTGCTCGTGTCGATGATGAATCCGGGGTCGAATTCGCTGTTTTCGAAGGTGCCGTCCTTCAGGCGGTAGCCGCGCGGGTTGCTCACGACACGGGTGCGGCCACGCCGGTAGTCGAGGCTGACATGGGTGTGTCCATGGACCCAAAGCACGGGAACCTCAAAGAACGGGTATGGCAGGTCGCTCACGAACGAAGGTGTCAGCCAATCGTCGGCCCACCTTGGCGCAACGGATTCCCGCGAAGGTGCGTGGTGCGTGACCACGACCGTTTCACCGGCAAAAGGCTCGCGCAGCTTGCTCAGCAGCCAATCGCGTTCCCGCCAGTGAAGGGCCAGCGTGTCAGTTGGCGTCAAACGCCGGCGTGGCTTGCCCTGCCCTTGGAAGTCGATCACTCGATAGTCGTTCATGGCGCGTGATGCGTTCTCCATCGCTCGCTGCTGGTCAGACGTCGGCCCGTCTGCGGTGGCGATGGGAAGCTTGAAATCAGTCCAGAGCGTGCAGCCGATGACGCGAACGCGCCCGCCATCCAGGAGCACTTCGCCAGGGTCAAGAACATGCACATTGGGCATGGCGACTTCTTGCAGGAGGCGACGTTGCTCTTGCAACGCGCCTCCGTAGAACTCGTGATTGCCTGGCACGACGATGATGGGTTTGCTGTGATCTGACCACGCCGTACGGCTGATCCATTCCAGCAGTTCCGCTGCACCGGGCAGGATGTCTCCCGCCAGCACGATGGCGTCGTGTTCAGCCGCATGAGCGCATGGCACGAAGGGAGCAAATTCCAGGTGCAGATCGCTCAGGATGAGGAATCGCATGAGGCAGGTGGGTCAGGCCAGTGCGATCAAGGATACATGGCGACCGATGTTTTGCATCGAGACGATACGATCACACCAACCGCGTGTTTTCTGAACAGCAAGCTCAACTATCTGGCCGATCCCACCAGCACCGGCGTCGCCCGATACACCGCAGGAAACACACGCTTCAGGTTGTCGATCTTCGGCAGATCGTTGACCACGATGTACGGGTGGCCCGGGTTGATCGTCAGGAAATCCTGGTGGTAGGCCTCGGCCGGATAGAAGGCCTTGAGCGGTTCGATGGTCGTGGCCAGCTTCTTGCCGAAGGTGTTCGCCCGATTGATCTGTTCGATGTAGCTGCGCGCCACGCGAGCCTGTTCAGCATCGGCCGGAAAGACCGTGGAGCGGTACTGCGTGCCGGTGTCCGGGCCTTGCCGATTGAGTTCGGTGGGGTCGTGGGCCACGGAAAAATAGATCTGCAGCAGCCGGCCGTAGCTGATGGCCTTCGGATCGTAGACAACGCGTACCGATTCGGCATGCCCCGTCCTGCCGGAGCTGACCTGCTGGTAGGTGGCGGTGTCGGCACTGCCTCCGGCGTAGCCCGACGTGGCGCTCTTGACACCCGCCACGTGCTGGAAAACGCCCTGCACTCCCCAGAAGCAGCCGCCTGCGAACACGGCCGTCTGCGCCCCGGCGGCTGCAGGCGTGGGCAGGTCGACGACGGGCGGCGGAACGGCCACCGCCGCCTCGACCGCATGCACGGGGGAGGCGCTGCCAAGCACGACCGCCAGGATGACTGGTCCGAGCGCACGAAAACAGAGGGCGGTGCCGTTGAAGTTGGTGTCAGTGTCCATGCTCATGCTGTCGGTTAGGCTCACCCAGTTCTTACAGTGGCCAGCGGGATCATCGAAGGCTCGGCCCACCGATGACGGCGACATCACCAATGCATCAGTCGCTGACCTTCACCCCATCATGGTAGGCCGGCCCTCCCCCAACCGTAAGCCACCGAGTCTTGCGAGAGAATGGACGCCCTTCAGCGCACTTCCTTCCCATGCGACACCTCGTACAACTGCTTGCCCTCACGTCCGCGCTCGCCTGGTCCGCGCACGCCGTGGCCGCGCCACCGGTGGGCACGGTGGACCAGATCCTTCAAGGCATCTCAGGCACGTTCGAGACGCAGTGCAAGCAGTCGACGCCGGCCATGCAGTCGAGGATGGCGGCCCTCGAAGCCAAGGGCGACAAGCTGGCGGCTTTCCAGATGCAGCAAGCCGAGCAAAACCTCTGCCACTGCCTCCCTGATCGCATGAAGGCCTTGCGCCAGCGCCTGAAGCCCGCTCAATTGAACGAGAAGATGACCGAGGCGGAATTCATCACCCGTTATGGCCGAGAGACCTTGGATCAATGCACGGCGGCCATGGCCCGCGCGCCCTATGGCGAAGGATGCGCCGCCCGCATGCCGGAGAAGCCCGGCTTGGACGCTCCCAAATATTGCGCTTGCATGGCCGAACAGCTGAAGGCCGTCCCGGACAACGAACTGACGCAGATCGGGCTCGACTCGGCCGCCTACGTGCCCAGGCTTGCAGAAGCGAAGAAGACAGGACAGCCCGCACCGCCAATGCCCGCCGCGCTGAAGCACTTCACGCAGATCAACCAGTCGTGCGGCGGGCCGTCGATGACGCAGTAGTGCCTCGGCGCAGCCCGGGTGGTCTCGGTCAGAACACCACGCCTGCGAACAGCATCACGTTGGCATACGGCGTGAACTCGCCGGTTCGGACGATGGCGCGCGCCGTGCGGCAACGCTGCTTGAAGATGTCGTGAGGCACCGCCGACAAGGCCACCCCGGGCAATGACTGCTGCAGCAGCTCGGCCACCTGCGGACTGCGCTCCAGTGCCTCGGCCGCATGCTCGGCACGCTCGACCTGCATCTCGCTGAGGATGACTTTCAGCACCTGCTCGAACGACGGCACACCGCGCGTCAAGGCAAGGTCGATCACCGGTATGCCAGGCGGAACCGGCAAGCCAGCATCGGCGATGACGAGCGCATCCCCGTGCCCGAGCGTGGCGATGAGCCGCGAGAGTTCGCCGTGCAGAAGCGGCGCTTTCTTCATCGCGCCGACTCGCATTCGTCGCGCGTGGGCATGGATGCCATCGCGCCGTGACGGGCCACGCTCAAGGCTGCAGCACGTTGCGCAAAGGCGGCGGCTGAGTCGGTGCCCTGGCCTTCCTGCAGAGCCACGGCGAAGGCACCGATGAAGGTGTCGCCGGCACCAGTGGTGTCGACGGCCTTCGCGGCAGGTGCTGCCCGCAAGCGGACACCGTCGGGGTCCGCCAGGCAGATGCCGTCTTCACCGAGCGTGACGATCACGGTGTCCGGGCCCTGCGCTTTCAGCGCCAACGCCAGGGCCGTCGGTTCACGCGGTGCGTCCGCCCCAACCAGCAGCGCTGCCTCGGACTCGTTGGGCACGAGGATGTCGACCTCGGCCAGCAAGGCCGGCGGCAAGGTTTGCGCAGGCGCCGGGTTGAGCAGCACCAGCACGCCATGCCGCCGGGCGATGCCGATGGCATGCCGCACGGCGTCGAGCGGACTTTCGAGCTGGCACACCAGCAGCGAAGCACCCGCGATGGCCGCCGCCGCGTCATCGACCTGCGCGAGGTCGAGGCATGCATTCGCACCCGCCGCCAGCGCGATGCTGTTCTGCCCTGACTGCTCCACGAGGATCATCGCCACGCCGGTGGGTACGTCGGCGCGCGTGCGCAGGTGCGTCGTGCCCACGCCTTCACGCTCCAGCGCCGTGCGCGCCTCGGTGCCGAAGGCATCGTCACCCACGCAGCCGATGAACTCCACCCTGCCGCCCAGGCGCGCGGCGGCCACCGCCTGGTTCGCGCCCTTGCCGCCGGGCGCGGTGCGGAAATCCTCGCCATGCACGGTCTCGCCGGGTTGCGGAAGGCGGGCGCAGCGCAGCATCAGGTCGGCATTCACGCTGCCGAGCACGACGATGGGACGCTTGATCGCTTTTTCGCTCACGCCGCCTCCACCCGCGCCGTCGATCGGCGAATCACGAGGCTGGGCCGCAGGATCTCGCGCTGCAACGCACGCTCCGGCTTGGCGATGCGCTGCATCAGCATGCGCGCCGCCAGCTCGCCGGTCTGGTGCTTCGGCTGCGCGATCGTGGTCAGCGGCGGATTGCTGTAGGCCGCCAGCGCGATGTCGTCGAAGCCGATCACCGACAGGTCCTGCGGCACGCGCAGCCCGGCATCAGACGCAGCACAGATGGCGCCGATGGCCATCAGGTCGTTCGATGCAAAGACGGCGCTCGGCCGATGCTGGAGCAGCGAGCGCATCGCCTCATGTCCGCCTTCGGCCGTGAAGGCGCCACTGGCCACCAGCGTGTCATCGCACGCGAGGCCGGACGCTTCGAGCGCGCTGCGCCAGCCCTGCACCCGCTGCCGTGCCGGCGACAGCTCGATCGGCCCCGCGATGCATGCAATGCGCCGATGCCCCAGGCTGACCAGATGCTCCACCGCCACGCGTGCCCCGCCCTCGTGGTCCACCTCCACCAGGTCGGCGGCCAGGTCGTCGATCTCGCGGTCCACCAGCACCTGCGGCATGGTCGCGCTGCGCAGCGTGTCCAGCAGCTCCGGGTCGCCGCCGGAGCTGAGCACGATCAACCCGTCCACCTGTTTCTCGCTGAGCACGCGCACGTAGGCGGCCTGCTTGTGCGGGTCATCGTCGGAGTTGCACAGGATGACGTTGAAGCCTGCGGCAAAGCAGGTGTCCTCGATGCCGCGGATGATCTCCGCGAAGTACGGGTTCGAGTTGTTGGGAATCATCATGCCCACCGTGTGGGTGCGGCTGCTCTTGAGGCTGCGGGCCACGGCGCTGGGCACGTAGTTCAACGCCTCGATGGCAGCGCGCACGCGGGCCTGTGCGTCCTCGCTGACGAAGCGGGTGCCGTTGATGACGTGCGAGACCGTCGTCACCGAGACCTGCGCATGCTGTGCGACGTCGCGGATGGTGATCATGCGGTGGCCGCGAGTGCCAGCCGCGCCCGGTAGGCGTCGAGCACGACCGCGAGGATGATGACGAAGCCGGTGACCATCTGGCGCAGGAAGTCGCTCATGCCGATGAGTATCAGGCCATTGGCCAGCACGCCGATGATGCACGCGCCCAGCAGCGTACCGACGATGGAGCCGCGGCCACCCGACAGGCTGGTGCCGCCGATGATGACCGCCGCGATCGCATTGAGCTCGAAGCCGATGCCCAGGATGGGGCTCGCGATGTTCAGCCGCGTCATGTAGATGACCGCGCCCACGCCCACCGCCGCGCCCGCGATGACGAAGGCCGCGATCTTGATGCGCCGCGTGGCATGCCCCGCCAGCCGTACCGCCTCCTCGTTGTTGCCGATGGCGTAGATGAGCCGGCCGAACACGGTGCGGTTCAGCACGAACCAGCCCAGCCCCACCAGCGCCAGCGCGACGAGGAAGATGGCCGGCAGGCCGAGGAAGCTGGCGCTGCCGAAGTTGTTGAAGGCGTCCGGTAGTTCGTAAATGGTTCGCGCCTGCGTCCATTGCAGCGCCGCGCCGCGGGCGATGTTCAGCATGCCGAGCGTGACGATGAACGACGGAATGCTCCAGAAGGCCGAGACTGCGCCGTTGAGAAAGCCGCAGACCGCGCCCACGGCAATGCTCGCGGCCAGCGCCAGCAGCACGGCCGGCCCCGTGTCCAGCCCCTCGATCTTCATCACCGTGCCGGCGATGACGGCGCACAGCGCCATCACCGAGCCCACCGACAGGTCGATGCCGCCGATGAGGATCACGAAGGTCATGCCCACCGCGAGGATCACGTTGATGGAGATCTGCGTGAAGATGTTGGTGATGTTGGCCGAGGTGAGGAAGATGGGCGAGAGCATCGCGAACACGCCCACCAGCACCAGCAGCGCCACGCCGATGCCGGCCTCGCGCAGCACGGTGCGCGCGCCGCGGGCCAGGTTCGTGGAAGACGCAGGAAGCGGGTTCATTCGCGCGGTGTCAAGCGACGGCTGCATCGTGGTTGGCCTTGAGGTATTCACTGTAAGCGAGGACCAGGATGGCTTCCTCGTCGAAGCGCTCGCGCGCCACCTCGCCGGCGAGCACGCCCTTGCTCAGCACGAGCAGGCGGTCGCACACGTTCATGAGTTCGCGCAAGTCGGACGAGACGACGAGCACCGCCATGCCCTCGGCCGCCATGCGCTTCAGAAGGTTGTGGATCTCGGCCTTGGCGCCCACGTCCACGCCGCGGGTGGGCTCGTCCAGCAGCAGCACCTGCGGCTCGCGCAGCAGCCACTTGGCGAGCACGACCTTCTGCTGGTTGCCGCCTGAGAGTTCGCGCACCGGCTGCTGCACCGAGGCCAGGCGGATCTGGAGCCGCTGGCGGGCCGCTTCGGCCGCGGCGTCTTCGCGACCGCCTTGCATCAGGCCGCCGCGCGACACGGCGGCCAGGCGTGCCAGGCTCACGTTGGCGCGGATGGGCATGGGCAGCACCAGGCCTTCGTCCTTGCGGTTCTCGGTGACGAGGCAGATGCCGTGTGCCAGCGCGTCACGCGGCGAACGGATGTGCACCGGCTGGCCGTCGCGCAGGACGCGGCCGCCCGCGGCGCGATCGGCACCGAAGATGGCACGCACGGTCTCCGTGCGGCCTGATCCGACGAGGCCCGCAAGGCCGACGATCTCGCCGTAGCGAAGCTCGAAGTCCAGGCCCGGGGCGTGGGGCTGGCGCGTGTTGCGCAAGCCCTCGACACGCAAGGCCGGCCCGCGGGAGCGATCGATGCGGCGCAGCGCCTCGGCGCTGTCGTAGGGCGTCTCGGACTCGATGCTGCGGCCGACCATCAGCCGCACCAGATCGTCCGTGCTCGTCGCCTGCATCGAACGGGTCTCGACGCGTCTGCCATTGCGCAGCACGGTCACGCGGTCGCACACCTCGAACAACTCCTGCAGGTGATGCGACACGAACAGCACCGTGACACCCTGGCCCCGCAGCTCGCGCATGAGCGCCAGCAGGCGGTCGGTCTCGCGCGGCGTGAGCGTGGCAGTGGGTTCGTCCAGGATGAGCAGCCGGCTGCGGCCCGACAGCGCCTTGGCGATTTCGAGGAGCTGCCGCTGCGCCATGCCCAGCGTGCCCGCACGCCTCGTGGGCGGCAGGTCATCCAGGCCGACGAGCGACAGCAACTCTTTCGCGCGACGCACCATCGCCGCCTTGTCCACCAGCCCGAAGCGATTGCGCGGCAGGGCTTCGAACAGCAGGTTCTCGGCCACCGACAGCTCGTCGAGCATGTGCAGCTCCTGGTGCACCACGCGGATGCCCGCACGCATCGCATCCTGCGGCGACTGCGGCGCGTAGGCCGAGCCAGCAAGCCGCATCTGTCCCGCATCGGGCCGGTCGGCACCGCACAGGATCTTGATGAGGCTGGACTTGCCCGCCCCGTTCTCGCCGGCCAGCGCGTGAATCTCTCCCGCCTCCAGCGAGAGATCGACGCTGTCGAGCGCCAGCACGCCGGGGAAGCGGCGCGTGATGCCTTGCAGCTCGAGCAGCGTCGTCATGCCAATCGCCTTACTTGACGTTCTTGGCCGTCACCAGTTCGATGGGCGTCTTCACCCAGCCCTTCAGCGGCTGGCCTGCCTTGCGCGACTTGATGCCTTGGTCGATCGCATTGGCCGCCATGTCGGTGCCGAACTGGTCCACCGTGGCGAGCACCTTGCCGCTCTTGACCAGCGGGCGAATGGCGGGGATGTTGTCGAAGCCCACCACCTTGATCTGCCCCGCCTTGCCGGCTGCATCGATGGCCTTGGCCACGCCCAGCGCCATCGAGTCGTTGGCGGCCATCACGCCCTTGATGTCGGGGTTGGCGGTCAGGATGTTGGTGAACACGGCGTTGGCTTCTTCCGTCTCCCAGTGCGCGGTCTGCGAGGCGACGATGTTCAGCTTGCCGGCCTTGGCTGCGTCCTCGAAGCCCAGCTTGCGCTGCAAGGCGTTGTCCGCGCCGGGGTTGCCTTCGATGATCACGACCTTGGCGCCCGGGCCGAGCGCACGGGCCAGCTCATCGCCTGCCAGCTTCGCGCCGGCGCGGTTGTCGGGCCCCACGAAGGCGAGGTCGATGCCTGCCTTCTTCTGCGCGGCCGGGTCCAGCGCCACGTCGAAGTTCACCACCGTGATGCCGGCCTTCAGCGCGCGCGCCACGGGCGCCACCATGGCGCGGCTGTCGGCCGGCGCGATCACGATCACGTCGTACTTCTGGGTGATGAAGTTCTCCACCGCCGCGGTCTGCGCATCGAAGTCGGTCTCCGACTGCATGCCCACCGCCTTGAGCTCGAAGTCGCCACGCTTCTTCTCGTAGGCGACGGCGCCTTCGGTCATGTTCTTGAAGAACTCGTTGGCCAGCGACTTCATCACCAGCCCGACGCGCGGCTTGGTGTCGGCAAAGGCCGAGGTCACGGACAACGGCGACGCCACCAGGACTGCACAGGCTGCTGCGAACGCCGCCTGGCGGCGGGTGAAAGGGAAATGAAGGGCCATGAGAGATGTCTCCTCTTTTGAGTGCCGCAACGGGGCGAGCCCGGGTCCACGAACTCGGCGGCCGTGTCGCGCAAACGTTTGCGCGAACGTTTGCTATTGGAGCGTCGAGGGCGATTCCAGGTCAATCTAGGGATTACGCGGACTTGCCAGAAAACGACCAGGCACGAAGCCATGAATGCGCACACGAAGCGCCAGCGGCCGATGCGCCATGCCGGTGCCCGCCGTCACGGAAGTGTCATCGCGGGTCCGGATAGTGGCCCACAACAGGACCCACCCCACATGCCGAAAGATCCCGTCCTCCCGCGCACTTCCTCCGACCTGCAGTTGCACCACACCGGCACCGCCGCGGTGCCATCGGGCGAACCCTCCGAGCCGAGACAGCCCGAGACCGCTCGGCGCAGCAGTTCCATCCACAGCCGCTCGCTGCACAGCCAATTCGATGGCGGCGCACTAACGCCTCGCTCGTCACGGTCGCAAGCCATCGGGGCCGTTGTCGCCGAGACGTCGGCACCTGAAGCGTCGGCCCCCGGCTCGCCAATCCAGCGCCTCGCGCCGCGTCGCAGCCCGCCGGGCCGGCCGAGCGGGGCGGACTTCGAGATGCAGCGCGATGGCCCGAGGCCGGCAGGCACGCTGGAGTACTTCGCGATGCAGAACCTGCGGCATGCGGGTCCGGTGGCCGGCGTGCGCACCGTCACCCAAGGCCTCGCGGCCCCGGCGCTGGCGCGGCTGGTGCAGTCCGATCCGCGCGCGGCCCTGGGCGTGCAGCTCGCGGTGTCGATCACGGCGGCCTTGCGCCGGGGTGCGGCCCAGTGGCACAGCGAGTCGCAGGTGGATGTCGCGAACCAGGCATTCGCCGGCGATTCCGCGCACGGCTCCTCCGTGGCACGCCGCGCATGGCAGGCCGCGCAGACGGTGATGACCACCGGCGGCGACGCCGCGGCAACCGCCCTCACCGGCCTGTCCATCGCGCATCCGGCGCTCACTGTCCCGGCGCAGGCCATGGCCAGCATTCAGCTGCGTGCGCACATGCTGTCGATGCTGCGGGAGTTCCTGCGCCCCACCATCAACACGGTGCAGGTCGGCAACCACGGCCCACACGCGACGTGGCCCGCGGAGGGCCGCAACTTGCGCCTCGACGACATCGGCGCGCTCGCTCGCCTGGGCTTTGGCACCGCCGCCGGGGCGCTCGAGTTCGGCGCGCAAGTCGGCATGCAGCTGGTGCTGGCCCGTCAACCGGCCTGGAACGCCGCGACCGGCTGGGCCGCCTTGGCGGGCCTGATCGCCGGGGCCGCCAACATGCTGACGTCCTCGGTGGAAGATCATCTCATCGACACTGCGGTCGCCCGCAGCATGCAGCGGTCCGACCCGACCCACGTGCCGCATGTGCATTTCGAGTCGCGCAACCCGCTCACCCGGCGCGAGCTCGGACGGCAGTTCGAACGGGTGGATGCGCGCGTGCTCAACCAGATGCTGCCGGCGATGCTGGCCGCGGCCGTGATGCAGGGCCTGCAGCCGCTGATGCAGCGCCATCAGGTCGGCACCGTGGGGCAGGTGCTGGCCCAGGCCGCCGTCAACGCCCTCATGACCGGGCTCGTCCTCGGCCTCCTTCTGGCCAAGACGGTCCAGACCTATCAGCTCAACGATGCGCTGCGAGAGCACCGCACACGTCCGCAGGACACCCCGACATGAACGGCACGACTTCCAACTCCAACGCCGACATTCTCGACATCGGTGCCGACGCACGCCGTTGGCTGGAATCCGTCGCCCGCCATGCCGGAATGGACGCCAACGCCGCACGAGATGCGGTGGCAGCGGGAGGTTTTCAGCTGGACGGCGTGCCGCTGAACTGGGCAGCGCCGCTGCAGGGGCCGAAGGGCAGCCTCAAGCTGCAGGCCCTGGCGGCCGCCGTGCCCCAGGGTGAGAGCGCAACGGCGATGTTCGAAGCCTTGTTGCATGCACAGTGGCTGCTGCATGGTCCGGGCATGCCGGTGCTCGGATTCGACCCGGCCACGCGGCAGGTGGTGCTCATGCAATGCGTGGATCCTGCTCGCCAGCCACCCGACGAGGGACGCGCCGTGCTGGAAGGATTGAAGGCCATGGCACAAGAGGTGTCGCGCGCGCTGGGCTGAAGCAAGCGCGCAGGGTGCGGCTTCATCTCGGGGCGCGCTTCAGGTGTGCATGCTGCCGCCTCAAGAGTTCTGCTCCCCAGCCCAGCGCCAGCGCTATCACGCCCACGCCCAGCAGGTAGACCATCTGCCCCAGCCCATGGGCCCGCTTCAGCAAGCCCACGGACCTCAGCAGGTAGATCCAGTCGTGCCCGCCCTCTTCTCCCGTAGCGCCCGACAGCAGGATCAACTGAGGATCGAGCGCGTCGTACACATACGGCGCCAGGTCCAGCAGCGACACGCCCAGCAGCCACAGACCGATGGATGCGCCGAAGGGATCGCGGTTCTTCCACAGCAGCGCAGCGCCCATCACCACCGGCATCAGGCATTGCATGAGGCTGCCACCGAACACCGTCATCCATTCGCCGAAGGGCATGAAGATCACGTGGCCAGCTTCGTGAAAGATGAGCAACGGCCTGTGCAAGAAGGAGCCGGCCATCTCGCCGGTACGGTAGTCGAGCCGGATCAGTACCAAGCCCCACACCGCGAAAGCAGCCAGCAAGCCTGCACGCGTACGGAATGACAGCTCATTGAAATGTTCGGGTGCTGCCCGCATGCGCTTCAGTGTAGGTGCGGCTCCCCCCGGTTGCGGGGGACTGTCCGTGCAAAAATGGAAAAGTATCGATTCAATGCAAAGAAGTATTCAAGCGTTGGATTCGTCCCCATATTCTGATTCAAGCGTCGATCTGGAATCGCTTCCAGGCAAACTCGGCAATCTCAGTTCACATTCCCCCGGCAGACGACCTTCAACCAGGGACTCACCCGTGACCACTGACGCCCGCTATGTGTTCGACGACGTGGAGCTGCGCGCCAGCGAGCGCCGCCTGCTCATCGGCGGCCAGGTCGCCAACATCGGGTCGCGTGCCTTCAACCTGCTGCTGATGCTCGTCACCCATCGCGACCGGCTGGTCACCAAGGACGAGCTGATCGAGGCGGTGTGGCCCAACGTCGTGGTGGACCAGAACAACCTGGTGGTGCAGATCGCCAGCCTGCGCAAGCTGCTGGGCAACCAGGCCATCGTCACCATCCCGGGACGCGGCTACAAGTTCTCGGTGCCCGGCGTGCAGGTGCTGCGCGCACATGAGCTGCCGCGCCGCGACCAGCCCCTTGCGGCACCCTTGCGCCATGCACCGCTCTTGGGGCGCCGCGAGGAAGTGCGCCGGGTCGGTGAACTGCTGCGCATGCACCGCGTGGTCACGCTCACCGGTGCCAGCGGCATCGGCAAGACGCGCCTGGCTCAGCACCTGTGCGAAGAGCTGTCGCCCGCGTTCCGCGACGGCAGTGCATGGGTCGAGCTCGCCAGCGCCAGCGATGGCCGATTGGTCATCGACGCCCTCGCCCGCGCCTTGAACCTGGACCTGCGCGCCGCCGACCCGCTGCCCGGGCTGATGCATGCGATGCAGAACCGGCGCATGCTGATGGTGATCGACAACGTCGAGGCGGTGGCCGACGACGTCGCCCGCGTGGTGCACGCGCTGTGCGAGTCTGCCCCGGGCGTGCGCTTCCTGCTCACGAGCCAGGTGCCGCTGCGCATCACGCAGGAGAAAGAGCTGCGGCTGGGCCCCTTGTCCGTACCCACGCACGTGCTGCCGGTGGCCGAGGCGCTGCAGCACGGCGCGGTGGCGCTGTTCGCCGACCGTGCCCAGGCCATGGACCACCGTTTCGCGCTGGACGATGCCAACGTGGGTACCGTCATCGGCATCTGCCGGCGGCTGGACGGCATCGCGCTGGCCATCGAGATGGCCGCATCGCGCGTGAGCCTGCTGGGCGTGGACGAGTTGGCGCAGGCGCTGGAACAGCGGCTGGACCTGCTGCTGAGCACGCGCAAGGACGTGCCCGAACGCCACCAGACGCTGCGCCGTGCGCTCGACTGGAGCCATGGCCTGCTGGCGGAGACGGAACGGCTGGCCCTGCGCCGCCTGTCGGTGTTCACCGGCAGCTTCTCGCTGGACGCCGCGCTGGACGTGCTCACCGGCGATGAATCCGCCACGCCCGAGAGCGCCCGATGGGATGGCCTGGACGCGCTCACCGAACTGGTGGACCGCTCGCTGGTGATCGTCGAGCCCGGCGAGCCGCCGCGCTACCGGCTGTACGAATCGACGCGCCAGTTCGCCGCCGAGCAGCTCGCTGCTTCTGGCGAAGAAGAGAGCTGCCGCCGCCGGCATGCGCTGGCCATGCGCCGCATCGTCCTCGCCCTGTTCGACCAGCGCCTGCGCGACTGGGACCACGCGCATGCCGGCGTGGCCCTGGAGCTCGACAACGCACGCGAGGCCTTGTCGTGGGCGCTGCGCGCGGACCCGCTCACCGCCGTCATGCTGGCGCCGCCCATCAGCTGGGGGCTGGTCACCTCGTCGACGGCCGCGCTGGACATCTGGCGCGCCACCGAAGCCTTGCTGAGCGACGACATGCCCTTGCACGTGCGCGCCCAGTGGGCGGGCAGCGCGAGCATCTTCCGCCTGCCCTGCTGGCTGCCCCGCCGCGTCGAATGGGCGCGGACCGCCATCGACCTGTGGCGAGGCACGGGTGAAAGCCAAGGACTGCAGCTGGCGCTGCTGAACGCCTCGCGGCTGCTGGCGCAGGACGATCCCGCCCAGTGCCGCGACTGGCTGGCCGAGGCCGATGCGCTCAACGCGCCCGGCATGGCCCCGGGCCTGCGCGCCATGCGTGCCGACGTGGAAGCGCAGGCCGCGCTGGATGCCGGCGACACCGGCGCCGCCATCGCGGCCTTCGAGCAGGCGCTGCGCGCTGCCGCGGCTTCGCACAACAGCTTCATCATGCAGTTGTTGTCGCGCGAGCTGGCCCGTGCGCGGATGGTGCAGGCCACCAGCCAACCGGACCATCGCGAAGCCGCTTGAGTCACGAAGCGGCCTGAAGGCCGCGGCCCCCAGGCACAGCCTCAGGCACACACGAGCCGGTACCCGCGCCCGTACACGCTGCGCAGCGACACCGCCTGGCCCACGCACAGGCGCAGCTTGCGGCGCAGCTGGTAGATGTGCTGCTCGATGGAGCGGCCCACCAGGTCTTCTTCCAGCGCCCAGGCCCGCGCCAGCGCGCGCCGCGACACCAGCGTGCCCGGCGCCTGGAACAGGTGGCGCGCCAATGCGGCCTCGCGGCTGGTGAGCGCCACGTGCGCCCGTTCAGACACGAGCCGACGCAGCCGCACGTCCAGCGTGCAGGGGCCGCAGGCCAGCGGGCCGACAGAATCGGCCGGACGCACGCGCCGCAAGGCCGCCTGCATGCGTGCGACCAGCTCGCCCATGCGCCAGGGCAGCGCCACGAACTCGTCGGCGCCAGCATCCAGCGCGACGGACGCGGACTCGACGCGCGCGCCCGCGCCGACGATGGCGCACTCGGTGCCGGCCTCCTCGCGCAGCAAGGCCATCACGCTGCGCCAGTCCTCGTCGCGGCCGTCGACATCGACGACGACCAGCGAGGCGCCGGCCTCGCGCTGCAGCGAACGCACAAGCGGCGTGAGCGCATCGAAGCACAGCGTGGCGAAGCCTGCGGCCTCCAGCAGTTCGCACGCCTGCTGGCGCGCGCCACGATCGGCAATGAAGACGGATGCTCGTTCCAAAGGTCGGTCCCTCCACCCGGCAAACCGCAACTGCCGTGCCATGGCACTGCGGCCGCGTTGCCCGGGGGGAGGCATCGGCTCCGTCTCAGGAACGCGAATCCGCAGGCGCTTCGCGTGGAGTCCCTGAGAACGGAACCTTTCACGGAGCTGTCAGGCCCTTGTGCTCACGCGCGGTTGATCGCATCCGTGTTGTCGCCCGGCGCCGAGGTCGAAGGCTCTCCCGCGGTATCGTCCTGGCTCCGGCCACGACGGCGCAGACCCTCGGCCCCCAGGCCCTCGGCGAGTTCGCTGTTGACCATCCGGCGACCGCTGGTGAGCACCTCGTCCGCACCCGCCAAGGCCGAGGACGTGTGGGCGTTGGCACGGAACTGGGTCCACGGCGCGGTGTTGCCGCGTCCGAAGGTCGCCATGCCCGTCGGCTTCGGCTGGCCTTCGCGGAAGTTGTTCTTCGCGTTGATCGCCGCGTACTGCGTTTGCGCACCGGCGAACGAAGCCGCCAGGTTGTAGAAGCCGAGAAAGCCGACCACCGCGTTGGGCACATGGCCGGCGCCGCCGCAGATGCCTGCCGCGAGCTTGTTGACGATCGACGGCGTGAACTGGCCGGCCAGCCCGAACATCGACACGTCGGTGGAGACCTTCTGCGTCCACTGGGCCTTGAGCTCGCCCTCCTTCGCGTACTTCACCTTCGTCATGTTCTCGAACACATGCTTCCCGCCGCTGGTGACGCAGTTGTTGAAGGCCTCGCGCACTTCGCGGTTCGGCAGGCCGCTCAGGAAGTTCGGGTTCCCGTCACGGATGCCTTGGGTCACCGCAGCGAGGTCGGCCGTCATCGCCTTGTAGCGATCGATCTTGTTACGCAACGCCGGCGGGTTGATTCCCGAGGTGTCTTCCGGCAGGGCGTTGAGCGCATGACCGGCATCGCGGAGTTCCGCGCCCAGCACCTTCTGCCGCTGCTTCAGATTCTCCTGGGTCGACTTGACCATGTACTCCGCCACCGACGTGAAGATGCCGCGCAGCTTGGTCTCGTCGACATCGCGGGCCGGGTCCATCTCCTCGCCGGCCAGGTAGCGTCGCTTGCCCTCTGGCGTGAACGCGTCGTAGAAGGCGATGGCCGCCTTGACGTTGAACTCCTGCTTGTTGCGTTCGTCCAGGCCGGCCATGGGCGACTGCACCAGCGAGGTCGCGGCCGCCCAGCCCGTTCCGATGGCCGCGCTCGCGTACTTGTTGAGCCCCTCCAGGTGGCTGGGCCGGTGGACCGCGTGATTGATGTGCTGGGGCATCTCGTCCGGCTTCAGCCCCGAAAGCGCAGTGGTGAGCGTGCCGCCCGACGCACGCAGCGTGCGCGGGATGCGCTGCCAGCTGTTGCCTTCGGCCTGGCGCAGGTTCGAGAACTCGGCCTTCAGCGTGGTCTCGCGCTGATCCATCATGCTCGGGCGGTTCCCTGCTTCCTCGTCGGCGGCGTCGCTGAAGGCCCTCAGCACCTCCTGGGTCTGCGGCGCGGAGTTCTCCAGCGCCTGCTGGACACCATCAAGGGCCTCGCGCATGGCGGTCATGTGCGCATCGCTCACCTCCGCCAGGAAGCGCTGGAGCGTGGCCGGCGTGTCGAGGTCCTTGGGATTGGCGATGCCCGTGGCGGTCAAGGCGGCCTGCACCGCCTGGTCAAAGGCGGAGATCGCTGTGCGGGCCCGGTCGTCCATGCCCTCGAGCGTCAACGCGGCCGCGTCCAACCAGACCTCGTCGTTGACCTCGCCCTTGGCCAACACGGTCGGCGCGTTGCGCCCGCGGATGCTGTCGCACAGCGATACGATAGCCGGCTGGATGCCGCCTGCCATGAACGGCTTGGCGAGCGCGAAGGCGAGCGCGCTGCCGAAGCCGGCCCACGGCCCGTGGATGGTGCCGATGAAGCTTGATGCGCCGAAAGTCAGCATGCTCGGCAACGCGGTGCTGATCGGGTTGGGCAGCCCCGAGCGGAAGCTCGCCTTCAACAGGTTGTC
This sequence comes from Rhizobacter terrae, assembly GCF_003852895.1. Classification (GTDB taxonomy): domain Bacteria; phylum Pseudomonadota; class Gammaproteobacteria; order Burkholderiales; family Burkholderiaceae_C; genus Albitalea; species Albitalea terrae. The sequence continues at coordinate 174,284 of NZ_QUSW01000006.1, forward strand.
CATGTCGCCGCGATGCATCCCCGAGGCGTAGCCCGCGAGGCGGATCGCGTCGTTGTCCATCCGGTCGGTCATTGTCTTGGCCGAGACGTTCTCGTGGCCCTCGTCGACGTGGCGCTCGTCGTGCACCCGGTAGGCCTGGCAAAGCTGCAGGTAGACGTCGGCATGCACCGGCCGGTTCTTGGCGGCCAGGAAGTCGGCCTGCAAGCCTGCCAGGGTGGTCGGCTTGTGCGACATCACGGTCGCCGCGGCGGGGATTGTCGCCGCAGCCGCGGAGACCTGCTGCAGGCGCTCGATGGTGAGCTCGGCGCCGGTCCGTTCCACATCGGGGGCCGCGGTCGTCGCGACGGTCAGCGCGCCTTGGGCTTGCGCGCCGCTTCCCATCTCGAGATCGCCACCGGTCGCCGGCATCCTGCCGGCCGCGGTCGAACTGCTCGATGGGGGCAGCGTGTTCTCGCGGCGCGGCACCAGGCCCGACGAAGCCGGCGGGCGCCTGCGCCGGGTCGTCGACCGGGTCAGGCCGGAAGAATCCTGTTGTTCCAGGGTCCGCGGGTCTTGCACCACGTTGGGCGTCGAAACCGAGCCTTGTGACCGCTGTGAGTGCTGCAAGTCGGTCGGTTGATTGCTTCGTTGCGTGTTGTCGGTGCGATGGACCATGGAATGTCTCCAATCGGGGGATGAATGCCCCAGGTTAGGACGCGCCATGCGCCAGGCACCAAGGCCGTGCGAAGAGGCGGCTCGCCACACGAAGCGATGAGCCCTTCGGGCCATGCCACCCTTTCTTCGTTTATCGATGTGGCCGCGGCGAACAGGCTTCCTACGCTGGAAGGAATCGTTCCCCTGTCACGGAGATTTCATGACCCTGTCCAAGCAGATCACCCACCGCCCGGCCGATGCCGGCACGGTGAACGTCACCACCCGGCAGCCGAACACCGACGACCCGCAGATCGAGTCCTCGCGTGATGGCTCGCGGCGCAAGAACACCACGGACCTGGACACGCAGCACCGTCCCACGCCACATGGCCCCCAGCGCATGCGCCCGCGTGCGCAGCACACCGCCTTGCAGCGCACCGACGCGACACCGTCGGGCGCCGACAGCCAGGCCGTCGTGCTGCGCCCGCCGCGTGAAATGGCGATGCTCTCGCAGCGCACGCGGATGGCCTACCAGACGCTGTCGCAGCTCTCGCAGAACCTGGTGCGCGACGGCATCGACCCCTATGCGGACGGTGCGCCCGCTGACCGCGCCGACCCCTACTTCGCCGCGCTCCAGAACTACGTCACCGAGGCCAGTGGCGAGATCCGTGCGCTGACCACCAAGCCGCAGTCGCTGGAAGACCCCACGGTCCAGCGCTACTTCGCCAACGTGCTCGGCCAGTTCGCCGGCAACACCGCCACCTTCACCATTCCCACCGTCGTGGCGGCCGCGCTGGAACATGTGCTGGGCGACAAGGCCGCCATGGCGGTGTATGCCGGGTCCATCGGCCTGATGGCCGGCGTGGGCGGCGACCTGCAGCCGGCCGTCACGCGGCTGGCAGGCGGCGTCGCGGCAAACCTCTTCGCCTCCACCGGCAACCATGGCCTCACCGGGCTGTACAAGGCCATCGCCGGTCAGCTGGGCATCACGCTCGGCAGCGTGATGATCCACGGCCTCACGCACATGAGCCTCACCGCCATGTCGCCGGAGTTCTTCGGCGGCACCGTGGCCGGCCGCGGCGTGCGGGCAGGCATCGCCGGCGGCGTCATGTCGATCGGCACGCAGGCGGCCCTGATGGGTGCGGCCCACCTCACGCTGCGCCGCAACGGCGTGAACCGCGCACAGGAGCTGCCGGAGATGGACCACACGCGGTCCGCCAAGGGCGGCGTGTTCCTCAACGGCCTGTCCGCGGTCTCGGAACGCACCACTGCCACGCACAAGATGAAGGAAGTGGCGGCGCGCACCGTGAGCGCACTGGTGGGCGCCGTCGCGCTGTACGGGCTCACGCTGGCGGCCAGCGATGCGGCCAAGAACGGGCACATCTCGCGCGTGGGCCAGTCGGCCGCTTCCATCCTCGGCGCCTACACCGTGTTCTTCGGCATCCTCTCGGCCATCCAGGCGCTGGGCACGCTGATGATGTTCGACCCCAAGCGCCACATCGCGCGCTTCGGCAAGATGGGCGGCGAGCACCTGGGCCAGCAGCTCGCCGACTGCGCCATGACCAACACCCAGCGCCTGCTGGACCGCGGCGCGGTGGCCATGAGCAAGGGCGCGATGGGCGAGGATTTGCAGCGCTTCGTCAACGGTGCAGCCTCGGTGCTCAACGGCGAGGCCTTCCGCACCGGCCGGCTGGAGGACGCCACGGAACTGGCCATGCACATCCATGGCCTGGCCGCCGCCGTGCGAGAGGACGCGCAGTCGCTGGCGAACCACGACCTCACCGACACCACGCTGCATGCGCTGGCCGACAAGCTGCACGTGTCGGCCACCTCCATCGAGATCGCGGTGCAGAACCATGACCCGGCCAAGGGCGGCGTGCTTTATCCCGAGCTGAGCGATGCCTTGAACCGCCTGCGCCAGGACAAGGCACTGCTGCTCAAGGGCATGTGCCAGCTCGGCGGGCATGACCAGCTCGGCACGGACACGCGCTTCATGCAGCAAGCCGAGCGGCTGGTGACGCTGTTCAACGCCGTCTCGCTCGTCGAGCAGCAGGCCAAGGCCAGCGACGTCGTGTCGCGCTTCATGAAGTTCACGCAGAACAGCGCCGATGCCGCAGCCACCGCCAAGGCCGTGGGCGTGCTCTCGCGGCCGGGCATGGTCGACCAGGTGCTGCAGCACGTGCAGCGCAGCGGGCAGGATGCGGTGGTGTTGCGCAATGCGGTGCAGCGCCTGTCCCAGGCCCAGTTCGGCGACGCGGCCACCGCCCCGCAAAAGGGCGGGCTGGCCGCCAAGCTTGCGCTGCTGGAAAACGGCCTGAACCGGCAGATCAACGACGGCCATCGCACGCGCGACGTCGAGAACCAGCAGCTGGACCAGCTCGTGCTCGACTTCGCCTCGGGCGACACGGCCACGCGCGACCGCGCCTGGGGCCGCTTTGCGCTAGCCTTCCGCAACGGCGATTTCGCCGCCAGCCAGCTCTACCGCCGCGTGCTGCGCCACCTGGACGACCCGAGCCTGGACCTGCCGCACACCCCCGAAAGCGGCCGGCTGCTCCCCTGGCACGACGCGCTCAAGGCCTTCCGCGACAAGCTGGATGCACCGCTGCTGCAGTCGATGCGCGACGAGATCGAGCCGCCGTCCGACGATGTGCACGGCCTCGCGGAATCGATGATGCAAGGCCTCTGGGACGACCTGCAGAAGATGCCCGAAGCGCAGCGCAACATGATCGGCGGCATGCTCAGCCTGCCCTCCGAGCGCCCGGTGCCGGGCGTGCCGGTGCATGCGCAGAAGGACATCCACGCCCACCTCACCAACTACAACGGCATCGTCACCGACATCGCGCGCCAAGTGCTGTTCAACCACGCGAACCGGGTGGAGGAGATGACCAACGCGGCCATCCCGCACCAGATCCCGAACTCCACGGCGGAGAAGAAGTACTACACCACGGTGGAGCGGCTCATGGACTACATGAACCGCGACTACATGCTGGGCATGCAATGGCTGAAGATGAACACGCAGCAGCAGCACCGCGTGCTCCAGCTCTTCGCCGATGCGCGCGAGGACGAAGGATTCACGGCGCGCATCGATGTGTCCAGCACCGGCGTGGACCCGACCGACAAGAACTCCGCCAAGCGCGAGCTCGCGCTGCTGGAGCGCGCCTTCCAGGACACCGGGCTGGAGTTCAAGGTGATGGGCGAGACCACGCTGCGCAAGGAGCAGGTGCGCAAGCTCACACCGCGCGAGATCAAGGTCGACGGCGAAGCCTCGGAGGAAACGCTGCGCGAGGCGATGATCGCCGGCAAGGCCATCCTCTTGCATGCGGACAACGGCGACAGCCACCTGTCCAAGCGCGGCAACAGCCAGCGGCTGGACGTGGTGTTCCAGAAGATGGCCGACTTCGTCACCAACTGGCCGGGTGCGGATCCGATCCGCGGCAAGGCCGGCAACGAGGCGGCCGCGGCAGCGCGCATGCTGCTGTGCTACGCCCACGCCGCGGGCCTGGCGCGCTTCATGTCGGACAAGCCCGACCACGTGCGCCTGATCGACCGCATGCTGCGTGATCCGCGGATGAACAACGACCAGGCGCTGATCGTGCTGGACGTCGCCTGGGACTTCGTCTCGCACTTCGCGCTGCAGAACGTGTACGACAACCTGAAGAAGGCCAACCTGGCGCCGGCGATTTCACAGGCGCTGCAGAACATCCTCAAGAGCTACCGCGCCTTCGAGGTCATCGGCGGCACGGCCGACAAGGCCGACGACCTGGGCGACCTCGACCAGGCCCAGCTGCGCGCCACCGCCGGCAACGACGTGACCGACCTGCACATGCAGACGCTGGCCAGCTTCAGGCACACCGTCAAGCGCAGCTTCGAGACGCCGGCCGTGCGCACCGCCTTCGCGAACATGGCGCGCCACATGGGCGCCGAGGGCAACAACTGGCTGTACCTGTTCGCGCAGCATCCGGGCCGCCTCGCCTACGGGTCGGACACCCTCGCCCCCGGCATCAAGGCGCATGGTGCAGATGCGTTCGCGCTGAACTCGCGCAACTACGAGTTCGTCTACGTCATCTTCGACGAGCTGGCCAAGCACTGGCCCGACGAGTTCGGCGACATCACGCAGCAGCTCTCGCGCGGCACCTACGACCGCATCACGAACGACGCGGGACTGGAGGCGCGGCGGCAGGCCTACGAGCGCGATGTGCGCGAAGGCGGTGGCCAGTGGGGGTCGACGCCGGCGAGGCCGGAGAGGATGTTTGCGGAGGGCCTGCTGGACCGCGAGCGGACTTGAGTCAGCGGGTGATCGGACTGGGCCTGTCGAAGGCCCAGTCCCGCCTCAGCAACGCCTTCACCCCTCCCCATCCGCCTTGTAATCCGCCGTGTCGATGTTCAGGGCCTTCAGCTTCCGATAGGTCGTCGCGAGGTTCATCCTCAGCTCGCGCGCCACCTCTTTCACCTGCCCGCCGTGCCGACGCAAGGCCGCCTCCAGCAGGCTGCGCTCGATCATCGCCATCGACTCGTCGAAGGAGCGTGCCGACCCGCTGGCGGCCTGGGCGTCCACGAACAGCGGCAGCCCCAGCACCAGCCGTTCGGCGCAGCTCTTGAGTTCGCGCACGTTGCCGGGCCACGGGTTGCCCAGCAACTGTTCGTGGAACTCGGACGTCAGCGGCGGCACGGGCATGTCGAACCGCAGGGCTGCCTGGTGCGCGAATACCTCCAGCAGCGAGATCACGTCGCCCAGCCGGTCGCGCAGCGGCGGCACGTGCAGCGCGGCCACGTTGAGGCGATAGAACAAGTCCGGCCGGAACAGGCCGCGCTCGCTCAGGTCCTTGAGGTCGACCTTGGTGGCCGCGACCACGCGGAAGTCCAGCCGGATGGGCTTGTTGCTGCCCAGCCGCTCCACCTCGCGTTCCTGCAGCACGCGCAGCACCTTGGCCTGCAGCGCCAGCGGCATCGCCTCGATCTCGTCGAGGAACAGCGTGCCGTTCTTCGCATGCTCGAACTTGCCGATGCGCTGCTTGCCCGCGCCGGTGAAGGCACCCGCCTCGTGGCCGAACAGCTCGCTCTCGAACAGGTTCTCGGGGATGGCCGCGCAGTTCACCGCCACGAAGTTGCCCATGCGGCGCGAGAAGTCATGCAGGCAGCGTGCCACCAGTTCCTTGCCGGTGCCCGTCTCGCCTTGCACCAGCACGTCCACCGGCGTGGGCGCCAGGCGCAGCACCAGGTCGCGCAGCTGGCGCATGGCCGGGCTGTCGCCGCGCAGCACCTCGCTGATGCCCGAGGACGCGGCCAGTTGCCGCTTGAGCTGGCGGTTCTCCAGCACCAGCGTGTGGCGGTCGGAGGCGCGTGACACCACCGCCAGCAGGCGTTCACGACTGAAGGGTTTTTCGAGGAATTCGTAGGCGCCGGAGCGGATGGCCTCGATGGCGGTGGGAATGTCGCCATGGCCGGTCATGAGCACCACCGGCAGGTCCGCATCGCGCGCCTTGACGCGTGCCAGCACCGCCAGGCCGTCGGCATTGGGCAGGCGAAGGTCGGTGAGCACGACGGACACCGGCTCCGCCCCCAGGCCGGCCAGTGCGGACTCGGCATCGCCGTAGCTGGCCACCTGGAACCCCGCCAGTTCGAGCGAGCGCTGCAGCGTCTGGCGGAAAGCGTCATCGTCCTCGATGAGCACCACGCGGCGGGCGGGATCGATGGTGGGTTCGTTGTCGATCGGAAGGCTGGACATGAATGCGGAGGATCCTGGTCTCGGATGATGAATGATCGCGCAGGAGCCAGCCCGTCAAGGCAGTACCCGCGGCAGGCTGAGTTCGAATGCGGCACCGCCGTCCACGTCGTTGTAGGCGCTGAGCTCGCCGCCCATGGCCCGCAGCGCGTCGCGCGACAGTGCAAGCCCGAGCCCCAGGCCCTGGCCGGCGGCCTTGGTCGAGAAGAACGGGTGGAACAGCCGCTCGTGCACGGCCGGTGCGAACCCGGGCCCGTTGTCGCAGATGGTGAGCTGCACCATCGACGGCCCCGCCGTGCAGGAGAAATGGATGCGCCGCTGCGCCTGCCCGGCCATGGCGTCGATGGCGTTGTTCACGAGATTGGCGATGACGTGCACCACCTGCCCTTCGTCGGCCTGCACCTGCGCATCGGCGCCGAAGCGGGTGATCTGGCACGGCGTCTGCGCCAGGCGCGACTGCACGAGCGACAGCGCCTCGTCGATGGCCGCGCGCAGGGACACGCTGCGCAGCGGCGCGTTCTCGCGCACCGGGAAGGCCGCCAGCTTGGACGCGAGATCGGTGAGCCGCCCACTCAGGCTGACCATGGAGCGAAGGCTTTGCTTCACCTCCTCGCGGTGCCCATGGCGCGCGAGTTCGATGGTGGTCTCCGCCAGCAGGCGGATGGAAGCCAGCGGCTGGTTGAGCTCGTGGTTCACGCTGGCCACCAGGTAGCCCACGTTTGAGAAGCGCTGTGCGTAGGCCAGGGTCTGCTCGGTCTCGCGCAGGTCGCGCTCGGCCTTGGCGTGCAGCGACAGCAGCTCCAGCCGCGCGGCGGTGAAGGCGCGCTCCTGCTCGGCCTCGTGGTGCAGCGCGGCGCCGAAGGCCTCGTAGGCACCCCGGCTGTCGCCCATGCCTTCGAGCAGGCCGGCGAGCACGCGCTCGGCCTCGGGCAGCATCGGCGAGTGGGAGGCGCGCAGCAAATGGTCGATGGCCCGCAGCGCGTCGTTGCGTGCCGCTGCCGGGCGGCCCTGAGCGATGCGGCATTCGGCGCCGCGCAGCCAGGCGAGTCCGAGGATGACGGGGTCGTCCAGCCGCCGTGCGAGGCGCAGCAGCCGCTGGTAGGCGGACATGCGGGCAGCGAGGTCTCCGCGCTCGGCGGCAACCCGCACGATCACGCCCAGCACTGCGGCCGATTGCGCGCCGGCGTCGGTGTCCACCGCCTCGGCCGGCGGGAGCACGCGCAGAGCGGCATCCAACTCGTCGTCGGCGGCACGCTCCTCGCCGGAAGCCCGCAGGCGGCGCGACAGCTCCAGGCGGGACATCGCCTCGATGGCCAGCAGCCGGTGGCGCACGGGCCGCGGCGCCTCGGACATCCGGCTGCAGGCCTGCTGGGCGAAATGCACCGCGGCCAGCAGGTTGCCCTGCCGTCGGTAGGCTGCCGACAGCAGCGAATGGCAGCGCGCGGTCTGCATCGGCGAGCCCATGCGCTCGAAGCGGTCGGCCGCCTCGGCCAGCAGCGTCTCGGCCAGTTCGTTCTCGCCGGCATCCAGGCAGCAGCGTCCGCGCAGCTTGAGCACCTCGGTGGATCGCCAGCGGTCGTCCAGGCGTTCCAGCAGCGGCTGCGCCTGCACGCACATCACGTAGGCCGCGCAGGGGTCGCGCAGGCGCAGCGCGATGACCGCGGCGCGGTGCAGGCTGCGCGGCAGCACGGTCGGGTCGTCGCTGGCCCGGGCCATCGCCAGCGCCTCGTCGAGCAAGGCACGGGCGCGGTCGGGGTCGCGCCGCGCGGCCTCCAGCGCCTGGCGCAGCGGCGCGCCGATCTCCTCGCGCAGCTCGCCTTCGGCCGGGCGGTGCGGCCACAGGGACGGCCGGCCGCCACCCGTCGGCGGGGAGCCCGGTGTGGACACGAAGACGGACGCAGGGTCGGCCATGGCCATGGAGGATCGGTCGGACCGGCGCAGTACCCGGCCCCACCGGGCGGTCGGCGAGTGGAAACGGTTCGAGCCTAGCAAATCTTCAGGCACGCAGCCAAGCGTAGTCGCCGGAAGCGATGCCCTCGAACATGTCATCGATGGCCTGGCTCATGTGGTCGCGCCAGTAGCGGCCGTGTTCGGCATAGTGCACCAGCGTGTCGGCGAACCATGCACCATCCACCTCGTCGCCCATGGGCACGCGCAGGATGAGCAGCACCCCGCCGGTGTCGGGGTTAACCGCCAGCTGCGCCTGGTCCTGCGCGTACACGAGCAGGTTGCTCTCCAGCATCATGCGAAAGATGCGCAGCGTGCGGCCCGCCGTCACGATGCCGTAGTCGAACTGCAGGTACATCGCCTCGGGATCGTCCTGAAAGTGATCGAGCAGCAAGGTGAAGCCATCGACCTCCAGGGTCTTGGTCTCCAGCACCACGCGCGGGTCGCCGAGCCCTGTGGTCTCGCACATGGCCTGCACCAGTTGCTCAAAGCGTTCGAAGCTCATGACGCGATTCCCGAGCTGCGCGACAAGGCCGCCAGGCGCACGCGCTTGTCCTGGCGCTGCGACGGCGTGAAGGGCTTGTGCAGGTCGAACAGCACCAGCGGCAGCAGGCAGAAGAAGACCGGCCTCATCGGGTTGGGCGGCAGCATGCGCGCCAGGGGTTGCCGCAGGGACAGCAGCAGTTCGCGCACGCCGCCGAAGCTGCCGTGCTCGAAGGACCTGTCCTGCGCGGTGGCATAGAGCGCGGCCACCTGACCCAGCCAGGGCTTGCGCCAGCCCGCACTGCCCGGGCCATGCGCGGCGCCGAGCAGCCGCTCGGCCAGGGCACGGCGCAGTTCGCCCATGCCGCCGGCGGCGAGCGCATCCTGCGCCCAGGTCGTGTCCACCGCGGAAAGCTGCACCCCCATGCGCACCGGCGCCGCCACCGCCACGCGGATTCGCGCGCCCGGCCCGCGGCGTGGCATCTCGGGTGAGGCATCGTCGCGCTCCTCATCCTCGTCGCGCGAGGAACCGCCGCGTCCGCCATGGCCACCTCCGTGCTCGCCGATGGCCTGCACGTGCCGCCCATGCGGGCCGGCGTGCATCGGGCCCAGGTGGAGCAGGTGGTTCTCCTCGCCTTCCTCGCCGTCTTCTTCCTCTGACCACTCGGGCGTGGATTCGGCGGACGCCGTCTCGCGCACTTCGGCCATCGGCGGACGCGGCCCCGGCTTCAGCTTGGCCAGCATGGCATGCGCCATCGCCGAATGCGCGGCCAAGGCCGCGGCCGTGCGGATGCGCGTGTTGCGGTAGGTGGTGGCCTGCTCGCCCGCCAGCACGCGGCGCGTCGCCTGGCGCGTCTGCAGCTGCTGTTGCTGCGCATGCGCCAGCTGGGCCGCACGCACCTTCGAGCTGGGGTCGGACTTCATGACATCGCCATGCGCATCATCGAGCGGGCGAATTCCAGCACCAGCCGGGCGCCCCAGGGCGCGGCCAGCAGCAGCGTGACGACCACGGAGATCATCTTCGCGCCCTGCGAGATGGCCTGCTCCTGCAGCGAGGTCACCGCCTGCACGAAGGCCACCAGCAGGCCGACGCCGGCGGCCACCAGCACCGCCGGCAGCGAGACGACCAGGCACAGCATCATGGCTTCGGACGTCACGCGCACGATCTCTTCGCTTCCCATGGGACGCGCCCTCCTATCGGTATGTCATCACGAGGCCGTGCAGCAGCATGGACCAGCCGTCCATCACCACGAACAGCAGCAGCTTGAATGGAATCGCCACCTGCGTGGGCGTGACCTGGGACAGGCCCAGGGCCAGCAGGATGTTGGCCGTGACCAGGTCCACCACGATGAACGCCAGGTAGATGAGGAAACCGATCTTGAAGGCCTCCGTCAGCTCCGACAGCGTGAAGGCGGGCGCGAGGACGATGAGGTCGTCGGCCTTCACCTGCTTGGCGCGTTCGGGCGTCCACACCGCCGAGACCGACTTCAGGAAGAAGGCCTTCTCGCGTGCATGCGCATGCTTGTCCAGGAAGCGCCGCACCGGCTCGCGCGCGGCTTCCATCGCGGTGGCCACCTGCTTGGTGCCGGTGCCCGGCCCGCCGCCCGGGCGCGACAAGGCATCGAAGGAATCCATGAAGATGGGCGCGACGATGTACACCGACACGATGATCGCGATGCCGTTGAGCACCATGTTGGGCGGCACCTGCTGCACGCCCAGCGCGTTGCGCACCAGGCCCAGAACCACCACGATCTTGGTGTAGGACGTGACCATCATCGCCGCGAACGGCAGGAAGCCGATGGCGAAGATGATCGCCAGCAGCGGGATGATCTCAGTCGCCGGATCGGGCTGCATCGTCGCTCGCCAAGGTCTGGATGCGTGCGCCCAGCCGGTCGCCCACGGCCACCAGGGCCGCGGTGCCGAGCACCTTGCCGCAGGCCACCAGCCGGATGGGTGCATCCGCCAGCGACGCGGCCAGTTCGATGACATAGCCGGCGGACATGCCTTCGAGTTCGGACAGCGGCAAGGGCACCGTGTCGATCTCGAAGCGCACCGGCACGTCGATGTCGCCCATGGTGGGCACGGCCGCGCCGTCCGCGCCGGCAAGGTCGTCGTCTTCCTGTTCGATCATGCGTCCCGCTCCTCGCAGGGTGAGTTGGGTGTCATTGACCTGCACCGGCGCGGTGAAGCAGCGCCCACCGCGCGCGCCCACGCTCAGCCGGCAGTCGGTGGCCTCGTCCATGCCGTTGCCGTCCAGCAGCAGCACGTCATTCAGTTCCAGGGTGGACAGCACCCGCCGCGGCACGGCCCGCATCGCCAGCGTGACGCGCCCGCGCAGTGCCAGCGACGGCGCGAGCACGCGGCCCGGTGGCGGCAGCACGCGGCGAAGCCGGCGCCACAGCGTGGCCGGCGCGCGCGTGACCGCGAAGCAGGCCACCGGCCGTCCGCCCTTGACGATGCGAACCCAGCCGCTGGCCGGCAGCGGCTCATGCATGGCGTCCAGCCCGCCGATGGCCGTCTCCGTGAGGCCCAGCGCCTGCAGGGCCTCGACGAGCGGCTGCATCAGCGCTTCAGCGGCGAGCTGCCGCAGCACGGGCGTCATGTCCTGCGATGGCGCCGTGCCGGCTTCGAGCGAGGCCATGCCGGGCGCCGCGAGGCAAGCCTCCAGCACGCCATCGGGTGTCTCCAGCGTGAGCCGGTGCAGGCGTCCCGCCGGGGCACCTGCATGCGGCATGAGCTGCAGGCCGGGCAGCGAGTTCGCCATGCCGGCTGCGAGCGCTCGGTGGTGCAGCGCGCGTGCCGCGGCGGCCGTGCCAGCTGCCATCCGCGGCAGGCGGCCGGCCAGGGGCGTGAACGGAACAGCGGACGGGCTCATGTCGAATCGAAGCTGATGGCGATCTCGCGCCGAGGCGCGATGGTGGATTCCAGGAGCCGCGCCAGTTCGTCGCGGCCCTTGAACAATAGGTCGTGCGATCGCGCGTCGCGCGCCTGAAACCGAAGCGTCAGCCAATGCGGCGAAAGGGCAAGGTGCAGCGTGGTGTCGGCCACCAGCTCGGCGCGCAGGTCCATCTGCACCTGCCAGCCTTCGGCGCCCGACACTGCGCGGTCGTTGCAGAAGCCGCAGATGGTGTGGGCCAGTTCCTCGGCCACGCGCAGCCAGGTATCGTCGGGGCGCAGGGCGGCGGCGGCATGGACTTCGGTGGTGGCCAGCGGAGGCTGCTCGAGGTGCGATGCCTGGATCTCGCGCCGCGGTGGCGACGGCGATGCAACAGGCGCCGGCGCATCCTCGTCTTGCGCAGCCGGTGACTCCTCCTCGTCGACATCGTCGTCCACGACCGGGTTCGGCAAGCGACGCTGGCGCAACAGGGCCGCAAAGCCCGTGGCCCCGCCGGCCCGCACGGGCGTGTCCGGCTTGGGCAGAACGGTGGGCAACGCCTTCACGCGGCTCACGGCAGCAGGCTCCTCGTCACAGCGACACGCGGCCGACGGGTTCCAGCTTCACGTGCGGCCCAAGCTCCTGGAACGAATACACGCCCAGCCACTTCATGTCCGTCTCGACGATGCGGCGCACGTAGCGGCGGATGTCCATCGACGTCACCACCGCCAACGCCGGCCGCGGCTCGCTGCCGGCCATGTCCTTGATGTTCTCGGCAATGGCCGACATGGTGTCCGGCGGCAGCGCGAGGTAGTTGCCCGCAGGCGTGGGCTTGACGGCCTCGCGGATCATCTTCTCCAGCATCGGGTCCAGCAGCACCGCTGACAGCGTGCCGGTGCCGCCGGTGGCGCGGTGCGTGAGGTAGCGGCCCAGGTCGCCGCGCACGTACTCGGTGAGCATGAGCACGTCCTTTTCCTTCGGACCCCAGGCGATGAGGCTCTCGCAGATGGCGCGCATGTTGCGAATGGACAGTTGCTCCTCCAGCAGCCGGCGCAGCACCTCGGAGATGCGCTGCAGCGGCAGCACCTTCTGTGCTTCCGCCACGAGGCCGGGGTAGTCCTGGCCCACGCGCTCCAGCACCCACTGCACTTCCTGGATGCCGAGGAACAGGTGCGCCTGGTCGTGCAGCACCATCACTGCATGCTTGGCGATGGCCTCTTCGTTGGTCGGCACGTCACCCCCGCCCTTCGCACCAGGCACCAGCGTGCCGTCGCTCGCGGGCACGTCGTGCACGAGGATGCAATAGCTGTTCTCCGCCATCGCTGCGTGCTGCCACAGCCGGATGCCGGGGAACGGCAGGCCGAGCTTCTCCTGCAGCGAGCCGCGCTCCTTCTCGAAGGCCGAACCCAGCAGCACCGGGTCGAGCGAGGCAGACAGTGCCGGCGCGAGCGTCACCGCGAGCGGGCAGCTGAACGCCGCCGGCTGCTCCTCGATGCCGCGGGTGATCTCGCCCTTGGCACCCTCGCGCTGGAGCCCCTTGAACGGGCTGGCCTCGTTGTCCACCACCTTGCCGCTTTGCAGCTTGCGCCCGGCCATGACCAGCAAGGCCGCGAGGGTGAGGAAGACGAACCACGGGAAGCCCGGCACCGCCGCGAAGCCGCACAGCAAGGCGGCGGCCAGGTACAGCGCCTGTGGGTTGGACATCATCTGGCTCGCGATCTCCGCGCCCAGGGGCTTGGGGCGCTTGGCGTCGTCGGCCACGCGGGTGATGATCACGCCCGCGGCCACGCAGATCAGCAGCGACGGGATCTGCGACACCATCGCATCGCCGATGGACAGCACCGCGAACACGTTGGCCGCCTCGGCCGCCGGCATGCCGTGGTAGCTCACGCCGATGACGATGCCCGCCAGCAGGTTGATGGCCGTAATGACCAGCCCCGCGATGGCGTCGCCCTTGACGAACTTCATCGCGCCGTCCATGCCGCCGTGCAGCTGGCTTTCCATCGCGAGGTGCGCGCGCTTGGTGCGCGCCTCCTCGCCGGTGAGGTGGCCGGCACGCAGGTCGGCATCGATGCTCATCTGCTTGCCCGGCATCGCGTCCAGCGTGAAGCGCGCGCCGACCTCGGCCACCCGCTCCGAACCCTTGGCGATCACGATGAACTGCACGATGGCGATGATGAGGAACACCACGATGCCCACCACCAGGTTGCCCGCCACCACCAGGTTGCCGAAGGCGTCGATGATGTGCCCCGCGTTCGCATGCAGCAAGATGAGCTTGGTCGACGCGATGTTCAGCGCCAGCCGGAACAGCGTGGTGAACAGCAGCAGCGACGGGAACGAACTGAGCGCCACCGCGTTCGGGATGTACAGCGCCACCATCAGCAGCAGCACGCTCACCGTGAGGTTCACGCCCAGCAGCATGTCGATGACCAGCGTGGGCAGCGGAAAGATGATGAGGCCGAGGATGGCGCAGATGGCCGCGAGCGTGCCGATCTCGGCGCCGAAGCCCTTCTTGCCCACCGGATGCAGTGCGGACGTGCTCATCGTGCGGCTCCCATGGCGTCGGGCCGGCGGCCCATCTTCTCGACCCAGCGCAGCACGGCGGCCACGGCCTCGAACAGTTCGGCGGGAACCATGGCACCCACCTCCACCTTGTGCAGCGCACGCGCCAGCGGCGGATTCGCGAACACCGGCACGCCCAGGCGTTCGGCGTGGCGGCGAATGTTCAGCGCCTCAGCGTCGACTCCCTTGGCGACAACCACCGGCAGCCCGGTTTCATCAGCCACGTAGCGGATGGCCACGGCGTAGTGCGTCGGATTCACGACCACGGCGCTCGCCCCCGCGACGGCCTTCGCCGGGCCGGAGTTGGCGATCTCATGCGCCATCTGCTTGCGCTTGCCCTTGAGCTGCGGGTCGCCTTCCTGGCTCTTGTGCTCGCGCTTGACCTCGTCCTTGGACATGCGCTGGTCCTTGATGAAAAGCCAGCGCTGCATCGCGAAATCCACCGGCGACAGCACGATGAAGAGGATGAGCGCGAACATCAGCATCTTGAAGATCGCCGACCAGGCGATGGTGCCGATGCCCGCCACCGACTGCCAGGCCGCGCCGCCGATCATCGGCAGCAGCATGAGGATGACCTGCCACACCGCGACGCCGATGATGCCGGCCTTGAGCACCATCATCAGGAAATTCAACAGCGACTTGACCGAGAAGAGCTTCTTCGTGCCGGCCACCGGGTCGAGCTTCTCGGGCTTGGGTGCCACCGCTTCCATGGCCACCAGCAAGCCCACGTGCGAGAGCAGCCCGAGCGCGGCGCCCACCGCCGCCACGATCACCAGCGGCATCACCGCCACCAGCGCATCCAGCGCCATGAGCTGCATGCGGCGGTACATCTCGTGCAGCGGCATGTCGCCGTTGCCGAAGTCCAGCGACAGCGAGATCGCCGAATGCAGCCGCTCCACGATCGTGTCGCCCGTGGCCCGCAGCACGATCACCACGCCCAGCATGGACGCCGCGACCGCGACGTCGTGGCTCTTGGCCACCTCGCCTTTCTCGCGTGCCTTCTCCAGCTTGTGGTCTGTGGGCTCTTCGGTCTTTTCGTCGGACATGGCGTCTCGCCGCGAAGTGGTCTGTCCAGCGTAGGGCCGGGGGCCCGGGCCGCATGGACGGCCAGCGAAGGCGCATACGGAAAACGGAACCCCCTTCGCACCATCGCGACCTTGACATCGGCCCGGGCCTGCCCCACCCTTGCCGCGCCCATGAAGTCCACGCGCCTCGACCCGCCCGCCATCGATTCCTCATCCGACCTGCTGGCCCAGGCCTCGGCCGCCGGCAACGACTTCCCGAAGGGCTTGCGGCTGGCCGAGCAGGCGGTGACGCTGGCCCGGCGCGACGGCGCGGGCGACGAGGTGCTGGGCCAGGCCTTGCTGCTGCAAGCCCACTTCGCCTGGCGGCTGTTCGACTACGCGCTGGCTTATGAATCCGCGCTGGATGCCAGCAGCGTGCTCGAGCGCTGCGGTGACGAACGCCGGCGCAGCCGGGCGCTGAACTACTGCTTCATCGTCTGCATCGAGACCGGCGACCTGGTGCGTGCCATCGAGCATTCCACCCGCGCACTGGCCATGGCACAGGCCGACCAGCACCCCGGCCAGCGCGCCACGCTGCTGCACAACCAGGCGGTGGTCTACGAGATGATCGAGGACTACGACACCGCCCTGTCCTGCCTGGCCGAATCTGCGCAGCTGTACGACCGGCTGGTGCAGGGCGAGGCCGGCGCCTTCTTCGCCCGTGTCAACGCGGCCGGCATCCACCTGGCGCGGGCCGACCGGGCCGCGGGCCGTGCCGACGAGGCCCAGGTTCACCGCGATGCGGCGCGCGCTGCCTTGCCCGCCCTGCGCACCGATGCCGATCCGGCCGCGCTGCAGATGTGGCTGTCCATCCAGTCCCGCCTGGGCGACATGGCCGCGGCGCGCGATGCCGCCGTGCTGTGCATTGCCCGTGCACGGGCCAACCCCGCCAGCGAACGCTACAAGACCTACGCCCTGCTCGCCCTGGCCGACTACCACCTCGGCCTGGGCCGCCGCCGACGCGGCGTGGCCTGCCTGCGCCGCGCCGCCGACAAGCTGCGCGCCGCGCAGAACCAGTCGCACCTGAGCGCCACCGAGCGCCGCCTGGCCGCGCTGTACGCCGACATGGGCGACCACGACTGCGCATTGCAGTGGATCCGCCGCGCGCACACCGACAACACGCGCATGCAGGCCGAGCGCCACATGGTGCGCTGGAGCTTCGCCGAAGCCGACCGCGACGAGAAGCGCCGCCGCGAGCTGCCGCAGGAAGTGCTGGTGCATGCGCAGCGCCTGGACGTGGTGGGCCGGCTCATCGCCGAGATCCACCACGCGCTGGCGCCGCCGCTGAACGTGGCGCGCTCGCGGCTGCTTTCGCTGCTGAACGACGACGGCGCGCCGCAGCAGCTGGAGCAGGGCCTGAGCGAGGTCATCACGCAGGTGGATGCAGCGGCCTCGCTGGTCGGGCAGCTGAAGATGTTCTCCTACCGCGCCTCGCCGCAGCCCAGCGAGGTGAACCCGCAGGCCGCCCTCGCCCAGGCCTGGAAGGACGCCGCGCTGTGGCGCCACGGGCCGCCGCGCGAGCTGCGCATCGACTCGCGCCTGCGCATGGCCGTGCACGTGGATGCGCAGCGCCTGGCGGTGCTGCTGCGCATCCTGCTGATCGAAGCGGACCGTGCCAGCGCGCCGGCAGACCTGGCCGCCACCATCGACGCCGAAGGCGCGATGTGCCGCATGCGCATCGCCACCACCGCGCAGGACCTGGAGCGGGTCAGCGCAGGCGTGGGCATCACCTTGTGCGCCGAGATCGCGGGCGAAGTGGGCGGGCGCCTGTCCTTCGACCGCGAGGCCGACCGCGGCGTCGTCTTCGACCTGCGGCTGCCCCTGCTGCGCACCCTCTGAGCGATCAGCGGGCCGGGCAAGGCGGCGGCGCGTACGTCGACTCGCTGTACACGCGGTACCAGTCGAGCACCGAGCGCACGTAGGCCTGCGTCTCCGCATACGGCGGGATGCCGGCATATTTCAGCACCGCCCCCTCGCCGGCGTTGTAGGCGGCCAGTGCCAGGTCAAGCCGCTGCGGAAAGAGCCTGAGCAGCCGGGCCAGGTGCTGCGCCCCCACCCGCAGGTTCACTGCCGGATCGAGCAGCTGCGTGCGCGCATCGTCCAGGCCCAGTTGCTGCGCGGTCGCAGGCATGAGCTGCATCAACCCCATCGCGCCCTTGGCCGACACCGCGCCTGCGTCGAAGCCCGACTCCACGTGCACGATGGCCTTGATCAGCGAGGCATCCTGCCCGTTGACCGCAGCCGCTTCGCCGATCATCTGCACGAAGGGCTCGGCCATGTGCAGGCGAGAGCAGCGTGGACCCAACCCCGACAGGCGCCCGAGCGGCCGCCACGCGGGTTCGAGCACCAGCCCTGCGCGCGCGGGCATCGCCAATGCGCAGGCGATGACCGCCGCGCCTGCCGCATGCCGCTTCATCGCGTCACGCGGCGGCAGCCGGCAGGACCTCGCGGCGGGCCAGCGTGTCGGCAGGCGTCTCGCGGAAGTGCTTGCGGTAGGACGAGACCAGCGTCGAGCGGTTGCGGATGCCCCAGCGCGCGGCTGTCTCGATCACGTTCAGCCCGCAGCCTTCGGCCTGCAGCAGATCGGCGCGGATGCGCTCCACCCGGTTGCGGCGCAGCACCTCGGCGGGCGTCATGCCCAGGTGGGTGCGAAAGGCCGACTGCACGGCACGCTCGGTCACGCCGATGTGCTCGGCGATCTCGCGCACGCTCAAGTCGGGCCGGTCCATGTGCGAAAGCAGGTAGCGGTAGGCGCGGCGGTACTTGGCCGGCAGTGCAAGTTCGACCTCGTCGCGCGCCTCGCCGGTGCGCGCGGACTCGGCGGCAGCGGTCACCGGCCGCGGCATCTCCTGGCGCAGGCACATCACCGATTCGAGGGCGTAGCGCTGGTAGTGGCGCAGGCATTCCTCGTTCTGGCCGGTCATCTCGCACAGCTTGGCGCGGCAGTACGAGAGCTCGAAGTTCCAGCGCTGCGGCCCTTCGCCCTGGCGCGTGCTCAGCGGCTCCAGCAGCGAACGCGCGAGCTCGGCCTGGTGCGTGGCGATGGCCACCAGCGCCGCCTCCATGCGGCATTGCCGTTCGGCGGATGCCAGGTGCATGCGCCGCAGCCAGGCCAGGTGGTCGTGCACCGACTCCAGCGAGCGCACCGAGCCGTGCTGGGCCCGCAGCAGGCACACCAGCAAGGCCAGCCGCTGGGTGAGCAGAACATGCGAGCCGCAGGCCTGCAGCATCTGCATGAGCTGCGATTGCAGCTGCGCATCATCCGGGCGCGAGGCGGCCCAGGCGGAATCCGATTGCCAGAAGATGTGGTCGGCCAGCGCGGCGTGCGTGCGGATCATCGCCTGTGCCGACAGCTCCAGGCGGACCAGGCGCAGGAACAGCGACAAGGACGGCAGGTCGGCATCGCCGTTGGCCGCCGCGCCGTCCACCCGCGACTGCGCATCCGACAACGCATGGTTGGCCATGTCGCTGCGGCCCAGCGCATGCTGTGTGAGCGCGGCACCGGCCAGGGCTTCGACCTGCTGCGACAGGCTCGCACCTTCGTCGTCGGCCAGCCGCTGGAAGCAGTTCGCGGCCACGGCATAGCGGCGCTGGTACAGGCTGAGGAAACCGGTGTTGCGGCAGGAGATGACGCGCAGCTGGCCACGCGGCGCGGCACCCGCCACCGCGAGCGACTGGCGGTAAGCCTCTTCGGCTTCTTCAGCGCGGTCCTGCGCGAGCAGCAGGTCGGCGGCGAGCACGGCTTCTTCCAGCGCGGCGGGTTCGTCGTCCAGCACGGCCAGCGCCTGCGATGCGGCATCCTGTGCACGGCCAGCCAGCACCATGGGCACCAGGCGGCGTGCACCGCCGGTACGCGTCAAAGCGGAGAGCATGAAGAAGAACATCTGGACTCCTTGTGGTGGTTTTTTCCTCGGACGAAAGCCATGCTAGGAGTGCCGTTCGTGAAAAATTTCATGAATGGTCAGGCAGCTTTCGTTACACCCCAGGCGAAGAAAAACAGGCCTCGAATCTCATTCGTGAGAAAGCGCTGTCAGATCGAGGCTGGCGACGGTGTCCGGACGATGCCGATGCGAAGCCTTGCAGCGGTTTGCGAAGGCTGGCGTTCTCGTGCTTGCGAATGGTGTGCAGCGCAGCAAGGTGACAACTGCAACGGCGCTGCCTGCGGCCTCGGGTTTGTCCTGAGGACAGTCCGCCCGCTACTTCGCAGGCAGCAGCTTTTCCATGCGCGGCAACAGATCGCGCGGCACGAGGAACTGCTTCACCTCGGCGATGAACACGCCCGCCAGGAGCGCGAGCAGCAGCATGGTCACCGCGCCCTTGACGGGTTGTGCGAGCGAATGCGGCTCCAGCTTGTCGGCCGCGCGCGTGACGAGACCGAAGCCCAGGTCGATGAGCAGCAGCACCAGCAGCACCGGCGCGGCGAACTTCACCGTCATCGTCATCAGCGTGTCGACCTCGGTGAGGAAGACCACGTCCGAAAAGCCCTTCATCGACGGCAGCGGCGACATCAGCGGCCAGATGCGGAAGGAGTCGAACAGCGCGCCGATCAGCACCAGCATGCCGCCCAGCGCGAAGAAGACCGCGATGACCAGGTGCACCAGCAGCTCCGACACCGGCGTGCTCTGCTGCCCCGTGAGCGGGTTGGTGAGCTGCACGCTGTTGTAGCCGGCCTGCGTGTCCATGAGCGCGCCCACGCACTCGGCCACCCAGAACACGGTGGACGCGGCGAAGCCCAGCATCAGTCCGACGATCGCCTCCTTGACGGCGATGGACAGCCACATCATCGGCGGCAGCGAGGCCACGCCGTCCGGCGGCAGGCCGGCGGCGATGAACAGGCCGAACATCACCACGGTCCCGTTGCGTACCAGGCCCTGCACCGCATCGCCCGACATGGCCGGCAGCACCATGAACACCACGTACAGGCGCAGCCCGCACAGCGCCACCGTCTTGAGCATGTCGGAGAACGACATGCCGATGTGGACCAGGTCGAATTCAGCCATCGCCCCTCCCCCGTGCCGAGCGCGAACGGCCGATGCGCGCGCTGGCCATCTCTTCGGATTCCTCGTCGGCCGACTCTTCCTCGGCCTGGTCCTTCTTGCGAATCAGCTCGGCGATGCGTGCATCGAAGCGCTCGATGCGTTCGTTGTTGCGGCGCCAGGCCGCCTGCGCGGCCTCGACCTGCTGCGCCTGCCATTGCTGCGTGCTGTCGCAACGCTTGACGACCTTGTCGGCCTCGCCCTTGGCGGCCAGTTGCGTCTCGATGGCGAAGTCGGCGGACTTCACATGGTCCGGCGTGAAGGGCCGGTCCAGCAGGTCGGAGCGTTCCTGCAACGCAAGGCGATGTTCCTCCACCTTGCGCTCCAGCTCGTCACGCGCCGCCTGAGCCTCGGCCGCGACGCGTTCCATCTCCGAACGCTGCTGGGCGAGTGCGGCTTCCAGCGCCTTGGCGCGGCGCCGGCGGATGCCGGCCAGCACGCGCAGGCTGCGGGTCTGCGGATCGGCCGCCATGGCCAGTCAGTGCACCAGCGACGACAGCTGCGCCAGCGTGTCCTCGAAGGGCCGCAGGTCGGTCGTCGCCTGGTTGAGGAAGGCGCGGATGCCCTCGATGCGCTCCACTGCCGCATCGGCATGCGGATCGTTGCCGGCCTTGTACTCACCCACCTGCAGCAGCATCTCGACCTCGTCGTACTTGGCCATCAGGCTGCGCAGCGCCGAGGCCATGGCCACGTGCTCCTTGGGCACGATCTGCGTCATCACGCGGCTCAGGCTGCCCAGCACGTCGATGGCCGGGTACTGGTTCTTGGCCGCGATGCGGCGCGACAGGATCATGTGGCCGTCGAGAATGCCTCGCACTTCCTCGGCGATCGGGTCACCGCCGCTCTCGTCCTCGGCCAGCACGGTGTACAGCGCGGTGATGGAGCCCTTGGCGCCCATGCCGGTGCGCTCCAGCAGCCGCGGCAGCTCGGCGAACACCGAAGGCGGGAAGCCGCGCCGCGCCGGCGGCTCGCCCGCCGCCAGGCCGATCTCGCGCTGGGCGCGGGCGAAGCGGGTGAGCGAGTCCATCATCAGCAGCACCTTCTTGCCCTCGTCGCGGAAGTGCTCGGCCACCGCGGTGGCCACGTAGGCCGCCTTGGCCCGCTCGATGGACGAACGGTCGGACGTCGCGCACACCACCACCGAGCGCGCCATGCCCTCGGGGCCGAGGATGAACTCGATGAACTCGCGCACCTCGCGGCCGCGTTCGCCGATGAGTGCGATCACGCTCACGTCGCACTGCGCGCCGCGCGCGAGCATGCCCATCAGCGTGCTCTTGCCGGCACCGGCCGGCGCGAAGATGCCCATGCGCTGGCCTTCGCCGAAGGTCATCAGGCCGTCGATGATGCGCACGCCGGTGGGCAGCGGGTGCTCGATCATCTGCCGGCTCATCGGGTCCGGCGGGTCGGCGTACACCAGCCGCTCGGTACCACCGCGTATCGGCCCCTTGCCGTCGATCGGGTCGCCCAGGCCGCTGATGACGCGCCCGAGCAGCGACTGCCCCACGCGCACGCTCAGCGGCTTGCCGGTGCCGATGACGCGCGTCGCATCGCTCACGCCGGTGAGGCCGCCGAAGGGCGAGAGCACCGCCCCGCCCTTGCCGAAGCCCACCACCTCCGCGCGCTGCAGCTTGCGCCCGCGCGCATCCTCCAGCTCGCACAACTCGCCCATGCGCACGTCCAGCCCGGTCGCGCGGATGAGCGTGCCCACCACCTCGAAGACCTTGCCGGTGCGTTCCAGCACCGACTCGTACTTGAGCTCGTCTTCGAGGGCCTGGGCGAACTTGAGCAGGTCGTTCATGGTGCGCATGGCCTCAGGCGGCGTCGGTGTGTGGCGAGGTGTCGGGTTCGTCGTTGTCGGCCGGGGCGTGGTGCGGCGAGGAAGTCTCCATGCCCACCACCTCGGCGGCAGGCTGCGTGGACTCCTCCAGCATCATGTGCTGGGCCGCGCGGTCCATGGCGCGCTTGATGGCGGCCAGCTGCGTCTTCAGGCCCGCGTCGATCACGCCCTGGTCCGACTCGAAGAGGCAGCTGCCGGGCTCCAGTGCCGAGTCGCCCTTCACTTCGATCTGCAGGCGGCCGGCCGCGCAAGGCGCGAAAGCGGCCACCGCGGTGAGTGCGCTGCCCAGTTCATCGGGACTCACGCGCAGCGTGGCCATGGGCACGTCGCGCACCAGGCGCGAGATCTGCTGCAAGGCGCGGTTGAACAGCGTCACGCGGTCCTCGTGCGAGACGATGCGCTCCAGCGCCAGCGACACGATCTGGCTCAGCCGCTGCGTCTGGCGCATCAGGTTGCGCTGGGTGGAAGCGCCCTCTCGCAGCGCCTGCTCGGTCCACTGCTCGGTCGCCTCGCGCAGCCCCTGCGCGAAGCCTTCCTCGCGCGCCCGGGCGTAGTCCTCGCGGGCGGCTTCCATCTCCTGCTCGATCTGCGCCTGCGCCGCCTCGCGCATCTGCGCGATCTCTTCCTCCACGCCGGCTATCAGGCGCTCGCGCTCGCCTTGCAGCGTGCGCGCCGCGTCCAGCAGGCCGGTCAGTGCAGCGAAGTCGGCGGCGCGGACGACCCCGTCGGGGACACCGACAGTGCACGATCCATGTCTGAACCAAACAACCATGCGAGCTCCGGAAAATACTCGTGCAGCCGGTCGACCGTGCGCTGCGTCGCGCCGCTCGGCCGGCTGTCGGGATGCGGCTCGCCGCCCTGTGCCGCAGGCGGGAGGCTCAGCCGCACGATGGTGATGAGCATGGGATGCCGCCAGGCGGCCTGCGAACACAGCAGCCGGAAGCCTTCGATGGCCAGCCGCTCGGGGTCGGCATCGAAGGCCGCCATGGGCTCGACCGCCTGCATGAGCGGCGCCGGCTCCTGCAGCACCTTCTCGTAGGCGCTCTCGCCGATGCCTTCGATGAGCAGTTCGCGCACGACGCGCCCCACCGAGCGGCGCACAGCGTCGCGCCGGCCGTCCAGTGCGCAGGCGGCCAGCACCTTCACGAGACCCGCGCGGTCCAGCAGCGCCAGGCGATGCGCCGGCTCGCGGAAGGCGGTGAGTGCCGGCCAGCGCAGGTCATACACGCGCGCCAGCAAGGCCGAATGCCGCCGCAGCGGCAGGCGTGCGGCAGTGCGCGCCGCCTGCGGCCCCAGCCGCGCCCAGGCGGCATCGATCCACGCAGGATGCAGGTCCGCAGCCAGCGAGGCGGCCTTGCGGTCGATGGCGCTCAGCAGCGAACGCATTGACGTGAGCTCGTCAATGCTCACGATGCCGCCTCATGCGGCCGCGCCTCGGAGCGATGGGTCAGTGCAGCGGTGCGACGGCGCAGCCCAGCCGGAAGCCACTGCGGACGCAGCAGCACCAGCGCGGCCAGGCCCACGGCCAGCACGGTCACGGCGCACAGCGCCATCGTGAGCGTGGACGGGCCGCGCATCTGCAAGGCGCGCAACTGGTCGCCCACCTCGCCGGGCGTCGCCGCGACCACGGTGACGTTGACGTTGTCGTAGGTCAGGCCTTCCACGCTGCGCATCACGAGGTTCTTCACCACCGGCGTCAGCGTGGCGACGTTCACGTCCGCCCGGTGCTTGATGAACACCGAGGCGCTGGACGGCTTCACGTTCTCGGCCAGCGGGTCGTTGTTGGGCAGCACCACGTGGACCCGCGCGGTGATCACGCCGTCGATGGACGACAACGTGGCCGACAGCTCCTGCGACACGCCGTAGATGAAGCGCACGCGCTCCTCGGTGGGCGTGGAGATGAGCCCGTCCTTCTTGAACACCTCGCCCAGGTTGACGTGCGCCTGCGACGGCAGGCCGTTGGCGCGCAGCACCGCCAGCGCCGCGCCCAGCTCGTCGCTCTCGACGGCCACCGTCCAGGTCTTGCCGTCGGGCGATGCCTTGCTGGCCTGCAGGCCCGAGTTCAGCAGCACGCCCAGCATCTGGTTGGCGTCGGCTTCCTGCAACTTGGAATACAGGTCCTGCTTGCAGCCGGCCAGTGCCAGCACCAGCGTGCAGCAAGCCAGGCGCAACAGGACGGCGGGACGGGGCAGGCGGTTGGTCACGGCAGCCTCACTGATTCTTCAGCAGCGACTGCACGCTCTTGTTCGTGCCCGAGGCCACCGAAGTCGCGGCCTGCAGCTGGAAGTTGCCGATGGACGCCGCCTCGCTCACCTCGATGGACGCGGCGACGAATTCGCTGGGCGACATGTACGGCGCCTGCGCCCGCAGCTCGGCCACGCGTTCGTGCGTCTGCTTCAGGAACTCTTCGCCGTTGGACATGATGTGCGTGAGCATGCTGTCCTGCGGGCGCATCTCCGCCTGTTGGGCGGGCTGCGGCTTTTCCATCATCTCGCGAAAGCGCTGCGTGAGCTCCTGCATGTCGGGCGTGCCGGCCTGCTGCTGCTGCGCAATCACCTGCAGTGGCGGCGCGACGGCACCGACGGCCTGGGTCTGGTGGTGGGCCGCGATGGCGGCCACCGAATCGACGGGGTTCATCGTGCGCTCCTCGGGTGGCTCAGCAGGCGACGCCCATGTAGGGCGACATCGCGAAATCCATGGGCATGGAGGCCGGTGCCGGTTCCTCCTTCTTCGTCTCGTCCTCGAAGGGTGCGCCGCTGGCGATGCGCTCCAGCAGGTCGAGGATGGACTGGGCCTTGGGGTCGTGCGGCAGGTCGCGCGCTTCCTGCGCGTAGGCGGCCCACAGGCCATTGCGCTGCTGCTGCAGCACGAGGGCGAGCATGGCCTTCACGATGGATGTGTCGGGGCTGCGCTGGTCGGCCTCTTCCAGCAGCAGGCGAGCGCCGTTGAGGTCGCCGCATTCGACGAGCTGCTGCGCTTCGACCACGGCCAGCTTGGGCGAATCGGGCCGGAACCGACGGATCGCCCGCAGCACGGTCAGCGTCTGCTCGTCCTCTTCCAGCTCGCTGCCGACGTAGAAGACCGCGGCGAGTGCCTCGACGAGCAGTTTGTCGTGGGGTGTGGGGGTCGTCATTTCGATCTCCGGTGATGCTTGGGGTCAATCCATGTCTGGGGTCCGACAGAAGCCGGCGGCCCGAAGGGGCTGCCGGCGTCCGTCGTCACGCCTGTGCGAGCGCGTCGGGTTGCTTGTGCTTGGACTGGTCTGCCATCTTCAGCATTTCCAGCAGCAGCTGCAGCATCAGGCCAACGATGTTGTTGTTGGCTTGCTGCCCTTCGTCCGGCTTCTCGGCGTCCTGGGCGCCGTCGGCACCTTGGGCATCCTGGGCGCCGTCAGCGCCTTGAGCGCCGTCAGCACCTTGGCCACCTTCAGCACCCTGGCCACTCTCTGCGCCCTGGTTGGCAGGGTTGTTCTCCGAGGCCTTCTTGCCCTGCTCCAGGATCTGGCGCAACAAGGCGTACAGGTCCATGCCCTGACCGGGCGCGGGCTGCTGGGCACCTTGCTGCGCCTTGTTCAGGTCGTGCGCCAGCTTGCCCAGTTCCTTGATGGCGCCGCCGAGATCACCCTTGGCCAGATCGGTCAGGAACTTCAGCGCGTCACTTGCCACGTGAAGCTGAGCGATCATCTGGCTCGGCGCCTGCATCAATGCAGCGCCGATCTTCATGTCAGACATCTTGATCTCCTAGACAGAGTTGCGAGTCCGCTCAGGACTCAGATGGCGCCCTTGAGCAGCTCGGAAGCCGCCTTGCGGGCGTTGTTCAGCATGGCCTGGGTGTTCATGGCCTCGTTGGCCTTGGACATCTTGTCGCTGTTGCCGATCTGGGTGTTGGCCATGCTCTCGCCAGAGGCGGTCGCGGCATTCGATTCGGCCGACGTGGTGAGTGCGCCGGTGCCGGAGTTCTTGATGGACGAAGTGGACGGGGATGCCATGGTTGTGTTCCTTCAGGTTGAAGTGGTGGTTGGGGGGGCGGGAATCAGATGGCGCCCTTGAGCAGCTCGGAAGCCGCTTTGCGCGCGTTGTTCAGCATCGCTTGGGTGTTCATGGCCTCGTTGGCCTTGGACATCTTGTCGCTGTTGCCGATCTGGGTATTGGCCATGCTCTCGCCGGACTTGGTCGCGGCATTCGATTCGGCCGACGTGTTGAGCGCGCCGGTGCCCGAATTGATCATGGAGTTGGTGGAAGGGTCGAGAAGCTGACCCACTTTGGATCCTGCCATGGGGTTCCTTTCGGAGTACGGGTTGAACTCGCGGCCAAGGAGTGCGTCTTTGTCGGACGCACCTGAGACGCCGGCCGCGCCGGGCGCCTAAGCCTGGGAATACCGCTGGTCAAGCAGCTGCCGCGCAAAGCGGCGTGCATCGTCGTTGTTGCTCACCGCCAGGGTGTGCTCGCACACGCCCACCCAGCGCTCGTCGCCGCCGATCTTGAGGGCCATGGCCACCGACACGCGGGCGGGCTCGGAGCTGGGCCAGTCGTCCATGCCCTCGTCGAGCAGCGCGTTGGCCGGGCCGGTGTCGCCGCCGATGGCGCTGGCCAGCGCCAGGCTGATGCGCAGGTGCCGGCCGTCGCCCAGCATCTTGGCCAGCAGCGCGAAGACGGCTTCCACGTCGTCGGTCCAGCCATACATCTGGCCCACCATCATGGCGGAGATGAGCTTGCGCGTCATCTCGACCTGCTGCGTGAGCGCAGACACAGGCTGCGACTCGACCATGCGGAACATGGCGGGCGTTGGCATGCGCATGAAGTCCTGGGCGATCATGTCGGGTCCTTTCGTTCAGACGCGCAGCTCGACGCTGTGAGCCTTCTGCCATGCAGCCAGCAGGATGCGCGAGGAGGCGGCGAAGGCATCGCCCAGCATCTGCGCGAACTGCTTCTGCTCGTAGTCCACCGTGCGGATCTGCAGCTCGCGGCTCTTGATCTCGGCCTGGCGGAAGTAGTCCACCAGCTTGCGGGTGCGGTCGCCCTCGCGGTCCTCGAAGATGGTCATCTGCAGGTCCTTGAAGTCGTCAATCAGGCTGACGGGCGGGTTCAAAGCTTCGGTGTTCATCGCGTCTTTCCTTTCAGTGCGGGGGTGATCACGGGCACCGCGATTGCCGCGATCCCGCCGTCGTGCTCGTCGTGTTCCTCACTTCGGGTGTCGAGCATCACGAGGTGCTTCACCCCGTCACGCGTCTGCACCACCGACAGCCCGTCCTGCTGCGAGCTGGACAAGATGGGCCCGAGCGGGTCCTTGGGGTAGATCTTTTCCAGGCTGGCGGTGATCTGCTTCACCGCCGGCGCCAGGTCGGCCGACATGCGGTCCAGCGCAGCACGTGCGGCGCGCTCGTCGGTCACTTCGGCGACCACGTTGAACACGCCGCCACCCGCATGGGTGACGTGCGCATTGGTCAGGCCCGTGGTGCCGCGGATGGTCTCGGCGATGTCGCTGGCCACCGCATAGCGCGGCAAGGCCATGTAGGGGCCGCGCGTCGCGGTGATGGCCGCCAGGCCGGCGCTGGCCTGTTCCTGCGTGTCCGCCATGCCGTTCACGACGATCGCGTGCTGCTCCACGCGGGCACTGAAATGCCCGACGGCGACACGGTCCAGCGCCTGCTGCATGCGCTGGCGCGATTCGTTGATGGTGGGCAGCGGCGGCGCGCTCGACTTCGCATCGAACTGCACCCAGCCGACGAGCGCGGCGGTCAGCATGGCAGCACCAATGCCGATCGGGAACAGGCGGTTGGGCATGCGCTTGCGCGCCCAGCGCGCGGCACGCTTCGAGGCCGGCGCGAACACCTGGGACAGCAGCCGCACGTCGCTGGGCCATTCGCGGTGGGTCGGCCCGAAGCACAGCACGATGCCGTCGAACTCGCGCGGCTCGAAGTCATCGAGCACGATGCGGCGCTCCACGTCAGGCGCCGCCTCGTCGCCGGCCGGGCGACTGTCGCCATGCGCGGTGCCCTGTGGCCAGCGGCAGGTGACCGAGGCGTCGCCGACGTCGACATGAAGCGGCGCAAAGGTCCAGTCCGTGATCGTGACGTCGCAGCCATGGTGTGCTCCGATGAGGTGGGTTCCTGGCGCCAAATCTAGGTGTGCGCCGACGTGGTGTCCGGTGAGGATGCGAAGGCGTTTCATGGCGTGCGAAGCGATGCGAGGGTGGTGCGTGCGGCGGCACGTGCACGGGCACGCTGCGGCGGCACGGGAGGCACCCGCAGCGAGTAGTCCGCGATGTGGTCGACGGCGTCTTCATGCGCCATCTGCGGCGGCAGCTCGTTGATGGCCTGCGCGGCCTGGACCGCGGCGCGGCGCTGCATCGACGGGCCGTAGGGGTCGACGTAGGTGGATGGGGACGTGGGTGCCGGTGCCGGCAACGGCGCCGTGGGTGTGACTGCAGGCGCGGCCGGTGCGACGGGCGCGTTGAATGACGACGACAGCGGCGCGGGAGCCACCGGCATCTGCAAGCTCGCATTGCGCCGCGACTCCGCGGTCACCAGCTTGGGCGTGATGAGGAAGAGCCGCTCGCGCCGCGTCTTGCTGCCTTCGTCGTGCCGGAACAGCCCGCCGATCAGCGGGAGGCGCCCCAGCCCCGTCACGCCGCTGCGGCCATCCACCTCGGACTCCACCGAGATGCCGCCGATCAGCAGGCTCTCGCCTTCGAGCAAGGCCGCCTCGGTGCGGATCTCCGTCTTCTTCAGCACGGGAATCGCATCGACCACGGTGCCCTCGAAGTTGCCGTCCTCGATGAACAGCGACAGGCGCACCTCGCGGCGCTCGCCGCCCGCCACGATCTGCGGCACCACCTGCAAGGTCGTCCCCGCCTCGATGGTGAAGAGGTTCGCGTCCAGGTTGCCCGCCACGCGCACCGACGCCTGGCGCTTGTCGATCATGCTGGCCATGCGGTTGGCGGTGCCCAGCACCTTGGGCCGCGACACGATGCGCGCCTTGCCCGTGCCTTCCAGTGCGCGGATGCGCGTCATCAGCGAGCGGCCGGCATCGGCCACCAGCGTGGTGACATTGGGCGCACCGATGTTCGTGCTGGGCCCTGTCCCGGTGCCGGTGTTGGGGCTGCCGGGCGACACGCTGACGCTGCCGCGGCCGGTGCGCGAGTAGTCCCACTCGATGCCCAGCGAGTCGAAGGACTCGGTGCTCACGTCGATGATGGATGCCTCGATCTCCACCAGCGCCTGCGCCACGTCCAGTTGCTTGATGAGCGCCTGGTACTGGCCCATGCGCTCGGGCACGCCGCGCACGATGATCGCGTTGGCGCCCTCCTCGGCCTGGAAGAACGGCGTGTCGTCGCGCGTGGTCTCGACGCCGGCTTCCGGCACGACCAGCCGCCCGGCGGTGTCGCGCACGCCGTCCTTTCGGATCGCGCCGGTCTCCGGGTCGCCGGCTCGCGCCCCGTACGCCAGCTCCTGCGCACGGCGCTTGTTCGGATTGCCGTTGGCCGGCGTGTCGGAGCCGAGGTTGGTGTTGGCCTCCGGCGCACCACCGGCTGCACGCGAGCCGCGGCTGAAGAGGTTGTTCAGCGTGGACGCCAGGCCGGGCACGCGCACGTTGCCGGTGACGCGATCGGCCGCGACGGCATTGGTCAGCGGGAAGACGCGGATGGAGGTGCCCACGCGGTCGCGCGCGCCGCCGTCCAGCGTGTCGATGACTGTCTGCACCAGCTCGATGTGGCGCGGCGGACCGTAGGCCAGCAGCGTCTGCTCGGCATCGTTGAAGCGCAGCGGGTAGCGCGGGTCGCCCAGGCCCATGGAGGCCAGCATGCGGTTCACGGCGTCGCGGTTGTAGCCGCGCATGCGGAACAGCCGGCTTTCGATCATGCGCGACGGGTAGACGAACAGCGTCACGCCGTCGAAGTACCAGATGATCCCGTAGCTGCGGCTGAGCGCGGCGAGGAAGTCTTCCGGCTTCGCATTGAACTGGCCGTTGACGGTGCCGTCCACGCCCGCGTCGACGACGACGGAGACCGACTGCGAGGCAGCGAAGTCCTGCAGCACCTCGGTCAGCCGCTTGCCGTCGGCGCGGTAGACGAATCGCTTGTTCGACAGCGCGGACTGCGCGTCGACGGTCAGCAGCACGAGTGCGACGATGATCGGAAGAAGTCGGCGCATGGCGTCAGATCATTCGCAGCTGCTGCCACACCGGCGCGCGCAGCGTGAGGATGTCGTCCACCGTGCGCCGGATCTCCATGAGCTCGGCTTCCTTGTTCGGCAGCGGCTCCAGGCCGAGCACGATGGGCTCGCCCTGGTCGGCCAGCGCCCGCCAGATCTGCTGCGCGAGCACCGAGCGGTCCAGCGGCAGGCCGTGTTCGCGCACGGCGCGGTACACCAGCCGCTGCAAGGCGCTCGCGCTCACGCCCGAGCCCAGCAGCGGCGAGGCCAGCGCCTGGTAGCGGTCGTTGAACACCGCGTCTTCGGCCACGGCCGAGTTGAAGCGCAGCGACGAACCCGACGAAGGCGCCACCGTGTCGACGATGTAGGGCGTGCCCTGGTCGTGCCACACCAGCAGCGCCGCCAGGTTGGCCAGCGCCTCGGGCGCCACGCCGCAGCGTTCGCCGAGCACACGCAGCGGCAGCGGTCCGTCGGCCAGCACGTCCAGCACGGCGGAGGCGAAGTTGGGCTCGTTGGCCGGCAGCCCCAGCGTGGCGAAGCGGCGCGGCACGGTGAGCGCCAGGCCCAGGTCTGCCCACCACTGCTGGCGGCGGGCGGGCGTCATGCGGCGCGCACCGCGGACGAAGATGTCGGTGCGGAAGGCGGTGTTCTGCAGGTAGTCGAGCACCGTCTCGCGCAGCAGCGGGTCGTGGATGCCTTCGACCACCTCGCGCTGCGCATCGCTGAGCTGGCGCGGGTCCACGTTCATGCACAGCTCTGCCGAACAGGCGAAGTCGAGCTTGGCCGCGGCGAAGTCGCGCACCACGTCGGCGTGGTACAGCGCCTGCCACGACTCGTTCATGTACTCGTGCGCCAGGTACACGCTCTTGTCGCGCGCCCAGGAATCGAGCCGGCTCTTGAGCACGCCGTTGGCGTTCGAGTTGAAGTAGGTGGCGCCCGCGTTGATGAGACGGTCGATGAGCGACTTGGCCTGGTCGATCTGCGAGTGCAGCCGCTGCGGCACGGCGCGCGCATGCTCCAGCACCAGGCGCTGCAGCGGCGTGGCGGCCGACCAGCCGGGCATGGCGTTGTAGCTCACGTAGACGATGCCGCCCGGCTTCAGGTAGCGCGCCATGAAGTCGACGATGTGGCGGCGGTTCTCGGGCGTGATCCACGAGTACACGCCGTGCATGGTGATGAAGTCCAGCGGCGGCAGGTCGGCCTCGCCCGCGGCCAGCTGCGCGAAGCTCTTTTCCAGGTGCTGCACGTTGGCCAGCTGCGCCGCCTCGCCCAGTTCGTTGGCGGTGACGATGTGGCCGGGCATGAAGTCCGCCGCGAAGAACTGCGCATGCGGGTTGGCCGCGGCCAGCACGTTGGCGGTGAAGCCCTGCCCCGAGCCCAGCTCGAAGTAGGTGAAGGGCTTGCGCGTGTCCACCGGCTCGAAGCCGTTGAGCGCGCAGGCGGCACTCAGGTGCACGGGGCTTTGCTTGCGGAAGAATCCGCTCGTGTACGCTTCCTCGACCACGTAGCCTTCGTTCCAAGCCATTTGCCGCTCCTCGGGTCCTGCTGTCGATGCATGCAGACTAAGGACCGCGGCGCCGGCGGGACGGCATGAACGCGAAGCGGTGTCGGCGGCGGCGAACCGTCCCGGTGCGGCTCGTGCAAGTGCTTCACCCGATGGCGTGGCTCATGGCTTACCCTAGCCTTACGTCGAACTTGTCATCACCCGTTCACGAACACGCCTTGGCCTCCCAGAGAATTTCCGCCCGTTGCGTCGTCCTGCTGGACCAGCGGCAACTCCTCATCGACGGCGAGCCGGCACGCATCGGCTCGCGCGCGTTCGACATCCTCACGGCCTTGCTGGCGCGCCGCGGCGAGCTGGTGAGCAAGACCGAGCTGATGTCCTCCGTCTGGCCCGGCCTGGTGGTGGATGACAACAACCTCGCGGTGCACGTGAGCGCGCTACGGCGGCTGCTGGGCAACGAGCTGATCACCACCGTGCCCGGCCGCGGCTACCGGCTGGAGGACCGCTGCGGCGAGCGCGCCGATCCGGTGATGCGCGACAGCGTCGTCGTGGGACGCGAGCTGGACCTCGGCTCGCTCAATGAACTGCTGGCCTCGCACCGACTCATCAGCCTGGTGGGCGCCACCGGCATCGGCAAGACCACCCTCGCGCGCCGGGCGATGCAGGAGCTCGCCGCACGCTTCGGCAACGGTGCGGCCTGGTGCGACCTGGACACCGTGGCCGACCCTGCTGCGGTGGGCAGCCGGCTGGCGCAGGCACTGGGCGTGGAACACGGCACCGGCGAGCTCACCGCGACGCTGGCCCACACGCTGGCAGGCATGCACATGCTCATCGTGCTGGACGGCGTCGAGCGCGTGGCCGACGAGGCGGCGCGCCTGGCCCACACCCTGCTCGATGCCGCGCCCGGCGTCCACCTGCTCGTCACCAGCCAGGTGCCGCTGCGCCTGGAGGCCGAGCACGTGCTGCGGCTGCAGCCCCTGACCAT
Source organism: Rhizobacter terrae (assembly GCF_003852895.1). Classification (GTDB taxonomy): domain Bacteria; phylum Pseudomonadota; class Gammaproteobacteria; order Burkholderiales; family Burkholderiaceae_C; genus Albitalea; species Albitalea terrae. Next base: position 207,081 of record NZ_QUSW01000006.1, read on the forward strand.
CCCGGCCTCCACCGCGACGGCGGAGCAGGCGCTGGAGCACGGCTCGGTGGCGCTGTTCGTCGCGCGTGCCGGCCAGGGCGCGCGCGGCTTCGAGCTGACGGATGCGAACGTCGCGGACGTGATCACCATCTGCCGCCGGCTGGACGGCATTCCGCTGGCCATCGAGCTGGCCGCGGCGCGCGCGTCCACCCTGGGCACCGGCGCCCTCGCCCGCATGCTGGACCACCGGCTGCGCCTGCTGCGCTCGTTCAACCGCGCCGCGCCCGTGCGGCACGCCACCCTGCGTGCCGCGCTCGAATGGAGCCATGGGCTGCTCACGCCCACCGAACGCATCGTGTTCCGGCGCGCGGGCATCTTCCAGCGCGGCTTCACCGCGCGTGCGCTGGCGGAGGTGGCCGATGACGGCAGCATCGGCGGCTCCGCCGTGGTGGTGGATGCCCTGCAGTCGCTGGTGGACAAGTCGCTTGTGCACCTGGAGCCGGGGCCGCCCCCGCGCTTCCGGCTGCTGGAGTCCACGCACTCCCTGGCACTCGAATACCTGCAGGAGGCGGGCGAGCTGCGCGACACCGCCGCACGCCACGCACACGCGATGGTCGAGCACTTCCGCCAGGCCTACCAGGACGCGAACGACGCACGGCGCAGCGCCGACGATGTGCGCGCCGCGCTGCTGCACGACCTGGACAACGCCCAGGCCGTGATGGCCTGGGCCCTGATGAACGAACCGCTCGCGGCCTGCGCGCTCATGCCGGCGCTGAGCTTTGCCTGCGCCGACCTGCGCTTCGCCGACGTCCAGGCGCTGTGGGAGGCGACCCGCCAGCACGTGAGCGACGCGCTCGAACCGCGGGTGCATGCGCACTGGGCGCTGGGCCATGCGGTGTTCTGGTCCAACCGCGACGTGCAGGCCATGGACCACTGGGCGACCATCGCCGCGCGCATCTTCGAGCAGCTGGGCGACCGCGACGGGCAGTACTGGGCGCGGGCAGCGCTGGTGGTGGTGGCCGCGCGCCGCACCGAAGGCGTCGACGAAGCGCTCGCGCGGCTGGATGCCCTGGAAGACGAATCGCTGTCGCCCGCCGCCCTGCGCTACGGCGTCACCTCAGCGGCCATCGCCGCATCGGTACGCGGCGATTCCGCCCTGGCCGCGAAGCTGCTGGACCGCTCCCTGCAACTGGCGCAGCGCATCGGCGACTCGCACAACCTGGCTGCCGCGCAGATCAACCTGCTGGACGCGGCGCTGGCACAGGGCCGGGTGGACGACGCCATCGCGTACGGCGAGGCGGCGGTGCAGCAGATGCTGCGCAAGCGGCGGCACTCGCTGATGAGCATGGCCCAGCTCAACCTGGGCGCCGCCTACGCCGTGAAGGGCCTGCCCGGCCGGACCGCGCAGCTGGCCCGCGAAGCCTGGCCCATGGCGGTGGCCGAAGGCCTGCAACCCTATTGGGCGGACTACCTGGCCCTGGCCAGCGCGCAGTGCACCCGGCTGGCCGATGCGGCACGCCTGCTGGGCTATGGCGACACTGGTTACGGCCAGTACCACACGCAGCGGGTGGCCAATGAACTGGCGGCGGCCGAACTGGCACGCGCGCTGGTGTTGCAGGGCATGGGCCCGGCTGAATTCGAGCAGGCGCGCGCACAGGGCACCCGGCTGGGCGACAGCGAGGTCGCCATGCTCATCGATGCACTGTGCCGGGCGGCACCACCGACGACGCGCTGAGCGGCGCCTCCGGCCCCTGCAGCGCCTGCTGCATCAGGTCCGCCCCCAGCCCGCGGCGGGCCAGCGAGGCCTTGGCCACAGGCCGCTCGCCGCCGCCGGCCAGGGGCGTGATGGCGGATTCGTCACAGCCGTCCGACGGCCAGCCGAACACCAGGTTGTAGGCAGCGAACGCGGCGTGGAACGTGGGCATGACCTTCATGGCGGTGCTCGATGGAGGTGGATCGGCGTCGTACTGCGAACACAGTGTCTTGCCATTCACGCTAAATCGGCCGAAATGTGGAAATGAATCCTTCTAAAGAACTGCTTCAAACTGAAAGCCCTTTCCAGGGCAGGCTCTGGCTTCGCATGGCGCGACACGGCTTCGCGCCCCCGTGAGGCCCGCCGGCGCGCTCGCCCTAGTGTTGGCGCACCCCACCGGAGGAGCATCCATGAACATGCCATTGCAGCGCACAACGCAGTCCAGCCCGTTCGCCGCCGCCAACTTGCCGATCGTCAAGAGCGGCGCACACGTTTGCGCAGGCAAGACCTCCGCGCTCCCGCCGGCACTGGCCGGCGCGCTCGGGGCCGCCGTCCTGCTGATGCTCAAGAACATGCAGATGGGCCAGGCCGGCCGCCGGCAGGGCCCGAACGGCGCGGCCACGCAGCCTTCCGGCGGGCACATGGGTCACATGGGACGCGTGAGCCGCGACGCCGACGCCGCTGAAGGCGGCAAGACCGCCGCCACGCAGGCCTGCATCGCCAAGCCCGCCCAGGAGAAGAACGAAGGCGGCTTCGACTTCCAGCAGTTCGCACAGCTCGTCGCCCAGCTGTGCAACAGCGCCTTCAGCAGCGGCGCGGCCATGAACACTGGCGAGTCGCAGGAGGGCGCGGACGACGCCGGCCAGGCCCAGCAGGCCCAGGGCCAGCAGCTGGACCCGCAGGTCGAGGAAAAGCGCATGGAGACCATCGCCATCCTCGGCCGCCATGAAGACAAGTTCAAGAAGGCGGTCGATGAAAAGGGCATCGACAAGATGATCAACGACAAGGACACGCCGCCCGACCTGGTGCGTGCCCTGAAGGACATGAAGGCCGACCCCGAGATGATGGCGGCCCTGGACAAGGCCAAGAACGGCAAGACCGACCACAAGTTCAGCGCCGAGGACATCAACAAGCTGCAGTCCAACGACGCCAACCGCGCCTTCGCCGAGAAGAAGGCCGAGTCCTTCGAGCAGACCTACATCCCCTCGGACTGCAAGGAGCCGAACGCCAAGCCGCGCCCCATCACCAACAACGATGCGCAGCGCGAGCTGTTCCGCTACTCCGACTACCTGCCCAAGCACGTGTCGCGCGAGAGCCTGCAGAAGATCGTCGACGGCACGGCAGCGCAAGGCAAGGCGCCGCCGCAGCTGGTGGCCGCGGCCAAGTACTACGTGGACCACCCCGACGCCTGGGAAAAGGACATGGGCAAGGGTGCGAACGATTCCATCCGCAAGGACGGCATGTGCAACCGCTTCGCCAAGTCCATGGAGCTGACCGCCGACGAGGACAAGACGCTCGACGTGCTGGACAAGAACCGCGACACCTTCTTCGGCAAGGGCAACCTCACCGACGCCAAGCTCAAGCAGATCAGCGAAGACCCCGACGCCAAGCCCGAGGTGCGCGACGCGGCGAAGTCGCTGCGCGACAAGAAGGGCTCGCTGCTGTACGCCATGCTGGACAACGGCAAGCACGGCCACGGCGGCAACATCATCAATGCCGCGGACGACCACAGCATCGGCAAGGGCGACCTCGACGCCGTGCTGAAGCAGCGCAACAAGGAGATCGCACCCGCAGAGAAGACCGCGCCTGCCGAAAAGACCGGCTCAGCCGAGAAGACGGGGGCTGCGCAGAAGACCGCGGCTGCTTCCGACCCCATGTCTGCGCAGGCCGCGCAGGACATGTCCGACGGCCAGCAGGACCAGCCCGACGCCAAGAAGAAGAAAGGCGGCCAGCTGCGCGACATCGCCACTTTCTTCCTCAAGGCTTACTCCTTCGTGACACACGTGGCGTCGCAGGTGCTGTCTGCCGTGGCCGCGTTGAAGATTCCGGGCGTTAGCTGGCTGGCAGCGGCCGGTGCCATGGGCGCGGAGACGGCCTCCGGCGCGGCGAAGATCGCGGCCACTGCGCTGCAGCAAGGCGACGTGAAGGGCGCGGCCAAGTCGGCGGGCATCGGCCTGGCCACCACGGCCGCGGGGCTCATCATCCCCGGCGGCGGCAAGATCGTCGGCGAGGCGGCCGAAGTCGGCGCGAAGGAAGCCGGCAAGGCCTGGAGCAAGCAGGCGGTGAACGAGGCCACCGACATCACCAACGGTCAGCTCGCCAAGGAAGCCGGCAAGGCCGCCGCCAAGGGCACGGCCAAGACCGCGGCCAGCACGGCCTTCACCGAGTCCGGCGCGAAGGACGAGGTGACGGGCCGCGCGACCAACGAATACCACGCCCGCACCTGAGGCGGCTGCCATGCGACAACCCTCCGCTTTCGCGCCCCTGCCCGCCCCCGTGGCTGATGCGCTCCTGGGCGTGGTCGCGCTGGACGTGGACGGCCCGGCCGGCGACGAGATGAACATGCCGCTGCAGGCCTTGCTCGCAGCGCATCCCGACCGGCCGGAACTGGCCGTCGCCCTGGCCCAGCGGCATCTGCTGACCGGCGACCTGGCCAGCGCACGCGAGGTGCTCGAAACGGCCGAGCAGCACGGCGCGCGCCACCCGCTGATGGGCGCCCTGCTGGCCTTCACGCTGCATGCACTGAAGGACCCGGCCTGGCGCCTGCGCGCCTACGAGGTCGAGAGCGAGCCGCACGACAGCCTGTGCGACTCGCTGCTCGCGGCGCTGCGCGACTGAGCCTCCTCCCCCCAACCACGGACGACTGCCCATGCCTACGATTCCGCCACAGGTCGCCAGCGCGGCCACGACCCTGGTCAAGCGTGCACTGAACAGCGACGTCGTGCGCGATGCCGCGGCCGAGATCGGCACGAAGGTCGCCACGGAAATCGGCGGCCAGCTGGCCAAGAAGGCGGAAAGCGCGGCGCTGGCGATCACCGCCCGCGCCGGCGAGAAGATCACGAGCCTGGTCTCGAGGCCGCCCATGGGTGTGGGCGCCCGTGGCAGCAGCCCCTTCGCCGCGATGCAGCGCTCCAGCGCCGCGCGCGAGCTGACGGCGCGGCAGGACACGGCAGCCGCCGGCAAGATGGCCCAGGTGCCGTTCAAGTCGTCCTTCTCGCCCATCGCGGCGCAGGCACATGCGGCCTTCGCGAAGACGAAGGCCCAGGCGCTGGAAGCACCGCCGCAACGGCTGGCCATCGAGGCACCGCCAACGCAGACGAAGCCGGCGATGGAGGGGCCGCCTTCCAAGGACGAGAAGCCCGGCATCGAAGCGCAGGCCAAGGACGAGAAACCGTCCACCGAGGCGCAGCCGAAGGAGGACAAGCCCGCCCAGCCCACGCTGCTGATGGAGCGCGAGCGCCGGCCGTATTCGATGATGGGATCGAGCGAACGCTTCGATCCACGCGCCAAGGATCCGGACTCGCCTTCGACGCCACCCAAGGCGACCACGGCATCCACGGAACCCGAGACCACGACCCCGGCCTCGCATCCCAAGCCGCGCCCCGCCGCCAAGCCCACCACCAAGCCCGCCGCCGAGGAGCCGCCCGCCCCCACGCACGAGGAGTTGATGGCCCAGGCCCACAAGGAACTGGGCATCGACAAGAACACGCACTGGGGCAAGGTCTTCGGCCGGGAGGACCAAGCGCAGCTCATGAAGGATGTGACCGAGTACGCGAAGCTGACCGGGCAGTTGATCCTCGAACCCAGCGAGCTGGCCGGGCTCATCGAGGTGATCGAGGACGCCGCGCGTGCCGCACGCAACGACGCTGCCGCAAAGTTCGCGTCGCGCCCCGACATCAAGGATTCGGTCGCAGCCGCCCTGAACGGCAAGTGGGAACAGCTCCAGGCCGACTGCAATGCGGCGCGCTCCATCCTCGACACCATGAGCGCTGGTTCGACGCCGCGCCCCCCGGCGGCGGACCGGACCAAGGCGCTGGATGCCCTGGGCCTGCAAGACGGCGCGAGCATGGGCGAGATCAGGAAGAGCTATCACAAGCTCATGCTGGAGCTCCATCCGGACCGCGCGGCCAAGGATCCGGCCATCGGCAAGCGCCGCCAGGAAGTGCAGGACGCCTACGACCTGCTCAAGCAGGCCGTGTGACCGCTCAAGCGGCTGGCGCCGCCTGCAGCACGGCGCGCCAGTCTTCCTTCGTCAGCCGTCCGACCAGGCTCACCCTGCCTGCGGCCAGCGGCCGGAAGACCGCCATTTCCGTCGGCTCGATGGAGGCCAGGCGCTCGCCGAAGGCGCGCACCATCACCGGCTTGTGGGTGACGATCAAGGTGTTGAGTCCGGCCGGCGGTGCCGTCGCCACCAGGCGGTACAGCTTCGCCGCCCGCCGGGCCTGCTCCCTCGCGTTGGCATAGGCGTCTTCCGCCAGGTCCGGCCAGATCTCGAACCTCTCGAAGCCGAGGTATTCCGCCGTCTCGGTCGAGCGGCGGAACGGCCCGGAGTACACATGGCCGGTGCGCACGCCGGCAGTCTTCAGCGCGCGGCCCACGGCTCGCGCTTCCAGCCGGCCAACGTCGCTGAGCGCGCGCTGCGCAGAGGGGTTGTCGAACTCGTACGGGTAGGCATCGACCTCGCCGAACTCGGTGGCCGCGTGCCGCATCACCATGACGTGGCCTCCCTGACGCAGCGCATCGACCGTCGCGGCCGTTGATGAGGGCCTGGCTTGCGCCAGCCTCATCCCCGCGCGAGCAGGTGCCTGCGCGGCCGCCCAGGCCAGCCAGCCGCAGGCCCACAGGGCGCGCCTGCGGCCGGATGGCGGCAACTCATCGGGGGTGGTTCGGATCACCTGAATCGCTGACTTCCGTGAAATTCCGGCCGGCTGTATACCACGCTGCGTGCGCCGGGCATGGCCAGCCCGTCCGCGTCCTCATCGCACAGGGCCATGCGCACGGCCCGGTCCCATCCGCCAGCCAGGTCGACAAGCTGCGCGCACCCGCCGGGCCAGCACACCGCGTACCCCAGGGCGAAACGGGAATTCGCCAGCTGCACCTGGGCCTGCGGCGCCAGCGCAGGCCGGAAGGTCCAGCGGTTGGCCACGAGGCGGGCATCATCGGGGATGTCGATGCCCGCGCCCAGGCCATCGGTCGACGACGACACCATGGCCAGGCCCTGCCTGCTTGCCGTCCACTCTTCCTCGATCAGCACGTGCTCGACGCTGTGGCGCCATGACAAGGTCACGGGCGATGGCAGCCGTGCCACGAGGGCGGCGCCAACGACGAGACTGAAGCAGATGTCCATCGCGCCGGCTTCAGCGGATCAATCCGGCCTCGCGGAAGTACCGCTCCGCTCCCGGATGCAGCGCGATCGGCCGGCTGGCCAGGGCGCGTTCGGGCGCGATCTCACGTGCCGCGGTGTGCGATGCCTTGAGTTCGGCCAGGTGGGCGTACAAGGCCTTGACGGCGGCGTACACCGTCGCATCGGGCACGTCGCTGTGGGTCACGAGGAAGTTGATGAGCGCGGCCGTCTGCACGTCCTGCTTCTGGCCCGCGTAGGTGCCGGCGGGAATGGTCACCGGCGAAAACATGCCGCCCGACCTGGCCACCAGGTCGGGCGTGATCGGCACCACGTCCACCGGCACGGCAAAGGCAAGCTCGGCCACCGCCTTCACACCCAGGCCAGCGGACACGATGATCGCGTCCAGTTGCCCGTCGCGCATCAGCGCGACCGCGTCGTTGTATGGCAGGTAGTCCACGCGTCGCAGGTCGGCATAGCTCATGCCCGCCGCACCCAGCAGCCATCGCGCATTCAGTTCATTGCCGCTTCGCGAGGCGCCCACCGACACGCGCTTTCCCCTGAGCTCTGACACCGACCGCACCCTGGAACTCTTGAGCGCCACCACGTGCAGGTAGTTCGGGAACAGTGCCGCCACCATGCGCAGCCGATCGCGCGAATTCGGAAAACCCGCTTCGGGGTTGCCCTTCACTGCATCGGACATCACGTCGCCCTGGCCAAAGGCGAAGGTGCCGCGGCGCTGCTGGAGCAGGTTGAAATTCTCCACCGATGCCTGGGTGGACTGCACGTTCACCCGCGTTCCCGGCATGGCTTGTTCCCAGATCTTTCCGAGCGTGATGCCCAGCGGGTAATAGACGCCTCCGGTGTTGCCCGTGAGCATCACGATCTCCGCTGGCTCTGCAGCCTTGGCCGGGCCGCAGGCCCCCAGGATCGTGGCGATGACAAGGCACATCCTCATGAGGTACGCTGCCCTCAGGCCAGGGGGAGCGACGCAACGCGTCAGCCGTGGGAACGAGATGCTCAGCCGGGTTTCGATCAAGCTCAAGGTCCTGATTGCTCCATTGGCGGTGATGCTGTTGTTCATCGCGGTCTCCACAGGTGCCATCTCGTTGTTGCGCAGCCAGGGCGAGGCGTTTCGCGATGTCGTCGGGGGTGCCTTCGACGCCGCCACCGCCAGCAGCCGGATGTCGCTCGCGGTGGCCCGCATCCACTCGGACATCATCCGCCACCTCGACCTGGGCGGTACCCGGCAAAACACCGAATCGCTGAAGGAGCTGCATGCCAGCCTCCCGCAACAATTCGATCGCGTGGAGTCGATGCTTCAGAGCATCGAGACCAACGCGCCGGCCATTGACCACGACCTGCTGCATGACCTGTCGGACCTGCTGGCCGTCTATCGCATCGTGGCCCTGCACATCACGCAGGCCTCCGACTCCAGCCCCACGCAGCTCAGCAGCCTGATGGCGCACTACAGCCAGCTGGATGCCTACATGAACCGGCTGGCCGACCTCACCATCCGCGCCGCCAAGGACAGGCAGCAGCGCACGCAATCCTTTGTCGACCGGACGGCGGCCGCATTGGCGCTGACCGTGATCGCCGTGTTCGCGGTCGGCATCGCGGCGACCTGGTTCATCGGCCGCGCCATCTCGCGTCCGCTGACCGAGATGACCGGCGTCATGACGCGCCTGGCCGACGGAGACTACGACATCACAGTGCCTGCCATGGGCAGACGCGACGAAGTGGGCGAGATGGCCGATGCGGTGGAGGTCTTCCGGCAGGCCAGCATTCGCCTGCACCAGCGCGACAGCGAGCTCGCGCAGACCGTGGAGCACCTGGCCCAGGCGCGCGATCACGCCGCGGAGGCAAGCCGGGCCAAGAGCGAGTTCCTCGCCAGCATGAGCCACGAGCTGCGCACGCCGCTCAACGCCGTGCTCGGCTATGCGCAGTTGCTGCAATGGGAGCCCGGCCTGTCGCCGCGACAGGCCACGGGCCTGTCCACCATCGAGAAGAGCGGGCAGCACCTGCTGACGCTGATCGACGACATCCTCGACCTCGCGAAGATCGAGGCGGGCAAGCTGGAGCTCAATGTCGCGCCGCTGGAGCTGCAGCCCTTCCTGCAGGGCATCGGGGACATCATCCGCGTGCGCACCCAGCAAAAGGGCGTGGGCTTCGCCATCGATGCCACGCACCTGCCTGCCACGGTGGTCGCTGACGAGAAGCAGCTGCGGCAGGTGCTGCTGAACCTTCTGGGCAACGCCGCGAAGTTCACCGACCAGGGCAGCGTGAGGCTGAAGGTCCAATGCGTGTCGCAGGAAGAATCGGCTGCGGTGCTCCACTTCGAGGTCATCGACAGCGGCGTGGGCGTGTCGGCCGACGACATGAAGACGCTGTTCAGGCCTTTCCAGCAGGTGGGCGCGATGGAGCGGCGGCGCGGCGGCACAGGCCTGGGACTGGCCATCAGCCGGCAGCTCGTGCGGCTGATGGGCGGCGACATCGGCGTCGAGAGCGACCTCGGCCATGGCAGCCGCTTCTGGTTCGAGCTGCGCCTGCCGTTGGCCCGGAAGCAGGCAGCCATCATCGCCGATCGCATCGCCACCGGCTACGAAGGCGAACGCAAGTCGGTGCTGGTGGTGGACGACGTGGAGGAGAACCGTGCCCTGCTGGTCGACATGCTGCGTCCGCTGGGCTTTCTCACGTACGAGGCCCACAACGGGCACGAGGGCGTGGAGCGTGCGCTGGTCCTGCGGCCGGACATGATCTTCATGGACAACGTCATGCCCGTCATGAGCGGGCTGGACGCGACGCGGCGCCTGCGTGGCATGCCGGACTTCCAGAACGTGCCGGTGATCGCGATTTCCGCCAGCGCGAGCAAGGCCGACAAGGACAAGGCGGTGGAGGCCGGCGCCACGGACTTCCTGCCCAAACCGTTCCGCGCCGCGCAGCTGCTGAGCCTGCTGGAGCGCCATCTGGGAATACGCTTCACCATGCGCTAGGTGGCGTGAGGCTTGACATTGCCACTGTAGGAAGGTCGAGGATCCTGCCTCCACTACACTGCATTGCATGCGACACCTCGCGCGGCTCCTCATCCTGTGGCTGATCGCCGTGGCCCTGCCGGTTCAAGGCGTGGCTGCTGCAACGATGCTGCACTGCAAGGCCGCTGAATCACCAGCGCATGAAGGGCATGGCCATCATCATGGCGCCATGGGTGCTTCTCATGCCGCCCACTCGCATCAACACGACAACGGCAAGTCCACCTGCAGCGTCTGCGCCGCCTGCTGCTGCGCGGCTGCCTTGCCGGCCCTGCCCATCGTGCTGGCCGCGCCGGAGCAGGCGGCATCGCCGCTGGCCGTGCCTCACCTGCCCGCCGCGGCATTCCTGACCAGCGGCCCCGAGCGCCCGCCACGAACGGCACGCTCCTGAGCACCCGGGCCGTGCACCGGGCGGGCCGCGCATGCGCACGCCTTCCCTGAGTCCACCGGCCGCCGCACCGCGTGACCCGCACGCGGCCTGACATCCCCACCACAAGAGGATCCAGATGCACTGGCATCCGCGCGCCGCATGGGCGGCGCTACCCACGAGCCTCCTGGCCGGCCTGCTGCTGGCCGGCTGCGCATCCACGGCCATCGACTCGAACTTCGCCGACGTGCAGCGCATGAGCCGCGAGCGCATCGGCGCCGATCCGGCATGGCTCACCAGCGACGACGCCCGGCGACAGGCGCAAGCCGATGTGGACTGGCTGCTGTCCAAGCCCTTGTCGGCCGATGACGCCGTCCACATCGCGCTGGCCTACAGTCCGGCCCTGCAGGCCGTGCTGGCCGATGCGGCCGCCTCCTCGGCGGCGGCCACTTCGTCTGCACGGCTGCCCAATCCGGTGTTCAGCTTCGAACGCCTCGCACGCGGCGACGGCGGCCTGCGCGAGCTGGAGATCACGCGCACGCTGTCCGTGCCCCTGCTCGACCTGTTCCTGCTGCCCGCGCGCATGCGGCAGGCGGACCAGCGCCAGCAGCAGATCCGGCTGCAGCTCGCCGGTGACGTCGTGCAGGCGGCCACCCAGGCACGAACGGCCTGGGTGCGCGCGGTGTCGGCGCGGCAGTCGCTGGCCTACGTGGAGCAGATCCAGACCTCGGCCGATGCCAGCGCGGAACTCGCCCGACGCATGCAGGCCGCTGGCAACTTCAGCAAGCTGCAGCGCGCCCGGCAGGAGGCCTTCCATGCAGACGCCGTCGCGCAGCTGGCACGGGCACAGCGCGACGCCCTGGCGGCCCGCGAGGCCCTCGTGCGCGCGCTGGGCCTGAACGACACGCAGGCAGCGTCGCTGAAGCTGCCCGACCGCCTGCCGGACTTGCCGGCATCGCCCAAGGACGGGCCGGCATTCACCCAGGCCGCGATCGGCCAGCGCCTGGACGTGGCCCTCGCGCAGGCCGACCTCAATGCGGTCGCCCGCGAACAAGGCCTCACGCGTGTGACCAGCGTGGTCAACGGCTTGCAAATCGGTGCCGTGCGCAAGAGCGACACCGGCCAGCCTTCGGCCCGCGGCGTCGATCTGGAACTGCCGCTGCCCCTCTTCGACTTCGGCGATCCCCGTCGCGCCCAGGCCCAGGCTGCCTACATGGCCGCGCTGAACCGCACCGCCGCCACCGGCGCTCGCGCCGCCTCGCAGCTGCGTGAAGCGCACGGCGCCTACCGCAGCGCCTACGACCTGGCTCGCCACTACCGCGACGAGGTCGTGCCGCTGCGCAAGGCCATCGCCGACGAGAACCTGCTGCGCTACAACGGCATGCTCATCAGCGTCTTCGAGCTGCTGGCCGACACGCGCGAGCAGATCGGCAGCGTGATCCAGGCCATCGACGCGCAGCGCGACTTCTGGCTGGCCGACGCCGCCTTGCAGGCCGCGGCCATCGGCCGGCCCATGAACCGACAGGACGACAACCCATGAGCAATACCCGACGGCAATTCATGCTCGGCAGCGCCGTGGCCGCCGCCAGCGTCAGCAAGGTGGCGATGGCCGCCCTGCCGGAGCCCGTGATCCAGACCCGCCCCGACACCATGGACCCGCTGGTGCCCGACACCGGCCGGCCCTACAACCCGGTGGTCACCCTCAACGGCTGGACCCTGCCCTGGCGCATGCACAACGGCGTCAAGGAGTTCCACCTCGTGGCCGAACCCGTCGTGCGCGAGATGACGCCTGGCTTCAAGGCGCGCCTGTGGGGCTACAACGGCCAGTCGCCGGGCCCCACCATCGAGGTGGTGGAAGGCGACCGCGTGCGCATCTTCGTCACCAACCGCTTGCCCGAACGCACCTCCATGCACTGGCACGGCCAGCGCCTGCCCAACGGCATGGACGGCGTGTCCGGCCTCACACAGCCGGCCATCGAACCGGGCAAGACCTTCGTCTACGAATTCGTCGCGCGCCGGCCCGGTACCTTCATGTACCACCCGCATGCCGACGAGATGACGCAGATGGCCATGGGCATGATGGGCTTCTGGGTCACGCATCCGAAGGCCAAGCATCCGCTGATCGACGCGGCCGACCGCGACTTCTGCATCCTCCTCAATGCCTACGACATCGAGCCCGGCGCCGCCACGCCCAAGGTCATGACGATGCTCGACTTCAACCTGTGGACTTTCAACAGTCGCATCTTCCCCGGAATCTCGCCGATGGTGGTGCGCCGCGGCGACCGGGTGCGCATCCGCGTGGGCAACCTCACGATGACCAACCACCCCATGCACATCCACGGCCACGAGTTCACCGTGACCGGCACCGACGGCGGCCCGACGCCACGGGCCGCACGCTGGCCGGAGGTGACGACCGACATTGCCGTCGGGCAGATGCGCCAGCTGGAATTCATCGCCGACGAGGAAGGCGACTGGTCGTTCCACTGCCACAAGAGCCACCACACCATGAATGCGATGGGGCACGACGTGCCGACCATGATCGGCGTCGACCATCGCGACGTCGTCAAGAAGATCACCCAGGTGGTCCCGGACTACATGGCGATGGGCGACCGCGGGATGGCCGACATGGCGGACATGCAGATGCCGATCCCCGAGAACACCGCCCGGATGATGGGCGGCGACGGTCCCTTCGGCAGCCTGGAGATGGGCGGCATGTTCACGGTCGTGAAGGTGCGCCGCGACCAGAAGGTGGGCGACTACCGGGACCCGGGCTGGTACCGGCATCCTGCGGGCACCCAAGCCTATGAATGGACCGGTGCGCTGGCCGAGCCGGCCCGTGCACCGATGCCCAAGGCCAGCGCCACGCCCAGTCCCGAGGTCGAAGTCCAGGTCCGCAAGCCCATGGACCACTCCGGGCACGCAGGCCATTGACTTCATTCAAAGCGACAAGGAACCCCGATGAAACACCAAGTCACCACCGCGTGGCTGATGGCCGCAGCGCTCGGCGCGGCGATGAACGCACAGGCCCACGAAGGCGAAGGCCATCCTTCAACATTCGGCGAAGCCGGCACCGCCGCCCGGGTCACCCGCACCGTGAGCATCGACATGACGGACAACATGCGCTTCACGCCAGCCAGCATCGAGGTCAGGCAAGGCGAGACGATCCGCTTCGTCGTGAAGAACTCCGGCCAGCTCCAGCATGAATTCGTGCTTGGCTCTGCGCAGTCGCTGCAGGAGCACCACGAGATGATGAAGAAGTTCCCGCAGATGAAGCACACCGACCCGAACCAGGTCACCGTGCCCGCGGGCAAGACCGGCGAAGTCGTCTGGCGCTTCACCAAGGCCGACAAGGTGCAGTTCGCCTGCCTGCAGCCCGGCCACTACGAGGCCGGCATGAAGGGCCAGGTCCAGGTGAAATAGATCGCAGCGACCCGCCCGTGGACGCGGACCATCGCCTGCGATCTCAGGCCATGCCTCCTCGACTGCGCAGCGTCTCGAACAGCTCGTGGGGAACGTTTCAGCCTTCAGGCCTCCATGCGCTGCGCGACTCGCTCCCAGTTGATGTTCTGGAAGAACGCATCGATGTACTTGGCCGCGGCAGCGCCGTAGTCCATCTGGTAGGCGTGCTCGTACATGTCCATGATGAGCACGACCTTGGTGGCCGCCGGCGCGTGGGCGTGGTCGGCCATCCAGTAGTTCTCGAGCTGCCGTGTGTGCTGGTTCCAGCCCAGCACCACCCAGCCGGAGCCGCCGCCCAGGCCTGCACCGATGCGCCGGAACTCGGTTTCCCACGCATCGAAGCTTCCGAAGGCGCGGCCGATGAGTTCACGCTCCTTCGCACCGGCCTTGCCGTTGCCACCCAGGGTGTCGAAGTAGTGTTCGTGAAGCACGACCGAGCCCGTGCGGATCAGGTGCTCGCGCTTGAGGTCGTTGTAGATGTAGGGCGGCAGATCCTTGTCGGACAAGGCCGCGGCAAGACGCTTCTTCACCGCGGCCAATGCCTTGACGGCACCCCCGTAGTTGTTTTCCCAGTGGGATTTCAACAGCCGCTCGGACAGGCCGGGCAACTTGGCTGGATCGAATGACAGCGGCCGCAGGGCGTCGCTGGATTGGAATGCCGGCGGCAGCGCCGGGGCATCGTTGGCCTTGGCGGCCTCCGTCACGGTGGCAGCTGCAGCCAGCGCGCCAGCGGCAGCGAGGAAATCGCGCCGACCGGTGGAGAGCGAGTCCTTCATGTCATCGTCCCTTTCATGCGAGGTTGAGGTTGCCATTGCAGGAAGCCTGTCGCATGGCGACCGCCCCATCTTCACCCCTCGCGATTCACCCCTCGCCAGTTCCCCGCCTCAGGACGTGGACTCCTTGGGCACGAGCGGCACGCCCGCGGCACGGCAAGCTTCGATGCCACCCGCGACGTAGCTGGCATCCAAGCCTCGCGCACGAAGCGCCAGCGCGGCCGAGCGGCCGATGTCCAGGCCATGCAGGCAGTACACCAGCACGGGCCTGGCTGCATCGAGTTCACGGCTCCACTCGTCCAGCCGGGCCGGATCGTGCCAGCGTGCGACCGCCACAAGGTCGGTCGCTTCGGCATAGGTGGCAGCGCGGCGCACGTCAATGACCTGGGCCGTGGCCGTCACGTCGGAAGGCTGGGCCGCCAAGGCCCCTGCGTCGGCAGCCACGGCTGCGCCGTAGCGCCGGTACACGGCGTCCCAGTGGATGTTTTTCATGAACGCATCCACGTAGGCCGCGGCCTTGGCGCCGAAGTCCATGTGGTAGGCGTGCTCGTACATGTCCAGCACCAGGATCGGTGTGGCGCCAGCCAGCAGGTGGGTGTGGTCTGCTGCCCAGTGGTTGACGAGCCGGCCTTCCCGCGACGACCACGACAGCAGCGCCCACCCGGAGCCGCCGCCCATGGCCTTGGCCAACGCCATGAACTCGCAGCGCCACCGATCCACCGAGCCGAAGTCGCGCGCCAGTGCGATGGACAGGCCGCAATCCGGCAGCACGCCGTTGCCGCCGAGGCAGTCGAAGTACAGCTCGTGCAACCAGGCGGAGTTGGCTGCGATCAGTTCCTCGCGCTTGAGCCCATTCACCATGAACACCGGCGCGCTGGCCCAATCGATCTGCCCCAGTTGCTGGCGGATGGCGTTCAGGCGCTTCACCGCGCCGCTGTAGTTGTTCTCGTGATGGCTGGCAATGAGGCGCTGTGACAGGCCGTCCAGCCTGGTGAGGTCGAGCGTCAAGGGGCGCAACTTCAGGTCCATGCATTTCTCCAGTTGTCAGGGGGCGGTGGCGCCCGCATTGAATTCATCGAAGGCCGTCACGCTGTCGGCCTTGGTCCAGACGCCGACGGCGCCTGCACCCGTGATGTGGCTGTCGTCGACCTCGATGTAGCGTTTGCCATCGAGCGACACGGCGATGCGCGTCTCGCTGAAGTCCACACGCAGCATGTGCCAGGCGCCACTGGCCACTGGCGCGTCGACGTACTTGATCGTCTTGCGGCTGCCGCTCTCGGTGTAGTACAGCGAGACGTTGTTCTCCAGTGCATTGGCCCGGGCGACGTAGTAGTGGTCACCGTCCTTCCATCGCCAGACCACGCCGCCGGCCTGGTCCTCGCGGCCACGCATCGGCTTGAACTTCACTTCGACAAAGCCATTCGCGATCGAGGTTCCGCCCTTGACGCACCATGGGAAGGTGCCGGCACCGTCTTGCTGCAGGACCTTGCCGCTGCCGCTGGGCGCATGCGGGTCTGCGACGACCGCCCAATGCGGCTGGCCGCGGCCCGTGACGCCGCAGGTCCAGCCGGCGGGTACTGCACCGACAGTCTCAGTCGCGAAACTCGCAGCCAGTCCAGAGGCAGACATCGCTGCAGTCGCGACACCGATCAACGCCTTGTTCATGAAGAACTCCTTTCATGCGTGCGCAATCAGCGGGTGAACCACCAGGCCGATCAACGCAGCAGCCAGCACGATCACCGGCTCCTGCACCTTCTTGAACTTCCACAGCACGGCTGCGGTCGCGATGGCCAGCGTGGCCGTCACCCAGTCGGTGATCGAGCGCTGGCCGATCACGATGACCGCGCCGGCAATCGCGCCGATCGCAGCGGCAGTCACGCCGTCGACGAAGGCCACGACAGCTGGCCGCTTGCCGTGCTTCTTGAAGTACGGCGCGGGCAGGATGGTGAGCAGGTAGCACGGCAAGAAGGTACCCACCGCCGCCACCACGGCACCCCAGAAGCCTTGCACCAGGTAGCCGATGAAGCCGGTGGTGATGACGACCGGACCAGGCGTGATCATCGCCACCGCCACGGCGTCTACGAACTGGCGGTCGGTGAGCCAGCCGTACTCCTTCACCACGCCGCTGTAGAGGAAGGGCACGATGGCCAGGCCGCTGCCGAACACGAAGCTGCCGGCGTATGCAAAGTACAGGCCGATCTGCTTGAGCCGGCCCCAGTCCACTGCACCCACCGCCACCGCGCCCATCACAGGCGCGGTGATGCCGTTGACGCTGCCGCCCCTGAGCCAGGCCGGCGGCACGCGCACCAGCCACACCAACACGCCGGCGCCCAGGAAGAGCCAGATGACTTCAGACTGGGTCACCACCGTCACCACCAGGCTCACCACGAAGATCGCCCACAGCAGCTTGTCGCGGCCGATGTTCTTGGTCGTCAACTTGTAGGCACTCATCGCGATGATGCCGATCACGGCCGCACCCACGCCATAGAACACCGACTGCATCCAGCCGATGCCGCCATACGCGGTGTAGGCCGCGCCCAGCGCCACCACCATCAGGAACGACGGCAGCACGAAGGCCAGGCCCACCAGCGTCGCGCCGAGGATGCGGTAGTGCACGTAGCCGAGGTAGATCGCGAGCTGCGCGGCCAGCGGGCCGGGCATCAGCTGCGCGATGGCCATGCCCTCCTTGTAGTCGGCCTCCGAGATCCAGCCGCGCTTCTCCACGAGGTCGCGGTACATGTAGCCGACCAGCGCGACCGGGCCACCGAAGCCCCAGGTGCCCAGGCCCAGCATGTAGCCGACCATCTGCCACAGGGTGTAGCGGGTGGGTGTCAACGTGGTGTCGTTCATGGTCAAGCAGGTGGTCAGGTCTTGTTGCGCGCCGCCTGGCGCCCGAAGTGCGCATGCAGCGAGTCGAGCACGGTGCTCATCTCGGCCAGCAGGGCGTCGTCGTCATCCAGCCGCTCGCGCGCGCCGGCCAGCACGGCCTCGAAGCCGACGGCCTCGGGGACCGGCTCGCCGCCGACGTCCAGCTGGTGGACCATGGCGCCCAGGCGCACCAGCGCCGGGTCGTCTTCCAGGCCGAAGCTGGCCATCAAGGTCTCGAAGGTCACGCGGTCGCCGACGTGGGTGAAGGCGGCGCCGTCGAAGTCGAAGCCGAGGGCGCGCTTGGGGCACTCCGACGGCGCGGCCAGCCACTTGAACTTCGCATCGGGGTCGATGAACCGGCGGATCAGCCAGGCGCTGGCGACCCGGTCCACCCAGAGCCGGCGGCGCGTGGCCCAGGTGCGGCCACGGTAGCTCTCGGCGTCCAGCCGCTCGATGCCGCCCTTGGCTTCGTGAGGCTCGTCGGGCGACAGCAGCTGTTCGATGCGGTGGTTGAACTCCGCCCACGCCGCTGCGGCCTCGGCGCCGGATTCGCCAGGAAAGAAGTCGATGGCCTGCAGTGTCTCGATGTCGCGCAGGCACTTGCGCTGCAGCCGCGTGAGTTCGGTGGCCGACAGGCGAGCGAGGCCGCGGTTGGCCTCCTTCCACGACTTGCGGAGTTCGGCGTAGTCCTCGGACCGGTCGAAGAGCTGCTGCCATGCCTGCGACTCGTCGCGATGGATCGGCTGCGCGGCCATGAGCCACGCGGTGCCGCCTTCGCCTGTGCATTCGTCGCCCAGGCCGCGCAGGGCCTGCTCGCGCTCTTCGCCCGCCGGCAGCAGGTAGGCGCCGTCCCTCAACGCCACGCAGCCCAGCGCCTTGAGCCCGCGCCACACCCGCATGCGGGCGGTGGTGCTCTGGGCGGGCAGGGAAACGACGAGAAGCAGCCAAGCCGAAACAGAAGACATGTAGCGACTATAACGCTACTGTTTCGATCCCTACAAACTCAAAAGCGAATGTCCCCGGCCTTGGCTTCCACCCACACCTGGTTCGGCCGGTACGACACCACCAGCACCTTGCCGAACTCCTGCGGGAACTGCACCCGCATCGTGCTCGCCTCCTGCTGCAGGCGGGCCTCGGCACGGATTTCCGCGAGCGACACATGCGGGTGGCCGGGCTCGGCGACCATGGCCTGCATCAGTTGCTCGCGCAGCGATTGCTGCACGGTCAGCGCTGCGGGCCAGTTCCAGCGCGACAGCCTCACCTGGCCGCCGGAAGGCAAGGCGACGTTCACTGCCGCCTCGAACTTGGCCTGCGCACGGCCCAGCGCCTCCTCGAACTGCTGGGGCGCCATCGCGGCATAGAGCATGAGGAACTCCTGGCGCTTCTTCTGCGGCGCCAGGATCCGGTGCAGCGCCTGCGTGTAGTCGACGAACAGGGTCATCGACAGGTGCGTCCCGTCGCGCAGCACGAGCGTGGCGCGGTTGTCCGGCAGTTCATGGGACCAGGCCGCGCCTGACACCAGCAGGCACAGCAACAGCCCCGCCAGCCGTTTCATGGTGGAGAAGAACATGGTCAGAAGGCCCGGCAGTAGTTCTGGGTGGCGGTCTGCACGCCGGATGTCTTGAAGATGAAGTTCCAGCACAGCGCGGAGGTGCGCCGGTAGAGGATCTGGTAGGTGATGCCCGCCTGGTCCCATTGCAGCGTGCTGGTGCCGCCGATGGCCAGCGTCGCAGCGGTCGCGTCCAGCGTCATGTTGGACACGCCCGGCCCGCCGCCCGGGCCGTTGGGAACGCGCATCGGCGCGAACTTGCCGCCCTGCCCGGCGAGGTCCGGGCTCGGCGTGCCGCGGAAGCACGACAGCACGTACGGACTCGCATCGGTCAGGTGGTAGGCGTAGCCCGTGGGTGCATTCGGGTGCGTGAGGGTGTTGCCGCCGCAAACGCTGTCGCGCGTGGCGACACTGCCGTCGGGGTTGTAGTAGCCGAAGATGGCGAAGCCATCGAGCGCCCAGCCCACCGGGTGCGTGTCCCAGTAGTGCTCGGCCTGGTCGGCCATCATGCACACCGGGGCCGCGTGGTAGTGGTAGTCGTCGGCGCGGCCAGCGTGGCCGTTGCAGATGTCCAGCTCGCCTTGCACCTTGGTGTCGCCGCCGCCCGTGGACGTGTCGCAGCCGCCTTGCTTACAGGGGTTGAAAATGGGCACGCCATTGACGGCGATGCCGATGGGCCCGTCCACCGCCGTCGTGGTGCTGCTGGCGATGGCCGGCTCCAGCGGGATGTGCCAGGCGTTGTCGCCGGTGAAGTTCTGCGGCACCGGCACCTGCAGGATGGTCTGGGTGATGCCCTTCATCATCGGGTGGCGGGTCTGGATGCCGTAGCTGCTGATGGCCGCGTAGGTGTCGCCGCAGTCCACCGCGAGGCCGTTCTCCGCCGCATACGGCCCGAAGGACTGCCGCACGTTCAGGCAGTTCAGCGTCGCCTGCGTGCGGGTGTTCGACAAGGTGATGGCTGCACTCTTCAGCGTCACGCCGGCCAGGGCCTTGAGCAGCACGTCGCCCGTGACCTGGCTGGGCGTGTAGGCCGAGAGGTCCGGCTTGGCCGACAGCGCGTAGACCGTGAAGGTGTAGAGCTTGGTGCCGCCGCCCGCCGAGCAAGGCGGTGCATAGCCGAGGCCAGCGCCGTCATCGGCGCTGCCCAGCGTGCCGATGCCCGACGTGCTCTCGGCCAGCGAGCCGACCGACGCATCGATGTTGTAGAGCAGCCAGTTGTACTTCGTGGTACCAGGGCCGGGGATGGTGCTCATCACCACCGCATACGCCGCCGTGCCGCTGGGCGCACCGCTCCAGGCCAGCGGGGGCGTGTGGCCCGCGCCGTCGCAGGTGTAGGTCTTGGGCAGCACGCCACCATCGGACGCGGCGGTGCTGCTCAGGGTGAAGGTGCCGGAAGTCGGCGTCTCGGTGGTGCCCGATGACGACCCACCACCGCAACAGCACAGGGCCAGCGCCAGCAGCGGCGCATACCAACGAATGAAAGCCGGGGCAATGCCCATCTTGGATCTCCTGAGGCCAAAAGCACAGGAGTCCAGCGTAGGAGTCAGCCCCCTTCGGGAAATGACATCTTCGTCATGCGCGCGGCAGCCACACCCGCATGCGCACCTCGTCGGCGGCACCGGGCTCCAGCGTGAGGTCGCCGCCGTGAGCCCGTGCGATCTCGCGCGCCAGGCTCAGGCCCAGGCCGCTGCCTTCGACCTCGCGGCTGTGCGACGCATCGCCGCGGTAGAAGCGGTCGAAGAAGCGCTGCCGGTCGGCATCGGAAATCGGCCGCGAGGAGTTGGTGAAGGTGATCTGCGTGCCCGACGGCGAGTCGGTGGCCTTCACGTGGATGCGCCCGCCTGGCGGACTGTAGCGAAGCGCGTTGCTCACGAGGTTGTTGAAGAGCTGCTGGACGAGCTGCTCGTCCACCGGGGCGACGATGCCGGCCGGCACGTCGCTGCTGAGCAGCTTGTCTGGTGCCAGCATGTGGGCGTCGGCCATCATCGTCTCCAGCATCTGCGACAGGTCCACGCGGGTGACGTGCAGCGGCACCTTGCCCGCATCGGCCTGCGACAGCAGCAGCAGCTTGCGCGTGATGGCAGCGAGCCGCCGCACTTCGTCGAGCATCTGCGCGAGGTGCAGCTCCACCGCCTCGCCGCCCGACTGGTGCAGCGCCTGCTCGATGCGGCCCTGCAGGATCGTCAGCGGCGTCTTCAGCTCATGCGCCGCATCGGCGGAGAAACGCGAGGCCTGGTGGAAGCTCGCCTCCAGGCGGGCCAGCATGGTGTTGAACGCGGTGATCATGTCCTTGAACTCCCGGTCTTCGCCCTTGTCATCCAGCCGCTGGTCCAGCGCCTTCTGCGTGACCTGCGTCATCGCGTCGCGCAGCCGGTTGACCGGCCGCATCGCAATGCCCGACAGCAACCAGGCGCCCAGGCCGGTGATGGCCAGTGCCATCGGCACGGCCCACACGAGCAGGCCACGCAGCGCATCACGCAGGTCCGCCTCGGTGGCTTCCAGGTCGGCGGCGATGATGGCCGTGGCCGGTGCCAGGTCGGCGCGCGCTGCGCGCCACTGCGAATGGCGCGCCGAGAACGAAGCGAAGGAACAGGAAACCACCGGAGGCGGTGGCGGTGCGCCGTTGCCATCCGGTGGCGGTGGCGGCGCCGCGCCGGCGGCGGAAGGCTTGCGCATCCATTCGAGGCGGCGAAGCTGAAGCGAATCGTCCCAGCCGCTGGAGCGCAGGCCCACGCCGCCGTCATCGCGGTCCACTGCCATCATGAGCTGCCGGGCGGAGGCCAGGTGCAGCTTGTCGGCGACGTCCGATTCCAGGCTCGCATGCGGCGCCATCGGCGGCAGGCTCACCAGGCGGCGCGCCTCCATGCACAGCCGCTCGTCCAGGCGCTGCACTTCGTGGCGCAGCACACCCGACCAGCTCAGCCCCATGACGAGTGCCAGCACCAGCGCCACGATGAGCGCGGTGATGCCGAAGAGCCGGACGCGAAAACTCATGGCGTGTTCACCCGGTGTCGCGGAAGCGGTAGCCCACGCCGCGCACCGCTTCGATGGGCGCATGGCCGGCATCGCCTGCGGGGATGACCGCATCCAGCTTGCGGCGGATGCGCTGGATGCACACGTCGACCACGTTGGTGCTCGGGTCGAAGTCGTAGCCCCATACGTGCTCCAGGATCTGCCCGCGGGTGAAGACCCGGCCGGCGGACCGCATCAGGTACTCCATCAGGCTGAACTCGCGGGTGGTGAGCTCCACCGACTGGTCGCCGCAGACGGCACGCCGAGTGATACGGTCCAGTACCAGGGTGCCCACCTGCACCGTGTTCTGCCGTTCGCCCGAGAGGCGGCGCACCAGCGCCTGCAGCCGCGCGGCCAGCTCTTCGACGAAGAAGGGCTTGGCCAGGTAGTCGTCGGCACCAAGCTGCAGGCCTTCGATGCGGTCGCCCAGCTCGTTGCGCGCCGTCAGCAGGATGACCGGCGTGTTCACACGGGCCGAGCGCAGGCCCTGCAGCACCGAGAGGCCGTCGCGGCCCGGCAGCATCAGGTCGAGCACGATGGCATCGAAGCCCGGGCGGCTGGCCGCCTCGAAGCCGCTGTTGCCGTCGGCGCAGTGCTGCACGGTGATGCCGCGCTCGGTCAAGCCTGAACGGACGAAGTCAGCGATGCTCTGCTCGTCTTCGATCAGCAGGACCTTCATGGATGCGGGTTCACCTCAGCGCGCCGGGGCAGAGCCCGCCGGGCGCGGGTCCAGCGCATCGAGCCTGTGGATGCTGAAACCCGACGAGGCGATGGCGGCGTCCAGGGCCGGCCCCGGTTGGAAGCCGGCATCACGCAGGCCGCGCTTGAGGGCCTTGGCGTCGTCGGTGGTCAGCGCATCGGGCTTGTACTTGGAGAGCACCGCGCGCACCTTGGCGAGCTGTTCGGCCGTGAGGGCTGCCTGCGGGGCGGGCGGCGGATTGGCCTGGGCCAGCGTGGCGTTCGCGATCAGCACGGAGGCGGCCAGCAGGGCGACACGTTTCAAGAGCAGGTTCATGGATTCGAAGCAGGCGCGTGGCGCAGTGATGGTGCACGGATTACACAATGCGACTCGTCGGCCCGGGGACTTTTCTCGATGACATTTTTGTCATCGAGCCCCTCGGTGCAGCTCGCCCTGCCCAGTCTGGTGCGCACCGACTTGTATGCAATCTGCACCAGATTTTGTATGCAATCCGTGCGCACATCGCGACGCCCCACCCGCTTGGTGCAGAACCGATGCCCAGGTTGTCCGTGATGCCTGGCACATCCATTGCGTAGTGATGCCTCGGCAATTTCGCCGAGGAGCGCAAACGCATGGCCTCACTGCCGCTGATCGAGCAACGCCTGCCCACCATGGCGGCGCAGGCCGATCTGGAACTCGTGCGCCTGGCCAAGCGCTACGGCCACGGGCAGCACGCATCGCTGGCGGTGGATCACATCGACCTGCGCGTGGCCGCCGGCCGCTACTGCTGCCTGCTGGGCCCCTCGGGCTGCGGCAAGACCTCGACGCTGCGCATGATCGCCGGCCACGAGGACGCGAGCAGCGGCGACATCGTGCTGGGCGGGCGCAACATCACCCACCTGCCCGCGGCCGCACGCGGCACGGCCATGATGTTCCAGAGCTACGCGCTCTTCCCTCATCTCTCGTCGCTGGACAACGTGGCCTTCAGCCTGAAGATGCGCGGGGTGGACCGGGCCACGCGCCACCGCCGCGCGCAGGACCTGCTGGAACGCGTGTCGCTCGGGCACCTCGCTTCGCGCAAGCCCTCTGAGCTTTCCGGTGGGCAACAGCAGCGTGTCGCCCTGGCACGCGCACTCATCACCGAGCCGCGCGTGCTGCTGCTGGACGAACCGCTCTCCGCGCTGGACCCGTTCCTGCGCGTGCAGATGCGCGCCGAGCTCAAGCGCTGGCAGACGACGCTGGGCATGACCTTCATCCACGTCACGCACTCGCAGGAAGAAGCGATGGCGCTGGCCGACCACGTGGTGGTGATGAACGCCGGCCGCATCGAACAGGATGGCCCGCCGCGCGAGGTGTTCAACGCGCCGCGCTCGGAGTTCGTGGCCCGATTCATCGGCGGCCACAACGTGCTGCCCGCCGCCGACGGAAAGATCGCCGTGCGAACCGACAAGACCCGACTCGCCCGCGAGGTGCCCGAGGACACGCCGCACCGCCTCGACGCCACGGTGACCGGCGCGGAGTACCAGGGCACGCACGTGCTGGTGACCCTGCACTGCGACGCCATGCCCGACAACGAGCTGCGCGCCGTGCTCAGCGAATCCCTGTACGCCGAACTGCCCTGGCGCAGCGGCGACCGCGCGGTCGCGCACTGGCGCGCGGCCGACGTGCATGCCCTGCCAGCCTGACCCGCAGACCCACGACCCGGAGGAAACCACCATGAGCCAACGCCACACGCCCGAAGACGCCCAAGCCAACCCGTCGGCCGGGGGCCTCACGCGCCGCACCGTCGTCCAGTCCGGCCTGGCCGGCATCCTTGCCGCGGGCTTCGCCCCCGTCGTGCGCGCGGCCGACCCGATCGTGCTGCGCTACCTGGGCACGGCGGTGAACCAGGACAAGGCCATCGCCGAGAAGTTCGAGGCCGACACCGGCATCAAGGTGCAGTACATCCCCGTCACCACCGATGACGTGACCAAGCGCGCCGTGACCGCGCCCAACAGCTTCGACCTCATCGACACCGAGTACTTCTCGCTCAAGAAGATCATCCCCACGGGCAACCTCAAGGGCATCGACGTCAAGCGCATCAAGAACGCCGACAAGATCACCACGCTCTTCACCAAGGGCGAGGTCGCCGGCAAGAAGGTGGGCGACCAGGGCACGGCGCCCAAGAAGGTGATGTTCCTCGAAGGCGAGAAGTCAAAGGCCTTCGCGTCCTCGCCCACGCAGTTCATGACGCTGATTCCCACCGTCTACAACGCCGACACGCTGGGCATCCGGCCGGACCTCATCAAGCGCCCGATCGAGAGCTGGAAGGAGCTGCTCAACCCGGAGTTCAAGGGCAAGGCGGCCATCCTCAACATCCCGTCCATCGGCATCATGGATGCGGCGATGGTGGTCGAGGCCATGGGCCTGTACAAGTACCCCGACAAGGGCAACATGACCAAGAAGGAAATCGACCTCACCATCAAGACGCTGATCGAGGCGAAGAAGGCCGGCCAGTTCCGCTCGCTGTGGAAGGACTTCAACGAGAGCGTGAACCTCATGGCCTCGGGCGAGGTGGTGATCCAGTCGATGTGGTCGCCCGCCGTCACCGCCGTGCGCACCAAGGGCATCGCCTGCAACTTCCAGCCGCTGAAGGAAGGCTACCGCGCCTGGGCCGCCGGCTTCGGCGTGCCGTCCACGCTGTCGGGCAAGAAGCTGGATGCGGCCTACGAGTTCATCAACTGGTTCCTTGATGGCTGGGCGGGCGCCTACCTGAACCGCCAGGGCTACTACAGCGCGGTGCTGGAGACGGCCAAGGCGAAGATGGAGGCCTACGAGTGGGCCTACTGGATGGAAGGCAAGGCGGCGGAGAAGGACATCAAGTCGCCGCAGGGCCAGGTCCTCGCCAAGGCCGGCGAGAAGCGCGACGGCGGCAGCTACGAGGCCCGCATGGGCGGCATCGCCTGCTGGAACGCCATCATGGACGAGAACACGTACATGGTGCAGAAGTGGAACGAGTTCGTGGCCGCCTGAGCACGGGTGCCGGCTGAACACGATGAACACGGTGAACAAGGCACTCCCCGGCTGGCTGCAGGCCCTGCCCATGGGCGCGGTCTTCGCCGTGTTCTTCGTGCTGCCGCTGCTGCTGGTGGCCGCGGTCAGCCTGTGGCCGCAGAACGAGTACGCGCTGGAGCCGGGCTTCACGCTGCAAAACTACGCCACGCTGTTCAAGGGCTGCCCCATCGATGCGGACACCGGCGGCTTGTGCGTGACCTTCAAGACCTACCTGTCCACGTTCAAGTTCTGCGCGCTGGTGTGGCTCATCACGCTGGTGCTGGGCTTTGCCATCGCGTACTTCGTGGCCTTCCACGTGCCGAGCGTGGCGGCGCAGACGGTGCTGTTCACCGTGATGACCATCCCCTTCTGGACGTCCAACGTGATCCGCATGATCTCGTGGATTCCGCTGCTGGGACGCCACGGCTTCATCAACCAGGCGCTGATGGACGCGGGGCTCATCCGCCAGCCGATGGAGTGGCTGCTGTACTCGGACTTCTCGGTCGTGCTGGCCTTCGTGCACCTGAACACCACCTTCATGATGGTGCCCATCTTCAACTCGATGATGAAGATCGACCGCGCGCTGCTGGAGGCGGCCGACGACTGCGGCGCCTCGGCCTGGCAGACGCTCACGCAGGTCGTCATTCCCCTCACCCGCACCGGCATCCTCATCGGCTCCATCTTCGTCATCACGCTGGTGATGGGCGACTTCGTCACGGTGGGGGTGATGGGCGGGCAGCAGATCGCCTCGGTGGGCAAGACCATCCAGGTGCAGACGTCCTACCTGCAGTTCCCGCTGGCCGCGGCCAACGCGGTGGTGCTGCTCGCGCTGGTGCTGGCCTTCATCGTGGCGCTGAACCGCCTCGTCGACCTGCGCCGGGAGCTTTGAGATGGCACAGCGGCGATCCGCAGGCTTCTGGTGGCTGGCACTGCTGTGTGCCGCCTACGTGCTCTTCCTCTACGGGCCGGTCATCACCATCTTCGTGCTGAGCTTCCAGGGACCCGACGGTGGCCTCACCTTCCCGATGCGCGGCACGTCGCTGCACTGGTATAGACAACTGTGGGAAGGCCTGGGCGTGGTGGACATCGGCGCCGCGCTGCGGCGTTCGCTGCTGCTGGGCACGGTCGTCATGGCACTGACCGTGCTCATCTCGCTGATGGCGGGCCTGGCCTTTCGCAAGCGCTTCACGGGCAGCGCCCTGCTCTTCTACACCTCGGTGGCCAGCCTGGTGATGCCCTCCATCATCGTCTCGCTGGGCATCGGCCTTCAATTCCGGCTGGGCGACACGCTGGTCAAGTCGCTGCTCGAACGGCTGGGGGCCACGTCGATGCTGGAGTCATACACCACGCTCATGGGCCTGTTCACCTCGGGCCTGGGCGCCCACCTCACCTGGACGCTGCCCTTCGGCATGCTCATCATGTTCGCCGTCTTCAACCGCTTCAACCCGGCCTATGAGGAAGCCGCGCGCGACCTCGGCGCCACGCCGTGGCAGACGCTGCGCCATGTGGTGCTGCCGATGATCGGCCCGTCGCTGGTGGGCGTGGGCATGTTCGGCTTCACGCTGAGCTGGGACGAGATCGCGCGCTCGTCGCAGGCCATCGGCGACGTCAACACCCTGCCGCTGGAACTGCAGGGCCTGACCACCACCGTGACCACGCCGGCCATCTATGCGCTGGGCACCACGACCACGGTGCTGTCGCTGCTGGTGATCTTCGCCGCGCTGGCTGGCGCCGGAGCGCTGCGCCGCCGCGCCCACAGCCAGGCGAGAGCAGCCGCATGACCGGCACCGTGCTCTCCGACGACGAGATCCACCAGCGCATCGTCGATGCCATCGTCGACCAGCGCCTGCTGCCGGGGACCAAGCTGGTGGAGGACAAGCTCGGCCAGGTCTTCGGCGTGTCGCGCACGCGCATCCGGCAGGTGCTCATCCGCCTGGCGCAGGAGCAGGTGGTGGTGCTGCAACCGAACAAGGGCGCGAGCGTGGCCCGGCCCACCGTGACCGAGGCGCGCGAAGTCTTCGAGGCGCGCACGCTGGTCGAAGCCGTGCTCGTGCGCCGATTCGCAGCCGGCGCGACCACCGCGGACCTGCAGGCCCTGGCGCAGTGCGTGAAGAGCGAGGAGACCGCACGCCGACAGGGCGACGCGGCCACGGCGCTGCGCCAGTCGGGCCGCTTCCACCTGCTGCTGGCCGAGGCGGCCGGGCACCAGACCTTCTCGCGATTCCTGCACAAGCTGGTGTCACGCACCAGCCTCATCCTGATGAGCCATGGACCGGCCGATGTGCAGCCCACGACCAGCCGGGCCGCTCGCTGGGTGCAGGTGTGCCGATGCGAAGAGCATCGCGGCCTGCTGGCGGCGCTGCGCACCGCGCGCCGCTCGCGCAAGCCGGTGGACGTTGAGCGTGCCGTCGCCCTGATGACCCGGCACCTGGCGCAGATCGAAGCCGGGCTGGAATGGTCGACACCCGAAGCGCGGCCGAGCGACTGGATGTCGCAGCTCTCGGACATGGCCTGAGTGCGATGCATCAGTTGCTCATCAATCCCAACACGCGGCACGACCTCACGCACTCGCTCGTGCAGGCCGCGCAGGGCGATGTCCCGCTGCTGGGCGAGACGGCGGCGTTCGGGGCGGACTACATCGCCAGCGAAGCCGGCTATGCCGTGGCCGCGCATGCCGCGCTGGACGCCTACGAACGCCATGCGGCCCAGCACGGCAGGCCCACGGCCGTGCTCGTGGGCTGCTTCGGCGACCCCGGCGTGTGGGCGCTGCGCGAGATGGCCGAGGTTCCGGTGATGGGCCTGGCCGAAGCCGCCATGCGCGAAGCGGATGCACTGGGCCCGTTCGCCATCGTCACAGGCGGCAAGGCCTGGGGGCCGATGCTGGCGCGGCTGGCACGGTCGCAGGGAATCACGCACTTGCGACGGGTCATCACCATCGACGCCGGCGGCGACCGGCTGCTCGCCGAGCCCACCGCTGCCGTGCATTCGCTCCAACAGGCGATCGACCGGGCCTGCCTCGACACGGCGCTCGCCGCCGTGGTGCTCGGCGGGGCCGCCCTCACCGGCTTCGCGCCAAAGCTCTCGGCTTCGCTGCCGCTCATCGACAGCGTCCAGGCGGGCAGCCGCTGGCTGCGCTCAGCACCCATGCGCTGAACAGGGCGCCGGCCGCCTTGCAGGCACGCCGGTTGCCGGTGACTGCGTTGGAGGTTTTCATGAACATGCACCGCTTGGCACTGCTGGCCCTGCCCCTCGCGGCAAGCCTGCTGGCCGCATGCGGCGAACGCAGCGTGCCCGCTGCCGGCACCGGCAAGGCATCCGCGGCGGGCGGCGTGCGGGATCAGCACGCCCGCTCGTTCCGCACCGTCGCACTGGGCACCGAACCCGGCAGGCCCGCCGGCCTGCACGACTCGGCCGACCTCGTGCCCGACGCGCCCGCCGACGACATCTGGGGTGCCGGCCTGCGCCCTGGGCGGGGTGCTTCGGGCATCAGCCCCTGAACATCCGGCGGCCGCCGGTTGATACGACAACTTGCAAATCGACTCACCGGCGTCGCCGTCTTTTCACCGAAGGCCAGGATCTCGCGGGTACAGTGAGGCCGTGCGTCGGGTACATGCTTTGCTGCGCGCAACCCAATAAGAATTTGAAAGGAAGCGCTTGGACCTCGCCGAGTTCTTCACCCACAAGGCCAGAGATGTCGTCGCCATTGCACGCGACCGGGGCCTGCTTTTTCTCTTCGACTACCGTGGCCCGTTCATCGAACTGATGGACGGCGAGGCCGCGCTGTCGTCCTGCCTGCAGCGCGTGCAGGACGCCGCGATGCACCTGCTGGACGACGGCTTCATCTTCCTCAGCGCCCAGACCGAGTGGAGCGACGACGGTTTCGCCGACGTCGCCGTCAGCGTGGCCGGCACCGGCGGGCGGGCCGATGACGCACGCATCAGCGCCGTGCTGCAACAGCTTGGCCTGGTCGAGCGCAGGGGCATGCAGTTCTACCCCGAAGGCGCCCGCGTGGCCGATGGCACCTGCCCCCATT
The DNA here is from genome assembly GCF_003852895.1 of Rhizobacter terrae. GTDB lineage: Bacteria > Pseudomonadota > Gammaproteobacteria > Burkholderiales > Burkholderiaceae_C > Albitalea > Albitalea terrae. The sequence goes on from NZ_QUSW01000006.1 coordinate 236,956, forward strand.
CCGACTTCAAGATCAGCTTCGCCGCCAACCGCAGCGACGGCATCCTCTTCGCGGTGGACATCGTTCGCGCGCCGGCACGCCTGATGGATGGTGACCCGCCGCCGCATGCCGACGGCGCCCGCGCCTGGCTCATCAGCGATGCGAACGGCGCGCACCAGTCGCTGTCGCGGCGGCTGCAGCGCCTGGGCTGGTCCACCACCGTGTTCAAGTCGCTGCACCAGGCGACCACCCAGCTGCGGGTCATGTCCGCCGGCATGACGCGGCCGGCACTGGTCATCGGCACGGAATCGCGCGCGCTGACGCTGGACGGCATGCGGACCCTGCGCAGCGAACTGCCGCAGCACACGCAGGTCATCCTGGCCACCGAGGACGAGCGCCGCATCGACCCCGGCGAGGGCATCGATTGCATGGTCTGGCCGTTCAGCCCGCGCGAGCTCGAATCCGTGACGCGCCGCGCGGAAACCGCGGCCGCCGCCTTCTCCGGCGAGACCGCACCGGCGCCGCTGACCTTCACCGAGCGGCCGCGCGCGCTGGTGGTGGACGACAACCCGGTCAACCTGCTGGTGGCCTCGGGCCTGCTGCAGGTGGCCGGCTTCGAGGTGCGCACTGCGGCCGGCGGCGAAGAAGCCATCGCCCGATGCCGCGAGGAAGCCCCGCAGGTCGTGCTGATGGACGTGCACATGCCCGACATGGACGGCCTGCAGACCACGCGCCGCCTGCGCGCGCTTCAGCAGGCCGGCGTGCTGCCGGAGTTCCGCATCGTCGCGGCCACGGCCGACGCCCGCGAACTTGGCCTGCCGGCCTGCGTGGAAGCCGGCATGGACGGCTACCTCAGCAAGCCGCTGACGCTGTCCTCCATCGAGCAGGAGCTGCGCCGGGTGATGCCCGGGCTGCGCTTCCTCGTCACCTCGCACTGAACGCCCCCAGGGCCGGGCTGCGCCCGGCGCCAAAGCTGGCACGAGAGTCGCTTAAGGTCCGTCACCGGGGCGCGGCAGCCTTCGCAGGCCGCCCAACCCCACCGATAGACCGCTCTTTGCTTGCTGGAATTCACATGACTGACAAACAACGTCACCGTCCGACCCGCGCACCGCATGGCAGCGTGCCGAACTGGGCCCTTGTGCTGTTCGCGACCGCTGCCGTCTTGCTCACCGGCTTCGCCAACGCCCTCGTCTGATCCCCTGAACAGGGCGCCCCAAGGCGCCTTGTTCCGCTGCTCGAGGCCGTCCCGTCACTCCCTGTCCCAGGGAGGCAGGACGCCGCCGAACCGGTCGGCCAGGAAATCCACCAGCAGCCTCAGCGCCAGGGGCTGGTGCTGGCGTGACAGGTAGATCGCATGGACGCCCATGGTGTCCGGCTCGTACCCCGGCAGGACCCTCACCAGGCGCCCTTGCCGAAGATCCTCGCCGACGAAATAGGTCGGCAAGATGGCCATGCCCCCGCCTGCCAGCACCGCACGCCTGAGCACGGCAGCCTCGTTCGTCGAGAAGTGCTCGGCGACCGGCACCTCCACCACCTTGCCCGCATGCCGGAAGCGGTACTGGCCCGCGCTCACGAAGGCATGGGTGAGGCACAGGTGGGATGACAGATCCGCGGGCACGCGGGGCTGGCCCCGCTTCTTCACGTACTCCGGTGACGCGCACAGCACGGAGCGGCAGTCCGCCAGCTTGCGGGCGATGAAGCCTGGCTCCAGCGTGTTGGAGATGCGCACCGCCAGGTCGATGCGCTCGGCCGTGAGGTCGACGCTGCGGTCGGCCGCCATCAGCGTGAAATCCACCTTGGGATGCTGCCGCTGGAACTCGACCAGGGCACCGGCCAGTTGCGCCTCGGCGAAGGAAGGCGAACACGCGATGCGCAGCCGGCCCGACGGCACGCGGCTGGCAGTGCCCGCTTGCTGCTGCACGTCCTGCGCCAGTTCGAGCAGTTGCCTGCATGCCGCCAGCGCCGTTTGCCCCGCCTCTGTGAGGCTGATGCGCCGTGTCGTTCGGTGCAGCAGGCGGGAGCCCAGCCAGTTCTCCATGGCCGCCAGGTAGCGGCTCACCATGGCGGTGGACATCTCCAGGTGGTCGGCCGCCTGGGTGAGGCTGCCGTGCTCGACCACGGCGACGAACACCTGGGTGGCAGTCAGTCGGTCCATGACTTCATCGATCCATGCAATAAATCATCGATTGAACCGGACTTTATCAATCAGAAGGCGGCAAATAAAGTCCTCGCATTCCTCAACGCCTCTCACGGAGAAACCCATGCTGTCGCCTCTCAAGCTTGCCCGCCTGGTCCTGCCCCTGCTGACGCTTGGCGTCGTCGCTGCCGGCGACGCCGCTGCACAGAATGCCGCGCCCCTGGCGGTCAAGGTCTACAACGCCGATGCCGGCAGCTTCCACGTCAATGCGGTGGTCGTGAGCGGCAAGACGGAAGCCATGGTGATCGACACCGGATTCACCCGTGCCGATGCCCTGCGCGTGGCGGCCAACGTGCTGGACAGCGGCAAGACGCTCAAGACCATCTTCATCAGCAACGCCGACCCGGACTACTACTTCGGCGCGGAGACGTTGAAGGGCATCTTTCCGCAGGCCCAGGTGCTGACCACGGCCGCCGTGCGCGAGAAGATCCAGTCCAAGCTGGCCGGCAAGGTCGCGTTCTGGGGGCCGAAGATGGGCGCAAATGCCCCGCGCCAACCCATCGTGCCGGATGCGATCACCGGCAACACCCTGACGGTGGATGGCGAGACCATCGAAGTCCGCGGCACCACGGGCGAGCTGGCGCACCGGCCCTACGTGTGGATCCCGTCCATCAAGGCCATCGCGGGCAACATCGGCATCTTCGGCAACCTGCACGCCTGGACGGCCGACACGCAAAAGGCCAGCGAGCGCAAGGCATGGCTGGCACAGCTCGACGAGATGCAGGCGCTGCACCCGGTGCTGGTGGTGCCCGGCCACATGGCGGCCGGCACGGCGCTCGATGACGGCGCGATCCGCCACACCCGCGAGTACCTGCAGCGCTTCGAGGCAGAGCTGCCCCGGGCCGCGAACTCGGCCGAGCTGATCGCGACAATGCAGAAGGCCTACCCTCAGGCAGGACTGGGCATTGCGCTGGACATCGGCGCCAAGGTGAACAAGGGCGAAATGAAATGGTGAAGACAGCCACGCTGCACTACATCCACGACCCGCTGTGCGGCTGGTGCTATGGCGCCGCACCGCTGGTGAAGGCGGCGCGCGAGGTCTTGCCTGTCGTCGCGCACGCCGGCGGCATGATGGCCGGCAGCCGGCGCCAGAAGGTCAACCCGCAGTTGCGCGAGTTCGTGATGCCGCACGATCGCCGCATCGCGCAACTGACGGGGCAGGTCTTCGGAGAGGCCTACGTCGACGGCCTGTTGCGCGACACCTCAGCGACCTTCGACTCCGAGCCGCCGATCGCGGCAATGCTGGCCGCAGAACGCACCGCTGGCCGCGGGCTGGACATGCTGGCCAGGTTGCAGACCGCGCATTACGTTGAAGGCCGGCGCATCGCGGATCGGGAGGTGCTGGTGGAGCTGGCGGCGTCGATCGGTCTGGACCAAGTTGCTTTCGAGCACGCGTTGGGCGAAGTGCAAGGCCACCTCGTCCAGGCGCACATGGAACAGACGCGCGGACTGATGTCGCGTGTTTCCGCGCAAGGCTTTCCAACCTTCGCGCTGGAGATCAGTGCACGCATCGATCGAATCGACGCCGCAGGCTTCCTGGGAAACCCGACGGCATTCGCATCCTGGCTCAGCACGAAGATTGCATCGTCCAATCCATAGCATCGCTCAGCATGAGCGAGCAAAGCGACGCGCCCCTCAAGCCACGCCCGCGGGACTGGCTCTGCCAGCCCGCAGGGTGGCGCCCAAGGGCCACGAAGGGGCCCCTGCGTGGCCCCTGGGGCAGGAGCGCAGCGACTGGGGGGCCTTACAACCCCCGCAGCTGATCGATGTGCGCCTTGTACCAACCCACGCTGTCGAAGAACAGCGTCCAGCCGATGATGTCGAAGTGGTCGTAGCCGTCCATCAGGCCCTTCCAGTTCCACGCACCGGCCTGCGGCGTGCCGCCGTGGCTGATGTCCTTGATCGTCACGGGCCGCGGGTAGATCGTGCCGGCGCTGTTCATCGCCCAGGTCGGCGCCTTGTGCGAGACGGTGTTGACCACCCCGTCGTTGGCATACCAGGTCGACGGATCCACCGGTGCGAAGGGGCGGCCGTCGGGCCAGTAGTTGCCCATCCAGCCCGGGCCGACGAACAGGAAGACCAGCGGATTCGTGTCCACGTTCGGGTAGTGCCAGCCGGTGAGCAGGCCGCGGTAGCTCGAATCGGTGCTGACGCTGAAGTAGTAGATGCCCGACAGGTCCTTCACCCAGTCGTTCTCCGCCATCGCGCCGTTGGGGCCGAGGTCATACGGTGAGAGATCCTTGATGCCGCTGTCCCACAGCGACCAGCTCATCACCCGGTTCACGTAGTCCGAGAAGCTCTCGCCGCTCTTGCGCGGGCCGATGTACCACTGGTCCATCTTGAAGTCGTACACCGTCTGCGCCGGCGTGCCGCCGGTGAGGCCAGCGACGCCGGTGACCAGTTGCTGAACCACCGGCACCCAGTCCACCACACGATAGGCCAGCGTCGTGCCGTCGTTCGGCGTGGAGATGGTGGTCACGCTTTTCACCCAGTTCGCGTTCACTGCATAGGAAAACAAGCCGGGATTGCTCGGCGCGCCGTTGTTGGCCAGCAGTTGCGCCAGCATGCGTGCCGTCTGCCCGCCCATGCTGTGGGTGACGAAGTGCACCGGATGCGTGGCGTCCCACTGCGGGTACAGGCCCGGGAAGCAGGTGCGGCCGTTGTGCCAGTAGGTCTCGGGTTTCTGCAGGTGGCCGGCGTTGCTGGCGTGCAGTTGGCCATAGTCCACGCAACCGCCCTTCACCTGGTAGAACAGCTCCACCGCGCGGTCCCAGTTCGAGCTGAAGGGGCCGACCTGCGCCGTCTTCACCAACTGGTTGCTGTACTTCGATTGCAGTTGCACTTCGAGGTCGGTGAGCCCGCCCCAGTACTTGTAGCCCAGCATCTCGCTTCGGCCAAAACCGGCGAAGCCGTGCACGAAGATGACCGGGTAGTTGTTGGCCGCAACGGCCGGCTGAAAGCTGCTCACCACAGAGACGACGGCAGCAGCCAGCAGCATTCGCAGAATGCGCAGAGTCTTCATATCTCCTCTTTCTCTTCAACGTGGATGACCCAGTTGGCTGCATCGTTCTTATGACTGCTGTGCAGCACAGTGCGATCTTCGTGATGACCGCTAAGAGAGACATTGACTGCGAAAGCCAAGTGCATGGCCTTCGGTTGGTTACAGCACTAGGAAAAATGCCGATCGGGTCAACCCGAACCAAGCAGAAAACCAAACGAGAAAACCCGCTGCCACAACGGCAAAGGCGCGGGTGGGCTGGGCGTGTTGCGTAGTGAAGTAAAGGAGGAGGACCGGGCGCAGCCCGGTCCGGGGGACATGAACGGAGCAACACGCCCAGCCCACCCGCGCCTTTGCTCATCCAAACCGATGCGCAAGCCTCACTCAGAAAACCCGTTGACGGCCTCCCGGCTGTCGTCGTCAAGGTCACCGAAAGCAGTGCCCACCTTGAAGCCATCAGGCCCGGAAAACGAGCAATACAAGACTTTGACGGCCGCGGTCACGGGCCGCACCTCGCCCCCCACCGGCAGCTCGAAACTCACCTCGCAGCGCGTCCCCGGCGGAATGGGCTTGGGGGACATGAGGCTCATGCCGTCCACGCCCACATCCCAGGTCTGGCTCTCGCGCGGCGGCTGGCCGGGCAACACCACCGTCGCAGGGGCACGCAGCACCTTGCGGGGATGGATTCGGCGGTTGGTTCCGGAAATCACGGCAGGAACAGCTCGAACAGAGCACCTCCAGCTGGATGATCGCGCAAAGTGCAGTGTCCGTGCACGCCGCGATTGCGGTGGGCGCGCGCCACCTCGTTGCACAGCTTCAGGCCCAGCCCCGTGGACGTGGCCATCGGGGCCGTGCCGACACCCGGGCCGTCGTCATGCACGTAGAAGCACAGCATGTTCTGCTGCATGCGGGCGCCCAGCACGATGCGCGCCTTCGCAAACCGCAAGGCGTTGTGCAGTGCGGAATCCAGCGCCAGCCGGACCAGCTGCGGGTCGTAGAACCAGAAGGCCGGCAACACCTCGGGGGTCTCGCGCTCGATGCGCACGCGAGAGGAACCAAGCGGTACCGCCTGCGCATGGACGTCGTCGAGGAAAGCCTCGGGCATCTCCTCGTGCGGCACGGCGCGCAGGCCGGATTCCTCGGCGGCGCGCTGCACCGTCAGCCACTCCACCAGCTTGCTGGTCAGCGCCATCGCCTGCTGGTTGGCGGTGTCCACATGCGCCTTCGCCTCGGGCGGCAGGCTCATGGCCTGCAGCCTGGCGAGCTCCTCGCCGAGGATCACCAGCCGGTTCTTGACGTCATGCGCGACGGCCGAAGACAGGGCGAAGTTCACTGAAGCGCCCCCGACGCGGCGACCCGCTCGCGGTAGAACTTGCGCGCCGCCGCCACCCGGGTGTGGTTGGGGTGCTTGCTGTCCAGCTCCTGCAGCAGGTCCTGCGCGCGCGCCGCGTGCTCGGCGCCGCCGGCCACCCGGCCGATGGCCACCAGGTACAGCGTGCACAGCTCGATCTGGATGTGGAAGTTCGACGGCGACACCGCCAGCGCCGACTCGCCCAGCTCGATGGCCTTGACGAAGTCGGCATTGCGCTTGGCGGCCTGCAGGTCCTGCAGCACCTGCTGGACCTCGGCACCGGCCTTGGCGACGATGTCCTGGCAGGCGGCTTCCACCGGCGTGCCCTGCGCGGCGCGCAAGGCCGCGTTGAGCACCAGCGGCTTGTCGGTGTTGGCGCGGGCCACGGCCTCGATCAGCCCCTGGCCCAGCTCCAGCCGGCCGGTCGCCAGGGCGCTCTTGGCCACCAGCAGCTTGTTGGCATCGGGCAGCGGCGTCACCTGCAGGCCGCGCTCGACCTCGGTCATCAGCTTCTTGGCTTCCTCGACATTGCCGGTGTGCTGGTGCACCTGGGCGCACACCGCCTTGGTCAGCACCTGCGCCACCGGATGGTCGGCGTACTGCTTGGCCGCGTCCGTGGCCACGGCCAGCGCCTTCTTCGCGTCGCCGTTGTCCAGGTGGGCCTGGGCCAGCAGGACGTTCTCCTCGTGCGACCGCGTGACCGACCCCTTGTTCTTGGCCACCGCGGCCTCCAGCGCCTTCACCGCCACGTCTGCCTTGCCGGCATCCAGTGCGACGGCGCCCAGGCGGAACTTGCGGCGTGCGTTGGGCACCACCTCGGCCACGGCGCGCGCCGTCTCCAGCGCCGCTTCCTGGTCGCCCTGCTCTTCGGCGATTTCCAGCAGCGCGTCATAGGCCGCGGCATAGTCGGCGTGCGTCTCGATCAGCCCTTCCAGCGATTGGCGCGCCTCGTCGATGCGGCCCAGCGCGCGCAAGGCATTGGCATTGCCCAGCACCGCCCAGGGCAGCTCGGAATTCAGCGCCAGCACCTGGCCGTAGGTCGCCTGCGCCTCGTCGAAGCGGCCCAGCTTCATGAACGCGTTGGCCTTCTGTTTCAGGCCCTCCACCGACAGCGAGTCACGCCGCTCGATGAAGCCCGCCGCCACCTTGAGCACCTCGTCCCACTTCTTCGCGTCGATGGCGTGCAGCAACGGCGCCAGCGCGGCCTTGCGCGCGGACAGCGTCTCGATGTAGCGGGCCAGCAGCTGGTCGGTGAAGGGCTTGACGATGTAGCCGTCGGGAATGAAGTCGCCCGCCGAGAGCACGTCGGTGCGCAGCGAGTTGGCGGTGATGAAGATCCACGGCGCGGTCGGGTTCAGCACGTTGGTGGAGCGTGCCAGCTCCAGCAGTTGCTGGCCGTCGGTGCCCTCGCCCAGGTTGTAGTCGCTGAGCACCACATCCACATTCTCCAGCTGCATGGCCTTGACGGCCTCTTTCGCATTGCCGGCCATCACCACGTTGCGGATGCCCAGGCGGTAGAGCGACTCGCGGATGATCTGCCGCATCTGCTGCTGGTCGTCGATGACCAACACCTTGAAACTGGAGACGGGACGGGTGGCGGGAGCTTTCATGGCGGTACTGCTGCGTGCGATGAACGTCAGGCCTGCTGGGACAGGCAGCGAGCGAGCAGCCAGCACAGTTGCTGGTTGGCGCTGTCCTCGAATTTCGGTCCGGTGGGGGAAGGCCCGTTGAGCACGCGCAGGATGATGCCCAGCTCGGTGGACGCGAAGTGCTGCTGCGCCCCGGCGCAACGCGCCTCGCTGCGGCGCCAGCCGTCGATCCAGTCGCACACGTCGTGCTCGCACTGCCGCACGCTCGCGGACTGCGACTGGCGCTCCATCATGAAGCTCACGAGCTTCATGGTGCGGTCGGAGAAGTTGTCGGCGGTGGTGGCTGGCGCGGGCCCGAAGAGCGGCATGTGCGGTCTCCCTGTCGGAACGTGACGAAGGCGCACTGCGCTCGGCCGAAACGGGAGATTCCGTTCCGTCGTGGGGCAACCCCGCTGCCATGGCCCGAAGGCGGTAGACCGGAAGCTTTGCGACCCCGGCTTTCGCACGGGTGTGCCTTTGTCAATGCCCTTCACTGTATCGAAAGGCAACGTCCGTTGGTGCATGCGACAGCGCCCGCGCATCACGCGGCGCATCCGCGCGTGACGGAATCCGCAGCGAAAAACTTCGAGAAAGTGCTAAAGCCTTCGGCCCGCCCGGCCGAGAGGCGGGTGCTGCGACGCACCCATGCGCTATTCGAGCGTGAAGCCCAGCTTGATCGTCACCTGCCAGTGCGCCACCTTGCCGTCCACCACGTGCCCGCGGGTCTCGCACACGGTGAACCACTGGATGTGGCGGACCGTCTCGTGGGCCTTGGTGATGGCGTTCTGCACCGCTTCCTCGATGCTGATGGGTGAGGAGCCGGTGAGTTCCAGGTGCTTGTAGACGTGGCCGGTCATGCGCATCTCCTTGGGGTGAGGCGGCCACGCTATTCCGATTCGGGCCGCGCCACAAGTGCGGCCCTGCAGTGCGCTTTGCCGCGACAGGATTTCACGCCCCCTCAAATGCGCGGCGCACGCCCTTCTCCGGTTGTGGTCGAATTGGGGGACCTGCTCGCCCTCAGAACACCCCATGTCCACCCCCTTCCTTTCCGATTCCGCGCCCGGCTGGTTCCGCTGGCTCAGCCGGCTGGTGCTGCGGGTGGGCATCTGGCGGGCGGTGGCGGCCATCACGGCAGTCGTTGCGATCGCGGCGGTGGGCCTGTCCCAGGGCGTCATCAGCGTGCTGGGCCACGGCGACCGCTGGATCGCCTTCATCTCGGCGTCGCTGTGCTCCGTCACCCTCACGCCGCTGCTGGGCTCGCTCATCCTGCGCCTGGTCTTCGAGCTGGACCGCGCCCAGAAGCAGCTCACGATCCTCGCCACGCAAGACGACCTGACCGGCGTGCACAACCGCCGGCACTTCATGGCCGTGGTGCAGCGCGAGTGGGACCGCGCCCGCCGCTACAGCACCGCCTCGGCGCTGCTGCTCATCGACGCCGACCATTTCAAGCGGGTGAACGACCAGCACGGCCACCTGTGCGGCGACGAGCTGCTGCGCGCCATCGCCAAGTCGGTCGGCAGCTCGCTGCGCCAGGCCGACGTGCTGGCCCGCTTCGGCGGCGAGGAACTCATCGTGTTCCTGCCCCACACCGACCCGCTGGGCGCGCTGGACGTGGCCGAGCGCATCCGCGAGCGGGTGCAGGCCTTGTCGGTGCCCTGGAAAGGCAGCACGGTGTCCACCACCGTGAGCATCGGCATGGCCCCCATGCGCGACGAACTCCCCTCGCTGGACTGGATGATCCACGAGGCCGACACCGCGCTGTACGCAGCCAAGTCCGACGGCCGCAACTGCGTGCGCACCCTGCCCTTCGAGCCCAGCCGCAGCGGCGGGGCCTTCGAGACCCATCGCCGCTGAGCCGAAGGCTCACACCCTCAGGCTGCCCATCGCACTCCTGGCGCGCGCCACCGCCGCCTGCGGCAGCAAGGACCAATCCCTCAGCCGGTTGTACAGCGTCTTCACGCTGACACCCAGCGCGTGGCTCGCCCGCTGCTGGTGGCCGTCGTAGTAGTCCAGCGTGGCCAGCACCACCTGGCGCTCGATGTCGGCCCAGCTCTCGCCCACGCACAGCGCAAGGATGGGCGTGTCCGGCTCCAGCACATCCACCGGCAACGATGACCGCTGCTGTGTAGGCAGGCAGGCGTCGGTGATCTCGCTGCCGGCGGCCATCACGTAGGCGCGCTCCACCACGTTGCGCAGCTCGCGCACGTTGCCCGGCCACACGTAATCCGCGAAGGCCTGCAGCACCTGCGGCGAGAAGCGCTTGGCCGAGCCCTCGCGCCGCGCGATGGCGCCCAGGAAGTGCTGGGCGATGACCTCCACGTCTTCCGGCCGCTCGCGCAGCGGCGGCATGTTGATCGGGAAGACGTTGAGCCGGTACAGCAGGTCCTCGCGCAGCTTGCCGTCGCGTACTGCAGCCATGGGGTCGCGGTTGGTGGCGGCGATCAGCCGCACATCCGTGGTCTGCAGCTGGGTGGAGCCCACGCGCATGAAGGTGCCCGTCTCCAGCACCCGCAGCAGCTTCACCTGCAGCTCCAGCGGCATCTCGGTGATCTCGTCGAGGAACAGCGTGCCGCCCTTGGTGCGCTCGAAGAAGCCGATGTGCTGGTTGTCCGCACCGGTGAAGCTGCCCTTCTCGTGCCCGAAGATCTCGCTTTCCATCAGGTGTGGCGAGATGGCGCCGCAGTTCACCGCCAGCATGGGCTTGTCGCGCCGCTTGCTCCGGTCGTGCAGCGTGGCTGCGGCCAGTTCCTTGCCGCAGCCGCTCTCGCCGGTGATGAGCACCGTCACGCCCGTGGGCGCCACCCGGTCGATCTGAGCCTGCACGCGCTGCATCGATGGCGAGCAGCCCAGCAGCATGGGCGTGCGCGCCGCGGCGGCGTCACTCGCCTCGTGCGAGCCGTGCAGCCGCACCCCCGAACGGCTGACGCGGTGCAGCAGGCGGTTCAGGTGCTCCGGCGCCACGGGCTTGAGCAGGTAGTCCACCGCCCCCAGGCGCAGCGCCTTGAGCGAGCTTTCCAGGTCACCCTGCCCGGTCACGAAGACGATCTCGGTGTTCTCGCCCATCACTTCATCGTCGTAGAGCGCGAAGCCGCTGCCGTCGGGCAGGTGCAGGTCCAGCAGCACCAGGTCGGGCTTTCGCAGGGCCATCTGCCGGCGAGCATCGCGAAGGCTGCCCGCCGTCGACACGGTGAAGCCCGCATCGGCGATCAGCATGGCCATGGTCTCGGCTGCATCGCGCTCGTCGTCCACTACCAGCACATGTTGCATTGCATGACTCCTCGGTTTCGTTCACTGCTTCCCTGCGCCGGCTCGGGCTACCGGTCGAACTTGATCTTGTCGGCGCGCACCTTGGTGCCGCCATCAGCCAGACTGCCGCTGACCTTCACGGCGGCGCCCGGCACCAGCATCGACGGGCTGCCGCTTCGGAAGGACGTGCCCGGGTCGAAGACGACGGTGTTGCCGCGCAGCACGAAGCTGTGCGTGGCCGCATCCACCGACTGCACGGCGCCTTCCAGCGTCACCTTCGCGTCTTCGCCGGGCGCCCGGTATTCCACGCTGCCGGCCACCAGCACGCCGTCGATCACCTGGCCTGTCACGAGCACGCGCACGCCGTTGCGAAGCTGGCCGCTGGTGCCTCCGGTGAAGAGCACCGCCGCGCCGGCCGCATTCACCGGCATGCCGTTGAGCTTGAAACGCTCGATGCCGTGGTAGGCCGACACCAGCCCGTCGACCTCGGCCGACGGCGTGTCGGGAATGGCCCGCGTGCCCGCGGTCGCATGCAGCAGTTCCCAGGTGCCGCCCTTGCCAGCCGCGGTGCGCACGCTGAGCTTGAGCAGTGCGCCATCGAACAGCGGCGGCAACTCGGCATCGTCCAGCGCGGCATAGCTGATGCGCGCGTTGCCGATGCTGAAGGTGCGGCGGGCCTCGTCCAGTCCGCTCACGATGCCGCGCAGCTTGTAGCTTGGCGCCTGCGCCGCCACGTCGATGCGCGTGGCGTCGTAGCGCCCCGTGGCCTCATCGAGCAGTGCGTGCACTTCCAGCACAAGGCCGCGCCTGAGCCCCGCCATCACGGCATCCGGGTCGAAGGCCGTGGACGGTCCCACCGCCACCGTCTGGCCCAGCACCGTGATCGTCGAGGCCTTGATGTCGATGCGCTCCAGAGGCCCGCGGATGGCACTGGCGAACACCACCTTCTGCGCCTTCGCGCTGCTGACGCCGGTGGCCGCGTCGGTGGTGATCTCGCCGGCCTGCACGTCCAGCGACATGCCCAGCTTGAGATCGCCTCGGTAGTGCAGCCCGCCCTCGTCGTCGAGAACCAGGGCACGCGTCTCGTCGAAGTGCACACCGTTGAGCACGATGGAGCCGAAGCCGGACAGCCGGCCGCGGGCGTACGACGACGTGGGCGCGCCGGTGCCGCCGCTGTCCACGCCGCCCGCGCAGGCCCAGGCCGCGCAGCAGATGGCGAGCAGCCCGGCCGCCATGCGCATGGCGGCACGCAGCGGGGTCTTGATGGGTGTCATGTCGGTCTCCTGTGGCGGGTCGCCGGCCCGTCGTGTTCTTCGTTCGCAGCGCCTGGAACGGTGGCCTGGCCTTGTGCTGGCGCCATCGGCGCGCTGTAGGCGTACATGCCCACGCGCAGCCGCTCGCGGCGTGGCCGGTCGAGGGCTTCGTCTTCGTCGATCATCTGCTGCACCACCGGCGCCAGCGTCTTGAGCACGGCCTGCCACTGCTGCCGCACGACGGGCTGCAGCCGTTCGATGGATTCGGGCGACAGCTCGTCGGCGAACAGCGCCTGCTCCAGGTGGCGTGGCCCGCTCTCGCGCGATTCGGCGCCCCTCACGTTGCTCACCGCCGCCTGCAGGTGGTCGCCGACGTTGGCGGCGAGGAAGCCGAGCATCCGCTGCTGGTCGTCATGCGGCACGAAGGTGTCGCGCAGCAGCACGACGGTGTCGCGCCGCTCATCGTGGCTGGCCAGGCCCAGGCGGCCCAGTTCGTCGAGGAGCGTGCGTGGGTGGACGTCCTGCGTGACGGCACGCGCCAGCGACTGGAAGCTGGGCGCCTTGCCCGTGCGGGGCAGCTCGCGCAGCGCTTCACCGTCGCGCCGGTAGGCCGGATCGCTCAGCCAGCGAGTGAAGAGCTGGGTCGCCAGCGAACGCCGCGGTGCATCGGGCTGCGGGTTGCGCATCAGGCGCGACACCTCGCGCCGCGTCAGCCCCGTGGCTGCGCTCATGCGGCTCACGGCGCGCAGCGGCAAGGTGTCGGCGTGCGCGGCGCGGGCCGCGTCCACGAAGGCGCTGCGCATCAGTTCGTCGAGGTCGCCATGGCGAAGGCCGTGGGCCACGGCCAGTTGCGCCAGCGGCGCCATGACTGCGCGGCAAGCCTGCAGCAACCCGGCCATGGCCTGGTCGGCGCCATCCTGATCGACGGACGACGGGACGGCGCTCATCGTGCGATCTCCCTGGCGAGGGGACATGAATGTGCGATCTGCACATTTCCGGCCGGGCGAGCGTGATGGCGTGCGTGCATCTGGAAGCCTCGCTCAGTCCAGGGCGTCGGCCGTGGGGGCCAGCAGCGCGATCAACTCGTCCACGTCCACCGGTTTCACCAGATGCTGCTCGAAGCCTGCATCCACGCTGCGCTGCCGATCACTCTGCTGGCTGTAGCCGGTGAGGGCGATGAAGCGGCAGGGATGGCCCGCCAGCCGCTCGCGCAGCCGCACCGCCAGCTCGTAGCCGTCGATCACCGGCAGGCCGATGTCCAGCACGGCCACGTCGGGCTTGAAACTGTCCACCAGTTGAAGGGCCGCCGCCGGGTCCATGGCCACGCGCACTTCATGCCCGATCGAACTCACGGCCAGCGCCAGCATCTCGACGGCGTCGGCGTTGTCGTCCACCAGCAGCACGCGGGTGCCGCCATCTGCCGCAGCCGGCATGGAGAGCATGCGCGACGACGGCGTGGGCGCGACGTCCACGGTGTTCAAGGGCAGCTGCACGATGAACTCGCTGCCGTGTCCCAGCCCTTCGCTGCGCACCGACACCCGGCCACCATGCAGGTGCACCAGGCTCTTGACCAGCGCCAGCCCGATGCCCAGGCCGCCTTCCGCACGGTCCTTGCCGCGCTCGCCCTGCACGAAGAGGTCGAACACCCGGCCGAGCATGTGCGGCGCGATGCCGATGCCGTTGTCGCGCACCGAGATGACCACGCCGCGCCCATCGCGCCGCGCGCGCAGCGCCAGTTCACCGCCTTCGGGTGTGTAGCGCGCAGCGTTGGTCAGCAGGTTGGACACCACCTGCGCCAGCCTCACCGCATCGCCCACCCAGGCCACCGGCGGGTCGGGCAGGCGCACGCTCAGGCGGTGCCGGCGCTTCTCGATGAGCGGGCTGGCCATCTCGACCGCGCGCGTCAGCACCTCGCCGATGTCCGCGCGTTCCTTGCGCAGCTCGATCTTGCCGCGCGTGATCTTGGAGACATCCAGCAGGTCGTCCACCAGCCGGATGAGGTGGTCCACCTGCCGCTGGATGACGTCCTGCTCGCGCAGCGTTTCGGAACCGTCGCGCATGCGCATGAGCCGCAAGGTGGTGACGATGGGCGCGAGCGGGTTGCGCAGCTCGTGGCCCAGCATGGCGAGGAACTCGTCCTTCGCGCGGTTGGCCGCGGCCAGCTCGCGCAGGAGCCGGGCGCGTTCATCGTTGGCCCGGTCGAGCACCTCGCGGGCCTGCTGCTGCTCGGTCACGTCACGGGTGAAGCAGCGGGTGAACTGCAGCTGGCCGTCCTCCATCACCGGCGTGGTGTGCACGAGCACGTGCCTGAAGGTGCCGTCCTTGCAGCGCAGCTTCACCGCCTCGTTGTAGAGCGTCTCGCCGGCGCGCATGCGCTCGGCGATGTGCCGGCCTTGCTCCGGGTCCGCATGGAAGCGCCACCAGGGCTGGTCGATGACCTCTTCGCGCGTGAGTCCGAGCAGTTCCAGTTCGGCGCGGTTGGCCCACGCCACCCGGCCGTCCGGTCCGATGCGGCTCAAGCCTTCGGCGGCGTTGTCCAGGAAGTCCGCCAGCTCTTTCTCGCGCATGCGCAGGGTCGCCTCGGCGCGGGTGCGCTTGTCCATCTCGGCGTCGAGCACGTCGGACTTCTGCTGCAGTTGCGTCAGCACCAGGTCGCGCTCGGCGTTGCTCACGCCATTGACGCGCGTCGGGGACGACAGCACGTGCGTGTGAGAGGTGCACACGCGATGACAAGCCAGCCGGTCTTCGTCGCGCGTGAACAAGTTCAACGGGTAGGCACAGTACAGCGAGAAGGCCTGCTGGGTCGACAAGATGTTCCACAACTCTTCCAGGCGGATGGCGGCAGCCTGCTGGCCGCGCTCGCACAGCAAGGCCACCATCTCGCCGAAGGCTCGCACCGAGCGTGCCCCGTCGCGCGAGGCGCGCTTGAGCACGCCGCCCACCACCTCGATGAACAGGTCTTCGTCGGGCCAGCCTGCACGCATGAATTGGTGCAGGGTCTCTTCGGCATCGAGCGCGATGAGCTCGCCGGGAAACCAGTGCTCGGCGCCCACTGCGTCACGTGCGCCTTGCAGTCGCCGGTCAAGGCCTTGCCGATGCAGCGGCGTGGCGATCACCACGCCCGCGTCGCCGCGGCGCAGCGCGCCATCCATGAAGTCGGCGACCTCGTCCAGCAAGGCCTCGTCGTCCTTGTAGAACTGGACAAAGTGATGGCCAGGCTTGCCGCTGTCTGCCTGCGTGACCTTGGTCGTCTGCACTCGCATCTCCAGACTCGCGCTCACCGGTGGCCAGCTGCGATTCGGTCAAATCCGGCAATCGGCATGCCCAGACCGTATAGGACTTACACGGTGGACGCGGCCTGTAGGCCGAACCTCACAAGCGATCGGGGACCGCACCGACCACTGCATCAGCGACCGCTGGCAGCCTCGGACCACGCGGCGGGCGAGCATGTGGCGCCATGTGTTGGCTACAACAAGGAGTTCGAACCATGACCCGCAAAATCATCACGCTATCCCTGCTCGCCTCGTCGCTGGCGCTCACCGTGGGCTGTTCCTCGGTGCCCAGCGAGCCCAACTACGGCGCAGTGGGCTCGTCGCCGAGCTATTCCACCTCCGGCACCTATGACAGCGTCCAGTACGGCTACGTGCGCAACATCCAGCAGCTGGACACGTCGCGCCGCAGCTCCGGTGCGGGCGCGCTGCTGGGCGCGGTGATCGGCGGCGTGGTGGGCAACCAGGTGGGCGCCGGCACGGGCCGCGCCGTGGCGACGGCCGCCGGCGCGGTGGGCGGCGCCGTGATCGGCAACAAGATCGAAGACCGCGGGCGCCAGCCGTCGTCGTACTACCAAGTGGATGTCCGCCTGGACAACGGCGACTTCCGCACCTTCGACTATGCGGACCTCAGCGGGTTGCGCGTGGGTGACCGGGTGCGCGTGCAGGATAACCAGCTCCAACGCTGGTGACATAGAGTCCCCCCAGTCGCTGCGCTCCTGCCCCAGGGGCCACGCAGGGCCCCTTCGTGGCCCTTGGGCGCCACCCTGCGGACCGGCGAAGCCGGATCCGCGGGCGTGGCTTGAGGGGCGCTTCGCTGCGCTTGCTAGATGCGCTTGATCAGCAAGGACGACGCGTGCTGTTCGATGCGGTCAGATTCCCCGCCGCGCCATTGCGGCTCTCGTAGATCTGCCGCACGCACTGCGCGCGGTCGCTGCGGTCATTGCTGTTGATGCACTGCTTGTAGGCCGACGGCATGTTGCCGTGCATGCCGTCGTTCACGCGTGCGACGGAGCGTGCGCGGTGGCTGCGCTGGATCGGCTGATCCGAGCCTGTGCCTGACGCGCTGCTGTAGTTCGTGCGGTCGCAATCCACACTGCGATCACCCGATGGCGAAGGGTTGTCGCCGGTGGCACCTTGAGCCAGCGCGCCACCCGTCAAGGCACATGCGCAGCACAGCGCAGCAAGCAGCCTGGAAGTCGTTGCCATGGTCTTCTCTCCTTGTGGTTGAGGATGAAGACAGGGTGGCAACCCTCATGCCGCTTGGCTGGCGCGGTTCAGCGTTTGAGGTGCCGTTCGAGCTCGGCCTTGGTCATGCGCGAGCGGCCCTTGAGGCCTTTCTCCTGCGCCTCGTGGTAGAGCTGCTCGTAGGTCCGGCCGCCTTCACCCGAGTGCGAGTGCAACCCGCCGCGGCGCGATGCGGGCATGTCTTGCACCGAGCTGCGGCTGGCCTCCTTGGCTTCGCCGTGCTGCGCGCGTTCCTTGTTCACCGTGCGTGCGGCAATTTCTTCGGCAAGGTCCTCACCTTTGCCGCGCGACTCCAGGCTGTCGCGGATGTGCTCGTACTGTCGTTCGCGCTTGGGGCTCCATGCTTTGGGCATCGTTGCGGCTCCTTCGATGTCAATGGATGGTGGGCTGGTCCATCACCGGCGTGGGCACCACTGGCGGCTCGCGGACCGGCACCGGGTTGGTCGCCGGCGACGGCGGATCCTTCACGTCAGGCGGATCGACGTCGGGGCCGGGCGGCTTGGGTGGCGGCACCGGAGGTGTCGGCGTGTGCTGCGGCTCGGGGGTCTGGTGGGCCAGGACGGTCACGGGTCGACTCTGAGTTGGAGTGAGGTTGCGCTTGCCGCTGCAAGGCGCGCTCCCGCGTCCGGTTCCGGGACGCGGGCATGTCCAGCCGGTGAACACCCCGCCCCTGAAATGCAAAGAGCCGCGCAGTGCGCGGCTCTTTGCCTGAAGAAATACCGTCTCGAGCCCGCATCGCCCAATGAGTCGGGAGGAAGGGGGGAGGAGCGAAGCAGTTGAATGCCCGAGCCGGAAAAACTGGTGGAGCCTCTACCGCCATGCGTCTTCAGACACAACGCGCTGAAAGCTCCTTGATGCATTGAACAGCAAATGCTGTACCAGCCGCGCGAGGGTGAGTCCCTGCTGCTCAATGCATGAGCAGTGACAGCTCAACTCTCCTATGAAAATGGGCCTTCGACACGATGGACTGCCTGTTGAAAGCCATCATTAACAACCCGGAAATTCTTGGAAAGTCCGTAATTCTGAGATGCAAGCTTTACCGGTGAAACTGCCATGGACCGTGTCGCACCGGGGAACATGTGTGCCATTACACCCGGCATCCGATTTGCAGAACATCCCTACGTTTGCAGGAATCCGGAGACAAGAATGATGAGCAAGGCCAAGCGGGTGATGCTGGTGGATGACAACATGGACGCTGCCGAATCACTGGCCCAGTTGCTGGCCCTGTCCGGCCACGACGCGCGCACGGCCGGCGATGGCAACCAGGCGCTGAGCCTGGCGCGCGAGTTCCACCCCGACGTGGTCTTCTGCGACCTGGGACTGCCCGGGATGAACGGCTACGAAGTGGCCAAGGAACTGCGCTCCTTGCCCTTCGGCCGCGAGATGGTGTTGGCCGCCCTCACCGGCTACGGCCAACCCAGCGACCGTGAGAAATCGGCCGAGGCCGGCTTCGATGCCCACCTGGTGAAACCGGTGGACCCTTCGGTGATCGAGAGCTTCCTCGACGACTACGCCTGAGGCACGTCGGCCACCGCCGGCGCGTCGTCCACGCCCAGGGCATGCGCGACGGTGCGCAGCACCCGCTCGGGGTCGATGGGCTTGGGCACGTGTTCATCGAATCCCGCCTGCAGTGCCTTGGCGCGGTCTTCCCGGCGCGAGAACGAGGTCAAGGCCAGCGCCACGAGGTGGGGCCGGTGCTCGAGCCCCTCCAGTCGGCGCAGGCGGCGGATGAACTCATAGCCGTCCTCGTCGGGCATGGCGATGTCGGAGATGAGCACATCCGGCTGCTCGCTATCGGCCAGGTGGGCGATGTACTCGTAGGCCTTGGCGGCGCGGTCGAAGCTGTGCAGGTCGACCTGCGCTTCGCGCAGGATCAGGCCGAGTACCTCGCGGCCGTCATCGTCGTCTTCCACAATCACCACGCGCTTGCCCGCCAGCGGCGACCCGGTGTGGCCGGCCGGCATGGTGGGCAGGTCCGTGTTCAGTACGCTCGCCGGCAGTTCGATCGTGAAGCGCGAGCCGCGCCCCACCCCTTCGCTGAACGCGCGGATCGTGCCGCCATGCAACTCCGCCAGTTGCCGCGCCAGCGACAGGCCCAGCCCCAGGCCATTCGTGCGGCGCTTGTCGGAACTGTCGGCTTGGCTGAAGCGTTCAAACAGGGCCGCCAATTGCGACGCGTCCAGGCCCGCGCCCGTGTCGCTGACCTCGATGGCCAAGCCATCGGCCCGGACGCTGGAACACAGCGTCACGATGCCGTCCTCTGGCGTGAATTTCACGGCGTTGGATAGAAGTTTTACTAAGGCCTGCCGCAAGCGTTCCCCGTCCACCCGAACCATGCCGGCCTGCCTGTCATGCGAAGTCTCCAGCCGGATGCGCTTGGCTTCGGCTGCAAGTTGCACCGTCTCCAGCGCATCTTCCAGCAGGCGGCGCAGCGGCACGCTGGCATAGACCAGTTCGAGCTTGCCGCAAAGAATGCGTTGGCTGTCCAGCAGGTCGTCGACCAACTGCACCTGGGCCTGCGTGTTGCGGTCGATCGCATCCAGCGCCCTGCGCTGCAAAGGCTGAAGCTCACCGCTGTGGCGCAGCACGTGGGACCAGCCGCGAATGGCATTCAGCGGAGAGCGCAATTCGTGCGTCACCACGGAGAGGAATTCATCCTTGGCCTGCGTGGCGGCTTCGGCGTCCTGCCGGGCCTGGCGCTCCATGGCGAGCAGCTCCTGCGCGTCACGCACAGGCCTTGCACGGGCCGCGCGTGGCTTGCCCGCTGGCTTTCGACGCGGCGCAGTGTCGGTGTCGTTGGTGGGGGACTTCATTGTTAAAAACCGGTGGCGCCGTCATCGGCTTCATGAAGTCAGCGCAAGCGACGTGCCCGGCCGCCGACGCCGCGGCATGCCATTTGCCGACTGGTGCCTGAGGCCGGCGCCAATGGCGGCGAGGGCCGCAACCCTGAAACGACCTTTGAAAGGACCTTCCATGATCAACTTCATCATTTGGCTGATCGTTGGCGGCCTGGTCGGCTGGATCGCCAGCATGATCATGCGCACGGATGCCCAGCAGGGTGTCCTCCTCAACATTGTGGTGGGCATCGTCGGCGCCGCGATCGCAGGCTGGCTGATCTCACCACTGGTGGGGGTGCCAAGCATCAACACAGGCTTCAGCGTCGGCTCGTTCGTCGTGTCGCTGCTGGGCGCCATCGTGCTGCTGGGCATCGTCAACCTGTTCCGTCGCGGAAGAGTCCGCTGACCCTGCGACCCCACCGTCTCCCACCGTTCAGAGGAGGTCAAACATGGACACCACCACCACCGGCGCCGCATCGACGCTGGACAACGTGACCGAACGCGGCCACAGCACCGTGGACCGCGTGGCGCAGTCCGCGCACGAAGCCATCGACCGCGTGGCCGGCAAGGCCGGGCCCGCGGTGGAGAAGCTTCGCGCGTCCACCAGCAACGCCGGCGCAAGCTTGCGCGCGAAGGCCGACGCGTTGGGCGAGATGGAGGAGAAGTGGGTGCAGAACACCCGCGGCTACATCCGCGAGAACCCGTTGACGGCCGTCGCGATTGGCGTGCTGGTCGGCGTGGTGTTGAGCAAGCTGTCGTCGTCACGTTAGAGACCCGACAACTGCTGACGGCCTTGCATGGCGCTTGCCATGCAGGGCCGTTTCATTGACCAGGAGACCCTTCACATGGCCACCAGCAGCATCCTCGGCGGCGAACGCGCCGCCTCCCAGGCCGAGGGCCGCGACGTGGAACGGCTCGGCCCCAGCGACAGCTCCGACAGCGGCAGCGACGTGCAAGGCGAGCTGGACCTGTCGGACCCGCAGAACCCCGAGCAGATGGTGTTCGGCGCGACCCAGCCCGGCCTGCGGGCCGACTCCGATTCGGCCGGCACGGGTGAGCGCGGCTCGGCACTCATCGAAGACGAAGCCCGCGAAGGCAACGACATTCTTCCCGACCAGGTGCAGAACCTGTCAGACGACGACACCAGCGACCTCGGCCTCACCGAAGCGGAGCTGGACCTGATCGAGAAGGCCGAGCTGGAAGACCTCGCCCAGCAGGACCTGGGCGACGATGACGAAGACGTGAGCTGATCAGTTCACAGCGGCGCGGTGCGCATGATCTGAGTGGGCGTGGGCGCCGGCCAGCCGGCTTCCTTCGCCACGCGGATGATGGCTTCGTTGGTGTCGAAGTAGACCTGCCAATAGTGGTCGGTGTGGCAGTACGGGCGCACGGCGATGACGGGCCCCACGAGGTTCATGTCCAGCACCGACACCTCGGGCGGATGCGAGGTGGCCACATTGGGAATGCGCGCCACCGCGGCACGCAGCCGCTCGATGGCATCCAGCGCATCGACGCTGCCTGCGAGCTGGGCCGTGCGCTCCACGCGGCGCACGGGCCGTGCCGAGAAGTTCATCACCGTGTCGCCGAAGACCTTGGTGTTGCCCACCAGGGTCAGCACGTTGTCAGGCGTGACGATGGTGGTACCGAACAGTCCCAGCTCGTGCACGGTGCCGGTGAGGCCGCCGATCTGCACGAAGTCGCCCACCTTGAAAGGCCGCAGCACCAGCATGAAGGCACCGGCGGCGAAGTTGCCCAGCATGCCGCTCCAGGCCGCGCCGATGGCGACGCCGGCGCCCGCCAGCATCGCCGCAAAGGAGGTGGTCTGGATGCCGAAGTAGCCGAGGATGCCCAGCACCAGCGTGACGTTCAGCGCGATGGCCGCGATGGACCCGAGGTACTTGGTGAGCGTGGGGTCGATGTGGTTGCGGTTCATCGCCGCCTGCATCAGCCCCACCGCCTGGCCGATGATCCAGCGGCCGATGATCCAGAACGCGATGGCGGCCAGCACCTTGATCGCGAGGGCGGCCAGCGTGGTGCTCACGAAGGCCTGGATGGTTTGCATGTCCATGGAACGCTCCTCCCACCAATGGAGCCGCGATCCTGCCGCAAAGGCGTGACCGCCACAACCGCAGGCACGTCGATTGCCAAGGTCTTCTCACCACATGGGAGGATGCGGATGGCCGCCTTGTTTCCTGACTTTGACTCGACCCTGCCGCCCGTCGACCTGGCGCGCGCGGTATTCCTGGACAAGGACGGCACGCTCATCGACGAGATCCCGCACAACGTCGACCCCGAACGTGTGCGATTCACGCCCCAGGCGGTCGATGCACTGCGCCTCCTGAACGACCAGGGCTTCCACATCGTCATCGTCAGCAACCAGCCGGGCTTGGCCTTCGGGCTTTACACGCGCGCCCAGCTGTCGGTGCTGCACATGGCCTTGCGCGAGATGCTGGAACGCGAAGGCATCCCGCTGCTGGACTTCTTCACGTGCGCCCATGCGGCCGGTGCCGGCCCCGTGCCGGCCTGCCTGTGCCGCAAGCCCGCGCCCGGCCTGCTGCGGCAAGCGGCCCGCACGCACGGGCTGGACCTGTCGCGCTCGTGGATGATCGGCGACCTGCTCGACGACGTGGAGGCCGGACGCCGCGCCGGCTGCCAGAGCATCTTGCTGGATGTCGGCCACGAAACCGCGTGGAGGCGCTCGCCCTTGCGAACACCGCACCACCGGGCCGCCAACATGCTGCATGCCGCACAGTGGATCGTCGCGCAGGAGCCCAGCACCATGCCACTGATGCCCGCGGGCATGCCACTGGCCTCCGGTGAAACGCCCGTTTACAGCTGACCGGTAATTTCTAGAATCTCGCCTCTGCCTCGCACGTCCCATCCGGACTGGCGTGGGACGTGGTTTGCCACATCAGGCGAAAGAGAGCGGTCATGGCGGGCGTGTTGGGCGCGCGCGATCAGGCCGAGCGAGACCGGCTGTTCGAGCTCTCGCTCGACATGCTTTGCGTCGCGGGATTCGACGGGTACTTCAAGCAGGTCAATCCTGCGTGGTCGCGAACCCTGGGCTGGAGCGAAGCGGAACTGCTCGCCTTCTCCTGGAAAGACCTCGTCCATCCCGATGACCGGCGCGCCAGCCGCGAGGCCGGCAAGGCGCTCTTCGCCGGCATGCCCTCGGTGTGCTTCGAGAACCGCCACCGGTGCAAGGACGGCAGTTACCGCTGGCTGTCGTGGAACGCCTACCCCGTCGTCGCCGACCAGACCATCTTCGCCGTGGTGCGCGACATCACCGCGCAGAAGCTGACCGAACAGCACCGCATCGAGCTGGAGACGCGGCTGCGCGAGTCGCAGAGGCTGGAGGCGCTGGGCACGCTGGCCGGTGGCATCGCGCACGACTTCAACAACATCCTCGCCACGGTACTGGGCAATACCACGCTGGCCATGGAAGGCATCGCGCCGGACCATCCCGCGATGGAGCGGCTGCGGCACATCAACAAGGCCGGCCTGCGCGCGGGCGACCTGGTGAGGCAGATCCTCGCATTCAGCAAGAACTTCTCGCCCGAGCTGTCGCGGCATTCGCTCAAGCGCATCGTCGAGTCCGCGGTGTCGGCCATGCGGCCGGACCTGCCGGCGGGCATTGCCCTGGAACTGCTGCTGTGCGAGGAGCACGTGCACGTCATGGCAGATCCGCAGCACCTGCACCAGGTGGTGGTCAACCTGTGCAGCAATGCCGTGCAATCCATGCAAGGCCTGCCAGGCAAGGTGGAAGTCGGCGTGGAGCGCCTGGACATCGACGCGGCCGCGGAGCGCCCCGCAGGGCTGCCCGCCGGCGAGTACGCGCGCGTGTGGGTGGCCGACAGCGGCTGCGGCATGGACGAGAGCCTGCTGGGCCGCATCTTCGAGCCCTTCTTCACCACGCGGGCCGTCGGCCAGGGCGTGGGGCTGGGCCTGTCGGCCGTGCACGGCGTGGTGAGCTCGCACGGCGGCGCCGTGTCGGCGGACAGCACGCCGGGGCTGGGCAGCACCTTCCACGTCTACCTGCCGCTGGCGGATTCGATGCCGCACGCCGAGCAGGCGCCGCACGCATCCGACGCAGCCCGATCAGAGGTGCAGCATGTGCTCTACGTCGACGACGACGAGACGGTGATGATCCTCATGGATGCGCTGCTGAAGCGGGCGGGCTACCGCGTCACCTGCCATTCGGACCCGCACGCCGCGGTGTCGGCCGTGCGGCGGGAACCGCAGTCCTTCGACCTCATCATCACCGACTTCAACATGCCGGCCTTGACTGGGCTCGGTCTCGCCGCAGACGTGGCGCGCATCCGGGCGGACCTGCCGGTGGTGATCCACTCCGGACACATCTCGGACTCGGTGCGCACCGAGGCTGCCCGTCTGGGCGTGCGCGGCGTGGTGAACAAGGGCGGCTCGTTCGACGAGCTGGGCGCCGTGGTCCAGCGCATCCTGGCATCGCAGTAATGCCGCCCACGCCCGCTCAGAACTGGTAGCTCGCCCCCACCGTCACGAACCTGCCGACTGCGCCGTCCTGATGCAACGACGGGTTGTAGTGCGCCCCGCCCGAGGCCACACCGCCGCCTGTGGAGCCGGAGGCGAACGCATCGATCGGGGGCTTGCGGTCAAACAGGTTGCTGATGGCAAAGCGCAGCGTCAGGTCCTTGCTGGCCCGGTAACTGCCGGCGAGGTTGATGGTGGACCAGCCGCCCACGCGGCACAGCGGCGAGTCGGCCGGCGCGCCGCCCGGAAAGATGGTGCTCAGCGCCGAGCTGCAATCGGGCAGGTTGTAGCTGCTGTCCTCGACGCGCATGCCGCTGATGTAGTTGATCGTGCCGGTGAGTTCCACGTCGCCGCGCGCCCAGGTCAGTGCCAGCGAGGCGCGGTCGCGCGGGGTGCCGGTGTTGGTGGAGACGAAGCTGGGGCCGTGGGTTCCGGCGAGTTCATAGGTGACCCCATCGCGCTCGATGGTGTAGCGCTGCATGTGGCTCCACTGCAGCTGCGAGCTGAATTCGCCGAACTTCATGCGCAGGTCCACGTCCACGCCGCTGGTGCGGGTCTGGCCCACGTTGATGAACGGGTAGGTGCCGTAGAGGATGGTGTCGTTGGCGTCGGTGGGCGCCGCGTTCGGTGTGGTGGGGCTGTTGACGCGGTAGAGCTTGGTGCCGAAACGATCGGGCGTGTCGATCTGCGACTGGCCGAACAGGCCCACCGACACGATCTGGTTGCTGATCTGGATGTCGTAGTAGTCGACCGAGACGTTGAAGTCCTTGCTCGGCTCGAACACCAGGCCCAGGGTGTAGGACTTGGACTTCTCAGGCTTGAGGTTCGTGCCGGGAAGCTGCAACTGCGTGCCGCCCACGCCGATGTCGCACGGGGCACCAGGCTTGACGAGATTGCACAGCGCGGTGTCCAGCAAGGGCGGCAGGTAGCCGGCGCTGGAGCCGGAGGTGCCGATCTCGACCGGATTGGGCGCGCGGAAGCCGCCGGCGTAGGTGCCGCGCAGGGTGAGCTCCTTCTGGGGCAGGTACTTGAAGCCGAGCTTGGGCGTGGCGGACGAGCCGTAGGTGTCGTAGTGGTCCACCCGCGCGGCGGCTTCGAGCGAGAAGGTCTTGGTGAACGGCGCCACCAGTTCACCGTGCGCCGCCCAGATGTTTTGCTTGCCGACACCGAAGGCGTAGATGTTGCTGGCCTGGGCTCCGTTGGCGAAACCTTCCGGGAACTGTTCGTTGAGCGAGCGATGCATGAACTCGACGCCGGTGCCCAGGGCCAGCGCGCCGCCGCCCAGCGTCATGAGGTCGCGGCTGGCGCGCAGGCTCACGAAGTTGAGCGTGTTGCTGGAGGTCGATTCGCCTTGCGGCGTGATCTCGGCCAGGGCCGCCGCGCTGTTGGGTCCGCCGATGACGTAGCGCCCAGCATCGAGCGCCGCTTGCAGGGCCGGCAGGCTGACGAAGTGCGAGAGGGTCAGCTTGGTCTCGACGCGGGTCAGGCCCAGCGCGGCCTGCACGTCCCAGGCACCCCAGGTGCCGGAGAGATCGGCGACGAGGCGGGTGGATTGCGTTGAAGTCTGCGAGCGCTGGGCGGGCAGGTCTTCGAAGGTCTGGTCCACCGGCAGGCCCGTCTTGGGGTCGATGACGTTGGTGTTGTTGAGCGCCGTGGCCAGCGGGTTCTGATGAGCCGGCCCGAAGACGAAGGTGGTGATGCCGCTGGAGGGCGACACCGTGTTCTGCAAGCCCACCTGGGTGGCCTGGCTGCCGAACACGGAACCGGTCAGGCCCAGGGTCCAGTCCTTGTTGAGGTTGGCGGTCAGCTTGCCGAGCAGGCTGGCATTGCGCGTCTGCGGCGACACCTGCAACTCGCTGTTGGGGGTCAGCCCCAGGTCCTCGCCGCCGTAGCCGGTCCAGTCCGAGCCGGCGAGGCCCGGGCGATTGCTCAGCAGGATCTGGCCTTGCCGGCGATAGCTGGCGGCGAGGTAGCCGCTGGCGCCATCCTGGCCCGGCTCGCCAAAGCCCTTGACCCCCGAGACCTTGACGATTCGGCCATCGCCCTTGCTGGCCTGGCCCACTTCAGCATGCAGCGCCCCGCCCTTCTGGTGCGACTTGAGGATGACGTTGACCACGCCGGCCATCGCATCCGAGCCGTAGATGGCGGACGCACCATCCTTGAGCACTTCGACCCGCTCGACCGCGTCGATGGGGATGGAAGTGATGTCCACGAAATCGCGCTGCCCGTCGTCCGGCAACGGGTAGGACGCCATGCGGTGTCCGTCGATCAACACGAGGGTGGCGCCCACGGTCAGGCCACGCAGCGAGATGCCGCTGCCACCGGCGCCGAAGGCCCCCGGCGTGCCCTGCCCCAGCGACCCCATGTTGTTGGCCGACAGGTGTTGCAGCACGTCAGTGAGGCTGGTGAAGCCGGATCGCGAGATGTCAGCGGCGGTGAGGGTCTGCACCGGGCTCGGGGTTTCCTTGTCGGTGCGACGGATGTTGGATCCCGTGACGACCACCCGCTCCAGCGTTTCGCGCGATTCGCCTCCGGTGCTTTGGCCCCAGGCCAGCGGTGCGGCCATGGCGAGTGACAGGGTGGACAGTGCAAAGCGTGGCAGGCTCTTCATGGATCTTGCGAGGGGTGCGTGGAGGGGGGCGATTTTGGCCCGAGGCTGCAGGCGCGCCATCCCCCACGGCGTGCAAGCGTCGGCCGCACACAACACCCCGCAACCTGCGCACCAGACGCGTGCCCGGTAGGAACCCGCTGACCGGCCAAGGCAAGGATGTCCGACGTGCACCGCCCCTGCCCCGGCGCATATTGAAACTCCCTCAATTTCCGGGAGACCGACATGCAAGCAGCAAGCAAGAACATCATCGACCTGGAGAGGAAGTTCTGGCAGTCGATGGTCGACGAGGACACCGACACCGCGCTGGCAATGCTCGACGAACCATCGCTCATGGTGAGTTCACACGGCGCGATGCAGTTCGACCACGACAAGTACCGGCAGATGGCCGAGCACGGGACCATGGTCATCAAGTCGTTCGAACTCAGCGACATGAACGTGGTGTTTCCCACCGAGCAGACCGCGGTGCTGACCTACCACGTGAAGCAGGCACTGGCCGAGCGCGGGAAGTCCAAGCTGACCCACCAGGAGATGGCGGACTCGTCCGTGTGGATGCACAAGGGCGGCAAGTGGGTGTGCGTCATGCACACGGAGACGCCCGTCGACACCACATCACACTGATACCTCGGTGGCGGCCGGGTTGACCGAATCACACGCGCAGCGACACCCTGAAGCCTCTGGCAGCGTAGTACGACTGAGCCCCGTTGTGATACACGAACACCCGGCCATATCGCCTGTCTCCAAAGAGCGCACCGCCAAGCGCTCTCACCTCTGGTGGCGTCTTGATCCAGCTCGACGTCTTCACATCGAACTCGCCGAGCTTCTGCAGTTCGCGGTACTGCTCCTCGGTCAGCATTTCGCCGCCCAGGGCCTCGGCCATGTCCACTGCAGCGTCGTGCGGCTGGTGTTCCTTGCGGGATTCCAGCCCCTGGCGGTCGTAGCAGACACTGCGGCGACCCGAGGGACTCTCCGCCGAGCAATCACAGAACGTGATTTGTCCAGTCTTGGGATTCCACGCGATCACATCGGGCTCCCCACCCGTTGCCTCCATGTTGCCCAGAGACTGGAGCGCGCCGGGACGAGCCTTCAGCGCCGCCAGCACAGCGACCCACCCGATTTCCTGGTGCCTGCGCATGTTTTTCTCGAAGCGGGCCTTCAAGGTCTGGACCAGCTCTTCCCGTTCTTGCGCGTTCATGGTCATGGCGTCCGCCCAGGTTTGTCGATGCGCTCGCTCAGGCAGATGGTAACGATGTCTCCCGCCTCTTTGTCGAGGCTGGACCGCAGCCCTGCCTTGATGGGCAGCTTGTGGGTTCCGTCGCCCAGCGCCATGAAAGAGCTCTGGAACGGATGACCGTCGACCGTGCCCTTGACGCATAAAAAAAGAGCCCGCCGAAACCGGCGGGCTCCTTCTTCGGATGACCGAGGCGGCGAACGCCGCAGGCCGTTCACCCCACCTGCACCAGCACATTCGCCGCCGCCTGCACGACAGCCGCGATGCGCCCCACGTCGCGCAGGTTCTGCGTGGTCAGGCCCTCTTCCTTGAGCAGCTTGTAGTGCGACTGCACGCAGAAGTGGCACTTGCCCACGATGGAAGCCGCCAGCGCGCAGGTCTCGAACTGCCGCTTGGACACCCCGCCGTGCGTGGCGTAGGCGTTCATGCGCAGCTCCGCACGCAGGGTCTTCAACTCCTCGTCCCCCGCCATTTCCACGAAGGGGTACCAGACGTTGTTCATGCCCATGAGCGCCGCGGCCGTGAGTGCGGCTTCGGCGTCCTTGGGGTCCATGCCCTCGCGCAGCGCCTGCACGAGTTCCTGGCTCTGGGTCGCGAAGGCCGCTGCCAGCGCCGCGCCTTGCGCCTCCGTCGAGGGCAGGCTTGACCGCGTGATCACCGCGTCCAGGTTCAGGCGGATGTCCTTCGCCCAGTCGGGAATTCGCTGGCGCAAGTCGTCGAGCGTTGCCATGCCTGATGCCTCGATCAGAGCGTGTTGCCGCCGACGGCGCGGTTGCAAGGGCACAGCTCGTCGGTCTGCAGGCCGTCGAGGATGCGCAGAACTTCGTCAGGCGAGCGGCCGACGTTGAGGTTGTTCACGCTCACGTGCTGGATGGTGTTGTCGGGGTCGACGATGAAGGTCGCGCGCAGGGCCACGCCCTCGTTGCGGTCGCGCACGCCGAGCTGGTCGACCAGCGAGCCGGTGCTGTCGCCGAAGCTCCAGTGGCCCAGCTTGCTCAGGTCCTTGTGCTCGCGGCGCCAGCCGAGCTTGCTGAATTCGTTGTCGGTCGAGCCGCCGAGCAGCACGGCATCGCGTTCCTCGAACTGGCGGGCCAGCTTGTCGAAGCCGACTATCTCGGTCGGGCACACGAAGGTGAAGTCCTTCGGCCAGAAGTAGATGACCTTCCACTTGCCGGCAAAGCTCTTCTCGGTGATGGTCTCGAAGGCCGACACGCCGTTCTCTTCGTGGTGGTTGAAGCCAGGCTTCACGCCGGTGATGGAGAAGGCTTCGAGCTTGTCGCCAATGGTCTTCATGAACAGGTTCCTTTTTCTAGAAATGAATGGACGGATGGGATTCCGGGGCGGGAATGTACCTGTTCGATGAGACGGTTCGAAGCGAGTGCGATTGATTCTCGAAATGGGGGTGATTGGAATCGCCAAGGCCCGTGCCAGGCTATCGCCGCTGCACGGACTTGAGATGGGCCTCCACATCCTTGGCATTCGGGCCCACGGCCTTCACTGCCTCGCGCAATTGATCCGCGGACACGCCGAACTTCTTCGACCAGTCCCGCACCTCGTAGTCCTGGCTGGTGTTGATGCGTGTGCGATCCTGTCCACCGCTCTTGTCCTTGTCGTCTGCCATGTCAGTCTCCTGAGTCAACGAAGTCCTCGTGTGGCGGCAAACCCCATGCCCAAGACGTCCATCTTTGGTGCTCGGACGGCCCATGCCGCTGCACCTTCGCCGAGCGCTGCACCAACGCCGGGCACCACGCTTGCTCTCACCAGCTTGTCCAGCCCATCGCGTGCACCGCACGAATGCAAGCAAGACGAGACCGCTCGTCCAGAGCGGACCCCCTACTCAGCAGGAGTTGACATGGCAAACAGCAATCAAGGCAGCACCGGCCAAAATCTGGGCAACCAATCGCAGTCCAACAAGCCCTCGCAGGATCAGCAGAGCGAAGGTGGCAAGGCCAGCGGCTCGCAAAGCCAGCGCGGGCAGCAAGGCCAGCAGGGCCAGCAAAGTGGCAACCAGACCGGCCAAGGCAGCCAGGAACGTGGCAAGGCTTCGCAGCAAGGCTCGAACACGCAAAGCCCCGACCGCACGCAAAATGAAGACGAGCGCGGCAGCGCCAACGATGACGAAGATTCGGAACCCGGATCGCAACGTTCATCGCGCAGCGGCTCGCAGGGCGAGCGTGACATGCAAAGCGGAAGTTCCAGCCCCGGCCAGGGCAAGAACGACCGGGGCGAAGGCAGCCGCTGAGCCGGTAGGCTTCGTGCCTTGAAGCCGAAGGGCGACGCCATGGGCGCCGCCCTTTTCACACATGGCCCCCACCGCACACCGCTCCGTGGCCGGGCCGCGTCGCGCGAGCCCGGATGCCCTGCTGGTGCTGGACATGATCAGTTGCTGGGACTTCCCCGATGCCGGGCATCTGCTGCCGCACGCCTTGCATGTCACGCCTCGCATTGCACGCCTGTGCACCCGGGCGCGTGAGCACGCGGTGCCGGTCATCTACGGCAACGACAACCGCGGCCAGTGGCGGTCGGACTTCCGCCAGCTCGTGGCGCAAAGCCTCGAAGGCTCTGACGCCGCACGCACCATCACGCACGCGCTGATGCCTTCCAACGAAGACTACTTCGTGCTCAAGCCCCAGCACTCGGCCTTCTACGCCACACCCTTGCAGTTGCTGCTCGAAACCCTGGGTGTGCGCCGCCTCGTGATCACCGGCGTGGCCACCGACCAGTGCGTGCTCCACACCGCGATGGATGCGCGTATGAGAGGGCTGGATGTCACCGTTCCGTCGGATACCTGCGCCACACAGGACGCAGCCCGGCAGCAGCGGGCGCTGCGGCAGTTCACCGACGCCCTGCAGGTGGCCACGCCCTTGAGCGCGGCCTTCCGCTGGGCACGCTGATTCCGCGTGACGAACCGTTCGGTTCGGACTGCGCACGCCCACACCCCGCCAATCGCACGTCCACAACCGTCTGGGCACATTGATTGCCGGTTGTCGGCGATTTGCCCTTTCACACCAGCCTTGCCCCATTGCTGGAGGGACGCATGCCTCCGTATGATCCGGACACAAGCGTCGACAGGGAGAACACATGACGCAACGACCCCGGCGGATCCTGCTCGTTGATGACGACACCGCCAACCTCGAGATCCTCGGCGACCTTCTCAGGGCCGAGGGCTACAACGTCGTGTGCGCCCGAAACGGCGCCGAGGCATTCGCGTGCCTTCGCACCGCGCAGCCCGATGCGGTCATGCTCGACTACGTCATGCCCACGATGGACGGCGGCACCATGTGCGCCCGCCTGCGTGAGGAGGAAGCGACGCGGCACATCGCCATCCTGATGACCAGCGGCCTGCCCGAAGAGGTGGTGAAGCCGCGTTGCCAGCTCTACGACGCCTTCCTGCAGAAGCCCTACGACGTCGGCGACGTGCTCAGGACGCTGGACCGACTGATGGTGAGCAAGCCCGTCCACGCCTGAAAGTGCCGACGCAAGCTTTGCCGAAGCTTGCAAATTTTGACTTTGCGAAACCGGCAATTCCTGGCCTGACCCCCTTGGCGGCCGGGCATTCCGGTTGCTGAGGTGTTTCGCGAACCCTCACAAATCGTTCGCACAAGCAGTCCCACAAGCAGTCCATGAGCAACAAGATTGTTGATTCCCTGGCCGAGAGCCACCGCGCCCTCGGCGGTCTGGCAGATCAGCTGCGGCGCACTGTCCGGCCGGAGGACGCTTCCCGCCTCTTCCGGCAGTTCGCGCTCGCCCTGGGCGGCCACCTGGGCATGATGAACAAGGTGGTCTACCCCAGCCTGCAGAACCAGGACCCGGACCAGCGAGAGGCCCAGGCCGCGTTGATGCTCGGACACACCCGGCTGGCCCAATCACTGGCAGACCTGCTCACGCTCAAGCCCGACAGCAGCGCCTTTGCCGACTCGCTGCGTGACCTGCTGGAGGCCAGCTGCGAAACCATCGCGCGTGAAGAAGAGGTGCTGTTCCCCATGCTGGGCACGCTGGACGACTCGCAGGTTCTCGCCATGACCCTGGACGCAGACACCTACCTCGCCCCCTTGGCCGAGCCCGAACCCGACCCGGCGGACGTGAAGTTTTCCTCGGATTGGCTGGAAGAAGCGCGCCTGTTGCTCGGCACCTTGCCCACGGCCACCGCCCCCTCGGCTTGAGCGCACTCGAATGACTTGAATTGGGGCCTTCCGCCCCCTTTCGTCGCGGCTTTGAAAATCCCTGCTCCCGCCACAGTGATGTCTCCACCAGAGACACGCTTGCGGGGGCCGTATCAAGACCATCGCCACTCTGGCGGCGCTTCTGATCGCCGCCACTGCACATGCCAATCCGCTGGTCGACAAGCTCGTCGACCAGCTGGAAGCCAGCCCGTCCGCCTGCGGGCCGATCCCGGCCAGCCACCCCAAGCGCCAGACCATCGAGGCCGACATCGAGCGCGTCACCCGCCAGGTGCCGCTGCCGCCGGGCGTGCACTTCGAGGTGCTGGACTGCCCGGTCGACGGCTTCGTGCACAAGGGCCGCACCATCGTCATCAGCGCCCGCCTGGCCCGCATGAGCCCGGCGCAGCGCTTCTTCATCATCGCCCACGAGCTGGGGCACCTGAAGCTGCAGCACCACGCGGCCATCCTCAGCTTTGTGTCGCGAGCCGTCAGTTCCTCGCCGGACGAGAGCGGCGCGCGCGCCCTCATCGCCTCGGGGCTGGCCGCCATCTCCCACCAGGCGGAGCTGGATGCGGATGCCTTCGCGGTCCGCGCCATGCTCGACGCCGGGCTCGATGCCGATGAAGCCGCGCGCATCTTCGACGGCATGGGCGAAGGCTCGGACAACGGCACGCATCCGTCGCCGGGGCGCCGCGCCCGGGCCATCCGCAGCGCCGCGCTGAACTGACGCCGCGTGCGGCACGCCGGTTGCCGCATCACGAGGATCACGGGCTTCCCCTGGAGGACTGCCATGCACCTTCGTGTCCTGAGCCTGGCCCTGGCCCTCGCCTCGCTGGTATCAGCCAGTACCGCGCTGGCCCAGGCCAGTGCCCCATCCGCGGCCTCGGCACCGCTCAACAAGGCCGACGCCACCTTCCTCAAGCAGGCCGCCGAGGCTGGCCTCGCCGAAGTCGAAGCCGGCAAGCTGGCCACCAGCAAGGGCGTCAACACGCAGGTGAAAGGTTTCGCGCAGCAGATGAGCGACGACCACACCCGCTTGCATGCCGAGCTGCGAGCGCTGGCCAGTTCCAAGGGCGTGCGCCTGCCCATCGAACCTTCGCTCGGGCAGCGGGCGAAGATCAAGCTCCTGTCAGCGGCCGATGGCGGCAGCTTCGACCGCAAGTACGCCGCATCGCTCGGTGTGAAGACCCACGAGGACGCGCTCAGGCTGTTCCAGAAAGCGGCCAACAAGGCCGCCGATCCGCAAGTGAAGGACTTCGCCTTGAAGGCCGTGCCGCAGCTTCAGCACCACCTGGAAATGGCGATCGAACTCAAGGGCGTGGTGGACAAGGAAGGCAACGTCAAGGCGCCTGGCGACAAGAAGCAGTGACCCGCCGATCAGGCCGGGTGGTCCAGCCCCGGCGGCAGGTGGTTGAAGGCTTCATCGCCGGCATCCTCCACGGCGGCGCCCGGGTCTTCTTCCCCGGCCACCGATTCGCGGGCCGGGTCCACCGGCCCCGGTGCCGGATGTTTCTCAGGCGGCTTCGGCACCGTGGCCGGAGCTGGAGGTGTCTGGTTCATCGCGGCTCTCCTGTTCAGTCCAGTCGCTGGAGGAAATCGAGAAGCTCTGCCTCGGCCTTCGCCAACCCGGCGCGCGGCTTGATCGCCGGCGCATCGGCAGCCCCGAAGCCCGTCCATTCAAGCACACGCGGGTGCACATAGGCCTTGCGGCACACCGCCACGGTGTTGCCCAGGCGTTGCGCCACCTCGGCCAGCACCTCCTTGTCGGAGCGTCGCTCGCCGTCCGCGGCGTCCGGCTTGATGAGCGACAGCGCCAGCGCCGTCGCATGCCAGGTGCGGAAATCCTTGGCGCTGAACCCGTCGCCGGCCGCTTCGCGCAGGTACTCGTTCACATCGGCCGAGCCGACGCAGCGTGCCTGCCCTGCTTCGTCCACGTACTCGAACAGCTCCTGCCCCGGCATCGCCTGGCAGCGCCGCACGATGCGCGCCACCCGCGGGTCGTCCACCGACACGTCGTGCACCTTGCCGTGCTTGCCCCTGAAGCGAAGGCGCAGCGAGTTGCCCTTGACGTTGGCATGCCGGTTGCGCAGCGTGGTCAGGCCGTAGGAGCCGTTGGTGCGGGCGTACTCGTCGTTGCCGATGCGCACGAGTGTGGTGTCCAGCAGGCGCACCAGCGCGGCCAGCACCGACTCGCGCGACGGCTGCTCGCCCACGTGGCGCTGGAGGTCGCGCTGCACGCGCCGGCGCAGCTTGGGCAGGGCACGGCCGAAGTCCAGCATGCGCGCGAACTTGTCGGCGTCACGCGCCATGCGCCATTCGGGGTGGTAGCGGTACTGCTTGCGTCCGCGGGCGTCGCGGCCGGTGGCTTGCAGGTGGCCGTTGGGCCGCGTGCAGATCCACACGTCGGTGTAGGCCGGCGGAATGGCAAGCCGGCGGATGCGATCGAGCTGGACCTTGTCGCGCAGCAGGCGGCCGTCCGGGGTGCGGTAGACGAAGGCATCGCCGCGGCGGCTGCGCGATATGCCCGGTGCCTCGTCGTTCACGTACACCAACCCCGGCGGCGCCTGGGCTGCCTCGCTGCTTGCCAAGGCCGAAGCGTCAGCCCTTGGCCGGCAGCTTCTCGGCTGCGGCCAGGTGCTTCTTCAGCGTGGGCAGTGCGCTCGTGGCGAAGTCCTTCACATCAGGGCTTTGCGCGGAACTGCTGGCCTTCTCGAACGCGGCGATGTCGTGGTGATGGTCCTTCACGCCCACCATCTTGATGAACTGCTTGTCGAAGTTCGCGCCTGACAGCTTGGCCAGCTGGTCGATCTCCTTCTTCTTGTCGTCGGGCAGCGAGGCCGGCAGCGCCACGTTGTGCCCGGTGGCGATCTGGCGCAGCTTGTCGTTGGCGGCACTGTGGTCGTCCACCAGCATCTGCGCGAAGTTCTTGACGCCCGGATCGGTGGCCTTCTCCGCGGCAAGCTTGCCGATCTCGACCTCGAACATGCCACCAGCCGCTGCTTCGGTGACGAACTGCTGGTCCGCCGGCTGCAGCGGCGCGGTGGAGCCGGTGCCGCTGGTGTTGGCCGCGTTGCCCATGTCGGGCGCGGTGGACGGCGATGCAGCACTGGGATTCGTGGGGGACGACGCCGTGCCTGCCGTGTCCGCCGATGCCGTGGTCGTCGAGGTGCTCGACGGCGTGTCCGCCGCCGTGCTGCCGGTCGGGGTGTTGCCGCCACGATGGCAGGCACTGAGCGCCAGCACCGCCGCGACGGCGATCAGGGACAGGTTCGCTTTGCGGATGGTCGTGTCGATCATGCGTGCTCCTTGAGGATCGAGAGATGGAAATGGAGCGCCGGCACGAGCGGCCGGCGCGGCTGACGTAAACGCTGCTAGAAGCTTCTACAAGCAGCGCGGGCCATCAGTTGCCGGCGCTGGCACGGGCGTGGTCGCGCAGGCTCTTGATCTGGTCGTGATTGCGCTGCACGCCCAGCTGCTGACGCTGCACCAGCGCGAGCAACTGCTCGGGCAGATCTTCCTTCAGCGCCTTGCGGTAGCGGGCCAGGGCCGCGTCTTCACCGCGCTCGCATTCATCGAGCATGGCCTGGTCGGTGAAGCCCACCAGCGAGCCGCGCACCGCCACCCAGCCGCGATGCAGTGCGCCGGAGGCGCTGCCGCCATGGTCCGGCTTGCCGCCGTATTGCACGACGTAGGGCTCGAGTTCGGCCGCTGCCGTCTTGCACTCGGCCGCGCGCTGGAGGAACAGCGTGCTCAACTCCGCCGAGGTCGCATGCTTGGCGCAGGCGCCGAAGCCGTACTCGCCGTCCTTGCAGGTCTCGATCAGGTCGTTCAGGGTGTCGACGATGTCGTCATTGGACATGGTGGGTTTCCTTTCGATGTGGTGTCGCGCATCCGGCTGGTGCCCTGCGTGCCTGTCGTACCCGGCAGGCGGCGTGCCCGATTCAGGGGCAGCGGGAACGCCGATTGCCCTGGGAGCGGCATGAGCTCCCCCGTCTCACTCCAAGCCAATGCGCGAGGCGACAGCGCGCAGCATCCCGCACCACACCTCGTGGACGCGACCATGTTCTGGAGCGCGAGCAGCGGGGGCGTGCGGCGCTACCTGCAGGCCAAGCATGGCTGGCTCACGCGCCACACCGGCTGGAAGCACACCATCGCCGCGCCGGTGGCCGACCAGCCCGACATGGTCGAGCTGCCCGCAGTGACGCTGCCCGGTTCGGGCGGATACAAACTGCCGGTGAAGCGGCGCGCACTGGCCACGACGCTGCAGTCGCTGGAACCCGATCTCATCGAGGCGGGCGACCCCTACCGCCTCGCCTGGGCAGCACTCGACGCGGCGCATGCCCGGCACATCCCGGCCGTGGCCTGCTGCCACTCCAACCTCGAACTGCTCGCCGCGTCCTTCGTCGGGCCGCGCCTGGCGGGCACCGCGATGCGCGCCGCGCGGCGCTACGTGCGACGCGTGTACCGGCATTTCGACCTCGTGCTCGCGCCCAGCGAGATCATGAAGCTGCACCTGCTGGATGCCGGCGTGGACCGCGTCGTCTGCCAGCCGCTGGGCGTGGACACGCAGACCTTCCACCCGGCCCGGTCCAGCCCGATGTGGCGCAACCAGCTGGGCCTGCCGCCGGCCACCCGCCTGCTCGTCTATGCCGGCCGCTTCGCGCCGGAGAAGAACCTGCACGTGCTGGCCGAGGCCGTGCAGCGCCTGGGCGCGCCGTACATGCTGCTGGCCATCGGCGCAGGGCCGACGCCTCCGTCGGGCGAACGCGTGATCGTTCGCCCCTTCGAGACCGACCCGATGCTGCTGGCGCGCACCATCGCCAGCTGCGATGTCTTCGTGCATGCCGGCGACCAGGAGACCTTCGGCCTGTCCGTGCTGGAGGCCATGGCCTGCGGCACGCCGGTGGTGGCCCGCGCCGCCGAAGGCCTGACCGAGCTGGTGGACGACAGCGTCGGTGCCGCCGTGGCCGATGGCCGGCCCGAGAGCTTCGCCAACGCCATCTCCACCCTCTTCCTGCACGACCGCGGCGGCCCCTCGCGGCGTGCGCGCGAACGCGCCGAGGCCTACGACTGGAACCAGATGCTGCCGCTGCTGCTGATGCGCTACCGCCAGTTGCTGCGCGGCGGCCCACGCCCGCGGGACACGGGCGCCGATTCGGTGACGCCTACCACCCTGCCCATGAGCCTGTGGCAATGAAGCGCGCGCTGTGCGTGGTGCTTCATGACGTGGCCAATGCCACGCTGGGGCAGTGCGAGCGCGCCATCGATGCCATCCACGAGGTGGCGCCCGTTCCGCTCACGCTGCTGGCGGTGCCGCGCTACCACTGCGAGCCCAGCTCACAGGCCTTCGGCTGGTGGCTGCGCGAGCGCTTCTGGGCCGGCGACGAGATCGCGCTGCACGGCTACACCCACCTGGACGACGGCACGCCGCGCAACTTCGTCGACCGCATCAAGCGCCGGCACTACACCCGCGGCGAAGGCGAGTTCTGCGACCTGCCGCTGCCCGAGGCCATGCGCCGCCTCACGGCCGGCGTGCACTGGTTCCATCGGCAGCGCCTGCCGCTGCGCGGCTTCGTCGCGCCGGCGTGGCTGCTGAGCGAAGGCACCTGGGAGGCACTGCGCTGGATCGAGCTGAGCTACACCTGCACGCTGCGCCAACTGGTGCTGCTGCCCGAGCGGCGCGCCGTCACCAGCCAGAGCCTCGTCTACAGCACGGCCACCGCCTGGCGGCGGCAGGCATCACGCGGATGGAACGCCGCTGTGGCGGCGACGCTGCGAAGCAATCCGCTGCTGCGGCTGGAACTGCATCCGCACGACGTGGAGCATGCGGACATCCGGAGGTCCTGGCAGGGCTTGCTGGAGCGGCACCTGGCCGACCGTCACGCACTCACCTTGTCGTCGGTGGCGGACCAGTTCCGCGCCGAGACCGATTGGGACTCGCTGGGCAGCGGGATGGACCTGGAAGCCGCTGATCGCCGCGTGGCCCTGGAAGCGCACCCAGGCTCAAGGCACTGAAATTTCAACGGTTGCCATTGGTGCAACGGCCCTTGCTTTACTTCCATATTTCGAATATTCTTTAAATATGGAAGAGAAAGACGTTGTCCGCGCCCTCGCCGCCCTGGCCCATCCCAACCGCCTGCAGGTGTTCAGGGCCCTGGTGGTCGCCGGCCCGCAAGGCATGACCCCGGGTGTCATGTCCGAGGGATCCGGCATCGCAGCGGCCACGCTGTCCTTCCACCTCAAGGAACTGATGAACGCCGGCCTGGTGACCCAGGAGCGCCAGAGTCGCAACCTGGTCTACCGCGCGTCCTTCGAGCAGGTGACCGCGCTGCTGGGCTACCTCACCGAGAACTGCTGCCAGGGTGCGTCCTGCGTTCCTGCCGCCACCACGTCCTGCCAATGCTGAGGAGATCACGATGAAGCGATTCCACGTCCATGTCCACGTCGAAGACCTCGCCCAGAGCGTCAACTTCTACTCCAGGCTGTTCGCCGCCGAGCCCACTCGGCTGGAGGGCGACTACGCCAAGTGGATGCTCGACGACCCGCGCATCAACTTCGCCATCTCCACGCGCGGCGGGAAGCCGGGTGTCGATCACCTGGGCTTCCAGACCGACAACGCCGAGGAACTCGACGAATTGAAGACGCGCGCCCAGGCCGCCGACATGGCCGTCTTTGACTCAGGCGCCACCACCTGCTGCTATGCCCGCAGCGAGAAGCACTGGGTGACCGATCCGCAGGGCGTGGCGTGGGAGCACTTCCATACGCTGGCCGACATCCCCGTGTTCAGCGAGAAGGCACCGCAGGCACAGGCGCAGACCTCCTGCTGCACGCCGACGACCCGCGGCAAGCCGGTCGGCATTCCCGTCGCGGGCGAAAAGACCACCAACTCCTGCTGCTAGGAGACCTGGCCTTGAAGCAATTCATGACCCGCCAGCTGTACCTGCTGGCGGTCGGCGGAAGCCTGGCTGCCTTCTGGATGGCCAGGAGCCTGGGGTGGCCGGTGGCCCCCATCGTCCTGGGCTGGAGCGTGCTGGTCCTCGCCACCGGCGCGCTGCTGGAGCGCATCGCGCCGTTTGATCCTCGCTGGGTTCGCTCAGGCCCGGACACCACCACCGACCTCACCAGCGCCGCAGTGGTCATCGGCCTGGTCGATCCGGCGGTGAAGGCCGC
Organism: Rhizobacter terrae; assembly: GCF_003852895.1. Classification (GTDB taxonomy): domain Bacteria; phylum Pseudomonadota; class Gammaproteobacteria; order Burkholderiales; family Burkholderiaceae_C; genus Albitalea; species Albitalea terrae. Next base: position 276,643 of record NZ_QUSW01000006.1, read on the forward strand.
GATGCCGGTGCTGGCCGCCACCTGGTTCGGCGCAAGCCCCGGCGCCGACTGGCCGGCGGCAACCTGGCCTTTTGTCGCCCAGGCTGCGTTGGCCGTGCTGTGGATCGAGTTCGCGAAGTATGGGTCGCACCGTGCGCACCACGAGGTGCGCAGCCTGTGGTGGCTGCATGCGATGCACCACGGCAGCGAACGCTTGTACTGGCTCAACAACTTCCGTTTCCATCCCGTCAATCACCTCATCAACACATTCGCGGCGATGTTCCCGCTGATTACGCTCGGCGCGCCGCAGGACGTGCTGCTGGCCGCGGTGGCGTTCACGCAGCCGGTGCTGATGCTGCAGCACCTGAACGTCGACACCCGCAATGGCTGGCTGAACCGCGTGCTCAACACCAATGAGCTGCACCGCTGGCACCATTCGGCCGAACCCCGGGAGGCGAACTCCAACTACGGCAGCGCCCTCGTGCTGTGGGACCGCGTCTTCGGCACCTATCGTCCGCAGCCGGGCCGTCCGTCACGCATCGGGCTTTTCGGCAATGGCCATGGCTACCCGGCGCAAGCCTCCTACCTGCAGCAGTTGCTGTCTTCCCTGACCCCGGCGTGCTGCCGCGCCTGACCCGAGACCTGTCCATGACCACGAACGTGTTGATCCTGTGCACCCACAACTCGGCTCGCAGCGTGCTGAGCGAGGGCATGCTGAACCACCTGGCCGCCAGGCTTGGCAAGGACGTGCGCGCCTACAGTGCCGGCAGCGCGCCCAGCGGCCGGCTGAATCCCTTCGCGCTCGAGGTGCTCGGCAACGCCGGCATCGACGTGAGCGGCTATCGCAGCAAAAGCTGGGACGAGTTCATCCAGCCCGGCGCGCCCGAGATGCGCATCGTGATCACCGTGTGCGACAACGCGGCGGCCGAGCAGTGTCCGTACTGGCCCGGCAGCCCGGTCAAGGTGCACTGGGGCTATCCGGACCCATCCAACGCCCCCGGTGGTGAGGATGCCCGGCGGACTGCCTTCGAGCTGACCCGCCAGGCCATCGGCTACCGGATGCTGCAGCTGCTCGCATTGCCGCTGGAATCCATGGGCAGCGCCGAGCTGCAGCAGGCGCTGGACCACATCGTCCGCAGCTGAGGCCGCCACCATGGACCTGTCCCGCAAGCTCGCCGCCGAAGCGCTGGGCACCGCACTGCTGCTGGCCACCGTGATCGGCTCGGGCATCATGGCCGAGCGCCTGGCCGGAGGAAACGTGGCCGTCGCACTGCTGGCCAACACCCTGGCCACGGTCGGTGGGCTGTATGTGTTGATCGAGGTGTTCGGCCCGATCAGCGGCGCCCACTTCAACCCCGCCGTCAGCGCCGCAATGACCTGGCGAGGCGCGTTGCCGAAGGCCTCGTTCCTGGCCTATGCAGCGGCGCAGTTGCTGGGTGCCGCAGCAGGTGCATGGCTGGCGCACGCGATGTTCGACCTGCCGGTGCTGCAGCTGTCTGCCAAGGTCCGGTCCGGCACGGGCCAATGGATCGCCGAAGCGGTCGCCACCGCGGGGCTGCTGCTGGTGATCCTGCGTGCGCCCGCCGCCCGCGTGGCCGCCATGGTGGCGAGCTACATTGGCGCGGCCTACTGGTTCACCGCCTCCACCTCGTTCGCCAATCCGGCCGCCGTCTTCGGCCGCATGCTCAGCGACAGCTTCGCCGGCATTGCGCCGGCAAGTGCACCCGGATTCATGCTGGCCGAGTTGGCAGGGGCAGCGATCGGCCTGGCCGTGCACGCCGCCTTCGAACCGCGGCGTCATACTGATGGCCACCCCCATGCAACGCTGCCTGCACATCATGACCCTGCGAGTCGCCAACCCCGATGACGCCGCTGCCATCGCAGCCATCTACGCCCCCATCGTCGCCAACACCACGATCTCGTTCGAGCTGGAGCCTCCCACCGTCGACGAGATGCGCACGCGGATCCGCAACACGCTGCAGCATCTTCCCTGGCTGGTCAGCCTGGACGCCGCTGGTGCAGTCAACGGCTACGTCTACGCCGGCAAGCACCGCGAGCGGGCGGCCTACCAGTGGTCGGTCGACACCACCGCCTACGTGCGGGAGGACGCCCGCGGCCAGGGCGTGGGCCGCCGGCTGTACCAGGCGCTCTTCGACGCGCTGGCAGACCTCGGCTATTTCCAGGCCTTCGCCGGCATTGCGCTTCCGAACGCCGCCAGCGTCGGCCTGCATGAAGCCATGGGGTTCGAACCGCTGGGCGTCTATCGACAGGTGGGCTACAAGCTGGGCAGCTGGCGCGACGTCGGCTGGTGGCAGAAGGTGCTGCAAGCGCCCGTGGCCGACCCGCCGCCGCCGCGATCGTTCAAGGCTTGAGCACCTGGCCTACCTCAGCACCGCCGCGCCCAGTTCCGGGAAGACCTTGCCGACCTTGCGCAACAAGTAGTCGCCATAGGTTCCGCTGAACTCGTGCACGCTGGCGCCGTCCCAGCGGGTGGCGCGGTCATCCGCTGCGGCGTCCAGTCCTTCGATGGGCGCCGGCGTGGCGAAGAAGTTGGGGTCGTAGAACAGCGGGAAGGAGATGCGGTCCCGGCCGGAAACGTTCAGGCGCACGCGGTGCGGCGTCGAGCGGTACAGGCCACGGGTCATGCGGTCCAGCATGTCGCCCAGATTGCACACGAAGGTTCCCGGCACCGGCGGCGCATCGACCCAGCCATCGGGCGTGTGGACTTCGAGGCCGCCGGTGTCGTCCTGGTAGAGCAGCGTCAAGAGGCCGTAGTCGGTGTGCTCTCCGACGCCCCATGCCACGGCCTCGGGCGCCGGACGGCTCGGATAGTTGAAGATGCGAAAGAGCAGCAGCGGTTCGCGTGTGTAGCGCTGCTCGAAGTAGTCGGCCGGCAGGTCCAGGCTCAGTGCAATCCCCCGCAGGACGATGGCGCACACGGCCGCGGCGGCCTCCAGGTAGGCCAGCACCGTCTCGCGCAAGCCGTCGGGTGCGTCCGGCCACAGGTTGGGGCCATGCAGCGGCGTGCCGGCACGCACCAGCGGGTGGTCGGCGGGCAGCTCGGTGCCGAGGTACAGACCTTCCTTCCAGTCCGGCCGCCCCGAGGTCAGCTCGCCGCCGGCCCGGAAGTAGCCACGCCAGGCGCGTCCGCCGGCACTCATGGGCCGACGCAGCTTCGCCTCGTCGGGCTGGGCGAAGAACGTGCGGGACAAGGTGTCGAGCCGTGAGGTCAGCGCATCGGGCAGGCCATGGCCGGTCACGTAGAAGAAGCCGTGGGCGAGGCAGGCCTGGCGGATGTCCTGCACAGCGCGCCGCAGGTCCGGTCCGTCCACCGCCTGTTCACGCAGCGGCGTCAGGTCGATGATGGGCAGGCGGTCGATGGGCATGGGAGGTCAGGTGGAAGAAGGCCATCACCATACCGCTGCAGCCCCGTGGCGACAACGCACCAATGCGGATGAGCTCATGATGGATCCGGCGGACTCACACCGAGCGGCCGCCAGTCCCTACAATCGTGCCCATGCATTTGCCCCGGACACTGAACCAGCTGATCTGCCGCGTGCTGATCGGCGTGTTCCTGTTCGCGCAACTGGCCGTGAGCAGCTACGCCTGCCCCGGCCTCGGCCAGCCTGCTTCCTTGGCGACCATGCCCACCGGGGCCATGCCGGCGGACTGCGATCAGATGGACCGCAGTGCCGCCAATCTCTGTGCCGAACACTGCAAGATGGGCCAGCAGAATCACGATGCTGCCCCCACACCAGTCGTGATCCCGCCCGCACTGGCCGTGCTCTACGTGCTGCCCGATGACGCCGGCCTCGCTGCCGAAACGGCGTCCGCGCCTGCAGGCGATCCGATCCTCGCGGCGACCCCACCGCCGCACGCCATCCTGCACTGCGTCCTGCGCATTTGATCTCCTGACGCCACGCACTGCGCGCACCGCGTGAAGCGGTGTGCCGCGTGCCTTCGAGTGCACCCGTCCGATGCAGGTCCCGACCTCGCGGACCGCCTGCCTCCCGTGGTCCGTCCGGAGATGTCCATGGTTTTCGAACCTCTCACCAGAATTTCAGCCGCGCTGCTGTTGGCTTCGGCGTGCACAGCCGTGCACGCCGCGCCCCTGACGCTCGACGATGCGCTTCGCATGGCCGAGCAGCACTCGCGCCTGTTGCCCGCCCAGCAAGCGGCCGCCACGGCGGCCCGCGAGATGGCGGTGGCCGCCGGCCGCCGTCCTGATCCCGTTCTCAAGGCCGGCATCAACAACCTGCCGGTCAATGGCCCGGACCGCTTCAGCCTGACGGCGGACTTCATGACCATGCGCTCGCTCGGCGTGATGCAGGAGTGGACACGCGCCGACAAGCTGAAAGCCGGCGCGGCCCGCTACGAGCGCGAGGCGGAGGCCGCCGACGCGGATCGGCAGTTCGTCCTGGCGAGCCTGCAACGCGACACCGCCATCGCCTGGCTTGAGCGCCATTACCTGGAGCGCATGCGTGAGGTCTTGCTGGCCCAACGCGACGAAGCGCGACTCCAGGTGCAGGGGGCGGAAGCCGCGTACCGAGGCAACAGGGGCGCGCAGGCGGACGTGTTCGCGGCGCGATCGGCCGTGGCGCAGATCGACGATCGCCTCGCGATCAACGAGCGCGAACTCGCCGCGGCAAAAGCGATGCTCGCGCGCTGGGCGGGCAACCCGCCCGAAGACGAACTCGGTGCAGCGCCGGACATGGCCACGGTGCGGCTGCGCCCCGAGGACCTGGACGCCGGGATTGCTCACCATCCGCAAGTCGCTGCGATGCTCAAGCGCGAGGCCGCCGCACAGGCGCAGGCCGATGCCGCCCGTGCCGGCAAACAGCCCGACGTGAGCCTGGAGCTGATGGTCAGCCAGCGTGGACCGGCCTACTCGAACATGGTCTCGTTGAACGTGTCCATCCCGCTGCAATGGGACCAGAAGAACCGTCAGGACCGCGAGCTGGCCGCCAGGCTCGCAATCGTCGAGCAGATGCGTGCACAGCGTGAAGAAGAGACGCGCATGCACATCGCCGAGGCGCGGACCCTGCTGCTGCAATGGAACAGCAACCGCGAACGGCTGGGCCGCTACGACCGCGAGCTCCTGCCGCTGGCGGCCGACCGCACCCGCGCCGCGCTGGTGGCGTATCGCGCAGGTGCCAGCCCCCTCGCCAGCGTCCTCGATGCGCGCCGCGGCGAGGTCGAGACCCGCATGGACCGGCTGCGCCTGGAGATGGAGACGGCGCGGCTGTGGGCGCAATTGAACTACCTGGTCCCAGTCGGCCATGGCACCCCGGAGAACCAACCATGAAACGCAGCTTCGTGATCGCCGGCGCGCTGGCCATCGCCCTGGCCAGTGCGGGCTACGGCCTGTACCAGCTCGGAATGCATCGCGGCATGAGCCAGGGCCCGCAACCCACCGCAGCCGCGGTTACCTCGGCGCCCGCCAATGAAAACGGCGAGGACGCCACCCGCCGACACATGCAAGCCGGACTCAAGGCGGGCGATGTCGATCCTGCGAACGGCAGGAAGATCCTCTACTACCACGACCCGATGGTGCCGGGGAACAAGTTCGACAAGCCCGCCAAATCGCCCTTCATGGACATGATGATGTCGCCGGTCTATGCCGACGGCGACGGCGACAACAGCCAAGTCACGGTCAGCCCGCGCGTCCAGCAGAACCTCGGCGTGCGCACGGCCGAGGTCGTCGAGGGCATCCTGTCGCCGCAGGTGTCGGCCGTGGGCAGCATCGCTTTCAACGAGCGCGACCAGGCCATCGTGCAAGCCCGAGCGACTGGCTACGTCGAACGCCTGCACGTGCGCGCCACGCTCGACCCGGTCCGCGCGGGCCAGCCGCTGGTGGATCTCTACGTGCCGGACTGGGTCGCAGCGCAGGAGGAGTTCCTGTCGGTCCGCCGCATGACGGGCAACGATCTCGCAACGCTGGTCGACGGTGCGCGGCAGCGCATGCGCCAGGCCGGCATGAACGAAGAGCAGATCCGGCTCGTCGAGTCCACGGGGCGCTCGCAGCCGCGCATCACGCTCACCGCGCCCATCGGCGGCGTCGTGGCCGAGCTGATGGCGCGCGACGGCATGACGGTGATGGCCGGCACGACGCTCTTGCGCATCAACGGCATCGGCACCGTCTGGGCCAACGCCGAAGTGCCGGAAAGCCAGGCCGCGATGCTGCGCCCCGGCATCAAGGTGCAGGCACAAAGTCCGGGCGTGCCAGGGGCGGTCTTCGACGGCAAGGTGCAGGCGATCCTGCCGGACGTGAATGCGGCCACGCGCACGCTGAAGGCACGCGTGGAACTGGCAAATGCCGGTGGTCGACTCGTCCCCGGCATGTCGGTGACGATGACCTTGGTGGACCCGCGGCAGCACAAGGCACTGCTCGTGCCCAGCGAAGCCGTGATCCAGACCGGACAGCGCGCCGTCGTGATGATGGCCGAGAGCGGCGGCCGCTTCCGGCCGGTCGAGGTGCAGGCCGGGCTCGAGACCAGTGGCCAGACCGAGATCAGGCGCGGGCTGCAGGCCGGCCAGCGCGTCGTCGTGTCCTCGCAATTCCTGATCGATTCGGAAGCCAGCCTGCGCGGCCTCGAAGTGCGCCTGAACGGAGAGCAGCGATGATCGCGCGCCTGATCCGCTGGTCCATCACGAACCGCGTCCTCGTGCTGCTGGCGACGCTGATGCTCGGCGCCTGGGGCGTGAGCTCGGTCATGAAGACACCGCTGGACGCATTGCCGGACCTCTCGGACGTGCAGGTGATCATCCGCACGACCTACCCTGGCCAGGCGCCGCGCATCGTCGAGAACCAGGTCACCTATCCGCTGACGACGACGATGCTGTCGGTACCCGGTGCGAAGACGGTGCGCGGCTATTCGTTCTTCGGCGATTCGTTCGTGTACGTTCTGTTCGAGGACGGCACCGACCTGTACTGGGCCCGCTCCCGGGTGCTGGAGTACCTCAACCAGGTGCAGTCCCGCCTGCCCGCCGCAGCCAAGGCCTCGCTCGGACCTGACGCGACGGGCGTCGGCTGGATCTTCCAGTACGCACTGGTCGACCGCAGCGGCACGCAGGACATCGGCCAGCTGCGCGCCTTGCAGGACTGGTTCCTGAAGTACGAGCTGAAGACCGTGCCCAACGTGGCCGAGGTCGCGACCATCGGCGGCATGGTGCGCCAGGTTCAGGTGCAGCTCGACCCCGCGAGGCTCGCGGCCTACGCCATCCCGCACACGAAGGTCATCGAGGCCATCCAGAAGGCGAACCAGGAAAGCGGCGGCTCGGTGCTCGAGCTCGGCGAGGCGGAGTACATGGTGCGCGCCTCGGGCTACCTGCAGGGCCTGGAGGATTTCCGGCAGATCCCGCTGATGACCACGCCCGCCGGCGTGTCGGTCAGGCTGGGCGACGTGGCGCGCATCCAGCTCGGACCCGACATGCGCCGCGGCATCGGCGAGATGGATGGCGTCGGCGAGGCGGTGGGCGGCGTGATCGTGATGCGCTCGGGCAAGAACGCGCTGGAGACGATTGCCTCGGTGAAGGACAAGCTCAAGGCCTTGCAGGCCAGCCTGCCGCGCGGCGTCGAGATCGTGCCGACCTACGACCGTTCGGGCCTGATCGAGCGCGCCGTCGGCAACCTCACGCACAAGCTCATCGAGGAGTTCGTCGTCGTCGCGCTGGTGTGCTTCGTCTTCCTGTTCCACCTGCGCTCGGCCTTCGTCGCGATCATCTCGCTGCCGCTGGGCATCCTGGCATCGTTCATCGTGATGCACCACCAGGGCGTCAACGCGAACATCATGTCGCTGGGCGGCATCGCGATCGCCATCGGGGCGATGGTCGATGCGGCGGTGGTGATGATCGAGAACGCCCACAAGCACCTGGAGCAGTGGAACCACGGCCATGCGGGACAAGTGCTCGATGGACCGGCCCGGTGGCAGGTGATCGCCGAGTCGGCCGCGGAAGTGGGGCCGGCGCTGTTCTTCTCGCTGCTGATCATCACGCTGAGCTTCATTCCGGTCTTCACGCTGGAAGCGCAGGAAGGCCGGCTGTTCTCGCCGCTGGCGTTCACCAAGACCTACGCGATGGCAGCGGCCGCCGGCCTGTCGGTCACGCTGGTCCCGGTGCTGATGGGCTGGCTCATCCGCGGACGCATTCCCGACGAGAAGACCAACCCGCTGAGCCGCGTGCTGATCGCCGTCTACCGGCCGATGCTGGATGCGGTGCTGAAGGCGCCGAAGCTGACGATCGCCATCGCGGGCGTGGCGCTCGCCGTCAGCCTCTGGCCGCTGGCGCACATCGGCGCGGAGTTCATGCCGCGGCTCGACGAAGGCGACCTGCTGTACATGCCCTCCGCCCTGCCGGGCCTGTCGACCGGCAAGGCGGCCGAGCTGCTGCAGCAGACCGATCGCCTCATCAAGGCCGTGCCCGAGGTCGAGCGCGTCTACGGCAAGGCCGGCCGCGCCGAGACCGCGACCGACCCGGCGCCGCTGGAGATGTTCGAGACCACGATCCAGTTCAAGCCCCGGGACCAATGGCGCCCCGGCATGACCGCCGACAAGCTGGTCGAGGAGCTGGACGGCATCGTCAAGGTGCCGGGCCTGTCCAACATCTGGGTGCCGCCGATCCGCAACCGCATCGACATGCTGGCCACGGGCATCAAGAGCCCCGTCGGTGTGAAAGTCGCGGGCAGCGACCTGCAGACGATCGACCGGCTCACCAGTGAAGTCGAGCGGGTGCTCAAGGATGTGCCCGGCGTGACGAGTGCACTGGCCGAGCGGCTGACCGGCGGGCGCTACATCGACGTGAACATCCGCCGCGCCGATGCGGCGCGGTTCGGCATGAACATCGCCGACGTGCAGTCGGTCATCTCGTCGGCCGTCGGTGGCGAGAACATCGGCGAGACCGTCGAGGGCCTGCAGCGCTTTCCGATCAACGTCCGCTACCCGCGCGAGACCCGCGACTCGGTCGAGAAGCTGCGCATGCTGCCCATCGTGTCCGAGCGCGGGCAGCGGCTCGTGCTGTCCGACGTGGCCGACGTGCGCATCACCGACGGCCCGCCGATGCTGCGTAGCGAGAACGCGCGGCTGTCAGGCTGGGTGTACGTCGACATCCGCGGGCGCGACCTGCGCGGCGCGGTGCAGGACATGCAGCGTGCGGTGGCCGCCAAGGTCAAGCTGCCGCCGGGCTACGCCATGTCGTGGTCGGGCCAGTTCGAGTTCCTGGAGCGGGCCACCGCCAGGCTGAAGGTCGTCGTGCCGTTCACGCTGCTCATCATCTTCGTGCTGCTGTACCTGACCTTCCAACGCGTCGGCGAGGCCATGCTCATCATGGCGGCCTTGCCGTTCGCGCTGGTCGGCGGAATCTGGCTGCTGTGGATGCTCGGCTACAACCTGTCGGTGGCGGGCGCGGTCGGCTTCATCGCACTCGCTGGGGTGGCCGCAGAGTTCGGCGTGATCATGCTGCTGTACCTGAAGAACGCCTGGGCCACCCGGCTGGCGCAGGGGCGCTCCGCCGAGGCCGACCTGCTCGATGCGATCCGCGAAGGCGCGGTGCTGCGGGTGCGTCCGAAGGCGATGACTGTCGCGGTCATCCTCGCGGGGCTGTTCCCGATCATGTGGGGCACCGGGACCGGGTCGGAGGTGATGCAGCGCATCGCAGCGCCGATGGTGGGCGGCATGATCACCGCGCCCTTGCTGTCGATGTTCGTGATCCCGGCCGCGTACCTGCTGATGCGCCGGCCGCGGGAGCGGCAAGAGGCCCAACAGGTGGCCTAGACCACCACCAGGAAGAACCCCGCCGTGACCACACCGATCACCGCCCCCGCCAGCACGTCGCTGGGGTAGTGCAGGCCCAGCACCACCCGCGACAGGGCCACCAGCGTGGTGAAGCCCCACAGCAGCGGCTCCACCGCCGGGTAGAAGTGCGACAGCAGCATGCTGAAGGCCACGGCATGCATGGTGTGGCCGCTGGGGAAGCTGTGCTCGTCCAGGCAGCGTGCGCAGGCCCTGATGTCGGTGCAGTCCACGAAAGGACGCGGTCGCGCGGTGTGCAGCTTCAGCGCCTTGTAGAAGACCAGGTTCACGGCTCCCAGCGCCACCATGTAGAGCGACACCTTCCAGCCACCGCTGGTCAGTGGCAGGCTGGCCATCACCGCGTACCAGGCGATGCCATCGCCCACGCGGCTGACCAGCGCGAACAGTGCAAGCACCGAAGGAATGCCCACCGCCCGGTGCAGCCACAGCACCGCGGCGCGTTCGCGGCAGGTCCACAGCTGGACCCGCTGCTGCCTCAGGCGCAGCCGCTCCTGCCGCCGCTCCTCAAGCAGCAAGCACCGCTCCATTCAGGGATCGGCCGGCATGGGCATGCACCGTCTCCTGCAGCACAGACTCGAATCGGCCCAGCACGTCGCCCCAGTGCGCCTTGAGCGCCGCGCGGCGGGCGTGCGAGCGCAGTGCGCCCAGGTGACGATGCTGCCAGGCGAGATTGCACACCGAGGCGATGAAGGTCTTGTCCTCGCCCAGCGGCACCAGCAGGCCGTTGTCGCAATCGTCCACGTGGTCGGCCGCGGCAGCGGTGTCGAAGGCGATGACAGGCAGGCCCGAGGCCAGCGCTTCGAGGGTCACGTTGCCGAATGTCTCCGAGCTGCTGGGGAACAGGAACAGGTCTGCGCTGGCATACCAGCGTGCGAGGTCTTCGCCATGCTGCGCACCGACGAAGCGCGCATCCGGGAAGTCATCCTCCAGCTTCTTGCGAAGGGGGCCGTCGCCCACCACCACCATGCAGGCGCCGGGCATGCGCATGCGCACGGCCTCGAAGGCGCACAGTGCGAGCTCGACGCTCTTTTCCGCAGCCAGGCGGCCCACGTAGAGCAGGATGGGCCCGTCATTGGCGCCCAGTTCCTCGCGCAGCGCCGCCGAGCGCTTCTCCGGCGAGAACAGCACCGTGTCCACCCCGCGTCCCACCACTTCCAGGCGCTCGAAGCCTTGCTGCATCAGCCGGTCGTGCGTGGCCTGCGTGGGCACGAAGGTGCGCTGGCCGTGGTTGTGGAAACGCCGCAGGTAGTCGAGCACCACGGGCTTGAGCCAGCCCAGGCCGTAATACCGGCTGTACTCGTGGAAATTGGTGCGGAAATCCGAGGTGATGGGCAGCGACAGCGATTGCGCGGCCCTGATGGCCGACCAGCCCAGCGGGCCTTCGGTGGCCACGTGCACCAGTTCGGCCTGGGTGCGCTCCAGCCGCTGCCGGATCGTCGCGGCAGAGGCCAGGCCCAGGCGCAGGTCCGGGTACATCGGGATGGGACAACCCATGGTGCGCATCTCGCCGTCGGCTTCACCCGGCTGTTCACCGGACTGGCGAGGACGGATGAGGTCCACCTCGTGTCCGCGCGCACGCAGGTGGCGCACGGTGCGCTCCACGGTCAGCGACACGCCGTTGATTTCCGGCGGATAGGTTTCGGTGATGTAAGCGATTCTCACAGCGGCCCCTCGGACAGGTCGTTGGCATTGCCAATGAATGGGCAAGGCACATACCCAGCACAACGGATTCCGCTGTCACCGGCGGACACGCCATCGGCACAGCTTGTGCTGCAAGCTAGGGATTCACTTTTGACTGCAAGGGGAACGATGGACTGGCAACAACTGCTCGACCACATCGAACGCTTCGACGTTCATCTCTTCACGCTCGGCGGCACGGAGATCACGGTGTCGTCGGCCTTCAAGCTGGTCGCCTTCACGCTGCTGCTGGTGTGGGCCTCGCGCCGAGTGCGCGACTGGACGGTGAACCGTGCGCTGCACCGCACCCACCTGGACCTGGGCACCCGCGAGGCGGTGGGCAGCATCATGCGCTACGCGGTGCTGGTGGTGGGCGCGATGCTCATCCTGCAGAACGCGGGCATCAACCTCTCGGCCTTCAGCGTGCTGGCCGGCGCCGTGGGCGTGGGCGTGGGCTTCGGGCTGCAGAACATCATCAGCAACTTCGTGAGCGGGCTGATCATCATGCTGGAGCGGCCGATCAAGATCGGCGACCGCGTGGAGGTGGGCGGCATCGAAGGCGTGGTGCACGAGATCGGCCCGCGGCGCACGACGGTGGTGACCAACGACCGGCTGGCCATCCTGGTGCCCAACCAGCGCTTCATCCTGGACAACGTGGTGAACCAGGTCTACACCGAGCAGCCCATCCGGCTGCGCATCGCGGTGCAGGTGGCCAGCGGCACCGACACGCAGGTCATGCACGACCTGCTGGTGGATGCCGCGAACAGCCATCCGGACGTGCTGAAGCAGCCTGCGCCCGAAGCGCTGGTGACGATGCTGGGCGGACCGGCCACCGCCTACGAACTGGCGGTGTGGCACGAGGCGCGCGGGCCCAGGCGGCAACAGCTCGCCAGCGACCTGTCCTACCAGGTTGCGCAGCGGCTGAAGGCGCACGACATCAAGCCGGCCTGAGACCGGCTTGAGGCCGGCATGGAGAGGTCAGGCCAGGATCATGCAGCGCTCGGACGCGAGGGCGAGTTGCCGCGCGGATGCTTGCCGCGGCGGCGGCGGTCCTGGTTGGCGTGGTCCGCGGGATCGCGAGACGGGTGGTCTTGCGTGTTGTCGGTGCGAAGCGAGAGGGCTTGCATCGGGTACTCCGGAAATGGTCCGCTGCATTCAGCAATCGGCGTACCTGGGGTGATCCGGCGCCCTTCCCTCGTGGAAGCGCTGCTCACTGTGGTCAATATCTTCACACCGCGGCAAAAGCCGCCGGTCAGGTGCGGCGCCTGGACTTCCTCAGCAGCGAGCGCAGGCTGGGCGGCGGGGTGGCATCGCCCTCGAAGTACACGCAGGCCAACTTGAAGCGGCGTGTGCGCTTGAAGGTGGTGCGCAGCCCCAGCACGATGGGCACCGCCACGAAGGCGCCTGCGATGCCCCACAGCCAGCCCAGCACCATCACCGACAGGAACACCGACAGCGGCGCCAACCGCAGCCGACGGCCCACCACCCAGGGCGTGACGAAGTTGCTCTCCACCGCATGCAGCACCAGGAAGGAAGCCGGCGGCCCCAGCATGTCGGCGCTGTTGCCGAAGGTCATGCTGCCGGCCAGCAGCAGCACCACGGTCATCACCGCGGGGCCGAGGTAGGGCACGAAGTTCAGCAGCACCACCATCGCGCCCCACAGCGGCGGGTTGGGCACGCCCAGGGCCCACATGGCCAGCGCGGTGAGCGTGCCCAGGCCGAGGTTGATGAGCCCCATGGTGCCCAGGTACAGGCCGATCTCCCGCTGCGCCTGGCGCACGCCGCCCAGCACCAGCGCGCGCGTTCGTCGCCGCCGCACCGCTTCCACGGTCCGCGAAAGCAACCAATGTTCCGAGGCCAGCAAGAAATACAGCAGGATGACCGTGGCCGCCGCTTCCAGCGCGAAGGAGAACATCTGCGCCAGCACCACGCGGGTGAAGGTGATGCCCTCGCTGGCGATCTTCTCCGCGATGGGGTCGCTGCGCTGCGCCGCCGCGCTCGCCCGCGCCTTGCGCCCTCCGGCCGAGAACTCGAACAGCGTGGTGCGGATCTTGTCCGCCGAGTCGATGAGCTGCCGGACGGTGGCCGGCGCGCGGTCCAGCCATTCGGCCGCGGGCGTGGCCAGTGCGGACACCGCCAGCACCACGCAGCACAAGGCCGCGCTGACCACCACCGCCGCACCCACGGTCTCCGGCAGCCCGAGCCGGCGCAGGCGCCGCACCAGGGGCGAGAGCACGAAGGTGAACGCCACCGCGATCACGATGGGCAGCAGCAGCGGCTGCGCGGTCTGCATGAAGAACACCGCGGCGACGGCGACCAGCACGCGCATCGGCCAGGAGGCCACCGGTGGACGGGCCTGCGCGTCTGAGGCGGCGCCCGCCGGCTGCGCATGCGGCGCGTGCCTGGTGTCGATGCTGTACATACGACAGCATTCGGCAGCCGGCATGCCCGAGGCAGGGCATCCCCCGCAAGCCGGGGGTGCCCTGGGCATGCAGGCTGCTGAAGCAGCGTCATGCGATCCCTGCCCGTGCATGCCGAGCTCCTGCGCCGCCGCCTGGACGAACTGCCCCGCCGCAGCCTCCTGCGGCTGCTGCTCGATGCGATGTCGCTGTGGCGGCAGAGCGCGGCCGGCATGGGCACGGCGGCCTCCTTCCATGCCGTGCTGGGCATGGCCGGCGCGCTGCTGCTGGGCGTCGTCTGGGACCATTCCCTCAGCGCGTGGATGGCGCTGCTGGCCGGTGGCATCGCGCTGCTGGGTGCCGCGCGCGCCTTCAGCCACTTGCGCCAGGGCCTCAATGCCTACGACCCCTCGGGCTCGATGCCCCTGCTCTTCGACCCCTTCCTGCGCACGCGGGTGATGGGCTTCGCGATGCTGTGCGCCGGCGGATTCGTGGCGCTGGGGCTGCTCGTGTCTTCGGTGATGCTGCCGGCGCTGGCCCGTCGCGCCGGCACTCACACCCTGCTGGCCGAAACGGTGGTGCTGCTCGCGCTGTGGTCGCTGGGTTGCGCCCTGCTCGGCATGTTGCTGGCGGCGATGCTGCGGTCGATGCCTGATGCGCCCGCGTCGCCGCATGCGGTGCGCGTGGCCTCCGCCACGAGCGCGACGGCCATCGGCACGGTGACGGTCATCATCGGCCTGCAGCTGGCACGCGCCACGCCGGCTTCACCGGAGAGCCTCGCCGAGGCGGCCATCATCGCCGTGCTGTGGACCTGCCTGTGCACGCAAGGGGTGCTGGCGGCCGGCGCATTGGCCGCGGCCATCGACCGATCGGGGCCGAGGCTCGTCGCGCGCGCCAGGCCGGTTGAGCTGCGCGCCCCACCGTCGTCCACGGCCGCCCCGCCTGCCTCCATCGCCCTCGCCCGCTCGCACCGCCTCTCCGGGCCACGCCATGCCCGGCCTTCCTGCATCGTGCTGCCGTTCCCCGGCAAGCGGCGCCCGCGCTGAGCGGCGATCAGTGCCGCCGGAACTGCCCTGAGGGCGGCCCGCGCCCCACCGTGCTCGGAATCTCGTGCTCCTCCACCAGCGGCATGGGCCCGCTCTCTTCCAGCTCGCGCGCCCGGTCCTTGGCCGCGTAGGCTTCCAGCCGGTTGTAGAGCGTCTTCAGCGAGATGCCGAGGATGCGTGCGGCCGTGCGCTTGACGCGTCCGCAGGACTCCAGCGTGGCCATGGTGACCCGCCGCTCCACTTCCTCCAGCGGCGTGCCCACGCGCACGACGACGAGCCCGCTCTGGTCCTCGGCGGCCAGCGGTGGCTGCGACGACGTATCCACGCCCTCGACCACCGAATCGGCCAGGATGTAGGCGCGCTGCACGTAGTTCTTCAGCTCGCGCACGTTGCCCGGCCAGGTCAGCTCGTACAGCCGCGCCAGCGCCTCGGGCGAGAAGGCCTTGTTCGTGCCCTCGACCTTGTTGAGCTCGCGCAGGAACTGCTGGGCGAGCATCTCGATGTCGCTGCCGCGTTCGCGCAGCGGCGGCAAGGCGATGGGAAACACATTCAGCCGGTGGTACAGGTCCTCGCGGAACCGGCCCTCGGCCACGGCGCGCTCGGGCGAGCGGTTGGTCGCGGCGATGACGCGCACGTCGGTGCTCACCGGTTCGGTGGTGCCCACGCGCACGAAGGTGCTTGTCTCCAGCACGCGCAGCAGCTTGACCTGCAGGTCCGGCGGCATCTCGGTCACTTCGTCGAGGAAGATCGTGCCGCCCGCGGCCTGCTCGAAGAAGCCGCGGTGCTGGCGGTCGGCACCGGTGAAGCTGCCCTTCTCGTGGCCGAAGAGCTCGCTCTCGATGAGGTTGGGCGAGATCGCCCCGCAGTTGATGGCCAGGAACGGGAACTTGCGCCGCCGGCTCAGTTCGTGGATGGTGCGCGCGGCCACCTCCTTGCCGGTGCCGCTCTCCCCCGTCAGCAGCACGGTGGCCGCTGTGGGCGCCACGCGGGCGATCTTGTCGTACAGCGCCTGCATGGGCGGCGAGTCGCCGACCATGTGGCCGAAGCGGCCCGCGCGGCGCAGCTCCTCGCGCAGCTCGCCGATCTCGCTCTTGAGTTCGGCGGCCTGCGGCTGGCGGCGCAAGATGGCACGCAGCCGCTCCACGTCCACCGGCTTGATCAGGTAGTCGCTCGCGCCGATGCGCACCGCCTCGATGGCGCTGTCCACCGACGCGTGGCCGGTGATCACCACCACCTCGGTCTGGGCCGGCGCCTCCAGGTCGCGCACGAGGTCCGTGCCGCGGCCGTCAGGCAGTTGCAGGTCGGTCAGCAGCACGTCCGGCGTCTGGCGCACGAGCTGGGCGCGGGCAGCCCGCAGGGAATCGGCGGTGACCACGGTGTAGCCCTCGGAACGGGCGACCTCGGCCATCCACTCGACCACGTCGAGTTCATCGTCGACGATCAGTGCATGAGGCATTCATCTCTCCTGTCTGGTGCACAGGCAGGCAGCGGCACCCATTGCCGCTGCCTGTAGAAATTGCAGGCGCGCAGGCCACCGAGCCTCGCTCGGAGGCCTCAAACCGCCGCTTCACGCAGTTCGCGGCAATTGGCACGCCCGCGCTCGGGGGTGCTGCACCAGGGCGCGTCCGCCCGCCGCGGCGCGGCCAGCAGTTGCGCCAGCGCCTCGTGCAGCGACTGCACGGCCCGTTCCCACGAGTGCACGGCCACGACCGCATGCATCTCGGCCACCCGCTCGGCGCGCTTGTCCGGGCTTTCGCGCAAGGCCCAGTCGCAGGCAGCGATGAACGAGGGCGCGTCGTGGCCGAAACGCAGCACGTCGCCGAACAGGGACACCAGGTCGCGCTGCGGCGTGCAGACGACCGGCTTGTCGGCGGCCATGTAGTCCAGCACGGCGCCACAGCCCATGAGCCTGGCCGCGTCGTTCATGGCGTGCGGCACGAGGCACACGTCCCAGTCGGCCACCAGCTGCGGCAGCAGCGCCTCGGGTTGCGCGCCCAGCCAGTGGATGTTGGAGCGCCGCGGCAGCTCCAGCGGGTCCACGCGGCGCACGGGCCCCACCATCACGATCTGCCAGTCCGCACGCGCGGCGGCCAGCGCGTGGATCAACCCGAAGTCGATGCGCTCGTCGATGACCCCGAAGCAGCCCAGGCGCGGACCGGGAATGCGCCCCTGGACCTGCTCTGCCCGCAGCATGGTGTCGATGCGCGAGGCCGCGCCTTGCGGGGCGAAGAGCTGGGCATCCGCGCCGCCCGCCAGGCACAGCGCGTGGCGATGGCGGGACAGTGTTTCCTCGTGATGCGAGGGGCCGCGGGTCAGCACGAGGTCCGACCATCGCAGCAGCAGCGATTCGCGCTGGTGCCACTGGCGAGGCAGCTCGTCGTGGGGCCAGCCATCGTCGGCACTGTCGAAGACCACGGCACGCGGCGCGAGGCTGCCCAGCAGCGGCAAGGCCATGGGCGTGCCCAGCCAGGCGATGGTTTCGTCCACGCCTTGCTGGCGAAGCTGCCGGCCGATGAGCGATTGCAGCGTGGCCAGGTGGTCGTCGTGGAAGCCGGGCGACTGCACGGGCAGGTGGGGCGTGAGCACGGTGACGCCGGTGCAGGCCTCGTGGTGTTCCAGCCAGGCGGCATCGTCGTCGCCCACCGGCTCTTCCACGAAGAACACCGGCCGCTGGCGGGCCAGGCGCGCCAGCAGGTGCTGCGGACGGCGCGGGCCCTCGGCCCAGCGGGTGTGACTGAATGCGACAACGGGAATGCGGGAGCTGTCAAGGGATCGGGACATTCGAGTTCTCCGGGAGGAAGCGGGACGGACAAGGTCCAGGCGAGTCCAGCGTCGCGGCAATTCACATGCCCCGGCCACATCGCGTCCCATCCGCAGGTGTTGCGGTAAATAGGACAAAGCGCCACGAAAATATGACCGCTTCCAGGGCCCTTGCGCACGCCGTTTGCTCCGGGCTCCGAGGGCGGCGGCGTTCGGTGTTTACAACCCACCGGCCCTGCGAAAACCTTGCAATCTCGCGGGGTTCCGGCCGATTGCGAATGCACTCACTCAAGCACCTTGAGCGGCTTTGTTACCTTCGCGCGCCACGCGCCGGCCGGCTTGGCACAGGGGTTGCGTTGAACCCCTGCAAAACCACCACATTCGAGTGTCCGCATGAGTACACCAGCGCTCCAGACTCGCACCGAGCAGCGGCAGCACCAGACGCTGACGCCTCGGCTCCAGCACGCGGTCCGCCTGCTCCAGCTGTCGTCCCTGGACTTTGCCCAGGAGGTGATGGACGCGATGGGCAAGAACCCGTTCCTCGAGATCGAGGAACCGAATGCGGAATCGGCCGCGGCCTCCGGTGCCGACAACCAGGGGATGGCTGAAACCTCGCCGCTGACCGAACCCGCCATCTCGACCACCACGACCTCGTCCGCCGAAGCGGAAGCCGATGCCGCCTGGGAGCGCGAGAGCTGGCAGAACACCGGCGGCCCCGGCAATTCGGCCAACAGCGGCGGCGACACCGACGGCGTGATGGAGATGGTGGCCGCCGACGTGGATCTGCGCCAGCACCTGCACGGCCAGGTCAACGTGATGCCGCTGAGCGACCGCGACCGCACGCTGGTGTGCGCCGTCATCGAATCGCTGGACGACGACGGCTACCTGCGCCTGTCGCTGGACGAACTGGCCGAGATCGCCGAGCTCGACCCCGAGGTCGATGCCTGCGAGATGAACACCGCGCTCAAGCTCGTGCAGTCGCTGGACCCGTGCGGCGTGGGTGCGCGCAACGTCTCCGAATGCCTGCTGCTGCAGCTCGAATGCATCGGCGACCAGGTGGACCGCGAGCTGGCGCGCCGCATCATCAGCGAGCACATGGACAAGCTCGCCCAGCGCGACATTCCCGGACTGGCGCGCATCTTCGACCGCGACACCGCGCACATCGAGGTGGTGTGCGAGCGCATCCGCCACCTCGACCCGCGGCCGGGCTGGCGCTTCGGTGCATCGCACGTGCACTTCGTGGTGCCCGATGTCATCGTGAAGAAGATCCGCGGGCAATGGCAGGCTCAGCTCAATCCCGCCGTGGTGCCCAAGGTGCGCCTCAACCGCGTGTATGCGGAGCTGTTCCAGCAGCACCGCAACGCCAAGCATGCCGAGCTGGCCGCACATCTGCAGGAAGCGCGCTGGACAGTGCGCAACGTGGAGCAGCGCTTCTCCACCATCCTGCTCGTGACCGAGGCCATCCTGCGCAGGCAGCGCCACTTCCTCGAATACGGCCCGCTGGCGATGAAACCGCTGGGGCTCAAGGAGATCGCCGACGAGGTGGGGCTGCATGAGTCCACCGTGTCGCGCGTGACGAACAACAAGTACATGGCCACGCCCTCGGGCGTGTACGAGCTGAAGTATTTCTTCTCGCGTGCCATGCCCACGGCCAGCGGCGGTGCGTGTTCTGCCACCGCCATCCGCGGCGTGATCCAGGACATGATCACGGCCGAGAACCCGATGGATCCGTTGTCGGATGCGGAGATTGCGCGGCAGCTGGCTCGCCAGGGCCTCACGGTCGCGCGGCGCACGGTCACGAAGTACCGTCAGATGCTGAAGGTGCCTGCGGTGGAGCGCCGCCGCAAGCACGCCTGAGACACCTCTCTACTTGCGCACCGGCCCGGGCACCGCTGCGTGCCGGGCCGCGGGCTCCGGCGGCAAGGTCTTGTCGCTCGCCTTGGGCGCCTTCGCATCGCGTGCACCCACCGGACCATTCGCATCACGCAGCCGGTCCAGGGCCTGCCGGCACCCGCCCGCCGCTTCCTTGTCACCCAGGTCGACCAGCGGAATGATCCCAGCCAGCGGAGTCACCGCGGCCAGCGCCAGCGCCGCCAGCGCCTTGATCGCGATGGGCTTCTTCTCCAGGTGAACTTGCGGGTTGCTGAAGGTGCCGTCCACGTGCACCGGCGAACGCAGCGTGAGCGGGCTCATGTCCTTGGGCTTGGTGGTCAGCGTGAGCGCCAGGCGCTCGTCGGCCAGGGACACGGTGCCATCCACGAACAGCGTGGAGTCCTTCGTGTCCACCATGGCCACCTCGGGCTTGAGCAGCCCGCCCTTGGCATTGGCCTTCACCACCGCGCAATGCATGGGCAGCGGGTTGTCGCCCACGAGGAACACGCCCAGCCCCTGGGCGATGTCGATGCCCGCGCCCTCCACCACCAGGTGCGAGATGGTGCCGTCGCGCACCCAGGCCTGCACCGTGCCGTCGGTGGACGCGATCATCTGCGCGGTGGATTTCCCGCGGGCCTGCAGCTCGGCATGTCCGCCCAGTCGGCCTGTGACGTAGCCCGGGTTCTCACCGGAGGGCTTGGGCGTCTGCGAGGTCTTGTTGCGCGGACGCAGCCACTGGTCCAGCTCGATGCCTCCCCAGCGCAGGTCGGCCGTCCACAGCGGATTGGCCGGGTTGGCGTCCAGGCCCAGCTGCCCCTTCACCTCGCCACCCGAGGTGCGCGCCACCAGGTTCGACAACTTGAGCACGCCCGACTGCAGCGACAGGTCGCCGTCCAGCGGCGCGAGCGGCTGCCGGAACAGCGTGCCCAGCTCGGCCCGCGCCAGCCGCACCTTCACGTCGGCATTCATCGCATGCAGCGAGGGGATGTCGAACTCCTTCTCCGGCAGCACCTTGCCGCCCTGCTTCGCCACCTGCACCTGGGACTTCTGCGTGCCTGGCTTGGGCGCGCCGAAGGCGGGCAGCAGGTCCGACAGCACCAGGCGCGAGCCGTTGAGCTCGCCGCGCAGCAGCGGCACCTTGGGCGAACGGTCCACGCTGAAGCTGCCGCCCAGGTGGCTCTCGCCCACGGCAAGCGTGGCCTTGTTCAGCGACCACACCTGCCCGGCCTTGCTCAGCCGTCCCTTCAGCGTGAAGGCCTCGGTGTTGGGCAGCGTGAGGCCCACTGCGTCGCCCACCTTGGCCAGCGAAGGACCCGACAGGCTCGCGTCGCCATCGATGCCCTCGAAGCTGAAGATGTCGGTGCCGGTGCCGTCGAAGCTGAAGCGGGCGTTGTCGCCGCCGGCCAGGCGGATGGTGATGGGCACGGCGTCGCGGCGGCCCTGGCTGCCCTGCGCCACCAGCGGCAGCACGCCCGACGATGTGACGTGGAATTCGAAAGGAATCTTCTCGTGGCGGCCCTTGCCCTGCACGTTCAAGCCGGTGGCCCGGCCTTCGGAGACCTGGCCTTCGCTGGTGTTGACGGTGGCTTCGAGCGCGGTCTTGAGGATGGCGTCGTCGAAGCGGACGTTGCCGTTGTGGATGATCAGCTCCTCGATGGTGGGCAGGTCGAACTGCCGAGGCGCCTGCCCATCGCGGGGCTTGCCCATCGTCCAGTTGGCCTGCCCATCGGCCAGGCGCTTCACGTTCGCATCCACTTCGCCAAAGCGCAGCGACGTGATGCGTGGCGGTTCGCTGTTGTCGGCCTTCATGAGACGACGCACCGTGCCGTAGGGCAGCTCCAGGTGCGCATCCTTGGCGTTCACGAGGTCGCCGCCCAGCGGCGAATCGGCCGCAAGGCTGGACGGTGGCCCGATGCGCAAGGTACTCGTGTCCAGCCGTATCGACCGGAACAGCTTGAGGCGGAAGTGGTCCCCGAGCGCCACCGTCCGGTCCAGCCGCTGCGTGAGCTGGCGCTCGGCCGGCCCCTTGAGGAAGGGCCAGCCCGCCACCTCACAGGCCACCAGGCCCAGCACCGCGACGGCGATGGGCCCCAGGGTCCAGGCGGCGATGCGCCAGGCTTTTCTCGATGTGGAAGACATGCACGCTCCAGGAAGGAAGACACTTGCTGATGAGGGGGCAAGCGCTGTGCCTCGCTGTCTGCCGGTGCATGCACCATCGGGCAGGCAGCGTTGATAGACTCAGGCGAAAAGGCGCAGCGCAAGCCATACAAGCGCCGGGTGCACTGCACCATCCGAGTCATCCGGGTCGGGACCGTGGAAGAGTCTGCATGCCGCCTACCGAGGGAGCCGTGCCGCAGGACCGCTGGGGCCTGCCCATGCCGATGATCAGTGCCCGCACGTCGCTGCGCCGCAAGATGATGGTGGTGGTGCTGGCCACGACCTGCGTCGCGCTGCTGCTCAGCGCCACCGCATTGCTGGTGTACGAGCTTCGCAGCTACCAGAAGAACTGGCTGGACGACCTGAGCACGCAGGCGCGCATCGTCGCCAACGCGAGCGCGCCGGCGCTGAACTTCGACGACCAGAAGACCGTGTCGGAAAACCTCTCGCTGCTGCGGCTGCGTCCGCAGATCACGCTGGGCGCGGTGTACCGCAACGACGGGCGGCTGTTCGCGAACTACGTGCATCCGTCGGCTGCCGAGGCCGCCGTGCCGGTGCTCGCGCCGAAGCCGGGCATCGTCATCGACAACGACCGCGTCGACGTCGTGCAGCACATCCTCGAGAACGGCCGGCTGGTGGGCACGGTGTATCTGCGGTCGCGCTACGACATCCTCGGCCGGCTGGCGGACTACCTGCTCATCCTCGCCGGGGTGATGGCCACGAGCCTGCTGGTGGCCGCGCTGGTGAGCCGGCGCCTGCAGCGCAGCGTGACCGGCCCGGTGCTGCACGTGGCGCAGATCGCGCAGGACGTGTTTTCCAGCCGCGACTATTCGCTGCGGGCGCAGAAGACATCGGACGACGAGGTGGGCACGCTGGTGCAGGCCTTCAACAACATGCTCGACGAGGTGGCCAAGCGCACCGAGGCGCTGGAGCAGTCCAACAACCACCTCTCGGCCGAGATGGCGCAGCGCCGCAAGGCCGAGGACGCGCTGCGCGCCGCCGCCCGCACGAAGGACCAGTTCCTCGCCACGCTGGCCCATGAGCTGCGCAACCCGCTCGCGCCCATCACCAACGCGGTGGAGATCCTGCGCCGAGCATCCGACGCGAACCCCTCGCAGCAGCGCGCCCTGCAGATCATGTCGCGGCAGGTTCAGCAGATGGTGCGGCTCATCGACGACTTGCTGGACGTCTCGCGCATCACCACCGGCAAGGTGCTGCTGGACATGAGCCGAGTGGACGTCGTGGCCGTGCTGCACAGCGCCGTGGAGATCGCGCAGCCCGGCATCGAGGCCCACCACCACGTGCTGACGCTGGAGGTTCCGGCCGGGCCGATCTTCGTGCAGGGCGACGCGACGCGGCTCGCGCAGGTGTTCGCCAACCTGCTCAACAACGCGGCCAAGTACACCGACGACCACGGGCGCATCCACCTGAAGATGGATGACGAGCCCGAGCGCCTGATGGTGCGCGTCATCGACAGCGGCCTGGGCATCGCGCCGGAGCAGCAGGCGCAGATCTTCGACATGTTCATGCAGGTCGACCAGACGCTGGAACGCGGCAACAAGGGCCTGGGCGTGGGCCTCACGCTGGCGCGGCAACTGGTGGAGCTGCACGGCGGCAGCCTCACGGTGAAGAGCGAGGGACTGGGCAAGGGCTCGGAGTTCATCGTGTGCATTCCCAAGGGCCACCTGCCGGCCGAGCTGCCGGCGCCGCCCCCACCACTGGCCGCGCCCATGCCGCGGCGTCGCGTGCTCATCGCCGACGACAACGTGGACTTCGCCAACAGCCTGTGGAGCATCCTCGAATCACTGGGGCAGGAGGTGACCGTGGTGCACGACGGCTTCGCCGCCCTGGAGGCCGCCGGCCGGCTGATGCCCGACCACATCTTCCTGGACATCGGCATGCCCGGCATGAACGGCTATGACGTCGCCCAGCGCCTGCGCCGGCAGCCGGCCACCTGCGACGCGGTGATCGTCGCCATCACCGGCTGGGGCCAGGAGAAGGACCGGGCCCGTGCCCGCGAGGCCGGGTTCGACCAGCACCTGGTCAAGCCGGTGAACGTGGACGACCTGGTGGAGATCCTGCGCACGCGCCAGCCGGCCATGACCTGACACAGGCAGGCACGCCGATTGCCCTGAAGCGCGGGACATTCAAGGAGACATGCAATGAGCACCCTGGGGGACGACACCTGCGACGGCCGCTTCCGCCTGATGGCGGACACCGTGCCGGTCATGATCTGGGCTGCCGGTGCAGACAAGCAGTTCGAATGGTTCAACCAGACCTGGCTGGACTTCACCGGTCGCACGCCGTCGCAAGAGCGCGGCAGCGGCTGGTTCGGCCGCGTGCACCCCGAGGACCTGGAACGCTGCGTAGGCATCTGGCATGCGAGCTTCGATGCGCGGCAGGCCTTCTCCATGGACTTCCGCCTGCAGCGCGCGGACGGCTCCTGGCGCTGGATGCTGATGAACGGCGTGCCGCGCTACGGCAGCGATGGCGGGCTCGAAGGCTACACGGGCAGCTGCGTCGACATTCACGAGCGCAAGGACCTCGAGGAGCGCCTGGCCGAACGCACGCGCGCCCTGCGGCTGGCCGACCGCCGCAAGGACGAGTTCCTCGCCATGCTCGCGCACGACCTGCGCAACCCGCTCGGGCCGATCGCCAACGCCACGGCCATCCTGAAGATGATGGAGTCGCAGACACCGGCCATCACGCCGGTGCGGCAGATCGTCGAGCGGCAGCTCGAACAGCTGCAGCGCGTGATCGGCGACATGCGCGACGTGACGCGCATCACCCAGGCCAAGGTGGAACTGCACCACCAGACGCTGGACGTGGCCAGGCTCGTGAAGGAGGCCGCGGGCCATGCACAGCCTCAGATCGACAGCCGAGGGCATCGGCTCAGCATCCGCCTGGGGGACACGCCGCTGGCGGTGTCGGGTGATGAGCAGCGGCTGTCGCAGGCGCTGGCGCACCTGCTGTGCAATGCCGCGAAGTTCACCGCCATGCCGGGCGTCATCGAGGTCTTCACCACGCTTGAGGGCGGCCGCGTGAACATCCACGTGCGCGACCACGGCCACGGCATCGCACCGGACTTCCTGCCCCAGGTGTTCGAGCCCTTCGCGCAGGAAAGCCACAGCACGCCACGGACCAACAACGGCCTGGGCGTGGGGCTGACCATCGCGCGGCGTCTCGCTCAACTGCATGGTGGCGACATCACCGCCTTCAGCGGCGGACGCGGCGAAGGCGCGGAGTTCGTGCTGTCGCTGCCCTTGTGCGACGCAGGTGCCACGCCGTCGCACAACCATCGCGAACCTGCAACCTCAGCCCTCTGAACGACTCGCCCCGCGCAGTGCGGGAACAGCACTTGCCAGTCCAGTTCATCGATCAACTCATCTTGGAGATGAACAAATGGGCAAGTACTTCATCGGCTGGCTTCTGGGTGTTCCCGCCATCGTGCTCGTGCTGCTGTACCTCGTCTTCCATTGACACTGGAGGACTCGCAGCATGAGTTCACCAAGCGACAAGGACCGGCCCGAGGCCGGACGCGACACCGAATCGGGCAAGCGCGGCGAAGGCGCGCATGCCCGTGACGGCGACAGCGGCGGCAAGCGCAGCAAGGCCGGCAGCAGCCATGGCGACTGGGTGCCCGACCGCGGTCCGCAGCCCTTGATGGGCGACTACTACACCGGAGGCGGCAACATCGACCGCATCGCCGAGGAACCCGGCACCGCACGCTCGAAAGAGCAGCCTGCGGCGTCGGACTCCGGCAGCGGCGACGACCCGGAAAGAGTTGCCGAGGCCAACCGCAACAAGGGCTTCGACACGACGCACGTGCACACCAGCGGAAGTTCCCGCAAGGTCTGAGCACGCCACCAACACGGGCACGGCAGTTGCCGATCCACTGTCGTGTCCGACTCTGGGAAAGGTCCTTCCATGAGACCCTCCATTCCAGTCCGCGGCGCGGCCCTTGCAGGGCTGATCGCCACTGGCGCCTTGCTGGGCGCCTGCTCCACCGGCCGTGTTCCCACGGCTGAACAACTCGGCGCTTCGCGAGGCGCCATCGATGCCGCGCAAGTGGCCGGCGCGAACGACGCCTCGCCGGAGATGGCGCTGGCGCGCGACAAGCTCGCGCAGGCCGAATCCGCCGCGCGTGCCGAGGACAACCTGAAGGCCCGCCGGCTCGCCGAAGAGGCCGAAGTCGATGCGTTGGCTGCGCGCTCCAAGGCTGCGGCAGACAAGTCGCAGAAGGCCGCCGCCGAATTGGATGCGAGCCTGGCCACCTTGCGCGACGAGATGAATCGCCAGCCCAGGCCGCAGTAGCGGCAGCACGGAGACATCAATCATGAACAAACAACATTGGACGACGTTGGCAGGCGGCATCGCGACCGCCTGGATGCTGAGCGCCTGCTCGACCGCGCCGCAGCGCAATGCAATGCTCGACGAGGCTCACCAGTCGTACGACCGCGCCGCGGCCAACGGCCAGGTGACGCAGTACGCCCAGGGCGAACTGAGCCGCGCGCGCGATGCACTGGCGCGCGCGGACTCGGCCTGGCGAGACAAGCAGGAAGACGCGGAGGTGAACCACCTCGCCTACCTGGCCCAAAAGCGCACGCTGGTGGCCACGAACATCGGTGCGCAGCGCGCAGCCGATGCGCGTGTGGAGACCGCCGGCGCCGAACGCGAACGGCTGCGCGCGGATGTCCGCACTCGTGAAGCGCAAGTGGCGCAGGCGAACGCACGCAGCGCCCAGGCGCAGGCCCAGAACGCGCAGGCCCAGGCCCAGTTCGCGCAGACGCAGGCGCAGAACGCCCAGGCCATGGCCGCCGCCGAAGCCGAGCGGGCCAACCGGCTGCAGCGCGAACTCGCCGAGCTGCAGGCCAAGCCCACCGACCACGGCCTGGTGGTGATGCTGCAGGACGTGCTCTTCGACACCGGCCACGCCACGCTCAAGGAAGGCTCGCAGGCCAAGCTGGACCAGCTGGCCGTGGTGCTGAAGAACCATCCGGAGCGGCGAATCCTGGTGGAAGGCTTCACCGACAGCGTGGGCAGCGATGCGATGAACATGGCCCTGTCGCAGGCGCGGGCCGACTCCGTGCGCAACGCGCTGCTGTCGCGCGGCGTGCCGGCCGATCGCATCGAGACGCGCGGCTATGGTGAAACGCGACCCGTGGCCAGCAACGACAACGCGGCTGGCCGCCAGCAAAACCGCCGCGTGGAAGTCGTTTTTTCGGACGAGCAGGGGAAGTTCGCGGCGGCCCGTTGATTCCGCCGGATACCGCGAACAGAAACCGGGGCCTCGGCCCCGGTTTTCTTTTGTTGAAACGCCCAGTGTTGTCAGTGCACGATGCCCTCCGCCTCATCCTGCTTCTGCGCGGACGTCTGCGTCACCGCCGGATCCGGCCCCAATTGCGCGCCGGTCACGGGCAGCGCGCCGCCCTCGCCTTCCCACACCTGCTCGCGTGGATGTTTGGCCGGGGAAGCATCGGCCGACAGCTTGCGCTTGTCCTGCCATTGCTTGTTGAGTGAGTACAAGGTGCCGATGGCCAGGCCCACCAGCGCGGTTGAAACGAGTCGATTGAGCATGTGAACCTCTTGCAAGGGACGATGGATGCCTGGAGCGGCAACCGGTGTGCCTGAAGGGGCACATGGATTGCCCGTCCAAGGCATTCATCGTTTGCTGGAGCACACCATGTCATCACGTCAGAAACCGCAGGCAGACCCGTCCCAGACCGTCAAGGACGACGAGGCTGAGCACCGCGACAAGAGCCCTCACGAACACCCGCGCTCGCGCAAGCCCAGCGCCGACAGTTCGCAGCGAGACGAGCGCAGCGGAAGCGAAGGCAACCTGCAGCCCGGAAGCAACGATGACGAAGATGCCCGCAGCCGCCGCCGCGACATCGGCCCCTGAGCCTTGAGCGCGAAGTTCAGACCATCTTGGCGGGGACGACCCAGGCGTCGAAATCCGCCCCGTTGACACCCAGCGCCAGCGCCGCGTCGCGCAAAGACGTGCCCTCGTGGTGCGCCTTGTGCGCGATCTTGGCGGAGCGGTCATAGCCGATGTGCGGCGCCAGCGCCGTCACCAGCATCAGCGAGTTCGCGACCAGCTCACGGATGCGCTCGCGGTTGGGCTCGAGGCCCTTCACACAGTGCTCGTTGAAGCTGTCGCAGGCATCGGCCAGCAGCCGCACGCTTTGCAGCAGGTTATGCGCGATGAGCGGCTTGAAGACGTTCAGCTCGAAGTGACCGGACGCGCCACCCACGGCCACGGCGACGTCATTGCCCATGACCTGCGCACAGGCCATGGTCATCGCCTCGCACTGCGTCGGGTTCACCTTGCCGGGCATGATGGAGCTGCCCGGCTCGTTCTCCGGCAGCGTGAGTTCGCCGATGCCGCTGCGCGGGCCCGAGGCCAGCAGGCGCAGGTCGTTGGCGATCTTCATCAAGGCCACCGCGGCCATCTTCAGCGCGCCGTGCAGCATCACCAGGGTGTCGTGCGCCGCCAGCGCCGCGAACTTGTTGGTGGCGCCCACGAAGGGCAGCTCCAGCTCCTGCGCCAGGCGGGCTGCCACACGATCGCCGAACTCCGGATGCGCATTCAGCCCCGTGCCCACCGCCGTGCCGCCCAGCGCCAGCTCGAACACCGGGAACAACGCCGCGCCGATCGCCGCGTGCGCCTGGGTGAGCTGGGCCGCATAGCCGGAGAACTCCTGCCCGAGCGTGAGCGGCGTGGCGTCCTGCAGGTGGGTGCGGCCGATCTTCACGATGTCCTTGTAGTCATGGGACTTGGCGGCGAACTCGTCGCGCAGCGCCGCCAGCGACGGCAGCAGGCGGCGCGACACGGCCACGGCCGCCGCCACGTTCATCGCGGTCGGGAACACGTCGTTGGACGACTGTCCCTTGTTGACGTGGTCGTTCGGGTGCACCACCCGCTCGCCGCCTTCCGCGCCATTGATCGTCTCGGACGCGAGGTTGGCCAGCACCTCGTTCATGTTCATGTTGGTCTGGGTACCGGAGCCCGTCTGCCACACCACCAGCGGGAACTCGCCGTCGTAGCCGCCGGCCAGCACGCGGGTGGCGGCGTCCTCGATGGCGTCGGCCAGTGTCGCGTCCAGCATGCCCAGCTCGCGGTTCACACCCGCGGCGGCCCGCTTCACCATCGCCAGCGCCCGCAGCAGCTCGATGGGCATGCGCTCGCCAGAGATGCGGAAGTGCTCCAGCGAACGCTGCGTCTGGGCGCCCCAGCGGCGGTCGGCGTCGACCTCGATGGGGCCCATGGAATCGGTCTCGATCCTCTTGCGGGTTGTCATGGCGTCAGCAGATTTTTCCAGTGGAGGTGCGGGCAGCTTAGTCCCGCCCGAAGAAGCCGGCTGGCGGCGTGGTGAATGTCACATCCGCACGGCGCACGCCACGGGCACACCGCTTGCCATGCAGGGGCTTGCACCCATTGCGAGGACCCTCAATCGTGCCCACTTTCATCGACGCCCAGGACAACGCGTTCCCAACCCAGGCCGCGCCCACGCGCACCGTGCTGTACGTGGAAGACCACCCGGTGAATGTGCTGGTCATGCAGGCGCTGTTCGCCAAGCGGCCCGAGCTCAAGCTCGTGGTGGCACTGGACGGCGGCGAAGCACTGACCCTCGCCAGCGAAGAACGCCCCGAGCTGCTCCTGCTGGACCTGTGCCTGCCCGACTGCCACGGCGCGGACTTGCTGCAACGCCTGCGCCAGATGGCCCACCTGCGCGACGTGCCCGCCGTGGCGGTGACCGCCGAGACCGTGACCGACCTCACGGCGCAGGGCTTTCGCGAGATCTGGCACAAGCCCATGGACATGCGCAGCACGCTGATGCGGCTGGACTGGATCCTCGCGCAGCCGGAGATCGAACGCATGCATGCGGCAGCGAGCGCCTCGGCCACCTGGGCCAACCCGCAACGGGCGGCGCACCGCCAGGCGCCGGCGCCGATTCCCTTTCCCACGTCGCAGGTGGCTGATGCGCCGCTGGACGTGCTCACCGAGGCGGCTTGAGCCAAACGCTGAATCCTTGCGCTGAACCCACAGGAGAATCCCATGAGCAGCAACACCCCCGCCGACAAGGCCAAGGGCGGCACCGTCCAGGGCGAAGGCGACTACGAGGCCGGCCGCCGGTTTGACAAGGCCGAGCAGGACTTCGTGAAGTCGGGCAAGGCAGGCGAGCGCAGCGGCCAGGCCGCGCCGCACGACGCCGCCGAAGCATCGGAGCTGGAAGACGCCGAGAGCGAAGGCCGCTCGCACTCCAAGGGCGAAGCGCCTGGCGACCTCGACACGAAGAAGAATCGCCCGCAGCGCTGACGGGATTCGGCGCCTGCACAGCCCGTGATGTCACGGGCACGCGCGAGAATGGCCGCTGCACGGGCAGCCACGGGATCTTTCGTGTCCATCATCTTCGACATCACCCACACCACCGAATACCGATACAACAAGCCGGTGACGTTCGGCGAGCACCGGCTGATGTTCAGGCCGCGCGACAGCCACGACCTGCGCGTGCTGGCCACCGACCTGCAGGTGGATCCGCCGGCGCAGGACATCCGGCTCATCCAGGACGCGTACGAGAACTCCATCGCCCTGGTGCAGCCCGGTTCACCCTCGCAGGCGCTGAAGTTCACCTGCACCTTCACCGTGGAGCACACCGGTTCGCGCGCACTCGACCTGCCGCTGAGCCCCGGCGCCGAGCACTTCCCGTTCGAATACGCCGCCGAAGACCGGCAGGTGCTGCAGCACTACCTCACGCCGTTCTACGACGCCGACGAAACGCTCATGGCCTGGGCGCGCCAGTTCGTCGGGCCCGACAGCCGGCAGATCCTCGTGGACATGACGCGCAGCATCCGCGAGACCATGGACTACAAGCCCCGCGACGAGGAAGGCGTGCAGACGCCGCGCGAGACGCTCGAGCGCAAGCAAGGCACCTGCCGCGACTTCGCGACGCTGATGGTGGAGGCCGTGCGCCGGCTCGGATACGCGGCGCGCTTCGTGTCCGGCTACGTGTACACACCGGACCTGGACGCACCTTCCGAAGAGAAGATCGCGCCCGGCGCGACCCACGCGTGGGTGCAGGTGTTCATGCCCGGCGCGGGCTGGATGCCCTTCGACCCCACCAACAACCTCATCGGCGGCACCGACCTCATCCGCGTGGGTGTGGCCCGGCATGCAAGCTTCGCTTCGCCGGTGAGCGGCGTGTGGATGGGGGCACCCGAGGACTACGACGGGATGGTGGTGGAGGTGTCGGTGAAGAAGCGATCGACGTGATCCGATTTTTTAACATCAGCTCATCACATTCGTTATAATCAGCTCAATCCGGATCAAATCAGCTCAAACGGGCTGACCTCGCCTTGAGCTCACCCACTCCCTTCGAGACTGCCGTGCTGGATGCCGTGCGCATCCGCCGGACCGCGTCCAGCTCCGACCTCGCGCGAATCACAGGCGCCAGTCCGGCCACGGTCAAGCGTGCACTGGAGCGGCTCGTGGCAGCGGGCGCGCTGCTCCGGTCCGGCCTGGCCCGCGCGACGCGCTACACCTTGCCGGAAAGACGTGGCTACGCAACCGCCGCGCCCACCGTGCTCGTCGCGGCAGAGCCTGAGCCGATCGTGTCTCCCGAACTGCCCTGGTCTGCGAAGAGTGTCGCGGCCCGCCAGCGCCTCGCGCAGTCCGCGGGCAACCGCGAGCCGCTCGCCTATCAGCGCAGCTTGGTCGATCGCTACGTTCCCAACCAGACCCATTGGCTGCCGGCAAAGCTGGCCGCGGAACTCGCCGAGTCCGGCAGCATGAAAGGCCGGCAGCCCGCAGGCACCTGTGCCCGCCGGGTGCTGGCGCAGTGGCTCATCGACCTGGCGTGGTCCTCGTCAAGACTGGAAGGCAACCGCCATTCGCTGCTGGCCGCCGCCGACTTGTTCAAGACGGGCCTGGTACATGGCGACGTGGACGCGATCATGCTGCTCAACCACCAACGGGCCATCGAGTTCATGGTCGACGCCGTGCCGGTGCACGGCCTCACCGAATCGGTCGTCTGCAACGTCCATGCGCTGCTGCTCGAGCAGTTGCTCGCCGATCCGCACGCGCTGGGTGTTGTCCGAAAGAATGGCGACCTGCCCGCCCAGATGTTCACCGCCATCATCGACAAGGCACGGCAGGTGAAGAACCCCGTGGAAGCGGCGTTCTTCCTCTGGGTGAACCTGGCCTACCTCCAACCCTTCGAAGACGGCAACGGGCGCGCCAGCCGCCTGGCCGCCAACATCCCGCTCGTGCTGCGCAACTGCGCGCCCCTGTCGTTCAACGACATCGATCCGAACGACCACGCCTTGGCGATGACCGGCGTGGCCGAACAGCTGGACTTGTCCATGGCCACCGACCTCTTCACCTGGACCTACCGCCGGTCCATGAAGAAGTACGCGATGGTGCTGCAGTCGCTTGAATCAATGACGGCGCTCGACCCGCTGCGGCTGCGCTACCGCGAGTCGCTCGCCGATGCAATCCAGCTCGTCGTGCGGGAACGGCAGAGCCTTCGCGAGGCGCTGTCCGCCTTGTCGCTGGACGAGACCTCTGCGCCTGGCTTGCGAGACATGCTGGCCAAAGAGCTGGCCGCCCTGGGCAGCCACAACTGCGCCCGCTACCGGCTGGACATGGCCGCCACCGGCACCTGGGTGGCCGCCGGCCGTCCATCGTGAGGCCGCGGCGTCCTCAGTTGTCGTCGCCCTGCCCGGCTTGCTTCTCCGGCACGGTGGAGTATTCCTTCAGCCGGTTGTAGAGCGTCTTCAGGCTCACGCCCAAGGTGGCGGCGGTCTTTTCCTTGTGGCGCCCGAAGTATTCGAGCGTCGCGAGCGTCACCTGCCGCTCGATCTCCGACAGCGGCGTGCCCACGCGCACCTGCAGCACCGGCGCGCCGGTCATCACCGGCAGCGGCGTCTCGGTGGTGGGCAGGCATTCGTCGACGATGGTCGTGTCCGGCGCCATCACGTAGGCGCGGTGCACGATGTTGCGCAGCTCGCGGACGTTGCCGGGCCAGCGGTAGCTCTGCAGCCGCAGCAGCGCCTGCGGCGCGAAGTGCTTGACCTGCCCCTCGCGGCGCGAGATCTCGTCCAGAAAATGCTCGGCGATCAGCGGAATGTCGTCCTGCCGGTCGCGCAGCGGCGGCAGGTGGATCGGGAACACATTCAAGCGGTACAACAGGTCTTCGCGCAGCTTGCCCTGTTGAACCGCTTCCATCGGATTGCGGTTGGTCGCCGCGATCATGCGAACGTCGGTCTCCAGCAGCTGGGTGGAACCCACCCGCATGAAGGTGCCGGTTTCCAGCACGCGCAGCAGCTTGACCTGCAGGTCCAGCGGCATCTCGGTGATTTCATCGAGGAACAGCGTGCCGCCGCTGGCGCGCTCGAAGAAGCCCTGGTGCTGGCGGTCCGCACCGGTGAAGCTGCCCTTCTCGTGGCCGAAGATCTCGCTCTCGATGAGGTGCGGCGAGATGGCGCCGCAGTTCACCGCCAGGAAGGGCTTGGCGCGCCGGCGGCTCAGGTCATGCACCGTGCGGGCCACCACCTCCTTGCCGCTGCCGCTCTCGCCGGTGACGAACACCGTCACCGCCGTGCCCGACACGCGCAGGATCTGCTCGTACACCCGGCGCATGCCGGCGCTCTTGCCCCACAGCAGGCCGAAGTGGCCCTCCTGCTCCAGGCTCGATTGCAGGCTGTCGGCTTCCGCCCGCAGCGTGGCCGGCTTGGTCACGCGCGACAGGATGCCGTGCAGCTGCTTCATGTTCAGCGGCTTGACCAGGTAGTCGGCCGCGCCCAGGCGCAGCGCCTGGATGGACGTTTCCAGGCTGGCATGCCCGGTGATGAGCACGACCTCGGTGTTGGCCAGCAGCTTGCCGTCGTCGAACAGCTGCATGCCGCTGCCGTCGGGCAGCATGAGGTCCAGCAGGACAATGTCCGGCTCCTGCAAGGCGAGTTGCTTGCGCGCGTCGCGCAGGGAGCCGGCGGTGGCGACGGTGAAACCTTCGGCCGCGATCAGCGCGGCCATCATTTCCGCGGAGTCGGCTTCGTCGTCGACAACCAATGCGTGGGGCATTGCGAACTTCCTCCAGAGGGTGCATCCAGTGCGTGAATGTGCCGCGCAACATGACCTCGCGCGGCAGGATGGCGTGCATCGCACGACATCCGGAGATGGGGCATTATGTGCGAACGGACAACCCCAATCCATCTGTAATTGACTGTTTCCCGCGGGGTCAAACAGGCATGATCGATGCAGTCGGCGCACACCAAAAAGCCTCGCAGGACCACGGTCAATGAACGCTGGATGCTCGCCTGGGTGTGGGCCGCCGCGCTCCTGCCCGCTGCGATGTTCGGCGTGGCCGCCTGGCAAAGCCATGCCAACGCCTGGCAGCAGGCGCAGGCCGACATCGACCACGCGGTGCGCATCGCCAATGAGCATGCCCAGCGGGTCATGCAGACCCACGAGCTGGTGTTCGACCGCATCGACGAGGAGCTGTCGGGCCTGTCGGATGCGCAGATCATCGATTCCCACGACCAGATCCGCCAGCAGTTGCTGCGAACCCTGCAGCGCGTGCCCGCCCTCAAGACGCTGAGCGTCTGGGACAACGAGGGCCGCCAGCTCGTCACCAGCGACGAGCCGCCGGCCAAGGGCAGCGAGGTTCGCGCCCCTGACCGCGAGTTCTTCCGCCTCGCCACCGCCGAGGCGGGCCGCACCGCCACCCGCTACACCGTCGCGCCGGACCCGTCCGAGTCCACCGGCCAGTTGCTGATGATGAGCCGCCGCCGCGAGGACCGCATGGGTCGCTTCGTCGGCGTGGTGGTGGCCAGCGTCCGGCCGAGCTACTTCTTCGACTTCTACACCGAGTTGGGCCGCACCGAACCGGGCATGTCGCTGTCGCTGTTCGACCAGTCCGGCCGCATCATCACCCGCATGCCGGCGCCGGAGCTGCCGGTACAGCGCGCCCCGATGACCGGCCACATGATGCAGCGCATCGCCGCCGGCGAGAACGCTGCCATGCTGACCATCACCTCGCCGGTGGACCAGCAGCGGCGGCTCATCGCGTACCGGCGCATCGACGACACACCGCTGTACACGGCCGCGGGCAAGGCGAACGAGGTCATCCTCGCTGAATGGCGCAGCACGCTGTGGCTGCTGGCGGCGTTCATCGTACCCATGGCCGGGGCCCTGGCGTACGTCGCGGCCATCGCCAGGCGCCGCACGCAACGCGAAGTGCAGGCGCTGCGCCGGCTGAACAAGGAGGCCGACAAGCGTCTCAAGATCGAGGCGGCGCTGCGGCAGTCGCAGAAGCTCGAAGCCATGGGCCACCTCACCGGCGGCGTGGCCCACGACGTGAACAACCTGCTGATGGTGGTCAACAACAACGCCCACCTGCTGGAGCGCATGCGTCCGGGCATGGACACCACGCCGGCCATCAACTCCATCAAGCGCGCGGTCGAGGCAGGCACCCGGCTCACGCGGCAGCTGCTGGCCTTCTCGCGGCGGCAGGCCTGGCGGGCGGAGGTGATCGACCTGCGGCGCTGGCTGCCCTCGGTCACGGACCTGCTGCGGCACACGCTCACGCAGAGCATCCGCATCGAGCATGAGGTGGCGCATGACATCCGCATGGTGTCGGTGGACGCGGCCGAGCTGGAGCTGGCCCTCATCAACCTCGCCATCAACGCCCGCGATGCCATGCCCGAGGGCGGCGCCCTTCGCATCCTGGTGCGCAATGCCGGCAAGGAGGACGTGTCGCTGGACGGCGAGTTCGTGGAGATCCGCGTCAGCGACGAGGGCGTGGGCATCCCCCCCGAGCTGCTGGAGCGCGTGTTCGAACCCTTCTTCACCACCAAGGAGATCGGCAAGGGCACGGGGCTGGGCCTGAGCCAGGTCTACGGCTTTTGCAAGCAGGCGGGCGGCGTGGCGGTCATCCACAGCTCGCCGGGCAGCGGCACGGCGGTGTCGATGTTCCTGCTGGCGGCGCCGGAAGCCTCGGCGCCCCCACCACCGCCCAGCACGGCCCTGCCCGAAGGCGACGGCCACGTGCTGCTGGTGGAAGACAACGACGACGTCGCCGCGGCCACGGCGGCGCTGCTGGAGCGCCTGGGCTACCGCATCACCCGCGCGTCGTCCGCCCCGCAGGCACTGGCGCTGATCGATTCCTCCGAGGAGCCCTTCGACGGCGTGCTCAGCGACATCGTGATGGCCGGCGGCATGGACGGCATCGAGCTCGCCTTGGCGCTGCGACAGTCGCGTCCGGAGCTGCCCGTGGTGCTGATGACAGGCTACACCTCGCGGCTGGAAGCGGCCATCGCGGCGGGGCTCACCGTCATCGCCAAGCCCTGCCAGCCGGCAGAGCTGGCCGGGGCGCTGGCACGGGCCATGTAGGTCGGCATGCGGGTTGCCGGTGAACGGCATGCCCATCCTGCGATTCGACTACGACGACTTCTGCGCGCTGTGCGATCGCCTGATCGACCGCACCCCGCCCTTGCTGCGGCGATCACCACGCCAGTTCGGCAGCGTGGTCGCGGAGCACCGCTTCCGCGGCCTGTGGTTCCACGCCTCAGGCGGCCTTCTTGCGCCCTGGGGCCCGGGCCTTCGCCGTCGACTTGGTTTCCCGCGAGGCAGCCGCCGCGCGTAGCGGGGCACGCTCGGCCTTCTGCGGCTTGGGCTCGCGGCTGCTGCGCGGCTCCTTCGCGGCCGGCTGCGCCTTGGCGGCCGCCTTCGACCCGCCGCGCAGGCTGCGCTGCAGCAGCTCGGTGAGATCCACCACGTTCGACGGCGCCGCCGCGCCCTCCTCCTGCGCCTCGGGCTTGATGACCGTCTCCGTCTGGCCCGCGTCGACCTTCTGGTGCACCAGCTTCATGATCTCCTCGCTGAAGGTGTCGTGGAACTGGTCCGGGTCCCAATGCGTGGTGAGCTCGTCCACCAATTGCTCGGCCATCGACAGCTCCTTCTCCTTCAGGCCGACGGCCTTGGTACCGGCCTCGGGCAGGTTGAGCTGGTCCCAGGGGCGGATGGCTTCGCCCCAGCGCACGAGGTTGAGCACCAGCGCCGGGCCGGACGGGATGAGTGCCGCCAGGTGCTGCCTGGTCTGGATGACCACCCGCGCGATGCCCACCCGCCCCGTCTTGAGCAGCGTCTCGCGCAGCAGCGCATAGACCTTGTCGCCCTTGCCCAGCGGCGAAAGGTAGTACGGCCGGTCGAGGTAGACGAAGGGCAGCTCGTTCATGGGCACGAAGGCCTCGATCTCGATGGTCTGCGTGCTCTTGGGGTACGCCGCCTTGATCTCCTCGTCGGTGAGGACCACGTAATGCCCGCTCTCGTACTCCACGCCCTTGACGATGTTCTCCTTGTCGATCTCCTTGCCGGTCTTCTTGTTGATGCGCTTGTAGCCCACCGGGTCCATGCTGCGCTTGTCCAGCCAGTCGAAATCGATGCCGGTGTCGGCCGTGGCGGAGTGCAAGGCGACAGGGATGTGCACCAGCCCGAAGCTGATGGCGCCTTTCCACAGGGTGCGGGTGCTCGAGGTGGCCATGCGGGTTCTCCTTCAAGAGGGTTCGAAGCCGAGGGCCTTCATGGCCTTGCCCAGCGTCTGCCGTGTCTTCGCGTAGCCGGCCCACGGGTCGGTGCCGGCCTCCAGTCGTTCATGCACGTTGCGGATGGTCCAGTGCGCGCCGCCGGTCAGGTCGGGCAGCTCGTCCCAGGCCACGGGCACGGACACGCCCAGGCCCGGACGGGCCCGCGCCGAGAATGCGCTGGCAGTGGTGGCGCCGCGCCCGTTGCGCAGGTAGTCCGGGAACACCTTGCCCACCCGGTTCTTCGGACCGCTCTTGGCGGCGAACCGATCGGGCAGCACCTTGGCCAGGTGCTGCACCACGGCCTGCGAGAAGTCCTTGACCGTGTCCCAGCCGTCGCGGCGAGTGAGCGGCACCACGATGTGCAGGCCCTTGCCGCCGCTGGTCTTGAGGAAGTTCGCGAGGCCCAGTTCGTCGAGCAGCGAATGCACGAGCTGCGCCGCCTCCTGCATCTGCGGCCAAGGGACGTCTTCGCCGGGGTCGAGGTCGAAGGTCATGCGGTCAGGGCGTTCGATGTCGTTGACCGTGGAGTTCCAGGTGTGGAACTCGATCACGTTCATCTGCGCGGCGCTGATGAGCGCGGTGAAGCTGTCGATGGACAGCATGGGCGGATGTCCCGGGTACAGCGACTTGTCCAGCAGCGTGACGTCGGCGATTTTCAGCGTCTCGGCGTGCTTCTGGTAGAAGAGCTGGCCGCCGACACCCGAAGGCGCGCGCACCAGCGCCACCGCCCTCTTGGCCAGGTGCGGCAGGATATGCCGCGAGGCCAGCAGGTAGTAGTCGACCAGCTCCTTCTTGGTGATGCCAGTGCTCTCGTCGATCACCCGCTCGGGGTGGCTGATGCGAAGGTCCTTCGGCAGCGCAGGCAGGTCCGTCGGCTTGGCCTTGGCCCGGGCCGCCTTCTTCACCGGCACCGGCTCTTCCTTGGTGATGACGCTGGACGGCTTGTCCGTGCGCAGGCCGTGGAATACCGAGTGGCGGATGCGTCCCTCGGGTGTCCATTCACCAAAGGACACCTCGGCCACCAGCTTCGGTTGCACCCAGTGGCCGCGCGCCTCGGCGGGCTTGTGGGCGAGCGGCGTCTTGTCCACCTGCAGGTCGTGCAGCTTTTTCTTCAGCGTGGCCAGCGTGCTGGTGTCGAAGCCCGAGCCCACCTTGCCGGCGTAGCGCAGGTCTCCCTTCTCATCATGGATGGCCAGCAGCAGCGAGCCGATGCCCACGCGCGAGCCCGAGGGGTCGGTGTACCCCACGATCACGAACTCCTGCCGGTGTGTGCACTTGAGCTTGATCCACGTCGGCGAGCGGTGCGACACGTAGCTCGCATCGCGCCGCTTGCCGATCACGCCTTCCAGCCGCATGCGGCAGGCGTTGTGCAGGATCTCCTCGGGTGCGGCCTGGAAGTCCTCGCTGAAGCGGATGCGCTCGCCCGTGCGGCCGTCGAGCAGCCCGCGCAGGAACTCGCGCCGCTGCTGCAAAGGCACGGCGCGCAGGTCGTGCCCGCCGAAGAACGGCACGTCGAAGAGGTAGTACTGGATGCGTTCGGTGTGGGACGAATCGAAGGCGTTCTGCAGCGCGTTGAAGTCCGGTGCGCCTTGCGCGCCCGGCACGACGATCTCGCCGTCGAGCCAGCCTGAAGGCAAGCCCAGCGAGGCGACCTCCGCGGCGAGCGTCTTCATCTTCGACGTCCAGTCATTGCCGTTGCGCGTGAAAAGCCGCACCTCACCGCCATCGATGCGCGCGAGGATGCGGTAGCCGTCGAACTTGATCTCGTAGACCCAGTCTTCGCCGGCTGGCGCCTGGTCGACCAGCGTGGCGAGCTGTGGAGCGAGCATCAGGGGCAGCTTGGCTTTCTTGGCGCCGTCTGGAATGGACGGGAGGCCCGTGGATCCCGGCCTCCGTCGGGATGAGGCGGTTGGTGCGCGCCTCAACTTCGTCCCCGACAACACGCTGTCGGGCATCTCATCCACCACCGAGAACTCCGATGCCGGCCGAGCCGCATCGTCGCGCTCCTTGATCAACAGCCACGGCTCCTGCTTCTCATTGGCGTGCCCATGCATGCGCACCAGCGTCCAAGCACCGTGCAACTTTTCGCCATGCAGGCGGAACTTCAGCTTGCCCTCGCGGTAGCCCTTGGACGGATCGCCCACGGGTTCCCAGCTGCCGCGGTCCCACACGATCACCGTTCCTGCGCCGTACTGGCCAGGCGGAATGACACCCTCGAAGCCGCCATACGACAGCGGATGGTCCTCCACGTGCACCGCCATGCGCTTGTCGTTCGGATCGAAGCTCGGCCCCTTGGGCACGGCCCAGCTCTTGAGCGTGCCCTCCAGCTCCAACCGGAAGTCGTAGTGCAGCCGCGACGCCGCGTGTTTCTGGATGACGAACCCCAACGCCTTGCCAGCCTTTGCAGCCTTGCCTCGCGGCTCGGGCGTGACGCTGAAGTCACGTTTTTGCCAGTAGTGATGCAACTGTTCGGTCATGGCCTCGGAGGCAGCAATCCGGATACCCATGCACCGCCACCAGGGAACGTCGATTGCACGCGGGGAGGAGTCTCCACCCCAACCCTCCTTCCAAGGAACCTCCATGACGACAATCAGCGAAGTAATGACCAAGGGCGTGCAGGTCATTCCCCCCGATGCCAGCCTTCAGCGCGCGGCCCAGCTCATGGACGAGCTCAACGTCGGCGCCCTGCCCGTGTGCGACGGCAAGTCGCTGGTGGGCATGATCACCGACCGGGACATCACCGTGCGCGCCACCGCGGCCGGCCTGGAGCCCGCCACCCACAGCGTGAAGGAAGTGATGACCGAGACCACACGCTGGTGCACCGAAGACCAGACCACGGACGAAGTGATGAAGCAGATGGGCGACGTGCAGATCCGCCGCCTCCCGGTGCTGAACGACCGCCATGAGGTGGTGGGCATCGTCTCGCTGGGCGACCTGGCCCTGCGCCAGTCCGGCCACACGGACGAGTTGCTGCGCGACGTGTCCTGGCCGAGCGAACCGGAACGACCCGACGCCAATGCTGCGGCGCACTTTACCGGTTGACGGTCTCAGGTATGGCGTTTGCCACGTGCTTCCATGCCAAGCCGGCTGCGGCGCGCGCGACCCGCGCTCATGTGGACGAGCAGGTGCCGACTGGACGATAGGCGCTTGACGCGAACGGACGTCTACCCAGCATGCGTCGATGCACTCCGCCGCCCCGGCTTGGCCTCGTTTGCGCCAGCTCGCGCCACTCGCTGTGACATCGGGTTGATGCCGAAGCCGGCGGGTGGCCGACTCCGCTCATGTCCCCCGGACCGGGCTTCGCCCGGCCCTCCTCCTTTACTTCGCTCTGTCAGCCACCCACCGGCCTCGGCAACCACCGCCGTGCCTCACCATCGCCGCGAAAAACGAATCAGCGGAACTCAGTGCGCCACCGCCTCCACCGGAGCGGGCACATTCCTCATCGCGTCGCGAAAGGGAAGCCACACCTTGAAGGTCGTGCCCTTGCCGAGTTCACTCGTGACTGCCACAGCTCCACCGTGAAGCTCCACGAGCTGCTTCACCAGCACCAAGCCCAGCCCGGTGCCTTCGTACTTCCTGGACAAGCCGCTGTCCAATTGCGAGAAGGGCCGGAAAAGTCTTCCCATGTCATCGGCGGCAATGCCGATGCCGCTGTCGATCACGGCCAGCTCCAGATAGCGCTGGCTGCCCAGCAGCGGTTCCTCGCCGACGCGAAGCATGCCAGTGGCATCCACCGTGTCGGTCACACGGGCCTGCAGCGTCACCGCGCCGCCGTCCGGCGTGAACTTCACCGCGTTGGACAACAGGTTGTAGGCGATCTGCCTGGCCTTGCGGCGGTCCACCTCGATGCGCTCGCGGACATCGGACTCCAGCTTGAGCTCGATGCGGTGGGCCGAGGCGCGCACCTTCAGCATCGACAGGCTGTTCTGCAGCAGGTCGTCCACCTCCACCTTCTCCAGGTCGAGCTCCATCTTGCCCGCCTCGATGCGCGACAGGTCCAGGATGTCGTTGATGAGAGAAAGCAGGTGCATGCCGCTGTCGAAGATCGCCGAGGCCGAGTTCTTCTGGCGATCGGTCAGTTCGCCCAGCATGCCGTCCTTGAGCATTTCCGAGAATCCCATGATCGCGTTCAGCGGCGTGCGCAGCTCGTGCGACATGTTGGCCACGAACTCCGACTTCATGCCGCTGGCGCGCTGCAGCTCCACGTTCTTGCGGGCGATCTCCGCGTTGATCACCTCCAGCTCCTCCGCGCGCCGCTCCAGGTGCGCGTTGAGCTCCACGATCTGGTGCTCGCGCATCTGCAGTTCCTCGTTCACCGCGATGGCCTGCTCGTAGGTCGAGATCAGCAGGTCCAGGATCTGCTGCCGCTCCGCGTTGATGAAGTGCTTCTGCCCGCCGATGTACACCACGATGCCCAGGTCGAAGCGCCCGCCTTCCGCGCGGCGCAGCTCCTGGTTGAGCAGCACGTGCTGGATGCGCTTGAGCAGGTACTCCTCCGAATAGGGCTTGCGCACGAAGTTGTCCGCGCCCGATTCGAGGCCGCTCACGATGTCCTTCGGATCGATGAGCGAGGTGACCAGGATCACCGGGATGTCGTGCAGCGCCGGATCGGTCTTGATCGCGCGGCACAGGTCGTAGCCGCCCATCTCGGGCATCACCACGTCCGACAGCACGAGCCGCGGCTTGCGTTCCTGGATGGCCTCCAGCGCCTTGCGCCCGTTGCCGGCCACGCGCGTGGCGTAGCCGTGGCTTTCCATGAGGTACTTCAGCTTGGCAG
The DNA here is from genome assembly GCF_003852895.1 of Rhizobacter terrae. Lineage (GTDB taxonomy): Bacteria > Pseudomonadota > Gammaproteobacteria > Burkholderiales > Burkholderiaceae_C > Albitalea > Albitalea terrae. The sequence goes on from NZ_QUSW01000006.1 coordinate 318,701, forward strand.
CCTGCGTCGGACTGTCCTCGACGAGAAGGATCTCGATCGGTGCGGGCGAGTTCATGAGCGGTCCCCTGACGACGGTGTTCTGGCAAGGCGGCTCAAGGTGGCCGCCATGTCCTGTGGCGTAAGAACGTGCATGGCCGCGCCGATGCGCACGGCCTCTCCGGGCATGCCGTTGATCACGGCACTGCCCTTGTCCTGGGCCATGGTGAGAGCGCCGGCCTGGCGCATGGCCAGCAGCTCCTGCGCGCCGTCGCGTCCCATGCCGGTGAGCAGCAGCCCGGCGGCGCGTGGACCGTACTCGCGCGCGACCGAGGCGAACAAGGTGGCCACCGCGGGCCGGAAACCGTTGACCGGCGGCCCCTGGTGCAGCACGACGTGGCCGTCGGCCTTGACTTCCAGGTGGGCACCATCGGGCGCGATGCAGGCCATGCCGTGGTGCAGGCAATCGTCATGCGCGGCGACCTTGATGTCATAGCTCGCCACGCGCGACAGCCACTGCACCAGCCCGTCGGCAAAGCCGTGGGAAATGTGCTGGACGATGACGATCGGTGGCATGCCCTTGTGCGGCAGCGCGGTGAGCAGCGCCTGCAGTGCCAGCGGTCCGCCGGTGGAGGCGCCCACGGCGATCAGGTCGATGCGGCCGACGTGCAAAGCCACCGGCACCGGTGCAGCCGCCGGCGTCTTCTGCGCCGGCCAGCGGCGCACCACCGGCACCTCGGCCATCAGGGCCACGGTGTTGACGAGTTCGCGCCGCATCGCCTCGAACTCCGGATGCCCGGGACCCGGCGGCTTGGCCAGCACCGTCAGCGCACCGGACTCCAGCGCCTCGAAGCTTTGCGCCACCTCGTTGGGAATGGAGGTGGCCGTGACCATCACGATGCGCGTGGGCGCCGTTTCCATGATGAGCCGCGTGGCTGCGAAGCCGCCCATGGCCGGCAGGTGGATGTCCATCACGATCACGTCAGGACTCAGGCGCTGCGCCGACTCCACCGCCTGCGCACCATCGCCCACCACCCCGATCACTTCCAGGCGGGAATCGTCGCCGAGCAGGCCCGACAGCAGCACGCGGTAGGTGGGCGAGTCTTCCACCAGCAGGACACGAACGCGGTGATTCGTTCCCTGCGTCATAAAAGCGTCCTGATGGTGTCGAGCAGGCGCTGCTGACTGAAGCCCCGCTTGACAATGTAGGCGTTGGCGCCGACCTCCACGCCGCGCTCCTTGTCTTCGCGCGAATCGAGCGCGGTGACAAGGATGACCGGCAACTGCGACAGGCGCTCGTCGCGGCGCACGCGGGCCGTGAGGCCGAAGCCGTCCAGGCGCGGCATTTCCACGTCGGTGACGAGCAGGTCATAGTCGCCCGACTGCAGGTTGTCCAGCGCCTCCATGCCGTCGGCGGCGGTGGTCACGCGGTAGCCGGCGCTTTCGAGGATCTCGCGCAGCTGCGTGCGCGCGGTCACTGAGTCCTCCGCCACGAGCAGCGAGACCGGATCGCCCGCGCGCGGGGCCACAGGCCATGCCATGGCAGACGCCGCCAGTGCCGACTTGAACAGATCGGGCACGCTCAGCAGCGGCACCACCTGCCCGCCGCCCAGCACAGTGGCCGCCGAGATGTGGGGCACACGGCGCAAGGGCGGCACCAGCGGCTGGACCAGCATCTCCTGGTCGCCCACCACCTCCTCCACCGTGAAGGCGAGCCGTTCGCCAGCGTTGGCCACGACCACCACCTGCACGAAGCGCGATGCGTCGTCGGGTCGCACGCGCTCCTTCAGCCCCAGCAGCGCCGACAGGGAGACGAGCCGCAGGTGCTCTCCGTCCACGAGCAATTGCGGCGCTTCGCCGCCGGCATCGACGGATGGAGCCTCGATGCGCAGCACGCGCTCCACCTGGCGCGACGGCAGCATGAAGGCCTGCCCGCCGCATCGCACCTGCAAGCCGCGGAAGGTGGCCAGCATCGATGGCAGGACGATGCCAAAGCGCGTGCCGATGCCGCCCTCGCCCGCCGCCACGCTGATCGTGCCGCCCAAGGCCTCGACCTTCTCCCGCACGATCGCCAGGCCCAGCCCGTGCCCCGACAGGTCGGTGAGGATGGGACTGGTGGACAGGCCCGACTCTAAGATGAGCTGCTGAAGTTCGTCCGGCGCCATGCGCGCGAGTTGGTCCTCGGTGCGCAAGCCCATCTTCAGTGCCCGCGCCCGCACCTTGTCCACGTTCACGCCGGCACCGTCGTCGGCTAGGGTCAGCGCGATGCGGGCGCCTTCATGGGCGCTCACCGAAATCACCAGCCGGCCTCGGGGTGGCTTTCCGGCCAGCACGCGCTGCTGAGGCAGCTCGATGCCGTGGTCCAGCGCGTTGCGCAGCAGGTGCGTCAGCGGCGTCTTCAGCTGTTCGAGGATGCGGCGGTCCGCTTCCAGGGCCATGCCCTGGATGTCGACGGCCACGTCCTTGCCGCTGTCGTGCGCGAGATCGCGCACCAGCTTGGGTGCGGAGGCCAGCAGCGAAGAGAACGGCAGCATGGACACCTGCCGAACCTCGTCGGCCAGGCGGTCGATGCGCGAGGACAGCAAGCGCCGGTCCTGCACCGCGGCACGCGCCAGCCGGCCCAGGCGATCGGCCAGGGACTTGAGGAAGAGTTCGTCGGTCTCGCTCGCGTCCAGCAGCCGTTCCAGCAGCCGCCTGTTCTTGCTGTTCTCCAGCTTGTCCAGCACACCGGCACGGCGCAGCATGCGCGAATGGCCGGAGCGCTTGTCGTGCCCACGGCGCCAAGTGGCGAACATGTCCAGGATGGCCTGCGTCTCGTCGGCCAGGTGCGCACCGCCAAGCTTGAGGGCCTGGAGTTCCTGGGCCTGGGCCATCAGCGCATCGAGCTTGGCGGTGGCGATGCGCACGGTGTCGGCGCCTGCGACGGGTGCTGCAGCGATGGGCTCGGCGGCGAACGGCGCTGCCGCGACGGGCGTCACGGTCTTCTCCGGCACGGAGGCCGCTGCCGGCGCCACCAATGGAATTGCAGCCCCCGCGGCAGCTTCGCCTTCAAGCAGCTGCAGCACCATGCGCGACAGCGTCACCGCCAGCCCGGCCTCCACCGCCGCGCCCTCGCCCACGTCGCGTGCTACGAGGCGGCCCACGCCATCCACCGCGGCATGCATCGCCTCGAAGAAGGCCGGCGTCACCGGCTGCTCGCCCCGCTTGAGCGCGGACAGCACGCGCTCCATCGCCTGGCACACGCGCTCCACCTCGGCCAGGTTCACCGAGCGGGCCGCGCCCTTGAGGCTGTGCGCCTCGCGGAACAGCGTCTCGGCGCCGGACGCGCGCGCGCCCGGCGCCTGCCGCTCCAGTTCGAGCAGCAGCGTCGACATTGCATCCAGGTGCTCCCGCGCTTCGACCGCGAAGGTCTGCAGGAGCATCTTCAGAAACTTCTCGTCTTCCATGGCTTGACTTCGCCGTGTTGCTTTGTGAAAGACACCCTCCCCGGGCTGGCTCTCAAACCTTGTAGAGACCCGCCATGCTCTTGAGTCTCACACCGAGTTCATGCAATTGATGTGCCGCGATCTCCGCCTGGCGGGTGCTGTCCATGTTCTGCGTGGTCGCCGTGCGGATGTTGCCCATGGCCTGCGCGAGCTGGTCCATGCCCACCATCTGCTGCTGGGCGGACACCGCGATCTGGCTGGCCGCCGAGGCGCTTTCCGCGATGCTGTCGGTCAATCGCTGGATGGCCTCGCCCGCGCTTTGCGACTGGCGCGCACCGATGTCCACCACCTTGGCGCCCTGCTCCGCCGCCAGCACCGCATTGGTGGTGGCCTTCTGGATTTCGCTCAGGATGTTGCGCACCTGGGCCGTGGCCTGCCGCGACTGCGCCGCCAGGCTCTTGACCTCCTGGGCCACCACCGAGAAACCCACGCCGTGCTCGCCGGCCTTGGCGGCCTCGATCGAGGCATTCACCGACAGCAGGTTGGTCTGCTCGGACAGGTCGTTCACGCTGGCGATGATCTCGCCGATGGCCTGCGTCTGTTCCGACAGCCGCATGATGCTGTCGGCGATCATCTCCATCTGCTCGCGGATCTGCTGCATGCCGGCCATCGTCTCCTCGACCGACTGGCGACCCGCCTGCGAGACCTCGCGCGCACGCTGCGCCGCGTCGGCCACGTAGCGCGCTTTCTGGGTCGAGACCAGCGCCGTCTGCTTCACCTCGTCCAGCGTCACCGCCGTCTGGCTGATGACCGCCGCGGCCTGGGACGCGCCGGCCGCCACCTGCGTGGTGCCGCTCAGGATGGCGCTGGTGGACGAGCCCAGCACGCCGATGCCGTCGCTCACCTGCCGGTTGAATTCGCGCAGGTTCTCCACCATCACCGCGAAGGCGCGGCCGAACTCGTCGCGCTCGGACTGCAAGCGCACTGGCACGGTGAGGTCGCCGGTGGCGATCAGCCGCGCGGTCTCGGCCTTCTCGTGGAGGTTGTCCACCATGTCGGCGAAGGCCTTGCCCAGCACGTCGTGCTCGGACTGCGGCACCACCTTCAAGGCCAGGTTGCCGCCCGCGATCTCGCGCGCCACCTGGGCCTTGGCCTGCAGCGAGGTGCTCATCTGGTGGAAGGCATCCTGCAGCTGGCCGATCTCGTCGGCGCGGCCTTCGCCACCCGGCACGTCCACCAGATCGCCGGCGGCCATGCGGCGCGATGCCTCGGCCATGCTGGCCAGCGGCGAAGCGATCACCGCATGCATGCGGTTGGTCACCGGCAAGGCGATCAGCATCGAGCCCAGCATCACCAGCAGGATGACGCCGCCATAGCGCAGCATGCGCACGCCCAGCGGCTCGGTGGCGATGCGCAGGTAGATGCTGCCCACCGTGTTGCGGCCCTGCCTGACCGGCCAGAAGCCCACCAGTTCGCCGTCGTCGAATCTCACGCCGAACTCCTGCGCGCGCGCCGGCAGCTCGCGCCGCGCGGCATCGGCGGAGTTGCCGCGCGTGTAGCTGGCAAAGGCCGAGCCGTCGGCGGCATACACCGCCGCGGCGAGGAAGTCCGGATGCGTCTTGAAGGCGTTCAGGTAGTCCTGCGCGGTGCGCCGTTCATTGAACTCCAGCGATGCGGTGACCGAGGCTCCCAGCAGGTCGGCCTGCACGTTGGCGTCCTGCAGCTGCTGGGTCCGGTAGGAATAGACCTCGTACAGCGCGAGGATGGCGCCGGCCAGCAGCAAGGCGACGGTGGAGCTGATGACGGAGATCCACATCAGCTTGCGGCGGATGGGCACGTCGTGGAGTCGGCGCATCATCAGTGCGCCCCTCGCGCCCTGACCGCCAGCGCCACGTTCAGCAGCTTGGAGCTGATGCCCAGGCCATGCTGCGCCGCGGTTTCGTCATCCACCGTGAAGCGCACGCGGTTGTCGCGCAGCACGAAGTTGATGATGCCCGCGCCGCCTTGCACATCGGTCACCACCAGCACCGGAATGCCCTTCAAGGCCTCCATCTTCGGCTCGCCGGCGTAGTAGGCGATGTGGCAGCCCGACTCGCGGTTCATGGTCTTCAGCCGCTTCACCGCCAGGCTGCGGCCTTGCACCGTCTGCCCGGCCACGGCCTCGTCCAGCAGGTTGCCGAAGGGGTCCTCGCCCACCACGCACAGCACGATGGGCGCGCCGGGCGCGGTGAAGCTGGCCGGCGGCCAGTCCACGTAGATCGCGAACTTGGCGAGGTAGGCCGCCTTCACCGAATACTCCAGCGGCTCGGCCGCGTCGGCAGCGGCCGCCGAAAACAGCAGCCACAGGGCGGCGATCAACTGCCAGCACGTGCGCATCACAGCAGGCATGTCAACCTCAACAAGTAGGTGCGGCCGAACCAGGCGGTGTTGGCGCCGGAGTTGAACTCCACATGGCGGCCGCCCAGGTTGGCGGCGGACAGCGCGAGTTCGAAGACCTTGTTGATGCGCCAGGCCACCCTCGCATCGAGCGCGGTGTAGGCCGGCACCGCGGGGCTGGGCAGCGCGCCGATGCGGCGCAGGCCCAGGTCCAGGCTGAGGTCGTCGCCCAGGGACCAGCTGGAGCGCAGGAAGAGCTGCGACTTCGGGTCATTGCCGCTGGAGGCTGTCGTGCCCGGGTCCGTGCTGTCGGGCTCGAACTTCAGGTCTTCGCTCAGCAGCGAGACACCGGCATTCACGCGCCACATCTCAGTGACCTGCCATCCCGCCCAGGCCTCCAGCCCGTGGGTGCGGCCGCGGATGTTGTTGCCCAGCACGAAGTCGCCGCTGCCGTTGGCCTCGATGCTGCGCAGCCGGGTGTAGTCGTTCACGAAAGCGGAGATCGACACCGACACGTCCTTCGCCGGTTGCGCCCGGTAGCCCAGCTCATAGGCCGTCACGCGCTCCGACTGGAAGTTCGTGCCGCCCAGCAGGCGCCCGGTGTAGGGCGCCCCCAGCGGGATGAAGATGTAGAAGTCGCGATCCAGGCGCGACGGCGTGCGTACCGCGCGCGAGATCGCAGCCCACACCAGCGTCTGCTCGGAGGGTTTCCAGGCCAGGTGCACGTTGGGCTGGTATTCCACGCCGGTGTAGCTGTTGTGCTCCACCTTCAGGCCGAAGGTCAGCTTGGTCTGCGGCGAGAGCGTCCAGGTGTCTTGCCCGAAAACGTTGATCAGCCGCAGCGTGCTGTTGGCCGGCACGAAGGCCAGCAGTGCTCCTCCACGCGTGCGGTCATGCTGCTCGCGCAGCCCGCCGCCCCAGACGATTTCGTGGTCGGCACGCAGGCCGAAGTGGTGCTGCGCATCGACGTCGTAGGTGTCCAGGTCTTCGTCGAAGAAGCTGGGCTGGCGGCGCCGGTAGCTGTCGAAATACGCCTGCACCTGCAGGCCCGACTTGTCGTCGAACTCGCGGCTGTAGCGTGCCAGCAGGTTGCCGCCGGAAACCAGCCGGTCCGGAAATCCGGGACCGCCTTGCGCCTTGCCCTGGTTGACATCGCCTTGCACCGTCCATGCGGCGGACTTTCCGAAATCTGCGCGGAAGCCCGCCTGTTGCCGGTTCCAGGCATCCGACAGCGCGGAGCCGTCCTGGCGCTCGCTGGCCTCGAAGCGTTGCGTCTTGACGTAGCCACGAACGGCTGCATCATCGCCCAGCAACAGGCCATGCCGCACGGTCAGCCCTTGCTCTTCGTTGCCGGCGCCCACGCTGGCAACGGTACCGATGGATTGCTGGGCCTGCCGGGTGATGACGTTGATCACTCCGTTGACCGCATTGGCACCCCACAGCGTGCCGCCCGGTCCGCTCACGACCTCGATGCGCTCGACGTCCGCAATGATCACATCCTGCACATCCCAGAAGACGCCGGAGTGCAGCGGTGTGTAGACCGTGCGTCCGTCGATCATCACCAGCAGCTTGTTGGCGCTGGTGTTGTTGAAGCCGCGTGCGGAGATGGCCCAGCTGTTGGACGACGCGCGCGCCACCTGCAGGTTGGGCGCGAGCCGCAGCGCCTCGGGCAGGGTGACGGCGCCGCTGCGGCGGATGTCGTCGCGCGTGATGACGAACACCGCGGCCGGCGCATCGGCCAGGCGCTCGGGCCGCTTGGACACTGACGACACCTCGATGTCGGCCAGCTCCTCGATGGACAGCCTTGCCAATCCCGCCGGCGTGGGCTCGGTGCCCTTGGCAATGGCCAGGCCGCAAGCCGCATGAAAGACGGCGCAAACCGCCAGCGCCACGTGCCGGCGGCGGTTGGGGGCTCTCGTGTGTCTAGCGCCTTTGACAGCGACACCGGCCGAGGCCGGGGCTCCGAAGCGTCGGGTCATGGAACCTCACCTGGGGTTGTGCCGTGTTGCGGCTACGCTTGTTCTGAACCAGGCGAACGCCCCTCATGCCGCGACCTCCGCGTCGATGGTGAAACGCGGATCGCCGGCCATGCCGGGCACATCCAGGAGCGTCAGCGTGCCGGCCTCGGACGACGGCAGCCAACGCCCGCCGACGATGGCGTCGGCGAGCACGCCGAACTCCATGTCCGCGTGACGCAGGATGATCACCTTGTTCAGATCCGTCAGTCCCGACTCGGGAAGATCTAGGAGTGTCTTGAGGTCGATCACCGCGATGATCCGGCCTTGCACGCTCATGATGCCCGACACGAAGCGGGGGACGCAAGGCAAGGGCGTCAGGGTATTCAGCGCCCTCACCTCCATCACATGTGCTGTAGGCACCGCGTAGTGGCGGGTGCCGAGCACGAACTCCACCACCTCGGTGCCGTTGCCCCGCGGCGCGGGTTGTGCGCTGATGGCGCGGGTGCGCGCTTCATGCGCCGCGAGCCGGGCCTCGGGCGTCGCGTATTGGCCGCGGAACAGCGCCTCCTCGGTGCGGGCCAGCCGCTCCCTGAGCTGCGCCCAATTGATCGGCGGCCGGGCAGGACTCACTGGGAAACCTCCGTGCTGCGCACTGCGGTGCGAGTCCCTTCGGGCGGCCGGGCGGGACTCACTGGGCCACCTCATGCGAGCGATGCCGCCCATGCCGATGGCCGAGCTGGTCGGACAGGCGTTGCAGCGCGCTGCGTGCCAGGGTCAGCTCCGGCTCCAGGAACAGCGCACGGCGCAAGGCGTCGCGTGCCTGCTCGGGGCGGTGCGCCTCTTCGAGCAGGGCCGCATGCTGCACGTGCAGCGCGGCGTCGAGCTTGTCGCGTGCCAGGGCGGCCTCGCAGCGCGAGATGGCGTCATCGAGGCTGCGGTCCAGCGCGGGTTTCAGGCGCGCGGTGTCTGGCCGCAGCCGCGCGGGCGGCGCGGGCAGGTCGCTGCTCAGTGCCGCCTTTCGATGGAACAGCGCGTTCGGGTAGCGCACGGCCTCGAAGCCATCGAAGCAGCGCGCACCCGCCTCGGTGGGCGCCACCAGCAGCAACCCGCCGTCGGCCAGCGCCCCGCGCAGGTGGGCCACGGCCTGGCGCGCCTGCTGGCGGCCGAAGTAGATGAGCACGTTGCGGCACAGGATGATGTCGAAGGGCTGCGCTGACAGCGGCGGCTCCATCACGTTCGCATACTCGAATCGCACCATCGTGCGAGGCAAGTCCTTGACGAGGAGCCGGTCGGCGTCGAGGCGATGGAAGTACTGCTCGCGCACCAGGTCGGGCACGCCGCGGAACGACCAGTCGCCGTAGGTGGCCTCGCGCGCACGGGCCAGGAAGCCCATGTGGATGTCGGTGCCCCACACCTCGATGTCCCACTGGGCATGGTCGGGGATCAGGCGCGAGAGCATCACTGCCAGCGAGTAGGCCTCTTCGCCGGTGGAGCAGCCCGCGCTCCAGACCCGAAGCCGTCGCGTCGACTCGCGGCGCTGCACGATCATCGGCGGCAGCAGTTCATGCTCGAGGATGTCGAAGGCCGCGGGGTCGCGGAAGAAATAGGTTTCGCCCACGCTGAACAGCTCGGCCAGCGACTGGATGTCGGCCGGGTTCCAGGGGCGCACGAGCCACTGCTGGATCTCACGGGCCTCGCACGTCGCCCCGGCACGCTGCGCCAGCGCGTTCGCCGCGCGCAGCAGCACGTCATGCCGGTTCGCGCCGAAGCGCATGCCCATCTGAGCGGCAACCTTGTCGCTGAAGGCACGAATCAGTGCATCGCCCACCCTGTGCGTCATCGCCAGCCCCTGATTGTTCTCACGCCGTGATGAATGGCGTCCAGGTTTCGCCGAGAGAGTGCGCTCAAGAATGCTCCGATTGCGCGCAAATGTCGAGTCCGCGAATTCGGGGTGATGCACCCTCTTCACGAGAGGGGAATCGTTGTCACAGATGACTGGTGCGATTGCCGACACCACAATCGTCTTGAGGCTCCATCGCGTCGGATGGAGACAAGGACCGACATGCCCCAGCACGCCGATGTTGAACCGATCTCCGATGCCCTGGACTTGCGGGGCAAGGTGCTCTACATCGAAGACAACCCCATCAACGTCGACCTCGTGGAGGCCGCGTTGTCGCGCTACCCGGGCATCACCTTGCTGACGGCCGGCACCGGCATGGAAGGCATCCGGCTCGCGCAGTCCGAGAAGCCGGACTTCGTGCTGCTGGACATGCACCTGCCCGACATCGGCGGGCTGGAGGTGGTGCGCGCGCTCAACGAGCAGATCGCCAACGAGCATTTGCGCGTCACGCTGCTCACGGCCGACAGCCTGTCGATGGACATCGTGAAGGCGATGAGCCTTGGTGCCTACGACTACTGGCTCAAGCCCATCGACATGCGCAAGTTCGAGGCGGGGCTCAAGCGCGCGCTGGGCAAGGGCGGGCGGCGGGAGTAGCCGTGGCGTTCAGGCGCGCGCCGCGGCGGCGCTGATGCCCGCGGCGAAGCGCGGGTACAAGGCGGTGGGCAGGTCGTGCCCCATGCCTTCGACGAGATCGAGCTTCGCGCCGGGGATGAGCGTTGCGAGCTGCTTGCCGGCATCAACCGGCACGAGCGGATCCTGCAGGCCGTGCAGGACCTGCGTGGGCGCCTTGATCTGCGGCAGCAGCGAGGACCGATCGCCATCGGCCGCAATGGCCGTGAGCTGGCGCGCCGTGCCCTGCGGCCGGTAGCTGCGCCGCACCGACATCGACAGGCGCCGCGTGAGCCACTCGTCGCCCGACGGGTAGCCAGGGCTGCCGATGAGCTTGTAGATGCTCACGTAGTGCGCCACGATGCTGTCGAAGCTCTTCGGGTCGTCCGGGCTGGAGAGCATCGCGCTGCGCACCTTCAGCGAAGGCTGCGAGAGCTTGCGCGAACCGCTGCTGGTCATCATCAGCGTGAGGCTCTTCACCCGGTGCGGGTGCCGCAGGGCGAGCTGCTGCGCCACCATGCCGCCCATCGAGGCACCGCAGATGTGGGCCTGCTTGATGCCGAACACATCCAGCAGCCCCGCGGTGTCGTTGGCCATGTCCCCCAGCGAGTACGGGCTCTTCACCTGCAAGCCCACCACATGCTTGAGCGCCTCGATGCCGAGGTTGGGCACGCCCAGGTGGTCGAAGCTGTGCGACAGGCCGATGTCGCGGTTGTCGAAGCGCAGCACCCGGAAGCCCTTGTCCACGAGCATCTGCACCAGGTCTTCATGCCAGGCGATGAGCTGCATGCCCAGGCCCATGATGAGCACCAGCGGCTCGCCCGAGGGCGAGCCATGGTCTTCGACTTCCAGGGTAATGCCGTTGGCCGAGACCTTCATGCCGGCCTCAGGCGTTCACCGGCCCCGTGCGGTAGAAAAGGCTCTTGACGCCGGAGGCGTCGAAGGGCTTCCAGTCCTTCGGGTCTTGGGCGAGCCGGTCGGCGATGGCGTACATCGCCACCGGGTTCATGCCCATGCCCACGTGGCTCGCATGCACGCCGATGTTCTCGGTGAGCGGCCCGTGTTCGTTCACGCTGCACTGCCAGGCGACGATGCCGTCGGTCTTCGAGTAGATGGAGGTGGTGGGCACCGGCGGCGGCTGGCGCACCTGCTCGAAGACTTCGAGGTCGTCGGTGGAATGGCCGCTCACGAATTCGTAGAAGCGCCAGGCGTTGCTGGCCTTGGGGTGGCCGGTGAAGGGCGAGCCCAGCGTGATGACGCAGCGCGTCATCTCTGCCAGTTCCTTGGCCGCCTCGCGGGCGTAGATGCCGCCCAGGCTCCAGCCGATGAGGCTCACCGGGCGCTGGTGCTTCTCGTAGACCGCGCGCACCTTGTTGAGCACGCCGTCGACCACGCCGTCGCGCGGGCCGAAGTTGAAGCCCTGTTGCCACGGGTACGCGACGTAGCCCTGGCTTTCGAGGAAGTTGCGCAGCGGGATGGTGGTGAAGTCCGCAGCGCCCAGGCCTGGGAACACGACGATCGGGTGTCCATCGCCCTTGGGCAGCCGGCGCAGCCACGGCGTGGCCGCGAGCATCGCGGCGTACTCCCAGGGCGCCCTCCCCTCCATCATCAACAGCAGCGCATTGGGCGCCTTGAGCTTTTCGTTGACGTTGCTGCGCTGGCCTTGGATCGACATTCGTTGGGAGGGGTGCTGCGTTGGACCGATGTTAGCGACGTGACAGCGTTTTCGATGGAGCGCTTGCCCTAGGTGACCTTGTCGCGTGAGGGACAGGCTTCTTCCGCGATGCGGCAGGGCCGGCCTTCTTCGCGGGCGTCGCCTTGGCCGCCTTGGTCTTGGCGGCCTTTTTTGCCGAAGCAACCGGCGCTCCCGCCGCGACCGGCTGTGCGGTGTGCGGCAAGGCCTTCAGGGTCGCGAACTCCTCGTGCAGGGCCTGCGCCAGTTCGGCCACGTCCGGCATGGCCTTGCCACAGGCGATGATGCCGAAGTCCAGGTTCTCGTTATAGCTCTGCACGGTGATGTTCAGCGCCACGCCGTGCACGACGATGGAGGTCGGGTAGTTCACCAGCATCTTGCCGCCGGCCATGTACAGCGGGAAGGCCGGGCCGGGCACGTTGGAGATGGCCACGTTGGCGATGGGCGGGATGCGGTCGGCCACCTTGGCGCGGCCGTAGACCGCGGTGAGCGCGCTCATCACCCAGGGCACGCCCAGCGATGGGAAGTCGATGGGCATGAGGCTCTTCACGCTGCCCAGCGTCTGCTTCATCGCGGCGGTGGCGGCCTTGACGTAGAGCAGCCGCTTCATCGGGTCGGCGATGTGCGTGCCCAGGTTCACCACCGTCATCGAGGCCTGGTTGTTGGAGCTGGTGTCGCCCGCCGCGCGGGTGGACACCGGCACGGCCGCCACCATCGACTTGCGCGGCAACGGGCCATGGGCGAGGAAGTAGCGGCGCATCGCCCCGCTGCACAGCATCAGCACCACGTCGTTGAGCGTGGCGTCGTGGGCGCGGCGCAGCGCCTTCAGCTCGGCCATGGGCAGGCTCACCGAAGCGAAGGCGCGGGTGTCGGTCACCGAGGCGTTGAGCTTGGTGCGCGGGGCGAGGCCCAGGCTCACCGAGTCTTCGGCCGGCGTGGCCTTGCCGCGCACCTTGGCCACGGCCGCACCGGTCACGCCGGTGGCACCCTGCTTGGCCACGGTGCCCAGGGCGCCCACCGTGGTCGGCAGGCCCTTCACGATGTTGGCGTACTGCTGGAGCTGGTTGGCGAACACGCCGCTGATCATCTCGGCCATGCCGATCTGCAGCTTCTTGGGCTTGCTGCGCGGCTCGATGTCGCGCGGCTCGGGGCTCACGTCCAGGATGGCAGACGCCAGCGCCACGGCGGCCTGGCCGTCCACGGCGGCGTGGTGCAACTGCGTGTACAGGCCGAAGCGCTTCTCCTTGTTCGGCCCCGGGGCGAGGCCTTCGAAGACGCGAAACTTCCACAGCGGCTTCTCGCGGTCCAGCAGCACGGGGTGGAACTCGCCCACCTTGGCATGCAGCTCATCCATGCCGCTGCCCTTGGGCAGCTTGATGGCCTCGATGTGATCGTCCAGGTCCACCTCGCAGTCAATCCACACCGGGTTGGCGAGGTTGAAGGGCATCCACGCCAGCTTGCGGCGAAGGGCCTTGGCCAGCGGCAGCCGCGTGGCCATGTGTTTGCGCAAGTCCGCCGCGAAATTGCCCTTGTAGCTCGCCGGCAGCTCGAACACATGAAGCGCGCCCACGTGCATGGGCATCTGCGGCGTCTCCATGTACAGGAAGCTGGCGTCGAGCCCGGAGAGTTGCTTCATTGGTCTTGTCCCTTGGGGTGGTTGGCGGATGCTAGGGCGCAGGCGTTCGCGGACGGCCCCGGTGAAACCCGGGACTGTCCGTCGGACATCGACGGCGCGTCAGGCCAACTCGCGAAGGGGATGCGCATGCGCCGGCCACGGGCTGGCGAAGAATGCCAGCACGTCCTCGCGCTTCACGTCCTCGACCCGCAGCGGGTTCCACTGGGGCGAATGGTCCTTGTCCACCGCCAGGGCACGGATGCCCTCCACCGTCTCGCTGGCAGCGCCCGGCCGCAGGTGGAAGCTGTGGCGCACCATGTCGCGCTCCATGCGCAGGTCGTCGGCCAGCTCCATGCCGCGCGCACGGCGGATCTGCTCCAGCGTCACCGCCATCATCAGCGGCGAGCGCTTGCGCAGCGTGGCCAGCGTGGCGGCGGCCCATTCGCTGGGGTCGGCCTCCAGCGAGGCGAAGATCGCGGCGATGCCGTCGTGCGCGAAGTGGGCGTCGATGGCCGCGCGGTGCGCCGACCACTGTGGCGCCGGCTTGGGCTGCGTGTGCGTGACGACGCTGGCGCGGACCAGGGCGCCGCTTTCCATGGGCTGGTCGGCCAGCGCTTCCAGCAAGGCGCCGAGCTGCGACGAGGGCACGAAGAAGTCAGCCAGGCGCAGCGCGATGGCATCACCGGCACCCGCCACCTGCCCGGTCAGCGCCAGGTATTCGCCGGTGCGGCCTTCGCATCGCGACAGGAAGTAGCCGCCGCCGACATCCGGGAACAGGCCGATGTTGGTCTCGGGCATGGCGAGCTTAGAGCGCTCGGTGACGACGCGGATCGCCGCGCCCTGCGACAGGCCCATGCCGCCGCCCATCACGATGCCGTCCATCAGCGCCACCGTCGGCTTGGGGTAGCTGTGGATGAGGTGGTTGAGGGTGTATTCCTCGGTGAAGAAGTCCTCCAGCCGCGGATCGCCCGCGAGCGCGGCCTGGTGGAAGAAGCGGATGTCGCCGCCCGCGCAAAAGGCCACGCCCTTACCTTCCTGCGTCGCGCCGCGCAGCACGACGGCCACCACCTCGTCGTCGTCGCGCCAGGCCAGCAGCGCAGCGGTGATGTCGCGGATCATGCCCAGCGACAAGGCGTTCAGCGCCTGCGGCCGGTTCAGCGTGATCACGCCGACGTTGCGGTGCTTCTCGGCCACCACCATGGATTGTTCCGCGCTCATCGCACTCCTCGATTCCTCATGCCCCACGCTTCGTTCAGCGCCAGGGTCGTCAACACCAGCGCGCCGCCAGTCAGCACTTCCGGTGCCGGCCGTTCATTGGCGCCCAGCCAGGCCCAGGCGATGCCGAAGATGATCTCCAGCAGCGCCAGCAACGAAATCTCGGGCGCCGCCAGCGAGCGCGTGAGCCGCACGGCCATCGTGCAGGGCACGGCGAGCTGGAACACACCGAGGAGGGCCAGCAGCAGCACGTCGTGCTGCGTGGCCTGGAAAGGAAACGCGAGCGGCAGCGCCGTCGCGCTGGAGATGACCGCGCCGATCAGCAAGGCGGGCACCAGGTCCACCGACTTGCCGGCACGCTGCAGCGTGTTCCAGTTGATGGCGCCGGCGATGGGCACGCCCAGGGCCACCAGCGTGCCCAGCAGGTGCGTGCCCTCCCCGCTGATGCTGCTGCCGTACATCCACGCGATGCCGGCGCCCGCCACGAAGATCGCGGCCCAGGTGCGCAAGGCGACCGGGTGGCCCAGCATGAAGCGGGCGAGCAAGGCCGTGAGCAGCGGCGCGATGCTCATGGTGATGAGCACGTTGGCCACGGTGGTCAGTGTGAGCGCCACCATGAAGCAGGTGAACATCACGCTCCACATGAGGCCCGAGATCCACAGGGCCTTGCCGCCTTGCTTCAGCAGCTGGGGCGAGTCGCGGCCATGCAGCGCGATGAAGTAGCCAGCCAGCGCCAGCGCGAGGAAGAAGCTGCGCCAGAAGGTGACTTCGAAGGCCTGCGCCGAATCGAGGTGCCGCGACACGATGCCCGCCGTGCTCCACAACAAGGTGACAACGAGCATGCCGAGGACGGCTTGGCGATGGGACAGCGGATGCATGCGCAGGCGGAAGGTTGGACCTCTGGAGTGTGCCAGCGATGCTTTGGATTTGCTTTCGCGGGGGTGACAGGGCTCTGGAGGGATCGTCTAAATCGTGTCGTTCCGGGCGAAAGAATCACGGTGCCTTGAGGCGGCCACGCACGGGAAATGGATGGTCCCGTGCTCGACTTTCACTTGGACAACGGCGCCGTGTCTTCCCAGACTCCGCCCCACGTCTTCTGCCGGCCGTGGTGCCAATGTGTCCACGGCTGCGCCCTTCCCAGGTCCCACGCGGTACCCGCCACCGCCTTCCATCACGGAAGACAAGTCGGGCGGTCCGCGCCGCATGTGGGATTTTCAAAAACAAGAAAAGGAGAAAGACGTGAAAACGATGAAGATGCGATGGATGACAGCGGGCGTCATGTCGATGGCCCTGGCTGCTTGCGGGCACCACCCGACCAAGCAGGAGCTTGTGCAAGACCTGGTCCGAATCCAGACCGTGCACCGGATCCGGGGTGAAATGGCCGTAACACCCCTGGAAGAGCAGTTGCCTCACGTCCTGCGCCACGCCAGTGAAGAGGCTGATCGCCTCTGCGGAGAGGAACCCGAACCGGAGGAAGCGCCGATCACCCCTTACAAGTTGTGCCGCATGGAAACGTTGTCGGTCATCGCCAAGCTCTGGAGCGACGCGGCAACGTGCAAGTTGACGGTAGCGGATGACAAGCCGGATGAGGAGTTCTTCGTGTGCATGATGCGACAACCCGCCGCACCAAGCACCGCAGAACTCTGAGCCCGCCCAATGATGTGAACGAGTAAATGCAAAAGAGGGTGCCGCGGCACCCTCTTTTGTTTTTTGCCTGGCGCGCTCGCACCAGTCGATCAAGCCCCTTCGCGGCTGGCGCGCTTGCGCTCATGCTCCTTCAGGTGGCGCTTGCGGATGCGGATCGACTTCGGCGTGATCTCCACCAATTCATCGTCCGCGATGAACTCCACCGCGTACTCCAGCGTGAGGATGATCGGCGGCGTGATCTTGATCGCGTCTTCCTTGCCCGACACGCGGAAGTTGGTGAGCTGCTTGGCACGCACCGGGTTCACCACCAGGTCGTTGTCGCGGCTGTGGATGCCGATCACCATGCCTTCATACAAGGGGTCGCCCGCCTTCACGAACATGCGGCCGCGGTCGTCCAGCTTGCCCAGCGCGTAGGTCACGGCCTCGCCGTCGTCCTGGCTGATGAGCACGCCGTTCTTGCGGCCTTCGATCTCGCCGCGGTAGGGCTCATAGCTGTCGAAGATGTTGCTGATGAGGCCCGTGCCGCGCGTCAGGTTCAGGAACTCGTTCTGGAAGCCGATGAGGCCGCGCGCCGGAATGCGGTATTCCAGGCGGACGCGACCCATGCCGTCCGGCTCCATGTTCACGAGTTCGCCCTTGCGCTCGCCCAGGGCCTGCATCACGGCGCCCTGGTGCTGGTCTTCCACGTCGGCCGTCACCATCTCGATGGGCTCGCAGCGCTCGCCGTCGATGTCCTTGAACACCACGCGCGGCTTGGACACGGCCAGTTCGTAGCCTTCACGGCGCATGTTTTCCAGCAGGATGGTCAGGTGCAGTTCGCCACGGCCGGAGACCTCGAAGATGCCGTCTTCGTCGGTCTCCTTGACCTTCAGCGCCACGTTGCTCTGCAGTTCGCGCTGCAGGCGGTCCCAGATTTGGCGACTCGTCACGAACTTGCCTTCGCGGCCGGCCAGCGGCGAGTTGTTCACGCAGAAGTTCATGGTGAGGGTGGGCTCGTCCACCTTCAGCATGGGCAGCGGCACCGGGTTCTCGATGTCGGTGAGCGTCACGCCGATGCCGATCTGCTCGATGCCGTTGATGAGCACGATGTCGCCGGGGCCGGCTTCGGTCGCCTGCTGGCGCTCCAGGCCTTCGAACTTCAGCACCTGGTTCACGCGGGCATTGATGGGCGCGCTGTCCGGGCCGCTGTAGACGGCCACGTTCTGCATGGGCTTGAGCGTGCCCTGGTTGACACGGCCGATGCCGATGCGGCCCACGTAGGTGGAGTAGTCGAGCGAGCAGATCTGCAGCTGCAGCGGGTCGGTGGGGTTGCCCTCGTGCGCCGGCACGTGCTGCAGGATGGCGTCGAACAGCGGCGCGAGGTCGGTGCCGGTGCCGCCCTTTTCCAGTGTCGCCCAGCCGTTCAGGCCGGAGGCGTAGATGACGGGGAAGTCGAGCTGTTCTTCGGTGGCGCCAAGCTTGTCGAAGAGGTCGAAGGTCGCGTTGATGACGTAGTCGGTGCGCGAGCCGGGGCGGTCCACCTTGTTGACCACCACGATGGGCTTGAGGCCCAGGGCCAGTGCCTTCTTGGTCACGAAGCGCGTCTGCGGCATCGGGCCTTCCACGGCATCGACCAGCAGCAGCACGCTGTCCACCATCGACAGCACGCGCTCCACTTCGCCGCCGAAGTCCGCGTGTCCCGGGGTGTCGACGATGTTGACGTGCGTGCCCTTCCACTCCACCGCGCAGTTCTTGGCCAGGATGGTGATGCCGCGTTCCTTTTCCAGGTCGTTGCTGTCCATCACGCGCTCGGCCACCTTCTCGTTGGAACGGAAGGTGCCGCTTTGGCGCAGCAGCTGGTCCACCAGCGTGGTCTTGCCATGGTCCACGTGGGCGATGATGGCGATGTTGCGGATTTGTCGGGTCATGTCGTTGCTCTCTCTTGCGCTTGCAGGAGGCCTTGCACCTCCACCGGGCTCAAGAGCCTGTTTGAAATGAGTTCGCCCGCGGTGACGTGGGCACTGCCGAGGAAGGCCTTGGGCTGCGGGCCGTACACGCGCACGTTGGGCGCGTCGGCCATGTCCAGGCGGCGGCGCACGCCGCTCAGGAAGCGGCCGGCATCCTCGTCGTTCAGCCGCACGCAGGGCCAGTCGGCGAGCAGGCTGTCGGCGTCACGCAGCATGCCATCGCGTTGTGGCTCGGTCATGTCAGCCAGTTGTTCCAGCGTGACGGTGCCGTCGAGCGTGAGCGGGCCGCTGCCGGTGCGGCGCAGCGCCGTCAGGTGCGCGCCGCAACCCAGCGCCTCGCCGATGTCCTCGGCCAGGGTGCGGATGTAGGTGCCCTTGCTGCAGCGCACGTCGATCATCCATTGGTCGTGCAGGCCGCCCATCAGCTGGATCTCGTGGATGGTGATGCGGCGCGCTTCGCGCTCGACCTCGATGCCGGCACGGGCGTATTCGTACAGCGCCTTGCCATCGCGCTTGAGCGCCGAGTGCATGGGCGGGACCTGGTCGATCGGGCCGATGAACTTCGCGCAGGCGGCGGCGACGTCTTCGGCGTTCACGTTGACGGTCCGCGCCTTGAGGGGCTCGCCTTCGGCATCGCCGGTGGTTGTCGTGACGCCCAGCTTCAGCGTCGCGGTGTAGCGCTTGTCGGCGTCCAGGCTGATCTGGCTGAACTTGGTGGCGGCACCGAAGCACAGCGGCAGCAGGCCGGTGGCCAGCGGGTCCAACGTGCCGGTGTGGCCGGCCTTCTCGGCACGGAACAGCCGCTTGGCCTTTTGCAATGCATCGTTGCTCGACAGGCCCAGGGGCTTGTCGAGCAGCAGCACGCCGTGAACGGCGCGCTTGGGGATGCGGGGGCGTTGGCTTTGCATTGGAAAATCGCCGCGTGGGTCCGCTTCGCTTGACCCACCCTACGTGTCAGTCTTCTTTCGCCCTTGTGGCGTTGGCCTGGTTGATCAGCAAGTTCAGCTCGGCTGCGCGCTCGGTCGTGCGGTCGAACAGGAAATGCAGCGTGGGCACGGTGTGGATCTGCAGCCGCTTGAACAGGCTGTTGCGGATGAAGCCCGCCGCCTCGTTCAGTGCCTCTTCACACTCGGTGGGGTCGCCCACCAGCAGCGAGAAGTACACCTTCGCATGCGCATAGTCGGGCGTCACGTCCACGTGGTTGACCGTGACCATGCCCACGCGCGGGTCCTTGAGCTCGCGGATGAGCTCGGCCACGTCGCGCTGGATCTGGTCCGCCACTCGGAAGCTGCGGTTGGGTATGGATCGCTTGTGTTTCATCTTTCGTTCCCCATCAACGACAAACCCCGCCTGCTTTGATTCAGGCGGGGTTTGGGGACGAGGCCCGCTGCCGCCTTACAGCGTGCGTGCCACTTCCTTCACCTCGAAGAATTCCAGCTGGTCGCCCTCGGAGATGTCGTTGTAGTTCTTCAGCTTGATACCGCACTCGAAGCCTTCCTTGACTTCGCGCACGTCGTCCTTCAAGCGGCGAACCGACTCGATCTCTCCGGTGTAGACCACCACGTTGTCGCGCAGCAGGCGGAAGCGCGCGCCACGGCGCACCAGGCCCGAGGTGACCATGGAGCCCGCCACCGTGCCGATCTTGGAGGCCACGAACACCGTGCGGATCTCCGCCGTGCCGATGACTTCCTCGCGCTGCTCGGGGGCCAGCATGCCGGTCATCGCTGCCTTCACCTCATCCACGGCGTCGTAGATGATGTTGTAGTAGCGGATGTCCACGCCATTGTTCTCGGCCAGCTTGCGCGCGCCGGCATCGGCACGCGTGTTGAAGCCGATGATGATCGCCTTGGATGCGATGGCGAGATTGATGTCGCTTTCGCTGATGCCGCCGACCGCCGCGTGCACGATCTGCACCTTGACTTCGTCGGTGCTGAGCTTTTGCAGCGACTGCGCCAGCGCTTCCTGCGAACCCTGCACGTCGGCCTTGATGATGAGCGCCAGCGTCTGCATGTCGCCCTGGCCCATGTTCTCGAACATGTTCTCCAGCTTGGCGGCCTGCTGCTTGGCCAGCTTCACGTCACGGTACTTGCCCTGGCGGAAGGTGGCGATTTCGCGGGCGCGGCGCTCGTCGGCCAGCACCATGAACTCGTCGCCGGCCTGCGGCACCTCGGTGAGGCCCTGGATTTCCACCGGCAGCGACGGACCGGCTTCGGTCGCGCTCTTGCCGTCTTCGTCCAGCATGGCACGCACGCGGCCGTAGCTCGAACCCGCCAGCACGACGTCGCCGCGCTTGAGCGTGCCCGACTGCACCAGCACCGTGGCCACCGGGCCGCGGCCCTTGTCCAGCTGCGCTTCGATGACCAGGCCCTTGGCGGGCGCCTCGATGGCGGCCTTGAGTTCCAGCACTTCGGCCTGCAGCAGCACCTGCTCCAGCAGGTCGTCGATGCCCTGGCCGGTCTTGGCCGACACGGGCACGAAGGGCGAATCGCCGCCGAAGTCTTCCGGCACGACTTCCTCGGCCACGAGCTCGCTCTTCACGCGCTCGACGTTGGCGTCCGGCTTGTCGATCTTGTTCATCGCGACCACGATGGGCACACCCGCCGCCTTCGCGTGGTGGATGGCTTCCTTCGTCTGCGGCATCACGCCGTCGTCGGCCGCTACCACCAGGATGACGATGTCGGTCGCCTTGGCACCGCGCGCACGCATGGCCGTGAAGGCCGCGTGACCCGGGGTGTCCAGGAAGGTGATCATGCCGCGCGGCGTGTCGACGTGGTAAGCGCCGATGTGCTGCGTGATGCCACCGGCCTCACCCGCGGCCACGCGGGCACGGCGGATGTAGTCCAGCAGCGAGGTCTTGCCGTGGTCGACGTGGCCCATGACGGTGACCACCGGCGCGCGCGGCAGCAGCTCGTGCGCGGCTTCGGTCTCGCCTTCGGTGAGGAAGGCTTCCGGGTCGTCCAGCTTGGCAGCGAACGCCTTGTGGCCCATTTCCTCGACGAGGATCATGGCCGTTTCCTGGTCCAGCTGCTGGTTGATGGTGACCATCTGGCCCAGCTTCATCAGTTGCTTGATGACCTCGGAGGCCTTCACCGACATCTTGTGGGCGAGATCGGCCACGCTGATGGTCTCGGGCACGTGCACTTCCTGCACCTGCTGCTCGACCGGCGCCACGAAGGTGGACGTGCCGCCATCGCGATCGCCGCCGCGGCGTCCGCCGCGCGGGGCGCGCCAGCCGGCACGGGCACCGCCCGCGGCGGGTTCAGTGCGACCCTTGACGGCGCCACGCTTCTTGGCGGCATCGTCAGCCCAGCTCGACGAGAGCTTCTCGGACTTGACGGACTTCTTGTCGCCCGGCTTGGCAGCCCCAGCGGCACCCGGCGCAGCCGGTGCAGCAGCGGTCGTGGTGGCCGCCTTGTGGATGGTGCCCTTGATGCCTTCCTTGCCGGCCTCGGCCGCCTTGGGCGCCTCTTCCGGCTTCTTGGCGGTGAGCACCTTCTTGGGCGCGTTCATCATCGCGCGGATGGCCGCGGCTTCTTCCTCGGCGGCCTTGCGGCGCTTGGCGAGGTCGGCAGCACGCTGCTTCTCTTCGTCGACGACGTCGGCGGCCTTGATCACGCGCAAGGCCGGCTTGGGCGGTTCGGCAGGCGCCACGGGCGCGGCCACCGGGGCAGCCACTGCGGGTGCAGAGGCCGCGGCCTTGGCGGCGGGAGCCGGAGCCGTGGTCTTGGCGGCAGCCTGCGCCGCAGCTTCGGCGGCGGCCTTGGCGGCAGCGGCCGCAGCCTCGGCGGCAGCCTTGGCAGCCGCTTCCGCGGCCTCGCGCTGGCGGGCCTCGGCAGCCTCACGCTCCAGGCGCGCCTGCTCTTCACGCTGGCGGCGCTTTTCCTCGAGTTCCTCTTCCTGGCGGCGCAGGAGTTCGGCCTGGGCTTGCGCTTCCAGCTCGCGGCGCTGCAGCTCGGCGTCGTCAGCCACGGCAACGGCCGGTGCATCGCCCGCAGCGTCATCGCGCTTGACGAAGGTGCGCTTCTTGCGCACCTCGACCTGGATGGTGCGCGCCTTGCCGCTCGCATCGGCCTGCTTGATCTCGCTGGTCGACTTGCGGGTGAGCGTGATCTTCTTGCGCTCGCCGCCGGCGGTGCCGTGGGCAGAACGCAGGTGATCGAGCAGGCGCTCCTTGTCCGCTTCAGTCAGTGCGTCATCCGTCGACGCCTTGCTGACGCCAGCCGACTGCAACTGCTCGAGCAGTGCCGTGGCCGAGCGGTTGAGCTCTGCGGCGAGTTGGGCGACGGTAGTCACAGCCATTGTTGAATCCTTGCTTGGGTCTTGCGGTGCGGCTTGCTGGTCAAGTGGTGCGTGTCTGGTTGATTCAAGCGTTGAACCAGTGTTCACGCGCCTTCATGATCAGGGCCTTGGCCTGTGCCTCGTCGACACCGGTCATGTCAGTCAGTTCGTCGACGGCGAGGTCGGCGAGGTCGTCACGCGTATGGATGCCGCTGTCGGAGAGCTTCTCGATCAGCTCGGGCGTCAGGCCTTGCAGGTCGCGCAGGTCCTGCGAGACGTCCTCGACCTTTTCCTCGCGGGCGATTTCCATCGTCAGCAGCGCGTCCTTGGCACGGGTGCGCAGCTCGTTGACGGTGTCCTCGTCGAAGCCTTCGATCTCCAGCATTTCCTGCATGGGCACGTAGGCCACTTCTTCCAGGCTGGAGAAGCCTTCGGCGATGAGGATGTCGGCCACTTCGGCGTCCACGTCGAGCTTCTCGACGAAGAGCTTGCGCACGGAGTCGCTCTCTTGCGCCTGCTTGGCCGACGATTCCTCGGCGGTCATGATGTTGATGCGCCAGCCGGTGAGTTCCGATGCGAGGCGCACGTTCTGGCCGCCGCGGCCGATGGCGATGGCGAGGTTTTCCTCGTCGACCACCACGTCCATGGCGTGGCGCTCTTCGTCGACCACGATGGACTGCACGTTGGCCGGAGCCAGCGCGCCGATGACGAACTGCGCAGGGTCTTCCGACCACAGCACGATGTCCACGCGTTCGCCGGCGAGCTCATTGGTCACGGCGTTCACACGCGAACCGCGCACGCCCACGCAGGTGCCGATCGGGTCCACGCGCTTGTCGTGCGAGAGCACGGCGATCTTGGCGCGGCTGCCGGCGTCGCGGGCGCAGCTCTTGATCTCCAGCAGGCCCTGCTCGATCTCTGGCACTTCCTGCGAGAACAGCTCGATCATGAAGCCCGGGGCGCTGCGCGACAGCAGGATCTGCGGGCCGCGCAAGGTGGGGTCCACCTCGGCGATGAAGGCCCGCACGCGGTCGCCCGAGCGCAGGTTTTCCTTGGGGATCATCTCGCTGCGGCGCAGGCGGCCTTCCACGCGGCCGGACTCGACGATGATGTCGCCCTTGTCCAGGCGCTTGACCGTGCCCACGAAGATCTTCTCGCCACGCGAGAGGAAGTCGTTGAGGAGCTGCTCGCGCTCGGCATCACGGATCTTCTGCAGGATGACCTGCTTGGCGGCTTGCGCGCCGATGCGGCCGATGGAGACGGACTCGACCGGCTCCTCGATGTAGTCGTCGACCTCGATGTCGGCGATCTGCTCTTGTGCTTCGAAGTGCAGGATTTCGGCGTCAGGCAGTTGCAGGCCGGCTTCGTTGGGCACCACGTGCCAGCGGCGGAAGGTCTCGTAGTCGCCGGTCTCGCGGTCCACGGACACGCGCATGTCGACTTCGCCGCCATGCAGCTTCTTGGATGCCGAAGCGAGAGCAGCTTCGACGGCGCCGAAGACGACTTCCCGATCCACGCTCTTTTCGCGAGAGATCGCGTCGACCAGCATCAACAGTTCGCGGTTCATTGTTCTTGACCTCCAACCTCTTCATCGGCCTGCGGCTCGTCGCCGGGCGCCACCGGGGCTGCCTGGAAGCGGCGCCCCTTGAAATCGATCACCGGCACGAGCCGGGCTTCACGGACCTCTTCCAGCGAGAAATCGAGTGCCTGGTCGGTCTTGCCGTCGTTGAAGACGATGCGCCAGCCCGTGGCGCCCTCGCCATCCTGTGCCTGCAGCACACCGGAATACTTCTTGCGACCCTGGAACGGCATCTTGAGCGTGAGCTCGATCTGCTCGCCCGCGAAGCGGGCGTAGTCGGCCGCCTTCTTGAGGGGACGATCCAGGCCGGGAGACGAGACTTCGAGGCGCTCGTAGGAGCCGCCCTCGACTTCGAGCACGTGCTGAAGCTGGCGGGTCACCTTTTCGCAGTCGTCGACGGTGATGAATTCACCGGTGGGATCATTGGGCAGGCGGTCGATGAACACACGAAGCAACCCACGAGCGCTGCGCTCGACGTCGACCAGGTCATAACCCAGGCCGGTGACGGTTCGTTCGATGGCGGCTTGCCAATTCATTGATGCGTATCGACGGTGTCTTGAAGCGAAAAAGAAACGACCAAGCAAAAAAAATGGGCTGGAAAAGAATCCGCCCATGCAGCTTTCTCGGGAAACCGCAATTGTAGCGCGGCCGGCAGGTACAGGCAACACTTTGGCCTGTCAAGCCCGCTACCGGGGCATGCTTCACACCAGCACGGGGCATGCCGGGAGAATCCTTCGGGCCGCCGGAATCGGCAGCGCACCGGGATACGCCGAACAGATGGTGGCTGCGTGCCAGAATTCGAGGCTGACACCTATTTTCGTTTGGAGACACCATGGGATTTCTGGCCGGCAAGCGCTTCCTCATCACCGGCGTGCTGAACAACCGCTCCATTGCGTACGGCATCGCCCGGGCCTGCCACCGCGAAGGGGCCGAGCTGGCCTTCACCTACCAGGGCGAGCGCTTCAAGGACCGCATCGCCGAGTTCGCCGCCGAATTCGGCTCCAAGCTCACCTACGAAATGGACGTGGCCGATGATGCGCAGATCGAGCGCACCTTTGCCCAACTGGGCGAGGTCTGGCCGGAATTCGACGGCTTCGTGCACGCCATCGGCTTCGCGCCGCGCGAGGCCATCGCAGGCGACTTCCTCGACGGCCTGTCGCGCGAGGCCTTCCGCATCGCGCATGACATCTCCAGCTACAGCTTCCCGGCCATGGCCAAGTTCGCCGCACCGCGCCTGCGCCAGGGTTCGTCGCTGCTGACGCTGAGCTACCTGGGTGCCATCCGCAACGTGCCGGCCTACAACACCATGGGCCTGGCCAAGGCCTCGCTGGAGGCCAGCGTGCGCTACCTGGCAGGCAGCCTGGGCCCCAAGGGCATCCGTGTGAACGGCATCTCGGCCGGGCCGATCAAGACGCTGGCGGCGTCGGGCATCAAGGGCTTCGGGAAGATCCTGGACGTGGTGGCGAACAACTCGCCGCTGCGACGCAACGTGACCATCGAGGATGTGGGCAACGTGGCGGCCTTCCTGCTGTCGGACCTGTCCGCGGGCGTGACCAGCGAGATCACCTACGTGGACGGCGGCTTCAGCCACGCGATGGCTGGCGGCGCGGACATTGCCGAGTAAACCGGATTCACCGCCCCCAGAAGAACAAAGACCGGCCCGTGCCGGTCTTTGTTGTTTCCGCTGGCCCGATGCCACCGGTGCAGGCGCTACAACTTCTGCAGCACCTCGCGGCGTTTCTGCTGATATTCCTCCTCGGTGATGAGGTTCTTGTCGCGCAGCCGCTTGAGCGTGATCAGGCGCTGCTCGATTTCATCGCCAATCGCCGCAGGTGACCCCGGAGTGGCAGGCACCGCCGGCTGCGCTGGCTGAGACGGCGTCGACACTGTCGCCGCAGTGGCCGCACGCGCAGGTTGGGCCGGGGTGGCCACAGTGCTTGCCGAAGCAGTCGACACCGTCACCACCGGCACCACCACCCAGTCGCCGCGCTTGCTCGCACCGGTGGACACCTTCAGCGAGGCCGGCCCGGCCTGCACGCGCGAACCGTATTCGAACTTCGGCTCAATGCGCGTGTTGATGTAGTCGCCCATGAACGAAAACCGCGTGTCGCGAACCACCACGTTCAGCCCGTCAGCCGTGACGAAAAGCCGTGCCGTGACCGCCTTCGGAGCGGACATGGCGCTGCCTCGGCGGGCATTGGTCACCAGCAGCACGTCGTCCACCGGCTTGGCCAGCGAGAGCGCGCGGCTGAGCACGGGCACGAGTTCGGTCAGCTCGTCATCGGCAAACAACGGCTCCATGCCGTCGCGCGTGCTCACCTGGATGCCGGCCAGCTGGCTCTTCAGCGTGGACGCGTCCACCTGGGCCGGATGCCGGTTGTTGGCGGTGGACGACTCCTTGTCCTCCACCAGCTTCACGGTCGTGAACTGCGCGAGCTTCCACGAGCGCTGGGTGGACGGCCCCAGGTCGCCGCTGTTGCCGAACAGCCCCTCGAGCAGGCCCGCGGAATGCGCGGGCATGGACGCCGCCAGCACACTGCCCAGCGCCATGGCCACCGCGGCCTGGCGCAACAACTTCTTGTTCACTGCCACATCTCCTGAAATCAGACGCCGTCGCGGCGCCCGTGCATGCCCGACTTTACCCGCCTTGCAAGCGATTTCAGGGATGGGAAGACCCGAGGAAAACCTAGCGGGTCTTGCGCAAAGTCACAGACCCGAGAGGATTTCCTTGCGCTTTTGCTGGTACTCCTCCTCGGTGATCGCGCCCTGGTCGCGCAAGAGCTTCAGACCCTTGAGGCGGCGCGCCTGCTCTTCGTAGTAGGCGGTGTCGCGGGTGGGCGTGGCCGCGGGCAGCACGGCGGCGGGCGCGGGAGCGGGGGCAGGCAGCGTCGTCACGGTGCCTGCAGGCGCTGCCTGCTGGATGGGCGCAGCCGTCGGTGCAGTCATGGCCGCAGGCACGACCGGGGCCGGCACGGCGGCCGCGATGGGAATCGCGATCCAGTCGGTGCGCTTGGTGGCGGCGCTCGTGCTCTGCACGACCGCCTTGCTCTGCTTTGCACGCTCGCCGAACTCGAAGGTCGGCGGGATCTTGGTGCCGATGTAGGCATCCACGAAGTCGCGGCGCGCGTCGTGCACGATGACGTTGAGGTTGCCGTCCTGCACGAACAGGCGGGCGGTGATGCCCAGTGGCGCGGTCAGCACGCTTTCGCCGCGGCGGTGGGTGCTCAGCAGCACGAGGTCCTCGTTCGGGCCGGCCACCGACAACGCCTGCGTGATGGGCTCCACGAGGTCCTGGATCTCCTCGCCGTAGAACAGCGGGAACGACTTGCCGTCGACCTTCGCCTGCACCAGCACGAGTTGCTGGCGCACGCCTTCGGGATTCAGCCGGGCCGGATGCGCATTGGGCGCACTACCCGCTTCGCGCGGCACGATCTGCACCGCTGTGAACTCCGACAGCCGCCAGGTCTTCTTGTTCGGGTTGACGGTGGCGTTGCCGGACTCGCTCGTGCTGGCCTTCTTGCCGAAGAGGAAGTCCATCACGCCGGCCTGCGCTGAAACGCTGGCCGCACCGAGCGCCACGGTGATCAGCGCCGCCAGCGCCCGGGAATGCAATTGCTTCATCGGATCATCTCCAGATTCGTCGTTGTGGGCAGCGCCGGGAGAGAGCCGCAGGCGCCGTGCGCGCGCAAGTCTAGTGCGTGCGAGCCAGGTCAGAGATCGTCCAGCGCACGGGCCGCACCGATCAGGCCGGGCGACACCTTGGACTGCAGGACGTACGTGGGAATCTGCTGGACGTACTGGCGGAAGCGCCCCTTGCTTTCGAAGCTCTGGCGAAAGCGCGACCTGTCGATCGCATCGCCCAGGCGCGGCACGATGCCGCCCCCGATGTACAGCCCGCCCAGCGAGCCGAGCGACAAGGCCAGGTTTCCGGCGATGGTACCCAGGAAGCTGAAGAACAGATCCATCGCTTCAACGCAATGCGGGTCGCTGCCGCCGGTGGCGCGATCGGTGATCTGCGCTGCGTTGAGCGGCTGCGCGTCCTTCACACCGGCCAGTTCGCACACCGCCTGATGGAGGTTCTCGATGCCGGGCCCCGACAGCGCGCGCTCCGCCGATGCATGCCCGAAGCGGCGGCGCAGGATGGCCACGACCTTTTCTTCCCGCTCGTCGATGGCCGCCAGCGTGACGTGCCCGCCTTCGCCGTTGATTGGGATCGCCCGGTGACCCGATCCCGCCGGAAGCAGCCCGGACACGCCCAGGCCGGTACCTGCTCCCAGCAGCGCCAGCGGCGCACCCGGCACAGCCGTGCCCTGCCCTACCTGGCGCAGGTCCGAAGGCTCCATCGCCGGCAGAGACAAGGCCAGCGCGGTGAAGTCGTTGATGACCAGGAAACGGTCCAGCTTCAGCTCCGCCTGCACGCCGGAGATGGAGAACGCCCAGTCGTGGTTGGTCATCTTCACCACGTCGCCCACCACGGGGTTGGCAATGCCGATGGAGCACCAGCGCGGCTGCGACTTGCCATGCTTGGCCAGGTAGGCGCGGATGGCGGCGACGATCGTCGGGTAGTCGGCGCCTGGAAGCGTGTCGATGTCGGTGAGGGGTGAGTTCTCGGATTCGATCCATCCGAAGCGGGCGTTCGTCCCGCCGATGTCCCCGACCAGTCGGGGGAAAGTTCCTGCCTGCATGTAGTGCTCGATCCTGGTTGATGTTCTGCGGGGCTTGTTCTGTTTTGACCTTGCTCGCCCGTCCCTGCGGCGTCAAGGTTGGCTCAGATTGACCATTCCCCCAACATTTGTAGCCAAACTACTTTATTGATCTTACAGGCCGATCGAGTACAAGTCCACGCTGCCAACCCCATGACAACCCTGATTCCACTCCAGCACCAGCGTTGCTCCCAGGCAAATCCTGGTACAAACCCGCGTTTACCGGATGTAGTTCCATTACTAGAGTGACGACCTAATCGAAACTACAGCAACAGTTGTAGTCACATTACTGAATCAGCAAGGACTACCAAGCATCCCTTTTTTCATTGCGGCGAGAGACTTCGGGCGGTGTCCCCCCGCACCGCCCACCCTTTTCAGAAGTCGCTTTGCCGTGTCGTTCCCCCGTGTCGATGGCCGGAGCCCCCGCGAACGTCTCGACAAATCCCAAGCAAACCCTTCCGAGGAGTCACCATGAACAAGAGATTCAAGCTGCTGGCCGTGTCGGCGGCCGTGGCAAGCGCTATTGCGGCGCCCGCAGCCAAGGCCGACGATGTCGAATTCCACGGCTATGTCCGTACGCAAGTGGGCGGTACGGACAAAGGCGGCAATTTGCAGTGCTTCCGCCTGGGCTTCCCGGCACAAGCGAAGTACCGTCTGGGCAATGAGTGCGACAACTACGGCGAAGCCGCGGTGGTCGTGCCCTTCGGCAAGTCCGACGGTGCTTTCTTCAAGTACAACCTGCGCCTGGCTCTGCGTGAAAAGGGCGCGCAAGACTTCGAGGACGTGTCAACCGCTGTGGACTTCGGCTCATCCAGCACCAGCACGAACTTCCAGTTCGCCAGCCGCGAGAACTACATCATCGGCGGCGGGTTCTTCCCCAAGGGCAGCGCCTTCGAGGACGCGAAGCTGTGGGTGGGCAAGCGCTTCTACAACCGCAACGACGTCCACATCAACGACTACTACTACTGGGCCAACACCGGCCCGGGCGCCGGCATTGAAGACATCGGCCTGGGCGGCGTGGGCAAGTTCGCCTTCGCCTACCACCAGAACGGCGGCAACTCGGGCCTGGACGGCGCACCCGGCAGCTTCCTGTTCGGCACCGGCGTGGGCGTCGAGGCCTCCAAGCGCTTCGAGTTCCGGGCCTACGACATTGCCGCCAACAAGGACGGCAAGCTGGAATTCGCGGCCGAAGTCATCAAGGGCAGCGATGCCATCGGCACCGGCGACAAGACCGGCTACCTGCTGACCGCCCAGCACACGCAAGGCGGCTTCTTCGGCGGCTTCACCAAGGTCGCGCTGCAGTACGGCCGCGGCAACGGCGCCGGCATGAACTGGATTCCCGCCTACGCCGGCGGCAAGAACGACACGGCTGGCGAGAGCATCCGCCTCGTGACGCAGGCCTACGTCGCCCCGGAAGGCACGAACTGGTCGGGCATGGCGACCTTCGCCATCGACAACCTGAAGAAGGCCCCGTGGGACCTGAAGCAGCGCGAATGGATCACCATCGGTGCCCGTCCGCAGTACAACTTCAGCGACAACGTGAGCCTGGCGTTCGAAATTGGCCATGACCGCGCCAAGGACGCCAGCGGTTCGGGCAAGTGGGCCACACTGACCAAGGCCACCATTGCGCCTCAGCTCACGCTGACCCGCGGCTTCTGGGCTCGCCCGGTGCTGCGCGGCTTCGTCACCTACGCCACGTGGAACGACGAGGCCAAGGGCGGCGTGAACTACCTGAGCAACAACGTCTGGGCCAGCAAGAACAACGGCCTGACCTACGGTGCCCAGGTGGAAGCCTGGTGGTGATCTGACTTAGAACGTAGAAGGAGACAACGCAGACATGGCTGACCTGAAGCTTCAAGGCCTTCGAAAGGCCTTCGACGAGACCGTGATCCTTCACGGCGTGGATCTGGAGATCCGCGACGGCGAGTTCATGGTGTTCGTCGGCCCCTCGGGTTGCGGCAAGTCGACCATGCTGCGTTGCATCGCCGGCCTGGAGGACATCACGTCGGGCGACCTGTTCATCGGTGGCGAAAAGGTCAACGATGTGCCGCCCTCCAAGCGCGGCATCGCCATGGTGTTCCAAAGCTATGCGCTCTACCCCCACATGACGGTGGCGGAGAACATGGCCTTCGGACTTCGCCTGGCCGGATTCAGCAAGCAGGAGATGAAGGCCGCGGTGGACCGCGCCGCGCAGATCCTGCAGATCGAGCACCTGCTCGAGCGCAAGCCCAAGGCCTTGTCGGGCGGCCAGCGCCAGCGCGTGGCCATCGGCCGCGCCATCGTGCGCAAGCCCGGCGTGTTCCTGTTCGACGAGCCGCTGTCCAACCTGGATGCGGCCTTGCGCGTGCAGATGCGCGTGGAGTTGTCGCGCCTGCACCAGGAACTGAAGACGACGATGATCTACGTGACCCACGACCAGGTGGAGGCCATGACGCTGGCCCACCGCATCGTGGTGCTGAGCGCGGGCCGCATCGAGCAGGTGGGCACGCCCATGGAGCTGTACCACTCGCCGGTGAACAAGTTCGTGGCCGGCTTCATCGGCTCGCCCAAGATGAACTTGGTGGAAGGCCAGCTCGCCGCGAGCGTGAATGGACATGCGATGGTGAAGCTGTCGGACGGCTCCACCGTGCCCGTCGCAGCCGATGCATCGGCCCTCGCCTCCGGCGCCAAGGTGACGCTGGGCATCCGCCCCGAGCATGCGATGGCCTCGTCGCAGGCCACCCAGGGCAGCGTGCGCGCGCACGTGCAGCTGGCCGAGCACCTGGGCGACACGACCTACCTGCACGTGGTGCTGGGCGACTCGACCACGCTGGTCGTGCGCACCGACCCCGAGAACCCATTGAACACGGGCGACATCGCCCAACTCACATTCCCGCCCTCACGCTGCTACCTGTTCGACGAAGGCGGAATCACGCAACCACGCACCGCCGCCGGCAGCGCGGGTTGACCCCTATCACGCAGCCCCACCCCCACCCGTTTCCACACAGACCCCGTCGAGGGCACCAACGAAGGAGATAGAGATGAGCATTCAGCGCCAACGAGTCACACTGCTGGCGGCCGCGGCCGCCCTCGCCGCGGGGCTGGCCCTGCCCGCGCACGCCGCCGAAGCCGGCAAGCTGCTGATCTGGATCAACGGCGACAAGGGCTACAACGGCCTGCAGAAGATCGGCGACGAGTTCGCCAAGAAGACCGGCGTGCAAGTCGTCGTCGAGCACCCCGAAGATGCCCCGGGCAAGTTCCAGCAGGCCGCTGCCGCCGGCAAGGGCCCGGACATCTGGATCTGGCCGCATGACCGCATCGGCGAATGGATCGGCGGCGGTCTGCTGACCCCCGTGACCCCGAGCAAGAAGGCCCAGGCCGACATCGACCCGCTGGCCTGGAAGGCCTTCAACGTGGGCGGCAAGACCTGGGGCTACCCGATCTCCATCGAGGCCGTCTCGCTGGTCTACAACAAGAAGCTCGTTCCCACGCCGCCCAAGACCTTCGAGGAAGTGATGGCGCTGGACAAGAAGCTGTCCGCCGACGGCAAGAAGGCCATCCTCTGGGACTACACCAACACCTACTTCACCTGGCCGCTGCTGGCCGCCAATGGCGGCTACGCCTTCAAGCTCAAGGCCGACGGCACCTATGACGCGGCCGACACCGGCGTGAACAACGCCGGCGCCTTGAAGGGCGTGGAGCTGCTGGACAAGCTGCTCAAGGAAAAGTACATGCCCCAGGGCTCGGGCTACGCCGAGATGGAAGCCGGCATGGCCCAGGGCAAGGTCGCGATGATGATCAACGGCCCCTGGTCGTGGGACAACCTGAAGAAGGCCAACATCGACTTCGGCGTGGCCAAGATCCCGATGGTCGCCGGCAAGAAGGCCGCGCCGTTCGTGGGCGTGCTGGGCGCGATGATCAACAAGTCCTCGCCCAACAAGGACGTG
The DNA here is from genome assembly GCF_003852895.1 of Rhizobacter terrae. Classification (GTDB taxonomy): domain Bacteria; phylum Pseudomonadota; class Gammaproteobacteria; order Burkholderiales; family Burkholderiaceae_C; genus Albitalea; species Albitalea terrae. Next base: position 351,544 of record NZ_QUSW01000006.1, read on the forward strand.
GCCACGGAGTTCATCGAGAACTTCATGATCACCGAGAAGGGCCTGAAAACCATCAACGACGACGTGCCGCTGGGCGTGCCGGCATCGAAGGCCTTCTACGCGCAGCTCAAGGGCGACGCGAAGATCCAGGCCACGATGGCTTCGGCGCAGGACGGCGCCCCGATGCCCAACAACCCCGAGATGGGCCGCTTCTGGTCCTCCATGGTCTCGGCGCTGGGCAACGTGATGGACGGCCGCCAGTCGCCCAAGGAAGCGATGGACGGCGCCGCCAAGCGCATCACCGCGAAGTAATCGTGTGACCTCCGCGGGGCGGGCTTTCGGGCCCTCCCCGCGCATTTGCTGGATTCCATGTCTTCTTCTTCGAAGCTGCGCACGCTCGCCGGTCCGGCAGCGCTGGCGCTCATCCTCCTGGCCGCCCTCTACCTCGTGATGCGTGTCTACGCCACGGGCGAACTGCTGCTGGCCGGCACCATGCTCGTCATCACGGCGCTGGCGGTGTGGATCTACAGCTCGAAGAAGACCTACGCCTTCCGCTACCTCTTCCCGGGCATCGCGGCGGCACTGATCTTCGTGGTGTTTCCGATGGTCTACACCATCGCCATCGGCTTCACCAACTACAGCTCGCGCAACCTGCTGGACTTCCACCGCGCGGAGCAGTACTTCCTCACCGAGACCTTCCGCGCCGAAGGTCCGTCGTATGAATTCAGCCTGCACAGCGCAGGCAACGCCTATCGCCTGAAGTTGACGCAAAGCGAAGGCGACAAGAGCTTCGTCGTCGGGCCGCTGGCACTGGCCGCGGAAACGCCGCTTGAAGTGCAGGCCCAGCCGCTCGATGCCGCCGTGCCGCTGGGCGATCCGCTGCCGCTCAAGGACGTGATCGGCAAGCAAAAGCTCATCAAGGCACTCGTCGTGGTGATGCCCGACAAGTCCAAGGTACAGATGGCCGGCCTGCGCGAGTTCGCGCCGGTGCAGCCGCTGTACGTGCGCCAGGCCGACGGCAGCCTGAAGAACGCGGAGAACGGCAGCGTCATCAAGGCCGACATGAACACCGGCTACTTCGTCGACGCCAACGGCGAGAAGCTGCAGCCCGGCTTCCAGGTGAAGACCGGCTGGGAGAACTACACCCGCATCTTCAGCGAACAGAAGTTCCGCGAGCCCTTCATCCGCATCTTCGTGTGGACCGTCGTGTTCTCCGGCCTCACGGTGCTGTTCGCCACCTCGCTGGGCATGCTGCTGGCGGTGCTCCTGAACTGGGACGCGCTGCGCTTCAAGGGTGCCTACCGCATCCTGCTGTTCCTGCCGTATGCGGTGCCGGGCTTCATCAGCATCCTGGTGTTCAAGGGGCTGTTCAACCAGAACGTGGGCGAGATCAACCTCATCCTCTCGGCCATCTTCGGCATCAAGCCCGCATGGTTCAGCGACCCGTTCCTTGCGAAGGTGATGCTGCTCATCGTGAACACCTGGCTGGGCTTCCCGTACATGATGGTCATCTGCATGGGGCTCATCAAGGCAATCCCGGCCGACCTGTACGAAGCCTCGGCCGTGGCCGGCGCCGGCCCGCTGACCAACTTCGCGCGCATCACCCTGCCCTTGATCATGAAGCCGCTCACGCCGCTCCTGATCTCGTCGTTCGCGTTCAACTTCAACAACTTCGTGCTGATCAGCCTGCTCACCGGCGGACGGCCCGACTTCATCGACACCAGCGTGCCCGCGGGCACCACCGACTTGCTGGTCAGCTACACCTACCGCATCGCCTTCCAGGACTCGGGCGCCAACTACGGCCTGGCAGCGGCGATCTCCACCGTCATCTTCCTGATGGTGGCCGTGGTGTCGCTCATCCAGATGCGCTTCACCCGCATCGTGGCCGACGAGACGCGCTGATTCATCGAGGAGCAAACAGACATGGCCATCGTCCTCGACAAATCCCACCGCTGGCGCGTCGTCGCCGCGCACGTGTTCCTCATCTCGCTGTGCGCGCTGGTGATCTTTCCCTTCCTCATGGTGCTGTCGATCTCGCTGCGCCCGGGCAACTTCGCCACTGGCAACATCATTCCCGACCACGTGAGCTTCGAGCACTGGCGCTTCGCGCTGGGCCTGTCGTACCAGGACGCGCAAGGCCGCCTGGTCGAGCCCGACCTGCCGGTGCTGCGCTGGCTGTGGAACTCCATCAAGATCGCCACGCTGTCGGCGCTGATCGGGCTGTTCCTCTCGACCACCGCCGCCTACGCCTTCGCCCGCATGAAGTTCCGTGGCAAGAAGCAGGCGCTGACCGGCCTCATGCTCATGCAGATGTTCCCCGCCGTGCTGGCGCTGGTGGCCATCTACGCCATCTTCGACCGCATCGGCAATGCCTTCCCCTCGGTGGGCATCGACTCGCACTGGTCGCTGCTCCTGGCGTACTCGGGCGGCATCGCGCTGCACGTGTGGACCATCAAGGGCTACTACGACACGATTCCGGTGGAGATCGAGGAAGCCGCGAAGGTCGACGGCGCCACGCCCTGGCAGGCCTTCCGCATGGTGCTGCTGCCCATGGCCGTGCCCATCCTCATGGTGGTGTTCCTGCTGGCGTTCATCAACGCCATCCAGGAGTACCCGGTCGCCTCCATCCTTCTCAAGCAGCAGGACCTGCTCACGCTCGCCGTGGGCTCCAAGATGTTCCTGTACGACCAGAAGTACCTCTGGGGCGATTTCGCCGCGGCAGCCATCCTGTCCGGCCTGCCCATCACCGTCGTGTTCATCCTGGCCCAGAAATGGATGATTTCGGGCCTGACGTCGGGGGGCGTCAAGGGATGAGTCTCCCAACCTCAACTCATGCGAGGCAACCCATGCTCAAGACCCTGATCACCGCCGTCATCGCGCTGGCCGCCGGATCGGCGATGGCCCAGACCACGCCCCCCGAGGGCAAGATCGGCATCAACTACAACCGCTGCGACAACACCTACGACGGCTGGGGCGCGCACCTGTGGAAGGACCCGGGCATCCCCATCCCCGGCGTGGAGTGGCAAAAGCCCATGCCGCCCACCGGCAAGAGCGACTTCGGCGTCTACTGGCATGCCGACTTCGCCGAGTTCGGCGGCAAGGGCAAGGTCAACTACATCATCCACAAGGGCGACACCAAGGAACAAGGTGGACGCGACATGTCCTTCGACGGCAAGACCGTGAAGGAGATCTGGGTGCTCAACGGCGATCGCAAGATCTACACCTCGCTGGACGACGCGAAGAAGGCACGGGCGGAGAACCCCTGCAAGTAATCGCGCTTGCCCTCGCCCCGGCCAACGCCGGGGCCCCACCGGGTCCCTCCCGCGTCCCTCAGTAGTTGGAATGACATGACGACACGTCGCTTTCTCTGCGCCATCGCCGCGGCCACACTGGCAGCCTGCTCGACCACGCCGCCCGCACCCGCCGCCGCAGCACCGGCCCCGAAAGCCGAACCTGCGCCAGTCCTTCCCGGCCCGCTCGCCGTCCCCGGCGCCTTCGCCGACAACCCCATCATCTACTTCGTCGTCACCGACCGCTTCGAGAACGGCAACAAGGCCAACGACAACAGCTATGGCCGCAAGCGCGAGGCCACGCCGGCCGATGACGTGGGCACCTTCCACGGCGGCGACCTCAAGGGCCTGACCAACAAGCTGCGCGAGGGGTATTTCAAGCAGCTGGGCGTGAACGCGATCTGGATCACCGCGCCCTACGAGCAGATCCACGGTTGGGTCGTGGGCGGCAACAAGGAATTCAAGCACTACGCCTACCACGGCTACTACGCGCTGGACTACACCACGCTGGATGCCAACATGGGCACGCCCGACGAGCTGCGCGAGATGATCGACACCGCGCATTCGCAGGGCATCCGCATCCTGTTCGACGTGGTGATGAACCACCCGGGCTACCTCGACATCCAGACCGCCAACGAGCTGGGCGTGAAGGTGCTGTGGCCGGGGGCATCGAGTGCCAACCTTCGCAACTACCACTCGTTCATCGACTACAACAACTTCGCCTTCGGCGACTGGTGGGGCCGCGACTGGGTGCGCGCCGGCCTGCCCGGCTACATCGACGGCGGCCGTGACGACCTCACCATGCAGCTGGCCTACCTGCCGGACTTCCGCACGGAGTCCAAGGACGCCGTGAAGCTGCCCAAGTTCCTGCGCGCCAAGCCCGGCACCAAGGCGGTGGACCTGCCCAACACCACCGTGCGCGGCTACCTCGTGAAATGGCTGACCGACTGGGTGCGCGACTATGGCGTGGACGGCTTCCGCGCCGACACCGTCAAGCACGTGGAGCCCGAGGCCTGGCTGGAGTTGAAGACCGAAGCGGCCAAGGCACTGACCGAGTGGAAAGCGAAGAACCCCACGAAGAAGATCGACGACCAGCCGTTCTGGATGGTGGGCGAGTACTGGGGCCTGGGGCCGGGCAGGCACAAGCTGCACGACTTCGGCTTCGACGCGATGATCAACTTCGAATTCCAGAGCGCCGGCGGACAGTTCGCCAAGCCGGAGTCGCTGTATGCCAGCTACGCGAAGATCCTCTCGGGCCGGCCCGGCTTCTCCGCGCTGAGCTACATCTCATCGCACGACACGGAGCTGTTCGATCGCAAGAAGCTCATCGAGGCCGGCTCGGCGCTGCTGCTCGCACCCGGCGCGGTGCAGATCTTCTACGGCGACGAAACCGCGCGCCCGCTGGGCCCGGTGCCCTCGTCCGACCCGCAGCAGGCCACGCGCTCGGACATGAACTGGGGCAGCATCGACCAGGCGGTGCTCGCGCACTGGCGCAAGCTGGGCACCTTCCGCGCGAAGCACGTCGCGCTGGCTCGCGGGGCGCACAGCATGCTGTCGGATTCACCCTATGTGTTCAGCCGCGTCGATGCCACTTCGGATGACCGCGTGGTCGTGGCCCCGAACGCCAAGGGCGAGGTCGCGATTCCCGTCGGCGACGTGTTCCGCGACGGCCAGGCCGTGTTCGACTTCTACTCGCAGCAGCGCCTCGTGGTGGCCCAAGGCAAGGTGACCTTGAATGCACAAGGAACGGTGTTGCTTGAAAGAGCGATTCCGCTGATGGCGAAATGACATTGCGCCATCAGCCTCCCGCCTGACCCGGCCTCCCCCCAGCCACCCAGGTATCCTCCACACATGGCCATCGATCCCACCCGCGGCCCCCACGCGCTGCCCTACTCCGAGCCCCGGCTGCTCGCTGACATCGGCGCGACCTATGCCCGGTTCGCCATCGAGCAGATGCCCGGCCGCTTCGACCACGTGGCGGTGCTGCCCTGCGCGGACTACACCGGCTTCGTGCAGGTGGTGAAGGCCTACCTGTTCACCCTGCCCGGCATCGTGCCGCGACACGGCGCGGTGGCGATTGCGAACCCCATCGAAGGCGACTGGGTGCGCATGACCAACCGGGACTGGGCTTTCTCCATCCAGGATGCCCAGCGCCAGCTCAACCTGAGCACCCTGCTGGTGGTGAACAACTTCACCGCGCTGGCCATGGCGCTCCCGCGCGTGGGCAGCGACGGCCGGGTGCAGATCGGCGGCGGCGAGGCACAGGCCAACGGCGTCATCGGCCTGCTGGGCCCAGGCACCGGCCTGGGTGTGTCAGGACTCATCCCCACCGGCGACCGCTGGACGGTGCTGGCCACCGAAGGCGGCCACGTGAGCTTCGCGCCCACGGACGAACGCGAGCTGCGCGTGCTGCAGTACGCCTGGAAGACCATGCACCGCGTCTCGGCCGAACGGCTGATCTCCGGCCCCGGCATCGAGCTCATCTACCAGGCGCTGAGCGCCGGCCAGCCGCATGCCGAGCCTGATTTGAGCGCGGCCGACATCGTGCAGCGCGCCCTGCACGGCCTGAATGCGGTGTGCTCCGAAACCATCGAGTGCTTCTGCGGCATGCTGGGCACCATGGCCTCGGACCTGGCGCTCACGCTGGGCGCCACCGGCGGCATCTACGTGGGCGGCGGCATCGTGCCGCGCCTGGGCGAGCTGTTCAAGCACTCGCACTTCCGCGAGCGCTTCGAGTCCAAGGGCCGATTCAGCGGCTATGTGTCGCGCATTCCCACCTACGTGCTGACGGCGGACAACCCGACCTTCCTGGGTGTGTCGTCGCTGCTGGCCGACCACGTGCCCGACCACGATGGCGGCAACCCGCTGCTGGAGCGCGTGCGATCGGCCACCGACGGCCTGTCTCCGGCCGAGCGGCGCGTGGCCAATTTCGTGCTGGACAACCCGCGCACCGTGCTGAACGACCCGATCGCGGTCATCGCGCAAGGTGCGGAAGTGAGCCAGCCCACGGTCATCCGCTTCTGCCGCTCGCTGGGCTTCCAGGGCCTGGCGGACTTCAAGCTCAAGCTGGGCTCGGGCCTCACCGGCACCCTGCCCGTGCAGCGCACCCAGGTGCGCCGGCAGGACGGCACGGCCGACCTCTGCGCCAAGGTGCTGGATAACACCATCTCCGCCATCGTGCAGTTCCGCGAGTCGCTGAACGTGGAGTCGGTGGACAAGGCCATCGCCTTGCTGCGCGAGGCGCGTCGCGTGGAGTTCTACGCCATGGGCAACTCGGCGGTGGTGGCGCTCGATGCGCAGCACAAGCTCTTCCGCTTCCGCATTCCCTCGGTCGCGCACACCGATGCGTCCATGCATGCGATGGCCGCCGAGCTGCTGGGGCCCAACGACCTCGCCTTCTTCATTTCCAGCTCCGGCCAGCCGCCCGAGCTCGTGCGCGCAGCCACGCACGCGCTGGAGCGCGGGGCATCGGTCATCGCCATCACGGCCAGCCAGTCACCGCTGGCACGCAAGTCCACCGTGTGCATCGCGGTCGACCACAGCGAAGACAGCTCCAGCTTCGTCTCGATGATCTCGCGCATCCTGCATCTGCTGGTGATGGACATGATGTCGGTGGGCCTCGCAGTGCGCCGCGCGCCAACGATGGGGCCGGGGCCGGCGCAGACGGATGCGAGTGGTCAGCTGCTGCCGTCACCTGGGGTGCTGATCTCGCACATCGCCTGAGCGGCGGATTCCTCAACCCAGCCTCGGCATGCGCACGGTGAACACCGAGCCCTGGCCGGATTCACTCTCCACTGCCACGCTGCCCTGCATCTGCGCCATCAGCAGCTTCACCACCACGAGGCCAAGGCCGGTGCCTGAGACATCGTTCTTGCCCGACACCCGCTTGAACGGCTGAAAGATCTCGCCCATCTGCGCCTGGGTCATGCCCGCGCCCTGGTCGCCGATGCTGATCCGGTACTCGCGCTCTTCCTCGCCAAATTCCAGCGAGAGCAGTCCGCCGCGCACGTTGTACTTGCAGGCGTTGTCCAGCAGGTTCACGAAGACCTGCTGCAGCCGGTGCGGGTCGGCCATGACCATGGCCTGCCGGTAGGGCATGCGGTCCTCGATGCGGATCTCGTGGGCGGCGCGTTCCGGCTCGACAATGTTCAGCGCCGTGCGCACCGCACCGATCATGTCGGTGGGCACCATGTCCAGCTTGAGCGCGCCGGAGTCGATGCGGGTGATGTCCAGCACGTCCTCCACCAGCCGCAGCAGGTGAGCCCCGCTCTCCTCCAGGATCTGCACGCGCTTGGCCTGGTTCACGCTCAGCGGCTCGGTGGGGTCGATGCGCAGCAGCTGCGCGACGCCAAGCACCGCATTGAGCGGCGTGCGCAGCTCGTGGCTCAGGCGCGAGAGGAACTCCACTCGCAGCCGCGCCGCACGTTCGGCGGCTTCCTTGTCCACCGTGAGCTGCGCCTGCGTCACCTCGCTGCCCACGTCACGCATCACGCCCACCATGCGCGCCCGCACCGGGTCGTGCATGTCGCGCATGCGGCCGATGGCCTCCAGGTGCCGCACCTGATCGTCACCCATCTGGATGCGGTAGCGAAGATGCAGCGTCTCGCCGCTGGTGACCGCAGCCTCGAAGTCCATGCGGGCCTTCGCCTGGTCATCGGGCAGCGTGCGGCGCCGCAGTTCGCTTCGCCGGATGTTCACGCCCTCGGGCGGGCAGCTCAGGCCATAGAGCGTGCAGGCCCGCGCATCGAGGTCGAAGCTGTCATCGGCCACGTGCCAGTTGAACAGGCCGATGCCCGCGGCATCCGCGCCCAGGTCGAAGCGCTGGTTGGCTTCCATCAGCAGCTGGCGGTCCTGCATCTGCAGGCGCATGGCCCGGCGCATGAACAGCATGCCGCCCAGGGCCAGCAAGCCGGCCAGCGCCAGCGTCACCACCACCAGCACCTGTCCGGTCTTGCGCGAGGCACGGCCCAGGGTGGCTGAAAAATACTTCTCGACGTTGGCGAGCTTGGCCTCCAGTGTGTCCAACTCGACCAGCAAGGCCGCGATCGCCGCCGGCGGATCGCCGCGCTCGACGTGCGCATGGATGCGCATGCCCAGCTCCTGCAGTTGCTCGATGAGCCGGTCGCCCTCGGCCCAGGCACCGATGGCTTCCTCCATGAACTCCACACGGCGGAAGTAGCGATACAGCCGGATCATGCCGGGGATGTCCTGGGCGGCGTTCTCGCCGGCCAGCAGGCCTGCGCGAATCACGTCGTCATCGCCGCGGGGTTTGTCCAGTTCCAGCCGCGCGCTGCGGTCGCCCAGGGGAACGGCCAGCGCATCGAGGAAGCGGCGGTAGTCTGCCGGCCGTCCGGCCACGGCATGCAGCCGCAGATTGGCCACCGCGCTGGCGCGCGCCTTGGACCACATGCTTTCGCCGCCCACGTAGGCCCGCACCGACGACAGCACGCTGAAGCCGCCGATGCACAAGGCCAGCAGGGAGACGATGGCCAGCAGAAGCGGCCCCATGATCCCGAGGTACACCATGCGATCGGACGGCACTGTACGCATTCAGGCGGGCGGCAATCCACGTGATGACGTCCGGGCCACTGTAGCAGCCGATCGCCGCGCCGTCTGCCCCCTTCTCCACGCAGGGTGGATCAGTCGCGCACGCAGTCCACGTAGTACACGCGGCCGCCCGGGCCCTCGTCTTCCACCAGCCCGTGCACGTCGGTGTCGAAGCCCGGGAAGGCCGCGTTGAACTGCCGCGTGAACTGCAGGTAGTCCACGATCTTGCGGTTGAAGCACTCGCCCGGGATCAGCAGCGGAATGCCGGGCGGATACGGGGTGAGCAGCGAGGTGGTGATGCGGCCTTCGAGCTTGTCGATGGCCACGCGCTCGGTCTTGCGGTGCGCGATGTACGAGAAGGCATCGGTGGGCTTCATCGCCGGCTGCAGGTCCGACAAGTACATCTCGGTGGTCAGCCGCGCGATGTCGCCCTTGGCATACATGGCGTGGATGTCCTGGCACAGGTCGCGCAGGCCCATGCGCTCGTAGCGCGGGAAGGCCGCCACGAACTCGGGCAGCACGCGGCCCATCATCGCGTTGCGGTCGTAATCGTCCTTGAACTGCTGCAAGGCGGTGAGCAGCGTGTTCCAGCGGCCCTTGGTGATGCCGATGGTGAACATGATGAAGAACGAGTAGAGCCCGGTCTTCTCCACCACCACGCCGTGCTCGGCCAGGTACTTGGTGACGATGCTCGCCGGGATGCCGGTCTTGGCGAACTTGCCGGTCACGTCCAGCCCCGGCGTGATGATGGTGCTCTTGATCGGGTCCAGCAGGTTGAAGCCCTCGGCCAAGTCGCCGAAGCCGTGCCACTTCTCGCCGGCCTTCAGGATCCAGTCGGTGTCCTTGCTCATGCCGTCGGCGGCGATCTTCTCCGGGCCCCAGACCTTGAACCACCAGTCCTTGCCGAACTCCTTGTCGACCTTGCGCATGGCGCGGCGGAAGTCCAGCGACTCCATGATGCTTTCTTCCACCAGCGCCTGGCCGCCGGGCGCCTCCATCATGGCCGCGGCCACGTCGCACGAGGCGATGATGGCGTACTGCGGGCTGGTGGAGGTGTGCATCAGGTAGGCCTCGTTGAAGAGGTGCCTGTCGAGCTTGCGGTTCTGGGCGTCCTGCACCAGCACCTGCGAGGCCTGGCTGATGCCCGCCAGCAACTTGTGCGTGGACTGCGTGGCGAAGACGAGTTGGTCCTTCGGGCGCGGGCGGTAGCGGCCCATGGCGTGGTATTCGCCGTAGAACGGGTGGAAGGCCGCGTGCGGCAGCCAGGCTTCATCGAAGTGCAGCGTGTCGATGTAGCCGTCCAGCGAATGCTTGATGGTCTCGGTGTTGTAGAGCACGCCGTCGTAGGTGCTCTGCGTGAGCGTGAGGATGCGCGGCTTGACCTTCTTCGGGTCCACGCCCTTGAGCAGCGGGTTGGCGGCGATCTTGCGCTCGATGGTCTCGCGCGAGAACTCGCTCTTCGGAATCGGCCCGATGATGCCGTAGTGGTTGCGCGTGGGCGTGAGGAACACCGGCACCGCCCCCGTCATGATGATGCTGTGCAGGATGGACTTGTGACAGTTGCGGTCCACCACCACCACGTCGCCTGGCGCCACCGAGTGGTGCCACACCATCTTGTTGGAGGTGCTGGTGCCGTTGGTGACGAAGAAGCAATGGTCGGCATTGAAGATGCGCGCCGCATTGCGCTCGGACGCCGCCACCGGGCCGGTGTGATCCAGCAACTGGCCAAGTTCTTCCACCGCATTGCACACGTCTGCGCGCAGCATGTTCTCGCCGAAGAACTGGTGGAACATCTGGCCCACCGGGCTCTTGAGGAAGGCCACGCCACCGGAGTGGCCCGGGCAGTGCCACGAGTACGAACCGTCCTGCGCATAGTCCATCAGTGCCTTGAAGAACGGCGGCGCCAGCCCGTCGAGGTAACTGCGCACCTCGCGGATGATGTGGCGAGCCACGAACTCCGGCGTGTCCTCGAACATGTGGATGAAGCCGTGCAGCTCGCGCAGGATGTCGTTCGGGATGTGCTGCGAGGTGCGCGTCTCGCCGTAGAGGTAGATGGGAATCTCGGCGTTCTTGAAGCGGATTTCCTTGATGAACTTGCGCAGGTTGAGCACCGCCGGGTCGAGCTCGGGGCCGGGGGTGAATTCCTCGTCGTCGATGGACAGGATGAACGCGCCCGCCCGGCTTTGCTGCTGTGCGAACTGCGAGAGGTCACCGTAGCTGGTGGCGCCCAGCACCTCGAAGCCTTCTTTCTGGATCGCATCGGCCAATGCGCGGATGCCCAGGCCTGAGGTGTTTTCCGACCGGAAGTCCTCGTCAATGATCACGATGGGAAAACGGAAACGCTGCATGGTCGGACTCGCGGACAACGGTGGAAAAGCGCGAAGTGTAGGGCTGTTCGCATGACAGGTGATGGCTGCCTGGCCACCATGATCCAGCCCTACACTCCCCCTCGTGTGCAGCCATGCCCGGCCCCCCGGGCCGCGCCCGTCATGGACATTTCCGCTTCCACTGTCTGGTGGCTCCTGGCCGGCGTCGCCGTGGCCGCGGAACTGACCACCGGCACCTTCTACCTGCTCATGGTCGCGCTGGGCCTCGCGGCCGGCGCCCTGGCCGCCCATGCTGGCTTGGCTGCGAGCATCCAGCTCGTGGCAGCCTCCGTCATCGGCGGCGGGGCCACGGTGCTGTGGCACTGGAAGCGCAGCCGCATGCCGCAGGACCGGCCCGTGCCGGAGAACCGCGACGTCAACCTCGACATCGGCGAGCGCGTGCAGGTCCCGGCCTGGGAACCAGACGGTACCGCCCGCGTGGCCTACCGCGGCAGCACCTGGTCCGCCCGCCTGCAACCCGGTGCCGCGGCGGCGCCGGGGCTGCACCGCGTGGCGGCCGTCGAAGGCAACTGGCTGGTGCTCGCGCCGGCCTCGAACTGAACACTCAGCACAGAGGACGCATGGACACCATGGGCAACGCCACCCTCATTCCGCTTGTACTCGCGGTCATCATCGTCATCTTCATCATCAAGACCTTCAAGATCGTGCCCCAGCAGCACGCCTGGGTGGTCGAGCGCCTGGGCAAGTACGACCGCACGCTCAGCCCCGGCCTGGGGTTCGTCACGCCCTTCATCGAACGCGTGGCCTACAAGCACTCTCTCAAGGAAGTGCCGCTGGACGTGCCCAGCCAGGTCTGCATCACCAAGGACAACACCCAGCTGCAGGTGGACGGGATCATCTACTTCCAGATCACCGACCCCATGCGCGCGAGCTACGGTTCGAGCAACTACGTCTTCGCCATCACGCAGCTCGCGCAGACGCTGCTGCGCTCGGTCATCGGCAAGATGGAGCTGGACAAGACCTTCGAGGAGCGCGATGCCATCAACGCCTCGGTGGTGAATGCGCTGGACGACGCCGCGGTGAACTGGGGCGTGAAGGTGCTGCGCTACGAGATCAAGGACCTCACGCCGCCGGCGGAGATCCTGCGCTCCATGCAGGCGCAGATCACCGCCGAGCGTGAAAAGCGCGCCCTCATCGCAGCCTCGGAAGGCCGCAAGCAGGAGCAGATCAACATCGCCACCGGCGAGCGCGAGGCGTACATCGCCCGCTCCGAGGGCGAGCGGCAGGCGGAGATCAACAAGGCGCAGGGCGAGGCTTCGGCCATCGTCGCGGTGGCCGAAGCCACGGCCGATGCCATCCGCAAGGTGGCCGAGGCCATCCGCTCACCCGGCGGCGAACAGGCCGTGCAGCTGAAGGTGGCGGAACGCGCGGTCGACGCCTATGCTCAACTGGCACAGAAGAACAACACCATGATCGTCCCAGGGAATATGACGGAGGTGTCGGCGCTCATTGCCACGGCGATGGCCTTGATCAAGAAAACCTGAGATGTAAGTTGTGTCCGAAGGCAAACCCTTCGTTCGAGGGGGGAGGCCTGCGGTCACTTGTGGAGTAGTCTGCGCGCCGCCGCACGTGTGGTGCGGGCATCCTCTCAACCAACAAGCGGACAAGAACCGCGGGAGTGGTCACACAATGAAGAAGTCGATCGTGGCGATGAGCCTTCTGGCCGGACTGGGCGCAATGCACAGCGCCCAGGCCGTGGATGTGAAGTTCAATTTCCGGTTCACCGATGCGGACGCCAGCGTCCAGGGCTTTTTCATCGTCGACGATTCGGCCCTGTCGAACGTCTACAACGGCGGCACCGTGCCTGCCGACGGTGGCCTCATCGACTTCAGCAAGGTCAAGGACCTGAGCCTGGACTACATGGCCGGCGAATTCGCCTCGGGCGGCGGCCACTACACGCTGGCCGACTATTCCTCGCTGACCTGGACCAGTGACATGCCGGTCAACTTCCACTCCGACGACATCGCCTGGGACTGGGCGTCGAGCCTCGGGGCCGGCCTGGATTGCACCACCGCGGTCGGGCACGTGGCCTTCTCCTTCGGCCGTGCAGGCGGCAGCAGCGCACCAACTTCCGTGGGGCCCACCTGCATGGCGGGCACCTCGCCGGACGTCTACCGCCAGCCCTCGCTGTATTCGCTGTACATGGACACGAGCTACGTGCCGACGCCGGTGCCTGAACCCGGCACCTATGCGCTGATGCTCGCAGGCCTGGGCGTCGTCGGCTGGAGCGCACGCCGCCGTCGCGGCTGAACGCAGCCGCTCCACGCATCCCGATCAGATCGGGATGCGCGCGGTGTTCTTGATCTCCTCAAGCACCACGAAGGTCCGCACGTGCCGCACGGCGGGCAGGCTCCACACCACCTGTGCGATGAGTTCGCGGTAGGCCGTTATGTCCGGCACGCGGGCCTTGATGAGGTAGTCGAAGTCGCCGGTGATCTCGTGGCATTCCATGATCTCCTGCCGCGCCTTCACCGCCGCCTTGAAGGCCAGCGCTACCGCCAGGCCACCGTATTGCAGCGACACCTCGGCGAAGGCCAGCATGCCCTGGGCGAGCTTGTCGGGGTTGAGCACCGCCTCGAAGCCCAGCACGAAGCCTTCATCCTGCAGGCGCCGCAGCCGCTCGCTGGTGGCCGCGGGCGACAGGCCCACCGCCTGCGCCAGGTCGGCGTTGGACATGCGGCCGTCGGCCTGCAGCATGCGCATGATGTGGGCGTCATAGGCATCCACGCTGACGCGGCGCAGCGGCGGCCGGCCGCCATCATCCATGGCCGGCGCCATGCCGGCAGCCACGGGCGCGATGGCGCCGTCGTTCAGGTGGCGGGTCCGAAATCCGGTGGCATTCCTCATGGGGACTCCCTGGCGGTTCAGAAGCTCAGTGCACGTTCCTGCTTGAGGCCGGTCTTCACGCCGAAGCCGCGCATCTCGCGCACCCCCGGCAGCGAGCGGATGCTGGCCGGCAGCGGCTCGTCCATGGCGTGGTCGTCGGCCACGCGGATCTTCATGAGGTAGTCGCAGTCGCCGGCGACGAGATGGCACTCCATCACGTCGGGGCAGGCGCGCACCGCGTCGTTGAAGCGCTGCATGGCGCCGATGCAGGCGCGCTCCAGGCGGACCTCGATGTACATGGTGCCGCCCGAGCCCAGCTTCGAGGCATCCAGCCGGGCTTCATACCCCAGGATGAAGCCTTCGCGCTCCAACCGCTTCACGCGCTCGAACACGGCCGTGGGCGAGAGATGCACCTCTTCGCCCAGCTTCTGGTACGAGATGCGGCCGCAGCGCTGCAGCGTGCGCAGGATGCGCAAGTCGATGCGGTCGGCGCCCGCCGGCAGGCGGACCACCGTGGCCGGGACCGGTACCGGTACCGACAGCGGCGTGGTGGGTGGTTCGACCGACGGCTCGTTCACCCGATGGCTGGGCGGCACGCGGCGCAGGTGCGGCGTGCGCACGGATTGGCGTACAGCCGGCGAAACGGCTTCGGTCTCAATGATGAGTTGTGCAGCGGTTCCCAAAGCGACTCCTCCAATGGCGAGATTGCCCCTTGGGGGAACAGGGAGAGCACCGTGCGTGCCAGCCTTCCTCTGGTTTTCCCGGAGGATCGCAAACCCAGTGCTGGCGCGGGTTTGCGCAACATCTGGTCACCGCGGCGGCGTTCGGTGGGTGGCCGGCCACACAACATGACGCAGTGCGCGTGTCGATCAGCACACATTCCTTGCGGTGCCGGCCATGGCTTTCACAGGCACGCGTGACGGTAATGCAGGGCTTTTGCCTTTTCCATTTGGTTTGAGGACCGCGCCGCCGCGGAATTCGCGGCGCACAGCCTGAACTTTGGAATGTCATCGGAACGACTTGTCCGCAACACTGCGGCCTGCAGCGCGACGCCTCGTCGCCGTGCTGTGGGGGCCGCCTGTGCACGATGCACCTGGAGTGCGCAAGCGGTGATTCGACACACAACACACTCAAAGACAGACCATGCAACGGACTCATCTCAATTGCCTCGCCGTGGCCGCACTCATCACCGCCGCCGCTCCCGCCTTCGCACAATCCAGCGTGGCCGTGTACGGCCGCCTGAACACCAGCGTCGAGAACCAGCAGGTTGGTTCCGCCTCCTCCAAGTGGGTGGAGCAGAACAACAGCTCGCGCCTGGGTTTCCGCGGCACCGAGGACATCGGCGGCGGCATCAAGGCCGGCTTCACCATCGAGCACGGCTTCCATTCCGATGACGGCACGGCCAACAGCGCCACCGCATTCTGGAACCGCCGCTCGGAGCTGAACCTCACGCTGAGCAGCCTGGGCACCATCCGCCTGGGCAAGTTCTTCAGCGAAGCCTACTTCGCGACGGCCGACTACGTCAGCATGCACAACCATGACACCGGCACCTCGTCGGACGCGCTGTACGCCTACGTCGCCGGCGACAACAACAAGGTGGCCTACCACTCGCCCACTTTCAGCGGCGCCACCGTGGACTTCGCCCGCTCGTTCGGCGAAGGCGTGACCAACGCCACCTATGACGCCGCCGTGAACTGGGACGGCGGTCCGCTGCACCTGGGTGGCGGCTATTCGAAGAACGACGCCGACCACCAGTTCGCCGTGCGCGGCCTGTACGAGATGGGCGCCTTCACCTTCGGCGGCTACGTGCAACGCGACAAGAACGCCGCCGGCAACCGCAGCAACGTCCGCCTGTCGGGCATGTACACCATGGACGCCACCGAGTTCCACCTGAACTTCGGCAAGGCCGGCGACCGCGGCAGCATCGCCAACAGCGGCGCCAAGCAGTTCACCGCTGCCGTCAACTACAACCTGAGCAAGCGCACCAAGGTCTACGCCTTCTACACGAAGGTGGACGACGAAGGCGCAGGCCTGTACGGCGGCGACTTCCGCTCGGTGGCCTTCGGCGTGCGCCACAACTTCTGATCGCCCCGCGGCGAAACAACAACACGAGGAACCAGACATGCATTTCGCACAACGTTCGCTGATGTCCGTCGCCGTCCTGGCTGCCCTGGGCAGCACGGCCTTCGCGCAAGAAGTCGTCAAGATCGGCCACGTGGGCCCCACCAGCGGCGGCATCGCTCACCTGGGCAAGGACAACGAGATGGGCGCCCGCATGGCCATCGATGAGCTCAACGCCAAGGGCGTGACCATCGGCGGCAAGAAGGTGAAGTTCGAGCTGCTGGCCGAAGACGATGCCGGCGATCCGAAGCAAGGCACGGCCGTCGCCCAGAAGCTGGCCGACGCCAAGGTGATGGGCGTGGTGGGCCACCTGAACTCGGGCACCTCGATTCCCGCGTCCAAGGTCTACTCCGACGCCGGCATCCCGCAGATCTCCCCGTCTGCCACCAACCCCAAGTTCACCCGCAACGGCTACAAGACGACCTTCCGCGTCGTGGCTGACGACGTGCACCTGGGCGGCACGCTGGGCCGCTACGCCGTGAACGAACTCAAGGGCAAGTCGATCGCGGTGATCGACGACCGCACGGCCTATGGCCAGGGCGTGGCCGAGGAATTCGAGAAGGCCGTGAAGGCTGCCGGCGGCTCCATCGCCGAGCGCCAGTTCACCACCGACAAGGCCACGGACTTCACCGCCATCTTGACCGCCGTGAAGTCCAAGAAGCCTGACGTCGTGTTCTACGGCGGCATGGATGCGGTGGCCGGCCCGATGATCCGCCAGATGAAGCAGCTGGGCATCAACGCCAAGTTCATGGGCGGCGACGGCATCTGCTCGAGCGAGCTGCCCAAGCTGGCCGCAGGCTCCATGGCCGACGGCCAGGTGATCTGCGCCGAAGCAGGCGGCGTGGAAGGCAAGCAGAAGGTCGGCATGGACAAGTTCAAGGCCGACTTCAAGAAGAAGTTCAACGTGGACGTGCAGATCTATGCACCCTACGTGTATGACGCTGTGAACGTGATGGTGGCCGCCATGGTCAAGGCCGGCTCGGCCGAACCGGCGAAGTACCTGCCCGTTCTCGCAAAGACCACCAACTATCACGGCGTGACCGGCGACATCACGTTCGATGAGAAAGGTGACATCAAGAACGGCGCACTCACGCTCTTCACCTACAAGGGTGAAAAGCGCGAGGAAATGAAAGTCGTCCGCTGATCCGTCCCTCCTGGGTTAAGCACTGATAGGCCTTGGCCTCGCTCGTTTGGGCGAGGCCTTTTTTTCGTTGGCACGCCGGCTGCTAAGCTTGCGGGATGTTCCTGCTCCACCCCTTGCGCTGGGCGCTGGCCTTGACCACAGGCCTGCTTGCCGCCTCCACCGGCCTCGCTGCCGAGTCGATGACCCTGCGCAAGATCCAGGAAACCGGTGTCGTCACCATCGGCTACCGCGACGCTTCCATCCCGCTGTCCTACCTCGATTCGCGCCAGAAGCCCATCGGCTACTCCATCGACATCTGCCAGCGCATCGTGGATGCGGTGAAGAGCCGGCTGCAAATGAATGAGTTGACCGTGCGCATGGTGCCGGTGACCTCGGCCACGCGCATTCCGCTGGTGGCCAACGGCACCGTGGACCTGGAATGCGGCGTCACCACCAACAACGCCGAGCGGCAGCAGCAAGTGGCCTTCACCGTGACCACCTTCGTGGCCGAGAGCCGGGTGCTGTCCAAGAAGTCCTCGCCGGTGCAGACCGTGAGCGCGCTGCAAGGCAAGACCGTGGTCTCCACCGCCGGCACCACGAGCGTGCGGCACCTGCAGGACCTGGGGCGCCGCCGCGGCATGGACCTCACCATCCTGGCCGCCAAGGACGACACCGAGGCCCTGCGCATGGTCGACACCGACCGCGCCAATGCCTATGCCATGGACGACGTGCTGCTGCGAAGCGCCGTGGCCACCTCAGGCCGGCCCGAGGACTACGTGATCTCCGACGACGCCCTGTCCGTCGAGCCCTACGGAATCATGCTCAACAGGCACGACCCGGAGTTCAAGCGGCTGGCCGACGAGGCAATCATCAGCCTCTTCAACAACGGCGAGATCTACCGGCTGTACCACAAGTGGTTCCGCGCGCCGATTCCCCCCAAGGGCATCAACCTGCAGATGCCGTTGTCGCCCGCACTGGAGCGGGCCTACCTGCGGCCCACCGATTCGCCGGACCCGGCCACCTACCGCTGACGCGGCCTCGCCCTATTCCGGCGCCGCCCCCGTGGCCGGACGGAACTCGTCGATGACGATGCCGTGCCGCGTGAGCTTGTCGTACAGCGTCTTCTTGCCGATGCCCAGCGCATCGCTCACCTGGGTGGCGCGGCCCTTGTGCTGGCGCAGCGACTGCTCGATCAGCGCCTTCTCCACCTGGTCCATCTGCTGCACGAGAGTGAGCGCCGTCTCGGTGGGCGTGGCGACCACCTCATGGCCACCCAGCCCCAGCACGAAGCGCTCGGCCGCATTGCGCAGTTCGCGCACGTTGCCCGGCCAGTCGTGGGCCATCAGGCGGCGCATCTGGCCGGCATCGGGCACCGGCGGCTCGCGGCCGTGGCGGGCGGCGGCCTCGAACATGAAGTGCTCGAACAGCAGCGGCACGTCCTCCCGGCGCGTGCGCAGCGGCGGCAGTTCCAGCACGGCGACGTTCAGGCGGTAGTAGAGGTCGGCGCGGAATTTCTGCTGGTCGCTCAGCTCGCGCAGGTCCACCTTCGTCGCAGCCACCACGCGCACGTCGACGCGGATCTCCACGTTCGAGCCCAGGCGTTCCAGCTTGCGCTCCTGCAGCACGCGCAGCAGCTTCACCTGGAAGTTCATCGGCATGCTCTCGATTTCGTCGAGCAGCAGCGTGCCGCCGTTGGCATGCTCGATCTTGCCGATGCGCCGCTTGGCCGCGGTGGTGAAGGCGCCCATCTCGTGGCCGAAGAGCTCGCTCTCCAGCAAGGTGTCTGGCAGGCCGCCGCAGTTGATGGCGACGAAATGCTTGTCGCGCCGCACGCTGTGCTCATGCAGGCAACGCGCCACGAGTTCCTTGCCGGTGCCGGTCTCGCCGACCAGCATCACGTCGGCCGAGGTCCCGGCGAGATTGAGGATGTTTCGCCGCAAGGTCTCGATGGCCGGGGACCGCCCGAGCAACATGGCCTCCACGCCGCGGGCGTGGTCGAGCTGGCTGCGCAGGCCCTTCACCTCCAGGCTCAGCGAGCGGCGCTCCAACGCGCGTGTGACCACGTCCACCAGGCGCTCGGGGGCGAAGGGCTTTTCGAGGAAGTCGTAGGCGCCGGCGCGCATCGCCTGCACGGCCAGCGACACGTCGCCATGCGCGGTGATGAGCGCCACCGGGATGTCCGCATCGATCTTGCGGATCTCCGCCAGCAGCGAGACGCCGTCCATGCGGGGCAGGCGCACGTCGCTCACCACCACGCCCCTGAGCCCCGGCACGATGTGGCGCAAGCCGGCCTCGGCCGATTCACAGGCCTGCACCTCGAAGCCCGCCAGCGTCAGCGTCTGCGACAGGCTCTTGCGCACCGATGCGTCGTCTTCCACGAAGACAACCTTGAAACCTTCAAACATGCATCTCTCCTTGCGCCTGGGGGACTTCGAACTCGAACGCCGCCCCCTGCTGCGCCTCGACGGCGCGCAAGGCGCCGCCGAATTCCACCACGATGTTCGCCGAGATCACGAGACCGAGCCCCAGGCCCTCGCCCACCGGCTTGGTGGTGAAGAAGGGCTCGAACAGGCGCTCGCGCAACGCCGCTGGAATGCCTGGGCCATTGTCGGTCACGCGCACCACGATGCGGTCGTTGCTCGCCTGCGCCGCCACCGACAGGCGCTTGTCCGCCTGCGCCGACATCGCGTCGATGGCATTGACCATCAGGTTGACCAGCACCTGCTCCAGCCGGATGCCGTCGCAATGCGCCATCAGCGCATCGCTGGCGTCGACCTGCACGTGAACGTCCTCGCTCTTCAGGCGCGCTTGCAGCAGCAGGCAGGCGTTGGCGATCGCATGGGACACGCTCACGCGGCTGTGCTCGCCCGGGGCCTTGCGCGCGAAGGATTTCAGCTGGGCGTTGATGCGGCCCATGCGTTCGGCCACATCGCTGATGGATGCGAGGTTCTCCGCCACGTCGTTCGTGAGGCCGCGCTCCAGGAGCAGGCGGGCGTTTTCCGAGAGCGCCCGCAGTGCCGTGAGCGGCTGGCCGATCTCGTGCGAGATGCCGGCCGACATCTGCCCCAGCAAGGCGAGCTTGCCGGCCTGCACCAACTTCTCCTGCGCCTGCCGGAGCACATCTTCGGCATGGCGGCGCTCGGCCACCTCATGCAGAAGCTCCACGTTGGTCGTCTGCAGCTGCGCCGTGCGCTCCTCGACCTTGCGCTCCAGTTCGTCGTTCGCGCGCTGCAGCGCGGCGCGCGTGGCCAGCTTCTGCGCGATGACGCGGCGGCGCTGCAGCATGTAGGCCAGCAGCAGGCCTGCAGCGGCAGTGAGTGCACCTGCGCCCCAGGCGGCATAGCGTGCGCTGCGCCAGACTTCGTCGGCATCGGACAGGATGAGCAAGCGCCAGCCGAAGCGCGCCACCGGGCGTTCGTGCACGACCTTGGACCCCGCCGGTTCATCCGGCGTGCGCCGCAGGCTCACGAGCCGGGCGCCGTGCGGCAGCTCGCGCTCCAGCTTGATGCCCAGCGGCTCGCCGGCACGCTTGGGGTACAGGCCGCTTTGCATGAGGCGGTCGCGGTCACGTCCGGCCAGGGGCGACATGGTCCGGAACTTCCACTCCGGCACCGACGAGATGATGACCACGCCGTTCTCGTCGACGACCAGCGGCTTCTCGCTGTCCGCACGGAAGGCCGAGGCGCTCCAGGTGGCCTCCATCGGCTCCAGCCCGCTGCATGCCACGATGACCGCGACGATGCGGCGCCCCCGGGTCACCGGCCGGGCGAAGCAATATTCAGAGGCGCCGCGCTCGAGGTTGGGGGCGAACAGCGAGGCCTCATTGCCGTTCATCGCATCCACGAAGTACGGCCGCTTGGACACGTTCTTGCCCACCATGCTGTCGGGCCAGTACCAGTCGCTGGCGGCCAGCACGAGCCCGGTATCGTCCGTGACGAAGGTGGCCAAGGCACCGGAGCTCACCGCCACCTTGGCCAGCTTGCGGTTGGCCGCATCGCGGGCACCCGCCCGGCTGGGTGCCGCGAACAGGCCTTCGATGTCGTGGTCCAGTTCGATCAGCGCGGGCAGGTAGGCCTGCTTGCCCAGCTCGTTCTCCAGCAAGGCAGCGTAGAGGTCGAGCTGACGTGCAGCAGTGTCATCCAGCCGCTCGTAGCCGTTGCGCTCGCTCCAGAGGTAGGCTGCCCACGAGGCGGTCGCCGCGATCGCCAGCAGCACGAGCCAGCCGGCCGAGGTACGGACACTGCGTGCGATGGAAATCCGGCGACTCGACGTCAAGAGAACCTTTGGATGCCGCCTCTACCCTGCTGACGGCGACCGCGCGACCGCCCCGCGTCCGGTGACGCGATGGGACAGCGCACGCCCCCAACGGATGAACGGCTGCTCGATGAAGTGATAGGACAGTGCCGCCGCCGGCAAGGCAAGCAGCGGCACGAACCAAGTCACATCAGCATAGCGCGCAGCCGGGCCGGTGAACAACTGCTGCCACAGGTACAGGCTGTACGAGATGGCGCCGATGTAGCGCACCGGCCTGGCGTCCAGCAGCCGGGTGAACACGCCGTCGGAATGAACGCTGGTGTAAATGAGCCAGGCCACGGCCGGCGGCAGCAGGACACCGTCCACCGCGGTTCGCACCGCATACGACAGATGCAGCAGGTTCAGCCCGACGACCAGCACCGAGCCCGCGAACGCCCCCAGAGCCACCGCCAGCGCATCCGGCCTGCCGACCCAGTGGCGAAGCCGCGGCACCAGCAGCGCCAGCAACACACCCATGGTGATGCTGGAGAAGCCGGCACTGAAGGCGAGTGCGTCATGCCACACGTCACCGGTGAAGAGCGCGACGAAGGGTGCCGCGACAACGAGCAGGTGCACGGCCAGCACCCATCGCAGGCGCGTGCCCAGGGTCGCCATGAAGATCAAGGGAAACAGCAGGTAGAACTGCTGCTCATAGGCCAGCGACCAGGTGTGGTTGGCGAACCATCCGCAATCGCGCCCAGGGATGTCGCAGCTGAATTCGGCGGCCCGCTGGATGCCGATGGAGGACTGGTCGATCCAACCCGGCAATGCGATCGCCGCGACGGCGAGGAGGTAGACGAAGAACGCTGGAAGGATGCGGAAGGCTCGTCGCAGGTAGAAGCCGCCCACGTGCAGGCCGCCGGTGGAAATCTCCTCCTTCAGCGACAAGGTGGTGATGAGGTAGCCGCTGATGACGAAGAAGACCTTCACACCCAGCTGCGCGTTGTAGGCCGCGAAGCTCGCAACCTTCGGCCCGCCGATGCCCCAGCGGTAGTTGACCAGATGGCCGATCAGCACCAGCGCAATGCTGATGGCACGCCAGCCATCGAGCGCAGCAATCCTCTTCATGGAAACCCCTCCGAACCCGGTCCACTTGCCCGCAGTGCTGCGGACAAAGGCTCGCATGATCGTGGAGTCGGCGGCCGCGCACACTCCCAAACACATAGGGGGCGTGCAACAGCTGCAACAGCTGCAACAGGTCATTCCGTCCGGTGAGGACATGAAAAACGGGCCGCGAGGGCCCGTTTTCACTGATCTGGCGGAGAGAGCGGGATTCGAACCCGCGGTGGGCTATTAACCCACACACGCTTTCCAGGCGTGCGACTTAAACCGCTCATCCATCTCTCCGAAGCCCATGATTCTAGCCTCGAAAATGCTGCGCCAAGCTCAGCAGGCCAATGAATCCGAGCGACAGGACGAGAAGGATGGGCAGCGCGAGACTCAGATAGCTCGACTTCTTGTGGCGACGCGGCACACGCATGGGCCGCAAATCGCGGGCCTCGCCGATCGTCGTCTGATGGAAACTGGTCGACGGCCACTCGCTGTTGCCGTCCCGACGGCTTTCCCGTCCCCAGGTGTGTTGTTCGTCACGCGCCATGCGGCCCATTCTGCGGAACGAATTGATACACGACCAGCCCGCGAACTGGGGGGTCCCCCGCGGATGCATCGAGGGTTTTCTCCAATACCGTCGCACACCCGGCGATGCGGATTCGTTCACGAATCGTTGCCTCGCAAGCCCACACCGGCAAGCCAGCCTGCGTCACACTGCGGATGTCGTCTACGCGGAAGTACCCAACCATGTCCGTCCTGCGCGCCCTGACCCGCCAACCCGCCATGCGCCTCTTCCTGCTCGGGCATGCGCTCGTCCTCGTCGGGGCCGGGTTCATGGAAGTCACGAACTCCATGCTGCCGATGGCCGTCGCGGCCTCCGCATCCCTGATGTTGATGGCGCCGCTGGTCAAGCAACTCAGCAGCAAGTACGCACGGGTGCGCAGCGACGATTCGCGCCGCTGAATCGCTCGACGCTGTAGGCCGCTGACGCTACAGCGAAACCCACCGTAACCACACTCCCGCGTGGCTTGACGCGGCTTCGCGCGCGCCTCCACACTCCGGCTCCCATGTTCACGGCCCCCTGCCGAGACATGCCCGCGGCCCCGGGTGCCGCTCCCTGAGTCGTCCCTCTCATCATGCGATTTCCACGCTGTAGCGGCGTCCTGCTGCACCCTACGTCCCTGCCTGGTTCGCACGGGTCCGGAGACTTCGGTGCCGATGCCCATCGCTTCGTCGATTGGCTCGCCGAAGCCGGCCAGACGCTGTGGCAGATGCTGCCCCTTGGCGGCATCGGGCCAGGTAACTCGCCGTACATGAGCAGCTCGGCATTCGCCGGCAATGTGCTGCTGGTCGACCTGCAGGATCTGCGAGAACGCGGCTGGCTGGAGGCTGGCGACCTGGCACCGGTGGAGGGCCTCGTCGCCGGCAAGGTGGACTTCTGTGTCGTCGTGCCCTTTCGCATGGAACGGCTGGCTCGCGCCGCCGCACGCTTCGCCGCCAGCACCAACGCCACCGACCGTGCCGACTTCGACGCCTTCTGCGCCGAACACGCCAGTTGGCTCGACGACTACGCGATGTTCATGGCGCTGGCCGACCACTTCGCCTGGCGCGACTGGAGCGAATGGCCGGATGGCCTGGCAGCGCGGGACGCCATCGCACTGATCCGCGCCCGCGACGAGCATGCCAACCGGATCGCCTTCTGGAGGTTCTGCCAATGGCGATTCTTCCGGCAGTGGCAACGGCTGAAGGACCACGCGGCATCCCGCGGCGTGCGAATCGTCGGCGACGCGCCGATCTTCATCGCCTACCAGAGTGCCGAATGCTGGGCCCGACCCGAGCTCTTCGACCTGGACGAGCGAGGCCAGCCACGCGCCGTCGCCGGCGTGCCGCCCGACACCTTCAGCGCCACCGGCCAGCGCTGGGGCAACCCGCTGTACCGCTGGAGCGCGCATGCCGCCGAGAACTACGCCTGGTGGATCGAGCGCGTCCGGCGCACGCTCGAGATGGTCGACATCGTGCGCATCGACCACTTCCGCGGCTTCGCGGCCTACTGGGAGATCCCTGCGCACGAACCCACCGCTGAACGCGGCCAGTGGGTGCCAGGTCCGGGCGCCGCATTGTTCGATGCCATCGCCCGCGAGCTCGGCGACATCCCCATCATCGCGGAAGACCTGGGCGTGATCACGCCCGATGTGGACGCCCTGCGCCAGCAGTTCGAGCTGCCCGGCATGCGCATCCTGCAGTTCGCCTTCGACGCAGGCAGCGGCAATCACTTCCTGCCGCATCACCATGAACGCGACACCGTGGTCTACACCGGCACGCACGACAACGACACGACGCTCGGCTGGTGGCACCAGGCCAGCACGCACGAACGGGAGCATGCCAAGGCCTACCTGCGCACCGACGGGCAGGAGATTCACTGGGACCTGATTCGCGCGTCCTGCGCCAGTGTTGCCGACATGGCCGTGCATCCGATGCAGGACGTGCTCGGCCTGGACGGCAGCCATCGCATGAACTTCCCTGGCAAGGCAGAGGGCTACTGGGAATGGCGCTTCAGCTGGGACCAGTTGGCACCGGCCCACACCGCACGCCTCAAGGACCTGTGCCGTTTGTGCGGCCGTGACGGCACGCCCGTCACACCCCGCTGCTGAAATGAAAAACGCCTCGCACCAGCGAGGCGTTTTCCGCGGAGCCCGAACGATCAGGCCGTGGCCGGTTCCGACTTCGGCTTGTCGCTCTTCTTGGCCGGCTGGATGTCCAGCACAGGCTTCTCGTCCTCGCCGATGTCCACCGTGAGGCGGCCACCGTCGACGAGACGACCAAACAGCAGCTCGTCGGCCAGTGCACGACGGATCGTGTCCTGGATGAGCCGCTGCATCGGGCGGGCGCCCATGAGCGGATCGAAGCCCTTCTTCGCCAGGTACTTGCGCAGGCCGTCGGTGAAGGTGACTTCGACCTTCTTCTCCGCCAGCTGGCTTTCGAGCTGGAGCAAGAACTTGTCGACCACGCGCAGGATGATCTCCTCGTCCAGCGGACGGAAGCTCACGATGGCGTCCAGGCGGTTGCGGAACTCCGGCGTGAACAGGCGCTTGATGTCGGCCATCTCGTCGCCGCTCTCGCGGGCGGTCGTGAAGCCGATGGTCGAGCGGTTCATGGTCTCGGCACCCGCGTTCGTGGTCATGATGATGATCACGTTGCGGAAGTCGGCCTTGCGTCCGTTGTTGTCGGTCAGCGTACCGTGGTCCATGACCTGCAGCAGCACGTTGAAGACGTCCGGATGCGCCTTCTCGATTTCGTCGAGCAGCAGCACCGCGTGCGGCTTCTTCGTCACGGCCTCGGTCAGCAGGCCGCCCTGGTCGAAGCCCACGTAGCCCGGAGGCGCGCCGATCAGCCGGCTCACCGCGTGGCGTTCCATGTACTCGGACATGTCGAAGCGGATCAGCTCGATGCCCAGGATGTAGGCCAGCTGCCGTGCAACTTCCGTCTTGCCCACGCCCGTCGGGCCGCTGAACAGGAAGGAACCGACCGGCTTGTCCGGCTTGCCCAGGCCCGAGCGCGCCATCTTGATGGCCGAGGCCAGGGCTTCCACCGCCGGCTCCTGGCCGAAGACCACGCTGTTGAGGTCGCGGTCCAGGCTCTTGAGCTTGGAGCGGTCGTCACTGGACACCGAGGCCGGCGGGATGCGCGCGATCTTCGCGACGATCTCTTCCACCTCGCTGCGGGTGATGGTCTTCTTCTGCTTGTTCTTGGGCAGGATTCGTTGCGCGGCACCCGCCTCGTCGATCACGTCGATCGCCTTGTCAGGCAGGTGACGGTCGTTGATGAACTTGGCTGACAGCTCCGCCGCCGCCTGCAGGGCGCCCAGCGCGTACTTCACGCTGTGGTGCTCCTCGAAACGCGACTTCAGGCCCTTGAGGATCTCCACCGTCTGCTCCACCGAGGGCTCGACGACGTCGATCTTCTGGAAGCGGCGTGACAGCGCAGCGTCCTTCTCGAAGATCCCGCGGTACTCGCTGAACGTGGTCGCACCAATGCACTTCATCTGGCCGGAGCTCAGCGCCGGCTTGAGCAGGTTGCTCGCGTCCAGCGTGCCGCCCGACGCAGCGCCCGCGCCGATCAGCGTGTGGATCTCGTCGATGAACAGCACCGAGTTCGGCTGGTCCTTCAGGTGCTTCAACACGCCCTTCAGGCGCTGCTCGAAGTCGCCGCGGTACTTGGTGCCCGCCAGCAGCGCGCCCATGTCCAGCGCATAGACCGTGGCGGTCGACAGCACCTCGGGCACGTCGCCCTGGGTGATGCGCCAGGCCAGGCCTTCGGCGATGGCCGTCTTGCCCACGCCGGCCTCGCCCACCAGCAGCGGGTTGTTCTTGCGGCGGCGGCACAGGATCTGGATCACACGCTCCACCTCGAGCTCGCGCCCGATGAGCGGATCGATCTTGCCGTCCTTGGCCATTTGGTTGAGGTTCTGCGTGAACTGGTCCAGCGGAGAACCCTTGCCTTCGCCCTCTTCCTTCTCGCCTTCGGCGCCCTGCCCGTCCTGCGACTTGGCCGGCTCCGGCGGATCGGACTTCTTGATGCCATGGGCGATGAAGTTCACGACGTCCAGGCGTGTCACGCCCTGCTGGTGCAGGTAGTAGACCGCGTGGGAGTCTTTCTCGCCGAAGATGGCGACCAGCACGTTCGCGCCGGTCACTTCCTTCTTGCCGCTGCCCGTGGACTGCACGTGCATGATGGCGCGCTGGATGACGCGCTGGAAGCCCAGTGTCGGCTGCGTGTCCACCTCGTCGGAGCCGCCGACGGTGGGCGTGTTCTCCTTGATGAACTGCAGCAGGCTTTTTCGCAGGTCATCGATGTTGGCCGAGCAGGCCCGCAGGACTTCCGCCGCCGAGGGGTTGTCGAGCAACGCCATGAGCAGATGCTCGACGGTGATGAATTCGTGTCGCTGCTGGCGTGCCTCGACGAACGCCATGTGCAAGCTGACTTCTAGCTCTTGCGCAATCATGCGGCCTCCATAATGCATTGCAACGGGTGGCCACCGCGCCGTGCGGCAGCCAGCACCAGCTCAACCTTGGTGGCGGCGACATCTTTCGAATAGACGCCGCACACGCCTCGACCCTCATGGTGAATCTTCAACATGATCTGGGTCGCGGTTTCGAGGTCGCGTTTGAAATACTCCTGCAAGATCATCACGACGAACTCCATGGGGGTGTAGTCGTCGTTGAGCAGAACCACCTGGTACATCGGTGGGGGGACCACCTTGGCTGTTTGCCGCTCGGCAACGACAGCCCCATCGCCCTGCTCGGGCCGGTTTCCACTCCCTGGCGGAGTGTCTGGAGGAGAAGGTGGCTCCACTGGCATGGATTCATTCTATCGAGTTGACGGTTTTGCAGTCGCACAGATGCCATATTGAGACCGCAGTGCAAACCACAAGCCCGGAAATGCGTCACGTGCACTGTCCTATTCGTGCTTGCTCGCGCCCATGATGACCGGGCTTCGACTGAAATGCGAGTCCCCTGTTCCGCCCAAACCGGCCATCCAGCGGCGTATTGACAGCATCCGCCGGCCCCCCACAGAATCCGCGCTGAAAACAACAGGAGGTGGGGTTATGGCCCGCGGGACAGTGAAATGGTTCAACGATGCCAAAGGCTTCGGGTTCATCGAGCCGGAAGGAGGCGGTGAAGATGTCTTCGCCCATTTCTCCGCCATCCAGATGGATGGGTTCCGGACGCTGAAGCAAGGCGGCAAGGTCACCTATGACCTGGTGCAGGGCCCCAAGGGCCAGCTGGCCCAGAACATCACCCCGGTGGATGCAGGTGCTTCGGCATCGCGGCCCCAGGTGAATGTGGCCGGCGCCCAAGCCGTCGCCGGCTGAGCGGCTCCTCCCACCCAGCAGATTCCTGAATGCAAAAAGCCCGCCGGATTGGCGGGCTTTTTGCGCTGGTGAGTGCCAAAACCTGACCGGAAGGTCAGGCTGGCGCGATCACATGTGGTCGATCATCACCTGGCCGAAGCCGGAGCACGACACCTGGGTGGCGCCATCCATCAGGCGGGCGAAGTCATAGGTGACCTTCTTGGACTGGATGGATTTTTCCATCGAGCTGATGATGAGGTCGGCCGCCGCGGTCCAGCCCATGTGGCGAAGCATCATCTCGGCGGAGAGGATTTCCGAACCGGGGTTCACGTAGTCCTTGCCAGCGTACTTCGGGGCAGTGCCGTGGGTGGCTTCGAACATGGCCACGGAGTCGGACAGGTTCGCGCCCGGGGCGATGCCGATGCCGCCGACCTGTGCGGCCAGCGCGTCGGAGACGTAATCACCGTTCAGGTTCAGCGTGGCGATGACGGAGTACTCGGCCGGGCGCAGCAGGATTTGCTGCAGGAACGCATCGGCGATCGAGTCCTTGACCACGATGTCCTTGCCGGTCTTGGGGTTCTTGAACTTGACCCACGGGCCACCGTCCACCAGCTCGGCACCGAATTCCTTCTGGGCCAGGGCATAGCCCCAGTCGCGGAAGCCGCCTTCGGTGAACTTCATGATGTTGCCCTTGTGCACCAGCGTGACCGAGGGCTTGTCGTTGTCGATGGCGTACTGGATGGCCTTGCGCACCAGGCGCTCGGTGCCTTCCTTGGACACCGGCTTGATGCCCAGCGCCGAGGTGTCGGGGAAGCGGATCTTCTTGACCGCGAATTCCTCTTGCAGGATCTTGATCAGCTTCTTGACCTTGTCGCTGCCCGACTCGAATTCGATGCCGGCGTAGATGTCTTCCGAGTTCTCGCGGAAGATGACCATGTTGGTCTTGTGCGGCTCCTTCACCGGTGAAGGCACGCCATCGAAGTACTGGATGGGGCGCAGGCAGACGTACAGGTCGAGCTCCTGGCGCAGCGCGACGTTCAGGGAGCGGATGCCTCCGCCCACGGGCGTCGTGAGCGGCCCCTTGATGGAAACGACGTAGTCCTTCAGGACCTTGAGCGTCTCTTCCGGCAGCCACACGTCAGGGCCATACACCTTGGTCGACTTCTCGCCCGCATAGACCTCCATCCAGTGGATCTTCTTCTTGCCGCCGTAGGCCTTCTCCACCGCGGCGTCCACCACCTTGATCATCACCGGCGTGATGTCGAAGCCGGTGCCGTCACCCTCGATGTAGGGAATGATCGGCTGGTCGGGCACGTTGAGCGAGAAGTCGGCGTTGACAGTGATCTTCTGCCCGCCTTGGGGCACCTTGATGTGCTGGTACATGTGGGTGAGGCTCCGCGGATGGTGGTCCGATGGATGATGAATGCGTCGTTGGGGGCGCGGGAAAGCCGTTAGGGCATCAGTACTAAACCTGAGATTCTATGTCAGCGAAGCTGTCAACCGCCTTTCGCCACGCGTCGTTGAGGGGCGGTCCCTCAGAAGGGGGGACATGTGTTCAAACTTTCGAAAGGTAAATCAAATGAACAAGCTTCTGGCCGCCCTGATCGCTTCCATGTTCGCCGTTGGCGCTTTCGCCGCTGACGCTGCCAAGCCCGCCGCTTCCGCTGCTGAAGCCAAGCCGGCTGCGAAGAAGGAAGAGAAGAAGGCCGACAAGAAGGCTGACGAAGCCAAGCCGGCTGCTTCCGCTGCCAAGAAGGAAGAGAAGAAGGCCTAATAGCCTGTCTCTGCCTCGTGCAGCCGAATGAACCCGGCAGGCACGTCAAGACGCCCGGCTCTGTCCGGGCGTTTTTGCATCTGCGGTTCCCGCATCCGCATTCCGCATAATCGCCGCGAACACCTGACTTCCCCAGCCGACATGAACACACTCTCGCGTTCGATCTTCGCCCTGTCCCTGGCCGCTGCAGCCTTCGCGACCCACGCCGACGATGGCCAGCCCAAGCTGCCCACCATCAAGCTCAGCACAGGCATGTACGTCATCCAGGCGGAAGTGGCGCAGACGCCCGAGCAGCGCGAGATCGGCCTGATGAACCGCAAGAACATGGGCGCGAGCGAAGGCATGCTCTTCGCCTTCGAGGACGCCGGGCAGCAGTGCTTCTGGATGAAGAACACCCTGCTGCCGCTGTCGGTGGCCTTCGTGGCCGAGGACGGCACCATCGTCAACATCGACGACATGAAGCCGCTCACGCTGGACAGCCACTGTTCGACCAAGCCCGTGAGATTTGTCCTGGAGATGAACCAGGGATGGTTCGCAAAGCGTGGTATCAAGGCGGGTGAAAAGCTGCAGGGGCAGCCTTTCGCCAAGCGCTGAACAGCCGGCGCGCCGGCAGCACAGTCAACACAAAGCATTGGAGGAGCACCTTGTCAGCCGTCAACCCTTACATGCCGCCGAGCGCGGACGTCTCGGACATCGTCGACAACACCGAGGAACTGCGCGAGCCTGAGATCCTCACCTGGCGTGGCCGCATCGGCCGCCTTCGCTACCTCGCCTACACCATGGGCGCGTACCTGCTGATGTTCGTGGCGATGTTCTTTGCCGGCCTCATCGGCGGCGTGAGCCGCAGCCCGGTGCTGGCGATGTTCCTCATGGTCCTTTGCGGCCTGGGCTATTTCGTGTTCGTCGTCATGGCCGCCATCCAGCGAGTGCACGACATCGATTGGTCGGGATGGACCGTCTTGCTGATGCTGGTCCCGCTGGTGAACGTCATCGTGGGCCTGATCTGGCTGTTCAAGGCAGGCACAGACGGTGCGAACCGGTTCGGTCCGGCCCCGACGCCCAACAACTGGGGCGTCCGGATCCTGGGCTGCATCGCTCCGCTGGCCTTCATCGGCATCATGGCGGCCGTTGCGCTGCCGGCCTACCAGGCCTACGTCGCCAAGGCCAAGGCCCGCGCGGTGCAGCAGCAACCGCAATAAGCGTTCGCCTCAAGCAAAAAAGGCCGCCTCGCAGGCGGCCTTTTTCATGCGGAACCGAAACTCGCTCAGGCGAAATTCTTCTCCGCGAACTCCCAGTTCACCAGCGAGTTCAGGAAGGTCTCGACGAACTTCGGGCGCAGGTTACGGAAGTCGATGTAGTAGGCGTGCTCCCACACGTCGATCGTCAGCAGCGCCTTGTCGGCGGTGGTCAGCGGGGTGCCGGCGGCGCCCATGTTGACGATGTCCACGGTGCCGTCGGGCTTCTTCACCAGCCACGTCCAGGCCGAACCGAAGTTGCCCACGGCACTCTTGGTGAACGCTTCCTTGAAGGCGGCGTAGCTGCCCCACTTCGCGTTGATGGCATCGGCCAGCTTGCCCTTGGGCTCGCCGCCGCCTTGCGGCTTCAGGCAGCTCCAGAAGAAGGTGTGGTTCCAGATCTGGGCGGCGTTGTTGTAGATGCCGCCAGAAGACTTCTTGACGATCTCCTCCAGGGGCAGGTTCTCGAACTCGGTGCCCTTCTGGAGGTTGTTGAGGTTCACGACGTAGGCGTTGTGGTGCTTGTCGTGGTGGTATTCGAGCGTCTCGCGGCTCATGTGCGGCGCGAGTGCGTCGTGCGAGTACGGCAGGGGCGGCAGGGTGTGTTCCATGTGCGTCCTTTCGGCAGTTCAGTGCTTGTTGTGCGGGGTTCCTGGCGGGTGCGGATTGTAGGCAGTTGTGAAGTCCCTTTCGGCCAGCACGTCGCAGCCAAGTCACTCCAGCGGGTTCGCGTCGATGCGCTCCACGGCCACCTGCGCACTGCCATCGGCCAGCACAGCCTGGAGCGACTGACCAGGCTGCAGTTGCGCCACCGATTGCACGGGGGCGCCTTGGCTGTCGGCCAGCCAGGCATAGCCCCGGGCAAGCACACGGCGCGGGTCGAGCCCGGACAGGCGCGCCTGTAGCGTATCGACGCGCATGCCCTGGCGCGATTGCATGAACCGGATGGCCGGCGGCAGGCGTGCACCAAGACGCTGCAGCCCCACCTGCCGGGTCTCCACGCTGCGGTGCACTGCATTGCGCAATCGCTGCTCCAGCAGGTCGAGCGTGTGCGACTGGCGCTGCAGTGTGCGCGTGGGGCGCGCGAGCCGCAGCGCGCTGGCATCCAGGCGTTGCGCGTGCGAATCGAGCACGTGGGCCACGCGGCGCTGCATGCGCTGCGCGAAGCCGTCAAGCGCAGACATGCATTCCTGCAGCGCGAGGACGACCAGTTCTGCCGCGGCCGTCGGCGTCGGCGCCCGAACGTCGGCAGCGAAGTCGGCAAGCGTCACGTCGGTCTCGTGTCCCACCCCGCTGATGACCGGGATCGTCGAGGAAACGATCGCGCGCACCAGGCGTTCGTCGTTGAAGGACCACAGGTCTTCCATGGACCCGCCGCCCCGGCAGACGATGAGCACGTCCACAACCGCATGCGCATTCGCGGCAGCGATCGCCGCGACCAGTGCCTCCGGCGCTTCGGCGCCCTGCACCAGGCTCGGATAGACCACGATTTCCACATGCGGCGCACGGCGAGCGAACGAGGTCATCACGTCATGCAGGGCGGCTGCGCCCAGCGACGTCACCACGCCGATGCGGCGCGGGAACCGCGGCAGCATCCGCTTGCGCTCGGGAGCGAACAGCCCCTCGGCCTCCAGCCTGGCCTTCAACCGCAGGAACTGCTCGAACAGGGCACCCGCCCCAGCTCGCTGCATGGACTCGACCACGAACTGCAAGTCGCCCCGCGGCTCGTACACCGCGATGCGCCCACGCACCTCCACGAGCTGGCCGTCGCCCGGCGCGAAGTCCAAGAGGCCGGCCGCACGGCGGAACATCGCGCAGCGGATCAGTGCAGCCTCGCCGTCGGCGTCCTTCAGGCTGAAGTAGCAATGCCCGCTGGCCGCCCTCGAGAAGCCCGACAACTCGCCGCGCACGACGCAGGCCGAAAACTTCGCCGACAGCGTGTCGGCCACCGCGTGCACGAGGCTTGCGACGCTCCAGACGAGGCGCTGGGGCACGAGGGCGGCGGGCTCAATCACGCGCAAACCCAGTGCTGGCGCGGGCCGAGAACTCCACAACCGCGCCAATGCTTGCTTTGCGGCGGATCATCACTGTCATGAGCCTTTCACAATCACGCAAGTTGTTGATTTTCAAGAGAATCTTTCTGCCTATTTTTTTGGCAATCCGTTGGAGGCCTTGATTTTTCGTGCTTCGCCGATCCTCACAACCCAGTTGCCCACAAAGTTATCCACAGTTGCGGTGGATTGCGAAAGACGCACCAACGTTTCGATTCATCACCGGGGGCGAACACGCCTTGCCGGGCGGCTCCAAAGGGCCATAATCGCGCGTCCCAAAAACCGCTTGTCGCCCGAAAGGACCGGATTGTTTTCGATCATACGAGACGCTGGTTGGCCCATCTGGCCCCTGCTGCTGTGCTCCATTGCCGCCCTGGCCCTGATCATCGAACGCCTGGTGAGCCTGCGCGCCGTGAAGGTCGCCCCGCCCAACCTGCTGGAGGAAGTCATCTCGGTCAGCCGCTCGTCGCTGCCCGGGGCTGACGTGGTGAACAAGCTGGCCCACAACTCCGTGCTGGGCCTCGTGCTGGCCACCGGCCTGCGCGCCGTGATCGCCGAGCCGCGCATCACCGAGGAAGCCCTGCGCAACGCCTTCGAGAACGCCGGCCGCGTGGCCGTGCACAAGCTGGAGCGCTACCTGAACACGCTGGGCACGCTGGCCTCGGCCGCCCCGCTGATGGGCCTGTTCGGCACCGTGATCGGCATGATCGAGATCTTCGGCTCGCCCACTGCCAGCGGCGGCAGCAACCCGCTGATGCTGGCGCACGGCATCTCCGTGGCGCTGTACAACACCGCCTTCGGCCTGATCATCGCGATCCCCTCGCTCATGTTCTACCGTTACTTCCGCGGCCTGGTGGATGCCTACGCGCTGGAGCTGGAACAGTCGAGCGAACGCATGGTGCCGCACCTGATGCGCTTCGCAGTGCCCCGCGGCAGTTCGCACTGAGGCAGCCGCCATGCCCATGAACTTCCGCAAGCCGCGGCCGGAGGAACCGGAGATCAACCTGATCCCGTTCATCGACGTGCTGCTCGTGATCCTCATCTTCCTGATGCTCACGACGACCTACTCGAAGTTCACCGAACTGCAGATCACGCTGCCCACGGCCGATGCCGAGAAGTCGCGCGACCGACCGAAGGAAATCATCGTTGCCGTCTCGGCTGACGGCCGCTACTCGATCAAGGGCAAGGCCGTGGAAGGGCGCAACGTGGATGCGCTCACGGCCGAGCTGTCAGCCGCCGCCCAGGGCGCTGAGGATTCGGTCGTCATCATCTCGGCCGATGCCACCGCCGCCCACCAGGCCGTGGTGAACGTGATGGACGCGGCCCGCCGCGCGGGCCTGGCCAAGCTCACCTTCGCCACGCAGTCGTCCCAAGGTGGCGACGGGCACTGACACGCGCGCCGCATCGCCCGGCGGGGCGCAGGGATTGGCGCAGGCGTGGCTGCGGCGCGGGTGGCTCGCCTGGGTCCTGCTGCCGGTGGCCGTGTGCTTCGGCTTGCTGAGCGGACTGCGCCGATGGCTGTACCGGGTGGGCTTGCTCAAGCCGGTACCGGTGGGCGTCCCGGTGGTTGTCGTGGGCAATCTCATCGCCGGCGGTGCCGGCAAGACGCCGACAGTCATGGCCGTGGTGTCCCTGCTCAGGTCCGATGGATACCGGCCGGGCGTCATCTCGCGCGGATACGGACGCGATGCCGACGAGGTGGTGGATGTCCAGCCATCGACCGACGTGAAGCACTGCGGCGACGAGCCCCTGCTGATGCGGCTGCGACTGAAATGCCCCGTGGTGGTCGGCCGTGACCGCGTGGCCGCCGGTCGGGAACTGCTGCGACTGCACCCCGAGGTGGACATCGTCGTAAGCGACGACGGCCTGCAGCACTTGCGCCTGGCTCGCGATGCGCAGGTGCTGGTGTTCGACCAGCGTGGTGCCGGCAACGGCTGGCCGCTGCCGGCGGGCCCGCTGCGCGAACCGCTGCCGCGCAGCGTTCCCGCGCGCAGCGTGGTGCTCTACAACGCCGACTCGGCCTCGACAGCACTGCCCGGATGCATCGCGCGGCGGTCATTTGCGGGCGCGGTCTCGTTGCAGGGTTGGCGTGCCGGCGAGCGCGCATCGGCCGAGGCCTTGCATGCGCTCAGTGCCAGGCCGCTGGTCGCCACAGCAGGCATGGCGCATCCGCAGCGTTTCTTCGACATGCTGTCGAAGGCCAACCTGTCCTTCACGCCCCTGCCCCTGCCCGATCACTTCGACTACGCCACCCTGCCCTGGCCCGAAGGCACGCCGGACGTCGTCCTCACCGAGAAGGACGC
This sequence comes from Rhizobacter terrae, assembly GCF_003852895.1. Taxonomy (GTDB): domain Bacteria; phylum Pseudomonadota; class Gammaproteobacteria; order Burkholderiales; family Burkholderiaceae_C; genus Albitalea; species Albitalea terrae. Next base: position 387,374 of record NZ_QUSW01000006.1, read on the forward strand.
CATCAAGCTCGATCCGCAGCGCATGGGCACGACGCGGGTCTGGGTGGTGCCGCTAGACTTCCATCCTGGTGCGGACTTCGACCGTGCCCTTCTCGCCTTGCTGCCCTCCCCCTCGAACAGGACGAACCATGGACACACGACTTCTTGAACTGCTGGTGTGCCCCATTTGCAAGGGTCCGCTCGACTACCAGCGTCCGCCGCAGGCCGAACGCGCCGAACTCATCTGCAATGCAGACCGCCTGGCATTCCCGGTGCGCGATGGCATGCCGGTGATGCTCGAAGGCGAAGCACGCCAGCTGGACGACCAGCCCGGCACGGTCGCAGCGAAGTGAGCTTCACCGTCCTCATTCCCGCCAGGCTGGCCTCCACACGCCTGCCTCGCAAGCCCTTGGCAGACATCGCCGGCATTCCCATGGTGGTGCGCGTCGCGCAGCGTGCAGCGCTGTCGAAGGCGGCGCAGGTGGTGGTAGCGGCAGATCATGCGGAGATCGTCGCGGCCTGCAAGGCGCATGGCGTCGACGTCGTGCTCACCCGCGAGGATCATCCGACCGGCAGCGATCGATTGGCCGAAGCGGCCACGCAGCTCGGCCTCTCGGACGAGGCCATCGTCGTCAACGTGCAAGGCGACGAGCCGCTCATCGAGCCATCGCTGATCGACGCCTGCGCCGGTCTGCTGTTCGAGCACCGCGACTGCGTGATGGGTACCGCGGCCCACGAGATCGACGACCCGGCGGAGTTCCGGAATCCGAACGTCGTCAAGCTGGTGCGTGATGCCCAGGGCCGCGCTCTGTATTTTTCTCGCGCGCCCATCCCGTGGTGGCGCGATGGCTATGCCCAAGGCATCGCTCAGCTCTCGCAGCCCCTGCCCCTTCGGCACGTCGGTCTGTACGCCTACCAGGTCGGCTTCCTCAAGCGCTTCCCGACGCTGGCCGCGAGCCCGTTGGAGGCGGTCGAGTCGCTGGAGCAGCTGCGTGTGCTGTGGCATGGCGAGCGCATCGCCGTGCACGTGAGCGACGCTCGCCCCGGCCCCGGAGTGGACACGCCCGAAGACCTGGAGCGCGTGCGCCGGTTCTTCGCCTGAAGCAACATCCCCACGCCGCTTGCGCCGCGTCAGTTTCGCGAAGAAGGCGCGTGATATTCTGAGACAAAGCGTCCGGACCGCCTGCTCCCGCGGAACCACGCACGAGACACCCACAACGAGGACCACTGATGAGACTGATTCTGTTGGGCGCGCCTGGCGCCGGCAAGGGCACGCAGGCTGCATTCATCTGCCAGCGCTACGGCATTCCGCAGATCTCCACCGGCGACATGCTGCGTGCGGCCGTGAAGGCCGGTACCCCGCTGGGCCTGGCGGCCAAGAAGGTGATGGACGCCGGCGCCCTGGTCAGCGACGACATCATCATCGGCCTCGTGAAGGAGCGCATCGCCCAGCCCGACTGCGCCAAGGGCTTCCTGTTCGACGGCTTCCCTCGCACCATCCCCCAGGCTGATGCGATGAAGGCCGCCGGCGTCAAGCTCGACATCGTGCTCGAGATCGACGTACCTGACGAAGCGATCATCGAGCGCATGAGCGGCCGCCGCTCGCATCCGGCCTCGGGCCGCACCTACCACGTCAAGTTCAACCCGCCCAAGGTCGAAGGCCGCGACGACGTGACAGGCGAAGAGCTGGTGCAGCGCGACGACGACAAGGAAGAGACGGTGCGCAAGCGCCTGGAGGTCTACCAGACCCAGACGCGCCCGCTGGTCCAGTACTACTCCGACTGGGCCGCCACCGGCGACGCGTCAGCGCCCAAGTACCGCAAGATCAGCGGCACGGGCACGGTGGACGAGATCACCGCACGGGCCCTGGCCGCACTGGGCTGAATCGACTGTCCTGCTGAACGGAAAGCTGCTCCATCGAGCGGCTTTTTTGTGCCTGCCTGGTTTCGGCGACAATTGACGTATACGTCAACCAGACAGATCCACACAGGAGAACCAAGCATGGACATCGCAGGCAAGGTATTCATCGTCACCGGCGGCGCGTCGGGCCTGGGCGAAGGCACCGCCCGCATGATCGTCGCCAACGGCGGCAAGGTCGTCATTGCCGACCTGCAGGCCGACAAGGGCGAGGCACTGGCCAAGGAACTGGGGGCCGACAAGGCCGCCTTCGTGAAGTGCGACGTGAGCCAGGAGGCCGACGGCCAAGCCGCGGTCGCCAAGGCCACCTCCATGGGCAAGCTGATGGGCCTGGTGAACTGCGCCGGCATTGCGCCCGCGGCCAAGACGGTGGGCAAGGAAGGCGCGCACGCCCTGGCGTTGTTCAGCAAGGTCGTGACGGTGAACCTGATCGGCAGCTTCAACATGATCCGCCTGACCGCCGAGGCCATGGCGAAGAACGAGCCGGAAAGCACCGGCGAGCGCGGCGTGATGATTTCCACCGCCAGCGTGGCCGCCTACGACGGCCAGATCGGCCAGGCGGCCTATTCCGCCTCCAAGGGCGGCGTGGTGGGCATGACGCTGCCCATCGCGCGCGACCTCGCCCGCAACGGCATCCGCAACATGACGATCGCCCCGGGCATCTTCGGCACGCCGATGCTGTTTTCCATGCCCCAGGAAGTGCAGGATGCGCTCGCCGCTGGCGTGCCCTTCCCGAGCCGCCTGGGCACGCCGGCGGACTATGCGAAGCTGGTGCACCAGATCATCACCAACGACATGCTCAACGGCGAGGTGATCCGCCTGGACGGCGCCATCCGGCTGGCCCCGAAGTGAACTGCGGCTGCAGTCGCCCACAATGAAAAAGGCCTCCATCCGGAGGCCTTTTTCTTGCCGATCGACGCATCGATCAACGCATCACTTGCGCTTGGCGTACAGCGACCACAGCCGGGCCAGGTCAGCGGTGCCGTCGGTGCCGGCCACGCCCTTGAGCGTGCCCTGCGCCTTGGCCGAGTCCCCGGCCACGATCTGCGCAATGGCCAGGTGCAGCTTCGCGTCGTCGGGCCGCTTCAGGTTGCCCTTGGCGATGCCGTCCTGCATCAGCTTCAGCCCACCGGCCTTGTCGCCGGCGAACACCTGGTTCAGCCCGATGTTCACCAGCCCCGTGCCATCCTTGGCCGCCTTGGCTTCCTCGATGTTCGCCGCCTGCCCCGCCTTGTCTTCCTCGACCTTCTTGACGATCAGGTCACGCAGTCGCTTTTGCCGGTCCGCCTGCGGCCCCACCCCCAGGATGTTCGCCGCGAAGCCCTTGTCCAGCACCTGCTTGGCCTCGTTCGGGCTGCCCGCCTGCACCGCCAGCTGCGCCATCTCCATGAAGTCGTTGGCCGCGCTCATGCTGCCCGTGGCCAGGCTCAGCCGGTACGTGTCCAGCGCCAGCCGGTCGCTGAA
>NZ_QUSW01000007.1 GCF_003852895.1 Rhizobacter terrae
GCAGCTACATCACGTTCTACAACCAGCAGCGACTTCACTCGTCGCTGCGATACCTCCCTCCGGCTGCCTTTGAACAGCGGCAGGGCCTGCAAGCATGTGTCAACTAAAGCGGTGCAAGTTCCCAGTCAACAGCCGGCTTCGCCGTCTTTCGCCTGCCGCTCATGTCAAACGTTAGACCCCTATGCCACGCACAATCTATTGCTGGCGCTGTCGAATGAACCTTCCGATGCTTACAGAGGAAGAATGGTCGATCGTTGCTCCACACTTGGCGAATGGAGTCGAGCAAATCAAGCGCTATCGCGAAGAGCATCAATGCTCACTGGCCGAGGCCCAAACAAATGGGTTCGGGCAAGAGGCGCTTGCGCTATATGCGGGCATCACAGGGTTCAAGGAAACGAACGCGAACGCGCTGTTCCATCATCGCCTGAGTATCTATGGGCCTCCTTGCCATGTATGTGGCAAGCCGCTACGTACACCTCAAGCCAAATACTGCGCCATGTGTAGCACGGAGCGCTCAATCGGCGTCGAGGCGCGTCAATGAAAACCTGCGCGCCGCCGGACAATCCGGGGTCTAACCCTTCCATCGAGCAGACATATTCCAGCAAGCTTCGCTTGCTTCCAGCCGCCCCTCATGTCAAACGTTAGGGCCCACCTTATGATCCAAAGAGAACGAGTGACAGCAACATTGGAGGGAGACTTCGTTGTCTTTCTCATCGGGGTGCGAATCAACAAGCCTTTGTTGATCCACAAGTGGTTTCCTGTCGTTCAGGCCATGCCTCGCATGCTCAAAGAGTTGAGCCGCCAACCAGATCTAGGCTTCATTCACGCCGAAATGTGGTTCTCTCGCACCATCATTTTGGTGCAGTACTGGCGCTCAATGGAGCAGCTTCTGGCTTACGCAAAGAACAAGGAGGCCGAGCATCTGCCGGCTTGGCGCTCGTTCAACAAAGCAGTTGGAACCGACGGCTCAGTGGGCATCTGGCACGAAACCTACAAGGCTTCGCCTGGCAGCTACGAGAGCGTCTACGTCAACATGCCGCCATTTGGCTTGGGCAAAGCTGGCGTCTTGCAGCCGGCAACTGGCGGTAAGCAGTCAGCTTCTGGTCGGTTGGGTGCTGAGCGCAATGCGCCTTAACTCTTCAATCGAGAGGCGTTAGGCGCCTCGCCCCCATGATCAACGCAGCATCTGTTCGCGAGCGAATTGCCGCAGTGGCAGAGTCTGCAGCCGACAACACAAGCGGTGTTTGCTGCAAGCGCGGGTCAGGTGGAGGGCGAAAGCACGGAGTTCGTTCGCATCGGTGACGAGGGAACGAAAATCACATTTCGATTCTGTCCTCGCTGTGGCGCTGCCGTCTTTCACACCGCCTCAGGCCATGAGAACTCAATCTCCATCCCGGTCGGCGCGTTCGCAGACCCATCATTCCCCAAGCCTTCCACGTCGGTGTATGAGGAACGAATGCACTCATGGGTAAGCATGCCTGCTGGCATTGACCACATGGATTGATTGCTGCGCGTCACGCGCACCTCACCTCAAACGTTAGGCCTCGCACCAATGAGTCGTCAGCGCAAACGCCATCTGGCTCGGATGCCCCTGGAGGAAGCGGTTCGGCTGGGCACTTCCGAACTGGTTGCGGGCGCCGGTCTTTACGTCGAGGTACAGGACCACGACAACATAGACGGCCTTCTTGTTGTGATTGAGGCCGTATCGAATCCGAGCACAATCAGGCTACGCCCGCCTCCAACCGCCGCTCGTCTCAAACTTTAGGCCTCAAAGGACCTCCATGTTTCGCCTTCTTGGTAGCCGACTGTTCGCCATCTGTCTGGCAGTCATTGGGATCTTCATGATCTATACGGGCCACAGGAGTGCGGTGAAGTTCGCCGCACTTCGTGATCACGGCAAGATGGCCAGGGCCGAGGTGGTGAAGCTGGAGTGGAAGGAGAAGAAGATGACTCATTCCGACAGCCTCTACACAGCGCATGTCCGCTTCCATACGGAGGACGGCCGGGAGGTCCAAGCTGAAGTTGGCGTGCCGGCGGAGCTTGGACGCTCTTTGCGGGGCAACGCCACTGCCGCAACAATGAATGTGCGCTACCTGCCCGAGTCGCCAAGCACCATTGAGGACGTCAACAAGGATGATCCGTCTGAGGCCCAGAGTGGAATAGGTCGGATCATGCTTTTCCTGGGAATCGGGATGCTCGTCGTTCGCCTCCTGTTTTCAAAGAGGCGTGCGCGTTGAAGCCTGGGGCTTCCATCGAGAGGGCTCCTTCGGGCAGGCTGGGCCCGCCTACGGTCGCCTCTCATGTCAACCGCTAGGCCCCGCAAACACCCTCATGCGATTCGACGGCAAGCTCAAATCCTGGAACGATGTGCGCGGCTTCGGCTTCATCGAGCCATTGCAGGGCGGGCAGGAGATCTTCGTCCACATCAAGTCGCTCCCACCCGGGACGGGCCGCCCGACGGTTGGATTGGCTCTAACGTTCGAGGTCGAACTGGGGCCTCAAGGCAAGAAGCGAGCGAAGTCCGTACAGTTTGTTCGTTCGAGCCGGCTGGTGTCCACACCTCGCCACGAATCACCTGCCCGCTGGACAGTTCCTCGCCGGCTTGCGCTGCCGTGCTTCTTCCTTCTGTATGCGGCCGTAGCTTCCCGCTGGTCAGTCAGTCCATGGGTCGCCGCTGCGTATGCGGCGGCAAGCCTCCTGGCCTTCTTTGCCTACGCGCTCGACAAGTCCGCAGCGCGCCATGGCCGACGGCGCACTTCTGAATCAAGCCTTCACTTCCTCAGTCTCGCCTGCGGTTGGCCGGGTGCGCTTCTGGCTCAGCAACTTCTTCGCCACAAATCATCCAAGACGTCGTTCGTTGCCCGCTTCTGGGCGACGGTCATCGTTAACGTCGCCGGGTTCCTAGCAATTCATTCACCGCTGGCCAAGAGGCTGCTGGTGTGAGAGCGAGACTGAACCCCTCATGTCGAACGTCAGGCTGCCCATGAATCACATGCTTGCTTCACTTGCCGAGGAAATCCAGCTCAACGCAGCGGCGCAAGAGCCGCTGCGTTGGGCCTTCTGTCTGGCGTGTGCATCGCGTGTCGAGCACCTGCTCGAAGATGCACGGGCATTGGCTGCGGTGCAAATGCTTCGATCGTTTGTCGCCGGCAACGTTGACGCTGCGACTGTGCGAGGGCTTGCCGTCGAGCTTCAGCAGGTCGCCAATCAACACCGAGGGTCCAACTCCATTGACGGCGCAGCACACGCTGCTGTCTCTGCCACCTACGCTGTCGCCAATGCCATCAACGGCCGCCCGCTCGAGGCAGCCAGCTATGCGGCATACGCTTGTGTCTACGCGTATGGTGGCTATGCGGTCAACGATCCTGCATCGTTCGAGCCGGAGTTCGCCTGGCAGGTGGCTCAGTTGCGGCTTCTTGCGTCTGCACATGGCCTCGGTAGTCGCGCCACCTGACCCTTCGTTTGAACTAGTCCTTCGACGTGAGCCCATGCTGCTCGTGCCATTGCGCGAGTGACATGTCGGGATACTCATCGAAGTGCGGATCGGTGGACAGCCCTTCCGGCACGGCCCAAGGGGCGCGCGAACCGAGCATCAGATGCACATGCTCCGGCGCGGCCGGCAGCGGCGTGTCGATGGCGCCGGCATGCGGATGCACCAGCTCCGGCCAGGTCGGGTCGTACAGCCACAGCGGACTGCCGCATTGCCCGCAGAAGTGGCGCTGTGCGGTGCTGGTCTCGGTGCTGCCGTCCTTCTTCGTGATCTCGGCCTGGTAGACGCGCAGGTAGCGCTTGCCGGTGACCTTGAGCGTGTCGTAGTCGGCGCCCAGGTTGATGGCATAGCCGCCCGATCCCGCCGTCTTGCGGCAGATGGAGCAGTAGCAGCGCATGAACGGCACGGGCTGCGCGCTGTGAACGCTGAAGCGGATGCGGCCGCAATGGCAGGAACCTTCGAGGTGCATGGTGGGCGGGTCCTCTGGATGAAGGGCTTCCCTCTCCCGCCGGGGGAAGAGGGAAGCCTGGGGTTACGCCGCCAGTTTCCTCAAGCTCGCCACCGTCTCCACACAAGCCCTGGCCGCTTCGCGGCCTTTGACCACGAAGTGCTCGGCGAAGAAGGTCTTGTGCACGTCGTGCTCATGGAAGTTCTTGGGCGTGAGCACGGCCGAGAGCACCGGCACGTCGGTGTCCAGCTGCACGCGCATGAGGCCGGAGATGACCGCATCGGCCACGAACTCATGCCGGTAGATGCCGCCATCGACCACGAAGCCGCAGGCCACCACCGCGGCGTAGCGGCCGGTTTGCGCGAGGCGCCGCGCATGCAGCGGGATCTCGAAGGCGCCGGGCACCTCGATCACGTCGACTTCATCGCGCTGTATTCGATGCCGCGCCAGTTCATCGAGGAAGGCGTCGCGCCCCTGGTGGACGATGTCCTCGTGCCATCGCGAATGCACGAAGGCGAAGCGCGTGGGCTCGGGGATGCGGAGGTTGCCGCTGGAGTCGCGGGACAGATGCTGCTGGAACTCGAACTGATTCATGGTGTTTCCTTGATGGAAGGGTTGGCCAGAATCAGGGCGCACGAAGGCCGCGGCCTCCCCGGCGGTGGCCCGCAAGAGAGGACGTGAGGACAATCGCGCTCTCTTTCATCCGGACTGTGACCGTCGGCCCCGGAGTCTCACCGAGGTCTGCTGACCCTGGCTTCACGGGGAAGCCAGGCGCTCGCGGGCTTGTGCGATCAAGTCGCCATCACCGCCGGTGGGGAATTTCACCCCGCCCTGAGAACGCTGCCGCAAGCCGAAGCCGGCGGCCAAAACATCATAGGCCCGCGGCCAAATCCTCAGTCTTCGATGTGTTCGTGATGCGCACTCGCACCGCGTTTCCAGTACGCCGCCGCGCGGATGGCCTGGCGCGGCACGCCCTTGTCTTCCACCAGGATGCGGCGCAGGGTGGCCATGGTCGACGCCTCGCCGGCGCACCAGGCGTAGCCCTCGCCTTCGGGCAGCACGAGCGCGTGCACCGCATTGACGAGCGCATCGGCGCTGTCCACCCAGTGCAGGGTCAACGCGGCCGCAGTGCGGAACTCGCGCCGATCGGCCACGTCGTCCGTCAGCCCGATCACGATCGCCCGGGTGCCGCGCGGCAGCTCTTCCAGCCTGCGGGCAATGGCCGGCAGTGCCGTCTCGTCGCCGATCAGCAGGTGCCAGTCGAAGTCGGTGGGAATGACCAGCGAGCCGCGCGGCCCGGCCACCACTGCGGTGTCGCCCGGCTGGGCGTTCGCCGACCATTGCGCTGCCGGCCCGTCGCCGTGCAGGGCGAATTCGATGCTCAGCTCGCGGCGCTGCGTGTCGAAATGCCGGGGCGTGTAGTCGCGCCGCACCGGCTCGCCCGCGGCGTCGCCGAGAATCAGCTTGATGTGGTCGTCGAAGGAGGCGCTGATGAAATCGGACAGGCTCTCCCCGCCCAGCGTGATGCGGCGGGTGTGCGGCGTGGGCGATTCCACGCGCAGCACGGTGAGTTCGCGGCGCTTGATCTCGTGGCGGATGCGCTGCACGCGGGAGACGGCTGGGGCAAGGGTGTCGGTGCTCATGCAAATGGGTCCCTGGGCAAATGGTTGACAATATCCCCTATCATGTTCAAATCAGTTGATAAAGTCAACCATGCGGGCAAGCATGGCGAAGACGACGTGCTCGATCTCGTGCACACCGTCATGCACCTGTACCGCTCGCAGCAGTACCAGGTGCTGCGCGACGGCCCACACGACATCACCCACATGGAAAGCAAGGTGCTGTGGTTCTTTGGCCGGCACCCGGGCTCGACGCAAAGCGACATCGTGGCGCACAGCGGGCGCGACAAGGCGCAGATGGCGCGGCTCATCAAGGGCCTGCGCGAGCGCGGGCTGCTGGAGGCGCGGGCCGATGAGGCGGACCGGCGCAACACGAATCTCTTCCTCACCGACGACGGGGTGGCGGTGCAGCGCGCGCTGTCGCAGCAGGCCAAGAAGGTGAGCGCCAAGGCGGTGGCGGGTTTGAGCGGCGAAGAGCGCGACCAGTTGCGCTCGCTGCTGCAACGCGTGAAGATCAACCTCGCTGCCGAATGATGGCCATGCGCATCGAACACATCCGCGAAAGGCTGCGTGCCCTGGGTGCCAAGCCCGTGCACGAGCAGCGCGTGCTGCGCCTGTGGTCGCAGGCCCTGCCGCAAGACAGCGGGCGGCGCAAGCCCGAAGACTTTCTGCCCTTGCCCGTGCGCGAGGCCTTGCCGGCGTTGACCGAGGAGCTCAAAGGGCTGGCGCGTTTGCGCTCGGAGCATCCCGGCGAAGACGGCTCTGCACGATTGCTCGTGGAACTCAACGATGGCCAGACCGTGGAAAGCGTGCTGCTGCCGCGCGACGGCCTGTGCGTGTCCACGCAGGTGGGCTGCGCGGTCGGCTGCGTGTTCTGCATGACCGGCCGCGACGGCCTGCTGCGCCAGCTGGGCAGCGCCGAGATCGTCGCGCAGGTGGCACTGGCACGCACCAAGCGCGTGGTGAAGAAGGTGGTGTTCATGGGCATGGGCGAGCCGGCCCACAACCTGGACAACGCGATGGAGGCCATCGAGCTGCTGGGCACGGCGGGGGCCCTGGGGCACAAGAACATCGTGTTCTCCACCGTGGGCGACGAGCGCGTGTTCGAGCGCTTGCCGCTGGGCCCGGTGAAGCCGGCGCTGGCCTTGTCACTGCACACCACGCGGCCCGACCTGCGGGTGAAGCTGCTGCCGCGCGCGCCGCGCATCGATCCGCAGGACCTGGTGGAAGCCGGTGAGCGCTATGCCCGCGCGACGGGCTACCCGATCCAGTACCAGTGGACGCTCATCGAAGGCGTGAACGACAACGAGGAAGAGATCGAAGGCATCGTGCGCCTGCTCAAGGGCAAGTACGCGCTGATGAACATGATCCCCTACAACACCGTGGCCGATCTCGAATTCAGGCGCCCGAGCTGGGAGCGTGCGGCCGAGATCGCGCGCACGCTGCATCGGCGCGGCATCCTCACGAAGCTGCGGCAATCAGCCGGGCAGGATGTGGATGCGGGCTGTGGACAGTTGCGGGCGCGCGAGGTCAGGGTGCCGGTGTCGCGGATCGCTTCAAGGCGGCCTTCCCCGTGAACTCTGACGCAGGCGCCCGGCGGACGTGACCGGCCCGGCCTGATCGCCACGCCTACCATCCGGCGCATGCAGAACACCACATCCCTCAAGAGCACCTTCATGGCCGGCGTTGGCGCCGCATTGCTGGTCTGCTTGCAGCCGGCCATCGCGGCCGACGATGACCCGCAGCTGCTGGGCTGTTGGCGGCTGCAGGAGCAGCGGTACGTGTTCGCTGATGGGCATGCGGGACGGGGCAACAACGACTGCGTCGTCGAATACTCTCCCGGTCGCATCACCGGACGATGTCATTTCGGCGCCGGACAAGACACCACGACGGAGCACACCTGGACGCTGGCCAAGCCGGGTGTGATCCACCTGACGGACGTGTCGATGCCAGACGTGCACTACCGCATCGAGGGCGATTGGCTCGTGAGCTCGCAGGACACCCCTGCGGCGCCCGCGGGAAGCCAGCCCCGGCCGGTGCGCGCGGAGCGCATTGCGGTGCGAGAAGGTCCGGCGTGCATGCCGCGCGGCGACCAGCACCTTCGCTCCGGAAAGGGGCCAACGAGTTCGCTGGCACTCCACGCGCCCAAGGGCTGGACCGCACGGCCGGAGGCACAAATCCCCGCTGCACCAGGGATGCTCGTGGGACTGTTCACCAATGACAGCCAGCACCCCGTCGTCGTGACGGTGGCTGACCTGCTCCTCTCGGACTCGGGTCCCTTGCAGCCGGCGGACTTCGGCACCTTGCGAAGCGACGCGAAGAAGGATCGCGAGCTCACGATCCGCTGCGACGAGCCGCAGCGCTTGTGTGCGATCCGGCAAAGCGCTGACGGGTTCAAGGCCTACCAGGAAGTCTTCGTGCTCCGCGGACGTCCGGTGATGGTCATCGCTTCGGGCAAGGATGCCACTGAAAGCCAGTGGCGCGAGGCGGCCACTCTCTTCGCGCAGACGCTTCGTGCCGACAACGCCGCGCCGAACCGGTAGCGCATCACGCGGCGCGGTTCACTTCGTGACGGCCGGGCGCTCGGCCCAGTCGGCTTGCGATACCCCGTGGCGAGCGGTGGCGGCATCGATGGACGGCAGCAGCGCACGAGCGGAATCGAGGTCGATTCGACCTTCCTCGGCCTGACCCAGCCGGATCCGGACGATGCCCCGGCCATACAGCGTCCACGCTTGCTTCGGACGAATGCGCAGCGAGCGATCGAAGTCCGACAGCGCATCGCGCAGCTCGCCCCGGCGCAAGTGCACCCACGCTCGGCTGTCGAGGTATGCGGCGGTCTGCGGCTTTCGCTCCAGCGCCTCGTCGCAATCCTTGAGCGCCTGGTCCAGCTCGATGCCGAGCAACGCCTTGGCCCAGCATCGCTCGTTCAGGACTTCGTGCAGATCCACCTGGTTGCGGTGGGCGGCGATCCAGTGGTTCCACTGCAGCACGGCGAGGTCCTGCCGGTCGAGGATGCGGTACAGGCGTCCCATGTCGCGCCGCACGTGGTCCTGCGGCGCGACGGCCTTGTCCAGGGCCTGCAGATCGTCGAGGGCGCCGTCCCGGTCATCCGTGTTGGCACGGTAGCCAGCACGCAGGAGGCGCGCCTGCGCATGCGTGGGATCGAGCCGCAAGGCGGTGTTCACATCCCGCAGGGCTTCGGACGACTGCTTCAATGCAATGTGCACCTCGGCCCGGCGCAGGAAGTAGTCGGCCACGTCAGGCGCCAGTTCGCAGGCGCGATCAAGGTCCGCGAGGGCAGGGGCCAATGCCTTGCGAGCGGCGAAAGCGGCACCACGGCGTGCATAGCCGGCCGCGTCTTTCGGCTGTTCGACGGCTGCGCCTTCCTCTGCGGCGGGTGCGGCGGCCTGCCCGGGCGTCGCCGTGTCGAGCGAAAACACGGGACCGCCTGCATAGGTGAAGAACATGCGCCGTCGGCTCTTGGACACGTAGACGCGGTGCGACAGGAAGAAGTCGATGCCGATCAGCATGTCGGCGTCATCCATGTGGAAGTCCCCGATCTTCAGGATGCTGTTCTTGATCGTCTCGTCGCCGATGGTCACCTCGCGCACCGGGGCGGTCCATGCCTTCGCTTCGCCCCGTCCTGCGCCGTAGATGAGTCCATGGGGCTTCATGTCAGCGTCCTTCAACCCCGCCCGGCGGGCCGCCGCCAGGGAGAGTGCCGACCGGGCGCCTGTGTCGAACAGGGCGCGCACTTCCTCGCCGTTCACCTGCACCGCGGCGATGATGGCCGGTGTCCGGTACCTCGGATCGCGCGGCAGTGCCAGCTCCGACACCGCCTTGTCGCCGGCCCAGTACGCGAGGTTGACCTCCTGGCAGTCGCCTTCGGGGAACATCAGGCGGATCATCCCGTGGGCCAGGTCGTACTCCGTGTCGGTGAACGCCAGGAAGTTGCGGCCGAGCAGGCCCATGGTCCCGCTGCCGGGCTCATTGCCACCCACGACGAACTCCACGTCCGGAATCTCGCCCTTCTGAAGCCGCAGGCGCTTGACGGTGGTCAGGCGCGTGTCGACACGGCCTGTCAGTCCTTCAACCTGTATCTCGCGATTCGGTCGAGTCACCGGCAAGCCCAACTGCTCCACGGCGGCGTCGGTCAGGAAGCTGAAGAACGCGCCGCTGTCCACGGTCAGCGGTACGTCCTTGCCATTGATGCCCACGGTGGCGACGGCTCGCAAGCCGGTCATGGTCACCGGCAGCTCCACGGCCTTGAGCCGGCAGTCCGGCGCGCCGAAGCTGGATGTGCACGTACCGAGGGCGATCAGCAGGCCGAGGAGGACCGGGCCTGGTCGTGGAGCGGCAAGTCGGCAAAGCGATGGCATGGATCCTCCCGGCGCTGTTCTTGTGTCGCGAGCGAACTCGGCGACCCGCTCGCGATGCTAGCGCGCATGTCCTTCTCATGGGCTTCGCACACGGATCACACGGCGATGACTAAGCTTGATGTGAAGAGCACCACCCGGCGCATTTCCGTCTCCGCATGATTGTCTTGTCGTGAACCGCTTCCACCGTTTGTCCTGCGCATGGCGTTGCCTGGCTGCCGCGTTGCTCATTGCAAGCGGCGCCGCCGCGCACGCCCAGACCGGCCTGGTCGAGCGTTCGCGGCTGGAAGGCGAAGGCATCAAGCCCGAGGCCAGCTTCGAACATCGGATCGACCCCTGGAGCCGCTGGACACTGAAGCTCCAGGCCGACCCGGCGCTCGGGACGGATGCCGGAGCCCGAGCCGGCATCGATGTCCGCGTCCTCACCGAGCGGCTGGATGCACACGAGCTGCAGGCCGGTGCGGCCATGGCTTTCTCGCCTGCGCCGTCCGAGGCCGTTCAGGCGTGGCAGCCTTTCGATGACGACAGGCCAACGGTCTTCCTCGAAGACAGCTGGCGCTGGTCGCCGCAAGTCCGCGTGACCGGCGGCGCGCGGCTGGTCGGCATGCCGGGCGGCGCGGCATTGCACCGCCGGCTTTCGTTGGCATGGCAGCCGGCCAGCGACTGGACATTGCGGCTCACCGACGCCGTGCTCCGGCCGGCGTCGCCCGCAGCCGATGGCCTGCGAGGCCAACGATTCCTGGGCATGGACCTGCAGACGGAACAGGAGGCCAGCATCCTGCGGGTGCAGGTGCGGCTGGCTTCGCAACTCGTGAACGAGGCCGTGCAGCCCCAATGGCTGCACGCCGCGTCGCTCGCGCTGAGCGCACCGCTCGATGACCGATGGCTGCTGGGTGGCGATTCGCTCATCACCAGCCAGGGCAAGCTCATGCGGCTCAAGCTGTCCGGCTCGATGGTGCGTGACAGGGCCAGGCTGTCCCTGGTCGTGCCGCGGCGGTTTCAGGGGCGCCCCATCGACCCGGCATTGAACGGCGGCTTGCCGTTGGGGGATGCCGACGACAGGCTGGGTTGGCGCACGCGGCTCGAATTGCGGTTCTGAGGGTTCAGAACCGCACGCGCAACCCGCCCGCAAACGTGTTGCCCGCGCTCAGCCCGGTGACCTTGTCGTTCATGTACACCGCATACACATCGCTCAGCTTCGACAGCGTGTAGTCGTAGCCCAGCGTGAGGGTCTTGTTCTCCGTGTCCACCCCCGACACTCGCGCCCGCGCGAAGCCGTATTGCGCCAGCACGCGTCCCGGTCCCATCGGCACCGAAGCGCCGAAGTTCCAGATGCGGGTCTTATCGTTCACCGTGGCTGCGGTGCGCACGTCGCTGTACTGCCCGTACAGCTTGGCCACCGGCAACTGGTAGGACATGCCCAGCTGCCACGCCGCCTGCCCGCTGAAGCCTGCCGGTGCACCGAAGGCGCCATTGCGCACGTGCTGCCAGGCGGCCGTCGCTGCGAAGGGGCCGTTGAAGTACAGCGCGTTGGCGCCGTAGTTCTTGCCTTTCGAGCCGACCGCGCCTTCGCTCAGGTTGGCAGCGAGGTTCCAGCTCAGTCCGTCGTAGTCGGTGCTGGCATAGGCCACCGAGTTGTTCCAGCCGGTGTCGCCCAGGAACGCCGGCATGCCGGCCGCCGGCGTGAAGAGCTGGCGGATGCTGGGCGAGAAGCCGAAGGAATCGCCGAAGGCATTGAACAGCAGCGTGGAGACGAACAGCGGCGTGGTGGTGCGGCCCAGGACCGTGGTGCCGAAGGCGCCTGACAGGCCGACGTAGGCATCGCGCGCCCAGAAGGCATCGCCGTTGAAGCGGCCGGGGCTGCCGGTGTCCAGGCGCAGGAAGTGGTCCAGTGCGAACTTGGCCTTCAGGCCGCCGCCCAGGTCTTCCGTGCCGCGAAAGCCGATGAAGCTGGTGGACATCCCACCGCTCTCGGCACGCGACACCTTGGCGGCGCCGGCGTTCTGGAACTGGCCGGCGGACATGTCCAGCAAGCCGGTGAGGGTGACGTTCTGGGCGTGGGCGCCGGCCGTCGCGGCAACGGCCAACGCGCCCGCGGCGAGGCGGAAGAAGGGTCGGGTCATGAGGGTTGCTCCGGAGCGATGCAGCGATTCTGTGACAAGACTTCTCGCCTCTCCGTACAAACCCGCGGAAAACCGTGCGGGATCGCCCGGGGTGTTCCGCGCGCGCCACATTTGTCGAAGGTGTGCTCCCTACGGTTTCTCGCAGAATGGGCGCTCTCCCACGAAGAGCTTCCCGCTGCGCGCCATGGACCTTTCCATCAACGGCCAGACCCGCTCCCTGCCTGAGGGCGCGACCGAGCCCGACATGCCCTTGCTGTGGGTGCTGCGCGATGTGCTGAACCTGACAGGCACCAAGTTCGGGTGCGGCGTGTCGGCCTGTGGCGCCTGCACGGTGCATGTGGACGGCCAGGCGGTGCGTTCGTGCGTCACGCCGCTGTCGGCCGCAGAGGGCAAGCCGGTGCGCACCATCGAGGCGCTGGGCACGCCCGAACAGCCGCACGCGCTGCAGAAGGCCTGGATCGCTCACCAGGTGCCGCAGTGCGGCTACTGCCAGAGCGGCATGCTGATGGCCGCCGCCGCACTGCTGGCCAAGAACGCGAACCCGAGCGACGAGGACATCGACGCGGCCATCACCAACATCTGCCGATGCGGCACCTACCCGCGCATCCGCGAAGCCATCAAGACGGCGGCGCGCGAGCTGCATGGCCAGCCCGCGAAGAAGGCCGCCACCGGCGCCGAAGGGAAGGCCCTGTGAAGCGCCGCAGTTTCGTCCTGAGCGGACTGGGCGCCACGGGCGCGCTGCTGGTGGGCTGGGGCGTGATGCCCATGCGCAGCCGCATGGGCGGCGTGGACACGATGCCGGTGAACGACGGCCAGGTGGGTCTCAACGGCTGGATCAAGATCGCACCCGACGGCACCGTCATGCTCGCCATGCCGCGCAGCGAAATGGGCCAGGGCGTGCACACGGCGCTGGCCATGCTGGCGGCCGAAGAGCTGGACGTGCCGATGTCCAAGGTGACGCTGGTGCAGGCAGGCCATGAATCGCTGTATGGCAACGTGGCGACCCTGACTGATTCAATGCTGCCGTTCCACCCCACCGAACGCGAACCGGGTGCCGAGACGCGCACGGTGCGGGCGGCGCAGTGGGTGGTGAGCAAGGCCGTGCGCGAGCTGGGCGTCAACATCACCGGCGGCTCGTCCAGCGTGAGCGATGCGTGGGAGGTGGTGCGCCTGGCCGCCGCCACCGCGCGCGCGCAGCTGGTGAACGCGGCCTCGTTGCAATGGAAGCTGCCCGCGGCGGAACTGGCGGTCAATGACGGCGTGGTCAGCCACCCCTCCGGCCCGAACGGGCACTACGGCCAGCTCGCGAAGATGGCCGCGGCCACGCCGCCGGGCGACGTGAAGACCAAGGATCCCGGCCAGTGGAAGCTCATCGGCACGCCCGCGCCGCGCACCGACCTGCCGGCGAAGGTGAACGGCAGCGCACGCTTCGGCATCGACGTGCGCGAGCCGGGCCAGGTCTACGCGGTGGTGCGGCACTGCCCGGTGCTGGGCGGCGGCATCGGCCGCATGAACGTGGATGCGGCCATGCGCATCCCCGGCGTCGAACGCGTGGTGCGCTTGCCCAGCTATGCCGGCTCCACCGAGGGCGTGGCGGTCATCGGGCGGTCGAGCTGGCATGCAAAGAAGGGAGCACAGGCGCTGGACATCGAATGGCGCCTGCCCACCGCGATGGTGCCGGACACCAAGGCCATCATGGCGACGCTGGAGGCCTCGGCCCGCGAGGCCGCGAAGACGCACGGCGGCTTCGGCTTCTACAGCCGCGGCGACCTGAAGGCCGCGCAGCAGGGCGCGGCGCGCAGCATCGAGGCGGTGTATCGCGCGCCCTACCTTGCGCACGCGCCGATGGAGCCCATCAACTGCACCGCGCAGGTGAAGGATGGTCGTGTCACCGTCTGGGCCTCCACGCAGGCGCCGGGCATGGCGCGCGCCCTTGCGGCCGAGGTGGCGCAGGTGCCCGCCGATGCCGTCACCGTGCACGTCACCTACCTCGGCGGCGGCTTCGGCCGGCGGCTGGACGTGGACTTCGTCGGCCAGGCCGTGCGCGTGGCCGTCGAAGCCAACGGCCGCCCGGTGCAGCTGCTGTGGCCGCGCGAAGAAGACATCACCCACGATTTCTACCGCCCGGCCGGCGTGGCGGTGATGAAGGCCGGCTTCGATGCGCAAGGCGCGGTGAACTCGCTGCAGATCACGAGCGCGGGCGATGCCATCACGCCGCGCTGGATGGAGCGCACCCTGCCCCAGCTCACCGGCCCGGTGGACCTGCCGGACCGCAGCACCAGCGACGGGCTCTTCGACCTGCCATACGGCATTGCCAATGAGCGCATCGCGCACATTGCCACGAAGAGCAACGTGCCGATCGGCTTCTGGCGCTCGGTGGGTCATTCGCACAACGCGTTCTTCTCCGAGAGCTTCATCGACGAGATCGCGCACGAGAGCAAGCAGGACCCGGTGGCCTTCCGCCTCGCGCTGCTCAAGGACATGCCGCGCCATGCGGCCGTGCTCAAGCTCGCGGCCGAGAAGGCCAGCTGGGGCACACCCTTGCCCGCGGGCCATGCGCGCGGCGTGGCACTGCACGAAGCCTTCGGCAGCATCGTGGCCGAGGTGATGGAGGTGTCGCTCGCCAACGGTGCGCCGCGCGTGCACCGGGTGGTGTGCGCGGCGGACATCGGCACGGTGGTGAACCCCGGCATCGTCGCGCAGCAGATGGAAAGCTGCATCGTCTTCGGTCTCACCGCCGCGCTTTACGGCCGCATCGACATCGTCAACGGCGCGGTGCAGCAGACCAACTTCCCGAACTACCCGATGCTCAAGCTCGCGCAGACGCCGGTCATCGAGACGCACCTCGTGCGCAGCACGCGGGCGCCCGGTGGCGTGGGCGAGCCGGGCGTGCCGCCGGTGGCACCTGCGCTGGCCAACGCCCTGTTCGCGCTGACGGGCAAGCGGCTGCGGGACCTGCCGCTCACCCTGGCTTGAATCAGGCGGCCATGCGGCGCGAGAGCTCGGAGCGCCGCGCCCTGAGGAAGGCGTCGAGCAGCCGGGCGTAGTCTGGATGCGCGGCGGCCTGCACCGAGGGCCGTTGCGCAAGTGACTGCCGCCACGCCAGCACGCGCGGCAGCCCGTCGAAGAAGCCGAAGTCCTCGATGGCCTCGAATCGCTCGAAGTAGCGGAACACCGGCGCGAACACAGCGTCGACAAGGCTGAAGCGCTCGCCGCCGAAGTACGGGCCCGCACGGGTCGACAACTCCGCCTCCAGCGTGGCGAAGCGCTCGCGGATCTCGTGGCGCTTGCGCTGCAGCGCGTCGGCATCCGCCGCGTTGTAGAAGCCGGCGATGAGGGTGAGCACGTTGGAGCCGAACTCCATCCACGCCCGGTGCCGTGCGCGCACCGCGGGATGCGGCGGATGCAGCGGCCGGTCGGTCGTGTCCTCCAGGTATTCGCAGATGGCGGCGGACTCGAACAGCACGGCCTCGCCGTCCACCTTGAGCAGCGGCACGCGGCCCAGCGGCGAGATGGTCTTGAACCAGGCGGGCTTGTCGGCGAGATCGATGGTGATGCGCTCGAAGTCCACGTCCTTCTCGATGAGCGCGATGGCAGCGCGCTGCACGTAGGGGCACAGCGCATGGCTGACGAGGGTGAGGTGTGGTTGCATGGCGGGAGCCCTCAGAACTGCCGCGCCAGGCCGATGGCGGTCTCCAGCGCATGCGCCTTGGTCTGCGCCAGCGCCGCCTCGTCCGCGAAGGTCGGTGCGACCCACAGCGTGCGCCGGTTCTTGATGCCGATGAAGTCCAGCCAGGTGGCGAGGTAGCTGCTGAGGTGGTCCAGCGACTGCGCGCCGCTGGCCGCGTCGTAGCTGCCCGCCGCGGACTGGATGAGCAGCGTCGGCCGGTCGCCCGCCAGCCCGCTGTAGCCGGTGGCCGGGTCGAAGCTCCACAGCATGCCGGGCTGCGTGATCACGTCGATGTAGTGCTTCAGCCGGTAGGGCAGGCTGAAGTTCCACATCGGCGAGGAGATCACCAGCTTGTCGGCCTGCTTGAACTGGTCCACCAGCACGCGGGTCGCGGCCCAGGCGGCTGCCTGCTCGGGCGGCATGGCAGCGCCGGCCAGGGCGCTGTACTTGGCGTCCAGCACGGCACCGTCGTAGGTGGGCAGGTCCAGCGCCCAGAGGTCCAGCCTGACGATGTGGTCGTGCGGATGCGACTGCGCGTAGGCGTCGAGGAAAGCCGAAGCGGCCTGGGACGAATGCGACCGGGCAGCGCGGGGCGAGGCTTCGATGTGGAGGAGGGTGGCCATGAACAGTCCTTGCGTGAATGGATGCCGTGAATCTAGGCATTGCACCCATGCAAGACAATCAACAGAATTGGCAAACCCTGTTTGCAATCATGCAAGGCAGCGATGGACACCCTCGGCGACCTCAACGACC
Organism: Rhizobacter terrae; assembly: GCF_003852895.1. Taxonomy (GTDB): domain Bacteria; phylum Pseudomonadota; class Gammaproteobacteria; order Burkholderiales; family Burkholderiaceae_C; genus Albitalea; species Albitalea terrae. The sequence continues at coordinate 16,480 of NZ_QUSW01000007.1, forward strand.
TGCGCTTCATCAGCGCCATTGCCCGCTCGGGCACGCTGGCCGGCGCGGCCCGGCAGCTGCGCGTCAACCACGCCACGGCCTTCCGGCGGCTGGAAGCGATGGAGTCGCGCCTGGGCGTGCGCCTTTTCGAGCGAGGCGGCGGGCGCTACACGCCGACGCCCGAGGGCGAGGCGCTGGCGAAGGCAGGCTCGCTGGTGGAAGAGACGGCTGCCGAAGCGCTGCGAAAGGTCGCTGGCAAGGACCTGCGCCCCAGCGGCCTCGTGCGCATCACCACCACCGACACCATCGCGCAGACGGTGCTGCCCGGCCTGCTCATGCCGCTGCGCTCGCAGTGCCCAGACATCAGCCTGCAGGTCATTGCTACCAACGAACTGCAGAGCTTGAGCAAGCGCGACGCTGACATCGCCATCCGTCCCTCATCGCAGCCGCCGGAGCATCTGCTGGGCCGGCGCATCGGCACCATCGGCTATGGCGTGTACGGCCAGGCCAACGCGCTGGGCGCCTGGCGCGGGCAGCGCAGCGACTGGCCGGCCTGGTCCACCGCGCCATGGATCGCGGTGGACGACAGCCTCGGCCAGCACCGCTCGCTGCGCTGGTTGTCGAAGCACGTGAACGTGGCGGACCTGTCGATGCGCTGCAGCAGCTTCATGTCCATCGCGCATGCCTGCGCCGGCGGGCTGGGCCTGGCGGTGCTGCCGTGCATGGTGGGCGATGCGCTCCCATCGCTGCGGCGCGTCGGCCCGCGCCTGGCGGAGCTGGACACCGAGGCTTGGCTGCTCACGCATGCGGACTTGCGCGACATGGCGCGCATCCGCGTGGTGATGGATGCGCTGCAGCGTGGCTTCCAGCAGAAGGCCGTTGTGCTGCTGGGTTCGTAGGCGGGTCCGCTGCGCTTGGCCCACCCTACCCGGCAATGCAACGCGCCAAGGTGTCTTTCAAGCGCGTCGCATCGATCGGCTTGGTGAGGAACTCGTTCATCCCGCTGGCCATGGCCTGCTCGCGCTCCGACACCAGCGCCGCGGCCGTCAGCGCGATGATGGGCAGACGCGACGCATCGAAGCGCTTGCGCAGCTCGCGGGCCGCTTCATGTCCGCTCATGTGGGGCATCTGCACGTCCATCAGCACGCAGTCGAAGGGCTGGCCGCGGCGCACTGCGTCATCCACCGCCTCGATCGCCTGGCGGCCGTCGTTGGCCTGCGTGACCTGCACGCCCCATTGCTCAAGCATCGCCACCGCCACCAGCATGTTCACTGGGTTGTCTTCCACCATCAGCACGCGGGCGCCTTGCAGCCGCTCCCACGGCGCATTCAGCGCGCCGTGTTCGGAGTCGGGCGCGTCCGCGGCCGGCAGCGGCAGCTCGGCCCAGAAGGTGCTGCCCGTGCCCGCCATGCTGACCACGCCCACTTCGCCATCCATCATCCGTGCCAGCTCTCGGCAGATGGACAGGCCCAGGCCCGTGCCGCCGTAGCGCCGCGTGGTGGAGTCGTCGGCCTGCGAGAAGGGCAGGAACAGCCGCGCCTGCGTCTGCGCGTCCACGCCGGGCCCGGTGTCGGACACCGACAGTCGGATGCGGTCGTCCGGGCCCTTGCCGGCATGCACGCGCACGCGGCCATGGTCGGTGAACTTGATGGCGTTGGTGATGAAGTTGGTGAGGATCTGCCGCACCCGCACCGGGTCGCCCAGCACCACCGCGGGCACCGCCGGGTCGATCACCAGCAGCAGCTCCAGGCCCTTGGCCTCCGCGAGCGAGCGGTAGGCGTCGTGCACCGCGCCCAGCGTGTCGCGCAGCCCGAAGGGCAGGCTTTCCAGCGTGATCTTGCCGGCCTCGATCTTGGACAGGTCCAGGATGTCCGAGATGATTTCCGACAGGCTGTGCGCGCTGTCGAAGATCTGCTCCAGGTACTGTCGGCGGCGCGTCTCGTCCAGGTCTTCCTGCATCGCCAGGCGCGCCAGGCCCAGCAGGCCGTTCAGCGGCGTGCGGATCTCGTGGCTGGTGTTGGCCAGGAAGGCGCTCTTGGCGCGGCTGGCCGCTTCGGCCGCATCGCGTGCGGCGGCCAGCGCCTGGTCCACCTGGCGGCGCTCGGTCACGTCCTCGGCGATCCAGATCGTGCCTTCGCGCGGTGACGCGCCATCCAGCGCCTGGCCGCGCATGCGGCACCAGAACAGGCTGCCGTCGGCACGCAGCATCTGCCGTTCCATCTCGTAGGGCTGGCCGCGCGAGAGCACCGGCGTGGCATCGGCGCGCATGGCGTCGTAGTCGTCCGGGTGCGGCCAGATCTCCGAGGTGTTGCGGCCGGCCAGCTGCCCCGGCATCCAGCCGAACATGCGGTCGAAGCTGGCGTTGGTGTGCTGGAAGTGCCCATTGCGCGTGAAGGCGATGCCGATGGATGCGTTCTGCAAGATGGCGTCGTGCTCCAGCCGCGCCTGTTCTGCGGCCGTGACGTCGTGGCCGTTGAGCACGAGGTATTCGTCGCCGCCATGCTCGAAGCGCGCCGACGAGACACGCATCGTCACGAGCTGGCCGTTCTTGCAGCGGATGACCGCGGGCAGGTCGTCCGCACGGCCCTGCGCGCGGATGGCCGCCACCAGCGCCGCACGTTCGGCGGGGTTGTGCCAGATGTCGATGTCGTGCGCGGTGCGGCCCTTGATCTCCGCCAGCGTGTAGCCGGTGATGCGCTCGAAGCTCTTGTTGACCAGCTCGTAGCGGCCGGTGGACAGCTCGGTCAGCGTGATGCAGTCGGGGCTGGTGTCGATGAGCGCCTTCATCAGGTCCTGCGAGCGGCGCAGCGCCGCTTCGGCAGCCACGCGTTCGGTCACGTCGAAGTACAGCGACAGCGACACCGGCCCTTCGATGGTGTCCACCCGCGCGGCCGTGGCCTGCACCACCAGCTTGCGCCCCAGGCGCGAGACCATCCGGAACTCGTCCATGGGCAGGCCGCCACCCACGGCCATGTGCTCCAGGCGGCGGATGCGCTCTTCGAGACGCCGCAGCGAATCGGTGTCGCGGTAGGCGCCGCGCAGGTCGTAGCCCATCATGTCGGCGATGTGCTCGAAGCCGAACAGGCGCGCGGCGGCATCGTTCGCATCGCACACGATGCCGTTGCGGTGCAGCAGCAAGGCGGTGGGCGAGCGCTGGAAGAGCTGCCGGTAGCGCGCCTCGCTCACCGCGATGGCGCGCTGCGCCTGCACGTCGTCGGTGATGTCCAGGCCCACGCCCCAGTAGCCGAGGAAGCGGCCGTGCCCATCGAAGCGCGGCTCGCCGCTCACGCTCAGGAAGTGTTCGCGGCCCTGCCGGTCCACGCGGCGCGCGATGAGGCCGGAGAACGGGCGGTGCGCCTCCAGGTCGGCACGGTGCGCGGCCAGCGCCTCGGGCGACAGGCCCATGTCGCCGAGGTCCCAGGGTGTCTGCCCGATGCGTTCATCGTCGTTGATGAGCGAGCCCGTGCCGGGCTTGGACGAAACGTGCGTGAAGCGGAACTGCGAGTCCTGCTCCCAGTACCAGTCCACCGCCAGGTTCAGCAGGTCGCGAAAGCGCCGCTCGCGGGTGAGCGCCTCGCCCAGGTAGCGGTCCAGCACGCGCGACAGCAGCACGCCGCCGGCCAGCCCGCCGAGCACGATCAGGCCCTGGAAGGTGGCGAGCGTGGCCAGGGGCATGGCGTGCTCGGGTGAGGGGGTGCGGCTTCCCACCCAGGCCAGCGTGCCGATCAACCCGAGGCTGCACGCCGCGAGCGCCGCGCCCCAGCGCAGCGTGGACACGCCGGTGACCAGGCACACCACGAGCCCCAGGAAACCGAGCGACGGGTTGCGCAACCCGTCGCCATAGGCCAGCGCCACGGCCAGCGTGAGCACGAGCACGCCCAGGCCTGCGAGGAAGGTGGCCAGGTGCATGCGGCGCAGGCGGTGGCGGCTGGCGACGAACCCCCAGCCGCAGGCGGCGGCGTAGGCCAGCAAGGCGATGGTCAGCTGGGCGCGCCAGGGTGCGGCCGGCCCGGCCGGCAGGACGGCGACAGCCATTGCGGTGACGGCGGCCACCATCCCGGCCGCGCCGAAGTAGTAGCGGCCGATGAGCCGCACGACCAGGCGCGGGATCTCGATGGAGGCGTAGCGCGCAGCGGCTCGTGCCGGTTGCGCCGAATCCCGTGGCATGGGGCGGACTCCCGTCGCGGGGATGGTGAGCCCATCCTACGGCCAGGGGGAATTCCCGGTCACGGTGTTAATCCGCAATTGCGCCCCGGCAGCGGCCCCAGGGCGGGGCGCTGCCGGCCAAAAGTCACGGGCGGGCGCGGTTCAGCTCGTCGCGGGCGGCCATGGCGGCCTCGCGGGCCCGGGCGGCAAAGTCGTCGCCGCTGCCGGCGTAGAGCACGGCGCGAGAGGAGCTGACGATGATGGGCGCGACCGTCTTGCCGCCCTCGGCGCGCCAGCCGGCACGCACGGTGGCGGCCGCATCGCCGCCTTGCGCGCCGATGCCGGGGATGAGCAGCGGCACGGTGGGGGCCAGTTCGCGCACGCGCTCGATCTCGCCAGGGAAGGTGGCGCCCACCACCAGCGCGAGCTGGCCGGTCTTGTTCCACGGGCCCTGCGCCATGCGGGCGATGTGTTCGTACAGCATGTCGCCCGAGGCCAGCTTCTGCGCCTGCAAATCGGACCCGCCGGGGTTGGACGTGCGGCACAGCAGGATCAGGCCCTTGTCCTCGTAGCGCAGGTAGGGCTCGATGGAATCGAAGCCCATGAAGGGCGACAGCGTGACGGCGTCGGCCCCGTAGCGCACGAAGGCCTCGCGGGCGTACTGCTCGGCCGTGCTGCCGATGTCCCCGCGCTTGGCGTCGAGGATGACCGGCACCTCGGGCGCGACGCGGCGGATGTGCCCGATGAGCTGCTCCAGCGCTGCCTCTGCCCGGTGCGCCGCAAAGTAGGCGATCTGCGGCTTGTAGGCGATGACCTGGTCGCGCGTCGCATCGACGATGGCCTGGCAGAACTCGAGGATGCGGCTCGCATCGCCCTTCCATGCGCCTGGGAACTTCGACGGTTCCGGATCCAGGCCCACGCACAGCATCGATTGGTTCAGGCGTTCGGCGTGCAGCAGCTTGTCGATGAAGTTCATGGAGGGCCTTGCGTCTTCGTAGGGTGGGTCAAGCGAAGCGGACCCACGAGGTGTGTGATCTCAAGGCAGCCGCTTGGCCAGCTCAGTCGCCTGGCCGATGTACGTGGCCGGCGACATCGCCATCAGTCGCTGCTTCTCGCTGTCGGGAATCTCCAGCGTCGCGATGAATTGCTGCATCGCCTCGCGCGTGATGCCCTTGCCGCGGGTGAGCTCCTTCAGGCGCTCGTACGGGTTGGGCAGCGCGTAGCGGCGCATCACGGTCTGGATGGGCTCGGCCATCACTTCCCAGGCACGGTCCAGGTCTTCGGCCAGTGCGGCGCGGTTGACTTCCATCTTGCCCAGTCCGCGCAGCAGGCTGTCGTAGCCCAGCACCGAGTAGCCCAGCGCCACGCCCACGTTGCGCAGCACCGTGCTGTCGGTGAGGTCGCGTTGCCAGCGGCTGATGGGCAGCTTCTGGCTCAGGTGCGTGAGCAGTGCGCTGGCCAGGCCGAAGTTGCCTTCGGCATTCTCGAAGTCGATGGGGTTGACCTTGTGCGGCATGGTCGACGAGCCGATCTCGCCTTCCACCGTGCGCTGCTTGAAGTAGCCCAGGCTGATGTAGCCCCACACGTCGCGCGCCCAGTCGATGAGGATGGTGTTGGCGCGGGTGACCGCATCGAACAGCTCGGCCATGTAGTCGTGCGGCTCGATCTGGATGGTGTAGGGGTTGAAGCTCAGGCCCAGCTGCTCTTCCACCACCTTCTTGCTGAAGCCTTCCCAGTCGAACGACGGGTAGGCCGCGAGGTGCGCGTTGTAGTTGCCCACGGCGCCGTTCATCTTGGCCAGCAGCTTCACGCCGGCAATGCGTTCGCGCGCATGGGCCAGGCGGGCCACCACGTTCGCGACTTCCTTGCCCACGGTGGTGGGGCTGGCCGTCTGGCCGTGCGTGCGGCTGAGCATGGGCACGTCGGCCAGCGACTTGGCCATGGTGGTCAGCGTGGCGATGATCTTGTCCAGCTGCGGGAGGATCACGTCCTGCCGCGCGGCCTTGAGCATCAGGCCGTGGCTGGTGTTGTTGATGTCCTCGCTGGTGCAGGCGAAGTGCACGAACTCGCCAGCCGCCTTGAGCTCGGCGTTGCTGTCGAAGCGGCCCTTGAGCCAGTACTCGACGGCCTTCACGTCATGGTTGGTGGTGCGCTCGATGTCCTTGATGGCCTGGGCATCGGCTTCCGAGAACCGCGCCACCAGACCGCGCAGCAGGCCGCGCGCGGTCTGCGACAGGGGCTTGAATTCCGCGAAGCCGGCATCCGACAGCGCGATGAACCATTCCACCTCCACCTGCACGCGGCGGTGCATGAGGCCGTATTCGCTGAGCAGCGGGCGCAGGGGCGCGACTTTGCCGGCGTAGCGGCCGTCCAGGGGGGACAAGGCGGTGAGGGCGGAGAGATTCATGGCGGGGGCGGCGCTGAGGCCGTCTGTGGGTCGATCAGGGGCAACCCGCGATTTTAGGTGCTTGGGCGCGATGCGGCCGCGCAGGCCCCTTGGCTGCATCCGGCCGGTGTGACGGGTGTCGCGCGCCTTGATGGCCGATCAGTGGTCGCGCTGACGATGGCCCAGCACGCGCGCAGGCAGGAAGAGCACGGCCCGCAGCAGTGCGAACACGGCGTCGAAGGTCATCCCGAGCAGGCGCAATGGAAGCGACAGCAGCCACAGGACCGGCCACAGAACCAGGGCCAGCAGCGCCAGCGGCCAGCACAGCACGAAGAGGATGCACCAGATCAGCAGGGTTGTCATGGCGTGGGTCCTGGGCGGTGGATGTGAAGTGGGGCGAGGAAGGAATCTGTCGGAAGTCGTGAGTGTGGATCAGCGCCGGCGAACGAACCCCGGCTTGTGCTTGGCGATGAACGTGCTCAAGCCCCTGCCGGAGCGCGCCAGGCGCTGCATCTCGGCGACGACCGAAGCCCCTGCGCTCTGGGTGCTGTACTCGTAGGTGTCACCGCCTTGGAACTGGATCACGATGGCTCCAGGGCGGTCTTCATAGGCCACCACGCCCGAATCGCCGCTCAGGTTGGCGTAGCGCTTCATGGTGGAGTGGGGCTGCCCTTGTGCCACAGGGTGATCGGTTGCGAACCTCGTGGATGAGCCATGCTCGATCCTGCGTTGGCTTGACATGTGGGCCCGGTCACCCCTTCTTGTACGCCCTCACCCAATCCACCTGCAGCGCCTGGGGGAATGCCGCGTCGTCAATGCCATGCCGTCCGGCCCACGACCCGCCCACGGCCAGATTCAACAGGATGTGCGCCGGTCCGGCCAGGCCGCCGTCGTCATAGGTCCAGGTGTAGCGGCGCGTGGCGGTCTTCACGCCGTCGACGTAGAAGGTCACTTGCTCCGGCGTCCATTCGCAGCCAATGGTGTGCCAGCCGCCAGTGAAGTCGAAGGACGCGTAGTAGTCGTTGTTGCTCGTGCTGAAGCCGGCGTCGTTGAAGGTCAGGGCCGCCTCGGTCGTGGAGTTCTGGCGGATGACGCTTTGGTGGATCATGTTCGCGCGGTCTTCCACGCCGTTGTTCACGAACTCGAAGATGTCGATTTCCGGCGGCCAACCCAGGCGGCCGGCTTCGTCCACGTCGGCATTGAGCCAGAAGGCAGGCCACAGGCCCACGCCGGCGGGCATCTTCACGCGGGCTTCGAAGTAGCCGTAGCGGGTGGTCCAGTCAGAGCGGATCATCCCCGACTCGTAGTTCATGCCGTACTCGGCCGTGCTGCTCACCTTGCGCGCCACCAGGCTCAGTACGCCGTCGGCCACGCGGTGGTTGTCGTTGTCGCGGTAGTGCTGCTTCTCGTCGTTGAGATGGTCCGAGGTCTCGCCGCCGTAGATGTAGCGGGTGAACCACTTCTTGCGGTTGAGCGTGGTGCCGTTGAACTCGTCGTTGAAGGCGAGGGTGTAGCCCGAGGGAACGTGGCTGCCGACGAAGGAGGTGATGGGTTCGGTCTGGTCGATGGGCTCGCGCGCCTTGAGCGAGGCGCCGTCGATGAAGAGGCGGCCGCTTTGCGCCGTGAGGATCACGTCGGCCATGCCGGTGTACGCGGGCGCGGTGAAGTCGATGCGGACGTCCTGCCAGTCCGTGCCGGTCACGTTCACCGCATAGGTCCGGAAGCTCTCCGAATAGCGCGGCTTGCGAAAGCGCATGGTGACCGTCGCCTTCGAGTCCGTCGAGTCCTTTCGCGCCTTCACCACCAGCGTGTAGGCCTGGCCGGGAACCAGGACGCTGGCGGCCAGCGTCTGCGAGACCTGCCAGCTCGTGCTCACGGCTTGCCCGCCGGCGCGAAGTTCGCTGGGGATGAGCGTGACGTAGTTGTAGCTCCAGTCGGCCAGCGCGTTGGTGAACTGGCCGTTGAGAAGCAGTTCCGCGGTGGGCGCGGGTTCCGGCGGGGACGGCGCTGGCGGGGCAGGCGCCGGTGACGGAGCCTGCGGTGCGGCGGACGCCGGCGTGGCAGGAGCGGTCGGTGCCACGGGTGTGGCAGGTGCGGGTGCGGCGGGCTCCACGCCGGCGGTCACGGCGGCAACGGCGGACTGTGTGCCGCCCGAACCGCCGCCACAGGCGGACAGGAATATCACGTTGCCGAGGGTGGCAACGGCAAGGGCCCGCAGGACTGCACGGGTGGACGTCATGGTGGTTTCTGGCGAAGAGGTTTTGGGTGGCCGGCTCGGCGCAGCGTTGGCAGTGCTGCGCGACTTCGACGCCCCGCGCCAGGAGGAGCCGTGGTGCTCGTGCACCGGTCGGTTGTTCTTCGAGACAGCCGGGTTGGGCCTGGATGTCGGCACGCTGTGCCCGGGCTTGAGCCCTTGTTGCAGCTTCTTGCGCTGCGGTTCGCCCCAGACATGGCCATGCGCCGGCGGACGTGACGCCGTTCACGGCATTGTCAAAACTGCTCTCTCAGGTCCCGGAATGGACAAGAAGCCAGGGGCCGCAAGGCCACCTGGCTTCTATCCGAGGTACATGCGCGAGCCTGCTACGCCGCCTGCGGCACCGCAGCCTCCAGCGCCTGCTTCTTCGACGCCCGCCAGAACGCCACCATCTGCCACACGAGGAAGATGCCGATCAGCGCCATCAGACTGCCGCTGATGCCCCGCGTGAAGAAGGGCACGAAGCTGCCGCGGCTGATGAGCAGCGCGCGCCGGAAGTATTCCTCCAGCATCGGCCCGAGGATGAAGCCGAGCATCAGCGGTGCCGCATCCAGTTCCAGCCGCAGCGCCAGGTAGCCCATGAGGCCGAAGGCGGCGGTGATGAAGATCTCGTCCACGTTGTTGTTCACGCTGTAGGTGCCCACGCAGCAGAAGAACAGGATGGACGGGAACAGCACGTTGTACGGGATCTTGAAGACCGACAGCCAGTAGCGCACCAGCGGCACGTTCAGGACGATGAGGAAGCAGTTGCCCACCCACATGCTGGCCACCAGGCCCCAGAAGAGGTCAGGGTGACTGCCGATCATGTTCGGCCCGGGCTGGATGCCCTTGATGATGAAGGCCGCGAGCATCAGCGCCATCACCGGGTTCTCGGGAATGCCGATGCTCATGAGCGGGATGAAGCTGGTGCGCGACGCGGCTTCGTCGGCTGCGGCCTGGCCAGCCACGCCTTCGATGGCGCCGTGTCCGATCTCGTCCTTGTACTTGCTCAGTTTCTTGTCCACGGCATAGGCCGCGAACTGCGCGATGACCGGGCCGCCGCCGGGCAGGATGCCCAGGAACGAACCCACCACGCTGCCGCGCAAGGCGCTCGGGATGATGCGCTTGAACTCCGGCCAGGTCGGGATGAGCTTGATCTTCCCGTTGAAGGGCGTGCGCTCGTCGCGGTTGTCCAGGTTCTTGGTGATCTCGGCGATGCCGAAGCAGCCCAGCGCGATGCTCACCAGCCCCACGCCGTCGGCGAGGAACGGCAGGTCCATCGTGAAGCGCTGCTGGCCGCTGGTCACGTCCGTGCCGATCTGCCCGAGCAGCACGCCGATGAGGCACATCGCCAGGCCGTTGAGCAGGCTGCCGGTGGTCACGAAGCTCACGCACACGAAGCCCACGAGCATCAGCGCGCAGTAGTCGGCCGGGCCGAAGAGGAAGGCCACTTCACCGAGCACGGGCGCCAGCCACGACAGCACGATGATGGCCACCGTGCCGCCGATGAAGCTCGACACGCCCGCGGTGAACAGCGCCAGCCCCGTCTTGCCCTTGAGCGTCATCTGGTAGCCGTCTATGCAGGCCACGATGCTGCTCGCATGCGGAATCTTCATCGTGATCGCGCTCACGCTGTCGCCGTACTGCGCCCCGTAGTAGATGCCCGCGAGCATGATGAGCGCGCCGGTGGTGGGAATGGAGTAGGTCAGCGGCAGCAGCAGGCTGATGGTGGCCAGGGGGCCCAGGCCGGGCAGCAGGCCCACCAGCGTGCCCACCGTGCAGCCGAGGGCGCAGAACATCAGGTTCTGCCAGGTCAGGGCGTGTTCGAACCCGAAGGCAAGGTTGTGCAGGACGTCCATCGGGGTCTTTCAGTACAGGGGCAGGTTGAGGCCGAGCAGCTTCTGGAAGGCCAGGGCCACGAGGATGAGTCCGGCGCACACCTTGAGGTTGCGCACGACGGAGTAGTTCCGGCCTGCCAGCGTCGAGCAGAAGACCAGGAAGATGATGCCCAGGATCATGTTCACGTAATGCGTGATCAGCGCGAAGCCGCACAGGCTGGCGAGGATGATCGCGATGTTCTTGAACTGGATTTCCATGCGCTCGGGCTTCGTGAAGCGCGAGCGCACCACCGTGGCGATGCCCACGAGCAGCAGCATGGAACTCACGATGAGCGGGAACAGCCCGGCGCCGGCGCGGCTGAATTGTCCAATGGGGTAGCGCAGCGCCGTCAGGCCGAAGGCCAGCGATATCGCCATGAGGAACAGGCCTCGGACCAGGTTGCGGTCGTTCATGAAATCACCTTGTGCGGGCCTTGCAACGAGGGTGTTGCAAGGTGCATTCATGATCCCGTGGCGAACCTGACTGGAGGCTGATGACGCGGTTCGTGATATTACGTACCAGGAGACAGTCAAAGAATGAAAACCGGCCTTTGCTCACGCCGCTTGAAGCGACGCGGGCAAAGGCCGGCGCTGTGGTGGGACGCGCTGGCGCGGGTCAGTTCACCTTCTTCTCGTCCTGGTCGCGCTTGATCTCATCGGCCCTGCGCTTGGCATGCGCCTCGTCGCGTTCCTGGATGTCTTCGTGGCGCTGCACCTTGGCCTTGTCGAGGTTGCGGCGGTCCTTGTCGAGCTTCCACGCTTCCACCTTCGAATGCTGGTGCTGCGCATCGGCCAGGCCTTGCAGCCGCTGCGCCTCGGCGGTGTCGCCACGCGCAGCAGCGGCCTGCGCCTGCTCATGCAGCTTCCGCGATTCCGCGTCGGCATGGATGATGTCGTTCTTCTGGTGCACGATGCCGCGCTGGATCTTGCTGACGTTGGTCTTGTCCACGTTGACGTCGTGCTCGGCCTCGCGCTGCTGCGCGGCGTCCTGCTGCACCTGCGCGTTGTCGCGCTTGATGGTGTCGCTGCTGGTCTGAGCGAATGCGGCACCGGCGGCTGCAAGCAGCGACAGGCCGAGGATCGTTGTCTTCTTCATGATGCGTAACTCCTTCAGGGAAGTGATGTCGTGAATCGACGATTCGAGTCCACACGACACTGAACGGACTCCGACGCGAAGAGTGCGCTGAAAGCCGGTAAGAAGTCCGTGACATGGCGCGCTTTTGGTAACGCCGGTGCATGGAAGCAAGCACAATCGCGCCCGACATGAAACATCTACACGTTCCCCGCCATTCATTGGCCGCTTCACTGGCAGCCGCGCTCGTCCTGACCCTGACCGGATGCCAGCAAAAGGCGGACAAGGCGAACACGCCGCAGGCTGCGGCCTCGGCTGCATCGGCGGTGGCTTCCGCGCCGGTGGCAGCACCCTCGCTTGCCACGCAGATGCGCGAGCGTGCCGATGCGGTGCTCGCTTCGCACCGCCAGATGATCGTGCTGATGAGCAACGAGCGCAGCCTCAAGCCTGCCGAGCGCCGCGCGGTGGGTGCCGTGGGGCAGATGCTGTTCCATGACATGCAAGAGCGCATCGACGCGCTGGCGGCGCTGGCTGCGAACACCGCCGATGCAAAGACCGTGCAGGCGCTGGACACGCTGCTCGACCGCATCGAGTCCGAGCCGAGCTGGTTCGATGCCGACCGCCTCGCGTTCAAGGAATTCCTCAACCGCATCGCGGCGCAGTACGCGCAGGCCCAGTCCATCGCGGGCCTGAAGATCGCCAAGCGCGCGAATGAAGACCTGGCGGTGCTCGCCGAAGTGGAGCAGGCCTACGACCGGGAGCTCAAGGACATCTTCGGCCGCTTCGCGCAGCGCGGCATCGAGTTGAAGCGCGAGAAGTGGGCCGACTACGTCGCCAAGCTCTCGGCCATCTACTCGCGCGAGCAGATCATGAAGGACTACGGGACCATCGTTCCGTACACACCGCCGCCTGGCGCCAAGTCTGGCGAAGAGGCCGATGCGCGCGAGATCTTCGGCACCTCGCTGCCGCCCAAGACGGTGGTGCTCACCTTCGACGACGGCCCGCACGCGAAGTACACCGACGACATCCTGGACATCCTCAAGCGCTACGACGCGCCGGCCATCTTCTTCCACCTCGGACGCAACCTCGGCACGGTGGGCGCCGACGGCAAGGCGAAGCTCGGCGCGAATGCGGCGGTCGCCAAGCGCGTGCTGGCAGCGGGCCACCTCATTGCCAACCACAGCTACACCCACAGCGTGCTGGCCAAGCTCGGCGAAGAGGAGGTGCGCGCCGAGGCCACCAACACCGAGGCGCTGCTCGATGCCGAAGGCCGTGGCCCCACGCCCTTGTTCCGATTTCCGTACGGCGCGCGCAATGAGTCGGCGCTGGCCACCGTCGAAGCGCTGAAGCTGCATTCGATGATGTGGACAGTCGACTCGCTCGACTGGGCCGACCCGGTGCCCAAGTCCATCGCCGAACGGGTGCTGGCCGAGGTGGACAAGGCGCAGCGCGGCATCATCCTCTTCCACGACATCCAGGGCCGCACCGTGCAGGCGCTGCCCGTGGTGCTCGACCAGCTGGTGGCCGACGGCTACCGCTTCGCCACCTGGCGCGACGGCCATTTCGTGGTGAGCACACCGCGCCAGGGCGGCAACGATGCGGCGCTGGCCGCGGCCTCGGGCGACAGCCTGTACCGCGACAGCCACGCGCTCATCATCGGCATCGACCAGTACGCCAAGTGGCCCGGCCTGCACCATGCGGTCAAGGATGCGAAGTCCATCCAGGACGCGCTGGTCACGCGCTTCGGCTTCAAGCCCGAGAACGTCACCGCGCTGTTCGATGGCGATGCGACGCGCGCCAACATCCTGCGCGCGCTCAACGACAAGCTCACCGATGCCAAGCGTGTGAAGCGCGACGACCGCGTGATGGTGTTCTTCGCGGGCCACGGCGGCACGCGCAAGCTCACCAGCGGGCGCGACGTGGGCTACATCATCCCGGTGGATGCCTCGATCAACGACTTCTCGTCCGACGCGATCTCCATGCCGCAGCTGCAGGAGGTGGCCGAGGCGATGTCGGCCAAGCACGTGCTGTTCATGGTCGATGCCTGTTATTCCGGGCTCGGCCTCACCCGCGGCGGCGCGGTGAAGTCGGCCAACTTCCTGGCCGACAACGCCAAGCGCCTGGGCCGCCAGATGATCACCGCCGGCGGTGCCGACCAGCAGGTGGCTGACGACGGCCCCGGCGGCAACTCGGTGTTCACCTGGACCGTGCTGCAGGCGCTCAGCGGCAAGGCAGACCTCAACGGAGACGGTGTGATCACCAGCACCGAGCTGGCGGCTTATGTGGCGCCTTCGGTGTCGGCGATTGCGCGCCAGACGCCGGCCTTCGGCAGCCTGCCCGGCTCGCAGGGTGGCGAGTTCGTGTTCGAGCTGCCCGCCGAGCGCGAAGGCCTGAGCGGCGAGACGCGCCAGCTCGATGCCGACGCGAGCAAGCTGGCGAAGAAGATCGACGACGCCAAGACCGCGGCGCTGCAGGCTGCTCCCGCGGCGAAGTCCGCCAGCGCCGTGCAGGTCACGGTGAAGAACCTCGACGGCGGCGAGACGAAGATCTCCACGCCGGCCTCGGCCGACCTGCCCCCGCGCGTGGCGGCGCAACGCGCCAACGACCGCGGACTGCTGCTCTACAAGGAACAGCGCTACGACGAGGCGGAGCAGGCCTTCACCGAGGCGCTGAAGTGGAACCCGAAGTTCGCGCTCGCGGCGAACAACCTCGGCTTCGTGTACTTCAAGCGCGGCAAGCCGGTGGAGGCGGCGCGCTGGTTCGAGAAGGCCATCGAGATGGATGGCAGCCGGGCGCTCGCGTACCTCAACCTGGGCGATGCCTACCTGCAGGCCAGCGAGGATGCGAAGGCACAACAGGCCTATGCCACTTTCGTGGGCCTGTCGCCCAAGCATCCGCGGGTGGCGCAACTGCAGGCCTGGATCGCGTCGCCGGACAAGAAGGCCAATCGCCCGACGCCCTGAGCGCGGGCGGGAACGCCGATTGCGGTGGTGGGGGAACTCCGGTGAACGAGTCCCCCACATGTCCGAATCCTTCCACGACCGCTACAGATTGCTTGCAGGACTGACGATTTCGGTCGCTGTGCTGACGGCTTGCGGCGGTGGCTCCAGCGCTCCTGCGCCCGCACCGACCCCGACCCCGACCCCGACCCCTGCACCTGCACCTGCACCTGCACCTGCACCTGCACCTGCACCTGCACCCGCCCCTTCATCCGCCGCCATGCTGGGCAGTTGCCCTTCCTTCCCGGCCACCGCCGTCTTCAACACCCGCATCGACGACACCACGAAGTTCCCTGCGCATGCGCAGAGCGGCACCTGGATCGGCAACATCGGCGGCACGCGCGCCTTCCACGCCGACTGGGGCACGACGGTCGACCAGGCATCGAGCGAGTACTACGGCATCCCGCTGAACCTGCTGAGCGCGACCTCGCCGGAAACCGATTGGCCGCTGCTCACCTTCGCCAGCGACAGCGCCCCGGACGAGAGCGACTGTGCGGTGCCCAACGGCTCCGGCGGCTACACGCTCACGCCCAACTGCCTCGCCGTGACGCC
This sequence comes from Rhizobacter terrae, assembly GCF_003852895.1. Classification (GTDB taxonomy): domain Bacteria; phylum Pseudomonadota; class Gammaproteobacteria; order Burkholderiales; family Burkholderiaceae_C; genus Albitalea; species Albitalea terrae. Next base: position 31,724 of record NZ_QUSW01000007.1, read on the forward strand.
GTCGTCAAACCGGCGGTTCCCGTTCCCCCGCGATGCCGTGGTGAAGGTCGAGGGCCATGACTGCTCGCCCGACACCTGCGACCGCCATGTGCTCGTCGTGGAGCAGGGCGCCTGCAGGCTGTGGGAGGACTACAGCGTCACCAGCGTGAAAGTGGGCGGCCAGTGGAGTGCCTATTCCACCGCCGCGTGGGACCTCAATTCCAATGCCATGCGCACGGACACCTGGACCTCCGGCGACGCGGCCGGCCTGCCGATCGCGCCGCTGCTCGTGCGCGCCAGCGAGGCCTCCAGCGGCGTGATCCCGCATGCCCTGCGCGTCACCTTCCGCGACAGCGTGCTTGCGCGCAGCCACGTCTGGCCGGCGCGCCACGATGCCGGCGGTGCGACATCGGGCGGCATTCCTTTCGGCGCCTTGCTGCGCCTGCGCGGCGACGTGCCCATCCCGTCGAACTGGACCACTCAGGCCAAGGCCATCGCCGCGGCCATGCAGCGCTATGGCCTGTACGTGGCCGACATCGGGTCCGACCTGTACGTGCAGGGCGACCCGAGCACGCAGTGGGATTCGGCCACGATCTCGCAGATCCAGTCGCTGCGCATGAACCAGTTCGAGTTCGTGGACACGGGCAGCATCACGCGCGACTCGCGCTTCAGCCCGAATTCGTTCGCGGCGAGCTGGTGAGTGCTAGGTCGTCTCGTTGAGCGCATTCAAGCGCTCGACCGTGCCCACGTCCGTCCAGCCGCCGTCCCAGCGTTCGGCGGTGATGCGGTGCGCTGCGATGGCGGCGTCCAGGCTGGGCCGCAGCGGCGCACGGGTACCAGGCGGTACCGCGGCCACGAGGGCGGCGCGGAACAGGCCGACGCTGGCCCAGGTCATGCGCGGCTCGCCCTCGGACGCCGCCAGCCCGTTGGGGTCGATCGCGAAATCGCCGCGCGGGTGATGCGGCGCATTCGGCACCAGCCACAGGTGTGCCAGGGCACTGCCGGTCTCGAAGCGGCGGGCGGCCTCGGCTGTAAAGCTGAAGCCCGGCAGGAACACATCGCCGGACACCACCCAGAAGCACTCGCCCAGCCAGGGCAGGGCCTTGGCGATGCCGCCGGCCGTCTCCAGCGCGCGGCCGTGGTCGCGGCCTTCGAAGGAGTAGTGGATGGACACGCCGTAGCGCGAGCCGTCGCCCAGCATGGCGGGGAACTGCTCCTCCAGCCAGGCGGTATTGATGACCAGCTCGCGCACACCCGAGCGGGCCAGCGCCTCGATGTGCCATTCGATGAGCCGCTTGCCGCGCACTTCCAGCAGCGGCTTGGGCGTTTGGTCGGTCAGCGGCCGCATGCGCTCGCCGCGGCCGGCCGCGAGGATGATGGCCTTCATGCGGCGCGCACCACCGGTGCAGCCAACGCGCCGCGCCGAAGCGATTGGCGGTGGGCCTCCCGCGCACCGAAGGCCACGACCAGCGCCTCCAGCAAGGCCTGTGCACGTGCAGAGTTGTTGCCGCCGTAGTTGCACACGTAGACGTCCAGCGTGACGGCGCCGAGCTCCGGCCAGGTGTGCACCGCCAGGTGCGATTCGGCCAGCAGCACCACGCCGGTGACGCCGCCGGGCGGCGGGAACACGTGGAACAACTCGCCCACCGCGCCGAGCCCGGCCGCTTCCACGGCGCCCACGCACATCGCGCGCAAGGCGGCGGCATCGGTCATGGCCGCGAGGCCGGGGTCGCAGCCGCGCAGGTCGGCAGTGAGGTGCAGTCCATCCATGGCCGGGGATTATGTGGCCCGGCCGTGACACATCGCCGGGTCCTGCGGGGGCCCTGCCCGCCCGCGCCGGAGGCCGGCAGCCCGGCCGTTAAAATGCCGGGTTTACCCCTCCACCCGCCCTCCCACCGGGAACCCGCATGGCCGCCGCACTCGCCGACATGGCAACCCAGCCCTCCACCACCCTCATGGCCAACGCCATCCGCGCCCTCGCGATGGATGCCGTCCAGCAAGCCAATTCCGGCCACCCCGGCGCGCCCATGGGCATGGCCGAGATCGCCGTCGCGCTGTGGGGCCGCCACCTGCGCCACAACCCCGCCAACCCGCACTGGCCGGGCCGCGACCGGTTCGTGCTGTCCAACGGGCACGGCTCCATGCTGATCTACGCGCTGCTGCACCTCACGGGCTACGACCTGCCGATGAGCGAGCTGCGCAACTTCCGCCAGCTGCACAGCAAGACGCCAGGGCATCCGGAGGTGGGCATCACCCCGGGCGTGGAGACCACCACCGGACCGCTGGGCCAGGGCGTCACCAATGCCGTGGGCATGGCGCTGGCCGAGAAGCTGCTTGCCCGCGAATTCAACCGCGACGGCCACGCCATCGTCGACCACTTCACCTATGTCTTCCTGGGCGATGGTTGCCTGATGGAAGGCATCAGCCACGAAGCCTGCGCCCTGGCCGGCGCCTGGAAGCTGAACAAGCTGATCGCGCTGTACGACGACAACGGCATCTCCATCGACGGCAAGGTCGCGCCCTGGTTCATCGACGACACGCCCCGCCGCTTCGAGGCCTACGGCTGGAACGTCATCCCCGGCGTGGACGGCCATGACGTGGACGCGGTGGACGCCGCCATCGCGCAGGCGAAGAAGTCCGACAAGCCGACCATCATTTGCTGCAAGACCAACATCGGCCAGGGCTCGCCCAACCGCGCGGGCACGGCCAAGGCGCACGGCGAGGCGCTGGGCGCCGAGGAAATCAAGCTGACGCGTGCAGCCCTGGGCTGGACGCACGAGGCCTTCGTGATTCCCGCGGAGGCGTATTCGCAGTGGGATGCCAAGGCCAGCGGCGCGGCGCTGGAAGCCTCGTGGAATTCGGCCTTCGACGCCTACCAGGCGGCCTTCCCCGATCTGGCCGGCGAGTTCAGCCGCCGCACGAAGGGCGAGCTGCCCGCGAGCTGGGCGCAGACGGCGGCTGAAGCCATTGCCGCGGCCAACGCCAAGGCCGAGACCGTGGCCACGCGCAAGGCCAGCCAGATCGCGCTGGAAGCCTTCACCAAGGCCCTGCCCGAGCTGCTGGGCGGCAGCGCGGACCTGACCGGCTCGAACCTCACCAACACCAGCTCCACGCCGGCCTTCCGCCTGGAAGCCGACGGGTCGTCCAACGGCGGGCGCCACATCAACTACGGCGTGCGCGAGTTCGGCATGGCGGCCATCATGAACGGCCTGGCGCTGCATGGCGGCTTCATCCCCTACGGCGGCACCTTCCTCACCTTCAGCGACTACAGCCGCAACGCCATCCGCATGGCCGCGCTGATGAAGCAGCGCGTCATCCACGTCTTCACGCACGACAGCATTGGCCTGGGTGAAGATGGCCCGACGCACCAGTCGGTGGAACATGCCGCGGCGTTGCGCCTGATTCCGGGCCTGGATGTCTGGCGTCCGGCCGACACCGCCGAGACGGCCGTGGCCTGGGCGCGCGCCATCGAGAGCAAGGACCGCCCGACGGCGCTGCTGCTGTCGCGCCAGAACCTGCCGTATGCGCCCAAGGCCAGCCTGGACGACGTCTCCCGAGGCGGCTACGTGCTGGCCGAGCCGGCCGAGGTCGGCCTGAAGAAGAAGGCCCAGGCGGTCATCATCGCCACCGGCTCGGAGGTGCAGCTCGCGCTGCATGCCCAGCAGCAGCTCGCGGTGCAGGGCATCGCGGTGCGCGTGGTGTCCATGCCGTCGACGACGGTGTTCGACCGCCAGGACGCCGCCTGGAAGAAGGCCGTGCTGCCCGCCGGCCTGCCGCGCGTCGCAGTGGAAGCGGGCGTCACTGCCGGCTGGTGGAAGTACGGCTGCGCGGCAGTAATCGGCATCGACACCTACGGCGAATCCGCTCCGGCGGGCGTGCTGTTCAAGCACTTCCACTTCACGGCGGAGAACGTGGCCGCCACGGTGCAGACGGTGTTGCAGGGCTGATGAGCCTGATGCATGCGCGGGCCCTGCCCATCGCTGGCCGCGCCATCACCGCGGGTCTGCTGGGTTGGGCGCTTTCTGTGGCGCAGGCCCAGCCCGCCGCGCCGGCATCGAGCCGCACGGACGGCGAAGAGCCGCCGTCCCCCGTCATGACCGTCCCGCTGGTGCAACCGAACACCGTCTGCCAAAGCATGCCGCCGCCCGAAATGCCCGCTGCCGCCTTGCGGGAAGGCCGCAGCGGCTGGGTCCTGGTCGAGGGCATGATGGATCGCACCGGGATCACGCAGGTGCGCGTGCTTCGCGAGCGTGGAGGGCGTGGCTTCGGGGCGGCTGCCATTGCGGCGGTTCGCGGCTACCAATGCGCCGCGACGGAGGCGAAGCCGCAGATTCGTTTCCGGCAGGAGTTCGTCTTCAGGATCGAGGACAGTCCGCCGCCGGCATTGCAAGAAGGTTTCGGCCTGCATGCATTCGAGTCTGGTGCGGGAGCGCGACTGGGATTCATTGAGCAGATGGCCTTCGGCGGATGCCCGGTGCGGGCCAAGCTGCTGCTCAAGCGCCATCGCGGCGAACCCAACGCGGTGCTCGATGCGGGCCGCATCACGGATCCACGCGTGCTCGAATGGCTGGGTACCCTGGTGCCTCGCACCGACTACATGATTCCCAATCCCGCCGGCAACTGGGTCGAGTTCAGGTGCCTGGAAAAAGATGGGCGGTTGTTCTTGCAATGAGGGCTGCTGAGATGCGAAGGAAGCTGGGGCTGGGTGTTGTGCTTGTGGCCGTGCTGGGTGGGTGTGCCACGCGGCCGGCGCCCCAGCCACCGGCGCCCTCGCCCAACGACGTCTGCCGGGCGTTGCTGGACGATCTCAAGACGGCCGTCGAGCCGGGCCAGTCGCTGGCCGACCTGCAGGCGCGAGGCTTTCGCGTCAAGACGCCGCTCAGTTTCCCGCCGGGTACTTCTGCACCGCACCAATCCAGCGGCGCCGTCGTCCAGATGATGATCCAGCCCGACGGCAGCATCCAGCCGGGCTCGCCGCGAACGCTCAAGAGCGTGGGCGAGGCACAGGTCAGTCAGGCGATGGAAGTGGGCGCACTGTCGGTGCAGTTCGACATGGATGCCGTCAGCCCCAAGCCGACAGAACCCGTGCCCTACACGACGCTTTTCGCGGTCTGCAATCGCCAGTGAGCACAATGGACGATGAAACCGCTTCGTATCCGCCTCGGTCCACAATGGTGCCTTCGCCTGTGAACGCGAGCGCAGCCTCCACAGATTTCAACGCAACCCACGGAGATACTCGATGACCATCAAAGTCGCCATCAACGGCTACGGCCGCATCGGCCGCAACGTCCTTCGCGCTCACTACGAAGGCGGCAAGAAGCATGACATCCAGATCGTTGCCATCAACGACCTGGGCGACCCCAAGACCAACGCGCACCTGACCAAGTACGACACGGCGCATGGTCCCTTCCCCGGTACCGTGACGGTGGACGGCGACTACATGGTGGTCAATGGCGACAAGATCCGCGTGCTGGCCAACCGCAACCCGGCCGAGCTGCCCTGGGGCGAGCTGGGCGTGGACGTGGTGATGGAGTGCACCGGCTTCTTCACGACGAAGGAAAAGGCGTCCGCCCACCTGAAGGGTGGCGCCAAGAAGGTCATCATTTCCGCGCCCGGCGGCAAGGACGTGGACGCCACCATCGTCTTCGGCGTGAACCACGGCGTGCTCAAGGCGAGCGACACCGTCATCTCCAATGCATCGTGCACCACCAACTGCCTCGCGCCGCTGGTCAAGCCGCTGCACGACAAGCTGGGCGTCGAATCCGGCCTGATGACCACCATCCACGCCTACACCAATGACCAGGTGCTGACCGACGTCTATCACGAGGACCTGCGCCGCGCCCGCTCGGCCACGCACTCGATGATCCCGACCAAGACCGGCGCTGCCGCCGCGGTGGGCCTGGTGCTGCCCGAACTCAACGGCAAGCTCGACGGCTTCGCCATCCGCGTGCCGACCATCAACGTGTCGGTGGTGGACCTGAGCTTCGTGTCCAAGAAGGCCACGACCGCCGACGAGGTCAACGCCATCCTCAAGGCCGCCAGCGACGGCGAGCTCAAGGGCATCCTCGGCTACAACACCGACCCGCTGGTGTCGGTGGACTTCAACCACAACCCGCTGTCCAGCATCTTCGACAGCACCCAGACCCGCGTGTCGCCGGACGGCAAGCTGGTCAAGGTGCTGAGCTGGTACGACAACGAGTGGGGCTTCAGCAACCGCATGCTGGACACCACCGTCGCCCTGGCCTCGGCCAAGTGACTTCGCTGACCGGGGCCTGACCGGCTCCGCGATGCCCGCAAACGGCCCTCTCGCGAGGGCCGTTTTCATTGGCGGGCCGCTGTGATTTCCGTCACAACCGGGCGATAGGCAACATTGAGTTACCCCCGGTGTGTCGCCCCAGCAATGTGTGGTGACAAAGCCGCTTCTACACTGTGGAAAACGCGGTCGTCCGCGAGGCGCCGTGCCTCGTTGCGACGGTGGACCCGATCACGACGAATCGAAGGAGAACGCTGCTCATGCGCCATCACTTGTCCGCCGCCCTGGCGGTTATCGGCCTGGCTCTGGCCCCGGTGGCCCTGCAGATGCCGCAGGCCCAGGCGGCCTCCGCCGTGGGAGCCACCGCGGCCACCCAGGAAACCGCCCGTGTCATCGTGCAATACAAGACAGGCAGCAGCGTGATGCGCGCCTTGTCGGCCAGGACGGACGTGCCTGCCAACCAGCGCATTCCGCGCCATGCGGCGGCGCTGTCCGCCCGCCACGGCCTGGCGATGACCGACGGCGCGCCGGTGTCGGCCCGCTCGCAGGTCGTCTTCGCCAAGGGCATGAGTTCGGAGAAGCTCGCGGCTTTGCTGTCCAAGGATCCGGACGTCGAGTTCGCCGAGCCTGACCACAAGCGCCGCATCCAGGCCGTGTCGGCGCCGAATGACCCGTTGTACCCCGGCGCTCAGCCGGTGACCACGCCGACGGTGGGCCAGTGGTACCTGCGTGCGCCGGATGCGACGATCCCGGCAGGCATCAATGCCATCGGTGCCTGGAACACCACCATGGGCACATCCACCGTGGTGGTGGCGGTGCTGGACACCGGCGTGCGCTTCGAGCATCCCGACCTGCGCGGCAAGCTGCTGCCGGGCTACGACATGATCGCCGACCACGGCGACAACCTGGCGCATGCAAACGACGGCAACGGCCGCGACGCCGACCCGTCCGACCCGGGCGACTGGGTCACCGAGACGGAGGCGAACGATCCGTCCGGCACGTTCTACCAATGCACGACGCCCGACAGCTCCGGCCACTACCCGGCCGAGAACAGCAGCTGGCACGGCACGCAGGTGGCCGGCATCATCGGCGCGGCCACCAACAACTCGATCGGCATGGCCTCGGTGGGCCGCAACGTGATGGTCCTGCCCGTGCGCGTGCTGGGCAAGTGCGAGGGCTACGACTCCGACATCCAGGCCGGCATGCAGTGGGCAGCGGGGATTTCAGTGCCGGGGGTGCCGGACAACACCACGCCGGCCAAGGTCATCAATATGAGCCTGGGCGGTGGCACCGGTTGCACCGGCGCCTACCAGTCGGTGGTGGACCAGGTCCTCGCGCGCGGCGTCACCATCGTGGCCTCTGCCGGCAACGAGGGCCTGGCCGTCGCGGCGCCGGCGGGCTGCTCCGGCGTGGTGGCCGTCGCCGGTGTGCGCCAGCTGGGCACCAAGGTGGGCTACTCCAGCCTCGGGCCGGAGGTTGCCCTCAGCGCGCCTGCGGGCAACTGCGTGAACGACACCGGCGCCTGCCTGTACCCCCTCGCGACCACCGTCAACACCGGCACGACGACGCCGCGCTTCAGCACCTACAGCGACAGCTTCAACACGTCGCTGGGCACCAGCTTCTCCTCGCCGCTGGTGGCGGGCACGGCGGCGCTGATGCTCTCGGTCAACCCGGCGCTCACACCGGCACAGGTGCGCAGCGAGTTGCGCAGCTCCGCGCGCGCCTTCCCGACCACCTCGACCACGCCCGGCGTGACGCAGTGCCAGGCGCCCAGCGCCACGCCGCAGAACAGCGAGTGCATCTGCACGACCAGCACCTGCGGCGCGGGCCTGCTGGATGCGTCTGCCGCGGTGGCAGCGGCGGTGGCGGCACGTGGCACTGCGGCACCGACGGTCACTCTCCAGTCCACGGCCGATGAAACGATGGCCGGGACCAACGTGACGCTGGACGGCAGCGGCACGCAGGCGCCCACCGGGCGGACCGTGGCGGCCTACGCCTGGGCGATCAGCGGCACGGGTGCCACGCTCTCTGGTCCTCTGACTGGCTCGTCAGTGACGCTGGTGCCCACCGCGGCCGGCACGGTGACGGTCACGCTGACGGTGACCGACAGCATCGGCGCCAGCAGCACGGCGAGCAAGAACATCACCATCGCGGCAGGGCCGACGGCCCTGTTCTCCGCGTCGGCCAGCAGCACCACGGCAGGCACGGCGGTGTCCCTGGATGCCACGGCATCGACGGCAGCCGGCGGTCGCACCATCACGAGCTACCAGTGGAGCCTCGTGGCGGGCTCGGCCGCGGCGACGCTGTCGCCGACCACCGGATCGTCGGTGACGGTCACGCCCACGGCCAGCGGAACCGTCACCGTGCAGCTGACGGTGACCGACAGCGGCGGCGCGACGGCCAGCACCACTTCGTCGATCACCGTGAGCGGTGGATCATCGGGTGGTGGCGGCGGCGGTGGTGGCGGCGCCTTGGGCCTGGGCTGGCTGGTGGCCCTGGCCGCCGCGGTGGTGGGCGTGGCACGCACGCGCCGGCAGTCTGCCCAGTGACGTGAGATGACCTGACCCAAGACCCCGGCTTCGCGCCGGGGTTTTCTTTTTCAGCGTTCGCTGCCCGGCGAGCAGGCTGCGAACCCGCGGCCCAGCGCGTCACCATGCAGCGCCGACACCTTGGCCGACAAGTCTGCATCGGCGCGCGTCACGCGCAGCATGTGCTGCACGCTGGCCTTGACCATCTCCTGAAGGTGGCCGGTGCGCACGCCGTGGTCGCTCAGGCGCTGCAGGGCGGCATCGGCCGCCTCGCGCGTGGGGAAGCTGCCCAGCGACAAGCCGGGCTCCAGCACGGCGGGGCTGGTCACTTCCTCGAAGGGCACCTTCATCCGGGTCAGTTCCTGTTCCTTCTTCTGCTGCGCCTCGCGGTTGGCGTAGCGGCCCATGTAGATGATCCAGCGCCCCTGCGTCTGCTTTGTGGTGCGCACCCAGCTGCCAGCGGGCAGCGCCGGCTTGAGCACCGATTCGGCCGCGGCGATGGTGTTGTCGTCGAAGGGGCCGGCCTCCAGGCACAGCAGGCTGGACTCGGCCGCGCTGGCCGCAGCCGCCACCGCCTGCGGCGTGAGGATGTGCACCGTCTCGGCCTTGACCTGCTTGAGCAGCCGCTCGGGTTCGCGGTCGCCGCGGGCCTTGATGCCCACGAGCCCGTCCACCCAGCCTTGCGACCAGACGTAGAAGCCGATGTTCGCCACCAGCAGCAAGCCGACCAGCAGCCTCAGCACTGCGCGCCCCGCTGCGGGTCCAGGCGGACGCTGACTTCGCCGCTGCCGACCTCGCGCACGCCGTGCTCGGTGCGCACGAGCAGCGAGCCGTCCGGGCCCAGTCCGGCGGCGATGCCTTCGGGCACCTCGGGATGCGTGGTGATCACCGCGCGGCCGAACAGCATGTCGCGCGCGGCGAAGGCTTCGGCGAAGCCGGCAAACCCTTCGCGCTCGAAGCGGCGCAGGGCATCCACCAGTGGCTTGGCCACGCGTGCCAGCGTGGCCGGTGCCGTGGCCGCAGGGTCGATCTCCTGCAGGCAGGCGTAGCCGGTGGTGACCTCGCTGGCGGTGGTGGACATGGGCATGATGTTCAGCCCCACGCCGATGACCGCCAGCCGCCGCGACCCGGCCGCCACCGTCTCGATGAGGATGCCGCCCAGCTTGCGCCCGCCGCCCTGGCCGTCGAGCAGCCACAGGTCATTGGGCCACTTCACGCCGATGCGCTTGCCGGCCCGGTCGGCGGCGTCGCCGGCCGGATCCAGCGCCTGCGCGAGGGCCACGCCCACAGCCAGCGACAGGCCCGACCAGTCCTTGGGCGACAGCGGCAGGGCGAGCGAGAAGGTGAGCGATGCACCCGGCGCCGCCTGCCACACCCGGCCCTGGCGGCCGCGGCCGTGGGTCTGGTGCTCGGCCACCAGCAGGCAGGGCTGCAAGTCGGCGGCGCGGCGTCCGAAAGCGGTGCTCTCCACGCTGCGGCGCACCTGCACGTCGCCTTCTTCGGATGGCGGCGTGACGATGCGTGCGCGCTCCAGCAGCGCCGTGTTGGTGGACGAGATTCGCGCCACCACCTCGACACTCAGCCCCGGCAGCTGGGGTGTCAGCTGCTCCCACAGGGCTTCGGCGCCCCAGCGAAGGGGGTGGTCTGGCATGAGCGGTGGAATCGGTATCAGCGTTTGGGAGACAACATGGTGCCACGGCACTTCTTGCTGCCGCAACGACATTCGTACTGCTTCTTCAGCTTGGGCGTATAGCGCTCGTCGATGATGAGCCCGTAGTCGTAGAACAGCTCTTCGCCCGGCTTGAGCGTGCGCAGCGACTTGATGAAGATGCGCCCGTCGATCTCGTCGGCCTCGCAGTTCGGCTCGCAGGCGTGGTTGATCCAGCGTGCCGCATTGCCGCCGTACTTCGCGTCGATGACGTTCTTGTCGTCGACGTGGAAATAGAAGGTGTGGTTCGGGTCCTTCGGGTCGTGCGGATGCCGCCGCAGCGCCTCGGGCCAGGAGATGACCTCGCCCTTGTATTCGATGATCACGTCGCCCTTGGGGATGGCCGCCACTGCGAACACCCCCTTGCCGTGCACGCCGGAGCGCCTCACCTGGATGCGACGGCCCGCCGCCGATGCGGGCTTGGGGGCAGTCTTGGAACTCGGGGTCTTGGCGGCCTTCGCTTGCGTCATCGACTTCTTTGGGTACATTGAATTGGTGGGCGCGCGCGCGTGCGTGCACGCGCGAGACGCCCGGATTGTATTGATGCTTGGTGAGCCGCCACGGCGGAGCACCAGAAAAAACGTATGAGCAAGACACTGATCATTGCGGAAAAGCCTTCGGTGGCGCAGGACATCGTCCGTGCGCTCACGCCTGTCGTGGGCAAGTTCGACAAGTCCACCGAGTACTTCGAGAACGACACGCACATCGTCACTTCGGCGGTGGGCCACCTGGTGGAGATCAAGGCGCCGGAGGAATACGACGTCAAGCGCGGCAAGTGGAGCTTTGCCAACCTGCCCGTCATCCCGCCGCATTTCGACCTCTCGCCCATCGACAAGGCCAAGACCCGGCTGAATGCGGTGGTCAAGCTGGTCAAGCGCAAGGACGTGACCGCGCTCATCAACGCCTGTGACGCGGGACGCGAAGGGGAACTGATCTTCCGCCTCATCGTGCAGTACGCGGGCACGGCGAAGACGCCGGTCAACAAGCCCATCAAGCGGCTGTGGCTGCAGAGCATGACGCCGCAGGCCATCCGCGACGGCTTCGAGCATCTGCGCAGCGACAAGGACATGCTGGGCCTGTCGGACGCCGCGCGCAGCCGCAGCGAGGCCGACTGGCTGGTGGGCATCAACGGCACGCGTGCGATGACCGCCTTCAATTCGCGCGATGGCGGCTTCTTCCTCACCACGGTCGGCCGGGTGCAGACGCCCACGCTGTCCATCGTGGTCGAGCGAGAAGAGAAGATCCGCAAGCACGTGCCGCGCGACTACTGGGAAATCAAGGGCCACTTCGCCGCCGAGGCCGGCGAGTACGAGGGCAAGTGGTTCGACCCCAAGTGGAAGAAGAACCCTGACGACCCCGAGCAGCGTGCCGACCGTGTCTGGAACGAGCAGGATGCGCAGGCCGTCGCCCAGGCCTGCCGCGGCCAGCCCGCATCGGTCACCGAAGAGGCCAAGCCCAGCACGCAAAGTTCGCCGGGCCTGTACGACCTCACCACCTTGCAGCGCGAGGCCAACTCGCGCTTCGGCTTCTCGGCCAAGACCACGCTGAGCATCGCGCAGGCGCTGTACGAGAAGCACAAGGTGCTCACCTACCCGCGGACCGACAGCAAGCACCTGCCTGAAGACTATGTCAGCGTGGTGAAGCAGACGATGAAGATGCTGTCGGAGGAGGACCTGCCCGGCCCGCTGGCATCACTCTCGGTGCACGCGAAGAAGGCGACCGACGAGGGTTACGTCAAACCCAACAAGCGCATCTTCGACAACGCCAAGGTGTCGGACCACTTCGCCATCATTCCCACGCTGCAGGCGCCCAAGAGCCTGACCGAGATCGAGGCCAAGCTCTACGACATGGTGGTCAAGCGCTTCCTGGCGGTGTTCTTTCCGCCGGCGGAGTTCATGGTCACCACCCGCATCAGCACGGTGAAGGCCGGTGCGGTGAGCCACAGCTTCCAGACCAACGGCAAGGTGATGGTCAAGCCCGGCTGGCTCGCCGTGTACGGCCGCGAGGCGCAGGAAGACGATGCCAATCTCGTGGCGGTCAAGGCCGGCGAGATGGTGCGCACCGAGGCGGTGGACGTGAACGCGCTGCGCACCAAGCCGCCCGCGCGCTACACCGAGGCGACGCTGCTGTCGGCCATGGAAGGCGCGGGCAAGCTCATCGACGACGACGAGCTGCGCGAGGCGATGCAGGAGAAGGGCCTGGGCACGCCGGCCACGCGCGCGGCCATCATCGAAGGCCTGCTGCTCGAGAAGTACATGCACCGCGACGGCCGCGAGCTGATTCCCACCGCCAAGGCCTTCCAGCTGATGACGCTGCTGCGCGGCCTGCAGGTGGAGGAACTCACCAAGCCCGAACTCACCGGCAACTGGGAGTACCAGCTCGCCGAGATGGAGAAGGGCAAGTTGAGCCGCGACACGTTCATGGGCGAGATCGCCGCCATGACCGAGCGCATCGTCGCCAAGGCCAAGGAGTACGACCGCGACACCATCCCCGGCGACTACGCGACGCTGAAGACGCCGTGCCCCAACTGCGGCGGCGTGGTGAAGGAGAACTACCGCCGCTTCACCTGCACCGGCAAATCGGGCGATGCTGAAGGCTGCGGCTTTTCCATCAGCAAGATCCCCGGCGGCCGCAGCTTCGAGCTGGACGAAGTGGAACGCTTCCTCGCCGACAAGAAGATCGGACCGCTGGAAGGCTTCCGCTCGAAGGCCGGCTGGCCGTTCACGGCCGAGCTCAAGCTGAGCTTTGACGAAGAGATCAACAACTGGAAGCTGGAATTCGATTTTGGCGAGGACACGAAGGACGGCGAATCCGGCGAGCCGGTGGACTTCTCCGACCAGCAAAGCCTGGGCGCCTGCCCGAAGTGCAAGGGGCACGTCTACGAATACGGCACCTCGTACGTGTGCGAGCACAGCGTGGGCGCGCACGTCACCTGTGACTTCAAGAGCGGCAAGATCATCCTGCAGCAGCCCGTGGCGCGCGAGCAGATGACCAAGCTGCTCAGCGAAGGCAAGACCGACCTCCTGGAGAACTTCGTGTCCAACAAGACGCGCCGCAAGTTCAAGGCGCGCCTGGCCTACGACAAGAAAGAAGGCAAGGTGATCTTCGAGTTCGAGCCGCGGGCGGCAAAGGCGCCCGCCAAGAAGGCCGTGGCGAAGAAGACGGCGTAGCCGTCAGCGGATCACCAGGACCGGAAGGGTGGTGTGCGTGAGCACCTTCGTGGTCTCGCTGCCCACCATCCTCGACCGCGCCCCGCGCTGCCCGTGCGATGCCATCACGATGAGGTCGCAGCCGTGTTCCTGCGCGGTGTCGACGATGGCCTCGTACGGATGGTCGCTGACCCGCACGAAGGTGTCGCACAGCACGCCTTCCTCGCGTGCGGCCTTGTCGACGAAGGCCAGGAACTTCTCGGCCTGCTTGCGGCAGTCGGCCAGGAATTCCTCGCGCGTGTCCTCCAGCATGTCGGTGCGATAGGTCAGCACGTGGAATTCGGGAACCACGTGGATGCCCGTGACGCGTCCGCGGAATCCGCGCGCCAGGCGCAGGCCTTGCAGCACGGCCTTCTCCGACAAGGCCGAGCCGTCGGTGGGCAGGAGCAGATGCTTGAACATGGCGATGTCCTTTCTCCCATCGGGATCGGACCCCCTGCATCTGCGACTCTATGCCTGTCGTGATCGGTGCGCCAGTGCCCTGAACCAGGGGGCGCGGCGGCTCAGATGCAGCGCCGGTGCGCGAGCGCGGGCAGCTGCGAGCGAACCGAAGCGATTCGCGCCGGATCGAGTTCCGCCATCACCACGCCCGCGCCTTCGGGCAGCACGTTCAGCACCTCGCCCCACGGGTCGATCACCATGCTGTGGCCCCAGGTGCGGCGGCCGTTCTCGTGCGTGCCGCCTTGGGCCGGCGCGATCACGTAGCACTGGTTCTCGATGGCCCGCGCGCGCAGCAGCAGCTCCCAGTGCGCGCGGCCGGTGGTGTAGGTGAAGGCGGCGGGCACGGCGATGAGGTCGCAGGGTTTCTCTGCGCCGAAGGTGATGCGCCGGTACAGCTCGGGAAACCGCAGGTCGTAGCAGATGCTCAGCCCCACGCGCACGGAGCCGGCCTCGAAGGACATCGGCGCATCGCCCGCGCGCAGCACCCGGCCTTCATCGTAGGACTCGCGGCCGTTGTCGTAGCGGAACAGGTGCATCTTGTCGTAGCGCGCGGCCAGGCTGCCGTCGGGCGCGTAGACGCAGTTGGCGTTCATCACGTAGTCGGGGTCGCCGCTGCGGATGGGCAGCGTGCCGCCCATCACCCACACGCCGTGCTGCTTCGCGGCGTCCGACAGCATCTGCTGGATGGGCCCGTCGCCCGGCGCTTCGGCGATGGCGAGCTTGTCGCGGTCGGTTGCGCCCATGAAGCAGAAGTACTCGGGCAGGCCGACGAGCTTCGCGCCATCGGCAGCGGCCTGGTCGATGAGGCGGCGCGCGGTGGCGAGGTTGTCGTCCACGCGCGGGGTGGACACCATCTGCAAGGCGGCGATCTTCATGCCGCCCATCATCACCGTTTCACCTGCTCGTTGCCGGCGGCAGCCTCGATGTCCGGGACCACGGCGCCGGTTTTGCGGTCCACGCGGTCCACCTTCGGATCCGACCAGGGGCCGGTCACGTGGAACTCGCGCGTACCGGCCTGTGTGAGCGGCTTGCGCAGGAAGACCTGGGCCAGGAAGGTGCCCAGGCCGATGGCCGGGTTGATGGCCGCATAGGCCAGCGAGGCCGTGCCCGCGTTGATCTCCGGCACCACCACCACCCGCAGGTCCTGCGTCTCGCGCTCCACGTCGGCACTGCCTTCCATCAGCACCGCGGCCTGCACGCCGCGCATGCGCAGGTTGTTGGTGTGGGCCACGCCTTCCTTGATGGTCACGTCGCCGGTGATGTTGTCGAAGGCGAAGCCTTCCTGGAAGAGGTCGCGGAAGTCCAGCGCCAGCCGCCGGGGCAGCGACTGCAGGCTCAGCACGCTCAACAAGCGCGCCGCACCCGGCTGCACCTTGAGGAACTGCCCGGCATCGATGGCCACGTTCACCTGGCCGGTCATGCTCGGGTAGTCCAGCGACAGCGGCGACCCGAGCCACGACACCTGACCTGCGAGGCTGCCCTTGCCGCCGCGCACCGCCTTGGCCGTGCCCAGGCGGTCGAGGAAGGCGCCGCTGTCGGACAGGTCCAGCTTGAAGTTGAGGATGGCGCGGCGTCGCGCGGCATTGCTGGACGGAATCCACTGCCCGTTGGCCACGAACTTCGCCTCGGGCGTGGTCATCGCCAGACGCGTGAGCCGCCATTCGCGGAAGGCGTCCTTGCCCTCGCCGTTGATGCGGTTCTGCGCCTCGATCTCGACCTTGCCCAGGCGCTTGCCGCGCAGGTCCAGGTCGTCGATGACGACGTCCAGCGCCGGCACGCTGGAGGCCTGCTGGTCCAGCAGCGACTCCACGCTGTCGGCCTCGCCCTTGGGCAGTGACAGCCGCGACAGCCGGGCGTACACGCGGCCGGCGCCGCCGCTGTTCGGCCCGCGTCGGGCAGGCCGGTATTCCATGTATCCGTTGAGCTGCTCGGCGTCGATGTTGGCGCGCCACAAGGCGTCTTCCTGCGATGCGCCGGCCGTGACCTTGTTGAGCTTGCGCGAGCCGGTCGTCAGCTCCTGCGCCCGCACGGCGATGCTGCTGGGCGCGTAGCTGCTGCCAGCCGTCTCGGCGGCCGCCTGCGCGGCGCCCGCGATCTTGTTGCCCACCGCTTCCCAGGCATCGAGGTTCAGCGCGTTCACGCTGATGTTGGCGGCCACGCCGGCGGCCGGCACGGGCGCCGCTTCCATCACGCCGATGCCGCCGCGGATCACGTGCACCTGGTCGCCCGACACATCGCGCAGGTAGCTCGCATTGACCACGCTGCCCAGGTCGAAGCGCAGGGTGTCGCGCAGGGCCTGTCCGGGCGCCAGGGACTCAGGCACCAGCGCGTTCACGTAGCGCAGCGCCATGGCTGACTCGGCACTCTTGCGCAGCGGTGCAGGCAGGTCTGACGCCAGACCCACGAGGCTGCTGCTGATGTTCAGCTCAGGGTGGCCGCGCGTCACCGCGAGCGTCATGCGGTAGCCGGCCTGCCCGCTGAGCGACGAGGCCAGGCGTGACAGCGCGCCCAGCTCGCCCGCACGCCGCAGCCCGTCGGCCGTGGCCACGCCCTGGCCGGTGATGCGCACCGAGCCGTCGGGCTGCATCCCGCCTTCGAAGGTCGCGTCGCCGCCGAGCACGCGAGCCGATCCACCCGCGATGCCGAAGCCCTTTTGCGTGAAGTCCACGCGGGCCTTGGCGTTCTGCATCAGCGGCGTGTCCGGCGCGATGCGCACGTCGTTGCCGGCCAGGGTCATGCTGCCCTTGACCGTGGTCTTGTCGGCGTCGTACAGCGGGATCGACAAGGCCAGCTTCAGGTCGGCCAGGCCTGTGCCCGTGCTCTGCGCCAGCGCCTTGTTCGTCCAGCCGCCGATGGGCGATGCGTTCACGTAGCGCAGCATGTCCTGCATGGGGCCGCGGGCCGTGCCGTCCAGCGTGAGCACGGATTTGTCCGACAGGCTGCGGATGCCGCCCTGCACCTTGTTCAGGTCCACGCCGAAGACCCTGGCCTGCGCGTTGCGGATCTCCATGCTCGCGCGGTCGAAGATCAGCTCGCCCTTCATCTTGCTGAAGGGCGGCCAGGGCGACTCGTAGGCCGCCCGCGTGCCGCTGGCCGGCAGGCTGGGCACGTAGGCGAAGTTGACGTCCTCCACGTGGCCGGCAATGCGGAACTCGCCGTCCTTGAGGTTGCGTGCGCTGTGGAAGGGGAAGTCCCAGAGGTCGCCCTTGACCCGCACCGTCATGTTGCTCACGGTGCCGCTCTTCACGGCATGGGTCACGTACAGACGCGTGTCTTCCGGGATGCCCAGCGGCAGGTAGCGCGCCACGCTGGTGGCCTGGGCGTGCGAGACCTTGCCGTTGATCTCGAGCAGACCCGGGTAGCGTCCGCCGCGGCCGAAGCCCTCACCCGTGCCGGTGGCCCAGCTGCCGTTCAGGTCGCCTTGCATGTCGGCGTTGACGAACTTCAGGTCCTTCACGCTGAGCGCGACGTGCGAGGGCTGGCCGGCCGCCTTGGGCGGCTCGAAGTGCCAGTTGAGCATGGCGTTCATCTGCGTGAGCGGCACCGTCGGCTGCTCGAACACGCCGGGAAGGTCGATCTCGCCGCTGCTCATGCTGAGCCTGGCGTCGCCGCCCTTTTCCGAGGCATTGAGCGAGATGGTGGCGTTGCGCAAGCCGGGCCGGCCGACGGCGGTGGGCTCGGACGCCGCCTTGGCCGCGAGCGCGAGGCCCGCCAGCTGGCCCTTGACCTGGTAGGTGGCCGGCGCATCGAGCGCGCCGGTCCAGCGGGCGGAGAGGTCGCTTGCCACGCCTTTCGGGTCCAGCTCGGCCAGCAGCTTGCGCACGGCGTCGCCCAGCGGCACCCGCGTGGCGATCTGCGCCATCAGGGCCAGGTCCAGCCGCTGCGCGGTGAACTCGCCGCCGCTGGCAGGCTTGCCCTCGGGCTGGTTCCAGCGCAGGGCCAGGTCGCTGCGCGGCCAGCGGATGCCGTCGCCGGTGACGAAGCCGAACTGTTGTGCCGTCACCGTGAAGCCGTCCGTGCCGCGGTGGCCGGCCAGGCGGCCTTCGATCTGCTCCACCGACAGCGGCTCCACGTTCGAGGCCAGCCGCAGCGTCACCTCGCGCAGGGCCACGTCCACGGTGGCCCCTTCGACCTTGCCGTCGCGCACCTCCATCCAGCCGCGCAGGGCACCGTCGCCCTCGCTCAGCTCGAAGGGCAGCTTCACGTGCTGACGCAGCTGGCTCACGTCGGCGCGTGGCAGTTGGGCAAAGAGGAGGCCGCTCCAGCGGTTCCAGTCGCCGCTGTCGGTCAGCAGCGGCTGGGTGAAGCGCCCGCGCAGCGAGAAGCGGTCGCCCCATTCGGCCGGCGGCGTGGCGTCCATGCGCATCTCGTGGCTGCGCAGGCCGTTGCGGATGACCACCTCCACCTCGCGCAGCGAGAGCGCCGGTGCGTTCCTCTGCTCGTCCGTCCAGGTGAGCGAGCCGCTGCGGATGACGAATTCGCGCTGGCTGAAGAACCAGTTGGCCGCGGCGTTGTCGCCGGTGCCCGGGCCGTTCATGTCCAGGCCCGCCACGAAGATGTGGCCCTGCGCGTCGCGCCGCACCTCCAGGTGCGGGCTGTCGATGAAGAGCTGGTCGAAGCGCAGCTCCAGCGCGAACATGGACCGTGCCGACACCGACGCGACCACCCGCGGCAACTCCAGGGCGGCGCGGCCCTGCCTGTCCTGCAGCACCACGCCGCGCAGTTCGAGTGAGGGTATCCACCCACTCGATCGCACGCTGATGTTGCCAATTCGCACCGGAACCCCGAGTGCGGTGCTCGCCCTCTGCTCGATCTCGGGTCGCCACTGCTGGATGTGCGGCAAAATCCCCCAGTGAAGTGTCAGCCAGGCGACTAGCAATAAGCTCCACGCCGCAATGACCAGTCCCGTCAGCACCCGCGCCAGCCAGCGCAAACGCCGCGTCACCAGGGCGCGTCGGCTGAGCGGCGCTGAACTGGCGGAAGTGACAGGCGCAACGATGGACATGAACGAGTTGGGAAGCCGGCAACGGCCAGATCAGTGGACGGCGAAACGCCGGAATCGATGGGCATTGTCGCCCGTCCGGCGCGTCGCCTGAACCGCGACCGGCCTAGCAAAGACCCCCGGATGTTCCATGGGTTCCCTGCCTGACATTCCGCTACAAGACACCCCGCTGTCGGTGGATTCCACGCCACCCGACGCTGCCCCTGCGGCTGCCCGCGCCGACCACAGCCGCTTCGTGCAGCGAATCCGCCGCCGCTATGCGCAGGAGCTGCCGCTGCTGCCCGAAGGCCTGCCGCGGCGCGGCACCATCACCGCGCTGGTCGAGCTGCTGCTGTCCACCGGCCGCCCGCTGAAGACCGCGCTGCGCGTGGCCCGGCAGCTGGTGCTCGAACGCCTGGCCGTGCTCGACATCGAGCAGGGCGCGCGCATGGAAGACATCACCCTGGCCATGACCGAGCTGGCCGAGGCCACGCTGGACCTGGCCCTGGCGCATGCCCGCATCGAGCTGGATGCGAAGTACGGCGAGCCGCTGAACGAGGCGGGCCAGCGCATCGATTTCTGGGTCGTGGGCATGGGCAAGCTGGGCGCGCGCGAGCTCAACGTGTCCTCCGACATCGACCTCATCTACGTCTACGAGGAAGCCGGCCAGACCACCGGGCCGCAGCAGGTGTCGGCGCACGAGTACTTCTCTCAGCTGGCGCGCGGCCTGTACAGCCTGATCGGCGACACGACGGAAGACGGCTTCGTCTTCCGCGTGGACCTGGCGCTCCGCCCCAACGGCAACTCCGGCCCGCCGGTGGTGAGCCTGGCGATGCTGGAAGAGTATTTCCAGGTGCAGGGCCGCGAATGGGAACGCTTTGCCTGGCTCAAGAGCCGGGTGGTCGCGCCGCTGGCCAGCGTGCGCAACGGCCGGGCGCTGGCGCTGCGCTCCATGGTCACCGCCTTCGTGTACCGCCGCTACCTCGACTACGGCGTGTTCGAGGGCCTGCGCCAGCTGCACCGCAAGGTGCGCGACGAGGCCCAGCGCCGTGCGGCGGGACGCCCCGAGCGGGCCAACGACGTGAAGCTCTCGCGCGGCGGCATCCGCGAGATCGAGTTCATCGTGCAGCTGCTGCTGGTGGTGCGCGGCGGGCAGTTCCCCGAGATCCGCACCCGCTCCACGCTCAAGGCACTGGACAAGCTCGCCGCCGGCGGCCTGATGAAGCCCGAAAGCGCGAAGCGCCTGGCCGACGCCTACACCTTCTTGCGCCGGGTGGAGCACCGCATCCAGTTCCTGGACGACCAGCAGACGCACCTGCTGCCCACGGTGGACGGCGACCTGACCTGGATCGCCGCCAGCATGGGCCTGTCGTGCAATGCCGACGCCTGCGAGCTGCTGGACGGCCTGTGCGAGACGCGCGAATACGTCGCCACCGAATTCGATGCGCTGCTGCACGACGGCCAGTCGCCCAAGCCGGCGGGCAACGGCGGCTGCAAGAGCTGCGGCCCGGCGCCCCAGCCGGTGGACAGCGAAGGCTTCGTCGAGCGCCTGCCGCCCACGCTGGGCCAGCGGGTCAAGCGCTGGGCCGAGCAGCCGCGCATCCAGAACCTGCGCGATGACAGCAAGCTGCGCCTGGCCAAGCTCATTGGCCGCGCGGCCATGGCGGTGCAGGACGGCCGCTGCACCATGGACGCGGCGGTGCGCTTCGTCGACTGGCTGGAGCCGCTGCTGCGGCGCGAGAGCTACCTCGCCTTGCTGGTGGAGCGGCCCGAGGTGCACAACCGCCTGCTGCGGCTGCTGGGCCTGGCGCGCTGGCCGATCCGCTACCTGATGCTGCATCCGGGCGTCATCGACGAGCTGGCCGATGAGCGCCTGCTGCACGGCCGCTTCGACCCGGCCGAATACATCGGCGACCTCGATGCCCGGCACAAGGCCTGGGAACGCTCCGGCCAGGCGGACGAGGAATCGCTGCTGGACACCATCCGCCGCGCCCACCATGCGGAGGTCTTCCGCACCCTGGTGCGCGACGTCGAGGGCCACATCACCGTCGAGCAGGTGGCCGACGACCTGTCGGCGCTGGCCGATGCGACGCTCCAGTGCAGCATCCGCTGGGCCTGGTCGCACCTGAAGCAGCGGCACCGCGACGAGCCGCACCTGGCCATCGTGGCCTACGGCAAGCTGGGCGGCAAGGAACTGGGCTACGGCAGCGACCTGGACGTCGTCTTCCTCTACGACGACGAGGATGAGCGCGCCCCCGAGGTCTACGGTGCCTTCGTGCGCAAGCTCATCAACTGGCTCACGCTGCGCACCGCGGCGGGCGAGCTGTTCGACATCGACACCGCGTTGCGGCCCAACGGCAACTCCGGACTGCTCGTGTCCACCGTGGACAGCTACGAGAAATACCAGACCGGCCGCGGCAGCAACACCGCGTGGACCTGGGAGCACCAGGCGCTCAGCCGCGCGCGCTGGTGCGCGGGTTTCGCGGAGATCGGACCGCGCTTCGAATCCGTGCGCCGGGCTGTGCTGTCGGCCGGACGCGATGCGGCGGCCTTGCGCGCCGAGGTGCAGGCCATGCGCGAGAAGGTGCGCGCGGCTCATCCAGTGAAGGGCGAACTTTTCGACGTGAAGCACAGCGCCGGCGGCATGATGGACGTGGAGTTCGCGGTGCAGGTGCTCGTGCTGGCGCACAGCGGCGCGCATCCGCAGCTGTTGGACAACGTGGGCAACATCGCGCTGCTGCAACGTGCGGAAGCTGCCGGGCTGCTGCCGCAGGGCGTGGGCATTGCGGCAGCAGATGCCTACCGCGAGCTGCGCCGCTCGCAGCACCGGGCACGGCTGGACGAGCAGCCCACGCAGGTGGAGCCGGCGTCCATGGCCGTCCAGTGCGCGGCCGTGAAGGCGCTGTGGAAAGCGGTGTTTGGCTGAACGGCCCATCGCGAGCGGCTGGGCCTGGACTGCGCTGGCGCTGACCCTGGTCTTCGGCGCCGTGCTGCTGTGGCCGGTGCCGCATGAACTCATCGACTGGCAACCCGGACTGTGGCTGCGGCAACCGTGGCGCATGGTCACGGCGGTCTTCGTCCACTACAGCGCCCTGCACCTCGCGGCCAACCTGGCCGGTGGCGTGCTCGTGAGCGCGCTGGGCCATGCGGCGCGGGTTCCCGTGCGCAGCGTGGTCGCGTGGCTGGTGGCGTGGCCGCTCACGCAGCTGGGTCTGTTGATTCAACCCGAGTTGATCCACTACGGCGGGCTCTCCGGCGTGCTGCATGCGGGCGTCGCGGTGGTGGCGGTGCATCTGCTCGTGTCAGGCCCCGTGAACCAGCGGCGCATCGCGGCGGTGATGCTCGCGGTGCTGGCCGCCAAGGTGCTGCATGAAGCGCCCTGGCAGGGCGCCTTGCAGCAGCGCGAAGGCTGGGACATCGCCGTCGCTCCGCTGGCCCATGCGACGGGAGCCTTCGGCGGGGCGATCTGCGCAGCGCTCGCGGAGTGGGGCCATCGTGCGCGCTCCTAACATCCGCCGATGACTCAACGCAAGGCGCATCTCGATGCCGTGGCGGTGGTGAGCCTCGTGGGCTGCTGCTTCCTGTGGGGCTTGAACCAGGTGGCGGCCAAGGCCGCGCTGCCCGAAGTGCCTGCGCTGCAGCAGGCCGCGGTGCGCTCGCTGGGTGGCGCCTTGCTGGTGTGGCTGTGGGCGGCATGGCGCGGGCTGCCGCTGTTCGAGCGCGACGGCACCCTGCCCGGCGGATTGCTGGCAGGCCTGCTGTTCGCCACCGAGTTCGCCTGCATCTTCCTCGGCCTGCAGTTCACCACCGCGTCGCGCATGGTGGTGTTCATCTACCTCTCGCCTTTCGTGGTGGCGATGGGCATGCCCTTCATCGCCCATGCAGAGCGCCTGTCGCGCCTGCAGATGGCCGGGCTCGTCGGTGCCTTTGCCGGGGTGGCCTGGGCCTTCGCTGAAGGTTTCAGCCAGCCGGCCGCGGGCGACCGGCAATGGATCGGCGATGCCCTGGGCGTGGCCGCCGGCGTGCTCTGGGGCGCGACCACGCTGGCCATCCGCGGCAGCCGGCTCACGGCCGCGGGCGCCGAGAAGACCCTGCTCTATCAACTGGCGATTTCCGGCGTGATGCTCGCGCTCGCCGCCTTGCTCTCCGGCCCGGCGCTGCCGCGTTCGCTGTCGCTGGTGGCGTGGTCCTCGCTCGCCTTCCAGATCGTCATCGTGAGCTTCGCGAGCTACCTGCTGTGGTTCTGGCTGGTGCGCCACTACCCGGCCACCCGGCTGGCGTCGTTCACGCTGCTCACGCCGGTGTTCGGGCTGCTTCTGGGCTCGATGATGCTGCACGAGCCCATCACCACGCGGCTGATGGTCGCGCTCGTCGCGGTGGCCGTTGGCATCGTCATCGTCAACCGGCCGACAACCAGCCGATGAGGGCGTCATGAACCTCGCGCTCAGCTTCGCCATCCGCATCGGCATCTGCCTGGTGGTGTCGTGGATCGGCTGGCGCCTTGGCGGCCCCTACGGCCTGGGCAGCAGCCTGGCCCTGTACGGTGTGCTGCTGGCGCATCCGCTGGTGGAGCTGGTTGGCGAATTGCGCGGCAAGCTGCGCGAGGAGGCGTTCCGGCCCGTCGAAGGCAAGTTCTGGTCGTACAAGGGCCGGCGCCTGACGGTCATCGAGGACGAGCAGTGCATCCGCTGGATCAAGGCGCTGGACGTGGCCCGCATCATCGGCGTGACGCTCAACCATGCGAGCCTCGAACAGAACCATCCGCAGGGCTACCGCCGCTTCGAGAACGTGACCTGGTTCAGCGACGAGACTTTGCTGCTGTTCCTGGCGAAGCAGTCGTCGCCCGAGGCGATCCGCTTCAGGAACTGGGTGGAAAAAGACATCGCCTTCCCGGCGCGCCGCCTGCGCGAGCGGCTGGCCGAAGTCAGCCCCGGATCTTCCTGACCAGCGAGGTCGTGGAGTAGCCATCCACGAAGGCCAGCGCCTGTGCCTGCCCGCCCCAGCTGCGCACCCACTTCGTCTCTTCCAGCGTCTCGATGTCGTAGTCGCCGCCCTTGACGTAGACCTGCGGCCGCACCAGCTTGAGCAGTTCGACCGGCGTCGACTCCTCGAACAGCGTCACCAGGCTCACGCTTTCCAGCGCGGCCAGCACGCAGGCGCGGTCGGCCTCCTGGTTGAGCGGCCGGTCCGGGCCCTTGCCCAGCGTGCGTGCCGAGGCATCGCTGTTCAGGCCGATGACGAGGCTGGCACCCAGGTTGCGCGCCTGTTCCAGGTAGCTCACGTGGCCGCGGTGGAGGATGTCGAACACGCCGTTGGTGAACACCAGGGGCTTGGGCAGTTGCGCGATGCGCTGCGCCAGTTCGGCACGCGGGCAGAGCTTGTCGAGGAGATGAGGCATTGGCGGATTGTCGCGTGGGCAACACCGCCGGGGCAACGGGGCGCATAGACTGCCGGGCATACCGACGACCCCGGAGACAGACATGATCACCCTGTGCGGCTTTTCGATCTCCAACTACTACAACAAGGTCAAGATGGTGCTGCTCGAGAAGGGCGTGCCCTTCAACGAGGAGTACGTGAAGACCGGGCTCAAGGACGAGGCCGTGCTGTCGTGCTCGCCGCTGGGCAAGATCCCGTTCATCCGCACCGAGCACGGCACGATGTGCGAGAGCCAAGCCATCTGCGACTACCTCGAAGCGGTGTACCCGACGCCGGCGCTGTACCCGGCCGACCCGTGGCAGGCGGGCAAGGTGCGCGAGCTCGTCACCTACATCGACCTGCACGTCGAACTCGTGGCCCGCGAGCTGTACCCGCAGGCCTTCTTCGGCGGCGAGAAGGACGAGCCCACCGCAGCGCGTGTGCGCCGCAAGCTGGACAAGAACATTCCTGCGCTCAAGCGGCTCTTGAAGTTCTCGCCCTACATCGCGGGCGACACCTTCACCATGGCCGACGTGGCCGCCTTCGCGAGCATTCCGCTGGTGTCGCTGGCCTGCAAGACGGTGTATGGCGAAGACCTCATCGCCGCGGCCGGCATCGACTGGAAGCCGTACAGCCAGCTCATCGGCCAGCGGGCGAGCGCGCAGCGGGTGCTGGCGGACCGCAAGGCGGCGACCGCCAAGTAGGCTCAGGCGGCGTCGACGATCGGCGCCAGCCCCGCATCCGCCACGCCCAGTGCGTGCTGTTCGCGCAGCACGCCGGCCAGCACCTGCGTGTCGCAGTACACGCGCAGCGACACCACCTTGCCCCATTTCAGCCGCAGTGCATGCACGCCCTGGTTGCCGCGCCGCGCGCCGTTCTTCAGGCTGAACTGGTCGCGCCATTCCACCAGGGCCACCGTGTTCCACGGCATGCCGCGCACGACGATGGATTCGATGTCGAAGCGCAGGTCCGGCAGCACGCGCCTGAGCCGCGCATACCAGGGCTCGATGCTGTCCATGTGATGGCGCGCGCCCGCCAGGGCGTGGTCACCGAAGAACACATGCTCCACCTGCGGCCCGAAGGACGCGAGCACGGGGCCGTGGTCGCCGCGGTTGAGCGCGGCGAAGGCGTTGCGAAGCTTTCTCTCGACGACGTAGCGGTAGATCATGCGGAGTTCTCCTTCACTGGGGACGCAGTTCGTGCTCGACGTAGGACGCGAGGTGCCGGCGCACGGCGCGCCAGGGCCAGGCGTCGCCATGCAGGTGGGTGAGCATCACCGCGCCTTCGATGCTCGCGATGAAGACCGTCGCGACCTCCTGCGCGGACACGCCCGGGCGGATCTGCCTGTCGCGCAGCCCGGCCGACACGATGCGCCGCAGCATCTCGTGCCAGGCCGACATCGCCTCGCGTGCTTTCTGGCGCATCGCCTCGTCCGCATGGTCGGACTCGATGGCGCTGTTCATGATCGGGCAGCCGCCGGGCAGCGGCAGCTCCGCCGTGTCGCCGTCGTAGCTCGCCAGCAGCGCCAGCAGCCGCTCGCAGGCGTCGGCCTTGCCGTCGATGGCGGCAAGGAAGCGGTCGCGGATCTGGCCCACCGCATGGTCGAAGGCGGCGTGCGCCAGTGCCTCCCGGCTGTCGAAATGCCGGTACAGGCCGCCCTTTTGGATGCCCGTCGCCTCGATCACCGCCGACAGCGGCGCGGCGAGGAAGCCCTGCCGGTTCATCAGCTCGGCGCTCTTGCGGACGATTTCGGCGCGGGTGCGCTCGCCTTTCGTTGGGGGACTGGTGGGTGGGTGCTCAGCCATATAAAAGATACCGATCGGTCTCTTTTCATGCTAACCCGGTCGCGCCACCAGCGCAAGTCCAAAAGCAAACGGCCCGCGCGAGGCGGGCCGTTCGACAGGGGGTTGGACAGGAGAAAGGCCGGATCAGGCCGGTTGCGCTCCGGGCGCCGGGCCGACCTTGGCCGCGATGGCGGCGGCCATTTCCTTGCGGAAGCGGTTCAGCTCCTGGACGCTGGCGAAGCTGCGCTCCATCAGCAGGCTCATGTTGTGCAGGATGCGCTCGACGACCTTGTTCTCCCAGACGGCATCGAACTGGATCTGCTTGTCCAGCCAGGCTTCCAGCCAGCTCGGGTCCGGCAGGCGGCTCTGGATGGTGTCGCGCGGGAAGAGTTTCTCGTTCACGTGCAGGTTGGTCGGGTGCAGGGCCTGCGCGGTGCGGCGGGCGCTGGCCATCAGAACGCCCACCTTGGCGAAGGCGGCCTTCGCCTCGTCGCCGAACTTCTGCATGGCACGCTTCATGTAGCGCAGGTAGGCGCCGCCGTGGCGGGCTTCGTCGCGGGCCAGCGTCTCGTAGATGGCCTTGATGACCGGCTCGCTGTGCCACTCTGCCGCGCGGCGGTACCAGTGGTTCAGGCGGATCTCGCCGCAGAAGTGCAGCATCAGCGTCTCAAGCGCCGGTGCCGGGTCGAACTCGAAGCGGATCTCGTGCAGCTCGGCCTCGGTGGGCACGAGGTCGGGGCGGAAGCGGCGCAGGTATTCCATCAGCACCAGGGAGTGCTTCTGCTCCTCGAAGAACCACACGCTCATGAACGCCGAGAAGTCGCTGTCATCGCGGTTGTCGCGCAGGAACATCTCCGTGGCGGGCAAGGCCGCCCACTCGGTGATCGCGTTCATCTTGATGGTCTGGGCCTGCTCGTCGGTGAGCATGCTCGCATCGAAGCGGTCCCAGGGAATGTCCTTGTCCATGCTCCAGCGCACGGCTTCGAGTTGCTTGAAAAGTTCGGGGTAAAGCATGGTGTGGCCTTCCAGAGGGAGAGCAATTTTAGTCGTGGGACCGTGACAGCGGATGCATTCGCTGAATTTTGTCAAGGACGAGGTTTTCGAATGCATCCGGTTTCGCTCTGCGCGCGTACCAAGTCGGAACAGGCTGGAGCGCGGTCGAATGGCGGATAACCTTAGTTACCTATTCGGGAATCTCGACGCAATATCGGGTCCTGGGAGAGAAAACCAATGAACAGACGACGTTGGACCAAGCACTTGGCGGGAGTTTGTGCGGCACTCGCGCTGCCGATGGCGGCGCAGGCGGCCTGCTCTTCGCTGCTGAACCGCGAAATGCCGCGGCTGCAGGACGAGAAACCCCAGAACCTGTGCCAGTACGCCGGCAAGGTCGTGGTGGTGGTCAACACCGCCAGTTTTTGTGGCTACACGCCGCAATACAAGGGCCTTGAAGCGCTGTACGCCAAATACAGCCCGCGCGGCCTCGTGGTGCTGGGTTTCCCGTCGAACGATTTCGGCAAGCAGGAGCCGGGCAGCAACCAGTCCATCGCGGACTTTTGCGAAAACACCTTCGGGGTGAAGTTCCCGATGTTCGCGAAGTCGCATGTGGCCGCCGGCAGCGATGGCCTGAATCCACTGTTCGCGGAACTGGCCGGCAAGACCGGGCAGGCCCCGAAGTGGAATTTCCACAAATACCTGATCGCCCGCGACGGGCAGGCCGTGAAGAGCTTCCCAAGCGACGTGGAGCCCGGCAGCCCGGTCTTCGTCCAGACCGTTGAAAGGCTGCTGTCCGAACCATGAACTGCACGCCCCTTGCCTTTACAAAGCCTTCACGCATGGACGTGCGATTTGCGAATTTTGACGGAACTCACCCCTGCTCATCGCGTCGAAGAGGGCATGTCGCGATGATGGCGTCGCGACGGCAACCAGTTTTGGTGTTGCACAGCCGGTCGGTTCTGCTGACTGAAATCCCGGAGCGGTTCTCCTCCTCCCTCCTCCCTCCCTCCTTCGCTGCGGGGCGCTGTGCAGCCATCTTTCCACCGGAGCCCGCCGCCACGCGCGGCCGGCTTCATCCCCTGGACACCCGACTTGATGCAGGCGCCGCGCGCCTGGCGGCGTAAGCCATGGCGCGCGTCGCAGTCATCGGCTCGGGCATCTCGGGCCTGTCGGTCGCCCATGGCCTGGCGGGGCTGGCCGACGTCACCCTCTTCGAAGCGGGCGACTATTTCGGCGGCCACACACACACGGTGGACATCACGCTCGAGGGCCGCACGCACGGCGTGGACACGGGCTTCCTCGTCTACAACGAGCGCACCTACCCGAACCTGATCCGACTGTTCGACGAGCTCCAGGTGCCCACCACGCACTCGGACATGTCGTTCTCCGTGCAGGTGCCCGACATCGGGCTGGAGTGGAGCGGCTCGGACATGAACAGTGTGTTCGCGCAGCGGCGCAACCTGCTGCGGCCGGGCTTCCTGCGCATGCTGGCCGACATCGTGCGCTTCAACCGCATCACCACCGCCATCGCGCAGCGCGACGCGCAGGAGGAGTTGCGCCAGCCCATCGGCGAGTTCCTGGAAACGGGACGCTTCAGCCGCGAGTTCCGCGACTGGTACTTCCTGCCGATGATCGGCTGCATCTGGTCGTGCCCCACCGACCAGATGCTGCAGTTCCCCATCGCGACCATGATCCGCTTCTGCCACAACCACGGCCTGCTGCAGGTGGCCAACCGGCCGCGCTGGTTCACGGTGGCCGGCGGTGCACGGCAGTACGTGCAAAAGATGCTGGCCGCCATCCCCGATGCGCGGTTGAATTCGCCGGTACGTCGGGTGCGCCGCGCGATGCGTCCGAACGGGCGCAGCGACGTGCTCGTGACAACGGACGCCGGCACCGACCGCTACGACCACGTGGTGATGGCCTGCCACAGCGACCAGTCCCTGGGCATGCTGGCCGACCCGAGCCTGGCCGAGGTGGAGGTGCTGAGCGCCATCCGCTACCACGCCAACCGCGCCGTGCTGCACACCGACACCTCGGTGCTGCCCAAACGCCCGCTGGCCTGGGCGGCCTGGAACTACGAGCGCGCCGTCGAGGGCTCGCGCGAAGAGGCCCACGTCTGCCTGCACTACCTGCTCAACCGCCTGCAGCCGCTGCCGTTCAAGGCGCCGGTGCTGGTGTCGCTGAACCCGGTGCGCCGGATCGCGGACTCGCACATCCATGGCGAGTTCGACTACGCACACCCGGTGTTCGACCGCGACGCCATCGACGCACAGAAGCGGGTGCCCTCGCTGCAAGGCGTGTCCGGCACCTGGTATTGCGGCGCCTGGACGCGCTACGGCTTCCATGAGGATGGCCTGATGTCGGGACAGGCCGTGGTCGAGGGCATCAAGCGGACGCTGGCGGAAACCACGACCGCGCGGGAGGCTGCCTGATGGCGGGGCAGGCCCTGATCGGCACGGGCCAGGTGCGCCACGCCCGCCTGAAACCGGTCTTCCACCACTTCACCTACCCCACCTACTTCCTGCTGCTGCCCATGCGCACCCTGCGCGGGCAGCCCTGCGCCGACCTGCCGCGCAACCGCTTCGGCCTGCTCAGCTTCTTCGACCGCGATCACGGCGACGGCCGCGAGGATGCGCTGGCGTGGCTGGAGGAACTGCTGCGCCTGGAAGGCATCCACGACGCCGATGGCGAGGTTTGGCTGCACTGCTACCCGCGCGTGCTGGGCTATGCCTTCAAGCCGGTGAGCTTCTGGTATTGCCATCGCCACGACGGCGCACTGGCCGCCATCGTGGTCGAGGTGAACAACACCTTCGGCGAGCGCCACTGCTACCTGCTCGAAGGGCCGGGTCTGGCCTGGGGCCGCGAGCTGCGCGCGGCCAAGGTCTTCCATGTCTCGCCGTTCTGCGACATCCAGGGCGGCTACCGCTTCCGCTTCATGCGCACCGACCTGCATCCGGCCGGCGCGGATGCGCGTATCCAGCCCCCAAGGACGGTCGTGCGGGTGGACCACGACGACGCCGAGGGCCCGCTGCTGCAGACCAGCGTGTCGGGCCGCCTCACGCCGCTGACCCGCCGCACGATGCGTTCGGCCTTCTGGCGCATGCCCCTGATGAGCTTCGGCGTCATCGCGCGCATCCACTGGCAGGCGCTGAAGCTGTGGATCAAACGTGTCCCGTTCTTTGGAAAGCCCGATGCCCCCAAGGCATTCCTGACCCGCTGAAAAGATGAGCACCAGCACTTTCGCCCCCCTTGCTCTCCCGCAGACGGCGCCTGCCTCCGCACGCGCCGTGTTCCGGCTGATGAAGAACCTGCGCCACGGCACGCTGTCGGTGCAGATTCCCGACGGCACCACGGTGCTCTTCGGCACGCCCGGCGAGGGCGACCTGCGAGCGGCCATCCGCCTGCGCAACTGGAACGTCTGCGCGGCGGCGATGAAATCGGGCGACATCGGATTCGCCGAGACCTTCATCGCCGGCGACTGGTCCACGCCTGACCTTACCGCCTTGCTGCGGCTGTTCATCGCCAACCGCGACGAGGTCGAGCAGGTCATCTACGGCACCTGGTGGGGCTCGCTGCTGTACCGCGTGAAGCACCTGTTCAATCGCAACTCCCGCCAGGGCAGCAAGCGCAACATCCACGCGCACTACGACCTGGGCAACTCGTTCTACAAGCTGTGGCTGGACCCCACCATGAACTACAGCAGCGCATGGTTCGACGGCGACCTGGACCAGCCGATGGAGGTCGCGCAATGGGCCAAGGTGCGGCGCGCCTTGCGCGAATGCGGCGTGAAGGCGGGGGACCGGGTGCTGGAGATCGGCTGCGGCTGGGGGGCGCTGGCCGAGAGCGCGGCGCGAGATTTCGGCGCGACGGTGACGGGCGTGACCTTGTCGCGCGAGCAGCTCGAATGGGGGCAACAGCGCCTGGCCGCTGCGGGCCTGGCGGGTGAACTGCGTTTCCAGGACTACCGCGACATCGACGACGGCCCCTACGACGCGATCGCCTCCATCGAGATGTTCGAGGCGGTGGGCCGCGAATACTGGCGCAGCTACTTCCAGACCCTGCACGACCAGCTCAAGCCCGGCGGCCGCGCCTGCGTGCAGAGCATCGTCATCCGCGACGACCTGTTCGAGCGCTATGTGAAGTCCACCGACTTCATCCAGCAGTACATCTTTCCCGGCGGCTTGCTGCCCAGTCCGGGCGAGTTCCGCAAGGCTGCGTCGGCCGCAGGGCTGGCGGTGGTGAACGAACTGGACTTCGGCGGCGATTACGCCGAGACGCTGCGCCGTTGGCGCGAGCGCTTCCTGGCCGAGGATGCACGCGTGCGCCGCATCGGCTTCGACACGCGCTTCATGCGCATCTGGGAGTTCTACCTCGCGTACTGCGAGGCGGCATTTGCCACCGGCAACACCAGCGTCATGCAGTTCACGCTGAGGCGCGATTGATGCCGCACCTCACGCGGCGTCGATGTCTGACTTTGCTGGCCCTGCTGGCCGGCGTGGCGCTGCCCGCATGGGCGCAACCCGCCGTGCCACCCGAGGTAGGTGCCGAGCTGCCTGGCGCGAAGCTGCGCGGCAGCGGCCGGGCCACCGTGCTGGGGCTGCACATCTACGACATCCGCCTGTGGGTGGACGATGCCTTCACCGACTACCCGAAGAGCTCGCTCGCGCTGGAGATCGAATACGGCCGCTCGCTCAGCGGCAAGCTCATCGCCGACCGCTCGCTCAAGGAGATGAAGCGCGGCGGCGAGATCGACGATGAGAAGGCTGAACGCTGGCTGGCCTTCATGCGCGGCACCTTCCCCGACGTGACCAAGGGCGATCGCATCACCGGCGTGTTCCAGCCGGGCACGGCCGCGCGCTTCTTCGTCAACGGCAAATTCAAGGCGGAGAACCGCGACGCCGAGTTCGCGCAGCGCTTCTTCGGCATCTGGTTGGCGACCCACACCTCCGAGCCCAAGCTGCGCGACGCCTTGCTCGGACAGGGCAAGGCATGAAGGGGCTTTGCGCAACGGTCATGCGGCGGCCATAGACTGCGTTGCCATGGCACTCAATCCACGCATCACGGACTGGAACGGCCAGGTGGTCTGGCTGGTGGGAGCATCCACCGGCATCGGCCGCGCGACGGCAGCGCTGCTGCACGCCCGTGGTGCACAGGTGGTGGTGTCGGCGCGGCACGCCAAGGCGCTCGCGGCCTTCGAGGCCGAGCGCCCCGGCAGCCTGGGCGTGCCGCTGGATGCCACCGACAAGGAGGCGGTGCATGCCGCCTGCGAGGTGGTGAGGAACCGTTTCGGGCGCATCGACCTCGCGATGTACTGCGCCGGCACCTACCAGGCCATGCGCGCCACGTCTTTCAAGCTCGACGAGGTGCTGCACCACCAGCGCGTGAATTACGAGGGCGCGCTGCACTTGCTGGACGCAATGCTGCCGGTGCTCATGGCGCAGAGATCCGGCCACCTGAGCCTCGTGTCCAGCGTGGCGGGCTACCGCGGCCTGCCGCAGGCGCTGGCCTACGGGCCGACCAAGGCGGCGCTCATCAACCTCGCCGACATCCTCTACATGGACTTGCGGCCGCTGGGCATCGGCGTGTCGGTGGTGAACCCGGGTTTCGTGGAGACGCCGATGACGGCGGTCAACGAGTTCAAGATGCCCGCGCTCATCACGCCCGAGGAGGCCGCGCGGCAGATCGTCGCGGGCTGGGAGGCGGGTCGCTTCGAGATCCACTTTCCCAAGCGCTTCACGCTGTGGCTCAAGGCCTTGCGGCATGTCAGCGACGCGATGTATTTCCGCGCCATGAAGCGCGCGACGGGGCTGTGAGGATGAAGGCGCAAGACCCGCGTGTTCAGCGAATCGTCACCTTGTTCGAGACGCTGACGCCGGCCGACGTGAAGCGCCTGGGCCACTTCTACGCCGCCAACGCGCGTTTCAAGGATCCGTTCAACGACGTGCAGGGCGTGCCCGCGATTGAAGGTGTGTTCGCGCACATGTTCGAGTCGCTGCACGAGCCGCGTTTCGTGGTGCACGAGGCCATCGTCCAGGGTGACCAATGCTTCCTCACCTGGGACTTTCTCTTCCGCTTCCAGCGCTATCGCAGCGACGTGCAGACGGTGCGCGGCGGCTCGCACCTGCGCTTCGATGCCGAAGGCCTGGTGTGCCTGCACCGCGACTACTGGGATGCGGCCGAGGAGCTGTACGAGAAGCTGCCGCTGCTGGGCGGGCTGATGCGCTGGCTCAAGCGCCGCGCCAACGCGTGAAACACGTGTAGGACAAGCCTGCGCCGCGGTGTGGGCGGGTGTGCCGCTGCGTTTCGAAGCGCCAACCGCTGAGCGGTTTTGTTGCGAAACGCGAGTCAACCGGTCCGGTCCAAGCCTGCATGTCCATGGCGCAAATGCGCCGAAACAGGAGGCTGACATGACCCGATCCACCACCCTTCGCATGACCGCCATTGCCGCCGTGACCGCGCTGGTGGGCTTCAGCGCCCACGCCACCGAGGCGACGCAGTGGGACCCGCAGTCCGCGGGGACGACGGCATCCAGCGAGGCGACCACCGCCACCCACACTGCCTGGGCCACGGACCTGGGCGAGGCCACGCAGTTCCATGACGCCATCACCCGCGACAGCGTGGCTTCGCGCCATCAGGTGAAGGAAGAGCTGAAGACCGCGCGTGCGCACGGCCTGCTCAACGACTCCGGCGAGGGCGGCGCGAGCGACCGCGTGCTGGCCCAGCGCGAAGCCTTCGTGCATGAGGAGCACGACCGCCTGGTGGCGCTGAACACGCCTGCGCCGGATGAGGACAAGATAGGCGAGATGATCGCCGCGATGACGCCCACCGACGAGTGGTTCTCCGACAGCATCTACGAGGCCTATGTGCCCGACAGCGCCGAGCGCCTGTCGATGGCCACCGACTCGCAGGATTTCGTCTACCGCCTGCCCACCGACCAGCAGGACCCTGACCGCCGGCCGATGATCGACCAGATGGTCGCGCTGCGTGATTGAGGCTTGACCCTGGTCAACGCAGCCAGCCCTTGTTCCTGAAATAAAGGAAGGGCGCCGCCACCGAGGCCACCATCAACCCCAGCGCGTACGGGTAGCCCAGCGACCAGTCCAGTTCCGGCATGCCCTTGAAGTTCATGCCGTAGATGCTGGCGATCAACGTGGGCGGCAGCAGTGCGACGCTGGCGACCGAGAAGATCTTGATGATCTTGTTCTGGTTGATGTTGATGAAGCCGACGGTGGCGTTCATCAGGAAGTTGATCTTGTCGAAGAGGAACGTGGTGTGGCTGTCCAGCGAGTCGATGTCGCGAAGGATCTGGCGGGCTTCCTCGAACTGCTCGGCGTTGAGCATGCGCGCGCGCATCATGAAGCTCACCGCGCGGCGCGTGTCCATCACGTTGCGGCGGATGCGCCCGTTCAGGTCTTCCTCGCGCGCGATGGCGGCCAGCGCCTCGCCGGCGGTCTGGTCGTTCACGTCGGACTTGAGCACGCGGTTGCTCACCGCCTCCAGGCTGTCGTAGATGCCCTCCAGCGCATCGGCGCTGTACTCGGCGTCGGCGTCGTACAGCTTGAGCAGCACGTCCTTGGCGTCCTCGATCAAGGCGGGGATGCGCCGCGCCCGCAGCCGCAGCAGCCGGAACACCGGCAGGTCTTCGGTGTGCACCGAGAACAGCACGCCCTTGAAGAGGATGAAGGCCACGCGCACGTTGCGCGGCGTCTCGCCGTCATCGATGAGGAAGTCGGAACGGATGTGCAACTCGCCGCTGTCTTCCTCGTAGAAGCGGGCCGACTCTTCCAGGTCGTCGTCCACCGCATCTTCGGGAATGGTCACGCCGAAATGCTGGGCGATCCAGCCTTTTTCCTCGGGCGTGGGTTCTTCCAGGTCGACCCAGACCGGCTGCACATGCGCCAGTTCGTCGAGGCTCTCGATTTCTTCCTGGAAGAGCCGGCCGTTGGCCAGCGTGAAAACGTTCAGCATGGAAACTCCGGCAAGACGAAGGCGCGTGTCTCGCGGCTTCGGGGCCTGGGTGGATACGGGTTCGGGTACACATCCGACCGTCTCACCCCGGCCCGGGCCCGCGTCAGAACGCGCCGGGCCTGCTGGAGTGGACGGTCACCGAGTAGGGGGCACGTCCAAGAGGGCACTCCAAGGAGTAGCAAAGACCGAAATTATGGCATCCGATTCGCCTCCTGTGGCCGGGTGTTAGCGCTGGTGTCATTCGCTTGTCACACCCCCTGTTCGCGTGCACACTGGGTTCAACGACCTTGCGTCGATCAGACCGATTCCAGACCTCCGCTACCTCTTCC
This sequence comes from Rhizobacter terrae, assembly GCF_003852895.1. Taxonomy (GTDB): domain Bacteria; phylum Pseudomonadota; class Gammaproteobacteria; order Burkholderiales; family Burkholderiaceae_C; genus Albitalea; species Albitalea terrae. Next base: position 67,312 of record NZ_QUSW01000007.1, read on the forward strand.
CATCCCTCGTCTTCCTGTTTCCTCCCGGTTTCCTCACCCCCTGTGAAAGGAGTACCCATGAACCTGACGATCAGCGGCCATCACCTTGAAGTGACGCCGGCTCTGCGCGAGTACGTGCTCACCAAGCTAGACCGTGTCACGCGGCATTTCGACCAGGTGGTGGACATCAATGTGCTGTTGTCAGTCGAAAAGCTGAAGGAAAAGGAACGCAGGCAGAAGGCCGAGGTCACGCTGCACGTGAAAGGCAAGGACATCTTTGTAGAAAATTCACACGAAGACCTCTACGCGGCCATCGACCAGCTGATGGACAAGCTGGATCGCCAGGTGTGCCGCCACAAGGACCGCATCAACGATCACCACCACGTTGCACCGAAGCGGATGGACGCCACGACCAGCTGACGGTCATGCCCAATTGCAACAGTGGTCAACCAAAGCGGCCTGAGGGCCGCTTTTTGCTGCATATCGCACACCACCATGAACGCAGGGGCTGGTGGCGTTGCTGCGATGCAGCAGCCCGGTGCACAATCTTTCGACGCAATAACCCCACTGATTTTTATAATTTGGTGACCCGGCCGAACGCGAGCGCCCCGCGAGGCCCCACAGGTTGAAGCAGGCGCCCGGACCCATCATGAATCGTCTTGCCGCCATCCTGCCCGTCAGCAACGTCCTCGTCGACGTGGAATCCACGAGCAAGAAACGCGTGTTCGAGCATGCCGGGCTGCTGTTCGAAAACCAGCACGCCATCGCGCGTGCCACCGTCACCGACAACCTCTTCGCCCGCGAGCGCCTGGGTTCCACGGGCCTCGGCCATGGCGTGGCCATCCCCCACGGACGCATCAAGGGCCTGAAGAACCCGCTGGCCGCCGTATTGCGCGTGCAGCAGCCCATTCCCTTCGATGCGCCCGACGATGAGTCTGTCGCGCTGCTCATCTTCCTGCTGGTGCCTGAAGCGGCCACCCAGCGCCACCTCGAAATCCTGTCCGAAATCGCCGAGATGCTCAGCGACCGCGAACTGCGCGAGCGCCTGAAGACCGAGGGCGATGCGGCCAAGGTCCACGAGCTGATCTCCAATTGGGAACCGCTCAAGTCGGTCGCCTGATCCATTCATGCTGTAAGGTTCCGGCTGGAGCCGAGACAGCGTGAAACCAACAAGCATCAGCGCGGAAGCGCTCTTCGAAGAACACCGCCCCTCCCTGCGCTGGGAGTGGATCGCCGGTCATGCCCACCCTGAGCGCCGCTTCGACGAGGCGGCCGTGCGCAACGCACAGTCTGCGGCGGACCTGGTGGGCTACCTCAACTACATCCACCCGTACCGTGTACAGCTCGTGGGGCGCCGCGAGGTGGCCTACCTCAGCCAGTCCACGCCCGACGTGATCGAGCGGCGCATCTCGCGCATCGTCACGCTGGAGCCGCCGGTGCTGATCGTGGCCGATGCGCAGACGCCCCCCGACAAGCTGGTGGCCATGTGCGACCGGGCGGACATCCCGCTGTTCGTGACGGAGGAATCCGCCGGCCACGTGATCGACGTGGTGCGCGGTTACCTGGGCCAGCTCTTCGCCGAACGCACGACCCGCCATGGCGTGTTCATGGACATTCTCGGCCTGGGGGTGCTGCTAACGGGTGAATCAGGGTTGGGCAAGAGCGAACTGGGCCTGGAACTGATCTCGCGCGGTCACGGCCTCGTCGCCGACGACGCGGTGGACCTGTACCGCGTGTCGCAGACCTCGCTGGACGGCCGCTGCCCCGAACTGCTGCTGAATCTGCTTGAAGTGCGCGGCATCGGCTTGCTGGACATCAAGGCCATCTTCGGCGAGACGGCGGTGCGCCGGAAAATGCGGCTCAAGCTCATCGTGCACCTGGTGCGCAAGGAGACGCTGGAGCGCGAGTTCGAGCGGCTGCCTTACGAGCCGCTGTACGAGGACATCCTCGATGTGCCGGTCCGCAAGGTGGTGATCGCCGTGGACGCGGGCCGCAATCTGGCCGTGCTGGTGGAGGCGGCGGTGCGCAACACCATCTTGCAGCTGCGCGGTATCGACACGTACCGCGAGTTCATCGAGCGCCATCAGAAGGCCATGAACAAACCCGAATAGGGTTTATTTGTTCGCCGGGCGGTGGGGGCAGTTTTTCTTGGTGCAGGCGGCGTAGAGGGACAGCGAATGCTCCTGCAGCTCGAACCCACGGGTCTGCGCCACCGCCTTCTGCCGCTTCTCGATCTCCGCGTCGAAGAACTCTTCCACCCGGCCGCAGTCCATGCAGACCAGGTGATCGTGGTGCTTGCCTTCGTTCAGCTCGAAAACCGACTTGCCCGTCTCGAAATGGTTGCGTGACAGCAGCCCGGCCTGTTCGAACTGCATCAGCACGCGGTAGACCGTCGCCAGTCCCACGTCGGAGCCTTCGGCCAGCAGCACCTTGAACACGTCTTCCGCGGTCATGTGCCGTTGGGTGGACTTCTGGAAGACCTCGAGGATCTTGATGCGCGGCAGGGTGGCTTTCAGCCCGCTGCTCTTGAGTTCGTCGGCGTGTGTCATGGAGGTGGCTCCGAAGCGGCGGCCGCCCGTGGGCCACCCGCTAGAATCGCTCGATCATATCGAGGTTGGCGCCCCCTGCCGGCGTTCCCCATCCGTGACCATGCGTTCGCTCCCCTTTTCCCTTGGCGTGGCCGCCGCTGCGCTCTGTGCGCTGCTTGCAGGCTGTGAATCGCTGCAATCCTCCGACAACTTCCTGGGTGTGGTCACACCCTACCGGGTCGAGGTCGTGCAAGGCAACGTGGTCACCAAGGAGCAGGCCCAGGCGATCAAGCCGGGCATGAACCGCGCGCAGATCCGCGACATCCTCGGTGCGCCGCTCATCACCGACGCCTTCCACCAGAACCGGTGGGACTACGTCTTCACCATCCGCCGCCAGGGCGCGGAACCCCAGCGCCGCAGCGTGGTGGTGCTGTTCGACGGCGACACCATGAAGAGCATCGACACGGGCGGCGAACTGCCGGCCGAGCGCGACTTCGTGCAGTCCATCGACACCTTCAAGACCAAGCGCAACGCCCCGCCGCTGGCGCTGACCGACGAGCAGGTCAAGGCCTTGCCCGTGCCCAAGAAGGTGGATGCGCCTGCGCAGGCAGCGGCCGCATCTGCGCCCGCACGCAGCTACCCGCCGCTCGAGGCCCGCTGATGGAGCCGGTCCGCATTGCCATCGCCGGGGCGTCCGGCCGCATGGGCCGCATGCTCATCGAGGCGGTGAGCGCTGCCGATGGCCTGGTGCTGGCCGGCGCACTGGATGTGGCCGGTTCGTCCGCCATCGGCCACGATGCCGAAGCCTTCCTCGGCAAGACCAGCGGCGTGGCCATCACCTCCGACCTGAAGGCCGGCCTGGCCAACGCCCAGGTGCTGATCGACTTCACCCGTCCCGACGGCACGATGGCCCACCTGGCCGCCTGCGAAGAACTGGGCGTGAAGCTGGTCATCGGCACGACTGGCTTCAACGAGGCGCAGAAGGCGCAGATTGCCGAGCACGGCAAGCGCGTGGCCATCATGATGGCGGCCAACATGAGTGTGGGCGTGAACGTGGTGCTCAAGCTGCTGCAGTCGGCAGCGCGCGCGCTCAACCAGGGCTTCGACATCGAAATCGTCGAGGCACACCACCGCCACAAGGTCGATGCGCCCAGCGGCACCGCGCTCGCCATGGGCGAAGCCGTGGCCGGCGCGCTGGGACGCGACCTCAAGGAATGCGCGGTGTACGGCCGCGAAGGCATCACCGGCGAGCGCGACCCGTCGACCATCGGTTTCGCCACGGTGCGCGGCGGCGACATCATCGGTGACCACACCGTGCTCTTCGCCGGCATCGGCGAGCGCATCGAGATCAGCCACAAGGCCACCAGCCGTGCCGTGTTTGCGCAGGGCGCCCTGCGGGCCGCGCGTTTCCTGGCCGGCCAACCCGCGGGCATCTACGGGATGGACCAGGTCCTCGGCTTCTGACCCACAGCCCCCACAAGAAAGGCCACCGATGAGCGGCTTGCAGCATTTTTGGCAACAAGGCGATGCCATCACCCGCAGCGTGGCGGTGCTCCTGCTGCTGATGTCCATCAGCGCCTGGGTGATGATCTTCTGGAAGGGCTGGCTGCTGCGCCGCGTGCGCGTGGACATCGAGCGCGCCGTGCCGGCCTTCTGGGCCGCGTCGGACCTGAACGCCGGCCGCGAGCGCCTGGTGGCGCTGGACCGCGAGGGTGTCCTGGAGCCTTTGCTGAGCGCCGCAATGGCCGCGCCCAACGCCAATACCCTGGAAGCCCGTGGCCACGTCGACTCGCAGCTCACCCGCCGCCTGCGCGATGCGCTGCATGCGGTGCTGGCCCAGCTGCAGTACGGCCAGGTGCTGCTGGCGTCCATCGGCAGCACGGCGCCCTTCATCGGCCTGTTCGGCACCGTCTGGGGCATCTACAACGCGCTGGGCGCGATCTCTGCGGCAGGCGCCATCACCATCGAGCGCGTGTCAGGCCCGGTGGGCGAGGCGCTGGTGATGACTGCCGCTGGCCTGGCCGTGGCGATTCCCGCCGTGCTGGCCTACAACATCTTCGGCAAGCGCGTGGCGGCCAGCGAAGCCGACCTCGAAGGCTTCGCGCACGACCTGCGCGAGATGATCGCCGAGGTGCAGCAGCCCTCGGCCGCCTGAGGACGCCGCCATGGCCTTCGGACGCCTGGAACGCACCACCGGCCCGCAGCCGATGAGCGACATCAACATGACGCCGCTGATCGACGTCATGCTGGTGCTGCTGGTGATCTTCATGATCACCGCGCCCTTGATGACCTCCAGCCTCAAGCTGGACCTGCCTAAGACCGACGCGGCGCAGCCGGCCGACACGCCGAGCTACGTGTCCGTGGCCATCGACCCGCAGGGCAAGCTTTACATCGCCGATGAGGCGGTGGATGCAGCCACCTTCGCCAAGCGCATGGCCGAGACGGCGCGCAAGAACCCGCAGACCGAGGTGCAGCTGCGCGCCGACAAGACGGTGCCATACGGGCAGGTGGCGGAGCTGATCGGGGTGGTGCAGAAGGCGGGGCTCAACCGCATCGGGTTCGTTGCACAGCCGACGAATTGACTGAGAAGCGCGGCGCCGACCAGGTGTCGCTGCCGTGAGTCTCTTGCGCCCGCGTGGGTGAAACGAAATGCGCCCCGTATCCCCGGAGTTTCGACGAGCGCCCATCCGCGGCATGTGAGAAAGTCTTAACACCAGCACGCGAGAAGCCGTCTCGCGGCTGAACACCGACCCCCCGGTCTTCCTCGCGGTCGCCGCGGCTTTCTTCCCATCGAACAAGCTGCAACTTCACGAGCCGGTACTTCCCTGACACCGGCGATTCAACCGCATCTCACTTCGTGGCGACTAGAGACAGTCGCCAGCCATCCAGGCTGATGAGCCTTGACAAGGCGAAACCCGCGTCCGACCTGATGCTGGTCCCTGGATGTTGCGCACCGCGGTGATTCGAATCACCTCCGCACAGGAAGCGGTGCGCATCCCCTGTCGGCCTTCCGTGGCCGGCGAAGGCGTCCGGGCCTTGCCTTGTGCGAAACAGGGAATGAGAAGAAGAGGTGGCATCAACTGATGAAGCGGATGGATGTGACTGTTGGGTCTTGGACCCCCACCACGTCCGGCTGCGTACCGAGAAGGGCCACAATGTGTGGAAAATCAAAAACAAGACTAGGAGCAGAATATGTCAAGAGACATCAGCAACAGCGTTTCAATCGCAACCTCAGCATTGTCAGGGCTAAAAACCAAGATTGACTCCATCTGTGCGGCTCGCAAGCGTGCCGGAAAGACCAACAAGATGATGAATCAAATCATGGTTGCGTCGGGTTCGGCCCTGAAGGTTGAACTCATTTTCCAAGACAATTCAACCGAATCGGCCGAAATTCCAGCTGGCCAGTGGAGCTGGAAAAACTAGGAACGATGAGCAGAGAAGGCCGCGCAATGCGGCCTTCTTCGTTTGTAGCCCAAGCCCCGGGCTTTGTTGACAAGAAGCCCGGAGCGGCGTCCAAACGCTGCGGCTCCGGGGAACAAATTCCGTCTGATCGGGAGCTCTTTTCGCCGTGCATGAAGCTGGAGTTCGCTCTAGAGTCTGTGGCATTGATCGACGGACATCATGCCCGTCATCGATCTCCCATCGCGGGAGTTTCCCAGCCTCACCTGATCCCTCATTGCAGGGCATCAAGCGTTTTACCGGTTCTCGCGCCGGCAGGCATGAAGCGGTCCAATAATCAAAATCTTGAAGGAGATAAAAATGAAAGCAGCTCGTTTTTTGAAGGGCGTAGAAGTGCTGGATTTGATGGGCAATGTTGAACCCATCGACGTCAGTCGCGAGCCACTGTATGAGGTTCGCGGCCGGCTTATCGAGGCTGGTTTGGCCGAGGCTGCGATGCTTGAGCCAGACCGCCCAGCAGATGCGGTCCTCCTTTGCGAGGCCTGCAACTGGGCCGCAAAGTCGGTCTCCGAAGAGTTCTACGAACTCAAGGGGCCGGCGGTGGACTCTGCAGCCGCTTTGGACTGCCAAAGCGGCTGGGATGGGAATGTGTTTTACCTGCACGCCGAAGGCGTAGGGGTGGCATGTTTCCACGATCCCTTCGGGCAGATCCAATCTGAGGGGGTTTGGCCTCACCCTTGGAGCGGGGTAAGACGCCAGGATCTGGCCTTCCTGGCGATCAAGAGTCCGGCATTGCGCCGGCTCCTGGACCTCGCGACGAGGCCTGACGCGACGCTCAAAGCGTCGCACGTCTACCGCGCAGCTGTGCGGTTGGCGTCTTAAGTCGAGTGCCTGACGGACCATCCGTCAGGCCTCGGCTTCTTTCCGTTGTCTGTGGGCGTTGCGGTCTGGTTTGCCAAGTTCACGTGTTCGCGGAACTTGGAGAGCGTGCTTACCGCATGCCGTAACCACATCGGGCTGCCTGGCAAGAGTTGGCTCAAGGGCAAACTCTGCGATGGATGCGATCCGGCTTAGCGTGCGGGGAGTGAATACCATCTGTGGCTGCACCTGCGATTGGACGCGCTGGTCGCAAATGCGTGGATGGCGCGCATATGCGCATGGAAGTGTGATGTCGCCCGAGTCCGACACAGCCCCTTGTGGGAACTGTATCGGACTGGACTTCGAAGTCACTAGGCGACGAGAGCTTTCAACTCGTCAAGTGACATCTTTTTCTTGCCACTTAGAGCGTCTCGAGCTTTGGAGGCGCGATCACGTACCTCCTGGGCTTCGATCCGGGAAGCTTCAGCTTTTTCAAGCGCTGACACTTCCACTGCAACGGCAGCAAGCTCGCGCTGAGCTGCTGCCAATTCTTCCTGAGCCCGCAGAAGCTCCTGCAGGATCGGCTCAGCCGGCTGGGCATATTCCAACTCGGCCTTGTCCAACCGTTCGGTTGTCTTTTGCCAAGTTGCGCGAATGAACCGTTCCACAGCATTTGGTTCCAGGTCCAGAGATCCAGTGAACTCTTCAATGGCCGCTACCCAAGTTTGGGCATCCAGCCAATTCCCGGTCCCCCAGGATTGAGACCGCGTGAAAGGCAACACGCCGTCAGGCGTCTCGATCTCCCACTCAGTTTTGGACCACTTCCCATTCTTTTGGTACGTGGATTTAATGATCTGGACAACACCTGGAAGGGCCTGACCCTCAAACTTAAAAATTACTTGTTTGCCGTCCCCGGTCCTAGCTGCCAGCAGATTAATGTGATGCAGCCCGCGGCTGCCAATTCCATCATTGAAGGTAGTTTTCATTTTCTTCTCCCATGCAAAAAAGGAAGAGACCGGCATAGGCCAAGTCTCAGTTGAGTAAAAAAGGAGGTACATGAAGCCGCGCATTGCTGCATGGCTTCATGTGGTGATCAGTTGAGATCAAACTGCTCAATCTCATCTGAGGAACATGGAATGGTGAATTCCGTTTCCACCCCCATTTGAAGCTGATCAATAGCTTCAAGGAACTTTAATGTTCCCAGAAAGGATAGGGAAAAACGTTTCCCTTTCTCCTTCATTGGAACCATTCCTAGAATCCCGAGCAACTCGGCCCGCGTTGCGTTCTTCCTGCGAAGAACTAGAGGCAACGCAATAATTCGGTCCCCGTTCTTCAAAAAACCTTGATCTTTTGATCAAGGCGGTTAATTTCTGCCAGCTCGCGCTTCTGTCCAATTTTGACCTGCATCCAAGTCAAAATAGCAAAAACTCCAGCTGCCATACCAAACACATTACTGCAATTTCCAATAAACTCAAGAATTGATTGCAACATTTTCGTCTCCTAGATTAATAAAATTAAAAGTACCTCAGAAAGAATGTGCGAACATCTTTCTGAATTACCTCAATCAACATTCCAGGCCGTAGGCCCGAGTCGATGCTTCTCCGCGATGGAGGCCCACTCATCACCCGCGATGGGCAAGGAGCAAAAGGGCAATCGAGACCTCGATGAATTGGGTGAGGTTTCGCCTCGTGAAGGCTCGTCGGTCGACTTGTCTCCACTCGCAGATGTGCAACTGGGAGGCGGCAGGGCGCCGCAGCGTCGTAGGGTATGTGTCCCGGAGAGGTGCTGACCGCTTGGGCGGCAGGCGCCGGAGGCCGTTGATTTCACCTGCAGGACATCGAGCAGGGTTGAATCAGGTTAAGGCTCTGCCCCTTCAGTCGCCACCGCAAATCACGCAAAGAGAAGGCTGTTTTTACAGCCGCAATTGGGGAGTTTCCACTGGTACAGCGGCATCGCGTTGGCCACGATATTGCTCCGACAACTGCCGTCGTTCTTGTCCGCACAACAGATGTGCACTCGGCATTATCCCATATCTGCGATATGCGAAAAATAAAAGGGACGGATCTCTCGATCGGTCCCTTTTAAGTTCCAGTTAGATGAACGTCCAGAGCTGGCAATGCCAGCTGCAAATCTCTTCTGGAGTCACCTCCACTCCAACTTTGGGTCTAAATGCAGGATCCTTATAAGTTGGAGAAATCACAACTACTTCTTTATGGCTCTTCCCATCAAAACTAGGGAAGTTTTCGTCATCTAGACGAACACTCTCCCGGTTGTAAGGGACTTCCATTTTCAAGTAGTCCGATACTGCACGGACCGTATTTTCGTGCCCCCAAAAGGAGGCAAACCCGCCTTCCAGGATCTCTCTCGCCTGCTCCAGAGAGATCATGGTGATGTTGCATTCCCGGCGAACATATGCCGGGGGAAAAGTGTTGCCAAGAAGCGTTCTCATGCCTCTTCCTTTCAAAAAAATTAAAAAATTCGCGTAAGCCCGCCAGTGCGAAAACCGGACATTCGCTCCACACACTCACGATGAATGTGCAAAGCGGGGCAAAGAGAAGCTCCCACGACGGGAGACCGATGACAGGCACGAACCCGTCGAACGATGGGTCGACTCTGCGTCGCTAGCGCGAATTGCGCACGTCGAAATGAGGCGTCCGTGAAGCGGAATATGGAGCCTCGCTCACACACGCGGAAATAAAAAAACGGGCCCCGAGAGGCCCGCTGATTCAATCCTTCAGAACGGCTGGAGACTCACATTCCCTTGAGGTGTTTCGCAAAAAACTCCTCCATCGCCCCATAGAACTCGAACTGGTTCTCCTCGTTGTGGAAGCCATGGCCTTCGTTGTCCTTGACCATGTACTGCACATCCACCCCGCGCTTCTTCAGCGCTTCCACCACCTGATCGCTCTCCGCCTTGTTCACACGCGGGTCACGTGCGCCCTGGGCGATGAACAGCGGCGTCTTGATCTGGTCTGCATGCAGCGCCGGTGAGGTGGCTGCCAGGCGATCCTTGTCCTTCTCGGGGTCGCCCACCATCGCGTACATCTTCTCCAGCATCGGCTTCCAGTACGGCGGGATCGTCTTCATGAAGGTGAAGAGGTTGCTCACGCCCACGTAGTCGACGGCCGCGGCGTACAGGTCCGGCGTGAAGGTGACGCCTGCGAGCGTGGTGTAGCCGCCGTAGCTGCCGCCGTAGATGCCCACGCGCTTCGGGTCGGCGATGCCCTGCTTGATGAGCCACTGCACGCCGTCGGACACGTCGTCCTGCATCTTCAGGCCCCATTGGCCGAAGCTGGCCTCCCAGAACTGGCGGCCGTAGCCGGTGGATCCGCGGAAGTTCATCTGCAGCACGCAGTAGCCGCGGTTGGCCAGGAACTGCACCTCGGGGTTGTAGCCCCAGCCGTCACGCGCCCAGGGGCCGCCGTGCGGGTTCACGATGCACGGCAGGTTCTTGTCGCCGCGGGCCACCGGCAGGGTGAGGTAGCCGTTGATCTTCAGCCCGTCGCGGCTCGTGTAGCTCACGGGCGTGATGACCGCCATGTCCTTCTCGGGGATCCACGGGTTGATGTCCGCAAGCTTGGCCAGCGTGTCAGCCTTGGCGTCGTACACGTAGCGCGTGCCCGGCGTCTTGTCGTTGTAGGCAGCGACGATGAACTTGTCCTCGGCACGGGTGGCCGACTGCAGGTTTACCTCATAGCCCGCCAGCTTGGATTCGATCTTCTTGTACAGCGCCTCGTCCTGCGCGGTGAAGAACTTGCGCTGGGCCTTGGCGGTCTGGTAGTTGGCCAGCGTCAGCACCTTGCGCAGGCGCGACCAGGCCGCGTTGTCCAGGTCCACCTCGGGGTTCTCGTACACCACCTGCTCGGCATCGGGCTTGGCGGGGTCGATCAGCACCAGCGCCTGCTTGTCGCGGCCGCGGTTGGACAGCGCATAGAAGCGCTTGTTGTCCGCGGTGAAGAACTGCACGTCGACGCTGGTCTTGTAGTCGGTGGTGATGATGGGCTTGAACTCGCCCGTGCTGCCGTCGCGGTACAGCACCGAGGTGTTCACGCCGTCGCTGGTGGTGCCGATGCGCACGCGCCCGGCGTGGTCCATGCTCCAGCCGACGATGTTGCCGGGGTTCTGCGCCACCAGCTCCGCCTTGTGGGTGCGCAGGTCGACCTTGAAGATGTCGAACACCTTCGGGTCGCGCTTGTTGTGGCTCACGAGGATGTGGTTGGGGTCGTCGGGCAGGTCGTTTTCCAGCGACGCGCGCACGCCGGGGTAGGGCGTGAGGTCGGTGACCTTGCCGGTGACGGTGTCGACCGCCACCACGTGGAAGTTCTCGTCGCCGCCGAAGTCCTTCGTGTAGAGGATGGTGCGGCTGCCCTTCCAGAAGTAGTTGCTGATGTCGCGGGCGGTTTCCTGGGTCAGCTGGCGGGGCTCGCCCTGCGGCTGGCTGCCCTTGAGCGGCTGCACGAAGATGTTGCGGCGGTTGGCCTCGCCCGAGGGCTGCATGAAGCTGAGGGTCTTGCCGTCTTCCGAGAGCCGGAAATAGGCCTTGGGCGAGTTGCGGAAGAAGTCCTTGACCGGGTAGGCCTTGGGGGCGGCGGCCTGCTCGGCCTGGGCGAACGCGGGAGTCACGCAGCTTGTGGCTGCGGCGATCGCCGCCGTGGCGAGCACGGCGGGGCGAACGAATTTCATGGGAAACCTCCTGGTTTTTGTGGGAGCAGGATGATGCGCCCGCAGGCATGTCGGGCGCCTGACCTTGCGACGAACGGCGTTTTCCTGGGAATCGGCTGCATTCCAGTCCGCCGGAGGGATGGCCGCAGGGGGCGGCTTCCTATAATCTGCCCTTCTTTTCGAGGCCGCACCACGACCTTTCCGCCCCCGGGATTGCTCGGGCGGCGCCACCCGCATGAACCCAGACTTCAAACCCGACGACATCGAACGTGCCGCGCAGGCCGCCTGGAACGCCCGCGACGCCTACCGCGTGAACGAGGACGCATCGCGCCCCAAGTTCTACGCCTGCTCGATGCTGCCCTACCCCAGCGGCAAGCTGCACATGGGGCACGTGCGCAACTACACCATCAACGACATGATGGCCCGCTACCTGCGCATGAAGGGGTACAACGTCCTCATGCCCATGGGCTGGGACGCCTTCGGCCTGCCGGCGGAGAACGCCGCCATCGACAAGAAGGTGGCGCCGGCGAAGTGGACGCGCGACAACATCGCCGACATGAAGTCGCAGATGCAGCCGCTGGGCCTGGCCTTCGACTGGTCGCGCGAGGTCGCCACCTGCGACCCCGAGTACTACAAGTGGAACCAGTGGTTCTTCCTGAAGATGCTCGACAAGGGCCTGGCCTACAAGAAGACCCAGGTCGTCAACTGGGACCCGGTGGACCAGACCGTGCTCGCCAACGAGCAGGTGGTGGACGGCAAGGGCTGGCGCAGCGGCGCGCCGGTGGAGCGCCGCGAGATCCCGGGCTACTACCTGGCCATCACCCAGTACGCCGATGAGCTGCTGGCCAACGTGGCCGATCCGGCCGCACCCAACTACCTGAGCGGCTGGCCCGAGCGCGTGCGCCTGATGCAGGAGCACTGGATCGGCAAGAGCGAGGGCGTGCGCTTTGCCTTCCCGCACCAGATCAAGGACGACAGCGGCCATCTCATCCAGGACGGCAAGCTGTGGGTCTTCACCACGCGGGCCGACACCATCATGGGCGTCACCTTCTGCGCGGTGGCGGCCGAGCATCCACTGGCCACGCACGCCGCGAAGAACAATCCCGCGCTGGCTGCCTTCATCGAGAAGTGCAAGCTGGGTGGCACCACCGAGGCCGAGTTGGCCCTCAAGGAAAAAGAGGGCATGCCCACGGGCCTGAAGGTCACGCATCCGCTGACCAACGAGCCGGTGGACGTGTGGGTGGGCAACTACGTGCTCATGGGCTATGGCGACGGCGCCGTGATGGGCGTGCCCGGCCACGACGAGCGCGACTTCGCCTTCGCCAAGAAGTACGGCATCGACATCCTGCAGGTCATCGCGGTGGACGACGAGTCCGAGTACAGCTACGACCACTGGCAGGAGTGGTATGCCGACAAGCAGCGCGGCATCACCGTCAATTCCGACAACTTCAGCGGCATGCCCTACAAGGTGGCCGTGGATGCGGTGGCCAAGGCGCTGCATGCGCAGGGGCTGGGCGACAAGAAGACGACCTGGCGCCTGCGCGACTGGGGCATCAGCCGCCAGCGCTACTGGGGCACGCCCATCCCCATCATCCATTGCCCGAAGTGCGGCGATGTGCCGGTGCCCGAGAAGGACCTGCCGGTGCTGCTGCCCGAAGACCTGGTGCCCGACGGCAGCGGCAACCCGCTGAACAAGAGCGCCAACTTCCTGAACGTGGCCTGCCCGACATGCGGCGCGGATGCCCGGCGCGAGACCGACACGATGGACACCTTCGTGGACTCGGCCTGGTACTACATGCGCTACTGCTGCCCGGACAGCCACGACCGCATGGTCGACGAGCGCAACGACTACTGGATGCCGATGGACCAGTACATCGGCGGCATCGAGCACGCAGTGCTGCACCTGCTGTACGCGCGCTTCTGGACCAAGGCCATGCGCGACATCGGCCTCGTGAAGTTCGACGAGCCGTTCACCAAGCTGTTCACGCAGGGCATGCTGCTGAACGAGTCGTTCTTCCGTGAAGACGATGCGGGCAAGAAGCGCTGGTTCTACCCGAGCGAAGTCGAGGTGCAGTACGACGACAAGGGCCACCCGGTGGGCGCCGTGTCGAGGGAAGACGGCCAGCCGGTGAGCCTGGGCGGCATCGAGAAGATGTCCAAGTCCAAGAACAACGTGGTCGAGCCGCGCGACATCATCGCGCGCTTCGGCGCCGACACCGCGCGGCTGTTCACGATGTTCGCGGGCCCCCCGGACCAGAGCGCTGCCTGGTCGGACTCCGGCGCCGAAGGCTCCTTCCGCTACCTGCGCCGCCTGTGGAACTTCGGCGTGAAGCACGCCGACCGCATCCAGCGCGCGGGCCACCACATCGAGGGCCTGTCTGCCGGCGCGAAGGACCTGCGCCGCGAGGTGCACACCCTGCTGGGCCAGGTCAGCCACGATTACGACAGCCTGAAATACAACACGGTGGTGTCGGGCGCGATGAAGCTGCTCAACGCGCTGGAAGGCGCGAAGCTGGCCGACACGCCGGCCGACGATGCCGCGCTGCGCGAAGGCGTGAGCGTCCTGCTGCGCGGGCTGTACCCGGCCGCGCCCCACATCGCCCATGCGCTGTGGACGGATCTCGGTTACGCCAAGGTGCATGGCGACCTGCTGGACGCCGAATGGCCGAAGGTGGATGTGGCCGCGCTGGTGCAGGACGAGATCGAGTGGGTGCTGCAGGTCAACGGCAAGCTGCGCGGATCGGTGAAGGTGCCGGCCGCGGCAGACAAGTCGGCGATCGAGGCGGCTGCGGTCGCGAGCCCCGAATTCATCAAGTTCTCCGAGGGCAAGCCCGTGAAGAAGATCGTCATGCCGCCCGGCCGATACTTGATCAACGTGGTGGTCTGACACCGCATGCCATCCACCCGGCGTCACTTCCTCGCCGCAGCCGGCGCCCTCGCGCTCTCCGGCTGCGGCTTCGAGCTGCGCCGCGCGCCCGAGTTGCACTTCCGCTCCATCGCGCTCAGCGGCTTCGCGCCGCGCTCGCCGCTGGCCGAGGAGTTGCGCCTGAACATCAACGCCAGCAAGACGACGCTGGTCGTCGAATCGCTGGCCCAGGCGCAGGTGGTGCTGGAGTCCATCACCGACGCGCGCGAGCGCAGCGTGGTGGCGAGCACTGCGGCCGGCCAGGTGCGTGAACTGACCTTGCGCACCCGCTTCGTCTTCAAGCTGCACACCGTCTCCGGCCGTGAACTCATCCCGTCCACCGAGCTGCTGCTCAGCCGGGACCTGAGCTATAGCGAAAGCGCGGCGCTGGCCAAGGAGCAGGAGGAAGCCCTGTTGTTCCGCGCCATGCAAAGCGATATCGTGTCCCAGGTGATGCGGCGCCTGACCGCTATCCAGAATCCCTGATGCAAGTTCGCCTCGAACAGCTCGACGCTCATCTGAAGAAGGGCTTGCGCCCCATCTACACGCTCTGGGGCGACGAGCCCTTGCTGTCCCAGGAAGCGGGCGACGCCGTGCGGGCCGCGGCGCGCGCCGCCGGCTACACCGAGCGGCAGGTGCACACCGTGCAGGGCGCGCACTTCAACTGGAGCGGCCTGCTTGGCGCCTCGCAGGCCATGAGCCTGTTCGCCGACAAGCAGATCATCGAGATCCGCATCCCTTCGGGCAAGCCGGGCAAGGAAGGCTCCGAGGCCCTGCAGCGCTACTGCGAGACGCTGTCGGATGACGTCGTGACGCTGGTCTTCCTGCCCAAGCTCGACCGGCAGCAGCAGGCGAGCGCCTGGTTCACGGCACTCGATGGCGCGGGCGTGTCCGTGCGCCTCGACCCGATCGACCGCAAGATGCTGCCGCAGTGGATCGCCCAGCGGCTGTCCATGCAGGGCCAGCGCGTGCAGGGCGGCGATGCGGGGCAGCAGGCACTGGGCTTCTTCGCCGACCGGGTCGAGGGCAACCTGCTCGCGGCGCACCAGGAAATCCAGAAGCTCGCGCTGCTGTACCCGCAGGGCGAACTGAGCTTCGAGCAGATCGAAGCCGCCGTGCTCAACGTCGCGCGCTACGACGTCTTCAAGCTCGGCGAAGCGGTGTTGGCCGGCCAGGTCGCGCGTGCCCTGCGCATGCTCGACGGCCTGCGCGCCGAGGGCGAGGCGGCGGTGCTCGTGCACTGGACGCTGGCCGAGGACATCCGCGGCCTCAAGCGTGTGCGCGATGCGATCAGCACCGGCAAGCCCTTGCCCCTGGCCCTGCGCGAGGCGCGGGTGTGGGGGGCGAAGGAGCGGCTGTTCGAGCGCGCCGTGCCCCTGCTGACCGACAACGCCGTGTCCGAACTGCTGCATGCGGCCCAGGTGTGCGACGGGCTGGTCAAAGGCCTGCGGCATCCCGATTGGCCGAGCGAGGCCTGGGAAGGCCTCAAGCGCCTGGCGCTGATGACCATGCAATGGACGGCGGGTTCGCCGCGCGGCAAGAGCACGACGACGCGGCTGGCGCTCGGGGCCTGAACCCTTCCGGCGCGCTCAATAGCCGCGCGACCGATCGACCAGATGCTCTGGCGCGAGGCCGGCCCGCAGCCGGGCCACGTTCGAGGCCACGGCCGCACTCGCGCTGCGGGCATCGGTCCAGGCCGCGATGTGCGGCAGCACGGTGATGTGCGGGTGGGCCCAGAACGCGTGGTCGCTTGCCAAGGGCTCCACATGGAACACGTCGAGCACGGCGCGAGACAGCTGCCCGTCGGCCAGCGCCTGCAGCAGGTCACCGTCCGCCACATGCCCGCCGCGGCCGAGGTTGACGAGGGCGCTGCGGCGCTTCATCTGCGCGAAGCGGTCGCGGTTGAAGAAGTGGTGGGTCTCGCCGGTCAGGGGCATGAGGTTGATGACGATGTCCGAGCGCGCCAGCAGGCCGGCCAGCGCGGGCATGCCTGAGCGGCGGCTCCAGCCCTCCACCGCATAGCCGAGCGCGCGCAGCCGGTCCGCCACGGTTGATCCCATCTGGCCCTGCCCGAGCACGGCGACTTGGACTTCGTCCGCACGAAGCTGATCGTGCTGCAGCCAACGCGCCTCGCGCTGCTGCGCCTGGTAGTCGAAGAAGCGCCGGTGCAGTCCGAGCACGGCCCATTGCGCGGTTTCCGCCATGGCGATGTTCATGGCCGGGTCCACCATGCGCGCCAGCGGCACGGCGGGGTCGATGCTGTGGTCCTGCAGGAGCCGGTCGACGCCGGCCCACAGCGACTGGATGAAACGCAAGTTGGGCAGGCCCGTCAACGAACCGGGCGGCGGCTTGGCGACCACCGCGACGTCGATGGCGGCAGCATCGGCCAGGCTGCGATCGGCCACGATGGTTTCGCCCGGCATCGCCTCGCGCAGGCAGCGCAGCCACAGATCGTGTTCATCGGCCGGCAGGTCGGCCACCAGGAGGATGGCCATCTCAGTGCGCTGCCAGCGTGTCGAGCAGGGAACGCAGCGCCTGCGACACCGTCTGCGAGCGGATGCCGGCGCGATCACCCTGCAGTTGCAGCAGGCTCGTGCGCACGCCCTGTTCGCGCACGGCGATGCCCATCCACACCGTGCCCACCGGCTTGGCCGCGCTGCCGCCGCCTGGCCCGGCGATGCCGGTCACTGCCACCGAGATCCGTGCACGCGAATGCGCCAGCGCGCCTTCGGCCATCGCTCTTGCCACCTCTTCGCTGACGGCACCATGCCGCGCAATCAGGCCGGCATCCACGCCCAGCAATTCGGTCTTGGCCTCGTTCGAGTAGGTCACGAAGCCGCGCTCGAACCATTCGCTGGACCCGGCCAGGTCGGTGCAGGCCGCGGCGATCATGCCGCCGGTGCACGACTCGGCGGTCGCCAGCATCCAGCCACGCTGCTTCAAGGCCGCCGCGAGCGACGGCACGTGCAGGCCGATGTCGCTCACAGCCATCTCCACAAGGCGATGACCAGCAGCGTGCACAAGGCGGCCACGAGGTCGTCGAAGATGATGCCGAAGCCCTGCGCCCAGCCGATGGGCTGCCCGCGCCGGCTCTTGAAAAGCTGGTCCGCCCAGGCCACCGGGCCGGGCTTGGCCGCATCGAAGAAGCGAAAGAGCGCGAAGGCCGCGAACTGGCCCCACAGCCCCACCGGCATCACCAGCCAGAGCACGAGCCAGAAGGCGATGACTTCGTCCCACACCACGGGCGATGGGTCGGCCGTGGCCAGGTTGCGGGCGGTGACGGTGCAGGCCCACCAGCCCACCACCAGGCTCAGTGCCATCACGATCGCCCATTGCGAATCGGGCATGCGCGGATGCAGCAGCACAAAGGCCAGCCAGGCCCACAGCGTGCCCGCCGTGCCGGGCGCGACAGGCGACAGGCCGCTGCCGAAACCCAGCGCGATGATGTGCGCCGGATTCGAGAGGAGAAACCGCACCGTGGGCTTGCGCGGCGCGGTGCGCACGGGGGGATGCAGCGCGTCGTTCATGAGCGGAAATGGTCGAAGGATCCGAAGCTGTTTTCCAGCGTTCGGCCCTGGAGGTCGATGAGTTCGAGGCCCGTCTTGCTGCGGGCCCGGCCGATGCGTGTGACAGCCACCTTGGCGGTCTTCGCGGCATCGAGAACAGCGGCGGCGCGATCAGCGGGCGCCGTGAACACCAGCTCGTAGTCGTCGCCGCCCGCCAGCGTGCACAGGCGTTGCAAGGGCAGGGGCTGGGCCTTCATGACGTCGCTGCGCGGCAGGAGGTCGGCCTCGATGACGGCGCCCACGTCCGAGCGACGAAGGATGTGCGAGAGATCGCCGAGCAGCCCGTCGGACACGTCGATCGCGCTGGTGGCAATGCCCCGCAGCGCCTGCCCCAGGGCCACCCGCGGTTGCGGCAGCTCCATCGCACGGCGAACCTGCTCGAAGCCCGCTCCGTCCAGCGCATGCGTGGCGCGGAACACCTCCAGCGCCAGGCGCGCATCGCCCACCGTGCCGCTGACGTAGATGTCGTCGCCCGCGCGCGCGCCTCTGCGCAGGAGCGCCTGGCCGCGCGGCACTTCGCCGAAGACGGTGATGCAGATGTTGAGCGGGCCCTGCGTGGTGTCGCCGCCGATGAGCTCGCAGCCATGCGCATCCGCCAGGGCCAGCAGCCCGCGCGAGAAGCCCTCGAGGAAGGCGGCATCCGCCCGAGGCAGCGCGAGCGCCAGCGTGAAGGCCAGCGGTGCCGCGCCGCAGGCCGCGAGATCGCTCAGGTTGACCGCCAGCGCCTTGTGCCCCAGCCGCTCGGGCAGCACGGTGGACAGGAAATGCCGGCCTTCCACCAGCATGTCGGTGGAGGTGGCCAGCTGCATGCCCGCGCCGACCTCGAACACCGCACAGTCGTCGCCCACCCCCACGGCCGCGCGCCGCGCGGGCCGCGTGAAGAAGCGTTCAATGAGATCGAATTCACCCATGCGCCGGGATTATCGGCGTGCGTTCATGTCATGGGTGGCGCAGGTGATTGGCCGCCTACTCGTTGTGCATGCGCAAGGCGTTGGCCAGCTCCACCGCGGAGCGCACGTCCATCTTCTCGAAGACGCGCGCGCGGTGGACTTCCACCGTGCGCACACTGATGTCCAGCTCGTCGGCGATGAGCTTGTTCGGCCGGCCTTCCACCACCAGCCGCATCACGTCGCGCTCGCGGTCGGTGAGCTCGGCCAGGCGCTTGGCCACGGCCTGGGCGTCGCGCCGCTTCAGGATCGCTTCGCCGCTCTTGTTCAGCGCCTGCTCGATGCGGTCGACCAGGGCGTTGTCGGCGAAGGGTTTCTCCACGAAATCGAAGGCTCCGCGCTTGACGGCGGCCACCGCCGTGGGCACGTCGCCATGCCCGGTGAGGAAGATCACCGGCAGGGCTTCGAGCAGCTTGCGCTCGATGAGCCGCTCGAACAGCACCAGCCCGCTGGTGCCGGGCATGCGCACGTCCAGCAGCAGGCAGCTGGGCGCCGAGGGCCAGCCGGTGCTGCGGCCGTCGAGCATGGCCTCGAAGGTCTCGGCGCTGGCAAAGCCTTCGGAGAGCAGCCGTCGCGAGCGCAGCAGCCAGGCGAGGGCTTCGCGCACCACGTCCTCGTCGTCCACGAGGTAGACGGTCGGCAGGCCCAGGCGCGGATCGGTGGTGATGGTCATGGCGTGGGTGTGGAGGCGGCATCGGCCGGATGCGCGGAGCGTTCCG
Source organism: Rhizobacter terrae (assembly GCF_003852895.1). GTDB lineage: Bacteria > Pseudomonadota > Gammaproteobacteria > Burkholderiales > Burkholderiaceae_C > Albitalea > Albitalea terrae. Next base: position 86,875 of record NZ_QUSW01000007.1, read on the forward strand.
CCTGCCCGCGGCGGTCGGGGGTGTCGGCGGGTAGCGTAAACCGGAACTCGGTGCTTGCGCCAGTCCCGCCTTCGGCATCGCTGCCCAGCCGCGTGAAATCGAGCGCGCCGCCGTGCTGCTCGATGACCGTGCGGCACAGGCTCAGGCCCAGGCCCATGCCCTCGCGGCGGGTGGTGAAGAAGGGCTGGAACAGCCGCTCGGCCGCCTCGGCGGACACGCCCGGGCCGTGGTCGCACACGCTGAAGGTGACCCAGCGCGGATGGTTCTGCCGCACGCGGATGACGAGTTCGCGCTTCGCAACGGGCACGGTCGCGCCTTCCATCGCCTGGATGCCGTTGCGCGTGAGGTTGAGCAGCACCTGCTCGACCATGGTTCGGTCGCACACGACCCTTGGCGGCGGGATGGGCATGTCCACCTCCACCCGCGTGCCGCTCTTGCGCGCCTGCAGCCGCACCAGCGGCAGCACCGCGTCGATGAGCAGGTCGCTGCGCATCGCCTCGTGGCTTTGCTCGCGGCGGCGCACGAAGTCGTGCACGCTCTTGATGACGCGGCCCGCGCGCTCGGCCTGTTCGGCGATGCGTTCGGCCGCCTGCTTGAGCATGGCCGGGGTGTCGGCATCCCACTGCGGGTCCTGCATGAGGTTGAGCGAACCGGTGGCGTAGCTGGCGATGGCTGCCAGCGGCTGGTTCAGCTCGTGGCTGAGCAGCGAGGCCATCTCGCCCACCGTGGCCAGGCGCGCGGTGGCTTGCAGGCGCTCCTGCTGCTGGCGCGAGATTTCCTCGATGCGGCGCTGGTCGCTCACGTCCAGCACGGCGCTCATCCAGCCGGTCTGGCGGCCCTGGCCGTCCACCAGCGGCGCCTCGAAGATCAGAACGGCGAAGCGCTCGCCGTTCTTGCGCATGAAGGTGGTCTCGTAGCCCTCGCGCGCGGCGCTCTGGCGGGCTTCCTCGCCGGGCTGGTCGGCATTGAGGCGGAAGGCCTGGCGCTTGCTGTACTCCTCCACCAGGTCGGGCGGCCAGTAGGGCGGCGTGGTCTGGCCGATCATCTCCGCGACGCTGAAGCCCACCATCTTGCAGAAGGCCGGGTTCACGTAGGTCACGCGGCCTTGCAGGTCGCGTGCGCGCAGGCCCGTGACCAGCGAGTCCTCCATCGCTTTGCGGAAGGCCAGCGATTCGGCCAGGGCCCGTTCCGCGCTGGCGCGCTTGCGCACGTCGCGAACCAGCAGCACCACCACCGCGCCCAGGGCCAGCGACAGCCCCAGCACCAGGGCGACCGTGAGGTTGGGAATGAACTGCGGACGTCCCACTGCGCTGTCCAGGCGAAGTTGCAGCGTGAGGCCCGGCAGGTCCACCAGCCGCTCGGAGATGTACACCCCGGCGCCACGCATGAGGCCCACGCGTGCGAGGCGCGTGCCGTCGCCCTCGACGAAGGACAGCTCGTGCCGGCGCAGCACCTCCGGGCCCACCGCCTCGGACAGCACGCCGCTCAACGCGAAGGTGGCCGCCATGAAGCCCGACAGCCGGCCCTCGTGCGTCACTGGCAGGCACACGTCCATCACCTCGATGCCCAGGCCACCGGGCAGCGGCACGAAGTAGCTGCGCGAATACACCGGACCGGCCTGGCGCACGGCGGTCTGGCAGGCAACCTCGGTGTCCAGGTCCATGTCCTCGCGCCGGATGCGGGTGAACAGCGGCCCCTGGTAGGGCGAGTCCACCGCCTCGGTGATGTTGTGCACCGTGTCGCGCCGTTCCACCCGCACGATCTCGCGGTGGGCGCGCAGCAGCACACCGGTGTCGCTGCGCCATTGCTGGGAGCTGGGGTCGTTCCACAGCAGGGCCTGCAGGCTTTGCAGGTCGCGTGACAAGGCCTGCTTCACGTCGGTGGCCACGCCGCTGGAGGTCGCGTCCACCTGCTCCTGCGCCCGGGAGCTCTCGTAGTTGACGGTCAGCCACACGAGCATCGACTGCGCGATGACCAGCAGCGCCATCAGCGCGCCCCACAGCAAGGCCCGGCGCGTGCGCGACCGTGGGGTGGTCGGGAGGTCGGGCACCGCGGGGGCGGCGGTTGGTGCGCTCATGGGCTGGGTGGCGATGGACGCCCAGTATTGCGGAGGCCAGCTTGCAGCGGTGTACGCAGTTTCGCGCATGGGGCTGTTCGCCGTGAAGACGCACACTTCGGGCATCCTTCCGATGCCCGCATGGCATGGCGCCATGCTGCATTTGGCATCCCTCACGAGGGGATGCCCGCTCCTACAATCCCCGAGCCTTGGCGGCCCAAGCCGGCCGCACCCAACGACCAAGACCACCCGCGAGACCAGGCCATGTCCGACAAAGAGCAGAAACGCGCCGAGTTGCGACGCGCCGCCCTCGAGTACCACGAGTTCCCCACCCCCGGCAAAGTGGCCATCGCGGCCACCAAGCAGATGCTCAACCAGCGCGACCTGGCGCTGGCCTATTCGCCCGGCGTGGCCGCGGCCTGCGAGGAGATCGTGGCCGATCCGGCCAACGCCTTTCGCTACACCTCGCGCGGCAACCTGGTGGCCGTCATCACCAACGGCACGGCGGTGCTGGGCCTGGGTGACATCGGCCCGCTGGCGTCCAAGCCGGTGATGGAAGGCAAGGGCGTGCTGTTCAAGAAGTTCGCCGGCATCGACGTCTTCGACATCGAGATCCAGGAGAAGAACCTGGACAAGCTGGTGGACATCATCGCGGCGCTGGAGCCTACCTTCGGCGGCGTGAACCTGGAAGACATCAAGGCGCCCGACTGCTTCTACGTCGAGCGCCGGCTGCGCGAGCGCATGAAGATCCCCGTCTTCCACGACGACCAGCACGGCACGGCCATCGTGGTGGGCGCGGCGCTGCTCAATGCGCTGAAGGTCAGCGGTAAGGACATCAAGAAAATCAAGCTCGTCACCTCCGGCGCGGGCGCGGCGGCGCTGGCCTGCGTGGGCCTGCTGGTGAAGCTGGGCGTGCCGCGAGAGAACATCTGGCTGACCGACCTGGCCGGCGTCGTCTATGAAGGCCGCGCCGAGTTGATGGACGAGGACAAGGCCGTCTTCGCGCAGAAGACGACGCACCGCACGCTCGCAGAGGTCATCGCCGGTGCGGACGTGTTCCTGGGCCTGTCGGCAGCCGGGGTGCTGAAGAAGGACATGGTGGCCAAGATGGCCGACCATCCCACCATCTTCGCGCTGGCCAACCCGACGCCGGAAATCCTGCCCGAGGAAGTGCTGGAGGTGCGCTCGGACGCGCTCATCGCCACTGGCCGCACGGACTACCCGAACCAGGTCAACAACGTCCTGTGCTTCCCCTACATCTTCCGCGGCGCGCTCGATTCCGGCGCGACGACGATCACCGACGAGATGGAGATCGCCGCGGTGCACGCCATCGCCGAGCTGGCGCAGGCCGAGCAAAGCGAAGTGGTGGCCGCGGCCTATGCGGGCGCGAACCTGAGCTTCGGTCCGGAGTACCTCATCCCCAAGCCTTTCGACCCGCGGCTGATGATGAAGATCGCGCCGGCCGTGGCCAAGGCGGCGCAGGACTCCGGCGTGGCGGTGCGGCCGGTCGCCGACCTCGATGCCTACCGCGAGAAGCTGCAGACCTTCGTCTACGCCTCGGGCACGACCATGAAGCCCATCTTCCAGCTCGCCAAGCGGGCTGACAAGAAGCGCGTGGCCTATGCCGAAGGCGAGGAAGAGCGCGTGCTGCGCGCAGTGCAGGTGGTGGTCGACGAAGGCCTGGCGCGGCCCACGCTGATCGGCCGTCCTGACGTGATTGCCCAGCGTTGCGAGAAGTTCGGCCTGCGCCTGCAGGCTGGCAAGGACTACGACCTCGTCAACACCGAGAACGACCACCGCTACCGCCAGTACTGCCAGACCTACCACGAGCTGACCGCCCGCAAGGGCGTGACGCTGCAGCTGGCGAAGATCGAGATGCGCCGGCGGCTCACGCTCATCGGGGCCATGCTGCTCAAGAGCGGCGAGGTCGATGGCATGCTGTGCGGCACCTGGGGCACGACCTCGATGCACCTGCACTACATCGACCAGGTGATCGGCACGCGCGAAGGCGTGAAGACCTACGCCTGCATGAACGGGCTGATCCTGCCCGGCCGCCAGGTGATGCTCGTCGACACGCACGTCAACTACGACCCGACGGCTGCGCAGCTGGCCGAGATCACCGTGATGGCGGCCGAGGAGATGATGCGCTTCGGCCTGCGCCCGAAGGCCGCGCTGCTCTCGCACAGCAACTTCGGCTCCAGCAACCAACCCTCGGCCATCAAGATGCGCGAGGCGCTGGGCATCCTGCAGCGCGAGGCGCCCTGGCTGGAGGTGGATGGCGAGATGCACGGCGACACCGCGCTGGACGCCGCCTACCGCCATGAGCTGATGCCCACCAGCAGCCTGACCGGCGAGGCCAATCTGCTGGTGCTGCCCAACATCGACGCGGCCAACATCTCCTACAACCTGCTCAAGACGGCTGCGGGCGGCGGCATCGCCATCGGACCGGTGCTGCTGGGGGCGGCGCTTCCGGTGCACGTTCTGACGCCGTCGGCCACGGTCCGGCGCATCGTGAACATGACGGCGCTGACGGTCGCGGACGCCAACGCGGCCCGCTGAAAACCTTGCGTGATGGCCCGCGGCGTCCGCCGCGGGGCCCAAGCACGCCTGCTTGTCCGGCGCAAGACAGGCTCAAAAGCCGCCGCGACCCCCAGGGAATGTGACACCCGGGTTACGCCGGCGGCGAATGAGTTTCAAGGCTAAAAGTTCCCCTCAAGTCCTCGATAAACGCACACTCTCTGAGGATGTGTGCGCACGCTGACTACACCGTCAGGTTGCACCAATTTTAGGCAAAGGCTTGAGCTTTCCGGTCCGTTTCGGTACCATCACGGTTTCAGGTTTCAGGGAAAACCCGTGTCTCTCTCCAGCCAGGCAACGCCGTGGCAAGCCCTTCGCAGGGCTGGATTCGCGATCCTTCTGGCCGGTGCCGCCGTTGGTGCCGGAACCATCGCTCCTTCGGTAGCGATGGCCAAGGGCTCCAAAGTCCAGGACATGGCCAGCGTGGCGTTTGCCGAGCTGCCCAAGGAGGCACAGACCACCGATCGCTTGATCCGCGCCGGAGGTCCCTTCCCCTACCCGAAAGACGGCATCGTGTTCGGCAATCGCGAACGTGTGCTCCCGGCCCAACCACGTGGTTATTACCGGGAATACACGGTCAAGACGCCGGGCGAACGGAACCGAGGCGCCCGCCGCATTGTCTGTGGTGGGCGTGAGGTGACCCGACCCGACGCATGTTTTTATACCGGCGATCACTACGCGAGCTTCCAACGCATCGTGTATTGAGCGCAGGTCTGGCAGTTTTTGTTAGTGACTTGAGGAGGAACGCGACATGCTTTTGCAGACCGTCCGTCCGAACATTGTTCAATCGATCCGCGCTTACCGCGTGGAGGATCTGCAGCAGGCCGCGCAAGACGTGGGCCAGCATTTCCTCTATGCGAACCTGACGGCGGCCCAGTCCAAGCAGGACGTTCTCGACAGCATCGCCGAGTCCTTCCTCTTCCCGGTGCATTTCGGCAAGAACCTGGATGCGCTGTACGACTGCATGACCGACCTCGTGCACAAGTCCGGCCAACAGCCCGGCTTCGTGGTCGTGCTGGAGCAACTGCCCGACAACCCCCGTTTCGACCGTGAAGCGCGCGAGCAGCTTCTCGATGTCTTCCGCGATGCCGCCGACTTCTGGGCGGAGCGAAAAATACCATTCAGGTGTTTCTATTCTTTTCAGTAGCCCGCTCCCAAGAACAAGGGTCATGGGAGCGGGCGACGGAAGTGGCCCAGACGATCGCCGACAACAAGCCCGCCAAGGCGGCTTCGAAGGCAGCACAGGCAGCGAGCTTCGGCATGAACATGCCGATGATGAGCAGTGCCTTTGACACGGCGATGTGGCTGAACGCAGCCTGATCTGCATTCGGCGATGTCCAAAACAAAAAGGCGACCTTCGGGTCGCCTTTTTGTTTTGGGAGTCCGAAATCAGAGGGCCTGTGCCAACGCCACGTACTCCGCCACCGGGACTTCCTCCGCCCGGCGTTGCACGTCGAAGTCGCCAGGGAAGTTGTGCTCCTCCAGCCACCGCCCGAGCGTGTGCCGCAGGATCTTGCGCCGCTGCGAGAACGCCACCGTCACCATCTCGCCCAGCAGCGCCGGATCGATCCGCGGTGGCTGCGGAAAAGGCTGCATCCGGACCACCGCCGAATCCACCCTGGGCGGCGGATCGAAGGCCTCCGGCGGGACGTCCAGCACGTTCTCGATGTCGTAGCGCCACTGCAGCATCACCGACAGGCGGCCGTAGTCCTTGCCGCCGGGCGATGCCGCCATGCGGTCCACCACTTCCTTTTGCAGCATGAAGTGCTGGTCGGCGATGTGGTCCACCGCCCCCAGCAGATGGAAGAGGATGGGCGTGGAGATGTTGTAGGGCAGGTTGCCGATGACCCGCAGCTTCGCGCCGGCCGCGGCCGCCAGCGCGGCGAAGTCGACGTTCAGCACGTCGGACTCCACCACCGTGAGCTCAGGGCGCCTGCGAAGCCGTGCGGCGAGGTCGCGGTCCAGCTCGATCACCGTGAGTTGGCCGCTGCGTTCCACCACCGGGTTGGTCATCGCGCCCAGCCCGGGACCGATCTCCACCAGCGGGTCGCCCGGCCGCGGGTCGATTGCATCCACGATGCCGTGGATGACCGCCGTGTCGGTCAGGAAGTGCTGTCCGAAGCGTTTGCGCGGGATGTGCTTCACGAGGCTCGCGGCCCGGGTCAGACCGGCGGCTCGCGCATCTCGATGTAGGCCCGGGCACGCAGGTCGCGCAGCCAATCGAGGTAGGCCGGGTCGAACTTCTGCTCGCGCAGCACATTCTTGGCCTGCTCGCGTTGCTGCTTCGGATCCAGCGTGGTCTGGCGGCGGTCGATGACCTGGATCAGGTGCACGCCGAAGCGCGACACCAGCGGATCCGAGATGCCGCCGATGGGCAGCGCGTTCATCGCTTCCTCGAACTCCGGCACGAACTGGCCGGGCGAAGCCCAGCCCAGGTCGCCGCCCTGCGGCGCGCTGCCGTCCTCGGAATTGTCCTTGGCGAGTTGCTCGAAGCTGTTGGCGCGCGTGCCGATGACGCGCTTGAATTCCGACAGGCGGCGCACGGCCGCTTCCTGCGTCAGCTGCGCCGACGGACGCAGCAGGATGTGCCGCGCATGCGTCTGCGTGATCGAGAAGGCGCCGGCTTCGCGGCGCTCGATCAGCTTGAGCGAGTGGAAGCCTGCCGCGGTGCGCAGGTACTGCGGGGCGATTTCGCCGGCCTTCAGGCCGCGCACCTGCTCCACGAACACGTCCGGCAGCCGCGTGGACGCCCGCAGGCCGATGACGCCGCCGTTCGCCCGGTTGGCATCCTCGGAGACCTCCTTCGCCACCGCCTCGAAGGCCTCGCCACCGCGCACGCGCGCCAGCGCGGCATCGAGCTTGGCCTTGCGTTCAGCCACGACCGCATCGCTCGCGCCTTCGGGCACGGTGACGAGGATCTGGGCGATGTTGTACTCGGTCGCGTTGCCCGCCTGTGCGCGCTGCTTGTCGAGCAGCGCATCGATCTCGGCTTCGGTGACCTTGATGCGGCCCTGGACCTCGCGCTCGCGGATGCGCTCGATCATGATCTGGTCGCGGATGTTGTTGCGAAAGCGGGTGAAGTCCATGCCCTCGGCCGTCAGCCGCTGTCGCAGCTGGGTCAGCGTGATCTGGTTCTGCGCCGCCACGTTGGCCACGGCGCGGTCCAGCTCGGCATCGTCCACGCGCTGGCCGTTCTCGCGGGCATGGGTGACCTGCACCCGCTCGTCGATGAGGGCGTCCAGCACCTGCTGGCGCAGCTCGGCCGCAGGCGGCAGCTTGGTGCCGTTGCGCTGGGCCGTGTCGCGGATGCGCGCCAGGCGCTGCTCCAGCTCACCGTTGGTCACCAGCTCCTGGTTCACGATCGCCAGGATGTAGTCGGCCGTGCGCGGCGTGGTGCGGGCCTTGGGGGCCGTGGCCTGTTGCGCCATGGCGGGCAGCGCACACAGGGCGAAGGCCGCGGCCAGGGTGCCTGCGGCGGCGCGGGCCTTGCGCCCGAAGGCGGCTGCATCGAAGTGGATTTCAGTCATAGAACGAATTGGTCGCTGGGGCGGAAGTGCCGTCGCGCAGCAGGCGGTAGCCCGGGATATTGTCCTTCAAGACCTGCAGGGGGTTTGAACCCAGCCGTGACAAGCCAACGAGTTCGAGCTGCCACAGCAGCCGCGTGGTGGCTTCGCTGCGGCCGGTGGACAGGCGCTCGGCCACCAGCCGACCGATCCAGCAGCCGGCGTCGTACTCCAGCCCCACCACCGCGTCGGTGACACGGCTGTCGCGCGTGCTGTAGTTCACCCGTCCCACGGCATACATCGTGCCCTTGCAACTGCCGCTGCCGCCGGTGACGCGCAGCTCCTTGGCCGGAGCGGGCGAATCGTCGACGCCGGCCGGCAGTGGTCCATAGAGTGGCCATTGCCAGCCGAGTTCAACCTGTTCGCTCAAACCCCGGGCCAGGCGGTAGGTGGCGTTGATGGTGCGGTAGGGGCCGGGCGAATAGCGGGCGCTGACGATGGAGCGCACGGCACTGTGGGTGTCGGGGTTGTACTGGACCGTGCCGTCCAGGTGCCAGCGGGGGATGAGGTTGCTGGAGCCCAGCAGGAGGATGTCGGAGAAGCGCTGCGTGAACGGCGTGCCCTCGGGCGTGATGCGCTGGTCGCGGAACAGGAAGCGCTGCACCACGCCCAGGCGAACCGCCTCGGCGCCAGTGTCGGGTTCCAGCAGCCGGGTGGTGACGCCGGCGGTGAGCTGGTGCGCGTCGGAGACGCGGTCCACGCCGGAGAAGGCGTTCTCCGTGTAGATCGTCTCGAAGTTGAAGTCCTTGCCCGCCGAATCGAAGTTCGGCAGCAGCGTCTGGTCGCGGAAGGGCGTGTTGACGTACAGCAGCCGCGGTTCCAGTGTCTGGCGCACCTCGCGGCCGAACCACCGGGTGTCGCGCTCGAACACCCAGGCGCTGTCCACGCTGAGGGTGGGAATGATGCGCGAGGCCGTCCTGCGGCCATCGGACATCGGCTGGTCCAGCGAATAGGCCGCTGCGTTCAGCGACAGCTTGGGCGTGAACGACCAGCCGGGCGTCAGCCAGGGCCGGGCGATGCTGGCCAGCGTGTGCGCACGCACGCCGGTTGGGCGCGACAGGTCGGCCGCCAGCGTGCCGTCGGGATTGACGAAACGGTTGAACTCGCCCTCGAAGCCCAGCTCCAGTCCACCACCCAGCCGTTGCAAGGTGCGCGCGCCGATCTGTGGCAGCCGCTGGTACGGTGCCTCGGTGATGGGCGCATCGGTGTTTTGCAGCACCTGCCACTGCATCGCGCGGGCGTAGGTGGTCCACTCGCCCAACGGCTTGCTGGCCTGTACATCCGACAGCAGCAGGCGCGGGGTGATGGTGTTGAGGTTGCGCGGGAAGTCTTTCCAGTAGTCGTCGTCCGAGACGCGCAGTGCCCGCACCGCCAGGTTGGTGTTGCCGATCAGCGCCGCGTCGTGCGAGAACGTGACGGCGTACCGCGACTTGCCCGTGAGCTTGTCGTTGGGCATCAGGTCGAGGTTGAGGTTGCCGTTGTAGTGCGGCTCGAGGTACCGCAACTCGGTGCCCAGCGACACGCCGCGCTTGGTGGCGAAGCCGGGCGTGATGGTGGCGTCGCGGTTGGGCGCGATGTTCCAGTAGTAGGGCACCGACATCACGAAGCCGCTCTTGCTGTCCAGCGGGTAGATGTTGGGCGGCAGCCAGCCCGACTTTCGCGCGTCCGTCAGCGGAAAGCTCAGCACCGGCGCACCCAGGATGGGCACGCCCATGAAGCGCAGCACCGCGCCCTCGGCGATGCCCTCGTTCGCCTCGAAGTCCATCTTCACCTTGGACGTGCTGAGCAGCCAGGCCGGGTCGCCGCTGCCGTCCGTCGGGCAGCTGGTGTAGGTGGCGGCGGTGGCCACGGCCCGCTGGTCGTCCAGGAAGTCGATGCGCTGGGCTGACCCGCCTGCGCCGGTGCGGCTGAAGAAGTAGGTCGGCTGGAGGAAAAAGCCCTCGAAGCGCTGCACATGCAGTTGCAATTCGGGGCCGGAGTAGATGTTGCCGTCGCGGCTGACCCGCACGTTGCCGCGGGCGGTGGCGAGGTCGTCGGCGTTGTCGTAGGCCAGGCGGTCGGCGCGGATCACCATGCCGCCGCGGCGGAACTCGGCATCGCCTTCGGCCACGGTTTCCAGGTCGGGCCGCCCGCGCAGCTCCTTGGCCTGCAGCACGATGGGAAGCTTGCGGGAGGCGTCGCCGCGCGAGGGCGCCGCCAGCGTGGGCGAGATCTGCAGCTGGATGCCCGCGTCCTGCGCGGCGGCCGTGCCCGCGCCCATCAGCGCCAAGGCGGCCGCCACCGGCGCGAGGCGGTCAGGCGGCATCAGGCAAGGCGAGTGGACGGAGCGACGCAGCAAGGCGGGATGAAAGACAACGGGGAGGAAGACGCCCGCCTTGGTCGGTGACGCTGCTCGAGGACGAGCGGTGCGAAGTTGCCAAGCTTGTCGGGGCTGGTTTGTAGAATCGATTATCCATGAGGCACCGCCCGAGAGCGGCGCCCACCCTTTGACGGCACAGGCACACGTCCCAAGTCCGCGCGACGCGCGGCGAATCCCCCACGCACGCCATGAACACCCAAACCCCCCAAGCCCCCGAGCCGGCCGTCCACTGGGCGGACGAATCGCGCCACCAGTTGTTCGATGCCTGGCTCGCGAAGATCGCGCCCCGGCATGGCCTGCAGGCCATCACGCTGCAGCCGGCGTCGGCCGATGCGAGCTTCCGGCGCTACCTGCGCATCGCGGGCCAGGGCGGCAGCTTCATCATCATGGATGCGCCGCCGCCGCACGAGGACGTGCGGCCCTTCGTGCGGATCGCCGGCCTGCTGCTCGATGCCGGGCTGCATGCGCCGCAGGTGCTGGAGCAGGACGACGAACACGGCTTCCTGCTGCTGAGCGATCTGGGCAACCGCCTGTACCTCGGCGAACTGCAGGCCGCGGTGAAGGCCGGGGACAGCAAGACCATCGCCACGCTCATGCACGACGCGACGACCGCGCTCGTGACCTGGCAGCTCAAGGGCGATGCCAGCGGCCTGCCTCCCTATGACGACGCCCTGCTGCGCCGCGAGATGCAGCTTTTTCCCGACTGGCTGGTGGAGCGCGAGTTCGGCCAGACCTGGACGGACGAGCAGAAGTCGCAGTGGCAAGGCGTGACCGACCTGCTGGTGAAGAGCGCGCTGGCCCAGCCCACGGTGGCCGTGCACCGCGACTACATGCCGCGCAACCTGATGGTGTGCGACGTGAACCCGGGCATCCTCGACTTCCAGGATGCAGTGCGCGGACCCATCACCTACGACGTGGCCTCGATGCTGCGCGATGCCTTCATCAGCTGGGACGAGGAGCAGGAGATCGACTGGGCCGTTCGCTACTGGGAGCTGGCAAAGAAGGCGGGCCTGCCGGTGCCGGAGGATTTCGGCGACTTCTGGCGCCAGATCGAATGGATGGGCCTGCAGCGCCACCTCAAGGTGCTGGGTATCTTCTGCCGCCTCAAGCACCGCGACCACAAGCCCAAGTACGCCGAAGACCTGCCGCGCTTCTTCCGCTACGCCCACCGTGTGGGGATCCGCTACAACGGACTGGGGCCGCTGGCGCGCCTCATCGAGCCACTGATGGGCGAGACGCGGACCGACGCGTTCTACTGACGCCGGGGATTCGGGGCTGGCCTCAGGCCTCGGCCTTGGCGCTGATGGCGGGCTTGGCCGTGGCCTCGGCGACGGGGCAGGGCTTGCTCGCGGTGCGTGTCTCGCAGCCGGCAGCGCTCAGCCACGGGTCCTTGTCCTCGCCACCGAAGACCTGCACGAGGAAATCCACGAACGCACGGGTGCGCGCGGGCACGTGCTTGCGCGTGGGCATGGCCGCGTAGAGCGACACGGTGAACAGGTGCCAGGCGGGCAGCACGCGCTCCAGGGCGTGCTCCAGCAGGGCGTCTTCCACCACGAAGGACGGCAGCCCCGCGATGCCCAGTCCGTGCAGTGCCGCGGCGTAGAGCGTGTCGGTGTGCACCGTGCCCAGCACCGGACGGTTGGGCGTGAGCGTCACCGACTCGCCGCCGGGTTCGTCGTCGCCCCAGGCGCCCTGCACGAAGGTGATCTCGCGCAGGAAGGTGGGCAACATGGCCTCGTGCAGCACGAGGTCGGTGGGATGCTCGGGCCGGCCGTTGCGGTCGAGGTATTCGGGCGAGGCGCAGGCGATCACCTCTGCCTTTGCCAGCCGGCGCGCCACGAAGTCGCCGTCCAGCGGGCGGCGGCCCATGCTGATGATGGTGACGTCGAAGTTCTCGTCCATCGTCTCCACCGGCCCTGGTGCCGACAGCTCGATGGTGATCTTCGGGTACATCGCGTGGAACTTGGGCAGATGCTTGGCGAGCTGGTGTGTCGCGAAGGCCGGTGCGCACAGGATGCGCAGGTGCCCGCGCGGCTCGGAGCTGGCCGTGCTGGCCAGCGCCTCGGCCTCCTCCACCTCGGTGAGGATGAGCCTCACGCGTTCGAGGTAGGACTCGCCGATGTCCGTCAGCGCCAGGCGTCGCGTGGTGCGGTTGATGAGCCGTGCGCCCAGGTGCTCTTCGAGGTCGGCCACGAGTCGGGTGACGACGGCCGGGGAGAGGTTCATTTCGCGCGCCGCGGCGGCGAAGCTGCCGGAATCGATGACCCGGCAGAAGACACGCATGGAGTGGAGTCTGTCCATTGCAACCCCTCTATTCTTTCAAAAACCGGAATGGCGAGATTCAGTTTAGGCCATTTATTGATCGAGTGGCAATGCCTAAAGTTCATCCCATCGCAACACCGACTCCCTCCTGAAAGGAAGCCACCATGAACGTCAAGCACATCGCCGCCCTGTCCCTCGCGCTGGCCGGCTCCGCCGCCATGGCTTTCGAAGCCACCGAATTCACGGATCCCGTCATCACCCCGGCCGGCGTGCACGCCATCCAGGCCGGCAAGACGCAAGAGCCGACCGCCATCGTCGTGAGCCGTGGCGAAGCCACCCAGTTCGTCGACGTGGCCCGGCAGACGCGCGATCGCGCCGAAGTCCGCGCCGAGGCCCGCACGGCCGCCCGCGAGCACAAGGTGAACCCGCTGTACATCGGCGGCTGATCCAGCCGGTTTGCATCTCCTGGGATCTCGCGTCACGAGGCCGCCTTCGGGCGGCCTTCGTCATTCAGGGCTGGACCGCGATGACCACCGTGGCCGTCTTGCTCGTGTCGGCCACCAGCGTGGCGGTGAGCGTGACCGTGCCGCCGCTGCTGGTCGTCACACTGCTCAGCCAGGTGGCGCCGTTGTCCACGATGACGCCCACGCTCGCGCTGCTGGAGACAGCCGACCAGGTCATGGTGGCCGTGGAGTCGAGCCGCACCTGATGCCCGGATTGCGCCACCAGCGGCGCCGTCTGCCCCGGCGTGACGCTCAATCCCGCCACGCGGATACCGTCGACCATGCCCGTGATGGTGAAGGCGGGCGACGGCGCAGCATCCCCGCCGCCACCGCAGGCGGACAGGCACATGGCCAGCAGGAAGCCGAAGAGAAGGCGAAGCGCGTGCATGCCGTGTCCAGGAGTGCGGTCCAGTGTAGAAGTCACATCCGCTGACAAACCGTTCCAGGCGTTGACCGCAGAGGCCAAAACGCTGACCGGCCGCACTCATCGGACAATGCAGGCTTCGCCTTCCGCCTGCCATGCTCCGACTCACCGAACTCCGCCTGCCGCTGGACCACGCCGACGACGCACTTCGCCCGGCCATCGTCGAGCGCCTTCGCATCCAGGATGCGGACCTCATCGACTTCAAGGTCTACAAGCGCAGCTACGACGCCCGCAAGAAGCACGCAATGCTGTTCATCTACACGGTGGACTGCACGCTGCGCGACGAGGCGAAGGTGCTGGCGAAACACCAGGGCGACCGGCACGTCACGTCCTCGCCGGACACGCGCTACAAGTTCGTCGGCCAGGTGCCGGCCGATTTCCACGCGCAAGGAAGACTGCGTCCGCTGGTCGTGGGCTTTGGCCCCTGCGGTCTCTTCGCCGCGCTGATCCTCGCGCAGATGGGCCTGCGTCCCATCGTGCTCGAACGCGGCAAGCCCGTGCGCGAGCGCACCAAGGACACCTGGGGCCTGTGGCGCAAGCGCGTGCTGGAGCCGGAATCGAACGTGCAGTTCGGCGAAGGCGGCGCGGGCACCTTCTCCGACGGCAAGCTCTACAGCCAGATCAGCGACCCGCGCTTCCTCACGCGCAAGGTGCTCACCGAGTTCGTCAAGGCCGGCGCGCCCGACGAGATCCTCTTCGTGAGCAAGCCGCACATCGGCACCTTCCGTCTGGTGAGCATGATCGAGAAGATGCGTGCCGAGATCGAATCGCTGGGCGGCGAGATCCGCTTCCAGCAGCGCGTGACGGACCTGCACATCGAAGGCGGCGCGGTGCGCGGCGTGACGCTCGCCTCGGGCGAGGAGATCCGCGCGGACCACGTCATCCTGGCGCTTGGCCACAGTGCGCGCGACACCTTCGCCATGCTGCACGGGCGCGGCGTGTTCATGGAAGCCAAGCCTTTCTCGGTGGGATTCCGCATCGAGCATCCGCAGTCCATCATCGACCGTGCACGCTTCGGCCCGAACGCAGGCAACCCGCTGCTGGGTGCGGCCGACTACAAGCTCGTGCACCATGCGAAGAACGGGCGCTCGGTCTACAGCTTCTGCATGTGCCCGGGCGGCACGGTGGTGGCGGCCACGTCAGAGCCCAACCGCGTGGTGACCAACGGCATGAGCCAGTACTCGCGCAACGAGCGCAACGCGAATGCGGGCATCGTGGTGGGCATCTCGCCTGCGGACTACAGCAGCGATCCGAACGCCACGGGCCCGGTGAATCCGCTCGACGGCATTGCCTTCCAGCGAGTGCTGGAGTCGCGCGCGTACGAGCTGGGCGGATCGACCTACGACGCGCCGGGCCAGCTCGTGGGCGACTTCATCAAGGGCCGAGCGTCCACGGAGTTGGGCACCGTGCAGCCTTCGTACAAGCCGGGCGTGCATCTCACCGACCTCGCGCCCAGCCTGCCGATGTACGCCATCGAAGCCATCCGCGAAGCGCTGCCGGCTTTCGACCGGCAGATCAAGGGCTTCGCGATGAACGACGCCGTGCTCACCGGCGTGGAGACGCGTACCTCGTCGCCGCTGCGCATCACGCGCGGCAAGGACCACCAGAGCCTCAACGTGCGCGGCCTCTATCCCGCCGGTGAAGGTGCGGGCTATGCGGGCGGCATCATGTCTGCCGGTGTCGATGGCATCGAGGTCGCCGAAGCCGTCGCGCGCTCACTGTTGAATATTCACGCTGTGTAGTCAGTGACCCGCTGCGTGTACTACATGCAGCGCTTGCAAGAAAAAATCGAGCGTGTAGTCGACTGATTCTTCAGGGTCGACACTGGTCTTTCGCTCGCGCCGTTCCCGCAACATGACGTTACCAAGTCAGTACCAAGGAGACGTCAATGGGGCACATCGCGAAACGCATCGCAGGCGCGGCATTGCTGGTCGCGGCCTTCGCCGTGCAGGCGGCGGAGAAGGGCAAGCTCACCATCTGGATCAACAACGACAAGGGCTACAACGGCCTGCAGAAAGTTGCTGACGAGTACACGAAGAAGACCGGCGTGAAGGTCAAGGTCGAGCACTTCGACAACGCGGTCGGCAAGTTCGAGGAGGCCATGGCCAATGGCAAGGGGCCGGACATCTGGATCTGGCCGCACGACCGGTTGGGCGACTGGATCAAGCGCGGGTTCATCGCACCCGTGACGCCTGACGCCGCACTGCGACAGGACATCGTGCAGGTCGCCTGGGACGGCTTCACGCAAGGCGGCAAGACCTGGGGCTATCCGCTGTCGGTGGAAGCCATCGCATTGCTCTACAACAAGGACCTGGTGCCCGAGCCGCCCAAGACCTTCGAAGAGATCATCCCGCTGCACTACAAGCTCAAGACAAAGGGCGTGCGCGCGATCGGCTGGGAAACCGAAAGCGCCTACTTCACCTGGCCGCTGCTCGCGGCTGGCGGCGCCTACGTGTTCCAGCGCAAGATCGACGGCAGCTTCGACGCCCGCGACACCGGCATCAACCACCCGGGTGCGATCAAGGGCGCCGAGTTCCTGATGTCGATGATCAAGAACGGCCTGCTGCCCGATGGCGGCCAGACCTACCAGGAAGCCGAGGAAGGCATGACCTCGGGCAAGCAGGCGATGTGGATCACCGGCCCCTGGGCCTGGGAGACGCTGGCCAAGGCGAAGATCAACTACGGCGTGGCCGTGCTGCCCACGCTCAACGGCAAGCCCGCGCGGCCCTTCGTGGGCGTGCTGGGCGCGATGGTCACGCAAAGCTCGCCCAACAAACAGCTGGCGGCGCAGTTCCTGGAGAGTCACCTGTTGCAAGCCAGCGGATTGGCGGCGATGAACCAGGACAAGCCGCTGGGCGTGCCCGCGTCCAAGAAGATGTTCTGGACGCTGTACAGCGACCCGCGCATCCGCACGTCCATGGACTCGATCTACGCCGGCCGCGCCATGCCCAGCAACACCGAGATGACGCTGTTCTGGCAGAACCTCACCACCGCGCTGAAGGACATGCAGGAAAGCGCCAAGCCGCCGCGCGATGCGCTGGAAGCCGCCGCGATCGGCATCCGTGGACAGCCGGTGAAGATGGCCTCGGCGAAGAAGTAGCCGACGGCGGGAGCGTTCAGGGCCTCGTGTACCAGAGGTCCTGGACGGCCAGGCTGGTGACGGGCTTGAGCCCTTCGGAGGCCATGTACTGGTTGACACTGGCAAAGAGATCGTCGCCCAGCTTCTCGATGCCGGCCGAACCGACGAGGTCGTCGGCCTTTCGCATGCCGGCCGTCACCTGCAGCAGCTCGGTGATGGGCATCAGCCGATGCTGCATGGCCTGCTGGTTGGACCAGCTGCCGGCATCCATCGACACCCGCACTTTCATGATGGCGCCGTCACGCGTGGTGCTGCGCAGCTCGCCGGGCGTGAACCATTGCGGCAGCGGGCGGTCGTCGCCAGGCACGGCGCGCTCGATGCCGAACCACGAACTGCCGTAGACCACCAGCAGCGGCACCCCGACCAATGCCGCCACGAACAACAGCACGACGAAGCTGCGCCCCAGGTTGCTGGTGGGCGGATCCTCGGCGACGGGAAATCTGGATTGGCGAGCCATGTCCGAGCCATTGGACCGTGGAACACGCCACGCGAGTCCAACGAAAAGCGGGCCCGCGGCCCGCTTGTTCATGTGCGAGCAGCGAACCGCTTCAGGGGCAGGCGGCCATCACCTGAGCCACCGCGGCCGTGAGGCGCTTGCCGTAGGGCACGTGCAGGAATTCGTTCGGGCCGTGCGCGTTGCTCTTGGGCCCGAGCACGCCGCAGACCATCATCTGCGCCTGCGGGAAGCCCTGCTGCAGCATGCCCATCAGCGGGATCGTGCCGCCCTGGCCGATGAAGCCGCAGGGCGCGCCGTAGTGGGCCTGCGAGGCGGCGTGCAGCGCGTCTTCCATCCACGTCGCCAGGCTGGGCGCGTTCCAGCCTGAAGCGCCTTGCGCGCCCACGCGGCCATCCGCATGGAAGGTGACCTTGGCGTTGTAGGGCGCGTTGTCTTCGAGCAGGGTCTTGAGTTTCTGCGCGGCCTCGTTGCCGTCGACCAGCGGCGGCAGGCGCAGCGACAGCTTGAAGGCGGTGTAGGGGCGCAGCACGTTGCCGGCGTTCTTCAGCTCGGGGAAGCCGTCCACGCCCGTCACGCTCAGCGTGGGCTTCCAGGTGCGGTTGATGAGCGACTGCACCGGGTCGGTGGTCGTCGGCAGGGACGGTCCGCCATCGGCGCCGCAGGCCCAGGGGAACCGCTTCCAGACCTCGTCGCCGAGGATGGCTGCCGTCGCCTTCGCCTGTTCGACCCGGTCGCCGGGAATCTGGCAATGGAAGCTTTGCGGCAGCAGCTCGCCGGTCTTGGAATCCTCCAGCCGGTCCAGCACCTGCCGCATGATGCGAAAGCTCGACGGCACCAGGCCGCTGGCGTCGCCGGAGTGGATACCCTCGGTGAGGATCTCCACCTTCAGCGTGCCCGTCACGTTGCCGCGCAGGCTGGTGGTCAGCCACAGCTGGTCGTAGTTGCCCGCGCCGCTGTCCAGGCACACCACCAGCGCCACGTTGCCCAGCCGCGGGCGCAGCAGGTCGATGTAGGCGGGCAGGTCGAATGAGCCGCTTTCCTCGCAGGCCTCGATGATGCCCACGCAGCGCGGACGCGGGATGCCCTGCTTGTCCAGCGCCAGGATGGCGGTGAGCGAGGCATAGATGGCGTAGCCGTCGTCCGCGCCGCCGCGGCCGTACAGCAGCCCGTTCTCGTACTTGGGCGTCCAGGGCCCGAGGTCGCTGCGCCAGCCGTTGAACTCGGGCTGCTTGTCCAGGTGGCCGTACAGGCAGATGGTGTCGGTGCTGCCGGGCTTGGTGGCGGGCACCTCGAAGTAGATGACCGGCGTGCGGCCTTCCAGGCGGATCACCTCCAGCTTCAGGCCCGCGACCTTCTTGCCCTCCACCCAGGTGGCGGCATCGCGCACCACCCGCTCGATGTAGCCGTTCTTCTGCCAGTCGGCATCGAACATCGGGCTCTTGGCGGGAATGGCGATGTACTGCGTCAGCGCGGGGACGATCTCCTCGTCCCAGGTGCGCTCGGCGAACGCAGCCAGCGCGGCGGATTCATCGGGTTGCAAGGGCAGCAGCGGGTCGCGTGCGTTCATCTCGGGGGCTCCTTTTTGGGGAAGCGTCGAGTGTAGGACTTCGCTTGCCCGCAAGCGCCCGGCAATGCCCCGCAGGGCATGGAGGATGTCTCAGCGCAGCCGCGTGGCCAGCCAGTCACCCACGTAGGCCAGCACCTCGGCCTGCTCCGGCTCGTTGAAGATCTCGTGGTACAGCTTGGGCCATTCGCGCGAGGTCACGACGCTTCGCGGCGCGGCAGCGCTGAAGTCCACGCTGCCCTTGGGCACCACGCACTTGTCGCTGCCCGCCCAGGTCAGCAAGGTGGGCGTCGTCCACTTGGGCGCGAGCTCCAGCACCTTGGCGCCCCCGTCGAGGATGAAGCGAACGATCTTGGGCGTGATGCGGTCGTGCACCAGCGGGTCTTCCTTGTAGGCCTTGACGACGGCCGGGTCGCGCGACACCCACGAGGGGTTGAGGCCGTTGTTCACCGCGAGGTTGGGCGTGAGCGGCTCGGCGATGGACAGCATCATCTTCTGCGCGGCATTCATGCCGATGTCGATGGCCGGCGAGCTGAGGATCAGCGCGTCCACCGGCCGGCTCCACTTGGGCGGCGTGGCTTCCAGCGCACCCGCCACGAAGCGCGCCGCGATGACGCCGCCCAGGCTGTGGCCGGCCAGCACCAGGGGGCCAGGGTATTGCTGGCGCACCGCGTCCATCACCAGGGCGAGGTCGGTGGCGAAGTCGTCCGGCTGGTTGAGCACGCCCTTGTCACCGCCGCTCCTGCCGTGGCCGCGGTGGTCGTAGCCCACCACGTTCCAGCCCTGGGCGTTGAGGAACTTCGCCACGTGGGCGTAGCGCATGATGTGCTCGCCCAGCCCGTGCGCGATGAGCACCGTGCCGCGCGCCGGAGCGGCCGCTGCGGGCCAGTGCTGCACGAAGAGGGACAGGCCGTCGTAGGTGGTGAGCGAGGTGTTCATGGTGGCGCAGTGTAGGCACGGCCCGGACTGTCCGGTGGGTGACTGCGTCCAAAGGCACGCGCGGCCACCATTTTGGCGCCGCCGGGTCCCGCGGATTGACGCACGATGCCGGCCATGACGACACACGGAGACTCCATGAACGACTTCTTCCAGCTCGGCACCGAAGCCGGCATTGCCCACCTGCAGTTCAACCGGCCCGAGCGGATGAACACCATGGCCCCGGCCTTCTTCCCGGCGTTCCGCGACGCGGTGCAGGCCCTCAGCGACAGCGGCGAGGCCCGGGTGCTGGTCATCTCCTCCACCGGCAAGCATTTCAGCGCCGGCATGGCGCTGGAGACCTTCGGCGGCCAGGGCGGCATGCTGGACACGTCCAGCCCGCGCGCCCGCCTGAGCTTCCAGGAAGGCCTGCGCCGCCTCATGGGCTGCTTCGACGTGCTGGACACCGCCCGCATGCCGGTGGTTTGCGCAGTGCAGGGCGGCTGCATCGGCGGGGCGCTGGACCTGGCCGCGGCCTGCGACATCCGCGTGTGCAGCGAGGACGCGTTCTTCTGCATCCAGGAGATCAACGTCGGCATGGCCGCCGACCTGGGCGTGCTGCAGCGCCTGCCCAAGCTCATCCCTCAGGGCGTGGTGCGCGAGCTGGCCTATACCGGCGACCGGCTGCCGTCGGCGCGGGCCCTGGAGCTGGGTCTGGTGAACGCCGTGCTGCCCGATGCCGCCGCCTTGCTGGCCCACGCGATGAAGCTGGCCCGCAGCATCGCTGCCAAATCTCCGCTGGCCATCACCGGCAGCAAGCTGGCGCTGAACCAGGCGCGCGACCATGGCACGGCCGCGGCGCTGCACCAGATGACGCTGCTGCAAAGCGCCATCTTCGACACCGCCGAGATGGCCGAGGCCATCGGGGCGTGGAAGGGCAAGCGGGACGCGAAGTTTCCTGACCTGAACCCGGTGCCGCCGGACGAAGCCTGAAGCGGCGGGACAGGCCACGTTGCAAATTGCACGAATGCCTCACCGGGTGAACAGCCGGCCCCCGCGCCGCCGGACCTAAACTTGGGGCGAGCGCCCGCTTCCTCGGCGGGAACGACATTGCTTCAAGGGGAGGGGCTGCGGTGCAGCAATCACACATCTCGTCCGGGAAGGCCTTCCTCGGCCTCGCCGGGGCCATGGCCGCCGCGGCCTTGCTCGCCAGCTGCGTGGCCACCGCGCCGCCGAGGCCGCTGGTCAAGTACGTGCCGCCCACCGGCGGCCCCACCGCCCGGCTGGTCATGCGCGGCACGGTTCCGGCCGGCGAACTGTTCTCGGTCAACGTGTTCGAGGACGCGGAGAAGTGCGAAGGCACCAAGCTCGTCGGCGTGGGCAGTTCCACGGTCACGCCCAAGTCCAGCAGCGTGGTGGCCAACGCCGTGACCACCGTCGAGTACCGCGTCGACAAGCCGGCGCTCAGGCAGGTCTGCGTCATGCGCTGGACCTTCACGCCGGTGGCCGGCCGCAGCTACCTGGTGCGCGGCCAGTCCACGCCCACGGGCTGCGGGGCGGCCGTGTTCGACATGACCGATCCCGAGAACATCAAGTTTGAACCCACCGCGCTGCGGCGCAATCCCAAGGGCTCGGCCTGCGTGCCCATCGGCCAGTCCAAGGCGCTGGGTGTGGCGGGTGCGGCTTCGAGCGCCACCTCGGGCGACAGTGGCGATGCCGTGCTGCGCCAGGGCGCGGGCTCCGAAGAGCTGCAAGGCCTGATCGGCAAGTGAGCGCAAGGAGCAAGACATGACATCGCTTCGATGGACGACGCTGTGGGGTGCGGCGCTGGCGGGCCTCGCGGCCCCGCTCGTGCACGCCGCAGCGTTGCAGCCCGCGCAGGTCTACGACAAGGTCTCTCCCAGCGTGTGGCGCGTGCAGACCTACGACGTGGACGGCCTGCCCATCGGCATCGGCAGCGGTGTGGTCATCGCGCCGGACACGCTGGTCACCAATTGCCACGTGCTCGCCAAGGCCAAGCGCGTGGCGGTCAAGCACGACAAGATCAGCATCGATGCCAAGCTGGACCTGTGGGACCCGCCGCGCGACGTGTGCCAGATCAAGGCGCCCAACCTGAATGCGCCCGCGGTCAAGCTGGGCGATGCCTCGGCCTTGTCGGTGGGACAGAACGTCTTCGCCATCGGCAATCCCAAGGGGCTGGACCTCACCATGAGTGCGGGCCTGCTGTCGTCCATCCGCCGCAACGACAAGGACCAGATCATCCTGCTGCAGACCTCGGCCGCCATCTCAGGCGGCTCCAGCGGCGGCGGCCTGTTCGACGACCAGGGCGTGCTCATCGGGCTGACGACCATCGGTTCCATCACCGGCGATGCGCAGAACCTGAACTTCGCCGTGCCGGTGGATTGGGTGAAGGAATTGCCGCAGCGCCACGCCAAGGCCGCAGCCGCTGCCGCGGCGAAGGCGGCGAGTGCGGCCGCTTCAGCACCGACCGCGGTGGCCGCCGCAGCACCTCCTGCCGTGCCTCCCAACGTGGTGGCTGCCGCTGTCACGGCACCGGCCAAGGGCGGCATCGAGGACGTGAGCCGGCTGCCCTATGCCTCCGAGCAGATGCGCGACCGCTACCGCGTGTTCCTCACGCGCCCGCTGCCCAGGGCCTTCGTGATTTCCGAAGGCGGGAAGTGGTACCAGGCCTGGGGCACCAAGGTGAAAGACCCGGCCGCGCCCACTGACCCGGGCGCCCGCGCCTTGGCCGAGTGCGAGAAGCTGGGCGCCGGCAAGTGCTTCCTCTACGCGGTGGACGACAAGGTGGTGTACGACAAGGCCGAAGGGCAGTAGCCCTCTGGCCTTGGCCGTTCGGCAGGTCAGTCAGCGGGCCGTGTCCGCAGGCGGCGTCCACCCACCGCCCAGCACCTTGTAGACCGTCACCAGGTTCTGCACCTGCTGCGCCTGCGTCTGCACCAGCGCCTGCTGGGCAGTGAAGAGTGCGCGCTGCGCATCCAGCACGTCGAGGTAGCTCGACGCGCCGTTGCGGTAGCGCAGGTCGGCCAGGCGGTAGCGGGCTTCCTCGGCGGCGGTCTGGGCCTGCTGGGCCTGCAACTGCTCGGTGAACGTGGCCCGGCCGGCGAGGGCGTCCGAGACTTCTCGGAACGCCGTCTGGATGGTGCGTTCGTACTGGGCCACCGCGATGTCGCGGCCCACCTTCGCCGATGCGAGATTGGCGCTGTTGCGGCCGGCGTCGAAGATCGGCAGGGTGAGCGAGGGCGCGAAGGTCCACGCGGCCGAGCCGCTCTTGAACAGGCCGTTCAGTTCGGAGCTTGCCGTGCCCACGCTGCCGGTGAGCGTGATGCGCGGGAAGAACGCTGCCCGTGCCGCGCCGATGTTGGCGTTGGCTGCGATGAGTGCCTGCTCGGCGGCGCGCACGTCGGGCCGGCGCACCAGCACCTCTGACGGGATGCCGGCGGGCAGGTCGGCCACCATGCGCTGATCCAGCAGCGGCAGGCCGGCGGGCAGGTCCGCCGGCAGCCCTTGCCCGAGCAGCAGCACCAGTGCGTTCTCATCGAGCGCACGTTGCCGCGTCTGCTGCGCGAAGGCCACGCGTGCGGCTTGGTGCAGTGACTCGGCCTGGCGAAAGTCCAGCTCGGACGCCGCGCCGTTGTCGAACTTGAGCCTGGTGAGCTTGAGCGACTCCTCGCGGCTGACGAGTGTCTGCTTGGTCGCCTCCAGCAACTGCTCGTCCGCCAGCAGGTTCAAGTAGGTGGTGGCAACCTGCGCGATGAGCGAGATCTGCGCGGTCTTGCGCGCCTCGTCCGTTGCGAGGTATTGCGCCAGCGCCGCATCGTTCAGGTTGCGCACGCGGCCGAAGAAGTCGAGCTCGTAGCCCGTGACCGCCAGGCCCACGGTGTAGAGACTGGTGACGGCCCCGCCCGCGGCGGCGCTGGGCCCGCGCGAGGCGTTGGCGCCGGCGTTCACGGTGGGCCACAGGTCCGCGCGGCGGATGTCGGCCGCCGCCCTCGCCTGCTCCATGTTCAGCGCGGCGATGCGCAGGTCGCGGTTGTTGGCCAGCGCGATGCCGATGAGCCGCTTGAGGCGTTCATCCGCGAAGAAGGACTGCCATTCGAGGTCGCTTGCAACCGGACCGGACACGGCCGTCCCGTCACCCGAAAAACGCTCGGGCACCGGGGCCGCCGGCCGTTCGTACTTGGGCGCGAGCGACATGCAGCCGGCCAGTGCCGCTGACATCACCACGCTGAGCGCAAGTCGCTTACTCATGCGCATCCTCCACCGGCTTGGCCGCGGGACCGCCCGCGCCGTTGCCGTTGTTGTCCAGCTCATGCGCATACATCTTCCTCTGCCGTTCGCTGCCCTTGAACACGCGCCGCACCACCACGAAGAACACCGGCACGAAGAACACCGCCAGCAAGGTCGCGCTGAGCATGCCGCCCATCACGCCGGTGCCGATGGCGCGCTGGCTGGCCGAGCCGGCGCCGGTGGCCACCACCAGCGGCATCACGCCGAGGACGAAGGCCAGCGAGGTCATCAGGATGGGCCGGAAGCGCAGGTGCGCGGCTTCCAGCACGGACTCGACCAGGCCCTTGCCCTGCGCATGCAAGTCCTTGGCGAACTCGATGATCAGCACCGCGTTCTTCGCCGACAGGCCGATCACGGTGATGAGGCCGACCTTGAAGTAGATGTCGTTGGCCAGGCCGCGGAAGCTCGCCGCCAGCACCACGCCCAGCACCCCCAGCGGCACCACGAGGATGACCGACAGCGGGATCGACCAGCTCTCGTACAGCGCGGCCAGGCACAGGAACACCGCCAGCAGCGAGAAGCCCAGCAGGATGAACGCCGTCGAGCCCGACAGCTTTTCCTCGCGCGACTGGCCGGTCCACTCGAAGGCGAAGCCCGCAGGCAGTTGCGCGGCCAGGCGCTCCATCTCGTCCATCGCTTCGCCGGTGCTGCGGCCGGGCGCTGCGTCGCCGCCGATGCGCATGGTCGGGTAGCCGTTGTAGCGGATGGTCTGCATCGGGCCGGTGATCCACCTCGTGCTCGCGAAGGCCGAGAGCGGCACGGGCTGGCCCTTGCTGTTGAGCGCGTTCAGCTGCAGCAGGTCTTCGGGCTGCATGCGCGTGGGCGCATCGGCCTGCACGATCACGCGCTGCAGGCGGCCGGCGCTGGGGAAGTCGTTCACGTAGACCGAGCCCAGCGCGGTGGAGATGGCCGCGTTGATCGAATCGAAGCTCACGCCCAGCGCGTTGGCCTTGTCGCGGTCGATGTCCAGCTGCAGCTGCGAGGCATCCTCCAGGCCATCGGGCCGCACGCCCGTCACGATCTTGCTTTGCGAGGCCATGCCCAATAGCTGGTTGCGCGCGGCCAGCAGCGCGGCATGGCCGTGGCCGCCGCGGTCCTGCAGCCGGAAGTTGAAGCCCGAGGACGTGCCCAGTTCCGGAATCGGCGGCGGGCTCAGCGCGAAGATGAAGGCATCGCGAATGCCCGACAGCGCGAAGAAGGCGCGGCCCGAAATGGCTTGCGCCGTGTGGTCCTTGCCCTTGCGCTCGTCCCAGGGCTTGAGCGTCACGAAGGCCAGGCCTGCGTTCTGGCCCTGGCCCGAGAAGCTGAAGCCCATCACGCCCACCATGCTCTCCACCTCGGGCTGCTTGAGGATGAAGCCTTCCACCTGCTTGACCACTTCCAGCGAGCGGTTGAAGGTGGCGCCCGGAGGCAGCTGCACGTTGACGATCATGTAGCCCTGGTCTTCCTGCGGCAGGAAGGAGGCGGGCAGCAGCCTGAACATCGCCACCACCGCGGCGATGATGGCCAGGTAGACGATGAGGAAGCGTCCCGCGCGCTTGAGGATGCGCGCCACCCAGCCCTCGTAGCGCTTGGCCGTCTTCGAGAAGCCGCGGTTGAACCAGCCGAAGAAGCCGCTCTTCTCGTGGTGGTGGCCGGCTTCCACCGGCTTGAGCAGCGTGGCGCACAAGGCCGGCGTGAGCGACAGCGCCATGAAGGCCGACAGCGCGATGGAAGACACCATCACGGCTGAGAACTGCTTGTAGATGTTGCCGATGGAGCCGGTGAAGAAGGCCAGCGGCACGAACACCGAGATCAGCACCACCGTCACGCCCACGATGGCGCCGGAGATCTGCCCCATCGCCTTGCGCGTGGCGGCGCGCGGAGGCAGGCCTTCCTCGCTCATGATGCGCTCGACGTTCTCCACCACCACGATGGCGTCGTCCACCACGATGCCGATGACCAGCACCATGCCGAACATCGTCAGCACGTTGATGGAGAAGCCCAGCGCCAGCAGCACGCCGAAGGTGCCCAGCAGCGCGATGGGCACGACGATGGTGGGGATGACCGTGTAGCGCCAGTTCTGCAGGAACAGGAACATCACGAGGAACACCAGGGCCACCGCTTCGAGCAGCGTCTCGACGACCTGCGCCACCGAGATCTTCACGAAGCGCGAGCTGTCGTAGGGCATGAAGTACTTCACCCCCGAGGGGAAGTAGTGCGACAGCTCCTCCATGCGGTTCTTGATGGCCGTGGCCGTGGCCAGCGCATTGCCGGTGGGCGACAGCTGCACGCCGATGCCGGTGGAGGGCCTGCCGTTCAGCCGGGCGGAGGTGGCGTAGGTTTGCGCGCCCAGCTCCAGCCGCGCCACGTCACGCAGCCGCACCGCGGAGCCGTCGGCGTTGGCACGCAGCACGATGTTGCCGAACTGCTCCACGTTGGCGAGCTGGCCGTTGACCACCACCGTCGCGAAGATGGACTGCCCCGGCAGGTTGGGCAGCTCGCCGATGGTGCCGGACGACACCTGCGCGTTCTGCGTGCGGATGGCCGCCGTCACGTCGGAGGGCGACAGGCTGAAGCCGGCAAGCTTGGCCGGGTCGATCCACACCCGCATCGCGCGCTCGGTGCCGAACAGCTGTGCCTGGCCCACGCCCGGGATGCGCTGGATTTCCGGCAGCACGTTGCGCGAGGCGTAGTCGCCCAGCGCGATCGGGTCGTAGGCCGGGTTGTCGGAAGACAGGATGGTGAACAGCAGGAAGTTCGAGCGCGCCTTGTCCACTCGCACGCCCTGCTGCGTCACCGCCTGCGGCAGGCGCGGGGTGGCGCGGCTCAGGCGGTTCTGCACGTCCACCTGCGCGAGGTCGGGGTTGGTGCCCGGCTCGAAGCTCAGCGTGATGGTGCCCGAGCCGTTGGCCTGGCTCACGGACTCCATGTAGATGAGGCCGGGCGACCCGTTCATCTCCTGCTCGATGACGCTGATGACCGAGTCTTCCAGCGTCTGCGCGGACGCGCCGGGGTAGACGGCCGTCACCACGATGGACGGCGGGGCCACCGGCGGGTACTGCGAGATCGGCAACTGCGTGATGGCGACGGCGCCCATCACGATGATGAACATCGCGATCACCCAGGCGAAGATGGGGCGGTCGATGAAGAATTTGGCCATGGGGTGGCGTCCTGTCTCAGCGGGAAGCCGCCGACCCGGCAGCCGACGCGGCCGAGGCGGAAGCGGCAGGCCTGGACGCGGCGCTCGCCGACCAGGGCACCGGCTTCACCGGCCCTGGCCCGCGCAACTTCTGGAAGCCGTCCACCATCACCTGCTCGCCGGGCTTGATGCCTTCGAGCACCACCCACTGCCCGCCTTGTGCGGAGCCCACCTTCACCGGACGCGGCGAGACCTTGCCGTCTGCGCCCACCACCATCACCGTGTCGCCCTGGTTGGAGCGGTTCACCGCCTGCTGCGGCAAGGTGATGGCGTTGTCCACCTGCGCCTGCTCCAGCCGCACGCGCACGTACATGCCCGGCAGCAGCAGGCCATCGTTGTTGGGCACTTCGGCGCGCAGCGTGATCTGGCCCGAGGTCGGGTCCACGGTCAGGTCGGAGAACAGCAGCTTGCCAGCCTGGCCGTACTCGGTGCCGTCGTCCAGCACCACGCGCACGCTGGCGGACTCCGTGCCCGCTGCGCGCTTGAGCTGTCCGCCGGCCAGCGCACGGCGCAGCTTCAGCACGTCCGTGGTGGACTGCGTGAAGTTCACGTACATCGGATTGATCTGCTGCACCACCGCGAGCTGCGTGGCTTCGCCCTGTCCCACCAGCGCCCCTTCGGTGACCAGCGCGCGGCCGATGCGCCCGCTGATGGGCGAAGTGACGTTGGCATAGCCCAGGTTGATCTGCGCCGTCTGCACCGCGGCCTGCCCGGCGGCGACGTCGGCCTGCGCGGACTTCTGCGCGGCCACTGCGTTCACATAGTCCTGCTTGCTGATGGCGTTGGCTTCCATCAGCGGCTTGTAGCGCTCGGCCTGCGCAGCGGCCTGTGTCAGGTTGGCTTGTGCGCGGGCGAGGCTCGCCTGGGCGCTCATCGAGGCGGCGCGGTAAGGCGCGGGGTCGATTTGAAACAGCGGCTGGCCGGCACGCACGTCGCTGCCTTCACGGAACAGGCGCTTTTGCAGGATGCCCGCCGCACGGGCGCGCACCTGCGCCACGCGCGAGGCTTCGAGCCGGCCGGGCAATTCGGTCTGCAGGCCCACCTCGTGCGGCGCGGCCACGACCACGCCGACTTCCGGTGGCGGCATGCCGCCGCCCGGGGCGCCGCCGCCGGCCGCCTGGTCCTTGTTGCCGCAGGCGACGAGCAGCGCGGCCGTGCAGGCCAGTGCGATGGTCAAGCGGTGGTTGGAACGGACGCCTGAAAACGACGGCGCCAAAGAAGCATCGGTCTGGCCAGACACAGACATGCGCAAACCCTCGAGGTGGTCGGCGCCCGGACTTGGCGCCATGGAAAGATTGTTGGTGGACGCGGCTCGCACGCGTCCGAGCGCGCAGACTATCGCAAGGAGATTCTGGTCCGTTCCTCGGGGTCTTTGCCAGTCATCAGTGCGAAATACGGCGCCTGGATGCGATGGCGCCGTGGTTTCATCCAGGTTTCAGACAAACCACACGTTGTGCACGTGCTGCGTGTCCATGTACTCCTTCACCTCGGCGATCCTGCCGTCGCGCACGGTGATGAGCGCGTGGTATTCGTTCTCGTAGACCCGGCCGTTCGCCAGTTCGCCGTAGGAATGCACCTCCAGCGCCACCTTGTCCCCTTCGGCGATGAGGCTGTCCACCGACATGCGCAGGCCGCGAGGCATCTGCGCCGTCATGGCCTTGAACATGCGCGCCATCTCCGGCTTGGTGTGCCAGCCGACGGTGTTGTTGCTGCCGGCCTTGCCCGCGATCCAGAAGCGCGAGTCCTCGGCCATGGTGTCGAGCACGCCGTCGATGTCGTTCGCGTCGAAGCGCTCGTAGAAGCGGCGGGCGACTTGCTTGTTGAGTTCCGTGTTCATCGAATGCACCTTTCCAGTCAGTTTTCAAAGGGAGGGTGGTCCCATTGAAATTGCTAGAGCGCACTCGATGTCAAGCGCTCATTTCGGCTCGAAGCGGCTGACCAGCATCAGCGGCATGTTGCGGGCACGGTCCGTTCCCACGCCATAGGCCAGGAAGTCGGCATACACCTCGATCGCGCCGCCGGGCCTGGCGTCGGTGTTCAGGTCGGCCACGAGCACGTCCTGCACCCAGGCGGTGAGGTCGTGGCCGCCGTCGGACCTCAGGCGGATGCAGTGCTCCACCGGCGCCTTCTGCAGGAAGTCCGGCTGGCCCATCGCCTCGAGGATGGCCTGCAGCGCCTGCGTGTTGCACCTGGCCGGCGCTTCCACGAGCTTGGCAACGAAGCGAACGTGCCGCGGCTGCACCAGCGTGATGCCGGGCTCTTCGTCCTTGGTGGCCTTGTCGAACTGGGCGAAGACCTCGTCCAGCTGGATGGCGTCGTGCGTGGGCGCCTCCTGCGCGAAGCAGGGCGCGACGGCGAACCAGGCGGCCAGGGCAGCGACGAAGGGGCGGAACATGAAGCAAGCGTAGGCCGATCGGCGGGGTGGGCTCAATGGCCGATGCGGCCCAAACCATGGCAAAGGGGGCCACGCCGGCGGGCGCACTCCGCACGTTAATCTCCTTTGGTGGAGGAATTTCTCTTATAGTGGACGAATGGACATCGAAGCCGTCATCGCCCAGCGCCTGAAGACCTTGCGGACCGAGCGGGGCTGGTCGCTGGACGAACTGGCCCAGCACTCCGGCGTGAGCCGCGCCATGATTTCCCGCATCGAGCGGCAGGAAGCCAGCCCCACGGCAGGCTTGTTGTCCAAGCTGGCCGATGCGCTGGCGGTGACGCTGTCGGGCCTGATGAGCGGGCCGCAGGCGCCGCGGCATCAGGTCAGCCGGCGCGATGCGCAGCCGCAGTGGCGCGACCCGCAGACCGGCTACCTGCGCCGGCTGGTCTCACCAGCCGGCGGCGAACACGACACCGACATCGTTGCCATCGACCTGCCGGCCGGCGCCAAGGTGCGCTACGACGCGCACACCGCGCCCTATGAACAGCAGGTTCTGCTGCTTCAAGGGCGGTTGCGCCTGACGGTGGGCGGCGAGGCACTGGAACTGAACCCTGGCGACTGCACCCGCATGCCGCTGGATGCCGACCACATCTTCGAGAACCCCGGCCAGGGCACCGCGCACTACCTCGTCGTCGTGCGCAAGGCCCATTCGCCGCATCACCCGCCTGGAGTGCCCCGATGAACCCTGCCCCGCGCATCGCGCCCGAACGCGCCGACCAGCCCGACGTGGTCGCGCTGATCGAAGCGCTGGATGCCTACCAGAAGCCCATGTACCCGGCGGAGAGCCACCATGGCGTGGACATCGCCACGCTGATGCAGCCCAACGTGCTGTTCGTGGTGGCGCGCGATGAACACGGCAGCGCCGTCGGCTGTGCCGGACTGATGCTGGCCGACGGCTACGGCGAGATCAAGCGCATGTACGTGGACCCGGCGAGCCGCGGTCGCGGACTGGGCCGGGCCTTGCTGGATGCGTTGGAGGCCATGGCCTTGGCGCGCGGCTGCACGCTGCTGCGCCTGGAGACCGGCCCCAAGCAGCCCGAGGCACTGCGCACCTACGAGCGCCAGGGCTTCGTGCGGCGGGGGCCGTTCGCCGACTACTGGGACGACCCGCACAGCGTCTTCATGGAGAAGGCGCTGGTCGGGTAGTCCCGGCTGGCCTTACTTCACCGGCGCGTAGTCCACCGGCACGTAGCTGTAGCCCTTGCCCTCGCGGAGCAGGTGGCCGATGCCCGGGAAGGGCAGGTGCGCCACGCCCACCAGGTAGCCCTGCTTGGCAGCTTCGGCGAAGGCCTTCTTGCGCTCCTTCGCTGCGGACTTGGAGTCGCTGTCGAACTGGATGGTCACCTCAGGCCGCTGGAACTGCACCGCGGGCACGTGCATCAGGTCGCCCCACAGCACGAGCTTCTGGCCCTGAGACTCCACCGTGTAGACCGTGTGGCCCGCGGTGTGGCCGTAGGTGCTCACCGCCTTGACGCCCGGCACGAGATCGGTGTTGCCGGTGAAGGACTTGAACTTGCCGGCCGCGACGTACGGGTTCAGCGAGGCCTGGGCGCCCTTGAAGAAGCCCTTCATCGCCTCGGGCGCCTTGTCCAGGTTGGCCTGGCTCAGCCAGAAGTCGGCGTCATGCTGGTCGGCGCGCACGACGGCGTTCGGGAACGCCAGCTTGTCGCCGCTCATCAGGCCGCCCACGTGGTCGAAGTGCATGTGGGTGATGTAGATCTCGTCCACCTGCTCGGGCTGGTAGCCCGCGGCCTTCAGGTTGTTGACGATGCCGCCCAGCGTCGGGCCGCCGAGTGCGCCCGTGCCGGTGTCGATGAGCACCAGCTTGCTGCCGGTGTTCACCAGGAAGGCATTCACCGAGGTCGGCACCGGCTCCTTCTGGAAGCGCTGCGCGAGCATCTTCGTGACGTCATCCTTCTTGACGTTGGTGAGCAGCTCGGTGGGCTTGAGGTCGATGGCGCCATCGAACAGCGCGGTGACCTCGAAGTCGCCGAGCATCATGCGGTAGTAACCGGGCGCCTGGGTCTTGACCATCGGGGCTTCGGCGTGGGCAGCGTGCGCGAACGCCAGGGCGCCGGCCAGGGCCAGCAGCCCATGATTGATGCGGTTCATTGGGATTCCTCCAGGGACTGTTGCGTGACTGTTGCGTTTGTGAGCGGCGCGAAGAATAGGGGCGGAGGGTTTCCCCTTGTCTCGGTAGGGGCGGGGTGTCAGACCCCGGCCTTGGCCAGCACCACCACCGACACGCCGCGTGCCGGCGCCACGCCGTCGCCGTTCTGGTACGAGTGCGGCAGGTTGCCCGGGAAGGCCAGCACGTCGCCGGTGTTCAGCGCGTAGCGTTCGCCGGCCACCATCAGGTTCACGCGACCGTCGATGCAGGTGAAGAACTCGCGCGTGCCCGGCAGGTGCGGCGTGCCGCCCATCACCGCGCCGGGGGCGAAGTCCATCACTTCCATCATCTCGTCGGGCACGGGCTCGGGGACCAGCGGCCGGATGGTGACGCCGCGGCCCTTGGTGTGCGTGGCGACCTCGTCGGCATTCCAGCGGCGGACCATGGCGCGCGGCGAGGCGAGCAGCTCATCGATGGGCACGCCCAGGGCGCCGGCCACCTTGACCAGCACAGACAGCGACGGGTTGCCCTCGCCCGATTCCAGGTTGGCGATGGTGGAGCGTGGCACCGCCGCGGCCTTGGCCAGGCCGTCCTGCGTGAGCGAGCGGGTGTGGCGCAGGCTCACCAGGTTGCGGGCGAGGTGGGCGGCGGTCTTGTTGTCGGTGGATTCGGAATCGGCCATGGCGCGGATTCTGCGCTGGGCGTGTCCGCCACGCCAACCTTCTGCCAATCCGCTGGACAAGCGCCTCGCCGCGCAAGGAGCCGATCTCCATCATCACCCCATCGCAGTCAAAGACATCGGAGATCACATGAACACCCTCAAGAACCTTCGCGTGGCCGTCACCGGCGGCACTTCGGGACTGGGCCTCGCCCTCGTCGAGGCGCTGCACAAACAAGGCGCCAAGGTCGCCTTCATCGCCCGCGATGCGCGGCGCGTGGGGGCGCTGGCCTCGCGCCTGCCGGGCACCCACGGCATCGTCGGCGACGTGTCGTGGAAGCTCACCACGCACGCGCTGGCCATCCAGGTCAACTCGGCGCTGGGCGGGCTGGACGTGCTCATCCACAACGCCTCCAGCCTCGGCCCCGTGCCACTCGCACCGCTGGCCGACACCGAGTGCGAGGACTTCGAGGCCGCGCTCGCGGCCAACGTGGTCGGGCCGTTCCGGCTCACCAAGGCCTTGCTCGGCTCGCTCGCGTCGTCGGCCCGTGAAGGCCGCACGGCGCTGGTGGTGAACATCACGAGCGATGCCGCCGTGTCGGCCTACCCGAACTGGGGTGCCTACGGCGCGAGCAAGGCCGCGTTGGCGCACATGAGCCGCATCTGGGACGAGGAACTGCGTGAGCACGGCGTGCGCGTGATCGCCCACGACCCCGGCGACATGGACACGCCCATGCATGCCCTGGCCCTGCCCGACGCGGACCCCGCCACGCTCAAGCGGCCGGCGATGTCGGCCGAGGAACTGATCGAACGCATCCGCCACATCGTGGCGAAGGAGGAGGTGACCGTATGAAAGCCGCCCATGTGCCCAGCCAGCGTCCGCGCGACGCGAAGCTGTTGGTGGTGGATTCGCAAGGTGGATTGCGGCATGCGCCGCGGGCCGAGCTGGCCGGGTTCCTGCAACCCGGCGACGTGCTCGTGGCCAACGATGCCGCCACCTTGCCGGCGAGCCTGAGCGGCCTGCATGCGCGCACGGGTCAATCGATCGAGGTTCGCCTGGCCGGCCGCCGATCGCTCGCGGTCGACGACGTGCGCGAGTTCACCGCCATCGTGTTCGGCGCGGGGGACTTCCACACCCGCACCGAAGACCGCGCGTTGCCACCCGAGCTTCGCGCGGGCGACGTGCTTCGCCTGGGGCCCTTGACCGCCACCGTGCTGCGGCTGCTGGACCATCCGCGCCTCATCGCCTTGCGCTTCGAGGGCGTGGTGGACGACATCTGGGCCGGCATCGCGCGGCACGGCAAACCCATCCAGTACGCGCACGTCGGAGAGCCGCTGGCACTGTGGGATGTGTGGACCCGTGTGGCCGCATTGCCCGTGGCCTTCGAGCCGCCGTCGGCCGGCTTCGTGATCGACTGGCGCCTTCTGTCGGCACTGAAGGCACGCGGCGTGGTGTTCGCCACGCTTACGCATGCGGCCGGCATTTCGTCGACGGGCGACGAGGTGCTCGACCGGCGGCTGCCGCTGGACGAGCCCTATCACCTGCCGGCGGCCACGGTGCGCGCGGTGACTCAGGCGAGGCAGCGTGGCGGGCGTGTGATCGCGCTGGGCACGACGGTCGCCCGCGCGCTGGAGCACGCGGCCTCACGGCCCGGCGGCTTGCGTGCGGGCGAAGGCCTGGCGGATCAGCGGCTGGGGCCGCAGACCCAGCTGCGCGTGGTCGACGGCATCGTGAGCGGCACGCACGAACCAGGCACCAGCCACTTCGAACTGCTGCGGGCGTTCACGAGCGATGCGGTGCTGTACCGCGCCACCGATGCGCTGGAGCGCCAGGGCTACCTGACGCATGAGTTCGGCGACTCGGTGCTGATCGAGCGTGAGCCTGCCAAGGTGGCGTTGGCGGCATGATCCGAGGGTGTCACGCTTGCCTCGTCGCGTGTTCGCCCGGAGGCTATGGAACCGCAAGCTCCGCGATTTGACCGGCTCCGAACGCCACCAGGGAGTTCCGCGCCGGGTGAAGCAGGCGCGCAGTGAAGCCGGGCAACTCGGCCAGCTGGGTGCGGGACGCGATGTCCCACACGGTGGTTCCGGTCGGTGTCGCAGCGTACAGGCGTGTGCCATCGCTGAACAGTTCGAGGACGCCGCCTGCATGGACTTCCATCGGCCAGCGCTCGCCCGGCGAGCGTTTGTCTTGCGTCACGTCGATGATGCGCACGCCAGGCCCCTGGCCCGCTTCCGAGAATTCTTCTTCGTCCCAATCGGCCAGTCCCCAAAGCGCCAGATGTTGTTCGTTGATCCAGCAGGCGGGAATGGTCCAGTCGTCACGATAGATGAGTTCGACGATTGAGGCGCCGTCTTCGCTCTCCCACGGATTCGAACCCAGCCAGTCCTGCACCGACCAGACTCGAGGTATTGCAACCGGCTGCCAGACCCAGCCGTCATCGAACAAGCGGGTTCCTTTCGGGCTAAGTCGAAGACGCCCATGGAAATAGTCGAGGTAGTGCTCAGGCCGGCCGCTGGTGGATGACCAAGGAGCGATGTGGCGATCCGTCAGCGATCGGCCGGTTGCCGGGTCGGCTACATCGAGTCGATTCCAGTCGCTGCGGTGGATGAAGACGTTGCGCTCCTCGAAGCGGGCAAAGCATGCACTGAAAGGCACGGTGTCTTCGTGGTAGTTCCCGCCGTCCAAGCGCATGGTGACCGTTCCGGAACCGAGATCGACGACCGTTCCGTGGCGGCCGTGATCCGTGACGACGGCTGCGTATTGCCCATCCAGGGAGGCGTGCAATCGATGTGCGGGTGCACCGAAGTGGCTGCCGTCGTGGGCAGCCGTGAGCTCATGCAGTTCGACGGTGCACAGGCACGCCACAGTTCCGGCCTCGACGTTGATGCCCGTCAGAGCACCGTCGGCGGTCAACACGAGCAGGTGGCCGTGTCTTGCCTGGATGGCGCAGGCATCCAGGATGGGGGCGCCGGTCCAGGTGACCGATCGCATGGGAAGTGCGAGCCCGTCGCGAACCTGAAGATGGCTTTGATGGATGGCGAGCAAGAGGTGCCCTTTGATGAGTTTGACTGGTTCGATGCGGCAAGCCCTGGCGGCCTGACACCACTCACGCAATCGCAATCGCAAACGCGATCGCGTCGGCGAATGCCGCAGGGATGATGCCGGTGTGGCTGCCCGGGTAGGACTGCTGCTGCATGTCGAGGCGAGCGTAGTGGCGTCCTTGGAGTACCTGGATGAAGCTGACATTGGCCTCGATGTTGCCCCCGGTGGCATAGGACATGTGCAGCCGGACGGGCAGTTCGGTGTACACCGTGGCATAGGCCTGATCCCAGGCGGAGACCGTGGAGGGCATGCAGCCGATGGAGGCGTCGCTGGACAGGTAGGCGCTGAAGTGATGGTCGGCCGGTGCCTGCGCGAAGAGCGCGTACAGCACGAAGCTGCCGCCATGCGAGTGGCCCAGCAGGACGCGCCGCGCCGGATCGCCGCCGATGGTGGTCTCGACGTAAGGCGTCAGTTCCCGGCGGATGAAATCGAGAAACGCCACCTCGCCGCCGCCATTGGGCGTGCAGAGGTTGACCGGCACGTAGTCGGTGTTGCGCAGTGCCCTCGAATTGCCGATGCCGACGATGATGGCGTGGGCGTGGCTCGATTCGGCGATGTCGACCAGGATGT
This sequence comes from Rhizobacter terrae, assembly GCF_003852895.1. GTDB lineage: Bacteria > Pseudomonadota > Gammaproteobacteria > Burkholderiales > Burkholderiaceae_C > Albitalea > Albitalea terrae. The sequence goes on from NZ_QUSW01000007.1 coordinate 123,061, forward strand.
CGAACCAGGTGTCGCCATCCAGCGCGTACACGACCGGCAACCCGCTGCGCGGCCCGGCGCTGGCGGGCGGCAGGTAGATGTTCAGCGGGTAGGTGTTGCCGTTGATGTTCGAGGTGATGCTTCGGGTGTCGAGCGAGCCCTGCATCGGCGGGGGCGGCGGCCCGCCTCCTCCTCCGCCGCAGCCGCCCAGCGCCACGCCCAAGAGTGCCAGGCCGGCTCGTTGCAACATGGCGCGCCTGCCTAATGCAGGAACCGTTCGATCAAGTGATGTCATGCGATACCTTGCTTGCATGCGGCACGAACCGCCGCGAGCAGTGCCTTTGCCGCCGGGCTGACGCCGGCGCCGCGGCGAGTGATGCCGACGACGGGCACTTCCACCTGCAGGTCGTCCACCCGGATGGTTGCGAGCTGTCGGCGATCAACCTCTTCGCGAATGGCACTGTCTTGCATCAGCGCGATGCCCAGGCCCGCCTCGACGAGGCGCTTTTGCGCGGTGAGGCTGTCGATCGCCGTCCATTCCACCTGGGCAATGCCACGGGACATGAATTGGGCAAAGACGGAGCCCGCAAAGAACTCCTCGTGGCGATCGATGACCGGGAACGCCAGCCAACGTTCTCCCGCCAGCTTCGCCAGGCTCGGGACCCGGCGTCGCGCCAGGGGATGGTCGTTCGAGCAGGCCACGACCAGTCGCTCGGTCACGACCCGTTGGGCTGACAGGTCCGGGCTGCGCTCGTCGAAGTACCTGAGGCCCACCGTGGCTTCCCCGGTCCTCACCAGGTCGCTCACTTGCGCACTCGTTGCGGTCCTGAGTTGCAGGTCGACGCCAGGGAACTGACGCCGGACTTCGTGGAGTGCGGCGGTGAGCCGGCTGTCCGCCAAGGTGCCCACCGCGGCGATCCGAAGCGCGCCCAGCTTGCCCGAGCGCAGCCCTTGCGCCGCTGACCGCGCATCGGCCACAGCCGCCGCGACCCGCTCCGCGTACGGCAGCAGCGCCTTGCCGGCATCGCTCATGACAAGCCGGCGCCCCACCCTTTCGAACAGCGGCACGCCGGCCTGTTCTTCGAGCACGGTCAGCCGGCGGCTGATGGCCGACTGGGTGCGCGACAGCGTGAACGCCGCGGCGGACACGCTGCCCGTGCGGTGCACGCAGAGGAATGTCTCGAGGCCTTCGGAGTCCATCGGCATCTGATGCGTCATTCGCATGTCTGAGTTCGAAATTATGCGTTTGACGCAAGACTTCGCCAAGAAGAACATGCCCCTGTCCACAGCCAACGGAAGATGCGCGATGAGCAAGACCGCCCGTGATCGAGGCCAGTCCTTTCTTGAACTGCACGAGGACAAGGCCGGTTTCGTGATGCCCAACGCCTGGGATGCCGGCAGTGCGGTGCTGCTCGCATCGGAAGGCTTCGAGGCGATCGGCACCACGAGTGCCGGCATCGCCTTCTCGCTGGGCAAGCCGGATTACGCGGTGAGCGAGTTCTGCTTCGCGGTCTCACGCGATGAAGCCATCGACCGCCTGCGCCAGATCGTCGACGCTGTCGACATCCCGGTGAATGCCGACCTCGAATCCGGTTACGGAAGAACGCCGCAGGAGGTGGCGCAAACAGTGAGGATGGCCATCGATGCGGGCGCCGCCGGCGCCAACATCGAGGACGTGGACCGGGCGACCGGTCGCCTGTACGACCTGTGCCTGGCGGCCGAGCGGCTCCTGGCCGCGCACGAAGCAGCGATCGCCAGCGGCAGGACCTTCGTGCTCAACGCCAGGACCGACGCCGTGCAGTGCGACCCGGCCCGTGGACTGGACGCCGCGATCGAACGCGCGCAACGCTTCATCCGAGCCGGCGCGCATTGCATCTTCGTGCCGGGCGTGGCGGATGCCGTGCGAGCCAGGCATCTCGTGCAGAACATCGGTGCGCCGGTGAATCTGGTCGTCGGCCTGAACGAGGCCGGGTCGAGCGCGCGGGACCTGATTGATGCCGGCGTCCGCCGGGTGAGCGTCGGCGGATCGATCGCCCGTGCGGCGCTTGGCCTGGTTCGGCGCGCGGCGCGTGAGTTGCGCGATGCCGGCACCGTCTCTTACGCCAGAGATCAGATCCCGCAGCCGGAGCTGAACCGGATTTTCGAGCAGGCCTGGAAGGACCGCCTCAACCCGTCGCTGGATGCGCGGGCATGACGTGCCGTTTCAAGTCCGCTCGAACTTGAACACCGCCACGCTGGCGCGCAGGTTCGGCCAGCTGCGAACCGCGTCGCCGCCCTGGATGCCGAACGAGTCCAGCACCCGCAAACCGCACTTGCCGGCCAGCACCTCGAAATCCGCGTAGGTGCCCACGCGGATGTTCGGCGTGTTGTACCACTCGTAGGGCAGCGCCTTCGTCACCGGCATGCGCCCGGCCGCGATGTGCAGCCGGTTGCGCCAGTGCGCGAAGTTCGGGAAGCTCACGATGCCGATGCGGCCGACCCGCGCCGTCTCTCGCAGCATGCGTTCGGTGTTTCGCAGGTGCTGCATGGTGTCCAGCTGCAGCACCACGTCGAAGCTCTGGTCCTCGAACATCGCGAGGCCGTCTTCGAGGTTGAGCTGGATCACGTCCACGCCGCGCCTGGTGCAGGCCAGCACGTTCTCGTCGCTGATCTCCACGCCGTAGCCCGTGCAGCGTCGTGTGTCGCGCAAGAGCGCGAGCAGCTCGCCGTTGCCGCAGCCGAGGTCGAGCACGCGCGACCCTTCGGGAACGAGCTGCGCAATCAGCTCCATGTCCTTGCGCTCGCTCATTGGGTAACCTCCGTGCTGCGCACTGCGGTGCGAGCCCCTTCGGGCGGCCGGGCGGGGCTCATACGGCCACTCCCTTGAACACCGGCTTGCCCGCCTCGGACTCCTTCGCGATGTTGTCAAAGCGCGCACGCAGCACGTTGTGATACCGCGAGTCGTCCAGCAGGAAGGCGTCGTGTCCGTGCGGCGCGTCGATCTCCGCGTAGGCCACCTTGTGCTTGTTGTCCACCAGCGCCTTCACGATCTCGCGCGAGCGTGCCGGCGAGAAGCGCCAGTCGGTGGTGAAGCTCACGAGCTGGAAGTGGCACCTGGCGTTCGCGAAGGCGGCGCTCAGGTCGCCGCCGAAATCGCGCGCCGGGTCGAAGTAGTCCAGCGCGCGGGTGATCAGCAGGTAGGTGTTGGCGTCGAAGTAGTCGCTGAACTTGTCGCCCTGGTAGCGCAGGTAGCTTTCGATCTCGAACTCGATGTCCTGCGTGCTGTAGTTCAGCGTGTCGGCCTTCATGCCGCGGCCGAACTTGGCCTCCATGGAGTCGTCGCTCAGGTAGGTGATGTGGCCGATCATGCGCGCCACGCGCAGTCCGCGCTTGGGCACCACGCCGTGCTCGTAGAAGTGCCCGCCATGGAAGTCGGGGTCGGTGATGATGGCGCGCCGTGCCACCTCGTTGAAGGCGATGTTCTGTGCCGAGAGGTTGGGCGCGGTGGCCACGGCGATGCAGTGGCGCAGGCGGTCCGGGTGCCGCAGCGACCAGCTCAGCGCTTGCATGCCGCCCAGGCTGCCGCCCAGCACCGCGGCGAGCTGGCGGATGCCCAGCGCGTCGAGCAGCCTGGCCTGCGCGTCGACCCAGTCTTCCACCGTCACCACCGGGAAGTCCGCGCCGTAGGGCCGGCCCGTGTCGGGGTTGGTGTGCATGGGGCCGGTCGAGCCGAAGCACGAGCCCGGGTTGTTCACGCCGATGACGAAGAAGCGGTTGGTGTCCAGCGGCTTGCCCGGGCCCACCAGGTTGTCCCACCAGCCGGTGCTTTTCTCGACGCCGGCGTGAACGCCCGCGACGTGGTGCGAGGCATTGAGCGCATGGCACACGAGCACCGCATTGCTCTTGTCGGCATTGAGGGTGCCGTAGGTCTCGTAGACCAGGGTGTAGTCGCGCAGCTGCGCGCCGCTGCGCAGCGGCAGGGCCTGCGCGAAGTGCAGCGACTGGGGCGCGACGGTTCCAACAGATTGCATCGGAGGTGAAGACCCAACAAAAAAACCGGCGCCGCCAAAGCGGGACACCGGTCGTGTGGGTCCTGTCTTTAGCTGGTTTTATAGAGCGCCCGCAAGCCGGAACAAATCAGCGCTGAAGGGCAGTATAGCTTCAGGGATTTGCACAAAACTAGTCAATCGACTAATAATGCGGCATGCCACGCCCTTCCAAGAACGTCGACCTCGCCTTGCTGCAAGCCGGGCGCGAGCTGTTTCCTGCGGTGGGCTGTGCCGGTTTGTCGGTTCGCGCCGTGGCCGAGCACGCGGGTGTGAACCAGGGCATGTTCCATTACCACTTCAAGACGAAGGACAACTTCCTGCGCGCCGTGCTTCAGCAGGTGTACGAGGAGATGTTCGACGGGCTGTCGCACGCGATCGAGCACGAAGGCGCGGCGCTGGACCGGCTGCGCGAGGCCTTGATCGTCGTGGGGGGCTTGTTGCGCGAGCACCGCAAGGTGTTCGCTCGGGTGTGGATGGATGCCGTCAGCGGCGAAGCGGTGGCGGTGGATTTCATGCGCGGCAACGCGCCGCGCCACCTGGGGCTGCTGCTGGGCCTGCTGCAAGAGGCGCAGGCCGAGGGCGTGCTGCGGGAGCTGCCGCCGCTGCAGCGCTTCGTGATGCTCATGGGCTCGGTGCTGCTGCCCATCATCTTCGCGGCCGGCCTGGCGGACGTGGCCCTGGAAGGCACGCCGTTTCGCAAGATGTTCGACCAGCAGGTGCTCAGCGATGAAGCCATCGCGCAGCGCGTCGACCTGGCCATCGAGACGCTGGCACGCGCCTGAACGAAGGAGGTTGCATGAAGCCCAGTCCACGCACCGTCGTCGCACTCACCGTGATGACCCTGGTTGCCTGCACGCACAAGGAACCCGCCGGCTGGTCCGGCTATGTCGAGGGCGACTACGTCTATGTGAGCTCGCCGGTCGGCGGTACCTTGCAGTCACTGGCCGTCCGGCGCGGGCAGGCCGTGGATGCGGGAGCGCCGCTGTTCCTTCTGGAGTCGGGCAGCGAGACGGCGGCACGCGAAGAAGCGGCGGCACGGCTCGCCGGCGCACAGGCACAGGCAGCCAACGCCACCAAGGGCCGCCGGCCCGATGAGATCGCCGTCACCGAAGCACAGCTGAAGCAGGCGCAAGCCGAAGCGCAGCGCGCATCCACCGAGCTCACTCGTCAGCAGCAACTCCTGTCGCAAGGCTTCATCTCGCAATCGCGGCTGGACGATGCGCGCACCGCGGTCACCGAAGCGAACCAGCGCGTCAGCGAACTCAACGCCGCCTTGCGCGTGGCGAGGCTGCCGGCGCGAGAAGACGAGCGCGCCGCGGCCACTGCATCGGCCGAGGCAGCCCGCCATTCGCTCAAGCAAAGCGAGTGGCGCACGCAGCAGAAGCAGCAGGCTGCGCCCGCGAAAGCGCAGGTGGCCGACACCTTCTTCCGGGTGGGCGAATGGGTGCCTCCGGGTCAGCCGGTGCTGTCGCTGCTGCCGCCGGCTTCGACGAAGGCCCGCTTCTTCGTGCCTGAGAGCGAGATCGCCTCGCTGGCCGTGGGGCAGGCGGTGTCGCTGTCTTGCGATGGCTGTCCGTCGCGCATCAATGCACGCATCGAGTTCATCGCCACGCAGCCGGAGTACACGCCGCCGATCATCTATTCGAACTCGCAGCGCTCGCGCCTGGTGTTCATGGTGGAGGCCCGCCCGCAAGGCGACGAGGGCGCGAAGCTCAAGCCCGGCCAGCCCATCGACGTGCAGCGGACCCGGTCGTGAATCAGGCCACCGACTGGGCCATCGACGTGCGCGGCCTGACCAAGCGCTACGGCCCGCGCACCGTGGTGGACCACGTGGACCTGCAGGTGCGCACCGGCCGCATCTGCGGCTTCCTCGGGCCCAACGGCAGCGGCAAGACGACGACCATCCGCATGCTGTGCGGCTTGCTCACGCCCGACGAGGGCGACGGCACCTGCCTGGGCCTGGACATCCGCAAGCAGCCACTGGAGATCCGCCGCCAAGTCGGCTACATGACGCAGAAGTTCGGCCTGTACGACGACCTGTCCATCCGCCAGAACCTGGACTTCGTGGCGCGCCTGTTCGAACTGCCCGAGAGGAAACGCGCGGTGGACGCCGCACTTGAACGCCTGGGCCTGGTCGAACGCCAGGAGCAACTGGCAGGCTCGCTGTCGGGCGGATGGAAGCAGCGCCTCTCGCTCGCGTCCTGCCTCATCCACGAGCCCCGCCTGCTGCTGCTCGATGAACCCACCGCCGGCGTGGACCCCAAGGCGCGCCGCGACTTCTGGGACGAGATCCACCGCCTGGCCGCGCAGGGCATCACCGTGCTCGTGTCCACGCACTACATGGACGAGGCCGAGCGCTGCCACGAACTGGCCTACATCGCCTACGGCAAGACGCTCGCGCGCGGCACGGAGCGCGAGATCATCGAGGCGTCGAAGCTGCACGTGTGGGCGGTGGAGGGCGAGGTGTCCCAGCTGGTCGAGCCCTTGAAGAAGGCGCCGGGCGTTCTCAGCGTGGCGGCCTTCGGCAATGCCCTGCACGTGGCCGGCCAGGACGACGCGCAGCTCGAGTCCGCCATCGCGCCCTACCGTGAGCAGCAGGGCCTGCGCTGGCATCGCGCCGAACCCAACCTGGAGGACGTCTTCATCAGCCTCATCGGCCAGGCGCAGGACAACTTCGCGCAAGGCAGGCCGCCGGAGCCCGCGCGATGAAGGCCTTCTCCACGCACCGCACGCTGGCGATCTTCATCAAGGAGTTCCAGCAGATGCTGCGCGACCGCCTCACCTTCGCGATGGCGATCGGCGTGCCCATCCTGCAGCTGGTCCTGTTCGGCTACGCGATCAACACCGACCCCAAGGGCCTGCCCACGGCCATCGTGTCCTACGACGACAGCCCCATGGCACGCAGCCTGGCGGCGGCCTTGCAGAACACCGGCTACTTCCGCATCACGCACCGCAGCGCGAGCGAGGCGCAGGCCGAAGCGCTCATCGAGACCGGCGAGGTGCAGTTCATGCTGAGCATCCCGCCGGACTTCGGCACGCGCGTCGTGCGCGGCGAGAAGCCGGCGCTGCTGATCGCGGTGGATGCGACCGACCCGTCCGCCTCGGGCAATGCCATCGCGGCGCTCGGCCAGGTCGCGCAACAGGCGCTGAACAACGACCTGCACGGCCCGCTGCAGCACCTGCAGCCCGGCGCCCAGCCCTTCGAGCTGCGCGTGCACCGCCGCTACAACCCCGAGGGCCTGTCGCGCTACAACATCGTGCCGGGGCTCATCGGCACCATCCTCACCATGACCATGGTGATGCTCACGGGCCTGGCGATGACCCGCGAACGCGAGCGCGGCACCATGGAGAACCTGCTGGCCACGCCGGTGCGGCCGGTGGAAGTGATGATCGGCAAGATCCTGCCGTACATCGTCATCGGCTACATCCAGCTCGCGGTCATCCTCATCGCCGCCTTCGCGCTGTTCGACGTGCCCATGGTGGGCAGCTTCGTGCTGCTCATGGCGATGATCGGCGTGTTCATGCTGGCCAACCTGGCCGTGGGCTTCACCTTCTCCACGCTGGCGCAGAACCAGCTGCAAGCCATGCAGATGACGTTCTTCTTCTTCCTGCCGTCCATGCTGCTGTCAGGGTTCATGTTTCCCTTCCGCGGCATGCCGCCATGGGCGCAATGGCTGGGGGAAATCCTGCCGCTCACGCACTTCCTGCGCGTGGTTCGAGGCATCATGCTCAAGGGCAACGACGCGGCGCAGCTGCTGCCGGAATTGTGGCCGATGCTGGCCTTCCTGGCGGTGGCAGGCGCCGTGGCGCTGGCGAGGTATCGTCAGACACTCGACTAGAAATCAGGAGACGACCGTGGCTTGGTTCGAAGGATTCGACGAAGGCTTCCACGAGGTCAACGGCGTGCAGATCTACGCCCGCACCGGCGGCAAGCGCAAAGGGCAGCCGCTGCTGCTGCTGCACGGTTTCCCGCAGACGCATGCGATCTGGCACCGCATCGCGCAGGAGCTGCAGGACCGCTTCTTCCTCGTCATGCCCGACCTGCGCGGCTACGGCGACTCCGACAAGCCCGACGGACTGCCGGACCACTTCAACTACAGCAAGCGCGCGATGGCGGCAGACATGGCGGCGCTGATGCAGTCGCTCGGCCACACGCAATACGCGGTGGTGGGCCACGACCGCGGCGGCCGCGTGGCGCACCGCCTGGCACTGGACCATCGCCAGGCGGTCGACAAGCTGATGCTCATCGACATCGCGCCCACGCTGGACATGTACGACGCCACCGACATGCGCTTCGCGAGCTACTACTACCACTGGTTCCACCTCATCCAGCCTGCGCCGCTGCCGGAGAAGATGATCGGCGGCGATCCGGCCTTCTACCTGCACTGGAAGCTGGGCGCCTGGGGCTCCAACGGGCATGCGTTCATGGAGCCCGATGCCATCGCCGAGTACCGCCGCTGCTTTTGCCGTGCCGAAGCCATCCACGCCGCCTGCGAGGACTACCGCGCCTCGGCCGGCATCGACCTGGACCATGACCGCGCCTCGCGCGAACGCGGCGAGAAGATCGGCTGCAACCTGCGGCTGCTGTGGGGCTCGCGCGGCGTCATCGAGGCACTGTTCGACCCGATCGGCATGTGGCAGGCGCAATGTGCGGGCCGTGTGACGGGACGCCACGTGGACGCGGGGCATTTCATCCCCGAGGAGCTGCCGGAGCTCACGACGCGAGAGATCGTGTCGATGATGGACGCGTAGCGCGCGCTGGCGCGCCGCGAAGGCCGGGCAAACACCGGTCTGCCGCCAGCCCGGCCGTGCCGTCGCGCGGCTACCATGCACCTGCTTTCCATCGGGAGGGGATGCCCATGCCTGCCTGGCTGCTCAAGCTCAACGAACAGTTTCCGATCCGCTACATGGTGTGGCTGATCTGCGGCTTCGGCTTCCTGCTCAGCCTGTTCACCTTCGTGGCCTTCCACACCGGCGGCGTGTTCGCGGTGCTGTTCCTCGCGCTGGTGGTGCTGGGCGTGCGCGACACGGTGCAGACACGGCACTCCATCCTGCGCAACTACCCCGTCATTGGCCACCTGCGCTTCCTGCTGGAGTTCATCCGGCCGGAGATCCGCCAGTACTTCATCGAGGGCGACAACGAGGCCGCGCCTTTCTCGCGCCAGCAGCGCTCGCTGGTCTACCAGCGAGCCAAGGGCGAGCAGGACAAGCGGCCCTTCGGCACGCAGATGGACGTGGGCGCGCTCGGCTACGAATGGATCAACCATTCCCTGGTGCCCACGCACCTGCCGTCGCACGACTTCCGCTTGACCATCGGCGCCGGCCGCGCGCAACCCTACAGCGCGAGCGTGTTCAACATCTCGGCGATGAGCTTCGGCGCGTTGTCGGCCAATGCCATCCTCGCGCTCAACCAGGGCGCGAAGAAAGGCGGCTTCGCGCACGACACCGGCGAAGGCTCCATCAGCCGCTACCACCGCGAGAACGGCGGCGACCTCATCTGGGAGATCGGCTCGGGCTACTTCGGCTGCCGCAACGCCGACGGCAGCTTCAACGAGGAACGCTTCATCGCCAACGCGCGCGACCCGCAGGTGAAGATGATCGAGCTGAAGCTGAGCCAGGGCGCCAAGCCCGGCCATGGCGGTGTGCTGCCTGGCCCGAAGGTGACGCCCGAGATCGCCGAGGCGCGCGGCGTGACGGTGTGGGAGGACTGCATCTCGCCGGCGGCGCACAGCGCGTTCTCGACGCCCGTGGGCATGATGCAGTTCATCGACAAGCTGCGCGAGCTGTCGGGCGGCAAGCCCACCGGCTTCAAGCTGTGCATCGGCCATCCGTGGGAGTGGTTCGCCATCGCCAAGGCCATGCTGGAGACGGGCATCGTGCCGGACTTCATCGTGGTTGACGGCGCCGAGGGCGGCACGGGCGCCGCGCCGCTGGAGTTCACCGACCACGTCGGCGCGCCGCTGCAGGAAGGGCTGCTGCTGGTGCACAACACGCTCACCGGACTGAACCTGCGCGACAGGATCAAGGTGGGCTGCGCCGGCAAGGTGGTCAGCGCCTTCGACGTCGCCCGCATGATGGCCCTGGGCGCCGACTGGTGCAACGCGGCGCGGGGCTTCATGTTCGCGCTGGGCTGCATCCAGGCGCAGAGCTGCCACACCGGCCATTGCCCCACCGGCGTGACGACGCAAGACGCGACGCGCCAGAAGGCGCTGCACGTGCCCACCAAGGCCGAGCGTGTCTACCAGTTCCACGAGAACACCCTCAAGGCGCTGAAGGAATTGGTGCAGGCCGCCGGCCTCACCCACCCCGGCGACGTGACGGCCTCGCACATCGTGCGGCGCACCGCCGACCATGAGGTCAAGCTGCTGGCCAACCTCTTGCCCTTCGTGCGACCGGGGGCTTTGCTGGAAGGCGACATGCCGCACGCGGTCTTTCGCCTTTACTGGCCCATGGCCAGCGCGCACAGCTTCGCCGCGTCCCCCTGAACCGAGGGGTGGGCCGGCGCACACCCCGGAATCGCGGGGGTGTGGTGCGGCGGGCGCGCTGGAAGAATCCCCCGCACTCTTCAAAAGAACAAGGGATGGCGCGCAAATGAGCACTGTGGTCCTGATGCATGGCGACATGAAGCTCGCGCATCGCCTGCGCGAGGAAATCTCGCAGGCTCCGGACCTGGAGGTGACCGGCGTGGCCGACAGCCTGCCCGCCTTGCGTGAGGTGTTCAAGCAAGGCCTGCCGGACCTGGTCATCGTCGACCTGATGCTGCCGCCCACGCACCTGAAGTCGCTGCTGCAGAGCCTTCGCAGCCAGGGCAGCTTCGGCAAGCCGCTCATCCTCGCGCTTGCGGTGTCGGTGGATGATCCGCGCCTCATCGATGCGCTGTGCCACGGCGCGGACGGCTACTACGCCGATGCGCGGCCGACGGTGCCGCTCATCGCGGCGATCCAGCAGTTGCTGCGCGGTGAATCCAGCATGTCCCCGCAGATCGCGCGGCATGTGAGGAAGCATTTCGCGAAGGCCGAGTGGGTGGCGAGCGACTTTGCGGGGTCGAACCGCAATCCCATGCAGCTCACCGAGACGGACCGCCTGCTGCTGCAGTGGACCGCCGAAGGCTACCTGCCCAACGAAGTGGCGCGCGGCCTGCAGCTCACGGCGCAGGCCGTCGGTGCCCGCATGCGCAACATCTACCGCAAGCTGCAGTTCGACGTGCGCTCGGCCAACTTCTCGTTCGCGGCCGGTTGAAGCGGCTCAGGGTGGCGGCTCAGGGCGCCACCGGCGCCGTGTCGATGAAGCTCTGCCGCTGCGACAGCTTCTCGAACAGCTTGGCGAGGTTCGGATGCGGGCTGCGCCAGTCGATCTCGGGAAAGCGCAGGTCCAGGTAGCCCACGGCACAGCCGACCGCGATGTCCGACAGCGAGAAATGGATGCCCGAGCAGAAGGCCTTGTCGCCCAGGCCGAGGCTCATGGCTTCGAGGGCGGAGTTCACCTTCACCATCTGGCGGTCGATCCAGGCCTGGCTGCGTTGCCCGTCGGTGCGCCCCACCCAGGTGCGTTCCAGCCGCGCGAGGATGGCCGCGTCGCACAGGCCGTCGGCCAGCGCTTCCCAGGTGCGCACCTCGGCGCGTTCGCGGCCGCGTTCGGGAATGAGGCGGCCCACCGGCGAGAGCGTGTCCACGTATTCGACGATGACGCGCGAATCGAACACCGCCTCGCCGCCTTCCATCACCAGCACGGGCACCTTGCCCAATGGGTTGGAATCCAGGATGCGGTCCTGGCCCCAGACGTCTTCTTGTTCGAGCTGGTAGTCCAGCCTCTTTTCCGCCATCACGATGCGGACCTTGCGCACGTAGGGGCTGAGGAGCGAGCCGATGAGTTTCATTGTGGGTGTCCCTGTTCGATTTGATTCTAGCGAAGGGGCCTGTCGCACAGGATGATAGAGTTTGACGCGGGAGGAGACCCGCCGCCTCATGCGGCGGGCAAGCAACGATGAGCACATCGTCATTCACCGGCTCGGCGACCGTCGAGCCCAGTTTCGATCCTGCCGCCGCGCCCCGCGAGCGCACGATCGACATCCGCTTCACCGGTTCGGGCAGCGAATATTTCCGCATCTGGATCGTCAACCTGCTGCTGACCATCGTCACCGTGGGCCTGTATTTCCCCTGGGCCAAGGTGCGGCGGTTGCGCTACTTCTACGGCAACACCGTGGTGGACGGCCACGCGCTGGACTTCCACGGCAAGCCTGCGAAGATGCTGCGCGGCTACATCCTGGTGGCCGTGCTGTCGGGGCTGTATGTGGCCGCGACCAAGGTGTCGCCCATCGCCACGCTCGTGGCCTTTCTGATCCTCGGGGCCATCTGGCCCGCCTTGCTGCGCGCATCGATGAAGTTCCGCCTGGCCAACACCAGCTGGCGCGGCCTGCGCTTCCAGTTCAAGGGCGACATGGCCGGTGCCTACAAGGCCATGATTCCCCTGTTCGTTCCCGGCCTGGCGTTCGTGATCCTCAGCATGGGGCTGCATCCGGAGAAGCCGCAGGAGATTCCGTCATGGTTCTTCCCGGCCTATGGCGTGATCATGCTGTCTCTGCTGGTGAGCGGCCCGTGGCTGCTGTGGAACTTCAAGAAGTACCAGCACGACCACTACGCCATCGGCCAGGTGCAGACCGGCTTCAAGGCGCGCCTTGTCTCGTTCTACGGCGTCTTCGCCAAGACCTTCGGCGTGAGCCTGCTGGCCGGAGTGGTGATGGTGATCGTGATGATCGTGCTGGCGGCGGTCGGCTTTGCGAGCATGGCGTTCGGCAAGGGAAACCCGAACCCCAACCAGCTGGCGGTGATCATTGCCACGTTCGTGGTCATGGCGGTCATGCTGCTGGTCGTCCAGCTGCTGCCGCGCCCCTACTTCGAGTCGCAGCTGCAGAACCTGGTGTGGAACCGCACCGACGCGCAGCGCCTGCAGTTCAAGAGCCGCCTGGGCTTCGGCGCCCTGCTCGGCCTCACGCTGAAGAACTGGCTGCTGATGGTGCTGACGCTCGGCCTGTACTGGCCCTTCGCCCGCGTGGCGGTGACCCGGCTGCGCCTGCAGGCGGTCTCCATCGCCACCTCGCTCGACCTCGACGACCTGCACCAGCAGCTGCGCGTGGCCGAGACCGATGCGGCGGGCGATGCGGCCGGCGACTTCTTCGGCATCGACATCGGCCTGTGACACAGCCATGAGCGACGCGCGCGTTCCGCTGGCGGCGGACTACTTCGACGGCCGCAGTGCCCGTGCGCATCCCGTCATGCTCTCGCTGGAGGGCGACTCGCTCGCCATCGAAGGCGAGGGCGTGTCGCGCCGCGTGCCGTGCCGGCAGGTCATGTGGCCCGAACGCACCCGGCATGGCATGCGCGTGGCGCACCTGAGCGATGGTGCGTCCATCCAATGCGGTGACGCCGGCGCCTGGGACGCCTGGACGCAGGCCGGCGGGCACCACGAGTCCTTCGTGGTCAAGGTGCAGCAGAGCTGGCGCTGGGTGGTGGCCAGCCTCTTCGTCACGGTGGCGGTGCTCGCCGCGGGCTACCAATGGGGCCTGCCGTGGGCCGCGCGCAAGTCGGTGGCTTTCATCCCGCTCAGCGTGGATGAATCCATCGGCGAGTCGGCGTTCGCGTCGGTGGACGGGCAACTCATGTCGCCCAGCCAACTGCCGGCCGAGCAGCAGGCACGCATCCGCACGGCGTTTGAACGTGCCGTGGCCACGCTGCCGCCGGGCACGGCGCCGCGCTACCAGCTCGTGTTCCGCAAGAGCAGCATCGGCCCCAATGCCTTCGCGCTGCCGGGCGGCACCATGGTGCTGACCGACGAGCTCGTCAAGCTGGTCAAGGGCGACGAGCAGGTGATCGTGGGCGTGCTGGGCCATGAACTGGGCCACGTGCGCAAGCGCCACGGCATGCGCATGCTGGCGCAGGTGAGCGCGCTGGGTGCCGTGTCCTCGCTGGTCTTCGGCGACTTCAACGGCCTGCTGGCGGCGGCGCCGGTGTGGCTGGGCCAGGCCAGCTACTCGCGCGATGCGGAGCGCGAAGCGGACGTGGAGTCGGTGCGTCTCATGAAGGCGGCCGGCATTCCGCCCTCGGCAATGGTGAAGTTCTTCGAGCTGATCGCCACCTACGAGCCCGAGGGCAGCGAGGCGGCGTCCGCGCCCAAGGCGGCCTCGGAGCCCAAGGCCGCCAAGGGTGCGCGGCGACGTGAGTCATCGTGGCTGGGCATCGCGATCGCGTCGCATCCGGCGGATGAAGAGCGCATCGCGTTCTTCCGCGACGCGGCACGCTGAGCGGCGGGTGAGGCTCGCGTCCGCGGGTCACCTCGGCAACCGGGCCATCACCAGCTCCGCCATCGGCGACGGCGTTCTTCCCCGCAGGCTCACCACTCCCATCTCCGACACCATCTCGGGCAGGCCCGTCACCGCCAGCCGCCGCAGGGTGCCCGCCGCCACCTCCGGCTCCACGGCTGCCAGCGGGGCTCCGAGCACCGTGTCGCTGTCCAGCGCGACACGCTTCAGGGTCTCCACGTCATCGCACTCCAAGGCCACGGGCGGGCCGTTTCCCGGCGCTGCATCCAGCAGCCGAGCAATGACCTCCCGCACCCCCACCGGCAAGCGCACCGACGCGACCCCGTGCTCCCACACCTGCTGAATCGTCACCGGCTTCTTCCGGCCCAGCGGATGCCCGGCCCGCACGAAGAACCCGCCCGGTTCCCTGCGCAATTTGCGGATCTGGACGTTCGGCTGCACCGGCAAGTCACGCGTGTCGGCCACGAAGAACTCGATGTCTTCCTCGAGCAATCGCTTGAACAGCTGCTGCCAGTTGCTCACTTCCACCCTCAATCTCACCTGCGGGAACTCGCGTCGCAAGCCGGCCAGCAAAGGCGACAGGAAGGTCGCCGCAGGAAACGGCCCGACGCCGAATGCCGTGTCACCCAGGCTGCGGTTGCGGTAGAGCTCGACGTCGCGCTCCAGGCAATGGCTGTTGAACACCAACTGCCGCGCCCGCGCGATCACGAACTCGCCTGCTGGCGTGGGCACCACCTCCAGGGTGCCGCGGTCGAACAGCCGCAGACCCAGCTCGGCTTCCGCCGCCTGGATGCTGCGGGTCAACGCCGGCTGGCTGAGGTGCACGCGCTCGGCGGCGCGCACGAAGCTGCGGCAGTCCGCGACGGCGACGACGTGGGTCCAGCGTCTGAGGTCCATGGATTCCGATTGCCACAGGCAATTGCAGGCGATGCATCGATCCTGGCGTCAGAATGCATTGGACTCAATGCGAGTTTCTCCGAAGAATGCGTCCACGGTCTGGCATGACAGGAGACAAGCGACGTGAATCCCGTGCAGAACATCGTGCTCGCCACGATCATCCTCACCTTCGCGGTGCTGGAAGTCGCTTCCGGACGACACAGGAACTTCCATGCGACGGCCGACGACACCCGGCTCGAACTCTTCATGTTCATCGCGCTCATCGCGATCTCGCAGCCACTGGCCTTCATGCTCACCGGCAAGCTGTGCGCATGGCTCATGCCGGACCAGCGTGGCGCCTGGTCGTCATTGCCGTGGTGGGCGATGACGGCCATCTTGCTGGTGGGCGACGACATGACGCAGTACTGGTGGCATCGCGTGTCGCACACGCCGCTGCTGTGGCCGCTGCACCGTGCGCACCACACGGCGCACTACATGAGCATCCGCATCACCTACCGCAACAACTTCTTCTACTACCTGATGATGCCGGGCCTGTGGATCTCCGGCGTGCTCGTCTACCTCGGCTTCGGCACGGTCTACCTCGTGTACATCGTCGTGAAGCTCACGGTCATCCTGGGCGCGCACAGCGCGGTGCGGTGGGACGAGCCGCTGTACCGCATCCGCTGGCTGCATCCACTGGCCTGGGTGCTGGAACGCACCATCTCCACGCCGGCCACGCACTGGGCGCACCATGCGCTCACGAACGACGACGGCATCGGCCACTACAAGGGCAACTTCGGCAACCTGCTGTTCGTGTGGGACATGGTCTTCGGCACCGCGAAGATCACCCGGCGCTATCCGGCCAAGGTCGGCCTGCAGGACGACCTCGTCTTCGGCAAGGAGCGCTGGTTCGTGGAGATGTTCTACCCGCTGTTCCAGTCGCGGCGCCAGCATTCAGTGCTGGCCCGCGGCGGACGGGTGCATGCGCCAAGCGAGGTGGATGCCGACGGGGCCAAGGCTTGCTAGCCAGCTAGCGAGCCATGCCGGCGACCAGCCCTCGCCACAAGGCATCGCGCTCTGCTCCCAGGTGGGCACCGCTCGCGTCGCCGGAGGCGTCCTTGCCGACGGCCAGGTGCACCATCACCAGCTTGAGCTGCGGGTCGACGTAGATGGCCTGGCCGTACACGCCCAGCAGCGCGAACTGCCTTGTCTTGCCGGGAAGAAGCCAGGTCTGAAAGCCATAGCCGTAGTACGTTCGGCCGTGGTAGTCCATGCGGCCGGGACGGAAGTCCTCGGGCTGGCGCGCGGGGTCCGTCATGTCCAGCAGGTAGTCGCGCGAGATGACCTGCCGGTCCTGCGCCATGCCATCGTTGGCGAGCATCCACCCCAGGCGCGCATAGTCGCGCGCCGTCGCATTGAAGCCGCCTTGCGCGATCTCGGAATCGTCTGACGCACGGACCAGGAACGTCGCCTTGGACTGCGCCCCCATCGGCTTCCAGATCGTCTCGTCGATGAAGCTGCACAGGCTGCGATGCGTGGCGGCGCGCAGCACCAGCCCCAGCACCTCGGTCTGCGCGCCGGCGTAGTTGAATCGCGACCCCGGCGGATCGGACCGCTCCTTCACCTGGGCGGCCGCCGCGAGCACGCCTCGTGTCGCCGCGGTGACGAGGAAACGCTTGCGATCATCCGTGTCGGTGTAGTCCTCCACATACTTGGCGCCGGAGGCCATGCGCAGCAGGTCCACCAGCCGCGTGCCGCCGTACAAGGTGCCCGTGAGCCCGGGGACGTACTGATCGGCCGTGTCCTGCAGCGACTTGATGCTGCCGTCTTCGAGCGCTTGGCCCACGGCCAGCGCGACCAGCGTCTTGGCCATGGAGTTGGACAGCATGCGCATGGCCGCCGTGCGGCCGTAGCCATAACGCTCGGCGATGATTTCTCCATCCTTGACGATCAGCACGGCCGTGGCGCGCTGGTGTTCCATGTAGTCGGCCAGGGTGTGTTCGCGCCCGCCGAACCGATACCGCACAGCCGCCTGCGTGGCCGATGCCCTGAGCGACGAAGGCTGTTCGGCGGGAGCCAGTTCGCAGTGGGACGTGATGCGGTCCATGCCGCTGAACGAACCCACGATGTAGGCCGGATCGTGGATCGAGGACAGCCTCGGTGCGCGTGGGTAACCCTGTTGCTTGCCAAGGAGGTCTTCATCAGGGGAGGCCGTGGCGGCGCCCACCATGAAGAGCGCGCCGGCCATGCAGGCGGAAAGACGTTTCATGCAATGCATGGTGCCGGACGACTGTGAAGCAGACGTTTCCGCTTCACACGCTAGTCGACAGGCGCAAGGCCCGGTCGAATCCTGGCCTTGGTGGCCACGCCCGATGGCGCGAACAGCACGACGAGTTCGGTCGCGGCACGCGGCGTCCTGTCGGCGCCCGCCCATCGGTAGACCCAGACTTCATAGCCGCTGTCGAACGGGACGACGACGGCGGTGCCGAGGGCTGAGGAGACATCGGCCTTGCGGCTCCTGCCGATGGCAATCATGTCCATCGCGGCCTGCGGCGTGAGCGCCTGGCCTGCCGGCGTGCGGGCCGTTCCTGCGCCATCGGTTGCAGCGTCGGGCGGACTCGCGCAAGCCACACACAGGCAAGCTGTGAAGACGGTGATGCAGCCCACGCGCTTCATGGGCGTTCGTCCATGTACTCGAACTCGACCCGCGTGTCGTCCGGCCAGCTGCGGTCACCCAGCGGCAGGAAGTAGGTGCGGTCGACCAGCACCTCGCAATCGCAATACGGCAGGTCGCTCTTGAGGCCTGGGTCGTCGCTGGCCGCGGCGTACAGCTGGTCGATGGGCATCACTTCGCGCCGCTCGCCCGCCACCAGCGTCACGCTGAACAGCGGCCGCTCGGCGAAGAAGAGGTACCTGGCTTCCTTCTTGTTGCAGTAGCCCTGCTTGTCGGTGAACAGCTCGGCGAGGCGGCCGAACGGATTGCTGTTGGACACCAGGTCGGCCTCCAGGCCCACCAGGCACTCCAGGCGCAGGTCGCCCAGCCGCCGCGTGCCCGGCGGCCATTCCGGCGTGCGGATCTCGGTGCGCCAGGTCATGCTCAGGCGCCGGCGGTTGGGCGTGACGACGGCGTTCTCCTGCATGGCCTTCGCATCGCGCTGGAGCACGAAGGTGTGGTCCGCCGCGATGGGCACTTCGTGGTCGAAGCTGGTGCCGATGACCTCCAGCAGGATGTGGTCCATGTCCGTGCCCGGCTTGCGCGGCAGCAGCTTGAAGCGCAGCGTGGCACCGGGCGCGAGGACGGGCCGCATCTTCTCGAAATAGTCCATGCCCTGCACCATCTTGCGAAAGGATTTCTCCACCGACGGCGAGGCCTTGCCGGTCACGGTGACGGGTGGCAGATCCTGCCTGGGCTTGTCCTGCGCGTGCACGGCAGTGCCCGCGGCAATCCATGCGATGCCAAGCCATGCACACAGCGTCCGGCCCATCGATGACATGCAGAACAACCGGCAAGGGCCATGCCTGGGCATCGGAGGCGCTACGAGGCGGCGGCCGCCTGCGGAGCCGATGACGCAGGCGCATTCCTGCGATGCAGGATGATCGCCACCAGCCATCCCGCGGCTGCCGCTCCCGCGCCGATGAGAAAGACCTTGTCTTCGCCGGCATGGTCGGCCAGCAGGCCGGCCAGGGGCCCCGTCAGGCCGTACGCGAGGTCCTGGAAGGCCGAGAACCCGCCCAGGGCCGTGCCTCGCAGATGAGGCTCCACCAGGCGCACCACCTCCCGGCCCATGGCGGGGAAGATCATCGAACAGCCCAGGCCGGTGAGGAATGCGCCGGCCAAGGCCCAGGCGGGATGGTCCGCACGCCAGATCAGTGCCTGGCCCATGGCTTCGATGGCCAGCGAACCGATCGCCACCGGCAGCCCGCCGATGCGATCGGGCAGGCGGCCGCCGAGCACGCGGACCAGCACGAAACCCGTGCCGAAGGCTGTCAGTCCCAGGCCCGCATGGTTCCAGTGCCGTGCCATGAAGTGCAGCGTGAAGAACGCCCCGATGGCGGCGAAGCCGATGCCCTGCAGGCAGACGATGGCACCATGCCAGCGGATCATGCGGACCACTCGCCACAGCGGCGGGCGTTGTGCGCCGGGATGCGCGGCCACACCCGCCATGCGCCAGACGGCCAGCAGGCTGAGGACCGGCAGCACGGCACTCACCGCCATCGTGCCGGTGAAGCCCAGCCGGTCCAGCAGCACCAGCCCGACCGGTCCGCCGACCGCCAGCGCCCCGTAGATGGCGGCACCCACCAGCGCCAGCACCTGGCCCGAGCGGGCCGGGCCGACCAGGCCGATGCCCCAGGCAACCACGCCGACCCCCACCAGGCTCTCGCCGAGCCCGAGAAGCAGCCGGCCGATGAGCAGCGCCGCCAAGGCCAGCGACGGCTCATGCAACAGCCCGGCCAGGCACGAGGCCAGTGCCGCTGCGATGTAGAAGGCCAGGCCACGCACCAGGGCGACCTTGGCGCCGCGGCGATCCGACAGGCTGCCGGCCAACCCACGGGTCAGGATGGTGGAGAAAAACGCTGTCCCCACGGCCAGTCCGGCCCAGGCGTTGCCCAGGCCGAGCCGTCCGATGACGTGGACCGGCACGACCGGAAGAGACAGCCCGACGCACAGGTAGGCGATGAACAGGACGGCGGTCAGCCGAAGGAGGCGGCCCCGGGCGGGGTCGCGTGTCGATGAGAAAGTCAAGGGGTTCTCCAGGCATTCCTCGCTCGACGCGTGCGTGCAGCCACGCACGCCGATCGACGAGGATCGGTGAGTGCGTTGGCTGACGTGAAACGCTGACGTGCGGTGTGGACCTGCGGTGCGGAGGTGCGTCAGCCCAGGCGCATGGACAGCTCCACGTCGTCGCCGAAGGGAATCGACAGGTAGCCGCTGCCGGGCGAGCGCACGAGGTCCAGGTACTCGGGGCAGAAGTCGGCGTTGTCGGCCACGACGAGTGCACCCGGCCTGAGGTGAGGCTGCACCAGCGCGAGGATCTCGGGGTAGAGCGCCTTGGCGCCGTCGAGCAGCAGCAGGTCGACGGACGACGGCAGGCCGCTACTCAGGGTCTGCAGCGCGTCGCCTTCGCGGATGTCGACCAGGTCGCTGAAGCCGCCGGACGCGAAGTTCTCGCGAGCCCGGGCCACCTTCGACGGCTCGAACTCGCTGGTGATGAGCCGGCCGCCGCCGTTGTCGCGCAAGGCCGCGGCCAGGTGCAAGGTGGAGATGCCGAAGGAGGTGCCGAACTCGACGATGGTGCGTGCGCCGCAGCTTCGCGCCAGCATGTACAGCAGCGTGCCCGTCTCGCGCGAGACGGGCAGCGGGAAGTCCTTCAACCGCCCGTAGAGGTCGAGGTAGTCGGTCTTGCTGCGCATGAGGCGGGTGCGCTCTTCATGCGAGACGTTCGCGAACACGGGGCTGGACAGGGGTGATGCGGCATCGGCTTCCTTGAACAGGCGATCGAGCAACGGAGCAAGTGGCGAGGTGGTCAGGGTGTTCATCTGTGTGTGTGTTGAGGAATGCGTGTCGGCATAATATGAAGGAACATTCAGATTTCCTATTCGCATTGCGGACCCCATCCATGACCGAGCGCAAGAGCCCCTCCATCACCTCGAGAAGGCAGCCGAAACAGGCCCGCTCCAACGAGCTCGTCAGCGCGATCCTTGAAGCGGCTGTTCAGGTTCTGGCCAAGGAAGGAGCTCGCCGCTTCACCACGACGCGCGTCGCCGAACGGGCCGGCGTCAGCGTCGGGTCGGTCTACCAGTACTTCCCGAACAAGGCCTCGATCCTCTTCCGGCTGCAAAGCGACGAATGGCAGCAGACGACGGAGATGCTCAGCGGCATCCTGCAAGACAAGAGCAAGCCGCCGATGGAGCGCCTGCGCCTTCTCGTGCATGCCTTCATCCGTTCGGAATGCGAGGAAGCGCAGGTGCGCACGGCGCTGAGCGATGCGGCGCCGTTCTATCGGGATGCGCCGGAGGCACGTGAGGTGAAGTCCACCGGTGAGCGTGCAGTCCAGGCGTTCATGCGGGAGGTGCTGCCTGGTGTGCCGGCCGCCCGGCGTGCCTTGGCGGCCAACCTGGTCACCTCGACGCTCAGTGCCGTGGGCAAGCAATACTCGGAACGTCCGCGCACTTCGGCGCAGATCAAGGCGTACTCCAATGCCATGGCGGATATGCTGTGCGCCTACATCGCTGAGCTGCGCAAGGGCTGAAGCAGCTCGGCGAGCATCGACATCAACAACCACGTGATCTGATCATGCACACCCAACCCCGGAAGTGGCTGGCGGTTCTGCTTTGCTTCATCTTCACCCCCATCGCCATGTTGTACGTGGGCCGTGCGCGATGGGCTGCGGTGTACCTGTTGGCCGCGCTGGGACTGCTGGCGTTCCTGCTGGTTTCGCCAGCAAGCCCGTGGGTCACGGATGTGTTGAGCCTTGTGTACTTCGTGGGTGGCGCCATCCACGCCTATTGGCTCGCCGCGAAGTCCGAATCACAGCAGCCGCGCCGCTGGTTCAGTCGATGGTATGGCGTGATGGGCGCCATCGCATGCCTGGTGGTGGCGTCGCTGACGGTCCGCAGTTTTTTCTTCGAGCCGTTCCGCCAGCCCTCGCAGTCGATGCGCCCGACGCTGCCGATGGGCGCCACGCTGGTGGTGCAGAAGTGGGGCTACGGAAACTACGGGACCTTCGGGGTCCATGGCGTTCGGCGCCCCGTCTCCGCGTTGCTGGAACGAGGTGACATCCTCGTTTTCGAATACCCGAAGGACAGGGCTGTCCACTTCGTCAAGCGGCTGGTCGGCCTGCCCGGCGACAAGGTCACCTACAAGGCCAAGATGCTCTTCGTGAACGACATGCCTGCCGAGCAGCATTTCGTGAGGGATGAGCTTGATGCCGAAACGCTGGGCTCCGGGGCGGTCCACACCGAATCCCTGATGGGACGCGAGTATTCGATCCTGCTGGACAAGGCGCGCATCGATCCGGGCGTGGGACACCTTGACTTTCCGATGCATGAGCAATGCACGAGCAACCAGGGCGAGTTGTCCTGCCGTGTCCCCGCGGGTCACTTCTTCGTGCTTGGCGACAACCGGGACAACAGCGCCGACAGTCGGTTCTGGGGCTTCGTGCCGATGGATCACATCACGGGGAAGGTGGTCCTGGTCAAGCCGTGAACCCGGCAAGGCCGGGGCCGGGTCAGAGCTTCCAATCGATGACGGAAGGCCGGCCCGGAACGCTCAGTTGCGCCGTCTGCGGCGCTGTGCGTGCCACGACCTTGCCGCGCCGGACCACCAGCAATCGCGTGGCCCTCAACCGGATTGCCTCGATCGCATCCCGCGCCTGCAGCAGCACGAAATCCGCCGGCTTGCCCACCTCGATGCCGTAGTCCGCGAGCCCCAGCACCGTCGCGCCGTTCACCGTCACCGCATCGAAGCACGCGCGCATCTGCTGTTGCGAGGTCATCTGCGCCACGTGCAGTCCCATGTGCGCCACTTCCAGCATGTCGCCGGAGCCCAGCGAATACCACGGGTCCATCACGCAATCGTGGCCGAAGGCGACGGTCACGCCGGCGGCCATCAGCTCGGGCACGCGGGTCATGCCGCGGCGCTTGGGGTAGGTGTCGTGGCGGCCTTGCAAGGTGATGTTGATGAGCGGATTCGCCACCGCGTTCACGCCGGCCTCGGCCATCAGCGGCAGCAGCTTGGACACGTAGTAGTTGTCCATCGAATGCATGGACGTGAGGTGCGAGCCGGTGACGCGCCCGTGCAGCTTCAGCCGCTGCGCCTCGAAAGCCAGCGTCTCGATGTGGCGCGACAGCGGGTCGTCGCTCTCGTCGCAGTGCATGTCCACCATCAGGCCGCGCTCGGCGGCGATCTCGCACAGGATGCGCACCGACTCGGCGCCGTCGGCCATGGTGCGCTCGAAATGCGGGATGCCTCCCACCACGTCCACGCCCAGGTCCAGCGCGCGCTCCAGGTTCGCCAGTGCCGTGGGTGAACGCAGCAGCCCGTCCTGCGGGAAGGCGACGAGCTGCAGGTCGATGAAGGGGGCCAGGCGCTGCTTCACATGCAGCAGCGCCTCCACCGCCAGCAAGCGGTCGTCGCACACGTCCACATGCGTGCGGATGGCCAGCAGCCCTTTGGCAATCGCCCAGTCGCCGTAGCGCATGGCGCGTTCCACCAGCGCCTCCTGCGTGAGCTGCGGCTTGAGCTCGCCCCACAAGGCGATGCCTTCGAGCAGCGTCCCGCTGTTGTTGACGCGCGGCAGGCCGTAGGAGAGCGTCGCATCCATGTGGAAGTGCGAATCGACGAAGGGCGGCGCGAGCAGTTGCCCGCCGCCGTCGATGACCTCCACGCCTTCAGGCGCTGCCAGCGCCGGCCCGATGGCGGCGATGCGCCCTGCCTGCACCAGCACATCCTGACCCGCCCGGCCGTCGGCAAACGCGACGTTTCTCAGAAGAAGCGCACCCATGCTCGCACTCTACGCCATGACCTCTGAGGTCATGGACGCTGCGCACCGAAGACCCGAGGATTCAGTCAACAGCACAGATCCTCAACAGCCAACAAGGAGCGCCAAGTGAACGGCATCGACCTTCTCCCCCTCGCGGTGGGCCACATGATCGGACTGGGAGCCATCGGTTCCTGCCTGGGCGTGGGCTTCCTGGGCAGCAAGTTCCTCGAATCGTCAGCCCGCCAGCCCGAGCTCATGGAGAGCCTGCAGACCAAGGTCTTCCTGATGGTGGGCGTGCTCGACGGTGCCTTCATCATCGCCACCGGCATCGGCCTGTGGTTCGCCACGGCCAATCCGTTCAGGCATTGAGCGGGAACGCTACTTCGTGCCGAAGATGCGGTCGCCCGCATCGCCCAGCCCCGGCACGATGTAGCCGTGTTCGTTGAGCTGCCGGTCGATGGCGGCCACGTAGACGGGCACGTCCGGGTGGTTGGCGTGGAAGTTCGCCAGCCCCTCGGGTGCGGCCAGCAGGCACACGAAGCGGATGGACTTGGGCCGGGTCTCCTTCAGCCGGTCCACCGCCGCCACGGCGGAATTGCCGGTGGCCAGCATCGGGTCCAGCACGATGGCATCGCGCTCGTGCATGTCGGCGGGCATCTTGAAGTAGTACTCCACCGCCACCAGCGTCTTGGGGTCGCGGTACAGGCCGATGTGGCCGATGCGCGCGCCGGGCACCACGTTGAGCATGCCGTCCAGGAAGCCGGCGCCGGCGCGCATGATGCTCACGAACACCGTCTTCTTGCCGTCGATGACCGGCGCCTGCATGGTCTCCAGCGGCGTCTCGATCTCGATCATCGAAGTGGGCATGTCGCGCGTGACCTCGTAGGCCATCAGCATGCTGATTTCATTGAGCAGCCGCCGGAAGCTGTTGGTGCTGCGGTCCTTCTGGCGCATCAGCGTGAGCTTGTGCTGGATCAGCGGATGCGTGACGTGGTGCACCTGAGGCGACATGATGGCTCCTGAAAGCTGACGGCCAGCATAGCGCCGCGGGCCGCACGCGGGCAATCCGGCCGTGGGTTGTGGCCGCGCCGAATTTCCGAATAATGGCCGGGCGCCGCTGCTTGTCGTCATTGCCCCCGCCCCCCAGGAGACCGCTTGACCGCCACGGACCGCGAGCTGGATTTCTTCGGCCTGGAGCCCGACCTCCGCAGGCTGGAGAAGGCTTCGCGCGGCCTGCGCGAGAACGTGGCCCTGGCCTGGTACCTGCGCCAGCGCGACCCGGACCGGGCGCTGGAGCTGATCCTGCAGTCGCAGCCGGCGCTTGCGGCGCTGGCTGCCACCTCGCCCGACGCCGTCCGCGCCCATGCCCGCTTCGCGCTGGTGCGCGCCGAGGTGCTGCGGCTTCGCATGCGCCTGGCCGAGGCCGACGCGCAGGTGCAGGCCGGGCGGCAGGGCTTTGAATCCGTGGCCGACGCCGTGGGCGTCGGCGACAGCCTGCTCATCGAGCAGGGCGTGGCCGGCATGGGCGGCGACATGGCCCGCCGCATCCGCTGCAACGAGGAGGCGGCCCAGGTCTTCAAGGACTGCGGCGACGAACTGCGCTGGCGCACCGCGCGGGCTTACCGGGCGCTGGCCGACAACAACCTCACGGCCGACACGCTGGACTGGGACGAGGCCTTCGCCCGCGCCGCCCAGCTCGACCACCCGGGCCTGCATGCCAGCCTGGCACGGGCGCGCAGCTGGCAGTGCTACCTGCGCGGCGACCTCGTGGCCGGCACCCGGCTGCTGATGGACCACTACGAGAACGCCATCGCCAGCGGGCAGATCCGCACCGCGATCTACATGCTGCTCAACGTGGCCGACAACTACGTCGCCCTGGGCGCCTTCGCCGACGCGCTCGACTGGGTGGAGCGCGGCCTGGCCCTGGCACAGCAGGTCGGCTGGACCAAGGACGTGGGCTACGCCACCATGCAACTGGGCGACGTGCTGCGCCGCCTGGGCCGCAAGGAGGCTGCGCGGCAGATGTTCGACGAGGCGCTGGCGCTGGTGAAGGGCGAGCAGCCGACCTCGGAGATGCTCATCCTCACCAGCCACATCGCCGACCTGCTGCTGCACGAAGGCGACCACCAGGCGGCGCTGGACAAGTACCGCGAGGTGCAGACCCTCGCCCACAAGCTGGACTACGGCGTGCACCTGGAAGACGCCTACCGCGGGCAGGCCCTGGCGCTGCACCGGCTCGGCCAGACGGGGCTGGCGCAGGCGGCCATCGAGGCGTCGATGGCGATCTCGCGTTCACGCAAGGCGGCCAAGCCCGAGATCGATTCCCTGCGCGTGCTGGGGCAGATCGCGCTCGGAGCCGGCCTGCCGCCACCGCCGGGCAGCCACGCGCCCACCGCGGCGGTGCACTACCTGGAGCAGGCCATCGCCACCGCGAAGACGCTGGAGGGCTACGTCGTTTCCAGCGACCTGCACCATGAGATGTCCCTGGCCTACGAAGCGGCCGGCGACCTGCGTCGTGCGCTGGACCACGAGCGTGCAGCCGTGGCGGCCTCGGAACTCTCGCAGGCCAAGCGGGCCGCAGACCTGGCGATGTCGATGGAAATCCGCTACCAGTGCGACAAGGCCAGGGCAGGGGCGGAGATCGAGCGCCTGCGCGCCGAAGGCCCCGGCCTCAGGACCTCGTCATCGCAGCGCTGACCCCTCACAGCGCGCCGACGAACGCCCGGCGGATGGCGCGCCCGCATTCGACCGACTCCACGTAGGCCTTGGGCTTGCGGTCGTGGCGCGAGACGATGCCGTAGAAGCGCTGGTCGGCCGAGATCCACGGATAGAAGCCGAACAGCCCCGGGCTGGAATACGCCTCGACGCGCCCCGGCGTGGGCGTCTCGACCCAATGGTTGTACGAGTAGCTCCACGGCTCGCCCAGCGGTTCGACGGGCGAGCTGATGGCCTCGCGCGGGCAGGTGGCCGGCTGGGCGCAGACGGCGTCTTCCCCCAGGTGCGAGCCGATGACCAGCTCGCGCCGCAGCATGCGCTGCAGGAAGGGCGCGTAGCTGGCGGCGCTGCCCTTCATGCCGCCGGCGAGCTGCACGTCCAGCTTGGCCATGTCCAGGCGCTCGTCCAGGTGCAGCACGCTGCGCATCTCCTGCATCAAGGCCGGGGCGTCCAGCGCACCCAGGCCCATGTCGATGGCGGCAATCTTCTGGTCGTGCCCGCCCTGGTAGACGAAGCGGCCCTGCGTGTCCGGGTTGGGCGACGGATCCGCGTCGCCCTTGAAGCCGGCCTTCATGCACGCGCCGACCGTGCGCTGGCCGATGCAGCGGAACTGGTGGAAGTCGGTGTAGCCCGAGGTGAAGCGCAGCCCATTGAGCAGCGAGGCGTCGGCCTTCACGGCGGAGATGCCCTTCTTCTCCAGCACGTAGGCGCCGAACACCCACTTCGAGGCGGAGGCGATGGCGAACTCGCTGTTGGCGGTGACGTGGCCGCGGCCCGTCGAGCCGCTGGCGATCACGCCGCTCGCATCGCCGATCTCCCAGTAGAAGTCGCCCATGCGCGAGGCCAAGCAGGCTGGGTTGGCTGTCGCAGCGGCATGGGCGGCCTGGCTCGCGCGCTGGAACTTGTCGGCGGCTGCGGCATGGCTGGCGCCGGCCATGCTACAGGCCAGAAGGAGCAGGTGGGTGATCAGCTTGGAGGTGCGCATGCGGTCACGGTGCGAGTCGCAATGAACCCACTGTAGCCAGGGCTGTTCCGGGTTTTGATTGCCCTGGTGTAAACCCCCGTTTCTGCCCGACACGTCCGCGCGAGAGCGGAGACATCGTGTTTCAAGGGGCCATGCCGATGGCGCTACCCTGCGCCTCCCCTGCATTTCCTCGAGCGCTGTTTCCATGCTCGCTGCCTCTTTCAAGCCCGTCGCCTTCAACCCCTATGGCAGCCGCCGCAAGCCGCGCCGCGTGCCGCGCTGGCTGGTCCTGCTGCTCATTGGGCTGGGGGCGGGCGCCGCGGGCGTGCTGTTCGTGCAGGAGCGCTACCTGCCGCCGCGGCTGTCCGCCGGCGAGACCGCCAGCCTGCGTGCATCCTTCGAGCGCGCCGAGTCCGAGCGCCAGCGCCTGAGCAACGATTTGCAAGAAACCGCAAGGCAATTGCACGTGGCGCTGGCCGACAAGAAGGCCCTGGCCGACGAGCTGGCCGGCTCGCGCCAGAGCGCGGACCGTCTGCGCGAAAGCGTGGGCGCGCTGGCCGCGGCGCTGCCGCCCGACCCGCGCGGCGGTGCCGTGCAGGTGCGTGCGGCAAAGTTCAATGCCGAGTCTGGCTCGTTGCACTACGACGCGGTGCTGTCGCGCGACCGCGGTGCGTCGCGGCCACTGGCAGGCGTGCTCCAGCTGGTGGTGAGCGGCAGCCGGCATGGCACCACGTCCACCGTGAAGCTGCAGCCCGTGGCCGTGCAGGTCGGCAGTGTCGAGAGCGTGCGCGGCGCACTGCCGCTGCCCGAAGGCTTCGACCCGCAGCAGGTGACGCTGCAGGTGCTCGACAAGCCCGATGGCCGCCAGCTGGGCATGCGCGTGCTCAACGTGAAGTGAGGGTGTAACTGCTGCGCGGGAGAATCCGCGCATGACCCATCCTTTGCTTGAGCGGCTGGACCGCATCGGTGACTCCCTCTCGTGCCGGCCCGGCGTGCTGGCCCTGCTGGGCGTCGGTTCCTGCGGCACCGAGACGCACCGGCTGGACGACTGGTCGGACCTGGACTTCTTCGTCGTGGTCGAGCCTGGCGCCAAGGCCCGCTTCATCGACGACCTCGGCTGGTTGTCGGATGCGCATCCCCTGGCCTGGCACTTCCGCAACACCGCCGATGGCCACAAGGCCTTGATGGCCGACGGCGTGTTCTGCGAGTTCGCGGTGTTCGAGCCGAAGGAGATGGATGCCGTGCCGCGTTTGTCCGCGCGCGTGGTGTGGAAGCGCGATGACGTCGGCGACGACATCGTCGAGTACGGCAAGCTGCCCACGCCGCCGGGTTCGCAAGGCGAGACCTGGATCGTTGGTGAAGCGCTGAGCTGCCTCCTGGTGGGCCTGCTGCGCTGGCACCGGGGCGAGCGCATGAGCGCCGCGCGCTTCGTGCAGAGCTACGCGCTGGACCGGCTCATCGAGCTGGATGCGCTGCGCAACTCGCCGGCGCCGGGCGACGTGTTCAGCGTGGACCGCCGCATCGAGAAGCGCCAGCCCGAACTCGCCGCCTTGCTGCCGCAGCTGGTGCCGGGCTACCTCCACACGCCGTCGGCGGCGCTGGCGATGCTCGACGCGCTGGCATCGCGCGGCGCGGTGCTGGACCCGACGGCCGAAGCGATGGTGCGGCGCCTCGCGAAGACCTGATGCGCAGGGAGGGTCAAGCGCAGCGGACCCACGCAAATTGACGATGGCCGCGAACTCGCGCAATCTGCCAGCAACACGCCGGCCGCACAATGCCTTTCCCGACGCAGCGTTGGTCCCTTCATGAACCAGCTCGACAAGTTCCTGTTGTTCGTTGCCGTCCCCGGCGTGGCCTTGGTGTCGCTGGTCGAGGCCTTCGTGCTGTCGCGGCGGCGGGCCTACGACTGGCGCGCAATGGCGGTGTCGATGTTCGACCTCTTCGCCCGTGTGGGCGTGCAGATCGTGATGCCGCTGTCGCTGGCCGCGCCCATCATCACCTGGGCCTACATGCACCGGCTAGGCAACGTCCCGCTGGACAACGCCACCGCATTCATCGCGCTCTTCCTGGGCCAGGAGTTCTGCTACTACTGGTTCCACCGCGCGGCACACCGCGTGCGCTGGTTCTGGTGCAACCATGCCGTGCACCATTCGCCCAATGAGCTGAACCTGAGCGCGGCCTACCGCATCGGCATGTTCGGGAGGCTCACGGGCAACGCGCTCTTCTATGCGCCGCTGGTGTGGCTGGGCTTTCCGGCGAAGGTGGTGTTCGAAGTGCTGTCGCTGAACCTGCTGTACCAGTTCTGGATCCACGCGACCTGGATTCCGAAGCTCGGCTGGCTGGAAGGCATCCTGAACACGCCCTCGGCGCATCGCGTGCACCATGCCGCCAACCTCGACTACCTGGATGCCAACTACGGCGGCGTGCTGCTGGTGTTCGACCGCCTCTTCGGCACCTACACGCCCGAGCGCGACGACCTGCCGTGCCGCTACGGCCTGGTCACGCCGCTGACCACCTACAACCCGCTGCGCATCGAGTTCCACCAGTGGATGCAGCTCGTGCGCGACCTCGTCTCGGCGCGCAGCCTGCGCGCGGTGCTGGGTCATCTGTTCATGCCGCCGGGCTGGTCGCCCGACGGCAACGGCAGCACCACCGAAGACCTGCGCCGGCGGGCGCAGGGCGGGGCGGAAGCGGCAGGCGTGCATGCGCCGCACCCGCCTGCCGCCGTGTTGCCCCAAAGGGCGAACACCTCCGCCTGATCAGCCGGGCTGGCCGGACTGGAACAGCTTGGCCAGGCGGGCCTGGATCTGTTCGTGGTCCAGGTCTTCCTTGTGGGTGGAGACGAACCAGTTGTGGCCGAACGGGTCGGTGAGGCAGCCCGAGCGGTCGCCCCAGAACTGGTCGGCCATGGGCATCAGCACCTTGGCACCGGCCTTGACCGCGCGCTCGAAGACGGCATCGGCATCCGGCACAAAGAGCACGGCGCTCGACGCTGAGCCGCCCAGGGCGAGCGGGCCCTTGGAGCCCATGTCCAGGCGCTCTTCGGTGAGCATGAAGTGCGCGGGGCCGACCTTCAGCTCGGAGTGCAGCACCGCACCGGTCGGGTCGTTCAGGCGCACCAGCAGCTCGGCGCCGAACACGCGCTGGTAGTAGGCGATGGCGTCGTCCGCACCGCGCACCACCAGGTAGGGCGTGGCGCCGCTGGGCGTCGGCACGGCCTGGACGGCGGTCTTGGCGGCCTGGCTCGCGATCTGTGCGCGCAGCTGTTCTTCCTGGGCGCGAAGTTCCGGCGTGAACTCCTCGCCGAAGTCGTCGGCCTCGAACACCTGGCGGATTTCCACTTCGGTCTCGCCTTCCATCGGGTTGGGGCAACGCTTGACCCATTCGATGGCTTCTTCCAGCGACTTCACCTGCCACAGCCAGAAGCCCGCCACCAGTTCCTTGGTCTCGGCGAACGGACCGTCGACGACCGAGCGCTTGCTGCCGGAGAAGCGCACCCGTGCGCCCTTGCTGCTGGGCTGCAGGCCTTCGCCGGCCAGCATCACGCCGGCCTTGACCAGCTCCTCGTTGAACTTGCCCATGTCGGCCAGCAGTTTCTCGTTGGGCAGGACGCCGGCTTCGCTGTTCTTGTCTGCCTTGATGATGACCATGAATCGCATGTCGAACCTCCGTTGGGTTGGATGAAGAAGAGCTTGCTGCTCATTTCCACGACGAAGCAGACTCGGCAGGATCGACATCCTGTCGCTGTGAATTTGTAACCGGCTCAGAAAACCGTGCCGTCGCTGTCGACTTTCACGGGCGGCGTGCCGCCGCGCTTGTCTGCTGCCAGGGCGCGCCCGGCGGCCCAGGTGCCGCCTTCCAGGATGCAGGCCAGCGGCAGGTCCGCCCGGCCCAGTGCCTCACGCACCAGCGGCGCCATCTCGTCGATGAGTGCGACGGTGAGCGCACGCCATTCGACGATCCATTCATCGCCCGGGGTGAAGCTGCGCGACGCGTAGCCGCCATCCAGCGGCACCAGCACGCCGCCGTCGATCAGCAGCCCGCCGTTGCGGTACTCGGGCAGGGCGGTGAGTTCGTCAAGGTCCGTCACCTGCACGCCACCCCACTCGAAGGGCTCGAGCAGCGAGTAGGTCAGCCACTGCGAGAGCTTGTGGAAGGGCACGCGGCCCTCGCTCGCGCCATGGCCGCCGGCATGCGGGTGCAGCCACACGTCGCCCAGGGGCACCCCGTCCAGCGACTGGCCGCTGGGCCAGATGCCGCTGAAGGCATCCAGCAGGCTGCCCAGGATGCGCGAGGCCTTGATGTGGTGGTGCCGCTGCGAGCCCACCGTGGGCCGGTGGTGGCGCAGCTTGGGCGCATGGGCGTGGTGGGTCAGCGCATCGAACAGATGGCCGGGCTGGCCGATGGAGGTGAAGATCTCCGGCAGGCTTCGCAGCGCCTCGCCCAGCCGGCGCATGAGCGCGGCGCGCCCATCCAGGCCCACCAGCGGATTGCCCTCGCTCACCTGGAAGATGTCGGCCAGCGCCTGCGTGTTCAGCCGCAGCAGCGCAGCGGCGTCGACACGGTAGGGGTCGCCTGCGTCAGAGGAAAAGCGCCCGGCCATGAAGGCGCGGAAGCTCGCCACGGCCAGGCCTTCGGAGCGCGTGTAGCTGCGGCCGTCCTCGGTGAACTTCCAGTCCGGGCCGGCGCCGGCGTCCAGCAGCACGCTCACCAGCGTGAGGTCGATGTGCGAGCGGGCCACCGCCACCGTGCTGCGGTCGCGCAGGTGAGCATCCAGCCCGGCCTTGCGGTCCACGCCGCCGGCCTCGAAGTGCCGCCAGCGGCTGTGGTACGGGATGGCGAGCGTCGGGTAGCGTTCGCGGGTGACCTTGGCGACGAGGTCGGCGACGGCCGGCAGTCGAGAGCGGTCGATGCGGAAATGCGGCGAGGTGCCCTCGCTCACGGCCCGCGCGATCGATGCGCAGCGCTCGCGCACCGTGGCGGGTGAACGCAGGATCCGCACCGCTTCGTGCAGTGCGCCGCTGGCAGTGTCATTCAAGGCCGCGCCCCTTCACAGCCGCGAGCATGACTTCATCGGGCACGCTGCCGTCGGTGAAATAGCCTGCGGCGATCTTGGCTTCGATCTCCACGCGTGCATCGGCGGGCACGAGTTCGTCGGGAATCTTGACGCGCTCGCCCACCTCGATGCCGCTGCCGGTGATGGCATCGAACTTGTCGTTGCTCATCGACACCAGCCGGTGGATCTTTCGGATGCCCAGCCAGTGCAGCACGTCGGGCATCAGCTCCTGGAAGCGCATGTCCTGCACGCCCGCCACGCACTCGGTGCGCAGGAAGTACTTGTCGGCGCGGTCGCCGCCTTCTTGCCGCTTGCGGGCGTTGTAGACGAGGAACTTCGTCACTTCGCCGAGCGCGCGGCCTTCCTTGCGGCTGTAGGCGATGAGCCCCACGCCACCGGCCTGCGCGCCCCGGATGCACTCCTCGATGGCGTGCGTGAGATAGGGCCGGCAGGTGCAGATGTCGGAGCCGAAGACGTCCGAGCCGTTGCACTCGTCGTGCACGCGGGCGGTGAGGGTGACGTTCGGGTTCGCGAGGTCGCGTGCGTCACCGAAGATGTAGAGCGTCTGCCCGCCGATGGGCGGCAGGAAGACCTCGATGTCGCTGCGCGTGACGAGCTCGGGATACATGCCGCCGGTCTCTTCGAAGAGCGCGCGGCGCAGGTCCGCCTCGGTCACGTTGAAGCGCTTGGCCACGCCGGGCAGCCACCACACCGGTTCGATCGCGACCTTGGTGACGACGGCCGAGGAATCATCCAGCAGCACCTTGCCGTCCACCTGCAGGCGCTGGAAGGCGATCGCCTGGCGCACCTCGGGCAGGTGGATGTGCGCCTTGGTCACCGCGATGGTGGGCCGGATGTCGTAGCCCTGCGCAAGGTGCTCGGAGAACACATCGGCCACCGAGGCGCCCCAGGGGTCGATGGACACGATCTTGTCCGCATCGCCCCATTGTGGATAGGGCCCGATCAGGTCGGTGGGCGAGGTGTTGGTGAGGTCGGCGCGGTGGCCCTTGACGAGGTTGCCCGCGGCCACGGCCAGGGCCCGGTACACGCCGTACGAACCCGAATGCGTGCCGATGACGTTGCGCTGGCTGCGATTGACCGTGGTGCCCACCACCGGCCCGCGTTCGGCCGCGGTGGGCGCACCCCAATGGATGGCGGGCGCGCCGGTGGCGCCCTGGCCGGGGTGGGACGTGAGGCGGATGTGCCGCGCGCCGTGGCTGCCGTTGATCTCAGAACCCATGCGAGGTGCTCCGGTGACCTGGGCCACTATAGACCTCGCCGGCCGCGGAGTCATCCGGGGCCGGCGGACGGCGCATGCCGTCTGGCGTCAGACGGCCAGGGCGAGCGTCGCGTCGTCGATGCGGGCCAGCACTTCGGGCGTGAGCTTGGGAATCACGGCCGCCGCGCCGAGGTTGCTTTGCAGCTGGCTCAGCTTCGATGCGCCGGTGATGACCGTGCTCACCCGCGGGTTCTTCGCCACCCAGGCAATGGCCAGCTGCGACACGCTGCAGCCCAGATCCGCCGCGATGGTCTCCAGCTTGCCGACGGCCGCGTTCTTGGCGTCATCGGTCAGGCTCTTCTCCAGGAAGCCCATGCCCTTCATCGCGCCGCGGCTGTCGCCGGGGATGCCGTTCCTGTATTTGCCGGTGAGCAGGCCGCTGGCCAGCGGGCTCCAGGTGGTCAGGCCCAGGCCGATGTCCTCGTACAGCCGCGCGTACTCTTCCTCGACGCGCTTGCGGTGGAAGAGGTGGTACTGCGGCTGCTCCATCACCGGCTTGTGCAGGTGGTGGCATTCGGCGATGTCCCAGGCGGCGCGGATGTCGGCCGCGCTCCACTCGCTGGTGCCCCAGTACAAGGCCTTGCCGCGGTTGATCATGTCGCTCATCGCCCACACGGTCTCTTCGATGGGCGTGTGCGGGTCGGGGCGGTGGCAGTAGACGAGGTCGATGAAGTCCAGCCCGAAGCGCTTGAGCGAGCCATCGATGGCCTGCGTGAGGTACTTGCGGTTGAGGGTGTCCTTGCGGTTGATCGCATCGCCTTCGCGATCGAGGCCCCAGAAGAACTTGGTGGACACGACGTAGTTCAGCCGTGGCCACTTGAGCGCGCGGAGCGCCGCGCCCATCACCTCTTCGCTCTTGCCGCCGGCATAGGCCTCGGCGTTGTCGAAGAAGTTGACCCCGGCATCGAAGGCCGCGGCCATCATCTCCTGGGCTGCGCCTTCATTGACCTGGTTGTGATAAGTCACCCAGGAGCCGAGCGACAACTCGCTCACCTTCAGGCCGCTGCGGCCCAGACGTCGGTAGTTCATGGTGAAAACTTTTTGGGTTGGTTGGGCTTGTGGCTTAGGCATGTTAGCCACGCGAGGGGAACCGTTCAGCGCCTGGATTGCACCGCTTGGCCAGTCTCCGCACAGCCGACAGGGCCTTCCTGGCTTTTCATGCGGGTCCCGCTTGGTTATCGTTCGCGAGTGAAGCCGTACCAGATCGTTTTTGCCTTTCCCTTCGCCCTGGCCTTTGGCCTGGCGGCGCATGCAGGCATTTCCCGTGGCGTGAAGCTCGTGCTGTGGGCGTGGTCGCCGCTGGCGACAGGCGAGCCCGAGGCTGCCACCTACGACCGCCGGGTCTACCACTCCGCCGAGAAACGCATGATGCAGGTCGCTGGCGCGGCAGCCCTGAGCGGCTTGCCCTGGCTCGTTGGCCTGGCCGGCGGCGGCGCCTTGTGGTGGTGGCTGGGCGTGCTGGCATTGGCCGCCGTGGCCGCCTTCGACGTGCTGTCCTGGGAGCGCGTGGCCGTCAGCGGGCATTACCTGTGGTTCCAGCGGGGTTTTCGCGGCAAGGTCCACCAGGTGGCGATGGAGAACATCCGCGACGGCAGCATCGAGGAGACCGACGTCCGCGGCTTCACGCTGCGCCATGGCACCCACAACCGGCTGGTGCGGCTGAAC
The DNA here is from genome assembly GCF_003852895.1 of Rhizobacter terrae. Classification (GTDB taxonomy): domain Bacteria; phylum Pseudomonadota; class Gammaproteobacteria; order Burkholderiales; family Burkholderiaceae_C; genus Albitalea; species Albitalea terrae. Next base: position 158,421 of record NZ_QUSW01000007.1, read on the forward strand.
GTGCGGCTGAGCGACAAGCGCGTCGTGGCCTTGCCGAAGACCGATGGCTACGGCGGACTGGAATCCGTCGAATCGGTGAGCAACTACCTGCGCATGCGGCTGCAGCAACTGCGCGACCAGGAGACCCAGCGCGGTCGCCGCGCGCTCAAGTCGCAGCTGGACCTGCCGCCATCGGATGAACCTGTGGAGCCACCATCCAAGGACGATGACGCGCTGCAGCGCGACCTGGCCCGCTTGCGGCTGGTGGCGGCCCAAGGCTCCAACAAGCGCCCGTCGCACTGATCGGCCAGCGAACGCAGTTCGCACCGGAGGTCCACCTCGAGGCCCTTCTCTTTGGGGTGTGCCCGCCGCAAGGCCGATGGGAGAATGGATTGATGAACGCGCTGTACTCCACTCTCCCCGTGTCTCCCCTCGCTGACCATGCCATCCACGTCGAGCGGCGTTCGCGCCTGGCGCAAGCCATGGCCGGCATGGGTGGTGGCGTCGCCATCATTCCCACCGCGAGCGAGCAGCTTCGCAATGGTGACAGCGAATATCCCTACCGCTTCGACAGCCACTTCCACCACCTCACCGGCTTCGCCGAGCCCGACGCCTGGCTCGTGTTGCGCAGCGACGGGCGCAGCACCCTGTTCTGCCGCGACAAGGACATGGAGCGCGAGATCTGGGACGGCTTCCGCCTGGGCCCGCAGGCCGCGCCCGCGGTGCTGTGCGTGGACGAGGCCTGGCCCGTGGGTGAACTCGATGCGCGCATGCCCGGCCTGCTGGGCAACCAGCCGGCCGTGTGGTTTCCGTTCGGCATCCACGCACCACTGCCGCAGCGCATCGAGCATTGGCTGGCCACGGTGCGTGGACGTTCACGCGACGGTGTCGAATGCCCGTTCGTCCAGCGCGACCTGAACCTGCTGCTCGACGAGATGCGCCTCGTGAAGGACGAGGTGGAGATCGCCACCATGCGCCGCGCGGCGCAGATCAGCGCCGGTGCGCATGCCCGCGCGATGCGCTTTTGCGCTGACCGCTTCCGCCATGGCGCACCCGGTGTGCGCGAGTACGAGATCGAGGCCGAGCTGCTGCATGAATTCCGCCGCCATGGTGCGCACGGTCCGGCCTACACCAGCATCGTCGCGGCGGGCGCCAATGCCTGCGTGCTGCACTACGCGGCCGCCGACGCGCTGCTGCGCCGCGGCGAACTGTGCCTCATCGACGCGGGCTGCGAGTTCGACGGCTACGCGAGCGACGTGACGCGCACCTTCCCGGCCGATGGCCGCTTCACCACCGCGCAGCGTGAGCTGTACGAGCTGGTGGTGCAGGCGCAGGTGGCGGCTGTTGCCGCCACGCGGCCCGGCGCACGCCAGCGCGATGCGCACAAGGCCGCGGTGGCCGTGCTCGCGCAAGGCATGCTGGACCTCGGCCTGCTCGATCGCAACAAGGTCGGCGACGTCGACAACGTGATCCGCACCGCGGCCTACCGCCAGTTCTACATGCACGGCACCGGCCACTGGATTGGCCGCGACGTGCACGATGTAGGCGAGTACCTCTCGCTGGGCGAGCAGCCCTTCGAACATGCCGACGGCATGGGCGGCACCATCGTCAAGAAGCCCTCGCGCATCCTGGAGCCGGGCATGGCCGTGACCATCGAACCCGGCATCTACGTGCGCCCGGCCGAAGGCGTTCCGCAGAAGTACTGGAACATCGGCATCCGCATCGAGGACGACGCGGTCATCACCGCCAACGGCTGCGAGCTGATCTCGCGCGGCGTGCCCGTGGAGGCCACAGAAATCGAAGCGCTGATGCGAGGCTGAAAGAGCGATGCCTCCGCAAGGTAGGCATCCCATCAAGCAACGCCCGCGGGACTGGCTTTGCCAGCCCGCAGGGTGGCGCCCAAGGGCCACGAAGGGGCCCCTGCGTGGCCCCTGGGGCAGGAGCGTCAGCGACTGGGGGGCACCTTGTTTCCAGAGAACGTGCCGTTGGTGCTGCTCACCGGGGTCGTCACATACCGCCACGTCCCGGTCACCACCCCTGTGGTCACGTCGATGTTGCCGCTGAACAGCGACGCACCCGCCGTGCCGCTGGCCGCATCCAGCGACAGGGCGCCGCCGGCGGCCACCGTGCCATTGACGACGAAGTCCAGGTTGTAGGTGGTGCTGTGGCCGCTGCCCGACACGCGTCCGGTGTCGCTGATGTTCACGTCAAAGGTGCCGGTCTCGGTGCCGCTGAAGGTGCCGGTGTAGTGGCCCGCGTAGGCGCCCACCGGCGGAGGAGGCGGCGGTTCGGACACCGGCGGGAAGCCCAGCACGGGCGCGAAGCCGTCCTTGTTCAGCACCAGGCAGCCGGACATGGTGATGTCCACATCGGCCACCGCCACATCCGCCGTTGCGCTGTAGCGCGCCGGGATCATCTGCTGGCCGAACAGTCGGGTGGTGGCGCTCTTCTTGACCGCCATGCGGAAGTTGCCGGCGCTGTCCACGGTGGCGTAGGACTTGCCGATGTAGTCCACGCCTTCGCCCAGCACGAAGGCGCCAGAGGTGATGCGGGTTCCGCCCGAATCCTGCACGCAGCCGTTGATGTAGACGGTGTCGTAGGGCTTGTCGGCGTTCCACGCAGTGAAGTGCGTGACCGTGCCTTCGTAGTACTGCGAAGGCGCCGTTCCCTGGAGTGTGGCGCTGCCGTCCTGAACCCACAGGCCGCTGGTCTCGTCGAGGTAGTACAGCGCGATGGTGGCCGGCAGCGTCGACAACCCACGCTTGACCGCGGGAATGCGGATGGTGGCCGTCTGCCCGCTGGCCAGTTGCAGCTTGCTGCCGTCGGCGTCGCTGAACTCGACCTGGATGGCGCCGTTGGATTCGATGGGCTGCGTGGCGTTGCCATTGCTGGCGAGGTAGTCGCCGGGCATCACGCCGGTGGCCTGGCTGGCGTCGAGGAGGGTGATCTGCGCGTTGGCCGGGCCGGTCGCGGCCGTGCCGTTGCTTCGCACCAGGGCGTTCGCGGCCAGCGTCACCTGTGCCGTGCTGCCCGTGACGGTCAGCGTCGCCGATGCGGCCGGGTTGAAGCTGGTGGTCGCGGTGACGGCATTCAGCGTGGCGTCCACCACCTGCTGGCCTTGCGATTGCAGCGAGCGCACCGGGCGCACTTGAGACGCGAAGCCGGACTTGGTGAATCGCGCGGTGGTGTTCGGCGTGGCGTTGTCCACTTGCACGCTGTAGTGCCCGCTGGCATCGGTGTCGGCGGTCACGCCGGCGATGTCCACGTGCACGCCGGACACCGCCGTGCCGTCGGTGCCGCGGACCGTGCCTTGCACCGTGGCGAACACCACGGGCGGTTCAACGATGGGGTCAGGATCGGACCCGCCGCATCCCGACAAGAAAGAAGCGATGGCCATGCCTGCCGCCAGGCTCCACCTGCGGATTGAATTCATCTCGAGGACTCCCTGTGATGTGATGGCGTCTGTGACGCGGGGCGGATGCTAGGGGGAGACCTGCCGGGCTGCATCCCCCACAGGAGGGGGCGTGACTGTGCGGTCAGCGCCGTGCGGTTGACCGCCGATGCGAGTCCTCCAGAGGGAGCGCAACACGAAGGCAATGCGCCAGCAACACTCGTTGACTTTCAATTCGTCACACCTTCGTGACGGTGATACTGTGCGGTACCACCTCAACCGCGGGCTGCGATGATCACCGTCCACCACCTCAACAACTCCCGTTCGCAGCGCGTGCTGTGGCTGCTCGAAGAACTGGGCCTGCCCTACGAGATCAAGCACTACCAGCGCGAGAAGAGCGGCCTGGCGCCGGCCTCGCTGCTGGCGGTGCATCCGCTGGGCAAGTCGCCGGTGATCACCGATGGCGGCGCGACGCTCGCCGAATCGGGGGCCATCCTCGAGTACCTGGTGGAGCGCTACGGCAATGGCCGCTTCGCGCCGCCGGTGGGTACGCCCGAGCAGCTGCGCTACCGCTACTGGATGCACTTCGCCGAAGGCTCGGCCATGTCTCCACTGTTGATGAAGCTGGTGTTCGACCGCATCGAGAACACACGCGTGCCCTTCTTCGTGAAGCCCATCACCCGCGGCATCTCGGCCAAGGTGAAGGGGGCGTTCATCACGCCCAACATCGAACGTCACCTGGACTTCATGGAGTCCTCGCTGGCCGATGGACCGTGGTTCGCGGGCAAGGAGTTCACTGCGGCGGACATCCAGATGAGCTTTCCCGTCGAGGCCTCGGCGGCGCGGGCCGGCCTGAATGACAGCCGGCCGCGGCTGATGGACTTCCTCAAGCGCATCCACGAGCGGCCGGCTTACAAGCGGGCGCTGGACAAGGGCGGGCCGTACGAACTGATGTCCTGAACCTTGCCGATCATTCGTCTTGTTTTATGGATGACTTTTCCATTAAACTGGATGAATGGACATCACCGCCCGAATTGCCAAGCGCGTGCGCGACTTGCGCGACGCGCAAGGCTTCACGCTCGATGCGCTCGCTGAACGCAGCGGCGTGAGCCGCTCCAACATCTCGCTCATCGAGCGCGGCCAGAGCAGCCCCACCGCCGCCGTGCTGGACAAGCTGGCCGCGGGCCTGGGCGTCACGCTGGCCTCGCTGTTCGAGGACGAGTCCACGCAGGCGGCCGAGCCCTCGCCCATGGCGCGCGTGGCCGACCAGCCGGTGTGGACCGACCCCGCCTCGGGCTACATCCGCCGCAACCTCTCGCCCGCGGCGCGCTCGCCCATCCAGCTCGTCGACGTGATCTTCCCGGCCGGCCAGCGCGTGGCCTATGACGGCGTGGCCCGCGAGGTCGAGATCCATCAGCAGGTGTGGATGATCGACGGGACCATGGAGCTCACCCTCGGCCAGGAGCAATGGCGCCTGGAGACCGGCGACTGCCTCGCCATGCGGCTGGACCGTCCCATCGTCTACCGCAACCCCACCCGCAAGCCGGCGCGCTACATGGTCGCGCTGGTGTCGCTGCCTTTCATTCCGAACCGGAGGACCTGATGAGCAAGGATGTGAGCATCCGCAGGCTGGGCGCCAACGAAGCCGCCGTGTGTGCCGAGGCGCTGGCCGACGTGCTGCTGGACTGCGTGCGCGGCGGCGCCTCGGTGAGCTTCATGGCCGATCTCACTCGCGAACGTGCAGTGGCTTTCTGGCGCGGCGTGGCCGAGGGCGTGGCCCGCCATGAGCGCGTCCTGCTGGTGGCCGAGGACAGCGAGGGGCAGATCGTCGGCACGGTGCAGCTCATCATGTCCATGCCCGACAACCAGCCGCACCGCGGCGACATCGCCAAGATGCTGGTGCATCGAAAGGCGCGGCGCCAAGGCATCGCGCAGCGGCTGATGGCGGCCATCGATGAGCAGGCCCGCAAGGAAGGCAAGACGGTGCTGGTGCTGGACACGGTGACCGGTGGCGATGCCGAGCGCCTGTACGAGCGCGGCGGATGGCAGCGGGTGGGCGTGGTGCCCAAGTACGCGTTGATGCCTGACGGTGCTTTCTGCGGCACGACCTTCTTCTACAAGCACCTGTAGCCGAGCCTGTTTCAGGATCTCAGGGCCTTGGCGGCCCGCACGCCGTGGAAGCAGGCTTCCTCGAACACCGAGTAGCTCGACAGGTCGGCATGAGCGAATGAGAGGCGACCTGCGGGCGATTGCAGCGCGCGCAAGGCGGGATGGCTGCGGATGCCCGGCGCGGGGATGCTCATCGCATGGCCGTAGCGCATCAGGTCGACGCGTCGCACCTTGCCCGGCAGGTCGGGGTGGGCCGTCGCGAGTTCGGCGATGACCCGCGCGCTGCGTTCGCGCCAGGGCATCGCCAGCAAGGTCTCGCGGTGCGCACGCTGGTCGCTCCAGGACCAGTAGGAGGTCAGCACCGTGGCATCGGGGTAGGGCCGTGTGCTCTGGTGCATGTCGTCGACATAACCCAGGCTGGCCGAGCCGTAGAGCACGTTGTCCCAGGACAGCTCGGGGCCAGGATGGTCATCCAGTGCGCGGTCGATGTGCAGGTTGGCCACCAGCCAGGGGGCGTAGCGCATGCGCGGCGCGATCTGGGCCAGAGCCGGTGGCGGCGCGTCGATGAGGCGAACGGCGAGGAAGAGCGGGACGGCCATCACCACGTGCCGGGCAGTCCATCGCTCCATGTGGTTCTGCCTGGCATTCCAGGCATCCACCACGACCTCCTCTCGTCCCGGGCTCACCCTCATCGCCAGCATGCCCGCGTGGACTCGATCGCCCAGCGGCTGGATGAGACGCTGCGCGAGCCAGGCATTGCCTTCCGGCCAGGTGAGGATGCCGTCGCGCTCTTCGTGATCCATGCCCGGCGCGTGGAAGCCATGGCGGCTGGCGAAGTAGTGCAGGCCGGCCCAGGCGGAGACGTCGCTTGCGCTGCCGCCGTAGTCGTCGCGGCAGCAGTAGTCGAGGTACCAGCGCAATGCGGGGGCGGTGAGTTGATGCTGGTCCAGCCACGCCGCGAATGTCAGGGCATCCAGCGCAGCCAGTGCGTCCGTCCAGCGTGATCGCCAGGTCGGCATGGTGAACGCCTGGTTGGCACCGGCCTCATTCACCAGTTGCGCGAACCGGCGGTAATGCGCGAGGGTCGGGTCGCGCTCGGCTGCGGGCAGTGCGTCCACCGGGGGCAGCAGGCCCTCGTGCCATTGGCCGTGGATGAACAGGCGCTCCTGCGGGCTGTGGCACAGGTGGCGCTCGTCGTAGACCCACTGGCCGGCGGCTTGGCGGCGCAACCCGAACTCGTCCATCAGCGCCGAGACTTCCTCGGCATGCTCGCCGGGCACGGGCAGGTAGTGCGCGCCCAGCGGGCAGCCCATGCCGGCGATGCGGTGGCCGCGGCTGTTGCCGCCGGCCACGTCTTCGAGTTCCAGCAGGTGCACGTCATCCACACCCTGCCGGGCCAGCGTGCGAGCACAGCTCAGGCCGGCGATGCCCGCGCCGACGATGAGCACACCCGCACGCCGCTCGACGGCCGGTGCAGGCAGCGAACCGCTCTTGAGCTCGTGAAGCCGATGCCCTCGCTCATGCTGCGCGCCGACCCAGCCGCCGTCGTAGGTGGGCTCGCGGCGGCTGCAACCAGCCAGCGGCGCCCACGCTGCTGCAGCCAGCAGCCGGCGGCGTGCCTCGTTCACTGGTGCACCTTGCCCCATTCGCGCTCGAAGGTCTGCACCAGCACCTGGTTGGACAGGCGGTTCACCTCCGCGGGAATGCGCGACATGTCGGGCGGGAACTCGAACATGGACTTCACGGTGCCGGCATCGAGGAAGCGCAGCCCCGAAGGCAGCGTGGCCGGCGGCTGGAATGGCCGACGGCTGGCGAGGATGAAGCCCCATTCGCCGAAGCTCGGCACGTGCGCGTGATACGGCGTGGTCCCCAGGCCCACCGCCTCCAGCGTGGTGGCCACTGTCCAGAAGCTCTGGCGCGCGATCAACGGCGAGGTGGTCTGCACCACCGCGAAGCCGCCGGCGCTCAGGTGCTCGTCGACCAGTTGGTAGAAGCTCGTGGTGTAGAGCTTGCCGATGGAGAAGTTGGTCGGGTCGGGGAAGTCGACGATGACGACGTCGAAGTGCGTCTCGCTCTTCTCCAGCCAGGAGAAGGCATCCGCATTGACGATGCGCAGCTTCGGTGACCGAAGCGAATCGGCGTTGAGCTGCCGCAGCATCGGTTCCTGCGAGAAGAGCTGCGTCATGTGCGGGTCCAGCTCCACCAGCGTCACGTCCTGCACGCTCGGGTACTTGAGCACCTCGCGGGCGGCCATGCCGTCGCCGCCGCCCAGGATGAGCACGTGTCGCGGCGCGCCGTGCGCTGACATCGCCGGATGCACCAGCGCCTCGTGGTAGCGGTATTCGTCGCGCGAGTGGAACTGCAGGTTGCCGTTGAGGAAGAGCCGCACGCCCACCTTGCTCGCGGTGATGACCACGCGCTGGTACGGGCTCGATTCGGCATAGACGATGTGGTCGCCATAGAAGCGGTCTTCCGCCCAGGTGGTGACGCGGTCGGCGCCCAGCAAGGCGGCCAGCAGCACCAGCACGGTTCCGGCGCAGGCCACGGCATGCGACTTGAAGCGGCGCAGCTCGGCGCGGAACAGCCACAGCGCCCACAGCGCCACGGCCGCATTCAAGAGCCCGAAGAACACGCCGGTGCGGATCAGCCCGAGGTGAGGCACGAGCAGCAGCGGAAACGCGACCGCCACGGCCAGCGCGCCGAGGTAGTCGAAGGTGAGCACCTGCGACACCAGGTCCTTGAGCGCATAGCGATGCTGGAAATGCCGCTTGAGGATGCGCATGACCAGCGGAATCTCCAGCCCCACCAGCACGCCCACCGCCAGCACCAGCAGGTACAGCGTGAAGCGGAACGAGGGGGCCGCCACGGTGTTCAGCGCGAACAGGGCCGCGGGCATCAGCCCGCCGACGACGCCCACCAGCAGCTCGATGCGCAGGAAGTGCGCCACCAGCTGCCGCTCGAAGAAGCGCGACAGGTAGGAGCCCACGCCCATCGCGAAGAGGTAGGTGCCGATGACGGTGGAGAACTGCAGGATGGAGTCGCCCAGCAGCACGCTGGCCAGTGCACCGGCCGCGAGTTCGTAGACCAGCCCGCAGGCGGCGACCACGAAGACCGAGGCGAGAAGCGCGACTTCGGCGGGGCGGATGCCGCCCGGGGTGTCGTCGTCAGTCATCGCTCAGGCCGCCACCGGCACGGGCAGGCTCACGCGGTTCTTTCCTTCGCGCTTGGCGCGGTACAGCGCCTCATCGGCCAGGCGCAGCGCGGTGTTGATGTGGGTGGGCGCGTGGTGCGACACCACGGCCGGCGCCGCCAGGCCGATGCTGACGGTGATGGACAAGGTGGTGTCGGGCAGGTCCACGCGCAGGTCGGCCACCTGCTGGCGCAGCCGCTCCAGCCAGTGCAGCGCGTCGTCCACGCCGGTTTCGGGCAGCAGCACGGCGAACTCCTCGCCGCCGAAGCGCGCGAAGAGGTCGCCCTCGCGCACCTGTGCCATGCACGCGTGGGCCAGGCGCACCAGCACCATGTCGCCCGCGAGGTGGCCGTGGCGGTCGTTCACGGTCTTGAAGTTGTCGATGTCGATCAGCGCCACCGAGAAGCTGCGGCCGCTGCGCAGGCTGCGCTCCACCTCGGATTGCAGCTGCTCCATGAAATGCCGGCGGTTCGATGCGCCCGTGAGGTGGTCGGTGTTGCTCACGATGCGAAGCTGCCGGTGCGCTTCATCGAGCTTGATGAGCAGCCGGAAGCTGTGGGTGGACATGAGCGGCGCGATGACCAGCGGGCAGCCCACGCACATCGCCCATGCCGCCGGCGGCATCGCGATGCCCAGCGCGAAGGCGTGCACGGCCAGCCCGATGAGGACCGACACCACGACGGAGATGATCGTGACGCCGGCCACCACCGGCCACAGGCCGAAGCGACGCAGGCAGGCCGTGAGCAAGCCGCTACCCGTGGATGGCCGCCGACACGATGAGCCCGATGGCGATCGCCATCGCACCCACCACGATGGCCAGCGCCACGTTCTTCTTTTCGACGATTTCACCCCACAGGTCGTAGGGCGTGATCTTGTCGACGATGAGGAAGGAGATCCAGAACACGAACACGCCGATCAGCGCGTAGAGGATCGACCCGAAGAAGATGGCCGGCTTGAGCCATTCGATGCCCATCATGATGCTCTCTCCTTGTGTGCACGGCGGCTACTTGTGGCCGCCGCCGCTGGAAAACCCGCCGTACGAACCGCCGCCGGTGCGGGAACCGCTGCCGCTGCCGCTGGACAGGCAATTCTGGTACTCGGTGGACGTGTCGCCGTACTGGGCGCGAAGCTGCTCGCATTGTTCACGATCGCTGCGGCTGCAGCGCGCGATGAGCAAGATGATGATGATGACGGCCAGCACCACGAAGATTTTCACCACCATCGACGAGGATGTCGAACTTGGCGACGCGTCGCGCTGCAGCGCCGCACGCTGCTCGGGCGCGAGGCGGAAGGCCTTCACGACGTCGTCGGCATTCAGCGTTTCGCCGGCCGACCAGACGATCTCCTGCGTGTCGCTGCCGCTGGTGGACTCGCGGTTCAGCCGCTTCTTGCTGTTGCCGCCGGTGCCGATGTAGTCGGTGTTGGCCGTCTTCTGGTTGCGCGTGAGCTGCCAGTAGAACTCGCCCAGCACGTAGGTGATCTGGCCGGTGTAGTCGTAGAGCTTCTTGTAGCTCACGCCGTCCAGCGTGACGCCGCTGCCGGACTTCTGCGGCACGCCGGTGATGGGCGCAGTCCAGCTCCAGCCGTCCTCGGCATCCACGAGGAAGGCGAAGCCCTCCATGCGGTTGTAGAGCAGGTACTCGCGCCAGAAGCTCTGCTCGTCGTCGGAGCTGCCGGGCACCTCGCAACGCTCGGCGTAACCCACCACCTGCCAGGGCAGTGCCTGGCCGCGCGTGAGCGCCAGCGTGCCCACGCGGCCGAGCGGCAGCTGCGGCTCCATGCCGTTTTCCTGGGCATAGTGCTTCAGGTCGCCGCCCACGCCCTGGGACACGTCCACCACCGCATGGCACTGGCGGCAGACGATGGACTGCGTGGTCGAGAGCGTGACCTCCAGCGAGGTGCCGCAGCTCGGGCACTCGATGCTGCGCGCCTGGAGCGACTTCTCCGGCGAGTCGGCCAGGCCGCTCATCGCCAGCTCGCTGATGGCCACCGGCCGGCCCACCGACCAGGTGGGCGACTTCGGGTCGCTGTAGTCGAGCGTGCCGACTTCGCCGCGCGTGCTGCGCAGGTCGGAGACGACGAAGCCGCGCTGCGTCTCGGGCGGGCGGGGCAGCTCGCCCTGCGCAGCGATCAGCTTGGCGACGGTGACCGAGGCGACGACGAAGCCCAGGCCGTTGATGATTTCCTGTGTGCCGACCTTCAGGTTCGCCGGGGCCGGCGGTGCGGACGACAGAGGCGCGTCGAAGGCCATCACGTAGCGGCCGTTGTCCTCCGACAGCCAGCCGCTGCGCCCGTTGTCGAACAGCGCATGCCATTCGTTCCAGGTGCCTTCGTTGTAGCGGTACTGCAGGCGGCCCACCAGCGTGAAGGCCGCGCCCTGGTACTTGCCGCCGGCGCCCAGCTGCAGCGGCGAGTGGTCGTCGAAGAGCTCGGCACTCTGGCCGGTCTTGCGCAGCGCATCGCCCTCGCGGACGATGGTGCTCTTGCAGAAGCTGCAAACAGCAAATGCCGATGCCGCCGATCGGAACTCGACGGGCGCGCCGCAGTTGGGGCAGGCGGCGCGGTAGACGCGCTGGGAGGTGGGTTCGGTCGCCAAGGCGATGCGAGCTCTCGTCGGGGGGGGCGTCAGCACCACGCGGCGCGCGTCCTGCTCAGGCGCGCCGCGCGGGGCCGAAGCCCGCCCGGTGACGTCAGACCAGCTTCTTCAGAAGCTCGGCCTTCTTCGCATCGAACTCTTCCTGCGTGAGGATGCCCTTGGCCTTGAGGTCGCCCAGCTTTTCCAGCGTGGCCATCACGTCCTCGGGCTTCACGCCCGCGGCCGCGGCGGCAGCAACAGGTGCCGCCTGCTGGGGATGCATGCTGCCTTGCAGGCCTTGCGCGAGCTGGCTGGCCATCACCTGGCCCAGGGCCACGCCGGCGCCCAGGCCCATGGCGTCGCCGGCCATGCCGCCACCGCCCGCACCGGCGGCCAGCTGGGGCATGGCTTGTGCCGTCTGGTATTGCATGAACTTGCCCATGTCGTTGCCGACCATGCCCATGCCGATCTTCTGGTCGAGGATCTTCTGCAGCTCTTCAGGCAGCGACACGCTTTGCAGCGTGACGCCTTCGAGTTTCAGGCCGATGGCCTCGAAGGCCGGCCCGGTGGCCAGGCGCAGCTGGTTGGCGAACTCGACCTGGTTGGCCGCGAGGTCCAGGAAGGCCAGGCCGCTGGAAGCGACGGCATCGGAGATGTGCTGCAGCATCAGCGCGCGCAGTTGGCCGTCGAGGTCGGCGGTGGTGTAGATGTCGCGCGTGCCGGAGATCTGCTGGTAGAAGAGCTTCGGGTCGACGATGCGATAGCTGTAGTTGCCGAAGGCGCGCAGGCGCACGGCGCCGAAGTCCTTGTCGCGGATGGTGACCGGCTGGGTGGTGCCCCAGCGCTGGTCGATCTGCATTCGCGTGCTGAAGAAGTAGACGTCGCTCTTGAACGGGCTCTGGAAGAGCTTGTCCCAGTTCTGCAGGTAGGTGAGCACCGGCAGGGTGCTGGTGTTGAGCGTGTAGCGGCCCGGGCCGAAGACGTCGGCGATCTTGCCTTCGTTGACGAACACGGCCATCTGTGAATCGCGCACCGTGAGCGAGCCGCCGTACTGGATCTCGTTGCCGGCCATCGGGTAGCGCCAGGCGAGGGTGCCGTCGCCGGATTCCGTCCACTCCAGAACGTCGATGAACTGCTTCTTGATGAAATCCATCAGCCCCATGGCGATTTCCCTTCCAAATGACCCCGGAACCCCGGGTGCGGCGAATAATACGACGCGCCATTGAAATGAATACCCCCGGAGGTGTGAGTTGACCGCGAATGCGAGCGGAAGTGCCGTGCTGGAATCGGCGGCGGCGAAAAACCTGAACCTGGCGGTGATCGGCGCCGGCCCCGTGGGGCTGGCGCTGGCCCTGCATGCAGCCCGTGCCCTGCCCGGGGCGCGCATCTCCGTCTTCGACGCCCGCCCGGCCGACAAGGACGTCTCGGGCGATCCGCGCACGCTGGCGCTGTCGCTGGGCAGTGTGCAAATGCTGCAGCGCGTGGGCGCCTGGAACGACGCGGCGGCGCAACGCATCCTGGAGGTGCATGTGTCGCAGCAGCCGCCGTCGCTGCCGGCCATCCTGGGCGGGCTGGTGCCGGAGCCGGAAGTGCGCATCCGGGCCATCGACGAGGCGGTGCCGATGCTGGGGGCGGTGCTGAGTTACGGCGCCATCGTCGCGCCCTTGCAGAAGGCGTGGTTCGAGGCGGTGGCGCAGGCGCCGCAGCGGTTGTTCACGCGTTTCGGGTCGCCGGTGAAGGCGCTCAAGCCGGTGGCTGGCGGGGTGGAGGTGGATGCGGGCATTGCGGAGATCTTCGACTTGGCCGTGGTGGCCGAAGGCGGGGTGTTTTCCGACCAGGTGCGCAAGTCGGTGACGCACGACTACCGGCAGACCGCCTGGGTGGGCACGGTGACGCTGGCCGACCCGAAGCCGGGCGTCGCTTTCGAGCGCTTCACCCGCCACGGGCCGGCCGCGCTGCTGCCCTTGAAGGACGGCAAGGCGGGCCTGGTGTGGTGCGTCAACAGCGACGACGATCCGGTCGATCCCTTGTCGGACGAGCAGCGGCTGGTGGTGCTCAATACCCTCTTCCATCCGGAGGTCGGTGCGATTGCAGCGGTGTCGCCTCTCAAGCGATTTGCGCTGGGATTGAACGCCGAGCGCACGCTCACCCAGGGGCGAACCGTGCGCATCGGCAACGCGGCGCAGACCTTGCACCCGGTGGCGGGGCAGGGGCTGAACCTGGGCCTGCGCGATGCGTTCGAGCTGGTGCGGGCCTTGTCGAAGTCGGCAGATGTGGATGCGGTCTTGCGCCGGCTCGAATGGACCCGCGGGCCTGACCGCTGGGCCATGATTGCCGCGACGGATTTCCTGGCGCGCAGCTTCACCTGGCATCTGCCGGGGGCGGGGGCGGCGCGGGGCCTGGGCATGGTTGCCCTGCAGGCGCTGAAGCCGGTGAAGTCGGCGCTGGCAAGGCAGATGATGTTTGGTTCGCGCTAGTGCCCAGGCCCCGGATTAATGCTCCTCACCCACCAACCCCGATGTAACTCAATGTGACTTGCGCGCAATGCGCACAGCCCGGCTAAACCGCCGGCGTTTCCCTCGGACAGATTGTCTTGTGGCTCGAAGGTTTGCCAGAGGTGGCGACCGGGCATCAGAGAGAACTCCGGGAGAAAGAGACATGGTGGCAATCGTCAGCGGCAACAGCCTGGGCGTGAGCTTGAGTTCGTTGACGACGCTGGGCCAACGCGGGGCGATCGGCAACGCGGGCAATGGCCGCTCAGGCGAATCCGCCTATGTGAACACAGCCACCGGCAACCTGGTGCTGCAGGACCTTGACGAGAGCTGGGCCGGTCACGGCTTGACCACCCAGACGCTGCGCACCTACAACAGCCTGGGGCAACTCACCGACGACAACGGAGACAACTGGTCGCTGGGCACCTACGTCAACCAGATGCGGCTCACGGGCACGCTGAACACGGCGGGCAGCACCATCGTTCGCACCGAGCGCGACGGCGCCCAGGCGACCTATGCCTGGGATGCGGCGAGCGGCAAGTACCTGAGCACTGCCGGTGCCGGCGCCTACGACAGCTTCGGCTACGAAAGCGGCACCACCTACCCCTACGTCTGGACGGACGGGAGCACCGGCCTGACCGAGCGCTACGACGCCGCCACCGGCCGGTTGATGGTTACCAAGGACGCCTCGGGCAACACGCTGCAGTACACCTACGGCGCCAGCGGCAGCATTGAAAGCATCGTCGACCCCAACGGCGATCGCCGCACGTTCTATGACTACAGCGGGACCAAGCTCACGCAGGTGCGCACGGTGGTGGCCGGTGGCGCGAACGTGGTGCGCGTGCGCTACGACTACGACACCAGCAACCGGCTGTACCACGTGACGGTGGACCTCACGCCCGAAGACGGCAGCATCGCCGACGGCAAGGTCTACACCACCACCTACACCTACGAAGGCGGTAGCGCGCGGGTCGCGACCATCACCCAGAGCGACGGCACCAGCCTGGGCATCACCTACCAGTTGGTGGGCTCCGACTACCGCGTTCGGACCCTGACCGATGCGCTGGGCAACACCACCAGCTTCAGCTATGACACCGTCAACCGCAAGACGACGGTGACCGATGCGTTGACCCAGGCGACGGTGTACAGCTACGACGCGCAAGGGCAGCTCACCCAGGTGACGGGGCCGGCTGTCAACGGCGTGTCCGCCATCACCCGCTACACCTACAACGCCAACGGCGACGTGACGCAGGTGATGGATGCGGAAGGCCGCACGGTCGACATGCAGTACGACGCGCGCGGCAACCTCACGCTGCAGCGCGACTCGGCGGGCAATACGCTCGTGCGGACCTATAACGCTGCGAATCAGCTGTTGACCGAGTCGGTGCCGAGCAATGGGGACAGCAGCGGCATTGCGCCAGCGCCGGGCGGGTTGATTGCGGACAACAGCATCAGCGTGGTGGCCGACACGGTGACCAAGACCGGTGGCGTGGACGGCTGGAACGCCGGCTTCAGCAGCCGAGAAGGCTTCACCAGCGGCGCGTACGTCAGCTTCGTACCGGCGCAGAACAACAAGTACTTGATGGTCGGTCTGAACACCGACCCGGGAACCGACAGTGGTTACGCCACCATCGACTACGCGATCTACGCGCGGGCCGACGGCATCATCGACGCCTTCGAGAACGGCGTGGCGTACAGCTCCCTGGCCAGCTATTCGGCGGGCGATGTGCTGTCAGTGGCCTATGACGGCACCAATGTCGTCTACATGAAGAACGGCGTGGTCATCCGTACGGTGGCGGCCACGATCACCCAGCCGTTGTATGCGGATTCCTCGTTCTTCCATGTCGGAGGAAAGATCTCCAACCTGGAATACGGCGACTGCAAGTTCGTCAACGACGCCGGCATCAGCCTGCTGGGAACGACTGCGTCCAAGACGGCTGGAGGTGATTCCTGGAACGCCGGTTTCCACAGCAAGACGGGCTACTCGGGTGGTGCGTCGGTGAGTTTCACCGCCACGCAGAACAACAAGTACGCCATCGTTGGCTTGAACACAGACCCGTGGTCGACCAAGGATTCGAATCTGGTCGACTGGGGCATCTATCTGCGAGGCGACGGAACAGCCTGCACCGTCCAGTCCGGCAATCCTACACAGGAGCTGGGCAGCTACGCAGCCGGCGATTCCTTTGCCGTCACCTACGACGGTGCGACGGTCTACTACGTCAAGAACGGCACGGTGGTGCGGACGGTCGCGGCCACCATTGCCCAACCGCTGTACGCGGACGCGTCGTTCTACAGCATGGGCGCCAAGGTGACGAACCTGGCGTTTGGCGGCACGCAGTTCAGCAACGGTGCTGGCATGCTGCTCATGGGCGACACCGCAGTCAAGGTCGGTGGCGCCACGGCTGTCTGGGACTCCGGTTTCAACAGCAAGGAAGGGTATGCCGGCGGAGCTTACGTGAGCTTCGTGGCTGCACAGGCTGACAAGTACCTCATGGTCGGCCTGAACACCGATCCAGGCGCGCCCAAGGACTCCAACAACGTTGACTGGGGCATCTACCTGCGCGGAAACGGAACGGCCTGCGCCACGCGCAATGGGTCGGCATTGCTGGAGCTAGGCAGCTACGCCGCTGGCGACCGGTTCTCGGTGACCTATGACGGGTCGACGGTCTATTACCTGAAGAACGGGGCGATCGTCTACTCGGTGACCGCGACCATCTCCCAGCCTTTGTACGCGGATTCAGCCTTCTACAGCTTGGGCGCCAAGGTCATCGGGCTCCAATTCGGCGCGACGCCGTTCATTGGCGATGCCAACGTGCTGCTGGTGGGTGGCTCGGCCACGAAGGTGTCCGGCTCGGAGTACGTGTGGGATGCAGGCTTCCACAGTGCGACCAGCTCCGTGGGCAGCGCCGCGGTCAGCTTCGTCACGCCGCAGAACGACCGGTACCTGATGGTGGGTCTGAACACCGACCCCCTGGCCGACAACAGCTACGCATCGCTGGACTGGGCGATGTATTGCCGTGCCGGAGGTTCGCTGTGCGCCTACGAGAACGGCAACCCGGCGCAGGAGCTTGGCAGCTATGCCGCCGGAGACTCGCTCGCTGTGACCTATGACGGCGCCAATGTGCGCTACATCAAGAATGGCGTGGTGCTGCGCACGGTGGCGGCGACGATCACCCAGCCTTTGTATGCGGACGCGTCTTTCTACCAGATCGGTTCGAAAGTCACCGACCTGAAGTTCGGCGCATTGCCGGCTGCCAGAAGCCGCTACGTCTACGACGCCTCCGGCAAGAACCAACTGCGCTACACGATCAGCCCCGAAGGCCGGGTGACGGAGTACGTCTACAACAGCCGCGGCGAGCGCACGGCGAGCATCCAGTACGCCGCCAGCCTGTATGCGGTGAACCGCCTGCGCGAGGCTGACGTCCCCACCGAGGCGCAGATGGCCGCCTGGGCGGCAGGACAGGACCGCAGCAAGACGCTGCGCCAGGACTACGCCTACGACGCCATCGGCCAACTGTCGAGCACGACCACCTATGCCAGCGTGGACGTGAACGGTGTCGGGGTGACCGACGGCACGCAATCGCTCACGCAGTACGTGTACGACCCGCGCGGCCGCCTGCTGAGCACGATCACGCCCAAGGGCGCGACGACGCAGTACACCTACGATGGCCTGGGTCGCGTGCGCACGGTGAGCAACCTCGCCCTGGGCGAGACCACCACCACCGAGTACGACGACGCCAACAACAAGACCAAGATCACGGCGGCCAATGGCCTGGTGACCACCAGCACCTACGACCGGGCCGGACGGCTGGTGTCGGTGCTGCAGTCCAACGCTGGCGGCACCAACCTGGGCGAGGCCAAGTCTTACTACGATGCGGACAACCGCCTGCGCATGAGCGTGGACGCCACCGGCGTGCGGCACTGGTTCATCTACGACGAGGCTGACCGCATGGTGGCCGAGGTGGATGCACTCGGGCAGCTCACCGAGTACGTCTATGACAAGAACAACCAGGTCACGCAGATCATCGGCTACACCAACGCCGTGAGCGTGAGTGCATTGGTCGACGGCTCCGGCAATCCGCTGAACGTGAGCCTGGCGAGCATCCGCCCGGCGGGCTCGTCCACCGACCGCAAGAGCTGGAAGGCGTATGACAGTGCCAACCGGCTGGTCAAGACGATCAGCGCGCTGGGCGAAGTCACCGAACTGAGCTATGACGCCGCCTCGCGCGTGGTGGCCACCACGCGCTACTCCGCCACCATCGATGTGAGCGGCCTGGGGTCCAACCCGTCCCCGGCTTCCATTGCCCCGGCGCGTACTGCCTGGGACCGCACCGAGCGCAGCTTCTACGACAACGACGGTCGCCTGCTGGGCACGCTGGATGCCGCCGGCAGCCTCACCGAGAACCAATACGACGCGGCCGGCGAGCTGACCGGCAGCGTGCGTCATGCGAACGCCGCAGCGGGTTCAGGCGCCCTGCTGGGACAGGTCCGTCCGCAGGACGCCGCCGGCGACAGCCGCACGGTGTTCTTCTACAACGCGAAGGGCCAGGCGGTAGCCGCGCTGGACGCTGAGGGCTATCTCACCGAGACGGTGTACGACGCCAACGGCAACGTGGACCGCAGCCTGCGCTACGCCACCCGCGTGAGCAACCCGGTGAACGCCGGTGCGAGCCTGGCCAACGTGCGGCCGGGGTCGTCCGAAGAACTGGTGCGCTACACCTACGACGCCATCAACCGGGTGCTGACCAAGCGCATCGATCCGGCGGGGCTGAATATCACCACCAGCAGCGTCTATGACGACGTCAACAACAAGCTGACGGTGACCGATGCGGCGGGCACGGTGAGCGTGACCACCTTTGACTTGAAGGGGCAGGTGCTCAACGTGACGCTGGACCCGTCGGGCCTGAATATTCAGTCCAGCAGTACTTACGACAACGCCGGACGGGTGCTGACCACCACCGATGCCAACGGCACGGTCACCAGGTTCAATTACGACGCGCTGGGCCGCAAGGCCAGCGTGCAGGTGGACCCCACGGGGCTGAACCTGACCACGCAGTATTTCTACGATGCGGCGGGCAACCTGGCGCGCACGATCGATGCGGCTGGCAACCACACGCGCTACCTGTACGACGCGGACAACCACCTGCGCTACACGTTGGATGCGGAGTACGGGCTGACGGAGAACGTCTACAACCAGCTCGGGCAGGTCAAGCAGACCATCCGCTACGCCGAGCGGCAGATGGGCATCCAGACCTTCCCGCAGGCCAACGGGACCATCGCCAACAGCTTCGCGTACTTCACGCCGAACGCGGACAAGGACCAGGTCACCAGCTACGCCTATGACAAGGACGGTCGGGTGGTCTACACGATCGACCCGACGAATGCGGTGACGCAGCAGCGCTACGACGCGCTGGGTCGGGTGGTGGAGACGATCCGCTACGCCAACACGATTGTGGTGCCGGCGGCGCTCAAGCCGGAGAACGTGGCGTCTGCGATCACGGCCAGTACGACGGCCGACCGAAGCACGAGGTTTGTATACGACGCGCTGAACCGGCTGCGCTTCACCATCGACGCCAACGGCAGCGTGAACGAGACGCGCTACGACTACGCGGGCAATGTAGAGCGCACGATCGTCTACGGCACGGCGGTCAACCGCGCCTTGCTGGCGGATGCGACGACGCCGGCCGACATGATCGTCGGCAAGGCAGGTGTGGCAGCGATCGTGAGCGCCAATCCTGCCGTGGATCAGGTCACCGTCTTCACCTATGACAAGGCGGGGCGCAAGAGCACCCAGACGGTGGACCCGGCGGGGCTGAACCAGGTCACGCAGTACGCCTACGACGCCGGCGGCAACCTCGCGCGGATCATCGATGCGAACCTGCAGCACACGCGCTACACCTACGACCGGGGGAACCGGCTGAAGTACAGCCTTGATCCGGAATACGGCCTCACGGAGAACATCTACGACGCGGCTGGACACGTCACGCAGACCATCCGCTATGCCGCCAGGCAGATGGGTATCAACACTGCCGTCCAGGCCAATGGCATCGTCTCCAACAACTATGCGTGGATCACGCCGACGGCAGGTGCGGACCACACCACGCGAGTGGTGTACGACAAGGCTGGGCGGGCACGGTACAGCGTGGATGCCGAAGGGTACGTGAGCGAGACGAAGTACGACGCGCTGGGGCAGGCGGTGTCCACGCAGAGGTACGAGCGTCGCATCAGCGTGAGCGCGGCGCCGACGGAGGCCGAGCTGGCAGCGGCCACGCAGAGCACGACGGCGACGTTCGACAGCGGGCTGGACGGGTTCACGGCCAACGCTGGGGTGTGGGATGCGGGGCGGTTCAAGCTGGTGAGCAAGGCCGAGTCGGGCGGGACATGGGCGGCTTCGGTGGGCGCGCGGGTGCTGGTGCCCGGCAGCTCGGTGAAGTTCGACCTGACGCCCAACCAGATGCAGGACACGCTGCACGCAGGCATCGAGATGGTGGGTGGCAGCAAGTACTCGCGCATCGTGGCGCTGCTGCAGCCCAACGGGCACGTGTACGCGCAGACGTATGGGCTGGTGAGCAACGGCGGTCTGGTGGACCTGGGGGTGTACACGCCGGGCACGACGTACACGGTGGAGATCACCACCGAGCAGGCCGGGGCGACGCTGTACTTCTACGCCAAGGGCAGTGCGCGCACGAGCGGGTACGTGTTCAAGAGCGACCAGGACTTCGCGTGGACGAGCTTCCGCACGTACTTCTGCACGCACCGCGAACCCACGGTGGCTGCGGAGACCACGGCCTACGTGGACAACCTGGTGGAGAGCGCACCGGATGCACAGACCACGCGGGTGGTGTACGACAAGGCAGGCCGGGCGCGGTACAGCGTGGATGCTGAAGGGTACGTGAGCGAGACGAAGTACGACGCGCTGGGGCAGGTGGTGAGCACGCTGAGGTACGAGCGTCGGATCAGCGTGAGCGCGGCGCCGACGGAAGNTGCGCAGACGTACGGGCTGCTCAACGATGGGCAGGTGGATCTTGGGGTGTACACGCCGGGCACGACGTACGTGGTGGAGATCACCACGGAGCAGGCGGGAGCGACGCTGTACTTCTATGCCAAGGGCAGTGCACGCACGAGCGGGTACGTGTACAAGAGCAGCGACCAGCAGTTTGCCTGGACGAGCTTCCACACGTTCTTTGCGACGCAACGCTACCCCAGCGTTCCCAGCGAGACCACGGCCTACGTGGACAACCTGGTGGAGAGCGCACCGGATGCACAGACCACGCGGGTGGTGTACGACAAGGCAGGCCGGGCGCGGTACAGCGTGGATGCTGAAGGGTACGTGAGCGAGACGAAGTACGACGCGCTGGGGCAAGTGGTGTCCACGCTGAGGTACGAGCGACGCATCAGCGTGAGCGCGAGTCCGACGGAAGCCGAGCTGGCAGCGGCCACGCAGAGCACGACGACGACGTTCGACAGCGGGCTGGAGGGTGTCAGCGGGAACGCGGGGGTGTGGGAGGGCGGCCGGCTGAAGCTGATCAGTCGTCCGGAGGCGGGCAACTCGTGGGCCACGACGGTGGGCACGCGCACGCTGGCGACAGGCAGCTCGGTGAAGTTCGAGCTGACGCCCACGCAACTGCAGAACACGCTGCACGCGGGCATCGAGATGGTGGCCGGGGGCAAGTACTCGCGCCTGGTGGCGCTGCTGCAGCCGGACGGCCACGTGTACGCGCTGACGTACGGGCTGCTCAACGATGGGCAGCTGGTGGATCTTGGGGTGTACACGCCGGGCACGACGTACGTGGTGGAGATCACCACGGAGCAGGCGGGAGCGACGCTGTACTTCTATGCCAAGGGCAGTGCACGCACGAGCGGGTATGTGTACAAGAGCAGCGACCAGCAGTTTGCCTGGACGAGCTTCCACACGTTCTTTGCGACGCAACGCTACCCAAGCGTTCCCAGCGAGACCACGGCGTACGTGGACAACCTGGTGGAGAGCGGGCCGGACGCGCAGGTCTCGCGCATGGTCTACGACGCAGACGGCCGCCAGACCTACGCCATCGATGCCTCCGGCGCAGTCACCCGCCAGCGCTACGACGCATTCGACCGGGTATCCGAGACCATCCAGTATGGGCTGCGATACACCGGTGCCGTGGACAACGTGTCCATGAACGCCTTCTATGACCAGGCCGCGAACCAGACGGCGCAAGACCGCAGCACGAAGCTGGTGAGAGACCTGGACGGGTTGGTCCGGTTCGCCGTCGATGCAGCCGGTGCGGTGGTCGAAACGATCTATGACGCCTACGGCCAAGTCGCTCGGACGGTTGCCTACGACACGGTCATCAATGCGTCGAGCGTGACGTCGACAACCCGCCCCAGCGACGTTCGCAACCTGCTGCCGGCCTCGACCCTGAATGCCCACGAGACCATCTATGCCCGTGACCAGGACGGGCGAGTGATCTACAAGGCGATGTCGGTGTCGATCAACGGAACGGCCAAGGCCTTCACGATCACCCAGAGCCAATACAACCAGGCCGGCCAGGTTGCCGCGGCCACGGCCTACGCCAAAACAATCTCGCTGCAGGACCTGCCTTCGGTCGTCCGCGCATCGGACATTGCCGCCCGGGTCCAACTCCAGCCGGGTGTTGATCGAACCACCCAGACGACCTACGACCACCTCGGCCGAGTCGCCCAAACCACCGACGCAGCCGGCAAGAACCAATCCTTCACCTACGACGCCTTCGGCGACAAGCTGACCTTCACCAACGAGAAGGGCAGCGTCTGGACCTACGCCTATGACAGGCTGGGCCGGATGGTCACCGAGATCTCACCTACGGTCGCGCTCACAGTCCTGAAAATGGACCAAGGCAACCTCGTCGTCGATGACGTTGCCAGCAAGACGGCCGCCATCGTCACCACGCTGCGCTATGACGCCTTCGGCAATCTGCTCTCTCGCACCGAAGCCACTGGCACCGCCAACGAGCGCACCACCAGCTACGCCTATGACGCGCTGGGTCGCCAGACGAAGGTGACCTATCCGAAGGTCAAGTACTACAACGCCACCGCATCCACGCTGTCGGTCGTGCAGGAAGACGACCTCCCGCTGACGACCCAGACCTTCTACGACGCCTTCGGCAACGCGGTGGCGAACATCGACGTTGCAGGCAGCACAAGCTACAAGGCCTACGACGTGCTGGGCCGCGTGCGCTATGAAGTCGATGCCATGGGCTTCGTTACCGGCTACGACCGCGACGTCTTCGGCCAGGCATTGACCGTGACGCGCTACTGGGTGGGCACGTCGCTGGCAAACAGCACGCCGGCGAACGCCGGGCAGGCGCCGACGGTGGCGCAGATCGCGGCCATCGTGAACGCTGGCGACCACAGCAAAGACCGCACCATCACCAACACCTACGACGGACGGGGCCTGCTGACCCAGGCGCGCGAATCAGCCGCCTACACCTTCGACGGTGACACGAAGCAGGGCAACGCCACGGCGGGCAAGACGACCTGCAACACCTACGATGCCTTTGGCCAGCTCATCAAGGTGGCGCGCCTGCGCAATCCAAATGCGACGGTCAATCCGTGGACTTACGTCTACAACTATTACGACCGCGCCGGTCACCAGGTGGCCAGCATCGATGAACTGGGCTACCTGACGCGTCGCAGCTTCAGCGCGTTCGGTGAGCAGGTGAGCGTGCTGGAGTACGCCAATGCGCAGGCGGTGAACTCGTACAGCGAGACGAGCAACTTCGCGGATCCCAACTACGGCAATCCATCGACGAGCAGCGACGACCGCCGCACCGACACGACCTACGACGCGATGGGCCGCAAGGTCTCCGAGTCGCGGCTGAACGTTGGGTACACCGAGAATCCGCAAGTCACCTCCGTGACCACCGTCCGCGGTGCAGTCACCACCTACTACGGCTACGACGCCGTGGGCAACCTCACCCGCACGACAGACACCTACGGCAATTCGACCTACAGCTACTACGACGCCATGGGGCGCGTCACGGCTGTCGCAGCGCCGACGCGTGCAGGTTCCGGGACATCGACCGAAGCCGACCTGACGCCCTTGACGGTCTTCCGCCGCGACGCGCTGGGGAACGTGGTCGTCAAGATCGACTACGCCAAGGGCGCCAGCGCGGCCGCCGAATACAAGGACGTCTCGCAGGCGGGATCCTGGGGGTATCCGGCCATCGTGGCCGATGGCGCCGACCGATCCACCTACACGATCTATGACAGCCTGGGGCACGCGACCCAGACGATGGACGCCAACGGTGTCTTCCGCTTCAACTCGTACAACCAGCGCGGCCAGTTGGCCCGCACCTGGCAGTCTGTCAACAGCAACGACGGTGGCGTCAGCACTCTGTTCCAGATCAACCAGTACGACAAGCTAGGCCGCCTGATCAAGACCGAAGACCCGGCACCAACGACCACATACCAGGCCGGGGTGCTGGCCACGCTGGGTACCTCGGTGGTGAACTTGTCCTGGGCTGGGTTGATCGATCGCGCGGGCGGCACTGTCGAAGTCAGCGTCGACTACATGCAGGGGCAGACCGTCCCCGGAACGGGCGTCTACCAGCTCTCCCCGGCGAACTCCACCTACACCTACACAGCGGCTGACGCGGCCGCTGGCGTGGCTGTGACCGCGCAATACATCCAGCAGTTGAAGAACGTGCAGATCCGGCAGCTGGTGGCCGGTTCCTGGGTGGTTCGCTGGAGTGGCACCGCGTCGCAGGCGGTCGGCAATGGTGTCACGCTCATGACGCAGAGCGCTGCCGGCACGACCCGAACCAACTACGAATACAACGCCTTCGGCGAGATGACCTCCAAGGGCATCAATGAAGGGCAGCAGGAGTATTTCGAGTACGACAACGCCGGTCGCCTGTGGCACACCAACAGCGGTGACGGCATCGACAAGGTGTTCCTGTACGACCTGCAGGATCACCAGACCGCTGACATCCGCAGCGCCGGCTCGGCCAGTGCCAGCAATCGCGACTTCGGCCACTACGCTTTCAACCTGAACGACATCGCCACTGTGGCGGGTTGGACCGATACCCGCCGCGTCGACATGCGCTACGACTCTGCGGGACGCCTGGTGGAGCGGCTGGACCCCACCCGCAACCAGCTGCGCACCGGCGTGGCCACGCGTTCCCTGTCGCTGACGGCCTCGATCCTTGAAGTCGGCACAACCACCGGAGCGAAAGACAAGATCTCCGTCAGCTGGACCACGCTGCAAGGCCTGGGCGCGGGTGGCGTGAAGGTGCAGGTCGACTACACCAGCAAGCAATCGGTGTCGCGCACGGCCACGCAGATCCTCACCAACGAAGAGGCGCTCTCGGGTGCCACGGTGAGCTGGTACACCCCCGTGACATACCCGGCGGGCGCGGACGGCATCTCCAAGATCAACCACATCGTCGTCTACAAGCAGGACGCGGAGGGCAATTGGCAGCCGGTGATGGAGCGGTATGCCGCAGGCTTCGGCGTTGCGTACGGCATCGGCATCGAGGCCGGAACGCCGCGTGACGGGGTGAGCCGCATCACCGGCTTCAAGTACCGCGTGCAGGGGGGCACTGGATGGACCGCAGTTGCCACGGACAACCTCGTCAACTTTGGCGACGCCGTGCGCGTGGATGGCAGCCGCATCCCGTTGTCGGCCAACACCACCTACGAATACCAGGTGCTGACGACTGGGCAGGACGGTCAGGAAGTCCCAGGCCCCACGCTGAGCTTCAACACCGGCACGCCCACGAACTCGACCACCGATATCGTGTCGCCGCGGCCGATGATCCGACAACTGCTCGATCGCTGGGGCAACGTGCTGGAGGTGAACGACCCGCGCTCGTTGAACTGGATCACCCGTTCCACCTACAACGCCAACAACCAGCGCATCTCCGAACTCAAGCCCGGTAGTGCCGGTGGCTTCGACGGCAGCAGCCCGATGACGCTCACCTACTACGACCGCCTGGGCAGGCAGGTGGCGGTGCAGGATGCGAACGGCCACATCAATGCCCAGCAGTACGACAGCTCCGGCAACGTGATCAGCGAGATGCACGCAGACCGCGGCGTGGTGACCTACCGCTACAACGCCTTTGGCGACCGTACCAGCATGGTCGATGCGATGGGCAACGACGCATCCTCGAGCGCGGCATTCAAGGCGCTTCACACCACCGTCTACGAGTACGACAAGCTGGACCGCTTGTCGGCCACCCAGCACACCGGCGTGGACGTGTATTCGCTCAATGCCGACATGTCGGCTGTCATCGGCTCGAAGCAGACGCTGCGCGAGACCATCGAATACGACTGGGCCGGCCGCAAGATCAAGCAGACCGATGCTGCGGGCCATCAGACCAAGTACAAGCTGGATCTGGCCGGGCACGTCATCGAGACGGTGCAGCTGGGTGCCACAACCCGCACCACCTACGACTCCTTCGGCCACAAGATCAGTGAGATCGACGCGAACACCAATGCTTCGCTGTGGACTTACGACTACTTCGGCCGGGTGCTGGCGTCTACGGACATCGGTGGCGCTCTCTGCCTCTACAACTATGACAACGCCAAGCAACTGACCGCGCAGACCAGCGTGCGGCCAAACGCACGCGGCCAGAACCTGACCAACACCTACGACGCCGCGGGCCAACTGGTGAAGATCGTCGATGCCAGCGATCCGGCCAGCACGAAGGTCACCACCTACGACTGGGACATGGCCGGTCACCACACACGTGAAAAGACGATGCAGGGCTCGACGGTCGCGCAGGACGACCACCTCGCCTACGACACCCTGGGCCGCCTGGCCCTGGTGACCGACGAGCGCGCACGCATCGCCATCACCTACGACAGCGTGGGCAACCGCAGGTCCATCAAGACGCACGTGAACACCGGCCTGGTCAATTCGGGCACGACGCGGCAGGACGCAGACACGTCGCGCGATGCGGAGCGCTGGTTCCAGTACGACGAGATGAACCGGCAGACGGTGGTGGACGGCTTGAACCCGGCTGGAACCATCGGCACCGTGGTGGACCCGGCGGACGGGGCCAAGGTGATTGCCCAAGGGCACAAGATCACCTATGACAAGAATGGCAACCGGACCAGCGACCAGTTCTGGGGCAACAGAATCAAGACCACGGCGGGATACACCATCGTCAACTACGACGACTCTGGCAATCCGACCTATCAATACGACGTACCGCCCACCTACACCACCGATCCGGGATACGTTACCGAGACCTACAAGTACGACGCGCTGGACCGGCTCACGCGCGTGGATCGGCTGCTGCAAGGTCCGAACGACAGCAACGAAGCCTACGTGACCCTGGACCTGCGCATGTACGCGGCCGACAATCGCGTGGTGCAAAGCGGCCCCAATGGCACGCTGCCCACGGGCTACTCCGCTGCGCTCAATGCCAACACGCCTTCGGGTCAAGCCATCGGCCTGGAAACCCAGCGGAACCAGTACGACGCCACCACCGGCCGGCTGGTGCACAAGAAGCTGCTCAAGAGCGACAACGGCGCGAAGGCGGACTTGTACTACGACGCGGCTGCATCGTATGACGCCGCCGGCAACGTACTGAACTACCGCATGTTGGACGCTGCCAGCGGCATCAACTACACCTACAACTACACACTGAAGAAGTTCGACGGGTACAAGGAGTCGACCATCTCGGGCTACGCGTCCTCTGGTTCTTCGCCGGGCACCACGACGGAGACCTACGATGCCAACGGTTTCCTGGTTGGCATCACCGACAGCACGATGGCGGCGAACAACCGCACCTTCATCAACGACGCCAACGGCCGCGCACTGATGGTGACCCAGAACACCAACGTGCAGCGAGAGATGGTGGTCAACGGCGAGGTGCTGGCCACCTACGGCGTGGGCGTCGACCGCGTGACGCCGAAGAACGGCGACGGCAGCCCGCGCTTCGCGCCGGTGGCCGACTTCAACTTCGGCTTCCAGAGCATCACCGGCAACTACCCGGCGGCATCGGTGGGCATGTACACCGTGCGTACCGGCGACACGCTGCGCAGCATCGCCGGCAGTGCCTTCGGCGACGAATCGCTGTGGTTCCAGATCGCCCAGGCCAACGGCCTGACCGGCGACCGTGACCTGCGCGTGGGGCAGACGATCAGCATCCCGAGCAAGGTCGGCACGATCCACAACAACAGCGGGACGTTCAAGCCCTTTGATGTGAGTTCGGTGATTGGCGACACGACGCCGAATCTGCCGGCGTTGAAGAAGGATGACTGCGGGGCGCTTGGCCAACTGGTCATGGTGGTCATTGCCGTGGCGGTGGCCGCCTATACCGGCGGTGGCGCCCTCGGTGCAGTCCTGGGCTCGATCACCAGCCAGGTCGTCGGCAAGGAACTTGGAATCATCGACAAGTTCGACTGGAGGCAGGTGGCGTTGGCGGCAGTCACGGGGGCAGTTGGGTCGGGCCTGCAGCTGAATCCTCTGACTGGGAGTCCGATCGCCAACACCATCATTCGAGGAGTCATCAACAATGCCGTGAGCCAGGGCATGAGCATCGCCCTGGGCTTGCAGGACGACTTCAACTGGAAGGCTGTTGCGGCTGCTGGCTTGGGATCACTTGTCGGGCAGCAGATCGGTGACGGACTGGACAAGGCGGGAGCCTTCAAGGAACTGGGCAATTTCGGCGCTGACTTTGCCAGGAAGAGTGTGACCGGAATCTCCAGCGGGGTAACGACATCGTTGGCGAAATCGGGACGGGTGTCGCTCGGCAGAGTTGCGGCTGATGCGTTTGGCAATGCGTTGGGCGAAAGCCTGACTGCGCAGTCGAGCAGTGCCTACGAACGTGCGATGCATGAGCCCGAGCCGTGGCCAGTCGGTGGTGAATCGGAGCACGTGCAGCAGTACGGGAGGGCGAACAATCGCACGGCGCTCAACGAGGCCAACATGGCGGCCGATGTGGACTACTACCGCAGGCCTATGCCCGACCAGACGACGGCTGAGAGCGCACGGCTCAATCGGTCCGAGGACAGGGCGCGTGCTTGGGAGAACTTCAACGCCACGGCGGGCAGGGTGTGGGGGGCAGAGGATGCGCAGGCAGCCGTGAGTGCCAAGGCGGCGCTGGTGCAGCAGAACGCACGAGCCGACGCATATGGCAAGGCCCTGTCTCTTCGAAAATCACAAGGCATTGAGTTGGTACCTGCGAACTTCAATGCAAGTCGAGGTGGCGGAAGCTTCGCAGGCGGCACTGGCATGACCTTAGATGAGGCCATGGCTCTGGATCGTGCGCAGAAGGATTTTGCGGCACAGCAATCGCGCTACATCGTGCCGCCGTACAACCCGCAGGCCTTAGCCGAGCTGGCGGCTGCTCGCATGCCATCGCCGCTGCAAGCGCTGTGGGCGAGCGATCGCAGCTTTAGGGACAAGGTATCGGGTACGGGTAGCCTGTACTACAACAGCCTCGGCTCCGACACTCCCTCAACTGCAGGCAACGATGCGCCGACCATTGGATTCTTGAAAAGGGCCTACAACACCCTTTTGGTCGACACGGGAGAGACGCTGTTTCGTGCATTCGAGCCAAAAACAGACTGGAGTTACATCCGAACAAACATCAATGGAGCGGAACGCTCGGGAGCTGCAACGTTCGATGGTCTGACCTTGGTCATGGCGGCCAAGGGACTCTTCGGGGCTGGAGTCACCCGTGGCACTGCCACAAGTCAGTTTCCTCTTTGGACGGCTGAGCGAGGTGCATTCAGTATCGCAACGGAACTTGATCCGATTCTGGCAAAGGCTGGGCCGGCATTTGACTATCGGACCGTACTATCTGGACAAGATGGGACTTTTGCGTCAGTAGTTCGACGTTATGCAGAGCCGGTCAAAGCGTTGCCACCGCAATTGGAGGGCTTGGTCCCTGGTCAGCCTATTCCAGATGGACTGGAAATTGTTGTGCTGGGCAACACGAACAAGCCAGGGAATTTCATACTAAGACCCGGGATTGATGATCGGCCGATAGGGGAAGTGAGTGCTCCTGGTAAGTCTGTTTCTATTGCTACTGACTTGGAGATCTCGGGTGAATTTAAAAAGATGTTTGGCGCTCAGCGTGCTATGGTGCGGGGCGATACGCTGTCAGGCTCTTTTGTTGAAGACATTCGGGCTGCGGGTTTTGACATTCTATATGCACCCACTGAAAAGAACATTTTCCACGCTCGAATAGTCGCAGCTGACAGTGAATTTGATGAGGCTGGGCGTGAACTTCTATCGATTGCCTTTGATAGGATCTCGCGCCACAAATCGAGCAAGCCTTAGTGAGGAGTTTTGGTATGAGCCTGGATCAAGTAGAGACGTTGGATCAGCTACTCTTATTTCTCGAGGAGTGGCGCTCGGTCAACGGGGATGAATTCGTGTACGACGCTAACGGGATGCTGGCCCTCCTAGGCGCATGCCTAAGGAATCTTTCTAAGTTCTCCTTGGATGCGGATTTCGAGGAGCTGTCGGAGATGTTCGATGCAGAGCAAAAGGCCATGCTCAGTAAATTGACAATTTATGCATCTCAAAAGTCGAATGGCTAGTTTGAACGAACGAGCCACGGAAAGATAAGGATTAACGGTTCAACCTTGAATAGGCCGAAATGTGTACGTATGGCTCGCAACATTGACTCGTACTGTCATCGTCTTAGCTGATTTCGTCAGTTGCCTTGAGACGCTTGCAGGCCGGATGCTGCTTCCACTGCGCCTGGGCGCACTGGTTCTGCATGCAGCGGTAGAGCGAGAAATCGGTGCGGGCGCCGCAGGCTTCGCGAGGGCTGGTGATGGTGGGTTTGACGCTGGCGTGAGTCTGCTTGACGGGCTTCTTTGGTGCCGGGGCTTCGTTGTGCTGATCGGCATCGACCGGTGCTGTCGCCGCAGTAGCGGCCTGGGCGCTCGTGCCTGAGCTCAGCGCAGCCGTGGGTTCTGGCGCCACGGCCGTCACGTTCGCAGGACCCGGACGGGTTGACGCATTTGGCGGCTCGTTCGCAGGGACGGAAACTACCGAAGGCACCGATGCGGTCGGCGCAGGCGGATTGGTCGCTGCAGGCACGGCCGAGGCGGCCGCAGCATGTTCGGCAATTGGCGCAGGCGACGCATCCGCCACCGGCGCCTTGACACCCACCTCCCGCGACACCGCCTGCTCGAACGCCGACCTCAGTTCCGTCGCCGATCGCTCCTGCAGCACCCACCACGCAGCACCCGCCATCGCACTCACCGCCAGCACCACCGTCGCCGCGGTCCAGCGACGCCTCACACGGCGATTGCGCGCAGCAAAGTCAAAGGTCGGTACCCTCTCCTCGGGATACATCGCGAAGCTGCTCGGCGAGCGCGACGTCACCACCGGTTTGCTAGAGGGCACGACAGGCGGGCTCGCCGCGTCACGCCCCTCACTCGCCGACAGCACCGAATAGAACGGCTCCTCAGACCGAGACTCGCCTGCGACCGAGCCAGCATCCTTCGGCCGTGCAGGCTCCGCCCGACTGGACGTCGCATCCGCCCGCGCCACGGCTTCACGGAACAAGTCCATCAAGGGACGATCGTCGGCACCAGGCGCATCCTGCGCCGACCCTTCGGAGGCCGATGCTGATTCGTCGGGCGCCGCAGGCCCATGCGGTTGCGTGTACTTCTTCACCGGCACGTCCTTTGTCAACGAATCAGCGTCTGCAGACGGTGTCTGCACAGCCTCCACCGAAGGAGCCTCGTCAGATGAAGCCGACACCACCGGCTCATCCTCCCGGATCCCAACCACCATCGGCACCGGATGATCATCCAGCCGCTTCCTCAACTCCGCCATCACCTTCGGCCGATGCGCCGGATCCGGCGACAGCGCCGCATCGATGGCGCGCATGAACGAGTCGCTGAAGTGCAGCGTCGGAAACCGCGCCTGCATCCGCCGCACCAGCACCGCCATCGGCTCACGCTGCGAAGACGACGACGTCGACGACCGCGGCATCTGCCCGGTCAAGCAATACACCACCACCTGCGCCAGCGCATGCACATCCGTCCACGGCCCCACCGGCTTCTCCGACGACGGGTCCATCAGCTCCGGCGGTGCAAACGTCGGCGACAGCAGCGACATCAAGGCCCTCGCCCGATCCCCCACCATCGCCCGCCGCGCCGCATTGAAGTCCAGCAGGATGGGCGTGTCATCCGGCAGCAGCAGGATGTTCCACGGCGACACCTCGCGGTGCACCGCACCGGCCTTGTGCAGCGTCTCTAGCGCACCCATCAACCCATCCAGCAGCGCACGCAGCGACGCCTCGTCCGGCGGCGCCTCCATCGCCTCGCGCAGGCTGAACAGCGAGTTGCCCGGGTAGTACGGCATCACGCGGTACGCCGTGCCCTTGGCCTGCCAGCTGCGCAGCACCCGCACCAGTGACGGATGCTCACACTTCGCCAGCAGATTCGATTCCTCGATGAAGGCCGAGCGCCCGCGCTCGAAGGCCTCGATGTGCGAATCCGCCCGCACCAGCACCTGCATGCCGTCCTCGTCGCGCACGGCCAGCGTGTCGGGCAGGTATTCCTTGATCGCCACCCGCTGCCGCGTGCTCGGGTCGTAGGCCAGATAGACGAAGCCGAAGCCGCTGGCGCCCAGCACGCGCTCGATCTCGTAGATGTCCAGCCGCGAGCCCTCGGCCAGCGCGTCTGCCCGGTTGGCCTCAAGACCGGCCGGTTCCACAGGCGTCGCCCCCATGCCGGATGGCGCAGACGCGCGCATATCGCCCGCAGCCTCGAAAGAAGGCCGGGCGCCGGACGGGATGGGCGGATCTGCCCAGGGGGGACGTGGATGGTTCATGGCTCGGAATCCCTACTGCTGACTCAGCTTAAGTCGCCTCCCATGTAGGTGTCTGTTCGCTTTTGTGTTTGTTTTTGAAGGGAAGTGCCGCGGCGGACGGCTATCCTTGGCCGCTTCCTCACCCCCACAGGCCCCATGCAGCAAGCCGTGCGCCCGGCCCCTGTCCACCCGAGGCCCCCCGCATGACCACCCTGGTGTTCCTCAAGCTGGTGGCGATCTTCCTGATCGTCGCGCTGGGCTGGGTGGCAGGCCGGCTGCGGTGGCTGGGCGACAACGACCCCGCCCGCACCCTGTCGAACGCGGCCTTCTACATCTTCATACCAGCCTTGCTGTTTCGCACCACGGCGCGGGTGCAGTTCTCGACCCTGCCCTGGGGGATCCTCGCCGCCTTCTTCGTGCCGGTGCTGGCGATGATGGGCCTGGTCTACCTCTGGCAGCGCCGCTGGAACCGCACCGGCCGCCTGCCGGTGGCCGCGCCCAGCGTGCGCGCCATCTCCTGCACCTTCGGCAACACCTTGCAGATCGGCGTGCCGATGATGGCCGCGCTCTTCGGCGAGGCGGGGCTGTCCATCCACATCACCATCATCAGCCTGCATGCGCTCACGCTGCTGAGCGTGCTGACCGCGCTGGTGGAGCTGGACCTGGCGCGTGAGAAGCGCCAGCAGGGTCATTCGAACACGCACTTGCTGCAGACGGTGGCCAAGACGGCGCGCAACACCATCATCCACCCCGTGGTGCTGCCGGTGCTGGCCGGGCTGGTGTGGAACGCGCTCTTCCCGCCGCTGCCGGCAGTGGTGGATGAAACCCTGCAGACCATGTCGCAGGCCGTGGTGCCGCTGTGCCTGGTGCTCATCGGCATGTCGTTGGCCTACTACGGCGTGCGCGGCGCGGCCAAGGGCGCGATCGCCATTTCGGTGCTCAAGCTGCTGGTGCTCCCCGCCGTGGTGCTGGTTGCCGGACATTGGGGCATGGGCCTGTCCGGCACGCCGCTCGCGGTGGTGGTGATGGCCGCCTCGCTGCCTGTCGGTTCCAACGCACTCATCTTCGCGCAGCGCTACGAGACGCAGGAGGCCGAGGCCACCGCGGCCATCGTGTTCTCCACCTTCGCTTTCGTGCTCACTGCACCACTGTGGCTGGCGGTGTTAAGCCTTGTGATGTCACCACGGTGACGCAGTGACCTAGACCACTTTGGAAACTACGCGTTAACCCGGCGTTTTACCGAAGAAAATCGAAGGACCGCGGAGATATCATGCCGCGCTCGCTGCCCACAAGGCGGCTGACTGATCACTCGCCACGCAACTCCGAGGACGAACACCAATGACGACTCGCGGCTTCACCCTCAAGACCCTGGCGGCCACCGCGCTCATCGCCTGCGCCGGCACCAGCTTCGCGGCCAAGACCCTCGTGTACTGCTCCGAGGGCAGCCCCGAAGGCTTCAACCCCCAGTACTACACCACCGGCACCACGGCTGACGCGGGCTCGGTCCCGATGTTCAACCGCCTCGTGGAATTCGAACTCGGCAGCACGAACATCGTCCCCGGCCTTGCCGAAAGCTGGACGGCCGCTCCCGACGGCCTGAGCTACACCTTCAAGCTGCGCAAGGGCGTGAAGTGGCACAGCAGCGCGAAGTTCACGCCTTCGCGCGACTTCAATGCCGACGACGTGCTCTTCTCGTACAACCGCCAGGCCGACCCGAACCACCCGTTCCGCACGACGACGCCGGGCCAGACCTACGCGTACTTCGAAGACATGGGCATGAAGGACATCGTCGACCACGTCGAGAAGGTCGACCCGATGACGGTGAAGTTCGTGCTGAAGAAGCCCGAGGCGCCCTTCCTCGCCAACATGGCGATGGACTTCGCCTCCATCCTGTCGGCCGAGTACGCCGAGAAGATGAAGGCCGCCGGCACGGTGGACGTGATCGACAAGGAACCCATCGGTACCGGCCCGTTCCAGTTCGTGTCCTACCAGAAGGACGCGATCATCCGCTACAAGGCCTTCGACCACTTCTGGGGCGGCCGCCCGAAGATCGACAACCTGGTCTACGCCATCACCACCGACGCGTCGGTGCGCTACGCCAAGCTCAAGACGGGCGAGTGCCACGTGATGGCCTTCCCGAAGCCTGCGGACGTGGCGTCGATGAAGGCGGATCCGAACATCAACCTCATCCAGCAGAACGGCCTGAACGTCGGCTACATCGCGTTCAACGTCGAGAAGAAGCCCTTCGACAACAAGCTGGTGCGCCAGGCGCTGAACATGGCCGTCAACAAGAAGGCCATCCTCGACTCGGTGTTCCAGGGCGCGGGCCAGCCGGCCAAGAACCCGATCCCGCCGACGCTGTGGGGCTACAACGACAAGGTGGCCGAGTACGCCTATGACCCGGCCAAGGCCAAGGAGCTGCTCGCCAAGGGCGGCTACCCCAACGGCACGGAAGTCGAGCTGTGGTACCTGCCCGTGACCCGCCCGTACAACCCTGACGGCAAGCGCATGGCCGAGCTCATCCAGGCCGACTGGGAAAAGATCGGCGTGAAGACCAAGCTCATCACCTTCGAGTGGGGCGAGTACCGCAAGCGCAGCAAGACCGGCGAGCAGCATTCGATGATGTTCGGCTGGTCCGGCGACAACGGCGACCCCGACAACTTCTTCGTGCCCTTGCTCGGCTGCGCCGCGGTGAAGGGCGGCGGCAACGTCTCGCGCTGGTGCGACAAGGGCTTCGAGGACGCCGTCCAGAAGGCCAAGCTCGCCACCAAGCAGGCGGACCGCGCAGCGCTCTACCAGAAGGCGCAGGAGATCGCGCATGAAGAAGCGCCGTGGATTCCCATCGCCCACAGCGTGCGCTTCGACCCGGTGCGCAAGGAAGTGATCGGCTACAAGATGGATGCGACGGCGCACCATTTCTTCCACAAAGTGGACATGGCCGGCAAGTAAGAGAAAGGGCGCTGCACAGCGCGCAATGGGGGCGGGCGCCCCCATTCTTTTTGCTGCGGCCCAGGCACCATGTTTTCGTTCATCTTCAAACGCCTCGCGCTGGTCATCCCGACCTTCCTGGGCATCACGCTGCTCGTGTTCGGGCTCATCCGCCTCATCCCCGGCGACCCGGTGGAAGCGATGTCGGGCGAGCGCGGCATGACGCAGGAACGCTACGAGCGGCTCGTGCATGAATTCGGCCTGGACCGGCCGATGTACGTGCAGTACGGCGAGTACGTCTGGAAGGCGCTGCACGGCGACCTCGGGCAATCGATCAAGACGCGCGAGCCGGTCTTCGCGGAATTCATCGGCCGCTTTCCGGCCACGATGGAGCTGTCCATCGTCGCGATGCTGTTCGCGCTCGTGGTGGGCATTCCCGCCGGCATCCTCGCGGCTGTGAGGCGCAACACCATCGCCGACTATTCGGTGATGGGGGCGTCGCTCACCGGCTATTCGATGCCGATCTTCTGGTGGGGCCTGCTGCTCATCCTCTTCTTCTCGGTCAACCTCGGCTGGACGCCGGTGGCCGGGCGCATCGCCATCGAGTACGACGTGCCCAGCGTCACCGGCTTCATGCTGATCGACTCGCTGTTGTCGTCCGATGCCGGTGCCTTCAAGAGTGCGCTGCGCCACCTGATCCTGCCGGCCATCGTGCTGGGCACCATCCCGCTCGCGGTGATCGCGCGGATGACGCGCTCGTCGATGCTCGAAGTGCTGCGCGAAGACTACGTGCGCACCGCGCGTGCCAAGGGGGCCTCGACCTTCCGCGTGGTGGGCATCCACGCGCTGCGCAACGCGCTGATTCCCGTGGTGACGACCATCGGCCTGCAGGTCGGCACGCTGATGGCGGGCGCGGTGCTCACCGAGAACACCTTCGCCTGGCCCGGCGTGGGCAAGTGGCTGGTGGAAGCCATCCACCAGCGCGACTACCCGATCGTGCAAGGCGGCATCCTCATGACCGCCACGATCATCATCGTCGTGAACCTCGTCGTGGACGTCCTGTACGGCGCGATCAACCCCCGCATCCGGCATTGATCCATCATGAGTGCCACCTTTGAATTGCAGA
Source organism: Rhizobacter terrae (assembly GCF_003852895.1). GTDB lineage: Bacteria > Pseudomonadota > Gammaproteobacteria > Burkholderiales > Burkholderiaceae_C > Albitalea > Albitalea terrae. The sequence goes on from NZ_QUSW01000007.1 coordinate 194,965, forward strand.
CGCCTCCGTCCCCGGCCGTGGAGCTGTGGCGTGACTTCCGCCGCAACCGCGGCGCGGTGATCGGCCTGGCCATCGTCGCGCTGCTGGTGTTCATCGCGGTGTTCGCCGACGTGATCGCGCCCTACTCGCCGTCGGAGCAATACCGCGACGCCTTCCTGCGTGCGCCGTCATGGCAGCCGCAGGACGGGCATCGCTTCCTGCTGGGCACCGACCCGGTGGGCCGGGACATCCTCTCGCGGCTCATCCACGGCACGCGGCTGGACCTTCTCATCGGCCTCGTGTCGGTGGGACTGTCAATGAGCGTGGGCGTGCTGCTGGGGCTGCTCTCGGGCTTCTACCGCGGCATGCTCGAGGTGTTCGTCATGCGGCTGATGGACATCATGCTCGCGCTGCCGAGCCTGCTGCTGGCAGTCGCCATCGTGGCCATCCTCGGCCCCGGCCTGATGAACGCGATGTACGCCATCGCCATCGTGATGCTGCCGCACTTCGTGCGCCTCACGCGGGCGTCCGTCATCTCCGAGCTGTCGAAGGACTACGTGCAGGCCTCGCGCATCGCCGGCGCCGGGCCGTTGCGCCTGATGTTCAACACCGTGCTGCCCAACTGCGCGGCGCCGCTGATCGTGCAGGGCACGCTGGGCTTTTCGTCATCCATCCTCGACGCGGCAGCGCTCGGCTTCCTCGGCCTGGGCGCGCAGCCGCCGACGCCGGAGTGGGGGTCGATGCTGTCGAGCGCCACCGAGTACATCCAGAGCGCCTGGTGGGTGGTCACGCTGCCGGGCCTCGCGATCCTGGTCTCCGTGCTGGCCTTCAACCTGATGGGCGACGGCCTGCGCGATGCGCTGGACCCCAAGCTCAAGAGATAAGACATGTCGACCTCCACGTCGCATTCCTGCCCGCAGATCGGCGGCTGACCATGGCACTGCTCGAAGTCAAGAAACTCGCTGTCGAATTCGGCAGCACCGCGTCGCCCTTTCGCGCCGTCGATGGCGTCGACCTCAGCATCGATGCCGGCGAAGTCGTCGGCATCGTGGGCGAATCCGGCTCCGGCAAGAGCGTGACCTCGCTCGCGCTGATGGGCCTCATCGACGAACCCGGCCGCGTCACCGCCGACAAGCTCGAGTTCGATGGCCGCGACCTGCTGAAGATGCCCGTGAAGGAGCGCCGCGCCATGCTCGGCCGCGACATCGCGATGATCTTCCAGGACCCGATGACCAGCCTCAACCCGTGCTTCACGGTGGAGTACCAGCTCACCGAGACGCTGCGGATTCACGAAGGCGGTTCGCGCAAGGCCTTGCGCTCGCGCGCCCTGGAGCTGCTCAAGCTGGTGGAGATTCCCGACGCCGAGCGCCGGCTCGACGCCTACCCGCACCAGCTCTCCGGCGGCATGAGCCAGCGCGTGATGGTCGCGATGGCCATCGCCTGCAACCCGCGCCTGCTCATCGCCGACGAGCCCACCACCGCGCTGGACGTGACCATCCAGGCGCAGATGCTGCAACTGCTGCTCAAGCTGCAGCGCGACCGCGGCATGGCGCTCATGCTCATCACCCACGACCTGGGCGTGGTGGCCGAGATCGCGCAGCGGGTGATGGTGATGTATGCCGGCCAGGTGGTGGAGACCTCGCGCGTGCCCGACATCTTCGAGGCGCCGCACCACCCCTATACCGAAGCGCTGCTGTCGGCCCTGCCCGAGCACAACATCGGCCAGCGCCGCATGCGCTCGCTGCCGGGCGTGGTGCCGGGCGCCTACGACCGGCCCAGTGGCTGCCTGCTGTCGCCGCGCTGCCCCTACGTGCAGGACAAGTGCCGCCAGATGAAACCCGATCTCTTCGGCGTGGAAGGCGCGCAGGCGCGCTGCTTCTTCCCGCTGGTCAAGCATGAGTCGATGGAGGTGAAGGCATGAGCACGTCCAACACCGACATCGTCCTCGACGCACGCGAGCTCGCCAAGCACTACAGCGTGTCCCAGGGCTTCATGAAGCCCAAGGCCGTGGCCCGCGCGCTCGATGGCGTGTCGTTCCAGCTGCACGCCGGCAAGACGCTGGCGGTGGTGGGCGAATCCGGCTGCGGCAAGAGCACGCTGGCGCGGCAGATCACGATGATCGAGACGCCGACCTCGGGCCAGCTGCACCTGGGCGGCGTCGATGCCGCCACCGCCGATGACGCCGCGAAGAAGCGCCTGCGCCAGGAAGTGCAGATGGTCTTCCAGAATCCGTTCGGCAGCCTGAACCCGCGCAAGAAGATCGGCCACGCGCTGGAGGAGCCGCTGGTCATCAACACCACGCTGGGCAAGGCCGAGCGCGAGGAGAAGGCGCGCGCGATGATGGCCCGCGTCGGCCTGCGGCCCGAGCACCACCAGCGCTACCCGCACATGTTCTCCGGCGGCCAGCGCCAGCGCGTGGCCATTGCCCGCGCGCTCATGCTCCAGCCCAAGATCGTGGTGGCCGACGAACCGGTGTCCGCGCTGGACGTGTCCATCCAGGCCCAGGTGCTCAACCTGCTGATGGACCTGCAGGAGGAGACCCGGGTCGCCTACGTGTTCATCTCGCACAACCTCGCGGTGGTGGAGCTCATCGCCGACGACGTGCTGGTGATGTACCTGGGCAAGGTGGTGGAGCAGGCGAGCAAGAAGGAGTTGTTCGCGATGCCGCGGCATCCGTACACCCGGGCCCTGCTGGCGAGCACGCCGCGCATCGACAAGTCGGCGCGGCAGACTCGGCAGGTGCTGTCGGGCGAATTGCCGTCGCCGCTGGCCCCGCCGCCCGGCTGTGCCTTCCACAAGCGGTGCCCCTACGCGCAGGAGCGCTGCAAGGTCGAAGTGCCGACATTGCGGCAGCCGACGGACGGCAAGACCATCGGCCTGGTGGCCTGCCACTTCGCGGAGACCATCGCCTAGGCGTTTGTATTTGTTTACCAACTCGACACACTGTCTCTTCGAAGCTGCCGCCAAATAAGGGCATACAAGGCTTCAAAGGAATGAACATGCCGAGGGAACAAGACACCGCCACGACGCTTCGCCACATCGCTGCGCTCATGGGCGCCTGCGCGATCGTCACCGCCTGCGGAGGCGGTGGTGGCAGCGCAGGAACACCGCCACCTCCGCCTCCCGCCCCGGCCCCCGGCCTGAACGACGCCGCCCGAACGGCCGCCGCCACCGCCACCGCGCAGAGCACCACCAACGCCTGCGCCTCGCTGCCCTCGTTCTACTGGGAGATCGGCGACCGGGCTGCGCGCATCGCCAGCGGCTCGGTGCACCAGTCGGGCGCGATCCTCACCTACACCTCGTCCACCAACCTGAGCATTGCCTCGGCCTCGAAGTGGATGTGGGGGGCCTACGTGGTGGAAAAGCGCAACGGCATCCTGAACTCGACCGACATCAAGCACCTCACCTTCACCAGCGGCTACAGCAGCTTCGACACCTGCGCGGTGGGCGACACCGTGGGCAGCTGCCTGGCCAGCGGCAGCAACGGCACCTACACCTCCGCCACCGACGGCAAGTTCTTCTACAACGGCGGCCACATGGAGAAGCAGGCCAGCCTCATGGGCCTGGACGGCGCCGACAACGCGGCACTCGTCACCGAGGTGAAAAGCCAGATCGGCACCGAGATCGCCATGACCTACACGCAGCCGCAGCCGGCTGGCGGCGTGCGCACCAATGCCGACGAGTACGCCAAGTTCCTGCGCAAGATCATCACCGGCGACCTGCGCATGGGCAGCGTGCTCGGCACGCAGGCGGTGTGCACCAACCCCACCACCTGCGCGACCGCGGTGAGCACCCCCATCCCCACCGACGAGAGCTGGCACTACTCGCTGGGCCACTGGGTGGAGGACGACCCCACCGTGGGCGACGGCGCCTTCAGCAGCCCGGGTGCCTTCGGCTTCTACCCGTGGGTCGACGCGAGCAAGACCTACTACGGCATCGTGGCACGCGAGTCCGTCGGCGGCGCGGCCATCGAATCGGTCAAGTGCGGCCGGCTCATCCGCAAGGCCTGGCTCACGGGCAACACCTACTGAGGACACACTTGACGCTGCGCATCGTTCCCGCCACCGCGTTCTCGCACGAGGACATCGCCGGCTGCTTCACTCAGGCATTCGAAGGCTACCTCGCGGGGTCGATGCTTCTGACCGAAGCGACCCTGCCACGCTTCCTCGCGCGGCAGGGCGCGGACCTCGCGCTCAGCCGTTGCGTGGTGAGCGACGGGGCCCTGGCGGGCCTGACCTTCGTGGGCGAGTACGAGCGGCGTCGCCGCATCGGTGGCATGGGCGTGCTGCCTTCGGCGCGGGGCACGGGGGCGTCGCGCCTGCTGCTGTCGCGCGTGATCGAGGATGCGCGTGCGGCAGGCATCGCTGCGATGGAGCTGGAGGTGTTCGTTCAGAATGCGCCAGCCGTGGCGCTGTACCGCAAGACAGGCTTCATCGACGGCCCGCCTTTGTGGGGCTTCACACGCGAACCCGGCGGAAAGCTCGCGGGTGATGCGGACTCGCCGCAGACCCTCACCACCTCGCAGGCGGCCGACTGGCTGATCACTCACGGCCAGCCCGGCTTGCCCTACCAGACCAGCGGCTATGCGTTGCAGCATGCCGATCCGGGCCTCACGTTCTGGCGTCTGGGCGATGCCTTGATGGGATTCACCGAGACCTCGCCGCAGCGGCTGTCGGTGCCCTTGCTGGTTGATGCCAATCCGGCACAGGCCGACGCCCTGCGCCTCGTGAACACCTTGCTGCATCGCCATCCACAGCACCACGTGCGTGTGCCCCAGCTCATGCGTGACGACTGCGCGGCCGAGGCCTGGCGGCGTGCCGGATTCGTCGCGCTGGACATTCACCAGATGCAGATGCGCCTGCCGCTGTGAGGCGCGCCGCACGTCCGTGCGGCATTTGCTGTCGATGCGATTAGCGATCAAGCGCTTTCAAAAGCCCTGCAGTTGCGTTCGATCCTGCCGATAGCAGCGGTTCGAACCAACAAAGGGAGCTTGTCATGAAGAACGCCTTGAACCGGCGCCTGCTGGCCGCCTTCGCCCTCATCATCGTGCTCGTTGCCACCGTGGGCAGCGTCGCAGGATGGTTCACCTGGAAGACGCAGAGGGACTTCCGCAATCTCTACGGAAACACGCTGGGCTCGGGCGAGCTCGGCAAGGCCGACAGCGCGCTGTGGCAGCTGCGCTACTCGCTGGCCATGGCCGCGACGGCGGATGAAGCGGGTGTCCGCAAGGCCGCGGCTGACGAGGCGCGGCACTTCAAGGCGCTGAACGAGGCGCTGGACCGGTACGCCGGCACCGACCTGGATGCCAGCGAGGCGCAGGCGCTCGTGGAGTTGCGCGACCGGGTGAAGGGCTATGCCGCCGTCAGGCCGCAGTGGTTCGAGCTGCGGCTGCAAGGCAAGGACGACGAGGCCAAGGCCTACCGCGCGGCCAACACCACACCGGCCGGCGCCGCGCTGGTCAAGGCCATTGGCGCCCAGATCGACCTGCAGACGCGGGCCGCAGCGCTCACCCACCAGGAGCTCGATGCCGGCGCGATGCGCGTGCGCAGCCTGGTGATCGGCGTGTGCGCCATCGCACTGGGCGCCGCGGCGTGGCTGGCGGCCTGGATCATCCGTGTGCTGACTGCACCGGTGGCTCGCGCGACCGAGCTGGCCCACAGCATTGCGCAAGGCCACCTGTCCAACCACATCGAGGTGGAGGAGGGCCCCATGCGCCACCTGCTGGCGGCCTTGCGCGACATGCAGTCCAGCCTGGCCGCCACGGTGGCCAGCGTGCGCACGAATGCCGAGCAGGTCGCCATGGCCGGCACGCAGATCTCCAACGGCAACAACGACCTGAACGCCCGCACCGAGCAGCAGGCCGCCGCGCTGGAACAGACCGCGTCGTCCATGGAGCAGCTGGGGGCAACGGTGCGCCAGAACGCCGGCAATGCAGAGCAGGCCAACCGGCTCGCGCTGGGCGCATCCACCGTGGCGGTGCGCGGCGGCGAGGTGGTCGCGCAGGTGGTGGACACCATGAAGGGCATCAACGACAGCTCGCGCCAGATCGCGGACATCATCGGCGTGATCGACGGCATCGCGTTCCAGACCAACATCCTGGCGCTGAACGCGGCCGTCGAGGCCGCCCGCGCGGGCGAGCAGGGCCGCGGCTTCGCGGTGGTGGCCAGCGAGGTGCGCAACCTCGCCCAGCGCTCGGCGCAGGCGGCCAAGGAAATCAAGGCGCTGATCGGCGCGAGCGTGGAACGGGTGGAGCAGGGCAGCGCCCTGGTCGACCAGGCCGGCGAGACCATGCAGGAGGTGGTGGCCGCCATCTCGCGGGTCACGGCCATCATGGGCGAGATCAGCACCGCCAGCGCCGAGCAGAGCGCGGGCGTCGCGCAGGTCGGCCAGGCGGTGACGGAGATGGACCGTGCGACCCAGCAGAACGCGTCGCTCGTGCAGCACAGCGCCGCGGCCGCGGGCAGCCTGAAGTCGCAGGCGCAGCAGCTCGTCGAAGCGGTGTCGGTCTTCAAGCTCGGGCGAGAGCCGGCGGCGCTGGCCTGAGCCGGCCCGCCGGGAGCGGTGGAAGGGCCGATTTGCGACAATCGCGCCTATGACTTCCACCGATCTCCAGGCCGTCGTCGCCCACATGGGCGCAGCCGCGCGCGCGGCCAGCACGAAGATGGCCGCCGCCCCGACGGCGGCCAAGAACCAGGCCCTGCTGGCGCTCGCCCGCCTGCTGCGCAGCGAAGCCGCCGCCCTGCAGCCGGCCAACGCCAAGGACGTGGAGGCCGCCCAGGCGGCCGGCCTGTCGGCCCCGATGGTGGACCGCCTGAAGCTCACCCCCAAGATCATCGAGACGGTGGCCGAAGGCTGCGAGCAGATCGCCGCCATGCCCGACCCGATCGGCGAGATCACCAACCTGCGGCGCCGGCCCACCGGCATCAGCGTGGGCCAGATGCGCGTGCCGCTGGGCGTGTTCGGCATGATCTACGAGAGCCGCCCGAACGTGACCATCGAGGCCGCGTCGCTGGCCATCAAGAGCGGCAACGCCTGCATCCTGCGCGGCGGCTCCGAGGCCATCCATTCCAACCTCGCGCTGTGGAAGCTGGTGCAGGCTGCGCTGGTGGAAGCCGGCCTGCCGGCCGATGCCGTGCAGCTCGTGCAGACCACCGACCGCGCCGCCGTGGGCCACCTCATCGCCTCGCCCGAGGCGGTGGACGTGATCATTCCGCGCGGCGGCAAGGGCCTGATCGAGCGCATCAGCCGCGAGGCGAAGGTGCCGGTCATCAAGCACCTGGACGGCAACTGCCACGTGTACGTCGACGCGCAGGTCGACATGGCGCTGGCGCTGAAGGTCACCGACAACGCCAAGACGCAGAAGTACAGCCCCTGCAATGCGGCCGAGTCGCTGCTGGTGCATGCCGCCGTGGCCGGCGAATTCCTGCCGAAGATCGGCGCGATGTGGGCCGCCAAGGGCGTGGAGATGCGCTGCGATCCGCGCGGGCAGGCCCTCTTGAAGGACGTGCCGCAATTGCAGGTCGTGCCCGCCACCGAGCAGGACTGGAGCGAGGAATACCTCGCGCCCATCGTCAGCCTGAAGGTGGTCGACTCGCTGGACGAAGCCATTGCCCACATCAACCGCTACGGCTCGCACCACACCGACGCCATCCTCACCGAGAACCATCCGAACGCCATGCGCTTCCTGCGCGAGGTGGATTCGGCCAGCGTGATGGTCAATGCCTCGACCCGCTTCGCCGACGGCTTCGAGTACGGGCTGGGCGCGGAAATCGGCATCAGCACCGACAAGTTCCACGCCCGCGGGCCGGTGGGGCTCGAGGGGCTGACATCGATGAAGTGGGTAGTGCTGGGGCAGGGGGAAGTGCGGGGCTGAGGCGCGTCAATCGCGCAGCAGCGCGTCGCGGATCTCCTGCCACAGGGCCTCGCTGCGTGCCGAGAGCACGCCCACGCCACCATCGTCCGCAAGGTAGGGCGACCCGTCATACCGCGCCACATGCCCGCCCGCCTCCTGCAGCAGCAAGGTGCCGGGCACATGGTCCCAGGGCAGGGTGCGGTAGAACATGGCGAAGTGCTGTGCGCCCGTGATGATGGCCGGGTACTCGATGCCCGCGCATCGCAGGCCCGGCAGGCATTCGCCGATGCGCGGCATGCGCGACTCGACAGCGCTGCGCAGGTCGGGCGGCAGGAACTTGGTGAGCACGGCGCCACGGGCCTCATCCAGCGGCACGGCAGGGGAAGGCACCTGCATGCGCTGGCCGTCGCGATGGCAGCCGCCGCCGCGAACCGCCATCCAGCGTTCGGCCGCTACCGGGTTCAGCACCCACGCCCCGATCGCTTCGCCGTCCTGCAGCAGGGCGGCCATCAGCGCAAAGGTCTCGCGGCCGGCCACGAAGTTGGCGGTGCCGTCCAGCGGATCGACCAGCCACACCCGGCCCTGGTCCAGCCCTTGCAACAAGGAGGGGTCGGCCGCACAGGCCTCTTCTCCCACCACCCGCGACCCTGGCAGCAGCGCCAGCAATCCCCGCTCGATGATCTGCTCGGCCTCCCTGTCGGCCACCGTCACCAGCTCGTCCTTGGCCTTCTCGATCACCTCGCCCTCGCGGAGCCGGCGAAAGCGCGGCATCACTGCCTGCTCGCTGGCCTGGGCCAGCAGGGGCAGGACTTCATCGAACAGGGCATCGGAAACGGTCATCGTGTGAAGATCATCGCATTGGATTCCATTGACCTTTCGTTACCATCGCCCGATGCCTGACGCACGACACGCCCTCGTCCTGTTTTCCGGTGGCCAAGACTCCACCGCCTGCCTCGCCTGGGCGCTCGAGCGCTACCAGCATGTGGAGACCATCGGCTTCGACTACGGGCAGCGGCACGTGGTGGAGCTGGAGTGCCGGCTCAACGTGCGGGCGCAGATCCACGAGAACTTCCCCCAGTGGCGCGACCGCCTCGGCCCCGACCACCTGCTGGACCTGTCGCTGCTGGGCCAGATTTCCGACACCGCGCTCACCGAGAAGCGCGAGATCGAAATGAACGCCAACGGCCTGCCCAACACCTTCGTGCCCGGCCGCAACCTGTTGTTCTTCACCTTCGCTGCAACCATTGCTTACAGGCGCGGACTGAACGTGCTGGTCGGCGGCATGTGCGAGACCGATTTCTCAGGCTACCCCGACTGCCGCGACAACACGCTCAAGGCCTTGCAGGTGGCGCTCAGCCTGGGCATGGACGCGAAGATGACCGTCGAGACGCCGCTGATGTGGCTGGACAAGGCCCAGACCTGGGCCCTCAGCGCGCAGCTGGGCGGCGAGGAGCTCAACGCGCTGATCGTCGAGCACACGCACACCTGCTACCTCGGCGACCGGGGGCAGAAGCACGAGTGGGGCTACGGCTGCGGCCAGTGCCCGGCCTGCGCGCTGCGGGCGCGCGGCTACCGCGGCTGGAAGGAGCACGGCTCCTCTTTCGCCGACACCCATCGCGGCGATCTCTGAATCCACGCTGACACCGGCCGAAGACGCCTGCCGTTGACGCATTTGCGCGACGCGTTCGTCGCGCCACGTGCGGCCGGCTCGCACGCCTCTCGTAGACTTCGCTCCCATGACGACGGCGCAAATCGTGGGGTGGGTCATTGCCGCGGTCCTGGTGTTCTGGGCCGTGGGCGCCTACAACCGCCTCGTGAGCCTGCGCAACGACATCTCCAAGGCCTTCGTCCCGGTGGACGCGCAGATCCGCCAGCGCCACATGCTGCTGGAGCAATGGGTCGAAGGCCTGCGCCCCCTGCTCGAACACAACCGCCAGGTGCTCGATGCCGTGCTCGCTGCCTGCGGCCAGTTGCAGGCCGCCTGCGACGTGGTGCGCACCCGGCCCAGTGCCGCACGCCCCATGGCCAGCCTGCGCATGGCCGAAGAGACGCTGGCCGATGCCCGCACCCGCCTGAAGAACGAGCTGCCCGCCAAGCCCGAGATGCTGGCCGGCCTGGGCGTGGCGGTGTTCGGCGAGGAACTCGCGGCGGCCGACAGCACGCTGGGCTTTGCGCGCCGCCAGTTCAATGAGGCCACGCAGACCTACAACGACGCGCTGGACCAGTTCCCCACCTGGCTCATCGCCGGGCTCTTTCGCTTTCGCAACGCGGGGACGCTGTGAACGCTGCCGCCTCCCGCGACTCCGAGATCACCACGCGCGTGTTCGACGCGCTGGAACTGCGCGAGGCGCTGGACCGCCTGTCGCGCCTGAACGGGCCGGGCGAGTTGCATGCCGCCATCCTTGCGCTCATTTCGCCGCGCGAGAGTGCCGAGTCCTTCATCGTGTGGACGCACGAGACGGTGTTCTCGCCCGATGCCTCGCTGATCCGGCAGGACATCACCAAGCTGCCTGACGAGCTTCGCGTGCCGGTGCTCGAAGTCTTCCTGGACCGCATGCGCGTGAATCCGAAGGAAGAGCGTCGCGGCCTGCTGCAGGCCACGCGGCGGCTGGTGGCGGTGCACACGCCCTTGCGTCCGCTGGACCGCCTGCACTGGCTGCTGATGCGCCGCAGGCTGGGCGACCGCCCGCCGATCCCACTGCCGCCACAGGCCCGCAACGACCTGGCCGAACTGTCGAAGTACATGATCGGCCGCATCGCGAGCGTCACCGCCTACCTCGCGCGCATGGTGCCGGGGCCGGACGCGCAGGCCGGGTTGTCCTGGTATGCGCACGTGATGTCGCAGCTGGACCATTCCGGCGACGTGCCGCCATGCAAGGCGCCCGATGGCGATGGACTGGCACATGCCCTGGATGAAGTCGAGGCCTTGCCCTTGATGCTTCGGCCGGTGCTGATGCGCGGATGGGTGGATGCGGCCATCAACACCAGTGGCCGCGTGCGCCTCATGCCCCTGGCCGCCGATGCGCTGCGCATCGTGGCGGACCTGCTTGATTCCCCATTGCCACCGGAGCTGGCGCGCCACTTCACCGAAGTCGATTGGAAGTAGGGAAGCAGCGCATCCACGTCATGTTGCGTCGCATCATGACTTTTGAAATCCACCGCTGCGTCTGGTGGCTTCGCACAAACCCTCGCGTGACCTGAGGCGCTCGGCAGTAGCATCGTCCGCACTGCCAGCGAAACAACCCGCGCCGCGGCCCACGAGGTCTGCGTGCACGAAAGGGGGCCTCTTTTGCAGCCGACGGACATTCGTCATCCCGACTACTTTCACAAGGTGGTCGATTGCCAGTGGGCATGCCCGGCGCACACGCCGGTGCCCGAATACATCCGCCTGATCGCCGCGGGGCGCTACGCGGATGCGTACATGGTGAACTGGGAATCCAACGTGTTCCCAGGCATCCTCGGACGAACGTGCGACCGGCCCTGCGAGCCGGCCTGCCGGCGTGGCCGTGTCGAAGAAGCGCAGGCCAGCAAGCCCGAGCCCGTGGCCATCTGCCGGCTCAAGCGCGTGGCGGCCGACTTGAAGGGCGATGTCTCCGAGCGCATGCCGCGCCTGGCGCTGCACAAGAACGGCAAGCGCGTGGCCTGCGTGGGCGCGGGACCTGCCGCGCTCACGGTCGCGCGCGACCTGGCACCGCTGGGCTACAGCGTGACGGTGTTCGATGCGGACCCGAAGGCCGGCGGCATGATCCGCTCGCAGATCCCGCGCTTTCGATTGCCCGAAGAAGTCATTGACGAAGAGACGCAGCACGTGTTGCGGCTGGGCGTTGAATTCCGTGGCGGCGTGCGCATCGAGTCGATGAAGCAGCTGCTCGACGAGAACTGGGACGCGGTGTTCGTGGGCTCCGGTGCGCCGCGCGGACGCGACCTGTCGCTGCCCGGCCGGCAGGAAGCCGCAGCGCACATCCACATCGGCATCGACTGGCTGGCCTCCGTCTCGTTCGGCCACACCACGCACATCGGCCGTCGCGTCATCGTGCTGGGTGGCGGCAACACGGCCATGGACTGCTGCCGCACCTCCCGGCGCCTGGGCGGCGAGGAGGTGAAGGTCATCGTGCGCTCGCCCTTCGACGAGATGAAGGCCTCGCCCTGGGAGAAGGAAGACGCGATGCACGAGGGCATCCCCATCCTCGACTGCCTCGTGCCCAAGGCCTTCGTGCACGACAACGGCAAGCTCACCGGCATGCGCTTCGAGAAGGTGAAGGCCGTGCGCGACGACAAGGGCCGCCGGCAGCTCGTGCCCACTGGCGAACCCGAGCAGTTGGTCGAGTGCGACGAGGTGCTGGTGGCGGTGGGGCAGGAGAACGCCTTCCCCTGGATCGAGCGCGACATCGGCATTCACTTCGATGAGCACGGCATGCCGGCGCTGAATGCGGTGACGCTGCAGGCCAGCCGGCCCGATGTCTTCTTCGGTGGCGATGCGGCGCTGGGCCCGAAGAACATCATCTGGGCGGTGGCGCAAGGCCATGCGGCGGCCATCTCCATCGACAAGTTCCTGCATGGCGAAGACGTGGCGCAGCGCCCGCCGCCGGGCGTGACGCTGGTGTCGCAGAAGATGGGCATCCACGAATGGAGCTATGACAACGAGGTGGCGCCCGACCTGCGCTACAAGGTGCCGTGGCGCGACGTGAACCAGGTGCTGCGCAACATCAAGGTGGAAGTGGAGCTGGGCTTCGACGCGAAGACCGCGTTCAAGGAAGCGCAGCGCTGCCTCAACTGCGACGTGCAGACGGTGTTCGCCACCGGCCAGTGCATCGAATGCGACGCCTGCGTGGACATCTGCCCGATGGACTGCATCACCTTCACCAAGAACGGCGAGGAGCCCGAGCTGCGAACGCGATTGCGGGCACCGGCCCGGCAGGCGGATCAGGCGCTGTACGTGTCGGACCTGCTCAAGACCGGCCGCGTGATGGTCAAGGACGAAGACGTGTGCCTGCACTGCGGCCTGTGCGCCGAGCGCTGCCCGACCGGCGCCTGGGACATGCAGAAGTTCGCGCTGGACACCGCGAAGGCGGGCCACGCCTGCCGGCAGCATCAACCGCGCAAGGTGGCATGAGATGAAGAAGCATCGCATCGCCGCCGTCAACGACTTCGTCGTCAAGTTCGCCAACGTGAACGGCTCGGGCTCGGCCTCGGCCAACGAGCTGTTCGCGCGGTCGCTGCTGCGCATGGGCGTGCCCGTGAGTCCGCGCAACATCTTCCCGTCCAACATCCAGGGCCTGCCCACCTGGTACGAGGTGCGAGTGAACGAGCGCGGCTACCTCGGCCGGCGCGGCGGCGTGGACCTGATGGTCGCCATGAACCCGCAGACCTGGGACAAGGACGTGGCCGAGATCGAGCCGGGCGGCTACCTGCTGTACGACAGCAGCAAGCCCATGCCGGCCTCGAAATTCCGCGAGGACCTGAACCTCATCGGCGTGCCGCTCACCGAGATGTGCGCGACCCGCTACACCGACCCGCGCGAGCGGCAGCTGCTCAAGAACATCGTCTACGTGGGCGTGCTGTCGTCGCTGCTGGGCATCGAGCCGGAGGTCATCGCCACGCTGCTGGGCGAGCAGTACAAGGGCAAGGCCAAGCTCATCGAGCCCAACCTCGATGCCTTCATGCTGGGCCTGCACCATGGCCGCGACGTGCTGGACGACGTGATCGAGCTGAAGGTGGAACGCCGCGATGCGGTGGGCAAGCGCATCTTCATGGAAGGCAATGCCGCCGCGGCACTGGGCTGCGTGTACGGCGGCGCGACGGTGTGCGCCTGGTATCCCATCACGCCGTCGTCCTCGGTGGCGGAGGCTTTCCAAAAGTACTGCAGCCGCTACCGCGTGGACAAGGCGACGGGCCAGAACCGCTTCGCCATCGTGCAGGCGGAAGACGAGATCGCCTCCATCGGCATCGTGACCGGTGCGGGATGGAACGGTTCGCGCGCCTTCACCTGCACCTCGGGGCCGGGCGTGTCGCTGATGACCGAGTTCATCGGCCTGGCCTATTTCGCCGAGATTCCGGCCACCATCATCAACGTGCAGCGCGGTGGGCCATCCACCGGCATGCCCACGCGCACGCAGCAGGCTGACCTGCTGAGCTGCGCGTATGCGTCGCACGGTGACACCAAGCACGTGCTGCTGTTCCCCGAAGACCCGCACGAATGCTTCGAGTTCGGTGCCGCCGCGCTGGACCTGGCGGACCGCCTGCAGACCCCGGTGTTCCTGATGACCGACCTGGACATCGGCATGAACCATCGCCTGTGCGAGCCGCTGCAATGGGACGACAGCCGCCGCTACGACCGCGGCAAGGTGATGTCGCGCGAGGACCTGGACAGCGGACGCGACTTCGGGCGCTACCTGGACGTGGACGGCGACGGTATCCCCTACCGCACGCTGCCGGGCACGCATCCGGAACGCGGTGCCTACTTCACCCGCGGCACGACGCGCGATGCCTATGCGCGCTACTCGGAGGCAGGGCCGGACTACGTCTACAACGTCGAGCGCCTGCTTCGAAAGTTCGAGACCGCCAAGAAGCTGGTGCCGCAGCCACTGGAGCGCAAGGCGGCCAGGCCGACGCGGCATGGGGTGCTGTACTTCGGCTCGACCAGTCCCGCAATGAGCGAGGCCTTCGATGCCTTGCAGGCCAAGGGGCTGCATGTGGACCTGATGCGCATCCGCGCCTTTCCGTTCAGCGAGGCGGTGGATCGCTTCATCGCCGAACACGACAGCGTGTTCGTGATCGAGCAGAACCGCGATGCGCAGCTGCGCACGATGTTGATGACCGAGCAGGAGGTCGATCCGGCGCGGCTCATTCCCATCCTGCACTTCGATGGGACGCCGATCACCGCGCGCTTCATCACGGATGCGATTGCCAAGCGCATGCCGGGCGCGAACGTGGAGTCGATCAAGAAGGGGCTGGTGGCATGACGTATCTTGCGAAACCCAAGCTGCACCACCCCACTCTGCCGAAGAACACCCTCGGCTTCACGCGCCGCGACTATGAAGGCAAGGTCTCCACGCTGTGCGCCGGCTGCGGGCATGACTCGATCTCGGCCGCGCTCATCCAGGCCTGCTGGGAACTGGACATCGAGCCGCACCGCATGGCCAAGCTGTCGGGCATTGGCTGTTCGTCCAAGACGCCGGACTACTTCCTGGGCAACTCGCATGGCTTCAACACGGTGCATGGCCGCATGCCTTCGGTGCTCACCGGCGCCAACCTGGCCAATCGCGAACTGTTGTACCTGGGGGTGTCGGGCGACGGCGATTCCGCGTCCATTGGCCTGGGCCAGTTCGCGCACGCCATGCGGCGCGGCGTGAACATGACCTACATCGTGGAGAACAACGGCGTGTACGGCCTCACCAAGGGCCAGTTCTCCGCCACCGCGGACCAGGGCAGCAAGTCCAAGAAGGGCGTGATCAACAGCGACGCGCCCATCGATCTCGTGGCGCTTGCATTGCAGCTCGGCGCGACCTATGTGGGGCGCAGCTTCTCGGGCGACAAGGACCAGCTGGTGCCGCTCATCAAGGGGGCGCTCAGGCACCGCGGCGCGGCGTTCATCGACGTCATCAGCCCGTGCGTCGCCTTCAACAACCACGCGGGCAGCACCAAGAGTTACGACTACGTGCGGGCCCACAACGAAGCGGTGAACCGGCTGGACTTCATGCCCAGGCGCGACCCCGTCAGTGCGAGCTACGCACCGGGCGAGGTCATCGAAGTCACGCAGCACGATGGCAGCGTGCTGCGCCTTCGCAAGCTGGCCGAGGGCTACGACGCCGGCGACCGCCTCGCGGCGATGACGCACATCCACGCGCACGAGGCGCGCGGCGAGATCCTCACCGGACTGCTCTACGTGCGCGGCGACTCGCAGGACCTGCATGCCCACTTGCGCACCGTGGATACACCGCTGAACCGCCTGGCGGAAGCCGAGCTGTGCCCCGGCTCCGCGGTGCTGGCTGCCCTGAATGCCGAACTAGCCTAGACCAGTTGTCACCCAGGCGACAACTGGTCTAGGCCGGTTGAAGTCGCCTTCTCGCGACATCAAGGAATACCCTTCCTGCGCGGCACGCGGCTTGCATCAAGAATCGCCCGCGCAGGGATTCGGTGCAGCTTTCGACCGTTCGACACGGGCGAGACGAACGCGCACCGCGGCCTGGTCCACCGATCAACTGACACTTCCCCACGAGGGAGCAGGAGGAATACATGTTCCAGACGACACGTCTGTGTCGCGGGCTTGCGCTCGCATTCGGAGGGTGCCTCGCGCTGTGCGCGCTGGGCGCCTCGGCACAGGAACAGCAGCTGGGGCGCGTCGAAGTGACGGGCTCCTCCATCAAGCGGGTCGAGTCCGAGACCGCACTGCCCGTCACCGTCATCACGCGCGAGCAGATCGAGCGCAGCGGCGCCACCAACGTCGAAGCCCTCCTGCAGCGCGTCACGGCCAGCGCGGCGATGCAGTCCGACACCACGCAGGGCGCGGGCTACGCGACCTCCAACGCGAACATGCGCGGCCTGGGCGCGAACTCCACCCTCGTCCTGCTCAACGGCCGCCGCCTGGCCAACCATCCGTTCGGCAGCATCGGCGGCACGGTGGCGGTGGACCTGAACAGCATTCCCTTCGCCGCCATCGAGCGCATCGAAGTGCTGCGCGACGGCGCCTCGGCGGTGTACGGCACCGACGCGGTGGGTGGGGTGATCAACTTCATCACGCGCCGCGACTACACCAAGGGTGAACTCAGCGTGCGCTACGGCGCGCCGCAGCAGAACATCGGCGGCAAGGAAAGCGGCGTCACGCTGTCCTACGGCATGGGCGACATCGCCTCCGACGGCTACAACCTGCTGCTCACCGGCAACTACCAGAAGAACACCCGCATCCGCGCGGTGGACCAGGGCTACTACAACCGCGGCATCCAGGAGATCCCGGGTTCCGATCCCCCGACCTCGGGCCGCGCCTTCCCGGGCCGCCTGGTGGACTACAACCTGAGCCCTGGTGCCTACCGCGACGCCACCTTCACCGACCCCACCTTCGCGCCTTGCGATCCGGTGAACACCGTGGTC
This sequence comes from Rhizobacter terrae, assembly GCF_003852895.1. Lineage (GTDB taxonomy): Bacteria > Pseudomonadota > Gammaproteobacteria > Burkholderiales > Burkholderiaceae_C > Albitalea > Albitalea terrae. Next base: position 211,883 of record NZ_QUSW01000007.1, read on the forward strand.
GTGACCGCAGCCGCACCCACGCCCAGTGGTGCTCCGCTCAAGCGCTGCCGCTTCATCTACTCGGCCACGCTGGACAACCTGCCCGACCAGGACAAGTACGACATCTTCGGCCGCTTCACCAAGAAGATCAGCAACGACATGGAGTTCTTCGCGGAGGCTTCCTTCGCGCAGAACCACAACATCGGCCGCGTGGCGCCGGTGCCCATCGACTCCACCGCCGGCCACCTGGACCCGACGACGGCGCTGTACCCGAGCTTCGCGATTCCGGTCACGAGCAAGTACTTCCCGGCCGCGCTGCTGACCAGCCTGGGCTACACCGTGCCCACCACCGGCATGGCCGAAGTCTCGATGCGCGCCGTGCCCGTGGGCAACCGCATCAACGACAACACCAACCAGCAGACGCGCCTGCAGGGCGGCTTCAAGGGCACCTTCAGCGGCTGGGACTACGACACCGCGCTGACCTACGCCCGCGGCACCGGCGACCTGAAATACTTCGGCTACATCAACGAGCCCAAGTTCATCGCGGCGCTGGCCACCGGCAACATCAACCCCTTCGGCCCGAACGACGCGGCTGGTGATGCGCTGCTTCGCACGACGCTGATGGAAGGTCCGATGCGCCAGTCCACCAGCACCACCACCGTGCTGGACGGCAAGGCCAGCCGCGAGCTGATGCCCATGGCCGGCGGCAACCTGGCCGTGGCCGCGGGCTTCGACCTGCGCCGCGAGCAGGCCAACGACCATCCGGTGAACGCCGACTACAGCGCCGGCCTGCACATCGGCGGCGAAGGCTCGGTGCCCGAGACCAACGCCAGCCGCAATGTCATCGGCGTGTTCGGCGAGTTGAGCGCGCCCTTCGCCAAGGGCTTCGAGGCCGGCCTTGCCGCGCGCTTCGACCGCTACAGCGACTTCGGCTCGACCTTCAACCCGCGCGCCAGCCTGCGCTGGCAGCCGGACAAGACCATGCTGCTGCGCGCTTCGGCCGGCACCGGCTTCCGGGCGCCGTCGCTGTGGGACGTGAACAGCCCGCCGTCGATGACCAACACCGCGAACTCGCTGGTGGACCCGGCCTGCCCGATCGCCGACGACTCGCGCTGCGAGAGCCAGTTCAACGAGCGCTTCGCCTCGTCGCCCAACCTCAAGCCCGAGAAGTCGCAGCAGTTCACGCTGGGCCTGGTGTTCGAACCCACGCCGAGCATCTCCGCTGCGGTGGACTACTGGTACATCGCCAAGAAGGACCAGATCAGCGTGATCACCGGTGACGCCATCCTGACGGACCCGGCGCTGCTGGCCAAGTTCGGCAGCCGCATCCACCGCACGCCGGACGGCTTCATCAGCTACATCGACACGCCGATCGAGAACCTGGGCGACCTCAAGACCTCGGGCATCGACATCGACGTCAAGACGCGCTGGAACCTGGAGTCGCTGGGCCGCCTGACCATTGGCCTGGCCGGCACCTACGTCAACACGTACAAGCTGCAGAACTACAAGGACGGCCCGTACACCAGCTACGTGGGCACCGCCGGCGACGGCGGCAGCGTGCAGCCGCATCCGCGCTGGCAGCACACGCTGAGCTTCGACCTGCAGCAAGGCCCCTGGGGCGTGACGCTGGAGAACCAGTTCGTGAAGGGCTGGACGGAAGCCGCATCGCTGGTGGACGCCAACATCGGCGTCGCGACGGACTACCACGTCAAGGACTCCAGCCGCTGGAATATCTCGGGCATGTACAACGGCGTGAAGAACCTGACCGTGCGCGTGGGCATCCGCAACCTCTTCGACAAGGAGCCGCCGTTCACCGCGGTGCCGTCGTACGGCTCGCATGCCGCCGGTTATGCGGCCTCGTTCGTGGATCCCCGCAAGCGCTTCTTCTACGCGTCGCTGGGGTACCAGTTCAAGTAAGACGGGCTGGTGTGATTGGGAAGGGCGTCCGTTGGGGCGCCCTTTTTCTTTCTTCTTTCGCCTCGTTCTGGTGGTTCCGCGGCAGGCGGCATGGGCCAGGGGCTGCGGCTGTGGCGGTCGGCCTGCGGCCGACTGCGCTGTGCTGCTCGCACCGAGGGGTGCACGGGGAAACTCCCGCCGCGCGCCTGCGGTGCGCTCTGGTCAGACAGTCCCCGTGAGTATGAGGACGAAGCGTGCTGCGCACGCCACCCCTCGGTGCTGCGCTGCTCGCCGCCACAGACGCAGCCCCTGGCCCATGCCGCCTGCCGCTCAACAACCGATGGGTGTGCTCGACGAGAAAACCCAATGCTGCAACAGCAAAGGCGTGGGTGGGCTGGCTGGGGCGCGCATCAGGAAGCGGCGAGGAGGTGAGCACGGACACAAGAGGTCCAGACCTCTTGTGCCTTGCGAACGGCCGGGCCTTGGCCCGGCGCGGCCTGCAAGGCCAGGGCTTGTGGTCGCGCGCGCAGCGCGCTTCGTCATCTGACTTGCCGCAGCTGTTTGAGCGCAGCGCACCGCAGGGGCCTGAAGCGAGTTTCTCGCCGGACCACAAGCCCGAGCACCGCAGCGGAGTCGGCCAACGGCCGACCGCTTCCGCCGCGCGCCCCAGCCAGCCCACCCGCGCCTTTGCCCATCCCATCGATGGTCAGACACCAAAAACCGTCAAGGAAACGCGACGCAACCAGCCAGATCACTGCCCGGGGCAGGAGATCACCGCGGTGGCCACCAGCTCGTCGAAGAGCGCGATGGTGGCTCTGGCGGACATGGTGTACGGGTCCAGCACAGGCCGGTCGGAGTATTTCAGCAGCACGCCCGGGTTCAGGCGCGACAGGTTGGCCTGGCCCATGGCCCAGCCGGCGAAGCGGCGCTCGCCGATCTCGTCGTAGCTGAGCAGCACCACGTCCTTGTGCCGCTTGTCGTGCGTGATGGCGTTGTAGAGCGCACTCACCGCATCGCGTCCGCCCTCGAGCAACTGCAGGAAGACACCGTCGGAGAAGATCAACACGCCGGTGATGCCCTGCACGAGGTTGTGGTTGCGCGACGTCTTGGTGATGGCCGCGAGGCTCTCGGGCGTGACCGCTTCGGCGGCCCGGCTTGCGTAGATCAGTCGTACCAGCATGGCCGTCTCCTCAGCCGTTCTTCTTGCTCAGCAGCGAGAGGAATTCGCGCCGCAGGTTCGCATCTTTCAGGAAGGCGCCGCGCATCACGCTGTTGGTCATCATCGATTCGTCGTCCTTCACGCCGCGCCAGTGCATGCAGAAGTGGTCGGCCTCCATCACGATGGCCAGGCCGTCGGGCTTGACGCGTTCCTGCAGCTCGTTGGCCAGCATGGTGACGGCCTCTTCCTGGATCTGCGGGCGGCTCATGATCCAGTCGCAGATGCGGGCGTACTTGGACAGGCCGATGAGGTTGGAGTGCTCGTTGGGCAGCACGCCGATCCACACCTTGCCGAGGATGGGGCACAGGTGGTGCGAGCAGGCGCTGCGCACCTTCACCGGGCCGACGATCATCAGCTCGTTCAGGCGCGAGAAGTTCGGGAACTCGGTGACCGAGGGCATGGGCACGTAGCGGCCCTTGAACACCTCGTGGATGAACATCTTGGCCACGCGCGAGGCGGTGTCGTTGGTGTTGTGGTCGCTGTCGGTGTCGATCACCAGCGACTTGAGCACCTCGTGCATCTTGGCCTCGACTTCTGCCTTGAGCTCGTCGAGCTCGCCATCGGCGATGAAGTCGGCGATGTTGTCGTTGGCGTGGTAGCGGCAGTTGGCGCCGACCAGCCGGTAGCGGATGCGCTCGGACGCGCGCATGCCGGCGAGTTCTTCCTCGCTCTTGAAGATGGGGTGGGTGGTTTCTCGAAGCATTGCGGACTCCCGGACCTCGGGTCCGTGAGCGTAACAGGACGGGCAATTCCGGTGCCGGCCTGGGCCTGAGCCGGGGGTGAGGCCGCGAGCGCCTAGACTGCCGTCCGTGACTGCCAACCTTTCCCTGCCCCTGGCCGAACTCCTGTCCCACACCGCCGATGCCGTCCAGGCGGTGCGGCAGGGCCATTCGCTCAACGACGCGCTGGACCGCTGTCCGGCCGACGCCCGTCCCGGCACCCAGGCGCTGAGCTTCCAGGTGCTGCGCTGGCTGGGCTGCGCCCAGGCCGCCCGTGCCTGGCTCGCGCCCAAGGCACCACCGCCGCCGGTGGATGCGCTGGTGCTGTCCGCCCTGGCCCTGCTGTGGCCCGGCGGCGAGGCGCCGTATGCCGCGCACACCCTGGTGGACCAGGCGGTGAGCGCCGCCCGCCAGCGCCACAAGGCCAGCGCGCCCTTCATCAACGCGGTGCTGCGGCGCTTCCTGCGCGAGCGCGACGCCATCGTCGAAGCGGCGGGACGCGACTTGGCGGCGGCCCACAACCATCCGGCTTGGTGGATCAAGCGGCTCAAGGTCGACTGGCCGGAACAGTGGCAGGCCCTGCTGGAAGCCAACAACCACCGGGCGCCCATGACCTTGCGGGTCAACGCCCGCCGCAGCACCGCCGCGCAGTACCTGGAGCGGCTGCGCGAGGCCGGCCTGGGCGGCCAGGCCTTCGGCACGCACACCGTGGTGCTGGACCTGCCCGTGCCCGTCACACGCCTGCCCGGGTTCGCCGAGGGCGATGTCTCCGTGCAGGACGCCGCCGCCCAGCTCGCCGCGCCGCTGCTCATTGGCGATGGCCTGCCCGCGGGCGCCCGGGTGCTCGACGCCTGCGCCGCCCCCGGCGGCAAGACCGCCCACCTGCTGGAGCTGGCCGACCTGGACGTGCTGGCCCTGGACAGCGACCCGGCGCGGCTGGCACGGATCGACGACACCCTTGGCCGCCTCTCGCTGAAAGCCCGCACCGTCGCTGCCGATGCCGGCGACACGGCGGCCTGGTGGGATGGGCAGGCTTTCGACGCCATCCTGCTGGACGCACCGTGCAGCGCCTCGGGCATCGTGCGCCGGCATCCGGACGTGCGCTGGCTGCGCCGCCCGAGCGACATCACCACGCTGTCCGACACCCAGGCACGGCTGCTGGATGCCCTGTGGCCGATCCTGGCGCCCGGCGGGCGGCTGCTGTACTGCACCTGCTCCGTGTTCAAGGCCGAAGGCCAGCATCAGATCGACGCTTTTTTGCAACGCCGCAGTGATGCCATCCTCGCGAAGCACCCGCCTTCTCCCGGACACCTGCTGCCTCTGCCCGACAATGGCTCCAAGGCCGCGACGCCCCTCCTCGGTGCGTCACCCGACGGCTTCTTCTACGCTCTCCTTCAGAAACGCTGAATTGCCTGCCTTGGACGTGCACCGCCTCGAACCGGTCACCTGCACCCGGCCCCGTGCGATGCGCACGGGCTGGGCGTGGTGGCTTTCCGTGCTGCTGCTGGCCGTCATGGCCTGGCTGCTGCCGCAAGCCGCCCGGGCCGACCAGCCCGAGGTCAGCGAATTCGAACTTGTCCACAACGAAGAGGGCCTGACCCTCAGCTTCGGCGTGAAGTTCGATCTGCCCAAGGGCGTGGAAGACGCGCTGCTCAAGGGCGTGCCCCTGTATTTCGTGGCCGAGGCCGAGGTCTTCCGCGACCGCTGGTACTGGCGCGACCGCAAGGTGGTCAGCGTCAACCGCGTCTGGCGCCTGGCCTACCAGCCGCTCACCCGCAAGTACCGGGTGAGCTTCGGCGGCCTGAACCAGAGCTTCGATTCCCTGGGCGATGCCTTGCTGAGCGTGCGACGGGTCAGCGGCTGGAAGATCGCCGACGTGCGCGACATCGACGATGGACGGCATTACGTCGAGTTCACCTACCGCCTGGACACCACCTTGCTGCCGCGGCCGATGCAGATCGGCATCGGCGGGCAGCCCGAATGGACGCTTCTTGTCGAGAAGACGCAGCGCTTCCGCTGAAGCGGGATTGAAATGACCAAAGCCAACCGCTGGGCCTGGATCATTTCGCTGGTCGCGATCACCGGCGCAGTGCTGGTGCTGTCGTTCCTGCTGTCCATCGCCACCAACAACCGCGCCTTCTACGAGCGGCACTATCCGTGGCTGTTCTGGGTGAACGTGACGGTGGCCGGCTTCCTGGTGCTGGTCATCGGCATCGCTGCCGTGCGCCTCCTGGTGCGGGTGCAGCGCGGCAAGTTCGGCAGCCGCATGCTGCTCAAGCTGGCAGCCATCTTCGCGCTCGTGGGGGTTCTGCCGGGCGTGCTCATCTACACCGTGAGCTACCAGTTCGTGTCGCGCAGCATCGAGAGCTGGTTCGACGTGAAGGTGGAAGGCGCGCTGGATGCCGGCCTGAACCTGGGCCGCGGCACGCTGGACACGATGGTCAACGACCTGGCCAACAAGACCCGCATCGCCGCCGAACGCCTGGCCGACCGGCCCAGCAGCGAGCAGCGCGACATCGCACCGCTGGCGCTGGAACGGCTGCGCGAGCAGCTCTCGGCGCAGGACGTGGCCATCGTCGGCGCGGGCGGGCAGATCATCCTCTCGGCGGGCAGCGCCACCGGGTCGCTGCTGCCCGATCGTCCGTCCGGCCTGCTCCTGCGCAATGCACGCACCACCCGCGTCGTGAGCCAGCTCGAAGGCCTGGAAGACGATGCGCAGCCCGGCGGTGCGCGAATCCGCGCGCTGGCCTTCATTCCCAGCACCAACTTCGTCCTGGCGCAGCAGGACCGCTACCTCATGGTCACCCAGCCGCTGCCCGCGGCCCTGTCCACCAATGCGCTGGCGGTGCAGTCGGCCTACCGCGAGTACCAGCAGCGCGCGCTGGGCCGCGAAGGCCTGCGCAAGATGTACATCGGCACGCTCACGCTCACGCTCATCCTCGCGGTGTTCGGCGCCTTGCTGCTGGCGGTGACGCTGTCGAACCAGCTCGCCCGGCCGCTCTTGCTGCTGGCCCAGGGCGTGCGCGAGGTGGCGCAAGGCGACCTGAGTGCCAAGCCGGTGTTCGCCTCGCGCGACGAGCTGGGCGGCCTCACGCGGTCCTTCGCGGACATGACCGAGCAGCTCTCGGAAGCGCGGGTGATGGTCGAGCGCAGCGTGGCGCAGGTGGAAAGCGCCCGCTCGAACCTGCAGACCATCCTCGACAACCTGACCGCCGGCGTGATCGTGTTCGACCGTGAGGGCGCCATCGACACGGTGAACCCGGGCGCCACGCGCATCCTCAAGCTGCCGCTGTCGGCCTACCGCGGCAGGCGGCTGGAAGAGGTGCCTGGCCTGGAGGCTTTCGCCCAGTCCATCCAGCAGCGCTTCGAGCTGCATGCCGCCAGTCCCGAGGCCGGTGAGCGCGACCAGTGGCAGGACTCCTTCGAGCTGCAGACCGCCTCCGACCGCGACACGCTGACGCTGCTGGTGCGCGGCGCGGCCATGCCGCAGCATGCCCGGCTGATGGTGTTCGACGACATCACCGAGGTCGTGTCCGCCCAGCGCAGCGCGGCGTGGAGCGAGGTGGCGCGCCGGCTGGCGCATGAGATCAAGAACCCGCTCACGCCCATCCAGCTGTCGGCCGAGCGCATGCAGCAGAAGCTCGAACCCAAGCTCGAAGGCACCGACCAGGCCATGCTCGTGCGTTCGGTGGGCACCATCGTCGCGCAGGTGCAGGCCATGAAGACGCTGGTCAACGAATTCCGCGATTACGCCCGCCTGCCGGCCGCCCAGCTGCGCCCGCTGGACCTCAACGCCCTGGTGCGCGAGGTGCTGCAGCTGTACGCCGCCGCGCAGGAGTCGGGCGTGCTGCACTGCGAGCTGGGGCAGGGGCTGCCGGCCATCCTCGGCGACGGCTCGCAGCTGCGCCAGGTCATCCACAACCTCGTGCAGAACGCGCTGGACGCCGTGGCCGACAAGCCGGTGGGCCGCGTGCTGGTGCGCACCGAGGTCGCCCGCACCGAGAGCGGCGACGTGCGCGCCGTGCGCCTGCAGGTGGTGGACAACGGCCCTGGCTTCGCCGACAAGGTGCTCAAGCGCGCGTTCGAACCCTACGTCACCACCAAGTCTAAGGGTACGGGCCTGGGGCTTGCGGTGGTCAAGAAGATCGCCGACGAGCACGGTGCCCGGGTGCGCCTGGCCAACGTCAGCGCCCCACGTTCGGAGGGGGAGCCCACCGAGGCGGCGGTGGCAGGGGCGCAAGTCTCGCTATCATTCGCAAAATTCGCGCCTGCCGACGCCGCCGTCTCCGCGCCGCAGGCCGCCGCACCGGGGGCGCAAGCCCCGGCGCACTGAGTCCACGAAAAGGTCCATGGCCAACATTCTTGTTGTCGACGATGAACTGGGCATTCGTGCCCTCTTGTCGGAAATCCTCACCGACGAAGGCCACAGCGTCGAGCTTGCCGAAGATGCCGCGCAAGCCCGCGCCTGCCGCGAACGGGTGCGCCCCGACCTCGTCCTGCTCGACATCTGGATGCCCGATGTCGACGGCATCTCGCTGCTGAAGGAATGGAGCGCGGGCGGCCTCTTGACGATGCCCGTCATCATGATGAGCGGCCACGGCACCATCGACACCGCGGTGGAAGCCACCAAGCACGGTGCCATGGCCTTCCTGGAAAAGCCCATCACCCTGCAGAAGCTGTTGCGCGCTGTGGAGCAAGGCCTGGCCAAGCCCAGCGCGCGGCCGGCACCTGCGGCGCCCGGCAGCCTCTCGCGGCTGGACAACCACCACCCCATGGACAACGTGCTGGTGGGCAGCCTGCCCACGCCGCCGGTGGTTCCCCTGTCGCTGGGCCCGCAGGCCGAGCAGAGCTTCGACCTCGACCGGCCGCTGCGCGAGGCGCGAGACGCCTTCGAGAAGAGCTACTTCGAGTTCCACCTGGCCCAGGAAAACGGCAGCATGACCCGCGTGGCTGAGAAGACCGGCCTGGAGCGCACCCACCTGTACCGCAAGCTCAAGCAGCTGGGCGTGGACTTGTCCCGCAACAAGCGCGGCGGGGGCTGAAAAGGATCGCCTAAAAAGCCTGCTAGAATCGCCGGCTCACGGCCAAGTAGCTCAGTTGGTAGAGCAGCGGATTGAAAATCCGCGTGTCGGTGGTTCGATTCCGCCCTTGGCCACCAGTTTCAAGGCCAACCGATTGTCGGTTGGCCTTTGCATTTCTGGCCTGCCTTTGCCTGGCGACGAACTGCGCCCAGGCTCACTCATCTTTCGGGTTTCATCGCTGCGCAAAGCAGCATTGCTTTTAACCGAATAAAAATTCATGTATGATGACCTCATCATGAAGCCCAAGGACGAGAAAAAGGTCGAGGCCATCGCTGCAGCGGTCTACCTGCTGGCAGCGCGCCACGGCTTGGCGGCCGTGACCCTGGCCGACATCGCCCGCGAGGCCGGTGTGGCCACCAGCACGCTGTACGTCTACTACAAGTCCCGTGAAGACCTGCTGGACGACGTGTACCAGAAGGCGAAGACCGCCACCGTCACCCGCTACAGCCGAAATGACGATCCGGCGGCCTCTCTGAAGTCCAGGCTGCGCCTGATCTGGAACAACATCGTCGACAACCGCATCGAGAACCAGCAGCAGGTGGCGTTCCTCGAGCAGTACTACCACTCCGAATACCTCAGCGAAACCAGCTGTGCGCTCGGCCAGCGCATGACGGCGCCGTTCCTCGAACTCCTCGTCGGAGGACAGAAGAGCGAGCAGCTCAAGCAGGTGCCGCCGCCCTTGCTGGCGGCAACGGTCATGGGCCTGGCGAAGGAGACGGCAGTCCTCGTCAGCAGAGGCCATCTGCCGGATGATGAAGACACTCGCGCGAGCGGCTTCCAGATCTGCTGGGATGCCATCAGGGCCTGAGCCCTGCTTTTTTTGATCTTTAACCGAATTGTTTTTCGCCAAAAGGAGGCGTAAATGCAAACCACCGATCGTTCCTCTCCCAAGACTGTGCTGATCACGGGCTGTTCCTCCGGCATCGGACGAGCCGCCGCCCATCGCTTTGCCCAGGCGGGCTGGCAGGTGGTCGCCACGATGCGCGACCCCAACCAAGCGGGCGATCTCGCCGGACTGCCCAAGGTCCTGGTCCACGCCCTTGACGTCACGGACCAGGGCTCGATCAAGGCGGCGGTCGACGCCACCTTGTCGCGCTTCGGTCGCCTCGATGTCGTCATCAACAACGCCGGGTTCGGCCTGTTCGGGCCCTTCGAGCCGGCCAGCGATGCGGTGATCGAGCGGCAGTTCGCCACCAATGTCTTCGGCGTCTTCAATGTCACCCGGGCGGTGCTTCCGACGCTGCGTGCCCAGGGGGCTGGCGTCATCGTCAACATCGCTTCGGTCGGTGGCCTCACGACGCTGCCGTTCAACTCGCTGTACCACTCGGCGAAGTACGCCGTGGTCGGCTTCACCGAGGCCCTCAATCACGAGCTGGCGGACTTCGGCGTGCGCGCCAAGTTCGTCGCGCCCGGCGGTGTTGCCACCGACTTCGCTGGCCGCTCGCTGTCGGTGACCTTCGCCGATGACAGCCACCCCTATGCCGCGAATGTCGCCAAGGCCATGGCCGCCTGGGGCAGCCGCCGCGGCGGGTATTCCTCGCCGGAGCAAACCGCCGAAGTGATCTTCACCGCTGCGACCGATGGCACACGGCAAGTCCGCTATGTCGCGGGTGCAGACGCCGAAGCCCTGCTGGCGATGCGCGCGGGGACAGACGACGCTGGCTATCTCGATCGGATGAGGCAGGCCTTCGGCTTGGGTGGCCAGATCACCGCGTGACGTGCTAGCCCCTGGCGGCGCGGCTGTGGTGGATGAACAAGTACAGCAAGCCGATGGGCGCGATGAACAGCGCCCCGCCCCAGCAGACTGCCATGGTCATGACCTTCACGAACAGCATCAGGAACAGGTTCACGATGAGCACGGTGTCGCCCATGAAGAAGCCGACCACGCCTTCATAGACGAAGCGTGCATACGGATACAGCAGCGTGTTGACGACGAGGATCACGTAGGCCGCCAACGGTTGCGGGTTCGGCGACCTGGACATGGCGAAGAAGAACATCGCCGGAAAGATGAGTCCGAAAACGAAATGCCGGAAGTAGTAGCTCGGCGCCAGACCGCCGAACGTCTTCTGGATGATGGGATGCATGCAGGTCCTCCTGGTGGTTTGATTTGGACGCGCAGGCTATCAGGTCACTGTCTCCGGATGTGAAGTTGTGTTGACGCCGCGTTGCGTGGTCGCGGACAGGAGGCGGTGGGCGGCCAGGATCAGCACTCGGCATCAACGGCGGCGCGAGGTGCGCGCAACCCCACCCGAGGCGGGAAGAACCACCAGGCGGCCGCGACCGCCAGCGCGAAGACCGTGTACGCCACCGTGAACACCCACGCCGGTGCCGACCAGAACAGCACCGCCTGCAGCCAGTGCTCGATGAAGCTGCCTTGGTAGCTAGTGGCATGGGCCTGGACGCGCAGCCACCTCTCCAGCGTCGTGAGCGGGCATTCGATGCCCAGCCACGATTCAGCGACGACGATGCCGATGGTGCCGATGTGCAGCAGCCGGAACCACAGCGCGTTGACCCAGCGCCAGCCCAGCAGGTTGCCGGCAACGATGATCACCAGGCCGGCGACGACGAAGAGGACCAGCGCGGTGTGCAGCGTGAGCACCGCGTTGGCCAGGAGTTCGTAGGGCATCGGATGTCCTTCGCAGGATTCGCAACGCCGCCCATCATGCATGAGGACGAGGCACGCAGGCTTCAGTTCCTCGCGCCCGCCCGGCCGCGGCGCACCGACAACTCCTTGTCCGCCAGCACGAACAACCCTGCACGGCCAGCCACCTGCTCGACCACCAGGTCGATGAACGCCCTCACGCGCGCGGGCTGCGCCACGCGACTGCCGTAGTACAGGTGCAAGCGCAGGTGGTCTGTGACGTGCGCGGCGAGCACGGGTACGAGCTTGCCGCTGCGCACCAGCGGCGCCGCGGTGACGCCCACCAGTTGCCCGATGCAGTGGCCCGCGACGATGGCATCCGCCTCGAGGTCCACGTCATTCACGTTCACCGCCGACGCGACATCGACGGCGACGACCTCCTGGCCCACCTTGAATTCCCAGGGCATCAGCTTGCCGGTGCCGGGGTGCCGAAAGCCGCTGCAGCGGTGGCGAGACAGGTCATCGATGCTGCGCGGGGTGCCGTGCTGCTTCAGATAGGACGGCGAAGCACACACCACCAGCTGCAAGGGCAGCAGCTCACGCGAGATCACGCCCTCGCTCGGCGGCGACCCGGCCCGGAAGCCGACGTCGATGCGGTCGTCCACCCAGTTGCCGATGCGGTCGTCAAGATGCACGTCGGGTTCGATTCCCGGATGCCTGCGGCAGAACTCGTCGAGCACCGGCCAGATCACGGGGATCATGACCGAGCGCGGCGCCGTGATGCGAAGCGGCCCTGCGATGGCTTCCCGATCGCGACGCACCACGTGCAACGCGCGATGCAATGCGGCCAGGCCCGGCTGCGCGGCTTCCAGGAAGCGGCTGCCCTCCTCGGTGAGGCTCAGGCTGCGCGTGGTGCGATGGAACAGCCGCACGTTCAGGTGTGCTTCGAGCTGCGACAGCGCCTGGCTGGCGGCCTGCGGCGTGATGCCCTGCGCGACGGCGGCGCGCCGCAGGCTGCCCAGCTCCGCGGCCTTCGCGAAGGTGGCGATCGCACGCAGTTCGTTGAAGGCCATTGTCACGATTCACTTGATGATCAATGAATCGATTATGGGCTAGTCGACGATCAATCCGATGCCTACATTGACGGCCATCGACCACCACCAAGGAACCGGCTGCCATGACAGCTTCACCAACCCACTCGCCGCGTGTCTGGATGATCACCGGCGCATCGCGCGGCATCGGCCAGCGCATCGCCCAGGCCGTGCTCGCCCACGGCGACATCGTCGTGGCCACGGCACGCGACACCCGGCCGCTCATGCAACGCTTCAGCAGCGAGCATCCGTCGTTCCTGGCCGTCACGCTGGACGTGACCGACGAGGCCCAGGCGGCGCACGCCGTCGAGACTGCGCTGGCGCGCTTCGGCCGCATCGATGTGCTGGTGAACAACGCTGGCTACGGCTTGCTGGGCGCGGTGGAGGAATCGACCGCCGACGAAGTGCGCCGGCTCTACGAGACCAACGTGTTCGGCCTGCTCAACGTGACGCGTGCCGTGCTGCCATCGATGCGCCAGCGGCGCCGCGGCCATGTGGTCAACGTGTCGTCACTGGGCGGCTACCAGTCGTCCGCAGGTTTCGGCCTGTACTGCTCGACCAAGTTTGCAGTCGAAGGCATCACCGAGGCACTGCACGCCGAGTTGGCGCCGCTGGGCATCCATGCGACCACGGTGCAACCGGGCTACTTCCGCACCGACTTTCTGGATGGCCGCTCGCTCGAGGTATCGCCTCGGGTGCTGGCCGACTATGCGCCCAGCAGCGGAGCGGTGCGCGAAGCGGCCACGCGCATCAATCACAACCAGCCCGGCGATCCCGAGCGTCTTGCTCAGGCCTTGATCACGCTGGTGGAATCGCAGGCGCCTGCGATGCGGCTCCCCTTGGGAACCGACACCTTGCAGACCATCCGCGACAAGCATGCCTTCGTGGAGCGCGAGATGGCGACGTGGGAATCGCTCTCGGCATCCACGAACTTTCCGGCCGCGCTGCGCGCCTGAGCGCGCGGGCGTTCAGCCCTTGAGCACGGCGCGGCGATACAGCTCGACCGGGCTCAGCGACACCTCGCGCGACGACACCTCGTCCACGCGCGTTGCCGAGCGGTCCACCCGCTTTGCCGCCGCCACGGCGGCGTCGCGCGAGACGCCGTGGTGGATCAGGTAGTGCGCATAAGGGCCGAGCGCGGCATCGTCTTCGTCGACGAAAATCGAGACGTCGCGCTTGGCCGCGCTGTCGCCCAGCACGACGGACTTGTAGGTTTGCAGGGCCGGGTCGGCATCGGCGGCGAAGGCGGCGCCGGACGTCAGTGCAGCGGCGACGACGACGGCTTGGAAGAGGGTGCTGAGCTTGGAGTCCATGGAAGACCTCATGTGTTTGGTTGGGTAGTTCCAAGGTAGGGACAGGACTGGCGGCCATAAGAGCGGCATTCGGCAACGCGCGGTTCCTGAAATCGCAACAGTCGATCGGCCGACAAGCCACGCTGGAGGCAGGGGAACCGAAACGGTGCGCCATCACGGCTCGCTACAGTCGGCGCCCACCACACAGGGAGAAAACGCCATGGCCTTCCATGTCAGCGGATCGTTTTCCGGCATCGAGCACGCAAGCGAGCTGCCGCTGCCGTTTCCAGCGCCCCGGCCCATCGGGTTCTACGACGGCGCGCCCGTCACCGGCACCTTCAGCCTCGACGTGGTGAACCCCACGTTCCAGGTCGGCGGCGTCGACTATGCGTACTACGTCAACGGGCCGGGCAGCATCTACTTGGTGACCTACGACATCAAGGACCAGCACTTTGCCTACACCGCCGATGCGAGCGTCATCTTGCTGGACAACCCGGCAGGCGGTGCGGGCGGGCAGTCGGCCACCTTTCTCACGGACTTCATCCCGAAGTACCAGGGCGCCATCTTCTCGTTGACAGGGGCGTCGGGCAGCCTCTTCACGGGGCTGGACCCGTCGAGCCTGCACCTGGACGCCTCGGCGCTGCCGGAGTTCGGCACTGCCTTTGCCAATGCGGCGGAGAAGATCTGGGTTGGCGTGGAGGTCAATGCCGTGCACTTCGACGCGGCGGCTGTGCCCGAACCGGCCACGGTCGCAATGATGCTGGTGGGTTGCCTTCTGGTGGCCTGCTTCGCCAGGCTGCGGGCCAGGCATTAGCTGGCCGCAGGCTGCCGCTTCAATCGGACCGTCGCAACCAGTCCGCCTTCGGGATGGTTGCGCAGGCCCAGCTCGCCACCATGCTCGGCGACGATGCCGCGCGCGATGCCCAGCCCCAGGCCTGATCCGTCGCGATGCATCTCGCGGCCATGCTCCAGCCTCACGTAGGGCTCGAAGATTTCCTCCAGCGACCCCTCGGGCAGGCCAGGGCCATGGTCGCGGATGATGACGCTGGCCGCGTCATCGCCCACTTGGCCTGACACCTCCACGCGTTGCCCGTACCGCAAGGCGTTGTCGATGAGGTTGCCCAACGCGCGCTTGAGCGCCAGCGGCTTGCCCAGCACGGTCATCTCGGGCAGGTCCACGCTGATCTGCGCCCCCGATGCAATCGCCGTCGCCGTCAATCGCTCCACCAGCCGGTCCAGCCGCACGTCGGCGATGTTCTCGTGGATCTGCGTGTCCTTCACCGTCTGCAGCGCACCCTTGACCATCACGTCGAGCTCATCGAGGTCTTCATGGAAATCAGCGCGCAGGGCATCGTCGTCCAGCAGTTCGGTGCGCAGCTTCAACCGCGTGATGGGCGTCTTCAAGTCGTGCGAGATGCTCGCGAACAAGCGCTCGCGGTCGTCCACGAAGCGCTGGATGCGGGCCTGCATGTCGTTGAAGGCGCGGGCAGTACCGCGCAGTTCCCGGGTGCCGGTTTCCTCGACGCGGTTCGAGTGCATCTCGTTGCCGAAAGCGCTGGCCGCCTGCGCGAGGACTTGCAGCGGCCGGGTGAGTCCGCGCGCCACCAGCATCACCAGGCCGAGCACCGTCAGCAGCGTCACGCCTTGCAGCAGCAGCCGGTCGCGTGGCAGCGGGTCGGCGTTGTCGAGGAAGTAGGGGTCAGGCATGGTGGTGGCCAGCAGCAGCCACCCGCCGGGCTCGAACTCGGTCTGGATCACCAGGAGCGGCGCCGGCCGCGAGTGCAGCAGCAAGGAGCCTTCGACCCAGTTGTCGGGCAGGTCCTTCAGCCGGCGGCCATCGTCGGTCACGGCGAGGTTGTCCGGCCACGCGAAGGCCGCATCCGCCGTCGCGCTGCCCGACAGTTCCGCATTGATCTGCTCGCGCACGGCCCGCGTCACCGCGGACGCCAGCGATGAATCGTTGATCGCCGGCACCATCACGTGCGCCCGGTTCACGTTCACGAAGAAGCGCGTGCCGCCCATGGTACGCAGCTGCTCGATGAGGATGGGCCGGTACTGCGCCGGCAGGTCGCGGAAGAAGCGGATCGACCCGGCCGCGCTCACCGCGAGCTGCTGCGCCGCCTCCTTCGCATCGCGCTGGGCGTTCTGCCGCAGCTGCCAGGCCCAGATGGCCGTGCCCAGCAGCTGGCTCAGCAGGACGCCCGCCACCATCATCAGCATCACGCGGGCGCGCAGCGTGTCCGGCAGTAGCCGGTCGCGCCAGCGCGGCGTGTCACTCATGACTGGCGCTGACTTCCACCGACAGCACGTAGCCGCTGCTGCGCACGGTCTTGATGAGCGCAGGCTGCTTGCCGTCGTCGCCCAGGCGCTGGCGCAATCGGCTGATCTGAACGTCCAGCGAGCGGTCCATGGGGCCGAGGTCGCGGCCACGCGTCTGCTCCATCAGGCGGGAGCGGTCGAGCACTTCGCCGGCATGCTCGGCGAAGATGCGCAGCAGGTCGAAGTCCATGGCGGTGAGCGTGATCTGTGCGCCGTCCGGGCCCTTGAGCGTGCGCTCCAGGCGGTCGAGGCAGAAGCCCGCAAAACGCAGGAAGCGCGGTGCGCCCGCGGCGTCGGCCATGCCGGTGCGCCGGTGGATCGCCTTGATGCGCGCCAGCAGTTCGCGCGGGCTGTAGGGCTTGCCGATGTAGTCGTCCGCACCCAGCTCCAGCCCCACGATGCGCTCGGTCTCGTCGGAGCTCGCGGTGAGCATGATGATGGGCACCGCCGAGCGGTTGCGCACCATCTGGCACAGCGCGAAGCCGTCGGTGTCGGGAAGCATCACGTCCAGGATGACGAGGATGAGGTCGTCCTTGTAGCGTTCGAATTCATTGCGGAAGCTCGCGCCGTCGTGCGCGAGCTGCACCACGTACTGGTGCTTCTCCAGGTAGAGCTTGAGCAGGTGGCGCGTCTTCTGGTCGTCGTCCACCGCGAGGATGGTGCGCTTGCGGGGTGCCGTGGTCATGGTTGTCGTGAGGCGGCGCGCACGATGGCGGCGAGCCGCTGCTGGGTCTGTTCGGGGCTCTGCCCCTTGTTCTTCACGAAGCGGTGCAGCACGTCGGCCAGCGCGTCCTTGGTGGATTCGTCCGCCGCCATGCGGTGCGCGATGCTGGGCACCTGCACGCTGCCGGGCCGCGAGAGCGTCTGCCAGGAATCGCGGGCGCACACGTCGAGCTGCTGTACGTCGATGTCGGTACGGACAGGTACCGAGCCTTTCGCCTTGTTGTAGGCCAATTGCACAGCCGGCTGGGTGATGATGTCCGCCAGCCGCTCCTGGTCCGCGTCGCGGTGCTTCTTGCCCACGAGCATGGCCAGGGTGTCGATGCTGTACAGATGCATGCCGTCGGTGTTGGGCACGGCTGCGCAGCCGAAGTCGGTGCCGGGTTCGGCGCCCCAGGCCATGAGCTCACCACGGGCCCAGTCGCCCATGAACTGCATGCCCGCCTGGGCCAGGTAGATCTGGCGTGAGGCGGCTGTCCAGCGCTGCTCGACCACGTTGTCGCCGTTGAGGTCGCGCAGCCAGCGCAGCCGCGCCAGGGCCTTGGCCACGCGCGGATCCTGCCAGGCCTGCCAGCGCCTGGCGGTGGCCAGTTCCGCGTAGAGCGTGGGGCCGGCATCGCCCAGCAAGATGGCCTCGAACACCGTCAGCACTTGCCAGGGTTCGTCGCTCCAGGCGATGGGCACCAGCTTGGCGGCGCGCAAGGCCGTGGCCGCGTCCTCGATGTCGCTCCAGGTGCGAGGCGCGGGCAGCTTCAGGCGCGACCACAGCTTCTGGTTGTAGAGCAGCGTGTTGATGCGGTGCACGCCCAGGGGCGCGGCCACGACGCGGCCCTGGTGGCTGGCCACCTGCAGCACCACCGGGAACATCACCTGCGACCATTTGCCGCGCAGGGCCACGTCGTCCAGCCGCAGCACCAGGCCCAGGTCCGCCCAGTCCGCCAGGGTGCGGCCGATCACCTGCGCCACGTCGGGCGGGTCGCCGGCCAGCACGCGGCTCTTCAGCACCTTCACCGCCGCCACGCCGCCGCCGCCGGGAATGGCCGCGTCGTTCCAGGCGATGCCACGCTTGTCGAGCTGCTGCACCAGTTCATCCACCGCGCGCCGTTCGCCCGCGGAGGTCCACCAATGCAAGACGTCCAGGGACTGCGAATGTGCGACTGCTGCCATGCCAGCCAGCAGTATGAGAGCCAGGGCACGGCGCCCATGCCGCAGTGCGCCTTTCAAAGCCTGAGGAATTGCAATGTTGTGTAAGTCCGGGGCGCAAGGGCACCCCATGGCGCTGCACAGGCGGGCTGGCCGGTCCATGTAATGAAGCGTGATCGCTGCCCTTCGCCGCATGGCGTTTTTCCTCGTGTGCACAAGCACTTAGCGCTGGCTTGAACGAGAGCCGCACAACCCTCGTGTCACATGGATCGCGATGCTACCTTGCGCCCCGCGTTGCAACACCCGCGACTTCACGGACACACGACCAGGAGACTTTCGACATGAAGACATCGATCCGAATCGCCGCCGCAGCCCTGCTGGGCACCTGCGCCCTGATGCGCGCCCAGGCCGGCACGCTCATCATCGAAAGCTGGCGCACTGACGACAAGGCGCTGTGGGAAGAAGTGCTGCTGCCGGCCTTCAGCAAGGCGCACCCGGGCATCAGCGTCAAGTTCGCCCCCACCGCGCCGCCGGAATACAACTCGGTGCTCAGCGCCCGCCTGACCGCCGGCACCGCGGGCGACCTCATCACCTGCCGCCCCTTCGACGTGTCGCTGGACCTGTACAAGAAGGGCCGGCTGGACAAGCTCAACGGCGAAGCGGGCCTGGCCAACTTCCCCGACTCCGCCAAGGTGGCCTGGCAGACCGATGACGGCCGTGACACCTACTGCATGCCCATGGCCTCGGTGATCCACGGCTTCTTCTACAACAAGAAGATCTTCGCGGACCTGGGTCTCACGCCGCCCACCACCGAAGCCGAGTTCTTCAACGTGCTCGACAAGGTGAAGGCTTCGGGCAAGGCCGCGCCGCTGGACCTGGGCACCGCCGACCAGTGGGAGGCCAACCAGATCGTCTTCACCGGCATCGGCCCCAACTACTGGCATGGCGAAGAAGGACGCCGCGCGCTCATCGCTGGCAAGAAGAAGTTCACCGACCCCGAGTTCACCGATGTGTGGGCCACGATGGCGAAGTGGGCGAACTACCTGCCCAAGGGCTACCAGGCGCAGACCTATGGCGACTCGCAGACGCTGTTCAGCTCCGGCAAGGCCGCGGTGATCCCGACCGGTTCGTGGGACATCGCCTTCTACCAGAAGGAAGGCGGCCTGGACTTCGGCGCCTTCCCGCCGCCGGTGCGCAAGGCGGGCGACACCTGCTACATCAGCGACCACACTGACATCGGCATGGGCATCAACAGCAAGGGCAAGAACAAGGCCGACGCGAAGGTGTTCCTGAACTGGCTGGCGTCCAAGGAATTCGCCGACCTCTACACCAACAAGGTGACGGGCTTCTTCTCGCTGTCCAAGCATGCCATTGACGTGAAGGACCCGGTGGCCAGGCAGATGCTCGGCTGGCGCAACACCTGCAAGTCGACCATCCGGCTGAACGCGCAGATCATGAGCCGCGGCGAGCCCAGCATGGAAAACGAACTGTGGACCGTGAACTCGCAGGTGCTCAACGGCAAGATGACGCCCAAGGACGCAGGCCAGCGCATCCAGGCCGGCTTTGCCAAGTGGTACGCGCCCCAGCAGGGCCAGTGATCGAGCGCGTGGAGTCCTGACCTCATGAAGCAGCGTTTCGGCTGGCATGTGCTGGTGTTCCTGGCGCCGGCGTTCCTGATCTACAGCGCCTTCAGCGCCTGGCCGCTGGCCGACACGCTGCGTCTCGGGCTCTACGCGACCGACGAGCATGGGGGCGTGGCCTTCGCGGGCCTCGCCAACTTCCAGAAGCTGCTCTTCGACCCGCAGTGGTTCGAGAGTTTTCGCAATGCGATGCGCAACAACATCGTGTTCTTCGGCATCCACACGCTGGTGCAGAACCCGGTGGCCCTGCTGCTGGCGGCGTTGCTGTCGCTGAAGGGCGTGCGTGGTGCGGCAACGTACCGCACCGTGCTGTTCCTGCCCACGCTGCTGTCGGTGGTGATCATCGGCTTCACTTGGCAGCTCATCCTCTCGCCGCTGTGGGGCCTGGCGGAGAAGGTCCTCGGCGTCTTCGGCCTGGCCGACTGGTTCGGGCCGTGGCTGGGCATGGAGAACACCGCCTTGCCCACCATCGCGCTCATCTCGGTGTGGCAGTTCGTGGGCATTCCGATGATGCTCATCTACGCCGCGCTGATCGCGATTCCCGATGACGTGATCGAGGCCGCGCAGGTGGAAGGCGCCAGCCCATGGCGCATCTTCTGGCAGATCCGCCTGCCGCTCATCCTGCCCACGCTGGGTCTCGTGAACATCCTCACCTTCGTGGGCAACTTCAACGCCTTCGACCTCATCTACTCGGTGAAGGGCGCCTCGGCCGGGCCCAACTTCAGCACCGACTTGCTGGGCACCTTGTTCTACCGCACCTTTTTCGGCTACCAGTCGCAAGTCGGCAGCGCCACCATGGGCGCGGCGCTGGCCACCTTGATGTTCCTCGTGATCCTCTCGGGCGTGGCGCTGTACTTCTTTGTCATCCAACGGCGCCTGCAGCGCTTCGCACTGTGAGCGCGGTCATCATGTCTTCTCCTTCCACGGACCGCGCTGCATCGCACGGTGGGCTGCGTGCCGCCGCCATGGCGCGCTCCACCTTCGTGCACCTGGTGCTGGGCGGCTACAGCCTGCTGGTGCTGTGCCCCATCCTGCTGGTCATCCTCAACTCGTTCAAGACGCGGCGCGCCATCTTCGACGACCCGCTCGCGTTACCCGCGGCGGCCAGCTTCAGCGTGGCGGGCTACCTGAAGGTGCTGTCCAACGCCTCCGTGCTGGGCATGTTCGCCAACAGCGCGCTCGTGACCGGCGTGTCGCTGGCGCTGATCCTGCTGTTCGGCGCGATGGCCGCCTGGGGGCTCACCGAATACGGTTTTCGCGGCAACCGCTGGCTCGTGCTCTTCTTCGCCTTCGGCATCATGGTGCCCATCCGCCTCGGGTCGGTGTCCATCCTGCAGACCATGGTCGCGCTGGACCTCGTCAACACGCTGACCGCGCTGGTGCTGGTCTATGTGGCGCAGGGGCTGCCGCTGGCGATCATGATCCTGTCGGAGTTCATCCAGCAGGTGCCCGGCGAGCTCAAGGACGCGGCGCGCTGCGACGGCGTGGGCGAGTTCACCATCTTCTTTCGCATCATCCTGCCGCTCATCCGCCCTGCGGTCGCCACCGTCACCGTGTTCACCATGGTGCCGATCTGGAACGACCTGTGGTTCCCGCTGATCCTCGCGCCGTCCGAGGGCACGCAGACCATCACGCTGGGCGTGCAGCAGTTCATCGGCCAGTTCGCCACCGACTGGAACGCGGTGCTGGCCGCGCTGTCGCTGGCCGTGCTGCCCATCCTCGTGCTGTACGCGCTGTCGTCGCGCCAGCTCATCCGCGGCATCACCGCGGGTGCCGTCAAGTAAGCGAGCCTGACCCATGGCCCAACTTCAACTCTCCAATCTTTCCAAGACCTACGGCGACACGCAAGTGCTGCAGGGTGTGGACCTGTCCATCGGACACGGCGAGCTCATCGTGCTCGTGGGACCGAGCGGCTGCGGCAAGTCCACGCTGCTGCGCATGCTGTGCGGGCTGGAAGACATCACCGAAGGCGAGCTGCGCATCGACGGCGAGGTGGTGAACCACCTGCCGCCGGCCCGGCGCGGCATCGCGATGGTGTTCCAGAGCTACGCGCTCTACCCGCACATGACGGTGCGGCAGAACATGGCCTTCGGCCTCAAGCTGCACGGTGCGAGCCGCGAAGAATGCGACCGGCGCATCGCCGACGCGGCCAAGGCCCTGCACATCGATCACCTGCTTCAACGGCTGCCGCGAGAACTTTCGGGCGGCCAGCGCCAGCGCGTGGCCATCGGTCGCGCCATCGTGCGCAATCCCCGGCTCTTCCTGTTCGACGAGCCGCTGTCCAATCTCGACGCCGCGCTGCGCGTGAAGACACGCATCGAACTCGCGCGGCTGCACAAGGAGCTCGGAGCCACCATGGTGTACGTCACCCACGACCAGACCGAAGCGATGACGCTGGGCGACCGCATCGTCGTCATGCACGAAGGCCGCGTCCAGCAGGCTGGATCGCCGCTGGAGCTTTACCAGCAACCCGCCAACCGTTTCGTCGCGACCTTCATCGGATCGCCCACCATGAACCTGCTGCCCGCCCGCGTGAAGGCGGTGCGCGACGACGGCGTGGAGCTGGAGCTGTCCGACGGCCGGCCGGTGTTCGCCATGGTCTGGGGCGAGGGCATGAAGGAAGGCCAGGAGGTGGAGATCGGCATCCGCGCCGAGCACTTCACCGTGATGCCCGAAGCCTGTGCCGTCGAAGGCACGTTGCTGCACGGCACGATCACGCTGGTCGAGCAGCTGGGCGAATCCCACCTCATCTATTTGCGCACCGCGGCCGGCCACGAGCTGGTGGTGCGCGGCAGCGGCCACACCCGGCTGCGCATGGACGGCGCCATCGTCGTGCACGCCTCGCCCGAGGTGCTGCACGTGTTCGACGCCAAGGGCCGCGCCTACCGGCGCCTGCACCCCGAGGGTCCGGTCCACGCCTGACCTCCTGAAGCTGGCCTAGGCCACTTCCCCTCCCATCACCTTTTCCACATCCGACGCGCGGCGTGGGGCCTGCGCGTGGGCGAACTCGTCCCCACGATTCTCACAACACCACGAGGAAGACGAAACATGAACCAACTCATGAAGGGGTGCGCACGGCTGGGCCTGTGCGCCATGACATTGGCGGCAGCCCAGGCAGCGAACGCAGTCGATGCGTCGGGCTACTTCCGTGCCGGACCGGGGTCCACGAGCAAGGGCCATGCACGGCAGTGCTACGGCATCGCCGACCCGGGCCTGAAGTACCGGCTGGGCAACGAATGCGACATCTACGCCGAGCTCATCCTGTCGCAGCCGATGAAGGTGGACAACATCGAGGCCAGCGCGGTGATCATGACCGACCTGTGGAACGGTGCCACCGACAGCGGCTCCGAACGGCTGGAGATCGGCCAGCTCTTCGGCACCATCAAGGGCGTGGACTTCCTGCCCGAGGCCACTTTCTGGGCCGGCAAGCGCTTCTACTACGCCAACCAGGGCGTGCACATCGTCGACACCTGGTTCTGGAAGCCGGGCGCCGGCAGCGTGGGTGCGGGCGTGGATGACATCAAGATTCCGGTGGGCAAGTTCGGCCTGGCCTACTTCCGCACCGACGGCGCAGCCGCCGACGGCACCATGCCTTCGAGCCGCCTGCACATGGACTGGTCGGGCATCGAGGTGAATCCGGATGGCAAGCTGCGCGTGAACGCCAGCCTGTCGCGCGGCGACTTCAGCGGCGGCAAGTCGGGCATCGCGCTGAACTTGCATCACACGCAGTCGAACTTCCTCGGCCTGGGCGGCGCCAACGAGCTGATGCTGCAGTACGCGCAGGGGTCTGCGAACATCAACGGCTCGTTCGGTGTGGCCACGGAAGGCTCGGAAGTGAAAACCTGGCGCCTGGTGGAAAGCCCGACCTGGCAGGTCGGCCCGCTGGGCGGCCAGGGCCTGCTGATGCTGGCCAAGACCACCAAGCCGGCCGGCGAGACCAAGGAGATGAGCCTGGGCGGCCGTGCCTCGTATGCGGTGAGCAAGAACGTCAAGCTGCTGGCTGAGCTGGGCATCTCCAGCAAGACCCCGCCCACCGGCGGCAAGCAGCACGTGGACAAGCTGACCCTGGGCCCGGCCATCGCCCCGGCGGCGGACTTCTGGAGCCGCCCGGAGTTCCGTGTCTATGCGACCTTCGGCAAGTGGAACGCGGCGGCCTCGGCCGATGCGGCCAACAGCCTGCCCACGGACAAGAGCCACGCCACCAGCCTGGGGGCGCAGTTCGAAGTCTGGTTCTGAGAAAGAAATTGTTTCGGCCTTGTCGATTCCACGGCGGCTGGTTCGTCGTGGAATCGTGAGGCCTCGAAAAAGCAAAGCGGCGCCTCTATGATCCCACCCACTTCACGGAGGCTCCCATGCGCTACTCGACCCTTCTTCTGCTGTCCATCGCTTCTGCCGGCTTCATCGCCGCCACGGCCAATGCGGCACCGGTGACCTACAAGGTCGATCCGTCCCACACCTTCCCGAGCTTTGAGGCCGACCACATGGGCATCTCCGTGTGGCGCGGCAAGATGAACAAGAACAGCGGCACCATCGTCTACGACAAGGCGGCCGGCACCGGCACGGTGGACATCGCCATCGACCTCGCGGCCATCGACTTCGGCCAGGACCAGCTCAACAAGTGGGCCATGGGCAAGGACTTCTTCGACGTGAAGAAGAACCCCAAGGCCACCTTCAAGGGCATGTTCGATGCACCTGCCAACGGCGTGCCGACGCAAGTGGTGGGCGAGCTGACGCTGCACGGCGTGACCAAGCCGATGACGCTGAAGATCAACCAGCTCAAGTGCGTGCCGCATCCCATGCTCAAGCGCGAGCTGTGCGGGGCGGACGCGGTGGGCACCTTCAACCGCGACGACTTCGGCCTCGCGGCAGGCAAGGACTGGGGCTTCAAGATGAACGTGGACCTGCGCATCCAGGTCGAGGCCGTGGCCGAGAAGTGATGCGCGGGCGACGATTGATGCAACTTTGCGCAATGGTGTGATGCCAACAAAGTCCTTGCGCGCAGGTGTGTCGATCGTTCAAAATCCGCAGCCTTCACAGAGACGAATCATGTTTGCCCATCAAGTGACCCAAGCGACCATCGAAGCCAAGGCTGTGCGCCTTGCCTTCTTCGCTCGCGTCCTTATCTAGCAAACGCCGTCTTTCCACCTGAACCCCGGACGGCACCCCCTCCGGGGTTTTTGTTTTTTGAGCCTTTGATCATGCGCACCTACGACAAGCTGATCGCCACGATTCACGACCGCCGAAGCACGTGCACACTGCACCCGTGTTTCGGCCGCGTCGTGGACGCGTGCTGCCTTGTCGGTCAAGATCAAGGGCACGCGATTTTTCTCACAGCAAGCGGCTGACCTCCATCGTGCGAATCTCGCCGGGAGGCGCTGCAAGAAAGATTCGCATGAACACCACCAGATTCAGAAACCTCCGCAACATCGGCGTCATTGCGCACGTGGACGCAGGCAAGACCACGACCACCGAGCGCATCCTGTTCCACACGGGCGAAACGCACCGCATCGGCAACGTCGATGACGGCAACACCCGCATGGACTACGACGAGCAGGAGAAGAAGCGCGGCATCACCATCAAGAGCGCGGCGACCACCGTGTTCTGGAAGGGCACGCAGGTCAACGTCATCGACACGCCCGGGCACATCGATTTCAACATCGAGGTGAACCGTTCGCTGCGCGTGCTCGACGGCGCGGTCGTGGTGTTCGATGCCGTGGCCGGCGTGGAACCACAGACAGAGACCAACTGGCGCCTGGCCGACAAGTACCGCGTGCCGCGCGTGGCCTTCATCAACAAGATGGACCGCGTGGGTTCGGACTTCCACCGTGTCGTGTCGATGATGACGGACCGGCTGGGTGTGGTGCCGCTGGTGACGCAGTTGCCCATCGGCGCGGAGAGCGACTTCCGCGGCGTGGTGGATCTGCTCACGATGCGTTCGCTGGTGTGGCTGGACGATGAAGCGAAACAGCCGGCCGTCGTGGGCGACGTGCCTGCCGATCTGCTCGACGCCGCACGCTCGCATCGCGCACGTCTGGTGGAACTGGCCGTCGAACAGGACGAGTCCCTGCTCGAAGCCTTCGTGCACGGCCGTGAGCCCACTGTCGACCAACTGCGCGAGTGCATCCGCCGCGGCACGCTGGCGGGCGCCTTCGTGCCGGTGCTGGCTGGTGCGGCCTACCGCAACAAGGGTGTCGAGCCTTTGCTCGATGCGGTGGTGTCGTACCTGCCCAGCCCCGGCGAGCTCGCGTCGCAGATCGGCCAGCCGGAAGCGGACGCCGACGGCACCCTGGCGGCCCTGGCCTTCAAGGTGACGAGCGACGACCATGGCTCGATGGTGTTCATTCGTGTATACCGCGGCCGCCTGCGCCAGGGCGACAGCGTCTTCAACGCCAGCACCGGCAAGCGCGAACGAGTGGGTCGGCTGTATGAGATCCATGCGGCCGACCGCGTCGAGCGCCATGAAGTGGTGGCAGGGGACATTGCCGGCATCGTGGGCCTGAAGGACACGCTGACCGGGCACACGCTGACCGACCAGGCCCACCCTGTGATCCTGGAAGAAATCAGCGCGCCCGATCCGGTGATCGACGTGGCCATCGAGCCGAAGACGCAGGGCGACCAGCAGAACCTCGGCAAGGCCTTGCAGACCTTGACGCGGGAGGATCCGAGCCTTCGGGTGCGGCACGACGCCGACTCCGGGCAGACGATCCTCTCGGGCATGGGCGAGTTGCAGCTGGAGGTGACGCTGGAAAGCCTGCGCAGCAAGCACGCCGTGGAAGTCACGGTGGGTCGCCCGCAGGTGGCCTATCGCGAAACCATCGGCCGCGCGAGCGAGGTTCGCCACGTGCACAAGAAGCAGTCGGGTGGCCCTGGGCAGTTCGCCGAGGTGGTGTTGCGCATCGAGCCCTTGCCGCGAGGCGAGGGATTCCGCTTCGACAACGAGGTTGTCGGCGGCGCGGTGCCGCGGGAGTTCATCCCTGCGGTGGAAGCGGGTGTGCGGCGCGCCGCGCAGACAGGCGTGGTGGCCGGCTT
Organism: Rhizobacter terrae; assembly: GCF_003852895.1. Taxonomy (GTDB): domain Bacteria; phylum Pseudomonadota; class Gammaproteobacteria; order Burkholderiales; family Burkholderiaceae_C; genus Albitalea; species Albitalea terrae. Next base: position 238,592 of record NZ_QUSW01000007.1, read on the forward strand.
CCCGGTGGTCGACTTCAAGGCGACGCTGGTGGACGGCGGCTTCCACGAACGCGACTCGTCGTCGCTAGCCTTCGAGCTGGCATCGGCGGCCACGTTCCGCGAGGCTGCGGCGCTTGCTCTGCCTCAGTTGCTGGAGCCGGTGATGGCTGTGGAGGTCATCACGCCGGCCGAGTACCTGGGCGATTGCATCGGCGACCTGAACCGTCGTCGCGGCCATGTACGCGGCCAGCATCCGCGCGGCAACGCGACGGCCATCGAGGCCCACGTGCCGCTGAAGGAGATGTTCGGCTACATCGGCAGTTTGCGTGCCCTGTCGTCTGGGCGGGCCAGCTATTCGATGCAGCTGGATCATTACGCTGTGGCGCCGGCTGGCGTTGTGGCTGAAGTGGTTGCTGCGTGAGCTGTTGAGGGAGGTGCGGGGTGATCTGCACCTCCCTTTTTTGCTTTCGCCTTCCGTCGGGTGGGTCCGCGGCAGGCGGCATGGGCCAGGGGCTCCGACTGTGGCGGTCGGCGCTGAGCGCCGACTTCGCTGCGCTGCTCGCACCAAGGGGTGTGCCGCGGAACTCGCTCTGCGCCCCTGCGGTGCGCGCCGCTCAAACAGCCGCGGCAAGTATGAAGACGAAGCGCGCTGCGCGCGCCACCCCTCGGTGCTGCGCTGCTCGCCGCCACACACGGAGCCCCTGGCCCATGCCGCCTGCCGCTCAAGTGGCGAAGGCTTTGCTCGACGAGAAAACCCGGTGCTGCTTTGCAAAGGTGCGGGCGGGCTGGGGGCGTTGCGCAGCGAAGTAAAGGAGGAGGGCCGGGCGAAGCCCGGACCGGGGGACATGAGCGGAGCAGCGCCCCCAGCCCGCTCGCACCTTTGCCCAACCCCAGGTTGGTGAAAGAAGCGCTCAAGACATCCGCGAATTCAACCCCCGATCCAGCATCGACAGCGAATGCCGAAACTCCCTGCGCAGCCGATACAGCTGCGCCGGCCGATTCGCCCGCCCCGACTGCATCTCGCCTTCGATGGCCTCCAGCATCCCCAGCTCATCCACCTTGCGCCGGAAGCTCACCTTGTTGATCGGCTCGCCGAGCACGCTTTCGTACACGGCCTGGAGCTGCGGCAAGGTGAAGCTTTCGCCGCACAGGTAGACCGGCAGCGAGGAATAGAGGCTCTTGGAGCGCACCCGATCGAGTGCGTGTTCGACGATGCTCTTGTGGTCGAAGGGCAGGCTGGGCAGCCGGTTCACAGGTACAACGTGGATGCCTTCGTCCTGGGCGGGCAGGATGCTCTCGGGCACCAGCGCGTAGTAGGCGATGGACACTGACCAGCCGCGCGGATCGCGCCCCGGCCCGGTGAAGCTGGCCAGTTGTTCGAGGTAAGGGCTGACGATGCCCGTCTTCTCCAGCAGCACACGGGCGGCCGCGTCGGAGGCGCTCTGGTCGGTGTCGATGTGCACGTAGCCGCCTGGCAGCGCCAGCGCATTGCGGAAGGGCTCGCGGTCGCGCTTGAGCAGGACGACGTGGAGCTGGTCCTGCCGCAGGGTGAGCAGCACCACGTCGACGGTGCAGATGATGGTTTCGGCGTCTGGACGGGGCATGGACTTATTTTATTTCCACAACTAAGGGATTGATTGATCGGAATCTCTTCGATCTCCACCTCAAAAGTTGTGGAAATTTGTCACAACTTACTTAGTTGCAAAATAGAACTAACAAAGCTATAGTTCAATCACACCGAACGAAAGGACAGCATCATGAAGCGCAAGATCCAGCTCCTCATCATCGATCCGCAGAACGACTTCTGCGATCTGCCGGAAGCCTACCGCCCCGCAGACCCGGTGACTGGTGCGAAGGTCGCCCCCGCGCTGCCCGTGGCCGGTGCACATGCCGACATGCAGCGCACCGCCGAGCTGATCCGCCAAGGCGGCGCCGGCCTCACCGACATCGCCATCACGCTCGACTCCCACCACCGCTTCGACATTGCGCACCCCACGTTCTGGAAGACGGGGCAGGGTGCCGCGGTCACGCCCTTCACGCAGATCACTGCCGCGCAGGTCCGCAGCGGCGAGTATCTGCCGCGTGATCCATCCGCCTTGCCGCGCACGCTGAGCTACCTGGATGCGCTGGAAGCCCGCGGCCGCTACACCCTGATGGTGTGGCCCGTTCACTGCGAGATCGGTTCCTGGGGCCACAACGTCCATGCCGATGTGCGTGCCGCCTACAACGCCTGGGAAGAACGGCAACTGGGCGTGGTGCAGAAGGTCAACAAGGGCTCCAACCCCTGGACCGAGCACTACAGTGCCCTGCTGGCCGAAGTGCCCGATGCCGAGGACCCCGACACGCAGCTGAACCAGGCGCTCATCGACCAGCTCGACCAGGCCGACACGCTGCTCATCACCGGTGAAGCCAGCAGCCATTGCGTGAAGGCCACCACCGAACACATCGTGCAGAACCTGCCGGGCGGCCGGCTCGAGCGCATCGTGCTGCTCACCGACTGCATGAGCCCGGTGGGGGGCTTCGAGGCCCAGCACGCGGCCTTCCTGGCCGACATGCGCGGCAAGGGCGTGCAACTGGCCACCACGGCCGACGTGCTGCCTTCGCTGATTGCAAACGCCACCCGCTGAACAACGAACCACAGACACCATGCGTCCCGTCATCACCAGCCTGCTCGACACCGACCTCTACAAGTTCACGATGTGGCAGACCATGCTGCATCGCCATCCGCAGACGCAGGCCGAGTACACGTTCGTTTGCCGGAACCAGCCCACCTACCCGCTCGCCGAGCTGGTGGCCGAGGTGAATGAACAGCTCGACCACCTGTGCACGCTCAGCTTCAAGCCCGATGAGCTGGCATACCTGGCGGGCCTGCGCTTCATCAAGTCCGACTTCGTCGACTTCCTGCGCATCTTCCACTTCCAGCGCGAGTTCATCAGCGCACGCGCCAACGGCGACAAGCTGGAGATCGTGGCCCGCGGTCCGCAGGTGCATGTGATGGCGTTCGAGATCTTCGTGCTCGCGATGGTCAATGAGCTGTACTTCCGCCGATTCGATCGTGAACCTGCGCTGATAGAGGGCCGCAAGCGCCTGCAGGCCAAGATCGAACAGCTTCGCGCGTTCGGCCAGGAACCGGCTCGCCGCAACCCCTTCGAATTCTTCGACTTCGGTGTGCGCCGCCGCTTCGCTGGTGACTGGCAGCGCGAAGTCGTCACCACGCTCAAGCGCGAGGTGCCGCAGTTCTTCAAGGGCACGTCCAACGTGCTGCTGGCGCGCGACCTCCAGCTCGTGCCCATCGGCACCATGGCCCACGAATATCTGCAGACCTATCAGGCCCTGGGCGTGCGGCTGCGCGATTTCCAGAAGGCGGCGCTCGAAGACTGGGTGCAGGAATACCGCGGCGACCTCGGCGTGGCGCTCACCGACGTGGTGGGCATGGACGCCTTCATCAGCGACTTCGACCTGTATTTCGCCAAGCTCTTCGACGGCCTGCGCCACGACTCCGGCGATCCGACGGTCTGGGGCGAGAAGGCACTCGCGCACTATGCAAAGCTGCGCATCGATGCCAACACCAAGCGCCTGGTGTTCTCCGACGGGCTCGACATCGCACGCGCCATCGACCTTTACCGACACTTCGCCGATCGCACGCAACTGGGCTTCGGCATCGGCACCAACCTGAGCAACGACGTGGGCCAGACGCCACTCAACATCGTGATGAAGCTCACCCGCTGCAACGACCAGCCGGTGGCGAAGCTGTCCGACAGCCCCGGCAAGACGCTGTGCGACGACCAGACCTTCCTGGCCTACCTGCGCCAGGTCTTCAACGTCCCGGCCTGAGGGCATTGCCATGCTCAAACTCACGCTGGCTCAGCTCAACTACACCGTCGGCGACATCGAGGGCAATGCCCAGAAGATGATCGACGCTGCCCAGAAGGCCGCGCGGGACGGGTCCGAGCTGGTCATCTTTTCCGAGCTGTCGCTCACGGGCTACTACCCCGGCGACTTGCTCGACGAGCCCGACTTCCTCGCTCGAGTGGACGCCGGCATCGACACCTTGCTGCAGGCGTCGCGCCAACTGCGCAACCTGCACTGGGTCATCGGCGCACCGCTGCGTCGCGACGGGCCCGGCAAGCGGTTGTCCAACATGCTGCTGGTGCTCAGGGCGGGCGACGTCGTGCTGCGCTACGCCAAGCAACTCCTGCCCACCTACAACATCTTCGACGAGCGCCGCCACTTCGAGCCCGGGCCCGATGTGGGCCGCGTGCTGCGCATCGGCCAGACGCAGGTGGGCATGATGATCTGCGAGGACGGCTGGAACGACGGCGGCGCCGACTACGCCGTCAACCCCTTCGAGCGCCTGCGCGATGCGGCGCCCGATTTCGTGGTGAGCATCAACGCCAGCCCCTCCAACATCGGCAAGCGCGAACAGCGGCACCAGGTGTTCGGCGCGGCCAGCAGGCGGCATGGGTTGCCGCTGGTCTACGTGAACCAGGTCGGTGGACAGGACCAGGTCATCTTCGACGGCGCTTCGTTCATCGTCGAGCCGGAGGCCGGCGTGATGCACGAGGCGCATCGCTTCGTCGAGGACGTGACGACGCTGCGCTTCGAGGACGGACACTTCAGTGCCGTCGATGGATCCGAGCTGCCCCGGCCTGCGCCGGAAGGCCTGCCCACCATGGCGTTCTATCGCGCACAGATCGTGCTCGGCCTGAAGGACTACGCACGCCGCTGCGGTTTCTCCAAGGCGGTGGTGGGATCTTCCGGCGGCATCGACAGTGCGCTGACGCTGGCCTTGGCCGTGGAGGCACTGGGGGCCGAGAACGTGGAGGCGGTGACCATGCCCTCGCGCTACTCATCGGCCGGTTCCGTGGATGACTCCGTCGCGCTGTGCCGCAACCTCGGCATTCGGCTGCACACCCACCCCATCGCTGACCTCGTGGCCGGCTACTCGGCGCAGTTCGCCGACAGCTTCCAGCAGCCTTTGCAGGGGCTGCCGCTGGAGAACCTGCAGGCACGCATCCGCGGCACGATCCTCATGGAGTTCTCCAACGCCTTCGGCCACCTCTTGCTGACCACGGGCAACAAGTCCGAGATCTCGGTGGGCTATTGCACGCTGTACGGCGACACCAACGGCGGACTCGGCCTGATCGGCGATCTCTACAAGACCGAGGTGTTCGCGCTGGCCAGGCACCTCAATGACAGTGCAGGCCGGGAGATCATTCCGGCGGCCATCATCGACAAGCCACCGTCCGCCGAACTCGCGCCGGACCAGAAGGACACCGACAGCCTGCCGCCTTATGAGGTGCTCGACGAAGTCCTCAAGATGCAGATCGAAGGCCAGGGCCTGGCCAAGGCGGAATTCGAGCAGGCGTCGGGTTTCTGCGCCAGGCTGCAGGCCAGCGATGAAGGGCGGGCGCTCATTGCCCGCGTGCGCCGCATGATCGCCCGCAACGAATACAAGCGCCGCCAGGCACCGCCCATCATCCGCGTGCGTTCGCGCGCCTTCGGCACGGGACGCCAGATGCCCATCGCCGCCAAGACCCTGTGAGGAGTCGAGCGTGAACACCAGCGTGAGCACCCATGACGTGGCCGTCACCATCGGCCGCTTCCAGCCCTTCCACAACGGCCACCTCGCGGTGCTGCGGCAGGCGCTGGCGGCGGCGCCCGCCTGCATCGTGGTGATCGGGTCGGCCCACCAGGCCCGCACGCCGAAGAACCCGTTCAGCTGGGAAGAGCGGGTCGAGATGATCCGGCTGGCGTTGCCGGAGCCGGATCGTGCCCGCGTGTCGTTCATTCCCGTGCGCGACTACTACGATGAATCGCGATGGTTGTCGGTGGTCCGGCGCAGCGTCGAAAGCCTGCTGGCCGAGCGCGGCATGCCCACCGCGCGTGTCGCGCTGGTGGGGCACCTGAAGGATCCGACCAGCGAATACCTTCGTGGATTTGCGGGCTGGCATTTCAAGAACATCGACCGCGTGTCGTCCTTCGACGCGACGGCTGTTCGAGATGCCTACTTCGGCCATGCCGCCGGCGAACTCGATGCGAGCCTGGCGGCGCTGGTGAGCCAGGCACCGCCCAGCACGGTCGCCTTCCTGCGCGCGTGGGCCGAGCTGCCCTTCTTCGACGAACTGGTCCGAGAATGGGAGATGCTCAGGCGCTACAAGCAGTCGTGGGACGCAGCGCCTTATCCACCGGTGTTCGTGACGGTGGATGCCATCGTCAAGTGCAACCAGCACGTGCTGCTGATCCGGCGCGGACAGGCGCCTGGAAAAGGCTTGTTCGCGGCGCCGGGAGGCTTCATCGAGCAGCGTGAGACGACCTACCAATCCGCCTTGCGTGAGCTGGAAGAAGAGACGCACCTCAAGTTGCTGGACACCGCCATGCGCCATGCCTTGAAGGCCGCGGTGGTGTTCGACCATCCAGACCGCAGCCAGCGTGGCCGCACCATCACCCATGCGCATTTCTTCGACCTGGGCGAGCGCGAGTTCCCCGAGGTCAGGGCGGATGACGATGCCGCGGCGGTGGAGTGGGTGCCGATCGAACGGCTGGTCGAGATGGAGGACCGCTTCCTGGACGATCACTTCCACATGCTGGACCACTTCCTGGGCTTGACGCAGGAAGCCTGAGCCTTCAAGCGGTCGGGTAGACCGCTTCCGTGGGCGTTTGCAATTCCCGGTTGTCGTCTTGCGCATGCTCGCGTTGCGCAGCCACGAAACCGGTCATGTCGATGACCTCCAGCAGATCGTCATGGGCCATGCGCCGCAGCATGCTGCCGCGCAGGCCCAGCTGGATGGCGCGACGACTCTGCCGCGCGCCGCTGGGTGAGTGGTCCGGATCCCACTGCAGGCGAACCTCGGAGCCTTCCACCGCGGCTTGCCACGCTTCGCGGCTTGGATGCACGGACGGGTCGTATGCGGACTCGACGGCCTGTGCCAGCAGTTCGTCAAAGAACGGCCGCTTCAGGCGCAACGCGAGGATCATCTCCTGGCCTTCCTTGGTGCCCCATCCACAGCGGTACATCATCCACAGGAAATTGGGCTTGATCCAGCTCATCCGCTGGAAGCTGAAGTCCGGCCCACCGAAGCGGCCATGCTCGATGGCATGGCGTGCGATGGACGGCCGGTAGGCCTGGTAGACGATCACCGAGGTGTCGTCGAATTGGGCAAGGATGTGCCGGCCTTCCGATGGCCAGCGATGCTGTTGTTGGAGATGGTTGCTGAAATTCATTGTCGTTTCTGTTGTTCTTGTTCAATCAGGCGTTCTCGAACCTCCATGAGCGCGAAGCCCAGCAGGTTCAAGCCTTTCCACAGCAGCGGGTTCTCCGCGTGAGGCTCATCCGCCGCCGTGCCGATGCCCCAGACCTTGTCGACCGGGCTGGCTTCGACGATGACGCGGTCGCCGGTCGATTTCAGGAACTCGCCCATGGCCGCGTTCTGGGAGAACTTGGCCAAGTTGCCCGCGACGACCAGATCGAACCGGGCGGCTTTCCATTGGACGTCGTCGAATCCCTGGACGGTACGGCCCAGCTTCTTGGCCTCATTCGGACTTGCCGCCGCGACGATTCGTTCGTGGGCCTGCGCATCGCCGAACAAGCGGGCCTTGCCAGCCATCATGAAGTGCTCGGCCGTGGTGTAGCGGGTTCCCTCCACGACGAAGGGCGCCTCGTACCACTGGCTGAACACGCTCTTGCCGATCTCCCCGCCAGGGAGCGGCCGATGACCCCAGAAGAAGAGGTACTTGGGCCGATGGCCGTGCTCGACGGCGGCGATGAGTTGTTCGATGCTGCGCACTTGCTGGCTGTTCATTCTTTTCCTCTCCTGCTCACACCAGCGACTGATGCCGGCTGAGATACCGCACCGGCACATGATCTGTGAGCCACACGTTGTTGTCCGATCGGTAGAAGCGATGGCCATCGGCACGCATCGCGGCAGCGTCGATGGCCAGGATGACCGGGACGCCGTAGCGCTGCCCGACCGAACGGGCGGTGCCGATGTCGGCGGTCATGTGCACGTGATGACGCTGCCGCTTGTCCAGCCCCGTGCGCATCACCGAGTCGATGAATCTCGATGCCGTGCCGTGGTACAGCACCGCCGGAGGTTCGAGTTCTTCCAGCCCGAGTTCCACGTCGATCGAGTGTCCCTGGTTGGCGCGAATGCGTGTTCCGTCCTCGCTGAAACTGAATCGTTGCTTGTCATTGCCAGCCACCACTTCGCGCAGCAGATCCAGGCTCACCGGGCGTCCGGCGATGGCGAGCTTTTGCAGCAGCTCGCCCACGTCTGTCCATCCTGCATCGTCCAGCGACAGGCCGATCTTTTCCGGTTGGTGCCTCAGCACCAGGCTGAGGAACTTGCTGATCGACACGATGTTGTGCTTGTTGGTCATGGTTGTTTTCCTTGTTGTGTTGTTCTCGTTCGGTGGCCTCACACCACCAGATGTCCTTTGCTCGCCGCCACCGTCACCACCGCTTCCATGCCTGCGGTGAAGGCCAGGTAGTCGGCTTCCATGCCGTCTGAAAAGATCACGCCGTTCTCCGGCATGCGTGAGCGCAGTTTGAGCGATTGTTCGTGCGTCACGCCGCCGAACACGAGCTCCGCCTGTGAACCCCTGCTCGGAAACGGCTCGCGCACGGCGAAGGTCAGCTGGTCGCTGTCCCAGGCCTGCGGCCGATACGCCAGCGGCGCGGATGTGCCGACCGCACGCGCAATGCCGGACGCACCCGTCACCACGCTCTTGAGCCATGCGGTCGATCCCAGCCCGGTGGACACGATGATCCCGGACGAGGACTGCGATTCGCGACGGCCTCCGAGTTCGATGTCGTACAGCGCCGAGGTGTGCGTGCGCGGGCCGATGAACAGGTCATTGACCGCGCGCAGGCATTGCCCGTCCGACAGGATCGCCTGGGCCATCGTCACCGCCTTGTGGGCGCGGCGACCGCCCGCCACTTCGCGCAGGATGGGACCGAGGTCGCCGGCCTCGAAGGGCAGCAGCACGCCATCCCACCGCGCAGGCTCCGGGTTCACGCCCACCAGGGGTTGCCCCTCCAGGTACTTCATCGTGTTGGCCACCAGGCCGTCCTGGCCCAGGGCCACCACGATGTCGTCCGGCGCGAACACGAAGTTCGGCAGGTAGCCGCGGTCGATGACCTGGTAGCGGCCCCAGGCCTGCAATGTCTGCATCGCGACGCGCAGCTGCCTGGCATACACCTCATCCTCCTTCACGTAGTCGGAGAAGTCGGCGCCCAAGTGCTCGACATAGAAGCGCGATTGCTCCAGCGTGTGATAGCGCGCTACCAGCTCCTGCAGCCTCGTGCGGCGCGTCACCAGCACGACCTTGCAGTCATTCCTTGCGTTCACGGTGTGCCTTTCCTCGTTCGTCTTGCGTGCTGCTGCCCATCAACGACTGCAGCAGGTCCGGTGACAGGTTGAGCTGCCCGATGCGTTCGGCCCGTTCGGCGATGCCGCCAAACGCCTGCGCAATGAGCTGTCCCGGCTGCATGCCCGCTGCAGTCAACGCCTGCACGACGCGCGGATCGGCGGCTTCGAGGGCGCGCATCACCGCGCTCACCCGGTAGGCCTCGGCATCGGCCGACGTCCGCTGGTTCTGCGCCTGGCCATCGACGAAGGCCTTGCGCTGGTCTTCCAGCGCGACGTCCGCCGCCATCTGCTCCGTGCGCAGCGTGTTCTCCTTGCGCAGCATCGCCGCCTTGGCCTCCATCTGCGTCTCGCGGATCTGCCGCTTCTTCTGCTCCACCGCGATGTCGGTGTCCAGCTCGTTCTGGCGGATGGATCGCTCCTTTTCCACCGCCGACATGCGGCGCGCATACACGGCATCGTCCGCGGCCTGCAGGTTGGATTCGCGGGCTTCGGCCTCCAGTGCGCGCGCAATGTCAGGCGTGGGCTTCACGGCCATCACCGACACGCCCAGGATTTCCAGGCCCAGCGCCGCGATCTCCGGCTGGTTGCCCAGCTCCTTCTGCGCCGCCCGGGCAATGAGCGCCGACGAACGCAGCGCCTGCTTGAGCTCCAGCGACTGCACCGCCTGCTGAACGATGACCTCGACCTGCATCGCCACCCGGTCGCCCAGGCGCTTGGGGTCTTCGGACACGTAGCCGCGTCCATCCTTGTTCAGCGAGAAGTCCATCATCGCCGAGGTGCGGCGCGGATCGCTGATGCGGTAGGTGACCTGGCCTTGCACCGTCACCGTCTGGAAGTCGGCGGTGACGAGCTGGAGGATGAACGGCCGGTCCTGGCTGGCCACCGGCACGGCCACCAGCGTGGTGGTGGGTGCGTAGTAGAAGAAGGACTCGCCCGCCCCTTCGCGCAGCAGCTTGCCGCCCTTGAACTGCATGAGGTGGACGGTGGGTTGGGCCTTGATGAACTGGATGCCGAACATGGCAGACTCCTTGTTTGGTTGTTCTGTACAACTTGTTAATGGTTGCACAATACAACTTAAAATCCGATGCGTCAAGCAAGGAGCCCCAACCCATGGTCAGCAAGGCCCCCGGCCGCATGCCGCCGTTTCCTCTGCCGTTCACCACGGTGGACGTGGTCATCTTCACCGTGCTCGACGATGCGCTGCAGGTGCTGCTGGTGCAGCGGCCGGACACGCCCAAGGAGCCGCACCCCGGCAAATGGGCGCTGCCGGGCGGCTTCGTGGACATCGACCGCGACGCGGACCTCATCGCCTGTGCGCGCCGCAAGCTGCGCGAGAAGACGGCGGTGGAGAGCCCCTACCTCGAACAGCTCGGCAGCTGGGGAAGCCGGTCGCGCGATCCGCGCGGCTGGTCGGCCACGCACGTGTACTTCGCGCTGGTGGCGGCGGACCATCTGGTGATCGAGAAGGGGGCCAATGCGGCGGACGTCGCATGGTTCAAGGTCGACGAGATGCTCAAGCGCCCCAGGCTGGCCTTCGACCATGCGCAGATCCTGCAGGCGGCCGCCGAGCGGCTGCGCAGCAAGGTGGAGTACACCTCGCTGCCGGCGTTCCTGCTGAGCGAGCCGTTCACCTTGCCGCAGTTGCAGCGAACCTATGAAATCGTGCTGGGCCGCCCGGTGGACAAGAGCGGCTTTCGGACCCGCATGCTGGCGGCGGACTTCCTGGTCGAGGATGGCTACGCCGACGGCAGCTCCAAGCGGCCGGCCATGGGCTACCGGCTGCGCGACCGGCAGGAGCCCGTCACCTTCCCCCGCACCTTCAGCCCACGCGGGGCGGAGTAGGCCTCAGCGCAGTCCGATGCTGGTCTGCGCGCTGGTGGCAACGTCCAGCGCCCACAGCCGCCCCTGCCGGTCGAAGACGATGAGGTGGCTCTCGCTCAACCGCGCCTGCGGCAAGGATGGGGCGGGCCAGTCGATGCGCGCGCAAACACGCCCGTTGCCCATGGCGATGGCGGCCCAGTGCGTGGTGGTCTCGTCGCCGATGCCCGCCAGCAGCCACGAGCCCGCCACGACCACGCGCAGCGGATCCCCTTCGGCCACCATCTGCGGCCAGGCGATGTTCTGCTTGCGGCCGTTGAGCATGAAGGCGAGCGTCTGCGCACCATCGGCATCGACCTGGATCCACGCCTCGATCACGCCGCCATTCGGCGCGAGCACCTGTGTCGAGCCCGCCGAGATCGGCGAGGGCACCAGTTCGTCGCGCACGAACAGGCGCCGCTGCGGCAGCGAGTAGCGCCACAGCGAATACTGCGCGGTCGGCAGCGCCAGGCAGACCTGCTCGACGCGCGAGTTCACCGACAGGTCGCACACCTTGCCGGGCAGGTCGCCCACCTGCCAGAGCACTTCGTTCAGTGAACGCTGCGTGTCCAGCACGCGCAGCCGGTTGCCGCTCGCGACGGTCCAGGCGATGCCGTCGAATTCGCGGGCGAAGTGATGCAGCTCGGCCATGCCCAGGTCGGTGACCTGCCGGTTGGCGAGGTCGAGCCGGCTGACGCGGCACACGAGGTCGCGCCGCGCCACGGCCAGCGCCATCTGCCGGCTGGGCGCGATGACGAGCTGGTCCGCGGGCACGGCGAAGCGCGACTGCACCTTGCCATGCCGGTTCACGATGACGGCGCCTGTCTCGCCCAGCGCGAGCAGGAACTGGCCATCGTCGAGCGCCACCGCATCCAGCGGCGCGAGCTGGCCAGCGTCGGGCAGCCGGCCCTGAACGGGCGCGGCCGACTGCGAAAGCTCCTGCCGCTGGTGGGCCGGCAGCGCTGTGTTCTCCAGGTCCGCACTCAGCCAGGGGTCGTTGGCCAGGGACACGACCCGCTGTAGATCGTTGCGGCTCAGTCCGCCCAGACCCGCGGCCTGGTCTGCCACCAGGCCAGGGGCTATCACGCGAGCGATGCCCGAGGTGCGTGCTTCCGCCTGCTTGAGTTCGAGCAAGGCCGCAGCAATGGCCTCGCGCTCGGCATGCAGTTCGGGGTCGTCGCGCAGCTCGTGCAGACGATCGGCAGATTGCGTCATGGTGTCGGGCAGTAGCACGGCCCGCTTGACCAGCGCGCGGGCGCCGAGGCGGCCGCCGGCGGCCTGCGCGTTCTCCAGCCATTGGATGGCGAGCGTCCGCTGCTCCTTCACCGGCCAGATGGCGTCGATCGCACCGAGCCAGTCTCCACGTTGTGCAAGGGCGTGCGCCCATTCCTGGCGCAGGCGGCGTGCCGGGTCGGGCCACTTGGGTTCCATCTGCAGCACGGCTGTGGCGAAGGCGTTGTCCCGCCGCGCCACGGCCAGCGCCTTGCGCCAGTCGTCAGCCAGGCAGAAGAGGCGAACGATGACGGCGGCCGGATGGTCCCATGCCAACGCCAGTTCGGCCGCCTGCTTGAAGCGGCCATGCTTCTCCAGGTAGTCCAGCGCTTCCTGCCGCGCATGCAGCAGCTCGGCCAGCACGAACACCGCTTCGTCGATGCGCCCCTCGCGGTCGAGCTTCTCGAAGCTGCGGCGGTAGAGCTGCCGCAGGTGGGACTCCAGATCCGATCCGAGGTTGATGCTGGTGTGGTAGGTCGGCCCCGAACTCAGGCCGAGGTCGCTGCGTGCGCCCGGCGTGCCGAAGGCCTGGCCGAGGGACTGGTTGTCTCCACCGAGCGGAATGGCGTGGCGCAGGGCCTCGTCGAGCTGGCCCGACTCGAACAGATCGAGCATCTTGCGGACGTAGGCTGCCTGGCGCTGGCCCAGCAACCGGGCGATCTGGGAGGTGATCGCCAGCCGCGCGAGCCAGTCGCGCCACATCTGGCGAGGGTTGCGAGGGCGGTGCCGTGGCGGGATGGTGCCGGTGGGTGTGCCGGCAGGGCGTGCAGCGGCCACCGGCTGAGCCGGGGCGCCTGCCGATGTCCAACTCGTCGGGGCGCGTGAGCTCCTGGCCAGGAAGAAGCCAATGGCGAAGAGCACGATCGTCCACAGCGGCATGGCGTCGACACCGGTGCTGGAGACTCCGGCGATGACGGCAATGACGACGAGAACCCACAGCACCAGCCGCAGGGCATGGCCTGGGCGGGAGCTTGACTGCTGAGATCGCGACGAGCCGGATATCCCGTCGGATTCCCGTGATTGCGCCATCGCCCGCAGGAATTCCCGGTGCTCGTCGCTGGCTGGCGGGACCTTGCCGTCGAAGATGGCACGCAGGTCCTGCACTGGAACCGGCGTGACGAATACAGATGGCGGCAGAGCTTCGCGGCAGTCGAAGGTGTCGTGCAATGCGACGGACGCGGTGGCCAGCCACTCGGCCGGATCCAGAGGCTGCCCGTCGTCGAAGTGCATCGACAGGCATTGCGCCCCGTGCACCACATGGAAGTCCGCCGCAGGCAAGGCCGCGAGCTCGGCGTCAGCCAGAGGTGCGGAGCACAGGGTGCGTCCCTGCCGGACGAGTGCCCAGCCTTCCAACGCATCGCACGACTGCTCGAACGGTTCGGCAAAGCGCAGCAGGTCGCCTTGCGCAAAGCGGTGGGCCGACGCACCGGGACGCCATGCGGCCAGCAGGCGCCGGGCCCGCTGCGTTTCGTCGAACCAGGAGACTGGGAACCACAGGGCGCAGACCTTCTGCTGCCCCTGCAACAGCGGCTGCCGAACCTCGGCGGGCCTCGTGAAGATGGGATCGTGTGGTGTCATGCGTTGTCGCCCGTCTGCACATCGGCCTGCACCACGAGGCGGGCCTGCCGCCGCGAGATGTCGAAGACGTGCAGCTCACGGGTGCGGGTGGTCAGCGCCATGACGCCGCTGTTGGCGCAGACGGTCATCCGTTCGATGGGGGCGCCGGTGCTGTAGGTGAGCTCTGTTTCGCCCGAGGTCTGAAGCGAGATGTCTCGACCGTTGGCCGACTTCACCACCAGTGCGCAGCGCTGTGTCGGCGCGCTCTTGAAGAGCCCCGCCACCGTGGCTCCGGCCGGCAGGCGGACTTGCCACGACAGGCTGGGAAGCTCCTCGCCTGCCTCGACATCGCTGACCAGCCAGCTTTCCTGCGAGTCCTCCAGCGCGCTTCGCACGGCGCAGGCACCCAGGCCGCTGCGCTGGTCGGTGCTGCCGACGAGGAAGACAGGCGCCGAGGCATCGAGGGCGTAGGGGATGCGGTGATCCAGCTTTTCGCGCCCGTGGTCGGCGAGCGCCCGGATGGCGACGCTGTGCCCATCCGAGCAGGCGTAGACCACGCCGCGATCGCCGACGCGGGCCATGGCGAGCACGTTCTTGTCCATCAACATGGGACCGCGCGCGCGATGCTTCGAGTCGGCCATCCACAGCACCAGGTGCCCCGAAGCGTCCAGTACGTACAGGCGTTGCATGCCGGCGTTGCGAAGCCACACGCACGGCAGCAACCCAGCGCGACCCGGCGGTGCGTTGAACTCATCGGCGGAAGGGCGCGTCTGTATGCCGAGGCCCGACATCTGCCAGAACAGCAGGTGCGATGCCGGACTGGGATAGGCTTGCCGGGACATCACCATGCCCAGGGTCTTGCCCGCGAACGCAGCGGCCAGAGGCTCGGCGCGGACAGGTAACTGCTCCCGTCGAGGCGGCTTCGGGCCTTGCCTGCGGGACGACACGGTTTGGAAAACGAGCACGCCATGGCCATCCAGCGCCATGAGAGCCACCTTCGCGCCAGTGCTCGACAGGATCGGCGCAACGGTCAACGAGAAGCGCTCCGAACGCAAGCTGCGCACATCCGGTGGGACTTCCTTCTCGAAGCGGCCCTTGAGCAACTCCGGTGTGCGGCGCGGCGACGGCAGTGGCAGGTGGAGTCCACGTGCCATTGCGCCGGCAGACAGCTTCAATTCAAGGGATTCGCCGTCCAGCGACCGCCGCAGCTGGACCGCATGGGAAGGCGGTGGTGTCGCACGCTGGATGGCCTCGGTGTCGTGCGCGACCAGCCAGCGCTCGCCGATGCCGTTGGCGTGCTGGTCCAACCAGCGCATCCATTCGTCCCAGTGTTCAGGCCGAACGCTGGCGAACGTGCGCGCGTTCAGCAATCGCTTGAGATCGGCCGCTGAAGCCGCTTCATGCCACTGGCCTGGCTGTTGCAGGCTGCCCCAGCGCATGACGCCGCCTGCCTCGACGGCACGGCGAGAGAGAAGAATCCATAGGGCCAGATGCGCCAGGCGCGGCGCACCGAGCTGCATGGGGCCGCAATCGAACAAGGCCACGATGAGGCTGTCGGCCTGGTGCGCTCGCGGCCGCGGCGCGAGAAAGAGGTGCTCGCCGCCTGCAGCGCGGCGCAGGAATTCATCGGGCAACTCCGACGCCAGCAGCCATTCACTGGACAACAGCCGCTCGTAGGAGCCACGCCGGCGCAGGTCGTCCACGCCGTCCGGTTCGGCCGCATCGCCCGGGCGCCGGCCGCGGAACCGGCCCAGCCACGGATGCATCCGCAGCAGAAGCTCGCCGACCTGGGCGGCGAGGTCGGCATCGAACCAGCTCAGCCAAGGGCGCCAGGATTCCAGCGCGTCGGGCAAGCGAAGGCTGCTCATGCGGCAGCCCCGGGCTGGTCGTCCCACAGTGCTGCGATTCGTGCGAGAAGGGCTGCGGAGACGGGCAATTGGCGATCCATCGGCACCAGGACCGATGGATCAGGCCAGAGCAGCAGCGGCTTGCGCTGGTGGCGCCGGTCAAGTGCGATCGCCAGCAGATCGCAGGCAACGTCCGGGCGCCGCAAGGTGGGCAGCCACAGGTTGGGCGCTTCGGGGCAGGGCGCGGCGTAGGCTGCGCCATCGATCCAGGGCAACGCGGCTGTCGCGCCGCTGACGACCATCACGTCGCGGCTGGCCGTGGCGTGCAGGCGTGCCTGCTCTTCGGCACTCATGAGTTGCAGGCGTGCATGCAGCCGGCGCGCCGCGGGGCCGAAGGCCACGACCGCGCGTGCGGGCGCGGGCTCAGGCTGGCCGGCCCAGCGCCAGTCGAATCGTCCAGCGAGGCTCACGCGGCAACCGCAATCAGCGCAGCCAGCTTCACGCGCCATTCGGCCAGATCGGCCGGCAGCGTGTCGGCATCGAAGTTCGCGTCGATCTCACGCAGCAAGGCTTCGACTTCCAGGCGGCGTCCTTCGACGGAACCGGCCAGCAGACCTTGGGCCGATTCCTTGAGACGTGCGGCCCTGGACAGCGGCTGCAAGGTGGCTTGCTCCACGGCGCTGAGCAGGTTCGGATGCGCCGCATCGGCGAACAGTTCGCGCAGGACCTCGCGTGCGCTGTGCTGGGCCTCCTGCGTCGGCAGCACATACAGCAGCGGCCAGAGGTCTGCCTGCGTGGCTTGCACGCGACCCGCCAGCACGGCGGCCGCCGCGATGAGCCGCTGCGCCTTCACGATGCGGCGGTCCGAGAGCTGGATGCCGGCCTGGCGCAATTGACGGATCGCGCTGGCCAGTGCCGGGCGGGCGATGTCCAGGTTCGCGAGCTTCACCGCGTGACACAGCACGTCCAGGTGCGCCATGCCGGCCTGCGGCTCGACGCGCTGCTGGTCCGATTGCCAGCCGCCAGCCAGCATCGCTTCGAGTTGGTGATCGGGCACGGCCTCGATGAACAGATGCAGCAGGAAGCGGTCGCCAAAGGCGGCGAGTGCTTCGTCTTCCGGCAAGCCGTTGGCAGCACCCACGCACACGCGCAGCGGGCACTGGATTTGTGTGTGGCCGCGGCGAAAGCGCCGCTCGTTCAGCACACCCAGGAGCGTGTTCAGGATGGCCGTGGAACCGAGGAACACCTCGTCGAGAAACGCCACCTCGGCCTCCGGCAGCATGCCGGTGACGTCGGTCTCGACGGTGCCCTCGCGCAGCTTCTTCAGGTCCACCGGACCGAAGAGCTCCGACGGTTCGGTGAAACGTCCGAGCAGGTATTCGAAGTAGCGCCCACCCATGGCTTGCGCGACGCGGCGAACCACCGCGCTCTTGGCGGTGCCAGGCGGCCCGATCACCAGCAGGTGCTCCTGGGCGACAGCGGCCAGCACGATCAGCTCGGCCAGTTGATCGCGCCCGACCAGGCCGGCCGTGGCTGCGCGGATGCCCTGCCGGACTTGGCTGGCGGAGTCTTGGAGAGAGAGGGTCATGATGTGCGTCGGGTTCGAAAGAGACAGTCTGCCTGAGCAGGCCGTCAGTGGGATGCAGGTGTCAGGCGCCGACCGTGAGGTCCTTCAGCAAGCTGCGCAATTTCTTGCGGCCGTCGCTGTTCGTCGAGCGCCAGGCCTTGAGTGCCAGCGCGAGAAACTGCTGTTCGGCCTGGTTCAGGCCCGCGGCTTCGCGCTCTTCATCAAGCCAGCCCACCGGCTTCTTGCAGTGCTGCTCGATCTGCCGGGCGAGCTTGTCGCCGATGGGTCGGGATGACTTGATCTGGCTCCACATGCTGGGCGAAATCTCCAGGCTCGTGGCGAAGGTTTGCTCCAGCCCCTTGGGAGCGGCGCCATTGGCCACGGCCGACTCGGCATAGGCCTGGAAGAGCGCCAGCACGTTGCGGCGCCGATGGATGGTGATGTTGCTCACGCTGAGTGTGTGTTGCGTACGACAAGAATTTCGAGCCGCGATTGTCGGGGGGGTTGACGATGGCGTAAAGACTCTTTACAGTCCGCTCCCGTCGCTGCATGAAGCGACATTCTTCAACGATTTCAAGGACTCGACGTGACCCGATTCGCCGCCAAACAAAACCTTCGACCCTGCCAGGGCCGTGGTGCGTTTGTGCGCGTCGTCGCGACGTTCCAGCTAGGAGCGGCCGATGGTTGCTCGTATCGCAACAGCAAGTCCATGCATCTGGCCGCTGCCTTGGAGTGCCCGCAATGGCACATCAAGAGTGACGAGGATCCGATGCATCCGGGAGAGGGAGGCGCATAGCCGCACCCCTTCAAGCTCTGTACGCAGAGGCCCGGATTCCGCGAAGGATCCGGGCCTTTTTGTTTTCAACCTCCAACCCGCGTCGTGGCCGGCAGCCGCGACGCAGCGATCCACCGGGTCGCACACCGGCAACGGTGCATTGTTCTTTCAAAACTTGCCGCAAGACGACGCCAGTACTGGCTGGCCATCAGCGTCTTGCACACATGCGGATGTAGCTCAGCAGGCAGAGCGGGACCACGCCATGGTTCAGGCCACGAGTTCGATTCTCGTCATCCGCTCCACGATTCACTTCGGGTGTGTCCTTGCACTCCGTGGCCGCACTTGCATGGTGTTGGCGGCGCGGGATGTGCGCGGTCGCAGGCCTGAGGCTCCGTGCAGCGAGACACCACGTCCGACGGGACGCTCGCGCTTGGGCACAGCCGAAGTGGATTGCCATGAATTGGTCGCGTTCGTCTAACGGTCAGGACGCTGGGCTTTCAATCCGGCAATGCGGGTTCGACTCCCGCACGCGATACCAGCAAACAGAAGCCATCGTCGAGCTCACGCTTCGATGGCGGAAATCGGCCGCAACGATTGGGCGGCACCGGAACCCGTCACCGGAAAATATTTGCTTCGTTAACTCAGTGGTCAGAGTGCCGGCCTGTCTAGTCGGAAGCCGCGGGTTCGAATCCCGCACGAGGCGCCAGTCAATTTGCCGCGGTAGCTCAATGGGTAGAGCGCCGGCCTGAAGAGCCGGGCGTAGGAGGTTCGAACCCTTCCCGCGGCACCAGTTTGTCTCGTTAGCTCAATGGATGAGAGCGCCGGTCTACGAAGCCGGAGGTTGCATGTTCGAGTCATGCACGAGGCGCCAATTCTCCTGGGTGTGTGGCAGAGAGGCCGATTGCAGCTGCCTGTAAAGCAGCCTCCCGAAAGGACACGGTGGTTCGAATCCATCCGCACCCACCAGACAAATCCGGGCTAGCTCAATTGGCAGAGCAGCGGCCTCCAAAGCCGAAGGTTCGCGGTTCGACCCCGTGGTCCGGAGCCAGATTCTTCTCGATGTAGCCAAGTGGTCGAAGGCGACTGATTGCAAATCAGTTGGCGCAAGCCCACGTCCGTTCGAATCGGACCGTCGAGTCCAGCTTTGTTTCCCGATAGCTCAATGGGTAGAGCGCCCGGCTGTTAACCGGGAGGTTCTTGGTTCGAGACCAAGTCGGGGAGCCAGTTTGCCCGTGTAGCTCAGTGGTAGAGCACTCGCTTGATAAGCGAGAGGTCGTTGGTTCGAGCCCAACCGCGAGTACCAATGGTCAGTCTCCGTGTAGCGCAGCTGGGAGCGCACGTGCCTTGGGAGCACGGGGTCGCAGGTTCGAACCCTGCCGCGGAGACCAACTTCTTTCGATGCATGTGTTTGGGTGTGGCCGTAGCTCAATGGCAGAGCCATGGATTGTGGATCCGTTGATGTCGGTTCGACTCCGACCGGTCACCCCCAAGCGCAGGCATCGGCGTCCCGCCGAAAGCGTGCGGATTCAATCCAAGGAGAACATCATGAAACGACATCCAGACAACGAATTCTGCTTTCACTCCAAGCAGCAAACGCAGGCGCGGTTTTCCGTCTGAATCCAGGGTTAAACGCGGTGATCGGTTTGTTCACGGGGACAAGGAACTCCATGAACGCCTTGGCCGCAACGACCCGTGCGTCTGCGGATCTGGGAGGTCGTTTCAAGAGCTGTTGCCTGAAGACAGGCTGCTTTTGACGGCGTCAACCGTGACGACTACCGACGTGATTGACCGCCGCATCCACCGCGGCAAGTCAGCCTGGACAACGCCATGACAAGCGCTCGCGCCCCCTGACGCGACCATCGGCAAAGAAGGTTCGATTCCTTCGCTGGGCATTCATCAACCCATCAACCCCTCGTGGCGGAATTGGCAGACGCAGCGGTCTCAGAAGCCGTGGCCACAAGGCATGTCCGTTCGACTCGGACCGAGGGGACCAGGTCCTGTAGCTCAGAGGCAGAGCATCGCCCTCATAAGGCGCAGGTCGCCGGATCGTGACCGGCCAGGACCACCATTTCAACCTTGCGGAAAGCTGCCCGAGTGGCAAGGGGCCGCCTTGCTAAGGCGTGGCCGGCGTGGAAACGCCGCGGGGGTTCGATTCCTCTGCTTTCCGCCATCGACATGCATGTGGGTGTAGCTCAAGGGTAGAGCAGCCGGCTTTTAACCGGCAGGTCTGGGTTCGATCCCCAGCGCCCGCACCAAACCAAGACAACTGGGGCGTAGCTCAACGGTAGAGCAGCGGACTTTGACTCCGCTGGCTGGAGGTTCGAGTCCTCCCGCCCTTGCCAACAACACAAAGGGGAACTCCCATGAAGAAGACCGTTTCCTTGTTCGCTCGCAACTACGAAGGCGACCGCTTGGTCCGCAACGAAGTGGTTCCTGGCGCAGAATGGGTGATGGCCGGCGAAGGCGTGGCCACCCGCAAGTTCGACGGAACCTGCTGCTTGATGCGTGGTGGCGTCTTGTACAAGCGCTACGACGCCAAGGCGGGCAAGGTTCCGCCCCCTGGCTTTGAACCCGCACAGGAACCCGATGCCTTGACCGGGCACTGGCCAGGTTGGTTGCCTGTTGCCGACGGCCCTGACGATGCTCGTCATCGTGAGGCGATGACCCAGGCGTTGGCAGACGGTACTTACGAGTTGTGCGGACCCAAGGTTCAAGGCAACCCCGAGAAATTTGCCCGGCATATCCTGGTCCGTCACGGCAAGGATGTCTTGGCCGACTGCCCACGCAGCTTCGATGCATTGCGTGTGTACTTGTGCGATCGCGACATCGAAGGTGTTGTGTGGCATCACGAAGATGGCCGCATGGTCAAGATCAAGGGCAAGGACTTTGGCCTGAAGCGCGGCAGTGCCTGAGGAACCTCACGGACATGCCCCGTAGCTCAGCGGGAGAGCGGCTGTCTTACAAACAGCGGGTCGGCGGTTCGACACCGTCCGGGGCAACCAAATCCACATCTCTCGTTAACCACACGCCGAGCCCGCGGAAAGGAGGGCGCGATGCAAAGCGAAGACCACTGTCACCGTCACGTCCTGCAGCTGGACATCCAGGGCACGCCTCAGGCGTGGATCACGCTGGAGCAGGCTGCACTGCACTATGCGACCGACTCGATCGCCTGGTTCGATGGCGACGGACCGCTTCGCATCCTGCGCGGCGGTTGGAACACCGCCACCTCGCGGCAGTCGATCATCGAAGTGCATCCGATCATCGCCATGCGCGGTGCCTCGAAGGTCAACCTGTTCGATGTCGTGCCGGGCTTCAGCAAGTCCAAGCTGGTGCGGCGCGACCGCTTCACCTGTGCCTACTGCGCCGGCGTGTTCGCCGAGCGTGACCTTCAATGCGAACACATCGTGCCGGAAAGTCGCGGTGGTGCTTGGAGCTGGATGAACATCGTGGCGGCCTGCGCGCACTGCAACGGCCGCAAGGCCAACCGCACGCCGGAAGAAGCCGGCATGCCGCTGGTGTACCTGCCGTACGTGCCCACGCGTTTCGAAGACTTCCTGCTCGAAGGCCGCAGCATCCGGGCCGACGTGCATGAATGGCTGGCCGCACGGCTGCCGAAAGGCTCGCGGCTGAACTGAGAGCCGATTCCAGCCCGCAACGGGGCGCTTGTCGAAAGACGGGCGCCCCGTTGTCGTTTCAGCGCTCCTGGGCGGTGCAGATGGCTTCCCAGTTCAACCCGAACTTCTGCAGGTACTTGCGCAGCCGGTCGGCGTCATTGACGACCGTGCGCTGCGTGCGCGACTGGTCGAAGAGTTTGCGGCCGGCATCCGAGAGGCTGCGTGACTCGCGGCAGATGCGGACAACCGATTCAAGCTGGAGGCGATCGAAGAGGTCCAACTCGGCATGGGAGCTTTCGCCGAGCAGGGCGTCGAGGTCGACACCCTCACCGGCGGGCCCGCTCTTGGCGCCACGTTGCCACAGCCAGCGCAAACGTTGCAGCTCGGCCTCCACGAGCGCCGTGGAGATGCGCCCTCCGTCGGCGAGCGTGGCCAGCCGCGTCACGCTCGCCGACAGGTCTCGGAAGTTGCCGTTCCACGTGGCTTCTGCCGATTGCGCGAATTTCAGGTACATGGCCTTGGCTTCCGCATTGAAGCGGACAGCGCGCCCGGTCTCCGCCGCTGCACGCGCCAGCAGGTGGTCGACGTTGGGTTCCAGATCTTCTGGGCGCTGGGCCAGCCCAGGCAGGGTGTAGGCCCACAGGTTGATGCGGGCGTACAGGTCATCGCGAAAGCGGCCGCCTGCCACGTCCACACGCAAGTCGCGGTTGGTTCCGGCGATGAGCTGAAAGTCGCTGGTGACCTCGCGGTCGCTGCCCATCGGGAAGAAGCGCTTTTCTTCCACCGCCTTGAGCAGCATGGCCTGTTCGTCCAGGCCCAGCTCACCGATCTCGTCGAGGAACAGCACGCCTTCGTGCGCCGTGCGCAGCAGGCCCGCGCGGTCGGTAGCGGCGCCGGTGAATGCCCCCTTCTTATGGCCGAAGAGCGTGGATGCCGCACCGTCGCCATGCAGTGTGGCGCAGTTCACTTCCACGAATTCTCCGGAGACCTGATGGCGGCTCTTCTTCAGTTCGTACATGCGCCGCGCTAGGTGTGACTTGCCCGCGCCGGTGGGCCCGGTGAGCAGGATGGGCGCACGCGAGCGCACCGCCACGCGCTCGATCTCCTCGATCAACGCGTTAAAGCGCCGGTTGCGCGTGGCGATGCCGCTCTTGAGGAAGTCCAGTGCGTCGCGCTGCTCCTGGTGGAATCGCTGCGCCAGCACGTCGTAGCGCGACAGGTCCAGGTCGATGAGGGTGTAGCTGCCGGGGTTGTTCTGCGTCTGCTTCTTGGGTGGCGCAGTCTGCAGCAGCACGCCAGGGATGAAGCGCGACTCCACGAGCAAGAAGATGCAGATCTGCGCGACGTGCGTACCGGTGGTGATGTGGGCCCAGTACTGCTCACGTTCGGGCTTGAAGTCGTAGGTGCGGACCCAGTCGTAGAGTGCGGCGTACATCTCGCCGAAGTCCCAGGGGTCGGCGATGTCCAACGGCACCAGGCGCACCTCGGTATCGGGTGACGACGCTGCGATGTCCTTCTTCAGAAGCTCGGCCAGTGCCTGGTGTCGTGGCGTGTAGAGCAGCTCCAGGCGATGGATCAGCGTGTCTTCGTGCTGGACCAGCGAGATGGTGGGGCGCCACTTCTCCCAGCGCCCGGCTCCTTGGCCGGAGTCGAGTTGGGTGCCGAGGAAACCGATGACGATGGTCTTCTTTGCCATTCTCTATATGGATAGATCGCTAGCGAATATTCTAGCTTTTGATTGATCGATGGGTGACTGTCGATTTGGTTGAAATGAAAGAAATCCATTTGGATCAACGAGTTAACTCCACTTTTCAGGCGCCGGGGGTAGGCTGGCACGCTGCCTGCAATATCTCTCGCATCTGACACGAAGTTGGAACGCTCACAGGTCAGAGGTTCGGGTCAACACCCGCCTCGCCGGTGCAAGGGCCCTGCATCTGCAGTTGGAGGCTTGCATGCCGCGTCCACCGGAAGGTCGGGTTGGACATCTCTGGTGAGCCGGAAACGGTTCGGGTTCGATTCCCGTCATGCCGCCAGTTCTGTAGCTCAGACGGTAGAGCAGCCTCCAAAAGAGGTCGGTCGCGGGTTCGACTCCCGCCGAACAACTTTGGCCTCCAAAGCCATGGAAGCAAATCGGTCGAAAGACCACCCGCCGAATGCGGGCGCCGATGAACGAAGGGGGCATCAGCCGCAATGACGGCGTGATGAGTCGGGCATCGGCACCCGTCAGCGTGGAAGCCCGAGTGCCGCGATCGGTCGGAGCATGCGCGCAACCAGCCAAAGGACGCAGTCAGTCCGAGGCGCGTTGCGAAGGCCTGGTCCGAAGCGAGCGTCGCCCGCTTGCATGCTGTAACGGCACCAATTCATCGAACGAAGTTTTTTTCAGACAAGACAACAAGGAAGGGGAAACGAGATGCTGAAGCTGACTCGTGTGACCATCAACAAGAACAAGCGCGGCCTGCTGCTGCGCAACGGCGATTTCGAGCGTGTGCTCCAACCTGGCAAGCACTGGCTGGGCTCGGCGCTGGACCAACTGCGCGTGGAAGTCTTCGCACTGGAGCAGCCGGCCTTCACGCACGGCCTGACCGAGTACCTGCTGTCGCAGGAGCCCGAGGTGGTTGCCGCCGAATTCGTTCGGGTGGAACTGAGCGAGACCCAGGTGGGGCTGCGCAGCGAGAACGGCGTGCTGGTGGAAATCCTGGCGCCGGCGACGCGTCGCCTGTACTGGAAGGGCCTGGTGGACGTGAAGGTGGACGTGATCGACATCGCTGAAACCGTCGATGTGCCGGTCGCTGTGGCATCGCGCCTGACGCAGACCCAGCTCCGCCAACGCGCGGTGACTGGCCTGACGGGCGTGCTGCAAGTGCAGGTGCCTGAGCACTCGGCAGGCCTGCTGTGGGTCGACGGCAAGATCGATCGTCTGCTGGTTCCGGGCACGCACACGTTCTGGAAGTTCAACCGCAACGTGTCGGTGGATCTTGTGGACCTGCGCCTGCAGGCGGTGGAAGTGACGGGCCAGGAAATCCTGACCCGCGACAAGGTGGGCCTGCGGCTGAACCTGGTGGCGACCTTCCGCTTCACCGACGTGCTGAGTGCCTACAAGCACCTGAGCAAGCCGGCGGAGCACCTGTATCGCGAACTGCAGTTCGGCCTGCGTGCCGCGGTCGGTACCCGTTCGCTGGACGAGCTGCTGGAGAACAAGACGGTGATCGACGAAGTCGTGACCGCGCATGTTCGCAGCAAGCTGTCGGCCTATGGCGTGGAGCTGGACAGCGCAGGATTGAAGGACATCGTGCTGCCGGGCGAGATGAAGACCATCCTGGCCCAGGTGGTGGAAGCCGAGAAGTCGGCTGAAGCCAACGTGATCCGCCGCCGCGAGGAAACGGCCGCGACCCGTTCGCTGCTGAACACCGCGAAGGTGATGGAAGACAACCCGACGGCCCTGCGCCTGAAGGAGCTGGAGACGCTGGAACGCGTTGCCGAACGCATCGACAAGATCTCGGTGTTCGGTGGCCTGGACAGCGTGCTGAACGGTCTCGTGAAGCTGCGTTGACCGGACAGGCAAGACAGACAAGTTGAATGCAAAGAGGAAAACTCATGGTCAACACTCAATTGTTCAAGACGGCTGCAGGCGTGCTGCTGCCCAAGGCGAAGGCCCGCAATGAGGCAGGTGCGCTGGCATACGCCTTGAGCCCGCGCCACCAGCTCGCACAGCTGGCGGCCACCGGTTGCCTGAACCGAACCTTCTACGCTGCGGCGCAGACTCAGTTCCAGACGGTGCACGAGCTGGCCCAGAAGGTCGACGCCTCGTTCGTGGCCAAGACGGCCATCTACGCCCGGCAGTCCGGCCACATGAAGGACATGCCTGCATTCCTCGCCGCGACGCTGGCCGTGCGCGACGTGGGCCTGCTGGGCCAGGTCTTCGGCCGCGTGGTGGACAACGGCAAGATGCTGCGCAATTTCGTGCAGATCGTGCGAAGCGGTGCGGTGGGCCGCAAGTCGCTCGGAACTCGTCCGAAGAAGCTGGTGCAGGCCTGGTTGCTGAACGCAAGCGAGAAGCAGTTGCTGAATGCCGCGGTGGGCAACACGCCTTCGCTGGCTGATGTGGTGAAGATGGTCCACCCCAAGCCTGCCGAGGCATGGCGTGCCGCATGGTTTGCATGGCTGATCGGCAAGTCCTTCGTGGAAGCCGACCTGCCGCCGATCACGCAGTCTTTCGAGCGATTCAAGCGCGGCATGGCCCTGGGCGTGAGCTCAATGGATGTGCCGGAGGTGCCGTTCCAGATGCTGACCACACTGGACCTGAACACGGCCCAGTGGGCGCAGATTGCGCGCACCGGTTCGTGGCAGATGGTGCGTCAGAACCTGAACACCTTTGCACGTCACGGCGTGTTCGAGGTGCAGGGCATGGCCGAGGTGGTGGCTGCCAAGCTGCGTGACCCGCAAGCCGTGGCCAAGGCTGGCGTGATGCCATACCAGCTGATGTCAGCCTTCACGGCAACCGGCGACGGCGTGCCTGCGGTTGTCCGCGACGCGTTGCAGGATGCGATGGAAGCTGCCATCTCGAATGCGCCAGTTTTTGACGGTCGCGTGGTGGTGTGCCCCGACGTGTCGGGCTCGATGAGCTCGGCGGTGACGGGCCACCGTGGTTCGGCAACGTCGGCGGTGCGCTGCATCGATGTGGCTGCCCTGGTGGCTGCGTCGGTGCTGCGAAAGAACCCGTCGGCGCGCGTGCTCCCGTTCGAGCAGGCGGTGGTGAAGCATTCGTTGAATGCCCGCGACTCGGTGATGACCAATGCGAAGGCCTTGGCATCCATCGGTGGCGGGGGCACCAACTGCAGCGCACCGCTGGCCTTGCTGAACAAGGAGCGCGCGGAAGTGGATGTGGTGATCCTCGTCTCGGACAACGAGTCGTGGGTCGACGCGCAACGCCATGGTGCGACGCAGACCATGCGTGAGTGGGAGGTGCTGAAGCAGCGCAACCCACAAGCGCGCCTGGTGTGCATCGACATCCAGCCGTACGCGACCACGCAGGCGGCGGAGCGTGCCGACATCCTGAATGTCGGCGGTTTCTCCGACGCGGTGTTTGATACGGTCTCGGCCTTCATGGAAGGCCAGGCCGATGTGGAGCACTGGGTGGGCGAGATCGAGAAGGTCTCGCTGGATGCCCAGTGAAGAGGTAGGGAGGTGAGGAAGGCGCTGCATGCGAAGGCGCACAGGAGTACAGCACCACGCTCGCAACGTGGATCCGCGCAGCCGGGCGACCGGCCAGCAACTCTTGTGAATCTGGTCGCATGCGGCGCCGACCGATCCGGCTCGACTGTTGTCGAGTGGCGAATGCTTGATGGGACTACATCGCTTGTGACGCTATCCGTCTCATCATTTTCCTTGTCGCTACCCGAGAGCAGTTGAAGGAGTTCGAGTTTTTGCGCGAATGCATGCAGGACTACATTGGGGGCCAGGGGTTCGAATCCCCAGCCGGGAAACCGGCAATGGCAGTTGTCCTGCGAAACCCTTGTCGCGCTGTTTTTGATGTCGTGCAGCGAATGCAGGTGGAACTACA
This sequence comes from Rhizobacter terrae, assembly GCF_003852895.1. Classification (GTDB taxonomy): domain Bacteria; phylum Pseudomonadota; class Gammaproteobacteria; order Burkholderiales; family Burkholderiaceae_C; genus Albitalea; species Albitalea terrae. Next base: position 265,991 of record NZ_QUSW01000007.1, read on the forward strand.
GCCTCGTAAGCTCGTGGTCGCGGGTTCGAGTCCCGCCGGTTCCAGATCAGGGGAACCGTAGCTCAGTTGGATAGAGCACGAAGGTTTCGCCAATACTTGTCGCTGCGTGGCATTGATTTTTTGAAGTGAGATGAACATGGAACAGAACTACAACATCGAAGACGTCCCCGGTGGCGTGCCCGTGAAGATGTGGACCAAGGGCGTGCCGGTGGAAGACGAAGCCAAGCGCCAGTTGGCCAACGCTGCACGATTGCCCGTGGTGTTCAAGCACATCGCGGCCATGCCCGATGTGCACCTGGGCATCGGCGCGACCGTGGGCTCGGTGATCCCGACCATCAAGGCCATCATCCCGGCTGCGGTGGGCGTGGACATCGGCTGCGGCATGATGGCGGCGAAGACCACCTTGCGCGCCGAAGACCTGCCGGACAACCTGGCACCGCTGCGTGCCGCCATCGAGCGTGCCGTGCCTCACGGCCGCGCGCCGGGCGCACGTGACCCTGGGGCCTGGAACAAGGTGCCAGGCGCCGTCGATACCGCGTGGGCTCAGCTGGAACCCGAGTTCACTGAGCTGTGCCGCGACTACCCGAAGCTGGCCAAGACCAACAACCGCAACCACCTGGGAACCCTGGGTACCGGCAACCACTTCATCGAAGTCTGCCTGGATGAAGACGGCTGGGTCTGGTTCATGCTGCACTCGGGTTCGCGCGGGGTGGGCAACTTCATCGGCACGATGTTCATCGAGCTGGCCAAGCAGGACGCGATGCGCAACAACGCCAACCTGCCGGACCGCGACCTGGCGTACTTCGAGGAAGGCGCCCGCTACTTCGGCGATTACGTGCGTTCGGTGAGCTGGGCACAGAAGTTCGCGCAGCTGAACCGCGAGGTGATGATGCGCCGTGTGATCGAGGCCGCGAAGGCGGTGATCCACAAGAACTTCCAGAGCCATGTGGAAGCGGTGAACTGCCACCACAACTACGTGCAGAAGGAAACGCACTTCGGTGAAGAGGTGTTCGTGACCCGCAAAGGTGCGGTGAGTGCGAAGAAAGGCGAGCTGGGCATCATTCCGGGCAGCATGGGTGCGCGCAGCTACATCGTGCGCGGCAAGGGCAACGAGGAAAGCTTCCAGTCCTGCTCGCACGGTGCCGGCCGCACCATGAGTCGTGGCGAAGCCAAGCGCCGCTTCACGCTGGCCGACCATCGTGCGGCCACCGAAGGGGTCGAGTGCCGCAAGGACAAGGACGTGATCGACGAGATCCCGATGGCCTACAAGGACATCGACGCGGTGATGGAAGCGCAGAAGGATCTGGTGGAAGTCGTCCACACCTTGAAGCAGGTGGTGTGTGTGAAGGGGTGAGGGCCTTGGGCCTTCAGAAAGGAAGAAGGCCATGAACCAGGAAACCGTGCTGAGTGCGCACCCGGTGGAACCGCAGGTGCGCGAGCAAGTGATGCAATGCCTGCAGGACCTGGAGGCGAAGCACGACGTGAAGGTGCTGTTCGCCTGCGAATCAGGCAGCCGAGGCTGGGGCTTCGCCTCACCCGACAGCGACTACGACGTGCGCTTCGTCTACGTGAACCGCCTGCCCTGGTACCTCACGGTGGACGCGGGGCGCGACGTGCTCGAGTTGCCGGTCAGTGGCGATCTCGATGTGAACGGCTGGGACCTTCGCAAGGCGCTGCAACTGCTCAAGCAATCGAACCCGACGCTGCTGGAGTGGCTGCGGTCGCCGCTGGTGTACCGGCAGGACGAGCCCGCGGCGACGGAGCTGAAGCATCTGGCGGAAACCAACTTCTCGCCGGTGCGCGGCTACCACCACTACGTGTCGATGGCGAAGAAGAACTTCCGCGAACATCTCAAGGGCGAGGTGGTGCGCTACAAGAAGTACCTCTACGTGCTGAGGCCCCTGCTGGCAGCGCGCTGGATCCGCGATGGCCGCGGCGCGCCACCGATGCGCTTCGCCGAGCTGGCGCAGGCCACGCTGACCGACGCCCGGTTGCTGGCCGAAGTCAACCGCCTGCTGGAGGTGAAGATGCGTGCCGGTGAGGCGGCGACGAGTCCGCGCTGGCAGGTGCTGCACGACTTCCTGGAGGCTGAACTGGCGGTAGCCGAGTCGGTGTCCGTGGGGCAGTCATCGCAGCCCGACATGCCGGCGCTGGATGCGTTCCTGCACCGCAGCGTGATGCGTTTTGAACAAGAAAGAGAACGACATGATTGAACTGGATGGATCCACCGGCGAGGGCGGTGGCCAGATCCTGCGCACCTCGCTGGCCCTGTCGATGTGCACGGGTCAGCCTTTCACCATCGAGCGCATCCGCGCGAAGCGGACCAAGCCGGGACTGATGCGGCAGCACCTGACATGCGTGCAGGCGGCGGTGGAGGTGTGCGGTGCTCGAGTGCAGGGGGCCGAGCTGAGTTCACAGACCTTGGTGTTCGAACCCGGCCCTGTCCGTGCGGGCGACTACAGCTTCAACGTCGGCACTGCAGGCAGCTGCACGCTGGTGCTTCAGACGGTGCTGCCGGCGCTGATGCTGGCGGATTCGTCCAGCCGTGTCGCGCTGGCGGGCGGCACGCACAACCCGATGGCGCCGCCGTTTCACTTTCTCGATCGAAGCTTTGCGCCCCTGCTGCGTCGACTGGGCGTGGGCATCGAACTGGAGTTGCGCCGCCACGGTTTTTATCCCGCCGGCGGCGGCGAGATGTCGGCTCTCATTCATCCGTCCGGCCGCCTGGTGGCGTTCGATGTGATGGAGCGCGGTGCGACACGTGAAGCCTATGCGGAATGCCTGGCCGCGGCCTTGCCGCGTGCCGTTGGCCAACGTGAGCTGGAGGCACTGGGGCGCGAGCTGGGCTGGTCGGGCGATCAGCTGCGCACGCCGGCCTTGCGACAGAACGAAGGCCCCGGCAACGTCCTCATGGCCACGCTGGCCTGCGAGCAGGTGAGCGAGGTCATCACGGTCTTTGGCGAGCGTGGTGTCAGTGCGGAACGCGTAGCGGATGACCTGGCCAGAGAGGTCCGGGCCTTCGAGTCCGGTGCTGGTGCACTGGGGCCGCATCTGGCCGACCAGTGGATGCTGCCCCTGGCCCTGGCCTTGTGGCAGTCCGGTGGCATGGCACGTTTCACCTGCGACGAGCTGACCGACCATTCGACGACCAACATGGGCGTGGTCGAAAGGTTCTTGCCCGTGAAATTCGACGCACAACGTACCGGGACCGTGTGGAAGGTCACGGTGGCGGCACCGCAGGCATGGTCCTAGGCTGTGCCTGCTCCTGCAAATATTTCTACGACAAGCCCATCGCCGCCGAGAAATAGGGCCGCGATCCCCCTCTGTTACACGCCTCGCTTCTGCACCGAACGCCCAGAATCAAGCCTCGACCCAGAGTGCTAAGCGAGGCTCCATTGAATTCCCAAGTGCCTGACCTGTCCCGCGGTGTGATGCCCGCGGAGCTGTTGCCGATTTCCGGCTTCATCACGCCGCCCGCCAAGGGCGCCGACGATCATGCGCTGCAGGAACTGATCATGCGGGTCAACGCCGGCAGCCTGGCCTACCTGCGGGTGCCGTCGAATCTCGTGTACCGCTGGGCGGCACTGTGCGGACGCTGGTCGCCTGACTTGCAGACATTCATTGCCCAGGCCCTGCGCCACACCGGCAACCTCGACAACTTCCTCGTGCAGCCCGCCGCAGTGGACCACCACAACGGCGCCTACGGCCTGCTCGAAGCCAGCATCACCGCCGCCGAACTGGCGATGAACCCCTGCCACGAGCCCGGCAGCTTCGAGCCGCTGCCCACGCAACTCGACGAGCTGGAGCAGGTCTGCTCCGCCGCGGCCTTCCTTTTCGACCTGGGCAAGGTGTTCGACCCGCATCCCAGTGCCGACGTGGTGCGCAGCCACGACCCCATCCTGACGCCATATTCCGACCTGGCCCGCTGCTGGCGTTCGAGCTGGAAGGCGCTTTGCGGCCGCAACCCGGTGCTGGCCGCCTGGATGTACCACGTGGGCCGAGCCATCCCCAGCCGTGCGATGCCGGTGGAGATCGCCCGCCGCCTGACGCACAACGCGGTGAAGGCCGCGTGGCGCACGCCCAGCGCGCTGACCACGGTCTGAGCGCGCCCGTCCTCGGCGCTGTCAGAGCGTCGAGGCGCCCCGCTTCTTCAGGAAGCGCTTCACGTCCTCGAAGCTGACGCGGCCTGTCCGGCCGGTGTCGATCTGGTCGAACTGGCCGGCGATCATGCCCAGGCCAGCGGCCTTGGCCTGTTCCCGCGTGATGCTGCCCGTGCGCTGCGTGTCGGCGGCATCGAAGCTCGCTCGCAGCTTCTGCTCCACCTGCGCATGCAGGGCCGCCCCCCGCGTCTCGGCGGCCGATGCCGAAGCCGCCGCGGCGGCACGCACCGCCGGCGGGACCCAGGGGTCGCGCATCGGGACTTCCGCCTTGCCGTCGCCTGCCAGCACGTTGGTCGCGACGAACGGCAAGGCGAGCAATCCGATCCAGTGCTTGTTCATCGCATTGCTCCTTCTTCAGCGGCTCAGCAGGGATTGATAGAAGGTGCGCACGTCGGCACCCTCCTTCACGCGCGACGCATCGTCCAGGTAGGTCATGTGGCCGCCGTCATATACCTTGATCGCGATGTTGGGGTTCGGATCGAGCCGCGCCAGGTCGCGCTCGGTCTGGTGGAAGGGCGTGGCGAGGTCGTGGTAGCCGTTCACCGAGAGCACCTTCAGCGCAGGGTTCTGCGCCATCGCGGCCGCGAGGTCGGGAACGACGTCGGGCACGCCCTTGCCGTCGTGGCTGAAGTTCCAGGTGTTGATCGCATTGCTCAGCGTCACGTAGCTGGATGCATTGGCGTAGTGCAGCGTGTTGCTGAGGTAGGGGCCGATCGCAGCGCCGAACTGCGCCGAGATGAAGGTGCTCGACGGGTCGCCTTCACTGGCCAGCGCGCTGCCCGTGGGCGCTGACACGCGAGCGTCGTAGCGGCCGATGAGCTTGCCGGCGACGAGGTTGAACTGGAAGGTGCCCGGGTCGACGTTCAGCTTGGTCACCCACTGCGAGGCGGGCAGCCCGGTCAGGTTCTGCAGCTGCGTCGCGAGGCCGGCCGACGGCGGCGTGCGGCTCGCGAGCCAGTCCGCCAGCGCCGGGTCGTAGGTGCTTGAAGTGAAGCTGCGCATCTGCGCCGCGTAGGTGCCGGAGTCGGTGGGCACCGGGTTGGTCAGCGAGTAATACGCACCAACCTCGCCATAGGTCGGCAGGTAGCCGGCGCAGCTCACGGTCATGGTGACCTGGTCGCAGTTGGTGGCGTAGTTGAGCACCGAGGACTGCAGCACGATGCCCTTGAGCGACACGCCGGCCGTTTCCATCAGGTGCGACAGAACGCCGGTGCGCGTGGTGCCGTAGGACTCGCCGAAGAGGAACTTGGGCGAGGCGTTGCGGCCGTTGGCTGCGAGGTAGCGCACGATGAAGTCGCGGAAGGCCGCGGCATCCTTGTCCACGCCCCAGAAGCTCTGGTTGGTGTTGGGCGAGATGGCTTCCGAGTAGCCGGTGCCAATGGCGTCCACGAAGACGAGGTCGCTCACGTCCAGCAGGGTCTCGGCGTTGTCGACCAGCGGGAAGGGCGTGGGCGCATTGGTGGCCGGGTCGCCGGTGACCAGCCGCTTGGGGCCGAAGGAGCCCAGGTGCAGCCAGATCGAGGCTGAGCCCGGCCCGCCGTTGTAGAAGAAGGTGACCGGCCGCGTGGCCGGGTTGGCGCCATCGGCCGTGTAGGCGACGTAGAAGAAGGACGCTTCCTCGGCGTTGGTGCCCGGGTCGCGTGCGACGAGGTGGCCGGCAGTGGCGGTGTAGGCCAGCGGCGTGCCGCCGAGGGTGATGCTGTGCTTGGTGGCGGCCGCAGCCTCCACCGCGCAGGCGCTCAAGGAGGCGGAGGCGCTGGTCGAGTACACCGTGCTGTCGGTCAGTGAATCCTGGACCACGGGCGCCGGCGGCGGGCTGGGGCAGGCAGCCGGCGGGGCCGTGCCGCCGCCCCCGCCACCACCGCCGCAGGATGCAAGGCCGATGGAGGCGACAGCGGCCATCGCCGCCAACGCGCCGGGCCAACGAGCAAATCGTTCGTGCGTCATGCCGCAGCATTCTGCCGCGTGCGGCCCATCGGGCAACGGGGATTGCACGATCGCCATGGGGCCTTCATAGCAGCCCGCCGGTGCGTTCTGCGCACGGGCGGGCCGCCGGGCTGTCAGATCAACTCAAGCCCGTTGCCGCGCACAGGCGTCGGCCACCGCCAGCGCCGTCATGTTCACCACGCGGCGCACCGTCGACGACGGCGTGAGGATGTGCACCGGCGCCGACGCGCCGAGCAGGATCGGGCCCACCGTCACGCCTTGGCCGCCGGTCATCTTCAGCACGTTGAACAGGATGTTCGCCGCATCCAGGTTGGGCAGGATGAGCACGTTGGCGGCGCCCGTGAGCGTGCCGTCTCCCATCATGAACTTGCTGCGCACTTCCTCATTCAGCGCAGCGTCGCCTTGCAGTTCGCCATCGGCCTCCACGCCGGGCATGCGCTTCACGAACAGGTCGCGCGCGGCGCGCATCTTCACCGCCGAGGCGCGCTTGCTGCTGCCGTACATCGAATGCGACAGGAAGGCGACCTTGGGCGTGACGCCGAAGCGTTGCACTTCCTCGGCGGCGAGCGCCGCGATCTCGGCGAGTTCTTCCGCGCTCGGGTCGTCGTTCACGAAGGTGTCGGCGATGAAGAGGGTGTGCTTGTCCAGCATCAGCGCGTTCACCGTGGCGAACACGCGCGCGCCCTCGTTCAGGCCGATGACCTCGCGCACGTGGCCGAAGTGGCCGTCGAAGCGGCCCACCAGGCCGCACAGCATGCCGTCGGCATCGCCCAGGTGCACCATCATCGCGGCGATGGTGGTGTTGGAGCGGCGCAGCGTGGCCTTGGCCATCTCGGGCGTGACGCCGTTGCGGGCGTTGAGGCGGTGGTAGGCCTCCCAGTACTGGCGGAAGCGCTCGTCATCTTCGGGGTTGGTGATCTCGAAGTCGCGGCCGGCTTCCAGGCGCAGGCCGGCGCGCTCGATGCGCGAGACGATGACGGCGGGCCGGCCCACCAGGATGGGCTTGACCAGGCCTTCATCGATCGCGATCTGCACCGCACGCAGCACGCGTTCGTCTTCGCCCTCGGCGTACACGATGCGCTTGGGGGCCTGCCGTGCGGCCGTGAACACCGGCCGCATGAACATGCCGGTGTGCGTCACGAAGCGGGTGAGCGAGTGGCGATAGGCCACCAGGTCCTCGATGGGTCGGGTGGCCACGCCGCTGGCCTGCGCGGCCTTGGCCACTGCCGGCGCGATGCGCAGGATGAGCCGCGAATCAAACGGCGTCGGGATGATGTAGTCCGGCCCGAAGCGCAGCTCGCGGCCGGCATAGGCGCTGGCCACCTCCGCGCTGATCTCCGCCTTGGCCAGGTCGGCGATCTCGCGCACGCAGGCGATCTTCATTGCTTCGGTGATGCGGGTGGCGCCGCAGTCCAGCGCCCCGCGGAAGATGTAGGGGAAGCACAGGACGTTGTTGACCTGGTTCGGATAGTCCGACCGGCCGGTGGCGATGATGCAGTCCGGCCGCGCTTCCTTGGCCAGCTCGGGGCGGATCTCCGGCTCCGGGTTGGCCAGCGCCAGGATGATGGGCTTCGGGCCCATGCTGCGCACCATGTCCTGCGTGACGGCACCGGCGGCCGAGCAGCCCAGCAGCACGTCGGCGCCTTGCATCACGTCGGCCAGCGTGCGGGCCGGGGTCTTCTGCTGGTAGCGTTTCTTGGATTCGTCCAGCTTGTCCTCGCGGCGGTCGTGGATCACGCCCTTGGAGTCGCACACGAACACGTTCTCGCGCTTGACGCCCAGCTCCACCATCAGGTCCAGGCAGGCAATGGCGGCGGCGCCTGCGCCCGATACCGCCAGCTTCACCTCGCCGATCTTCTTGCCCACCAGTTCCAGCCCGTTGAGCAGCGCAGCGGCCGAGATGATGGCCGTGCCGTGCTGGTCGTCGTGGAAGACGGGGATGTTCATGCGCTCGCGCAGCTTCTTCTCGATGTAGAAGCACTCGGGCGCCTTGATGTCTTCGAGGTTCACGCCGCCCAGCGTGGGTTCGAGCGCCGCGATGATCTCCACCAGCTTGTCGGGATCGCGTTCGGCCAGCTCGATGTCGAACACGTCGATGCCGGCGAACTTCTGGAACAGGCAGCCCTTGCCCTCCATCACAGGCTTGCCGGCCAGCGGGCCGATGTCGCCCAGGCCCAGCACCGCGGTGCCGTTGGTGACCACCCCCACCAGGTTGCCGCGCGAGGTGAAGTCTGCGGCGAGCGTCGGGTCTTCCTCGATGGCCAGGCATGCATAGGCCACGCCGGGTGAATACGCCAGCGACAGGTCGCGCTGGTTCACCAGCGGCTTGGTGGGCGTGACGGCGATCTTGCCGCGCACCGGCGAGCGGTGGTATTCCAGCGCGGCGTCGCGCAGGGCCTGCTCGGCGGCGGACAGTTCGGCCTTGGGTTTCCGGGTGGTTTCAGCGGACATTGGCAATGTCTCCTGTTGTGGACGGCTCGTTCGGGACTCGTTGGAGACCGAAAGGCAAGTGACGATTGAGAGGGGGAGCCATTGTGCGACCGCCCGGCACGCCTGGGATACGCAAGTCCCGCAGTGCAAAGACAGCTTTTGCATCAGCTCATGCGCCAACGCCATACTTACGTCAAGAAACCGCTTTCAGGGTTTCCGAGGGGATGTAACCCACCCGTACCCGATTGACGCCTCCGGCACCGTGGATCAAGAATCCCCTCCGCCGATGAAAGCGGTTTCATAAAAGCAGTGGTTGTCGCAGTCCTCGGCAACGCCGGACGAGCGCCGCAAGAAGCGCCATCCGATGGGACGAAGTCTTCGCCCATCCCCCGGTGAACCCCCAACCCGATGGAGTGAGACATGAAGAGCCAGCGCCGGGACCGTCATCCGGGACGTGTTCCCATGCGTGTTCGTTTGCTTGCCGTTGCCGCCGCCGCAACGCTTTCCCAGGCCCCCTTGCACGCTGCCCAGTTCGGCAGCGGCAGCTACCGCGACGGCCTGCCCACCAGCAACCCCGCCGACAGCGGCTGGGCCGTGCCATCGCAGATCACCAGCTGGGGCCCGGGTGGCGTGCCCATCTACAGCCCGGCCACCCCGAAGTTCAAGGCCGGCGTGCCGGCCGTCAGCAACAAGTGGTGGTCGGGCCTGGGCTGGAACTACTGGGGCACGCAATCCAGCGGCCTCAACTCGGTGCCCAACTACGCCTTGCCGCTGTCCTTCATGGCCGTGCCCAGCGGCGCGGGCGTGTGGCAGCCCGACCAGCCCAGCATCCTGCGCGTCAACGGCGGCGGCACGGACTGGATGGCCGGCACACCCATTGACGGCATGGAGTTCATCAACAACGGCTACCCGAACTCGCAGCACTTCAACTTCTACGACCAGGACCTGATCGCGGGCCTGGAGGGCCTGGTGAGCGGCGACCCGCTGGTCGCGGGCTATTCCGACTGGGCCGTGACTGCGGAGTGGACGGGCGGCGGCAGCACGCTGCAGATGACCAGCGCCAGCGGCTCGCCGTACTTCTTCTTCAAGCGCACGGCGGGCTCGGCCAACGCGCGCGTGGAGGCCACCGGCGGCCTCACGGTGTTCTACAGCGCGGGCAACGTCATCGGCGTGTCGGTGAGCAAGGCCGCGGCCAACTACCGTCCGGGCACGCTGCACCACTACCTGCTGGTCGCGCCCTCGGGCGTGAACTGGGTGCAGTCGGGCAGCGTGTTCACCGCGCCGCTGGGCGGCAAGGGCTTCTTCACTGTCGCGGCCTTGCCCGACACATCCAACGCCACCGTCACCGACTACGCGCAGTACGCCCACAACCACATCACCGACACGCAGCTGAGCTGGAACTACAACGACGCCACGGCCACGCTGTCGTCGACCTTCAGCTTCAGCACCACCAACCAGGACACGGGGGCCACCAACCAGCCCACGCTGTCGGCGGTGTTCCCGCACACCTGGAAGGGCAACCTCAACAACCCGGTGAACACCGGTTATGCCTACGCCTCGCCGCGCGGGCAGATGAAGGTGGTGAAGGGCACCAGCTACACCAGCAACATGCGCTTCAACGGCCTGCTGCCGGTGATGCCGGTGGCCTCGGCGGATGTGGCCAAGCTGAACGGCTACGTCAACGACGTCGCCAACAACGCGGGCAGCATCTGGCAGACGCCGCCCGAGGGCACCATCGATGACGCCTACTGGACCGGCCGCTCGCTGGGCCGGCTCGCGAGCCTGATCTCCATTGCCGAGCAGACGGGCAACACGACCGCGCGCGACAAGCTGCTCACCGAGGTGAAGGCCAAGCTGCAGGACTGGCTCAGCTACACGCCCGGCAAGGCCAACAAGCACTTTGCCTACGACAGCAAGTGGCGCACGCTGTGCCCCATCTACGACATGCACTACGCCTGCCGCGACATGTCGGACCACCACTTCATCAACGGCTACTTCATCCGTGCGGCGGCCATCGTGGCGATGTTCGATCCGAACGGCGCGAGCTGGGCGGGACAGTGGGGCCCGATGGTGGAGCAGCTCATCAAGGACCCGATGAACTGGGACCGCAGCGACACCAGGTACGGGTTCCTGCGTCATTTCAGCCCGGTGGAAGGGCACAGCTGGGCCAGCGGCATGGCCTTCGGCAACGGGTTGAACGAAGAGTCGTCCAGCGAAGGCATGAACTTCGCCACCGGCGTTGCGCTGTGGGGCATGGCGACCAGCAACAAGGCCATCCGCGACCTGGGCGTCATGTACTACGCGAACCAGTCGCGCGCCATCGAGGAATACTGGTTCGACGTGGACCAGAGCAACCACCCTGCGGAGTTCAAGCCGCCGCAGGTGGGCATCATCTGGGGCAACGGCGGCCTGTACGGCACCTGGTGGACGGCCGAGCCGCGCGCGGTGCATGGCATCAACATCCTGCCCGTCACCTCGGGCTCGATCTACTTCGGCCGGCGTGCGGACCAGGTCACGCGCCTCATGAACGCGACCAACACCTACCAGGCCAAGTACCAGGGCTTGCCGGCACCCTCGGCCCCCGGTTTCAAGCCGCTGATGGGTCCGCTGGAGTGGAGCGACCTGTTCTGGTCGTACCAGGCGGTGAACGACCCGGCCGGTGCTCTCGGCCAGTTCAACGCCAACCCGAGCGCGCCGCCGGAGTGGGGCCAGACCAAGGCCGACATCTACAACTTCCTGTCGGCGCTCAACACCTGGGGCAAGCTGGAGACCGGTGTCACCGCGAACATCGCGTCCTACCAGGTGTTCAACAAGGGTGGGATCAAGCACTACGCGGCCTACAACCCGGGTGCGTCGGCGGTGTGCGTGAGCTACTCCGACGGCAAGAGCATGAGCGTCGCTGCGAAGCAGCTCGTGGTGGATGGCGGCGCCTGCAGCGGCGGCGGCGACACCACGCCGCCCAGCGTGCCGGGCAGCGTCACGGTGGGAACACGCACCTCCAACAGCATCGCGCTGTCGTGGGCGGCGTCGACCGACAACGTGGGCGTGACGGGCTACGAGGTGCTGCGCAACGGCGCCGTGGTGGGCTCGCCGACGTCCACCAGCTACGTCGACACCGGCCTGGCGGCCAGCACGAGCTATGGCTACAGCATCCGCGCCAAGGATGCGGCGGGCAACAAGTCGGCAGGCAGCCCGGCGGTGAATGCCACCACGCTGGCGGCATCGGACACGGTCGCGCCAACGGTGCCCACGGGCCTGGCCGTTGGTGCGGTCACCACCAGCAGCATCGCGCTGTCGTGGTCGGCGTCCACCGACAACGTCGGCGTGACCGGCTACCAGGTGCTGCGCAACGGCGCGGTGGTGGGCACGCCCACAGCCACGAGCTACAACGACACCGGCCTGGCCGCGAACACCACCTACACCTACACGGTGAAGGCGCGCGATGCAGCAGGCAATGTGTCGGGCGCCAGCACGTCCGTGAACGGCAAGACCGCGAGCGCGAGCAGCACGACGCCTGCACGCAGCACCATCCAGGTGGAGAACTACAGCAGCGCCGACCCGCGCATCACCAAGGTCGCCGGCGGCACCGCGGTGGGCACGACGGCGGACGGCACCTGGATCAAGCTGGGCAGCATCGACTTCGGCAGCACATCGCCGATCGACTTCGTGCTCAACATCGCATCGGGCATTTCGGGCAGCGGCTCGGTCACCTTGTACCGCGACGGCATCAGCGCGGCCAACAAGATCGCGAGCCTGGGCGTGGGCAACACGGGGGGATGGTCGTCCTGGCAACAGGTGGCCATGAACCTCACCACACCCACGACCGGCGTGCACGACCTGTACATCCAGTTCAACACCCCCTACGTCGACCCGAACGGCCTCGTCAATGTGGACTGGATCCAGTTCCGCTGATCACTGACCGGCGCTGACGCAGTTGACCCCGGGGCGGGCGGCGCACGGCGTGCGTCCGCCCCAACTTCCGAGGAGACATTCATGAGGATCATCTCAAGGACCGCGCTCGCCTTCGCGTGGCGTCGAGTACTGGTTCACCTACGAGAAGAACGGGCCCCTGTACGTGACGCCGCATTCCAGCTTCACGCAGGGCGGTGGCGGTGGCGGTGGAGGAGGTGGCGGCACCACAGTGGCGGCGCCGAGCTTCAATCCGCCGGGCGGAAGCTACGCCGGCATCCAGTCGGTGTCGATCGGCTACATCGACCAGGTGTGGAACCAGTACACGGCCGCTGACTTCGTGTTCACGCGGCCGGGCGACACCTTCCGCGGCCGTGTCGTCGCGGGACGTCTGCAGTTCACGTGGAATGGTGCGGGTCCGTTCTTCATCGACAAGCCCACCACCTTCGACGTGTTCGGCTGCACCGGCTACCTCGCCAAGGGTTCGACCATGGAGCTGGCGCTGGAAGCCGGGTTCTGCGGCGCGTTCAACCGCGGCGTGGCGCACAACACCGCCAACTGGCACACCCCGGCGAGCTACTACCAGAACGGCGTGATGCAGAACGAGTACGCCCACTTCTGGCACGTGAACGGCATCAACGGCAAGGCCTACGCGTTCGCCTATGACGACGCGAACGACCAGAGCTCGGTGATCATCATTCCGAACCTGGCGGCCAAGCCGTATCCGGACAGCGTGACGATCACGGTCGGGTGGTGATCAGACCGCCTTCTCGTACCTGAACCAATGCTCCGAGGTGGAACTCGGCTTGCTGTCCAGCGACTCGTGCTTGATGAGCACGTGCAACTGGCGCTGGCCGTTGTTCTCCACGGAGCGCATCCACAGGTTGTCGATGTAGCCGCCGGTGGGCACGCGGCCCGTCATCCAGCGTTGGCCCTTCCAGGTCTTGTAGGACGCGGCCACGCTGGGCCGGCCATAGAACTGGCCTGAGGATTGGCGGACCCAGACCCGCAGCTTGTAGGCGGTCTCGGTCTGCTCACCATTGAGCACCTGATCACCGCAACTGGTCATGCGCACGTCGAGGACGGCCGGGTCGGTGTCCTTGGCGTCGATGTTGCGCCAGCGGCCCGCTTCGCTGGGCGAAGCGCACAGCGCCCGCGAGGCCAGGGGCCAGCCCAGGGCCGGGAGGCACAGGCCGGCGAGCATGGCCCGGCGAGAGACGGCAACGGATGTCATGGCGAATTCCCTTCGCGTGCGAGTGCGATCCTGCACGGACCGTGGATTCACTCTAGGCGCCGCTGCCGCGGGGTCACATCCTGTGCGTTAGGGGGATGCCTCCCACGTTTGATGGAGAGACTGGGGCCCCAGTGGCCTTCAGTTCAACGATGTGCCCTGCCAATCCGGAGGCCTCGGCTGCGCCATGGGCTGGTGGCGGATGCCGCAACAATGTGCGATCGCTCGACAAGAGGAACCCCCATGCCCGCACACATCGGCATCGTCGCCTGCTCGGCCGAAGGCGCATCGCTGTGCTACCGCACCATCTGCGCGGAAGGCGCCGCGCTGCTGGGTGCGCATTCGCATCCGGAGGTGTCCATGCACACGCCGTCCCTGCATGAATACGTCGCCTGCCTTGATCGCGGCGACGTGCAAGGCGTGGCTGCACTGATGCTCGATTCCGCCCGCAAGCTCGCCGCCATCGGCGTGGACTTTCTCATCTGCCCGGACAACACCATCCACCAGGCCATGCACCTGGTGCGGCCGCAATCGCCCAAGCCCTGGCTTCACATCGCCGAAGTGGCGGCAGATGAAGCTGCCGCGCGCGGCTTTCGGCGCGTGGGTGTTCTCGGAACGACGTGGCTCGTGAACAGCGCGGTGTACCCGCAGGCGCTGGCAGCGCGCGGCATCGATGCGGTGCGGCCGAACGATGCCGATCGCGACCGCATCGGCCAGATCATCATGGACGAATTGGTGGCCGGCATCGTCCGGCCTGGCAGCGTCCAGGTGTTCCAGCAGGTCATCGAGCGCTTGAAGGCCCAGGGCTGCGATGCCGTGGTGCTCGGCTGCACCGAGATCCCGCTGGTCATCAGCGACGCGAATTCCGCCTTGCCCACGCTGGACTCGACCCGGCTGCTGGCACGGGCGGCCTTGCGTCGCGCGGTGGGCTGATGCGCTGCCAAGGCTTCCGTTCGACATCCGATTCCTTCCGCTGACCGGGCCGATCCGTCGATTCACTGCAGTGGCTGTCGATGCCGCGGGCCATCTTCGCTAGGCTGTCAAGCCTGAAGAAGCAGCTGGCGGACAGGGGAGTCCGAGCCTGGCGGCTTGGCACCGAGAGGAGGACATCCATGCACGCGACATTCGACACCCTTCGGTTCCGCGTTGGAGCCATCGGGGCCACGGTCATCGCCGCAGCCCTGCTCGCCGCCTGCGGAGGAGGCGGCGAGCAGGGCACCGATGGCGCTACCGCGCAAGCCCAGTCCGTGGCCCAAGGGCTGCCCGCGCCAGTCCGATTGAGCATCAACGGCGCGAAGATCTTCGGCCCGGACGGCCAGCCCATCCGCCTTCGCGGCGTGAACGTGCAGGGGGTGGACGACAAGGCGCTGGACGACATCGTCGGCAAGTTCCACATGAACCTGATCCGCCTGCGCATCTCGTTCACGCCGGAGAACCGCGACGAGACCGGCACCAGGGCGTCGGGCTTCAAGTCCACCTATGAGGATGCGATCCGCAGCTGGGTCGATGCGGCCCGCGCACGCAAGGTCTGGATGGTGCTGGAGATGCGCGCCAACGACAACGTCGCGAACAGTCGTGACCTCTACGACACGACCAAGACCGGTGCCTGCGATGCCCCCACCGACGCCGCGCATTGTCCCAACTACGGCTACTACCTCAAGGCCTGGCAGTACCTCGCGCGCACCTACCAGAACACCGACTATGTCGCCGGCTACGGCCTGCTGGCCGAGCCCAGCACCGACAAGACGGGCGACCCGGACCCGGTGGGCTTGCTGGTCAACTTCCAGAAGGCGCTGATGGCGGAGATCACGCGCATCGACGACCACACGCCCTTCTTCATCGGGCCGGCCTTCAACTACGACACGATGGAGTACCGGCCGGCCACCTATCCGCGCATCGGGCTGTATCCGAACCGCATCGTCTACGAGGTGAACTTCCTCATGCCCAAGGAATGGGTGCAGGACGGCAGCTGGAGCGTGACCTGCGACACACCGCCGTGCGCGACGCCGCACTACCCGTACAGCGATCCCAAGGACGGCTACCTGTCCTTGCTGGACGGCAAGAGTGACGCCGTGCCCTGGGAGCGCACCTTCAACATCAACCGCGTGAGCGAAGCGAACTACAAGAAGACCCTGAGCAAGGGCTTCATCAACTGGTACCTGAAGTGGCCGCTCGATTTCCGGGCCAAGTACAACGTGCCGTTCTACGTCGACCAGTTCGGCGCGAGCAGCAAGGCCGCGGGCCAGATCGCCTACGAGAAGGACCTGATCGACTTCTTCGAGGCCAACGACCTGCACTGGTCGCGCTGGTCCTACAACGCCTACAACGACGACAGCGATACCAGCTTCCTGCGGACGCTGCTGGCGAAGCCGTCAGGCAACGACACCGTGATCCAGTTCTACACCGACCTGGGCAAGACCTGGTGAGCTGAAGCCGCGGACCGTGCCGGTGTCAGAGCGTGCGCAGCGCTTCGGCCCCGGCGCGGCTCACCTCCACCTGCCCGAGCCCGTGCTTGAGCTCCACCACGCAGCGCCCCGGCCGCTCGCGCACGATGCGCTGCACGAAGTTCAGGTTGACGATGGCCGCGCGGTGCACCTGCACGAAGCTGTTCGCGTCCAGCCGCAGCTGCAGGTTCTTGAGGGGCTCCTCGATGAGGTGCTCGCCCTCTTGCGTCAGCAGTTGCGTGTAGCCGGGCACCGCGCGCAGGCAGGCGATGTCCTGGATAGGCACGAGCTGCGTGCTGGTGCCGCGGGTCGCGCGCAGCCACTGCGGGGCCTGTGATGCCGGCGCCGCCGTGCCGCCGGCCAGCTTGGCCTTCAGTCGCGTCACTGTGTCGCCCAGCCGCTCGGGCTCCAGCGGCTTGACCAGGTAGTCGATCGCACGCGCATCGAAGGCCTTGAGCGCGAACTGGTCGTAGGCGGTGACGAAGACGATCTCGCCGGTGTAGCCGCGCTCGCGCATGCGCTGGGCTGCGGCCATGCCGTCCAGGTGGGGCATGCTCACGTCCAGGAAGGCGACTTCCGGTCGCTGTTCCAGTGCGGCAGCCAGTGCCCCGCGCCCATCGGACGCTTCGGCCACGATGCGCAGCTCGGGCCAGGCCACGGCCAGCGCATCGCGCAGTTCCGCACGCAGCAGCGGTTCATCGTCGGCGATCAAGGCACGCATGGAAGTCTCCTCAACGTTGCTGCGGTGCCGGCGTTTCCCAGGGCAGGGTGAGCACGGCTTCGCAGCCCGGATGGATGTTGTACAGCTGCACGCTCGCACCGTCGCCATACAGCAGGCGCAGCCGCTCGCGCAGGTTGGCGATGCCGGTGCCGCCGGGACGCGAGGCATCGGTTGAGCCAGGTGCAGCGGGCGGGCCGGCGCCGTTGTCCTGCACGCGCAGCACCAGGCTGTGGCCCAGGTGGCGTGCGCTCACCAGCAGCTTGAGTTCCGAACCGTCCTCAGGCAGCCCATGCTTGACGGCGTTCTCCGCGAAGCACAGCAGCGCGCCGGGCAGCAGCGAGATGCCGGCGATGTGGTCGGGCACGTCCACCTGCATGCGCATGGGACGGCCCATGCGCTCGCTCAGCAGGTCCAGGTAGGCCTGCACCAGCGCCAGCTCGTCGCGCAGTGGCAACCGGTCTTCGCGGAAGCTGGGCAGCACCAGCTTGAAGTAGCGGATGAGGTGGTCGAGCATCTGCAATGCCCGCGCGCTGTCCAGCTTCACGAGCTGGCGCAGGTTGGCCAGGGTGTTGTAGATGAAGTGGGGCTCGATCTGCGCCTGCAGCAACTGCAGTTGTGCCAATCCGCGCTCATGCTGCGATTGCGACTCGCGCGCACGTGCTGCTTCCTCGGCCTGCCACGCGGCGCGCTCGCGCTGCCGCGCCCGTTCCAGCAGCCACAGGCCGGCGCCGATCAGCGCGCCGAGCAAGGGGGCGCTCACGAAGCCCCGCTCGACCAGTGGTCGCGCGAGGATGAGGTCCACCGCCCGGTCGGCCCAGGCAGCGCGCATGAGCACCATCGCCAGCATCGACGCGGTGGTGGCTGCGGCAGGCCCCACCAGCAGCAGCCACAAGGGGGCCTTGGTGCGACGCAGCAGCCACAGGGCCGCGGCTCCGCCGCCCAGCATCATCACGAGGGTGGTGGGCACCACCTGCACCATCACCATGCGTGGATTGCGCGTGGCCAGCGCCGCCACCAGGGCTACCAGGCAGGCGCCGATGGTGGCCAGCACCAGCGTGTAGCCTTCCAGCGCGCGGGGCGAGCCGGTTTCGGGGTACGTGGGGTCGATGGCGGACATGCAGGAAGCGACAGCAGGCGGATGTCATGCAGACGTCCGGACTGTATCGTCGATGCCGGGCAAAGGCCTTGTCCAGGACCAACCAGGCCGGTGGTGGATCCGGCCTGGTGAATGGCGGAATGCGGGGGGTGAGCGGAACGCCGTCTGGGTGGCCGGGTCAGAGCGCCGCCTTCACCAGCGCGACAATCTGCTCCTGCGTGATCTGCTTGCCGTGCAGTGCGCTGGGCGTCACGCACACTGCGCTGGACGCCGTGCTGGCACACACCGAGCGGAAGCTGTTGACCACGAAGGCATCAGAGCCCACGCCGGACACGGGCGAGGCGTCCTGCGCCATCGCCTGCTTCCAGGCAGCGTACTGCTCCGGGTTGCCGATGCGCAGCGTCACGATGCCTTTGTCGCCGATCTTGTACGCGACGTCGGCGTAGGTCTGCCCGTACCGGGTGTTGGTCTTGGCGGTGTGGCTCACGCCGGCGATGCCCAGCGTCTTCTCGACGGTGGCATCAGACAGCTCGGCCGCGAACGTGCCGGTGGCGCTCAAAGTGGAAACGAGCGTGATCGCAAGAACGCGCTTCATGATGGGGGGCTCCCTTCGGTTGTGGTGGATGAGTGGCGCGCACTCTATCGACCAGGCACGAAGGGATTGTTTCCGTTCGATGCTGCGTTTCAGAATCTCACCAGAACGCGATAGCGCAGCGTGGTGCTGCCGCCGGCCGGCACCGTCACCTGCCACTGCGCCGTGCCCGACGCCACCTTCGTGTGGCGCTGCGATTCCTCCAGCATCTGCCAGTCGCCCGGCACCGGCTCGCGAACAGTGACCGTCACCGTCTCGGTCTTGGCGTTGCGCAGCGTGATCTCGTAGGCGCTCTCGGACACGTAGCTCGCCTTGTTGGTCGGCTCGCGGCGCTTGAAGTCAGTCTGCTTCTTGTCGGCCGTGACGTCGAAGGCTTCGCCCAGCTTGAGCCGCACGGTCTCATTCTTGGGCGTGTGGTCGATGCGGTCTTCGCCGACGAACTGCGCATTGCCCATGCTGTCTCGCTTGTACACGCGCACCACGCCCTTGGGCAGCGGCTGGCCCAGGTGCGAAGCTTCGCGGTTCTCGAACTCCACGAACACGCCCAGCTTCATCTTCTGGCCGATGTCGCCGATGCTGTTGCGGTAGTAGTAGTCATTGCCTTGCAGCAGCAGCTCCTTCTTCACCGGCACGGCAGCGGCGTTGAGCAGCGCGACCTGCTTGGTCTGGTTGTCGGCCAGTGTGGTGGGGCGGTTCAGGGTGTAGAGGTGGTATTCGAACAGCGCTTCCTGCGCCATGCCCGCGGCTGCCACGGGTGCGGCCAGCATCGCGCGCTCGGCCTTGGCGGCCACGCGCATCTCATCTCGCACCCGGTTCACGTTGCCCGCCACCAGCTGAAGCTTCGCATTGGGATAGGCCGTGCCGCTGCGGTTGGTGAGCGTGACCCAGCCGTTGAGGTCCAGCGTCTTGTCGTCAGCGCCCAGCTCGGCCACGTAGTCGGCCTGCCAATTCAGGCCGCCCGTGAGGTAGGACAGCTCCACCTGCTGCGATCCCGCGCGGCGGTTGACGAGCTCCGTCACGAGGGTGGGGCGGTCGCGCAGGTTGGCCGGCACGTCGTCGTACACGATGCGGCCGGGCACGCCCGTCTCGATGCGGTCGCCGATCTTCAGCACCACGCCGTTGTTCGCGGCCAGCACCTGCGCGGTCTCCACCGTCTCGGCGCCCGTGGTGGGGTGGGTCTTCACCACGCGCACGCTGCGGCCCACGTACTTCTCCAGCAGCTTGCCCGGCGTGAGCAGGTCGAAGTCGAAGTTCTGCTCCAGCAGGTCGAACGACCCCGGGTGCGACACGCTGCGCAGTTGCGCGGTCTCGGGCCGCATGCGCGCGCTGACGTCGCGCAGCGCGAGGCGGTTGGCGCCGGCATCCAGGCTCACGCTGCGCGCATCCTTCACCAGCGCCAGGTCTTCGTTGTAGATTGTGATGGCGACGGCTTGCTGGTCGCTGAGCGTGACGCGGCGCTCCTGGACAGCCGTGTTGTCGGCCGGGCGCGACTGGGCCGTTGCGCCCATGGCGGCCAACGCCAGAGCCAAGGCCAAAGCAAGGGTTGCGGGGCGGGGGCGGATCGAAGTCATGAAGGTCTCCTGCGAGGTGGGACGAGTGTCGTTCATGCCCCTTGTACGCACGGTCCCGGCCAATGGGGTGAATGCGCCTGGACCTTTTTGTCCGTCCCGCACATGGGGGATTCTTCGGGGGCGACTAGGGATGTTCCATGGGCGCACAGCGCACTACATTGCCGCCCACTCCAACAACGAGCTTGCGTCCATGTCCCAGATCCAACGCCGCGACTTCATCGCCACCGGCATCGCCGGCCTGAGCCTTCCGCTGTGGTCCACGCCGGCGCGTGCCGCACTCACGCCGCAGAACACCGTGGCATGGCATGGCCGCAACACCGCCGAGCACAAGGCCCTGGTGGACAAGTGGGCGGCCGATGGCTTCCGCACCCTGTCGCTGTCCATCTACGACGAGCCGGCCAACCCGCTGTACGCCGCGGTGATGGTCAAGCGCGCGGCGGTGCATGCCGAGCACCAGGTGTTCCCCCGCACCCATGCGCAGATGCTGCAGGAAATCACCGACCACACCAAGCAGGGCCGCGGCATGTACCTGGTGGGCGTGACCGGTTCGGGCAACTCGGCGGTGTATGCGGCCAGCTTCAAGCCGATGAACGACCTGCCCATCGTCCACCTGGACATGAGCCGCAGCGACTTCTCCACCATCAACACCGCCCAGCACAAGGCCGGCCGCATGCTGATGTGGGTGGATGCCTTCGGCGACGCCGCCAACCCGCGCTTCGCCGGGATCTGGAACACCAACCCCGGCAACGTGGCCTGGACCATCGATGGCTACGACCCCGCCACCGGCAAGCAGGACCTGGACCTCACCGACACCTTGCTGCAGCAGCGCTTCGAGGCCATCTCGTCCATCGGCGGGCGGCCGGCCCACATCGCGCTGTCGCCCAGCGGCGCCACGGTGGAGAACTTCGTGGACACCACCATCGGCCCCTGGGTCTCGCGTGGCGCGATGACCTCGCAGGCCTACCAGGACGAGTTCGACAAGCAGGTGAAGGCAGGCCGCCTGCCGCTGCAGGTCTCGGCCAACGGCTCCGGTGCCAACGCGCGCTTCGCCGCCATCTTCGCCACGCGCGAGGAGACCGATGCCCGCGTGCACCGCAACCAGGGCCCGGTCACCGTCGCCGCCATCGACAAGGCGATGAAGGACTACCTGGAAGCCGAGAACCTTCGCGGCGTGGCGCTGGCCATCGCGCGCGGCAACAAGCTGGTGTACGCCAAGGGCTACACCTGGGCCGAGCCCGGCTACACCGACATCACGCCGCAGACCCTGTTCCGCCAGGCCAGCGTGTCCAAGACCTACTGCGGCGTGGCCATGATGCGGCTGATGCAGCTCAAGCCCGAGATCAAGCTGGACACCAAGGTCCAGAGCATCATGAACCTCAAGCAGCCCAACGGGAGCGCGCCGGCGGACTCGCGCTGGGCCGACATCACCATCAAGCACCTGCTGGAAAGCGACTCGGGCATTCCGCAAGGGCTGATGTACAGCAGCGCCGCCGCGGCCCAGGCCTTCAACAAGCCGCTGCCGGCCACGCATGCGCAGCTGCTCAGCTACGCCACCACCCAGATGCTCACCGGCGCGCCGGGCGACAAGAACAACTCGGTGTACGGCAACTTCGACTACATGTTCCTCGGCGAGATCATTGCCAAGGTGCTGGGCGTGGGCAGCTTCGTGCAGGCGCTGGACCAGCTCGTGCTCAAGCCGCTGAGCCTGACCCACACCCGCGGCTCGCGCAGTCTCATCACCGACCAGTTGCCCGGCGAGGCCCGCCACCACATGACGGTGTACGACCCGGACGCCGGCTGGGCGCTGTATCCCTTCGAGGTGCTGCCTGACCAGCGCGGCCTGGGCGGCAAGCTCGTTCCCACGCACTACGGCAACCTCGACTATGAGATGTTCACCGGTGCCGGCGGCCTCTCGGCCTCGGTGGTGGACGTGGCGCGCCTGGGCGCGATGTTCAGCGTGCGCAGCGGCAACCCGGTGCTCAGCAGCGACACCATCGACAAGATGATGCAGGCCGTGGTCGATGCGGGCGCCACGCTCAAGACCTCCGCCGGCAAGGGCTCGCACGGCTACTACGGGCTGGACTGGGCGCAGATCAATGATGCCGCCAAGCACGTGGTCACCGGCTCCAAGGGCGGCTGGCTGCCGGGGCAGGGCACGGTGCTGCAGTTCACCACCGGCGGCTTCACCTATGCCATTGCCATCAACGGCAATGCCGACGTGAAGTTCGACTGGATGACGCCCGTGGCCACGGCGGCGCAGGCGCAGTCGTGGAGCGACGACGACCTGTTCCACACCGCCTTCGGGATGCCCACGCTGGGCAACAACTTCTCGCAGATCATCCAGCTGCCGGTGAGCCAGCTGCAGGCGGTGAAGTCCATGACCATGGTGCGCGAGTCCATGGGCGTGGCGCGGCCGACGAGGCCGCAGTTCATCCTGCAAAAACGCTGATCAGGTGACGCGCTGGCGCTGGGTCCCCAGGGGCCCGGCGCTGAGCGTCATCACGTCGCCACGCTTGAGGAACACCGGCGGCTTCATGCCCAGGCCCACACCGGCCGGCGTGCCGGTGATGATCACGTCACCGGGCAGCAGCGTCATGAACTGGCTGAGGTAGGACACGATGTGCGCCACCGGGAAGATCATGTCCGAGCTGTGGCCGTCCTGGCGCAGTTCGCCGTTCACGCGCAGCTCCAGCGGGATGGTCTGCGGGTCGGGCAGTTCATCGGCCGTGACCAGCCACGGGCCGATGGGGCCGAAGCCGTCGTAGCTCTTGCCCTTGATCCATTGCCCATTGCGCTTCATCTGCCAGTCGCGCTCGGAGATGTCGTTGGCGAGCACGTAGCCGGCCACGTGCGACAGGGCCCGCTCCGCGCTCACGCGCTGCGCCGTGGTGCCGATGACGAAACCCAGCTCCACTTCCCAGTCGGATGCCTGCGAACCTTCGGGCAGCGCCACGTCGTCGTTCGGCCCGGCCAGCGCGGTGATGGCCTTGGAGAACACGACAGGCTCCTTGGGAATCTCCAGGCCGGCTTCTTCCGCATGCTTGCGGTAGTTCAGGCCGATGGCGATGAATTGGCGCGAGCCCGCGATGGGCACGCCCAGGCGCTCTCCTTCAGGCACCAGCGGCATGCGGCGCAAATCGATTGCAGCCAGGGCGTTGAGCTTGGCAGGGGACAGCCATTGCGGCGTGAAATCGGGAACGAGCAGCGAGAGGTCGCGCGGACGACCGTCGCCGTCGAGTGCGCCCGGTTTTTCCTGCCCTGCCGGGCCGTGTCGCAGCAGCTTCATGGAAAACGTCCTTGTGCGATTTGGGGTCTTGATGATGAGGCATTTGGTAACACACGCGAGCACATCGTCCCCCTAAACGCAGGGGGCTGGTACTGCAGCGCCCAACCTAAGCTTCGCGCTCCAACAATTCACGGGAGAGAGATTCCATGCGATCCATTCTTGCCGGCTTGTGCTGCCTGACCCTGGCGGCTTCGGGTGCCCACGCCGCGACCTCCAACGCCAGTGCCCAGCTCGGGACCTTGCATTTCAGCGTGACCGATCTGGACCTCACCGATGGCGTGACGGCCGACTACTCACTGCTGCAAAGCGTCGATGGCCCAGCGGGCAACGGCAGGTCCGTGGCACGCTTCGGTGCGGCCGACGTCATCACGGTCGAGAACCGGGTTGAAGGCCCCGAGACCTTCGGAGCCTACGTACCGGTCAGCGCACTGAGTGCGGCGGCGCAGGCACGTGTGACCCTGGTCCCGGGCGGGGCGACAGCCGAGGCGAGCGCGATCAAGGACAACGCCTTCGCAGAGTCCGGGGCGCTCTCGTCCACCGGCTACCTGAGCAGCGCCCCCTACGCGTTCACGCTGGAGTTGACCGCGAACACCGCGCTCACCATCACCATGGACGCCGCCACGCTGGCCTCCGCGGGCACGGTGTGCGGCATCCTCGGCGATTTCTGCGGAAGCGCTGCGTCCTTCGTGAGCCTCTCCGGGCGCATGCGGGTGGCCGGAGAAGGCACCACCGAGAGCGTTCTGCGCAGCGATGCCGGTTTCCTGTCCGGCAGCGCCTTTGACGCGAAGACCGGGCTGCTCACCATCACGCTCTTCAACCACCAGGCGTTCACCAACTCGGGGTGGCTGGACACCTCCGTCTACTCCACTGCCTCGGTCGTGCCGGAGCCTGAGACCTATGCGTTGATGCTGGCCGGCCTCGCGCTCATCGCCGGCCTCCGCCGGCGCCGCAGCGTCCGGTAGATGGCGCCCGGCCGCCGGTTCAGGCCGACTTCGCCAGCAAGCTGAAGTGCTCCACCACCGGCGGCTTGGCGAAGTACGGCCCGACGATCGCCCGCCACTGCGGGAACAGCGGGCCGCCGCGGAAGCCGACGGTGTGGTCCTCCAGCGTGTCCCAATAGATCATCAGCACGTAGCGCTCGGGCGATTCGATGCCCTTGTTGACCTTGAAGCCGCGAAAGCCCTGGGCCTGCGAGACGACGGTGGCGATGCCGCGCTGGATGGCTTCGTCGAATTCCGCCTGTTTGCCGGGCGGGATGGTGATGTCGGCGATTTCAAGGATCATGGTGCTTGTCAGGTTGATGGTGCCGGCGCCGATTCTCACACCCCGAGCCAGCGCGCCAGCCCGTCGTGGTCGCGCGCCAGTTCGGCGGACGCGCCTTCCATGACGATGCGGCCCTTCTCCATCACCACCGCGCGGTCGGTGTGCGCCAGTACGGCGCGGTAGTTGCGGTCCACGATCAGCGTGCCGATGCCCGTGGCGCGGATCTCGCTGATCACGCGCCAGATCTCCGCCACCACCAGCGGCGCGAGGCCCTCGGTGGCTTCGTCAAGGATGAGCAGCCGAGGGTTGGTCATCAGCGCGCGGCCGATCGCCAGCATCTGCTGCTCACCGCCGGACAGTTGCTGGCCGCCGTGCCTGAGCCGCTCGGCCAGGCGCGGGAAGGTGTGCAGCACGCGCTCCAGCGACCAGTGCTGCTCGCCGCCGACGCCGGCGCGTGCGCACATCACGAGGTTCTCGCGCACCGAGAGGTTGGCGAAGATGCCCCGGCCCTCGGGCACGTAGCCCACGCCCAGCCGCGCGATGCGCTCGGGCGCGAAGCCGGTGACCTCGCGATCTCCCCAACGCAACGACCCACCGGTGGCGCGCACATAGCCCATCAGCGTGCGGATGAGCGTGGTCTTGCCCATGCCGTTGCGTCCCAGCAGGCCGGTGGAGACGCCCGCTGGCAGCGACAGGCTCACGCCGCGCAGCACGTGGCTGTCGCCGTAGTGGGCATGGAGCTGGTCGACGTACAGCATCAATGCCCCTGCGTGCCATCGCCGAGGTAGGCCATCTGCACCTCGCGGTTGTTGCGGATATGCTGTGGCCTGTCGCTGGCGATGGTCTCGCCGTTGACCATCACCGTGATGCGGTCGGCGATGCGGAACACCGCGTCCATGTCGTGTTCGACCAGCAGTACCGCATGCCCGGCCTTGAGCTGGTCCAGCAGGCCCAGCATGCGTTCGCTTTCCTCCGCACCCATGCCGGCCAGCGGCTCGTCCAGCAGCAGCACGCACGGGCGCGTGGCCAGGCACATCGCGATCTCCAGTTGGCGCTTGCCGCCGTGGCTCAGGGCACCGGCGGGGCGCTGTGCGTGCTCCTCCAGCCCCGTTGCGGCCAAGGCCTCGTGCGCGGCGCGCGTGCTCGCATCGCAACGCGCGGCGGATTCCCACAGGGCCCATGCCCGCGGCTGCATCGCTTGCGCTGCCAGCCGGCAGTTCTCGAACACGCTGAATTCCGCAAAGACGGTGGTGCGCTGGTAGCTGCGGCCAACGCCGGCGCGGGCGCGCCGTGGTTGTGGCCAGCGCGTCACCTCGTGGCCCGCGAATTCGATGCGGCCGCTGGTGGCGGGCAGTTCGCCCGACAGCATGTTGATCAGCGTGGACTTGCCCGCGCCATTGGTGCCGATCACGGCATGCACCTCGCCCACGTTCAAGTCCAGGCTCACGCCATTGACGGCGGCCAGCCCGCCGAAGCGGCGCGTCAGGCCCGTCGCGCGAAGCAGGGGCGCCTCAGTCATGGGCGGGCTCCCCGGTGGCCGCCGGCTTGACGCGCCTCACGCTGGCCAATCCGATCAGCCCGCGCGGCAGCAAGGCCACGAAGGCGATCACCGTGAAGCCGTAGGTGAGCTGCCAATGCGACGCCAGCGCCCCCAGCCAGGCCTCGGTCTGGAAAAACTCCTTGAGCAGCGTGAGCGCGATCGCGCCCAGCACCGCGCCGCGCAAGTGGCCGATGCCGCCGAGGATCACCATCAGCAGCACGCCGCCGGATTCATGCCAGCTCAGCAGCTCCGGGTTGACGGCGCCGTCCTTCACCGCGAGCAGGAAGCCCGCGAGGCCCGCGAGAGCACCGGCCAGCACGAAGGCGGCCAGCTTGTACGCAGTGGTCGGGAAGCCCGTGGCCCGCATGCGCTGCTCGTTCGCGCGGATGCCCGCCAATGCATGGCCGAAGCGCGAGCGCCGCACCAGCGCCAGCAGCGCATACGTGAAGACCAGCGCGGCCCACACGGCGAAGTAGATGTGCTGCTTGTCGTCGAGGTTGACCAGCGTCTTGCCGCCGAAGGCCAGCACCGGCTTGTTGTAGAGGAACAGCCCGTCGCTGCCGCCGGCGATCCTGGTGTCGTGCACCACGAAGTAGGCCATCTGCGCGAAGGCCAGCGTGACCATGATGAAGTACACGCCCTTGGTGCGCAGGCTGAGCGCGCCGACGAAGAGGGCGTACAGCGCGGCGGCGCCGATGGCGGCGAGCAATGTCGTTGCCAGGCCAGGCGCAGACGCATCGGCCGCGAGCAGCACCGTCACGTAGGCGCCGATGCCCAGGAACGCGGCATGGCCCAGGCTCACGAGTCCCGTCATGCCCACCAGCAATTCCAGGCTGAGCGCAAAGATGGCGTAGATGGCGATCTTCACCACCAGGTCATGCGTGTATGGCGTGAGCACCACGGGCAGGGCCGCCAGCAGCAAGGCGGCGATCGCCGGCGTCAACCAGGCAGGCCATTTCATCGTCAGGCCGCCCGCCGCACCAGGCCCTCGGGCCGCCACACCAGGATGACGGCCATCAACAGGTACACCCCCACGCCGCTGTACTCCGAGAAGAACACCTTGCCGAAGGTGTCCACGACACCCACCAGCAGCGACGCCACCAGCGCGCCGGTGATGGAGCCGATGCCGCCGATCACCACCACCACGAAGCAGATGATGAGCACGCTGGAGCCCATGCCCGGGTACACCGAGGACATCGGCGCCGCGATCATCCCCGCCAGCGCGGCCAGCGCCACGCCGCCCGCGAACACCGTGCGGTACAGCAGCTGGATGTTCACGCCCAGCCCGCGCACCATGTCGCGGTTGCTCGCGCCGGCGCGGATCATCATGCCCAGCCGCGTGCGGTTGACCACCCAGTACAGCCCGACGGCCAGCACGATGCACGCCGCCGAGGCGAAGAGCCGGTACCACGGGTAGGACATCAGGCTGCCCAGCGCGAAGCTCCCCGACAGCCACTGTGGAATCGGCACCCCGTGCACGTCGTTGCCCACCAGCAGCGAGCGCACTTCCTCGAACACGAGGATGAGCGCGTAGGTCATCAGCACCTGCTGCAGGTGCTCGCGCTGGTAGAGGAAGCTGAAGAACACCCACTCCAGCACGAAGCCGAAGAGGGCCGCCAGCACCACGCCCGCGAGCAGCATGCCGATGAAGTTGCCACCGAACGCCGGCGCCAGCACGAAGGCCATGTAGGCGCCCAGCATGTAGAAGCTGCCATGGGCGAGGTTGATCACGCCCATGATCCCGAAGATGAGCGTCAGGCCACTGGCGACCAGGAAGAGCAGCAAGCCGTACTGGACGGCGTTGAGGCACTGGACGAGGAAGGTGGGGAGGTCCACTCAGCCTCGGTCAGAGTTTGCAGCCGCGCGCCGGGTCTGCCAGCGCCTTCACCGCCACGCTCCTGAACTCGTTGTTCACGCCCTTGGCTTCGCGCACATACATGTCCTGCACCGGATTGCCGGCCGCTGACATCGTGAACTTGCCGCGCGGGCTGTCCACGGTGGCCTTGTGCATCGCAGCGCCGATCACGTCCTTCTTGCCGATGTCGCCCTTGGCCGCGGCCAGGCCGGCCGACAGCAATTGCGCGGCGTCGTAGCCTTGCACGGCGTAGACATCGGCGTTGGCCTTGTAGGTCAGCGCGAAGCTCTTGCGGAAGGCGTTGTTGCGCGGGGTCTCCAGGTTGTCGGCATAGTGCAGCGTGGTCATCAGGCCTTGTGCCGATGCGCCCTGCGCTTCGAGCGTGCCGTCGGTGAGGAAGCCCGAGCCGTACAGGGGAATGGTCTTGTTCAGGCCGGCTGCTGCATAGTCCTTGACGAACTTCACTGCGCCGCCGCCCGCGAAGAACGCGAACACCGCATCGGGCTTCTGCGCCGCGATCTCGGTGAGCAGGGCCTGGAACTCGACGTTCGGGAAGGGCAGGTTCAAGTCCTTGATGACCTTGCCGCCGCCCTTCTCGAAGGCTTCCGTGAAGCCCTTCACCGTCTCGCTGCCGGCCGCGTAGTTCCAGGTGATGGTCATGGCGCGCTTGTGGCCGCGCTGCGCCATCACCACGCCGGTGGAGTAGCCCGGCTGCCAGTTCGAGAACGAGCTGCGCACGATGTTGCTGCCGCACAGCGGGCCGGTGATGGCGTCCGCGCCCGCATTGGGCACGATGAGCAGCGTGTTGCTGTCCTTCGCTGCCTTGGCCATGGCCAGCGCCACGCCCGAATGCACGGTGCCCACCAGCACGTCCACCTGGTCGCGCTTGATGAGCTTGTTGACGTTGTCCGTGGCCTTGGACGGGTCGGACTCGTCGTCCACCTTGAAGTACTGGATCTCGCGGCCAGCGAGCTTGCCCCCTTGCTCCTGCACGTAGAGCTTGAAGCCGTTCTCGATCATGTTGCCCAGCGATGCGTAGGTGCCGGAGTAGGGCAGCATCAGGCCGACCTTGATGGGCGCACCTTGTGCGTGCGCGCCGAGCGAGAGGCCGGCGGCGAGCGCGGCGGACGAGAGCTTGAGCCAGGTTGTCATGCGGGTCTCCTGTGGGTCACGCGTTCATCGTTCGTGGGTGGCCGCGCCATCGCTTCGGATGAAGGCGCCGGCCTCGGCGATCAATCGTTCAGGCTGGTCGCGGTGCGGCGTGTGCCCGCAGCGCTGCAATGCGAGCACACGGGCATGCGGCACGCGCCGCGCGATCGCCTCGACCTGCGCCATCGTGCCGTACTCGTCGTCGATGCCTTGCACCACCAGCAGCGGACAAGCGATGGTGCCGATCTCGGCTTCGATGTTCCATGCGCGAAACGCCGGGTCCAGCCAGATGTCGTTCCAGCCCCGGAATGCCGAATCGACGTCGGCATGGTAGCGAGCCAGGCGCGTGCGCAAATCGGTGGTTTCATAGGCCGTGCGCGTGGCGGCGATGGCGTCGATGCCGAAGTCTTCGGTGAAGACGTGCGCAGCCAGGCTCACCACGCCAGCCACCGGAAAGCGCGACGCATGCAGCAAGGCGATGGAGCCGCCGTCGCTGTGGCCGAAGAGCCATGGGCGTTCGATGCCGAGTTGCTTGAACAGGGGAGGCAGCACCTCGAAGGCTTGCTGGTGCATGAAGTCCACCGGCCAGCGCTCGCCCGGTGGCTTGGGGGTGGAGCAGCCGTAGCCGTAGCGCGAGAAGACCAGGCCGCGCAAGCCATTGGCTTCGCAGAACTGCTGCGGGAAATCCTTCCACAGCGCCACCGAGCCCAGGCCTTCGTGCAGGAACACGACGGGCGGGTGCGCGGACTCCTTAGCCCCTACCCACGCGCACTCCAGCCGCAGCAGGCGGGATCGCCACTCGATCTGGACGAAGCTTTCGTTCAAGGCGGGTCCTTTGGGGTCCGTGCGGCTTGCGCTGCGCCGGGCAATGCAATATGTTGCATGGATTGTCCACATCGAACGACCCGGGTGAACCCGTGCCCCGACCCAGACCCGCCATCGCACCGCCCGACGACAAGGACGCCTTTCTCGCTGCCCTGGGCGAGCGCACGCGCGCGCTGCGCGCACGCCGCGGCCTGACGCGCAAGAGCCTGGCGCAGGCGGCGGGCGTGTCCGAGCGGCACATCGCCAACGTCGAGATGGGGGTGGGCAATGCCTCGGTGCAGTTCCTGCGGCAGGTGGCGCAGGTGCTCAACTGCTCGCTGGCCGAACTGGTGGGCGACGAGACGGCGTCGTCGCCGGAGTGGCTGATGATCCGCGAGATCCTGCGCGGGCGCAGCGAGGCGGAGCTGGGCCAGGTGCGGCATGCGCTGGCCGGCATGTTCGGTGCGCCGGCCAGCCCGTCAGCCCGGCGCCAGCGGATCGCGCTGGTGGGCATGCGCGGCGCCGGCAAGAGCACGCTGGGCCAACTGCTGGCCGACGAACTGGCCGTGCCCTTCATCGAGCTGAACCGCGAGATCGAATCGCTCGCCGGGTGCGGCGTGTCGGAAATCCATTCGCTGTACGGCGAGCGTGCCTACCGCCGCCACGAACGGCGCGCGCTGGAGGAGGCGATCCAGCAGCATCCGAAGGCGGTGATCGCCACGCCCGGCGGCATCGTGTCGGAGCCGGCGACCTTCAACCTCCTCCTGGCCCATTGCCACACCATCTGGCTGCGGGCCACGCCCGAGGAGCACATGGGCCGTGTGCTGGCGCAGGGCGACACGCGGCCGATGGGCCGTTCGGGCAATGCGGAAGCGATGGCCGACCTGCGCCGCATCCTCGACAGCCGCACGCCGTTCTATTCCAAGGCGGATGCCAGCTTCGACACCAGCGGAAAGCCGTTGGATGCGGCATTGGCCGGCTTGAAGCGGGTCTTGAAGGCAAGGGCGCTGGAGCGCACCGGTTGACCGTGCCAGCCACATGCACTAAATTGCATGTGACCTCCGGGAGCAGTCATGGACCCGTCCTTTGCCGTCGACTTCGAGACCCACCCCAGCCGTTACCGCCATTGGGCGCTTCGCACCGAGGGTGCCACCGCCACGCTGGCCCTGAAGGTGGACGAGGACGGCGGCCTGGTGCCCGGCTACAAGCTCAAGCTCAACAGCTACGACCTGGGCGTGGACATCGAGCTGCATGACGCGGTGCAGCGCATCCGCTTCGAGCATCCGCAGATTCGCACGGTCATCATCACCAGCGACCGCGAGCGGGTGTTCTGCTCGGGCGCCAACATCTTCATGCTGGGGCAGTCCACCCATGCGTGGAAGGTGAACTTCTGCAAGTTCACCAATGAGACGCGCAACGGCATCGAGGACGCGAGCCGGCACAGCGGGCTCAAGTTCATCGCCGCGGTGAACGGCGCCTGTGCGGGCGGTGGCTACGAGCTGGCCATGGCCTGCGACGAGATCATCCTCATCGACGACCGCTCGTCGGCGGTGAGCCTGCCCGAGGTGCCGCTGCTGGGCGTGCTGCCGGGCACGGGCGGCCTCACGCGGCTGACCGACAAGCGGCGCGTGCGGCATGACCTGGCCGATGTCTTCTGCACCACCAGCGAGGGCGTGCGCGGCCAGCGCGCGAAGGACTGGCGGCTGGTGGACGAGGTGGTGAAGCCGCAGGGCTTCGCGCAGCGCGTGCAGGAGCGGGCGCGTGAGCTCGCGGCCGCCAGCGACCGGCCGGCACAGGCCAAGGGCGTGGTGCTGCCGGCCTTGACCAGGACGTTGAAGCACGATGGCATCGCCTACCGGCACGTCGACCTGCAGTTCGACCGCGCCGCCAGGCACGCCACGATCACCGTGTCGGCGCCGATGGGCGCGCAGCCGCTGGACATCGCCGGCATCGAGCAGGCCGGCGCGCAGTGGTATGCGCTTGAGATGGCGCGCGAGCTGGACGACGCCATCCTGCACCTGCGCGCCAACGAGCCGGAGCTGGGCACCTGGATCATCAAGACACGCGGCAGCGCCGATGCGGTGAGCGCCCTGGACGCCACCTTGCTCGCGCATTCGCAGCACTGGTTCGTGCGCGAGACCATCGGCTTGCTGCGGCGCACGCTGGCGCGGCTGGACGTGAGTTCGCGCTCGATCTTCGCGCTGGCCGACCGTGGCTCCTGTTTCGTCGGCAGCTTCTTCGAACTGGCGCTTGCGGCTGACCGCATCTACCTTCAGCACCTGCCCGACGAGTCCGAGGCGCAGCCGCGCGTGGGCCTCACCGGCATGAACCTGGGCCTGCTGCCGATGGTGAGCCACGAGACTCGGCTGCAACGCCGGCTGCATGGCCACGAGCTGAATGAAGCCCAGCAGTCGCGCGGCCAGCTGCTCGATGCCGACGAGGCGATGCGCCTGGGCCTGGCCACCGCAACGCCCGACGACATCGACTGGGACGACGAGATCCGCATTGCGCTGGAAGAGCGCGCCAGCATGTCGGCCGACGCGCTGACCGGCCTGGAAGCCAACCTGCGCTTCACCGGCCGCGAGAGCATGGAGACGCGCATCTTCGCGCGCTTGAGCGCCTGGCAGAACTGGATCTTCCAGCGGCCGAATGCCGTGGGCGAGGGCGGGGCGCTGAAGGTGTACGGCACCGGCACCAAGCCGCAGTTCGACCGCAAACGCATCTGAAGAGCGAGGCCTGCCTTGAGCGCAATCGACTACAGCGACAAGATTCCCAACAACGTCAACCTGTCGGAAGACCGCGCCCTGCAGCGCGCACTGGAGCACTGGCAACCCAACTACCTGAGCTGGTGGCAGGACATGGGCCCCGAGGGTGCGCAGGGCTTCGACGTCTACCTGCGCACGGCAGTGAGCACCACGCCCGACGGCTGGGCCCACTTCGGCCACGTGAAGATGCCCGACTACCGATGGGGCATCTTCCTCGCGCAGCCGGAGGCCGACCGGCGCATCGGCTTCGGCGAGCACCAGGGCGAGGCGGCCTGGCAGGACGTGCCCGGCGAGCATCGCGCCAACCTGCGGCGCATCATCGTCACGCAAGGCGACACCGAGCCCGCCTCGGTCGAGCAGCAGCGGCACCTGGGCCTCACGGCGCCCAGCCAGTACGACCTGCGCAACCTCTTCCAGGTCAACGTAGAAGAAGGCCGGCATCTGTGGGCCATGGTCTACCTGCTGCACAAGCATTTCGGCCGTGATGGCCGCGAGGAGGCCGAAGCGCTGCTGGAGCGCCGCTCGGGCGACGTGGACAACCCGCGCATCCTCGGTGCCTTCAACGAGAAGACGCCGGACTGGCTGGCCTTCTTCATGTTCACCTACTTCACCGACCGCGACGGCAAGTTCCAGCTCAATGCACTGGCCGAGAGCGGCTTCGACCCGCTGAGCCGCACCACGCGCTTCATGCTGACCGAAGAGGCGCACCACATGTTCGTGGGCGAGTCGGGCGTGTCTCGTGTCATCCAGCGCACCTGCGAGGTGATGAAGGAGCACGGCATCGAGGACCCGGCCGAGGTGCGCCGGCACGGCGTCGTCGACCTGCCCACGCTGCAGCGCTACCTCAACTTCCACTACAGCGTGACGATCGACCTCTTCGGCGCCGACCAGTCGAGCAACGCGGCGATCTTCTACAGCGCCGGGCTCAAGGGCCGCTTCGAGGAAGGCAAGCGCGCCGACGACCACCTGCTCAAGGGCGAGAGCTACCGCATCCTCGACGTGAAGGATGGTGCGCTGGTGGAGCGCGAGGTGCCCATGCTCAATGCGCTGAACGAGGTGCTGCGCGACGACTTCATCCGCGATTCCATCGGTGGCATCGGGCGCTGGAACAAGGTGATCGAGAAGGCGGGGCTGCCCTTGCGCCTGAGCGTGCCGCACAAGGCCTTCAACCGGCAGATCGGCAGCTTCAGCGGCATGAAGATCAGCCCGGACGGGCGCGTCGTGTCCGAGGCTGAATGGGCGGCGCATGTGAACGATTGGCTGCCCGCCGATGAAGACCGCGCCTACGTCGCCTCGCTGATGGGCCGCGTGGTCGAGACGGGCCGCTACGCGAACTGGATCGCGCCGCCGGCCATCGGCATCAACAAGCGGCCGGTGAACTTCGAGTACGTGCGGTTCTCGTGAGCGACCTCCTCATCCGCCAGCATCTCATCGACCCCGAGGTCTGCATCCGCTGCAACACCTGCGAGGAGACCTGCCCGGTCGATGCGATCACGCACGACAGCCGCAACTACGTGGTGGACGCGGCCGTCTGCAACGGCTGCAATGCCTGCATCTCGCCGTGCCCGACGGGCAGCATCGACCACTGGCGGGTGGTGTTCAAGGACCGGGCCTACACGCTGGCCGAGCAGTTCTCGTGGGACGAACTGCCCGTGCAGCAGGAGACGCCGGATGCGGAACTGGTGAAACCCGAGGCCGCGCCGCAGGCCAATGCCGCGACCTCGCCAACCTCCACCATCGCGCCCTCGTCGGCTGCCACGCCGCAGCTCAACCTCTTCACGCAAAAGAGCACGCTGATGGCGACGGTGGCCGGCAATTTCCGCCTCACCGAGCCGGATGCCGAGAGCGACATCCGCCACATCGTGCTGGACTTCGGCATGCACCGCTTCCCGCTGCTGGAAGGGCAGAGCATCGGCATCATTCCTTCGGGCAGCGATGCGCAGGGCCGGCCGCACTACCCGCGCATGTACTCCATCGCCAGCCCGCGCGGCGGCGAGCGCGAGGGCTACAACAACGCCTCGCTGACGGTGAAGCGCGTGCCCGGCGGCGTCGGTTCGAACTACCTGTGCGACCTGCAAAAGGGCGACACGGTGCAGATCACCGGCCCCTTCGGCGACCGCTTCCTCATGCCCAACCACGCGGGCTCGAACATCCTCATGATCTGCACAGGCACCGGATCCGCGCCCATGCGCGCGATGACCGAGCACCGCCGCCGCCTGCGCGCCGCGGGGCAGGATGCGGGCGGCAAGCTCATGCTCTTCTTCGGCGCGCGCCGGCGCGAGGAGCTGCCTTACTTCGGCCCGCTGATGAAGCTGCCGCCTGAATTCATCGACACCAGCTTCGCCTTCTCGCGCGAGCCGGGCAGGCCGCGCGCCTACGTGCAGGACCGCATCCGCGAACGCGCTGCCGACGTGGCCGCGCTGCTCGCGCAGGACAGCTTCGTCTACATCTGCGGGTTGAAGGGCATGGAAGAGGGTGTGCTGCAGGCGCTGGCCGAGGCCTGCGCGCAGGCAGGCATGGACTGGCCGTCCCTGCACATGCGCTACGTGCGCGAGGGACGCTTCCACGTCGAGACCTACTGACCCCCCACCACATCGGGCGATGTGGCAAGCACGCTTGACCACGTCCGCATCGCGGCTCAAGCTCTCGCCTGTCTCGTTCACATCCCAAGGATGCCCATGAACATCTTGCTACCTGTCGATGGATCGGACCTCTCGCTGGAGGCAGTGCATCACGCGATCCGCCTGGTGCGCGAGGGACTCAAGGCCGATTTCGTGCTGGCCAACGTGCAGGAGCGCAGCTCGCTGTACGAAGTGCTGGTGGTGCACGACGCCGACGCCCTGCGCCGCGTGGCGCTGGAAGCCGGCGAGCATGCGGTGGCCAAGGCCGATGCGCTGCTCAGCGACGCCGGCATCACGCATGACACCGAGATCGCCGTCGGCGACCCCGCCCACACGCTGGTCGAACTGGCCGAGAGCAATGCCTGCGACGTGATCATCATGGGCGCCCACGGAGAAGGCGGCAGCGGCGCGGCGCTGGGCACGGTGGCGCAGTCGGTGCTGCGACACTCGCCTGTTCCCGTGATGATCGTGCGCCCCCCGCAGGCCGAGGAAGCCAGCGCGCAAGGCGCCTCCGAAGAACAGACCGTGGATTCCGCGCCGTAGGCTGGTGCGGTCCTTCATCCAGCAAGGAGCCCGATGCAAAAGCCCGCGAAATACCTCGTGGTGATCGATGCGGCCGGCGAGATGGTCGCACGCATGTTCGATGACCAGCGCCGCCTGCTGGCCGAGTTCGATGCCTCGTCGTCCGAAGTGGCGGTGATGACGCAGGGCCTGAACCCGCAGCGCAGTGCGGGCGACGCCGTCTGGAACGACGCCCTGCGGGGCCACAGCGCCAGCGAACGCCAGGAGGCGGAGGTCTACATCCTCGACGTCTGAGCCGCTTTGCCGCGCGAACTCCCAGCGGTCAGTGGAAGCGATGTCGTGGCCGTTGTGGTTCGTAATTCGAACAGTTGTACTTATGGCGAACTCGATGCTAGCATCGGCTCGCTCGTCAGAAGCCATCGTTGAACGGAGACTCGTCATGCAAAAGCGCCAAGAAACGCGCCAAGCTTTGCGCCGCCTTGCCCTCGCCGCACTGGCCCTGGGCCTTCCCCTCACGCTGAACGCCCCGGCCTTCGCCGAGGCCAAGCCTTTCAAGATCGGGTTCATCCTGCCCATGACCGGGCAGTCGGCCTCCACCGGCCGTCAGGAAGAAGCCGCCATCAAGCTGTACATGGCGCAAAACGGCAGCACGGTGGCCGGCCGCAAGATCGAGGTCATCGTCAAAGACGACGGCGGCGTGGCCGACCAGACCCGCCGCATCGCGCAGGAATTGGTGGTCAACGACAAGGTGGACGTGCTTGCCGGCTTTGGCCTCACGCCGCTGGCACTGGCCACCGCGCCCATCGCCACGCAGAGCAAGACGCCGATGGTGGTGACGGCCGCGGCCACGTCCATCATCACCGAGCAGTCGCCCTACATCGTGCGCACCAGCTTCACGCTGCCGCAGGTGAGCATCGGCATCGCCGAGTGGGCGGCCAAGAACAAGATCAGGAAGGTGGTCACGCTGGTCACCGACTACGGGCCCGGCATCGACGCCGAGAAGTTCTTCAAGAGCCAGTTCCAGCTCAACGGCGGCCAGATCGTCGCCGAGATCCGCTCGCCACTGCGCAGCCCCGACTTCGCCCCCTTCCTGCAGAAGGTGCGTGATGCGCAGCCCGACGCGCTCTTCGTGTTCCTGCCTTCGGGCCAAGGCGCAGCCTTCATGAAGCAGTTCGCCGAACGCGGGCTGGACAAGGCAGGCATCAAGCTCATCGCCACCGGCGACGTGCTGGACGATGACCAACTCAACGACATGGGCGACGTGGCCCTGGGCGTGGTGAATTCGCACCACTACTCGGCCGCGCACCCGTCGGCGTTGAACAAGAAGTTCGTGACCGACTTCCAGGCTGCCAACAAGTTCAGGCCCAACTTCATGGCCGTGGCCGCCTACGACGGCATGCGCGTCATCTACAAGGCGCTGGAAGCCACCAAGGGGCAGGGCGGCGGCGAGGCGTTGCTGGGCGCGATGAAGGGCCAGATCTTCGAAAGCCCGCGCGGCCAGGTGCTCATCGACGCGCAGACCCGTGACATCGTGCAGGACGTGTACATCCGCAAGGTCGAGCGCAAGGACGGGCAGCTGTGGAACGTCGAGTTCGACGTGCAGAAGTCGGTGAAGGATCCCGGCAAGGCCAAGTGAGCGCGCTGCGTAGACGATGCTGACACTCCTCTTCGACGGCATCGCCTACGGCATGCTGCTGTTCGTGCTCGCGGTCGGGCTGGCCGTGACGCTGGGCCTGATGAACTTCATCAACCTCGCGCACGGCGCCTTCGCCATGGCCGGTGGCTACATCACCGTGCTGCTGATGAACCGGCTGGGCGTGCCGTTCCTGGCGACGCTGCCGCTGGCCTTCCTGCTCACCGCCGCGCTCGGCGCGCTGCTGGAACGCACGCTGTACCGGCCGATGTACGCCAAGCCGCACCTGGACCAGGTGCTGTTCTCCATCGGCCTGGTGTTCATGTCGGTGTCGGCGGTGGACTACTTCATCGGCTCGCAGCAGCAGATCATCCAGCTGCCGACCTGGCTGCAGGGCCGCTTCGATTTCGAATTCGTCGGTATCGGCAAGTACAGGCTCTTCATCGTGGTGCTGTGCGCGCTGCTCACCATCGCCTTGCAGACCGTGTTGTCGCGTACACGCTTCGGCAGCCGTCTGCGCGCGTCGGTGGACGACCCGCGCGTCGCCTCGGGCCTGGGCATCAACGTGAACCAGGTCTTCCTGCTGACCTTCGCCGTGGGCTCCGGACTCGCGGGCCTGGGTGGCGCACTGGGCGCCGAAGTGCTGGGCCTCACGCCGGACTTCCCGCTGAAGTTCATGATCTATTTCCTCATCGTGGTGTCGGTGGGCGGCACCACCACCATCACCGGGCCGCTGCTGGCCGCGCTGCTGCTGGGCGTGGCCGACGTGTTCGGCAAGTACTACGTGCCCAAGCTGGGCGCCTTCATCGTCTACACGCTGATGATCGTCATCCTGACTTTCCGTCCGCAGGGCCTGTTCGGACGGGCGGCCACCAAATGACGGCATCGCCTTCCGTCGCTCAAAGCCTGGCCGCGCAATCGCGCTGGCGCTGGTGGGAGATCGCCCTGGGCGTGGCGGCGCTGGCCTCGTGGTGGCTGGTGGGCGAGCATGCCTTGCTGGCCAACGAGATCGCCATCCTCGCGTTGTTCGCGGTCTCGCTGGACCTGATCCTCGGCTATGCGGGCATCGTGTCGCTCGGGCATGCGGCCTTCTTCGGCTTCGGGGCTTACACGGCGGCGCTGTTCGCCAAGCACGTGATGCCCGATCCGCTGGTGGGGCTGGTGGTGGCCATCGCAGCGGCGACGCTGCTGGGGCTGGTGTGCAGCCTGCTCATCCTGCGGGGCTCCGACCTCACCCGCCTGATGGTCACGCTCGGCGTGGCGCTGGTGCTGTTCGAACTGGCCAACAAGCTGGACTGGCTCACGGGCGGCATCGACGGCCTGCAAGGCGTCACCATCGCCCCGCTGCTTGGGCGATTCGAGTTCGACCTGTATGGCCGCGTGGCGTACGGGTACAGCCTGGCGGTGCTGGTCGTGGCCTTGCTGATCGCGCGGCGCGTGGTGCACTCGCCCTTCGGCGTGTCGCTCAAGGCGCTGCGCGACAACCGGCTGCGCGCCACCAGCATCGGGATGGATGTGCACATGCGGCTCGTGGCCGTCTACGCCCTCGCCGCGGCACTGGCGGGCGCATCCGGAGCACTGCTGGCGCAGACCACCGGCTTCGCCTCGCTGGACGTGCTGGACTTCCACCGCAGCGCGGACGTGCTGCTGGTGCTGGTGATCGGCGGCACGGGCTATCTCTACGGCGGCATCTTCGGTGCCATCGCCTTCAAGCTGCTGCACGACCTCATCTCCGCCTGGACGCCGCAGTACTGGACCTTCTGGCTGGGCCTGTTCCTGGTGCTGCTGGTGATGGTGGGACGCGAGCGCCTCGTGCGGCCGTGGACATGGTGGAGGCGTTGATGAGCACGGTGCTGGAAACCCGCTCGCTGGTGAAGCGCTTCGGCGGCCTCGTCGCCACCAACGAGGTGTCGCTGAAGGTCGAGAAGGGCGCGCGCCACGCGCTCATCGGGCCCAATGGCGCGGGCAAGACCACGCTCATCAACCTGCTGACCGGCGTGCTGGAGCCGAGCTCCGGCAGCATCCGCCTGGATGGTGTCGACATCACGAAGCTCGCTGCGCACAAGCGCGTGCGGCGAGGCATCGTGCGCACCTTCCAGATCAACCAGCTCTTCAGCGAACTGACGCCGCTCACCTCGCTGGCGTTGACCGTTTCTGCGCAGCAAGGGCTGAGCGCGAGGTGGTGGCAGCCGCTGGGCCGCAACGGGCAGGTCGTCGTCGAGTGCGAACGCCTGCTGCGGCAGTTCCGCCTCGACGACGTGATGGACCAGAAGGTGTCGCAACTCGCCTACGGCAAGCGGCGGCTGCTGGAGATCGCCACTGCCATCGCCTGCAAGCCGCGCGTGCTGCTGCTGGACGAGCCGGTGGCCGGCGTGCCCGAAGGCGAGCGGCAGGAGATCTTCGACACCATCGGTGCCTTGCCCGAGGACGTGTCGGTGCTGCTCATCGAACACGACATGGACCTCGTCTTCAACTACGCGCGCACGGTGTCGGTGCTGGTCAACGGCGCGGTGTTCGCGGAAGGGGACGTGCAGTCCATCTCGCGCGACCCGCGGGTGAAGGCGGTGTACCTGGGCGAGTCCGGAGGCGCACATGGCTGAGCTGCTGCGCGTGGAGTCGCTGAAGTCCGGCTACGGCGAAGCGGTGGTGGTGCAGGGCATCTCGGTGTCGCTGCAAGCGGGCCAGTCGCTCGCACTGCTGGGCCGCAATGGCACGGGCAAGACGACCTTCCTCAACACGCTGGTGGG
Organism: Rhizobacter terrae; assembly: GCF_003852895.1. GTDB lineage: Bacteria > Pseudomonadota > Gammaproteobacteria > Burkholderiales > Burkholderiaceae_C > Albitalea > Albitalea terrae. The sequence continues at coordinate 306,277 of NZ_QUSW01000007.1, forward strand.
CGCGACTCGCCGGCATGCGGGGCGCATCTTCCTCGGGAGTGTGGAGCTGAGCACGTTGCCGCCGCATCGCCGTGCCGAAGCCGGCATCGGCTGGGTGCCGCAGGAGCGCAACATCTTCAAGTCGCTGACGGTGGAGGAGAACCTCACCGCGGTGGCGCGCCCCGGGCCGTGGACGGTCCAGCGGGCCTACGAGATGTTTCCGCGCTTGCAGGAGCGCCGCGCCAACATGGGCAACCAGCTGTCGGGCGGTGAACAGCAGATGCTCGCCGTCGCGCGTGCGCTGGTGCTCAACCCGAAGCTGCTGCTGCTGGATGAACCGCTGGAAGGCCTGGCGCCCATCATCGTCGAAGAGCTGCTGCGCTCCATCGCACGCGTGGTCCGCGAAGAGGGCATGTCGGCCATCATCGTGGAGCAGAACCCGCGCATGATCCTGCCCATCACGCAGCGCGCCGTCGTGCTCGACCGGGGCGCGGTGGTGCATGAAGGCGACAGCGATGCGCTGTTGGCGGATTCGTCGCAGCTCGACCGCTGGCTGGCGGTGTCGCGGGGGTGAGCGGGTCGTGGGGTCAGTCCCCGCTGCAAAGGCCGGTTGGGTCTTCCTGGGCCAGGTAGCAATGCAAGGCGCGGATGGCTGACGAGGCGTGCTCGCCCCAGTGCACCTGGAAGTTGAAGCCCCATTCCCACAGCGCATCGTCGACCAATCCGGCCGCATGCAGTTGCAGGCCGCGGGCGAGGTGCCTGTAGATGTCCACGAGGTCGTCGGCGAGATCGCCAACCACCGGTTCATCCTGCGGCACCAGGGGGCTGAAGATCTCGCTGTAGTGCTGCAGCGGAATGGCTGCGGCACGCAGCCGCACCGCTGAGAGTGCGACCGTCATGTCGACCGCCTGTTCCTCGCTGCGCGGCGACACGTGCTCGCTCCACGGTTGCGGCATGGCCAGCGCCGCGGTGTAGACAGCGACCACCTGCCGCAAGGCCACCGGCGCCGTCAACGGCCCGGCATCGCTGGTGCCATCGGCCCACTCGACAAAGCGCCGGGCTTGCGCACTGAAGCGGTCCGCCACGAGCTTGCGATGGGCACGCAGATCCATGCGCAAGAGCCTACACGACAAGGTCCGTGCGGCAGTGCAATCACACCATCGGCAACGGGACGTCCGTCACGGCCGAGGTCACATCGCGAGGCCTCTCCCGAGGCCTCGCGACCTCAGGATCACAGCACCGTGCGCAGGCTGGCCTGGGCCTGCAGCAGGGCCGGCAGGCAATCGTTCACGAGCTGGTCCATGCTCACGCGGGCGGCATGCACGCTGATGTTCATGGCGGCCAGCACTTCACCGCGGTAGCTCTTGAGCGGCACGCTGATCGTGCGCAGGCCGAGCTCCAGCTCCTGGTCCACCGTCGCATAGCCCTGCTGGCGCGCACGGGCGATCTCTGCTCGCAGGCGCTCGGGGTTGGTGATGGTGCTGGGCGTGAGCGGCGCGAAGGTCTGCTTGGCGATCCATGCATCCAGGTCGGCCTGGGGCAGCGAGGACAGCAGCACGCGGCCGTTGGCCGTGCAGTAGGCCGGCACGCGCGTGCCTGGCTGCAGCGTGGACGACACCACGCGGCCGGCGCTGGTCGCAGCGATGCAGATGACATCGGCGCCTTCGAGCACGCCGGCCGACGACGCTTCCTTCAGGCCATAGGCCAGCTTGTGCAGCTCGGGCTGCACGATGCGCGGCAGGCGGGCCGAGTGCATGTAGCTCTGGCCCAGGCGCAGCACCTTGGGCGTCAGCGCGTACATCTTGCGGTCGCTGGTGACGTAGCCGAGGTACTCGAGCGTGATCAGGTAGCGGCGTGCCGCGGCGCGCGTCAGGCCGCACAGCGAGGCGACCTCGGTCATCGTCAGGCGCGGACGGTCCTGGTCGAAGGCGGAGATGACGGCCAGGCCTTTTTCAAGACCGGCAATCAGGTCGCGCTTTTGAGGGCCGGGCTTGGGTGCGGTGGCTGCCGTGGTAGCGATACCAGCAACGGCGGTGGAATCGGAAACGACGTCGGTTTCGACGTCGTTGCGGTCGAATGCGTTCATGGGTGGACTCCCGTTGATTGGGGCGTTGTTCGCCCGTTCACTGCGCAAATGGACCGTGTCGGTCCGTTCAGCGCACGAATCTACCCAGAAACCGTTTCCAGAGTGTTCGCCCAACAAACCTTGGTGCGATTAACGTTCATACCGCACGACCGTGCGGGGTTATCTACACTGGGAAAGAGGACCTTCCCGTCCGTAAAACTACGCACTGCGGCGCAGCAATTCTTCAGGCGAACGTTTCACGCGACCGGGTGGGCGTGCGCGCCGGCCAGGAGGGCATCCATGGCGATGGCCTGGTTCAGCGAATCGTCCATGCCGAAGCGCAGTGCGCATTCTCCGCGCGCAGCCGCCTCGAAGTGTTCGACCATCATCGCGTACGGATCGCAAATGGCAAAGCGTTCCACTTCGTCGCCGATGTGCAGCTCGGTCTGCACCCCCTTGCTCGCGAATGGAATCGGCAGGCGTAGGATGCCGTCCTCGCACAGGGCCTCGAAGTGGCAGAAGAAGGGCAGCGAGAAGGAGCTGTCGAGGTGGCCCAGCACGCGGCCCGAGGCGGTCTCGAAGCCCAGCACCGCATGCGCGGCATGGTCCACGCTGCCGCCTTCGTAGAGCGAGGGATCGGTGAGGCGCGACACCACGCTCATCACCTTCGGCTCGGCCTGCGTGACCAGCCGCATGATGCTCAGCGGATAGCAACCCAGGTCGTACAGCGCGCCGCCGCCGAGCTTCGGGTCCCACCGGCAGTCACCCATGTCGCGCAGCGAGTAGGTGAAGCTGCCGCGCATCCACTTCAGCGGACCCAGGCGGCCGCTGGCCAGCACCTCTCGCAGGCGGTCGATCTGCGGATGGAAGCGGTACATGAAGGCTTCCATCACGAGCTTGCCGGTGGCCTCGCTCGCGGCCTTCATCTGCGCGACTTCATCGGCATTCAGCGCCAGCGGCTTCTCGCACAACACATGCTTGCCGGCATGCATCGCGCGGATGCTCCAGGGCGCGTGGCCGTGGTTGGGCAAGGCGTTGTAGATGGCGTCGACGTCGTCGCGCTCGATCAGGCCTTCGTAGCTGGTGACGTTGGCGATGCCATGCGTCTTCGCGTACGCCGCGCCGCGTGCCTCGTCGCGGCAGCCCACCGCCACGATCTCGCTGCGCGTCGCGCGCAAGGCCGGAATGAGTGCGGAGCCCGCGATGCGTGCGGCGCCGAGGATGCCCCAGCGAAGCGGCCTGGATGTGCTCATGATGGACGTGGGATGGATGAAGGCCGCCATGATGCGCGATCCCTTCGCCCATCGCGCGGGTGACATGCAGGGTTCGTGCGATCAGGGGCCGAGGTCGACGGGCAGCGGCGCGGCGGCCTTCACTTCCTCCATGCAGATCATCGAGCGCACGTCGTCCACGCCGGGCACCTGCATGAGCTGGTCGGTGAGGAACTGCGACAGGCTCTTCAGGTCGCGCGCCACCACCTTGAGCAGGTAGTCGTAGTCGCCCGACACGGTGTGGCATTCGAGGATCTGCGGGAAGTCGCGGATGCTGGCCTCGATCTCGCGCACACGGCCGAACTGGCCGCCATCGATGTTCAGGCTCACGTAGGCCATCGCGCCCAGCCCCAGCGATTCGGGCTGCACCTGCGCGCGGTAGCTGCGGATCACGCCGCGGTCTTCCAGCGAGCGCACCCGGCGAAAGCACTGCGGCGCCGAGAGATGCACCTTGGCGGAAATGTCGACGTTCGAGGCACGGCCATCGGCCTGCAGCACATCAAGAATCTTGCGGTCAAGACTGTCGAGAGGGATTTGGCTCATGATGATCCGCCCATGGGGGAACGAATCATGCGTCATTTGGCGGCCAGGTGCAATATTTGGAACGCATATTTCGCGGCTTGAGGCCTAGACTTCGGTCTGAAGCGATTTTTGTAATCAAAACAAGGACTTGCCATGACCACCGCCGCCCGCGCAGCCGCACTTTCCGCCCGTGCCGCGCAGCCCCAGGCCGACGCCATCGCGCTCGAGAACCGCCACGGCGCGCACAACTACCACCCCCTGCCGGTCGTGCTCACGCGAGGCAAGGGCGTCTACCTGTTCGATGAGGACGGCCGCCGCTACCTGGACATGATGTCGGCCTACTCCGCCGTGAGCTTCGGCCACTCGCACCCGGAACTGGTGGCCGCACTGACCGACCAGGCCGGCAAGCTGGCCATCACCAGCCGCGCCTTCCACACCGACCGCCTCGGGCCCTTCCTGGAGCTGCTGTGCCGCATGACCGGCATGGACCGCGCCCTGCCCATGAACAGCGGCGCCGAAGCGGTGGAAACGGCCATCAAGGCCGCGCGCAAGTGGGCCTACAAGGTCAAGGGCGTGCCCGAGGGGCAGGCCCACATCATCGCTGCGCAGGGCAACTTCGCCGGCCGCACGACCACCATCGTGGGCTTCTCCACCGAGGCCCAGTACCGCGACGGCTTCGGGCCGTTCGCGCCGGGCTTTTCCACCGTGCCCTTCGGCGATGCGGATGCGCTGGAGGCAGCCATCACCCCGAACACCGCGGCCTTCATCGTCGAGCCCATCCAGGGCGAGGCCGGCATCGTGGTGCCGCCGGCGGGCTACCTGAAGAAGGTGCGCGAGATCTGCACCAAGCACAACGTGCTGATGATCTGCGACGAGGTGCAGACCGGCCTGGGTCGTACCGGGCGCATCCTGGCCTGCGACCATGAAGGCATCCGCCCCGACGGCCTCACGCTGGGCAAGGCGCTCGGCGGCGGGCTGCTGCCGGTCAGTGCCTTCCTGGCGCGCGAGGACGTGATGGCGCAGTTCACGCCCGGCGACCATGGCTCCACCTTCGGCGGCAACCCGCTGTCGGCGGCCGTGGGTGAGGCGGCGCTCAAGCTGCTGGAGCGCGAGCAGCTCGCCCGCCGCGCGCACGACCAGGGCGAGTACCTGATGGCGCAACTGGGCAAGCTCCACCACCCTGCCATCACCGACATCCGCGGCAAGGGGCTGCTGGTGGGCGTGGAGATCGACCCGAAGTTCGCCAGTGCGCGCGCGGTCTGCGAGGGGCTGATGGCCGAAGGCATCCTCAGCAAGGACACGCACGGCACGGTGGTGCGCTTCGCGCCGCCGCTCGTCATCGAGCGCGAGCAGATTGATTTCGCGGTGGCGGCCGTCCAGCGCGTGCTGAAGGCGCTGGAGAGCAAGGCCAAGGTGCGCGAGACGGAAACCGTCTGACGCGTCATCCCGTTTGGGATGCTGTGTCAGGCCGGCGTCACCTTGGTCCCGCAATGGGCGCAGAACCTGGCGCCCGGCAGCAAGGCCTTGCCGCACTCGGTGCAGTGCAGGCCCGGCATCGCCTGGTCGAAGTCGGCGATCGACGGCGGCTCCACCGATGACAGGGCCGCTGCCGTGCGAGTTGCCTGCTCGATCTGCGCCGCGCTTCGGCCATCTTCCAGCCCGCGCTCGCCTGCATTGAGCGCGGCGATGCGGGCCTGGTCCTCCATCGAGCCGGGCGCGACCAGGCTGCTCTGGCTGCGGCCGAAGTTCATCAGGTGCAGTGCCAGCGCCTTGGCTTCCTTTTCGGTGGAGAACATCGCGGTGACCTGCCGCATTGCATCCTTGCCGAACACCACGGACTCGATGCGGGCGCGCCACACGCGCAGCGTCATCGACTCGGTGCGCACCACGTCGTTCTCGGTCTGCATGCGGCTCGTGAGCTGGTTGCCGGTGCCGATGCGCGAGGTCTGGTAGTTGCCGATCATCTCCACCCACACCAGCACCGACTCGAAGTTGAAGCGGCCCCACAGCCGCGCCGACTGCCTCAGGCAGAAGGCGGCGACGAAGCCGAGGATGATCGAACTGCCGAACAGCGAGAAGCGGTTGTCGCGCCAGGCGGCCAGCGCGTCGAAGTGCCGCACGAAGTACAGCGACAGGCCGGTGGCCACCATGATCAGTGCCAGCGCGTAGAGGTCCAGCAACAGCAGCCAGCGGTGCCGCTTGTCCGACAGCGCTGCAGCCAGCGTGGGTGCCTGCGTGCCAGTCACGGGCAGAGGCTGCGTCTCCTCGAACAATTCGCCGGCGAAGCTGCCGCTGGGCGTTCCCGCTGGCGTCTGCGGGTCGATGCGCGCGTAGCGGCGGTTGGGGATGCGCTCGGTCCACTCCGATTGCAGCTTGCGGTCCAGCTCGTCCATCAGCGTGGCCGGCGGACCGTTCATCGACAGGCGTGCCGTCTCGACGCTGGTGCGCGTCTGCGGCGAGCTGTCCACCTGCGCGAGCACGGCGATCATCGCCAAACCGCAGGCGGCGAGCGCGGTGCCCAGCATGACGAAGGTCTGCACGTTCAGCGAGAAGCCGCCCAGCGGCGGCAACATGCGTGCCACGAGGCCGATGACCACCGGGCCCACGATGGCCACCGCGACCAGCCCGATGAGCGAGGCGGTCGACAGCCGGGCGCGGTGGTCGCTGAGCACCGGCTTGACGAGGAAGAACACGCCGAAGCCGAAGTACAGGATGCCGATCCACGGCCGCGTGGTCTCATTGCCGAACACCGCCCACGAGAACAGGAAGCTGATGAAGGTCGCCCCGATGGCCGCGAGGTTGAAGATGGCACGGCGTGCCGTGTACTGCACCTCGGCCGGTGCGGTAATGAGCGTGGGCATCCAGTGGTAGAGCACGCCTTCGATCGCACCTTGCGGCTCAGGGTAGGTGAGGCCGCCCTGCCGCAGCAGTTCCTTCACCACATCGGCGGCCTGGGAACCGCCCACTGCACCGACAGGGATCTCCGGCGCCAGCGACAAGGGGCGGCCGCGTCCGAAGAAGAAGCGAAGCCGCCGGGCTGCGGTGGCGGCTGCCGCAAAGCCGGCGGCCAGCATCATCACGCCGGCCAGCAGCGGGGCGAACGCGAAGCGCACGCCGTCTTCCTGCATTGCACCGCGCGCCCAGGCGAAGGCGGTGATGCCCGCGACGATGAGCAGCGCGCTGCACAGCCACAGCACGCGGTTCTGAAGACGGTACGGATTGGGCAGCTCCAGCCGGTTTGATTCGGAGCTGTAGTCGTAGCTCATGGGACTCCTCCCCCGGCGCGCGCCGATGTACTTGAAGCGGCGCAGTTTATAGGGCCCCCAGTCGCTGCGCTCCTGCCCCAGGGGCAACGCGGGGCCCCTTCGTGGCCCTTGGGCGCCGCCTGGCGGACCGGCGAAGCCGGATCCGCGGGCGTGGCTTGAGGGGCGCTTCGCTATGTGCGTTCGATGATCAGTGCGATGCCTTGGCCGACGCCGATGCACATGGTGCACAGTGCGTAGCGGCCCTTGATTCGATGAAGCTGGTTGATCGCGGTCGTCACCAGGCGTGCACCGCTTGCGCCAAGGGGATGGCCCAGCGCGATCGCGCCGCCGTTGGGGTTCACGCGGGCATCGTCGTCGGCCAGGCCCAGTTCGCGCAGCACGGCCAGGCCCTGCGCGGCGAAGGCTTCGTTGAGCTCGATGACGTCCATCTGCTCAAGCTTGAGTCCGGTCAGGGCCAGCACGCGCTGCGTGGCCGGTGCGGGGCCGATGCCCATGATGCGCGGTGCGACGCCGGCCGTCGCCATGCCGACCACGCGGGCGCGCGGTGTGAGGCCGTGCTTCGCGGCGCTGGCCTCACCGGCGAGCAGCAGCGCACACGCGCCGTCGTTCACGCCCGAGGCATTGCCCGCGGTCACGCTGCCATCAGGCCGCACCACGCCCTTGAGCTTGGCCAAGGCTTCCAGCGAGGTCGAGCGCGGATGCTCGTCCTTTCCCACCACGATGTCGTCGCCCTTCTTCTGCGCGATGCGCACCGGTGTGATCTCCGCATCGAAGAAGCCGGATTCCTGCGCGGCCACGGTCTTCATCTGCGAGGCCAGCGCCATGCGGTCCTGCGCCTCGCGCTCGATCCTGAAGTCCGCGGCGACGTTCTCGGCTGTCTCGGGCATGGAGTCGACACCATACTGCTCCTTCATCAGCTTGTTGACGAAGCGCCAGCCGATGGTCGTGTCGTACACCGCGTTGCTGCGCGAGAAGGCGGTGTCGGCTTTCGGCATGACGAAGGGCGCGCGGCTCATGCTCTCCACGCCGCCCGCGATCATCAGCGTCGCCTCGCCGCTCTTGATGGCGCGCGCGGCGGTGCCCACGGCATCCATGCCTGAGCCGCACAGGCGGTTGATGGTGGCCCCGGGCACGTCAATGGGCAGCCCCGCCAGCAGCGAAGACATGCGTGCGACGTTGCGGTTGTCCTCGCCGGCCTGGTTGGCGCAGCCGAAGATGACGTCGGTCACTGCCGCCCAATCCACCTTGGCGTTGCGCGCCATCAGGGCCTTGAGCGGAATCGCCCCAAGGTCGTCGGTGCGCACGGACGACAGCGCGCCGCCATAGCGGCCGAAGGGCGTGCGGATGGCATCGCAGATGAAAGCTTGGATCATCTCAGTGTGTCTCCGGTGCGAGAAGCGGAACGCCGGTCAGGCGCTGCAGCTCGTCAAAGGACAAGCCGTCCACAGTCTCCACCACCTGCAATCCCCGCGCTGTCACGTCGATCACAGCCAGGTCGGTGTAGATGCGGCTGACGCAGGCGATGCCGGTGAGCGGGTAGCTGCAGCGCTCGACGATCTTGCTCTCGCCGCTCTTGGTGAGGTGGTCCATCATCACCAGCGTCTTCTTCGCGCCGATGGCGAGGTCCATCGCGCCGCCGACGGCGGGAATCGCATCGGCGCCGCCGGTGTGCCAGTTGGCCAGGTCGCCGCTTGACGACACCTGGAACGCCCCCAGCACGCAGATGTCCAGGTGACCGCCGCGCATCATGGCGAAGCTGTCGGCGTGGTGGAAGTAGGCGCCGCCGGCCAGCAGGGTGACCGGCTGCTTGCCGGCGTTGATGAGGTCATAGTCCTCTTCACCCGCCGCAGGCGCCGGGCCCATGCCCAGCAGGCCGTTCTCGGAATGCAGTAACACCTCGCGGTCACGCGGCAGGTGGTTGGCCACCAGCGTGGGCAAGCCGATGCCGAGGTTCACATAGGCGCCTTCGGGGATGTCGCGCGCCACGCGGGCCGCCATCTGGTCGCGGGTCAGCTTGTTCATGGGGCCGGGGCCTGGTTGGATGAGCGATGCATGGGTATCAGGCCGCCTGCTTGAAGCCGGCGGGTCCGGTGGCAGTGCGGGCCACCTGCACCACGCGGTGCACGAAGATGCCCGGGGTGACGATGTGTTCAGGGTCCAGCGCGCCGAGATCGACCACTTCGTGAACCGAGGCCACCGTGCACCGGGCCGCCATGGCCATCACCGGCCCGAAGTTGCGCGCCGTCTTGCGGTAGACGAGGTTGCCCCAGCGGTCGCCGGTCTCGGCCTTGATGAGGGCCACGTCCGCGTGGATGGGCGACTCGAAGACATACATGCGCCCGCCGATCTCGCGGGTTTCCTTGCCCTTGGCGAGGTCCGTCCCGTAGGCGGTGGGGGTGAAAAAGCCGCCGATGCCCGCACCCGCCGCGCGGATGCGCTCGGCGAGGTTGCCTTGTGGCACGAGTTCCAGCTCGATCTTGCCGGCACGGTACAGCCCGTCGAACACATGCGAATCGACCTGCCGCGGAAAGCTGCAGATGATCTTGCGCACCCGCCCCGTCGCCAGCAGCGCGGCCAGGCCGGTGTCGCCGTTGCCCGCGTTGTTGTTCACGATGGTGAGGTCGCGCGCGCCCTGGGCGATGAGCCCGTCGATCAGCTCCGCGGGCTGCCCGGCGCCACCGAAGCCGCCGATCATCACGGTGGCGCCGTCGCGGATGTCCGCGAGTGCAGCGGCCACGCTGTCCACGACCTTGTTGATCATCGGTGTCGTCCTGAAAAGTTCTTTATAAGAACATATGTTCGTCAAAGGAACACTTTAGAGGATTGGGGCGCGAAAGGGAAGTGTCGTCCTCACAACGCCAGGGTGGAAGCGCGACTTCGGAAATATGCACGTGCGACGCCTCGCCTAGGATTCGCCGATGTCCGCGCTGGCCCCGTCTCCGCTGCTGTCGCGCCGCACCCGCTGGCCGGTGCCGGTGACCCTGGCCGTGCTCATGCACCTGACGGCGGTCGTGCTGCTGTGGTCGGCCTGGCGGGCGACGAACGATTCGCAGCCCGCGTTCGCTCCGATGATCGTTCGTTGGCTGACAGCGCCGGTCGTTCACGAGGAAGACGCAACCAGGCCACCGCCCGCAGAGCCCCGGCGTGCCGAGCCGCCTGCCTCCTTCAAGGCGCGCAGCACTTCGCAGGCCGCGACGAGCAGGCTTGCGTCGACCACGGCGCCTCAGCCACAGGCACCCGCGGACGTGAGCGGCACAGTTCCCGCGACCACCGCACCTGCCGGCCAGCCGCTGAACCTCGATCCCGACACCATTGCCCGCGCCGCGAAGGACGTGGTGCACAACCCCTCGCTTTCGCGCCGCTCGGACGACATCGTGGGCAAGACCGAACCGCCCACGAAGCAGGAAGTGCTGGCCGCCCGCGTGGCCCAGTCGGCCAAGAAGGACTGCCTCAAGGGCGACTACGAAGGCAAGAACGACGGCAGCTACAAGCCGCGCCTGGGCGGCCTGTTCGAGATCCCCTTCCTCGTGGCCGATGCCGTCACCGGCAAGTGCAGGAACTGAGCACCGGTCAAAAAAACGCCGGGACAAGCCCGGCGATTGCAAGAGACAGACTCAACCAACCCGATTCAAGCCGCCTTCGACAGCTCTTCCATCGCATAGAACCGCCCGAAGCGGTTCCCGAGGAACTTCGCCAGCGGCACGTCTTCCTGGCGCACGAAGCCCGACTGCGGCAGCTCGCCCTGGGCCAGCAGGTCCACCATCGCGCACAGGCTGCCGGCGGTGGTGATCTGGATGGCGCTGCGCATCTTGCCGGCCACCACGTGGCTGTAGATCTTGCGGGCGTAGGTGTCCTGCACCAGGCGGCCGTCCTTCATGCCGGACACCGTCACGAACACGATCACCACGTCCTGCATGGTCGTCGGCACCGCCTGCTCCAGGATGTCCTTGAGCACGTCGCGGCGGTCCTTCAGGCGCAGGTCCTGCAGCAGCGCCTTCATGATCGCGGCATGGCCCGGGTAGCGGATGGTGCGGTAGTTCAGCGTGCGGACCTTGCCCTTGAGCGTCTCGCACAGCGTGCCCAGGCCGCCGGAGGTGTTGAAGGCTTCGTACAGCACGCCGTCCAGCGAGAACTCCTCGCGCTCTTCCAGCGCCGGCACCGTGCGCAGCTGGCCGTCGACGATGGCCTCGCAGGGCTCGCAGTACTCGTTGATGACGCCCTCGGTGCTCCAGGTCAGGTTGTAGTTCAGCGCGTTGCTCGGGTAGGCGGGCAGGGCGCCCACGCGCATGCGCACGGAGTCCAGCGAGTCGAACTGGCGGGCCAGGTCGGCGGCCACGATGGAGATGAAGCCCGGCGCCAGGCCGCACTGGGGGATGAAGGCAGTCTTGGATCCCTCGGACAGTTCCATCACGCGCTTGGTGCTGGCCACGTCCTCGGTGAGGTCCAGGTAGTGCACGCCCAGTTCGCGGGCGGCTTCGGCGACCTTGACGGTCAGGTGGTACGGGGCGGCGCTGAGGACGGCGAAGCAGCCCTTCATCGCATCGCGCAAGGCCTTCGCGTCCGTGACGTCCAGGCACAGCGTCTTCAGGCGGGGCGACTTCTTGCTGTCCGACTCGATCTCGGCCAGTTGCTCCTTGGAGCGGTCGGCCACCGTGACGCGGTAGCCGGAGTCTTCCGGGGTTTGAACCAGCAGATCAGCCACCACCGAACCGATCTTGCCGCCGCCAATGACGAGGATGTCCTTCATGTCCGCCTCCAAGGGAATGTGTGTCAAAACTGGGGGCAATTCTCGTGCCGCTCTGTGCAAAACGCAGCTAGGCGATCGACGGTATGGCGGCCATAATTCGGCGAAACGAAGCCAAAAGTTCGTCGAATCGACGAAACAGCCCGCACGATGTCCAAAGTCCTCCTCGACGCCACCGACCGCGAGCTCATCGCCTTGCTGCGCGAGAACGCCCGCGCCTCCACCGCCGAGCTGGCGCGGCGGCTCAAGCTGTCGCGCACCACGGTGCAAAGCCGCATCGAGCGCCTGGAGCGCCAGCGCGTCATCGCCGGCTACACCATCACCGTGCCTGACGAAATCGAGGCCTCCCTGGTGCGGGCCCACGTGATGATCACCCTCGTGCCCAAGCAAAGCGGCGCCATCGAGACCGCCCTGCGCAAGATCCCGGAAGTGCGGGTGCTGCACTCGGTCAGCGGGCCTTTCGACCTCATCGCCATCGCGGCGGCCGCCTCCATTGGCGAGCTCGACGAACTCATCGACCGCATTGGCGCGCTCGACGGCGTGGAGCGCACCACCTCCGCAATCGTGCTTTCCACACGAATCGAGCGATAAATCAGGGTCCACCCTGTCTGGTCGGCGGACAAGCCTCAAGCTTCAGTAACACCTGCCGACAACCCTTGCAGGCCGCCCGCGCCCATCGCGCGCGTGCGCCGAGGGACATGAAAAACGCCGGATCCACCGTTCAGATCGAGGTCGACGCACTCCAGGTTGGGATGTTCATCCATCTCGACATGGGCTGGATGTCGCACCCGTTCCCACTCAGCAGCTTCCGCATCGCGTCGGAACAGCAGATCGCGACCATCCGCAAGCTGGGCGTGAAGAAGCTGCGATGGAGTCCCGAGCAAAGCGTGCTGGCGCAGGCCGAGGACGAGGCCCAGGCTGCCGCTGCCGCGCAGGCCCAGCAGTCCACCCAGGACGAATCCCCCGAACAGCGTGCCGAGCGCGAACGGCGCGCTGCCACGGCCCGCGAGCGTGCCGCGCTGGCGGTGTGCGAGCGGCAGTTCACCGAAGCCACGCACGAGACCCGGGTGCTGACCGACCTTGTCGCCAGCCAGCCGCACGAGGCCCGCGACCGCGCCACGGCGCTGACCCAGGCCTTCGCGCAGAAGATGATGGGCGACGGCGAAGTCTGCATCCGCCTGCTCACCGAGGCCGCCGGCGACCGCGCCTGCGCGCACGCGGTGAACGTGACGCTGATCTCCATGCTCATGGGCCGGACCTTCGGCCTGTCTGAATCCGAGATGCTGGACCTGGGCGTGGGTGCGCTGCTGCACGACATGGGCAAGCTGGACCTGCCCCCGCGCGTGCGCCACCGCGAAGACCACTTCACCCCGAGCGAAGCCAAGTTCTACGAAGAGCATGTGACGCACGGCGTGTCGCATGCCCTCAAGATGGGCCTCACGCCCGGCGCGACGCTGGTGATTGCGCAGCACCACGAGCATGCCGACGGCAGCGGTTTCCCGCTCAAGCTCGGACACGAACGCATGACGCCAGCGTCGTGCATCGTCGCGCTGGTGAACCGCTACGACAACCTGTGCAATCCGCACGCCGCCTCCAAGGCGCTCACGCCGCACGAGGCCTTGTCGCTGCTGTTCGCGCAGGGCAAGAACAAGTACGACACCGCCATCCTCAGCGCCTTCATCAAGATGATGGGCGTATACCCGCCGGGCTCCATCGTGCAGCTCACCGACGACCGCTACGGCATGGTGGTGAGCGTGAACGCCTCGCGCCCGCTCAAGCCGCGGGTGTGCGTGTTCGATGCGAACCTGCCCGAAGCCGAGGCGCCGGTCATCGACCTGGAACAGACCCCCAAGCTGGGCATCCGCCGCAGCATCCGCCCCGCGGCCTTGCCGGCCGATGCGGCGGGCAACCTGTCGCCGCGCCTGCGCGTGGCTTATTTCTTCGAAGCCGACAGAGAACAAGAGGACGCGACTGCATGAAAGCTCCCAGCATGACCGAGGGCGTGGCGCTGGCCGGCATCGAGTTTGCAGCCGGGCTGATCGACGGCATGCTCGACGCCGTCTGGCTCATCGATGCGGCCAACTTGCGCGTGGTGGCGGCCAATGCCGCGGCCGGTGCGCTGATGGGTGCGGATGCATCCTCGCTGTGCGGGCGCGAGATCGTGGAGCTGTGCGCCACGCCTGAAGACCTGTTCTTCTGGGGCGAAGCCGCGTCCGGCCTCACGCAGGAGATCGAGTCCGAGACCTGGCTGCGCCGCTTCGACGGCATCACCATCCCGGTCAAGCGCCGCATCAGCCGCGTGAGCATGGGCCCGGCGCACGACCTCTTCGTCGTGGTACTGCACGATTCCAGCGAACGCCGCCGCGTGGAGGACGAGCTGGAAGAGCGCATCGAGGAACTGGCCGCGACGCTCGAATCCACCGCCGATGGGGTGCTGGTCACCGACATCGCCGGCAACATCCGCTCCTTCAACCAGACCTTCGCCGCGCTGTGGGGCCTGCCGCCCGAACTGCTGCGCCGCCGCGACGACGACGCGATCATGGACGCGATGGCGCGCGCCGTGACCGACCCCTCGGCCTACATGCACCGCGTCGCCGCCAACGAGGACACCGAGGTCCGCGAGGTGGTGGACACCGTCACCCTGCTGTCGGGCCGCGTGCTGCAGCGGGTGATGCTGCCGCAGATGAGCCATGGCCGCGTGGTCGGGCGGGTGCACTCCTACCGCGACATCAGCGAGCGGCTGGAGGCCATCCACCGCATCGAGACGCTGTCGAGCACCGACGCGCTGACAGGGCTGCCCAACCGCCGCGTGCTGGCCGACCGCGTGGACTTCTCCATCGCGATGGCGCAGCGCGAAGGCACGCCGTTCGCGCTGCTGTTCGCCAACCTCGACCGCTTCAAGCACGTCAACGACACCCTGGGCCACGAGTTCGGCGACCGCGTGCTGATGGAGGTGGCCGAGCGCCTGAAGGCCTGCCTGCGCCAGGTCGACACCGTGACGCGCCTGGGCGGCGACGAATTCGTGATGCTGGTCCACCAGGCCGATGCGCTGGGCGCGGAGTCCGCCGCACGCCGCATCCTGGAGGCCATGCACAGGCCCTTCACCCACGGCGGCATGAGCTTCGTGGTGACCTGCAGCCTGGGCATCGTGCTGTACCCGCGCGACGGCGCCGGACTGGACGAACTCGTGCGCCGCGCCGATGACGCGATGCAGGAGGTCAAGTCTGCCGGCCGCGCCAGCTACCGCTTCCACCGCAGCTGCGAGGTGCCCGGCCAGGATGGCGGGCCGCGCAGCCGCCTGCGCCTGGACAACGCCATGCGCCAGGCGCTGGTGGAAGGGCACTTCCGCCTGCACTACCAGCCGCAGGTGGACATGAACACCGGCAAGGTGCTGGGCGCGGAGGCGCTGATCCGCTGGCACGACCCGGAGCTGGGCAACATCTCGCCCGGCGAATTCATTCCCGTGGCCGAGCAGAGCGGCTTCATCGTTCCCATCGGCGACTGGGTGCTGCGCCAAGCCGTCCACCAGGCGGCGCAGTGGTACCGCCAAGGCCGTGGCCTGGTGGTGTCCATCAACGTGTCGGCGGTGCAGTTCCACCGCGCGGGCTTCGTGGACCGCGTGGCCTCGGCGCTGCACGCCGCCGGCCTGCCGGCCGGAATGCTGGAGCTGGAACTCACCGAATCCATCCTCATCCAGGACGCGCAAGAGGCCCTGCTGCGATTGCAGGCATTGAGCGACCTGGGCGTGAAGCTGGCCATCGACGACTTCGGCACGGGCTACTCCAGCCTGGGCTACCTCAAGCGCTTTCCCATCGACCGGCTGAAGATCGACCGCAGCTTCGTGCGCGGCCTGCCCGGCGACGAGAGCGACGTGGGCATCGTCAACGCCATCGTGAATCTCGGGCGCGCACTGCACCTGGAGATCGTGGCCGAAGGCGTGGAGACCGAGGACCAGCGCCAGTTCCTCATGCGCACCGGCTGCGAGCAATACCAGGGCTTCCTCTTCGCCCCGGCGCTGGACAGCCGCAGCTTCGAAGCCAAGCTCGATCCTGAGAATCCGCCGGCTGGCTTGTAAGCCTGCAAAGCCTGCAGTAGTACCGGAAAGTTGGCGCTTTCCCTGGGTTTGACAACCGCACAGCGGCCTGAAGATTCGGGCGTTCACCTGCTGACATCGATAACGGCGGGGAATGCGGGAATCAGCTCAGGGAGCTTGCTGTATGTCGACTGTTGTGGCGCCGGTAACGGCCGCGACGGATGTGCGCCACGCACTTGCCGCGGGCCAGTTCGGGCTGGTTTTCCAGCCGCAGATCCATCTGGCCACCGGCCAGGTCGTGGGCTTCGAGGCCCTGTTGCGATGGCATCACCCACAACGCGGCGTCCTGGCGCCTTCGGAATTCCTCCCCGACATTGAACGCTGCGGTCTGGCCGCAGACGTCGCGCGCTGGGTGATCGAGCAAGGCGTGCTGCAGCTGCGCGCCTGGGAGGACCTCGGGCATCGAGGCCTGCAGATGGCGGTGAACGTTCCCGTGAGCGTCTTCAACGACGATGGCATCACGGTGCTCCTGCAGGACCTCCTGGCGCGCCATGAAATCTCGGGCAACCAGATCGAGCTGGAATTGACCGAGCGCACGCTGACCGATGCGCTGCCCGCCGTCGTGCAGAACCTGCAGGCGCTGCGCCGCCAGGGCATTGCCGTGGCGATCGACGATTTCGGCACCGGCTATTCCAACCTGCGCCAGCTGGCGGGGCTGCCGCTGGACTGCCTGAAGATCGACCTGAGCATCGTGCAGGGCGTGGTGACCGACCCGTCGGACGCGATGGTGGCGCGCATGACCTGCGAGATCGCACGTGCGCTCAAGCTGCGCATCGTGGTCGAGGGCGTCGAGACCGAGGGGCAGCTGCAGTTCTTCTCCAACCTGCGCTGTGAACTGGCACAGGGCTTCTTCTTCGCGCGACCGATGGAGGCCGCGGACACCATGGCCATGCTCGCCTCGGGCCGTGCCTTCGCGCCGGCGGCGCCCCAGCTGGCGGTCGGCGAGCGGCACCTGCTGCTGCTGGACGACGAGCCCAACATCCTGCGCTCGCTGCGCCGTGTCTTCCGCGGCCAGCCCTGGACGGTGCACGTCGCCCACACGCCCGACGAGGCCTTCGAGCTGCTGGCACGGCATCCGGTGGGCGTGGTCATGTCCGACCAGCGCATGCCGCTGATGCGCGGCACCGACTTCCTTGCGAAGGTCAAGCGCCTGTACCCCGACACGGTGCGCATCGTGCTGTCGGGCTACACCGAGCTGCAGTCGGTGACCGAAGCCATCAACGAAGGCGCGATCTACAAGTTCCTCACCAAGCCGTGGAACGACACGCAGCTCAACGAGGAGATCGAGCAGGCCTTCCGCCAGTTCGAGATGGTGGCCGACACCCAGCGGCTGCAGCGGCGCCTGCGCGAGATCAACAAGCAGCTGGAAAGCCGCCTGCTGCAGAACGAGGAACGCCTGCAGCGCGAAGAGGCGGCGCTGGACGTGACGCACGAGGCGCTGGGCGTGGTGCCGGTGCCCATCCTCGGCGTCGATGCGAACGGAATGATCGCCATCAGCAACGCCGCTGCCGACATGCTGCTGGGCGGTGGCGTGTCGCTGGTGGGCGAGCACGTCGGCGACGTGCTGCCCGAGCACGGCGACAGCAGGTTCGACAGCCTGCACCACGGCACGCGCCAGGTGCGCATTGCCGGCACGACCTATGAAGTTCGGTGCAACGACCTGGGCGCGGCCTCGCGCGGGATGGGCACCGTCATCACATTGATCCAGGGAGCCAATGCATGAACGTAGCCACCTCGGCGAGCAGCCGAACCAAGAGGCCTGTGCTGCCGCCACCGTTTCCGGCGGTGGCGGTGCAATTGATCCAGCAGATGCAGGACCCCGACGCCTCGGCGGCGGACGTGGGCCGGCTGATCGAGCTCGACCCTTCGCTCACCGCGTCGCTGCTGCGCCTGGTCAATTCGCCGTTCTTTGGCATGCGGCGGCAGATTGCCGGCGTCTCCGAAGCGGTCACGGTGCTGGGCATGAGCGCGGTGCGGCGCATGGTGATGTCGGTGGCGGTGGTCACGCCGCTGCGCAAGCCGGAGATCGACCCGGCCTTTGCGAAGTCGCAGTGGCACCACACGGTGAGCTGCGCCGCCATCGCGCGCCGTCTCATTGCCGACGATGCAGCCGCCGCCGAACTGGCCTTCACGGCGGGCCTGCTGCACGACATCGGCCAGGTGCACCTGATGCAGCTGCATGGCCCGGCCTATGCGGCGCTGCATGCGGAGTCGCCCGATACCGACTGGCGCGGCATCGAGGCCGAGCGCTTCGGCCAGCCGCACGACTGGCTCGGTGCCGACCTGCTCGAAGCCTGGGGCCTGCCGCAGGTGATTGCCGATGCTGCACGCCTGCACCATGCGGCGCCTCCGCTGACCCACCTGACGCTGGTGCAGCAGGCGGTGTGCGTGGCCAATCGCCTGGCCGGCACGCCGGCCGAAGCGGCGCAGGCGGCGGTGATGTCGCCCAAGTCGCTCGTGCCGGTGAAGCAGGCCGTGGAAGAAGCCCGCGCTGAGATCGACACGATGGCCAGCCTGCTCAACGCCTAGGACGACGCATGGACGCCAACACCGGAGCCGCCTTGTCGCTCGTCGAGGAGCTGCACGAACTCAGCCGCGAGTCCGACGGCGACAGCCAGTCGCTGCAGGCCATGCTCAGCCACATCGTGCGCGGCTTCGGCGCGCAAAGCGGCAGCCTGGCGGTCGTCGATCGCCTGGAGCCCTCGCAGATGCGCATCGTGGCCGGCATCGACCTGCCCGAAGGCGTGATCGGCCAGACGGTCGCCCTGGGCACCGGCGTGCTGGGCAAGGTCGCGCAAAGCGGCGAACCCATGCTCATCAACGGCGAGCTGCGCCGGGCCGACAGCGACGGCAGCACGCCGCGCGCGCAGGGACGCCCGCGCTCGGCCATCTGCTGGCCGCTGGCCATCAAGAACCGCCGCATCGGCGCCTTGTCCATGAACCGCCTGGGCGAAGACAACCCCTTCACCGCCGACGACGTGGTGCGCGGACGCTCGCTGGTCACGCTGGTGGCGCTGGTGGTGGACAACGCCAACCTGCACAGCGAGCAGATGGAGCGCATCGAGCGGCTGTCGCAGCTCAACGAAGAGATGCGCACGATGAACGAGCGGCTGCAGACGACGCAGCAGGCCCTGCTGCAGTCCGAGAAGATGGCCTCCATCGGCCAGCTCGCCGCGGGCGTGGCGCACGAGATCAACAACCCGGTGGGCTATGTCTACTCCAACATCAGCACGCTGCAGGGCTACGTGCAGGAGCTGCTTCGCGTGGTGCGCCACCTCAGTGGCAAGGACAGCGGGCCTGCGCCGCAATGCGACGTCGACTTCCTGGAAGAAGACATTCCGCAGCTGGTGAGCGAGACGCGCGAAGGCCTGGACCGCGTCAAGAAGATCGTGCAGGACCTCAAGGATTTCTCGCGCATCGACAAGAGCGACGACTGGGAAGACGCGAACCTCGTCAAGGGCCTGGAGAGCACGCTGAACATCGTGCAGAACGAGATCAAGTACAAGGCCTCGGTCGTGAAGGAGCTGGTGCCTCTTCCCGACGTGCCCTGCCTGCCCACGCAGCTCAACCAGGTCTTCATGAACCTGCTGGTGAATGCGGCGCAGGCGATTCCGGCCAAGGGCACCATCACCCTGCGCTCGGGCTTCGATGCCTCGCAGGTGTGGGTGGAGGTGGCCGATGACGGCTGCGGCATGCCCCCGGAAGTGCAGGCACGCATCTTCGAGCCGTTCTACACCACCAAGCCGGTGGGCAAGGGCACGGGGCTCGGGCTGTCGGTGTCGTACTCCATCGTGCGCAAGCACAACGGCAAGATCGTGCTCAAGAGCGCTGCCGGCCAGGGCACCAGCTTTCGCGTCGTGCTTCCGCGCGTGAGGGAAGGGCAGTTGCGAGAGGAGGCCCTCCATGGCTGATGCCATCGGGGCGGGCTTCTCGGTGCTCGCCGTCGACGACGAACCCAACATCGTGTCGGCGCTGCGCCGCACGCTGCGCTCGCGCGGCTTCACGGTGCACACGGCGCTGGGCGGCGCCGAAGGGCTGCAACTGCTCGAATCGCAGAGCGTGGACGTCATCATCTCCGACATGCGCATGCCCGAGATGACCGGCGCGCAGTTCCTGCAGGCCGCACGCGCCAAGCTGCCCGAGGCGGTGCGCATCCTGCTCACTGGCTACGCGGACATCACCTCCACCATCGAGGCGGTGAACCACGGAGAGATCTTCCGCTACCTGTCCAAGCCCTGGGAAGACGAGGTGCTGCTGTCGGTGGTGAACGACGGCCTGGAGCGCAAGCGCCTGGCCCGCGAGCGCGACCAGCTGCTCGCGCTGACGAAGGAACAGAACGCGCAGCTGCAGCGCCACGCCGAGGAGCTGGAGCTGAAGGTGCAGGAGCGCACGCAGGACCTGCAGAAGGCCAGCGACGAGATCAAGGTGGCGCATGGGCGCATCAGCGCCGATTTCCAGGGCACGGTCAAGGTGCTGTCCACCATCCTCGAACAGCGGCCGGGCCTGACCGGTGGCGTCTCGCGCCGGGTGGCCGAGAAGGTCAAGAACCTCGGGCCGCGGGTGGGCCTGTGCAACGAGGAGCTGCAGGACACCATCTATGCCGCGCTGCTCGAAGACCTGGGCAAGCTCACCTTCTCCGAGCAATGGCTGACCACGCCGCTGCACGCGCTCAACACCCGCGACCGCGACGAGTTCATGAAGCATCCGCTGCATGCGGATGGCTACCTCATGTCGCTGCAGTCGCTGCGCGGCGCGGGCCGCGTGCTGCGCAGCCTGTACGAGCGCTGGGACGGCAAGGGCATGCCCGCACACCTCAAGGGCGATGCGATCCCGCTGGGTGCCCGCGTGCTGCGGGCCGCCAGCGAGTACGAGCGTCTGCGGGCGGGCAGCATCGAGACGCGCGCCTTCACCCACCAGGACGCCTGCAACTGGCTCAAGAACGGCAGCGAGACCCGCTTCGACCCCAAGGTGTCGGCGGCCTTCGTCGCGCTGCTGAATGAAGAGGCCAACACCGTTCCCACCAGGACGTTGCCGGTGTCCGGCCTGAAGCCGGGCATGGTGCTGGCGCAGGACCTGACCGCGGGCATCGGCGTGCTGCTGCTGTCCAAGGACCACCTGCTCGAAGAAGCCATGATCCGCCGCCTGGATGCCTTCCAGCGCCGCATCGGCAAGGACTTGCAAGTCATCGTTTATCGGAGCACCACATGAGCGACATCCGGATCATGCTCATCGACGACGAGCCGCACGTGCTGTCGGCCCTGCAGCGCCTGCTGCGTCAGCATCCGCCCGTGCCGGGGCAGCCCTTCGCGGTGGAGGCCTACACCTCGCCGCTGGCGGCCATCGAAGCCGCCCAGGAGCGCAGCATCGACGTGGTCATTTCGGACTACCGCATGCCCGAGCTGGACGGCGTGGAGACACTGCGGCGCATCCGCGAGCTGCAGCCACAGACGGGACGCATCCTGCTGTCGGGCTCGCGCGAGTTCGACACCGTGGTCGACGCGGTCAACGTCGCGCAGGTGGGGCGCATCGTCATCAAGCCCTGGGGCGAGGTGGAACTCGTGGCGGCCATCCGCGACGTGGTGGAGACGCGCCGCCTGCGGCTGGAGAACGCTGAACTCGCCGACGAGGTGCGTGCACAGCGCGGCCTCCTGTCGCAGCAGGATGCGGAACTGCGTCGCATCGAGAACCTGTGGCCGGGCATCACGAGGGTCGAGTGGGGCGCTGACGGCAGCATCTGCATCAGCGAGAAGGACGTGATCGATACCGGCTTCGGCCGATCGCCCGGTTGAGCGTGGCGCGAGAGGGGTCGAGGTGAGCGGGTTTTCTGTCAAGGCCGTGCCGGGCTGGCTGCGGCGGGTCCGCTGGCGCGAGCAGCGCCTGGGCCTGCGCCTGTTGCGGGCGGTCGTCCTGGCCAGCACCCTGCTCGCGGCGCTGGCCGCGGGCCTGCTGGTCGCGCTGGACTATCGGCGCGAGATCGCTGCCATCGACGAAGGGCTGGCACGGCTGGAGCGCACCAGCATGCCCAGCATCGCCAACAGCCTGTGGTCTTTCGACGAGACGCAGCTGCGCCTGCAGATGGTCGGCCTGCTGCAGCAGCAGGACGTGCGCTTCGTGCAGGTGATCGACAAGGGCGGCGACCGGTTCAGCGCCGGCACGCCGCCGGCCTCCGAATCGCTGACGCGGGAGTTCGCGCTGCGCCATGCGACGGCACGCAGCGAGATCGGCACCTTGCGCCTGACGGTGGGGCTGGACGAGGTGTACGGGCGCTTGCGGCGCAAGGCCTCGACCATCGTGGTGGCCACGGTGGCGGGCACGCTGGTGGGCGGGCTCATCATGCTGGCGCTGTTCGGCCGCTGGGTCACCCGCCACCTGGAACACATGGCGCGGCATGCACGCCGGCTCCAGCATGGGCTGACAGTGGATCCGTTGTCGCTGCAGCGCGAGCCCGGCGAACGGCCCGATGAACTGGACGACGTGGCCGAGGCGCTGAACGACATGACGCGCGACCTCAACGAGCAGCGCGACCAGCTGGAAGTGCTGGTCGCCCGGCGCACCGCCGACCTGCAGCGCGCCAACGACGACCTGGTGCTCACCAACCGGCGGCTGGAACAGGCCCAGACGCAGCTCGTGCATTCCGAGAAGATGGCCTCCATCGGCGTGCTGGCGGCCGGCGTCGCGCACGAGATCAACAATCCCATCGGTTTCGTGAGCTCCAACCTGGGCGCGCTGGGCGGCTACGTGGCCGACCTGCTGCGCCTGATCGAGGCCTACGAAGCCGCCGAGGACGCGCTCGGCGAGGCGTCGCCGCAGCGGCTGGCGGCCATCCGGCATGCCAAGGCGGCGATCGACCTGGAGTACGTCCGCGCCGACATCGGCGACGTGACGCGCGAGACCGCCGAAGGCCTGGCCCGGGTGACCAAGATCGTGCAGGACCTCAAGGACTTCTCGCACGCCGGCGAAAGCCACTGGCAGACCAGCGACCTGCACAAGGGCATCGACAGCACGCTGAACATCGTGCGCAACGAGATCAAGTACAAGGTGGAGGTCGTGAAGTCCTTCGGCGAGCTGCCGCCGATCGAGTGCCTGCCCTCGGAAATCAACCAGGTGTTCATGAACCTGTTCGTGAACGCGGCGCAGGCGATCGACCAGCGCGGAGAAATCCGCATCGCTACCGGGGTCGACGGCGAGGGCGTGTGGGCCGAGGTGAGCGACACCGGGCGCGGCATCGCCCCCGAGCACCTGCCGCGCATCTTCGAGCCCTTCTTCACCACCAAGCCGGTGGGGCAGGGCACGGGCCTGGGGCTGGCCTTGTCGTACGCCATCGTCAAGAAGCACCACGGCAGGCTGGACGTGCGAAGCACGCCCGGCACGGGCACGACCTTCCGCATCAGCCTGCCGGTGAGCCAGCCCGAGCCGCAGGCCGAACCGGCCTGAAACCCTGGCCGTCGCAGGAGACGGCGTTTCTTTGTACAGTGGCACCGACAGGAACCCCGAGGGGCCCGGTCCCGCACCGGAGGTGGCGTTCCTGGCCTGAAGCGACGGGGTGCCATGGTTCCCATCACATCTGTGCTCGAGCGAAAGCTCTCGGACCTCCAGATTCCGCTGGCTGTTGAATTTCCATCAGGCCAGCGTGTCGGTGCGGCCGATGCCCGCGTGACGCTCAAGCTGCGCGACCTGTCGTCGCTGGCGCGCATCGCCGCGGGGCAGGTCGGCCGCGTGGCCGAAGACCACGTGGAAGGCCGCCTGGACGTGGACGGGACCATGCGCGACGTGATGCTCATCGCCGCGCAGATGATCGGCGCCGACCCGGTGCAGGCGCACAGCGGCGCCGCGCCGCTGCGCTGGTGGCGCGACATGATCCGCATGAGCCGCTCCAAGGTGCGCCACCGCCTGCACATGGACGCCGAGCAGATCGCCTTCCACTACGACGTCTCCGATGATTTCTACGCGCTGTGGCTGGACCCGCGGCGGGTGTATTCCTGTGCGTACTTCGCCGACCCGGCGATGACGCTCGCCCAGGCACAGGAAGCCAAGCTGGACCACGTGTGCCGCAAGCTCATGCTGCGGCCGGGCGAGCGCTTCCTGGACATCGGCGCGGGCTGGGGCGCCTTGCTGCTGTGGGCGGCCGAGCACTATGGCGTGAAGGCGCACGGCATCACGCTCAGCAAGAACCAGTTCAACCACGTGAACCGCCTGATCGAGGAGCGTGGGCTCCAGGGCCGCGTGCGCATGGAGCTGCGCGACTACCGCGAGCTGGAGGAGGACGAGCCCTACGACAAGATCGCCTCCATCGGCATGTTCGAGCACGTGGGCCGGGCGCAGCTGCGGCCTTATTTCGACAAGATCTGGCGGCTGCTGCGTCCGGGCGGCCTGCTGATGAACCACGGCATCACCGCGGGCGGCACCGACAACACCCAGCTTGGCGCGGGCATGGGCGACTTCATCGAGCGCTACATCTTCCCCGGGGGCGAGCTGCTGCACGTGTCGCACGTGCTCAAGGTGATGAGCGAGGCGCAGCTGGAGCCGCTGGACGTGGAGAACCTGCGGCCGCACTATGCCCGCACGCTCTGGGCCTGGAGCGACAGCCTGGAAGGGCAGCTCGACCGGGCACGCGAGATCACCAGCGACCGCGTGGTGCGCGCCTATCGCCTGTACCTGGCCGGCAGCGCCATGAGCTTCGAGCGCGGCTGGATCTCGCTCAACCAGATGCTGGCATCACGGCCCAGTGGTGACCTCGCCGCCGGGACCATGCACGGGGCACAATCGGACTATCCCTTCAACCGGCGCTACATCTACGAAAGCCCGCGATGATCTACAAGTTCAGGTCCAAGGCCGCAGGCGACGTCATCATGATGGGGCCCAACGGCGACGAGGTGCTTCGCATCATCGGCAAGAGTCCGGCGCCCCAGGGGATCATCGAGCCGGGCTCGATGCCGGCGGCGATTGCCGCACTGGAACGGGCCGTGGTCGACGATGATGCGAGGCGAAAGGAAGCCGAGCAGCAGGCGGCCGCCGAGGGACGGAAAATCCCGGCCGGCGAGGGCGTGAGCCTGCGGCAACGCGCCTGGCCGCTGGTTGAGATGATGAAACGCGCGCACGCCGAGGATCACGAGGTCGTCTGGGGGGTGTGAGCACCGCGAGGACGAGGAGACACGGACCATGAAGCTCTGGAGCGACAGCTGGATCAACGGCGAGCGCATTCCACCGAAGTACGCCGCGGGCCGCCTGGACCCGGCCGGGGCGCCGACCTTCTCGGACAACGTCAATCCGCACCTCGCCTGGAGCGAGGTACCGCCCGGTACCCAATCTTTCGCCCTGATCTGCCACGACTTCGACGTGCCCAGCCGCGGCGACGACGTGAACAAGCCCGACCGCGAGGTGCCCGCCGACCTGGACCGGGTGGACTTCTTCCACTGGGTGTTGGTGGACCTGCCGGCCACGCTCACCGAGATCAAGGAAGGCGAGTTCAGCCGCGGCTTCACCACGCGCGGCAAGCCCGGCCCGGCGACGCTGCACGGCGCGCGCCACGGCATCAACGACTTCACCGGATGGTTCGCGGGCGACGAGGCGATGAAGGGCGATTACTTCGGCTACGACGGCCCCTTCCCGCCCTTCAACGACTCGCTGGTGCACCACTACGTGTTCACGCTGTATGCGCTGTCCATCGAGCGCGTGCCGGTGCAAGCCGCCTTCACCGGCCAGCAGGTGCGTGAAGCCATCTACCCCTACGTGCGCGGCGAAGCCACCCACTCGGGCACCTACACCCTCAACAAGCGCCTGATGGGTTGATTGTTTTTCATGCAGGACAAGGTCACTCGCATCATCGCGATCCGCCACGGCGAAACGGCGTGGAACGTGGACACGCGCATCCAGGGGCAACTGGACATCCCCTTGAACGACGTGGGCCGCTGGCAGGCTTCGCGCCTCGGGAAGGCGGTGGCTGACGAAGGCATCAGTGCCATCTACGCCAGCGACCTCATCCGCGCCTACGAGACGGCGCGCGCCGTGGCCGACAGCACCGGCTGCGACATCGTCACCGACACCGGCCTGCGCGAACGCCATTTCGGCGCCTTCGAAGGCTTCACCTGGCGCGAGATCGAGGAGCGCTGGCCCGACGAAAGCGAGCGCTGGCGCAAGCGCGACCTGAGCTTCGCGCCAGAAGGCGGCGAGTCTTTGCCGGTCTTCTACGAACGCTGCGTGGGCACGGCCGCGCGGCTGGCCTTGGCGCACGTGGGGCAGACCATCGCGCTCGTGGCGCACGGCGGCGTCATGGACTGCCTGTACCGCGCCGCCTCGCGCATCGACCTGCAGGCACCGCGCTCCTGGCAGCTGGGCAATGCCAGCATCAACCGGCTGCTGCACACGCCCGAAGGCTTCACGCTGGTCGGCTGGAGCGACACCTTCCACCTCGACGACGCCGGCCTGGACGAATCGAACGACAAGGTCGGCAGCGCGGCATGAGCCTGAGCGCCGCGCGGCCGCCCGGAGGTTCTCCGATGACGCCGGGGGATCCGGTCTCGGCCATCGAGACGCCGGCGCTGGTCATCGACCTCGACGCCATGCAGCGCAACCTGGCGCGCATGGCCGAGTTCGCGCGCCACCATGGCATGAAGCTCAGGCCGCACGCCAAGATGCACAAGAGCGCCACCATCGCGAAGATGCAGATGGACGCAGGCGCAGTGGGCGTGTGCGTGCAGAAACTCTCGGAGGCCGAAGCGCTGGCCGCGGGTGGCGTGAGCGACGTCTACATCAGCAACGAGGTGATCCATCCGGACAAGCTGCGCCGCGTGGCAGCGCTGGCGGGGCGGGTGACGCTGTCCATCGCGGTGGATTCGACGCTGGGCGTGGAGCGGCTCGCACAGGCCTTGGCGCAAGCCGGTACCAGCGTGGATGTCTTCGTGGAGGTGGATGCCGGCCAGGGCCGATGCGGCGTGGCCCCGGCGGCCGCCGGGGCGCTGGCACAGCAGGTGGTGTCGCACGGGCTGCGTTTCGCCGGCTTGCAGGCCTACCACGGCAAGGCCCAGCACCTGCGGTCCGCGCTGGAACGCGAAGCCGCCATCCGCCACGCGGTGACGGCGGCGCGCACCGCCCAAGCCGCAGTCACGGCCAGCGGCATCGACTGCCCGCTGGTCACGGGCGCCGGCACGGGCACCTTCGTGTTCGAGGCGGCCAGCGGCGTGTACGGCGAGCTGCAGGCGGGCAGCTACCTCTTCATGGACCGCGACTATGCCGACAACCAGCCCTCACCCGGCGCGCCGGTGTTCGAGCATGCGCTGTTCATCAAGAGCGAGGTGATCAGCCGCGGCGCCGCGCATGCGGTGGTGGATGCAGGGCACAAGTCGCATGCGATTGACTCCGGCCTGCCGCGGGTGTGGCTGCAAGACCTGGAGTTCGCCAACGGCGGCGACGAGCACGGCATTCTTCGGCCCCGCGGCGATGCGTTGCCGGCGCTGGGCGACAGCGTGTGGCTGGTGCCCGGCCACTGTGATCCCACGGTGAACCTGCATGACCGCTACGTGGTCGTCAGCGGAGGCCTGCAGGGTGGAAGCGTCCACGCCGTCTGGCCGGTGGACGCCCGCGGCTGCGTGGCCTGATCAATCGGCGGACCGCGCCATCGCACCGAGCGCGCGCAGCCCGCGATCCA
Source organism: Rhizobacter terrae (assembly GCF_003852895.1). Classification (GTDB taxonomy): domain Bacteria; phylum Pseudomonadota; class Gammaproteobacteria; order Burkholderiales; family Burkholderiaceae_C; genus Albitalea; species Albitalea terrae. Next base: position 333,861 of record NZ_QUSW01000007.1, read on the forward strand.
GCCGCGGGCTCCAGCCGTAGCCGCCACTCAGCCGCAGGCAGTTGGCATGGCGGCCGCTGGCGGAGAACACCACGCCCGGCGCGAAGCAGATGCCGCGTTCCAGCGCCTGCGCGAAAAGCTGCCGCGTGTCCGCCGGCCGGGGCAGTTCCACCCACAGCACGAAGCCACCCTCCGGCTGGGTCACGCGCGTGCCCTCGGGGAAGGATTCCTCGATCGCCCGCACCATGCGATGCAGCGTGTCCTGGAACACGCGGCGGATGCGGCGCAGGTGGTGGTCGTAGCCGCCCGATGAGAGGAACTCCGCCAGGGCGAGCTGAGGCAGCACCGGGCTGCACAGCGTGGACGCCACCTTGGCCTCGATGACGCGCGGCATGAATCGCTCGCCCGCCGCCAGCCAGCCCACGCGATAGCCGGGCGCCAGCGTCTTGGAAAACGAACTGCAGTGCAGCGTGATGCCGTGGCGGTCCAGCGCCATGAAGGGCGTGGGCCGTTCCGTGGCGCCGAAGCCGATGTCGCCGTAGATGTCGTCCTCGATCAGCGGCACCCGATGCCGCGCCAGCAGGGCCAGCACCTCCAGCTTGCGCGCCTCGGCCAGCGTGCAGCCCAGCGGATTGCTGAAGCTCGATGCAAGCACGCAGGCGGCAATGCGCCGTGCTTCGCAAGCGGAGCGCAGTGCGTCGATGGCGATGCCCTGCCGCGCATCGGTGGGCAATTCCAGCGCCTTGAGCCCGAGCGATTGCAGTACCTGCAGCAGCCCGAAGTAGGTGGGCGATTCGATGGCCACCGTGTCGCCCGGCTTGGTCACCGCACGCAGGGCCAGCGACAGAGCCTCGGTGCATCCGCAGGTGACGAGCACGTCGTCGGGCGACAGCGCCTGCCCCCAGCGCAGCGCACGCCGCGCGATCTCACGGCGCAGGGCCAGATGCCCGCGCGGCGGCGTGTAGATGTTGAGCTTGGCACCGTTCACGCGGGCGGCGCGTGCGAGGCAGCGGTCCAGCCGGCCGGAGGCGAGCAGTTGCGGGCTGGGGATGGCGCAGCCCAGCGGCACGAGCTTGGGGTCGGCCGCATGTTCGAGCAGCTTGAGCATCACGGCGGGCACCGCGATGTCGATGGACCGGGCCGGCGGACGGCTGGTGGTGGGCGGTCGGATGTCGCGCGAGGCCTGCGCCACGTAGTAGCCCGACTGCGGCCGGGCCTCGATCACGCCGCGGTCTTCGAGCAGCCGGTAGGCATGCAAGGCGGTGGTGACGCTGGTGCGCCGCTGGCGGCTGATCTCGCGCAGCGAGGGCACGCGCGAACCGGGCACCAGCGTGCCGCGGCGGATCAGCTCGGTGATGAAACCGGCGAGTTCTTCGTAGCGGAAATGGGTGGAAGCGGCAGGCATGGTCTGAACTGTACTGATCGCATTGTGAGTGATCTGTGACTGTTATTGCCAGCCCTTGGGCGGCACGATCGCCGGCATCCGAACCCGCAGGAGCCTTGCCATGCCCGACTTCCCTCGCAGCCAGATCATCAGCCTCGTCGGCGATGCGCCGCCTTACGACCTCGCCGAGAGCGTGGGGCCGGACCTTCGCCTGGGTGAACTGTTCGACGCCGACGCGCTGCGTTCACTCGCCGACCTGACGCTGGGCTACGGCACGGCGGCAGGCGATGCCGCCCTGCGGGAGGAGATCGCGCGGGCGCACGGCGTTGCTGCCGACGACGTGGTGCTCACCACCGGCGGCATCCACGCGCTGCACCTTGTCGCCTCCTTGCTGTGCGAAGAGGGCGAGGCGGTCATCACTTCGCCGGTGTTCCCGCTTGCGCGGCATGTGCTGGAGGCAGCCGGCGCGCAGGTGCGCACGCTGCCGCTGAGCTTCGATGCCGGCTACCAGCCCGACCTCGATGCCCTGGCGGCGCTGCTCACGCCCGCCACGCGGCTCGTGAGCCTGGCCACGCCGCAGAACCCGTCCGGCGTGGCCATCCCGCTGGACACCTTGCGCGGGATCGTTGCATTGATGAAGGCGAGGTCGCCCGATGCCTGGCTGCTCGTCGACGAGACCTACCGCGAGGCCTGCATCGGCGATGCGCCCGCCGCGGCCAGCGCGCTCGAACTGGGCCCGCGCGTGATCTCCACCGCCTCGTTGTCCAAATGCCACGGGGCGTCGGGCCTGCGCATCGGCTGGGCCATCACACGCGACCGGGTCCTGCGCGAGCGGCTGCTGAACGCGAAGTTCAACACGGTGATTTCATGCGGCCGCCTCGACGAGGCCGTGGCCCTGCGTGTGCTGCGCGACCGTGACCGCATTCTCGGGGTGCGGCGGGAATTGCTGGCCGCCAACCTGGCGCACCTGCAGACGTGGCTGGATCGTGAAAGCCACCGCGTCGATGGGTTGCGGCCGGCGGCCGGCGCGTTGTGCTGCGTTCGCCTGTCGCCGTCCGTGTTCGATGACGCCGCGGTGGCACGCTTTCACGCGGCCCTGCCTTCCCACGGCGTGCGCGTGGGGGATGGCCGCTGGTTCGGCGAGAGCGCGAAGGTGTTCCGCCTGGGCTTCGGGGTCCTCGCGCCGGCCGAGTTCCAGGCCGCCCTGGTGCAGGTCTCGGCCGCGCTCGATGCCGCGCTCAGGCCGGATCAGTGACGGCAGGGGACAGCGTCTCGCCTTGAACGCGCAGCGGCTTGCGTGCAGGCGCCAGGCCGAAGAGCGGACGCAACCAGGCCAGGCGCCGCACGATCTCGAAGGTCGCGAAGCACACGCCGAGCGTCGCCAGCATCAGCAGCGGCCCTTCAGCCGCCGGCGACAGGCCGGCGGGCTTGAGGTGGTGCGCCATCACCACGATGGCCGTCTGGTGGACGATGTAGAACGGGAATACCGCTTCCGTGAGGTAGCGCCGCGCCGGGCTGTCGCCGGGTGACCATTGTTTGGCGAAGCCGAGGATGGCGGCGATGGCGCACCACTGGTCGGCCGCGTAGATGACGCGCTGCAGGTTGCGCAGCCACGGCGCGACCTCGACGGAACCGGACTGCCCGAAGTACCACGCGATGAAGAGGTAGCTCGCCGCCGCGATGCACAGCGCCGGCCAGCGCCACCGCCGCAGCGACTCCCACACCGCCGCCTGGTGCGCCAGCAGGAAGCCCAGCAGGAACACCAGGCCGTATTGCGCATGGTTGAACCAGTCGCCCTTCATCGCGTGCGTGGACGGAAACTTCGCCACCAGCGCGATGCGAATGAGCGCGAGCACGGCGATCGGCCCGATGAAGAGGACCGCGCCCGTCAGGTGCCGCCCGAGGAAGGCCGCCGATGCATCGACGGCCCGGGGTGCGAGCTTGACCAGCGCCCAGAGCAGGAGGCTGTAGACCCACAGGTAGGCCACGAACCAGAGGTGGTTCCAGGTCGGCAGCGTGAGGCACTTGCCCGCCACGCAGTAGCCTGGGTCGGCGCGGAGATAGTCGGCCCAGAACGAGAGCATGCTTTCGTCGACGCCGGCTTTCTCGACGACTTCGTAGTAGGCCTGCGGCATCACGACCACCAGCATGCCGAAGACCAGGGGGATGAGCAGTCGCTGCGTGCGGCTGGCCGCGAAGCCCTGCGTGCCGCGGCGCATCATGAACGCCGTCGCCGTGCCGGAGACGAAGAACAGCAGCGACAGCCGCCACGGTGAGCTCAGCAGCATCAGCGGCTCCAGGGTGTGCGACGCGAAGGGGGACTTCACATGCCAGTCCCAGGTCACGTAGTACATGCCCGTGTGGTAGGCGATGAGCAGCCCGAAGGCGATGATGCGGACCCAGTCGAGGTCGTGGCGTCGTGCGGTGTCTTGCATGGTGGTGGGCGCCCCGGTGGTTGAAGCCGGCTGCCATCGTGCGGCGCTGCGAGCGCAGCGGCCAGCGATGCGGGACGAACCGGACTCGCGGCGGGGCGAGCCGGATCAGCGTGGCATCAGCGCGTCGCGGAAGCGCCGCGAAACCGGCACGACGCGGCCGGAGTCCAGCATGATTTCCGCGTCGCCCTTGGCCAGCGGGGCCAGGCGGCGGATGCGCATCCGGTTCACGGCGAAGGACCGGTGCACCCGCACGAAGTCGGTGGCCCAGGCGTGCGCAAGAAAGCCCGCCAGGGTGATGCGGTCCAGCCAGCTGGCCGAGGCGGTGTGCAGCTCGATGTAGTTGTCTGCCGCCTGCACGGCTTCCACCTCCGACAGCGCCACGCGGTGAAGCGCGCCCCGGTGCTGCACCATCCAGTGCCCGGCCACGGGCTGCAGGCTGTGCAGGGCGGCGAGCAGCCCCTGGCGTTGCTGCTCCCGCTCGGGGGCGGGCAGTCGCTGCCGCAGGCGGTCGATGCAGGCGGCCAGGCGATCACGGGTGAAGGGCTTGAGCAGGTAGTCCACCACATTCAGCTCGAAAGCCTTCACGGCGAACTCGTCATAGGCCGTGGTGAACGCCACCAGCGTGCCGGCGTCGAGCAGGGCTGCCGCTTCCAGGCCGCTCATGCCCGGCATCTGGATGTCCATGAGCACTGCATCGGCCGGCGATGCGGCGAGCAGGGCCAGCGCCTCTTCGCCGCTGCCGGCCTCGCCTGCGACCTCGATGTCGGGCATGCCCGCCAGGAAGCGGCGCAGCTTGGCGCGTGCCGGCGGTTCATCGTCGACGATCAGCAGTTTCAAGCCGCCACCTTCGCCGGCATGCGGATGCGGAACACCGTGGCCTCGTCCTCGCGGGCGAGGCTCACGGAGGCGGCATCGCCGTGCAGCGCGACCAGCCGCTCGCGGGTGTTGCTCAGCCCGATGCCGCCGGGCCGTGAGTCGCGGCTGACCTGCCCGGCGCTGTCGGACACGCTCAGGCTCAGCACGCCGGCTTCCACCTGCGCGGCGATGCGCAACTGCACCGGCTGGTCGGTCTGCGCCACGCCGTGCTTGGCCGCGTTCTCGATGGGCGCCATCAGCAGCAGGCTGGGAATCTCGCAGCGCAGCGCCTCTTCGCTGATCTGCACCTGGGCATCGAGCCGCCCGGAGAACCGCTGGCGCATGATGGACAGGAACGGCGCGACCAGCCGCATCTCCTCGCGCAGGCTGTGCTGCGGCGAGCGGCCTGCTTCCAGCGACAGCCGCAGCAGCTCGGCCAGTTCCGACAGGATGCGGTCGGCCCGCTCCACGTCTTCGTACATCACCGAAGACACCAGGTTGAGCGTGTTGAAGAGGAAGTGCGGCTGGATCTGTTCCTGCAGCCGCGCAATGCGTGCCGCCGCCAGCTCGGCGTTCAACCGGGCCACGTCGGCGCGCTGGCGCCGGTCGCGCAGCACCAGCAGCACGCCGTGGCAGACCGCCACGATGAGCACGTAGGACACCAGGTCCTTCGCGCCTTCGTAGCCGAGGATGTACAGCCAGTGGCCCGGGTGGTAGGCGACGTCCACGCTGGCATAGACCACTGCGCGCATGGTGTACATGAGCGCTGAGTGCGCCAGCACGTAGAGCACGGCGGCGGCGAGGTGGCCGGCGATGCGCGCCGGCACGCCGTGGTCGCCGTCGAACAGCCGGCGGTGCCAGCCGAAGATGGCCAGGGTCAGCAGCGCCGTCGACGCCGTGCTGGACAACTCCCACAGGAACGGCTCCCAAGGATGCAGGCCGCCGGAGCGCAGGTAGTGCTGCAGCTCCGCGAGGGCCAGGATGAGTCCCACCGCCAGCCAGAAGGCGGCGTAGCCCAGCCAGCGCAGGGCTGGCGGCAAGGGGAAGTCGTCGGTGGATGGCGCGCTCACGGGTTGGCACGGTACCACCGCGGCGAAGCGGTGCCGACGGCGCCCACCCCACGGCAAACCCCGTTCGCCCCGCGCCGCGGGCAGGGTTTACCTGAAGTCCTTTCCGGGGTCTTCCTCTACCCGGAACGCTTCAGTACCACGATCATCCGGCGCATGCTGACCGGCCCTCAAATCATCGTCCTCGCCACGCCCGTGTTCTTCCTGCTGATCGGGATCGAATTCCTGGTCGGATGGAGGCGCGGCAAGAACACCTACCGCCTCAACGACGCGATGAACAGCATCGGCCTGGGCGTGCTCAGCCAGATCACCGGCGTGTTCAGCAAGCTGTTCGCCGTGGGCATCTACACCCTGGTGTTCGAGCACGCGTCCATCTGGCAGCTCAGCGACAAGTCGCTGTGGGTGTGGATCACCGGACTCATCGCCTACGACTTCTGCTACTACTGGCTGCACCGCGCCGGCCACACGGTGGCGCTGTTCTGGGCGGCGCACGTGGTGCACCACCAGAGCGAGGACTACAACCTGTCCACCGCCTTGCGCCAGACCTCCAGCGGCTGGATCGGCGGCTGGCTGTTCTACCTGCCGATGGCGGTCATCGGCTTCCCGCCGCTGGTGTTCGCGGTGGTGGCGCTCGTCGACCTGCTCTACCAATACTGGGTGCACACGCAGCAGATCGGCAAGCTGGGCTGGTTCGACCGCTGGTTCTGCGCGCCCAGCAACCACCGCGTGCACCATGCGGTGAACGACAAGTACCTGGACAAGAACTACGGCGGCATCCTCATCATCTGGGACCGCATGTTCGGCAGCTTCATCGAGGAAGACGACCACGAGGCCATCGTCTACGGCACGCGCGGGCCGCTGCGCAGCTGGAACCCGGTGTGGGCCAACCTGCACAACTACGCGGACATGCTCAAGGACTCCTGGCATGCGGCCAGCTGGATGGACAAGCTGCGCGTGTGGTTCAAGCACCCCGGCTGGCGGCCGGCCGATGTGGCGGCACGCTTTCCGAAGGAGCCGTTCGACATCACGAAGGTGAGCCTGTACGACCCGTCGATGTCCAAGGGCGCGGCGTGGGCGGCGGCGTTGCTGTTCTTCCTGGTGCTCAACGGCACCACTGCCTTCCTGTGGAACGAGCACCTGCTGAGCCTGCCCCAGAAGCTGGCCGCCGCAGCAGCCATCGTCGCGGGCCTGTGGGCAGTGGGTGTGCTGTGCACGCCACGGGTACATGCCATACCTGCAAAAGGGGTAACCATCCGGGCTTGACGCCGGTCTGGCCCCGCCTAGACTGAGGTCGTCTTTCCGACAAGGAGGGTGCCCATGGCGATCAAGCGGATGACCAAGCAGGACCTGCCGCATTCCCTGGGGGCGTTCAAGCCGGTGGGCCACGTGCTCCTGGCTTTGCGCGACGAGGACACGGCGCGCGATGCGGAACGCGCGCTGCACGAGGCAGGCTTCGACCAGGAAGACGTTCTCCATTTCACGGCCGGTGAACATGAAGGCCGCATGGACGCGATGCTCGACCACGCCAGCGATTTCGCGGGCTTCGGCTACGAGATCGTGCTGATGCGACGCTACAAGAAGCTGTCGGCCGAAGGCTGCCGGTGGCTGCTGATCTACGCGCCCAACGACGTGGAAGCCGAGACCGTGGGCGACATCGCGCGGCGCTTCGGCTCGCCGATGGCGGTGAAGTACCACCGTCTGGTGGAAGAAGACCTGATCTGAGGTCTAGGACTCGAACAGGTCGCCGGCCGACTTGGGCGGTGCGACGCCCAGGTGCCTGAACGCGGCCAGCGTGGCGATGCGTCCGCGCGGCGTGCGCTGCAGGTAGCCCTGCTGGATCAGGTAGGGCTCGATCACGTCCTCGATGGTGTCGCGCTCTTCGCCGATGGCGGCGGCGACGTTGTCCAGCCCCACGGGGCCGCCGTCGAAGCGGTGGATCACGGCTTCGAGCAGCTTGCGGTCCATCACGTCGAAGCCTTGCGGATCCACGTCGAGCATGGCGAGCGCCTTGTCGGCGATGGCCTTGCTGATCTTGCCGTTGCCCTTCACGTCCGCATAGTCGCGCACGCGGCGCAGCAGGCGGTTGGAGATGCGCGGCGTGCCGCGTGAGCGGCGGGCGATCTCGAAGGCGCCTTCATCGTCGATGGGCACGTTCAGCAGCCCCGACGAACGGTGCACGATGCGCGCCAGTTCCTCGGCCGTGTAGAACTCCAGCCGCGCAACGATGCCGAAGCGGTCGCGCAGCGGGTTGGTGAGCATGCCGGCGCGGGTGGTGGCGCCTACGAGGGTGAAGGGCTGCAGGTCCAGCTTGATCGAGCGGGCCGCGGGACCCTCGCCGATCATGATGTCGATCTGGTAGTCCTCCAGCGCGGGGTACAGGATCTCCTCGACCACCGGGCTCAGCCGATGGATCTCGTCGATGAAGAGCACGTCGTTGCGCTCGAGGTTGGTGAGGATGGCGGCCAGGTCCTTGGGCTTTTCAAGCACCGGCCCGGAGGTCTGCCGCAGGTTCACGCCCAGCTCGTTGGCGATGATGTGCGAGAGCGTGGTCTTGCCCAGCCCCGGCGGGCCGAAGAGCAGCACATGGTCCATCGCCTCGCTGCGCATCTTCGCGGCGCCAATGAAGATTTCCAGCTGCTCGCGCGCCTTGGACTGGCCGACGTAGGACGCCAGCTCCTTGGGCCGCAGCGCCCGCTCGATGGCCTCCTCGTTGGGCGAGGCGGGCGCCGCGCTCACCACGCGGCGGGAGGCGGGGCTGAAGTCGTCGGTCTGGATGCTCATCCAGTGATTATCCGGCGGCACCGGGACCGGCTGGCACAATCCGGTGCGATGTCTTCCCGGTCCTGGTCCTCACGCTTTGCGCTGTGGGCGGCGGTCTTCGCACTGCTGCTCAAGGCCGGCGTGCCCATGGCCGCGGCGATGGCGGCGTCCTTGCAGGGCGTGGCGACGGCCGAGGTGTGCCCGGTGTACGGTGTGGCGCTGCCTGGGCCGGCCGACGGGCATGCGCACCACCACCATCACCACGACCACGGGGTGCATGCCTCGAATGACGGCAGTGGCCCGAAGGAGGACCACTCCAGGCACGAGCTGGCGGCCCACGGCGACCATTGCGCGCTCACCGCGCTGGCGGCCTTCGCGGGGCCGGATGATGTGGCCGTCAGCGTCGCCCCCGCGGCCCGGTTCACGGCCGCGCTGCCTCCCCGCCACACCGAATCCGTCCCCGATGCCTGCGCGCTCTGGGTGGCGCGCATGAAGCACGGGCCTCCCGCTTCCGCCTGATCGTCACGCCGCTGCCGGCCTCTGGGTGCCGCCTCCTTCGAGGCGCAGTGCCCGGCCGGCCATCGTCATCGAATCCACCGGCCTCGCGCATGGCGCCAGGCCGGCTCAGGCCATGAAGATTCCATCATCACGATTTCGCCTGCGAAGTTGGCAGGCGACGCTGGCGGCCGCCTTGCCACTGCTGGCCCACGCGCAGGCAGACCCGCAGTTCGCGGCCGCCGACACCACCGACGCGAGCGGACGCCCGTTGAAGAAGCTGGGCGTGGTCACCATCACCGGCGGGCGCACCACCTCGCTGCCCTCGCAGATTCCCACCACCATCGAAGGCATCACCGCCGAGGAGATCGCGCAGAAGGTCAATGCCACCGACGCCGAGGACGCGCTGAAATACCTGCCCAGCCTGCTGGTGCGCAAGCGCTACATCGGCGACTACAACCACGCCGTGCTGTCCAGCCGCGCCTCGGGCACGGGCAACAGCGCGCGGTCCATGGTGTATGCCGATGGCATCCTGCTGTCGAACTACCTGGGCAACGGCGCGAGTTTCACGCCGCGCTGGGGGCTGGTCACGCCCGAGGAGATCGAGCGCGTGGACGTGCTCTATGGGCCGTTCTCTGCCGCCTACCCGGGCAACTCGGTCGGCGCGGTGGTGGACTACGTCACCCGCATGCCCACGCGCTTCGAGGCGCATGCCAAGGTGGGTGCCTTCACGCAGCCCTTCGACCTCTATGGCACGCACGCCACCTACCGCGGCTGGCAGGGCAGCCTGTCCATCGGCGACAAGGCTGGCGACTGGTCGTGGTGGGCCAACGTGAACCGGCTCGACAGCAATGGTCAGCCCCTGACCTTTGCCACGCGGCTGGTGAGCGCGGGCAAGGCGCCGGACCCGGCCATCGACACGCCGGTGAGCGGCGCCGTGCCGGGCAAGGACAAGAGCAACCAGGACTGGCTGCTGCTGGGCTCGGGCACCCAGTACCACACGGTGCAGGACCATGCCAAGCTCAAGCTGGCCTACGACTTCGGCGACGCGGTGCGGCTGGCCTACACGCTGGGGCTGTGGGACGACCGTTCGGCGGGGCAGGCGCAAAGCTACCTGCGGCGCCCGGACGGCTCGGCGTTCTACAGCGGCACGGCCAACATCGGCGGACGCGACTACACCCTCGGGGCCAGCGACTTCGCGCCATCGCGCGACAGCCTGTCCCATGTGATGCACGGCCTGTCGCTGGGCAGACGCAGCGGCGGCAGCGTGGACTGGGAGCTGGCCGCCAGTTCGTACACGATGAACAGCGACCTCGCGCGCACGCCCACCGTGGCCAGACCGGCGGCTGATGCCGGCGGTGCCGGCCGCATCACCGATGGCCATGGCACCGGGTGGGACACGCTGTCGCTCAAGGCCATCCTGCGGCCCTCGGCCGAGCATCAGGCCGACTTCGGTATCCAGCGCGAGAGCTACCGCTGGCGGCAGGCGATCAGCAACGCGGCCGATTGGCTGGGTGGTGCGGCGACCACGCCGGTGTCCAGCTTCAAGGGCAACACCGAGCTGCGCAGCGTCTATGCGCAGGACGCCTGGACCTTCTCTCCACGCTGGAAGGCGGTGCTGGGCGGCCGGCTGGAGAACTGGGTCGCCACCGGCGGCGCGAAGACCACGGCTTCCGGGACTGCCGCGTTCCCGGACCGCAACGAGGACCACGTGTCGCCCAAGGCGGCGCTGGGCTTCCAGCTGACCGACGACTGGACGCTGAAGCTGTCCACCGGCCGTGCGGTGCGCATGCCGACGGTGGCGGAGCTGTACCAGGGCAACGGCAATGGCGACCCCGTGAGCAACCCGGACCTCAAGCCCGAGCGCTCCTGGACCACGGAGCTCAGCGCCGAGTGGTCCACCGGGACCCGCCGCCTGCGTGCCACCTTGTTCCACGAAGACACGCGCGATGCGCTCTACGCGCAGGCCATCGCCGGCACGTCGCCGGTGGTCAACAGCACGCAGAACATCGACCACCTGCGCACGCTGGGCGTGGAGGCGGTGTTCGATGGGCAGGACCTGGTGATCAAGGGCCTGGACCTGCTGGCCAGCGTCACCTACGCGGACTCGACCATCCTTGCCAACAGCTCCTACGTGAGCGCGCCGGGCGACACGATCGGCAAGCAGCAGCCGCGCGTGCCGAAGTGGCGGGCGAGCCTCGTGTCCACTTGGCGCGTCAGCGAGCGTTGGAGCACCAGCTTCGGCGCGCGCTACGGCGGGCGGCAGTACGGCACGCTCAACAACAGCGACCCGAACGGCTTTGCCTACCAGGGGTTCTCGAAGTTCTTCACCACCGACTGGCGCATGACCTGCAAGCTCGACAAGTCATGGACGGTGGCGCTGGGCATCGACAACCTCAACAACGCGCAGTACTGGAATTTCCACCCCTATCCGCAACGCACCTACAGTGCGGAGCTGAAATACGATCTGTGAGGATCACGACCATGAAGACCATCAAGACTCTCGCCGCCGTGGCGGCACTGGCGTTGGCATCGGGCCTGGCCTGGGCCCACGGCTACAAGGCGGGTGCGATCAGCATCGGCCATCCCTACGCCGCGGCCACCTTGCCCGGCCAGCCCACGGGCGGCGTCTACCTGCGGCTGGACAACCAAGGCGCGGACGACAAGCTGCTCTCGGCCAGCACCACCGTCTCCAAGAGCGTGCAGATGCACATGAGCAACATGGACGGCGACGTCATGCGCATGCGCGAGGTGGACGCCATCGAGCTGCCCGCGAAGAAGCAGGTGGAGCTCAAGCCTGGTGGTTCGCACATCATGCTGGTGGGGTTGAAGGCGCCGCTGAAGGAAGACGACAGCTTTGCGCTGACGCTCAAGTTCGAGAAGGCGGGGACGGTGGTGGTGGACGTGAAGGTGCAGCGGGTGATGCCGGGCGCCGAGCACAAGCACTGATGCCGCGATGACGACCTTGCCTCCGATCGCGATCACTTCGTTCGAGCCTTCGCACATCCCGCAGGCTCGTGCCTTGTGGCAGCAATCGGATGGCGTGGGTCTGAGCAGCGCCGATGAGCCGCCGGCGCTGTCGGCCTTCCTCGCACGCAATCCTGGCCTCAGCTTCGTGGCCTGGCGGGAAGGCGAGGTGGTCGGCACCATCCTGTGCGGGCACGACGGACGGCGAGGCCTCATCCACCATCTGGTTGTTGCCGAGTCATGCCGGCGCCTGGGGCTGGGGCGGCTATTGCTTCGGCATGGCCTCTCTGGGCTTGCCCGCGAAGGCATCGAGAAGGCCCACCTGCTGGTGTTTCAGTCCAACGAGTCCGGCAAGGCCTTCTGGCGCACGGTGGGCGCCGAAGATCGCAGCAGCGTGCTGGCGCTGTTCTCGATCGCCACCTAGCGGGCCAGCGCCTTCAGCGCCAGCTTGATCCCATCGCTCACGCTCACATCCGCCGGCAGGTTCTTCAGCGCCGCAGCGGCTTCGCGGTCGCTGTAGCCCAGCGCAACCAGCGCCTGCAGGATGTCGCCCTGCGCGTCGTTGGCCACGGCGGTGGGCACCGTCAGCGCATCGCCCAGCTTGCCCTTGAGCTCCAGCAGCAGCCGCTCGGCGGTCTTCTTGCCGATGCCCGGCACCTTCACCAGCCGGCCGCTTTCCTGCAGGCTCACGGCCTGAGCCAGCTCGGTCACGCTCAGCCCGGAGAGGATGGACAAGGCCGTGCGCGGCCCGATGCCCGAGATCTTCACCAGTTGCCGGAAGGTGCTGCGCTCCTCATGCGTGAGGAAGCCGAAGAGCACCTGCGCATCCTCTCGAACCACGAAATGCGTGAGCAGCGTGACGCGCTCGCCCAGCCCCGGCAGGTTGTAGAAGCTGCTCATGGGCACGTCGACTTCGTAGCCGACGCCGTTCACGTCGATGAGCAGTTGCGGGGGGGTCTTTTCGGCGAGAACGCCGGTGAGTCGTCCGATCATCGGCGCATTATCTGCGCCGTCAGGCTCAGCGGCGGAACAGTCCCAGCCGCTGCGCTTCCAGTGCCGCTTCTGCGCGCGAGCTCACGTTGAGCTTGCGGTAGATCTGCTTCACGTAGTCGGCAATCGTGTGGCGCGACAGGTTCAGCTGCACGCCGATCTCGGGCAGCGTGAAGCCCTTGGCCACGCGCAGCAGCACCTCGTTCTCGCGCTCGGTGAGCGACACGTGCGGCATGTTCTGTGGCCGCTCCTGCGGGCGCGACTGCGCCGCGAAGTAGGAGATGACGCGCCGGGCGATCGAGGGAGACAGCGGCGGCTCGCCCTGGCTCATGCGCTTGAGCTGCTCGGCGATGAGTTCGCGCGCCTGTTCCTTCAGCAGGTAGCCGAAGGCGCCGGCCTGCAGCGCAGGGAAGAGATGGTCGTCGTCGTCGTGGATGGTCACGACTACCGACTGCGCCTCGGGCTGCGACTCGCGCAGCGCCGCGACCACGTCCACGCCCGAGCCGTCGGGCAGGCCCAGGTCCACCAGGGCCAGGTCGAACTTCACCGCGGTGATCAGTTCCAGCGCATCGTGCACGCGGGCCGCCTCGGAGATGAGCGACTGCGGAAACACTTGAAGCACCAGTTGCTTCATCCAGGCACGGATTTCAGGCAGGTCTTCGAGCAGCAGGATGTTGTTCATGGCGGTGGTCCGGTCAGGGTCGCGCGCGGCCGCGGCCAAGCCGCGACAACGCACTCCCGGATGCTACAGCGTGAGTGCCCACTGTGGGCGGCGGACTACAAGGGCAGCGTGAGCCTTATCACGGTGCCGTATCCGGGTCCCGACTCCACCAGGCACTGCCCCTGCAACTGCTTGGCGCGGTGCTTCATGCTGGACATGCCGTGGCCGCGGTCGAGCTTGCCGTCCAGCTCCATGGGGATGCCCTTGCCGTTGTCCTGCACCAGCAGCCCGAAGTCCCTCTCGCCGACGCTGGATCGCACCTTGCAGTGCGATGCCCCGCTGTGCTTGATGATGTTGCTCACCGCCTCGCGCAGGATGCGGGTGGTCTGCACATAGGCCCGTGCCGGCAGCAGGTGCTCGATTTCCTCCGACGGGCCCTTCCAGTCGGTCTCGATGTTGGCCTGTCCCAGGCGCAGCACCGTCTCGGCGCGCCAGTCGGCCAGCGCATCGGCCAGGCGCACCGGCTTGCCGGTGAGGCCGCGAACCGACAGGCGCATTTCCTCCAGCGCCTCGCGCGCCAGGGTGGAGATGCGCTCGCTCTCGCTGGTGTGCACGATGGTCAGCAGCTTGGCGCCCAGGTCGTCGTGCAGGTCGGCGGCGATGCGCTTGCGCTCCTTCTCGGTCACCTGCTCCACCCGCAGCTCGGACAGCTGCGCGAAGTTGCGCTCGATCTCGGCGGTGATCTCCTTGACGCGGTCTTCCAGACTCGAACGGTTCGCCTCGGCCGACTTCAGCGCATGGGCGAAGACTTGCAACAGCCGGATGCCCACGGCCATGAACAGCAGCGGCAGCACGAAGTGGGTGAGCGACATGCGCGGAGAAGGCAGTACCTGCAGCTGGATGCCCATCTCGACCAGCAGCGTGAAGCACACGCCAGCCAGGATGAGCAGCATCGGGCCGAAGTCCATGCGCCGCTGCCGCCACGTCATGGTGAGGTACAGCGCCATGGCCGCGAAGACTTCCAGCGTGAGCAGCGAATACCAGGCATTGGCGACGAGGAAGATGCGGGTCGGGCCTCCCATCACCAGGGTCAGCGGCATCAGCAGGCACTGGATCACCAGCGCACCCTCGATGAAGCGCGAGCGCAACGCCGCATGGCTCAGCAGGAACTGCACCGCGCAGGCCACCAGCGGCGGGTACAGGCAGGCGCCGACGAATTCGATGCTGGCCGTTTCCAGCGGCAGCTCACGCCACCATACCCGGGCCGACATCAGCACCCAGCCCACCAGCAGCAGGCCGAAGTACAGCAGCGAGGCCTCGCCGCGGTTCACCCACCACAGGCCCAGCATGAAGCTGCCCAGGATGAACAGCGCCAGCGAGGCCAGCTCCACCGTCTGCACGCTCCAGAAGAGCTGGCTGCGCTGCTCGGCGGCCAGCTCGGACAGCACCCCGACCTTGATCTCCGACAGGCCGCCGGCCCGCTGGCGGGCACCCACGCGCTGCAAGGCGGAGCCCACGACGCGCACGTCCAGCACGTTGCCCTGCGGCTTCAGCCATGCGATGGGCAAGGTCACCAGGTGCGAGTACTGGCAATTGCGGGTCATCGGCTCGCGCAGGCTGCCGCCGCTGTAGATGCGCTGGCCGTTGAGGTGAACCTCGACGTTGGTGCAGGCGCGGTCGATGTAGGCGGCCAGCAGCTCGCTGGACGGCGTGCCCGGCGGGATGTCGAAGGTGGTGCGGTACCAGACGCTGCCGTCGTAGCGCGGGCGGCTTTGCGACCAGTCGTCGGGCAGCTTCACCTGCTGCGTGGTCACGCTGTCGGGAAACTCCAGGCCGGCGCTGTTGACGCTGGCGGCCTGGTTGATGACCACGGGCGCGGCCGATGCCAGCGCCCCCAGGACGAGCAGGCCCAGGGCCAGCAGGGTCCGGCAGATGAAGAGGAGGGTGCGCGGCAGCATGGGCGGCGATTGTGCAGGATGCCCGGCGTTTTCAGGCACCCGGATGGCTGCATGGCGCGGGCGGATTTCACAAGCGGCGACAATGCGGCCCCGACAGACCCTTCCTGCACCGTGATCCTTCGACACGCCTTCATCCCCCTGGACAACGTGCGCCTGGCGCACCTGTGCGGCAGCATGGACCAGCACCTGCGCGACATCGAGGCGGCGCTGGACGTGAGCATCACCCGCCGCAACGAATCGTTCCGCATCGAAGGCACCAAGGCCCACGCCGAGCGCGCCGCGGCGCTGCTGCAGAACATGTACGACCGGGCCAAGAAGCCGATTCCCGCCGAGACCTTCCAGCTCGCCCTGGCCGAGGCGGCCGGGGCCGATGCCGGCGCCAAGGCGGCCGCGCGCGGCACGCGGTCTCCCGCCATCCACGAAGGCGAGAACGGCGAGATCCTCCTGCGCACCCGGCGCTCCGACCTGGCCGGGCGCACGCCCAACCAGCACGGCTACCTGCGCAACATCCTGGAGCACGACATCACCTTCGGCATCGGGCCGGCGGGCACGGGCAAGACCTTCCTGGCGGTGGCCTGCGCGGTCGATGCGCTGGAGCGCAGCACGGTGCAGCGCATCATCCTCACCCGCCCGGCGGTGGAAGCCGGCGAGCGCCTGGGCTTCCTGCCCGGCGACCTGGCGCAGAAGGTGGACCCGTACCTGCGGCCGCTCTACGACGCGCTGTACGACCTGATGGGCCTGGAGCGCGTTACCAAGGCCTTCGAGAAGGGCACGATCGAAGTCGCGCCGCTGGCCTTCATGCGCGGTCGCACGCTCAACCACGCCTTCGTCATCCTCGACGAGGCGCAGAACACCACGCCCGAGCAGATGAAGATGTTCCTCACGCGCATCGGCTTCGGCAGCAAGTGCGTGGTGACCGGCGACGTCAGCCAGATCGACCTGCCGCGCGGCACCGAGAGCGGGCTGATCGACGCCGAACGCGTGCTGCGGCGCGTGAAGGGCATCGCCACCACCTACTTCACCGCGGCCGACGTGGTGCGGCACCCGCTGGTGGCGCGCATCGTCGAGGCCTACGATGCGGCGCGTTCGTCGGAGGCGACCTGATGGCACGTGCCGCACGCCCCGAGCTGACCCTGTCGCTGCAGTTCGCCGACCCATCGCACCGCGAGCACCTGCCGCGACACAAGGTGGCGCGGTGGATCCGCGCCGCGCTGTCCGCGCCGGGCGAGATCACGGTGCGCATCGTCGATGCCGACGAAGGCCGCGCGCTCAATCGCGAATACCGCGGCAAGGACTACGCCACCAACGTGCTCACCTTCGACTACACGCATGAGCCGGTGGTGAGCGCGGACCTCATCCTGTGCGCACCGGTGGTGGCCGAGGAGGCGCGCAAGCAGAAGATCACCCTCGAAGCCCACTACGCCCACCTGCTGGTGCACGGCACCCTGCACGCGCAGGGCCACGACCACGAGGAAGAGGGCGAGGCCGAGGAAATGGAAACGCTGGAAAGCGAGATCGTGACGGGCTTGGGCTTCAAGGACCCGTACCGCTGACCTTCTCGCCTCAGTGCCTCGTCCCCAGGTACTGCTTGCGCCAGAAGAAGATGCTCAGGCTGATGCCCACCAGGGCCATCACGCCGGTCACCGACCAGAAGCCCTTGGCGCTGTGGATGAGCGGCAGGCCTTCGAAGTTCATGCCGAAGAAGCCCGTCACCAGGTTCAGCGGCAGGAAGATGGCGGTCAGCACGGTGAGCGTGCGCATGATCGCGTTGGTGCGGTGGCTCTGCGCCGCGAAATGCATCTGCACCGCGGCTTCCGACGACGACTCCAGCCGGCGCACGTGGCTCAGCACCCGCTCGATGTGCTCCAGCACGTCGCGCGAACGCACCCGCAGCAACTCGCGTTCGCGGCGCTCGGGCGGCGTGGGCGGGTCGGGCCATTCGTCCATCGCGTCGATCCATTCCACGATGGCGCTGCGCTGGTCCTCGCAGGTCTCTTCCAGCAGGTGCAGCGTGTCGCGCGACTCCAGCAGCAGCTGCCAGGTGTCGTAGCGGCTGCGGGGGCCGAACAGCTCCTGCTGCAGCGCACCCAGCTGGCGCGACAGCATGCGGCGCAGCGCGAGGTAGCTGTCCACCATGTGGTTGACCATGCGCAGCATCAGATCCGCCGGGCTGGTGGGCAGGCGCACGATGCCGCGTCCGCCTTCGCTGCCCTGTGCCTGGTCCTTCAGCCGGCTGGCGAAGTAGTCGCGCACCTGGCAGTCGGTGGGGTGCACGGTGACCAGCACGCGGTCGAAGAGCGCGAAGCCGACCGGGCTGGTGTCGATCGCCTGCAAGGCCTTGCGGACGTTCGACAGGGTCGTGGCGTTGTCGTCGGCGGCAGGCGGCGCGCCGCCACCGGCCGCGAGGCGGCGGAACACCAGCACGTCGTACCACGAGGTGTAGTCGTAGTGCGAGGGCAGCTGCGTGTTGAGCAGGTCCGTCACGTGCGGATCGAAGATCTGTCCGCCGGTCCAGCGCTGCAGGAAGGTCTGCAGGTCCGGCAGCGTGGCCTCGAAGTCGCGGCGCACGGTGCCGATCCACAGGTAGCCCGAAGCAGGCAACTGCTCCGGCAGCGCACCGAGCTCCGCGAACTGGTCGCCGGCGATGTGGAAGATTCGCATCAGCCGATCAGCCGCGCTGCATCCAGCGCGAAGTAGCTGAGGATGCCGTCGGCACCGGCGCGCTTGAAAGCCAGCAGGCTTTCCATCATCACGAGGTCGTGGTCGAGCCAGCCGTTGGCGGCGGCGGCCTTGACCATCGCGTACTCGCCGCTGACCTGGTAGGCGAAGGTGGGCACGCGGAATTCATCCTTCACGCGGCGCACGATGTCGAGGTAGGGCAGGCCGGGCTTGACCATCACCATGTCGGCGCCTTCGGCGATGTCCAGCGCCACTTCGCGGATGGCTTCGTCGCTGTTGGCCGGGTCCATCTGGTAGACCTTCTTGTTGCTCTTGCCCAGGTTCTTGGCCGAGCCCACCGCATCGCGGAAGGGGCCGTAGAAGGCGCTCGCGTACTTCGCGCTGTAGGCCATGATCTTCGTGTGCACGAGTCCCTTGCCTTCCAGCGCCTGGCGGATGGCGCCGATGCGTCCATCCATCATGTCGCTGGGCGCCACGATGTCCACGCCGGCCTCGGCCTGCACCAGCGCCTGCTGACGCAGCACATCGACGGTCGTGTCGTTCACGATGTAGCCGGTGTCGTCGAGCAGGCCGTCCTGCCCATGGCTGGTGAACGGGTCGAGCGCCACATCGGTGAGCACGCCCAATTCAGGGAAACGCTTTTTCAGTTCGCGCACCGCAGTGGGCACCAGGCCATTTGGATTCAGTGCCTCGCGCCCGTCCTCGGTCTTGAGGCTTGCATCGATGACCGGAAACAAGGCAATGCAAGGCACGCCCAAGGTCAGGCACTGCTCAGCGATGGGGAGCAAGCGATCGACCGTGACGCGTTGCACACCGGGCATGGAGGCCACGGCTTCGGTGCGGTTCTTGCCAGCCAGGATGAACACCGGCAGGATCAGGTCGCTCGGATGAAGACGATGTTCGCGCACCATGGCGCGGCTGAATTCGTCACGCCGCAGGCGGCGCGGACGGCTGGCGGGAAAGGGTGGGAAGGGCGGCAGCTTGGACACGTTTCGCAGGCTCGGTGAAGTGTGTTCGGACGCATCCCCGGACCGATAAACCCCGGCAAAACTTCGCGTAATTCCGGTGTCGCCAGCTCCCCGGAAGCGGCGTGCTTCTGCTAAAGTAACCTTTGAATGATAGCCGCAAGGTGGTCATTCCCTGCTTTTCCTCCCTGAGCAGGAGCCTGAACGTGATGACAGCGTTAAGGCTTTTGAGCCCCAATCTTCTGGTTGGGGCTTTTTCTTTCCGGGCTCGGTGTGGCGTGAGAGCCGCAGCTTGTGTCGAGCTGTTGGGAAAGTTCAGCAACTCTTAAGCTACCTGCCGCTCCGATACGTTCGGGCTTGCTGCGGCGCCGGCGTGGTATCGATGTGTACCAAAGCTTCGAATTGCTGCGCCACACAATTGCCGAACCGCATCCGGTCGTCGGAATGCCGCCTCTGGTCATAATCCGCCGATGCTCTGGATCAAAGCCTTCCACATCGTCTTCGTAGCCAGCTGGTTCGCGGGTCTTTTCTACCTGCCGCG
The DNA here is from genome assembly GCF_003852895.1 of Rhizobacter terrae. Lineage (GTDB taxonomy): Bacteria > Pseudomonadota > Gammaproteobacteria > Burkholderiales > Burkholderiaceae_C > Albitalea > Albitalea terrae. The sequence goes on from NZ_QUSW01000007.1 coordinate 353,597, forward strand.
CATCTTCGTCAACCTGGCCTCGGTGCCCGCCGACAGCCATGCCGAGCGAGAGCGCCTGCTGATCATGGCGCGCAAGCTCTACCGCTTCTCCAGCCTGCTGATGATTCCGGCCGTCGGGCTCGGGTTGTGGCTGTGGCTCGCGTACTTCCGCGACGCCGGTGCCTGGCTGCACGCCAAGATGTTCCTCGTGGTCGTGGCCATCGGCTACCACCATGCCTGCCGCTCGCTGCTGCGCAAGTTCGAGCAGTTCGCCAATCAGCGCAGCGAGCGCTGGTTCCGCGTGTTCAACGAAATGTCCGTGCTGATCTTCGCTGCCATCGTCGTGCTGGTGGTGGTCAAGCCCTTCTGATCGACCTGCGGCACCGATGGCCCTCCAACGCAGCTCCGCCGTCCCGCTGGCCGGCGCCTACGCTGCGCTGATCGTCTACGCAAGCCTGTACCCCTTCACCGGCTGGACGGTGCCAGGCGTGTCGATCTGGCACTTCCTGACGCTGCCCTTCCCGCGCTGGTGGACGGGGTTCGATCTCATCGCCAACCTGCTGGGCTACATGCCGCTGGGCGCGCTGCTGTTCGGGGCGATGATCCGCTCCGGAGAGGGGCTGGGCCGCTCGATGGTGGTGGCGGCCGTGGCGGGCACGGCGCTGTCGTTCGCGATGGAGACGCTGCAGAACTTCCTGCCCATGCGCGTCTCGTCGAACCTCGACCTCGCGCTCAACGCGGCAGGGTCCGCGCTTGGCGCGGCCGTCGGTGCCGCCGTGCACCTGCTGGGCGGCATGCAGCGCTGGCAGGTTGTGCGTGAACGCTGGTTCATCTCCCACAGCGCGGGCGGGCTGGCGCTGCTCATCCTGTGGCCGGTGGGGCTGCTGTTTCCCGCCCCCGTTCCTTACGGCCTCGGCCAGGTGTGGCCGCGCCTGCGCGACGCACTGGCCTCCTGGCTGCAGGACAGCAGCGTGGCCGATTGGATCGCCCCCTGGCTGCAAAGCGACGGCGACGTGAGCGTGCTCTCGCCGGCCAGCGAGTTCGTGGTGGTCGCGCTGGGGCTGATGGCGCCGTGCCTCGTGGCCTACACCATCTCGCGGCCCGGCTGGCGGCGCATGGTCCTGGCGGCCAGTGCGGTGGCCGTGGGCTTCGGTGCGACCACCTTGTCCACCGCACTCAACTTCGGCCCGCAGCATGCGCTGGCCTGGCGCACGCCCACCTCGCTGGCCGCCCTGGTCACGGCATTGACGCTGGTCCTGCTGCTGGCCTACACGCCGCGGCGGGCGACGGCGGCCATCGGGCTGATGGTCCTGACCGCCATGGTCTCCATCGTCGGCCAGGCCCCGGCCGACGCCTACTTCACCGACAGCCTGCAGGCCTGGGAGCAGGGGCGCTTCATCCGCTTCCACGGCGTGGCCCAGTGGGTGGGCTGGCTGTGGCCCTATGCGGCGCTGGTGTGGCTGCTGGTCCGCATCAGCCAGAGGGATTCGGGGCAACCCTAAAATGCCCGGATGACCCAGAGCTACTACCAGCGGCACATCTTCTTCTGCCTGAACCAGCGCGACAGCGGCGAGGATTCGTGCGCCAACCATGATGCGCAGGCCGGCTTCGAGCATTGCAAGAAGCGCATCAAGGCCGAGAAGCTGGCGGGCCCGGGCGGCATCCGCGTGAACAAGGCGGGCTGCCTGGACCGCTGTGCCGGCGGGCCGGTGGCGGTGGTCTATCCCGAGGCGGTCTGGTACACCTACCTGGATCAGCACGACATCGATGAGATCGTCGACTCGCACCTGAAGAACGGCGTCGTCGTCGAACGCCTGGTCCTGCCCCCGAACGTCGGCCGCTGATGAACTCGCAGACCCAACGCCTGACCATTGCCGGTCCGGCCGGCGACATCGAGTGCGCCATCGACCTGCCCACCGGCGACGTGCTGGGCACGGCAGTGGTGTGCCATCCGCACCCGGTGCATGGCGGCACCATGGACAACAAGGTCGCCATCACGCTGGCCCGTGCCTTCATGGCAGTGGGCTTTCGCGCGGTGCGTTTCAACTTCCGTGGCGTGGGCGGCTCGCAAGGCGCGTGGGATGACGGCGTGGGCGAGGTCGACGACGCGATGGCCGTCATCGCCGCGCATCGCAAGCCCGGCGAGCGCTTCATGCTCGGCGGCTTTTCCTTCGGCGGCTACGTGGCGGCGCAAGCCTTCTCGCGGCTGCCGGCCGATGCAAGGCCCGAGCGCCTCGTGCTGGCGGCCCCATCCACGCAGAAGCAGAAGGTGCCCGACGTTGCGCCCGACACCATCGTCGTGCACGGCGAGTCCGATGATGTGGTGCCGCTCTCGGCCACCCTCGACTGGGCGCGCCCGCAATCGCTGCCCATCATCGTGATGCCCGGCACCGGTCACTTCTTCCACGGGCAGATCACGCAGCTCAAGAACATCCTCGTCGCACAGCTGCACACGCCGCGCGCAGTGAACTGAAGCCACGAAATCGGCTCCACATCTCCCATGAAAAGATTCCTCGCATTCGTTCTCGCGGCGACGCTCGCCGCTGCTGCCTCTGCCCAGGCCCCGCAGCCGCCCGAGGTGGCAGCCAAGAGCTACCTGCTGCTGGACATGACCAGCAACCAGGTGCTGGCCGAGCGTGACGCTGACGCGGCTGCCGACCCGGCCTCGCTCACCAAGCTGATGACCGCCTACATCGTGTTCAACGCGGTGAAGGAAAAACGCCTCGCGCTGACCCAGCCCATCCCCGTGTCCAAGCGCGCGTGGGAAGAACGCAAGGGCGGTGGTTCGCTGATGTTCATCGACACCACGATGACGCCCACCGTCGACGAGCTGCTGCATGGCGTGATCATCCAGAGCGGCAACGACGCTTCGGTGGCACTGGCCGAAGCCGTGGGTGGCACGCTGGACGGCTTCGTGGGCATGATGAACCGCCAGGCCCAGGCGTGGGGCCTGAAGAACACCAGCTTCAAGAACGTCACCGGCCTGACCGAAGCCGGCCACAAGAGCACGGCGCGCGACCTCGCGGTGATCGCTACGCACATCATCACCGACCACCCCGACTTCTACACGTACTACTCCATCAAGGACTACACGTACAACAACATCGCCCAGCCCAACCGCAACCTGCTGCTGCGCCGCGACCCGACGGTGGATGGCATGAAGACGGGCTACACCGAGGCTGCCGGCTACTGCCTGATTGCGAGTGCCCAGCGCGACTTTCCCAACGGCAAGCGACGCCTGGTCAGCGTGGTGCTGAACACCACGTCGATGGAAGCCCGCGCCAGCGAGAGCCAGAAGCTCTTGAACTGGGGCTTCCAGGCCTTCGACGACCTGCGCCTGTTCGACGTGAACAAGCCCATGGCCACGGCCCAGGTCTGGAAGGGCAAGGCCAACGAAGCGAAGCTGGGCGCCGCCAACGCGGTGTTCGTCTCGGTGCCGCGCGGCGAGGGCAACTCGCTGCAGACCAAGATCGAGCGCACCGACCCGCTGGTCGCTCCGCTGCAAAAGGGGCAGCGCGTGGGCACGCTCAAGGTCACGACCGCATCAGGTGCCAAGGTCACCGAGGTTCCGCTGGTGGTCATGGATGGCGTCGAGCAGGCGGGCATCTTCGGCCGTGCCTGGGATGCGATGCGGTTGTGGATTAAGTGAGCCGCGAAGCCCAAACAGGTTTAATCTGCCCACCTGAAGTTCTCCCCGGAGGCGCGATGCAACCCATCCCCGACATCCTGTGCTACCTGAACGGCGAGTACACACCGCTGAACCAGGCCAAGGTGTCGGTGCTGGACCGCGGATTCATCTTCGGCGACGGGGTGTACGAGGTGGTTCCGGTCTACGGCCGCAAGCTGTTCCTCTTCGATGAGCACATGGCGCGCCTGACGCGCAGCCTGTCCAAGGTGCGCATCGAGAATCCGCACACCCGGGCCGAGTGGCTGGAGCGCGGGCGCAAGCTGATTGCGGCACAGAGTTCCGACGATCAGTTGCTGTACATCCAGATCACCCGCGGCGTGGCCTGGCGCGACCACGTCATGCCGCCGGACATCGAGCCCACGGTGTTCATGATGTCCACACCCCTGAAGCCCGCCCCGCCCGAGCAGCGGCACCACGGCGTGGCCTGCGTGACGGCACGCGACTTCCGCTGGGAGCGCGGCGACATCAAGTCGACCTCGCTGCTGGGCAACGTGCTGGCGCGGCAGATGTCGGCCGACCACAACGCGGCCGAGACCATCATGTTCCGCAACGGCTTCCTCACCGAGGCGTCGGCCAGCAACGTCTGGGTGGTGCATGAAGGCGCGGTGCTGGGGCCGCCCAAGAGCGAGCATGTGCTGGAAGGCATCCGCTACGAGCTCATCCGCGAGCTGTGCGAGGAGGAGGGCATTGCCTACAACCTGCGCCCGGTATCCGAAGCCGAAGTGCTGGCTGCTGACGAACTGATGCTCAGCTCGGCCGGCAAGGAAGTGCTGCCCGTCACCTCGCTGGACGGCGACCCGGTGGGTCACGGCGCCCTGCGCGGCAAGCCCGGCCCGGTGTACGCCCGGCTGTACGAGGCCTACCAGCGTGCCAAGATGCTGCAGTCGATTTGAGTTTTGATGCGGCGGCACCATCTGCCGTCGATGGACATGAGAGAAATTCCCCCCGAGCAATCGCTCATCGAGTACCCCTCGCAGTTCCCGATCAAGGTGATGGGACAGAACGTGGACGGCTTCGTCGAGGCCGTCGTCGCGGTGGCGCTGCAATTCGACCCGTGCTTTGACGCCGGGACCGTCGAGCAGCGGCCCAGCAAGGGCAACAACTACCTGGGCGTGACCATCACCGTCACGGCGACCAGCCGCGAGCAGCTCGACGAGCTGTACCGCACGCTGTCCACGCATCCGATGGTCAAGGTGGTGCTCTGAGCGCACCGCGGGTCCGGTCGCTGGGACGGGTGGAGTATGCGCCCACCCTCGAGGCAATGCGCGGCTTCACTGAGCAGCGCGGCGCCGACACCCCCGACGAGATCTGGCTGTGCGAGCACCCGCCGGTCTACACCCAGGGCGTGGCCGGGCTGCCGGAGCACATCCTCAACCCGCATGGCATCCCCGTGGTGCAGACCAACCGCGGCGGGCAGGTGACCTACCACGGGCCGGGGCAGGTCGTGGCCTACCCGCTCATCGACCTCAAGCGCCTGGGCATCTACGTCAAGGAATACGTCTACCGGCTGGAGCATTGCGTCATCAAGACGCTGGAGGGCTTCGACGTGACCGGTCACCGGGTGCCGGGAGCGCCGGGCATCTACGTGAGGCTGGACGATCCATCCGGCCATGCGCCTCTGGAAATTGCCTTGCCGGCCGAGCGTCAGGGCATCAAGGCGTCCGACCCATTCCGGGGGCTGGGCAAGATCGCGGCGCTGGGCATCAAGGTCAGCCGGCATTGCACCTACCACGGTGTGGCGCTGAACGTCGCCATGGACCTGAATCCCTTCCATGGAATCAATCCGTGCGGCTACGCAGGGCTGGAAACGGTCGACTTGGCTACACTTCGGGTTTTCACGGATTGGGCCACCGTGGCCGAGCGACTGGGTTCCAGGCTCGCCTCGCATCTGTCGCCCTGAGGTAAACGAATGTCCACCGACAACGTGATCCGGCAGGCGCAGGACGCCGCCAGCTACGACGCATCCGCCAAGCAGAAGGCCCAGGCCAAGACGGCGCGCATTCCCATCAAGGTCGTGGCGGCCGAAACGCTCAAGAAGCCCGACTGGATCCGCGTCAAGGCAGGATCCCCCACCACGCGCTTCTACGAGATCAAGCAGATCCTGCGTGAGCACAAGCTGCACACGGTGTGCGAGGAAGCCAGCTGCCCCAACATCGGCGAATGCTTCGGCAAGGGCACGGCCACCTTCATGATCATGGGTGACAAGTGCACCCGCCGCTGCCCCTTCTGCGACGTGGGCCATGGCCGGCCCGACCCGCTGGACGTGGACGAGCCGCTGAACCTGGCCAAGACCATCGCCGCGCTCAAGCTCAAGTACGTGGTGATCACCAGCGTCGACCGCGACGACCTGCGCGATGGCGGCGCCGGCCACTTCGTCGAGTGCATCCGCAAGACGCGCGAGCTGTCGCCCGAGACGCGCATCGAGATCCTCACCCCCGACTTCCGCGGCCGCATGGACCGCGCGCTGGACATCCTCAAGGCCGCGCCGCCCGACGTGATGAACCACAACCTGGAAACCGTGCCGCGCCTGTACAAGGAAGCGCGCCCTGGTTCCGACTACGAGTTCTCGCTGAACCTGCTCAAGCGCTTCAAGGAATTCGCCCCCGGCGTGCCGACCAAGAGCGGCCTGATGGTGGGCCTGGGCGAGACCGACGAGGAAATCCTGCAGGTGATGCGCGACATGCGCGAGCACGGCATCGACATGCTGACCGTCGGCCAGTACCTCGCCCCGAGCGGCCACCACCTGCCGGTGCGCCGCTACGTGCACCCCGACACCTTCAAGATGTTCGAGACCGAAGCGATGAAGATGGGCTTCACCCACGCAGCGGTCGGCGCGATGGTGCGCTCGAGCTACCACGCCGATCAGCAGGCCCACGCCGCCGGCGTGTCCGACGTGCTGGGCTGATCCGCTGATCGCCGAAGAGGCCGGTTTCAGGCCTCGGCGAGCAGCTTTTCCACCAGCGCGTTCAGTGCGGCGAAGTCCGGCTCGCCCACGTAGCGCTTGACGATCTCGCCGCGCTTGTTGATGAGCACGCTGGTGGGCGTCATCTCCACGTCGCCAAAGCTCTTGGCGATCACGCCGGTGTTGTCGATGGCCACGCCGAAGGGCAGCTTGCGCGATTCGGCATAGTCGATGACGGCCGCCGGCGGGTCGTAGCTCATCGCCACTGCCAACGTCTCGAAGCCACGGGCCTTGTATTTCTCGTGCGTGGCGACCACCTGCGGCATCTCGTGCACGCAGGTCGTGCAGCTGGGAGCCCAGAAGTTCACCAGCACCACCTTGCCGCGCAGGCGGTCGATGCTGGACTTTTCGCCGTTGAGCAGCGTATACGCCACGGCGGGGGCGGATTCCATCGCTTCGGCACCGCGCCAGGCGCCGGTGTGGATCGTGAGGTAGGCTCCCACCCCGATTGCCAAGGCGGCGATCGCAGCGGCAACATGGCGATTCGGCTTCATCGTGGGTGTCTCATGCAGCGTCGAAAGTTTACGTCAGGGGCTCTCGCGGCCTCGGTCCTGGCCGGACTTCAGCTTCCGGCGAAAGCCTCGCTCCAAAGTCTCAGCGAGACCGATGCAGCCACCGGCATCCGCGCTGCCCTGGAGCGCGGGGCGGTGGCGGCCGTGGGCCTGCTGGGCAAGACGGATGGATTCCTCGGGAACCCGAAAGTTCGCATCGAATTGCCGGGTTTTCTCAATGACGCCGCCCGGTTCCTCAAGGCCACCGGCCAGCAGAAGCGGGTGGACGAGCTGATCACCGCCATGAACCGTGCCGCGGAGGCGGCCGTGCCGCAGGCGAAGACCCTGCTGGTGAGCGCGGTCAAGAACATGAGCGTGGAAGACGCCCGCAACATCCTCACCGGCGGGGACGATTCCGCCACGCAGTTTTTCGCTGGGAAGACCCGCGAGCCGCTGTCGGAGAAATTCCTGCCCATCGTCACCAAGGCCACCGAGAAGGTGTCGCTGGCGGACAAGTACAACGCCGTCGCCGGCAGGGCCTCGTCGCTGGGGCTGCTGCGAAAGGACCAGGCCAACGTGCAGGAGTACGTCACCGGCAAGGCGCTGGACGGGCTGTTCCTCATCATCGGCGAGGAGGAACGCAAGATCCGGCAGGATCCGATTGGCACCGGCAGCGCCATCCTCAAGAAGGTGTTCGGTGCGCTGAAATAGGCGGTGTCGGACACATGCGCGGTTTGAAGGCGAATCGGCCATGGTCCTGAAGAACGCAGTGCCGCAGACGCCGGGCGCCCTCGCAGCCCTCGGGTTGCCCGTGGCCGCAGGACTGCGGCGGCCGGTACTGGCCAGCCATCCGGCGCGGTTGCTGGTGCTGTTCGGGGCGGACTGGGACCACCGTGTCCTGCCCGACTACAACCGCACCGGGTGCTACCGCTTCCACGAGCACGGCTTCGACCTCTTCCGCTTCCCGAGCAACGCGCAGCTGATGTGGTTCGACATCTGGCGCTTCGTCGATCGGCTGGTGCAACGCTACCGCGGGCGCATTGACGGCGTGTTCAGCTCGAACGAACAGTTCGGCGCGCTGGCCTCGGCGCTGGTCGCGCAGCGCCTCCACCTGCCTGGCCCGGAACCGCTGGCCCTGCTGCGCACCCAGCACAAGCACGAGGCGCGACAACGGCTTCGTCAGGTGGCGCCGGAGCTGTGTCCCGACTTCGAGCTGATCTCCTGCAACATCACGCCGCAGCAGGCGCGGCGGCTGCGCTACCCGCTCTTCGTCAAGCCGGTGAAGGCCACCTTCTCGGTGCTCGCCCGCCGTTGCGACACGCCCGAGCAACTCATCGGGCACTTGCGATTGCGGCGATGGGAGCGGCACATCCTCGAACGCCTCATCGCCCCGCATGAGCAGGCGATGGCGCGCTACCCGCAGCTGGCGGTGGATTCGCATCACTTGGTGGTGGAGGAAGTGATCGAGGGCCGCCAGGTGAACGTCGATGGCGTGATGCACCGGGGCGAGTTCCATCTGCTGGGCATCAGCGATGAACTGACCTACCCGGGCACCAACGCCTTCATGCGCTTTGCATGCCCGGACAGCCTCGATGCCTCGACTCGTTCGCGCATCGTGGCGGCCAGTGAACGTGTGCTGCGCGGATTCGGCCTGGCGCACGGCGCCATGAACCTGGAGTTCTTCGTGCTGCGGGACGGCTCGTTGCGGCTCATCGAGGTGAATCCACGACTGGCGGCCCAGCTCGCTCCGCTGCATGAGTGGGTGGGCGGCGTCGACCCCTATGAGATGGCGTTCGCGGTGGCGCTGGACCGTCCGTTGCCCACCCCGCGGCCCGCGTCATTCGGCGCCGCGGCGAGCTTCGTGTGGCGGCGCTTCAACGCCGAGACCTGCCCGCGCATGCCATCGTCACAGGATCTCCAATGGCTGTCCCGCGAGTTCCCGCAGGCGCGGCTGGAGCTGTACCCGAAGTCGGGCGCGTCGCTCGCGCGTGAGCTGAGGTGGCTGGGCTCGCACCGCTATGCCGTGCTCAACATGCCTGCCGAGGACACCGCCGACCTGCGCGATCGCTACCAGCGCGTGTGCGACCGCTTCGGCTGGCCGGCGCCCTGGTGAGCGCGGCCCGCCGTCAGGCGTTCAGAGCCCGCGCGACAGCTCGAACATCAGCACCGAGGGCAGGGCGCTCTCGATCGCCTCGCGGCCGACGCGGCCCATCGCCGATCCGCCGAAGCCTGACATCGAGAACGAGGCGCCTTCCTCGATGATCTCCACGAAGGGGAAGTCGGGCACGTCGGCGCAGATCTCTTGGCGCAAGTGATTGAGCCGGTCCCCGACGAGGATGCCCTCGACGACGATGCCGTGCGGCAGGCTGTCGCGGCAGAAGTCCGCGGCTTCCTCGATGGACGACACGAGATCGATGACCAGCCCCATGTGGCGGATGGCATCGCGGATGCGTACGCGCATCTCGCGACGCGAGGCGATGACCAGCACGTGGCTGCCCGCCAGCGGACGCGAGTTGGCCGACAGGCCGAAGCCCGTGTCCATCTCGACCGCACTCAGTCCTTCGACCTGCTCGGCCGCGACGCGCGGGAATTCGATGGTGAGCGACGCGCGGCCGGCGTCGACGCTGCGGTGGATGGGCAGCCCCATGGTCCAGGCCGTCTGCTCGATGAGCCGCCAGGTGAGCGAATCCAGCGCCGGCAGGCTGGCGGGGGAGGGCGCGCCGTCATCCAGCTCGTCAGGTGGGCGGTGCGAGAAGTGGCAGGCCAGCCGCGCATGCGCGGGCCAGGCCTTCATGTCCACCACGAACTCGATGTCCGACCGGGCATGGGCCAGCGACCAGTCCAGCACGTTGTTGATGAGGCTGTACAGCAGTGATGGATCCACCACCACCTCGGCCGTCTTGAGCGAGGGCCTGACCACGATGCCCCGCGCGGCGGTTTCGCGCGAGCGATGCTGCAGCACCGCGTTGAGCGTGTCGGCCAGCACGAGCTGCTCGTGCGACTGGCGCAGCCGCCCGCTCGCAAAGCGCGTGAGCTGCTGGGCGATCATGCCCGCGCGCCGCGCCGCCTCGACCTCCTCGCGCAACGCGCGCAGGCCGGCCTTGTCGATGCGGCCGGTGGTCGTGAGCGCGTGGATGCGTTCCAGCGCGGCCGTCAGCGGAGAGGCGATCTCGCCGCCCACCGCGTTGACGGTCTCTCGCCAGCGGTCGGCCTCGGTGTCGCGGCTGGAAGGCCCAGGGCTGTGCGTGCCTGGGGCCGGCGAGGAGCTGCGGTTGAGATCAGACATGTCCATGACTCATCCTGTTGTTGTGGGACCCAGCTTAGTCGGTCGCGGGGCTGGCCGTGGTCTTTGGAGCGAAGCCACGGCCTTGTCACCGACAAGTGTTGGCCTCATCGGCCGGATTCGCCAGCGGGACGTTGCAATTTCCACCGACTCGGGGGGGCACGAACGTGGGGGGTCGCGCCAGCTCCCAGGCGCGCATGAACAACTGGTTACGGCTCAGCCCAGCGCGCCCTGCGCCCTCAAGGCCGCCTGCTGGTCGGGTGACAGCCCGAATTCCGCCAGCAGTTCCTCCGTGTGCTCGCCCAGCAGCGGCGGCGCCCGGCGGTATTGCACCGGCGTGGACGACAGCTTCATGGGGCTGGCGACCAAAGGCAGTGCATCGGACAGCGGGTGCTGCACCTCGATGGTCATCTCGCGTTCTTTCACGTGCGGATCGGCGAAGACCTCACCCAGGTCGTTGATGGCGCCGCAGGGCACCTTGGCGGTCTCGAGCGCCGAGAGCCAGTCGGCCTTCTGGCGCTGCTTGAGCACCTCGGCCAGCAGGGGCACGAGGACGTGGCGGTGCCGCACGCGGTCTGCATTGCGCACGAAGCGCTCGTCCTCGGCCAAGTCGCGCCGGCCGGCCACTTCGCAGAACTTGGCGTACTGCCCGTCGTTGCCGACGGCGAGGATGATGTGTCCGTCGGCCACCTCGAACACCTGGTAGGGCACGATGTTCTGGTGCGCGTTGCCCAGCCGTTTCGGCGCGACGCCGGTGGTCAGGTAGTTGGCGCCCAGGTTGGCCAGCATTGCCACCTGCGTGTCCAGCAAGGCCATGTCGATCGCCTGGCCCTCGCCGGTGAGATCACGGTGCCGCAGCGCCGCCAGGATGGCCACGGTGGCGTACATGCCGGTGAAGAGATCGGCCACAGCCACGCCCACCTTCTGCGGGCCGCCGCCGGGCAGGTCGTCACGCTCACCGGTCACGCTCATCAGTCCGCCGATGCCTTGGATCGCGTAGTCGTAGCCCGCCCGTTCGCGATACGGGCCGGTCTGGCCGAAGCCGGTCACCGAGCAGTACACCAGGCGCGGGTTCAGTGCGCACAAGGTGGCGGCATCCAGCCCGTAGCGGGCCATGTCGCCCACCTTGAAGTTCTCGATGAACACGTCGCACTGAGCCACCATGTCGCGGATCAGCGCCTGGCCGGCGGGCTTGGCGATGTCGATGGTGATGGAACGCTTGTTGCGGTTGGTGCCGAGGTAGTACGCGGCTTCGGCCGTGTCATGGCCATCGCGGTCCTTGAGGAAGGGCGGGCCCCAGCCTCGCGTGTCGTCGCCTGCACCGGGGCGCTCCACCTTGATCACGTCCGCACCCAGATCGGCCAGCGTCTGGGTGCACCAGGGTCCGGCGAGTACGCGCGACAGGTCGAGCACGCGCACGCCGGAGAGAGATTGCGCAGGGGTGTTTGCGGTCATCCGGCGATTGTTGCCCAGCCGGGATAATCGGGCGATGTCGCTTCCCCGAACGCTCCTCGGCTGCGCGCTGGTCCTGGCCGGCGCCGCATGCACCCCCAACCTCAACTGGCGCGAGATCCAGCCCGAAGGCAGCGAGCTGTTTGCCATGTTTCCCTGCAAGCCCGAGCGCTTCTCGCGCCGGCTGACGCTCGCGGGCGAGGCGGTGGAGATGCGGATGTCCTCCTGCGACGTGGATGGCGTCACCTATGCCGTGGCCTACGCGAGCCTTCAGGACCCGGCCAAGGTCAACCCGGCGCTGGGCGAGCTCCAGGCGGCAGCTGTGCGGAACCTGGGCGGGACAGCCACCGAAGCAGCCGTCCCGGCCATCAACGGCATGACGCCCAACGATCTGGCCAAGCGCATCGACGTCGCCGGCCGAGGCACCGACGGCTCGGCCGTCCAGGAACAGGCGGTGTTCTTCGTCAAGGGCCTGCGGGTGTACCAGGCCTCCATGGTGGGGCCCAAGCTCAACGCCGAAGCCATCGAGACCTTCGTGGCCGGCCTGCGTTTCGCATCCTGAATGCCGGGCTGGTCAGATGTCGTTTTTGCGCCTCCGTGCCCGGGTTCCCGGTGAGGTTCACGAAGCGCGGCCGTCCAACTGCCGATAATCAGCTCCATGCCGGGACTTCTCATCATTGCCCATGCGCCGCTGGCTTCCTCGCTGAAGGCCGTGGCCGGGCACACCTTCCCCGAATGCTCCAGCGTGCTCCAGGCGCTGGACGTGTCGGCCGACATGCCGCCCGAGGAAATCGAGGCTCAGGCGCGCACCCTGCTCGAACGGGTGCGCAATCCCGAGGCGGTCATCTTCACCGACGTCTTCGGTGCCACGCCCTGCAACGTCGCCCAGCGGCTTGCAGGCAGCATCGAGGGCGGGGTGGTGAAGGTCATCGCCGGCGTGAACGTTCCCATGCTGTGGCGCTCGCTGTGCTACGCCGAGGAACCGCTGGACACCCTGGTCGCCCGCGCGCTGGCCGGCGCAACGCAGGGGGTGATGCAAGTGGCCAGCTCCCGTCCTCAGAACCAGGCCTACAAACCAGGCGCCAATGATCAAGAGCAACATCACCATCAGCAATAAGCTAGGCCTGCACGCGCGGGCCTCCGCCAAGCTCACCAAGCTGGCCACAGGCTACAAGAGCGAAGTCTTCATGAGCCGCAACGGGCGGCGTGTGAATGCCAAGAGCATCATGGGCGTCATGATGCTGGCCGCGGGGCTGGGCGCCGAGATCGAGATCGAGACCGACGGCGAAGACGAGCAGGCCGCCATGGACGGCCTGATGGCGCTCATCAACGACAAGTTTGGCGAAGGCGAGTGACGCCTTCGCTGCCTGGACGCGTTATGCGCCCAGGAAATGCTTTCGGTAGCGTGCCGGCAGGTCGCCGATGCGCATCAGCATGGGCAGGTCGGCGGTGTTGAAGTCGGGGTCCCACGCCGGCGGGCCCAGCACCTTGGCGCCGCAGCGCAAATAGCCCTTGATCAGCGCGGGTGCCTCCACTTCGAGGTCGCCTTGCAGCTCTTCCACCGGCAGCGGCAGGCGTGGACGCACCTGCCATTCGATGGGCGCCAGGTGGGTCTTGCGCAGCTGGTTCCACAGGCTGGCGGCCACGTGGCCGCCATCGCGCATGCTGATGCTGGCGCAGCCGATCATCGTGTCCAGGTTGTTGCGCACCATGAACTCGGCCAGTGCGCCCCACAGCGCCAGGATGGCACCGCCCGAGCGGTAGGCCGGGTGCACGCACGAGCGGCCCAGTTCCACCATTTTCGAGCGAAGCGGACGCAGGCGGGTGAGGTCGAATTCGGTCTCGCTGTACAGGCCGCCCACGCGCTGGGCCGACGCGGGCGTCAGCACGCGGTAGGTGCCGATGACCGGGCCCTGCTCGCCATCCACGCCCTCGGCGCGGATCAGCAGGTGCTCGCAGAACGGATCGAACATGTCGATGTCGTGGCCCGCCGGCGCGCCCTTGGGCACCGACAAGCGTGCACCCATCTCCTCGGCGAAGACCTGGTACCTCAGCTGCTGTGCTTGCCGAACATCATCGTCGTTGCGAGCCCAAACCACTTCAAGCCGAGCTTTTTCGCGGCCGGCAGCTTCGGGGGTCGTTGAGCTTTCGTGAAGTGACCTCCGAGGCGCCGCGGGGGCGCGAAGGTCGGACAGCGGCATCGTCGGAAGGGGCAATTCCCTCATGGTCTTTCTCCAGCGTGTGACGGCAATGGTGGGTGCTGGGCGTGACGTGGCCATGAAGCGCGGGTGACGTGCTGATGACAACCCGAACATGCGGTGACAACCCCGAGATGCGTGGCGCCATGCGCTGCTAGCATGGGCCCCATGAGCTTCCAGCTATTCGGGCTGCCAGTGTCTCGGGGCGTGGCCATCGGTCGGGCCGTGCTTATCGCCTCCAGCCGGGTCGACGTGGCGCACTACTTCATCAACGAAGGCCAGGTTGAGGCGGAGATCGGCCGCATGCGCTCGGCGCGCGACGCCGTGGCCCAGGAGCTGAGCAACCTCAAGCGCGACCTGCCCGCCGACGCGCCCGCCGAGCTGCCGGCCCTGCTGGACGTGCACCTGCTGCTGCTGCACGACGAAGCACTGACCGGCGCGACCAAGCAGTGGATCATCGATCGCCACTACAACGCCGAGTGGGCGCTGTCGGCTCAGCTCGAAGTGCTGGCGCGGCAGTTCGACGAGATGGAGGACGACTACCTGCGCGAGCGCAAGGCCGACCTCGAGCAGGTGGTCGAGCGGCTGCTGCGGGCCATGTCGCGCGACGCGGGCGCCTCGGCCGTGTCGTTCTCGCCGTCTCCACCGCCTTCGGCGTCTCGCGATTTCGGCGGGGAAGATCCGCTGGTGCTGGTGGCCAACGACATCGCGCCGGCAGACATGCTGCAGTTCAAGCGCAGCGTGTTCACAGGGTTCATCACCGACGTGGGCGGGAAGACCTCGCACACGGCCATCGTCGCCCGCAGCCTGGACATCCCCGCCGTGGTGGGGGCGCGCGAGGCCAGCCGCATCATCCGGCAGGACGACTGGCTCATCATCGACGGTGATGCGGGCATCGTCATCGTGAATCCGTCGCCCATCGTGCTGGAGGAATATCGCTTCCGCCAGCGCCAGAGCGAACTGGAGCGGGCCAGATTGTCGCGGCTGCGGCACACGCCTTCGGTGACGCTCGACGGCGAGAAAGTGGAACTGCTGGCCAACATCGAGTTGCCCGGTGACGCGCCGGCTGCCCTGGAGGCCGGCGCGGTGGGCGTGGGCTTGTTCCGCAGCGAATTCCTCTTCATGAACCGGGAGGGCGAGCTACCGGGCGAAGACGAGCAGTTCGAGGCCTACCGCTCTGCAGTGGAAGCAATGGGCGGACTGCCTGTCACCATCCGCACCGTGGATATCGGCGCGGACAAGCCGCTGGAACGCATGTCCGTCAATGAGCTTCGCCACGAGCATGCGCTGAATCCGGCGCTCGGGCTGCGGGCGATCCGCTGGAGCCTCTCGGAGCCGGCGATGTTCCGGCAGCAGCTCCGGGCGATCCTGCGAGCCAGCGCGTACGGCAAGGTGCGCCTGCTCGTGCCCATGGTGGCGCACCTGAACGAGGCGCGGGCCACACTGGAAGCGCTGGCGCGCGCCAAGCAGCAATTGGTCGAGGCCGCCAAACCCTTCAACGACATCGAGGTGGGCGCGATGGTGGAGGTGCCAGCAGCGGCGCTGATCCTGCCCAGCCTTCTGCGGCTGTTCGACTTCGTTTCCATCGGCACCAACGACCTCATCCAGTACACGCTGGCGATCGACCGTGCCGATGAGACTGTCGCGCATCTGTACGACCCTTGGCACGCAGCAGTGCTGCAGTTGGTCGCACAGAGCATTGCGCAGGCGCGCAGTGCGGGCAAGAGCGTGAGCGTGTGCGGTGAAATGGCAGGCGACCCGGCGTTCACGGAGCTGCTGCTGGCGATGGGCCTGCGCAGCTTCTCGATGCATCCGTCGCAGATCAGCTCGGTCAAGCAGCGCATCCTGCGTACGGATGCGCGGCGGTGGGCGGGCAAACTTGAACAGGTGCTGCAGTCGGATGATCCGCAAAGCGCGTGCACCGACCTGCATCGCATGTTCGCTGCCGCACCCACGCAGCCTGCCCCGCAGATCTCTGCAGCCATTTGAGGCGAACTTTTCGCCCGCTACTTGCGAGCCTCCAAAAAAGGGTGCTATAGTCGCGGTCTTCGCTGATCACTGCGACGCGCTGCAAACGCAGCGACGCAACATCGATGAAAATCGAAATCAGTGAAGAAAATATGAAAGCCGAGTGCTTGACAGGGTTTTGAAAAACATGTCAGAATCGCTTTCTTCGCTGTTAACGCCAAGTGCTTCAGCGAAACGTTCTTTAAAAACTAACAGCCGATAAGCGTGGGCGTTTGGACGGGTTGAGTGCCAGGCATTCGAAAGAATGTCGGGTCTGAAGGACCTTAAAAACGCTCACTGAAGTGAAGTTCACTTCA
>NZ_QUSW01000008.1 GCF_003852895.1 Rhizobacter terrae
GGCCCCGGGGCCCGTGCGGAAGTATCCGCCCCAGTCCACCGCTTGCGCGGGCGTGCTGAGGGCGGCAACGGCTGCTGCGATGGCAGCCATGGACAGGTTCGCGGTGAAGGTGCGACTCATCGGATATGTCTCCTGGAATGGTTGAGCGATCAGGGGAGGGTTGGCTCCTCTCCGGGAACGGATTATTAAAGTGACGTTAATGTGCCCAACTTAGTGTTAACACTATGGTGTTGTATGAACAACAACAAACCCTGAAAATTGACTACCCCTGTTGTCTGAATGTGTGCTGGAGTGCAAAAACACCAGTCATGAGAACTGGTTAACGAATGTGTCGAGTGAATCTGGTGGTCTTCCGGGAAAACGCTCTGCGGAAAGAATTTAAAAGTTCTTTAAGCTGAATTCATCGATCGGCAACCCAGCCGACCTGTGCAGCAAGGAGACACACATGAGCAGTTCCCTCACTCGGCGCCTCATCAAGGCCAGCGCCATCGCCGCGGCATGCCTGATCAACGTTCCGGCCTTTGCCGGCCAGGTGGAAGTCCTCCACTGGTGGACCAGCGGGGGCGAAAGCAAATCGGTCGAGGAACTCAAACGCCTGCTGGCTGCCCAGGGCCACACCTGGCGTGACTTCGCCGTGGCCGGCGGCGGCGGCGACACCGCGATGGCTGTGCTGCGCCAGCGCGTGCTCGCCGGCAACCCGCCTGCCGCAGCCCAGATCAAGGGACCGGCGATCCAGGAATGGGGCAAGCTCAACGTGCTGGCCGACCTGGACGACGTGGCGACCGAGCAGAAGTGGGATGCTCAGCTTCCCAAGGTCGTGGCCAACGTGATGAAGGTCAACGGCCACTACGTGGCGGCGCCTGTGAACGTGCACCGCGTGAACTGGCTGTGGATCAACCGCGAGGCCCTGCGCAAGACGGGTTCCAAGGTGCCCAACACCTGGGACGAGTTCTTCAGCGTGGCCGAGAAGATGAAGGCCAACGGCATCATTCCCGTGGCCCACGGCGGGCAGTCGTGGCAGGAGTTCACCACCTTCGAATCGGTGGTGCTGGGCGTGGCGGGCGCCGAGTTCTATCGCCGCGCCTTCGTGCAGCTGGACCCGACGGCGCTCAAGAGCAACACCATGGCCAGTGCCTTGCAGACCTTCCGCCGCATCAAGGACTACACCGATGCGAAGGCCCCGGGCCGCGACTGGAACGTGGCCACCGGCATGGTCATCAAGGGCGAGGCCGGCATGCAGTTCATGGGCGACTGGGCCAAGGGTGAGTTCCTCGCGGCGGGCAAGCAGCCGGCCAAGGACTTCGTCTGCGTGGCCGCCCCAGGAACCGCGCGCGCCTTCACCTTCAACGTCGACAGCTTCGCGATGTTCCGCCTGAAGGATCCGTCGGCCGTGAAAGCGCAGAAGGCGCTGGCCGCCACCATCATGCGCTCGGACTTCCAGCAGACCTTCAACCTGAACAAGGGCTCGATCCCGGTCGGCACCGGGGTGCAGATGGACAAGTTCGATCTGTGCGCGCAGGAGTCTGCGGCCTACTTCGCGGCCACCGCGATGATCAACACGCTGGTGCCGTCGATCGCGCACCTGATGGCACAGCCGGCACCCATCGAAACCGCACTGCGTGAAGTGGTGGCGGCCTACTGGAACAACGACCGCATGACCACGGAAGAAGCCATGATCAAGATGGTCAGTGGCGTGGCGAAGGCCAAGCAACCCGTCGCGGCCGGCAACGCAGCCAAGGCGTCGTGATGGGCGGGTCCTACCTGGCGTGAAAGCCCGGATGCCCCCGCCAGAGGGGCGTCAATGGTTTGATGAGGAGGCCTTGGCCGATGCGTGAGCAGGACTCGCGCATCGGATTTTTTTTGTGGCGTGGGGCTCAGGCCACTTCCGCCCGGTTCCGTCCAGCAGCCTTCGCCCGATACAGGGCCTGGTCGGCACGTCCCAGCAAGGTGTCCGCCGTGTCGCCTGACTGCCAGGTGGCCACGCCGAAACTGGCGCTCAGCGCATGGCGATGGCCTTCGGCGGGCAACGCCACCTCCTGCCGCACGCGCTCGATCAAGCGCAAGGCCTCGGCGGCATTCGTGTCCGGCAGCAGCACGCCGAATTCTTCACCCCCGTAGCGAAAGCACAGCCCCTCGCTTCCTACTGCGGCACTCAGCCGCTGCGCGAACGCGGTCAGCGCGGCGTCACCGCCGTGGTGTCCGAAGCGGTCGTTGATGGACTTGAAGTGATCGAGGTCGGCCATCACCATCGCGAAAGGCCGGCTGTGAGAGACCGACTGTGCCAACGATCGTTCGATCGCCTCGCTGAGCGCGCGCCGGTTCGCCAGGCCCGTGAGTTCGTCGGTCATCGCCTGGCGGCGTGCCTCGTCTTCCGCGCGCATCTTGCACATCAGCACGAAGCCGAGGTTGGTGACGATGATGAACAGGAAGCCGAAGACATAGACCGGTGCCTGCCAGTCCAGGGGGAGGTCCAGGTAGTCCCGGTGCGTGCCCGTCAGTGCCAGTGCCGCCGCGCGCAGCGGCAGCACCAGGCCCATCAGCAGGTAGAAGACCGACACCACGCGCTGTATGCGGCGCAGGCCGGTGGAAGGCCGCACCCAGAGCACCTGGCCATTGAGCAGTTGCACGGCACCGTAGATGACACCGTTGAACATGGTCGCGATTTCGTAGTGCGCGCCGCCGATGCCTGCCACGATCGTCACCGCGACGACCATCAGCGACAGCCAGCGGACATCGCGCCGCAGTCCGAGGAACTGGCGGATGGCCACCATGAAGAGGGCCACGCTGAGCGCACCGAGCGCGTTGCCCAGCACGGCGGTGAGCAGCACCGGCAGCCGGCCTGCGCTGGCCAGCAACAGGTAGGCCACGCCCTGGCTCGTGATGGCGAAGGTCCAGGTGCGCAGCCCGTTGCGGCTGTCCGCTTCGGCGCGCGCGATCCACAGCATGGCCGCTGTGGCGATCAGCGCACCGGTTTGCGCATAGAAAAGGGTGCGGAGATCCAAGAGAGCAGGTGGTGGGAGGCGGTGCCGCATGCTAGCCGCATCGACACGATGTGACCCCGGGGCACGCCCCGTTCAGTTCGCCGAATCGCCAACTTGTTGGGGTTGGATCACTTCAGCGAGCCGCCGCTGCAGCGCGCCGCCCTCGGGCAGCCGGATGCCGAAGTCCTCCACCAGCGCGCGGCAGATCGCGTCCACACTGCCCAGCAGGCGCTTCTCGCTTTCCGCGCCCTTGCGATGGATGCTGTAGTCGCCATTGCGCAGCGCCAGGCGCGCGCCGGGCAGGGTGCGCGCGACGATCAGCGTGTCCGTGAAGTGCGACAGCGGGAAGGTGGCGGCGTAGTGGTTCGGCGCCTCGTAGTCGATGGGGTGCTGCGGCTGCAGGTCGAAGCGGTACAGCGTCTTCCATTCGCCTTGCACCTGGGCCTGCATGCGCCAGTCGCCGTCATCGCGGCGGACGAGGCGGAACGGCTCGTGGGGCGTGGCCTGTTCGATGTCCTCGACCAGCGCCAGCGCGCCCGTCAGCGTGAGGCCGCCGAAGCCCACGTCCACCAGGTGCGGGCCTTGCGAGGTCTCCACCTTGAGCAGCATGTGGCTTCGGGTGGTGATGGCGTCTTCGTCCTTGGTCCACAGCACGCGGGCGATCAGCGTGCTGAGCTTGAAGCCGATGTTCTCCAAGGCGGTGGCGAACAAGCGGTTCTGCTCGAAGCAGTAGCCGCCGCGGCCGTCGGCGACCATCTTGCGTTCGATGTCGGCGACGTCCAGCGACACCCGCGCGCCGAGCAGGGGGTTGATGTTCTCGAAGGGAATGGCGGCGGTGTGACGCGCGACAAGGGTCCGCAGGTCCGGCAATGTCGGGCGGGGCAGGTCGCCGGTCCAGCCGATGCGATCGAGGTAGCGCGGCAGGTCGATGGAGACTGGGGGCATGGCACAACTCGTTGCGAAAGAGCGGCGAGCGTAGCGCGACACTGAAGGCCGCGCCGGTGGCGCGCCATCCACAAGGTGTCCGCATGTCTCGAATCTTTTCCCTGGTTCCGGTGATCCTCTTGTCCGGCCTGCTGGCTTCCTGCGGAGGCGGCGGGTCCGATGCGGGCTTCACGCCCACCGCAGCGGCGGGGCTGTACGAAGTCTCGGGCGGCTCCGGCCCGGCGCAGGAAGTGCAGGTGCTCGACAGCGGCCGCTTCTACGTCATCTACGGCATGAACTCGACGACGCCCGTGCCAGCGGCTGGCGTGATGGTGGCAGATGCATCCACCAGTGGTCTCACCTTGAGCGCCGGCAGCCTGCACGACTTCAACTTCGGCACGCATGCGGTGACGGCCGGCACGGCCTCCGGCAGCTACGTCGCCAAGACGTCCATCGCCGGCACGGCCAGCCTGACCGGTGGGGCGACCACCAGCTTCGGAGGCAGCTACAACACCAACTACGACCAGTCGGCGTCCTTGTCATCGCTGGCGGGCAACTACGCCGGCGAGGCGGCGGAACTCAGCGGTACAAACGTGGCCGCCATCACCATCAACAGTGCGGGGTTGATCGCAGGCACCTCCAACGGCGGCTGTACCTATGCGGGCCTCGCCTCACCGCATTCGTCGGGCAATGTGTTCGACATCACCTTGAACTTCCAGACCAATTGCGCCGAGAACGGCAACACCCTGCGCGGGCATGCCTTCGTCAGCCGCAATGTGCTGTACCTGGTGGTGGTCAACGGCGACACGAGCCGGGCGGTGCTGTTCGCCGGCCTCAAGTCCTGAGGCGTTCAGGCGTTCTTCGCTGGCTTGAATCGGCGCAGGCCGGCTTCGAGCTGGGGCAGGCTGAACGGTTTGGTGAGGAAGCCGTCCATGCCTGCGGCGATGCAGACCGGGCCTTCCTCGCCTTCGGTGGCGGCCGTCATGGCCAGCACGGTCAGTCGGGGCCGCCCCTGCGCCTGCTCACGTGCCCTGATTTCACGCGTGGCCGCCAGTCCATCCATCTGCGGCATGTTCACGTCCATGAGCACCAGGTCGAACACGTCGCTCGCGATCGAGGCCAGGGCTTCGCGCCCGTCGCCTGCGACGATGGCCGTGACGCCGAGTTCGGCCAGCATGGCCTGCACCACGATCTGGTTGACCGGGTTGTCGTCGGCCACGAGCACGCGAAGGCCGGCCAGGGGGTGTGGCGTGGCATCGCTGGCCGGAGCGCCGGGGGTGCCTCGCGGCAGTTCGTCCAGGAGCAGCGTCTCCAGCGCGCGGCTGGTGACGGGCTTGAAGATCAGCTGCGCATTCGGCAGCCCGCCGGCCACGGAGTCGATGCCCAGCGGCGTGAGGATGGCCACGCGCCGGCCCGCAGCCGCCTGCTCGGCGAGCCATGTCCGGGCTTCGATCGTCTCCAGCAGCGGCGCATCGATGAGCAGCAGCTTGCAAGCCGCCAGGTCCCGTGCATCGGGCACGTGGCGCACGATGACCGGATCCACCTTTAGTTCATGCAGGATGGCCTTGATGTGGCGCTCCAGCCCGCGGGTGTTGACGGCCACCACCACATCGGGCCGGCTCTTCGTCGCCGGTTCGATGCCCTCTGGGACGCCCAGCGTGAAAGGCAGCCTCACGATGAACGTCGTGCCGTCGCCCACCACGCTGCGTGCCTCGACGCTGCCGCCCATCAGCTTGGCCAGTTCGGATGCGATGCTCAGGCCCAGCCCGGTCCCGCCGAACTCCCTCGCGACCGATTCGCTGGCTTGCATGAACGGGCGGAACAGCAGCTTGAGGGCGTCCGGCGCGATCCCGGGGCCGGAGTCGACCACCTCCAGGTGGATCCACCGCTGCGCGGCGGTGCCCGTGTCGGCCGGCAGCGGCTCCAGCTCCACGTGGATGTGCACGCCCCCGCGGCTCGTGAACTTGACGGCGTTGCCCACGAGGTTGTTCAAGATCTGCCGGATGCGCACGGCATCGCCCAGCAATCCACGAGGCACGTTCGGATTGCAGCTCGACGAGAGCTCGATGCCCTTGGCGAAGGCCTGCATCGAGAAGAGTTCGTTGGTCTCGAAGACGAGCTGCCGGATGTCCAGCGGGTGCGATTCGAGCGTGAGCTTGCGGGCGTCGAGCTTGCTGATGTCCAGGATGTCGTTGACGAGTGCCAGCAGGGTGCTGGCACTGTGGCGCTGCAATTCGATGAGCTGCCGGCGCTGCGAATCGGACAGGTCCGGCGAGTGCAGGACGTCCGCGACGCCGATGATGCCGGTCAGCGGCGTGCGGATCTCGTGGCTCATGTTGGCCAGGAAGCGCGCCTTGACCGCATCGGATTCGAGGGCGTCCCGCCGTGCCTGCTCCAGCGCCTGTGCGATGCGCACGCGCCGGCGCATCGAGACGATGATGAGGGACAGCGCAAGCAGTTCGGAGCCGGCGACTGCGGCATAGCGCCGTCCCATGCCGATGGTTTCGGCGGCATCCGAGGCGCCCAGCCAGGCCAGGGGCTCTGCGAACTGCATGACGCTCACCAGGCCGATGAATATCGCGACCATGCCCAGCGCCATGTAGTGCAGGCCGCCTGCCGCGAGCACGAAGGGAAGGATGGACAGCCACCAGCCCGCCGCGGGCAGGGCGGGGCCCTGGATGAGCGTGGCATAGACCAGCGCTGCTGCCACCACGGTGGTGATGGCGCGCAGCGGTGCCTCGTAGCTCTGGGTCCTGCGGGCCACCAGCAAGGCAACCAGCGCCGTGCAGAACCCGATGATGAGAAGGCCCACGTAGATCCACTGGCGGGCCCAGGCGAAGGCGACCCCGTAGATGGGCAGCAAGCCGATCAGAAACCAGGCCATCACCAGGAAGACCGCCCGCTGGGTCGAGCGGTCGATGTCTTCGGCAGGCAGGTCGTTCGCCGTCAGGGGTGGAGCGCAATCAGCAGCCATGGCGTTCCTCCCGCGCAGTTGCCATTGTTCGATGGAACAGTTTCCACGAATTGCCGGGTGGGCGGGGTGATTCCTTGTTCGATCCGCTGCTTTTTTCAAGCGCTGCACGGCCCCGGTGCGGTCTTGCATCGAGGCCGTGGTGGGGCTTGCTACGCGAGCGTGTAGGCCGTCTTCACCGTCGTGTAGAACTCCACCGCATACCGCCCTTGCTCGCGCGGCCCATAACTGGACCCTTTGCGCCCGCCGAACGGCACGTGGTAGTCCACCCCCGCCGTCGGCAGGTTCACCATCACCATGCCTGCCTGCGCGTGGCGCTTGAAGTGCGTGGCGTATTTCAGAGAGGTGGTGGCGATGCCTGCCGACAGGCCGAAGGGTGTGTCGTTGGCCAGGGCCAGGGCTTCGTCGTAGTCGCGTGCGCGGATGACGCTCGCCACCGGGCCGAAGATCTCCTCGCGGTTGATGCGCATGGACGCCGAGGTGTCGGTGAACAGCGCGGGTGCCAGGTAGTGGCCTTCGGTCTCGCGCACCACGCGTTCGCCGCCGGTCACCAGCGTGGCGCCTTCGCCGCGGCCGATCTCGACGTAGCCCAGGTCCTGCTCCAGCTGCGACAGCGACACCACCGGGCCCATGTCCGTGCCGGCGGCCAGCGCATGGCCGACCTTGATCTTCGCCATGCGATCGGCCAGCGCCTTCACGAAGCGGTCGTGGATGCCCTGCGTCACGATGAGCCGGCTCGATGCGGTGCAACGCTGCCCGGTCGAGTAGAAGGCGCTCTGCGCGCAAAGCTCCACGGCTGTGTTCAGGTCAGCATCGTCCAGCACCACCTGCGGGTTCTTGCCGCCCATCTCCAGCTGCACCTTGGCGCCGCGCGCCACGCAGGATGCCGCCACCTGCTTGCCCACCGACTGCGAGCCGGTGAAGCTCACCGCATCGACACCAGCATGGTCGACGATGGCCTGGCCCACTTCGCGGCCGGTGCCCATCACGAGGTTGAAGGCGCCGGCCGGAATGCCCGCGCGGGAGATGATCTCCGCCAGCGCCCAGGCACTGCCCGGCACCAGGTCGGCCGGCTTGATGACCACGCAGTTGCCGTAGGCCAGAGCCGGCGCGATCTTCCACGCCGGAATCGCGATCGGGAAATTCCACGGGCTGATGATGCCCACCACGCCCACCGGCTCGCGGGTGATCTCCACGCCGATGTTGGGCCGCACCGAGGGCAGCAGCTCGCCGGGCGTGCGCAGGCATTCGCCCGCGAAGAACTTGAAGATGTTGCCGGCGCGGGCCACTTCGCCCACGGCTTCGGCGCGGGTCTTACCTTCCTCGCGCGCCAGCAAGGCACCGAGCTCGTCCTTGCGAGCCAGGATTTCGGTGCCGATCTTTTCCAGCGCGTCGGCGCGCGCCTGGATGCCGAAGGCCTGCCACGCTGGCATGGCCGCGCGTGCCGACTGCACGGCCTGGTCGACCTGCGCGGCCGTGCCCTTGGCGTACAGGCCGATGGTGTCGGCCAGGTCGGACGGATTGACGTTGGGCGCGAAGCCGCTGCCTGCTACCCATTCGCCGTTGATGTAGTTGAGATGCTCGGTCACGGTGATGCCTTTTCTCTTGTCACTGCGGCCCGAGCTTGTGGATCAGGCCGCGCAGTTGTTCGACTTCCTCGCCGGTCAGGTCGGTCAGCGGCGCACGCACCGGACCGCCCGAGTGGCCGATGATTGTCGCGCCTGCCTTGACGATGCTCACCGCATAGCCCGGCTTGCGGTTGCGGATGGCGAGGTACGGCAGGAAGAACTCGTCCAGCAAGCGGCTCTGCGTGGCGCGGTCGTCGGTGCGCACGGCTTCGTAGAAGGCCAGCGCCGTCTTGGGAATGAAGTTGAAGACGGCCGACGAATACACCGGCACGCCCAGCGCCTTGTAGGCCGCGGCGTAGACCTCGGCCGTGGGCAGCCCGCCCAGGTAGGCGAAGCGCTCGCCCATGGCCTGGCGAATGCTCACCATCAGCTCGATGTCGCCCATGCCGTCCTTGAAGCCCACGAGGTTGGGGCAGCGCTCGGCCAGCACCTTGAGCTGCGCCGGCCCGAGGCGGCACACCGCGCGGTTGTAGACGATCACGCCGAACTTCACCGACTTGCACACCGCTTCCACGTGCGCGGCCACGCCTTCCGGGCTGGCCTCGGTGAGGTAGTGCGGCAGCAGCAGGATGCCGTGGGCGCCGAGCCGTTCAGCCTCTTGCGCGAAGGCAATGGCCTGCCGTGTCGGCCCGCCGGCGCCAGCGATGATGGGCACCTTGCCCTGGCAGGTGTCCACCGCGGTCTTGATGATCTGCCCGTACTCCGGGCCCGACAGCGAGAAGAACTCGCCCGTGCCGCCGGCGGCGAAGAGGGCGCTCGCGCCATACGGGGCCAGCCACTCCAGCCGGGCCGCGTAGGAGCGCGCATTGAAGTTGCCTTCCGCGTCGAAGTCGGTGACCGGGAACGACAGCAGTCCCGACGAGATGATGTGCTTGAGGTCTTGGGGCGTCATGGCAGGGCTTGGTGGGTGAGGTTCAGGTTGTATGTCATCGTACAACATGATTCGAGGAATTCCAAGAGTCCCTGACGCCGTCCCGGCCCTGTCTTCGACGATGAGGAGGGGTCAGCGACCCGCGGCTTCGTGCGCCCGGCGCAGACGTTCCCGGCTGTTGGCGAGGTGGGTGCGCATGGCCGCGCGGGCGCCTTCGGGGTCCTGGTTGGCGATGGCGCTCACGATGTTCTCGTGCTCGGTGTTCACGCGCCGCAGGTACTCCTTGCGCGACTCGCCGGCCACCCGCGCGGTGTTCAGCCGCGCGCGCGGAATGATCATCGTGCCCAGGTAGTTCATCAGCTCCAGGAAGTGCACGTTCTGGGTTGCACGCGCGATCTCCAGGTGGAACTGGAAGTCGGGGGCGAGGGCGTCGCCGTCCTCGTTGATGGCCTTGGAGAACGTGGCCAGGGCGCCGCGCATGGCGAGCAGGTTGGCATCGCTGCGGCGCACGGCGGCCAAGCCTGCGGCCTCGGTCTCCAGTCCGATGCGAAGCTCGAGCACCGCGATCACTTCTTTCGCAGTGGCGATCTGCTCGGGCGCGATGCGGAAGTTGGCGGTGTCGCCCGTGCCCACCACGAAGGTGCCCACGCCATGCCGCGTCTCCACCAGGCCCGCGGCCTGCAGCTTGGACAAGGCTTCGCGCACCACGGTGCGGCTCACGCCGAACTCTTCCATGATCGCTGCTTCCGTGGGCAGCTTGTCGCCCGGCCGCATCTGCCCGTCGCGGATGCGGCCGCCCACGGCTTCGACCAGGCCCAGCGCCAGGCTCTTGGGGCGGCGCGCAGGTTTGGGCTGAGAGGGCGGGAGGTTCGGGCTTTCCATGGATGTCGGGTTTTCCCTTGGGGCTTCGGGTTGACAGTGAACAGTCGGTTCGCGACGATATGGGTCTTGTTGTACGACAACAGATGACGTACATCGACCGATTCAAGCAATGTAGCAAAAGCGGCCCGCATGTCCACTCCGAGTTCCACCCCCTCGTCCGGCCTCGCGCCGGGTTCCGTCTCGCCCCTGCGCTTCGGCCGGCTGCTGCTCACGGGTGCCGCCGGTGGGTTGGGGCGCGAACTGCGCCCGCGCCTGAAGGCCTATTGCAAGACGCTTCGCCTGTCCGACCGTGCCGACCTGGGCGCGCAGCAAACCGGCGAAGAGATCCGCCTCGTTGAACTGGGCGACCGGGCCGCGGTGCGATCGCTGCTCGAAGGCGTGGATGCCGCGGTCCACCTGGGCGGCGTCTCGCTGGAGGGGCCCTTCGATCCGATCTGCGAAGCCAACATCGTCGGCGCCTACAACCTGTACGAGGCGGCGCGGGTCAACGGCGTGAAGCGCATCGTCTTCGCCAGCTCCAACCACGTCACCGGCTTCTATCGGCAGGATGAAGTCATCTCGCCCGCCGACCCGATGCGCCCCGACGGCCTCTACGGCATCAGCAAGGCCTTCGGCGAAAGCCTCTCGCGCTTCTACTTCGACCGCTACGGCATCGAGACGGCCTGCCTGCGCATCGGCTCATCGTTCACCGCGCCGAAAGACCGCCGCATGCTGGCCACCTGGATGAGCTATGACGACCTCGAGCGCCTCGTCGTGTCGTGCCTCACCGCGCCGGTCGTCGGCCACTCGGTGGTCTACGGCGTGTCGGCCAACCGCACCGTCTGGTGGGACAACACCAGCGCCCGCCACCTCGGCTACGTGCCGCAGGACAGCTCCGAGCCATTCCGTGCCGAAGTCGAGGCGCGCCAGCCGAGCGTCGACGTGAACGACCCGGTGCAGATCTACCAGGGCGGTGCCTTCGTGCGCCAGGGCCCGTTCGAGTGACAAGTGACAACACGCATTTCACAGGAGACATCCATGAAACCTCTGCCTCGCCTCATCGCCGCGCTGTTCGCCGGCGCCGGACTCGCGGCCCATGCCACCGACTTCCGCTCCACCGACATCCACCCGGACGGCTATCCGACCGTCGAAGCCGTGAAGTACATGGGCCAGGTGTTCAACAAGCTCACCAACGGCAAGCACACCATCAAGGTCTTCAACAACAGCGCGCTGGGCCAGGAGAAGGACACCATCGAGCAGGCCAAGATCGGCGCGGTGGCGATGACGCGCGTGAACATCGCGCCGATGAACAACATCTGCCCCACCACCGTCGTGCCGACCATGCCCTTCCTCTTCCACTCGAAGGAGCACATGCGCCACGTGCTCGATGGCCCGATCGGTGAAGAGATCCTCAAGAGCTGCGAGGCGCAGGGCTTCATCGGCCTGGCCTTCTACGACAGCGGCGCGCGTTCCATGTACACCGTGAAGAAGCCCATCAAGACCCTGGCCGATGCCAAGGGCATGAAGGTGCGGGTGCAGCAGTCCGACCTGTGGGTGGCGCTGCTCGAAGCCATGGGCGCCAACGCCACGCCCATGCCCTTCGGCGAGGTCTACACCGCGCTGAAGACGGGCCTGGTGGATGCAGCCGAGAACAACTACCCCTCGTATGAGAGCTCGCGCCACTTCGAGGTCGCGAAGTTCTATTCCAAGACCGAGCACTCGATGGCACCGGAGATGCTGCTGTTCTCCAAGAAGGTGTGGGACGGCCTGAGTCCCGACGACCAGAAGGCGCTGCGCCAGGCGGCCAAGGAGTCGGTGCCCTACATGCGCAAGCTGTGGGACGAGCGCGAAGAGAAGTCGCTGGCCACGGTGAAAGCCGGCGGCGCGCAGATCATCGAGGTGGACAAGGCCTCATTCCAGGCGGCGATGAAGCCGGTGTACGACAAGTTCATCACCGACCCCAAGCTCAAGGACATGATCAAGCGCATCCAGGAGACGAAGTAAGCCGCCTGCCATCACGCATCCCATGTTCACCACCATTTGCGCGCGGATCGCCAAGCTGTGCCTTCAGCTTGGCGTGACCGGGCTGGTCCTTCTCATCGTTGCGGTGGCCTACCAGGTGTTCGGCCGCTACGTCCTCAACAACACGCCCACCTGGGCTGAAAGCCTCGCGCTTTTGCTGGTGCTGTACGTGACCATGCTCGGCTGCGCGGTGGGTGTGCGCGACGCCGGGCACATCGGCATGGAACTGCTGGGCGACCTCGTGCCCCAGAGCTGGCAGAAGCCGGTCTCGCTGCTCATCCATTCGCTCACGCTGCTGTTCGGCGTGCTCATGGCCTGGAACTGCGCGCAGATGTTCGAGTCGGTGCGCAGCTACATGATTCCCACGCTGCACATCTCCGAGTCCTTCCGCTACGTGCCTCTCGTGCTTGCCGGTTGCCTCATCGTGCTGTTTTCCATTGAACACATCGTCGCCATCGTGCGCGGTCAAGAGGTGAAGCCGGCATGGCACTGACGATTCTCTGCATCACGTTCTTCGGCTTGCTGATCCTTGGCGTGCCGGTAGCGTTCTCCATCGGACTGTCCGCGCTCGCGACCATCCTGTACGAAGGCCTGCCCATGGCGGTCATCTTCCAGCAGATGACCTCGGGCATGAACGTGTTCTCCTTCCTCGCGATTCCCTTCTTCATCTTCGCGGGCGAGCTCATGCTCTACGGCGGCATCGCCGACAAGATCGTGGACTTCGCCAAGGCGGTGGTGGGCCACATCCGCGGTGGCCTGGGCATGAGCAACGTGGTGGCCTGCACGCTGTTCGGCGGCGTGTCGGGCTCGCCCGTGGCCGACGTCTCCGCCATGGGTGCGGTGATGATCCCGATGATGAAGAAGGAGGGCTACCACGCCGACTACGCCGTCAACGTGACGACCCATGCGGCCTTGGTGGGCGCCCTCATGCCCACCAGCCACAACATGATCATCTACACGCTGGCGGCCGGCGGGAAGGTGTCGATCGCCAAGCTCATCCTGGCCGGATTGATCCCCGCGCTGGTGCTCACCATCTGCAACCTGGCGGCAGCCTATCTCGTCGCGGTGAAGCGCGGCTACCCCGCCGGCAAGTTCCCGGGCTGGTCCATCGTGGCGCGCACCTTCGCGGCGTCGCTGCCGGGCCTGTTCGTGGTGATCCTCATCCTCGGCGGCATCCTCTCGGGCGTGTTCACCGCGACGGAGTCCGCCGCCGTGGCCGTGATCTACGCGCTGCTGCTGAGCGCCGTGGTCTACCGGACGCTGAAGTGGGAGCAGTTCCTCAAGGCTGCGAGCAAGGCGGTGAAGACCACCGGCGTGGTGCTGCTGCTGATCGGCATCTCGGCGGCCTTCGGCTACATCATCGCCCTGTACGAAGTGCCCGACCTCACCGGCAAGGCGCTGGCGCAGGTGTCGAGCAGCCCCTGGGTGATCTTCCTGCTGGTCAACGTGATCCTGTTCCTGCTGGGCACCTTCCTGGACATGGCCGCCACCATCCTCGTGTGCACGCCGATCTTCCTGCCCATCTGCCAGGCCTACGGCATGGGCGAGATCCAGTTCGGCATGGTGATGCTCATCAACTGCGCCCTGGGGCTGAACACGCCGCCGGTGGGCACGACGCAGTTCGTGGGCTGTGCCATCGGCGGGGTATCGGTGGGTACCGTGATGAAGACGATCTGGCCGTTCTATGGCGCGCTGATCGCGGCCTTGATGCTGGTGACGTATGTGCCGGCGTTCTCGTTGTGGCTGCCGGGCCTGATCTGGAAGTGATCGCGCAGCGAAGGAGTTCATGATGAAGCGCAGAGATCTCTTGCTGGGCGTGCCCGCGCTGGCTGTGGCCCCTTGGTCGCTGGCCGCAGGCTGGCCGTCGGCCAAGCCCATCCGATACGTCGTGCCGTTCGCCCCCGGCGGCACCACCGACGTGCTGGCCCGCCTGCTGGCACCCAAGCTTCAGGCGGCAGTCGGCCAGAACTTCATCGTCGACAACCGCGCCGGTGCCGGCGGCGTGCTCGGCGCCGATGCCGTGGCCAAGTCGCCGCCCGATGGCTACACCATCCTCGGCGGCACCATCTCCACGCAGGCCATCAACCCCGCGTTGCAGGCCAAGATGCCCTACAACGCCGAGCGCGACCTCGTGCCCATCACGATGATCGGCTCCACGCCCAACGTCGTCATCGTGCCGGCCAGCAGCCCCTACAAGACCATGCAGGACCTGCTGGAAGACGCCCGCAGGAAGCCCGGCCGGCTCACGCATTCATCCGCCGGCACGGGCACCTCGCAGCACATGAGCGGCGAACTGCTCAAGCAGCTCGCCAAGGTGTTCATCGTGCACATCCCCTACCGCGGCAGCGGCCCGGCCATCCAGGACGTGATCGGCGGCCAGGTGACCATGGGCATCGACACTCTGGTGGTGGCCGCGCCGCACATCAAGTCCGGCGCGCTGCGGGCGCTGGCGGTCACCACCGCCAAGCGGGCGCGTGGCTTCGAGAGCATTCCCACCATCGCCGAGTCCGGCGTGCCGGGGTATGACGTGGCCTCGTGGCAATCGGTGCATGCGCCGGCCGGCACGCCCGCCGACATCACGCAGCAGCTCTCGGCCGAATTCGCCAAGGCCATGAAGCTGCCCGACGTGCAGGACCGCTTCGCCTTCCTGGGCCTTGAAGCCCAGCCCATGACCCCTGCCGAACTGGGCGCCTTCGAGACCAGGGAGCGCGCGAAGTGGGCCAAGGTGGTGAAGGACGGCGGCATCAAGCCCGAATGACACCCGCGGTGATCGAGGAGGAACCATGCCTGCATCCATGCCAGCACTTCTCCGCTTGCGTACAGTCTTCCTTCTTCTTCTCCTGATGCTGGGCCACGCCGTGTCGCAAGCTGCCACCTTCGTCTATGTGTCCAACGCCGACAGCCGCGAGATTTCCGTGCTGCTGCTCGACCCTGCGAAGAACGACCTGCTGCTGGTGCAGACCGTGCCGGTGACAGGGCAGGTGATGCCTCTGGCCGTGAGCCCGGACAAGAAGTTCCTCTACGCCGCGCTGCGCTCGCAGCC
Source organism: Rhizobacter terrae (assembly GCF_003852895.1). Lineage (GTDB taxonomy): Bacteria > Pseudomonadota > Gammaproteobacteria > Burkholderiales > Burkholderiaceae_C > Albitalea > Albitalea terrae. Next base: position 15,302 of record NZ_QUSW01000008.1, read on the forward strand.
GTATTCGGTGGCGAGCTTCGCCATCGATGCGACGAGCGGCAAGCTCACGCCCATCGGCGTGAACCCCTTGCCCGACAGCATGGCCTACGTCGCGACGGACCGCAGCGGCAAGTTCCTCTTCGCGGCCTCCTACGGCGGGCACAAGGCCAGCGTGAGCACGATCGGTGCCGATGGCGTGGCGCAGGCCGCATCGCAGGTGCTGCCCACCGGCCAGAACGCGCATGCGGTGCTCGTCGCGCCGGACAACCGCCACGTCTTCATCACCAACCTCGGGTCCGATGTGGTGATGCAGCTTCGCTTCGACGCCGCCACCGGCAGCCTGTCGCCGGCCGGGGTCCCCACCTTCAACCAGCGCCCCAAGGCCGGGCCTCGGCACCTGGTGATGCACCCGAACGGCCGCATCGTCTACCTGCTCAACGAGCTGGATGCCTCCGTTGACGTGCTGGCCTACCACGATGCGTCCGGCACGCTGTCACCTGTGCAGACCTTGTCGACACTGCCTGCGGGCTTCGACGGCAAGCCGTGGGCCGCTGACATTCACCTCACGCCGGACGGCCGCTTCCTGTACACCTCGGAGCGCACCTCCAGCACGCTGGCCACCTTCGCGGTGGATGCGTCCACCGGCCGACTCGCCGTGCGGGCCCACACCCCGACCGAGAAGCAGCCGCGCGGCTTCAACATCGACCCGAGCGGCCGCTATCTCGTGGCGGTGGGGCAGGTGTCGCATGCCGTCACGCTGTATGCGATCGATGCCGGCACCGGCGCACTCCACCCGCTGAAGAACTACACCCTCGGCCAGAACCCGAACTGGGTGGAGATCATCAGCTTCCCTTGACCTTGATCCCGACCATGACCGACGCAGTACCCGCCGCCCGCCCGCCGCTCACCATCCGCATGCACGCGGCGGACAACGTGGCCATCGTCGCCAACGACGGCGGCCTGCCGGCCGGCACGGTGTTCCCGTCGGGCCTCGCGCTGCGCGACAAGGTGCCGCAAGGCCACAAGGTGTCGCTGGTGGACATCGCAGCCGGCCAGGCCGTGCGCCGCTACAACGTGCCCATCGGCTACGCGTTGAAAGACATCCCCGCCGGAAGCTGGGTGCACGAGCGGCTGCTGGAGATGCCCGCGGCCCGCCAGCTCACCGGTCTGCCCATCGCCGACCGTCCCGCGCCGGAGCTGCCGCCGCTCACCGGCTACACCTTCGAGGGCTACCGCAATGCCGATGGTTCGGTGGGCACGCGCAACATCCTCGCCATCACGACCACCGTGCAGTGCGTGGCCGGCGTGGTGGACTTCGCGGTCCGGCGCATCAAGGCCGAGCTGCTGCCGAAGTACTCGAACGTGGACGACGTGGTGGGGCTGGAGCACACCTACGGCTGCGGCGTGGCCATCGATGCGCCCGATGCGGTGGTGCCCATCCGCACGCTGCGCAACATCAGCCTGAACCCGAACTTCGGCGGCGAGGTGATGGTGGTGAGCCTGGGCTGCGAGAAGCTGCAGCCTGAACGCCTTCTGCCGCCTGGCACCATCGCCATCGCCGACCAGCGCGGCGAAGCGCCGGAGCTGGACGTGGTGTGCCTGCAGGACGAAGCGCACGTGGGCTTCATGTCGATGATCGATTCCATCTTCGCGCAGGCGAAGGAACACCTCGAACGGCTGAACAGGCGCCGCCGCGAAACCTGCCCGGCGGCCGACCTCGTCGTCGGCGTGCAGTGCGGCGGCAGCGATGCTTTCTCCGGCGTCACCGCCAACCCGGCGGTGGGCTACGCCACCGACCTGCTCGTGCGGGCCGGCGGCACGGTGATGTTCTCTGAAGTCACCGAAGTGCGCGATGCCATCGACCAGCTCACCTCGCGTGCCGTGAACGCCGAGGTGGCCGGGGCCATGATCCGCGAGATGGCCTGGTACGACGCCTACCTGCAGCGCGGCAGCGTGGACCGCAGCGCCAACACCACGCCGGGCAACAAGAAGGGCGGGCTGTCCAACATCGTCGAGAAGGCGATGGGCAGCATCGTGAAGTCGGGCACCGCGCCGATCTCGGGCGTGCTCGCGCCGGGCGAGAAGCTCAAGCAGAAGGGGCTGATCTACGCCGCGACCCCGGCCAGCGATTTCATCTGCGGCACCTTGCAGCTGGCCGCCGGCATGAACCTGCACGTCTTCACCACCGGACGCGGCACGCCCTACGGCCTGGCCGAGGTGCCGGTCATCAAGGTGGCCACCCGCACCGACCTGGCGCGCCGCTGGCACGACCTGATGGACCTCAACGCCGGCACCATCGCCGACGGCGAAGCCAGCATCGAGGTGGTCGGCATGCAGCTCTTCCAGATGATGTTGGACGTCGCCAGCGGCCGGCGCCGCACCTGGGCCGAGCGATGGAAGCTGCACAACGCGCTGGTGCTGTTCAACCCGGCGCCGGTGACCTGAAGGGCGTCGGGCGCCCAGGGCACCGCTCACCTCTGTGAGCTCTGTGCTCTCTGTGTCCTCTGTGTTTCATTCGGCCTGGGCGCGCTCCCCAGCGTCGAGGAGCAGGAGGCCTTCGACGCGTTCGGGCGCACGCGAAATGAACAGATTGAACACAGAGGACACAGAGGTGAGGGCGTCTTTGAGTGGGGCGCCTTGGCGGCGAAGTGCGCAATCCGACCGGATTGGCCCCAGGGTTCTTCCCGCGGACCCATCAAGTCACAGCCCCCGGGGCCGATGACTCCTTGGATCACGCACACCTGGACCCGAGGTCGCCAAGAAGATGTACGAGCAACCTTTGAGTTCTGCCCCGCAGGACCCGACGGCAGCGCCCGCCGACGATGCCGTGCGGCTGGCCTCTGCCGTGCACCGGGACATGCTGTCGTTTGCGCTGCGGTCGGCGGCCAAGACCATTCCCATGCTGATGATGGCCGGCTGGTTCGTCGCCTGGGTGGGGATGCGCGCTGGAGCCACGACGGCCGCCATCGCCATCGCGCTGATGACCACCGTCACTGCGGTGTGGCGCTTCATCCTCGTGAGGCGCTACCGCGATGCTGAACTGTCGCCAGCCACCACCTGCCACGTCGAAGTGCAGATGCGCACCAACGCCTTCCTGGCCGGCCTGACCTGGGCGCTGTCCACCATCGCCTTCTATCCGCTGCTGGACACGCGGGCCTCGGCCATGCACCTGGCCATCCTCATCGGCTCGGCCGCGCTGTCGGTGCAGACGATGACGCTGATCCGCTGGTCGTACCCGCTGCTGGTGGTGCCCACCATCGGTTCGCTGGCCTACGTGTCCTTGTTCGTCGAGTCCACGCGCTCCATTCCGCTGGCCCTGCTGGCGGTGATCTACGTGGCCACGCTGCTCAAGACGGGAGCCCAGTACCGCGAGACCACCGAGCGTGCCATCGAGCATGGCCTGGCGGTGGACGAGGCCAACCTGCAGTTGCAGAAGGCCAAGGAAGATGCGGAAGCCGGCACGGTCGCGAAGTCGCAGTTCCTGGCCACCATGAGCCATGAGATCCGCACGCCGATGAATGGCGTGCTGGGTTCGCTCGAACTGCTGCGCCGTTCGCAGCTCAGCGAGGAGCAGCGCCGGCTGGTGCGCACCGCGGCGGCATCGGGCGAGTCGCTCATGTCCATCCTCAACGACGTGCTGGACCATTCGAAGATCGAGGCGGGCAAGCTCTCGCTGAAGTCGGATCCGCTGAGCGTGATGAACCTGGCCACCTCGGTCATCGGACTGTTCCGCGCGAATGCGGAAGACAAGGGCCTGGCGCTGAAGCTGAACCTGGACCCGCAGGTGCCCGACTGGGTGATCGGCGACGGTCCGCGCATCAAGCAGGTGCTGCTGAACCTGGTGAGCAATGCCGTCAAGTTCACCAAGCGCGGCAGCGTGAAGCTGAACATCCGCCAGGTGGGCGACGACCTCGTGCAGTTCGAGGTGGAGGACACCGGTGCCGGCATCTCGGCGGAGGCCGCCGCCCAGCTCTTCACGCCGTTCACGCAGTTGCAGAACGACGCGCCCACCTCGCGCCGCGGCACGGGCCTGGGGCTGGCCATCTCGCAGCGCATCGTCGAGGCGATGGGCGGGCACATCGACATCGAGAGCACCCTGGGCAGGGGCTCCACCTTCCGCTTCACGGTGACGCTGACGGAGCTCGTGGGCGAAGCCCCGCGCCAGGCGCCCGACACCACCACCGGTGCGCTCGACCTGTCCGCGCCGCTGGCCGGCGTGGTGCTGCTGGTGGAGGACGATGCGGTCAACCGCCTCATCGCGCGCACCCACCTCGAAGCCCTGGGCATGGAGGTGATCGAGGCGACCGACGGCGAGCAGGCGCTGCAGGCCGCGCACGCCCACAGCGTGGACCTGGTGCTGATGGACTGCCACATGCCCAAGGTCGATGGCTACACCGCCACGCGGCTGTGGCGCGAGCGCGAGAGCCAGCTCGGGCTGCCGCGCACGCCCATCATCGCGCTGACGGCGAATGCCTTCGACGACGACATCCGCCACACCCGCGAGGCGGGCATGGATGCCCACCTGGCCAAGCCCTACACGCGCAAGCAGATCAAGGAAAAGGTCGAAGCCTGGCTGTGATGTTCACAGCGCACGGCGCACGGTGAGAAGCCGCTCGCCGGGCGCGTCGTGCCAGATGCTGAAGCCTTCGTCGAGGTAGAGGTCCAGGGGCCCGAAGTGTGCATCGGCCTCGGACTTGGTTTCTCGCCGCGGATAGGCCTGCACCGTGTGCAGGCCCTGCGCCTTGAGCTGGTCGCACGCCGCGCGCAGCAACTGCCTGGCCACGCCTTGTCCGCGCCAGCGCTTGGCGACGACGAAACAGCCGATGGCGGCCACGCCGGCCTCGTCCGCACCGGGCTTGTCCTTCATTGCCGGCAAGCATCGGCTCGGGCCAGCGTGCACCCAGCCGATGACCTGTCCGCCGGCATAGGCCAGCATGCCGTTCATCTCGCGCTGCTCGATGAGCGGGATGACCGCGCGGCGGTTTTCCTCGCCCGTCCATTGCGACCACGGCTTGCTGGCCGTGTCCGCATGCAGGAAGTGGCAGTAGCAATCCTGCCAGTCAGGGTTGTCGGCGAAGGCCACGTGATCGAAGTAGTGCAGCCAGTCGCCCAGGCGGTCCGCAGACAGCGGATGGATCTCGATCGTGTCCATGGCCTCGTCCTCCGGAAGGTCAGCACTCCACGATGTTCACCGCGAGTCCGCCGCGCGCCGTTTCCTTGTACTTGGTCATCATGTCCGCGCCGGTCTCGCGCATGGTCTTGATGACCTTGTCCAGGCTCACGTGGTGGGTGCCGTCGCCGCGCAACGCCATGCGTGCGGCGTTGATGGCCTTCACCGAGGCGATGGCGTTGCGCTCGATGCAGGGGATCTGCACCAGCCCGCCCACCGGGTCGCAGGTGAGGCCCAGGTGGTGTTCCATGCCGATCTCCGCGGCGTTTTCGACTTGCTCGGGCGTGCCGCCCATGACCGCGCACAGGGCACCCGCAGCCATCGAGCAGGCCACGCCCACTTCGCCCTGGCAGCCCACCTCGGCGCCGCTGATGCTGGCGTTTTCCTTGTAGAGGATGCCGATGGCCGCGGCCGTGAGCAGGAAGTCGATCACGCTGGCCTGCGTGGCCTGCGGCACGAAGCGGGTGTAGTAGTGCAGCACCGCGGGCACGATGCCGGCCGCCCCGTTGGTGGGCGCGGTGACCACGCGGCCGCCGGCGGCGTTCTCCTCGTTCACCGCGAGTGCGTAGAGGTTCACCCAGTCCAGCACCTGCAAGGGGTCGCGCAGCGCGGCCTCGGGGTTGCCGCACAGCTGGCGGTGCAGGTCGGCCGCGCGGCGGCGCACCTTGAAGCCGCCGGGCAGCACGCCGTCGGTCTTCAGCCCGCGCTCGACGCAGGCCTGCATCACCGACCAGATCTTCAGCAGGCCTGCATCGATCTCATCATCCGTGCGCCAATGCCGCTCGTTGCGGCGCATCACCTGCGCGATGCTGAGGTTCTCGCGGCGGGTGACGGCCAGCAGTTCCTCTCCGCTGTGGAAGGGCAGGGGCAGCACGGTGGTGTCCGGCGCGATCTGCTTCTGGCGCGTGCCATCGGCGGCCACCTCGTCGCTCACCACGAAGCCGCCGCCCACCGAGTAGTAGGTGCGGGAGGCCAGCTCCCTGCCGCCGGCATCGGAGGCGATGAAGCGCATGCCGTTCGCATGGAAGGGCAGGCTTTCCTTGCGGTGGAAGACGAGGTCGGCCTTCTCGTCGAAGCCGATCTCCTTCGTGCTGCCAAGCATCACGCGGTGATCGTGGCGGATGGCGTGCAGCAGCGTGGGAATCGCGTCCACGTCCACCGTGTCGGGCTCGTGGCCGGCCAGGCCCAGCAGCACGGCCTTGTCGCTGCCGTGGCCCTTGCCGGTGGCGCCCAGCGAGCCGTACAGCTCGGACACGACGCGCGCGGTCTTGTCGAGCAAGCCGTCGTGCTGCAGCCGCAGCGTGAACAGGCGGGCTGCACGCATGGGCCCCACGGTGTGCGAGCTGCTCGGCCCGATGCCGATCTTGAAGAGGTCGAAAACGGAAACTGCCATGTCAGGCCCGCAAAGGTTCGTGGTCGTCGAGGCGGAACCGCCGGGTGTGCCAGCGGAAGGCGAGGGTGGAGTGGGGCCAAAGTGTGGAGATGCGCCGGTCGCCCACGCGGTACCAGCTGGTGCAGCCGCCAGTCACCCAGATCGTGCGCTGCAGGCGCTGCTGGAGCTGTGCGTTGTAGGCCTCGCTCACCTCGGCGCGCGTGTCCACGGCAGCGAGGTGCGCTTGCGCCATGCGGTCCAGCGCATCGAGCACGTAGCGGATCTGCGACTCGATCATGTAGACCATGGAGTTGTGGCCCAGTGTCGTGTTGGGCCCCACCAGCATGAAGAAGTTGGGAAAGCCCGGCACCGTGGTGCCGAGGTAGGCCTGGGCACCGTCGCGCCACGCTTCGTTCAGCTCCTGCCCTTGCCGTCCGCGGATTGGGAAGGGCGCGAGCGCCGTGGCCGCCTGGAAGCCGGTGGCCAGCACCAGCACGTCCAGCGGGTGGTGTTCGCCGTCGGTGGTCACCACGCCGTCGCTCACCACCTTCTCGATGGACGAGGTCACCAGCTTCGCATTGCGCCGCTGGATCGCCGGGTAGAAGTCGCTGGCGATGAGGATGCGCTTGCAACCCATGCGGTAATTGGGCGTCAGCGCCTCGCGCAAGGCGGGGTCGTGCACCTGCCGCTCCATGAACTTGCGCGCCTGTGATTCCGAAGCCTTGAGCAGGCCCGTCCAGCGGATGAAGGCGGGCGCCCGCACCTCATGAATGGCATAGACCACCCCACGCGCCAGCCTCTGCATGCCAGGCACGTTGGCATACAGCCAGCGCCGCCAGCCGGGGCGCACGCGGTCATGCTTGGGAAGAATCCAGGGCGGCGTGCGCTGGAACAGCACCACCTGCGCGGCACGGTCCACCAGCTTGGGCACGATCTGGATGGCACTGGCGCCCGTGCCCACGATGCCCACCCGGCGCTCGCCGAGGTTGACCTCGCCTTGCCAGCGCGCGGTGTGCATCACCGGTCCCTGGAAGTCGGCGAGGCCGGGAATGTCAGGCATCACCGGCCGGCTCAGCGCGCCGGTGGCGCTGACGATCACGCGGGCCGTCCAGCGCATCTCCTGCCCGCCGCGCTGCTGCGCCGTCACGGTCCAGTGCTGCGTGGCAGCATCCCAGTCCAGCGACAGCACCTTGGTGCGCAGCTTGAGGTGCGGCTCCAGCTCGAAGTCCGCCACGCAGTCGTTCAGGTACTGCTCGATCTCTTCCTGGCCGGGATAGCTGCGCGACCAGTCCGGCGTAGGCGCGAAGCTGAACGAGTACAGCAGCGAGGGGATGTCGCAGGCCGCGCCCGGGTAGCGGTTGGCATGCCAGGTGCCGCCCACGCCCACTTCCTGCTCGATGATGATGAAGTCGTGCCGGCCTTCCTGCTTGAGCCGCATGCCCATGCCCAGCCCGCCGAAGCCCGCGCCGATGATCACGACATCGTGGTGCCCGTTGATGGGGGTCGGTGTCGTCATCGGCGCGGATCCTTTTGCTTCAGTGATCGTAGGCGGACAGGGGAACGCAGCTGCAGAAGAGGTTGCGGTCGCCGTAGACGTTGTCCACGCGGCCCACCGGCGACCAGTACTTCTGCAGTCGCAGCGATTTCAACGGATACGCCGCGTCCTCACGAGAGTAGGGGTGTGTCCAGTCGCCCTTGAGCAAGGCCTCGGTCGTGTGCGGCGCGGCCTTCAGCGGGTTGTCCTCGCGCGGCCAGGTGCCGGACTCGACCTTGCGGATCTCGTCGCGGATGGCAATCATGGCCTCGCAGAAACGGTCCAGCTCCTTCAGCGGCTCGCTCTCGGTGGGCTCCACCATCAGCGTGCCGGCCACCGGAAAGCTCAGCGTGGGCGCGTGGAAGCCGTAGTCGATGAGGCGCTTGGCCACGTCTTCAGCGGTGACGCCGGAGCTGTCCTTCAGCGGGCGCAGGTCCAGGATGCATTCGTGCGCCACGCCGCCGCCCTTGACCTCGGGGTTGTTGCCGCTGAAGTGGATGTCGAAGTGGTCGGCCAGCCGCGCCGCAATGTAGTTGGCACTGAGGATGGCAGTCTCGGTGGCCTGCTTGAGGCCGTCGGCGCCCATCATGCGCACGTACATCCAGCTGATGGGCAGCACGCCGGCATTGCCCAGCGGCGCGGCCGAGACGGCGCCGATCTGCTGCTCGGTGCCCAGGCCCGCGCTGCGGTGCGCGGGGAGGTAGGGCACGAGGTCCTGCACCACGCACACCGGGCCGACGCCGGGGCCGCCGCCGCCGTGCGGGATGCAGAAGGTCTTGTGCAGGTTGAGGTGGCTCACGTCGCCGCCGAACTCGCCCGGCGCAGCCACGCCCACCAGGGCATTCATGTTGGCGCCGTCCACGTACACCCGGCCGCCATGCTGGCGAACGATGCCGCACAGCTCCTTCACGTGCGTGTCGAAGAGGCCGTAGGTGGACGGGTAGGTGATCATCACGCAGGACAGGTTCTGGCTGTGCTGCTCGCACTTGGCCTTCAGGTCCGCGAGGTCCACGTTGCCTTCGGCGTCGCACTTCACCACCACCACCTGCAGGCCGGTCATCTGCGCGCTGGCGGGGTTGGTGCCGTGGGCGGATTCGGGAATCAGGCAGATGGTGCGGTGCGCCTCGCCACGCGCGGCGTGCCAGGCCTGGATGATGAGCAGGCCGGCATATTCACCCTGCGAGCCGGCATTGGGTTGCAGGCTGATGCCCGAGTAGCCCGTGGCCTGGCACAGCCAGCCGGTGAGCAGGCTGTCGAGTTCCTCGTAGCCCTTCAGCTGGTCGCGCGGCGCGAAGGGGTGCACGCCTGCGAACTCCGGCCAGGTGACGGGAATCATCTCGCTGGTGGCGTTGAGCTTCATCGTGCACGAGCCCAGCGGGATCATCGAGCGGTCCAGCGCGAGGTCCTTGTCCGACAGGCTGCGGATGTAGCGCAGCATCTCGGTCTCGCTGTGGTGCGCGTTGAACACCGGATGCGTGAGGAAGGCGCTGGTGCGTTCCAGCGATGCCGGCAGCAGCGTGGCCACGCCTTGCTCGAACTGCGCGAAGGACGGCAGCAACTGGCCGTTGGCGAACAGCGCCCACAGCGTGTGGATGTCGTCGCGGCTGGTGGTCTCGTCCAGCGTGATGCCCACGCTGGTGCGCGAGGCCTGGCGCAGGTTGAAGCCCTTGGCGCGTGCGGCGGCAAGGACGGCAGCCGTGTGGTCGCCGGTGGTGACTTCCAGCGTGTCGAAAGCCGATTCGTGCGGCAGCTTGCAGCCCAGCTGCTTCAGGCCCGAAGCCAGCACCGCGGTGTAGCTCGCCACGCGGCGCGCGATGCGCTTGAGCCCTTCGGGCCCGTGGTACACGGCGTACATGCTGGCGATGACGGCCGGCAGCACCTGCGCCGTGCAGATGTTGGAGGTGGCCTTCTCGCGGCGGATGTGCTGCTCGCGCGTCTGCAGCGCGAGTCGGTAAGCGGGGTTGCCGTGCGCATCCACGCTCACGCCCACGATGCGGCCGGGCAGCGAGCGCTTGAACTCGTCCTTGCAGGCCATGTAGGCGGCGTGCGGGCCGCCGTTGCACATGGGCATGCCGAATCGCTGCGTGGTGCCCACCGCGATGTCGGCGCCCAGTTCACCCGGCGAGGTGATCAGCGTGAGGGCCAGCAGGTCGGCCGCGACGATGGCCAGGCCGCCCGCTGCGTGCACCGCGTCGATCACCGGCTTCAGGTCGCGCACTGCGCCGTTCACGCCGGGGTATTGCAGCAGCGCGGCGAAGGCGCCTGCACCGGCCGCATCGCCCACCGGACCCGTCACCACCGTGATGCCCAGCGGCCTGGCGCGCGTGCGCACCACTTCCAGCGTCTGGGGCAGCACGTCGTCGGCCACGAAGAAGGTGGTGGACTTGCTCTTGCCCACGCGCGCGGCCAGCGTCATCGCTTCGGCGGCGGAGGTGGCCTCGTCGAGCATCGAGGCGTTCGCCATCGCCAGGCCGGTGAGGTCGGTCACCATGGTCTGGAAGTTCACCAGCGCTTCCATGCGGCCTTGCGAGATCTCGGCCTGGTAGGGTGTGTAGGCGGTGTACCAGGCGGGGTTCTCGAGGATGTTGCGCAGGATGACCCCGGGCGTGAGCGTGCCGTGGTAGCCCTGGCCGATGAAGCTCTTGAGCACCTGGTTCTTGCCTGCAATGGCCTTGAGCTCGGCCAGCGCCTGCGCCTCGGTCAGCGGCGCGGGCAGGTCCATCGGATTGCCGCGTGCGATGTTGGCCGGCACCACCGCATCGATCAGCGCCTGCCGCGAGGCCAGGCCGATCACCGACAGCATGCGCCGTTCGTCTTCGGGCTCGATGCCGATGTGGCGCGCGACGAATTCGCTCGCGTTCTCAAGCGCGGCAAGGGGGAGGGCGGTGGTCGAGGGCATGGGACTTCCAGGGTCTAACGAAACAAGAGAGGGATTTCTTCCGTGGGCAAACGCCTCGTTCGGGCTGCGACCCGAACGAGCAGGGGGGGCCGGCCGGAACGGGCGTCGAACGCGATCAGCTGTTCTTCACCAGCACGTCATAAGCCGGCCCGTCCATGAGCTGCTCGAACTCGGCCATGTTCGACACGTGCACCTTGAAGAACCAGCCGTTGCCCAGCGGATCGCTGTTGGCCAGCGACGGGTCGGCGCGCAGCGCTTCGTTGACTTCCACGATCTCGCCGCTCACCGGCATGTAGAGGTCGGCCGCGGCCTTCACCGACTCGACGACGCCGGCCACTTCGCCCTTCTTGAAGGTGCGGCCCACTTCGGGCAGGTCGACGAAGACCACGTCGCCCAGCGCGTCCTGCGCATGCAGCGTGATGCCGACGGTCGCGGCCTCGTGGTCCTCGATGTTGATCCACTCATGGTCCGGCGTGTACATGGTCGTCATGGGCGTGTGCTCCTGTGGTGGCGTTGGGCTGGCGAAAGATGCAAGAAGGGTGCGGATCACCCGCGGAAATAGCGGTGCGGCGAGAAGGGCATGGGCGCGACGCGCATGGGCTGTCGCTTGCCGCGGACTTCGGCGTAGACCTCGTGGCTGGGCAGCGCGTGGTTGGCGGCCAGGTAGGCCATGGCGATGGGCTGGTTCACCGTGGGCGCCAGCGTGCCGCTGGTGACGTGGCCCAGCGTGTGGCCGTGCGCATCGACCAGCTTGGCGCCTTCGCGCACCGGCACGCGCTCCAGGCCCAGCAGGCCCACGCGCTTGCTGACGGCGCCGGTGGCGAGCTGCGATTCGATGACGCTCGCGCCCGGGTAGCCACCGGCCCGCGCGCCACCCGGGCGGCGCACCTTCTGGATGGCCCAGGTGAGTGCTGCCTCGACCGGCGTGGTGGTGGTGTTGATGTCATGCCCGTACAGGCACAGGCCCGCCTCCAGGCGCAGCGTGTCGCGCGCACCCAGGCCGGCGGGTTTGACCTCGGGCTGGTCGAGCAGCGCGCGGGCCAGTTCCACGGAGCGGTCGGCCGGCACGGAAATCTCGAAGCCGTCTTCGCCGGTGTAGCCCGAACGGGTGAGGAAGCAGTCGATGCCGGCCAGCGTGAAGTTCGCGCCGGTCATGAAGGTCAGCTTGGCAACGCCGTCGTTCAGCCGCGACAGGGCGGTCACGGCCTTGGGGCCTTGCAGCGCCAGCAGGGCGCGGTCGGGCAGGGGGATGATGGTGCAGCGGTGCCCGATGTGGGTCATCAGGTGCCTGGTGTCGGCGTCCTTGCAGGCGGCGTTCACGACCACGAACAGGTCGTTCTCGCGCCGGGTGATCATCAGGTCGTCGAGGATGCCGCCGTTGGCATTGGTGAAGAGGGCGTAGCGCTGCTTGCCGGGCGCGAGGTCCACCACGTCCACGGGCACCAGGCTTTCCAGGGCGCGGGCGGCGTCGTCGCCGGTGATGCGCAGCTGGCCCATGTGCGAGACGTCGAAGAGTGCCGCCGACTCCCGGCACTGCCTGTGTTCGGCAATGATGCCGCCTGGGTAGTTGACCGGCATGTCGTAGCCGGCGAAGGGCACCATCTTGGCGCCAAGCTCCACATGCAGGGCATGCAGCGGGGTCTTCAGAAGTGAGGGTGCGGACATGTCTCTCTCCGAGGGCATTCTGGGACCAACGCACTCAGCATACGTTGGGATGCCCTCGCTGTCCGCTTTACCTGAGAGATTGACGGCTGCCGGATGACGGCGCGGCCGCTTGCCCCTTCGGTGGACCCGCTCGATGACGGGCCTCTCTCCAGTGAGGAACGGCTTGTTTCATTCACAAGCCGCCTTGTCAGTCCTTTTGCCTGAGCGTTCGGGCGGGTGGGCCCTGCGCCTTCGGCGGCTTCATTTGAAGCTCTCTCCTGAACACAGCCCGCGAGTGTAGCGGAAGGATTCCCGCTTCGGCCCATCCCTCGACCAAGGGGCTCGGACTTGGTGAGAACCCTGTCCGCATTTGCCCGCGGCGACATCAAAATTCCCATGTCGCGATTGTTGGAGAGGCGTGAATGGCTACTTCCAAGAACAATGCAGGCGACGTTGGGGCATTTGAATTCGAACTGACGGACTTCGATACCGCACGGCAGGCACTTGAAGAACTGCCGGCGGGCATTGCTGAAGTCCAGCGCCTGAAACCCGGCTACTGGGAGGCGCGCCGCCGTGCGGCGGAACCGACGGACCGGGCCTTGTCCGGCGTGGCGCTGGACTGGCTGTCCAAGCTGCCATCGACGGTGCGGCCGTCGCGACTGGCCGAGCGCTTTCCGCGCGTGGCCAACCAGATCGCGCTGAACTGGGCAAGCGGCATGCGCTGTGCGGAAACCTTCGACGACCTGCTGGTGGACCACCGTGGCGGGCGCCACGGGTTTCCGTATGACGTCGAGGTCGAACTGCGCGGGCTGAAGGAGTACCGGCAGGTCCTGCGCTGACTACATCCCGCTGTAGTTCGGCCCGCCGCCGCCCTCGGGCGTGACCCAGACGATGTTCTGCGTCGGATCCTTGATGTCGCAGGTCTTGCAGTGCACGCAGTTCTGCGCGTTGATCTGCAGGCGGTCGCCCGAGCCGTCGTTGACGAACTCATACACGCCGGCCGGGCAGTAGCGGCTCTCGGGGCCTGCGTACTTGGCGAGGTTGACGTTCACCGGCACGCTCGCGTCCTTGAGCGTGAGGTGAGCCGGCTGGTTCTCTTCGTGGTTGGTGTTGCTCACGAAGACGCTGCTCAGGCGGTCGAAGGTGAGCTTGCCGTCCGGCTTGGGGTAGTCGATCTTCTTGCACTGTGACGCGGGCAGCAGCCGCGCGTTGTCGGGCGTGTCGCGGTGCAGCGTCCACGGCGGGTTCTTGATGCCCAGCTTGGGCAGCAGCCACTGCTCGATGCCGAACATCAGCGAGCCGATGGTGAAGCCCTTCTTGAACCACGGCTTGAAGTTGCGGGTGGACTGCAGCTCCTCGTTGAGCCAGCTCTTCTCGAACGCCTCGGGGTAGGCCGAGAGCTCATCGTGCTGGCGCCCGCTGGTCACCGCGCCGAAGGCGGCCTCCGCCGCCAGCATGCCGGACTTGATCGCCGCATGGCTGCCCTTGATGCGTGCCGCGTTCATGTAGCCCGCGTCGCAGCCCACCAGCGCACCGCCGGGGAACACCGTCTTGGGCAGGCACTGCGGGCTGCCGTTGTTGATGGCACGCGCGCCGTAGCTCAGGCGCTTGCCGCCTTCCAGGTGCTGGCGGATCGCAGGGTGCGTCTTCCAGCGCTGCATTTCCTCGAAGGGGCTGAGGTAGGGGTTCTGGTAGTCCAGGCCCACCACCAGGCCGAGGGTCACCTTGTTGTCTTCGAGGTGGTACAGGAAGCCGCCGCCGAAGGTGTCGTTGTCCATGGGCCAGCCGGCGGTGTGGACCACGAGGCCGGGCTTGGCCTTCTTCGGGTCGATCTCCCACAGCTCCTTGATGCCGATGGACCAGCTGGCGGGGTCGCGGCCTTCGTCGAGCTTGAACTTCTTGATGAGCTGCTTGCCCAGGTGGCCACGCGCACCCTCGGCGAAGATCGTGTACTTGGCGTGCAGCTCCATGCCGAGCTGGAAGTTCTCGGTGGGCTCGCCGTCCTTGCCGACGCCGAGGTTGCCGGTGGCCACGCCCTTGACCGAGCCATCGTCGTTGTAGAGGACTTCGGCGGCCGCGAAGCCCGGGAAGATTTCAACGCCCAGGCCTTCGGCCTGCTGCGCCAGCCAGCGCACGACGTTGCCCAGGCTGATGACGTAGTTGCCCTTGTTGTGGAAGGGCACCGGCACCAGCCAGTCGGGCGTGCGCTTGGAGCCGGTCTCGCTCAGGAAGAGGATGTCGTCGCCGGTGACGGGCTGGTTCAGCGGCGCACCGAGCTCCTTCCAGTTCGGGAACAGCTCGGTGATGGCGCGCGGGTCCATGACCGCGCCTGAGAGAATGTGCGCGCCGGGCTCCGAGCCTTTCTCGAGCACGACGACCGACACGTCCTTGCCTTGCTCGGCTGCGAGCTGCTTGATGCGGATCGCGGTGGCCAGGCCGCCGGGGCCGGCGCCGATGACCATCACGTCGTATTCCATCGACTCGCGCGGGCCGTATTGTTCAAGGATCGCTTGGGGGGTCATCGGGCTTCCTTCCAGCTTGAATTGGGCGCGATTCTACGAGGGAAGCGGCGCGAAATAGAACGACCGTTCGATTTTTTAGTGAGGGCACTCGCCGTTCGTTGCAGCGAGGCTGCGTGCTATCGTCCCTTCAACAGAATTCGAGGAGTTGTCGCATGGGTTACAGCATCGATTTGTCCGGGCGCGTGGCGCTCGTCACTGGAGCGTCCAGCGGTCTTGGAACGCAATTCGCGAAGACGCTGGCCGCTGCGGGGTGCGGCGTGGTGCTGGCGGGTCGCCGGGTCGAGCGCCTGAAGACCTTGCGCGCCGAGATCGAGGCCGGCGGTGGCACGGCGCACGTGGTCACGGTGGACGTGACGGACGTGCACAGCATCCGCGCCGCCGTGGCGCATGCCGAGACCGAGATGGGCACGCTGGACATCCTCATCAACAACTCCGGGGTGAGCACCACGCAAAAGCTCACCGACGTCAGCGAGGACGACTACGACTACGTCTTCGACACCAACACCAAGGGCGCCTTCTTCGTGGCGCAGGAAGTCGGCAAGCGCATGCTGGCGCGGGCCAAGGGGTCGGCGCCGGGCACCTTCACCGGCGGGCGCATCGTCAACATCGCCTCGATGGCGGGAATGCGTGTGCTCAGCCAGATCGGCGTGTACTGCATGAGCAAGGCGGCCGTCATCCACATGACCAAGGCCATGGCGCTTGAATGGGGGCGCTACGGCATCAATGTGAACTGCATCTGCCCCGGGTACATCGACACCGAGATCAACCACCACCACTGGCAGACCGAGCAGGGCCGCAAGCTCATCGACATGCTGCCGCGCAAGCGCATCGGCCAGCCGTCCGATCTCGATTCGACGCTGATGATGCTGGTGGCCAACGAGAGCCACTTCATCAATGGGGCGGTGATCCAGGCTGATGATGGGTTTGCCGTCTGATGAAGGCCCCCACGTCGTTCCACTCCTGCCCCCCGAGGGGGCGCTCAGCCGCCTTGGGGCGGCCCGGCGGCGTCTGATGCGCGAGCTTTCCTTGCTGGAGGCACGCGTTCTCGGCGTGCTCGTTGAAAAGGCACACACGGTTCCCGACAGCTATCCGCTGTCCCTGAATTCACTGGTCTCCGGCTGCAACCAGAAGACCGCCCGCGACCCGGTGCTCAATGCCACCGAGAGCGAGGTGCAGGTGGCGGTGGATGCGCTCAAGTCGCTGAGCCTGG
Organism: Rhizobacter terrae; assembly: GCF_003852895.1. GTDB lineage: Bacteria > Pseudomonadota > Gammaproteobacteria > Burkholderiales > Burkholderiaceae_C > Albitalea > Albitalea terrae. Next base: position 31,632 of record NZ_QUSW01000008.1, read on the forward strand.
CGTTCGAGTCGAGCGGCTCGCGCGTGAGCCGCTATGAGCACAACTTCGGTCGGGCGATGGGATTGCCATCGCAATCGGTCGCGTTGCTGGCGGTGCTGATGCTGCGGGGTCCGCAGACGAGTGCGGAGCTGCGGGCCAACTGCGATCGGCTGCACCGCTTCGCGGACGTGTCGTCGGTGGAAGGTTTTCTCACCGAGCTGGTCGAGCGTTCGGCAGAGAAGGGCGGGCCGCTGGTGGTGAAGCTGCCCCGTGCGCCCGGTGCGCGTGAGGCGCGCTGGGGGCACCTGCTGTGCGGTGCGGTGGAGGTGTCCGCCTCGGCGGTGTCGGCTGATTCCGAAGACTTCGTCGCGGCCAGCGAACTGGCGTCGCTCAAGTCGCGGCAGGCGGCCATGGAATCCGAGATCGGCGAACTGCGCGAACTCGTCGAGCGGCTCTACGCCGAGCTGGGCGTGAGCAAGGGCGGAGCCTGAGCGCATGCGCATCGACATCCCCGTGCAGAAGAAGTTCGTCTACCAGATGACCATGCCCATCCGCTGGGGCGACATGGATGCGATGGGGCACGTCAACAACACGATCTACTTCCGCTACCTGGAGACCATCCGCATCGAGTGGCTGAACTCGCTGGGCGGGGCGCCGGATCCGAACGGGCAGGGGCCGGTGATCGTCAATGCGTTCTGCAACTTCGTGCGGCAGCTGGAGTTCCCGGGCGACATCCTGGCCAAGCACTACGTGGCGAATCCAGGGCGCACGAGCTTCGATACCTTCATCACGCTGGAGCGGGTGGATGAGCCGGGCGTGATCTATGCGGAAGGTGGGGCGACGACGGTGTGGATCGACTTTCCGCAGCAGAAGTCGGTGCCGATTCCGGATTGGCTGCGAGAGCACCTCATCTGACTACGCGCTGAGCAGCTTCTGCACCAGCAACGGCGTCGTTGCCGCCTCGTACTTTCTCATCAGCCTGGCCCGGTACACATCCACCGTGCGCGGACTGATCCCCAGCCGCTTGCCGATCTGCTTGCTGGTCAGCCCTTCGATCAGCAGCGCCGCGATCTCCCGCTCGCGTGGCGTGAGATCGGCCTTCACCTGCCGCGTGGCCGACAAGTCCTCGAAGCTCCAGATGCCTGCCGCATGCGGCTGCTTCGGGTTCAGCGCACGCCCTGACACGTGGCACCAGAACAAGTCGCCCTTGTGCGGCCCGCCGGTGCGCTTCATCACCCGCTCGTCGGCGTAGTAGCCCTTGGCATTGAGGCTCGCCACGATGCGCGCGCCGGTCCGCTCGAACTCGTCGTGCGTTGGGTAAAGCACCTCGAAGGATTGCCCCACCAGTTGCTCGCGCGTCGCGCCGAACATGTCCAGCAGCTGCTGGTTGCAGTCCACCATGAGCCGGTTGCGGGACATGACCAGCCCGATCGGGGCGAGGTCGAAAGCCATTCGGTAGTCGAGGGGAGGCAGGGCGTTCATGGGGTTGTCCCGAGGAGGGATTAATCAATTCTACGTAACGACTACGTAATGGGTTACGTAGTACGCTTGCGGCTTCCGTGGGCCAAGGGTCCACCCCTCGAATTCAGACCATCCGGAGACGGCGTATGAACAAGGTGTATTCGAGCGCGGCCGAAGCGCTCAAGGGGCTGGTCAAGGACGGCCAGCTGATGGCGGTCGGCGGCTTCGGGCTGTGCGGCATTCCCGAGGCGCTCATCGCGGCGCTGCGCGATTCGGGGGTGAAGAACCTCACCGTCATCTCCAACAACGCGGGCGTCGACGGCTTCGGCCTCGGGCAGTTGCTGGAGACGCGCCAGATCAAGAAGATGATCTCCAGCTACGTGGGCGAGAACAAGGAGTTCGAGCGCCAGTACCTGGCCGGCGAGCTGGAGCTTGAATTCACGCCGCAGGGCACGCTGGCCGAGAAGCTGCGCGCCGGTGGTGCCGGCATCCCGGCCTTCTTCACCCGCACCGGCGTGGGCACCATGGTGGCCGAGGGCAAGGAGACGCGCGAGTTCGACGGCCATGTGTACGTCATGGAGCGTTCGCTGACGCCCGAGGTCTCGCTGGTCAAGGCCCACAAGGCCGACAAGAGCGGCAACCTCGTGTTCCGCCGCACCGCGCGCAACTTCAACCCCGCCGCGGCGATGGCCGGCAAGACCACGGTCGTGGAAGTGGAGCAGCTCGTCGAAGTCGGCGAGATCGACCCGGACGACGTGCACCTGCCCGGCATCTACGTTCATCGCATCGTCGTGAACGCGCACCCCGAGAAGCGCATCGAGAAGCGCACCACCCGTCCTGCGAACTGAGGAGACCGACATGCCCTGGACTCAAGACCAAATGGCCGCCAAGGCCGCGCAAGAACTCAAGGACGGCTACTACGTCAACCTCGGCATCGGCATTCCCACGCTGGTGGCGAACTTCGTGCCGAGCAACATCGAGGTGTGGCTGCAAAGCGAGAACGGCATGCTGGGCATCGGCCCCTTCCCGAAGGAAGACGAGGTCGATGCCGACCTCATCAACGCCGGCAAGCAGACCGTGACCACCATCCCCGGCTCCAGCATTTTCGGCTCGCACGATTCCTTCGCGATGATCCGCGGCGGCAAAATCAACCTGTCGATCCTGGGCGCGATGCAGGTGAGCGAGAAGGGCGACCTCGCCAATTGGATGATCCCCGGCAAGATGGTCAAGGGCATGGGCGGCGCCATGGACCTCGTGGCTGGCGTCGAGCGCTGCATCGTGGTGATGGAGCACGTCGCGAAGAAGAAGGACGGCACGACCGACCTGAAGATCATCCCGAAGTGCACGCTGCCGCTGACGGGCGTGGGCGTGGTCAACCGCATCATCACCGACCTGGCGGTGATGGACGTGACGCCCCAAGGCCTGAAGGTGGTGGAACTCGCGCCGGGCGTGACGCACGAGGAGCTGCAGTCCAAGACCGGCGTGCCGCTGCACTGAGCGGACGTTCGAGGGTGGCGGGTGCCTACGACGCCCGCTGCCGCGCAAGCTCCTTGCGCTTCATCGCCATGTACTCGCCTTCCTCCATCTCGTGCAACTGGCGCGGGTAGCGCTCCGTGGCGATGAACCAGTCGTGCATGCGCTTCTCGTCGCGCTGGGCGGCCGGCAGTGAAAGAGTGGCCAGGTAGGTGTCGATGGCGAGGTAGTAGCGCATGGTGTTGCGCTCCACGACGCCGCGCACGTTGTCCACGTACACCGGTTGTCCATCGGACTTCTTGCCCACCACGGTGAAGCCCACCTTGTTGCGGCCGACGGTGGCCAGGTAGCCCTGCATCGCGATGCGTGCCGTGAAGCCGTAGCCGTAGGCATATGACATGTGCACGAACGAATGCGTCGCGTCCAGTGGCGTGGCCTCGAAAAGGATGCGGTAGTTGCTCGTGCCCATCGGTCCTTCCTTGGCGCTGAGCTGCACCTTCAGGTAGTCGGGCGCCGCGGCGGCGAGCTGGTAGGCGAAGTTGGCCTGGTAGGCATCGGCGATGTCCTGGTCGCCCTTCTTGCCGACGGCCAGCGCGATGCTGCCGCTGGCGCCCTTGCCGGTGCTGTGGCAGTACTTGACGTTCAGGTGCAGGATGAGCACGTCGCACCACACCTCGACGCCCTGCAGCGCGGCTTCGAGCTTGCCGAACTCATGCTCGACCACGGCGAACACATCGCCCTTGAGGTCGCCCGAGGTCTGGGTGGACTCCAGCACCAGCGGCTGGTGGAAGGCGCTGTTGGCCAGCTGGGGCGCCATGCCGGCATGGTGGGACCGCAGCGAATCGGCCTCGGGCGAGGCGATGGCGCCTGCCGCGCCCGCGAGGCTCAGGAGCAAGGCCAGACACCGCGTCAACCGCGGCGGCCTGCCGGTCATCACAACCAGTACTCCCACATCCGGGCCAACCCTTCCTTGATGCGCCAGCCAACCGGCCGGTGTTGCCAAGCCTCCAGGGTAACAGGCGTGGAGGCTGCCTGGTCGTGCTCGAATACCGCTTTCATCTGCGCCGCAAAGTCCGGCCCGAGGATGACGGCGTTGACCTCCTGGTTGTGCAGGAAGCTGCGCCAGTCGAGGTTGGTGGAGCCGATGGTCGACCACACGCCGTCGATCACCGCGGTCTTCGAGTGCAGCAGCGCGTCGCGCCGCTCGTAGATCTTGACGCCTGCCTGCAGCATTTCGTCGTAGTAGCTGCGGCCGGCATTGAAGATGAGTCCCGAGTCGGTCTTGCTGGGCAGGATGAGCCGCACGTCCACGCCGCGCTTGACGGCATCGGCCAGTGTGGCGCGAAGCTGCGGGTCGGGCGCGAAGTAGGCGTTGGTCAGCCAGATCTCCTTCTCCGCGCTCTCGATGGCGGAGATCAGCGTCGCATAGATCGCGCTGTAGGCGTCGTCCGGCGAGCCGGCGATGGCCCGCACGATTTCCTTGCCGCGCGGCGTGAGCTTCGGAAAGAACTCCCGCGAGGGCAGCGGCGGGCCCTTCTGCTTGGTCCAGGTGTCGATGAACATGCGCTGGTATTCCGCCACGGCCGGGCCTTCGATCTGCAGGTGCGTGTCGCGCCACGGCAGCTTCGCGCCCTTGCGCGGCGCCGACTTGGCCGAGCCGCCCGAGTACACGGCGCTGATGTTGATGCCGCCCAGGAAGGCCGTGCGTCCATCCACCACCAGCAGCTTGCGGTGGTCGCGCTGGTTCACGTTCCAGCCCGCCTTGGCGGTGAGCGGGTTCACCGGGTTGAACTGCAGCACCTGCACGCCCGCATCGGTCAGGGTCTTGAAGAACTCCGCCGATGTGCCCATCGTGCCCACCGCGTCATAGATCATCGCGACCGGGACGCCCTGGTTCTGCTTGGCGATGAGCGCCTGCGCGAACTGGCGGCCGGTCTCGTCGTCCTCGAAGATGTAGGTTTCCATGTGCACATGGCTCTTCGCGTCTGCGATGGCCGCGAGCATGGCCTTGTAGGTGGCCGGCCCGTCCTGCAGCAGCGTGACCTTGTTGTCGGTCACCAGCGGGCTGTCGACCATGGCCTGTTCCAGCGCGAGGTGGCGTTCGAGGATGTTGGTGTCAGGCGTGCGGCGCTTGAGCTCGTCGATGATGGCCTTGCTGCGCGCCGCCGACAGCGGTCCCTTGCCGTTCTCCAGGACGGGGGCCTTACCCACCGGCGCCATGTCGGGATGGATGGCCGGCAGCGAGCGGCATCCGCTGATGAAGAAGATGCCCAGGCCCACGGCAAAGAGAGATCGAAGAATCGGATGGATTCGCACGACCCTCATTCGGCAAGCGCCGTGCCCGGCGCCGGTGGCTGCGCGATGTTCAGCGGTTCTTGATGGCTTGGGCGGCTTCGGTGATCAGCGGCGGGCCGCGGTAGATGAAGCCGGTGTAGATCTGCACGAGGTCGGCGCCTGCGTCGATCTTGGCCTTCGCATCGGCGCCGGACATCACGCCGCCCACGCCGATGATCGGCGTGCCCTTGGGCAGCCGCGAGCGCAGCTGGCGGATCACGCGATTGGACGCCTCGAACACCGGCGCACCGCTCAGGCCGCCCGTTTCCTCGCCATGCGGCAAGTGCTTCACCGCATCGCGTGCAATGGTGGTGTTGGTGGCGATGATGCCCGTCATGCCGCTCTTGGCGAAGGTCGCGGCGATGACGTCGACCTGCGCTTCGTCCAGGTCCGGCGCGATCTTCAGGAAGATGGGCACGCGCTTGCCGTGCTCCCGGGCGAGCTTCACGTCGCGCTCGCTCACGGCCGACAGCAGGGCGTCCAGTGCCTCGTCGGACTGCAGCGCGCGCAGGTTCTTGGTGTTGGGCGAGGAGATGTTCACCGTCACGTAGTCGGCATGCGGGTACACGCCGTCCAGGCCGATGAGGTAGTCGTCTACTGCGTTCTCGATGGGCGTGGCCGCGTTCTTGCCGATGTTCAGCCCGAGGATGCCGCCGCTCTCGCGAAAGCGCGCCTGCTTCACGTTGGCGATGAAGGCGGCCAGCCCTTCGTTGTTGAAGCCCAGCCGGTTGATGAGCGCGTTGGCCTGCGGCAGGCGGAACATGCGCGGCTTGGGGTTGCCCGGCTGCGCCTTCGGCGTGACCGTGCCCACCTCGATGAAGCCGAATCCCATGGCGCCCAGGCCGTCGATGCAGCGGCCGTTCTTGTCCAGGCCCGCGGCCAGGCCCAGGCGGTTCGGGAACTTCAGGCCCGCGACGGTGACCGGGTCGCTCACCCGGGTCTGCGCGACGGTGCAGATCAGGGGTGTGCGCTGGATGCGCGCCAGCGCCCCGAGTGTCAGTTCATGCGCGGCTTCAGGGTCGAGTCCGAAGAGGAACGGGCGGGCGAGGGCGTAGGGAACGAGGGCCATGGAGCGGGTCTTGGGATAATCCGCGGATTGTCTCAAACGCGGCGAGCGAACATGACCCAGGACGAATTGAAAGCACTGGTGGGCCAGGCGGCCCTGGACTACGTGGTGCCAGGCAGCATCGTGGGGGTGGGCACCGGTTCCACGGTGAACTGCTTCATCGATGCGCTGGCGACCATCAAGGACCGCATCGCGGGCGCGGTGTCCAGCAGCGAACGCAGCACCGAGCGGCTTCGTGCCCACGGCATCGCGGTGCTCGACAGCAACACGGTGGAACGCATTCCGGTCTACGTGGACGGGGCCGACGAGATCGACCACCACGGCAACATGATCAAGGGCGGCGGCGCGGCGCTCACGCGCGAGAAGATCGTGGCCGACATCGCCGACCGCTTCGTGTGCATCGCCGATGAGTCCAAGCTGGTGCCGACGCTGGGCAAGTTCCCGCTGCCGGTGGAGGTGATCCCGATGGCGGCCTCGCAGGTGGCACGCAGGCTCAAGGCGCTGGGCGGAGAGCCGGTGCTGCGCGCAGGCGTGGTCACCGACAACGGCGGGCACATCCTGGACGTGCGCGGCTTGTCCATCACCGATCCGGCGGCCATGGAGCGCGACATCAACCAGTGGCCCGGGGTGGTGAGCGTGGGCATCTTTGCCCGCAACCGCGCAGCGGTGTGCCTGCTGGGCACCTCGCAGGGCGTGAAGACCTTGAGCTTCTGATTCGTCGCACGGTCGGACGGTCGCGGGCGCCCAAATGGGCGTAACCTCGGGGTGTCGGCAACTGATGAAGGACGGCCCATGGCCAAGCCCAACTACTCGTTCGAAAAGCGCCAGCGCGAGCTGGCCAAGAAGAAGAAAAAGGAAGAGAAGCTGCAGGAAAAGGCCGCCCGCAAGGCCGGAGGCGGCTCCGGCGAGCAGCCCGACGAAGCCACCCAGGGCAACGTGCCCGCCGACGACGGTGCGGCGCCTGCCGACACCCAACCCAATCCCTGAGGAGGCGGCCATGCCGCGACGTTCGAAGCGGCATGATGCCAACGAGCCCAAAGACGAGACGGCCCCGGCCAAACCCCGTGCCGCCGTCTATGCACCAGGCCTGAAGGCCGGCTTCCGGGCCACCGCTCAGCGGGTGCAGGACATGCACCACGCCATCGCCGACAAGACCTTCGGCGTCTTGCAGAAGGTGCCGGTCGTGTCGCTGCCGGCACGTGTGGTGCAAGGCGCCCACGATGCCATCACCGATGGGGTCTACGCCGCTGTCCGCGCAGGTGGGCATGCCGCCCTGAGCGTGGCCGGTGCGGCCGAGGCGATGAGCCTGGATCCTGCGCGACGCGTGGGTCCCTCCGAGCAGGCCGTGAGGAGCGCGTTGAACGGCGTGTTCGGCGACCACCTCGCCGAGGACGGCAGTCCGCTCGCGGCGGACCTCGACTTCCACCTGGACGGCGCACCGCTCGAGCTGGACGGCCCGGTCGTCGAAGGTCTGCAGCCGAATGTGCTGATCTTCATCCACGGCCTGGCCTGCGATGAGCGCAGCTGGTTCAGGCGCAGCACCAGCGGTTCGGTTTCCGAGGGCTCGTACGGCGAGCGGCTGGCCGCCGAGCGGCCCGTCAGCGCGCTCTACGTTCGCTACAACACCGGCATGCCGGTCGAGCACAACGCGCGCCGCCTCGGCGAGCGCATCGAGGCGCTGCTCGCTGCCGCCCCGCAGGTGCGCGACCTGGCCATCGTCGGGCACAGCATGGGTGGCCTGGTGGCCCGCAGCGCCTGCGACCTGGCCGTGCAGGATGGCGCCTCCTGGCTGCGCGCCGTGTCCGTGCTGATGTGCCTGGGCACCCCGCACCGCGGCGCTCCGCTCGAACGGCTGGGGCACCTGGCGTCGATGGCGCTGAATCTGTCGAAGGTGACGAGGCCGCTGGCGCAGGTGGCCAACGCACGCAGCCGCGGCATCAAGGACCTGCGGCACGGCCTGCGTGGCCAGGGCGCTGCGTTGAGCGTGCCGGTTCGGCTGCTCGCCGCCCGCTTGGCAGATGACGATGCCAGCCCGGCGTCGGCCATGATGTCGGCCTTGCTGGGCGATGGGCTGGTGATGCCTTCAAGCGCTGCCGATGGCGACCTGCGCGGCGACGTGCAGCGCGAGGAGCTTCGCGGCATCGGCCACATGGGCCTGCTCAACGATGCGCGGGTCTACGAGATCGTGCGGCGGTGGTGGGACGAGACGCGCCCTGCGCTGGTCACTGGCGCCGCGCCTCGCGGCTGACGAAGCGCGCAACGTCCACGGCATCGATCAGGCTGGCTTCCAGCGGGACAGGGGCTCGGGTGATCATGGATGCCAGCCCCCTGGCTCCCAACATGCACCAGGTGATGCCTCGCGAGGCGAGGCCGGTGAACACGTAGAGGCCTTCCTGGCGCGGAACGAAACGGGGCTGGTCCAGGCGTTTGCCGTGGAGTTGATCCGCGGGCAAGGGCACACCGCCGAGCACAGGCAACCTGTCGTCAGTCACCCAGCGCCAACCGACGCGGCCGCTCAGGCTGGCTGGATCGAGCCGAGCCCAACCGGCATCGGCGGTCAGCTGTTGGACCTGTCGAAGGTTGTGGGCGTGATCGGCGTCTCGGCAATCGGGCTCGAGATCGTCGGTGTGCACGGTGGCGCCGAACATCGCGAGGCCATCCACCGGCGGCAGCAGGTAGCCTGAGCCGGCGACCGGCACGCGGGGCAGGGCCATTGTTCCAGCCGGCGCCATGCTGAGCTGGCCGCGCACGGGTTGCATCGGCCAGGCCGTGCCGGCGAGCTTCATGCTCGATCCGGCGTTGGCCAGCACCACGGCGTCGCCCTCGGCGATGACTTGTGCCCGGGCATCGATCACCTGCCAGCGGCCCTCGTGGCGGCGCAGTGAATCCACCTGGAGCCCGCCGCGGAACATGACCTGGGCGCCCGATGCGGCGAGAAGGGACCGTGCCAGCAAGGCCGGCCGCACCCAGCCGCCTCCGCCATAGAACCAGGCGGGATGTGCCATCGCCATGCCCGCGATGGCGGCGGCCTGGTCTGCGGCGACGGCCTGCACGTAGTCCTCCGGAAGCCCCAGGGCTGCGAGCGAGGATTGCATCGCGGCAGCATCCAGCCCCGAGGTTTCCAGGCGAAGCAGGCCGCGCACCTCGCCCAGTCCGGGTTGTTGCGTGAGCAGGCCGGAGATGACACGGCGGGCCTCCAGCGCGGCGGCCCGGTTGAAGCGTGCGTGCGTGCCGTCCTGCGCGTTCACCACGCCGTGGAAGAGTCCGGCCGGGTTGCCGGACGTTGCCATGGCCGGCTGGTCGTTGGCATCGAGCACCTCGCACGTCCACCCTTGCCCGGCCAGGGCCCAGGCCGTGGCACAGCCGGCCAGCCCGGCGCCGATGACCACCGCACGTCCACGCGAGGGCGCCGACCCTGCGTGCCGTGAAGGCGAAGCCTTGGGCGCGAAGCGCGGCGAGTACCGCGCCACGGTGATGTCGAACTTGCCGCCGACGCCGGGCTGCCGGGTCACCTCGAAGCCGGCGGCGGCCAGTCCGTCGCGAACCGCGCGCGCCACTGACCAGGTGGCCGCGGTCGCGCCCGGCGCAGCCATGCGGCCCATGGCCTTGAACAGGCGCGGCTCCCACATCTGCGGGTTCTTGGCCGGCGTGAAGCCATCGAGAAAGAAGGCGTCCACCTGGGCCACCAGTTCGGGCAGCCAGTCCTGCGCGTTGCCCAGCGCCAGCAACAGCTCGACTTGTCCGTCCTCGAAGCCGAGCCGGTGCAGGTTGGGTGTCAGCGGCGGCCAGGCCTCCACCAATTGCCGGGCCAGGCCGGCCACCGACTCATCGCGTGGCATGGCGGCCATGTCGTCACGCGTCAGCGGGTGTTGCTCGATGGAAATGAAGTGAAGCCGGCAAGGACGGCCGGCGCGCCGCCAGGCGTCCCAGGTGGCGAGGAAGTTGTTGCCCAGTCCGAAGCCGGTCTCCAGCACGACGAAGCTGTCGCGGCCGGCGAAACGCCCGGGCAGGCCATTGCCGCGCAGGAAGACGTGCTCCGCCTGCTGCAGGGCACCCGCAGCCGGGTGGTAGACGTCGCCGAACAAGGGCGAGAAGGGCACGCCGCGCTCGTCGCGCTCGACCCGGGCCGCCACGATGGGAGCGGTTTTCATTCAGCAAAAAGACAAAAGGGCACCGAAGTGCCCTTGAGTGTGCCCGTCACCGGCCAACGGTCAGACGCGTTTGCGGTATTCGTGGGTGCGGGTGTCGATTTCGATCTTGTCGCCGGTTTCCACGAACAGCGGAACGGCGATCTCGAAGCCGGTGGACAGCTTGGCAGGCTTCATCACCTTGCCCGAGGTGTCGCCCTTGACGGCCGGCTCGGTGTAGGTCACTTCGCGGACCAGGCTGGTGGGCAGCTCGACCGAGATGGCCTTGCCTTCGTAGAACACCACTTCCACGGGCATGGCGTCTTCGAGGTACTGGATGGCGTCGCCCATGTTCTCGGCTTCCACCTCGAACTGGTTGTACTCGGCGTCCATGAAGGCGTACATCGGGTCGGCGAAGTAGGAGTAGGTGCACTCCTTCTTGTCCAGGATGATCTGGTCCATCTTGTCGTCGGCCTTGAAGACGACTTCGGTGCCCGAGTTGTTCAAGAGGCTCTTGAGCTTCATGCGCACGGTGGCGGAGTTGCGGCCGCCGCGGCTGTATTCGGTCTTGAGGACGACCATCGGGTCCTTGCCCTGCATGATCACGTTGCCGGCGCGAATTTCCTGTGCAATCTTCATAGCGAATTTCCGAATGATCCCGCCAGGGCGGGGACGCGCCGCGGGCTGGTTTGATGGCCTTCCTGGCGCTGTAGGTGCGCGTCCGCCCAAATTGCCCCCGGGTGTCTGGTCACCCGGCTACCGGATCGCGCAAAGCCTTGAATTCTAGCGTTTTTCGATGGCGAAATCGCGCAGCTGGCTCACCAAGTCCGGCTGGCTGAGCAGGGATTCACGCCACGCCCGGGCCTGCCGGGTCCACGCGCCCAGGCCGGCAAGGGCGGGCAGGTCGTGCCCCAGGCCGTTCCAGGCCGCATGCCAGCCATGGACCGCCGCGGCGACTCCAGGTTCCGCCGACTGGAGGAACAAGGCCTCGAAGGCGGTGAGCTTGTCGCCGTGCACGCCATCGTCCTGGGGGTAGATGTGCCACACGAACGGCTTGCCGGCCCACTGGGCGCGGACGAAGGAATCCTCGCCGCGCACGAAGTTCAGGTCGCAGGACCACAGCAGGTGGTCGTAGTCGGGCTGGGTCAGCCGGGGGACGACCAGGGCCCGCAGGTGGCCGCGCTGCAGGCTGGGGCCAAGCTGGGCAGCCACTTGTTCGCTGGCGTGGCCGCTGGTCGCCAGTAGCAGGGTGGGCTGCTGGCAGAGCCGGTCCAGCAGGGCAGCCACGGCTGGATTCGGGTAGCAGAACAGGCTGACGATGCGCTCTTCGCCGCGCGGGGCCAGGCCCCGGCTGGCCAGCCACGGCCCGGGCTCGAACCGGGCCTGCCGCGACATCAGATCGGGCTCGCGAATCAGTCCTCCCGTGGCGGCCGTGAAGCCGGGGTAGAAGAACCACTTCACCAGCCCCTTGCCCGGCCCGCTCATCTGCGGCGACATCAGGCGGTGGCTGCGCTCGACGTAGGGTTCCGCGCTGAGGTACTCCAGGTTGATCCACACGGGTGGCCTGCTGGCTGCCGCCATGCGGGCCATGAAGTCGTCCGGCAGGTGGCAGCCAAAGGCTTCGACGACCACGTCGCCCGGGACGGCCTCGACCGGCCCGGACGGCCATGGCCGGACCTCCACGCCCTCGTGTCCTTGCGGCGCCATCCATGCCAAAGCGCTGCCGTCATCCACCCACAGCCGCACACGCTCGCCGCGCGACGCGAGGTCGGCCGCCGCGCGCCAGCACACGCCGATGTCGCCGAAGTTGTCCACCACGCGGCAGAAGATGTCCCAGAGCATGGGCCGATTATTTGCCATGCCTTCGTTCGCCATTGCCATGTGCGGCCCTCGCGTGCGGCCCTCGCGGGCATCGGCAGACCCGGCCACGAGGTCCAACACATAATTCGGCCAATGACCGACGTTGTGGATATCCCCCCGGACGAACCGTCCCCCGACGATGCCGCCCGCGAGCGCGTGCTGGCCGACGTGGCCGCGCTGCCCGGCCTGCCGGGCGTCTACCGCTACTTCGACGCGCAGGACAACGTGCTCTACGTGGGCAAGGCGCGCGACCTGAAGAAGCGGGTGTCCAGCTACTTCACGAAGAACCATGGCGGCACGCGCATCGGCCACATGGTGAGCAAGATCGCGCGGCTGCAGACGACGGTGGTGCGCTCCGAGGCCGAGGCGCTGCTGCTCGAGAACAACCTCATCAAGACGCTCAAGCCGCGCTACAACATCCTGTTCCGCGATGACAAGAGCTACCCCTATCTCAAGCTGGTGTCGCACGAGTTCCCGCGCGTGGCCTACTACCGCGGCGCGGTGGACAAGAAGCACCGCTACTTCGGCCCGTACCCCAGCGCCTGGGCGGTGAAGGATTCGATCGCGCTGTTGCAGAAGGTCTTTCGCCTTCGCACATGCGAGGACACGGTCTTCAACAACCGCACGCGGCCTTGCCTGCTGTACCAGATCAAGCGCTGCTCGGGGCCGTGCGTGAAGTACATCGCCCCCGAGGACTACGCCCGCGACGTGAGCCACGCCGAACGTTTCCTGATGGGCGAGCAGCAGGAGGTGATGAACGCGTTGCAGACCCAGATGATGGGCTACGCCGAGGAGCTGAAGTTCGAGCAGGCAGCGGAGATCCGGAACCAGCTCGGTGCCTTGTCGCGGGTGCTGCACCAGCAGGCGGTGGAGGACAACACCGGCGTGACCACCAAGGACGCCGACATCCTCGCCGTGAAGGTCCACGGCGGCCGCGCCTGCGTGAACCTGGCGATGGTGCGCGGCGGCCGCCACCTGGGCGACCGGCCGTACTTCCCGGCGCATGTGGACGACGCCACCGCCATCGTGGACGACGAGGCCGAGCGCAAGGAGCCCGAGGTGCAGGTGCTCGAAGCCTTCATCGCCCAGCACTACCTCGACAGCGCGGTGCCGCCGCTGCTGGTGTTGAGCCATGCGGTGGACAAGGCGCTCATCGATGCGCTGTCGCAGCAAAGCGGCGTGCGCATCACCGCGCAGCACCAGCCGCGCGAGCCGCGGCGGGCGTGGCTGGACATGTGCATCAAGGGCGCGGAGATCAAGCTCGCGCAACTGCTGGCCGAGGAAGGCTCGCAGCAGGCGCGAACCCGTGCGCTGGTGGAGGCGCTGGACCTGGACGTCGACGACCTCGATACCTTCCGCATCGAGTGTTTCGACATCAGCCATACCGCCGGCGAATCGACTCAGGCATCGTGCGTGGTGTTCGAGAACCACAAGATGCAGAACTCGCAGTACCGTCGCTACAACATCGAAGGCATCACCGGCGGAGACGACTACGCAGCCATGCGGCAGGTGCTCACGCGCCGCTACGGGAAGATCGCGGCGATGATGGCCGAGCAGGCCAACCCGCCTGCCGCACCCGAAGGCGAGACGCCCCCCGCCAACGATGCCGAACCCAGGCCCGCGCCCACGAAGCTCGCCCGGCTGCCCGACCTCGTGCTGGTCGACGGCGGCAAGGGCCAGGTGAGCATGGCACGCGAAGTCTTCCAGGAACTGGGCCTGGAACTGTCGCTGATCGTGGGTGTCGAAAAAGGTGAAGGGCGCAAGGTCGGCCTGGAAGAACTGGTCTTCGCCGACGGTCGCGACAAGGTCTATCTGGGCCGCGATTCCGCCGCGCTGATGCTGGTCGCGCAGATCCGCGACGAGGCCCACCGTTTCGCCATCACCGGCATGCGGGCTCGCCGCGCCAGCGTGCGCACCGGCGGCAGCCGGCTGGAAGACATCGCGGGCGTCGGCCCGAAGAAGCGTGCCAAACTGCTGCAGCGTTTCGGCGGCGTGAGAGGTGTGGCCGCCGCCAGCGTGGACGACCTGGCGACAGTGGAAGGTGTGTCCAAGGAACTCGCTGAGGAGATTTATCGTGCCCTTCATTGACAACAAGCGCTTGCAGCGCAGTGCCATCGCGACCGCGGCCTTGCTGACGGCCTGCGCTTCTCCATCACCGCCGCCGCCCGCGCCGGCGCCCACGCCCCGGCCGTCGACCACCGCCACTGTGCCGGCCGCGGGCAGGCTGAACACGCCGGGCGCGGTGCGCAGCATGACCGAGATGCGGCAGCAGGCCGCGCGGCGCATCGTGGCCGCCAACCCCAACGGCACTTACGTCGGCACGGTGCCCGACATCCTGCTGGCCATTCCGGTGCTGGAGATCGAGCTGAACGCTGATGGCAGCATCCGCAACATCGACGTGCTGCGCAGGCCCGGCCAAGCGCCCGAGACGCTGCAGATGGCCATCGACGCGGTGCGCCGCGCGGCGCCGTTCGGCGACGTGTCGCGCGCGCCCAAGCCGTGGAAGTTCGCCGAGACCTTCCTCTTCAACAACGAGCGCAAGTTCAAGCCACGCACGCTGGACGAATGAGTGCATGAGGCGCGGTTTCGTGGGGGCAGCCGAGTTTCGGCAGAATGGGGGCCTATGTTCTTCAACCTGCCGACACTCCTGACCTGGGCGCGCATCGTCGCCATTCCCCTCATCGTCGGCGTGTTCTACCTGAGCGACCTGCAGCAGCACACGCGCAACCTCGTGGCCACCGTGCTGTTCGTGGTGGTGGCGCTGACCGACTGGGCGGACGGCTACCTCGCTCGCAAGCTCAACCAGACTTCATCGTTCGGCGCCTTCCTCGACCCGGTGGCCGACAAGTTCCTGGTGTGCGCCTCGCTCATCGTGCTCGTGCACCTGGGCCGCGCGCATGCACTGGTGGGCCTGGTCATCATCGGTCGCGAGATCGCCATCTCGTCGCTGCGCGAATGGATGGCGCAGATCGGCGCTTCACGCAGCGTGGCCGTGCACATGCTCGGCAAGGTGAAGACCACGGTGCAGATGATCGCGATTCCGTTCCTGCTCTATGACGCCGTGCTCTTCGGCCTCATCGACACGCGCATCTGGGGCACCGGCCTCATCTGGATCGCGTCGGTGCTGACCATCTGGTCGATGATCTACTACCTGCAGAAGGCGCTGCCCGAGATCCGCGCCAAGGCCCGCTAGCCTTGTCCGGCAGCAACGACGGCGCGCTGGTCCGCGCCATGCCTGCGGTGTTCGTGCTCATCTGGAGCACCGGTTTCATCGTGGCGCGCTTCGGCATGCCGCACTCGCCGCCGCTGAGTTTCCTCGCCATCCGCTACGCGCTGTCGGTGCTGTGCTTTGGTGTGTGGATCGCGGTCTCTCGCCCCGCCTGGCCGCGCGACCGGCGCCAGGCATTCCACCTCGCCGTGACGGGTGTGCTGATGCACGCTGGCTACCTCGGCGGCGTGTGGGCAGCAGTCAAACTCGGGTTGGGCGCTGGCACCATCGCCTTGCTGGTGGGCCTGCAGCCCATCCTCACTGCCTTGTGGGTGACTGCCATGCCTGCATCGGGCGAGGCGCACTCAGTCACCCGTCAGCAATGGCTGGGCCTGATGCTGGGCCTGGGCGGACTGGCCCTGGTGGTGTGGCGCAAGCTCGGAGCCGGCGAGGTGGGTGCGGCCAACCTGGGGCTCGCGATCTTCGCGCTGCTCAGCATCACCACTGGCACGCTCTACCAGAAGCGCTTCGTCGCGCCTTGCGACGTGCGCACCGCGAGCTTCGTGCAACTGCTGGCGGCCCTGGCGGTCACCGCGCCCCTGGCCCTGCTGGAGCCCGAGGCGGTCGACTGGCACCCGGCCTTCATCGGGGCCATGGCCTGGTCGGTGTTCGCGCTGACGCTGGGTGGCAGTTCGCTGCTGTACCTGCTCATCCAGCGCGGCGCGGCGACGAAGGTCACGAGCCTGCTTTACCTTGTGCCGCCGTGCACGGCGATCATGGCCTGGGCCATCTTCCATGAAGTGCTGACGGTGCCGATGATGCTCGGCATGGTCCTGACGGCGGCAGGGGTGGCGCTGGTGGCGCGCACACCGACGGCCTGAATCGGCACAATCGCCCGCATGTTCGAATCCTTCGAGTCGCGCCGCTTTGTGGTCGACGGCGCCGAGATCCATGGCCGCGTCGGCGGCACCGGTCCGGCCTTGCTGTTGCTGCACGGGCATCCGCAGACGCATGTGATGTGGCATCGCGTGGCCGGCGACCTGGCGCAGCGCTTTCGCGTGGTGGCGCTGGACCTGCGTGGCTATGGCGACTCGTCGCGGCCCTTGTCCGATGAATCGCACGAGCCCT
Organism: Rhizobacter terrae; assembly: GCF_003852895.1. GTDB lineage: Bacteria > Pseudomonadota > Gammaproteobacteria > Burkholderiales > Burkholderiaceae_C > Albitalea > Albitalea terrae. The sequence goes on from NZ_QUSW01000008.1 coordinate 48,268, forward strand.
ACTGCAAGCGCCGCATGGCGCGCGATGCGGCGCAGGTGATGCAGCAACTGGGCCACGACCGCTTCGCGCTGTGCGCCCACGACCGCGGCGCCCGCGTGGCGCACCGGCTGGCGCTGGACCATGCGGATCGCGTGAGCCAACTCATGCTGCTGGACATCGCCCCGACGCTCGCGATGTATGAGCAGACCTCCGAGCGTTTTGCCCGCGCCTACTGGCACTGGTTCTTCCTCATCCAGCCAGCACCCTTGCCCGAACGGTTGATCGAAGCCGACCCATCGTCCTACGTGGTCAACGTGATGGGGCGCCGGCATGCGGGCCTGTCGGTGTTCGATCCGCGTGCGCTCAGCGAATACAAGCGCTGCGTGGGCATCCCCGGCTCTGCCCATTCGATCTGCGAGGACTACCGTGCGTCGGCCGGCATCGACCTCGACCATGATCGTGCCGACCGCGGGGCCGGCCGCAAGCTCGACGTGCCCACGCGTGTGCTGTGGGGCGCGCACGGCACGGTGGGCCAGTGCTTCGACGTGCTTGGTCTGTGGCGCGCTGCAGCAAATCAGGTGAGTGGCCGCGCGCTGGACTGCGGCCACTACGTCGCCGAAGAACAACCGGCTGAACTTCTCGGCGAGATGCTCGCCTTCTTCAAGGACACGCCATGAAAAAAACTAAATACCGCATCGCCGTGATTCCCGGCGATGGCATCGGCAAGGAGGTCATGCCCGAAGGCCTTCGCGTGCTCGAAGCCGCGGCCTCGCGCTTCAACATCGACCTGCAGTTCGAGCACCACGACTTCTCCAGCTGGGACTACTACGAGCGTCACGGCCAGATGCTGCCCGACGACTGGAAGGACCGGCTCCAGTCCGCCGACGCGATCCTTTTTGGTGCAGTGGGGTGGCCCGAGAAAATCCCCGACCACGTGTCGCTGTGGGGTTCGCTGCTTCGCTTCCGGCGCGAGTTCGACCAGTACATCAACCTGCGGCCCGCGCGCCTCATGCCCGGCGTGCGCTCGCCGCTGGTGGGGCGCGACGGGCAGCCGCTCAAGCCGGGCGAGATCGACATGCTCATCGTCCGTGAAAACACGGAGGGCGAATACTCCAGCATCGGCGGGCGCATGTACGAAGGCACCGAGCGCGAGATCGTCATCCAGGAAACGGTGATGTCGCGCGTCGGCGTGGACCGCGTGCTCAAGTTCGCCTTCGACCAGGCGCAGCAACGGCCGCGCAAGAAGCTCACCTCGGCCACCAAGTCCAACGGCATCTCCATCACCATGCCGTACTGGGACGAGCGCGTACAAGAAATGTCGAAAAAGTATCCGGACGTGAGTGTGGACAAGTTCCACATCGACATCCTGACCGCTCACTTCGTCCAGCGTCCGCAGCACTTCGACGTGGTGGTGGCGAGCAACCTCTTTGGCGACATCCTCAGCGATCTCGGACCGGCATGCACTGGCACGATCGGCATCGCACCCTCGGCCAACATCGACCCGACGCGCCGTGCGCCCTCGCTGTTCGAACCCGTGCACGGCTCGGCGCCGGACATCGCCGGCCGCGGCATCGCCAATCCCGTCGGGCAGGTCTGGTCGGCCGCGATGATGCTGGACTTCCTCGGACACCGCGACGCGCACGATGCCATCCTGCAGGCCATCGAGACGGTGCTCGCGCCTGAATCGGGCGCACCGCGCACGCCCGACCTCGGGGGCAAGGCGACGACCATCGACATGGGCCGTGCGATTGCAGCATCGCTGTGAAAGGCGTGAACGGCACTGACACAAACACGCGGAAACACTTGGCGCCATGCGGGTTGGCGCCGTTTTTCCTCGTCGCGCGACGCGCGCTTGTCAAGCGAGAAATCACGCTCGAAGTTGCCCGTCTTGCCCCTGGTGAATACGCATAGAATCCGCTTCCGCGCTTGACACTGTGAGGTCGCACGGCTGTAATGAATTCGACGCCGTCCTCCCCAATCCGCGGCCCAATCACCATCCCAGATTCCTTGTGAGACACCTTTGAGAGGGGGTACCTTCGTGAACAAATCTGAACTGATCGAACACATCGCCAAGCAGGCGGACATCTCCAAAGCGGCCGCGACTCGCGCGCTCGAAGCGGTGATCGGCGGTGTGAAGACCACGCTGAAGAAGAACAACAGCGTGTCGCTGGTGGGCTTCGGCACCTTCAGCGTCAGCAAGCGCGCAGCGCGCTCGGGCCGCAACCCGCGCACCGGCGCCACGATCAAGATCAAGGCCGCCAAGGTGCCGAAGTTCCGTCCCGGCAAGGCGCTCAAAGACGCAGTCAACTGAGATTCCATTCCGGGTGCTTAGCTCAGTTGGTAGAGCGGCGCCCTTACAAGGCGTAGGTCGGGGGTTCGAGCCCCTCAGCACCCACCAGAATCAGCGGCTTGCCACCCCGGGCAGATGTGGTCCGGTCGGCTAGAATCTCCGGCAAGCCCGCACCCACAAAGGCGAACCTCGGTTCGCCTTTGTTGCGTTTGCAGCTTCACTCTTTGTCATACGCAGCCAGAAGTCCTGCTGCCCCATCGTCGAGGCCTTCGATGTTTGATTTCGTTCGATCGCACACCAAGCTGTTCCAGTTCCTGCTGCTGCTGGTGATCGTCCCCGCCTTCGTGTTCGGGTTCGGCCTCCAGGGCTACAACAAGTTCACCGGTCCCGGCAACACCACCGTCGTGAAGGTGGGCTCGGGCCGGATCACGCAGGAAGAGTTCGACAACGAGCACCGTCGGCAGATCGACCGCATCCGCCGTCAGGCGCCCGGCCTGGACATCAAGATGTTCGACACGCCGCAGATGCGCCAGCAACTGCTCGACACGCTGATCCGCGACCGCGTGCTGCAGGAGGTCTCCGACAAGCTGCACCTGAACTCGTCCGACGTGCGCATCCGCAGCCTGATGAACAGCGACCCGCAGCTTGCGTCCGTGCGCGGCCCCGATGGCGCGATCAACAAGGACCTGTACATCCAGGTGCTGGCGTCCAACGGCCTCTCGCCCAAGGAGTTCGAAGCCAACTATGCCCGCCAGCAAGTCCTGCTGGGGGTGAGCCGCAGCGCCTTCGCACCGGCCGCTGCCGCCAGTACCGCCTTCGATGCCTTCTTCCAGCAGCGCGAACTGCAGGTGCAACGCTTCGACGCCAAGGACTACGCGAGCAAGGTCACGCCTTCCGACGCCGACATCGAGAAGTTCTACAAGGACCCGGCCAACGCCGCGCTGTTCCAGGCCGAGGAGCAAGCCAACATCGAGTACGTGATGCTGGATGTGGATTCGCTGGCGAAGTCGGTGAAGGTTGCGGACGAGCAGCTCAAGCACTACTACGAGCAGAACGAGAAGCAAGGCCGCTACACCGTGCAGGAAGAGCGCAAGGCCAGCCACATCCTCGTGAAGGCAGACAAGAGCGCACCGGCTGAAGAGCGTGCCAAGGCGAAGGCCAAGGCCGAGGCGCTGCTGGCCGAGGTGAAGAAGAACCCCGCCGGCTTCGCGGAAATCGCGAAGAAGAATTCCGACGACAAGGCGTCTGCAGAACGCGGTGGCGACCTCGACTTCTTCAACCGTGAAGCCATGGTCAAGCCTTTCGCCGATGCGGCCTTCGCAATGAAGGAAGGCGACATCAGCGGCATCGTCGAGAGCGACTTCGGCTTCCACATCATCAAGGTCACAGGCGTGCATGCCGGCGGCAAGAAGAGCTTCGACGACGTGAAGGCGGAGATCGAGAAGGACCTGCGCCGCACCGAGGCGCAGAAGCTCTTCGCCGAGAAGGCCGTGGACTTCACCAACACCGTCTACGAGCAGTCCGACAGCCTCAAGCCCGCGGTTGACAAGTTCAAGCTGGAACTGCGCACCGCGCAGAACGTGAAGCGCACGGCGTCGCCCAATGCGCCCGCGCCGCTGAACAGCGAGAAGCTGATGGCCGCGCTCTTCGCGCCCGACATCGTGAAGAACAAGCGCAACACCGATGCGGTGGAGGTGGGCCCGAACCAGCTCGTCTCTGCTCGCATCGTGCAGTACACCGCCGCGCACACGATCCCGCTGGCCGAGGTGAAGGACATGGTGCGTGCGCGTGTCGTGCAGGCCCAGGCTGCGGTGCTGGCTCGCAAGGATGGTGAGGCCCGCCTGGCTGAAGTGAAGAAGGATCCGCAGGCCGCGCTGGCTGGCGAGCCGGTCGTGGTGTCGCGCGCAGGCGCGAAGGACTTGCCGCGCCAGGTGGTGGATGCGGCATTGCGCGCCGACGCTGCCAAGCTGCCCGTGGCGTTGGGTGTGGAACTGCCCAATGGCTATGCCGTGCTGCGCCTGACCAAGGTGCTGGGCCGCGACCCGGCCGCGCCGGATGCCGCGCGCGCCCAGCCGCAGATGGCGCAAGCCGTCGGCGAAGTCGAGACGATGGCTTATTACGCCGCGCTGAAGAGCCGCCTGAAGGTGGAGACCAAGGAGAAGTCGCTCAAGGTGTCGACCGACGCCGCCAGCGCACCGAAGTGATGGACCGTGGGTGAGCTGCGGCCGTCCTGGCAGCAGCTCACCATGCAGGGCTCGCGAAAGTGGAGTCCGCAAAGGTGGAGCCCACAAAGCAAAAGGCCTCTCGGAGTTTCCGAGAGGCCTTTTGCTTTGCAGTTTGGGTGGGGTGGCTGATGGGACTCGAACCCACGACGACCAGAATCACAATCTGGGACTCTACCAACTGAGCTACAGCCACCGCAGAGCCGCGCATTATATGCCAATCACGAGAGACACCCAAAGTCTCGCGTGTTAGCGCGTGGGCGGGGTGCGATCGCATCGCTTTGCGGTACTGCTGGCTTTGCATTCCGCGACTCGTCCCCTCTCTTGGGTGGATGGTCCCCCATCGCATGGCCGGCGCTTCCATAATCGCGCCCAAACAACGCGGGGGATTGGATGGTCTTCGTCTTCGTCTTGCTGGGCGCCTTGCTCGGCGGCGTCATGGCTGGCGGCACCGGCGCACTGGTCGGCGCGGTCGTGCTGCCGGTGGCCTGGGTCTCGATCCGAAACCGCATGAACGACGACGGCGATGACAAGCCGAAGCCGTCGGCTGTCCCCCAGGTCACTGAGGCGCAGGCCAAGGCTGCTGTGCCGACGGTCCAGGCGCTGGCGGCACGGGTCCAGGCGCTGGAAGAGCAGGTGGCGCAGTTGCGCCGGACCATCGCCGAATCGAGGCCGGAAGCGGTGGCCGATGCGACGGCGCAGGAGGAGCACAGGAGTGCGTCCGTGCTGGCCGCGATGCAGCCGCCAGCCGTGGCAACGATTGAACTGCCAGGGCCCGCTCCCACGGTGTCCATGGCGCAGGATCTGGCCATGCCGGCGGCTGCCGCTCCGATCGAGGAGGTCGCGCCTGCCGAGGAACCCGAGTTCGATCTGCAGCCCATGGCCGCCACGTTGTCGGAGTCCGCATCGGTCACGGTGGAACAGGCGCAGGCCTTCGACCTGCCTGAGGCGCCGGAAGCCAACAAGGAACAGCCAGCGTGGACAGCCCCGGCCCCCCGGCCCCCCGCGCCGCCGCGAGCCCCCACGCCGCCGCTGCGCGACCAACTCCCGCCCTTCATCAGCAACTTCATCTTCGGCGGCAACACCATCGTCAAGGTGGGCGTGCTCATCCTCTTCCTGGGCCTGGCCTTCCTGCTGCGCTATGCGGCCGAGCGCGTGACGGTGCCCATCGAGCTGCGCTATGCCGGCGTGGCGATGGTGGGCGCGTTCCTGCTAGGCATCGGCTGGCGGCTGCGTTCCCGTTCGGCACAGCAAGGCGGCAGCGACTACGGACTCATCCTGCAAGGTGCGGGCATCGGTGTCTTCTATCTCACCGCGCTCGCGGCGATCAAGCTCAATCCCTTGCTGACGCCTGCGGTGGCCTTCACGTTCATGGCGCTGGTGTCGGTGCTGGGCGCGGTGCTCGCGGTCACGCAGAACGCGCCGTGGCTGGCCCTGGTGTCCGTCGCCGAAGGCTTCGCGGCGCCGGTGCTCGTGTCCACCGGCGGCGGCAACCACGTCGCCTTGTTCAGCTACATGCTGATCCTGGATGTGGGCATCTTCCTCATGGCATGGTTCCGCGCCTGGAGGCCGTTGAACCTGGTTGGCGCGGTCGCCACCTTCAGCCTCGCTTCGGCCTGGGCCAGCGAACACTACAGCGATGCGCTGTACGCCAGCGTCCAGTTTTTCCTGATCGTCTTCTTCCTGCTCTTCACCTTCATCGGTGTGCTGTTCGCGCGGCGTGCGCTGGCGCAGGGAACGGAGCCCGACGAAAGCCTGCCGCTGGCTGAACGTGCCGCACAGGCGCTGAATCTCGTGGGGCGCGTGGACAGCACGCTGACCTTCGGCATCCCGCTGGCCGCCTATGGACTGCAGTACCTGCTGGTGCAGGACAGGCCCTGGGGCCCGGCGTGGAGTGCCCTGGGCTTTGCCGTGTTCTACCTGCTGCTGGGCGGTCTGCTGCTGCGCGGCGGCCATCGGCGCTATTCGCTGCTGGGCGAGGCCTACGTGATCGTGTCGGTCATCTTCGGCACGCTGACGATTCCGCTCGCGCTCGAAGGCGTGTGGACGGGCGCGACCTGGGCGGTGGAAGCCGCAGGCATGTACTGGCTGGGCGCCCGGCAGCGCCGCACCTACGCGCGGCTGTTCTCTCTGGCCGTTCTTGCCGGAGCGGTGGTGCGGCTGGTCACCAGCATGGACGTCGACCTGCAGGCGGGCACGCCGCTGCTGGTCGGCTCGACGCTGGGCATGGCCATGCTGGCGGCGAGCGTTGTCGCGATGCTGTTGGTGCATCGCAAGCTGCCGGCCAGCGAGCGCAACGGCATCGAGTCCATGAACGATGCATTGCTGCCCTTGCTCGCCGCGGCGGCCGTCACCTCCATGCCGTGGATGCTGCTTGCGCCGCGATGGGCGGGCGTGTGCACCTCGTGGCTGGCTGTCGTGGCCATGCTGTCGCGTGAGCGCCTGAAGGCACCGGTGCTGCGCTTCGCGGCGGCAGTGATGCACGTCATCGCGCTGGCCAGCCTCGTGCTGTCGCTTCGCGCCGTCGATGGCGCCGCGATGTTGGCCAGTGGCCTGTCAGGGCTGGTGTCGGCCGTGCTGATCGGTGCAGGCCTGCTGGCGACGGCTGCGCTGGAGCTGCGCGCGCAATGGCTGAAGCTGAAGGCCAGCGCCGCGCCGACGTGGTCCTTGTCCGGCAGCCTCGCGCTTGTCGCCGGTATCGGCGTGATGAGCGGCAGCCTGCTCTTCGTCATGCCGGCGGATCGCGCCGCCCTGGTCTGGCCGTGGCTGGGCCTGGGCACGCTGTGGGCAGGCCTGCGGCTGTCGCATCCGGCACTGTCCTTGAGCTGGCTGGCGCTGCAGGTGGTGGCGGGCATCGCGACCATTCTGTACGGCCCCGCCTTGTGGGACGCCACCGTGAACGGCTCGCCATGGATGGGGCCGCTGGTGCTGGTGGCCGCGGCGCTCCTGGCGGGCGACTGGCTGCAGCGCCGCACCGCGCCCGAGTGGGTGCGCTGGCCGGCGACCCAGTGGGCGATGGTGGGCTGGACCATGGCCTGGTGGATCCAGCTCTTGCCGCCCGAATTCGACCGCCAGCTTCAGCACATGCAACGTTCGGCCTTGTGGCCGGCGGTGATGGTGCTGTGGGTGCTGTTCAGCACCATGCTGATGGTGGGCCTGGCGCGTTGGCGCCGCTGGACGGCCATGGGTCAGGCCAGCGTGGTGGCGCTGCCGGCGTGGATGCTGCTGGCTGCTGTCGGGCCTGTCGCGCATGGCGCTTCACCGTCCGCCTCCCTGGGCTGGCTCGCCTGGCCGCTGGCGCTGGCCTGGCACATCGCCTTGCTCAAGGTGCAGGAAGAGAGCTGGGATGCCAAGCTGCTGCGGCCCCTGCACGTGCTGGGGTTCTGGTTCTTCCTGCTGTTGGGTGCACGTGAATGCCAGCTGCTGATGCAAGGGCTGGGTGAACCGGGCGCCGCGTGGTCCGTGCTGGGTTTCATGCTCGTGCCCGCTGCGGTGCTGGTGGGCATCACGCGGCCCGCGTTGCTCAAGCGCTGGCCGATTGCCGGCCATGCGGCCGCCTACCTCGTGGCAGGCGCTGCGCCGGTGGCGCTGTACCTGCTGCTGTGGCTGTGGGTCGGCAACACCCAGGCCGGCTCGGCCAGGCCCTTGCCTTACGTGCCACTGCTCAATCCGCTGGAGATGGGGCAGGGCCTCGTGCTGCTGGCCCTGGCACTGTGGTTCAAGGCGCTGCCCGAGGAATGGCGCGCCCGGGTGTCGCGCCAGGCCATGCACGCCGTCCTCGCGGCCACGGCCTTCGCGCTCTACACCGGACTGGTGCTGCGTACCTGCCACCACTGGGCGGGCGTGCCCTGGGATGCTGGCGATCTGTTCCAGTCCAGGCTCGCGCAGGCGGCACTGTCGGTGGCGTGGTCGCTGGTGGCCGTGGGTGCGATGCTGCTGGGCAACCGCAAGCTCAGCCGCACGGTGTGGGGCGCCGGCGCATCGCTGCTCGCCGTCGTGGTGGCCAAGCTCTTCCTGGTGGAACTGGCCGACCACGGCGGGCTGTACCGCATCGTGTCCTTCATCGTGGTCGGCGTGCTGCTGCTCGTGGTGGGCTACTTCGCGCCGCTGCCGCCCAGCAGCACGAACGACAAGCCGGCGACAGCCTGAGGTGACCATGACGCATCGATCAAGCATTCCTGCCTTCCTGCTGGCCACCGTTGCGGCAGGCACCTCGGCGCAAGCCGCGCAGACGATGGAGCTGTCCCTCAAGGGCGAGGGGCCGTACTACTCGGTGACGATCCCGCTGTCGCTGCGCACCCGGTCGAGTTCGCCGGAGTTGCGCGACCTGCAGGTGCTCAACGGGCGTTCCGAGCCGATTCCCTTCGCCTGGGTCGAGGCGCTGCCCGGCACCGTGCAGGAGTCGGAGCAGGTGGTGCCGGTCTTCAAGCTGCCGGGGCCGGCCTCGGGCGCCAAGGCCACGGCGCCCAGGAGCTGGATGCTCGACACCCGCGCCGTGAAGGGCGGCATGCTGTCGCTGTCGCTGGGCCTGCCGGAGACAGTCCGTGGCGTGTACAGCCTGCGTGTGGAGGTCAGCGATGACATGCAGCAGTGGCGCCAGGTGCAGGACTCGGCGCAGGTCGTGTCGCTGGAGCACCAGGGGCAGCAACTGGTCAGCATGAGCATCGACATGGCCGGCTCGCGCGGCAAGTACGTGCGGCTCACGGCCTTGAACCACAGCCTGCTGCCTGATCTGAAAGAGGCCAAGGTGACGAGCGTGGTGGAGCAGTCGGAACTGCGGCCCGTGCAGTGGAGCGATGCCATCGCGCCGACGGCCTGCGCGGCGGACCATTGCGACTACGCGATTCCGAAGAACGTGCCGCTGGAGCAGGTGCGTTGGCAACTGGCCGAGCCCAACACACTGGCGCGGGTGACGGTGTTGGGGCAGGTCGATGCCGCTATCGCGCCTGAAGTTCATGAGCGCTATCACCAGCGGCATCTCCACCTGCTGCATCACCATCCCTTGCGCAAGCTGCGTGAGAAAAGCGCGCCACAACCACAGACGCCGCCTTCGCCACAATGGGCCGAACTTCAATCGGCCACGGTGTATTGGTTGCGTCCGAGCGAGGGCGAGGTGAGGTCCGGTCCGATGTGGCTGAGCAGCGGGTTCTATTCCGGCCTGCGCATCCAGACCCAGGGGCCGATCACGCAGCTGGGCTCGACACCGCCGATGCTTCGCGTGGGCGCGCGAACGCCGATGCTGGTGATGCTGGCGCGAGGTCCTGGCCCGTACCGCCTGCAGATGACGGACGACCCGAAAGCAGCTTCGGCGGCGATGTCGCTGGCCGACATGATGCCTTCGCGCAAGCCGTCGGATCCTTTGCCGGCTGACACGGCAAGCGTGATTGAGTCGGCCCCGCCGGTGATGACGCCATCGCCCGCGAAGGCTGCGTCGGCAGCGCCTGCAGCCGCGCCGGCCAAGGACGAGTCGAAGACGATCTGGCTCTGGGCCGCGCTGCTTGCAGGGCTCGCTGCGATGGGCGGCATGGCCTGGACGCTGCTGAAGAAGCCCGTGGCGCCCTGAGCGCGACAGTCGACGCGCTCAGCGCCGCGTCGACAACCCGCGGATGATCACGCGGCAGCCGATGCCGCGCGACAGCTCGCGCCATTCCACCTCGCCGCCCAGTTGCTTTACGCGCTTGCGCACGCCGCCCAGGCCGAGGCCGTGCGACCAGGCGCGCGGGTTGCGGCCGATGCCGTCGTCAACCACCGAGAGGTCCAGCCGGTCGCCTTCGAGGCTGAAGTCGATGTCCACCCGCCGGGCCTGCGCGTGGGCGATGATGTTGCTCACCAGCTCGCGCAGCACCCGTGTCAGTGCCGACCACTGCACCACCGTGAGCAGGATGTCTTCATCGAAGTGGAAGGTCCACCCGAGCTCGATGTGGGCGGCCGTGAGCCGTTGCGTCAGATCGGCCTTCCACTCCGCCGCCGCATGGGAGAGCCGGTGGTTGGGCGCGGCCAGTCCGCGCGTGAGCGTCTTCAGGTCCTGCAGCGTGTGCCGCACGTACTCTTCCATCTCCGGCGAATGCGCCTTGTACATGAGTGTCAGCAGCCGCGCGCCGATGTCGTCATGCAGGTCTTGCGCCAGCCGGGCGCGCTCCTCACTGCGGCCTTGTTCCACCGCCTTGTCGAAGGCCACCGCGCGGCGCAACTGCTCCACGATGCGGTCAGCCAGCCGCGCATCCTCCGAGGTGAACAGCCGCCGTCCGCGATGCGCGAAGCGCAGCACGATGGAGCCTGAGCTGGCCTGCAGGCCGTCGTCCTCCGCCGGCTGGCTGAGCTGCGGCACGGGCAGGATCATGGCCGAGCCGTCGGCCACGATCCGCGTGATGTTGCTGCGCTTGTCCACCAGCATCACCTCGATGGGCTCGAACAGTTCGCGCAAGAGCTGCGAGAGCAGGGCGGGGGTGCGCTCGGGATGCAGTTCCACCTCGCGGGCGATGCGGTACAGCTTCTCGAACATGCGCTCGGTGGTGAGCATGCTGTTGCCCAGCAGCTGGTTCAGGATCCACTGGCGGGCTCCTGCGTAGACGCCCAGCGAGAGGAACAGCGACAGCGTCAGCGAGGCGAACTGGCCGAAACTGAACACCGCCACGAACAGCAGGTCCAGCGAGGTGGCCACGGTGCTGATGGCTGCGAGCAGCGAGAACTCCCGCATGATCTGCTGCGACTTCGACAGGAAAGGCACCAGCAGCAGCAGCGACGCGAGGAACACGTACCAGATCATCGAGCCGATGGCCGCGATGTTGTTCTGCACGCCCGGCGCCTGGGCCGCCGCGGCCAGCGAGATGGTGAGCAATATCCACGTGCTCACCGCCACCACGCTGAAGCGCCGCAGCACGATCGCGAAGGGGTGCGGCTCGATGCGGTACGACCAGGTGAGCAGCACCATCATCAAGACGCCCATCACCGACTCGCTGCCCTGCGCCCACCACCAGGTGTCGGGCAGGATGCCCTGCACCATCAGGCCGATGAGCACCAGCACGTAGAACCAGGCGAGCAGGGCGATCCAGCCGGCGCCGGGCAATCGTCGCGGGTGCCGGCAGATCGCGTTGATCATGGCCGCGGCCGTCACCAGGTCGAAGGCCATGCGCAAGGGCATGTCCAGCCGGGGGAAGGGCATGGGCAGCGCCAGTTCCAGCGTGGATTCCACCGCGATGAAGACGAGGTTGCCCGTCTGGCACAGCGCCATCACCGCGTAGAGCAGGTTCAGCCCGGTGGGCCTCGCGAGCAGCACGACCATGGCCACGAGGTACAGCACCAGGCCGAGCGCGCTGAGCAGCCAGAACATGCCGCCCAGGCCGGCGAAGCCGCGCCTCTGCAACTGCAGCTCCACCATGTCGCCATCGGAAAAGAAGAGCTTCACGCCCTGCCGCGACAGGGCGTTCGATATCTGCTCATGCATCGCCCGGTGCCGCTCGCGGTCGGTGTCGGAGATGAGCCAGCGCGAGGAGCGCTGCAGGGTGAGCATGTCCGCCACCGCGACGGACACGTCGCCGCCGACGATGCCGATGAGCGCGTGCCCGAGGTGGGGCTTGAGCGCCGGGTCGCTGGTACTGGCCAGTTCCAGCCGGCCCTGCGAGTTGGCTCGCCAGCTGGCGTCGATGTGCGGCGGGTCGCTCAGCCAGCGGGCGAGGAAGAACAGGCCCATGCAGCCCAGCAGCGCCGCGCCCACCAGCAGCCGCAGGCGCCACCCCATCCAGCGGGTGAGGTTCGCGTTGCCGCTGAAGCCGCGTTCCAGCAGGCCTGAATCAAAGGCCGACTCTGCGGCGGCCGGCCCTGCGGCCGGTGTGGTGGTGTTGGGCCCGCGGTCGCGAGGCGGGAGATCGGCGCCGAGGCCCGTGCTGGTCACAGCCACTGCGTTTTTCCCCGAGGGCCCTGTGGCCGCTGTTTAGACCAGGCCCTGCTTGCTGGCCAGGACAGCCGCTTCAGCGCGGCTGGACACGTTCAATTTCTTGTAGATGGACTTGATGTGGTCATTCACCGTGAACCACTTGATGCCCATGAGGCTCGCGATCTCCTTGATCGTGAAACCCTTGCTCAGGTAGGTGAGCACCTCGCTCTCGCGCGGGGTCAGGCGTTCATGGTCCAGCGGCGCGCCCTTGCCCAGCGGCATGGGCCGGCTGCTCTGGAAGCCCGAGGACGGCAGCGGCGTGAAGCCGGAATCGCCGCCGCCCGTGGGGCCATGCCGGAAATGCGTGAGCAGGCGCCGGGCAATCGCCGGAGACAGCGGTGGCTGGCCGCGCACGATCTTCTGCAGCTCTTCGACCAGCACTTCGAAGCGGTCTTCCTTCAGCAGGTAGCCGTCCGCGCCGCATTGCAGGGCGGGGAAGAGGTGGTCGTCGTCGGAGTAGAGCGTGGTGACGATCTTGGTGGCCGGATAGCGGGCCAGTTCGCCCAGCAACTCCATGCCGTTGCCATCGGGAAGTTCCAGGTCGACGAGGATCAGCTTGAAGGGATCGCTGGGCGCGACAGCGGTGGAACCACTTTGCAACGCAATGTTTCGACGCGCCGATTCCAGGTCACCGGCCTCGGTGATGACGATGGTGTCGGAGAAACTCTCGCGCACCACGCGGCATAGGAAGCTGCGTGCAACGGGGTTGTCTTCGACGATCAGAACCTTGACTGCCATTGGATGGGCCGGTACTTTTTCTCAGAAGTGCTCATCGTAGCAGCCTGACGGAGAAGCGAACCCCTAAATCTTGGCGGCTGTCGCCTGTCCGGTTTTGCCCGCCCAACCCGTAATAGGCCCTACTGCAAGGCCCGGGCGAGCCGGGTGTAGCGGTCACGCAGGTCCACGAGCTTCTCGCTCTTTTGTGCCTCGGTCAGGCGCGAGTCAAGCAGCACCTCCGAGCGCTGCTTGAAGTCTTCGATCTCCAGGACGAACTTCAGCTGCTGGTTGCTGGAGGGCTTGAAGCCCGCCAGGTCGAACATCTGCTTGAGCTTGGCCTTTTCCATCGTGGTCTTGCCGTAGCCGAAGAGAAAGGCGGCGAGCCGGTTGCGCACCGACAGCGGCAGGTCCTTGCGCCACAGCAGCGGGTCCTTGGGGATCAGGGCTGACTCCCACAGCACCTTCAGGCTGGCAGCCCGAGCGGGCTGGGTGGCCTTCAGGCGCTGCAGCTCTTCAGTGTTGTAGGTACCGGCCTGTACCTGGCCGCGCAGCACGGCATCCATGGTCTGCGCATGGGTGCCGCGGATGAAGGGCACGAAGTACTCCTCGGGCTTGATGCCGCGCGGCACGAACAGCGCATACGAAGGCATCGCATGCCCCGAGGTGGAGGACATCTCGCCCATCGCGAACCCGTAGGTGCGCGGCTTGGCCAGCAACTGGTCGAGCGTGCCCACCGGGCCGTCCTTGCGGGCGATGATGATGGAGCGGTAGCCCGGCGAGCCGCTGGAGTCGATGAGCTGGCCGAAGACCTCGACGTTGGCGCGCTCGATGCAGTCCAGCGCGGCCTTGCTCGACAGCCAGCCCAGTTGCGCTCGGTTGGACACCAGCGCCTCGATGGCCGCGGAATAGCTGGGTGCGTAGTAGGGCTGGATGTCCAGCCCCGTGCCGATGCGGAAGTCCGCGAAGAACGGATCCCACGAGGCCTTGGTCTCTTCAACCGTGGTCGTCGTGATGACGACGAAGTTCAGTGCCGGCCCGTTGCCCTGCGCCATGGCGCGAAGCCATGGGGCCAGCGTGGCCGCGGCGAGCAGCGATCGTTGAAGGAACTGTCGGCGCACTGGCGTTGTTCTCCCGCTGGATGCGGTCCCAAGGCGCCGATTATGGCCATCGTCAACCGTTTGTCATCACGAGCTTTCCCACGACCTGGCGGCTGCCCATGCGCTCGAACGCGGCCTTCAGCTGGGGCATGGGCAGCTTCGAGTCGATGACGGGCTTGATCTTGCCCTGCGCGTACCAGAGCGCCAGCTCGGCCAGCGACTTCGCGTTGTTCTGCGGCTCGCGCTTGGCGAACTCGCCCCAGAACACGCCCACCACCGAGGCGCCCTTGAGCAGCGCGAGGTTCAGCGGCAGCGAGGGGATCGCACCTTGCGCGAAGCCGATGACGAGGTAGCGTCCGCGCCAGGCGATGGAGCGGAACACCGGCTCGGCCAGGTCGCCGCCCACGGGGTCGTACACCACGTCCGGGCCCTTGCCGCCGGTGAGCGTCTTCAGCTCGTCGCGGATGTTTGCCTTGCCGTAGTTGATGGTCTCGTCCGCGCCCAGCGACTTGCAGGTGGCGCACTTCTCATCGCTCGATGCAGCGGCGATGACGCGCGCCCCGGCGGCCTTGGCGATCTGGATGGCCGCCGTGCCCACGCCGCCGGCCGCACCAAGGACGAGCACCGTCTCGCCCGCCTTGAGCTGTGCGCGGTCGATCAGCGCGTGATGCGTGGTGCCGTAGGTGCAGATGAAGGCCGCGGCGTCCTCGAACGCGAAACCCGGCGGCAGCGGCATCACGAGTCGCGCATCGATGCACGCATGGGTGGCGAACCCGCCCATGCCGCCGAAGGCCGCGACCGCATCGCCGACCTTCAGGTGCTTCACGCCGTCGCCGATGGCATCCACGGTACCGGAGAGTTCCGAGCCCGGCACGAAGGGCAGCGGCGGCTTCATCTGGTACTTGTTCTGCACGATGAGCAGGTCGGGAAAATTCAGGCTGGCCGCGCGGATGGCGATGCGCACCTCGCCGGGCTTGGGCTCGGGCGTCGGCACATCCTTCCAGGTGAGCGCTTCCGGTCCGATGGGGTTGTCGCAGATCCAGGCGTGCATGCGGTGTCTCCGGGGAGTCGTTGTCTCGAATGATCATAGGTCGGGGTGGACCGATGGCCAGTCGCGGACGTGAC
Source organism: Rhizobacter terrae (assembly GCF_003852895.1). Classification (GTDB taxonomy): domain Bacteria; phylum Pseudomonadota; class Gammaproteobacteria; order Burkholderiales; family Burkholderiaceae_C; genus Albitalea; species Albitalea terrae. The sequence goes on from NZ_QUSW01000008.1 coordinate 63,631, forward strand.
GAGTTCATACAATCGCCGGATGCGCATACTCATCGCCAACGACGACGGTTACCTCGCACCCGGCCTGGCCGCGCTGGTGCAGGCCTGCGAAGGGCTGGGCGATCTCGACATCGTGGCGCCCGAACAGAACGCGAGCGGCACCTCCAACTCGCTCACGCTCAACCGGCCGTTGTCGGTCTACACCGCGTCCAACGGCTTTCGCTACATCAACGGCACGCCCTCCGATTGCGTCCACGTCGCCCTGACCGGCCTGCTCGGGCACCGGCCCGACCTGGTGGTCTCGGGCATCAATCAGGGCGCGAACATGGGCGACGACACGCTCTATTCGGGCACCGTGGCGGCGGCGATGGAGGGCTTCCTCTTCGGCATTCCGGCCATTGCCTTCTCGCAGGTGGACAAGGGCTGGACGAACCTCGATGCCGCGGCCCGCGTGGCGCGGGAGGTCATCCAGCACGTGCTGCGCGAGCCGCCCAGCCGCTCGCCCTACCTGCTGAACGTCAACATTCCCAACCTGGCAGACGCAGACCGCGCCCCGCGCGTGGTGACTCGGCTGGGCCGGCGCCATGCGAGCGAGCCGGTGATCCGCCAGACCAGCCCGCGTGGCGAGGACATCTACTGGATCGGACCGGCGGGCAATGCACGCGAGGCCGGCGAGGGCACGGACTTCCACGCCACCGCCAACGGCCGCGTGTCCATCACGCCGCTGCAGATCGATCTGACCGACCATGCCGAACTGCCCGCGTGGCAAGGGTGGCTGCAGTCATGACCGGACGCACCCCCAAGTTCCCGCTGCGGCTGGACCAGATGGCCACGCCGCGCAAGACGCTGGTGAAGGCACCGCAAGGCTCCGCCACGACCACGACGCTGAAACCTGCCACGCCGGCGCCCGTCACCCCGCGGCCACTGCTGCGTCCGCAACAGCCCTTGCAGCACGCGGCCACGGAGTCGGCGCGCAAGACGGCCCCCACGGGCCTCGGGCTGGATTCGGTCGGCGTGCGCCAGCGCATGGTCGAGCGCCTGCGGGCCGAGGGCCTGGACAGCAACAAGGTGCTGGCCGCCATGGCCATGGTGCCGCGCCACCAGTTCGTCGATGCGGCGCTGGTCACCCAGGCCTACGAGGACACGAGCCTGCCCATCGGCCATGGCCAAACCATTTCCAAGCCTTCGGTGGTGGGCCGCATGATCGAGCTGCTGCTGGAAGGTGCCAACGCCCAGGTGCATGCGCCCAGCGCCACGCCGCTCGCCCGCGTGCTCGAGATCGGTACCGGCTGCGGCTACCAGGCGGCGGTGCTGGCGCAGGTGTCGCGGCAGGTGATTTCGGTGGAGCGGCTCAAGCCGCTGCACGACAAAGCCCGCGATCTCATGGCGCCGCTGCGCCTGCACAACGTTCGACTCGTGTATGGTGACGGCATGTTGGGTCACGCGCCCAACGCGCCGTACGACGGCATCATCGCGGCCGCCGGCGGCGATGCCTTGCCGCAAGCCTGGCTTGACCAGCTCGCCGTGGGCGGCCGCATCGTGGCGCCTGTGCGCGAGGGCGACAAGCAGGTGCTGGTGGTCGTTGACCGCCACGAACAGGGCTTCCAGCGAAGCATTCATGAAGTGGTTCAGTTCGTCCCATTAAGATCGGGGACGGTTCGATGACAGTTGCAAGGACAGTGAACAGGGGATGGCACAGCCGATGGTGATGACGAAGAATCGCTCGATGGACACGAAACTCTGCGCCGCGCTCGCGGCCGCGGTGTTGCTGCTCGCGGGCTGCGCGACGTCGAAGAACCATGCCCCGGTGGAAGACCGCAGCAACGGTTCCCGCACGGCAGCGGTGGTGCCTCCCGCGTCGGCGGCGTCCTCGCCCGAAGCGCCCAAGGAAGCGCCCAAGCCGGGTGCCGAGAACGCAGGCAAGGCGGGCTACTACACCGTCAAGCCCGGCGACACGATGATCCGCATCGGCCTGGAGAACGGGCAGAACTGGAAAGACATCGCCAAGTGGAACGGCATCGAGAACCCCAACCTCATCGAGGTGGGCCAGGTGCTGCGCGTGATTCCGCCGGGCGTCGATCCGAACGGTGCCAACGGCAACAAGACGGCGAAGGTCGAGGTCAAGCCGCTGGGCAGCGCGCAGCCCAACGCCTCGCCGGCCAGCGGCGCGGCCTCTGGCGTCGCGCCCACGCCGGCGGCTTCCTCGCCGGTGCCGCCGTCACCGAAGGAAGGCGACGACGACATCAATTGGCTCTGGCCCGCCACCGGGCCGGTCGCCGGTGTGTTCGACGAGAGCAAGAGCAAGGGACTGGCCATCACCGGCAAGGCCGGCGACCCGGTCTTCGCAGCGGCTGACGGCCGCGTCGTCTACGCGGGCTCCGGCCTGCGCGGCTACGGGAACCTCGTCATCCTCAAGCACAACAACACCTACCTGACGGCCTACGCGCACAACCAGACGCTGCTGGTGAAGGAAGACCAGACCGTGCGCCGTGGCCAGAAGATCGCCGAGATGGGCTCCACCGACGCGGAACGGGTGCAACTGCACTTCGAGATCCGCAAGCTCGGCAAGCCCATCGATCCAGCCAAGCTTCTGCCGCCACGTTGACATGCGGCCGATGCACGTTCGATCCAGGACCCAGCATGAACAAGCGACGGACCTCATCGAACGGGCATGTGCACGCAGGGCACGCGGGGCACGCACCGGCTGCGGAGCATGACGAGGCGCTGATCGAGCCGCTGCCGGACGCGGCATTGTCCTCGGCGGAGCCTGAGCCGGAAACCGAATCGGCGCCGATGGACATCGTCGTCCCATCCAACTCAGACGGCGCGGATGCCGACAGCGTGGATGCCGACAGCGTGGATGCCGACGGCATGGTGGCCACCGACACGGCCGGGTCGCCGGAAATCGCCGCGGGCGAAGGCGAGATCGGCAACACGTTGCAGACCTACCTGCGGGAGATCCGCCGGGCGCCGCTGCTGACCCCGCAAGAGGAATACGAGACCGCGACGCGGGCCCGCATGGGCGACTTCCAGGCGCGGCAGGCGATGATCGAGCACAACCTGCGCCTGGTGGTGAGCATCGCGAAGAACTACCTGGGCCGCGGCCTGCCGATGACGGACCTCATCGAGGAAGGCAACCTCGGGCTCATGCATTCGATCAGCAAGTTCGAGCCCGAGCGCGGCTTCCGCTTCTCGACCTACGCCTCGTGGTGGATCCGCCAGAACATCGAGCGGGCCATCATGCACCAGGCCCGGCTGGTGAGGCTGCCGGTGCACATCGTGCGCGAGCTGAACCAGGTGCTGAAGGCACGCCGGGCGCTGGAGGCGGAGTCGGGCCGCAATGGCCACCACGACAAGCAGGTGCGGGTGGAAGACGTCGCCGCGGCGGTGGGCCGGCCGGTGCAGGTGGTGAGCGACCTGCTGCGCTTTTCCGAGCTGCCAACCTCGCTGGATGCGCCCATCGAGCGCTACCCCGCCGACCACAACGGTGCCGAATCCATGCTGGACAGCGTGGCCGACGAAGGCGCCACCGACCCGATGAGCCTCACGCTCAGCAACGAGGTGGAGCAGTTGCTCAATCACGGCCTGGACGAGCTCAACGAGCGCGAGCGCGAGGTGCTGGCCGGCCGCTACGGCCTGCGCGACCGTGAACCTGAGACACTGGAGGTGCTGGCCGAGCGGCTCAAGCTCACGCGCGAACGCATCCGCCAGATCCAGCAGGAAGCCCTGCTCAAGCTCAAGCGCCGGATGATCCGCAACGGCGTGGACCGCGATTCCATCTTCTGATCACACACTGAATGGCCTGGCCCGTCCTCGTTTTCGACATTGAATCCATTCCCGATCTGCCCGGCCTGAAGCTGCTGCGGGGCCTGCCGCCCAGCACGAGTGACGACGAGGTGTACGCGATCGAGATGGCCGAGCGCAAGGAGGCGGGCAAGAGCGACTTCATGCCGCTGCACCTGCAGCGCATCCTCGTCATCTCCTGCGTGTTTCGCAATGCCGAAGGGCTGAAGGTGCATTCCTTCGTCGACCGCGAGGCGGACGGCACGAGCCAGGAAGGCAAGATCATCCAGGCCTTCTTCAACTCCATCGAGAAGCACGTGCCGCAGCTGGTGAGCTGGAACGGTGGTGGCTTTGACCTGCCGGTGCTGCACTACCGCGGCCTGCGCCACGGCGTGGTCGCCAACAAGTACTGGGACCTCGGCGAAGACGATCGCGAGTTCAAGTGGAACAACTACATCAGCCGCTACCACATGCGGCACCTGGACCTCATGGACCTGCTGGCCATGTACCAGCCGCGCGCCAGCGCGCCGCTGGATGCCATGGCCAAGCTGTGCGGCTTTCCGGGCAAGCTGGGCATGGATGGCTCGCAGGTGTATTCGGCCTACCGCGACGGCAAGCTGGAAGACATCCGCCGCTACTGTGAGACGGACGTGATGAACACCTACCTCGTGTACTGCCGCTTCCAGATGATGCGTGGCGGGTTCACCGAGGCCGAGTACGAGCGCGAGATTGCCTACGTGAAGGAAACGCTCGCAGGCAATGCCGAGCCGCACTGGCAGGAGTACATGTCGGCCTGGGTGTGACGCCGCGGCGGGCTACAGCTCGCGCGTGTCGATCCAGGTGATCTTGCCTCTGGCGGCCATCGACTCCAGCACCATGTGGGCCGTGCCGCCGGCGTCGCCGGGTGCGCCGTTCCACAGGCACAGGAGTTCAAGGCGCGAGGCACCGCTGGCCAGCGCCGTGGACAGCATCCAGGCGTTGCAGCGCTCGAAGGGATTGCCCGGCGCGCCGGGCATCACCGCCGGTTCGCACCCCAGCCGGCCACGGGCCGCGAGGTAGCGGTTTTTCCAGGTGGCGCCGTCCGTGGTGGCTTCGACGGAACGCTCGATGAACTGCGGCTCGGGCAGGGGCAGCATCAGCTGAATGGCGATGCGGCGCTGCACGCAGGCCTCGATGAACAGGATGTCGCCGCCTGCCGAACCCTGCGTGATCGCGATGTCAGACGGGCCGCACTGCATCGCATCCAACGCCTCGCCGATGCGATGGGTTGCCGCGGGCAGCATGCGGGAAGGAAAGCGTTCGTCCGGCCGCCCCGGTGCGTCGACGATGTGTCCGGAGAACACGATCACCCGCTCGGGCGCGAAGGGCAGCTGCAGCGGTGGCGGGCTGGGCAGTGGCATGTTGCACGGACGGTCTGGCGGGGCAGTATCGCCGGGCCGGGATAATCGCGTCCATGACAGCGAGCAATGAATGGTTGAAGGTCGAGTCCCTCGACCTCGAAGGGCAGGGCGTGGCCCACAACGCCGAAGGCAAGGTGGTGTTCATCGAAGGCGCCTTGCCGGGTGAAGAAGTGCAGGTGCAGGTGCACCGCAAGAAGAACAACTGGGAGCAGGCCTCGATGACGGCGCTGCGCCGCGAGAGTTCGCAGCGCGTGAAGCCGCAGTGTCCGCACTTCGGCGTGTGTGGTGGTTGCAAGATGCAGCATTTCCACGTCGGTGCGCAGATCGCGACCAAGCAGCGGGCGCTGGAGGATGGCCTGTGGCACCTGGGCAAAGTCAAGCCGGAGCGCGTGCTGCGGCCCATCGAAGGGCCGTCCTGGGGCTACCGCTACCGGGCCCGCCTGTCGGTGCGCTACGTGGCCAAGAAGGGCAAGGTGCTGGTGGGCTTCCACGAGCGAAAGTCCAGCTACGTGGCCGACATGGACAGCTGCGAGGTGCTGCCGCCGCACGTGAGCGCGCTGCTGCCCAGGCTGGCGGACCTGATCTCCGGCATGGACCAGCGCGACCGCCTGCCACAGATCGAACTGGCCATCGGCTCGCAGGTGACCGCGCTGGTGCTGCGGCACCTGGAACCCTTGAGCAAGCCCGACCTGGCTCGCCTGCGGGCCTTTGCCGCGGAGCATCCGGTGCAGTGGTGGCTGCAGCCCAAGGGGCCGGACACCGTGCACCTGCTCGACGAAAGCGGCCCGGCGCTGGACTACACGCTGCCGGAGTTCGGCATCACCATGCCGTTCAAGCCGACGGATTTCACCCAGGTCAACCACCAGATCAATGCGGTGCTGGTCAGCCGTGCGCTGCGCCTGCTGCAGGCGCAGCCGGGCGAGCGCGTGATCGACTGGTTCTGCGGGCTGGGCAACTTCACGCTGCCCATCGCCACGCAGGCGGGCGAGGTGGTGGGCATCGAAGGCAGCGAGGCGCTGGTGGCGCGCTCGCGCGAGAACGCGGCGTTCAACGGACTGTCGGCCAAGACGAGCTTCATCGCCCGCAATCTGTTCGAGATCACGCCTGCCGAACTGGCGGGCTACGGGTCTGCGCAGAAGTGGCTGGTCGATCCGCCGCGCGAAGGGGCCTTCGCGCTGGCCACGGCCATGGCGGATTTGCATGCCGATCCGTCCCTGGCACCGGGCTATGTGCCGCCACAGCGCATCGTCTATGTGAGCTGCAACCCCGCCACGCTCGCGCGCGATGCGGGCCTGCTGGTGCACCAGGCGGGCTACCGCTGCGTGGCAGCGGGCGCGGTCAACATGTTCCCGCACACGGCGCACGTGGAAAGCATCGCCGTCTTCGAGCGGGATTGATTTCCGATCGACCATGAAAAACGGGGCCCGAAAGCCCCGTTTTCGTTCGCCGTTTTGGCGGATGCGTCAGTCGCGTTCGCCGCTCAGCGAGGTCAGCAGCACCAGCAGGTTCTGGAACACGTTGATGAGGTCCAGGTAGATCTGCAAGGTGGCGGTGATGTAGTTCGTCTCGCCGCCGTCGATGACCTGCTTGATGTCGTACAGCATGTACGCACTGAAGATGCCGATCGAGATGACCGAGATCGCCAGCATCATCGGGCCGGAGTGGAAGAACAGCGCGTTCAGCACGCCGCCGATGATCACCGCCAGGGCGCCGACGAACAGGAACTTGCCCATGCTCGACAGGTCGCGCTTGATGACGGTGGCCATCGAAGCAACGGCGAAGAACACGCCGGCGGTGCCGCCGAAGGCCGTCATGATCAGCCCGGCGCCGTTCTTGTAGTCCAGCACCACGGCCAGCAGCCGCGACATCATCAGGCCCATGAAGAAGGTGAAGGCGAGCAGCACGCCGACGCCGGCTGCGGAATCCTTGGTCTTGGCGATGGCGTACATGAAGCCGAAGGCGCCGCCGAAGAACACCAGCAGGCTCATGCCGGTGCCCATGGTGAGCATGATGCCGGTGCTCACGCCGATCCAGGCGCCAAGCACGGTGGGAATCAGCGACAGCGCCAGCAGCCAGTACGTGTTGCGCAGGACGCGGTTGCGTTGATCCGCGGAAATGAATGAGCCGCCACCGTAGATGGTTTGCAGGCTTTCGTTCATTGATACCTCCAGGTTGAAAGACGTGGGTTCAGACCCAGGGCGCGGATTCTAGTTCCCGCCCCCGCGGCAGTATGTGGGAGCGAAGGGGGTTTCCACAAGAGGCCAAAGGCAGCGATTTCGGGTGGATTGCGCGGCATGGGAATGGCTTTGTGCGGGTGTCATCGGATATACTCCTAAGGTTTACCCGCAATCACCCCCGCCCTAGCGAAACCTCCCGCAGTTTCCCCACCGGATTCGGCCCGCGGCCGTGCCGTTCAACACGGTGCACACGCGAGGCGGAGCTGGGCGCAACGATGGAGTTTTCCTTGCTGCCAGTTCTGTCTCCCGCCCTCCTTGCTCTCGCAGACGGAACCATCTTCAAGGGGACATCGATCGGCGCTCCTGGCGAGACGGTCGGCGAAGTGGTCTTCAACACCGCGCTCACCGGCTACCAGGAAATCCTCACCGACCCGAGCTACTGCCGCCAGATCGTCACCCTGACGTACCCGCACATCGGCAACTACGGCGTCGCCAGCGAAGACGTCGAAGCGAAGAAGGTTCACGCCGCCGGCCTCATCATCAAGGACCTGCCGGTCCTCGAATCGAACTTCCGCAAGTCCATGACCTTGCCGGAGTACCTCAAGCGCGAAGGCACGGTCGCCATCGCCAACATCGACACCCGCCGGCTGACCCGCGTTCTGCGCACCACCGGCGCGCAGAACGGCTGCATCGTCACGCTGCCCGAAGGTGCGTCCATCACCGAACAGCACGTGGCGCAGGCCGTCGCCAAGGCCAAGGCCGCGCCCAGCATGGCGGGCCTGGACCTGGCCAAGGTGGTCAGCCAGACGCAGGCCTACGAGTGGACCGAGACCGAATGGGAACTCGGCACCGGCTACGGCAAGCAGACCGCGCCGAAGTTCCACGTCGTGGCCTACGACTTCGGCGTGAAGTTCAACATCCTTCGCATGCTGGCCAGCCGCGGCTGCAAGATCACCGTCGTGCCGGCGCAGACGCCTGCGTCCGAGGTGCTCAAGCACAAGCCCGACGGCGTGTTCCTGTCCAACGGCCCCGGCGATCCGGAGCCCTGCGACTACGCCATCGCCGCGACGCGCGAACTCATCGAGACGGGCATTCCCACCTTCGGCATCTGCCTGGGCCACCAGATCATGGCGCTCGCTTCCGGTGCCAAGACCTTCAAGATGAAGTTCGGCCACCACGGCGCGAACCACCCGGTGAAGGACCTGGACACCGGCCGCGTGAGCATCACCAGCCAGAACCACGGTTTCGCGGTGGACGAGAAGACGCTGCCCGCCAACCTGCGCCCGACGCACGTGTCGCTGTTCGACGGCACGCTGCAGGGCCTGGCGCGCACCGACAAGCCCGCGTTCTGCTTCCAGGGCCACCCGGAGGCATCGCCCGGCCCGCACGACATCGCCTACCTCTTCGACCGCTTCACCGACCTGATGGCGCGTGCCTGAGGCGGCAGCTGTGATGCTGAATCTGCTGAATGAAGAACCGGCGGGCGCACCCGCGTCTGCCTGAACAAGATCGAGACCATGCCAAAGCGCACAGACCTCCAATCCATCCTCATCATCGGCGCGGGCCCGATCATCATCGGCCAGGCGTGCGAGTTCGACTACTCCGGCGCCCAGGCCTGCAAGGCGCTGCGCGAGGAGGGCTACCGCGTCATCCTCGTCAACAGCAACCCGGCGACGATCATGACCGACCCGGAGATGGCCGACGTGACCTACATCGAGCCCATCACCTGGCAGGTTGTCGAGAAGATCATCGCCAAGGAGCGGCCCGACGCCATCCTGCCGACCATGGGCGGCCAGACCGCGCTGAACTGCGCGCTGGACCTGCACAAGCATGGCGTGCTTGCCAAGTACGGCGTGGAGATGATCGGCGCCAACGAGAAGGCGATCGAGAAGGCCGAAGACCGGCTGAAGTTCAAGGACGCGATGACGGGCATCGGCCTGCATTCGGCCAAGAGCGGCATCGCGCACTCGATGGAAGAGGCGCTGGCAGTGCAGCGTCGCATCCAGCATGAAATCGGCGGCACGGGCTTCCCGATGGTCATCCGCCCGAGCTTCACGCTGGGCGGCACGGGCGGCGGCATCGCCTACAACCCGGAAGAGTTCGAGGAAATCTGCAAGCGCGGACTGGACCTCTCGCCCACCAATGAGCTGCTGATTGAAGAGTCGCTCATCGGCTGGAAGGAATACGAGATGGAAGTGGTCCGCGACAAGGCGGACAACTGCATCATCGTGTGCTCCATTGAGAACCTGGACCCGATGGGCATCCACACCGGTGACTCGATCACCGTGGCGCCGGCGCAGACGCTCACCGACAAGGAATACCAGCTGCTGCGCAATGCCTCCATCGCCATCCTGCGCGAGATCGGCGTGGACACCGGTGGCTCGAACGTGCAGTTCTCGATCAACCCCGACAACGGCCGGATGATCGTGATCGAGATGAACCCGCGCGTGTCGCGTTCGTCGGCGCTGGCCTCCAAGGCCACGGGCTTCCCGATCGCCAAGGTGGCGGCCAAGCTGGCCGTGGGCTACACGCTGGACGAACTGCGCAACGACATCACCGGCGGTGCGACCCCGGCGAGCTTCGAGCCCAGCATCGACTACGTGGTCACCAAGATCCCGCGCTTCGCCTTCGAGAAGTTCCCGGCGGCCGACTCGCGCCTGACCACGCAAATGAAGTCGGTGGGCGAGGTGATGGCCATGGGCCGCACCTTCCAGGAAAGCTTCCAGAAAGCGCTGCGCGGCCTGGAGACCGGCATTGACGGCCTGACCGAACGCAGCACCGACCGTGAAGAGATCGTGCAGGAGATTGGTGAGCCTGGTCCTGAGCGCATCCTTTTCGTCGGCGACGCTTTCCGCATCGGCATGACGCGAGAAGAGGTGTTCGAGGAAACGGCGATCGACCCGTGGTTCCTTGCGCAGATCGAGCAGATCGTGCAGACCGAGAAGGCATTGTCCGGCCGCACGTTGGCCAGCCTGAGCGCCGACGAACTGCGCTTCCTCAAGCAGAAGGGCTTCTCCGACAAGCGACTGGCCAAGCTGCTGGGCACCAACCAGCATGAAGTCCGCGCCCTGCGCCACAAGCTGAACGTGCGCCCCGTCTACAAGCGCGTGGACACCTGCGCCGCCGAGTTCAGCACGCAGACGGCCTACATGTACTCCACCTACGACGAGGAGTGCGAGGCCAACCCGACCGACCGCAAGAAGATCATGGTGCTGGGCGGCGGACCGAACCGCATCGGCCAGGGCATCGAGTTCGACTACTGCTGCGTCCATGCCGCGCTCGCCATGCGCGAAGACGGCTACGAGACCATCATGGTCAACTGCAACCCCGAGACGGTGTCCACCGACTACGACACCTCCGACCGCCTGTACTTCGAGCCGGTGACGCTGGAAGACGTGCTGGAGATCGTCGACAAGGAAAAGCCCGTCGGCGTGATCGTGCAGTACGGCGGCCAGACGCCGTTGAAGCTCGCCCTCGACCTGGAGCGCGCCGGCGTGCCCATCGTGGGCACCACGCCCGACAGCATCGACATCGCGGAAGACCGCGAACGCTTCCAGAAGCTGCTGCACGAGCTCGGCCTCAAGCAGCCGCCCAACCGCACCGCCCGCACTGAAGAGGCCGCGCTGCAACTGGCGCAGGAGATCGGCTACCCGCTGGTGGTGCGTCCGAGCTACGTGCTGGGCGGCCGCGCGATGGAAATCGTGCACGGCGACAAGGACCTCGAGCGCTACATGCGCGAAGCCGTGAAGGTGAGCGAGAAGTCGCCGGTGCTGCTGGACCGCTTCCTCGACGACGCCATCGAAGTCGACGTCGACTGCATCGCCGACGGCACCGATGGCCCCGATGGCGTGATGATCGGCGGCATCATGGAGCACGTCGAGCAGGCGGGTATCCACTCAGGCGACTCGGCCTGCTCGCTGCCGCCCTATTCGCTGAGCAAGGACCTGCAGGAAGAGCTGCGCCGCCAGACGACGCTTATGGCTCGCGCGCTCAAGGTCAAGGGCCTGATGAACGTGCAGTTTGCCATCCAGCAAGAGGGCGACAAGTCCATCGTCTACGTGCTCGAAGTGAACCCGCGTGCTTCGCGCACGGTGCCCTTCGTGTCCAAGGCGACCGGCCAGCCCCTGGCGAAGATTGCCGCGCGCTGCATGGTGGGCCAGAAGCTGGCCGGCCAGCGGGGCAAGGACGGCAAGGCGCCGCGCGAGGTGATCCCGCCGTACTTCAGCGTGAAGGAAGCGGTGTTCCCCTTCAACAAGTTCCCGGGCGTGGACCCCATCCTCGGACCCGAGATGCGGTCCACCGGCGAAGTGATGGGCGCGGGCCGCAGCTTCGGCGAGGCCATGCTCAAGAGCCAGCTGGGCGCGGGTTCGCGGCTGCCGACCAAGGGCACGGTGTGCATCACCGTGAAGAACAACGACAAGCCGCGTGCGGTGGCCGTGGCGCGCGACCTGCACGCCATGGGCTTCGGCTTGGTGGCCACCAAGGGCACGGCGGCGGCGATCGCCGAGGCTGGCATCCCGGTGAAGGCGGTCAACAAGGTCAAGGACGGCCGCCCGCACATCGTGGACATGGTCAAGGCGGGCGAAATCCAGCTCGTGTTCACCACGGTGGACGAAACCCGCACGGCCATCGCGGATTCGCGCCACATCCGCCAGGTGGCGCTCGCCAATCGCATCACCTACTACACCAGCATGGCGGGCTGCGAAGCCGCGGTCGAGGGCATGAAGCACCAGGCCGATCTACTCGTGGTTTCCCTGCAGGAATTGCACGCCGAACTGGCAGCGCAAAGCCGCTAAACCGAACTAAACTCAGTCCATCCCGAAACATCGCCGCCGCCGGTCATCTGGCGGCGGCTTCATTTTTGCTCGAAGGTTAGGCACATGACCACCATCCCGCTCACCAAGAGAGGCGCCGAAAAGCTCAAGGACGAACTGCAGCGACTGAAGTCCGTCGAGCGCCATGCTGTCATCCAGGCGATTGCCGAGGCGCGGGCGCAGGGTGACCTCTCTGAAAACGCCGAGTACGAAGCCGCCAAGGACAAGCAAGGTTTCATTGAAGGCCGCATCCTGGAGATCGAAGGCAAGCTCGCGGCGGCCCAGGTGATTGATCCGGCCGCGCTGAACGCCGGTGGTCGCGTGGTGTTCGGCTCCACGGTCGACCTGGAAGAAGAAGCCAGCGGCGCCCAGGTGACCTACCAGATCGTCGGTGACGACGAAGCTGACCTGAAGCAGGGCCTGATTTCCATCAGTTCGCCCATCGCACGTGCGCTGATCGGCAAGGAAGCTGGCGACGTGGCCGACGTGCAGGCGCCCGGCGGCGTCAAGAGCTACGAGATCATCGAAGTCCGCTACATCTGAACCATGACGGCCAAGCGCTGGTCCGCCTGGTTGGCGGGGCTGTGGGCAGGGTTGCTGTGGGGCGTGGGCCTGGTCGGCGCGCCGGCGGGGTTCGCAACGGCTGATCCGGCCACGGCAGGACGTGTGGCCGGGCGCATGTTCGCCCAGGAGGCCTACCTGGGGTTGATCCTGGCGATTGTCCTGTTCGTGCTGCTGCGCAATATGGCGCGTGATTCGGCCGCCTCGGGCGCCGGGTCGGTCTTCAGCGGCAACATGCTGCTGGTGCTGGGTGCGCTGTTCACCATCGTGCTGGGCTACTTCGCGCTGCAGCCGATGATGGCGGCAGCCAAGGCAGGGCAGGGAAACCTGTCCTTCGGCGCCCTGCACGGCATCTCGGCCGGGCTCTACATGTTGCGAGCGGTGCTGGTGTCGACCCTGGCGTGGCGGCTCACGGCGTGAGCCGCCGGGGCGACGGCGGCGTCAATCCATTGCTGATTTCTTGACGCTGGTTTGCCGCTTCTTGGCCCGCTTGAGCGTTCCGCCGGCCGCGATCCGCTGGTTGCCCAGCACCTTGATCTTCTTCACCTGGGGCCGGTGGTTGCCGCTCTTGGAGAACTTCAGCACCTTGACCACCTTGGGCCCGGGCTTGCGGTCTTCGCGCTCTTCCCGGGTTTTCTCCGGGATCGGCCGCCACAGCACCAGCAGCTTGCCGATGTGCTGGATCGGCGCGGCGTTCAAGCGCTCGCTCAGCGTGGCCAGCGCCTCCTCGCGGGTCTCGCGCTCGTCGGACAGGACGCGGACCTTGATGAGCCCGTGCGCGTTGAGGGCGGCGTCCACCTCCTTGACGACGGCGGGTGTCAGGCCATCGCCGCCGATCATGACGACCGGATCAAGGTGGTGGGCATCGGCGCGTTTTTCCTTGCGCTCGGAAGGTGTCAGTTGAATCGCAGGCATCCACGTATTATCGACGCAGCATGAAAGTCAAATCGAAAAGCAAGAAGGTCAACAAGCAGTGGCTTTACGACCACCTGAACGACCCCTACGTGAAACTGGCCCAGAAAGAGGGATACCGGGCGCGTGCGGCCTACAAGCTCAAGGAAATCGACGAGGAGCTCAAGCTCATCCGGCCGGGGCAACTGGTGGTGGACCTGGGGGCCACGCCGGGCGCCTGGAGCCAGTACCTGCGCCGAAAGTTCGCCCCTAAGGAGGCAGGCGGCGCTGCGGCGGGCGATCTGAACGGGACGATCATCGCCCTGGACATCCTGGATTTCGAACCCATCGAGGGCGTGACCTTCATCCAGGGCGACTTTCGCGAGGATTCCGTGCTGCGCCAGCTCGAGGAGCAGGTGGCCGGCCGGCCGGTCGACGTGGTGGTGTCGGACATGGCGCCCAACCTGTCGGGCATCGAGAGTTCGGACTCCGCCCGGATTGCCCATCTCATTGAATTGGCGGTGGAATTTGCCCAAAACCACTTGACGCCTCGAGGCGCGCTGGTTTGCAAGGTTTTTCACGGGAGCGGCTACAGCCAGCTCGTGAAACTGTTCAAAGAGCGGTTCAAAGTGGTCAAACCCATCAAACCGAAGGCATCTCGCGACAAATCCGCCGAAACCTTTTTGGTGGGCATCGGTCTCAAGGCCCCGGTGCTGCCGGCCGATAACGAAGAGTGAACGAGCCCTGCCAACACATGCCGATACACCTTGGCTATGGCGGCATTTATCCCCGGTATCACCGAGCCTTGCGTGGCATAAAATCGTCCGCATATGCCGTGGAAGCCCGAGTGTTGAAGCTGTTCGGGCCAGCGTGTTTTGACCCGGAAAAGGAGCCGCGGTGAACAATCAATGGTTCTCGAAAATCGCTGTTTGGCTGGTGATCGCCCTGGTGCTGTTCACCGTGTTCAAGCAGTTCGACCGCGGTGCCACCCGCACCAACGAAATCAAGTACTCCGAGTTTCTGGATGAAATCCAGAACAAGCGCATCAAGAGCGTGGTGCTGCAGGAAGGTCCCGCCGGCAGCACGGAAATCCGTGCCAAGCGCACCGATGACAGCGAAGTCCGCACCACCGCCACCTACCTCGATCGCGGCCTGGTCGGCGACCTGCGCAACAACGGCGTGACTTTCGAGGTGAAGTCCCGGGAAGAGCCGTCCATGCTGACGGGCATCCTCGTGTCCTGGGGCCCCATGCTTCTGCTGATCGGCGTGTGGATCTACTTCATGCGCCAGATGCAAGGCGGCGGCAAGGGCGGTGCCTTCAGCTTCGGCAAGTCCAAGGCACGCATGCTGGACGAGGCCAACAACACCACCACCTTCGCGGACGTCGCCGGGTGCGACGAGGCCAAGGAAGAAGTCAAGGAGCTGGTCGACTTCCTCAAGGACCCGCAGAAATTCCAGAAGCTGGGCGGCCGCATTCCGCGCGGCGTGCTGCTGGTCGGCCCCCCGGGCACCGGCAAGACGCTGCTGGCCAAGGCCATCGCCGGCGAGGCCAAGGTGCCGTTCTTCAGCATCTCCGGTTCCGACTTCGTTGAAATGTTCGTCGGCGTGGGCGCGGCCCGCGTGCGCGACATGTTCGAGCAGGCCAAGAAGAGCGCGCCTTGCATCATCTTCGTCGACGAAATCGACGCCGTCGGCCGCCACCGCGGTGCCGGCCTGGGCGGCGGCAACGACGAGCGCGAGCAGACGCTGAACCAGATGCTCGTCGAGATGGACGGCTTCGAGACCAACCTCGGCGTGATCGTGATGGCGGCCACCAACCGGCCCGACATCCTCGACCCGGCGCTGTTGCGTCCGGGCCGCTTCGACCGCCAGGTCTACGTGACGCTGCCTGACATCCGTGGCCGTGAGCAGATCCTCAACGTGCACATGCGCAAGGTGCCGCTAGGCAGCGACGTCAAGGGCGACGTCATTGCCCGCGGAACTCCTGGATTCTCCGGGGCCGACCTCGCGAATCTGGTCAACGAAGCTGCGTTGTTTGCGGCCCGTCGCAACGGCCGCGTGGTCGAGATGATCGACTTCGAGCGCGCGAAGGACAAGATCATCATGGGCACGGAGCGCAAGTCCATGGTGATGGACGAGGAAGAGCGCCGCAACACCGCCTACCATGAGGCCGGGCACGCGCTCATCGGGCGCCTGCTGCCCAAGCTGGACCCGGTGCACAAGGTCACCATCATCCCGCGCGGCGGCGCCCTTGGCGTCACGGTGTCGCTGCCTGAGAGAGATCGCTACAGCACGGACAAGGTGCGCATGCTGAGCAAGATTTCGATGCTCTTCGGTGGCCGCATCGCCGAAGAGGTGTTCATGGACCAGATGACCACTGGCGCCAGCAACGACTTCGAGCGCGCGACCCAGATCGCCCGCGACATGGTCATGCGCTATGGCATGAGCGACTCGCTGGGCCCCATGGTCTACGCCGAGAACGAGGGTGAGGTGTTCCTCGGCCGTTCGGTCACGAAGACCACCAACGTGTCGGAAGAGACCATGCGCAAGGTCGACACCGAGGTGCGCCGCATCATCGACGAGCAGTACGGCATCGCCCGCAAGCTGATCGAAGAGAACAAGGACAAGATGCACGCCATGGCGAACGCGTTGCTCGAGTGGGAAACCATCGACAGCGATCAACTGGAAGACATCATGAACGACAAGCCGCCGCGTCCTCCCAAGGACTGGACGCCTTCGGCCAACAAGCCCGGTGGCGGCTCGCCTCCGCAGGTCAGCGCCGACGGCGCACCGGCTGCAGCCTGAGTAGTCCAGGCACTTCATACTCACGGGGCTTCGGCCCCGTTTGTTTTTCCAAATCCATGTTCTGGCAGACCACCCGATTCCGGATCGACCTGTCCCGTCCCCGCGTGATGGGCATCGTGAACGTCACGCCCGATTCCTTCTCCGACGGCGGGCGCTTCAGCGATGCCTCGGCAGGCGCGGCGCATTGCGAGCAATTGCTGAAGGAGGGCGCGGACATCCTGGACATCGGCGGCGAGTCCAGCCGGCCAGGGGCTGCGCCGGTGAGCGTGGAAGACGAACTGGCGCGTGTGATGCCAGTGCTGACCGAGGCGCTGCAGCTGGGGTGCCCGGTCTCGCTGGACACGGCGAAGCCCGAGGTGATGCAGCGCGCGCTGGACCTCGGGGTGGACATCATCAACGACATCCAGGCGCTGCGTGCGCCAAGTGCGGTCGACTGCGTGGCGGCGCATCCTGGCTGTGGCGTGTGCCTCATGCACATGCAGGGCGAGCCTCGGTCCATGCAGGCGGCGCCGACCTACGACGACTTGTTGTCAACGGTACGCAGCTTCCTGGCCGAGCGAACGCAAGTGCTGCTGAACGCTGGCATCGCTGCCGAACGCATCGTGCTGGACCCGGGATACGGCTTCGGCAAGACGGTGGACCACAACCTCGAGCTCTTTCGCCGGCAGCGCGAACTGATGGTGCTCGGCCGCCCGTTGCTGGCGGGCTGGTCGCGAAAGTCCACCCTGGGTGTGCTCACCGGCCGCGGCCCGGGCGAACGGCTGGTCCCCAGCGTCGCTGCAGCGCTTGCCGCGGTGCAGCATGGCGCATCCATCGTCCGCGTCCACGACGTGGCGGCCACCGTCGATGCATTGAAAGTCTGGTCCGCTGCCGGCCTGGCCTGACCCCATCCGAACCCGCGCCCCAATCGGGGACAATCGCCGGTTCGATCCCCCTGGCAGTAGAACATCATGAGCAGAACCTACTTCGGCACAGACGGCATCCGCGGCACGGTTGGCCAGTCGCCCATCACCCCCGATTTCATGCTTCGCCTGGGCCACGCGGTCGGCCGAGTGCTGAAGCGTTCCGACAAGCGCCCGACGGTGCTCATCGGCAAGGACACCCGCATCTCCGGCTACATGATCGAGTCCTCGCTCGAAGCCGGTTTCGCCTCCGCCGGCGTGGACGTGCTGCTCACCGGCCCGCTGCCCACGCCGGGCGTCGCCTACCTCACGCGCGCGCTGCGCCTGAACCTGGGCGTGGTGATCAGCGCATCCCACAATCCGTTCGGTGACAACGGCATCAAGTTTTTCTCCGCCCGTGGCGAAAAGCTGCCCGATGCGTGGGAGCTGGATGTCGAAGCCGCGCTGGGCGACCAACCCCAATGGGTCGATTCCGCCCAGCTCGGCAAGGCACGCCGCCTGGATGACGCCAGCGGCCGCTACATCGAGTTCTGCAAGAACACCTTCTCCAACGACCTGTCGCTCAAGGGCTTGAAGGTCGTCGTCGATGCCGCCCATGGTGCGGCCTACCACGTGGCGCCGGACGTTTTCCATGAGCTGGGTGCCGAGGTGGTCTGCATCGGCTGCCAGCCCGACGGGTTCAACATCAATGCCGGCTATGGCGCGACCTCGCCGGCGAAGCTCATCGAGGCCGTGCGCGAGCACAAGGCCGACTACGGTGTGGCGCTGGATGGTGACGCCGACCGGCTCCAGCTCGTGGATTCGGACGGCCGCCTCTACAACGGCGACGAATTGCTCTACGTGATGGTGGCCGATCGCCTCGCCCAAGGTCAGGCTGTCCGGGGTGCCGTGGGCACGCTGATGACCAACATGGCAGTGGAAGTGGCGCTCAAGTCGCGCGGCATCGAGTTCGTCCGCGCCAAGGTCGGGGACCGCTACGTGCTCGAAGACCTGACGGCCCGCAGCTGGCTGCTGGGCGGCGAGGGTTCCGGCCATCTGCTCGCCCTGGACAAGCACACCACCGGCGACGGCATCGTCAGCGCGTTGCAGGTGCTCGAAGCCGTGGCCCGTGCGGGCAAGCCGCTGTCGCAGCTGCTGGCGGACGTGAAGCTGTTCCCGCAGGTGCTCATCAACGTGAAGCTGCAGCCGGGGCAGGATTGGAAGTCCAACCCGAACCTGGCGGACGTCCAGGCCAGTGTGACGCGTGAGCTGGGCGATTCCGGCCGCGTTCTGATCCGCCCCTCGGGCACCGAGCCCCTGGTGCGGGTGATGGTGGAGGCGGCTGATCCGGCGGTGGCAAAGTCCTGCGCCGAGCGGCTGGCGGCCACGCTCCGGGCCTGAATCGCTCCTTGAAAGACAAAACGCCCCGGCAGAAAACCGGGGCGTTTGTCTTTGTGGATCCGAACGGATTACTTGACTGGCGGCATCAGCACGCGGTCGATCTCGTGCACCACGCCGTTGCTGGCTTGCAGGTCGGCCTGCGTGACGACGGCGTCTTCCACCGTGACGAAGTCGCCCGACTTGGACACCGCGAGGTTGGCGCCCTGCAGGCTCTTCACGTTGCCGTTCTTGACCTCGGCAGCGGGCAGCTTGTTGCCGACCACATGGAAGCTCAGCACCGACTTGAGCAACTCCTTGTCATTGGCCAGCTTGGCCATCGTGGCAGGCGGAACCGACTTGAATGCGTCATCGGTCGGGGCAAACATCGTGTAGGGGCCTGGGCCCTTGAGCGTGTCGGCGAGTCCCGACTGGTTGACCAGCTTGTTCAGGGTCGACAGTTCGGGACGGGCGGCGGTCGTTTCAGCGACGGTTGTCGGGGCCGGCGCGGTGGCACACCCGACGAGCGAGAACAGGGCACAGGCGGTGGCGGCAAGCCATTGGCGAGCGGTCATGGGGACTCCTTCTGAGGTCTATTTGCACGAACGGCGGGAGCTTAGAGTTGTCACATGACGTTTTCGTGACCTTCGCATGACGCACATTCTTTGATGACAGCCGGTGTCACGGGGCTGTCACATGCCCCTCTTACAGTCCCGGGCATCGAAACAAGACGCTCGTTGAGAAAGGTGTGCCCATGAAGTTCGCCCTGATTCCTTCCACCCTGGCCCTCGGCCTGGCCCTCGCCGCCGGCAGCGTTCTGGCGGCCGATGAAGTCACCGGCGCCGGCGCCACGTTCCCCGCGCCGCTGTACGCCAAGTGGGCCGATGCCTACAACAAGGCCACCAGCAACCGCATCAACTACCAGTCCGTCGGTTCCGGCGCCGGCCTGAAGCAGATCCGCGCCAAGACGGTCGACTTCGGCGCTTCGGACATGCCGCTCAAGGACGACGAACTGGCCAAGGACGGCATGATCCAGTTCCCCACCGTCATCGGCGGTGTGGTGCCCGTGGTCAACATCAAGGGCATCCAGCCCGGCCAGATCAAGCTGACCGGCCAGATCCTGGGTGACATCTACCTGGGCAAGGTCACCAAGTGGAACGACCCGGCCCTGACCGCCCTGAACCCCGGCGTGCCGCTGCCGGACGGCGCCATCCAGGTGGTGCGCCGCGCTGACGGCTCGGGCACCAGCTTCATCTTCACGAACTACCTGTCGAAGGTGAACGCCGAGTGGAAGAGCAAGGTCGGCGAAGGCACGGCCGTGAACTGGCCGACTGGCGCGGGCGGCAAGGGCAACGAGGGCGTGTCGTCCTATGTGCAGCGCCTGCCGAACTCCATCGGCTACGTCGAGTACGCCTACGCCAAGCAGAACAAGATGGCGCACGTGCTCCTGAAGAACGCCGCCGGCAACTTCGTGGCGCCGGACGACCTGAACTTCAAGGCCGCCGCCGCCGGCGCCGATTGGAGCAAGTCGTTCTACCAGGTGCTGACCGAGCAGGCCGGCAAGGACGCCTGGCCCCTGACCGGCGCAACCTTCATCATGATGCACAAGGCGCAGGACAAGCCTGCCCAGGCCGCGGCTGCCCTGAAGTTCTTCGACTGGGCCTACACCAACGGCGACAAGATGGCCACCGAACTGGAGTACGTCGCACTGCCCGACTCGGTCAAGGCCCTGGTGCACAAGCAGTGGGCCGAGGTGAAGGACGGCACCGGCAAGGTCGTCGCCTTCAAGTGATCCCCGACTGAAGAAGAAACGATCGGCGCTGGCCCTTGTGGCCGCGCCGTTCAAGCCTGCCTGGAGAGATCGTGGCCGCTACACTCCCCGCATCCCACTACGACAAGAACGAGATGCAACGCTCCGACCCGTTGGGGCGGCCACCCACCGTCCGTCGGGCGGGACCCTGGGCCGACACGCTGTTCTCGGTCCTGGCGCACGGAGCCGCACTCCTGACCCTGGCCCTGCTGGCCGCCATCATCGGTTCGCTCATCCTCGGCGCCATGCCGGCCATCCGCGAATACGGCTTGAGCTTCCTCTGGCGCAGCGAATGGGACCCCGTGAAGGACCAGTACGGCGGCCTGGTCATGATCTACGGCACGCTGGCCACTTCGCTGATCGCCTTGCTGATCGCGGTGCCGGTGAGCTTCGGGATTGCGCTGTTCCTCACGGAGCTCTCGCCCGGCTGGCTGCGTCGCCCGCTGGGTGTGGCCATCGAACTGCTGGCCGCGGTTCCGTCCATCGTCTACGGCATGTGGGGGCTGTTGGTGTTCAGCCCGGTGCTGTCGGAGTACGTGCAGCAGCCCATGCAGCGCCTGTTCGGCAACGTGCCCTTCCTGAAGGACCTGGTCTCCGGCGCGCCGGTGGGCATCGGCATCCTGTCGGCGGGCATCATCCTGGCCATCATGATCATCCCGTTCATCGCCGCCGTGATGCGCGACGTGTTCGAGGTGACGCCGGCCATGCTCAAGGAATCGGCCTACGGCCTGGGTTCCACGACCTGGGAAGTGGTGTTCAAGGTGGTACTGCCCTATACCAAGACTGGGGTGATCGGGGGCATCATGCTGGGGCTGGGCCGCGCGCTCGGCGAGACCATGGCGGTGACCTTCGTGATCGGCAATGCCAACCAGCTCAACGGCCCCTCGCTGTTCGAGGCGGCCAACAGCATCACGTCGGTGCTGGCCAATGAATTCGCCGAGGCCGGCGAGGGACTGCACCAAGCGTCGCTGCTGTATTTGGCGCTCGTGCTGTTCTTCGTGACCTTCGTGGTGCTGTCGCTGTCCAAGCTGCTGCTGGCGCAACTGCGCAAGGGTGAAGGAGCACGGGCATGAGCGCCATCGCAGCAAGCAATGACGCGATGCGGTTGGCCAAGCACCGGCGTCGCAAGCTGGTGAACGTCCTTGCCCTGACGCTGTCGATGGCGGCCATGGCCTTCGGACTGTTCTGGCTGCTGTGGATCCTGTTTGAGACGGTGCGCCTCGGAATCGGTGGCCTGACCTGGGGTGTTTTCACCGAGATGACGCCTCCTCAGCAATCCGAAGGCGGCGGGCTTGCGAACGCGCTCTTTGGATCCGCACTGATGGTGGTTCTGGCCACCTTCATCGGAACACCGGTGGGCATTCTTGCTGGCATCTACCTCGCGGAATACGGGCAGAAGACCAAGCTTGCCAGTGCCACCCGCTTCATCAACGACATCCTGCTGTCTGCGCCATCCATCGTTGTCGGCTTGTTCGTCTATGCGGTCGTCGTGACTCGGATGAAGAGCTTCTCCGGATATGCAGGCGTGCTGGCTCTCGCCTTGATCGTCATCCCCGTCGTGATTCGGACGACGGAAAACATGCTTTCGCTGGTACCGAATGCCTTGCGCGAGGCCGCCTATGCGCTGGGCACGCCGAAGTACAAGGTCATCCTCACTGTAACGCTCAAGTCTGCACAAGCCGGTGTCATGACCGGTGTGCTGCTCGCATTTGCCCGCATTGCCGGCGAGACCGCTCCGCTGCTGTTCACGTCGCTGTCAAATCAATTCTGGTCCACCGATCTGGCCAAGCCAATTGCCAGTCTGCCTAAGACCATCTTTGATTTCGCGATGAACATCGACAAGAACCAGCAGCGGCTGGCCTGGGCGGGCGTGTTCCTCATCACCCTGGGCGTGCTCGCGCTGAACATCTTCGCGCGCATCATGTTCCGCAAGAAGCACTGAAGAGAAGAACGTCATGGATGCAAAAGTCGAATTCCCCGTGACCGAGAAGCCCAAGCTCTCGGTGCGCGACCTGAACTTCTACTACGGCAGTTTCCACGCGCTCAAGCACATCAACCTGGACATCCCCGAGAAGAAGGTCACCGCCTTCATCGGGCCGTCCGGCTGCGGCAAGTCCACGCTGCTGCGTACCTTCAACCGCATGTTCGAGCTCTACCCGGAGCAGCGCGCGGAAGGCGAGATCATGCTGGACGGCGAGAACATCCTGCGCTCCAAGCAGGACGTGTCGCTCATCCGCGCCAAGGTCGGCATGGTGTTCCAGAAGCCGACGCCGTTCCCGATGTCCATCTACGACAACGTCGCTTTCGGCGTGCGGCTGTTCGAGACGCTGCCGCGCATCGAGATGGACGAGCGCGTGGAGTGGGCGCTGAAGAAGGCGGCCCTGTGGAACGAGGTGAAGGACAAGCTCAACCAGAGCGGTTCGGGCCTGTCCGGCGGCCAGCAGCAGCGCCTGTGCATCGCGCGCGGCATCGCCATCAAGCCCGAAGTGCTGCTGCTCGACGAACCGTGCTCCGCGCTGGACCCGATTTCCACCGGCAAGATCGAGGAGCTCATCCACGAGCTCAAGAGCGACTACACCGTGGTCATCGTCACGCACAACATGCAGCAGGCGGCCCGCACGTCGGACTACACCGCCTACATGTACCTGGGCGACCTCATCGAGTTCGGCCCCACCTCGGACCTGTTCATGAAGCCCAAGAAGAAGGACACCGAGGACTACATCACCGGGCGTTTCGGCTGAATCAGGGAAAGCAAAGGAATAGGGCACCATGGTCGACAAGCATCTGTCCACGCAATTCGATGCCGAGCTGAGCGGCATCTCCACCCGCGTGCTCGAAATGGGCGGGCTGGTGGAGTCGCAGGTGGCGCAGTCCATCTACGCCTTGACCAACTTCAGCGGCGAGACGGCCTCGCAGGTCCTTGGCCAGGAAGAGGTGGTCAATGCGATGGAGATGGAGATCGACCGCGACCTGTCGACCATCATCGCCCGTCGCCAGCCCACCGCGCGCGACCTGCGCCTGCTGATCGCCATCAGCAAGACGATTGCCAACCTCGAGCGCGTGGGCGATGAGGCGGCGCGCATCGCGCGCACGGTGCAGCGGCTGATCAACAGCGGCGTGTCCAGCCGCATGCGTCTGCCCGTGAGCGACCTGGCCTTCGAGTCGGAGCTGGCCATCAAGCAACTGCGCAAGGCGCTGGATGCCTTCGCCCGGCTGGACATCGAGAAGGCCGTGGAAGTGCTCAAGCAGGATGACCAGATCGACCAGGAATTCGAAGGCCTGATGCGCAAGCTCATCACCTTCATGATGGAAGACCCGCGCACGATCTCGTCGAGCATCGACCTGGTGTTCGTCGCCAAGGCCATCGAGCGCGTGGGCGACCATGCGAAGAACCTGGCCGAGGTCATCATCTACGTCGTCAAGGGTACCGACGTGCGCCACGCCCCCGTGGCCAACGTCGAGAACATGGTCCGTTGAGGAGAACCAAGCGATGAGTCGCGTTCTTGTAGTCGAAGACGAATCGGCCATCGCCGAGCTGATCTCGATCAACCTGCGCCACGCAGGCTATGAAGTCACCATTGCGGCAACGTCCGACCAGGCGCAGTTCGAGGTCGACCGGGTGCTGCCCGACCTCGTGGTGCTGGACTGGATGCTGCCCGGCCAGAGCGGCCTCGCACTGGCCAAGCGCTGGCGCAGCACCGCCCGCACGCGTGAACTGCCGGTGATCATGCTCACCGCCCGTGCGGAAGAGGCCGACAAGATCGCCGGCCTGGACGCAGGCGCCGACGACTACCTCGTCAAGCCGTTCTCCACCAACGAACTGCTGGCTCGCATCCGCGCGGTGCTGCGCCGCAAGGCGCCCGAGGCGCTGGACGCGCTGGTGGACGTGGGCGGCCTGAAGCTCGACCCGGCGACCCGCCGCGTGACCCGCGACGACCGCGAGGTGCGCATCGGCCCCACGGAATTCCGCCTGCTGCATTTCTTCATGACCCATCCCGAGCGCGTGCACAGCCGCGCCCAGCTGCTCGATCGCGTGTGGGGCGACCACGTCTTCATTGAAGAGCGCACGGTCGACGTCCACGTGAAGCGCCTGCGCGAGGCGCTGGAGCCGGTGAACTGCGCACGCATGATCGAGACGGTGCGTGGCGCGGGCTACCGCCTCACGCAACAAGTTCAGGCGCTGTCGAACTGACCCACTGAGGACCCACCACACGATGGGATGGCTCATTCCTCGGCTGCTGGCCGGCGTGCTGGCGGTGGCCATGGGCTCGCTGCTGGGCATGCTGATCGGCGGCGTGCTGCAGTGGCCTGTGCTGGGTGCCGCGCTCGGCGCCAGCACCGGGGCGCTCATCTACGGCTTCGTGGATGCCTGGCGGGCGCACCGTTTCATGGGCTGGCTGCGCCGGCAGAACGAAGGCAGCGCACCGCGCGACGCCGGCTTCTGGGGCGAGGTGGGCTACCGCGTCGAGCGTTCGGTGCGCCTGCTGGAGAAGCGCGTCGAAGGCGAGAACATGCGCCTCACGCAGTTCCTGTCGGCCATCGAAGCCTCGCCCAACGGCGTGCTGCTGCTGGACGAGAACGACCAGATCGAATGGTGCAACTCGGTCGCCGCGGACCACTTCGGGCTGGACCCGCAGCGCGACCGCCGCCAGCGCATCACCAACCTCGTGCGGGCGCCCGCCTTCGTGGCCTACCTGCAGTCGGGTGACTACGACGAGGCGATGAGTTTCGGCGGGCCAGGAGCGCGCGGGACGATCTCCGTGCTGATCCGCCCGTACAGCGAAGGCATGAAGCTGGTGCTGTCGCAGGACATCACCGAGCGCGAGCGCAACGACGCCATGCGCCGCGATTTCGTGGCCAACGTGTCGCATGAGATCCGCTCGCCGCTGACTGTGCTGTCGGGCTTCATCGAGACCATGGGCAACCTGCCGCTGACGGAGGTCGAGCGCCGCCGCGTGCTGGAGCTGATGTCGCAGCAAACCGTGCGCATGCAGACGCTGGTGGGCGACCTGCTCACGCTGGCGCAGCTCGAAGGCAGCCCGCGTCCCGCGGCCGACCGCTGGGTGTCGCTGCAGAAGGTGCTGGGGCAGGTGCATGCGGATGCGGAGGCGCTGTCCTCGGGCCGCCACACGCTGGGCTTCGACCAGGCCGATGGCGTGCAGGTGGCCGGTGCCGAGCCGGAGCTGATGAGCGCCATCGCCAACCTCGTGAACAACGCCGTTCGCTACACGCCTTCGGGCGGACGCATCGACGTGCGCTGGAGCCTGCGGGCGGATGGCGGCGGCGAGATCGACGTGGTGGACACAGGCATCGGCATCGAGCGCGAGCATCTGCCGCGCTTGACCGAGCGCTTCTACCGCGTGGACGGCAGCCGTTCGCGCGACACGGGCGGCACGGGCCTCGGGTTGTCCATCGTGAAGCACGTGGCCCAGCGCCATGGCGGCGTGCTGGAAATCGACAGCGAGCCGGGCAAGGGCTCGACCTTCAAGCTCATGTTCCCCGCTGCACGCATTCGCTACATCGAGCCGGCGGTGGATCCGCGGCGCGCTCTGGACCACGCAGACGCTGGCTGATCAGCGCGTGCCGTTGCGGCGGTAGATCGCGGTCAGCTCGTCCTTATCGCTCGGGCGCTGGGCACGGGCCACCAGGGTCCATCCTGCGATGGGCGGCTTGGGTTCCACCGCAGGTTCCAGCCGCATGAGGATGTCGCAGCGCGACATCGCCGGCGTGTTCACTGCATCAACCTGGTAGCCGCCCATGTACTCCAGCGCGGCGATCTGCCCGCGAGGCAAGGCCCAGCCGTTGACGCACTGGTCCTTGGGCAGTTGCTTCGCAATGCGGTCGATGAGCGGCCGGTAGCTGCGGGCGTAGTCCAGCATGGGCAGCCACAGCGTGGTCAGCAGCATCCAGCACAAGGCAACGCCACCGGCGGGCAGGACGAGGCTCTTCCATAGCGGATTGCGGTGCCGGCCGGTGCGCCAGCGGACCAGCCACACCCACGCCAGCGTGCCCAGCGAGGCGAGGACCAGCGACACGACCGAGAAGCTGGAGGCATAGCCGGTGAGGCGCCGCGCCACGTTGGCTGCGGGCGTGGCGGGCACGCCGGTCTGCAGCGAGACGTAGACCACCCACATGCTCAGCGCGCAGACGCTGAAGAAGAAGACGGCGAACCAGTCGACCGCAGCAGACGTGCTGCGCTGAAGTGTCGGCAGTGCGAAGGACGCGAGCACGGCGAGCGCGGGCAGGGCCAGCATCAGCGCGCGATCGGATCCGCCCATGGCAATGCAGGCGGCCAGGCTCACCAGCACGCAGCCCAGCGGGATGGCGATGTGATGCTGCGTGAGCTGCCGGCGCCAGCGCCACAACGTCCAGAAAGCCAGCGGCCAGGCCGGCCAGGGGAACCAGACCAGCAGCTTGATGGTGGCCAGCACCTGGGCGCTGGAGCCGTAGCTGTTCACCCGCCAGCCCCAGGCGCCGAGCATCCAGGCGGCCAATGCGGCCAACACCGTGCTGCCGATGACGGCGGGCAGGTGACGGCGGCCATGCTCGGTACCCCCGTGCCAGCACACCAGCGTGCCGACCACGCCCAGGGCCACCGCCACCGCAGGCGCTCCGCTGCCGGCCAGGGCGGGCAGGGCGACCAGCACGGCAATGCGCGGACCCCAGTCGCGCACCGTCATCGAGGCCAGTCCGTAGAGGTAGAGGGAGATGCTCGCCAACTGCGCCAGCTCCGGCGTCGTCTCATGGCCGAGTTGCAGCAGGCCCAGCGAGGCGATCACGGCCAGCAAGGCGCCGTCGGCAATGGCTCGGGCGTAGTCGATCGGATCGGCCTCGCCACCGAAGGCGAAGGGCAGCGGCTGGGCGGCGTCGGTGCGGGCGAGGTGGTAGGTGCTGTACCAGGTGAGCAGCAGGACCAGCGCCAGCAGCGCCGCGAAGGGCAGCCGGGCTGCCAGCGGCGCACCGAACAGTGGCCCCATCACCTTGATGAAGGCGGCACCCAGCCAGTAGGGCAGGAAGGCCGCGTCCGACGGCAGCCCGCCCAGGGCTGGCGCGAACCAGGAACTGCGGCCCTCTGCCATGCTCACCATGTACCCGAAGGCGGTGATGTCGGCATTCTTCCAAGGGTCCCGGCCGAACACGCCTGGAATGACGTAGGCCGCACAGAACAGGAACAGCGCCAGCCGCGGCAGGCGCTGGGCGGCGCGGTGGGTGACGAGGGCGGGATTGGGCGAGTTCAAGATGCCGTTCTTGTTGTCAGCGTCGGATCATGCAACACAACGGAGCCCGGCGTTCACCGGACCACCCGGGCAACAAAAAAGGCAGCCGGGGCTGCCTTTGATGTGCGAATCCCGCCTGGGCGGGACGCTGGATTTACTTCTTGGAGAGGTGCGCAAACTTGTTGCGGAACTTCTCGACGCGGCCGCCGAGCGAGTCGACGCTCTTTTGGGTGCCGGTGTAGAAGGGGTGCGATTCGCTCGTGGTTTCCAGCTTGATGAGCGGCAGCTCACGGCCGTCTTCCATCTTGATGGTTTCCTTGGTCTGCGCGGTGGAGCGCGTCACGAACTTGAAACCGTTGGACAGGTCCACGAAGCAGATGTCGCGGTAACCGGGGTGAATGCCTTCTTTCATGGGAAACCTCGTGATGTCGGGAGCCACGTCGAACCACTCGACGCACTTGCCGGTGCGGAAAACCGCGGATTATAGCCCGTAGCCGCCCAAATGGGCGACCGACGGCTAGCCCCCGCGTCTCATCATGTCGAAAAAGTCCAGGTTGTTCTTCGTCGACTTCATCTTGTCGAGGATGAACTCCATCGCCTCGATCTCGTCCATCGGGTAGAGCAATTTGCGAAGAATCCAGCTTTTTTGCAGGATTTCCGGCTTCAGCAGCAGCTCTTCACGGCGCGTGCCCGACTTGTTCAGCAGGATGGACGGGTACACGCGCTTCTCGGCCATGCGGCGATCCAGGTGGATTTCGCAGTTGCCGGTGCCCTTGAATTCTTCGTAGATGACTTCGTCCATGCGACTGCCGGTGTCCACCAGCGCCGTGCCGATGATGGTCAGCGAGCCGCCTTCCTCGATGTTGCGCGCCGCGCCGAAGAAGCGCTTGGGACGCTGCAGGGCGTTGGCGTCCACGCCGCCGGTCAGCACCTTGCCCGACGAGGGCAGCACGTTGTTGTAGGCGCGGGCCAGGCGGGTGATGGAGTCCAGCAGGATCACCACGTCCTTCTTGAGCTCGACCAGGCGCTTGGCGCGCTCGATGACCATCTCGGCCACCTGCACGTGGCGGGCGGCGGGCTCGTCGAAGGTGGAGCTGATGACCTCGCCGCGCACGGTGCGCTGCATTTCGGTCACTTCTTCCGGACGCTCGTCGACCAGCAGGACGATGAGGTAGACGTCAGGGTAGTTGGCGGTGATGGCGTGCGCCAGGTTCTGCATCATCACCGTCTTGCCGCTCTTGGGCGGCGAGACGAGCAGGGCGCGCTGGCCTTTGCCCAGCGGGGCGATGAGGTCGATGATGCGGCTGGTGATGTTCTCGTCAGCCTTGATGTCGCGCTCGAGCCTGAACTGTTCCTTCGGGAACAGCGGGGTCAGGTTCTCGAACATGATCTTGTGCTTGCTCTCCTCGGGCGTGAGGCCGTTGACCTTGTCGACCTTCACCAGCGCGAAGTAGCGCTCGCCGTCCTTGGGCACGCGGACTTCGCCTTCGATGGCGTCGCCGGTGTGCAGGTTGAAGCGGCGGATCTGGCTGGGGCTCAGGTAGATGTCGTCGGTGGACGCCATGTAGCTCGCGTCGGGCGAGCGCAGGAAGCCGAAGCCATCAGGCAACACTTCGAGCACGCCGTCGCCGAAGACCTGTTCGCCGGCCTTGGCGCGCTTTTTCATGATCGCGAACATCAGCTCCTGCTTGCGCAGGCGAGCGACGTTTTCGATCTCCAGCGCTTCGCCCATCTTGATGAGCTCGGAGACGTGCTGCGCTTTAAGTTCTGACAGATGCATGGGTTGCAACCCTGGGGTGATGTGGGTCGACGCCTGCCAATGGCGCCGCCCGAGCGGTCGGCCTCGTGTCCGATTCGCTGCCTCTGATCCGCCTGAACAACGTTGGCGCAGAGGTCGCGAAGAGAGAGCTAAGGGTCGGAGTAGGAGGCCGGATCCACGCGCCTTGACTGCTGGCGTGGTGGCAAAAATTCTGGCTTCGGGAGGGGCGCCTGACTGGCGGCCTTGTGGGACTTGGCAGGTGAGCCGGGCTTCTCCCGAAGCGACTGCGACGGATTATAGATGACCGTCGAGGAAGGCCGTCAACTGGGCCTTGGAAAGTGCGCCCACCTTGGTGGCGGCGAGCTGGCCGTCCTTGAACAGCATCAGCGTCGGAATGCCGCGGATGCCGAACTTCGCGGGCACGTCACGGTTCTCGTCGACGTTCATCTTCGCGATCTTCAGGCGACCGTCGTAGTCCTTGGAGACTTCGTCCAGGATGGGGGCGATCATCTTGCAGGGCCCGCACCACTCGGCCCAGTAGTCCACGAGGACCGGCTTGTCGGCCTTGAGAACGTCGCTGTCGAATGACGCGTCGGTGGTGTGCTTGATGAGATCGGAGCTCATGACTTGTCCTAAGGGGGTGGGTCCTTCTCGAACCTGTTGAACGCCGCACGAGGCGGCAAGGCACAATGATTCTGACACATTGTGCTCAGACCCCGCTGCCGTCGCGGCCCCCGCGGCGGCTTCATCTTTTCTATGGCGCCCATAGTTCGCATCCCTCTTGAAATCGGCCCCGGTGACCCATGGCCGCGCGTGGTGCGGCTGGCGCAGGCGTGGGCCGAAGGGCAGGGCGTGGTCCTGCGCGACGCGGTGATGCTGTTGCCATTCGCGCAGCATTTGCCGCTCGCGCGCCGGGCGTGGATCGCGCTGGGCGGGTGGATGCCGCGCGTGGAGACCACCCAGACGCTGGCCCGCAGCCTGGGGCCAGGGGCTGCTTCGCAGCCCGGGCAGATCAGTTTCGACGGCGCGCTGGACCGGCTCACGGCCAGGCATCTGCTGCGCGGACAGGCCTTCGGGCAGGCGTGGCACAAGCGCGACGAGCGAGGGTTCGATCAGGCGGTGGCATCGGTGGCCCAGACGGCCCAGGCATTCGCCCGGGCAGCGGCTGCGATGGCGCCGTCGGACCGGGACGCGTATTGGACGCAAGGCCGTGAACTCCTGAGCATCGCGCCGGGCCCGGGCGGCACCGAACGCATGCTTGCTCGCGTGGCCTTCGAGTGGGCAGCGGCATCCGCCGCCCCGGTCACCGACCAGTTGTTCGACTTGCAGCCCTCTGCCTGGATGGTCGTGCAGGCGGGCGGTGCCGATGCGCTGACCGAGGCGCTGCTGCTGCATGCGCACGGTCCTGCGCTCGTCATCCAGGCCGATCCCGACCATGCTGCGGCCTTCTCACACGCGGCGCGCATCGCGGATGTCAGCCAGGCCCGATGCGCCGACTTCGAATCCGAGGCGAGCCGCTGCGCCGCCGAGGTGCTCGACAGGCTCAACACCGGGCATCGCCCCGTGGCGCTGATCTCCCAAGACCGCCTGCTCACGCGGCGCGTGCGCGCCTTGCTCGCGCGCCAGCACGTGCCCATCGTCGATGAAACCGGGTGGAAGCTGTCGACCACGCGGGCCGGTGCGATGGTGGGCAATCTCCTGCGCGCGGCCAACCCTCGCGCCACCGCCGACGACTGGCTGGACTGGCTCAAGGCCGGTGCCACCGACTGGCCCGGCGTAGCTGGCGCCTCGCGGGCGATGCAGGCCATCGAGACGGCCATGCGGCGCCAGGCCTGGTCCACGCCGTCGGCGGTGGATGCGCAGGCGATGGGCGACGCGCCAGGCCAGTTGTGGCAGGCGGCGCAGGCCGTGATCGCGGACCTGCGCTCACCGCGCTCACGCAGCTTCAATGCATGGATCTCCGCGTTGCGCCAGGCGCTCGCGGCCTCGGGCGCCTTGGACTTGCTGCAGTCCGACGATGCCGGCGTGCAGGCGATCAATGCACTGCATCTGGACGACGCACCCGTGGCCGACCCGGCGGAAACGCCCCAGGCCATGAGCCTGCACGAGTTCACGAACTGGGTGGATGGCACGCTGGAAGACGCGTCCTTCGTGCCCGAGGCGGCAGCCGGTCAGTCGCAGGCGAGCGTCGTCGTGACGCCGCTGGCACAGGCGATGCTGCGGCCCTTCGCCTCCGTGGTCTTCGCCGGAGCCGACGAGAAGCGCCTGGGCGGCGCCCCGTCGCCGCATCCGCTGCTCAACGATTCACTGGCCGCCTCGCTGCGGCTGCCCACCATGGAGCAGCAGCGCGAGGCCGAGATGCTGGCCTTCATCCAACTGCTGCGCATGCCGCGCATCACCTTGCTTCGGCGGCTGGACGATGGCGGCGAGCCGCTGGCGCCGAGCACGCTGGTCGAGCGGCTGGACCTGGCCATGCGCAAGCAGGGCCGTTCGATCGCGCAGGCGCCCGATCCGCAAGGCAGGGCGACGCTGGCACCCGCGCCGGTGCCGCGCCCCATGCCCTTCGCGCCCGACCTTCTGCCCGACACCCTGAGCGCCTCCGCCTGCGATGCGCTGCGCAGCTGCCCGTACCGCTTCTTCGCCCTGCGCCTGCTGTCGCTGCGCGAGGCCGACGAACTCGACGACGCTGTGGAAAAGCGCGACTACGGCACCTGGCTGCACGACGTGCTGCATCGCTTCCATGAATCACGAACGGTGCCCCAGGCGATCGGGCAGGACGAGGCCAGGCTGCGCGAGGTGGCGGCGCAATCGCAAGAGCACATGGGCCTGGATGACGCCGCCTTCCTGCCTTTCGCCGCGACCTTCGAACGCTTCGTACCGCGCTATGTGCAGTGGTTGCACGAGCGCGATGAACAAGGCGCGAGCTGGATCGACGGCGAGCGCGACCTGAAAGCCAGCCCCGTGCAGTGGGCCGGCGTTCGCATGCAAGGCCGCATCGACCGCATCGACAGCGTGCCGGGCGAAGAGGGGCCGGTCACCCAGCTCATCGACTACAAGACCGGCAGCGGGCAGGCCTTGCGCAACCTCGTGAAGACGCCGCTGGAAGACACGCAGCTGGCCTTCTACGCCGCCTTGATGGCGCAGCAGTCCGAAGCGGGCGGCGCCGTGAGCGCGATCTACCTGCCGCTGGACGACAGCGATGGCATCAAGCCCATCGAACATCCGCAGGTGGAGATCACGGCGCAGGTGCTGGTGCAGGAGATCGGCGCCGAGCTGGAACGCCTGCGCCGGGGCGCCCGGATGCCCGCGCTGGGCGAGGGCATGGCCTGCGAGTTCTGCGAGGCCCGCGGCCTGTGCCGCAAGGACCATTGGGAGCCCGTGCCATGACCGGCGCGGCCTACCAGATCGACGGGCGGCTCGCGTCGCGCGAGGCCTTCTACGCCGCGGCCTGCGACCCGCGCCGCAGCGTGATCGTCGAGGCCTGCGCCGGCGCGGGCAAGACCTGGATGCTGGTGTCGCGCATCCTGCGTGCCCTGCTCGACGGCGCGATGCCGCAGGAGATCCTGGCCATCACCTTCACGCGCAAGGCGGCCGGCGAGATGCGGGCGCGCCTGGACGAATGGCTGGCCGACTTCGGCTCGCCCGAATGCGACGACGCGCGCCGACAGCGCGAGCTGATGGCGCGCGGCATGTCGCTGGCCGAAGCCACCAGCGCCGCGCCCTTGCTGGCCGATCTTCACGAAAGACTGCTCGCCACCGGCCGATCGGTGGAGGTACGCACCTTCCACGCCTGGTTCTCGCAACTGCTGCGCGCTGCGCCGCTGGAGCTGCTCAACGAACTGGGCCTGCAGCCCGACATGGACCTGCTGGAAGACGTGGCCGACCACCGCGGCGAGGTCTACCGGCGCTTTCATGCGGCAGTGATTGCAGACGAGGTCCTGCACGAGGACTTTCGAGCCCTCGTGCTGTCACGCGGCCGGTCGCAGCTTCGCAAGTGGCTGGATGCGGCCTGGGCGCGGCGCATCGACATCGAGCTGGCCGATCAAGGCGGCGTGCTGGAAGACAGCGTGAAGTCCGCGGCCGAGCAATGGCCGAGCTACGCGGGCTTGCCGCATCCATCGCATCGGGTGCTGATGCCGGATGCGAGAGCCATGCTGGCAGCGGTCGCAGCGACGCTCGGCGCGCACAAGTCCGCCACGTGCAAGAAGCAGGCCGTGGTCCTTGAACAGGCGCTGGGCCTGGACGATCCACCCCAGTCGCTCGATGGCGTCCGTGCGGCGCTGTTCACCGGCAAGGGCGAACTCCGCAAGGCCCTGGCCGATGTGCCCGGCGTGAGTGAGGTAGCCGGTCTCATCGAGGACATCGACCGCGCCTGCCGCCAGCAATCCGCGCATGACGAGCACCTGCGCATGGTCAGGCTGTCGCGCACGCTCTTCGCCGAATACGCCGCCTACAAGCGCTCGCGCGGCCTGGCCGACATGAACGACCTGGAGCGCTGCGCACTCGCGCTGCTGCGCGACGCGACGCTCTCGGCCTGGGTGCAGGAACGGCTGGATGCCCGCGTGCGGCACCTGCTGATCGATGAGTTCCAGGACACCAGTCCCTTGCAGTGGCACGCCCTGCATGCGTGGCTCGCGGGCTACGCCGGCGCTGGCGGTGGTACCAGCGGGTACCGACCCCTGGGCGTGTTCATCGTGGGCGATCCCAAGCAGAGCATCTACCGTTTCCGGGGTGCCGAGCCGAAGGTCTTCGCAGCGGCGCGCGACTTCCTGCTGCAAGGCCTGGGCGGCACGGTGCTCACCTGTGACCACACCCGCCGCAATTCGCCGGAGGTGCTGCAGGCGCTGAACGGCGTGTTCCGTGCCTTGCAGGACCAGGCGCGGTTCGAGGGCTTTCGCGAGCACACGACCGAGTCCGTCCCGCATGGTGGCCCTGGGGCACTCGCCTTGCCGGAGGTCATGCGTCCGCAGAAGGAGAAGCCTGCCGAGGACGACGCACCACTGGCCTGGCGCGACAGCCTCACGCAGCCGCGCATCGAGGCCGAAGAGCTGCTGCGCCAACAGGAAGCCAGGCTGGTGGCGGCCGCGGTGGATGAACTCATCGACTCGGGCATGGCACCCGGCGACATCCAGGTGCTGTGCCGCAAGCGCGAATCCCTGCGGCTCGCGGCGGACGAGTTGTCGCGCCTGCACATCCCCTTCGCTGCGCCCGAGGCCTTCGACCTGCTTGATGCGCCCGAGGCACGCGACATCGTGGCGCTGCTCGACGTGCTGGCCTCGCCTCAGCACAAGCTCTCGCTGGCCCATGCCTTGCGCAGCCCGCTGTTCGGCGCGTCGGACGATGACCTTGTGCGGCTCGCTCGCCAGGCGGTCAACCACGGTGACTGGTGGCGTGCCTTGCGCGAGTCGCCCGAGGCCTCGCCCGCCCTGGATCGCGCCCGGAAGCTTCTGCAGCGCTGGGCCAACGTGGCCCAGCAACTGCCCCCGCACGACCTGCTCGACATCGTCGTGGCAGAGGGCGAGCTGCGCGAGCGCCTGGCCGCTGCCGTCCCCGCCGAGCGGCGCCCGGCAGCCCTCAACGCCGTCGATGCCGTGCTCAACCAGGCCCTCACGCTGGACGGCGCCCGCTACGCCACGCCCTACAACTTCGTCCGCGCGCTGAAACGCCGGTCCCTGAAGGTGCCTGCGGCATTGCAGCCGGACGCCGTCCAGCTGCTCACCGTCCACGGCGCCAAGGGCCTGGAGGCGGAGGTCGTGTTCATCATGGACGCCGACCCGACGCCCAAGAACGCCGAGACGGCCACGCTGCTGGTGGACTGGCCCGTCGAAGCCGAAAGCCCCCAGGCCTGCGCCTTCGTCTACTCGGAGGGCCAATGCCCGCCCTCGCTGCTGCCGGTGCTGGCGCGCGAACGCGAGGCGCGCGAACGCGAGGAGCTGAACAGCCTGTACGTGGCGATGACACGCGCCCGGCAGCGGCTGGTCTTCAGCGCCACCCAGCCTCATCGCCCGCCTGAACAGCCTTCGTGGTGGCAGCTCCTCCAGCCGGTGGCGCAACCCATGCCGGCCACCCAGGCCCACGAACCGCATGCGGCGCAGCAGCGGCCCATCGTCCTGCCTGTGCTGCCGAACTGGACCGATGCGCCCGAGCGGCCTGCCGTGCCTGCGAG
This sequence comes from Rhizobacter terrae, assembly GCF_003852895.1. GTDB lineage: Bacteria > Pseudomonadota > Gammaproteobacteria > Burkholderiales > Burkholderiaceae_C > Albitalea > Albitalea terrae. The sequence continues at coordinate 99,251 of NZ_QUSW01000008.1, forward strand.
GGCCACGGCCGAGGACAGCATGGTCAGCCTGCTGGGCAAGGCCGTGCACCGCACGCTCGAATGGGCCGGCGCCCAAGGCCCACTGGCGGACGATGCCGACCACTTCGACCACCTGGCCGATGCCGCCGCCCGCGAGTTCCAGTCCGACGGCCGGCAGGTCCGCCGCCTCGCGGGCCGGATCTGGCGCAGCCCGGACTGCGCGCGCTTCTTCCGCGGTCCGCAATTGCACTGGTCGGGCAACGAGGTGCCGGTGGGCGAGGGCGAGACCGAGCTGCGCATCGACCGGCTGGTGGCCCTGGAGGCGGCCGGCCGGCGCCAGTGGTGGGTGCTGGACTACAAGCTCAACCAGTCGCCTGCGGAGCTGCCGCAATACCGTGACCAGCTCCTGCGCTACCGCCGCATCGTCCAAAGCTTGCAACCGGCTGACGAGGTCCGCTGCGCCTTCATCACCGGTGCCGGCGAGCTGGTCGAATTGACCCCTTGAGCGGCCTGGGCATGCTCGCCACGGCGTGATCGGCCCGAGACGGGAAGCGGGCATTTCTCACGACGCCGCCAGGGATGACCGCCACACTGCGCTCCGCCGCGCGCACACTGGGTTTTGAAACGAATTGCCACGGAATGCCGGGCCTCATCGAGGTTTCGGCCAGGGAGTTCCCGGCATCCAATAGCGCAACTTCGTCCCAGTCCACGATGGTTGCACCCGCGTCTTCATCCCCACGTCCAGCCGCTGCGAGCGCACCGGCGGCCGTTGCACGCCGGCTTGGCCGCTTCGAGCTGCGGCAACTGCTGGGCAAGAGCGCCGGCACCATGGTCTGGCTCGCATGGGACCCGCGCCTCGAACAGGAACTGATGCTGACCCTGCCGCGCGTGCAGCCCGCGTCGCCCGCGGCGCTGGAGCTCTGGCAGGACGAAGTGCGGTCGGCCGCGAGGCTGAACCACCCCAACATCGCCCACGTCGTGGAAGTCGGCGTGCAGGAGAACTGGCCCTACGTGGCGGTGGATCGTGCCCTGGGCATGACGCTGCCCGAATGGCTGGCCGCGCATCCCAACCCGGCGCCGCTGGAGTCGGTGGGCTGGATGTGCCATGCGCTGCAAGGCATGGCCTTCGCGCACGAGTCCGGCGCTGCGCATGGCGACCTGCAACTGCACCACCTGCTCATCAGCGAGAACGGCAGCGTCCGCGTGATGGCGCTGGCCGCCGTCGGCCAGCCGCAGGCCAATCCCGACGATGCCAACCGCGCCATGCCGCTGGACCCGAACCGGCTGCGTGCCCACCGCCAGAACGCCGAGCGCGACGTGCTCGCCTGCGGCTTGCTGTTGCAGCAACTGCTGGTGGGCCAGCCCGCGCTGGAAGAACCCGACACGGCGCTCGTGATTTCCCGCCTGACACCGCTGGGCAAGGAAATCGTGCGCCTGCCGTGGAGCACGCCGCACCCGATTCCCGAGGCGCTGCGCGCCATTGCCAACCGCACCACCGCCAGCCAGGAGCGCCAGCGCTACCTCAGCGCACGCACGCTGCTGCAGGCGCTGGAAGGCTGGCGTGCCGCCGAAGCACAGGACACCGGCGGTCCGCTCGCGCTGCTGCTGGACCGCATGCGCACCGTCGGCCATCTGCCGGCCATGCCGGGAGTGGGCGGGCGCGTGTCGCGGCTCACGTCCATGGAAGGCCAGCGCACCGACGAGATGGCCGAGCAGATCCTGCAGGACATGGCGCTCAGCTTCGAGTTGCTGCGCATGGTGAACTCCGCGCAGGTGCAGAGCACACAGGTGTCGGGCAACGGCCCGGTGCTGACCATCCGCCGGGCGATCGCGCTGGTGGGGCTCAACGGCATCCGCAGTGCCGCTGCCCAGCTTCGCGTGTGGCCGGGGCCGCTGACGCCGCAAGGTGCCACGGCCATGGAGCGCACCATCGAGCGTGTGCGGCTGGCCGGCTACACCGCGCAGGCCCTGTGCCCTGGCGGCTACGACCCCGAGGTCATCTACCTCGTGGCCGTCCTACAGAACCTGGGGCGCCTGCTGTTGCAGTACCACTTCTCCGAGGAAGCCGAGCAGATCTGGCAGCTGATGAAGCCCGTGCCGCCGCCGGCCAATGCCGAACCCGGCACGCCCGAGCAGCCCGGCATGACCGAAGCCGGGGCCTCGTACGCCGTGCTGGGCGTGAACATCGAGACCCTGGGCGCGTCCGTGGCGCGCCACTGGGGGCTGGGCGAGGACGTCCAGCACATGATCCACCGGTTGGCCCGCGACAAGGCCGTGCGCACGCCCGATGGCGATGCGGACGTGCTGCGCACCGCGGCCAGCGCGGCGAACGAGGCGGTCGATGCCATTACCACGCTGCCGGCCACGCGCATTGCCCAAGGCATTGCGCTCGTCGCGCAGCGCTATGCCCGCTCGCTGGAAATCGGCCCGCGCGACCTGCAGGAAGCCCTGCAGGCCGCTCGCACTGCTCTGCGCACCGGCAAGCGGGTCGCCGATGTGCAAAAGGCCAAGAGCGAAGAGACCACTGCGGAACCCGACAAGCGCTGACCATGGCCGCCGTCCCTGCCACCTCCGCGCAAAGCCCGCAACTGGGCCGCTTCGAGTTGCGCCGCATCCTGGGCAAGGGCGCGCAGGCCACCGTGTACCTGGGCTACGACCCGCGGCTGGACCGCGAGGTGGCCGTCAAGCTGATGCGTCCCGCCGCCGGCACCGATGCCGCCGCGGTGAACCAGTGGATGCACGAGGCCCGCGCCGTGAGCCGGCTCACGCACCCGCACATCGTGCCGGTCTTCGAGGCCGACATGCATGGGCAGCAGCCTTACCTCGTCTTCGAATACGTGGCAGGCCGGACCTTGTCCGAGCATCTGAAGGCGCGCGGGCCGCTGCCGGCGCGCGAGGCCGTGCAGCTCGTGGTCGGCGTGCTCGATGCCTTGCAGGCCGCGCATGCGGCGGGCGTGGTGCACCGCGACCTCAAGCCATCGAACATCCTCGTCGACGGCGCGGGCCGGGCCCGCGTGATGGACTTCGGCATCGCCGCCCACGTGAAGGACGGCGGCAACCAGAAGGTGGTGGGCACGCCCGGCTACATGTCGCCCGAAGCGGCGCATGGCGAGGCGCCCACGCCGGCCATGGACGTGTTCTCCACCGCGCTGGTGCTGGCCGAAGTGCTCAGCGGCAAGCCGGTGATCGCCGAGCGCGATGCCTACCGCGCCATCTACCGCGTGGCGCATGAAGACCTGAAGCTGCCCGGCGGGCTGCCTTCGGAAGTGGACGACAAGCTGCGCGCCGTGCTGATGCGCGGCATGGCCCGCGACGCGTCGCAGCGCCACGCCAGCGCCGCCAAGTTCCGCGGCGACCTGCAGGACTGGCTGGACGGCACGGCCGGCGGCGGCAAGGCGGCGAATGCAGCCAACGGCGGCGCCAACAACAACGGTACGCTGGAGTTCCTGCTGCGCCGCATGCGCCACAAGAGCGACTTCCCGGCGATGTCCGATTCGGTGGTGCGCATCCAGCGCGTGGCCACCTCCGAGAAGGAAAGCCTGGGCAGCCTGTCCAACGAAATTCTCAAGGACGTGGCGCTCACCAACAAGCTGCTGCGCATGGTCAACACCGCGCACTACCAGCATGCGGGTGGCGGCAGCATCAGCACGGTGTCGCGTGCGATCGCGCTGATCGGCTTCGCGGGCATCCGCAACATGGCGCTGAGCCTGGTGCTGCTGGAGCACATGCATGACAAGAGCCATGCGAACCAGCTCAAGGAAGAATTCCTGCGCTCGCTGATGGCAGGCTCCGTGGCCACCGAGCTGTGCCCGGTGGCCCGCGAGAGCGAAGAGGCCTTCATCGGCGCGATGTTCCAGAACCTGGGGCGGCTGCTCACGGAGTATTACTTCCCGGAAGAGGCGCGGCAGGTCCGCAGCGTGCTGGCCGACTACGCCAAGAGCGGGCGAACCTACAGCGCGCAGACCGAAGAGGCGGCCTCCATCAACGTGCTGGGGCTGAGCTTCGAGGAACTGGGGCTGGGCGTTGCCAAATCGTGGGGCCTGCCGGAGAACCTGCAGCGCTGCATGCGCACGCCCACGGCGGAGATTCCGGTCAAGCTCGCCGACAAGCCGGCCGACCGCATCCGCTGGCTGGCGCAGAGCGCCAACGAGATCACCGACGCACTCCTGCGCAGCGAGCCGGGCGAATCTGCGGCATCGATTGCGCAAGTGGCCGAACGCTACAGCAAGGTGCTGGGCGTGAGCAGCAAGGTCATCGAAGGCGCAGCCGTGGAAGCACGCGGCAAGCTGGCGCAGATGGCGCAGGCGATGAACATCCACGTGCAGCCGGGCACGCCGGCCTCGCGGCTGCTGCATCCCACCATCGATGCGGTCGAGAAGAAGGAAGAAGAGCACGACACGCTCACGCCGCACACGCTGCAGGCCACCATCACCGAAGACCAGTCGGCGATGACGCCGGTGGACAACGCGGCCGAAGTCATGGCCGCGGGCATCCAGGACATCACCAACACCATGGTGGAGACCTTCAAGCTAAACGAAGTGCTGCGCATGATCCTGGAGACCATGTTCCGCGCTTTGGGCTTTCGCCGCGTCGTCTTCTGCCTGAAGGACCCGAGGACCGAGGTGCTCAGCGGGCGCTTCGGCCTGGGCGACAAGTCCGAGCAGGTGGCAGCGGCCTTCAAGGTGTCGCTGAAGACGCCGAGCGATCTCTTTGCCGCCGTGTGCCTGAAGGGTGCGGACACGCTCATCAGCGACGCGACCGTGCCGACGATCGCGACGCGGCTGCCGGCCTGGTATCGCCAATCGGTGAACGCGCCGGCCTTCCTGCTGCTGCCGCTGATGATCAAGGGCGCGCCGTTCGCGCTCATCTACGCCGACAAGGCGACGCCTGGTGGCATCGAACTGGGCGAGCGGGAACTGTCGTTGCTGCGGACTTTGCGCAACCAGGCCGTGATGGCCTTCAAGCAGGCGGGTTGAGCCCCGGTTTCAGGCACACCGCTTGCCGCTTCTTCTGACATGCCCCCCTGGGGCCTGATCCGAAGGAGAAACCATGAAGCTGAACCGACTCTGTGCCCTGGTGGCCCTGTGCGTCGCTCCCGTTGCCTTTGCACAAACTACAACGGCCCAGCCGGTGCAGGACCCGCGCACCATGCCGGCCGAAGTGGTGGCGCCGCCCGCGGACACGCCCGCCACACCCGCGCCTGCGCAACCCCAGCAGGTCATCGTGCTGCCAGAGAAAGTGATCCAGACGTCCGTCGACTTGACCACCGGCGGGCCGCAGTCGCCCCAGAGCGCGCGCGATGCACGCATCGAGGCGACGAATGCCTTGGCCGAGGTGCGCGCCCAGTGCCGCCGCGAAGGACATGGTGCCGCGAACAGCCAGTGCATGCGCCAGGCCCAGGCGGATCACGATGCCGTGCTGGCACGGCTGAGCGGCCGCCGTTGATGGCCGATTGATCCGATCGAGCGACTTCGCGCCTCACAGGCCGAGGTCGCTCAACCCTGGGTGATCGTCCGGCCGGCGGCCCAGCGGCCAGAAGAACTTGCGATCCGCCTCGGTGATCGGCAAGTCGTTGATGCTGGCGAAGCGCCGCTGCATCAGGCCGAACTCGTTGAACTCCCAGTTCTCGTTGCCGTACGAGCGGTACCAATGACCGGAGTCGTCGTGCCATTCGTAGGCGAAGCGCACGGCAATGCGGTTGCCGTCGTGCGCCCAGAGTTCCTTGATCAACCGGTAGTCCAGTTCGCGTGCCCATTTGCGGGTGAGGAATTCCTTCACCTGCTCGCGGCCAACCGGGAACTCGGCGCGGTTGCGCCACTTCGTGTCTTCCGTGTAGACCTGCGCGACGCGCGCCGGGTCGCGGGAGTTCCAGGCGTCTTCGGCGAGGCGGACTTTCTGGGTAGCGGATTCCTTGGTGAAGGGCGGGACGGGCGGCTTGGTGTCCATGGAGTGTGGTCGGTTGGTGGAAGAGGTCGAAGCGATGTAGACAGAGTTGTCTACGTGCGCAGTCTAAAGGCGGTAGACAAGTCTGTCTACAATCGCCGACATGCCAAGCCGACGAACGACTGCCGCTGCCTTGAATCTACCCCTCGCAGGTGACGCGACTCCGCGGGAGCGCATCCTCAGCACGGCCCATGACCTGTTCTACCGCGAGGGCATTCGCGCCACGGGCATCGACCGCGTGATCGCCGAGGCGGGTGTCACCAAGGTCACTTTCTACCGGCAGTTCCCCAGCAAGGACGACCTGATCCTCGCATTCCTCGAGCAGCGCCACGAGCGCTGGATGACGTGGTTCGTCGATGCACTGGCGCGCCACGGCGGCACCGTGGACGCGATCGTGCCGACCTTGCGGGAATGGTTCTCAAGCCCCGACTACCGAGGCTGCGCATTCATCAACAGCGTGGGTGAACTGGGGCCGGTGCAGCCGGCGGTGGTGGAGGTGACGCGCAGCCACAAGCAGGAGATGGCGGATGCTGTCGCGGCCGTGCTGCCGACGGGCCGCGGCCGCTCGGCAGAGGCCCGTGCGATTGCGCTGGCCATCGATGGTGCGATCGTCCAGGCCCAGGTGCTGGGCACACCCGAAGAGGCACTGGAGCCGCTCTCGCTACTGCTGAAGGCGATGAAGCGCGGGGCTTGAAAGGGAGGGGAGGTTGACGAGCCTTACCCCCGGCACTGGTCGCAACGCTTGTGGCTGCTTCGTTCCCGACCTGACCAGGTTGGGCGCGCTTCCATGCGGGGAGGCCCGTCAGGGGCGGATTGTAGGCGACGCCGATGCGCCGCCTTCGCGTGGGCTTATCGAAGTTGCAGCGCGTCGTCGCCAAACTCGATGCCCAGCGGCTCGACGATGAGCTTCTTGGGACCCGCCTCGACCACGCCCGCAACGATCGCATCGATGCCTTGCGCCTTCGCGACAACCACGGTCTTCTGCGCATCCTCCGCCCGCACGAAGAGCGCGAAGCCCGCGCCCATGTTGAGGGTGGAGTAGGCCTCCTTGTCGTCCTGCTTCGCATGCTCCTGCATGAACTTGAGCACGGGCGTGACGGACGGGACGCTGTGGATGCGATAGGTGAGCGTGGCCGGATGCCGCAGCAGCTTGCGCCATCCGTGGCCGGTGATGTTCGCGCAGTAGTGCGGCTTCACACCCGCGGCGTACAGCGCCTCGGTGACGGGCGAGTACAGCACCGTCGGCGCGAGCAGGGCCTCGCCATATGACACGCCGGGTTCCACTTCGGTGAGGTAGCCATTGGGCAGCCGCTCGACCAGCTTGCGCGCCAGGCTCAAGCCGTTGGCGTGGATGCCGCTCGATGCCAGCAGCACGATCGCATCGCCCGCGCCGAGCTTGTCGCCCACCGACAGCCGCTCCCTCGGATTGATGATGCCGGTGCACGACGCCGCGAGGTCGATGCGCCCGTCGGCCACGATGCCCGCCAGCGCCGGCGTCTCGCCGCCGCCCCAGGCCACCTTGCAGGTGTCGCAGGCGCGCTTCCAGCCGTCGACGAGCGCCTTCGCGCGCTGCGCATCGGAGAACCAGTCCGAGCCGCCCGCGGCCCAGTAGGCCTGCACCACCAGCGGCGTCGCGCCCACCGTGATGAGGTCGTTGATCGCCATGGCGATGGTGTCTTGCGCGATGCTGTCGTAGTAGCTCTTGCCGGTGAGCTTGTTCATCTCGTCGGCCACGAGCGCCTTGGAGCCCAGGCATTCGACGATGCTCGCGATGTAGAACGGACCCACGTCCACCACGTAGGCCGACTCGCCGCGCGAGGCGGCCACTTCGCTGAAGCCGTGGTGCGCGAGGTGCGCACCTGTCGCGGCGGCTGCCCGCTGGGCCGCCACTTTCAGCGGGTCGATCAGGTCGTAGTTCACGCCGGCCTGTTCGTAGCTGAGCGTGCCGGATGCGGGATGGGAAGCAGGGGAAGTCATGGGACGGGATTATCGGTCAGCCGATGTCGCCCCCGTAGAATCGCCCGGATGAGCTATCTCGTCCTCGCGCGCAAGTACCGCCCGTCCAATTTCGAGCAATTGGTGGGGCAGGAGCACGTCGTGCAGGCATTGGCGAATGCGCTCACGCAGGGACGGCTGCACCACGCCTACCTGTTCACCGGCACCCGCGGCGTGGGCAAGACCACGGTGTCGCGCCTGCTGGCGAAATCCCTCAATTGCACCGGGCCGGACGGGCAGGGCGGCATCACGGCGCATCCGTGCGGCGTGTGCAATGCCTGCCGCGACATCGACTCCGGCCGCTTCGTGGATTACGTGGAGCTCGATGCAGCCTCCAACCGCGGCGTGGAAGAGATCTCCACGCTGCTGGACCAGTCGGTCTACAAGCCGGTGGTGGGGCGCTTCAAGGTCTACATGATCGACGAAGTGCACATGCTCTCCACCACGGCATTCAATGCGATGCTGAAGACGCTGGAAGAGCCGCCCGAATACCTCAAGTTCGTGCTGGCCACCACCGATCCGCAGAAGGTGCCGCCCACGGTGCTGTCGCGCTGCCTTCAGTTCAACCTGCGGCCGATGGCGCCGCAGACGGTGCACTCGCACCTCACCAACGTGCTGCAGGCCGAGAGCATCGAGGCCGAGCCCGGTGCCTTGCGCTTGCTGGCCCGTGCGGCGCGCGGGTCGATGCGCGATGCCTTGTCGCTGACGGACCAGGCGATTGCCTTCGGCGCCGGCGTGCTGGCCGAAGCCGGCGTGCGGCAGATGCTGGGGGCGGTGGATCGCGGGCATGCGGTGCGCATCATCGAGGCACTGGCGGCGAACGACGGCGCGGCATTGATCGCGGCAGCCGATGCCCTGCGCGGCATGGGCTTGTCGGCGGCGGGCACGCTGGAGGAACTCTCCGAGCTGCTGCAACAGATGGCGGTGGCACAGGCCGTGCCGGGTTCGCTGGACGCGAACGATCCCGACAGCGCTGCGGCGGTGCGCCTGGCTGCCGCGCTGCCGGCCGATGAGATCCAGCTTTGCTACAGCATGGCCATCCATGGCCGCGCCGAACTGGGCCTGGCGCCTGACGAATACAGCGGATTGGTGATGGTGCTGCTGCGCATGTTGGCCTTCCGGCCGCAGGGCAGTGGCGATGCGATGCCTGCGCCACGCAAGCCGTCGGCGCAGCCTGCGGTGGCGTCGAGCGCTGCGGTGGCAGCGGCGCCGGTGCGGCCGGTTCCGCCAGTCGCTGCGCGGCCTGCAGCGGCGCCTCAGGCCATGCCGTCGCGTCCCGTCGCGTCGCCGCCTCCGGCACGACCCGTTGCAGCACCCGTGGCCGTGCCTGTCGCCAGGCCGAATCCTTCGCCCGCGCCGCGCCACGATGGTCCGGACGACGAGCCGCCGCCCCCGTGGGAGGATGAACCAGCGGCGGCACCTCGCGTCGCGGCACGTCCGGCATCCGATGCGATGCCCGACTCGCCGCCGGCCATGCCGCCATCGCCTTCCACACCGCGCACCTCCACCGTCGTCAAGCGCACCGAGCTCGGCGACCGCTGGGACGAGACCGTGACGCAGATGGTCCAGCAAGGCAGCATCTCCGCGCTGGTGCGCGAGCTGGCAATGCAGGCTGAATGCATCGGCCTTGCCCATGAGGCTGGCACGGCGGTCTGGACGCTGCGCGTCGAGCGCGAGATGCTTCGCGCCGGCACGCACAAGGACAAGCTGCAGGCCGCCTTGTCGCAGCACCTGGGCCAGCCCGTGCGGCTGGACGTCGAAGGCGGCGCGGCCACCGATTCACCGGCCCTGCGTGCCGCGGCCGAGGCCGAGCGGCGGCAGGTCGAGGCCGAGCAGATCATCCACAACGACCCCCTCGTGCAGGCGCTGATGGCGCAGTACAAGACGGCACGCATCGTGCCGGGCTCCATCAAGCCGCACTGAATTCCACACAGACACGTTCCAGGAGAACTTGACCATGATGAAAAACCAACTCGCGGGCCTGATGAAGCAGGCGCAGGCGATGCAGGACAACCTCAAGAAGGCGCAGGAAGAGCTGGCCAGCATCGAGGTCGAAGGGCAGTCGGGCGCCGGCCTGGTGAAGGTCACGATGACCTGCAAGCACGACGTCAAGCGCGTGGTCATCGACCCGAGCCTGCTGGCCGACGACAAGGACATGCTCGAAGACCTGGTGGCCGCCGCCTTCAACGACGGCATCCGACGCGCCGAAGAGGTGTCGCAGGAGAAGATGGGCAAGCTCACCGCCGGCATGCCGCTGCCCCCGGGCATGAAGTTCCCGTTCTGATCCGCGAGGCCAGGCACACGTGGCGGAGCCGTCGCTCGACGCATTGATCGAAGCCCTGAGGCGTTTGCCCGGGGTGGGCGTGAAGTCGGCCCAGCGCATGGCCTTCCACCTCTTGCAGCACGACCGCGAGGGTGCGCAGCGGCTGGCGGCGTCGCTGCAGGGGGCGGTGAAGAACATCCGCCACTGCGAGCGCTGCCACACCTTCACCGAGAGCCCGGTGTGCAGCACCTGCCTGGATGCGACGCGGGATTCACGCCTGCTGTGCGTGGTGGAGTCGCCGGCCGACCAGGCCGCGCTGGAGCGCACCGGCAGCTACCGCGGGCTGTACTTCGTGCTGATGGGCAAGCTGAGTCCGCTCGATGGTGTGGGCGCGCGCGACATCGGCCTGGGCCAGTTGCTGCAGCGCGTGGGCGACGGCAGCGTGGACGAGGTGATCGTCGCGACCAACTTCACCGCCGAAGGTGAAGCCACGGCGCATGTGATTTCCGAGGCGATGAAGTCGCGCGGATTGAAGGTCACCAGGCTGGCAAGGGGCGTGCCGATCGGCAGCGAGCTGGAGTATGTGGACCTGGGCACGATCGCGCATGCGCTGAGCGATCGGCGGTAGATCCACCCCCCCGTTCGCCCTGGTCCTGTCGTGACGAGGGCTTCGACAGGCTCAGCCCGAACGGGAATGGGTCAGTTCGTCTTCGCCGCCCGCGTCGTCGCATGCCCGGCCTTGGCCGAGCGCGACTTGCTCTTGCTGGCCGCCACCTGCTTCACAGGCCGCTTCGCCGTCGATGCACGCCTTGTCGCCGGTGCCTTGTTCGCCACGAACACCACCACCTGCTGCCCCGGCTTGAACGCCGCATTGGCGCCCACCTGGTTCCACTGCGCCACCTGTGCCGCACTCACGCGGTAGCGGCGCGCGATCGTGGCCACGGTGTCCTTCTTGCCGGCCTTGATCGCCATCTTGCGCATCGCCGGACCATCCGGGGCGAGGCTGATGGTGGCGTTGTCCGCCAGCTGAGGCGAGACGTCGTCCGGCCGCTTCTCGGTGCGCGGCACCAGGAGGGTCGAGCCGCTCTTGACGAGCATGCGTGGCGGTATGCGGTTGACCTCGCGCAATTCCGCTTCGCTCATGCCCACCTGCTTCGCAGCCTCGGCCGGATGCAGCGTCTTGGGCACCACCCACGCCGTCCAGCTCGCCAGCGAACCCTGGTGCTCGCCCAGCGAATGCACGAAGCGGTCCGCGTTGTCGTAGGGCAGCAGCACGTAGGGCGTGCCCGCGGCGAGGATGACGGGCTTGTTCATCTGCGGGTTGAGGTTCTTGAAGTCCTCCACCGGCAGGCCCGCGAAGCGGGCGGCCAGCGACACGTCGATGTCGCGGGTGATGGGCACGCTCAGGAAGTAGGGGTGGTTGGTCACCGCGGGCAGGGCCAGCGCGAAGTTGCCCGGGTTGGCCACGATGTTCTTCACCGCCTGCAGCTTGGGCACGTAGCGCTGCGTCTCGTAGGGCATGCGCAGGCTGAGGTAGTTGGTGGGCAGGCCCAGCCGCTGGTTGCGGGCGATGGCACGCGTCACGTTGCCTTCGCCCCAGTTGTAGGCCGCCAGCGCGAGGTGCCAGTCGCCGAACATGGTGTGCAGGCGGTCGAGGTAGTCGAGCGCGGCGCGGGTGGAGGCGAGCACGTCGCGGCGGTCGTCGCGGAAGACGTTCTGCTTGAGCGAGAAATCGCGGCCGGTGCCGGGCATGAACTGCCACATGCCCGACGCCTTGGCCGACGACATGGCCTGTGGGTTGAACGCGCTCTCGATGAAGGGCAGCAGCGCGAGTTCGGTGGGCATGCCGCGGCGCTCGACTTCCTCGACGATGTGGAAGAGGTAGCGGCTGCCGCGCTCGGTCATGCGCTGCACGTAGTCGGGGCGGGAGCCGTACCACTGCTCCCAGTCGCGCACGAGCTCGGTGTCGAGGTCGGGCATGGCGAAGCCCTTGCGCACGCGGGCCCAGAGATCGGCGCGGGCAGCGGCATCGTCCAGGTTCACGGCGGCTTCGGGACGCAGCGGGTCGACGGCGACGGGCGCGGAGGCAGCTTCGGCCGGCGCCGCGGCCATCTCAGGCGCGGAGGCGGCAGAAGCAGGGGACTCAGGAGCGGATGCCGCGGAAGCCGGCGCTTCGGGCGCCTTGGCCGACAAGGCCTCGTTCGCGGCGATGACAGGAGCATCGGGGTTGCCGGTGGTGGCACAGCCGGCCAGCAGCGAGGTGGCGGCGATGGAAGCGAGGAGCAGGTGTGCGACACCACGCCATCGGAGGCCGCTCATGAATCGGTGAATCATCGGAAATCGTTCTTCCATTGTCGAAGGGCGGCGAACACATCGGTGCCGTCGTTGCTGGCCGCGCCATGGGCACGCGCCGACTCGATCACGGCCGGTTCGGCGCAGCGCAAGAAGGGGTTGACGAGACGCTCCTGCGCGATGGTGCTGGGCAGCGTCGGGATGCCTTGCTCGCGCAGCGCTTCGCAGCGGCGCGTGTAGGCGGCGAGGTCTTCATTGTGGGGTTCGACCGCATGGGCGAACTTCAGGTTCGACAAGGTGTATTCGTGGGCGCAGCACACGCGGGTGTTGCCGGGCAGATCGGCCAGGCGCGACAGCGAGTGGTGCATCTGTTGCGGCGTGCCTTCGAACAGCCGCCCGCAGCCGGCCGAGAACAGCGTGTCGCCGCAGAACAGCGTGGGCTGGTCGGCGGTGTCTGCGGTGACGTAGGCGATGTGGCCGCTGGTGTGTCCGGGAACGTCCATGACATCGAATCGGAGTCCCATCAGCATGATGGAGTCACCGTCGCGTAACTGTGTGAAAGAACCGGGTATGTTTTCACGGGCAGGCCCGAAAACCGGTCCCTTCAAAACGGATCGGAGGCCCTGGAGGCCTCCGACATGATCGCCATGATGGTGGGTCACTAGAATGCCCGCGAGCGTCAGCTGGTTCGACGCCAACGCGTCCAGGACGGGCGCGCTGTCTCCCGGATCGACGACGAGGGCTTGCGAGCCATCGTGGAGCATCCAGATGTAGTTGTCGGAGAAGGCGGGAATCGAAACGAGTTTCATGTCGAACAGCGCAGCAATTATAGGTTTGGCCGACTGGCTGCGAACTCCCGCTGGCCGCTACCTGCTGGCCTGGGAACAGGCCCACCTGGACCGTGCCGTGGTCGACATCTTCGGCTTCCATGCGCTGCAGCTGGGGCTGCCCGAACTCGATGCCTTGCGGGCCAACCGCATGCCGCATCGATGGGTGAGCGGCGACGGCTCCGAAGCCAATGGCCATGACGACCACGACCTGGCGGTGAAGCCCGCGATCATCTCGCTGCAGTGCGACTACGACGCCTTGCCCTTCGACAGCCAGAGCCTGGACCTGGTCGTGCTGCCGCACTCGCTGGAGCTGGCGCGCGACCCGCACCTCACGCTGCGCGAGGTGGAGCGCGTGCTGCGGCCCGAAGGGCGGGTCGTGATCGTCGGGTTCAACCCAGCGAGCCTGTGGGGCCTGCGCCAGCGCTTTGGCCGCATGCGGCGAGGCATGGGGTTGAGCAGGCACACGCCGCTGTACCTGCCCAGCGAGGGCGATTTCATCGGCTACCGGCGCTTGCGCGACTGGTTGCGGCTGTTGAGCTTCGAGGTCGAGGCTGGCCGCTTCGGTTGCTATCGTCCGCCGGTGGCGTCCGATCGCTGGCTTGCGCGCTACGAATGGGCCGAACGACTGGGCGACCGCTGGTGGCCGGTGTTCGGCGCGGTGTACTCGATCACTGCGGTCAAGCGCGTGCGCGGCATGCGGCTGGTCGGGCTGGTCCGCAAGGAACGCAGCAAAGCCAAGGCGGCGCCTGCCGTCGTGGCGCATCATCATCAACATCGCGCCGGGCTGACACGCCCGGTCGAGACAGAACATTCATGACGACGATCAGCAGCACGAGCCCCGACAACGCCACGGACAAGCCCGCCACCGACAAGCCCGCCATCTCGCGGCCGCAGGTGGTGGTCTACACCGACGGGGCCTGCAAGGGCAATCCAGGGCGGGGCGGCTGGGGTGCCTGGCTCAGCTCGGGCGGGCACGAGAAAGAGTTGTTCGGCGGCGAGAAGCTCACCACCAACAACCGCATGGAACTCACTGCGGTGATCGAGGCACTGGCCTCGCTCAAGCGCACCTGCGACGTGGTGCTCTACACCGACAGCGAGTACGTCCGCAAAGGCATCACCGAGTGGATCCACGGCTGGAAGACACGCGGCTGGAAGACGGCCGACAAGAAGCCGGTGAAGAACGCCGACCTGTGGCAGCGGTTGGATGCATTGCGCAACCTGCACCGCGTGGAATTCCGCTGGGTGAAGGGGCACGCGGGCGACCCGGGCAACGAGAAGGCCGATGCGCTGGCCAACCGAGGCTGCGAATCAGCCTAGGCACCCACCTATCGAAAGCCCTAGGTGCGACAAACCTTGGGCGGCGGGGTGATGTCCGAGAATCGCGAGACATCTCCCACACGCCATGATCGAGTCGAACGGCGCGGACGCCGTCAGGTCCGACAACATCCAGAGGTACTGGCAGCGCAACCTGCGGATCACTGCTTGGCTGCTGGCGGTGTGGTTCGTGGTGACCTTCGTGGCGGCGTTCTTCGCGCGTGACCTGAACTTCACGTTCTTCGGCTGGCCGTTCAGTTTCTGGATGGCGGCGCAGGGGTCGCTCGTGGTGTACCTGGCCATCGTGTGGTGGTATGCCCGCCGCATCGACCGGCTCGACCGCGAGCACGGCGTGGCCGAGGACGAATGATGTCGTCGGGCGAAGGCTGGTCCGCCGCGGAAAAGAAGACGGCCTTTCGCCGCAGGCTCAACCGCATCTACTTCTGGTACACGGTCGGCTTCGTGCTCTTCATGCTGCTGATGGCAGTCCTGGAGCAGGTGGGCGTGCCCAAGCGCTGGGTGGGCGTGACTTTCCTGCTCGCGACGGTGGTGCTGTATGCGTGCATCGGCATCATCTCGCGCACCACCGACGCCACCGAGTACTACGTGGCCGGGCGGCGCGTGCCGGCCATCTACAACGGCATGGCGACCGGGGCGGACTGGATGTCGGCCGCGTCCTTCATCGGCCTGGCCGGCACCTTGTACCTGCAGGGCTACGTGGGGCTGGCATTCATCCTCGGGTGGACCGGCGGCTACTGCCTGGTGGCGCTATTGATCGCGCCCTACTTGCGCAAGTTCGGCGAATTCACCATCCCTGATTTCCTCGGCGCGCGCTACGGCAGCGACGTCACGCGCTTCGTGGGCATCACGGCGGCCATCCTGTGTTCGTTCATCTATGTGGTGGCGCAGATCTATGGCGTGGGCCTCATCACCACGCGGCTGACGGGCGTGGACTTCGTGATCGGCATCTTCCTCGGGCTGGGCGGCATCCTGGTGTGCTCCTTCCTCGGCGGCATGAAGGCGGTGACCTGGACGCAGGTGGCCCAGTACATCATCCTCATCGTGGCCTTCATGATCCCGGTGGTGTGGCTGTCGGTGAAGCAGACCGGCAACCCCTTGCCGCAACTGGCCTACGGCTCGCAACTGCAGAAGGTGACGCAGCGCGAGAAGGAGCTGATGCAGGACCCGAAGGAGCTGCAGGTGATCGCGGCGTTCAAGGCGCGGGCGGAGTCGTACCGGGCCAAGCTGGAGAACGTGCCGCTGGCGCTGTCGCAGGATCGCCGAGTGGCGACGGAGAAGGTGGTCGACCTGAAGGCCATCAACGCGCCGCTGGGGGACATCCAGGCCGCGGAGAAGGCGCTGGCCGCCGTGCCGAAGAACGAGGCCGCAGCGCGCGAGTTGTGGACGCGCCTGGCCGCGCAGAACGAGGCGCGCGCCAAGCCGCTGGCAGGCATGCCGCCGCACGGCCAGCAGTTCGCGGGCGACCCCAACGGAACGCCCGCGGAGCGCCAGGCCTACGACGAGTCCAGGCGCAACTTCCTCGCGCTGGTCTTCTGCCTGATGGTGGGAACGGCCGGGCTGCCGCACATCCTCGTGCGCAGCTACACCACGCCCACGGTGAAGGAGGCGCGCGAATCGGTGGCGTGGTCGCTGTTCTTCATCGTGCTGCTGTACCTCACGGCGCCGGCGCTCGCGGTGCTGGTGAAGTTCGAGGTGTTCAACGTGCTGGTGGGCACGTCGTGGGAGAACCTGCCGGCGTGGATCTCGAACTGGTCGAAGGTGGACCCGTCGCTGATGTCGGTGGTGGACGTGAACCACGACGGCATCCTGCAGCTGGGCGAGATGAAGATCGGCGCGGACATCGTCGTGCTGGCCACGCCGGAGATCGGTGGGCTGCCCTACGTGGTGTCGGCGCTGGTGGCCGCGGGCGGGCTGGCGGCGGCGCTGTCCACGGCCGACGGGCTGCTGCTGACCATCGCCAACGCCATCGGCCACGATTTTTATTACAAGATCGTCCGCAAGGGGCAGGGCAGCTCGCACCGGGTGACGGTCTCCAAGGTGGTGCTGCTGGTCGTGGCGCTGGCGGCTTCGGCGCTGGCGGCGTCCAAGCCGGTGGACATCGTGTTCATGGTGTCGGCTGCGTTTTCGGTGGCGGCCTCGGCCTTCTTCCCGGCGCTGGTGCTGGGGGTGTTCTGGTCGCGCGCCAACAAGCACGGCGCCATCGCCGGCATGCTCGCCGGGCTGGGGTTGACCGTGTACTACATGGTGCGCAACGAGCCCTGGCTGCGGGGGATCTTCCGCATCCATTCGTCCATCGACCTGTGGTGGAACATCCAGCCGATCTCCGCGGCAGTGTTCGGCGTGCCGCTGGGCTTGGCGGTGATGGTGGTCGTCACCCTGCTGACGCCGGCCCCGGAGGCGGCCCAGCGCGCCTTCGTGAAGAACTTGCGGATCCCCGGGGCCGGGTGATCTTCCAGGATCGGGCTATAATCGTCGGCTTTCCCCTTGCCACACCCGGGTCTTGACGCTTCGGGGTGGCTTCGCCACCGGGCAATCACGCCTGGGGCGTAATCCACAAGGAGTTCAAATGCGTCACTACGAAATCGTGCTCCTGATCCATCCGGACCAGAGCGAACAGGTTCCGGCCATGCTGGAACGCTACAAGGGCATCGTCACCGCCGCCGGCGGCAAGGTGCACCGCGTGGAAGACTGGGGCCGTCGCCAGATGGCCTACCTGATCCAGAAGCTGGCCAAGGCCCACTATCTGTGCATCAACATCGAGTGCAGCAAGGAAGTTCTTGCCGAGCTCGAAACCGGCTTCCGCTTCAACGACGCCGTTCTGCGCCACCTCACCGTGGTCAAGGAAAAGGCCGAGACGACCCCTTCGGTCATGATGAAGATGGTCGAGAAGGAAGAAGCCCGCAAGGCCCCGCAACAACAGCAGGAGGCCGCGGCCTGAGGACGGACGCAGCGTCCGCGACACCGAGCGCCGCATGAACCGCCTGGTTCTGTCGGCCCAGCTGGTGGAGCGGGGCGCCGTGAGATACACCCCCGCCGGCCTTCCGGCCCTCGACCTGATGCTCAAGCACGAGTCGGAGGTCACGCAAGACGGCCAGCAGCGCAAGGTTTCCATGGAAATCAAGGCGCGCGCGATCGGGGAGATCACACGACGCTTGTTGCAGCTGGAGATCGGAAGCTCACTCGGCTTTGCCGGCTTCCTCGGTTCCCAGCGCAACGGACGCGGCATCGTTTTTCATGTGACCGAGCTCACTGAACAGATTTGAAAGAGGTGAAATATGCCCCCGCCACGTGGTAAAGGTAAGTTCTCCAAGGACCGCAAGCCCAAGCGCAACCAGCAATCGCTGCTGTTCAGGCGCAAGCGGTTCTGCCGGTTCACCGTCACCGGCGTCACCGAGATCGACTACAAGGATGTCGACACCCTGCGTGACTTCATCGCCGAAAACGGCAAGATCACGCCCGCTCGCCTGACCGGCACGCGTGCGTTCTTCCAGCGTCAGCTCACCACCGCCATCAAGCGCGCGCGCTTCCTGGCCATGCTGCCGTACAGCGACCAGCATCGGGTCTGAGGAGCGACGACATGCAAGTGATCCTGCTTGAAAAAGTGGCCAACCTCGGCAACCTGGGCGACGTCGTCAAGGTCAAGGACGGTTATGCCCGCAACTTCCTGATCCCGACCCGTGCCGCACGCCGTGCGACCGAAGCCGCGATCAAGGAATTCGAAGCCAAGCGCGCCGAGCTCGAGAAGGCTGCTGCGCAGAAGCTCGCCGAGGCGCAAGCCCTGGGCGAGAAGATGAACGGCATCTCCGTGCACATCACCCAGAAGGCGGGTGTGGACGGCCGCCTGTTCGGCTCCGTGACCAACGGCGACGTGGCCGACGCGCTGAACAAGCTCAACCTGAAGGTCGTGAAGGCCCAGGTGCGCATGCCCAATGGTCCGCTGAAGACCGTGGGCGAGCATGCCGTGACGGTGGCTCCGCACACCGACGTGGTCGTCGACGTGAAGGTGGTCGTGGTCGGCGAGACCGACTGATCCGCTTTCTGCGATCGATTCAAAGGCCGGCTTTGCCGGCCTTTTTCATTGCTGCGCTTGGGGGGGCGTGTCTTCCGCATCGTTCTGGTGGGACCGCGGCAGGCGGCATGGGCCAGGGGCTGCGGCTGTGGCGGTCGGCCTGCGGCCGACTGCGCTGTGCTGCTCGCACCGAGGGGTGTGCCGCAGAACTCGCTACGCGCCCCTGCGGTGCGCTGCGCTCAAACAGCCGCGGCAAGCTAGAAGACGAAGCGCGCTGCGCGCGCCACCCCTCGGTGCTGCGCTGCTCGCCGCCACAGACGCAGCCCCTGGCCCATGCCGCCTCCCGCTCAAGGGAGGTTGGGCTGGCTCGACGAGAAAAGCCCAATGCTGCAACAGCAAAGGCGCGGGTGGGCTGGCTGGGGCGCGCATCAGGAAGCGGCGAGGAGCGCAGGGCTTGTGGTCGCGCGCGCAGCGCGCTTCGTCATCTGACTCGGCGAGACTGTTTGAGCGTAAGGCACCGCAGGGGCCTGAAGCGAGTTTCTCGCCGGACCACAAGCCCGAGCACCGCAGCGGAGTCGGCGCAAAGCGCCGACCGCTTCCGCCGCGCGCCCCAGCCAGCCCACCCGCGCCTTTGCCCAACCCTAGGTCTTGCCCACATCCGTCTAGCCGTCGCTAAACGCACAAAGGACCCGATTTCAACCGAAAGCCAACCGGATGCCCACAGCCTTGTCCACAGGGTTGGCAGGCAGTCCCTCTTATCATCCCCCGATGTCCAGCGTGCTCAACTCTTCCGATCGGAAGTTCTCTCCACCCGATGACGAGGTCGCGCGCCTGCGCATCCCGCCGCATTCCATCGAAGCCGAGCAAAGCGTGCTGGGGGGCCTGCTGCTGGACAACAGCGCCTGGGACAAGGCCGGCGACCTGCTCAACGACAGCGACTTCTACCGCTTCGAGCACCGGCACATCTACGCGGCCATCGGTGGCCTGATCAACGGCAACAAGCCGGCGGACGTGATCACCGTGTTCGAGCAACTGCAAAGCCTGGGCAAGGCCGAGGAGTGCGGCGGGCTGGTCTACCTCAACGCGCTGGCGCAGAGCGTGCCAAGCGCAGCCAACATCCGGCGCTACGCCGAGATCGTTCGCGAGCGCGCCGTGCTGCGCAAGCTGGTGGCGGCCAGCGATGAGATCGCGACGAACGCATTCAACCCGCAGGGCCGTCCGGTCTCGCAGATCCTCGACGAGGCCGAGAGCCAGATCTTCCGCATCGGCGAAGAAGGCTCCAAGTCGCGCCAGGGCTTCCAGAGCATGGACCAGCTCGTGGTGGCCTTGATCGACCGCGTGAACGAGCTGCACGAGAACGGCGCCGAAGAGGTCACCGGTGTGCGCACCGGCCTGTACGACTTCGACCGCATGACCGCAGGCCTGCAGCCGGGCGACCTGATCGTCCTTGCAGCGCGTCCCTCCATGGGCAAGACCGCGTTGGCGCTGAACATCGGCGAGCACGTCGCGGTGGCCGAAGGCCTGCCGGTGGTGGTGTTCTCCATGGAAATGGGCGCCGCCCAGCTTGCCTTGCGTCTGGTGGGTTCTCTGGGTCGCATCGACCAGTCCAACCTGCGCACCGGTCGCCTGCGCGATGACGAATGGGGCCGGTTGTCCGAGGCCGTCGAGAAGCTGAGCAAGGTCAGCATGTTCATCGACGAAAGCCCCGGCCTCACGCCCAGCGAAGTGCGGGCGCGGGCGCGGCGGCAGGCGCGCATCTGCGGACAGCTCGGCCTGATCATCGTCGACTACCTGCAGCTGATGACCGGCAGCGGCGGCACGAGCGAAGAGAATCGCGCCACGGTGCTTGGCGAAATCTCCCGCGGCCTCAAGGGCCTCGCCAAGGAACTGAAGTGTCCGGTGATTGCCTTGTCGCAGCTGAACCGCAGCGTGGAACAGCGCACCGACAAGCGTCCGATGATGAGCGACCTGCGCGAGTCGGGCGCCATCGAGCAGGACGCGGACGTCATCATGTTCATCTACCGCGACGAGTACTACACCAAGGAAGCCTGCAAGGAGCCGGGCGTGGCGGAGGTGATCATCGCCAAGCAGCGTAACGGCCCGACGGGCACCTGCAAGCTGGCCTTCCTGAAGCCGCTGACCAAGTTCGAGAACCTGGCGCCGGGCATGGGCGGCAGTGGCGGGGACGACTACTGATCGCACGAAACCCTGTCCAGGCTGGTGCGTTCGGGGTGTTCCCGGCGCAAGCGTGGTGCATTGCACAAGTTTCTTTGCCAAACCCCCATGGACAGGGGGTGCGAGCCGCCTCGGAGTTGTCTATAAACCCGCAGTGCGCAAGGGCATTTGAAAATGCTGCTTCGCCAGACCTACAGCATTCCGGAGGAACCCCATGAAGATCAAGAGCGTGGTCGCCGTCGCGGCCCTGGCGCTGGCTGGAACCGCCAACGCCATCTCCGGCCCCGGCTACCTGGGCGTGCTGGACAACGCCGCGGTCGAGGTGAGCAACGTCGTCGCCCCTGGCTCGTTCATCGACTACTACACCTTCGACGTCACCGGTTCCGGCCTCGGTGGTGCGTTCACCATCTCGATCCCGTTCCCGACCGACGAAACCCACATCGATTTCAACTTCCTGGGTTTCTTTGACGCCTCCAACAACCTGCTGAATGCCGACGTGGACGGCAGCGATGGCTGGGGCGTGTTCGCCGGCCTGCCGGCAGCGGGCACCTACAAGGTCGCCATCGGCGGCATCGCAGGTGCCGTGGGCGGCATCTACGACGGATACATCGCCACCTCCATCACCCCCGCCGTGCCTGAGACCGAGACCTACGCGCTGATGCTCGGCGGCCTGGCGTTGCTGGGCCTGGTGCGCCGCCAGCGCAAGGGCTGATTCCGCAGGTCCGGCGTGACCTGACCCAAGGCGGGCTGCGGCCCGCCTTTTGCTTTTCGATTCCTGCCCGCGGCAGGTGTGCACGATGACCCGCCCGGGCCCATGCCGAGGGCGAAATGTCGCCGCGGATGTGGTTTACTCGCCCGGCTCCGAACGCGAAACCTCTTCTTCATCGCATGGAAAACTACCGCTTGCGCAAGCGCATCCTCGTCACCGGAGGAGCCGGCTTCCTCGGCTCGCACCTGTGCGACAAGCTCGTCGAGCTGGGCCACGACGTGCTGTGCGCGGACAACTTCTTCACCGGCACGCGCGACAACATCGAGCACCTGCTGTCCAGCCCGCGCTTCGAGCTGATGCGGCATGACGTGACCTTCCCGATGTACGTGGAGGTCGACGAGATCTATAACCTGGCCTGCCCGGCCTCGCCGGTGCACTACCAGTTCGACCCGGTTCAGACCACCAAGACCAGCGTGCATGGCGCCATCAACATGCTGGGCCTGGCCAAGCGCGTTCGCGCCAAGGTGCTGCAGGCCTCGACCAGCGAGGTCTACGGTGACCCCGCGGAGCATCCGCAGACCGAGAGCTACTGGGGCAACGTGAACCCGATCGGCCAGCGCTCGTGCTACGACGAAGGCAAGCGCTGCGCCGAGACGCTGTTCTTCGACTACTGGCGGCAGCACAAGCTGCGCATCAAGGTCGCGCGCATCTTCAACACCTATGGTCCGCGCATGCATCCGAACGACGGCCGCGTGGTGTCCAACTTCATCGTGCAGGCGCTGCGCGGCGACCCGATCACCATCTACGGCGACGGCACGCAGACGCGCTCGTTCTGCTACGTGTCCGACCTCATCGACGGCCTCGTGCGCCTCATGGATTCGCCCGACGAGGTGACCGGTCCGGTCAACATCGGCAACCCCGGCGAGTTCACCATGCTCGCGCTGGCCGAGAAGATCGTCGCCATCACCGGCTCGAAGTCGCCCATCGTCTTCAAGCCGCTGCCATCGGACGACCCCAAGCAGCGCCGGCCCGACATCACCAAGGCCCGCGACGTGCTGGGCTGGGAACCGACCATCGAGGTCGATGAAGGCCTGCGTGCCACCGTCGCCTACTTCGACGCCTTGCTGTCGCGCTTCGCTGCCGCCAAGTCGACATGAGCAGCGTGATGCCCGGACTGCCGATGGTGTCGGTGGTCATCTCGGTGAAGAACCGCGCGACGATGCTGTGGGATTGCTTCGTCGGCCTGGGCTCGCAGAGCTACCCGCGCGAGCGCTTCGAGGTGGTGGTCATCGACAACTGCTCCAGCGAGGACCTCGGCCCGGTGATGGCGCGGGCGCGCGACGAACTCGGACTGGACATCGTCACCCGCCGCACCGCGGAGGACCGCGGGCCGGCGCCGGCGCGCAACATCGGCGTGTCGATGGCGCGCGGCGAGATCATCGCCTTCACCGACAGCGACTGCCGTCCGACGCCGGAGTGGATGGCGCTGGGCGCTGCGGAGTTCGCGAACCCGAAGATCGCGCTGGTGAGCGGCCCCGTGCTGCCCAAGCCCGAGCAGACGGCCACGCTGACCTCCAAGATGAGCTTCGTGACGACGGTGGAGCATCCGACCTTCCCGACGGCCAACCTCTTCGTGCGCAAGAGCGTGTTCCTGGAGCACGGCGGCTTCGACGAATCACTGAGCTTTCGCGACCCCTTCGACCGCGCCACCGAGTGCGCTGACACCGACCTTGCCTGGCGCATCATCAAGGCGGGGCACGAGCGGCGCTTCCTCTCGGGCGCGGTGATGCAGCACGAGATCGAGCAGCAGGGCGTGTGGTTCTGGATGCTCGAAGGCACGCGCCTTTTCCTCGTGCCCGAGCTGGTGAGGCGGCATCCCGAGCTGCGCGCTCAATTGCTCACCGCAGGCCTGTTCTTCTATCCGCCGGCACTGCTCATCTACGTCGCGATCGCGCTGGTCGTGGCCGCAGCACTCATCAAGCCTTGGCTGCTGTGGTTGATTCCGGCGCTGCTGCTGGCGCGCGGCATCCAGCGCACGCGCAGCATCAACCCCATCGAACTGGCGCGCTTTTGTGGCCGCACGCTGCTGCACATGCCGCGCATGCTGGTGATGAGCCTGTCGCTGCTCTACGGCAGCATCCGCTTCCGCTCGCTGGTGTTGTGAGGCTCAGCCGCGCCAGAACTCGCGCAGCAGCGGGTCCTGGTCCTGAGCCTCCACCACGGCATCCAAGTGTGCGGTCAAGGCCGGCGGAAAGCCGTTGACCATCGCGGTGCGGTCATGCAGGAAGATCCGCCGCACCTGCGCCTTGCGAAAGCCTGCGGTGATGGCGCGGATCTCGATGTCGCTGAGGTCCGGATGCCAGAAGTCCACGATCAGAATGGCACGGCGCGCGTCACCGCGATTCCACACCTCGTGCTCGAAGGAGTCTTCGAACAGCAGGGCCTTGCCTTCCTGCCATTGGCGGATTTCGGTGCCCACGCGCATCTCGCAGCCCTTGGGGACGCGCAGGCCAAGGTGGCAGCGCACGCGCAGGTTGTCGACGCTGCAATGCGCCTTGAGATGGGCCTCCGAGGCGTGCACGGACAGCAGCGCGTCGCCCCATGGGTAGTCCAGGCAGACGCGGGGCAGCGACTTGATGAGCTCGAAGCTCTTGCTGCAACGGCCCAGCACCGGCTGTAGCTCCACCCCCATGGTCGTGTACAGGAACACCGCCCACATGCGACTCATGGACGGCGGCGTGTAGTGCAGGTAGTCGGTGTCCGCGAGCGAGAGGTAGTCGTCGAGGATGGTCTGGAAGTTCGCTTCCAGCTGCAAGGCCCCGGATACATCGCTGGTCGGCCGCCAGGCGCTGTGCCGCAGTCCTGGAAAGCGGACGTACCCCGGGTTCTGCAAGGGCAGGCCGGGCGCCTCTTCCTCGTCGCCGGCCAGCATGCGCAGCCAGGACTGCACGCGCGCCAGGGCCGGCCCGCCATCCATCACCGCATCCCAGTAGCTGCCATCGCGCATGGCTTGCACGATGCGTCTGGACTGCTCGGCGATGCGGGGATTGCGGGACATGGCGGACCTTGGTGTTCAGGAGGCAGCGGAGGTGATGACCGCGGATTGTCGCGATGCCAGCACCGAGCTGTCGATTCCAAGCATTTGCCGGGTGCGCAGCCAGGAGAGGCCGGCCGCAAGCACCGTGCCACAGGCCGTGGCCGCGGCGGCGCCGGTCGCACCGAAGCGGGGCACCAGCACCAGGTTGAGCACCGCGTTGGTGGCGATGCCGGCCAAGAGGCTGGCGACAGCCACCCTGGGTGATCCGGCCAGGGTGCAGGCCAGGGCGGCCGGGCCGAACAGCGCGGCAAGGGCCTGGCCCCCCGCCAGCACGACCAGCGGCAGGTAGGCATGTCCGTAGTGCGGGCCGAACAGCGCCGCCAGCCACGGACCCAGCAGCGCAAAGAAAACCAGGGCCAGCAGGCACAGCCACAACGTCGTTCGTGCGGTGCGGCTGACGAGATCCTGAGCGGCTGCGGTGCGACCGTCCTTGATGGCCTGCAACTGCTCGACGAAGTGAGGCGCCATCACCGCGGAGACCGCATTCACGGCCACGATGATGGCCTGCCCGAACCGCGTGGCCACGGCGTAGGCACCGATGTCCTCGGGGCGGCCGGTGGCGCCCAGCAGCAGCATGTCCACGCGCTCGTTCAGGGCCGCGGCAATCATCACCAGCATGAAGCCCATCGCGGTGTGCATGGCGGCGCGCCGGTTGTCTTCGGGCGATGTGATGCGCCAAGCTGCAGGCAGGGCTTGCCGTGCCTTCCACCACAGGGCAGTCACCAGAAGCAAGGCGGTCAGCAGGTAGGCTGCCAGCACCGTGGAGGCTGCCAGCGGCGAGCGTGTTGCCAGCCAGAGTCCGCCCAGGCCGATCAGCAGGAGGATGGGCCTGACCGTGTTGGTCAGCAATTCGGCCAGCACCACTTGCTTGAGCGCCTGCAGCAGGCCGGTCTGCACCGTCAGCACGACGCTGGGCACGAGCAAGGCGGCTGTGATCGTGACGCTCATGAACCTGCCCGGCGTCGATCCCAGCCACCCCAGGGCCGCCAACACGACGGCCAGCCCCCCAAGGCTTAGGGAGACGGCCACGATGGCGGCCAGCGCAAAACGGTAGGTGCCTCGCGCCACGCCCACCTGGCCTGCCGCCAGGTTCTCCGCCACGTGCCTCACCACCACCAGCGGCATGCTCAGTCCACCGAAGGCGGTGGCGATGGCCAGCCAGGTCAGCATCACCACCACCTCGGCGAAGGCCTCGGGGCTCATCCAGCGGGCCAGGGCGATGTAGACGCCGAAGGACAAGGCCGTGCCCCCTAACTTGGCAACGACGTTCAGCCAGGCGCTGCCGATGCGGCGCAGCAAGGAGGTCTTGTGGGAGGGCTCGGGAGACGGCGACATGGGGCGCAACAGGCGCCATGCCGGCGCGTGACGGTTTTCGCGGTGTGCGGTGCGTCGGAGTGTAAGCCGTGCATTCAAGGGGGATGCCGCGAAAGGGCCCTGCGTTAGACTCGCGCCGGGCGCGGGCAGCAGCAGCTGCAACGCGTAAAAGACATGCGGTCGTGGGAGTGCTTCGGTGGGTCGACGAATGCGTTCAATTTCACGGCCATGCAACGCCAACCCTGCACAGTACGCCGCGTCGGTCCACCGGCCGCGCATGACGCTTTGCATGCGCGGGGTAGGTGCGCCACACCAGGAGCCGCGCGCTTTGCACGACTCTTGCGTGTATCGGATTCGAATGCATTGGGGGAAGGCTCGGTGATGGTGTCTGGACGTTGGTTCGATTCAATGGGCGCGATGCTGCGAGGCCTGCTCCCCGCCGTGGCGCTGACCCTGGCGGCCTGCGCGAGCCCGTCCACCAGCACTGCACTGAAGGTCAAGGTCGAGGTGCTGGACGCGCTCAACCGCTACGAGCATGCCTACGTGCTGCAACCTGGCGACCAGCTGGAGGTGTTCCTCTACCGCCAGCCGGAGTTCTCGCGCAAGACAATCATCCGGCCTGACGGCGCGATCTCTCTTCCCCTGGTGAACGAGGTCAAGGCCAGCGGCAGGACACCCGCGGACCTGGCCCAGGAACTGACGAAGCTGTTCGCCGAGCGCCTGGTCAAGCCCGAGGTGACGGTGATGGTGGAGAACCCACCCGAGCCGATGGTGTATGTGGTGGGGCAGGTGGGCCAGCCGCGCGCGCTGCCGCTGCGCCAGGCCCGCACCGTGGTGCAGGCGCTGGCCCAGGCGGGTGACGCCACGCAGAAGGCCTCGGCCGAGAACGTGCAGCTCATCCGCATCAACAAGGATGGCTTCCTCGAGTCGCGTTCCATCGAAACCAATGGGCTGGCACCCAGCCAGCCTGACGTGTACCTCGCCCTGAGCAACATGACGCTGCAGACCAACGACGTGATCCTCGTGCCCGAAAGCGGCCGTTCGCAGCTGCTGCGCACCCTGAGCGACGTGAACACCGCGCTGTCGCCGCTGTTCAACCTGCTGATCGTCCGGGCGGTGACCAAGTGAAGCCCGCGGACATGACCATCGTCGAGGCGATCCCTCACCGTCCGGAGGCCGACAGCTTCCAGATCCAGGGCGCCATCGACAACATCAAGCAGGCCGTGGTCGGCCACAAGTGGGTCGTCCTCACGTGCATGCTGCTCACGGTGGTCTTCGTCGCGGTGTTCGTGACGGTGTGGCCGCCGACCTTCGAGGCCGAAGTGATGGTCGCGGCCGACTCCGAGAAGGACGTGCAGCGCCAGGCCTTCTACCAGGGCTGGAACATCTTCCGCCGCGATGGCCTGACCGATGAAGCCACGCTGATGACCGGGCCGCCGGTGCTCAAGGAAGTCATCAAGCGGCTGGACCTGAAGTACGACGACATCTACCACCCCTTCGCCAGCCATGCGGTGCACCTGTGGATGAACTCCACCGTGGGCCGCAACTACCGCGCCTTCAAGGACTGGCTGTTCGGCAAGAAGAAGGGGCCGTACGTGCTGTCCGAGCAGGACCTGGAGCGCGCCAAGCTGCTGGCCGACTTCCAGTCGGGCGTGGCGGTGCGCCAGGTGGGCGAGGCCAGCATCGGCCTGCTCATCGTCAAGGGCTCCAGCCCGCGCGTGGCCGAGATCGCCAACAAGATCGTCGAGGTCTACCTGGAGCAGCGCCGTGATCGCTTCGTCGCCGAGGCGACCCAGGCCCACGCCAGCCTTTTGCTGGAGGCCGAGAAGACCCAGAAGGAAATCGACGAGCTCGACAAGGAAGTCAAGCAGTTCCGTGCCGACAGCGGCGCCGTGCTGCTGTTCGAGAAGGACCGCGTGCAGATCGGGCAGTGGTTCGTGCTGCGCTCGGCCGTGACCGACCTGGAGGCGCAGATCGCCGAGAACCAGAGCTCGCTGGCCATGATCAACAAGCAGCTCGAAGGAGAGGGCAGCAAGCTCAGCAGCGACCGCCTGTTCCGCGAGGAGGCCGCCAAGGACCGGTTGACCAAGCTCGAGATGCAGCTGGCCGCGATGAAGCAGACCTTCAAGCCCGAGGCGCCGGAGGTGAAGGACATCGAGGAGCAGATCCGCGTGTCCATGGCGGCGCTGGGCGATGCGAAGCAGGCCTCGGTGGTGCGCAACTCCCAGCGCATCAGCGATTCCTACGAGGTGCTGCGTGCCAAGAAGCTGAGCCTGGAGTCGCAGCTGGCGGGTGCACAGTCGTCGCTGAAGGTGAAGAAGACCGAGCTGGAGAACATGCGCTCCATGCTCGACACCATTCCTTCGAAGATGCAGACCAACCATGAGCTGGAGCGCCGCCAGCTCTTCCTGGAAAGCAAGTACGCCGGCCTGAACGAGAAGCTCACGGTGGCCGCCGTCTCCATGGCCACCGCACGCTCGGCGCCTGCCGCGATGCGCGTGGTCGAGCCGGCCGCGCTGCCCGAGCAGCCGGTGTGGCCCAAGACCAAGCTGATGATCATCGTGGCGCTGGTCGCGGGCCTGGGCGTGGGCGTGCTGGCCGCCCTGGTGCTGGAGCTGGTGTTCGTGCGCGTGAACCGGCATCGCCTGGCGCAGCGCGGCGACGAGGCTGGCCTCTTTGCCGTGGTGGAGCAGGACGAGAAGTTCGTCGCCTCGCTCTACCGCATGCGTGGCGCTGCCTGAGCATGCGCGGCGCCGCCTGATCCACCGCTCTCGTCGAAGAACAATCATTGGGGAACGTCTTGCGCAACTGGTACGAACGCCTGCTGGAGAACGTGGTCAAGACGCGTGAACCGGCATCGCGCACCTATCGCTACATGTCGCGGCTGATCGAGAAGGAGTTCGATCACAAGGCCGGCGGCGTGTGCCTGGCCTTCTTCTCGCTCGACGGCGACAAGGTCTCCAGCGATGCCTTGCTGATGCTGGCCTACTGCCTGCAGACCGAACTGGGCAGCAAGGTGCTGGTGGTCGATGCGCGCGTGAAGGATTCCGAAGGCGGCATCAGCAACCGCCTGGGCCTTGGGGCGGCGCGCGGCTACGCCGACGTGCAGCGCGAAGGCCTGAACGGCAAGCACCTGCCGGTGACGGCCAGCAGCGTGCCGGGCGTGGACATCCTGCCTGCCGGGCAGATCACCGAAGGCAGCAAGTCGGGCGTGGACATCGGGCGGCTTCGCGAAATGCTGGACGTGGCCCGCTCGCAATACCAGCACGTGCTGGTCCAGGTCAGCTCGGTACTGGCCGATACCCGCTACATGGTGACGGTGGCGCAGGCCGATGCCGTCTTCGTGCTGACGCTGGAAAACAAGACGCTGATGCGCTCGCTGGATGAGAGCCGCAAGCTCCTGCGCGCCAACGGCGTGATGGATCCGCGCGTGGTCGTGGTGGGCGGCTCGGAGTGAACCGTGTCCTGCGCTCCACGGGGTTGCTGCCGCCACTGGTGGTGGTGCTCCTTTCGCTGTGGGGCGCGGTTCTCGTCATCCTCCTGCTGAGCGCGGGCAAGCTGTATTCGCTGCCGATGGTGCTGGCCACCGCCTTCCCGGTGGCGCTGTATGCCAGCCGCAATCCGCGGCTGTTCTTCCTTGTGGGCATGGTGGGCACGGCGGCGCTGGGCCTGTCCATCAACTTCAACCGGCATGTGCACATCGGCGGGGCGCCGTCGTACAGCATCGATGCGATGGACCTGTTCATGGTGCCGTTGCTGGTGTTCATGGTGCGCGACTTCGCCATGGGCTACCGCAAGGAAATCCGCCTGTCCTGGCTCTCGCTGTGGTGGGTGGGATTGATGGCGCTGGGCATGTGGAACGTGGTGGCGGGGCCGTACCGCGAGTTCGCCGCCTTCGAGACCTTCCGCATGTTCAAGTGCTGGCTGCTCTTTCTCGTGATCATCAACGAGTGCGTGCGCGAGCGGCATTTCCATCACGTGATGATGGCGCTGGCCGGCGGGCTGGTGCTGAACATCGTCATCGCCTTGCTGCAGTTCGCGCTCAAGCGCTCGCTCGGCCTGGAGGCGCTGGGCGAACCGGCGCCCGAGGCCGTGCTCGGCGCGAATTACGGCGTTTACCTGGGCGCGGGCGCGGTGTACCGCGTGTCCGGCCTGGTCGGGCACCCGAACCTCTTCGCAGCCTACCTGGCCATGCTGCTGCCCATCTACATCGGGCTGCTGTTCACCGACTACAAGTGGTCGATGAAGGCCCTCATCGCCTTGCTCAGCGGCTTCGGCCTGCTGGCGCTGGTGCTCACCCTGTCACGCACCGGCTGGGCGGCCTTCGCGGCGGCCACGCTGGCCCTGGGCTTCGTGGTGGTGGCGCACCCCACGCTGCGCGGCCAGCACGTGAAGCTGAAGGCCACCATGGCCATGCTGCTGGTGGTGGGCGCGGTGGCGGCCGCCGGGCCCATCATCACCCGGCTCACGCACAGCGATTCCGGTGCGCTGGACTTCCGCTACGAATGGCTGGGCGTGGCCTGGAAGATGGTGCAGGACAAGCCCGTCTTCGGCCATGGCCTGAACACCTTCACCTACCAGATCGTCGACTTCAGCCCCTACAGCGTGGGCAAGATGATGGAGCTGTTCGGCCCGGTGTGGCCGGTGGTGCACAACACCTACTTCCTGGTCTGGGCGGAGCAGGGCACGGTGGGCCTGTTCTTCTTCCTGGCATTGCACGTGCATGTGATCTGGCTGGCCTTCCAGAACGGACGCTACATGCACAGTTCCCGCATCAGCATGACCAGCGTCGGTGCCGTGTGCGGCATCGTCGCGATCATGGTCGACGGCATGGGCAGCTTCTTCCAGCGCGTGCCCGCGCCCGACCGCATCTTCTGGATCGTCGTGGGCCTCATCGTCGCGGCGCATTACTGGAACGTGGCCAACGACCCGCTGCGCCGCCGCATGGCACGGCCGGCACTTCAACCGATCTGATTTTCGATTTTCTTAACGAGGAGAACTTTCCATGCAGGTTGTCATTCTCGCGGGCGGCAAGGGAACGCGCGCATACCCGTTCACCGAATACCTTCCCAAACCGATGATGCCCGTGGGCGGCAAGCCCATCCTCGTCCAGATCATGCATCTGTTCGCGGCTGCCGGGCACCGCGAGTTCATCCTCTCGATCGGCCACCGCAAGGAAGTCATCCTCGACTACTTCGCCCACAAGGACAACGACCTGGACATCACCATCGTCGACACCGGTGAAGAGACCGACACCGCGGGCCGCATCTACAACCTGCGCCACCTGCTGCGCGACCAGTTCATGGCCACCTATGGCGACGGCCTGTGCGACGTGCCCATGGACAAGCTCGTGGAGTTCCACAACTCGCATGGCGGCCTGGCCACGCTCACCAGCGTGCCGCTGCAGTCGCAGTACGGCACGGTGGAGTTCGGCGACAACAACGAGGTCACCGGCTTCAAGGAAAAGCCCCGCCTCAACAGCCACTGGATCAACGCCGGCTTCTTCGTGATGAACAAGGAGATCTTCAACCACTGGGAAGGCGGCAACCTTGAGCGCGAGGTGTTCCCCAAGCTGGTGAAGAACAAGCAGCTGTTCACCTACCGCCATGACGGCTTCTTCAAGTCCATGGACACCTACAAGGACCAGCAGGAGCTCGAGGAGATGCTGTCCAAGAACGAACTGGTGCCGGTGACCAACCACGCCCAGCACACCGAGTTCTACCGCTACTACGACCACCGCGACATCAAGGCGCCGGCCTGAGGCGAAGCACCAGCACACATCACAAGAGAGGGAACAGACCATGACTCAAAACACTTTCTGGCAGAACCGCAACGTCTTCGTCACCGGCGCGTCCGGCTTCCTGGGCAGCTGGGTCACGTCCGAGCTGAACAAGCGCGGCGCGAACGTGGTGGGCCTCGTGCGCGACGTGTCCAAGACGGGCAAGGACAGCCTCATCCCGGGTGCCGGCCTGAACTTCACCGTGTTCGGCGCGCTGGAAGACCTGCCGCTCTTGACCCGCGCGATCAACGAGTACGAGATCGACACGGTGCTGCACCTGGGCGCGCAGCCCATCGTGGGCATCGCCAACCGCAACCCGGTGTCCACCTTCGAGGCCAACATCCGCGGCTCGTGGAACCTGCTCGAGGCCTGCCGCCAGGTGTCGACGGTCAAGCGCATCGTGGTGGCGTCCAGCGACAAGGCCTATGGCGAGCAGCCCAAGCTGCCGTATGACGAAGGCATGCCGCTGCAGGGCATGCACCCCTACGACGTGTCCAAGAGCTGCACGGACCTCATCTCGCAGACCTACCACAACACCTACGGCACGCCGGTGTGCATCACGCGCTGCGGCAACTTCTTCGGCGGAGGCGACCTGAACTTCAGCCGCATCGTGCCGGGCACCATCCGCTCGGTGGCCGAAGGCAAGCGCCCGGTGATCCGCAGCGACGGCACGCTGATCCGCGACTATGTCTACGTGCGCGACGTGGCCTTGTTCTATCTCCACCTGGCCGAAGCCATGGAGAACAAGGACATCCATGGCCATGCCTTCAACTACAGCACGGAAAGCCAGCTCACCGTCCTGGACATCACACGCCTCATCCTCAAGCTGATGAAGAGCGACCTGCAGCCCGAGGTGCTCAACGAGGCCAAGGGGGAGATCCCGCACCAGTACCTCAGCTCGGCCAAGGCACGCGAGATGCTCCGCTGGTCTTCGCACATCACGATCGAAGAGGGCCTCAAGGAAACCATCGACTGGTATCTCAACTATTTCCGCGGGACCCAGGCGGCGTGATGGCACAGTCCATCCCTTCCTGATTCGTGCGAGGTTGACATGACACCGAAGAAGTCCTGGCGTGTCCTCGCGCTGGCGGCATCGTTGCTGCTGGCGCTTCCGTTGTCGTCCCTGGCCGTGGGCAGTGCTGCCCTGGTCAATGGCAGTTTCGACCAGACTGCCGGCAGCCTGCCGGCGGGTTGGAACCTCGATGCCGCCGTGAAGGACAAGGGCGAGGCGCGCATGGCCGATGTGGGCGGCCAGCGCGTGCTGCAGCTGGCGCCCAATTCGCGCAACGGCGGCGACAAGCCGCTGGGCGTGGGCCAGTTGCTCGATGCCGCGGCCTACCGCGGCAAGCGCATCGTCGTGCAGGCCAAGCTGGGTGCCGAAGGCGGCGCCACGGCCATCGTCGGTGTTCATGCACTGGGCAAGAAGGGCGACCTCGGCTTCGTCCAGCTGAAGCAAGGCGCCTCCGGCGGCGCGCTGCTGCCGCAGCAGCAGGTGCTGGCGGTGCCCGATTCGGCAGACAACCTGATCGTCTATGCCATCGTGGCGGGCACGAGCGGCAAGGCCTGGTTCGACGGCGTGTCCATGGAGCCCGAAGGGGCAGCCGCACCGGCGGCCAAGGGCGCTGCGGTGGCGCCCACGGTCGCACCGATCACCACGGCCGCGGCCATGAAGGTCGACATCAGCATCGATGCCGCCCGCACCGTGCGCACCATCCCGGCCACCATCTACGGCACCAACGTCGAATGGATCTTCGACGGCCAGGGCCTGTGGTCGGCCAGCGCGAATTCGCTGGATCCCGAGGGCGTGCGCCTGGTCAAGGAACTCGGCCCGACGGTCCTGCGTTTCCCCGGTGGCGTCTTCTCCGACACCTACCACTGGCGCGACGGCATGGGCCCGCAGGACAAGCGGCCGACCACCGAACACCACCCCAACGGCCCGAAGTCGCGCCACAGCTTCGGCACCGAAGAGGTGGCGGCGGTGGCCAAGGCCGCGGGCGCGGAACTGCTGCTCACGGTCAACGCCGGCACGGGCACCGCGGCGGAGGCGGCTGACTGGGTCAGGACCATGAACCAGGTCCAGGGTCCGAAGGTCCGCCTGTGGGAAGTGGGCAACGAGCTGTACATGAAGGGCGACCTCTCCGGCGCCTTCATGAAGGCCGACAAGTATGCCGGCATCTACAAGTCCTACGCCAGCGCGATGAAGGCGGTGGACCCGTCCATCCGCATCGGTGCCATCGGCGGCCTGAACCAGGGCACCTACCACTTCATCGACGACGACCGCTGGACCGAGACCATCCTCAAGCAGGCGGCCGGACAGATCGACTTCCTGTCGGTGCACAACGCCTATGCGCCGGTGGTCATCGGCGTGAGCGACAAGACCGATCCGCTGACCGTCTACCGCTCCATGCTCGCCGCGCCTGCGCAAGTCGAGCAAAATCTTCAATCGCTGTCGGCGCTTCTTTCAAAGTACGAGACGCCGGGCAAGCCCATCGGCATCGCCGTGACCGAATGGGGGCCGTTCTTCCACGTGCAGCCTGACAGCCCCTGGGTCGACCATGTGAAGACCATGGGCTCGGCGCTGTACGTGGCCTCGACGCTCAACGTCTTCCTGCGCAACCCGCGGGTGGAGATGGCCAACTTCTTCAAGCTCACCGACCATGGCTTCATGGGCTGGCTGGGCCGCCGCAAGGAAGGCTGGCAGGCCACCGCGCCGTACCTGGTGTTCTCCCAGTACCGCCACAACCTCGGCCGCAACCTGGTGCAGACGGACGTGACCTCGCCGACCTTCTCCAGCAAGGCCATCGGCGTGGTGTCCTCGCAGGAGCGCTCGCCCTTCGTGGACGCGGTGGCCACGGTGGACGGCGGCAAGATGCAGGTCATCCTCGTGAACAAGAGCGAGGACAAGGCGGTGGAGGCGCACATCGTCGTGAAGGGCGTGCGTTCGACGGGGCCGGCCAAGACCGACATCCTCCGCGCGGATTCGCTGGACGCCAACACCGGCACCGAGCTGCCGCTGGTGCCCGGCCTGAAGTGGGGCAAGCAGGTGGAAGTCGCGCGGTTCAGCCGCGGCGCACCGAGCGAGATCCGTCGTGAATCCGGAACCCTGCCTGGCGCGAGTGCCACGGCCGCAGGCGTTCCGCTGACCGTCCAGCTGCCGCCCCTGAGCGTCACCACGCTCAGCGTGGCCGACCTGCGCCGCTGACACGCCGCGCAACGAGTGACCCCGTGACCCGCAGTGCCACCACGCGCAGCCAGCACATCCTGCTGCTGGCCCAGGTGGCACGGCTGGCGATCTCGCTGTTCATCGCGGGACTGCTGGGCCGGCACCTGCCGGCAGCGGACTTCGGGCTGGTGGCGCTGATCGGCGCCATCTTCGCGCTGTCGCAGGACGTGCTGGACATGGGCACCACCGCCGTCGCGGCGCGCGAGGTGGCTCGTGCACCGGCTGACGAGCCGCAGATCATGGCCTCGCTGCTGGCCTGGCGGCGATGGGTGGCGGTGGCCCTGGCGGCGTTGTGCGTGGCGCTGGGCTTCGGTCCCTTCGCGCTGGCCGACAAGCCGGCGCTGCTGGCGGCGCTGGCCATCGCGGTGTGGCTGCTTCACCTGGGCGCGTACCACGTGGTCTTCCAGGTTCGGCAGGCCTTCGGCCGTGCCACCTTGCTGGCGATGTCCACGCATGTTGCGTTCCTCATCGCCTGCCTGGTCACGGTGGGCTTGCATGGCGCGGGCGTCGCGGTGGCGTTCGCCGTGGTGGCGCGCGAGATCGTGCAGGTGCTGGGCAGCCGGGTGATCGCGCGGCGCGTGCTGGGCTATGCCTTGCCCAAGCCATCGCCTGACTTCGAATGGCGCCGGCTCATGCGCGCGGCCGGCGTGTTCGGCCTGACTGGCGTGCTCTACAAGCTGGCCCAGCATTCGGGCAACTTCTTCGTCTGGTCCATGGCCAGCCCCGAGGCGCTGGGCAGCTACAGCGCGGCGCAGCGGCTGGTCTCGCCCTTGCGCGACGTGGCCTGGCTGTTCGCCACGCCGCTGATCGCCACGCTGACGGCAATGGCTGAACGCGAACCGGACGAGGTGGTGTGCCAGCTCGGCAGCCATGCGCGCCTTCTGGTGGGCGTGGCGGCGGCCATCGGCGCGGCCGGCGTGCTGGTGGCGCCGGCCCTGCTGCACTGGCTCTACGGCGAGCGCTACAGCCAGGGTGCGCTGTCGGCCTTGCCCAGCTTGCGCTGGCAGATCCTGGGCGCCTGCTTCGCCTTGGTCACGCCCATCCTCGTGGTGGGCAAGCTCGCCTTCGGCCGCGAGCGCGACATGCTCTGGATGAGCCTGGCCGCCCTGGTGATCGCCGCCATGGCCAATGCCTGGGCCGTGCCTCGCTATGGTGCCGAGGGCGCATCGGCCGCCTATGCAGTGTCGGAGTTCGCCTTGCTGGCGCTGCTGTGGAGCCGCTCGGCGCTGCACGGCAACGGCATGCTCGGGGCACGTCTCGTGCTTTATCTCGTGCCGGCGGTGCTCGTCGCCGCGAGCGTGAGTGCGCTGGAGGCCAGCCCGGCGCTGCAGTTCGCGGTGGCTTGCGTCCTGGTGATCCTCAGCTTCGGCGTGCTGTCGCAGCTGCGCGAGCAACGCGAGTCCCGCCAGAACCTCAAGCGCGCGGAGGGCGCCTTGCCGGCGCTGGCGATCGAACCCGAATTGAGCAGGGAGGCCTTGTCGTGAGCACCGAGATCGTGCGTGGCGCCGGCAGCCGGGTGATGGCCTCCGACGGCCGCGAGTACATCGACCTCATGAGCGGCTTCGGCGCGGTCTTCCTCGGGCATTGCCGGGCTGACATCGCCGATGCCTTGAAGCGGCAGGCGGATTCACTGTGGGCCTGCGCCCGCTTCGAACATCCGGCGTCCGCGCAAGCCCGAAGTGCCATCGAGGCCATCCTGCCCACGGGCTATCACTTCGGCGGCCTGTATTCCACCGGCATGGAGGTCGCGGAATTCGCCATGCGCGTCGCCGCGCGCCACACGGGGCGGCGCGAGTTCGTCGGCTTTGCCAGCAGCATGCATGGCAAGTCGGTGGCCACGGCGGCGCTGGCCTGGGCCAATGCGCCCGTGGGGTCGACGCAGATGCACCTGCTGCCGTTCGTGTCGACTGCCACGGAAGACCAGATCGTCGAGCAGCTCACCGGGCTGCTGGCAGGCGGGCGCATCGCGGCGCTGTTCGTGGAACCCATCCAGGGATCGAACGGTGGGCATGAAGGCAGCGCGGCCTTCTACGAACGGCTGATCGAAGCCTGCCATGCGCATGGCACGCTGTGCATCTTCGACGAGATCCTCACCGGGCTGTACCGGACGGGGCCGTGCTTCCATTCGGACTCGCTGCAGGCCAGGCCCGATGTCGTGCTGTTTGCCAAGAGCATGGGCAATGGCTTTCCGGTGTCGGGCATTGCG
The DNA here is from genome assembly GCF_003852895.1 of Rhizobacter terrae. GTDB lineage: Bacteria > Pseudomonadota > Gammaproteobacteria > Burkholderiales > Burkholderiaceae_C > Albitalea > Albitalea terrae. The sequence goes on from NZ_QUSW01000008.1 coordinate 136,400, forward strand.
TTGCGCGAACCGCTGGGCGTTGCGGCCGACGCGTTGCCGGGCAGCACGTTCTCGGGGAACCCGCTGGCCGCCGCCACGGTGGCCGCGACGCTGGGCGCGATGGGCGCGCTGGACATGACGACGCTGGTGACTGGCATCGACCGCACGGTGCGGCAGCGGTTTGCATCTCGCACTGATCTCTTCACGCTGCGCGGCCGTGGTGCCTTGTGGGTGCTGGAGGCCTCGCCGCGCGTGGACATGCCCAAGGCGCTGGAGGGCATCCGTGTACAGGGCGTGCTGGCGAGTTCGCACGGGCGATGCATCCGCTTGCTGCCGGCAGCCACGATCGGACTGGACGACCTCGACCGGGCCTGCGGCGCCATCGAACAAGCCGCTGAAGCGGCCATCGTGAAGGCAGCCTGAGACCAGCGAGGAATGACACACGGGGCGGGGGCCCGCAAGGAGAAGACGCATGAAGAAACGACTGTTCATCTTCGGCACGGGAAATTTCGCGGAAATGTGCCACCACTTCTTCGGCGAGGAGGACAGCGGCTACGAGGTCTGCGGGTTCACGGTGGATGCGGCGTACGTCGAAGGACGCACGGAGTTCCGCGGGCTGCCGGTCATGGCCTACGAGGACTTGCTGGCCAGCCCCTTGCGCGAAGGCGCCGAGCTGTTCGTGGCGGTGGGCGTCGGCAAGATCAACACGCTGCGGGCGCAGAAGGTGGAGCAGGTCCAGAAGGACGGCTTCACGCTGGCCTCCTACGTGAGCCCGCTGGCACGCGTGCCCAAGGGCTTCGTGGCGCGGCCCAACGTGATGATCATGGACCAGGTGAACATCCACCCGGACGTGGAGATCGGCGCCGACACCATCGTGTGGAGCAACTCGCGCATCGCGCTGAAGGTGCGCATCGGCGAGCACGTGTGGATCACGTCGGCGGTGATCGGCGACTCGACGACGATCGGCGACTACAGCTTCGTGGGCCTGAATGCGACGGTGGCGCCGTTCGTGCAGGTGGGCAGCCACAACCTCATCGGCGCGGGGGCGCTGATCACGCAGGACACGAAGGACTATGAGGTTTATCGAGGCGCACGCAGCAAGCCGTCGCGCGTTTCAAGCCTTCGCATCCGCAACATCCCGCTGATTTCGTGAGCTCACGAAGCGACGTGCTCGATCAACTCTGAGGGCTTCAGCCCGCTCTCCAGCCGCCGCGTGATGCGCTCGAATTGCGCCAGGGTGTCCGTCTCGCGTGACACCAGGTCGGCGCTATCCAGCCGTTGCTCCATCGACAGCGACGGCGGCGTCCAACCGCCATAGAAGGTCTGGATGCCGGTGTCGCGCAGGCTGGGCAGGATGCTCACCATGTGGCCTTCATCGAAGAAGAACACCACCTGCCTGGCGATCACGCGGTGGATGATCGAGAAGGAGTAGTGGTTCCAGAAGAAGGCGTAGCGGGCCAGCGACAGGCGCTGCATGAAGTCGCGGTAGGACGCCGCGCTGTCGAGTTCGACGTTGGCTGGCACGCGCCCGGTGAGTGCCTTCACCACGCCGGCCGGCCCGATCAGGCAGACCCTCGCACCGCTGGCCGCAGCGTCCGACAGTCTTGCCGCCAGCAGCTCATGGAAGCGCTCCACGCCCCAGCGCTTGCATTGCATCTGGTGGTCGATCTGCGAGAGCACGAACAGCCATGCGCCATCGGCTGCATGCGTGGCCGGCTTCGGACGGCTGGCGTTGAAGTAGGGCAGCCTGCGTCCCGGCGCCATCGCATCCACCGGAGCAGGATAGATGTGCAGGTCGTGGCGGAACAGCCGCCCCATGAGGTACAGCCGCAGCGACAGTGCCCGCGCCAGCAGCCGGACGGCCAGGCCCGCTTCGCCGGTGGACGACCCGCGCAGGATGTCCGCGAAGCGCAGCGACTTCGGGCTGTCGAGCATGCCGAGGAACGGGTCGCTCGTGACCACGCGGATGCCGCGCTGCCGCAGCAGCCGCCGCAGGCGCCAGGCCTTGAGCAGCGTGAGCCGCCGCCCGATGGTGAGCAGGTAGCCGCAGAACATCATGGCGATGTCCGGCCGCAGCTCGTCGACCACGCGCACGATGTCGTCCAGGCTGTCGTACACCCGCGGTGCGATGCCGTCGATGGGCGACTGCGACTGGCGCAAGGATGCGGGCAGCAGCACCGTGGCCGGCGTCGCCAGCCTCAGGCCGTTGAGGAAGTACATGGCCCCGCCCAGCTCGCCGTAGTCGCCCGAGACGATGACGAGCAGCCGCGCCGCCACGGGCGCGCTTGGGTCGCCATCCACGGCGCCGGCGACCAGCTCGGGCGCGGCCAGGTCGTTCATCGCTTGCGGCCTGCCACCGCCTGGTCGATCACGTCATCCAGCCCGCTGACCAGCTTGTCCCAGGTGAAGCGCTTGACGCGTTCCAGCCCGGCCTGGCCCATGCGGCGAAGGCGGCTCTCGTCTTGCGTGAGCAGTTCCATCGCCACCGAGAAGCTCTGCGGATCGGCGTTGACGAGGTAGCCGCTGACCTGGTGCTCCACCACCTCGCGCGGTCCGCCACGGTTCACGGCGATCACCGGCTTGCCTCGCGCCATGGCTTCCATCGGCGTGAGGCCCAGGTCTTCGTTGAAGGCCGTGAACAGCGAGGCCCCGCAGCGGGTGTAGTAGTCCTGCATCTGCGCATCGGACGGGCCGACGTGGAAGGTGATGCTGTCGTCGCCGCCGGTGAGTTCCTTGAGCCTGGCGAAGTACTCCTGGCCCTTGTGGTCCACCATGCCGGCGATCACCAGCTTCCAGTCGGAGCCGGTCGCGCGCTTGAACATCAGGAAGGCCTCGATGCCCAGCTCGATGTTCTTCGTCCACATGATGCGGCCGGGCAGGAAGAAGAAGTGCTCGAAGGTGTCGCTGGCCTGGATGCGCGACCCGTCCACGCCGGGGTAGAGCACGTCCATGGACGCGGCCTCGCCCAGGCCGCCGGCCACGGAACGGTCGCGTACCGTTTCGCTGATGCACACCACGCGGTCGTAGCGGCGCCACAGCCAGCGGTCCATCCAGCGGTAGCCTTTTTCCATCAGCAAGGCCATCCAGCGGCGTCCGCCCTGGCGTTCGAGGTGGCGCTTGCGGTATTCCTCGTCGTACACCGCGCGCAGCGGCGTGAAGCACAGGTTGATGGCCGGCACCTGCCCGTTGCGCAGGGTGACGAAGCTGCCCACGCCGTCGCAGCACACCACCAGCGCATCGACCTTGTCGGTGGCCAGCCGCGTGCGGGCGATGTTCATGGAAGCGCCCAGCACCGCGCCATAGCTGCGCTGCACGGAGACGCGGTTGACCTCCTGCACGTGGTGCTGCTTCAGCTCGGGGTAGGTGCCCTCGGCGTCGTAGTGGCTGGTGTAGATGTCCCACTCATGCCGGCTGCGCTTGGCGATCTCGAGGATGGTGCGTTCCAGGCCGCTCTTGAGGTAGATCCAGGGGTGGTATAGCGCGACTCTCATGAGCGTGTGTTCTTGGAATGTTGACGCAGCAGTTCGAGGTAGATGCCTTCGAGCTGTTCGACGTGGTGCGGCCAGCTGTAGCGCTGGGCCGCGCGTTCGTTGGCGATGCCTGCTGCGCGGCAGGCGTCGGGATCAGACCACAGGCGCTTGACGGCGTCCGTGACCGATTCGGCATCCGCTTCGCGCAGGTGCACGCCCTCGAAGGGAATGGGCAAGGTGGAGACGACGGCGCAGCCCGAGGCCATGGCTTCGGCCACCACCAGCCCGAAGGTCTCGGCCTTCGATGGGAACAGGAAGATGCGCGCGCGGCCCAGCACTTCGGCAAGGTGGCTGCGGTCGCGGAAGCGTTCGAGCTGTACGTTGGCCGGTTTAGCCTGCGCGATCTCGTCGAAGCGCTCGCCCCAGCCGATGATTCGGAACGGCACATGCGGCAGCCGAGTGGCCGCCTGCAGCACGGCATCGATGCCCTTGCGCACGTCCAGCTTGCCGGAGAAGACCACGTCGTGCTTGTCCGGCGCGCTGCGGTAGTCCGCCAGGCTGATGCCGGGCTCCAGCACCACGTCCTCGTCGCGCGCCAGGCCCAGCTTGCGGGCCACCTCGCGCGAGCCGTCGCTGATGAACACGCGGCGGTCCAGCGGCAGGCCGAGCAGGAAGCGCTCCATGCGCTGGAACATGCGGCCGACGACAGGGCCGCGCATCTCGCGCCACACCTCGTCGAAGAGCGCGAGCACGCCGCAGACCACGGGCTTGTTGAGCGCTCGGCCAGCGCGGAAGGACGGATAGGTCGCGTGGTAGGAGAAGGTCTGGATGATGTCGGCGTCGCGCGCGTGCTCGGCCACCGTCTTCCACGCGAAGTTGAAGCGGTAGCGTGACATCGGCAGCCGCGTGGTGCGGATGCCCTCGAAATGCGTGATGGACGGGTCGCCGCAGGTGAGCACGTCCACGCGATGGCCGCGCTGCTGCAGGTGCCGCGCCGTTTCGAGCACGAAGTACTCGCCGCCCCCGGCGTAGTCGGGCGGGAAGCGCTCGTGCACCATCAGCACGCGCAAGGGGCGTGTGGTGCTCATTGAGAAGCCTCCGTGCTTCGCACTGCGGCGCGAGCGCTTTCGGGCGGCCGTGCGGCGCTCACAGCAACACCGTCCTGGCTCTCAGCGAGCCACGCAGCAGCGCCCACCACATGAACAGGTTGCGCGGCAGCCCGGCAATGACGCGCAGGATGCGCAGCTTCCAGCCGCCCACGTGGCTGCCGCCGCGCAGGCGCTCGATGAAGTAGGGCAGGGCCAGCAACCCCGCCCACGCGCTCAACGGCGACAGCAGCACCGCCAGCCACAGCAGGTTGAAGAAGCAGGTGTCGCGCGTCAGGAAGTAGTGGGCGAACATGCGCTCGCGCAGCGCCGGGTACTTCTTGACGAGGTAGGGCAGGTTCTTGAAATGCAGCGGCTCGGCCAGCCATTGCTTGAAGGTCACCTGGAAGACCTCGTGGTGCGCCAGAGCGCCGGGCGCGAAGCCGGCCGCGTAGCCGCCTTGCGTCACCTTCCAGCCGAGGTCGGTGTCCTCGCCGTAGAAGCGGTCGAGGAAGTCCTCGGAGAAGCCGCCCACCTTCTCGAAGGCTTCCTTGCGATAGAAGATGTTGCAGGTCTCGAAGAACACCGTCGGCTCGACGATGTTGATGGTCTTGAACGGAAAGCGCTGCGGCTGGTCCGGCATCGGCGTGGTCATGCCCTGCACGAGGCCGATGGGCGCGTCGCTCTTCGCATCGAAGGCCGCGATGCCCTGGGCCAGCCAGTCGGGCGTGGCGATGCAGTCATCGTCGATGAACACCACGTATCGGCCTTCGGCCGAGCGCGCCCCGAACTCGCGCGAGCGTGTCGGGCCGTTGTAGTTCTTCGGGAAGTAGCGGGCCTTGAACGGCTGCTGCGCGCACCACTCGCGCGCCATCTCTTCGGTGCCGTCGGCGGTGTGGTTGTGGACGATGAGGACTTCGAACTGGTCGCTGGGCAGCGTCTGTGCCGCGAGCGAGCGCAACAAGCGCTGCAGCAGCACGCGCCGGTTGTGGGTGGGAATGACGACGCTGGCGAGGATCATGTCGAGGCGGTGCGGCGTTGCGCGCCCTGGGGCAGCAAGGCCTGTTCGTAGGCGGGGCCCAGCGCATCCCAGCTGAAGCATTCGGCGCGGGCACGGCAGGCGGCGATCACCTCGGGCGTCTTGCCCTGGACCAGCACGTCGAGGATGGCCTGCGCGAGGCCGGCGATGTTGTCGGTCTGAAGCTCGAATCGGCCGGGGTCGAACATGCGGCCGACCATCGGGCTGTCGATGATGTCCACGATGCCCGCATGCTGCGCACCCACCAGCGGCGTGCCGGCGGCCAGCGACTCGACGAGCACGAGGCCGAAGGCTTCCCACACCGAGGGCAGCACGGTGACCGAGGCCTGGCGATACAGGTCCGGCAGGTCGTGCACGCCGCCCACGCCGTGGAAGCGGATGCTCGATGCATGCGCCGCCACGCGCGGCAGCGCGAGCAGCATCTGGCGCGTGGCATCGCTGGCGCGGCCGGCCAGCACCAGTTGCGCGTCGGGATGGACCTGCTTCACGAGATCGAAGGCCATGCACAGCGCCCGCACGCCCTTGCGCGGCTCGTCGAGGTCGCCCACGAAGAGCACGATGGGGCCGCCTTCAGGAACCACGGCCTCCAGCTTGGAGAAGTCGTGCGTCATCACCGGTGGCGGCAGCACCAGCGAGCGGCAGCCGAAGTCGCTTTGCAGCAGGTCGCGCGCGAAGCTGCTCAGCGAGACGGTGGCGTCGGCCTCGCGCAATACGCGGCGGATGAACCACGCGTCCAGCGGCACAGCGCGGAAATAGCGGCGCGTGGGAATGCCCACGGCCTGGAAGACGATGCGATAAGGCTTGGGCGCCTGAGGCCGCGCCTGCAGGGCTGCATAGGCATCGAAGTAGTTGAGGCAGAACACGGCATCGGCCTCGATGCCCTTGAGTTCGCGCTGCAGCCGCCAGGCGAAATAGTGCAGACTGTTGAGCTGGCGCCGCGAGCTGCGCATGCGTTCGCGCATGAAGACGTAGCGCACGCCGTCGCGGTCCTCCTCGGCGTCCTGCGGGCCCATGGCAAACACGGTGACGCGGTGGCCGCGCGAGCGCAGCCAGGCGGCCAGGTCGTTGAGCAGCCGTTCCGCGCCGCGGCGCACATGGGGCCAGGCGAACGGGTTCGTCACCACCACGTGCATCGGCTCGCAGGCGGGCAGGGGCGAGGCGCCGGCGGGTGGCGCCGGCGCATGGGCCAGCGCGCTACACACGGTCGTCGGACACCGGTGCCGCGCCGCGCGGCGAGGTGGAGGCGGCGGATTCCACAGGGCGTCGGCGCTGGCCGCCCAGCGGCGTGGGCGGCAGCCAGCGCCGCTCACCCAGGGCGAAGATGTCGGCATCGGCCACTTTTCGCTGCACCTGCAGCGTGCGGCGCAGGGCCATGGTCTCGCCCCAGCGGGCCAGGTTCCAGCGCAAGGCGCGCAGCTTCGCGCCACGCGGACCGCGGGCAATGAGGTCCAGCAGCGTGTAGGCGGCATAGCCCAGGGTCATGACCCAGAAGTTGAAGCCGCCCGCGTTGCGCAGGACCGAACGCAGGCGGTTCTTGCAGTAGTGGAAGACGATCTCGGCATGTGCACCGCCCGGCGAAGGCTCCACGTGGTGACGTGCGACGAGGTCGGGGAACACCGCCACGCGGTGGCCGGTGATGTTCAGCCGCCAGCCGACGTCAGAGTCTTCGTAGCCGTAGAAGAAGGTCTCGTCGAAGCCGCCGGCCTGCTGCACTGCCGGCACGCGGGCCAGCATGGCCGAGCAGTTGATCCAGATGCGCGGCGCGCTGCCTTGCTTCGAATCCAGCAGGCTGCCTTCGCCGATGTCCCAGGCCAGGCCCATGCGGCCCAGGTCGCCGCCATAGGCATTGACGCGGCCGGGCTCGAAGGCATAGACGATGTAGCCGCCCACGGCACCCAGCGACGCATCGGCCTCCAGGTGGGCCAGCGCGCGCTCCACCCAGTCGGGAGTCAGCTCCACGTCACTGTCGTGGAAGAGCACGTAGGGCGTGGTCGCGGCAGCCATGCCGGTGTTGCGTGCGGCCGCGGGGCCTTCGGGCTTCTTGCGGATGTAGCGCAGCCGGCCTTCCCACGAGGGCATGAGCCCTTCGATGACTTCCTTGGTGTTGTCGGTCGAGCTGTTGTCCACGATGACCACCTGCAGCCGACCGGCGGACTGGGCGCCCAGATTGCGCAGCGCGCGCTGCAGGTCCGCAGCGCGGTTGTAGGTGGGGATCACCACGGTGACCGGCGCCTGGCGGGCACCGACGGGTTCAACGCTGGTCATGGCTGGATGGTCGGGGTGGGACGCGGGGTGGGACGGGAAGCGCGGGCCGCATTGTCAACGAGTCCGGTGACGGCCAGCGGTCAAGGGCGGGGCAGCGGTGTCTGGCGCGAGATTCTGCCCGTCAATGACCCGCCAGTGCACCACTTCGGCGGGCCTTGAATGAGGGGTGGATCGAAAACCGTGCATGTGTCTGGATTTGCGTGCAGGACGCTACAGCGCAACGCAAGCCCCGCGCCATCCCACAAAACAGGCCGTTGTGAGGAATGGTTCGCAATCACCTTGTCATGGTCGCAGTGACAATTCGACATCGACACAGGCAGTCCGCGGTGCTGCGATCCCACGAGCCAGGGATGGCGCTTTCGCATCGTGTCAACGATATTCGGTGCAGGACGCGGCCGGGGCCAGTTGCCCGAGCAGTCACCGCGTTGGCAGAACACTTGCTTTCAAGAACAAAGGGGCGGCGCCCGACGCGGCAGCCGTTTGGAGGTCACTCTAGATGGAACAGTCGGAACTGCAGCGGCGCCACGGCCATCGCCGGGGCTGGGTTCACAGCCACGGCGCCACCCTGGTCGATCTCTTGCGCATCGTCGATGCCGCATGGATTCTGGCGGGCCTGTGGATCACCGAGCAATGGGTCGGTGTGAGCTGGCATGACCGGCACCTGACGATCGGCCTGCTGGCCGTGGGCTTCTTCACCGCGGCTGCAGGCCAATGGACGCTGTACCGCTCGTGGCGCGTGTCGCCGCTTCGAACGGAGCTGGAGCGGGCGGTGTCGTGCTGGGCCGTGTCCATGCTGCTGCTGGCCGCCGTGCTCTACTTCTTCGACCCTGCGCCCGACGTGCCGCGTTCGCTGCTGCCGCTGTGGGGCTTCACCGTCATGGTGTTGATGCTCGGCACGCGCGTGGTGTCTCGGCTGGTGCTGCGCACGCTGCGCCGCAATGGGCGCAACTTCCGCACCGCGGCCATCGTGGGCGCCAACGAGACGGGCCACAGCATCGCCGGCCTGATGCGCCGCAGCACCTGGATGGGCATGGTCGTCGCCGGCATCTACGACGACCGTGCACCGCAGGCCTCGCGCACCCATCCCGAGATGAAGCTCGATGGCGGCATCGATGTGCTCATCCAGCGCGTGGAGCGCGGCGAGATCGACGTGGTCTACATCGTGCTGCCGCTGCGCGCGGAGCTGCGCATCCAGCAGGTGGTCGACCGCCTGCGCGACTCGATGGTGCAGATCCTCTTCGTGCCCGACTTCTCCGCCTTCGGCCTGCTGCATGCGAGCTGGGAAGTGCTGGGCGGAATGCCCATGGTGAGCCTGATGGACACGCCTCACCGCGGTTTCGAGGGCGCCTCCAAGCGGCTCTTTGACATCGTGATGTCGTCGCTGATCCTCACCCTCATCGCGGTGCCGCTGCTGTGCATCGCGGTGGCGATCAAGACCACCTCGCGCGGGCCGGTCATCTTCCGCCAGCGCCGCTACGGCCTGGACGGCAAGGAGTTCGAGATCTACAAGTTCCGCTCCATGACCACGGTGGAGGACGGCAAGAACGAGTTCAAGCAGGCCACGAAGAACGACGTGCGCATCACCCCGCTGGGCGCCTTCCTGCGCCGCACGTCGCTCGATGAACTGCCGCAGATCATCAACGTGCTGCAAGGCCGCATGTCGCTGGTGGGGCCGCGCCCGCACCCGGTGGCGCTCAACGAGACGCAGCGCAAGCTCATCGACAACTACATGCTCAGGCACAAGGTGCGCCCGGGCATCACGGGGTGGGCGCAGGTCAATGGTTTCCGCGGCGAGACGGACACGCCGGAGAAGATGCTCAATCGCATTCGCTGCGACCTGGAGTACATCAACTACTGGTCGCTGAAGCTGGACATCAAGATTCTCTGGATGACCATCTTCAAAGTCCTCGACGATCCCAACGCCTACTGAATTCGGCTACTTGTAGGCCTTCAGCACGGCGTGATGCATGTTCTCGGGCATGTTGCGCTGCCCGTAGCGGAAGGTGGTCACGAGTTCGACGCGGCTGAAGCCGGCGTCCTTCACCATCTGCTGTAGCGCGGCGAGGCTGAAGCGCCACCAGGTCACGTCGTCGCGTCCTCCGCGGTACTCCATCAACGGCATGCCGCCGAAGTGTTCCAGCTCGGGGAAGTAGACGTCCGAGATGATGGCGTACTCGCGGCAGACGTGGGCCATGTTCTGCAAGGCCTTCACCGGGCTGTTGATGTGCAGCAGGAAGTCGCCGGCGTGCACGATGTCGAACATGCCGAACTTGTCGGGATGCAGGTCGTACACGTTGCAGGCGACGCGCTGCACCTTGGACTTCAGCTCGCGCTTGGCGAGCTCGAAGCCCTTGCCGAAGCGCACGGCCAGCTGCTCTGGCGTGGCCCTGGCGAGCAGGGCGGGTTGCCAGTCGAGGTCGGCTGGCTTGTCCAGGTCCAGCGCGATGACTTCGGCCGCCCCGCGCCGCTCGAACTCGAAGGCCCAGAAGCCGTCGAAGGTGGCCACGTCGAGCACTCGCTTGCCGGCCAGGCTGGTCGGCAACTGATAGCGGTCGATGAGCGGGCCATGGTCGAATTGGCCGGGCGTGCGCAGCCCGTTGCCGAGGTCGATGGTGTGGTACCAGTACTGCGAGGCCACTTCCTCTTCGAGGGTGGAGGGCGCCTTGGCGGCTGCTGCCGGCATGGTCTGGGCCTGCGCATCGGCCGCCGGAGGGCGCGGTCCGCGAACCTTGTTCACGAAGGAATTCCAGGCCCCGCCGCTGAACGAGATGGCCACGCCGGCGCCTGCCCGATCTGCATTGACGGACAGCTTAAGTCCGCCCAGGCGGAAGCTCTTGTAGACCATGGAACCCTTCCCGACTTGATGGCTGCGCAGTGTATCGGCGCACTGCGGTGCGCCCTGTGACGGATGTCGCCGCTTGGCGCATGCCATGCAGTTGGCATGCCAGAAGATACTGTATATATTCACAGTATGCGTCACGGCAAAACCATTCGCCTCGTTTCCGAAGCGCCTGCGGGCAGCGCGCCTGTGAAGGGCCGGGGCACAGCCTGGGCGATCGAGCATCGCTACTCCTCGCAGGTGAGCGAGAGTTTCGACGACGGCTGGGGCACGGCCGAGCAGGAAGCGACCGAGGAGCACCTGCCGCCGGCCACGCAGATCATCGAGGAGCGGGTGAAGTCCGTGCTGTCCAGCAACGAGTCGCCCGACATCGGCTTCGACCTCTCGGTCAATCCTTACCGAGGCTGCGAGCACGGCTGCGTGTACTGCTTCGCCCGGCCCACGCACAGCTACCTCAACATGTCGCCGGGGCTGGACTTCGAGACCAAGATCATCGCGAAGGTGAATGCAGCAGAGAAGCTGCGCGAAGCCCTCGCCAGCAAGAGCTACGAGCCGCTGATGCTCAACATCGGCGCGGCCACCGACGCCTACCAGCCCATCGAGCGCAAGCTGCGCATCACGCGCTCGGTGATCGAGGTGCTGTCCGAATGCGAGCATCCGTTTTCCATGGTCACGAAGTCATCGGGCATCGAGCGGGACCTCGACCTGGTGGCGCCGATGGCGCAGAAGCGGCTGGTGGCCATCTACGTCTCCATCACCTCGCTCGACCCCGAGCTGGCGCGCATCCTGGAGCCTCGAGCCGCGGCGCCCCACAGGCGGCTCAAGACCATCGAGGCGCTGGCCAAGGCGGGCGTGCCGGTGGGCGTGAGCGTGTCGCCGATCATTCCCTTCATCAACGAGCCGGAGCTGGAGAAGATCCTCGAAGCGGCGGCCGATGCGGGCGCCACCTCGGCCTTCTCCATCGTGCTGCGCCTGCCCTGGGAGGTGAACCCCATCTTCCAGCAGTGGCTGGACCAGCACTTCCCCGAGCGTGCCGCACGCGTCATGGCGCGCGTTCGCGAGATGCGAGGCGGCAAGGACTACGACGCGAAGTTCGGTGCCCGATTGAAAGGCGAGGGCGTGTGGGCGCAACTGCTGCACCAGCGCTACAGCAAGGCCACCGCCAGGCTGGGGCTGAACCGCACGCGGGTGGAGTTGGACCTCACCCGGTTCAAGCGGCCACGGCCGCCCTCGAAGAACGGGCAGGGCGAGCTGTTCTGATCAGGCTCAGTCGCGCAGGTCGGGCTCGAAGAAAATCCAGCGCACGTCGGGGAAGTGCTCCCGCAGGCCTTTCTCGACGCGGTTGATCGCCTCCACCAGCGCGACGTCGCTGGGTTGCGGTGCCATCTGGGCCTTCACGGCCAGCATGATTTCACCGCCCAACTGCTGGGTGAGCAGGTTGAACACCTTGTTCACCTCGGGCTGCGCTTCCAGGTGCGCACGCATCTGCGCGATGCGCTGCGGCGTGGCGCTCTGGCCCACCAGCAGGGCCTTCACCTCCACACCCACCAGCACTGCCACCACCACCAGCAGCACGCCGATGGCGATGGAACCCACCGCGTCCCACATCGGGTTGCCGGTGAGGATGGACAGCAGGATGAAGCCGAAGGCCAGCACCAGGCCGCCCAGCGCGGCCAGGTCTTCACCCAGCACCACCAGCAGCTCGCTCTGGCGCGAGGTCTTGAACCATTGCCACAGGCTTTGCTCGCCACGGTCTTTCTTGATCTCGCCCAGGCAACCCCACAGCGACATGCCTTCGGCCGCGATGCTGAAGGCGAGGATTCCCACCGCCACCCAGGCGTACTTCACCGGCTCGGTGTCGTGCAGCTTGTGGACGCCCTCGTAGATGGAGAACAGGCCGCCCATGCTGAAGAGCATCAGCGCGACGATGAAGCTCCAGAAGTAGATCGCCTTGCCGAAGCCCAGCGGGTGGTCCGCCGTGGGTGCACTCTTGGCCTCCTTCAGGCCCCAGATCAGCAGCGCCTGGTTGCCGCAGTCGGCATAGGAGTGGATCGCCTCGGCCAGCATGGACGACGAGCCGGTGAACACCGCGCCGGCGGTCTTGGCGACCGCGATGGCGAAGTTGGCGCCCAGCGCGAAGAGGATGGACTTGAGGGAATCGGCTTGTGCGGACATGCGGCCTGTAACCTGACGGGAGCTTGACTTGCGAAGTCCGCGAGCCTACCTCAAATCAAGGCCATTACCGAGGGCCGCACTGAGCCGTCATGTCCAACGCCTGCTGGTATTCCTTGGCTCGCACGCCGGCCAAGCCCAGCACGGTGTGGAAGAGGTTGTCATGGCTGAGCGGCTTGCTTTGCTGCGACGCGAGGCATGCGGTGAGCGGATGCCGCGGCGGCAGCCACACCACCATCGGCACATGAGTCTGTTCGCGAGGTGCGACGGCATAGGGCAGGCCATGCAGGTACAGGTTGTTCTCGCCCAGCGATTCGCCGTGGTCGGATACGTAGAGCAAGGCCGGCGCAGAGTCGGCCTCGCGGGCCTTGAGCCAGTCCACCGCCATCGCCAGCACGTGGTCGGTGTAGGCGACGGAGTTGTCGTAGGCGTGGATGAGCGACTCATGCTCGCACTGCTGCAGCACGTTGGTCGTGCACTCCGGCGTGAACGGCTTGCGCTCGGGCGGCGAGCGCTTGTAGTAGGCCGGGCCGTGGCTGCCCATCTGGTGCAGCACGATCACCGTGCCCTTGGCGCGGCGCTCGGCGGGCAGGGTGGCCAGGCGCCGGTCCAGCCCGTGCAGCAGGGCCTCGTCGAAGCATTCACCTTCCGAGTCGCACAGCGTGGCGGGCAGTGTCTTGTCGTCGCCGGTTTCGGCATTGGGCACGCGCGTGCACAGGCCCTTGCAGCCGGCCTGGTTGTCCAGCCACAGCACCGCGTAGCCGGCGCGCTGCAGCACGTCCAGCAAGTTCTCGTGGTCGCGATCGGCGGCGTTGAATTCCTTGCGGCCCAGGTGCGAGAACATGCAGGGCAGCGAGGCGGCCGTGCTGGTGCCGCAGGAACTCACCTCGGTGAAGCTCAGTACCTGGCGCTCGGCCAGCTCCGGGTTCGTGCGCTGCTTGTAGCCATTCAGCGAGAAGTGGTCCGCCCGCGCCGTCTCGCCGACGACCAGCAGCAGCAAGGGTGGCTTTGCGTCGGCAGCGCGAGGCAGCGCGGCGGCATCCAGGCCGATGGCCAGCGGCGGGCCCTTGGGCTTGGCTTGCCCCTCGGCGGCCAGCACGCCCAGCGAGAAAAAGGAGTTCAGCGGATTGATGAGGTAGCGCAACTGCCGGTGGTTGCGCATGGTGGCCGAGAGGTCGGCGAAGAGCGCGAACACGATGGCCACCACGAGCGCGATCGATGCGAGCACGGCCACGGCGTTGCGTGCGAGCTGCCGCCAACCGCTGGTGGGCAGAAGGCGAACGCGCCACAGGCCCCACAGCGGCGGTGCGGCCAGCAACGCCACCACCAGCACCATCCGCCCGCTCAGCAAGTCGCGTGTCTCGCGTGCGTTGGTCTGCAGCACGTTGGTCATCATGGTCGGGTCGATGACCACGCCATACGCGCCCATGAAGTGCGCGCCGAAGGCCGCGGCCAGCACGAAAAATGCGGCCATGGGCTTGATGGTGAAACGCGAGGCGAAGACGGTGAGCAGCGCGAAGGTCAGCGCCATCACCGCGAGCATGAAGCCGGCAATGAACACTAGCCCTCGCGCCGATGACATCTCCGGCAGCCGTGCCAGCGCCTGCCACAGCGGCCAGTTGGAGAACGCGCCGATCCATGCGGCGGTGGCAAGGGCGAGGGTGGTCGGGTTCAGTGAGATCGGCGGACGAGGCATCCGCCGATTGTGTCGCAGGGCCGGTGCTCAGGCCGCAGGCTGGGCGGTGGCCGGCGCAGGTGCGGCCGGTGCCGCGCGCAGGCTGAGCCCGCCGGCCGAGCGGCCGCCTTGCTTGCTGCCGCCGATGAGGTGCGCCCCCTGCGAGCAATAGCGTTGCGACAGTTCGCGGGCACGCGCCTGCAGGGATTCGACGTCGGCAATCTTCTCGTGGTGGCGCTGCGCGACCAGTCCGGCCAGCTCGATGAGCTTGGCGTTGCGCGTCTCCGCCCCGCTGGCCAGCAGCAGCCTCACCGCGTCGGCCGGTGCACCGTTCATCGCCGCGCCCATGGCTTTTTCGGCGGTGGCGGAAATGCTTGCATGCGTCTCGCGCACGATGGTCGCCGTGGGCTCAGTGCCCTGTGCGGAGGCAATCAGCATCTCCATCGACGCCCGTGACACGCAAAAGCGCTGCGCGATGCGCTGCACCTGCGAGGGCATCTCGTCGAGCTGGATCTCCGAGGAGTTCAGCCGTGCCCACAAGGCGATGAGGTTGCTGGCCGCCTCCATGTCCATGTCGGGGCTGTCGATCTCCGAGGTGAGTTCGCGCACCATGCGCATGGCTTCGGCCACCTTCTTGGCCTGCATGGTGCGCAGGGTGTCGATCACGCCCTGGAAGCGCACCAGGCGCCGGCTCTCGGGCTGCTTTTCCATGCGACGCGACAGGTGGTCATAGGTGCGCTGCAAGGCCTTCGGGTCCTTCGCATCGAACTGCAGCAGGGCCAGCAGCACCAGGGCATGGTCGTCGAACATCTTCGAGGCCACGCCGATCACGCAGGCCCGGTCCAGCGCGGACATGGCCTGGTCGGACTGCCCCGCGAAGAAGGCCAGGGTGCCGGCATGCAGCAGCCGCGTCACGCTGCCGGGCGTGAGCTCCGCCGCCTTCTGGTAGATCTCGAAGGCCTGCTGCATCTCGCCTTGTTCGACCAGCACGCGGCCGAGCACGTCGTAGGAGTCGGCGAACTGCGGCATCTCGCCGATGAGGGCGTCCAGGGTCCGGCGTGCCGGCACGACCTGGCCCGAGGCGAGCTGCGAGCGCGCGATGCCGAGCTTGGCCCAGGGTAGGGCGCGCGCCTCGACCACCGCCGCATACAGCTGCTGGGCTTCGACGTGCTTCTCCAATCGCAGGTACAGCTCGGCGCCGATGCGCGCCGCATACAGCCAGTAAGGCGCACGCTTCTCGAACCGGGCCTGGCACAGCTGTGCCGCCGCGCCGAAGTCGCCGCGCTCAATGGCCTCGAAGATGTGCCGCAGCACGCGCTTGCGCTTGCGGGCTTCCAGCACCCGGTCGCCCAGGCTGGTGGCGTTGTGGGGCTTGAGGAGGTAGCCGTCCAGGGCGGATTCGGCGGCTTCGGTCACCTTGGCATAAGAGGCCTCGCCGGTGACCATCAGGAAGACGGTGGAGAAGGGCAGCAACTGCTCGCGGCGAAGTTCGTCGAGCAGGTCCTGGCCGGACATCTCGCTGCCTTCGAAGTGGTAGTCGCACAGCACCACGTCGAAATGCCGGTTCTCCAGGATGTTGCGTGCATCCTTCACGCGGCCGGTCTGCACCACCGTGCCCACGCCGAAGTCGCGCAGCTGCGCCGTCAGCACGCTGCGTGATGTCGGATTGCCGTCGACGACGAGCGCGCGGCAGTTGTGGATATCGTGGTCGAGACGAGACATGGTTCGGACAAAACCCCACTGCCGTTATCGGCAAGCTCTCGTCCGACTGTAGAACTTGCACGAGCGGCCGCACCTGGGGTTTGTGCCCTGGGGTGTGATGCCTGCCCGCATCCCCTGGCACCAGGAATGAAAAAGGGCCGCCGCGGCGACCCTTGTTTCACTTGAACAGGTCCTTGACCCGGTCCGACCAGCTCTTGCTGTTGGGCGAATGCCGGTCTCCGCTCTTGCGGAAGGACTCGTCCAGCTCCTTGAGCAGCTTGCGCTGGTGCTCGGTGAGCTTGACCGGCGTCTCCACCTGCACGTGGCAGTACAGGTCGCCCGGGTAGCTGGAGCGCACGCCCTTGATGCCCTTGCCGCGCAGGCGGAAGGTCTTGCCGTGCTGGGTGCCCTCGGGCAACTCGATCTCGGCCTTGCCGCCCAGCGTGGGCACCTCGATCCCGCCGCCCAGCGCCGCCGTGGTCAGCGACACCGGCACCGTGCAATGCAGGTCGTCGCCGTCGCGCTCGAAGATCTCGTGCTGCTTGAGGCGGATCTCGATGTACAGGTCCCCCGGCGGCCCGCCGTTGGTGCCCGGCTCGCCGTTGCCGGCCGAGCGGATGCGCATGCCTTCGTTGATGCCCGCCGGGATCTTCACCTCCAGCGTCTTGTTCTTCTTGATCTTGCCCTGGCCATGGCACGCCGTGCAGGGCTCGGGGATGATCTTGCCGGTGCCGTGGCAGTTCGGGCAGGTCTGCTGGATGCTGAAGAAGCCCTGGCGCAGGTGCACCGTGCCCGAGCCGTTGCAGGTGGTGCAGACCTTGGGCGAGGTGCCCGGCTTGGCGCCTGTGCCGTGACAGGTTTCGCAGCCTTCCCAGCTCGGGATGCGGATCTGCGTTTCCTTGCCGGTGGCCGCTTCTTCCAGCGTGATCTCCATGGCGTAGCTCAGGTCCGCGCCGCGGTAGACCTGCTGGCCCTGGGCACGGCGTGCGCCGCCAGCACCGCCGAAGATGTCGCCGAAGATGTCGCCGAAGGCTTCCGCAAAGCCACCGAAGCCTTCCGCACCCGGCCCGCCCGGACGGAAGCCCGCGCCGCCCATGTTCGGGTCCACGCCCGCGTGGCCGTACTGGTCGTAGGCCGCGCGCTTCTGGCCGTCGGACAGCATCTCGTAGGCCTCCTTGGCCTCCTTGAAGCTTTCTTCCGCCTTCTTGGCCCCCTCGCCCTGGTTGCGGTCGGGGTGGTACTTCATGGCCAGCTTGCGGTAGGCCTTCTTGATGTCGTCCTCGCTGGCGTTCTTCGCCACCCCCAGGACTTCGTAGTAATCGCGCTTTGCCATTGCTTTATCCGCTTGATCCGTCGAACTCATTCAAACGAGAACGCCGCGCCAAGCTTCCGACACGGCCGTCGGGCACTCGAACGCGGCGATGCGCCGGGGAGGAAACCCACCCCGGTGCCGACCATCACTTGCGGTCCTTGACTTCCTTGAAGTCCGCGTCCACGACGTTGTCGTCGGCTGCGGCGGAGGCGGAAGCCTTCGGAGCCTCGGCGCTGGCGCCTTGGGCCGCGCCGGCCGCGGCATCAGCCGCTTGTGCCTGGGCGTAGACCTTCTCGCCGAGCTTCTGGCTCGCCATGACGAGTGCTTCGGTCTTGGACTCGATCTCCGCCTTGTCTTCGCTCTTGAGCGCTTCCTCGGCGGTCTTCAGCGCGGCCTCGACCTTTTCCTTCTCGCCAGCTTCGAGCTTGTCGCCGTGTTCGGCAAGGCTCTTTTTCACGCTGTGGATCATCGCGTCGGCCGAGTTGCGGGCCTGGATGAGCTCGAGCTTCTTCTTGTCTTCCGCCGCGTTGAGCTCGGCGTCCTTCACCATCTTCTGGATCTCGTCTTCCGACAGGCCCGAGTTCGCCTTGATGGTGATCTTGTTTTCCTTGCCCGTGCCCTTGTCCTTGGCGCTCACGTGCAGGATGCCGTTGGCGTCGATGTCGAAGGTCACCTCGATCTGCGGCATGCCGCGCGGTGCGGGCGGGATGCCTTCCAGGTTGAACTCGCCCAGGCTCTTGTTGCCCGAGGCCATCTCGCGCTCGCCCTGGTAGACCTTGATGGTCACGGCCGGCTGGTTGTCGTCGGCGGTGGAGAAAGTCTGCGCGAACTTGGTCGGGATGGTCGTGTTCTTCTGGATCATCTTGGTCATCACGCCGCCCAGCGTCTCGATACCGAGCGACAGCGGCGTCACGTCCAGCAGCAGCACGTCCTTGCGGTCGCCGGCCAGCACCTGGCCCTGGATGGCCGCGCCCACGGCGACGGCTTCGTCAGGGTTCACGTCCTTGCGCGGCTCCTTGCCGAAGAACTCCTTGACCTTGTCCTGCACCTTGGGCATGCGGGTCATGCCGCCCACGAGGATCACGTCGTCGATCTGGCCCACGCTCACGCCGGCATCCTTGATGGCGGTGCGGCACGGGGCAATGGTGCGCTCGATCAGGTCTTCCACCAGCGCTTCGAGCTTGGCACGCGAGAGCTTGATGTTCAGGTGCTTCGGGCCCGAGGCGTCGGCCGTGATGTAGGGCAGGTTGATGTCGGTCTGCGCGCTGTTCGACAGTTCGATCTTGGCCTTTTCGGCGGACTCCTTCAGGCGCTGCAGCGCGAGCACGTCCTTCGAGAGATCAACGCCTTGTTCTTTCTTGAACTCGGCAATGATGTAGTCGATGATGCGCTGGTCGAAGTCTTCGCCGCCCAGGAAGGTGTCGCCGTTGGTCGACAGCACTTCGAACTGCTTCTCGCCGTCCACGTCGGCGATCTCGATGATGGAGATGTCGAAGGTGCCGCCGCCCAGGTCATACACGGCGATCTTGCGGTCACCCTTCTCGTTCTTGTCCAGGCCGAAGGCGAGCGCTGCCGCGGTGGGCTCGTTGATGATGCGCTTGACATCCAGGCCCGCGATGCGGCCGGCGTCCTTGGTGGCCTGGCGCTGCGAGTCGTTGAAGTACGCAGGCACGGTGATGACGGCTTCGGTCACCGGCTCGCCCAGGTAGTCCTCGGCGGTCTTCTTCATCTTGCGCAGCA
Source organism: Rhizobacter terrae (assembly GCF_003852895.1). Taxonomy (GTDB): domain Bacteria; phylum Pseudomonadota; class Gammaproteobacteria; order Burkholderiales; family Burkholderiaceae_C; genus Albitalea; species Albitalea terrae. Next base: position 155,677 of record NZ_QUSW01000008.1, read on the forward strand.
CTTCGGCGCTGATCTGCGGAGGCGCGAGCTTGTTGTTGCGCACCTCGACCCAGGCGTCGCCGTTGTCGGCCGAGCTGATCTTGTAGGGCATCAGGTCGATGTCCTTTTGCACTTCCTTCTCGGTGAACTTGCGGCCGATCAGGCGCTTGACGGCGTACAGCGTGTTGCGCGGGTTGGTGACGGCCTGGCGCTTGGCCGAAGCGCCGACGAGGATCTCGCCGTCTTCCTGGTACGCGACGATCGATGGCGTGGTGCGGGCACCTTCGCTGTTCTCGATCACCTTCGTGTTGTTGCCTTCCATGATGGCCACGCACGAGTTCGTGGTGCCGAGGTCGATGCCGATGATTTTGGCCATGTTGGTTCTCCTGAAACTGAAATTCGGTTGTCTTCGAGTTGTGGATAACTGTCGCTATTTCAAGGGTGCAAGCGCCTGTGGATGTCCCCTCAGACACCCCTTGGCATCACTTGGGCGCAGCGACCGTCACGAGCGCCGGACGCAGCACGCGCTCGGCAATGAGATAGCCCTTTTGCAGCACCGCGACCACGGTGTTCGCGTCCTGATCGGCAGGCACCATGCTGATGGCCTGGTGTTGATGCGGATCAAACTTCGTTCCGGCGCTGGGGCTGATCTCGATCACCTTGTTGCGCTCCAGGGCCTGGGCCAGCTGGCGCAGCGTGGCATGCACGCCCTCGAGCAGTTGCTCAGGCGTGGCGTTCTGGATGCCGATGGCGGCTTCGAGGCTGTCCTTCACGGGCAGCAGGCTCTCGGCAAAGCTCTCGATGGCGAACTTGCGGGCCTTGGACATTTCCTCCTCGGCGCGGCGGCGGGTGTTTTCCGCGTCCGCCTTGGCCCGGAGGTAGGCATCGGCCACTTCGGCGTGCTTGGCTTCCAGCTCGTTCAGGCGGGCCAGCGCATCGGAATCGGGGGAAGTTGCCGGCGCAACCCCGTTGTCCGCAGTGGTGGCGGGGTTGGCGGCTTGCTGCGTGTCCTGGGTGTTTTGTTCTGTCGTCATGTCAGGTCTCGTTTCCACAGCCGCCGATCTGGGGCCGGCTGCGCGTCTTTCAAGAGGGGATCGGAACTTCCACTTCATTGAACTGAAGTGGGTGCAATCTGGCCGGGATCAAGCTGGATTCTTGCTGCCGCAAGGGTTAATCAGGGGTGGAATGCCTCATTCGGGCTCGGCCGTGGCGCTCCAGCGGTTCCAGTCGGCCAGCTTGCGACGGTCCCGCTTGGTCGGGCGGCCCTGTTCGATGGCCTGCGACGGCTCGGCGCCGAAGCGCCGCTGCTCGGCCTGCTGCTCGCGGTGGGCGATGCTCTCGGCCGTTTCCTCGTACAGCTTCTGGGCCACCGGCGCGGGGCCGCGCACTTCACTCAGGTCCTGGACCTTCACCGTGCGAATGACGCCCTCGCGGCGCATCTCGATCAGGTCACCCACGCGCACCGAACGGGCCGGCTTGGCCGCCTGCTCGTTCACGCTCACCCGGCCCTTGCCGATCTCGTCCACGGCAAGGCTGCGCGTCTTGTAGAAGCGTGCCGCCCACAGCCACTTGTCCAGCCTGACCTCGTCCATGCCTGAAATCGTAGTCCTCTGAAAAGCCGTGCCTGGGTGAGGGGTGTCAGGCCCTGGCGCCCATGGCCAGGGCGCGTTCACGCTCGGCAGCCAGCGCGGCGGGATCATCCGCGCCCGTGGTGGGCCAGCCTTGCAGGTGGCGCATGGCGATGGACGACATCGCCGCGATCCACTCGTGCTGGTCGTTCAGGCAGGGGATGTAGTGGAACTCGGCGCCGCCGGCCTTCGTGTAGGCCGCTCGCGCTTCCTGGTTGATCTCTTCCAGCGTCTCCAGGCAGTCCGAGGTGAAGCCCGGGCACATCACATCCACCCGCTTCACCCCTTGCTTTGCCAGCTTGACGAGCGTGGGCTCGGTGTAGGGCTGCAGCCATTCGGCCTTGCCGAAGCGGCTCTGGAAGGTCACCAGCACCTGCTCGGGCTTGTAGCTCAGCCGCTCGGCCAGCAGGCGCGCGGTCTTCTGGCATTCGCAGTGGTAGGGGTCGCCCAACGCCAGGGTGCGCTTGGGCACGCCGTGGAAACTCAGCACGAGCTTCTCGGGGCGGCCGTGGGTTTGCGAATGCTCGATCACGCGGCGCGCCAGCGCCTCGATGTAGAGCGCATCGTCGTGGTAGCGATTGACGAAGCGCAGCTCGGGCAGCGAGCGCTGGGTGGCCGCCCAGGCATAGACCGCATCGAACACGCTGGCCGTGGTGGCGGCGCAGTACTGCGGGTACAGCGGCAGGATGAGCATGCGGTTGACGCCCATGCCCTTGAGTTCGTCGAGCACCGAGGCGATGGACGGGCTGCCGTAGCGCATCGCATGGCGCACCGTGACACGCTGCCCGCGCTGGCCCAGGTAGCCCGCGAGCAGCTTGGCCTGCTTGTCGGTCCAGACCCGCAGCGGCGAGCCCTCGGGCGTCCAGATGCTGGCGTACTTGGCGGCCGACTTCGCCGGCCGCGTGCGCAAGATGATGCCGTGCAGGATGGGCCACCACACGAAGCGCGGGATCTCCACCACGCGCTTGTCGCTCAGGAACTCGGCCAGGTACTTGCGCAGTGCCGGTGCCGTGGGCGCATCGGGCGTGCCCAGGTTGCACAGCACGATGGCCGTGCGCGGCGTGGCCGGCGACTGGCCGTGGCTGTGAGCGGGTTCGGGCGCGAAACGCAGCATGCGAAGGCGAAGGTGCGACGAAGCGCGGGATTATCTCCCCGTCCTGCGGCTTGCCAGTCAAGGGCTCAAGACTGAAGCCGCCTGGCGCAGAGCTCGTCCAGGTCGCCCAGGATCTTCGCGATGTTGATCGGCTTGGACCAGTAGCCCGCGAATCCCGCATCGGCGGCGCGCTGCATGTCGTCGGGCATGGCATCGGCGCTGCACATGAAGGCCGGCACCTCGGCCAGGCCGGGCTCGCGGCGCAGGCGCTCCAGCAGCTCGAAGCCGTCCATGCCGGGCAGGTGGGCGTCCAGCACCAGCACGTCGGGCGTCCAGCCGCGCACCTGGTGCAGCGCCTCGGCCCCGTCTTCGGCCAGCCGCAACTCCACGCCGTCGCGAAGCCGCAGGGCTTCCTCGAACAGGATGGCGTTGATGCGGTTGTCCTCGACGTAGAGCATGCGCAGGGCAGGCACCGTCTGCGGTGTCATCGCTGCGATGGGCGCGGGCGGGCGCTGCGGCGTGTCGACCGCGGCGCTGTTCGTGTGTTCGTGGGCTTCAGGGGTGAAAGGCAACATCGTTTGCTGGGCCATGGCAAGTTCGACGACCACGCGGGTACCCACACCCGCACTGCTGGCGACATGGAGCGATCCGCCCATGGCGACCGTGAGGCTTCTGGCGATGATGAGACCGAGCCCCGTGCCCTCGATGGTCGAGGTCTCGCGGCCCAGGCGTTCAAAGGGTTGGAACAGGCGTTCAAGCTGCGCGGGCTTGAGGCCCGAGCCGGTGTCTTCCACGCTCAGGCGCACCCGCGACTGTTCGGTGTCCAGCTCGACCGACCAGCGAACGACGCCGGCAGGGCGGTTGAACTTCACGGCGTTGGAGGCGATGTTCATCAGCACCTGCCGCAGGCGGCGCTCGTCGGCGCGCACCTCGATGCCGGTGGGCACGAAGTTGTCGAAGCGCACGCCGCGGTCCTGCGCGGCACCTTCGAGCAGGCCGATGACCTGCGTGACCACGCTGTCCAGCGGCACGTCGGCGGTGTCCAGCTCGACGCGGCCTTCCTCCACATGCTGCAGGTCGAGCACGTCGTTGGTCAGCGCCAGCAGGTGCTCGCCGGCGCGCAGCACGTGTTCGGCGTACTCGCGAACCTCGTCGGGGTCGGGCGTGCCCTGGCGGCTGAGCAGCAACTGCGTGAAGCCAATGACAGCGTTCAGCGGCGTGCGCATCTCGTGGCTCATGCGCGAGAGGAATTCGCTCTTGGCGATGTGAGCCAGCTCGGCGGCCCGCTTGTCGCGCAGGCTGGATTCGGCGTGGCGCTGGCTGGTCACGTCGATCATCGTGCCCACCATGCGCGTGGCACGGCCATTCTTCGCTCGGCGCACCACCTTGCCGGTGTTGAGCACCCACACGTCGTGGCCGTGCTTGTGGCGCATGCGGTGCTCCACCGCGTAGACCGGCGTTTCACCGCGCAGGTGGGCGGCGAGCTTGGCCTTGGCGTGAGACAGGTCGTCGGGGTGGATGCGGCACAGCCATTCCTTCACCTGCGTGCCGACCTCGTTGCCGGCGTGGCCGACGATGGCTTTCCACGCATCGCTGAAGTACAGGCCATGCTTGTCGGAATCCCAGTCCCACACGCCCTGGCCACCGCCTTCGAGGGCGAGGCGCCAGCGCTCGTCGCTGGCCTGCATCTCTTCCAGCGCGCGGGCCTTGGCGCGCACTTCCTTCAGGCGTTCGGTGAAGATCTGGGCGGCCACGGCAGCCAGGTCTTGCAGGCCTTGCCGAAGCGTTTCGGTGGCCACGCGTTCTCGCGGATCCAGGCAGCACACGGCGCCCAGGGCCCGGCCTTCGACCACGATGGGTGCGCCGGCGTAGAAGCGGCCGTGCGGCGCCTGCGTGACCAGCGGGCTGCTGCGAAAGCGCGGATCGATGCGGGCGTCTTCCACCACGAGGACGTGGGGAGAGAGGATGGTGTGGGCGCAGAAGGCGTCGGACCGCACCGTCTCGCGGGCCGGCATGCCCATGCAGGCCTTGAACCATTGGCGTTGCGAATCGACCAGGCTCAGCGCACCGATCGGGCAGCCGGTCAGCATGACGGCAAGCCTGGCGATGGCGTCGAACGCCGGCTCGACGGGGCAGTCGAGGATGTCCAACTCGTGCAGCAGCCGCACGCGCTCTTCTTCGTCGGCAGGCAGGTCGGGCAGGTTCATGAAGGACGACTGCAGGCGCAGGTCGCCAACTGTAGCGGACAATCTCCGCATGGCCCCGTGAAGCAATGCAAGGGGTAACACGGGTAGGCAGTTCCTGATGACCCCAGAATCGATTCCGCTGATCAAGGCAATCACGCTCGACCTTGACGACACCCTGTGGCCCATTGCGCCGGCCATCTACCGCGCCGAGCTGGCGCTGCATGCCTGGCTCACGGTTCAGGCGCCGAAGACGGCGCAGGCCTTTGACGTTGCGGCCTTGCGCGCCAAGCGCGACGAGGTGGCCTTGAAGCGGCCGGACATTGCGCATGATTTCACGCAGGTGCGGCACGAGAGCCTGAGGCTCGCACTGCTGGAGTCGGGCGATGACCCGGCCTTGTCACGAGAGGCCTTCGAGGTGTTCTTCGCGGCACGGCACGAGCTGGAGCTGTACCCCGAGGTTGAGGACGCCATCCGGCGCCTGGCCTCGCGCTATCCGCTGATGGCACTGAGCAACGGCAATGCCGATATCGCCCGGACGATGCTCGGGCCGTGGTTCCGCGGGGCCATCAGTGCTAGGGCGTTCGGCGTGGGCAAGCCTGATGCGCGCATCTTCCACGAGGCCTGCCGGCGCCTGAGCCTGGAGCCCGTACAGGTGCTGCACGTGGGGGACGACCTGGAGCTGGACGTTCTGGGCGCACGCAATGCCGGGCTGCACACTTTCTGGCTGCGCCGCGAGGGTTGCGAGCCGATGGATGACGCCCGGTCAGCGGGGTTGGCGACGGTGTCCTGCCTCAGGACGCTGGCGGACCGGCTGGGCATTCCGGCCGGCTGAGAAAACTCAGAGGTCCGAACCGGCCTGCGGCTGGGTGTCCGCGAACTTCATCACCTCGAAGCGCACCACCGGCGCGGTGATGTCCGCCGGCGGCGAGCCCAGGCCGATGACACCGCTGCCGTGCAGCGTGCAGGTGCCGCGGCGCAGGCTCACGATCTCCGAGTCGCCGGAGAAGCGCACGTAGGTGCCGTTGTAGCTGAGGTCGGTGAGCTGGAAGGTGCCGCCGTGCCAGTCGATGCGCACGTGCGAGCGCGAGACGCGCGAGTCGTCGATGCAGTAGGTGGCCTGCGGGCTGCGGCCCAGCACCACCGGCAGGCTGTGCGGCGAATAGACGCGGTTGGTGTCCAGCCAGACCAAGCGGATGCCCTCGGGCTCAGGCGCGCGGAGGATGTCGCCGTAGGCCGTGGCCGCGGTGTCGCCCCAGCGGTGGGCTTCCAGCAGGTGCACGTACACCGGCTCGACGCGGCCGCGCAGCTGGAGGCGGTCCAGGCTGCGAAAGCGCGATCGCTCCAGCGGGTCCAGCGCGTCGAGCACGGCGGAGGTGACGAGCGTTTCGTTGTCGCCAGCGTGGTCCAGCAGGCGAGCGGCGACGTTCACGGCATCACCGAAGTAGTCGTCGGCCATCTCCACCACCTCGCCCAGCGCCAGGCCGACCTGCAGCTTCAGGGCAGGGCGGGGTGTTCCGTCGGAGGGGCGGGTGCCGATACGCTCGAGCTGGTCGTGCATCTCGTCGGCGGCCATCACGGCGGCCGAGGCGGACACGAACATGGCCATGAGGCCATCGCCCAGGGTCTTGACGACAACACCATCGCAGTTCTTGACCACGTGCCCGAGCAGCGCCACGCTTTGCGTGACCACGGAAGTGGCTTCGGTGTTGCCCAGCGTCTCGTAGAGCGCCGTGCTGCCGCGCAGGTCGGCGAACAGGACGGTGCGCTGGATGATCTGGCTCATGGGTCGGGAGTTTATCGCCGGCCGTGACATTGATCACGAAAAAACGGCTCCGAGAAGGAGCCGTTTTCCATGGATCACCGCGGATCCCGGCATTCGCCGGGACGACGCGTCAAGGCATCACAGGTTGTCCAGATACGTGCGCAGCTTGTCCGAACGGCTGGGATGCTTCAGCTTGCGGATCGCCTTTGCCTCGATCTGGCGGATGCGTTCGCGCGTCACGTCGAACTGCTTGCCCACTTCTTCCAGCGTGTGGTCGGTGGACATCTCGATGCCGAAGCGCATGCGCAGCACCTTGGCTTCGCGCGGCGTGAGCGAATCGAGGATGTCCTTGACCACGTCGCGAAGACCCGCCTGCATCGCGGCCTCGATGGGCGCGGTGTTGTTGGTGTCTTCGATGAAGTCGCCCAGGTGGGAATCGTCGTCGTCGCCGATCGGCGTTTCCATGGAGATCGGCTCCTTGGCGATCTTCATGATCTTGCGGATCTTGTCCTCAGGGATCTCCATCTTCTCGGCCAGCGTCGGCGCATCCGGCTCGAAGCCGAATTCCTGCAAATGCTGGCGCGAGATGCGGTTCATCTTGTTGATCGTCTCGATCATGTGCACCGGGATGCGGATGGTGCGCGCCTGGTCGGCGATCGAGCGGGTGATGGCCTGGCGGATCCACCACGTCGCGTAGGTCGAGAACTTGTAGCCGCGGCGGTATTCGAACTTGTCCACCGCCTTCATCAGGCCGATGTTGCCTTCCTGGATGAGGTCCAGGAACTGCAGGCCGCGGTTGGTGTACTTCTTCGCGATGGAGATAACCAGGCGCAGGTTGGCCTCGATCATCTCCTTCTTCGCGTCGCGCGAGGCCTTCTCGCCCTCGTTCATGCGGCGGTTGATTTCCTTCAGGTCTTCCAGCGGCACGACGGCCCGGGCCTGCTGGTCGATCAGCTTCTTCTGCAGCTCCTGCACCGGCGGCAGGTTGCGCGAGAGCACCGTGCTGTAGGGCTTGGCCGACGCGACTTCCTTCTCCGCCCACTTCAGGTTGAGGATGTTGGGGGGGAAGTGCTTGATGAAGTATTCCTGCGGCATGCCGCACTTGTCCACGAGGATCTTGCGCAGCTCGCGCTCGTAGCGGCGCACGTCGTCCACCTGCGAACGCAGGATGGCGCACAGCTTCTCGATGGTCTTGACGGTGAAGCGGATGGTCATCAGCTCGTCGCTGATGGCATGCTGGGCCTTGTTGTACGACGGCGACTTGTAGCCTTCCTTCTCGAAGGCCTTGCGCATCTTGTCGAAGTTCGTGCGCAGCTCGTTGAACTTGGTCAGCGCCGCGGACTTCAGCTCTTCCAGCTTCTTGGTCAGTGCCTTGGAGCCGCCCTGGCCGTCGTCGTCGTCTTCCTCGTCGAAGAAGTCCACGTCTTCTTCAGCCACGTAGTCGTCGGCCTCGTCTTCGGAGACGAAGCCATCGACCACCTCGGAGATCTGCATCTCACCGGCGGCGATCTTGTCGGCGTAGGCGAGGATCTCGGCGATGGTGGTGGGCGAGGCGGAGATGGCCAGCATCATGGCCTGCAGGCCGCCTTCGATGCGCTTGGCGATCTCGATTTCGCCTTCGCGGGTCAGCAGCTCGACGGTGCCCATCTCGCGCATGTACATGCGCACGGGGTCGGTGGTGCGGCCGAATTCGGAGTCCACCGTGGACAGCGCAGCTTCAGCGGCTTCCTCGGCTTCTTCTTCGGTCGCGGTGGTGGTGCCGCCGCCGGCGATCAGCAGCGTGGCGGCATCGGGGGCCTGCTCGTAGACCGCGATGCCCATGTCGTTGAGCATCGAGACGATGGCCTCGAGGATTTCGTTGTCGACCAGCTTCTCGGGCAAGTGGTCGTTGATTTCCTGGTGGGTCAGGAAACCACGCGTCTTGCCCATCTTGATGAGGGTCTTCAGCTCCTGGCGGCGCTTGGCGACTTCCTCTTCGGTGAGCGCCGTCTCGTCCAGGCCGAATTCACGCATCAGCGCGCGCTCCTTGGCGCGCGACACCTTCATGCGCAGGGGCTTGGCCTTGGCGGCCTTGGCCTCGCCTTCATCGACAGCCTCGGCTTCGGGTTCCCCTTCCAGCTCGGCTTCGAGGTCGGAAAAGTCTTCTTCCTCTTCAGCGGCGCCGGGCTTCTTGGCGGTGGCCTTCTCTTCCTTGGGCTTGCGGCCGCGCTTGGCCTTCGTGTCTTCCGCGGCCGGCTTGGCGGCCTTCGCGGCGGGCTTGGCCGCGGCGGTGGCAGTCTTCTTCTTGTCTTCGGCTTCGGCCTTCGCACCCTTGGGGGCGGCGGCGGTCTTGGCGGCAGGCTTGGGAGCGGGGGCTGGGGCGCTCTTCTTCGCGGTCATGCAATTCCTCGGATGATGATGGGCTTCACGGCCTTGCACCGGCAGGCGTCAATGGCGCAGCGGGCCCATCAGGGCATGTTGTGCGATTGATGAAATCTGCAAGAGACAAAGCTGGCGCCGGCGCGGATTCGTCAATGCCGCGGGGTTCGAGATGAATCCCGTGGGACAGACGGCGATCGGCCGGCATGGCGGACAAGCTCACGTGAACCTTTTTCATGCAGCCCTTGCGGGGAAGGTTGGCCTTGCGTGGGGACCCTGGTTCAAAGGGTGGCCGGGGCCCGGAGGTGCTGCTTCACTCTTGCCGCGTAACAAACCCTCAATTATCGTCCAGGAAAGAGTCCCCGTCAAAGTGACAAGGGTTTGAATTCTTCGATCCTGTGGCGTTTGACGGGTTGGCGCAACGGCCTGGCGCGGGTGTTCAGCGTTCGGGCTCGTTCATCTTGGCGATCTTCGCCTTCAGACGCGCCTGGGTGGCCATGAGTTCCTTGCCGCGCTGCTGGGCGTCGGGCGAGAGGGAGCCCGAGTCGAAGAGCAGCTTGAGTTCGTCCTCCGCCGCCTGCAGCCGCAGCCGTTCCAGCAGGATGGCCAGCTCGGCGGCCAGGTCGGCCTGCGGGTCGGGGTCGTGGAAGGCGGCCATGCGCTCGATGACCGGGACGGCGTCCACGTCCGCTGCCTGGGCGCGCAGTTCGGGCATCAGCGCCTGGGCGGCCATGGGGCCATGGTCGTGCACCTGGCGCTCCAGGCAGTTGAAGAAGGCGTCGTAGGGGGCTGACTGCTGGGCCAGCAGGTCGTGGGATTCGCCGTCCAGCGCCAGCAACAGGTCGCTGCGCTGCACCAGGAGCCACAGGGCGCGGTCCAGCAGGTTGGCCGTGCCGCGGCTGACTCGGCTGCCCGCGGCACGGGGTGTGAAGCGGCGAGGACGAGGCGCGCCATTGCCATCCCGATCCGGCTCGTCGTAAGCCTGCGACTCCCGTGACCGCTGGCGCGCGTGGCCGCCAGCCTGGGCTTGCGACGAGCCCCACAGCGATGTCAGGTCGGCCACGTCCATGCGCCCCTGCTGCGCCAGGTCGGCATGGATCTGCCGCTTGAGCACACCATCGGGCAGTGCCATCCACATGGGCCGCGCGTTGGAGAGCATGCGCGCGCGGCCCTCCGCGGTGTCGAGGTCGCAAGCTTCCCCGGCCGCCTCCAGCAACTGGCGCGACAGCGGCACGGCCTGCTGCACGTACTGGTCGAAGGCCTCGGTGCCGAACTCGCGCACATAGGAGTCGGGGTCGTGCTCGGACGGCAGGAACAGGAACCGGATGCTGCGCGTGTCGGTGGCGTGGGGCAGGGCGGCTTCCAGTGCGCGGCCCGCGGCACGCCGGCCGGCGGCATCGCCATCGAAGCTGAAGATCACCGACTCCGTGAAGCGAAAGAGCTTCTGCACGTGGTCGGCGGTACAGGCCGTGCCCAGCGTCGCGACCGCGTTCGGAAAGCCCAGCTGCGCCAGCGCGACCACGTCCATGTAGCCCTCGACGACCAGCACGTAGCCCTTCTGCCGAAGCGCGGCGCGCGCCTCGAACAGGCCGTACAGCTCGCGGCCCTTGCTGAAGACGGGCGTTTCCGGCGAGTTGAGATATTTCGGCTCGCCCTTGTCGAGCACGCGGCCGCCGAAGCCGATCACCTCGCCCTGCACCGAGCGAATCGGGAACATCACGCGATCCCTGAATCGGTCGTAGCGCTTGCGGTCCGCCTCGTTGCCGCTGTCGGCCTCGTGCGTGATGACCAGGCCGCTCTCCTCCAGCAGCGGGTCGTCGTAGCGGGGGAAGGCGCTGGCCAGGCTGCGCCAGCCCTCGGGCGCGTAGCCCAGGCCGAAGCGCGCGGCGATCTGTCCGCTCAGGCCCCGCCCCTTGAGGTAGGCAATGGCGCGCTGGCTTTCCTTCAACTGCTGCTTGTAGTGCTCGGCGGCCTTGGCCAGCACGTCGGTGAGCGTGGACTGGCGCTGTTTCGCGGCCTGGGCGCGCTCGCGCTCCTCGGGCGTGCTGGTGTCCTCGGGCACGGTCATGCCCACCTGCTGCGCCAGGTCGTGCACGGCGTCGACGAAGCCCGCGCCGGTGTGCTCCATCAGGAAGCGCAGCGCATTGCCGTGCACGCCGCAGCCGAAGCAGTGGTAGGTCTGCCGGGTGGGGCTGACGATGAAGCTGGGCGACTTCTCCCCGTGGAAGGGGCACAGGCCCTTGTGGTTGATGCCCGCCTTCTTCAGGTCGACATGGCGCCCCACGATCTCCACGATGTCGGCGCGGCTGAGGAGGTCGTCGATGAAGTTCTGCGGGATCACGGGCAGGAGTCTAGAGGGTCCGCTCAGTAGAGGCGGGCATCGAAGTTCACCGTTGTGCGGCGGGGTTCACCGCGCCGGTGCGATGGCGGGAGACTTTTGCAACGATTTTCTTGTCCTTGCGCCGCCATTGAGGGATTTCCCAGGGTGGCCCGAGCCTTGCGAGGCAAAACATATCGATACACTGCGCCGCGCGAACGGCCATAAGCCGCGCGACGACCCCGCTCGTCGGGGGTGCCCGGAAGGCGCCTTCGAGGATCACAAGGACTGTCGGAGGGAATCATGCTGTCCAGCCAAACACGGTACCCGCGTGCCGCTGCCCCGTCTTCGTTCAAGCCTGCGGCCTTTGCTGCCGTCCTGATCGCCGCACTCGCCGGCACCTCCCAAGCCCAGACCGTTCCGCCTGCCAATGGCGCCGGCCCTGGCCAGTCGGCCAGCGAACGTGCCTCCAAGGAAGGCGACAAGGTCTTCCAGTGGATCCGAATTCTTTCCGACAAGCCCCGCAAGGCTGCCGCCGTCCCGGCCGCCGCGCCTGAGAAGGCCGCCGTTGCACCGGCACCTGCACCTGCCAAGGTCGCCACGCGGGCCGCGCCCAAGCCTGCTGCCACCGATGCCAGCGCCAATTCGGCAGAAACGGCGGCCAAGTCCGCGCCGCGAGAGGAGCAACTGGCCGCTGCCAAGCCAGTAGCACAGCCCGACCCGACCACCGAGACGAAAGACGCTTCCGCGTCGACCGCCGCTGCTTCTCCGGTGGTGGAGGTGGAAGAAGAGATCGTCCTCACGCCGCTGGTCAAGTCCGAGCCCCAGTTCCCGGCCTCGCTGATGCGTCAGTTGCGCAAGGGCCTGGTGCAAGTGGCCTTCACCGTGCAGCCCGACGGCAGCGTGACCGATGCGCGCGCGGTGACGAGCACGCATGCACGCCTGTCGCCGAGCGCAGTGTCGGCGGTCCAGCAATGGAAGTTCCAGCCCATCCGCCATGCAGAGCAGGCGGTGGTCGACCTGGGCTTCAACCTCGAATGAACTACTGCAGGGTCTCCGCCCACTGCGGCGCGGGGATCGTGTTCTTGAAGTTGCGCACCCAGTTGTAGACCTCGGCCACCGGCATCGCTTCGGAGATGCCGTTGCCCTGGCCGACGTCGCAGCCCAGCTCGATCAGGCGGCGCGCCTGCTCCTTCGACTCCACACCCTCGGCCACCACCTTGCAGCCGAAGGTCTCGCTCAGGCCGATCACGCCTTCGACGATGGCCAGGTCCTGGCGGTCGATCAGCATGTTGTGCACGAAGGAACGGTCGATCTTGAGGAAGTCCAGCGGCAGCCGCTTGAGGTAGGTGAAGGTCGAGTAGCCGGTACCGAAGTCGTCCAGCGCGAAGCGCACGCCCAGCTCGCGGCACTCGTCCATCAAGGCACAGGTGTACTCCACGTCGGCCAGCGCGGCGGTCTCCAGCACTTCGATGATGAGCCGCTGGCCCACTGGCGTGTTGTGCCGACCGAGCAGCCCGGCCAGGCGCTTGGAGAACAGCGGCTCCTGCAGGTGGCGGGCCGAGATGTTCACGCTGACAGTCACGTCCAGCCCCATGCGCTGCCACTTCGCGAGCTGTTCGATGCCCTCTTGCAGCACCCAGTCGCCCAGGCGCGCACTCAGGCCGGTGTGCTCGATGAGCGGCAGGAACTGCGCCGGCGTGATGACCCCATGCTGCGGATGCTTCCAGCGCAGCAGCGCCTCCATGCCCAGCACGCGGCCCTGGCGCATGTCGACCTTGGGCTGGTAGTAGAGGACGAACTCGTTGGCGTCCAGCGCGTCCTGCACGCGGCCCAGGGCCTCGAAGTGCTGCTCGGTGCGTCTGTCGTGCTCGGCGTCGAAGAAGAGGTAGCCGTTGCGGCCGGCCTGCTTGGCGCCGTACATCGCGTGGTCGGCATGGCGCAGCAGCGTGTCGGCATCAGCCTTGTCGATGGGGTAGACCGTAGCGCCGATGCTGGCTGTGACCCACACCGGGCCGGCCGCGACGCCCAGTGCATACGGCTGCGACACGCTGCGCATCACGCGCTCGACCGCATGCCGGCCTTCTTCCAGCGTGGCGGTGCGCAGCAGCAGCACGAACTCGTCGCCGCCCAGGCGGGCCACTGCGTCATCGCCGCTGGCCCAGTGGCGCAATGATCGGCGCAGGCGTTCGGCCAGGTCGACCAGCAGGCGGTCGCCGGCTTCGTGGCCGTGGTTGTCGTTGACCGGCTTGAAGTGGTCGAGGTCGAGGTAGCAGATGGTCAGCAGGAAGCCTTCGCGCTCGCTGGCGAGCATGGCGTCGCGCAGCAGGTGCGCCAGCCGGGCGCGGTTGGGCAGGCCGGTGAGCTCGTCGGTGTGGGCCTGGCGTTCGAGCTGGGCGCGCTGGGCGTGGGCCTGCGTGACGTCGGCGATGGCCAGCGCATGGAAGCGGATCTGCCCGTTCTGCCCTTTGACGGCGGACACCGTGACCTGCATGGTGCAGGCCTCGCCGTTGCGGCGGTGGTCCACGATCTCGCCGCGCCAGGTGCCGCTGGCCTGCAGGCTGTCGCGCATGGCGGCCTGTTGCCGCTCGGCGGCCGAACCGGTGGGCGCAGGGCGCATGAGCGGTGCGACCACGCCCAGCAGCTCTTCGCGGGTGTAGCCGGTGATGGCCGAGAACGTCGGGTTCACGTCCAGCACGCGGTGGCTGGCATCGGTGATGAGCAGGCCCTCGTGCAGATGCTGGAAGAGCTTGGACGAGAGCTGGTAGCGTTCCTCGGCGGCACGCTGGTCGCCGATGTCGCGCGCGGTGATGATGATGCGCGCCGGCTCGCGCTGGGCGTTGCGCTGCGCGACGATGGCATGGCCTTCCAGCCACTTCCAGCCGCCGTCGTTGGTCTGCATGCGGAACTCGGCGCGCGCGCTGTCGCGGCCGGTGCGCAGGCTGGCCAGGGCATCCTGCAGGGCGGGCTGGTCTTCCTCGTGCACACGCGTCCAGGCGGCGGTGAAGGACCGGCCGAAGGACTGCGTCTGGTGGCCCAGCATGGCCAGCCAGTGGCGCGACAGGGTGAACTCGGCGGCTTCCACATCCCATTCGGCGACGCCGATGCGTGAATGGTCCAGCGCGAGCTGCCAGCGTTCATCCTTGCTGCGTACTTCGCCGACCAGCGCGGTCAGCAGAAGCGGCGTCGCGCACAGCGTGCAGGCGTAGACCCACAGCACCGCCATGCTGGATGCGATGGCCGGCTCGGCGAAGGGGCCGTGCCCGGCGGTCGTGGCGAAGGCGGCGGCGCAGGCCAGCAGCAAGGCGACCAGCGACGACGCGAACGTGCCGCTGCGGACCGCCATCCATGACAGCAGCAGCGGCGGCACGAAGATCAGCGGCGACAGCGGGGCGTCGCTGGAGGCGGTGGCACCGAAGACCAGCAGCCCGCTGGCGAGGACCGCCGCCGCCAGCATCAGCGTGGGCAGCCAGCGCCAGCCGGCCAGGGCCTCGCGCAGGGTGTCTCTCGACAGGGTGAGCAGTGGAACGCCGAGCAACAGGGTGCCCACCGCGCCGCCGACCCAGCCGTACAGCCACGCGCCCGGCAACTGGGTCTTCGCCATCGCACCGAAGACGGCCAGGCACAGCACGGCGCTGCTGGAGACGATCAGGCTGGCCGCCACGGCGCCGATGAGGCAGAAATGCCAGAGATCGCGCCGGTGTTCGAGCGCCGGGTGGAAGTTCAGCCGCTTCAGGCCCCAGGTGGCGGCGATCGCGCCCAGTGTCTGGCAGCCACCCAGTGCCGCCGCAAGGATTGGCGAGGTGCCGCTGACGATGAACATCGCCGTCGCCGAGACGAAGATGCCGGGCCACACGCCCATGCCCCAGCGCACAAGCGCCGCCAGCGCCACGCCCGGTGGCAGCCACAGCAGGGCCACCTGGGCCATGTGCGGCGAGATGGACAGGCTCACCAGTGCCGCCACGTACCAGCTCAAACCGATCAACGCCAATTGGCCCACGCCTGTCACGGACAGGGCAGGCACGGCAATGTTCAGCCGAGCAAACGGCAATCGCATGGCGGGCACGGCGGTCGGGCGGGTGGACGGGGCGCTGGTATGGAAATAAGCCAAAACGGCACCCTGGAATTGAGTGCGATCTGGCGGCATCGAATGTAACTCTTCGAATCCAATTTGCCGTCGCGGAGAACCCGCAAATCGCGCAATGCCCGCCATGATTTTTTGAAATCACGGTCCTCCCCAAAACGAAAAACCGCCTGAATGAGGCGGCTTTTCGTGCCGTGCGTCAGCGCAGCGTCAGATCACTTGACCGCAAATTCATCGACCTTGCGGCCGGCGGCAATCGCTGCCTTGAGCCATTTGGGTTGCAGGCCGCGGCCGCTCCAGGTGTCGCCGGTGGCGGCGTTACGGTATTTCACGGCGACCTTGCTGCCCTTGCCGGGGCCGGACGCTTTGGGTGAGGCCTTGGAATTCAAATCCGCCGCGGTCAGGCCATATTGGCTCATCAGGGCGCGGACTTGAGAAATGGCGTCCGCGCGTTCCTGTTTGCGCGTGGCCTCGATTTCCTTTTCAAGTGCGGCCTTCCGGTCCAGAAGGTCTTGCAAACTTGCCATAACGATTTCCCTTTTTCTCGGACTCGCCAATCCGGCGATGGCGCGGATTCTAGTGAAATCGTTTGGCGAAGCAAGCAGGGGTTTATCGGTGTTTGACCTCGGCTTGCACTGGCGACCGGTTGAGTATCAAATCAGGCGTCAGCCTTGGGTATTCGGGGTATCGGCCGGCGGGACATAACCTGCGGGCTGTTCTACGCCTTCGCCGAAGAAAAAGCGCTCCATCTGGCGGGCGAGATACTGGCGGGCGCGCTGGTCGGCCAGATTCAGGCGGTTTTCATTCACCAGCATGGTCTGGTGTTTCATCCACAGTTGCCAAGCTTCCTTGCTGACCTCGTTGTAGATGCGCTTGCCCAGCTCGCCGGGGTAGGGGGCGAAATCCAGGCCTTCGCCTTCCTTCTTGAGATACGTGCATTGAATGGTGCGGGCCATGAGGGATCCTTAACTGAGTTTCTTGACGAGAACCTGGGAGCGGCGATCCCAGTTGTATTTGCGCTTGCGGGCTTCGGGCAGCCAGTCGGCGTCGACCTGCTGGAAACCCCGCTTGATGAACCAGTGCATGGTCCGGGTGGTGAGGACGAAGATCGAGTCGAAGCCCATGGATTTCGCGCGCTGCTCGATGCGCTTGAGAATCCGTTCGCCGTCGCCCTGGCCCTGCACATGGGGAGATACCGTGAGCGCGGCCATTTCGGCAGTGCGGGCTTCAGGGTATGGATACAGCGCCGCGCAACCGAATATCACCCCGTCGTGCTCGATCACCGTGTAATGGCCGATGTCGCGCTCGATTTCCGTTCGGTCGCGCTTGACCAGCGTGCCGTCCTTTTCGAACGGCTCGATGAGCTGCAGCACGCCGCCCACGTCATCGGAGGTCGCCTCGCGCAGGCTTTCGAGTTTCTCGTCGACGATCATGGTGCCCACGCCGTCGTGGGTGAAGGATTCCATGAGGATGGAGCCATCCACCGAGAAGGGAACGATGTGCACCCGGTCCACACCGTTCTTGCCGGCTTTTACCGCGTGCTGCAAATAAAACGCCGTGTCGGTGGGTTGGGTGGGGTTGGGCAGCGAGGCCAGCAGCTTTTCCGCGTCGGCCAGCGCCAGTTCCTGGTCGATGTCGCTGTCGGGATCTGACGGGTCCAGCGGGATGCCCTTGACCTCGGTGATGTAGATCAGCTTGTCGGCCTGCAGCGCGATGGCGGTGCTGGCCGCCACGTCTTCCATGCTCAGGTTGAAGGCCTCGCCGGTGGGCGAGAAGCCGAAGGGCGAGAGCATGACCAGGGCGCCGAAGTCCACCGCACGCCGGATGCCGGGGGCGTCGATCTTGCGAACGAGACCGGTGTGCTGGAAGTCCACGCCGTCCACGATGCCCACCGGACGCGCGGTGATGAAGTTGCCCGAGACGACGCGGATCTGGCTGCCGGCCATGGGCGTGTTGGGCAGGCCCTGGGAGAACGCGGCTTCAATCTCGTAGCGCAGCTGGCCGGCGGCCTCCTGGGCGCAGTCCAGCGCGACGGGGTCGGTCACGCGCATGCCATGGCTGAAGCGGGACACGTGGCCCTTGGCGGCCAGCTGCTCCTCCACCTGGGGGCGAAAGCCATGCACCAGCACAACCTTGATGCCCATCGCGTGGATGAGCGCGAGGTCCTGCGCGAAGGTGCTGAGCTTGCCCGCGGCGATCAATTCGCCGGCAATGGCGACGACGAAGGTCTTGCCTCGGTGCGCATGGATGTACGGAGCCACGGACCGGAACCAGGGGACAAAGGTATGAGGGAAGACAAGGTCCATCGCGACGCCTGAAATAATCGACGGATTTTTGCACGAAGGTCCGATGTCCTCACCGCCGCGCGGGCGCTCTCCGGTTCCCGCCAACCCCATTCCTCCGATCACGTTCCCAGAATCGCTGCCGGTCTCGGCCCGCCGCGATGAGATCGCGCGCGCGCTCGAGCAGCACCAGGTCGTGATCGTCTCGGGCGAGACCGGCTCGGGCAAGACCACGCAACTGCCCAAGCTGGCGCTCGCCATGGGCCGCGGCAGGGGCGCGGGCGGCAAGGGGCTGATCGGCCACACGCAGCCGCGGCGCATCGCTGCCTCCAGCGTGGCCAAGCGCATCGCGCAGGAGCTGAACTCGCCGCTCGGCGACGTGGTGGGCTACAAGGTGCGCTTCCAGGACCGGCTCGCCCCCGGCGCCAGCGTGAAGCTGATGACCGACGGCATCCTGCTGGCGGAGACGCAGACCGATCCGCTGCTCAAGGCCTACGACACGCTCATCATCGACGAGGCCCACGAGCGCAGCCTGAACATCGATTTCCTGCTGGGCTACCTGCGGCAGATTCTGCCGCGGCGGCCGGACCTCAAGATCGTCGTCACCTCGGCCACCATCGACGCCGAGCGTTTCGCCCAGCACTTCGCGTCGCGCCAGGGGCCGGCGCCGGTGCTGCACGTGTCGGGCCGGCTCTACCCGGTGGAGCAGCGCTGGCGGCCGTTCGAGGAAAGCCGCGAATACGACCTGAACGATGCCATCAGCGATGCCATCGACGAGCTGTGGCGCGAGGGCGCCGGCGATGCGCTGGTGTTCCTGCCCGGCGAGCGCGAGATCCGCGAGGCGGCCGAGCACCTGCGAAAGCATCACCCGCCGGGCGTCGAGGTGGTGCCCTTGTTCGCACGGCTGAGCCAGCAGGAACAGGACCGCGTCTTCGAGCCGCACAGCGCGCGGCGCATCGTGCTGGCCACCAATGTGGCCGAGACCTCGCTGACGGTGCCGGGCATCCAGTACGTGGTCGATGCGGGCACGGCGCGGGTCAAGCGCTACAGCTACCGCAACAAGGTCGAGCAGCTGCAGATCGAGCCCGTGAGCCAGGCGGCGGCGAACCAGCGGGCAGGGCGATGCGGCCGGGTGAGCAACGGCATCTGCATCCGGCTTTATGACGAGAAGGATTTCGCCGGCCGGCCACGCTTCACCGACCCGGAAATCCTCCGCTCGTCACTGGCGGGCGTGATCCTGCGCATGAAGGCGCTGGGGCTGGGTCTCGTCGAAGAGTTTCCCTTCCTCGAACCGCCGCCGCGCCGCGCGATCGCCGATGGCTACCAGTTGCTGGCCGAGCTCGGTGCGGTCGACGAGCAGAACGAGCTCACGCCCATGGGCCGCGAACTCTCCAAGCTGCCGCTGGACCCGCGCGTGGGCCGCATGATCCTCGAAGCACGCGAGCGCAATGCGCTCACCGAGGTGCTCATCATCGCCTCGGCCATGAGCGTGCAGGACGTGCGCGACCGCCCGCTGGAGCAGCAGCAGGCCGCCGACCAGGCCCACAAGAAGTTCGACGACGAGAAGTCCGAGTTCATGGGCGACCTCAAGCTGTGGAAGTGGCTGGAGGAAACGCGCGGCGGCAGCAAGGAGCACAAGCTCTCGCACCGCAAGCAGGAGCAGTTGCTGCGCGACAACTTCATCTCGCCGCGCCGCGTGCGCGAGTGGCGCGACATCCATTCCCAGCTGCACACCGTGGTGGCCGAGCACGGCTGGCGGCTCAACGGCACGGACGCGACCTACGAGCAGATCCACCTGTCGATGCTGGCGGGGCTGCTGGGCAACATCGGGCTCAAGAGCGATGACGACGAGTGGTACCTGGGCGCACGCGGCATCCGCTTCTGGCGGCATCCGGGTGCGAATCTGTCGAAGAAGCCGGGGCGGTGGATCGTCGCATCCGAGCTGGTGGAGACCACGCGCCTGTACGGCCGGAACCTGGCGGCCATCGAACCGCAGTGGATTCCGGGTATCGCCGGCCACCTGCTGAAGACGCAGTTGCTCGACCCGCACTGGGAGAAGAAGGCGGCCGAGGTGGTCGCGCTGGAGCGCGCGACGCTGTATGGCATCGTCATCTACAGCAACCGCCGCGTGAACTTCGCCACCGTGGATCCGGCGGCGGCGCGCGAGATCTTCATCCGTGAAGCGCTGGTGGGCGAGGAGTGGGAGACCAGGCTGCCCTTCCTCGCGGCCAACCGCAAGCTCATCGCGCAGGTGGAGGAGCTGGAACACAAGTCACGCCGGCAGGACGTGCTGGTGGACGACGAGCTCATCCACGCCTTCTACGACGCTCAGCTCCCGGCCGATGTCTTCAGCGGCCACACCTTCGAGCGCTGGTACCGCGAGGAGAGCAAGAAGCAGCCGCGGCTGCTGCACCTCACGCGGGAGGAACTGATGCGCCACGAGGCCGCGGGCATCACCACCTCGGCCTTCCCGAAGACCTTGCGCCTGGGCGGCGTGGACTGCATGGCGGCCTACCTGCACGAACCCGGCGACCCCAAGGACGGCGTGACGGTGGCCGTGCCCATCTACGCGCTCAACCAGGTGAGCGACGAGCGCTGCGAGTGGCTGGTGCCGGGCATGCTCAAGGACAAGGTGATGGCGCTCATCAAGAGCCTGCACCAGCGCCCGCGCTCGCGCCTGATGCCGCTGGCGGAGTTCGCCGATGCGTTCATCGCCGGCGTGAACGAATCACACCAATTCGGCGCCGGCAGCCTGGTGGACGTGCTGCTCAAGGCCGTGCGCGACAAGACGCAGCTGGACATCAAGCGCAACGACTTCAAGCTGGAGCAGGTGCCGCCGCATCTGTTCATGAACTTCCGCGTGGTGGACGAGCATGGGCGGCAACTGGGCATGGGGCGCAACCTGGCCGCGCTCAAGGCGGAGCTGGGCGGGCAGGCACGGACGGCATTCCAGGCGCTGGCGGGGTTGAAGCTGGGGCAGGGTGGGGCGGATCCTTCGCCTCAGCCTTCTCCCGCGAAGGTGGAAGGAGCTTCCGTCGGGCGCAAGGCGCCTGCGCCCTCTGTGCCCGCAGCCAAGGCAGCCCCCGCCGAGCAAGCCCAGTACACCGACTGGACCTTTCCCGAACTCCCCGAGCTCATGGAGATCCGCAAAGGCAACCAGACGCTCATCGGGTTTCCCGCGCTCATCGACAAGGGCACGCACGTGCTCATCGAGGTCTTCGACGAACCCGATGTTGCCGCGGGCAAGCACCGCGCCGGACTGCGCCGGCTCGTCGCCTTGCAGATCAAGGACGCGCTGAAGTACCTGGAGAAAAACATTCCGGACCTGCAGAAGATGTCCGTGCTCTACATGCCGCTGGGCACGGCAGAGGAACTGCGCGAGCAGATCATCGACCTCGCGCTGGACCGCGCCTTCCTCGGCGACCCGCTGCCCACCGACGCGGCGAGCTTTCGCCGCCGCATCGACGAAGGCCGGGGCCGGCTCACGCTCATTGCCAACGAGGTGGCGCGCATGGCCTTGCAGGTGCTGCTCGACTACGGCGCGGCCCTGCGCAAGCTCAAGGATGCGCGCGCACCCAAGGAGCTCGGCGACGACATCCAGGCGCAGCTTTCCCGGCTGATGCCCAAGCGCTTCGTCATGAGCACGCCCTGGGCGCAGCTGGCGCACCTGCCGCGTTACCTGAAGGGCATCTCCATGCGGCTGGACAAGTGGCGCGCCGATCCCGCGCGGGATACCGCTCGCCTGGCCGAGTTGCGGCCGATCGAGCAGCGCTTCCTGCGCACCGTGGTCGAGAGGAAAGGCGTGCTGGATGCTCGGCTGGAGGAGTTCCGCTGGCTGCTCGAAGAGCTGCGCGTCAGCCTGTTTGCGCAGGAGCTGCGCACGCCCCAGCCCGTCAGCGTCAAGCGCCTGGAAAAGGCCTGGTCGCAGCTGAGCAACTGAGGGGGATCCGAGGGGAAAGGTGGGGGTGGCCTGCCCGGAGGGACTCGAACCCCCGACCTGCTGCTTAGAAGGCAGCTGCTCTATCCAGTTGAGCTACGGGCAGGAGGTCCGTAGAAAGAGAAGAAGATGGTCGGGGTGAGACGATTCGAACGTCCGACCCACTGCTCCCAAAGCAGTTGCGCTACCAGGCTGCGCTACACCCCGAAGGCGCGAATTGTACTCAGGCGGCCCGAGGGGAATTTCTGCCTGCGGAAATATGGCGCGCTGTCGCCATTGGGCCGGCTATTGGGCCGAGCCCATCACCTTGACCAGCGCCCGCCAGTCGCTCACGTTCTGGTGGGCCCAGACGGTGGCGGCGTCGGTGAGGTCGGCATCACTCACCTTGTCCAGTGCACGGTGCAGCTCCTCGGCCTGCGCGCCGGCCAACTTGCTGCCTGCGATGCGGCGATGCAGCAGCTGCCGAAGCGCGGCCGCTTCCAGCCTGCGCAGCAAGGCATCGGCCTCCCGCGCGTCTCGGGCCAGGCCATCGGCCACGACCATGCCCTTGTCGGTGATGCACGGCGCATCCAGATGCTCCCCGGCACCTTCGCGGACGCGGCCCGCCCGGGCCAGCCCGCAGGCCACCAGCTCGGCGGTGGTGCTCTCCAGCTCCGGTTGCCCGCAGCCCATCACCATGGACAAGAGGTAGAGGTCAACGGGGTCCGGATAGGCCTGCGCCATCGCGTGAAGGACCTTGTCGCCCACCGGCTGGTCGACCGGCTTTTCCAACGATTCCACGAGTTCTCCCTACCAAGGGCGGCGCCGTTGATGGCGCCTTGGAGGAAGAACAGCAATCGGTGTGCCGTGGTGACGTTCTGTTTCAGCGGCGCTGGTATTGCTGCTTGCCGAACAGCATCTCGCGGGCCTTGTCGTCCACCAGCGGCTTGCGGGCCTCGGACAGCACCTGCACGCCTCGCTGCACCGCGGGCCGGGCCGCGATTTCGTCGAACCAACCCTTGAGGTGGGGGTATTCGGCCCAGTCGATGCCCTGGTTCTTCCATGAGCGCAGCCAGGGGAAGATGGCGATGTCGGCGATGCTGTATTCCTTGCCGGCGATGTACTTGGACTTGGCCAGCCGCTTGTCCATCACGCCATACAGGCGCCGGGCCTCGTTCGTGTAGCGGTCGACGGCGTAGGGAATCTTTTCCGGGGCATAGATCCGGAAATGGTGGGTCTGGCCCAGCATGGGCCCCACGCCCCCCATCTGGAACATCAGCCACTGCAGCACGTCGTAGCGTTCGGTCACGCCTTGTGGAAGGAACTTCCCGGTCTTGCCGGCCAGGTACAGCAGAATCGCCCCTGATTCGAACAGCGAATAGGGATTGCCGTCCGGGCCGTCGGGATCGACGATTGCAGGAATCTTGTTGTTCGGGCTGATGGCGAGGAATTCGGGCTTGAACTGGTCGCCGGCACCGATGTCCACAGGGTTCACTCGATAGGGCAGTCCGCACTCTTCGAGCATGATGTGGACCTTGTGGCCATTGGGCGTGGCCCACGAATACACTTCGATCATCAGGGTGTGCTCCCGGGTGTTGAATCTGGTTGAATCTTCGAAAGACGTACCGACTCTAGCCGACCTGTCCAATCCCCATGCTCAACGCGATCAAGCGATGGATCTCCGGCGATCAACCCGGCAATGACTGGGGGGACGTGATCAACTGGGCCCAGAAGCAGGGCTTCGGCTTCAAGCGGGCCAAGGACGAAGAGGGTTTCGTCCTGGACGGCAGCGTCGGCGGCAGGCCCTGGCGGCTCGAATGGGGGCCGCCGCAGCGCTCCTACATCCAGGGCCACGAGCTGCGCCTGCGCATGGAGCTGCAGCTGCCGTCCACCCTGCAGATGCTCATCATGACGCGCTCGCTGATGGAAGCGCTGGAGCGCGAGACCTTCGAGCGCTACACCGAGAGCAACCAGACGCTGATCGACGTGTCCACGCCCGAGGAAATGCGCTGGCTGGCCATGTTCCCGAAGGTGAACTACGACATTCCGAAGGCGGTGCGTTCGCACTACGCCGGCGTGGCGGCCGACCCCGCCTCCGCCGCCAACTGGGTAGACCATGAATTCGGCCAGCAGATGGCCAGCGCCGCGGCGGGCCTGCTGCGCGAGCAGCCGCCCTTCGTGCTGATGACCCTGCGCGGCCGGGTCTACATGCGCATGCAGCTGGACGCACCGGCGCCCGATGCCTTGCAGCAGGCGGTGGCGCTGTTCCAGACCGCCGCGGCCGGTGCCATCCGCTGCGCCAGCTCCGTGAGCGACAGCCAGACCGGCGACTGGCCGACCACGGCCTCGACCGCCTGGCAGACGGACATCATGCCCGAGGACACCAAGCGCTGAGAGCGCCGGGCCCCGGGCAGGGCGTTCAGGCGAACTTGCCCAGTTCCATCTTCGCGATGGCGTTGCGGTGCACTTCGTCCGGGCCATCCGCGAAGCGCAGCGTGCGGGCCTGGGCGTAGAAGTTCGCCAGCGGGAAGTCCTGCGACACGCCGCCGCCGCCGTGCACCTGCATGGCCCAGTCGATCACCTGGCAGGCCATGCTGGGCGCCACCACCTTGATCATCGCGATCTCGGCCTTGGCGGTCTTGTTGCCGGCCACGTCCATCATCCACGCCGCCTTCAGCGTCAGCAGGCGGGCCTGCTCGATCATGCAGCGCGCTTCGGCGATGCGCTCCTGCGTCACGGTCTGCGCCGCCACCGGCTTGCCGAAGGCCACGCGCGAGCTTGCGCGCTTGCACATCAGCTCCAGCGAGCGCTCGGCCAGGCCGATCAGCCGCATGCAGTGGTGGATGCGCCCAGGGCCCAGGCGCCCCTGCGCGATCTCGAAGCCGCGGCCTTCGCCCAGCAGCATGTTGGAAGCCGGCACGCGCACGTTCTCGAACAGCACTTCCATGTGGCCGTGCGGTGCGTCGTCCCAGCCGAACACTGACAGCGGGCGCACGATGGTGATGCCCTTGGCGTCCGCCGGCACGAGGATCATCGACTGCTGCGAATGCCTGGGCGCCTCGGGGTCGGTCTTGCCCATGAAGATGAAGACCTTGCAGCGCGTGTCGCCAGCGCCGGAAGTCCACCACTTGCGGCCGTTGATGACGTACTCGTCGCCCTGGCGCTCGATGCGCGCGCAGATGTTGGTCGCGTCCGACGAGGCCACGTCGGGCTCGGTCATCGCGAAGGCGCTGCGGATCTTGCCGTCCAGCAGCGGCTCCAGCCACTGCTTCTTCTGCTCGGGCGTGCCGTAGCGGACGATGGTTTCCATGTTGCCCGTGTCGGGCGCGGAGCAGTTGAAGGCTTCGCTGGCCCAGGGCGTGCGGCCCATGATCTCGGCCAGCGGTGCGTACTCCTGGTTGGTCAGGCCGAAGCCGTACTCGCTCTCGGGCAGGAACAGGTTCCAAAGGCCCTGCGCGCGCGCCTTGCCCTTCAGCTCCTCGAGCAGCGGCAGCGGGTGCCAGCGCTTGCCGGCCTTGGTGTTCGCTTCGAGTTCATTCCAGTAGCGCTGCTCGTTGGGGTAGACGTGGTCGTCCATGAACTTCGAGACGCGCTGGCGAAGTTCCTCGGTCTTGGGTGAGTAGCTGAAATCCATGCTGCTGATCTCCGTGTGTGTCGTGTGAGGTCGCTCAGGCGCGCTGGGCGATCTTCCAGCCCATTTCGGCCAATGGTCGTGCCCCGGCGGCGGCCACCTTGGCTTGCGCGCTGGACGCCGTGCCGTCCACCACGCGCTTGGCAATGCCCTGCAGGATGCCCGCCATGCGGAACAGGTTGTAGGCCATGTAGAAGGGCCAGTCGGCCATCACCGCGTCGGGGTTGGTCCGGCCGGTGCGCTCGCAGTAGCGGCGCACGTACTCGCGTTCGCTCGGAATGCCCAGTGCGGCGATGTCCAGTCCGCCGATGCCGCGCGACAGGCTCGCGGGGATGTGCCAGGACATGCAGTGGTAGCTGAAGTCCGCCAGCGGATGGCCGATGGTGGACAGCTCCCAGTCGAGGATGGCAATGACGCGCGGCTCGGTGGGGTGGAAGACGAGGTTGTCGAGCCGGTAGTCGCCATGCACCACCGAGACCTGTGCTTCGTCGCGGCCGCTCTCGGGAATGTGCCCCGGCAGCCATTCCATCAGCTTGTCCATCTCGGGGATGGGCTCGGTGATGGAGGCCACGTATTGCTTGGACCAACGTCCGATGGAGCGTTCGAAGTAGTTGCCGGGCTTGCCATAGCTCTCCAGGCCCGCTGCCTTCACGTTCACGTTGTGCAGCGCGGCCATCACGCGGTTCATCTCGTCGTAGATGGCGGCGCGGCCGGCGTTGTCCAGGCCGGGCAAGGACTGGTCCCACAGCACGCGGCCCTGCATGAACTCCATGACGTAGAACGCGCGGCCGATGATGGCCTCGTCCTCGCACAGCAGGAACATGCGCGGCACCGGCACGCCGGTGGGATGCAGTGCACGCATCACCGTGAACTCGCGGTCGATGGCGTGGGCCGAGGGCAGCAGCTTGGCCGCGGGGCCGGGCTTGGCACGCATCACGTAGGACGCGTTCGGGGTGACCAGCTTGTAGGTGGGGTTGGATTGCCCGCCCTTGAACTGCTCGACGGACAGCGGTCCTTTGAAGCTGTCGAGATTGGCTTCGAGGTAGCGCTGCAGTGCGCCGATGTCGAAGGCATGGCCTTCGGCAACGGGTTTGGTTCCGGTGTATTGCTCCATGGCGGATGAGGTGGTCAATGTTGTCTCGGCCATTGCACCGCGACAACCATCCGCCGCGCAAGAGCTATTGTTTGGAGGCGATGGCCAGCAGCTTTTCCTTCGAAAGCACCACCAGCCGCGTGGGTTCGATGCGCACCGCACCGTCTCGCTCGAAGCCCTTGAGTTCCTGGTTCACGCGCTGGCGTGACGCACCGAGCAGCTGCGCGAGGTCCTCCTGCGCCAGCTGCAGGCCAATGCGGATTTCTTCCCCGTCGTGGATGCCGTAGCTGCGTGCCAGCAGCAGGATCTGTTTCGCGAGGCGGGACGACAGCGGGCGCGTGTTGAGGTCTTCCACCGCGTCGAACATCAGCCGCAGCCGGCGGCAGTTCAGGCGCAGCAGCGCTTCGTACAGCTCCACGTGCTGCGACAGCAGTTCCTTGAAGTCGGGCTTGCGCACCACCAGCAGCGTCGTGGGGCCATGCGCATTCGCATCGTGCGTGCGCGGCATGCCGTCGAACAGGGAGATGTCGCCGAACCAGATGCCCGGTTCCACGTAGGTCAGTGTGATCTGCTTGCCCGACAGCGACACGGAACTGACCCGTACCGCGCCCTTGGCCACGCCGCACCATTCCTCGGCGGGCTGTCCCCGGGACGACAACAGCGCTCCGTCGGGCAGCCTGCGCACGATGGCTCGCGACATGATCGCGTTGCGCAGCGGCAGTGAAAGTTTGGAGAACCACGGGCCCGATTCGATGTTGTTGCGCTCGGGCATTGTAAGAACGGGGGTATTCATGTTTTGTCTCTGACGTGACAGGATCATGGAACTCGCAGGACTATTGTCCACGAGCGCAATGAGGAGACAAACATGAGCGTGCAAGGCCTTGATATTCGCAGCCGCAAAGGCGAGGTGAGCGATGCTGAATGGAAGACCCGCGTGGACCTCGCAGCGGCCTATCGACTGGTCGCGCTGTTCAAGTGGGACGACCTCGTCTTCACCCACATCACCGCGCGCGTGCCCGGTTCGGACAACGAGTTCCTCATCAACCCGTACGGGATGATGTTCGACGAGATCACCGCGTCGAACCTGGTGAAGATCGACACCGCGGGCAACAAGCTCGACGACTCGCCGTATCCGGTGAACCCTGCGGGCTTCACCATCCACAGCGCCATCCATGCGGTGCGGCACGATGCACAGTGCGTGCTGCACACGCACACGCTCAACGGCATCGCGGTGTCGGCGCAGAAGCACGGCGTGCTGCCCATCTCGCAGCATTCGATCTTCGTGCTGTCGAGCCTCGCTTATCACGACTATGAAGGCGTGGCGTTGCGCGATGACGAGAAGCCGCGCCTCGTGCGAGACCTGGGCGACAAGACCTACCTCATGCTGCGCAACCACGGCCTGCTCACGGTGGGCGGCTCGGTGGGCGATGCGTGGCTGAACATGTACATGTTCGAGACCGTGTGCAACATCCAGGTCCGGGCGATGGCCGGCGGCAGCGAGTTGACGAAGGTCGATCCGACGATCATCGAAAGCGCGCAGGCCCAGGCGAAGCAGGCGACGAACGGGGTGGGGGCCGGGGCGTTGACCTGGCCCGGGTTGTTGCGTCGGCTGGATCGGATCGATCCCAGCTACCGCACCTGAGCTACGTGAGGCGCAGGTACTGCGCCAGCAGCTTCTCCATCGTCGTGAGGCTCTCGTGCTGATGCAGCCATTGCGTCGGCGCGAGGTTGACGCTGCGCACGACCATGTCGCCGCTGCGGTCGACGTCGACGATGTTGATGCAAGCCGGCAACTGCTCCATGCGCCCGAAGAAGGCTCGCCCGCCGGTCATCGCGCGGGCCAGCAACGCCCGGTTCACGCCGCCGTGCAGCACCAGCAGCAGGCTGCTCCAGTCATCGCGTGCAAGCACCGACTCGAAGGCCGGCAGCACGCGGTCGAGCATCTCGCCGATGGACTCGCCGCCCAGGAATCGCTGCGTCTCCACGCCCTGCGTGAATGCGCCGAGGAAGGCTGCTTCCACCTGGTCCGGTGGAATGTCCACCAGCCTGCCGCCGCGGATCTCTTCGAGCGCGGCCATGCTTTCGAGCGTCAGTGACTGGCCGGACGCAGCCAGCACCCGCTCGGCCGTCTCCACCGTTCGATTCAAGCCGCTCACGATGACTCGATCGAAGCGCACCCCGCATTGCTTGAACAGTGCGCCGGCCGCATCCGCCTGCTCGCGCCCGGCGGCATTCAACTGCACCGTGTGCGGATGCACCGGTGAGCCATCGGCACGGAAGTAGTCCACCGACCCATGGCGCATCAGGTAGATGCGCCGTCGCTTGCCGCCCTCAGCTGAACTTGGGCGAGCGCTTGTCGAAGAAGGCTGCGAGGCCTTCGCCGGCGTTGGGGTGGAAGAGGTTTTCAATGAAGTGGTTCCGCTCGTCTTCGAGCTGCTGCGTGCGCGTGGCGGTGAGCGCGGCCTGCAGCAGTTCCTTGCCGCCGGCGATCGCGTTCGGTGCCATGGCGCCTAGCCGGTCGGCAACCTTCAAAGCTTCGTTCAGCGCCTGCCCGCTGTCAGTCACCCAATTGACAAGGCCCAGTGTGTGCAGCTGCCGCGCGCTCACCGGTTCGGCCAGCCAGATCCACTGCTGCAGCAACTGCCGCGGGATCGCGTTGCCCAGGTGCCAGGTGGCACCACCGTCGGGTGTGAGGCCGACGTTCGCATAGCTCAGGATGAAGCGCGCATCTTCGGCCGCGACGACCAGGTCGCAGGTCATGGCCAGCGAAAAGCCCGCGCCGGCCGCAGCGCCTTCCACGGCGGCAATCACCGGCTTCGGGAACACGTTCACCGCCTCGACGAACTGGTGCAGCAGGTCCAGCAGCTTCTCCTGTGCACCTGTGCCGGCTTCGCGACGCTGGGCCAGTCCGTGCAGGTTTCCGCCGGCGCAGAAGTGCTTGCCGTCGCCGCGCAGGATGACTGCGCGCACCTCGTCGTTGGATTCCGCCGTGTTCAGTGCCTCCACCCCGGCCGACAGGGCCTGCTCCGACAGCGTGTTGCGGGTGGCGGGGTCGCTCAGCGTGAGCACCAGGGTACTGCCTTGCCGCTCGGTTTTCAGTTCGGAGGACATGGGCGGTTCGGCCCGCATGGGGCACCAAGCCAAGGAGGCGCGAATTGTGTCACGCTGTGTGCGTGGCGAGACCGACACGCCGTCATGGCGGGGCGATGGGTGAATGTAACGACATGCTAGAGTGCCGCAGCCTCCACTTGCCCACCTCGATGCGCGCTGCCGTCGTCGCCGTTGCCATTGCTTCTGCCTTGGGGTCTGCCCCGGGCGCGAAGGCCGCGGCAGCGGCTGCATCTGCCGCCGATCAGGCGCCGCCCTTGGGTGTACTGAGCGAGGCAGAACAACGCCAGCGCGACCGCGAGAAGCTGCTCGGGCTGGAAGAGCGCCTGGAACGCCAGCACCAGGAATCGCAGGCCGCCCAGCAGCAGATCAACACCTTGCAGGCCAAGCTGCGCGAGGTGGACCAGGCCCGCCGCGGCACCGACCCGGCGATCTATGGCCTGGGCACGATTGCGCTGGGCCTGCTCATCACCGTCATCGTGCTGCTGGTGAAGCTGGCCCAGGCCCGCAGCCAGCGCCGCTTCGTGGACGAGGCACGGGCGATGAAGCAGCAGCTGTCGGCCGCGCCGGTGCCGATGCAGCGCACCGCGCCGATGACCGTGTCGCCATCCCTGGGCGAGGTGACCCACACCTCGATGCGCGTGATGACCGGACCGATCGACGACGGCAAATCCGCCAAGGCCGACACCCAGCCCACGATTCCTGCGCAGAAGCAGCGCCGGGAATTGACGGCCGAGGAGGTGATCGACCTCGAACAGCAGGCCGATTTCTTCATCGCCATCGGCCAGGAAGACCAGGCCATCGATCTGCTCATGACCCACGTGCGCAGCAGCGGCGGCACCAGCCCCATGCCTTACCTGAAGCTGCTGGGCATCTACCACGGCCGCAGTGACGGCGATGCCTATGAGCGCATCCGCGAACGCTTCAACCGCCGATTCAACGGCTTCGCGCCGTCCTGGGACGCCTACGGCAAGCAGGGGCGCGACCTCGAAGCCTACGAGGGCGAGCTGCGGCGGGTCGTGGCGGCCTGGAAGACGCCGGCCCAGCTGGTGACGCTGCTGCAGTCACTGCTGTTCCGCCGCGATGCGTCCTCCGAGGTCTTCGACCTGCCGGCCTTCGAGGAGCTGCTCATCCTCTATGCCGTCGCACGCGACGTGCTGGAGCATGTGGTCAACCCCGACGGCGTGGACCTGCTGCTGCCCATCGGCGCCGAAGACAAGGCGGAGCCGGCGATCATGCACTACGAGGCGACGCGGCCACCCGAGTCGTGGATGCCCCAGGCCGACATCGAACTGGACATCAAGCCGCCGAAGGAATGAGCGTCACACAGACGCCAGCCGGTCCAGCGCGGTCTTCAGAGTCTCGTCCTTCTTCGCGAAGCAAAAGCGCACGATGCGCTGCTCGAAGCGGTCGGGGTAGAAGGCCGACAGCGGAATCGCCGCCACGCCGATGTCCTGGGTGAGCCGGCGGCAGAAAGCCTCCTCGGTCTCGTCGCTGATGCCGGCGTAGTCCACGCACTGGAAGTAGCTGCCTTCGCTGGGCAGGATCTTGAAGCGCGTCTTTGCCAGGCCCTCGCGGAACAGGTCGCGCTTGCGCTGGTAGAAGGCGCTGAGCTCCAGGTAGGGCGCGGGGTTGGCCATGTAGGCCGCGATGCCATGCTGCACCGGCGTGTTCACGGTGAAGACGTTGAACTGGTGCACCTTGCGGAACTCGGCCATGAGCGAGGCGGGCGCGGCCACGTAGCCCACCTTCCATCCGGTGACGTGGTAGGTCTTGCCGAAGCTGGACACGATGAAGCCACGTGCCGCGAGCTCAGGAAAGCGCGCGATGCTCTGGTGCTGCTGGCCATCGAACACCATGTGCTCGTAGACCTCGTCGGCGATGACGAAGATGTCGGTGTCGCACAGCAGGTCCGAGAGCCTTTGCATCTCGTCGGCCGACCAGATGGTCGCGCTCGGGTTGTGCGGCGTGTTGATGATGATGGCCCGTGTGCGCGGCGTGATGGCGGCGGCGATGCGCGCGAAGTCCGGGCGGAAAGTGCGCGGCGTCAGCGGCACGTGCACCGCCCGTCCGCCGGCCAGCACGATGTTGGGCTCGTAGCTGTCGTAGCACGGGTCCAGCACGATCACCTCGTCGCCCGGATGCACGATGGCCAGGATGCTGGTGAGGATGGCCTGCGTGGCGCCCGCGGTGATGGTGACCTCGGTGCCGGGGTTGTAGGCCCTGCCGTACAGCGTCTGGATCTTCGCCGCCACCGCTTCGCGCAGGGCCGGCACACCGGTCATCAGCGGGTACTGGTTCAGGCCTCGGCGCATCGCGTCGTCCACCGCGGTGATGAGCGCCGGGTCGCAGTCGAAGTCGGGAAAGCCTTGGCCCAGGTTCACGGCGCCGTGCTCCTGCGCCAGCGCGGACATGACGGTGAAGATGGTGGTGCCCACCGCCGGCAGGCGGCTTTCGATGGCCGGGGTTCTTGCGTTCATGCGGGTCGTCAGAGTTGATAGTCGTTGCCGTCGCTGCCCATGGCACGTGCAATCAGTGCGCGGCTCAAGCGGTCGGACAGCATCTCGGCGAAGGCGTACACGAAGTTGCGCAGGTAGGCGCCGCGCTTGAAGGCCACGCGCGTCACGTTCTGGCCGAAGAGGTGGCCCACAGGCCGCCACACCAGCTCGCCGCCCGGCGGGTCGTCGCGCACCGCGGTCTCGGCCAGGATGCCGATGCCCAGCCCCAGCCGCACGTAGGTCTTGATCACGTCCGCGTCGATGGCTTCGAGCACGATGTTCGGCTTGAGCCGGCGTGCGCCGAAGGCCTGGTCGACCCGCGAGCGGCCGCTGTACGACGGGTGGTAGGACACCAGCGGCTCGATGGCCAGGTCTTCCAGCGAGATGCGTTCGACCTGCGTGAGCGGATGGTTGGAGGGCATCACCACCGCATGCTGCCATTCGTAGCAGGGCAGGGTGACGAGCTCGTCGAATTCGCCCAGGGATTCGGTGGCGATGCCGATGTCGGCGACCTCGTCGATCACCATCTGGGCGACCTGCCGGGGCGCGCCCTGGTGCAGGCTGATGTTGACCTTGGGAAACTTGCGCCGCAGCTGTGCGATGGGCTCGGGCAGGAAGTAGCGCGCCTGCGAATGCGTGGTGGCGATGGACAGCGTGCCCGCGTCTTGCTTGGAGAACTCGTCTCCGATGCGCTTGAGGTTGTTGACCTCGCGCATGATGACCTCGATGCTGCGCAGCACCTGCTGCCCCGGCTCGGTGATGCGGCGCAGGCGCTTGCCGTGGCGCGCGAAGATGTCCACGCCCAGCTCGTCTTCGAGTTCGAGAATGGCCTTGGAGATGCCCGGCTGGCTGGTGAACAGCGCCTTGGCGGTTTCGGTGAGGTTGAGGTTTTGCCTCACGGCCTCCTGGACGAAACGGAATTGGTGAAGGTTCATATTCCAGGCCGATCTGCGGATCGCGCCGATTATTCCATTCCACATCCAAGGCCGCAGCCGTTGCAAGCGGCGAGCCTGTTGTGCGATGAAACGTGTGAACCTGTAAGAACGTACGGGTAGTGCTTCTGTGCGGATTGCGGTCGAATGGCCGCGCCGGTCACGCAACACCACGGACCGGCGTCCACAACAACAGGGAGACGACAGGTGAACACGCCTTCTCAACAGGGCGGTGGCCGTCCTTTGCCCGCCGCCAGGCGGATTGCGGCCCACGCGCTCTTCATCGCTTCATGCCTTCTCGCCACTACTGCGCACGCGCAGCAGCAGGTGGACTACGCGGCCTTGCGGCCAGTGCTGCGTGGCGACATGCCGCGCCAAGTGCCGGAATTCCCCTTCGCCGCATATCCCATCGACACCCGGCCGATGTTCGACACCTTCATGTGGCAGAACTTCATCGCCGCGATGTGGCCGTCGCGCCCTGGCGACCACGGTGAACCCTATCGGCCGAACGACCCGGCCGTGTTCCAACGCGGCTATGTGGATGGCCTGCAGCCTGCCTTCCTCGGCTGGAAGACCGCCAACGACCTGTACCCGCAGGATGGCTCCGCGCCGCCGCCCTGGGATTCGGATGGCTCGCTCAACCCCTGCCGCAACGTGCCGCGCAATGACAAGCGCCCGGTGCTCATCAACACCTCGAAGTTCGGCACCGTGGCCGACGAGCTGAACCAGGCCTTCGCCGGCCCGCTCATCGACCAGACCGGCCTGCTCACCCGCTACGAGGTGCGCGTCAACAAGGTCGAGTACGACTACGTGCGCAACAACAAGTTCTACAACCAGGCGAACTGGCCGAAGAACGGATTGCCGCCGATCTACTTCCCCGCCAGCACGCCGGCGCAGGTCGGCGCCATCGAGGTGAAGGCCGCGTGGCGCGACCTGAGCCGCGTGGAGCCGCGCTTCCATTCGCGCTTCTTCAACATGGAGGCGTTGACGGTGGTGCCGGGCACGTGCAAGAGCACGCTGCCCAACGGCCAGGGCCGCGTGACCGACTGCCAGTGCGCCGCCACGCGCGTGGGCCTCGTGGGCTTCCACATCTCCCACAAGGTGGACCGCTTCCCGCAGTGGGTGTGGAGCACCTTCGAGCAGGTGGACAACCTGGGTGAGGACCCGAGCCTGCCCGCGGGCATGAAGCCGTCCTACTACGACGGCGCTCGCGCCAATCCTGCGGACCATCCCGGCTACAGCTACGAGCCGGCGGCGATCAGCGCGTTCTCGCCCGCCGCCTCCGCCCCCCTCAAGCCGGTGAACGTGACGAGGCTGTCGCAGATTCCGTCCACGCCCGCCGCGCTGCCCACCACGAAGATCAACAGCAACTACCGTGCGCTGGTGGCCGGCTCGCCCTGGGCCAACTACTGGCTCATCGGCACGCAGTGGTCCACCTCGCCGACCGTGCCGCCGCAGTCGCCGCTGCAGCCGCCCTGGGCCAACACCAACCAGCAGGACTTCGGCTGCGAGGACGGCACGCCGGCCACCGTGGGTGGTATCGCGTTCCCGGCCTGCCAGGTGGCCAACATCACCATGGAGACCTACCACCAGCTCGACAGCTGCCAGAACTGCCACCAGGGTGCGCAGCGCGGTGGCGCGGACTTCAGCTGGACGCTCTTCCAGCGCGCCTTCGCCGGACCCACGCCGCCCACGGTGGCGACGCAGGCCAGCCGCATCAAGAAGCAGCAATGAACAACAGGGAGACAACGATGAAGAACATCCATGCATTGATTCAAGCGGGCTTGTGCGCAGGCCTCGCAGTCGCGGCGTCGCCATCGCTGGCCCAGTCCACGCCGGCGGAGCTGGCGTTTCGAAGCTCCGTCGACCAGCCGCCGCCGGGGTGGACGGGGCCTGTCTTCAAGCTGAGCGACCAGTACCCCAAGGCCACGCCGGGCTGTCCGTCGCCGTGGCTCAAGCGCAAGGTCGATTTCAAGAACGTCCGGTGGGACCACGCCTGGGAGGCCTACATCCAGGACATCGTCAACTACGTGAAGGAAGGGCAGTCGCCCGACCTCGCCGACGAGGTGGGTTGGCGCACCCAGGTGAAAGGCAGCACGCGCTGGTTCCATGTGCCGTGGATGGCCTTCGACGGACAGCGCGGACGCGAGTTCGTGCACGGGCTTACCAATGAGCTGTCGACGGCGGAGTCGGTGTTCCGCCCCGGGCGTGGCAGCGGGGCGCACCGCTTGCCGGGCGCGAAGCAGGTCAATGGGGTCGACCCGCTGTTCGAGACCTGGTCGGTGGGCTTCTACAACCCTTGCGGTGGCGCGTCCATCGGGCAGCAGTGGCCCAAGAGCGGCGAGCCTGCCACCTTTACGGACAAGGCAGGCCGCCTGCTGGCGCGTGGCATGCCCTTCCCGCCGGGCACGGTGGTGGTGAAGATCCTCAACACCACGGCCGACGAGCGCGACGTGCCGTATCTCAAGGGCTCGACCAACTGGCAGGCGAACGGGCATGTCCAGTTGACCCCGACCACCTATTCCACCTGCGACCGCCAGGTGCGCCGCGTGCACCTGGTGCAGATGGACCTGGCGGTGGTCGATCCGCGCTCGCCCACGCGCTGGGTGTACACGACGCTGGCCTACGACGGCAACCTGCCCGGCAAGACGGTGTGGGACCGCCTGAAGCCCATTGGCGTGCAGGTGGGCAGCGATGGGCAGAGCTTTCCGGCCGTGCCGCAGGCGCAGAGCCAGCCGCTGCATGAAACCGCCGTGTCGCCCATGCACATCCCCGAGCACTACGGCTGCTACGAGCGGCTGGCCGGCATCGTCGACCAGGCGAATTCGAGTTGCGTGTCGTGCCACATGGGCGCCTTTGCGGCTGCGCCGGGCGTCTTGCAGACTCAGGGCACGAACGTGCCCGCGATCTTCAATTTCCCCGGCATGTGCACCGAGTTCAACCAGGCCAACAGCCAGTACTTCTCCGACTACAAGTACCCCGCGGCCTTCCCGGGCAGCACCGGCGAGATCGCCGCGGCGATCCCGCTGGATTCCTCGCTGCAACTGCAGGTGGCGTTCGCGCAGTACGCCGTCTACAAGAACCCGCAGCAGCCGCGCACCTGCCCCGATGCAGGGTCGCCCGCCACGCCTGCCAGTGCACCGCGTTGATGAGGAGGCACAGCCATGACCACGCTGTCGTCCAACGTTCCTGATTCGCTGCTCACCGGCTTCTCCACGGAGCTGCGCTTCTTCCTCAACGGCGAGCCCGTCATCATCCGCGACGTGGACCCGACCCGCTTGCTGGTGGACTACCTGCGCTCGCCGGAGGTGGGGCTCACCGGCACCAAGATCGGCTGCAAGCAGGGCGGCTGCGGCGCCTGCACGGTGATGCTGTCGAGCTGGGATGCGAAGACGGGGCAGGTCGAGCACCGCAGCGTCAACTCCTGCCTGCGCCCGCTGGCCTCGCTGGACGGCATGCTGGTCACCACGGTCGAAGGCACGGGCAGCGTGAAGTCCGGCTGCATCAGCGAAGTGCAGGAGTGCCTGGCGGTGAACAACGGCACCCAATGCGGCTTCTGCACGCCGGGCTGGATCATGAACATGACCGCGGCGGTGGCGCAATGCGGACGCAAGCCCGGCACCAAGGCGCAGATCGAGGAGCTGTTCGACGGCAACATCTGCCGTTGCACCGGCTACCGGCCCATCCTCTATGGATTCAAGAAGAGCTTCGCCTCCGACTGGAACCCGGCGGTCGACGAGCGGCACTGCATGACCTGCCAGGTCGACCCCGCAGAGGCGGTGGACAAGGTGTCGCCAGTGCAGGTGGCCTTTCCGCCCGAGCTGCAGCAGCCGCCGCGACCGGTGGCGTATGCGGTGGACGGCTACCGCTGGATCCGCCCCGTCACGCTGGAAGGCCTGCTGGGCGTGATGCAGCAGTTCCCCGACCGGGACAACGTGCGGCTGGTGGGCGGCAACACCTCGATCGGCGTCTACCCGCGCACGGTGGAGAACCCGCACGTCTTCATCGACGTGTCGCAGGTGCCCGAACTGCATGAAGCGGATGCGGGTGCCTCGTCCTTGCGGCTGGGTGGCGGGCTGACGTACCACGAGCTGATCACCGTGCTGGATGAGCGCATCGCCGCTTGCGGCAACGATGCCGCACTGCCGGCGCTCCAGGCCTTGCGTTACATGGCGGGGCGGACGGCGGGCACCATCGTGCGCAATGCCGCCACGCTGGCGGGCAACACCATGCTGGCCGTTCGCCATGCGCAGGATGGTGTGCCGTTCCCATCGGACTGCTTCACGGCGCTGGCGTCGCTGGACGCCAAGGTGTGCGTCATCGCACCGGGCTGGACTGCGCCTCGGCAACTGGGCCTGCTGGAATTCGCGGCGCAGTGGCAAGGCGCCAAGGACCTGCAGGCCGGCTGCGTCCTCGTGGACTACGAACTGCGGCTGACAGGCCCCGATGAGTTCGCGCAGACCTACAAGACAGCCTTGCGCGAGGTCAACGCGCATTCCATCGTCAATGCCGGATTGCGGGTGAAGCTGGACACCAGCCAGACCATCACCGACATCGCCATCGTGTTCGGCGGCCTCACGCCGCTGGCCACGCGCATGCAGATGACCGAGGAGGTGCTGCTGGGCCGCACCTGGAACGCACAAACCCTGGAAGCCGGCCTGGCCGCGCTTCGCATGGAGGTCGATGCGCTGTTCGAACGCTACGCCGAGCGCTATGCGCAATTGCCCGACGAAGGCTTCAGCCACGCCTACAAGCGGCAGCTGGCCGAGTCGTATTTGTACAAATATTTCATCGAGGTGATGGAGTGGCGCGGGCTGGAGGTGCCGTCATCCCTGCGCTCGGCCGGCGAGCGCGCAGCAAGGCCCGTCTCGCATGGCACGCAGGCCTACGTGAGCTACCCATCGGAGTACCCCGGCAACCTGCCGTTCATCAAGATCGAGGCCTACCTGCAGGCCACGGGCGAGGCGGTCTACGCCCACGACATCGCCTTGCCGCGGCGCGGGCTGAATGCCGCGCCGGTGCAGAGCACGGTGGCTTTGGGCACCTGTGCCTATGCCGTGCCCGGGGTGAGCGGCAACGCCACGCCAGCCCAGGTGCTCGCCGCCTTGCGCGAACTCTTCCCGGGCGTGGTCGACTACGTGAGCGCCATCGACGTGCCCGGCCCGGTGTTCGACGGCACCGCCGGCGACGACCCGGTGTTCGCGGTCAGCGTGCAGGAATCGCAGTGCACCAACGGCCAGCTGCCGGCTGGCTACGACGCGAGCGCCCCCATGTGGCTGAGCGGTTTCGGGCAGAGCATCGGCATGGTCATTGCCGAGGACGAGCAGCTCGCGCAGCAGGCCGCATGGCATCTGCAGAGCCAGTGGTGCGTGTTCACCGCCCAGAAGCCGGTGCTTGGCATCCCGCCCACCGATGCCGAGCGCAATAGCCTCGTCTTCCTCGACAAGCCGCCCGCTGCCACCTGGTACTCGCACATCTGGAAGATCACCCGCGAGGGCACGCAGCTGGGCTGGGTGCCGGTGCGCGAGCCCGACCAGCCCGACCCGGTGGAGCCAATCGTTGTCGCGGGCGTGCCCGTGCCCCAGGCCAAACACGACAGCGTGAACTGCACGCGCGTCTCCAGCACGCAGCGGGTGGGCAGCCAGGTCCACTTCTACATGGAGACGCAGTCGGCCTTCGCGGAGGTGCTGGAAGACCGGCAGATCCGCATCCATGCCTCGACGCAGGACCCGAACTCCGTGCAGGCCGGCGTGGCGCGGCTGCTGCGGCTGCCGCAGAACAAGGTGGACGTGCGAGTCAAGCGCGTTGGGGGCGGCTATGGCGGCAAGTGCGGCCAGTCGGTGTTTCCGGCGGTGATGGCGGCGGTGGCGTCGTGGAAGCTCAACCGCCCTGTGAGACTCGTCGGCCTGCGGCAGGTGGACACCGCCATGTTCGGCCACCGGCACCCGGCGCTGGCCAACTACAACATCGCCATCGGCGACGCCACCGACCCGGCCACGCACGGCAAGCTCATGGGCTTCCAGGCCGACTACTGGCTGGACGGCGGCCGCACCTACGACTGCTCCTTCGTCATCAGCGACTGCCTCGCGCTGCGCAGCGACACGGCCTACAGCATCCCGAACTGGAACTGCGTGGCCGACGTCTGCCGCACCAACAAGACCACCGCCACCTCGATGCGCACGGTGGGCATGATCCAGGCTTCGCTGATGGTGGAGGACGCGGTGGAGGCCGCCGCGCACAGCGTGAACCTGCTGGCCGAGGACGTGCGCGAGCGCAACCTCTACAAGCCCGGCGAAAGCACGCCCTACGGCGAGCCGCTGGAGTCCTGCTACATGAAGGAGGTGTGGGACTACACGATGGAGAAGTCCAGCTTCCGCACGCGGCTGGCGGCCATCGAGGCTTTCAACGCGAGCAACCGCTGGCGCAAGCGCGGCATCTCGCTCATCCCGGTGAAGTACGGCTCGGGCTTCAACCTCACCATGCTGGAGCAGGGCGGGGCGCTCATCGAGGTCTACGACCAGGACGGCACGGTGCTCGTGCGGCACGGCGGCATCGAGATGGGCCAGGGGCTCAACACCAAGATGGCGCAGATCGTTGCGGTGGCGCTGAACGTGCCCATGGGCATCATCCGCGTGGCCGAGAACGACACGGCGGTGGTGCCCAACCCGGAGAGCACGGGCGCGTCCACCGGCACGTCGTTCAACGGCGGTGCGGCGCAGAAGGCCTGCCGGACCCTGCGCAAGCGGCTGGAGGAATTCTGCTTCCAGCTGCTGGCGCGCAACGGCGCGCAGTGGTGCCGCGAGAACTTCGTCGACTTCTGGGACCACGCCGAAGGCTGGCGGGCCCAGGTGCCCGGACAGCCGGGGACGACGCTGTGGCAGAAGATCGTCGGGCAGGCGTTCTCCGCCCGGCTGAACCTGTCGGCCCAGGCGCGCGTGCGCATCCCCGGCGGCGAGAAGCCCGATACTGGCCTGGAGTTCAAGGAGGTGGATGGGCAACCTGCCTCCGAGCCGGTGGACTACTTCAACGGCTACACCTTCAGCGCGGCCTGCACCGAGGTGGAGGTGGACGTGCTCACCGGGGAGACCACCCTCTTGCGCGCCGATGTGGTGTACGACGCCGGGCGCAGCCTGAACCCCGCGGTCGATGTCGGCCAGGTGGAAGGCGGCTTCGTGCAGGGCCTGGGCTACGTCACCAGCGAAGACCTGACCTACCAGCCGGCGGATTCATCGACCGATCCCTCGAAGACACGGCCCGCGCCGGGCGCGCTCTACACCGTCAACACCTGGGAGTACAAGCCGCCCGCGGCGCAGAGTATTCCCATCGAGCTGAACGTGATGATGTTCCCGCGCGAACTCGCGCCCGCCGCGCCGGACCCGGGCGACATCCTCTCGTCCAAGGAGATCGGCGAACCGCCGATGACGCTGGCGGTGTCGGCCTTCTTCGCCATCAAGAAGGCGGTGATGGCGGCGCGCCGCGATCGCGGGCACCACGAGTGGTTCCAGATGGATGCGCCGGCGACGGTGCAGCGGGTGAGGGAGGCTTGCCTGGTGGACCAGGCGGACCTTCGCGTGTAGCGCTGCCGCTTCAGCGTTCCCCGTTGTCCTCGCGCTTGGGCGGTTCGGCAGGCGTCTCGTCGAACCGCTCCAGCTTCGCGTCGGCGGGCTGCGCATGCGACGACGCGATGCCGAGCACGATCGGACTGCTGGTGGTCGCGTCCCGCGAGGCCGACGCCAGGGAGTCACCCGAGACCAGGGCCCAGCCGCTGGCGATTGCGATGGCGCCCAGCAGAAGGAGAAACGGCTTGTTCATCGGGGACCCCTCGTACGAAGTTGGTTCGAGTGTGTCGATGGATCGTGACAGCAGCAAGGCGCATCGGAAGACCCCGTGCCGTGGAGGTCATTTCGGCTCGGGGGCCGGCGTTCGGTCAGGGCTGCTTGTGCAGCCTGGCGAGCGCCGTGCCGGCCATCGCGTCGATCACCGCATCGGACTCGCCCACCGCGGGGTGCAATTCCCAATGCACACCGGTGTGCGCCTGCTCCAGCCTGGCGATCAGCTCGGGCACGTCGCGCCGCACATGGCCGCCTGCGCCGAGGAACAGGGGCACGATGTCCACGTGGGTGCAGCCCTGCGCGGCCAGCCGTCCTCCGCCCTCCACCATGTCGGGCGACATGAATTCGAGGAAGCACAGCGCCACCGGCGTCGCCGGTTCGCGTTCGCGGATGCGTTGCACCACGTCCTCGAAGGGCAGGGCCCAGCGCGAGTCGCGAGCGCCGTGGGCGAAGAGCAGCAGGCCGCGTTTCATGTCACCGGTACCTCACCAGCCAGGCGAAGGCGCCCATGGACAGCATCAGGTAGATGAGGCTGGGCGTGGCCGCCACGATCCAGGGCGTCCAGTTGCGCAGCATGCCCAGGTGGCCGGCCACGTTGTTGAGCAGCACGAAGCTGATGCCCAGCATGATGCCGCCGAACACCTTCAGGCTCACGCCGCCGCCGCGCGCGTGCAGGTAGGCGAAGGGCAGGGCCAGGCCCACCATCACCAGGCAGGCGAAGGGGTAGAGCGCGCGCTTCCAGAACTGGATCTCGTACTGCTGCGCCGCCTGCTCGTTGTCGGCCAGGTGGCTGATGTAGCGCGACAGCTCCACCGTTGACATCGTCGACAGAGGCAGCACGGCCGCGGACACCACGTTGGCCGAGAGGCTGCCGTTCCACACCATCGTGGGCAGCTTCTCCTCGGAGGCCATGGGCAGCCGCTCCGCGCTCGGGTCTTCCCAGCGGGTGATGGTCACGTCGCTCAGCGTCCAGCGCGACTGCTTGTCCACCTCGCCGCCCTTGGCCGCGATGCGTTCCAGCATCCGCCCGTTGGCATCGAAGGCGAAGATGCGGATGTCGTGCAGTTCGCCGCCGGAGCTCGCGCTGCCCACGTTGATGGAGTAGTTGCGTTCGCCCTGCGAGGTGTTCTGCCTGTCCTTCAGCCACGCGCCGGTGCGGCCCAGGTTCAGTCCGCCCTTGAAGGTGGCGCGCAGCGTGGCCGCCTGCTGCTCGGCGAAGGGTGCCACGTAGTCGCCCACGATGAAAGTCAGCACCGCGAAGGCGAGCCCCAGGCTGGTGAGCAGGTTCAGCGCCCGCCCTGGGCCCAGCCCCCCGGTGCGCAGGATGGTGAACTCCGACGACTGCGCCAGCCGCGACAGCGTGTAGATGGTGCCGATGAGCACCGCGATGGGCATGAGCTCGTACAGGTTGCCCGGCAGGCCCAGCGCGGCGTACGCGGCGGCATGCAAGGCGGTGTATGTCTTGTTCGTGTCGCCCAGTTCGTCGACGAAGCCGATGAAGAAGAACAGCGACAG
This sequence comes from Rhizobacter terrae, assembly GCF_003852895.1. GTDB lineage: Bacteria > Pseudomonadota > Gammaproteobacteria > Burkholderiales > Burkholderiaceae_C > Albitalea > Albitalea terrae. Next base: position 197,891 of record NZ_QUSW01000008.1, read on the forward strand.
GAAGGCCAGCGCGACGAAGGCCACCGAGGAGGCGATGTCCACGTAGAACAGGCGGCGAACGGTCTTCATGCAGGATGCGCCTTCATGGACTTGTGTCGTGCCAGCCAGCCGCGGCTGTTGGCATGGTCGCGCCACCAGATGAGGCCCATGGCCAGCGCAAAAGCGCCGCCATGCGCGGCCAGCAGCGCGCCCCCCATGGTGAACTTGCCGCTGGCCACCCAGGCCTGCGTCAGGCTGATGATGTTGTAGTACACGACGAAGGTCAGCAGCGCGAAGAGCAGGTTCCAGTTGCTTGCGCGGCGCGGGTTGGTCTCGGACAGGCCGATGGCCAGCAGCAGCAGGTTCGCGCCGCCCAGCGTGAGGCCCAGGCGCCAGGCCAGCTCGCCCTGGAAGGCCGGCTTGGGGGCCTTCAGCAGGTCCACCGTGGGCATGGCCTTGGGCGGCAGCTCTTCGGTACTTGCCAGTACCCGTTCGCCGGCCAGCACCTTGTAGCCCTCGAAGCGAGACAGCGTCTTCTCCTGCGTCTTCATGTTCTGCTCGTTGCGCTGGCCGCGGTCCAGCACCAGGAAGCGGTCGTCGTTTTCCAGCACGATGCGGCCGGTCTTGGCGGTGGTGACCGACTCCACCTCGCCCAGCTGCGAGAGGATGAACACGTTGCGGCCCACGCGCTCGTCGGCCGCGTCGCGCTCGATGAAGAACACGCGCTTGCCGTCCGCGGAGGACTGGAACTGGCCGGGCGCCACGCGCGAGAGGTCCGAGCGCTTCTCGAAGCGGTCGCGCAACTCCACGCTGCGCTGGTTCACCCAGGGCCACACGAACAGTGCCAGCAGCAGCACCACCAGCAGCACCGGCCAGCTCGTGCGCAGCACCGGCCGCACGAAGCGCGTGAGCCCGATGCCGCTGGCGAACCAGATCGCCATCTCGCTCTCGCGGTACATGCGGCTGAGCGTGGCCACCACGGAGATGAACATCGACAGGGCCAGCATCGTCGGCAGCTGCTTGAGGGCCTCGTAGCCCAGCAGCAGGGCTACGTCCTGCGGCGACACGCGGCCCAACGCCGCCAGCCCGAGCGTGCGGATGAGCATCATGGTGATGACGATGGTCAGGATGATGACCAGCGTTGCACCGAAACTGCGGGAAAGGTCTCTTCGCAGAGTGGAATCGAATAACATCTTCGGCTTGTCTATTTCGGGCCGCATTATGGACTTCCGACATCAAATCGCTTCCGCCGGCGCACTGTCCGGCGTGGCGGCCGATGCGCTCGTCGTCGTTATCCACGGCGACAGCCTCGATGCCTCTCTTGATCCCGCCGTCGCATCCCATGTCAAGGATGCTGTTTCTTTGGGTGACTTCCAGTTCAAGGCCGGCAAGACGGTCTACGTGCAAAAGCCCATCGGGCTGAAGGCGCAGCGCCTGGTGGTGGCTGCCGCAGGCGGCCCCACGGTCAAGGCCTTCAAGAGCGCAGTTGCCAGTGGCCTGGCACTGGTCAAGGGCCTGGGCGTGAAGCACGTGGCGGTGGTCAACGGCAGCGGTGATGTCACCGAACAGCATGCCGAGGCCGTGGCCCTGGCAGCCGCCGATGCGGCCTACCTGTACCGCGACACCAAGCCCAGCGCGCAGCCCGCGCCGGCGCTGGCCAAGCTGACGCTGCTGTGCGGCAAGGTCGAAGCCAAGGACATCCAGCGCGGCCTCGTGCGCGGTGCGGCCATCGCCGAAGGTGTCACCTTCGCCAAGGTCCTGGCCAACCTGCCGGGCAACCGTTGCACGCCCACCTACCTGGGCGAGCAGGCCAAGCAACTGGGCAAGGAGCACGGCCTGAAGGTCGAGGTGCTCGACAAGAAGCAGATCGAGAAGCTGGGCATGGGCTCCTTCCTGGCGGTGGCCCAGGGCTCGGCGCAGCCGCCGCGCTTCATCGTGGCGCGCTATGACGGCGCGGCCAAGACCCAGGCGCCCATCGTGCTGGTGGGCAAGGGCATCACCTTCGACACCGGCGGCATCTCCATCAAGCCTTCGGCCGAGATGGACGAGATGAAGTACGACATGGGCGGCGCCGCCAGCGTGCTGGGCACCCTGCGTGCGATCGCCGAACTCAAGCCCAAGCTCAACCTCGTCGTGCTGGTGCCGACCTGCGAGAACATGCCCAGCAGCACCGCGGTGAAGCCGGGCGACGTGGTCACCAGCCTGTCGGGCCAGACCATCGAGATCCTCAACACCGATGCCGAAGGCCGCCTGATCCTGTGCGACGCGCTGACCTACGCCGAGCGCTTCAACCCCGCCTGCGTGGTCGACGTGGCCACGCTGACCGGCGCCTGCGTGATTGCGCTGGGCAACCACAACTCCGGCCTCTTCAGCCCCGACGACGCACTGGCCGAGCAGTTGCTGAAGGCCAGCAAGAGCGCCATCGACCCGCTGTGGCGCCTGCCCCTGGACGAGGAATACGACGAAGCGCTCAAGAGCAACTTCGCGGACATGGCCAACGTGGGTTCGCGCGCGGGTGGTGCGATCACCGCCGCCAAGTTCCTGCAGCGCTACACGGGCAAGTACCGCTGGGCGCACGTGGACATCGCGGGCACGGCCTGGAAGTCCGGTGCGGCCAAGGGCGCGACGGGCCGGCCGGTGGGCCTGCTCACGCACTTCGTGCTCTCGCAGGCGGCCTGATCTCGCCTCGGGCGGATGCATGACGGAAGTCCAGTTCCACTTCAACGTCCCCGACCGGCTGCTCTACGCATGCCGGCTGCTGCGCAAGGCCTTGCGCAGCGGGGCCAGCGGAGTGGCGGTGAGCGCGCCTTCGGCGACGCTCAGCCGGCTGGACCGCACCCTGTGGACCTTCGATCCGCAGGAGTTCATTCCCCACCTGCTCGTGCGCGAGAACCAGCCCGTGCCCAAGCGCCTTCAACGCACCCCCATCTGGCTCGTCGAGCGTGCGGAGCAAGGCGGGCATCACCCCGTGCTGGTGCATCTGGGCGATGAACCGGCGCAAGGCTTCGAGAGCTTCAGCCGGCTGATCGAGATCGTGTCCACCGACCCCGAGGAGCGCGATGCGGCCCGGGCCCGCTGGCGCCACTACGCCGGCCGTGGGTACGAATTGCAACGATTTGACGTGGGCGCGTCATGACGCAAAGGGCCAAGACATGAGCATCCCTCCGGGCCAGGTGCCCAAGCTCACCGAAGTGGTGGACGTTCCCAAGCTGGATGCCGTCGTGGCGCCCGCCGACACCGTGGCTTCGCGCCTGGCGGCGGCGCGTGCAGCCCACGCACCGGAATCCTCCGAAGACCAGATCGTGGCGCGCGTGCTGGCCGAGGTGCAGCGCCAGATCGACCTCGTGCTGGAGACGCGGGTGCGCGAAGCGCTGGCGCCCGCGCTCACCCGGCTGAGCGATGCGCTGGTGCGCGAGGCCCGTGCGGAGCTGGCATCGACCTTGCGAGACGTGGTCACGCGGGCGGTGGCTCAAGAGATGTCCCGTCATCGCACCCGCTAGTTCGTTCGTTGGGGCGGCAGGCGGTGTCTGTGACTGGGCGCCGCCAGAGACTCATCGAGCCGCACGCCTCCATTGAAACCCCTAGACCACTCGACTGATGCCTTTGGGCCACACCTGTGGTAACCCAAGGAATCTCCCGTAGTGGCAGAAGTTTCATTTGGAGTATGGTGGCGCCCGTTGAGACATCAACGCTCTCACTCCTCATTCCTATTCGGAGGTTTTGCATGCAAGTCAAGTTGAACGCGATCGTCGGCGCGGCGTTGATCACGCTGGGCACCACGGTGTACGCGCAAGAGGTCGTCAAGATCGGCCACGTGGGTCCCACCAGCGGCGGCATCGCTCACCTGGGCAAGGACAACGAGATGGGCGCCCGCATGGCCATCGACGAGCTCAACGCCAAGGGCGTGACCATCGGCGGCAAGAAGGTCAAGTTCGAGCTGCTGGCCGAAGACGATGCCGGCGATCCGAAGCAAGGCACGGCCGTCGCCCAGAAGCTGATGGACGCCAAGGTCAACGGCGTGATCGGTCACCTCAACAGCGGCACCTCCATCCCCGCCTCCAAGGTCTATTCCGACGCTGGCGTGCCGCAGATCTCCCCGTCTGCCACCAACCCCAAGTTCACCCGCAACGGCTACAAGACGACCTTCCGCGTCGTGGCTGACGACGTGCACCTGGGCGGCACGCTGGGCCGCTACGCCGTGAACGAACTCAAGGGCAAGTCGATCGCGGTGATCGACGACCGCACGGCCTATGGCCAGGGCGTGGCCGAGGAATTCGAGAAGGCCGTGAAGGCCGCCGGCGGCTCCATCGCCGAGCGCCAGTTCACCACCGACAAGGCCACGGACTTCACCGCCATCTTGACCGCCGTGAAGTCCAAGAAGCCTGACGTCGTGTTCTACGGCGGCATGGATGCAGTGGCCGGCCCGATGATCCGCCAGATGAAGCAGCTGGGCATCAACGCCAAGTTCATGGGCGGCGACGGCATCTGCTCGAGCGAGCTGCCCAAGCTGGCCGCAGGCTCCATGGCCGACGGCCAGGTGATCTGCGCCGAAGCAGGCGGCGTGGAAGGCAAGCAGAAGGTCGGCATGGACAAGTTCAAGGCCGACTTCAAGAAGAAGTTCAACGTGGACGTGCAGATCTATGCACCCTACGTGTATGACGCTGTGAACGTGATGGTGGCCGCCATGGTCAAGGCCGGCTCGGCCGATCCGAAGGTCTACCTGCCGGTACTGGCCAAGACCAAGGACTTCCACGGCGTGACCGGTGACATCACCTTCGACGAGAAGGGCGACATCAAGAACGGCGCTCTCACGCTCTTCACCTACAAGGGTGAGAAGCGCGAAGAGATGAAGGTCGTGCGCTGATCTTCGGCTCTCGCTGAAACGAAACGCCCCGCGATGCGGGGCGTTTTTCATGGGGCTTGCCGGTAGTACGACGCGAACAAGTCGTAGAGCGCCGGGTGATGTGCCTTGAAGTCATCGGGTGCCACGAAGAACACCTCCGAGGCGACAGCGAAGAACTCATCCACGCTTTGTGCGCCGTAGGGATCGAGCAGCGTCTCGTAGCCCGCATCCACGTCGTCGCAGAAGAGGTTGTACTCGTCGTCGATCACCGCCGCCCAGGCTTCTCGCGCCGCCACGTCCGGCAGCAAGGGAATGCCATCGGCCACGCCATCGCCCATGTCCAGCACATGCGCGAATTCATGGATGACCACGTTGTAGCCCCAGTCGGCCGACTCGCCGGCGATGGCCACGTCGTGCCACGACAGCATGATCGGGCCGCCTTCCATCGCCTCGCCGGCCAGCGTCTCGTCGTAGCTGTGGACGATGCCGTCCTCGTCCATCACCTCGCGCCGCGCGACGACTTCGTCGGGGTGCACAACGATGCCCACGAAGTTGGCGTAGTGCGACAGACCCAGCCGAAGGATGGGCAGGCAGGCCTGCGCCGCGATGGCGACGGCAATCTCGTCGGTGATCTCCAGGCCCTGTGCGCCGTGGAATTCCTTCTGCGCGAGGAACAGCGTCGCGAGCTTGCGCAGTTCCGCGAGATCGTCTTCGCTGCGGCGAGAGACGAAGGGAAAGCGCGCGAGCGTCAGCGCCCAGAGTTCGTCGGGGATGGCGCGGTGCGCGAGCGTGCGCTCGTCACGCATGCGGCGCAGGCCGTCGAAGAGGCGTCCGATGACCATCAGAGTGCAGTGGCAGGTGCGATGCGCGCGAGCCCGTCTGCCGACCAGCGCAGCACGTCGGCGCGTGGCGCCTTGGCGTCGTCCAGGTCCCAGTCGCTCAGCACGAGGCGGGTGAGCCCATGGCCCATGTCGTGCGATGCCGGCAGATGCGTGTGGCCGTGCACGAAGTCCTGCGCACCCGCCGCCTGCATCCAACGCACGGTTTCATCGCGATCGAGGTCCACCCATTCCTCGCGGCGCTGCATGCGCTTGCGCTCCTCGCTTTGCGCACGCAGGCCCCGGGCGATCTCGCGGCGCCTGGACAAGGGCTGCGAGAGGAACTGGCGCTGCCATGGTTCGCCACGCACCTCGGCCCGGAACTGCTGGTAGGCCGAGTCCGCCAGGCACAGCGCATCGCCATGCGAGATCAGCAAGCGCGAACCGAAGCCTGCCAGCACGGTGGGGTCGGCCAGGTGCATCACCCCGCAATGCGACAGCAGTTCATGTCCCACGAGGAAGTCGCGGTTGCCCGCCATGAAGCCGAGGAAGCGATGTGAACTCGCTTCGGCGAGCATCGCCGCGCACTGCGCCTCGAAGCCTTCATGGCGCGCGTCGTCGCCCACCCAGACCTCGAAGAGATCGCCCAGCATGAACACCGCATCGGCCTGCGTGCAGCGCAGGTGCGTGGCCAGAGCCTCGAAGGTGCGTGGTGTGTCCTCACCGAGGTGCAGGTCGCTCAGGAAGTCGATGCACCGCCACGACGCCGGCACCGCGAACTCGGCGAACGCGGGCAGGGGACGGGCGGGCTCGTTCATCAGTGGGAAAGTGCCGGCGGCTCAGCCGACGACCGTGGCCTTCTCGATGACCACGTCTTCCAGCGGCACGTCGTCGTGGAAGCCCTTGCGGCCGGTCTTCACGCCTTCGATGGCGTCCACGATGTCCTGGCCGGACACGACCTTGCCGAACACCGCATAGCCCCAGCCGCTGCCGCTCGGAGCCTTGAAGTTCAGGAAGTCGTTGTCCTTCACGTTGATGAAGAACTGCGCGGTGGCCGAGTGCGGGTCCGAGGTGCGGGCCATGGCAAGCGTGTACTTGTCGTTCTTCAGGCCGTTGCCGGCTTCGTTCTGGATGGGCGCGTCGGTGGGCTTTTGCTTCAGGCCCGGCTCGAAGCCGCCGCCCTGGACCATGAAGCCCTTGATGACGCGGTGGAACACCGTGCCGTCGTAGTGGCCCTTCTGGACGTAGGCGATGAAGTTCTTCGACGACTCCGGCGCGTTCTTCTCGTCGAGCTCGATGCGGATCGTGCCCTTGTTGGTTTGCAGGTCGACTTGGCTCATGTGATTACTCCTGGACAGTGGCTTTCTTGATGATGACCGGCGTGGCGGGCACGTCGCTGTAGGGGCCCACGTTGGTGGTCTGGACGTTGCGGATCTTGTCGACCACGTCCATGCCCGAGACGACCTTGCCGAAGACGGCATAGCCGTTGCCGTCGCGCGAATTGGCGGCGTTGAGGAAGTCGTTGTCCTTCACGTTGATGAAGAACTGCGAGGTGGCGGAATTCGGATCGTTGGTGCGTGCCATCGCCACCGTGCCGCGCTCGTTGTTCAAGCCGTTGCGCGCTTCCAGCGGAATCGGGGCGCGGGTGGGCTTTTCCTTCAGGTCGGGCGTCATGCCGCCGCCCTGGATCATGAAGTTGGAGATGACGCGGTGGAACACCGTGCCGTTGTAGTGGCCGGCCTTCACGTACTTCACGAAGTTGTCGACCGACTTGGGCGCCTTCGCGGCATCGAGTTCGATCACGATGTCGCCCAGGCTGGTGTCCAGCTTGACCTTCTGGGCGAGCGCCAGCGGCGTGGCGCCCATGAGGATGGCGACGGCCGCGGCGGCGGGCAGGCACGAACGCAGGAATGCAGGGGCCATGGTGTTCTTCAACTCCTTGTCATGGATGTTGTGGAAATGGGATCGGGTCACTTGCCCGGCGTGGCGGCCGGGGCCGGCTTCACCAGCTCGCGGATGAGCGAGAGCTTGGCCGGGATGACGGTGTTGGACGGGTCGAGTTTCTGCGCACGCAGGTAGGACGCGCGTGCGAGCTGGGTGTACACGTCGCCCAGGTTCAGGTGGGCGACGGCGTAGTCGGGCTTGGCGCGGATGGCGGCATCCAGCGAGGCGCGGGCCCGTTCGTAGTCGCCTTGCGCCGCGTAGATCACGGCCAGGTTGTTGTAGGGCTCGGGAATGTCCGGATAGTCGACGGTGAGCTGCGCAAAAATGGACGCCGCTTCGTCGCGCCGCTGCGACTCCGACAGCAGCACGCCTTTCTGGAAACGCCAGGCCGGATCGCGCGGCTTGGCGGCGATCAGCGCGTCGAGCTTGGCGAAGGCTTCCTTGGCCTGGCCTGCGGCGAACAGGCGGTTGATCTCGCTGGCATCGTCAGCCGCCTGTGCGTTCAGCGACAAGGCGGCAAGACACACGGCAACAAGGCCGAAGAGGCGATGGATGGGTGAGGGCATGGGCTGGGATTGGCCGCGAACCTAGGGCCTTCCGCGTTCAGGCGGCCCCGCTATACTGAATCGATTGTAGAGCAGGCACCCTCGACCTCCTCGTGTGCTTGCCCAGCGCGACACAAGGGAAAACCGAAGGGGCCGACCAAGCGATGACCCTGCGCATTTTCAACTCGCTGTCCAAGCAGACAGAAGACTTCACGCCCATCGAGCCCAACCACGTGCGCATGTACGTGTGCGGCATGACCATCTATGACTACTGCCACGTGGGGCATGCGCGCTTCATGATGGCCTTCGACGTGGCATACCGCTGGCTCAAGACGCTGGGCTACCGCGTCACCTACGTGCGCAACATCACCGACATCGACGACAAGATCATCAAGCGCGCGCTGGAGCGGAACATCCCCATCCGCCAGCTCACCGACGAGATGACCAAGATCATGCACGAGGACGTGGCGGCGCTGGGCATCTCGCCGCCCGACCACGAGCCGCGCGCCACGCAATACGTGCCGCAGATGCTGGACATGATCGGCAAGCTCGAGCGCAAGGGCCTGGCCTATCGCGCGCCCAATGGCGACGTGAACTATTCGGTTCGCAAGTTCGAAGGCTACGGAAAACTGTCCGGCAAGTCGCTCGACCAACTGCGCGCCGGCGAACGGGTGGCCGTGCTCGACGGCAAGGAAGACCCGCTGGATTTCGTGCTGTGGAAGAGCGCGAAGGAATCCGAACCCGACGACGCGAAGTGGGACAGCGCCTACGGCAAGGGCCGTCCCGGCTGGCACATCGAATGCTCTGCGATGAGTTGCGCCATCCTCGGCGAAACCTTCGACATCCACGGCGGCGGCTTGGACCTTCAGTTCCCTCACCACGAGAACGAGATCGCGCAAAGCGAGGGCGCGACGGGCAAGCCGTTCGTGAAGTACTGGCTGCACAACGGCTTCCTCAACGTCGACAACGAGAAGATGTCCAAGTCGCTGGGCAACTTCTTCACCATCCGCGACGTGCTCAAGCGCTACGACGGAGAGACGATGCGTTTCTTCATGCTGCGCACGCACTACCGCAGCCCGTTCAACTTCAGCGACGCCAACCTCGATGACGCGCGCGCCGCGTTGCGCCGCCTGTACACCGCGCTCGACGCGGTGGACGTGAAGGACGCGGCCGTGGACTGGCAGCAGCCGCAGGCCGCGAAGTTCCGCGAGGCCATGAACGACGACTTCAACACGCCGGTGGCGGTGTCGGTGCTGTTCGACTTGGCCGGCGAAGTGAACCGCACGCGTTCGGTCGAGGTTGCTTCCCTGCTGAAGGGACTGGCCGCCACGCTGGGCATTCTTCAGCAGTCACCGCGCGCCTTCCTGCAAGGCGGCAGTGGCGGTGCCGATGAAGCGCGCATCGCGCAGCTCATTGCCGACCGCGCGGCGGCCAAGGCCGCGAAGGACTTCGCACGGGCTGACCAGATCCGCAAGGACCTGCTGGCCGAAGGCATCGAGCTCAAAGACTCGGCGCAGGGCACGACCTGGGTGAAGGCCTGATCCGTCGATGAGTGCTTCCCGCATCAACGGCGTCGAAGTCACGCCTGCGTACTGGGACGATGCCTGCAAGCATCTGGCCAAGCGCGACCGCGTCATGCGCAAGCTCATCCCGCAGCTGGGCGAAGGCCGCCTGCAAAGCCGCGGCGATGCCTTCACCACGCTGGCGCGCTCCATCGTGGGGCAGCAGATCTCGGTGAAGGCCGCGCAATCGGTCTGGGATCGCTTCGCGACGCTGACGCCGGGCGAGCCCACGCGCATCCACCCGTCGTCGGTGCTCGCACTGGACACCACGTCCATGCGCGAGGCCGGACTCTCGGCACGCAAGGTCGAATACCTGACCGACCTGGCGGCGCACTTCGAATCCGGCGAGGTGCACGTGCAGCAGTGGCAGGAGATGGACGACGAAGCCATCATCGAGGAACTGGTCGCCATCCGCGGCATCGGCCGCTGGACGGCCGAGATGTTCCTCATCTTCCACCTGATGCGCCCCAACGTGCTGCCGCTGGATGACCTCGGCCTCATCAAGGGCATCAGCGTGAACTATTTCAGCGGCGAACCCGTGTCCCGCGCCGAGGCACGCGAGGTGGGGGACGCCTGGGCGCCGTTCCGTTCCGTCGCCACCTGGTACATCTGGCGGAGCCTGGACCCGTTGCCGGTAGACTATTGAGTTGCCTCGTTGGGCAAGCAAGGAAGAATCGATGAGCAAACGCCATTTCCTTGAATTCGAGACGCCGGTGGCGGAACTCGAAACCAAGATCGAAGAGTTGCGTTATGTGCAGAGCGAATCGGCCGTCGACATCTCCGAAGAGATCGACCGCCTGAGCAAGAAGAGCCTGCAACTCACCAAGGACATCTACTCCAGCCTCTCGCCGTGGCAGGTCACGCTGATCGCCCGGCACCCGCAGCGTCCCTACACGCTGGACTACGTCAGTGAAATCTTCACCGACTTCCAGGAGCTGCACGGCGACCGCCATTTCGCGGACGACCAGTCCATCGTCGGCGGCCTCGCGCGCTTCAACGGCCAGGCCTGCATGGTCATCGGCCACCAGAAGGGGCGTGACACCAAGGAGCGTGCGGCACGCAACTTCGGCATGTCGCGGCCCGAGGGCTACCGCAAGGCGCTGCGCCTGATGAAGCTGGCCGAGAAGTTCGGTATGCCGGTGTTCACCTTCGTGGACACGCCGGGAGCGTACCCGGGCATCGGCGCTGAAGAGCGCGGGCAGTCCGAGGCCATCGGCCGCAACATCTACGAGATGGCGCAACTGGAAGTGCCCATCATCACGACCATCATCGGCGAAGGCGGCTCCGGCGGCGCGCTGGCCATCAGCGTGGCCGACCAGACGCTGATGCTGCAGTACGCGATCTATTCAGTGATCTCGCCCGAAGGTTGCGCGTCCATCCTCTGGAAGACCTCGGCTCGTGCCTCTGACGCGGCCGAAGCGCTCGGCATCACCGCACATCGCCTGAAGGCACTGCAGCTCGTGGACAAGATCGTCAACGAGCCGGTGGGCGGCGCCCACCGCGACATCAAGCAGATGTCGGCCTACCTCAAGCGCGCGCTGAACGACGCGCTGCGCCAGGTGAGCGACCTCAAGCCCAAGGAACTGCTGCAGCGCCGCTACGAGCGCCTGCAGTCCTACGGCCGCTTCAACGACACCACCGAACACTGATGAAGCCGCGTGTCGCGGTCGCCTACAGCGGCGGCCGCGATTCGACTGCGCTGCTGCATGCGACGCTCATGGCGTCGGCAGAGCAGGGCGTGGAGGTGGTGGCGCTTCATGTGCACCATGGGTTGAGCGCGCATGCGGATGCGTGGCTCGCGCATTGCCAGGCGCAGTGCGCGAAGTGGGCACGACGTGGGCTGCCCATCGCCTTTGCGGCCGAGCGGCTGATGTACAAGCCCGGCAAAGGTGAAAGCATCGAGGCGTGGGCGCGCCAGGCGAGGTATCGCGCGTTGCGCGGCATGGCATTGGCCCACGAGGCATCGCTGGTGCTGCTGGCCCACCATCGTCGCGACCAGGCGGAGACCTTCGTGCTCCAGGCCTTGCGCGGCGCCGGCATGGCCGGGCTGTCGGGCATGCCGCGCGAGGTCGAGCGCGACGGCATCACCTGGGTGCGGCCCTGGCTGGATGTGTCTCGGGAGGAGGTGCAGGCCTACGTGAAGCGCCATCGGCTCAAGCACATCGACGACGACAGCAACACGGACACACGCTTTGCCCGCAACCGGCTTCGGCATGAGGTGTGGCCGGCGCTCGTGGGCGCATTCCCGCAGGCTGAAGCGTCCTTGTCCAGCGCCGCGGACTGGGCCCAGGAAGCGCAGGTCTGCCTGGCGGAGCTGGCTGCCATGGACTTGCAGGCGGTCCGGGCCGGCAAGGGGCTGAGCGTCTTGTCGCTGCTGGCACTGTCCGATGCACGCCGCAGCAACGTCCTTCGTGCGTGGCTGAAGGCGGTGACCGGCCGGGTTGCCAGCGCGGCGCTGGTCTCGCGCCTGATCGATGAACTGCCGGCGGGGGCCAGCGCATCCTGGCCGATCGACGATGGAACCCTGCGCAAATACCGTGGCGTGTTGTCGCACGCGACTGCATCGCCAGTGAAAGCTTCGCCTGGACAGCGAGAGCAGAAGCTGTCGATCAAGCGCGCCGGCGTGCACAAGCTGCCCGGCTGGCATGGCCATCTCGTCGTCGAGCGGGTGAGGGAAGGCGGCGTGCCGTTGGCCTGGCTCGCTCATGCAGAGCTTCGCGAGCGTGAGGGCGGCGAGCAGTTCCAGGCCGGCTTCAACCGTCCGCCGCGCAGCCTGAAGAAGCAGTTCCAGGCCGCTGGCGTGCCGCAGTGGGAGAGGGCCGGCCCCTTGGTCTACAGCGGCGGCCAACTCGTCTTCGTGCCCGGACTCGGCCTGGATGCGCGGGTGATCGGCCTGCCCGGCCAGCCCCAGGTGACCTTGCGCTGGGAGGCAGGCTACACCCCGGCCTGAGCGGAACCGGAAGTTCCCTCCGGGTTACACCTCATCGGCCGGCTAAAATGCTGGGTTCACGACCGCGGCGTGAAACGTTTCGCCTTCTTCCGCGAACTCCAACCAGCATGGCACTCATCGTTCACAAATACGGCGGCACCTCCATGGGGTCGACCGAGCGCATCCGCAACGTCGCCAAGCGCGTGGCCAAATGGGCACGCGCCGGGCATCAGATGGTGGTCGTCCCGTCGGCCATGAGCGGCGAGACCAATCGCCTGCTCGGTCTGGCCAAAGAGCTGTCGCCGGCTGCCACCACCCCCGAGCTGCAACGCGAGCTCGACATGATCGCCTCCACCGGCGAGCAGGTGTCGGTGGGCCTCCTGGCCATCGCGCTGCAGGCCGAAGGCATGCAGGCGGTGAGCTACACCGGCTGGCAGGTGCCCATCCTCACCGACGACAGCTACACCAAGGCGCGCATCCAGAGCATCGATGACAAGCGCGTGCGCGCCGATCTGGAAGCAGGCAAGGTGGTGATCATCACCGGCTTCCAGGGCATCGACGACAACGGCCACATCACCACGCTGGGACGCGGCGGCTCCGACACCTCGGCGGTGGCGGTGGCGGCGGCGATGAAGGCCGACGAGTGCCTCATCTACACCGACGTCGACGGCGTCTACACCACCGACCCGCGCATCGTGGCCGAGGCGCGCCGCCTGCACACCATCAGCTTCGAAGAGATGCTGGAAATGGCGAGCCTGGGCTCCAAGGTGCTGCAGATCCGCTCGGTGGAATTCGCGGGCAAGTACCGCGTGCCGCTGCGCGTGCTGTCCAGCTTCACGCCCTGGGACATCGACATCAACGAGGAAGCCAAGTCGGGCACCCTGATCACTTTTGAGGAAGACGAGAAAATGGAACAAGCCGTTGTGTCGGGCATTGCCTTCAACCGCGACGAAGCCAAGGTGAGCCTGCTGGGCGTGCCCGACAAGCCGGGCATCGCGTACCAGATCCTCGGGCCGGTGGCCGACGCGAACATCGACGTCGACGTGATCATCCAGAACGTGGGCCACGACGGCAAGACCGACTTCTCATTCACGGTTCACCGCAACGACTTCCAGCGCACGCTCGACCTGCTCAAGAGCGAAGTGCTGCCCAAGGCCGGCGGCGCGACGATTTCCGGCGACGCGAAGATCTGCAAGGTCAGCATCGTGGGCATCGGCATGCGCTCGCACGTGGGCGTGGCCAGCAAGATGTTCTCGGCGCTGAGCGACGAGGGCATCAACATCCAGATGATCACCACGAGCGAGATCAAGACCAGCGTGGTCATCGACGAGAAGTACATGGAGCTCGCGGTACGCGCGCTGCACAAGGCTTTCGATCTCGATCAGCCTGCCGCGTGAAAAGTAGGGCGCATTCGAGGTTAGAATGCGCGCTGGCGTTGGAGCTGTGACCGAGAGGCCGAAGGTGCTCCCCTGCTAAGGGAGTATGCGGGCAAAACCTGCATCGAGGGTTCGAATCCCTCCGGCTCCGCCAACCATCTATGTCAAACGGGTCCCTTTGGGGCCCGTTTTTCTTTTTGTGCTTTCGCGTTCTGTTCGGTTGGGCAAAGGTGCGGGTGGGTGAGGCGCGCTGCTCCGCTCATGTCGCCCGGCCCTCCTCCTTTACTTCGCTACGCAGCGCACCTCACCCACCCGCACCTTTGCTGCTGCGACATTGGGCTTCGCGTCACGCAAACCCACCGCCACTTGAGCGGCAGGCGGCATGGGTAAGAGGCTCCGTGTGTGGCGGCGAGCAGCGCAGCACCGAGGGGTGGCGTGCGTAGCACGCTTCGTCCTCTGACTCACGGGGACTGTTTGACCAGAGCGCACCGAAGGGGCGCGGCGGGAGTTTCCCCGTGCACCCCTCGGTGTGAGCAGCGCAGCGAAGTCGGCCGGAGGCCGACCGCCACAGTCGGAGCCTCTTACCCATGCCGCCTGCCGCGGCCCCATCACACCTGCACACAAATATTCCCAAGCGCGGACAAAGTCTCCGGGTTTTCCCGTTTCCAAATTTTGGAAGCGATTCCACAATCCGCACCCAGACAGACGAAAGCGCTTTCGAGGTCCGAGGTTGAACGGCGCTGGCGGCTGAGGCTGGCGCCGCGTCACGCCCCCCAATGACGAACGCCGTTCCGTGGTGCCCACGCAGTGGCACGACAACCGAGGAGACGAAGCGAAATGTTCCGAGAACTTCCCAGCGGGGATGGCCGCAGGCTGCGGCATGCCCCGAGCATCCGTTCATGGGCCTGGCTGTGGGCCTGCATGGCCTTCGTGCTGTCCATGGTGGCGCTGCCCGCGCGCGCCGCAGACTACACGCAAGGTGTCGCCGTGTCCGGCAACACTGCCACCATCTGGTTCAAGTCCAACGTCAGCACGACGTGGGTGGACGTGCACTACACCGTCAACGGCGGGGGCCAGCTCAACGTGCGGATGACGTATTCGTCCGCCAATGCCCGCTACGAGCAACCAGTGACGGCGCCCAGCGGCACGGTGCTGAACTACTCGTTCACCTACAACAACGGCACGCCGGCCTACGACACGCCGAGCTTCAGCTACACCGTTGGGACGACGCAGCCACCCACCGGCACCATCTGCTTCTATGAGAACGCCAACTACGGGGGCGCCTCGTTCTGCGCGGACGCCAGCAGCTCGTGGGTAGGCTCGACGTGGAATGACCGCGTGTCGTCGGTGAAGGTCACCAGCGGCTATGCAGTCGACCTCTACAACGACATCAACTACGGCGGCAGCACCGTGCGGCTCACGGCGGACACGCCCAACCTGGTGTCGCTGAACTTCAACGACATCATGTCGTCGTTCAAGGTGGGAACGAACAGCACGCTGCCCACCTCCGACACGCCGGACTTCGGCCCCAACGTGTCCGTCTTCGACACGAGCACGCCGATCTCCACCATCCAGTCCAAGCTGGATGCGGCGTTCAATGCGCAGCTGCTGAGCCCGACCGCGCAGTTCGGCACCCAGCGCTACACCTTCATGTTCAAGCCGGGCCAGTACAACGGCGTGTTCGCGAACCTGGGCTTCTACACCTCCGTCGTGGGCCTGGGCCAGAATCCGGATGACGTGCGCCTGCAAGGCACGTTGAACGTGGACAGCGGCTGGAACTACGGCGACACGGCGAACGCCACGCAGAACTTCTGGCGCTCGGCCGAGAACGTCTCGTTGGTGCCCAACGGCGGCACCAACCGCTGGGCGGTGTCGCAGGCCGCACCCATGCGCCGAATCCACATCATCGGCAACCTGCATCTGGGGCCGTCCAACCAGGGCAACGGCCAGGGCTACTCCAGCGGCGGCTACATCGCCGACAGCAAGGTCGACGGTTCCATCTCGTCGGGCTCGCAGCAGCAGTGGTACACGCGGGACAGCAACATCGGCATCTGGTACGACGGTGTGTGGAACATGGTGTTCTCCGGCGTCGTCGGCGGCCCGGCCACCACCTTCCCGTCGCCGCCGCACACCGCGCTGGCCACTACGCCGGTGTCGCGCGAGAAGCCCTACCTGTACGTCGATGGCGCCGGCAAGTACCGCGTGTTCGTGCCTTCGCTGCGCACGAACTCGTCGGGCGCCACCTGGGCCAATGGTGCGACCCCGGGCACGTCGATCCCGATGAGCCAGTTCTATGTCGCCAAGCCCAGCGACAGCACCGCCACGCTGAACCTGGCCCTGTCGCAAGGGCTGAACCTGTTCTTCACGCCGGGCACCTACCACCTGAGCGAGACGATCCGCGTGACGCGCGCCAACACCGTCGTGCTGGGCATCGGCTTCCCGACGCTCGTGCCCGACAACGGCGTGGATGCGATGACCGTGTCCGACGTGGATGGCGTGAAGGTGGCCGGCCTGCTGTTCGATGCCGGCACCGTCAACAGCCAGGCGTTGCTGACCATCGGCGCCGCCGGCTCGACGGCCAGCCATGCCGCCAACCCGACCACCGTGCAGGACGTGTACTTCCGCATTGGCGGCGCGGTGGCCGGCAAGGCGACCAACAGCCTGGTGGTGAACAGCAGCAACACCATCGTTGACCACATCTGGGCCTGGCGTGCCGACCACGGCAGCGCGCCCACGGGCTGGACGGTGAACACCGCCGACACCGGCTTGCTGGTGAACGGCAACAACGTGCTGGCCACCGGCCTCTTCGTCGAGCACTACCAGAAGTACAACGTGGTGTGGAACGGGCAGGGCGGCAAGACCATCTTCTTCCAGAACGAGATGCCCTACGACCCGCCCAGCCAGGCCACCTGGCGCAGCGGCGCGAACGGCTATGCCGCCTACAAGGTGGCCGACTCGGTGACCTCCCATGAGGCCTGGGGACTGGGCAGCTACTGCTACTTCAACGTGAACCCGTCCATCCACGCGGATCGCGGCTTCGAGGTGCCCAACAACGCGAACGTGAAGTTCCACAGCGTCTTCACGGTGTCGCTGGGTGGCGTGGGCGTGATCGACCACGTGATCAACAACACCGGCGGGCCGGCGCAAGGCACGTCCACCATCCCGGTGAACGTCGTCAGCTTCCCCTGACGATGGCCAGTTGACCCGGGTCCCACCGGCCCGGCAGGCAAGGCCCATCGCCCACAAGGCGATGGGCCTTTGTCTTTGGCGAGAGCGGGTTCAGTCCTTGCGCTGGCGCCTGGCCTTCCAGCCGACGAGGCCGAGACCGCCGAGGATCAGCGCGTAGGTTTCCGGCTCGGGCACGGCACCCACGCCGCCGCCCGAAGCCGTGAGGCCGGCCACCGCGTCGATCTCATCGTCGTCGCCGAAGTACGGACGCAAGGCCTGAGACCCCACCGCGGCCACCGAGACGTAGCGGAAGGTCGCGGTCGGGTCCGACAAGGTCCACACCGTGGTGAAGCCATCTGCCAGCGCGGTGGAGTCGGCCTCCCAGCCTTGCATGTAGACCTCGCTCAGCGTGGCCAGGTGCCAGTCCGACAGGCTGGAGGAGGTCGGATCGTTGCCGAGGTAGACCGTGTACTCCACCACCTCGTAGGGCAGCGGGCCATGGTCGACGATGGGGAACACCACCGCCTTGTTGGCAGCGCCGCCCAGGTCGAAGATGTTGCCGGTCCAGGGCTTGTCGTCCGAGGGCTTGTCGCTCAGGCTGCCCGCGCTGTTCTGGATCCACGAATAGTCACGCGCGTTGCCCGGGTTGGCGACCAGCGACGGCTGGGTGTAGCCGTAGGTCATCTTGTTGATGGTCGTGCCGTTGCCCGTGACGTTCTCATGTCCTGCGACCAGGCTGCCAAAGATGAGGCCGCTCGGGTCCGTCCAGGTGCCGGTGCTGATGTGAAGCTGGCCGGCGCCGCTGCCCACCGAGAAGCCCAGGTCGGCGAAGGTATGCGCGCTGGCGCCCTGGAACATCGTGTCGTAGTCGGGGTCTCCGGGGCCGGAAATGAACGCCGCGCCGGCCAACGGACTGAGGCCGAGCAGGGACAGTGCAATCGAGCCCGCGCGAGCGGCTCGATGCAGACGATCGATGGTCATGGTGTCCTCCAGTGGAGAAGGTGCCTGGATGGCAACTGCTTGTGCGCGGGCGACACAACCCGGGAGCTCGATCCGCCCGCCAGATCGCCTGCGGAAAATGCGCCGAATCGGCAGTGCGGGCAACCCCCCGAACTTGGGGGTGGGTCAGGTGATGCTCAGGCGACCAGGTCCTGAGGGGCGGTGGCGATGTGGTCTTCTCCGAGGTCTCGCCACATCTGCGCGGGCGAACCCAGCGCGAAGCCCTGCGCGCAGTCCACGCCCACCGCACGCAGGCGGCGCAAGGTGTCGGCGTCTTCCACCAGCGGCGCGATGACCACGAGGTTCAGCGCGTGGGCCAGCCCGGTCATGGCGCGCAGCAGGGGCTCGCCCAGCTCGTCGCCCTGCAGGCTTTGCACGATGTCGCCATCGAACTTCACCGCGCCCAGGGGCAGGCGGCGCAGGTCGTCCAGCGCGACGAAGCCCCGTCCGTAGCCATCCATTACCAATGTGAGGCCCAGGCGCGTCAGCTCGCGCAGCTCGGGCAGCAGCGTGGCCAGGCGGTGGGGGCCGTCCTGGTCCTTGAGTTCCAGGCAGAGCTGGCCGGGCGCGAACATGCCGCGGCGCAGCAGGTTCGACAAGCGGGCGCGGTAGCCGGGGTCCATCAGCGAGGACGTGGCCACGTTCACGTGCAGCCGTGCACCCTGCGGGGGGCGACGATGCGTCATCAGCGAGGCGAGGTGATCCAGCACCCAGGTGTCCAGCGCCGGCATCAGTTCGAAGCGCTCGGCCTGCGGCAAGAAGGCGCAGGGCGCGAGCGGCGCGCTGGCATCCACCAGGCGCAGGAACACTTCGTAGCCGTAGAGCACGGGCCGGGTGAGGTCCAGGATAGGCTGGAACTGCAGCGAGAAGTCGCCCGCCGCCAGTGCCCTGCGCAGCCGTTCGGACCACGACTGCTCCAGGCTGGCCAGCATCTCCGCATCGTCGTTGGCATCGAACATGTGGATGCGGTTGCGGCCATGGCGCTTGGCGATCTGGCAGGCCGCATCCGCGCAGTTCATGGCATGCGCCGGCGTGAGCGTGTGGCGGTTCAGCCGCGCGATGCCCACGCTGCCGGAGACCTCGAAGGCGCGGCCTTCGTAGATGAAGTTCGTCTCGTCGAGGATGGTGCGGAACTGTTCGGCCAGCGAGGCGATGTGCGCCTCATCGACGTTGCGCAGCAGCACCGCGAATTCGTCGCCCGACAGCCGCGCCACCAGGTCGGACTGCCGCGAGCGGGACTTCAGCTTCTGGCCGATGCTGGTGAGCAGCGCATCGCCTGCCGCATGGCCGGCGGTGTCGTTGACGTGCTTGAAGCGGTCCAGGTCGATGAACAGCAAGGCGGAGCGCTCGGCGCTGCGCTTGAGCCGCAGCAATTCCTGCTCCAGTGCGTTCTCGAAGTACGCGCGGTTGTACAGCTTGGTGAGGTGGTCGTGGTGCAGCTGCCATTGCAGCTCGGCCTCGAAGCGCTTGCGCTCGGCGATGTCGCGGAAGGCGACCACCGCCCCCACGCAGTCGCCGTCGCGGTATTGCGGCCGCACGGTGCATTCGACGCTGAAGGCATGGCCATCGGCGCGCCAGAACACCGTCTCCCAGTTGCTCAGCGAATCGCCCAGTTCATAGGCCTGCTGCAGGAAGCAGGTGTCAGGCGGGATGGGCTTGCCGCGCTCGTCGGCGAAGTGGATCTTCTGGTGCGCCAGCATGCCCACCACGCGCTCGGCATCGGGCCACTGCAGCAGGCGCAGCGCGGCAGGGTTGACGAAGGTGATGTGGCCTTCGCGGTCCACACCGTACACGCCATCGCCCACCGAGCCGAGGATGAGCTCCAGCCGCATGCGTTCGCCTTCGAGCCGCAGCTCGCGCTCGCGCAGCGTGGCCATGCTGTGCACGCGGGCGAGGAAGAGCTCGTTGGACTCGGTCTTGAACATGCACTCGCTCGCGCCGGCGGCCAGGCAGTCGCTGATCAGGCCGTCTTCGTAGGAGCCGGTGAGGATGGCCAGCGTGAGGTCGCGGGTGGCGGGCAGCTCGCGCAGGGCATGGCACAGCTGCGCGCCGTTCATGCCGGGCATGTAGTAGTCGACGATGGCGAGGTCGAAGCGCTCGGTGCCCTTCACCACCTCCAGCGCCGCCTCGGCACTGTCGCAGGCGGTGACGGCGTAGCCATGGCTCTTGAGCAGCCGCTGGTAGGTCACGCGGCTGGTGCGCGAATCGTCCACCAGCAGGATCTTCAGGCCCCCACCGGCAGAGGGCGTGCGGCGGCGGGTTTCGCGCGCCACCTGCGCCAGCAGGCCGCGGGTGAGGCGGGGGGCTTCGGCATGGCGGTCCCAGGGCAGGGCGAGGCTGTAGGGGCGCTCGTGGATGCCCGATTCGTCCAGCGGCTCGAAGTCCGAGTGCACCAGCATCGCCGCCACGCGCTGGCAGTCGGCCTGGCCCAGGCGCCGCATGAGGGCCTGCCGCACGGCGGGCTTGGCGGTGGACCAACCGATGAGCACCCCCGACAGGCCGTGCGATACCTCACGGTCCAGGTCGGCCAGGGCGGCCTCGTCCGCGGGCACCGAGTGCACGTCGAAGCTGTGCCGAAGCAGCAGCTTTTCCATGCCGCGGCGCAATGTGGGAGACGACTCGATCAACAGCAGGCGGTGCATGTGGGGTCCGCGCTATGCCGTGGGCTTTTGTTGTGGGAACGAAAAGCCAGTGTCTCATGTCACTGGCGCCGATGGAGTGGGGATTTGCGCCGCGGATCAATACCGGCCTGCACCGAGGGCAAAGCCGAGAACAATTCCTCGATCGCGTTGTTGCCGGCCGGCAGGCGCAGAATGCGCCGCCATGTACACCCTCTTCGGAACCCAGGGCTCGGGCTCGGCCGCCATCGAGGTGGCGCTGGAGGCGGCACAGGCGCCATTCCGCGTGGTCAGGGCTTCGTCGTGGGAGCCCGATTCGGCCCTGAGCAAGCTGCGGCAGGCCAACCCGCTGGTGCAGATTCCCACCTTGCAACTGCCCGACGGCAGCGTGCTCACCGAGAGCGCGGCCATCCTCATCCACCTGGGGCTGGAGTTTCCGCAGTCGCACATCCTGCCGCCGGACCACGCCATGCGCTCGCAGGCCATTCGCGGGCTGGTGTTCATCGCGGCGAATTGCTATTCGGCGGTGAGCGTGACGGACTACCCCGAGCGCTGGTGCGTGGACATCGACGAATCGGCCCGCCAGCGCATCGGCCGCGGCGCGCGCGACCAGCTGCACCGCTGCTGGGAGATCTTCGCCGACACCTTCCCGGCGCGGCCTTTCCTGAACGGAGAAGCGCCGGGCGGGCTGGACTTCCTGGCGGCCGTCGTGTCGAAGTGGTCAGGCACGCGGGCCCACCTGAAGGCCACGCGGCCGGAGTTCATCAAGGCGCTTCAGCGCATCGAGCAGCATCCGCTGGTGGCGCCGGTATTCGCACGGCATTGGCCCGGCTGAGCCGCGGTCAGTGCGCGCGGAATTCCCGCCACGACGCGGCTTCCAGTTCGGCGGCCTCGAAGGGGGTGAGGTCGCAGCACTCGATCCACATCACGGCCGCCAGTTCGCGGCGCACGTCTTCACTGATCTCGGGCCGAAGGGTTTCCAGGTAGCGGGCGAACAGGTCCTGCCAGGGCCTTTGCGGCATGCTGGGGTAGCTGGTCCAGACGGCCATCTCAAGCCTCCAGGGGCATTCGGAACAGGTCGTCGGCGAGCTGCTCCGGGCAGCCCTGGCCGCCGAAGGATGCATGCAGCTCACGGGCCAGCTCGGCCGCTTCCTGCGGGGTCACGATGCGGTGCCTGAGCAGTTGCTGCGCACAACGGTCGACCCAGGCGCTGGATGCCGGATGTGCGTGTTGGAGTTCTGTCATGGGGCCTCCTGCTGATGTTGACTCCATGCTAGGGAGGCCGCGTGACCGGCGCATTCGGCCGGATGCCCGAATGCGTGTCGGCTGATGCCTACATCATCCCCCGCACATATCGCGATGAAGCACCACAACGCTCTGGGTGAAGCATGGATGACGCGCCGCCGCGCAAAGATCAGCCACTGGATGATGTTCCGTTCCTGGAGGTGCGAATTCCGGCCCTTGAGCCAGGCGTTCTTCAGGGCACCTCGGTCTCCCCGCCAATGGACTGAATGGGATCTCCCTGGAACACGCTGCTTCCTGCAGGCAACCCAATATCCATGTGCCAAAGCAGCGCACTGGAGGCCGACACTTCATGCACGGAGACTGGTCCGGTTGCCCCCACCAGACCGGCTGGTGTGCCGAATGTGACGACCGTGTTCCCGTTGCTGACACGGCGGGCAGAGCTGATGATCGTGGCCCAAATGTCCGGGTTCGGCCGATACTGCCATGCAGTGTTGACTGTGTGCGTGGCAGGATCCAGGGCCAGTTCCAGCGCTCGAGAGTAGTGGCTGCCGTCCGCTCTGGCATAGCCGTTGTCGAAGAGCAGCACGTGATTCGGGGCCACTTCACGGGCTGAATGCTGCCCGGAGGTCACTTGGTCGAGGGTAACAGTGTATGTGCTTCCGACGCCCCCAAGTCGCCACTCGATAGAGCCGAAACCAGGGGCAATAGAAATGACCTGATCAAGGAAGTGGAAGGAGACCAGCGTGTTTCCTCTGGGGCCAACCGACACATGATTGGCGTGAAACCAATCGTTGGGCACTGACCGCGGACCAATGTCCACCGTCGGGTCAAGAAAATCAAAGGCGCGCCAGCGACGATCGAGCGCATTGGTTTGGGGATCCCATTCCCAGATTTCCTCGCCCTGGATCGTGACCCCGTTGAAAACTCGAGGGTCCAAGGTCAGAAACAGCAAGGTATTGGCCGGGGTGGCTATGACGCCATGATGCATTCCATGCCCAGCCGGGAGGCTCGTTGAAGGCAGCGTTGACACGACCTCGCCAAGCGAATTGAATTCCGTCAGTGAGTTTGTAAGGACGACCCAGTTGCCGTTCGCGCGCTGCGCTGCACCTTGTGGAGCTGTTGTGCGACCGTACCAGACGATGTGCCCCTGTGTATCGACAATGACACCGCCATTGAAGGTTGACC
Source organism: Rhizobacter terrae (assembly GCF_003852895.1). GTDB lineage: Bacteria > Pseudomonadota > Gammaproteobacteria > Burkholderiales > Burkholderiaceae_C > Albitalea > Albitalea terrae. Next base: position 221,102 of record NZ_QUSW01000008.1, read on the forward strand.
GGACAGAAAGGAACACGAGTGGCTGCGTGGCAGTCCCCGATGGCGAAAAAGTGATGGCACGCAGATCGTCAGGCAACTGCGCCGTCGTGAACGTGCCGGCATGGACCCAGATGGTCGAGCCTGCGGACGTTCTCAGTCCTACGCGATATTGGTAAGTGCTCTCCGCGCGCAATCTGGGGAGTGCCAGCGTATGCGAGACAGCGTTGTCAGAGCTGGAAACGCGCAGGCGCGGTCCGCCCGGACTCCAGTACTCGACATCTACGGCAGACGCCGTAGACAGTGATATGTCCAGACTCCGGAAGATGGGCCCCTTGTCCTGCACCGTTGCCGAGACAGATACATCGTCACCGCCGCCACAGCCGGCCAGAATGGTCATGGCGACAATGAGCAGGGTAATCAACTGCCGCCAATTGGCTTGACGAACAGGGCGAAGAATCCCACTGCAATTGGTCATTGCACAAGTCTCCCTTTGGACGAAAACCGCCTGGGCGGATCGTGCACGTGCGGCTCGGTACTTGCAAGCAAGCGCCTTGTCCCCTTGCGGACTTCGAATCTGTCAGTCGAACGCCGAACGGTCGAGGCGATGCGAAAATCCGCTCTCCTGCTTCCATGCTCCCCGCCGTGACCCACAACCCCTGGCGCCTGTCCGTCGCTCCGATGATGGACTGGACCGATCGCCACTGCCGCTACTTCCACCGCCTGCTGACCCGGCGCACCCGGCTCTACACCGAGATGGTGACCACCGGCGCGCTGCTGCATGGCGACGTGCCGCGGCACCTGGACTTCAACGCGCAAGAACACCCGGTCGCGCTGCAGCTGGGCGGCAGCGAGCCCGACGACCTGGCCCACGGCGCGAAGCTGGCTCAGCAATGGGGCTACGACGAGGTCAACCTTAACTGCGGCTGCCCCAGCGAACGGGTGCAGCGCGGTGCCTTCGGTGCCTGCCTGATGAACGAGCCGCACACCGTGGCCGACGGCGTGAAGGCCATGCGCGATGCGGTGAGCATTCCCGTCACGGTCAAGCACCGCATCGGCGTGGACAAGACCGAGAGCTACGAGTTCGTGCGCGACTTCGTGGGCACCGTGGCCGACGCCGGTTGCGAGGTCTTCACCGTTCATGCGCGCAACGCCTGGCTCAAGGGCCTGAGCCCGAAGGAGAACCGCGAGATCCCGCCGCTGCGCTACGAGATCGTCCACCGGCTCAAGCGCGACTTCCCCGCGCTCACCATCTGCATCAACGGCGGCGTGACCACCGAGGAGCAGATCGCCGACCAGCTCGGCCACATCGACGGCGTGATGGTGGGCCGCGAGGCCTACCACAACCCCTGGATCATGGCTGGATGGGACCAGCGCTTCTTCGGCGATGCGCCCGTGCATCGCGAGCGTTGCGAGGTGGAAGCGCAGATGGTGGCCTACATGGCGCGCTGCGTGGCGCAGGGCACGCCGTGGTCGCATGTCGCGCGGCACATGCTGGGCCTGTGGAACGGCATGCCTGGCGGCCGCCGCTGGCGGCAGGTGTGGTCAGACCATCGCCTGAAGACACTGCCGCCGCAGGAGGTCGCCGACCTCGCCACCGCGGCCCGGCTGGGACGGCAGGCCATGTCCGCCAGCTCCGCCCTGGCGCCGGCCGTGGGCGATTGACGGGCGAGGCGTCCAGACGTCGATGGAAGGCCTTGCCCACCCCTGCCGCGCCGGTGCAAACGCCGCCGTAAATTTTTCCGGGGCGGCTGTTCCCGCAAGGTAACTCTCACCTCATCCACGCCCCGCAAAGCCCTGGCGTCCCAGGGAGAACAGCGCCCTCGTACAGACCCTGATGCGCGTGGCACGGGCTGTGCTCTCAGCCAGCCCATGTTCGCGTTCAAGCGTGCGCACGCTCGTGCCGGGTGTCCGTGCGCGTGGAAGCAATGTGGGGGACAGGGGTTCGAGATGAACCTGATGACGGGGACCTGCCAATGATTGCCTACGACGAATCCACGCTCCTGGCCCCTGCCGAGGAGCTGTCGGCGCTGCTGAATGCGCTCACCGCCTTGCGCAAGGGCGACGCCACCGTGAGGCTGCCCGCGCACTGGACCGGCCTGCCGGGCAAGGTGGCCGATGCCTTCAACGACGTGGTGGAGCTCAATGCCAGCATGGCCGCCGAGATCTCCCGCCTGCGCCAGGTGGTGGGCAAGGAGGGCAAGCTCAAGCAGCGCGCCTCCGTGCCGCAGGCCCGGGGCTTCTGGGGCGAGCAGGTGGACAGCATCAATGCGCTCATCGACGACCTCGTGCACCCGACCTCGGAAGTGGCCCGCGTGATCGGCGCGGTGGCGCAGGGCGACCTGAGCAAGTCCATGGCGCTGGAGGTGGAAGGGCGCGAGCTGGAAGGCGAGTTCCTGCGCACGGCAAAGACCATCAACAAGATGGTGGAGCAGCTGGGCAACTTCTCCGCCGAGGTGACGCGCGTCGCCCGCGAAGTGGGCACCGAGGGCAAGCTGGGCGGACAGGCGAAGGTGAAGGGCGTGGCCGGCACCTGGAAGGACCTGACGGACTCGGTGAACTCCATGGCCGGCAACCTGACCGACCAGGTGCGCAACATCGCCGACGTGACCACCGCGGTGGCCAAGGGTGACCTGTCCAAGAAGATCGACGTGGACGTGAAGGGCGAGTTCCTCACGCTGAAGAACACCATCAACACCATGGTGGACCAGCTGCGGTCCTTCGCGTCGGAAGTGACGCGGGTGGCGCGTGAGGTGGGCACCGAAGGCTCGCTGGGCGGCCAGGCGCGGGTGGAAGGCGTGTCCGGGACGTGGAAGGACTTGACGGACTCGGTGAATTCCATGGCCGGCAACTTGACCTCGCAGGTGCGCAACATCGCGGACGTGACGAAGGCGGTGGCCGCGGGCGACTTGTCCAAGAAGATCACGGTGGACGTGAAGGGCGAGATCCTGGAACTGAAGAACACCGTGAACACCATGGTGGACCAGCTTCGGTCCTTCGCGGCTGAAGTGACGCGGGTGGCCCGCGAGGTGGGCACCGAAGGCAAGCTGGGCGGCCAGGCCGACGTGCAGGGCGTGGCCGGCACGTGGAAGGACTTGACCGAGTCGGTGAACTTCATGGCCGGCAACCTCACTTCGCAGGTGCGCAACATCGCCGAAGTGACGACTGCGGTGGCGGCAGGCGACTTGTCCAAGAAGATCACCGTGGACGTGAAGGGCGAGATCTCCGAGCTGAAGAACACCATCAACACCATGGTGGACCAGCTGCGGTCCTTCGCTGCGGAAGTGACGCGTGTGGCCCGTGAGGTGGGCACCGAAGGCAAGCTGGGCGGTCAAGCCGAAGTGCAGGGCGTGGCCGGCACGTGGAAGGACCTGACCGACTCCGTGAACTCGATGGCGTCGAACCTCACGTCCCAGGTGCGCAACATCGCCGACGTGACCAAGGCCGTGCAGGCCGGTGACTTGTCCAAGAAGATCACCGTGGAGGTGAAGGGTGAGATCCTCGAACTCAAGGCCACCATCAACACGATGGTGGACCAGCTCTCGTCCTTCGCCGCGGAAGTGACCCGCGTGGCCCGTGAAGTGGGCACCGAAGGGCGCCTCGGTGGCCAGGCCGAAGTGGGCGGCGTGTCCGGCACCTGGAAGGATTTGACGGACTCGGTGAACTCGATGGCCGGCAACCTGACCTCGCAGGTGCGCAACATCGCCGACGTGACGAAGGCGGTGGCGGCGGGTGACTTGTCCAAGAAGATCACGGTGGACGTGAAGGGCGAGATCCTGGAGCTGAAGAACACCATCAACACCATGGTGGACCAACTGCGGTCGTTTGCGGCTGAAGTGACCCGCGTGGCCCGTGAAGTGGGTACCGAAGGCAAGCTGGGCGGCCAGGCCGACGTGCAGGGCGTGGCCGGCACGTGGAAGGACTTGACCGAGTCGGTGAACTTCATGGCCGGCAACCTCACTTCGCAGGTGCGCAACATCGCCGAAGTGACGACTGCGGTGGCGGCAGGCGACTTGTCCAAGAAGATCACCGTGGACGTGAAGGGCGAGATCTCCGAGCTGAAGAACACCATCAACACCATGGTGGACCAGCTGCGGTCCTTCGCTGCGGAAGTGACGCGTGTGGCCCGTGAGGTGGGCACCGAAGGCAAGCTGGGCGGTCAAGCCGAAGTGCAGGGCGTGGCCGGCACGTGGAAGGACCTGACCGACTCCGTGAACTCGATGGCGTCGAACCTCACGTCCCAGGTGCGCAACATCGCCGACGTGACCAAGGCCGTGCAGGCCGGTGACTTGTCCAAGAAGATCACCGTGGAGGTGAAGGGTGAGATCCTCGAACTCAAGGCCACCATCAACACGATGGTGGACCAGCTCTCGTCCTTCGCCGCGGAAGTGACCCGCGTGGCCCGTGAAGTGGGCACCGAAGGGCGCCTCGGTGGCCAGGCCGAAGTGGGCGGCGTGTCCGGCACCTGGAAGGATTTGACGGACTCGGTGAACTCGATGGCCGGCAACCTGACCTCGCAGGTGCGCAACATCGCCGACGTGACGAAGGCGGTGGCGGCGGGTGACTTGTCCAAGAAGATCACGGTGGACGTGAAGGGCGAAATCTCTGAGCTGAAGAACACCATCAACACCATGGTGGACCAGCTCTCATCCTTCGCGGCGGAAGTGACGCGTGTGGCCCGTGAAGTGGGCACCGAAGGCAAGCTGGGCGGCCAGGCCGACGTGCAGGGCGTGGCCGGCACGTGGAAGGACCTGACCGAGTCGGTGAACTCGATGGCTTCCAACCTCACCTCGCAGGTGCGCAACATCGCCGACGTGACGAAGGCGGTGGCCTTGGGCGACTTGTCCAAGAAGATCACGGTGGACGTGAAGGGCGAAATCCTGGAGCTGAAGAACACCGTGAACACCATGGTGGACCAGCTGCGAAGCTTCGCGGCCGAAGTGACGCGGGTGGCTCGCGAAGTGGGCACCGAAGGCAAGCTGGGCGGCCAGGCCGACGTGCAGGGTGTGGCCGGCACGTGGAAGGACCTGACCGAGTCGGTGAACTTCATGGCCGGCAACCTGACCTCCCAGGTGCGCAACATCGCCGAAGTGACGACGGCCGTGGCCAAGGGCGACCTCTCCAAGAAGATCACCGTGGACACCAAGGGCGAAATCCTGGAGCTGAAGAACACCATCAACACCATGGTGGACCAGCTGCGGTCGTTTGCGGCTGAAGTGACCCGCGTGGCCCGCGAGGTGGGCACCGAAGGCAAGCTGGGTGGCCAGGCCGACGTGCAAGGCGTGGCCGGCACCTGGAAGGACCTGACCGACTCCGTGAACTTCATGGCCTCCAACCTCACGTCCCAGGTGCGCAACATCGCCGACGTGACCAAGGCCGTGCAGGCGGGCGACCTGTCCAAGAAGATCACGGTGGACGTGAAAGGCGAGATCCTCGAACTCAAGGCCACCATCAACACGATGGTGGACCAGCTCTCGTCCTTCGCCGCGGAAGTGACGCGCGTGGCCCGCGAGGTGGGCACCGAAGGGCGGCTGGGCGGACAGGCCCAGGTGCGCGGCGTGTCCGGCACCTGGAAGGACCTGACCGACAACGTGAACTTCATGGCAGGCAACCTGACGTCGCAGGTGCGCGGCATCGCCAAGGTGGTGACGGCCGTGGCCGACGGCGATCTGAAGCAGAAGCTGACGGTGGAAGCCAAGGGCGAGATCGCCGCGCTGGCCGACACCATCAACAGCATGACGGACACGCTGGCCATCTTCGCGGACCAGGTGACCTCGGTGGCGCGCGAAGTGGGCGTGGAAGGCAAGCTGGGCGGCCAGGCCAAGGTGCCGGGCGCCTCGGGCACCTGGAAGGGCCTGACGGAGAACGTGAACCAGCTCGCGGCCAACCTCACGACGCAGGTGCGTGCCATTGCCGAGGTGGCCACCGCGGTGACGCAGGGCGACTTGACGCGGTCCATCACGGTGGAGGCGCTGGGCGAAGTGGCGGCCTTGAAGGACACCATCAACGAGATGATCCGCAACCTCAAGGACACCACGCAGAAGAACACCGAGCAGGACTGGCTGAAGACCAACCTCGCGAAGTTCTCGCGCATGCTGCAGGGCCAGAAGGACCTGGTCACCGTGGGCCAGCTCATCCTGTCTGAACTGGCGCCGGTGGTGGGCGCCCAGCAGGCGGAGTTCTACGTGCTCACCCACATCGACAACGAGCCCAAGCTCAAGCTGTTCGCCAGCTACGCCTCGGGCGGCCAGGCCTCGCACGGCAAGGAGATCGAACTGGGGCAGGGCCTGGTGGGGCAGTGCGCCATCGAGAAGGAAAAGATCCTGCTCACCAACGTGCCGAGCAATGCCTTCCGCGTGGCCACGGGCCTGTCGCAGACGGCGGCGCTCGACGTGCTGGTGCTGCCCGTGATCTTCGAGGGCCAGGTGCGCGGCGTGCTGGAACTCGCATCGCTGGAGCGCTTCAACCCGTCGCACCAGGCCTTCCTCGATCAGCTGACCGAGTCCATCGGCATCGTGATCAACACCATCTCGGCCAACATGCGCACGGAAGACCTGCTGATGCAATCGCAGTCCCTCGCGCAGGAGCTGCAGAGCCGGCAGGAAGAACTGCAGCAGACCAACGAGGAGCTGCAGGAAAAGGCGCGCCTGCTGGCCCACCAGAACCAGGAGGTGGAGCGCAAGAACCAGGAAGTGGAGCAGGCCCGCCAGGCGCTGGAAGAAAAGGCCGAGCAGCTCGCCCTCACGTCCAAGTACAAGTCCGAGTTCCTGGCCAACATGTCGCACGAGTTGCGCACGCCGCTGAACTCGCTGCTCATCCTGTCGGACCAGCTGTGCAAGAACACCGAGGGCAACCTGCTGCCCAAGCAGGTGGAGTTCGCCAAGACCATCCACCTGTCGGGCAACGACCTGCTGATGCTCATCAACGACATCCTGGACCTGTCCAAGATCGAGTCGGGCACGGTGGCGGTGGACGTGAGCGAGCTGCGCCTGGACGACCTGCAGCGCAGCGTGGACCGCAGCTTCCGCCACGTGGCGGAGTCCAAGCACGTGGGCTTCGTCATGAACCCGGTGCAGCCGCTGCCCAAGTCGGTGGTGACGGACGTGAAGCGGCTGCAGCAGATCATCAAGAACCTGCTGTCCAACGCCTTCAAGTTCACGCACCAGGGGCAGGTCACGCTGTCCATCGCGCAGGTGGAAAGCGGCTGGTCGCGCGACAACGAGGAGCTCAACCGCGCACCGTCTGTGCTGGCCTTCTCGGTGTCGGACACCGGCATCGGCATCTCGCCGGACAAGCAGCAGATCATCTTCGAGGCCTTCCAGCAGGCTGATGGATCGACCTCGCGCAAGTACGGCGGCACGGGCCTGGGCCTGGCCATCAGCCGCGAGCTGTCGCGCCTGCTGGGCGGCGAGATCAAGCTGGTGAGCGCGCCGTCCGAAGGCTCCACCTTCACGCTGTACCTGCCGCAAAGCTACAGCCCGGTGCGCAGCGCGCATCGCGGCCGTGCCCACGAGGTGGAGGCCAAGGCCAATGTGGAACAGCGCCAGCGCGACGCCGAACGCAGCGACCGCGAAGAGACTCGGAGCCCGTCCAAGCGCGACGCCGTGGAGGTGTCCTCGATGGACGTGATGCACGAGGCCGAATCCACGCTGCTGCAAGCCAACGTGGCCGACGACGACCGCAACGACATCAGCACCGGCGACAAGGTGCTGCTCATCGTGGAGAACGACCTGGGATTCGCCAAGGTGCTGCTGGAGGCGGCGCGCCGCAACGGCTTCAAGGGCCTGGTGAGTACCACGGGTGGTGCCGCGCTGGCGATGACGCGCGAATACCAGCCCTCGGTGATCACGCTGGACATCTTCCTGCCCGACATGGAAGGCTGGCGCATCCTCGAACGCCTCAAGGGCGACCTCGCGACGCGGCACATCCCGATCTGCGTGGTGTCCACGGACGATTCGCGCCAGCGCGCGCTGAACTCCGGCGCCATCGGCTTCCTGACCAAGCCGCTGCAGTCGGTGGACGTGGTCAACGACGCCCTGGCCCACCTCTACCAGTTCGCCGACCGCAGTGCCAAGCGGCTGCTGGTGGTGATGGAGCCGTCGCCGCTGCGCGAGGAGTACCTGAGGTGCCTGGACAGCGAGACGCAGATCGACGTGGCTGACAACGCACAGGCTGCTCGCGCCAAGCTGTCCAGCGGCGGCATCGACTGCCTCGTGACGGACGGCCGGATCGACGACTTCGGGCCTGAAGATGTGATCGAGACGCAGGAGGGCCGGCCGCTGTTCCGCCAGTTGCCCATCGTGCTGTACTGCGACGAGCAGGCCGATGCCAACACCGAGTGGAAGCGCGGCCACAGCGCCTTCGCGCTGCGCGAGGCCCACACGCTGGAACGCCTGCTGGATGCCACCGCCTTCTTCCTGCACCGCGGCACGGCAGCGATGTCAGAGCAGGAGCGGCAGTCGGTGCAGGCGCTGTACGACTCGCAGCGCGTGCTCGAAGGCAAGAAGGCGCTGATCGTCGACGACGACATGCGCAACATCTTCGCGCTGGCGACGGTGCTTGACGACCAGGGCATGGTCATCGTCTCGGCCGACAACGGCCGCGATGCCATCCGCCTGGTGCAGGAAGACCCCTCGATTGACATCGTGCTGATGGACATCATGATGCCCGAGATGGACGGCATTGCCACCATGAAGGAGATCCGCAAGCTGCAGCGCGGCAAGAACCTGCCCATCGTGGCGGTGACGGCCAAGGCGATGAAGGGTGACCGCGAGAAGTGCATCGAGGCCGGGGCCTGGGACTACCTGTCCAAGCCGGTCGACACGACGCACATGCTGACGGTGCTGCGGAGCTGGCTGTGCCAATGAAACGCGACGGACCGGCGCCCGCACCGTTCGCGGTGACGGGCGCCGACGACCTTGACGTGTGGGACGAGAAGTCCAACATCCTGGTCGTCGACGACCTGCCGGAGAAGCTGCTGGTCTTCGGCACGGTGCTGGAAGACCTGGGGCAGAACCTCGTGTTCGTCAACTCCGGCAGCGATGCTCTGCGCGAGGTGCTCAACCGCGAGTTCGCGGTCATCCTGCTGGACGTCAACATGCCCGACATCGACGGGTTCGAGACGGCTGCGCTCATCCGAAAGTACAAGCGCTCGGCGCACACGCCCATCATCTTCATCACGGCGTATGCCGACGAGATCCAGACCGCCAAGGGATATTCGCTGGGCGCGGTGGACTACATCCTCTCGCCCGTGGTGCCCGACGTGCTGCGCAGCAAGGTCAAGGTCTTCGTGGACCTGCACCAGATGCAGCGGCGCGTGCGGCGCCAGGCCGACGAGCGCGTGGCGCTGGTGGCCGCCGAGACCGCGCGCCTGCAGGCCGAGGAGAACGACCGCCGCTCCAAGTTCCTCTCGCACGCCAGCCGTGTCCTCAGCGGCTCGCTGGACGTGACCATCGGCACCCAGCTGCTGCTGGAACTGGTGGTGCCCGGGCTCGCCTCGTTCGCGCTGCTGCAATTGATGGAAGACGGCTCGCCGCTGTCGCAGGTGACGGTTGGCGCGCCGGGTGCGGACCAGCTCGTGGCCGTGGTGAAGACGCCTCACGGCCGGCTGCCGGCGGCCATGCAGGAGGCGCTGGAAGAGGCCGCATTGCAAAAGCAGCGCGTGGTGCTCTCGCAGAATCACCTGAGGCGCATGAGCAGCGAGTCGTTCGGATTGAGCGGCCCCATGCTGCTGCGCTCGGCCGTGGCCGTGCCGCTGCTCATCGGCGAGCGCGTGCTGGGCGTGCTGGTGGTGGGCACGCAGCAGCCCGATTCCGTGAAGGCGGTGCGCGACTGGGCGGCGTTGGAAGAACTGGCCAGCCGCGCGGCCATTGCCTTCGAGAACGCGCACCTCTACCGCAGCCTGCAGGCCGAGATCATCGAGCGGCGCACGGCCGAGGCCGAGCTGCAGGAGGCGAACCAGCGCAAGGACGAATTCCTCGCCATGCTCTCGCATGAACTGCGCAATCCGCTCGCGCCCATCCGCAATGCGCTGGAGGTGATCCGCCGCATCGCGCCGCCGGACCCGAAATTCACCTGGGCCGGCGACGTGATGGACCGGCAGGTGCGGCATCTCACGCGGTTGGTGGAAGAGCTGCTGGACGTGGCGCGCATCAGCCAGGGCAAGATCCAGCTCAACCGCGAGTCGGTGGACCTGGCCGCCGTGATCGCGCAGAGCGTGGAGACGGCGCAGCCCTTCATCGACGCGCGCGGCCACACGCTGACGGTGAAGCTGCCCGAGACGCCGGTGCGGCTGCAGGGGGACTTCGCGCGGCTGGCGCAGGTGGTGTCCAACCTGCTGCACAACGCGGCCAAGTACAGCGAGGACGGCGGACGCATCCAGGTCGAACTGGCCGCGCAGGATGGCGAGGCGCAGATCGTCGTGCGCGACAACGGCATCGGCATCGAGCCGGCGCTGCTGCCGCGCATGTTCGACCTGTTCGCGCAGGGCACGCGCTCGCTGGACCGCATGCAAGGCGGGCTGGGCGTGGGCCTCACGCTGGCGCGGCGGTTGGTGGAGTTGCATGGCGGCCGCGTGGAGGCCAAGAGCGACGGCCCGAAGCAGGGCGCGGAGTTCCTCGTGACCATTCCCTGCGTGAGCGTGGTGGGCCATGAGCCTCAGCCGGCCGATGCGTTCAGGACCTCACGGCCGGCGATGGGCAGGCGCATCCTCATCGTTGACGACAACCAGGATGCCGCCGAAAGCGTGGCGCAGTACCTGCAGCTCGAAGGCCACGAAGTGAAGACCGTGGGCGACGGCATGCAGGCACTGACCTGCGCGCCGGTATTCGCGCCGCAGATCGTGGTGCTGGACATCGGCCTGCCGGTGCTGGACGGCTATGAAGTGGCCAAGCGCATGCGCATGCTGCCGGCCACCAAGGACGCATTGCTGGTGGCGCTGACCGGCTATGGGCAGAAAGAGGACCAGCAGCGCGCCCGCGATGCCGGCTTCGACAAGCACTTCGTCAAGCCGACCGATCCGCGGCTGCTGGTGGAGTTGATCTCGCAGTGGCCAGCACGTCCACCCGTTGCGGCCCAGGACGAAACCGCGACTGCCGAATCAAACGGCCGCTGAGCCATTGCCGCGACCCGGCCAGGTTGCCAGCACGACGCCTGCCAGCGCCAGCCCGTAGGCGGCCGCCTGCACCGCGCTGAACTGCTCGCCCAGCAACAGCACGCCCACCGTCGCGGCGCTGACAGGCAGCATCACGGTGAACACGCCGGCAGACGATGCCGGCACATGCCGCAACCCCGTCATCCACAGCCACACGGTGAACATGCTCGCTGCCAGCGAATAGAACAGCAGCAGCACCCACGACGAGGCATGGACCGTGCTGAAGTCGAAATGCAGCGCCTGCCACAGCCCGAACGGCGTGACCAGCGCCAGCCCCCAGAGATTGACCAGCGCGCTGATTCGCTTGGCCGACAGATTGCCCGTGAGCCGCTTGCCGATGACCACATAGCTGGCCTCGCAGAACACCGCGCCCACCAGCAGCAGGTTGCCCACTAGCGAGCCGCCGGCCGCGCCTTCGTGCTTGACCAGCGACACCAGCGCGATGCCGCCCACGGCGCAGGCGATGCCCAGGGCCACGCGAGTGCTGATGCGCTCCTTGAGGAAGATGGTGGACAGCAACGCGACCACACCGGGGATGGCGGCCATGATCACGCCGGCAGCCAGCGCCGAGGTCATGGCGACGCCGAAGAGCATGCAGATCGAGAAGAGGAAGTTGCCGAGGAAGGATTCGAGGAACAGCAGCCATCGGTCGTGCGGGCTCATGGGCGACTCGGCGGCTGAACGCTTCACCCACGACAGCATGGCCACGGCCGCGATGCCAAAGCGCAGCCAGGCCAGCAGGAAGACCGGGAACACCACCACCAGCAGCTTGGAAAAGCCCACGTAGGTGCCGACCAGTGCCATGGCGCTGGCGAGGCTGAGGTAGGACAGCCAGGGGGCGTGGTGCGAGGCGTGCGGGGAGGACTGCATCGGCGAGGGCGCAAGGGTCTCGAAGCTGCGGATGATGCCTGCAAACCGCCTGCGCCTCGTGGCGGGCATGCCGTGTGCCGCACTTCGTGAGAGACCGCGGGGCCTTGGCAGGCGGCCAGGTGGCGGCAGGCAAGGAGACATCATGAAATGGCAGATTGCAATCCTCGTCATGGCGGCGGCAACGGCAGTGCAGGCCACGGAGATCTACCGCTGGTCGGATGAGATGGGGCATGTTCACTTCTCCGACTCGGTGCCCGAGCGCTACAAGTCGTCCGCGGTGCGCATCGAGTGGCGCGTGAACCGTGGAACGGCTGCGGAGCGCGAACAGGCACGGGCCCTGGCCGAACGTGAGAAGGCGCAGGCCGCTGAACTGGCCCGGCAGCGCCAGAGTGTTCCGCAGCCGGTGGCCGCGGCCTTCGGGCCGCCGCAGACGATTCCGCAGCCCGTCGCAGGGAATGCGGACTGCGCGCAGTCGTACCAGGCCTATCGCCAGAGCCAGGAGTGCTTTGCGCCCTTCATCCAGGCCAACGGGTCGGTGAAGGCCGAGGCCTATGCGCAGTGTGGTGAGCCGGTGCTGAATCCGAGCCAAAAGTGCGGGCCGCCACAGTGGAACTGAGTGATCGACTGACCCCGACCTGACCCTGCGAAACTCTGTTAGAACCGCGCAGCCTTTCGAGTCTGCGCATGCTCTTCTTCCGACACGCCCAACGCCTTGCCAGCCGCCTGGGCCCCGGCCTCATCACCGGTGCCGCCGATGATGATCCGAGCGGCCTGGCCACCTATTCGCAGGCCGGCGCCCAGTTCGGCGCGGGCATGCTGTGGACGCTGGCCTTCACCACGCCGCTGATGATCGGCATCCAGATGGTCAGTGCGCGCATCGGCTGGCTGACGGGGCAGGGGCTGGCGGCCAACATCTGCAAGGTGATGCCGCGCTGGATGGCGTTCGCGCTGGTGTCGCTGCTGGTCTTCGCCAACACGCTGAACATCGCGGCCGACGTGGCGGCCATGGGCGAGGCCCTGCAATTGGTCGCGGGCGGCCCCGAGCACGGCCATGCCTTGCTCTTCGGCGTGCTGTGCGCAGTGTTGCCGGTGTGGCTGAGCTACGAGGCGATGGTGCGGGTGCTGAAGTACCTGACGCTCGCGCTGCTGGCCTACGTCGCGGTGGTGTTCATGCTGCACGTGGACTGGGAGCGCGTGCTGATGAAGACATTGGTGCCCAGCCTGAGCACCGGCAGCGCCTACTGGACGATGATCGTCGGCGTGCTGGGCACGACCATCAGCCCCTACCTCTTCTTCTGGCAGGCGGCTCAGGAGGCGGAACAGCGGCAACGCATCGACGAGCCCTCGCTGGGCCTGGCGCAGCACCGCCATTTCGTGCTGGAGCACCTCTACCGCATCAAGCTGGACACGGTGATCGGCATGGGCTTTTCCAACCTCATCGCCTTTTGCGTGATGCTGGCCACGGCCATCACGCTGAACCAGCACGGCATCACCGACATCCAGACCACGCGGCAGGCGGCCGAGGCGCTGCGGCCCATCGCGGGAGAGCATGCCTTCGTGCTGTTTGCGCTGGGCATCATCGGCACGGGCATGCTGGCTGTACCGGTGCTGGCTGGGTCGGCGGCCTATGCGGTGGCCGACGTCTTCCACTGGCGTTCTGGGTTGGACCACACGCTGTCCGAAGCCAAGGGCTTCTACGCAGTGGTGCTGCTGGCCACGATGGGCGGCACGCTGATCGACTTCAGCGCGCTCGATCCGATCAAGGCGCTGGTGTGGAGCGCCGTCGTCAACGGCGTGGTGGCCGTGCCTATCATGGCCGTCATGATGTGGCTGGGCACGCGGCGCGACGTGCTGGGCGAATTCACCCTGACGATGCGCCATCGCGTGCTGGGCTGGATCGCCACCGCCGTGATGGCGGCGGCGGTCGTGGGAATGTTCTGGACCTGGTGATCCGCCGCATCCCCGGTCACGGGAATCAGGGCTTGCGGTTCAGGTTCTTGCTCGAGTCCTTGATGGTCTCGCGCGCATCGCCCAGGTTCTTCTGCGCCTTGCCTTCGGTCTCGCGGGCCATGCCCTTGAGTTCCTGTTCGGTGCTGCCGATGGCTTCTCCGGTCTTCTTCTGAACCTTGCCGGCGACTTCCTTGGCGGCGCCCTTCACTTGATCCTTGTTCATGTCCAGTTCCTCTCGGTGGGTTGAAAGAACACGACGCGTGATTCGTGCCGTGAGCCTGCAGGCAGGATAGGCCGGCGCCCGGCGCGGCGCAGTCGTCTCGCGCCGCGAGTGGGCGTCAGTCTGGTCCTACTTGCGCAGCTCCACGTCGGCTGCGAGTTCCTTGGCACGCAGCGATGTCATCACACCCAGCAGGGTCGAGAAGGCGTTGGCATCCGCCCCGGCACCCAGCTGGATCTGCGGCACCAGCGGCACGCGCGCCGTCTCGAACGCCTCGGCCAGACGCAGCATCACAGTCTGCATGAGCTGCTTGTCGGCACCGGCGCCTTCCAGCGCATCGGACTTCGCCTTGATGGCCGAGCCTTCGGCTTCGCCCACGCTGCGGATGGCGGCGGCACGGCCCTGGCCCTCGGCCTCCTGCTTGAAGCGTTCGGCCTGTGCCAGTGCTTCCACTTCCTGACGGCGCTTCTCGGCCGCCTTCACCGCAGCCGCGCCGTGGTTTTCCTTGATGGAGATGTCCACGAGCGACGCCGTGAGTTCGGACTGCTTCTCAGCACGCTTCTCGGCCTCGTTCAGCTCGCGCTGCTTGTTGGCGGCGATCTCCTTCTGCGCGAAGGTCTCCACCTGCTCGCGCGCGATCTGCCGGTCGCGCAGCTGCGACATGATGTTCTCGATCTTGTTGTCGCCCGCCTGGGGCTTGGGCGTGCCGATGAGCACCTCCTGGAACTCCAGCGAGTAGGCGAGGAAGCGCTCGCGCATGTCCAGGCTGGCGTTGGCCTGCAGCTCGCTGCGCGACTGGATGAGCTCGATGAAGGTGCGCGTCTGCGACACGTTCTTGAAGTACGACGACACCATCGGGTCCAGCGTCTGCTCGACCAGTTGCTTCACATTGCCGAAGCGCTGCACCACCAGCGGCGCCTTGCGGTAGTCGATGTGCACGACCACGCTCAGCGGCAGCTGCGGCTCGAAGGCATCCTTGGTGATGAGCGTGATCTCGCGCAGGTTGGAGTCGAAGTTCGATCCGCTCTCGCCGGACTTCCACATGAGCACGAAGTTGGTGGTGGGCACGAGTTCGATCTTGCCCGCATAGGTGTTGAAGGCGTACTTGCCGGGCATGAGCGGCTCGCGCCACACGCCGCGGCAGCCGGTCTGCACGAGTTCGCCGTGGCTGTACTCGCTGCCCGACATGTCTTCGCCCTTGCGACCGGTATAGGACACGACCACGCCCACGAAACCCACGGGGATGATGGTCTTGTTGATGAACTCCACCGTGGCGAACAGGCGGTTGATGTAGTAGGTGCCTTCCACCAGCACGCGCTCCTGGCGTCCGCGGCGGCCGCCGGCGGCGAGGAATCGCTCGGGCTCCTGGAAGGAGTTGTGCGCATCGCCCACGTCGGGTGCCAGCAGCTCATCGCGGGGCAGGGCAGGGCCGTCCTGCACGGTCACGACCGCCAGTTGATCGGAGTCGTGTGCGCCGTTGCGCTCCTTGATGACCACCGGGTTGAAGCCATTGCGCTCGTCCAGCAGCGTGCGCATGCGCTCGTAGTACTCGCGCTCGTTCGCGTTCATGTTGAGCGCGTAGGTGCCTTCCTCGGTCATCACCACGAACAGCGCCGGGTTGATGATGTGCGTGCCCTCGCGCAGGATCTTGCGCTGCGGGCCCTTCTGCCCGCCACCCTGCAGGAAGCTGCGCACGTCGAGGAAGTCCGCCACCTCGCGGTTGCTCGCGAGTGTCTGGCCGGCGGGCAGGTCGATGCCGTCGCGTGCGAACACATAGGCGAGCTTGCCCTGCGTCACCGACACCATGGGGTGGATGTGTACCTTGTACTGGAAGGGCGAGAAGAAGTGGAAGCCGCCGCGCAGCACCTCGGGCTGGAAGCCGGCTTCGCCGTCGAGCGCGAGCAGGCCGGCCTTGACCGAGCCCTTGGCGCTCCAGAGTTTTTCAACGACGCCGATGCGTTCGTTGGGGATGTACCTCACCATGCCCGACGCATAGATGAAGACCAGTGAGAGTGCGATCAGACCGAGCGTGACAGCCCACTGGGTGCCGTGGCTCGCAAAGTCGCTGAACATGGAGTCCTTGCCTTTCTTGGGTTGCGCGCGAGACGCGCGCGCACGTACCGCCGCCCGACCGGGCGGCAATTCGATTCAGTGGTGTCAGATCTGGACGCGGGTGCCCAGCTCGATGACGCAGTTGTTGGGCAGCCGGAAGAAGCCGGCCACGCTGCCCGCGTTGCGCGACATGGCCGCGAAGAGCTTCTCCCGCCAGTGCGCCATGCCCGCGCCCTTGGTGGGCACGACGGTCTCGCGGCTCAGGAAGTACGAGGTCTCGAACAGGTTGATGTCCAGCCCGTGCGGGCGGCACAGCTCCAGCGCCTGCGGGATGTCCGGCGTGTTCTTGAAGCCGTAGTTCACCGTCACCTGCCAGAAGCCGCGCACCAGGGGCTCGACCTTCACGCGTTCGTTGAACGGCACCCACGGCACGTCGTGGAAGACGACGGTGAGGATGAGGTTGCGTTCATGCAGCACCTGGTTGTGCTTGAGGTTGTGCATCAGCGCCTGCGGCACGGTGCCGGGGTTGGCCACGGCGTACACCGCAGTGCGCGGCGTGCGCGGCAGGTCTTCCTCGGCCATCGCGGTGATGAAGGGCAGCAGCTCGGGGTCGTCGCTGCGGATGCTGTCCAGCAGCAGCTCGCGTCCGCGCTTCCATGTGGCCATGACGGTGAACATCACGCCGCCGATGACCAGCGGGAACCAGCCGCCCTGCACGAACTTGATCGAGCAGGAAGCCACCAGCAAGGCGTCCAGCACCAGGAACACGCCCGTGGCGGCCAGCGACAGCCACAGCGGATAGCCCCACCCGTGGCGCACCACGAAGAAGGTGAGCAAGGTGGTGATGAACATCGTCACCGTCACCGCGATGCCGTAGGCGCCGGCCAGGGCCGTGGAGCTGCCGAAGCCGACGGTGGCCATGACCACCGCGACCAGCAGCACCCAGTTCACCTCGGGCAGGTAGATCTGGCCCGACTCCTTGGCCGAGGTGTAGAGCACCTGCATGCGCGGCAGGAAGCCCAGTTGCACGGCCTGCTTGGTCATCGAATAGGCGCCCGAGATCACGGCTTGCGAGGCGATGACGGCGGCCAGGGTGGCCAGCACCACGGCCGGGATCAGCCACGACGACGGGAACAGGCGGAAAAAGGGGTTCTCGATGGCCGAGGGGTCGCGCATCAGCAGCGCACCCTGGCCCATGTAGTTCAGCGCCAGCGCGGGCATCACCAGGCCGGTCCACGCAATGCGGATGGGCTTGCTGCCGAAGTGGCCCATGTCGGCGTAGAGCGCTTCGGCGCCCGTGAGTGCCAGCACGATGGCGCCCACGGCCACGAACACGTGCCAGCCTTGCTCACGCAGGAAGGCGATGGCGTTCAGCGGATTGAGGGCCTGCAAGATGGCAGGCTGCTTCGAGATTTCGGCCACGCCCGTGACTGCGAGGGCGCCGAACCACAGCACGATGATGGGGCCAAAGAGCTTGCCCACGACACCCGTGCCGTGGCGCTGCACGATGAACAGGCCCAGCAGCACGCCCACCGAGATCGGCAGGATGAAGGGCTTCAGGTTGGGGGTGACCACCTCCAGGCCTTCGACCGCACCGAGCACGGAGATGGCCGGGGTGATGACGCTGTCGCCGTAGAAGAGGGCCGCGCCCAGGACGCCCGTGAGCAGCAGCAGGGCGCGCTTGCGGGCCGTGGAGCCGGCCGCCTGGGCGGCCAGCGCGGTGAGCGCCATGATCCCGCCTTCGCCGCGGTTGTCCGCGCGCAGGATCAGCACCACGTACTTGAGGGTGACGACCATCATCAGCCCCCAGAAGATGACCGACACGGCGCCGGTGATGTGGGTGGCGTCCAGGAGGACACCAGTGTCCTTGGAGAAGACTTCCTTGATGGTGTAGAGCGGGCTGGTGCCGATGTCGCCGTAGACGACGCCGACGGCGCCCAGCGTCAATGCCGCCAGGCTCTCCCGTTGATGTTGTTGATTCATTTCCTGGTGGTGATGCGCTGCCTTCGCAGCGGTGCGTGTTTGTCGCGCCGCGCGCATCAGGAAGGCATAAGGATGGCGGCCGGCCCGGTCACTTCGCAGGGCCGCGCAGCGACTGCTCCAGGAACTTTTCCACGCGGCGGTAGTAGTCCGCGCGGTCTTCGGCCAGCATCAGGCCATGGCCTTCTTCCTTGTAGTCGACCTTTTCGATCGCCACCCCGGCCTTCCTGGCCGCGTCAAAGAACTCCTTGGCATGGGCGTACGGGACGCGCCGGTCCAGCCAGCCATGGGCCAGCAGCACCGGCACCTTGATTTCCGCCGCGCGTTGGAGCGGCGAAATGGTCGGGAGCAGGGCTGAGTCCTTGACCGGATCGCCGATGAGCACCGGCATGGAGTACTTTTTGGCGGACTCGGAGGCGTCGCTCTCGATGAGTTCGTACAGGAGCTGGATGTCGGTGACCCCGGCCAGGCTGATCGCGCACTGGTACACGCCCGGATGCACGATGGGTCCCATCAGCGCGGCGTAGCCACCATAGCTGGCGCCCATGATGCAGACCTTCGACGCGTCGACCAGGCCTTCGGCGGCAGCCCATTGCACGGCATCGGCGAGGTCGTTCTGCATCGCCTGGCCCCATTGCTTCCAGCCAGCCCGGAAGAGCTGGCGCCCGTAGCCAGTGCTGCCGCGGAACTCCGGCTCGATGACCCGGTAGCCGCGCGAGGCCAGGAACTGCGCCTGTTCGTGCCAGCCCAGGCTGGTGCCGCGCAGGAAGGGGCCGCCATGCACGAGCAGGACGGCAGGCAGCGGCTGCTTGGCCGTCGCGTCGGACGGATGGGTGACGTAGACGGGCACTTCCAGCCCATCGCGTGCCTTGAAGCGATGGAAGGTGCGTCGGCCCTGTGTCTCCTCCTTGATCCAGGGCCGGGAGGCGCCGATGGGTTGCAGCGAATTCTTCTCTCGGTCGAAGAGCAGGAATTCGCCCGGCTGGCGATCGCTCGCTGAATGGACCACCAGGAAACGGGCAGACTCGCAGCGCCCGCAGAGGATGTGGTTGGAGCGCTGCGGCAAGGTGGCGTCCAGGGCGCGCTGGATGCGCTGCAGCCCGCTGTCGAACCAGTAGCTCATCGGCCGGTCAGCGGTGAAGTACATCCCCACGAGGTTCTGGGTCTGGCTGTCCAGCTTCAGCCCGGGATTCAGGTCGAATCCATTGATGGCCAGGACAGGATCGGGATCGATCTTGCCGGTGGCTGGATCGAGCGTGAACAGTCCGGTCCTGTCATCCTTGGCGATCGCCGCGACCAGCAGCTTGCCGTCCTTGGTGACGAGTTCCGGCTCGAAGCCGCTGTTCAGCGGGTCGAAGTCGGCCAGTTCGCGCCAGCCCTTTTCCTGGCCGTCCCGCCAGAAGACCTTGGCGCGTCCGTCCTTGTGGCTGACGATGACGCGCGGTTCACGTGCCGCGTCCAGCATCCACCGCCTCGCGCCCTCGGGCATGCCCAGGGCCAGCGATTGCAGCCGGCCGGTCGTCGTGCTCAGCCGGGCCAGCTGGAACTCCTTGATGTCGCCCACGTGGTCCTTCACCAGCTTAAAGACGAAGACATCGCCGCTGCCGTCATCGGTGGCCGAATGGAGGAACCAGCCGAAGGGCAGGACGTGCGACTGGATGCCCGATCCAGCCGACCCGGTCGAACGCTGCCAGGCGATGAGTTGGCGAGGCGCGCTGCCATCGTGGTTGACGGCGAAGGTGCCGGCGCCGCCCTCGCGGATTTGCACACCTTCCTGGGACGCGTCGTACACCAGCCGGTCATCGCTGACCCACCGCACCAAGTTGACGTTCGCGTTGTCGTATGACGCCACCACGCGCGCCGCGCCGATGGGGTCCAGGTCCATCACCGCCAGCCGCCGGTAGCCTTCCGGTCCGAACATGATGATCGCCAGTCGCTTGCCGGACGGCGAGGGGACGACGGAATCGATGGCCGGCTTGCGGGCAAAGACCTCGGCCGGGATCGGTTCGGCCCGCGCGGCCCCGGCCCCGAGGGCAAGCATGAGGACGGCCGCAGCCGCCATCCAGGCACGGTGGCGCCAAAAGGTTGTCATGAAGCGATCCTCCTTGATGTTCTTTGGCTGCTGCGCCTTCAAGACACGCATGCGCCACGGGCCGATTTTTATTCGATCGCGAGCCGGTAGCCCACCCCCGTTTCGGTGAGAAGGTGCCGCGGCTCGGCCGGATCGGCTTCGATCTTCGCCCGCAGCTGCCCCATGTACAGCCGCAGATAGTGCGTGTGCTCGGTGAATTCCGCGCCCCACACGTCGGCCAGCAGTTGCCGGTGGGTGACCACCCGGCCCGCGCTTCGCACCAGCCGGGCCAGCAGGTTGTACTCGGTGGGGGTGAGGTGGATGGCCTGTCCCGCCACGGTCACGCTGCGTGTGCCCAGGTCGACGTGCAGGTCGTCCAGCGTGTGCTCGGTGAGCGCCGGAGCCAGCGCGGTGCCTCGATGCCTGAGGGCCACGCGGATGCGCGCCAGCAGCTCGCCCACGCTGAAAGGCTTGGTGAGGTAGTCGTCCGCACCTTCGTCCAGCACCTGGATCTTCTGCGCTTCCTGGTGCCGGGCCGACACGATGAGAATGGGCACGGCGCTGCTGCGGCGGATGTCGCGCACCAGTTCGGCGCCGTCGCCGTCGGGCAGGCCCAGGTCGAGGATGACGAGGTCGGGCGGGGCGTTATGCCACAGCGCCCGCGCTTCGCTGAGGGTCACGGCAGTCTGCACCTCGAAGCCTTCGACGCCGAGCGAGGACTGCATCAGCGTGCGGATCTCGCGGTCGTCTTCGACCACCAGGGCGCGCAGGCTCACTGGGTGACCTCCGGCGCCGCCGCCGACGCGGGCTGTTGTGCTTCCATCGGCAGTTCAAGCCGGAAGCTGCTGCCACCGCCGCTGCGCCGCCGTGCGGCCAGCGTGCCGCCATGCGCCAGCGCGATGGCGCGGCACACGGCCAGGCCCAGGCCGGCGCCTCGCAGGCCGCTCTCGCGCTCATGGCGTCCACGCACGAAGGGTTCGAAGAGCTGCCCGTCTTCGTCCACCCCCGCGCCGCGGTCCTTCACCGTCACCGTGACCCGCTGGCCGTCCAGCTGCACGATGAGATCCACCGGGCCCTCGGTGTACTTGAGCGCGTTGTCCAGCAGATTGGTGAGGAGTTGCGCGATCAGCACCGGGTCCACCTTCACCAGCGGCAGGTCACGCGGCACGCGAGACTTGATGCGGCGGGTGGTGTCACGCTGCCGCAGCCGCGCGAGCACCGAGCCGACGATCTCCTCCATCGACTCCCAGTCGCGCCTCAGTTGCAGCGACTCGCCCGACAAGCGCACGAGCTGCAAGGTGTTCTCGGTGACGGTGGACAGGTACTCCGCCTCGCCCTCGATGCTGCCCAGCAGCCGCGTCTTCTCGCTGTCGGTGAGCCGTTCGCTTTGCGACTGCAGTGACGAAGCGGCGCCGACGATGGCCGCCAGCGGCGTGCGGAAGTCGTGCGAGATGGCGGCGAGCAGGGTGCGCTGCGTCTCATGCCGCTCGACCGCCTGCTGCGCCTCGCGCATCTGTGCAGACAGGCGGATGCGCCACAGCGCCTGCGCCATCAGGCTGCACAGGGCCTGCGCGTGCATGCGGGCATCGGCGTCCGGTCCGTGGGCGGGGCGCACGCTCGCCGCGCCGAAGACATGCCCCTTGTCGCCCAGCGGCACGTACCAGGCATCCAGCCCCGGCCAGCGCGCCGTGCCGGGTCCGATCAGCGCGGCTTCCTTCACGCAGCAGCGCAGGCCGTCGATCTCGGGCGTGCGGAGCACGCAGGCATCAAGCTCGTGGACCAGCGTCACCTGTACCGGGCCGCGGAAGGCTCGTTCCAGTTCGGCCTGGCCGAGCGAGCGCACGGCGTCCTCGTCCTTCGCTTCGTTCAGCTCGTGAGCCAGCCGCTGCAGTTGCCGAGCCCTGCGCTCCGACAGTCGTGCCGCCTCTGATTCCGCCCGCAGCGAGGCCGCGAGCTGGTTCACCACCAGCCCGACGCCCAGCATGATGAGCAGGCCGATGAAGTGTTCGCGGTGTTCCACCGCCAGCGTGTAGCGCGGCGGCACGAAGAAGAAGTTGAAGGCCGTGACGGATGCCACGGCGCAGGCGATGGCGCTGATCCGGTCCAGCCGGTACGACGCCAGCACCACGGCCGCCAGGTAGATCATGGCCTGGCTGGTCTGGGAGATCTCGTTGTCCAGTAGCCGGGCCAGCAAGGTGGCCACCGCCACCAGGGCGAAGGCCGCGATGCCGGCGCGCCAGCGCGCAGCGGATTCCTCGGCGGAATGGTTCATCCGGCAAGCGTAGCAGCGCCCGGGTAAGGATTGCGTATGGGGGCGCGGCACCAACTGCGTCACGAATTCGAAAGTTCGTTGCGCGCTATCCGCCCGCGCCCGGCGCTAACCCTTCTACAGTGGCTTTCCTCTGCGTCGATACCAAACAATGGCTGCCAGCATCGAGCATCAACTGCGACAGGTCGGGACGCAATTCGCGGACGGCAAGATCGACCACCCGACGGCCAGGATGCGCATCGTGTCGGCCATCCAGGGGCATTTCCGCTGCTCGCGGGTGTCGTACTGGTACCTCTATGGCGAACCCGGCGACCGGGTGCTGGAGTGCGTGGTGAGCAGTGGCGTCGAAGCCGACACGCATGCGCCGGGCCAGCGCTTCCTCGAGTCGGCGGCGCCGGACTACATCCAGGCGCTGATCGGCGCGCGAATGTACGTCTGCGAAGACACGCTCACGGACCCCAACTTCGCATCGCTGCGCGAGCGCTACCTCAAGCCCAACGCCAGCCGCGCCTTGCTGGATGCAGCCTTGTCGGCCAACGGCAAGATGATCGGTGTCCTGTGCCTGGAGCAGGTGGGCGGGCCGCGCAAGTGGACGCGACCGGAAGTGATGGCTGCGCTGCGCATCGCCACGGGCATCTCCATGTTCGTCGCGCGCTTCAATGCGCAGTCGGTCCAGGTCGCGGCGGTCCAATAGTCCGCAGCCGGCCTCACTCGTCGATCCGGATCCAGGTCGTCTTCAGCTCGGTGTACTTGTCGAAGGCGTGCAGCGACTTGTCGCGCCCGTTGCCGCTTTGCTTGTAGCCGCCGAAGGGCACGGTGATGTCGTCCTCATCGTACTGGTTCACGTGCACCATGCCCGCGCGAAGCGAACGGGCCACGCGGTGGGCGCGGTTGATGTTGTCGCTCCACACGCTGGCCTCCAGCCCATAGCTGCTGTCGTTGGCCAGGCGCACGGCTTCTTCCTCGGTCTTGAAGCGCAGGATGGACATCACCGGGCCGAAGATCTCTTCACGCGCAATCTTCATGTCGTTGCGCACGCCGTCGAACACCGTGGGCTCGACGAAGTAGCCGCCGGTCTCGGCCATCACGCGCTTGCCGCCGGCCACCAGCCTCGCGCCTTCGGCATGGCCGGCGTCGATGTAGCCGAGCACGGCGCGCAGCTGGATGTCGTCCACGATCGCACCCATCTCGGCGCTGCCCGACAGCGGGTCGCCTGGCCGGTACTTGGGCGTTTCGTTCTTCACGATGGCGACGAACTCGTCGGCGATGCGCTCATGCACGAACACACGTGACGGTGCATTGCAGCTCTCGCCCTGGTTGAAGAACATGCTGCCGGCCACCGTCTTCGCGGCGCGCTGCACGTCAGCGAAGTCGTCGAACACCACGAAGGCCGACTTGCCGCCCAGCTCGTTGTAGACACGCTTCAGGTTGCTGCGGCCGGCGTACTCCAGCATGCGGCGGCCCGTGCGGGTGGAGCCGGTGAAGCCGATGGCGTCCACGTCCATGTGCAATGCGAGCGCCTCGCCGGCTTCCGCACCGTGGCCCGGCACGACGTTGAACACGCCATCAGGCAGGCCGGCCTCGATGGCGATTTCGGCCAGTCGCAGCGCCGTCAGCGGCGACTTCTCGCTGGGCTTGAGCACCACGCTGTTGCCGGTGGCCAGCGCAGGGCCCAGCTTCCAGGCGGCCATGATCATCGGGTAGTTCCATGGCACCACCGCGCCGATCACGCCCATGGGCTCGCGGGTGATGAGCGCCAGGCCCGAGCGCGCGGTGGGCGCGATCTCGTCGTACACCTTGTCGATGGCTTCGCCGTACCAGGCGATGGTGCGGGCCGCGGCGGCCACGTCCACGTTCAGGCTGTACTGGACGGGCTTGCCCATGTCCAGGGTCTCGAGCAGCGCGAGTTCTTCCTTGGCGGCGAGGATCTTCTCAGCGAAGCGCTGCAGGATCTTCTTGCGCTGTGCCGGCGGCTTGTGGGCCCAGCGGCCATCGTCGAAGGCCGCGCGTGCGCAGGCGACGGCGGCGTCGATGTCCTCGGCGCGGCCTCGCGCGACGGGGCCCAGCACGCGGCCGTCCAGGGGCGAGATGCAGTCGAAGGTCTCGCCGCTCTTGGCGGCGACACGCTGGCCGGCGATGAAGGCGCGCCCGTCGATGCGCAGGTCAGCGGCGCGCGCGCGCCAGTCGATGTTTGCCATGTGTGTTGTCCTTCACAGCCAGCCGCGATGCTTCAGATCCGCCAGCGTCAAATCGAGGCATTGGTGGATCAGCCCAATCATCTCGTCCACCTGCGCGAGCGTCATCACCAACGGCGGCGCGACGATCATGCGGTCACCCACGGCGCGCATGATGAGGCCATTGCCGAAGCAATGCCCGCGGCACACCATGCCCACTTCGAGCGACGAGTCGAACACCGTGCGGGACGCCTTGTCCTTGACGAGTTGCACCGCGCCCATCATTCCGCAGGTCTGCGTTTCACCGACCAGCGGATGCTCGTTCAGTTCGGCGAAGCGCTTTGCGAGGTACGGCCCGAGTTCGTTGCGCACGCGCTCGACCACGCCTTCGCGCTGGATGAAGCGGATGTTCGCCAGCGCCACCGCACACGCCACCGGATGCCCGCTGTAGGTGTAGCCGTGGTTGAACTCGCCGCCCTGGTCCACCAGCACCCTGGCCACGCGTTCGCCGACCATCACGCCCCCGAGCGGGATATAGCCTGACGTGACGCCTTTGGCGAAGGTCATCAGGTCCGGCCTGAAGCCGAAGGTCTCGCAGCCGAACCATTGCCCCGTGCGGCCGAAGCCGCAAATCACTTCATCGGACACCAGCAGCACGCCGTGCTTGTCGCAGATGCGCTGGATCTCGGGCCAGTACGAGGCGGGCGGCACGATCACACCGCCCGCGCCCTGCACAGGCTCGCCGATGAAGGCGGCTACCTTGTCGGCGCCGATCTCGGTGATCTTCCTGTCCAGCCACGAGGCAGCTTCAAGCCCGAAGTCCTCGAAACTCCTGGACTGCCGTCCGTGCTCGAAGAAGAAGGGCTGCTCGATGTGCACGATGTCCGGAATCACGCCGCCTTGCGCGTGGATGCCGCTCATGCCGCCCAACGATCCGCCCGCCAGCGTCGAGCCGTGGTACGCGTTGTTGCGGCTGATGATGACCTTGCGCTGCGGCTGCCCCAGCACGTCCCAGTAGCGCCGCACCATGCGCACGATGGTGTCGTTGCCTTCGGAGCCTGAGCCCGCGAAGAACACATGCTGGAACTGTGGCGGCGTCACCTCGGCCAGCAGCTCCGACAGCTCGATCGCCGGCGGCGTGGTGGTCTGGAAGAAGGAGTTGTAGAAGGGCAGGGTCTTGAGTTGCGTGGTGGCGGCATCGATCAGATCCTGCTGTCCGTAGCCCACGTTCACGCACCACAGGCCGGACATGCCGTCGAGGATCTTCTGGCCTTCACTGTCCCAGAGGTAGATGTTGTCGCCACGCGTGATCACGCGCGTGCCCTTGGCCGCCAATGACTTGAAGTCAGTGAACGGATGCAGGTAGTGCGCCGCATCGGCCGCCTGCCACTCGCGGGTGCTTCGTTGTGTCGTTGTTGTCATTCGAATCCCTTCAGACGTGCAGCAGCAGGTGCTCGCGTTCCCACGGCGAGATGACCTTCATGAACTCTTCGTACTCGATCTCCTTCACCTCGGAGTAGACGGTGACGAAGGACTTGCCCAGCACGTCATGCAGGTCCTGCTCGTCGGCCAACCAGCTCAGCGCCTCGCTCAGCGAGCGAGGCAGTTGATACTCGGACAGGTACGCGTCGCCCTTGCATTCCTCGCTCGGCTCGATCTTGTGCTTCATGCCCAGGTAGCCGCAGGCCAGCGTCACGGCCAGCGCCACGTAGGGGTTGGCATCGGCGCCGATCACGCGGTTCTCGATGCGCCGTGCATTGGGCGTGGCCACCGGCGCGCGGATGCCCACCGTGCGGTTGTCCGTGCCCCACTGGATGTTGATGGGTGCCGCCGTCGAGCGCGCGAGCCGCCGGTACGAGTTGACGTAGGGCGCGTACAAGGCCATCGCCGCCGGCGTGTACTTCTGCAGCCCGCCGATGTACCAGTAGAACTCCTTGGACGGCGTGCCGTCTTCGTTGCTGAAGAGGTTGCGCCCCGTGGCCTTGTTGACCACGCTCTGGTGCACGTGCATCGCACTGCCCGGCTCGTTGGCCATGGGCTTGGCCATGAAGGTGGCGAACATCTCGTGGCGCATGGCCGCTTCGCGGATGGTGCGCTTGAAGAAGAACACCTCGTCGGCCAGGCCCAGCGGGTGGGCGTGGAAGAAATTGATCTCCATCTGCCCCGCGCCCACTTCGTGGATCAGCGTGTCGACGTTCAGCTCCATCTGCTCGCAGTAGGCGTAGATGTCCTCGAACAGCGGATCGAACTCGTTCACCGCGTCGATGGAATAGGCCTGGCGCGAGGTTTCCGCACGGCCGCTGCGGCCCTTGGGTGGACCCAGCGGCGTGTTCGGGTCGGTGTTGCGCTCCACGAGGTAGAACTCGAGCTCCGGCGCGACCACGGGGTCCCAGCCCTCGTCGTCGTAGAGCTGGCAGATGCGCTTGAGCACCGAGCGCGGCGCGTAGGGAATGATGTTGCCGTCGCGGTCGAAGCAGTCGTGGATGACCTGCGCGGTCGGGTCCACCGCCCAGGGCACGATGCGCACCGTGCTCGGGTCCGGCCGCAGGTGCATGTCGCGGTCGGTGCGGTGGATGACGTCGTAGTAGGGGCCTTCCTCCGGGAACTCGCCCGTCACGCCGATGGCGACGATCGCCTCGGGCAGCCGCATGCCGCGGTCTTCAGTGAATTTCTCGCGCGGCAGGATCTTGCCGCGTGCCACGCCGGTGAGGTCGGGCACGAGGCACTCGATCTCGGTCACGCGGCGCTCGTTGAGCCACTGCTCCAGCTCGCTGAATGTGAAGTTGTCTCGAACCACCATGAGTCACCTGTCTGAGTCTGTGTCGGGCACCGGCGGCGCCAGTGCTCCCGTTTCATCGCTAGGTTGCCGCAGGGGCTGGCGCCAACCTATCGGTCAGGCTCGGGCGCGGTTCGGTGACGGTCTCGGTAGGTTCGGCAAGCGTCGCCGAAGGCAGTGAACAGCTTCATGGACACCGGGTTGGTGGCCGCCTGCCACTCGGGGTGCCATTGCACGCACAGGTTGAACGCGGTGGCCTTCTCCACCGTGAAGGCTTCGACGAGTCCATCGGGCGCGCGCGCTTCCACGCGCAGGCCCGGCGCCAGGCGGTTCACGCCCTGGCCATGGACGGAATTCACGGTGATTTCCTTCGCGTCGAGCACGCGCTCCAGCAGACCGCCGGGCATGACATCGACCGGGTGGGCCATGCCGTAGGTGACCTCGGGTGCGGCATCCTTTGCGCCGCGGTGGTCGCGCTGGCCGGGCACCTCATGCACGGCCTGGTGCAGGCTGCCACCCAGCGCCACGTTGGCTTCCTGGAAACCGCGGCAGATGGCGAAGAGCGGAATGCCGCGCTGGATCACCTGCGGAATCAGCGGCAGCGTCCAGGTGTCGCGTTCGGGGTCCAGGGGCAGGGCGGTGTCGTGCACCTCCTCGCCGAAGTGCACGGGGTGCACGTTCGAAGGCGAGCCCGTGAGCAGCACGCCGTCGGCGGCATCGAGCAGGTCGTCGATCTCATCGGCCGCGAGGGACGGCACGACCAGCGGCAGGCACCCGGCCAGCCGCACGGCTTCGACGTACTTTTTCCCGGCGACATGGAACGGGTGCTGACCGAGCACCCGGTTGCATGCGGGAATGAGGACCACAGGTTTGCGCTTCATGATTCGTTGGCGCGCACAGAGATTTCTTTATGCCACAAACCGGGCAAGGCATGTGCCCAAGGGTTTCACGCTGCGCGCTGAATGGCACCTTTCAGCGTGCTCACGATCTGCTCGATGTGCGAGGCCTCGATGATGAGCGGCGGCGACAGGGCCACCGTGTCGCCCGTGGTGCGCACGAGCACGCCTTTTTCCCAACAGTCCAGGAACACCGAGAACGCTCGCTTGCCGGGTTCGCCCGGAATCGGTGCGAGCTCGATGCCGCCCACCAGGCCGATGTTGCGCACGTCGATGACGTTGGGCAGGCCTTCGAGCGAATGCACGGCCTGCTCGAAGGTGGAGGCCATCTTGGCGCCGCGCGTCAGAAGGCCTTCGTCCGCATAGGTCTCCAGCGTCGCCAGTCCTGCCGCGCAAGCCAGCGGATGCGCCGAGTAGGTGTAGCCGTGGAAGAACTCGATGAGGTGCTCCGGCCCGTTCATGAACGCATCGTGGATCTGCTGCTTGGCGAACACCGCGCCCATGGGCACGGCGCCGTTGGTCAGGCCCTTGGCGACCGTCATGAGGTCGGGCGTGACGCCGAAGTGTTCGGCCGCGAAGGGCGATCCCAGGCGGCCGAAGCCGGTGATGACCTCGTCGAAGATCAGCAGGATGCCGTGCTTGTCGCAGATCTCGCGAAGGCGCTGCAGGTAGCCCTTGGGCGGGATGAGCACGCCGGTGGAGCCGGCCACCGGTTCGACGATGACGGCGGCGATGGTCGAGGCATCGTGCAGTGCCACCAGCCGTTCGAGGTCGTCCGCCAGCTCCGCGCCATTGGCCGGCTGGCCGCGCGAATTGAAGTTGCGCGGGTCGTGTGTGTGGCGGATGTGGTCCACGCCGCTGAGCATCGTGCCGAACATCTTGCGGTTGGCCACCATGCCGCCCACCGAGATGCCGCCGAAGTTCACGCCGTGGTAGCCGCGCTCGCGGCCGATGAGCCGGGTGCGCTGGCCTTCGCCGCGCACGCGGTGGTACGCGATGGCCATCTTCAGCGCGGTTTCCACCGACTCGGAGCCGGAATTGGTGAAGAAGACCTTGTTCATGCCCTCAGGCGTGATCTTCACGAGTTCTTCGGCCAGCTCGAAGGCCTTGGGGTGCCCCATGTTGAAGGGAGGCGCGAAATCCATCTCCGCCGCCTGGTCCTGGATGGCCTGGGTGATCTTCTGGCGCCCATGCCCCGCGTTCACGCACCACAGGCCGGCGATGCCGTCGAGGATCTGCCGGCCCTCGGGCGTCCAGAAGTGCATGCCCTGGGCTTTGCTGAGCAGGCGCGGCGACTTCTTGAACTGCCGGTTGGCGGTGAAGGGCATCCAGTACGCGTCGAGGTTCTTTTGCATGCGAATCTCCTGCCGCGCGCCCCGGGGATGGGCCGCGCTCCACAGCCATGCAGTCTAGTGTGGAGGCCGTGAAATTTGGTTGCGCTTCCGATTGCCCCTTGGGCCCACGGGCGCAATATCATGCGAATCCAATGAGGATTATTCGCACAATATGGCGTCAGAGTCGAATGCGGTGAAATTGGATGCGATCGACCGGTCCATCCTGAGGGTGCTGCAGTCAGAAGGCAAGGTGTCCAACGTGGAGTTGGCGCAACGCGTCCATCTGTCGCCGTCGGCCTGCCTGCGGCGGGTCAAGTCGCTGGAAGACAGTGGCGTGATCCAGCAGTACGTGGCGCTGGTGAATCCGAAGATGGTGGGGCGATCGGGCACCAGCTTCACCATCGTCAACCTGGAGAAGCTGACGCAAAAGGCGATGGCCGCCTTCGAGCAGGCCGTGCGGGATGTGCCCGAGGTGCTGGAATGCGTGTACGTGGCCGGCAGCAACGACTACCTGCTGCGTTTTGCGTATGCCGATTCGGCCGACCTTGAACGCTTCCACGTCGAGGTGCTCGAACGCCTGCCGGGCGTGGTGCGGACGAACTCGATGCTCGTGCTGCGCACGGTCAAGAAAACGACGGCCCTGGATCTCTGAACATGAAACCCATCCTCATCCTCCAGCACTTGCACAACGACGGCCCGGCCTACCTTCGCACCTGGTTGCTGGAGCAGGGCCTGCCCTTCGAGGTTCGCAACACGCAAGCGGGGGACGAGTATCCCGACAGCATGGTCGGCCATTCGGCACTGGCGGTGCTGGGCGGCGAGATGAGCGCGAACGATCCGTTGCCGTCACTGCGTCAGGCGGAGCAACTGATCCGCGATGCGATGGCGAAGGACCTGCCGGTCATCGGCCATTGTCTCGGCGGGCAGTTGATGGCGAGAGCGCTGGGGGCGGCGGTGAAAGCCTCATCCTTGCCGGAAATCGGCTGGCATGCAATCGAGATCGGGGACAGCGCCGAAGCCCGCCGCTGGCTGGGCGACGGCGTGGAGGCCCCGGTGTTCCAGTGGCACGAGGAGTCCTTCGACATTCCGCCAGGTGCGACGCTTCTGGCAGGCAACGAGTCCTGTCCGAACCAGGCGTTCTCGATCGGGCAGCACCTGGCGATGCAGTTCCACGTCGAGCTGGACGAGGCCAAGCTGGAAGCGTGGTGCGAAGAGCTGGACCGTGCCACGCACCATGTGCCGACACAGCATTCGCCGGACCGGATCCGGACCGACAGCGCCCGGTGGCTGCAGGGGCAGCACCAATTGGCGGATCGCATCTACCGGCAATGGCTGGGGCTGCCGGTTCGGGTCGAACGGCGCGCCTAGTGCGGTGCGGTCGACGTTTCACGATCAGAAATCTGCATTTCATATCGCGAGATGAGGGCATGCTGCATCGCCGCAATATTTTTCATGACGGCAAATGACATTTCGAATCATGAAACGAAACGGCTAAGTCATTGATTCAAAACAACAACATTTTTAGTCTTATATAAGACACAAGTCTTCCCAAGCCGCGCGCACATCCGTATTCTTGGCTCCAGAGATTTCGCTTTTTCTTCGTTTCCTTTCTCACCTCTGGAGATCCACATGACGAACCT
Source organism: Rhizobacter terrae (assembly GCF_003852895.1). GTDB lineage: Bacteria > Pseudomonadota > Gammaproteobacteria > Burkholderiales > Burkholderiaceae_C > Albitalea > Albitalea terrae. The sequence continues at coordinate 252,462 of NZ_QUSW01000008.1, forward strand.
CACCCGCGAACAACAGATCGCCGCCCTCGAAAAGGACTGGGCCGAGAACCCCCGTTGGAAGGGCATCAAGCGCGGCTACACCGCCGCAGACGTGGTGCGCCTGCGCGGCTCGCTCGCCATCGAGCACACCCTGGCCAAGCGCGGCGCCGAGAAGCTGTGGAATCTCGTGAACACCGAGCCGTTCATCAACGCCCTGGGCGCGCTGACCGGCAACATGGCCATGCAACAGGTCAAGGCCGGCCTGAAGGCCATCTACCTGTCGGGCTGGCAAGTCGCCGGCGACGCCAACAGCAACGGCGAGATGTACCCCGACCAGTCGCTGTACTCGGTGGACTCGGTGCCCAAGGTCGTCAAGCGCATCAACAACACCTTCAAGCGCGCCGACGAGATCCAGTGGTCCGAAGGCAAGAACGACATCGACTACTTCGCGCCGATCGTCGCTGACGCTGAAGCCGGTTTCGGCGGCGTGCTGAACGCCTTCGAACTGATGAAGGCCATGATCGAAGCGGGCGCCGCCGGCGTGCACTTCGAAGACCAACTGGCCGCGGCCAAGAAGTGCGGCCACATGGGCGGCAAGGTGCTCGTGCCCACCCGCGAAGCCGTCTCCAAGCTGAACGCTGCCCGCCTGGCAGCGGACGTCTGCGGCGTGCCGACCGTGCTGCTGGCCCGCACCGACGCCGAAGCCGGTGACCTCGTCACCAGCGACGTGGACGACAACGACAAGCCCTTCTGCACCGGCGAGCGCACGGTCGAAGGCTTCTTCCGCACCCGCAACGGCCTGGACCAGGCCATCAGCCGCGGCCTGGCCTATGCCGAGTACGCCGACATGATCTGGTGCGAAACCGGCAAGCCCGACCTGGCTTTCGCCAAGGCCTTCGCCGACGCCATCCACAAGAAGTTCCCGGGCAAGCTGTTGGCCTACAACTGCTCGCCGTCCTTCAACTGGAAGAAGAACCTGGACGACGCCACCATCGCCAAGTTCCAGCGCGAGCTGGGTGCGATGGGCTACAAGTTCCAGTTCATCACGCTGGCCGGCTTCCACGCCCTGAACTACGGCATGTTCGACCTGGCCTACGGCTACGCTCGCAACAACATGAGCGCCTTCGTGGAACTGCAGGAGAAGGAATTCGCCGCCGCCGAGCGTGGCTTCACCGCCGTGAAGCACCAGCGCGAAGTGGGCACGGGTTATTTCGACGCCGTGACGACCACCATCGAGCGTGAAGCTTCGACCGCTGCGCTGAAGGGCTCGACCGAAGACGAGCAGTTCTTCGACGCGAAGCACGCCTGATCCGTTTCGCTACCCGGTCCCAGAGGAGCCCGGAGACCGCAAGGTTTCCGGGCTTTTTGCTGTTTCCGAACGAACCTTCACGCTGCATACTCGCCCGATGCCAGCAGCAACCCCAGGCATGCCCACCCGCAGCAAGCGAGCCGTTCTCGAAGAGGCCCGCGCGTTTCTGGACGCAGCGCGGCAGGCCAGGGTGGCGGGGGATCATCGCCTTGGCGTCGACCAGGCAACGCGAGCGCTGGCGCTCGCCGAAGCGGCCGGCCAGCAGGGGCTGAAGGCCGCGGCGCTGTCGGTGCTGGCACTCAACGAATTCCGCCTGTCCGACTCCGAGACCGCCATCAAGCATTGCCAGCAGGCCTTGCCGCTGCTCAAGCGCGCCCGTGATGCCGCCGAGCGCACCCAGGTGCTGTGCACATTGGTGCTGGCCCACAACGACATGGGCCTGTATTCGGATGCGCTGGTGTACGCCACCCAGGCCATCGAATCGGCCAAGCTCGCCAACGACCCGTCGCTCATGAGCTGGGCGCTCAACCGAGCGGGCCTCACCTACGAGGAGCTGGGCGATCCATCGCGCGGCGAACCGCTGATGCTGCAGGCGCTGGAGATCGCCCGCGAGATCAACGGCGGCGAAGAGATGTTCAGCGCGCTCAACAACCTGTGCAGCAACCTGCTGCACGTGGCCAAGTCGCAGGCGGCCGAACTCCAGCGCGCCACCTTGCTGCGCGCCCTGCAGTACGGCACCGAGGCGCTGGTGTTGGCGGACGCGTCGGGCAACGGGCATCGCCAGGCGGTGTGCCTGGGCAACCTGGCCAATGCGCACACCGGCTTGGGCAGCTACGAGGATGCGCTTGGATGCATCGAGCGGCAGGATGCACTGGCCCGCGGCAACGGCTACCGCGGCATGCTGCTGACCGCCGTGACCAATCGCGCCGAGCTGGAGCGCCACCGTGGTGACCTCACGGCGGCGATCACGCTGTACTCCAAGGCGCTGGACCAGGCTCACGATACCGACGACCACGCGATGCTCTTCGAGATGCACCAGGGCCTGTACCAGAGCTACAAGCAACTGGGCGACCTTGCCAACGCGCTCAAGCACCACGAGGCCATGCTGCCGCTGGAGCGCGAGGAGATGAAGCAGCGTGCCGACCGGCAGGCGAGGCTGCTGCTGAACCGCATCGAGATGGAGAACGCCCAGGCCGCCGCCGAGCGCGCCCGGCTGGATGCGCAGGTGCAGCGCCTGCGCGCGGCCCAGCTCGAATCGGAAAACCAGCTGCTCGCCACCAAGGCGCTGGAGCTGGGCAAGCATGCGATGGAAGACCAGCTCACCGGGCTGGCCAATCGCCGCCGCGTGGACCACGAACTGCCTGCGCAGCTGGCCGTGGCCCGCGAGCGCCACGCGGCGCTGAGCCTGGCTGCAGTAGACCTGGACCACTTCAAGCAGGTGAACGACCGGTTCGGCCATGCGGTGGGCGACGACGTGCTCAAGGCCATCGCCAGGCTGCTCACCGAGAACACCCGCAGCACCGACCTGCTGGCGCGCATGGGCGGCGAGGAGTTCATCGTGCTCTTCGTGGGCACCCCGCTGCCGGTGGCGGCGGACATCTGCGAGCGCCTGCGGCAGGCGGTGCAGGCCTACGACTGGGGCGGCGTCGCGACCGGCCTTCGCGTGACCATCAGCGTGGGCCTGTGCGATGCGATGGAAGGCACCGACGTGCGCCAGTTGCTGGAGCGTGCCGATGCCTCGCTGTACGCCGCCAAGCGGGCGGGCCGCAACCGCGTGGAAGTGGCGGCCTGAGCGGCCGCCGGCCGCTCACCAGTCGCGGATCTCCGGGTTCACGTAGGTGAAGTGGTTGGGCACGTCCAGGTTCGTGAATGAGAAGGACAGGCTCACGTCCAGCGAGCTCACCTGGTGCCACCACGCCAGCGGCAGGAACACTGTTTCGCCGGGCTCGACCACCACCTCCAGCACGCGCACGCCTTCGAAGCGCGGGTAGCGGGCGAGGTCGGGTGCGTCCAGGTCGAGAGGGCTGAAGACGTTGTTGTGGTTGTACAGGCGCGGCGTGTCCAGCGGCGAGATGAAGCGCCAGCGCTTGCGGCCCACCACCTGCGTGTGGAACAGCATGATGGTGTCGTGGTGCAGCGGCGTGTTGGTGCCGCCCGGGCCGAACCAGAACGACGAGCGGCTGCTGAGCTGCGCACGGTCGCAGGCCGGCGGCATGCGGCCGATGTCCGCCAGCAGCGGCGCGAACTCGGGCCGGCGCAGCACCTCGTTGTTGGCGGTGAGGTAGTAGTCGTTGGTGGGGCCGCCGTTGACCACGCGGTCCACGAAATCGCCCAGGCGCACGGTGCGCTTGTGCTCCAGCTTGTTCTCCTCGAACTTCGGGTCGTTGCTGCGGCCGTCCTGGATTTCCACGTCGAGGTGGCCGAAGCGCGTCTTCAGGTCCGCAGGCGACCAGCGCTTCTTCGCGGGCCAGTCGTCGGCGATGTCGGTGAACACCACCGGCCTGCAGCCGCGCACGTAGCGCTCGATGAACTCGTCACGCGATGGCGTCTTGCGCTTTTCCACCGTGCCGTAGCGGGGCGACGATTCCCACAGCCGCTGCATGTTGCCCACCACCGACTCCAGCTTGCGGTGCAGTTGCTGCATGCGCCGCGCGGCGCGGTAGGTGGGGTCGTCTTCCATGAGCGCGATGGCCGACTGGCATTCGCGCGGGTCCAGGCCGGCGTTGGTCATGGTCGCCAGCATGGACTGCGGCGTGCAGTCGCGAAGGCGGTTCTCGGCGATCCACTGCCTCCAGCCGGCGTCGAGTGGGATGTAGGCGAATTCGCGGGGGCGCGGCGCGGGCATCAGTTCATTCATGGCAGGACGTCTGAGTCTGGGTGGTCTCCGGGAGGGCGTGCTGGGGGGAGGAGACGGGCGCTGGGCGCCTCTGGTGTGGGCCGATGATGCCCGCGCCGCGCCGGCTTGTCACTCCGGCGAAACGATCGCACACAGATGGCGCGGGAACGGCGCGGTTACATCGAGGTTTCAAGCATCTCGCGGTAGTCGTCGGCGGTCGCGATGCGCGGGTTCGTCTTGTGCGTGTGGTCCGCCAACGCACCGGTGATGATGCGTTCGAACATGTCTCGGGTGACGCCCATCGCCGACAGCCCGGCCGGCAGGCCCAGCCGGGCGTTCAAGGCGCGGATGGCCTCTGCCACCTCGGTGCCTTTCGAGTCGCAACTGCCGATGCCCACGGCGTGTGCCATGCGCTGCAGCCGGCGGTCCTTCACCATCGACTCGGCGCTCGCGTTGAACTTCACCACCGCCGGCAGGAACACCGCGTTCAAGGTGCCGTGGTGCAGGCGCGGGTTGGCGCCGCCCAGACTGTGGCTGAGCGAATGCACGCAGCCCAGGCCCTTCTGGAAGGCCATGGCCCCTTGCATGCTCGCGCTCATCATGTTCCAGCGCGCCTCCCGGTCGCTGCCCTGCAAGGTGGCGCGCTCGATGTTCAGGAAGCCGCGCTCCAGCCCATCCAGCGCGATGCCGTCGGCCGGCGGGTTCACCGCGCTGGCCATGAAGGTTTCCATGCAATGCGCGATGGCATCCATGCCCGTGGCGGCAGTGAGCAAGGGCGGCAGGCCCAGCGTCAGCTCCGGGTCGCAGATGGCCGTCTTGGGTACCAGGTGCCAGCTGTGGAAGCCGAGCTTGCGGCCGTCGTCCACGATGACGATCGCGCCGCGCGCCACCTCGCTGCCGGTGCCGGCGGTGGTGGGCACGGCGATGACCGGTGCCACCTTCTCGGTGATCTTCGGGCTGCCGCCCTCGATGGTCGCGTAGGTCTTCAGCGGCCCCTCGTGCGTGGCCGCGATGGCCACGCCCTTGGCCAGGTCGATGCTGGAGCCACCGCCCACCGCGATCAGCCCGTCGCAGCGCTCGCGGTGATACATCGCGGTTGCCAATCGCACTGCCGCTTCGGTGGGGTTGGACGGCGTTTCGTCGAACACCGCATGCGGCACCTCGCCCAATGCGGCCAGCGCCTTGCCGAGCACGCCGGCTGCACGCACGCCGGCGTCGGTGACCACGAGCGGCCGCTTCATGCCCGTGCGCTCGCATTCCTGCGGCAGCAGCTTCACCGCGCCGAAGTCGAGTTGCACCTGGGTGATGTAGTAGATGAAAGCCATGGCGGACAACCTGAATGAATGCGTCCGAGTATCCTCGCTGCTCCCTCCCTCGCACCACCCTGGTTTTCTCCGTCCTGGTGTTACCCGCGTGACTTCGACGACTCCCAAGCTCACCCCTCGCATGGCCGACGTGCTGGACAAGATCCGCCGCGCCAACCGCCCACCGTTCTATGCGCTCAGCGTGCCCGAGGCCCGCGAGGCCTACGTGGCCGCGTCGGAAATCCTCGAACTGCCGCGGGTGCCGCTGGCGCGGGTGGAAGAGCTGCGCATCCCGGCGGCCGACGGCTCGCCGCAGCCCGCGCGCCTGTACGCACCCTCGAACGAAGTACTGCCCGTGCTGCTGTACCTGCACGGCGGCGGCTTCACCATCGGCAACCTGGAGACGCACGACAGCCTGTGCCGGCAACTGGCGCTGAGAAGCGGCGCGGCGGTGGTGGCCTACGAGTACCGGCTTGCGCCGGAGCATCGCTTCCCGATCGCGGTGGATGACGGCTGGACGGCGATGAAATGGCTGTCCCAGCAGGCCCACGCGCTGGGCCTGGACGGCACGCGCCTGGCCGTGGGCGGCGACAGCGCAGGCGGCACCTTGTCGGCGGTGGCGGCCATCCATGCGCGCGACACCGGCCTGCCGCTGCGCCTGCAACTGCTCATCACGCCCGGCACAACCGCGCATGCGGACACGCCCTCGCACCGCACCTTCGCCAGCGGCTACCTGCTCGAAGCCCAGGGCATCTCCTGGTTCTTCGACCACTACATCGACCCTGCCGACCGCGAGGACTGGCGCTTCGCGCCGCTGCTGGCCGACGACCTCGAAGGCGTGGCCCCGGCCTGCGTGATCCTCGCCGAATGCGACCCGCTGGTGGATGAAGGCGTGGCCTACGCCGACCGGCTGCGCGCCGCCGGCGTGATGGTGGACCTGGAGCTGTACCGAGGCGTCACCCACGACTTCATCAAGCTCGGGCGAGTGCTGCCCGAAGCCACGCATGCGCAGGAGGCCGCGGCCCATGCGCTCAAGAAAGCCTTCTCCCTTTGACCCCCCGCACCCGAACCCCATGAAGCGAGCAGAGTTCCGATTCGCCGACCGCATCCGCGTCCGCTGGGCCGAGATCGACGCACAGAAGATCGTCTTCAACGGTCACTACCTCACCTACATCGACACCGCGGTGGGCGCCTATTGGCGCGCGCTGGCCATGCCCTACCAGGAGACCATGCAGTACCTGGGCGGCGACCTGTACGTGCGCAAGGCCACGCTGGAATACGAAGGCTCCGCGCACTACGACGACGTGCTGGACGTGGGCATCCGCACCGGGCGCATCGGCACCTCGTCGATGGTCATCCACGCCGGCATCTTCCGCGCCGAAGAGCTGCTGGTCAGCGGCGAGCTGGTCTACGTCTTCGCTGACCCGGCCACGCAGACCTCCAAGCCCGTGCCGCAGGAACTGCGCGACGTGCTGCAGGCCTTCGAGGCGGGCAAGCCGATGGTGGACGTGCGCGTGGGCTCGTGGAGCGAGCTCGGCAAGGAGGCCTCGGCCATCCGCACCGCGGTGTTCGTGCAGGAGCAGAAGATTCCCGCCGAAATGGAATGGGACAGTGCCGACGAGACCTGCGTGCATGCGGTGGCGGTGAACCACTTCGGCATGCCGCTGGCCACCGGCCGGCTGCTGGAGCACGTGCCGGGCGTGGCCAAGATCGGCCGCATGGCCGTGGCCAAGAGCATGCGCGGCAGCCGCGTGGGCCGCAGCGTGCTGGAGGCGCTGATGCAGGTGGCACGCACGCAGGGCCAGCACGAGGTGGTGCTGCATGCGCAGACCTCGGCCGCGCCGTTCTACTCGCGCTCGGGCTTCGTGCAGCGCGGGCCGGTGTTCGAGGAGGCGGGCATCCCGCACGTGGAGATGGTGCGGGCCTTGTAGCCTGGGCGCATTCGCACTGTTGGGGATGGACACAAGGAGCCATCTGTTCCAGCATCGCCTTCCGAACGATCCGTCCCGGGAGGCAACATGGCCAAGACGCTCCTGTTCGTGCATGGAACCGGTGTCCGTGAAGATGGCTACAAGGCCAGTCTCGCGGTCATCGAACGGCAGCTCGGCCAATGCGGCCTCGATGCGAAGGTGGCGTCCTGCCGCTGGGGCGAGAAGGTGGGTGCCAGGCTCAACTTCGACGGCGCCTCGATTCCCACCTATGGCGACTCACGGGGCGTGGGCGTGTCCGATGCCGACAAGAACCGTGCGATGTGGTCCATGCTGCTGCAGGACCCGGGCTTCGAACTGGGCCTGCTGGCCGGTGCCACTGGCGAAAAGAAGGCCCAGCCACCCAATGCCGCGGCGCTCACCAACGCGCTGCTGGCCAAGTTCCACGACCTGATCAAGGCCGATGACCTGAAGCCTGAACTGGCGGCGCTCGGGCTGGACCGCTTCTGGCCCCGCGTGGTCACCGACATCGAGAAGTCCAAGGCTTTCGAGGCCGCGAAGACCAGCCCGCTGGCCGGCAAGCCCCCGCACCGTCTCGCGTTGGCCCATGCAGTGGTCGCGGCGCTGGAGAAGGAATCCTTCGAGTCCGGCGGCCCGACGCTGGATTCAGCCACGCGTGAAGCACTCAGCCATCAGGTCGCACGCCGCCTGGGCGATGACGCACGCGGTGTGTTCAGCACACTGGCCTCGCCCTTCGTGGGCCTGGCGGAAAACATCGCCACCTGGCAGATCCGCCGCAAGCGCACCTCGCTGACGGACGCGACCTACCCCGCGGCGGGCGACATCCTCGTCTACCAGGCGCGCGGCGAGGCGATCCGCGGCTTCATCCGCGACGAACTGGCGAAGCTGCCCAACGACGAGGTGTTCGTCTTCGCCCACAGCCTGGGTGGCATCGCGTCGGTGGAGATGCTCATCGAGGACAGGCCCGGCAACGTGAAGGGCCTCATCACCTTCGGCTCGCAGGCACCGTTCTTCTACGAGATCGGCGCGTTGAAGACGCTGGACCTGGAGAAGACCCGCGACCTGGCCGACAAGCTGCCATCGCACTTCCCGATGTGGCTCAACTTCTACGACCTGAACGACCCCTTGAGCTATGTCGGCGGCAAGATCTTCGGCAACCGCGTGTCGGACCACCAGGTGGTGAGCGACGAATCCTTTCCCGCCTCGCACAGCGCCTACCTGCACAGCAAGCCCATGTGGACGATGATCGAGGCCTGGGTGCGCAATGCTTGAAACGCCGCCGCAGCGCACGCTCGCACTGGTGGTCGGGATCGACCACTACGAGTACGGCGAGGACTGGCGCCTGCATGGTCCGGCCGCCGACGCGCTGCGCTGCGTGGAGTGGCTCATCGACCGTGGCGTGCCCAAGGAGAACATCGCACTCTTCCTGTCCACCGAGAGCTGGAAGGACGCCGGTGTCATGCAGTGGGTTGCCAACCGGCAATGGCCGCAGGAGCGTGCCGCGACGCGCGATGACATCGTGCGTTTCGTCGACAAGGAACTGCTCACCCGCGCCCCGGACGCCGAAGCGCTCTTCATGTTCTGGGGCGGCCATGGGGTGATCGACGACTACGACCGGTCCAACTACCTCTACACCGAGGACGCTGCCGAAGGCCGCCCCTACTGCATCTCCGCGCCCGACCTCATGGGCGCCTTGCATGGCTCGCGCTTCGAGCACTTTGCCGAGCAGGTGCTGGTGGTGGATGCCTGCGCGAACAAGTTCTCCGACACCGGCGAGGCCGCCAGGCCGGCGGTGGGCAATTTCGCCCGCACGTCCGTCAACAACGACATCAGGCAAGTCCAGATGTTCGCGGCATCGCCGGGCAACCTGGCCAGCAACGATACCCAGCGCGAGACGGGTCGATTTGCCGATGCCCTGTTCCGGGCGCTCAAGGCAGGCGAAGTACCGGGCTGGCCCGACTTCGAGCAAGCCTTCGACGACTCGCTGAGCGACGTGGATGCCAGTGAGCTGTTGCGCACGCAACAACCCTTCATGGTGATGGAGTGGCCCGGCAAGGCCAGGCGCCGCGCCGGCCGCGTGCCGGTGCGATCACGCACGGTGGAGGAACTGCTCAAGCTGGTGAACAAGGTTTCGCCCGCGCCGGCCTTGCTGTATCGGCTGTACCTGCGTTCGCTGCCCGATGCCAGCCGTTCCATCGGCCACGTGGCCATCGAGAAATGGTTGCGAGACCTGGAGGACAAGCGGCCTCGGGAAGACAACTTCCCGTCGCCGCTGGTGGAGTTCGGCGAGCGGCTGGCGCGCGAGGCGAAGAGCGCCGAGATCGCCAGCTGGGTCGACACCGCCACCCGTGACAACGCGAGTGCCCGCCAGGCCCTGCGCAGCGCGCTCGATGCCGAAGCCCAGGGTCAGCGGCCGCGCGCCACGCTGTTCATCGAGGTCGACGCGCAGACTCAGGCCGAATTGCGCTGGTGGATCCATGCGCCGGACCCGGCGCATTGCTCAGCCTTGCAGTCGGTGGCCGTCGACCTTTCGCTTCGCTCCGATGTCGCGACGCGTCTGGGCGCCATCACCGCCGAGGCTGAGCGGGTCGTCGGTCATCGCTACGACCTGATGGTGGGCATGATCGTGCCGGAGAAGCTGCTGCTGGCCGAGCTGGAGTCGCTGAAGGTGGCCTTCGAGGAAGACGGCTTGCCTGGCAAGCCCACGCCGCTGAACCGCCGGTATCCGGTCATCTTGCATTGGCACCGGCGGGCGAGGGCCGGGCAGGACGCCGCGGGCAAACCCATCAACGCCTGGCGGCAGGCGGTGACGGCGCTGGCGCCACGCTTCGAGGCCGGTGGCGGCGCCGATGTGATCTGGCTGGAGGCGCCCGACGACGAGGAGACCGATGCCTCGGCCATCGCCGCCGCCAAGCTGCTCAGGGCTGGCGGCACGGGCATCTGCGTCGGGCTGGGGCACCCTGCCGCGGGCGAGGGTGGCCTGCCACCGGAAGACATCCAGGGGTGCCTGCGTGAGGGCGTGCCGTGCTTCTTCTGGCTGGCCAAGCCGCCGGACGGTGCCCAGGACGTGCGCAAGCTCCTGTGCGACGTGTTCTCCAAGCAGGCTGCGCGCGAGGCGCCGCTGTCCATCGGCAAGCTTCTCAGGCTGGCCAAGGGCAGCGACCCGCTGTCGTCCGTGCGCATCGTGTGGGACGAACCCGGCCATCTGCCATCCCTGCAGTCATTCCAGAACCCTTCGACGGGAGGACAGACATGACCACCGACACCAACGACTGGCTCTTGTACCGAGGCGACAACCAGCTTCGCAGCGACTGGAAGATGCCTGACCCGCCACCCTGGCGGCCGCGGCGCGCTGACCCTGAACTGGCAAAGCTGGGTGACAAGATCCGCTCGCCACTGTCGGCCAGTGCCATCGCCAAGGGCACGACCTACCAGTCCAACCCCGAGATCCGCCGAATGGTGAACGCTGCGCTGTACCTGCGGCGCCCGCTGCTCATCACCGGCGGGCCGGGCACGGGCAAGTCATCGCTGATCGACTCCGTGGCCTACGAACTCCAGCTTGGCGAACCCCTGCGCTGGCCAGTGACGTCGCGCAGCACCTTGCGCGATGCGCTGTACAGCTACGACGCCATCGGCCGTGCGCAGGCCAAGCGCGACGACAAGGACTCCGAGAAGGACCTCGATGTTGGCGACTTCATCGAGCTCGGGCCCTTGGGCACCGCCATGCTGCCGGCGATTCGGCCACGGGCCCTGCTCATCGACGAGATCGACAAGGCTGACATCGATCTGCCCAACGACCTGCTCAACGTGATCGAGGAAGGGCGCTATCACATCCCCGAGCTCAGCCGCATCAAGAACAAGTCCGCGATGAACGTGCGCGGCTTCGGCGGCAACCAGGAAGTGGAGATCACCGGCGGGCAGGTCGACAGCCACGAATTTCCGTTCGTCGTGATGACGAGCAACGGCGAGCGCGACTTCCCTGCACCCTTCCTGCGGCGATGCTTGCAGATGAAGATGCCCGATCCCTGCGACGACCCGATCCGCCTCAAGGCCATCGTCACCGCACATCTGGGCTCGCAGAAGATGAAGGACGCCACCAAGCTCATCGACAGCTTCGTGGCCAGAGCGCAGAAGGGCGAGAAACTCTCGGCCGATCAGCTTCTCAATGCGATCCAGCTCGTCATGGGGGCGCACGTCCTGAGCCCTGAAGACAAGACGAAGATGCTGGAGAGCCTGACCCTGGGGCTCGGCAGGAAGACCTGATGCTCACCGAACTCGTCCGGCGCCTGCGTGTTGCCGGCCTTGGTGTGTCCATCGAGGAGTTGGAGGACATCCTCTGGCTGGCCGAGCGCTTGCCGGTACCGGCCGAGGAGGCCGCGCCGGCCGATCCGGGCTCCGGTGACACCTCCGGCGACGACGTTCCACCCATCGAATCTCCCCTGGCTGAAGGCCAGGACGATGCAGCCCGGCTGGACCGCCAGGGCAAGACGGCCGGTGCGGCTGGTGATGAGGGCGCGTCCATCTACTCGGCCAAGATGAGCGGGACCGTCAGCGCCTCCGTACTGCGCGTGCCGGGCGTTGCATCCACCGAACATCCCGAAGACCTGCGCCGCGCCTTGCAGCCCTTCGCCCGCCGCGTGCCGTCGCGCTGGCGCAGCACGCTCGACGAGGAGGAGACGGCAACCCAGGCAGCCGACACCGGCGTGTGGTGCCCGGTCTACAAGCCGGTGCGCGAGCGCTGGTTCGACCTGAGCGTGGTGATCGAATCCTCGTCCTCCATGGCTCTGTGGGACGACACGCTCGATGAGTTCATGCGCCTGCTGCGCAACCAGGGCGGCTTCCGCAGCGTCACACGCTACTGGCTCGATGGTGCGACGGACGGCCAGGTTCTAGCCGACGACCGCAGCACGCCGGTGCCGATGTCGCGATGGGCCAGGAACGATCAGCCCCACATCATGCTGTTCGTGAGCGACGCAACGTCTGCGCGTTGGCGCAGCGGCCATGTGCATGCCTTCCTCTGCGAAGCGAGCGGCGCTGCGGCGGTGAGCTTGCTGCAGCCGTTGCCGCGTCGTTCGTGGCGCCACACGGCTGTGGGCGAGCCGGAGGTCTCGCTCTTCGCGGAGAAGGCCGGCGATGCGAACGCGCACATGAAGGCCTTGCTGCCCTGGTGGCTGGACGAAGGCGATGCCCGCCAATGCCTGCGCGTGCCGGTGATCGGCATGGACACCACCACCATCCGCCAGTGGGCGGGCACGATGACTGCGCGCGGAGGCGCGGCGGTGCCTGGGGTGCTGCTCGCGCCATTGCAGCCGGCAGTCCAGGCGAAGGCGCCTGTCGACGTCACGGCCGCTGAACGCGTGGCCCGCTACCGGGCGATGGTGTCGCGTGATGCCTACGAGCTGGCGGTGTTCCTCTCGGTGCCGGACCCGCTCACCATCCCGGTGATGCGGCTCGTGCAGCGGACCATGCTGCCGGCCACCGGCACGGCGGAGCTGGCGGAGTTCTTCGTCGGCGGGCTGATCCGGCGCATGGATGACGGCACGGCCGGCGAAGGCTGCTACCGCTTCATCGACGGTGTGCGCGAGGAGCTCACCAAGTCGCTGCGGTACAGCGAGGAGGGCGAGATCCAGTTCCAGTTGAGGTCGGTCGGGAAGTTCCTGGTCGAGGAGGGCAGCGACGACCATGCCTTCGAGGCGTTCTTTCCCTCGCCGACGGGGCGGCATCGGATCACGCAGTGGAGCATGCCGTTCGCGGAGGTGTCCAGGCGGGCCCTGGCAGGGCAACTGCCCGCCGATGAGTCACTCCAGATGCAGGCCGTGCAGGAAGAACCCGACCGGGAAGCGAGGCCCAATGTCCTTCTGGAGATTCGCTACCTTGATGGCGATGGCTCGCTGTTCTACCTGAAGAACGAAGGCCGAGCGGGGGATGGAGGAGCGGGTTGGGGCATGAAGGTTTCGATGGAGTTGATCCAGTCGGTCGCCCGGCGTGCCATGGGCGATCCGGAGCAGTTGCAATACCACTCCGACCGCTTGGTGCCCCTGGAGCTGGCTGAAGAACTGGCCGAGGTATCGGGCACGCTGGTGCTGCTCGTCGAGTCGCAGCTGCAGTCCGTGCCGTGGGAGCTGCTGCTGTGGACGCGCCGTGGCCGGCGGCGCGAACTGGTGGCGCTGACCAAGCCGCTGGTCCGTGCGACGCGATCCATGTCGCCGCTGCTGTTCGTCGGGCAGCGGCCCTTGATGCTGGTCATCGGCGACCCGGCCGGCACGCAGCCCGATCTGCCGGCCGCGCAGGATGAGGCCACCGAGGTGGCCGGGCTCCTGCACCTGTTCTCGCGCACGCATGAGATCCGCACCGACCTCCGCAGCTCGCTGGGCGATCCGCGCAGCCTGCTGCGGCGCGAGCCCTTCAGGCTGCTGTTCCTGTCCGGGCATGGCGTGCGCCGTGTCGGCCCAAGCGGCGACGCGCAGGTCGGCCTGCAATTCGGCCAGGCAGACCTGCTGACGGTCGACGACATCCTAGTCCACCAGCAGCCACCGGAGATGGTCGTGCTGGCCGGCAACTACCTCGCCGACATGGCGACGCAGCTGCTACATCGTGGCGTGTCCATCGTGCTTGCTCCTGTCGATGCGGTGGATGACCGCAATGACCAGCCCAAGCATTTCATCGAAGGCATGGTCAAGGGCCTTGGAGCGGCGCAGGCCATGCTGGAGGCGCGCAAGGTCTGCTTTGAGCGGCGGGCCGGGGACAGCGACATCCGTTGGGGGCAGTACGCGCTGTTCGGGAATCCGGACTACCGGCTGGCGAGTGTCGACCAGCATTCCGATAGCGAGATTTCGGCAGTGGAAGAATCTGCCAGTTCGGAAGGAAAACCACTCAAGGCCGTCAACGATTCTGGGAAGGTCTTCGACGAAAGGGTTCGCCTCCTGTTTGAGGCTTGCATGCCGGTACCGAATCGTGGCACTTCATCTGGCGTGCATACAGCCGTATGGTTCGGTAGTGATCTGGCTCTGACCTGCGCGACGCGTTCGCCAGAGGGAGGGTTCTATTGGCGTGAGGAAGACTCGGCTCGACTGGCTGTTCAGGTATTCGCGCCGTGGGCAAGCATTCGCGCTCTCCGAGATGCCAGTGGCCCACGACGGCTATTCGCAGATGACGAGACAGAAGCGATCGCAAATCGCGAATGGCATGGTTCGCAGACGCAAATTCTCGCGTTGATCGATGACGGTCATCACTCGGGCAGACATATGCACCTTGCCGAGGCTCCAGTGGCAGTCGGTGTTGATGCAGAGGTTCTGTTCTTTGTCGGCTCAACGGGCATGAGATGCACCGTGAAGATTGTTTCTGGGCCCGGAGAGGGCCGATTGCATTTGAGGGCATCACCGGACGAAGAGCTCTGGCCACTGCCACCAGAGGCTCATGGTGCTCCGGTTGTGGTTGGTGATCAATGCGTTGGAATGATCCTCGACGTGGGCGATGCCGAAATGGCAGTGGCCTTCGGTGCAAGCACCATTCGCGCCGCAATCCGTTCAATGTGGCGCAGCCGGCTTCAATTTGCCCTTGGAGATCACCAACTGTGGCTGGAGTCGGATGGGCACAGGGGGAAGCGGGTGTCGTTTCCAGAGGCGGATTTCTCAGGCTTCTCTTTGGAAAATGTGGATCTTCGCCGGGCAAATCTTCCGGGCGCCCGGTTCACTCGATCCCTGTTGTTTGCCGCTCGTTTCGACCGAGGAAATCTTCCACATGCTCAGTTGGATGGTGCGATATTGGATCGCGCTTCGTTTGCATCTACCAACTTGGCTGAGGCCAACTTGCAGAACTCGCAGATGAACGGCACTGATTTTTCCAGTGCCAATATGAGCAGCGCAGACGTCAGTGGCGCATTTCTACCGGATGGTGTGAAGCCGGCTCGATTGGCATTCGTATCCGCGAACCTTGCGTCCGCAAACTTGCAGAACGCGCGAGTGAGTGGTTCGGACTTCAGCCGGGCAAATATGAGCGGAGCTGACCTGCGTGGAGCACTTGTCGATGGTTGTCAATGGAGCAATACCAATCTGAGTGATGCAAAGTTTGATCGCGCCCACGCTAGTGACGAATCTTTGCGCCGTGCCCTGGGGATCAGCCTTGAGCGTTTCATTGACAAGTTTGTCGGCAGCGATGTGCCTTGGTCCAAAGGCGAAAAAGGAGCCGAGGTCTTTCCGATGCGCGTGCTGTCCATAGACGACGTCCGAAGCGGGCAGGATGACCTGCTGGAATCGGCGGTCCATCGCTTCATCGCCGCGGGGGACTCGTGGTTCCGCGACACCGTGTACCAGCCCCCAGACAGCCTGCTGCATTCGATGGCCTTCACGGCACCTTGTGCCGCGGTGGTTTGCGACCTGCCCGGAGCGACGGTCAGCCTCGCAGGGCAGGGGCATGGTTTCGAGCTGGCTGACGCCCGGCGGCTCGTGGCCAACCAGCGCTGGACCGGGTTGCTGCTATCCCTGGGCGGCGACCACCTGTTCGAGATGGCTCGCACGCCGGCGGTGACCACCGACGGCAGTCCGGTGCCCCCGGACCATCGCCTCTTGTTGACCGAATCCGAATGGCGCACCGACCGGCCCGGCGGCGATGCGTTCATCAGTCCCGACGGTTTCGTGGTGGCCGAAAACCACCTGATGAGCCTCTTCGACCACGTGGTGGCCTTGCGCGATTCGAGTGGCCTGCGCGGACTGCCCATCTTCCTGCACGGCTATGCCACGCCGGTGCCGCGGCCCAGCCCGGCGAGTGATGGGAACGGGCCGTGGCTGCAGCCGACCTTCGCGGCCTATGGCATTCCGATCGAACACCACGCTGCCGTCGCGCAGGCGCTGGTGGCCAGGCTGCGGGCCTTGCTGGCGCGCATCGCATCGGACACGAGCCGCTATCCGAACGTGCACTACTTCGATCCGGCCGGTGTGAAACTCAGGCCGGCGGGTGCCAACCAGCCGGGCGTGAGCGGTGATTGGGCGACGGAGCTGCATCCGAGCCAAGCCGGCTACGCCAAGCTCGCCCGCGCCTGGAGCGACTGGATCGGGGATGCCCTGAAACGCAGCTCGTCGACGGCTGCCTGATGCGCACTACAGCGGCATCGGCGCCGTGTTGCGCTTGCGCCGCTTCGACGGCTCCGGCTTCAGCAGGCTGCGCACCCGGGTGCGCTTGGCAGCCACGGGTGGCGGCGCGACGGCCGTTGCATCCGCACTCAGCTCCGTCTCCGACACCACGCCTTGCTCGCTGGGCTTGAACGTTGCTTCCTCTTCCAGGCTGTAGCGCGGCGGCCAGTTCTTGATCATCGAGCGGCGCAGCAGCGCCACGCCGCTGGCGCTGAAGCTGCGCTCCAGCACGTGGGTGATGAGGTGGCGGTTGACCTTCTCGGTGATGATCAGCGTGGAGCAGCGCGTGCCGTAGTTGCCGTCGGCGGAGCGGATGAAGGCGGACGACAGCATGCGTTCCACCTCCTGCGGCACGCCGGTCTCGGGCAGTTGTTCGTCGCCGGCTTCGGTGCGGTCGGCCAGTGCGGCGAAGAGCTGCACCGACAGCGTGTCCACCGAACTCGACACGTCCAGCGCAGCCTGCAGCCGTGACTTGAGCGTCTCCACCTTGGGCCACGGCGTGTCCAGCGCGGCATTCGACAGGCCGTGCACGCCGCGGTCCAGCCGCAGCGGGTACTGGCCGTTGTTGGCGGCCCAGAAGCATTCGCCCTGGCGGAAGTCGAAGGCGACGAGGTTGAAGCCGTTGTAGCCCGACAGCGCGGTGCGCATCCAGAAGCGGTCGGTGCGTTCGCGGCCCGACAGCCAGTCGGGCACGATTCGGCCGCGCGACGGCGCATTGGCGTCGATGGTGCTCGGCGCGCGGATGTTGGTGACCAGTGCGAGCCGTCCCTCGGCCGTCAGGCCCATCCAGGTGCCGCCGGATTCGAGGTCGCGGCCGCTGAGGATGGCCGGGCCGCCGGCTTCGGGCGTCCACCATGCCAGCCGTGCCGAGGGGCGGCGGAAATACTCGTCGCGGTTGGCCGCAATCACCAGCGGGAAGCGGCGGTTGTGATCAATGGCAAGTGCTACGAGGCACATGGGACGAAGATCTCGGTGTGGCGCTCGCCGACGATGTACGCCTTCAGCTCAGAGGCTGCCTGTTCGATCTCGGCCTGCAGTTCGGGCGTGATGCCCGTGCCGGTGAGCGAGTAGGTTTCCATCCAGGTCTGCAGCGTGGTCGGGGTCGTCGATGAGGCCGGTTCGTCAGGGCGGCGCAGCAGGCGCACCGCCAGTTGCGGATGCTTCTCGCGCAGCCGGTGCTGCATGGCTTGCGCGGCGGCCAGCGCAAACGGCGCGCTGGCGACTTCGATTCGATAGTAGATGAACAGATCGCGCATCGCGCCGCCGTTTTGGTGAACTCTTGCCCGCCCGGGGCGGTTTTCGCGCCAGCGGCTGCCGCTCAGGCCGGCTGGTCGGCGTCCAGCAGCAGCGGATAGGGCAGCTCGCGGCGATGCAGCATGGCGCCTTGCGGGCTGCCCAGGTGCAGCGTGCCTTGCTCGATGGCCGAAAGCTTCACCTCCACCAGCGCGCTGGCGCCGCTGTCGCCGGGCTGTGGCGCGGCCAGTGCCACCATGCCGGCCGGCTGGCCGGGGTCGGCGCTGTGGAAGACTTCCTGTCCCGCGGTGGCGGCGCCATCCACGTCGAAGAGGAAGGTGCGGCGCTTGACCGTGCCACGGTACTGCGAGCGGGCCACGATCTCCTGGCCGGGGTAGCAGCCCTTCTGGAAGTTCACGCCGCCCACCAGCTCGAAGTTGAGCATCTGCGGCACGAACTGCTCGACGGTGGCCGCCTCGATGGTGGGCACGCCGCTTTGCACGTCCAGCCATTGCCAGGCCGCCAGAGGCAGGACGGGCATGAGCGGCGCGGCGGGCGATGCCACCAGCGCACGAACCTCGCCGCCGGCATCGGGCAGGCGGATGACCTGCGAGCCGTCCGCGTCACGCTTGCCCCACACCGGCAGGTCGCCCACGAGCGCCGCATCGCCGGCCACGCCGAACAAGGGTATCTCGCCCGTGGCGTCGGTCAGCTTGCACTTGGCGCGCAGCACGAACATGCCCAGGCGCTTCAAGGTGGCGGGCAACACGCTGGCATGGCAGGCCAGCAGGATGTCTTCGGGGCCTGACTTCCACGCGATGAAGCTCGCCAGCAGCCGGCCCTTGGCGGAGCAGTAGCCGGCCAGGCGCGCCTCGCCCAGGCCGAGCCTGGAGAAATCGTTGGTGAGCTGGCCGTGCAGGAAGCTCGCCGCATCGGCGCCGGACGCGCGGATGACGCCCCAGTGCGTGAGTTGCGCGGCGCCCTGGATGGGGGTGTTGGAGACGTGAGGGAGAAGGCTCATCACCCGATTATCATTCCCGCCCACCTCACGTATCCCTCGCAGGGTTGTCCGTCTCGATGAAGTTCGTGCGCTTCGTGTTCGTGCTCGCCGTGCTGGCCGCCCTGGGCGCGGCAGCAGCGGCCTACCTGTGGGTGAACAAGCCGATGGCGCTGGCCGCCGAATCGGTGGAGGTGGCGGTGGAGCAGGGCACGCCGCCGCGCGCCATCGCCCAGGCCTGGGTGGATGCCGGCGTGAAGACCTCGCCGCTCTTCCTGTATGAATACTTCCGCTGGTCGGGCCAGGCCAAGAAGATCCGCGCTGGCAGCTACGAGATCGGCCTGAACACCACGCCGGCCCAATTGCTGAACAAGATGGTGCGCGGCGACGAGACACTGGCGGTGGTGCGCATCATCGACGGCTGGACCTTCAAGCAAGTGCGTGCCGAGCTGGCAAAAGCCGACAGCCTCAAGCCCACCACCGCCAAGATGAGCGACCGGGACATCATGGCCGCGCTCGGCCAGCCGGCGCTGGCGCCCGAGGGCCGCTTCTACCCGGACACCTACGCCTACAGCAAGGGCAGCAGCGACATCGCCGTGCTCAAGCGCGCCTTCCACGCGATGCAAAAGCGCCTGGACGAGGCCTGGGCGCAGCGCACGCAGGACACCCCGCTCAAGTCGGTGGACGATGCCCTCATTCTCGCGTCCATCGTCGAGAAGGAAACCGGCGCCGCGGCCGAGCGCGGCAAGGTGGCGGCGGTGTTCGTGAACCGCCTGCGCATCAACATGCCGCTGCAGACCGACCCGACCGTCATCTACGGCATGGGCGACCAGTTCGATGGCAACCTTCGCAAGAAAGACCTCGTCACCGACGGGCCTTACAACACCTACACCCGCAACGGCCTCCCGCCCACGCCGATCTCGATGCCGGGCAAGGCCTCGCTGCTGGCGGCGGTGAAACCCGAGCCCATCAAGGCGCTGTACTTCGTGTCGCGCGGCGATGGCACCAGCGAGTTCAGCGACAACCTCAACGCGCACAACAAGGCCGTGAACCAGTACCAGCGAGGCAAGCCCTGATGCCGGCGCGATTCATCACCATCGAAGGCATCGACGGCGCGGGCAAGTCCACGCACATCGAGGCCATGGCCCGGCGCCTGCGCGAGCGCGGCGACACGGTGCTCAGCACACGCGAGCCGGGCGGCACCGAGCTGGCGGAGAAGCTGCGAGGGCTGGTCCTGCACTCGACCATGGATCCGCTGACCGAAGCGCTGCTGGTCTTCGCCGCGCGGCGCGATCACCTGCAGCAGGTGATCGTGCCGGCGCTCGCACGCGGCGAGACGGTGCTGTGCGACCGCTTCACCGACGCGACCTTCGCCTACCAGGGCGCGGGCCGAGGCTTCGATGCCGGCGTGCTCTCTCAGCTCGAGCAGTGGGTGCACGGACACCTGCAGCCCGACCTGACCTTGTGGTTCGACCTGCCTGCCGCCATGGCTGCGCAGCGCCGTGCCGCCGCCCGCGAGCCCGACCGCTTCGAGCAGCAGGCCTTGGAGTTCTTCGACCGCGTGCGCGCCGGCTACAAGGCCCGGGCGGATGCGGCTCCGCATCGCATCGTGCGCATCGACGCCTCGCTCTCCAAGGACGAAGTGTGGTCGCAGATCGTCGCTGCCCTGGAGTCGCGCCAGTGGTAGGCCCCGACGGCACGCTGCCGCTGCCCTGGCTGGACGCGCCGCTCACGCAGGCGCTGGCCACGCAACGCGGCCATGCGCTGCTCATCCACGGCCCGCAGGGCGTGGGGCAGTGGGACCTGACGCTCACGCTGGCGCAGGCCTACCTCTGCGAATCCGCCGGTGCGAGCCGCAAGCCCTGCGGCGTGTGCGCAAGCTGCAAGCTGGTGCAGGCGCATTCGCATCCTGACCTGCTGGTGCTGCTGCCCGAGGCGTTGCGCGAGCCGCTCGGCTGGGGCTCGGACGAAGAGGGCGGCGCATCGGAAGAAAAAGCCGGCAAGCGCAAGCCCAGCAAGGAAATCCGCGTCGACGAAGTGCGCCAGGCCATCGCTTTCGCGCAGACCACCTCGGCGCGCGGCCGCGGCAAGGTGGTGGTGATCCATCCGGCCGAGCGCATGAACGGCATCTCGGCCAACGCCTTGCTCAAGACGCTGGAGGAGCCGCCGGGCGACGCCAAGCTGCTGCTCAGCTGCGCCGCGCCCGATGCGCTGCTGCCGACCATTCGCAGCCGCTGCCAGGCGGTGCAGCTCGGCCTGCCCGATGCAGCGGTTGCGACTGCGTGGCTGGGCACGCAGTCCGTGCAGCAGCCCGAGGTGATGCTGGCAGCCACCGGCGGGCAGCCGCAGGACGTGCTGGAGTGGCTGGCCGAAGGCATCGATGCGAAGCTGTGGGTGGCATTGCCCAAGCAACTCGCTCGCGGCGACGTGGGCACCATGGCGTCCTGGCCGCTGCCCCGCGTGGTCGATGTGCTGCAGAAGCTCTGCCACGACGCGATGCGTATTGCGGCCGGGGGCCAGCCGCGCTACTTCCCGGCGTCATCGCTCCCAGCTGCGCCTGCCTTGCCCTCGTTGACGACATGGTCACGCGAGCTGTCGCGCATGGCGCGGCAGGCCGAGCATCCCTGGAACGCCGGCTTGTTGGTGGAATCTCTCACACAGCAGGCCAGCCAGGCGCTCGCTCCTCGCCCTTGAGGGTGCAAGCCTCCAACCCCAGCCGCTACACTGGCCCCGACATGAACGACCCGATCCCACGCAACGTCCTGCCGACCGCCCCCGCGGCGACGGCGGCTCGTCCGAGCGTGATCCAGCTGGTCTTCCGCGAGAAGGGCGCGCTGTACGCCGCCTACATCCCGCTGTTCACCGAAGGCGGGCTGTTCGTGCCCACCACCCGCGAATACAGGCTGGGCGAAGACATCTACCTGCTGCTGTCGCTGCCGGACGATCCGCAGCGCTACCCGGTGGCCGGCAAGGTGGCCTGGATCACGCCGCCCAATGCCTCCGCCGGCCGCACGCAGGGCGTGGGCGTGCGCTTCCCGAACGATGACAAGACCCGCATCCTCAAGCTGCGCATCGAGGAAGTCCTGGGCACCTCGATCTCATCCTCCAAGCCGACACAGACCATCTGAACCTGTGAGACGTGACAGGTAAAAAGTGCAACGTGAAACCCTGACAATGTCGGGGTTACGGTTCCACTTTCACGATTCACCTGAGCATGTTCGTCGACTCACACTGCCATCTGGCTTTTCCTGACCTCGCCGTCCGCATCGACGAGATCCGCGCTGACATGGCTGCGGCCGACGTGGATCGCGCCCTTTGCATCTGCATCGAACTCGAGGAGTTCGAGAACGTCCACGGCCTGGCGATGCGCTTCCCCAACATCTGGGCCACGGTGGGCGTGCACCCTGACAACGACGAGTGTCGCGAGCCCACGGTCGAGGAGCTCGTGAGCCTCGCGTCGCGGCCCAAGGTGGTCGCCATCGGCGAGACGGGGCTGGACTACTACCGGCTCAACGGCCGCAGCGTGGCCGACATGGAATGGCAGCGCGAGCGCTTTCGCGTGCACGTGCGTGCTGGGCTGCAGTCGCGCAAGCCGCTGGTCATCCACACCCGCAGTGCCTCGGACGATACCGTCGCCATCCTGAAGGAAGAGGGCCGCGGCGAGTCCTTCGGCGTCTTCCATTGCTTCACCGAGACCATGGACGTGGCCCGCGCTGCGCTGGACCTGGGCTACATGATTTCCTTCAGCGGCATCCTTACCTTCAAGACCGCCGCGGATTTGCGGGAGGTGGCACGCTACGTTCCGTTGGACCGCTGCCTGATCGAAACCGACAGTCCCTACCTCGCGCCGGTGCCGTTCCGAGGCAAGACCAACACCCCCGCGCTGGTGCCCTACGTGGCCAAGCAGATCGCGGAGCTAAAAGGTGTGACCATTCAAGAGGTTGCGGATCAAACCTCAAGAAATTTCGAGATGCTGTTCGGGGTGGAGAAGCTGGCAAAGGTGTCGCCGTGAAAATTCTGAAGAAATACTTCAAGAATTCGATCTATCTATTTGCTGCAATTGGAATTTCTTCCTCATTCGCTGGCTCGTACGACGATTTCTTCAAGGCCGTCGACCTGAACGACACCCGTGCCGTCCAGGCACTGCTCCAGCGCGGCTTCGACGCCAATTCCCGCGACTCCAAAGGCCAGACGGGCCTGTTCCTGGCACTTCGGGGCGGTGCCTTCGACGTGGCCGAGCTCCTCATCAAGGCGCCCAATCTCGACGTCAACGCCGTGAACGAGGCCGGCGAATCCGCGCTGATGATGGCCGCGCTCAAGGGGCAGCCCGAGCTCTCGCAGCGCCTGATCGAGCGCGGTGCCGCCGTGGACAAGACGGGCTGGTCCCCGCTGCACTACGCCGCTACCGGGCCTGACCCTGCGGTGGTCAAGCTGCTGCTGGACCGCGGCGCGTCCATCGACGCGCGCTCGCCCAACGGCTCCACGCCGCTGATGATGGCTTCGCAATATGGCAGCGAGGCCAGCGCCGCGCTTTTGCTGCAGCGCGGCGCAGACCCGCGCATCCGCAACGACCGCGGACTCACGGCCGTCGATTTCGCCAGGCTGGCCCACCGCGAGGCACTCGCGGCCAGCCTGGAGCGTGCTCAACGTTGATGTAAGGCGTTGTCAGGCGACTTCTGACACGTTCTTTGGGATGCTGCCGACTGATGCAAATGGAGAGCGAGGTCTACAGTTCCTCACATCGGCTCAATTCACACGCCGCGCAGGAGATTCGGACCATGGACAAGTCGCTGTTGGTTTCCAACCCGTTCGCGCTGATGATGAACCCGGACGACGTGCTGCAGGCCATGCAGCACTCCGACCGCTTGAGCCGCCTCAGCCGCCGCATCTGCAAGCCGCTGGACAAGCCCATGATTCCCAAGTCGGGTGCCGAGCAGCAGGCTGCCTTCGACCACGAAGTCGACGACAGCGAAGAGATCGCCTCCGACGACGAGTGAATTGGGGGCAGGGGACGCCGCCGGGCGCCCCTTGACCCTTGGCGCATCGCTCCCATCGCGGGAACGATCCGCGCCATCGGCAGTCTTCCCGATACGCTTGCGACAAGAGTGGAGGCGCATCTTGCAAGAGCTGTCGTTCCGCACGCTGCTGTATCGCTACTTCTTCTTCGGCTGGTTGTTCCGCGATGTCTCTCGCGGCAACCTGCTCGAACGTGCCGCCGCATGGCGCCACAACCAATCCCAGGCCCACTGGCTGTTGACCTACATGCGCCGCTGGCTGTGGTGCGGCGTGCTGCTGTACGGCCTGGGCGGCCTGGTCGAGTTGCTCATCGGGGCGCCCGCCCTGTCGGCCCTGTTCTACGTGCCCAGCGCCTTGAGCGTGCCGGTGAATGCCGTGATCGGGGCGGTGTGGCTGGGGTTGAAGGCTTTGCCGGGGCCGTTCTAAGCCCGGTTCAGTGATAGTCGTCTTCGCGCTGATGCCTCACGGCGATGACGGCGACCGTGCTGTCGTCAACGATGTCGAACAAGGCGACGTAGCCCGTCGCGCCGAATGAGATCACCAGTTCGCGAAGGAAAGGGCTGTCGGATGCCTTGCGGCAACTGAAGGGAAACTTCTCCAGAACAACGAGCCCATCGGTGATGGCGTCAAGAGCCCGCTCGGCCAGGCTGAAATCGGGGACCTCACGATCGAGTTCGCGCTGAAGGAGGTACTCGTACAGTCGCTGCAGGTCATCGTTGGCTTCTGGGGTCAACTTGACGGAAGAGCTCATCCCTTCTTGCGCCGGGCCGCCGTTTGCTTGGCCTTGGCCAGCTTGTCCTTGAGTCCTTGAATCGCAGTCTCGGCGGGGACGAAGTCGCCGGTCTTCAGGGCTCGTTCAAGGGATGCGAGGCCTCGCGCGACGAACTCTGTCTGGGCCAGACGCCGGTTCACGCTGTCGCGGACCGAGGCCTCCACGAACTCGGACAAGGTCTCGTTGTCGCGAAGCAGGCGCTCCACTTGTTCTCGCAGTTGCGGATCGACTCGAACGGCTGGGAGGGTGGCGGACTTCATCGGGCGAGTGTATTGCATTTGCGATGCAATCTGAGGTTGGCGGCCTGTCCGCCCACGAGACGCCTCCTCCGGTCCAACCCTGCCTGAATGCCGGGCAGCGTCCAAGCTCCGAGACAGTCTCCTCACGACCGGTCTGCGCACTTTTCCTTGTGACGACAAGCACTTGGGGCATTTGACCCTGCGTGGCACATGCCTTGCGCTGGTGGCCGGGCCGCGTCCGCAGAGACGTCGGCCATGAAGACACCAAGGAGACGTCGTGGACATCAGCTTTTTCTTCGGCCGCGTGGGGCGGCCGTTCATCGGACTCTTGTTGGCGGCGCTTGCCGTGGGAGCCCGCGCCGAGGTGGTCATCGGCCAGGTGGCGCCTCTGTCGGGGCTGCTTGCGAGCACCGGGCGGCAGATGGTGCTGGGCGGCAAGGTCTGCTTCGAGGCCGTGAATGCGCAAGGCGGGGTGCATGGGCAGAAGATTCGCACGGTGGTGGTGGACGACGGCTATCGGGTCGACGAGACCCTGCGGCTCACGCGCGAGCTCGTGGCCGATCCGCAGGTCGTGGCCTTGTTCGGCTTCGCGGGCACGGCCAACGTGAGCCGGCTGCTGCAGGACAAGGTGCTGGAGTCCGGCGGCATCGCGCTGGTGGCGCCCTACACCGGCGGCGAGCCGCTGCGCACACCGTTCAACCCGTGGATCTTCCACGTGCGTGCCGGCTATGCCGACGAGGCCGAGCACATGGTCAAGCAGCTCAGCACGCAGGGCATCCAGCGCGTGGCGGTGCTCTACCAGAACGATGCCTTCGGCAAGGCAGGACTCGAAGGCGTGGAAGCGGCGATGAGCCGGCGCAACCGCAAGATCGTGGCCGCGGCGCCTTATGAACGAAACACCGATGAGGTGAAGGCCGCCGTCACCGCCATCCTCAAGGCCGATGCGCAGGCGGTGATCATGATTGCCGTGAACAAGCCGGCCGCAGCCTTCGTGCGCCAGTACCGTGATGCGGGCGGCGGCGGACAGCTCTTCAACATCTCGGTGGTGGACCCGGCCGAACTGGTGAAGCTCGCGGGCGTCCATTCGGCGAAGGGCCTGGGCATCACCCAGGTGGTGCCGTACCCCTACCAGGAACGCCTGCCCATCGTGCGCGAGTTCCACCGGCTGATGAAGCAGTACGCGCCGAATGCGGAAGTGAACTACACGAACTTCGAGGAATTCCTCGGTGCCCGGGTGCTGGTGGAAGCGCTGCGGCGCGCCGGCCCCAACCCGACCCGCGGGTCGGTCATCAAGGCACTGGAAAGCCTCAACCCCTTGGACCTCGGCGGCGTGAGCGTGGCCTTCTCGAAGGACCACCGCGTAGGCTCGCGCTTCGTCGAGGTGACGGTCATCAGCAGCTCAGGGAAATTGTTGAAATGATCTCAGGCATCGACACCGCGGACCGCATGGAGTCCGCCACCATGGCGGGGCCGGCCCCACTGACGCTGGCGGACTTCGAGGCACTGCGCGGCTCGGCCATGCAGTCGGTCTTCAAGGCCTTCGAGAAGGCGAGCGAAGGCACCTTGATCGTGGATCGCGATGCGCGCATCGTGTGGATCAGCGACAAGCATGCGCGGCGCTTCGGCATCGCGCAGCCCAAGGGTGTGCTCGGCCGCCGGGTGGAAGAGGTGATTCCCAACAGCCGCATGCGCGAGGTGGTGCGCAGCGGCCAGCCCATCTTGCTGGACATCCTGGATTCGCCGGGCAAGCCGGTGGTGGTCACGCGCATGCCGCTGAAGAACGAGCAGGGCGAGGTGGTGGGCGCCGTGGGCTTCGCGCTCTTCGACGAGTGGACCACGCTGGCGCCGGTGGTCTCCCGCTTCCTGCGCATGCAGGAGGAGCTGGCGCAGGCCCGCAAGGCCAGGCCGTTGACGCGCCAGGCGAAGTACAGCTTCAGCAACTTCGTGGGCAGCTCGGCGGCCACGCTGGAGATCAAGCGCCGCGCACGCCGGGCCGCGGCAACGCATTCGCCCGTGTTGCTGCTGGGCGAGACGGGCACGGGCAAGGAGCTGCTGGCGCATGCCATCCACGGCGCGTCGCCGCGGGCACACCGGCCTTTCGTGTCGCTGAGCATGGCGGCGATTCCCGACGCGCTCATCGAGGCCGAGCTGTTCGGCGTGGCACCGGGCGCCTACACCGGCGCCGACAAGCGCGACCGGCAAGGCAAGCTGCAGGTCGCCCAAGGCGGCACGCTGTTCCTCGATGAGATCGGCGACATGCCGCTGCCGGTGCAGTCCAAGCTGCTGCGTGTCCTGCAGGAAAAGGAGTTCGAGGCGCTCGGCTCCAACGAGGTGCAGCGCGCCGACGTGCGCATCATCGCAGCCACCTCGCGCAAGCTGATGGACCTGGTGAAGAACGGGCAATTCCGTGCCGACCTGTACTACCGGCTCGACGTGCTCTCGCTGGCCGTGCCGCCGTTGCGCGAGCGGATGGACGACCTGGAGCCTATCTGCGAGTCGCTGCTCGAGGGCTTTGCCGAATCGCACCCCGGGCAGGCCCATGAACTGGACGGCGACGCGCTTGCCGTGCTGGCGCGGCAGCGGTGGCCCGGCAACATCCGCGAACTGCGCAACGTGCTGGAGCGCAGCATCGTGCTGTCGGATTCGGCGGTGCTGGGCGCGGCGGATGTGCAGGCCGCCTTGCAGACCCCGTTCGCTGCAGGAGCCTCGATGGCCGAGTCCACGGGCGCAGACCTTCACCGCGACCTGCCGGCACCGCCCGTGCAACTGCCCATGCGCCAGGCGCACGCCCAGGCCATGGGCCAGTTCGAGCGGCAGTTGATCGAACACGCGCTCGCCGCCAGCCCGACCGTGTCGGCTGCGGCCAAGCGCCTGGGCATCGGCCGCGCGACGCTCTACCGCAAGATGGCCGCGCTGCGCATCAACCGTTGGGACGCCGGCGCGCCTGCTTCTCATCCCTGAA
Organism: Rhizobacter terrae; assembly: GCF_003852895.1. Classification (GTDB taxonomy): domain Bacteria; phylum Pseudomonadota; class Gammaproteobacteria; order Burkholderiales; family Burkholderiaceae_C; genus Albitalea; species Albitalea terrae. The sequence goes on from NZ_QUSW01000008.1 coordinate 280,186, forward strand.
CCTTCCCATCATCCAAAGGAGAACCACATGCTCAGTGGGCGGACCGCGCTCGTCACCGGATCAACCAGCGGCATCGGGCTGGCCATCGCGCAGGCGCTGGCGCAGCAGGGCGCGAAGGTCTTGCTCAACGGCTTCGGCGATGCCGACGCTGCACTCGCGCAGGTGCGTGCGGCCGCGGCCGGCGATGCGCAGGTGGACTACCACGGCGCCGACATGGGCGATGCCGCAGCGATTGCCGAGATGGTGGCCTTCGCGCAGCAGCGTTTCGGCGCGCTGGACATCGTCGTGAACAACGCGGGCATCCAGCACGTCGCGCCGGTGGAGGACTTCGACCCTGCGCAGTGGGACCGCATCATCACCATCAACTTGAGCTCGGTGTTCCACGTCACGCGGCATGCGCTGCCGGGCATGCGGCAGCGCGGCTGGGGGCGCATCGTCAACGTCGCGTCGGTGCATGGTCTGGTGGCCAGCGCCGGCAAGTCGGCCTATGTCGCGGCCAAGCATGGCGTTGTCGGTTTTACCAAGGCCGTGGCGCTGGAGACTGCGGCCACAGGCATCACCTGCAATGCCATCTGCCCGGGTTGGGTGCTGACGCCGCTGGTGCAAAAGCAGGTCGATGCCAGGGCACTCGAAGCGGGCGTGTCGGCGCAGGCGGCGCAAGCGCTGCTGCTGCGCGAGAAGCAACCCTCCGAGCAGTTCGTCGCGCCCGAACAGATCGGTGCGATGACGGTGTTCCTGTGCAGCGATGCCGCCTCGCAAGTGCGCGGCGCGGCCTGGACCATCGATGGCGGTTGGACCGCGCAATGATGCTTTGATCTCGATCGAAGGGCACGAGCGAAGGGGTCGGTTTTCAAGAGCACTCAAGCACGCTCGAAGTCGCACACGTGCTTGAGGTCACGAATGGCGGCCTTCATCGTCTTGCGTGGTAGCGCTTGTTGAGTTCGCTTACGCGTTCAGCTCTCAAGCGCAGGCGGTGCATCGCCGAAAATTGGGCAGGTCCTCCACTGCCTCGAACAACAACCGATCGGCGAGCACCGTCAACGCTCGCCGCCGCACCAACCCTCGGTGACGGCTGGATCGAAGGCGCGCAGCACTAACGCTGCGTCGAGCATGGACTGCACGCAACGGCGTGTGCAGGCGGCCCTCCATCTCACTACCAGGACATACGATGCAACACTTCCGTGCGGCCCGCTCGGCCGTTCTCGGCTGCGCCATGCTGGGCTCGCTTCTGGCGGCCGGCTGCGGTGGCGGCTCCAATGCCGTGAATGACGCGGCGATCTCCAACGCGTCTGCCCAGACCGATGGTGTGGCCCGCGCCGCCGCCTACACCGTCGATACCACCGAACTCATCCAGAACGGCCTGTTCAAGGACGGCCTCAACGGCTGGAAGGTCGAGGATGCTGCGCTCGTGCCCAGCGAACTGCGCAGCAACAGCCAGGCCTTGAACATCGGCTGGAAAACGACGCAGACCTTCGCGCCGACCGCGCTCATCGCGGGCCGCAGCTACACGCTGTTCGTGCGCGCCCGCAACGACCGCGCCGGCGGCACCACCACCTTGAGCATGCGCTTCAAGCGGCCGCAGTACTCGGAGGTCTTCCGAACCTACAGCGCCACGATCACGGCCAGCACCTACCAGGATTACCGCATCGAATTCACCGCGCCGGCCTACACGGCGATGGCTGACATGGTCATCACCACCAACGGCGCGCGGGCCATCGTCGATGGCGTGTCCATGAAGATGCGCAGCGCCATCCCCATGACCGAGCCCATCGCCAACAGCATCGGCTCGTACGTGCCGGCGGGCTACACGCTGGCCTTCAACGACGAGTTCAACGGCAACACGCTCAACCGCAACAAGTGGTTCACCCGGTACATCTACGCCGGCGGAACTCAGGACAAGCTCAACGACGAGAAGCAGCGCTACCGCGACAACGGCAACCACGTGGTCGCCAACGGCGTGCTGAGCCTGGTGGCGAACAAGGTGTCCAGCACCGACCCCGACGGCATCAACTACGAGTCGGGAATGATCCGCTCCGACTGGACCTCGCGCTACGGCTACTACGAGGCCCGCGTGAAGATGCCCGGCGGCGTGGGCGTGTGGCCGGCCTTCTGGCTGAACTCCGACGTGGGTACCGACGGCCGCCTGGGCTGGCCGCCCGAGATCGACATCTTCGAGTTCGTGAACAACGGCGTGGAGGACAAGCTCAACATGCTGCACTCCAACGTGGTGAACCAGACGGGCACCGCCTCGGCGCTGACCTACACGGACGCGGCCTTCAACACGAGCTGGTCGGACTACGTCGCGCCATTCAACTTCAACGAGGGCTGGCACACGGTCGGCGCGCAGTGGGATCCCACCTCGGTCACGGTGTATGTCGACGGCCTGAAGATCTACACGCGCAGCTACCAGTGGAACTACAACGACGGCACGCTGGCCGGCCCGGCGCACATCCTGCTCAACTTCGCGGTGGGCGGGTCGTGGGCGGGCCGCCACGGCATCGACGATGCTGCGTTCCCGCAGGCCCTGCAGATCGACTGGGTGCGCGCCTACACGAAGAACTGAGTGCGGCATGCGGCCGGGGCCGGCAGCGGCCTGGGCGGGGGACGGCAAAATCGGCAGGTGGCTGAACGACGATTGCGCACCATCATCCCGCTGGGCATCGCCCAGACCCTGGCCTGGGGTTCGACCTTCTATCTTCCGGCCATGCTCGCCGCGCCGATGGCACGCGACACCGGCGTGTCGGTGCCTACCGTGTACCTCGCGTTCTCGGCGTCCATGGGCTTGTCGGCGCTGCTGGGGCCGGTGTCCGGCCGGTGGATCGACCGCCTCGGCGGCCGGCCTGTGCTGGCCTCGACCAACCTCATCTTCGCCATCGGGCTCGCTGCATTGGCCGCCGTGAGCGGGCCGGTGGGGCTGTTCGCCGCCTGGCTGCTCATCGGCGTGGGCATGGGCACCGGCTTGTACGAGGCGGCCTTCGCGACGCTGGTGCGACTGTATGGCAAGGGGGCGCGCAACAGCATCACGGGCGTCACGCTGATCGCGGGGTTCGCGAGCACGGTGGGCTGGCCGCTCACCACCTTGCTGAACGAGCACTTCGGCTGGCGCGGCGCCTGCCTGGCCTGGGCGGCCATCCACCTGCTCATCGGACTGCCGCTGAACCTGTCGCTGCCGCGGATTGCGCAAGACGATTCCGAAGCACCGGTGGCGCCTGCCGCGGCCGATGCACCGACGCTCAGCCCGGGCCAGAAACAGCGCGCCGCCATGCTGCTCGCCTATGCCTTTGCCGTGACCATCTTCGTGGCCGTGTCCATGGCCTCGCACCTGCCGCGCCTGCTGCAGGCCACGGGGGCGACCCTGGCCGCGGCCGTGGCGGCCGGCGCGTTGATCGGGCCGGCGCAGGTCGGGGCGCGGCTGCTGGAATTCAGCGTGCTGCGACGCATGCATCCGCTGGTCTCTGCGCTCATCGCCACCTTGTTGCCACCCATGGGTGCCGTGCTGCTCATCGCGTTCGGTGCCCCGCTGGCCGCGGTGTTCGCCATCCTGTTCGGCGCCGGCAACGGCATGCTCACCATCACCCGCGGCACCTTGCCGCTGGCGCTCTTCGGCGCGCAGGGCTACGGGCAGCGGCAAGGGTTGCTGCTGGTGCCTGCGCGGGTGGCCCAGGCGGTGGCGCCGTGGCTGTTCGGCCTGTGCCTGGACCGGGGGCCGATCGTTTCCTTGTGGCTGTGCGCAGGCCTGTGGTTCTCTGCCTTCATCGCGTTCCTGATGCTGCCGCGTGCAAGTTCTACACAGGCAGGACGGAGTTCGGAAATTTTTCGCGAGTCCAAGGCCTAGCGGCGAACGATTTCCGCGAGGCGCTTCTAAGCCTCGATAACCGCTGCTTCCGGGTGCTTCATTCGCCCATTGCGAAGCCTTCGAGACCGATACCCTTGGCATGCATCGTCTTCAGACTCGAAGACAGGTGCGTCCCGAGGGTCGGCTTGTGTGTAGTTTCTACCGCCGACCGCCATGACGCCACAGACTCAAGAACGCTCCACGGATTCGCAGATGGACAGCGCCAGCAAGACGCCCGGCCCCAATATTCGCTACAAGCTCATCGTCGCCGGCATCATCGCGCTGCTGGCCGCGTCGCTCCTGGGGCTGGTGATGCTGCAAGAGCGCGCCGCCACCGAAGCCCAGGCGCGCAAGAACCCGACGGCGCAGGCCTTCGAGAAGGCGCCCGAGGCGTGGCTGGCGAACCCGCGGGAGGCCTCCGAATTCGAGCGCGCTCTCACGGCGCGCGAATTGGCAGCAGTTGCGGTCGACGGGCAACTGGTGCTCTACACCGATCGCCAGGGCCGGCAGTTCAGCTCTCACCTGATCAACTGCGGCCCTGGTTGCAGGAACGAACTGGTGTCGCGGCTGGGTGAGCTCAGCGTGAAGCAGGGCTTCGCGCTCACCAGCATCGACATCGACGCGCGCACGGCCAGCCAACGCCTCACGCAATCCCTGGACAAGGTGGCTGGCGTGCTCGCCGGCCTGCTGCCCATCTTGCTCATCGTGGGCCTGCTGGCGTACTTCCAGCTGCGCGGCACGCTGGGGCAGCGCACGAAGCTGGCCGAAAAGCCGGACATCCGTTTCGACGACGTGATCGGCGCGGAAGAAGCCAAGAAGGCGCTGCGCCGTGTCGCCGCCTTCATGAAAGACCCGGCGCAGTACGCCGCCGTCGGGGCCCAGGCCCCGCGCGGTGTGCTGCTGGACGGCCCGCCCGGCACTGGCAAGACGCTGCTGGCCAAGGCGCTGGCCGGCGAGTGCGGCGCGAGCTTCATCAGCGTGGACGGATCGTCGTTCAGTTCGATGTTCTATGGCGCGGGCATCAACAAGGTGAAGGAGCTGTTCGCGCGGGCGCGGCAGGCGGCGCCGTGCATCGTGTTCATTGACGAGATCGACGGCATCGGCCGGCGCAGCAGCGGCAAGGATGCGCACGGCGGCGAGCAGGAACAGAACCGCATCATCAACCGCCTGCTGGTGGAGATGGACGGCTTCTCCTCGCTGGAAAACGTGGTCGTCATCGGCGCGACCAACCACATCGACAACATCGACGAAGCCATGCGCCGCCCCGGCCGCTTCGACCTGATGGTGCGCACCAGCCTGCCCACCGCGCCGGAGCGCGAGGCGCTCTTTGGCCTGTACCTGGGCAAGGTGAAGGCAGATTCCGGCATGGACATCGCTTCCATCGCACGCACGTCGGTGGGCATGTCGCCGGCGGACGTGGCCAACTGCGTGAACCGCGCCGCGGCCTACGCGGCCGAAGCCGGCGAGACCTCGGTGAGCGAGGAGCGGGTGTACCAGTCGCTGGAGACGCACCAGCTCGGCGGCGAGGTGTCGTCGACGAAATCGGTCATCACGCCGGAGACCTTGCGCCGCATCGCCTTCCACGAATCCGGCCATGCGCTGGTGGCGCATGTGCTGAACGCGGGAACCGTGGAGCGCATCAGCATCGAGCCGCGTGGCCCCGCACTCGGCGTGACCTACGTGGCGCGCCACAACGAAGAGCCGCTGCACGGCGAGCAGGAGCTGCGTTCTCGGCTGGCGATGATGCTGGCCGGGCGCGAGGCGGAGCTCATCGCCTTCGGCAACACCTCCTCGGGTGCGTCCGACGACCTCAAGCGCGCTTCGGAGCTGGCCACCTCGATGATCGGCTCCTACGGTTTCGGCAAGACCTTCGGCCTGCTGAGCATGGCCGGCGTGCCGCGCGAGCTGATCGGGCCGGACGTGCAGAAGTCGCTGCTCGACGAAGCGCGGCAATTGCTCGAAAGCGCGCAGGCGGAGTGCCGCCGCGTGCTCGAAGAAAAGCGTGATCGCCTGGACAACCTGGCTGAACTGCTGCTCGGGCAGGAGACGATCAGCGGTGCGCCGCTGAAGCGGGTCCTGTCGGGCGAGGCGGCCTGAAGTCAGGCAAATCCGAAGCGCAGGCGCATCTCACGCTCGCCCTTGGGCGTGATCGCCAGGGCGCGGCTGTCCAGGTCGCGCGTCACCCACCGTTCCTTCAGGCTCAGCGCGAGCAAGGCCGCCCCCAGCGCGCCGCCCAGGTGAGGGCGGCGTTCGCTCCAGTCCACGCACGCGCAGGCGAAACGGCGGCGTGAGCCGCGGGCATCGTCCACTTCCACGCCCATGCCGGTGAGGGCCTGCAGGCCGCTGTGGCTCAGTTCGTAGCGGCTGTCGTCGGCGTGGTCGGGCACCAGCCAACCCAGGTCGAACAACCGGTCGTGCAATGCGACGGCCAAGGTGCCGGCCATGTGGTCGTAGCAGGTGCGCGCGGCCCTGAGCCGGGTGGGCGTGTTCGGCACGAAGCGCTCGCGCTGCGCACCGGCCACGGTCATCAAGGCTTCCAGTGCCGAGGCGACCTGTTTGTCGGCCAGGCTGTAGTAGCGGTGCTTGCCCTGGGCGAGCACCTTCACCAACTGCTGGTCTTTCAGCTTGTTGAGGTGCGCGCTGGCCGTGGACGGCGTGACCTCGGCCACCACCGACAGCTCGGTGCTGGTGCGGGCATGGCCGTCCATCAGGCAGCACAGCATGCGCGCGCGTGCGGGTTCGGCGATGGCTGCCGCGATGCGGGCGACGGCGGTGTCGGCGTGTTCTGCAATCATGATGTGATCGTAGTCGAAGTGTGTTTGCGCCGGCAATGCCACACTGCGGTGCATGATCATTCCAGACCTTCCCCGCGACCCGGTCGCGGCGGTGACCCACCGCGATCCATACCCGTACTACGAGCAACTGCTGCGCGGGCCTGGCCTGCATTTCGACGAGACGCTGCGCATCTGGGTGGCAGCCCAGGCACGGGTGGTGGAGTCGGTGCTGGGCGATGCCCGCTGGCGGGTGCGTCCGTTGCACGAGCCGGTGCCGGCGGCGATTGCAGGCGGCGGTGCGGGCGAGATTTTCGGTGCGCTGGTGCGGATGAACGAAGGTACCCAAACGCATGAGCAGCCGAAGCTGGCACTGCATCGGGCCTTGGCGTCGGTGGACTTGAGCGCCGTCGCGCAACGCGCGAGCGAGCTGTCAGCGCGCTCGTTGCCGAAGGGCGAACAAGGGTTGTCGGACTGGGCATTCCAGGTGCCTGTCCAGAGCGTGGCGAGCCTGCTCGGATTCGAGGATTCGCAGCTGGCCGACGCGTCCGGCTGGATGCGCCGCTTCGTCGCCAGTCTCTCGCCCTTGAGCACGCCGCAGCAGATCGGCCAGGCGCACGAGGCGGCACGCACCTTGATCGAGGAGATGAAGCGGCTGGTGGACAAGCATCAGGGCGGCGGCCTCATCGGGCAGGTGCTTGAGCACGCAAAGCTGGTGGGCTGGGACCAGGCGGATGCCATCGTTGCCAATCTCGTCGGCCTCATGTCGCAAACCTTCGACGCGACGGCCGGCCTCATCGGCAACACCATCGTCGCGCTGGCACGAACCGACCGGCGGCATTGGCCATCCGCCGCCGAGATTCCCCCCTTCGTCGATGCCGTCGTCCTGAACGATCCCCCCGTGCAGAACACCCGCCGCTTCGCCGCCTGCGACATGCACTTCGAAGGCCAGTCCATCCCGCAAGGCGCCCCCTTGCTCGTCGTGCTGGCCACCGCCAGCCGCGACAGCGGCCGGCCTTTCGGTTTCGGTCACGGCCGCCACGCCTGCCCGGGCCAGGTGCTCGCGACGAGCATCGCCTCGGCGGCCGTCTCCACGCTGCTCACCGCGCCGGCACTCATCACGCCGGACCTGCGCTGGCACTATCGCCCATCAGCCAACGCCCGCATCCCCGAGTTCACCACCGCACAAGGAGCCCCCGCATGATCGCCGTCATCTTCGAAGTCTGGCCCGACCCTGCGCGCCGCGACCGCTACCTCGACATCGCCGCGACGCTGCGGCCCACGCTGGAGAAGATCGACGGCTTCATCTCGGTCGAGCGCTTCCAGAGCATCAGCGACCCGGGCAAGCTGCTGTCGCTGTCGTTCTTCCGCGACGAAGAGGCGGTGAAGCAGTGGCGCAACACCGAGGAGCACCGCGCCGCCCAGGCGGCCGGGCGCGGCGGGATCTTCCAGGACTACCGGCTGCGCATCGCCAGCGTGGTGCGCGACTACGGACTCAACGAGCGCGACGAGGCGCCGCAGGACAGCCGGCAACGGCATGCCTGAACGCCACGGGGTTCAAGGATAGGGATCAAGGCCCTGCGATTCGTCGATCTTCTGCACGGCCACCTCGGATTTCCGCGCCGCGAAGAAGGCATGGATCTGCGTGTTGGTCAGTACGTCCGGCAGGCCTGGTGCCTGCTCTTGCAGCTTGTTCGCGACGAAGCGTGCAAGCCATCCGGAAGACATGCTGGTGCCGGACATCCGGACGGTCCCTCCCGTGCGCGCACCAGCGGCCCGCACGCCCTTGAGGACGATGCCCGCATCGCTGATGACCTGCGCAATCGGAGCGCGCGGGCTCTCGTCTCTGCCCGGGCCGTGGCCGGAGTAGACGGCATCCACGCTGGTGTTCGGCTCGCGTTGTTTCACCAGGCCGCCGGCACACAGCGTGTTGTCGCCGTTGGCCAGCGAATTGAGGGTGTACTTGCGTCCAACGGTGGTGAAGCCGTTGGCGGACTCGTCGATGAAGAAGGGCTGGTGCCCGACATCCGGCGAGTCGGGCAGGGAATCGTGTCTTTCGATCCACGCATGGATGTTCTCGATGGCGGCCGGACCATCATTGCGAACAGCCAGCGTCCAGGCGCCAGGGCTCGCACAGGCGGTGTTCGTCGTCGATGCCGTGGGGACAATGCCCACCAAGGCCATCTTGGCCTTGGTTCCCTGCGACACCAGATTCAGGAACATGGCCGCAGCCAGGACCGGGGTTCCCGGCCCGTTCTGCGTCAGCAGTTCGATGTCCCCGAGGCTGGCCCAGGGGGTCGATGAACCATCGGGGGCACGCAGCTGGACGCTGGCGTGGAGGTCGGCCGCATTGATGTCCGTCAACGGGAGCCAGATCTGAACGAAGGTCTCGCTGGAGTCATCCACGATGACCTGGAATGCCACCTCGGCTGTCCTCCCTGACTGCAGGAGGGGGCAATGGGCATGGATGGGTTTGCCGATGATGTGGGCATTGCCTGCCGGCAGGACGATCGCGAAGTTGTCGCGAAGGCGCAGCAGGTCATCCATGGCCTCTTCGATGATGGAGCTGCCGTCATGGGGCCCGCCATAGTTTCCGTAGCTGACATTCACGACGAGATTGGTCTCGTTGTGCAGTGTCGATTCCATCAGATAACGCATGCCGTCGAGCAGGTGAACGCCCAGCGATCCGCCCGAGACGTCCTTGACGGTCAGGCGGGGGAGCTCGACGAACAGGAGGCTGGCCGTGGCGGCGTGGTCGGGCGCCGGCATGGTCGAGCCCGCCGCCGGTGTGTCCAGCAAGGTGGGCCTGGGTGCCCCTGCGGCCAGGTCAAGGACGTGGGTGCCGTGCGTCGCCCGAGGCCAGATGCGATCGTCCGACGTGGCGGCGTACCACTGGTCGTCGCTGAGCCTGATCGATCCTCCCGGCGACAAGTCGGCATACGCACGCTGGCTGCCGTAGGGAATGTCCGGCGGGCTGGGCAGTCCGGTGGTTTCATCCTGGGTCCACACGGCCTTGATGCGCGATTCATTGGGCTTGAGAGGGTCCGGGTCGCGGAATGCCTCGTGCGCATAAGCACAGATGTCGTCGATCACCCCGACCACCAGGCGGCGGTTTCCTCCCCGGCTCCCGATCCGCACCGGCGGCAGGAGGCCAGGCGTCGTGATGCCTCGATCCATGCCCAGCTCGATGCGCCTGAAGGGCGAGACATCGAAAGTCATCAGGCTCGGAAGGTCGGACAGGGAAACCTCGGCCGTGAGGTACCTGGACTTGACCTGTCCGAAATACAAACCGGGAATGGAAATTCCGGCCGCCGGCGGACATGCCTCCCTGAGGTCTTCAATGGTGTTGAACGCCTTGGACATTTCGACCACGACCTGCAGCCTCATGCTGCCTGTCATGATCTTTCCGCTGCCGCGGAAATGCGTGATGCAGGCCCAAAGCAGATAGGGATCCCACGCCAGCGTGGGGTTCTCAAGGACAGGAGGCCACAGATGGCGGGTGTCGTCCGCTGCCCGCTGATCCCGGAAGTGAACTGATTCCACGGAGCGCCTCCTGTCACGCACGGAAGCCCATGGCCCGCATTTCGTCGACCGCCTGGCCCCACAGCCACGACAGCAGCGCGCGCGATGCTGGAGGTGCCGCGGCCGGCTTCTCGATCCTCGAAGCGTTGTTGTCCTCGAAGTAGCCCACCGGCGTCTTGCTGGGCCAGGTGTCGACGTCCATCGGTTCCAGCGGGTCGAAGTCAGCCTGTGCATTGGCCGCTGGACTGCGCTTGAACTTGCGCTTCACCCACCCATTGCCGGCGGTCGTCGCGGTGTGCTGACACAGGTGGACGAAATACTCGCCGAGGGTTTCGCCCAGCATGCGTCCGGCGACGTTGTCGATGGGAAAGTGCAGTCCGGCGACCACGCGATTGGTGGCGATGCGTCCGGCGAGGGTTTGCATCTGGTTGTCGGCCTCGCTGCCGCGGGTGTAGGCGGCCAGGTTGCGCATCACGGTGGCGAACATGAACGACTCGGTGGCGTGGCCTGCGGGGAAGGTCGAAAACGGAGGCGACTCCAGCAAGGGCTGGATCAGGGGCGAGTATTCGTGGGGCCGTGGGCACGCGAATGCGTGCTTGAAGCGCATCAGCGCGAACATCGCGAAACGCTGCGCGATCGCAAGGAGCTCCATCGCATATTTGCTGCGGTCCTCGCAAAGGCCGAACAGCGCCGTGGTGTAGGCAATGGGAGGCACCACCTGGGTGAGGATTTCCGACGTCCGGTCTTCGCGGACGATGGCCCAGTCCAGCACCCGATCGACCTGGCTCTTGAAGGCGCTGATGTCAGGCTGCTCGATGATGGCGACATCCCGGCCGTCGCTGGTCTGCAGCGTTGCGGTGGTGCCCGACACCGTGAACGCCACCGACGACAGGAGTTCGAAGTCGCAGAGGTGGCCACGGATGTGGGGCGCCCAGCGTGCCATGTTGGCGGGTGAATCCAACGGCGCAGGGAACGGATTCGCAAGCCAGGTCTTGAACGACGATGTGTTGATGGAGGACTTGAGGTTTCCCACCAGCGCTTCGCGGTCGCGCAGCATGGCCTCGGCCAGCATTCCGGTCGCGGCAAAGCCGGCGTAGGCATCAAGGCCCGCGAACTCGAACATCGCATCTGAATGGCTGCTGTGGCTCGAATGGCTGCTGTGGCTGGAGTGTGAATAGCCGCTCATCGTGGTTCTCCCTGGCTGGTGGTGTGAGGGTGAGTGGGTCAGTGGCCCGCTGGGACGCCGGCGGCCCGCAGCGCTTCGGCGGACATGAGCGCGTAGTCGCTGGGTCCGCCCGGAAAGCGTTCGAGGTAGGCCTTGACCGTCAGCGACGGTTCGAGGCGCATGAGTTCCTGCGCATGTTCACGGGCCTTGTCCTGCCGGCCGCTCAGCCAATTCGCCACCACCAGGGTCCGATGGGTGGGCGTGTGCAGCCGGTTGGCTTTCAGCGACGTCAGTGACCATTCGATCGCCTGTTCGTAGTGGCCGGACGTGAGGGCCGCGAAGCCCGCATGCGAGTAGTAGTGATCCCGCAGCGGGTCCAGCGGCGACAGTGCCAGAGCCTTGCTGGCCGCCTCCATGGCCGCCGTGCCGTTGGACTTCCACGCCTCCAGGGTCCCCGTATAGAGCCAGGCCAGCGACTCGCTGGGGTTGCAGTCGATGGCCTGCCGCAGGCTTCTTGCGGCGGCGTCGAAGTCGCGGTGCATGAATCCCTGGACGTGACCGCGGGTGGCCAGGGCCAGGGAGTTGTCCGGCGCGATGTCGAGGGCGCGATTGGCCAGCGCCAGCGCCTGGACGCCATCTGCAGCGCGGTCGAGTGACCAGCCTTGAACGGTGCGCATGACATACCACTTGGCCAGCCACGCATACGCCTGCGACACGCGTCCGTGCCGCTCGGCGAGATGCTCGAGGATGGTCCGGGAGCGTTCGAACTCGGTGGCGGAGGCACGGTGCATCAGCGCGATGGCGCCCAGGAGCAGGCTGTAGCCCTGCAGCGTCTGCGGCGCCGCACTGGACACCCGGTGCAGTTCGCAGGCGATGATGGAATGTCCCGTGCCCGACACGATCCGCTCGATCACCGGATCTTCGCCCGCGAGCAGGGCGCGCAGCGACGCGCTGAACGCCTCGGCCCACACCACGGTGCGCGTGACCGTGTCCGACAGTTCCAGCGTGATGCGAACCTTGTCTGCACTGACCTGGAATGCGCCGGTCAGCAAGTAGGCGACACGCAGTTGCTGCCGAAGTGCATCCAGGTCGGTGCTGAGATGCTGAACCCGGGAACTGGACAGGCGTGAGATGACGCGCAATTCGCTCGCCCGCGACAGCGAGCAGATGACCTCGTCGGCAATCACCTCGCCCAGGACCGCCGTGTCTTCCGTGGACTGCCGGGCTGCGAATGGAATGACCGCGATGGCGGAGCTGAGGTCTTCAATGGGTGCCCTCGACGTGGCACTGGTGCCCATGGTCGGTGCCCTCACCCTGAAGGCGCGCACCGGCTCGGCAATGTGCTTGACGTAGCGCTCGCCGATGTCTTCGATGTCGGCGTCGAGATCGTCTGCGAGCTTGTCGCGTGCCCTCGGGGAGACGATGATCTCGCCCGCCTGGGCCAGGGTGGCCAGCCGTGCGGCGAGGTTGACACCGGCGCCGTACACGTCCAGGTCGTCGATGATGACATCGGCTTCGTGGGCACCGATGCGCAAGTACATGGCGGTGGTGCCATCACGCCCGAGGTTGTAAGGCGCGATCCTGGACTGCAGTTCAATGGCGGCTGACACGGCGCTTGGCACGCGTTCGAACTCCAGCAGGAGACCGTCGCCCAGGCTCTTGACCAATCGGCCTGAATGGCGGGGCAGGACCTGCGTCTGAACCTCGTTGACGAACCGTCGCCACCGGTCAATGACGTCGGCCTCGTTGGCCTCCATCAGACGCACCGACTCGACGACATCCACCACCACGAGGGTGCGAGTCTCCCGGCGCATGCCGTACCACAGCTCCTCCTTGATGGGCGTGCTCATGGTGAACGCGGTTGTTCTTGTTTGAATCCTCATTTTGAAGGAGGTGCTCCGGCGCATGCAAGGAGTAGTTGCCCCTTTGCGGATCGATTGCCCGTCAGCCTGAGTTGCCGGCGGCCAGCAGACGGGTGGCCAGGCGATGCACCTCGCGGGTGAGTTCTTCGGGCGCGATGACATCGAACCGGAAGGGCAGCCGCGCCAGCTCCCGCGCCACCCACTCCAGCGTCTCGGCCTCCACGTGCAGCCGCACCCCGCGGCGGTCCGCCTTCAGCACGCCGAAGCCCGCGAAGACGTGCTTGCGGGCGGTGGCCAGGTCGGTGTCCAGCAGCACGTCCACCGAATGCAGCCGGGGCAGGGTGGCGATGGCATTGGCCAGGTAGCCCAGCACGTCGAACTTGTCTGGCCGCCGGAAGCTGGCCGGCAGCGCTTCAACGCCTGCGATGCGGTCGAGCCGGAACGAGCGCAGGTCGCGCCGCAGGTGGCAGTGGCCCACCGCATACCAATGGCCGCCGCGGAAACCGAGCCCGTACGGATCGAACTCCCGCCGGGTGCGCTGTGCATTGGGCGTGAGGTAGTCCAGGCTCACGCGCTGCTGATTCAATGCGGCCGCGCTCAGCGCCATCAGGGCGTCGTTGTTGCCGGCGGCGCCGGGCTGGATGTCCAGCGCGATGGTGTCCGACACGCCGCGCAGGCGCCGCTTGAGTGCAGGCGGCGTCACGCGTTCGAGCTTGGCGAGCGCACTGGCCGTGGCCGGCGCCGCTTCCGCCAGGCCCAGGTGGCGCGCTGCACGCAAGCCCACGGTCAGGGCGAGCGCCTCGTCGTCGGTGAACATCAAGGGCGGCAGCTTGAACCCGGGCATCAGCTTGTAGCCGCCGTCTCGGCCGCGCTCGCTGGCGATGGGAATGCCGAGATCCTCCAGCATGGCGATGTAGCGGCGCACCGTCCGCCGGTCCACCTGCAGGCGCTCGGCCAGTTCGGCGCCGCCCACCATGCCGCGGGCCTGCAGCAGTTCGAGCACGGTGAGGACGCGGGTGGCGGGGGCGGGCATGGCCTGCAGTGTAGTTCGATACAGGACGGAATATGTCCTATATGGCTCGTATCTTGGCGGCTCCTTCAACACACATCGACCAGGAGCCCACCATGAACCCTCTGCGTCCCCTCGTCTGCATGCTCGCCTTGTGCCTCAGCACCTGCGTGATGCCAGTCGATGCCGCGTCTGCCGCGGACAACGACGGCCGCCACGACTTCGACTTCGCCCACGGCCGCTGGACCATCCACAACCGCAAGATGGTGAAGGCGCTGACGGACAAGCCGCAATGGGAGGAGTGGGATGCGAGCGTGCATTGCTGGCCCACCCTCGGCGGCATGGGCAACCAGGACGAGTTCACCACGCCGACGCGCCCGGGCGTGGTGGCGAACTCGCTGCGCTTCTTCAACCCGAAGACGCGGCTGTGGAGCATCTACTGGGTCGACAGCCGCAACCCCGTGCTGGACCCGCCGGTGGTCGGTCGCTTCGAGGGCGGCACCGGCATCTTCGAAGGCCCGGACACCTACGACGGCAAGCCCATCGTCGTGCGCTACACCTGGTCGCGCACGACGACCGAACATCCGCGATGGGAGCAGGCGTTTTCCACCGACGGCGGCAAGACCTGGGAGACCAACTGGGTCATGGACATGACGCGGGTGGGCGCGCTGTGATCACCGGCCCCGAACTCGCGCTGTACTTCGCGCTGGTCTTCGGCATCATCGTGCTGCCGGGAATGGACATGGCCTACGTGGTGGGCCATTCGCTGGTGGGCGGGCTGCGGTCCGGGGCCAGCGCGGTGGCCGGCATCATGGCCGGTGGTCTGTGCCACATGGTGTTCGGGGCGGCAGGCATCGCGCTCGTGGTGAAGGCCGTGCCCGGCGTGTTCATGGCGATGATGCTGGCCGGCGCGGCGTACATCGCGTGGATCGGCTGGAGCGTCTGGCGCGCGGCGGCGTCGGTGGACGACGCTGCTGCTCCTCGGCCGGCCTCGACCGGCAAGGCCTTCCGCGGCGCCATCGCCACCAGCCTGCTCAACCCCAAGGCCTACCTCTTCACGCTCGCTGTCACGCCGCAGTTCGTGCACCCCGAACGCGGTGGCTTCTGGGGGCAGGTGGCGGAGCTGACAGCCGTGACCAATGCGACGCAAGCCGCGGTGTATGGCGCGCTGGCGGTGGCGGCCAGCCGGGGAAGCCGCTGGCTGAAGGCGAATCCGCGGGGCCGGGGTGTGTTGATGCGGGTGGTGGGTGCGGGACTGATGGCCATGGCCGGCTTCACGGCCTGGACGGCGTTCCCGTAGGCTGTCAGCCCTGAGGGCAATACCGGCTGTTGCCCGGCCGCGCGGGATCAGAGTTCGCGCAGCGCCGTCGTCACCGGCAGCCGCGCTGCGCGCACCGCCGGGAACAGGCCACCGATGAAGCCGATGGCCAGCGCCCATTTCACGCCCGTCCACAACAGCTCGGGCGACACGCGCAGCTCGAAGCTGAGCTTGCCCACCGAACCGGCCGCCATGGTCGACGCGCCATAGCCGTTGAAGATGAGGTACGCCGCGATACCGCCGATCAACCCGCCGATCAGCGCCAGCAGCATGGTCTCCAGCATCACCGCCACCACCACCGGCAGGCCCGCGAAGCCGATGGCGCGCAGGGTCGCGATCTCGCGCGCCCGCGCGGCCACGGCCGCGAACATGGTGTTCAGCGCACCGAACATCGCGCCGATGGCCATGATCACGCCCACCGTGATGCCGATGGCACGGATCACCTGCGTCATCTTTTCCGACTGCTTGCTGAAGTAGTCGATGGTGGTGCTGGTCTCGGCCTTGAGCTGCGGGTTCGCATCGATGGCCGTCTTGAAGGCCGAGAAGCCTTTCGCATCGGCCAGCTTGGCGTTCACCGAGTTGCGGCTGGTGCCGCGGCCATAGGTGTCGGCCACCACCGCTGCATCGCCCCAGATCTCCGACTCCATCGCATCGCCCGAGGCGAACACGCCGGCCACCGTCCAGGTCTGGCTGCCCAGGCGAATCTGCTTGCCGGCGGACAGCCCTGCGAACTGCTTGGCCGCGCCCTTGCCGACGAGCAGCTCGCGCAGGCCAGGCTGGAACTTGCGGCCGTCGATGATCTTCACCTGCGGCCGAACCGCGAAGGCCTGGTCGCCCACGCCGCGCAGCTGCACGCTGCCTTCCTCGTCGGTGGTGGTGCCCATCACCGGCAGGTTGGCCGCCACCACCACCTCGGCCGAAGCCAGCGGCTCGCCCTTGGCGTCGCGCGCGATGCCCGGCGTCTGGCTGATCTGCACGATGGCATCGCGGTCCAGGCCCGACATCACCTCGGATGCCGACGCACCGCGCATCACGATCACCGTGTCCTCGCTGCCCGTCTTGCGCAGCGTCTCGGCATAGCCCTCGGCCATGGCCAGCAAGGCCACCAGCACGCCCACCACGCCGGCGATGCCCACCACGATCACGGCCGATGAGCCCAGCCGCTGCGTGAGCGTGCTGATGCCCACGCTCGCCACAGAGCGGGCCTGACCGCCGCGGCGGGTGAGCAGCAACCACGCCGTGAGCAGCACGGCCAGTGCGGCGGCGCCGGGCCAGGGCAGCATCACCCACACGGCCATCACCACCACCACGATCACCACCAACAGGAGATTCCTCAGGAAGTTCATGTCGTCTCGTCCTTCAGCGTCCGGCCAGTGCATCCACGATGTTCAGGCGCATCGCATTCCAGGCGGGCAGGGCGCCCACCGCTGCGCCGATGAGCGCCATCAGCCCGATGCCGAGCGTCCAGCTTTCCTTGCCCACCGGCGGCAGCACCAGCATGCCGCCGCTGCCCTTGTTCACCGCGGGAATGAGCCCGCTGGCGATGAGCATGCCCACCAGGCCGCCGATGAGCAGCAGCAAGATGGATTCGGCCAGCACCATCGCCAGCACGCTCTCGCTGGAGAAGCCGATGGTCTTGAGCACCGCCAGCTCGCTGGTGCGCTCGCGCACGGCCTGCATCATGGTGTTGCCCGACAGCAGCAGCAGCGTGAAGAACACCGCGCCCATGATCGAGCCGACGATGAGGCCGATGTCGGCGAACTGCTTCATCCACGCCGCCGTGGCGGCCTGCTCGGTCAGCGTGCGCGTCTCGTGGTCGGAGTTGGCCGACAGTGCATCGATGGCCTTGGCCACGCGGTCGGCCTGGTTCACGTCGGTCACCCGCGTGACGTACCAGCCCACGGTGCCGCGGTTGTAGGGCGTGGTGTCGTCGAAGTACTTCCACTGCAGCAGCATCATCTGGTCGTAGAAGCCGCCGGATTTCTTGTCGGTGGAGTGGATCACGCCCACGATGTCGAATGTCCAGTTCTTGCTGCCCGACTTGTCGGGGAAGATGGTGGACTGCATGGGAATGCGGTCGCCCACCTTCCACTGGAAGCGGCTCATCAGGCCTTCACCCACCAGCACCCCGGTGCGGGTCTCGTTGAAGGCCTTGCGCTCGGCGTCGCTCACCGACATTTCCGGGTACGCGTCGAGGTAGCTCGGCGGTACCGCGAAGCTGAACACCTGGTTGTGCGGGTCCTGGTAGGCGCCGCCGAACCAGTTGGCGTAGGTCACCATCTTCACGCCGGGCAGGGCTTCCATCTGCGCTTGCAGCGTCTGCGGCAGCGTCTGGATGAACGAAAGCTTGGAGCCCGTCTGCAGCCGCTGTGCGCCGTTGGCGCTCTGGCCGGCCTGGTTGAAGGAGGTGCGCACGGCATCCAGCAGCCCGAACAGCAGGAAGGCCGCGATGATGGACACCAGCGTGAGGATGGTGCGCGTCTTGCGCCTGAACAGCGATGCCCAGACGAGGTGAAGGTATTTCATGAGCGCCTCCTCAGGCCACGGCGGCCTGTTCGACCAGCGTGCCCTTGTCCAGGTGCAGCGTGTTGTTCGCGTAGCCGGCGGCCTTCGGGTCGTGGGTGACCATCAGGATGGTCTTGCCGTGGTCGCGGTTCAGCGCGCGCAAGAGGGCCAGCACTTCCTCGGCGGACTGGCGGTCCAGGTCACCGGTGGGTTCGTCGCACACCAGCAGCGTCGGGTCCGACACGATGGCGCGGGCGATGGACACGCGCTGCTGCTGGCCGCCCGACAGCTCGGTGGGTTTGTGTGCCGCGCGGTCGGCCAGGCCCACCAGCTGCAAGGCGATGCTCGCGCGCTTCTTGCGCTCCGCGCCCGACAGCTTGGTGAGCAGGAGCGGCAGCTCCACGTTGCGCTGCGCCGAGAGCATCGGCATGAGGTTGTAGAACTGGAACACGAAGCCGACCTTGGCCGAGCGCCACTTGGCCAGCGCGCCGGCGCTGAGCTGGTCGATGCGCTGCCCGCCCACGCTGATGCTGCCGCCCGTGGGCTGGTCCAGCCCGCCGATGAGATTGAGCAGCGTGGTCTTGCCGGAGCCCGAGGGCCCCATCAGCGCCAGGAAATCACCCTGTTCGACATCGAGGTTGATGCTGTGGAGCACTTCCACCTTCTGCCGGCCTCGTTCGTACACCTTCGACAAATCGCGGATCTCGATGAGCTTGGCCATGTCGTGTCCTTCTGGCTGTGGTTCGGATGGGCGGCGCCTCGTGGGCATCGCATGGTTTCAATGGGCGGTCTCGTCGACCTTCACTTTCATGCCGTCGACAAGGTTCTCAGGCGGGGCGACGATGACGCGCTCGCCGGCTTTCACGCCTTCGGGCAACAGCTTCATCGCGCCCACGTCCAGCTTGGCGGGCGTGACGCTGCGCAGCTGCGCGCGGCCATCGGCGACGGTGAAGACCACGGTCTTGCCGTCGCGCTGCACCACCGACGATGGTGGCACCAGCACGCCCTTGGGCACGGGCGGCGGGGTGCCGGCCTTGTCGGCCGTCTTCTGGTTGAGGAAGGCCACGCGCACGGCCATCTGCGGCACCAGGCGCTGGTCCTTCTGGTCCAGGCCGATGCGCACCTTCACCGTCGCCTTGCCGCGGTCGGCCGTGGGGACGATGGCGATGACGTGCGAGGGAATCTTCCAGTCCGGGTAGGCGTCGAGCACAGCCTGCGCCGGCATGCCGGGCGAGACCTGGCCGATGTAGGCCTCGTTCACGTCGACGTCCACTTCCAGCGAGTCCATGTCGACGATGGTGCCCACGCCGGTGCGCGTGAAGCCGCCGCCGGCGGACAGCGGCGAGATGATCTCGCCCACCTGGGCGGCCTTCTCGGTCACCACGCCGGAGAAGGGGGCGCGCACGATGGTGTAGTCGAAGTTGACCTTGGCCTGCACGACCTGTGCGCGCACGGCATCGACCTCGCGGCGGCGTGCTTCCAGCAGCGCGGTGGCGTTGGTCACGGCGGTGCGCGACTGCTCGGCGGCCTGGCGCGTCGTCATGCCGCTGGCCAGCAGTTCGGCCTGTCGTTTCTCGTCCGCTTGCGCTTGTGCGAGCTGCGCCTGTGCCTGCGTCACCTGGGCCTGAGAAGCCAGCAGGTTGGCCTGTGCGGCATTGAGCGTGGCCTTCAGCGCGCTGTCTTCCAGCTGCGCCAGAACCTGCCCGGCCTGCACCCGGTCGCCCTCTTCGATCAGCACCTTGGTGAGCGTGCCCGTCATCTGCGCCGAGACGGTGGCCTGGCGGCGCGCGGTCACGTAGCCCGTGGCCTGCAGCACGGCGCCGACGGCCGAGGTGGGCGAGGGTGCCACGGCTTCGGCTGTCTGCACCGTGGGCGCGCGACCAGCCAGCAGCCACCAGCCCGCACCGCCCAGGCCGGCGAGCACCACCACGACCGCGACGACCGTCCAGACCCATCGCGGCACGCCTGACCCTTCGGGCTCTCGTTCGCCATGGTCGATGCGCAGTTCTTTCAACAGGTTCGTGTCGATGTTCGATCCTTCCGGTGCGCTGCGCGACTACGAGTTCTCGTAGTCCACGAAATGCCCCGGAAACGCCTGTTGGCGACCGCGGGCGCGCGGATCATACAAGCGCGCACGTCCGTGCGCGAGTGCGGCGGCGCCTCACGTCGCGTGATGGTTGCTCACACCTGCTGATGAAGAATGGCCATGGCGGTCAGCCCGCAAAGTCGGTGGCGGGTGCGAGCGTGCGCAGCGCGCGCTTGAGGCCCGCGGTGCTCGGGCTCTCGACGAAGACGCATTGCTTGCCGGTGCGCTTGCAGTGGTCCTTCACGCGCCAGTAGGCGTTGTGGCTGATGCAGCCGGTCTGGCAGATGACGAGGTCCGCCGCGGCCAGCGTGGCGTCGAGCCTGGCAGGGCTTTCCTCCTCGCCGCCGTCGTGGTGCAGAAAGCGTCCGCCGGTCTTCTCGACGATGTAGCGGTAGACCGGCACGCTGGCCGGGCGGCCGCCGACGCACAGCACCGCGCGGTCGTGAAGGCTGGGTGTCGCGGCAGTGGGCTGTTCAACGGCGGCTGCGTCATTGCGCTGTGCCAGCGCGGCTTCCAGTTCGGCCGCACGGCGACGCTGCCGATTGGCCTCATGCTGGGACTGCAACAGCCCATGCTCCAGCGTGCGGATGTGTTCGATCTGCCGTTCGTTGTCGCGCACGAGTTCGATGCGCGACGTCAGCCCCGGCACCGTGGCTTCCAGTGCGGCCATGTCCTCACGCAGAGAAGCCGCCACCGTCTGCACCACCGCGAGCTGCGCACGCAGGCGCACGACCTCGGCCTGCTGCGACTCCATCTGCCGCGCATGCTCGGCACACAGGCGCGTGCTGCGCTGTTGCGCCGCGCCGAGCTGGCGCGAGAGCACGGCGTTCTCGTCGATGAGCGACTCGAAGCGTTCCAGGTCCACGCGGCGGGCCATGCCCATCTGGTGCTGGATCATGTGGATCTCGCCCAGCACCTCGTGCTCCAGCTCGGACGTGCAGCGTGCGTGAGTGAGCGTGGCCCACAAGGCGCCGGCCAGGTCCTTGCCGCGCGAAGCGTCGTGCCACCACTGGCGCAGCGCGTCGGTGGACTTTGCCTGTGCGGCACCGCGCAGCGACAGCATGAAGCGCCGGTCCAGCTCGCGCTGCACCGCTTCGGCGATGGCGCTGCGCTTCTGGCACTCGGCGATCACGCCGCAGTGCAGCTCGTAGTCATCGGCCAGCGTCTGGCCATGCAGCACCTTGTCCACCAGGCGGCGCAGCGCGGCCATGGGCAGGCAGACGCCGACGATGGGGCAGTGCGCATGCGTGCCGAACTCCCAGATGCGGCGGCGGCGCGAGCCCGTGGGTGCGGCCGGCTCGGCGTGGGCAGGGGTGGGTGAGGCGCTTTCGCACATGAGGACATCTCCAGCTCGGGGTCAAGGACGCGCGGGCTGGCGATGGCTGGCGATGGCGCAGTGGCCACTATAATGCGAACGATTCTTATTTGCAAAGGCGATGCGAGTCGACAGGCTCGGGCAATCGCACAAGGCAAGGCCAAGGGACAGTACAACGATGAACGACACCGAACGCCAGACGCCCAGTCCGCCGACTGAGACGCCTGCAGCGCAACGGCAGGAGCAGGTGCTGTGCAGCGAGCAGCTCTTTCGTGGCGCACAGGAGGTGCTCATCGAGCATCACGGCGCCATCTATCGATTGCGGCAAACCTCGCTGGGCAAGCTCATCCTCACGAAGTAGTTGCTCCGCCGGTTCGTGACTTCTGCACGGTGGCGCGACAACAAAGGCAAACAGGTCTGAAACGAGACCTCGTCTAGGATGGCCGCTCCGAGGCATTCACCCCCGTCGATGGACACGACAACACGCCGCCGATTCCTTCAACTGAGTTCAAGCCTTGCCGCGTTGTCTGCCTTGCCCGGGTGTGGCGGCGGCAGTTCCAGCCAGTCGGCGCCGCCTTCTCCACCACCACCACCTCCGCCTCCTCCCGGACCTTCTTCGCGGCCGGCCTGGGCCAGCGGCGTGGCATTGAATGCCGCCGTGGCGGTCCCGGGCAGTACCACGGGTGTTCCGGCGGCAGGCATCAATGCGTGGGGCTGCCTTTCGCTGAACGACGGCACCTTGTATTCATCGGCCAATGGCGGCCATGGCGACTCGGCCGACAACGGGGCCTACGCGCTCGATCTTCTGCAGGACGCACCGGCCTGGCGCACCATCGTCGCGCCCAGCACATCGGTGCAGCCCAACGTGGCGTACTACACCGACGGCAAGCCGGCCAGCCGCCACGGCTACCAGCACGCCTTCTACATCGCGCAGCGCAACCGGGTGATGCTGTTCGGCTTGCGCTTCAGCTATGGCGCGGCCTACCAGTTCCCGACGGTCGATGGGCACAGTGTTGGCAACGCCGCGGCGTGGGACCCTGCGGGAACCTACCCGGACGTGCCCACCGGCGGCAACTACGGCGTGGCCCACGACCCGCGCAGCGGCAACGTGTGGACCAACGCCGGCAAGCTGTGGAACCAGGCCGCGAACACCTGGGGCAGTCCGGGCACGTACACCGGCAAGCTGCGCTGGGGCTGGCAGTGGGATTCGAAGCGCTCGCGCTTCGCAGGGTTCCAGTGGGGTGATGGACAGGGCTATGGCGCCCCCGAGTTGCTGGCGCAGTTCATGAACCCGGACACCGGGGCGGCCACGGACATTGGATGGGCGAGCGATGCGGAGACGGTCGCCTCGCTGGCGCAGATCGCTGCCGCGAACCCGGGCTCGGCGACGGTCCCAGCGTACGAGTGCAGCTGCTACGACGCGGCCAATGATTGCTTCTGGCTTTACTACGGCAGCACGGCGTCGTCGGATGCCGCGCAGGTGTTCTACAAGATCACGCCGCAGGATGGGGCCGCGGGGTGGGGGATGCGACGGGTGACGTTTGGCGGGACGGTGCTGCCGTTGATGACCGGGAGCGGGATCAATGGGCGGTTGCGGTATGTGGTGAAGCTGGGTGGGTTTGTGTTGATGCCGACGGCGGCGGCGGGGGCGGGGGTGTTTTTTGTGAGGACGAGTTGATCAGACGCGCGCCTGGTATTCATGCCAAGCAGACCCCCTGCGCCAAAGGCCAGGGGGTCCACTCTCTCACGATGCCACTGGAGCCTCACACGCGCACAACATCCAGGTAGGCCTTGTAAGACGCGTCGCCGTCGCTCAGGAGTGCGGACTCGCGGTGGTATTCGATGCCCCAGAAGTTCTGCCGAGGAACGTTGGCCAGCAACACCATCTCCTTGGCCGACAAGGCAAAGCCCGATGCCGCGATGAAGTCGTCGCCGGTACCCAGCACATCGTTAGCCGCTTTGGCGAGATCCGTTGCAAGCGCACCCCAGACCGATTCGCAGACCTTCGCGGCGTCCGGACCCAACAGCCCCCCGCACCCTGCAGCCACGCCCTTGCCGGCGAGAGCCACGGCCTGCTTGACGAGGCCGAGGTACTTGTCCCGATCATCGGTGTCGTGCTCAAACAGCGAGAACGAGATTGCGAACCCGCCGGGAATGCCGCGGTACAGCTCGACCGTGTCCGGCCGAGAATCGCCGTCATCAACGTCGTCGTAGATCTGGGTCAACGACGCCGCTGCCCGATAAGGGGGCGGCGGAACCACGCCGAAGATCAGGTAGGGCTCGTCCGATCCGGCCCCGCTGGTTTCGCCGAAGCAGTACAAACCCTTGTAGCGCACCGCGACGTCTCCCAGGTCGATGGCCCCGGTGTCGTCCCACCAGTAAATGTTGCCGTGCTGGAATTCAGAAACCCGGCCGCCATCGGCGTAGTCTTTCTCGTCCGAGGTCGGCAGGCCGAGCCAGCTTTGCTCCCATCCGAGCACGGCCCAGCGGTCGCGGATTGCGCCGGCAACGATGTGGGCCCCCGACACGTAGGACCAATAGATCGACCCTCGCTGGAAGTGGTTGTAGCGACCCGATCCGGCCGGCGTCGCGAGCTCGTCGGTGGTCGGGTAGCCCAGCGGCCCTCGCTCGGCGCCTTGCGCGATGTACTTGTCGAGGATCGAGCCGTGGACCCAGCAGGGGGCCGCAGGCGGCAGCAGGTAGATGATGCCGTTCTGGAAGCGGCAAAAGTACCCGTCGCCCGCGCCGAAGTCGACGTGGCCGATCGATTGACCCGTTGCGCCGCCAAGCGCGATGCGCTTCTGTTCGATTGCGATCGCCGCCTTGTGCAGGCCTTCCAACACGCCGTTGAACCGACTCTGAACGGTTGTCGTGAGGCTCTCGTTCAGCAGGTCGGCATGTGCAAGCGGGACCTTCGTTGCGGCGGTTCGGGCTGTTGTGAATGAAGTGGCCATGATGAAGTTCCTTTCAGAGGTGCACCGCAGTGCGTTGAGGGATCGGGTTGACGAAGTCAGAGTAGGAGGATCCGCGCGCTGGCACCTCCGGCAAAGGTACTTGGGAGCCTCCGACGGAAGTCGGATGGACATTCAACTTGGATTGACTACAGTCGCGCCGATGGAAGCTGCGAACGCCCGGCCCGTGCTGATGGTCGACGACCATGTGATGTTCCTGCAGGGACTGAAGAACCTGCTCAGCGTGCTGGTGCCCGATCTGCGTGTCGACACCTGTGGTGACCTCGCACAGGCGGCGCAATTCGTCCTCCTGACGCGGTACGACTTGGTGCTGCTCGACTGGCATCTCGCCGAATGTGATGGTGCAATCTCGTTGCTGCGGCTGCGCGAAGCGGGCTGCATGTCACGCATCGTGGTGCTGTCGGGTGAGACCAGCGTCGGGCTCATCCGCGCATGCATCGAAAAGGGGGCTGCCGGTTTCATTCCGAAGACTTACAGCTCCGAAATGATGGTCGCCGCGCTCGGCAAGGTGCTGGACGGGCAAATCTTCGTGCCGGCCGAGGCGCTGCATGCATCGGGTACGAACGCCGGTGGGACAACCGCGCCCGCGAGGGAAGGTCAGTTCGCCGGTCTCACGGCACGGCAGATCGAGGTCTACCGTGCAGCGACGCGCGGGCTGCCCAACAAGCTGATCGCGCGCGAACTGGGCATTGCCGAGTCGACGGTCAAATCACACCTGACCGCCGTGTTCTCCGCGCTCGGCGTGAGCAACCGAACCGAGGCGGCCTACCAGGCTTCGCGAGATGGCACCCGGATTAGCTGACAGGACGGATGCGGACAATGCAGCGGCGCGCGAGGTGCGCATCATCGAGAAGGTCGACGCCCTGTGCCTGAAGCACATGCTGGTCTTCGCGCGGCGTGGATTCCAGTCTCTGCCCATCGTGCTCGTCATCGCCTACCTGGCCTTCCAGGATGGTGCGGGACTCTGGGTCGTTGCGTGGCTGGCCATTTGGATGGTCGGGCAGGCGCTCATTCGTCGCGCGGCGGGCCGGTTGCAGAGGCGGGCCGAAGCGGCGCCTGCTCAGGCACTGCGCGCCATGACGCGGTTATTTGCCCGCTCCGGAATTGTCGCAGTCGCGCTGATGCCGGTGTTCTTTCTTCGCTCCACCGACGTGGTCCTGCTGTTTGTCTCATTCCTGCTCTCGACTCAGGGTGGCGGGCTCGTGATGTTGGCATCGGGCATTCAGCGTGCATGGTTGTCCTACGCCGGACCATTCGTGGTCGTGATGATCGTCGGGTGGCTCTGGCGTGGCGGTGCAATGGGCTATGTGATGGCGTATGTGATGGCCACGACAGTTCCTCTCTCCTTGATGTCGGTTCGAGCGCAGCGCAAGGAATTCACCGACCAGGTGCGTCTGCTTGACGACAATGAGATCCTGTCGGCCTCGCTGAAGGCCGAACGCGATCGGGCTGAAGCCGCCAGTGCATCGAAGACACGCTTCTTCGCGGCTGCCAGTCACGACCTGCGTCAGCCCCTGCACGCGCTGTCGATTAACGCCACGACGCTCGATCTGGTCGCACGCCGCTCGGGCGACCCGCTGCTGATCGAGCTGAGCCAGGGAATAGGCAGCGCACTGGGCCAGAGTCGCGGCCTGCTCGACGGGCTGCTCGATATCTCACGCCTTGATGCGCATTCGGTCTCCCTGCACACGGCATCGCACGACGTGGCCGCGCTGATGGAAGCCGTACGCAATGAATTCGCGGCATTGGCGAAACAACGGGGACTGTCGCTCGAAATCGATGCCGGGCCCCTGTGGGTGCTGACCGATGCGGACCAGTTGTTACGCATCCTGGGCAACCTGGTCGACAACGCCATCAAGTTCACGCCTCGAGGCGGAGTGCGCCTGCAGGCAAGGCACGCCCCAGACGGGCGTGTAATCGTCAGTGTCAGCGACAGCGGACCGGGCATCGCCGAAGCCGAGCGCGAGCGAGTGTTTGAGGAGTTCTACCAGGTCGGCAATCCGTCGCGCGACCGCTCGCAAGGACTGGGCTTGGGGCTGGCGATCGTCAGGCGCACGGCACGGCTGCTCGAGATTCCGCTGGAGTTGGTTTGCGAGCCCGGCCGCGGAGCCCGATTCGAGCTATCCCTGCCCGCGGCCGCGGCGGGGGCTGCACCGCCCCTGCCGCCGAACGAATCCGGCATCGGCAGACCGCTTTCGGTGTTGATGGTCGACGACGAGCCCGACGCGCTGCGCTCGCTATGCACCTATCTGCGCGAGATCGGGTGGACGGCCCGAGGCGTTGCCTGTGGCGACGACGCGCAGCAAATCCTTGATGATGGTTTTCGCGCCGACGTACTCGTGGTGGACTTCCGACTGCGCGGCGAGACGGGTCAGGATGTCATCACGAGACTACGCATGCGCAATCCGGGTCTACCGGCAGTCATCGTCAGCGGCGACACCTCGGCGCAGCGGCTGCGTACGTTTTCCGGCCTTGCGGCCGTCGTCTTGCACAAGCCCATCGACGGGGCTCGTCTCGCCCAGGCATTGTCCGAGACTGTCAAGGCAAGCACAGTCAGTGCGTCGTCGGAAGTTCAAAGGGGAAGAGATGATGGCTGATCAATTCACCGGTCGCCGCGCCGTGGGTGTCGACGACGGTCTCGGCAGCCCGTGCGCTGTCCGATAGTGCCACGGCGTTGCTTCCGATTGCACCGACGCCCCTTCACTCGCTATGTCCTCGGCTCGCTCCGATCTCCTCGCACCAGCGAGCACACATACAGCACCAGCGCCGCCAGCACAGCCGACTCCAACCCCGCCGCCACCACCCACGCCGCCAGCCCCAGCGCAGCCAGCGAGCGACCGGCTTCCTCCAGCGCCGATCGCGCCAGACGCCAGCCGATGAGGATCAGCGTCCCCGCCATCGCCGGAACGGAGATGTGGGCGAGCGCGTCACTCGCCGCCGTGGCAATCGCGAACAGGATCAACGCCGACAGAACACCAGCCACCCGCGACGTCGCTCCAGCCGACACATGCGCCGCCGAGCGATTGAACGATCCCGACCCCGCAAAGCCGCTGGTCACCGAGGCCACCATGTTGGCAACACCTTGCGCAAACAGATCGCGCGCCGGGTCCGGCGGAGGGTCGGATCTCGATGGCGTGATCGACTGGGCAATGATCGCCGTCTGCAGCCCACCCACGATTGCGATCGCCACGGCGCTTTGCAGCAGTTGCCTGACGATGTAGAGCTGGTCCCAGTCCATGGCCGGCGACGACAGCGGCAACAGGACGAGTTGCACGTGGCCAATGCGCTCCAGCGCGCAGGCATCGCGGCCGAAGACGAACTCCAGCGCCACGGCCATCAACGTGCCGCCGATCAACGAGGCCACCAGCGGCGAGAGCACACGCCAGCGCAGCCGCGAAGACACCGCGCCGACGAGCAGGGCCGTCAGCACCACGGCGATGGAACTGGGGTTGGCCCGGTCGATGTTGACCACCGCATACCACGGTGCCAGCCACGGCGCCTCGCCGGGAACCGACAGCAGCGACAGCGCCACCGGTACTTGCGTCGCGATGATCACCAGCCCCACGCCGAGGGTGAGCCCATGGGTCACGAAGCGCGGCAAGCGTGCCAGCAGCGTGGCTGCGCCCAGGGCAGACCCCAGCACCTGCAGGATGCCCACGATGGCCGCCAGCGACCAGGCCAGCTTCACGAACTCCTCGCTGTTCGGCGTGGCAAATGGGGTGATGGCCGATGCCGTCATCACCGCCACCGCAGTGTTGGGCCCAGAGAGCAGTCGTTGCGACGCGCCCAGCAGGCACGCGGCGATGACCGGAAAGATGGAGGCGTAGATGCCGGCCTCGGGCGGCAACCCTGCGATGGCCGCCAGCGCGACGGCCTGGGGCAGCATCAGCAGGGCCGACACCCAGCCCGCATGAAGATCGCCACCCCACACCGAGAGTTGCCAGCGGACCCAGGGCCTCAGCCGCGATGGCGACCAGTTCCGCGCATGCAGCTCGTGGTCTGTGCCGATCAAATGCTGAAGCTCGTTGCGCATGGTCTTCATCGGCTCAGCAGCCCGCTGAGCAGGCCCTTGCGCGGATCGGGCCAGCGTTCCTGCAGGGTGATCCATGCGGCCAGGTCGAGCGCTTCCTGGTCGCTCAAGGTCGGGTTGTCCAGCGGCATGTTGGCCTTCAGGAACCCGGCCAGAAGGTCGACGCGATTGAATCCCGCCCCCTTGTTGAAGCTGTCCATGCCCCACAGCGCAGGCGCCTGGTGCCCGCTGGCCGCATCGCCCCGGCCCGCACCGCTCTCGCCGTGGCACGGTGCGCAGCGCTGGGCGTAGAGCGTCTTGCCGCTGAGCGGGTTCGGATCCGCCCCCGTCCGCGGCACGGTCGGAAATCCGCGCCCCGGCAGCTCGACGCCTACCGGGCGGCCGCGTGCCAGCCACTGGGCATAGGCGACGAGCGCGCGCACCTCATGGCCGTCCACCGGCGGCGAGAAGCCGTTCAAGCTGAAGCGAAAACACTGCTGGATCCGTTCCTCGAACGTGTTGACGCGGTCGTTCTTGCCGAGGTACGCGGGGTACATGCCCCACGCGGCCCACATCGGCGCGGCATCGGCGCGGCGTCCGGCATCGAGGTGGCAGTTGGTGCACGACAGCGCATTGCCGCTGTAGCGGCGAGCATGGCGGGGTGTGTCGGTGAAGATGCGGTAGCCCTGGCGGACGAGTTCGCCGTACTTGTCGTGCGGCAGCGCATCGATGCCTGCGGCCTCGGCCACCTCCGCTCGCGGGTTCTCGTCACGCAACGCACGCGCATAGGCGGAGTCGCGGCTCCATGCGGACAGCATCCAGACGAGCAGCGCCGCTGCGCACAGCAGGCCCGCCCACGTGCGCTGCCTCGGGGTGATGCGATGACTCATCGGCGCGGGAGCTTGATCGGCATGTCACGCAGCGCGCAGGATGCGGCGTCATGGCGCTGCCTTGGCCGCGGAGAGCAGACGGTTGAGTTCGTCGGCGTGCAGGTCTTCCGGCTGGCCGCGCCAGACCACCTTGCGTTCTTTGGTGATGAGGATGGCGTAGGGCAGGGCGCGGATCTTCAGGCTGTCGAAGAGCTTGCGGTGATCGTCCAGCGCCACGGTG
This sequence comes from Rhizobacter terrae, assembly GCF_003852895.1. Taxonomy (GTDB): domain Bacteria; phylum Pseudomonadota; class Gammaproteobacteria; order Burkholderiales; family Burkholderiaceae_C; genus Albitalea; species Albitalea terrae. Next base: position 309,665 of record NZ_QUSW01000008.1, read on the forward strand.
TAGCGGATCGGGATCTTGCGCAGGAACTCCTTGACCACCGGCTCGGTTTCGTCGGTCAGCCCGACGATGACGAGCCCGTCATGCTTCTCGTCATGCAGCTTGTTCAGCTTCGGGATCGTCTCGCGGCAGGGCTCGCACCAGGTTCCCCAGAAATAGATCATGGTCAGCGTCGGCGGCTGGGCCGGCGCGTTGGCGACGTATTGCAGGTTGAGCGGCGGCAGCTCCTGCCCGAGGCTCACGCCGTTGAACAGGCTCAGCGACCACCCGAACGCACTGGTCGAGGCCATGAGCGCCGAGAGGATCAAGATGCGGAAGACGTTGTTGAGCATGGTCGGGTCCGGTGGATGGGGTGTTGGGTCAGTGCTCGGCCGGGCTGACGACCAGGCACGCGTTGCTGCCGCCGAATGCAAACGAATTCGACAGGACGGCACAGGGCTTGTCCAGCCGCTTGGCCCTGCCGCCCACATGGTTCAGATCGCACTCGGGGTCGGGCTCGTCGAGGTTCAAGCCCGGCGGCACGAGGCCATGCTCCAGCACGGCCATGCACGCCGCCAGTTCGATCGCGCCGGATGCGCCGAGCAGGTGACCATGGGCGGCCTTGGTCGAGCTGACCAAGGGCTGCTCGCACTCCGAGAACACTTGCGTGATGGAGCGTGCTTCCACGGCATCGCCCGTCTTGGTGCCGGTGCCGTGGGCATTGACGTAGCCGATGTCCTTCGGCGCGAGGCCGGAGTCTTGCAGGGCCGCCCGCATCGCGGCCACCTGGCCGGCGGTGTCGGGTTCGGTGAAGTGGCGGGCGTCGCTGGAGGCGCCGTAGCCGGCGAGGTAGCCGTGCACGTGGGCCTTTCGTGCCAGCGCGTGCTCATGGGCTTCGAGCACGAAGAATGCCGCGCCTTCCCCGAGCACGATGCCGTTGCGCTGCCGTGCGAACGGCCTGCAGCCGGGTGTGTTGCCGTCGCGGTCGACGGGGGCCAGCACGCGCAAGCCGTCCCACGCCTTGAGCACGCCGTCGCCGAACGGCGATTCGCTTCCGCCGACCAGCGCGATGTCGGTGTAGCCGTGCCGGATGGATCGCAGCGCCTCGCCGATGGCGACCGAGGCGGATGCGCAGGCGGCCGCATAAGCGTGGCTGGGCCCGCGAATGCCGTAGCGGATCGAGACGTGGCTGGCCGGGGCGTTGTGCATGCACCGCAGCAGCGCCAGCGCGGGCATGCGGCCCGACTCGGCGAGCGCTGCATAGGCCTCGGCAACGGAATGGCTCGGGCCCGACCCGTTGCCCACGAACAGGCCTGCGCCCGCCAGCAAGGGCGACCCGCCCGCAAGGCCTGCGTCGTCGAGCGCACGGCCGGCCGCGAGCATGGCCAGCTGCGAGAGTCGGTCGGCCAGCGCGAGTTCGTGCCGACTGCACGGCGCCGCCGGATCTTCGGCGACCCGCGCACCGGCCACCATGCCGCTGTAGCGCGTCTCGAACGGATGCACGGCCGACTCCGCGCCCAGCAAGGCGCTTGCGAAGGACTGCATCGACGCGCCCAGCGGCGTCGACAGCCCGATGCCGGTGATGGCGACCTTACGCACGGGCGAGCAGGCTTTGCTCGACCACGCCCACGAGGTCGGCGAACGAGGTGAGCTTGTCGAGCTCCTCGTTGGAAATGCGGATGTCGAAGACCTTCTCGACTTCGGAGACCAGGTCCAGGAATGCGAGCGAGTCCCCGTGGTCCTCCAGACGGTCGGCCTTGTCGACCGCATCCGGCTCCATCTCGAGACGCTCCGCGACGATGTCGCGCAATTGTTCCTTGATGCTTTTCATGGTGCCTCCCCGGCGATTGTTCAAACGCCCCTTCGACCGACAGCAAGGGCGAAGGGGCGCTACTTCATGACCTTAGTCGGTCTTGCAGCAGCACGACAGCGCTGCGGCAACGGGGCGCGGTGCCTGGACAGCCGGCACGCTCACGCGAACCTTCGCGCCTTGCGAAGAAATCACGCGGACCACTTTGGTTTCGGTCTTCATGTCTAATCTCCCGATAAAAATGCACCCAGGTTGGGACTGAATCTGAGGAAGGGGTGCAGAACTTCCTCAAAGCGATGATGTGAATGCGGCTACTTGATCTTGGCTTCCTCGGACGAGATCAACTGCATGCGCACCTTGAAGTGCGGCCGTGCCTGCGCGGGCAGGGACGACAGCACGATCTGCGGATTCGCTTTCGCCAACTCGTCGTTCAGCGGGATCACCAGCTTGCCGTCGGCATTCGTGTTCCACACCCTCTCGGGCGCGGCCGGAACGGTTTGAGCCGTGGCGGCCTGGCCCGGCGCAAACTCGAATTCGAGCCCGTCGGGCTTGGGCATGAAGAGCGCCCAGATGCCCGCGTGCTTGCGCATGCCTTCGCCGGCGGTCTTCACCAGCGTCATTGCGTCGGCGTACTTGAAGCTGGTCTGGGGCGGCAGCTTGATCAGCACGTCGATGATCAGCGCGACCTTGGTCAAGGTCGGCGTGGAGATCTGGATCATCGGGTCCTCGTCGCGCAGCGAGGCCTCGATGGGAAACGGGATGACGCCTTTGGCATCCAGCGGCAGGCGGGTGCGGCCCTTCTTCGAATCAAGCGTCAGCGCGATGTCGGCGGGCTGCAGCGAATCGTTCATCGCCGCGGCCTTGACCCGGAACACGAGGTTGGCGCGCCGCTCGGGTTCCAGCGAATCGAACTTCTCGAACAACTCGGCGATTTCGGAGTATTTCATCCAGGGACGGTCGAATGCTGCTCTTGCCTGCGCGGCCAGGCCTGCGCATGCCACCGCTGCCAGCATCGAGACCCACCACTTGGCCTTGCTCATGTCGTGTCTCCTGAGGTCTGAAGAGACTGGCCCACGCCCCACTTCACGGCCAGGCTGTCCCATGAATGCCAACCGCCGGGGTTGGCCCGCACGCAGCGCTCCAAGGACGCATGGACGCGTTCGGCCAGCCATGGCAGCGCGTCGGCGTCCGCTGGCGATGCATCGGCGCTGATCGGTTCCTCGAATCGCGTCTCGAATACCCCGCCGCGGCAAGTGGTCGTGCAGTTGACGATCGGCACGCCGTACTTCGCGGCGATCATCAAGTAGCCTGCCGGCATGCAGGCCGGGCGGCCGAAGAAGTCCACGGGAACGACGGCCGCGTTGGCCGGGATGTTGTCGATCATGCAGACCACGACACCGCCGCTGCGGATGGCGTTGAGCACGTCGAGGCCGGCCCGTGGCGAGTCCATCGGGATGAAGTCATGGCAGCGCTCGCCGAACTGCGCCACGCGCTCGCAGATGCTCAGCAGCAGCTTGTCGCGCCTGGGAATGACGATGTGGAAACGCGGCGTCTCGGTCCCATTGCTGAAGGCCGGCCAGCGGCACATCATGGCGTAGTAGAAGCACGAGAACATCGACGCGGTGACGAAGACGCCCTTGCCGCGCGCGGCGGCGGCTTCGAGGTTCGCCAAGCCTTCCACGCGGTTCTTCGACTGGTTGATGCGTTCCACCGTGCGCGGGTTGCCCGCGAGAATGGTCGCGCTGTCGATGGCGTACTCGAAGGAGTTGATGCAGGCCTGCGCAGCGATGACGTGGGCCCGCCAGGAGCTGACACCCAGCGCGTCGCGAACGAGAGGCACGACCGCCGAACGGCATGCGCGCGAGTCGGCCATGAAGCACGCCAGACCGGCCAGCTTGGCCGCCAGGCGCTGCAAGGCTTGCGGCCACCAGACGACCCAGCGCTGCAGCAAAGGCGTGCCGGTGGTGGTGTCAGGCTGCATGCCGGCTCCTCGTGGCGGTGCGCAGCGTCGTCCAGCCCGCGCGGTCTGCCTGCACGACCCGGTCGGCGACCTCGCGGGCCTCGTCGTCGTGGGAAATCACCAGCACGCCGATGCCGCGTGCACGAAGGCGTGGAAGCAGCTCGGCATAGAAGATCTGCCGGAAGCGCTTGTCCTGGTTCGCTGTCCATTCGTCGAAGACCAGGAAGGGCTTCGGGTCGGCCAAAGTGGCAGCCAAAGCCACGCGACCGCGCTGGCCGGTCGACAGCGCGGCGTATTCGACCCATCCGGGCTCGAACGCGCTCAGCTCGGAGAGTCCGAACTTGTCCCACACCGAGAGTGCGGCGTCGATGGAGGCAGGCTGGTCGGGAAACCAGAACTGGGTCTGTTCGTTGCCGCTCCAGACGGCGCCGATGTGCTGGCGGTGGGTCAAGAGCCCTGCCGCGACGACCGGCGCCCCGTCGGCGGTGAGGCAGCCGGACTGGGGCGCATACAAGCCGCACAGCAGCTTCGCGAGCGTGGTCTTGCCGCTGCCGTTGCCGCCTTGCAGCGCGACGATCTCTCCTCGCCTGAGCTCGAAGTCGATGGCCGTCATCGCGAACTCGGTGTCGTTGTTCGGGCCTCGATAGGTGAACGACACGCACTGGAGGCCGATGGTCTCGGGCGGCGCAAGCATGGCCGGCTGTCCGGCAGGCACCGGGGCCGGTTCCTTCTCGGTGCTGAACGACTGGATGGACTTCAGCGCCTGGTCGGCATCGGCCATCTGCTGGGCCGTGCTGAGCACCGAAGAGAAAGGGGTGATGACGAACATGAAGGCGACGATGACGCTGCGCAACTGTTCGTCGGAGGCGATGCCCGGGATGGCGTAGGTCGAGCCGACCAGCAGGCCGATCACGAGCAGGAAGCCCACCTTGGTCAGGGAATCCATGCTCGTCGCAAGGTCGGCCAGGCGCTCGGTGCCTCGCTGCACCTTCTCGAGCTGCGGCCCAAGCAAGTCGTCGAGAAAGGATTGGGTGCGCGCCGAACTCTGCTTGAGCTCTTTCGTGTGGCCGGTGAAGAACTGCAATTGCGCCACCAACTGGCGCCGCTGCGCTGCCACCTGGTTGGTCATCGGCATGAAGCGCCGGAACAGCAGGCTGATGCCCGAGAAGATGGCCGCCTGCGCAATCACGATGATGAGCAGCAAGGCGCCGTTGACCAGGCCCATGTACGCGTACACCGCCACGCAGACCCCGAGGTTGAGCAGCAGCACGGGCATGGCCCAGGCACCTTGCGACACCCGCTGCACCTCGTCGATGAGCGTGGCGGTGAGGTGCTTTTGCCCGATCGCTTCGAGGTGCTGCAAGCGTGCCGCCAGGATGTCGCGCACCAGGAAGCGGCGGATGCGGGTGACCTGCGACAGCACGAGCCGCGCCCCCACATGGCCCGACAGGAACGACAGGGTACCTACCGCGGCGACGAACAGCAGCACCGCGGGTATGGCACCGGCCGAGCGAAGCCACGCGGGGTTGCCCAAGGCTGAATCGAGCAGCGCGACGACGGCCGCGAAGCTGACCCCGCTCGCCAGGCCCAGCGCCAGCGCCCAGGCGAGCGCCCCAGGCGAATGGGTGGCGATCATGCGAAGCAGGCGCATGGGTTGGGCCCTACTTGCCGATGCCGAGCAGGCGGCCGATCAGCGGCCCGAACGGAATCGCGCCGAGCAGCGACTCGACCGGACCGGCCTTGCTTGCGTACTCGATGTGCAGCAGCGAGAACGACTCGACCGCGCAGCGCTCGGCGACGTGCGCGATGGCTCGCGCGGTGCCGCCGGTGGCGTCGATCAGGCCATGCATGTGCGCGACCCGGCCGGTGAACATGCGGCCGTCGACCAGATCCGGCGGTATCGCGGCGATGCCGCGGCGCAGCTTCATCCAATCGACGAACTGCGCATGGATGTCGTCGACCAGTGGCTGCGCCAATGCCGGGTCGGCATGGGCGGCGGCAGTGACCCAGGACGACTCGGCGCCCTTGTGCAGGCTGCTGGCGACGGACGCGTCCTGCACGCCCAGGCGCGCAAGCAGCGCGGTCGCGTCGTAGCGGCGGATGCGCGAGCCCACCGAGCCGAGCGTGGCGGCCGGCTGGGCCGCCACGAAGTCACCGGCCAGAGCGAGGTAGAAGGCGGCCGATATGGCGATGTCGTCGATGGCGACGGCGATGACCAGGCCGTGCTCGTCCCGCAGCTGTTCGATCACCTGGACAATCGCTTGCGCTGCCGCCAGCGAGCCACCTTCGCTCGCGATGCGCAGCACCAGCCCGATGGTGTCCTGCTGTTGCCAACTCACCTGCTGGCAACAACTCAGGATGGCGAGCGCCGATTTGTCGTCGATCACGCCGGAGATCGTGAGCACCGCGATCGACGCCGTGCGCTGGCGCGAGAACGGCCAACCTGGAAGACGACGTGGTCTTTCGGGCGCGGCATGGCGCAGCGGTGTGCCGGCCGGTGCCGCGTCGCGCTGGACCAGTGAACTCGGGGTGGCGTGCATGGCGGGCTTCATGGGCGGATGTAGGCGTAGCCCTCTTGGGCTTGCAGCCGCGCGATCTCGCGCACGCCGGAGTCGACGACTGTCGCCTCGGGGATGCGGCCGTCGGCGGGAACATGGCGCGACATCAGCGACACGTTGCAGATGCGGAAGTCGACCCGCCCGGACTTCACCAGCTCCTTGATGGCGGGTTCGTACTCGACGCCGTTCTTGTCCACCGCCTTCTTGAGCAGGAAGTCGATGCCGGCGGAATGCGCCACGACCACGATCTTCACGTTCGGGTCGGCCGAGAGGTGGTTGTTGACGAACAGCAAGGTCCGGGTGGCCTGTTCGGCGGTATCGCCGACGTGGTAGACGACGCGCGTCTCCTTGTCGGCAGCGGCCGCGCGGATCGGGCCGAAGAGCAAGCCCAACAGTGCCAATGCAACGAGAAACCGGGAAGCGAACAGGTGTTTCACGAACTCGCCTTTTGATAGGAAACGACGAGGCCATCGCATGCTGGTGCGAAAAGAGGCAAGCGAAAAGCGCGCGTACGGTGTTGCGGACGGGGCGGGCGAGACGCGAACGGCGCTCGCCAAGACTCAGCGCCGAGCATGGCGCTGGGGCCGGTCCTCCTTATCCCGGCACGGTTTCGGTGTTTGTTGGAAGGCCCGTGAATGCGACCTTTGCTTCACGATGCCAGCGCGGAAACCGCACGGCCATCCCACAAACTTGGGATGTAAGGTTTTGCAGGTGTGTAGGTTTTTCTTGAGCTGCTAAATAGCGCGCGCGAGCGGCAGGCAGCATCAAGATTTCAAGGTCGCGCCCTTGATCAGTCGTCGCCGGTTTGCCCCAAGGCACGTGTGGTACCAAACCTCTCGGCGCTTCTCGCGCGAGCTTTTTCCGCTTCCACCTCGCGGTTTCGCGGCTCCGCCGTCGTCACCATCGAACGGATCAGCACACGCGCTGCCGCGGCCACATCTTCGACTGCGCGATTGAACGCCTCTTCGTTCGCTTTCGACGGCACCGTGAAGCCGCTCAGCTTGCGCACGAACTGCAGTGACGCATCCCGAATCTCCAGTTCCGTGGCGGGAGGTTCAAAGTTGAAAAGGGTTCGGATGTTCCTGCACATGATCAAGACCTCATGGAATTGTCAGATCAACGATCTGCACCGACTCATCAATCGTCCGTCAAGTTCCATCAAGTAGGCATGCCCGAACGGCCCGCGCTCCAGCCCATCCAACAGCACTCCCGGCAAGTCCTGCGCCACGTCAGGCGCGCATGAGGCCGCCGCCAGCGCGACCGTGGCCACCGTGTCCACGTCGCCGGTGTATGCGATGCACGCGCGCAGGATGGCGCTCATCGAGTCATGAGACATCACCGCATGGACGGCCGCATGCACGGCACCCATGCCCTCGGCGCCGACTTTGCCTTTCCATGGCTGTGTCCACGGGCCTGGCACATGGCTTTCCAGGAAGCGGCCCAACCCGGCCTTTGCGCCGTGACCGTGGAGGAAGAAGTGCGTCATCAAGGCAGCTGCCATCGCTGAATTCACGCCGCCCGGCGTGTCATGCGTGATGCGCGCCTGGACGGCCGCACGATCCTTGACCTCGTCGATCGAGGCAAACACACCGATCGGACTGGCCCGCATGGCCGCGCCACTCTTCTCGCTGTCTGCATGGATGCGGGCCAGGAATTCATCGGCATCCCGAATCTCCTGCAGGAAGTCGTAGAAGCGCGATGCGTAGCCCTCTCTCGGATCACGCTTGAAGGCGCGCACGAAGCGTTCGGCCAGCGCTTGCGGCGTCCACGGGTCGTTGTCGGCAATCGCCTCTGCAATGGCGATGCTCATCTGCGTGTCGTCGGTGTAGCAGCCGGGCGTGATGTCGTGCCGCGGATGCTTGATGTAGCCGCTGAGGTCGTTGCGTTCCTTCACGATGCGGTCGGCCGCATATTCGAAGCCGGCGCCGTAGGCATCGCCGATGGCCAATTCGATGAGCATGGATGGTCGGTCAGGGTTGGATGGAAGAAGTGGGCAGTCCACTGAGTGCACGAACATAGTCGGCGCTTTGGGAGATGGTGTTGTGCCCTGTGGATGCAATGGTCAGGTAGCTGGCCGCGCCTGGCCCGAAACGCTCGAACAAGCGCCGCGAACTGGCCGCGGGAATCACCTCGTCGAACTGCGCGACGACGATGGTCGTCGGCGCCTTCACCTGCGGCACGTATCGCCACGATTCGTACTTGTCGAGCATGATCCATCGCACCGGCACGAACGGAAACTGCCCGGCCGCGATGTCCACGATGCTGTCGTAGGGCGTCACCAGCACCAGCCGCTCGACCGGCCTTTGCGCTGCCACGCCAATGGCCACGCCGCTGCCCAGGCTGCGCCCGATGACGATGACCTTCGCATGATCGCGATGCACTGCATCGAACAAGGCCAACGCGGCCTGGCGGATGGCCGCCTCATTGGGCGAGCCCGCATTGCCGCTGTAGCCAGGGTAGTGCAGCAGGTACAGCGAGTGGCTCGGAAATGCGGCGGCCAGGTCGGGCAGGCTGAACGAGACATCTTCGGCATTGCCGCCGAAATACACCACGGCGGCGTCGCCCGGAACGGACCGCGTGGTCACGGCCAAGGTCAGGCCCTGAGCCTGCATCGCAGTCCGCGCGGCATCGGCCGCATTGGCCGGCGGAGGGAAGTACAGCAGCGAACGCTGGAAGAAGAACAGCCCTGCGCACAGCAACAGGTACAGCGCAGCAACGAAGATGACGGTGCCAGCAAGCATGCGGCGCATGGATTGGATCGAGGCGTGAGGCGAGGGCGTGGTGGCCATCATGGCACGGCGCCGGGCCGTGGCGATGTGCGATGTTCGTTTGCGCGACTACGGCGACTACGAATTGTCGGAGGGCCACGACCCTCATGCCCACCATGATCCTGCGCCCTTGCCATGCGGCCGGCCGCGCGCGGTGTCATCATGCGCGCCTTCGAACCCGCACCACCCCCCACCCAGGAGCCCTGAATGGTCCCCAATGCGCTGTTCGCCTTCCTGCATTTCTTCGCCGTGTTCGGCGTCGTTGCCACCTTGTTCTTCGAATGGTTCACCTTCAGCGAGGCGCCGACGCTGTCCGAGGCGCGCCGCCTCCAGGCGGCCGACCGCTGGTACGGCATCTTCGCCATGCTGTTGCTGGTCGTCGGCTTCATCCGCGTCTTCTACTTCGAGAAGGGCAGCGCCTACTACTTCCACAACAGCTTCTTCCACGCCAAGCTCACGCTGTTCGTGCTGGTCGGGCTGCTGTCGATCTACCCCACCATCCGCTTCATCAAGTGGGCGCCTGACGTGAAGCAAGGCCGCGCGCCGACGGTGCCGACCAGCGAGTTCCGGATGATCCGCAACCTGCTGCGTGCGGAGATGGTCCTGCTGCTGGGCATCGCGCTGTGCGCGAGCCTGATGGCGCGCGGCATCGGCATGTGAGGCGCATGGCGATGACCATCACCATCACCGCCTTCGAGCGGTCGCCCGATGGCGGCAAGGGGCTCGCGCGCGACACGCGCGTTCGCTGGGCGCTCGAAGAGGTCCGCCAGCCTTACGAGGTCCGCCTCGTGTCGTTCCGTGCGATGAAGGAGCCCGCGCATCTGGCGCTTCATCCCTTCGGCCAGATTCCCACCTACGAGGAAGGCGACCTCGCCCTGTTCGAGACGGGGGCCATCGTCTTCCACATCGCCGAGCGGCATCCAGGCCTGCTCCCGGACGATGCCAATGCACGGGCGCGCGCCATCACCTGGATGTTTGCCGCGCTCAACACGGTGGAGCCACCGATCCTTGAACTGGTCACGGCGAAGATCTTCGAAGCCGACAAGCCCTGGTGCGAGGCGCGTCTGCCTCTGGTCAAGGACCGCGTGCGCAGCCGGCTGAACCCGCTGGCCGCTCGTCTGGGCGATGCCGACTGGCTCGACGGTGCGTTCAGCGCGGGCGACTTGATGATGGTGTCGGTCCTGCTCAGGCTGAGGCCGTCGGGCCTCCTGGATGAATTCCCGACCCTGGCCGCCTATGTCGCCCGCGGCGAAGCGCGGCCCGCCTACCAGCGAGCCTTCGCCGCGCAACTGGCCGTCAACGCCGCCCAGCCACCAGCGGGTTGATGGCGCAGTGGCGTGTGCGCACGGATTGCGCGTCGCCACCACCCGGGAAGCCCCCAATCCGCTCTGAGGTGCCTTCTCGACACCTTGGCGCCCAGAATCGCGCGACTTCACCCTGGAGCCGCGCTTGTCCACCCCGTACCCGCACCTTCTCGCCCCGCTGGACCTGGGCTTCACCACGCTGCCCAACCGCGTTCTCATGGGCAGCATGCACACCGGCCTGGAAGACGGCCGCAAGCATTTCCCGGCGATGGCCGAGTTCTTCGCCGAGCGCGCACGTGGTGGCGTCGGCCTGATGGTGACGGGCGGCTTCGCCCCCAACATCGCCGGCTGGACCAAGCCTTTCGCCGGCACGCTGGCCACGCACAGCGCGGCCAAGCGCCACAAGCTGGTGACGAATGCGGTGCACACCGAAGGCGGCAAGATCGCGCTGCAGATCCTGCACACCGGCCGCTACGGCTACCACCCGTTCTGCGTCGCGCCTTCGCGCATCCAGTCGCCCATCTCGCCGTTCACGCCGCGCGAACTGAGCGCACGCGGCATCGAGCGGCAGATCAACGCCTTCGTGCGCTGCGCGACGCTCGCGCGCGAAGCCGGCTACGACGGCGTGGAGGTGATGGGCAGCGAGGGCTACTTCATCAACCAGTTCCTCGTCACGCACACCAACCACCGCACCGACGAGTGGGGCGGCTCGTACGAGAACCGCATGCGCTTGCCGGTGGAGATCATCCGCCGCACGCGCGAGGCGGTGGGGCGCGACTTCATCATCATCTACCGCCTGTCGATGATCGACCTCATTCCCAACGGCTCCAGCTGGGACGAGGCAGTGCAACTGGCCAAGGCGGTGGCGCAGGCGGGCGCGACCATCATCAACACCGGCATCGGCTGGCACGAGGCACGCATTCCCACCATCGCCACCAGCGTGCCGCGCAGCGCCTTCACCTGGGTCACGCAGAAGATGCGTCGCGAGCTGACGGAGTCCGGCTTCGGCATTCCGCTGGTGACCAGCAACCGCATCAACATGCCCGAGGTGGCCGAGCAGGTGCTGGCCGATGGCTGCGCCGACATGGTGAGCATGGCGCGCCCGCTGCTGGCCGACCCGGACTTCGTGAACAAGGCGGGTGCCGGGCGGCGCGACGACATCAACACCTGCATCGCCTGCAACCAGGCCTGCCTGGACCATGTCTTCAAGGCGCAGTTCGCCAGCTGCCTGGTGAACCCGCGGGCCTGCCGCGAGACGGAGCTGAAGTGGCAGCGCACGCCGGGGAAGAAGCGTGTCGCGGTGGTGGGCGCCGGGCCTGCGGGCCTGGCCGCATCGACCACGCTGGCCGAGCGCGGCCACGAGGTGCACCTGTTCGATGCGGCCGACCGCATCGGCGGCCAGTTCAACATGGCCAAGCGCATCCCCGGCAAGGAGGAGTTCCACGAGACATTGCGCTACTTCGAGCGGCGCCTCGCGCAGACGGGCGTGAACCTGCACCTGTCCAAGCGCGTCTCGGCGCAGGAGCTGAAGGCCGGTCGTTATGACGAGGTAGTGCTGGCGACCGGCGTGACGCCGCGCCAGCCGTCCATTCCCGGTGCGGACGGGCCCAACGTGCTGAGCTACATCGACGTGCTGCTGCACGGCAAGCCGGTGGGCCAGCGCGTGGCCATCGTGGGGGCGGGCGGCATCGGCTTCGACGTGGCGGAATACCTCGTCACCGCCGAAGGCCAGTCGCCCACCATGAACCTGGAGGAGTGGATGCACGAGTGGGGCGTGGCCGACCCGGCCGTGGTGCGCGGCGGCGTGGCTCGCCCCAAGCCCGCGCCGCCGGCGCGCCAGATCACGCTCTTGCAGCGCAAGGCCGGCAAGCCGGGCAAGACACTGGGCAAGACCACGGGCTGGATCCACCGCGCTGCATTGCAGATGAAGCAGGTGGAGATGGTGGGCGGCGTGAACTACGAACGCATCACGCCGCAGGGCCTGTTCGTGACCTATGGCGACAAGCGTGCCGACGGGCAGCTCATCGAGTGCGACACCATCGTGCTGTGCGCCGGCCAGGAGCCGCTGCGCGAGCTGCTGGAGCCCTTGAAGGCCGCGGGCGTGAAGACGCACGTGATCGGCGGGGCGCATGAAGCGGCCGAGCTCGACGCCAAGCGTGCAATCGATCAAGGAACCCGCCTCGCCGCTGTGATCTAGAGGGTTCACCGGGGCACCCGCCACGCCTCTTTGCGCTACGCTTGCCGTGCGGAGGGGACACCATGTGGCGTTGGCAACGTTGGCTCTGGCTCGCTGGCCAAGTGCTGCTCATGTCGCAAGCCGCGGTGGCCGCTGACCGCATCGTCTACCCGCGCCACCAGGCGCTGCACGACCCGCAGCTGGACTACGTGCTCGCCGTGCTGCGCATGGCGGTGGACAAGTCCGGCGCGTCCTACGACCTGGAGCAGAGCCCGCAAGTGATGGTGCAAAGCCGCGCCTTCGCCGAGCTGGGCAAGCCGCATGGCGCCGTCGACATCGTGTGGGCAATGACGGACATCGAGCGCGAGCGCAACTACCTGCCGGTGCGCATTCCCATCGACAAGGGCCTCATCGGCTGGCGACTCGCGCTGGTGCGGCAGGCCGATGTGCAACGCTGGCATGACGTGCGCTCGATCTCCGCGCTGTCGGCGTACGTGGCGGGGCAGATGCACGACTGGCCGGACACGGCCATCCTGCGCGCCAACGGGCTGAAGGTGAGCACGACCTCGAACTACGAGGGGCTGTTCCAGCAGGTCGCCATCAACCGCATCGACTACTTCCCGCGCTCGCTGATCGAGATCGGCGATGAACTGGCCAGCCATCCGGAGCTGGGCCTGGCCGTCGATCCATACCTGGTGATCCGCTACCCGACGGCGTTCTATTTCTTCGTGAGCCCGCACTGGCCCGACCTGGCGGTGGACCTGACCCGCGGCATGGAAGCGGCCATCGCCGACGGCAGCTTCGACCGGCTGTTCGATCGCTATTTCGGCGAGCTGACGGCGCGCTATCGGCTGAAGGAGCGCACGGTGCTGAACCTCACGAATCCGCTGCTGCCCGCGCAGACGCCGCTGACCCGCAAGGGGCTGTGGTTCCAGGGCATGCAGCGTTGAACGCTGCGCGGGTCAGCGCACGCGCGTCGCTTCGCCGGGCTGTGCGTCCAGGGCCTGGCCCGGCCGCGCTTCCAGCACAGGCAGGCGGATGGTGAACTCGCTGCCCAGCCCCGCGCCGTCGCTGTGGGCGTGCAGGCTGCCGCCGTGCAGGTGCACGAGGGCCTGGGCCAGCGACAGGCCGATGCCCATGCCGCCTTGCGACCGGTCGATGGCGGTGTTGGCCTGAGAGAACATCTCGAACACCTTCGGCAGCATGTCCGCATCGATGCCGATGCCGTTGTCCCGCACGCGGATGGCGGCCTCGTCGCCGTCGCGTTCCAGCCAGACTTCCAGCAAGCCGCCGGCGGGCGTGTACTTCGCGGCGTTGTTCAGCAGGTTGGCGATGACCTGCGACACCCGCGCCATGTCGCCGTGGACCATCAACGGCTCGGGCGCGAGGTGCGTCGCGAGCCGGTGGTTGAGGCCGAGCAGCAGCGGCTGGCAGGTCTCCACCGCCTGTTCCAGTGCCGTCGCCAGGTTGAAGACGCTGTGGCACAGGGTGATCTTGCCGCTGCTGATGCGGCTGACATCGAGCAGGTCGTCCACCAGCCGCACCATCTGCTTGAGCTGCCGGTCCATCATCGCCAGCGCCTTGTCGGCGATGCCAGGCTTGTCGCGCGCGACCTGCAGCATGTGCAGCCCATTGCGCAAGGGCGCGAGCGGGTTGCGCAGCTCATGGGCCAGCGTGGCGAGGAACTCGTCCTTGCGGCGGTCGGAGTCCTGCAGCTTGCTCACCAGCCGCAGCCGCTCGCAGGCGGAGGTGACGTAGCGGCTGATGGTGTCGAGGAAGGCCAGGTCGTCGCTGCTGAGCTCGTCCTTGCGGCGGCTGCCGAACGACAGGGTTCCCAGCAGCCGCCCGTCGGTGATGAGCGGCATGCTGACGCCGCAGCGGAAACCCAGTTGCTTCGCGGGCAGGGCCTGTGGGTTGGTGGACTGCTGGATGTGGTTGAGCACCACGGGCGCGAGGCTCCTGGCAACCACGCCGGACAGGGACTGGCCCACGGCCAGCCTCGCGTAGTGGGCCGCCTCGTCTTCGCTGACGCCGTGGTAGGCGCACAGGCGAAGCTGCAGGCCGCTGTCGTCGGGCATGAAATGGAAGAAGGCGTCCAGCTCGAGGTGCTCGGCGATGCGGTCGAACAGGCCCTGCAGCATCTCGTTCGGATCGTGCGTGCCCAGCAGCACGGTGGCCGAATCCAGCAGCAGCCTGAAGTGCGCGTTCGAGCGTGCAGCGGCCAGCAGCAGGCTGTGCTCGCGGTCGGCCAGGGCGCGGCGCTCGGTGTCCGCCCGCTCGCGTTCAATGGCGATGTCGATGAGCGAGGCGGCGGCCTCGATGAGTTCCGGGCTGGCCGGGCCAGGGTGGCCGACCTCGCGGCCGAAGACGGCGATGGAGGCCAGCACTTCGCCGGCGGCGTTCTTCACGGGAACTGAGCGGCAGGCGCGAAAGCCCTGCGCCAGGTTCAACTCGCGCCACGGTGCCGACCAGCGCAGGTCGTGCGCGATGTCGGTGACCAGGACATCCTCGCCGGTGTCCAATGCCCGGCAGCACGAGCCCACGTGGGGCGGCGAGATGTTGATGCCCAGCAGCGCCAGCAGGAAGTCGTCGGGCAGCGAGGCGCCCGCGGCCACGCCGGTGTGCATGCCGGCGGCATCGGTGAGCAGGATGGCGCAGGTGATGCCGGGCTCGCGATCCTCGATGAATTCGCACACCGCACCGAGCGTGTCGCGCAGCGGGCTGCCTTCGGCGATGCGTTCCAGGACGCGCAGCTGGCTGGCCTGGAGGGACGCGGGCACGGAGGACATCGGCACGGGCACGCTCATGCAGGTTGCCTTGATCGCTCATGGAATCCATGCGCTGGGGCATGGACCGGGCCCGCCTGTCGTGCACGGGGTGACGGCGGCGCATCCATCTGTGACAAAGCGCCATCCGCGGCGATGGTAAGCCAATGCATGGTCAAATCGCGCGATCGTTACCTGCGAGGTGCTCATGGCTTACATGCTCTTCATGGTCGAACCCGTTGGACAGCGCCGCACGCGAACCCCCGAGGAAGGGCGCGCCGTGTTCAAGCGCATGGTGGAGTGGGGCGACGATCTCAAGGCGCGCGGGCTGCTGCTGGACGTGCAGTCGCTGTCAGGCACGGACAGCGCCGCGCGCGTGCAGGTGCGCAACGGCAAGGCGAGGGTGGTGGACGGGCCATTTGCCGAAGCCAAGGAAATGGTCGGCGGCTACTTCCTCGTGAACGTCAAGACGCAGGCCGAAGCGGTGGCGCTGGCCAGCCAATGCCCGGCGGCCGAGTGGTGCACGGTGGAAGTGCGGTCGCTTGCGCCTTGCTATGACGAGTCCACCGCAGGCGCGTCCAGCGCTGCTGCCACGACGCACTAGGGTTTCCCCTTGGCTTGATGGATGTCGATCCGGCGGCGGCCGGATCGTCGTGGGAATGGCAGCCATCCATTCCCAACGCTCAGAGGAGATCCGTCATGCTCAAGTCCACCGCCATCGTCCTCGTCCTGGCACTCGTGGTGCTGCTCGCCTACGCGGCGACGCGGCCCGATGTCTTCCGCGTGCAGCGCACGGCGACCATCAAGGCCCCGGCTGAGCGGATTCATCCGCTCATCGACAACCTGCGGCAGTTCAACACCTGGAACCCGTACAACCGCAAGGACCCGAACATGAAGGGCCTGTACCAGGGGCCCGAAGCTGGTCCCGGTGCGCACTATGCGTTCGAGGGCAACAAGGACGTGGGCAAGGGCAGCATCGAGATCGTGGACGTGCAGCTGCCGTCCAAGGTGACGATGAAGCTGGACATGATCGAGCCCTTCGAAGGCCACAACACCGTGGAGTTCACGCTGGCGCCGCGTGGCGACACCACCGAGGTGACATGGGCGATGCATGGGCCGGCGCCGTACATGGCCAAGCTGATGGGCATCTTCTTCGACATGGACAAGAGGGTGGGGCGGGACTTCGAGGCTGGGCTTGCGAATTTGAAGGCTGAGGTGGAGAGGGTTTGATTTCCTTCGCCCCTGGCCCATGCCGCCTGCCGCTCAAGTGGCAAAGGCTTGGCTCGACGAGAAAACCCAAAGCCGCAACAGCAAAGGCGTGGGTGGGCTGGCTGGGGCGCGCATCAGGAAGCGGCGAGGAGCGGAGGGCTTGTGGTCGCGCGCGCAGCGCGCTTCGTTGACTAGCTCGGCGCGGTTGTTTGAACGCAGCGCACCGCAGGGGCGCGGAGTGAGTTCTGCGCCGGACCACAAGCCCGAGCACCGCAGCGGAGTCGGCGCAAAGCGCCGACCGCTTCCGCCGCGCGCCCCAGCCAGCCCACCCACGCCTTTGCCCAACCCCCCCCCGGGCATGACCCTTGCAACCAGCAACGCCCCATCCAATCCAAAGCCGAAGGGGCCACTACATGAAGATCCGCAACGTCCTGCGGTTGCTCGCTGCGATGCCTTTGCTGGCGGCATTTGCCGCTCATGCGCAGACCGCACTGGACGAGGTGATGGCGAAGAAGGCCATCACCATCGCCATCCCGACCGACTTCCCGCCTTATGGTTTCGTGGGCACCGACCTCAAGCCGCAGGGGCTGGACGTCGACATGGCGAACTACATCGCTGGCAAGCTCGGGGTGTCGGCGGAGCTGGTGCCGGTGACGAGTGCGAACCGCATTCCCTACCTGCAGACGCACAAGGCGCAGCTTGTCATCTCCACGCTGGGCAAGAACCCGGACCGCGAGAAAGTCATCGACTTCACGAGTGCGTATTCGCCGTTCTTCCAGGCTGTGTTCGGGCCGAAGTCGCTGGCGGTGAAGGCGCCGGCTGACCTCAACGGCAAGAGCGTGGGCGTGACGCGTGGTGCGATGGAGGACCAGGAGCTGGGCAAGATCGCGCCACAGGGCGTGGAGGTGCGCCGCTTCGAGGACAACAACGCCACCGTCGCGGCCTACGTGTCGGGGCAGGTTCAGCTCATGGCCACTGGTGCGTCCGTGGCCGGCACCGTCATGCAGAAGAACCCGCAGCTCAACACCGAGTTCAAGCTGCTGCTCAAGGACTCGCCCAACTTCATCGGCGTGGCCAAGGGCGAGGACAAGCTGCGGCTGAAGGTCAACGAGATCATCGCGCAGGCCAAGTCCAGCGGCGACCTGGACAAGATGGCGCTGAAGTGGCTGGGACGCCCGGCCGGCGAACTGCCCTGATCGATCGGACGCCATGATCGCGCTGGACTTTTCGGCGGTGCTCGCCGAATGGCCGCTGCTGGCCAAAGGGGCAGGCATGACGGTGCTGCTCACCGCCGTGTCCTCAGTCGTGGGCTTGGCCATCGGCATTGGCGGCGCCTGGGCGCGCTGGCAGGGGCCGCGCTGGCTCGCGCTGCCGGTGGGTGCCTACGTGGAACTCATCCGCAACACGCCGTTCATCGTGCAGCTCTTCTTCCTGTTCTTCGGGCTGCCCAGCCTTGGGGCGAAGCTGTCGCCCGAGGCTGCCTCGATGCTGGCGATGATGATCAATCTCGGGGCGTATGCCACCGAACTGGTGCGCGCCGGGCTCGTGGGCACACCCAAGGGGCAGATCGAAGCGGCGCAAAGCCTGGCGCTGTCGCCGCGGCAGATCTTCCTCAAGGTGGTGCTTCCGCCGGCGCTCAAGCGCGTGTGGCCTGCGCTGGTGAGCCAGATCATCATCGTCATGCTGGGCTCGGCGGTGTGCGGGCAGATCTCCACGCAGGAGCTGTCGTATGCATCCAACCTCATCCAGTCGCGCAACTTCCGTGCGTTCGAGTCCTTCATCATCGGCACGCTGATGTACCTCGCGCTCGCGATGGCGCTGCGCAGGCTCCTGCACTGGCTCGGGCCGCGCGTGCTGGAGGGGCGCTGACATGGTGGACTTCTCGCTGTGGGACATCCTGCGCAACCTCGGCCTGGCGGCGCGCTGGACCGTGCTGCTCTCGCTCATCGCCTTCGCGGGCGGCGGGCTCATCGGCCTGGCATTGCTGGTCGCGCGCATCGCCAAGCTGCGCGGTGCGGCAACTTTCGTGGCCGGCTACGTGCAGATCTTCCAGGGCACGCCCTTGCTGATGCAGCTTTTCCTTGCCTACTTCGGCCTGGCGCTGATCGGGTTGAACGTGTCTGCATGGACCGCCGCGGCATTGGCGCTCACCCTGTACAGCAGCGCCTTTCTCACCGAGATCTGGCGCGGCTGCGTGGATGCCGTGCCCAAGGGGCAATGGGAGGCCTCTGCCGCGTTGGCCATGAACCTGCGCGAGCAGCTCCGATTCGTCATCGGGCCGCAGGCGCTGAAGGTGGCGATTCCGCCTACCGTCGGCTTCCTGGTGCAGGTGGTCAAGGGCACGGCGCTCGCGTCGGTCATCGGCTTCATCGAGCTCACCAAGGCGGGCACGATGATCAGCAACGCCACCTTCCGCCCATTCACCGTCTACGCCTGCGTGGCGCTGATGTACTTCGTGCTGTGTTTCCCGATTTCGGCCTGGAGCCGCGGGCTGGAGAGGAGGCTGCATGCCCATCGTTGAGATTCGCGGTCTGCGCAAGCGCTTCGGCGCCAACGAGGTGCTCAAGGGCGTGGACCTGAGCGTCGAGCGTGGCGAGGTCATCGCCATCATCGGCAAGAGCGGCTCGGGCAAGAGCACGCTGCTTCGCTGCGTGAACGGGCTGGAGACCTTCGACGAAGGAAGTCTCACGGTGGATGGGCAGGCGCTTCTTCACGGCAACCCCAAGGCCATGCGCGAGCTGCGCCAGCACGTGGGCATGATCTTCCAGAACTTCAACCTCTTCCCGCTTCTCAGCGTAGGCCGCAACGTGATGCTCGCGCCCATGCAGGTCGCCAAGCGCAGCGAGGAGGCGGCCGCCAAGCAGGCGAGGGCGCTGCTGGAACGCGTGGGCCTGGGCGACAAGTTCGACGCGCGGCCGGAGCAGTTGTCCGGCGGGCAGCAGCAGCGCGTGGCGATCGCACGGGCGCTGGCGATGCAGCCCGCGGTGCTCCTGTGCGACGAGATCACCTCCGCGCTCGACCCGGAACTGGTGGGCGAGGTGCTGCGGGTGGTGGAGTCGCTCGCCGGCGACGGCATGACCTTGCTGATGGTGACGCACGAGATGAACTTCGCGCGCAAGGTGGCGGACCGCGTGGTGTTCATGCATGCGGGCTGCGTGCACGAGATCGGGCCGCCGGATGAACTCTTCGGGTCGCCCCGCACGCCGGAACTGCAGAAGTTCCTCGCATCCATCCACGGCTGAAGCGGCAGGCCCCGCAGGCCGCCGAGATGATCGTCAGCGGGCGTCGGCGCCTTCGCTTGCCTGTGGCGGCACCGCAGCCGGCAGGCTGCGCTTGAGGTATCGCATCACCGCGTCAGAACGCGGCCCGACTTGCTGGATGGCGCGGCGCAGCTGGGAATGGTCCACGTCCAGCAGGCGGCACCAGAACGCGACGTCCACGTCGCGGGTGAGGTCGATGCGGGCGTGTTCGCTGCCGGTGAAGGCGTCGGTCTCGGTCGGCATGACAGTCTCCTTCGGCGCCGGATGGGGCGCACCAGGGAGAGACTAGACCTGTGCCCGGAAGTTCTCCAAGACCACGACTTCGGGGGGAGTAAGCAAAAAGCAAAATTTGGGATATATTTCCCAAACATGCAGAGAGAAATCCTTCCGCACACTGCCTTGCAGCGCGCCCTCGCGGTGCTGCTCCGGCCTTTGTGCCGGGTGCTGCTGCGCCATTCTGTGTCTTTCGGGGCCTTCGAGGACATCGCCAAGCGCGTCTACGTGCAGGTGGCCATCGAAGAATTCGGCATTCCCGGTAAAAAGCCCTCGATTTCCAGGGCCTCCATCCTGTCGGGCCTGACCCGCAAGGAAGTCCAGCGCCTGCTGACCGAGCCCGAGGAAGAGCCTGGCGCCGATACCTCCGACCGCTACAACCGCGCTGCCCGCGTGCTGACCGGCTGGGTGCGCGACCCCGATTTCATCGAGGCCAGCGGCGAGCCGCGCCGCATCGAGGTGGAAGGCGAACGGGGTTTCACGGCCCTGGTGCGGCGCCACAGCGGCGACATGCCCGCCCGTGCCGTGCTTGACGAACTCGTCCGCGTGGGCGCGGTCAAGCAGCACCATGACGGCAGCCTTGAACTCATCACCCATGCCTATGTGCCGCAGCGCAGTCCGGCGGACAAGCTGGGCATCCTGGGCACCGACGTGGCGGACCTCATCGCCACCATCGACCACAACCTTCAACACGGTGCCACCGACCCGCGCTACCAGCGCAAGGTGATGTACCACAGCATCCCCGTCGACGCCTTGCCCACCTTCCGAAAGCTCAGCGCTGCGCATTCGCAGGCCTTGCTCGAGAAGTTCGACCGTTGGCTGGCAGAGCACGACACCGACATCAAGCCAGGGCAACCGAGGGCCCGGGTGGGTGTCGGAATTCACTATTTCGAAGAGCCGGTGGACACGGACCAGACCCAAGCAGGAGATTCAGCATGAAGTACGGCTTCGCATCGGCAGCCGCGGCCTTGGCCGCGAGCCTGGCCATGTTGGGATGCGGCGGCGGTGGCGGCGGCATCGGCGGCACGGGCCGCATGGGCACGATGCGCGTGTCCCTCACGGACGCGCCCGCCTGCGGCTACGACCAGGTGAACATCACCGTCGACCGCGTTCGCGTGAACCAGAGCTCGACCGCGGCCGATGGCGACGGCGGCTGGCAGGAGATCGTGGTGAGCCCGGCAAGGCGCATCAACCTGCTGGACCTCACCAACGGCGTGCTGGACGAACTGGGCCAGACCAGCCTGCCCGCGGGCAAGTACACGCAGCTGCGCCTGGTGCTGGTGGACAACGACAGCACCCACCCGCTGGCGAATTCGGTGATTCCCACCGGAGGCAGCGAGACCGCACTGGACACGCCCAGCGCGCAGCAGTCGGGCCTGAAGATCAACGTGGACATCGACGTGGCCGAAGGCAAGGAGGCCGACATCGCCATCGACTTCGATGCCTGCAAGTCGGTGGTCAAGCGCGGCAATTCGGGCAAGTACAACCTGAAGCCGGTGCTGACGGCGATCCCCGTCATCAGCGATGCCGGATTGCGCGTCACGGGCTATGTGTCTCCCACCGTCGCCTTGCCGACCACGCAGGTCTCGGTGCAGTTCAACGGCGTCCCGGTGAAGGCCACGGTGCCTGACGCCACGACCGGCAAGTTCACGCTGATGCCCCTGCCGGCCGGCACCTACGACCTGGTGGTCACGTCCTCCGGCCGCGTGACGGCGGTGATGACCGGCGTGCCGGTGGTCAGCGGCACGCCCACCGCGGTGAACACGGCCGGCATTCCCATCCTGCCGCCCACGGCCACGATGCGCTCGGTGAGCGGCAACGTGTTGCCAGCCACTGCGACTGTGAGGGCCTTGCAAAGCCTGACCGGCGGGCCTACCGTGGAGGTCGGCTGGGCTGCCGTCGACGCGGCGAGCGGTGACTTCGGTTTCTCTCTGCCCATCGAGGCGCCGGTGAAGGCGGCCTACGTGGCCAACGCCACGTCGCTCACCTTCACCGCGGATGCCGCGGCGGCAGGCAAATACACGATAGCAGCCGCCTCCGCAGGCGTCACGAAGACGCAGGCCATCGACGCATCTGTGGCAGTGCCGGCCGTGAACTTCACGTTCCCCTGATCCGCTGACTGACCACTTCTGGAGACTCACATGAAACGCATCCTTGCCATCACTGCGGCGGCCATCGCGGCGGCATCGGCCCAGGCGCAGACCAACGTCGGCGTGTCGGTGTCGGTGGTCAAGCCCGGCGTGTACGGGCGCATCGACATCGGCAACACCGCGCCGCCTCCGGTGGTGGTGGCCCAGCCGGTCATCATCGCGCCGCAGCCGGTGGCCGTGGCGCCCGCGCCTGTCTACCTGTACGTGCCGCCTGGCCACCAGAAGAAGTGGTCCAAGCACTGCCACCAGTACAACGCCTGTGGCGTGCCTGTGTATTTTGTGCAGGAGCGCTGGGTGAAGGAGCGTTACGACCATGACCACGACGGCGACCGCGACAAGCACCATGGCCACGGCCATGGCAAAGGCAACAAGCACGACGACTGATCCGACGACGACCACGAGGCCCGCCATGCACACGATCCGCGTCCAAGGCGTAGTACCCCCCACCATCGATGCGCAGATCGTCGATGCGATCTCGCGGGCCGGCAGCGCTGCGTCGCGCGGCCCCACCGCGGTCATCGGCATCCGCAACACCGAAGGCCGCGTCTACCGCCTCGTGCACACCGCCGGCGTGGCGGAGTCGCTGGCCCTGGCCGCCGGACTCGAGCGGCTGGGCCTGGTGGACGACCCCGCCGAGTTCGACAAGGCCCGCCAGGGCTGCGACTCGATCTTCTCGGTGCCGGACTGGCATCCGTCGCAGCAGGACGAGGGCTACTGAGCCGGCAAGGCACGCGGTTGCATGCGCAGCCAGAGCACGGCCAGGCCGATCACCAGCACCGGTGCGATGGTGCCCAGGTTCATCCACGTCCAGCCGCCCACGGTGACCAACGCGCCCGAGGCGAAAGAGGTGATGGCCATGGTGGTGTACACGCAGAAGTCCATCGCGGCCTGGGCGGTGGTCTTCTCCTCGGGGCGGTAGGCCTGCGTGAACAGCGTCGTGCCGCCGACGTAGATGAAGTTCCAGCCCACGCCCAGCGTGAGCAGCGCAGCCAGGAAGTGCATCAGGTCCACGCCCGACAGCGCCACGGCGATGCACACGCCATACAGCACCACGCCCGCTGCCATCACCGGCCGCGGCGAAAAGCGCTTGATCAGCGACCCGGTGAAGAAACTGGGCACGAACATGCCCAGCACGTGCCATTCGAGCACCAGCGCCGCGCTGCTGAACGGGTGCGAGCACTGCGACATCGCGATGGGTGTCGCGGCCATGAGCAGGTTCATCACGCCGAAGCCCAGCGCGCAGCCGATGACCGACACGATGAACACCGGCTGGCGCGCGATCTCGGCCAGCGTGCGGCTGGGGTGCGCCTCGCTGGGCCGGGGCAGGGGCGGAAAGTCGATGAAGGAGAGCACGGCCATCGCGGCCAGTGCCACCACCACCAGCGCGGCATAGGCGCCGGCGAAGGCCACGGGCAGCATGTCCTTGGTGGCGCTGGCGAGGTTGGGGCCTGCCACCGCGCCCATGATGCCGCCGGCCAGCACCCACGAGATGGCGCGTTCCTTGAAGGCGGGCTGCACGATTTCCGTGGCCGCGAAGCGGTAGAGGCCGGCGTTGGCGTTGTAGTAGCCCGCGACCATGGTGGCCGCCACGAGCAGCCAGAAGTTGCCGCTCATCGCGGCATAGGCGCAGGTGGCGGTGGACAGGATGGCCACCACCAGCCCCGCCTGGAACGCCCGCTTGCGGCCCCAGGCCAGCTGGTGCCGTGCCACGAAAGGCGTGGAGAGCGCGCCGCCCACCACGTAGCCCATCACCGGCAGCGTGGCCATCCAGTGCACGGGCGCGAGGTTGAGCCCGACCAGCCCGTTGATGGCGATGAAGGTGACGTTGTTCGTGAGGAACAGGCCCTGGCAGACCGTGAGCAGCAGCAACTGGAGGTTCATGCCGGCACTGTAGTGCCGGGTGCCCTCAGGACGCCATGGCGTAGCGCCGCACCGGCTCCAGCTGCGCGATCTGCGACAGGCGCGTCGCGTCGATGACGGACAGGCAGCGGTGCTCCAGGTGGATGACGCCGTCGCGCTGCAGGCTCTTGAGGTGGCTGTTGACGCGCGGCCGGCTGGCACCCAGCAGGTCGGCCCAGTCCTGTTGCGACAGGCGCAGCACGGCGAGCGTCGGGTCGGTGTTCTCGCGCTGCGCGAGCTGCATGATCTTTCGTGCCAGCCGCGCTTCCAGCGGCAGGGTGTGCAACTCCTCCACCACGCGGGCCAGCTCGCGCAGGCGGGCATAGCTCATGCGCAGCAGCGCCTCGAGCAGGCTTGGGTGCGCGCTCACGAGTTGCTTCATCGCGTCAGCGCGGATGCTCAGCACGGTGCAGTCGGTCTGTGCCACGGCGTCGACCATCTGCGGCATGTCGTCCACCGACGAGAGCTGGCCGAACCAGTCGCCCGCGCGCAGGAAGGACAGCGTGAACACCTTGCCGTTCACGAACACGCCGTTCATGCGCACCTGGCCGCGGCACACCGCGAACCAGTCATCGCGCGCGATGCCATGCCGGCACAGTGGCTCGCCGGCCAGCAGCACGCGCAGCCGCGCATGCTCCAGCAGCGCCTGCTGCGTGGCCGCGGGCAGGTCGCGGAACCAGCGGCCCTGGTGGATGGCGGCGCGTTCGTGGATGGTCAGTGCCAGCGACACGGTGTGCGCCGTTGTCGCATGGGTGACACCGAAGGGCTGCGTGCTCGAGGTGTGGTGCATGGTCTGGCCCAGTCTTGTCTCTTGCACCGCAGTCTTGTCGCAAATCAGCCGCCCGTCAGTCGCCGATCCCGCCGCCATACTTGCAAATCGTGCCACCATGCAGGCCATGAAGCAGCCGGCCCACACCGTCGCCACCGCCTACGTCCGGGCGGCGATGCAGGCCATGGAAATCGACGATGCGATGGCGTTGCCTGCCTTGCAGGAGGCGGGCATCGCGCCGGAGCTGCTGAGCCACCCGTCAGCCCGCGTCACCGAGCGGCAGTTCGCGATGCTCTACCGTGCCTTGGCCGTGCGCTGCGACGACGAGATGCCGCGCCTGTTCTCGCGGCCGCTGCGTCCGGGCGCGCTGAAGTTCACCTGCCTGAGCCTGCTGGAGGCGCGCAACCTCTACACCGCCATGCACCGCTGGTCGATCTTCCATCGCCTGCTGCACGAGGACTTCCGGCTGGACGTGCGCCGGGAAGGATCGCGCGCCGTCGTGGCATTGGCAGAACCTGCCAGCCGCCCGCCGAACAAGCCGATGGCACTGGAGCTCATGCTCAAGCTCGTGCATGGCGTGGCTTCATGGCTGATCGACCGGCGCATCCAGCTGCTGGGCGTGGACTTCTCCTTCGCGCCGCCGCCCTGGGCCGCGGAGTACGACATCCTCTACCCGGGGCCGGTGTCGTACGGCATGGGGCGCACCGCCTTGCACATGGACGCGTCGTACATGGACCAGCCCATCCGCCGCACACGCTCGGAGCTGCCGGACTTCCTGCGCCGCGCGCCGGAAGACTGGCTGTTCGTGCCATTCAAGGAGGCGCGGCTGGAGCATCGGCTGCGCGAATATGCGGCCGGGCAACTGCCGCAATCCATCACCGGCGAAGATGCGGCGCAGGCCCTGCACCTGTCGGTGCGCACGCTGCATCGGCGGCTGGCGGCAGAGGGCACGAGCCTGCAGTCGGTGAAGGATCAACTGCGCCGTGACCTGGCGATCCAGCGGCTCACGGGCTCGCAGGATGCGATCGCGGCCATTGCGGCACAGCTCGGCTTCGATGGGCCGGCGTCGTTCCATCGCGCCTTCAAGGCCTGGACCGGCAGCACGCCGGGGATGTACCGGATCACGCCGCCTTTGCGGCGCTGAACCTCAATCCTCTCAACCTGCCGAGAGATGCTGGACGAGGATCGTCGTGCCGATCCCGATCAGCAGCACACCGCCCACGATCTCCGCCCGCTTGCCGGCGATGGCGCCCAGCACGCGGCCGAGCATCACGCCGGCGGTCACCATCAAGAAGGTGGTGAAGCCGATGGCCGCGGCGATCGGCAGGATCTTCTCGTCCAGGAAGGCCAGGCCCACGCCTACGGCCATCGCATCGATGCTCGTGGCCAGGCCGGTGATGGCCAGCAACCAGAACGAATGCCGGTCGGGTTTCTCTTCTTCCTCGTCCTGCGCTCCGTTCAGCCCGGCGAGGATCATCCGCACCCCCAGCACGCCCAGCAGCACGAAGGCGATCCAGTGGTCCCAGGCGGCGACGTACTTCGCCGCCGCCAGGCCCAGTGCCCAGCCGACCAGCGGTGTGATCGCTTCGATGCAGCCGAAGATCAGCCCGGTGCGCAGCGCCTCGCTCCAGCGCGGACGTTGCAAGGCCGTGCCCTTGCCGACGGCGGCGGCAAAGGCGTCGGTGGACATGGCCAGGGACAGCAGGGCGGTGGAGGCGAGATTCAAGGCGGGGTCCGGGAGGTACTGCACGGGGCGGAAGGCGCAGTGTAGGAGCGTGGAGAGGGGTTCCCCTTGTGGATGACCGAGGGTCGCGCAGGCTTCGACCGGTCGTCAGCTTCCCCTCATGCGCGGGGGTGAATTTGGGAAATTTGTCCCACAAAATCCGTGCACAACTTCACAACAGGGGTTCCGCGATGACTCTCTCCACCTCCTTGTCCAGGCTGGCGGCGGCCGGCTGCCTTGCGGCGGCCGCCCTGTCCAGCCAGGCGGCCACCTTCGCCTGCATCAGCGGCGGCGCGGGCGATTGCTCGGTCGCCACGTCCACCATCCACTGGTCCTGGGACGGCAGCACCTTCACCGTCACCAACGACGGCATCGGCTACGTCGCCGAGGTCTACTTCGACCTCAGCGCCGGAATGACGGCCTCGTTCTCCGGCGGCACCGGCACCGTGCTGTTCTCGCCCGGCGCCTCGCCGGCAGCGCTGCCCGGCGGCACCTCCGTCGGCTTCAGCTCCGACGCCGCCTTCGACTCCGACCCCGGCAAGGGCAAGCCGGTCAACGGCATCGACATGGGCGAAAGCGCCAGCTTCCTCATCACCGGCGCGCTGCTCGACAGCTTCAAGGACGGCAATCTTGCCGCCGGCCTGCATGTGCGTTCGCTGGCCACCTCCAGCGTGAGCCTGCTGACGGTACCGGTCACGGCCGTGCCGGAGCCCCAGAGCTATGCGTTGATGCTGGCCGGCCTGGGCGTGATGGGTTGGCTGGCGCGCCGCCGTCGCATCTGAACCTGGCAGTTCCGTGTCAGTCCGCAGGCCAGCGCACGTCGCCGCAAACGACGAACATCTCGCGCTGGCCTTCTTCATTCAGCCTGTGAAAGGCGATGGACACGGTGACGCACAGCCCGCCGCCGTGCAGCGTGCGATAGGGCCGGGTGATCTGCAACTTGCCCGGTGTTTCCACCGCGCGCCGGAAGTAGGGCCGGCGGCTCCAGCGGGCGCCTTCTGACTCATTCAGCGGCGCGAACGCGTGGTTGCCTTCGCGTGTGCCGGTCCACAGGTGCCCGCCGATCTGCCGGCCATCCGGCCCGAGCAGGTAGCAGACCTCGGCATGGGCGAGCGAGAGGAAGGGCTTGCAGGCGTCGGCCATGGTGCGGCCGCCTTCCAGCAGCACCGATGCATGGCGGATGCCGTTGAGGTAGGGCGTCGTCTGGTCCTGGTAGAGGGTCTTGTCCGCGCGCCAGCCGAGGTCGAACTGCTGCCACGCCTGTTCGAGCTCGATGCACACGCGCGTGGGCGACGCCAGCTCGGCCTGCGGACGCCCGAAGAGGTAGCCCTGCACGAGGTCCACGTCGGCTTCGAGCGCGATGACGGCTTCGGTCGTCGTCTCCACGCCTTCCATGAGCACCAGCGCGCCGCACTCGTGCAGCAGCGACACCATCTGCACCACCACGCGCCGGGCCTGCAGGTCGGATGAAGCGCGCGCCACCAGGCTGCGGTCGAGCTTGACGATCTCGGGCCGCCAGCGCCACACGCGGTCGAAGTTGGAATGCCCCGCGCCGAAATCGTCGATGGCGATGAGGCAGCCTGCACGCCGTGCCCGGGCGATCGCCTCGGCGAAGCGCTCGGCGTCCTGCGTGGCTTCCTCGGTCACCTCGATCACCACGCGTCGCGCATCGAAGGCGTAGTGCTCGTGCAGGCGTCGGGTGAAGCCATCGGCCGGGCCGCCCATGCCGTGGGCGAACACGTCGGGGTTCACGTTGACGAAAACCCACTGGTCGTTGGGCGCCTGGCGGAAGTAGTTCACCATGTGCACCACCCGCGCCGTGCGGTCGCGCCACAGCAGCTCGTGGAAGCTGTCGGTGGCGAAGACTTCGGGGGGCGGCACGAAGGCGCCGGCATCGGTGTATGCGCGCAGCAGCGCCTCATGGCCCACCACGCGGCCGTGCGAGAGGCTGTAGATCGGCTGGAAAGCGCTGCGGTATTTCAGCCCCTCGCGCAAGGCGATGGCGTGCGCGCCTTCCTCGTGCATCCGCGCCAGCAGATGCTCGAAGCTGTCGGCACAGCGCGGGACGGGAAAGGCGGACACGCTCAGACCTTGAACGAACCCACCAGTTGCTGCAGCCCCTGGGCCTGCGTCGCCATGCCGGAGGACGCGGCCGCCGCGCGCTGCACCAGCGCCGCGTTGTCCTGGGTCACGCGGTCCATGCGCTCCACCGCCGTGCTCACCTCGAGGATGGACTGGCTCTGGTGGACGAGCGTGGACGAGATCTCGCCGAGGATGTCGTTCACGCTGCGCACTTCGTCGACGATCTCCTTCATCGTGCCGCCGGCCTGGCGCACGAGTTCGGAGCCGTCGTGCACGTGCTGCACGGCATCCATGATGAGGGTCTTGATCTCCTTGGCCGCGGTGGCGCTCTTCTTGGCCAGGCCTTGCACTTCGCCGGCCACCACCGCGAAGCCGCGGCCCTGCTCGCCGGCACGCGCGGCTTCCACCGCGGCGTTGAGCGCCAGGATGTTGGTCTGGAAGGCGATGCCTTCGATGACCTCGATGATGTCCACGATGCGCTTGGAGCTCACGCTGATGGAGTCCATGGTGGACACCACGCGGCTGACCACCTCGCCGCCGCGTTCGGCCACGCCCGATGCGCTTTGCGCGAGGTCGCTGGCCGAGCGCGCACGTTCAGCGCTGCCGCGAACGACCTGCGTCAGCTCCTTCATGCGTGCCGCGGTGTTGCGCAGCGCTTCCGCCTGGTCGGCTGTGGCCTTGGAGATGGCCGCGTTGCCGCCGTCGATCTGGCCCGATGCATCGGCAATCGCATCCGTCGAATCCTTGATGCGCGTGACCAGGTCGGTGAGCGTGTCTTCCATGTCGCCCAGCGCTTCGAGCAGGCGGCCGAACTCGCCGCCTCGCTCGGTGTGGAACTCCTGGCTGAGGTCGCCCGAGGCCACCGTCTCGGCGATGAGCACGGCCTCGGCCAGCGGCCGGTCGATGGCTCGGCCGACGATGGCGACGCTTGCCAACCCGATCACGAAGGCGAGGCCGGCCAGGCCGTACAGCATCCACTTCAGCGAGCTGACCTGCGAATCGATCGCCGCGGCGCTTGCCTGACGAGATGCTGACCCGGACAGGTCTGACAGGCCGCTCACGGCGAGGATGACAGCGCCGAACGTGCACAACAGCACAAGTCCGACGCCGATCATCACGAGACTGCGTGTCCTGAGTGAAGAGAGCATGGTTGTCCTTTCCGCAGAAACAGGTCCTGCGTCGGAAAGGACATCGGCGGCTTTGCGCCCAGCTTGAGCGCGAGCGGTATTTGTCCCGCTTTCAGAACAGCACCGGCTGCCCGGATTCAAAGGATTGCGCGGCCGCATCGGCCAGGCGCTGCGCGGCCACGCCGTCGGCCACGGTGGTGCGGAAGGCACCGCCGCTTTGAATCTGCTCGAAGAAGTGCGTGACTTCCAGCCGGTAGGCCTCGCGGTAGCGCTGCAGGAAGAAGTGCTCGGGGTTGTCCACGCTCGTGCCGCCGGAAGTGGCCTGGACCACTTCGGTGGGCCGGTGGTTGCCGCAGGCGAGCAGCCCCTTGGAGCCCAGCACCTCGAAGCGCTGGTCGTAGCCGTAGGCCGCGCGCCGCGAGGTGTTGATCTGGCACAGCCGGCCCTTCTTCGTGCGAATGGTCACGGCCGTGGAGTCGATGTCGCCGGCCTGCCCGATGGCCGGGTCGGTGAGGCACGAACCCGTGGCGCTCAGCCAGGCCGCCTCGTCGTCGAGGATCCAGCGGAACACGTCGAAGTCGTGGATGAGCATGTCGCGGAAGATGCCGCCCGACTGCTTGATGTAGTCCACCGGCGGCGCGCCCGGGTCGCGGCTGGTGATGACGAGCATCTCCGGCGTGCCGACGTCGCCGCGCGCGAGCCGCGTCTTCGCCTCGTTGAAGGTCGGGTCGAAGCGGCGCTGGAAGCCGATCATGCAGGCCACGCCCGCATCGGCCACCGCCTTCTCGCAGGCCTGGGCGCGCTCGACCGACAGGTCCACCGGCTTCTCGCAGAAGATGTGCTTGCGGGACTGCGCGGCGCGGGTGATGAGGTCGCTGTGGGTGGTGGTGGGCGAGGCGATGACCACCGCATCGATGCTCGCGTCGGCGAACACCTCGTCGATGGTGGCGGTGGCCTGCGCGCCGTGGGCGGCGGCCAGCTCGCGGGCATTGGCGATGAGCGGATCGCTCACCGTCTTGAGCGTGATGCCGGGCAGGGCGGCGAGGTTGGCGGCGTGGATGCGGCCGATGCGGCCGGCGCCGAAGAGGGCGACGTTCTTCATTGGGAAAACTCCGTGGGTGATGGCCCGCCGCCTAGGCCTGGGCGGCGAGGGATGTCGACGTTGGCTGGTATTCCAGCTCGATGTGGTAGGCCAGCGCGATGAACAGGCTTTGCGCCAGGCACATCGTGTTGGTGAGCGACCGGAAGCCGAAGGTCTCGCTTTCATGCACGATCAGCGCGGCGTGCGACTGCTGCGCGATCGGGCTCATCATGCTGTCGGTGATGGACACGAGCTTGGCGCCGCGCGACAGCGCGAGCTTCACGCAATGCAGCGTCTCGTCCGCATAGGGCGCGAAGCTGATGGCGATCATCACGTCGCCCTTGCGCAGGCTGCGCAGCTGGCCTTCGTGCATGCTGCCGAAGCCGCTGACGAGCTGGATGCGCTTGTCGGTGTGCTGCAAGGCGTAGGTGAGGTACGACGCCACCGCCGCCGAACGCCGTGCGCCCACCAGCCAGATGCCGTCGGCGCGGGCCAGCAGGTTCACCGCGTCGCTGAACACCGAGCTGTGCAGGTCGCGCTGCATCTCGTGCATGCCGGCGATGCTGCCGTTGATGAATTCGTAGGCGATGTCGCCGCTGGACAGCCGCCCCTTCGCGGATTCGATGACCGTGCGGATGCGCGACTGGTAGTTGCGCGCCGGCGAGAGCTGCTGCGACAGGCCGTCGCGGAAGATCTTCTGCATCTCGGTGTAGCCCGAGAAGCCAAAGTGCTTGGCGAAGCGGATGACCGCCGAGGGCTGCACGCCGCACTGGTCGGCCACGTCCTGGATGCGTTCGAGGCCGATGTGGTCGCGGTTGTGCTCCACGTAGCGGCCGATGATCTTCAACTGCCGGCTCAACTGCTCGAACTCCGCGGCGATGCGCTTGAGCAGGGCTTCCGCCTGCGGGTTGGCACCGCGGCTGGCCACGGGTGAGGGCGGAACGGAGCGCAGCTTCTTCATGGCCGCGACTATAGCCAGTTTCGGCAGAAAATAGAAAAAGAATTCTGCTGGGTTTGTTCCAAGGAAATTGTTTTCGTTGCTGCCTAGAATGCTCCACAGGCAGGGGAAGTCCGCGAACGAAGTTGTGCGCGCCACCTGTCGTGACAACGACATGAACTTGACTTGACCACCCACAGGAGAAGACATGAAAGCGATGACTCAACGCGGCCTGCTCAAGACCCTGGCGCTGGCTGCGCTCATGGCTTGCGGCGCCGCACACGCCGCCGGCCGCTACGTGCTGATCAGCCACGCGCCCGACTCGGACTCGTGGTGGAACACCATCAAGAATGCGGTGAAGCAGGCCGGCGAGGACTACGGCGTGCAGGTGGACTACCGCAACCCGCCCAACGGCGACCTGGCCGACATGGCGCGCCTGATCGAACAGGCCGCAGCGCAAGGCTATGACGGCGTGATCACCACCATCGCCGACTTCCAGGTGCTGCAAGGCGCGATGAAGAAGGTGACCGACAAGAAGATCCCGCTCATCACCATCAACTCCGGCACGCCGGAGCAAAGCGAGAAGCTGGGCGCCATCATGCACGTGGGCCAGCCGGAGTACGACGCCGGCAAGGGCGCGGGCGAGCGCGCGAAGGCCAAGGGCATCAAGAGCTTCCTGTGCGTGAACCACTACGCCACCAACCCGGCTTCGTTCGAGCGCTGCCGCGGCTTCGGCGATGCCATCGGCGTGGACTACAAGAAGTCCACGCTGGACGTGGGCGACGACCCGACGACCATCGAGTCCAAGGTGTCGGCCTACCTGCGCCAGAACCCGTCGACCGGTGCAGTGCTCGCGCTGGGCCCGACCTCGGCCCACCCGACGCTCAAGGCGCTGGAGAAGGCCGGCCTCACCGGCAAGATCTTCTTCGCCACCTTCGACCTGTCTGATGAGATCTCCGCCGGCATCAAGAGCGGCGCGGTGGCCTTCGCCATCGACCAGCAGCCCTACCTGCAAGGCTACATCCCGGTGGCGGAGATGGTGACGATGAAGACGCTGCACACCACCGATGCGAAGAAGGCGGCCGATGCGGTGAAGGCCAACCCGAAGTCGCAGGCGCGCTTCACCGAGTACGGCCTGGCACCGGCCTACGGTGCGCGGCACATCGGTTCGGGACCGGGCTTCGTGACCAAGGACAACATCGGCAAGGTCGAGAAGTACGCCGGCCAGTACCGCTGAGCCGACGACGCGCGGCCGGCGTGCGCCTCACGCATGCCGGCCCTTGACTGGAGCCCTGGAGTTCCTCATTCATGAATGCAGTCCCACAATCCATGCTGCCGCCATCCCTTGGCGATACCTACCCGCGAGGCCACGCCATGCCGACGGAGGTTCCATCCGCTCAAGCATCCGACGAGCGCGTGCGCGACGTCGGTGCGCTGAGGAAACTGCTCTCGCGACCGGAGTTCGGCTCTGTCTCCGGCGCCTTGCTCGTGTTCGCCATGTTCGCCGCCGTGGCCGGTGACTCCGGCATGTTCAGCGCCGAGGGCGTGGTGAACTGGGCCACCGTCGCCGCCTTCCTGGGCATCCTGGCCGCGGGCGCGGCGCTCCTGATGATCGGCGGCGAGTTCGACCTGTCCATCGGCTCGATGATCGGCTTCTCGGGAATGATGCTGGCCATTCCCTGCCTGTACTGGCACTGGCCGGTGTGGGCTGCGGCGGTGTTCGCCTTCGGCTGCGCGATGGCGCTGGGCGGCGTCAACGGCTGGCTGGTGGTGCGCACCGGGCTGCCGTCGTTCATCGTCACGCTGGCGTTCTATTTCATCCTGCGCGGGCTGTCGCTGGCACTGTCCACCACGCTCACGGGCAAGACCATCCTCAGCACCAACGGCGACCTGGTGCTGCGGCAGATCGTGAGCGCCGATCCCGTCATCGGCTCGCTCTTCCACGGCCACGTGCTCACCGGCCTCTTCAACAGCCTGGCGCATGCGGGCTTCATGGCGGCGCGCGACGATGGCACCGCGCTCGCCATCGGCGTGCCCAAGGTGGTGGTGTGGTGGCTGCTCATCACCGCAGCCGGCGCCTTCACCCTGGCGCGCACGCGCTTCGGCAACTGGGTGCTGGCCTCGGGCGGCGATCCGGTGGCCGCCAAGAACGTGGGCATCCCGGTGGCGCGGGTGAAGATCCTGCTCTTCGTGCTCATGGCCTTCTTCTCCACGCTGTTCGCCGTGCTGCAGGTGGCCGATGCGGGCTCCGCCGCTGCCGACCGAGGCTTGCAGAAGGAGTTCGAGGCCATCATCGCCGCGGTCATCGGCGGCTGCCTGCTCACCGGCGGCTACGGCTCGGTGGTGGGCGCGGCCTTCGGTGCGCTCATCTTCGGCATGGTGCAGATCGGCATCGGCTACACCAGCATCGACAACAACTGGTACCGCGTCTTCCTGGGCGTGATGCTGCTGGTGGCGGTGCTGTTCAACAACTACATCCGCCGGCGCTTCGCGCTGGGCAAGCGCTGAGAGGAGCAGCATGAGCGAGTACATCCTCCAGCTCGAGAACATCAGCAAGTTCTTCGGCCCGGTCATCGCGTTGAACGGCGTGACGCTGCGGCTTGCGAAGGGCGAGGTGCATTGCCTGCTGGGCGACAACGGCGCGGGCAAGTCCACGCTGATCAAGACCCTGGCCGGCGTGCATTGCCCCGACAAGGGCGAGTACCTCTTCGAAGGAAAACCCGTGCGCTTCGGCTCGCCGCGGCAGGCGCTGGACTGCGGCATCGCCACCGTCTACCAGGACCTGGCGCTGGTGCCGCTCATCAGCGTGGCGCGCAACTTCTTCATGGGCCGCGAGCCGCAGAAGAAGCTGTTCGGCGTCATCCCGGTGATGGACCACGAGCTGGCCGCGACCACCGCCCGCGACAAGCTGGCCGAGATGGGCATCAAGGTGCGCGACCCGCACCAGCCCATCGGCACCATGTCCGGCGGCGAGAAGCAGTGCCTGGCCATCGCGCGGGCCATCCATTTCGGCGCCAAGGTGCTCATCCTGGACGAGCCCACCGCGGCGCTCGGGGTGAAGCAAAGCGTGAACGTGCTCAAGCTCATCGCCAAGGCACGCCAGCGTGGCATCTCGGTCATCTTCATCACGCACAACGTGAACCACGCCTACCCGATCGGCGACAGCTTCACGCTGCTCAACCGTGGCAAGTCGCTGGGCACCTTCGCGAAGAACGAAGTCGCCAAGGACGAGGTGCTGGACATGATGGCCGGCGGTGCCGAGATGCAAAAGCTCGTGGCCGAGCTCGACGGCGTGACGATCTGAGGCAGGGAACGCATTCGAATGAGCACATTGACATTTCCCGACGGCCGCACGCACGACCTGGCCTGCCTGGGCCGCCTCGCGGTGGACCTGTACGCCCAGCAGGTGGGCTGCAAGCTGGAGGACGTGAGCAGCTTCGCCAAGTACCTGGGTGGCTCGTCGGCCAACATCGCCTTCGGGGCGGCGCGGCTGGGCCTGCGTGCGGCGATGATCTCGCGCGTGGGCGACGAGCAGATGGGGCGCTTCCTGCTGCAGACGCTGCAGCGCGAAGGCTGCGACACCTCGCAGGTGCAGGTGGACCCGCAACGCCTCACTGCGCTCGTGCTGCTGGGCCTGAAGGACCGGGACACCTTTCCCCTCATCTTCTACCGCGAGAACTGCGCCGACATGGCACTGGAGGCCGGCCTCATCCGCGAGGACTTCATCGCGCAATGCCGTGCGCTCTTGGTCACCGGCACGCACCTGAGCACGCCCAAGGTCCGCGAAGCGTCGAGCACGGCGCTGGCCCATGCCGGCCGCCACGGCACGGTGCGCGTGCTGGACATCGACTACCGCCCCGTGCTGTGGGGCCTGACGCAACGCGGCGACGGCGAGACGCGCTACGTGGCCAGCGAGCAGGTGACGCGGCAGCTGCAGGAGGTGCTGCCGCACTTCGAGCTCATCGTCGGGACGGAAGAGGAATTCATCATCGCCGGAGGGGTGCCGGGCGATCTGCTGGCCTCGCTGGGGCGCGTGCGCGAGGTGACGAAGGCTGCGCTTGTGGTCAAGCGTGGAGCGCAGGGGTGCACGTTCATCGAAGGACCTGTTCCTGGCCGCATCGACGATGCGCCCACGGTGCAGGGCGAACGCGTCGAGGTGTTGAACGTGCTCGGAGCGGGTGACGCCTTCCTCGCCGGCTTGATGAGCGGACTGCTGCGCGGCCAGGGCTTCGAGCAAGCGGCCAAGGTGGCCAACGCGTGTGGCGCCATCGTCGTGTCGCGCCATGCGTGTGCTCCGGCCATGCCCACGCCGCAGGAACTCGACCACTGGTTCTCCGGCCAACGGCACCCCAAGGTGGATTCGGACGCGCAGCTCGCGCACCTGCACCGCGTCACGCCGCGCCGTGCCGACTGGTCGCACCTGTGCGTGATGGCCTTTGACCACCGGCCGCAGTTCATCGAGATCGCGCGCGAGGCCGGCGTGGGCGAGGAGCGCATCAAGGACCTGAAGAAACTGCTCGTGCGCGCCGTGGAAACGGTGGAACAGCGCAAGTCGCTGCAAGGCCGCATCGGCGTGCTGTGCGACAGCGCGCATGGCGAGGATGCCCTGCATGCCGCCACAGGCCGCGGCTGGTGGGTGGGCCGCCCGGTCGAGCTGCCGGGATCGCGTCCGCTGCGCTTCGACATCGGCGACTCCATCGCCTCGCAGCTCATCCACTGGCCCGCGGAGCAGACGGTGAAGTGCCTGGTGCACTACCACCCGGACGACGCCGTGCCCCTGCGGCTGGAGCAGGAGACGCAGGTCCTCACGCTGTGGGAGGCCACGCGCGAGAGCGGTCACGAGCTGCTGATCGAGCTCATCCCGCCGCGCGAAATGACGGCTGCCGGCACGGCCGACGCGGCGGTGCTTCGTTCCGTCAAGCGGCTGTACAACCTCGGCGTGAAGCCGGAATGGTGGAAGCTCGCGCCCATGCAGTCCGACGGCTGGGCGCAGTTGCAGGCGCTGGTGCAAGAGCGCGATCCGATGTGCCGCGGCGCGACCATCCTCGGATTGAACCAGCCGCTCGAGCAACTGGCGCAAACCTTCGGCCAGGCCCGCAACCCCATCGTCAAGGGCTTCATGGTGGGCCGCACGCTGTGGGCGCAAGCCAGCCTGGGCTGGCTGCGCGGCCAGGTGAGCGACCAGCAGTTCATCGACGAGGTGTCGCGCAACTTCGGCGCGCTGGTGGATGCCTGGCGCGAGACGCATCCTGAGGAGGTGCACGCATGAGCGCGGTGAAGACGGTGCGCCTGACGATGGCCCAGGCGCTGGTGGGCCATCTGGCGGCACTCATGGTGCGCGAGCCGGACGGCCCACTGGTGCCTTACCTCGGCGGTGTCTTCTCCATCTTCGGCCACGGCAACGTCGCCGGACTGGGCGAGGCCTTGTGGGCGCAGCGCGAGACGCTGCCCACCTTCCGCGCCCACAACGAGCAGGCGATGGCGCATGCGGCCATTGCGTACTCGAAGGCATTGTTCCGGCGCCGCATCATGGCGGTGACCACGTCCATCGGTCCGGGCGCCACCAACCTGGTGACGGCTGCCGCATTGGCCCATGTCAACCGCCTGCCGGTGCTGCTGCTGCCGGGTGACACCTTCGTCTCCCGCGCGCCCGACCCGGTGCTGCAGCAGATCGAGGACTTCGCCGACCCCGCCGTGACGGCCAACGACTGCTTCCGTCCGGTGACGCGCTACTTCGACCGCATCGTGCGGCCGGAACAGATCCTCACGGCCTTGCCGCGCGCCATCGCGGTGATGACCGATCCCGCGCAGTGCGGCCCCGTGTGCCTGGCCTTGCCGCAGGACGTGCAGACGCAGGCCTTCGATTGCCCGGAGAGCTTCCTGCATCCGGCGCCCATCGAGTTCCATCGGCCGCAGCCGGATGCGGCGCAGCTTCGCCAGGCGGCCCAGCTCGTCTCGCAGTCGCGCAGGCCGTTCATCGTCGCGGGCGGCGGCGTGCTCTACAGCGAGGCCGCTGCCGCCTTGCGGGACTTCATCGACAGGCACGGCATTCCCGTGGGCGAGACCCAGGCGGGCAAGGGCAGCCTCGCCTGGGACCACGCGCTGAACATGGGCGCGATCGGCGTCACGGGGGCACCATCGGCCAACACCTTGGCCGCGGAGGCGGACCTCGTGCTGGCCGTCGGCACGCGGCTGCAGGACTTCACCACCGGGTCCCACACGCTGTTCCCGAAGGCGAAGCTGGTCCATCTCAACGTGCAGGACTTCGACGCGCGCAAGTGGGGCGGCGTGCCCGTGGTGGGCGACGCGCGCCTGGGGCTGGAACAGATGTCGGCAGCGCTGGGCAACTGGCAGTCCGATGGCGCCTGGACGGCCCGTGCCCGGCAACTCGGCCATGGCTGGCGCGACCGCGTCCATGAACTCACCACGGCCGTGCCTGCGGCGCTGCCGTACGACGCCGAGGTGATCGGCGCGGTGCGCGACTCCACGGTGGACTCGCCAGCCGGCGACGTCGTGGTCTGCGCCGCCGGCACCCTGCCGGCCGAACTGCACAAGCTGTGGCGTGCGGCCGGCCCCGGCAACTACCACATGGAGTACGGCTACTCGTGCATGGGCTATGAGATCGCCGGTGGCCTGGGCGTGAAGATGGCGCGGCCGAACCAGGAGGTGATCGTCATGGTGGGCGACGGCTCCTACCTGATGATGAACTCGGAGATCGCCACGTCCGTCATGCTGGGCCGCAAGCTCATCGTCGTGGTGCTGGACAACCGCGGCTTCGGCTGCATCCACCGCCTGCAGCGCGCGACCGGCAATGCGCGCTTCAACAACCTGTTGTCGGACTGCATGCCCGAAGGCGGGCAGGGCGCCGAGATCGACTTTGCGCTGCACGCACGCAGCCTCGGTGCCCGCTCGGCGCATGTGGGCAGCGTGGCGGAGCTCAAGTCGGAGATGGCCAAGGCCCGGCAGGCGCGCACGACCACCGTGCTGGTCATCGACACCTCGCCCGAGCGCACCACGGCCGAAGGCGGCTGCTGGTGGGAGGTGGCCGTGCCCGAGGTGTCGGCCCGCGCCGAGGTGCGCGAGGCCCATCGGCAATACACCGAGGCCCGCAAGGCCCAGAGAACCTGAACACACGAATGAGGACCATCGCTTCATGACCCCCTGGAACGTACGCATCGGCATCAACCCCATCTCGTGGAGCAACGACGACCTGCCCGCGCTGGGCGGCGAGACGCCGCTGGAGACCGCACTGAGCGAAGGCGCAGAGATCGGCTACGAGGGCTTCGAGCTGGGCAACAAGTTTCCCAAGGACCCGCAGGCGCTGAAGGCCAAGCTGGCGGAGTTCAAGGTGGCTTGCGTGTCGGGCTGGTATTCGGGCCGCCTGGCCGAGGACACGCTGGACAACGAGATCGAGCGCTGCGCCGCGCACATGGACAAGCTGCGTGTGCAAGGCTGCAAGGTGGTGGTGTATGGCGAGGTGGCCGGCTCCATCCAGGGTGACATCGAGATGCCGCTGGCGCGCCGCCCGCGCTTTCGCTCGGATGAGGAGTGGAAGGCCTATGCGAAGCGCCTCAACGCCTTCGGCGAGCACCTGAAGGCGAGCTACGGCATCACGCTGGCCTACCACCACCACATGGGCGCCTACGTCGAATCGCCGGAGGACGTGGACCGGTTGATGAGCGAAACCGATGAGAACGTCGGCCTGCTGTTCGACACCGGCCATGCCTTCTTCGGCGGTGCCGGCGACCCGGTGGCTTTGCTCAAGCGCCACGTGAAGCGGGTCGTGCACGTGCACTGCAAGGACGTGCGCGCCGAGGTGGTGGCCATGGCGCGAAACCGGCAGTGGGCCTTCCTGCAGTCGGTGATCAACGGCGCGTTCACGGTGCCGGGCGATGGCGCCATCGACTTCCGCGCCGTGCTGCGCACCTTGCATGACGCAGGCTACGAAGGCTGGCTGGTGGTGGAAGCCGAGCAGGACCCGGCCGTGGCCCCCAGCTACCAATACGCGAGCCTGGGCTTCAAGACGCTGTCGGGCATCGTGCGCGACATCAACGAGGGGCGGTCATGACGGCAACCCGCAGCCCCTTGCTCGTGAAGGCGAGCCGCAGCGAGCGCACCATCGTCGAGGTCACGCCCGAGTCGGCCGGCTGGCGCTACGTGGGGTTCAAGGCGATCCGTTTGCGGGCTGGCGAAGGCGAATCGGTGTCCACCGGCGACCGCGAGCTGTGCATCGTGGTATTGACTGGTACCGTGGACCTGGCCGTGGGCGACGAGGTGTTCAGAAAGCTCGGAACGCGGCAGAGCGTCTTCGAGGACAAGTCGCCGGCGGCCTTGTATGTTCCCGGGGACCGGGCCGTGACGATCACCGCCTGCAGCGACGCCG
Organism: Rhizobacter terrae; assembly: GCF_003852895.1. Classification (GTDB taxonomy): domain Bacteria; phylum Pseudomonadota; class Gammaproteobacteria; order Burkholderiales; family Burkholderiaceae_C; genus Albitalea; species Albitalea terrae. The sequence goes on from NZ_QUSW01000008.1 coordinate 349,875, forward strand.
AGATCGCGCTGTGCTCCGCGCCCTCGACCGGCCGCCACGAGGTGCGCCTGATCGATTCGCAGGGCATGCGTCGCAGCGTTCGCGGCCAGGGCAGCAACACCCGGTACATCTGCGACATCCTGCCGCAGGACGACCCGCTGGCCGAGCACTTGCTGGTGGTGGAGGTGCTCACGCCGGCCGGCCATTCCTCCAGCTACCCGCCGCACAAGCACGACCGCGATGCAGCGCCGGAAGAAACCCAGCTCGAAGAGACCTACTACCACCGGCTCAACCCTTCCCAGGGCTTTGCGTTCCAGCGCGTCTACACCGATGACCGCAGCCTGGACGAAGCCATCACCGTCGAGAACCACGACACCGTGATGGTCCCCAGGGGCTACCACCCCTGCGTCGCACCGCATGGCTACGACTTGTACTACCTGAACGTCATGGCGGGCCCTGGGCGCCAGTGGTGTTTCAAGAACGACCCGGAGCACGAATGGATGTTGCGCACCGAGTCATGACCCCGCCGCGCTGAGCGCGCGGCCACCCCGAACCGAGTCGTTGCCGCAGCGCCGCCGTGCTGCGGCCGGGGATTGCTTTGCCTTCTCATTCCACAACCCGACACAAGGAGACAAGACATGGGACTTTCGCGTCACGCACGATTTGCACTGAGCTCGATGGCACTGGCCAGCCTGGGCCTGGCCGCGGTGCCGGCCTCGGCGGTGGACTGGGGCGGATACTTCCGCACGGGCCCCGGGGCCACGAGCAAGGACCACGCGCGCAACTGCTACGCGCTGAACGCTGTGGAAGGCCTGAAGTACCGCCTCGGCAACGAGTGCGAC
>NZ_QUSW01000009.1 GCF_003852895.1 Rhizobacter terrae
GCCGCCACGACCACTTCTTCGAGCTCGGCGGCCACTCCCTGCTCGCCGTCACCGTCATCGAACGCATGCGCGAACAAGGCCTCGACGCCGACGTCGCCGCCTTGTTCACCACCCCAACGCTCATGGCCTTTGCCGCCGCCACCGAAGAGATGGAGATCGTGTTGTGACCCTGTCCGAATTGCTGGCCGAGATCCGCGGCAGGAACCTGTCGCTCGCGGTGAAGGAGGGCGAACTGGTCGTCCAGGGCAAGAAGCAGGCGCTGAAGGACCCTGCCGTCGTGGCGCTGCTGCGCGAGAACAAGGCGCGGCTGATCGAGGCCCTGCAATCGGGCGAGACCGTCGAAGCGCGCGCTGCCGCGATCGAGGTGCCTCCCAACGGCATTCCGCACGGATGCACCGCGATCACGCCGTCGATGCTGCCGCTGGCCGAGCTGACGCAAGAGGAGATCGACTTCATCGTGTCGGGCGTGCCCGGCGGCGCGGCCAACGTGCAGGACATCTACCAGCTGGCACCCCTGCAGGAGGGCATTCTCTTTCACCACATGATGGTGCAGGAGGGCGACCCCTACCTGCAGCACCTGCTGCTCGCCTTCGCCGACCGCAGCCTGCTGCAGCGCTACATCGAGGCGCTGCAGGCGGCCGTCGAGCGCCACGACATCCTGCGCACCTCGGTCGAGTGGGAGGGCGTGTCGCGACCCGTGCAGGTGGTGTGGCGCCAGGCCACGCTGCGGGTGGACGAGGTGCACGACCTCGCCGCCGATGCCGCGGCCGAACTGCGCGAGCGCTACGACCCGCGCCATCACCGCATCGACCTGACCGAGGCACCGCTGCTGCGGCTCGTGATCGCGCATGACGCGCCCAATAACCGGTGGCTGGCGCTGCAGCTCTTCCATCACCTCGTGGCCGACCACACCACGCTGGACGGGCTGCAAAAGGAAGTGCAGGCCCATCTGCTCGGACTGAGCGACCGGCTGGCCGCCCCCATGCCATTTCGCAACTACGTGGCCCAGGCGCGGCTGGGTGTGCCGGTGGAGGAACACGAAGCCTTCTTCCGCAAGATGCTCGGCGACGTGGACGAGCCGACCGCACCCTTCGGCATGCTCGATGTGCAAGGCGACGGCACGCAGATCGAAGAGGCGCGCCGAGTGGTCGAGCCGGGGCTGGCGGCCCGCATGCGCGAGCGCGCCCGCACGCTGGGCGTGAGCACCGCAGCGCTGTGCCACGTGGCCTGGGCGATGGTCCTGGCGCGGGTTTCCGCACGCGAGGACGTCGTCTTCGGCACGGTGCTGTTCGGCCGCATGCAAGGCGGCGCCGCCGCCGACCGCGTGCTGGGCATGTTCATCAACACCTTGCCGATCCGCATCACCGTGGGCGGGCAGGGCGCGCAGGCCGGCGTGGCCCAGGCGCAGGCACTGCTGGCGCGGCTGCTGCGGCATGAACATGCGCCGCTGGCCATCGCGCAGCGCTGCAGCGCCATCGGCGGCGGTCGCCCCTTGTTCAGCGCCTTCTTGAACTACCGCCATTCCGCCCAGGCCGTCGATGCGTCGCCCGAGGCCGCGACCGCATGGTCCGGCGTGCAGGTGCTGGGTGGCGAAGAGCGGACGAACTACCCGTTCAGCCTGGATGTCGACGATTTCGGCGAGGCCTTCGCGCTCACGGCGCAGGTCCGCCCGCCCATCGACCCTGACCGCGTCTGCGCCTGCATGCACACGGCGCTCGCGCGACTGGTCGATGCGCTGGAACACGCGCCGCAGACCCCGCTGTCGGACATCGACGTGATGCCCGACGAGGAACGCCGGCTGCTTGCGCAATGGAACCAGACCGATGATCCGCAGGCCGACGACCCCTGCCTGCACGAACTCGTCGAAACGCAGGCGCGGCGCCAGCCCGGGGCCGTGGCGCTGCTGCACGGCCTCCACACCCTGGCCTACGGCGAATTGAACGGGCGGGCCAACCAGCTCGCCCGCCACCTCCGAAGCCAGGGTGTGGGACCCGACGTGTGCGTGGGCGTGTGCATGCAACGGGGTATGGACACCGTGATGGCATTGCTGGCCGTGCTCAAGGCCGGTGGTGCCTACGTGCCGCTCGACCCGGACTACCCGTCGCAGCGCCTCGAACTCATGATCCGGGACTGCGAAGCCGCCGTGGTGCTCGTCAACAGCGACTCGCATGCCGCGCTTCTTGCCGTGCAGGAAGCCCTGGGACAGGGACTGCGGATCGTCGACGTGCAAGCCGATGCCGCCGAGTGGGCCGGGCTGCCCGCCGACGACCTCGGACGAGACGGCCTCACACCGGAACACCTCGCCTATGTGATCTACACCTCCGGCTCCACCGGCGAGCCCAAGGGCGTGATGGTGCCGCATCGCTCGGTGTGCAACCAGATCCGCTCGTTGCAGCAGCGCCTCGGCCTGGTGCCGCAGGACCGCCTGCTGCAGTTCTACCGGCTGGCCTTCGACGTGAGCGTCGAGGAGATCTTCTGCAGCCTGTGCAGCGGTGCCAGCCTGGTGCTGCGCACGCCCGAATGGCTGGCCGACGCTGCGACGTTCTGGAGCCTGTGCGCGAGCCATGGCGTGACCCTGCTGGACCTTCCGACGCTGTTCTGGGAGCACCTGGTGCAAGACAGCCAGGCGGCCATTCCGGCGACGCTGCGCCGCGTGGTCATCGGCGGCGATGCCGTCAGCAGTGCCGCACTCAAGGCCTGGTTCACCCGCGCCGGCCACAGGCCTGCGCTGGCCAATGCCTACGGTCCCACCGAAACGACGATCAACGCCACGCTGCACGAACCCGCGGGCTGGGACCTGGCCTCGCTGTCCATCGGCCGGCCGCTGGCCAACATGCGCGTCCACCTGCTCGATGCACGCCGCCGGCCGGTGCCCATCGGGGCGGTGGGCGAGATTCACATCGCCGGCCCGGGCGTGGCCCGCGGCTACCTCAACCGGCCGGAACTGACGGCCGAGCGATTCATCGTCGTGCCGGGCCTGGAGGATTCACCCGTGCGCCTGTACCGCACCGGCGACCTCGGGCGGCATCTGCCCGACGGCAGCATCCAGTTCCTGGGCCGCAACGACTTCCAGGTCAAGGTGCGGGGCTTTCGCGTGGAGCTGGAGGAAATCGAGGCCTGCCTCGCACGGCACCCCGCGGTGTGGGAGGCGGTGGTGGTCGCGTTCGGCGAGCGGGCGGGCGACAAGCGGCTGGTGGCGTACTACACGCCGTCTCCTGCGGCGGCAGGCGAGGTGTCGGCCGACGAGCTTCGCACCCACCTGCTGGACAGCCTGCCCGAGTACATGGTGCCGTCCTTGTACGTGATGATGGGTGAGTTCCCGCACACGGCCAACGGCAAGCTCGACCGTGCCGCACTGCCGCATCCGGACCTGGCCACGCTGGCCGGGGGCGACGATGAAGCGCCGGCCACGCCGGTGGAAGCCGCCATCGCGAAGGTCTGGGCCGCGGCGCTCAAGCTGGAGCGCGTGGGCCGCGACGGCCACTTCTTCGAACTGGGCGGGCATTCGCTGCTGGCCATCAGCGTGGTCGAACGCCTGCGGCGCGAAGGCCTGCGCACCGATGTTCGCACGCTGTTCGCCAAGCCGACCGTGCGTTCGCTGGCGGCGGCCATCGCCGGCAGCCAGGCGAACGAGGCACCGCGCGTGCCGCCCAACCGCATCGCCGCGGGATGCAAGCACATCACGCCCGACATGCTGCCGCTGGTCGCGCTGGACGAAGCCGCCATCCAGCGCATCGTCGACGCAGTGCCGGGCGGCGCGCGCAACATCCAGGACATCTACCCGCTGGCACCGCTGCAGGAGGGGATGCTCTTCCATCACCTGATGTCCGAAACCGGCGACGTGTACCTCACGCCGATGCTGTTTGGTTTCGACACCCGCGCGCGCGCCGACGAGTTCCTGCGCGCCCTGCAGGCGGTGGTCGACCGGCACGACATCTTCCGCAGCGCGGTGATGTGGGAAGGGCTGCCCGAACCCGTGCAGGTGGTGTGGCGCCAGGCGCCGCTGGTGGTGCAGGAGGCGACAGTCGATGCGGCCGCGGGTGATGCCGGCGAACAGCTTCGCGAGCGCTTCGACACGCGGCGCCATCGGCTGGACATCCGGACCGCGCCGCTCATGCACGTCGTCCTGGCGCATGACGCGGCCCAGGCACGCTGGGTGGCGCTGCTGCGCTTTCATCACCTGGCCGGCGACCACACCACGATGGAGGTGCTGCGCGAGGAGATGCAGGCCTTCCTGGCGGGGCGCGAAGCAGATCTTGCGGCGTCCATTCCATTTCGCGAGTTCGTCGCGCAAGCCCGCCTGGGCGTAGCGCGCGAGGAACACGAGGCCTTCTTCCGCGGCATGCTCGGTGACGTGAGCGAGCCCAGCGCGCCCTTCGGCCTGCTGGACACGCGCGGCGACGGCTCGGACATCGTGCAGGCACAGGTCACGGTCGAACGCTCGCTCGCAATCCGGCTGCGCGAGTGCGCGCGATCGCTGGGCATCGGCACGGCGAGCCTTGCCCACCTTGCCTTTGCACGCGTGCTCGGCAGCCTCTGCGGACGCAGCGATGTGGTCTTCGGCACCTTGCTGTTCGGCCGCATGCATGGCGCCGAGGGGGCGGATCGCGTCCCGGGCCTGTTCATCAACACCTTGCCGATCCGGCTCGACCTGGGTCGAGAGACTGCGAAGCGCGCCGCGTTGCGCACTCACGAGCTGCTGACGCAATTGATGCGCCACGAACACGCTCCGCTGTCGCTGGCCCAGCGCTGCAGCGCGGTGCAGTCGCCCACCCCCTTGTTCGGTGCGCTGCTGAACTACCGCCACAGCGCCTTCGCTGCGCAGCCGCTCGACGAGCCGGCTCGCGAGGCTTGGGAGGGCGTGAGTTTTCTCGGCGGGGAGGAGCGGACGAACTTTCCGCTCACGCTGGCGATGGATGACTGGGGTGACGCGGGTTTCGGACTGACGGCGCAGGTGCAGGCGTCCATCGATCCGATGCGCGTGTGCGGCTACATGCACGAGGTGCTGGCGCAACTGGCCGAAGCGCTGCAGGGCGCACCCGACACGCCGGTGGGCAAGCTCAACGTGCTGCCGGCGACCGAATGCCACCTGTTGCTGGAGGATTGGAACGCGACCGGGCTGCCTTTGCCTGGGCCGGAGGGACCCTGCATCCACGAGCTGTTCGAGGCGCATGCGGCCCAGGCCCCATCGGCCATCGCGGTGCTGCACGGTGACGACCGGCTCAGCTATGCCGAACTGAACGAGCAGGCCAACCGCCTGGCGCACCACCTGATCGGCCTGGGCATCCGGCCCGAGGACCGCGTCGCGGTCTGCCTCGTGCGTGGCTTCGAGATGGTGGTGGCCGTGCTGGCCGTGCTCAAGGCCGGTGGTGCCTACGTGCCGCTGGACCCTGCGTATCCAGCCGAACGCCTGCAGCACATGCTGCAAGACAGCGCCCCGTCCGCCTTGCTGGTGAGCGGCGGGCTGCCGCATGGCCTGCAACCGCCGCCGGCCACGGTGCTGGACCTGCACGCCGATGCGCCGCGGTGGCGTGACGAGCCGGCGCACAACCCCGACAGGGCGGCGCTCGGCCTGGGACCAGCCCACCTGGCCTACGTGATCTACACCTCCGGCTCCACCGGCGCCGCCAAGGGGGTGATGGTGGAGCACGGCACGCTGGTGGCGTCGCAGGCGGCGCGCCTGCAGGTGTACGGCCGCTACGAGCGCTTCCTGCTGTTGTCGTCTCTGGCCTTCGACAGTTCGGTGGCCGGGCTGTTCGGCACGCTGGCCTCGGGCGGCACGTTGTGCCTGCCGCGCCAGCAGGACGCACTCTCGCTGCCGGCGCTGCGCGCGGCGGTTCGCGGCTGGGGTGTCACCGGCCTGCTGTGCGTCCCGTCGTTGCTGCAGGTGCTGCTCGCGGAGGCACGGGGCGATGAACTGGACAGCCTGGACACGGTGATCGTGGCGGGCGAGGCCTGCCCGCCGTCGCTCGTGGCCCAGGCCGCCCGGGTGATCCCGCGGGCGGTGCTCTACAATGAATACGGTCCGACCGAGAACACGGTGTGGGCCACCGTCGCGCGCTGCACGGCGTCGGCCGATGCGACGCTGGTGCCCATCGGTCGCCCGATCGCCAACACGCGCGTCTATGTGCTGGATGTGCGCGGCCAACCCGTGCCGCTGGGCGTGGCGGGCGAGTTGCACATCGGCGGCGCGCTGGTCGCGCGTGGTTACCTGAACCGGCCCGAACTCACCGCCGAGCGCTTCGTGGCGGATCCGTTCTCGGACCGGCCGCAGGCCCGCATGTACAAGACCGGCGACCTGGTGCGCTACCTGCCTGACGGCCATCTCGAGTTCCTCGGCCGCAACGACCACCAGGTGAAGATCCGCGGCGTGCGCATCGAACTGGGCGAGATCGAGGCTCAGCTCGCACGGCATCCGCAGGTGGGCGAAGCGGCGGTGATCGCGCGCGAAGACATTGCGGGCGACAAGCGCCTGGTGGCCTATGTCACGCCACGTGCGGGAGCCGGACACGCGCCGGGTCCCGACACCTTGCGCGCGCACCTGCTGGCCGCGCTGCCTGATGTGATGGTGCCGACGGCCTATGTCGTGCTCGAGCGCCTGCCCGTCAACGTCAATGGCAAGCTCGACCGCAAGGCCTTGCCTGCGCCCGACAGCACGGCCCGGGCTGCGCCTGCGGCCCACGTGCCCGCACGCAGCGAGGCCGAGCATCTCGTCGCCGGCATCTGGAAAGACATCCTTCATGCGGCCGACGTGGGGATGGACGACAACTTCTTCGACCTCGGCGGCCACTCGCTCCTGATGGTCCAGCTGCACAGCCGGCTGTCGGAAGCCTTCGGCCACCAGTTCCCGCTGATCGACCTGTTCAAGCACACCACGGTCGCGGCGCAGGCCGCCCAACTGTCGCCTCAACAGGCCATCGAAACCGCGCATCCTGTGCGAATGCTGCCGCGCCGCGCCGAGACCACCGACATCGCCGTGATCGGCATGGCGGGCCGCTTCCCCGGAGCGCGAAACGTCGACGAGTTCTGGCAGAACCTGAGACGCGGCCTCGAAAGTGTCGAGCGCCTGACCGACGACATGCTGCGCGCGCACGGTGTTCCTGAAGAACAACTGGCCGACCCGCACTACGTCAAGTCCGAGGTCACATCGATCGATGACATCGATTGTTTCGATGCCCGCTTCTTCCGGTTCAACCCCCGCGATGCGCAGGTGATGGACCCGCAGCAGCGGCTGTTCCTCGAAGCCGCCTGGCACGCGCTGGAGCATGCGGGCTGCGACCCGCAGCGCTTCGGCGGACGCATCGGCGTCTATGCCGGGCAGGACAACAGCCAGTACCTGGCCGAGAACCTGCTGGGCAATCCGCGCGTGGCCGAGATCTCCAGCGCCTACCAGGTGAGCATCGGCAACCAGGCCGCCTCGCTCGCTTCGCAGGTGGCCTACCGGCTGAACCTCCGGGGCCCGGCCATGTCGGTGCAGACGGCGTGCTCCACGTCGGCGGTCGCCGTGCACCTGGCCTGCCAGGCCATCGCGAACGGCGAGTGCGAGATGGCACTCGCCGGCGGCGTGTCGCTCACCCTGGGCCATGGCGGCTACACCTACACGCCCGACGGCATCCTCTCGCCGGACGGGCACTGCCGGCCCTTCGACGCGAAGGCCCAGGGCACCACGCCGGGCAGCGGCCTGGGGCTGGTCGTCCTCAAGCCGCTGGTGGAGGCACTGCGCGACGGCGACACGGTGCACGCGGTCATCAAGGGCTCGGCCGTCAACAACGACGGATCGCAGAAGGTCGGCTTCACGGCACCGAGCGAGGACGGCCAGGTCGAGGTGATCCAGCAGGCGCTGGCACGGGCCGGGGTCGATCCTTCGACCATCGGCTACGTCGAGGCGCACGGCACCGGCACGGTGCTGGGCGACCCGATCGAGGCGGCGGCGCTGGCCAGGGTCTTCGGCCCGTCGATGCGCGACGGCGCGCGCTGCGCCATCGGCTCGGTGAAGAGCAACATCGGCCACCTCGACAGCGCCGCGGGCATCGCCGGCATCATCAAGACGGTGCTGGCGCTCGAACATCGGCAACTGCCGCCGAGCCTGAACTTCAAGGAGCCGAATCCGCACATCGACTGGGCCCGGGGACCCTTGCAGGTCAACGCGCAGCTGAACGACTGGACAGTGCCGGCGGACCAGCCGCGCCGTGCCGGGGTGAGCTCCTTCGGCATCGGCGGCACCAACGTCCATCTCGTGCTGGAAGAGGCGCCGCCTGCTGCGCCCACCGAGGCGGCGCGCGGCGAGCATTTGCTCATCGTCTCTGCGCAGACCGCGCAGGCCCTGGATGAAGGGGCATCGCGGCTCGCAGCGCACCTGCAGGCGCATCCTGATGTCAACCTGGCGGATATCGCCTTCACTTTGCAGCTCGGACGGCAGGCGTTGCCGCATCGGCGAGCAGTCGTCGCGCGTGATGTCCACGATGCGGTTCGGGTGCTCGGGCAGCGCACCACCGTGCGCGCCGAAGCCCTTGCACCGGCACGGCCGCCCACGCTCGTCTTCATGTTCACCGGCCAGGGCGCGCAGCACGTGAACATGGGCCGGGGCCTGTACGACACCGAACCCGTGTTCCGCCAGGCGCTGGAGCGCTGCGCCGAGCTGCTCGCGCCGCACCTCGGAACGAACCTGCTGGACTTGCTCTACCCCGCACAGGCGGACGAGGCACAGGCCCGCGAGCGTCTCAACGAGACCGCGTTCACCCAGCCCGCGCTGTTCGCCGTCGAGTACGCCATGGCGCAGTTGTGGGCCTCGTGGGGCGTGAAACCACAGGCCATGATCGGCCACAGCATCGGCGAATACGTCGCGGCTCACCTGGCGGGTGTTTTCACGCTGGAAGACGCGCTGGCACTCGTTGCGCGGCGCGGCGCGCTGATGCAGGCACAGCCGCGCGGCGCGATGCTCAGCGTGCCCCTGCCGGCTGCCGAACTGGTGCCTCTGCTGGATGGCATGCTCGCCCTGGCGGCCGTGAACGCACCGCGCCTTTGCGTGGTGTCGGGCACGTGCGAGGCCATCGACGCGCTGGCGGCACGCCTGCGTGGACGAGGCATCGAGTGCACGCGGCTGCACACCTCGCACGCCTTCCACTCGTCCATGATGGAGCCGGTGCTGAAGGACTTTGCCGAGTGCGTGGCCGGGGTGCCGCGGCACGCGCCCCGGCTGCCTTTCGTCTCCAACCTCACCGGTACCTGGATCACCGCCGACGAGGCCTGCGACCCGGCCTACTGGGCACGGCATCTGCGTGAAGGCGTGCGCTTCTCCGACGGCATCGCGCTGCTGCTCGCGCAAGACAAGCCGCTGCTGCTGGAGGTCGGCCCCGGCCGCACCCTGGCCACGCTGGCGCGGCAGCACCAGGCGCCTGTGGTGCTGGGTTCCATGCTGGCCGCGCATCAGCGCAGCTACGAAGGCGATCGGGAGAGCGACCACGCCCATGTGCTCGCCAGCCTCGGGCAGCTTTGGACAGCCGGCGTGGACGTCGACTGGCGAGGCCTGCATGCGAGCGCGCGGCGGCGCGTGCCGCTGCCGGGCTATGCCTTCGCGAAGGAGCGCCACTGGATCGATCCGCCATCGCGCGATGCCTTGCCCGACGCGGTGCCCCGCAAGCGGTCGGATCCCGCGGACTGGCTCTACGAACCATCATGGACCCGCAGCACGCTGCCGGTTTCTGCGCCTGCCCACGCACGGACGAACGCAGCGTGGCTTCTCTTCCTGGACGAAGGCGGCCTGGCATTGCGCGTGGCGCAGCTGCTGCAGGCGCGCGGCACGCGTGTCATCACGGTGCGCGCCGGCCACGCCATGCGCCTCGTCGGCGTCGACGCATTCACCATCGATCCGATGCAGCCCGCGGACTATCGGGCCTTGCTGCGCCAGCTGACGGCAGACCGCGCGATGCCGTCGACCGTCATCCACGCCTGGAACGTCGGCGGCCGGCTGGCGGGCGCCAGCGCGATGGAAGAGCTGCAGCGTGCCGAGTCCATGGGCTTTGACAGCCTCGTGCTGTTGGCGCAGGCACTGGAAGACCATCGCGGGGCCGGTGAGGCGGTGCGCATCCATGCCGTGTGCGACCAGCTCCATGCCGTGCTGGGTGACGAGGCCGTGCAGCCGGCGAAGGCCTTGCTGCTGGGCCCGTCGCAGGTCATCGGCTGCGAGTACCCGAACATCCGTTGCACGACCGTCGACGTGGTGGCGCCGCTGCCGGGCAGCGACGCCGAATCCGTGCTGGCCGAGCAGTTGATCGCCCAGGCCGAAGCATCGGACGACGCCCCGGTGGTGGCCTACCGCGGACGGCATCGCTGGGTGCGCACGCTGCAAGCCTTGCGTGCCGATGATGCGCCGGTTCGCTCGCATCGGCTGCGCGAGCAGGGCGTCTACCTCGTGACCGGCGGGCTCGGCGGCGTCGGGCTGTCGCTGGCCGAGCACCTGCTGCGCCGGTTCCGCGCGCGCGTGGTGCTGGTGGGACGCACCCCGTTGCCGTCGCGCGAACGCTGGGAGCCGCTGTCGGCGCACGACGGCGCCACGAGCGAGCGCATCGAGAAGCTGCTCGCCCTCGAGGCGCTCGGCGGCGAGCTGGCGGTCGAATGCGCCGACGTCACCGACATCGGCCAGATGCGTGCCGTGATCGAGCGCACGCACGAGCGCTTCGGTGCACTGCATGGGGTGATCCATGCGGCCGGTGTGGCCGGCGGCGAACTGATCCAGCAGAAGACCCCGCGCAGCGGTGGCGCGGTGCTCGATCCCAAGGTCAAGGGCACGCTGGTGCTGGATGAATTGCTGCACGGCGCTGCGTTGGACTTCCTCGTCCTGTGCTCGTCCCTCGCGTCGCTCGACGGGTTCGCGGGAGAGACCGACTACGGCGCGGCCAATGCTTTTCTCGATGCCTTCGCGCAGCGCAATGCGCAGCGCGGCGGGCCGTTCACCGTGTCCATCCACTGGGACACCTGGCAGTCGGTCGGCATGGCCGCGGCGGCGTCGCAGCGCATCGCATCGCCCTTGCATCGGGCCGCCAGCCTGGCGCACGGCCTGCTGCCGGCGGAAGGCGGCGAGACCTTCGAGCGCATCCTGGCACTCGGCCTGCCTGAGGTGGCGGTGTGCACGCGCGACGTCGAGCGCCTGCTCGCGCTGCGCCGCGCGGCACAGGCCACGCCGGCGCAGTCGCTCCCTGCGACGCACGAGCCGGGCGGCGATGAATTGCCTGACGACCACGTGCCGCCCAGCAACCACATCGAAGAGTCGATCGCGGCCATGTGGCGCGCCTTGCTCGGCGTCGAGCGCGTGGGCATCCACGACGACTTCTTCGAGCTTGGCGGGCACTCGCTGCTGGCCACGCAGCTGGCGTCGCGCATCCGGCAGCAGTTCTCGGTGCAGCTGCCTCTGCGCCAGTTGATCGACGCACCGACGGTCGCTGCGACCGCGCAGGTCGTCGCGCACGAAATGCTCGCGGGCGTGGCCGCCGACGACATGGACAGCGTGCAGGCCTTGCTGGCGGAAGTGCAGCGCATGTCGGCCGACGAACTCGCCCTCCAGCGGGGCATGACACCGGTGAACGGAGAGAGTGAGCAATGAGCCAGCTGTTCGAGCAGTTTTCCAGCCTTTCCGCGCAGCAGCGGGCCTTGTTTCTCGAGAAGCTCAAGTCCAGGGGTCATGCCCTGGCTGGGACTGCCACGCAGGTGCAGGAGCCGCCGCTCGTGGCCGTGCCTCGCGGCGGCGCGTTGCCTTTGTCCTTCGCGCAGCGGCGCATGTGGTTTCTCGCGCAGATCGGTGGCCTGGGCACGGCCTATCACATCCACAGCGGCCTGGCCCTTCGCGGAACGCTGGACAAGCCGGCCCTGCGGCGGGCCCTCGATGCGTGTGTCGCGCGGCATGAATCGCTGCGCACGACCTTCGCGCTGGAGGGCGACGAACCGATGCAGCGCATCGGTCCGCCGCAGAGCCGCTTCGCCCTGACCGAGCATGACCTTCGCGGGCAGGCAGATCCGCAGGCCGCGGCAAGGCAGCTGTCGCAGGAAGAATCGGCGCAGACCTTCGACCTGCAGGATGGACCGCTGATCCGCGGGCGGCTGATCCAGCTGGCCGACACGGAGCATGTGCTGCTCGTCACCATGCACCACATCGTGTCCGACGGCTGGTCCATGGGGCTGCTGACCCGCGAGCTGAGCACCTTGTACGCCGCATTCAGTGCCGGTGGACGCGACCCGCTGCCGCCGCTTGCGATCCAGTATGCCGACTACGCCGTGTGGCAGCGGCAATGGCTGCAGGACCAGGTCCTGCAGGCCCAGGAGTCGTATTGGCGCGAGGTGCTGTCCGATGCGCCAGCCTTGCTGGCGCTACCCACCGACAGGCCGCGACCGGCAGAGCAGGACACCCACGGCGACAGCGTGGGCATCGAGCTCGACGCCGACCTGGTCGGCGCGATCCGCAGGCTCAGCCAGCGGCACGGCACGACCATGTTCATGACCTTGCTCACAGGCTGGGCGGCGGTGCTCGCGCGCCTGTCCGGCCAGACAGACCTCGTCATCGGTACACCGGTGGCCAACCGCACGCGCACGGCGGTGGAGCCCCTGATCGGCCTGTTCGTCAACACCCTGGCCCTGCGGCTGGACCTGTCGGGCAACCCGACGGTGGGCGAGCTGCTGCGGCGCGTGAAGGCGCGCTCGCTCGACGCGCAGCATCACCAGGACCTGCCGTTCGAGCAGGTGGTGGAAATCGCCAGGCCGCCTCGCAGCCTCGCGCACAGCCCGTTGTTCCAGGTGATGTTCTCGTGGGAGAACGCCGGCAGCGGTGGTGAACTTGGGTTGCCCGGCCTCGCAGTGACGCCGGTCGCATCGGGACAGCCCGCGTCCTTGTTCGACCTGTCGCTCAACCTCACCGAAGCCGGCGGACGCATCGTCGGCGAGGTGGAGTTCGCCAGCGCGCTGTTCGACCGGACGACGGTCGAACGCTTCCTGGCCTGCCTGCGCCGCGTGCTCGTGGGCATGACGAGCGGCGACGAACAGCACATCGAGCAGTTGCCGATGCTCGACCCGGCGGAGCGGCGGCTGCAGCTCGTCGAATGGAACCAGACACAGGCTCCGTTTCCCAGCGAGTCCTGCATCCACGAGCTCTTCGAGGAGGAAGCACGGCGCCACCCCGAAGCGATCGCGCTCGAACACGAAGGCCGCACGCTCAGCTACGGCGAGCTCAACGCACGCGCCAACCGGCTGGCGCATCGCCTGCGCAGGCTCGACGTCGCGCCCGAGGCGACGGTGGCCGTGTGCATGGAGCGCGGCTTCGCATGGGTGACCGCGCTGCTCGCCATCTGGAAAGCCGGCGGGGCCTACGTGCCGCTGGACCCGAGCGATCCGCCGTCGCGCATCGCGCATGTGCTGGCCGACAGCGCGCCGCTGGTGGCGCTGTCGCATGGCGAACAGGCCGTGCGGCTGCGCGAGATGCTGGGTGCGAATGTGCCGGTGATCGACATGGAGGCCGACGCACCGTCATGGCAGGGCGACCGTGACGACAACCTGCCGGTGCGCGACCGCAGCCGCGGCCCCACGCAGCTGGCCTACGTGATCTACACCTCGGGCTCCACCGGCGCTCCCAAGGGCGTGATGGTCGAGCACCGCAGCGTGTGCAACTACATCAGTGCCTTGCGCCAGCGCTGCGCCTTCGACGCGGCCGACCGCGTGCTGCAGTTCGCCACACCGAGCTTCGATGCGTCCATCGAAGAAGTGCTGGCCAGCCTGCTCAGCGGCGCCACGCTGGTGCTGCGCACGGACGCGTGGCTCACCGGCGCGAGGGCCTTCTGGGCCCTGTGCGAGGACGCACGCATCAGCGTGGTCGACGTGCCCACGCGGTTCTGGCAGCAGCTCACCGACAACCCCGCGGTGCAGGTTGCCGGGTCGGTGCGGGCCATCATCATCGCCGGCGAGGCTGCCGATGCCCACGCCATCGATGCGTGGCTGAAGCGCACAGGACATCGGCCGCGGCTCTTCAACGCGTATGGTCCGACCGAGACCACGATGATCGTGACGGTCAACGAGGTCGCCGACGGCATCGGTGCCCACAGCATCGGCCGGCCGCTGGCCAACACCAGCATCTACATCCTGGACACGCACGGCGAGCCGGTGCCGCTGGGGGTGGCTGGCGAGCTGGTGGTGGGTGGTGTGCAGGTCGCACGCGGCTACAGGAACCGCCCGGAGCTCACGGCCGAACGCATGGTCGCGGACCCGTTCAGCCCGGTGCGCGAGGCCCGCATGTACCGCACCGGTGACCTGGCCCGCTACCTGCCGGATGGCAGCATCGAATTCCTCGGTCGAAACGACGAGCAGTTGAAGATCCGGGGCTTTCGCATCGAACCCGGTGAAGTGGAGGCCCGGCTGCTGCAGCACCCGCAGGTGCGTGAGGCGCTGGTGCTCGCGCGCACCGATGCCCATGGCGACAAGCGCCTCGTGGCCTATTGCGCGACCTTCACTGCCGTGGACGAACGGCCCACGCCGCAGTCGCTGCGCGAGCACCTGCTCGCCGGGCTGCCCGACTACATGGTGCCCAGCGCCTATGTGCTGCTCGACAACCTGCCGCTGGGTACCAGCGGCAAGGTCGATCGCCGCGCATTGCCCGCACCCGATGCCGATGCCTTCGGCGTGCGCAGCGACGAGCCGCCGTGCGGCGAGATCGAGACCTTGCTGGCCGGCATCTGGTGCCAGTTGCTCAAGCGCGATCGTGTCGGCCGCCACGACGACTTCTTCAGCCTGGGCGGCCATTCGCTGCTGGCGGTCACGCTCATCGAGCGCATGCGCCAGGCGGGGTTGCAGGCCGACGTGCGCTCGCTGTTTCTCACGCCCACCATCGCCGCGCTGGCGGCTGCCGTCGGCGGTGAAAGCGGCGAGGTCGAGGTGCCGGCGAACCGCATCCCCGCGGACTGCCGCCACATCACGCCGGACATGCTGACGCTGGTGTCGCTGAGCGAGCCGGACATCGCGCGCATCGTGCGGCGCATTCCCGGCGGTGCCGCCAACGTGCAAGACATCTACCCGCTCGCCCCCTTGCAGGAGGGCATTCTTTTCCACTACCTGATGGGGCAGGAGGGCGATCCATACCTGCAGGATTGCATGCTTGGCTTCGACAGCCGCGATCGGCTGGACACCTACCTCGAGGCCGTGCGCTCGGTGATCGACCGCCATGACGTGCTGCGCACCGTGGTGCTGTGGCAGGGGCTGCCGGAGCCGGTGCAGGTGGTGCGCCGCCAGGCGCCGCTGCCCATCGAGGAGATCGATCTGGATCCGGCCGACGGCGACGTTGCCGGCCAGTTGCGTGCGCGCTTCGACCCGCGCGGCTTTCGGCTCGACATCCAGGACAGCTGGCTGCGTGCGTGCATTGCCCATGACCCGGTGAACCAGCGCTGGTTGCTGCTGCTGCTGGAACATCACCTGCTGGGCGACCACACCACGCTCGAACTGGTGCAGCAGGAGATTCAAGCCCACCTGCTCGGGCAAGAAGACATGCTGCCCCGGCCGCTGCCGTTCCGCAACTTCGTGGCGCAGGCCCGCCTGGGCGTGTCTCGGCAAGAACATGAAGCCTTCTTCCGCGAGATGCTGGCGGACGTCGATGAACCCACCACGCCCTTCGGCTTCGACGATGTGCACAGCGATGGATCCAGCCTGGCCGAGGCCAGGCTTCTCCTGGACCCGTCGCTGTCGCGGCGACTGCGGGCACGTGCACGTGCGCTGGGCATCAGCGCGGCGAGCATCTGCCACCTGGCATGGGCACAGGTGCTGGCACGGACATCGGGCCGCGACGACGTGGTGTTCAGCACCGTGCTGCTCGGACGCATGCAGTCCGGCGACGGATCGGACCGGGTGCTGGGACTGTTCATCAACACCTTGCCGGTGCGCATCCGCCTGGACGGACGCGGTGTGGAGGAGAGCGCCCGGCACACGCATCGCCTGCTCGCGCAACTGCTGCGGCACGAGCATGCACCGCTCGTGCTCGCCCAGCGCTGCAGCGGCGTGGCCGCACCGCTGCCGCTTTTCACGGCAGGACTGAACTACCGGCACGGCAGCGCGTCCGCGCCGGTGCTGGACGATGCGACGCGTGAAGCGTGGTCCGGCATGGCGTACCTTGGCGGCGAGGAACGCGGCAACTACCCGCTCACGATGACGGTCGACGACCTCGGCGAGGACTTCGGCCTCAGCGCCATCGTGCAAACGCCGATCTCCCCCGAGCAGGTGTGCCGGTACATGCAGACGGCGCTGGAGGGCCTGGTGCAGGCGCTGGAAAGCCGGCCGAAGCAGGCGGTGCGCGAGCAGGAGGTGCTGCCGGCGGAAGAGCGCGAGCGAGTCCTGGTCGGCTGGAACGAGACGAGTCGGCCGTACGAGCGCGATCGCTGCGTGCACGAGCTGATCGAAGCGCGTGCTGCGATGCAAGGGCAGGCGACGGCATTGGTGCAGGG
Source organism: Rhizobacter terrae (assembly GCF_003852895.1). GTDB lineage: Bacteria > Pseudomonadota > Gammaproteobacteria > Burkholderiales > Burkholderiaceae_C > Albitalea > Albitalea terrae. The sequence goes on from NZ_QUSW01000009.1 coordinate 16,464, forward strand.
CGAACACAGCCTGAGCTACGAGGCGCTGAACGCCCGGGCGAACCGGCTGGCGAGGGAACTCGTGCGGCTGGGGGTGAAGCCCGAGACGCGAGTGGCGGTGTGCGTGGAGCGCAGCTTCGAGATGGTCGAAGCGGTGCTGGCGGTGTGGAAGGCCGGTGGGGCGTACGTGCCGCTGGACCCGGCGTACCCGCCCGAGCGGCTGGCGTTCATGCTGCGCGACAGTGCCCCGGTGGTGGTGCTCACGCAGGGCCAGGTGAATGCCGAAGTGCGCGCACGGCTGCAGGACACGCTGGATGTGCCGATGCTGGACCTGGGCGAGGATGTGCACCGCTGGGCGAACGACAGCGAGCACGACATCGCCACGAGCCAGACCGGGGCGAGCGCGACCAGCCTGGCGTACGTGATCTACACCTCGGGTTCCACCGGGACGCCCAAGGGCGTGATGGTGGAGCACCGCTCGGTGTGCAACCTGGCGCAGGCGCAGGTGCGCGGCTTCGGGATCGAGCCCATCAGCCGGGTGCTGCAGTTCGCCAGCTTCAGCTTCGACGCATGGGTGTCCGAGCTGGTGACCACGCTGAGCGTGGGAGCCCAGCTGCACCTGGGCGAACCGGGGCAGGTGCTGGCCGGGACCACGCTGGGCGACCTGCTGCAGCGCGACGCGATCACGCACGTGACGCTGCCGCCGGTGGTGCTGGCAGCGCTGGAGGACGCGGCGCTGGACAGCGTGAGCACGCTGGTGGTGGCCGGCGAAGCGCCCAGCGCGGCGCTGGTCCAGCGCTGGGGGCACGGGCGGCGGTTGATCAACGCCTACGGTCCCACCGAATCCACGGTGTGCACGACGATGCACGAGTGCGACCCGCGGGAAGAGTGCGCCCCGCCGATCGGGCGGCCGATCGACAACGCGCGGGTGTACCTGCTGGACGAGCAAGGCCGGCCGGTGCCCGTGGGGGTGGCCGGGCACTTGCATGTGGGGGGCGAGGTGCTCGCGCGCGGGTACCTGAACCGGCCGGAGCTGAGCGAAGAGCGCTTCGTGGCCGATCCATTCGGGCAGCCCGGGCAGCGCATGTACAAGACGGGCGACCTGGCGCGCTACCGTGCCGATGGGTGCATCGAATTCCTCGGACGCAACGACTTCCAGGTGAAGATCCGCGGCATGCGGGTGGAGCTCGGCGAGATCGAGGCCTGCCTGCGCAAGCACGAGGGCGTGCGCGAGGCGGTGGTCATCGCGCGTGATAACGGCGACGGCGATGAGGGCAAACAGTTGGTCGCCTACGTCGTGCCCTCGGAGCAGGCCCATCCCGTGCGCGAGTTGCTGCGCCTGGCCGCCGCTGAACCGCAGGTCCTGGAGCGACGTGTCGACCTGCCCAACGGCTTGCCGGTCTTCCACCAGAACAAGGGCGAGACCGACTTCATCTACGAGGAAATCTTCGAGCGCCGGGGCTATCTGCAGCACGGCGTGACGCTGCACGATGGCGACTGCATCTTCGACGTCGGCGCCAACATCGGCATGTTCGCGCTCTTCGCTGCGCAGCAGTGCCGCCGTCCACGCATCTTCGCCTTCGAGCCGATACCGCCGGTGTTCGACACCTTGCGCCTGAACGCACAACTGCACGGGCTGGACGCGCGGCTGTTCGCCTGCGGCCTGTCGGACGTGTCGGCCGAGGCGGTGTTCCAGTTCTATCCGCACAACACCGCGCTGTCGAGCAGCCTCACCACCACTCAGCAGGCCCGCGAGGTGGTCCGCACGTTCATCGAGAACGAGCGGAAATCAGCGGGCGACACCGACCTCGCCAACACGCCGGAGCCCTCGGTGGACGAGTTGATCGAGGCTCGCCTGGGCACGCAGGATTTCACCTGCCAGCTTCGCACGCTGTCGGAGGTGATCCGCGAAGAAGGCGTGGAGCGCATCGACCTGCTCAAGGTCGACGTCGAGAACGGCGAGCTGCTGGTGCTGCGCGGCATCGGAGATGCCGACTGGCCGAAGATCCGCCAGCTGGTGATCGAGGTGCACGACGTGGACGGGCGCTTGCAACACGTTTGCACGCTGCTGTCGGACAAGGGCTACAAGGTTCACCATGAGCAGGACCCGATGCTGCAGAGCACGTCGCTGCACAACGTCTATGCGGTGCGAACCCCGGTACGCGTGGAGGCCGAAGCGTCGACGCTGCCGAGATCGTGGAGCACCGAAGACGGCCTCGTGCGCGACCTGAGTGACTGGGCCAGCGCTGCGCTGCCAGCACACATGGTGCCCGCCCATGTCGTCGCGCTCGATGAGCTCCCGCTGAGCCCGAACGGCAAGATCGATCGCAAGGCCTTGCCGCAGCCGCGGAAGAATGCGCTCGCGCCCACAGGGTTCGAGCCGCCGGCCGATGAGTCGGAGGCCGCGATCGCCAGTCTGTGGGGCGAGCTGCTGGGGCTCGACCGCGTGAGTCGCCACGACGACTTCTTCAAGCTGGGCGGCCACTCCCTTCTGGCGGTCAAGCTCGCATCGCGACTGCGCCGCACGATGAACGTCGAGCTGGCGGTATCCGAGATCTTCGAGCATTCCGTGCTTCTCGAACTGGCCGCGGCCATGCGCCGGGCCTCGTCTGCCGGTGGCCCGGCCATCATGCAGGCGCCGCGCGACAAGCCCCTGCCTCTGTCCTTCGGCCAGCAGCGCATGTGGTTCCTCGCGAAGCTCGAAGGCGCATCGCAGGCCTACCACATGCCCGCCGCGCTGCAGCTCGACGGGCTGCTGGACGAACAGGCGCTGCGCCATGCGCTGGACCGCATCGTGGCGCGCCACGAGGTGCTGCGCACGACCTTCGTGTCTCACGAGGGAGAACCGGTGCAGCGCATCGCGCCGGCGGACCACGGCTTCGCGCTTCAGGTGCAGGACCTGTCGCATGAAGCACAGGCCGAGACACTGCTGGAACGCCTGGCGGCCGAGGAAGCCCAGGCCGCCTTCGACCTGGAGGCCGCGCCGGCCGTGCGCGGGCGGCTGGTCAGGCTCGGCGACACGCGCCACGTCCTCCTCATCACCATGCACCACATCGTCTTCGACGGCTGGTCCATGGGCGTGTTCGTGGGCGAACTCAACGCGCTGTACCAGGCCTATGCCGCGGGGCCGCCTGACCCGCTGCCGGCATTGCCGCTGCAATACGCCGACTTTGCCGCCTGGCAGCGCCAATGGCTCAGCGGCGACGTGCTGCAGGCCCAGTCCGACTACTGGAGCCGCAAGCTGCAAGGCGCACCTGCGCTGCTCGAACTGCCAACCGACCGGCCGCGCCCACCGCACCAGGACCATGCCGGCGGCGTGGTGGGCTTCGTGCTGGATGAGTCCCTCACGGCCGGACTCAAGGCCGCCAGCGAACGCCACGGCACCACCTTGTTCATGACGCTGCTGGCGGCGTGGTCGGTGGTGCTGGGGCGCTTGTCGGGGCAGAGCGACGTCGTCATCGGCACGCCGATCGCCAACCGCACGCGCAGCGAATTCGAGCCGCTGATCGGCTACTTCGCCAACACCCTGGCCTTGCGCGTGGACCTCTCGGGCGAGCCGACTGCGGCTGAGCTGCTGCAGCAGGTGAAGCTCACCGCCATCGAGTCACAGCAGCACCAGGACCTGCCGTTCGAGCAAGTGGTCGAGCTCGTGAATGCGCCGCGCAGCCTGTCGCACAGCCCGGTCTTCCAGGCCATGCTCACCTGGCAGAACAACGACGCCCAGGATCTCGCGCTGCCTGGCCTCACCGTGACGCTGCTGGGCAGCGGACAGGCCATGGCGCAGTTCGACCTCTCGCTGAGCCTGGGCGAGGCCGGACCGTGCATCGCGGGTGGCATCGAATACGCGAGTGCCCTGTTCGACCAGGCCACCATCGAGCGCCACCTCGAGTACCTGCGCAGCGCACTGCGCCTGATCGCCGCAGACGAGCCCGTGCCGTTGTGCCGGCAAGACCTGCTGGGTCCCTGCGAGCGCCATCGGCTGGTGACGCAGTGGAACGACACCTCGCAGGCCTATCCGGAAGAGCGCTGCATCCACGAACTGTTCGAGGCGCATGCTGCTGCCTGGCCGAACGCCCCTGCGCTCGTGCATGGCTCGGCCTCGCTGACCTATGGCGAGCTGAACACTCGCGCCAATCAGCTCGCCCACCATTTGCGCGCCCTGGGGGTACGGGCCGACACCCGCGTCGGCGTGTGCCTGGAACGGGGCCTGGACATGGTGGTGGGCCTGCTCGCCATCCTCAAGGCGGGCGGGGCCTACCTGCCGCTGGACCCGGCCTACCCGGGCGACCGGCTGCTGGCGATGTGCGAGGACGCAGCTCCCGTCGTGCTGCTCACGCATGCGGCGGTCGGCGATGCGGTGGCAAGTCCGCTGCGTTCGCTGCTGATGCGGCAGGCGCCGGTGGCCGCTGTGTTGGACATGGACAGTCCTCAGCCGTGGACCGAGCAGCCCGCCAGCAACCCGAACCCGCTCATGGCAGGGCTGACGCCGCGCCACCTGGCCTACGTCATCTACACCTCGGGCTCGACAGGCCGGCCCAAGGGCGTGATGGTGGAGCACCGGGGCGTCGTCAACCACCTGTGGTCGATGCGCGAACTGGTCGACGTCGAGCATGCAGACCGCGTGCTGGCGCTCACGACACTCGCCTTCGACATTGCCGGCCTCGAACTCTTCCTGCCGCTGATCAGTGGCGCCGCCATCGTGCTGGCCGATCGCGAGGACGGACTCGATCCCTCGCGCCTGGCTGCACTGATCGAGCGGCAGGGCATCACGCTGGCCCAGGCCACGCCCACGACCTGGCGCATGCTGCTCGACTCAGGGTGGGACGGTGCCGCCGAGCTGAAGGCCTTGTGCGGCGGCGAGGCTTTGCCCGCCGACCTGGCCCAGCGCCTGGTGCAGCGCGTGGCCCGCCTGTGGAACGTCTACGGACCCACCGAGACCACCATCTGGTCGAGTGCCTGCGAAGTGACCGACTACGGTGTGGATGCCGCCGGCGTGTCCATGTCCATTGGCCGCCCCATCGCCAACACGCAGATCTACCTGCTGGATGCGCACGGACTGCCCGTGCCCACGGGGGCCGCGGGCGAACTCTTCATCGGCGGGCATGGCGTGGCCAGGGGCTACCTGAACCGGCCGGAACTCACCCATGAACGCTTCCTGCCGGACCCGTTCTCGCCCGGCGGGCAGGAGCGCATGTACAAGACCGGCGACCTGGCACGCTACCTGTCCGATGGCCGCATCGAGTTCATCGGCCGCAACGACTTCCAGGTGAAGATCCGCGGCTTCCGCATTGAGCTGGGTGAAATCGAAAGCCGCCTGGCGCAGCACCCCGCGGTCCGCCAGGCCGTGGTGGCAATGCGCGAAGACAAAGCCGGCGATCGCCGCCTCGTGGCCTACTACACGACGCACGATGACGCTGCCGGCACGACACCGGCGGCGTTGCGCGAGCACCTGGGCAGCAGCCTGCCGGAGTACATGGTGCCGGCCGCCTTCGTGCGGCTGCTGTCGCTGCCGCTCACGCCCAACGGCAAGCTCGACCGCCAGGCGCTGCCGGCACCCGAGGAGGGGGCCGAAGCCGCACGCCTGCACGAAGCGCCCGTGGGCGAGATCGAAACCACCATCGAGCAGGTCTGGAAAGATGTGCTCAACCTGCGCCGCGTGAGCCGCCACGACGACTTCTTCGAACTGGGCGGCCATTCGCTGCTGGCGGTGAAGGCAGTGGACATGCTCAAGCGTGCGGGGCTGAGCGTCACGGTCGTGGACCTGTTTCGCCACCCGAGCATCACGGCGCTGGCGGGCCATCTCGTCCAGACGGCGGAGCCCCCGGAGCCGGAACTGATCGCCGTGCGCGCGAGCGGCACGCAACGGCCGCTCTTCCTCGTGCACGAGTACCACGGCGTGGACGCGTATTTCGCCGCGCTGGGCGAGCACATCGATGCGGATGTGCCGATCTACGGCCTGCCGGGCGCACCGCTGGACGGCCACCAGCCGACCACGGTGGAGAGCATGGCGACGCGGCTGGTGAAGATCATCCGCCAGGCGCAGCCGGCCGGGCCGTACCGCGTGGCGGGCTGGTCGTTCGGCGGCGTGATCGCCTACGAGATCGCGACCCAGCTCATCGGGCAGGACGAGACCGTGGAGTTCCTCGGCCTGCTCGACACCCACTGCCCGCTCCCGGCCGTGGGCGCCGAGCCGGTGCGCCACGAGCCGCGCACGCCGCAGCGAGACCTGCTCGCCCTGTGCGAAGACGACCGGAAGTCCACGCTGAGCGCGGTGCAGCGCATGCTCAAGTCGGCGCTCAAGCGCCGCGCGATCGCGCGCCTGGCGGAGACCGCCGACCAGATGGACTTCGAGGAGCTGTTCACCCGCTGCGCGCACAAGGAGGTGCTGCCGGACTACCTGGTCGGACGCACGCCTCGCCAGGCCATGCGCTACGTGGCGCGCCTCATGGCCCACACCCATGCGCAGCAGTGCTACGAGGTGCAGCCCATCTCCATGCCTGTCCATCTTTTCGTGGCACAGGAAGAGACCGGGCGCGACCCGCTGCTGCAGTGGGGCTCGGTGCTGTCGAAGGAGGGCGTTCGCATCGTGGCGGTGCCCGGCCACCACGAATCGATGATGGGCCCGCACATCAAGGCCCTGGGCCGCAGCGTGTCCGATGCCCTGGGGCAAGCGACGGCGAAGGCTGCGTCCACCGAGGAAGCGGCGTACTGGCCTGAAGTAGCCATCCAGACCGGCCGGCGCGGCACCGCGCCCGTGTTTTGCGTGCCCGGCGCCGGTGACAACACGATCGGCTTCACGTCGCTGGCCACTGCGCTCGATCCGGAGCTGCCGTTCCATGGCCTGCAGCCGCGCGGACTCGACGGCTGCCTGGTGCCGCACACCACCGTGGAGTCCGCCGCGGGTGCCTACCTGCGCGCCGTCCACAAGGCCAGCCCTCGCGAGCCGGTGCACCTCATCGGTCACTCGTTCGGCGGATGGATCGTCTTCGAGATGGCGCGGCGCCTGCATGCAGCGGGCCTGCCGGTGGCATCACTGACCATCATCGACGGCGAGGCGCCCGAGACCCATGGCGGCCTGCTCGGCGCCGAGTACAGCGCCATCGACGTGATGATGGAGATGGTCGGCATCCTCGAACTGGCGGCGGAGCGTCCGCTGGGCATCGAGCGGCAGGCGCTGGAAACGCTGGCCGCGGGGCAGCGGCTGCAGGTGCTGCATGCCGCAGTCGTTCGCGCCGGGCTGATGCCGGCGCGCTCGCAGCCCGCCGTGCTGCAAGGGCCGCTTCGCACCTTCGGCACCGCCCTGCGCACCAACTACCGCCCGGCGTCGGTCTACGAAGGGCCGGTTCGCCTGGTGTTCGTGAGCGACACGCGGATGGACGCCGAGGCCAACCGGCGCACGCAGCAGGAGAGCTTCGCGCTGTGGAAGCGCTGGGCGCCCAACGCGCAGAGCTGGATCGGCCCGGGCAACCACATGACTGTCCTCAAGAAGCCGCATGTGCATGAGCTGGCGCACTGGTGGAAGTCGGGCCTCGATTCCCAGCGCTGGTCCGTGCCCGCTTCGCGGCCGACTGTTTCTGAAACCTCTCTGTGAGCATCCACGACCGAGACCATGAAGACCGTGTACCTGCAACCCAACGTCGCCTTCGAACCGCTGATCTGCCGCTGGTATGCGTGGCCCTTCCTGATGGCGCCGGCCACGCTGTCGCTGGTGATGAAGAACCGCCTGCTGCCCATCCTCGAGTCTTTCGTCGAGGACCCGGAGTTCCACCGCTCGGCCGTGCGCAACCCGAAGATGCGCGGCGGCCCCTTCGTCGACCATGACGGCGACGTGGCCGCGGCCGAGACGCTGCTCGCGCAGATGCGCAGCAGCGTGCGACCGCAGCTCGAACTGGCCCAGGCGCTGGAGAAGGCCACCGAGCTGCTGGAGCAGACCGGCAAGGGCAACTCGCTCGAACCCCTGTACGAGCGCATTCCGCAGCCCTTGCGCGGCGTCGTGGAGCTGGGCTACGACCTGCACAACCACGCCTCCTTGCGCCTGATCGAGCCGCTGCTGTATGCGGACGCGCTGTACGACACGTCCTTGCAGTCGGTGTTCCTGCGGCCCATGGGCAGCAAGCCGAGGCCGTTCGTCATGAGCACGCCGCTGATCGACTGTTCGGGCGGCGTGCTGGTGAACGCACCGTTCGCCGATCCCTTGTGGGACGAACTGGCACGCGCGCGGGAAGAGGGGCTCGACGAGCCGGCCTTCGCCTCGCTGCGCTCGCGCGTGCAGCAGCACTGCGCCGACATGACCCGCTTCGACAGCCTCTTCACCGAGACACCGCCAGCGATCCGCCATTCAGCCCCGCCGCAGGACGGGGTGCGCGTGCGCTATTTCGGCCATGCGACGCTGTTGATCGAAGGGGCGGGCCAGTCGGTGCTGGTGGACCCGAGCTTCGCCTATTCCGCTTCCGCAGGGCTGGACTGCTTCGACTTCCACGACCTGCCGCAGCACATCGACTACCTGCTGCTGACGCACAACCACCAGGACCACGTGCTGTTCGAGTTCCTGCTGCAGCTGCGGCACCGGGTGGGCACGGTGGTGGTGCCCAAGTCCAACGGCGGTTTCCTGCAGGACCCGTCGCTCAGGATGATCCTCGAAAAGGTCGGATTCAAGTCGGTGATGGAGCTCGACGAGCTGGGCACGATCGCCCTGGGAGATGGTTCGATCACCGGCCTGCCTTTCCTGGGCGAGCACAGCGACCTGCACATCCGTTCCAAGCTCGGTTATGCGGTGGAACTGGCCGGCAAGCGCGTGATGTGCCTGGCCGACTCCAACAACCTGGACACTGCGATGTACCGGCGCATTGCGCGCCTGGTCCCGTCGCCGGACCTGATGTTCATCGGCATGGAGTGCGAAGGCGGCCCGATGTCGTGGCTGTACGGCAGCTTCCTCACCAAGCGGCTGAGCCGCGAGCACGACGAGGCACGCCGGCTCAACGGCTCGAACTTCGCCCGCGCCAAGTCCATCATCGACGACCTGCGCCCACGCGGCGTCTTCGTCTATGCCATGGGAGCCGAACCCTGGTTCTCGCACATCACGAGCATCGTGTACGACGAACGCTCGATTCCCATCGTGGAATCCAACAAGCTCATCGACTACTGCATGACGCGCGACATCCCTGCTGAGCGGCTGTACGGCAAGCGAGAGATCGCCTTGACGCAGCAGGCCACCGGGTCGGTCGGCGTGAACCAGGACACCCCATGAACAAGATCATCCAGTCCCTGCGCGACCTCGGAAAACGCTTCTGGTACCTGTGGCTCGGGGAAGGCATCACGAGCTTCGGCGTGCAGATGGTGCAGTTCGCCATCGGCATCTGGATCTACCAGCAGACCGGGTCGGTCCTGAGCTTCGTGGGGTCGGTCACGGCCGGCGTGCTGCCGGCCTTGCTGATCATGCCTTTCGCGGGCGCGATCATCGACCGCACGAGCCGGCGCACGATCATCATCACCTGCGACTGCGTGGGCGCCCTGATGTCGGCGATCTTCCTCGTGGCGGTCATCACGCACCGGCTGGAGGTGCATCACCTGTACATCTTCGCGGCGGTGTCGTCGGTGCTGGGCGCCTTCAGCGGCCCGGCCTACCAGGCGTCGGTCAACTCCATCATCGCGCGCGAGCACCTCACGCGCGCCAGCGGTGCGATGGGCATCAGCCAGACCACGCTGGGCATCGTCACGCCCACGCTCACGGGCTTCCTGCTCGCGAGCATCGGCCTGTCAGGCCTGGTGTCGCTGGACCTGCTGACCTTCCTCATCGGTGCGCCGCTGGTGTGGCGGGCGTTCTCCAACCTGCGCCACGGCGTGCCGGCGAGCACCGACGATGACAAGCCTGCCGACCGGCCTTCGCCGCTGCGCAACTTCAAGCGCTCGCTGGAGTTCTTCACCGAAGACCTCACCATGCTGAGCCTGCTGGCCTATTCACTGATCCAGGCGGCCATGATCGCGCTCGCGTCGACGATGGTGATCCCGCTCATCCTCAACCAGCATTCCCCCGAAAACCTCGGCGTGGCGCTCACCTTCGGGGCAGTCGGCGCGCTCGTGGGCAGCCTGCTGATGGTGGTGGTGGACAGCCCGCAGCGGCGCATGAAGGTCATCCTCGGCTGCGACGCCGTGCTGACCATCTGCGTCATCCTGGCCGGATTCGGCGGCTCCATCGTGCGCTACAGCATCCTGGAGTTCATCGCCTCGGCCGCGGCCAGCGTGGGCGGCAGCTGCGCCTACGCGCTGTGGATGAGCAAGGTGCCGGTGGCGCGCCAGGGCAGCATCCTCGTCGTGTTGAGCAACGCCGCGATGCTGACGACGGTGGTCACCGTGATCCTCGGAGGCATCTTCGTCGGCGTGCTGGAGGCCAAGCTCACCGCAGGAGGCGGCATTGCGGCCTGGATGTCGCGCGAGTGGCTGTCGCTGGGCAAGGCCACCGCGGTCGGCATGATGTTCGTCATTGCCGGGACGGTGGGCCTGCTCGCGACGCTCAGCGGCTTCGCCTACAAGCCGCTGCGCGAACTCTGATGCCGCGCCGGCCTTCTACACCGCGGGAGCGCTGAAGAAGGTCTCGCGGCGGATGATCTTGTCGTCCGCGAAGAAGTAGACGTCGCAAAAGCGCACGCTCAGGTCACGTCCGGCCCGGTCGGCCCCGCGGAAGGAGCCGGTCACGCTCAGCGACTCGCCTCCCGGGCCGTAGAAGACCGATTCCAGCTGGTGCCGGCCGGTCTTGATGATTCGCCTGTTGGCGTAGAACTGGCGCAGTTCGTCCAGCCCCTTGATCGAGTCGTAGCCGGGACGGTGGTACTCGACGTCCGGGTGGAAGTGATCATCCAGCCGTGCCCAATCGGATGAATCGATGTGCTGGAACATCAGCAGCACCTTGTGTTCCAGAAGATGGTCCATCATGGTGTCTCCTTCGCACTGAGAAAGAAGCCGCCATTGCAGCGGCAACCGTCGGCGACAACTGTGCGCCCGGGAGCGTGCGGCGCATCTACGAGTTCTCGGAACGCCGTGGCGATGCGGCTGCCTAGACTGGCCGTGCGCCTGGTCCATGGAGCGGGTGCCTGGTCCAACCCAACCGAGAGACACCCAGATGCAACGCGTCATGCTTCGCGCAAAGATCCATCGGGCCACCGTCACGCAGTGCGACCTTCACTACGAAGGTTCCTGCGGCATCGACGAAGACTTGCTGGAGGCCGCCGACATCGTGGAGTTCGAGAAGATCGAGCTGTACAACGTCAACAACGGCGAACGCTTTTCCACCTACGCCATCCGCGGCAAGCGCGGCAGCGGCGAGATATCGCTCAACGGCGCGGCTGCGCGGCGCGCCCAGCTTGGCGACCTGCTGATCATCTGCACCTATGCGCCGCTGACGGCGGCCGAGGTCGAACGCCACCGTGCCCGGGTCGTGTTCGTCGACGCCCAGAACCGCCTGACCAGCGTGAAGGGCGGCGATTGAGCTGAGCGGCCATGATGGAATACCTCAGCGTTGCATCCGTCGCCCTCTTCGAGTTCTGGCTGGCCTATCCCGCGGCCTATGCATTGAAGATGCCGTGGGAACAGGCGAGCGTGCTGATCGCGCTGGCGTCCTCCATCGGGGCGCTCACGACCATCTTCCTGGGCGCGCGGTTCCGCGCCTGGGTCCTGCGCAAGGTGAGCAGGGAAGGGCGCATCGTCAAGCGCACGAAGCGCTTCCTGGACAAGGGTGGCACGGTCGGCCTGGGCCTGCTGGCGCCGTGGATCCTCGGCCCCATCCTGACCTCGCTGGGCGCCATGGTGCTCGGCGCGGATGAACGCCAGCTCGCTCGCTGGATGGTGGCCGGCATCTGGCTCTGGGCGGTCTGCCTGTACGTGCTCATCAAGTACACCGGCAGCATGGACTGGATGTTCGCCGTCGCCCGCTAGCCAGGGTTCGTGCCTGCTGCGAGATCGAATTCGAAGCTGGCGCCATCGGGCGTGTTGGCAGCCCTGAGCTGGCCGCCGAACTCGGCGACGATGCGGCTGGAGATCACGAGCCCCAGGCCCAGCCCTTCACCATGGCGCTTGGTGGTGAAGAAGGGTTCGAACATGCGGTCGAGCACGTCGGGTGGCAGTCCGGTTCCAGTGTCGGACACCCGCACCATCACCCGGCCTTCAGACGGCACCGCGCTGATCGACAGCCGCTTGTGCTGCGTGGATCGCATGGCGTCGAGTGCATTCGCCACGAGATTCACCAGCACCTGTTCCAGCCGGTACGAATCGCACAGCACGAGCAGGTCCGGCGGCACCGCCACGTTCAGCGACACACCCTGGACGGCAATGCGCTGTTCCAGCAGCGCGAGCGAGCTGGTGACGCTGGCGAGGAGCTGCACCGGTGCGAACGGGAGTTCGGCCCTGCCGGCTGACAGCTTCAATTGCGCCGTGATGCGTCCCATGCGCTCGGTGAGGCGCGCGATGGCCTGAAGCTTCGGCACCAGGTCCTCCACGCGGTCTCGCTCGATCAGCGTCTGGCAATTGTCCGAGATGGCACGCAACGCGGTCAGGGGCTGGTTCAGCTCGTGCGTGATGGCCACCGACATCTCTCCCAGCAGCGCAAGCCGTCCCGCCCTGACGAGCTCGTCTTGCGCGCGGCGCAGGTCGGCTTCCGTGCGCAGGCGTTCCGCGATCTCGCTTCGCAAGGCGGCATTCGCTGCGCTCAACTCCGCGGTGCGCTCGGTGACGCGATGTTCCAGGTCGGCTGCCAGTTCTTCGATGCGCCCCAGCGAGAGCTTCAGCAGCGCGTTCTTTTCGTTGAGCTTGCCCCTGAGCAATCCGACGTGCGAGGCGACGGCCACGAACCGCATCAGCATGCACACCAGGGTGACCCAGAGGATGAAAGCCTCTGCCGCGGTCGACGCCGGCAAGGTGAGGCGTTGCCATACCGTCGCCAGCACGAGCGCGATCGCCAGGCCCGCGATGGACACCCACATCAGGAAGGCGCGGGCGTTGAACTGCACCAGGCCGAACGCACCGGTGACGAAGGTGCTGGCCAGGAAAAGGAACGCGAGTTCGGGAACGAACCCCAGGAAGCCGAACGCGACCACGCCGGCGAAACACATCTGCCCGGTGAACAGGTTCGGCTCCTTGAACCGAAGGTTGAACCCGGTGCGCACCGCCATCGCGAAACCGAGGTTTCCCACGGCCGTGAAGCCGGCATACAGCACGGGCACGGCCCACCCCACGGTGCCGGCCGCGGCGTACATCGACAGCAGCACCGTGGCCGTGAGGTAGTTCGTGAACGAGACCCGGATCATCCGCAGCCGGCGCGCCTGGTCGCGAGCGACGCCATTCGCCGGACCCGCGTCCGCCGTCGAGAAAGCTGGTGCGGCGGCTTGGACCGGCAGGCGGGAATGTTGTTCTTCAATCATGGTTCGGGGCGGTACACGTCAATGTATCGCAGGTGCCATGCAGCACGAGCGTGCGATGCATGCTGCGCCGGATGACCTCTCCTCGCCACGAAGGAACGTCGTTTGCTGCTCGGCATGAGGTCTTCCATGCAGAGGTGTTCCCCATGAAACTTCCCAAGCTGCTGTCCTCCGTGCTGATCGGTGCCGTTGCAAGCGCGCGATCCATGACGCCCATGGCGACCATCGCAGTGGCGCGGTTGGCGGGTCGTCGACCACCGGGGCATCTCGTCCTGTTGGACCGCCCCGTGGTCAAGTGGGGAGCCTTGGCGATGGGCGCCGGCGAACTGGTCGGTGACAAGATGAAGACCGCGCCCGACCGCACCGTCTTCCTGGGGCTGTTGGCACGCGTCATGAGTGCAGGTATTGCCGGCGCGGCCTTGGCGCCCCGGGGACGCGAAAGGGCCGGCGCAGCGGTCGCAGTCGCCACCGCTGTACCGCTTGCCTATGCCACGCTTGCCGCGCGCAAGCGAGCCATGGCGCGGATCGGTCAGACGCGCAGCGGCTTGATTGAAGATGCACTGGTCGTGGCCGCAGGTGCCGCGATCGTGGCGCTATCGGTCAGGCAGGGAGGACGACATGCAGCGCGCCGCCCAGGGTTGGCCTGACACGCCCCGGAGCACGGGATTCACGAAAGCGCCGAACGCAGGTATCGGGCAGTCGGGCTGGCGTCGTTGCGCGAGACCTCGTCGGGCGTTCCACTCGCCACGACACGCCCGCCCTCGTCGCCGGCACCAGGACCCACGTCGATGACCCAGTCGCACGCGGCGACCACACGCATCTCGTGCTCGACCACCACGACGGTGTTGCCCGCGTCCACCAGGTGATTGAGCTGCGCCAGGAGCTTGACCACATCCGAGGGGTGCAGGCCCGTGGTGGGCTCATCCAGCACGTACAGCGTGCGGCCTCGCTGTGCACGCTGAAGTTCGGTCGCCAGCTTGATGCGCTGGGCTTCACCGCCCGAGAGCTCGGTGGCGGGCTGCCCCAGCCGCAGGTAGCCCAGGCCGATCTGGCTCAGCAGTGCCAGCGGGCGGACCAGCGAAGGCTCCTGGGAGAAGAACCCATGGGCTTCGTCAACGGTCATCCGCAGGACGTCGGCGATGTTCCGGTCCTGCCAGCAAACCTTGAGCGTGGCCGGGTTGTACCGTGCGCCGTGGCAGGTCGGGCAAGGCGCATAGACGCTGGGCATGAACAGCAGTTCGACGCTCACGAAGCCTTCGCCCTCGCAGGTGTCGCAGCGGCCCTTGGCGACGTTGAACGAGAAGCGGCCGGCATCGAACCGCCGGGCGCGGGCGGCCGGCGTTGCGGCGAACAACTTGCGGACGTGGTCGAACAAGCCGGTGTATGTCGCGAGATTGGAACGCGGCGTGCGGCCGATGGGCTTCTGGTCCACCTGCACGAGCCGGCCAATGCGGTCCATGCCTTCGCTGATGCGGCCTCGCGTCGCTTCGTTCGAGGCCAGGTCGTCGTCGATGCCTTCGTCAGTCTCCACGGCCGGGCGTTCATGGCCCAGCGCCTGCGAGACCAGGTCCACCAGCGCCTGGCTGACCAGGCTGGACTTGCCTGAACCGGAGATGCCGGCCACGGCGGTCAGGCAGCCCAACGGAAAGTCGACGTCCACGCCGTGCAGGTTGTTGCGGCACACGCCTTCCAGCTTGAGCCAGCCCTTGGCCGGGCGCCAGGGCGCCGGCGTGGTGCGCTCGCTTGGGAACAGGAATTCGGCCGTCCGCGACGCCGCCACCCCGGCCAGGCCGGCCGGCGGCCCGCTGTACAACACCTCCCCGCCGCGTTCGCCGGCGTCCGGACCCACGTCGACAAGCCAGTCGGCCTGCCGCATCAGGTCCACGTCATGCTCGACGACGAAGAGCGTGTTGCCGGCATCCTTGAGCCCTCGCAGCGCGCTCAGCAGCGCTTCGCCATCGGCCGGATGCAGCCCGGCGGACGGTTCGTCCAGCACGTAGATCACACCGAACAGGTTCGAGCGGATCTGCGTGGCCAGCCGCAGCCGCTGCAGTTCGCCGGAAGACAGCGTGGGCGTGCTGCGATCGAGCGACAGGTAGCCCAGGCCCAGGCCTTGCAGCGTCGAGATGCGTTCCAGCATGTCGTGCGCCATGCGCTGCGCAGCGATGAGCTTTTCCTCGGACAGGTGCGACGTGCGCCGCACGTCCGGCGCGGCACGGTGTTCGCTGCGGCCCTCGGCGACCCGCGTCGCCGCATGCCGGCGCGACTGCGATCGCGTGATGCTGTTCGTGGGCTCGGCGGCATCGGCATGGCCGGCGGAGGCAGGCCTGAGCACTTCGGCGAGGTCTCGCAGCGGCAGTCGCGACAGTTCTCCGATGTCTCGCCCGGCGAACGTGACCGACAGCGCCTCGGGCTTGAGCCTCTTGCCCTTGCACGCGGGGCAGTCGCTGGCGACCATGTAGCGCGAGACGCGTCGCTTCATCAGGGCGCTTTGGGTCGTCGCAAAAGTGTGCAGCACGTACTTGCGCGCGCCCATGAACGTGCCCTGGTAGCTGGGGTCTTGCCTGGACCGCAGCGCTTCGCGCGTTTCGGCGGGGCTGAATCCGGCATACACCGGCACGGTCGGCTGCTCGTCGGTGAAGAGAATCCAGTGGCGGGTCTTCTTGGGCAGCTTGCGCCATGGCGTGTCCACGTCGATGCCGAGCGTCACGAGGATGTCGCGCAGGTTCTGGCCATGCCACGCAGGGGGCCATGCAGCCACGGCGCGCTCGCGGATGGTCAAGGTGTCGTCGGGCACCATGGACTGCTCGGTCACCTCATGCACCCGCCCCAGGCCATGGCAGGTCGGACACGCCCCTTGCGGCGTGTTGGGCGAGAAGTCCTCTGCGTAGAGCATCGGCTGGTGGGCAGGGTAGTGTCCGGCCCTTGAATACAGCATGCGCAGCAGGCTGGACAAGGAGGTCGCGCTTCCGACAGAGGAGCGCACGCTTGGCGTGCCGCGCTGCTGCTGCAAGGCGACGGCGGGCGGCAAGCCATCGATGGCGTCCACCGCCGGAACGCCCACCTGGTCGATCAGCCGGCGTGCGTAGGGTGCGACCGACTCGAAGTAGCGGCGCTGGGCCTCTGCATAGATGGTGGCGAAGGCCAGAGACGACTTTCCCGAGCCGGACACCCCGCTGAAGACAACCAGCGCATCGCGCGGGATGTCCACGTCCACATTCTTCAGGTTGTGTTCCCGGGCGCCGCGCACGCACACGAAGCCGGGCCGGCCCTTGTCAGGCCTGGGGAGCGATGGGTCAGGGTCGAGCTGGCGTGGGCGGTTCACAAGGACCGAGTTTGCACACGGACTGCCACCGGTGGATGTAGGACACCGGCTCGAATGACGCGCTGCGATTCAATGAGACATCAGCACCGGCGCGGTCATCGCATCCAGCAGTCCACGCGTGGCGCCGCCCAGCAGCCGCTCGCTCCAGCGGGCATGGCCATAAGCGCCCATCACGATCAGGTCGGCGCTCAGGTCCGCGGCGCGCGACAACATGGCTTGCGCAATCGGAATTCCACTGCGTTCCACATGGATTTCCGCCGTCACGCCCTGCCACATCAGCCAGCGCTGCAATGCATCGAGGCTCGGGCGCAGGCCGCCGTCTTCGTTGCGCTGTTCTTCCCACGACACCACGTGGACTGTCTGCGCGGCCCTCAGGAAGGGCAACGCATCGGCCACGGCGCGTGCGGCTTCTCGGCTGTTGTCCCAGGCCACCATCGCGGTCGTTCCGACCGTGTCGAAGCGGCCGGCGTACGGCAGCACGAGCGTGGGGCGCGCGCTGTAGAGGATGACCTGCTCCACCGTCTCGCGCATCGCCGCGTGCCCGGGAGAGGACGGGTCGGCCTGGCTCAGCACGGTCAGGTCGCTGCAGTGCGCGTGGCTCACCAGCGAGCGCGCCTTGCTCTCGTCATCGACCTGGGTTTCGAAAGACTGGAACCCAGCCGCGCGGCAGGTCTGCCGGAACTGTTCCACCGATTGCGCGGCCTCGGCGCGCAAGGTGTTCCACGCCAGCGTGGCGTACTCCGCCAGCGAGGCGGCCGATTCGGTGGCCACCGGCATGTCGACGATGCCCGTGGGCGCCAGCCCGACCAGGTGGGCTTCAAACGACTTGGCGATGCGGATGGCGCAGTCGACGCGCGACGCACACAGCGGTGACGAATCCAGCAGGACGAGCAGGCTACGGTAGGTCATGAGGTTCTCCATTGATCAATGCGACATCAGCACGGGCAGGTCCAGCGTGCGCAGCATGCCGTGGGTGGCACCGCCCATGACGCGCTCGGCCCAGCGCGGCCGGCCCCAGGCACCCATCACCACGAGGTCCGCGCCGATTTCCGTGGCCCGGGTACGCAGCGTGGCCGAAATGCCGTCCTTGACCTGTGCCACGTGCACCACGCACCGCACGCCGTGCGCATGCAGCCAGTGATACAGCCCATCCAGCCGCTCCCGTGCCTTGCCGGCATCCAGGTCGCCTTCGTCTGCCCAGAGCGCGTGCACATGCTCGGCACGCTGCAGGAAGGGCAGGGCATCGCTGGCGGCACGCGTGGCTTCACGGCTGTCGTCCCAGGCGAGCAGGATGCGTCGGGCCATCGAGTCCGCAGGCGCACTGTCGGGCCACAAGAGCGTTGGACGTGGGTTGTGAAGCACCACTTGTTCAATCGCTTCGCCGCGCTCGCGGCCGGCCGCGGCATCGGGGCGCGCCTCGCCCACGAGCACCAGGTCGGCAAAGCGTGCGTGCCGCAAGACGCTGGCCGCGGTGTCCGCTTCTTCGATGACGACCTGCACGTCGCCCAGGCCAGCCGCCGAGCAGGCGTCGCGAAAGGACTGCGCGGCGGACTCGGCGCGATCTTTCAAGGCGTCCCACGCCCTGGCCGCGCGTGCGGCCAGTTCACGGTTGGAGGTCCGCAGGTCCGGCAGGTCCGCCAGCCCCGTGGGCGACAGGCCCGCCAAGCGGCTGCCATGTTCACGGGCCAGGCGGATGGCCGCCTGCGTGCGCTTCGCGCTCTCGGCAGAGGCGTCCAGCAAGACGAGGATGCTTCGAAAGGTCGTGCCCATGGTGGAGGTTCCAGAAAAGAAGCTATGCGAAGTCTAGGAATGGGCCGCGCGGGTGGATTGCGCTGCATCAAGCCTCGACGAGGTTTGAGATGGACTCAAGCCAGCATCAGGAGCGTCGCCACCCCGACGAGCATGACGGTGCCAGCCGCCACCAGGGTGTGGTGCCGCACGCGGCCGCGCCCATAAAGCAGCACGGTGGCGGTCTTCACGACGGTGTTGCTCAGCAGGGCCACGCACAAGGCCGTGGCGGCCTGGGCCGTCTGCACCTGTGTGTGGCCGTCGTGAGCCAAGGACAGGGTGATCGCATCCACGTCAGCGGATCCGGCGAGGGCGGACACCACGTAGAAGCCGGACTGGGGCAGATGGATCTGTGCCAGCCGGATGAGCAGAAGGATGACGGCGAACAGCAAGCCGAATCGCAGGGCCTCCCCCAGCTGGAACGGGTTCCGCACGGCCAGCGAGCCGGCATCCGCTGCAGCCGTGCGCGTACACAGCAGGTAGTGGGCGAGGGCGAAGGCACCGGTGGCAGCGCCCATGGCAGTCAGCGGAATCCACACCGCTTGCAGCAGCGACGGATTGACGACCGCGACAAGCACCAGGACGCGCAAGAACATCACCAGCCAGGACAGCAGGATGCCGGTGGCCTCGCGGTTGCCGGCCGGCGACGCCTCGGCGCTTCGGCTTGCGCGCGCAAAGCTGAGGGTGGTGGCGGTGGACGACACCAATCCGCCGGCCAAGCCGGTGATGGCCGTGCCGCGGCTGGAGCCGAGCCACCTCATGGCCAGGTAGCCCACGAGGGACAGCGCCGAGGTGAGGATGACCAGCAGCCAGAGCTGGTAGAGGTTGACGGCATTCCATGGATCGACCGGCGTTCTCGGCAGCAGGGGCAGCACGATGAACGACATGCACATCAGCTTGATGGCTGCCAGCAGGTCTTCGGTGCCGATCTTGGCCACCAGGACATGCAGCGGCTGCTTGAACGCGAGCACGGCCGAGACGGCCACGGCCAGCGCCACGCCCAGGGCAGCATCGCCCACGACGACCATGGCGCCCAGCAACACCACGGCCATGGCCGCAATTTCACTGGTGAGTCCGGGCGCCTGATCGGCTGGATCCCTGCCGCGGCGGACGTAGCCGGCGACGACGACAGCGCTGACGGCAGCCAGCGCGATGGCGAAGACCCAGGCGGACGCGAGCTCTCGCGCCAGCCATGCGGAGGTGGCTCCCACCAGCGCCAACAGGATGTGCGTGCGCACGCCACCGAGGACGCGCTCGGGCTCCGAACTCCTGCGCTGCTCGCGCTCCACGCCGACCAGTGCGCCGATGAACAGCGCGACCAGGAAATGACGGGCGACTTCCAGATTCATGCTGTGAAGTGTCCAGGACGGCCGCGGGTGACGCTTGCGTTGCGTCAAGGGAACTCAGCGATCGAACGCTGGCGCTTGGAAAAGATTCGTACGGCCCGGGTGTCGACACAGAACCCGGACCTTCCGGCAGACGGCCTACTTGCGGGCCCACCCCGCCCGCGTCATGCATTCATTGACGGCGTACCGATAGTCCTGCATGTCCTGCGCGGTGGCAGCAGGATTGCCGACGCTCGCGGAATTCGGGTCGGTGCCGGCCGATGGCATGGGGCGCGGCGCCAGTGGCTGCTTGGAAGCCTCGGCCCGACATTGCGACATCGTGGCCCTCAGGTCGGCATCGGTGGCGCCCGGTCTTGTCCAGGCGGCGGGGAGCACCGGTGCGGCGCAGGCGGTCAGCAGACACAGGAGCAGGGCAGGCAGCTTCATGGACTGGGCTCCACGCTGAAACTCAACTTCCCACGGACTTCCCGATCGCGGGACTTTGGAGCATACATCTGCTTCAGGCTGTGACGGATGTAGGGGGCGAGCAGCCGGTTGAGCCATGGGGTACGGTGCCTGACCGAAATCCAGATGTCGTCGCTGGCGGCACCGAACTTGCGCTTCATGTCGTGGTTCGTCGAACCCAGGTCGACCATCGAGCATCCGCGCGTCACCGCATGCTCGATCGACCGCAGGACGATCGCATACCAAAGGTTCAGCTGCCGCGATACCGCATAGTCGAGACCGATGACCATGCATTTCACCTGGTCGTGCCGTTCCAGCAGAAGCCCGAATCCGACGCAGCGGCCGTCCTGTCTTGCCACCAGCAAGCGCGAGGAACCCAGTTGGCGTGCCATCGCATGGAACAACGATTTCGGAAGTGCCTGTGTGCGTGCCTCGGTGGCGCGGGCGTTCACCGCCAGGTACAGCGGGTACAGCTCGTCGACCAAGTGATCGAAGCGTTCCATCACGTCGAAGGCCAGTCCGCTCTCGCGCTGGTGCCGCAGCACTTGCTTCAGGTAGTAGCGCTTCTTGGCAGGCAAGGTGTCGAGCCATGCATCCAGAGAAGCGGTCGAACGCAGGTCGACCCGGCTGCGGTCAAAGCACAGCACGTTGACGAATCCGGCGTCGCAGTTGTCCTGCAGCACGGTCGCATCGCGACCGCTGGAGAACTCCTTCAGGACGATCAGGTCGTGCGGCACCGCTCGTGCCAGAAAGGAGCGCAGTGCTGCCATGAAGTCGGCAAACCGCAGCACGGCTTCATCGAACCAGAAAGCCTGCCCTCCCGCCACCGTCCCGCCCAGCACCAGAACGCGCAGAGGGATCAATCCCGCAATGCGCCTGCCGGTCAGGGACACATAGGCCAGCCCGCAGATGGCTCCCGCCGCATCGATGCATGCCACGTAGTGGTGAGAGGCCTCCGGAGTGGCTTCGGACACAAGGCGCAGATAGTCGAGATCCAGCGAGAGTTCGCCGGCGCTGACGTGCCGTTCCCAAGCCTGCTGGAATGAAGTCTCACGAGGGTTGTCGACGATTCTGAACTGTGGGGTCATCTCGGTGAATCCTCATGGGGGCCTGCTCGAGTCGCAACCTGCCCGTCAGGTTCATGGGTGGCTTTCCATCAGGGGATCAATGCTGTCGCGGTGAGGTGATCGAGGAGATCGGCAATGCTCGCGATCCGGTGACGTGCTGGCGCCTGCCCGGTGTCGCCGTGGTCTCGCCCCTTGCCGGTGAGCACAAGCACGTGCTCCAGGCCCAGTGCCTGGGCACCGGCAATGTCGGTGCGCA
Organism: Rhizobacter terrae; assembly: GCF_003852895.1. GTDB lineage: Bacteria > Pseudomonadota > Gammaproteobacteria > Burkholderiales > Burkholderiaceae_C > Albitalea > Albitalea terrae. Next base: position 38,075 of record NZ_QUSW01000009.1, read on the forward strand.
TGTCATCGCCGACGACGATCGCCTCGTGTGCCTCCACGCCCAAGGCAGCCAGTGCAGCCTGGAAGAAGAGGGGCGACGGCTTGCCCGTGATTGAAGCGCTGCGGCCCGTGGCCGCTTCCAGGCCGACGATGAAGGCGCCCGCATCGAGCATCGGCCCCTCGCGGTCGTGCCAGTAGAGGTTGCGGTGCGGCACGAGCAGCGTCGCGCCTTGCCTGACGAGGCGAAATGCCAGGTTGAGGTTGGCGTAGTCGAAACGTTCGGCCACATCGGCCACCACCACGAAGTCCGGCGCCTCGCAGTTCCTGGGAACGCCTTCGAACAAGGACTCCATGGCCGGCGGAACCAGCAGATGACAGCTGGCCCCGGCATGGGCCTTGACGTGATGGGCACAGGCGCTGGCCGCCGTCTGGATCTGGTCTGCCATGGCGTCGATGCCGGCGGCCTGCAACTCGCCGGCGATCTGGTCCGCCGAACGGGCGCTGATGTTTGTCAACAGGCGGACAAGCAGGCCGCGCTCGCGCGCGTTGCGCAAGGTCTCGTTCGCGCCGGCAATGGCCTGCCCCTTGAACATCAGGGTGCCATCAATGTCCAGCAACAAGGCTTTCAGGTGCATGGTGCGAGTCGTGGAGGTGTCGGCATGTGGTGCACCGGGCTGCCGTGCATGTCGCGCAGCCAGCCCAGCAGTGCGGGCGCGAGGTCTGTCAGCTCCAGCGGCTGGGTCCAGTCCGGCGAGTTGGCGCGGGGTTCAAGCAGGACGCCTTTCAGCCATGGGTCGTCCGACCAGCAGGTGTGGTCGCCGCCCTTGCGGGCCGGTGCCATCAAGGGGTAGCGAAGGCTGGCGCGCAGCCGCACACGGGCCGGCGGTTGCAGGTACCAGGTGCTGGTCCAGCCCTGGCCGGCCGAGTGCGGAGGTCCTTCGATCAGCTCGAATCGGCCGTCCAACGCAGCGCCCGGCGACCGATTCAAGGTCTCGACAAGATCTTCGGGTGACAGGCCGGCGCTGGCCATGCGTTCAGGATGCAGCGCGATCCATCCGTTCTCGGCAGGGTGGTAGAACGCCAGCGACCGGGTGACATCGATGTCGCCAGTGGCGTCGGCAACCAGCCAGCCGTTGTGCAGCAGGCATTGATTGGGACAGACTTCATGGACGATCGGCATCATGCCGTGGTCGGCGTGGGCGATGAAGCGCGAGTCCGGCGTCAGCCGCGCGCCGCATTCCACGAACAGTTCGCCCAGCCATGTGGCCGCACGCCGCAACACGCTGCCAGCCAAGGCAAATTCAGACGCGGTACGCGGCTCCACCACCTGCCTCAGCAGCTGATGGGACAGCAAGTCGATCAGCGGATAGTAGGCAACGACCAGATCGCCGCCTTCGGACTCCAGCGTCCAGAGGAGATCATCCAGGAAGCTCCGGTGGACGCAGTCCAGCAAGTCGAGCAGCAGGGCTTCTGCCTCGCCAGCGCCGTCTTCATCGATGCGGCGACCCAGCCGGCTGCCCACATACAGGCGAGCCGGATTGGCGGCGCAGTAGGCGAGGTCTTGCAGCGCGGCGCAGCGCGCTTGCGCATGTTCTCCCTGGATGAGCACCGGTTGGAAACCGAGGGAGCACAGGCATGGCTCGCCGTCGATGCGCGTCGCGCGCACTGCGATGGCGCGATGGGTCTGGCCTGCCAGCGATGGCGCGGCGCTTTCTGGCAGCCGAAGGTGCCGGGTGGTATCGAATGCAATCTCGACGCAGCCCTGCGGCGTTCCGGTCAGGCGCATGCAGTGATCGCCGGCCTCGACGCTCCAGCGAATGCCGAGCGCGTCGATGACCAGTGCTTCCCCGGAACGCAGTACCTGCGGCCGGGCCAGTGACGGCCCATAGACATGGCTGTGCGACAGCAGCGCGGGCCCGAGGCGGTCGGGTTGCACGAACGGCACGGCGCAGGTGCGCACGGTGCCGCCGCTGCGCGCCCAGCGATCCCACACCATCGGGATGTCGCGCGGCCACGCGACAAACGCATCGTCCATGGCCAGCGGCGCTCCGTGCTGGCGCGCCGGCATGGTGTATCCCGTGAGGCCATGCGCTGCCACCGGCAACCCGCTCCAGATGCTGAACAGTGATGGCGGCGTCTGGCAGTTGGGACTCAGGGGCTCCAGCGGAAGAATCCGTGCGAAGGCCAGCGGCAGCTCTGGCTCCAGCAGGCGAAAGAGCTTCAGCGACAGCCCATCGACCAGGAGCCACAGCAGCCGCCTGGGCTTCATGCCGCCACCGCCTCCGCTGGCTGCGCGAGGAGCCTGGCGCACAGGCCTTCCACCTGGCTTCGCAACTCATCGAGGCTGCCATTGTTGGTCAGGACATAGCTGGGCCTGATCCGCGCCATCTGGGCGTCCAGCGGGCTGTCTTCGACGATGCTCGGATCCATGCGCGAGGCCAGGCGCTGCCGGCGAAGCGCAGGGCGTGCCACCAGCTTGACGACGATGAAGCCGGCACGCTGCAGGGCTGGCCAGTCGACGATGTCGTCTCGCAGGTCGTCGTTGATCACGACATCGGCCTGGGTGTCTGCCAGCCCCAGCAGGAAGCGCCTGGCGAGGGATTCCGGATGGATGCGCCGCAAGTGGGTCGCGACACTCTCGAGCAGGCGCTGGTCCTGCGCATCCGGGTCGATCGCCATGCCGGCTTCGGCATAGAACATCGACTGCAGCCGATACAGCGGTGCGGCCAGTTTCACGATGCCCACCGACAGGCCACGTGCCTCGAAGGTCTCGCGCATCAGGCCGGCGGTGGTGCTCTTGCCCGAGCCACTGGGCGCGACCAGGCAAAGCTTGAGGGTGGGGGACGCAAGTCCGGGCATGGTGTCGTTCCCTCGTCAGGCCTGGGCCGTGGCCTGCTGTTGTGCACGCCCCTGAGCGCGAGTCCAAGGCACCTCGCACAAGGCCTCGACCAGATCGGGGGACAGGTGGGCGGACAGGCCCTGGCCGGCCGGCGGCAGACCATGCCAGGTCGACGTGATGAAGGTATGCGGCCACTCGAAGATGCTGCGCTCCGACAGGATGCGCTGGATGTCGGTGCGCGTGAGCCGGTGTGTTCGCAGCGGCTCGTCAAGCTGCACCTGCGGCAGCACGATTTCGTCCAGCCAGGCGGTGCCCACGGGGCTGCGACCGATCAGTCCCGCAAAGGTTTCGGGTTGCAGCAGGATCTTCTTCTGGTCGGGCATGTCGGAGTCGACCAGGCTGCGCAGGTCGTCGCCCAGGGCCTTGATCAGCGAAGGGAATTGACGCAGGGTGCCCAGGCCGATGTGAGGGAAGTCGGGCCAGCCACGGGCTCGAACGCGGCCGTCGATCACGTCCAGCAACAGCTTGTCGCCGGAGAAATAGCGCTGTCGGCCGTTGACGACCCGCTCCAGCATGGTGGTGGTCTTGCCGGCGCCTTTCATCCCGGCGATGGCGATCGCACCGCCCGTGTCCTCGTTCAAGGTGGCCGAGCTGTGAAGAATGGCCGTGCCCTTGGCCTGCTCGACGAGCAGGCCGTGGTAGCGCACCAGCTCGATCAGGTGGATGAAAGCACCGGCACCTCCGTGGAAATCGACGTGCCGGCGGTTGCGGTCGATCAGGTAGCCCACCTGCTTGTCCTCGTCCCAGGCCACCAGCCGACCATCGTCGAGCCAGCCTTGCTTGACCTTCAGCGTGAAGCCCTCTGCATAGGTCTCGCGGATCGTCGCGGGCTGCGTGCAGCACGCCTTCCAGCTCGCGAGGAAAGCTTCCGGGGGTGCGAGCCTTACCTCCAGGTCGCAGGAGGTCGTCTCAGCAGTGGGAAGCAGGTAGGGTGAGAGGAAGCGGCACAAGCGCTCGGCAAGGCCGCAGGGGTCGGGGCGCGGTTCAGGTGTCTGGGTGTTCAGTCCGAGACTGAAGACGCCATTGGTCAACACGGTTTTCACAGGTCGTCTCCCGGCACGGAAATCACAAGGAAGCCGCCACGCAGAGGCGGCGGAAAGTGGGATCGGCGGCCTCCGTGGGCATGGGCCGCACCCGAAGCCGCTGCAAGTCCAGGAAGGACTGCACCAACGCCGCGAGCGCCTCTGCATCGGACGAGATCGATCGCGCACCGTCCAAGCCTCGCGTCTTCAGGTAGTCGATCGAGCACAGCGTTGCGGGTGCGGTGTCGTCGAGCGATTGATTGATGGAGAAGCCAAGCCTGAACAGATGGCCGCTGGCCAGCGACTCGCAGCCGGACACGAACTCAGTCCGGCGCCAGCGCAGCACCGATTGCAAGGGCAGGTCGAGGCACAGGGCCATGTGCTCCTCGGGCGAGGAGGTGAGCCGCTCGTCGTGGTGGATGGCGGTGCGCGGCGGCCCGCCTGGGGCCGAAATGGCCGCACGGATGTCGGCGAAGGCGTCGGTCACGCGGGCCTTGCGCTTGTGGGTGAACAGTGCGGCATTCACCCAGCCTGCCTTGCCCGACGAGGTGGGCAGCACTTCGCACAGCACGTTGTCGTGGCAGGCGAACTGAAGCTCTTCACCCAACTGGCTGACGAACTCGCTGCCCGGCACGGTGTCGAGGTGATCGAGCCAGTCTTCACCCAGCCGATGCACGTCGAGCGACGGCTCGTCGAGGAGCAGCCGCCATCCCGCTGGCGCCGTGCCCTTCGTGTAGAAGCACTCGTAGTTGTTGGTGACGAGGTGCAGGTTCTCGAACGCCTGCCACAGCCGTTGGCACAGGTCGTCGGGTGCGATGTCTGCGGACGGCGGCACCGCGAGGAAGTGGGTCCCATGGCGATCAGCCCGGTCGACCAGATGGGTGAGCCGCAACGACGGCCCGCGGGTTGCGCTGCAGCGCTCGATGATTGCAAGCGGCATGGCCTGCACCCCGATGTTGGCGCAGACGGCTGTCTCGCCCAGCGGAGCTTCGTGCCAGCCGTCGGGTCCCGCGTGTCCAATGACTGGCAGTGATTCCCGGCAGTCCATCTGCGCCGCCCGCGCAGCGATGCGTGCGCCGGGCGGCAGTGCCACCACCTGCAACTGAGCCAGGGCGTCGGGCACGGGTTCGGCGTGGCGCACGCGCCAGTTGCCGAACACCAGGAGTGAGGAGGAGTCGGAGCTCATGCCGGTTCTGCCCGAAGTTCGCGTGCGTACGGCTGGTCGAGCGCTTCGTCAGCCACGCTGCGAACGAAGTCGAGTTTGGAGTAGAGGTCCTGCTGGAACGGCACACCCAGCGACCTGAGCTGCGCACCGACGTGGCCGCAGAAGCTCTCGAAGTCAGCCTCCACGCCCCGGATTTCGGCGAAGGTGCGGGTGCGGCAGTACTCGATCTCGCACTGAGAGAATGCCGCACGCGAATCGAGCGTTCGGCAGACGTCCATGTAGATGCCGAAGATGTTGCCGGTCTGCAGCGACTCGAATTGCGCGTCGAAGCGCTTGCGGCGATAGGAAGGCAGGCGGCGCGTGCGTTCCGCGGTGAGCGTCGCGACGTGTGAGTCAATCTCCTGGAGCCGCAAGGTCTTCTCGACCCACAAGGATTCACGGCGAATTTCGCAGTTCTCCACGAACCACTTGCGCTTGACTGTCATCAGGCCGTCAGCCTGCGGGATGTAGGCGATGTAGCCGCTTTCGGCATTGCCTCCCAGCACTTCGAAGATGTGCTGCTCGTAGTCCCAGACCTGGATCTCGCGGTCCAGTTCGGGCACGAAGCCCGACTCGCCGCTGCCTGCGATGCCGGCATGCAGTGCGTGCAGCAAGGCCCAGGTGTCGGGGATGCCGGCAAAGGTGAACTTGCGTTCCATCTCGATCTCGGGGCGCCACTTCGTGTACCAGCACTCGTCGCCCAGGGCCGGCCGCAGGGTGTCCAGACGCTCGGCATGCCCTGGCGTCTGGCACCACAGCTGTTTCGCGAGGCCATCGCCCGTGGCCAGCGCCTCGTCCCTGTAGAGCACGAACATCGCTCCTGGCTCGCCTTGCTGGACGAGGTGGAAGAACGACATCCGGCCGTCGTCGCGCTCGACAGCGGCGATCGAAGGCATCCAGCGGGCACCGGTTGGCTTCAACCGGGCCAGGCCATCGAAGCGGCCGCAGAGCCAGTCGAAGAAGGTCCGGCTTTGCTGCCGCTGTGCGCCGCTGAAGCTGCGGAATTCGAAAGGGGGGGCACCGTCGAGCATCAACCGCTGGTCATCGATCCACAGGGCCACGGGCAGCAGGTCTCCCTGGCGCAGGTAGAGGCCGTTGGCACCGATTCGAAGTTCGCCGGCTGAGCATTCCAGCGCTGCGACGACACCCGGCGACTCCCCAGGAAAGGCTGAGCCCGGAACGTTGAGGCAGAGATGGACGCGCGTCATGCCATGGCCTCCTTGTGTTCTTCGCTCGTGGCTCCGATGACCACCGGCTCTCCTTGACGAGCCTGGCTGAACAGAGCGGCAGATTCAATGGCCGGCAATTGCCCTTCGCGCAACAGGATCGCCAGGTGGCAGAGCAAGGAGGACTGTTCGAACACGAAGCCGGCGGCGTAGGGGATGAGCGCGGCCAATGCCGCATACGGCCGGGGAGAAACGATGATGGGGCGTTCGCCCTCGGCGCGTGCCTGGGCCAGCAGCTGCATCATCCGCGGGCCGAGGCTCTCGGCGCTGGGCAGATGGTTGATGGACACGGTGGCGGCGATGCTGATGTCTTCAAGCTCGCGGTCGCCAAGGACCAGCAGGGTCCGGCCGCGCGCATAGCCTGGCGACACGGTTCGCTGACCGTCACCACTGGGCTTCAGGTGCAAGGTGGCCACCTCGGAGAAGTCGATCAGGCGCAGGCGGCCGGCATCCAGCACCCATTCGAGTTGCACTTGGCCGAAACGGTCCACCGCGGCGGAGCTCACCTCGAACAATTGCAATCGCTGAGCCGCGGAGAACAGTGACGCAGCCGGTCCTGTCGCGTCGCATTGCCCGTCTTCGTCGATGTGAAAGCTGGTGGTCGATGCCGAGCCGCGATTCAAGGCCAGCAAGCCATCGGCCGAGTACTCGCAAAGCACCTGGCGCGGTTGGCCGGGCGGCGTCGCCAAGGGCTGCGTGATGATTCCAAACTCGCCTTTGATGTAATCGCGCAAAGTGAAGATGTTCAGTTCCGGCGTCAGAAGCTCAGAAAGGCGCGCAGGCAAGTCGCCGGCATCGAGAATCTGCTGCCGCACGCCGGCCGAAAAATCCAGCACGACGCGCCCGCCATGCAGTTGCGACAACAGCGATGCCGCCGCTTTCGGGTCGGCGAAGCCATCCGCATTGGCGCGCACCAGGAGCGCCGAGCCGGCAGGGACGCCATGCTGCTGCGCCAGCAAGGCCAGCGGCCGGCGCTTGGACCGGAAATACTGCGCAAAGTCCGGCAGCGGCTTGAACGGCGCCAGCTCGTCGTCTCCGGCAAGGTAGAGCGCCACGGCATCGCAGCAGGCGGGGTGGTCGTCTCGCCGCTTCAGCGTGGTGATCGGCCTGGCCTGCAGCAGCCAGACCGTCTCAGCGTCAAAGGCCCATTCGATGTCCACCGGCTGGCCAAGCGCCGCCTCGGCCTGCTGCACCAGGCAGCGAATCGAATCCAGCATCGCTCGCTCTGCCAGGAGCGCCGGGCTGCCGCGAGGAACGCCGTCGCCGAGAACGGCGGTGCTCGCCCGAACCTCTCCGGAGACCAGCGCCTCACCGAGACCCGGCACGGCTTCGATCAGCATTCCGGCTTGCGCAGACACCGGGTCGTGGCTGAATGCGACGCCGGCCCATCGTGCCGCGACCATTTGCTGAACGATGACGGTCATGGACAAGGGAGACTCCAGCAGGCCGCAACGCAGGCGCTCCATCGCGGCGCGGCGCGAGAAGGATGATCTCCACACGCGCTCGATCGCGGCGCGCAGGGCCGGCAGGCCGCTCACGTGCAGCACCGTGTCGAACACGCCCGCAAAACTGTTGACGGTGCCGTCCTCGATGCTTGCGGAGGAACGCACCGCCAACTGCGCATCGGGCGCCAATCCGGCCGCCGCAAGCCACTCCAGCAGGACCTGGTCGGCCTCGGGATGCCATGCGAGCGGGGCGCAGGCATCGAGCTGGGCGAGGTCGCGGTCCAGGAATGCCGCCGCGGTGAAGTGGATGTTGTGCAGGATGGCCTGCGCCTCGGCCTGAATCGCCTCGGCGTTCAGCCAAAGCCGGGCGCGTTGCGCTTCCTGCAGCCCGAAGAAGGCCGGGATGGGCAACTGGCCTGACAAGGCCTGCAAGGTGGCGTATTTGCCGGATTTGCCGGACATGGCGGTCGGCATCCGGTTCACACGCAACTCACGGCAGGCCCGCCCTCGGCGGCTTCCACCGGCACATCGGATTCAGGGGCAGGGGAGGCTGCCGCAGCCGGTCGTGCGTAGTCCATGTAGATGCGAGACGAGAACGCCTCCTTGGCCCCCTGGTACTTGCCGTCGTAGAGTCTGATGTCGCCCTGGACCTTCCAGAACATCATCTGTCCGATGTTCATGCCTGCGTAGAGCCGGATCCGGTTCACGGCCAGCAGCTGGATGGTCCAGCGGCCGATGAAGCCGATGTCGCCCAGCGAAGCCGACAGGTTGATGAACATGCCCAGCCGGGCGATGGACGAGCGTGCCGCATAGGTCGGCACGAACTTCGTGCTGCCCATGGTTTCGATGGTGCTGGCCAGGTAAAGGCGCATGGGCTCCAGCACGACGCCCTCCGGGCCGATGTGGAGGTCGGTGGTCCGCTTTTCTTCCTTGATGTCGATCACCCCTTCCTCGTACACCTTCATGTGCGAGTGCAGCCTGAAGTTGTAGCTGTTGGGGTTGACGTTCTGCGGAAGGAACGGTGCGATGACGATGTCGCCCGAACTCACCCGATTGGTAATTTCCTCGCCGGTCAGAATCATTTGGTGTCCATGATGATGCGTGAGGGAATGACGCCATCGGAACCCACGTAGCGGCCTCGATAGCTTTGTTCCTGGCCCAGGTTGGTCCAGAAGCAGACCTTGGCGATGCGCGCGCCGGCGTAGACACGCAGCGGTTGCGCAACGACGATTTCGAGCGTCCAGCAAATGACGGCACCGGTGTGGCCCAGCGGCGCGCTGGTCTGGATGAACATGCCGCACGCTGCCGCCGACACGTTGGCATAGAGCTCACTGGCGAAGTTGACGCCGCCGATGCGCTCCGCGGTGGTGCCAAGGTAGAACCTGTTGGGCTGCAGCACGAAGCCCTCTTCGGGAATCTGGTGCCGGCGCACCTCCAGGTTGGCGTGCGGGTCGATGTGGGTGGAGGTGTATTCCAGCAACTCGCTGCCCAGCCGGCAACCGTAGGAGTTCTGTTCCAGTTGGTCCTCGTGGAAAGGCTCGATGACGACCCTTCCCGACTTCACCATCAGGTGGATCTCGCTTCCGGTCAGCACCATGGCGGCGCCTTTCTCATGGCGGCATCCGTGGGCGAGGGGAACAGCTCACGCAGCAGGCTGTGGTGTCCCAGGAAGTAACCCTGCGCCGGGTGCGCGGCCTGCGAATGTGGATAGGCGCGAGCCAGGCGCGAGGACAGTCGCGGCAGGTTGTAGCAAGGCACGGCGGGGCATGCGTGGTGCTCCCAATGCAGGTTGATGTGACAGGGCGCCCACACGAATTTCTCGACCAGTCCGGGGTGGATGCTGCGTGCATTGCTCTCCGCCGGGTGGTCCAGCCGGCCGCCGTGCTCTGCGATGCCGCGCACCCTCAGCAAGGCAGGAAGGAACAGCAAGATGGGAGCGATCCAGTAGACAAGGAAAGGCAGCCCGGCACCAAAGCCCCAGATCGCGGCTGCAACGCCAACCAGGAAAAGCGCGGCGAGGATCCGGTCGAAGCGGCTGCCTCGGGAGCTGCCAAAGAACAGTCCGATGATTCCGAAGTTGTTCGCCGACCGCAGCGTCGCCAGCGTGGTGAGGCCCGATACGTCGCGCAGCAGCAGGCGCAGGAAGGCCGCCCGCGAAGGCGGCAGCACCGAATCGGCTCGATCGGGGTCCTGCTCGCTGTTCAGGTGCCGATGGTGAAGCAAATGGTGCTTGCGATAGCGCGCGACGCTGATGGTCATGGGGAAGGCCAACAGGAGATTGCCCAGCAGGTCGTTGAGCCAGCGGCGCCTGCTGATGAGCTGGTGGGCGGCGTCGTGCATCAGCACCAGCAGGGCGTGCTGGCGCGTGGCGATGACCATCATGGCGATCAGGGTGACGTACCAGAGGCGGAAGTGCTCCGCTGTCACGATGGCGGCCGCGCACACCAGCCACTGCATCCCGATCTGGCGGGCACGTGCCCAGTGGCGAAGGGTCCTCAGGTCGTCCTGCAGCGACGGCTCGACGCGAAAGCGGCGATGAGCCTGGTGCTGCGTGGCCATGCCGGACCTCACGCGGCTTCTCCCACGGTGCGCGGCCGCATGACGCGAGGGTGCCGATCCACCCAGTGGGCAATGGCCTTCGGCAGATAGTCGTGCGGGTCAGGCGCCGGGGTGCGCACGTTCAGCGGCGCACGCACCCGGTCGCTGCTTGCATAGGTGCCGTACACCTGCAGCAGCCGCTCGAAGTACCGGAAGTCCGAGGCAGAGATGCCCGGTGGCTGCCATGCGGCCAGCGAGCGTTTCAGGAAGCCCCATTGGCGATCGCGCAGGATGGGCACGGGCGGTGCGGATGGCTGGCCCTGCTCGCCGCGCGCGAGAGACAGTTGCCGTTCGATGAGCCTGACGGCCGCCTCGTAGCGGATGCGCGTGTTGCCGGCCGATGCCACGACCTCCGTGGGTTCTCCGCCCGAGCTCAGCCATTCGACCAGGCCAGCCAGTTCATGCACCACCCAGTCGACCGGCACGATGTCCAGCAGGCCGTCCTTGTTGCCGACCAGAAAAGGAGGGTTGAAGGCGGCCATGAACTTGATGAGCGGGTACAGGCCGTTGAAGCGGGCGATCTCGCCGGTGCGGCTGTCGCCGACGACCAGGCTGCAGCTGAAGGTCGAGATCGGCATGCGAGCGCCGAATTCCTTGCGCAGGCTGATCTCGGCCAGGGCCTTGCTCTCCTCATACCCGTTGCGGTAGGTCCAGCCGTGGGTCTGGGTGTAGGCCGTGGAGACGTAGATCAACTGGGGCGCGATGGATGCCGCATGCAACAGGCGGCAAAAGTTGCGCGAGCCTTCCACGTTGACTTGCACCATCTCGTCGCAGGGCTTGTCCCATGACACGTCTGCGGCGAGGTGGACACCGATCATGGCCCCTCCCGGCTGCAGGGCAGCCGCGGCCGCCTCCACGCCGCCGGTGTCGGCCAGGTCGGCCAACAAGGGAACGATGCGGCCGTGCATGGCCGGCTCCAGAGATTCCCGCAAGGCCTGCAGCGACTTCCCGGAGCGCAGCACGCAGGTGATGCGCAGGGCAGGGTGTGCCGCCAGCAGCGCACGAACGAGTGGGACGCCCAGCGTGCCTGTGGCGCCGCTCAGCAGCACATTCATGTCGCGTCCCCTGCGGCAACCGCCGCCAGGACGCGTGAGCGAATCCCTTCGAGCATTTGCTTGCTGTTGGCGCGGATGGCGCGCTCTCCGATCGGGTGCAACACATCCGCCAGCGACGGGATGCCCAGATCGAAGGTGACATTCAGCTCGACCCGCAAGCTGCCGTCCGGCCCATCGTCCAGCAATTGCCACTGGCCGGTCCAGATCTCCAGGTCGCCGTCGGTCTGCTCGAACACGATTCGGTGATCGTCCGTCAGCACGTCGCGCTCGGTCCACGACAGTTCGCTTCCATTGAGCAGCACGCGCCAGTGGCTGATGATTTCCTGTGCGCAGCGGCGCTCGACCACCACCTCCAGCACGTCCTGCATGAACTGCGGGTAGCGCTCGAAGTCGCACAGGGCCTCCCAGACAAGGTGGCGATCGACCCGGCCCATGCTCAGCAGGGAATTGACGTCAGGCATGTTCGGTGGTTCCGTCGGCAAGAATGGGAAGCGCGTTGACGCTGTCGCAAAAGCGGTTGATGCCTTCCAGCAGGTCAACCTCGCTGATCGTCGCGGGGGGATACATGCGGATGACGCTGGGTGCGGTCAGGCAGAAGGCCAGCAGCAGTCGCCGCTTGGCGGCTTCGATGACCAGGTCCCCCGCGTGGCTCGTGGTCTTGAACTCGATCCCGAGCATCAGTCCGTCGCCACGGATCTCGGCGATGGCAGGATGGCCACCCAGGCGCGAGCCAATCTGCTCGCGGCAGAGTCGTCCGAGGCGGCACGCCTGCGGCAGGAAGTCTTCTGCGGTGACGATGTCGAGCACGGCATTGACGACCGAGCCGGCGATGGCACTGGCCGCGAACGAGGAGGCGTGCACCACCGGGTCGCGTGCGGCGGCGGCGAACTGCCGCGTGTCCACGAGTGCGGCGGCCACCGGAAAAATGCCACCGCCCAGCACCTTGCCGAGCAGCCGGATGTCGGCGGACACCGGGCAAAGCAGGCAGCCGGCGCGTCCCAGTCCGGTCTGGATCTCGTCAAGCACGAGGCGCACGCCATGCAACCGGGTCTGCGTCCGCAGGAATTCCAGGAACGAAAGGTTCACCGGGCGGATGCCGCCTTCCCCCTGGATCGGCTCGATGATCGCGGCGGCGAACTGCCCGCTCGCGAGTGCGTCCCGGACCGCCGGCAGGTCGCCCACGTCGACGAACGTCGCCTGGCCATCGGTCATCAATTCGGCATGGTGAACATAGCCGTGGCTCACGCTCAAGGCCCCAGCGGTGCGGCCGTGGTACGCATGGCGGAAGGCAAGGATGCGGCGCCGGCCGGTGGCGATGCGAGCCAGCTTCAGCGCGCACTCCACGGCCTCGGAGCCGCTGTTGGCGAAGATCACGTTGTCCATCGGAGAGCCCGCCATCTTCAGCAGGCGTTCCGCCGCGCGGACGATGGGTTCGTTGGACAGGATCTTGGTCGACAGGCCCACTTGCTGGATTTGCTCGCACACGGCGGCCACGACCTGCGGATGCCGATGACCCAGCAGGTGCACGCCGAACGATCCGAAATCCAGCCAGCGGGCGCCGCGGCTGTCCTCGACCCAGGCGCCAGAGGCACTGCATTCGGAACTGGCCAATCCTGCGACCTTGAGCATCAGGCCCTGCTGGCGTCCGAACACGCTGCCATATCGGTCGGCGAACGAACTCTTGGCCCGCGCCGCGGTGTTGTCGTCGACGATTGACGGCGTATTCATAGCGAACGCATCAACGGCGCGAGGAAGCCGGCATCGCAGCCGACTTTTTCGCAGGCTTTGTTGGCAAAGCGCAGGAAGCGCAGCAGGCGCCCCTGGTTCTCGGGCTTCAGCGCGTCGACCAGCTCGAGCGGAAAGGCACGGATCAACGCAGTCATCGTGTCCGTCAGGCGTTGGACTTCGGCCGCGTCCATCACGCGATCGAGGCCCAGGGCCTCGATGGCAGCTGGCCCGTCGAGCGCTGCAACGTCACCCAGGCCGTACTGCATCAGCAGCGGCAGCCGGTGCATCTCGTCGGGCAGGTCGGCGCCGCAGAGGACGCAATCGACCTGGAGCAACAGCTCGGCGATCTTGACCCTCACCAGGGCGGCCACCTCGGACTGCTCACGGGCGCCTTCGAGGTCTTCGAGGTAGGCGTACAGCTCCGTCATCAGCAGCCAAGCCGCCGTGACGATCGCCTTGACGTGGGTCGTGGATCGAAACTGATAGCCCGCACCCAAGCGTGGGAACCAGCAGATGGCCGGCGGGACTTCACTGTGCAGCTGCATCGGCCGGCTCCTTGGTGTTGACTGCGTCGGGAGCCCGCAACGAGCAAGCCCACTCACCGCAGCGCACGGCTCGCAGCAGGCGCTGCGCGTGGTCCGGCGGCAGCGATCTCAAGCCGTCGAGGTCGGCGGGTGTTTCAGGCAAGGCGGCAGACGATTCCATCCGGGACCATGCGGCGTCGCCGTGAATGAACGCCGAGCGGGCGTCCATCGGTGAGTGAAGGTGCTCTGTGGGTGCCGGGTGGTGGAGGGCGGCGGAGGGGCCCTGCGTGAGCAGACGGGCGAGGTCGGCACGCAGTTGGTCCAGCAGGTCCAACGACCGGCTGGTGTGGGTGGCGGGCTCAGTCAGGGCAGCCCACAACCGGGATGCAGTTCGCTGGAGAGCGGCATCGAGGATGTCCATGCCGCCACCTTGCGCGAGGGTCCAGCGGCGCAGCGTCCACTTCTTGTTCGACACCACCCAGCCGCCCAGCGAGAGCAGGACGCTCATCGCTGAAAGACAGGCATTCAGCAGATAGCCGCGAGCCGCATGGGTTTCGCCCGCACGTGCCGCCAGCCAGGCACATGCATGCGCTTGCTGGAGTGTGTCGAAGTCGGCAGCCGCCACGATGTGCGCCGTGCTGCCCAGATGGGAAACGAAGGGCGTTCCACCGCGGAGTTCGACGCCGTAGACAAGGCGCTCCAGATACTTGCGCCGCACCGGATTCGTGGCGTCCCAGCGTTGATAGCCGGCGAGCAGATCGGGCAGGTCGCACCGGGCCAGCGCGGACCACGCAGCGAAGGATGTCTCGACGTCGGCGGCGCAGAAAGGGAGTAGCTCGACGTGCTGACCCTGGTGGTGGATCTGCGTGGCCATCTGCGCCCTGCTGACAGCCTGGGTCGAGATGCAGATGAGATCGATGTCGCTCGTGGCCGTCGCAATGCCGTGGACCGGGGAACTGGTGAGAAGCAACAGCGCGTCCTCAAACCCTTGCTTGTGAGCGAGTCTTGACAATTCCTCCTGGGGCAGTCCGCGTGAGTTCAGGAACTCAAGGGCGTTCGCCGTCAGGAATGCTGGGTAGTCCACGTCGATTCCAATGCTTTCAGATGGCGGCCGAAGCCGCACCACAGAACACGGCAGGCGTCAGGCGAACGCGTAGGGGCCGGCGAAGGCCCCGATCTGGCTGGTGTGGCTGACCATGCCGATGTGTTCATCCCACAGATGCAACATGCAGCCCCTGGGGCCAACATGGCTGCTGGGCTGCGCGGTGGGGCGCAACTGCAGGTCTATTTCAGTCACCGTGCTGGGACAGGTGCAGACGACGGTGTTGGCCCAGCGGCGCAGCATGGACCGGTGAACGTGTCCGCACAGCACGATCTCGACGTTCCCGGCCTGCTTCAGCACGGCTTCCAGCGGCCGAGGGTCGACGTAGCGGTATTCGTCCATGTACGGAATGCCGCAGAAGAAGGGCGGATGGTGAAGCATCACCACCGTGGGTTTGCTCGTGTTGCTCTGGAGCACGTCGGACAGCCACTGAAGACCGGCGACGTCGATGCTGCCGTGATGGTGGCCGGGCACGCAGGAATCCAGGCCGATGATCCTGACTTCGTGGTCATCGACGCAGTAGTGCAAGGGCCCGCTGCCGGGCAGGTAGCTTTGGTCGGCGAAGGCCTTGCGGAAGTTTTCGCGATGGTCATGGTTGCCCGGAATCGCCAGGTAGGGAATGCGCATCGAGGCCAACAACGCCTTCGCGACTTCGTACTCTGCAGGACTGCCTTCATCGACCAGGTCGCCCGTGACGAGCACGAGGTCAGGGCGCTGATCCATCTGCAGCAGGTGCTCGATGGCTTCGCCGAGCATTTGGTTGGAGTCCACGACTCCCTGGTATTTCACGCCGTGAGGGCGGACGTGCAAATCCGACAGTTGTGCAATCAGCATTCGCATACTCCCTGTGCCGGAGGGCACTACGCGATAGACGTTTAAGACGTCGTATGGATTTGAATGCTGTCTTAACGGTGTAGAGGATCCTATTCGCCAAACGGCGTATTTGCCCGAAAAGTTCGCGCGCCAATGCTCGCCGCCATGCCAACCACCGAGCTGCCGCCGAGATCGCCTCATCTGGCAACGCTTGGCACCATGCTGGTTCGCAGCGATGAGCACCTGATCGATGCGCTCTCACACACCATCATCAAGCATCCATGCACACTGATTGATCATCTCAAGTGCCGGTCGATTGCCGCACCAAATCGCACCTCTTTGGCGCAACTGGATTTGGATGATGCATGGCTTCGATGAGCAGGCTTCCCAGCGAACCGTCGCGCCGGGAATTTGTCGCCATCGTTGCAGCAATCATGGCCGTCAATGCGCTGGCCATCGACACGATGCTGGCTGCGCTGCCATCCATCGGCGACACGTTCCATGTCCGTCCAGTGACGAGGCTGACGTGGATCGTGACGGCGTACGTCCTGGGGTATGGCGTGGCGCTGCCCGTGTTTGGCACCCTGGCTGACCAGTTCGGACGCAGGCGTTTGCTGCTTGGCGGGCTGGCTGTCTATGCAGTGTGTGCCGCGCTGGCTGCCAGCGCCGGCAGCTTGTCCGAGCTTGTGGCCTTGCGTGTTCTCCAAGGCATGGGCGGTGCCTGCAGCGTGATGGCGTTGGCCATCGTGCGTGATCGGTACAGCGGTGCCGAGATGTCCCGCATCGTTTCGCTGTCATTCGCGACGTTCATCGTTGTCCCGGTGCTGGCGCCAGGTCTGGGCCAACTGATGCTGTCGGGCCTGTCGTGGCGTTGGATATTCGGGTTCATCGCCGCTTGCGGTGGCTTGACGCTGGCGTGGGTGGCCTGCCGTTTGCCGGAATCGCTTCCGGTGCAGCGACGTCTTCCATTCTCTGCGCGAGGCTTCGCTTCGACGTTGCATGCGCTGGGGTCGGACAGGGCATTCGTGTCCTATACGTTGGCGACCACCGCCATGCTCGGCGCCTTGTTTGGCCTGATCAACTCCTGCCAGCCGCTGCTCGCGCAGGTGTTCCATGCACCTCACCTGTTTCCCTTGGTATTCGGCGGCATGGCCGCCTCCGTCGCAGCGTCGGCCCTTGTCAACCAGCGCGTCACGTCGCGCATCGGGGTGCGTCGAGCAGCCCGTCGCGCGCTGCTGGCCTACCTCGTGCTGGCCAGTGTCCACGCCGCCGTGGCGTGGCTGGGTTTCGAAAATCTGGCCTGGTTCATCGGGCTGCAGGCGCCGCTGATGTTCTGCTTCGGCCTTGCAGTGTCGAACTTCGGGACGGCCGCCATGGAAAGCGTGGGGCGCATCGCAGGAACAGCCGCCTCGGTGCAGGGTGCGATCACCAATGTGGGAGGCGGCCTGATCGGTGTCGTCATCGGTCAGCAGTTCGATTCAAAGGCCATGGCGTTGACCGTGGGGACGCTGCTGTGCGCATGCACTGCCTGGTCAGCAGCCTGGTGCGCTAAGCCAGCCCGGCGGCATCCCGATAACTCGCGGCTTCTTCGATGAGCCAGTCCCGGAACGCACTCAGCGTGGCATTCTCAGACTTGCGTTCGGGATAGATCAGGTAGTACGACCGATCGCTCAGGTAGGCATGCCGGACCACCTCGATCAATCGACCGGCGCGCAGTTCTTCTTCGATCAGGAAGCGCGGGATCAGCGCAATGCCCAGGCCCTGGATGGCCGCTTCGGTGAGCATCGAGAACAGCTCCAGGCGGGGGCCCACCATGTCGTTCTCGACTTCCATCTGCAGCGACGAGAACCAGTGGCGCCAGGCGTAGGGACGGGTGGACTGTTGCAGCAGCACGTAGCGGCGCAGCGAGCCCGGCTTCAAAGTGCGAAGCGGTGCGATCAATGCCGGACTGGCTACCGCGATCAGGTTTTCGCGCATCAGGAAATGCGCTTCGGTGCCCGGCCAGGCGGCGTCGCCGGCATAGATCGCCGCGTCCAGCGGTGTCTCGTCGAACAAGAACGGTCGCACCCGAGGCGCCAGATTCACATTCACGCCCGGGTGCGCCTTCGCGAAGGCGGCCAGGCGCGGCAGCAGCCATTTCGTGCCGAAGGTCGGCACCACTCCGAGCTCCAGCGTACCGCCCGCGCCGCCTTGTGCCATCAGCTCCAGCGTGTCGCGCTCGAGTTCGTCCAGACGCGCGCTCACCTGGTGGTGATAGCTGACGCCTGCTTCGGTGAGCGTGATGCCGCGCTTGGTTCGGCGAAACAGCTTCACGCCGAGGAAGTCTTCGAGACTGGCCACCTGCCGGCACACCGCGCTCTGCGTGACGGCCAGTTCGGCCGCTGCCCGCGTGAAGCTCTGGTGCCGCGCGGCAGACTCGAAGGCTGTCAACGCGGCGGTGGACGGAATTTTTCTGCGCATGGCGATTTGCTCTTCCTAGGGGTGCGCCGCCACGGAGTTCCGAAAACGCAGAACCTCGTGCCAACAATTCGTTTGCACCGAGTGGCTTGTCGAACCTACATTGACCTGAAGTTCGCGCATTTCCCATAGTAAGGGATGCATGAACCGTGAAGTCTCCTCCAGGTCGGTTTTCTACTTTTCACGGCGGTTTTGATATGCACTCTTCGAACACCATGGATTCGTTTCAATGGGACGACCCCTTGTTGCTCGATCAACAGCTCAGCGATGAGGAGCGCATGGTGCGTGACTCCGCCAACAGCTACTGCCAGGAGCGGCTGGCGCCGCGCGTGCTGGAATCCTTCCGGCACGAGAAGACCGACCCCGCCGTCTTTCGCGAGATGGGCGAGCTGGGCCTGCTCGGCGCGACGATTCCCGCGGCCTACGGCGGTGCCGGCATGAACTACGTGTGCTACGGACTCATCGCCCGCGAGGTCGAACGCGTGGACTCGGGATACCGTTCGATGATGAGCGTGCAGTCGTCGCTGGTGATGGTGCCGATCCACGAGTTCGCCCATGAAGCCCAGAAGCAGAAGTACCTGCCAAAACTGGCTTCGGGCGAGTGGATCGGCTGCTTCGGCCTCACCGAGCCCAACCATGGGTCCGACCCCGGCAGCATGGTCACCCGAGCACGCAAGGTCGCGGGCGGCTACTCGCTCAGCGGCAGCAAGATGTGGATCACCAACAGCCCGATCGCCGATGTCTTCGTCGTCTGGGCGAAGGACGATGAAGGCGCCATCCGCGGCTTCATCCTGGAGAAGGGCTGGAAGGGGCTGAGCGCCCCTGCGATCCACGGCAAGGTGGGCCTGCGCACGTCCATCACCGGCGAGATCGTGATGGACGACGTGTTCTGCCCGGAAGAGAACGCTTTCCCCGAAGTGCGGGGCCTGAAAGGGCCTTTCACCTGCCTCAACAGCGCCCGCTACGGCATCGCCTGGGGCGCACTGGGTGCGGCAGAGGACTGCTGGTTCCGCGCCCGCCAGTACACCATGGACCGCAAGCAGTTCGGCAAGCCGCTGGCCGCCAACCAGTTGATCCAGAAGAAGCTCGCCGACATGCAGACGGAGGTGACGCTGGGCCTGCAAGCTTGCCTGCGCCTGGGCCGCATGAAGGACGAAGGCACGGCAGCGGTGGAGATCACGTCCATCATGAAGCGCAACTCCTGCGGCAAGTCACTGGACATCGCCCGCATGGCACGCGACATGATGGGCGGCAACGGCATCAGCGATGAGTTCGGCGTCGCACGCCATCTCGTGAATCTCGAGGTGGTGAACACCTACGAGGGCACGCATGATGTGCATGCGCTGATCCTTGGGCGGGCCATCACCGGCATTGCTGCCTTTTGATCGGGGAGTCGGGTGGCCAGCCTGAGGGCAGGAGCGAGTTCGCAAAACCCGGCACGTGTTCGTTTTTTCAAGGCACGGGGCCGATACCAAGACGGAATCATCAGAGCAATCTTGTCGAGCGAGATTCGTGATGCGTTTGAGCAACCTGATCCCGATGCTGCTGTACCTCGGCAACCTGGACAGCCCGGACAAGCCCGGCGGACTGCGGCATCAGCTGGCGAACCTGCAGGCGAACTCAATCGACGCGGGTGTGTCGCCTGCCGACGTGCCCGGAGGAACGAACCGTGGCCTGGACGACTGGCTGAAGGGGGCAGGGCAGGACCCCTCTGCTGGGCTGGACACCGGCTCGGCTGAAGGCGTGCCGGGCCTCGATGGCGCGCAGGGCGACTGGGCCAGTTCCGACGCGGCGGACGCGTCGCTCGACAACGATGCACAGCAAACCACCGCCGGCCCGGAACTCGACCAGATGCTTGAGTTCATGCGCAGCTTCGTCGACATGCTGGAACAGATGCAGACCGCGCGCAGGGGTGGCGGAGGTGCTGATGGCGATCAACAGGCTGCCGGCCTCGGCGATCCATCGGCCAAGAACACGGGATCGCCAAACGTTCCAGCACAACAGGTTCCCCAGACCAGCGAACCGGCCAAGCCCACGGAGGGGAAGGGCGACCGCAAGCAATACACCCTCGATGGCGGCGGCTCGTACACCCACCACCTTGTCAACGACACCGACAAACCGATGGACATCGCCTACTTCAAGAACAACGGCCCTGGCCCGCACCCGGGCATGAGCGGGGAGAGCCTGAAGGTTCACCTCGAACCCGGGGAGACCGCCGACGTGTCGATTCCCGACAACTGGCAAGGCCGCGCGCAGAAGTACGGCGGCAAGATGGACGATCCCGCCACCTGGGCCGAATTCAACAACGAGCCCGCCGACGCATCAAAAGGCCGCAACGAGGCCAAGACCTGGTTCGATGTCAGCAAGATCCCCGGTGGCAATGCGAACGTGACGATGAAGACCGGCGACGGCGTGACTGCCGGCTCCGACCACAGCATGCTGGAGGCGGCCAAGAAGGACCCGCGCGCCGCCAACCTGTTGACGAAGGATGCAGCGGGTAACGATGTCTTCAAGCCGGCTCAGGGCTTCGACGGCAAGACCAACAAGGACGTCGTCGACTTCTTCACGCAGTACGAGCCGGAAAAGGCGCAGGGCGTCGATGGCAACGCCAAGGGCAAGTTCGACAACTACATCCTGCCGAACAACGACAGCGCCACGCGGGTGTCGCAGTCCAGGGAGATGACGCTGACCTTTGGGCAACTATGATCAGGGATGGCGTCCGGTGAAAGTTGAGCCATGGCTGCGTGCGGCACTCGCTGTGACTTTGTTCGCTGCTTCTAGCGATTCACCCCGAAGTCTGGCGAGGAAAATAGGTGCTACCGCCTCTCAGGCCAGCTGCATCCCGCGCGGCCGAGAGACTCGCTTTGGCCAGGAACCCAACAAGTTCTTCGCTAGCCATGGGAAAACTCGGCCTTCTGATACTGATCGTTGCCGCTTTGCTGGGTGCCGCTCTGGTCACCGCTTTTCGTTCCGCCATGCAAGAGCGACCGCCACCGTCGCGCCCTCAAATCTCCGAACTGATCCACCCAGGTTCGCAGCCGGCTGTCGAGCCAGCTGCAAGTCCCGCCGTTGGAGCAACGAGCCAGGCGATCAGGCGGATCACCCCGTTTGACCTGCGTCCGGGATGGCCCGAGTTGGAACAAGCGCGCTATTCACAGGACCCACAGGTGATTGTCAAAGGTCTCAAAGCCTTGCAGGACTGCGCGGGCTACATGAACAACTCCGAGTTGGCGACGACAACGTCTCTTGCAGAGTCCAGGGCCATGACCAGCCTCCGCCGGGAGGAGCGTCTGGCGGCCGCGAAGGCCCTGGTGACACGCTGTCAGGGCTTCCCGTCGCAACTTGTCGGCCCCAATGAAGAGTCGCAGATGTGGGCGAGGGCCGCGGCACTCGGAAGCGCAGAAGCATTGGCCTATCAATACCAGCTGAGTATGTCCAACAACACCGCTGCCGCTCTCGCCGACGGTTCGCTGAGGGCCAAGATGTGCGCGTTGATTGTGCAGGGCCAGGAGAATCCTGAGGCGTTGGAGGTCTCGGGCCACCTGGTCGCCGCTGCGCTGAAGCCTTCCATCCTCAGGTCGACGGGCAATGGCCTGTCCAAGAGAAATCTGAGTGAAGCGGTTCAACTCGCTGCGTGCAAGCTCGGCAGCAAGAACTCGCCATGTATTCGTGATTCGGTCATGCTGGCAGGACTTTGCGCGATCGCAGGTGAATGCGATCTGAGATCCGAACTCGATTTGGATCTTCGAATGATGACCGACACAGAGAGGTCTGGTGTGGAAGCCTTGGCGAAGGAGATCTTGGTGCGCGTCGCGGCGCGAAACTGCGAAGGCCTTTTCTGACATTTGGGGTTCGCGACCCGACTCATCGCTACCTGGCCTAGGGCCTCCTGAAAGCCAGCACAACCTCGCCGACTTTGACGCCGAACTTGCGCATCTCGGCGGTGTTGATCACCGTTTCTTCATCGATGCGGTACATCCAGTCATCGAATTGCACCTCGTAGACCGAACCGTCCACCGACAGCTTGAGGGTGTAGCGCCAGTGGAACGCGGAGCCCGCCGCCTCGCCTTCAGCTTGGCCGAGCACATCGGCCGCCGTGCCGGTCCAGCGTCCATCGGCGGTACGCCGGATTTGCCAGATCCGCTGCTGGCGCTCGCCATCGTCGAAGCGGAACTCCTCGCGCAGGGTGCCCACGCCTTCAGGCGTCCAGCTGCAATCCATGGTGACGACGAAGCGACGGAGGACCTTCCCTTGCCGATTGCGCACCATGCCGTGCGCCACGACCCGGCCGTCGAAGTACTGGCGCAGGTCGAGCACAGGTGTCTGCCGAGCATGGTCGGCCAGGTCAGGGCCGGCGCAAGCAGTGAGCGCGGCGCCGAGAACCAGGGCCAGGATGGATTTCTTCATGCGGTGTCCTCCGGTTGCAGCCACCTGCGCCACAACAGGCCGGCGGCCAGAAGCTTGAGCGAGCAAGGCACCAGCACGTAGCCGATGCCCAGTGCGGTGAGGGCGGCGTTATCGTGCCGCCCTGGCGTGTAGCCGGCCCACGAGAGCAGCGGCAGCGCAAGGCCGGCCGCCAGGCCCAGGTTGAGTTTGGTGGCGGTGTTCCACCAGCCCACGTACACGCCCTGCGCGGTGGCGTCCTGGCGCGACCTCTGCACGACACCGGTCAGCAGCGCCCCTGGGGCGGTGAGGTCCGCGCCGAGCGCGATGCCGCTGGCCACGCACACGAGTGCGAAGCCGAGCAGGTGGCCTGCGCCGAGCAGCCAGGTCCAGGTGAAGGACGCGATCGCCAGCAGCATGCCCGCCCACCACGTCCGGGCGAGTCCAAAGCGGCCGGCGGCCCGGGTCCACAGCGGCAGCGAACACACCGCGCTCAGGAAATAGGCGCTGAGGAACAGCGGCTCGGCCCGGGGCAGTTGCAAGCGATCGCGGATGAAGAACAGCACCAGCGTGGACGGCACCGCGCTCGCGATGCCGTTGAGCATGAACACGGCGAGCAGGCGGCGAAACGCGGCATGCCTCCAGGGCAGCAGCCAGCTGTGCGTGACAGCCGCCTGAGGAGAATCGGGCGAGGGTGCTTTGGACAGCAGTCCCAAGCCCACGGCCAAGGACACCGCCAGCACCACAGCGCTGGTGGCCATGCCGGCCACCGATGGCAGCACGCTTGCCGCGATGACGCCCACCAGGCCGAAGCCTTCACGCCAGCCCACGACGCGGGCGCGCCGCGCCGTGTTGCCACCCAGCCGCACACCCCAGGCCTGGTGCACCACCACCAGCACGCTGAAGGCGAGGTAGGTGAGCAGCAGCATCACGGCAAGCCAGGCAAGCGGCGGCACACCGGAGGGCGGAAAGAACAATGCGGGAAAGCCGGCAGCGACTGCGATGGCCGACGCCGCGGCGATGCGCCAGGCCATGCGTGAGGAGCGCGAGAACCAGCGGTCGGCCGCCAAGCCGATGAAAGGATCAACCAATGCATCGGCCAGCCGCGTCAGCAGCAGCACCAGTCCCAGGGCCGGGAGGGACACACCTTCATGGGCCGCATAGTGGCTGGGCAACTGCAGGTACAACGGTATGGCGAGGAAGGCCAGCGGCAGGCCGAGGGCGCCGTAGCGCAGGCCGTCGACGGGGCGCAGGGCCGGCGTGTCGTCAATCGCGCCTGAGCGTGAACTGGACGACATCGGTGTTGCTCTCGGCAAAGGCCGCCTCGCAGCAGCTCAGGTAGAAGCGCCAGGTGCGCATGAACCGCTCGTCGAAGCCCAGTGCGCGCACTGACGGCTCCTGCTGATCGAAGGCCTCTCGCCAGCGCCGCAGCGTTTCGGCGTAGTCGGCGCCAAAGTGCAGGCGCCGCTCCACCACGAATCCGACACGCCGTGCCAAGGCCTCGAACCGGCCGACGCTGGGCAGCAGGCCGCCCGGAAAGATGTACTGCTGGATGAAATCGGTGGAACGCAGGTAACGCTCGAACAAGTCCTCGCGGATGGTGATGCTCTGGATGCAGGCACGGCCTCCCGGCTTCAGACACTGACGAAGCATGCAGAAGTAGTCTTCCCAGTACGCCTGCCCGACCGCCTCGAACATCTCGATGGACACGATGGCGTCGAACGGCTGGCTCGCGTATCGTGCCGGCAGGTCCCGGTAGTCGAGCAGTTGCAGATCGCTTCGGTCCGCCGAGCCTCTTTCGAGCACGCGCTGCTGGGCCCAGGCCAGTTGCTCGGCGGACAGGGTGACGCCAACGACCTGCGCGCCGAATTCGGAAGCGGCGACTTCGGCCAGCCCGCCCCAACCACAGCCCACCTCCAGCAGGCGCGAACTTGGCGTGACACCGGCTTCGCGCAACGCCCGCCCGGCCTTCGCCGCTTGCGCCTGGGCCAGCGGCTGCGAGAAGTCACCATCAAACCATGCGCTGGAATAGCTCATCGTCTCGTCCAGCCACAGCGCGTAGAACTCGTTCCCCAGGTCGTAGTGCGCGTGGATATTGCGGGCACTGCCGCGCCGAGTGTTTCGGTTCAGGGCGTGACGCAGCCGGTGAAGGAGCCCCCCCCACCAGCTTCCGTACACCAGGGGCTCGATGGCCTGCCGGTTGCGCAGCAGCAGCCTCAGCAGCGGCGTCAGTGCGTCGCTGTCCCACTCGCCGGCGATGTACCCCTCGGCCAAGCCGATGTCGCCATGACGAAGGGGCCGCACCAAGGCGTTCCATTGATGCACCCGAACGCTGGCAGATGGTTCGTCGGCCGAGCCACAGCACTCGAACCGTCCGTCGGGCAGCGCCAGCTGAAGGGTTCCGTGACGAAGCCGCCGCAGCAGCTTCAGGACCGGCATGGCGCCCAGAGGCGGGGCGGCGATTGGCGCTGAAGGCCGAATGAGCGAAGGATTCATTTGCAGGCGCAAGGGCGTGGCGGCAGGCGCCACAAATTGAACCAATGAGTTCAATTGTTGAACTAATCGGTTCACTTTGCAACTGCACGGCGCCGTGAGGTCTTTGCGATCAGCGCAACTGCTGACGTGAAGAAGCGGTCGCGGTCCTCGGCGCTGCCCCACGCAGTCATCGGACACAGGGCGATCTCCGATGGGAATGATCGAGGCGGCGATGCGTCGGATCAAGCGCGCTACCGGCTGGCTGCGCCCGACAGGCCCCCAAAGAGCGTCGAGATCCGCATCTCGACAATGTCTTCGTCGTTGTATTGACCTGTTGTCTTCATCACCGCGACCACCGGATCGCAAGCGGTTGCCAGCAGCGCCCACAGCACCACCTCGGGTGGCGTGCGCTGGTCGAGGTCTCCACGGCCTTGCGCCTCGATGATCCATTCGCCCAGCTTCTCGCTGACGTCGTTCAGCCGGTTCAGATAGGTCTTGTCGGCGAGTAATGACGACCGCAGCGTTGAGTTCTGGGCCGGCAGGATGGGCATTTCCCCCGCCAGCAAGGCCTGCATGGACCAGCGGGCGACGTCGCGCAACTGGTCCACCGCGGCGACGCCCTGGCGCGCCGCCTGCTGCTCCATGCGGCTCAGCGCTTGCTCCAGGACCCTTGTCATCGCGGCTGCCGCCAGCGCCTCCTTCGATTCGAAACGCTTGTAGAGGCTACCCTTGGCCATGCCGGCCTCGGCAGCCACGTCGTCCACCGTCATCGCCTCGAATCCCTTGCGGGCAAGCAGCCGGTTGACTGCAGACACGATCGCGTCTTCCCGCACGCGGGCAAGCTGTTCCTTCACCGACAGGCGCTGTTCCATGCCGGAATGGTAGCCAACTCGACACATTGCCGGCATGGGTCGCCTTTCATAGTGAACTGGTCGGTATAAAAAATGACCATACAGTTGCTCGCAGGCGTCAGCCCATTCAAACTTCGCCTCATCGCAGCTTCGGCAGGCCATCGGAAAAGCGAGGACCGACATGCCCACTTCCTCCCTCATCGCGCTCGTCACCGGTGCTGGCCGACGCTCCGGCCTGGGATTCGAGATCTGCAAGCAGCTGGCCGTCATCCAGTCCACGCGTCAACGCTGTCTGTCCGGGGCTGACGGTGACATCTGAGGGCATCACCGCCATGGGCGCCCGACCGGTACACGCCAGTGCGCGCGGCGTGGTATGGGCAGTCCTGTTGCCCGCAAACGGAACCACCGATGGCTTGTTTCGTGATGGAGACTCCCTTGGCTGGTGAGCAGACTCCGCAGCGCAAGCCATGGCGGGCCCAGGCACTCGGACTGTTGGGCTGGATCGTCACGGCCTACTTCGCTGCCGCCGTGGGAGCTGGTGCCTCAGTGGATGCGAGCACGTTCTACGGCCAGCTAACGAAGCCAGGATGGGCGCCACCTGCGTACCTTTTCGGCCCGGTATGGTCGGTGCTCTACACAATGATGGGCGTGGCGTCCTGGCTGATCTGGAAGGCGCCGGGCAGGACGCACGCAGCGCTTGGCGTTTATCTGATGCAGTTGGCCATCAATGCCCTATGGTCATGGCTCTTCTTTGCCTGGCATCTTGGTGCGGCGGCCTTTGCCGATGTGGCGCTGATGTGCATTCTCATCGCTGCGACGATTGGCGCTTTCTGGCGCTTGAACCACTTCGCCGCTTTGCTGCTGATGCCGTATTTGCTCTGGGTGAGCTTTGCCAGCGCATTGACCTGGGCGGTGTGGCAGGGCAATCCAGCACTGCTTTAGTCCTGCCCGTGAACTCTGTGGCGGCTGATTCCTAGGACAAACCCTCGAAGCCTTTCGAACGTCTTGACCAACTGTTTGGAACGTTCCAATACTTACGCACCGTGAGCCAGGTCAGACGGGAAACCAAGGGCCTCATCATCAAAGAGGGCGTCATCTGCTCTTTGGTCGAACTCGGCCGCGCGGCAAAGAGACTGGAATCTTCAACAGGACAAGGAGACGGATATGAGCTTCAAGATTGCAGGCATTGCGATGGCAAGCCTGATGGCGTGTGGCGGTGCCATCGCGCAAAACCAATCGGTGGAAGTGGTGCACTGGTGGACGTCTGGCGGTGAGGCTGCTGCGTTGAATGTGCTCAAGCAGAACCTCGAGAAACAAGGCATCGCATGGAAAGACAGCCCCATTGCGGGCGGCGGCGGCGAGCAGGCGATGACCGCGGTCCGCGCGCGCGTCAGCGCCGGCATTCCGCCGACCGCCGTGCAGATGCTTGGCTACGACATCACCGACTGGGCCAAGCAGAACGTGCTGGCGGACCTGAACGCCGTGGCAGCACACGACAACTGGGACAAGGTGGTGCCGCTCGCATTGCAGAAGTTCTCCAAATACAACGGCAAGTGGGTGGCCGCGCCGGTCAACGTCCATTCGACCAACTGGGTATGGGCCAACAAGGACGTTCTCGCCAAGGCCGGCGTTACCAAGGAGCCGGCCAACTGGGATCAGTTCATCGACGATTTGGACAAGGTCCAGAAGGCAGGGTTCGTCGCGCTCGCTCACGGCGGCCAGCCTTGGCAGGAGGTGACGGTGTTCGATGGCGTGGCCCTGTCCACCGGTGGCGTGGATTTCTACCGCAAGGCCTTCATCGAGCTCGACCCCAAAGCGCTTGGTTCGCCCACGATGGAGAAGGTCTTCCAGCGCATGTCGCAACTGCGCAAGTTCGTTGACAAGGACTTCTCTGGCCGAGACTGGAATGTCGCCGCGGGCATGGTCATTTCGGGCAAGGCCGGCTACGAGATCATGGGGGACTGGGCCAAGGGTGAATTCCTCAATGCCAAGAAGGTGCCCGGCAAGGACTTCGTGTGTTTCCGTGTGCCAGGCAGCCAGGGTTCCGTGACCTTCAACTCCGACCAGTTCGCCATGTTCCAGGTGAAGGGCGACAAGATCGCGGCGCAGAACAAGCTTGCCGCAGCGATCATGGACAAGGGTTTCCAGTCCGCCTTCAACGTCGTGAAGGGATCGGTCCCCGCGCGTACGGATGTGCCTGACGCAGCTTTCGACGACTGCGGCAAGAAGGGCATGCGCGACCTTGCCGAAGCCAACAAGAACAACACCCTCGTCGGCTCGCTGGCTCATGGACACGCCGTGCCCGCGTCGATCAAGAATGCCTTCTATGACGTCATCACGCGGCACTTCAACGGGCAGCTGGACGACAAGAAGGCCGTGCAGGCCATGATGTCCGCGGCCAAGGGCTGACGCACCTGCATTTCCGGGATTCAGCACACCAAAGAATTGGAACGTTCCACCTGGCGCGCCTGGGTGGATGGCCTCTCTCACTCAAAAGAATGGACACCACGACAATGAGTCAATCGAGCTTCAACTTCCGCCTGGCCGCCGTCGCAGCCGCCTGCCTCGGGCTGTACTCCACCACCGCCTCGGCCGTGGACTGGGGCGGCTACTTCCGCACGGGCCCCGGCGCCACGAAGAAGGATGCCGCGCGCGCCTGCTACGGCCTGGGTGGCGCGGGCCTCAAGTACCGCCTGGGCAACGAGTGCGACTTCTATGGCGAGTTCCTGCTGAGCCAGGGATTCAAGGCCGATGGGGTCGAATACAAGGCCAACCTGATGACCAACCTGTACAGCCCGGGTACGGACACGGGCGCCGGCGCCACGCCGCTGGACAGCAGCAAGTTGGGCATCAACCAGATGTACGTGGAAGGCAAGGGCTACGACATCGCCCCCGAGGCCAGCTTCTGGATCGGCAAGCGCTTCTACGGCCGCGCCGACGTGCATATCGTGGACACCTTCTACGTGAACCTCTCGGGCGTGGGGGCAGGCGTGGACAACATCAGCGCCGGAGGCGCAAAGCTGAACTTCGCCTACTTCCGCACCGATGGCGGCGCCACCAACCCCGGCAGCCGCGTGAACCTGGACTTGCACGACCTGGAGACGAACCCTGGCGGCAAGCTGCGGGTGGTCGGCACCTTCACCAACGGCGACTTCAGCGGAGGCAAGAGCGGCTTCGGCTTGACCTTCCAGCACAACCAGGACAACGTGTTCGGCCTGGGCGGGGGCAACACGCTGTGGCTGCAGTTGGCACAGGGCTCTGCCGGGCTGGACGGCGGCTTCGGCAACCTGGCCGCAGACAGCGGCACCCGCGGCTTGCGCATCGTCGAAAGCCTCACATGGCAGATGGGGCCCCTGGGTGGCCAGGCGCAGGCCATGGTCCAGCAGGACAAGGATGGCGCGTCGGGTCTCAAGACCACCTCGTCGTCCATCGGTGCCCGTGCGTCGTATGCCGTCACCAGGAACCTGAAGGTTCTGGCGGAGGCCGGCTACTCGCAGAAGAAGCCGGACGGCGCCTCGACCCAGAAGCTGGCGAAGTTGACGGTCGGACCGGCCCTGTCGACGGGACCTGGGTTCTGGAACCGCCCGGAATTGCGCCTTTACGTGACGACGGCGAAGTGGAACGCCGCCGCCAACACGGCAGCGGGAGCCGCAGGCGTCACTGGCATCGGCGACGGCAAGACCACCGGCACCAGCTACGGCGCGCAGGTCGAGATCTGGTTCTGAGAACGCTTGGCTGGTGGCCTCTTGTGCCTGCGCGCACCCGAGGCCACCAGTTGCTGCGCCAGCTTTGCGGGCAGCGGTTTGTCAGAAAGTGGGGTGCGAAGTGAGCAAGAGGCTTCGTGAGGGGGGTAGAGGACAACCACAGCAGGGGCGGCCATCGGGCCTGCACCTGTCCGTGGTCCACAAGCTTGGGTTCGGGTTCGGGACGCTCATCGTGATGGCACTGGCGGCGGCCATCTATGGCGTCTTGCAGATGCGCGATCTCGAAGCGCAGATGCGCGACGTGCTGCTGGCCAACAATGGCCGCATCTCGCTGCTGAATGCGATGCGCGACGATGCCAACGTGCTCGCTGTAGGCGTTCGAAACGTCACCATCCTGACGGACAAGGCCACCATCGACCGTCAGGTCAAGGCGATGGAGTCAGCACAACGCGAATACGACAAAAGGCTCAGGGAGTTGATGCTGACCGCCCCTCGATGGGCGACTGAACAGGAGTTCAGGCAGCTCAGGCTGGTCGATGAACTCGGCAAGAAGACGATGGGCGACATCGCGCAGGCCGCCGTGAAGGGATCGGCCGGCGCCAATGAAGACGCGACTGTCATCCTCAACCTGAAGGTCGCGCCGAACGAGCGGCTGTGGCGCGACGCCTTGGCTGCACTGATTGCCTCCGCCCAGGACCAGAACACACACGCGGTGCAACGGGCCTCGGACCAGCTGACGTCGGCCATCTCGGCGATGGCAGCGATCTCGGCCGTGGCCGTGATCCTCGGCATGCTGGTGGGCCGCAGCATCATCAAGAGCGTGCGGCGGCCGATCGACATGGCCATTTCCGCTGCCGAACGGATTGCCTCGGGTGATCTGGCCCACGCCGTCGATGGCCATGTTCATGACGAGCTGGGGAGGCTCCTGCTGGCCATCCAGTCCATGCAATCCGGCCTGAGCGACATGGTCGGCCAGATCCGCCAGGCGTCGGATTCCATCCACGTCGCGTCCGACGAGGTGGCCGCGGGCAATCTCGATTTGTCGTCGCGGACCGAGGAGGCGGCCGGGCACCTCGAAGCCACGGCCTCCACGCTGAACGAATTCTCCGATGCACTGGCCACCAGTGCGCAGGCGGCGGAGCACGCCGTCAAGCTGGCGGAGTCGGCCTCCCTGCACGCCAACCGCGGTGGTGATCTCATGAGCGGCGTGGTTGAGACGATGGAAGTGGTGACCCAGCGCTCCACGCGCATCAGCGAGATCGTGTCGTTCATCGACGGGCTGTCCTACCAGACCAACCTGCTCGCGCTGAATGCCGCCGTGGAAGCGGCGCGTGCCGGCGACAAGGGACGCGGCTTCGGCGTCGTGGCGGGCGAGGTGCGCGCTCTGTCGACGCGGTCCGCGCAGGCCTCGAAGGAGATTGCCGGCTTGCTGCAGGACTGCCTGCAAGGCATCGGCGACGCCGGGACGCGTGTGGTGGAGGCCAGCCGCACCATGAACGACATCGTGGCCGCGGCGCAGGCAGTGACCGACACCATCGGCCAGCTCTCGGCCAGCGCATCGCGGCAATCGGTCGGGGTGACCCAGGTCAAGGAGACCATCAACCAGCTCAACGCCATGACGCAGCAGAACTCGTCGATGGTGGAGCAGTCGGCCGCCGCGGCGGAAAGCCTGAAGTCGCAGGCTGCACGGCTCAACGAGATGGTCAGCCGGTTCAAGGTGCTCGAGGTCGGGCAGGAGTCGTTGGTATGAAAAAGATTTCGTCACTCGTGGTGGGTGCGCTGTGCGGCGCGTGCGTGATGGCGGCGCAGGCTGCGTCCGAAGACATCGAAATCATGCACTGGTGGACCAGCGGCGGCGAGGCCAAGGCGCTGGATGAACTGAAGTCACGCCTGAAGGGCGCGGGCTACCGTTGGAAAGACATGGCTGTGGAAGGCGGTGGCGGGGACAAGGCGATGGAGACGCTGCAGGCACGCGTCTCGCGGGGGCAGCCACCGGAAGCCGCGCAGATGAACGGTGCATCCATCCAGAGCTGGGGCCGGCAGAAGGCGCTGGCCAACCTGGACGCGGTGGCGAAAGAACAGCAGTGGGAGAGCCAGATCCCGGCGGTGGTGACGCGCGGACTGAAGGTGGACGGGCATTTCGTGGCCGCGCCGTTCAACATCCATCGCGCCAACTGGCTGTGGATCAACCGCGATGCCTTCGTGAAGTACGCCGGGCGCACGCCAGAGACCTGGGACCAGTTCTTCGTCATGGCCGACCGGATGAAGACCGCAGGCATCCTGCCGATTGCCCATGGGTCCCAGCCCTGGCAGAACTTCGCGCTCTTCGAGACGGTGCTGCTTGGCGTGGGCGGCGTGGACACCTACCGGCGAGCGCTCATCGCGCTGGACAACGAGGCCATCCAGAGCCCCAAGGTGGAGGAGGCGCTCAAGGTCTTTCGCCGGCTGAAGTCCTACACCGATGGCGCGGCCGCCAATGACCGCAACTGGAATGCGGCCACGGCCATGGTCGTGAACAACAAGGCCGCCATGCAGTTCATGGGCGACTGGGCCAAGGGCGAATTCTTCGCAGCGGGCAAGGCCGCCGATCGGGATTTCCTGTGCATCGCACCACCTGGCACGCAGCGATCCTTCTTGTTCATCGTCGACAGCTTCGCGGTGTTCAAGAAGGGGGCTGACGAAGCCACCGCGGCCCAGAAGACCCTGGCCCGCTTGATCATGACCCCCAGCTTCCAGCAGGCATTCAACCTGGCGAAGGGGTCGGTTCCCCTGTCTGCCAACGTGGACATGGCCAAGTTCGATGTCTGCGGCCAGCAGTCGAGCGCCTACTTCGTGGCCACCTCCATGGTCGACACGCTCGTGCCCTCGGTGGCCTTCCACATGGCCCTTCCGGTGGAACAGGAGACGGCGCTGAAGAACCTCGTGTCGGAGTTCTGGAGCAACGACGCCATGCCGGTGGCCGAAGCGGTGAGGCGGATCCAGCGGATACGCGCCATCGGAACCAAGGACCAGCACTGAGAGAATGGGCGCGCATTCCGGCCGGCACGTCACGATGCATGACGTGGCTTCGAGCGCAGGCGTGTCGGTGTCGACGGTGTCCCTGGTCCTGCAGGACAGCCAGCTGATCAGCCTGGCCACGAAGACCAGGGTTCGACGAGCGGTGGAAGAACTCGGCTATGTCTACAACCGCTCCGCGGCACAGTTGCGCCGGCACGATTCCAATGCTGTCGGCGTCATCGTCAATGACCTGGCCAATCCATTCTTCGTCGAGGTGCTGGCGGGCATCGAAGGGCGGCTCATGCAGGATGGATTCGTGGTGCTTGTCGCCAACACCGACAACAGCTGCGAACGGCAAGACGCGGTCCTTCGGTCGATGCGCGAGCAAGGCGTCGCCGGCGTGATGCTCGCGCCCAGCCAGGGCACGCGGCGGCAGGCACTGAACGACCTGCGATCCTGGCGCACGCCGTTCGTGCTCATGGTGCGGTCACTGGGCATGGGCGGCTGCGACTTCGCTGGCTTCGAGAACGAGATGGGAAGCTACCTGGCCACGCAGCGGATGCTGCAGGCCGGCCACCGCAAGTTGGCGTACCTGGGCGGGTTGCCGAGCGAAGTCCGGAACC
The DNA here is from genome assembly GCF_003852895.1 of Rhizobacter terrae. GTDB lineage: Bacteria > Pseudomonadota > Gammaproteobacteria > Burkholderiales > Burkholderiaceae_C > Albitalea > Albitalea terrae. The sequence continues at coordinate 71,159 of NZ_QUSW01000009.1, forward strand.
AGCGCTATCGGGGGTTTCTCAAGGCCTTGCGGCAGTACGAGGTATCGCGCGCGGACCACCTCGAGCATTGGGGCGCCGCGACACGCCAGTTCGGTTTCGACGGGTTGCATTGGCTGCTGCGCCGGCAGCCCGGGCTCGAGGGCGTGGTCTGCTACAACGACATCGTTGCATTCGGCGCCATTGCCGCGGCCTCGCGCCTCGGCCGACGCCCCGGTGTCGACATCGCAGTGGCTGGGTTCGACGATATCCGCGCGGCGCAGCATCTCAATCCGCCGCTCACCACCATCTCGATCGACCCGCATGGATTCGGTGCCGCGGCGGCGCAGCTGTGGTTGCAGCGGCGGGCCGCGCCCGAGCAGGCGCAGCGGGTGCACCTGTCTCTGCCGAAACTGGTGGTGCGCCGCACCGCATGACGACGGTGCACTACGCGGAGGTGCGAAGCTTCAAGGCTGGTTTCACCAGATGCCGGATCGGCTTGCCGGCCGGCTCCGACAGACGCTGCAACATCAGGGCGGCCGCTTGTTCGCCGAGCTGCCCCGGCTGCACGTCCATCGTGGTGAGGGGCGGGTTGGAGTGCTCGGTGTCGAGGATGCCGTCGAAGCCGACGATGGCGAAGTCCTTCCCAGCCTTCAGCCCCTGGCTGCCAAGGGTGGCCAGGGCGCCCAGTGCGGTGATGTCGTTGTAGCAGACGGCGGCCGTCGCTGGTCGCTTGCTCGCCAGCAGATCCAGCATCGCCGTGAACCCGCCTTCGCGTGTCGGCGGGGCGGGCTTCACCAGCGATTCGTCGAAGGGAAGCCCCACTTCCTCCAGCGCCTCCTGGTAGCCCTTGAGGCGGTCGCGGTACACCGGACCGGTCTGGCCGCCGATAAACCCGATGCGCTTGTGCCCCTGCTCGGCCAGGTAACGGGTGGAGGTCCGCATGCCCAGGACGTTGTCGGATCCGACGTAGTCGTGCACGGTGCGCCCCAGTGGCCGAACCATCAAGACGACGGGAATGCGCCACTCGCCCATCTGCTTGAGCAGGGAGCTCGGCGTGTCCAGGGCAGGGCACAGCATGATGCCCGCGGCGTTCTGCTCTCGCATCGAGGTGAGCAGCTTGCCTTGCAGCCCGACGTCTTCGCAGCTGTGCGCCATCAGCGTGATGAAACCTTCGCGCACGAGCTTGCGCTCGATGCCGACGAGCACTTCAGCGAAGAAGGGGTTCATCAAGTCGTTGATGACAACGCCAATGACGTTGCTCGTGTTCCCGCGCATCAATGCGGCGTGACGGTTGTACACGTAGCCGAGGTCCGCTGCGACGGCGCGTACGCGCTCGGCAGTTTCCGCCCGGATCAGGTCGCTGCCTTGCAGGACGAGAGAGACGGTGGATTTCGACACGCCTGCGGTCTTCGCAATGTCCAGGATGGTCACGTTGCGCGCGGCTGCCTGTGGCGTCTTGGGTTTCACTTCGGGTTTTCCCGTGGTTTGTTTTTGATTGACAATTTATTGGAACGTTCCAATAATCTATTTAACCGTTCCAATGAGTGTAGCTGCATGACATCGACGTCCAAGCCAGAGACCGGGTGGGGTTTCATCGGAGCCAGCACCATCGCCCGCGAGCACATGGTGCAGGCCATCAACGCCCAGCCGGGGCATCGTGTCGTCGCCGTGGCCAGCTCGAATGAGCAGCGAGCGCGTGATTTCGCCGCGCATGCAGGCATTGCGAATGCCTACGCCGACGTGGATCGCTTGCTCGCGGACCCTGCCGTGGATGTCGTGTACATCAGCACGACCAATGAGTTGCATGCGCCCCAGGCCATGGCTGCCGCAGCGGCCGGCAAGCATGTGTTGTGCGAGAAGCCGCTGGCGCTGAGCGTTGGCGACGCACTGGCGATGGTCTCGGCCTGCCAACGGGCCGGCGTGCTGCTGGCAACCAACCATCACCTACGCAACGCGGCCAGCCACCGCGCCATGCGCGACGCGGTTCGATCCGGCGCCATTGGCCAGGTGCAATTTGCCCGCGTGTTCCATGCGGTTCATTTGCCGGAGCATCTCCAGGCCTGGCGCATCAACAAGCCCGAGGCCGGCGGCGGGGTGGAGCTGGACATCACCGTCCACGACATCGACACGCTTCGCTTCATCCTCGCTGCGGAGCCGGTGGAAGCCATCGGCCTGGGCCGGCAAGGCGGCATGGCGCAGAAAGGACTGACCGATGGCGTCATGGCTGTCGTGCGGTTCGACAACGGCACGCTGGTGCAGCTCCACGACGCCTTCACGGTGAAGCACGCCGGCACCGGCCTGGAGCTTCACGGAGACGCGGGGTCGCTGATCGGACGCAATGTCATGACCCAGCAGCCTGTCGGCGACGTCACCCTCGTCGACGCCAACGGCAGCCGCACGCTGGACCTTCGTCACCAGGACCTCTACGTCACCGGCGTGCGCGCCTTCTGCAAGGCGCTGGCCGGCCAAGGCGAGCCGGCAGCCACCGGGCTGGACGGCGTCAAGTCACTGTCTGCAGCGCTGGCCGTGTCCCAAGCCTGCGCAACCGGCGCTGTCGTGCACATTCCCAACATCACGGGCGAAGGCCAATGAAGTCCAAAGTCGTCACCGCAGCCCAGGCTGCCGCTCTCATCCGCGACCACGACGTCGTCAGTGTCAGTTCGTCCAGCGGCCTTGGCTGCCCGGACAAGGTTCTGGAAGCCATGGGTGAGCGCTATCGCAACGAGCAGGCACCGAGGTCCCTGACCATGCTCCACCCCATCGCGGCCGGCGACATGTACGGCATCAAGGGCATCGACCACGTCGCGCAGAAAGGCCTGATCACCCGAGTGCTGGCAGGCTCCTACCCGAGCGGCCCGTCCTCGCATCCGATGCCGGCCATCTGGCGAATGATCCTTGATGACGAGGTCGCCGCCTACAACGTGCCGAGCGGCATCCTCTTCGACATGCACCGCGACGTCGCGGCCAAGCGCGCAGGCGTGTTCACCAAGGTGGGTGTCGGCACCTATGTGGACCCCGACCAGGACGGATGCGCGATGAATCCGTCCGCCCGCATGCAACCCATCGTGAGCAAGGTGAGCTTCGACAACAACACATGGCTGCACTTTCCCGGCATCGTGCCGAACGTGGCCATCATCCGCGCCACGACCGCGGACGAACGGGGCAACCTCACCTACGAACACGAAGGGGCCTTGCTCGGCGGGCTCGACCAGGCACTGGCCGCGCGCAACCATGGCGGCATCGTGATTGCACAGGTGAAGCGGCTGGCCAAGACCGGCTCCATGCGGCCGCACGATGTTCGCGTTCCTTCCAATCTGGTCGACTACATCGTCGTCGACCCCGACCAGCAGCAGACGACCCAGACGCCGTACGACCCGGCCATCAGCGGCGAGGTGATGCAGCCGTTGTCCGCATTCGAGCACCAGCCCTGGAGCGCGGAAAAGGTGATCGCGAGGCGGGCTGCGATGGAGCTGCACGCCAGCTCGACCGTCAACCTCGGATTCGGCATCTCTGCCAACGTGCCACGCATCCTGTTGGAAGAAGGCCTGCACGGCGACGTGACCTGGGTCATCGAACAAGGTGCGGTCGGTGGCATGCCGCTGCTGGGGTTCGCCTTCGGCTGTGCGTCCAACGCCGATGCGATCGTGGCCTCGCCCACGCAGTTCACCTACTTCCAGGGCGGCGGCTTCGACGCAACGATGCTGTCGTTCCTGCAGGTGGATCCGCAGGGCAGCGTCAATGTGTCGAAGCTGGCTGCGAAGCCTTATCTCACTGCCGGATGTGGTGGCTTCGTCGACATCACGGCCCATGCGCGCAACATCATCTTCTCCGGCTTCTTCACGGCGGGTGCAAAGCTGCAGGTGGGTGACGGCAAGCTCGCGGTGCTGGAGGAAGGGCGCTCCAGGAAGTTCGTCCGTGCCATCGAGCAGGTCACGTTCAGCGGCGTGGTCGGCCGGGAGCGGCAGCAGAACGCAACCTACATCACCGAGCGCTGCGTGCTGCGCATGACGGCCGATGGCCTGATGGTCACCGAGATTGCGCCGGGAATCGATCTGCAGCGGCACGTGCTTGACCAGTGCGAGTTTTCGCTCATCGTGTCGCCTGACCTGCGCCTGATGGATGAAGCACTGTTCCGCGATCAGCCCATGGGCATGTCCTTGAAGAGCGAGGTCCGCCGTGGACGCCAAGGCTGACGCGCGCGTGCGCCTGAGCTGTGTCGGCGCGGTGGCGACCGTCGTCATCGAGCGTGAGCGCAAGTTGAACACCCTGACGCCCGACATGCTGGAACAGCTGGAGGCCTGTGCCGATTCCATCGAGCGCAACCCGATGATTCGATCCGTCGTACTGACCGGCGATGGGCAACGTGCCTTCTGCGCCGGGGCAGACATCAACGAGTGGTCATCGCTGCCGCCCTTGGAGATGTGGCGCAGCTGGGTGCGCATCGGCCATCGCGTCTTCGACCGCTGGGCTCGCTTGCGCATGCCCGTGATCGCGGCGCTGAACGGGCATGCCTTGGGCGGTGGCCTGGAACTGGCCGTCACGGCGGACGTCCGCATCTGCTCCTCGCAGGCACTGCTGGGCTTGCCCGAGGCCAGCATCGCCACCTGTCCAGGGTGGTCCGGCACCCAGCGGCTGGTGCGCCTGGTGGGGCCGGCACACGCCAAATACATGGCATTGGCCGGTCAACGGATCGCCGCATCGGCCGCGCTGGGTTGGGGGCTGGTCGATGAAGTGGTCGAACCCGGCCAGGTCCAGGACCGTGCCCACGAACTGGCGCGGCAAATGGCCGCCAATGCGCCGGTGGCACTGCAGCTCACCAAGCAATTGATCAACGCCGCCTCACAGGAAGACGCCTCGGCCAGCATGGAGGCGATGGCCGGCGCCTTGGCCGCGACGACGCAGGACGCCGCCGAAGGCATGCGGGCCTTCCGCGAAAAGCGGCCGCCGAAGTACGAAGGCCATTGATTGGCAGAAAGAAGAAGACGCGATGACTCACGACATTCAAGCCGCCGCCCAGGCGATCTTCGACAAGCCTCTCCAGGGTCAGTTGCTCATTGAAGGACGCTGGGTGGACGCCCTCGACGGGCGCACGCTGGAGCGCCAGTCTCCGGCGCACGGAAAGACAGTGGCGACCTATGCGCAGGCCGGGGTGAAAGACGCCCAGGCCGCCATCGAGAGCGCGCGCCGCGCGTTCGACCTTGGCCCGTGGCCCAGGATGTCAGGCGCTGAGCGCGCCGCCGTGCTGCGTCGCGTGGGCGACGCCATCCTCGCCCAGAAGCGCGAGATCGCGCTGATGGAAACGCTGGAGAACGGCAAGCCGTTCGAGCAGGCCCTGGCTGAAATCGAAGGGGCGGCTGACCTGTGGCAATACGCCGCGACGCTGGCCAGAAACCTGCACGGCGACAGCTACAACACCCTGGGCGAACGCACGCTGGGGATTGTCTTGCGCGAGCCCATCGGCGTGGTGAGCGTGATCACGCCGTGGAATTTTCCTTTCCTCATCGTCAGCCAGAAGCTTCCCTTCGCGCTGGCAGCGGGCTGCACCGCGGTGGTCAAGCCGGCCGAGGTGACCTCCGCCACCACCGTCATGCTGGGGCGCATCCTGCTCGATGCCGGCTTGCCGGCTGGTGTTGCCAACATCGTCGTCGGGCCTGGCAGCGTGGTGGGCGATGTCCTTGTCACCCATCCAATGGTGGACATGCTGTCGTTCACGGGGTCCACTGCCATTGGCAAGCAGGCCGTGGCGAAGTCCGCCCAGACACTGAAAAAGGTCTCGATGGAGCTGGGCGGAAAGAACCCCCAGATCGTCTTTCCGGACTGCGACTGGGATGCAGCGGTGGACGCCGTCGTGCATGGCATCTACTTCAACGCCGGCCAGTGCTGCAACAGCGGAAGCCGGGTGCTGGTGCACCGCACGGTCCATGACCGGCTGGTCGAAGAGGTCACGGCACGTTCGCGCAACGTTCGCGTGGGCGACCCGCTGATGCCAGGCGTGCAGGTGGGCGCAATCACCACCGAGCGGCAGCTCGACACCATCCTCCAGTACATCCACCTGGCACGAGGCGACGGCGCCCAGGTGCGGCTGGGTGGATCGCGGATGGATCGCCCCGGGATGTACGTGGAGCCGACGGTGATCAGCGGCGTGTCGCCCGAGATGCCCATCGCCCGCGAGGAGGTGTTCGGCCCCGTCCTCGCCGTCGTTGCGTTCGACACCCTGGACGAGGCCGTGGCCATCGCCAACAGCACGCCGTATGGCTTGTCCGCCTCGGTCTGGAGCCGCGACTTCGATACCTGCGTGGCTGCCACGCGCCGCATCCGCGCAGGCACCGTGTGGGTCAATACGTTCCTGGAAGGGCATGCGGAGCTTCCGTTCGGAGGCTTCCATGAAAGCGGCATCGGCCGCGAGCTGGGTCGCCTGGCCACCGAGGACTACACCGAGACCAAGACGATGCACCTGCACATCGGTCCGCGTCAGTCAATGTGGTCGAGCAAGGCCTGAGGTCATCCCATGAAAGCCACGCCGCTTGCACGAGTGCTGCTCAGCCCGAGCGTCATCCTGATGGCCTGCTGTGTCTACGGGTACATCGCCTTCACCATCTATCTGTCCTTCACCGATTCGACGCTCATGCCCAGCTACGAATGGGCGGGCGCCAGGAGCTACAGCCGCCTGCTCGCGTCCGAGAACTGGTCGGTGTCGGTGGGCAACCTGGCCACCTTCGCGTCGCTGTACATCGGGATTGCGATGGCGCTGGGCCTGGGCCTTGCAATCATGATCGACCAGAAGATCCGGGCCGAGTCCGCCTTGCGGTCGATCTTCCTGTACCCGATGGCCTTGTCCTTCATCGTCACGGGGACAGCCTGGAAGTGGCTGCTGGACCCGGGCGTCGGGCTGGAACAGTCGCTGCAACGGCTGGGCTGGCAGCAGTTCCACTTCGGATGGATCAAGGACAGTGACATGGCCATCTACTGCGTGGTCATCGCGGCAGTGTGGCAGACCTGCGGTTTCGTCATGGCGATGTTCCTGGCTGGACTGCGCGGCGTGGACGGTGAGCAGATCAACGCCGCCCGGGTGGATGGCGCGCCGCCGTGGCAGATCTACCTGCGCATCGTCATTCCGCAGTTGCTGCCGGTGTTCGTGTCGTCCTTCGTGATCCTCGCGCACATGGCGATCAAGTCCTATGACCTGGTGATCGCGCTGACCAACGGCGGCCCCGGTCGTTCGACCTGGCTGCCCTCCGTCTTCATGTACCAGTACACCTTCACCCGCAATGAAATGGCGATCGGTGCCGCCAGCGCCGTGCTGATGCTGCTGGCCATCAGCGTGGTCGTCGTGCCCTACCTGTACAGCGAGATGAAGAAGGCCCAACATGCATAGCGCCACGGTGACATCGATGACGAGCCGCACCATGCGCACCGAATCCACCCGAACCAGAAAGCGCGGCGACTTGCCCCGACTGGTCCTCTACGTCCTGCTGGGTTTCCTGGCGCTCGTCTTTCTGACGCCTGTGTACGTCATGGTCGTCAACTCGCTGAAATCGCTGGACGAGATCCGCAGCGGCGACCTGATGAGCCTGCCCACCGCCTGGACGGTCGAGCCCTGGCTCACGGCCTGGAGCACGGCGCAGATCGGCGTCGAGGCCACCGGCCTGCGTCCATATTTCATCAACTCCTTCCTGATCGTGATCCCGAGCGTGGTGCTGTCGACCATGATCGGTGCGCTGAACGGCTACATCCTCACGCAGTTCAAGTTCCGGGGGGCGCAGCTCATCTTCGCGGGCATGCTGACCTCGGTCTTTATCCCGTTCCAGATCGTGCTGATCCCCATGGCCAAGACGCTGGGTGCGATCGGTCTGGCGGGCACGGTGTGGGGGCTGGTGTTCGTGAACACGGTGTACGGCATCGGCTTCACGACGCTCTTCTTCCGCAACTACTACGCTGCATTCCCTTCGGAGCTCGTGCGCTCGGCGCGCATGGACGGCGCCAGCTTCTTCGGTGTGCTGCTGCGCATCCTGCTGCCCAACAGCACACCGATCATCATCGTGACGGTCATCTGGCAGTTCACGAACATCTGGAACGAGTTCCTGTTCGGTGCGTCGTTCAGCAACTTCAACTCGTCGCCAATCACGGTGGCGCTCAACAACCTCGTCAGCAGCTCGACGGGGGTCAAGGAATACAACGTCCATTTCGCCGGCGCCTTCATCGCTGCGATGCCGACGTTGATCGTCTATCTCCTGTCAGGCAAGTACTTCGTCCGAGGTCTGATGGCAGGCTCAGTCAAGGGGTAAGGCATGACATCACTGGACCTCGTCAACGTCGAGAAGAGCTTCGGGCCGATCAAGATCCTGTCGGACATCTCCATCAGCCTGGAAAAGGGTGAGTTCCTCGTGCTGGTCGGCCCCTCGGGCTGCGGCAAGAGCACGCTCATGAACATCATCGCCGGCCTGGAGGAACCGACTGGCGGCAACCTGCGCATGAGCGGACGCGACATCACCCAGCTGTCGCCTGCGGACCGGAACATCTCGATGGTCTTCCAGTCGTATGCGCTGTATCCCAACATGACGGTGGAGCAGAACATCGAATTCCCACTTCGCATGCGCAAGGTCGGAAAGACCGAGCGGACGGAGCGCGTGAAGTCGGTGTCACGCCTGTTGCAGATCGAGCACCTGCTGTCGCGCAAGCCGCGGCAGCTCTCGGGCGGCCAGCGGCAGCGAGTGGCCATTGGCCGTGCGCTGGCGCGAGAGCCACAGCTCTATCTCTTCGACGAGCCCTTGTCCAACCTGGACGCGCAGTTGCGCGGCGACATGCGCACGGAGATCAAGAAGCTGCATCAACGCCTGGGGGCAACCATCGTCTACGTCACGCACGACCAGATCGAGGCGATGACGCTGGCCACGCGGATCGCCGTCATGAAGGGCGGTGTGCTCCAGCAGCTGGGCACACCCCACGAGATCTACAACCGGCCCGCCAACACCTTCGTCGCCGGCTTCATGGGATCGCCGCGCATGAACCTCGTCGAGGTGAGCGTCGTCGGCGAGCGCGGTCGCTTGGGCCTGGCCATTGCGCCAGGTGCGCAGGAGGAGGCCGTCATCGCGTTGCCCGAAGCACCATCGGCGCTCGACGACTACCTGGGCAAGTCGGTGATCATGGGCGTGCGACCGGAAGCGATCAACCTGGCTCACGATTCGATCCCGGTCGGCGACCACGCCCAGGTCCGAGCGAAGGTGGAAGTGATCGAGCCGACCGGAGCAGACACCTTGGCGTCGCTGTCCATCGGGCAGGCACAGCTCGTGGCCCGGCTGGAACCGGAAGCGCCGATCGAGGTCGGCCAACGCCATCGCTTCCTGGTCGACCGGTCGCGCCTGGTCTGCTTCGACACTGAAACGGAAGCCCTCATCCCGTGAGCAGTCCGCCGGTCCTCTACTACGACGTCGTGATCATCGGCTCCGGGGTCGGCGGAGGCTGCGTGGCGACTCAGCTCGCGGGGACGAACCTGCGCACCTGCATCCTCGAGCGCGGCTCGCGCCTGCCAAGGGAAATGGAGAACTGGGACGCCGAGGCCGTCTTCGTGGACCAGCGCTATCGCACCCACGAACACTGGGAGTTCGACAGCGGCAAATCCCGCCCCGGCCAGTACTACTACGTGGGCGGGTTGACCAAGTTCTTCGGCGCGGCGATGTTCCGCTTTCGCGTCGAGGACTTCGAGGAGGTGCAGCACGAGGATGGAGTCTCGCCGGCATGGCCGATCCGCTACAGCGACCTCGAACCTTGGTATGGCCAGGCCGAACGCCTCTTCGGCGTGCGCGGAGGGCAGGGCGCCGATCCGACGGAGCCGTGGCGAACCACGACCTATCCGTTTCCGCCGATTCCCCATGAGCCTGTGCTCGCGTCGATCGAGCAGCGATTGCGCCAGGCGTCGCTGCACCCGTCGCCGATGCCGGCCGCGGTCGACTACGGCAGCGGCGGCAAGTGCCAGCGCTGCGGCACCTGCGACGCGTTCCCATGTCGCATCGGTGCCAAGGGTGATGCAGAGGTCTGCCTGATCGACCCCGCGCTGCGCCAGCCCAACGTCAGCTTGCGCACCGGCGTGAAGGTGAACCGGCTGCTCACCGACTCCACCGGGCGAAGGATCGTGGCAGCGGAGGTCGAGGAGGGCGGCGAGGTGCGGGAGATCCACGCCGAGACCTTCATCCTGGCGGCCGGTGCCGTCAATTCCTCGGTCATCCTGCAGCGTTCCAGTTCGCCGTTGCATTCGAGCGGCCTGGCCAACAGCAGCGGCGTGGTAGGGCGGCATTTCATGAACCACAACTGCACCGGGTTGATGGCGCTGCACCCGCTGCGAAGCAACCACACCCGGTTCCCCAAGACCTTGTCGGTCAACGACTTCTACTTCGGTGACACGAGTGATCCGTCGTTCCCGTACCCCCTGGGCAATCTGCAGCTGCTGGGCAAGCTGTCCGAGCCGATGGTGAGAGCTGCGATGCCTTCGTGGATGCCCCGCCAGGTCGGCCGTTGGCTGACCGGCCACAGCGTGGACTGGTATGTGATGTCGGAAGACCTGCCGCATCCTGAGTCGACGGTGCGGCTGACCTCCAGTGGCCAGATCAAGGTGCACTGGGAGCGCACCAACCGGCAGGCACACCAGCGTTGGGTGAAGAAGGCAACGGCCATCTTGAAGAAGATCGGCTATCCGGTCGTTCTGGCACGACCCTTCACCGTCGAGACGCCCTCTCACCAGTGCGGCACTGTGCGCTTTGGAACCGACCCGGCCGCCTCTGCGCTGGACCCGATGTGCAAAGCATGGGACCACGACAACCTCTACGTGGTGGACGCCAGCTTCTTTCCGTCCTCGGCCGCCCTGAATCCCGCGTTGACGATCGCGGCGCAGGCCTTGCGTGTGGGGCATCACCTGCGGACCGAGGTGCTCAGATGACGCGGTCCACCAAAGGATTGGCGCTGGTCACGGGCGGTGCCCGGGGAATTGGCGCGGCCATCGCTTGCGAACTGGCGGGGGCTGGCTTTTCCGTGGGCATCCTGGACATCCTCCATCCCGAAGGCGAAGCACTGGCTGCGCAACTCTCGGCGGACGGCCACAGTGCCCGGTTCTTCCACGCGGACCTGGGGGCCATCGAACACCATGCGCAGGTTCTGGACGCGGCCGTCGCCTGGGGTGGACCGGTCGTCACGCTGGTGAACAACGCCGGCATTCCCGCATCCGCGCGAGGCGACATGCTGGCCGTGACACCCGAGGCGTTCGACCGGGTCATGGACATCAACCTGCGTGGCACCTTCTTCCTGTCGCAGGCCGTGGCCGCACGCATGGGCACCGATGCCAGCAAGGACGGTCCCCGCTCGATAGTCATCGTGTCATCGGTGAGCGCGGAGCTCGCGTCGCTCGAACGGGCCGAATACTGCATCTCCAAGTCGGCCCTGGCGATGATGGCCAAGCTGTTCGCCTTGCGCCTGGCGCCCCAGGGCATCGCGGTCTATGAACTGCGGCCCGGCATCATCCGCACGCCCATGACCGAAGGGGTGGCGCGCAAGTACGACGAGGCCATCGCCAACGGCCTGGTTCCCATGGCGCGCTGGGGAACACCGGCCGACGTGGCCCAGGCCGTCGGTGTGCTGGCCAGCGGCAGCATGTCTTTTGCCACTGGGTCCGTCATCCACATGGATGGCGGGCTGTCCATCGGAAAACTATGAGTCCAGCAGAGTACGACTATGTGATCGTCGGGGGCGGCTCGGCCGGCTGCGTGTTGGCCAACCGGCTCAGCGAAGACCCGCAGGCGACGGTGCTCCTGATCGAGGCCGGTGGCTCGGACCGTCACCCGTTCTTCCACATGCCGGCGGGTTTCGCGAAGATGACCCGCGGCATCGGCTCCTGGGGTTGGAGCACGGTGCCGCAACAGCATCTGGGCGGCCGCGTGATTCGCTTCACCCAGGCGAAGGTGATCGGCGGCGGGTCGTCGATCAACGCGCAGATCTACACCCGCGGCGTTGCGGCCGATTTCGACGAGTGGGCGCGGGAGGAGGGTGCCAGCGGCTGGTCGTTCGACGACGTGTTGCCGTACTTCAAGAAATCCGAAAACAACCAGCGATTCGCCAACGAATACCACAGCTATGGCGGACCGCTGGGCGTGTCCAACCCAATCAGCCCGCTGCCCATCTGCGAAGCGTTCTTCCAGGCGGGCCAGGAGCTGGGCATTCCCTTCAATGCAGACTTCAACGGCGCCAGCCAGGCCGGGCTGGGCTACTACCAGCTCACGCAGTTGAATGCGCGACGCTCGTCAGCAGCCACCGGCTTCCTGCGTCCCGCGATGTCGCGCAAGAACCTCACGGTGTTGATGGCCCGGCAGGTGCTTCGGATCAATCTCGAAGGCACACGGGCGACAGGCGTGACCGTTGCTGTCGGTCGCGACACCCGCGTCATCCGCGCGGCGCGCGAGGTGGTGGTGTCGTGCGGCGCCATCGGCTCGCCGAGGCTGCTGCTGCTGTCGGGCGTCGGGCCTGCGGATGAACTGGAGAAGCTGGGCATCTCCGTCGCGCACCATCTTCCGGGCGTGGGCAAGAACCTGCAGGATCACCTCGATCTCTTCACGATTGCCGAGTGCACCGGCGACCACACCTACGACAAGTTCAACAAACCGCACCATGCCGCTGTCGCCGGCTTGCAGTACCTGGTCCTCAAGAAAGGACCGGTGGCGTCGAGCCTGTTCGAGACCGGTGGCTTCTGGTATGCCGAAGGCTCGGGCTCTGACCGATCGCCCGACATCCAGTTCCACCTCGGCCTGGGCTCAGGCATCGAGGCCGGCATGGCCAAGCTGCGCAATGCCGGCGTGACCTTGAACAGCGCCCTCCTGCGGCCGCGTTCCCGCGGAACGGTGACGCTGGCGACGGGCGATCCGGCGGCGGCGCCGCTCATCGACCCGAACTACTGGTCGGAAGAGCACGACCGCCGCAAAGCCATCGCCGGATTGCAGCTCGCGCGAGACATCATGACCCAGCGTGCCCTGCGCCGGTTCGTCAAGTCCGAGGTGTTGCCTGGCCCCGAGGTGCGCGATGCCGATGCGCTCTACCGATATGCCTGTGCCAACGCGAAGACTGACCATCATCCCGTCGGCACATGCCGCATGGGGTCACCCGATCACACCCAGACCGTGGTCGACCCGCATCTGCGCGTCTTGGGGCTGAGCGGCCTTCGGGTCGTGGATGCATCCGTCATGCCGCGCGTTCCGTCGTGCAACACCAATGCGCCCACCATCATGGTGGCAGAGAAGGGCGCCGACCTGATCCGCGCCAGTGCCACCCACTGAGACCTTTTCATGAACATCCTCCTTCCGGATGCGCAGGGCTGCCTGCGCATCCACGCCCTCAAGCATTCGAGCGTCGAGTTCGCCCGACAGCCTTCTCGCTTCAATCGTGTCGTCTATGCGGCGGCACATGTGGTGGTGAACCCATTGGCCTCGCGCGATCCCTGGGATTCGCGACCCGTTGTCGACTGGGACGCCACGCTCGCCTTCCGCGACCACCTCTGGTCGCTCGGCCTGGGGGTGGCAGAGGCCATGGACACCGCGCAACGCGGCATGGGCGTGCCGTGGGATACGGCCAAGGAGCTGATCGAACGCAGCGTGCGGCACGCCAGGTTCACCGACGGGGCGCGCATCGTGTGCGGCGCCGGCACCGACCAGTTGCCTGCCGGGCCGGCAAGCCTCGAAGCGATCGAGCGTGCCTACCGGGAACAGTTCGACGTCGTCCAGGGAGCAGGCAGCCGCGTGATCATGATGGCCAGCCGCGCCTTGGCTGCCAGTGCACAGACGGCCGCGGATTACTTGCGTGTCTATGGCCGCCTGCTGCAGGACGCAGACGAGCCCGTGATCCTGCATTGGCTGGGGGAGATGTTCGACTCCACCCTCACCGGCTACTGGGGCAGCCGGGACTTGGGCGAGGCACTGGACACGGTGTGCGAACTGATCGAGCGACACCGTTCCAAGGTGGATGGCATCAAGGTGTCGCTGCTTGATCCGGCATGGGAAATTGCACTTCGCGAACGCCTGCCTGACGGGGTCCGAATGTACACCGGCGACGACTTCAACTACGCCGAGTTGATCCAAGGGGACGACCGAGGGCATTCACACGCACTCCTGGGCATCTTCGACCCCATCGCACCGGTCGCTGCACAGGCCTTGAGGTCGCTGGCACAGGGCAGGGTGAAGGAATACAGGGAGGCGATGGACCCGACGGTGGACCTGTCGCGCGAATTGTTCCGCTCGCCCACCCGGCATTACAAGGCAGGGGTCGTCTTTCTTGCCTGGCTGAACGGGCATCAGAACCACTTCAGCATGGCAGGAGGGCTGCAGTCCGCCCGCGACGTGCTGCACTACGCGCGGGTGTTCGAGCTGGCCGACCGTTGCGGTGCGCTTATCGATCCGGAGCTCGCCGTTCGCCGCATGAAGGCCTTTCTCCAGGTCAACGCGGGCATCGAGCAGGTCTCGACGTGAACCGGGTCAGCTCCCGGGCACCGGATTCGGTGCAACTGCTGTCGAGGTTCTATGACGCCGCGCTTCAGGCGGCCGACCCGCGTGTGGTGCTGCCCCGCCACCTGCCGCCGCCGCCGTCCGGGCGCTTGCGGGTCGTGGGCGTCGGAAAGGCGGCTGCAGCCATGGCCGCGGCGGTGGAGGCGCACTATGGCGTCCCTCTGGAAGGCTCGGTCGTGGTGCCGCATGGTGCACAACTGACACTCCAGCACATCGAGGTGCTGTCCGCGCCGCACCCCATTCCGGACACGTCGAGCGTGGCGGCAGCGCAGAGGTTGCTCTCGCGCGTTGCCGGATTGAATGAGGACGACCTGGTTCTCGCGCTGATTTCAGGCGGAGGGTCTGCACTGTGTGCGTTGCCGCAGTCCGGCGTGTCGCTGCATGAAAAGCAGGCCCTGACCAGAGCCTTGCTGCTGGGCGGCGCGTCCATCCATGAATTGAACATCGTGCGCAAGCACCTGTCCCAGTTCAAGGGAGGCCGCCTGTTGCAGGCCGCACTGCCGGCGCGGGTCCATTCCTTCGTCATCTCGGACATCCCGGGAGACGATCTGGGCATGGTGGCGTCGGGCCCGACCTTCGTGGACGCGAGCACCTGTGCAGAGGCACTCGCCGTGCTGGAGAAATACGGCATCGACATGCCGGAATCGGTGGGGCGGGGGTTGACCACCGGTGCGTTCGAAACGCCGAAGGTGCCACTCAGCGAAATGAACCGGAACCCAAGCGTGATGGTGACCTGCGCCATGGACGGCCTGCAGGCCGCCGCTGCCGCCGTGAGGCAGCAAGGCTTCACGGCTCACATCATCTCGGACGCGCTCGAAGGCGAGGCGATCCACCTGGCCAAGGCTCACGCGGACATCGCGCTCAAGGTGCAACGCGGGCTGACATTCTCGTCTGCCCCCTGCGTCCTGCTTTCCGGCGGCGAGGCGACGGTGAAGGTGAGGGGCAAGGGCAAAGGCGGACGGAACACGGAGTTCATCCTGGCGTTGGCGCATGAATTGCGCGGCGCCCGCGGCATCTTCGCGTTGTCCGCCGGCACGGACGGCCTGGACGGCACCGCCGACGCCGCCGGTGCATGGGCCACGCCCGCGACGCTTGAAGCCGGCGCTTGCCTGGGGTATGAAGCCCCCGACTTCCTGGCGCGCAACGACAGCTTCACCTACCTCCATGCCTTGGATGCGTGCGTGGTGACAGGGCCGACGCACACCAACATTAACGACTTCCGCGCCGTGCTCGTGTTGCCGGCGTGATCCAGGTCACGTCGCGTTCCGCGGGTTGACCCTCGTTGCAGCATCGTTGTCGCGGATCATAATTGGAACGTTCCAATATGGTTTGGAACGAGCGCTCCGAGGGGGGCGCAATCCACGACATCAACGAAAGAGACACATGCACCTTCGCCTTCTAGCTTTCGCCTACATCGTCGTCACGTTTCTGACCTCACCCGCCATGGCGCAATCCACCACCGACAAGCAACGCCTGGCGACAGTCGTGGCAGAAGAGTCCCAACTGGTGTTCGATTCATTCGACCACGCCACCGCGCTGAAGCTCGGCATGGCCATGGTCAAGGAAGCGCAGGACACCAAGGCACCGCAGACCGTCTTCGACATCCGCCGCAACGGCCAGATCCTGTTCCGGGTTTCGCTGGAAGGATCTTCGCCCGACAACGAGCGCTGGGTGAACGCGAAGATCGCCACGACGACGCGCTTCCTGGCCAGCACGGAACGCAAGAAGCTCGAGTACCGGGCCTTCATGGGCGCGGACTGGCTCAAGTCCTATCCCAATGGCGGCGGTGACGCCGTGCGCTTCTGGAACCTGACGCCCGATGAAGCCGCCGGACTGGTAGGCGGCGGTTTTCCCATCGTCGTCAAGGGCTCGGGGTTCGTGGGCACCATCGTGGCCTCCGGCGGACCCGATGGCAGCGACCATGACTTCATTGTGCAGGTCCTGCGCAAGTTCCTGCGCAAGTGACTGACCCCGCAAGCCGATGTTCATGCGCACCTGGCACTTGCTCCTTCGGCAACTTGGTGCCTTCGAGGAGCTCATGCTGATCGCACATCGGCAGCCTCCTGCGACACCATCGCGAAGTTGTGCACATCCAGGGTGGGACGCCTCTAGCAAGGAGCATTGCCATGTCCAAGGTGCATCTCTCTCATTGGTGGGTGTCCTCGTCGGAACTCCAGTCGTTGGAGATCGTGCAGCGAAGCCTGGAGGCCAAGGGCCTCAGCCTGGTGGACAGGCCTGAACTGGCCGATTTGCAGGCCGTCCTGATGTCCGCTCACCCGTTGTGGGAGCGTGTGCGCGGAGACGGTCCACGCCCCATCGACCTGTCGCATCACCTGTCGCTCTTCGATCTGGAGTCGCGGATATTTCCGCCATTCCGGGTCGCGGATGGGCCGTCCCACTTGTGTCTCTATGGCATTCCTCTGGGCGCCTTTCGCAACAACAGCATGTGGGTGGACCGGGGCATCGCCGACCGCATTGGTGGCAGGCCACGCGACCTCGGCGAGTGGATGGACTGGTTGAGGCAAGCATCCCGGCTCACCAATTGCCCCTTGGGCGTGAGCCGTGAATCCTGGGCACAAAGCCTGTTGTTCGAGTCCATCGTGCTATCACTGCAGGGGCCTGAATTCCATCGCAGGGTCTTCGGCATGCAGTCGGCCAGGGCCGTTTCATCCAGGCAGATGTTGGAATGCATCGAGGCGCTGGCCCGGTTCAGGCCCTTCGTGTCACCGGAGCGCGCTTCGCAGGCATGGCACGAACTCGCGGCGCAGCAGCGCGCGGGAGAGGTCGCCTCGCTCGTGATGGGCGATTGGCTTCACAGTGAGTTCACCGAACCCAGCACCTTCGGCAGCACTGGGTATCGTTCGAGCTACAAGTGGACTGTTCCTGGAACGGAAGGCATTTACCTCTACAGCGTTGACTACGTCGTGCTCGTGGAAGATGCCAACACGGCCATCAACGGCGAGGCTCTGACGGCGCTGGCCACCGCCTTGCTCCATCCGGAGACCCAGGCGCGATTTGGTTTGATCAAGGGCGCGTTGCCCGCCGTCAAGGATGCCATCGAGCCGAACATCGATCCGGAAGGATGGAAGCTGTTTCACCTCGCATCCTTGTGCCCTGAAATCCTGCTTCCCTCCATGAGCCTACTGCAAGGCAGCGGCATGCGTCTGCGCGACGCGATTGCTCGTGCAGTGCACACCATCCTGTTCGGAGATGCCACGGTCGAGGCCACACATGCCACCATCGTCGAAACAATTGCGCGGGATGCGGGCCGATTGAGCTGTTTGCGGCTCGCGGCTTAGCGCTTGTACCAGGGTATTGTGAAGCTACAACATTAAACATTGCCGCTACCGGGCTACGGACTCGATGACAGCTGCTTGTTGGACTTTTCCGGAGGTGATTTCCAGCCCCCAAAAGTACAACAATTCCTGCGACGCACGGAAGGTTGCAACATTTCCTGGGGTGACGCCGGAATCCCCTGCCGCTGCTACGCATGCTTCCGATCAATACGTCTTCAACGGCTCGCCCTTGGCTCCCAGAATGGTGTCCACCAAATTGGTTCGGTGGCACCATGTGAGCGGCCAAGCCGGTCGTCGGAGACACGATGCGACCCCCGAAGCGCCAAGTTTTCGCTCATGTTCGGCGTCTGGTACATCCGCAGCAGCGGGCGTGTGCCGCCCAGCTGCGCGAGATGCTGCGTTGTGGCGCCGATGGCACACTCCTAGTAGGGGAAAGGTGCGCTCATGCGAGCTACATAGACGCCATCGCGGCGGGCGAGAAAGAGACGCGCAATTGCCGGCGACCTACCCGAAGGCCGAATGAGACGCGCCCTGGGTACGAGCCGACATTGCCTGTCGCGAACCTTTGAGCGGCAGGGCCATAGCGCACGTGCCGGCCGCCTACCAAGGAGAGAACCATGGCCCGCGGAGACCTTACTCGAGAGCAGCAGGAACTGGCTGACTTCCTCTCTCAGTTGTCGGAACGAAGCTATCGCGCCGGCTGGATGCAAGGCATTGAAAGCGAAGTCTGGGTAGCAATGCATGCGCCGGACTTAGGCCGTGTCCCCCTCATGAAGCTGACTCCCGAGGAGGTTCATCGGCTTCATGCCATGAGCGCCAAGTGCGGTGGCTGGATCATTTTCGATGAAGTCCATGAAGAGTCATTCATTCCCATCGAAGAGTGGAGGAGCCGCCAGACTGGCTGACCTTGCATGAGCGCGGCGCGCTTTCAAAATGACTTTGCCGGAGGCATGCGCTGCCACCGCAGCATCGTGCTCCCTCTGATCCGAGGGTGCCTGCCGTGCGCAAGTACGCGGAGGCCGCATTCCGCAGGCAAGGGTAGTGGGCCGTTGATCTCAACCGCGAAGCCATTTTTCCTCCAGGCCGAAGCGGGCAGTCACCCAGGGCGACTGCTTCTCCAAGGTGGGAGCGGCCACGCACCAGGGTACTCGCGCCTCTCTGCCGCGACGAGCCGCTCTACACCGAGACTCGACAGGGTGTACATGCCGTACTTCGACGCGCCGCCGCCCATCGGATGCAACGCAAAAGTGCAAAGCGGGAACGCGTTCGTGTTTAGCCGAACAAAGCGCTTCAACAGGTTTTGCGCCTCTTGCAAATACAGACGCTCCGCCAACGTCGACTCTGCGCTCAGACGACGTTCGCCAAGAGGCTGCATTCGCATCTGTCGCCACTTCTCGTCGATCTCCTGACACGCTTCTACGAATCTCGCCGCCGCCCCACAAAGCACGAAGAAGTAGGACAGCGCGAACTGTGCAAGCACGCCAAGATCGATAGGGAAGGTCGCACTCTTCGAGACCAAGATGTAGCGGAAGTCATCAGAGAAGAAGGCGTCCGATTGACCGGCTCGGACCCGAGTACCGAGTACCGAAACTCGGTGGTGATGCCTTGAGCCTTTGACCGCGCCGAGTCGATATTCGAATGAGCTGCGCCAAGCAGCAAAGGCCTGAACGGTTCCCGGAACGTCAAATTCGAAAATCGGATCACGGGCAACGAACTTGAGCCGAGACAGTAGAGGGATGAACCGTTTGTGTGGCCTGAGGTAGGTCTTGGACAAGTATCTTCGGATCGATTTGATGATGGGCTTGAACACTGCCTCCACGCGATTTGCGTCTCCGACTTGCTTGGAATCGCCTGTGATTTCGGTAAGTCGAACTGACGGCGGCGCTGACGCCCACATGCGCGCATCGCGTTCGAAAGGGATCAGTTCCGTCGCACATTGAAATGCAATGGCGTTCATGGATGCACTGGCCAAGCGGAGGGTGTCACTCGGGACCTTCGACCTGAAGTCACTTGGCACTTCCATCTTGGCGAGTCTTTGGAGCCAACGGGCAATCGGACCCAGACGCGCCAGACATTGCGCGTGCAGTTCGGCGGTCTGTCCCCAATCCTTGATGTTTGAGGTCCAGCGCTCGCCGCAGCGGACACACTCGAACGGCCGCTGACATATGCTGCTAGCGAGTCCATAGATCGGCATCGGCGCGCCGCACTTGCATTCGTCCAGCAGCGGGATGTTGTGCATGGGGCACAGAACCAGGGCGTTGATTTGAAACACGGTTGACTGATATCCACTGGCGAGGCATTCGGGGCAGTAGCGAACGCGCATGTCAGTGGCCAAGACTGCGGCCCATTCCCCGGCAAGCTCGCTAAGCACCGAGTGGCCAAACAGCTCCCGGAATTTCAGGTCGTCTGTTTCATAGCTGGCGAATTCGGGAAACTGCCTCCATCGTCCCCTCACAAAGCTTCGGGTCGGCGTGGCATCTGGAAAGTCCCCTCGCTGCCTCACTGCAAAGATTCGGCTCATTCGACCATGAGCGATGCAGTTCGCCCATGCGAGCTTCGACACAAGTGTGAAGGAGCCTTCGAATGGACCTTGCCACGACTGGCTCCACGTGTACTTTCCCGTCGTCATTCTTCCGCCCCTTTCTTTCGCGGCGGGGCGGGCGGCACGGCCACATCGCCAACTCGATACGTTTCACCCAATGAATCAATGAATCCGGATTCGGAGACTGCGACGGCCCAGTCTTCGAAGTCTGGTTCCGTCGTCTCGTAGTCCATGGCTTGCGTGAGCATGTATTCGACAGCAGCGGTAAAGTACTCCGCGCCGACTTGCAGCCCCTCAATCCCATCGGGACTGAATTCGCGTGCAGCCGTCTGAAACGCGCACCAACAGTGCTTTGCCTCGTGAGAAAGTCTCCAGCCGTTGACGAAAGCACATGGGCAGAAGAACCGCGAAAAGGACCAGCCAGATCCGCGCGGATAGTCTGCAATTTCAGGGTTGTCGAACTGCCCCAATACCGCCTCTGCCTCGGCCTGCGAACTTATTCCGTCGAACGAGGTAAGCCCCGCAAGGAACCGCCCGACGAGGTCGGTCCTCTTGGTCAGCCGCAGCGCGGACTTCAGGTGAACCATCTGTTCGGTTCCAAAGGAAACGACGGTGCAGCGCAGGTCAGCCTTCACGAGCTTGTTCAGGATGTCCGCCAGCGTTGTCAGTTCATCGATCGTCAATCGCGGCAACTCATCTACGAGAAGTATCAATTGATTTGCCTTGGCGTCATATGCGCGTGCCAAAAAACGATTGACGACCCTTATTACTGGATCTCCGGCCTCAGATCGCTTGAACGGTGGCCCTCCGTCAGTCTCGTAAAGCCAATTCGAGAACGCATCAGGTGCCTTGCTATTTGCCTTTTGTCCAATAACGGGGAGTACAAGTGCGTCGGGAACTTGATCGCGGAGATCTGCCTCTAGATATCGGATGGCACTAGACTTGCCGAAGCGAGGCAGGCCAGCGAATGCGCAGCAAGCCAGTCTCCTTCCAATTCGACTCACTGCACGTTCTGAGACTCGCTCCACCGACGGTGTCGGCATCAAGTACTTCCTCAACGTGACCGGGTGTGCCGCTGCCATGATGATCTGCTGCTCCTGGGTGGCCGGTGGAGGATCGTTTTGTTCGTCCTGACGATCGCTAGCATCCATAGCAACAATCCTTGGGGGTAAGCTGGTGGGAGAGCAGGACCGCGTCGCTGCGAAGGCTTGCATTGCGCAGGCAAGGCCGCGAAGCGCCCATCAATAAACCGCACGCCGTGTTGAACGGATCCTCATCCACGGCGGCCTCGTCGTCGGCGCGGTAGTCGGCGCGGTAGTCGGCGAGGGTGGGCGCACTGGCGGCGGAATGACAGAGCGAGGCGGTACAGGGGTACGTGTTGCGCGCGATGGTTTCGTGCCGGCGGCAGGCACTTCGGGAATGGGCAGTCCGGTGGTATGGGCCACCTTTGCGGCTGCAGTCGCCTCCTTTGAGACCTTGTGCTTTGGCTGCTTGTCCCTGCTTTCCACCGCCTTTGTCGCGAGGTACCGAAGGTAGGCCTGTACCCAATCCTCCCCCAGGTGCCGCGCGATCCTCTTTAGCCTGATCAGCTTGTTGATCGCCTTACGAATTTCTCGGCTATGAGGGGTCCGATCCCACCCCTCCGTGGCTTTCAATACGCCAAGATTGCTGCCGTCCGGCAGGAACGCCTCGACCGAACGGAAGTCTGCTTCATCAATGTGCAAACTCAGGCCGGAGCCAATCAGATTGAAGCAGCGTGCAAGGACATCGTTGGTGTAATGCACTTCGTCGATCTCGACGTAGCATGAACGACCTTCGTCGAGCTTTCCGCGAACCGATCGAGTTTCGACGACGATGTCCAAGTCGGACATGCCCGGTGGCAACGGTGGAAGCGGCCTGGGTACGAAATTGCTCCGCGGGTCTTGGACAAGCTCACGAAGCACCTGAAGCGGCGCACGTCCTCCAAGGCTCGGCAGTGGCGTGGCATTCCAGGTTGCGAGCGCCACGTCCACCAGGTACACAAGTTCGCTGGAGTCACACTGCAGAGCGACAGCCTGCTTTTCGGGGCTGCGGCGGCGAACGTCTTTGTGGTCCTTGCCCGTTGTGTTCGGTAGACGCTGGAATCCTCTTTTTTCGAGTACGGCAAAAATGGCTTCAACGAATTTCCTCCGTGGCCAGTCTTTCACGCGTCCGAAATTGACCGCGCATCCGACCCGCTTGCGCATGCGTTCGACCATCGCGTAGGAGGTATTGATGCTTGCGTTGTCGATGTAGTGCAGCGACCACCCAACGCCGGCGAGTTCAGGAATCAGACCCGACGGGAAGCCGGCGCCTTCGGGATAGGGTACTGGGGGCTTCTCCATCACGAGGGGCGACCATGTGTCCAGCGCATGCTTGGCTGCCGCAAGGGCATCGTTCGCTGACGCTTCTCGACCCATCGACAACTCGTAGCCAAGCGCGGCGTGGGATCCGACATCCACAATCGGCTGAAGAATGAACCGCTGGATGGGTATCACCACATATCCGCTCGGGTGCGGGACTCGAATGCTTCCGATGAAGTCGAGCCTGTGGCCGTCCTGCTGGACCGCCTTGTACGGCTCCAAGTTGTTCAGGATCGAACTCACTCCTGAATCGAGTCGAAGGCGATTCGCTGCCCCGGTCCCGCCCATCAGAGCGGCGGTCTGCTCGGGGTTGTCTGCTCTTAGCGCTTCGACGTAGCTGCGCAGGCCGCCAAGGCCCTTATTGTCTGGACGCAGTGGCCAATCGAACATGGTGATCTCTGGATGTTTTGCGCAAGCGCGTAGCAGCGCAGCGTGGATGTCTGACACGTTCATCTGCGACTCGGCGACCTCATCCTTTGCCGGCCTTCTCAGTGCAAGGCGATCGACCAGGTCTTGCAGGTCAGGAAATCTGTCGAAGAACGCACCCACGACACCCGAATAGCCAATTCTCCCGTTCTTCGCGCAGGGTGCAACCGGTGCTGTGCGCGTGTATGGCGCCAGGTGCTTGTGAGATATCAAGGCGCGCCAGCCAAAAATCCGCCCATCCTCATGCCTCTGTACCGCTCGATTGAGCAGCCTGAGAACCTCGGACCGACTGACACCGTGCTCCGCGCTGATGGCGATGACGCCACCGCCCTCAAGGTAGGCAAGAATCGCTGCGCGACATCGGTTGAACCGGTCTTCGTTGGGGCGTGGGCCGTCTCCACCATCCAGGGAACTGGAGTCGACAGTGGGCCACTTCGAAAGGTCGCGGTATTCCGGGGGAAGGTTCTTGCGAGTAAACCAGACCGGTTCACCCCCAGCCCCGTTGGCGATCCGAGAGATCATCAAAGCCAGCGAATCCGAGCGGCTCTGAGCCGCCGCGAGATGTCGCGCGGTGACCTGCTCGGGCAAGGCGGACGCGTCGTCCACCGTTGCCCCGATGGATGGCGCGACCGAAGTGTCGGCACCGGAGTCCGTTTCGAGCACAGCGCCTGGTTTCCAAATCCTTGTGGCTTTGCCCCAAAGCTTGGAATCCAAGTCCGACGCCACCGTGCCGTTTGAAATTGCCCGAAACAGGGCAGCAAGAAAGAGCGCGACCTTGTCCTTCTCCACGCAGGGCAGAAGCTCCCCAACTGTCCAACTTGACCGCTGTCGAAGCAGCAGGCTCAGGGAAAGATCCGAGTTCACCAGAGAGTGCAGACGCGCCGCACTGATAGCCGCCAGGCCAAACTTCCAGTTCTCGGTGAGCACGGCGCACTTGGTCAACTGTTCGTTGGTCACCCGAACGTACTTCGCACCGATCGCGGCACACAGCCGCTCGTGATCCTCGTGCTTGAGTTGTCCGACCATCGAGTCGTCGCTGGCGGCTGAGACGGAGCGTTCCAGTAGACACAGCTCGCGCTGACCGCCGCGCCTCGTGACATCCGCATCGAACCTTTCCACAAGATTGGTCGCGCTGATGGGTCCCTTCTCGGATTTGATGCCGATGCGGTAGGACTTCACCTCCGGGCTGCCTTCCATCGAGAGGACATGCAGCAGCGCGGCGTCGCTGTTGACGACAAGGTCGCTCTGCGCCTTGTTGCCGAACAGGTACCAGATATTTCCGGGCCCTGCGCCTCGCGCGCGAGCCGCGTCTGCAAGGGGGCCATTTGGTTTGAATCCCTTTCCGCGGGAACGCGGCGACTGCTTCTTTGACACTTCGGGCCTCCTGATTTCAGTGGCGCCGCGGCGAAGAAGTGGCCCTGTCAAAAACTGCAGGCCGAAGAAGTCCCGCCCTTGCAAATACTCAAGGCTTCGCCTAGAGTCCAAGGACCTTGTTGACTGGTTCTCAACGGGCACTGAAGGTTTTTTTACAGAGCGGCTCAACCATTGCAGTGGTTGGGCCGCGCCGCTTATTGCCGCACGCATTTCCTTGGCGCCATGACATGGCGCCCACCCTCGTTGTTAGCCGTAACCTGTGCAAAGTTCAACTGGGTGCAAAAGGCCCGCCGGACTTCGGCCGACGCTTCGAGGGAAATGGCGTCTTGCGCCAATAATATTGATTCGATAACGGCGCCACCTCAGCGGGCGCTAAAACTACCCAAGTTCTAAAACGTCGACGCAGGGGAGCGCGATGTGTGAATTCCTCAACATGAACGTTGACGTGGAACTTAGAAGTGACTCGGTCCCGCCAGTAGTTCTCAGCGGCTGCACGATGTGATGCGCCTGTCTGAACAGAGTCTCTAAGTCGAGACGGCGCCCAACCCGGTCATGTTCTCGCCGCAGGTGAAGAGTTGAACGCGCTGCATTTCACAGAAATGCGAATGCGGCGAGCGATCAAATCGAAAGGATATCAATAATGCCTATTCGTATAGAAAGCAGTCCTCTACGAGTTGTTTCAAAAAACTTTGTGCCAACAAAAGAAGTTGATCATCCTTGGCGATGGATCACGAGATGTCCCAAACGATGCAAGCGTCGTGACGATGCCGCTGCGGTGTAGGTTTGCTCCACCTTCCACTTGCTTCCTGTCCACTCGGGCAGGACGACTGCCGCTGACACTGGCGCAGCTACTCGGGTGACGTGTCAGGTCGTGAGCTGCGGACAAGTGGCCTTATCCATCGGAGTCTGCCCGACCGGATCGAAAGGAACGCACATGATGATGAATCAATGGGAAGGACGAGGTTCTGGTTTCCCGCTTCGCGACGGGCGAATCTGCTCGGACTATCGAGTAGTGGCAACAAGCGCAAAGAACGCCGTTGCATTGCTCAACCAAATTGCGCAGTGGCGCATATTTGTTGACATCGCCGATCTTGGCTTGGGTGTACCTGTGGCTGAGGATGCAGAAGTAGGCGTCTGTCTGCAGTGGGCGGAGGGAGAGGAATTCGAACGACAGGATGTTCGATCCCCGTCGGCAAAGCTTTCGCCCACGCAGAGAGTCTTGCAGTCATGGGAGCGTCTTCGAGACAAAGGCGGCCACCGGTCGACAATCAGACTATCAAGCGAGGCATGGCAGGCCCTGCAATTCCTGGACGGAAAGATTGCGGGCTGCCGCACCCACGTGTTGGAGAAGCTCGTTCTTCAGCGAGCCGAAGAGCTGGGGTGGAAGGTACCCAAGCAATTGACGGATTGAGGAGCAAGGAAGTTGCGCCCGGTGAATGCCAGACGCCGAGACTGACGAGGAGACAGGCGCGAGTTTTTTTCCGTGTTCTCGGCGCGCCGCACGACATACCCACGACCTTCCCATCCGGCGCTCAGCCTGGGGAACTGCGAATGTCCGTTTGGTCTTGGTTGAGCGTGCGGGAAGATGAAGGCAGTCTTGGCTGCCGACGGGCCTGCGCCACGAAGCCTCCAAAGAAAAAAAGTTCGCACCGCCTTCAATCTCGCGGGGCTCATCCTCATGACCGGATCGGTAGGCGCGTACGACGGTAGCTGCGAGCGCAGTCTGGGCACATTGCCTGAAGCGGCCGTGTCATGATCCATCAGCAGCACTACCAGCACCAGGCTTGGAGGCGTCTCCTTCGTTGATCGCCGCTCAAAGGTCCTGCATTGACGGCGCCTTCGGGGCCCCTGATCCGTTGTCATCACCCCGCGCCGCGGGTGCCCGAAATGCGGCCACTTCCACGCGGTTGACGATGCGTTCGACGGCGTCAAAGTCTCGCTCATCCGCCCACCGCACCCCATCGTCGGCCTGGAACATGAACACTTTTCGCCATCCGTCGTGGCTGTCTTCGCCTACGTCGATTGCGCAGAGGCGATTGATCACCAACGCATCATCGTCGTCGGCGGTTCCACGGTGGATTTGATAGACCGACTTGACGCGATCCGGCCCCAGTTCGGCCAGGACATCGAGCAGTTGTTCCGCGGACACCACGACCACAGAGCGCGCGGCCAACTGGCTTTTCGGGTCGGCAGCTGTGTTGACGACGAATACCCAGGCCTGGCCCAGCGGAAGTTCCGCGCAAGTCCAGTAGTGTTCGCCTCGACGGCTGAACGAAACTGGGGTGCGGCATTGCCAGTGCGGCAGGGTCACGATCTGAAACATTGCACTCTCTTTCACGCTTGACGCTGGACAACCTACTTCAGACAGGCCAACTGCACTGGCGCTTGTTGTTGAAGGTGCTGCCACATTTCATCAGCCGACGCAGGCCGGCCCATCGGAAGTAACTTTCGTGCTGGCAGCATGAACGTGTCGGCCTGAATCTGAACTTGAGCCAGCGGGCCTCGCACGTCGGTCACCAGCGCACAGATTGCGTACGCGTGCTTGCGCCGGTTCTCAGGCTGCTTGTATCGGGCGAGCAGGGGCGCGGGAACATCCTGCGCCATGACTTGAACGCTTGAACCGACCGCGAGTTTCGTGCGCAGCGCATCGGACCTTCGCCGATGTTGCTCGAACCTCGCGCGATGGGCAGCCAACTGGTCCGGCCCGATGCCCTCGACGAGGAAGTGCCACTCGGCCGCAGGGACGACCGAAGCCGGATAGCGATTTCCGTCATCCCACTGGACGCGAATGAGCTGCGGAGCGAGCTTGTCGGCCTGCTGGCACTCGAACTCGCCAACGAGCCCTTCATCGAATGCTCGGAAGTAGACCTCAGTCATGAATTTGTCGGTGGGAAGGGAGAGCATAAACCCGTGCCTTGGCCCGAGGGGACGCTGTTCAAGTTTTGAATGCCCGCAAGCCTGCTGCATCGCAATCTTGAGCAGGCGCATCGTTTCCAAAATGGGCTCAGCGGTCCTGATGACATTCAGGTCAAAGGTGAGGCGAAATTCATCCCAAGGCAGGTACTCGACGAAGTTGTAGTCGCCGCCACCCGATTCCACGGCCAGCCGATAGGGCGATGTCGGACCGACTGTGATGCCTTCTATCGTCCCCACCTGCTTTCTGAATTCTGCGAAGAAGGCGGGGGGGCGGTCCAGATTAGTTGCCTGCTGTGCTTTTGCCGACGATGAAATCGCAGTTCCACAGAGAAACAGAACCACCAGCGTCAGGATTTGCCTGCTGCGCGCCCACTCGGTTTTCAACATGGCCCGGTGCCGTGGGGTGGCAAAGCGGGAACCGCACAGTGGCACCGTCTCGTCGCTGGGCGACGCGAGCCGAGGCCCACGGGTCGTGATCGTGATCGCCATGATTTCGATGAAGTTGAACTGCCGCGCCCAGGTCGAGCGCGGCTTCGTCACATATCGATACGAGGCCGCGGTCCGTCGCGAGCCGCTTTGAAGTTGATTCTGTCCACGGCATATATGCCGTGGACAGAAAGATAACATGCCGGCGCGCCAAGAGCCTCGTGGCGCGCGCCGAGGCCGCGCTGCAAGCAGCAAGCGGCGCGCTGGGACGGACGGGTTCCCTGCACGAATCTGGGGGAGAGGCTCTTCGACTCGGGTTGCCTCACCAATTCAGGTGAAGCTGGTCGCGTCGCGGTCGGAAGCCGAGATGTCCGCGGCCGGCACAAGCGCGCCTGGCTGGTCTGACGGGGTCAGCGTCGGCGCTTCATGGCCTTCTCGACCCGGTGCACAAGCTCCCCGGGTGGCACTTTGAGGCTGTGCGCGATTCGCATCAGGAGGGCGAGCGAGGGCTGGCGTTCACCACGCTCCAGCTTGCCGTAGTACGAACGATCCACATCGGCAAGTACGGCGAATGCGTCCTGGGCGATGTCCTGCTCCTCGCGCTCCTTGCGCACGACCTTGCCGAACGCCACGGCGATTGCCGGGTCGAACGAGGTCGACCGCGCTTTGGGAGCGACGCGTTTGGACGGGACGGAACGGGCAGGTGGCACGGCGCGAAGAGTGCCAATTCAGATACCTGCCTGACCACGGCATATATGCCGTATTTTTCGTTTCTCTTGGTGTGTTTCGGTATGACCAAAACGGATGAGGTCGATGGAGGTCCGGCATTCGTCGCCGCCTTGAGATGGAGAGCTAGCGGCCGACGGATCTGCAGCCTGAGGCCCGCGCGACATCGCGCCGCACGTCGCGACGTGTGACTACAGAGGGTCCCGCTCCTGGACGGGAAGCTTCTCGACTCCGGCCATGAAATCCTCGGATGCAGGAACCTGTCCCACAGCAGCCCACGCGGCTGGCGACGCGCGCAACCAAGATCCCACTGTCTCCTTCAGGCAGGTGTGGCAGATGTCCAGCTCCACATGGTTTCCGTCGCCAAGGTCTGAGCCCCAGCTCGTATCGAACTCGATCTGCAGGAAGTTGTTGAAGCCGTCGTCGATGTTGTGCTGCGCTTCGGCGCCGCAACGGTCGCAACGAAGCTGAAAAACAAACGGCTGCGGCCGGACATCTTTGATCCTCATGGCGGCTCCCAATGCCGCCACGTGGCGGCTTGCTGAAGGCGGTTGATGATACTGAGCCCCCCCACTGAGCCCAGCCGTCAAGGTGTGTTCGGCGCACGCATACGACGTGTGCGGTCGCCTCGGCGTCCTGCCGCGACCGAGAAAACAAAAAGGGCGAAGCTCTTGGCCTCGCCCCCTCTTTCGAAACGTCGACTACCCGGGCGCCTCCTTGCGCCAGCAGCGTTCGACGCTCAGCGCTTACCGGTCATACCGGTGGTCGCACCCTGGACACCTGGCGGTTGCTTCGTGCGTCCAGTAGACATGGGTGACATTCTTCGAGCCATCGCCGTTGTGGCGCTCGTAGACTGAGCTGCGGCCGTTGGCGGATTGGCGAACCAACTGCCCCCAGCTTTCGGGTTCATCGCCCACGTCCCGATTGGCCGCGGCGGGTCCGACGCTCATCGCTACGACCTCGGCGGCGATCTGATTGATGGTGCTGGTGCTGTCCAGATGCGAATAGATGAGGCTCAACTCGTCGAAGTCGTGCCGGTTCGGCTTGGTGCTCAAGGTGCTGCCGGCGTTCGCGCCGGTGTTCGAGAAATAGTCCATGCAGCTGTTCTGAGAGCTGCCATCGGTGGACTGATGGTCGAGACCGAAGGTGTGGGCCACCTCCTGGCACATCACGTGTTCTCTCTCGTTGGGATTGTTGTACGTGGCCGAGTTGAAGTACGTGTCGTTCATCTTGGCCGAGCCCTGCGTGATGTGCACGCCGCCGGTGATGTTGATCGACGCCAGGCCAAGCCAGCCGTTGTTGCCGTACCTGCCATTGCAGACCTGCGTGGTGCCGGCGACCATGGAGCAGCGCTTGTTCGAGGTGCCGCCCACCACTGCCGTGAGCACGGGGCTGTTGCCGGAGTTCCAGTCGCTGGAGCTTTGCGCGAGGTGAGCTTTCCAGTCGGCGGTGGTCAGGTTGTCGCCGAGCTTCAAGGTGAACTCAGGCGTGGTTCGCGCCCAGTGGTAGCCAGCCCAGGAGTGGGTGGCCTGGCTCGGCGTGGCCACGGCCACAAGCATCAAGCCAACCGAAACTGCCGCCGCAAGGCGTTGGAATGTCTTCTTTGACATGGGAGTCCCTTGGTAGACGATGGATGATCGTCGAGCGACTCAGCGTCAAGGATGAGACACCGGGTCGTTCGCCAGTGCACAGAGCCAGCCGGATGGACTGGCATCTGCTCAATCGATTTGAGCAGTTCGCGATTTCTGACCGGATAGGGACTTCCACCCTCACGCGATAGGGGAGCATGGTGACCGCAGTGGCGGAACAACCCCTGTGGCCCGAGAGCCTGTCTCCGTTCGAACGGGTCAGGCAATTGGCCCAAGCGTCAGTCCCACGGTCGTGACACCACCTTGCGAATGAGCGAAAGTCTCGCCTCCATGCATGCGTGCGACTGCCCGGACAATCGCAAGCCCCAGCCCATGGCGCTCTGACGACTTGGGACGGGAGGACTCTCCCCGCCAGAAGCGGTCGAACATTCGGATGCGCTCGTCCTCAGGGATCGGTGGTCCGGGATTGATGACCGATACGCGCGCCATGCCAAGCTGAGCTTCGAGCCGGATCATGATGGCATCGCCCGCCGGCGTGTAGCGTGCTGCATTGGCCACCAGGTTGATCAACGCTCGCCGCACGAGCGAGGGATCGGCTCGCACTCGAACGTCGCCTTCGACGTGCAGACGGTGGCGCCCCGCCTCCATCATGGCTTCTACGAAGTCCGCCACGCCCAGCGCTTGGTCGCGCAAGGACACCTCGGCGAGCTTGTCAGCCCGATCGCCACGGTCGGCGTGAGCCAAGAACAGCATGTCGTTGACCATCGAGGCCAAGCCACGCAGGTCTTCGAGATGCGCTCCGAGCAAGTCCCGAAGTTCTTCCGCCGGCCGCTCGCGAGACAAGGAGACTTCCGTCCCATTGATCAGGATCGCAAGGGGAGTGCGCAGTTCATGCGCCACGTCGGCACTGAAGCCTTCGAGCTGCCGGTACGCGTCCTCCACGCAATCGAGCACGCGATTGAAGCTCTTGACCAGCGGGACGAGCTCGAAACTCGCGTGATGGGCGGCCAGTCGTTTGGACAGCGCATCGGGGGCAATGCTCGACGCCTCGTCCGATAGCCGGCGCAGCGGACGCAGGCCTCGGCGGGTCACGCCGATCGAGAGCACCACAGTGATCGCCACACAAAGCGCGCAAACCAGGACGGTGGCTTGGTCATATGTGCGCATGAGCGCTTCTCGCGGACGCGGGTCCAGTCCGATCAGGACATGCGCGTCAGGCAGCACAGCTCCGGTGCGCAGCGCATAGCGGACACCGGTCAGGACGACGCCGTCTTCGCGCGTGATGAAAAGTCGCCCTGGATCGGCCGGCCGAATCGGCGGGACGTGGGAGCCACCGTACAGCACCTGGCCATCCGCGCTGACGATCCACACGCGCAGACCGGCGTTACCGATCAAGGTGTCGTCCAGGTGGTGACGCAATTCCCCAAGGTCCGCCGCACTCTGCACCTCGTCGATGAAATGCTGGACCACGTCGACCTTGCCTTCGAGCCCCTGGCGTTCGAGGTGTAGCAATTCCCGTTGAAGCGCGATATGCAGCAAGGCGCCCACCGTGCTGAAGCCGGCCACGGCCACCAACGTCAACATCAACGTGAGCCGGGCAGCGATCGATGCCCGTGGCAGTGCGCCACTCACGCCGAGGGCGCTTCCAGCACGTAACCCATGCCGCGCACCGTGCGCAGCATCTTCTTGTCGAACGGATCGTCCATCTTCGCGCGCAGGCGCCGAATGGCGACCTCTACGGCATTCGTGTCGCCGTCGAAGTTGATGTCCCACACCTGTTCGGCCAACACCGTGCGGGAAAGCACCTCGCCCTGGCGGCGCATCAAGAGCGCGAGGAGGGTGAACTCCTTGGCTGTCAGGTCAATCCGGCGCCCCTCGCGCGATGCTTTGCGCCGCGCAAGATCGAGCACCAGTTCGCCCAGCCGAAAAGTGGTCGCGTCGTCACCGCTCACGCGCACGCCACGTCGTGTCAGGGCCTGCAGGCGCGCAAGCAGTTCGCTGAACGCAAACGGCTTGACGAGATAGTCGTCGGCGCCTTGCTGCAATCCCTTGACGCGGTCCTCGACGCGGTCGCGGGCGGTCAGCATGAGCACTGCCGTGTCCTTGCTCTCGCGGATGGCCTTGAGCACGCCGAAGCCATCGATGCCAGGGAGCATCACGTCGAGCACGACCAAGGCGTAGTCGCCGTTGACGGCCAGGTGCTTGCCGTCGATGCCATCGTGCGCGATGTCCACGACATAGCCGTTCTCCGACAGGCCTTTGCGCAGGTACTCGGCCAGTCTTTGTTCGTCTTCGATGACGAGGACTCGCATGGGATGGGGCTCCTTGGTGGTTTCGAAGCTGACAGATTTGTAATCTGAACAACAGGCTTGCGTCGGCATCGGGTGCCTACAGTGTCAACCGTGATGTCGGTTTCGTCTCACCACCGCGAAGTGCCACAACGCTTACGGCGACTGTCGGAACATTGTGATCAAGGAGTACCGTCATGTCGAATCGCATTCCCTTGCTGAGCATCATCTGTGCAGCGACGGGGCTTGCCTCGCCGCTCGTGTTTGCGGATCAAGACGGCTTTCGGACCCTGCGCAACGATGCCGGAGCGGAATTTGTCGGCCAGAGCAGCACGCTAACGCGCGAACAGGTCAAGGCCGAACTGGAGGCCGCGCGGCGCGATGGCAGCTTGCGCCTGATCCAGCGCAGTGCCAGCCTGCCCGACAACGCCCCCCGCGCAGGATTCGTCTCCAGCCGGGACGAGACGCGGCAAGCCATGCGCCTGCGCGAACAGCCCGCGACTACCGGCTGGCGATACGTCGGCGGAGAAGCCGGTTGGGTCTACGAGGGGCGCTGAACGTGCAGCCACCGCTCAGTTCAAGCGACCGCCCATCCATGCCCCACCTGCTGCTCGCGTTGATCCTCGGTGCGCTGGCGGCGCTGTCCTTTATCGCGCACGCATCGAACGCCACCGTACCGGGGACGACGGCGGTGTCGGCCATCGGCACAACCGTCTACTGCTATGGCGAGATCAAGAAGGTCGACGCGGGGCAGGGCAAGGTGACCTTGAAGCATGGTCCCATCGAGAACCTCGGAATGCCTGCGATGACAATGGTCTATCGGGTGACGGACCCGGCCAAGCTCGCAAACCTCAAGGCAGGCGACATGGTCAAGTTCAAGGCCGACCGGCTCGACGGTTTGTTCGTGTTGACCGCGCTTGAACGCCGCTGATCGAGTTGAATCAGATGAACTGTTTCCCTTTGTTATTCCCGGCCTTTGGCCATCTCCAACAGATGCATTAGACTTTTCAGATGCTGCGCGTATTGCGGATCACATTGATGTGGCTCTTGGCCTTGGCGGTTCCTGCCCAGGGCTTTGCTGCCGCGTCCATGTTCGGCTGCGGTACTGGGCATCAAGACGCCTCGGGCATGCATTCGCATGCGATGGGAATGCACGAGCACTCGCATTCGGCTCAAACCCCGGCGCATTCGCACGATGCTGATCAGGCAGACGCCGACTCTGACCACCACCACGGGATGACGGCTGACCTGGGGCACGGTCACCTGAAGGCACAGGGCGCTTCGGGCAAGGTCACCAAAGGCTCGTGCAGTGCATGTGCCTCGTGCTGCATGGCCGCCGCGCTTCCGACGGCCATCGTCTCCTTTGAAGCCACGCCAGTGGCCGACTTCTTCACGACCTTCGATCGGCGCAGCGTCGTGGTCTTCGTCACCGAGGGCCCCGAGCGGCCCCCCCGGTCCATCCTCGCCTGACGCTCGTCAGTGACGCTTTGGCGCGCGCCGATCTCGGCGCCGCTTCCTCGCCCAGTCGAACCGCCCCAAGCATCGCTTGATCGGCCCTGTGCCGGTCCGCCCTGGGGCCTCTCCCGAGGATTCTCATGCATTCCCAGTTTCGCTCCGTCGTTTGGACGGTGCTGCTCGCGTCCGCCGTGGGTACCGCGGCGGCGCAGGCCTCCGGCGCGATGCCCGCTGCGTCCAAGGCGTCCGCGACGCCCGGCAAGGCGGCGAGCGCGAATACCGCGGCCAGTGTCAAGGCCGCATCCGCCAACGCCTCCGCATCTGTCAGTGACCCGATGCGCTACCAATCGGCTTTCGATGGCTATCGGCCGTTCAACGAGCAACCCGTCGTGTCGTGGCGCGAAGCGAACGACGTGGTGGGGCGCATCGGCGGCTGGCAAGCGTATGCGCGTGAGGGCGCAGGCGGGCCAACCGCTGGCAGCGAAGCCACTGCACCGGCACAGCAGGGCATGCCTGCCATGCCGGGGATGAAGGACATGCCTGGCATGAAAGACATGCCCGCCGGTCATGGTGGGATGGCCATGCCGGCCTCGGGCGCAGGGTCTGCGCCCCCGATGTCGCCCGCTGCAAGCAGCCCGGGCCGCTCTCCCACACCCGCGAAAGTCACGCCTCTTGCGCCAAAGGCCGCCAGCACCGCCACGCCCCCGAAGCAACCCTCAGCGGCGCCCGCCGCCTCGGGCGCTCACTCCGGTCACCAGATGCAATGAACAAGAACATGCGCTCCAAGCTCATCGAACGCTTGCCCCGCCAACGACTGCTCGCGGCTGCCGTCGCCGCATTGGTGTTGGCCGGTTGTGCGAGCACGACCATCAACGAGAATTTCACCAGCGTGCAACAGCTGAGCCAGGAGCGCCTTGGCGGTGAGGTGAAGTGGCTCACCACCGAAGACGCTCGACTCCAGGCACAAACCGATGTCGACGCGCTGCTGGCTAAGCCGCTCAGCGGCGACGACGCCGTTCGCATCGCGCTGGCCTACAGCCCCGCCTTGCAGGCAATGCTCTACGAGAGCGCCGCCAACTCAGCCGCGGCGACCCAGTCCGCCCGGCTGCCCAATCCGGTGTTCGCGTTCGAACGCCTCGTGCGGGACAACGCTGGGGCACGCGAACTCGAACTCACGCGCACCCTGAGCTTCTCGGTGCTTGATCTGCTGCTCCTGCCAGCTCGCTTGCGACTCGCGGACTACCAGCAACAAGCCAGTCGTCTCACGCTCGCGTCGAACGTGGTTCAAGCCGCCACCGACGCCCGCCAGGCGTGGGTCAGTGCCGTCGCGGCCCAGCAGTCGGTGCTGTACTTCCAACAGGTCAAGGCCACGGCCGACGCGGGCGCCGAACTGGCTCGACGGATGCAAGCGGTGGGCAACTACAGCAAGCTGCAACGAGCGAGGGAACAGGCGTTTTCGGCCGACGCTGTCGCACAGCTGGCCCGGGCTCAGCAAGCCGCGCGCTCGACCCGCGAGGCACTGATCCGAATCCTCGGCTTGAACGAACAGCAGTCCTCGGCGTTGAAGCTTCCCGATCGCCTGCCCGACCTGCCGGCGGCGCCGAAGGACGAAGCAAGCATCGCCAAAACCGCCATGGCGCAGCGCCTGGACGTGCGCATGGCGCAGGCGAACTTGGAGTTCGTCGCGCGCGAACAGGGGCTCACGCGCGTCACCAGCATCGTCAATGGTCTTGAGGTGGGCGTGACGCGCAAGAACGAAACGGGCCTCTCCCGGCAGAAGGGCTACGACTTGTCGGTGCCGCTGCCGATCTTCGATTTCGGCGACGCCACGCGAGCCCGCGCGCAAGCCACCTACATGGCGGCGTTCCACCGCGCAGCGCAGGTGGCCGTCGATGCCAACTCGCAGGTGCGCGAGAACTATGGCGCCTACCGCACCGCCTACGACATCGCCCGCCACTACCGCGACGAGATCGTGCCGCTGCGCAAGACGATCGCCGAAGAAAACATCCTTCGCTACAACGGGATGCTGATCGGCGTGTTCGAGCTGCTCGCCGACTCGCGCGAACAGATTGCAAGCGTGGTCCAGGCCATCGACGCGCAGCGCGACTTCTGGCTCGCGGACGCGGGGCTGCAAGCCACCCTGATCGGCCGGCCCATGTCCTCGATGTCCATGTCGCAAGACGGCGACTCCAGTTCCGCGAGCGGCGCCAAGGCCGCCGGCCACTGACCTTTTGACGGAATTCTCATGACAACGAATCGACGCAACTTCCTGCTCGGCGGCGCCGGGGCGAGCGTGGCTCTGGCCGCCACCAGTGTGAGCAAGGTAGCGATGGCTGCATTGCCCGAGCCCGTGCTGCAGACCACGCCCAACACCATGCCCCCGCTCGTACCCAACACCGGGCGCCAATACAACCCGGTGGTCACGCTCAATGGCTGGACCTTGCCCTGGCGCATGAACAACGGCGTCAAGGAGTTCCACCTCGTGGCCGAACCGGTCGTGCGCGAAATGGCGCCGGGCTTCAAGGCGCATTTGTGGGGCTACAACGGCCAGTCGCCGGGGCCGACCATCGAAGTGGTGGAGGGCGACCGCGTGCGCATCTTCGTCACCAACAAGCTGCCCGAGCGCACCTCCATCCACTGGCACGGCCAGCGTCTGCCCAACGGCATGGATGGCGTGGTGGGGCTCACCCAGACGCCGATCGAGCCGGGCAAGACCTACGTCTACGAGTTCGTCGCGCGCCGGCCGGGCACCTTCATGTACCACCCGCACGCCGACGAGATGACGCAGATGGCCATGGGCATGATGGGCTTCTGGGTCACGCACCCGAAGGCCAAGCACCCGCTCATCGACGAGGTCGATCGCGACTTCGTGTTCCTTCTCAATGCCTACGACATCGAGCCGGGTGCCTACACACCCAAGATCATGACGATGCTCGACTTCAACCTGTGGTCGTGGAACAGCCGCATCTTCCCGGGCATCGATTCGCTCAACGTGCGACAGGGCGACAAGGTGCGCATCCGCATGGGCAACCTGACGATGACCAACCACCCGATGCACCTGCACGGGCACGAGTTCCTCGTCACCGGCACCGATGGCGGCCCGACCCCGAAGTCCAGCCGCTGGCACGAGGTCACCACCGATGTGGCGGTCGGCCAGATGCGCCAGCTCGAATTCATCGCGGACGAGGAGGGCGACTGGGCGTTCCACTGCCACAAGAGCCACCACACGATGAACGCGATGGGCCACGAGGTGCCCACGATGATCGGTGTGGAGCATCGCGGGGTCGTGCGCGAGATCAACAAGCTCATCCCCGACTACATGGTGATGGCCGAGCGCGGCATGGCCGACATGTCCGAGATGGAGATGCCCATTCCCGACAACACCGCGCGAATGATGGGCGGCGAGGGCCCCTTCGGCTCGGTCGAGATGGGCGGCATGTTCAGCGTGGTCAAGGTGCGGCGCAACCAGCCGCGCGGCGACTACAAGGACCCGGGTTGGTACAAGCACCCGACAGGCACCAACGCGTTTGAGTGGACCGGCGCCATGCCCGAACCGTCGCGGTTCGCGAGCGAAGGCGGGCAGTCCATGCCGGTGTCGCGGCGCAACAGGCCCAAGGACATCGAAGTACAGATCCGCAAGCCAGGCGCCGGGTCTGCGCAGCACAACCATTGAGGGCGATCATGGTCAAATCGTTGCTGCAGCAGTTCCTTCGACGCTCCCCACCCAGCGCCGCGGGTCATCACGACAGCCCGTTCGAGATGACCGATGACGCGACCGGTGCCCCGCTGGACGCCCTGCGTCTGCGGGCCCTGGAAGCCTTGAACGTGCAACCAGGCGAGACGGTTTTCGACGTGGGCTGTGGCACTGGCTCGCTGCTGCCGACGCTGGCCCGCCGGGTTCAGGAGAACGGCTGGGTGGTGGGCATCGAACGCTCGCCGCACATGGCCGAACACGCCAAGCGTCGCATCGAAGGCATCGCTTTCGGGTACTGCGTTCAGGTCGACGAGACCTCGGCCGAGCGCTTCGAGACCACGCAGCGCGCCGACGCGATGATCTTTTCCTTCGCGCACGACGTGTTGCTGTCACCGGATGCGCTGAACCGCCTGATTCGCTTTTGCAAGCCACGCGCGCGCATCGCGATCGTCGGCCTCAAGACCTTGCCCTGGTGGTGGGGTGGGCCATTGAACGCGTTCAACCTGTATCGAGCACGCAAGAGCTTCGACACATGGATGGGACTCGACCGCCCATGGAGCCTGCTCGAAGGATGCGGCGCCGAACTGCGACAAATTGAGTCCGCGTGGTGCGGCAATCTCTTCATTGCCATCGGGCAGCTCGGAGACGACATCCGGGATTCGCCCAACGCGCCGGTGTACGCGCCGGCCTTTTTCGAACCCCTTTTTATCCCCTCATCCAAACCGAGAAAGCCGAAATGAAAAAGTCACTTATCGCCCTTGCCGCTGCTCTGTTCGCAGTCGGCACCTATGCGCACGACGGCGAAGACCACGCAGCATCTGCCGCTGCGGGCAAAGCCGCGGACGGCCACAGCCATGGCGCAGCCGGTCACTCTCACGGGGACGCCAGCGCCATTGGCGCACCTGGCGACAAGGCCAAGGTGACGCGCACGGTCAGCGTCGACATGACCGACGCCATGCGCTTCAACCCGTCGAGCATCTCGGCCAAGCAAAACGAGACCATCCGCTTCGTCATCAAGAACTCCGGCGCCGTGAAGCATGAATTCGTTCTCGGCACGGAGGCGGAGCTCAAGGAGCACTACGAGCTGATGAAGAAGTTCCCGGAGATGGAGCACTCGGACCCCAACCAGGTGACCGTTGCGCCGGGCAAGACGGGCGAGGTGATCTGGAAGTTCACCAAGGCCGGCAAGATCGATTTCGCGTGTCTTCAGCCGGGTCACTACGACGCCGGCATGAAGGGCGCCGTGAATGTCGCTGCAGGCAAGGGCGGTGCAGCCAAGGGTGACGGACATGCCGATCACAAGCACTGATCTGGCACGCCGGGGCTGGCTGATCGGGGCGGGCGCCGCGGCGCTCGCAGGCGCTCTGCCACTGAGTTCTCTTGCGCACGGCACTGCGCCTCATGTCGAAATGTGGAGCAGCGAAGGCTGCGAGTGCTGCGACCAATGGGCCAAGCACCTGCAGAACTACCTGTTCGTCGTCACCCAGCGCAAGGTCGAGGAGGTGGCCGCGGTGCGCAAGCAATTGGGCATGCCGGAGAAATACGCCGGCTGCCACGTGGCTCGCGCCGGCCGCTACGTGATCGACGGGCATGTGCCGGCGCTGGACATTCTCACGCTCATGCGCGAGCAGCCGCAGGCGATCGGCCTGGCGGTGCCCGACATGCCTACCGGTTCTCCGGGAATGGAGCGAGGCGGGCGCAAAGACCCGTACCAGGTGTTGCTGATTGGCCTCGATGCCAGCGCAACGGTTTTCAAGTCGTACTCCTGAAAGGAAGCATCATGAAGTTCAAATTCGCAACCACCGCGCTCGCCATCCTTGCTGCTGCCGGTCTCTGGACATCGGCTCAGGCGCAGACGGCCGGAGCTGCGACGAGCCCGGCTGCCGGCACGTCCACCGGCGTGACCGGAGCGACGGCATCGGGCATGCAGATGCCCGACATGAGCGATGGCGAGGTCCGCAAGATCGACAAGGAGAACAAGAAGATTACTCTCAAGCACGGCGAGATCAAGAACCTCGGCATGCCCGGCATGACCATGGTCTTCCAGGTCAAGGACCCGGCCGTGCTCGACACCTTGAAACAAGGCGACAAGGTGATGTTCAAGGCGGAGAAGGCGAACGGGGCGCTCGTGGTCACCGAGATCCAGTCCGCCAAGTAAACGCGTCGCATCGGGATGAGCCTGCAACGCGCGCTGCCCTGGGGACTCGCCGCCGCCACCCTGGCGACGGGTCTGATGTGGCGCGACTGCGTGCTTATCGCAAGCGCGGCAGTGATCGCGATGCAGGCGTTTCACCGGACGATGGACGCGCTCGCCCCTCAAACCGGATGGGCCGCGGCGGCGCGGTGTTGGCTGATGGGCGGCGCCACCATGGCCGCGGCGCTCATCCTCGTTGGCACCGTCATCGCTGCCTGGTTCGAACTGTGGACACCGGCCAATGATCGAGGCGTGCAAACGATGGCGGCGCTGGTGGTGGTCCAGGGGGTGATGTGGGCGCGGTATCGACGGTCGCCATTGGTCGATGAAGCGGGACGCATCGGCGCGTGGACGCTCACCGGTGCGCTCGTGGCGCTGGTGGCCAAGGGATTCGCAGGCGTGGAGTTTGCGCCATGTCTCTTCGCACTCGCGGTCAGCGGTGCGCTCGTGCTCGCCGGATGGCGTCTTGCGCGCGATGACGCATCCCTCTTCCTTTGGAGCGGTCAGCGCAGGTGAACGCCAATGCCACACGAACTGCGAGGCTTGCAGGACCAACCTCACGAGGTGTTCACGTACATCCTCACCGCGGGCGCGTTTGTCGGGCTGCTGATCGTGGTGTTCGTGATCTACATGCGGTGGAAACACCCAGGCAACTCGCGCGCACCCAAGGGTGGAGCGCCGCCTCGCGCGAAGCGACGGCGACGATGAATGAGCGGCTGCGACCCTGGGCCGTGGTTGCGACATGAAGGTTTTGACTACTACAAAGAAGGAAGACAACGATGACGAAGACAAGGAATGCAGTGGCCCTTGCCGCGACCGGCGCGATGCTGCTGATCGGCACGGGCGCAAGGGCCGAACTGATCGAGATTGATTGGGATGCGTCGGGCCATTTCGAGCGCGCGATCGACGTGGCGCCGGGCAAGTTTGCCGAACTGTGCGGAAAGCTCACCAAGGGCCAGGCCATCGCCTGGTCGTTCAAGGGCCACGAGCCGCTGAACTTCAACATCCACTACCACGAAGGCAAGAACGTCGTCTTCCCGGCCAAGCAAGACAAGGTCGCCTCCTCGGACGGCGAACTGCAGGTTCCCGTCGATCAGGACTACTGCTGGATGTGGGACAACAAGACGAGCGCGAAGTCGACCTTGATGGTCACGTTGCATCGTCGATGAAGGCCTTGCCGGCCCTTGCAGATTTGCATGGAGGGAATGCCGCAGACGACGCCTCCTGAAGCTCGAAAGCGTCGATATCACGCGTCTGACAAGAGGGCGGGTGGGAGGCTGGTCGCGCGAACGTCAAGCGGTGGTCTTTCACCGCAGGCGTTCTGTTTGCCTCTCAAGGTTGCCGAATTTCCGGCGCGAAGCAAGGAGATCCAAATGGCCCATCAGCAGTTTCAATCGTGCATCGACGCTTGCAACGAATGTGCAGTGGCATGCAACCACTGCGCGACCGCCTGCCTGCAGGAACCTGACGTGAAGATGATGGCGCGCTGTAGCGCGCTGGACATCGAATGCGCTGCCATCTGCCAGCTGGCGGCGGCCTCGATGGCGCGCGGTGGTGAATTCGCCTCGGCCATCTGCGCGGTCTGCGCGGACATCTGCGAAGCCTGCGGCGATGAGTGTGCCAAGCACTCGATGGCGCATTGCC
This sequence comes from Rhizobacter terrae, assembly GCF_003852895.1. GTDB lineage: Bacteria > Pseudomonadota > Gammaproteobacteria > Burkholderiales > Burkholderiaceae_C > Albitalea > Albitalea terrae. Next base: position 112,620 of record NZ_QUSW01000009.1, read on the forward strand.
AGGACTGCGCCAAGGCCTGTCAGCGCTGCGCCCAGGAGTGCCGCAAGATGAGCGGGCAGGGCGCCGGCGCGAGGGCTGACGCGGCCTTGGGCGTGCATGCCCATTGACCGCATGGCCGCCAACACCCGCGCATCGGGGCTGCCATGGGCCGCCTGACGGGCATCGGGACGCCGGCCCCCTCAGAGGACCGCGGGCCGGCACGGCGACCACTACGACGAGGTGACAACTGACAGTGATTGATATCGATGACTTGATCGAAGACCCCAAGGACGGTGGGCTCGAACTGCTTGACTGCGTGGTGGTGGGTGCGGGACCGGCGGGCTTGACCGCCGGTCTCTACTTGCGCCGCTTCCATCGCAATGTGCGGATCGTGGACGCAGGTGCGAGCCGCGCACTGCAAATCTCGCGCTCCAACAACTGCCCGGGATTCCCGTCGGGTGTGGCTGGCGTCCAATTGCTGGAGCGAATGGTCCGGCACTTGCGGCAGGTGGACGGTTTCGTCCTTCATGACACCGTCTCGCACATCCTTCGACATCCGGATGACTCGTTCGTGGTGTGCTTGAGCCACGAGAAGCTGTGGACGCGCAATGTGCTGCTGTGCACAGGCGTGAAGGACCGGCAGCCTGACGTGGCCGGTGTCGATGCCCTCGTCTCCGCCGATCTGCTGCGCCAATGTCCGGTCTGCGACGGCTACGAGTTCACCGGAAAACACATCGGCGTCATCGGCAACTCGCTGCACGGCGTGAAGGAGGCCGCCTTCATCCGGCACTTCAGTGCGAACGTTTCGTTCATCGAAATTGCGGCCAAGACTCCCTGCACAAGGCTCGACGTAGCGGTGCATTCAGCGGGCCTGCACCGCATTCCCGGTGTGGCCAGACATCTCGCCGTGGATGCCGATCACAAGGCTTTCGTCACGATGGACGATGGCAGCGGCCATCGGTTCGATGTCCTCTATGCGGCGTTGGGCGCGGACCCGCGGTCACAGTTGGGCTCGGCTTTGGGCGCCAGTGTCGACGAGCGCGGAAATCTCGTGACCGATGCGCACTCGAAGACCAGCGTGCCACACCTGTATGCGGCGGGAGACGTGGTCAGTGCGCTCGACCAGATTTCCGTGGCTGTGGGTCATGCTGCCATTGCCGCCACAGCCATTCACAACGATCTGTCATCCGCGTGAGCCTACATGCTGCCGATTCAGTGCTTGGACAGCGGAGGAGGAATCTGGGGCAATGACCGCCAATGTTGCACAAGGCCTCAATCCGTTCGTACGGCGCTGCCCCACTCGGTACGGTCGTCCGCAATCATCCGTGGGCCAGTCAAGGGCCACTGTTGGCGAATCGCTCCCACGTCGTCTCGTGAGTTCGCCGCGGCCCAGTTGGCCGCGTACCCAGAGAACGTGACATCGTGGCCGCACGACATCCAGTGCGAGATCATGATTAACGTCTGCTCAAGGTTCTGACCTTTCCTCGCGAACTGCTTCAGTTGCTCGCGCTCCTGGTAGGTCATCGAGTGCTTCTGTTCGTCGTCATCCATTTCGAGTCTCCCAGGTGTGGATCCCTAGTCTATGGCGATGAGCTTGGCCGAATGTCACGGTCTGCGTCGGCGGTCGTCGTGAACGACTCGAAGCGAATCAGCTTCCGAGGAAGGCGGCCAGGATGGCCAATCCGATGAGCGCCGCTGCCGGGTTGGTGCGGCGCTCCGCGACGATCTCGATGCCTTGCCCTTCGATCTGGCGGGCAACAACCTCGACCTTTGCCATCAATTGAGACACGGACAATCCGAGCGCGGTCGCGCAAAGACGGAGTTGCCAGACATTCATCGTGGTGTCGCCAGACTCCAGGCGGGAATAGGCCGACTGAGACACCCCCAGGAATCCGGCCATGGACGCCTGGTCGATGCCCCGATGACCGCGTTCCGATTTGACGACCTGACCCAGGAGCGACGGGTAGGGCATCTCCGGCTTCGGCACCTGCGGGGTTGACACTCTGCTCATTTATGCATTTAATGCAAACATGTTCAATGAGAATCCTACCATGAATCGCATGCTTGAGTCGCTTCCGCCCGCAACGGTCATCAGCGTGAACAGAGGCGCATACCGCCACGTCGGCCTTCTGACAGAGCTTTGTCCTGGACAGGCGCGAAAGGTCATTTCACTCAATCCTGGCCTCGCTGGGTCACAGCTCGTTGAGGAGTTCGTGTCCACGTTTGCACGCAACCAGGAAGTGACCGTCGAGGGCCTGTCCGGCACACTGCCTTGGTGGCAGGTCCTGGCCCGTGCTCGCTCCGGCGCGCATCCGGCCTACAGCTGGACCCAGTTCAATTGCGAGCACTTCGTCCGATTTGCCCACCAGCTGCCAGCTGCGAGCCCGCAGGTCAGAGCATGGGGAGCGATCGCGGCGACCGTGTTGTTCGTGGCGTTCCAGGGAAAGGTCGCGGCCTGACCTCTGCCCACCGGCGGCGGCTTGTGCGGCTCTACCTATGTGGCTTCCGGCAGGAAGAGTGCTGCCCGGACTGAGCGGGGAACCTGCACGTGCGCGAAGGACCATAACATCGCGGCCTTGCGCCTTCGACACCTCCATCCCTGAAACCGGTCGCTTCTATCCTCAAACCGAATCTCCACATGTTCAATCTTCTTGTGCATGGTCATGCACGCTGGTGGGAAACTCCACCGTTCTCCATGGAGCTGAGTCGGTTCAAGGAGTACAGCGGAGAACACGCGAAAAGCATCCTCGCCACTGATCCTGCGTCTTTGGCAGAACTCGCCGACGTGCCCACGCTGCTGATGTACGAGGTCGGAGTCAGTGGAGCCTCGTCGGCTGTTGTCCGTCTGGGACGCCTTGCCAACATTGCACTCGCAGGCAGCGAACTGACGTTCGAATTCGTTCCCCAAAGTGAACGGTGCTACTTGCGGCGTGACGACATCCTGCGCCTTCGGCAGGAACTGGACATCGATCGGTTCGAGTCCAGCCGCACTCATTGGGCGATCAAGGACGGAGACCTGCCGCCGGAGCTGCTCGAACTGGCCACAGCCGCGCCTCCGCTGCGAACCGTCGAGGTTGTAGCGGTCGAACTCCGCAGTGCAATGCACCGGATCGTCGACAGCCGCGCAAAGGTCCTGCTGCGTGAAATGGCGCAACTGCCCACGGAGGGTTTCAACAAGCCCTGGGCCATGCTCCCCTGGCTCGCGCACCAAGTGGCGAGACCGGAGCACCATGTCCTGTTGCGCACAGCGGCCAAGACCCCTGCGGCCAGAAGTGCGGTCGAGAAGATCTTAGCCACGCATGCGAAAGGTGACCATCAAGCAGACCCGTCGTGGAGGTTTGCCCTGGTGGCGTTTCTGGATCGGTACGGCAGCCCCACGGAAGGTCCGGTCCTTCTGCGCGAACTGAATCATTGCCGCACGGTTCTGGCAGGCTATGCCGCGGGTCAACTGAGCGTCGACGACGGGACGGTCCAAACCATTGCGGGCCTCTTGACCCTGTGCGCGACCAGCCGGCTCGTTCAAACCAGCCTGCGGCAAGAAGTGACGATTGTTCTGCGCCGGCTGCTCGATCTGCGCAGTGAAGCAACCCCGTGGCCCATGTGGTCCAAGGACGGGCAATACCACGATGACATGCGTGCGACCGCCATGGTCGCGGTTGCATTGCAACGCCTAGGCGGCGACAAGTACCACACCGAAGTCGCTCGGATCGTCGAATGGATTCTGGGTCAGCAACGCCCCGATGGCGCGTTCGGTCACCTCGGTGAGGCGGGGGAAGCCGTGCCTGACGTGGTTGCGACGACGTTCGCCCTCGAAGCGCTTCGGCGTTCCGCTCTGGCACCGGATATTTCTCATGTGCTCGAACGCGGCGAGCGCTATCTTCAGGCGGCGCAGTCCGACATCGGCCAGTGGGAGGCGAGTGGTTGGGACACGCCGCACGTGACACGGGTCGTGCTGCAGTACCTGCACGACGCGCCCACGATGTTGTCGCAAGTTGACGGCTTCTTGCTGATGGCTCGGGGTTTCTTCCAGCGTGCCGAGGACCTCGCCTGGGAGGACGGCCCCAACAATCGGCGCCTTGCGGCCATCGCCACGGTGCATGCCGTCGAGATGTTCTTGTACGGCGTTTTCCAGCACCGCGAGGACCTCAACTTGTCGGCGTTCCGCAGTTCGGGCACGGAAACGATCGGCCTGCGAGACGCCATGAGAGCCTTGCAGGACGCGCTGCGAATCTCCCAGCCTGGCGCTTCCTTGAAGTTTCGGGACCAGCTTTCTTCGCTGGTCGGTCGCCGCAACGGAATCATCCACGGCGCCGACGAGATCAGCGCGTCCCAGCTGGCCGAAGGGATGAAGGCCGCCAAGAGCTTCATCGACAAATACAGCTACGACCTGCTCAAGCTGGACTTGCTTCAGTAGCTCGGGGCCGCAGGAACCGCACACTCGGCCGCGTGGCGAATGTCCTCATCGACTGGCACCACGACCGGGGGACGGGGTCGAGCGGGCCTGCGGCTCTGGGGACCTTTGCTGCTGCATCGCGCGATAGTGGCTCTTGATCGCAACGTCCAGCGCTTGAACGCTGGCCTCGTCGGCGATCGCAATGACGTGAAGGAATCGCGGCAGGTGGGCGGGGTCGCCCCCGCCGAGCACGCGAAGTGCGTCTTCCGCGTCGCGAAATGGCGCCCCCACTGTCGATTCGGGTTGGCACAGTCCAAAGCTCATGAAGGCTGCCCAGTCCCAGCCCCGCTCGCGAACGTTGATTCGAAGATGTTCGGCATCCGGGCTGCGGCCCGAGTCGTTCGCCCAGGCGGCCAACTCTGCGGCACTGCAGACGGTGGGGCCCGGTGAACGCAACGGCGGATTGGCCTGGTGGTAGAACATGTAGAAGCCGATCTGTGGTTGTGTGCTCAGCTTGGCAAGTTGTGACCCGCTGCTGCCGACATCGGCAACGCCATCCATGGCCTTCTTGGCCTGCAGCAGGGCAACCTTTCTGCACGTCAGGCCGCCTACGTCGATGTCCACGATCACCCCGATGTCGGCCCCAAGGCGTGCCTCTTCATTCATCGACGCGTTTTGCAGCAGCCCGAGGTAGGAACGCTGCGCCGGATAGCCGAATCGATGGATTCGTTCTGCCGTGAAGCGGGCCACCACCGACTTCAAGTAGCCGGCCAGTTCGCCCGTGAAGATGTCCTCGTGCGCATCGGCCGCAGCCAGCGACTGCGACAGCGCCTGGCCACACTGGAACATGGCCCAGTAGACCGCCCACAGGGTGTCGGTCTTGTACGTCCGAGGGTCACCGAGCACCTCCGCGAGCAGTTGCCATTGATCGGCGGGATGGGCGAGCCGTTCGAGCCGGCCCCACGCCGGAACCCGCAGCGCCGGACGCACCATGGCAATCGAGCGCTGCGCAACCTGCCCGTAAGCGCCGGCGGCAGCAAAGCCGTTGTAGGTCCGGTAGGCCATCTCCACGGCAGTCGCAGCCTCTTGTTGCAGCGTTTCGTAGACCTGATGCGAAGGTTGCCGCTGAAAGGTCAAGGCGCCCAAGTGGGCCAGGGCTTGTTGGAAATCCCGGGCGCGCGCCGCCTGCGCCATGAGCAGAAAGTTCTTCTCAAAAGACGGCGCAAGCCAGCCGTCTCCCCGAGCGGCTCGCAGTGCATGTTCGGATTGAGCCCGAAATTCGCTCAGTGACCCGTTGAGTCTCTGCACCGCTTCCAACGACGTTCGCAGCGTGGGAAGCCGATCGACCTCGCGCCGCACCGCCTCGTTGTGCGCATTGATGCGGGCCGTGCGCGCCGATCGTTCCTCAGGCGAATCGAAGATCGCCTCGACCCGATCGTGTTCGTTCTGCGCGAGGCGCAGCGCTTGCCGAAGCTTCCAACGACGCACGGGCTCTCGCCACCCGGCCAATCCCGTGGCAGCTTTGAATTGGTCGAAGGCGCGTTGGGCCAGGTCAAGGCCGTCCAGGCTCGCGGCCAGCGTTCGCGCGCGTTCATCTGATTCGCTCAGCGGAGCGAGCCGCTCGATCTTGTTGATTTGCGCATTCAAGATCGCGGAGTCCGAGACGACTTGATCGGCCGCAAGGATCAACACGGATGCGATCTCTTCGGCGGCTCTGCACAGGTCACCGGGTTCCCCGGACTGGGGTGTCATGTGCTCGTCTGAACCTTCGGAAAGGTGAGGGTGAATGTCGTCACGCCGTCAGCGCCGCTTTTCGCCTGAACGCGGCCTTCATGGGCGGCCATGATGGTCTTGACGATCGCCAGGCCCAGACCGGTGCCTCCTTCGGAACGTGTGCGCGCCGAATCCAAGCGAACAAAACGCTCGAAGATGCGATCAAGTTGATCTGGGGGAATGACCTGCCCTCGATTTCTCACCGTCAAAGTGGAGGTGCCAAGCTCTTCGTTGATGTCGATCTCGATTGCGCTCGCCGCGATTGCATGCCGGATGGCGTTGCTCAACAGGTTCGTGATCGCGCGTTGTACCAGCAGGCGGTCGGCCGTGACGGTGGCATCGCCCGTCACCACCACCTTCAATTCACGGTCTTCCGCCACCATGGACAGGAAATCGGCCACCCGCAGGGCCTCCTCACCAAGCTTGATGGGCGTCTTCTGCAATGCAGACGCGCCCTGCTCGGCACGCGCAAGCAGGAGCATGTCGGCAATCAAACGGGTGAGCCGATCGAGTTCGTCGACATTGCCTTCGAGCACGCGCCGCAACGCCTCGACCGAGCGCTCCTTGGACAAGGCCACCTGGGTTTGTCCCAGCAGAGTGGCGACCGGCGTGCGCATCTCATGGGCGAGATCGCCAGAGAACTCCGACAGCCGCGTCACCGCTTGATCAATGCGTTCGAGCATGGCGTTGAAGTCAGTAGCGAGTTCGCGCAGCTCAGGCGGAAGGCCTGCCGTGTCGAGGCGTTGCCCAAGGCTTGTGAAGTTCACCGAAGCGGCGAGTCGCGTGAAGCGCCGCAGCGGTCGCAGACCGGTTCGTGCCACGAGCCAGGCACCAAGCATCACCAAGGCTAGAACGAGCGGCAGACCGACCAGCGCAGCACGCCGAACGCCGGCGAGCAGCCGGCGGTCGGCTTCCAAGTCGAGCGAGAGCACATAGCGCACGGATTGGCCGTCGTGCAGCGGCAAGGCTCCGGCAAGGGATGCGAACTTCTTCTTGGTCTTGCTCCGCCAACGGTTCACACCGGCGGCCGTCTCAGTGACTGTCGACGACGACTCCAATCCAATGGGTGATGAACTTGCGAGGACACGTCCGGTGCTTGGGTCCATGATCGCCAAGTGAAGGTCGTCGTGACCGATCAGGAGGTCGGCGAAGCGATGCGAATTTGCCGGAAGGTCTTGCGTACTTGTGACTTCCGAGAGGACGTGCTGAAGCAGAGTGCGTTTGCCTTCCAGTTCCGCCAGCACGCGCGCGTCGAGTTGGCGCGACAGGGCCCAATGGCTCAGGGCGGAGGCCAAGGCCACGGCGACAAGGCCGAACAGCGCACTGGCTGCCGCAATTCGAAGCGCCAGCGATATCTGATCGAATCGGGCGGGGGCACCGGCCGCTGTCATGGAGCCGCGCGTTCTTCCAGCACATAGCCGACGCCACGAACGGTGTGGATCAGTTTCGTGTCGAACGGTTCGTCGAGCTTTGATCGCAGTCGGCGGATCGCGACCTCGACCACGTTGGTGTCGGAATCAAAATGAATGTCCCAGACCAGCGAGGCGATCTCGGTTCTGGAGAGCACGTCGCCGGCCCGCTGCACCAGCAGTGAGAGCAAGGCAAATTCCTTGGCGCTCAAGTCGATGCGCTTGCCGGAGCGCGTAGCCCTGTGGCGGACCGGGTCGATCTCCAGCTCGCCCACGCGCAACATGGACTCGTTGGATGCCGGACGGCCACGTTTGAGCAGGGCGCGCACGCGCGCGAGCAACTCCGGGAACTGGAACGGCTTGACCAAATAATCGTCCGCGCCAAGGTCAAAGCCGCGCACCTTGTCGTTCATCTGACCACGTGCGGTGAGCATGAGCACGGGGATCTGCTTGGCGGTTCGCAGGGCGGACAGCACGGCAAAGCCGTCGATGCCGGGCAGCATCACATCGAGCACCACGAGATCGTGGTCGCCGGTCATGGCGGCGTGCAGGCCGTCGCTGCCGCTGAGTGCCACTTCCACCGTGTACCCGCTTTCTGCAAGCCCCTGTCTCAGGTATTCGGCGGCCCTGGATTCGTCGTCAACCACAAGAATCTTCATGCGCTCGATTCTGCGCGATCACGCCATGGCACAGATAACAAGATCGTAATGAACGGGCCAGCGTGGAGTCGCGATCTGGTTACTACAGTCCATCTCACGACGCATCCTCTACTTGGCCAGATTGGCCCGAAGGAACACATGAAAGTCTTCAAGCACACCATCGCCCTCGTCATCCTGTCGGTCGCCGCAGGCTCCACGTTCGCTGCGGCGGACACAGCCGAAGCAGCCGCTACCGTGCCGACTCCCGTCGCGCAGGCGTCCACGACAGTGGCCGCCACAAACGCTGACGAAGCCCTCACCCGTGGTGTCATCAAGAAGATCGACACCGAACAGAGCAAGATCACCATTGCGCACGAAGCACTCGACAACCTCGGCATGCCGGCGATGACGATGGTCTTCCGCGCCGCGGACGCGAAGCTGCTTCAAGGGGCCCAGGCTGGCCAGGCCATTGCCTTTCGCGCCGAGCGCCTCAATGGGGCATTGGTCGTGACCCGTTTGCAACCCCTGTGAACCCGACAGCGGCGCCCTGGACCTTGGGGTGCCGCCCCCCAACCATTGGAAGAATCAAGGAAGGACGCCGCCATGCCACATGCTTTTCGAACCGCCTCGCTTGCCGCCCTTGCGCTGGCACTTTCCAGCGCCATGGCCTTGGCCGTGGCCTCGGGCTCCCACGAAGGCGGCCACGACGAAGCGCGCATCGGTGAAGCAGGCCAGAGCGCGCGCGTTTCGCGCACGATCAACGTCGACATGGTAGACGCGATGCGGTTCACGCCGTCGAGCATCTCCGTCAAGCAAGGCGAAACGATACGGTTTGTCGTCAAGAACTCCGGTCAGGTCAAGCATGAACTCGTGCTCGGGACGGGCCAGCAACTCAAGGAGCACTATGCCCTGATGCTGAAGAACCCCGAGATGGAACATGCCGATGCCAATCAGATCACGGTCGCGCCCGGAAAAACCGGCGACGTGATCTGGCGCTTCACCCAACCGGGTAAGGTCGACTTCGCCTGCTTGCAGCCTGGACACCTTGATGCCGGCATGAAGGGCCTAGTAAACGTGGTGCCGGTTGCCCAGCCAGGCGCGGCCGACGGCCACACCACCCACAAGCACTAGCCGATGACCACAGCTTCTTGCCGAGTCATGCAGTCTGTCGTCCTGAATGGTGGGTATCGTTTCGCGCCGGGCGACCGGTGACTTTCCGGCGCGACGCTCATCTTTGCTGCAAGGCCAACACGAGCTTCGCGCAAACTCCGAGTGGAAGATTACGGTTTCGTAATGCAAGCGGCGCGGGCCGCATGTCAGCGGCGCAACCGAAGGGCTCTTAACCAGACGATGCGCGCCACTCCATGTCCGGGTTCTACGGATGCTTCTTCATCCAGCCGTCGAACTCCGCAATTTCCTTCTTCTGGGCAGCGATGATCTTCTTGGCCATGGCCTTCATCTCCGCCGACTTGCCATGATCGAGTTCGGCCTGAGCCATCTCCAGCGCTTGCTCGTGATGCATCTTCATCATCATGGCGAAGTCCTTGTCGGTATCTCCGGAGGGCTTCATGTCGTTCATCTTCCCCATGCCTTTCATCATGGTCTGATGCATGGCGTCCGAGCCATGGTTGGACATGCCTTGACCTTGCTTCATGCCGGGCTGCGATGCCGCGGTGCCCTGGGCTTGCGCCGTGATGGCGAACAAGGACAACACAGCAGATGCCAGCGAGAGGGACAGCTTCTGTCCGCCAAAGGAAGTTTTCATCATCGTGATCTCCATGAAGGGGCGCGGCGCGCCACACCTTCCAATGAAGGGCAAATGGCGTTCCCCGCTTCGGCTGCGTCCGCCTCTCAGGTCGTTGGCTGCACTGTTTGGTGGCGTTGCCCGTATCTTGTCACTCCGCGGGGCTTGTAGATCGCCAGCACCACGACCACGAGCAGAACCACCACGGCGGCGCCAGCATCGGTTGCGAGTTGGATTCGCAAGGCACGCAGGTCATTGCTCGCGAGTGTCGTCTCAGCCGCGACGCGAGCCAGCCGGTCGATGGCCCGCATGTGCAGGAGCAGGAAGGCCGTGGAGGGCAGGGTGATCAGGAGCTTGACCACGACCCACCAGTGTCGAAACAGGCCCCACGCCGTTCCCAATGACTGGATCACTCCGGTGAGGGGTGACGCAATGCTCAGCGGGACGATGACGAACCAGCTGATCAAACCCATCGCGAGGTAGGCGGCGCGGACCGTCGAGACATCCGAGCTGGTGAGCCCCGCGACGGCGAGCGCCAGAAAACACGCGACGGCGCCCAGCCAGCCCACCGAACAGGTGAGGTGCGCAATGACGGCGGCCTTGCGCAGGTAGGGGTTCATGGTCCTCATCCCATGTGCCCGCCCAAACCATGGCCGGTGAGATGCAAGACCACGAAGGCTGCGATGAGCACGATGGCGATGAGACCGAACACCTTTACCCAACGAGGAGTGCCGGCGCTTGAGGCGGGCCCATTGCGACGGGTGGATTCGGAGTCTCGGGACGGTTCAGCCATGGGGTGTCCTTGGTCACGAAGGGCGGCCGGCCGCGGTGAGCGCTGCCATGCGTCCGCGTGTGTCCCGCAGTTTACGATACACAGTGTCTCTGTCAAATCAAAGTGACTCGAAAACCGATTCGTATACTGGGCGCGTGCCAAAACTATGGAACGACACGATCGAGGCGCATCGCCACGCGGTGCGCGACGCCATCCTGGACGCTGCGGCGTCCCTGGTGGACGAGCATGGCTTGGCGTCGGTGACGATGTCGCAGATCGCAACCCAGACCGGCATCGGGCGGGCGACGCTGTACAAGTATTTTCCGGACGTTGAGGCGATCCTGCTCGCTTGGCACGAACGCCAGGTCACCGCGCATCTCGAACAACTCGCTGAAGTTCGCGAACGAGCCGGCGACGCAACGCAACGCCTCGCCGCCGTGCTAGAAGCCTATGCCCTCATGGCTCACGAGCACCACGGTACGCCGCTGGCCGCACTTCTGCATCGCGGCACGCACATGGCCCGAGCCCGCCAGCACTTGAGCAACTTCGTGCGAGACCTCGTGACGGAGGGTGCCCAGGCGGGCGAACTCCGCGAGGATGTCCCGGCGCAGGAACTGGCGAACTATTGCCTGCACGCCCTGGCAGCTGCCAGCAGCCTCCCTTCCAAGGCCGCGGTGCGTCGACTTGTCATGGTCACCTTGGCGGGATTGCGTCAGACGTAGCCGCATCCGAGCCGAAACTCACTTGAGGCCGATGGGCTTTGCGAAGGGTCTTACGCCTGGACATCGAGGATCATGGTCAGCCCGCCCCCACCATGGTGCTCGACGTTGTTGTTGGTGGTGTGGTGCGGGATGTGGCAGTGCACGATCCACTTGCCTGGGCGACGCGCCTTCCAGATCACGTCGTAGCGCTGCCCCGGACCGACGTTGACGGTGTCGGCCTCGAATCGTGCGGCGTCGCTGAGGGTGTAGCCGTCACGCGCGACCACCGTGAACGGCCCGCCGTGCACGTGCATGGGGTGGATGAAGTTGTTGTTCGTTCCGATGAAACGCAGCTTGATCGTCTCTCCGACCTTCATCTTCACGGTGTCGGTGGAGGGGTAGGCCTTGCCATTGATGGTGAAGTAGTTCGGCAGGCCGCCTTCCATCAGCATCGCGGGGTAGGTAAGCGCCTGCCGCTTGAGCCACTCCTGGAGTTGGATCACGTATTCGTGGTCGACCTTGGCGTCCTTCGTGCCGTCTTTGGGATCGATGATGAGCGCCCCGTACAAGCCCAGCGCCTGCTGGCGATCGGCATGGTCATGGGTGTGATAGAAAAACGTCCCCGCCTGCTCGGTGGTGAATTCATAGACGTAGCTTCCACCAGGCTCGATCGGCTTTTGCGTGATGTTGGCCGGCCCGTCCATCTCGTTGGGGACGATGAGGCCGTGCCAGTGCACCGTGGTCGACTCCGGCAACCGGTTCGTCACTCGAATGCGCACGCGGTCGCCTTCGGTGACCCGCAGACGCGGACCCGGAATCTGGTGGTTGAACGCATAGCCTTCCACCTGTACGTCGGGAAGGATGTTCCAGCGCACGACGCTGGTTTCGAGGTTGAACACCTTGACGCCGTTCTCGATGGTCGGCGCGAGCGTCGCATCCCCTCGGGCGTCTTCTGCGGCCGTGTATTCGACGTACTTGGGATGGATGGCCGACATGTCGCGCATGGCCCGACCCGGTGTGTCCCAGCCCATGATCATTCCCGGCGGCATGATCGCGCCGCCCACGTCGCGGGCGGACAGTCGCATGTTGACCGACAGGGCGGGGAAGGTCATCCCGGCAAGCAGCATCAATCCGGTGACCATGGTCACGGCCGCTAACTGCGGACGGGTCACATTGGGCTGCATCTGGTGCCCGGCCTGCGTTCCCGCAGCCCCGCCACGGTGTCCGGCGTGTCCACTTTGCGCCCCCTTGTCTGGTTCATCCGTCCCATGCGCGTGCTGAGCAGGCTTCTTCGCCTTGCTGTGCATCGTCATGGCCGCCATGCCGGGCTTCATTCCAGCCGCAGCAGTGGAGGCAGAGCCCCGCTTGGACTTCGGCTCGGCCGATTGAGCTGCGTCATGTTCATGCGGCTCCTCATGCTCGTCGGCGTTCTCACGTTGCGTCATCAGTCCGTGCTTCATCTGGCGCGACACCATCCACACGTTGACCGGGTAGGTGAGCGCAAAGCCGGCGACGACACCGAGAGCCATCACGCCCCAAAAGAGCAGCTCGGTCGGCTCCATCGCACGCATGTCGCGTCCCATCATCAGGAGTGTCATGACGGGCGCCATTCCCGCCATCATCGCGTTCATGCTGATGAATTCCGGCATGAATGACTTCTTGACGTTCTCCCAGTATGTGCCGCCCATCATGTTCTTCATGAAGAGAGACTGGAAGATGAACAGTCCGAATCCGAACCCGGCCAGGTACTCGACGATGAGGTCGATCCACATCGGCAACCCGAGGGTCGCAGTGATCACGGCGGCGAGGATGATGCCAGTGGCGTCACCGGCCACGCAATGAATGGTCGAGCCGACACCTTGCTTCCACAGCGGCTTGACGAACTCTTCGTGTTCGCCCGGGTGAGGTTCCTTGTCGGCCATCACGTACAGCAGCAGCCCGATCGGTCCCATGTAGAGCGTCACCAGCACGAAGCCCCACTTCATGACGGTGGGCTCCGGGTTCCCGCTGAACTGGTCCCAGGCCACGTAGGCGGCGGACATCACCGCCAGGATGAGCCACACGTTCAGGAAGATGTCGATGGGCTGGACGAGCATGGAGGCCTCCTTGAGAGTGCTTGTTCATTCTTGCGGCCGGGACCGTTGTCTGGTGGACGACCACGGACGCCGGGATCAGTGCGAGTGCGTATGCGCGTCGCCGTGCTCGTGGCCGGTATGAGCCGCGCCGGACTCGGGGGCCTGCTCTTGAGGGCCCACGAAGACGGCGTGCGTATAAACCAGCTCGCCTCCCAGCCAGCCTTGAAATGCAGCCAGTGCAACGGCCAGGAAGGAGGCATCGAGGTACAGCATGGGAAGCGCCCGGCCAGTAGAGGCATAGAAGGTCCAGCGCCACACGGCCAAGGCGACGATGACGCCCAGCAGCGTGATGCCGACCCACATGTGGCGATGCACTCGCTCGTGGACATCCTCTTTCAGCGAGGTCCGGCGCATGTCGAACAGGCCAGCCAGAACGGTGGGAATGCTCGACGCGGCAGCCGCCGCGAGCATCCACCAGCCCGCGTCACGCAAGGTCCCCATCGAGGTGAAGAAATACGTGGCATCCGCGACGAACGAGGTCACCAGAAGGGCAATCGGGAAGTGCACCAGGATCGGGTGAATGGGCTTTGCCATTGAAACTCTTCCTCATGGAGGTACCGTGCCAGCGGAAACGAAAGAGCCCCGAGGATCGCCAGGTCCGGCGGATCTTCGAGGTTCAGTGAGTGCACATCAGGCAGGCGGCGTGCCTGCAACTCAGCGTGATGGCGGATAGCCGGCCTCGGTGAGCGCCGCGGCAACCGCCTTCTCGTCGCGAGTGGTCTCGACGCGGACTGTGTGCGAGCCCAGATCCACGTCCACCTTCGCCTGCGGATCGACGGTCTGGACCGCCCGCGTCACCGCCTTCACACAATGCCCACAGCTCATTGCATCGACCTTGAATTCCATTGCTTGCTCCTGTTGATAGCGCTTATCGACAACGCCTGACTCTGAAGCTTGCTATCGTGGGAAGGTCAAGTGGTTCGTGTGGCATCCTCTTCTGCGGCAGGGTTATGCGTCACCCGCTTGACATTGCCATGATGGGAAGGTCGATGCTTCGGTCCATCCGAATCCGACAGAAGTGACCCGACATGAATGGCACGGCTAGCTTGGTAAACCGATCGATGGCAAAGAGCCGGGAATGGACCTTTGCGGTCCAGGGTATGACCTGCGCGTCGTGCGCCGGCCGGGTGGAGCGCGCACTGGCGGCGATTCCCGGCGTCGGTCAAGCCAGTGTCAACCTGGCCACCGAAGCGGCGACGGTGCAGGCCGAGGAGTCGGTCGATCTTCGCGCCTTGCGCGCGGCTGTCGAGAAAGCCGGCTATTCGGTGGGCGAGCGGACGTTCTCGCTGCGCATCGAGGGAATGACCTGTGCCTCCTGCGTGTCGAGAGTCGAGAAGGCGCTGCTGAAGGTCCCGGGTGTGATTACTGCCGAGGTCAATCTCGCGACCGAAACGGCGCAGGTGAGGTGGGCCACCACGGACGGCGAGCCGCAGGCGCTATTGGCAGCGGTCGAGCGCGCGGGATACACCGCGCATGTGGCCGAGGCAGGGCGGCGCGGCAGTGCTCAACCAAAGCCAACAGGACCTGATTGGTGGCCGGTCGCGGTGGCCGCGGTCCTGTCCGCGCCGCTGGCGCTGCCGATGCTGGGCCTGCTGTTCAGCCAGCACTGGATGATTGACGGCTGGCTGCAGCTCGCGTTGGCGACGCCGGTTCAGTTCTGGCTGGGCGCGCGCTTTTATCGCGCGGGATGGAAGGCGTTGCGTGCTCGTGCCGGGAACATGGACCTGCTGGTGGCGCTGGGTACCACGGCGGGGTATGGATTGAGTCTGTATGAGCTGCTCGCCCGCGGGCAGGGTGGCATGCCGCACCTGTACTTCGAAGCGTCGGCGGTAGTGATCACCCTCGTTCTTCTGGGCAAGTGGCTCGAAGGCCGCGCCAAGCGGCAGACCACGGAAGCGATTCGTGCACTCAACGCCTTGCGACCGGAGACAGCCCGCGTGCGCCGGGACGGTCGAGACGAGGATGTGCCGATCGAGCGGGTGACGATTGGCGACATCGTGGTCGTGCGGCCCGGTGAACGGGTGCCGGTCGACGCACAGGTGGTCGACGGTGCAAGCCAGGTCGACGAATCGCTCATCACCGGAGAAAGCCTGCCCGTCGCCAAGCACCCGGGCGAGCACGTGACCGGTGGGTCGATGAACGCCGAAGGGCTGTTGCTGGTCCGAACGACCGCGGTGGGGGCAGAGTCAACGCTGTCGCGCATCGTGCGGATGGTGGAGTCGGCGCAGGCCAAGAAGGCGCCGATCCAGCGTCTCGTCGACCGCGTGAGCGCTGTCTTCGTGCCGGTGGTCATCGCCGTCGCCTTCGTGACGCTCATGGGCTGGGGACTCGCCACAGGCAACTGGGAAGCCGCCATCCTCAACGCGGTGGCCGTCCTCGTCATCGCCTGCCCTTGCGCATTGGGGCTCGCCACGCCCACGGCCATCATGGCGGGCACTGGCGTGGCCGCGCGCCATGGCATCCTCATCAAGGACGCCGAGGCGCTGGAAGTCGCTCATGCTGTGCGCGTGGTGGCGTTCGACAAGACTGGCACCCTGACTGAAGGAAGGCCCGAGCTGGTGGCCTCGTGCGCCGTCGACGGCAACGAGGATGCGCTGCTCTCTCTCACCGCCGCGATCCAGGCTGGCAGCGAGCATCCTTTGGCCCGTGCGGTGCTGGAGGCGGCAAGCCGCACAGGCGTTGCCGTGGCGCCCGCCGCGGAGGTGAGGGCAGTTCCAGGCCGAGGCGTGGCGGGCACCGTCGGCGCTCGGCAATTGCGCCTGGGCAGTCCGCGGTTCATGCAAGAGCTGGGGGTCGACCTGAGCGCGCTCCAATCGCTGGCTGTGGAACTGCAGCAAAACGGACGAACGGTGTCGTGGCTGGCCGAGGTCGGCACCGTGAGCGGTGTCGCAACGCTCCTCGGGTTGCTTGCGTTCGGCGATGCGGCCAAGGCGTCAGCGGCGTCTGCGATCCTGGCACTCAAAGCCCAGGGAATCAGGGCGGTGCTTGTCACGGGAGACAACCGCGGCAGCGCCGAGGCCGTCGGTCGGCCACTCGGCATCGACGACATCCGCGCCGAGGTGCTGCCGCAGGACAAGGCGGCGATCGTGAACGAACTTAAATCGGATGGGGCGCGCGTGGCGATGGTGGGGGACGGCATCAACGACGCTCCAGCGCTGGCTGCCGCGGATGTGGGCATCGCGATGTCCACGGGAACCGATGTGGCGATGCACGCGGCCGGGATCACCCTGATGCGCGGCGATCCGTCGCTCGTGGCCGATGCGATCGACATCTCGCGGCGCACCTACGCCAAGATTCGACAGAACCTGTTTTGGGCATTCGCCTACAACGTGGTGGGCATCCCGCTCGCGGCGTTCGGCCTGCTGAGCCCAGTCGTGGCCGGGGCGGCCATGGCGTTCAGCAGCGTGAGTGTGGTCACCAATGCCTTGATGCTTCGACGCTGGAAAGGAACGCAACCATGACGATCACATCGACAGAGCGATTCAACATCGGCCAGGCCGCCGAGCGCTCGGGGGTGACGGCAAAGATGATCCGGTATTACGAAACGCTGGGCCTACTGCCCAGCGTGGATCGCACCGACGCCGGCTATCGACTCTACGGCGACAAGGAGGTCCACACGTTGCGCTTCATTCGCCGCGCACGCGACCTGGGATTTGACATGGCGGAAATCGCTGAGCTGCTCAAGCTGTGGCAGAACCGCAGGCGCGCCAGTTCCGACGTGAAGCGCATTGCACTCAAGCATGTGGCTGACCTGGATCGCCGCATGCAGGAGATGGCCGCTATGAAAACGACCCTGGAGCATCTGGCCGATTGCTGCGCAGGGGATCACCGCCCGGACTGTCCCATTCTGGACGAACTGGCCCACTAGGCAAAGCTCGCTGCACGCCATGCCCATCATCAATGTCTTGCCCCACGCCGAATACTGTCCCGAGGGAACTCGGATCACAGCACCGGCCGGAACCTCCATCGCCGAAGCCATGCTCGAACACGGGATCGGCATCGAACACGCCTGCGGCCTCGTCTGCGCTTGCACGACCTGCCACTTGGTCGTGCGCGAGGGGTTCGACAGCTTGAATCCGATGGACGAATGCGAAGAGGACCTGCTGGACCGTGCCTGGGGTCTGGAGCCGAACTCGCGCCTGTCCTGCCAGGCGATCGTGTCGCAGGCCGATCTCACGGTGGAGATTCCACGCTATTCGATCAATCACGCCAAGGAAACCCTCTGACATGCCCTCGCCGGCATTGGCATGCGTGGCGGCGTGGGCGCGATGCGAGGACGCCGGTCAGGTTCGCGTCGACGGATCCTTGCCGACGTATTCCTTCCAGTCGCCTGCCCGTCGCCCCAATCCCTTTGCGTCAACCACCACGAGGCGTCGATCTTGTAATCCGAACGCCAGCGTGGTGTCGGCGCCTGAAACCCACACTGACTTCCAACGCGAACCTCAGGTTGCGTGCAGTCGAGGATCCCTCGGCTGATCGGACTCAACACCTCGAAAGGAAGTCGTCACATGAAGCCCCAGCATCT
Source organism: Rhizobacter terrae (assembly GCF_003852895.1). Lineage (GTDB taxonomy): Bacteria > Pseudomonadota > Gammaproteobacteria > Burkholderiales > Burkholderiaceae_C > Albitalea > Albitalea terrae. The sequence goes on from NZ_QUSW01000009.1 coordinate 130,689, forward strand.
TTTCATCGCCCTTGCCACCGCGCTCATCGGTACCTCTGCGTTCGCCGCCGAGGCGACGCAGTTCACGAACACGCCATCGACCTTGACTCGCACCGAGGTCAAGGCGGAACTGCGCACTGCGATCCGCGAGGGCGAACTGGCCAACCGCGGCGAGTCGTACGGCGAGGCGGACCAACAGGTCGCGAGCACCAGGACGCGCCGAGAAGTGCACGCCGAAGCTCACCATGCCGTGGCCCATCGGTCGTTCAACGACTTGTACGTCGGCTCCTGAGTTGCCTGCGCGGGCGCTGCGGCGCCATCGGTCGATCCGCTTTCGGGCGGCATTCTTCTGGGCGTGGACTTGCAGTCGTGACAAGGCCATGGAAAAACGGCGTTCATACGCATGGGTCGAGCAATCGAACCTACATGCGGCGTCAGTCCGCTGCCAGTGCGTGGATGATCGGGCAAGCGCTCTTTGTCGACCCTGAATCGCACTCGTGCAGTAGCGATGTCAATGCCTTGCGCATCGCTTTCAGGTCCGCGAGTTTGCTCTCGATGACCTCCAGCTTGCGGGCGGCGAGGCCTCGTGTCTCGGCACACGCGTGCGCCTCGTCGAGTTCCAGCAAGCTGCCGATCTCTTCCAGCGTGAACCCCAGCACCTGTGCCCGCTTGATGAAGCGCACGCGCCTGACCGCATCGGCGGCGTAGCGCCGTTGCCCGTTGATCGGCTTGTTCGGCTCGGACATCAGTCCGCGTCGCTGGTAGTAGCGGATCGTCTCCACGTTCACTCCGGCCTCGGCGGCCAGACGCCCTATCGTCAGCTCAACCATCCCAGATCCCCTTGACTCCGTACCGTGGTACGGACTCTAGACTGTCGGGTACCGAACAAGTTCACCCGCTGATGGCAACATTCAACGTCAAGAGTTCTCTCTTCGCCAGTGTGCTGGCCGCGATTGGCGCATCCGTGTGTTGCGTCGGTCCGTTGGTCCTGCTGATGCTGGGCATCGGCGGCGCGAGGGTCGCCAGTCTCACGGCGCTGGAGCCGCTGCGCCCCTGGTTCATCGGGGCGACACTATTGTTCCTCGGCCTGGCATTCCGGCGTCTCTATCTGCAGCCGCAGGCCTGCGAGCCCGGCGCTGCCTGTGCAGAGCCGATCGTGCTCAGGCGTCAGCGATGGATCTTCTGGGTCGTCGCGCTGGCCCTCATCGCGTTGTTGTCGGTGCCCTGGCTGGCCCCGTTCTTCTTCTGAAGGATCTCCCATGCGTAACTCGCTTGCCACCCTGATGGTCGCCTTGGCGCCGTTCGCCGCGCTCGCGGCCACGCCGAAGACCACTGTGCTTGACGTGCAGAACATGACCTGCAACCTGTGCCCCGTTACTGTCAAGAAGTCGCTGGAGCATGTGCCGGGCGTGAGCCAGGCGCGGATCGACTTCGAGAAGAAAACGGCCACGGTCACGTTTGACGCCGACAAGGTCACTGCCGCGACACTGGTCAAGGCGACGACCGACGCCGGCTACCCCTCAACGGTGCGCAAGTGACCGCCTCAATCGCTCCCGTGCTGGAATCCGTCTTGACGTGCCCCGAGTGCGGGTACGCCAAGCGTGAATCCATGCCCACCGATGCCTGCCAGTTCTTCCACGAGTGCGGGCAGTGCAAGACATTGCTGCGACCGAAGGCCGGGGACTGCTGCGTGTTCTGCTCGTATGGCTCGGTCAAATGCCCGCCGGTGCAGATGCAGCGAGGCTGCTCCAACTGACCTGTGTGATACCGCCCGCTGGGCAGCAGTTACTGGATGCGCCTTGCCGGCTGCTAGGGAGCGCACTTGGCTCACGACTGTCGCTGCCTTCTTGCCCGCGCGCCGTTCTCCGATTGTTTGTCCTCCCACAGGACGCTGGGCTGACACCGGATAATCCGCGGGCGCAGAGGAAGGCGCGACACAGACCAAGACGAAGCCATGCACGACAACCTGGGTGTCCTGATCGACCACTGGAAAGCTGATCCGCTCAGCACGTACAACACGTGGTTCCTGTGGGAAGAGCGCCTCAAGAACTTCCGTTCAATTCGACGCGGTATCGGCCAAGTGGTCAAAGAAATCGACGCCGGCACCTTCGGCAATGCCTACCGCGGTTCCGCGCTGGAGACCGTCGTCGGATCTGTGGCCGAGCAACGCCAGATCTTCAAGGGGGCCGACCACGCTTTTCTGTGGAAACCCAAGCTGCGCATCCCCGACATCTACGAGCATGCCGATAACCAGCGCGCGTTTGCACGCTTGCTGCACACCTGCGACTGTTGCGATACCGCGGAGGCGGTCGTCGAGGCCATCCGCCGCATCGACACCCACCAGATCAAGGGGCTGGGGCCCGCGGTCGCCAATCTCCTGTACTTCATCCATCCGACCCTGGTGATGCCGTTCAACACGGCCATCGTGAAGGGCTACAACGCCGTCACCGGCGGCAACGTCAAGCTCGGACGCTGGGATCACTACCTGTCGATGCGCGATGGGGCGATCCGCCTGAACACGCAGCATCGGCAAGCCCTCTCGAACGACATGGGTGCGTTGGCGGGGCTGCTGTTCGACGTTGGAAGCGGCCGCTTCGCGGCGCCGCCGCGGGAGGATGACGCACAGGCCACACGGGCCTGGGAGGCCGACCTTCAGAAGGTTCGCGAGGAATCCGCAGCCGCGCACAAGCAGTGGCTGGCTGAACGCGAGAGCGATGCGACACACACCGAGATTCAGGGCTGGTTGCGCGATCTCGGGAAATCCCTTGGATTTGGTGTGTGGATTGCGACGAACGACCGGGGCCGCGCTTATGGAGGAGGGCAGTTGGCCGACGGATGCCTGGCTCGCCTGCCCGATGGGATTCACGCCGGCCTCGACGCCGTGCGTCTGATCGACGTGGTTTGGGTGGAAGCGGACGGCTCGAAGGTGGCTGCCGCCTTTGAGGTCGAGCACTCGACCTCGATCTACTCGGGCATTGTTCGAATGCTCGATCTTGCGCTCGGGACCGAAGTCGGGGCGAGCAGCGCGATGTTCCTGGTGGCGCCCGACAACCGCCGCGACGACGTTCAGTTGCAGTTGCGCCGACCGGCGTTTTCCAGGGTGTGGGAGTTGGGGATTCGCTATCTGCCATACAGCGAACTGAAAAACCACCGGGAGGCCATCGCCCGATTCGGCACGGGACTTAAGCCGGTACTGGAGATCTCGCACCGGCTCTAGCGCGACCAAGCCGCGCAGCTTGCTCCTCTCCCGGAAGGGCACCCTCAAGGGCCTTCGGCACGCGGCATCACCTGGGCGCTGCAGTCACGCGCGTTCATGTAGACCCGGTCGCCCACTGCAAGGCTGGAGGTGAGGGGCACGGCAACGATGTACGACCTGCGACGATTCATCTCACGCACCGACAGCACGATGAACCGGCTTGACGCTCGGGCCTTGTCCGCATCCCACTGTGATCGGCAGTCCTTGAACGCGTGTCGAGATGCCTGTTCGTCGACCTCAAGCGCTGCAACTTTCGCCTGCCGCCATCCACTGGCCATGTCGTACTTTCCTTCGTACGTGGTCTCACATGCGGCAAGCCATGCTGTCACTGCTGCGACAAGCACGACGGTCAGGCCGGGTTTCATATCAAGGTCAGCGCTGCGCGGCGTGGTCGAAGTGCGTCCGGTCCACTGCATCAGTTGGGCGGCCGTGGGCTGCGCGCGACGGATGCCACGGACCCGGACGGTCCCTCCTGAGCTTTCGGGTCATTCGCTGGATCGAGCGTTGCAATCGGGGCACTTGCAGAGCTGGCCGGTCCGCGTGCGCCCGACGTGTGTCTGTGCTGGCCGCCTGGGTGACTCGGGTGGCTCATGTCATGCCCGTCCGATCCGCGGCCCCCATGACCGTGTCCGGATGCTCCGGAAGCGAAGGCGAGAGGCAGGAATGCTGCGACAAGTGCAGCAAGCGCGAAACATCGACCCGTGTGGTTCATGGCGATTCCTTGAATCAAGGTTCGCCGCTGTGTGGCGTCAGACGACAGGCAAGGCGAGCGGCACAACCCGGCGCAACCTCTGAGTGAGCGTAGGCGTCGCTGTCCGTCAAACCCCGGACCTTGAGATTACAAATCCGTCAAGTTGCCGACATGCTTCGTTGGCGGAGCGGGCGTCATCGCGTCCGCCGTGCCCTTCGTCGCCAGCCCGGCCCCGAGCGAGCGCTCGAATCGGTCTGATGCTGGCGATACCAGCGGTGCACCTCGCATGATCCAAGCGCACACGGTGCGTGAATCAGCGTTGCCGATTGACTTCGGCCACGAGGACATGGTGAAGTCGTGCTTCACGACCCGAATGCCGATCAGCAACCATGCAAACGAAGACACTCCAACAACTTACGGTCGAGGAACTTGCACATATTCATCTCGACATCCACGGCCTGCCGACGACCCTCGCGAGCGGTTGGATCGTCTCCGGCATGGGGGGCCTCGTCACGGAGATCCTTCAGTCAAGGGGGCAGGTGAATACGCGCATTTTTAGCCCCTTGTACGGCAGCTTCGCTTTGCTCGATCAGATCGGTTCGTGCTACACGAATCTGTCCATGCCGCCGTGCCCCAACGCCAATGCTTCGGGAATCAAGAAGGCCCTGTACTACTTTGGCGGCATGTCCTACGACAGCGACGAAATGAAGGCGCTGTACGGGTTGAGAAACTCGTTGATGCACGATGGCAGCATCCTGTATCGCGGACGCTATGAAGGAGGGACCTGGAAGGGCCCGTTCCATCATTTCATTCTCGGCTCACAAAGCGTCAAGATTGTCGAACTGCCGGCCACCCCATGGGATGGCAACCTGCAAAACCTCACCTTTTCCCACCGCACTCGGATCAACCAGCGTGCCTTCACGGACCTGGCCATTGAGACCGTGCGCAATGCCCGCGCCCTCCTGTCCGCGGGCAAGCTTGGTTTCACGTTGGTCGATGGCGAAATCGAGCTGTACTACCGCTATCTTTTCCATAGCCACGACGAACCCGAGCCGCAGAGCGACGACCAGGAGTGACCCTCGCGACCGCGCCTTGCGCAGTGAACGCCATGGACGGAGAACGTCGGCAAAACGCGACGACCGTTGAACATCGCGTCAAAACAGAAACCACCATGCTCGACTTGTCCCTGGTCTCTGCGCTGTACCACACGGCGCGGGAAATTACGCACAAGACCCCCCAGATCGGCGGCACGCTGGCCGGAAATTGCACCACTGTGCACTTCGGAATGCTCGATACCGCCCGACAGATCTTCGGCGCACCCGTACAGCTGAGCATCGGGTCGATCACCCTGGACGGCACCACGTACTACGACTTCACCGAGGAGGAACTCCTCAGTTGGCGCAGCGGCCACACACGGCCTCGATATGGACTTCATGCTTGGTTGTCACTGCCCCATTTGGGCAACGAAGTAATCGACCTCACGCTGGCCGCAACGCTTAACCACGCCAAACCAGGATGGGTTCCCGCTGCGATTACGTTCATCACTGCGCGCATTGCGACGCGATTGAACCTCGAATACCACGCCCGGCTGGTTGGCGATGGCGTCCTGGAAGAACTGAATCTCGTCCGCGGCCGTCAGGCGTGAGTCTTATCAACTCGAACACACGCTCACCAGGCGGAGGCGCCACCGACACGGATTCACCTCGCGTAGGGCCGATCACCCGTGGCGCGGCAATGCACCGCGTTCACGACGCCGTGGTGAACGGCATCCATCGAAACAGGACCTTCTGGAGGTCGGCCACGTAGAACGGCTTCACGAGCACTTCATCCATGCCGGCATCCAGACACCCCTGGCACTCGGCTGGCATGGCGCTCGCAGTGACGCCGATGATTGGCACACGGGGTGAGTGCGTCGCTGTCTGCAGCGCACGAATGACTCTGGTGGCGGTCTGTCCATCCATCACCGGCATGTGATAGTCCATGAGGATCACGTCAAAGGGCATGGCCTTAGCAGCTTCAACAGCCGCAGCGCCATCACGAACAGAAACGATTTGGCATCGCAGATGCCGCAGGGCACCCTCAGCCCAGAGCGCATTCGATTCATCGTCTTCGGCAAGCAAAACCCGACATCCCGCCGGCAGGTCGGGGACGAAGTCCTTGCTTGACCGCTGTTGATTCATCCCATGACTCGTAGGTGACTGCGCATGCGCGAAATCGCTTCGCCACGCACCGCTTACCTATGTCGAAATGCTACCCAAAAACGCACGGACCTGGGGGGTGGTGTAACCCCTTCATAGGGGCAGCGTGCGGAAAATTCAGAGAAGGTACTGGCAACAACGCGAACCCCTATGCGGCTCACCGATCACGCTGCGCAAGACTGAGCGACAACTCGCTGTCAGTCAGCTCATTTCTCAGGCAACAGTCACGATCTCCGCTCTGGCCGTTTGAACACGCCCTCGAAACTCAAAAAAGAAGCCGCGTCAATTTTGGTTGTGCGGCTTCAAAGACAGAAGGTGAAGAGTCAACATCACCGCTGAACAATGTGCCATCAAACGAATGGTGCGGCACCGATTTGTCGTTGATCCTGACCAAACCGTAATCGCTCCGATGGTCAAGTGACAGGAACGGTCACTGACAGCCATCCAATCGCGTCACTCGCCCTGGGTTTCCCGCAGCGCGGCTTTCGGGGAACCGTCATCGCTGGGCGAAAAAAAGAAGCCGCGACGAGCGGTCAACGGCTTCAACAGGGAGGGGGAGTGAACGAACGTTCACCTTACCAATGTGCCATAGGCGTGCACCGGTCGGTGTGACCAATTTTCCATTCTGACCAATCCGTAAGCTTGCTGTTCGACGCCGGTAATGTTCAGCTTGGCAGAAAGGCGAGCGCGTCCAGTTGGATACCCGGGTCGTCACGAAGTCATCGATCATTTGCGTATGCTCAATCGAGCAAGGTGCGCTCGGGCTCAAACTCCATGAACGCTTCGATGCTCGGCGGGCGCATCGTTCAAAACACCGAAAGAGCAGGGCCAACACTTCATCCACCTTCAACAGGGCCGAGCGCGGCGCGCTCCTAGTCACTGATCGGAATGCCTCACATGAACACTCAGCGGCACAACTCATCCCGGGTCCAAGAAGCAACGGCGGTGCTGGTTCCCTCAAGCGCGGTTGGCGGCCATCACGCACATGCATCCGGTGCGCCGGCACAAGGCGAGGGCCCGGCACAAGGCGAGAGCGTCGTCACGGCTGAACAAGCCACCGATCCCGTTTGCGGAATGACGGTGCCAAAAACGACCCAGCATCAGGCGGACTTCGAGGGTCGACGCTATTACTTCTGCAGCCCTGGCTGCCAAGGCAAGTTCACACGCTCGCCCACACAGTATGTGAAGGCGACTGGCCCCGATCCAGTTCGCCCTCACCAGGGTGGTGCGGATGCGCAGCCCGCTCAGGTGCCAGCGGTAGCGACCATCTACACCTGCCCGATGCATCCGGAGATTCGTCAGGATCGCCCGGGCAACTGCCCGAAGTGCGGCATGACGCTCGAACCGGTTCTGCCGACACTGGAGGAAGAAGACGACAGCGAACTCATCAGCTTCCGCAGGCGCTTCTGGATCACCTTGCCGCTCACGGCGGCGGTCACTGCACTCGCCATGCTCGGACATCGCGTGCAATGGTTCGAGATGGGCACGCAGAGCTGGATCGAGTTGGTCCTTTCGCTGCCGATCGTGCTCTGGGCGGGGTGGCCGTTCTTTGTTCGAGGCGCACAGTCCATCGTTCATCGCAGTCCCAACATGTGGACCTTGATCGGACTGGGGACGGCGGCGGCATTCATCTACAGCGTCGTCGCAACCATCGCACCGGCCGTTTTCCCACCATCATTTGTCTCGATGGGCCGCGTCTCGGTGTACTTCGAAGCGGCTGCCGTCATCATCTCGTTGACCCTCTTGGGGCAGATCCTTGAACTGAAGGCTCGCTCCCAGACCTCGGCGGCCATCAAATCGCTCCTGCGCCTGGCGCCCAAGACGGCGCGACGTATCAACGCGGACGGCAGCGAGGAGGATGTGCCTCTCGCCCACGTTCATGTCGGAGACACCTTGCGAGTGCGCCCCGGCGAGAAGGTACCGGTCGACGGCGTCGTTGTCGAAGGAGAGAGTGCCGTCGACGAGTCGATGTTGACCGGCGAACCGCTACCCGTGACGAAACGAGCGGGAGACAAGCTGATCGGCGCCACCATGAACACCAGCGGTGCGCTTTCGATGCGCTCAGAACGTGTCGGTTCGCAGACCGTCCTGTCGCAAATCGTCCAGATGGTCGCACAAGCCCAGCGCTCCAAGGCCCCCATGCAACGGATGGCAGACAAGGTGGCCGGCGACTTCGTCGTCACGGTGATCGCCATTGCGATCGTCACCTTCTTCGCCTGGGGGCTGCTCGGTCCACAGCCAAGCTGGGTCTATGGACTGATCAATGCGGTAGCAGTCCTGATCATCGCGTGTCCGTGCGCTCTGGGACTTGCCACGCCCATGTCCATCATGGTGGCGACAGGGCGCGCAGCAACGACGGGGGTCTTGTTTCGTGACGCTGCGGCAATTGAGAACCTGCGCCGGGTCGACACCTTGATCGTCGACAAGACCGGCACTCTCACCGAAGGCAGGCCCGCGTTCGAACGCGCGGTCGGCGTCGAAGGCATGAACGAGGACGAGGTGCTTCGACTTGCGGCGAGCCTCGACCAAGGCAGTGAGCATCCGTTGGCCGATGCCATCGTGCGCGCAGCGAAAGAACGCCAACTGGCCCTGGCAAAGGCCGAGGGCTTCAACTCCAGCACAGGCATCGGCGTCCAGGGGAGGGTGGAAGGCAAGGTCATCGCACTGGGTAACACGGCCTTGATGGAGCAACTCGGTGTCGTGGTCGACGCTGTCAAGGCGCAAGCGGAATCGTTGCGCGCCCAAGGGGCGAGCGTGATGTACCTGGCCGTGGATGCGCGATTGGCGGGCTTGCTCGCCGTGTCCGACCCGATCAAGTCGAGCACGCAGGACGCCCTGGCCACCCTGCGCGCGGCGGGCATGCGTGTGGTGATGGCCACCGGCGACGGCCTGACCACGGCGAAGGCCGTGGCGGCGCGGCTGGGCATCGAGGAGGTTCACGGCGAAGTCAAGCCCGCCGACAAGCTGGCGCTGGTCGACAAGCTGCAAGGCGAGGGGCGCGTGGTCGCCATGGCGGGAGACGGCATCAACGACGCGCCCGCGCTCGCCAAGGCGGATGTGGGAGTGGCGATGGGCACCGGCACCGATGTCGCGATGAACAGCGCGCAAATCACCTTGGTCAAGGGAGACCTGCGAGGGATCGCGCAAGCGCGGCTGATTTCTCAGGCGACCATCCACAACATGAAGCAGAACCTCGCCTTTGCGTTTGTCTACAACGCCCTCGGAGTGCCGCTTGCTGCCGGCGTCCTGTATCCCTTCACGGGCTGGCTCCTGTCGCCGATGATCGCAGCGCTCGCCATGAGCCTCAGTTCGGCGTCCGTGATCGCCAACGCGCTTCGCTTGCGCAAGCAAGGCTGATGGAGCGAACCTGCACTTGCGAGATCACAGCAGCAATCGGATGAATGACCAACCACCTCGTCTCCTGCAGCGCATTGGCGCTTTGACATGGACGCCGGAGTTCAATGTGGTGGTCTTTGCCTTCCTGATCAATTTCCCGTGGGAATTCATGCAAGCCCCATTGTTTGAGGGCATGGACACCGCGCCGCATTGGGAGGCTGTCAAGGGGTGCATCCGTGCTGCACTTGGCGACGCGCTGATTGCTCTGATCGCGTTTTGGTGCGCGACCCTGGCCGCGCATGGCCGCGAGTGGATCGCGGCGCCGACTCGCCGTGCAATCACGGTCTACCTGGTCGTTGGCCTTGGCATCACTACGATGATCGAAGCCCTTGCCGTGCGCGGACACTGGATGGCTTCTTGGACCTACGCCGCCTCGATGCCCGTCGTGCCCGGCCTTGGTGTGGGTGTCGTCCCGCTGTTGCAGTGGCTGGTGCTGCCTGTCCTGGTTGTGCATTTCACGGCACGTCAGGTTGCCGGCAGACCTCGATAGCCGGACCATGTTCCACTCGACCCAGCGGGCGCAACGGAGGGCATAGGATGAGGCTACGAACGCTTGTCGGCGGCACGACCGGGTTCACCACCAACATCCTCGGTCCGCTGATGCGCGTTGTGGCTACCATGTTGATTGCCGCCACGCTCGCATCACCGGCGCAGGCCGAGGAGAAGAAGCCATTCGTCACGCTGCAGGTGGCTCAACCCACCGTGGCAGCCGGCAAGATCGAAGTCATCGAGTTCTTCTGGTATGGCTGCCCGACATGCAATCAGCTGGAGCCCTTCGTCGATGACTGGGAGAAGACGTTGCCGGCGGATGTCGCCTTTCGTCGCGAACCGGTGGTGTGGGACACGCGTGCCAGTACCGCGTTGCACGCCAAGATTTTCCTGACCTTGCGTGCGATGAATCTCCTGCGCGAGCACCATCAGGTCGTCTTCAAAGTCATCCACTGGGCGCACTTGGAGTTTCGCGAGGACACCGAGGTGTTCGACTGGGCGGAGCGGCGCGGCATCGACCGCGCCAAGTTTGAGGCGGTGTTCAAGTCGCCGGCGATCGCGACGGAGCTTGCCAAACGCAAGCAGATGACACACGACTACCCCGTCACCAACGTGCCGACCTTCGTGGTGAACGGAAAGTACGCCACCTCGCCGTTTCAGGCAGGCGGTGCGCCGCAGATGTTGCGGCTCGTCGACCAGTTGATCGCCCAGGAACGAGCTGCCGCGCGGAAGTGACGCGGCGAACAGCCGGTGCATGGGCGACCTGAGTCTGCCGTGTGCTCGCTGGCCGCCGGCATCTGCATGGCGCAGAGCCGACGGCAGGAAGCGCACACGGTCGTGCAGCTCAGCTATAGGACTGATAGACCGTCGCCGAGCCGTCACGTTTGATGAGCAGCACGTCAAACGGGTCGCGTTGGCCGCCGAACGTCGGCCCGTCCATCCCGGGCGAACCCCGCGGCATCGCTGGGACAGATAAGCCCACCGCCTGGGGACGTTCAAGCAGAAGCCGCTTGATCTCGCGCGCCGGCACATGGCCCTCGATCGCGTACCAGCCGATCTCGGCCGTGTGGCAGGCGCCGTACCGAATGGGCATGCGAAGACGCGAACGTGCCTCGCTGTTGCCCGTGTCGTGCAGCGTGACCTGGAAGCCGTTGGCCTCCATGTGCTTGACCCAGTCGCGGCAGCAAGCGCACGACGGCCCGGTCCAGACTTCGACCTTTTCCTTCGCTGGTGCCGCCCGCGAGGAGATTGCGAGCGGCACCAGCGCCATCGAGACAGTCAGTTTGCGCCGCCTGGGGTTCACTTCGCCGCCTCCTGGCATGCCTTGAGCTGCGCCTCATGGCGCTCCTTGATCTGTCGGTTCTGCCAGGGGGTGGTCTGGGCACGCGGACCGTGGTCGAGAGGCAGGACCAGCGGGGGCGGGCAACCCTTGTTGACCGCAGCCGTCGGTCCTTGGGCCTCGTAGGGATCCTTGTGGCGTTCAACTTGCGTTGCCTGCTTGTCCTTGCGTGCCTTTTCGATGATCTGCCAGTCGGGCCCGGCCCATGAGGGCAAGGTGATGCCCAGTGTCACGGCACCCATGAGGGTGATGAGTAGCTTGTTCATGACGAACTCCTTGTCTGAGGTAAATGGCCTTGTCTCGGGACCCTCGACTTGCGGCTACTTGCTCCACCGGCAATACGCGATGCGCAGCGGCAGCAACGACTGCCGCCTTCGGTACATGTCGACCGTGGCTCTTGCCTCTGGCCGTTCGGCCATGTCCATCCACGTCGGTGTCACGGGCTCCTTGGACTCGCCGCTGAAGCCTTGCACGGCGATCCCCGGCGCCGCGTAGCACAGCGCGCAGGGCATGCAGTCGGTGAGGACCGATCCCGTGTGCGAGCCCGCCATGGGCATTTCGGTTTGGGCCATGACGGCATGCGCCGGCCGCGGCGCCGGCATCTCGGCCCTCGCGCCAACGCAGACAGCCGCTCCCGTCAATGCCAGGAGCACAACCAGGGCCGGGACGATCCGGCCGCACCAGGTGAACTCAGACCGTTCCACGGCGCCTCCACCAGAACGCATGCGTCGTCGCCGGTCGTTCGCGTCGCCGGCGGATGAGCAGGTATGCGGCCGGGATCACGAACATCGACAGCAGTGGTGCAGTGATCATCCCGCCCACCATCGGAGCGGCGATGCGCTGCATGACTTCGGACCCCGTGCCGGTGCCCCACATGATCGGGAACAGGCCGGCCAGAATGACCGCCACCGTCATCGCCTTGGGGCGCACCCGAAGGACGGCGCCTTCGCGAATAGCATCGAGCAGGTCGGCATTCTCGGTGCGCGCGTCGTCGATGCGGTCTTGCCAGGCGTGCTTGAGGTACAGCAGCATGATCACGCCGAACTCGGCCGAGACGCCGGCGAGTGCGATGAAACCCACGGCGCCCGCCACAGACAGGTTGTAGCTCAGCAGGTACAGCAGCCAGATGCCGCCCACGAGCGCAAAGGGCAGGGTGGCCATGATCAGCAGCGCCTCGTCGAAGCGCTTGAAGGTCAGGTACAGCAACACGAAGATGATCATCAGCGTGAAGGGCACGACGATCTTCAGCTTGGCCGTGGCGCGCTCCAGGAACTCGAACTGGCCGGACCATGAGATGGAATAGCCCGGCGGGAGCTTCACTTCCTTGGTGACGGCGCGCTGCATGTCCTGCACAGCGGAGCGCAGGTCCCGCCCGCGGATGTCCACGTAGACCCAGCCCGACAGGCGCGCGTTTTCGCTGCGCAGCATCGGCGGCCCATCGGTGATGCGGATGTCGGCCACGTCGGAGAGCACGATCCGCGCACCGCGTTCGGTGACGATGGGCAGGCTGCGCAGCTTCTCCAGCGAATCTCGAACCTCGCGCGGGTAGCGCATGTTGATCGGAAAGCGCTGCAGTCCTTCGACGGTCTCCCCGATGTTCTCGCCACCTACCGCGGAGGTGATGACCGATTGAACGTCGGCGATGTTCATGCCGAAGCGCGCCGCCTCGTCGCGTTTGATGTTCACGTCGACATAACGGCCGCCCGTCAGGCGTTCAGCCAAGGCGCTGGACACGCCAGGCACGTCCTTCAGGACGCGCTCGATCTCGCCGGTAACGCGGTCGATGGTGGCGAGGTCGGTGCCGGCGACCTTCACCCCCACGGGACTCTTGATGCCCGTGGCCAGCATGTCGATGCGGTTTCGGATCGGCGGCACCCAGATGTTGGCCAGGCCCGGCACCTTCACGATGCGGTCGAGTTCCTCGACCAGCTTGTCCTGGGTCATGCCGGGGCGCCACTGGTCGCGCGGCTTGAACTGGATGGTCGTCTCGAACATCTCCAGCGGCGCTGGATCGGTCGCGGTCTCCGCACGGCCTGCCTTGCCGTACACGCTCACCACTTCGGGCACGGTCTTGATGAGGCGATCGGTCTGCTGCAGCAGCTCGGCCGCCTTGCCGGCCGACAAGCCCGGCAACGCCGAGGGCATGTAGAGCAAGTCGCCTTCGTCAAGCCGAGGCATGAACTCGCCGCCGATGTGCTGCAGTGGCCACAGGCTCAGCACCAGGATGACAGCGGCGCCGGCGAGCGTCAGCTTCGGCCAACGCAGCACCGCGTCGAGCAGTGGCTGGTAGCCGGCGATCAACACCCGATTCAGCGGGTTGGATTTCTCATCGGGAATCTTGCCGCGGATCAGGTAGCCCATCAGCACAGGGATCAAGGTCACCGACAGTCCCGCTGCCGCCGCCATGGCGTACGTCTTCGTGAAGGCGAGCGGCGAGAACAGCCGGCCTTCTTGCGCCTCCAGCGTGAACACCGGAATGAACGACAGGGTGATGATCAACAGCGAGAAGAAGAGCGCCGGGCCCACCTCGGCCGCCGAGTCGGCGATCACGCGCCAATGGGTGTCGCCGTGCAGCGTCTGTTCCGGGTGCTCGTGTTTCCACTGCTCCAGGTGCTTGTGGGCGTTCTCGATCATCACGACGGCAGCATCGACCATCGCGCCGATGGCGATCGCGATGCCTCCCAAGGACATGATGTTGGCGTTGACGCCCTGGTAGTGCATCACGATGAAGGCGATGAGGATGCCCAGCGGCAACGAGACGATGGCCACGAACGCAGATCGCAAGTGGAACAAGAAGATGAAACACACGACCGCGACGACGATGAACTCTTCGAGCAGCTTGTGGCTCAGGTTCTCGACGGCGCGCTCGATGAGGCTCGACCGGTCGTAGGTCGGCACGATCTCCACGCCCTTGGGCAGACTGGCCTGCAGCGTTTTCAGCTTTTCCTTGACCGCGGCAATGGTCTCCAGCGCGTTCTTGCCCGAGCGCATCACGATCACGCCGCCCGCGGCTTCACCCACGCCGTCGAGTTCGCCGATGCCACGGCGCATCTCGGGGCCGATCTGGATGCGCGCCACGTCGCCCAACCGCACCGACACGCCCGCGTCGTTGGTCGTGAGCGGGATCTTTCGGAAGTCGTCGAGGTTTTGCAGATAGCCCGACGCACGCACCATGTACTCGGCCTCGCCGAGTTCGAGCACGGAGCCGCCAGTCTCCTGATTCGCCTTCTGGATTGCATCGACGATCTTCGTGTGCGGGATGTTGTAGGCCGCGAGCTTGTCCGGATCGAGCACGATCTGGTACTGGCGCACCATGCCGCCGACCGACGCCACTTCGGCGACGTTGGGCACCGTCTTCAGTTCGTACTTCAGGAACCAGTCCTGAATCGCACGCAGTTGGCCCGCGTCCTGCGTGCCGCTGCGGTCGACGAGCGAGTACTGGTAAATCCAGCCCACGCCGGTCGCATCTGGGCCGAGCGACGCCTTGGCCGCCGGAGGCAGCCGGCCTTGTACCTGGTTCAGGTACTCAAGAACGCGAGAGCGCGCCCAGTACAGGTCAGTCCCGTCTTCGAAGAGCACGTAGACGAACGAGTCTCCAAAGAAGGAGTAGCCCCGGACCGTCTTGGCGCCCGGCACCGAGAGCATGGTGGTGGTGAGCGGGTAGGTGATCTGGTTCTCGACGATGCGAGGCGCCTGTCCGGGGTAGGTGGTCCGGATGATCACCTGCACGTCCGACAGATCGGGCAGGGCGTCCAACGGGGTACGCATCACCGAATACACGCCCCAGGCGCTGACCATGAGGGTGGCCAGGAGCACCAGGAACCGGTTGCCGATCGACCAGCGGATGAGCCGCGCGATCATGGCTTGCTCCCAGCCGTTGCGGCAGAATTCGCCGCCTTCGGTTCAGGCGGCAAGGGCGTCACCGTGGTCAGTTGCGGAAGATTCTCCTGGTCGATGTAGAACTCGAACGTGACCCGGTCGCCCGTCTTCACGTTGCGCGGAACGCCGCTTGGCGGAAGCTTGAAGTCCATGGTCATCGGGCCCCACTTCATTGTCTGGATCGGCCCATGGGACAGTGTCATCGCCTCCTTGGTGATGGTTTCCACCTTCGCTTCCCCGACGTGTCGCGGCGCGCTGGCCGCGGCGGCGGCAGCACTCGCCGCGGGCGTGGCCGGCACGCCGTTCAGACGCGCTTCGATGCCGCGCAAACTGGCTTCCGAATCGATGAGGAACTGGGACGACACGACCACGCGCTGGCCGGACTGAAGACCGCGCTTGATTTCCGTCTGCCCACCACTCTCGATGCCGGCTTCGACATCCACGGGACGGAAGCGGCCGTCTTCTTCGGCCAGCATGACCACTGTGCGACGGCCGGTCTGAATCACGGCCTCGGTGGGGATCAGAAGCGCCTTCTCGGCGCGCATGTCCATGAACTGCATCTGCACGAACATGCCGGGCACGAGTCGCCCTCCCGGGTTGGACAACTCCATGCGGGCCTTCAGGGTGCGAGTAGAGGCATTCACCTCCGGAAGGAGAGCCTGGACCTTGCCCTCGAAGGTTTCGCCCGGTGCGGCCGGACTCCTGGCACTGACCTTCGCACCCGGGCGCAGCAGCGCCGCTTGGCTCTCCGGCACCTCGGCATTCGCCCACACGGTGGACAAGCCGTTGATTCGGAAGAGTGTCGCGCCCGACATGACCGTCATGCCCTCACGCACCATGAGTTCAACCACGACGCCGCCGGTCGGCGCAGCCAGGGTGATCCGCGGCTGCGTCTTGCCGGTCTTCTCGACGAGGCGAATCTGGTCGTCGTTCATGCCCACCTGGCGCATGCGCTGGCGCGCGCCATCGACCAGCACAGCGAGGTCCGTGCCTTGCATGCGCCGCACCGACAAGAACTCTTCCTGTGCGGCAATCCAGTCGGGCACGTACAGGTCGACAAGCGCCTGGCCTTTGGCCACACGGTCAAGCGTCGCGCGCACGTGCAGGCGCTCGACGTAGCCCGTGGCACGGGCCTGCACGACGACCTGATCGCGTTCGTTGAACGCGATGCTGCCCACGGCAGACACCTGGGGAGACAGCTTGCCCTCGGTGACGAGCGCGGTGCGCACGCCCAGGTTCTGCTGGACCCGTGGACTGACGGTGACCTTGCCCTGGTCGCTGTCCCCGTCGGCGTAGACCGGGGACATCATCATGTCCATGAACGGCGACTTGCCCGGCTTGTCGAACTTGCTCGCGGGCACCATGGGGTCGTGGTAGTAGAGGATTTTCTTGCCCGTCATCGGATCGATGTCGCCGGCTTTGAGGCCTGCCTGCATGTGCCGGCGAGTCGCGTCTTCGCCTTCCAGCGCGCTTTGTGGCCCACCCGCGGGCTGGGTGGCGTTGCCTCCAGCCGGTGAGTTCGCGGAGGGGCCGGAGGCCATGCCCATGCCGCGCTGCATGCCGACCATGTACATGCCGTAGCCGCCAGCGACGACAACACCGGCGAGCAAGACGGAAATCAAAACGGTTTTTCGATTCATGGCGTTGTTCTCTGCGTCAGCGAGGTGAAGAGGAGGGCGTCGCCTCATGGCCCGCAGGGAGGAGATAGTTCAATTGCGCCCACAAGCGCGCGGTGTCCATGTCCAGGCGCAGCCGCTCCACGCGCGTGTCGATTTCGTTGCGGCGCGCTTCGAGGACTGCGGTCAGCGTGCCGCTCGCGCCTCGATACGCCGCAACCGAGGCGCGGGTGCGCTCAGTGGCCAAGGGAATGAGGGAGGCGTCGTAGCGCGCGAGCCGGTCGCGGTTGCTTTGCCACTCCTGCCACATCGCCATCACTTCGGCCAGATGCGCGCGCGTAGCTTCCTCGCGTTCGGCGCGCATCTGGTCCAGCATGGCCAGCTTGGCGGCGACCTCGCGGTCCTGACGATTCTTGGGGTCCCACTGCAAGGGGATGGCCACATTGACCGACACCATGTTCGAGTAGGCCGAGCCTCGCTGGCTGTACATGACCTCGACGCTCACATCCGACTTCTTGCTGCTGCGGGCCACCTCGACCTCCGCCTGCGCGAGTTCCTCGCGCTTGAGCATCACGGCGATCTCAGGGTGATGCGCGAGGCGGCTTTCCAGATCGTCGAGGCGCCAGCCGATCGTCGCGAGGGCGGGGGGCTCGGCCAACGCGTCGTTCGCGGGAGTGCCGACCCAGCGCGCCAGTTGCGTCTTCGCGCTGGCAATCTGCCGCTCGGTCTGGGCAATGCGGTCTTCGATCAGCGCGACAGCGGACCGGGCCGCGAACACGTCGCCTTGCGACCCGCGTCCACCGCGATAGGCGGCGTCGGCAGCGTCGATCTGCAGCTTCGCTTCGTCACGCTGGCCGACAAGGACCTCGCGCATGCGTTCCTGGTAGGACCGGTCCAACCAGGCGATGGCCGCGTCGCGCTGCAGGTTGGCCAAGGCGAGCGCTCGGCCGGCCACGGCGACTTCGGCTTCGCGCTCAAAGCGTTCGGAGCGGGCCTTGAGTTTGCTGCCGCGGGTGATCTCTTGCATCACGCCGATGGATCGCATCGTCATGAAGTCGCGGGTCAGACTCAACCGGTCGGGACCATCCACCGGCAGGTTGTTGACGCCCACCTTCAAGGTGGGATCGGGCCGCTGCCCCGCCGCCACGGCCATCTGGCGCGACGCGTTGGCGGCAGCATCTTGCGCCGACAGTTGGCGCGAGCGCTCCTGCGCCAGGCGCAGCGCCTCGTCCAGTGTCAGTGAGCCCGCGGCATGGGCGGTGAATGCGGTCACGGCCAAGCCCAGCGTCAGTGCGGCCAGGCCGATGTGGTGGCGCTGTCTCGATGGCGCGCGTTGCGATGAGTGAAGAACCATGAAATCTCCAGACGAACGACATGAGGTCGAGGGTCGGCTCGCGATGGCGAGCACCCGGGCGTGCGGAACCTGACCCGTGTCAGGTCTTCAGCGCGCGCAGCGTCTGGAAATCAAATGCGGAAGCAGCAGTTCCGAATGGCGATGGGTGGCGCCGTGGTCCGGTGCAAGAACGAGGGCGGCTGAGCGCCCGTTATGGGAGCCGGGATCAGCGGCTCGAACGGCGTGAGGATGGTGGAGACCATCACGGCCGCAGGGGACACGACAGGTACGTCGGCCTTGTCCAGGGATGACTTGCCATCCTGGCAATGTGCGTGGCACAAGGCCGGATTCACCGGGTCGGGTTGATCACAGTCCGGCATCGACGGCATCGCAGAACCATTGCTGGCCATGGCGTCCGAACCGTTGCCGCTGGCAAGTCCAGGGCAGGCATACGCGGCCACCGCCAATTGCATGAACAGCATGCCAAACAGCGCGACGAGCGCTGTCAGCAGGCGGTACTTGCGAGGCAATTTCATGGTCAACGGATGAGTCGGTTCACTGCGCCGTGTTCTTACAACACGGTTGGCCGGTTCAGATACAAGTGTACGCCGGCATCGGCGTCGCATGCCACTGCAGTCCACGTGGACTGCGACACGTTTGCGCGCCGTCAATTCCCGAGGATGCCGCGACAAGGGTAGCGCGGAAATCCCTTGTGGACATGGTTGATCGAGGGCGCGGCGGGGCTGCACAATGGATCGGGTCGCTTCCGAAGCAATGTCGGCGAGCGGCAGGGGAGGGAGCCAAGATGAACAACAACCAAGGCAACGCACTCGCGTATGTGCCAGTTCTCAAGTGGAAACGGGGCGAGCAGACAGCGGTCGAGACGCTGACCAGCGTTCAAAAGGACGCAGTCATGCCGATTGCGGAACTACAAGAGCGTCCGTACGACTGGGACAAGGAGAAGTACACAAAGAGCTGGGATCAGCACATCGAGGCCATTGCCGTGGCGACCGCAAAGTACTGGGGCACAACGCATGAGATCGCGTTTGACCAGGGCATCACCGAGTCGGACAAGCTGTCAGTCGGCGCCGAGACCGTCTGGGAGCATCTGTTCCATGTTCTCTGGTCAAAGGGCGTGCGTGCTGTGCCGGTGGTGTCTTCCCTCGCGCAGCCGATGGAAATTACAGCGATGAAGAAGGCGGTGTCCAAAGGGCAGAAGACGCGCTGGACGCTGCGCTACGTTCGCCAGGAAGCAGTCACGCCGGCGGTTGTTGCGAGCTGGTTCCAAACCACACTGGGCATGTTGGGTGCGACCGCGGCCAATGTCGATGCCGTCTTGGATCTGGAATACGTGGCCGATTGGGAGGTTCCGAAGCGGGCGGCGGAGATCGCGGCTTGCCTTGCCGCCATCGCCTCGGCCGCGTCGTGGCGTTCTCTCGTGCTGTCGAGCGGCGCCTTTCCTGCGAACCTCGCCGGCATCATGCCCGGTGCTCACCAGATCCAACGAACGGACTGGGCGCTGTTCAAGGCCGTGCGGCTGCAGCCTGGTGCGCCCGCCGGTGTGATCTACAGCGACTACGGGGTGAGCCACATCCTCGCGTTTGATTCAGACCCGCGCATGATGAAGATGAGTGCGAACCTGCGCTACACCCACGACGACCGGTGGTTCGTGTTCAAGGCCCGCAGCGTGAAGGACTTCGGCTTCGAGCAGTACCGCGATCTCTGCAAGGTCCTCGTCGCGTTGAAGCCGCCCTACATGGGTGCAGCCTTCAGCAAGGGCGACACGAACTACGACAAGGTTGCGAGTTCAGGCGTGGGGCCCGGAAATGCCACGCACTGGCGCCGTGACGCTACGAACCATCACATCCACTTTGCGCTTTGGCAGATCGCCAGTCTCCCCGCGCCTTGAGGCAGGTTCGAACGTAGTCTGCCAGTTCGTCGACCGGCATCGCCGCCGCGAGCGCATCGAAGAGTACGAGCTTGGGTTTGGATCTCAGGCCGCGATCGAGCCCGAGCACGCTCAACGCGGCCAGCGTCTCATCACGCCACAGCAGCCGCGCCAGGTGCTGCGCGCTGCGGCGAGGGTTCGAGCGAGGTTGGCGCTGAACGAGCAGGTCGATGCCGTGTGAGCGTGGAACGGCCAGCATGATGCCCCACCACTTCGGCAGCAGCGGCCGAACTTCGGCCAGGTGGCTGCGCGTGGTGACGATGGATGCCATCTCGAACACGTGGCCGTAGGCCTCGACTTGCGAGGGCAGTCGCGTCAAGGTGTCGCGTGCCGCCTTGATCTCGAAACCCTCCAAGTGCCCGTTGACGAGCGCGAGGTCCGCGCGAGCGGCGCCATAGGCGAGCCCGAATTCGTCGACCAGCAGGTCATCGCTACCCAACTTGGGTTGCAGGTGGGCTTTCAGGGCCGCCCGCACTTGATGGTCGTGCGATACGTCGAGCATGTCTGTGGCAGGTGAGGGCTGGGTCGCCGCGAAGCGCGGCTGGAGGCGGGCCAGTGTACCTCGGTCTATGCATTATGCGAAAATGGATGCATGACACTTCACGAAGTCGTTGAGCGATTGCGCGCCTTCATGCTCACTGCAGGGTATAGCGAGGCCCGATTCGCCATTGAATCTGGCGTGCCGCAATCGACGCTGCATCGCGCACTGCGTTCACCGAAGCGCTTGACGAAGACTCATCACAAGCTATGCAAATTCGCTGGAATCGAGATTGATGAGATGCCGCCCGACGCCCGCGCCCAAGAGGTGCTATGGCGTGCCGTGCGCGATGTGTGGGACGGCACGCCCGAGCACGCGCAGGCAATTGCTAGACTGCTGAAGGCCGGCGCCCACGTTGGGGCCCATCGGGGAACCGATCGACGCATCCGCAAGACACCCCATGCCCGCACCTAATCCCGCACGCAAGCTGATGAGTTCCTTCAAGGAACTCGGTTTGACCGCGGCTCAAGTGCGCTCGCTGATCCCGAGCTGGTGGGTCGACGAGGTCGCGCAAAGCGAAGACGGTCTGCTCGAATTGCAGATCCTTCTGGCGCGCCGATTCAACGTGTCGCTTGGAAGCCTGCAGGAGCGCGACCCTTCGCCGAAGTTTCAGGCAACAGCACCGCGCTTCAAGACAGTCCACCCTGATGGTTCGTCGCAGCTGGCGGTTGCCGCGGGCATTGGCAACGGGCTCGCGCACCTGCTGTCAGCGGCGGCCGAAGGTCGCCCCATTTTGCAGCCCCTGTCCCCGCAGTCGCTTCGGGCGCAATTGATGAAGGATGGTGGTGCCGCCACGCTCGATCGCCTGGTCGGTTGGAGCTGGAAGCAGGGCATCCCGATCGTCCACGTGACCGGATGGCCCAGCGGCCTGCGTCGCCCGGATGCGATGTGCATGCGAGTAGACCAGCGTCCCATCGTCATGGTGGTCCGCAAGGAGACCGCGCCGGCAAAGCTCGCGTACCTGGTTGCTCACGAACTCGGCCACATCATGTGCGGACACCTCGCGGCCGGTACGAATGCCGTCCTGGTTGACGAAACCCTTCCCGTCGATGCGCAGAAGAGTTTTTTCGACGACGACGAGAAAGAGGCGGATGCGTACGCGATCGAGGTTCTCGGCGGTGCCGAACTGGATGCTGCCGCCAAGCGGCTGTTGGGCCGTCCATACAGCGAGCTGTCGTTGGCCGCGGAGGTCCTCAGCTCGCTCAAGGACAAGCCGCTGGACGCGGGCCAGGTGATCCTCGCGTGGGGGCGCCTCACGCAGGAGTGGAAGACCGCCAATG
This sequence comes from Rhizobacter terrae, assembly GCF_003852895.1. Lineage (GTDB taxonomy): Bacteria > Pseudomonadota > Gammaproteobacteria > Burkholderiales > Burkholderiaceae_C > Albitalea > Albitalea terrae. The sequence goes on from NZ_QUSW01000009.1 coordinate 152,631, forward strand.
CAGCGTTGAAGTACTTGCAGACGATGCAGGCAGCACCGCGCGTCATCAACGACGTGGCGCGCGACGAAATCGACTTCGACGTGCTTTCCACTGATGGAATGGACCACTTGCTCAAGCTGACGGCGATGGAGTTGCCGCCCGCATGAAGGTGTTTGTCGACAACGATGTGGCAGTCAAGCTCGCCCGCTGGGGAATGCTCGATCGGTTTCACGCGCACCTCACGAAGCAGGGCAAGGCCGATGTCTTTGTTCTCACGTCGTTGCGCTATCGGTTCAAGCTTCACCTCGATGACCCGGCCGCCGCCGTGCAGGCAGTGGGTTCCAGCGTTGGCGCCAAGCAGCTTCTGAACTTCGTGAACGCGTGCCCGCCGGTGAAGGGGCACAACCAGCAGGTGGCAAGTGCACTCGCGGGGAAGCCGCAAATCGACGCCGGCGAGGCAACACTCTTTGCCGCTGCCGGCAACTTCGATGCCGCGCTGGTGGACACCGGCGACAAGAAGGCGCTTCGGGCGCTCGCTGCGCTGTCCAAAACGGAGCCCGTCCTCGCGGCTTTGGCTGGAAAGCTCGCTTGCTTGGAGCAGACGGTGCACTACCTGTGTGGGCGATGGACTTTTGACATCGTGGCCGCGGCAATCGCCACGGACTCAACCGCAGATGCCGCGGTTCGTGGGTGCTTTTCTTCTGGCCAAGCAGCAGCAGTTTGTATGGCACTCGAACACAAGATTGGCGAACTGACCGCAGACTGCGGCGCACTGCTCGCAATGAAGCCGTTTGTCTGGATCTCCTGAACACCCGGCACGGATCGCTTGACGAGTGCCCCGTTGGTCAGGCCGGCATGTCACAAGACGATGTCGAGGTCTTGCAACAAGGCAGGATCTGAATGGCGCTGAGAAAATGCTGAGATCGGAAGGGGAAGTGCATGCCAAAGGCGGTGATCGCTCAGATTTCGCGTCGTGACTATCCGGCATTCGCAGTGGCCATGGCTGACGACCCACGCTTCCCAACGACATACGCCGAGTTCACGGCATCGAACAGAGCCTACGAAGAAGCCCCCAGAAAACTCGGCGTCCAAGTGGTGTTCGTCAAGGTTGCGCCCGGCGCGTTTCTGGAATGGTCCAGCCATGTTGGCTTTGTGCCGTGTAGTGAGACGCTACGCGCCTTCGCCTTGTCGCTCGCTGGGGGTGCCGCCCCTGTAGTGGCTTAGAGAAGCGGGCACGCCGCCTGCGCACGTGCCGGACCACACCATGCGTCGCTTGTGGCGCATCGGCGTAAGGTGTGGGGTGCGGCAGCCCTGGGATCACGCCCCGGTCTCCGGAGAAAGTCCGCTCCGATCCACAAGGGCCGTTTTCGGGAAGATGGATGCACCTTTTTTGCGACGAATCTGGCAACACTGGCGTTGACTTGCTCAGCGAGGACCAGCCCGTCTTTGCGTTGGCATGCACGAACCTCGACGCTCAACGCTCCGCCGACTTGCTCGGACCGCTTCTGCGTCAGGGGCAGCGGGAAGCCAAGTACTCGCGCCTCAAAGGCAACCGAAGCGGCCAGCAAGCGCTATTGCAGTTCTTCTCGTCACCGGAACTCACGCCGTCGACCGCCAAGTTCCTGCTGGCCGACAAGCGCTACTACCTGATCACGCACATCGTCGACAAGTTGATCGAGCCGCCGCTTCACGAAGTGGGCGAGGATCTGTATGCAGGCGATGCCCATGTCGGCCTGGTGAACGTCTGGTACCACGCAGGCAGAATCATCTTCCCTGACGGGCATTGGGACAAGGTGATGCATGCCGTCGTGCGAGCGATGCGGGAGCGGACCGCCAGCGCCTTCGCATATTTTGACGAAACCCTGAGCCAGGCGGCGCTGGCGACGCCCTACGACTATCGCGACTTCGCCACCGGGCTCTTGCTGGCGCGTGGACGGTTGGATGAGTTCATCGGCGTCTTTACTGACACTGAGGTCTTCGACCCGGCCGTCGACATCTTCATCGACATGATCAATCAATGGATGAAGATCGAGTCAGGGCGGCTGACAGTGACTCACGACCGGTCCAAGCCGCTCAAACGCAATGAGCGCTTTCTGCGCGCCATGATGACCCCCATCGATCCGCGCACCATCGGCTACGGCACGCGCCAAGCGGAATTGCCGCTGCGGATTTCAGATCTCGACTTCGCCGAATCGTCCGCCCATCCGCAGTTGCAAGTGGCTGATCTGATCGCGGGCGCGGCTATCGATTGCCTGCTGGCGTGGTCGGGTCGCCGCCCGTCCAACGACTATCACGAAGCCATGAAGGGGACGCGGCTTCAGGAGTTGTTTGCCGGCGGGCTGCTTCCGTCGATTGAGATCGAACGCAAGAACGAACCGGGAGCAGGGCAGAAAAGCCTGGTGGACGGCTCCACCGAATTCCTGAAAGACGTGGGCTACTTTGGATGAGGCGTTCGAAGCGACCCGACCAATTCAGGTCGTGCCCAGCGGCGAGGGTCGACCTCCCGCTCGGCGGACATCGCCCATGAGGTCCACGAAGCTCTTGGCCACCGCCGTCGGATCGTCCGTCCAGGCCAGGGTGATGTGCGCGGCCTTCAGCGCGGTGACCAGAGCGCGAATGGTCCTGGCATCGCCGTTGGTGTGCAGATAGAGCTTGCGCAGAGTCTTTTCACGAGGCTTCTTGTGGCCGAGTCGGCGAATGCCGATGAGGATGGTCCTGGCGGCTTCATCGACCACGCTGCGCAGCCGCTCGCCCACCTGCGGCCAGACGGCCCGAAGCGTATCCAGCGTTGCCTGCAACGGAAGCTGCGCCGGGAAAGCGCCATTCAGTTGGCGCAAGAAGCCCTCGAATTCGAAGGCGACATCACCGTGCCCGAGCTGCAACTCCTCCACCATGGCGCGCTCCTTGACCGGATCGATGAAGATTCGGAAGTCGCCTTTGAAGTGGTTGCCGTACAGCTTGAAGTCGAGCATCACGCGCGTGTGCCGCAAGTACACGAAGAGCAGGTCTCTGGATTCTTTGTCTTCTTCGGAAAAGAACATCATGAAGACAAAGCGTCCGCGCCCCTGGGCCACCTCAAAGCCGAGCGTCGGTTCCTTGTGCAGAACCGCGTCCCGGAACAGCGGCGTGAGCCCATCGAGATTGAATTGCTTGTTTGCCATGGCGGCAAAGTCTATGGTCAAACGAACGACCGATGCGGGAGCGATGGCCGGCGATGACCTTCGTCATCAGAGTTGTGGATGCAGTTTTCGCAAGCCAGAGCGAGATTGATCATTGCCCCGAGGCACGCGTAAGCTGCATGCCTTTCGCCAGTCGCCGTGCTTTGTCCGCAAAGGGAGAAGAAATGATCACGAGGAAGAGCGTCCATTCGTTGAGCCAGTCGGAAATCGATGCACTGGTTCACGCCCTGATCGAACTCAAGGGGCGCGGCGAGTATGACAAGTACGTGCACTGGCACCACCAGGTCATGTACCCGACCGTTCTGCCCCAGGAACCTCGCGATGCGAACTATCGCAACGGTGCGCACCGAGGGCCGTCGTTCTTGCCCTGGCACCGGGATTTTCTGATGCAGTTGGAGCAAGACCTGCGGACCATTGACGCGAGCGTTTCGCTCCCGTATTGGGACTGGACACAAGACGCCAAGCTGCCCGACCCGAGCACATCGCCCCTCTGGGCGGACACGTTCATGGGAGGCAACGGCGAAGAGGGCGACCAGTGGCGCGTTCAGCGCGGACCCTTCGCCGAGAGTTCGGGCAAGTGGCCAGTGCCATCCTTGCCGGACGATGGCTTGCCCGGGACGGGGCTGAAGAGACAGTTCGGCCGGATGCTGCCGTCGCTACCGACGGAGGAGGATCTTGCGCTTGCAATGGCAGAGGTGTTCTACGACACACCGAACTACGAGCGCAGTCCCTTCACGATCGGCTTTCGCAACCGCATCGAAGGATGGGTCACGCAGCGAGGTGATGCCAGGGTCAAGACACCGGGCTCGCAGCTGCACAACCGGGTTCACCTCTGGATCGGCGGCAACATGGCACCCATGACATCGCCCAACGACCCGGTGTTCTTTCTCCATCACTGCTTCATCGACAAGGTGTGGGCAGATTGGCAAGCAGTGCAGATGGCGGAAAACCCAGACGCCGCACCGCACTATGCGCCGGAGCGAAGCGGTCCCACGGGGCACAATCTCGACGATCAACTCAAACCATCAACGCGCACGGTGAGGGATGTACTGAGCATTTCCGGTCTCGGCTACGAGTACGAGCCGGCCCACAATCAGGTCATGCTGGAGACCTTCGCCCGTTCCGCAATCCGCCGTCGCATTCGGACACCGTTCTGGGCTGATTGACGAAGCCTGCTCACCGAACACGCAGAGCGACAGACCCGTGGTCGATTCCGGCGTGATGGACATCCGCACCGAGCGGTTAGATGACCATTTCGATGAGCATCAGCGCAAGGAAGCCAAGGAAAAACATCGAGGTCAGCACCGGCGTCTCGTCCACTTCGTGCGCCTCGACCAGCAACTCTTCGGTGACCAAGTACAGAAGCGCCGCGACACCGAAGGACATCACCACATCGAGTGTCACCGGAGACACGTCGGCAAGAAAGTAGGAACCGGCTCCCGCTCCGATCAACAACAATGCCGCGAAGCCAGAGGTAACGCCAACGATGGTTGCCCGCCCAGCCTTAACCGTCGTCAGCGCCGCGGCCGCAGACACGCCCAGGAAGAGTACTTCGAGCGTCAGAGCGATCGTGAGCAAGACGCCCTGACGAGAACTGCCCGCGAAGCCGATGCCGATCAGCAGCCCGTCGAGCGCGATGTCGATGGCCATCGTCAGGAGCATGCTCAAGGGAATCGTCGGATCGTTGCTCTGTGCGCCAGATTCCAGCTTGCGGGTGAGTGCCTTGAGCAAGAGCATCGCCACCACGCCGAGCGCGAACCCCGCAGCGGTCACCAGTGGAAGCCGCCGATGCATGACATCCGGGAGCAACTCGGTGGCAAGTGCTGCGAAGAGAACGCCCGCCGCGATGTGTTGCGTCCCGCTGCGTATAGCGGCGCTGGGTGTCTTGAAGGCGGCGGCGATGCCGCCTACGACGACGGACATCGCAGGTATGAGCGCAAACAAGAGGACATTCGTCATGCCAATGGTCCAACGTTCGGGGCCTTGGGTTGTCAAAGGCTTCCCTGCAGGCGTGCCCAGAGGCAGTTCTGAGCGTGGTCGAGAGAATGTTCAGCTCACCGCCGCTTCCTTCACTTCGGGCTGGGATGGCTGCACGCCGCCGGGAAGTTTGAACGCGAGCAGGCGCAGCGCATTCAGGACCACCAGCAAAGTCGATCCCTCGTGGAATATCACGGCGGTGCCAATGTTCAACCCCAAGATGGTTGCCGGAATGAGCACGGCCACCACGCCCAGGCTGACCCACAGGTTCTGCTTGATGATGCCGCTGGTCTTGCGCGACAGCCCCACTGCGAAGGGCAACTGCGCGAGGTCATCGGCCATCAGGGCCACGTCGGCGGTTTCGAGCGCTACGTCCGAACCGGCGGCGCCCATGGCGATGCCCACCGTGGCGTTCGCCATGGCTGGCGCATCGTTGACGCCATCGCCCACCATCGCAACCTTGCCGACCTTGGCGCGCAACTCCTTGATGGCGGTCACCTTGTCTTCGGGCATCAGGTCGCCGCGCGCTTCGGTCAGTCCCACACTTTTGGCCACCGAGTCGGCCACCTTCTGGTTGTCGCCCGAGATCATGATGAGCTGCCGGATGCCAAGTCCCTGAAGTTGCTTCATCACCTGGGCCGCCACGGGGCGGGGTGTGTCCATCACGCCGAGCACGCCGAGGTATCGCTCGCCTTGCCGAACGACCATGGTTGTGCGCCCGTCAGCCACGAGCCGTTCGTTGGCGTCGGTCAACGCTTGAGGCATCCGCGTGCCCTCCACCTCGGCAAACAGCGCGGGCTTGCCGACATGCACGGTTTTGCCATCGACGGTCGCCTTGACGCCACGCCCCGTGATGCTTTCGAGGGCGTCTGCCTTGAGCGGTTGGTGTTGGTTCCCCAGCTTCTCCCGGGCGCCGGCCACCACCGCCGAAGCCAAGGGATGGTCGCTGTGCTCTTCGACCGCCAGTGCCACGCCAAGCAGTTCCGTCTCGCTCGCGCCCTCTGCGGCCACCACGTCCGTCAGCCGCGGCTTGCCTTCGGTGAGCGTGCCGGTCTTGTCGAAGGCGATGGACGTGAGCGAGCCGAGATTCTCAAGTGGACCACCGCCTTTGACGAGAACCCCGCTGCGCCCCGCTCGCGCCACGCCGCTCAGCACCGCGCTCGGCACCGAAATCGCCAGCGCGCAAGGGCTTGCCGCCACCAGCACTGCCATCGCACGGTAGAAGCTGTCGGCGAATGGTTCGTCGATCACCACCCAGGCGAACATCAGCACGCCAACCAGCGCGAGCACCGCCGGGACGAAGAAGCGCTCGAATTTCTCGGTGAAGTTCTGCGTCGGAGAACGCTGGGCCTCGGCCTCGGTGACGAGCTTCACAACCCGTGCCATCGTCGATTCCGTCGACTTGCGAGCGACAGTCACGTCCAACGCGCCCGCACCATTGATCGTTCCGGCGAACACCCGATGTGCCGCGGGTAGCTTGTCGAATGCAGCCAGCGCGGCCTTGGCGTCGTCCACCGGGCGCTTGTCCACCGGCACGCTCTCTCCGGTCACCGGTGCCTGGTTCACGCTGCTCTGGCCCCGCGTCACAAAACCATCCGCCGGCATTCGTTCGTTGGGCTTGACGACCACCACCTCACCTACCTGCAAAGTGGCGACATCCACCTCCTCGGTGCTGTCGCCACGACGCACGACCGCGCGGTCCGGGGCGAGCTTGGCCAAGGCCTCGATAGCACGCCGAGCCCGTCCCATCGCGTAGTGTTCGAGCGAATGGCCCAGGCTGAACAGGAACAGCAGCAATGCGCCTTCCGCCCATCGGCCGAGCGCGGCTGCACCAGCCGCCGCCACCAGCATCAGGGTGTCGATTTCGAAGCGCTTGGCCTTGAGGTTTTCAAGCGCTTCTCGAACGGTAAAGAAGCCACCGACGAGGTAGGCGCCGATGAAGCAGCCGACGGATGCCCAGGACGGCCCCCACTGTCTCCAGGCGATCAGCCAGCCGACCAGCAGGAAGGCACCGGCGATCAGTGCGAAGACAAGCTCCGACTTTTCACCGAATGGACCGCCGTGCTCGTGGTCGTGGCCTGCATGGCCGTGATCAGCGTGGTCGTCCCCCTCGGCATGCGCGTGCTCGTGGCCTTCGTGCTCTTCATGCTCGTCATGACTCGCCGCTGGTTGCTCGTGGCCTTCGCCGGGCCTGTGATCGTGGCCTGCATGCTCATCGCCTCCAGCTGGTACAGCTGAGTCTTTCGGCCGCGCCGCCGAAGCGCCGACGTTTGGCACCGGCACACCCATGCCGCGCAGCCGCGCCAGCAACGCGTGGTCTGACAACTTCTCCCGGTCGTACTCAATTCGGACAGCGCCGCTCGTTGCCGCTTCTGCCTCGACCACTCCCGGCAAAGCTTGCAGCCGCGCCGCCAAGGTCCTCGCCTCGCGCGCATGCAGTGTCCCGGCCGCACGGACCATCAGGTGGCCGAACCGGTCGGTCAGTGTTGTCCCCGCCGCGTGCGCAATTTCGCGCACGCGGCCGAGAGAGATCACGCCCGGGTCGTAGTGAACGCACAACTGCGCGGCTTTGCCATCCTTGGGTTCAACCACATGTGCCTGTTCGACGCCGGGCCGTCCATTGAGCGCGGCGAGCAACTTAACGACGCACCTGTCATGGACATCAGGCACCTCGGGGAGCAGCAGGGGTATGTCCAGGCGCAACTTCTGGGTGTTCGTGTGGGCCATGCGAGGTTCTCCGTTGATGCTGGTTGGTTGTTCATCAGGTCAGGGTTAAGTCAGCTGCCCCCCCCCGGACCGCGTTCAAGAAATGGGCACGGTGCGTGCCACCTCGGTGACGAAGACCCACCCGGCGTTGGGTTGGCCGGTGCGTGCGGACGTGCGGATGACCTCCACCAGCTCGTCCGCGTGTTCATCGGCGCAGGTCAGCTCCAACTTGTATTCGTTCACGACCTCGTCACCGAGCTCAACCGAGTAGTGGCGCTCACGCTCGTCCACCGGCAGCAACGAGCCCTTGACGACGTAGACGGTGAGGTTGTGGGTGTCCGTACCACCTCCACCCACCGCGCCGTCCCAGGCGGACGAGCCTTTTAGAGCAGCAATCACCGCGCCGATGCGGTTGGCGTGAACATAGGCTTTGATCTCTTTCATGCGGGTTCTCCTTGTGCTGCGGAAGAGGCGGCGAGGGCGGCTGCGCGTCGCTCGGCGCGGCCTTCCGCCCATTCGTACATGAGGGGTAGCAGGAGCAGCGTCAGCGCGGTGGAGGTGAAGAGGCCCCCCACGACGACGGTGGCCAACGGGCGCTGAGTTTCGGCACCGACGCCAGTGGACAGCAGCATCGGCACGAGCCCGAGGATGGCTACCGAGGCGGTCATCAACACCGGCCGCAGCCGCAAGCTCGCTCCCTGGCGCACGGCATCACGCACGGACAGGCCTTGCTGCCGCAGACCGTTGAGGAACGAGACGAGCACGATGCCGTTGAGCATGGCAACACCGAACACCGCGATGAAGCCGATCGCCGAGGGCACCGACACATACTGGCCAGTGATGAACAAGCCAAAGATGCCGCCGATGACGGCGAATGGCACGTTGGCAATGATCAGCGTAGCATGCCTCACCGAATTGAACGCGGTGTACAGCAGCAAGAAGATCAGGCCGATCGTCAAAGGCACGATCAGTGCGAGACGTGCCATCGCACGCTGCTGGTTCTCGAAGGCGCCGCCCCATTCGGTCCAGTACCCCGGCGGCAGCTTGACCTCCTGCTTCAGCTTGGCGTCCGCTTCCTTCACGAAGCTGTCCACATCGCGGCCTTTGACATCCATCTGCAGCACTGCGTAGCGCTGCAACGCCTCGCGGCGCACGAACGAGTAGCCTTCGTCCAGCTCGATCTTGGCCACCTGCGAGAACGGCACGAGGGCGCCTTCTCCGGTGCGAATCGGGATAGCCGCGATCGCGGCGGGCGACCCGCGGAACTCGTCTGACAGGCGCACTGCGATGTCGAAGCGCTTCGTGCCGTCGATCAGCGTCGACACCGAGCTGCCACCGATGCCGGACTGCACCACCTCCAGGATCTCGTCGGCGTTGATGCCGTAGCGCGACGCCGCGGCGCGGTCCACGCGGATCACGAGCTGCGGCTTGCCTTTGTTGGCCTCGGCCGAGAGGTCTGCCACACCCGACACCTTCTGCAGCACGCCCTTGATCTGGCCGGTGAGTCGATCGAGCGTTTCCAGGTCCTCCCCGTAAAGCTTGAGCGCCAAGGTCGCACGCACGCCGGAGATCAGCTCCTCCACGCGCATCTGGATGGGCTGCGTGGCACCGAAGACGGCCGTGGGGACGGTCTTCTCCAGCGCTTCCTGCATGTCGTGGCCGAGCGCGGTGTACGACATCTTCTGCGGCCAATCGCTTTGCGGCTTCAGGTCGAGCAACACCTCCATGTAGTTCACATCGGCCGTCTCGCCTTTCTCGGCGCGGCCGATGGTGGCAAGCACTGTCTTCACCTGAGGAAACTGCCGGCGCAATTCGGCGTCGACGACGTTGGACACCCGAATCGATTCGTCCAGCGACGTGGATGGAATGCCGGTGATGCGGAACATGATGCTGCCCTCCTGCAACTGCGGCATGAACTCCTTGCCGAGGAAGGGAAAAATCGCCAGCGAGACGAGCAGAAGTGCAACGGCACTCCCGACCACGAGCTTCTTGCGCTCAAGCGCCCAATCGAGCAGCGGCAGGTACAGGCGTTTGGCGCGTGCCACGAGGAAGGTGTCTCGCTCTTCCTTTGGCTTGAGGATGAGCGAGGCCAGCACCGGCACTAGGGTCAGTGACAGCAGCAGCGAGCCGGCCATGGCGAAGGTGATGGTCAGCGCCATCGGCTTGAAGAGCTTGCCCTCCAGCCCCTGCAACGAGAACAACGGCAAGAACACCACGATGATGATCAGAATCGCGAAGGCGATCGGGTTCACCACTTCGCGCGCTGCCTGCAGGATGAGCTGCGTCTTGTGAATCGGCCGTCCCGACTCGCGCGCATGCGACAGCAGACGAAAGGCGTTTTCCACCAGCACCACCGCGCCGTCGACCATCATCCCGGTCCCAATCGCGAGGCCAGCGAGCGACATCAGGTTGGCCGATAGGCCGAATTGCTGCATGAACACGAAGGCAATCAGCATCGCGAGCGGCAAGGTGACGATGACGACGATGGCCGAGCGGATCTCCCCGAGGAAGAGGAACAGGATGACCGCGACGAGGATCGAGCCCTCGACGAGCGAGCTTTCGGCGGTCTTGAGCGCCTTCTCGACCAGCTCGGTGCGATCGTAGATGGGGGTGAGCGTCACTCCCTTGGGCAGCGCGGCCTGTGCGGTCGCGAGCTTGGCCTTCACTCCATCGACAACGTTCTTGGCGTTCTCATTGACGCGCGACAGCGCCATGCCAAGCACGGTCTCCTGGCCGTTGCGTGTCACCGCGCCGAAGCGCATGGCCGGCGCCTCCTTCACCGCGGCCACATCGCGCACGTAGATCGGCGAGCCGTTGCGCTCGGCGACGACGATGCCGCCGATGTCCGCGACGTTGCCGACCAGGCCCAGCCCGCGCACCAGGTACTGCTCTGCGCCAATGTTGAGATACTGGCCACCGACCTGCTTGTTGTTGGCGGTCAGCCGCTCCATCACCTCTTTGAACGACAGCCCGTACTTGATGAGACGCTGAGGATCGACCTGCACCTGAAACTGCTTCTCATGACCACCCCAGGAGATCACGTCGTCCACACCAGGCGCGGTACGCACGATCATTCGCACGGTCCAGTCGTGCAAGGTGCGCAGGTCCATGGCCGACAACTTCTTGTCGGCCGAATCGATCGTGTACCAGAACACTTGGCCGAGGCCGGAGCTGTTTGGCCCGAGCGAGGGCTCGCCGTAACCCTTGGGCAGCCGCTCCTTGGCCTCTTGCAGCTTCTCGCCGACAAGGCGCCGCGCGAAGTAGATGTCCACGTCGTCCTTGAAGTAGACGCCGACGTAGGACAAGCCGAAGAGCGAGACAGATCGCACTTCCTCGACGCCGGGCAGCCCAGCCATGGCGCCTTCGATCGGCGTGGTCAGCAGTTTCTCGACATCCTCGGCCGCAAGTCCGGCGGACTCGGTGTAGATGTTGACCTGAATCGGCGTCACGTCCGGGAAGGCGTCGACCGGCACCTGGCGGAAGGCGCGAATGCCCAGGCCGACGATCACCGCGAAGGCGACGAGGACCAGGACCTTGTAGCGCAAGGAAGCATCAACGATGGCATTGAGCATGGTGCGTCCTTCTCAATGCTCGTCGCTGATTTGCGACTTGAGCAAGCGCGCCTTGAGGGCGTAGGCGCCTGCAGCGACGACCTGCTCGCCGGCATCGACGCCGGACTTGAGAACTGTGCGGCCACCGAGCTTGTCGCCAAGCTCCACCGGACGCGGCTCGAATCCGCCGCGCTCCTGCACGAACACCGTCGGCTGGCCTTGCAGCAGCACGATGGCGGCGTCAGGCACGCTGAGCACCTTGTCCTTTGATGTGCCGGTCTCGATGACGGCGGTGGCGAACATCTCGGGCTTGAGCCGGCGGTCTTTGTTGTCGACCTCGATGCGGGCGCCAATGGTCCGGGTGTCCTTGTTGAGGATGCCCGCGATGTAGGTCACCTTGCCGGCGAACCGCTCGCCGGGATAGGCGGCCACGCGCACGGTGGCATTGGCGCCGGGGCGCACCTTGGACAGCAGGTCCTCGCTCAGGTTCGCCTCGATCCACACACGCGACAGGTCGGCCACGGTGAAGAGCGCATCGCTCGGCGTGGCGAGTTCGCCTGTCGTGGCCTTCTTCTCGATCACGGTGCCGGCAAACGGTGCATGCACCTCGAAGCCGGCTGCCGCACGCCCGCTGCGCTGCGGCGATGCCCCGAGCAGGCGCAGCTTGTCTTCGGCCGCACGCAGCTCGGCACTGGACTTGTCCAGTTCGGCTTTCGCCCGCAAGAACTCGCGCTGCGGGATGATCTCCTCGGCTGCAAGCGCCTTGGCGCGGTCGAAGTCCGTTTGCGCCACGCGATGTGAGGCTTGGGACTGCAGGAAGGCCGACTGGGCTTCACCCAAGGCTACGCTGTCCAACGACGCCAGCGGCTGGCCGGCGCGCACGGTGTCGCCCAGATTGACGAGCACACGCGTGATGCGGCCCTCGACGCGGGACGCTACGCGGGCGATCTTGTCCTGATTGGCACGAATGGTGGCGGTGACGGTCACGACATCGGCTTGCGACTGAGGCTGCAGTGCCTGCAACTGGATGCCAGCGCGCTTGGCCTCCGCCTCGGACAGCTTGATGACGGTGCCCTCGTCGTGTTTGCCCTCTTCGTGCTTGCCGGCTTCGGCCTTCTGTTCGGCGCCGGGCTTGGGCTCCGGGGGCTTCTTCTCGCCGCCACCGCACGCTGTCAGGAGGATGGCAACGACGATCGCCGCTGCAAGTCGGGCGGGGATGCGGTCGGGGTTGTTCAAGTTGTTGTGCATGGATGTCTTTCTCAGAGCTGCGCAGGCCAGCCGGCGGCAGCTTCCAGCGCCGTGCGCGTGGTTTGGTAGTCGAGCAGCGCGTCGACCAGGTCGCGTCGGGCGTCCAAGGTCTGGCGAGTGGTGACGATCAGCTCCAGCAGGCCGATCTGCCCGGCCTGGCGCGACTTCACGGACAGTCGCTCGTTGTCGGCCAGGGCTGGCAGCACCGATCGCTGCAGGCGCTCGATGCGGTTCTGCAGGCTCTGCAACTTGGTCCACAAGGCGTGGACCTGTGCGGGGAGGTCACGCTCGGCGGCGCGCCGCTCGATCTGAGCCTGCGCGAGTTCGGTCGAGGCCTGGCCGATGCCCGCCGCGTTGTGCTTGAACAGGGGAAGTGGGACCGAAACAGTGAACGTCGTCAGCCGCTCCCGTGCGTCCCCAGGTCCCTCGCGCCCGACATTCATGCCGACCGTCACGTCGGGGTAGCGTGCAGCGCGTTCGAGTCGCAGCTTCGCCTGTGCGCTTTGCTCCCGTGCGTTGAGGGCCTGCAGGCGTGGCAGGGCGGGAACAGACTGCAGCAGCACTTCGAGCGAGTACCCGAGCGGACTCGGGGACAGGCTGCCTGAAGCTTCGATGGACTCGGACGGCGGCAATTGCAGCGCCGTGGCAAGCGCGGCACGAGCGTCAAGCAGTTGCTCTTGCACCGTCGCGAGCTGGTTGCGAGCGCGTTCCGCCTCCACCACCGCGACATTCGCGTCCAGTCGGGTGTCTTCGCCGGCGCCCCGGCGCTTTTCGACGGCGCGTGCGGAATCTTCAAAGAGGCGCATCGCCTGTGCCTCGATCTCCACGCGTTGCTGCAACGCCAGCACGCGGTAGAAGCGCTCGGACACTTCGGCTCGCTGCTGGCGCACCATGTCATCGATCTCCAGCCGCAGCGCTTGCAGGGCGGCATTCGCTGCCTCACGCCGATGGCCGGGTTGGCCAGCGATTTCTACCGCCTGAGAAACCCCGGCACTCCATTCATTGCGACGCTCGGTAGCGCTTGAGCTGGGCACAGACCGGCGGGTTCGCTCCGCGGACACCTGCGGGTTGTTGGCGAGCCAGGATGCGGCGTCAGTGGCCAAGCCTTCGGCGGCAACCAGCTGGGCTTGCTTGGCGTGCAGTGTGGTGCTCGCGCTGTGCGCCCGCGCCCAGGCCTGCTCAAGGGTCAACGCGCGGTTGGTTGTCGTCGTTGGATCGGCTGTGGGCGCGGACCCGACCGGCGACCGAGCCGGTGGGATGACTTGTGCGGGCGTCAGGCCCGGCAGCAGACAGAACGCGGCGGCCAGCGCCAGCGTGTGGTATCGCATCGAATCCTCCAGTCAGGAATGAACCAGGAACGGGATGGATCCGGCGAGTGCTCAGCGGTCGAAAACCTCGAAAGGGAGTTGGACGTGGGGCTCGCCGGATCAGACGGCGAGCAGCCAGTTGGGGCGTTCAGGCGCCTCGGCGATGGCCGAGGGCGGTGCCGCAGCGTCAGGGGCTGCGAACTCCGCGGGCGGGATCGATACGTCGACGACGGCGAACTCCGCGGGCAGGGCAGGGGCACCCAGGTGGCACACCGGACAGTCGAGGTCCGGCGCGGCAGTACCGCCCGCGTGCTTGGCATCGACCGATCCGGTCGCCGCCTTGTGCACGTGGACGTGGTGCCCGAAGTGCTTTACCGAGGCCGAGGTCTCGTGACCGCAGTACGCCGCCGCCGCGGTCCAGGCGAACTGGAACGGCAGGACAACCAGCAGAAGGACAACGAGCCATCGGCGCATGGGCGGCAGTATATGAGGCGAATGTGCCTGGTCCAGCATCAGGCTTGTTACCCCCGCAACGCTCTGGTTTCCCGGTGAGTGCCTCTCACATGGGTACTTGGCTTCGTTGCAGGAGAGCGCGCCGCTGCGGAAATGCCATCCAAAATTCCGCAGTCGACGCCGCTGCGCGCGTCACCGCATTGCTGACGCAGCGCCTTCAAGTGTTTCTCCAGCGTGCGCAGTTCCTTGATCCGAGCTGCGACATGGCCGATGTGAGCGTCCAGCAATTCATTCACCTCGCCGCAGCTGCGCTCGGGTGCGTCCTTGTAGTCGAGCAGCACCCGCACTTCGTCGAGCGTCATGTCCAGCGAACGACAGTGTCGGATGAACGCCAGGCGCTCGGCATGCCCCTTCTCGTAGACCCGAAAGTTGCCGCCGGTGCGCTGCGGCGCCGGCAGCAGGGCCTCTCGCTCGTAGAACCGGATGGTCTCGATCGCCGTCCCTGTCTCGCGCGACAACTCGCCGATCTTCATCGCCACCCCCACCACAGACCAGCCGAATTGGCTGATCAAGACTCTACACCGGCTACAGAGTTCGAATCACCTGCTCACTTCAGAGCCCACGTGACATCCTGGGGCTTGCGGCCAGCCAGGGTGATGGTCGCGGAAGCCTTGCCGCCTTTCGCAAAGGTGCCCTTGGCCTCCAATGCGTTGGCACCGGTGGGCGTGAGTGGCAAAGTCGTTTTCTTGTCGCCCTGGGTGATGGTGATTGTGCCGGTTGCGCCCTGGGTCGCCGCGGGCTTCTCGTCCTGGTAGACGAAGACGGTCACGACCGTGGGTTTGAGCACCAGTTCGTAGTCGCGGTTCTTCAGCATCGTGGTGATGCCTCCATTGCGCACTTCGCCTTGCTCTTCGGCGCTGGAGATGACCGGAAGGGCAAGAGCGGCTGCGGCAATGAGGGCCGCACTGTGGCGAGCAAGCTTGTTCATGGAGATCCTTTCATTCACGTTGAGGTGGATGCGGGCGCATCCGAGGAAACATTCGGGTGCTGAGCTTCGAGGGGCGACGCACTGCGCTTTTCGACACGCAGTTCCACCCATTCGTAGATCAGCGGCAGCAGCAAGAACGTCAGCGCCGTGGCGGTGAGCAGCCCGCCCACCACCACGACAGCCAACGGTCTCTGCGTCTCGGCGCCGACGCCGGTGGAGAGCAGCATGGGAATCAGGCCCAAGATAGCCACCGTCGCGGTCATCAACACTGGCCGCAGGCGCAACTCCGCTCCCCGGGTGACGGCCTCGCGCAGCGTGCAACCTTCTTCGCGCAGCTTGTTCATGAACGACACCAGCACGATGCCGTTGAGCATGGCGACGCCAAACACCGCAATGAATCCGATCGTGGATGGCACGGACACATACTGCCCGGTGAGCGCGAGACCGAACACGCCCCCAATCACGGCGAACGGGACGTTCGAGATGATCATCGCGGCGTGGCGCACGGTGCCGAAGGCGGTGTAGAGCAGGATGAAGATCAGGCCGATGGTCAAGGGAACGATGATGGCGAGCCGCGTCAGCGCCCGCCGCTGGTTCTCGAAAGCACCACCCCATTCGATCCAATACCCGGTCGGCATCTTCACTTGTTGCCGAATCCTCGCCTCCGCCTCCTGAACGAAGCTGTTCACGTCCCGACCTTTCACGTCGAGCTGGATCACGGCGTAGCGCTGCAACTGCTCGCGTCGCACAAACGAGTAGCCTTCCGCGGTCTCGATGCTGGCTACGCGTTCCAGCGGCACCAGAGCGCCGCTTTGGGTGCGGATCGGGATGTTGCTGATGGCTTCGATGCTGTTGCGAGACGCCTCATCCAGTCGCACCGCCACGTCGAAGCGCTTCACGCCATCGATGACCGTGCCGACAGTCTTTCCGCCGATGCCGGTCTGTACGACCTCAAGGACTTCATCAGTCGTGACGCCATAGCGTGCAGCCTCGTCGCGATTCACTTTGATGACGAGGTGAGGCTTGCCCTTGTTCGCCTCCAATGAAAGGTCAGAAGCACCCTTGATGCCCGACAGCACTCCCTTCATGTCGGCAGCGAGCGAATCGAGCGTCGCAAGGTCGTCCCCGTAGACCTTCAGCGCCAGTGTGGCCCGCACGCCCGAGATCAGTTCCTCCACGCGCATCTGGATCGGCTGGGTGGCACCAAACACCACGGTGGGGATGGCCTGCTCCAGCGCTTCCTGCATCTTGCGGGTCAGCTCGGGCATGGGCATCTTCTGGGGCCAGTCCTGCGGCGGCTTGGTCTCGACCAGGACTTCCATGTAGTTCGCATCCGTCGTGTCGCCGAGTTCCGAACGCCCGATCGTGGCCAGGGAGGAGTTCACCTGCGGAAACTGCTTCTTGAGGACGGCGTCCAGCCGCTGCGCGACGTGTATGGTTTCCTCCAGGGAAGTGGATGGAATGCCGGTCACCCGGAAGATCGTCGCCCCTTCCTGAAGCTGCGGCATGAACTCCTTGCCGAGGAAAGGAAACAGCGCGAGCGCCGCGACGAGCGCCGCCAGCGCGATGCCGAGGACGGTCTTCTTGCGCTCAAGCGCGCGCGCAAGCAACGGCAGGTACAGCCGCTTGGAGTGACGCACGACGAACGTGTCGCGCTCGACCGATGGGCGCAGGATCAAGGACGCGAACACCGGCACGATGGTCAGTGTCAACGCCAGCGATCCGAGCATCGCGAACGAGATCGTCAGCGCCATGGGTTTGAACAGCTTGCCTTCCAGGCCGGTGAGCGAGAACAGTGGCAGGAAGACGACGATGATGATCAGGATGGCGAAGAACACCGGGTTGGCGATTTCGGTGGCTGCGCGCAGGATCACCTGCGTGCGGTTCACGTCCTTGTCCGCATGCGACAGCAAGCGGAACGCGTTTTCTACCAGCACGACGGCGCCGTCGATCATGATCCCGATGCCGATCGACAGCCCGGCCAGCGACATCAGGTTCGCGGACAACCCGAAGCGTTCCATCATGATGAAGGCCATCAGCATCGCCAGCGGCAGCGTCACGGCGACGACCAGGGCGGACCTCAGTTCACCAAGGAACAGGAACAGCACGATGACGACGAGGACACTGCCTTCGACGAGCGAGCGCTCGGCCGTCGACATCGCGCGGTCGACGAGGTCCGTGCGGTCATACACCGGCTTGAGCACCGCGCCTGGCGGGAGCGCCTTCTTGGCGATTTCCAGTTTGGCCTTGACTGCAGCAACCACGTCCTTCGCGTTTTCGTTGATGCGCGCCAGTGCCTGGCCCAACACCACTTCGCGTCCGTCCTTGGTGACCGCACCAAAGCGCACGGCGGGTCCCTCCCGCACTTCCGCCACGTCGCGCACGTAGACCGGCACCCCGGCGCGCGAGACCACCATGATGTTGCCCAGGTCGGCGGCCGAACTCGCCATGCCGAGGCCTCGCACCAGGTACTGCTCGCGCCCGACGTTCACGTACTGGCCACCGACCTGCCGGTTGTTGGCCGACAGTGCTTCCATCACCGACTTGAACGTCAGTCCGTACTTGAGCAACCGGTCCGGACGAATCAGCACCTGGAACTGCTTTTCGTCGCCGCCCCAACTGGTCACGTCGTCGACGCCTGGCGCAGTCCTCAGCAACAGCCGCACGTTCCAATCCTGCAGGGCCCGCAGGTCCATCGCACTGAGCTTCTTGTCGGCCGCCTCGATCGTGTACCAGTAGACCTGCCCGAGGCCGGAGGTGTTGGGACCGAGTTCCGGCTTGCCATATCCCTCCGGAATGCGTTCTCGCGCCTCTGCCAACCGTTCTCCCGCAAGCCGGCGCGCAAAGTAGATGTCGACATCGTCCTTGAAATACACGCTGACGTAGGAGAGGCCAAACAACGAGATCGAGCGGATCTGCTGGACGCCCGGCAGCCCGGCCATCGCAGTCTCGACCGGGAAGGTGACCAGCTTCTCCACCTCCTCGGCGGCAATGCCGGGCGACTCGGTGTAGATGTTCACCTGCACGGGCGTCACGTCCGGGAAGGCGTCCACCGGCACGACGAGGAAGGCGTGGATGCCCCAGCCGACGATCGCGGCAAAGGCAACCAGGACCAGGACCTTGTAGCGCAGCGACGCGGCAATGATGGTGTTGAGCATGCGGCCGCCGTCAGTCCGAGTCGCCAATCTGCGATTTCAGCAGCTTGGACTTGACCGCAAAGGCGCCTTTGCGAACCACCCAATCGCCCGCCTTCAACCCATTGGCAATGACGACGTTGCCGCCTCGGCGGCCGGCAACCTGCACGTGGCGGGCCTCGTAGTCGCCGTCCTGATCGATGAACACAGTCGGTTCGCCGTTGAGCAGAATCACTGCGGCCTCCGGCAGCACAAAGGCTTCCGCCTTGCCGGCGCCTTCGATCCTGGCGCTGCCAAACATCTCGGGCTTGAGTCGGCCATCCGCGTTGGCCACGTTGATTCGCACGGGCACCGTGCGGGTGTCCTTGTCCAGCATGCTGCCGATCCGCATCACGCTTCCCTTGAACTCGGCGTCCGGATAGGCAGACACCGTCACAACGGCCGGCGCACCGACACGCACCCTGGCCAGATCCTTTTCAAAGAGGCTGGCTTCGACCCAGACGGTCGACAGGTCGGCGATCTCGAAGAGCGGCTTGTCGGGTTGCGCCAGTTCGCCGAGCACCGCCTTCTTGGCGACGACCACACCGGCGAATGGTGCCGTCAACGCGAAAACGGAGCCGACCTTGTCGCTGCCATGCGACGGGTCCGCCCCAAGCAACTTCAAGCGCTCCAGCGTAGCGCGCGTTTGTGCCTTCGCTTTCTCGTATTCGGTGCGTGCGCGCAAATAGTCCTTGTCCGCGATCACCTCGTCCTTGTGCAGCGATTCGGCTCGCTCGAACTCAGAGCGCGCGAGCGCTTGGTCGCTCTCGGCATGATGCCAAGCCGCTTGCGCTTCGCCCAGTTCAAGACTGTCGAGTGACGCCAGCACTTGGCCGGCTTTGACGTGATCGCCATCACTCACCAGGACGGCCACCACCCGCGCTGGAATGCGAGGCGAGAGGTGAGCCAAGCGATCCTGGTTCGCCGCGACCATCGCGTTGAGGACGAGCTGGTCCGCCAAGGTTTGAGGCTTCAGCTCCTGCGCTTCCACGCCGGCTTCGCGGACCTCGGCGTCCGAGAGCTTGACGTGCCCTTTTTCGAGCTTGGCCTCCTTTTCCTCCTTGCCGCCTTTCTCGTTCTTCTCGCCCTTCTTTTCGCTGGACTCGGACTTGCCGTCCTTCGCAGCAGCGGGACTGGCGCCGGATTGATCGGTGCGGCTGCACGCCACCACAAGGCACAGACTCAGCAGTGCGAGCAGGCCCGCGGACTTGGCGCCCAAGCGCACCACGCGGTCTGCCTGGATGGTCAAGCTGCGGCGATATCGGGCTCGTTGAGCGTTCATCATGGCGCGATCCCTCCAATGGGTTGCCCGATGGCTGCTTCGAGCGCGAGCCGGGTCAATTGATAGTCCAACTCTGCCTCCAGCAGATCGCGTCGTGCATCCAGGCTCTGTCGGTTCACCACCATGAGGTCCAGAACGCTGATCTGTCCGGCCTTCTGCGACTTTGCCGACAGCGCCTCGTTGTTCTGCAGCGCGGGGAGAACCGTTGTCCGCAACCGTTCCACGCGTGCGCTCAGGCTTTGAAGCTTGGTCCACAGGCTGTAGACCTGCGACCGCTGCTCATTCATCGCAGACTGGTGCTCGATGCGCGCCTGTTCAAGTTCGCTGCGCGCCTGCCCGATGCCTGCATCGTTGCGCTTGAACAAAGGCAGAGGGATGGAGACTGAGAACGTCGTCAGCCGCTCGCGCGCGTCCGGGGCACCTTCGCGTCCAACCTGGACCCCGACCGTCACGTCGGGATAGGTGCTTGCCTGCTCCAGTTTCAGTCTTGCGGCGGCCGCTTCCTCGCGGGTGGCCACGGCGCGCAGGCGCGGGGCGTTGGCGGCCGCACCTGACAGCTCGTCCTGGCTGACTCTCAAAGGGGCTCTTTCGGACGGCTCTTCAGCGACGATGATTGCTGGCGGGGGCAGTTGCAGCTTGGCAGCGAGATCGGCTTGCAGGTCAGCCAACTGCTCTCGGGTGACCGCCGCCTGGTTGCGCGCACGCTCCGCTTCGACTGCGGCTACGTTTGCATCGAGACGGGTGTCTTCGCCGGCGGCTTTTCGCTTCTGCACAGCGGACGAAGCCGTGTCCAGGAGTGCCACCGCCTGTTCATCGATGCGCAGACGACGTTGTTGGTAAACGAGCCGGTAGAACTGCACCGCTGTGTCGGTGAGCACGCGGCGCCGAACATCCGCGACTTCCGCTTGGCCTGCCTCCAGGACAGACTGCGCGGCACGGCGTCGATGACCTTGCTGACCGGCGATCTCCAGCGTCTGTGACAGCCCCGCGCCCCATTCGCGGCGTCGCTCCGTCGGCAATCCGCTCTGTGGCACCTGCCGGCGCGTCGTTTCCACGGAGGCCTGTGGGTTGTTGAACAACAAGGCAGACGCCTCAGCCCGTGCGCCTTCTGCGGCCAACAGTTCAGCGCGCTTGCGCCGAAGTGTCGGCTCGGCATCTTCGGCGAGGCGCAGCGCCTGCTGCAGCGTCAGGCGCCGGGGGTCCTGTGCCGGGGCGCTGAGTGGCGGCTGGGGTTGGGCCAGCGCCGCAACACCCGGCACCGCGATCGCAAGGGCCAGGATCATTCGCAGGTGCATGTCTCCTCGCTTGTTGTTCTGCGGCCCTTTGCGGCCAATCCTCGATTGAACAATATGAAGTGACTACAGAGTCAAGCCTCTTGTGCGGGGTGCGCAACAACCGGCTCGCTTGCGACGGCAACGCCGTGATGTTGGCCTGTGACCTTGGCAGCCGTGGGGCTGTTCGATCCGCCTTGACTCTGCACCCACTACAGGATTTCTAATGAGGCTAAACGAGAATCATTGTCAATGAAAGTCATACTTCGCATTCTTGCCGTCTGTCTCCTGTTGGGCAGCGTTATCGCGCAAGCCCAGACGCCCGACGCCTCAGTGCGCCAGCTGTGGCAGCTGATCGACTACGTCGGCGTGGACTACGGCGGCGCCGTCCAAAAGGGCAACGTCGTCAGCAGTTCCGAATACGCCGAAATGCAGGAGTTCGCGGAGCGAGCGATGCAGCAGGCGAAGGCTCTGCCCGAGGCCACCGGCAAGGCGGACTTGCTCGCAGCCACGCAGGCGCTGCATGAGGCCGTGGGCCGCAAGGCCGACGCGAAGAACGTTGGCGAACTGGCCAGGCAGGCTTCCTCGCGGCTGCTGGCGGCGTATCCGGTACCAGTCGCCCCGCAGAAGGTGCCCGAACTGCAACGCGGCCAGGCGCTTTACCAAACGCAGTGCGCCGGTTGCCACGGGTCGGCAGGACGAGGCGACGGGCCGCTGGCGGCTCAACTGGCCACCAAGCCGATCGCCTTCACCGATCGCGATCGCGCCGCCTCGCGCAGCCTGATGGCCTTGTACCAGGTGATCAGCCAGGGCGTGGCGGGGACCCCGATGCCAGCCTTTGGTTCCTTAGCCGACGAGGATCGTTGGGCACTTGCGTGGTACGCCGGCACCCTGTCGCACGACGACGCCATGCGGCAGCGCGGGGCAAAGCTGTGGCAGAAAGACGATCGGGCCAAGGCGGCCGTCGCCAATCTGAACGCGCTCACCACGCAGACCGAGGCAGGCCTCACATCAGCGTTGGGAGCCGATGGCGCGCGAGATCTGATGGCCTACCTGCGCAGCGATCCGGCGGCGCTGGCTTCGACCGCCGGTGGCGGTTTGTCGTTGGCACGGAATCGCCTGCAGGAAAGCCTGGCTGCGGCTCGCGCGGGGAAGTCCGCCGATGCGACCCGGCTCGGCCTGTCCGCCTACCTCGATGGTTTCGAGCCGGTTGAGCCGACACTGGCAGCACGCAACAAGCCGCTGATGACCCAGATCGAGTCCACGATGCTGTCTTACCGCGCTGCGCTGGCTGCCGGCAAGGTGAGCGACGCCGAAGCAATGGCCTCGCGGCTCGACGGACTTTTTGCCCAGGCCGAAACCGAGCTGCGCGCTGGTGCCTCGGACGCCGCAACCACGTTCGCCGGTGCGTTAACAATCCTGCTGCGCGAGGGCGTCGAAGCGCTGCTCATCGTGGTCGGCATGATCGCCTTCCTGCGCAAGGCCGATCGCACCGACCTGCTGCCACATGTGCACGCCGGCTGGGTGGCGGCGCTGGCTGCCGGCGGAGTGACGTGGGCCGTGGCGACCTACGTTGTCGGCATCAGCGGCGCCAGCCGCGAGGTGACCGAAGGCCTGTCCTCTTTGTTCGCGGCGGTGGTGCTGCTGGGTGTTGGTCTCTGGATGCACCAGAAGAGCAGCGCCGGCCGATGGCAGGCCTACCTGAAAGACAAGCTGTCCTCCGCAATGTCGCGGCGCTCGGCGTGGGCGCTGTTCGGACTCTCGTTCATCGCCGTGTATCGCGAGGTCTTCGAGACGGTGCTGTTCTATTCGGCGCTGGCGGTTGACGGCCACAGCGGCGCACTGCTTGGTGGCCTGGCCTGCGGTGTCGCGATCCTGGCGTTGATTGCCTGGCTGCTGCTGCGCACCAGCGCCCGCATGCCGATCGGCAAGTTCTTCTCGGCCAGCTCGCTGCTGGTGGCCGTCCTCGCCGTTGTGCTCGCCGGCAAGGGCGTGGCCGGCCTGCAGGAGGCGGGC
The DNA here is from genome assembly GCF_003852895.1 of Rhizobacter terrae. Classification (GTDB taxonomy): domain Bacteria; phylum Pseudomonadota; class Gammaproteobacteria; order Burkholderiales; family Burkholderiaceae_C; genus Albitalea; species Albitalea terrae. The sequence goes on from NZ_QUSW01000009.1 coordinate 175,761, forward strand.
TGGTTGTCAGCGAACCCGATCCCGTGGCCGCACGTGCAGGTACTGGGCATGTACCCGTCCGCTGAAACCGCCATCGCACAGATCGTCGTATTGCTGATCGCGGTCGGTGGCTTCAGTCTCAATGCCTTGCAATCCCGCCGCGCGGCCGCGGCTTGACCTGAGAGATCGGCAATGGATCGTCCCGTGCAAGTCCCGTCGTCTTCGACATCGTGCGCCAGTGGCAGCTGCGGCGCATGCGGCAGCGGCGCCGCCGTGCCGGCCTCGTCGTTGACGCTGCGCATCTCGAACATGGACTGCCCGACCGAGGAGCGTCAGATCCGACAGGCCGTCGCCGGGATTGGCGGCTTGGCGTCGCTTCAATTCGATCTTCCCGCGAGGCAGCTGACCCTCGAAGGCACTTCGAACGCGCTGGACCTCGCGGTACGAGAAATCCGCAGCGCGGGTTTTGAGCCGGGGCCGCTGGAGCCTGCAGTCGATGGTCGCGACACTTCCTCTTGCGACGGGGACGCCTGTGCCGTGCCACTCGCTTCACGCCCATCGCAACCGGTGTACCGCTCGCGCGGAGCGGTGTTCCGGATCGCGGACATGGACTGCGCATCTGAGGAGGCTGATATCCGTCGGGCGTTGGAACCCGTCAAATGCATCGAGGGCCTGTCGTTCCAGCTCGGCGCGCGCACCGTGACGATCGCGGCACCCGAGCAAGCGCTGGCCGAAGCATTACAGGCGATCCGAGGAGCGGGCTTCGAACCCATGCCGCTCAGCTCACCGGGAAAGGACGCCGACGACAGCACCGATGCGGATGAGCACGGTGAAATCAAGTCCAACCTGCCGCGCTTGCTGGTGGCGTTGGCGCTAGCGACCCTGGCCGAAGTCCTGGCGTTCGCCTTCGCAGACTCACCGGTCGCCAAGGCGCTGGAGCTGGCGTTGGCCGCCTTCGCGATCTACTTCAGCGGCTGGAGCACCTACCGCAAGGGCTTTGCCGCGCTTCGCCAACGCCGCCTCACCATCAACACGCTGATGAGCGTCGCCGCCACCGGCGCCTTCCTGATCGGTCAATGGCCGGAAGCGGCCATGGTGATGGCGCTGTACGCGATCGCCGAACTGATCGAAGCCCGGTCGGTGGATCGCGCACGAAATGCCATCCAGAGCTTGATGGCGCTGGCACCTGACGACGCGCAGGTTCGGCAAGCGGATGGCTCCTGGCGCTCCGCGCCTGCCTCGGAGGTTGCGATCGACCAGGTCGTCCGCATCCGACCAGGCGAGCGCATTCCGCTCGACGGCGCGGTGAGCGCCGGCACGAGCGCGGTGAACCAGGCGCCGGTCACCGGCGAGTCGATTCCAGTGGACAAGGCCGTCGGCGACGCCGTGTTTGCGGGCACGATCAACGAGACCGGTGAGATCGAGGTACGGGTAACCTCGGAAGCGTCGAACTCGACGCTGGCCCGGATCATCCATGCGGTCGAACAAGCGCAAGGCTCACGCGCACCCACCCAGCGCTTCGTCGATCGATTTGCAGCCATCTACACGCCGGCGGTGTTTCTACTGGCCATCGCCGTGGCTGTGTTGGCGCCATGGGTCGCAGACTGGACCTGGCAGCAGTCTCTGTACAAGGCACTGGTGCTGCTGGTGATCGGCTGCCCTTGTGCCCTTGTGATCTCGACGCCGGTGACCGTCGTCAGCGCACTGGCTGCGGCCGCACGACGGGGCGTGTTAATCAAGGGCGGAACCTACCTGGAGCAGGCTCGCGAGCTGAGGGTGATTGCGCTCGACAAGACCGGCACCGTCACCGAAGGCAAGCCGAAGCTCGTGCACTGGGAAAGCGTCAGCGGCGACCAGGCGGCCAACGCTCGTCTTGCAGCCGGCCTGGCCGGCCGCTCCGACCATCCCGTGTCCAAGGCCATCGCCGCCGGCTTGTCTGCCGCGAGCGCTTCAGTAAGCAACTTCAAGGCGCTGGCTGGGCGCGGCGTGGAAGCCGTGGTCGACGGTGGGTGCTACGCGTTGGGCAACCACCGGCTGGTCGAGGAGCGCGGCCAATGCAGCGCCGAGCTTGAACAGAAACTCCAGGAGCACGAGCAGCAAGGCCACACCGTGACGCTCTTGATGTCCGACGCCGGTGTCCTGGCGGTGTTCGCTGTGGCCGACACGATCAAGCCGAGCTCTCGACAAGCCATCGAGGAACTCAAGTCCCTGGGCGTCAGGCCGGTTCTGCTCACCGGCGACAACGCGGCCACGGCCGCGAGCATCGCCAAGGAGGCGGGCATTGACGAAGCGCAGGGCAACCTGCTGCCGGAAGACAAGCTGTCCGCGGTGGAAGGGCTGCAAGGCCGCCACGGCCCGACGGCGATGGCGGGCGACGGTATCAACGACGCCCCCGCACTGGCCAAGGCGGACATCGGCATCGCCATGGGCGCCGCAGGCACCGACACGGCGATGGAAGCCGCTGATGTCGTCGTGATGAATGACGACCTGCGCCGCATTCCCGAGATCATTCGCCTGTCGCGCCGTACGCACGGAGTGCTGTGGCAAAACATCTCGATTGCGCTGGGCATCAAAGCGGTGTTCTTCGTGCTTGCGATCTTCGGCAGTGCGACGATGTGGATGGCCGTCTTCGCCGACATGGGTGCCAGCCTGCTGGTGGTGGCCAACGGCCTGCGCCTGCTGAGCAATGGTCCCAGGATCGCCGGCTCGGCGAAACCCGGCACTTCGCAGAACTCATGAGGAACGACGGATGAAATCATCTGCACGCGCTTGTCCAGCGGCGTTGCTTGCCGCTGGTTCCTCATTGCTCATGTCGGGTTGCGCGAGCCTGCTGGATCCCTCTCCGGAAAACTGGTGGCGCAGTGCCGAGATCAAGCAGATCGTGCCGGCGTCCGATGTCAAATCAGACGTTCACACCGATTGCATCGAGGCGTCGGCTGCGTCCGCGCCCACGTACGTCGCAATCGTGTTCTATCGCATCGGACGATCACCCTACCGCCAGGCATTCCCCATCCCATCAGCCGATGCCGTGCACGTGGGCGACACGGTGACGGTCAACTCCGTGCTTTGCAAACTCAAAGTGCCAACCAAGTGATTAGTCGATCGTCCTGCTTCCTGCTGTCGTTGCTCGCGTTGCCGGCCATTGCGACCGCCGACGCGGGCGAGAGCAAACCCTGGAAATTGACCGTAGCCGACTATCGCTACAGCGATGGCTCCGACGGTCAGGACGTGAACCTTCGATGGCGCCGTGAGGACACAAACGTTTGGGTCGGCACCTATCACGACCAGACGTTCGGAAGCCAAGCGCGCACTGGGTTCGACACCTCCATCGCGCTCGGCGGCAGCGCCACGCTGCAGCCTTCGTTGCAGGCCGCCTCGCGCGGGTTCTTCGGCGGAAGCCTCAACTTGCAAGTTGGCGACCCGTGGTACGTGCTGGTCGGATGGGGCCGCACGAACCTCAAGCCGTATTTCAATCTAAATTTCGATCCCAACGACGCAATCACCTTGGGTGCCGGTTGGCACGGCGAGGGAGGCCGCAGCATCGCGCTTTCAGTGATCGCAGACGATCGCCTTCATACAGGCCAGAAGGATTGGCACCTGTACGGCCGCTGGCCAGTCGCCGCGGACTTGCGCATGACGTTGGACCTCATGCGCAAGACGGGCCAAGGTGACGGTGGCTCCGTCCACGCTTGGGGCTTGATCGCCACCTTGGACTTTCCGTCCTGGTTCGTGCGTGTGGCACACGATCCGAAGCAAAACTTTTCCGCTCTAGATGCGACTCGATTGGCGGCAGGTCTTCGATTCTGAGCGAGGCTTTGCGCCCGGACTGCAAGACTGCAGTTCGCCTAGGTTGACCGGTAGAAGCGGCGCGATACTGGAGCCTTCATGCGGAGGCCTTCGTGGAAGAACAAGCAACGTCGCAGGCTGAGAAATCGATTGACAGACTCCCGACTGCCCCCGAGGGGTACAACATCTGCTTGCGGGCATTTGACAGCGAGGAACGAGCACGCAGCGTCGGCGACACCATTGCGTTTGTGATTCGAGAAGTGAGCCGCGTGCTCGATTTGAGCCGCCTCGATGGTGTCACCGTCGCCTATGACTACGCCGAGGCCCTGAGGGACCTTGATCGCGGCTTCACCGGAAACACCGGGGAACTTAAGGCCTCGGACAACGAAGTGGTCGGGATTGCGATAACGACCTCTGTGTTGCGCGACGGCATTGCGAAAAGCCACATCGTGCTCCACGCCGCCTATGTCGAGCAGTTGACCGATCCGAAGAACGAGTTCTTTTCCGCCGCCATTCATACGGTTGCGCACGAGTGTGCACACGTGGAGGTCAATCACCGCTTCGACGATGCATTCCCTGGGATGGTGGGTCGCGAACGATTTCCGACACTGCGAGCGCACCTGCGTTGGCAGACCATACTGTCCTGCTGGGATGAATTTGCAGCAACACTTCTCAGTGCTGGGTTCGGGGATCCAGCAACTCGGGGTTACGAGACAAACTTCCTCCGCGCGCTCTCTGAGAGTCGGCAGAAAGCCGATGCCCATATTGTTTCTTTCGCGCGCCACGGTAATGTCAGGCAGGCGCTGGATGCGGTGCACGACGTATACAGCAATCTGTTGAAATTCGCCGCGTACCACCTCGGCAACATGCGTGGATGTGAATTGACCCTGGCCGATTTCCCCGAAACCACTGAAGCCCTTGCCAAACATTGGTTCGCCCCCTATTGGAAACGTCTGTCTGACGCCTGCGAACGCATCCTTGCAAACTACGGCAAGTGGCCGAGTCCTTCGTCCTTCGAGCTGATCGGAGAACTGCTTGAGGAAGTCATGGCCGAAGGTGGCGTGCAACTGCAAGACAACCCAGACGGCGGCCTGCACGTACGGTTCGCACAGGTGGGTTGAAACGCATCCATGACAGTCGCGCCCAGAAGCCCAGGACGCCCAACGGCTGCGGCCCTAGACTACTTTCCATGAAGCCCCCTTGCTATGCGCGCGCAGTCTTGAATCACTGGGGCGCCAGCGTCATTGACATACCGACCTCCGAAAAGGAAGAGTCCGATCTCCTGGTTCACATGGACGGATGTGCGATGCTTGTCGAGGAAAAAACCAAGGTTGACAGCGTCGCTTGGCTGGGCGAGCGACGTGATGTGCTTGCTCGCGGTGAAGTCCATAACACGACAACACCGCTGACGCGGGACAATCGACTGTCTGGGCTGATCAAGAAGGCCGCGAGCCAACTCGATTCGTCCTCTGCCGATCGGCCCCACGATTTCCTTCTCCTGTGGTTCACGGCGACTGGCTTGCAGGCGCGGCCCAAGTTTGACCAGTTCATCGCCACGCTGTACGGGACGACGAAGATCATCGAGATGGGGAGCAACGGCTTTCGCACCTGCTACTTTTTCCGGAACAGCGACTTCTTCAACTGCGCGCAAAGTCTTGACGGGGCCATCGTTGCCCGCGAGGAGAACGGTAAGCTGTCCATGAAGCTTTGCCTGAACCCGTTGTCGCCTCGCGTCGACGATTTGCGTCGTTCACCAATCGCCGCGCGCTTTCCGAACGCACTCGAAGACCCTATCGAGGCTGAGACTCGCGGCGCCTATGTGCTGGACGCTGACATTGATCGGAGGGATGAGCCGGCACTCCTGAGCTACCTGCAGGACAAGTACCGGACCGCTCCGCTCATGCCATTTGATCTAGGCCATATGAACATCGCGTTGCACGTGTAGGGCGACAGCGGAAGTGATGCGGTACGGCGTGCCAGGTCAGGGCATGAAGACTGGCCAGGATGAAGGTGATATCCAGGAGGCAGCCTCTCATTTGTCCGTCGACTTGGCTCATGGCGCGCTCCAGCCGACGCGGTGGGAACCGGTCGTCAGGTCATGTCGTTGATCGTCCTGGGTGTGCACATACACGCTTGTGGTGGCGATGTTGGCGTGACCGAGGTTGTCGCGCACGGCCTTCAGGTCGATCCGATCGCTTTGGTGGGTGCCGGCCGTGTGGCGCATCCAGTGCGTGGACGCCTTCTCGATGTGAGCGGCGGCCGCTTCGTAGTCCGGCCCCTTGGCGCGCAGACGCTGCGCTGTGCGCCGGACCACGTCCTTCACCAGTTCGTGCACAGCGGTGCGCGCCATCGGCTGGACGGGTCCGATGATCGGCATCAACAGTGGGGTGGCGTCACCTTCGCGCGGGAGTGGTGGCAAATCGTTGGCCTTGCGGTAGCGGATCAGTTCGGCCATCAACTCGTCGGTGGCCGGGACCAGCCGCATCTTGTCGCCCTTGCCGGTCAGTTCGAGCCACCAGCGCTCCTTGCCGTCCGCACTGCGGCGGCAGAAGATGCCACCCATCGTGTTGATGCAGACCTCGGACACGCGCAGGCCGCCGATGTACAGCAGCGAGAACAGCCACCGGCTGCGTGCAGCGTGCTTGGCGTCGCGGGCTGTTTCCGCGGGCATGAGTTCGATCGTCGTGCGCACTTCCGCCCAGTGCTCCAGTGGGAGGAAGCGGCTCACGCGCGGGGCGCGGCCCGTGCGTGGCCGCCGGCGCAATGCCAACGGGTTTCCAGCGAGATAGCCGGCTTGAACCAGCCAGTTGAACAAGCTGTTGAGGATCGACATCGCCTGGCGCTGACTGACGGGCTCAAGCGGCCTTGCAAAGGGCCGCCAGTCGGGAGAGGAGCGGGCAGCCTTTTGCGCGACGCTCATCACCCAACGCCCAACAGGTTGAGGGTTGGCCAGGAATCGCTCGTAGACCAGCAGGTCCTCGTGCGTTAGGTCGGACAGTGCCTTGCGCTGTTGGAACACGCACCACAGCAGCAGCCGTTCGGCTTCTTTTCTGTAGCTCGCCAGCGTCGCCGGCGAGTTGGCGTAGCGGGCCAACCAGGCCAACACCGCGGAACGATCGTCGTTGGCCTGGATTTGGGCGAGGCCGGTCGCACGATTGCGCCCGTCGCGGCCAGACAGGTCCGTGGGCACGACCAACTGATCGATCGGTACGAGATCAGGCACTGAACGTGAGCCCAAAACGCGAAGGCTCGTATTGTGTGGACATTAGATGAATTATGTCCATAGAACTTTTCAGATAGTTAGATAATTATCGTATTACGTTGTAGTATCAATCAATGAGCACCGAAACCGAGATCCTGGCCGAAGTCGAGGCGCTGAAGGGCCGTTTCAGCGACACGAAAGCGCTCTACCGCGAGGTCTGCGCGCTGTTGTTCTTCCGATTCGGGGTCACGCCGACGGCGAACAAGCTCTACCAGTACGTGCACAAGGGGACGATGAGCACGCCGGCGGAGGTGCTGGCCAAGTTCTGGGATGACCTGCGCACCAAGGCACGCGTGGAGATCGACCATCCCGATCTGCCGCCGGAGATCAAGGTCACTGCGGCGGAGGCGATTGCGTCGATCTGGCGCCAAGCGACCGCCGCAGCCCGCGGTGAACTCGCTGCCATCCGCGTGGAGCTGCAAGCGGACCAGGAGCGGGTGCGCTATGAGCAGCTCCAGGCCGAGCAGACCGCAACGCAGGCGCTTGCCACGGCAGAGCGGTTGCGTGGCGAGTTGACTAGCGCTGGTGAAGCGATTAAGGGCATCCGCATTGAGCGGGAGGCCGAGGCGCGCGCGCATGCCGGCACCGCGGCGCGGCTCCAGGAACTGCAGGCCCAGCTCGAACAGGTGCGTGCCCAGCAGCAACGAACGCAGGAAAGCTTCAGCGGCGACCTGGCTAAGGCGCGCGAGGCGGTCGACGCAGCGGATCGGCGAGCGGCAGCCGCTGACAAGCGGGCGCTGCTGGAGATCGAGCAGGAGCGCCAAGCCCGCGCCAAGGCCGACAAGCAAGTGGAAGCGCTACGCACGCAGAATTCCCAACGCGAGGCTCGCGAGCGTCAGGCCGCGTTGGAGCACGCGGAGGCGGTCGCGCGGCTGCAGTCGCAGTGCGACGCCGCGTCGGCCGACCACAAAGCCATGCAACAGGCCAACCGCACACTGGAGCAGGAGTTGCGCGGTGCACGTGAACAACTGCAAACCAGCCAACAGGAAGCCGCGCACTACAGGACCGAGGCGCAGACTGTCCAGGCCGTTCTGGAGAAGCTGACGGTATCGACGCGAGCACCATCGAGGCCGACCAAGAAGAGGGCGTCGACCTAAGAGAGACCGCCTCGTCGACTTCCTTGCCCGCAGCCTCCTGCAGAGGTTTAGGACTCCCGACCGATCTCCCAATCGACACGATGGCTTCGCACTGGGAGTCGGGCTCGCCGGCGTGGCGAAGGCCGTCTTCAGGCGGGTTCTCGCAGCCCATTAGCGACTTTATAGCTGGAGAATAATTTCCAATAATTCTTCTCCCACCTCACATTGTGCGTTGATTTTGTGATTCCACCGAATCTATGTCTGGAAAATACCAAAGGGCCAGCAAAGCGGTCGCCGTGCGCGAGTCGAACCAAGCCCAAGCAATCCGCAAACCAACCCAAGGACCAACGAGTCCGTGCCCACGCTGCACCGTATCGTTCGCGACACCCTGGGCCACGCATCGATCAGCACCACCAGCATCTATCTCCACGATGAAGATGACAAGCGACATGCCGCCGTGAGCGAGTCACCGGCTAGGTTGGAATGTCGCGATGGCGTCGAAGCTTGACACCGTCTGAGCCCACCTGCCCAGGATCAGCGCCGAAAGAACTTCATGAGTCACCCATCCCACGGAGGGCATCTAAGAAGGCCTGTGGGATCGGCCGCAGCGCATGAGCGTTCTCGATGACGCGCCATCGTCTGCTCACGTACATTGGCGAGCCGACAACGGCTGCGTCGTAGAGAACTACCGCTCCCACCCGCGTGTTGCGTTGCGGCTGAAACCAGCGCCGCACCAGCGGCTCCCACCACGTCAGGCCACCGGGGACATTGGTCACGCAAACGATGAGAGCGTTGCACTCGGTCTTCGAGAAGTGATGCAGTTCGGCCGTCAATAGTCGTGTGGCTCTCTCGTCTTGCATCGGACTGGCGACGGTCGCTGAGGTGCAAGTCTTCTGCTCGATCCGAGCATGAAAGTTGTAGAGCGTTGGCGCCGTTTCAGGGGACTTGATGCGGGGCGGAATCGTCATCGGGCCAGAAGCTATCGGTGTCGCGGACGCCAGACCGACATCTGGCAGTCGCCTGATCCACCCGTCGGCCGGCAGCGAATCCGTCGCTGCGAGGATTCGTTGCTTGTTTGCCCGCGGATCCACCCCCAGGAGAACGTCGACGTGCACGCCCGCACGACGTTGCACGATGGCGACCGCAACGTCCTTCAGGTCACGATAGGCCTCGATCATCGCCTCGGACGTTTCTGGTGCGATGACCTCCACGTACACGGCCTCGTTCTCGATCCGCACCACGCTGTCCAGCGTCTTGCCTGCCAAGGGGGGTTCCAACTCGAAGACAAGGCCATGAGCGACGAATGCGCTGGCGACTTCAATCTCGGCCATCGCCGCCTTCTCCCCGCCCCGCAACCTGGCGAGAATTGCAGGGAAGCCGGCCAGAAACTCACACCGCCCGAGATCCTGACCCAGCGCAATGGCAGGTCCCGTTACCGCCGGACCGTCCCCTTTGGCCTGGATTTCATCGAGGCGCTCGGGCCACATGCGGCGAAGCGTGGAGATCGCACGCTGCACTTCGTCAGGCGACTCGAGTGGCCGAGAACCCGCGCAGCACTCCGCGACGAATTGATCCCAGTTGGCTGTGATATCCGAGGGAATCAGCATGAGACGTCCTGATCAGCAAGATGATTCAGCCGCACGGATGGCCAAGAGTGGGCACGGGTTGGTCTGGCAGGCCGCCCTTGCCAGGCGCACAAGGATGGCTCGCAAGTCGTACCGCCGGTTGAATAGGTACTGCACTTGGGCGAGATAGCGATGGGCGTACTTGTCGAACCCGAAGGCGTGGTAGGTGCCGGCCAGCGCGGTCTTCAGGTTGCCCAGCACGGTGTTGACGGCCAGAAACGACGGATGCTTGGAGCTGGCAGCGCCGCCGCCGGTGACGTGGGGCTCGTGCAGGATGCCGGTGCCGCGCACGGCGGTGAAGCAGCCCAGGCCGTCGGAGACGAGCGTGGCCGGAGCAGCCAGGGACTTCGCCGCGAACTCCTTGATCGACTCCTTGGTGAAGGGTCGCTTGGACAGGCACAGCAGTACGGACTCGCCCGACTCGGTGGTCTGCACGGCGGCGACGAACTCGACCTTGTTGGGCGAGCCGCGGCCGGCCTTGCCGCCCTGGATCTCGCCGCCGAGGTAGGCGTCGTCGATCTCCACGCGCCCGGTGAGCTGGCGCCCCTGCTCGCGCAGGTGCATCACCTCCATCAGCTTGTGCTTGAGCAGCCAGGCGGTCGGGTACGACACGCCCAGGTGGCGCATGAGCTCCAGCGCCGACACCCCGTTCTTGGCCTGTGTCATCAGGTGCATGGCCAGGAACCACTTGGGCAGCGCCAGCTTGCTGGACTCGAACACGGTTCCGCTGACCAAGCTGCACTGGTAGCGGCAGGCGCTGCACTGGAAGTACAGCCGCTGGCCGCGGCGGAACTCGCTGTGCCAGGTCTGCCCGCAACGGGGGCAGGCGAACCCCTGGGGCCAGCGCCAAGCCCTCACGAGCTCTTCACACTGCTCCTGCGTCCCGTAGTCCTCGAAGAATTCGAGCATCGGCAGCCCCGCTTGATACTGGACCCGGTTCATTGCCATGACGCATCTCCTATCGGATGCGTCCATGCTCGCGGGCCACTGGCTCATGACGTGAGCTACCTCCTATGAGGGCTGAATCATCTTGCTGATCAGGTGAGACGTTGACTTTACCCGTGACCCGCAATGCATCGTGGACGGGGCGGCAAGAAGGCGCTTCGCGAATTCTCGCTCGACGAGGCGCGGGGTGCCCTGCTACCGTACGTACAGAGGGAAGACCAACAACATCACGGAGGCAACAATGGGCGGCGGAGTGTACGCGGATGACGACAACGCATCACAGGTGATCCCGAAGTGGCGACTCGTGGAGAAATGGGCCAAAGGCCACGGGATCTATGACCACCCTGACCTGAATCGAAATGAATGGCTCTACCGATACATGAGAGCCGACCAGGCGGTCCGGATGCTTCGCGATCGGAAGCTCTGGTTCAGCGCTCCAGATCGTTGGGAGGATCCGCACGAAGCGTGGTGGTGCGATCAACTCTTCCGCAAAGGCAGCCACTTGGCGACTGCCTTTGCATACGGCTCATGTTGGACGCGGCGATGGCTCGATGAACCGTTTTGGCGGATGTACGCATGCAGGTGCGCTGAAGAAGAGACCGGAGCGGCAGCCAAAAAGCCCCAACACCCTGTTCGCGTGCTGCCAGCGGTTCGCTTTCGCTCCAAGGTTGGAACACTCTTCGAGTGGCTGCGTGAGGCGGCGCGACAAGAACAGTGCAAGGCATTCATGGGCCGTGTGCGCTACTGCCCAATTGAGCAACTGGTAGATACGGCAAGCAAGATGCGAAAGGCCGACGACAACCCAGCGCCTACCGCGGCCACTGGGCTGCACATGAAGCGGCGGGCGTACAAGTTTGAAGATGAAGTTCGACTGCTGTGGATTGATCGGAAGCCAAAGCGCGACGGGCACGGGATACCTTTCGACCCTACAGCGCTGTTCGACCAAGTGATGATTGGCCCCACGAAGGACGAATCGCGCTACTCGGAGGTTGAGTCGATGTTGGTTGAACTCGGGATACCCGATACCCTGATCGAGCCATCGAGCATATGGACGCCGCCAGACGTGCATGGTGGGCACTGACGCGACCGATGTGGGTTTCTTCGGATAGCTAGACCGTAACGTGACGCCGCGGATTCGAACGCATGAGGGGGAAGGCGGAGTGAGTGACCAGCTCGTCAACGTTCTGAAGGCTCGCCTTGCGGCGGGCGAAATCTCGATTGCCGAGTACCGCAGTCTCCTCGCCGAGATCGGCGAGGACCGCTCCTCGCCTCCGTCCACCGAGGCGCCGCAGTATGAAACTGGAACGCTGTTGGGCGAATTCGAGCAGTTTCGACTATTCGAATACGGTGTGCAGGTCGGGCAGCAGTTCCATCCAATGTCGCAGGTTGTGAGCGTCAAAGGTGGGCAGTCCTACAAGTCGTTCAATTTCGTACCTTCTCAAAACAGGTCCAGTTTCTCGATCACGTTCTTGTCGGGAGAGCAAGCTTCGGCGGTAGAAGACCGCCTTGTGTTCGGCGGCAAGCGCCACAACGCCTTGATCCACTTCTACGACGCTGTGCGTCAGCTCACCTTCAAACCGAGGCTGACAAACCTGGTTTCAAGGTTGTCGGACATCGGGCACCTTGACATCTACAAGCCACCATTCGGCGGTGAGGACACGGTGGTCCTGAGGAAGGACGGTGTCATCGTAGCTGGGACGAGGACAGTCAACCTGAAGACCGCGAAGGCCACTGGAACGTTTGGCCTCGGTACACAGTGGCATGCCCTGAACGCGGTAAGCCAGAAAACCAACCCCGCAGAAGTTGTCATGTCGGAAGAACGCGGTCTATTGGGCACACTCATTCCACGTGCTGCACTGCGCTTCACGCCATACCCGGACGATGTGGACGTTGTCCATGCGCTACTTGGCTGGCTTGCGGAGCCGAGCAATCACCTGAAGTGAGGTGTGCGATGAATGTCCGTGCCTTCGTGCCACTGGGTAAACACCTCCCGAAAGAGTTCCTTGAGGTAGTGCTCGAACTGCACTACTTGGTCAGCGACCACGGTATCGAGAACACACCTGTCGAACCGCAGACAAGAGAAGAATGGCTTGCCTACTTTGCGAGGGTCCATGATGGCTGGAAGGAAGCCCAGCGCCGCATCGCTGTTCTCTTGAAGGAACGGCTCGTACGGCGCTCCGAAGCGCAGGCCGATGAAGCGGAGCAACGTCGCCTTCGCAGCAAAGAAGGTCAGACCGCTGCGAAGCGGAGACTGCAAGCAATCGGCGTCGAGATGCTTGTCCTTCGCAGAACGCTGGACGTCATTCTTTGGACCATCTTTGCAGGTGAGCATTCCACTCTGCGACGGCTTTTCGTTCAAGGTGGGCAGCACAACCTGTCCGCGAAGAACATTGATGATGCGATGCCCGCGGCCGAGTTCTTCAATCGCGATCCACAGGTCATGGTCGTGTGCACCGACATCCTGTCAATCGTCCACGTCGGCGACCTGCTGATTGCGAACAGAGGAACGGGAGAACTTGTCTTCTCGGAGTTAAAGACAGGCGAGAAGAATTTGGCCATCACTGCGGCTGCAGAGTTTGCAATCCGGTCCGGGTGCGAGCGTTTCGAGAAGTTGGCGACGGCTGGCTATGACAAGGCCGACCAGAAACACTACGAGCGAGTGAAGCGCCAGTCTCAGCGCAACGAGACAATCCTCAACACAATCCGAGACGAAGGCGGTACAGACCCAAGCACCGGTGCTCAGGTTTTCATTCACCCGACCGAGGAGCCCAGCGAATTCTGGACGGACACCATCACGGCTTGCTACCAGCAGCTGAATGACACGAAACAGTGGGCGATCGGCGTGATCGACGAGTGCTTGTACCTCGGCGTCTATTCCAGCCAAAAAATGGCGTTCATCGGCTTTCAAGCATGGATGGATCGCGAGAAGTGCGAGTCGCCGATCCACAACCTGACCGACTCATTCTTCGATCCCGGCACTCGTCCCCTTGGCGCGACGTTGCTGCCCAGAGAACTGAGGGAAAAGATTCTTCGTGGTGACATCCTCGTAGTCATGTGCCTCGACATCGCCAAGATGATCGAGCTGGCAAACCGAATTCAGCCAGGCTACATGAGCTTGGCAACGAAGAAGGAGTCGTCGCGAATGCGGCAGGAACGGGCCATGGGTGACTTCACGCTCCGTGGGCTGTTGATCAAGACCAATGAAGGTGGCGGCGTATCCATGTTCCTTGGCGGTGGGTTTAGAGACCGGATACTGTTTGACCAGCATCGGCCAGCTCAACTGATCGCACAGAACATGCGCAGCTCTGTGGCCTTTCACGACAAGGTCATCGCTCTGCATGCTGCGACTTCAGGCACGGGCGCACCTCCGCGGGAATCTTCGGGGACCTCACAAAATGGTGGCGGTTGATCAAATTCGTAGATCGGGAGGACACGATGACGCCGGAGCAATTGCTGCAAAAGGTCTCTGATCATGAGGACAACTTCGTCGAACGAAAGGTCGAAGGCGTATCCGCCTCGGAGCTTCGCCAGACTGCGTGCGCGTTTGCCAACTCGGTGCCAGAAGGCCGCGAAGCAGTCCTGCTTGTCGGCATTCACGACAAAGGTCAAGTGCTGGGGGTAGGCAATACCGATGCTCTGCAAAAGCGTATCCGCGACGCCTGTGACAACGACTGCTACCCGCCTATCGCGTGCTCAATGCAGATTCTCGACGTTGCTGGCAAGAAGGTCGTTGCCGCCGTGTTTCCGTCAAGCGCCCGCCGCCCACATTTCAGCGGTCCGGCCTACGTGCGTCGCGGCTCGGAGAGTCCCAAGGCCACCGCAGAGCAGTACGAGGAGCTGATTCTCAGCCGCGTGGACAAGGCGCGCGAGATCGTGCAGCATCGTGATCAACTCTTCACGGTGCAGGGCATCGGCTACAAACTGGGCAGCAACCGTCCACTGCAAGACGCCACCTACAAGGAATCGCGCGAATGCCGGCTGCTTGGGTGTACCGCGCACTTGGTCACCTTCGAGGACATCAACAGCGGCGTTCGGTTCTCCGAGCCTCTTGCGCACACCACGATCACCTACGACCACGAGAAGTGGAGAACGATGGTGCTCGTGAGCTTTCCGAAATGATGGGTCGCCGGCAATTGCGCTGAAACGCTCTCTCCCGTACCGCGACGGCCACTTCCGTGGTCGCATTTGCCCGCGGCCATTGAAAAGGGGCAGGTGCCGTGAGCGCGCCGTTGCACACTGCCGCAATTCGCCAGCAGTTTCCCCAGTTGCGCGCAAACAAGAACACGCAGCGCATGAGTGGCCCGAACGACACCAGCGGCGCGTGTGCGAATACGTCGGGCTGCGGCTACTCGATGACGACGGAACCGGTTGGCCGGAAACCCAGGCACTGAAAGCCGCGGCCACCAAGCAGGCACTGCCGGACATCATCAACATCCTTCTGGAAGAACTGGTGTGGAATCAACTCGCAGCGGCGAGCCGATCAGGTCGTGCTTTCGCAGCAGTTCCACTGCCTTGTCGCCCAGGTCAGCGTCCCCGCTACGGCGCAGCTTATGCGCACAAAGCTTGAGCATCATTGCCAGTTCAGACTGCGCATCGCATGTCTTGGCATACAGACGGTTCATTGTGACAACAGAGGCATCGGCTTCCGTCGCTCGGCGCATCCACTCGGCGCGATCTGCTTGCACCGCGTCGAAGATGCCCTGCGCCGCCACCATCGGCTGGTCCAAGTCACACGTCAGGCTCGGGCACAGTCCGCTCAAGAAGGCAAGCGCCTCCCATGCCTCCCTGTCGAGACTGGCTCTACCGGCTTCCACACAAACGTCGGTTTTTTGGGTGTCATTCATGGTTGTGCTTTCCATACGTGACTCCCGCAGAGCCCAAACTTCACCATGGGAGTTCTTTCAATTCAGGCGATCCGCGCCATGTTGTGGATTTCCCGTTCATGCACAGGCGCTCCGTCCAAGGTGATGGTCTCCCACCCGGTGGCATAGGCGACAGTGATGAAGCGTTGACCTGGCACCATGCCGGCCGCGGTCGAGAAGAGCGCGAACACCGCGTCGCCCGCGTGGATCGCGTCAACTACATCGATCACGTCCGCCACAGCGGGTCCGGTTTCCCATTGGTTGTTGATGGTGTCGACGCGTCCCCACTCGACCCCGGTCACTCTGCCATCGTCGTCCAGGCGAACTTTCGTCACGGCATGCACAGTCATGGGTCCTCCTTAGGTCAAAGGTAGAGCGTAGTTGAAACCCGTCAGGCGGCCGGTCAGTTCGAACCGGATGCACTGGCGTCCTCGTCGCGCGCAAGCAGAAGGGTGTTGAGCAGGTTCAACTCGTTGGATGCCATGAAGTAGCGATCGTCGAAGACGAGATCGAGCTTGAGTGGGCTGACTTCGCCCACCACTGCCGCCCATGGAAACGATTCGTAGGTGGGCAGTGGCGGCATCATGGAAGATCCTGCGTTCAATGACCGCCCAAGCGCTTCGTGCCAAAGTGGCGGATCGTCAAGCCTGAACGGCTGGCTTTCGTCGACATCGCTGGAGAAGCGGAACTGCTGGTGTCCGGCGGGGACTGCCACCCAGGTGTTGGGTGAGCGCAGTTCCTTCAACGTTCGAAACTCATTGGCGGCATCGTGCTGGTCGCGCATGAGCAGCCGAAGCAGATTGGTCGCCGGAATGCGCAGTGCTGGTGGAAAGTCCCGCTGGCGGTCGATTTCATACAGCTGAGCGACGAGTCGCCGGATGCCGAGATTCATCTGCGTCTCATGCCCCTCGAACGCAAACACCTCCTGCTTCTCGAAGCCTTGCCAGGTCTCAACGATCACCGGTCCGCTGAAGAAGACGTGATCGGGAAGGCTGGGGTCGCCCACCGCGGCGGTGAGCAGGGGTCCCATCGGGCTGGCGGCCACGTCACAAAGTGCCTGCAGGCAGGACGCCTTGACCATCGACCGACCATCCTCGCCCCTTTTGGCCACGCCATGAAGCTTCGTGCGCGAGAAGATGTCGACCACGTTCGCGCGTGCACGTTCGGCCAACGCGATCAATTCCTTGTTACTGCTGCGGAGCTTGAAGACTTCGGCTTCCTTTACGAACTGTCCGACGTACTGCGACATCAGGCTCACGAGTTCGGAGGTGCCGACGGCGCCCACCGGCACAAGGGCGAGGTTCTGCCGCAGGCCCGCGTCGCCGGTGATGCGGGTGAAGACGGTCGCGCGCAGCATCACGAGCAAGGTCATCAGATCGAGCGACTGCCGCAACCATTGCCGCTCGTCGATGCCGCCTTCGGACACGATGTAGTCGTCCACCAGCATCACAAGGTGCCGAGGCACGCTGTCACCGGATCGCTCTTCGCCCGCCTCGTTCTTGTAGGTCCCACGCCCGCGATAGATCAACTGAGCGATCTCCATGAGCGAGGCTTCGACGTTGAACCGCGGCACGCTGGCGATGATCCAGTCGGTGAGGGGGAAGGACACCCCGCGCGCGCCCGAGGAAGTCATGAGGAAAACGCGCACTTTGTCGCGAACGCGCGGCTCGACAAGCAGCCGGCGTTTGTGGCCCGGTACCGAGGAGTCCAGCACCTGCACGGTCTTCTCCGACAGCCCGCGGCCCGACCCGACGGTGAGTCGGGCCTTCAGGCTGCTCAGAAACACCTTGTCCTGCGCAAAATAGATGACTTGGCGGGCTCCGGCATCCAGTGCCTTCAGCACCTCTGCTTCGGCATTGGCAAGGACGGTTTCATCGGCAACCCGGCGGATCGCCTGTCGGGGCGTTTCCTTCTCGCCGAGCTTGGTCTCCTCGATCTGGACCGCGCTCAGCTTCACGCGGTACTTCATGTGCAGCTCACTCGCCGGAAAGCTGTTGGTCATGACGTGCAAGGTTTCGCGCATACCGCCGCCGATCTTCACCTTGTCCGCCGCCAACCGAAACGGCAGCCGCCCCGCGGACCGTGACACCAGAACCTTGTCGGGCGCTCGTTCACCTGCGTTGAGGTAGCGGTTCAGCACCAGCTCGTTGCCAAGGGAGGCATCCGAAACCACCAGGGTGACCGTGAAAGGCGAGGGCGTGTCTTCGAACGCAAGGATGAACTCCTTGTTGAGCCACATCGCCACCGTGTGCACGAACCGAGCGCCGGCACCGTCGCCGGCGAGTTCATCCACCATCACCACGATGGTGGGCATTCCCCGTGCGAAGCGGTGCCGGTCCTCCCGACCCGCCGCGGTGGAGGCCTTGTTCTTGAACAGGCTGGACAGGGCATCGATCGTGGTCTGCTGGTTCGCTCGTTCACGAAAGCCCTGCAGCGCCGCGGTCAGCACGAGTCGATTCACAGCGGGATTGAGGTCCAGCAACTCCCGGGCCGTGGACGCCATGCCCTTGAGCACTCCGGTCAATGGGCGTTCTTTGACGAGGTCCTCATGCTCGGACAGGGTGTTCTTGCGGATGGTGGAACCCGCATGGTCCGCATCGATCTCCTGCTCCTCTTCCGGGCTGAGCACCAGCATCGCTCCATCCGGGATGCGCAGTCCCGGCACCCCGTCGGCCACCACAGCGCCCGCGATGTGGCGCTTTGTGTCGATTCCGGACTCCACCTGCTTGGCGTGCCAGCGTTCCGCCGCGGCGATCAGTTGCGCATTGGTGGTGATCGTCAGGATTCCCGTGGTCTCGCCTTCACTGGTGCGCGCCATGTTCTGCGTTACGTCGCGGTTGATGACCACGCGCGGGCTGACGTAGAGAAACAGGTAGCCGTCTTCCTTCTTCGACAGATGGCGGCGAATCGCCGTGGTCTTGCCGATGCCGGGGTTGCCTTCCAGGGCAATGACGTTGAGCTTGCCCGGGGTGGAGCAGTTCAGTCCTGCAACGACGGCTGCCGCGTGCATGTCGCGCAGGCTCAGCGCATGCGCCCCGCGGGCGAAGTCGCGCATGGAGCGTTCGACAGCCAGTTTTGGCGGTTCCCCGAAGTACGACCGCAAGGCCGGTGTGTCCTCCACGAGATCGATGGCGTCGGCGAGCGGGAACGTGTCCACGGGGTTGGCGAAGTCCTTCAACTCCTCATCGAACTCGAACAAGTAGTCCTCGCCCGGCTTGGGCACGGCGCGAAGGCCGGCCATGCCATCGCGCAGCGGCTTGGGCAGCTTGTTGAGCATGCTGCGAAAGAGGCTCGCGATACGCTCGGTCAGCGCCGCGTCGTCGCCATCGGAAGTCTTCTGCGCCTGGCGATATGCGGCCCCCATTTGCGCCATCAACTCGACACGGGCGTCGACGGGCCCGTCGATCGAGTACGTGGCAGCAAGGCTCTCCAGTCCATTGGGGGTGATGGCCAGTGCACGTGCCGAGCACGTCGTGGTCAGCACGCCGCGTGCACGCATCAATTCGACCATGCGTTCGACGTAGGAGGCCGCCTGGCACAGCTTGTAGAGCGGCTTGTTCTCGCCGGTCAGGGCGCCCAGGTGGTTCTTGATGTCCTCGGAGAGTTCGAAACGTTCGCGGTCGACCTCGCTGGCCACTCGGGCAAAGACACTTCGCGAGTCCACGATCCGTCGATGGCGCATCAGTTCATCGAGGTGTGTCCCTTGTTCGCGAAAGTCGCCCAGAGAGGCCGGCATGTCGAAGGAGTACTCCTGCACGAGCAGGAAGTCTTCAGCACTGCTGGCAGACAACCAGAGCAAGAAATCGGCGTTGGCGGGATAGCCCTTGAGTGACCACTGCGGATCGATTGCACCGGTGAGACCGAACTCGGTCTGGAAGACCTCACGCAAAGCAAGTTGGGAGGCTGCTCGATCCTCGGGCACGTTACCTGGCAACATCAGCGGGCACCACAGCGCGCGAACGGTCAATTCCCCGCGGCCACGCAACTTGGTCCGGATGCTGTCGAGATAGGCGCGCGTGGCCGTGTAGCCGACGCCGTAGGCGGTGAGCGCCATGTGCTCGACGGCGGCCTTGACCACGTCTCGCGCCGCTTCGTCAACCAAATCCAGCTGGTCCGACAAGCGAGTGGCCACGACCATGAGGCGGGTCTCGCGCCAGCCTTCAAGGCCCGGACGGTCCCTCTGAAGAAGACCTTGCTCCAACAGGCAGGCCATCACTCCACGTTTGACGAGCAACTCGTAGGCCTGGCCCCACAGCACCGATTGAGCATGGAAACTCAGTGCGTCCGCCGGATCGCCTAAGAGGGCACTCATGGCGCTTCCTTGTGCAGCACCTTCGTCACGTGGGCGAGAACGGCCGGCAAGGACAGCAGCACCGTGCCCGCGCGACGCCGGCTCATCACCTGCACCTCGCCCGCCGCCGCACGCTTTTGTGGGTCCACCCAGCCGAACGGATCGAGCACCGGCAGCAAGACCGAGCGCGACGCGGGCTTCTCGCTTTCCATGAAGTGCACCGCACGCAGCACACTGACCAGCGAGCGGCGAATGCCGTCCTGGCCACCCAGGCCGAGCATGTTCTGCTCCGCGAGTTTGGCGGCCTCGATGTCAGTGATGCGCTGTTCGGCGTCGAAGAAGTAGGTGCAAAAGCCCGATTGCGGCCGATGCTTCTCTTCGCCGACCACCGCGAGCGTGGCGAAGGTGTACACGGGCAGGATACTGCGCAGCGCGTCCGTTGACAGGGCCTCGTACATCTCCTGGTGGTCCTTGAACGTCATCACCTCAAAACCACTCTCCGCGGTATCGCGCTTTCGCAGCCGAGTCGCCGGAAAAACGTCCCGTCGCAAGGGGTACAGGCTCATCTCGGGATAGCGCTTGACCGCCTCATCCAAGAATTCGACCGTACCGTGGGGGGCATGTCGTTCAGCAGCGCGTCCGATGTGGCGATTTCCGAAATGGTGGGACAAGAGCATGACGTGCGCGAAACCGTCCTCGCGAAGTCGCGCGAGTTCCTCCAGGATCGGCTGCGGGTTCTTGAAGTCCTTTTGGCTGTCGACCACGCGGGTGCGCATGTTCAAGGTGCGCAGGACTGCCCCCTTTTCTCCGCGTTGCGCCACGTAGGTGCGGCTCATGAACAAGTAGCCGTCCGCGTCGGCATGCGCGGCATGTTCGTCACACGGCCGGGTGACATAGGTGACGAGCGCGACCTTGTCGAGGCTACCCTCGAACTCGAAACGCAGCGGCTGACCACCGAGCATCGCGTTCAGTGCTCCCTTGCGCTTGTATTGCATGTTGTCGCGATTGCCGACTGCCTTGGTCGTGACGCCTTGCAGCTTGACAGCGCCTTCGCGAGCCAGCGCCTTCTCCAGCGCCTGGCTGATCGCATACACGGCGGTATTGGGATCGTTGGCGTCTTCTTCCTTGCCGGCCTGGGCGGGGGTGTGAGCCAGGCGGATCATCGTCAAGGCAGTGTCGGGCAGTTCGGAGCGCACTCGGCGCTGCAGTTCCCACAGCGTCACGTACACGAGCAGCGTGACTGCCACACAGGAGGCTGCCCGAAACTGCTCGGACTGCGCCTTTTCCTTTTCGTCCTTCTTGCGACGCATGGTCAGCATGTCGAGCGGGTAGGCGACATCGATGCCGGCGCCGGCATCGAAGAGCCCGGGCTGCGCCACATCCACGATCGCCCGCTGTTCGTCCTTCAACCAGCGGTGCGGCACGAAGCGGATGGGCAGGACCGGGTGATCCACGTCGCGCTCCATCGTCATCGAGCGCGCCGGACCGGCAGCGGCCAGAGATCGCTCCTTCAACTCTGTCTTGACAACATAGGACGCGATCCCGCCCAGCACGACGGGTTCCTCGGAAACCGTCAGGTGCTTGAACCATTCGACATCGTCGTCGCCGCTTTCCGCGCGCTTGAGCACGTCGGAGTTGGGCCCGATCGAGTCGAGATTTTCACGGTTGAGGATGTCCCGGTGGACCGTCACCGTAAAGCGGTCGACGCTGCCGTTGGCGATGGGAACCACCCGGTTGACCTTGCTTTTGAGCAACTCGATCAGTTCGTCGGCCACCGCTTGCATCGTGCGCGAGCGTGACATCAAGGACGAATGGAGCGCTTTGAGCGTGCGCAAAGGATCGGCCTTGAGTTCAGCGGCCACGCGCCGAGCCTCCTCGAGCACATTCAGCGGGGTGGGGTCTTCGATCGAATCGGGCACCGCGAGGTGCAGGAACACCAACTCCGCAATGTCCCGACGCACGAACGCGTTTGGGTCCGGCGCCGTGAAGAGGTGATCGTGCAGGCGGTCCATGCGGGAGTCGAACGCCGATTTCTGAGTCTGCGGGTTGTCGCCGTTCACCCTGAAGCGGTAGGAGACTTCACGAACCGTCGCAAAGCCTCGCGATTGCTCGGCGCGGGTTTCGAAGAGCTGGCTCGATCCTTGCGCCCACGCCGGCAGACAGGTATAGAACAGCGCCTTGCGCAGGTGCTCGGCGAGGTCGGAAGTGTTGTTGCCGCCGTAGACCGTGCTCGCGTCCAGCACCACGGCTTCACCGTCGATGCCTGCAATCTGTTCGTGGCACTCGCGCACTCTGGAGACATAGGCCTTGAAGCCGGCTCGGTTGCTTTGCAGCGCGAGCGCGTCCATAAGCCGCATGGTGACGCGCAAGCGCACACGAGCAAGGGCCTGATCGTCCAAAAAGTCCAGAAAGGCCCTGATCAGGCTGTCGGGCCGACTGCGCTGGTTCCGAATTTCCGTGAGCGCGCCGTCGATCTCGTCATCCAGGCCTTCCTTGCGCATCACATTCGCAATGCCCGCCAGCAGCGATTCCAGCCAATCGTTCCCGTCGACAGTTTCAATCGCAGTGAGGACACGGCCAATGTCCTTGCCGCGCTCTTCGGCGCGCCGTTCGGTTGACGCGAAGACGATGGGCACCATGCTCGCGTGCGCAGCGAGTTCTGGTTTGCGCTCAGTGATGGAGGTGGCAAACGCAGCCATGGCCGCGTCCAGCGAGGGCAGGGTGAGGTCCTTCAACTCGACATCGGCGAGCGCGCCGTCCAGCACCTCATTGATGGCCTCGTGCAGACGACCGATGCTCTTGGAGGTGACACTCTCGGTGCCGCTCAGGAGCCGGCCACCCACCCGGGCCGTGGTCGCACGCGGTGGCGCGGACAAGTCCCGCAGGAAGCCTGCGTCCTCACCGGGCGTGAACGCTTTCTCGAACGCGTGGTCACCGTTGTGGAACAGGCGATGCATGACGCCACGAACGTTGATGTGCACGCGCCGCGCTGCGGTCGACACAAGTGGCAGCGCGGCCTGCGCCTCGCCGTTTGGCGGAATCGCCTTGGCAAGCTGGCCAGCCAGTTCGGCCAGATCCAGCGAAGGAGTGACGGTCCGGGCGTCGACGATCGACCCGACGCGCGTAGGCAGGGTAGGCATGGTCGGTCCTTTCGATGGCAGGTGGGCCACTTCATCGACCAGGCTGACCAAAGCCCGAGCGATGGATTTCGGCTATCGGCGCGCCAAGTCTATGAACGTATCGAATGGCGTGCAATGGTGAATAAAGTTATCAACAGATTTGGTGCCTAAAATGGCCTACGATCTGTGGATGAACACCGACCAAGAAGTGGAACTGCTGCGCGACTGGCCGGAGCCGCAGGTCTGCCGCTACCTCTGTGCCAAGGTGCGGCGCGCCAGGCAAGAGGCCGGCGAGACGCAGGCCGGATTCGCCGCGCGCGCCTGTGTCCCGCTTCGAACCTACAAACGATTCGAGGCGAACGGGCAGGCCACGTTGGCGACGTTCGTGCAGGTGCTGCGAGCACTCGGTCGAACGCAATATCTCTTTATGCTGTTTCCGTCGGCGCCGACGACCACCGTGAGCGCATCACTCGATGAAAAATTGAAGCGGCTCAGACTCCGCTCGATGTCCCCGCGGTGATCTAGGGGCGGCTCTACGTGGCCTCGCTTGCATGTGATATGCGCAGGACCAATACTGAAGCGGTGTGGCTAGCCAAACTTCCAACAATTCCTGTGCGCCGAACAATTAAGAGGATGTTGGAGTATCGGGAGCGGAATGTTGGAAGGTTGCTGTACCTTGGTCTTGTCGAGCACAACCTGCCAGTGAGTCGCTTTCGCTGCGCCGTATAGTTAACATAATATAGATTGTCGTGCTTTCACTGTGCAGACGAAAGCCACCTGAAAGCTTCCACCTGCCATCCGCTGCGACTGCAAGCCGATCGCAAGGCTCGTCTTCTTAGCCTGTGGATGCCGAACACATGTCGTGCACGGCACCCACAGCCCAGGCCGGATCACCCGGCCACAGAGGAGACAAACCATGTCGCGTCAATCGACTCGCATTGCCCTTGCCATCGCCGTTCTCTTCGCTGCCTGCAGCGCCCAGGCGCAGCCCAGCGGCATCGCCTATGAATCCCCCAACTTCGGCATCCGCCTGTACGGCCTGATCGATGCCACGATCGGCACCATCGACCACGCCAACGCTGCCGGAGACCGCAAGACCGGCTTCGATGCCACGCCCAGCAGCGCGCCGTGGTTCAGCGGCGCGCGCTGGGGCATCACCGGCCGCCGCACCTTCAGCGACGAAGGCCTGAACATCATCTTCAAGCTGGAGAACGAATACCTGCTGAAGGACGGCTCGGCCGATGACCCGGAGGCCGCGTTTGGCCGCGATGCATGGATCGGCGTGCAGAACGACACCATCGGCAAGCTCACCTTCGGGCGCCAGAACACGGTGGCGCGCGATTTTGCGCAGAACTACGGCGACCCCTATGGTTCGGCCAACGTCACGCTGGAAGAAGGCGGCTGGACCAACAGCAACAACTTCAAGCAGCTCATCTTCTACGCAGGCAGCGCCAGCGGCACGCGCTACAACAACGGCGTGGTGTGGAAGAAGGCTTTCAATGGCGGCCTCACCGCGGGCCTGGGCTACCAGTTCGGCGAACAGGCCGGGTCGCTGTCCAAGGGCAGCACGCAGACGGTGGCGCTGGCCTATGGCACCGACACGTTCAACGTGTCGGGTTTCGTGAACCACGCCAACGTGAACAGCCACAACCATGACTCGTACTCGCTCGGCGGCAACGTGAAGTTCGGTATCGTTCGCTTGAACGGCGGCTACTTCCACTACAAGGCCGACCAGGGCGCGCTGGGTGACCGCAGCGACAAGGCCTACACGCTGTCGGCCAAGTTCGCGCCCCCCGGCAAGCTCGACTACGAGTTGGGCTACCAGTTGATGAAGGCGAACAACGCGGCTGTCAACGGCGGCGGCAATGTGATCAACGCCTTCGCAGACGGCAGCGCTGCCACTGCCACGGCCACGGGCAACCGAAGCACCTTCTACGGCTCGGTCTTCTACCACCTCGACACGAGCACCGAGGTGTACGTCGCAGCCGACCACCTCAAGCTGTCAGGCGGCTATCACCAGGCTTCGACCAACGGCTTTGCCAACCAGACCGAGCTTGGCCTGGGCATCCGCCTGCGCTTCTGAGGTGTATCGTCACTGCGCCGTGCGCTCTGCGCGGCGCAGTGACTTGGGGACAATCCGACCGATGACTGCCTGGCGTTGGCCTTTCGTCGCCCTGCTTCTCGTGTGCGCCGTCACTTGCGCGCAGGCGCAAGGCCGCCCTGGGCGCATCAGCCTCATGGTGGGCGGCATCGAGAAGCAGATCTACCTGCCAGTGATCCTGGCGAGCCGCCTGGGCTATTTCGAAGCCCAGGGCGTGGACGTGGAGGTGCTCACCGAGCCCTCGGGCGTGAACGCGGAAGACCAGCTTCTCGCCGGTGCTGTCCAGGGCGTGATCGGCTTCTACGACCACACCATCGAC
The DNA here is from genome assembly GCF_003852895.1 of Rhizobacter terrae. GTDB lineage: Bacteria > Pseudomonadota > Gammaproteobacteria > Burkholderiales > Burkholderiaceae_C > Albitalea > Albitalea terrae. Next base: position 201,126 of record NZ_QUSW01000009.1, read on the forward strand.
CTGCAGGCCAAGGGCAAGCTGGTTCGCTCGGTGGTGCAGTTCAGCCGCATCCCCGGCGAGGTGGTGCTGGTGGCTGCGCGCCACGGCAGTGTCATCCGCACGCCGGCCGACCTGAAGGAACGGCCGGTGGGCGTGACGGGTCTGGGGTCGTCGACCGGCTTCCTCGTCAAGTACCTGGCCACCACCGGCGGCCTGAAGACGAGCGACGTGCACCCGCTGGCCGTCGGCGCGGGCGACAGCTTCATCGATGCCATGCGCGCCGGCCGCATCCACGCCGGCATGACCACCGAGCCCACGGCCTCGCGGCTGCTCACGACCGGCGAAGCTCAGGTGCTGGTGGACCTTCGCATCGTCGAAGGCACGCGCCAGGCGCTGGGCGGTCTGTACCCGGCCGCCTGCCTCTACATGCGCGAGGACTGGATCTCGACGCACCGCAGCCAGGTGCGCGCCTTGGCGGCGGCCCTGGTGCGGGCCCTGCAATACCTCCAGACCCATGATGCGCAGGAGATCGCGTCGCTGGTACCGGAGAGTTTCTTCGCGGGCAACCGGGCGATGTACGTGGCGGCGCTTGATCGCGGCAAGGAGATGTTCACCACGGACGGCCGGATGCCGCCCGGCGGCCCGGAGACCGTCCTGCAGGTGATGCGGGTGGCCGACCGGCATGTCGGCCAGCGCAAGATCGACCTCGGCCGCACCTACACCGAGGACTTCACACGCCCTCCTCCCTAGCCATGCGCATCCTGCTGATCGAGGACAACCTGCCACTGTCCAGCTGGCTGTCGCAAGCCCTGCGCCGCGGCGGCTACACCGTGGACTGCGCCAGCGATGGCGAGACCGCCACTCACCTGCTGCTGGGCCAGCAATTCGATGCGGCCATCCTCGACATGGGGCTGCCGCGCATGCCAGGCCCCGAGGTGCTGCGCCGCGTGCGCGCCCGCGGCATCAACGTGCCCATCCTCGTGCTCACGGCCGAGGGCGGGCTGCAGGCGCGCATCGCGGGCCTGGACGCGGGCGCCGACGACTACCTGCCCAAGCCCTTCGACGTGGGCGAGCTGGAGGCGCGGCTGCGCGCCATCATCCGCCGCAAGTCGGACCAGAAGAACCCGGAGATCGCCTGCGGCACGCTGAGCTACAACAGCAACACGCGGTTGTTCTGCATCGGCGCGCAAGAGCTGAAGCTCACGCCGCGCGAGCATGCGGTGCTCGAAATACTCATCCACAACATCGGCAAGACCGTGAGCAAGACGTCGCTGGCGGACGGCGTGTTTTCGCTGGGAGACGAAAGTGGCCCCACCACCGTGGAGGTCTACATGTCCCGGCTGCGCAAGAAGCTGACTTCCTCCGATGCGCGCATCTTCACGCTGCGCGGCCTGGGCTACCTCCTGAAGCAGTCCAGCGCGGCTGCGGACCTGAAGGACGACGGCCCATGAAGGCGTGGCGGCCACGCGGCCCCATGCGCTTGCGCACGCAGCTGTACCTCTGGCTGCTCGGACCGATGCTCCTGCTCACGCTGGCAGGGGCCTGGCTGTCGCACGCCAGTGCACGCGACATGGCCCGCGCCGCCGCGGAGCGCACGCTGCTGGGCTCGGCCCGCATGATCGGTGAAGCCATCGCGGCCGAGGAAGACCTGCGTGCCGAACTCCCGCCCGCGGCGCTGGAGAACCTGGAAACCGCCGTGGGCGATCGCGTCTACTACCGCGCCGATCATCCGCAGCGCGGGCTGCTGCTGGGCTTCGCGGACTTTCCTCGCTACAACGCCGCCCTCCCCGCCGAGCAATGGCACGGGTTCGAGACCAGCCTGCAGGGCGAGCCTGTGCACGTGGTCGCCTTCGCGCAGCCGGTGTACCCCTTCGAGCGTGGCAGCGCAGTGATCGTGCAGGTGGCCACCACGCAGCGCGCGGAGCGGGCGCTGGTGTCGCAGCTGTGGCTGCGCTCGCTGTGGCCGCCGGGCTTGCTGCTGGTGGCCGTGGCCGTGCTCGGCTGGGTCTGGGTCAAGGTGGCGCTTGCGCCCGTCACGCGCATCAGCGAGCAGTTGCAGGCGCACGCGGTCGAGTCGACCGGCCGCTTCGATGGCGGCGACGTACCGGGTGAGTTGCGGCCTTTGGTGCGGGCCATCGATGGCCTGACCGATCGCATCGCCGCCTTCGTCGCGGAGCGCGGCCGATTCATCGCCAACGCGGCGCACCAGTTGAAGACGCCGCTCACCGTGCTCAACACGCAGGTCACCGTGGGCCTTCGCGCCGATGAGCCGGGCGCCAAGCAACAGGCCTTGTCGGCCATCTACGACACGGCGCAGCGCTGCATCCGGCTGATCCACCAGTTGCTGACCTTGTCGGCCTCCGACCACCGCATGCAGTCTCCGCCGCAGGCATCGGAGGTGGACTTGCGCGACGTGGTGCGCGAAGTGCTGGAAGACCTGGCCGAGCCCGCGCACGGCAAGAACATCGACCTGGGCGCCGGCGACTGGCCGGCCTCGCAGGTGTCGGTGCGCGGCGTGCCGCTGCTGCTGCGCGAGATGGTGGCCAACCTGGTGGACAACGCCATCCGCTATGCGCCCGAAGGGGGCACGGTGTCGGTCTCGGTTCGGGCCACAAGTGCTGGGGTCGTGCTCACCGTTGAAGACAACGGCCCCGGCATACCGCCGGCCGAGCGGCAGCACGTGTTCGAGCGCTTCTACCGGCTGCCCGATGCCGGCTCGCACGACGGCAGCGGCCTGGGCCTGGCCATCGTGCGCGAGATCGCCATTGCCTGCGACGCGTCGATCACCCTGGAGGATCGACCCGACGGTGGGCCAGGCTTGGTGGTCCGGGTGTGCTGGCCTGTGCCTTCGCATACGCCGACGGTGGCTGCCCCACAATCCGGCGGAAGTCGCGAATGAAATGCGCCTGGTCGAAGTAGCCCAGGCGCAGTGCAAGCTGTGCATCGGGCAGCGTGCCGCCTTGCAGCAGCGCCACGGCCTCGTGCAGCCGATACCGGGCGATGACCCACTTGGGGCTGATGCCGACGTACTGCCTGAACAGCCTCTGCAACTGGCGCACGCTCCAGCCCGTCTGCGCATGCAATTGATCGACGCTCACGATGCCGGGCTCGCGCTCGATGCGGGCCACGAGTTCGGCAAGCGCTGCCACGGTGCCATCAAGGGTCGATGGCATGCGCGTCATCAGCAAGGCTTCGGCGCGTTGGCACATCGTCTCCATGCCTGGCCACTCATCGAACGCTGCCAGCGCATCAGCCTGTGGCCCGAATACTTCGGTGGCTGCGACGGACCGGTCGGCCAGATCACTGACCGGCCTTTGCCAGAACGGCTGGAACGCTGCCGGCTTGAACTTGACGCCGAACGCCCATCCCCGGCCCGCCAGGGTCTTGATGAAGCGTCCGCGATGCACGCCCCACAGCCTGGCCTGCCCGCCCTCCACCACCAGATGGACATTCGGATGCGGCAGCGTTTCCTGCTGCTGCGCAGGATGCCCTTCGAGGTTCCAGCCGACGTGCCAGTAGTGGGCCACCCAGGGCGCCAACTCCGCCGAAGGCAACACACGCTGGTGGTCGAACTCCCCCGCGGGCAGACGCTGCTTGAGCACGCCACGCGCAGGCCCTGGAGAAGGGTCGGGCAGCTTGGCGGCATGTCGCGTTTTTGCAATCATCGGTCCGCGCTTCGCGCTGCAATGGGGTGCTCACGATCATCCCAGAAACAAGGAATCCGCATGCCCATGCAACAAGCCCTCGGCGAGTTCGACGTCAAGCTTCCCAACCAGCCGCCCGCGGAAGGCACCGAGGCCGCCCAGCTCGGCCGCCGTGCCATCCTCAAGGAATTTCGAGGTGACCTGCAAGGAAGCAGCCTGGGCGAGATGCTGGCCGCCGGAAGCACAGTGCCGGGCTCGGCGGGCTACGTGGCGATGGAGCGCGTTGAAGGCAGCCTGGCCGGACGCAGCGGAAGCTTCGTGCTGATGCACTTCGGGGTGATGGACCGCGGGCAATCGTCGCTCACCATTCGCGTCGTGCCCGACTCAGGGACCGATGGGTTGGCCGGATTGATCGGCACGATGAACATCGATATCCGTGACGGACATCATTTCTATCGCCTCGACTACGAATTGCCGCCGGCGTGATTCAGCAGTGCGATCGTTGCCTTGAGGGCCAGCCTATGAACCTCCGCCATGCCTGGTGATCTGCCTCGGCGTCTGCCCGAGGAACCGCCTGAGCGAATGCGTCAGGTGCGCCTGGTCCGAGAACTCCAGCTCGGCCGCGACCTGCGACGCCGTCTTCCCATCGCGGAGCAATCGCGCCGCTTCATGGGCTCGTGCAATCTGCTGGAAAGCCTTCAAGCCGAGGCCCGTGACTTCGGCAAAGTGACGCTGGATGCTGCGCTCGTCGAGCCGTTGGTGCGCTCCCTGCAATGCTCGCGACACCACCGGATCCCGCTCCAGCACGCCCCTGCGCGCCAGCGCAGCCACGAGGTGCTCGACGTTGTCGAAGCGGGGCACCTCGAAGCGTTCCGGCCCGATCCAGAAACTGCGGTCGGCCTCCACCGGACACACCGTGCCCTGGCTGAACGTCAAGCGCCCCGGCAGGCGGGGCATGTAGACCTCCGGCTTGAAGGCGATGGTCAGCATCTCGTCGCCGGCCTGGCTGTCCACGGCCAGGGGCGCTGCGATCTGTCCCGTTTGGATGACCATCAGCGGACTGCCTCTGCGGCGCACGAACAGCAAGTCCCAGGAACCATCGGGCAGTGCCATCTCGCGCGCATCCGCCGTGAAGCGGACCTGGCGAACCTTCGCCACCAAGGGCGAGTCCGCCGTGCGCTCTTGCTCAGTGATCGTTCCTTCCGTTGGAGGCATCTTGCTCCCGCAGTCGGCCGAAGAAGCGGCGCAGGTCATCGACGACGAGCTGTGGTTCCGTTTCGTTGGCGAAGTGGCCGCCGCGCGGCATCTCGGACCACTGTACCACCCGGGTATGTGACCGGGCCGCGAACTTGCGCACCGAGCGGAAGTCCTCCGGGAACACTGCCACCGCCGTCGGCGTGTGGTTGGGTAGGTCGCGGTAGCCCGCGCCAGTGGTGGCATTGGCCAGGTAGAACTCCGCGGCCTGCCCGCCGGTGCCGCTGAACCAGTACAGTGACACGTGCGTCAGGAAGCGGTCGCGGTCGACCTGCGCGGCGCGCTCCCCTTCGAAGCCGAAGAACAGCTCGGCATTCCACGACAGCAGCGCAGCGGGCGAGTCGACCAGGCCATAGGCCAGCGTGCCGGGACGCTTGGACTGGATGTCGACGTAGCCCGCGTACTTTCGGAAGTACTCAAGTCCCTTGAAACCCTCCATCTCGAAGGGGGACAGTCCGTCCATCTCGCCGGCGGCACCGGTGGGAAAGGCAAAGATCTGCTGTACGTGGACGCCCGCCAGGCCCTCGGGCGCAAGGATGCCCAGCTCGCGTCCGATCAGCGCGCCCACGTCACCGCCTTGAGCACCGTAGCGGATGTAGCCCAACCGCTTCATCAGCGTGTCCCAGGCCGCGGCAGTGCGGGCTGCGTCCCAGCCGGCAGCGGCGAGTGGAGACGACAGCCCCATGCCCGGCACGGAAGGAATTACCAGGTCGAAGGCCAGCGAAGCATCCAGGCCATGGCTGCGAGGGTCGGTCAGGGGGCCGATCATGTCCAGGTACTCCGCCGGCGAGCTGGGCCAGCCGTGCGTGAGGATCAAGGGGAAGGCGTTGCGTTCCTTCGACTTCACGTGGATGAAGTGGATGGTCTGGCCGTCGATCTCGGTCACGAACTGCGGATGGCGGTTCAGCCGTGCTTCCTGGGCGCGCCAGTCGAAGCCATCCGCCCAGTAGGCGGCCAGTTCGCGCACCAACGACACGGCCTGGCCGTGACTGAAGTCCTGGACCACCGGCTTCGGCCAACGGGTGGCGGCCAGGCGGCTGCGCAGGTCGTCGATCTGCGCTTGTGAGATCTCGATGCGGAAGGGGCGAATCGTGGGGTTCATGAGGGCTCCTTGCAATGGTCAGTGGCGATGACTGCACTGTCGGGCAAAGGAGCTTCCCGGTCTTGTAGAAAACCGACACGGCGGTGGGCACGCCCATCGTCAGGCCATGACAGCCTCCCGCGCCTGGGCTGGTGTGCTGCGGTAGGCCCAGAACCGCGGCAGCACAAAGCCCGTCATGACGACGCCTACCAGGCAGATCGCACCGCCGATCCACACGGAAGCAGAGACGCCCCATGCGTCGGCCATGAAGCCCGCCCGCGCATTGCCCACAAGCGGGCCGGTCAGGTAGCTGATCATCTCGATGCCGGCCAGGCGCCCGCGCAAGCTGTTGGGGATGGTCTGGTTCCAGATCGTGCCGCGGAACACGCCACTGACCATGTCGGCCGCGCCGGCCACGGCCAGGCACGCGAGGCCGAGCGACAGGCTGGGCGCGAAGCCCAACGCCACGATGCCCAGCGCCCACACGGCCGCCGCGATGATGACCGCACGGCCATGGCGCGTGACCTTGCCGGTCCAGCCACTGAACAAGCCGATGGCCAATGCCCCGACCGACATGGCCGACAGCAGCCAGCCCACCGACTCGGTGCGCCCGTCCGCCGCCGCCATGGCCGGGAACAGCGCGACCGGAAAGGCGAAGGCCATCGCGACGATGTCCACGATGTAGGTTCCCATAAGCTCGGGGCGTGCCCAAGCGAAGCGCAGGCCTTCGGCCAGGTCCGCCAGGAGATGGGGACGCTCCTTTGGCGTGTTGGCCGTTTCCATGGCCTCGCCGGGGATGCGATAGATGAAGAACAGCGCCGCAAGGAAGGTGCAGAAGTCGAACAGGTAGGCGCCTACCGCACCCCAGCGTGCCAACAGCAGGCCAGCCAAGGCCGGACCAGCCACCATGCCCACGGTACCCCGCACCGAAGACAGCGCAGCGACAGCGGCGAACTCCTCGGGCCGCGCGAGCTTCTGCGTCAAGGCTTCCAACGCCGGGCGGTGGAAGCCGCTGGCGCCCTGCAGCACAGCCACGAGCGCATAGATCGCGAGGACGCTGGGCGCAGCGGCCCAGGCGTTGGCCAGCAAGCCTGCCAGGCACATCGCCATCAGCGCTTCCGATACGATGAGCAGCCGCTTGCGGTCCACGCGGTCGGCAACCGCACCACCCAGCAAGCCGCAGATGACCACCGGCAGCAGTTGCACGAGGCCGAGCAGGCCGACCTGGGCGTTGGAATGCGTCAACTGGTAGAGCTGCCAGGGAACAGCGACGTAGCTGACCATCGTGCCCAGGCCTGAAATGAACTGGCTGGCAAACAGCCGGCGGAAGGACGTGTTGTGGCGCAGCGGGCCTGTGTCGAGAAACATTCTGGCGAGCCTTGAAGGAACCGGGAACTCTAAGGTCAAAAAAGAACCCCTGCCGCTTGACAAGCAAGCGCCAGGGGCCAGTGCGGCATCAGCCTTTCAGCCGAGCACTTCGGTCACGATGCCTGCGCCGACGGTCTTGCCGCCTTCGCGCATCGCGAACCGCATGCCGTTCTCGATGGCCACAGGCTTGTTCAGATCAAAACGGATCTGCGCCTGCGCGCCCGGCTCGACCATGCCGGTCTCGGTGTCCACGTGAATGACACCCGTGACGTCGGTGGGGCCGAAGAAGAACTGCGGCTGGTAGCCGGAGCCGAACGGGGTGTGGCGCCCGCCTTCGTCCTTGCTGAGGATGAATATCTGTGCCCGCCCAGTCCGGTACGGCTTCACCGCGCCCGGCTTCACGACGACCTGCCCTCGCACGACGTCGTCACGCTTGACGCCGCGCAGCAGCAGGCCGACGTTCATGCCCGCCCTCGCCTCGGCCACGTCCTTGTGGAACGACTGGACGCCCGTGACGACCACCTGGCCGTCGGCCGAGTTGAGGCCGACGATCTCCAGGCCGTCGCCGACGCGGATCACGCCGCGCTCGACGCGGCCGCTCACCACGGTGCCGCGGCCCGCGATGGTGTGCACGCCTTCGACCGGCATCATGAATGGGCCGTCGTAGTCGCGCACCGGGTCAGGAATGCGCGAGTCCAATGCGTTCACGAGCTCGATCACGCATTGCACCTCGGCGCCTTCGAGGTCACCACGCTCGGCAGCGGCCAGCGCCTTCAGCGCACTGCCGAAAACGAACGGCACATCGTGGTAGCCGTGCGTGGCCAGCAGCGCACCGATTTCCATTTCGATGAGCTGCTCGATCTCGGCCCGGTCACCGTCGCGAACGAGGTCCATCTTGTTCACGAACACCACCATGTGCCCGACGTTCACCTGCCGTGCCAGCAGCACGTGCTCGATGGTCTGCCTGGCAGCACCTTCGGTGCCGTCCACCAGCAGGATCGCGCCGTCCATCTGCGAGGCGCCGGTGATCATGTTCTTGATGTAGTCGGCGTGTCCCGGGCAGTCAATGTGGGCGTAGTGACGGCGGTCCGACTCGTACTCGACATGCGAGGTGTTGATCGTGATGCCGCGCTCACGCTCTTCCTTGGCGTTGTCGATCTGCCCATAGGACAGCGCACGGCCGCCGATGCGCGCAGCCTGCACGAAAGTGAGAGCGGCCGTCAGCGTCGTCTTGCCGTGATCGACGTGGCCGATGGTTCCGACGTTCACATGAATCTTGTTGATCATGATTTCTCCAGTTTGAGTGAAAGGCCGATTCGTCTCGCTGGCCAGGCGAAACGGTCGGCGGGTTGTCGGCGCGCGCCAGACTTGGGATGCCCGCCAGGCGGGCAAAAACAAAAAACCCGGTGGCTTGCGGCCTACCGGGTCTTGTCAAACTCAGGAGGCCGAGCCTCCGGATGTGAAAGGCTCTAGAAAAGCAATTCGGCGCAATAAGGGCGCAGCGAAGCTGCCGCAGCAGTGCGGGTCATCGATGCGTCTTGCGAGATCAGGAATTGCTTCATCACATGCTCCTGCGTTGGGTCGCAGTGCGAGGGTCGAAAATTTGGAGGCCGAAGGCTAACACCGCCATCGCGATCCGGCAACCGAGGCGTTGCAGGCACACAGCAACCAGTTGCCGGGTCGATGCGAAACGTCATGCCGACCTGGACGCCGGACGTGTGTTCACAACGGTGCACAACAACGCAGTCAACAGCGCCAGCCCGATGTGCAGGCCATAGACCGCATTGAAGTCGCTTCGCTGCACGACGCCGTGGCCGAGCAACATTACCGTGATCGCAACGCCTATCACCGCGCCGATTTGACGCGTCGCCTGGTTGACGGCACTGCCGACCGCGTAGTGCTGCGCCGGCAGCTTGCTGACCGCTGCGCCAGAAAGCGATGGCATCACCAGCCCCACGCTCGCCCCGCTGAGAAAGAGACCCGGCAACCAGTGCAACGCATACGAAGGTTCGCCGCCGGGCACGAGCATGAACCACAAGCCGGCCGCCGCATAGAGCAGCGCGCCCCCCACGAGAAAGGGTCGATGCCCGTAGCGCCCGGCCATGCGACCGGTGACGATGGCCACCGGAATGACCATCAACGGGCCAGGCGCAATGGCCAGGCCGGCACGTGCCTGGCTGTAGTGCCACACGTTGCTCATGTAGAAGAAGAAGGCGAAGAACATCATCGCGAACGCAATTCCGAAAGTGAACGTGGCGGCGTTCACGGCGCTATAGGTGCGATGGCTGAAGAGACCCAGGTCGACAAGCGGATCGCGCACGCCCTTTGCCCAGGCGATGAACGCGACGAATGCAATCACGCCGGTGCCTGCGGCAGCCGCCAACTGGGCACGCGTCCATGCCGCCGATTCCGATTCGACGATCGCCAGCGCGATGGCTCCGACAGCGACGATGAGCAGCGCCATGCCGACAACGTCGACCTTGCGGCGAGCCGTGGCGCGTGCCGATTCACTCAGCAAGGATGCACCGCGCCACAGTGACAGAGCACCAATCGGCAGGTTGATGAAGAAGGCCCACGGCCAGCCGACGCTTTGCACGACGAACGAGCCGAGGCTTGGCCCGACGGCTGCCGCGAAACCGGCAACCGCTCCCCACAAGCTCACCGTCACCGCCCGCTTGTTCTGCGGGAAAGCAGCCAGCACGATCGCCAGCGACGCTGGCGTCAGCAGCGCCGCCCCCACCGCCTGAGCCACGCGTGCGGCGATGAGCCAGCCCACGCTGCCGGCCAGCCCGCAGGCGGCCGACGCGGCGATGAACAGCGTCACGCCGAACAGGAACACGCGCTTGCGGCCGTGCGCGTCGGCCAATCCGCCTGCGGGGATCAGCATCGCCGCATAGACCACCGTGTAGGCGTTGAGCACCCACGACATGTCGGCCGCTGTGGCTTCGGGAAAGCCGGCACGCAGTGCACCGAAGGCGGAGTACAGCATCGTGCTGTCGAGGGAGACCAGGAAGGCTGCGACGCTGGCGACCCAGAACACCGGCCAGGGCGATGTGTGGTGCGGCGGTGCATCAGCCGCTGCGGTTGGCAATGTGGCAAGGGTCATGATTTTTCTCCGGCGAAGGGGCGGCGTTGACGGCTTCAGGCGCGCTGCGGCAGGTAGCTCGGCGTCGGTGCCGCGAGTCCTTGCTTGACGAGCACCGTGCGCTCGTCGGCCAGCACTTCGTCGAGGCCGGATTCGAGTCCGTCGAGAGCGCGCTTGACGATCTCCTGCGGACTCGTCTTCGGTCCGTCGATGGCACGCACGAGGTCGGTGTCGACAAAGGCCATGTGCAGCGCCAGCACATGCGTCTTCTGCACCGCGAGCTCATGCCGAAGCGAGTTGGTCAGCGACCACGCCGCCGACTTGCTGGCCGCATAGGCCGCGAGCTGGCCCCCATTGATCCACGAGACGATCGACAGCACATTGATCAATGCGCCGCCGCCGTTGACCGCCAGCACCGGCGCGAAGGCCTTGCTCATGCGCAGCATGCCGAAGAAGTTGGTTTCGAACTGGCGCCGTGCGACCTCTTCGCTGTCGGACGCCAGGAAACCACCCTGATGGCCAACGCCGGCGTTGTTGATGACCAGCGTCACGTCGCCGGCCCGCGCCGCGGCAGCGGCCACCTCTTCGGGCTTGGTGACATCGAGACGGATGGCCTGGACGCCGGATTGCTTGACGGTCGAGGGATCTCGCGCACCGGCGTAGACCTTGCGGGCACCGCGGGCCAGCAGTTCCTGCGTGAAAGCCAGGCCGATGCCGCGGTTGGCACCAGTGACGAGGGCGACGGCGTTTTCGATCTTCATGAGGGGCTCCTTGGAGTGAGGGCGATACAAAATATGATTGACGTCATATTTCAGGGTGAACAAATCGGAAGTCGATGCCTTCCAGGGTGAGATGTCAGCGGCTGGCCGCGGGAAAGTCGTACTGCTGGATCAACGCCTTGCGGGCGGCTGTAAGCACCGCACGTCCTTCGGCGGTGTCGCCCAGCGCCCGCGCGAGTTGCAACGAGCCGACGAGCGTTCCGGCCACCACGCTGGCCGCCGCGCGCGGCACGTCCGGCAAGGCGGCATGCACGGCAGCGATGAGGCGGTGCACACGCATGGCCGACGCTTCGCGCACGGCCTCCGATTGGCGCGGCATGTCACAGGCAAGCGCGGCCACCGGACAGCCCGTTTCCAGCGATGCGAGGTGAGCATCCGCAAGATAGCTTTCGACCAGCGAACGGAATGCGCTCACGCCCTTGCCGGCCCGCTGTTCGGCCGCGCGTGACACGGCTTCAAAGCTGTCGCGGCCGGCGCGCTCCAGGGCCTCGACGAGCAGCGCATCGCGCGAATCGAAATGGGCGTAGAAGCCGCCGTGCGTCAGGCCGGCCTCCTTCATCACATCGGCCACGCCGACACCCGCATAGCCATGCCTGCGGATGGCACGAGCGGCGACACCGACGATGCGCTCGTGGGTCTCTTCCTTGCGGCTGTTGGGGGTGCGGCTCATGGTGTCAGATCGGTGGAATATTACGATTATCATATTCCATGGATCGCGAATCGTCAAACTGATCGTGGCAATCACCACCTGAACAGGTGGTTGCCACGTCATGGCATTTCGTGGAGCCTGCGAAGCTTTGCAACCGTCAGCCCGGCGCGCGCCGGCCTGCATCCAAAGGGGGGATTCCAATGTCTTTCAGTCGGGCGACCGTCATCGCGGTCGCGGCACTTGCGAGTGTCGCGTCGGCGCATGCCAACGTGGTAGTGATCGACCAACTCGTGGACGCCAATTTTGTGGCAGCCAATGGCTACAGCGAGATTGACTGGTTGGCGCCGACGAGGGACCTCGCGATTGGCGATGAGCTGATCATGAACTTCGATTTCCTTCCCGGACAGACGCTTGAGATGTTCAATCCGGGCGGCTTGTGGGGGGCGATTTTCACAGGTGACTCGGAAGATCACTTGGCCACCTTTACAAGGAGCATGTGGTTCCGCAACCTTCACGGTCCTGCGCACAATGTGGGGGCCCAGAGTGGCGACACCGGCGGCATGGGGTTGACGGACGCCTTCTTCCCGGCCGACTTCATGGATGGCACCGGCTCCGGTGACATCTCCTTCACCGGGGTGAGCTTCGACTTCAAAATCAACGGGTATTCCGATGGCGTGACAACCCGCCCGTACAACATCAGCTACATGGTGGCGTATGGAGACTCACTGGCGGTTGGCCAAGCCATGCCCGTTCCAGAACCGTCCTCTGTCGCGTTGATGTTGGGCGGTCTGGCCGCAGTGGGTGCAGGGACGCGCCGCAAAGTCGCCAAGGCACGCTGAAGATCGCGCGTGAGCTGATCGCCACCGGGGCGATCATCGCAACTGCTACCCTGTGCGGTCTCCAGGCCCCCGGGATACCAGCGTCACCATGATCCGCCACCTTGTGTTGTTGAAGTTCACCAAAGAAGCCACGGCCGAACGGCGCGATCAGATGTCCGCGGCTTTCGGCAGCTTGGCCGACCAGATCCCGGAAATCCGCTCGCTGGAATGGGGCCTCAACGCCAGCCCGGAGGGGCTGGACAAGGGATTCACCCATTGCTTCCTCGTCACCTTCGACGACGAAGCGGCCCGAGATGCCTACCTGCCCCACCCTGCGCATCAGGCCTTCGTGAGCGAGCTGAAGCCGTGGCTGTTGGATGTGCTGGTGCTCGACTATGCGGCGACGTGAGGCTCGCCGCCCTCACTTCGCATAGATCACTTTCCCGCCTCGTACCACGCACTTCACCGCTGCGAACCGTTTCACATCCTCGCGAGGGTCAGCCTCCAGCACCACCAGGTCAGCATCCATACCCGGCGCGATGCGGCCACGCCGTCCAGATTCATTCCACCGCGCGGCAGGCGCAGTGGTGAGCGACGCCAGGATCTGCATGGGATTCATGCCCGCCTGCCCCATCAGCTCGTATTCCTCGGTGGGGTCCAGGTCGGTCATGTAGTCAACATCGGTACCGAAGAGTACCTTACCGCCGGCGGCGGCAAACTTGCCGAACTCCTGCACGCTCTCGTTCACGATGCGCGCGGCGATCTCCTTGGGCACCTGCTCCTTGGCCAGTTCGTGGCGCAGCAGCTTGAGCGTCGGAACCATCGACACGCCCTCGGCACGTAGCTGGTCCATCAGCGGCTTGGGCCACGGCGCGGGCGTGCCAAGTGGCGGGTGCGCGAGGATGTCCACGCGTGCCTGCAATGCGGCCCGCACGCCGTCGAGGTCGGTGGGATGCGCGAACACCAGCTTGCCTCGCCGGTGCGTTTCTTCAGCGGCCGCGGCGGCGATGTCGGGCTTCATGCGCTTGGCAGGGCGCGGTCCTTGCGGCGTGACGAGGAACAGCTTGGTCGCATCGGTGCCGGCATCGAGGTTTTGTCGCACGGTGGCCAGCGCCGCGTCCACCGAGTCGGGCTGCGGCAGCTTGTCGCGAAACGCCGGATCGAGGTGCTCGATGTAGATGGGCAGGCCGTCGTGAGGAAAGAGCGCCCAGCCGACCGTGAGGATGCGTGGGCCCTTGATCTCTCCCTTGTCGACACGTGCCCGAAGTGCCAGCGTGTTGTCGCGGTCGGAGGCAATGTCGAAGGCTGTGGTGAAGCCCCAGCGCGTCAACAATCCGGTGAGGCCCTGCTCCAACTCTGCCGCGGGCCGCGTGCGGGCGTTGGCGAAAGCACTGCCGAGAAGGTGGACGTGGCTGTTCTGGAAGCCCGCGAGGATCACGCCGCCGTCGCATGCCGCGGCCAAAGGCGGGTTCGCTTCAGTGTCCTTGTCGGCCATGCCGACGGAGGCGATCTTGCCCTCGCGGATGAGCACCATGCCGTTCTCGATCGGCGTGGCGTCCGGCGCCGGGTAGATCGTGGTTCCGCGCAAGGCCTGGGCGGCTGGCCCCGCCGCATGGGCGGGCGACATGGCCAGCGTCCACATCGACAGACATGCCAGCCAGCGCAATGCGGTTTGATGAATCATCGAGCGACTCCTGGTGGGGGTGAGTTATACATCGGAGGCTGGGACGAACACGCACCCCAAGGGTCGAGCATCACGTTGGCGCGCCACAACGCGACCAGCCACTGCGCTTGCGCACTCCCGCCAATGCCTGCATCATTCGCGCCCTTGCTGAAGGCGCCGTCCACGACAGCGCCCGCATGACGGAGATCCCTCTTATGTCCTCCCTGTTCATTTCGACGTTCGACTGAACACGGTTCCCGAGCCCCGGCTGAACCGTGTCTGTTCACAGATACGGCCTCAGACCGCGCGGCATGCAAAGCCCCGCTGCCACCGAGCCGGGGCTTTTGCTTTTCGGAACCGAATGAGTGCACAACTGCGTTCCCGCGCCCTCCAGGAGGGGCGGGTCAAGGCCCTGCAACGCCTGAAACAGCCGATGGCGCTGGTGCTTGAGACGAGCACCAGCGCGCGCGACCCTGTGGCCCATGCCCTGGGCCAGCGCGGCTTGCGTGGCGCAGGCCAACACATCCAAAGTCGCGGCGCCCAGCGCCGCGCCGACCGCGTGGCGCTGCAGGCGCTGCTGCGACGAAAGGATTGGGATGAATGATTCCAAGGATCTGCGCGAACAACTGGCGCAGAGAAACCGGCAGCTGCAGGAGATCGCCGCCCAGCTCAAGACCGAGCTGTTCGGCATCGACACCATCATCGACCGCGTCATCGATTCGGTGCGCGCCTGGTACGTGCTGCCCGAGCTGGTCTCGCGGCCCGTCATCGTCTGCCTCTGGGGCCTGACCGGCACCGGCAAGACCCAGCTCGTGCGCCGCCTGGCGCAGTTGCTGGGCTTTTACGACCGATTCGTCGAAGTGCAGATGGACGGTTTCTCCAACGGCGCAGGCTGGCGCGGCGCGCAGAGCATCTCGGGCATGCTCGCGCAGTCCGGCGTGCGCGAAGGCGAGCCGGGCATCCTGGCGCTCGACGAGTTCCAACGCTTTCGCACCATCGACAACAAGCGCAGCGAGCTGCGCGTCGAGCGCTACCAGGACGTCTGGGCCCTGCTCTCCGACGGCCGCCTGCCGCCCGCCCTCTCACTCCTGGGCGACATCGAATCGTCCATCGCCGAGGCGGCTTTCGACGCAGAACGCGCCGAGGCCAGCGATGCCAAGCTGCGATTCAAGCTGCGCAGCTGGGAGGCCCAGGAGCTGCAGCGCAACCTCAAGCTCGACGAGCCGCTGATGGAGATCATGGCCTGGACGCCCGAGCAGATCCAGGAACGCCTGCGTGCCTTCCGAGAAAGCGGCCAGCAGCAATGGGAGACCGACTACAGCCGCCTGCTCGTTTTCGTGTGCGGCAACCTCGACGAGATGTACGAAGACCTCGCCACCAGCGTGGACGACTGCGACAGCGATGCCGACACCTTCCATGCGGTGACGGCCAAGCTGAGCGTCATCGACGTGAAGCAGGCACTCAACAAGCGCTTCAAGCCCGAGCAGGTGGCGCGCCTGGGCAACGAGCACGTGATCTACCCATCGCTCTCGCGCCGCGCGTACGAGCAATTGATCGAGCAGAGCTGTGCCCGCTATGCCCGTGAGACTGCGGGGCGCTGCGGCCTGCTCTTCGAGCTGGATGCCAGCGTGCGCGAGCAAATCTACGCCAACGCGGTCTTCCCTGCCCAAGGCACCCGGCCGCTGTTCTCGTCATTGCACGCCATCCTCGGCGCGGGTCTGGCCAAGGCCGCCCTGTGGGCGCTCGAACGCGGAGCATCCGCCGGCGACAGCGTGGGCCTTGCGGCTGATGGCCGCAGCCTGGTCGCGCACTGGCGCGGCCAGTCGCATGCCATTGCCGCGCCTTTCGAGATCAACCGCCTGCGCCAGCGCAACAATCCAGACTTCCGGGCCCTGCTGGCTGTGCACGAGGCCGGCCACGGCCTGGTCCACGCGCTGCTCTTCGGCCGCGCACCACAAGAGATCAAGATCCACGTGGCGAGCTTCGAGGGCGGCTACAACGCCTACACCTCCCGAAAGGTCTGGTCGCGCCGCAACCTGCTCGACTCCATCTGCACCAGCCTCGCCGGACGTGCCGCGGAGTTGCTCGTCTTCGGGCACGAGATGAGTTCCAGCGGTGCCGAGAGCGATCTGCGCAAGGCCACCGAATCGGCAGCCCGCATGCTGCGCCACTTCGGCCACGGCTCGCGCATCGGCCGCACCGACGTCTCCACGGACAGCGACGACAACTTCTGCACTGACGTGGAAGCGAGCAACGCGCCCATCGAGGCACTGCTGCAGGCTGAGCACGCACGCGCCATCAGGCTGCTCGAAACGCATCGCGGCGCGCTGCTGGCGCTGGTGGACGAACTGATGGATCAGGGACAGGTCACGCCAACACGGTTTGCGGCAGTGTCAGGTCTGCCGCTGGAAAGACCAGAAGACGCCCTGGACCCGTATGCGGAAAAGCTGCTGGTGTTTCGGGTGCAGGGACAGGAGCGGCTGCGGGCGTAGTTCGCCCGCAATCGGCAAATCCGCCGCATTCCGTCATCCACGCCGCATTTCCGTTGCGCGACCACGCCGCGTTTCTCCTGATCCGCCCCAAGTGGCTGAACCCCTGCCTGCCTAGCATTCCCTCACGGTGCAAAGACCGTCGGTCCAAGCTCCGGCAACAACGGCCTGGCAGGCCCTTTCACCACTCAAGGAGAGAACATGGCATTCCCCACTTCCGTCAACGACCAGATCACGGACTCGGTCACCCAGGCCAACACCAAGGTGCTGGGCGACGCCCCCGCCATCGCGATGGGCAACCTGTTCCAGGCGACCGCGCAGGCCCTGGCCAACGCGGCCCACAACGCGACCAACGCCCAGCAGCAGAGCTACGTGACGGCGCAGTCGGCCACCACGATGGGCGTGGCGACGCTCTACTCCATCGACACCGCGACGACGGGCGTGGCCACCAAGGAAATCCTGAGTTCCGGTGTCCGAGGCCTCGGCGGCTGATCGCTGTCGCCTAGACCCTCACCGTCAAGGAGCACGACATGGCTTTCCCTACCGCCGTCAACAGCCAGATCACCGACAGCGTCACCCAGGCCAACACCAAGGTCCTGGGCGACGCGCCGGCGATTGCCATGGGCAACCTCTTCCAGGCCACTGCCCAGGCCCTGGCCAACGCCGCCCACAACGCCACCAACGCCCAGCAGCAGAGCTTCGTGACCGCGCAAGCGGCCACGACGATGGGCGTGGCGACGCTGTACTCGCTGGATACCGCTTCCACAGGCGTCGCCACCAAGACGATCCTGGGCAGCTGATCCGCATCACTAACGCCAAGGAGCTGAGCACATGGCATTCCCCACTGCCGTCAACAACCAGATCACCGACTCGGTCACGCAGGCCAACGTTCAGGTGC
Source organism: Rhizobacter terrae (assembly GCF_003852895.1). Classification (GTDB taxonomy): domain Bacteria; phylum Pseudomonadota; class Gammaproteobacteria; order Burkholderiales; family Burkholderiaceae_C; genus Albitalea; species Albitalea terrae. The sequence continues at coordinate 218,833 of NZ_QUSW01000009.1, forward strand.
TAGGAAGCTCGCCGGCGATCGCCATGGGCAACCTGTACCAGGCAACCGCGCAGGCGCTGGCCAACGCGGCGCACAACGCCACGCTGGCGCAGCAGCAGATGTACGTCACGGCGCAGGCCGCGACCACGATGGGCGTCTCGCTGCTGTATTCGCTGGACACCGGGGCCACCGGCGCCGCCACCAAGAAGATTCTCGGCTGACGGCAGCACTGCGTTTTCCTAGCCCCCGGCCCCAAACCTCTGTCATCACATTGTTCAAGGAGCAAACACCATGGCATTTCCCACTGCCGTCAACAGCCAGATCACCGACTCGGTGTCGCAGGTCAACACCAAGGTGCTCGGCGATTCGCCGGCCATCGCGATGGGCAACCTGTTCGTCGCCACCAGCCAGGCGCTGTCCAACGCGGCCCACAACGCGACCAACAACCAGCAGCAGTCCTACGTGACGATGCAGGCCTCGACCACGCAGGGCGTGTCCACGCTCTACTCGATCGACACGGCCTCCGACGGCGTCGCCACCAAGGAAATCCTGGGGCTGAAGTAAGGGCCGCCAGAGCCCGCTCCCGTGTGCTGACCGCACGCCGCAGCCCACGGGAGCCGACGCTTGCCCCGCCCCGGTGCCGTCGCCAGCTTCGCGGCCAGCGCGAGCACGGATTCGGCACTGGCGCTGGGGCAGGCGCCGGCCTTCGCGATGGGCATGACCTACCTCGCGATGGCCGACAGCATCGGGCTCGCGATGGAGAACGCGGTGGCCAACCAGCAGCGCGGGCAAGTCATCGCCGGCGCGGCCGTCAACCAGATTCTTGCACTGATCATCATCAAGGGAGCTAGCAAGCCATGACAATCACAGACGACGGCACCGTCAACAGCCAGATCGTCGACTCGGTGAGCAGCGTCGTGACGCTGTCCACCGGCCAGGCCGCCTCGCAGGCGCTGGGCATGCTCGATGCCGTGCTGCTCGAGACCCTGGGCATGGCGATGTACAACGCGGTCAACCGGCAGCAAAGCGCCGGCATGATCAGCTCGGCCGCCATCACCGCGGCCTGCGCGAAGATGCTGGCCGCGCCCTTCCCCATCGTGCCGCCGCCACCGCCGCCGGGTCCTCCGCCTGTGGTGTGGCCACTGCCCGGCCCGCCGCCGCAGCCGGCACCATCCGCCGCGGTGATCGCCGCCGCGATGGCCGAAGGCAAGACCGCGGTGGACGTGCTCAAGGCGCAGGCACTGGGCACGTCCACCGACGCGGCCACGGCGCAAAGCGACCTGCAGGAGCTGCACACGATGACGGCGCCGCCCGCGCCGCCGGCACCCGCACCCGCTCCTGCACCCACCCCAGCGCCATCGCCCTCACCGGCTCCTTCACCGGCTCCCACGCCGGCACCCGAGCCCGCACCGGCACCTTCGCCCGCGCAGGACTGACGAGCCATCGATTCAAGAGACGGTCTGAACACAAGGAGCCGCCATGGACCCGACCAAGGTCAACGCCCAGGTCATCGACGTCATCAACCAGGTCCAGCTCGCGACCATGAGTCCGCAGGTCGTGCTGACCAGCGGCGCGGGCAAGGCCTACCAGTCGGTCGCGCAGTCCACCGCCATCGCGGTGCAGGACGCGACCGATGCGCTGCGCAACATCTCCACCATCGCCACCACCGCGGCCGGTGTGGCGATGGCCCAGTACCTCGCCACCGGCGAGGAGAAGTACGCCAAGGTCATGGCCCAGGCACAGGCGCTCATGCAAGGCGCGACCGACGACTTCGCCAAGGTCGGCTCGGCTGCCGCCACGGTGCTCAAGGGCTTTCCGGCGGGCTGATCCGCCTCCACCGCCACAGGAGCCATCACCATGACCGTGTCAGTGGCCGGCAGGCCGATCCAGGATGCCAATGCGATGTCGCCGCTGGGCCGGCTGGCGCTGGCCTTCATCGACGGCGGACCCGAATGGCTGAGCTGGGCCATCGCGGACCTCACCGCACGCTACGAGTTTCCCGACGAGACGACGCTCGTGGGCCAGGTGCAGTCGGGACTGCATGCCTCGCGCTTCGCCTTGCTGCCACGCCTGGAGCTGATGGTCAGCCCCATCAAGCTGATGACGCTGGGCCTGGCGGACCTGCGGATGCTCGCGAAGGCCGAAGGCGGTGACGACAGCGCGGTGGCCGCGGCGCAGGTAACGCGTGTGCTGTCGGACCATCAACTCGCCACCCGCGGCGACCTCGCAGCCGGCCAGGCGCTGCTGTCCGAGCTGGGCCTGGCCGCATCGCCGCTCTTCCAGGCGATGGACTTCGAGGACCATCTCGCGCTGTGGCAGCTGGCCCGCATGGCGCCACCGCCTGAAGAGACGGCGCCCGCGCTGCGCCAGGAAGCGGCGGACTTCGCCGCCGCGCAGGCCCGCACGCCGCTGGAGTTCTGCGACTACTGCAACGTGTACCTCGACCTCGGCACGCCACTGGCCGATGCGTCGCCGGCGCAGCGCTCGCAGGCCGCCACCGGCGCGCTGCAGACGCTGTTGCCGCTCATGTTCGGCGTGCTCGACTGCCCGCAGATCGACGGCCTGCCCTCGCCTTCCGAGGTGGACCAGGCCGTGAGCAACTGGCTGGCGCGCGGCAGGCAGATCGGATTCGCCAGGCTGTCGCAGGCGGTGCAGCAGATCGTGCGGCACACCAGCTTCCAGGGCCAGTCCGGCGACGCGGCACAAAAGGCGGTGCGCCTGTACTTGCAGTCGGCCCAGGCCTTCCTCGCAGCCAACCGGCCCGTCCAGGGCCGGCTGGGACAGGACGGCGCCACCTGCCTGTTCGCGCTGGAAGCCGGCAGCCTGCGTGCTGAGCTTCACGTCGGCCCGGGCGGCGTGATCTCGCTGCGCGACTTCGGCCCGCGCACTCCATCTTCAACGACGACACCAGAGGAGGACCCGTCATGAGCATGCCCCCCGTCCCGCCCGCACCTTCGCCCGCCGGTTCACCCATGGACATCGTGTCGGCCATCCAGCAAGAGGTGCTGAAGACGACGCAGCAACAGGTCGAGGCGGCGCTTGCCGCCACCAACGATGCGCTGCGCTCGGCGCTCGATGCCACGGCACAGGCCGATCAGCAGTTGAGCGACGGTGAGTCCGCGATGCAGCAGGCCGCGAAAGCCCAGGACGAGGCCGTGGCCGCGGCCCAGCAGCAGGCCGAGCAGGCCATGGCCGCAGCCGTCGCCGGCGTGCCGCCGGGACTCGAAGGCCAGGGCAACGGCTCCTGACGCCTGGGCTTCATCACGGAGGATTCCATGACCTACTACGCAGGCGTCGACACCGACATCTTTCCCGGCGACGAGCGGCTGGACTGGCTGAAGGCGAACACCAACCTGAGCTGGTGCGCCTACTACCTCGCACCCGCACCCAGCCATGCCGACACGAGCTGGATGGGCCGGCGCCCGGCACTGTGCGGCCAGGGCTGGAACCTGGTGCCGGTGTACGTCGGCCAGCAGACGACCGGACCCGGCTCCCACGAAGTCGACGCGTCGCACGGCCAGGCGGATGGTGCCCAGGCCGCGTCACTCGCGCAGGCCGAGCAGTTTCCGCCTCGGTCGGCGATCTTCCTCGACTGGGAGGACGGCAGCAGCCCGCAACCTGGTTCGCTGGCCTACATCGGCGCGTGGGTCCAGGCGGTGATCGAGGGCGGCTTCCAGCCCGGCCTGTACTGCTCGCACGCCCGCGCCGCGGAAATGGCCGCCTACGCCGCCACGCTCGACCCCGCGCCGCAGCTGCGCATCTGGGTGTGGAGGGTCAGCACGAGCACGCCCCATGTCTACGCTGGAGACATTCGCCAGCTCGCGCCTGCCGACCCGGCGGAGTCGGGCTACCCGTCGGCCGTGCTCTGGCAGTTCGAACAGGACTGCGAGCTGTCGCTGCCGGGGTCGCCGTGCGACGGGATGGAAGTCGACTTGAGCTGGTCCGCCGCGGCCGATCCGGCCAGTGCGATCGATTCAGCGGTGCAGCAGCGCCAGTAGGCAGGGCCAGCAGATGAGCGACCAGCTGCCGCATCCAACCATCAAGCACGTCGTGGTGCTGATGCTGGAAAACCGTGGGTTCGATCACCTGATGGGCTGGCTCTATTCGCCCACGGAGACGCCCGAAATACTTCCGACTCCGCAAGAGAGCGCCAAGCAAACATTCCTCGGCCTGTCGTCCGTGGACGAACTCCACAAGCAGCGGCTCGAGAACCCGTCGCCCTCCGGAAAGAAGCTCAGCCCGAACAAGGGCGCACGCTCGCCGATGACGCCCTCGTACAACCCTGGCGAGAGCTTCGGGCACATCATGAACCAGATGTGGGCCCAGAACAGGCCCGCCGCGGACTGGCTGCGCCCGCACGCGGCCCGGGACCTGCTGCATGACCTGGACCCCGGTGGAGACACGCCGCCGCCGATGACCGGCTACGTCCTCGACTACAACCGGGAAGTTCAGCATCACAACAACAACGACAAGCCGCTGGACGACAGCACGCTGAGCGAGATCCTCGACACCTACACGCCCGAGCAGGTACCGGTCCTCAGCGGACTGGCCCGCTTCTATGCCGTGTCGGACGAATGGTTCTGCTCGGTGCCGAGCCAGACGAACACGAACCGCGCCTTCTCGATGGCCGGCACTTCGTGCGGCATGGTCAACAACAGCTTCTACGACCCGTTCTACGGCGTCGACTTCAAGAAAATGCCTCTCCTGTGGGGATTCATGAAAGCCTCGGGAGGCATCTCGAACTGCGATCAGCTGCCCCAGGCCCGCACCTTGTTCGAAGTGCTGCAAGGCGAGAACTACAGCTGGAAGGTCTATTGGCAGGACTGGTGGCCGCCGTCTGAGACCGGCGTGACGCGCCAGTACGTACGGACCATGTTCCCCAAGCTCGCCGACCCCGGCTACAACGCCAATTTCGTCAAGTTCAATCCCTCCGAACCGGACAACGCCTTCTTCAAGGCAGCGCGAAGCGGAACCCTTCCTGCTGTGAGCTGGATCGAACCCGCCTGGGGCGGTGGCGGTCGATGGGACGAGTTCAAGCGGCAGGTCGGCAACGACATGCACCCGGTGTCGGACACGACGCAGGCCGAGGAATTCGTGATGAACATCTACAACGCCCTGTCGTCCAACCCCGACAGCTGGGCGCAGACGCTGTTCATCATCACGTTCGACGAGAACGGCGGCACCTACGACCACCTGCCTCCGCCGCCCGCGCAGCCATCGGGCAACGACGCCTGCGACCTCGCGGGCCAGCGCTACATCGACGCAGGCATGGACCCGCAGACTCGCACGCAGTTCGGGTTCGACTTCCGCCGCTTCGGCGTGCGCGTGCCCACCTTGCTGGTGTCACCCTGCGTCGGCCCACAGACCATCTTCCGCTCGGGCAGCCAGACGCCGTTCGACCACACCTCAATCATCGCCTCCATCCTGGACATGGCGCAGATTCCGCGCCAGAAGTGGGGCCTCGGCCAGCGCGTGGCCGCAGCCCCGACCTTCCTGGACCGGCTGAACCGCCCCGTGCGCGCGGAAGCGCTGGAGAGACCCAACCGCGCCCTGAGCGCTCCGTCGCCGCGCTCACGCGACGCCCGCAAGCGACTGTGGACGCAGGTGCCTTACCTGCTGCAGTACATCGGCAGCCGCTGGCCCACGACCTCGGGCCCTCCCCTCTACATCGGCCGGCCCGACAGTTCGTTGAGCGTGACGGCCAACCCGTGGACCTTGACCTCCGACGCCCAGAGGGCACATGCCTTCAAGTTCGTGCAAGCCGCCGGCGGTACCGATGCCGGCCTTGTCATGAACATGTCGGTCCTGTTCGTCGTTTCCTCGACGTTGCCCGGCGGCTATGGGCTCGGCGTGAGCCACACGCGCGACGACGCGTTCATGACCAACGATGAATCCAGCACCGGCGCCCGCTGGCAGATCCGGCTGCTGGGCAGCAGGGACCCGCAGGAGCCGGTCTGCATGGACGACGACTTCGTGCTCGTCAGTCGCCTCGAGCCCAACTTCGTGCAGGAGCTGTCCCGCCGCTTCACTCCGGACCGCTTCCATCGCCTGCTGCCCATGCCCGGCCGGCCGGACCGGCTCACAACCAGGGCCGGCCATTGGGCCCTCTGGCGGGCCATTCCAGCCGCCTGACAACACATCCACGGGAGCTTTCATGCCCAGCCTACGGATCGCCACATGGAATTCCGGCGGAGAAGCCGGTGGTCGCGGCGCCCAGTTGCTCGGTGCCGTCAACTTTGCAAACGGAACGGCACCACCAGTGAAGCTGGTGGCGATCCAGGAGGCCAAGGTCAGCCTGGTCCCTGCCGGCAGCATCCGGGCGCAGTTGACCAGCGGGGCCGGCCCCTTCGTCAACTTCGTCGTTCCGCCGGACCATCCGCGCGAACTGAATCCGCCGACGCAGCCGCTGGCCGTCGGCAAGAACAAGTCTTACCTCATCGGCTGGGACCCGGTCGGTCCGGGGCCGGTGTCTGCCGCCGCGGCGGCGCGCATCTCGCTCGTGCCCAATGCCGGGCCGCCGGCCAATGGCGTGGAGACGTACATCAATGGCCTGCCCATCGGTGTGCCCAGCAAGAACGCGCTGCGCCTGGCCGCCAGGAACATCCGCGCGCCAGTGCGCAAGCCCTTCACGCTGGCCGCAGGCGGCGTGGCGTGCAACATCTTCTTCTACACCTGGCATGCCGAACTGCAGGCCAACTGGCTGGGCGCGACCTGGGCCACCGTCGGGCTGCTGGCCAACCCCTTCAACGGACCGGGCATGTTCCCTGCCTTCCAGTTCTTCCAGAACTCCAACCAGTTCATGGCCGACATGGCCGCCCTCACCGTGAACGACGTGATCATCATTGCCGGAGACCTCAACATCACCGGCGCGGACCTCGGCCACCCGGCGATATTCCCGAACTTCGTCGCGACGTCGAACAATCTCAGCCACGTGCTGGCCTTCAGCCCGAGCGGGGCGCTCGCCATCGCGCAGGGCTGGCACCACGTCACGCCCTATCCACCCCACAGCATCATCACGGCCGAAGTGCAGTGGTGACACAGGAGCAGGCATGGACATCGTCGATCCCTCCGGCCTCGCCGCCGCCCAAGCGATTGCTGTCGTATCGCGGGCGTACTACCGCGTCGCCAACCGGCCCCAGGTGTCCGGCTCGTTGCGCTGGTCGCTCGGTGGAGACACCTCGCCGCTTCGCATCGCGGGCCCCGACAACCAGGAGCAGGTGGCGCTGGCCAGCGGCCACCGCTCGGAGCAACTGGGCGGCACCACGCTGACCGCCACCTTCTCGCCTGCAGATGGCGGTACTCCAGTCACGGCCAGCATCGCGTTGACGGTGTTCTCCGCGGAGATCCATGACGCGGGCCAGGCCGACACGCCCCTGCTGGACCTGGGCGTGGGCAGCCGTGCTCGGTACCTGCCGGTCGTGCTGCCGGACATCGGCGCATTCGACGGCAGCTGGGACCCGGGAAGCAACGGCGTCATCGGCCTCGTGAGCGTCGGACCCGGCGGCGTGGCCGAGGTCGCCGGCCTGGCGGCCAGCGCCGTGGGGCGCGACGGCAGGCTGAGCCTGTCGGCGCGGGTGGGCGAGCAGGAAGCGAAGGCCACGCTGCCCATCGGCGTGTTTGCGGTGCGCATCCACCTGATGGCGCAGGCACTGGATGACCTGAGCCCCACCGGCAGCCTGATGGGCGTCGGGCAGACGCGGATCGCGCAGGCCGAGGTGCTGCCGGCGGACCTGGCGCCTGCGTCGCTGCTCGCGTGGCAGTGGTCCGTCAGCGATACGCTGCAGGCGCTGGGCGCCGTCAACGAAGGCACGGTCAGCTTCGTGGCCAATGCGCCGCAGGCTCAAGCACAGGTGCAGGTGACGCTCTCATTCGGACGCAGTTCCACCACCTCCACCCAGGCGCTCACCGTGTATGGCGCCACCATCACCGCCGAAGATGACCGCGCTGCGCCCGATGCGCTGGCCGTCGGCGCCGCCGGCACCTACAAGGTCGTGATCGACCCGCCGGCTCCCGAGGCGGAGGTGCTGTGGACCGGCAGCGACCGGATGACCTTGAGGGAAGAAGGCCACCGGGTCCAGGTCCGGGGCGTGCAGGCGAGCGATGCGGCCGGGGCCGACGGCCTGCTGGCCGACGTGAGGATCGGCGAGGCCAGCACGCGTGCGCTCATGCCGCTCACCATCTACTCCAGCACCATCTGCGCTGCGGACGGCGGTCCGGCGCCGACCGTGCTGCCGGTGCATGGCCGCCAGCGGTTCTCCGTGGTCACCGAACCTGCCCTGTGGGACTGCACGTTCGCCTGGCAGGTCGTCCCGGACAAGGCCGCCCTGACGGGTCCGACCACCGAGCGCCAGGTCGACGTGGTCACGCTTCGTGCCAGCGACACGGCCGGCGACGTGCGCCTGGGGGTGTCGGTCGTGCCCAGGGACGTGCCTCACACGGCCGCCACCGCGGAACTGCGGCTGACGATCGGGACCTTGCTGCGCTAGGGCCTGTTAATACTAAATGCATGCCCGCGCCGGTGTCTGGCAAGGCACAGGGCTAGGCGCGGCCGAGGCGGTGTGCCTTTGGCACACAACGAGGACGTAACGACGCCCTGTGCCTTGCCAGACACCGGCCCTTCGGGTGATCTCATGAAAAGCCCGCTGCGCGCGTTGCAAATGCTCGCCATAGCCACCGCTATGGCTGTGCTTTGCGCCTTCGCAGCGGGCTTTTCATGAGTCACGCGGGCATGCATTTAGTGTTAACAGGCCCTAGACGCCGGCCACGCGCCTGAACTCCCGCGGGCTGTGACCGACGATGCGCCGGAAGCTCTTCTCGAAATGGCTCAGGTCGCCGAAGCCCACGATCAGTGCCACCTCGGTGATGCGGCGGCCGGCATCGTTGCTGAGGATTTCCTTGGCTTTCTCGATGCGGATGTGCTGCAGCAGCGGCTTGAAGGTCGTGCTCAGGACACTGCGGAACAGGAAGCCCAGGTGCGAGGGGCTCACATGCGCCTGGCCGGCGAGTTGCTCCAGGGAGATCGGCTCCGCATAGTGCTCGCCCAGGTACAGCAGTGCCTTGCGCAGCGCGGCGTGCAACCGGCCGAGTTCGCCGGCGTCGCGAGTGACGGCGCAGCGCACCCAATGCCCGGTCGGGATGGGTGAAGGAAGGCGTGTCGCCCGGTTGGAGGCCTGTGGCGGCGGCGATTCAACGGCCTGCAGACCGATGTCCGCGGTTGCGGCTGACAGCAGCCAGGGCGCATGCCGCTGCACCTGAGCCTCATGAATGGGCTGTCCGTCGTTCATCACGGCCAGCCGTGCGACCACCCGCTCCAGCTCGAAGAGGTTTTCAGCCCAGGTGTGGCGCTGGCAGATGCGCACGAGGTCATCAGTGCAGGTGCGGCACGAATCGAAGCCGTGACGTTCCAGCGCAGCCACGAGCATGGCCCGGATGTCGCGCGGCCGCTCCCGCAGCGGGGGCACGGTCACCGTGAGAAAGTCGAGTTCAGCCAGCAGCTGCCGCGAGAACCTTCCATCTGCCACGAGTCCTGCGAGGTCGGCGGTGGCCGATGCCACGACCCGCACCGCCTGCGCGTCCGGCACGGTCAGCCATTGGCCCAGGCGTGAATGCATGTGCTGCGGCAACTGGCTTTGAAGCGGCCGGGCCAGTTCGTCGATCCCGTTGAAGAACAGCGTGCCGCCGCTGGCCTGCTCGAACCACTGTACAGGCTGCCCCACCGGGTCCGCACAGTTGACTTCGATGAAGGGGCTGTCGCGGCGCGGTCCGAAGCAATGCACCGACACCGCGAGCTGGGCTTTCTCGGTGCCGAACTCGCCCTTGAGCAACACGGGCAGGCTGCTGCTGGCCGCCTTCTCGACAAAGATTTCCAGCCGGTGCAAGGCCTCGCAGACACCCACCAGCAACAGCGGCCGGCCCAGGCGTCGTTCAGCCCAGGATTGCACCTCGTAGCGCCGGATGAGATGCGCGCAGCGGCGTGCGAAGTCTTCCCAGAAACCGGCATCCACCAGGACGGCCTCGTCATGGCGCCATTGCCACTGCAGCTCGCCGATGGGACCGGTGGCGCAGGCGATGGGCAGCGCCCGAGAGACGAGCGAAGACCCGCCGGCCAATGCAGACGGCGCCGCACTGGTGATGGATTCACCCGTGTCGTGAAGGCGCAGCGTCGCGCCGGCCAGGCCCAACTGGGCGACCAGGGCATCGAGCAGCGCTTGCAGCAAGTCGGGCAAGCGGCGAAACGGGTAATAGGCCTTCTGCAGGAAGGTGTCGACCGGCAAGGACATCGCAGCGCATCCGGTCACGGTCCCCGCGCCGTCGGGGCGCGGGATTGAAACAGCGATTCGATCGTCTCGACCAGCCGCTGCATGATCCGGTAGACGAGCCCGGACGAGAAGCCTCCGAGCAGCGCCAGCACCGGCTTGGCGAGAGTCGGCGATTCAGCCCCCTCCAGGCTGACCGGCACCAGCACCGACAACAGCAGGCCGGCCACCAGGCCCAGGGCAATGCGGCTCCAGTACGAACCGTCGTACCGGGGATCGTAGGTCGCGTCGGCGACGTACCGCTGCGCCGTGAACAGCGCCTGGAAGGTGCCGCCGATGCCGGCCGCGGACAAGAGAAACACCATGACGACGATCTGGCTGAGGCCGTCCAGCGTATAGATGTCCCCGTCCATCGATTCGGCGTTCAAGGCCGGCGCCATGCTGATGGCCACGAACAGGAGCAGGAACGCGAACGCCGCGACCACCAGGCGACGCACGTTGCCGATCGGCCCCAGGACTCCACGCCAGCCCGTCCCATGCAGTTCGCACTCCATCAAGGCCAGCGTCACAGGCATCGCCGGCGCCACGGCTCGCGCCAGCAAGGCGTGCAGCTCGGCCAGCGCAGCGAGCGGCGCCTGGGCGTCGCATGCCTCGCGCGCCCGGCAGGCTGCTGGATCGATACAGCTGAGCAAGCCCGGCAGCTCCACCGGAAGGTCGACACCGCGGGACCAGGCGAAGCGCAGCATCACCATGATCTCCGCCATGACGTGGCGCCTGAGCGTGCTCGCTGCCTGTTCATCCTCCGGCGTCGCAGCCGCCTGCAGCGCCGGGTCTTGATCGGAGGTGGTCATGGCGCCTCAAGGACTCGTGGTCTTGCGGTCCAGGCTCGCGTTGTACTCGGACAAGGCCGCCCGGCACGCCGCGAGCAGCCGGTTGAGCTCGTCGAAGCTGGTCGCGCACAGTTCGAGGCTCGCCCGGTCGGCCTGATAGCTCAGCAACAGGTCGCCATAGGTCGTCCCGGCGGACAGCGTCCTCGGTGGCGTGCAGGGTTTCGCGAGCGCGGCCGGGACCGGGCAGGCCGGCGCGGGCGGCACGACAGTGACCTGCGTGGTGGCGCATCCCGACAGGAGGGCCGACAACAGCCCGGCAACAATGTGGAACCGCATGGCAAGCTCCTTCCCGTCAGTTGTGTTGAAAGCTGGCGATCTGCGCGACGGGCACGGCAGCCTGCAGGCAGGCCAGGCCCGCGATCTCCGCGGTGTTGGCCGAGCGCTCGGCATCGAGCACCTGCAGCCGTGCCGCCTCGGCAGCGCCGTTGGCGGGCTGGCGGTCTTGCTGGATCGAACGACGCTCGCGGTCGATGGCCGAAATCTGGGCGTCAAGGGAGGCGATGCGCCGCTGCGCATCGTCGTTGCTGTCCTTCAGGTGCTGGACCTGCGACTGGTAGTCGGCCTTGATGCGGTCCTGCTCACGCCGGTGCTGTGCCTCGATCTGCGTCGCGGTGTCGACAAGCTGCTGGCGCGTTCGCTGGTATTCGCGGTTTTCCGTGTCGAGCGTGCGGCGCACGTCCGCGAGCTGGGCCTGGACGGCCAGCAGTTTCCGGGTCCCCACTTCGTAGCCGAGGTACCCGCCGGCGGCCAGGCCGGCCAGGATGATGGCGGGGATGATGGTCAATGTGTTCACGATGTCCTCCGTGCGAAGCACTGGGAAGACACTGTGGTCGACACGCTGCAAAAGAACCTTCCGGAAACCTTCCGGAAGGTTCTTGCGAGTGAAAACGGGCTGCGCAAATGAAAAAGGGCCACACATGTGCGGCCCTTTTTGTTGCGTCGGCGTCCGCGGCGTCAAACGCCATCGGTGCTGTTCTTGATCTCCGGATCGGTGCTGGCCATCAGGCCGACGATGGGTGGCGGGACCATGTTGCTCAGGATGTCCCTGCGGACGAAGGTGAGAATCAGTCCGCGCCGCGTCTGTTCCACCACGGACACCACCACGGCCGGCAGATTGTTGAATTGCTGGGCCATGTAGAAGTTGGGCAACAGGTTGTCCGACCCCAGCGTCTTTGCCACGCCGGCAAACAGGGTGACTGATGGATCGAGTTGTGGATGGTCCGGCGCAAATTGGCGGATTTCCTTTTCGGAGGGCTGGACCAGCATGAGCAAGTCGCCTGTGGCGTCCTGGCTCTTGCTGTTCAGGACTGGCGGGTCAACCCTGGTCCAGCGTGTCTTCCAGCGGTCAGGTCCACGCCCGGTGGGCGCGTAGTAGAAAACGTCTTCTGCGCCGTTGTCGTCGCGGATGACCGGGACGGCGAAGTACAGGGCCATGGGGGGTGAGTTGGGATCAAGGGTCGTCATGGTTGAATTCCTCTGTTCAACAGGTTCAAGAGCCCCGGAGCGGTCGGCCGATAGCCGCCGGCACCCAGCCTGAGCAGCTCAGGCTCGCTGATGTCCCCGGGTCCCGAGCAGGCTCTTGCAAGGAGCCATGCTTCGAGCACGAGACCGGATTGGCCGGAATCGACCGCCGGTTGGAGTTCGTCGCGTGTCAGCGCGCATGCCGCCGTTCGACGGTTGAGGTCGCCCATCGCGGCATGCGCGCCGATCGTCAAGAGCCCCGAGTACGCCTGCAATTCACGCCCCTGCCAATGCGACGGGCGCTGCGCGATGACCTCGCGAAGCTGCAGCGCGGCCATGGCGCTGTGGTGCAGCGTGCTCGGCCAGTCCCGGGCGCGGGATGCTGACTCCGCCTCGGCCAGGTCGACCCGCAGCAGCGCCTGCCGCCAGAGTTGCTCATGCGCCGTCTTGAGGTCGGCGCGATCGGACAGCCGATGGCGCAGCGATTGCGAGGCGGAATCGATCGCTTCGCCCGCCCTTCCCCGGGCCTGCAGCAGGCCACTCTCGGCGTGCAGTCGCTCGGCTTGCCAGCGCAGGTTCTTCGGATCGTTGCCTGTGGCCCTGGCCAGCCACGCCACCGATTGATGCCACGCCTGCAGTGCATCAGCAGGCCGGCCCAGCGCCTGCAAGGCTTCGGCGCGCCGGACCTCCAGGGTCCCCAGGTCGCGCTGCCGCACGGACTCGTTCGGCCGCTGCGCAGCCAGCGACACCTGGACCGCACGTGCGGCGTCGAACAGCGCCAGTGCCTTCGACGGCTCACCCTGGATGTAGGCCAGCAGTCCCGCCCAGGTGCGCGCGCTTGCCACCGCATCCTGCGCGTCGGCGTCATCCGGATGCTCGGCCAGCACCGCCAGCTTGATTGCGAGCGAGGACTGGAACCACCGGCTCGCCGCGCCCCAGGCGCCGCGCCTGAGCTCGATCGATCCCAGGCTGCCCAGGGCGAAGCTGAGCTCCGTCCTGGCCTGCGGGTCCCGCGGTCTGGCTGCCAGCCAACGCTCGCAGGCCTCCCGGTAGCGGGCCATCTGCTGCGCTGCTTCGTCAAGCCGGCCCGCGTCGAAAGCCATCTGTCCCAGCCAGAAGTCGCTGGCTCCCAAGGTCTTGTAGAAGTCCGCCGCATCGAGATCGGACGCCTGCTCCAGCGGCGCCAGCAGGTCGCGGGCGCGTTTCAGCGCGGGTGATGCAATGTCGGGACGGCTCTTGCCGCGGCTGCTGTTGACCTCGCCGATCACCACCAATGCCTTCGCTCGCTGCAAGGTGTCCGCGGCGGTCTCATCGTTGACATCCCTCGGGCTCAGCAATTGCAGTCCTTGCTCGCCGATGCGCCCCAGCAGGTCCAGCTTGCCGATCGGGCGCAATTGGTCCGCCAGGTCGCCCAGCATGAACGACGCCAGCCGGCGGCTCTGCGACTCGCGCTCGGAGGCCACGCGTGCCAGGTGCGCGCTGCGCAAGGCAGCTGATGCCGCGATCAGCGCCAAAGCCAGCGCACCTGCGGATACCGCCCACCGCCATTGCACCTGGCGCTTGAGCCTCGCATGCGAGCGCGCGACGAATTGCTGCTCGTCGCCGCCGAACAGATGCGGCGCCTCGGCGACGGCCTCGACCGACTGCCACAGGAGCGTGCCTCGCGGCAGCAGCAAGGCGCTGGCCCGCCCGCCGTCGACCCAGCGACGCACCCACGGCATCAATTCGCCGCGTGCCACCAGCGTCGTGCGATGCTGCGCCACCCACGCGGTGACTCGAGGCCAGCGGCGCAGCAGCGCTTCGTGCGCGACCCGAAAGCCCGCCGCGCCGCCTGACTGGTCAGCCACCAGCAGGCGCGCTTCGACGAGCGAGTGCAGCACCGCGCGCTCGTCGTCGTTGGCGATCGAGGCCGCCGCCACCCAACAACTGGTGGGCGTGGCGTCTTCGGTGGTCAGGCCCACCAGCCGCGGCAGCAGATGCGTGAAGGCCGCTTGGCGCGCCGATGGCAGCGCAGCCAGCACGGCCTCCGCGCGCTGGCCGATGGCGCCCTCCAGGCCTCCGAGTGCGTCGTACGACGCCCAGCTCAGCTCGTTGCCGGGGGCCCGGTCGAGGTACAGCGCCTGCAGGGTGTACTGCAGCATCGGCAGCGCGTCGCGCGCATGCAGTGCCTCGTCGCACAGGCGATCGTCGAGCCGCCTCAGGCCGCTGGCGTCCGTCCCGTACACGAGGCCGGCCGCGCGCGCCGGCAGCCGGATCATCTGGGCCAGCGCATCGGCGCCTGGTGGCGCCAGGTCCATGTGCGCGCCGCACGCCTTGTCGACCATCAGCGCCGGATGCGCGGCGAGACTCGGATAGAAGTCGTTGCGGCACACCGCCAGCACCAGCAGCAGGCGGCTTCGGACCAGGCACCCGATGCAATCGATGAAGGCAGATGCATCGGCCTGTGCGGCGGACTGGAACAGCGCCTCCAGCCGGTCGAGCACCAGCAGCGGTGGCGCCACGGGAATGTCGTCGGGGCCCATCATGCGGCAGGCGATCAGGCCGACACGCAGCAGGCGCAGCACTTCCTCGGGCTGCTCGCGCAATGCACGCGCCAGAGACTCGATGCTGTAGCCGGCGAGCAAGGGCACGCCGTCACCGTCCCAGTCGAGCAGTGCGCCGGCCAGCGCCGACCAGGGTCCCATGTCGCCGACGGCAGCAAGCTCCATGCTTCCTGCCGTGCACGCGCGCAGCAACGGCACCTGGCCAGCAGCATCCGGCAGGGCCCGCGGCAGCAGCAAGGCCGGCAACAGCCCCGCCTGGACCAGCGAGGTCTTGCCCGAACCGCTCGGTCCGAGCAGCACCACCAGCGGGTGGCCACGCTGCCATTGCGCCGCCAATCGGGCATGCAATTCGGCGACGGCGTCGTCACGCCCGAAGAACACGGCGGAGTGCTCCACCCCGAACGATTCGAGGCCCCGGAAAGGCGATCGGTCGCGCCACCCACCCTGCAGGCTGCGAGGCCCCTGCTCCGACAGCACGCGGATCGGCGCGACGAGACGGTAGCCCTGCTTGCGGATGGTTTCGATGCAGCGCGGCGCGGTGGCGCTGTCCTGCAGCGCACGGCGCAAACCGGCGATGACCTTGTGCACCGGGTTGTCGCCGAGCGGCTCGCCCGGCCAGCAGGCATCGAGCAGGGCCTCCGCGCCGATCACCTCGCCAGGATGCCGGCACAACTCGGCCAGAACGGCCATGGGCCGTGGCTCCAGGATCACCACTTCGTCGCCGCGGTGCAGCCGGCGCGTGGGCACATCGACGAGCCAGTCGCCCAGCATGAATCGCGCCGTCGCCGCAGACGAATCTTCGGCGACGGCCGCAGCATCGCGAAGGCCCGGCCGCGCCTCGCCCAGCAGCGCGCTCATGGCTGCTGGATCAGGTGTTGCCGGATGTGCTGAAGACGCTGGGGGCGTGAGTAGGCAGCGGTACGCTTGCCACCGAGGCGGGCATGTCGATTCATCTTTTTTCTCCCTGTTGCACGGCCTCGGCTCCGCGCGCAAGCAGTCTAGCCCAAGACCGCGGCGGTGAACTACCCTTTTGACGCCAGCACGCGCAAACTCCCGATGCGGACTGTCCGCTCCTCTTGTCTTCCCAAGGAGGTCCCCATGTCAGTCTCTTCCCAACTCAGCACCTATCTCGCGCAGCGCGGCGCGCGCTACGAGGTCTGCATCCACGAACACAGCCTGAGCAGCGCTGAAACGGCACGCCGCGCGGGTCTGACGGGCGGCCAGTTGGCCAAGCCCGTGATCCTCGAAGACGACGAAGGCTGCGTGATGGCCATCGTGCCGGCCGACAAGACCCTGAAGGTCGAGGACTTCGCCCGCCTCATGGGCCGCGACCACCTCGAACTGGCCAAGGAAGAACGCATCGCGCGGCTGTTCAAGGACTGTGAACGCGGCGCGATCCCGCCCATCGGCATGGCCTGGGGCATTCCGACGATCGTGGACGACGACCTGGAGCAGGCCGAGGTCGTCTACATGGAAGCCGGCGACCACGAGCGCCTGCTGCGCATGTCCCACGACCAGTTCCACAGCCTCATGCAGTCGCAGCCGCACGGCAGCTTCAGCCGCGGGCAGATGCACTGACGGCGGCCGCGATCAGTCGGGCGCCAGCGCCTTGTTGAACACGCCGGCCAGGCGCACACCGGCCTTGACGAGCTGGGTGGCGACGTCCCTCTTCGCCTGGTCGGCATAGGCCTTGCTCAGCTTGTAGACCTTGCCCGACGGCGTTGACGACGGAACCGGCAGATCGCCGTAGGCATCGCGCCGGGCCAGCGCGTAGGACTCCAGCGCCCAGCGCCGCGGGCTCGGGTCGTGCTGCCATTGCGTGACCTGCTGCGCGGTGGGCTTCTTGAGTGCCGCCACGACCTCCTGGGGCGACGGGTTGGGCTTGCCGGGCCTGGCCGCCACGGCATCCACGAAGGTCACGTCCCAGTGGTGATGCAACGGCTGGGCACTGCCGCCATTCACTGTCGCATTCTTGCCGTTGCCGCCGTGGTCCACGTCGTCTGCCGCATGCAGGGGCTGGTGGATGTCGCCCACGAAGTGCATCAGGTACTTGATGGCCAGGCGCTTTTCATCCGCGCTGGCAGAGGGCGACGACAGCTCCAGCGCGAACTGCTCGATCTTGTTGACGGCGCAGTCGGGGTCCGGCCCTTCGGAGCCGAGGTCGCCCGGCGGCAGCGGCTGGAAGCCATAGCACGCCTGCTCCAGCGAGCCGCCATGGATCTCGATGTCGGCGAAGTGCCAGTAGTAGGAATGGATGTCATCGGGCGTCACGCCCGGGCCGCGCTGCGAGTCGCGGTAGTAGTCGGCCCACGTGGCCTGCCGGTCGAAGGAGGCGTTGGTCATCACGCCGTCGCGCATCGGGTACGGCTTGGGGTCGTTCGCCAGCATGGCGGTGATGGCATCGCGCGCCTTGGGCGACATGTGTTCCCAGGCCACCAGTGCGACGACCTGGTGGCCCTTGTCGCCCCAGGCCTGCGCGGACGGCGACAGCACGGCGCAGGCGCAGCAGACGAGCGACAGCGCGGCGAAGCGGGCGCAGGCCCGCCGTTCCAATGCGTTCATGACTTGGTTCTCCCTGCAATGCGATGGCAGCTTTGCAAGTGATCCTAGCCATGAGGCGGCCGCGCCGCCTCCCTAGCTTTGACGAGATTCAGGCCTTGCCGTCGAAGGCCGCCTGCAGCTTGGCGATGTCCAGCTTGACCATGGTCATCATCGCGTCGCTCGCACGCTTGCTCTTGGCCTTGTCGGGGCTGGCCATCATGTCGATCATCGCCGTGGGCACGATCTGCCAGCACACGCCGAAGCGGTCGCGCAGCCAGCCACACTGCTCGGCCGTGCCGCCTTCGAGCAGCGCATCCCAGTAGCGGTCGACTTCGGCCTGGTCGGCGCAGTTCACCATGAAGGAGATGGCATGGTTGAACGGGTCCATCGGGGCCGGCGCTCATGGCCGTGAAGTCCTGGCCGAAGATGGTGAAGTCGACCACCTTCACGGACCCCGGCGGGCCGCTGGGCGAGTCGCTTTGCATGCTGACCACGCGCCGGATGCGCGAGTCGGGAAAGATGGAGGTGTAGAGCCGGGCGGCCTCCTCGGCCTCCTTGGCATACCAGAGGAAGGGGGTGATCTTCTGAAGGGACATCTGTTTCTCCTGTCTTGGCCTCGGTGGAATTCTGGCGGGCCGAATGGCTCGTCATGAGGACGACGAACGGGGCCGGACGAAATCGACAGCGTCGCATCGATTTTTCTGCAGCCTGGGCGATGCCCGGACCCGGCGCCGGGTCTTTTGCGGGCACCGCCGACGATTCGTCGGTGTCCGCCGTGATTCATGCAGCACGGGGCGTGCCCCGTCTTGTCCCGATTGAGACCGGCGACACTCGCACGCACACTGCCGACCCATGGCTGACACCACCGCTCCCCTGCCCGCCGGACTGGCCCGCGTCATCGCGTGGCCACGCGTGCGCTACACCGTCCTCGCGGCGCTTCCCTTCGCGCTCCTTCACCTCGCATCCACCACCCCGCTGCCTGTGTGGGCCGTGCGCACCGTGATCGTCGGCCTGCTCGCGATGCTGGCCTTCGGACTGTGCGAACAGTGGCCGGCGCGGCTGCCAAGCTCCATGCCGCGATGGGCGTGGCAGCTCATCGGCGTGGAGACGGCGATTCCCTTGGGCGGACTCGTGGCCTACTGGGTCACGACCGGCGAGTGGCAGTTCTGGCTCAATCCGCTGCGCGTCAACGGCTGCGTGCAGATGGTCTTCACCGGCTGGCTCTTCGCGCCCTGGATCGCGCTGGGCGCGATGGTGAAGCAGCGCGAGGAACTCGCGCGGACCCAGGCCCTGGCCTTCCAGCTGGAGCGCAGCGAACTCGAACGGCAGGCCCTGGACGCACGCATGCGCCTGCTGCAAGCGCAGGTGCAGCCGCACTTCCTGTTCAACACCCTGGCCAACGTGCGTGCGCTGGTGCGCTCCAATTCGCCCCAGACACCGGCCGTGCTGGACAGCCTCATTGCCTACCTGCGCGCCGCCGTGCCCCGGCTGGACGAGAACGCGAGCACACTCTCGCAGGAGATCGAGCTGGTCCGCGCCTACCTGGAACTGATGCGAATGCGCATGCCCGACCGACTGCAATACAGCCTGCATGCCGACGACGCCGCACTGCCGCTGCGCTGCCCGCCGATGGCGCTGCACACGCTGGTGGAGAACGCCGTGCGGCACGGCATCGACCCGGGCGAGGAAGGCGGCCGCGTGGACATCGTCATCACCGTGCGCGAGGGGCGTTGCGTCATGCGCGTCACCGACACGGGCGTGGGCCTGCAGGCGCCGGGCGACGGCCTGGGCACGGGGCTCAGCACCCTGCGCGAACGCATGCAGCTGGCCTTTGCAGGCGATGCGCGGCTGAGCCTGACGGGTGTGATGCCGCACGGCGTGTGCGCCGAGCTGGAGTTTCCCGCGCAAGGTGGCGGCGCATGAGCAGCAAGCAGCCCACCGCGCTGATCGCCGACGACGAGCCGCTGCTGCGCGAGGAACTCACCGCGCTGCTGGCCCAGGCCTGGCCCGAGCTGCGCATCGTGGCCGAGGCACGCAACGGACGCGAGGCGGTGGAGCGCTTCGAGGAGCACCATCCCGACATCTGCTTCCTCGACGTGCAGATGCCCGGCATGTCGGGCGTGGACGCGGCACGGCAGATCCGTGGCCAGGCCCACCTGGTCTTCGTCACCGCCTTCGACCAGTACGCACTCAAGGCCTTCGAGCATGGTGTGCTGGACTACCTCGTCAAGCCGGTGGAGCCCGCCCGGCTGGCCACCACCGTCCAGCGCTTGCGCGAACGCATGCAGTCCTCCTCGCCGTCCGACGCGACGGAGGATCTGCTGCGCCAGCTGGCGGCCCAGCTCCAGCCCACCGGCGCCAAGGCCCCCTTGCGATGGATCCGCGCCAGCGTCGGACAGGCGCTGCGCCTCATTGCCGTGGACGACATCGACTTCCTGCGCTCCGACGAGAAGTACACGCTGGTGGCCTGGCGCGGCGACGATGGCCAGCCCGCCGAGGCCTTGATCAGCACCACCATCAAGGCCTTGCTGCCGCAGCTGGACGACACGCACTTCGTGCAGGTGCACCGCAGCGTGGTGGTGAACCTGCGCTCCATCCAGCAGGTCACGCGCGGCGTGAACGAGACCGCCGACATCCACCTCAAGGGCCGCCCCGAGGTGCTGCCGGTCAGCCGCACCTACCTGCACCTGTTCCGGCAGATGTAAGCACGCGACCCCCTTCGCCCCCCGGATCAGGTGTCGCATCCGCGGGACTTCTGGCGCTTCCCCTGACCCGCGGCGCGGCACGGCTTGAGACAATCGCCGGCGGAAAGAGGGGAAGTGATCCGTGAGAGCAGCACCAAGAACGATGCCGTGGCGGGGAATCCAGGGCGCATCGGCCACCGCAAGATCGAGTCGGAATCCGCGCCTGGCAGCGCGAATCGGTGCTTTGAGTGCACTGCAAGCTGCCTTGATGGTCCTGCCGGGCCATGCCCAGGCCGAGGGCAACTCCTGCGACGTGCTCAAGGCCAGGCTCGGCTCGCGCATCGAAGCGGGTGGCGTGCATGGCTACAGCCTGGAAGCGGTGCCATCGAAAACACCGACACCGTCGGGTGCGAAGGTGATCGGCACTTGCGAAGGCGGCGCGTGGAAGATGCTGTATCGGCGCTTCGGCGGAAGTTCGGCGGCCGAGGCATCGCCCGAGCCGGCTCCCGCGGCCCAGCCCAAGGCAGCGCCGGCGCCTGCGCCGGTGGCACCGAAGGAGGCTGTGGTCAAGGCACCTGCGCCGCAGAAGCCTGTGGTTGAGCCCCGGCCTCCTGCGCCTGCACCGGCACCCGTGGTCGCCGCAGCGCCTGCCCCTGCCCCCGCCCCCGCCCCTGCCGTCGGGCCTTTGCCTGCCCCCGCGGCCAAGCCTGCGACGCCTCCGGTGGCAGCCGCATCTGTTCCCGCACCCGCACCGGTGATCGCTGCCGCACCAACGCCGGTGGTGGTCGCCGCGTCACAGGCACCCTTGCCTCCCGTGGCGGCGGCTTCCGCTGCAGACCTCGCAGCATCCGCAAGCACGACAAGCCCCGCGGCCAGCGCGGTGGAGACCCCGCCGCCCGCACCGGAGGCCGCTGCCAAGCCCGCCGAGACCGAGCCGCTGATCACGCAGCGCACCGCCGAATTCCTCACGGCCCACTGGCCCTGGATCACCGGGCTGGCCCTGCTGCCGCTGCTGGCACTGCTGTGGGCCTGGCGGTCTCACCGCAGCGCCTTCGACGAGGCTGGTCTCCCGCGCGGTCCCAAGCTGCGCATCTGAATCCGTGGCCGCCGGACCTCGCGGCCTTGATCCAGCGCAAATTCCGATCCGTCCCGCACCTCAAGTTGCAGCCGGGTCCTCCGATAGCAGGACATGGTGGGAACCACCGGCACGAGGCCGGCCGTCCCTTCCGATGCTGTCTGAAAGGGAACGCGCATGAACGCCCTCGTCGTCGACGACAACCAGCTCAACGGACGGCTGGTGTCGGTCTTCCTCAAGCGCCTGGGCTGGGAGGTTCAGTGCGTGGCGAGCGGCGACGCTGCCCTGCAGTCGCTCAAGGGCACCCGCTTCGACATGGTGCTGCTGGACCTGCGCATGCCGGTGATGACCGGCGAACAAGCCTGCCGCACGCTGCGTGCCGACCCGGCGCATGCAGGCCTGTACGTGGTGGCCTTCACGGCCCACGGCATGGCGGAGGAACGCGACAGGATGCGTGCAGCCGGCTTCGACGAGTTGCTCATCAAGCCCATCAGCTTCGCCGACGTCAAATCCGTCTGCGATCATTTCTTCGCCCGCGCCGCATGAGGGCGGCACAACGCTCCGCCTGGGTGGTCATCGACGACGCCCACCAGGCCTGGACCGTGGGACGTGCCCTGCAGGACGCCGGCTGGAACCTCTCGGGCATCGCCAACGGCATGAAAGGCGCACGGGACCTGCTGCGTTGCGTGCCTCACACGCCGGACGTCGTGGTCACAGGGCTTCGCTTCCAGGATGGCGACGGCCTGCAACTGGTGCGGCTGCTCGGCGGACTGCCGGCCGCCCCATCGATCTTCATCGCCAGCCACCAGCAGCGTGCCGTCATCAAGGCGGCCGTTGCGCTGGCGCAGGCCAGCGCCGTGCCGGTCGTGGGCGTGGCCGAGCAGCCGGTGGACGCGCAGGCCATCGCCGCGACCCTGGGCCGGGTCGAGTTCAAGACCCCCCGCCGCGCCGCCCAGCCCCGCCCCCAGGAACTGAGCGTGGATGAAGTCCGCGCCCTGATGGCGCAAGGCGCGATTGCGCCCTGGCTGCAGCCCAAGGTTCGGGTGGACACCTGCGAGGTCGTCGGCTTCGAGGCGCTGATGCGTGCGCAGGATGCCGAAGGCCGGCTCATCACCCCGGACCGCCTGATCGGCCCGCTGGCCGCTGGAGGGCTGCTCGATCAGGCGTCCATGCAGATGGCCAGGCAGACCATTGACTTCGTGGGGCACTGCCTGTCCGAGGGCATGGCCATCAGCGCGTCGATCAACATCAGCATGCAATCGCTGGCCAACTTCGGGTTCTGCCAGGAACTGGTCCGCGCGGTCGACGCCATCGAGCTGGACCCGAGCTGGATCACCATCGAGATCACGGAAAGCGAGACCATGTGCGACCTGGCCCAGGTCATCGAGAACACCGCGCGCATCCGCATGCTGGGCTTCAACCTCGCCATCGACGACTTCGGCACGGCGTACTCGAGCTTCTTCCAGCTCTCGCAAATTCCGTTCTCCGAACTCAAGATCGAACGAGCCTTCGTCACCGGCCTCGGCGAAGACCCGGCTCGCCAGGCCATCGTGCGGGCTTGCGCCCAGCTGGGCAGTTCGCTCGGGTTGCAGGTCGTGGCCGAAGGCGTGGAGAACGCCAGCGAACTGGCGGCCGTGCGGCAGTGCGGATGCAGCCAGGTCCAGGGCTATCTCGTGTCCCGTCCGATGCCGCCCCAATTGGCCTTTGACTGGCTGCGGCAACTCGACAACGTTTGCGTGCCCCTGCCGGCCTGAACGGCCCGACGGTCAGGCCGCCGCGGCAGGCGCCGGCTGCGCTGAAGGAAGCGGCCGCGCGTCCACCTGCGGCAGCCACATCGTGACCGTGGTGCCCCGGCCCGCTTCACTGGACAGCTCCAGGAGGCCGCCGAGCAGCTCGATGATCTCCTTGACGATGCTCATGCCCAGGCCGGTGCCCGGGATGGTGCCCGAGTCGTCGGCCCGGTAGAACCGCTCGCACACGCGGGCGAGCTGCTCCGGCGTCATGCCGATGCCCTGGTCCACCACGGTGATGCCCGCCTGTGCGCTGCCCTCTTGCCGCCGAGTGACCACACTCACCCGCACCTCGCCCCCCTGAGGCGAGTACTTGTAGGCGTTGGACACCACGTTGCGCAAGGCTTGGCCGAGCTTGGACGGATCGACCTTCACGCTGGCCGGCTCCGCAGCCAGCTCCACGATGGGACCAGGCCGGTCGGCCGGCGGACTGTATTCGGCGACCACCGAGTTCACGATGTCGCGCACGTCCACCACCTCGGGCCTGAAGTCCTTGCCGCGACGCGCCTCGATGCGGGCCAGGTCCAGCAGCTCGTTGACGATGTCGATCATGATCCCCGTCTGCCGGTAGACGATGGCCACCACCTCCGCCTGGCGCTCGGGCGACAGGCGCCGCTTCATCATCAGCTCCGTGAAGCCGTAGATGCTCGTCATCGGCGTGCGCAGTTCATGCGCGGCTGTCGACAGGAATTCGCTCTTCAAGCGATCGACTTCGGTTTCGACGGTCACGTCGCGCAGGTGCAGCACCTGTCCGATCGCGCCGCCCTGCCCCGACCCCAGGCTGAGTTCCACCGTGCGGCGCCCCGGGCCATTCAGGTCGATGGTGCGCCGCCGCCCGCCCATGGATTGGCCGGAACCTTCCTGGCGCCTCATCGCCTCGAAGGTCGGCAGCGCCTCGGCGCCGCCCATGCAGCACATTGCGAACTGGGCAGCGAATTCATCTTCGGTGAGGCCGAGCACCTGGGCGTCGTCCACGCCGGTCAAGCGGCTGAACCCGGGACTCACGTAGTTCACGCACAAGGCCTTGTCGAACGAGACGAAGCCGTCCGGGCTCAGCGAGAAGATGGCGCCCAGCTGCTCGGTGTGCTCCTGCAGCGTGCCCACGAGCTGGGTGATCATCCGCGTGATCGCATCGATGTCGCCGCTTCCGGCTTCGCCGCGCACGCTGGCGGTGGGCACGAGTTCCTCCAGGATCTTGCGCAGGGCCGCCAGCGCTGCCTCGCGGGCGCGCTCCTCCTGCTGCAATTGCTCGTTGGTCTGGCGCAGGCTTGTCGCCGTCCTGCTGAGCACGTCGAACGTGCGGCGGAATTCCACCGGCGCGTCGTCGGGGAAGCGCAGTGCGTCTGGCACCACGCCATGGGAGAGCTCGTCGCCCATCGAGTCGATCCGCCCGAGCCAGCCCAGCCAGCGGCGAAGCGGCCAGCGGATGAGCACGATGCCCGCGGCCATGCCGATGCCGGCCAGCAGCATGGCCACGCGCGCCGAGCGCCACAGGCCCCCGGCAATGCGGTCCGGCGCGAACTGCATGCGCAGCACTCCATAGTCGCGCCCTCCCGCCACGATGGGCAGGTTGGTGTCGTACAGGCGGTCGGCCACGCGTTCAAGCAGCCACCCAGGCGGCGTCACCACCGGCGCCTCGTGTTGCTCCACTCGCACGACGCCGCCACGCACGTCGATGAACGAGGCGCTGGCGAGGTCGGAATGGCTGAGTGCACGCTCCAGCGTGCGTCGGATGGTGTCGTAGTCGCCGATGACCGCGCTGTCGCTCACCGTCGAGGCCACGATCATGGAGACCGACAGCGAGCGCTCCATGGCGCTTTCCAGCTCAAGGCTGAACACGTAGCGGTAGAACATGGCCAGACCGCTGGCCACGAAGACAGCCAGGGTCAAGACGTACAGCGCATAGACGCGTCCGACGAGCGAGCGGGGAAGGAGTCGCACCACGGCGGGGTCACTGCACCTGCTGCGGCGCGCTGCGGTAGAAGTCCCGGTAAGACTTGTACTCGCTGCCGTCGGAGGGCACGAAGGCGGCCATCGCGGGCAGGCCGGCGGCCTTGGCGGCCTGCTCCAGCACCTCGCGCCCCTGCGGGTCATTCGCCATGGCGAAGAAGGCCGCTGCCACGGCCTTGACGTCGCCGGCAGGCACCTTGGACGAATGCATCAGGGCCAGGTCGTGCAAAGGGGCCGACGACCACAGCACACGGAAGGCCTTGCCTTCACGCCTGGCATAGCCCTCGACCAGTTGCGAGTTCGCGCCCGCGGCGGCCGCGCGTCCACTGAAGATCTGGGCGAAGGCCGCATCCATGTTGCCGGCGAACACGACTTTCACGTCGACCTTGTCCTGCAGCAGATGGCCGTAGGTGAACTTGTAGGCGATGGTGGCCTCGGGCCCGGGAAATGCGACTTCCTTGCCGGCCAGTTGCCGCACGTCGGTGATGGGCGAATCCGCAGGCACGACGATCTGGCCGCGCACAGGCGGCGTCTCGCGCCGGCCGAACACCTTCCAGCCCAGGTGTTCACGGTCGGGGCTGAAGAGGTGGTTGGAAAACACGAAGTCGACCTCGCGCGCCAGCACGTAGCTCGTGGTGTCTGCCGAGGTCCGGCCGATCTTGAGCTGCAGCTTGACGCCGCTGCGCTCGGAGACGTAGCGCACGATGGGGTTCCAGTAGGCCGCCGTGACGCTGATGCCGTACTGGTTGACCGGTGAGAAGAAATACTCGGGCTGCGCCTGGGCGGCCAGCGGAAGGCACAGTGCCCCCAGGGCCGCGGCCAGGGCACGGCGTGTGGGATTCATGAGGGCTCCTTGCTGCTGTCCGCCTTGGTGAACATGGATTCGACCGTGTCCAGCAGCTTCTGGGGGCTGAACGGCTTGACGATGTAGGAATTCGCCCCGGCGGCGACGCCTTCACGGACGTCGTTGATCTGCCCGCGGGCGGACACCAGCACGATCTTGGTGTGCGACAGGTCCGGCATGGCACGCAGCTGGCGGCAGACTTCCAGGCCGTTCATCGGCCCGGGCATCATCACATCCAGCAACACCAGGTCCGGCTTGATCGATTCGGCCATGCGCAACGCGGCCGCGCTGCCGTTGGCCTCATGCAGTTCGACGCCGTCTTCGAGCATTTCAAGCGACCAGCGGACCAGGCGTCTGAGGTCCGCCTGATCATCGACGATCAGGACACGTTTCATGGTTCGGGTTGTCGGTGGAAAAAGCGGTCCCTTGATGGCAGGACCAGGGTTGGACACGATTCATGGCGGCAAGGCCAGGAAGACTTCACGGATCAAATGCCTGCCCAGCGCAAGGACATGGCCGGTTTGGCCGGCCAGCAGC
The DNA here is from genome assembly GCF_003852895.1 of Rhizobacter terrae. Taxonomy (GTDB): domain Bacteria; phylum Pseudomonadota; class Gammaproteobacteria; order Burkholderiales; family Burkholderiaceae_C; genus Albitalea; species Albitalea terrae. The sequence goes on from NZ_QUSW01000009.1 coordinate 245,383, forward strand.
GCGTTCTGCAATTCGTCGGCGGCCGACGTGACGCTCATGTAGCCGTAGGAGCCGGCCGATCCCTTGAGCGTGTGGGCCAAGTGCAGCAGTGTGGTGCTGTCGCCTTCGTCCAAGGCCTGCCGGAGCCCGGCAAGCTGGGCGGCCAGGCCGGCGCGGAATTCAATCTTCAGTGCCTGGAAGTCGGCGTCGTGCTCGACGTCGAGCACGGTATGTGGGCCACTGGCCGCGGCGGCCAGAAGCGGGGCCAGCCATTGCGCCAGCTTGCCCTGCGCCGGACAACCCGCCAGGACGGCGTCAAACCCGTCAGCCGGCGACACGCAGCGGACCGTGCAGACGCTGCGCACCCAGCCGACGATCGGCCGATGGTGACCGGCCGCGCGCAGCATGCGCACAAATTCGCCAGCCGGCGCTGCGTCGGACGTCTCCAGCACCAGCAGGTTGTACGAGCGCTTCAAGACGGCTTCGATGGCCGAATCCGCATCCCGCACGGTGTCGGTCTCCAGCCCCAGGCGCTGGAGCCGGCACACCAGGCGGTACGCACCGAAGGCAGGCCTGGCGGCCAGCAGCACGAACGGCGCGCAGGCAGCAGCGATGTGGCGGTCGGCGGACATGTGCCGTTATCGACCGCCGCACTCGCCCGTTGAGGCGCCCGGTTGCCGCGCAGTCCTTCAAACTTGACGCAGATCAAGCCTGCGGCGTGAACTATTCCCGGCGCCCCAGCCGCTGGCCAAAGAACGCGAGGATCTCGTCGCGCGCCGCGAGCGTGGGCTGTCCGGCTTCGTCGATGAGGTGCGCCGTGACGACGCTGTGCGGCTGCGTCACCACCTGCTCGAAGAAGGGCGGCAGCGACTTCTTGTTGGCCGAGCTGTCGGGCAGCACGCGGGCGACGAAGCGCTGCCCCAAGGCCTGCGCGTAGGCGGCGAAGCGCTCGGCCCGGCAAAAGTGGTCGCCTTCGAATCGGTAGGCGAGCACCGTCAAGTCCTCGCGGTCCATGCGCTCGCGCACGGCGGCCAGCTCATCGGGCGCGATCTCCAGCCCTGCCGGGTCGTTCAGCGGCAGCGTGGGTTGCGACAGCACGGGCGCGAGCATGGCCGGCTCCAGCATCATCGTGAGCGCAAAGTTGCCGGTGAAGCACATGCCGATGGCGCCCACGCCCGGGCCCCCGCACTCCTCATGCGCCAGCCGGGCCAGCGCCCGCAGCCATTGCGTGACCGGGCTGGACTGGTTGGCCGCCATGGCCCGGAACTCGGCGCTGACGCAGGCGCGCTTGAAAACGGCCACGCCCTCCTCCGCCTGGGGCACTGCGCCGTCGCGGCCGAACAGCGAGGGCATGTAGACGGTAAAGCCGGCGTCGCGCACCCAGCGGCTGAAGCGCGCGACGTGCGGACTGATGCCGGGCATCTCGGTCATCACGATCACGCCTGGGCCGGTGCCGGCCACGTGGACCACCTTGGTCGCACCGTTGAGCGTGATCTCTTGTGCTGAGAAGTCGTCGAGGGGATCGTCCTGATCGAGGGGGCGCATGGTCTTGTCGCAATGAGTGGATGGGCTTTCATTGCATCGCGCCAGGGCCTAGACTGGCAGTGTCTTGTTTGACATGTTTGAGGCGTTTTCAGCCATGCCTGATTTCACTGTCGTGGTTCTGTCCGGGTCGTTCGCCGCGGGCGTGGCCATCACGCTGGACGTGCTGGGCGCGGCGGCCTCGCTGGCGCCGGGGTTGAAGCTGCCCCGGCCGACCTGGCGGGTGATGTCTGTCCAGGGCGGCCTCGTGCCACTGACCGGCGGCCTGCATGTGGACACGGACTGCATGCCTGCCAAACCGCGTGCGGATGCTTCCACCTGGATCATTCCCGGCCTCGCCATGAACACGCCCGCAGCCGTCGCCAACCGCCTCGCCGCCAGCGATGCGCGGCAGGCCACCGACGCCGTGCGGCGCCACGTCGCACACGGCGGGCACGTGGCAGCGTCGTGCTCCGGCGTCTTCCTGCTGCAGGCCGCGGGCCTCGTCCAACAGCGGCGCGTCACGACCTGCTGGTGGCTGGCGCCAGAACTGCATCGCCTGGAACCGGGCAGTACCGTGGATGCCGACCGCATGGTCTGCGCCGACGGGCCGGTGCACACCGCGGGCGCCGCCATGGCGCATTCCGACCTGATGCTGCACCTCTTGCGCATCCGCTTCGGCAGTGCCTTGGCCGAGGCTGTGAGCCGCACCTTGCTCATCGATGCGCGGCAGGCGCAGGCGCCCTTCGTCGTTCCGGCGATGAAGGCCAACGGCAACGAACTCGTCAGCCGGCTCACCCGTCGCATCGAGTCGGCCCTGCCGACGCCGCCCAGCGTGACCGAACTCGCCAGCGAATTTGCCATGTCCGAACGCACCCTGGCCCGCCATGTGCGCGCTGCCACCGGGCACGGCACGCTGGCGCTGGTGCAAGGCGTGAGGCTCAATCGCGCTCGCACGCTGATCGAGACGACGCGACTGTCCATCGAGCAGGTGGCAGCAGAGGTGGGCTACGAAGACGCGACCGCCCTCAGGCGCCTGATGCGCAAGACCGCCGGCGCGACGCCGAGCCAGTTCCGCCCGGCCCTGGATCGCAGCGCCTGAAGCTCGGACGACGCTCAGGCGACTTCGTAGCTGCAGTCGCAGCCCTGGCCCGCGGCGATGAGCCGACGCGCCCAGCGCCGGACCATCGGTGCGGTCCAGCGCAGCAACCAAGGCAGGAACTGCGCAGGCGACTCGATCAACCCGCAGCGGTACAGCCCGCCGTCATCGCGCCATTGCAGGGCATCGCATCGCCCTTCCCGTTTGCCGCTGATGAGCATGCCCACCGGACACGGCTGCGTGGCGCAGCACAGCCCGCAGCCGTTGCAAGGCTGCCCGGCACCGGGCTTGGCCGGCGCGGCGCTGTGAAGGCGGATGACTTGGTGCACCTTGCCATGATGGCCCGGCCGCGGCGCGGCCGATCCGTCAAATACCGGGTGAAATCTCCCTGCCGCGCCGCGACAGGGCTTCGCCTCGACAAGGACAGCGCGAGGCACTAGCATGCGCCAGTCTTCAACGGCACCTCCGGTCATGAGCCTGTTGGCCACTCGCAGTACGTTCCTGGCATGCGCGTTCATGCTCACCACATCGGCACACGCGGCATTGCACATGCTGACCGATGAGAACGCGCCCTTCGGATACACCGACCCCGCCAGCCAGAAAATCACGGGCATCACGGCCGAGATGGTGATCGAGGCGGCAAGGCGTGCCAAGCAGCCCTATGTGCTGGAGATCTTTCCCTGGGCACGCGCCTATTCGCTGGCAAAGAACGACCCCGACACCTGCGTCTATCCGCTGGTGCGGCTGCCCGAACGTGAATCACAGTTCCAGTGGATCGGGCCGCTGTCGGTCAACACCTGGGTGCTGTATGCCAAGACCAGTTTCCCGGGCAAGGTCAGCAGCCTGGCTGACCTTGAGAAATACGTGATTGGCGGATTGCTGCAGGACGGGCCGTCGATGTACCTCAAGTCACAGGGCATCAAGATCGACCTGGTGGGCGACAACAAGCACAACCTGAAGAAGCTCGCGGCCGGCCGCATCGACTTGTGGGCGACCGGCCTGCATCGCGGACGGGCACTGGCGGCCGAGGAAGGCATCACCGACATCAAGCCGATCTACACCCTCAAGGAAGTCGACCACTATCTCGCCTGCAGCCCGAAGACGGCGGAAAGCGCCGTCAAGGCATTGAACCAGGCCGTCGACACCATGCGCAGCGACGGCTGGATGAAGAAGATCGGCGAGCACTACCAGAGCGCCGTCGCGAAGTGAATGCGGGCGGCGTGAGGCCGCCCGACCCTCGTCACCGCGTCGCGAAATACCGGCTCGGCGTCACGCCGGTCAACCGCCGGAACATCGCAATGAAGGCGCTGACGTTGTCGTAGCCCACTTCGAGTGCGGTCGACGTCACCGATTGCCCCGCGGCGATCAGCTCCAGCGCCTTCAGCAGCCGCGCGCGCTGCCGCCAGTCGATGAAGTTGAACCCGGTCTCCTCGACGAAATAGCGCGTGACGGTGCGTGCCGACATGCCGGCCCAGTGGGCCAGTTGATCGAGCGAGCGCGTGTCGGCCGGGTTGGCGGTGATGGCCCGCGCGATGCGCAAGGCACGGCGGTCCTGCGGCATGGGCAGGCCCAGCGGCTCCTGCACGCCGTCGCGCACCTCGTCGCGCACGAGGCCCAGCAGCCGCGAGCGGGATTCATCCCAGTCCACGCCGTCCCACTCGGCGGCGCGCATCACCGCCTCGCGCAGCAGGCCCGAGGCCCGCATGGTGAATGGCTGCGACGGAAGCTGCAGGCACTCCAGCGGCGCCAGGTAGGCGCTCCAGCCTTCATAGGCGCCGTGCACCGACGCGCCGTGGCGCTGCAAGGGCGGCACCCACACGGCATGCGTGGGCGGCACGACCCATTGGCCGGACTCGGTGGTCACGGTCATCAGGCCGCGCGTGGCACCGAAGATCTGGCCGCGTGCATGGGCATGCGGCTCGGTGAAGCGCGGTGTCGTCTGCGCCGCGGCGATGACCACCAGCGGCACGCCGTGGTCGCTGCTCACGAGCGAGAGTTTGTGCGCCAGGCGCGCATCCTTGTCCGAATCGCCGCAGTCGTTGACGACCACGGCGCGGCGCGGCCAGCCGCCTCTTCCTACAGTGAAGGCATCGTGTCGCCAAGTCAAAGGAGTTGTTTCCATGCGAGCTGAAGATGTTTTGCCCGATCACGTGAACCAGGGCGATTTCAATGGAGTGACGGTGCGCAAGGGCACCATCGCCGCGTTCTTGCACAACGCACGCTGCTGGAGCGACCCGCTCAGCGCGCCGGACCAGCGGGCTGCTGCACAGCGCGACATCGAGGCGTCCCTGCCCGACCTGCGGGCGTTGGGGCTGTTCGACGTGCTGGACATCCGCGATCCGGCGCTGCGCGAGTGGATCGGCGCGCGCATTCAGGCGTCCTGATTCACCGGCGCCTGCTCGGGCCCGCCGTTGCTGCGGCGGAGTTCTTGATCAACCTCCGCGCTGCGCACTGCGGTGCGAGCCCCTTCGGGCGGCCGGGCGTGGCTCCTATGCCCCCAGCCGCAATGCCGGCCCATGCCTTCGCGAAAACGCTGGCGCTCTTCCTCGGACATCTCGTCCCAGCGCTGCCCCCAGCGTTCGCGCCACCGGCCCGGGCCGCCGCCGTGGTGGCCCTTGCCGCGGAAGCCGCCCAGCAGCAGCTTGCTGAGCAGGAACAGGCCCAGCGCCTGCCAGAAGTCGATGGTCTTCAGGCCGAACAGGCCCGGCAGCAGCCAGTTCCACAGGCTCATCACCACCAGGCCGACCGCGCCGATGGCCACCACCGCAAAGAGGGCGAACTTCAGCCCGTGCTTCCACCACATTCGTTTCATGTTTCGGTTCCTCATGCTCGGATGTACTCGTCATAAATGGCCTGCAGGCGGCGGCGCAGGAAGAGCACCGCATAGCGCTTGCGAGACAGCAAGGTGTTGATGCCCACGCCCGTGGCATCGGCGATTTCCTTGAAGCTCTGCCCGCCGATCTCGTGCGCGATGAACACGTCGCGCTGCTCCTCGGGCAGTTCGTCCAGGGCCAGCTCCAGCTCGTTGACCAGGATGCGGCGCGCGTACTCGGCCTCCGGGCCTTCGTCCGCCGACGGCAGCCAGCTCTCCAGCCAGGGCTCGTCAGCCTCGGCATCGGACAGGGTTGCTGCATCGTCGACCGCCTGTTCGTGCTTTCGCCGTCGAAACAGGTCGGTGATGCGGTTGCGCGCCACTCGAAAGAGCCAGGCGCCAACCTGCTCGATGGGCTGGACCATCAAGTCGGCCTCGACCAGCTCGTAGAACACGTCCTGCAGGATGTCTTCGGCATCCGCTGTCGCCGGCACCCTGCGGCGGATGAAGCCGCGCAAGCGATCGCGTTCCCGCGCGAAGACCGCGGAAATCGATTCGTTGAGCTTGCTCATGTCGCGGCCGGGTGCCGTGCTTGCGTCCATACGCCCGGGTAGACGTTTGACGACGCGGAATATTGTGGGTGGCGGCGATTTTGCGCTGCATGCCCTCCACTACAGTGCGCCGACCGCACAAAACCTGCCGACATGCCTGACGTCCATCGCCTGGAATACGAGCGCCGCATGCATCGCGTGCTGGCGCACATCGACTCGCACCTGTCCGAGCCGCTGGACCTGCCGCAGCTGGCGGACGTGGCCCACTTCTCGCCCTTCCATTTCCACCGGCTCTTCGCCGCGTGGATGGGCGAGACGCTGGGCGACTACCTGCGCCGGCGGCGCGTGGAGGTCGCGGGCGTGAAGCTCTTGTCGCAGCCGCGGCTGACGGTGCTGCAGGCGGCACTGGACGTGGGCTTCGGTTCGAGCGAAGCGTTCTCGCGGGCCTTCAAGGCGCACTTCGGCGCGTCGCCCAGCGGATGGCGCACGCATCGGCGCGATGGCGTGCAATTGAGCAATCCCGATCATGACGGCCGGCGAGCGGCCTCGAAGAATGGCGCATCCCACCAGCCATCCAGCCATGCACTCCCCGTCAAGATCATCGACCGCGCGCCGGCCCGCATCGTGTACCTGCGACACATCGGACCCTACGGACCGAGCGTCAACCGCTTCTGGGCCGATGAGGTCTACCCGTGGATCGTCGCCAACGGGCTGCTCGACCGGCCACGCTATGGCATCGGCCATGACGACCCGAGCGTCACCGACCCGGCGCGCTGCCGCTACGACGCCTGCGCCGAAGCGCCGGCGGGCTTCAAGGCCAGCGGCCGCTCGTTCAGCACCACCTTGCCGGGCGGCCGCTACGCCGTCCTTCCGTTTCGCGGCAAGGTGGCCGAGGTGGAGCTGGCGTGGGCCCGCTTGCTGCGTGACTGGCTCCCTTCGAGTGGACTCCAGCTCGACGGTCGACCCTGCTACGAGTACTACCAGCCCGGTGTCACTGACGAAGCTGGGACGGGTGCGTTCGCCTGCGACATCTGCGTCCCCGTCACGTCACTTTGAGCACACTCAAATCAACTTACATCGCAATGTTCAAGTTAAACATTAAGTTCGTCTTCGTATTGGCCGCCATGCTCGTCACGCCTGCTGCCCGTTGCGAGGCGCCCAAGAGACCCCACCCAGTCGGCTTGAATTTCGCCAGCTACGAAGATCCCGTCCGCCGGGACTGGACCGGCAGCCGAGCCCGCCCGTTGAGCACCGTGGTCTGGTACCCCGCTGCACCGGGCTCGCGTGAAACCGACTGGACGGTGAGCATCTTCAACGCCGGCACCAATGCGCAAGGCGCGCCGATGGCCGCCGAGCCGGCCAAGCTGCCGCTGGTGCTGCTGTCCCACGGCACCGGTGGGGCCGCGTCAACACTGGGCTGGCTGGCCGAGGCGCTGGCAGCCAACGGCTACATCGTTGCCGGCGTGAATCACCACGGCAACACCGGTGCCGAGCCGTCCTATCGGCTGGAAGGCTTCATGGCCTGGTGGGATCGCCCGCAGGACATCTCCGCCGTGCTCGACAAGCTGCTCGCCGACCCGCGCTTCGGGCCCCGCATCGACACCTCGCGCATCGGCATGGCGGGTTTCTCGCTCGGCGGCTACACGACGCTGGCCACCATCGGCGTGCGTCTCAGCCAGAAGCAGTGGCAGGACTTCTGTGCCGAAGCCTCGCCCGACAACCCGAACTGCAAACTGCCGCCCGAGATCGCCAGCAAGTATTCGATGGACGACGTGAACCGGCTTCTCACGCAGGACGAGCGCATGAAGAAGGAACTGGAGCGCATGGGCAATTCCTTCCGCGATCCGCGCATCAGGTCGGCCTATGCCATCGCGCCGGTGCTCGGCCCTGCCTACGTGAAGGACAGCGTGGCCGGCATCCAGGTGCCGCTGCGCATCGTGGTGGGCACGGCCGACGACCAGGCCATTCCCGAAACCACGGCCAAACCCGTCGCCGCACTGGTGCCGAAGGCGCAGCTTCAGCTACTGCCCGGTGTCACCCACTACGCCTTCCTGTCCACCTGCACCATGGTGGGCAGGACGGTCGCCCGGCAGATCTGCAGCGACCCCGAAGGCGTGGACCGGTCAGCGGTGCATCGGCAAGTTGGCGCGGATGCTGTCCAGTTCTTCGAGCGAACCTTGCGATAGGGCCTGCGCCACCTCCCGCCTCACCCAACTCTGCGGCAGCGCCTCCAGCACCCGGTCCGCATCCAGCGATCGGATCGGCACGCCGACGTCGGTCGGAATCCGCTGCCTCGCCTGCAAGCCCATGTAGCGCAAGGCACTCACCCGAAGGAAAGAGGCGAAGTTGCCGGCCTCGCCGCGTGCGGCCACCAGTTCGTCGTACAGCCGCTCAAGCAGTTGCGTGACGGACATTCCATCGCGCCGGCCGATTTCCTCCAGCACTTCCCAGTGCAGGTTTTCCAGCCGGATGCTGGTGACGACGCCGTGAAGCCGGACCGAGCGGGTCCGCGATTCATAGCTCTCGGGGTTGGCGCTGATGAAGATTTCGCACATGGGACGCTCCGCCAAAGGAATCGGCACGGACACGCGAACGGTCACGGTCCGGCCGATACCTTAGGCGCTGTCGCCACCCCTGAGCAAATCGTGGGATTCCACCCGGAGGATCACGCCTCGATGCGCGTGCCGAGCACGCTCAGGAATTGCGCAATCCACGCCGGATGAGCAGGCCAGGCGGGCGCCGTCACCAGCTTGCCGTCGGTCACGGCCTGGTCCACAGGAATTTCCGCGTAGCTCGCCCCCGCCAGCTCGACTTCGGCCGCGCAGGCCGGATACGCCGACACCCGCTTGCCGCGCAGCACGCCGGCCGCGGCCAGCAATTGCGCGCCGTGGCAGATGGCCGCGATCGGCTTGTTCTCGCGCGAGAAGTGCTGCACCAGCGAAATGACCTGCTTGTTCATGCGCAGGTATTCCGGCGATCGGCCGCCGGGCACCACCAGCGCGTCGTAGTCCTGCGGCTTCACCTCGGCAAACGTGGCGTTCAGCGTGAAGCGGTGGCCAGGCTTCTCCGAATAGGTCTGCGCACCTTCGAAGTCATGGATGGCGGTGTGGACGTACTCGCCTGCCTTCTTGTCCGGGCACACCGCATGCACGGTGTGGCCCACCGCGAGCAAGGCCTGGAAGGGCACCATGGTCTCGTAGTCCTCGGTGTAGTCGCCCGTCAGCAAAAGAATCTTCTTGCCCATGTCTCGTCTCCTGGTCGGGCAGCCCGTGCACCATTGCAAGGCCTGCCGATCGATTGTGTGGACCACCCGGGATTTGCGGGTAGTAGCGGGATACTTCGCCCCTTATGCTGTGAGTCCATGCCCTCGTCCCCGTCCTCCATGCCCTCGTCCTGGCAGCGCATCGCGCGCTGGGTCCAGCACGTCGATTCGCTCGATCCGGTGCGCCGCGCACTCAATGCCGGCCTGGCCTGGGTGCTGCTGGCGATGGCGGTACTGGGCCTTACCATGGGCGGCGTGCTGATCTGGGTCGGACGCCCGGCGTTGCCGGTGTGCGTGGCGCTGGCCATCGCACCGCTGTGCATGGTCTGCTGGTGGCTCAACCGCGGCGGTTCCGCGCTGGGTGCGGCAGGCTTCGTGGTGCTGCTCATCGTCGCCACCACGCTGGGCATCGACCCGCACCTCTATGCCGGGCCGGTGCCGGTGGTGGACGTGGCCTTCATGATCTCCGTGGTGGCCGCCGCCCTGTTCGTGCGGCCGTCCGCCGGGCTGGTGGCGCTGGTGCTGCAACTGCTCGCGCTGGCAGTGGCACTGCACCAGTCGGACATCCCCTCGGCACAGGCCGCCCACTTCCTGGCCGAGGCGGCGGTGGAGATGGGTGCCATCGCCGCCTTGCTGGTGGTGGCGGCGCGCATCTTCATCCGCACGCTCGAGAAAGCGCAGCAGCGCGCCAAGGCGCTGGCGCAAAGCGAGGAGCGCGAGCGCCGCCTCGTGCAGGCCAACGTGGTGGGCATCCTCATCTCCGATTCGCTGGGCCGCGTGACGCTGGCCAACGACGCCTTCCTCACCATGCTGGGCTTCGACCAGGCCGACTTCAACGCGGGGCTGGTGCAGCCCACCACCTTCGTGCCGCGCGACCAGTGGATGCGCTTCGAAACCGCGCTGATGGACATGAAGCGCCACGGCCGCAGCACCTACGAGACCGACCTGCTTCACAAGGACGGCACCAGCGTGCCGGTGCTGGTGAGCAGCGTCTGGTTCGCCGACCGCGAGGAGAGCGTGGCCTTCGTGCTGGACCACACCGAGCATCGACGCCACGAGCGCGAGCGGCGCGCCCGCGAGGCCGCCGAGCTGGCCAATGCATCCAAGACCACCTTCCTGGCCAACATGAGCCATGAGCTGCGCACGCCGCTGAACGCCATCCTCGGCTTCGCGCAGTTGCTGGAGCATGAATCCACCATCAGTGGCAACCGGGCACCGAACCAGGCACGCTATGCCTCGCTCATCCGCGACAGCGGCGAGCACCTGCTGGCGCTTATCGAGGACGTGCTGGACATCGCCCGGGTGGAGGCGGGCCGGCTGGAGCTCTTCCCCGCCGCCATGAGCCTGCGCGAATTCCTGGACGGCGTCAGTTCCACCGCGGCGCTGCGCTGCAGCAGCAAGAGGATCGGCTTCGTCTACGAGCCGTCGTCCGACCTGCCCGAAGGCATCGTGGCGGACGCCAAGCGGCTGCGGCAGACGCTGCTGAACCTGCTGGACAACGCGGCCAAGTTCACCGAGGCCGGACAGGTCACGCTGCGCGCCACCCTGCTCAAGTCGGACAACACCTCGGCTTGCCTGCGCTTCGAGGTGCTGGACACCGGGCCGGGCATCGCCCGCGAGGACCTGGACCGCATCTTCCAGCCCTTCGAGCAGGTGGGCGAGCTGCGGCTGCGCCGCGGGGGCGCAGGCCTGGGGCTGGCCATCTGCCGCCAGCTCGTGCGGCTGATGGGGGGCGAGGTCCGCGTCATCAGCCACCCCGGCAAGGGCAGCCGCTTCTGGTTCGACCTGGACGTGCCGCTGGCGGTGCTGCGCCCGCCCACCTCGAACCGCCTCATGCCCAGTGGCTACGAGGGCGAGCTGCGCTCGGTGCTGGTGGCCGACGACGTCGCGCTGAACCGCACGCTGCTGCACAGCGTGCTCACCCCGCTGGGCTTCGAAGTGCACGATGCGACGGACGGCGAGCAGGCGCTGCGCCAGGCCATGCGGCTCAAGCCCGACCTCATCGTCATCGATTCGGTGATGCCCGTGCTCGACGGCGTGGAGGCGATTCGCCAGATCCGCGCCGCGCCTGACCTGGCGCGCACGCCCATCATCAGCATCTCGGCCAGCGCGATGGCCTCAGACCGAGAGCGATGCCTGCAGGCAGGCGCGGACATGTTCGTGCCCAAGCCGATCGACATCCCCCAGCTGCTGGACGCCATCGAACGTACGCTGAAGGTGAGCTGGACCTATCCGGCCGACTGATTCCCTTCAGGCCGCCAGCACGCGCTCGTGGTTGACCACCATCTTGAGTTCAGCCGGCAGCACCGCTCGCTTCACGCTCAATCCGCGCTGGCTGGTGTCGCGCCGTGCCGGCCGCAGCATGGGCGTGCCGTCCGAGCGGCGAAGGCAGGCCGCCATGGGTGCATGGGCCTTGGCGCCGCGGCGCGTGACCACCGCCAGTTCGCCGTTGGCCAGCTCCACGAAGCTGCCGGGTGGATACAGGCCGAGCACGCGCAGGATGGTCGCGCCGATGGCATCGGGGTAGCCCGACTCGTCCAGGCAGGCATCGCGCGCCGCCACGGTCGCCGAGGTACCAGCCCGTACCTGACGGCGGCTGAGCTTGGCGGTGAAGACGTCCACGCGATGCAGCAGGCTCGCCAGGCGCCGCGCGGGCGGGTCCGCGTCGGGCGCCTCGCCGGCCAGCATGGGGTGGTGGTGGCGCATCACCACCTCCAGCCACAGCGCATCCATGACCCCGGCGGACTGCAGCAGGTCGGCACTTTGCTGCGCATGCACATCCACCTTCTTGCGCTGCTCGGCCGACAAGGCGCTGCTCTGGCGCGCCATGGCGTCTTGCATGCTGTGCATCCCGAGGTTCATGGACAGCGCCGCCATGAAGACCGCGTTGCGCTCGTCGGGCTGCCAGCCGAGCCAGCCCGAGCACAGGTGCGAAACCACCGCGCAATGCAAGGCGTGGTGGGCGCTGTAGTGCTCGATCTCCAGCGCGGCCGTCTGCATCGTCATGTACAGCGCCGCGTCGGCGTCCTGCGCGAGAAGCACCCTCACCCGCTCGGCCATGGCCTCGAAGCGCGCAAGCCAACCGCCGTCGGCCTGGAAGCCCCTCATGAGCAGGTTGAAGTTCATCTTCATGTTTTGCCAGGCTTCCACCAGTTGCTTGGCAGACGCCGATGAACGGAAACCGGCGGGCTCGAGCGCAGGCCCTGGCGCCGCAGGTTCGGTGCGGGACTCGGCAGACTCTGGCGTTGTGCTCATTCCACCCTGTCGATACGCTGGCAACGGCTGCGCATCACTTTAGGTCCAGTCACCGCATATTGCACCCAGCATCGATGCGGGTACCCCTGGCTGGCGCAGGGCCAACGGGCAGCTCAACTCAAGCCAGCTCCGTGCGCCACAGCGAATCCAGTTGCAGGGCATCGGTCTCCAGCAATTCGCCGTGCGGCCACAGGCAGTCGCGCTCCAGGGTAGACAGCCGGTAGCGCAGCTCGTCGCGCGCCATGCTCAGCTCGAACACCTTGCGCGGCGAGTCCTGCGGCTGCGCCATGCACCACAGTCCCATGGAGTTCCAGCCTGCGCGCAGGCGTTGCACGCGTTCAGCCACTTTGCCGGCCACGTCGCGGACCATGCGGGTCGAATCCGCCTCGGCGACCAGCGCCTGGGCCTCCTCGCGAAGCATGCTCAGCTCGGTGTCCATGAGCGCGAGCTGCACGATCAGTTCGGCCTGGGTTTCAGTCACGGCCGCGCGGGCATCCTCGCCGGCTCGTTCCGCCGCCTTGGCGAAGAAGTCCACGCAGGATTCGTCGTATTCGCCGGCCACCATCCGCAGCGCGAAACTCACCCGCGACAGGGGCGCCTCATCGGCGTCGCCCACGCCCAGGGCAGTTTCCGTGGCGGACAGCACCATGCCCAGCGGCGAGATCTGCTCCTGGCGCCGGCGCATGGGGTAGCCGCTGCCATCCAGGCGCTCGTGGTGCTCGCCGATGGCGCGTGCGAGATCGCTGGGGTAGTCGGTCATCGTCGCCAGCAGCAATTCGCCCACGCGAGGATGCGTCACGACGTGTCGGTAGCTGAGCATGTCCAGCGGCTGTCGGCCCTGCAGGTAGGCCGGGTTGACGTACATCTCGCCGATGTCGTGCAGCAGGCCGCCCAGCATCGCCAGGCGCACGGCATAACGCTCGGTGCGTGTCTGCATCTGCAGCGCGCCGGCGAGGGCCATGCCGCGCACCGCGTGCTCGTACACCGCGGGGCGGGTGGCATGGGCGGCGGTCAGCAGCAACTGCACCGCGGGGTGCAGCGGCAGGTGCTCTACCTCCTCGGCCAGGCGAGGCGCCATGGGCTGCAACGCGAGCGCCAGCGGATGCGTGCTGGAAAGGAATTCGGCCAGGCTCTCCTGCAGGACGAACGGCGTGACGCCGTCTTCCGCGCGCAGGCAGGTCTCCAGCGGTTGGCGCAGCCGCCGCTCCTGCAGCCGCTGGTGCAGCGAGTGGGAGACGGGCTGGTCGCGCGCCCAGAGCCGGGAGCCGCGGTCATCGAGGATGTCTCGCGAGGCCACGATGCGCCGCGTGGTGCTGGCGTCAAGGATGGAGGCGAGCGCATGCGGATTCGCGAGCTGAAATACCTGGACGGCAGCACCCATGGGGTCTGGTGGGCTTTCTATGGACAAGACGAGGCCACCGGACGACTGGCCTGCACATCGCGAACTCCCTTAAGGCAGGAATTGTGCACAGAGCGCACAAATCAGCCATCTGTAAGCTTTGACAGTTGCTCCGGTATTCAGCCCGTGCGGGTCCCGGCGGGTCTGGCCCCACCAGGGTTTGTTCACAGGCGCCGCGGCAGGCGGCGCGGTATCGTCATCGGCATGATGCGTTTCGTCTTCGCCTGGGTCTGGCGCGCGCGATGGTCATGCGTGCTGCTTGCGCTGGCCGCAGCACAGGCAGCCGCGCAAGACCCCCTGCGCATCGGCCGCAACGCAGGGCCGTCGGCCATGCTCGCCGACGGCAGCGAGCAGGTGCTCAAGACGGCGTATGCCCGCCTGGGCGTGAGCACGAAGTTTGAGGAATACCCACTGCTGCGCTCGCTGGTCCTGGCCGATGCCGGCATGATCGACGGCGACAACATGCGCATCGTCGAGGTGACGGCGCAATACCCCAACCTCGTGCGGGTCGATGTGCCCGTCAATCACGTCGAGATCACCGCCTATGCCCTGGCGCCCTGCCCGCACCTCAAGGACTGGACGGACCTGGATGGCAAGCGCGTGGGCCACATCCGCGGCGTGCTCGCGGTCGAACGCCGCCTGGGCCGCGCGGTGCCGGTGGCTGCCGACAACATGAGCGACCTCTTCCGCATGCTCGAGAAAGGCATGGTCGACGTGGCCGTGGGCACCGGCCGCGAAACCGACGGCGAAATGCGCCGCCGCAACGACAAGCGCTTGTGCAAGGTGAACGGCGTGCTCGAACGCGTGCCGCTGTACCACCACCTGAACAAGAAGCACGCGGCGCTGGCGGCCAGGCTCACGGAAGAACTTCGGCAGATGCAGGCGCGAGGGGAGATCGAGGAGATCCTCAAGCGCGTGAACGCCGGCGGGCGGTAGGTGCCTTGTCTTACAAGCCCTGCGCGATCGCGAACAAGCCCTGCACCACCTGCGCCATGCGGAAGTAGTCCAGTTTGTCCCAGGTGTCGCCCGCGAGGTGGTAGTTCGGGTTGCGCATGAAGGACGTGTCCGTGACCATCAGCGCCGGCATGCCGCGGTTCCAGTAGCTCAGGTGGTCCGAGAAATCGATCCCGGTGACCAGCGGCGTGACGCTGATCGAATGAACCGGCAGGCTGCCCGCCCCGGCCATCAGTGCCTTGGCGCGGCGCATCAACGCGAAGTCAGAGAACTTGCCCACCAGCGCGATGAAATCGCCGCGGTCGGTGTAAAGCCGTGACATGGCCGGCACCGGGAACGCCTGGCTGCCGGGCTTGTCGCTGAAGAAGCCGATCATCTCCACCGCCACCATCAGCCGGCATTCGCGGCCGGATTCAGCCAGCGCCCGCGCATGCCATGCGCTGCCCATGTTTTCGGTGCGGAAATGCGGCGGCTCTTCCAAGGTATACGCCACGAGCTCGACCGCCTGGGCGGGAGGCTTGGCGGCCAGCAGCCGAGCCAGCTCGATCAGGCCCGCCACGCCGCTGGCGTTGTCATCCGCCCCGGGCGTGTGCGTGTCGGTTGACGGGGCGTGCTGGCCTTCAACGGCATCGCCGTGCGAGTCGTAGTGCGCGCCGAACACGGTCACCGGGCCGGTGCGAGGGCCAAAGCGGGCCACGATGTTCCGGTATCGCACCTCGTCCACGGTGACGGGCTGCACGCTCACATCGGCGCCGGTTTTTCGCAGTTCGTCTTCGACGTACTGGGCGGCACGATCGAGCTTGTCGTACTGGTCGGCGCTGCGCGGGTACAGGTCCACCGACAGATGCTTCACATGCGCCTGCAGCCGCCTTGGATCGACCGCCGGCGACTGGGTTGCCACCGGTGTGACGAAAGGCTGCACGACCAGCCACAGCGCCGCCACCGCCAAGGCGAGCGCAACAGCGACGACGATCAGCCCGGTGCGCAGCGTCCGCCGCAGCACCTCCTTCATGCCGGATGTCGCGGTGCTGCCGGCGCGCTGCAGCCCATGGACTGCCCCAGGCCCTTGAGGTACGCACGCCGGATGGTGCCCGCGGCGATGGCGGCTGCGACCTCGCGCGAGTACCGTTCGGCGCCCGAGAGCTTGCGCACCCAGCCGCGGAAGGGAATGACGTTCTCCGCCGTGCTGCGCAAGGCGCCCACCGCCGCATTGCCGGCCGCGCCCGTTCCGCGCTCGACCAGGCTGGGGTTGTTGGGCGACGCCGGTGTGTCCAGGTCAGGGCCGAGGGCCGCGTCCAGCGCCTGCACGTCGGCCGTGATGCCCGGGCAGGTGGCTTGCGGCGGTGCGGCATAGGGCGCCTTCTCCGCTGCGAGCAGCGCCGCGGGGATGTCCGCCCGCACGAGGTTGAGGTCGTTCAGCGGCGTGGCCACGGCCTGGGTCACCTGGGCCCCGGGGTCGTTCTTGCTGGCGCTCGATGTGGCCGGCGCACTGGCCGATCCCCCCGGCGCCGCAGTGCCGGAGGTCGTCTCCTGAGTGGCGCAGGCGCTGAGCACGGCCGCAGCCAGCAGGGTGAGGCAGGTGGTCTTCATGAGCGTGTCCCCCGGATTCGTTGGTTGGTATGGTGGACGCTGGCCAGGCGTCGATGGCAGCAGGCAGGCCTCAGTAGCGTTCGATCTTGTCGGTCTTGCGCTGGGGCGGATCGTACGGCGTCGGCCACCAGTCGGTGATTCGCGCGATGAGCCCGTCGCGCATCTCGAACAGGCTGATGCCGGTTTCCGCTGCGTCGTCCACCCGGAAATCGACGACCGACATGCCCTTGGCGCCCTGGTCGAACAGCTCGGTGACGGTGGCTGTCCAGTTTCCCGGGTAGGTCTGGTTGAACTCCACGTAGTTCGCCCGGCCCCGCAGCCGCTCGCGGGTCTGGGGCACCTCGTAGATCACCTCGTCGTGCAGCAGGCGGCCGAAGCCGTCCCAGTCGCGCGCGTTGGCGGTCCGCCAGAAGGCCTCGATCAGCTCTCCAGCGCGCATCAGACCTTCTTCACCGGGTGGCCGTTGTCGATCTTCACCAGATCGCCGGACTTCAGGTCCGGATTGGCCTTGGCCTCGTAGCGCTTCTTCGTGCCGTCCTTGAAGGTCACGGTGGTGACCCAGACGGTGTACTTCTTCATGTTCTTCTCGACCTCGTTGCCGGCCAGGCCGCCACCCACGGCGCCCAGCACCGTCAGGGCCGTCTTGCCCGAGCCGCCGCCCAGCTGGTGCCCCACCACGCCGCCGGCCACCGCGCCGCCCACGGCACCCACGCCGCTGGCCTTGCCCTTGCGCGTCTCGGTGTGGGCGTTGGACACGACGCCGCAGCCATCGCACAGGCTGGAGAGCTTGACGCCGGCGACGGTCTTGTCCTGGTCGGCCTGGGTCTTGGCGGTGTCGGCGGCCATGGCGGGCGCTGCCAGGGCGATGAGGGAAACGGAACAAGCGATGGCACTGAGCATGCGCTTCATGGTGGAACTCCTGAAATGGTCTGCTGCGACCGCGATCGGTCGAAGCTGCAAGCTTGCCACATCGGCACCCGCCTGTGATTCAATCGCGGCCGCAGTTCGAACCAACACCGACATCCCTGGAGACATCATGACCGCCATCCAAGCCCTGCTAGGCTTCACTGCCTGGACCCTGCTGCTCGTGATCACCGTGTTCCTCTACCGCGGCGTTCGCTTCCTGGGCGGCACGCCCATCAACAGCTGGCCGCGCTCGGAGAAGCGCGAGGACGACATGCCGCTCATCCGCCGCATCGCCGACGCGCATTCGAACTGCCTGGAGAACCTGCCGGTGTTCGCCGCCATCGTGTTCGTGGCCGCGCAGATGAACCGGCTGGACGCCATCGCCGCCTTCGCGCCCTGGGTGCTGTATGCCCGCCTCGGCCAGACACTGGCCCACCTGTCGGGCACCGGCCAGCCCAACGTGTTCGTGCGGGCGAGCTTCTGGGCAGTGCAGCTCGTGATGTTCGTCGTGATGATGGTGGTGCTGGCGCGCGGCTGATTCGCGCCTGCCGCCGCCCCGGGGGACAATCGCGCGATGTCCTCCCCGAAGTCCCTTCGCGTCCTGGCGCTCATCCCGCCCATGACGCAGCTGAACACGCCCTACCCGTCCACCGCCTATCTCACAGGCTTCCTGCGCACCCGCAGGGTGGACGCGGTGCAGGAGGACCTCGCCCTGGCGCTGGTGCTGCGGCTGTTCAGCAAAGCGGGTCTGGCGCATATCCGTGAATGCATTGCAGCAACGCCTGTCGACAAGCGCTCTCATCGTGTGCAGGCCTTCGACGCGCAGTTCGATCGCTACGCCGCCACCATCGGGCCGGTCATCGCCTTCCTGCAGGGGCGCGATTCGACCATCGGCCACCGCATCACCACCCGCAGCTTCCTGCCTGAAGGGCCGCGTTTCGAGTCGCTGGACGTCTACGTCGACGAAGACGGCGGCGACCCGCTGGCCTGGGCCTTCGGTGCCCTGGGCATGCAGGACCGCGCACGGCACCTGGCCACGCTCTACCTCAACGACATCGCCGACGTGCTGCGCGATGCGGTGGACCCGCGCTTCGAGTTCGTCCGGTACGCGGAGTCGCTGGCGCAGAGCCAGCCGACATTCGATCCCCTGGCCGAGGCCCTCGCGGCGCCGCCCAACCTGGTGGACGAGACGCTCAAGGCACTGACCCTGAAGGCCATCGAGAAGCACCAGCCCGACCTCGTGCTCGTCTCCGTGCCCTTCCCCGGCTCGGTGTACGCAGCCTTCCGCATCGCCCAGACCATCAAGGCGCACTCACCCGGCATCACCACCGCGCTGGGCGGCGGCTTCGTGAACACCGAACTGCGCGAGCTGACCGAGCCGCGCGTGTTCGACCACTTCGACTTCGTCACGCTCGACGATGGCGAGCGGCCGCTGCTCGCCCTGCTGGAGCACCTGCGCGGCGAACGTTCGCAAAGCCGCCTGGTGCGCAGCTTCGTGCGCACGGCCGAGGGCGAGGTGCGCTACATCAACTCCAACGTGGGCGAGCCCGACATCGCCTTCGAGGAGGTCGGCGCCCCCACATGGGACG
Organism: Rhizobacter terrae; assembly: GCF_003852895.1. Taxonomy (GTDB): domain Bacteria; phylum Pseudomonadota; class Gammaproteobacteria; order Burkholderiales; family Burkholderiaceae_C; genus Albitalea; species Albitalea terrae. Next base: position 264,300 of record NZ_QUSW01000009.1, read on the forward strand.
GCCTGCCGCTGAACGACTACCTGTCGCTGCTGGACATGCTCAACCCCATGCACCGGCTGTGGTCCGACGGACGCTGGAACAAGCTCACCGTGGCTCACGGCTGCTACTGGAAGAAGTGCAGCTTCTGCGATGTCTCGCTGGACTACATCTCGCGCTACGAAGGCGCGTCAGCCGCCACGCTGGCCGACCGCATCGAGAAGATCATCGACGAGACCGGGCAGACAGGCTTTCATTTCGTCGACGAAGCCGCGCCACCCAAGGCCTTGCGTGCGCTGGCGGCGGAGCTGGATCGGCGCAACCTCTCCATCTCGTGGTGGGGCAACATCCGCTTCGAGAAGTCCTTCACCCCGCAGCTGTGCCAGGAGCTGGCCGACAGCGGCTGCATCGCGATCTCCGGCGGGCTGGAGGTGGCGTCCGATCGGCTGCTGCAGTTGATGAAGAAAGGCGTGTCGGTCGAGCAGGTGGCGCGGGTGACGCGCTCATTCACCGACGCCGGCATCCTCGTGCATGCCTACCTGATGTACGGCTTCCCGACCCAGACCGTGCAGGACACGGTGGATGCGCTGGAGTACGTGCGGCAGCTCTTCGAGCAAGGCTGCATCCAGTCGGGCTTCTTCCACCGGTTCGCCTGCACGGTGCATTCACCGGTGGGCAAAAACCCCGAGGAGTACGGCGTCACGCTGCAGCCTCTGCCGCCGGTGAGCTTTGCGAAGAACGACATCGGGTTCTTCGACCCCACGGGCACCGACCACGACGCGATGGGCGCGGCGCTGAAGAAGGCGCTGTACAACTACATGCACGGCATCGGGCTGGAGGCGGACGTGCGCAGCTGGTTCCAGGGCAAGGTGCCGCGCACGACGGTGCCGAGGCATTTCATTGCCAAGGCACTGTCTCGCGCCTAGATCGGCTTACCAGCTATCACTACGGGTGACGGGTTCCCAACGGCCGCCGCGCGCTTTGTACACGCTGACAACGCCGTAGTACTGCTCTCCATCCGCCTTGAAGCGCATGTTGTTGGTCACCGGCGCCAGCGCGTCGATGCGCTTGAGCTCCTCCAGCACCTTCTTCGGGTCCGCCGTGCCGCCACGCTGCATGGCCGCGGCCAGCACGTACACGGCGTCATAGGCATAGTGCGCCCCGTACACCGGGTCGCCCTTGAACGCCTCGCGGAACTTGGCCAGGAACTGCGGCCCGGCCACGAATTCGCGGGCCTCGATGATCGGCGAGGTCGAGTACACCGCCTTGATGCCGTCCACCGCCTGCGGCAGCTTGTCGGTCTTGATGGTGTCGCCGCCCACGATCTGCATCTCGTTCATGCCGGCCTGGACCAGTTGCTTGATGAGCGCGGCCACCTGGAAGTCGGCCAGCGTCGTGACGAACACGTCCACGTTGCCCGCCTTCAGCTCGGGCACCAGCTTGGAGAAATCGGTGGTCTTGTCGTCCAGGCTGGCGCGCACCACCAACTCCTTCTTGTTCTTCTTCATCTCGGCGGCCGCCAGGTCGGCCAGGCCCTTGCCGTAGGGGGTGTTGTCGTCCACCACCGCGAAGCGCTTGCCCTCGATCTGCGTGGCGGCATACGACCCCAGGGCCTTGGACTGCAGCGCATCGTTGGCCACCAGGCGCAGCGTGGTGGGCAGGTTGAGCTGGGTGTATTCGGGCTTGGTGGAGATGGCCAGCTGCGCGATGCCTGCCTCGGCATACACCGGCGCCGCGGCGATGCTCACGCCGGAATTCAGGTGCCCGATCACGGCCACCACGTTCGCATCCACCAGTGTCTTGGCCACGGCCTTGCCGGTGTCGGCGTTGGATCGGTCGTCCACGCTCACGACCTCCAGCTTCACCGTCTTGCCGTCGATCTTGAAGCCCCGGGTGTTGAGCTCGTCCACGGCCAGCTGAACGCCGTTCTTCATGTCGGCCCCCAGGGCGGCCAGCGGGCCGGACATGGGCTGGGCCACGCCGATCTTCACGGTGTCGGGCACCCGGGAGCATCCCCCGAGAAGCACGGACGATGCGACGGTGATGGCTGCAAGAACGACTCGGCGGCTGGTCATGCGGAACCCCTTCACGGACGGTTTGTAGTGGGGCGAGTATGCGGATCGCACATCCGAATCGGGTACAGGGTTTGGCCCTTGAATGTGAGCTTTGAACGGTTGTGAGCATGAGATTCGGAATGAACGTCATGCATCGTGATCATGGTCTCGAAGCGCCATCCTTTCGCACGGACGGACGCACAATCCGGCCCATGCCCTCGTCCAGCGCCCTCGCACGCATCCGCCTTCGCCACCTGCAGTGCTTCCAGGCCATCGTGCGCTCCGGCACGCTGGGCGGCGCGGCGCAGGCGCTGTCCATCACGCAGCCGGCGGTCACCAAGACCATCAATGAGCTGGAGGAGATCCTGGGCACGCGGCTGTTCGAGCGCGGCCGGCGCGGCGCCACGCTGACGCCCGAGGCGCAGGTCTTCATGCTGCATGCCAACGCCAGCCTGGATGCGCTGGGCCGGGCGGTGGACAGCATCGTCGAGGGCCCGCGCGAACCGCACCTCACGGTGGGCGTGCTGCCCACGCTGGCGCCCGCCTTCATCCCGGCGGTGCTGCGGCGCTTCGAAGGCATGCGGCCCACGGCGCGGCTGCGGGTCATCTCCGGCCGAAACAAGACGCTGATCGACGCGCTGCGCAACCGCGAGATGGACGTGGTGATCGGCCGCCTCTCGGACCCGGACGTGATGCAGGGCGTGACCTTCGAGCAGCTCTTCGCCGAGCCGATGGTGATCGTGCTGCGAAAGGGCCACCCCTTCGCGACGAAGTTCGCGCGCCGCAAGGTGGCAATGTCGGCCCTGGGCGAATACGGCTTCGTGCTGCCGCCGGAGGCGACCATCATCCGGCAGATGGCCGACGGCTTCATGCTGCGCCACGGCATCGTGCCGCAGGGCGTGACGGTGGACACGCTGGAGACCTCGCTGGCCCGCGGCCTGGTGATGCATGCGGACCATGCCTGGTTCACCCCCATCGGCTGCGCCCAGCCCGACCTGGACAGTGGCGCGATGGTTCAGTTGCCCGCTGTCATCACGCCCGACGAGCCGGTGGGCGTCATGCTGCGCAACGATGCCCTGCCGACCGCGGCGGTGCAGGCGCTGGTGCAGGCCGCACGCGAGGAAGCCAAGACACGAGGCGCCAGAAAGCCCACTCGCCGCCGCTGACGGCCCGACCCAAACCATTGGTTATGGATAGGCATCGAAGATTTCAATTTACATGAGCATTGGTGAACCCTAAAGTCGCCTCCACCTTGACGAGGAGACAGCGATGACCCGTGCGCCCCAGCCCGGCGATGAGTTCCTGATGCGCGACACCGCGTCGCACCCGCCGGCCCTGGCGCCGGCCTACAAGACCAGCGTCCTGCGCAGCCCGCGCAACGCCCTCATTTCGCTGCAGCAGTCGCTGTCGGAGGTCACGGGGCCAGTGTTCAGCGCCGACGAACTGGGCCCGCTGGACAACGACCTCATCCGCAACGGCGCCAAGGCCGGCCTGCCCATCGGCGAGCGGCTCATCGTCCACGGCTTCGTGCGCGACCAGTTCGGCCGCCCGGTCAAGAACGCGCTGGTGGAGGTCTGGCAGGCCAATGCCAGCGGGCGCTACCGCCACAAGAAGGACACCTACATCGGCGCGCTGGACCCGAACTTCGGCGGCTGCGGCCGCATGCTCACCGACGAGAACGGCTACTACGTCTTTCGCACCATCAAGCCCGGGCCCTACCCCTGGCGCAACCGCATCAACGACTGGCGGCCCTCCCACATCCACGTGGCCATCTCGGGCGACGGCTGGGTGCAGCGGCTGATCACGCAGATGTACTTCGAGGGCGACCCGCTCATCTCACGCTGCCCCATCCTGCAGACCATTCCCAGCGACGAGCAGGTGCGCGGTTTGATCGCGCAGCAGGACGTCTCCGGCTTCGTGCCGCTGGACAGCCGCGCCTACCGCTTCGACATCGTGCTGCGCGGCCAGCGCGCCACCTACTTCGAGAACCGCGTGCAGGGAGAAGTGAAATGAGCGAACTGCTGAGGGAAACCGCTTCGCAGACGGCCGGTCCGTACGTGCACATCGGCCTGGCGCCGCGTGCCGCGGGCTTCGAGATCTTCGAGAACAACTTCGGGCCGGTGCTGGTCTCGCCGCAGACGCAGGGCGAGCGCATCCGCATCGAAGGCAAGGTGTTCGACGGCAGCGGCACGCCCTTGCGCGACGTGCTGCTGGAGATCTGGCAGGCCAACGCGCAGGGCAAGTACAACCACCCGGGCGACCGGCAGGCGGGCAAGGCGGTGGATCCGTCCTTCCGCGGCTGGGGCCGGGCCTGCAGCGACTTCGAGACCGGGCTCTACAGCTTCGAGACCATCAAGCCCGGCGCCGTCACCGGACGCGACGGGCGGGTGATGGCGCCGCACATCAACGTGTGGATCGTGGCGCGCGGCATCAACATAGGACTGAACACCCGGCTGTACTTCAGCGACGAGGCCGCGGCCAACGCGAAAGACCCGGTCATCAACCTCATCGAGTGGGAAGTGCGGCGCAAGACGCTCATCGCCCAGCGCGAGGAGCGGCCCGACGGCACGGTGTACCGCTTCGACATCCGCCTGCAAGGCGAAAACGAAACCGTCTTCTTCGACATCTGAAACCCGGAGACCCGCGATGTTCCCGAAGAACGCCTGGTACGTGGCCTGCACGCCCGACGAGATCGACGGCAAGCCGCTGGGCCGCAAGGTGTGCAACGAGGCGATGGTGATCTACCGCGGCCCCGAAGGCCAGGTCGCCGCGCTGGAGGACTTCTGCCCGCACCGCGGCGCGCCCTTGTCGCTGGGCCGCTGCGTGAACGGCAAGCTGGTGTGCGGCTACCACGGGCTGGAGATGGGCTGCGACGGCAAGACCGTCGCGATGCCCGGCCAGCGCGTGCGCGGCTTTCCGGCGATCCGCACCTATCCGGCGGTTGAGCGCCACGGTTTCATCTGGGTGTGGCCCGGCGATGCGGCCAAGGCCGACCCGGCGCAGATCCATCACCTGCACTGGGCCGAGAACCCCGAGTGGGCCTATGGCGGCGGGCTGTACCACATCCACTGCGACTACCGGCTGATGATCGACAACCTGATGGACCTCACGCACGAGACCTACGTGCATGCGAACTCCATCGGGCAGAAGGAAATCGACGAGGCCGCGCCGACCACGAAGAGCGAAGGCGACGAGGTCGTCACCAGCCGCTTCATGCAGGGCATCATCGCGCCGCCCTTCTGGCAGATGGCCCTGCGCGGCAACGGCCTGCCGGACGACCAACCGGTGGACCGCTGGCAGATCTGCCGCTTCTCGCCGCCCAGCCACGTGATGATCGAAGTCGGCGTGGCGCTCGCAGGCCACGGCGGCTACGAAGCGCCGGCGGACAAGAAGGCATCGAGCATCGTGGTGGACTTCATCACGCCCGAGACCGAAACCTCCATCTGGTACTTCTGGGGCATGGCACGGCACTTCAAGCCGGAGGATGCGGCGCTCACCGCCAGCATCCGCGAAGGCCAGGGCAAGATCTTCAGCGAAGACCTGGAGATGCTGGAGCGGCAGCAGAAGAACCTGCTGGCGCACCCCGAACGCAACCTGCTCAAGCTCAACATCGATGCCGGCGGCGTGCAGTCGCGGCGCGTGCTGGAGCGGTTGCTGGCGGCCGAGCAGGCTGCCGAATGAGCACCGGAGCGCCATCGCTGAAAGTGCGCGTCCAGTCGCGCACGGTGGAAGCGCAGGACATCGTCAGCTTCGAGCTCGTGTCGGCCGACGGCAAGCCGCTGCCGGCGTTCTCCGCCGGCTCGCACATCGACGTGCCGGCGGCGCCGGGCATCACCCGGCAGTACTCGCTGTGCAACGAACCCGGCGAGCCCGACCGCTACCAGATCGCCGTGCTGCGCGAGCCGTCCTCGCGCGGCGGGTCGGCCGGCATGCACGAGCGGCTGAAGGTGGGCGACGTGATCGAGATCAGCGCGCCACGCAACCACTTCCCGCTGGCCCACGAGGCGGCGAAGAGCCTGCTGCTGGCCGGCGGCATCGGCGTCACGCCCATCCTGTGCATGGCCGAGCGGCTGTCGGCGGTGGGCGCGGAGTTCGAGATGCACTACTGCACGCGGTCGAAGGAACGCATGGCCTTCGCCGATCGCATCGGGCGCTCGCGCTTCGCGGACCGCGTTCGCTTCCACTTCGACGATGGGCCTGCGGACCAGAAGCTGGACATCCCTGCCCTGCTGGCCGCGCCCCAGGCCGGAACGCACCTCTACGTCTGCGGCCCCAAGGGCTTCATGGACGCCGTGCTCAACACCGCGCGCGAGCGCGGCTGGCCGGCATCGCAGCTGCATTGCGAGTACTTCTCCGCCGAGGTGACGCACTCCGCCAGCGACCAGACCTTCGAGGTGCAGATCGCCAGCACGGGCCAGATCATCATCGTGCCCAGCGACAAGACCGTCGTGCAGGCGCTCACCGAAGCCGGCGTGGAGGTGCAGACCTCCTGCGAGCAAGGCGTGTGCGGCACCTGCCTCACGCGCGTGCTCGAAGGCATGCCGGATCACAAGGACATGTACCTCACGCCGGAGGAGCAGGCGGTGAACGACCAGTTCACGCCGTGCTGCTCACGCGCGAAAAGCGCAAGGCTGATCCTGGACTTGTAGGCCCGCCTGCCGGCGGCCGTTCCGACGCCACGGCAGACGAAGCACAAAATATCAAGACGCCACGCGAGGCGATGCATAAGCTGCGGACCTTCTTCACCCCAGGAGCCTGCAGCATGGATGCCCCGACCGCCTCGCCTTCCCCCCGCCTCGCCGATTCCCGCCAGACATGGGAGACCTACACCGCCGCCTGGAAGCCCGAGAACCTGGCACGGCGGCGCGGCCTCTTCGAGCTGACGCTGAGCCGGGACTGCGAGTACCGCGACCCCCTGGTGCATGCCATCGGCTGGGACGCGCTGGACAACTACATGCAGGACTTCCAGCGCCAGGTTCCCGGCGGCCATTTCGTCACCACGTGGTTCGTCGCCCACCACGATCGCAGCGTCGCGAAATGGGAGATGCGCGGCGCCGATGGCAGCGTGCTCGGCCACGGCGTGAGCTATGCTGAATACGCCGATGATGGCAAGCTGCGCGCCATGAACGGCTTCTTCGACACGCCATGACCCCTGCCCCGGCGAGCCAGGGCGTGCCGCTGGACTACCTGGCCTGCGTGCGCCGCGGCATCGACCACATCGAGCGCCATCTGGACGACGAGATCGCGCTGGCCGATGTCGGACGCGCCGCCGGGCTGAGCCAATGGCATTTCCAGCGCATCTTCAAGGCCCTGACCAACGAGACGCTGAAGACCTACATCCGCTCCCGCCGGTTGGCCTGCGCTCTGGCGGCCCTGCGCGATCCGCAGGCCCGCATCATCGACATTGCACTGGCGGCGGGCTTCGAAAGCCAGGAGAGCTTCACCCGGGCCTTTCGCAAGGTCTACCGCATGACGCCGGGCCAGTACCGCCGCATCGGGTCTCGCAGCCTGTTCCCGGCCAAGCCGGAATTCAATGCGGACTACCTGCAGCACCTGCACCAGGGCGTGTCGCTGACGCCCAGCCTGCAGCACTGGCCCGCACAGCGCGTCGTCGGCTTGCACACACGCTTCTTCGGCGTCGATTCGGACAAGAACAACCTGGCCCACAAACTGCCGCCCTTGTGGGACGCATTCCTCGCCCGGATGGGCGACATCGGTGGCCGCGTGCCAGGGCCGGGCCGCGTGGCGTACGGCCTGCTGCGCCCCGTTGACGACGAGTCCGACCAATTACACTACGTGGCCTGCGTGCCGGTGACCGGCGATGCGGACGTGCCGGCCGGCATGGTGTCGCTGAGCTTGCCGGCAGCGTCCCATGCCCGCTTCATCCACCGCGGACCGGTATCCACACTCGACCACACGGTGAACTACGCGTACTCAAGCTGGCTGCTCGGCAGCGGCCATCAGCACGACGGCGGCTGGGACGTCGAGGTCTACGGCGAGCAATACCATCCCACCGATCCCGGCTCGGTGATTCACTACGCCATGCCGATCAATTCAGCGCAGACCACACCCGCTGCGCAATGAAACCGAACCGCAGGGTCAGAGCACCGTTCTCCCCAGCCCCCGGTTGTCTTCCACCGACACCGGATGCCCCAGTTGGCGAAACCACGTCGCCCAGTTCTCCACCACCGTCTTGTCGGGGTGCCACGGGCCGAACGCGAAGGTGTCGCGTTGCCGGCGCGCAGTCTTGGAGAAAACGACTCGCCAGAGAATCATGGGGGTACTGCTTGGGAAATACGCCGGATGACAGCCGGCGACCTCCGGAATTATCGGAAAGCCCGCACGTTCGTTAGCGTGAATGCATCACGCTCGGCGCCCTGCCCCCCTCACGGACGTGCGGTCTTCGTCTGCACACTCAATGCATGCGGACTTCCCCATGGTCGCCGCGATGCTTCACCGGCTCGCCGGTCACGGCGGCGCGGGCCATGTCCCACAGCTGGACCAGCTTGCTGGCCTTCACGTCCCAGTAGTTCGCGTGGCTGATGCGCACGCGGACCAGCGCGCAGTCGGGGTCGTCCACGCCGTCCTTGAAGTAGGCCTCGTTCAGCTTGGACCACAGGCGCCGCTTGACCGCCATGTCTTCCACCAGCCGCGCCTTGCCGGACACCGAGACGTAGGCGTCCTTGCCCGGGTCGGCGTAGGTCACGTTCACCTCCTCGGACTGCTCCAGGTCGTGCACCGGGTCGCCGGCGCGCGACATGAAGAACCACAGGCTGTCGTCCTCGTCGATGGCCTTGTTCTGGGTGGTCATGGGGCGCGAGTGCAGGTGGCCGTTGTCGTGCCGCGTGGTGAACATGCCAAAGCGCATGTCCTTGATGAGATCCCAGAGTTTTTCTCTTTGGCTGGCGTCGTGGTCGCTCATGCGGGCTCCTTGAATGTCGGCGCGGGATTGCGCCGCTGCCCCTGTCGAGCAAGGCCCATTCCCCACGAATATCACGTTCGCACCGTGTAGTTCTTTCACTCGCATGAAGTTCTTCGCGAAGAAGACGAAAAAAGTCTCGTGAACCAGGGAACAAGCGCAACTACACGTAGTCGGAATCCGCCATGTGCGCGTTGGCTCTAGCACGCGCGCAAGCCCTGTTGTCGTTTTTTCACTCCCGCACCGCCATGCTCAGAACTGCAGTACTCGCCTTGTTCATCGGCCTTGGATCCGCGGCGGTCCATGCCGCGCCGCTCTCGCTGCCGGACATCGAGTCCGCCCATGCGCTGGTAATGGACGAGGAAAGCGGCGAGGTGCTGCTGGAGAAGGACGCCGACACCGCAGCACCCATCGCGTCGATGACCAAGCTGATGACGGCCATGGTGGTGCTGGACGCGAAGCTGCCGCCCTACGACGTGATCCGCATCGACCGGGCGGACCTGGACACCCTCAAGCACACCCACTCCGGCGTGCCGGTGGGCGCGGTGCTCCCGCGCCGCACCCTCATCGAGATCGCGCTGATGTCTTCGGACAACCACGCCGCCGCCGCGCTGGCGCGCACCTACCCGGGCGGCATGCCGGCCTTCCTCGCGGCCACGCAAAAGAAGATCACCGAGCTGAAGCTGGAGAACACCGGCCTCGTGGAGCCCACGGGCCTGTCGCCCGAGAACCATGCGACGGCGCACGACATGGCCAAGATCCTGCGCGCGGCGTCGTCCTACCCCGAGATCGTCGAAGCCACCAGCCAGTCCAGCAGCCGCATCGCGGTGAACGGCCGCGGCCGGATGTTCCACAACACCAACAAGTTCGTGGGCCAGCCGGGCTGGGACATCTCGGTGTCCAAGACGGGCTTCACCAATGAAGCCGGCCGCTGCCTGAGCATGCGGCTGGAGGCCGCGGGCCGCAAGCTGCTGGTGGTGCTCATGGGCGCGATGGCCGGCTCCGAGCGGGCGGTGGACGTGCTCAACATCCATCGCATGGTGGCAGGCGACGTACCCGCACCGATGGTGCAGCCCGTGAGGGCCGTGCGATCGGTCACCAGCAAGCGGCCGCAGCACCGCGTCTGAGAACGCCTCAGGCCGGCCGGATCACCAGGCCGGCGGCCCGCATCTGGGCCAGCCATTCGTTCGGGTCGGCGGTCTTGTCCACGCACAGGTCGAAGCCGGCCTGCTTCGCGTGGTCGCGCCAGGCGTCGTTGAGGGACACGCCGCTCATCATCACGATCACCATGTCGCCGGGCGGATGCGAGGCGCGCAACTGCTTGGCCGCATCCACGCCCGACAGGCGCGGCATGTGCAGGTCCAGCAGCACGTAGCGCGGCTTCCATTCGTTGGCCACCGCCACGGCGGCCTCGCCGTCGGAGACGGTGCGCACCTCATAGCCTTCCACGCGCAGCAGCGCCACGATGGACTGCTGCACGAGTTCGCTGTCGTCGGCCACGAGCACACGGGCGCCCCGGTCGTGCGGCAGTGCCGACGGATCCGCCAAGGCGGGTGCCATGAACGGGCCGGCCGGCGCGCTCGCAGGCGCATCGCGCAATCCGCGTCCGATGGCCTGCAGGCGATCGATCATCCCGACCAGCTCGACGATCTGCCGATCCATGATCTCGCGCGCCCGCTCCTTCGTCGCGTCGGCCACGGTGGGCCGCTTCAGCAACTCCAGCGCGGTGCGCAGCGGCGCCAGCGGATTGCGCATGTCGTGTGCCAGCCGGGCCAGGTCCTCGCCACGTCGCCGATCGCTCGCCACCTGCGCGCTCACGTCGACGAACTGCAGCGTCCAGCCGCCGCGGACCACGGGCGACACGCGCAGGCTGAAGCTTCGCTCGCCCAGCACCAGCGGCGCAGCCAGCGTCTGCGCCTCGCCGGTCGCCATGGCGTCGTGGATGGCCTCGCTCGATGCGGCCAGCACGGGCGCCGCATCGAGCAACCCGCGCCCGATGATCAGCTCGCAGTCCAGCCCCAGCATGTCCTGCACGGCGCTGTTGCAATGCACCACGCAACCGGCGGCATCCAGCGCCATGAAGCCATCGATCAGGCTGTCCAGCCAAAGGTGTTCGTTGCTCACAGGCCCGGACTGTGCCACAGCGTAACGGGCATGAAAAAGCGGCGCCGTGGCGCCGCTTCGTCGTAGGGATTTTGGAGGAGGTCAGGCCACTGCCAGCCCCGCGCAGCGTTCGGCCATCACGGTTCCGGGATCCACCATGCCACGCTCGAGTTCCAGCATGGTCACGCGATCGATCTGCACGAAACGTTCGCCACCGTGGGTGCTCAGGCCGACGACCGGACGCATGTCGGCATCGCTGGCAAGAACCACGCGGGCGTCGCCGCAATCGAGAAGAGTCTGCTGGATGGTGATGGCGTTCATGCTCGGGGGAGAATGTGTCCTCGGTGCAGTGAATGTATCCAATCGAAACATCAGTTTGAAGGGCCGAAGATGCCGCTCGCGAATCGAAAGAGACCCAGTGTGAGGAAGTTCGCGATCCGCTCCGGCCTGGTGCTGGCAGGAGCGATGTTCGCCGCCTTGGCGCATGCCCAGGCGGTGGCGGTTGCACAGGAAGTCGACACCATCGCCGAGCGCACGCGCCCGTGCACCGCCTGCCACGGCAAGGAAGGCCGCGCCACGCCGGATGGCTACTTTCCGCGCATCGCCGGCAAGCCTGCCGGCTATCTCTACAACCAGCTCGTGAACTTCCGAGAAGGCCGGCGCCAGAACGGGCCGATGACCTACCTCGTGCAGCACATGTCCGATGCCTACCTGCGCGAGATCGCGGCGCACTTCTCGTCGCTGGACCTGCCGTATCCGCCCTCGCCCCAGTTGCCGTTGCCGGCCGAGGTGCTTCAGCGTGGCGAGACGCTTGCGCTTCAAGGCGACGCACAACGCAAGGTGCCTGCCTGCGTGCAGTGCCACGGCTCGGCGCTGACCGGCGTGTCGCCTGCCATGCCGGGCCTGCTGGGCCTGCCGCGCGACTATGTGATCAGCCAGTTCGGCGCCTGGCGCACTGGCCAGCGCAAGGCGGCACAACCGGACTGCATGGCGCAGGTCACGCAACGCCTGGCGCCGCAGGACATCGCGGCCGTCGCCGGCTGGCTGTCCACTCGCCCGCTGCCCACGCCGGCCAAGCCGGCGAGCAGCATCGCGATGCCGCTGCCGATGGATTGCGGAAGCGGGCCCACGCGATGAGCACACGCCGCATCAAGATCCTGGCCGCGGTGCTCGGCACGCTGCTGATGCTTGCCGCCATCGTGGCCGCGCTCAACTTGCGCGACGAGGTGGACGTGAACTCGCCGCCCGCGTGGAAGCCCACGCCCGAGCTCGCGCAGCGCGGCGCCTACCTCGCGCTGGCCGGCAACTGCGCCGCCTGCCACACCGCGCGTGGCGGCGCGGCGTACGCGGGGGGCCTCGGCATCGACACGCCGTTCGGCACGGTCTTCGCCAGCAACATCACGCCGGACCCCGACACCGGCATCGGCCGGTGGACTGCCGCCGAGTTCTACCGCGCCATGCACAACGGCCGCTCGCGCGATGGGCACCTGCTGTATCCGGCCTTCCCGTATCCCAACTTCACGCAGGTCACGCGCGAAGACAGCGACGCACTCTTCGCCTGGCTGCAAAGCCAGCCGCCGGTGAAGCAGGCGAACGCGCCGCACACGCTGCGTTTTCCGTACAACACGCAGGCCTCGCTGGCCGTGTGGCGTGCGATGTTCTTCGACCCGGGCAACTACCGCGCCGATGCGGGCAGGAGCGCGCAGTGGAACCGCGGCTCCTACCTCGTGCGCGGCCTGGGCCATTGCAATGCCTGCCATGCCAGCCGCAACATCTTCGGCGCCACCAGCGAAAGGCTGGAACTGAGCGGTGGGCTCATCCCGATGCAGAAGTGGTATGCGCCGGCTCTCACCTCGTCGCGCGAGGCCGGCGTCGCGCAATGGGAGACGGCGCACGTCGTCGCCCTGCTGCGCGACGGCATCTCGCCGCGCGCATCGGTGATGGGCCCCATGGCCGAGGTCGTGTACCGCAGCACGCAGCATCTCTCGGCCCACGACCTGGAGGCGATTGCCGTGTTCCTGAAGTCCTTGCCGCAGGCGCACGACTCGGCCCCCGCCGTCAAGCCGCTGGACCTCAGCTTGCTGAGCGAAGGCTCGAAGATCTACGAAAAGCACTGCGAGCAATGCCATGGCGACAAGGGGCAAGGCGTGAGCGGCGCCTACCCGGCCCTGGCCGGCAACCGCGCCGTGACCATGGGCAATCCGGCCAACCTCGTTCGCGCCGTGGTGAGCGGCGGCTACCCACCGACCACCATGGGGAACCCGCGCCCCTTCGGCATGCCGCCATTCGGGCAGGCGCTGGACGACAGCCAGATCGCCGCCGTGCTGAGCTACGTGCGGGCCTCGTGGGGCAATCAGGCACCGGCGGTCAGCACGCTGGAGGTGCTGCAGTTCCGGTGACGCCGCACGGCTGAAATTCCGGCGGCAACATCGACAACAAAAAAGGCCGGCAGTGCCGGCCTTTGCTCATGCAGCGTCAGTGCGCCGGTCAACGGCGGCTGCTCTGGTCTCGGTCGCGGCTGGAGTCCTGGTCCATGTTGGAGCCGGACTTGCGATCGCTGTCGCTTTGCTGCTGGCGGCTCTGGTTGCCCGCCGAGCTGCGGTCGCTCTGCTGTTGGCGATTGCGGCCGCTTTGCTGCTCGTTCTGCGCCTGGCTGCGATCCTGGTCGCGCTGCTGGCTGCTCTGGTTGCGGGCTTCCTGGCCCTGCTCCTGCTGGTCATTGCGCTGTTGGTTGGCCATCTTCTGACTCCTGTTTCAAGAGCCGGCAACATCGCCGGACATCCCGTTGCAGCAACGCGTATGCCCAACAGTGCGCGTGCCGCACCGCGTCAGTGCTCGGTTCTCACCTCTTCGGGTGATGGAAATTCTGCAGCACTGACCTGCTGCTGCAGCTTTCGCACGTGGTATTCGCGGGTGCGCTCGGCCGCGGCCAGTTGCTCTTTCGAGAGGCGAAAGCTCGTATTCCACGAGGGGGCATCGCTTGGCTTGGCGGCGAGCCCATCGGACATTTCGGGGCGGTCAGTCATCGTTTCCTCCGTGAACAGTTGGGGGTCTTTGAGCAAACGCCGTGCCGCGAGCGGCCTGCGTTTCACATCGCGCAGCCGTCACGCCGAGGTCATGCAAAACGAAGACATTCGGCCCACCTTTCTTTCAACTTCAAACACTCAGAGGAGTCTCATGTTCAAACCTGCACTGGCGGCCCTGGCCGCACTGCTGGCCTGCGCCGCGCATGCCACGCCCATCGTGGCCGACGGCAGCTGGAACACCTTCGACGTGGATCCGTTCTCCGCCACCTCCGGCGGCCTGGAGTGGATCGCGCTCGACGGCTCGGCCATCAGCTTCGACATCACGCTGGCCGGCCCTGCACAGTTCAAGGTCATCGACGGCGGCTTCGCAGGAGATCGTTTCGAAGTGTTCGACAACGGCGTGTCGCTGGGCCTCACCACGCTGGGCGGCAGCACTTACCCCGTGAGCACCGGCCTGGACTTCGACGCCGCCTGGGCGAACGCTTCCTACAGCCGCGGCGTGTTCTCGCTGGGTGCGGGCGCGCACAGCATCACCGGCGTGCTCGTAGACTCCGCGCTGGATGCCGCCGGCGCACGCCTAGACGCGACGGTCGGTGCCGTGTCCATCACACCCGTTCCCGAACCCACCACCCTCGCGCTGATGCTCGCGGGGCTCACCGGCCTCGCATTCGTCGCGCGCCGCCGCGCATGAACCACAGAACCATCGCTGAAAAAATCATCATGGCAATCAAGCACCTCATGAGCGGCGCGGCGCTCGCGCTGATGGCGGCCTGCGCCCATTCGGGCACGGTCAACGTCAAGATCATCGGCCTCAACGACTTCCACGGGAACCTGCAGTCGCCCGGCAACTTCAAGGGCAGCGCGGCCTCGGCCAACGTGCCTGCGGGCGGCGCGGACGTGCTGGCCGCCTACGTGGCCCAGCTCAAGGCCCAGAACCCCAACAACGCGGTGGTGGCCGCCGGCGACCTGATCGGCGCCAGCCCGCTCATCTCCGCGCTCTTCCACGACGAGCCCACCATCGAGGCGATGAACCGCATCGGCCTCGAATTCAACGCCGTGGGCAACCACGAGTTCGACGAAGGCAAGACCGAGCTCAAGCGCATGCAAGGCGGCGGCTGCCATCCAACCGACCCCAACAGCTGCAAGGGCGCAAGCGTGGGCACGCCGGTGCCCTTCGAAGGCGCGAAGTTCAAGTACCTGGCCGCCAACGTGTTCGACACGGCCACCGGCGCCACGGTGTTCCCGCCCTACGGCATCAAGACCTTCAGCGGCGTGCGCGTGGCCTTCATCGGCATGACGCTCAAGGCGACGCCCACCATCGTCACGCCTTCGGGCGTGGCCGGCCTGCGCTTCGACGACGAAGCCGCCACGGTGAACGCGCTGGTGCCCAAGCTGCGCGCCCGCGGCGTCGAGGCCATCGTGGTGCTGGTGCACCAGGGCGGATTCCAGACCCTGCCGCCCAGCCCGGTGGACATCAACGGCTGCGCGGGCGACCTCGCCGGTTCGGACATCGCTGCCATCGTGAGCCAGCTCGACAACGCGGTGGACCTGGTGATCTCCGGCCACACCCATGCGGCCTACAACTGCAAGCTTCCCAACGCCACCGGCCGCAAGATCCCGGTGACCAGCGCCAATGCCTTCGGCCGCGTGCTCAGCGACATCGACATGACGCTGGACACCACCACCGGTGACGTCGTGAGCGTGTCCGCGACCAACCGCGTGGTGGACCGCAGCGCCGCCGGCGTGGCCCCGGTGCCCGCCATCAAGACGCTGGTGGACAACTACAGCGCCCTGGTCTCGCCCATCGCCAACCAGGTCATCGGCTCGATCGCCTCCGATGCGCTCAACACGAGAAACGCATCGTGCGCCATGCCCGGCGGCGAGCTGATTGCGGACTCTCAGCTCAAGGCCACGCAGCCGGCCAGCTTCGGCGGTGCGCAGATCGCATTCATGAACGCGGGCGGCGTGCGCAACCCCGGCTTCGTGTACAGCCAGATCAGCGGCAGCGAAGGCCCCGGCGAGATCACCTACGGCGAAGCCTTCACGGTGCAGCCCTTCGGCAACAGCCTGGTCACGATGACGCTCACCGCGCAGCAGATCAAGGACGTGCTGGAGCAGCAGTTCGCCGGTTGCATGGGCCAGGCCGCCACGCGCGTGATGCTGCCTTCGGCCGGCTTCGCCTACACCTGGAACGGCGACGCTGCGCTGTGCAGCCGCATCGTCGACGTGAAGCTCACCACCGGCAGCAGCATCGACCAGATCGTGACCGCAGGCGTGGTGAACAACCCGACCAAGACCTACCGCGTGACGGTCAACAACTTCCTGTCCACCGGCGGCGATGGCTTCACCGTGCTGCTGGGCGGCAAGGACCTGCTGGGCGGCGCCCAGGACATCGACGCGCTGGTCGACTTCATGGCTGGCACCAAGAGCCCCAACCCGCCTTACGACCCGAACAGCCCGCTGCTGGGCAAGCCCCGCATCCAGCGCCTGGACGCGGGTGCCAGCTGCCCGCCGTGATGGCGTGAGAAGGAAGGATCAGCCGCAGGGCTGGTCCTGGATGACGTTGGGAAGCAGCGTCTCATAAAGCTCCTCGGCGCCCATGCCCGGCTTGACCGGCATGGGCGTTTTCATGGGAGCGAGCACGCGCAAGGCCTGCGGGTCGTCGCCCTCGGCGATGAGGCGGCCCGCGGTGTCGAAGACGAGCATGGCCGATGTGCCCACCACCGACGAGGCGGAGAAGCGTGCATGGTCCCCGTCGGTACCACTGGTGAGCAGCCCTGGCACGAGGCGCGGCCTGCCGGCGGCGGGCACCAGGGCGAAAGCCTGGCGGCCGGGAATGAAGCGGCCGGTCTCGATGCCCGCGGCGCGCAGCGTCGCCGTGCATCCCTTGCGGTCCTTGACCAGGCGGGTCAGCGCGGTGCGCAAGTGTTCATCCCGCGGCCGTTCCTTCAAGGCCTGCAACAGGCGCGACATGGCCGAGTCGGCCTGCCCCATACGGTCTTCGATCATCACCAGCCAAGCCAGTGCTTCCATCGAATCCGGGTGCTCGCCCGACGTGAGGTGTGCATAGGACAGGGCAGCGCGGACCTCCCCGGCCTGCCAGTGCCGCTGGACCTGGGCCAGGTCCTGGACGAGGTCGTCGTCGGCATGCGCCAGGGTGCACGCCAATGCCAAGGCCCACGCGGGCCAGGAAATCGTTCTGTAAGCCATGCATGGAGTGTCACCCGTTCGCATGACACCCACCCGCCTTCCGGCAGGCACGCTGCTTGCCAAAAGACCCCAGGCATCGGCGCCTCGCACCGGACAACAACACCAGGCGGAGGACAGGCATGGACGCGCCCAACGGACTCGACGCGGAAACGACGTTTCTCGCCGGCGGCGGAGAACTCGGCTCGCTCATGCGCGCGCACGACTGGTCGTCCACGCCGCTGGGGCCACCCAAGGACTGGCCGCGCAGCCTGAAGACCGTGGTGCGCATCATGCTGACCTCCAGCCAGCCGATCTGGATCGGCTGGGGCGAGCAGTTGCTCTACCTGTACAACGATCCATACAAGTCGATCATCGGCGGCAAGCACCCGCATGCCCTCGGGCAGCCGACCTCCGTGGTGTGGCGCGAGATCTGGACCGAGATCCAGCCGCTGCTGGACTCGGCCATGAACGGCGACGGCACCTTCGCGGAAAGCCAGCTGCTGATCATGGAGCGCAACGGCTACCGCGAAGAGACTTACTACACCTTCTCATACAGCCCCATCCCCGGCGACGACGGCCGGCCCGCGGGCATCATCTGCGCCAACTCCGACGAGACGCGCCGCGTCATCAGCGAGCGGCAGATGGGCCTGCTGCGCGACCTCGCCGCGGGCTCGGCGGACGCCAAGACCGTGCCTGCCGCCGTCGAAAGCTGCATGGCGGCCGTGCGCACCAATGACAGGGACATCACCTTCGCGCTCGCCTGCCTGCGCACGCACGGGCAGGCAGGCTTGGCGCCCGTGCTCGACAGCGCAGACCAGGCCCACGTGCTCGCCGCCATCGACCCGTGCGGCGCACCCTGGCTCGCCGAGGACGTCATCCGCTCAGGCACGCCCCGCATCGTCGAGCTGCCGCCCTTGCCCGACGGCATGGCATGGCCTGGCGGCAGCTGGGACACCCCGGCACACCATGCGATGGTGCTGCCCATCGCCCCCTCCGGCGACGCCGGGCAGGAAGGCGTGCTGATCGTCGGGCTCAATCCCTTCCGCCTCGTCGACGCCGCCTACCAGGACTTCCTCGTGCTGGTGGCCAAGCAGGTCTCGTCCGCCATTGCCAACGCGCAGGCCTACGAGCGCGAGCGGCAACGCGCCGAGGAGCTGGCCGAGCTGGATCGCGCCAAGACCGAGTTCTTCTCCAACGTCAGCCACGAGTTCCGCACGCCGCTCACGCTGATGCTCGGTCCGCTGGCCGATGCGCTCGGCATGCCGGAACTGCCAGCCGATCTGCGTTCGCGCCTGTCGATGGTGGAGCGCAACGCGCTGCGGCTGACCAAGCTGGTGAACACGCTGCTGGAGTTCTCGCGCATCGAGGCCGGCCGGCATGAGAGCGTGTTCCTGCGCACTGACCTCACCCAGGCCACGGCCGACCTCGCCAGCCTGTTCCGGTCTGCCATCGAACGCGCCGGGTTGGAGTTCTTCGTCGATTGCCGGCCACTGCCCGCTCCCGTGCTCGTGGACCGCGACCAGTGGGAACGGGTGGTGCTCAACCTGCTGTCGAATGCGCTCAAGTTCACCTTGCACGGACGCATCACCGTTCGCCTGCTCGCAGAAGGCGACGACGCCGTGCTGCAGGTGGAGGACACCGGCGTGGGCGTGCCCAGGGACGAAGTGGGCCGCCTGTTCGAGCGCTTCCACCGCGTGCGCGGCACGCAGGGGCGCACGCACGAAGGCAGCGGCATCGGCCTGGCGCTCGTGAAGGAACTCGTGCGCCTTCATGGCGGCACCGTTGAAGCGCACAGCCGGCTGGGTGAAGGCAGCACCTTCACCGTGCGCCTGCCGCTGGACAGCCACCGCCATGACGCGCCGGCCGCACCGGCGCCCGCGCCTGCTGGCAAGCCGCAGGCCGCGGCCTATGTGCAGGAAGCCCTGCGCTGGCTGCCCGGTGACGGCGACACGTCGGCACAGCACGGCGAGGTCGGCGCCGACACCGTGCTGCTGGGCGACCGCTACCGCTCCACCTGGGGCTCGCGGGTGCTGGTCGCGGACGACAACGCCGACATGCGGCAGTACCTCGAACGGCTGCTCTCGCCATACTTCCAGGTAGAGACCGCCGCCGACGGCCGCGAGGCACTCGACGCGGTGCGCCGCCGACGGCCCGCGCTGCTGCTGTCGGACGTGATGATGCCCAGGCTGGATGGCTTCGGCCTGTTGAACGCCTTGCGCAGCGACACGCAGCTGCGCTCCCTGCCGGTGATCCTGCTGTCCGCGCGCGCCGGCGAAGAGGCGCGCGTCGAAGGCCTGCGCGCAGGCGCCGACGACTACCTCGTCAAGCCCTTCTCCTCGCGCGAGCTGCTGGTGCGCGTGGCCGCGGCCATCGAGCTGGACCGTGCCCGCCGCATCGGCGAGGAACAGCTCAAGCTCTTCCTCGCCGGCGCCAGCATGTTCACCTGGGACATCGACCTCGCCACCGAGCGGGCCACGCTGTCCGACAACGCGCCGGCCGTGCTGGGAGCGCGGCCGCAGGACCTGGCGCAGGGCATGTCTGCCATCCATCCCAAGGATGCGACGCGGCACCGCCAATTGCTGGACGAGACCATCCGCAACAAGGGCCAGTTCGCCGATGAAGTGCGCTTCGTGCGCGCCGACAACGGCGAGGTGCGCTGGATGGAAATCCGCGGGCGCGTGCTGTGTGACGAGGCCGGCACGCCCATCCGGCTCACCGGCCTGTCGTTCGACGTGACCGAGCGCAAGGGCATGGAGCAGGCGCTGCGCGACCTGGACCGCCGCAAGGACGAATTCCTCGCCATGCTCGCGCACGAACTGCGCAACCCGATGGCGCCCATCCGCAATGCGGTGGAGCTGATGCAGCGCCTGAACCCGCCGGACGATCGGGTGCGCCGTGCCATCGGCATCGTCGACCGCCAGGTGCACCAGTTGAACCGCATGGTGGACGACCTGCTGGATGTCTCGCGCATCACGCGCGGGCGCATCCAGCTCGAACGCGAGCCGGTGGACCTGGAGGCCGTGGTGTCCGCCGCGGTCGAGGCGATGGAGCCCGTCATCCGAGAGCGTGGCCACCGCCTGACCGTGCGCGCGGGCATGCCCATGCATGTCATCGGCGACGCCGCGCGGCTGCAGCAGTGCCTGGTGAACCTGCTGACCAACGCCGCCAAGTACACGGATGCGGGCGGGCAGATCGACATCGAGATGCTGCGCGACGGCGACCAGGGACTCATCCGCGTGAGCGACACCGGCGCGGGCATCCCGTCGGACCTGCTGCCACACGTCTTCGACCTGTTCGTGCAGAGCGACCGCACGCTGGACCGCGCGCAAGGCGGGCTGGGCATCGGGCTGTCGGTGGTCCGCAGCTTGGTGGAAATGCACGGCGGACAGGTGTCGGCGAGCAGCCCGGGGACGGGCATGGGGTCGGTCTTCGAGGTGATGCTGCCCTTGAGCGACGCCCTCGAGTCCGACCGCATGCAAGAGCCCTCGGCATGGGCGTCGCCGCGCAAGGTGCTCATCGTGGACGACAACCGCGACGCGGCCGAATCCCTGGGGCTGGTGCTGGAGGCGGAGGGCCACGAGGTGCGCACCGCCGCCAACGGCGAGCAGGCCTTGCGCATCGCGCTGGAGTGGATGCCGGACCTCGTGCTGCTGGACATCGGCCTGCCCGGCATGGACGGCTACGAGGTGGCCCGCCGGCTGCGCGCGATGGACGAGCTGCGCGGCTGCCGCATCGTGGCGCTCACCGGCTATGGGCAGCCGTCGGACCGGCACCGCGCCGAGGCTGCCGGCTTCGACGATCATCTCGTCAAGCCGGCGCCGATGGACGCGATCTCGCGGATGCTGGGCCGGACCTTCTCGCAAGGCGTGGCCGAACCGTTGGCTTCCCCCGCCAGGATGGGCGTCACGCCGCTCTGACCGGGCTGTTGGAAACGATGGAATGACATCGTTTTTTGGCAGCATTCTTCGTGGCGCAGGCCGCGCGTGCCTTGCATCATTCATGCGGCCGTTTCCATGACGGAAGCTTCTGACAGGCCGTCTTGCGGGCCACCAAGATTTTCACGGTACCTCTGTGGTACCGGAAATTGCGCGCCACACGCAGATGATCGACATCCATGTGGCACAGGTGCGGCCCTTCTGCCGCATTCATCAATCAGCCAGGTTCCGAGTCAATGCATCAGCATTGGGTCGGGGCATAAAAGGAAAAAGAATGACCAAATGCAATAACGAAAACTGCCAGCGCCAATTGAAGAATGGTCAATGCCCTAACGGGTGTGACCAGATCACTGCCCGGCCAATTGGGACGCAATACCGCCCCAATCAGTTCAGGGCGTATGGGTCTGGTTCCAACTCCACCCCAAAAAACCGGAAGTAAGTAGGAGCGGTTTACCCCATTCTTCAGGGGTAAACCGTGACCGCGTTCTTCCTTAGCGGGTGTGTACCTCGCACGACTGCCCGGGCGGTTGGTGCCGCAGCGACCCGAATGTGTGTGCGTAGACCCAGGTGAACTCCGCACCGAGCAGGAAGATCTGCGCCGAGTAGTACACCCACAGCAGCAGCACCGCCAGCGAGGCGGCCGCGCCGAACACCGACGTGACGCCGCTCTTGCCGATGTACAGGCCGATGAGCAGCTTGCCCACGGTGAAGAGCAAGGCCGTCACCGCTGCGCCGATCCACACGTCATGCCACTGGATGTGCACGCGCGGCATGATCTTGTAGATGAGCGCGAAGGCCAGCGTGATGGTGGCAAAGCCCAGCAGGAAGTCGATGGCGTGGCCGAGAAGCTCCCATTCGGAGAACACCGGCCCCCACCAGCGCCCCAGGGCCGACAAGGCCGCGCTGGCCACCAGCGAGACCATCAGCAGGAAGCCGATGGCCATGATCATCCCGAACGACAGCAGCCGCGTGCGCAGCAGGTTCCACACGCCCGACTTGCGGCGGGCGGGTGCCCGCCAGATGCGGTCCAGTGCGTCCTGGAGTTCGTTGAACACGGTGGTGGCACCGACCAGCAGCAGGGCCAAGCCCGCCAGCGTGGCCACCACGCCCTGCCCCGGCCTGTGCGCGGCCTCCAGCAGGCCTTGCACGAAGCGCGCGCCTTCGTCGCCGATGAGCCCCTGCAGCTGCGCCATGATCTCGCCGCGCGCCGCATCGGGCCCGAACACGAAGCCGGCCACCGAGATCACGATGAGCAGCAGCGGCGCGATGGAAAAGAGCGTGTAGTAGGCCAGCGCCGCGCCCATGCTCGGCGCGTAGTCCTGCGACCAGGAGCGGGCGGCGTGCAGGAGCAGCGACCACCAGGCCTTCACGCCATGGGGCGACGCAGCGCTCGACGCGGGCAGGCTGTCGGGCGAGCGGCGTTGGAGATATTCAAACGGGAGCGGGCGGGCCATGCCGAGAACATGGCAATGCACGTGCCCGCTTGCAGTCACGACCTGCTGGATGTTCAGCACATCACTGCTGCACATCCAGCAAATGCCCGTCTTTGAATCGTCACAAGACTGTCATCAGACCGTCATCTGCTGGCACCGTCCTTGCACTTTGAGTGGGTCACACGCATCGATCGCGGCTGCGGGCCTTCGTCCCCACCTTCGCCTACCGCAACCTGCTCGACGCCGTGCGCAGCGATTGCGCGTGCGGCCATCCAACTTCGACATCAAACCAGGGAGCTTCATCATGACTTCGACGAGCATCGTCGCCACCATCGGGCCAGCCACGCGCAATGCCGCGGCGCTTCAGCAGCTTCACGCGGCGGGCATGTCCGTCGCACGACTCAACGGCTCGCATGCCGATCTGAACTGGCATCGCGAGACCATCCAGCTCCTGCGGACGGTCATTCCCGACGTGCCCATCCTGCTGGACATCCCCGGACGCAAGATCCGAACGACGCTGCTCGCCCACGAACCGTCGTTTGCCGAGGGCGAGGAGATCGTCCTCACCACCGATGCGGACTACCGCGGCCACGACAAGGTGCCCGTCAACTACGACGAGCTGCATCTCAAGCTGCGTCCGGGCGTGAGCATCTACGCCGATGACGGGACGCTCGCCTTCGAGGTCATCGGCATCTCCGGGCGCGACATCCGCCTGCGGGCCAAGGCCGGTGGCACGCTGCGCAGCCGCAAGGGCATCAACGTTCCCGAACTCGATCTCGGGCGATCGCTGTTGACGCCGCGCGACGAGACCATGGTGGCGTTCTGCAAGGAGACGGGCGTCGACTTCGTGGGCATCAGCTTCGTGGAAGGTGCCGATCACGTGCAGGCCATCCGCAACCTCATCAACGGCGCGTCGCCGCGCATCGTGGCGAAGGTGGAGAACCGCGGCGGCCTGGACCACCTCGAGGAAATCGCCGCGGCCAGCGACGTCATCATGATCGACCGCGGCGACCTGTCGGTGGAGACCGGGCTGGACGAAGTCTCTGTCCACCAGAAGCGGATCATCCAGGTGGCCCGCCAGTACGCACGCCCGGTGATCGTGGCCACCGAACTGCTGCACAGCATGATCGACAACCCGCTGCCCACCAAGGCGGAGATCGGCGACATCACCAATGCCATCCTGGACGGCGCCGCGGCGGTGATGTTGTCGGGGGAGACGGCGATCGGCAAATATCCCGTGCTGTGTGTCTCGCGGCTGCGCAGCATCGCCACAGCCGCCGAGACGTACGCGCAGCGCCAGCGTGAGGCACGGCCCGCCGGCCTGCTGGCCAAGGAGAGGGAGTTCGCGCAGGCCATCCGACTGCTGGCGCACTCGAACGAAGTCGACAAGGTGGTGGTGTCCTCGCGCACCGGGGTCGCGGCCCGGCTGGTCGCGATGGAGCGCATCGGCCTGCCGGTGATCGCCATCACCGACGATGCCTCGCTGGCCCGCTCGCTGCGATTGCTGCCCGGCACCACGCCGGTCGTCCTGGCGCGCGACGACCTGCATGCACTGGACGCCGGCGAACTCGTCGCCGCCTTGCAGGCGCACGGTGTCGTCGACGAGAAGGACACGCTGCTGCTGGGCCGCTTCTCCGCCACGGGCGGCTCGGCCCATACGTGGATCCAGACTCACCAGGGCCTGGGCCTGCCGCTGCCTCTGGTGGCCCAGTCGGAAGTCGAGGCCTGACATGGACCACAGCTACGCAATCGGCCTGGTCGTCCTGGGCCTGGCGGTGGTGCAGTCGCTGTTCGGCATGGGCATCCTGGTGTTCGGCACGCCCACGCTGCTGCTGCTGGGCATCGAGTTCTCTTCGGTGCTGGGATGGCTGCTTCCGTCATCGCTGGCGATCTCGGCGCTGCAAGTCTGGGGAGACAGGCGCAAGGCCGCCCAAACGCCATCGCATTTGGTTATTCGATATTGGTCCGTGGCCGTGCCGCTTCTGGCTGCCCTCAGCTTTATGCTGCTGTCCCACATGAAGGCATCGGTCGAGCTGTGGGTGGGCCTGGCCATGCTGACGGCGGCGGTGCTGCGTGGATCGGACCTCATCCGGCAGTGGCTCAGGGGCTTCATCCTGCGGCACGAGCGCGCCTACCTCGTGCTGATGGGTGCCTTCCATGGCTTCACCAACATGGGAGGCGCCGCACTGGCCATCTACTCGTCATCGGTCACGGACAACAAGCACGCCATGAGGGCACTGATCTCGCGCTATTACCTGCTCTTCGGAAGCATCCAGATCGTGGCACTTGTGCTGCTGCAACCGGCCTCGCTGCGCGCACTGGGCCTGGCCCTGGCGCCGCTGTCCGCGCTGATCTACGTCTTCCTGGGCAGCTGGGCCTTCGAGCGCCTGAAGGCATCGATCTACGAGCGCGCATTCACCGGATTCATTGCAGCCTATGGCCTGGCGCTCCTGGGAAAGAACTACCTCCGATAGGACGACGTGAACAGTGTTCTGACGGCCCTCGTGCCGATCTTCGTGTTGATCGCACTGGGCTTTGCGATTCACCGCTGGAAATTCATCGACCACCAGTTCTGGCTGCCTTGCGAGCGGCTGAACTACTTCTGCATGTTTCCGGCGCTGATGTTCGCCCAGATCGCGAAGGCCGATTTCTCCAACTACCCGATCGGCGCTTTCGTCATTTCGCTGCTGGGGGCCGTGAGCATCGGCGGCGCGTTCCTCTTTCTCTGGAAATGGGCGGTGGGACAGAACGGCAGCACGTTCTCGTCGGTCATCCAGGGAGCGCTGCGGCCCAACACCTACGTCGGCGTGGCGGCTGCAGCGCTGCTGTTCGGCTCGCCGGGCATCACGCTGACGTCGCTGAGCATCGCCATCTCGATTCCCATCCTCAACGTCGCGTCGATCGTCGTCCTCATGGTCCACAGCGGCAAGGGCAAGCCCAGTCCGGCTGAACTGGGGCTGGCGCTGGTCAAGAACCCGGTGATCGTGGCCGTGTGCCTGGGCTTGCTGTTCAACGCCTGCGGCCTGCCCCGCCCCGCGGCCGTGTTCTCCACGCTCGATGTACTGGGCGCGGCATCGCTGCCCCTGGGCTTGCTGGCCGTGGGCGCCGGCCTGGACTTGCGGCTGGCCAGCGAAGCCCGCTCAGCAGTCTTCCTCTCGTCGATGGTCAAGCTCGTGCTAGTCCCGGCCGTTACCGCAACGCTCGCCCACGCCAGTGGCCTCACCGGCACGGCGTTCGGCATCGTCGTGCTCTTCAACTCGCTGCCTTGCACACCTTCGGCCTACATCATGACCAAGCTCCTGGGCGGCGATCACCGGCTGGCAGCCAGCATCATTTCCATCCAGACCGTGGCAGCGGCACTGACGATCCCGCTGGTGCTGTCGCTGTCGGCCCGCCTCCACTTCTGAGGCGAAGACAGCCCCGCCCGCGCCAGCCGTCCTGGCGCTTGCGCCGAAAGCGCAGGCGCTCGATCAGCCGCTCGCCGCCTTGCTCCACCACGCGTTCTTCAATGATCTCCACGAGGCCGTCGTCGGCCGATGTTGTAGACAAATCTATAACGGTATATACTGTTTATACCGTTTGGAGAAACACGCCACCCATGAGCACCACCAAAGTCGGGTCTCGCGCAGCCAAGACCACCAAGACCACCCCGCGCAAGGCAGCCGCTGCCAAGAAACCTGCCGCCAAGCCAGCGACTTCGATGAAAAAGCCCGCCCCCGCCAAGGCAGCCCCCCAGCCCAAGACCCAGCCCGCCACGCAGGCTGCTCCTGAAGCCGCCAAGCTGCCCAAGACCAAGCTCGTGCGCGACAGCTTCACCATGCCCAAGCCCGAGTACCAGGTCATCGACACGCTGAAGGACCGCAGCGCCAAGGCCGGCCGCCCGCTGAAGAAGAGCGAGGTGCTGCGTGCCGGCATCAAGGCGCTTGCTGCGATGTCCGACGAGGCTTTTGCCGTTGCAATTGCTGACGTACCGGCCCTCAAGACCGGCCGGCCGAAGTCGAAGAAGCCTTCGGCACCTGCCCAGCAGGAATGACGCGCCATCCGTGAGCGCGGCCTTCGCCGCCTGCGGGTTGATCGCCGCCTTCATGATCAGCATCTGAACGCTCCCGCTTCTCGCGCCAGCCACTGAGGTGCCGTGGGTGGAGTCATGTCACGGAACTGCCTCTAAGATGCCGCTCGATTCAGCAGGGGATCGAGCATGGACAACGCCACCGGCGCCACCTACGGCGCCGACGACGCGGGACTGATTTGCGGCTTCGCGTGCCGCCCGGGCGCGGCCGCGAAGGAGATCGGATCGGCCGAGGCCGCGCAGTGGCTCGCGCGGCCCGAGAAGGAAGGCTTCCTGTGGCTGCACTTCAACCTCGGCCACAACGCCTCCGAGCGCTGGCTGCGCAACACCGCCAGGCTGCCCGAGCCCTTCTTCGAGACGCTCAAGGAAGGCCTGCACTCCACGCGCATCGAGCGCGATGAAGATGCACTGGTCGCCGTCATCAACGACGTGCACTTCGACTTCTCCTTCGAGCCCTCGGACATCTCCACGCTGTGGATCAGCGTGCAGCCCGGCCTCGTGGTGACGGCGCGGCTGCGCCCGCTGCGCTCGGTGGACAAGCTGCGCGCCTCCATGAAGGCCGGCGAGCAGCTGCGCTCATCGGCCGAGCTGCTGGAGCGGCTGATGCGCAGCCAGGCCGACGTGCTGGTGGAGATCGTGCGCGGCGTGACGGCGCGCATCGACGGCATCGAGGACGACCTGCTCGCCGGCAAGCTGCACCACAAGCGCGTCAAGCTGGGCGCCTTGCGGCGGCTGCTGGTGCGCCTGCAGCGCCTGCTCGCGCCCGAGCCCGCGGCGCTGTTCCGGCTGCTGCAGTATCCGCCGGGCTGGATGGCCGCCATGGACGTGCAGGAGCTGCGCCAGTCCACCGAGGAGTTCTCGGTGGTGCTGCGCGACATGGCGTCGCTGCAGGAGCGCATCAAGCTGCTGCAGGAAGAGATCGCCGCGCAGGTCAACGAGGACAACAGCAAGAGCCTGTTCGTGCTGACCATCGTGACGGTGCTGGCCCTGCCCATCAACATCATCGCCGGCCTGTTCGGCATGAACGTGGGCGGCATCCCGCTGTCGCAGCATGCGCACGGGTTCTGGGTGGTGGTGGGGGTGATCGCGCTGATCACCGGCATCGCGGCGAGGTTTGCCTTCCGGGCCGGACGGCGCGATGGCGATGATTGACCCGATGTCACTCGACCGAAGCCTGGGCGCCGTCGTCCGCCGCCTTCGTGCCATGCACCTCGACCCGGTTGCGGCCTGAGCGCTTGGCCACGTACACGGCCGCGTCTGCACGGTCGATCCCCGCGCTGAGGTCCGCCGCGTTCATGGCTTCGGCCACGCCGAAGCTGGCCGTAACATGCAGTGCCAGCGCCTCCCAGTCGATGGACTCGATCACCCGGCGCAAGCGTTCCGCGATCGCCTGGGCCTCGTGCGCCCGCGTGAGCGGGCACAGCAGCAAGAACTCCTCGCCGCCCCAGCGCGTGAGCAGGTCCGAACGCTGGATCTGCAAGCCGACGGTCTGGGCTACCTTGCGAAGCACTGCGTCGCCCGCGGCATGTCCATGCGTGTCGTTGATGTTCTTGAAGTGATCCAGGTCCACGAACACGAGCGACATTGGAAACAGCCTGGCCTCGCCCTCCTTCGAACGCTTCAGCAGATCGTCTCCCAGCCCGCGGCGGTTGAGCAGGGAGGTTAAGGGGTCGCGGCCAGCCTGCTCGGCATAGTCTCGCGTCTTCAACTGAAGGGCCGCGTTGATCCGCCGCAGTGAAAGCTGGCCCTGCTCGGCTGCCTTCAGGCGGCGCCGGGTGGCAGCGGCGTCAAGGGTCACGAAGCTGATGATGCCCAGCATCCATGCCATCAGCACGGCCAGCCGGAACGTGGCCTTGGACACCAGCTTGCCGTGGAATTCGATGCGGTCCACCGTGATCTTGTGCAAGCCCACGGGTGCGTTGTTGCCGGTGCCCACGCGGAGCACCGACACCTTGTCCAGTTCAGTGCCCACGTGGTCCATGGGAACGTTGTGCTCGCTGATCCACCAGGAGGCGACCGAGAACTTGGCAATGTCGATGTCCACCGGCTCGCCGGCCCGGCCGGGATCGAAGGCCACCTCGTGCACCTTCAGCGACTGCTGGTCTCCCAGCTTCGAATAGGACGGCGTGAAGTTGCACAGGTACAGCCGCACCGACTGCTGCATGGCGGGGCCTTCATGGCGAATCCACACCCGCAAGAACCGATAGCCGGTCAGGTCGATCCCGTCCGGCATGGCCCTCAAGGCGATGGCCAGCTCGCAGTACGGATATTCATAGCCCGGCTTCGCATCGCAGGTCATCACGAAGGTCGAGCCCACGCGGTCCACATGCGCCACGGTGCGCCCGCCGGCTTCCCGTCGATCATCGTCGGTCCAGATGGAATACGGCTGAGCCGCCGTGATGGCCAGCACGCTGTTCATCCCGAACTCGTTCCAGGCGAGTGCTGCCAGGGTCAGGGCCACCAGGCCCAGGAGCAGTCTGTTGAAACGGCCTGGTTGCATGTTGGTCGAAGCGGCCCTCAGCAGTTCGCTGCGCGCACTCTAACAACAAACGACGCTCGCCGGCCAGAGCGCCTTGCACCAGTTTCCATGGTTGCCGCATGGGCGCAGCGCGTCAGGCCAGGATGCTGATCACCCGTCCGATGGTCCAGCAGGCCGCCACGCTGCCGATGGCGTACAGCGCCGGTCGGCGGGTCACCAAGGGCGGCGTGTCCTGCCAATGGTTGCCGCTGCAGCAGCTGGACATCGCCACCTTGCGAGTATCGTCGCGTCGTTTGACTTCTGGCCTGCCGCGGATCGGCTGCTGCGCATGGCGCAAGCCTTGAGCCGTGATGCCCCGACGGGCGGACAGGCTGCGCGGCCGCGGAGACGCGTTCATCCAATCCACGGGTGCGCTAGCGTCCACAACAGGCCGACCACGCCCGAGCCCAGCACGACCGGGATCACGCCGGCCTTGAAGCGGAACAGGGCCAGCGCTGCGGCAAGGCCGATCACCGCCGCTGGCCATTCGAAGCGCCCCCCCTGCCCCTGCGGCCACAGCACGTGCCACGCAAAGAACACCGCCAGGTTCACGATCACGCCCACCACCGCGGCAGTGATGCCCGTCAGCGGCGCGGTGAACTTGAGGTTGCCGTGCGTCGACTCGATGAAGGGTCCGCCCAGCAGGATGAAGAAGAACGAAGGCAGGAAGGTGAAGAAGGTCACCACCGTCGCGGCCGCGGCGCCGGCCAGGAACAGCAAATCGCTGCCGAAGATCGCCTTGGTCCACCCGCCGACGAAGCCCACGAAGGACACCACCATGATGAGCGGCCCGGGCGTCGTCTCGCCCAGCGCGAGCCCGTCGATCATCTGGGCGGCCGTGAGCCAGTGGTAGTGATCGACCGCGCCCTGGTACACGTAGGGCAGCACGGCGTAGGCGCCGCCGAAGGTCAGCAGCGCGGCCTTGGTGAAGAACCAGCCCATCTGAGTCAGCACGCCTTCCCATCCGAAGACCGCCACCAGCGCTGCCATGGCCGCGGCCCACAGGCCAAGGAACACCACCAGCACCTTGCGCAGCCGTGCCCATGAGAACAGTGCATGTGGCGGCGTGGGAGTGTGGTCGTCGATCAGCGCGGGACCGAAGCCTTTGGCGGACTGGCCGTGCCCACCGCCTGTCTTGAACTTGTCCGGCGCAACACGCCCGCCCACGTAGCCGATGACCCCAGCCGCCAGCACGATCAGCGGAAATGGCAAGCTCAACGCGAAGATGGCCACGAACGCCGCCGCCGCGATGCCCCACAGCCACGCGTTCTTGAGCGCCCGCGAGCCCACGCGCCACGCTGCATGCACGACCAGCGCCGTCACCGCGGGCTTGATGCCGTAGAACAGGCCAGCGATCGCCGGCAGCTTGCCGAAGGCCATGTAGACCCACGACAGCGTGATGAGGATGAACAGCGACGGCAGCACGAACAAGCCCCCGGCCACGATGCCGCCCCAGGTGCGGTGCATCAGCCAGCCGATGTAGGTCGCGAGCTGCTGCGCCTCGGGGCCGGGCAGCACCATGCAATAGTTGAGTGCGTGGAGGAAGCGGTTCTCGGAAATCCAGCGCCGGCGCTCCACCAGCTCCTCATGCATGATGGCGATCTGCCCCGCCGGACCGCCGAAGCTGATGAAGCCCAGCTTGAGCCAGTAGGAGAAGGCTTCGGCGCGGGTCAGGGCCTGCGGCGCGTCGGCGCCGGCCAGCATGTTCGTTGTCATTGTTCAGCCTCGGGTTCGGCACCCGTTCCAGCAGTCGTCCATGTTCCGCCTGACACAGCTCACCATCCGCCGCGCCAGGCAGGAGCGCCTCGCGCAGATCGCCGGCAGCCTCACGTTCACGACGGTGCTGTCGATTGTGCCGTTCCTGTCGGTCGCCTTCGCGCTGTTCATGCGCTTTCCGGTGTTCAGCCGTTTCGAGACGGCCATCGACGACCTGCTGCTCAAGCCATTCCTGCCGGCCGACATTGCACGCACGGTGCTGAAGTACCTGCACCAGTTTTCGTCCAACGCCAGCGGCATGACCTGGGTGGGATCGGTGCTGCTGCTGGCCGCGGCCATTGCCTTGCTGCTGACGGTGGAGAACGCGCTCAACCAGCTGTGGAGCGTGAAGCGCAACCGGCCCTTCATCAAGCGCGTGGGCATGTACACGCTCATGCTGTTGGTGGGGCCACCGATACTGGGAGTGAGCCTGTGGGCGACCTCGTACGTGATCAGTGCGTCGATGGGCTTCATCGGCCCCCTGCCCCCGTCGGCGCGCTTCGTGCTCGGCATGGGGCCGGTGGTGCTCGGCGCAATCGGCCTGTCGAGCCTGTTGTATTTCGTGCCGAACGCGAAGGTGCTCAAGCGCCATGCCATCGCCGGCGGGCTCATCGCCAGCATCGGCCTGGAGCTGGGCAAGCGCGGCTTCGCGGCCTACCTGCTTCAGGTACCCACCTACAAGGCGATGTACGGTGCATTCGACGCCGTGCCCATCTTCCTGCTGTGGGTGTATTTCTCGTGGCTGGTGATTCTGGGTGCGGCGCTGGTCACCGCCAACCTGTCACGCCCCCTGGCAAAGGCCTGAGCAGTCATACCACTGCACATCTTCGTCCTGATCGTCGGTGTCGGGCGTGATGGACAGGGTGAAGATCTTGAACGTGGACCCAGCCTGCGTGCCACCGTCGGCGTTGGCGTGCAAGGCGGTGAACACGATGGCCATGCCGATGGCAAGTTGGCTCAGCAGTTTCATGGATTCTCCCTGTGGGTTGCGAAGTGAACGCGGCGCAGTCTAGCCCGCAACTGCAGTTTCCGCCAAGCGGCTCGTCGCCGGCACCGCACCCGTCATCGCGTTTGTCGAAGGTTCGATGCGCGAGGGCACGACGCTCATCGTCAGCGGCCGCCGTTTCGGCACCAAGGCCAATGCGAAGCCACTGCTGTTCTGGTCTGCCGACGGCGGCGTGGCGCCTTCTGCGCTCGGCCGCAAGACGGCGTGGAGCGACAGGCAGCTTCGGGCCATGCTGCGGCTGGGCACCTTGAAGTCGGCGCCTGAGGTGTACGTCTATGTCGCCAACGGCGATGGCGAGGTCAACGAGGTGGGGGAGGCCCTGCCGGGTGGCGCACGATGATCGTCGGTGGATGAGCCGTCACCGGTTCATCCACCGTCGCACCCCGAACGAGGCGGCATCAACCGCCCCCACCAGCAGCACCATGGCCATCAGCACCGTGCAGGCTTCGTGCATCTGGAAGAGGCTGAGGTGGTAGTACAGCATCTGGCCTAGACCACCTGCACCCACCACGCCGAGCACGGCTGCGGCGCGGATGTTGTTCTCCCAGCGGTACAGGCTGTAGGAGAGCTGTTGCGGCAGCACCTGCGGCAAGGTGGCCCAGAAAAAGACACGCGCCGGGCCGACGCCCCGAATGCGCAGCGCCAGCGCGGGTTCGGGCGGGGCGTTCTCGATGCTTTCGGCAAACAGTCGCCCCAGGACGCCGGTGGTGTGGATCGCCAGGGCCAGTGTGCCGGGGAATGGCCCGAGGCCGGCCGCGACGAGCAGGAGCGAGGCCCAGACAAGCTCCGGAATGGAGCGCAGCACGTTCAGCAAGAGGCGCGACACGGCATGCAAGGCGCGAGCGAACGGCCCGCCCTTCGCACTGGCCGGCAAGGCGAGCAGCAGGCCTGCAGCGGCGGCAATCACGGTGCCCAGCATCGACATCGCCACCGTCTCTGCCGAGGCTTGCAGCGTCTTGCGAAGGAACGGCAGCGAGGTTTCCGGCGGAAAGAAGCTCGCGCCGAAGCCGGACATCTTCTTCAGTTCGGATGCGCTGAGGAACTCCGCCCAGTGCAGATCCAGCGTGGCGAAGCTGGCAACGACGAGCGCCAGCACGGCGATGCCGATCAAGCCTGCGCGCAGTCGCGACGAACGATCGATGGCTGGTGTCGTCATGCCATCAGCCTTCGCAACGACGCGCTGACGCGATCACTCAACCCGACGAGCGCGATGAACACGAGCAGCACGGCCCCCACCTCCGCGCCGGCAAACATCTTGGTGGCACTGTCCAGGCGCTGGCCGAGGCCGCCGGCGCCCACGAAGCCCAGCACCACCGACGAGCGGATGGCGCATTCCCAGCGGTACACGGTGTAGCTCACCAGCTCCATCCCGCACTGCGGCAACGCGCCGAAGAGCAAGGCCTGCAGCCGGCCACCGCCGTTGCGCAACAGCGCTTGCGTCGGCGCCGGGTCGCTGCTTTCCAGGATCTCCGCGTAGACCTTGCCCAGCATGCCGCCGTAGGCGATGGCGATCGCCAGCACGCCCGCCGTGGCACCGAGGCCCACCACCCGCACGAACACCAGGGCCCAGACCAGTTCGGGGATGGAACGCAGCGCGATCAACAACCATCGCACCGCCTGGCGCAGCGTCGCAGGCATCCAGCCCATGCGGCCGGATGCGATGGCGCTGACCGACAGACGCGCGGTGGCCAGCAAGGCCATGGGCACGGCCAGCAGCCACGCGAGCGTGAGGCCCGCGGTGGCGATGGCGACGGTGCGCCAGGTGTCCGCGAGCAGCTCCCACAGGAACTCGGCGTCGTGCCGCGGCGGCGCGAAGTCGCGCACGAAGCGCCAGGCGGATCGCAGGCTGCGCTCATCGGCCAGCGCGAACGGGTTGAACTCGGTCCACGCCAGCAGCGGCCACGCAAGCACCAGTGCGATCAGCAGCGTGGCCACACGCGGTGCATGCGATGGATCACGCATCCATGGTGCCGTCATTGCGGAGGCTGGCGTCATCAGCGGCACATCGCTTCGGGCAACGCCGCGGCCGATGGCGGCTGGTTCGCGGCGCGATCCACATCGTCGTCAGCGCTGCCTTCGTAGAGCTGGCTCACGGCGGCATCATCGAGCCCGGCCGAAGGCCCGTCGTAGAACACCTCGCCTCCGCGCAGCGCCACGATGCGTTTGAATCGTTCGCGAGCGACCGCCACCTGGTGCAGGCTGCACACCAGCGTGCGGCCTTCTCGCGCGGCGGCATCCAGCATCGCGTCCATCACGCGCCCTGCCCTGGCCGGATCGAGCGCAGACAAAGGCTCGTCGACCAGCCACAAGCCCGCCTGCGAGACCAGCAGCCGGGCCAGTCCCACGCGCTGGCGCTCGCCGCCGGACAGTCGGTCCACGCGGTCCCACAGCTTGTCCGCCAGGTCCACGCGTGAAAGTGCCTCTTGCGCCAGCTGCGCCTGGGTGGGATGCCACAGTTGCAGCACGCTTTGCATGAGGCCCATGGACGGCAGCCGCCCCGCCAGCACCGCGGCCACCACGCGCTGGCGCGGCGGCAAGGGCGGCACCTGCGGCGCGAGGAAGAGCTGGGCGCGCAACGCCTGCCGCTGCGCTGAACTCATGGCCCACGGATCGCGGTCCAGCACACGCAACGAACCGCCGAGCGGCTGCACGGCGCAGGCCATCGCCATCAGCAGGCTGGTCTTTCCGGCACCCGATGGTCCGATGACGGCCACCTGCTCCCGAGGCTGGATGCGCAGGTCAATCCCTCGCAGCACGGCACGCGAGGCACCTGGCGCGGCGCCCGCGCTCAGCCCTCGCAGCTCGACCGCCGGACCATCCACGGTCATTTGAGCAATCCGGCGTTCTCCGCGGCGGCACGGATGCCGGCGTAGTTCTCGGCCTTCGTCGGCACGAAGCGCGTGGCGCGCTGCAGCCCGAGGATCTCCTTGCCCTGCGGCGTGTTCGCATCCAGCGCGAGGAATGCATCCAGGATCTTCTGCCGCAGGTCCGCCGGCATGTCGGCATGCACGGTCCAGTTGTAGTCGTAGTAGGCAGGCGTGGTGAAGAAGACCCTCACCTGGTTCGTGTCCACCTTCTTCTCGGCCACGAACTTCTCCCACACCGAGATGTTCAGCGCACCGGCATCGACCTTGCCGCCGGCGACCGCCGCGATGGTCGCGTCATGCGCGCCGGAGAAGCTCACCCGCTTGAGGTCCGCATCCGGATTGATCTTCGCCGCCAGCAGGAAGCTGCGCGGCATGAGATGGCCGGACGTGCTGCTGGCCGAACCGAAGCTCAGCGTCTTGCCCTTCAGGTCTTCGAGCTTGGCGATGCCGCTGTGCGCGTCGGTGATGAACACGGAGCGGAAGCGCTCGTCCTCCTCGCGCTGCACCAGTGGAATCATCTTCCCGCCGGAGCGCACGTTGGCCTGCACGAAGGTGAAGCCGCCGAACCAGGCCAGGTCCACCTTGCGGTTCACCACGGTCTCCACCGCCGCGGCGTAGTCGGTGACGGGCGTCCATTCGACCTTCATGCCCAGCTTGGCTTCGAGGTACTTGCCCAGCGGTGCGAACTTGCGGGCCAGCTCGGTGGGCGCTTCGTCGGGAATGGCGGTGACGCGCAGCACGCCGGGCATGGCGGTCTGGGCCTGCACACCGCCGGCCAAGGCGAGCATCATGAATGCGGCCAAGCCGAGCCGGCGCCTGTTGTGTGAAACCATGTGATGAGCTCCTCGTGTCGTGGTTCAGTGAAGTGATGCGATGCGTTGTGCCAGGGCGTCAATGCCCTCGGGCGACAGGTCGTCGGTGTCCACACGCTGCGCCTGCTCCAGCCGCTCCAGGTGGCGGCCCTGCGAGCGGGCGTACAACGGGTCGTAATGCCTGAGCAGCAGGGATTCGAGCAAGGGCGCCAGCTCGTGCTGCTGTGCCCAGGTCCGCCACTGAGCCAGTGTCTCCTTGGGCAGCAACTCGCTCAGGCCGCTCAGCTTGTCGATCAGTAGTTGTGGGTCGTCGCCCAGCCACGCGTAGTCGCGCAGCAGGTAGGCCATGCGTGCCGGCAAGGTCGCAGCGATCTCGACCACCGGGCTTTCGCGCAGTCGGGCATGCAAGGGCTCCGGCAGCGTCAGCTTGCCGATGCGCCGGCTTTCGGCCTCGACCCACACGGTTCGAGCCAGGTCGAAGCGGGCGATGTGGTCCATGAGGGCCGTCTCGAAAGCCTTTTGCGATGGCTGCGGCTGGCCCGGGATGTCGCCCAGCACGGACCCGCGATGCACGGCCAGCGCTTCCAGATCAAGCACCTGCTGGCCCTGCCGTTCCATCGCGCGCAGCACCTGGGTCTTCGCGCTGCCGGTCGGACCGCACAGCACCTTCAGGCACAGCTGCGGCGCACGCTGCGCCAGCTGCTGCACGACGTGCGCCCGCCAGGCCTTGTAGCCGCCTTGAAGCTGCTGCGCATCCCAGCCCACCATGCGCATCACGTTGACGAAGCTGCCGCTGCGCATGCCGCCGCGCCAGCAGTACACCAAGGGCCGCCACTCACGCGGCTGGCCGCGGAACTGCGTGTCCAGGTGATGGGCGATGTTGCGCGCCACCATGGCTGCGCCCATCTTGCGCGCCTCGAAGGCCGAGACCTGCACGTAGGTCGTGCCGACGACACGCCGCTCCTCGTCGTCGAGCACCGGGCAATTGATGGCGCCGGGGATGTGGTCCAGCGCGTACTCGGCCGGCGAGCGCGCGTCGATGATCACGCTGAAGGCCGGCAGGTCCTCGACCGTGGTCGGCTTGTGGCTCAAGGCGACAGCCCCAGGCTTTTCACCGACACTGCATCCATGACGAATCCCATTCGACTCACATCCTTTTCTCATGGCGGAGGCTGCGGCTGCAAGATCGCCCCGGGTGTGCTGGCCGACATCCTGTCGCGCGCACCGCAGGGTCTCGTCCCGCCGCAGCTGATGGTGGGCACCGAGACCGCGGACGATGCCGCGGTCTATCGCCTGAACGACCAGCAGGCGCTGGTGGCCACCACCGACTTCTTCACGCCGATTGTCGACGACCCGCGCGACTTCGGACGCATCGCTGCCACGAATGCCATCTCCGACATCTATGCCATGGGTGGCACGCCCATCATGGCCCTCGCGCTGGTGGGCATGCCGCTGGACAAGCTGCCGCTGGAGGTGATCGGGCAAATCCTCGAAGGCGGCGCAAGCGTGTGCCAGGAGGCGGGCATTCCCATTGCCGGGGGGCATTCCATCGACGTGCTGGAGCCGATCTATGGCCTGGTGGCCCTGGGGCTGGTGCACCCGGACCGCGTCCGGCGCAACGCGGATGCACGCGAAGGAGACCTGCTGGTGTTGGGCAAGCCGCTGGGCGTGGGCATCCTTTCAGCGGCGTTGAAGAAGGGCCTGCTCGACGACGCGGGCTATGCGGAGATGGTGCGCACCACGACGCAGCTCAATCGCGTGGGCAGCGAGCTGGGCGCGATCGAGGGCGTGCATGCGATGACGGACGTGACGGGCTTCGGCTTGGCAGGGCATCTGCTGGAGGTGTGCCGCGGGTCCGGGTTGGGGGCCGAGGTCGACATGGCTCGTGTGCCGCTCATCGCCGCCGCCAGGACGCATGCGATGAATGGCATCGCCACCGGCGCCTCGGCTCGCAACTGGGCGGGGTATGGAAAGGATGTCGTGATGGATGAGGGTCTCCTGCCCTGGCAGCAGGCCTTGCTGACGGACCCGCAGACCAGCGGCGGGCTGCTGGTGACCTGTTCGGCGCGGGCCGCCGATGACGTGCTGGCGCGATTCCGCCAGGCTGGATTCGCGGATGCAGCAGTCATCGGGCGCATGGTGGCAGGAGAACCGAAGGTGCGTGTGGCCTTGGGTTGATCGAGCTCAAACGGCGGGGCAAGCCGGCCTTGTGATCCTGTCGCTTGACCTTACCATCATTGGAAGCTTGACCATCGCTTCACGCTGAAGCTTCCGTGAGATGTCCATGAGCACCGCTGCCTCGCTCCCAGGCTCCGCCCCGATCCTGCTCCCGATCACGGGCATGAGCTGCGCATCGTGCGTCTCTCGTGTTGAAAAGGCATTGAAGGCAGTGCCCGGCGTGCATGGCGCGGAGGTGAATCTTGCCACCGAGCAGGCCTCCGTCAGCCTGGATGCGGCTGTGGGCATCCAGGCGCTGGCGTCGGCGGTGCAGCGCGCCGGGTATGGCTTGGACAGCACGGAGCGCACGCTGAAGGTCGAGGGCATGACCTGCGCGTCCTGCGTGGCCCGGGTGGAGAAGGCGCTGCTCAAAGTACCTGGCGTGATGCAGGCCAGCGTCAATCTGGCCACGGAGAAGGCCACGGTTCAGGCCCTGTCCACGGTTTCTGATTCGGCACTGCGCACCGCCATTGAAAAAGCTGGCTATGGCACCGCGCCAGATGATGCTGAAGCAAGGCCCGCCGCCACACGACGGCTCCCCGACTGGTGGCCCGTTGCGTTGAGCGCTCTTCTCACCGTGCCGCTGGTGGCACCGATGCTGCTGCAATTGATCGGCATCGGATGGATGCTGGGTGGTTGGTGGCAGCTTGCGTTGGCCAGTCCCATTCAGTTCTGGCTGGGCGCCCGGTTCTACATCGCCGGCTGGAAGGCGCTGCGTGCGAAGACCGGCAACATGGATCTGCTGGTGGCCCTGGGGACATCCGCGGCATATGGCTTGTCGGTTTACTTGATGGCCGGGCATGGCCCGCACGGCATGCCGCACCTCTATTTCGAAGCCTCGGCCGCAGTGATCACCCTGGTGCTGCTGGGCAAGTGGCTGGAGGTTCGCGCCAAACGGCAGACCACCGACGCCATCCGGGCGCTGAATGCGCTGCGGCCGTCGACGGCCAGGGTGCGACGCGAAGGCCTCGAGCTTGAGGTGCCCGTCGAGCATGTGCGGATTGGCGATGTGGTGATCGTCCGGCCCGGTGATCGCGTGGCGGTGGACGGTGAGGTCATCGAAGGTCGCAGCCACGTCGACGAGTCACTCATTACCGGCGAGAGCCGGCCGGTGACGAAGGCAGTGGGTGATCGGGTGACGGGTGGCTCCGTCAACAGCGAAGGCCTGCTCGCGGTGAAGACGCTGGCCATCGGATCCGAGACGACGCTGGCCCGGGTCATCCGCCTCGTCGAGTCGGCCCAGGCGGCGAAGGCGCCGGTGCAACGACTCGTCGATCGTGTCAGCGCAGTGTTCGTGCCTGTGGTGCTTGGCATCGCGCTCGTCACATTGCTGGCATGGCTGGCAGTGGCTGGCAATGTCGAACAGGCGCTGGTGAATGCAGTCGCTGTGCTGGTCATCGCCTGCCCTTGCGCGCTGGGGTTGGCCACCCCGACGGCCATCATGGTCGGCACCGGCGTTGCCGCGCGGCATGGGATCCTCATCAAGGATGCGCAGGCGCTGGAAGTCGCTCATGCGGTGAATGTGGTGGCCTTCGACAAGACCGGGACGCTCACGGCGGGCAGGCCGAGCTTGGTGGCCGTCGAACCAGCAAGTGGGGCGTCGCGCGATGAGCTGCTGGAGGCCGCCGCGGCATTGCAGATGACGAGCACGCATCCACTGGCATCGGCTGTGCTCGACCAGGCGCGATCGGATCGTCTTGCCTTCGTGGCAGCGGACGCGGGCACAGCACTCCCCGGCCGCGGTGTGAAGGGAACCGTTCGGGGTCAGGAGTTCGTCCTGGGCAATGGCCGCCTTCTTCATGAGTTGGGTGCACAGGCGGGGGAGCTCTTTGAGCGTGCCGCCAAGCTGGAAAGGCAAGGAAACACCATCTCCTGGCTCATCCTCAAGCGCGAGGCGGGGCCTCAGGTACTCGGGATGCTGGCCTTTGGCGATGCCTTGAAGCCATCAGCCCGCGCGGCGGTACAGCGCCTGCAG
Source organism: Rhizobacter terrae (assembly GCF_003852895.1). GTDB lineage: Bacteria > Pseudomonadota > Gammaproteobacteria > Burkholderiales > Burkholderiaceae_C > Albitalea > Albitalea terrae. Next base: position 304,154 of record NZ_QUSW01000009.1, read on the forward strand.
GCCCAAGGAATCCGGACCGCCTTGCTCACTGGCGACAACCGGGGGAGCGCCGATTTTGTCGGGCGTGAACTTGGCATCGACGAGGTGCACGCCGAGGTGCTGCCGGGCGACAAGGCGGCGGTGGTCCAGCAACTGCGTGCGCGAGGGAGCATCGTGGCCATGGTTGGAGACGGCATCAACGACGCGCCCGCACTGGCGGCGGCGGATGTCGGGATCGCCATGTCCACCGGCACAGACGTCGCCATGGAGACCGCCGGCATCACGCTCATGCGGGGCGATCCACTTCTGGTTGCTGATGCGCTCGACATTTCACTCCGGACATGGTCGAAGATCAGGCAGAACCTGGGTTGGGCCTTCGGCTACAACATTGTCGGAATCCCGCTTGCCACTATGGGACTTCTGAGCCCGGTCATTGCGGGCGCAGCGATGGCCTTCAGCAGCGTGAGCGTAGTGAGCAATGCACTGACGTTGCGCCGCTGGCGTTCTGCTGCGACGGGCACTGGAGCCAAACCATGAGTATCCGGATGAATATCGGCCAGGCTGCCAAAGCTTCCGGCGTATCAGCCAAGATGATTCGCCACTACGAAAGCGTTGGGCTGTTTCCCGAGGCAGCACGAACAGATTCAGGCTATCGCCAATACGGCGACAAGGACCTGAGCACGCTGCGCTTCATCCGTCGCTCACGCGATCTGGGGTTCTCGATTGAACAGATCCGAGAACTGTTGGCCCTGTGGCAAGACCGAAAACGGCCCAGTCGACAAGTCAAGGCCGTGGCTCAGGCACACATCGACGAACTCGACGCCAAGCTGCGCGAACTTCAGGCGATGAAAGCAACACTGGAGCATTTGGTGCATTGCTGTCATGGGGACGAACGTCCCGACTGCCCGATCATCGAAACGTTGGAGTCAGGGCAACCGAGGCATTCAGATCGTAAAGCCTAAAAAGCAAAACCCCCAACCAGGAATCTGGAAGGGGGTTTTAAATTAATAGCCTGACGATGTCCTACTTTCACACGGGAATCCGCACTATCATCGGCGCTGAGGCGTTTCACTGTCCTGTTCGG